>CAVZDU010000010.1:0-431288 GCA_963774265.1 uncultured Chloroflexia bacterium | reverse complement strand
GAGTTGTCTATGAGCCAAGGCTCACCGCTGCGCGATGAAAATGGGTAGAATACGAGTGACGCTCCAGTGCGAAGTCGGATGTTTACCTGGTGCCACGAGTCCGTAAGGAGTTTGGCTTGAGTGCCTGCAGGCACCGCTGACTGTTGCGCCCCGCCAGGGGAAAGCACGCAAGGGAGATTCTTCGATGATCAGGCACTCCGCTGGAGCGATCGAGATCAGCGGGGGTGAGCCATGCAAGTGGTGTATGAGCGCTGCTGCGGGATCGATGTCCACAAGCAGACCGTGGTGGCGTGTGCGATCGTGCCGGGGGCGGACGGTCAACCGGTGAAGGAGACCCGGACCTTTGCGACGATGACTGAGAACCTGGAGGCGCTGGCGGGCTGGTTGCAGGGGCTTGGGGTGACGCACGTGGCGATGGAGAGCACCGGGGTGTACTGGAAGCCGGTGTTCAACCTGCTGGACGGGCGTTTCGCCATCCTGGTGGTGAATGCCGAGCACATCAAGGCCTTGGCTGGGCGCAAGACGGACGTGCAGGATGCGGAGTGGATCGCGGACCTGTTGCGCCACGGGATGCTGAAGGGCAGCTTCATCCCCTCACAGGTCTTGCGCGAGTTGCGCGACCTGACGCGCTATCGCACGAAGTTGGGCGATGAGCGCAAGAGCGAGGTCAACCGGGTGCAGAAGGTGTTGGAAGACGCCAACATCAAGCTGGCCAGTGTGGCCACCGACGTGATGGGCGTCAGCGGGCGGGCGATGCTGGACCAGATCGTCGGGGGCCAAACCGATCCCGCCATCTTGGCTGAGTTGGCGAAAGGTCGCCTGCGCGACAAGCAAGACCTGTTGCTGAAGGCGTTGAGCGGGCGGGTGCGGCCGCATCATCGCTTCATGCTGGCCCAGCATCTGAGCCACATCGACTTTCTGGATGAAGCAATCGCCCAACTCGATCAGCAGATCGAGGAGCAGATGCGCCCTTTTGCGGCGGCCTTGGCGACATGGGACTCGCTGCCGGGCATCAACCAGCGCATCGCTGAGATCATCGTCGCCGAGATCGGGGCCGACCTGCAGCCTTTCGAGGATGCGGATCACCTGGCCTCCTGGGCCGGCATGTGTCCCGGCAACAACGAAAGTGCGGGCAAGCGCAAGAGTGGTCGCACCCGCAAAGGCAGTCCCTGGTTGCGGCGAGCGCTCATCGAAGCCGCACATGGCGCCGCCCACACCAAAGACAAGTACTTTCAGGCGCTCTATCGCCGCCTGGCCGCCCGGCGAGGCAAACAGCGGGCAGCAGTCGCCGTCGGGCACAGCTTACTGGTCACCGGCTACTACCTGATCACTCGGCAGACGACCTACCAGGACCTGGGCGGCAACTACTTCGACGAACGCGACCGTGAGGCAGTCAAGCGCCGAGCTGTACGCCGTTTGGAGAAGCTCGGCTACCGGGTCGACTTGGCGCCGACCGCTGCCCCAGCCGGGTAACAGGTCATTTTCAAGGGAGTTGCTGATTAGCCGTTGGCTCACCGTTGACGGATGAAAATGGGGGCGTAGAATGGTGGAGACGCCCTGGCATGAAGTCGGATGAATTACCTGGTGCCACGAGTCCGCAAGGGAGTTTGGCTCGAGTGCCTGCAGGCACCGTAGACTGTGGCCCTCCAATTTGGGGGAGTACGCGAAGGAGACTCTTCGCATATCAGGCACTCCGCTGGGGCGATCACGAGCAAGCGGAGGCGCACGATGCAAGTGGTCTATGAGCGGTGCTGCGGGATCGATGTGCACAAGCGCACGGTGGTGGCGTGTGCGATCGTGCCTGGGCCGGATGGGCAATCGGTGAAGGAGACCCGCACGTTTGATACCTTGACCGAGAACCTGGAAGCACTGGCGGAATGGTTGCAGGGCCTTGGGGTCACGCACGTGGCGATGGAGAGCACCGGGGTGTACTGGAAGCCGGTGTACAACCTGCTCGACGGGCGGTTTGCCATTCTGGTGGTCAATGCAGAGCACATCAAGGCGTTAGCTGGCCGCAAGACGGATGTGCAAGATGCGGAGCGGATTGCGGACCTGCTGCGGCACGGGCTGCTCAAAGGGAGCTTCATTCCTTCGGCTGAGCTACGTGCGTTACGCGATCTGACTCGCTATCGCACCAAGCTGGGCGATGAGCGCGTCAGTGAGATCAATCGGGTGCAGAAGGTGCTGGAAGACGCCAACATCAAGCTGGCGAGCGTGGCGACCGATGTGATGGGTGTCAGCGGACGAGCGATGCTGGATCAGATCGTGCAAGGCCAGGCCGATCCAGCCGTGTTAGCCGAGCTGGCCAAGGGTCGCCTGCGGGACAAGCTGGACCTGCTGCAGAAGGCGCTAAGTGGACGCGTGCAGGCGCATCATCGCTTCATGTTGGCGCAACACCTGAGCCACATCGACTTCTTGGACGAGGCCATCGACCGGCTCGACCAGCAGATCGCGGAGCAGATGCACCCTTTTGCGCCGGCGCTGGCGGCCTGGGACTCGCTGCCGGGGATCAACCAGCGGATTGCGGAGATCGTCGTCGCTGAGATTGGGGCCGACCTGCAGCCGTTCGAGGATGCGGAGCATCTGGCTTCGTGGGCGGGCATGTGTCCCGGCAACAACGAAAGTGCCGGCAAACGCTACAGTGGCAAGACCCGCAAAGGCAGTCCCTGGCTGCGGCGAGCCTTGGTGGAAGCGGCGCACGGCGCTGCCCGCACCAAGCACAAGTACTTCCAGGCGCTCTATGGGCGCCTGGCGGCCCGGCGGGGCAAACAACGGGCGCTAATGGCCGTCGGGCACAGCTTGCTGGTCACCGGCTACTACTTGATCACTCGGCAAACCAAGTACGAGGACTTAGGCGGCAACTACTTCGACGAGCGCGACCGTGAAGCTGTGAAGCGGCGGGCCGTCAAACGCCTGGAGAAGCTGGGCTATCAGGTCCAACTGGTGCCAGCCGCCGTCCCAACCGGGTAATCGAGATCATTTTCGAAGGAGGTTTCATGAGGCTTTTGGTAACCGGCTCGAGTGGTCTGATCGGCTCCGAAGCCGTCACGTATTTCGACGCACTCGGGCACGCCGTCTATGGCATCGACAACAACATGCGCATGGACTTCTTCGGGCCGAAAGGCGACACCCGGTGGAATCTCAAACGCTTGCAAGCCAGCACCCGCTCTTTTCGCCATTTTGACATCGACCTCCGCGACCGGTCGGCTGTCGACCGCTTCTTCATCGAGCATCGGCCGGATGCCGTGATCCATTGTGCGGCCCAACCCTCGCACGATCTGTCGCACCAGCGGCCGGTGGACGACTTTGACGTCAACGTCGTGGGAACGGTGAACGTGTTGGAAGCGGCCCGCAAGCACTGCCCCGAGAGTCCCTTCGTCTACATGAGCACCAATAAGGTGTACGGCGACGCGCCGAATGAGCTTCCGCTCGTTGAGCTCGAAACACGCTGGGAGTATGCCGCGCGAGGAGGACTACCACGGCATCGCTGAGACCTGCCGCCTTGATCAAAGCACACACAGCGTCTTCGGCGCCAGCAAAGCGGCCGCGGATCTGCTCGTCCAGGAGTACGGCAGGTATTTCGGGTTGCCGACGGTCTGTTTCAGGGGCGGATGCTTAACAGGCCCCAACCACAGCGGCGTAGAGCTGCACGGCTTCCTTTCCTACCTGGTCAAGGTCGCCGTCAGCGGGGGCCACTACACCATCTTCGGCTACAAGGGAAAACAGGTACGGGACCAGGTCCACAGCCACGATGTGGTGCGCGCATTTGAGGAATTCATCAAAGCCCCTCGCGTGGCCGCGGTCTACAACCTGGGCGGCGGCCGCGGCAACAGCGCATCGGTGATCGAATCCTTCGAAATGATCGAGGCGCGCCTGGGCCGGCCCATCGACTGTCATTATGATGAGAAGAACCGGGTGGGCGATCACATCTGCTACATCTCGGACCTCCGGCGTCTGCAAGCCGACTACCCGGCTTGGGGAATCACACGAACATTAGATAACATCGTGGACGAAATGATCGAGGCCGAACAGGCGAAGGCGTTGGCAACTGATGCTTGACTCGGACCAACTGCCGCGGGTGCTGGTACTCTGCGACGAGCCGATTAACCCGATCGGAGGCGGCGGGGTGACCATGCGCAACCTGTTTCGGGGTTGGCCCAAGGAGGCACTTGCCCAGGTATGGGCCCACCACCGCTTCTCCCTGGACACGGAGGTCTGCTCCATCTCGCTGCACCTGGGCGAGCATCGGATGCCGGGGGACTCGTTTGTGCCCAAGACGGTCCGACAGCAACAGGCGCTCGTCAAATGGGCGCGAGCCATTCTACGTCCCGGGATTCGCCTGCCCTACGCCAGGGTTCGCGCTTGGGCCCAGGAATTCCGACCTCAGGTCATCTATTCCCAGGCGACCCCCTATCCGATGTACACGTGGTGGCTGCCGCGCTGGCTCTCTCGCGATCTCAAGGCGCCGCTGGTCAACCATATCATGGACGACTGGCCCGTCGCGGTGAAGAAGGAATGGCCGCCGATCTACAGGCAAATCATGGTCCCGATCCTGCGGCGGCAGTTGGCCGCGCTGTTCGGCAGCGCCAGTTACAACCTTGCGATCTCAGATGAGATGGCCGCGGCCTTCGCCAAACGGTACGAAACTTCATTCATTCCGTTCCACAATGTGATCGATCGCGCAGACTGGTCCACGCCGAAAGACAACTACGCCCGGTCAGGCACAGAGTTTCGGGTTGTCTATCTTGGAGCGCTGGCTCATAACCTGCAGCTCCACAGCCTGGTGGATATTGCACAGGCCATCTCGCTCATAGCGGCGCAAGGTCCGGCGATCAACCTCACGGTGTATGGCGGCGAGATCTACCGCGATGTGTACGACCATCACCTTGGCGCGCTCGCAGCCGTTCGATTTGCGGGCCCGGTGGCCCGCCCCGATCTGTGCAACTGCCTGGCGTCTGCCGACTTGCTCGTCTTGCCGGTCAACTTCGATCCTGAAAGCCTGGCATTCTCCCAGTATTCCATGCCCACAAAAGTGCCTGAGTACATGGCTTCAGGCGCCCCCATCCTGGTGTACGGCCCCGCGCACGTTCCACCGGTGCGCTATGCGCGGGACGCAGGCTGGGGCTATGTGGTCGAACGCCGCGACCAAGCGCTGCTCCGCGGCGCTATCGAAGCGCTGATGGCATCGCAGGAAACGCGCGCCGCGTTGGGGCGCCGGGCGCGCCAGCTAGCCCTGGCGGCCCACGATGCCGATTCCGTGTGCACACGGTTCCGGCAGGTGCTGACAGCGGCCGCGCAGCCAGGGCCGACGTAGATGGTCGCCGCCCAGTGACGGCGGACAGTCTCAGGGAAACACAGGGAAAACCATGTCTTTGATGTTGCGTTCTGCGTCTCACCGCTTAACCAGCGCTCGCTCAAGTTGGCCGATGCTGCTGGTCAGCGCAGGCGTGTTGACGTTGGCCTTTCTGCTCGGCCAGCGGGCCTCCCCCCTCTGGCTGGGCTTGATAGCGGCCGGCATCGGTGGATCCATCGTGCTCGCGCGGCCGGCCCTGATCCCGCCGGCCGTGGCGGCCGCGGCTCTGCTCTCACCGATCGGAATAGGCACCGGCACAGATGTAACGCTTAACGTCGTCAGCCTGCTGATCCCGATCCTGGCTGTGGTCTGGATGCTGAAAGGGATGCTCCGCCGCGATGTGCGCGTTCGCGGGCGCCCGCGCCAACCTGCCGCTGCTGCTCTTCCTGGCCGCCAACCTGCTCTCACTGCTGATCGGACGCGCCACCTGGGATCCACCGTGCCGGTGGGCGGCAACTTCCTGCTGGTGCAATTCGCCCAGTGGGCCATCTTCGCCTTCTCGGCCCTGGCCTTCTGGCTGGCAGCTAACCTGATCACGGATCAGTCCGGCCTGTGGCGCCTGACCGCCTTCTGCCTCCTGCTGATCGGCAGCGCGGCCATTGTGATCCTAATGCCCGGCCTGGCGCGAGCTCATCGGACGCATCCCCGCAGGCGCCTACGCCGCGCGCCGCTGTGGGCACTGCTCGCCGGGCTCGGAGGCGGGCAACTGCTCTTCAACCGGCAGCTCTCCCCGGCGTGGCGGATCTTCCTGGTCGCGGCGCTGCTCGCCGCCCTGGCCTTTGCCCTCGCGATCAATCGGGAGCAGATCTCCGGTTGGGTGACGCTGGCCGCGGCCCTGGGCGCCCTGGCCTGGCTGCGCTTTCCGCGGCTGCGCTGGCCCGTGGCAATCGTGATCGTCGCGCTGCTCGCCTTGGGCGTGCTGTTTCCCACGCTCTACGGCTTCGCGGGCGGCGATGAAGAGTGGACCATCAGCGGCGCCTCGCGTCTGGTGCTCATCGAGCGCGTGGTCAGCGTCACCCTGCGCAACCCGATCACCGGCCTGGGCCCGGCCGCGTACCGGCCTTATACGGCCCTGGAGCCGCTGCGCTACCTGGGCGCCAATTGGCTTGCGCCGCAGATCAACTCTCACAACAACTACGTGGACATCTTCTCCCACGCGGGACTGCTCGGCCTGGCGCTGTTTCTCTGGTTCATGGCGGAGGTGGCCCGGCTGGCCTGGCAGCTGCGCCGGCGCTTTGAGAGCGGCTTCGCCGCAGGCTACGCCAACGGCATGTTGGCCGTCTGGGTTGCCTGCATGGTGAGCATGCTGCTGGCCGACGTCTTTCTGCCCTTCGTCTACAACGTCGGCTTCCCCGGTTTCCAGGCCAGCGTGCTGGTGTGGCTGTTCATGGGTGGGCTGGTGGCGCTGGAGAATACGAGATCAGGTGACGGGTTGCGCGAGCCATGTGGAGGAGTAGCGGATCAGGAAATCCTGACACACGATAGGCAGCCTCCGGCAGAAGGACATCGAACTTGAGAGAATCAAACTCAGCATCCGCCCCCGCTGCGCAGCAAGGCCTACCCTTCCGATGTCTTAGTTGCGCCGCATCCGCGCTGCGTCCGGGCGATCATCAGCTGATTTGTTCCGTATGTGGCGCCGACTATCCAGTGCAACAAAGCGTGCCGGTGTTGCTGCCAAGCATCGAGCAGCTGCAGGCGATCGCCTCCGAGGACGCTCAACGCATCACACTCCAACAATACCAGCTGATCTACGACAAGGTATACGCTCACGACGGCCTGATGGGCACCGACCTGGACGGGGGATACGACCGGACCACGAAGGAAGCCATGCTCGCGTTCGGCTCGCCTCTCGCCTGCAAGCGGCTGCTTGACCTGGGCGCCGGCGCCGGCAATCTGTGGGCTTATGTGCCGCCAGGCGTGGAAGGCTATGCTTTAGATATCTCCGTCACCGGCATTGCCAAAGCCGCATCTCGTTACCCGGACCTCACCGTGTCGGTCTCCGTCGGAGAGTTCCTGCCCTATCCTGACCGGTTCTTCGATGTTGTCATTGCCGCGGACACCCTCGAGCACACCTTTTCGCCGGCGCGCACCCTGCAGGAGATCAGCCGCGTGCTGCGGCCGGACGGGGTGCTTGGAGCGTCCTTCCCCATCCCGAATTCTCTACGCAGGTGGGGCTACAACCGTTTCTTGCGCCAGGCGCCCGACTTTCGGCTGCTCTTCAGGCTGGCCCGCGTGCTCGTCCAGCGCACGCTGCTGTTCGGCCGCCCCGATTTCCAGCCGATCGACCGCGATTTCGGCACAAATCAGTGGGTGCGCCTGCTCGAGCAAACCGGTTTCCGCGTCGAGCAGGTCCTGGAACTGCCCGACGCGCCAAAACTTCCCATCGTGACGCTGGTCAAGGCCGTGCGAGGACAGGGATGATCGAGCGAATCAAGCGCATTACGCCCCGGCAGTGGCTGGTCATCATTTTGATCCTGGCGTTCATCCCTCGCGTGGCGGTCGCGGTCTGGCTGGGGGACACGATGGAGGTACTGGACGCGGGCGGCACGCATGACCAGGTCTCCTATGACATGCTGGCCCACCGGGTGGCGACCGGCCACGGCTTCACGTTTCCCAACTATTGGTATCCCTGGGTGCCGCCAGATACGGTGACATCCTACTACTCAGGCACCATGGTGTTACACCTGGCGGCCATCTACAAGTTGTTCGGCTACCATCCGCTGATCGCGAGGCTGCTCTACGTCGCACTAGGGACGGCGATCGTGTATCTCGTCTACCGGTTGGGCCGCCGTGTGTTCGGCGTGAAGGCCGGGCTGATTGCGGCAGCATTGGCCGCCGGGTACGCGTACCTGATCCTGTACAGCGCGACGCTGCTCACAGAGACGCCGTTCATCTTCTTTCTGCTCATTGCCATCAACGCGGCGTACGACGTGGCAGATGGCGCGGGGCCCAGAAAGCTGACCGTCATGGGGCTGGGACTGGCGGGGTGCGTGGTGTTCCGGATGGCCGCCCTGCCGTTCCTCATACTCCTGACCGGGTGGGCCTTCTGGCGAGCGCGAAGGTCAAGCCAGCCGCTCCGAGCCTGGCGCTTGGCCATCCCCGTCGCCATGATCGTCCTGGCAGTTGCGCCATGGACCGTCCGTAACTACCTGCTATACGATCGCTTTATGCTGCTCGAATCCCAATACGGGCATGTGCTGTGGAACTCGAACCATCCCGACCAGGGCACGAGCTTCCGCGGCCCCTGGGTCGCGCCGATCCCGGATGAGCTCAGGGGCCTTAATGAAGTTGACCTGACCAACGAGCTGGCCAGGCGCGGCAGGGAGAACATCCTGCGGGACCCGAAGCGGTTCCTGCTGCTTTCGCTCAGCCGCGTCAAGTTCTTCTTCACGTTCTGGCCCACAGACGACTCTAGTCTGATCAGCAATGTTTCGCGCGTTTTGTCGTTTGGTGTCACACTCCCCTTTATGGTCGCGGGCCTCATCCTATCACGGCGGCAGTGGCGCGATCTCCTGCCGCTCTACATCTTTCTCCTGGTCCACTACGCGGTGTACCTGGCCTCCTGGGTGATGATCCGGTATCGCGTGCCAGCCGACACGGTGCTGCTGGTGTTCGCGGGATATGCGATCGCGCGAATTGCTGGAGCGATTGAAGATCGCAGATTGGCCCCAGGTTGCTGACCTTTGCAGGGGCGGGCATAGCGGACTTGGCGCAGCGGGCCAGGCGAGCATGAAAATCCTCTTCCTGACCCAGGTCCTGCCCTACCCCCTGGATGCCGGCCCCAAGGTGCGGGCGTATCACATGCTACGACGCCTCGCAAGCCGGCACGAGGTGACGCTAGTCGCATTCGTGCGGCCCGACGACCCGCCGGACGCGCTGGCGCACCTGCGGGGGATGTGCGCGGCCGTGCACGCGGTCCCGATGCGGCGCTCGACCCTGCTCAACCTCCGCGCGGGGCTCGTGGGCCTGCTCACCGGCCGGCCGGTCACGATCGCGCGCAATGAGATGCCCGAGATGGCCAGCCTGCTGCGAAGGCTGGTGGCGGAGACCGCGTTCGACGTGGTGCATGCGGACCAGCTCTCGATGGCGTGGTGGAGCCGGCTGGCGGTGCAGGCGGGTGCTTTTGCTGGCCGGCCGCCCCGCGCCCTACTTGACGAGCACAACGCCATCTACCTGTTGACCGAGCGCATGGCAGCCATCGAGGGCCGGCCGCTGCGCAAGCTCATCATGCGCCGCGAGGCCCGCGCGTTCCGTCGCTACGAAGCCGCCATGCTGCGCCTCCAGGCGCTGCTCGACGATGAGTTGCAGGTGAAAGGTGGAAGGTTGCAGGCGCCCGGGAAGGAGAACCTTCAACCTCCAAAGATCACGGTTGTCCCCATCTGCGTCGACCCGGAGCAGGTGGCGGTCACACCGCGGCAGGGGGCGGCCCGCCAACCATCCTGCACCTGGGCACCATGTTTTGGCCGCCCAACGTGGCCGGGGTGCTGTGGTTCGCGTCCGAGGTGCTGCCCCTGGTTCATGTGGCGGTTCCTGAGGCGCGCTTCGTCATCGTGGGCAAGAACCCGCCCCCCGAGGTGCAGGCGCTGGCGGCCGACCCAGCCATCGTGGTGACCGGCTATGTCCCCGACCCGACCCCCTATCTGGCGGCCGCAGACCCGTTCGTCGTGCCCCTGCACGCGGGCGGCGGGATGCGCGTCAAGATCCTGGACGCCTGGCTGTGGGGCCTGCCAATTGTCTCCACCTCCATCGGCGCGGAGGGCATCGAGCTGGCTGACGGCGAGCACATCCTCATTGAGGACGGCGAAGCCGGCGTTCTCGGCCGCTGTCGATACGCCTGCTGACCGACCCCAGCCTGAATGCCCGCCTCCGCTCCGCCGGCCGCGGCTGGGTCGAAGCCACCTACGCCTGGCAAACAGTCTACCGCCGCGTGGACGAGGTGTATGACAGATTGAAGATTGAAGATTGAAGATTACTCCTGAGTGGGGTCGGCACGGGCGACGTTGATTTGCTGGCCGGCGACGTTGATCTGGAAGAGCTGGGGGGTGCGGGCGGCGAGGCGGCGGATGCGGGCGAGGGATTCGCAGGCGGCGAGGTAGCGGTGTTGGGCGCTGGTGACGCGGCCTTCCCAGAAGCGGATGGTGACGGGGTCGGCGGCGGCGGTGGCGTTGATGAGCCAGATCTCGAAGATGCGGAGACGGACCCAGCAGACGGCGATCTGTTCGGCAAGGGCGGACTCGAGGGGGAGGCGCCGGTCCCGGCGAGGGCGACGCGGAGCTCGTCGGCCCCGCGGCGAAGGGAGACGCGGACGGCAGGCGTGGGATGTAGCTGGTCGATCATGAGGTCAACCGCACGCGAGGCGAGGTCGGCGACGCTGCGCCAGATGCCGGGGTTGGCGATGAGGGCGCCTTCGAGCGCGAGCAGATCGGACGGATCGGGCCGGTTGCGGTCGGTGCGGGAGACCAGGTCGAAGAAGGTCCGGAGGCCGGCCACGGTGAGGTCGGACGCGGGGTCGCCCTCCCCGGCTTCCTCGGCGGGGGCGAGGAGGCGGGCGATCTCGGCGGCAGGGTCGACTTTTTTCTTGGGTGCGGTCATGGGTTATTTACCTCGCAGGCGTTTCCACTCGCGATGGTCGTCGAAGTGGTGGCCGGTGGCCAGGAGGCTGGCATCGGCGAGGGCTTCGACAAGATCGGCGACGAGCGCGGCGGCCGCGTCGATCTCCTCCGCGAGCGCAATCTGCTCCCCGTGACGGGCGATGACCTGCCGACGGGAGGCGACGCGTTCGGCGTCGGACGCGGCGACGGCTTCGGCGGCGGGGCCGCGGCCGACGTAGACCGAGATGAAGCGGCCGCGGTCACGGACTTTACGAATGTAATAACGGTGGGGGCCGCGGTTTAGCCAACTCATGAAGGGGATTATAGCACAGAAGTGCGACGGATGACGGATTGAAGATTACGTTTGTGTTGTTGTCGCCGACGTACGGGATGCATTTGTATACGGCGGATTTGGCGCGGACGGTGATCGAAGAAGGAAAAAGAAAGAAGGAAGAAGGAAGATCTTCGACGGCGGTGCGGGTGGTGACGACCACTACCGCGCCGCGGGGGGTGTATGGGCCCGACGTTGAGCTTCATCACCCCGATCACCACCCACGGGACGGGCTTTTCGCGGGAGGGAATGAACCTGCGGGCGTATCGCAATCTTCAATCTTCCATCTTCCATCTTCCATCTTCCATCTTCCATTTCACCGGCGTGCATCTGTGGAACGTACCGCTGGCCTATGGGTTGAGGCGGCGGGGGGCGACGGGTGGTGCATACGCTGCACGACCTGGCGCCGCACAGCGGGGTGAGGCATGGGGGGTTGATTCGGTTGTGGAACCGGATGATCATCGGGTCGGGCGCGACGATTCTGGTGCATGGGAAGTGCTGGCGGGAGCAGCTGATACGGGAGGGGCTCAGCCCCGAGCGCGTGGTGTGGGCGCCGTTGTTGCATGGGTTTACCACGGATTACAGATGGAAGATGGAAGATGGAAGATTGGATTACTTCAATGAAAAACTGAAATCAAGATCGAAGAGATGTAATTTTCTTTGGAAGGATTGAGGCGTATAAAGGGGTGGAGGTGTTGGTGGAGGCGTGGCGACGATTACGGATGGAAGATGAAAGATGGAAGATGGCGCCGCATCCTTCGACTACACCGCTTGGCGGTTTCGCTCAGGATGCTAACTGGAGGTTGGTGTTGGCGGGGAAGGTGGGAGAGGGGGTGCGGTTGGGGGAGCTGCCGGAGGGGGTGGAGGTGCGGGACCGGGTGATCGGGGATGAGGAGGCGACGGAGCTGTTTGGGGGAGCGGCGCTGCTGGTGCTGCCGTACAGGGATGCGACGCAGTCGGCGCTGATCGGGGCCGCGGCGCGGCTGGGGGTGCCCAGCCTGGTGACCCGGACGGGCGCGCTGCCGGAGTACGTGGTCGAGGGGGAGACGGGCTGGGTGGTGGCGCCCGGGGACGCGGAGGCGCTGGCCGCAGGGCTGCGGGAGGCGCTGGGGGACCGTGAGCGACTCGCGCGATTTGGCAGCGCTGCACAGTCATGGTACGATGCAGCACGCAGGCAAGAGCATCACATTTTGGGTCAATTGTATAATTTTGCAACGCCTTCAGCGGAAGTCCGGTCAAGTTGATTTCCCCGCGCAGGTGTGATAATGGAGCCAGACATCAGCAGCCTGGAAGAGGTCGTCAGCCAACCGTTGAGACGGGGGGCCAGCCGAATCCCGCGCATCCGTTTGCGGGGGTTCGGCTTGCGCGCGTCCGAACGGGCCATGCTGCTCTTCCTGGTCGACGTGGCGCTGATGGTGGGGAGCCTCGTCGTGGCGTTGAAGGCGCGCACGGACTGGCTGGATACACCCGGCGCGTTCACCGCGCTGTGGCGGTGGTGGGTCAGCCTGACTTTGTTGTGGTGGATCGTCGCGACATTGGCGGAGGGTTACGACCTGGCACGCGCGGCGAGCGCGCCGCACAGCATGCTGTCCGCGGGGGCGCGGCCGCGGTCACCGCGATCCTGTACCAGTTCATCCCGGTGTACACGCCGCCGCTCAGCTCGCGCGGGCTGGCAGTGCTGTTCGTCGTGATGGCGGTGGCCGCGGTGATGGTCTGGCGGGGCGTGTATGCGGTGCTGTTCGTGCAGCCGGCGTTCGAGACGCGGGTGCTGGTGTTCGGCGCGGGGGTCGCGGGGCAGGCGCTGGCCCGGGCGGTGAACGGCAAGGCCGACACGAGCTCGGTCAACCCGTACCAGGGCACGGGGTACCGCATCATCGGGTTCGTGGACGACGACCCGGACAAGATGGTCCAGGCGCAGGCGCTCGGCGCGCCGGTGCTGGGAGGGAGCGGTGACCTGCTCAGGCTGGCGCACGAGCTGCGGCCGGCCCAGGTCGTGCTGGCAATCACCCACCGGAACACGTATCCGGCAGGAAGCATTCGATGCGCTGATGGCGTGCCGGGAGCAGGGCTTCCACGTGACCACCATGCAGGCGGTGTACGAGCGGATGTTGGGGCGGGTGCCGGTGGAGCACATCGGGCGGAACATCAGCGCGGTGCTGCCGGAGGATGACCGCGGGCCGGGGGAGCGGTTGTACGTGCTGGGCAAGCGGGCCGCGGACCTGCTCATCGCGGGCCTGACGATGATCCCGCTGGGGCTGATCATCCCGCTGGTGGCGCTGCTGAACCTGCCCTGGAACCGGGGGCCGCTGTTTTACCGGCAGGTGCGCGTGGGCAAGGCGGGAAGGCCGTTCTCCGTGATCAAGTTCCGGACCATGGTGACGAATGCGGAGGAGGAGACGGGCGCGGTGTGGGCCCGGGCGGGGGACCCGCGCGTCACCCCGGTGGGGCGGCTGCTGCGCAAGGCGCGGATCGACGAGCTGCCGCAGGTGATCAACGTGCTGCGCGGGGAGATGAGCATCATCGGCCCGCGGCCGGAGCGGCCGGAGTTCGTGGAGATGCTGGCGCGGGAGATCCCGTTTTACCGGGCGCGGCATGCGGTGCGGCCGGGGCTGACGGGGTGGGCGCAGGTGAAGTACGGGTACGGCAATACGGTCGAGGATGCGCGGATCAAGCTGGAATATGATTTGTATTATGTGCGGCAGGCGGGGTTTTACCTGGATGCGCTGATTTTGTTGAAGACGTTGGCGGTGGTGTTGAGGTTGCAGGGGAAGTGACGGATGGAAGATGGAAGAAGGAAGATGGAAGATTACGATTGAAGATTGAAGATTGAAGATTGAAAATCTTGTTCCTCACGCAGGTCCTCCCTTTTCCTCTGGATGCGGGGCCGAAGGTTCGGGCTTATCACATGTTGCGGCACCTGGCGGGGCGTCATGATGTGACGCTGGCGTCGTTTGTGCGCGCGGATGACACGGCGGAGGCCGTGGGGCATTTGCGCGGGTTGGGGGTGCGGGTGACTGACCGTCCCGATGCGGCGGTCGCTGCTGCGGAACCTGCGGGCAGGGGCCAAGGGGCTGCTGACGGGGCTGCCGATGGTGGTGGCGCGGGATGAGATGGGGGAGATGTTCCGCCTGCTCCAGCGGTTGGTGGGGGAGCAGCGGTTCGATGTGGTGCATGCGGACCAGTTGTCGATGGCGGGGTACGCGATGACGGCTGCGGGGAAGCCGCAGAGTCCTTCGGCCCTACTAGATGAGCATAATGCGGTGTATATGTTGACGCGGCGGATGGCGGAGGGGGAGAGGAATCGGCTCAAGCGGGGAGTGATGTGGCGGGAGGCGCGGGCGTTTGCGCGATACGAGCGGGAGATGATGCGGGCGTTCGATGCGGTGTTGGCGGTGACGGAGGAGGACCGGCAGCATCTGCTGGCGCTGCTGCCCGAGGCGGAGCGGGAGGGGCTGGCGGCACGGATGACCGTGGCGCCGATTTGCGTGGATCCGGAGCGAGAGGCGCCTGTAGCGAGGGCGGAGGGGGGTCCGCCGACGATCCTGCACCTGGGGACGATGTTCTGGCCGCCGAACGTGGAAGGGGTGCTGTGGTTCGCGAGCGAGGTCCTGCCGCGCGTGCGCAAGGTCGTGCCCCAGGCGCGGTTCGCAATCGTGGGCAAGAACCCGCCGCAGGAGGTGGTGGCGCTGGGCAAGGCGGATCCCCTGATCGAAGTTACGGGGTATGTCGCGGATCCCACGCCGTACCTGGCCGCGGCGGATGCGTTCATCGTGCCGCTGCACGCGGGGGGCGGGATGCGCGTCAAGATCCTGGATGCGTGGATGCGGGGGCTGCCGGTGGTCTCGACCGCGATCGGCGCGGAGGGGATCGAGGTGCGAGACGGGGAGAATATCCTCCTTACGAGCACCACGGACGATGCGGAGCGCGAGGCGTTTGCGTTTGCGGTCGCGACGATCCGGTTGTTGACGGAGCCGGGGCTGAACCAGGCGCTGCGGCGGAATGGCCGGGCGTGGGTGGAGGCGCGGTATTCGTGGCAGGCGGTGTACGAGCGGATCGACGCGGTGTATGATAGACTCATGCATAAACGCGAAGGGTGGAGCAGAGAGTGAGTTATTGCCCGCATTTGGGGATGGTGCGTGATCGCAGCATGGTGCACGGGGCGCCGCACGGGGAGAACCGGTGTTATGCGGTGCGGCCGGTGGACGCGCCGGATTTGGGGCACCAGGAGCGGTTTTGCCTGTCGAGCGAGCATGTGGGGTGTCCGCTTTATACGCCGGCGGAGTATAAGGCCGCGCAGGATGGGCCGCCCTCGCTGCCGCGGTTTGTGATCGGGGAGTGGGAGACTGAGCTCACCGTTACGCCAAAGAGGGCAAAGAGTCCTTCGACTTCGCTGCGCTCCGCTCAGGATGCTGCCTTCGACTCCGCTCAGGATGCGACTGCGCGCCGCTCCGCTCAGGATGGTCTTCGACGAGGTGGGCGGTGGCTGCCGGTGGCGGTTTGGGGGGTGCTGGGGGTGGTGATCCTGGCGGCGGCGCTGGTGTATTGGGCCGACGCGAGGTCGGCGAGGCGGGAGGCGGCGGCGACCCTGCCGAACGCGAGCGCCACGGCCTCCGTGACGGCGGTTCCGACGTCCACGCCGCTGCCGCCGGCCAGTCCGCGGCCTACGGCGGCCGGGGTTGTGGCGCCGCGGGAGCGCGGCGGCGCCGCGGACAAGCGCGGCGGCGCCGCGGACAAGCGCGGCGACTGCGGAGCCGGGGGGGCGGATGGTGGGGCTCGCCGCGAAGGCGGGGGAAGCCGGGTGGTGGACCGGCGGGGATGCGCGGGGGAACCACCTGGGGGACTCGTTCCTGTATGCGGGGTATGCGGGCGGACAGCCATATATCGCGGCGGCGCGGATCGAGCTGAGCGGCGTGGCGCGGGGGGCGCCGATCCGGGCGGGCGAGCTGCGGCTGACGGGGCTGGATGGCGGGCGGTTCGATCCGAACGCGGGGGGCACGTGGTCCGTACAGCTGCTAGCCGATGCGGCGTTCCCGGATTTTGCGCGGACGGACTTCCAGACGATATACAACGCGCCCCCGGCGGTCAGCCTGTTCCCGACCTTCTTTGCGGCTGACCTGGGCGTGGGCGAAGTGAACGTCGCACAGCTCGACGATTCGGCGCGGGCGTGGCTGGAGGGACAGCTGATCGACGGCGCCACCGCCGTGATCGTGCGGATCACCGGGCCCGCGGGCGGGGGCGACACCGTGTTTGCGTGGGACAGCGGCGCGGGCGCGGCGACCGTGGGGGAGGGGCCCGAGCTCGCCCTGACCGTGGGGCCTGCGCCGACCCACACGCCGCCGCTGCCGACCGAGGCGGTGATCATCGCCACGTTGACCCCGACCCCGGCAAACGTGCTCACGGTGGCAGCCCAGGCCTGGACCGCAACCGCGATGGTCGAGACCATCGGCACGCCCACG
Source organism: uncultured Chloroflexia bacterium (assembly GCA_963774265.1). GTDB lineage: Bacteria > Chloroflexota > Anaerolineae > CG2-30-64-16 > CG2-30-64-16 > JALOOB01. Next base: position 414,557 of record CAVZDU010000010.1, on the reverse strand, counting down.
CCGCTGACCTATCGCGTCGTGACTCCCACGCCGATTCCAGCCAACCTGGCGACTGCGCAGGCATTGGGCATCCCCGGCTGGCAGCCCATCGTGGTGAGCACGCCCACGCCGGCGAATGCGGCCACTGCAACGCGGTTGGCGGAGTACGCGACGGCGGTGGCGGTCACGACCGGCACGTTCACGCCCGTTCCCACCAACGCGGTGACGCCGGTCGTGGTCCTGCCGACGCCGATGCCGAGAAACGTCATCACCGCGGCCGCACAGATGCGAACGGCGACGGCGCAGGTCGCGGTCGCGCGGGCACCATGACGCCGCTGCCGTTCAACGCGATCCTGGCGACCCTGACCCCGAGACGTTCATCATCGTGGACACGCCGATCCCGGGAAACGCGGCGACCAGGGAGGCGCAGGCAGCCTACGCGACCGCGGTCGCCGTGACCACCGGAACGTTCACCCCGTTCCCGCCGAACTCCGTCAGGGCCACGCGCACGCCCGTGCCGACCGCGCTGCCGTTGGTGCTCTACCTCGACCGGCTGCCGCCGACGGCCAGACCGGCGCCGACGCCGGCGATCCCGGCGGCGATGCCGCGCGAGCTGGCGGGCAAGATCCTGTTCGTGAGCGACCGCGACGGCGGCCAGGCCCAGCTGTTCGCGCTGGATCCGGCCAGCGGACGGCTGGCACTGGTGACGCAGAGCTGGCCGTACAACCTGGCGCTGGCGAAGGAAACGCGCTCATCGGACGGGCGTTTCACGGTCTCCGTGCGCAACGCCAACACGGACCTGGTCAACGAGACCACAGGCAAGCCCTTCACCGTGCAGTCACCGCAGCTCTTCGTGAGCGACGCGGAGTTCAAGACACGCGCCAGCTGACGTCGGCTCAAGCTGGAGCTACGACCCGGTCTGGTCGCCGGTGGATGATCCGCATCGTGCTGGTGTCCGAGGAGCCGGGCAACGACGAGATCTACACCATCAAGCCGGACGGGAGCGAGTTCCGGCGCCTGACGACCAACAATTGGGAGTGGGACAAGCATCCCTCCTGGTCGCCCGACGGGAAGCAGATCGTCTTCTGGTCGAACCGGGAGACGGGCCGCCGCCAGCTGTGGATCATGAATGCCGACGGCAGCAATCAGCGGCGGCTGCTGGACTCACCCCACAATGACTGGGACCCGCTCTGGGTGAAGTAGAAAAGCAAGGTAAGCAGTCGATGACCTCCCCCACGCGCTACCCGGCCCCGGCCGGAAGGGCGCGCGTTGAGGAGGTCATCACGCGTTCGCGGTTCATCACCACCGCGGGCCCGGCCGCAAGCGTGGACGAAGCCAAAACGTTCATCGCGGCCGTGCGGGCCGAATTCCCCGATGCGACCCACAACTGTTATGCGTTTGCCGCGGGCCCGCCGGGCTCGACCGGCATGGCGGGCATGAGCGACGACGGCGAGCCCTCGGGCACGGCGGGGCGGCCCATGCTGGCCGTGGTGCTGGGCAGCGGCGTGGGGGACCTGGCCGTGGTCGTCACGCGCTATTACGGCGGGACCAAGCTGGGCACGGGCGGGCTCGTGCGCGCGTACAGCGGGGGGGTCAAGGCCGTGCTCGAAGTGCTGGCCGTGCGGGAGAAAGTACAGGTCGTGACCTTGCTGCTGAGCGGCGCGTATCACTGGGTCACGCCGCTGGAGCGGCTGCTGCCCGAGTTCGAGGCGACCGTGATCGGGCGGGATTTCGCGGCGGATGTCACGTGGCACGTGGAGGCGCCCAAGGAGCAGGCGGCGGGGCTGGTGCGGGCGGTGGGTGAGCTGGGGCGGGGGGAGATTGCGGTGACGATGGAAGATGGAAGATGGAAGATTGAAGGTTGAGGGGTGTGTTATAATAGCGCTGGTTGTGCCTGGGACAAGAGGAGTTATTTAGTCGTGGGTCTGATGATTCGCCTGTGTCGCACGGCGGCGGTTGCCCTGCTCGTGGCCGTGCTCGTTGGGGGTTGTGGTAACGGGGCTGCGCCGGCGCGGGTCACGCCCGCGGTGGCCGCCACCGGGGTTCCGGTTGCGCCGGCGGCGGCCCTCACTGCTCCTGCGGGCGCTGCGACGACCGCCCTCGCCCCCGAGACGCGGGTGGCCCCGACGCCGACCGCGGACCTGCGGCCGCTGGGGGTGGGTTTGGCGCCCGATGCGCCTGGGGTTGCGATCGATCCCGTGTTGGAGGCGCTGGCGGCCGAGGGGGGCGACGTGGCTCAGGTGACCGAGCAGGCCGACTTGCGGGTGATCAACCCCGGCACGGATGGCGCGGTGCTGGCGTGGGAGCAGGTGTTCACCCCGGTGGACCGGATGTCAAGCGTGTTGGAGAGCATCACGCTCGATGAGCTCGTGGCCGTGTGGACGGGAGAGGGCACGACCCCCAACTTCGATAACATTTACGTCGGGCAGGAGGATGTGGCGCTGCTGACACCGCTGCTCGGCGAGGCGGGCGCCCAGGTCAAGCCGACGCCGGCGGAGGGGGTCGAGGCCGCGGTATGGGGCGACAAGATGGGGTTGGGGATCGTCCCGTTCGATGCGCTGACCGTGAGCCTGCGCGCGATCAAGGTGGACGGGCAGTCGCCGGTCGACAACCGTTTCCGGGCGGACGAGTGGTCGCTGACCCGCCGGGCCGCGCTGGTCGGGGCAACGGAGCGGGGGCGCGAGGCGCTGGCCGCGGTGGCGGGGCGGCTGCCGGTGACCAACCGGGACGCGAGCAAGCTGACCGTGCTGGTGATGACGGGCGTCACTGCCATGGCGCGGAACTCGGCGGTGGCCATCGACCGGTCGGGAGACAGCGGCTTCCTCGCGCGGGTCGTGGGGCCGGAGCTGGCTGCGGCGGACCTCACCATCATCAGCAATGAGATCCCGTTCCTGCCGGACTGCGTGGCCGACAACACCCTGAACAACCTGATCCTGTGCTCGCACAACGACTACTGGGAGAACCTGGCGCTGTCGGGGGTGGATGCCATCGGGCTGAGCGGCAACCACCAGAACGACTTCGGGTATGAGGCGATGCGGCAGTCGCTGGCGTTCTACGAAGAGAAGAAGATCCCGATTTACGGCGGTGGCCTGAACGACCAGGCGGCGCGGAAGCCCCTGGTGCTGACGCAGAACGGGAACCGGCTGGGGTTCCTGGCCGCGAACCAGTGGGGACCGGAGAAGTACTATAACGGCAAGGGCGAGGCTGTAAGCGCGTGGGCGGGGGAGGACAATCCGGGGGCCGCGCGGTTCGACCTGGCGACCATGCAGGCGGACATCCAGGCGCTCAAGCCGACGGTGGACCTGGTGTTTGCCGAAGTGCAGCACACCGAGTTCAACAGTGCGGGGGACTACCAGACCGAGCCGATCAGCGTGCAGGAGACCGACTTCCGCGGCATGATCGACGCGGGCGCGGATGTCGTGACCGGTGTGATGGCCCATGCGCCGCAGGCCGTGGAGATTCGGGACGGCAGGCTGATACTGTATGGGCTTGGGAACCTGTATTTCGACCAGACGTGGAGCTGGCCGACGCGGACCGGGCTGGTGGCGCGGCATACGATCTATGACGGGAAGCTGATCAACACCGAGCTGCTGGTCACCGTCATCGAGAAGAACTTCCAGCTGCGCTGGGCGACGCCGGAGGAGCGGATCCAGGTGTTGAAGAGCGTGTTTGATGTAAGCAGATGGGCGATTGAAGATTGAAGATGGAAGATTGAAGATTGAAGGTTGGGGGTTGAGGGGAAGATGCTGAAGAGGTTTTTGACGCCGGGGGAAGAGGAGCTGCTGAGGGCGGAGCGGCGGCAGCTGACGATGCTGCGCGGGCCGCTGCAGAGCCTGGATGCGGCGGACGAGGACCTGGCGGTGCTCGACCGGTCGCAGCTGCAGCTGGACGAGCTGTTCTTGCTCGTCATTGTCGGCGAGTTCAACTCGGGCAAGACCGCGTTCATCAATGCCCTGCTGGGGGAACGGTTCTTACCGGAGGGGGTGACCCCGACGACCTCGGCCATCCACATCATCAAATACGGGGACGACCCGACGATCATACCCGGCGCGGCGACGGCCTATGGGCCGGGCGACCGGGAGATCATCCTGGTGACCTATCCTGCGGAGTGGCTGCGAGACATCAACATCGTCGACACGCCGGGGACCAACGCCATCATCCGCAAGCACGAACAGATCACGACCGATTTTGTGCCGCGCGCGGACCTCATTCTCTTCGTCACTTCGGCCGACCGTCCCTTCACCGAGAGCGAGCGGCAGTTCATCGCCCAGATCCGCGACTGGGGCAAAAAGGTCGTGTTTGTCGTCAACAAGATCGACATCCACGAGCCGGTGGATCTCGACCAGGTGATGGAGTTTGTCAAGGAGAACGCGCAGGTGCTGCTGGGCCGCGAGCCGATCGTGTTCGGCGTGTCGAGCCGGCAGGCGCGGCAGGCCAAAGGGTCGGCAGATGCGGATGAGCGCACGCGACTGTGGGCCGCGAGCCGGTTCGAGCCGCTGGAGCGCTTCATCCTGAATACACTGGACGAGAAGGAGCGGCTGCGGCTGAAGCTGGCGAATCCGCTGGGGGTGGCGCAGCGGCTGGTCGACAAGTACCTGGAGGTGGCAGGGGCGCGGCGCGACCTGATCAAGGATGATGTGCAGACCGTGCGCACCATCGAGGCGCAGCTCGGCGCCTACGAGGGCGACATGCGGCGTGAGTTCAAGTACCACTTGAGCCACGTGGACAACGTGCTCTACGGGATGGCGCAGCGGGGGGATAACTTCTTCGACGAGACGATCCGCATCCAACGGATCTTTGACCTGATCAACGCGGACCGGGTGCGCGGGATGTTCGAGCACCAGGTGATCGCGGACACGCCGCAGCAGGTGGAGACGCAGACGCGCGACCTGATCGACTGGCTGGTGGACCAGGATTACCGGCAGTGGCAGGCGGTGATGGAGTATCTGAACAAGCGCATCGCGCGGCACCAGGACGAGATCGTGGGACAGGTGGGGGGTGCGTTCGAGTTCAACCGGCAGAAGCTGATCGAGTCGGTGGGGCGGACCGCGCGCGAGGTGGTGGCCACGTACGACCACTCGGCTGAGGCGCGCGAGCTGGGCGAGTCGGTGCAGCGGGCGGTGGCACAGACCGCGCTGGTCGAGGTGGGCGCGGTGGGGCTGGGCGCGCTGCTGGTGAAGGTGCTGGTTGCGACGCTGGCGGATGTGACTGGGGTGCTGGCCGCGGGTGCGGTTGCTGCGCTGGGCCTCTACATCATCCCGAACAAGCGACGCCGCGCCAAGCTGGAGCTGCAAGACAAGATCAATGAGCTGCGCGAGCGGCTGGGCAAGGCGCTGAGCAGCCAGTTCGAGACGGAGATCACCCGGTCGCTGGCGAACATCCGGGAGGCGATGCGGCCCTACACGCGGTTCGTCGAGACGCAGCAGGTGATGCTCATCGACGCGGAGAAGACGCTGCGCGGCATGAAGGACGAGCTGCAGGCGCTGGCGACCAGGGTCGAGGCCCTGTAGGCGGCGCAACCTGTGGGCCGTCCACTGTCATTTGAGCTGCGCCTCGTGGCTGACTCGGACCTGCCTGCGCTGCAGCGCCTCTACGATGCGTCGCCCGCGAGCTTTCAGCAGTGGATCAGAAAGCCTCCGGACCCGGAGCTGGCCGCGCGGGATTTCATCGATGCGCTCACCACGCCCGGCCGGTTTCAATTCGGCGTCTTCTTCGATGACGACCTGATCGGTGCGATCGACTGCAAGCTGGACGAGGCAGAGGAAGGCCTCGCCCATATCGGGATGCTCCTCCTTGTGGCCCCGTACGATGACCCCAGCATCCGCGGGCTTAGCCTGCGCATCCTCGAACGTTGGCTGGCGGCCCAGTTCGGCGCAGTGCGCGTGGAGACGGGTGTGGTGAGCCACGCGGCGGTGGAGATCGCTTTCTGGCTGTCGCAGGGTTACGATTATACGGGTGGGCAGTATCGCCGCGATCTGCCCGGATATGCGCCTCGGCTCCTAGTCCTCGGGAAAGACCTCCCCTAAACTCATCGCAAAATCGAATTGAGCACGGATCATCTTTTTTGACATCCTGTGGTAGAATAGGAGTTTGCCGCGCTCGCGCGGCGCTTACGGACATGGTTTGAGAGGCAGAACTGGGGTCATATGGGGCAAGACAAACTGATCGTGCGCGGCGCGCGCGAACACAACCTGAAGAACATCGACCTGGAGATCCCGCGCGACCAGCTGGTGGTCATCACCGGGCTGTCCGGCTCGGGCAAGTCCAGCCTGGCGTTCGACACGATCTATGCCGAGGGGCAGCGCCGTTACGTCGAGTCGCTGTCGGCCTACGCGCGCCAGTTCCTCGGGCTGATGGAAAAGCCGGACGTCGATCAGATCGAGGGGCTGAGCCCGGCGATCTCGATCGACCAGCGGGGCGCGAGCCGCAACCCGCGCTCGACCGTCGGCACCATCACCGAGATCTACGACTACCTGCGCCTGCTCTACGCCCGCGTCGGCGTGCCGCACTGCCCCAACTGCGGCCGGGAGATCAGCGCGCAGACCGTCGAGCAGATCGTGGACACGATCCTGTCGTACCCGGAGGGCAGCCGGCTGCTGCTCCTGGCGCCGCTGGTGATGGACCGCAAGGGCGAGCACAAGGGCGTCTTCGAGGATGTGCGCAAGGCCGGCTTCGTGCGCGTGCGCGTCGAACGGGCAGATGCACGAGGTCGAGAATCCGCCCGAGCTGGACCGCTACAAGAACCACACCATCGAGGCGGTGGTCGATCGCCTGATCATCCGCAAGCCGGAGGCGGGTCGAGAGGACGAGATGAACGGCGCGGCTGGCGGATTCCGTCGAGACCGCGCTGCAGACTGGGCGACGGCGTGATGCTGGTGTCGGAGTTGGGCGCCGGTCATCCTTCGACTGCAGGCACCCGGCCCTCCGCTCAGGATGATTCGACGGAGCGAGATGGCGCGGGGACCGGCTCTTCTCCGAGCGGTTCGCCTGCCCGGTCTGCGGCATCAGCCTGCCGGAGATCGAGCCGCGCACGTTCAGCTTCAACAGCCCGCACGGCGCCTGCCCCACCTGCACCGGGCTGGGCAGCCAGATGGAGTTCGACCCGGACCTGATCGTCGACCGAAGCAAGAGCCTGGCCGACGGCGCGGTCAGGCCGTGGGACCGCGACACGCAGACGATCTACCACGCCATGCTGGAGTCGGTGGCCGAGCACTATCACATCCCGTTCGACGTGCCGGTGGGCGAGCTCAGCAAGCACCAGATGGACATCATCCTGTACGGCGGCAAAGAAGGGCGACACGGTCCCCGTACGTTATGTCAACAATGAAGGCCACGACCGGCACTTCCAGACGAACTACGAGGGCGTGATCCCCGAACCTGCAGCGGCGCTACCGCGAGACCACCTCCGACTACATCCGCAGCGAGCTGGAGCGCTACATGACCAGCCGGCCCTGCCCCACCTGCGGGGCAAGCGGCTGCGCCCCGAGGCGCTGGCGGTCACCATCACCGACCGGAACATCGACGAGGTCAGCCACTTCTCGGTCACCGATGCGCTGCGGTGGATCGAGCAACTGGCCGGCCTCGCGGCGAGCGCGCAGAGCAGCGCGGACGATGGCGATGCTTCGGGCGGAAAGGGAAACGGCAACGGCCTGGGCGACCACGCCAACAGCGGCGTGCTGAGCACCTACAGTCCACTCGAGGCGGCGCGACACATCGGCGCATCGGAGATCGTGCCGGCCGGCTCGCCGCTGAGCCAGCGCGAGTACACGATCGCGCGGCAGATCCTGAAGGAGCTGCACGCGCGGCTGCGCTTCCTGATCGACGTGGGGCTGGACTACCTGTCCCTCGACCGCATGGCGGCGACCCTCTCGGGCGGCGAGGCGCAGCGCATCCGGCTGGCGACGCAGATCGGCTCGCAGCTCATGGGCGTGCTCTACATCCTGGACGAGCCGAGCATCGGCCTGCACCAGCGCGACAACGCCCGGCTGATCCGCACGCTGCTGGATCTGCGCAACCTGGGCAACACGGTGCTGGTCATCGAGCACGACGAGGAGACCATGCGCTCGGCCGACTGGATCGTCGACCTGGGGCCGGGCGCGGGCGAGCACGGCGGCTACGTCGTCTGCTCGGACGGCGCGACGAGTTCATGCGCTGCGGCGACAGCCTGACGGCCGCAGTACCTGCGCGGTGAAAAGCACATCGAGGTTCCCGCGGTGCGCCGGCCCGGCAACGGCGAGTACCTGATCGTCCGCGATGCGACCGAAAACAACCTGAAGCACGTCGACGTGCGCTTCCCGCTGGGCAAGCTCATCTGCGTCACCGGCGTCAGCGGCAGCGGCAAGTCGAGCCTGGTGAACGAGGTGCTCTACAAGGCGCTGGCCATGCGCATGTACCGCGCGAAGGACCGGCCGGGGCGCCACTGAGCCATCGAAGGGCATCGAGAACCTGGACAAGGTGGTCGACATCGACCAGTCGCCCATCGGCCGCACGCCGCGCTCGAACCCGGCGACCTACACGAACCTGTTCACCGAGATCCGCGACCTGTTTGCCGCCTTGCCGGATGCCAAGATGCGCGGCTACAAGCCGGGGCGCTTCTAGCTTCAACGTCAAGGGCGGCCGCTGCGAGGCGTGCCAGGGCGACGGCATCATCCGCATCGAGATGCAGTTCCTGCCCGACGTGTACGTGCCGTGCGAGGTGTGCCACGGCAAGCGCTACAACCGCGAGGCGCTGGAGATCAAGTACAAGGGCAAGAGCATCGCCGACGTGCTGGACATGACCGTCGACGAGGCGCTGGAGTTCTTCCAGCACATCCCGCCCATCCGCAACAAGCTGCAGACGCTCGCCGAGGTCGGCCTGGGCTACATCAGGCTGGGCCAGTCGGCCACGACCCTCTCGGGCGGCGAGGCGCAGCGCGTCAAGCTGAGCAAGGAGCTGAGCCGCCGCGCGACGGGCAAGACCCTCTACATCCTGGACGAGCCGACCACCGGCCTGCACTTCGAGGATGTGCAGAAGCTGCTGCAGGTGCTGCACGGCTGGTGGACCAGGGCAACACCATCGTGGTGATCGAGCACAACCTGGACGTGATCAAGTGCGCCGACTGGGTGATCGACCTGGGGCCGGAGGGCGGCGACGCGGGCGGCTGGGTCATCGCCGAAGGCACGCCGGAGCACGTGACACGCGTCCAGCGGTCCTACACCGGCCAATTCCTGCAGCACACGCTTGCGGGCCGCGAGGCCGTCCAGCCCGGCGACTATCTCGCATCGCTAGAGAAGACCATAGAATGAAGCGATACTATATTTGGACCATCGGCTGCCAGATGAACGAGGCGGATTCGGGGCGCGTGGCGGCCGAGCTGGACGCGCTGGGATACGCGCCGACCGATCGCGCCGAGACCGCCGACGTCATCGTCCTGAACACGTGCGTGGTGCGGCAGAGCGCCGAGGACCGCGCGGTCGGCCGGCTGTGGTCGCTGCGACCGCTGAAGGACGAGAACCCGGACCGGGTGATTGCGCTGATGGGCTGCATGGTGGGCATCAAGCCGAACGGCGTGCTCAAGGAGCGCTTCCCGTTCGTCGATGTGTTCATGCCGCCGTCCGATCCGGGGCCGCTGGTGAGTTACCTGAGCAGCGGCGAGGTCGAGGCCGATGCGCGGCGGCTGGACGAGGAGCTGACAACGGCCCGGCACGCCATGCAGGAGCTGGACGCGGAACCGACTGAGCCACAGCACCCCCTGCAGAGCATCCGGCACCTGTCGCTGCAGGGCGAGGCGCCGATTGTGGCGCACGTGCCGATCGTGTATGGGTGTTCGCACGCGTGCACCTTCTGCATCATCCCGCTTCCGGCGAGGGGTCGAACGCAGCCGGCCGCTCGACGAAATCGTGCGCGAAGTGCGTGGGCTCGTGGCGCAAGGCGTGCGTGAAGTGACCCTGCTGGGCCAGATCGTGGACCGCTACGGGAAGGACTTCCCCGAGGGCAGGCCGGACCTGGCCGACCTGCTCGAAGCGGTCCACGAAGTCGACGGGCTGTGGCGCATTCGCTTCCTGACCAGCCACCCGAGCTACATGACCGACCGCATCCTGGACGCGGTGGCCGAGCTGCCGAAGGTGTGCGAACAGATCGAGGTGCCGGTGCAGGCGGGCGACGACGAGGTGCTGCTCAATATGAAGCGCGGCTACACGGTGGAAGCGTACCGGCGGCTCGTGCGCCACATCCGCGGGAAGATGCCCCATTCAGCCATCCACACCGACATCATCGTCGGCTTTCCCGGGGAGACGGAAGAGCAGTTCCGGCGCACCTACGAGCTGTTGGCTGAGCTGAAGATCGACAAGGTCCACCTGGCCATGTACTCGCCGCGACCCGGCACCGTCAGCGAGCGGCGAATGATCGACGATGTCCCTGCAATCGAGAAGAAGCGCCGGTGGGATGTCCTGGATGCGCTGCAGGCGGAGGTGGTAGGGGAGATCAACGGGCGGTCACTGGGGGAGATCGTCGAGGTGTTGGTCGAGGAGAAGCACAAGGGCCGCTGGCGTGGGCGCACGCGCACGAACAAGCTGGTCTACTTCGATGATCCCCGCGACTGGCGCGGGCGGCTGGCATCCGTGAGGATCACCTGGACAGGGCCGTGGTCGATGATCGGGCAGCCGGCATCGCCCAAACCCGTTGAAACGGGTTGACGCCACGGGGTGCAGTGCGTTTCAATGCACTTTTCGTACCAGACGGTGATTTCAATCACCTCTTAAAAGTTGGGGCCGCAGCGGTTGCTGCGGCCCCTGCATTTCAGGCAGTTGCGACTACTTGACGCACAACTTCTGCCCGAGGAAGATCACATCGGCGTTGCGGATGTGATTGGCCGATATCAGGCTCTTCATTGATACGCCGTACTTGCCGGCGATCTTGGCCAGGGTATCACCGCGAACCACCTTGTGGACTGTAGCGCAGGAGTCAGCGGTGACTGCGTCAGCCTCAACGTCAGCCGTGGCGCCGTCATAGGTCGCGACGTCCGCCCCAGGAGGCGGATCCTGGATATTGGTGAAGTTCACCACCTCGCCCTTATACTCCGGCGGAACGGGGAACGGGAACTTCACTGTCACACATTTGGGCGTTACGTTAATCCAGTGATCGCGGACTTCCTCGCAGACCTTGATGCTGGCGCCGCCAAAGGCCATACCTGCAGCCTTGAGGTCCGCCATCGAGAACTCATATCCGCCCAGCGCATTGGTTGCCGTGGAGACCGTCACCGGGACGGCGAGGTCTTCGGTGCCAACGAGAGTCGCGGTGATCTTCCAGCCAGGCAAGCCGACCGGCGTGCCCTTGTACGGCTTCACCCAGGCCTTCAAAAGCTTCTTCCCGGTGATCTTCAGATCACCGATCAGCTCCTTGTTTTCGAAGCTGACATCGACCTCATCGCATTTATCCTTGTCGGGAAGCAGTGCCACAACAACGACCACCGGGTTATCTCCGACAACCTTCCAGCCGGTCTGCACGGTCTCGGTGACCTTGTAGACGCCCGGCAGCAGACCCTTGAACACCGCAGTACCGCTGCCGTCCGTGACCTTGGTGATGGGCGGAGCGGTCTTGTCCGCGCGGCTGACCGTAACCTTCCAGCCAGCCAGCGTGCCCAGGGCCGTCTCGTTGCCGGTCGCGTCGGTGCCGAAACCGGTCTTGGTTACCGTGATCTGCCCGTAGCAGCTCGGCTCACGGTTCTTGAAGACGATCGGGTTGATTGCGCCCCCGACCTCGTACTGATCGACGATCCGGGTTACCTTTGGCGGTGTGAGCGGAATCCACCCCTTCTTCACGGTCTCGGCAATCTGCCAGGTGCCGGGGGTGAGGGTGAGAGACGTCTGTCCGCTCTTGACAGTGGCGGTCACGACATTGGCGAAGGGATCCTTCACCGGGGTAGCCGTAATCAGCCAGTCGTCGCCGGGCTGCACGGTGCCGTCCAGCATTTCTTCCCACTTCAGAACGGGGATCGTGACCTGGCGGCGAATCTTGAAGACGATCTTGTAGCAGGTCTTGTTCTTCTCGAATTTCGCAAGGCCAGCCACTGCTACGCCCTCGAGCCGAGCTTCAGGCGCGATGCCTTCCCAGCCGGTGGGCAACTGCAGCGAGAACTCCCAGTCGCCTTCAGCGAGCTCATCGAACTTGAAGTAGCCGTTCTTGTCCACCTCAGCGGTGGCCGTAGCATTTGCACCGGCCGCCGTCACGACCAACGGGGGTGACGTCTTGGTCCCGTCGACCGCCATCTCGCGATGGTTAATCACGTAACCATCCACGCATACAGGGCCCTTCACCTGCGCCGAAGCCATGCTTGTGAACGCCAGCAGCATGAGCAGGGCCACAGCCAGCACGACGACGAAAGTGCGACGCTTACTGAACATCTATCCCTCCTTAAGAATGATGAACCGGTAAATACCGGGGCGCATATTGCCCCAGACACCAATATGGGATGCCAGCCCCTTCGGGCGCGGTCACCTCCAACAGGAACCCCTCAGCAAGTTCGATGCAGAACAAAAGCAGGCAGTCATCATGAGCATCTTACCTCGCCGGTGATATCGATCCATTTAGATCAGAACGGGCGGAATACCGGACTGGCACAGTCCCAACCACTCCGGCACTCCGACCGTAGGATCGCTCGCTCAAGGAACGCAGAGTCGCTGCCCCACGTAGATCAGGTTGACGTTGCGAAGACCATTGCGCTGCGCGATCGCTTGCACAGTCGACCCGTACTTCGCCGCCACCTTAGTGAGAGTGTCACCGCGCTGCACTGCGTACCACGTACACGCGTCGCTGGGCGGCTTCGGCTCCGCACCCTTACAGGGCACCACGAGCCGCTGACCCAGGACCAGGATATTCGGATTGCGTATGCCGTTCGTCGCCGCCAGGTGATCCACGGTCGTACCATAGTCTCTGGCGATGGCGGCCAATGCGTCGCCGGACTGAATGCTGTGGTGGCAGGTTCCAGGGTCGACCGGCGGATGGCTGGTTTCGGGCGTCGAGCAACCCACCAGCTTGATCGCATCCAGGTTCACATCCAGCTCACGCTGTGCCGTGCCCCACTTCTTCCACGCTCTGAAGGCAACGACCACCTTGCCGGCTGGGGCGGTGAAGCGAGCACTGAACGAAGACATGCTGCCGGGAGCGGTGCGTACATAGACCGTATCCCAGGGCAGCTCCGACCAATTTGTGATGTCCGCCTCGCTCGGGTCCAGGTCTGCCGGCGCATAACCCCACTGCACGCGGTAGCTGAACGGATCCTCCATGGGGTGAACCGAATCCTCGCGCAGCATGCCAAAGGCCGAAATCTCATAGGTCGCGCCGGCTGTCAGACCCCAGACGGCCTGGTAGATGCCCGCAAACCGGTCAGGCTGAGAGGCGGCCAGTCCCCAGGTGTTGATCTCGATCAACTGACCGTGCAGGCCATCCTTGACCACCGGCTTCCACATCTCATCGTAGAAACCGTAGCCGGCAGCCCCGCCATTGTTGAATGCCTGCCAGTACTTGCCTACGCCGTTAACGAAGCCGCCCTCAAAATCGCCGTTGGAAAGCACTGATGCGCCACCACAAACCAGCGGTACAGGGGCGACCTCGACCGGCGCTGGCCTGGCGTCCGGGATACGATGCGGTCCGTCCACAGGCGCGCCGGGAAGCACCACAACGGAACCGGCCAACTCATGCGGGCGCTTCACCACCTGTCCTGTCAGGCTCACCGCGTCGATGTTGACGTCCAGCTCCTTGTAGGCATTGCCCCACTTCTTCCACGCGCGGATAAACAGCGTGACCTTCGGACCTGGCGCTATGAAGGAGGTGGCGAAGCTCTGCAAACCGGTGGGGGCCGTACGTTCATCGATCTTGTCCCACGGCAACTCAACCCAGTTTGTCACCTGCGTCCAGTCCGGCGAACCATCGGTGGTGTAGCCCCACTGCACACGGTAGCGGTACTTTTCTTCCGTCGGATCCGGATCCTGCTCGCGCATGCCACCCTTGAGCTGTAGGGTGTAGACCGAGCCTCTGCTCAACGCAACGGTCTGATAAATGCCGGCAAAGCGGTCCGGCTCAGATGCAGCAAATTGTTTGGTATTGATCTCGATCAACTGGCTGTGCAGGCCATCGGCCACGACCGGTTGCCACTGATCATCATAAAAGCCATACGCAGCGCTGCCGCCGTTGGTGAAGCAGCCCCATCCCGCGCCGACCATCCCACAACCGGGAACCATAACGAAGCCATCCTCGAAGCTGCCATTATGAATCACGTCCATGGTGGTCACGGCAAGACCCGTGGCGCTGCCAAGCGTCAGGCTTACGAGGATTGCGAGGGCAAGCGCCAGCGACATGAGACGCCGGCGGTTCTTCAAAATTCGCATACGACCCTCCTTCACATCGCCAGTGAGCCCGACAAAGCGCCTAATTGGGACACGGTGCGCCATACTCAGGCAGGCTCACAAGTAATAGGACAACTCTCGCGCGAATTGTAGCACATGTTCCGCGCGAACGCAATAGGTCTTCAAGTCAAGTTCAATCACAATTATACTTTCGTGACCTCTTTGGATCAGTTATTGCGCCTTGCACACTCATTTATTTATTCGATAGCCCCTCCGGCCCGTTCAGCTGGAGGGACTGCGGTTGCGGTTTCCAGCTCAGCCAGGGCTCGGGCTGCGTAGGCTGCGTAGCGCCGGCGCTTATCGCGCAAGGGTGGATCGAGATCGGGCAGCAGGCCGAAATTCGCCTTCATGGGCTGAAAATCGGCGGGATCGGCGTGCGTGATGTAGTAGGCCAGTGCGCCAAGCATGGCCTCGCGCGGCAACTCGATGGGCGCACGACCCACATGGATCGCCCAGGCGTTCAGACCTGCCAGCAGACCGCTCCCTATTGAACCGACATAGCCTTCCATGCCGGTGATCTGCCCTGCAAACAGCAGATCAGGACGATCGTGCCATTGCAGCGTAGGACGCAGCAGCTTCGGGCTATTCAGGAACGTGTTACGGTGCATCTGGCCGAAGCGAACGAACTCAGCCGCGCCCAGCCCGGGGATCATGCGGAGCACACGCTCCTGATCCAACCACTTGATATTGGTCTGGAAACCGACTAAGTTGTAAAGGGTGCCCGCCGCATTATCCTGACGAAGCTGAACGGCCGCAAAAGGCCGCCGTCCAGTGCGCGGGTCCCGCAGCCCTACCGGGCGCATCGGACCAAAAGCCAATGCCATGGGATCCCGGGCGGCGAGAACCTCGATGGGCAGACAGCCCTCGAAGTAGCGCCGCGCCGCGTCATCCTGCTCAAAACTGCGGAGACTAATCTTCTCTGCGTCGTTGACGGCCTGAACAAATGCAGCGTACTCGTCCTTCGTCAAGGGACAGTTGATGTAATCGCCCTCAGCCCGGGACTCGCACGACTGCTCGCCAACCTCCGCGTTGGGCCTGATGGCCGACTTGTCGTAGCGACTTTGCCTGAATGCGATGGACATGTCGACCGTCTCAGCAGACACGATCGGCGCCATCGCGTCGAAAAAAAGAGCGCATCCTGGCCGGCCAATTCATCGATGGCCTGCGCCAGGGATGGTGATGTCAACGGGCCGGTGGCAACGACAACCGGCAGCCCCGATGGTAAGTGCGTTGCTTCTTCCCGACGCACCGTGATGCGCCCATGCGCCTCCACTGCGTCGGTCACCGCCTGCGAGAAGGCATCGCGATCCACAGCCAAGGCGCCGCCGGCGGGCACCGCGTGGGCATCTGCGCATCGAATTACCAGCGATCCCAACTGGCGCAATTCGTTTTTCAATACGCCAAGTGCGCGGTCCGGCAGATCCGAGCCCAAGCTGTTGGAACACACCAGCTCGGCCATCCGGGCAGATTGATGCGCTGCAGTCATGCGTCCAGGTCGCATTTCCAGCAGCAGCACCTTAGCGCCGTGTTCGGCTGCTTGCCAGGCCGCCTCGGATCCCGCCAGACCGGCCCCGATCACGACAATGTCGTGCGTATGCCCCGTCATTCTCCCTCAAATCGCGTGCGGTTTTGATAAGAATGACGATCTGACGTGCAAAAAGTAACGCTAATATTTGTCGATCGCCGCGCATTATACACCGTTGCCAACAAAAAGCAAGTAGTAATTACTAGACAAAATCACGCAACTTCCTGGTTGACACCACCCCCAGGGCGGGGTATGCTGAGCCAAACGCGTTCCATCTACACGGGAAGGACTTGGAAAAAGATGCGTACTGTCGATATAATTACCAAGAAACGTGATGGCGGGGAACTGACCCGCGAGGAGATCGAGTTCTTCGTGAAAGGATACGTCGCCGGCGACATACCCGATTACCAGGCGGCTGCATGGGCGATGGCAGTTTACTTCCGGGGCATGGGCGCGGCAGAGACGGCCAGGTTGGCCGAGGCAATGGCATTCTCGGGCGCCACGCTCGATCTGCACGATACGCTTCCCTTCATCGTCGACAAACACTCATCAGGAGGGGTCGGCGACAAGACCACCCTGGTGGTCGGACCGATGGTTGCCTCACTCGGGGTTCCGGTGGGAAAGATGTCGGGCAGGGGCCTGTCGTATTCAGGCGGGACACTCGATAAGCTGGAGTCAATCCCTGGGTTCTCCGCCCAGCTCACCCTCGAGCAATTCAAAAAGCAACTCAAAGAAGTCGGACTGGTGGTGGCAGGCCAGACGCAGGAGCTGGCGCCGGCGGACGGAAAGATGTACACGTTACGCGATGTCACGGGAACGGTGCCCTCCCTGCCACTCATCGCAAGTTCGATCATGTCCAAAAAGATCGCGGCGGGCGCCGATGCCATCGTCCTCGATGTAAAAGTGGGACAGGGCGCGTTCATGGAGACAGTTGCGGAAGCCACGGAGCTGGCGGAGCTCATGGTGCAGATCGGGCAACACTTAGGCCGCAAAATGAGCGCCCTGATCGGCGACATGAGCCAGCCATTGGGTCTCGCAGTCGGGAACGCTCTAGAGGTAAAGGAAGCGGTGGAGACGCTCCACGGGAGGGGGCCTGCGGATTTCCGGGATCACTGCGTGGACGTGGCGCGGGAGATGTTGTTGATTGCTGACAAAACGAGCGATCCGGCGGATCCGGCGGATGCGGCTGAGGCGGCGCGCAGGACACTTGAGGATGGGTCCGCGTGGGCGATGTTCCGTGCGTTCGTCGCTGCACAGGGAGGCGATTTGAGGTGCGTGGACCAACCCGAACGATTGCCGGCTGCGCCGCTTATCGCGCCCTTGTTGTCACCGGCCACCGGCTTTATTGCACAAGTCGATGCGCGGGAGGTGGGGTACACGGTCGTGGACCTGGGCGGCGGGCGCGCACGCAAGGAAGACTCAATCGATCCAGCAGTAGGCGTCGTTCTCGCCCAAGGGACCAAGGTTGGAAAGCGCGTGTCCCGTGGAGCACCGTTGCTGTGGGTGCATGCGGCCAATCAGGCAAGCCAGGATGCCGCGCTGAGGAGGCTAAGCGGCGCCATTCAGATCAGCCACGAACCGGTCCCTGCGCCCCCCTTGATTCACACGGTGATCCGGCAGTGAGCCGGCGGTGAGCCGTTAGGGAGCGGCAAGCTCGATTGAGATACCGGATCGGCTGGGCCGGCCACGTTTGGCGATATCGGCGGCCAGCGCCCGCAAAACGGCGTTGGCCGCCTCTTTTGCCCCCGTGATCTCCTCAACGTAATTTCCCTGGGCCGGCACAGCGGTGATAACAGGCACGCTTGGGATGACAGCGGCCGCCAGGACAGGCTCGACAGCGTCCGCGGCCTCCATTGAGAAGGGGCCAATTACGGCGAGCACGTCGGGGTCCAGGGAGAGAGCTTTGGCCTGTTGAGCCGCCGCGGCGGGGTCCATGCTATCATCGAGCGCGACCATGCTCACGCGAAAACCGCCCAAGTCGCCGCTGGCATTCGCGTCCGCAACCGCGGACTTAATCGCGGGCAGAATTGCATAGCCCAACGGGCGGCCCTCACCCTCGAATGGTGCGATGACGCCGAGCTTAATGACAGGCGCAGCGTCACCAGGAAGCGTACATGCGGCCGAAAAAGACAGCAGAAACAGGAGAGCGGGAATCGCAACACTGAGTCGCCGGGCAATTCGAAGACGCATCACTTCTGATACGTGGCGATGTTCGCCTGATGTTCGGCAAGCGTTGCAGCGAAGACGTGACCGCCATTCTCGCCTGTCGCGACGAAGAAGCAATACCGCGTTTCGGCGGGCTTCACGGCAGCTTCAATCGCGGAAAAGCCAGGGCTGGCGATGGCCGCAGGAGGAAGGCCCGGGCGCAGATAGGTGTTGTAGGGCGACTGCACGGTCGAGTAAGCCTCTACGCTTGGCGGCTTCCACCACCACTCACCTGCACGGCCCGCAGCATACTGCACGGTGGGATCGGCTTGCAGGTACGCACCGCCCGTTTCCTTACTGCATGCACCGCTCGCGCGGTTCCAGTACACGCTGGCCACCAACGGCCGCTCATCTGCAAGCGGCGCCTCGCGCTCGATGATGGATGCCATGATGACGACCTGTTCCACACTGCGGCCGGCTTGCCGTGCCGGCGCGAGGACCTCCTCGGTCACCTTGGATTCGAAGTTGTCAAGCATACGCCGGATCAAGTCAGACGGCTGAGTGGGCACAGGCAGACGGTACGTATCGGGGAACAGGTAGCCCTCCAGCGTGGTCAGGCCAGCAGGCAGCCAGTCATAGTCACCTATAGCACCGGCCGATGCGCTGCCGCCCTGCACCGTGGCCAAAAAGGCCGCACCATCCATGACCCCTTGAACGTCCAGGAGTTCAGCCACTTCCTCCGCCGCGCAGCCCTTCAGGCACAGTAAATACGATCTCCTCGTAGCGCGCGCGCTGCAAGCGATCCGCAATCTCAACCATCGACATGCTGGGTGAGATTCTCGAAATCACCTGCGGCCAGTTTCTGGTCGATACCGTTTTGGCGCATGTAGAGCCGGAAGATGTTGCTATCCGTAACGTAGCCTTCCTCTTCCAGTCGCGTCGCCACGGTTAGCGCCGTTTCGCCTGGCTCGATTGTGAAGATGCGACGCTCCACGTTTGCGCTCGCAGGCGTGTCGATAACGGCCTGCTGCGTGCGCAGATAGAGACCGACCACCCGCTGCTCGATCGTCTCCGGGCTTATGTCAAGCGGCTGCTCGGAAGCAGGCTGCAGCAAGGCGACTTCAGGAGCAGCCGGCACATCTTCGAGCTGCGCGGAGACGAAACTGACCACCACAAATCCGAGCACAACCAGTGCCGTGAGTGGGACCAGGAAAAGCAGAAAACGCAAGAGCAGGCGAAGCACCCGATGGACCATCAGTGGGCCTTCTTCCTTCGAGAATCAAGATAGTCGGCCAGGATCAGCGCAGCCGCGGCCGCGTCGATTCCTGCCTTGCCGCCACCCTCGTGGAGGAGCTCGGCGGCATCTACAGACGTCAGCGTCTCATCCCAAAATACGACCGGAACGGGGAGGCCGCCAGCGAGCCGGCCCGCGTAGCGAACTGTCCAGCGAGCCTGTGCCCCTTCTTCCGCGGCCCCATCGCCCGCGCCGCCTGTCGACGGCAGACCCACAACCACCCCCACCGCCCCTTCGCGCCGGACCAGCGCGGCGATTTCGGCGAAGTCTTCCGCACGAGTCGGATGGCGCCGAAGGACGGTCAATGGCGAGGCGAGCAGCCCGGCTTCGTCGCAGACAGCCACGCCGGTGCGCGCCTGGCCCAGGTCCAGTGCCAGCAGGCGACCGGGAGGCAAGTCAAAGGGCTCAGCCAGAATGGCCATGCTATCTCACCCGGTTTTCCGCATGGCGATCCGGGCCGCCCCATCCCAATCGACCACGACACGAATGCGCCACGGCAGCGATGGCAGGTTGGCCGGGGTCAAATAGGGCAACCAGTCTGGACCAAGCTCGATCTGAGGGGCATCTGCGAGCGCAAATCGCCCCTGCAAAGCCTTGACTGACTCTGCAGGCGCCATGCCCAAAACCGCGTGGCGGACCGCGCTTGTGTCAGGCGATCGCAAGAGCGTTCCCTTCGCAGTGACTGAGAAGCCGATACTTCCGTCGCCTGCTGCGGTCACTGAGCCAGGGATGAAACGCACCGTGTCTGAGATAAGCCGCGTCGCCCGTGGCATCGCTGCCTGAAGCGCGCTCAAGGCAGCCGTATTGGCATCGGCCTGGTTCACGGCCAGGCCCACAGCTTGCACGCTCATACTCAGGAACAACTCGTCTGAGACCTCACCGACGAAAGGCGTGAATGTGGGCGACAAGGGCAGGACACTGATCGAATCCGGCGAAATGAAGCTGCCTTTCGCATCACGCTCCAACAACTTCTCAAGCGCCTGTACCTTCAGTTCCTCGAGCAGCTGGGCTTGCAGGCGGATCTTGTCCTCTTCCGTCACAACGGGCTGTGGTGCAGTGGTGCCGCCGGCAAAGCCAGCGTCGTTAGAGACCGCGATCGAGAGCGAAAGAGAGCCCTCCACACGCGTAACGGTGCCAGCACGCGCGTTACCGTTCGGACCGGGCAACAACGCCTCCACGGTGGCGATGACACGACCGCTGGGGGCGAGATCTACAGGGCCGACCGTCCCGAACTGGGCGTTGTTGCCCGTTGCGGTCGATACGATCGTCCCCTGCGGTATGTTAATCTGGCGGCTCGTCCGATTGATGAAGACGACGCGGCCGCGCGACCTGGTTGCGGGTTCCGGACGACGTCCAGTGGTACGCGTGCGCGCCTCACCTGAGACTTGGGTGCTGACGATCTGTGCCGGCACGATACCTGCTTCAAGATCGGCGCGGACATCAGGGATTGCGCGCAGCTGGACCGTTGCCTCGACCGGTTCTGCGCCGGGCGTGACCGTAATCTCGGCGGCCGGGACGATAATGCTGAGCGCTACCAGCAACCCGCCCATGAACAGCCCCAGTGCGAGCACCAGCATCAACGTGGTCCACCACGGACTGGACTTACGTGCGAACGATCGTACGAAGAAGAAAGGCCGAAAGCCGGAGGGTGACCTCTTCTGGAAAAGTCCAGCGGGCAAGGGCGCGACGACCTCGCCATCAAGGGGCCCCGAACGACGGGGGCTTTTCGGCAGTGTCACCCGGTGCCATCGGGCACTTTCTGCTCGCGCGGCATCACGGAAGCTGCTGATTCCTTCATGTGAGGCAGCCATGCGCGTGCCGGGGTGTCGGGTCACCAACGCCACGCTAATGTCCCTGGTCGCGGCTTCACGGCGAATGACCCGAAGCGCCGCGGCATCCAGTTGCACATCAGGCGGCAGGACGAAAAGTATCCGCTCACCCTGGGGGGTGACACGAAGTGCCGCGATCGCGCCGGCCAGCGTGTTCTCAGCCCCAGCTATGACATGCTTGATGGTCATTTCTTCAGTTGCTGTCGCACCAAATCGGGGACCTGATCCAACGCCTCACGCAGCTTCGACAGGTCGCGGCCTCCCGCCTGAGCCAAACCGGGACGGCCGCCGCCGCCTCCGCCCACCACGCGGGCAACGGCCTTGACGAGCTCGCCCGCGTGTGCGCCGCGGCTCAACAGGTCGTCTGTCACAGCGGCGATGAATTGCGGCTTATCGTCGACTGCCGTCGCAAGCACCACCACGGCAGAGCCCAACTCATCGCGGAACTTGTCGCTCATGTCGCGGAGTGTTTGTATCTCAGCGTCGGGGATCTCGGCCGCCACGACCCTGGCGCCGTTCACCTCCACAGCTGCGGCGATCAAGCGGTCGGTCTGCTGCATGGCAAGCTGCGCCCTCAGCCGGGCGCTTTCCTTTTGCGCCGACTGCAAATCCACGTAGAGGTTGCGCACTGCGCGATCCACCTGATCGGCCGGCACGCGCAAAATCGCAGCGGTTTGATCGAGCAGCCGCAGGCGCTCTTGAGCCAGGCGCTGCGCCTCACGTCCGGTCACTGCTTCGATACGCCGCACGCCAGCGCCGATGCTCTCTTCGGAAACGATGTGGAAGAACGCTATCTCGCCGGTGTGAGACACATGGGTCCCGCCACACAATTCCTTCGAGTAGGTTTCATCCTCCCAACCGATTTCGATGACACGCACTTCATCACCGTACTTTTCGGTGAAGAGCGCCGTGGCCCCACCGGACACCGCCTCTTTGTAAGCCATTTGCTCGAAGTTGACCGGGTAATCCTCAAGGACGACATCGTTTACACCGGCTTCAATCTCATCCAGCTCGTCCTGGGTCAACATGGAGGAATGGGTAAAGTCGAAGCGGAGGCGTTCCGGGGCAACGACCGAGCCGGCCTGATGCACGTGCTCGCCGAGCAGGTTGCGCAACTCGCGGTGGAGAACGTGCGTCGCAGTATGGTTGCGCATGATATCCAGCCGACGATCAAAATCGACCTCGGCCCAGCAAGGATCACCCACCTGAGGCAACCCGAGGGTCACCTCACCTGCATGGACGATCATGCCGGCCACGGGTTTGCGCGTATCGTGGATCGTGACCTCCCAGACAATGTCTTCGCTCTCGCCTGCGTAGCGCGTGATGAAACCCGTATCGGCCACCTGCCCGCCAGATTCCACATAGAACGGCGTCTCAGGCGTAATGATTTCGACCTTATCGCCGAGTCGGGCCGATCGGACGCGCTGGCCCTCGCGAATAATCGCCGCGACGGTGGTCTCCAGCTCAAAGTCCTCATAAGGTCGATGGTTAACGCCGCTCGCCGCAAGCACGCCGTCAGCCTTTAAATCGCGCAACAGGTCAAGGTAGACCTGCACCGAGTCGCCTGTATGGCCGGCGAACTGGGCGGACGCGCGGGCGCGCTCCTTCTGCTCGTTGAGCGCGACCTTGAAACCGTCCACGTCGACCGTGAGGCCCTGCTCGCGCGCGACATCCTGCGTGAGGTCGAGAGGGAAGCCATGGGTGTCATAAAGTCGAAACGCGTCCTGGCCCGGGATGCGGGTTTCTCCGCGCACCTTTACTTCCGCAACCAGCTCGTCCAACAAGGCCAGTCCGTTCATCAGCGTCGTGCTAAAACGGCTCTCTTCTTGCTCGATGTTGGACAAGATGAACTCGCGGCGCCGGATCAATTCATCATAGTGGGGGCCCATAAGTTCGATAACGGTTTTAGCCAGTTCGGCGAGGAATGGCCTGGTGAAGCCCAGCATGCGGCCATGCCGCGCAGCCCGGCGCAGAATCAGCCGCAGCACGTATCCGCGGCCCTCGTTCGCTGGCATCACACCGTCGCCGATCAAGAAGGTGATCGCCCGGGAATGGTCAGCGATGACGTGGTACGATACGCGACGCCGCTCGTCTTCGAGTCCTGTGTCACATCGCGATCTATCCCGGCCTCGGCCAGCAGCTTCTGTGTGGCGGCGATGATAGGTGCGAACAGATCCGTGTCGTAGTTGCTCCGGGTCCCCTGCAAGACGCCCACGATACGCTCGAATCCCATGCCGGTGTCCACATGCCGTGCAGGCAAGGGTGACAACTCGCCCTCGCCGCTACGGTTGTACTGGATGAACACCAGATTCCACAGTTCAACGAAGCGACGGCAATCGCCGTTCACGCGACAGACATGGCCAGGGACATCCTTCTTGTCGCATCGATCCGCACCCAAGTCGAGGTGAATCTCACTGCACGGCCCACACGGCCCAGTGTCACCCATTTCCCAGAAGTTGTCTTTGCGGCCAAAGAAGAGGATGTGCTCCGGATTAATGTCCGTCTGAGAACGCCAGTACCCAGCGGCCTCGTCATCCTGCTCAACCTGCCCTTTGTCATCGTGAAAAACGGTGGACCAGAGATGCTCTTTGGGCAGGCGCCATACTTCGGTGAGCAGCTCCCACGCCCAGCTGATCGCCTCTTTTTTGTAATAGTCGCCGAACGACCAGTTCCCAAGCATCTCGAATAGCGTGTGATGATAGGGCGAACGACCAACGTCCTCAAGGTCGTTGTGCTTGCCGCTTACGCGCATGCACTTCTGCGCATCCGCGACCCGGCGCGCCTCCGGCTCGGCCAGAGCGAGGAAGTAATCCTTGAACTGGTTCATCCCGGCGTTGGTGAACAGCAGGGTCGGGTCGCCAACGGGAGCCAGGGATGCGCTTGGGACGATAAGGTGCCCCTTGCCGCGAAAGAAATCCAAGAACTGCTGCCGGATTTGCGCGCTGGTGGGCTTTTGGGTCATGCGTATAAACCTCGTATCAGGGTCAGGTTGTTAGTCAATTCAAGGCGCGCTGGAACGAACCGCCAGCGCGCAAGATTTCATTTTACGGGAAGGAGGGAGGATTGTCAAAGAAAGACGATGCTAACCGGCCGTTGAGAAGGCGCCCACCTCTGAATCGGGCAAGCCATTGAGCAGGTCTGCGCTGCGCAGGATGACGGTTGTCCCCTGGATGCCTGAGCCCATGGAGACGATCTCTTCTGCCAGCACACCGCGATCGACCAGGATGCGCATGGGAACCGGAAGCGCAAAGGGAGCGACCGCGCCCCTGGTGTAGCCAGTCACAACGAGAAGTTCCTCTTCGGTTGCTGTGGTGAGCCGCGACTGACCCAAGTACTCCCGCAATGCGGGCCAGGCAATCTGGGCGGGACCTGCGACGAGAACCATGACGAAATCGCCCGCTGCCGTTCTGAAGACGATGCTCCGGACAACCTGTTCCGGTCGCTGCCCGCGCTCCACGGCGGCCTGCTCCAGCGAACTCAAGGGGGTAAGATGACGAAAGACCCGGTGAGGGATGCCCAGTTCCAGGAGTGAGCTGGAAACCGGCGTGGCCCCCAAGGTTAATTCCTCAAGTCGATGCATATCGCTCATGAATGGGACCTGCTAAACCGATCAGGTTGACAGTGACGCCAGGTTCCGGTATGCTATCACGAACAAAATGCTGCGTCAAGGAGAAATCATGGGTGACGCTTTACCCCGGGTACGAGCGGCCGTTATTCAGGCTGCACCGTGCCTTTTTGACCGCGAAGCGACGACGGAGAAGGCTTGCCGTTTGATCAGCGAGGCCGCGGCACGCGGCAGCCAGCTAATCGTGTTCCCGGAGGCGTTTATCCCCGCGTATCCGCGCGGACTCGGCTTCGGGGTCACCGTCGGGAGCCGCAGCCCCGAAGGCCGGCGCACATGGGAACGTTACTGGGCAAACGCGGTCGAGGTCCCCTCGAGGACGGTCGCTGCTCTGGCCTCAGCCTGCCAGGATGCCGGCGCTTACGCGGCCATCGGAGTCATAGAACGAGAGACGAGCGGCACTCGAGGAACGCTCTATTGCACGGTGCTCTACTTCGGGCCGGACGGAAGCCTGCTGGGCCGGCACCGGAAACTGAAGCCGACGGCGGCTGAACGGCTGGTCTGGGGTGAGGGCGATGGTTCCACACTCACAGTTGTGGACACGCTTTACGGCCGAATGGGCGGGCTGATCTGCTGGGAGAATTATATGCCGCTTGCGCGGACGGCATTGTACGAGAAAGGGCTCGACCTGTACATTGCACCGACGGCCGACAGCCGCGACACGTGGCAGGCAACACTCCGGCACATCGCGTGCGAAGGTCGATGTTTCGTGTTGGGGTGCAATCAATTCGTCACGAAGACCATGTACCCGAGGGACTTGCCCGGCATCGACGACCTGGCGGCCCTGCCCGAGGTGCTCTGCCGAGGGGGCAGTGCGATCGTATCGCCTTACGGCGACTATGTCGCTGGTCCGCTATGGGATGAGGAGGGCATGCTCGTGGCAGATCTGGATATGAGCGAGGTTGTACGAGCACGGTTCGACTTTGACGTAACAGGGCATTATGCGCGACCTGATGTGTTCCAGCTGCTCGTCAATTCGCGCAGCTGACTGGAGGTGCGGCTATGACGCAGAGAAGTCTTGTGAAGATCTATGAGTCCCAGGGAATGTTCGCCGCCGAGGTGGTCAAGGCAAAGCTGGAAGCCAATGGCATACCGGCCATGCTGAAATACGAGTCTGTCGGACAGGTCATTGGGATTACCGTGGATGGGCTCGGCCGCGTGGACGTGTATGTTTCGGCCGAGAACGCCGTTGAGGCTGCCGAGCTGGTGCTGGAAAGCGACGACGAAGCGCCCGCCCAAGACGATGACATGACAGAGAATAGTGAGGATTCGCACCCACATTTGTGATTGATGTGTTCCCCTGCTATAATAACGGCTTGGTTCCCCACAGTGATGAACTAAGAGGAGTTGCGGCGCGTGATTCAAAGGAAGACGCAGACGCCTGAGTATTGGCAATCATTCTCACTTTCCCCGACCGATGTCGAGTTCCTGCGCACCCTCCTGCTGGACGCCGGGCGGCCACTGACCACCGGTGAGATGGCCCGGTCCCTCGTGACTGAACGCATCCGCCGCGAGGAGTCCGAGATGCGCGCGGAACTGACGCGTGGTACGATCTATCAGCCCAAAAAGCGTTTCGCCGTCGGTGACAAGATCCTCTTCCCGCAACTCGATTATCGGTTGGGCGAAGTCATCGACCTGCGAGCGGGTGAGAACCCGGAATATGGGCAGTTCGAGGTTATCTCGGTCGATTTCGGCGCAGGCAAACGCCAACGAAGCTTCGCCGCGGGCCTGATCGCACCGCACAAACTCAACGCGGAGGCACCGGATGTTTTGCTGCCGCCCGTGATCAACCCTGAAACCGTACTAAAAGGCGAGGCGAGAAACCTGCCTGGGCAACTCGCCGAGGCGCTGCGTGGCGACGATGCCTTCGCCACGTTCGAGGATCGCTGGCTGCCGCGCGATTTGTTGGCAGAAGTGCATGTCGGCCACTTGAACATTGCCGAGGCGATCATCGAGATGAACGCAACGGCACTCGACACCGCAACACTTCAGAGAGAACTCGACCTTCCGAAAGAGATCGGCCATGAGATCGCCGCGTTCTCGCTGCAAGCTGCACTGGGAGCGGATGACCGTTTCGACCAGGTTGGCTCTGGCGACGAGCGCCGCTGGTTCCTCCGACGTCTTGAACCGGCCGAGGCGCTCCTGGCACCTGAGTCGCTGCGCTATGCACAGAACCTCCATCATGACATCACACTGCCACCCGACCTGGAACAACTGGCGTTCCAATTGGATGACGAGTGGTCTGAAGGTGTCGAGGAGACGGCGGAGCGACGGGCGACACAAACTACGACGGTCACCCTGACTTTTCCACACGCAGCGTCCGGCACCTTGCCTCTCAATCGCCGCACGCGGCCACTCCTCCCCGTGGGGCATGGCGAACGCACAATGCTCACCCTGGTGGACGGGCGTTGGGGAAACCACTTCTCTGCATGGGTCAATAACGCGGGCCGTTACGTCGCGGGCCTGCAAGGATGGATGGAGAAGCACAAGCTGCCTGCGGGCGCCTACATCACGCTCGAGCGCCGCGGCGATGGAGAGATCGTGGTTGATTTCCGTCCCAAACGAATGCGTCGTGAGTGGATGCGCTGGGCACAGATTTCAAGCGAAGGCCGCGCAGACATTCAGCTTCGCAAGCAGGAGATTTCCTGCGAGTACGACGAGCAAATGGTGATCGGAGCTGAGAAAAGCGAGGAATTGACGAAGCTTCGCGGTCTCTATGGTGCGACACCCCTGCCGGACCTGGTATTCGAGATGTTTTCCGACCTGGCCGGACTATCTGGCATCGTCAACGCCAAGACCGTGTACAGCGCCGTGAACGTAATTCGCCGCGTCACGCCAGAACCGGTGTTTGCGGCCCTCGCCGGAGATGAGCGGCTTGAGCGATTGCCTGACGGCAATTTCCGGTTGATCGCATAGGCATGAGACAGGACGGCAGTGCATGACTGGTTGGAAGCGACCCTCTCTCGACACGAAGTTTCACATTGATTACGACTGGTGGCAAGCCAGCGGCAAGGATCTCCGCGTATCTGTGCGCGGACAGCTGTGCCGGGATTGCCAGACGCGTTTTCCTGACCATCGCAACCTGGAGTCGGTCGACTGGGTGGACCAGGAGACTGCGGAGGTGGTGCGGGCGGACGCGCTGCTACAGACGCTGCGCAGCCATTGTTCGAGACAGACTGAGTTCATCAGCATGGGCAACGCCCTGGTGACGAACATCTTCCGCGTTTTCTTGCTGGGCAGCAACCAGGCGCTGACCCCACGCGAACTGGCGAAGCAAATGCCGTGGACCAGTGCGGAGACCATTCTGCGGACCCTGGCCAGCGGCCAGATCTACATGGGCATTCGTCCAGCCACCGGGCTGGATTGAGCCGGACGATTCTAAGGAGAGACGGGCTGAGATAATCAGCCCGTTTTTCATTGAAGGAAGAGCGAATGCAAGCCAGCACCGACGTAGTGAATGTCGAGATTCTCGTGATCGGCAATGAAGTCCTGGCGGGCAATGTGCTGGACAGCAACTCGCATTGGCTCTGCCAGCAGACAGCCGCACGGGGCGCCCGAGTGCGACGGATCACGGTCCTTCCTGACGAGCCTAATGACATCGCTGATGGACTGCTGGAAAGCCTCTCGCGCCACCCAGACATGATCCTTTCCTGCGGCGGCCTGGGGCCCACACAGGACGACCTTACCGTTGCGGCGATTGGCGAAGCGCTAGGACTGGAGGTGCGGGAAGATCCCACGGCACACGGCATGGTCCAGGAGTTCTATACTGCACTACACGCTCGAGGTCACGTTTCAGTCGCCGAAATGACGCCGGCGCGCAGGAAGATGGCCCGGCTTCCTGCCGGAGCCGAACCGCTGCTCAACACCCTGGGAGCGGCGCCTGGTGTACTTCTCAGACGCGGGAAAACAACCGTCGTCTTGCTGCCGGGCGTGCCGGCGGAGATGATTGATATTTTCGAGAACAGCCTGGCCCCTCGCCTTGCTGCGCTGTTCACGCGGCAGGTCTACGCGGAGCGAACACTCAAGACGGACGCCTGGGACGAATCGGTTCTCGCTCCGGCCGTCGATGGGGTCGCAAACCGTCACCCTCTCGTTTATGTCAAGTCCCGTGCACAAGTCTACGGCAGCGGCCAGGCGGATTTTGTGACCCTGGCGGCCCGAGGCGGGGACCCGCAAGAGGTTGCAGCCCTGCTCGACTCGGCCGAGGCTGATATCCGCGCTGCATTGCAGGCGATCGGTGTGAACGTATTCTCCACGTAAGCCAGGCAACCTAGATATCCAACTGCAATGGCGCCTTGCTGATTCGCGCCATCGCCTCCCTGGGTTCTACGGGTGAGTCTTGAAGGCGCAGATACAGGTACTTGAACACATCACGTACGATCGCAGTCAGGGGCACCGCGAGGATGGCGCCCCAGAGTCCAGCTACCTGAGTTCCCACGATCAACACCACAACGATCAACGCGGGGTGCAATTCCACGGCCTTACCGGAAATACGAGGCACCAATACCGTGTTTTCGACCTGTTGTATCACCAAGAACAACAGGATGGTCCAAACCGCAAGCAGGGGCCGTTGAATGAGCGCTACGAGAACCGCGGGCACCGCCCCAAGAATCGGCCCAACAAACGGCAGGATTTCGAAGACCCCGGCGATTACGCCGAGCACGATCGGGAAATTGACGCCAAGGAGCATCAGACCCAGCGCCGACAGGGAACCCACCACAACGCAGAGGAGCAATTGCCCACGCAAGTACTTGCTCAAAATGCGATCTGCAATACGCATCACATTGACCACGTCTGCGCGAATGCTTTCAGGCACAATCTGAACGGCTGCGCGCATGAAGCGGGACTGCTCATTCAAGACGTAAAACAACCAGATAGGAACGATGACCAGTCCAATGACGAAGGTGACGGTGCTTGTGACCGCGCTGATCGTCTGGACCAGCGCGGTCTGGGCTGCGCTTGCCAGCCGGGCACCGGCCTGACGCACTGCGGTGTCGATCTGCGTCTGGATGTCGGCCGGGATTGTCTCGCGATACCAAACCAACCCCTGGTCAACCCATCGCTCCACAGCAGATGCAATCTCCTGACGATTGTCCCATAGGGCATTGAATTGTTTCCCGATCACTGGCAGCAGTAGCTGAAAGAATGCCACCACCACCAGGACCGAGATGAGATAGGCCAGCAGAATCGCAACCGGCCGCGCACCGCCGAAACGGGGCGCCAGCCTGCGCAGCGTCCGGTCCAACAGATTGACAAGCGGCAGCAGGATGTAGGCCAATACCAGCGCGAAGACGAACGGAAACAGCCCGCTGCGCGCCGCCCACAACAGCGAAAGCACTGAGAGGACCAGCGCGAGCACGAGGATTAACCGATTGCGACGTTGTGGAGTCATCAAGCTCCCCTCAGCACATCATGTAACCAGCCCTCGACTTCGAGGGCGCCTGGTGCGGCGCCGCCAAGCAAGAGCTGTGCAAGAAACTCGACGTTGCCCGCTGGGCCGGTGATCGGCGAGCGGACCAGATTTGAGGGCGCCAGATCGAGCGCGCCCGCCGCCTCGAAAACCTTCTCGATCGCGCTGCGATGCAAGGCAGGATCGCGCACAACGCCGCCCTTGCCCACTTGCCCTTTGCCTACCTGAAACTGCGGCTTGATCAGGACGATCGCCATGCCGTGGGGTGAGAGCAGGGCGGCCGTGCAGGGCAGCACCAATTCCAGCCCGATGAACGAGACATCGACCACCGCGAGTTGCACCGGCTGAGGCAGGGGATCAAGGAGCCGAATGTTGACGCGCTCCATGCTCACAACGCGCGGGTCCTGCCGCAAGGACCAAGCCAGTTGACCATAACCCACGTCGATCGCGTAGACCTTCAGCGCGCCGTGCTGCAGCAAGCAATCGGTGAAGCCACCCGTGGATGCGCCGATATCCGCACAGGTCCAGCCACTCGGGTCGACTGCGAATGCGTGGAGTGCGTGCTCAAGCTTCAAGCCGCCACGACTGACGTATCGCAAGCCTGCAGCGACGTGTACGTCTGCGTTCTCCGGCAATGCCTGCCCTGCCTTGTCGAGCACGCGATCGCCCACACGCACTTCACCGGCCAGGATCAGTCGCTGCGCCTGCGAACGACTCTCAGCCAACCCGCGGGCGACAAGCAATTCGTCGAGCCTGACCTTGCGCGGCTTGACAGACGGTTGGGTTGGGGGCGACTCGGAGTCCATTCCGCCATTCTAGCGGAGAAGCGCACAATCGGAAAGTAAAGAAGCGCCGGCTGGATGCGGACGGTGCTATTCAGGCTACAGCCCCGATGAAGCTTGACGCTTAGGGGAGGGGACCGGTATACTGCGGGAAAATCCTCATGAAACGAGCATCCCTTTGAACCACTTGTGGCCGTTGACCGCATCACTCGGCGAAGACGACAGCCTCTCGATCGACGGCCTCGCCGTCGCTGAGCTGGCCCAGTCGTACGGTACGCCCCTGTACATTCTTGACGAGGCATCGCTGCGCAACCGCTGCCGCGTTTATCGAAACACCCTGGGCGCCCTCTACCGGGGGAGCAGCCAGGCGGCTTATGCCTCGAAGGCATACCTGTGCACCGCGATCGCACAGATCGTGATGGAAGAAGGACTTGACCTGGATGTGGTCTCAGGCGGCGAGCTATTCGTCGCGCTGCGCGCTGGCTTCCCGCCCGAGCGCATCCACTTTCACGGTAACAACAAATCACCCCAAGAATTGAGCGAGGCGTTGGCCGCGGGCGCCGGCCGGATCGTGGTGGACAACTTCGCGGAACTGGCGCTGCTCGACGAGCTGGCATCTGCACGCGGCATACGCGCGCAGATCTGGTTGCGCCTCGCGCCGGGCGTTCAGGCCCACACCCACAGCCACATTCAAACCGGCCAGGAGGACACGAAGTTCGGCTTCTCGATTCAATCCGGGGATGCCGAAAAGGCGGTGATCCAGGCATTGCGCGCAGGCAGTTTGCAGCTTACGGGGCTGCACGCCCACATCGGCTCACAGATCTACGAGCCGGAGTCGCTGGCCGAAGCGGCAGAGCGGCTGGTGACATTTGCTGCGGAGATGCAGGTACAGCATGGCTTCGTGTTGCGCGAGCTCAGCCCGGGCGGTGGCTGGGGTGTGCCGATGACTGAGGCGGATGCGGCGGCGCCGGTAGAGGCGTACCTCAAGACGCTGTGCGCGGCGGTCACCGCCGCCTGCGAGCAGAACAATCTCCCCCTGCCCCACCTGATCGTCGAGCCCGGACGGTCGCTCGTGGCCCAAGCTGGGGTGGCGGTCTACACCACCGGAGCGCGCAAAGAGATCCCCGGCGTACGCACCTACGTGGCCGTGGATGGAGGCATGGTCGACAACATTCGTCCGGCGCTCTATGGTGCGCTGTACACCGCACGACGAGTGTCAGGGGGCCTGGGCCGACCCCTGGAGACGGTGACCCTGGCCGGCAAATACTGCGAGTCCGGCGACATTTTGATCCGAGATATCGCGCTCCCGCGTCTCGACCGGGGCGACTTCCTCGCGATCCCCATGGCGGGCGCATACACACTCTCCATGGCGAGCAACTACAACCTGGCGCTGCGGCCGGCGGTCATCCTGCTTGGCGGCGGCCAGGCCAGGGTGATCCAACGCCGCGAGACCTACGAAGACCTGGTGCACAGAGACGCAGGTCCGGACGCCAAAAATAGCATGCCCTTCCACAAGTACGACGCACTCGGCAACGACTATCTTGTTCTCGATCCTGTGGACTGGCGGGAATGCCCCGATGAGGACACGGTGCGACGCATTTGCGACCGGCACCACGGTGTAGGCGCTGACGGGGCGCTGTGGGGACCGGTGGGCCGCGATCCGTTCGCACTGCGGTTGTTCAATCCAGACGGTGGTGAGTTCGAAAAGAGCGGGAACGGGCTGCGCATCTTTGCGCGTTACCTGTGGGACCGGCGGCTGCCACGCGGCCGCGATTTCGATATCAGCACACCCGGGGGCATGGTCACGGCGCACGTGCTCGACGCCGAGGGAAACCGGATCGCGATGGATATGGGGCGCGCATCATTCGACTCCTGCAATATCGGGATCGCGGGCGCCAGGCGCGAAATCATCGAAGAGGAGGCGCAAGCGGGCGGCCGGGCGGTCCGCCTGTCGGCGGTGAGCATGGGCAATCCACACTGTGTAGTCTTTGCGGTGGACGGAACAAAAATCGAAGGTATGGACGCGTTAGTTGGTTTTGCGCATTCAATCGGGCCCCATCTCGAACGGCTTCCGCTCTTCCAGAACCGGACCAACGTCCAGTTCGCACGCGTGGCGGACAGGCACACGCTGGAGATCGCGATTTGGGAACGCGGCGCGGGGTATACGCTGGCCTCCGGCACTTCGAGCTGTGCAGCCGCAGCGGTGGCGGTTCGCACGGGCCGGTGCGCCAGCCCGGTGACGGTGCGCATGCCGGGCGGGGAAATGCTCGCAGAAATCGACGCGAACTGGGCGGTGCGGCTGACGGGCACCGTCGTTCCGGTGATGACCGGGGCATGGGTTCGCTAGCATTCAGCCCTAAAGGCGAGCGACCGGCGCGGCCGCACACGCGAGTTGCGAAGGCAGGCCAATGACAGAGCACTCAGATAATGGGCGACGGCGAGTCGTGGTCACCGGGATGGGTGTGATTTCGCCGTTGGGAAACGATGTAGAGACGACCTGGCAAGGCCTGATTGAAGGACATTCAGGCGTCCAGCCGATCACGGCCTTCGACACGAGCGGCTTCCCCGCGCGTATCGCGGCAACCGTGAAGGACTTCGATCCCAGCCAAACGATTGACCCGAAAGAGGCGCGGCGGCTCTCGCCATTCATCCATTACGGGATCGTTGCAGCGGCTCAGGCGGTCGCTCAGGCGGGTCTCGACTTCGCCACGGAGGATCTGACGCGCTGTGGCGTTGAGATCGGCAGCAGCCTGGGCGGCGCGGGCATCATCGAGGAACAACGCCTGGTGTTGAAGGCGCGCGGTCCCGGATCGATTAACCCGACCCTGATCCCCGCGATCATCATCAATTCAGCCGCCTGCGCCGTGTCGATGCGGTACGGCCTCCACGGCGCCGTCAATGCGCCTGTGGCGGCGTGTGCGTCCGGCCTTATCGCGCTGGGGGAGGCGTACCGGCGAGTCCGCGGCGGCGATGCCGACGTGATGATCGCAGGCGGCACCGACAGCGTCATGACCCCCCTGGCGGTCGCGGCTTTCGGCCGGTTGGGAGCGCTTTCCACGAAGAACGATACGCCCGAGCGCGCGTGTGCGCCCTTTTCCGGGGACCGCGATGGCACGGTGGTGGGCGAAGGTGCGGCCGTACTGGTGTTGGAGACACTCGAACATGCTCAGGCCCGGGGTGCAACGATCCTGGCCGAGATCTCCGGTTATGGGCAGACGTCGGATGCCTTCCACCTGGTTGCACCTGATCCTGAAGGCGAGCACGCCGCGGCTGCCATCCGCGCCGCGCTCAACCTGAACGGTGGAGCGGCCGACCCACCCAGCTGGATCTGTGCGCACGGAACGGGAACGCCGCTCAACGACCTCGCGGAAACAAAAGCAATCAAAAAGGCGCTCGGCGAGTCTGCATACCAGGTCCCGGTGAGTTCCCTGAAGGGAGGGCTGGGGCATATGCTTGGCGCGTCCGGTGCTGTCTCCGCTGTGGCAGCCGTGAAAGCGATCCAGACAGGGATCATTCCACCGACGATCAATTTCACCAGCACTGACCCCGCGTGCGATCTGGATTACGTGCCCAACCTCGCCCGAAACGCCGATGTATCATGCGTTTTGGTGAACGCATTCGGGTTTGGCGGGCAGAATGCATGCCTGGCCGTGAAGCGGTGGCGGTAATGTGTTCGCGGTGACCGCCGTCCGGCAACATGGGGCCAGATGGTGCGGTCGAGACGAAGGTCGTCCAACCTCAACTAACGAGACGTAGTCGCGTTTGCACTGTCCCTGTGCGCCTGCACTCCCAGCCATACGGTCTGTGCGATCGTACTCACCACCGTGCCGACCATGCCCACAAACACGCCTATCATCCTACCCGATACAACACCGGCAATCAGTATCGCGGCATTGACCGCGAGGAAGATCACAACTGACTCCGAAATAGCACGCGTGTGTGACGACTGTGGAGAAGCTGGCCCTGATACCAGCTCTGCCATGCTATCAGTGCGGGCACAGGGATGCCGAGCCAAAGGGATGCACGGGCGAGACTGCTGAGATCCGCGGGGAGCGCCGTGACCCCCTCGAACCACAACCGGCTGAGTGGCGTTGCTGCGAGCAGCAGGAGAATCACGAGAGCCGCCCCGCTGAGGATGATCGTGAACTGGCGCAGCACAGGCCGTGCACCCGGCTCGTCCAGCAGTGCGACAACTACCTCATTGAACGCCAGGCCCAACCCGCGCACCATGAAGATCAACCCGGTCACGACGGGCCACACGGCTAAAGAGGATAATGCACCGGGCATGCGGCTCAAGGCTGCGCTGCCGATGGGTTGAGCCAGCAGGCTCAACAGCGATGTGAAGACCAACGGGATGTAGAACTGGAAGAACGCCCGATAGGTGAGCGGCGGGTCAACCGGAGGCGCTGCGGCGAGCTCATAGCGCAGCACCGGGCGAACGAGGCGGCCGACGAACAGCGCCTCGCTGCTCACCCCTGCTGCAACGGCGAGGGTCGCCACAACGATACCGGGCAGCGTGCCAAGGATCAAGCCCGAGAACAGCACGATCATTCCTGCGCTCAG
Source organism: uncultured Chloroflexia bacterium (assembly GCA_963774265.1). Lineage (GTDB taxonomy): Bacteria > Chloroflexota > Anaerolineae > CG2-30-64-16 > CG2-30-64-16 > JALOOB01. Next base: position 379,026 of record CAVZDU010000010.1, on the reverse strand, counting down.
ACGCACCATCGTTCCCGCGCCTACCGAGCGGGTATGGCCGAAGCGAATCATAACGCCTTGATTGAACCGGCGGTATGCGATAGTCCACGTCCACGGCAGCATGATTCGTAGACCGATGCGCGCCGGTTCGATAATCTCCTCAGGCGCTCCGAGCAGGCCTCGCACGACAATGTAGTAAAGCGGCGTAAAAGCGACGAGCGCGTGAAGCGCGGTGAGCGCGCCTCCGGCAATCATCATGTAGTTCCGCAGCTTCCGGTAGGATGCCCAGTCCTTGCTCAGTGCTGTGGAAGCGGCCAGCAGCATGATGATGGGCGACTCTATAATCAGAGCGACCGGGAAAACGACACCGCCATAGGCCGCAAGATTAATCCTGGCGTCGGGCAGCCGCGCCACAACCACGCTCAGGGCCGGCAGCTCCGCGCCCATCAGGAGCCAACTGGCAGCAAGCGGCCACCAGGTCCGCACTACTTGCGAGAGTCTCAACGCGCCAGCCGCTCCTCGAAGTCGTAAATGGTGCGCGAGAGACCTTGTTCCAGATCCACCTGTGGTGACCAGTCAAGAATTTGCCGTGCACGCGCGATGATGGGCCGCCGCTGCTTGGGATCATCCTCGGGGAGTTGGCGGTACTCGATACCCGCCGCGTTGCCGGTCAGACGATTAATCGTCTCAGCAAAAGTCAGAATGGTGGTTTCGTTCGGGTTGCCGATGTTGACCGGGTAGACCTCGTCAGACAGTAGCAGGCGGACCATGCCATCCACCAAGTCCGCCACATAACAGAATGAACGGGTCTGTGAGCCGTCGCCGTAGACCGTTATGGGCTCCCGGCGCAGTGCCTGGCTGATGAAATTCGGGACGACGCGGCCGTCGTTCAGCCGCATGCCGCGGTCCGTAAGTATTGAAGATACGAATTATGCGTGTGTCGACCTGGTGGATACGATGATAGGCCATCGTAATGGCCTCCGCGAAGCGCTTGGCCTCATCGTACACCCCGCGTACACCAATGGGGTTGACATTGCCCCAGTAGCTCTCGGGCTGCGGGTGAATGAGGGGATCGCCGTACACCTCAGAGGTGGACGCAAGCAAGAAGCGCGCACCCTTGGCAAACGCCAAACCGAGCGCGTTATGCGTGCCGAGGGAACCCACTTTAAGAATCTGGATGGGGATCCGTGCAAAATCCACAGGGCTGGCGGGTGATGCAAGGTGCATGACCGCATCGAGCTGCCCGGCCACGTAGATGTAGTCGGTTACGTCGTGATGAACAAACTTGAAGCGCCACTCACCGGCAAGATGTGCGATGTTGTCGGCGGACCCGGTGACCAGATTATCCATCGCGATCACCTCGTGTCCGTCGGCAAGCAAACGGTCACACAGATGGGAGCCGATGAACCCCGCGCCGCCCGTTACCAATACTCTCATACTAATCCTCTCGCTGAGCAGAGTAGAGCCAGAACATGCCCGATGACGACACAAACCAGCCCATCAGGTCGGGCAGAAATAGCGAATTATCGATCAGGCCGTGAGCCACTGTGGCTGCAAGACCGCCGAGGAGTCCTAACGCCAGAGGCCAGACTGCCCTGGCCTGGGGCGATTTCGCGACTTCATCTTCACTACCGCTTCCGATGCCCCGGCGTGGATGTCCACCGGGCAAGGCCGGTCGTGCGGTGAACAAGCGCCAGCCGGCTGCGAATGCGGCGACCAGAGCCGCTGCACGCGGCCACGCCCAATAGGCCCAGCCGAGTCCACATGTCGAGCAGGATGTTGTGGGGGTGGCTGAGGTTGAGCTCCTGCCAACCGGAAGGCAGTACATAGCGCGAACGATAAGCGTAAAGAAAGTTATCCGGTCCCACCCCAAGGAGGGGGTGATCCATGGCCATGTTCAGCGCTCCGCGCCATAATTTCAGCCGCAAGAAACTCGTCCCGGACTCGAAATTGAACAAGTCGGCAAAGCGGGGCGTGCGGAAAAGAAGCAACAGGCCGACCGCACCGGCGACGACCAACCCTACCAATGCCCAAATGGGCCACCGACGACCGCTGCGCCATGCGCCGCCTGCCAGAACAACGATTAGCCCGGCGGGCAAGCCGAGCAGGAGTGCTCCCTTGCTGAATGTGGCAACAGCCGCGGTAAAGGTGATGTTGAAGACTGCGGCCAAAGCGCCACGCTGCACAAGGCGCTTCCGATGCTGGTCGCGAGCGCTCCCCGCACCTGGCGACCATGAGCCGAAGAGGGCTATTGCGAGAGACAGAGGAACAGCGCGGTCAAGCAGCAGCGCCAGGTTGTTCGGTGAGCCGTAGAGCGCGGCGATGCGTCCCACACCCTCCACGTCAACCCGCCCCTGGCCCGTCACCCCTTGCCAGAGTCCGATCAGGCTGGCGATTGTCGCCCCAGCCAAGAGGCCGGTCACAAGCGGCCTGATCGTGCTTTCCACATCCTTCTCCGCCGTACGGGTGATCAGGACGTAGAGAACCAGGCCGAAGAGAAAGACGATCCGAAACTCGCGCCATGCAACGCCCTGCTCTGCGGCGAAGATGGTCGCGATCAGGCCCGACAAGAACATCACCAATGCTGTTATGTCAAGCAACAAAGGCCACTGCCCGATACCTGGACGCAAGTGCGGCAGCGTCCTTGCGCAGTGGAGCGGTCCGGGTCAAGAGCTCGACCAGCCGACGGGCGCCCCATGCCAGAAGCCCGATCCAGGTCAGCAATTCGAACAGCCCGAACTGCCAGCGCAGCAGAGGCTCGGTGCGCTGCCAAAACGGCAAACTGGCCGCAATCAGCGGCGGCGCAAGGCCGGGACGAACTAGGAAAAGAAGACCCAGCAGGGCAAGTGAGGCCAGATCAACCAGCGCCCACGGTGACGCGAGGTAGATAAGAATCAGAGCAAGGGCGATGCCCCACATTATCGCATCAGGGACCGCAATGCTCGCCCACTTCGACGCGAGACGAAGACCACGCCCCGAGCCGGCCTGGCCACCGGCGCCGCGTCCCTGGCTCACCCGGGCAAACCGGACCCCAGCCAACGCCGTCACCACTAGTGCGAGCGCCAACAATCCCCACCCCAATCGGGCGGACGAGCGTGTCGCCGCGGTGACCACGACGCCCTGCAATGCCCACTGACCCCAACCGCCGGTCGCGACGAGTCGCACGGTGTGTTCGTCAAGAGGCAAGCCTGCGGCCAACGGCACCAGTCGCCGGGCGGAGGAGGGATCATGCAATACCAGGTAGGTCGCGCCTGTCTCATCACGCGGGAGCCGATTCGCCGGCCCACCATCGATGCTCACCGTCAGATAAGCCCAGTAGGCGCCGCCCTGTACGGTCAGCGCCACGCCTGAGCCGCGAAAAGTGAAATCGATGGCATCACCATCGGCCGAGGATATGCTGCCGAGGGCGTTACGCGCCATCCGCTGCTGTAGTGCAATGCCGGATGGCTGGTCCCATGGCTGCCGGGCGGCAGAAGAGAGGGCTCCGAGGCGGCGCGAGTGAGGACCTCACGCGTCCCTGGTTCGAGGGGGAAGTAAGCAGTCCACAACATCGGGCCGAGCCAGGGCCACTCGCCCGTCGCCTTCACGAATGCGGCCGCCGTGTGGGCGGCCTGTACGTCCGGTGCGACACTCCCCCAGGGCGACACCACCTGCGAATCCGTTGTCGCGTTCCAACCGAACGACGTCGCCCACAGCGATGATCCCGCGTCGCCGTGCCGCAGCATCACCTGTCGCGCTTCGTGGGCGCGGGCGAAGTTCAGCTTCGCAGCGTCCGGCGGTTCATCGGGTCCGACAGAGAAACCATAGGGCTGGATTGCAGGGAAATCGAACCAGGATCGCCCCCCCAAGCTGTAGAGCCGATCCAGGTACGTGAGGTCACTGAGATTGGCGCCGCCCGCCTCAGTGGTCGGCGCGAGCGCTGCCGCGATGATTCGTGCATCGAGGTCCGCTCCGCGAATCGCCACAGCTGCCTCGCGGAGCAACCCCAGGTAATCCGCTGGATCGGCCGGCCGGCTCCCCCAATGGGGCGAAATATTCGGCTCGTGCCACACCTGGTAATAGGTAAGCTGGGTGCCATAGCGTTCGGCGACAGCGCGAGCAAATGCGCCGAAATCCGATCGCTCGCGCGGCGGAGCGGAGGGATTGTCCGCATCCGCCTCGCCACGCGCCCAGACAGGTGAACGGTCAAGCACAACGATGGGATGGATGTCCGGCCAGCCTGCGAAGGATGCCGCGATCGCATCCCAGGGTCCCCAATTGAACTGCCCCCGCGCCGGCTCGATCTCATCCCACGGCAATGTAAAGCGCACCCAAGTGACGCCTGTTTGCGACAGCTCCGCCAGAGTGGCATCAATGTGCTCTGGCGCGATTTCTTCCCGTTGCAGATTTAACGCCGGGGCGAGCCGAGTAGTCCTGGTCAATGGTCTCCGCCTCAGGAAATGAAGGATCGCCCGAGGTGCGGATGAGCATGCCTGCGGCGAGAGCCCAAAGCATCCCCAGGGCAAGCAACCAACGAATCAGAGCGAGCGGAAGCCGAGCCGTGGACATAGCGGGTGCATGCTACCACAGGCGCAATGCGGGCGCAACGTAGACGCCATGCCCACAGCAATTCTGAATTTGGCATGGCTCCAAGCCGGTGAAGTCAAGGTCGGAGGTAGCCGGGGGCTGCCTGCGTGCGGGTGGACAGCCGCGGTGGCAGATTGAGGGCCGGAAAGAGGCGGGTCGGGCGGCCGGGAGTGGAGCTGGCGGCACTGGGCGCTGGCGCTGGACAGGCGACAGCCTCCGACCGGGGCCGGGATCAATGGGCGGTCAGGCCCATCGGGCATTAGGCTGGGGCTGGCGGACCCAACTCCAGTTGGCGATACATGAAGCTGAGCAGGTGCTGGAAGCTGCGCCAGTAGAGATAGGTCGTCAAGCCGCGCAGGTCATCGAAGAACTTGCGGCGGGTGCGCAGCTTCTGGCGGATGGCCTGGTACATCAGGCAGGCCAGGTCCAGCGCCGTGTGGAACAGGAAGGCCAGCAGCAGCAAACTCAAAAGCACAGCGGCCAGGTGCTGGTCGCCATGTCCGTAGTTGTGCTCGAAATGGTAGCCGCGCTGCTTGAGCACGTTGATGCCTTCGTTTTCGACCTTCCAGCGGCTCCGCCCATCCTGGGCGACGGCCTCGACTGAAGTTTCGTCCAAAGCGTGGTCGGTGAGCCAGGCGTTGTGATACAGCTGCTCGCCGCTCTCCTGGTTGATCAGCCGCAACTCACACCAGTTGACCTTGAGTGCGTCCTGCCCTTCGCGGATCGGCAACTCACTCGCCCAACGATATTGCCAGACCTCATGATGGCGGCCGTTCCAGCGCCGGATGCGCTTGCTTCCCACTGCCCCCTCGACCCGCTCCAGAAGCTGCAACTCTTCGTACAGCGTCGGGTGCGAGTCGGGTTTGCAGGTGAGGATGAAGTGCAGGTGGTGATCCAAGAGTAATTGACAGACCGGCTGGTGCGCATGCAGATCGTCGGTCAAGACGGTCGTACTCCAAGGCGCAAAGCGCCCGGCATGCTGCTTGACCCAGCGCTTGATGGCCCGCTGCTCGCAGTCCTGTTTGTCTGCCCCGTCCTGCGGCGTGATGAACTCCGGCGGCAGACAGACCACGTGCGGCTGCGCGGGCGCGCCCACTACTGCAAGCAACACTTGATGCGCATAATAGGTACGTCCGTCGCGTACCGTCACCCGGCAGTTGTCACAGTGCACCTTCTGGGATGCAAAGGACTGCGTGCCGTCCAGCGACACCAACTGACTACCAGTCGCACCGTGATAGTCCCGCAGCGCCCCACGCCGGGCCAGCAGTTCGTAGCTCGCCCAAAAGGGTTCGCCCAGCAGGACCGGATCGACTGGATCGAGCAGATTGCGAGTCTGCCCATCGCTGGGAATCTCCGCCACGCCAAACAGGCTCTTGGCGTTATTGCGCCCGTGGTTCTCCTGCAGGTTCGTTTGGTAGGCCAGAAAGGAGGGCTCCTGCATGAAGAACACCGAGAAAGCCGCTAGCCCGGCATCCGCAATCGCATAGTGCCCGTTCTCACCCCGCCGGTGCTCCGGAATCCGTTCCAGGCTGGCCCGCAAAAACCGCAGCAACTCGCTGAACCTTACCTGTTTCCCACCCATGCCTCGCCCCACCTCACGCCGGATTCGCTGGCTCACCTCCCAGTCTACCACTCCCCGCCATATTTAGAATTGCTGCCATGCCCATTCTTTTGACGAAAAGTCCGCTCTGCGATAGAATAAAGTGTTGCATTCATTAAGGGAGAACATGAACATGGAGAACGTAACCATTCAGGCGGAGCCCCGCGCTGCGGGCCGCCATAGTAATCGTGAAGTGCGCGATGCAGAGCGCGTGCCAGGCGTCGTGTATGGTAAGGGCCAGGAGGCGCTGGCAGTATCGATGGATCGCAAGCTGCTCGGTATCGCGTTGCACAAGGCCAGTGGCCGCATGATCGAGCTGAGCGTGCCGGGCCAGGCGCTGCTGAACGTGTTAGCACGCGAGGTTCAGCGCCATCCGACCAAGCACAACATCCTGCACGTGGATTTTCTGGCTGTATCGATGACCGAACTGGTGCGCGTGAGCGTCGCCGTGGTCCCGCAAGGCCAGGGCCCTGCCATGACCAACCCGGACATGGTGTTGGTGCGCGGTCTCGACTCGGTTGAAGTCGAGTGCTTGCCTGGAGATATCCCTGAACATCTCGTTGCCGATCTGTCGTCGCTGGCGTCCATGCACGATGAAGTCCTCGCCAAGCAGCTTCAGATGCCCGACAAGGTCAAGCTTCTGACCGATGGAGAGCAGGTTCTCTTCGCCATCACTCCGTCCCGCGCGGCGGCTGTTGAAGAAGCAGTCGAGGAAGCTCCGGTGGCGGATGAAGTGGAAGTGGTCAAGCGGGGTAAGAAGGAAGAGGAAGAGGCCGAATAAGCGACTCAGGTCTCGATTGAAAGCGCAGGGCGTCGTCCCTGCGCTTTTTGTTTACGGCCTGACCCACTGCAGCGGATTCACCGCCATCCCTGCGATGCGGAGTTCCCAGTGCAGATGGGCGCCGGTGCTGAGGCCAGTGCTGCCAACCTTGCCAAGGAGTTCCCCTGGGGCAACCTGCGCACCAGGCTTGACGTCCAACGCAGATAAGTGCCAGTAGCCGGTGAATACACCGTTCCCATGATCGAGCACAACGGCGTTACCCCGCACGAATAGCGTCTCGGCCAACACCACCTGTCCGGCGGCCGGCGCATACACCAGCGTTCCGGCCGGCGCGCTGTAGTCTTCGCCCGCGTCCGCGGAGACCGCCGGATCATTGCCATACGTGCGGCGCGAGCCGTAAGGAGACGTGTGGCGGAATTCTCCGCGCAACGGCGCAACAAACCGGCTGTGCAGGTTCCACCCACCTGTTGTCAGGCCCGAAAAGAGCCGGGTCATACGCGCGGCCTCAGCGCTGACTTTATCGGCATTTGAGAGGATCGATGCGGCTGCTGTCGCGGGGATATTGAAAGCGTCAAAAAGGCCAGCGCGAACGAGAACGTTCAGCAAGAATTGCTGGTCACCCGCCCGGATCGCCAGGGGGACATAGCCTGGAGCTGTGAGAGGCGGGATCGGAACCAGCGACCATCCCGTGCCGCCGGCAGAATGGACGACATACGGACGGCCTCCGAAGGTCAGCGTATAGGTAACAGGCTCGCGCGCCCGGACAGAAACGGCGAGCGTCTCGCCCTGCGTTGGCGGCCACGGCCAAACCCGCACACGCGTCATCGTGGGGTCGCCAGTCATACGATAGGAGGGCGAGAGGATCGGCGCGAACGGGTCCACGCCATCATCGTGCTTCAACGCTGCTGCAGGCGTCTCTCGCAGATCGATGACCAATTCTTCGGCGCGCGCGATGGAGGCCCCGCCGAGCCACAGGCAGAGTACGAAACAGGCGGCTCCCAGCGCAATCAGCGCGGGTCGACGCTTGTTACGAATAGTACTCGGGCGCAAGAACGGCAATGTACGGCAAGTTGCGGTACTTCTCGATAAAATCCAGGCCATACCCCAGCACGAATTTGTCGGGAATGTCAAAACCGATGTACTTGACCGGTACGTCAACCTTGCGCCGCGCTGGGTTTATTGAGCAGTGTGCAAATCTCCAGTGATTTGGGAAGCCGCGCGCGCAGGATGCGCACCAGGTATTCGAGCGTGTGCCCCGTGTCGATGATATCCTCGACAATCAGCACATTGCGGCCCTCGATAGGCTGGTCAAGGTCCTTAAGGATGCGGACAACGCCAGAGGACTCCATCGCGTTACCGTACGAGGACGTGGCCATGAAGTCAATGCTGTGCGGTGTGTTGATACAACGCATGAGGTCGGACAGGAACAGGACGCTGCCTTTGAGCACGGAAAGCAGCAGCAGGTCTTGCCCGCCATAATCACGATCGATTTCGGCCCCCAACTCACAGATCCGGGCCTGCAGCTTGTCCGAAGGAATCAGGATCTCAGCGATGTACGATGGGTCAATCATGAGGCAAGACTCCTTTCATTACAAACGCGCTGGCACTCCAAGCGCTGTATAGACTGGTTCAGGCGTCACCGGCGGCCGGCTGGGAGTGGGGACGGGCGTCGGCGTCGGTGCAGGCGGCGTGATCTTCAGTGCAGGCGGCCTCGGCGCAGCGGCTGCGCCCGCGGGCTTCGCGGGGGCAGGTTCAGGCGACGCGGACACAGCTTGCACGGGTGGCGGCGCTGAACCCCGAAACGCAGATGACCACTGGGCCGTCAGCTCCAGGTACTTCGTCCCGTAGGCCTGGCTGGCTTCGATATAGGTGCCCTCGGGCCACTCGTTGAAGCTGGTGATCACGATCCAATCCGGTGCACTGCCGATCGCAGCCTGCCAAGATCGCGCGATAGTATGCGCCATCTTCCCGCCCCACCGCGAACGCATTACCGCGGCCGGTCTTCCGGTCATCGTATCCCGGCATGACGGTGGCCACATAGACCTTCGGCACACCCAACTTCGCTGCGGCCGCACGCGTGCGCTGCGCGAACTTCTTTGCCGTGCTCCGCCATGTCGGTCGGCGGATTCCACGTCACGCTGTAAAGATGGTGACCGTCAAAGACCGACAACGGCGACACATCCACCCCTTCCTCGATCCAGACGCTGTCGTGCCCAGGGTCCACCGCGTTGCGGATGGCGGCCCACGTGCCCGAGTTGAAACGCTGCTGCCGCCAGAAGAAGATCACCGGTTTGCCGTCCGAGCGCAAATAGGCCGGGTGCTGCGCATGAGTGGCCAGCAAGGTCGCCAGACGCGGCCTGGACGTCGCCGGTTCCGCCAAAGAAGGGACTCGTCACTTCGACGTCAACTGCCATTCGGAAACCGCGCGCGGCCGCCTCGTCGAGCATCGCACGTAAGTTGGTCTCCGTCTGGTTGTTCTCCGTCCGCGGGCCGTACCACGACACCACAAACGCATCGATTCCTGCGCCCTTGGCCTGGTCGATGTGCCGTCCCATCACGCCTCGATCGCGCGATACATAAGTCTGCTGCGGGACATCGGGGACTTTGTTCGCGCCCCAGCTATGCTCATCAAACCACGTATAGTAGAAAGCCAGGACCAGCCGCTCAGGGCTTTGCGCCTGGACAGTGCTGCCTGGACCGATCAATGCTGCGAAAACCAGGAGCACGGCAAGGCATCGAAAACGTATCAATATGGCTCCACATGTCAGGTTGAGGATATCAAGATCGGACGTGCGACCGGCACCACCCGATGCCCTCATAATACCGCAAAAGCGCGCAGGGCGCGAATATCGCCACCTAATCCACCATTCTTGCCAGCAGTCCCTTGAGGTACTCGCCCTCCGGAAAGGTAAGCAGCAGTGGATGGTCGGATGCCTGCGTTAGGCGCGCAATGACCTGGGCAGCCCGGCTCGCATCGATGCTGGCGCCGAAGACGATCTTCTGAAACAAATCAGGAGTAACCAAACCGGAGCAGGAAAACGTTGCCAGGACACCGCCCGGCGCAAGCAGCCGCATGCCCAACAGATTGATGTCCTTATAACCGCGTGCCGCGGCGTCAAGATCGGCCTTGCTGCGCGCGAATTTCGGCGGGTCAAGAATCACCATGTCGAACTGCCGGCCCTCATCGCGAAAACCACGCAGCACCTGGAACACGTCACCGTGGATCCCCTCGGCCTGGAGATCCGGGTCAAAGCGATTCAGCCGGATTGCAGCCTCGGCACCCTCCAGGGCATCAAACGAAGTGTCGATGTTGGTCACGTGGGCAGCGCCCTCTGCCAATGCGTGGACCGCGAACGCGCCCGTGAAGCTGAACGCATTGAGCACACGCTTGCCGCGCGCGAGTCGCGCCACAACGCGGCGATTCTCTCGCTGGTCCAGGTAGAAACCCCGTCTTCTGACCGCCCAGCAGATCCACAGGGAACCGCAACCCGTGCTCGACGATCTGCAGGTCTTCGGGCGGCGTGCGCCCGACCAGCAGCCCCCCCTCTGGTCGCAATCCCTCTTGCCGCCGCGCAACCGGGTCCGAGCGATCCACGATGCCCGCGGGCTTGAAGAGATCCACGAGCAGATCAACGAGCAGCTCTTTCTGAACATCTACGCCGAGTGTGAGGAACTGCACGCTCAGCCAGTCGTCATATCGATCGACGATCAGGCCGGGAATGCGATCGCTTTCCGCGAAGACGAGGCGATAACCGGTCGTGTCCCGCGCCAGGTTCGAGCGCGTCGCGCATGCCAGATGCGGCGAGAAGCCTGCGCGCCCAAAAGTCACGGTCGATGGCTTCTTCGTGCTCCCGCGTGAGGATGCGGACAACGATCTGCGACTTCGGGTTGTAGTAGCCGCGGGCAAGCCAGTCGCCACGCTCGTCGACCACCTCCACGATATCACCGGGTTTCGCCGCGCCACGCGTCTCCCGAATGGCCCCAGAAAAGACCCACGGATGGCCCTGGCGTACGGGCCTGTCCTTGCCTGCTGCTAATTGGACGATCCCACTCATCGTTCAAACCTCACTCGCCAGACCCGCTGCGTTGCAGGACCAATTGCGGAACGCGTATCGACCCGCAGGCCGCACAACCAGGCAATGCCTGCCGCACCGATCAGCAGGGGCCAGGCGGCCCGATCCGCGGCGGGAACTTTCGCGTTGATCATGAACTCATTGACGCGCGCCGAATGCCCCCCCAGCCCCAGCGGCTGAAACCGGTCGCCGGGCTGTCGCGGACGCAAGGCCAGCTGCGATCCCACCGCATCGGCGTCGAGGTAGGCAGTCCAGGTATCGGCGTTCACCCCATAGGCTTGCGCCACATCTGCAGCGGTCAAAAGCTCAACAGCCACCCGCCAGCCGCGGCCGATATCGGTTGCGCCCGGAGCACTGAGCGAAAGCGGTTCCTGCACCTGGGGCCCCAGACCCGGTGTCGTCGCATCTTCTGGCCCGATGCGCAGCACATCATAGCCGACCGTCAAGGCCAGCCCGGCCGAGATCGTGGCTGAGTCGCCGGTCTTGCCCTCGCGGCCAATACGGACTGCGGCGTCGATGTGTTCCCAGTTGATATCGCGCAGACTACGCCGGAGACGCACCACCGCTGCCCGCGCTGTCGCGCGCTGCAGGCCGATCGGAAGCCGACGCCACTCCGCCAGCCAATAGTGGACCTCATTGCCTGCCTTAGCAGGCTCGGACGCCGCATCGATCTCCACGCGGCTGAGCGCGGACTGAGTCGCCTCGGCCAGTGTCTCGAAATCCCCTGCCATTACGTCCGCAGTGTGCGCCAACACCTCATCGATGGCAGGGTTTATGTGGCGCAGGATGGGCAGTAGTTCGTGGCGCAGGCGGTTGCGATGGATAGTCGTGTCAGCGTTGCTCCGGTCTGTCCGGGGCTCCAGGGCGTGCTTCGCGCAGTAAGTCTCTATTTCGGCGCGGCGCACCCCGAGAAGGGGGCGCACGAGGATCAGCTCCGTGTCCACTCCACCCGCCCGCTCCGACAGCGCCCGGTAGTCGGACAGGGGCATCCGAGGCAACATCCCGCGCAGGCCGGCGACCCCGCTACCGCGCAGGAAGTGCATCAGGACAGTCTCCGCCTGGTCATCTGCATGGTGGCCCACTGCGATATGCGCCGCACCGACCTGCTGGGCAACGTTTGCCAAGAAAGCGTACCGCGCCTGTCGTGCGGCCTCTTCCAGCGAAAGCCGGTGCTTAATGGCGACGGCCTGCACGTCAACTCGCGCAAGGGTGCAAGGGATGCCCCAGGCTTGCGCAAGCGTCTCGACGTGACTCGCATCCGCGTCCGATTCATCCCCTCGCAACGCATGATTGAGATGTGCAGCATGAAGGCGCAGATGCATCTGAGGGGCAAGCTGAAGCAGAAGATGGAGCAGGCAAAGCGAATCGGGCCCGCCAGAAACGCCAACAACCACCGCATCGCCGGATCGGAGCAGTGCATGCTGATGAATGTATGCGGCGACGCGCGAGACGAGCGTACTCATACAGGGATGATAGCACGCAGGGAACGTTCCGACAAAGGGTCGCGCTACTTTTGTAGGACTTTTGGGCATCCTGGTGCAGAGTGCTATAATTTAGACTCTGCGCGCCATTGAGACGCTTTGCGCGTAACTAACACCAGGAGCACAGCTCGCGTGGTCAGCCCGCTTAATTGGCTTCTCGGCCTTTTCTCCCTTGATATTGGCATCGACTTGGGCACAGCAAATACCCTGGTCTATGTTCGCAATCGCGGCATCATCATCAATGAGCCTTCTGTCGTGGCCATCGAAAAGAAGAGCAAGAAAGTTTTGGCCATCGGCACCGAAGCCAAGGAAATGGTAGGCCGCACGCCCGGCAACATCGTGGCCATCCGGCCACTGCGCGACGGCGTCATTTCCGACTTCGAAGTGACCGAGAAGATGCTCGATCACTTCATCCGGAAAGCCCACGAACGCATGGTGTTGCGAGTGCCGCGTCCCCGCGTGGTCGTGGGTATCCCGAGCGGCGTCACTGAAGTGGAAAAACGCGCCGTATTCGATGCCACCATCAGTGCGGGTGCGCGCGAAGCCTTCCTGATCGAGGAACCCATGGCTGCGGCCATCGGTGCGGGCCTGCCAGTCGCCGAGGCGCGCGGCAGCATGATCGTGGACATCGGCGGCGGAACCACCGAGATTGCCGTGACATCTCTGGGCGGGATTGTGGTAGCCGGTTCGATCCGCGTCGCCGGGGATGAGATGAACGAAGATATCATGGCCTATGCCCGGCAGAAATACAATCTGCTTATCGGCGAGCAGATGGCCGAGCGAGTCAAAATCGAGGCCGGATCTGCCTATCCCCTGGATCCTGAATTGACAGTCGAGTTGCGTGGGCGCAATCTGATCACCGGCCTGCCAGAAGCTGTGGAAATCAGCAGCGTGGAGCTTCGGGAGGCATTGCGCAACTCGGTGAGCATCATAGTAGACACCATCCGTCAGGCCATCGACCAGACGCCGCCGGAGCTGATTGCCGATCTGATGGAACACGGCATCGCTCTTGCAGGTGGCGGCGCGCTCCTTAAGGGGCTGTCCGAACGGCTTACGGAAGAAACCCGGATGAGGGTGTACGTGGCCGAAGATCCGATGAGCTGTGTGGCACGCGGGTCCGGCATGGTGCTCGAAGACTTCGTTGTGCTGCAGAAGACGCTGGCCAGTATGCAGCGCGGAAGCACGCTGCACTAATAAGAAGAAATGTGAAGCGCAGCCTTACCAACCGCCGTTTTTCTGTCAGCAGTGTCCTGTTCCTGCTGCTGACGACAGTCAGCGTCATCCTCCTCATCTTGTCATCAACTGACCGCATGGCGCCTGTCGAGGGCGCCATGTCGACTGCAAGCCGTCCGTTTCTCGGGGTGTTCAATAACATCGGGCGCCAGGTCGACAACGTCATCACCACGGTGCGCGACTTATCAACGCTGCGCAGTGAAAATCGTCGTCTCCAGGCCCTGGTTGACACGTTGACCATCGATAACGCGCGCTTGACTGAGTTGCAGACCGAGAATCAGCAACTGCGTGAACTGAACCGCTTTCGCCAACTCAATCCGTTCTACGACTTTCGTGGCGGCCAACTGATCGCACGCGTGATCAGCCGTGGGCCGACCAACTACCTGTCGGCCATCACGATTGATCTTGGCACAGACCAGGGCATTGCAGCGGGAATGCCAGTGGTCACCGAACGCGGCCTGGTTGGGCGTATCCAGAAGGTCGGCCCGACCACATCCACGGTGCTTCTGATTACCGACCCCTCCAGCGGCGTGCAAGCCATGATCAAGCGAGAAAACAGCCGCGCAGTGGGCGTCGTTACCGGCCAGGCCGGCGGATCACCCGTGATGGACTATATCGCGCAGGAGGCAGACGTCAGCCCCGGCGACGAGGTGATCACATCGGGACTTGGCGGCAATTTCCCGAAAAACCTGATCATCGGCCAGGTGACCGAGGTTAAGAAACAGGACTTCGATATGTATCAGCAGGCCGTGGTGCGACCTACAGTCGACTTTAACCGGCTGGAGTTCGTCCTGGTCATTACGAACTTCGAGCCATTGCCCGGTCAGCCGGCCGATCCCGAAAGCGTAGGATAGCGCATGCTCACACGATCCTGGCGCGATCGCGATATCTATCTCACCCTGGTAGGCCTCGCCGTGGCAGTATTGATTCAGGCGACTCTCCTCACGCGCATCCGGTTCTTCGGTGCGCAACCCGACCTGCTCCTGGTGATGGTTATCTGCTGGAGCCTCTTGCATGGCGTGAGCGAGGGGCTTATGTGGGCGTTCATCGGCGGATTAGCTTTCGACGTGGTGTCGGGCCTGCCGCTGGGGGCCTCGCCGTTGGCGCTCATGCCCATATGCTTTTTGGCCTCGATTGGCCGCACCAGTGTGTATGCGAACAACCTCTGGCTGCCCGTTGTTTTCGTGGCGATTGCGACGCCTATCCACGGGTGGATCATGTTGTTCATCCGCCAGGCGCAGGGCGTACCGGTCGATTGGCTGGGTGTGACCCTCAGGGTAGTCCTGCCTGCAATGGTTCTGAACATTCTCCTGACAATCGTCGTCGCGCGCATCCTGCGTTGGGCCTCCGGCTCAGCGCGGCTGGCGCCAGTGGTATAGAACGTGCTCGAGCCCCGCGATCCCAAGTACTCCCGCCTGGCGTTTCTCCGCCTGGTGGTGGCCATTATGGCCGTAACGCTCATCGGCCGGCTCTGGCAGATCCAGATGGTGGCGGGCGAAAAGTATCGGCTGCTTGCCGATCAGAACCGCCTGCGCGATATGGATGTGACTGCGCCGCGAGGGGTCATCTACGATCGCAATGGCGAGATTCTGGCACGCAACCGCCCCAGTTTCAGCGTCGTTGTGGTGCCCGGAGACCTGCCGGAGGATGCAGACGACGAAGCGGAGGGCGCAGGCGACGCACGCGTGCTCAACCGCCTGCTCGCGATCCTCAATCAGCCTGCTTCCAGCGCAACGCCTTCACCCGCCCCCGCCGCTGTGGTGGAACGCAAGGGGAAGGCGGCACCGGAGCCGACACCAAATCCCGCCTCTGTCATCCGCGAGCGCGACCCATGGGTCATGCCGCGCGCCGAGATCGAGACGAAAATCGCGGATGGCCGGCTCGGTGGTGCATACCGGCCGATTACGATGGCGCGCTACATCAGCGAGGCCACCGCGTTCTTGATCGCTGAAGATGCGGTCAATCTACCTGGCGTCCAGTTGGTGCTGGAGCCAATCCGCGACTACCCCAGCGGAGCGCTCACCTCACACATCGTCGGCTACATGGGACACATCCCGGAGAGTCTCCTTCCAGAGTATGAGGAGCAGGGGTATCAGCAAAACGATCAGGTGGGCCTGACCGCGCTGGAGTACAGCTTTCAGGACGAAATGCGCGGTGTGCCCAGCGAACAAATCATCGAGGTGGATGTGCACGGCCGTAAGGTGCGCACGGTCGGCGAGCCGAGGCCCGCAGTTCCCGGCTACAACCTGGTGCTTGCCCTCGACCTGGCTTTGCAGAAGGCCGCGACCCAAGCTCTGCAGACCACGCTTGACAACTCGTCCGGATTCACCAAGGCGAACCAAGGAGTGATCATCGCGCTGGACCCGCGCAACGGTAAGGTGCTGGCACTCGTCAGCTTACCCAGTTATGACAACAACCTGTTTGCCAAAGGCATCACCACAGAGGCGTACACAGCGCTGCTCAACGATCCGCTGCTTCCGATGTTCAACCAGGCCATCGCCGGTCAGTATCCGCCAGGCTCCACGTTCAAAATCATCATGGCGGCGGGCGGTCTGCAGGAGGGTGTCATCAGCGTAAGCACCAAGCTCGGCGATGGCTTCGATGGTGTGAACGACGGCATTATCTGGGTGCCCAACGACTTCGCACCCTGGGATCGATCCCTCGCGCAGCCGTTCTACTCCTGGACTCACAAGTACGGATACGGTCACGGACTGGACGATGTGCGCCACGCGCTCGCGGTCTCGGATGATATCTACTTCTACATGCTCGGCGGCGGCTACCGTGACATCTTCGAAGGACTGGGGTCCACGCGCATGGGTAATTACGCCAAGATGTTCGGCCTGGGCACGCCCACCGGCATCGAGCTCCTGGGCGAAGCAGCCGGCCTGGTTCCAACATCAAAGTGGAAGCGCATCAACTATGCGGAGAGCTGGCTGACCGGCGACACGTACAACATGAGCATTGGCCAGGGTTATGTCCTGTCCACCCCCATCCAGATGGCGAATGCGTCGGCCGCGATCGCCAATCGCGGCGTCCTGTATAAGCCTCAACTGGTCGATCATCTGACGGACGAAACCGGCGAGGTTATCCGACCATTCGAGCCCCAAGTTCTGCAAGAGGTTGCGGTCGCACCGCGATATATCGATGTGGTGCGCGAGGGCATGTACGGCGCTATGAACTTCCCTTATGGGACAGCCACGCGCATAAAGGTGCCTGGTGTGGTGCTGGCAGGCAAGACGGGGACGGCCGAATTCGCGCGCGACTGGAACAAGGACGGCCAGCCCGACCGTGATGAAAAGGGCAACCTGCCCACTCACGCCTGGTTTACGGCCTTTGCCCCTTACGTCGACCCGGAGATTGTCGTGACTGTCTTTGTGATGAACGGAGGCGAAGGATCCGCGGTCGCTGCGCCGGTGGCCGGGGAAGTCCTGAATGCCTACTTTACCGCCAAGAGCCAGGCGGCCGAAACTGCTGCGGATCCAACCCCGTGAGAATCTCGATTTCCCGCCGTTTTGACTGGACCCTGTTCGGGCTTGTCCTGATTTTGAGCGTGTTCGGCATTGTCATGGTTGCCAGCGCTTTGTCGGGAAATGAAGTCTACCAGGACTGGCCCTGGCGACAGGCGGCCTTCCTGGGCGTTGGTGTCCTGGTGATGTTCATCGCAACCGCGCTCGATTATCGTCTACTCACCACCCTTGCCTACCCAATCTATCTATTCTTCCTGGGAGTCCTCATCGTTCTCAAGATCATCGGCACGGTTGCCGGTGGCGCGCAGCGGTGGCTGACGATTGGGGAGTTTTTCCTCCAGCCTTCAGAGCTGACCAAGATCGCGCTGATCCTGGCGCTCGCACATTTTCTGTCCTCGCGAGAGGAAAAAATGGACAGCCTGGTCACCCCCATCCTGGCGATCGGGCTGCTGCTTCCCGCAGTCGGCCTGATCTTCTGGCAGCCGAACCTGGGTACGGCGCTGGTTGTCGTGGCTATCGGTATCGCGATGATCGTGGTGGCAGGCCTGCGCATTCGCCACGGCATCTTCTTCGGCGCTCTGGGGGCCGCGGCGGTCGTCCCGGCCTGGAGATATCTGCTTGCTGACTATATGAAGGAGCGCGTGTTGATGCTGATACGGCCGGACTCGGCGCCGGCGTCAGCGCGCTATAATGTCGAACAAGCGATTATCGGCATTGGTTCGGGCGGGTGGCTGGGACGCGGGCTATTTCGCGGGTCGCAGAGCCAGCTTCACTTTCTTCGGGTGCGCCACACCGACTTCATCTTCTCGGTGACCGCCGAGGAGATGGGCTTTATTGGCGGCGCCACGCTGATTATCCTCTTCGGACTGCTGATGTTCAGGCTGATACACATCGCCAGCCGTGCGCGCGACACTTTCGGCATGTTGATCGTGACCGGGGTTACCGCCATGATCTTCGTCCAGGTGCTGATCAATATCGGCATGAATCTGTCGATCATGCCCGTGACCGGCATCCCTTTGCCCTTTATCAGCTACGGCGGCAGTTCCCTGTGGACGTTATTGATTGCGATCGGGCTAGCCGAAAGCGTCGCAGTCCGGCACAAGAAGATCGGGTTTGACGCGTAGCGGTAGGCCAGCCGTGCTCTCGGGAGAATTATGAAAACCTGGCGACTCGGAACGACCCTTCTCCCAGTTATTGCGCTCGCTGGACTGGTAGGCGCGTGTTCATCCAAGCCCGCATCTACCCAGGCTGTCCCGTCGACCCGCCCGACGTTGACCCTATCTGCGCCCTCCCCCACGTTCGCACACAGGCCGACGGCGACGCTGGCGACCCCGGTCGTGACCCTCACGCCCAGCCTGCTGCCCCATGATTGGATCGATTATGAGAACCAACATGTCAGGCTCGCGCTGCCGCCTGACTGGCAAGTGATCGAACTGACCTCAGGCGATGCACAGGCAGCCCTGGAGAACCTGAGACAAGACAATCCACAACTGGCGGGCATCATCGGCAATGCTGACGCCTTGCAGAGCGCGGCCTTGTGGGCTTTCGGCCCGACAAACGGGGAGTTCACGGAGAGCCTTAACATCCGCCGATCGCCGCTGGGCGCGGAGCGGATCACGGACATGCAGGGGCAAGCGCTCGATCTGCTGTTGCCGCAGCTTGACAAAGCAGGTTTCGTCGTGCTATCAAGTGATGCGAGCCTGCGGATTAACGGGCTGCCTGCGGCGCGCATCGACTACACATTACCGATAATTACCGCTGTCAAACCGACGGTCAACATCCGCGGTCACCAGTACCTGGTGCTGTCTGACAGCGACCTCTGGATCCTGAGCTACTCAACAACGCCCGAGCGCGACGCTCGCATGGCGCCGATCTTCGAGCAGAGCGCGCGGTCGTTCAGGCCGCAGTGAGGTTGACTTGAGCGAATTCGTTGCCGTCGAATTGCCCGGCGGGCAGGTCCACCTGGCAATTCACCCGGTTACTGTGGGAGACTTCAAGCATTTCCTGCGCGAAATAGGGCGGGCAACCCCCTACACGTTGAAACAGATCCACTCAGCCGGCGCGCCAGTGATCGACGTGTCACAGGTGGATGCAGTTGCTTATTGCGCCTGGCTGGGGGGCCGGACCGGTCGCATCTACCGCCTGCCCAGGATGGCGGAGCTTCAGGATCTCATGGGTGGTGCACACAGCGAGGAATTGGATGCCGGTGTGTGGCCGCACCAGGAGGGGCACGTGACCGAGCTCCGCGGCGGGTTGAAGCCGGTGTATCTTTGCGAGTGGACGAGCGATACGGTTGAGGGGCCGCACTACGGGGACCGGCGGCCGCGCATCCTGGCCGATATCTTCTATCCTCCCTGGTTACGAGAAGGGGGCAATGTGGGCCATGTACACGCCAGCCTGTCGGTGGAAGAAGGGTACGCGTTTGTAACGTTTCGATTGGCGTACGATGGTTAAGCCGGGGCTGGCTCTGCGGCTTATTGGCTCGGGAATTTGCTCCCAAGGGCAGTCTATGGTAATATTTCGCCATCGGTCGGGGATAGTTTAATGGTAAAACATCTGACTCTGGATCAGAAATTTGGGGTTCGAATCCCTGTCCCCGAGCCATAATGCAGGCCCGCTTCTCCAATGGAAGCGGGCCTTTCTTCTTGGTGCATGCAGATGGGCAAACACAGACGACTGCGTTGCTCTGTCGCCCCGGCACGTGTCGTTGTCCTGACGCTTGCGCTTCTGGCACTCGCCATCCTGGCCTTCGCCTGCGGCTGCTCGCCCGGGCGAAACCAGGAGAGGCCCACCGGCGAGCCTGTCATGGCGCGTGCCATCCCGCCGACAGTGCCGCCGGCGCCGAGCCTAACCGCGCCCCAATCGCCGACCTTGCTGCGGTTACTTCCCCCATCGGCCAGCCCTCTACAGGCCTCCACAGCAACACCGCTACCGCCCACCGAAAGGCCGCATTCCGCGGTCACACCCACCGCCAGCCAAACGGCCACGCCTCAGGCACCGCACGCGGTCGCCGATGGAGAGGTGAACCTGCGGGATGGCCCCGGACGGGCCTATCCTGTGGTGGCCACGCTGCATGCCGGACAAGAAGTGGAAATCCTGGGTCGGAACGCCGCCGGTGACTGGTGGCAGCTTGACTGGACCGGCGGAGGTCGGGTTTGGGTCGCCGCCACGGTCGTGCGTGTTCTCGGCCCGACCGACACAGTGGTGCTCATCGAGGATGTCTTGCCCCCGCCTCCAGCACCGACAGTCACGCCGCGACCTACCGCGCCGGCCGTGACTCCAGGCCCCGAGTTCAAGCTTGTAGGCGTTCGCTTGTGGGATGCCGTCGAAAATGGCGGGTCTTTCGAGGACAGCGTGTTCAACTGCGGAATGGGACGCGTCTTGCATGTGTATGTGAAGGATGCGGAGGGCAATCGGCTGGACGGAGTCACGGTCAAGTCAGCGACAATGCCCTACGAAGAGGATGTGACCGGTCGCAAAGGGCCCGGCGTGGCAGAATTCGTCCTGGGCGAGGCCAAGGAGGTCTATGTGCTCCGCGACGCCGCCGGACGGGAGGTGATCAGCGACCGCAGTGGCACAGTCAGCACGCTGGTTTACGATATCCCTGTGGAGCTGCTGATCCAAGGCGGCTATTGCCGAGACGCTGAGGATTGCGCCAACTTTGTCGCGCCGTGCAGTTGCTGCCATCACTACTCCTGGGATGTGACCTTCCAACGGGCCAATTAGCGAGGAGCGATCGCTGCGTTCACCACCGGATACATCCTGTTTCGGCGAAAGCGGGGGCTGCTGCGGGCATCTCCAGAGCAAGCATGTCGCGAATAGCTGGTGCGACCGGCTCCGCTGTGGCCATCGCCGCGAGCAACGGTTTCATCGGGCAGGCGCGCTTGCAGCGCCATCAAAAGACGCATGGCCCGGTGCCGATAGTCCTCCCATGTAGTAGGATGACAAAGCACCTGGGCAAGGAGCGAGATTGCACGGACCAGTTCCTGCTGCTCGTTCTGCATGCTGAGGATGTGAGCCAGTGCCGTGACGGCGACGGGGAGAACGGCCCAGCTCTCGTGTTCGATCAGGGACCGGACGGCTTCACGCAGGAACATTTTGCCCCGCAGCGTATCCCCTTCTTCGCACGCAACGTCCGCGAGCCCAACCAGGTTCAGCACGCCCACGGAATAGCAGCCGATCTCGCGACACACCTCCTGGCTGGCCGCGAAATACTCAGCGGCACACGATAAATCGCCTTCGCCGTACCGCGACCTCGCCAAGGCCGTTGTAGTTGTTGGCGAGAAGACGGCGAAAGCCGACCCCCGCGGCGATGGCCAGGCTCTCCTCGTGCATCGCACACGACTCGGCGAGGAGCGCCTGTCGACGGTAGCCGTCGCCCAGGTTCGCGAGGGCAACTGCGGTCATGCGGGGGTCGCCCAGCTCGCGGAACAGCGCAAGTGATTCCTCATACCCGGACATTGCCGCGGCATGGCTGCCGCGGACCGAGGCGCAATCGCCCAGCAGGGCGGCGAGGGCTCCAACCCGCCACGTGTCGTCGGCCCGTCGAGCCAGGGCCAGCCCCTCGATATAACACGCCTCGGCAGCGTCCACATCCCCTTGCCAAAAGAGCACGTTGCCGAGACCATGGAGCGCCAGCGCCCGTTCGCGACCGCACTCTGGGGGCAACACTGCAAGGCTGCGCTCGAGCAATGCCTTCGCCTCCGCCAGCTCGAGGAGCCGATACGAGTGCATGCCACCATGCGCCAGGAGCTCACCCGTCAGCTGAGCTGCCACGGGATCGTGGTCTGCATGAGCCACTGCAATGTCGGCCGAGTGGCGAAACAGGTCGAGCGCCTCCTGCGAACGACTAAGCAGGTCGTAGAAGGTACTGAGGGCATCGACTGCGGCAGCCAGCATGGCGAACGCATGGGAAGCCAACCCGCGGTGCCAAGCGACGAGGATGTTTGGATGCTCCTCCATCAGTGCAGACAGAGCCGTTTGTTGCCGCGCCCCTTTGAGGTCGAGACCCGCGGCGCTCAGCAGCTTCATGTAGGCGTCAGCGTGCCGGCGCTCGACTGCCGACAGGAGCGTCGAGTCGGCGGCCAGGTGCTCGGCGGCAAACTGCTCGACCAACGGATGTTGACGGTACCGGCCGTCCGGGATCACACGGAGCAATGATCGGTCAACCAGCACGCGGAGTGCGCTGTCCAACGCATGCGCCCCCTCCCCAGCGTCGATCACCGCAGCCGCCTCGGAACGGCGGAACCCATGTCGGAAGGCGGCGGTTTGCCCCAACACACGTTGCTCGCGCGGGTCGAGCAGATGCCAGGCTTGGTCCAGAATAGCGCCAAGCGTTCGCCCAGACGCATCGTCCTGGGGAACATCGAGGAACTTGCGACTGCGGGCGACTTCGGCGGCGATTTCCGTGCACGACAGGACGGGCGTCCACGCCGCGGCCAACTCAATCGCCAGGGGCAGGCCACCAACCTGCTCGCAGATGTCTGCCACAGCCTGGCGTTCCGGCTCGGTCATTGGCCGGGCACCTCTAGCCTGGTGCATACGCTCCAGGAAGAGCGTGACCGCCTCACCGTCGTGCTCGTCGCCTTCAGGGATGCGGACGCCCAGTGTCAGCCCATCGAGCCGCATCACCCATTCGCCGTCAATACCGAGTGGCCCATGACTGGCGGCGAGCACGGTCAGGCGCGGACAGGCGCGCAATAAGCGGCCCAGCACGCTGGCGTGGCCGGCCGTGTGCTCGCAGTTGTCAGCCACCAATAGCAGCTCACGCCGCTGAAGGTCGCGCGTCAGTTCCATGTCGGGCGCTGTCGGGTTGCCGATGGCCAGGCCTAACGCGGCGGCGATCGCGTGGATCACAGCAGGGGCGGAGACGGCGCCGGCGAGATTGACGAAGCAGGCACCATCCGCGAAACCATAGGCTACGCGGGTTCCAGCCTCAACGACAAGTCGCGTCTTGCCGGCGCCGCCCAGCCCGGCGATGGTGATGAGTCGCATTGCCGGATTACCCAACCGTTCGGCTAGCTCGGCGAGCTCTCGCACGCGGCCGACAAACGCGGTGACCGGCGCAGGCCAGTTGCGCAGGGGGACCTGGACTGCGAGATGTCCCGCGCGAATCTGTCTCAGCAGCGCCTGGGTGTCGGCCGAGGGTTCAGCATTGAATTCGGCTGCCATGATCTGCCGGCAGGCTTCATATTGGTTCAGCGCCGCGGAGCGATTTCCGGCAAGCGCGTGGGCACGCATGAGTTGGCGGTGCGCCTCCTCGCGCCAGGGTTCAAGCACCAGCTGGCGCCGGGCAAGCGTGCCGGCCAACTCATGCGCGCCGGTCAGCAAGTGATGTTCGGTCAGCGACGACCAAGCGTCGAGTGCATCGCTCCGTAGACGCTCGCGTCGGGCCAGAACCCACGCGTCATACTCGGGGGCTGCAGCGATGTATAATCCCTCGAGGAAATCGCCTCGGTAGAGTTGCAGGGCCGCCTCGATGTGCTGGGTGCACGATTCGCATGCCGCCGTTCGCCGGTGTCCGTGCGTTCGGCAGCGGTCGAGACGGTCCACAAACTCCCCCGCGTCGGCCAGGCAATCGGCGCCCACAGTCAGCCCAACAGCATCACGCGTCACAGTGAGGAGCGGTTTCGCCGCAGACCGGTCGCCAAGGACCTGACGCAGGTTGGCCAGGGCCTGACGCAGGTTGGCCTGGGCCACCTCCTGGGGTTCGTCTGGCCACAGCAGCCCGCAAAGCGCATCACGGCCGTGAGGGCGCTCGCGCTCCATGATCAGATAAGCCAGTAGGGCCCGCACCTTTGCCGACGAGAAACCGCCGACCGGCTGGCCGTCCAACTCGGCCTGGAACGTTCCAAACAGGCGTACAGCCAGTTCAGCCATCCATTGCACCTTTCTTCACAGTTGCAATCCTATAGCACCACGCTCGTCTCATGTTTATTCAATATTAGTTTCATGTATTGTACCATCCTGTCCCGGGATGGCAAGTTGGCGCGAATATGATGGGGCACGTGTAAGCTCATCGCAAGGTATGGTGGCTACCTCGTGAAAGCAGGAGTATATGAATTCCTTACGGCAACAGGGTAAGATGAGCATGATCCTGAGATGAGACAAGGGGGATACGATGCTTAACTGGAATGAGTTTGACGCAAGACACCGGGACCAGATCCGCGACATGGAGCGCGCAGTACAAAAAGAACGGCTCGCGCGCCGAGTTGAGACCCGGGGCATCTCCTTTGACCTGCAGTGTTGGGTGATGAGCCGGATCGACTATCTGGGTGCACTGGCCGGGCATTGGGCCCGCCGCGTAGGCCGCACGTTGCCCGATGGCCAACCTCGCCCAATGTTGAGTGACTGTCAATGAACCCGATTTGCACCTGATGTTTGTGGACCGAAGTCTAAGGCGCGCTAACCCGCCGTTTGACGGCCATTACGCTTTGCATCAGCCGTCAAACGGCGCAAGCCGCTTCTTGCCGCCTTGTCACCGCTTTTCGCCAAGAAGCGATCCGGGCTTCAGTCGCCGCCTTCGTACTTGAACGACACCTTCACCTTGGCGCGGTAGGCCAGGATCTTGCCCTCCTCGAGGTGCATGTCCAGCTCCACTACCTCCGCTTTGCGAAGGCCCCGCAGCGACTTCCCAGCCATCTCGACCGCCGTCGTAGCGGCCTTCTCCCACGACTCCGTGCTGGTGCCCACCAGTTCGATCACCTTGTAGACACTGTCTGCCATCTTTTCACCCTCCGTTTCCGAGTCCTGATCAGGCGATGCGGCGCATATGGTAGTTTATGGGGTCACCTTGATTCACCTGAAACACTTCCCACCCTCTGGCACATAGCTGTCCAACAAGCCATAGCCCAATCAAAGGGCCACGCGTCTCCAGGTTTGAGACACGATACCACCAAGGACCGCTTAGCTTGAATTCCCCAATGCACCAACTCTTGATTGCCGCCCTCGGCATGAGTTCTCCCAGCGCTTGCAGGACCACAGCTACATCGGTCGGATCGGTCGTGTCGACAGAAAGTTCCAGACCGGCATGAATACACATATAGGCCGATGCGTGCATGTTGCCCTCCTCAATCCGTCCGTCTCGCAAAATGGCGCGGCTTTCCGATTAGCCGTACAGCGGCAACCTATTATCGCGCAGCCGGAAGACTGTGTCTACCGTTTCCCGTCACTTTCTCGGTGATTCTCCGCCAAAAATGCAACCGGTTGCCCAAGTGACCGACTTCACTATAGACCGCGGCTGACGCGATGCTTGTGATCCGCAATACTACCCGAACGGGTACTTGCGCGCGGCCCTATGCACCCCCTATACTGGCCCCCGTGTATTCGCACGATCCTGAAAGGAATCATACTATGTCCAAGACCATTGCTGATGTCCTTGCCATGGCGACTAAGGTGCAGATGGTTGATCTGCGCTTCACTGATTTGCCAGGCGTCTGGCAGCATTTCACGATACCTGCCCACATCCTGTCCGAAGAGACCTTTGAGAATGGCATGCCGTTCGACGGCTCATCCATCCGCGGCTTCAAGGAGATTCACGAGTCGGACATGATCCTGCTGTTGGACCCGACCACTGCATTCCTGGACCCGATCTTCCAGGTGCCCACGATGGTCATCATGGGCGATGTGTACGACCCGATCACGCGCGAGCCCTACAGCCGCGACCCCCGCTACATTGCGCGAGCGCGCCGAAACCTACCTCAAGCAGACCGGTATCGGCGACACAGTGTACTTTGGGCCAGAGGCGGAGTTCTTCATCTTCAGCGACGTGCGCTATGGCGCGAACACCAATGAAGCCTTCTACCACCTCGACAGCAGCGAAGGCTGGTGGAACAGCGGCAAGGACCTGGGCCCGAACTACGGCGGCCAGATTGCAGCCCAAACGCGGCTACTTCCCTACCCCGCCAACCGATACCCTGCAGGATGTGCGCAGCCGCATCGTGCTGGCCCTGGAAGGCGCCGGCGTGCCGATCGAAATCCACCATCACGAAGTGGCAACGGCCGGCCAGGGCGAGATCGACATGCGCTTTGACACGCTCACCCGCATGGCCGACAGCGTCATGATCTACAAGTACATGGTCAAGAACGTGGCGCGGCAGAACGGCCTCACCGCCACCTTCATGCCCAAGCCGCTCTTCGGCGACAACGGCAGCGGCATGCACTGTCCATCAGAGCATCTGGAAGGGCGGGAAGAACGCGTTCTTCGACGAAGCCGGCTACGCGCAGCTCTCAGACACCGCCAAGTACTACATCGGCGGCCTGCTGAAGCATGCGTCGGCCCTGCTGGCGCTGTGCTGCGCCGACCACCAATTCATATCGCCGTCTTGTGCCCGGCTTTGAGGCGCCCGTCAACCTGGCCTATTCACAGCGCAATCGCTCGGCCATCTGCCGCATCCCGGTCGGCTCCAGGAGCGCCAAGTCAAAGCGCATTGAGTTCCGCGCGCCCGATCCGTCGGCAACCCCTACCTGTGCTTTTGCGGCCCTGCTGATGGCCGGCCTCGACGGCATCCAGAACCGCATCGACCCGGGCGAGCCGATGGACAAGGACCTCTACGGCCTGCCGCCCGAGGAAGCAAAGCGCGTCAAGCAGGTGCCCGGCTCCCTGGACGCGGTGCTTGCGCGCGCTCGAGGAGGACCACGAATTCCTGCTCAAGGGCGACGTGTTCACGACAGACATGCTGGAGACCTACATCGCCTACAAGCGCGAGATGGAGGTCGATCCGATCCGCATGCGGCCGCATCCGTACGAGTTCTCGCTGTACTTCGACGCCTGAGTCTGCTCTTGTGGTACAATCAGAAGCTAGGTTTCCACCTTGCGCGAGAGACCTGGTTTCTTTTTGTGGAGAGGATGGATGCGCGATGAGGAGCGGCTGGTCGCCGCGTTGGGCCGGATGGGTGAAATCGAGATCGCGGTCAACCGGCTCGATCCTGATGATTCGCTCGCGCTTGGGGATATCCTGCAGCGGACGGCCGAGGCCGCGGCCGGGCTGATCGAAGGCGCCTCTGCGGAGATTGCTATCGGGGAGGAGCGACCCAGTGCAGGGCGTCCGCAAGTCGCTCCAGACGCCGGCTTGATCCTGAATTTGCCTTTCCGCGTAACGAATCGGCAACTAGGTGTGCTCTCCGTAGGACTCCCACCCGGCCGGACACTCGCTCCCGCCGAAGAGGCGATCCTCCACAACTTCGCTCACCTCACTGCGGGCGCGCTCCTTCATGCCGCTGCGCATCGCGATCGCGATGCGCAGCGCATGCTTGCGCGCAAGGAGGATGAGCTCGCCCTGCTCCGGCACGCGGGTTTGCTCATTTCCTCGCGAACCGGACTGCAAGACACCCTCGAAACGATCCTCCACATGGCGCTAGAAATCACCCACGCGCGCTACGGCATCTTCCGCCTGGTGGACAGGAAACGCGGCGTCCTGGTCATGGCAGCCATCGCGGGCGAGGATCTTGGGCGGCCTGCAGTTGAGGCCCTCCCAATCAACGTCACCAGCGTGATGGGCATGGTGGCAAAAACCCAACAGCCTGTCATCATCGCGGATGTGCGCGAAATGCCGTGGGCAAAGATCTACTACCCGCTCGACCATGGTCTGCAGATGCGCTCCGAGCTCGCTGTGCCACTCGTCGGCGCGGGCGGCCGGCTGGAGGGCGTGCTCAACCTGGAAAGCCCGCAGATAGGGGCGTTCACCGAGGCCGACGGCCATTTACTCCAGGGGCTCGCAGGACAGGCAGTCATCGCGATCCAGGAGGTGCGCTTGCTGGATGCGCTGCGCGACACCTCAGCCCGCGTGCTCTCCCAGAACTTGGAGCAGGTGCTGGCGCACATCCAAGCATTGCGCGAGGAATTGGTGAACGGCGACACGGAATGGGATCGTAAAGTTGGGGCGATCCTCTCTCAGTATGCAGCGCTGGCACAGGAGAGCGCGACCCGTCAGGAGGCGCTGCGCGAGGCGCGCGAGGCGCACGCCATTGCCGAAACGTTTGCGGCGATGGGCGACATCGCGGCAAACCTGCTCCACCATCTCAACAACAGGGTCGGTACGATCCCAGTGCGCGTCGAAGGGATCCAAGACAAATGCGCGCGACAGATTGCTGAAAGTCCCTATCTCGCCGCTAACCTGGCGGAGATCGAACGTGCTGCCCTGGATGCAATGCGTACGGTGCGCGAACGTTTGGCTCTGCTGCATCCGATCAACCCTGGGCCCGTCAACATCGCAGACTGTCTTGCCGAGGCGCTGCGAGCGGCCCGACTGCCAGGGGGCGTGAGAGTTGAGCAGAGCGCCCAGTTATCCGGCCTGGCTCCAGTGCTGGCCAGTCGTGAGGGACTCACCCTGGTGCTTCTGAATCTCCTCGATAACGCCGGAGAGGCGCTAGGGGGGCGGGGACGAATCACTATCTCGGGTGCGGTTACCGACAACTCTGTGGAGCTCACAGTGACGGACAATGGTCCCGGCGTCCCGCCCGAACTGCAGAGCCGCATCTTCGAGTTTGATTTCTCGGGCCAGCGCCGCGAGGCAAAGGGCAGCCGCCTCGGTTTCGGCCTGTGGTGGGTGAAAACACTGATTGCCCGAGCCGGTGGGTCAATCGCCGTGGAGAGTGACGGCCGATCCGGCACCGCTTTTCGAATCAGGCTGCCATGCGCGCGTTAGTGGTTGAAGATGACTCGGCGTGGCAGGAGATCCTGACCGAGATTCTGACCGACATTGGGCTACACGTCGACGTTGCCGTTGATCTGTCAACGGCGAATGTGGCGATGGCCGCAGATCCGCATCGGATAGCCGTCGTCGATCTTTCGTTACGGACAGACGACGAAGGCAACCGCGATGGCATCGGTGTGCTG
This sequence comes from uncultured Chloroflexia bacterium, assembly GCA_963774265.1. GTDB lineage: Bacteria > Chloroflexota > Anaerolineae > CG2-30-64-16 > CG2-30-64-16 > JALOOB01. The sequence continues at coordinate 350,010 of CAVZDU010000010.1, read as the reverse complement.
ACTTCGCTGGGGCAGGTCGATCCCCCGTGCACGCCCATCCTGCTCACCGGGTTCGCCACAGTGGAGATCGCCGTGGCTGTCATCAAGGAGCATGGGGCGTTCACCTGCCTGCGGAAAGAAGCCTTCCGTCGGGCCGAGTTTAAGGACATAGTGCGGCAGATTCTGTCACAGCCGCAACCCCAAGATCCGCTGGCCCCTCTCACACCCCGCGAACGCGATGTCATGATGCTACTGGCTCAAGGCCTCACTAACAAGGGCATCGCGCGTGAAATGGTCATCTCGGAAAATACGGTGAAGCGCTACCTCAAATCTATCTTCGAGAAGTTGGATGTGGAGAGTCGGGCAGCGGCTGTGGCGAAGGTGATGGAACGTCGCTGAAGGTCACACGGCAGCCGCCCAGATCGAGTATACGATAAGCATCTGACCGGGGCCGTAAGTCAGCCAGATCAAGTCGTCGATAGAGATCGTTCGCAGCGCCTTCCCGGCAAATAACCTCGCCGCGATCAGCAGATCGCTGAAAAGGAAGAGGCCTGCGCCCAACGCAAACAGCGCAAAGCGCGGATTCTGTAAGGCAAGACCAGTGGCGACGCCGGCCGTTGAAGCGAGGAGAAGCGAATACGGAAGCGCAGCCCAGCGCATGAAGGTTGGGTGCTGATCTCGGTATACGACCAGATACCACCCCAGAATGCCCACGAGAAGCCACAGTGACCAGCCCGCGAACCGCGGGGCCAGCGCATCCAATCCTGCCTGATTGCCGAAACGGAGACCTGCGATTATGTAAGCACCGTGACCCAGCCCAAATGCGGCCATGCCACTGAGCGTCCGTTCGCCGGTGTGGATCAGGCCAGCCATCAGAAGATCGCCGATGAGTCCCAAGGTCATGCCGATGCCGATCAGCAAGGCAAAACCAGCGGCCGACGTGTTCCAAACAAAGACCACCCAGCTCCACGCGGCCACGACAAGGACCAGCGATGACAGCATACAGTTCCACACGGGGGTGCAACGACCAGAAGAATGACGTCGCCGGCCGGCGAAGTAGCCGCCAAACAGCAGCGCCGCCCAAATCGCAGCCAGCGCGATCAACCAGCCTATCTGCAACGGACTGAGGATGGGCGCCATTGACTCTCCTCCCCATCATGTCTTGCCAGTCGCCTCGCGAACGTTCTATACCTTGGGCGGGTAGCCCGTGATCTCCCGGATTTCCTCGTACAGTGGCCGCAGCCGTTCGTACATCCGCTTGTACACCCGATTGAACAGGCCATCGTACAGGGCACGGTTGGCAGGATCGGGCTCAAACACCCTGGTGACACGCGTCATCTCTTTCACAGCCACCTCAAAATCCGAGTGCAAGCCCAAGCCCACTGCAGCGTCCATCGCCGCGCCCAGACCCGATGTCTCGTATACATGTGGTCGAGCAGTCGGCAGATTGAAGATGTCCGCCGTGAGCTGCATTGCTGCGTCGCTCTGGGAGCCACCGCCGGACACGCGCAGTTCAGTCACCTTCACACCGCTGCGCTGTTCGGTGCGTTCTTTGCCGTCCAACAGAGCAAACGCCAGTCCTTCCAGGATGGACCGGTAAATGTGCGCTCGACCATGCACATCGCCAAAACCCACGATAGCGCCTTTCGCCTCCGGTCCCGGCATCTTCAGCCCCGGTGACCAATACGGCTGCAACACGAGCCCCATCGATCCGGGCGGCGCCTGCTTCACCAGCTGGTCGAGCAACGCCTCGGGCTCGACGCCTCGCTCTTCGGCCAGTTGCTGCTCCGCATGCCCGAACTGCTCCTTGAACCAACTCACCATCCAAAAGCCGCGATAGACCTGTATCTCCAAGCTGTACGCGCCGGGCACGGCCGCAGGATAGGGTGGGATCAGGGGGATGACCTCGACATACCGGCGGTGTGTCGTGTTGATGGTGGCAGTGGTTCCGTAGCTCAAGCAGCCGATGTGCGGATCAACGCAGCCCGCGCCGATCACCTCACATGCCTTGTCTGCCGCCGCCGCGATGAGCGGCAACCCAGGGGGAATGCCGGTCGCCTCAGCGGCCGCGGTCGTGATTTCCCCAATTCTGCCAGCTGGCGGAACAAGCTCCACGAGCTTATCCTTGTGAATCGGCACTGCCTGCCACTTCCAGTCGCTCGGCCCGGCCCAAGTCAGCTTCTTGTAATCGAATGGGACATAGCCGACCTGGGAACCAACGGAGTCGGCCATCCGGCCGGTCAGTTTGTAGGTGAGATAGCCGGAAAGGAAGAGATATTTGTAGGTCTTGTCCCAAATCTCGGGCTGGTTTGTGCGAAGCCAGTTGGCTTCGGCCTCAGCCTGGAGGTAAGAGACGGTATCTGTCATGCCAACCAGCTTGAACGCCAGGCCCCACAGACCGCCAACCGGTTTCAGCCCGTAAGTACGCCGCTGGTCAAGCCAGACCATCGCGGGACGCAATGGGCGACCATCCCGGCCGACATTCACAATGGTCGAGCGTTGCGTCGTCAGCGCGACGCCTGCGATACGCTCCCTAAGTTCAGATGGCTTACCGGTCGCCTCAGCCTGCCGCCAGAGTTGCTGGCATGCGTCACATAGCGAATGCCAGTAGTAGTCGGCGTCTTGCTCTGCCCAGCCGGGTTGGGGAGACAGATATGGCTCCAGCGGCAGGCGAGAACGCGCCAGCAGATTGCCGTGCAGGTCGAACACCAACGCCCGCACACTCTGGGTTCCGTTGTCGATCGCAAGCAGAAGGTCTTTCATTTTCTCCTTCGCCAGGCCCATCGTCCAAGGCCTACCAACAAGCCAGCACCGGCGACTGCGCCAGAGGCAATACCACCACGCACCCACCGACGACGGCGACGCTGCCTGCGCAGGATCGCGCGGGCAGTGCGCGTCTCTCGCGCCTGGTGAAGCATGAGGGTCCAATCGGGGATGGCCGAGCGATCGGGCAGGCTATAGTGTTCCCGCCAAAGCCGCTGGTAGGCATCCAGTTCCGCATGCCACCGGTCCTTGCCCCAGCCCAGTTCCTCCCGGATGATTTTACCAATGCGCCCCATGATTTCGGCGCCGCCCTGGGGCAAGAGAATTCCCAGGCGAGTGCGCCGCAATAGTAGATCGTCCAGGTGGACGACACCCTCGGCGCGTGCCCCCCAACGAAGCTCAACCCACAGAGTGGCGACGCCCGGAACCCGATCCAATTCGCCAGGCCTTGCCGCAGCCACCAGCGCGGGCGCATCCTTTCCATAGCGTCCAAGCAATCGTCTGCGCTCCGCTTCTGATAGGGAGTTGTTGCCCAGGGGAAGGTAAACGGGGTTCAACACCGGCGTGTCGCCATTCGGTTCGCCCATTTCGGGCAAACGCCTGCGGGCAACGCCGAGCGCGTCGAGCGCGATACGCCGGAAGGTTGTCAGCTTGCCGCCGGTGACCGTAAGCAGGCCAGATTCCTCCCAAACAACATGATCGCGTGACTCCCTGGACGGATCCGCCTTGCCCGAGCCAATCACCGGCCGCACTCCAGCAAATGTGCTCACAACGTCGTCCAGCGTGAGTCTCAAGGTGGGAAATTGCGAGGCAACCGCGGCCATGAGGTACGCGACCTCGTCCGCGCTAATGCACGGTTCCTCATCGAGCGCTTCATCATGGTCAACATCGGTCGTACCGACCAGAGTCACGCCCTCCCAAGGAAAGATGAAAACTGGGCGCAGGTCAACGGGATGGAGAAAGCTCAGAGCCTGAGTGACGGGTAAGCGCCATGACGGGAAGATCAGGTGGCTTCCCCGAAGCGGCCGAATCCGGCGGACGCCGCCGACTTGTTCGCGCAACCTGTCGGCCCATGCACCGGTGGCGTTTACGACGACAGTCGCATGCACGTCGATGACTTCGCCTCGATCGGATGCACAATCCCGGATCTGCGCGCCGATAACCCTGCCCGTCCCAGCCTCGCGGATCAGGGAGTCGACCCGAACGTAATTGAGCACGAGCGCGCCGTCGGCGACCGCCTCGCTCAACACCCGCAAGACGAGCCGCGCATCGTCGGTCTGTGCATCGCCATATCGGAAGCCGCCCTGCAAGCCCACGTCGGAGATGAAAGGTGCAAACTGTTTGAAAGCCGCGGCGGAATAATAACGGTGAGTCCATTGGAGGGCAAGCAGATCATACACGGAGAGACCCGCGCCGTACATGCGCCGCCCAGGAGAGTCGTCCTTGTATGTGGCCAGAAGGAAGCCGAGCGGGTCGATGAGCCCTGGGCCCTCCTCCAACAGCCGCTGCCGCTCACTGACCGAAGCCCGTGTGAGTCCCACGCGGCCCGCCTTCAGATAGCGCAGTCCACCGTGCACGAGCTTCGAGGATCGGCTGGATGTGCCCCAGGCGAAATCGCGCTGCTCGACCAGCGCTACCCGCAGGCCAGCGCGGGCTGCCTCACGAGCAATGCCAGCGCCCGTGATGCCTCCGCCGATGACAAGCATGTCAAATGAGATGGCAGCCAAGGCGCGCCAACTCTGCGGACGATAGGACTGAGGGAACATAGAGCCATTCTACCGCATCGCGTCCCGAGTTTCAATTTGACAGCGAACATGGCCCGTGTTACAAACTGTACAAGTCGTGCATGAGTGGCAGCTCGAGAGAAGACCGGTTTCATCCGGCGCTGACCCGCAACTGTTGCCCCGGCGTATGTCCGGGGAAGCCAGACCTCTCGCCTGCCTGCACGTTTTTCGACACCCTCGCGGACAGGGGTGCGGCATGGTTGCTAACCCCGTCGAGCAGATATCGACGGGGTTGTTTTTTGGGCGGCGCGGCAGTCTTGAGGAGGATCAGTGAACGAAGAAGGTCCGGGCCAGCGCGGAAGGCCAGCGCGCAAAGGACTGGTGATCGTCAACACCGGCGACGGCAAGGGCAAGACGACGGCGGCGCTTGGGCTCGCGATGCGAGCGTGGGGCCGCGACATGCGCGTCTGCGTCATCCAGTTCATCAGCGGAACAACAAACCGCCTCACCTTCACCTGATCATCACCGGACGCGGTGCACCGGCCGAACTGATCGACTATGCTGATCTCGTCACCGAGATGGCTGAAGTCAAACACCCCTATCGCAGCGGCATCCCAGGGCAACCTGGCATTGAGTACTAGCACAAAGAGAGGCCCTCATCCATGATCGAGTCCGTTATCGCCGCTATCCGCCCGCTCGACAACGCGGCCATGCAGTCCGCCCGAGCACGGCAGGATATGCTAACCAAGCCCACCGGCTCGCTCGGCCGTCTGGAAGATCTGAGCATCCAGCTTGCCGGCATCACCCGACGGTGCCCTCCCCCGATCCCCCACCGCAAGGCGGTGCTCGTCTTTGCGGGTGACCACGGCGTTACGGCCCAAGGAGTCAGCGCATATCCCTCGGCCGTGACCCGCCAGATGGTGCTGAATTTCCTGTACGGCGGCGCCGCGATCAATGTGCTTGCACGCCAGGCGAACGCCAGGGTGATTGTAGTGGACGCCGGAGTGTCAGGAGATTGCCCGCGACAGCCGGCTTGATCCACGGGAAGATCGACCGCGGCACCGCTGACATAAGCGCCGGTCCGGCTATGACAGCCGACCAGGCACGCGCTGCTCTCGAACTGGGTGCACGTGTTGCCCAGGCGGAGATTGATGCGGGGCTTGATCTACTGGCTTGCGGCGAGATGGGCATCGGTAACACTACGCCGGCATCGGCCATCGTCGGAATTATCACGGGGACACCGGTTGAACGTGTCACAGGAGTGGGCACGGGAATTGATGCGGATGGTCTGCGACGCAAGGCGGATGTCATCAGGAAGGCGCTCCAGGTGAACCAGCCCAACCCGGCTGATGGCCTGGATGTTCTCGCCAAGGTCGGCGGCTTCGAGATCGGCGCAATGGCGGGCGCGATGCTGGCAGGCGCGGCTGCAGGAATCCCCGTGTTGGTCGACGGCTTCATTACCGGCTCTGCAGCGCTCATCGCCGTCACACTGAACCCAATTGCAAAACAGTACATGATCGGCGCACACCAATCGACCGAACCAGGCCACGCGGCAACCATGTCTTACCTGGGGCTTGAGCCGTTGCTAGACATGCGCATGCGGATGGGCGAGGGCACCGGCGCCGTGCTGGCCATGAGTGTGGTTGAGGCGGCTGCTCGTATCCTGGGTGAGATGGCAACGTTCGAATCAGCGGGCGTGAGCAACCGCTAGGCGATGGGTGACTTCCTGCGCGCGCTCGGCCTGCTGACCATCCTGCCCGTCCGCTCGCAGTGGGCCGAAGGGACGAGACCGGGCCGCGCCATGGCGTGGTACCCCCTGGTCGGCGCTCTCATTGGCGGCATCGTGGCGGCTATCGCCTTCGGGCTTACCCGCAGCGGAATGTGGGACCTCGCCCCCATGCTATGCGCGGCCCTGACACTGGCTGCGTGGGTTGGACTGACGGGCGCGCTGCACCTGGACGGCTGGGCGGATTGCTGTGACGCCCTCTTCGTGCCTGTTGACCGCGCCCGGCGGCTTGAGATTATGAAGGATCCTCGACTTGGCAGCTTTGGCGGTGTTGGCCTGCTGCTGTTGATCCTGATCAAGCTTGGCGCCTTGTCTGCATCAGCGGGCAACCCTGCCATCCTGGTCCTGACTCCGGCGCTGGCGCGTTGGGCGCTAGTCGTCGCCGCAGCGATCTTCCCCTTGGCCAAGCAGGAAGGGATGGCGTTCTTCTTCCGGCGCAGCCTGGGCCGCCGCGAGGTATGGATCGCGTCCACCATTGCGGCCGCGCTCCTCGCGCTCAGTTGGCGCTGGGGCGGATTCGGCCTGCTGGTGCTGCCCTTCGTCGCGGCCCTGGCAATGGCCGCAATGGCCGGGCTCGCCACGCGGCGTCTGGGCGGGCTGACCGGCGATGTGTATGGCGCGATCGTGGAACTGGGGGAGACGGCGACGCTCATCGCGGCCTTCCTCGTCGCAAGGAGCTGATGCTGTGTTTCGAGTTGGCACCACATCCTACATCCTACCGGACGACATCCTGCCCAACGTCGAATACCTCGCTCCGCTGGTCGACGACGTGGAGTTGGTTCTCTTTGAGACAGATGAGTACGGGTCGAACTTGCCCACAGCAGAGCAATGCGAGCGGCTGGTGGAGCTGGCAAAGATGCATGGTATCACCTACACCGTGCATCTACCGCTGGACCTTCGCCTGGCGGACGATGGTGCGGAACAACACCTGTCGCTGATCAAGGCGCGCCGCGTGATCGAGGCCACCGCGGCCCTCGATCCATTCGCCTACACGGTGCATCTTGATGGTCGCGTCCTGATAGAAGACAGATCGGAAGCGACGCTGGCTCAGTGGCAAGACAACGCGGCAGATGCGCTTCGACTCGTGGCGGGCTGGCTGCCCGCACCGGAGCTCCTGGCCGTTGAGAATGTGGAGAAGTGGGATCCGTCTGCGTTCGCGCCGGTGCTTGACCGTGTGCCCGTCAGTCGGACCATGGACATCGGGCACCTATGGCTGGCCGGTATAGATCCGATGTCCCATGTCCGGGACTGGTGTGCACGCACGCGCGTGGTACACTTACACGGCGTCGGCAGCCGCGACCATCAGTCATTGAGCCATGCTCCGACCGAGTCGCTCAATGCAGTCGCTGGCTACCTGGCGGACTGCTTCAGCGGGGTGTTGTCGCTCGAGGTATTCAACCAGGACGACTTTCTCTCTTCGCTCGCGGCCCTCCGGCACGCGTTGGCAGCAAATGGTCGGTGTTCGACGTGAACGAACAAATGACGCCTAAGCGAATGATTCTGATCCTTGGCGGCGCGCGCAGCGGCAAGAGCACGTACGCTGAGAAGCTGGCGGCTGAAACCAGCCCGGCCGGACGTGTGCTTTACGTGGCAACCGCGCAGGCGTGGGACGACGAGATGCGCGCCCGGATCACCAAGCACAAAGAGGATCGACCCTCGGGTTGGCGCACCGTGGAGGCACCGATAGCCGTGGGGCAGGCCATCGCCCCTGCCGCGGCCGATGCCGAGGTGGTGCTCCTGGACTGCCTGACACTGCTCACCAGCAATGTAGTCCTCGCTCTGCCGGAGGGCGCAACGGCGGACGCTGTGCGAGCAGAGGCGGCGGCACTGGCCGAGGTCAACGAAATTTTGCGTGCATACCGGGCCGGCAACGCGACCTGGATTGTAGTGAGCAACGAGGTTGGGCTGGGCCTGGTGCCACCCTATCCGCTGGGCAGGTTGTATCGCGACGCGCTCGGACGCGCCAACCAACGCCTTGCGGCCGAGGCAGACACGGTGCTGTTTATGGTGGCCGGAATCCCTATGCGCGTCAAAGGCTAGACCCTTCCCGCTGCCGCGAGGTTGTGCCTGACGACAGGGCCAAGTGCAGCGAGCGCACAAAGCCTGCTGCGGCAGAGACTGGCTCAGCCGCCTCGGCAACCGCCCCGATCAGAGCCGAACCAACGATCACTCCATCGGCCATCTTGCCGACTTGGACGGCCTGCTCCGGTCGCGCCACCCCAAAGCCAACAGCGAGTGGCGTGTGTGCCACCTGCCGGACGCGGGAAACCAAATCCCCCAAATCGGGAGGAAGGCTATCTCGTGCACCGGTCACTCCAGTGAGTGAGACAAGATACAGGAAGCCGCTGGTGCGATCGGCGATGTACCGGAGCCGTTCCGGCGTTGAAGTGGGCGCCACCAGGTAAATCATCGCGAGGCCAGCCTCGCGACACGCATCCTCGAGTTCCGCTGCTTCTTCGGGGGGCAAGTCCGGGACGATGAGGCCGTCCACACCCGCTGCCGCGGCATCACGCACGTAGCGAGCGCCCCCATAGGCGATGATTGGGTTGGCGTAGCCCATGAGCATGATCGGCTGCCGCACACCCCGCGCGCGCAACCGGCCGACCAAAGCCAGGCACTTCGCGGCGGACATGCCGTTGTCCAGCGCGATTTGCGTCGACCGCTGGATGACCGGGCCATCGGCGAGGGGATCGGAGAAGGGCACGCCGACTTCAATGAGATCTGCGCCCCCTTCGGAAATCGCCACCAGCACCTCTTCGGAGGTGCGAAGATCAGGAAAACCGCCCGTGAAGTAGGGCATCAGCGCCGCGCGGCCCTCACCGCGCGTGGCCGCAAACGTGCCCGCGATACGTGCAATCCCCGTCATCGTGACACCTCCCGTGCGGCCAACGCGGTCAGGACCGTTACCAAATCCTTGTCTCCGCGCCCCGAGAGGTTGACCACGAGCAGTTGATCGCGACCCATACGCGGTGCCAGTTTCACCGCTTCGGCAATGGCATGGGATGACTCCAAGGCAGGGAGGATGCCTTCGGTGTGGGCGAGAAGCTGAAACGCGGCGAGCGCTTCCTCATCGTTCGCGTAGGTGTACTCGAGCGCGCCCCAGGTCCCGCAGGTGCGCATGCTCGGGCCCTACGGCGGGATAGTCAAGCCCAGCAGAGATGGAATGGGTAGCTGCGATCTGGCCATCCGCATCCTGCAAGATGACAGTGCGCGTGCCATGCAGCACACCAACGCGGCCTAACTGCGGGTCGGCAAAGCGCGCTGCATGTTTGCCGGATACGATCCCCTCGCCCCCTGCCTCTACGCCAATCAGTCGCACGGTGGCATCATTTCGAAAGGCATGGAACAGCCCGATCGCGTTCGAACCGCCGCCGACACACGCCACGCAGACGTCGGGCAGCCGGCCGGTCGCGTCCAGGATCTGCTGGCGTGCCTCGATGCCGATTACGGATTGGAAATCGCGCACGATGGTGGGATAGGGGTGTGGGCCGAGTGCGGAACCAAGCAGATAATGCGTGGTCTTAACGTTGGTGACCCAGTCCCGGATAGCCTCGTTGATGGCGTCTTTAAGCGTGCGGGTGCCGCTGTCAACAGGCCGCACTTGGGCGCCTAGCAGTTGCATGCGCTGGACATTGGGCTGCTGCCGGGCGATGTCCACGGACCCCATATACACGATGCACTCAAGATTCAACAGGGCAGCGGCCGTGGCCGAAGCCACGCCATGTTGACCCGCGCCTGTCTCAGCTACCACTCGACGCTTGCCAATAGCCCTGGCCAGCAACGCCTGACCCAGGGCGTTGTTGATCTTGTGAGCGCCCGAATGGGCCAAATCCTCACGTTTCAGGTAGATCTGCGCGCCTCCAAGATGCGCAGTGAGGCGTCGCGCATGCGTTAAGGGCGTGGGGCGTCCCACGTAATTCTTGAACAGATCCTCCAACTGGGCCCGAAAGGCAGGATCAGCCTGCAAACGCAGGTAGGCCGCCTCCAACTCACCCAGGGCAGGCATGAGTGTCTCCGGCACGAATTGTCCGCCATAGGGGCCGAACTTCGGCGCCATCCGACCGTTATTCTTGATGTTGTCTAGACTCATTCTCACCTCTGATTAGTCGAGCTGCAGGGGTCGATTCCTTCGCGATCCGGACAAAGGAGGCCATTCTGTTGGGATCCTTGACTCCGGGCGCTCGCTCCACCCCCGAAGCGACATCGACGCCCCAGGGGTGTACCGCTGCGATGGCTTCGGACACGTTATCGGGTCGCAACCCTCCGGCCAATAGGATAGGCATCTCTCCTGCGAGCGCCCCACCGATCGCCCAATCGGCCGAATGACCGCTGCCGCCGTAGACGCCCGGTCCTGAAGCGTCGAGCAGCACCGCGGGCACGTCGCTGCGATACACGCTGGGGTTATGAAGGCCCGCAAGTCTCCGGGCATCAGACAAATCGCGGGGCCGGATGGCCTTGAACGCGCGCCCCGAAGCTTAAGCACCACTTCTGGCCCCTCGTCGCCACTGAGCTGGGCAAGGTCGAGACCACATGCCTCAAGAATGATGTCGATCTCGGCAGGCAGTAAATTCACGAACACACCCACGAGCAGGGGCAGTTGCGCCCGCTCGCGCCGCAGTTCATCGATCAACCGTTTGCAGCCTGGAGGATCGATGTAGCGCGGGCTAGCCACGTGGAAATTGAAGCCGAGCATATCGGCTCCGGAGTCAGTTGCAGCCAGCGCGTCGTCCAGGGTGCGTATCCCGCAGATTTTGACGATCATCGGAGCTTGGCGCTCCCTCCGCTCAACTCGCGCACGCGTGTCGCAGTGTCCGCGGCTGTCACCAATGCCTCACCCACCAGGATGGCATCGACACCGCGACCCTCTGCCAGTCGAGCCACATCCATTGCTGTGAAAATGCCGCTTTCGCCGATCAGGGTGACATCGGCGGGCACGCGTTGCGCCAGCTCGACCGTGGTATCCAGGCGCACGGAAAAGTCGTGCAGATTGCGGCTGTTGACACCGATGAGGCAGGCGCCACTGGCGACCGCAACGTCCAACTCCTCAGCCGTGTGTGCTTCAACCAGGGCCGCCATACCGAGCGCGCGAGTCAGACCAGCGAGGTCCTCCAACGCGGCACGATCGAGGCCGGCTACGATCAAGAGAACCGCATCGGCGCCAGCGGCGCGGCCCTCGTACACCTGATAAGGATCACAAACGAAATCTTTGCGCAATAGGGGCATCGCCGGCAGCGCTGTGCGTATCCCATGCAGATGATCCAGAGAACCGCCGAAGTACTTCTCGTCGGTCAACACGCTGATGGCAGCTGCGCCGTTCTCAGAATAGCAGCGCGCCAAGACAACCGGGTCGAATGGCCTGCCATCGCGTCCTGCAAGCAATCCCCGTGACGGGGATGCAGATTTAACCTCCGCGATCAAGGCCGGACGCCGCACCGCATGCAAAGCGGCGATGAAATTCAGCGCTGGCTGCGCGTCATGGATGGCATCCATCACAACTTTGACGGGCCGGGCAGCCTTCCGCATCGAGACCTCCGCGCGCTTGTGTTCGAAGATCTCATTCAGACGGCTCATCGTCCGTGGCCGTTCCCGCTCGCCACAGGCTGCGAACTCAGCTCTTGGCTCATTGCTATGAGCATATCCAACTTGCGCATCGCCGCGCCGCTGTCGATGGAGGCCGCCGCCTGGGCCACGGTATCGCTGAGGACACCGCAAGGGTCCGTCGAGACATCGCAACACTCGACCGCAAGCGCAGCAGCGGCATTGAGCAGCACGACATCGCGCCGATGGCCTCGATCCCGACCCGAAAGAATGTCGCGCAGTAGACGCGCGTTCTCAGGAGGATCGCCGCCACGCAGATCACCAACCGTGCAGCGCCGGAACGGCAAGCAAGGGTCGACCGCGTCCAGATCGAATGTCGTGACCTTACCATGATTCAAGTGGCTTACCCGGTTCGGCCCCCCTGTTGTCAATTCGTCCAGCCCGCCATCGCCGTGGAACACCAACGCGGCCTCGCTGCCTAAGCTGCCCATTACCTCGGCCAGCACGTGGGTTAACGCGGGGTCGTAGACGCCGATGATTTGATGTGTCGCACCCGCGGGGTTGGTCAAGGGTCCCAGGATGTTGAAGATAGTGCGCTGCCCAAGCTCCTTGCGCGGCCCAACCGCGTACTTCATGGCCGGGTGGAACTTCGGCGCAAAGAGAAAACCGATGCCGATCTCGTCGATGCATTGACCCACTTGATCAGGCGTTAAGTCAAGATTGACACCCAACGCGGCCAATACGTCCGCGCTGCCCGAGCGGCTGGAAGCGGCTCGATTACCGTGTTTGGCCACCCGCCGACCCGCGCCTGCTATTACAAATGCTGCTGCGGTGGAGATATTGAAGGTATACTTACCATCGCCACCTGTGCCGGCCGTGTCAAGCAGCGCGCCAGCACGGTGAACGGGGACCCCATTGGCCTGCCCGCGCATTGAGCGTGCCGAGCCAGCGATCTCGTCGACAGTCTCGCCCTTCATGCGAAGTGCGATGAGATAGCCTCCGATCTGAGCCTGCGTGGCCCGACCGGTCATAATAATGTCCATCGCCTCGCGGGCCTCTTCCTCGGTGAGGTTTTGATATCGAAGTAGCTTGCCGATGTAGTCGTGTAGCATGTTGCCTCCCATTTGCTTGTCCAAGACCAGGTTTCCCTTCATACCCTGCAATTCAAGAAGTTCTTCAGAAGTTGCCTGCCGCCTTGTGTCAGGATCGATTCCGGGTGGAACTGGACGCCGAAGACCGGCAGGGTCTTGTGACGCAGCCCCATGACTTCGCCCTCTGTTGTGAAGGCGGTGATCTCCAGCGCATCCGGCACGGGCTCAGCCACAATCAGAGAGTGATACCGGGTTGCGTCAAATGGACTGGGCAAACCGACAAACAAGCCGTCGCCATAGTGGTAAATGGGTGAGGTCTTGCCGTGCACCAGGTGCCGTGCCGCGCACCACCTTGCCCCCAAAGACCTCGCCAATGCACTGATGTCCGAGACATACTCCGAGCACGGGGCGTTGCGTTCCCGACTCGCGTATTACGTCGTTGGACACCCCCGCGTCGGCGGGTTCGCCGGGACCTGGCGAGACGACGACATGGCTGGGAGCCATAGCCTCGATCTCCCGAACCGTTACGGCGTCGTTACGGAAGACGCATACTTCCGCCCCCAGCTCGCCGATATATTGGACCAGGTTGTACGTAAATGAATCGTAGTTATCGATCACAGCAATCATGATGTTCCCTCCGCCAGTTCCACGGCCGCGGCAAGTGCGCGCGCCTTGTTGACACACTCCTGGTACTCCCGCGCGGGCACTGAGTCGGCGACGATCCCAGCGCCAGCCTGCACACTGACCTCCTCCCCTTGCATCACCAGGGTTCGGATGGCGATGCAGGTGTCGAGTGAACCATCATAGGAAAAGTAGCCGACAAGCCCTGCATAGGGTCCGCGGGGATCGCGTTCAAGCTCTTGAATGACCTGCATCGCGCGGATTTTCGGTGCGCCGCTCACCGTTCCAGCGGGGAATGAGGCGCGAATCAAGTCAAATCCATCGCTGGCGGAACGCAAGCATCCCTCCACGTGCGAAACGATGTGCATGACATGGGAGTAACGTTCAACGGACATCAACTCAGGCGCATGGACGGTGCCGTAGTCGCAGACGCGGCCAAGATCGTTGCGCGCCAGATCAACCAGCATGACGTGCTCGGCGCGCTCCTTGGGGTCGGCCAGGAGCTCTCCTTCCAGGGCCACATCCGCGGCGGGAGTGACGCCCCTCGGTCGCGTGCCGGCGATAGGCCGAATCGCGGCTGTCCGCCCTTCCAGCCGCACATGCATTTCCGGTGAGGCGCCGATGAGATAAAGCGGCTTGGCGCCGCCCGCCAGATCGTCGAAGTCGAAAAAGAACATGTAAGGCGACGGATTGAGACGTCGCAAGGCCCGGTAAATGTCGAAAGGTTGGGCACCGGTGCGGCGGGAAAACCGCTGCGAGAGGACAACCTGGAAGATGTCGCCTGCAGCGATGTGATTCTTGGCCGATTCCACCGCAGAGGTAAACTCCTCAAACGACAGGTTTGAGGTGAGGTCGATGCAGCACTCGGGCGCACGCTGCGGCTTGCGTGGGGGTAGGGGTGATTCTATGGCTAACTGAATATGGTCGAGTCGCCGCTCGGCGTCGCGACGTGCCGCCGCCTCGTCTCCATTGAGTTGGACGTTAGCGACAAGTAACAACCGCCCAAAGGCATGATCGAAGGCAACCACGGTGTCGGCAAGAAGGAAGATCGCGTCCGGTAGTGTACCGTTGGGAGCGAGAGGCAGGGTCGGCTCAAAAAAACGCACTACATCGTAGCCCAGGTAGCCTACCATGCCCCCAGAGAAGCGGGGCAACCCAAGCACTGCCTCAACCTCGAATGTACTAAGCTCGGCGGCAAGCGTATGAAGCAGATCGTGGCCAGCGGGAAGGGTTTCGTGTTCGGTACGGCCATTCGTGCGCCGCTCGACCGTGCGATCGCGAAAGACGAACGCGCGACTGGGATCGACACCAATGAAGCTGTAGCGCGCGACCTGCTCGCCGCCCGTGATGGATTCGAGCAGGAAGGATGGACCGTGTCCGGCCAGCTTCAGGTACACGGAGACAGGTGTTTCCAGGTCCGCTGGCAACTCACGGACAATGGGGATAAGATTCGGCATGGCGACCTCCGCAGATTAAATACAAATCCTCTCCCGGATCAGGGACGGGAGAGGATGTCAATCCCGCGGTGCCACCCTGGTTAGGCTGCCCTTAACGAAAATGACCCGTCGTGATGACGACGGGTCAATCGAGCCAGCCTCACTCTTGGTCGAGTACGGCACGGACAACAGGGTCAGCGCTTATACTCTTTGCCTTGATAACGGTGGCAACTCCGGCGCGGCCTACTCGATACGTGACTCTCTTTCGGCCTGCGGCTCTGAGGGCCATTCGACGCCGGCAACTGGACGGGGCTCTCACCATCCCCCGCTCTCTGGGCCACCGGCCCGGCGTGTACTCGTCCTCTTCATAGCCTTTGGGGCAAAAGTATTCAATTATAAAATTACTGTAGCAGCGATTGGGACACTTGTCAAGAAGGAATTCCCCACTATACTATGTCCCGTAGAGTCATAATATGCACAGAAAGCATTTGCCTTGGCAACCTGGTCCGGCCAGCCCTGAGCTCGCGCCAGACGACCTGCATCTTTGGTTGGCCCAGCTTGATCTCTCCGACCATGATGTCAGGGCCCTCTATCAGACGCTTTCTCCTGATGAGCAGGCCCGGGCTCGGAAGTTTCAATTCGCGGATGACACCCGCAGGTTTGCGGTCGCTCGCGGAGCGCTGCGCGCAATCCTCTCGTCCTACATCGGAAGATCGCCAAAAGAGGTCAAGTTCGAGTACTCCTCATTTGGCAAGCCAAGACTGACCGCTGAGCCTGGCCAGTCAGCGGCCAGCTTCTCATTCAACCTCTCACATTCGGGTGAGCTCGCCCTCTACGCGATCGGTCTTCAACGACGAATAGGGGTCGATATCGAGCAACTTCGTCCCCAAATCGCAGAAGAACACATCGCAGAACACTTCTTCTCGCCGCGAGAGGTCCATATGCTACGCCAATTGCCTCCAAATGAACAGGTCCCGGCTTTCTTTCGCTGTTGGACGCGCAAAGAAGCGTATGTGAAGGCACGCGGTGAAGGCCTGTCCATCCCATTGAACCGGTTCGACGTGACGCTACGCCCCGACGAACCTGCCGCCCTCTTGAGCACCGCCGATGGGATCGATGAGGTGTCTCGCTGGACACTGCACGCGGTTGATATCGCTCCCGGCTACGAGGCCGCTGTGGCAGTTGAGGGAGAAGTGACAACCCTTCGGCAATGGCTATTCAGCCTCAGCCCCTGAAACTCCCCATATCGATGGTATACTGCGAGACCGAAGGAGAACCGCCTATGTCCTGGCATTCGGAAATCTTGAACCGCTTTCACAGCACACCAACATCAACTGAAAACTCGCCTCTGCTACTGCTCGATCTGACCCTTTGGCATAAATGGCACACCGTGCGCGAGACATTACCACCCAACTTCGGCACTTCACTCCCGGACGCGCATCGCGCCCTCGGCACTGCGATTTGGGCTCCCTTCCGCCCCTGGCGCGCCGAGTATGAAGGTGTCGAAGTAACGAATGAAGAGACATCCAACACGCACGATATTCTCTATCGAGTCCAGGGACGCACCTTGCTCGCGCGCTGGACTCGCGGGCCGGACGGCGATTGGTGGCAGGCGGAGTATCCGGTAAAGTCCCTCGATGATCTGAGCCTGACCGTCGATATAGCGGCGGCTCGCCAATATGTGATCGACGCTAAAGGCCTGGACGCCTTGCGCGCCTCAGTCGGAGAAGATGGCGTCGTACCCCTGGAGTTGCCGATGCAACCCTATTCAGATCTGCTCCATACGCTGGTGGGCTGGGGCGAAGGGCTGCTGCTAATGCGAGGCGCCGGGAAGGATCTGGTCAATGCGATCGTCGCCGAACTGGAGGCCAAGCTTCGGGCGCTGGTCCCGCAGGTTGCTGCGCTGCCAGGTGATTTGCTGCTGGCGGCAGATAACCTGGATGTGCAGTACATCCCACCACGCGTGTTTGGCGAACACCTGGGGCCGAGCTACGTGGCTACGGTTGCAGCCGCTCACGAAACAGCCAAGCGTCTGATCGTGCACATCGGTGGCCCGGGACGACGGCTTGCCCCCCTCCTGGCCGGCGCCGGCGTCGATGCGATCGAGGGGATTTCCGGGCCGCCGCACGGGGATGCTGCGCTGGCCGAGGTGCGGGAAGCATGCGGGCCACAGATTGTGCTGTGGGGTGGAGTGCCGCAGGACTTGCTCCTGGGAGCACACGGGGAAGAGGCGTTTGCTCGTTCAGTTCGTGAAGCGGTTGAGGTCGCGCGTGGCGACACCCGGGTGATCCTCGGGGTTGCCGATCGCGTGCCGCCCGAGGCAGAGCTGAATCGAATCAGAGCCTTGGCAGAGGCGACACGTGTGAGTTAGGATCAGCCTCCAGCAAAACATGGGCCACACACCCTCAAGGTCTTACCGACATCGAAAATGTGCTGCCCATAGGTTGAGGGGTTTCCCCGCGGTCACACGATGAACGCACCGGGGTTGAAAAGACCAGGGCCGTCCCAGCGTCTCTTCAGCGCGGCCATGATGGATTGGCTGTCCGGCGCATAGCCCCAGGGATCCTCCGCACGCGACCGACCACCAACAAGAGATGTATAGCCGCCCAAGCGAAGAGCAGCATCCCGGATGGGCTGAACAGGTCCCGTGCGTGTGTAGAGCAGGCCCGATGCGATATCAAGCACAAACGGTGCATCGCCCAATAGAGGTGCAGCTTCGACCATCAACCGGCCCACATCCTTTGGCGCAACTCCCGTGCGGACCAGTGCGTCCTCTGTCGATGCCGCGCGTGCCCACCTGCCCCACACCTCCGTGCCCGACAACGCCGCCGGTGTGACCTGCGCGGCGTGCGCGCCTGCCTGCACGCTCCGCAACACCTCGTGGACCTGCACAAGTTCCGCGGCGACATCTTCGACAACACCTTCGGCAGTGTAGACCAGCGCGAACGGAGTCGATACATCAGTCAGTTCGCAGCCGCGACACAGGAGCAGGCTCGAAGCGGCCAGGCATATCCGCAACAACTGGGACCCGATCTCCAACCCCCGTGCGAGCGAGGTAACCGGAACAACCAGCGTCTGCCTGGCTCGTGGCAACGGCAGCAGCTTCAAAGACACCTCCGTGATCAGCCCCAAGGTGCCGTGCGAACCGGTGAATAGTTTCGGCAAGTCGTAGCCGGCCACATTCTTAACAACTGGCCTGCCCGCGCGGATGACTCGACCGTCGGGCATCACAACCGTCATCGCGAGCAGCAAATCACGAATTGCGCCGTAACGCATGCGCAAGGGCGCGTTGAAGTTGGTAGCAACAATGCCGCCGACCGTTGCTTCCGGCCACGGCGATGCCAGCGGGGCCCACACCTTTTCACGCGCCAGTGCGAGTTCCAGTTCCGCCAGTGGGGTTCCGGCGCCCACGGTAACATACAGGTCATTCAGCTCGAAGGCCTTAATGCCGGACATAGACCTCGTCGAGAGGATCACATCTGCCGGCGCCAGGAAACCTGACTTTGTGCCTCCTCCGCGCACGTGGACACTCCGACCCGCAGCGGCCCATGACTGCACCGCCTCTGACACATCAGCGGTGTCAAGTGGAGCGTGTTCGACGGCGTCCACCGCCGAATGTGTGGAGTCCCTGACAGGTGGCTGCCAGGGACTCACCTCGGGCACAATTTTGGCGGGATTCAGGATGTTCTTAGGGTCGAAGACCTCCTTAATATCCTGCATCGCGCACAGCTCATCATCGTTGAACATCAGCCGCATGTACTGGCGCTTCTCACTTCCAACACCGTGCTCCCCGGTTATAGTGCCCCCGGTGGCTACGCACAACGCCATCACATCCTGTCCCGCTGCGTGAACGCGCTTCACCATGTCCGCGTCTTGAGGATCGAACAGAATGAGTGGATGCAGGTTGCCATCGCCCGCATGAAACACGTAGCCCACCCTAAGGTCATGGCGAGAGCATATCTGGTTGATCGCCGCCAACGTCTGAGCCAACCTCGAGCGTGGCACTGTCCCGTCCACGATGAGATACGCGGGACTGATCTGCGCGATGGCGCCAAATGCGCTCTTGCGCGCAAACCAGATGCGTTCACGTTCTGCTGCATTTTGGGCCAGCCTCAGCTCGCGCGCATTCTGCGCCTTCATGACCTCCATGATCTCAGCCATCTGAGAATCAAGGCTCTCGACATAGCCGTCGGCCTCGATGATAAGCAGCGCTTCGGCATCAACGGGCAGGCCTGCATGCACATAGTTCTCCACGATGCCGATCATGGTCCGATCCATCATCTCGAGCGTGCCCGGCACGAGACCACGTGCAATCACCGCCGACACCGCCTCGCCAGCCATTTCCACCGAATCAAAAATGGCCATGAGCGTCTTGATACCGGGGATGTTGCGCAACAGGCGCAGCTCGGCCTCGGTGATGATGCCTAATGTCCCCTCAGAACCGACCAGGACGCCCGTGAAGTCGTACTCCGGGTAATCGAAGGCACGGCCACCCGTGCGTATAACCCGTCCGTCGGAAAGCACCGCCTCCAATCCCATTACATAGTTGGTGGTGACGCCGTATTTGAAACAGTGAGGCCCGCCGGCATTCTCGCCAAGATTGCCGCCGATCGTGCAGGCCCGACCGCTTGCGGGATCCGGCGGGTAGTACAGGCCTTTGGTCTTCACGTATTCATCCAGTGTCTGTTGGATGATGCCCGGCTGCACGACAACAGAGCGGCCTAACTCATCCATTTCGACAACTTGCTTCATGCGCGCCAATGAGACCATGACCCCGCCGAGCGGCGCCACTGCGCCTCCACTCAAACCCGTGCCCGCACCGCGCGCGATCAGGGGTATCCCGCGCTCAGCGGCCCATCGCACCACCTTCACCACCTCATCGGCCGAGCGCGTGAGGACTACGCCTTCCACTGCGCCACTCCCCAGGCTGCCGTCCAATTCGTAGGGGATCAACTCGATGGGATTCGTCAGGATAGCATCGCGGTGGAGTGTAGCCTGTAACGCCATCCAGTCATCCGAAGAGACCATCTTTTGCATTCTGGCCCTCCTGTCAGGTGATCGCGGCCAGCGCAGCGAGGAGCAACGTCACATTCTCGCGCCGGCTGCTATGTCCCATAAGCCGATTAGACGATAAAGGCGCCGGGGTTAAAAGAGACCATGCTCATCCCAACGCGCTTTGAGGGCTCGCATCAGATGCAGCCCAGCCGGCGTGTGGCCCCATCGATCGGCCGCGTCGCCCGACAGCGCCACAGCATATCCGCCAGAGGACCGTGCCGCGCTGCGGATGGGCCTGAGGGGTGCATCACGCGCATATAGCATGCCATTCGCCAGGTCAGCCCAGAAGGAAGCATCATCCAGGCCTGGCGCCAGATCGATGACGAGTGTGGGCAGGTCCTTCGGCGCAACGCCGGCGCGCACCACAAGGGAGGGCTCCCCCCTGGGGCTCGAGGAAGCTAACCAGTCGGCCCAGGCTTGACTGCCTGACGGTGAATCGACCTGCATCAGCCCTGTTGCACCATCCGCTTGCAGCATCGCCCGCACCTCCGCCAGCTCCGCAGTCACGTCTTCGGCCATCCCCTCCACCGTATAGATCAGTGCATGCAGCGATGACAGACCGGGAAGATCGCACCTCTGGCACAGCAGCAGGCTGGAGGCTACCAGACAGACTCGCAGCAGTCTCTGGCCGCGTGTCAACCCTTCAGCGAGCGAAGCGACCGGAATGATCATGCTAGCGCGTGCCCGAGGAAGTGGGGCAAGCTTGAGCGAGACTTCAGTCAGTAGCCCCAGCGAACCGTGCGCGCCAACGAACAGCTTCGTCACGTCGTAGCCTGCGACGTTCTTAACCACCGGCCGCCCTGCCTGGATCACGCGGCCATCAGGCAGCACCACCGATGCGGCGAGCACCAGATCGCGGATGCCGCCGTAGCGCATGCGCAAGGGTGCGTTGAAATTGGCGGAGACGATGCCGCCAACAGTTGCGACGGGCCAAGGGGATATGAGCGGAACCCACATCTTGTCGCGTGCCAGCTCGGCCTGCAGGTCCGCAAGACGGGTGCCGGCGCCCACCGTTACGTAAAGATCTTCCAGCGCATACGACTTGATCCCCGAAAGGCGTTGGGTCTGCAGAATCACATCGGTCGGGGGCAGGCAGGAGGATTTTGTACTTGCGCCTGCGACACGGATCGTCTTCGCTTCGTGCACCCAGGCCCGGATGGCTTCCGCCGCCTCTTGGGTCGTGGCCGGCGCACAAGGAGTTGCCGGAGCCAGGCTGGCTGCAGGCTTTGGTGCTGGCGTCTCCAGGTCGGCGGAAAGATCTTGCCCGGGTTGAGACGCTGGTGCGGATCGAAAAGCTGCTTGACCTCCCGCATCACCGCCAGCTCCTCCGGAGTGTACATGAGGGGCATGTAACTGCGCTTTTCGCTGCCTACGCCGTGCTCGCCCGTGACGCTGCCCCCCTTTGCCACGCAGATCTCCATGACCCGCTGCCCAACCAGGAGGATCTGCTGCATCAGTTCACGGTCCGTTGGATCGTCAATCAGAATAAACGGATGCAGGTTGCCGTCGCCAGCGTGGAAGACGTAACCTACTCTGAGGTGATTGCGCTCGATTTCAGCGTTGATCTCGGCAAGCGTTTGGGCCAGCTGGCTGCGCGGTACGATGCCGTCCGCAAGGTAGTAGGCCGGCGCGAGGCGGGCCATGGCGCCCGCAGCGCTTTTCCGGCCGTACCAGATCCTATCGCGCTCCTCAGCAGTCTGTGCAATGCGAATCTCGCGCGCATGACGCCGGCGGAGAATCGAAGAAATCTCCTCCATCTGGGGTGCGACGCCCTCCGCATAGCCGTCTGCCTCGATGATGAGCGCGGCCCCTGCCTCCACAGGCAGGCCGGCATGCGTGTAGTCCTCAAGGATCTTCATGATCTTCTGATCCATCATCTCCATCGTGGCTGGTGTCAGTCCGGCTGCGATGACTGCCGACACAGCCTCGCCGGCCGCCTCGACCGAGTCGAAGGACGCCAACGCGGTCTTGATTGCGGGAGGACACCGCAGAAGACGAGCACTTGCTTCGGTAATGATACAAAGTGTCCCTTCATTCCCGGTCATCAGGCCGACAAAGTCGAGCTCTGGATAATCCAGAGCGCGACCGCCCAATCTCACGACCTGGCCGTCGGCAAGCACTACCTCCAGCCCGGTGATGTAGTTTGTGGTGACGCCGTACTTGAAGCAGTGAGGTCCGCCTGCGTTCTCTGCGATGTTGCCGCCGGTGGTTGCGGTGCGACCGCTTGCGGGATCGGGAGGGTAGTAAAGGCCCGAGGCCTTGACGTGCTCATCAAGCACGAGATTAACAACGCCTGGCTCTACAACGACGCTGCGGCCCGCCTCATCAAACTCAGTGATCTTGTTCATGCGGGAGAACCCAACGATGAGGCCCCCATGCTCTGCCACCGCGCCGCCGGAGAGGCCGGTTCCAGCGCCACGCGCCACAACGGGGGTATTCGTCTCGATGGACCATTTGACGATCTTGACGACATCGTCGGTTGTCCTCGGGAAGACCGCTGCATCGGGGACGCCCCGATCCAGGCTGGCATCTTTCTCGTAGGTCATCAATTCGATGGGGTCGCTGACGACCTGATTCGGCTCAAACAAGATGGCCAGCGAGCGAATCTTTGGGTGAGGGCCCACCTGTGCCATGCTAATTCGCTCCCTTCCCATTCGTCCCCCCATAGGACATGTCCAGCAACTCGACGACGTGCATCACCTTTGCACTAAGGCCCGCACGGCGCACGCCGGCCACTAGCTGCATGTGGCATCCGGTGTTGGTGGCGACAATAACGCTGGCGCCGGTGGCCGCGATGTCGGTCATCTTCGCATCCAGCACCTGATCCGCCGTCTCCGAATGCACGATATTGTACACCCCGGCGCTGCCGCAGCAGCGATCGGGCTGTTTCAGCTCGACGAGTTCCAAGCCGGGGATCATGCGGAGCAGCGCCCGGGGCTGCTTGACGATCTTCTGCGCGTGCCGCAGGTGACATGAATCGGAGTAGGTCACCTTGAGAGGAACGACGCCCGTGGGCCGCTCGTTCATGTTCTCGATGATGAACTCATTGATATCCTTGACCTTGCTACGGAAGGCGCGCGCCTTTTCCACATAGACCGGATCATCGTGGAACAGGCCCTCGTACTCATCCTTGAGCGTGGCGCCGCACCCGCCTGCGTTGTTGATGATCATGTCGTACTTGGCGAACGCGTCGATGTTCTTGCGGGCCAGGTCACGTGCCAACGCCTCTTCGCCAATGTGGAGGTGGGCCGCACCGCAACAAGTCTGCCCCGCGGGAAAGTGCACCTCAAAACCGTTGCGCTGCAATACGCGGATGGTCGCCTCGTTCACCGGCGCCAGAAACGCCTCCTGGATACAGCCGATGAAGAATGCCACCTGTCCGCGTTTCTCCCCAATGGCTGGTGCAGGATGGCTGTAATCGCGATACTTCGTCGTGATCGGCGGCAAGATGGCCTCCGCCGCCTTCAGCGGTCTCGGCAGAAAGTTCAACCGGCGCACCAGCCCCTGCAACCCGGTGACCTGATATATCTTCAGGAGCCGGGCCATTGCTTTGAGCCTGCCCACGTAGGGCATGGTTTGCACCAGGCCCACCCAGCGGATTAACCTCTCGCCTACGCCCTGCTTATGTCGCTTGTCCAACGCCACCTTCGTCGTTTCGATCAGTTGGGCGTACTTGACGCCTGACGGGCAGGCTGTCTGGCAGGAAAGACAGGATAGGCAGAGATTGATGTGTTTCGAGAATGCGCCGGAGAATTCCTCCGCACTAATGCGTCCCTCGGAGGCTGCACGCATTAGTGCGATGCGACCGCGCGGCGCGTCCATCTCCGTTCCGAACACGTCGTAGGTAGGGCATGACTGCAGGCAGAGTCCGCAGTGAATGCACTGGCTTACCAACGTTTTGAACTCGGGAGTCGCGAGTTCGGGAATGCCGACTGCTTTCATACTGTGCTCCTTCTTCGCTCCCAGTTGGAGCAGGATGATTGCGTAAGAGAGGCTCAGGGCCACGATGCCCACAACACAACTCCGGCAAGCACCATATAGTATACCGCGTGAATGTCCCAAACACCGCTCGACAACACCGTCATTCGGCTTGACACGCAGGTATCAACTGAGAAGTGGTTTGACACCCCTTCCCGGCGCGGGTACACTCCCATTGTTGCTCAAGGAAAGGAGTTCTTACGAAGAGGAAAGCTATGTCGCAAGGCATGCTCAAAGAATGTCCATGTCCAGATGCTCGGGAAATCCTCCTTGACCTGATTGCCAACGATTTGCTGGTAATGCTGCCCGACGAGCGGCTATGGAAACTCTATTGTTTTCGCGAGGCCGATCACGTCTCGAAGCTACGTCACCGTATCTATACCAAGCAGAAAGCCAACGGCCGACTTGAGTTGATCACCTTCGCGAGGCATAACCCTCCGCAAGAAAACGAAGACGCTGGAGGCTGCAGCGATGCACCCTCGATCCGTTCGGCTTTGGCTCGGATTCCGGACTTGTCAACGGATGATCTGGACCGACTCATCACCGCCATGCGCGCTCAGACATCGCCCGATGAGTGTGACGAGATCGATCTTTCGATCCACCAAAGCCTGGATGAGCAATTGACCTGGCTTCAAGCCCAAGGGAACGGGTGAAAGCTACCAATCTGCAACGCCAAACCTCATGAAGCAGGAGGGCATGCCATGTTTCTCAGCCGAGACGACATCGAGGCCCGCGAATGCAATACCCTGGCCCCTTATGCAGTCTGCAGCGGCGCAAGCCGCGGCCGCGTCTATCCGGAAGATGAGCACATCTATCGTACGGCTTTCCAACGCGATCGCGACCGTGTAATCCACACCGCAGCCTTTCGTCGTCTCGATTATAAGACCCAGGTGTTCGTGTATCACGAAGGTGATCACTATCGCAACCGCCTCACCCATACCGTAGAGGTCGCGCAGATCGGGCGCTCTATGGCACGCGCCCTCGGCGCAAACGAGGATCTGACTGAAGCCATCTGTCTGGCGCACGACCTGGGACATCCGGCGTTCGGTCATACTGGCGAAGTGACGCTTAACCAACTGATGTCCGATCATGGCGGGTTCGATCACCAGCGACAGACAATGCGCATCGTAACAATCTTGGAGGATCGCTACGAGGACTTTCCTGGTCTCAATCTAACCTACGAAGTGCGTGAAGGCCTCGTGAAACACGACACAGACCACGATGTCGCGGACGCCACTGGCTATGAGCCCGATCGCGCAGGATCGTTGGAGTGCCAGATCAGCAACCTTGCAGACGAAATCGCATACAACATCGCAGACTTAGATGATGGACTGCGAAGCGGCGTGTTGGACTACCTGGACGTACGCGAACTGGGGATCTGGAGAAGCGCGATGGCGTCGTTGGGCCTCCCAACTAATTGCCGGCTTGAGGATAAGCTACGGGCACGGGCGATCCGGAGGCTCATGGGCATTGAGGTCACGGATGCCATTACGGCCACGGCGGAGAATTTGGCGGCGAGCGGTGTGCGTACGGTGAACGATATTCGAGCCGTGGGGAAAAACATTGCCGTATACTCGAGCCAGATCTTCGAACTCAACATGGAACTCAAGGCCTTCCTGATGAAGAACTTCTATCGTCACCCGCGTGTTGTTCGGATGGCATACAAAGCAAACCGGATGCTGACTGCCTTATTCACCTCGTATCACGAGGAACCGCGCCAGCTTCCGAAGGAAATTCAAGCTCGCATGTTGCGGGGGAATGAACCAGCCGAGCGCGTAATATGCGACTACATCGCCGGCATGACCGACCGATACGCTATCCTGGAATATAAGCGTCTCTACGATCCGGAGGAACGCGTCTGAGAAGCAGGCCTCAGCTCTGCGCGAAGACACCACAGTATGCGGTTGTTCACTGACCGCGCCCTGTGGTGTCCTTATGCCGGCGAGAGGTTAGCTTCGTCGATAGACCGTTAACTTCACATGCAGGTCCGCAAAGATGCCGCGCGGAGGTTCCGCTTCGGCGTAGGACACCTTCTCAACGCGGCCACGCAAGAGCAGATCATGGCTGTGCAACTCAAACTCAGTCCCGGGTTTGACGGCGAGCGCTCCATGCTCACCCTCGTGCTCTGAGCGCAACGAGGTATCCCGGTATGCTCCCTCACTCATCAGCACCAGTGCCTGGGTGTCGGGGTCACTCGAATCCCATAGCCAGACCTGCAAGGCGACGGCTTGATCGCGTTCTCTGCCGAAGGGCTCAATCAACTGCAGGCCACACTGTCCCATGTAGCCGTCCACCGGGTCATTAATGTCGAACGCCTCGTCGTAATCCGGCTCGCCCATTTGATAGACTGCCGTATTCTCGGTCAGCTTCTGCAGCCCAGCGCTGGATGGAGAAGCGGGGGGAATGGGCGTGACCTGCGCGGGTTGACGAGCCTCCGCCAAGTCAGACCAGCCGGCGGCAGGGGGCGGTGGGCCAACGGGCCGCAGCGGAATGTCAGGTCGTTGCTCCTGAGATAGAGGACGCGACTCGATGTCAGCTGTCGCTTCGCGGCCTGGACGCGTCGATATGTCGACGGACCCACGAACGGGCCGCCAATCATCCTTCACAACTGATTCCGAAGCTGACCAGCGCGCCTTTTCCTGCTCGGCGGCCGCGGCAGCCGCTTTATTTGTTTCCAACACGTCAAATGGCGGCTCATCCCCCTCGGTGCTTCCTCCATCGTGCGCGGAGCGCCAACGACGGAACAGGAAGATCAACAGGGCCAGCGCAGCGATCGCCAGGAACACGAAGAGCGCGGCGGTGCAGACTCGTCGGAGCGTTGAGCTTGTTCCCCCTGCGGGGGCGGAAGCGGCGGCAGAAGGTTGCGGCTGCACCTGGCTCTGGCCGCCAGCCGTTCCTGATTCTCCAACGGCTGCACCGACCGCGGCCGCGAGGCTCTGAACGTTGCGCGCCGCGGCAACGTCCCGCGCCACGAGGACTTCCTGTGCGTCGCCCATTATCTTGGACAGTTCCTCGGTCGACCAGCCAGTAAGGCGTCCGCGCGCCTGATCGAGATTACCAGTCTGCGCGTAGGACTCAGCAACCATGGCGATATACTGATTACGCAGATCCGGTCGGAGGTCTTGCAGCAGTGCGTTGGTCCATGTTATCGGCCAAAGCAGCCAGCCAATCACGAGCCAACCGATCAACAAGCCGACGACGAAAGCAATGAGAGGCCAGAAGTACCAGGGACGCCCGTTTTGGTTCATGTCATCCTCCTCCGTTACGCATGCGGCAAAACGAAGAGCCTCAAATGATGGGGTATTTAGGCGCGCAGGTCAACACCTCGGCGCCATTTTCCGTGACCATGACGACATCCTCCATCCGCACACCACCCCAACCAGGCAAATAGATGCCGGGTTCAACTGTGACAATCATACCAGGTCGAATAACGGCAGACGAAAAACGCGAGAGGAACGGTTGCTCGTGGATTTCGAGACCGACACCGTGTCCCAGGCCGTGACCGAAGTTCGCGCCGTAGCCTGCAGCCGAAATCAAATCGCGCGCCACCCCATCTGCCTCTGACGCGGTCATTCCTGGTCTCAGCGCCGCCTCCGTGGCCACTTGCGCGTTCAACACAATGTTAAAAACGTCCCAGAAGCGCTCCTCGTCCTTTGGCTGACCCAGCACGACGGTACGCGTCAGATCAGAACGGTAGCCGCGTACCTTGGCGCCCATATCGATCACGATGGGCTGACCAGCCTCAAGCACCGTTTCGCTTGCGTGGGCATGAGGAAGCGCGCTATTCGGGCCACACGCCACCGTCATGTCAAATGCAACGCCTTGAGCTCCGTGTGTGCGCATATAGCTTTCGATGAGCCATGCCAGTGCGTTCTCGGTCATTCCGGGTTCTGCCGAGGCCAGCCCAAACGCCAATGCGTTATCTGCGAGGACAATCGCCTCGCGCAAGAGGGCCAATTCGTCCTCGTCCTTAATTGCTCGCAGCCCGGCGACAATACCCTTTGTCGGCAGCCACTGCACCTCAGAGACTGCGTCCATGAAGCCCTTCGCGGTTGCGAATGGCACGTGATCAGCCTCAAAAGCCACCAGCTTCCCTCCCCCTCGAGCAATGAGTTCAGGGAGTACGTCGGAGAGATCGGTTTTGACAGGTATGAGCTCGAAGTCGGGGCATTCCTGACCTACCTGCTCAAAGTAGCGAAAGTCGGTGGCAATCAGCGTCCGTTCGGCGGAGATCAGCAACACTCCTGCGGAGCCGCTGAATCCGCTGAGGTACATCCGATTCTCAGGCTGAGAAACGATTATGGCATCCGCGCCTGCCTCAGGCAGCACAGCCCGCAGCCGAGTTACTCGTGACGCTATATCAGTAGAGCCAGGCATCGGTGCTCCTTCTAGCTATGAACTCCTCCGCGCGCGGATGAGCCTTGAGAACAGTTTCCGTGAGTTGCTTCTGACTGACCTGCGTATAGATCTGCGTCGTGCTCACCGACTCGTGCCCCATCAGCTCCTGCACCGAACGCAGATCAGCGCCACCATCCAACAAATGCGTCGCGAAGCTGTGCCGGAGCATATGAGGTGTGACCGGATGGGCAATCCCTGCCCCTGCTGCATAGGCCGACAAGGATCGTGTAAACATGCTGGTTGACAGACGCTGGCCGAAACGGTTCAAGAACAGCGCTGTGGGGCGACTGGCGAGCCACTTGCCATCAGCACGCGTGCGTCCGCCGTAGCGGTGGGCCGCTTCAGCCAGCTTCGGCCGCCCTTCGTTCAGGTAAAACGCTAACGCCTCAATCGCCCATTGGCCTATCAATGCAACACGCTCTTTTGCGCCCTTGCCAGTGACATTAAGTTGGCCTTCCGCAAGGCTTACATCGGACACATCCAACGCCAGCAGTTCGCTGACTCGCAGGCCACCGCCATAAAGCAGCTCAAGCATCGCGCGATCTCTCTGCCCTTGTGGCGTTGACAAGTCGGGCGACTCAATCAAAAGACTGACCTCGTCTCGCGTGAGTGGACGCGGCAGACGCTGCGGGAGCTTCGGCGACAGAATCGCCTGCACCGGATTGACTTCAACCAGCCCGTTCCGACGCAGAAACGCGTAGAATGCCCGCACCTCTGAGATGCGCCTCGCCACGCTTGCCTTAACATAGCCGGCTGCGTGCAGCTCGGCCAGCCACCGGCGCAGGAGCGCTGGCGTTACAGCGATCCACGAGTTGACGCCTTGCGCTTGGACGAAGGCTGCGAACTGTAAGATCTCACGCCGGTAGTTACTGACCGTGTGAACCGAGGCGTTGCGCTCTGCCACAAGGTATTTGATGTACCGGTCGATGCTCTCTTGCATGGTACTATATCTTCACGCGTGCACCACACACGGTGCACTCAACCGTGTCCTTAGCGGCAAGAACCATGAGCCCATCGCATTGGGGACACGCCTGTGCCACCGGCCGCTTCCATGAAGTCCAATCACACGCTGGATAATTGGCGCACCCATAGAAGACACGCCCGGTGCGAGTGCGCCGTTCAACGATCTCGCCACGATCTCTGGGACAGAGCACTCCTAACTTGGCCACTAATGGCTTCGTAAAACGGCAGGTGGGATAGTTGCTGCAACCAACGAACCGGCCGTAGCGACCCTGCTTAATAACCAACTCTCCGGCGCAATCAGGGCAGAACTCGCCGGTTTTCTCGGGCTCAAGGGACACCTTCTCCATCGTCTGCTGTGCGTTCTGGAGTTGTGGCGCAAAGAGATCATAGAATTGGCGCAGAACCGGCTCCATCTCCGTCTCCCCGCGAGATATGCTGTCCAGCCGTTCTTCCATCTGTGCGGTGAAGCCAACATTGAATATCGAATCAAAGTACTTCACCAATAGGTCATTTACCGTGAACCCCAACTCAGTCGGAACCAGCTTCTTCTCCGAGCGTTCGACATATTCGCGTTCGAGGATCGTCGAGATGATTGCTGCATAGGTGCTGGGACGTCCGATACCGTACTCCTCGAGAGCTTTCACCAAGGACGCTTCCGTATACCGGGACGGCGGTTGTGTAAAGTGCTGTTCCGGCAGCAGACGCAGCAGGTCCAGGACCTCATCCTCTGATAGGCTTGCCGGTATGTTCAGTTGCTGCTGTGCCGGGTCCGTATCAGGAGACTCACTATCGCCCGTCGTCTGGGCGCGATCAAACCCATTGCGACCAGGCCGACCATTGTCCCTATCTGCCTGACCATTTTCCTGTGGACCTGATGCGCCGCCGCTGTACACCGCCAGGAAGCCGGGGAAGCGAACGGTCGAACCACTTGCACGAAACAGGTACGGCCATTCTCCGGCGCCCGGTTGACCCGCCTTTACATCCACTGTGAGCGTGTCATAGACGGCTGCGGCCATCTGACTCGCTACGAAGCGGCGCCAGATCAACTCATATAAGCGGTACTGTTCGCCGCTGAGCTTATCGCGCAAGTCCGAAGGTGAACGCCAAACCGAAGTCGGCCGGATCGCCTCGTGCGCCTCTTGGGCGTTTTTAGCGTGTGACTTGAAGAGGTTAGGCTCTGGCGGCACGTACTCAGGGCCATATCGCTCGGCGATCATTGCGCTCGTCTCTGTCTGGGCTTCCTGTGAGATATTGACACTATCCGTGCGCATATACGTAATCAGACCAACAGGACCGCCATGGTCGCCAATGTCGATGCCTTCATACAGGTCTTGAGCGACTCGCATGGTGCGACTCGCGGCCATGCCCAAGCGATTAGATGCGTCCTGTTGCAGCGTACTCGTGGTGAAAGGTGGATTTGGCCGGCGACGACGTTCACCGCGTCTGATGCCCGCAACCAGGTATTCAGCGCCTTCGAGTTCACGCACCACGGTGTGAGCGTCATCGTGATTCTTGAGGTCCGCCTCCGCACCGCGAATGCGGACCAGGCGCGCCAGAAAGCTTGGCCGCGGTAGCTGATCGCGCGTCACGTGCTGAGCCAGCTCTGCGTCGAGTGACCAATATTCCACCGGCACAAAGGACTGAACCTCACGCTCTCGTTCCACGATCAGGCGAAGCGCTACGGATTGAACGCGCCCTGCTGACAATCGACTCTTGACGCGCTCCCAGAGCAGCGGGCTGATCTGATACCCCACCAGCCGATCAAGGATCCGCCGCGCCTGTTGCGCATCGACGAGTTCCATGTCGATATCCCTGCCGTGGCGGAACGCATCGGCAATTGCGCTCTTCGTGATTTCGTGAAACACCACCCGGCGAGCACGCTGTTGAGGGATATCGGCGGCCTGGAGCAAGTGCCATGCAATGGCTTCGCCCTCGCGATCAGGATCAGTCGCCAGATAGACCTCATCTGCCTCTGCAGCCGCTGCCTTCAGATCCTTGACAACGTCTTTTTTGTCATCCGGTACGCGATACTTGGGTATAAAGCCACCCTCGATATCGACCGAGAGTTGAGAACGCAGCAGGTCCCGCACATGCCCGATGGACGCGCGGACATCGTAGTCGCGGCCGAGGAACCTCCCCACCGTGCGCGCCTTTGCCGGCGACTCGACAATCACCAGTTTGGGGCCACGCAAGGCACCGCCATACGATCGACGTCCAACTCCCCCTCTGCCACCCCGCGTCGCGCCAGTGTCTGCGGTACTCTTCCCCTTCGTCACCTTAGCACGCGACGATTTGCCACCTGCTGCAGGCTGAGGAGTCTTGGTAGACTTGACCGCCGACTTTGCGCTGGCTTTCGACGCGCTGGCCGACTTTCGGCTCGCCTTCGGTTGCGTTGTGGGCTCTGGTCTCGGCAGACCGACATGCGCGTCGGTTGCCCCGATCCGCGTGAGGGTCGTCCCGCATTCGGGACAGCGGCCGCGTGTAGCGGCACTCCCATTTGCGAAAAACACGGGTTGGGCGTCAGTCAAAGGCCGTGAAGCCTTGCAGCGGACGCAGTAGGCCGTCAGGTTATTGTCACTCATAAAGCTCGTTCACAGATAGGAGATCTGCCCCTCGGCTTCCAGTCGCTTCACCAATTCGCGGACTTCTTCTGCACGGGAGCGCGGACAGACCAACAACACATCAGGCGTGTCGACAATGATCACGTCTTCCATACCGATTACCGCAACCGTGCGCTCGCTGCGCACGTAGCAGCCGCTCGAACCGTGGGAAAGCAGAGAGCCTCCTGCGACATTGCCGTCCGCATCTGGCGGAAGCACGTCCAACAATGCGCCCCAGCTACCGATATCGCTCCATCCGATCTCCACCGGAATCACCGAGACATCCTTTGCGTTCTCCATCACGCCGTAGTCAATCGAGACTCTGCGCATCCTGAGCCATTCGGTCTCCAGCACCCGCGTCGCGTGGGTTGTGCCCAGGGCGCTCTTGATCCGGACCAACGCTTCGTATGACTCGGGCAACTGTCGTTCGAATTCACTTAACAGACGGTCTGCGCGCCAGATGAACATGCCGCTGTTCCAGACATGGCGACCATCCTCAAAGAAACCCTGTGCGGTCATGTAATCGGGCTTTTCTCGAAAGCCCGCACATTCGTAGACGCGAAATCCATCCACGATATGTTGTGCAGAGCCGAGCTCGAGGTAGCCAAAGCGCGTGTCGGGTGCGCTCGGCTTAATACCGAGTGTTACGATCGTACCGCCAGCCGCGACCTCACCCGCAGCAGCCAGGGCCGCCCGGAACTGTGCGGTGTCAACGATGAAATGGTCGGCGGTGAGCATGACCATGGTCGCATCGACATCCCGGCGAAGCAGGTGCGCTGCCGCGAGCCCTGCGGCGGGACCTGAATCGCGACCCGAGGGTTCTACGATGAAGTTCTCGGCCGGAATATCAGGCGCCTGAGGCCGCAACAAGTCCGCTGTTTCTGCGTTTGTGCCGACGTAGATTCGATCGGGAGTAAACAACGGAGCAAGCCGATCCACTGCGTGCTGGAACATGGTGCGGTCGCCAATCAGCTTCAATGCTTGTTTCGGCTTGCTCCTGCGGCTCAATGGCCAAAGACGCGTACCTGAACCACCCGCGATGATCACGGCATACAGCATCGTACAAATTCCTTCGTGCAATCTCAATCGAGATGATACACTGGGCCTGCTTCACGAGCGCGAACGTAACTCATGCCGCCAGCTCCATGTACCAGGCCTTTGAGTTCCATCAACGCCAACGTACTGGTCACTGTTGAGACGGGCAGTCCAGTGGTCCGGCATATCTCGTCCACGTGGACAGGATCATCGGACAACTGGCTGAGGAGCGACGCTTCGGTTGGATCCGCCGGAAAAAGCATTTGTGCTTCGACGTGCGCTACTACCGATTTCAGATTCAATGCCTCGAGAATGTCGTTGACCGACGTAACCGGCGTTGCGCCGTCGCGAATGAGTCGATTGACGCCGGCGCTGTTGCGGGCGAAGATGCTTCCTGGAACAGCGAAAACCTCGCGGCCCTGGTCAGCCGCGAAGCGAGCCGTAATCAACGCCCCACTTTGTTCGCCCGCTTCGACCACGACGACGCCGCGGCTCAAACCGCTAACGATGCGATTTCGCGGCGGGAAATTGCTGGCTTCAGGCTGCGTGCCCAGAGGATACTCGCTCAACAACGCACCACGCTCGATCAGGTCATTTGCCAGCTTTTTGTTCTCCCAGGGATAAATCACGTCCACGCCTGATCCAAGGACCGCAAGTGTGCGGCCGCCCGCGTCCAGGGCGGCGCGATGTGCGACAGCATCGATTCCGCGTGCCAGACCGCTGACGATAGTAACGCCCACCTCCGCGAGGCCAGATGCAAGGGTCCTTGCCGCTTCGCGGCCATAGTTGGAGATATTTCGAGTGCCAACCACGGCGACGGCGAAATCATCCTCGGGCCGTAACTCACCGCGTAGATAGATCACAGGCGGCGGATCACTGATGGCCATAAGCCGGGACGGGTAGCGCGGATCATCCCAGGTCAACAACTCAATCCCGGACTTCTGCACGCGAGTCAGCTCCGCGTCCAGGTCCAGCTTACCGCGGATATCCACCAGATTTTGAATCGATCGCCGGTCCAGACCAACATCGCGTAGGGCGTCGGCAGGCGCGTTCCAGGCAGCGTCTATGCTGCCGAAGGCGTCCAACAGAGCGCGCAACCGGGCCGGGCCGATGCCGCGCACCTTGTTGAACCCAATCCACAAGGCGAGAGCGTCCAAATGAGCACCTCCCAGGGGCGATGCATCAGAGCTTGCCGGTCGGCAGCATAAACGATACAGGATTCTTTGTCAATAGTTCTCAGACTTCGTCATCTTCATCGGCCGGGGCCAAAAGCCCTTCGGGGAGAACCACCTTCATCATCCGCTCGGCCAGGTTCACACTCACGACGACCTCACGTGTGGCAGGAACGAGCGTTTCGGCGTTCGCGTTGCGCACAATATAGACATCATTCGCCGCGGTGAAGAGAATCTCGGTGATTTGGCCGAGCGATCGGCCATCCACCGTCTGAACTTCAAGCCCTATCAAATCGTGAGCATAGTTCTCGTGCTCACCTAGAGGCATTGCGTCCTCTTCCGGGATGAGTAGGTACAGGTCGCGCAGGGTTTCCGCTGCATTGCGATCCCTGACATGCGTGAACAAAATCAGCCAACGGTCCTGGTGAGGTCGCGATGCTGCGATTACTGCCGGCGCAGTATTCGTCACGCCGGTTTGCGCACCAAGGTATACTTTAGCGCCGCTCTTGAACCGTTCCGGGAAATCGGTCATCGGCACAACTTTGACCTCACCCCGAATGCCGTGAGGTCCAACTATCTGGCCTATGGCCAGGTAGCTTCGTCCTGTTTCGGTCGTGGCCATGGAACCCTTCCACCTGCCCTTCCTTACAAAATGAGCGGGCGGAGATGCGAGATTGCGCCTCCGCCCGTTTCATTCAGCTTGAGTGTGGTCCGTCCAAGTCGACTTCAACGCCGACAGGGTTAGCGGCCACAATCAGACGATCTCGAGAACGACCCGCCGGTCTTGTGACATCACCCGCAACAGAGTGCGGAGTGCGTTGGCCACCCGGCCGTCCTTGCCGATTACACGGCCCATATCTTCCCGGTCAACGTGCAACTCCAGCACTGTAACGCTGCCGCCGTGGGTCTCCTTCACGAAGACCTTTTCCGGCTTTTCCACGAGTTGCCTGGCAATGTACTCGATGAGTTCTTTTTCTTTCACCAGTCAGCCTCCACAAGTGCCAGGGGCCTGGCTCGTGCTGCAGGCTGTGCCGCGCTGGCGCGGCAAGTGCACCTGCCCCGGCCAGTGCCCAGAAGCGAACGGCTGACGGATCAGGCCGCCGGCTGTGCTTCGGGCAGGCCTTGCTTTTTCAGCAGGCGAGCAACCGATTCGCTGGGCTGCACGCCAACACTAAGCCAGTAGCGCGCGATCCACGTCGATGGTGACCGTCTCAGGGTCGGTCGTTGGGTTGTAGAACCCAATGTTCTCAAGGATGCGGCCATCGCGAGGTGAGTGCTGATCAGCGACAACCACGCGGTAGGTCGGCTGTTTCTTGGCGCCCTGTCGGCGCAGACGAATTCGTACCATTCCTGACTGACTCCTTCGATGTATGGGACACAGAGGGTCCCGAATGCATGTAAACGTCTCGCAGAGGAGCGGACTTCTCTGCAAAGAACGTTATCACCTGAACATATCCATTATGCCGCGGCCTCCACGACCACCCGAACCGAGCTGTTTCATCATTCGCTGCATCTGGCGGAATTGATTCAACAGGTCGTTGATCTCAGGCACCGTAGTTCCTGACCCGCGCGCGATGCGACGCTTACGGCTGCCGCTGATGATTTTCGGATCGCGCCGCTCCTGAGCTGTCATGGAGTTAATCATCGCTTCAACGCGTGTGAACTGCTGGTCCGTGACATCCGGCTGGAGTTCCCCCGTCAGCCGGCTCATCCCCGGGATCATCTCCAGAATCTGGGTTAAAGGGCCCATCTTCTTGATTTGCTGCATCTGCTTGAGGAAGTCATCGAGATTGAGTTCGCCCTTGACAAGGCGTTTGCCAATCTTCTCCGCTTGCTCCCGATCTACAGTTTCCTCAGCCTTCTCGATGAGTGTCATCATGTCGCCCATGCCAAGGATGCGGGTGGCAAGACGATCAGGATGAAAAACCTCGAGCGCGTCGAGCTTTTCGCCGATGCCCAGGTACTTGATGGGGACGCCGGTCACCTCGCGCATGGAGATGGCAGCACCACCTCGGGCGTCGCCATCCACCTTGGACAGGATCAGACCCGTCAACTGGACGCGTTCGTGGAAGCCCTTTGCCACATTGACGGCTTCCTGGCCAGTCATGGCGTCCGCGACCAACAGGATTTCCTTCGGCTTCGCCAGCGTCTTAATCTGCTCCAGTTCAGCCATCATGTCATCGCTGATTTGGAGTCGGCCCGCGGTGTCCAAGATAACGACGTCCATGGCCATCTCGCGCGCTCGCTGGATGCCACGACGCACGATCTCGAGAGGCGATGGCTTTGTGCCCTCGCTGTACACCGGCACGTCGATCTGCTTGCCGACGACCTCAAGTTGGGTCACGGCAGCCGGCCGGTAGGTATCGCCTGCGACCAATAGGCTGCGCTTACCTTGTTGTTTCCGCAATGCCAATGCGAGCTTGCCTGCAGTTGTGGTTTTGCCAGAGCCCTGCAAACCCACCAGCATGATGACGTGCGGCGGCGTGCCGGATAGATCAACGCGTACCGCCTCGCCCAAGGTCTTCAGTAGTTCGTCGTGGACGATCTTGACGACCTGCTGTGCAGGCGAAAGACTCTTGGTCACCTCGGCTCCGACAGCCCGCTCGCGCACACGCGCCACCAACTGCTTAACAACCTTGAAGTTGACGTCGGCTTCCAGAAGCGCGAGACGGACCTCGCGCAAGGCAAGATCAACATCCTCTTCAGAAAGTCGACCGCGGGCTGCGAGCTTATCAAAGACCGCATTCAGCTTGGTTTGCAGGCTCTCAAACATGAGACTTGTCCACTCATACGCGCATGGGCCGACCCAGAGGCCGGCCCATTGGCATCAATCGCTAATGTATAGCTAATTCTACGAGACATTGCCTTTTTCGTCAAGTAGATGCTATAATCGCGGTGTACCCCGAGGTTGCGACGACCAACCCGCAGGAGAATGTCCGATGATATATAAGGAATCGCTGCCAGATGGCGAAAATGTACGGGTCACCTTTGAACTCCCATCGAGCTTGTGGGCAGAACGCGTCAACCTGGTCGGTGATTTCAATGACTGGGACACAAAACGCCACGAAATGGCCCAGTCGCGCTCAAACGGAAACTGGCGCATCACTCTGGTGCTGCCCACCGGCAAGGAATACCAATTTCGTTACCTGGTCAACGGACGCGACTGGCATAACGAATGGCACGCCGACAAGTACACCGCGAACAAGTACGGCTCAGACAACTCGGTTGTAGGAACGTGATTCAGGCTAGGAGCAGCTCCTATGGGATCACTTGGTGCATTCGCGTTTCTCGCCAGCAATGGCAGCGGCAACGGCGCTGCCATCCACGGTTTCACAGCGAAGCAACTCCTCAGTAAGCATCTCCAATGCTGGACGGTGTTGGATGAGGAGCGTCTGTGCCCGCTCAACCTGCTCCGTCACAATGCGTTTGACTTCCGAGTCAATCAGCTGGCGCGTCTCGGGACTGAGGGAACTGTTATCCTCCATGGTTCCACCCAAGTACTGTAGCTGCTGACCTGCGTAACGCACCCACCCCAGCGCCTCGCTCATACCCCACTCGGTGACCATGCGTCGAGCCAGTTCGGTCGCTCGATTGATGTCATCGCTTGCGCCGGTGCTGATCTCATTGTAGATAATCGTTTCCGCAGACCGTCCCCCCATCATCACGGCAATGCGGTCGAGCAATTCGTCTTTTCGGACCAGGTAGCGGTCTTCTTCCGGCATTTGGAGCGTGTACCCGAGAGCCCCGCGGCTGCGAGGCACGATGCTGATCTTGCTTACCAGGTCCGCGTGGGGCACCAGCCGCGCAACAAGAGCATGACCGGCTTCATGATAGGCCACCGCTCGCTTCACATCCTCATTCATCACGCGCGTCCGCTGCTCGAGGCCTACGACGATGCGTTCGATCGCTTCTTCAAAATCGCGAAGGGTTACGGATTCGGCATTGCGCCGTGCAGCAAGCAAAGCAGCCTCGTTCATCATGTTCGCCAAATCGGCGCCGCTAAAGCCTGGCGTCATGCGGGCCGCGCGCTCGATGTCGAAGTCCGGCGCCAGAGTAATATTCTTGCTATGGATACGCAGGATCTGCTGGCGACCGATCAGATCGGGATTGCCGACGGTTACTTGGCGGTCGAAGCGACCAGCGCGCAGTAAGGCAGGATCAAGAACCTCAGGCCGATTTGTCGCTGCCATGATGATCACCGGCGCGGTCGAATTTGTCTTGAATCCATCGATTTCGGCCAGGAGCTGATTGAGCGTCTGCTCGCGCTCGTCGTTTCCACCGATGCGAATGTTGCCGCCACGGCTCTGTCCGATCGCATCGATCTCGTCGATGAATATCACCGCGGGAGCGGCCTTGCGTGCCTGCTCAAACATGTCGCGAACACGAGCCGCGCCGACTCCGACGAACATCTCGACAAATTCAGACCCGCTAGTCTCGAAAAACGAAACACCCGCCTCACCCGCAGTGGCTCTTGCCAGCAGGGTCTTGCCGGTGCCGGGCGGCCCAACGAGGAGAACGCCCTTTGGAATGCGGCCGCCCAATTTGGCGAACTGCTCCGGGCTCTCTAAGAACTGGATAATCTCCTGCAACTCCGCAATGGCCTCGTCAGCACCGCCAACATCTTTGTACGTAACGCCAACATCCTCAGGCTTAACCTCCTGTGCTTTGCTCTTGCCCACGCCAAAGACATTGCCGAGACCGCCCCCACCCAGACCACCCCCAGCAGATCGAGCGCGAAAGAGCATATACCAGAAACCGGCCAGAAGGGCTAACGGCAGGATCCACGAGAGCAAGAATGCGCCGACCGGACTAGCTGGCCCCGCGAAACGGTACTGCACTCCTGCGGTTTGCAGATCTTTGACGAGACCCGGGTCATTCTCAGGCTGGAAAAACGTCTCGAACCGAAGCGTTTGAGTCAGCGGGGCACTCGATGAGACCTGCGTCTCAACGGTTGCCGGCAAAGACGTGGCTTGTACGGTTGGCTCAGCCGCAATATCTGGGTTCTGCATTTCGCCAGCAACCGACGTGGGGCCGATCTCAACACTAAGGATCTGTCCGGCGGCCAGCTTGTCACGAAACTCACTGTACGGTATCTCAACCGCTCGCACAGTGAGCGGGCCGAGGACGAACTGTTGAAACAGCCACAGAACAACCAGGCCCACTAGTATATAGGTGACTCCATAGCGCGCCTGACGAGCCATCTGCTCCTGTCGCTCACGCTCTTCGTCTTGGTCCGGCTTATGATCCTTCTTTTCCATTACAGAACTTCCCCTTGATTTCTTACCTGTATGTTTGCGATCAGTATGTCATAGTCATGCACGTGCGTATGTGTTATAGCGCACCAATAAAAAGACTTCCGAAGTCCATTTGCTCCGGAAGTCTCAGAGAATGCTCTGATCGAGTGTCAGGCCATCAGCGACTTAGCGAGACGCACGGCGGAGGAGGCATCCGGGCTGTAGCCATCCGCGCCGATCTGCTTCGCGAAACCATCGGTCACCGGTGCTCCGCCGATCATAACCTTCACCTGGTCCCGCAACCCGGCCTCTTGAAGCGCCTTAATGGTACCCGTCATCGAAGGCATGGTCGTTGTCAGCAGCGCTGACATGCCGATCACCTGGGGTTTGTGCTCCTGGACCGCCTTCACGAACTTGTCAGGTGTGACGTCCGTACCCAGGTCTACAATCTCGAAGCCGGCGCCTTCCAGCATCATGGCAACCAGGTTTTTCCCGATGTCGTGCAGGTCACCTTTAACAGTGCCGACCACGATCTTGCCTGCGGGAGCAGCGCCGGATTCAGCCAGAGATGGTTTCAGCAAAGCCAGACCCGACTGCATGGCGCGCGCCGAGACCAACATCTCGGGGACGAAGTACTCGTTCTCCTCAAAGAGCCGTCCCACCTCGCCCATGGCGGCGATCAGCCCCTCTTTGAGAATCGTTTCGGGTGCAAGACCTTCAGCAAGCGCCGCCTTGACACCAGCCTGTGCACCAGCCGCGTTACCGTCCAGGACAGCCTGGTAAATGGATTCGAGTTGACTCACG
Source organism: uncultured Chloroflexia bacterium (assembly GCA_963774265.1). Classification (GTDB taxonomy): domain Bacteria; phylum Chloroflexota; class Anaerolineae; order CG2-30-64-16; family CG2-30-64-16; genus JALOOB01. Next base: position 309,833 of record CAVZDU010000010.1, on the reverse strand, counting down.
GGTACCTCCAAGCAAACACGCCAAGAATGGCTCGGCAACTCGGCCGCGTCTCGCCCGGGTTGCCATTAGCTGCGATATACTATACGCGCCAGAAGGGCGGCGGTAAATGACGTTAATCGGCTTCCCGCCCGCGTATGGCTTCGTTCAACTCATTCATCAAGCAGGCCTGCTCTTCCGGCGCCAGGCCGTGCGCGGCAGCCGCCTGGGTGATCGGCTCCCAATAGGGCACGGGGGAATCATGCCAGGGAATGCCATACTTCTCGAAGATGCGCTGCGTCCCTGGCCATGTCAGCGCCACGGCCGCCAAAGCCATGTGCGGCACGATCTCCCCCATTTCCGCCCCGGCAACACTCACAATGGCCTCCCCCCTGCGTGGGTGAGACGGAAGAGCCGCGGCACGCTCATCCCCCTGTAAGCCGAGCAAGCGCGCAGCGTTGGCACCAAGAAAGTCGTCTCGGATGCCAGCCGGGAGGCCGAGCGCGTCGATCTCGGCCAGAAAGGGCCGGAAATCCGGTTCCTTTTGAGTGCGCGGGTAGATGCGCAGCGGGTAGTCTGAGGCGTAGAGGAGCTTGCGGTGATCCACAGCAGTCAGAGCAGCTCTGAAAATGCGCTCCGTGGGATAGAGCAAAGGCGACGCAGCAGTATCGTACCATACATTGCGCAGCACCCTTTGTACATCCGGCATCAGCTCATAGAAAAGAAGCCCACCACCCCAATGCGCCAGGATTAGCTTTAGCTCCGGATAGCGTTCAGCTACCTGGTAGATGTGCAACAACGGCGTGGCGGCCTTGCCACCGTAGTAGTGCCCGACCTCCTCGTTGACGTGCAGGTTGATGGGGATATCGTAATTGATGCACGCTTCGACCACGCGCAAGAAGTCCGGATCGTCCAGTCGGTAGCCCTGACCGTAGGGACCCAATTCCCCTACCCCTGCCATGCCCCCGTCGAAGCAGCGAGCCAACTCATCGAGCGCGACTTGCCCGGCTTTGGGCTGCACCATTGCGAAAGAAATCACCCGGTCCGGAAATCGTTGCGCAATTGCCAACGCCTCGTCATTGCGTGCGATGCACCCTTCGTGCCGGCGGCGATACTCACCCATCAGCAGGACCTTGTCCACTCCGGCGCGGTCCATATCCTCAATCATTCGCTCAGCGCTAGCCCAACCCTGTACGCTGTTCGGCCCGCCCATCAGCAGACCCCAATATGGCTCAATACGAATGAACTCATCCAGGCGGGCCTGGAGCTCAGGCGGAGTGAAGTGTATATGAGCGTCGATGATCATAGATTAAGCATCCTCCTCCATGCAGTGTAACATACCATTTCGCCACGCTTGAGAATCAGAACTACAATGAAGCCGCGCTATCATGTGAACTGGTCGCACCGACATCGCTGCGATCGGCGAAAGGCTGCTTTCCCATGGCTCTGAACCCCGAATGGCGCGATCGTATCGCACATTGGTTACGCGTCCTGCGCGAGCTCTGCTATCGTCCATTGGGCACAGTCGAACTCTCGTACTGCGCCACGCCTGAGCACCTCTCGCCAGCGCAAGCGCTCGCAAACGAGTTCCGAACCATCCAACCCGGCGACTCCTGGGGGAGGAAGTGGGAGTACGCGTGGCTGCGCGGCGCCGTAACGCTCCCGCAAGCTGCTGCGGGCGAACGGATCGTGCTGCACCTCAACACGGGCGCCGACAGCCTGGTATGGGTTGATGGCGTCGTGCGTGGAGGCCGCGACTGGGCCCACCCGACCATCTTGCTCAGCGAATCCGGCCTGCCAGGCACGCACTATGAGATCCTCACGGAGAGCTACGCGGGCGCCGAACCAGTCCTGGTGACCACGGGGCCCGTACCTCACGGGACGAACCACCTGCCCGATCCTGTAGAAGGCGAGCGCCGAACATTGGGCGCGAGCACCTTTGGCATCTGGGAGGAGGATGTGTTTCACCTCCTGATGGATGCCATTGTGCTGTGGGAATTACGTGAGATGCTTGACCCGACCTCGCTGCGTGTCGATGAGATCGACCACGGATTGCAGGACATGACGCTGTCGGTGGACCTCGAGTCGCCCCGCCCTGAGTTGCACAATGGTGTCCGAGAGGCCCGCCATCGGCTCGCGCGATTGCTTGCCGCTGAGAACAGCACAACGGCGCCAATGCTCCACGCATTCGGCCATGCCCACATCGACGTCGCCTGGCTATGGCCGCTGGCAGAGACCGAGCGCAAAGTTGCGCGCACCGTAGCGAACCAGCTCGAATTGCTTTCTGCATACGGCGAATACGTATTCCTGCAAAGCCAGGCACAACTTTATGTCATGCTCGGCAACTTCTATCCTGACCTCTACGACCGGGTGCGGGCAAGGATCGCGACCGGGCAGTGGAATGTTGAAGGAAGCGCCTGGGTTGAACCAGATACAAACATCACCGGGGGCGAAAGCCTGATCCGGCAATTCATCCACGGCAAGAGGTTTTTCCGGGATGAATTTGGACTCAACACTCGGATTTTCTGGGAGCCTGATGTTTTCGGCTATTCGGCAGCGCTGCCCCAGATCATGCGCGGCTGCGGCATCCCCTATTTCGCCACGCAGAAAATCATGTGGGGCTACAACGACGGCGATCCATTTCCGTACAATGACTTCTTATGGCAGGGGATCGACGGATCTCAGGTCCTGGCCCATATTTTCCACGGATACGGCTACCAGACATCACCCAAACATCTGGTTGCGGCATGGGCCGGTCGAGCGCAGAAGTCGGGGACATCCGGCCTGATGCTGCCTTTTGGCCATGGCGACGGAGGTGGTGGCGCAACCCGCGAACACCTTGAATTCCTGCTGCGCGGCCGCAATCTCGAAGGCGCGCCGCGAACTCGGATTGCGCCACCCATCGATTACTTCACAGAGCTGGAGGAACGCCGCACCACCTTGCCTCACTACGTCGGCGAGCTGTACTTCCAGGCGCACCGCGGCACGTACACCTCGCAAGCGCGGATCAAACTGCTGAACCGCCGATCCGAAATCGGGCTGCGGGAGGCGGAGTTTTGGGGAAGCATGGCATCGGTACTCGCGGGCAGATCTGCCCCGCTGATCGTTCTGGACAGAGCCTGGAAACGAGTCCTGATCAATCAATTCCACGATATCCTGCCCGGATCGTCCATCGGCCGCGTATACGAGGAAGCAGAAAGCGATTTATCTGAGGTTGTGGCGTGTGCTGAACGCATGACCCAGGCTGCGGTCACCGCGCTGGTGACCGACAGGTCTGGAGGTGCAATGACCGTGTTCAACTCACTATCCTTCTCTCGCCGTGTGCTCGTGGCCATTCCCCATGACAGCGATATCGTCACTGACGCCGTTGGCGCGCCCTTGGTGACCCAAACGCAGGGAGCACACAAACTGGTGGAAGTTACGGTCCCACCGTGCGGATGGACCACCGTAAGAACATGCAAGCCCGCGGAAGTGACCTCTGGTGGCGCAATGCACACCGAAGACTCCCGCGCACGCGTCTACGCGGCAGAAACGGGCTGGGTATTGGAGAACGAGCTGATACGCGCGACCTTCAATGCGACGGGCGAGCTGGTCAGTTTCTGGGACAGAGAGTCGGAATCTGAATGGATGGCATCACCGGGCAACGCCTTCCTGATGTACAAAGATGTTCCGCGTGCGTGGGATGCCTGGGATCTGGATAGCAACTATGTCAATCTGCCTGTGGCGTTGGACCAAGGATCGACAATGGAGGTCGCAGCCGCGGGACCGCTGATCGCCAGTCTAAGGGTGACCCGACAACTCAACAATTCCAGCATGAGCCAGGAGATTCGGTTGCGTCGCAGCAGCCGGCGGCTGGATTTTGTTACGACCATCATGTGGAGGGAGAAGCACAAACTTCTCAAGGTAGCATTCCCAGTGACAGTGCACGCAGAGGAAGCGTTGCACGAAATCCAGTTTGGACACGTCAGGCGACCCAACCACGCGTCGCGCAAATATGACGCGGACCGATTTGAAGTGCCGCAGCAGCGTTGGACGGCGCTCGCTGAAGAAGGACGAGGTGTGGCAGTGCTCAACGACTGCAAGTACGGCGTCAACGTGATAGGCAATCGCATCCAGCTCACCCTCCTGAAGTCGGCCATCGCACCAGACCCGCACGCGGATGAGGGAAAGCAGGTGTTCACGTACTCGCTGGCTACCTGGAACAGCCCCTTCTTTGAGAGCGAAGTAGTGCGCGAAGCCTATGACTTGAACGCGCCTGTGACGATTGCAGCCGGTGCTCCGAGAACACCTGAAAAATCGTTGTTCACTCTCGACGCGCCGAATGTGTTCATCGAAGCGGTGAAACCAGCCGAGGATGGCTCGGGTGATGTGGTTATTCGATTGTATGAGGCCAAGCGAACCTGGACGCGTTGCAGGCTGCAGACCTCGCTGCCTGTCAAGCAGATCATCGAAACGGACATGCTCGAGAATCAGCTGCGCGAGCTCGACGTTCAAGAGGGCGGGGTTACGTTCGAGATCAAGCCGTTCCAGATTGTCACGCTACTTATCAAGACACGTTAAAGAGCGCACCCCCCGGCTCACACAGCCAGTGCGAAAGCGGCCCAGAAAGCAGCAGCCTAAATCGCACTCGTCGTGAAAGACCGAGGGGTGCAATCCCTCAAACCCTGTTACCCCGGGGACAAGACTTCAGACAGATACGACAAACTCCACTCTCATTGCCGGCGACGGCGCCGTTTCGCCCTTGACCTGCCACACCTGGACGTTAGCCTCTATATACTCCTCGCCCAACACGCGGGCCACTGAGACCCGGTGATGGCCGTCGCGGACATAATAGGTGTCGCCCAACTGCACCACCGACACGGCGGGCAGTGACTCACCACACAACCTCGCGGCATACACGCTAGCCCAACGTTGCCGGGTTGTCTCGTTGAGGGGCAGGAAAGCATTGTCGAAATCGCGGGCGCGACACTCGCTGCCGCGGATCCTCTCGACTGCAATTGTTACGCAGCCCAGATCGAAAATCCCCTCGATGGTCTTCGACCGTCGCACGACATCCATATCCAGCAAACGGACTGACCGTCGCGTGACTCCCGCCCAGAGCCTTCTCAGGCGCGCCCTCAGGACGAGGGAGTGATGCATGGAGACCGCGCGGCTGATCGCCGCGATGCCAGGATCGAATTGCCGCGTGCCGATGCCCGCTGACACACACACCGAGTTCGCTTGAAAGGTTCCATAAGCGTCAAACATCGAGAGTGCCTCCGTTACGAGGGCCGATCGCTACGCCTGGGCCGCCGCCAGCCTGGTTGGGCCAACCAGAGTTGTACGCGACGCCTGGCGAGCAGCATCGCGCCGGACATCTTTCGTCCGAAACATGTCGGCCATGGCTGCGCGCGCTCGGTGGAGTCGGCTTTTGACTGCACTCACTGTCGTTCCGGTCGCTTCAGCAATTTCCTGGTAAGACAGGTCGTGCCAGTACAGCATCACGACAGCGACCCGATCCTTTGGCGCCAATGTCTCCAGCAACGCCTGTACATCCGCAGCCCGCTCCCTCTGCAGGACCGCATCCTCGGGACCCAATCTCCTCTCACGCAGCGCCGGGTGACCGGCCAAAGGCTCGTCATCGATGTCCAGCCAGATGACCCGGCGACGACGCAGCCGATCAATGCAATAGTGGCTGGCGATGGAGAAAAGCCAGGTCTTGAATGAGCGCTCGGGATCGTAGCGATGAAACTGCGTGTAGGCTCGAAGAAAGGTCTCCTGCGCGGCATCCTGAGCCTGGTCCGCGTCACCCAACATTCGATAACAAAGGTTGTAGATCGCGGTTTGATAGGTCCTCACCAGTGTGGTGAAGGCGGCCTGATCACCCCGTCGGGCCAGGTTGATAATTTCCTGCTCACTCATCGAAAGGACTCCCCTTTCACGCGCCGATCACCGCATCGAGCGCCTGTAGTAGCCGCGTTGGCGGCTCACCTTTGTTCACGAACGCATCCGCCCCAGCTTCGAGGGCTTGCGGTTCGTAGTCGCCATACATGGAGAGGACGATGATCTTGATGTGCGGCCAGCGGGCCTTGATCATCCGCGTTGCCTGTAACCCGTCCATCTCAGCCATGCAGACATCCATGAGCACAGCATCGGGCGCCCAGGTCTCAGCCAGTGCCACGGCCTCAGCGCCGTTTGTTGCTTCTTTCAAGGCATCCACGCCGGAGCAGGTGCCCACTAACGCCTTGATGCTTTGCCGTGCCCGTGCCGAATCATCAACGATCAGAATCCTCAAATGCTCGCCCATCTTGCCGACCATCCGCCGCGTCTCCGTGTTCGATTCAATGCTTGCCTCAGCGTCACGTAAAGAATAACAGGGCGAGGCGTAATGAACATCGGGAAAAACCCGTGAATGCGCATACAAAAAGAGACCACCCTTGCGGGTGGTCTTCTGGAGGATATGAGTAGCGAGACTACTAGATTTCTGGTATGCCGCTCAGGGCTCGTCGCCAAACGAAGGGATGTCATCAAGAGACGCCAAGCCCTCACGCAATGCAAAAAGTGCAGCCTGCGTCCTGCTGGCAAGGTGCAGCTTACCTAGAATGTTGCTCACGTGGGTGCTGACAGTTAGTTCGGTGATCACCAATTTCTCGGCAATCTCCCGATTGCTGCGCCCCTGGGCCACCAAACGGAGAACTTCCAGCTCGCGGCCAGTAAGAGGGTCAGTGGTCAATTGGTCCCTGGACGGGTGGGCCAGTTCAAAAAGCACCTTGCTGGCGATTGATGGCTCAAGCGATGGTTGTCCGCGATGGACCTGCCGGATAGCTTGAACCAGCTCAAGCGGTCCCGAGTCTTTTAGAAGGTACCCCAGCGCGCCCGCCTTAATGGCCGGAAAGACCTTATCGTCAGCTGCGAAGCTAGTCAAAACCAGAACGCGGACATTTTTGACCTGCGATGTGATCTGACGCGTTGCCTCGATCCCGTCTATTTTGGGCATGACCAGATCCATCATCACCACATCGGGTCGCAACGCTTGGGCCTTGGCAATTGCTTCCGCGCCATCAGATGCCTCGCCGACTACTTCGAAATCCGGCTCAGTCGCTAAAAGTGCCGCGATCCCTTTGCGAACGATGGCGTGATCATCGACGAGCAAAACGCGAATTTTCGGGGACATTCTGACTCCTTAAGTCCAATCTCCGGCGCCGTCCAATGGGACATCAACAGTAGCGGCATATACTCTAATCCATAGCATGTTCAATCGCGTCCGCCTCCGCGAGCCAACTGGCGGCGCTCGCATCCGAAGGCATACGCCAATCACCCCGTGGAGATAGTGCTACGGAGCCCACCTTAGGGCCGTCCGGCATGGCAGAACGCTTAAACTGCTGGCTGAAGAAACGGCGATAAAAAACTCGGAGCCACTTAAGGATCGTATCGGAAGTATAGTCGTCACCAAAGGCTTGCATTGCCAGCACGAATACCTTGCGCGGGGGGAACCCATAGCGGATCACGTGGTAAAGGAAGAAGTCGTGCAGTTCGTAGGGTCCAATGGTGTCCTCGGTTTTCTGCTCCAGCACACCATCTTGCCCTAGTGGCAAGAGCTCAGGCGTGATGGGCGTTGCGCTGATGTCATGCAGAACGAGCGCGACTTCACCCTGGAACTCCTCGTCCGCGGCCCAATCCACGAGGTAACGAACCAGTGTCTTTGGCACGCCAGCACACACATGATACATCGACATATGGTCGCCATTATAGGTGGCCCAGCCAAGGGCCAACTCAGATAGATCCCCGGTGCCGACCACGAAGCCGCCAACTTGATTCGCGACATCCATCAGGATCTGGGTGCGCTCGCGCGCCTGCGCGTTCTCATAGGTGACATCATGCGTACTCTCGTCGTGCCCGATATCTTTGAAATGTTGTCGCACCGCAGCGGTGATTGGTATGGTGCGGAAGGTCACGTGGAGGTATTCAGCCAGCTTCTCTGCGTTGCTACGCGTACGAGAGGTGGTGCCGAAGCCGGGCATGGTGATCGCTATGATGCCTTCGCGGGGAAGACCAACAATATCGAATGCGCGCGCAGCGACCAGCAGCGCCAGAGTCGAATCAAGACCTCCGGACAAACCAATCGTGACCTTTTTGGATCCGATATGGCGCAACCGTTTGGCCAGTCCTGTAGCCTGAATGTTGAAGATTTCGCGGCAATGCTGGGCACGCTTTTCCTGATCTGAGGGCACAAAAGGCAGACGGGAGAGCAATGGCCGGATCAGCGGCAAGGCAGGGGATTTGGCGCCCGGCAGGTTGAATGCCACCTTTCTGTGCTGACGCGCAGGAGAGGCTGCAGAATAGGAATTGCTGCGTAGTCGCTCACCGAGCAGTCGCTGCACGTCAATATCCGCGATGGCCATCTGTGTCTCAAAACGAAAACGGCCGGTCTCAGCCAGTATCGCGCCATTCTCTGCGATCATCGAATGGCCTGCCCAGACGAGATCGGTCGTCGATTCACCCGGTCCTGCGCCCGCGTAGAGGTATGCGGCCAGAGTACGGGCAGACTGTTGCCGAACCAGGTCGCGACGATACTCGACTTTACCCAGCAGTTCGTTACTTGCTGAGCCGTTCAGCAGCAGAGTCGCACCGGCTAGCGCCATATCGCCGCTGGGCGGGCTTACCGCCCACAAGTCCTCGCAAATCTCGATACCAAGGATCAATCCGGGGAAGTTCGTCGCCGCGAAAAGCAAATCCGGCCCGAGCGGAGTATCCCTTCGGCCAATAGAGACAGCCTGGGCGGCGCAGAGGGCTGCGGGTGTGAACCAGCGCTCCTCATAGAATTCGCCTGTGCTCGGCAGGAAGCTCTTGGGTACAAGCCCGTGCACCTGGCCGTCTGCGATCAGTGCCGCACAATTGTAAAGCTTTCCGTCTACTGCAAGTGGCAGCCCGACCACCGCGGCGAGACTCACCGAAGCGGACGCCTCAGCCAGGGTTTTCAGAGCGGAGAGTGCACTCTCAAGGAGCAACGACTGAAAAAAAAGATCCCCACACGAATAGGCAGTGATGCACAACTCCGGGAACAGAGCCAGTCGGGCACCTTGCTTGGCGGCTGCCTGCATGGCCTCGACTATCTTGCCGGCGTTGAACTCCACGTCCGCCACACGCAACTCCGGGCTGACGACCGCGACGCGCACAAAACCGAGGCTGGAAGGGGACAATGAAGTCTCGCTGATCATTCTAGCTCCATCTGAACGCACTTTGCTCAACGGGATCAGTGTAATGCAGATGGGTGCGGTAAACAAACTCGCTCTGAAGAAAGCAGCCTTACCGCTGCCCTGTGGTATCATCAAGCCAAGACCAATTGCTGATCACCTGGGATGACAGTTTGAAACTATCGAAACTCGCCACACTGGTTGTTTTCTCTTGTGCCTGTCTCCTGTTCCTGGCTGGCTGCGGACAGATCATCACGCGCGTGACCCCCACGCCCTCAGCCACACCCACCCCGGGCGTTGCGCTTGCAGCCGCAGCCACGGACCGGCCCACTTCCACACCGGCGCCCTATACACCTGCGCCTACCGCCACACCCACGGTCACCCCAACCCCCCTGATCTACCGAATCGCTTCCGGCGATAATCTGCTCAAAATCGCCCAACAATTCGGTGTCAGCGTGTCCGGCATTCAGGATGCCAACGGCATCACTGACCCGCGGTCACTGCGCGTTGGCCAGGAGTTGCTCATCCCCGTTGAGGAAGCGGAAGAGTCATCGGCAGGCACGCCTACGGCCCAGCCAACGCCTTTGCCCTTCACTGTGAAGAACTTGACCTTCAACAATACGCCCTTGGGCGGTCTTTGGTGCTTGGGAGAAATCCTGAACTCCACTGGCGCCGATCTGGAGCAGGCCGGCATCAGCATCCAACTGCTCGACGATCAAGGTAAGGTTGTTGCCGAAGAGCAGACCTATGTGGGCATCGATCTGCTAAGGCCAGGGGCAAAGGCGCCGTTTGCAGTCCGGTTCTCATCGCCGCCCCAGTCTTTCTCCAGCTATCAGGCCTTACCCTGGAAGGGCGTGCTTGGGTACGTGGGCAGCTATTACCTCGATCTCGAAGTGCGTGACACTGCTGGCGAAGGGGAACGCTACGCCACCTACATAGTTACCGGTGTGGTGGCTAACGTAGGCCCTGAGGACGCGGTTGAGATCACCGTGACTGTCACACTCTACGATGCGCTGGGCCGCGTCATCGGCATGCGGCGAGCCGTCCCGGATCACAACGTCATCCTGCGCGGCGGACAGACAACCTTTTCAATTGAGTTGACCCCGGCGGGTGGTCCAGTGGCCAGCTTCCATGCAGAGGCGCAAGGCCGACGACTGCCAACCCCAACACCTTAGGTGATAACATGTTCCTTGCAAGAGATGCCGGCACGATCTATCGGGCATTTCAACGTGTGCTGTGGGGGTTCTTCAGGCTGTTGTTGCATCTCCACGTCACCGGTCTTGACAATGTGCCGTTAACTGGACCTGTGGTCGTTTCACCCAATCATCTTCACATGCTGGATATTCCGCTCGTGGGCATGTGCGTCCGCCGACGCACAACGATCCTGGCTGCAGACAAGTGGCGCGGGAAGCCGGGCGGTTGGGTGATGGAGCAGATGACGCGGCATCATTTACGTGGCTCGCGGGGAGCCAGACAGAGAGGCGTTGGCGGAGTCGCTCAAAGAACTCAAGGCCGGCGGCTCTCTGGCCGTGGCGCCCGAAGGAACGCGCAGCCGGCAGCGGGGCCTCCAGGAGGGCCACGACGGTGCGTCGTATCTGGCCAGCCGCACCGAAGCAGTGATTGTGCCGGTTGCCGTGTGGGGACACGAGACGACCTTTGAGGCATGGCGCAGGCTGCGTCGGCCAAATGTCTTCGTGTCCTTTTGTGATCCTATCGTGCTGCCCCCGAGCGCAGCCCGCGCCAGGACTGGAGAACTCCACCTCTACACCGAACAGATAATGATTGCGATCGCGCGGAAGATGCCTTCGGAGTATTGGGGGGTGTACGCAGACCGCGTTGCGATCTAGCTTGGAGTACGTGTGCGGGCGAGTGCAGCCCACTCAGCCAGGGTTAGCGTTTCAGCACGACGCTTGGGATCGACCCCAACCCGAGCAAGCCATTTCTCAATGTCCGCTGGCGCAACCTGCAGCCCTGATGCCAGCGAGTTGCGCAGTTGTTTTCGTGGTTGGCTGAACCCGGCCCGCGCCACTTCGAAGAATTGTGCTGCTCCAACATCATTGGCGATCACCGCGGGTCGACGATCCAGACGAACTACGGCCGAGTCAACTTTCGGCGCAGGATAAAAGGCGCCGGCAGGCACCCTTGCCACGATTCGCCCCGTGCAATAGAACTGCACGCCCAGCGCCAGCAGGCTCATGTTCGGCGGCTGTGCGACCATGCGCTCCGCGACCTCCCGTTGTACAGTCAGGACAAGGACTTCCGGCGCCGGGGTCGATTCAAGAAGGTGGCGTATGACAGCCGAAGTGATGTAGTAGGGGAGGTTCGCGACGACTTTGTAAGGCTTACCCTCGGTTAGTGCGCCCGGATCGATCTCCAGGATGTCACCATGAATGATGGTCACATTCGGCTCAGCGGAAAAGCGCTCACGCAGGAAGGGAATCAGTCGATCATCCAGCTCAACGGCGATGACCCGGCCGGCGGCGGCGGCGATTAACTCGGTGAGAACCCCGGGGCCAGGTCCGACCTCAAGCACGGTATCGTCGTCAATGAGGTCGGCGGCGTCGACGATACGTGCCTGATGGGTTGGATCGACAAGAAAGTTCTGTCCCAAGCCTTTTTTGGGACGGATGCCGAGGACCGCAAGTTGCGTAAGTGGGCTAGTCTTCATCCAGCTTCAAAATCGTCATGAACGCCTCTTGCGGGATCTCGACGTTGCCGATCATTTTCATGCGCTTCTTACCGGCCTTCTGTTTCTCCAGAAGTTTCCGCTTCCGGGTAATATCACCACCATAGCATTTGGCCAACACATCCTTGCGCATCGCCTTGACATTGGCGCGGCTCACCACCTTGTTTCCCACGGCGGCCTGGATGGGCACGTCAAATTGCTGGCGTGGGATTACATCCTTCAGCTTGCTGACCAGACGTTGGCCCTTGGTGTAAACCTGATCGCGATGCACGATCATGCTCAATGCGTCGACCGGATCCTTGTTTACCAAGACATCCAGTCGCACCATGTCGGCGGGGCGATAGCCTTCCAAGTGATAATCCAGGCTGGCGTACCCGCGGGTGCGCGCCTTCAGATCATTGTAGAAATCGGTCAGGATCTCAACCAGGGGAATGTGATAACTCAGGAGCACGCGGCGTTGGTCTAGGTATTCCTGGGCCTTGAATTCTCCGCGACGGGATGTGACCAGGTCCATCACCTGACCTATGAACTCCGTGGGCGTGAAGACGTCGATTTGCACCCACGGCTCGCGGATTTCGGCGGTCTCTGTTGGGTCAGGCAACTCGACAGGGCTGTCGATGACCACTTCACTGCCATCCGTCTTGGTCACCTCATACTCAACGCTAGGCGCAGTGAAGACCAGGTCAAGGTCGTATTCGCGCTCCAATCTCTCCTGAATGATTTCCATATGGAACAGGCCCAGGAAGCCGCAGCGAAATCCATAGCCTAACGCCTGACTTGTCTCCGGTTCATAGCTCAACGAGGCATCGTTGAGCTGAAGCTTGGACAACGCATCGCGCAGGGACAAGTAATCTGCCGCGTCACTGGGGTACACCGACGCGAAGACCATGGACTTCATGCGCTTGTAGCCGGGCAGCGGCGTCTGAGCCGGATTGGCGTGCCAGGTAATCGTATCACCCACCCGCACTTCGGCCACGTTTTTCAGCCCGGTCGCGAGATAGCCCACCTCTCCAGCTTCGAGCTTGCCAGTTGATCGCATTTCCGGGCCGAACGCGCCGATCTCCAAGGGATCAAGGGTCATGCCAGTGGACATGAGGCGCAAAATTTGTCCCGAAATGATACTACCATCCACCACCCGCACATACGCCACGGCGCCTTTATAGGCGTCGTAGTGGCTATCAAATATGAGTGCCCGGAGAGGCTGATCGTGCTGCCCACGTGGTGGGGCCACGAGGTGAACCACTGCTTCCAGCAACGCCTTCACATTGGTGCCGTCTTTGGCCGAGATCCTCAGTACGCTGTTTGCGGGAGTGCCCAGGATGGCCTCGATCTCCTCCGCGACCGCCTGGGGTTGCGCCGACACCAAGTCGATTTTGTTGACAACCGGGATGACTTCGAGATCGTTCTCCATCGCCAGGTACAAGTTAGCCAACGTCTGCGCCTCAACACCCTGAGAGGCATCGACTACGAGCACCGCCCCTTCGCAAGCTTGCAACGCTCGACTCACTTCATATGCGAAATCCACGTGACCCGGTGTGTCAATCAGATTTAGCTCGTAGGTATTGCCATCGTTGGCCTTGTAGATCATGCGAACGGCGGAGGCCTTGATGGTGACGCCCTTTTCGCGCTCCAGGTCCATTGTATCCAACACCTGGGCCACCATCTCGCGATCGGAGATTGTGCCCGTGAGCTGAAGCAAGCGGTCGGCCAGCGTTGACTTACCATGATCGATGTGGGCAATAATGCAGAAATTGCGAATGAACTGTTGGTCCATTATCCTCTTCTTTCGATCAACTCATCGCTCATTATACCGCAGGCCGGTGACTCCAAGAAAGACAAAGAAAAACTTCCGAAGCCGGTCGGGCTTCGGAAGTTGGTGTGTTCCAGACTCACTCGTCCCTAGGGGACACAAATCATAGGTTGCGCTGGAGCCCTTCGCGATTTAGCACCGTAATGCGGCCGCGACCAAGGCGGATGTGACCGTCCTGCTGTAAGCCGGCAAGACAACGCGCGACTACTTCGCGTGTTGTACCTACCTCGGCAGCCAGTTCAGACTGGGTCAATCGCACCAGATCCCCGTCCTTCTCAGTGCCATCGAGCAGCGCCAATTCGACGCGCTCAGACACCTTATTGAATGACAACTGGGCCACCAACCCACTCAAGTGCGCCATGCAACTTGCGGCGCTGTGCCACGCAGCACGACACAGAACTGGGTCCTCATGGATCAACTGCTCGAACTCAGACCGATCGAGGACAAGCACCTCACCCGCGTCGACCCCGCGCACGTCTGCGAGGGCATGAGAACCGAACGCCAGCATACACACGCCACCACATGATTCTGCCGTTGGGTTGCAGATGATTTGCCGTCGCCCCCGGCTCGTGGCTTTCGCCATCTGGATTGCGCCCCTCAGGGGGAAGAGGACCACCCCCGCTGGCTGCCCATCACCAACGAGGACGGAGCCATTTTCGAGGTGCTCCACGCGTCCCCGCTCCAACAAAGCAGCCCTGGTGGCAGCAGCACAATCGCGGCAGGACGGGGTTAGCTGTATCAATGGCCACAAAGTCACTCTGGTGCGGCATTCTTCCTCCTGGAGGAGAACCTCTATGCTCTCACTTTGTAAAGTATATCACAGACGCTGCCGGATTGTCAACGCTCAATTGCGACAAAAGTGATGCTACGGGTCTTAAAACATGACGACTTCGCGCTTCCCGCAGTTTTTCGGGGAAGCATGAAGTCGTCGCGACGAGGTGATTGAGCCTACCTGACCTCGCCTGTCACGATCGCACGCGTCACCTCACGAATTGCGCGGGTGACCTCGATCTCGCGTGGGCAAGCTTCTGTGCAGTTATAGACGGTCCGGCAACGCCAAACACCGTTGCCTTCCGCGAGAATTGCCAGACGCACCTGGGCGCCCTGGTCTCGATCATCAAAGATAAAACGATGCGCCTGTACGATAGCCGCGGGTCCTACATAGCTTGCGTCAGCCCAGAAGCTCGGACACGATGTGGTGCATGCCGCACAGAGAATGCATTTAGTGGTTTCGTCAAACCGAGCGCGGGCCTCCGGGCTTTGCAGTCGTTCGGTATACGGCGGCGGATCATCATTCATCAGAAAAGGTTGGATCGAACGGTATTGCCGCCAGAATGGCTCCATATCCACCGTCAGGTCCTTAATAACCGGTAGGCCCCGCAGCGGCTCAATCACGATGCGTTTGCCGAGGTCCTTAACCAGCACCTTGCAGGCCAGGCGGTTGCGACCGTCAATCACCATGACGTCGGAGCCGCAAATACCGTGGGCGCAAGAACGGCGGAAGGTGAGGCTGCCATCCTGGTTTTCCTTGATGCCTACCAGCACGTCGAGCACCCGGTCCCACGGCTGCGCGTCAAGAGAGTACTCGGCCCAGTAGGGTTTGCGATCCTTTTCGGGATTGAAGCGGCGGATTTTGACCTTTAGAATCATGGCTGCCCCCACGGCTAATAAACGCGTTTGGCCGGCGCAAAGAGGCCCAGCCGCACCGGCTTGTAATCCAGACGAATGACGCCATCGGGCTCGCGATAGGTCAGGGAATGCTTTAGCCACTGGACGTCATCGTGTTCCGGGTAGTCTTCACGCGCATGAGCGCCTCGGCTCTCGGTGCGGGCCAGTGCAGCCACCGCGGTGGCCTGGGCCAAATCCAACAGACAGCCCAACTCCCACGTCTCCAGTAACTCCGTATTCCAGCGCATGCCCTTATCCATGATGGCCACCCGGCTGAAGCGTTCCTGCAGAATTTTCAGCGTGTCTACTGCCTCACCCAGCAGCGCACTATTTCGGAATAAGCCCACGTTGCTCATCATCAGCGCGCGCATGTCCTTACGGATTTGCGCCGCGGATTCGTTGCCCTCGTTGTAACGCAGGTGCTCCAACTGAGCTCGGGCGTCCGCATCAAAGTCGGGTGGCAGCGCCGGCCAGCCCACGCTGTTGGCATAACTCACCGCGTCCTTGCCCGCGCGTCGACCGAAAACCAGGATATCCACCAGGGAATTGGTGCCCAGGCGGTTGGCGCCGTGGACTGAGACGCACGCCACCTCGCCTGCAGCATAGAAACCGGGCATTGGCGTGCTCTGGGCGTCCTGCACCACACGGGCGTTGTTGTCGGTGGGGATGCCGCCCATGGCATAGTGCGCGGTCGGCTGGATCGGCATCATCTGCTTCACCGGGTCGACTCCCAGGTAGGTGCGGCAGAAATCCGCGATGTCTGGCAGCTTCTTCTCGATCTCGGCCGCGGTGATACGCCGCGGAGTGCCGTCCGGATTCTTGATGCCATCCTCGGCGAAGTATCGGTTGACCGTCTCAGGCCGCACGTCCAGGTACACGTAGTCTTCGCCGTTGACCCCGCGGCCCTCCCGAATCTCCAGGTAGATGGCCCGAGAGATCACGTCACGCGAGGCCAGGTCCTTGACGGTAGGCGCGTACTTGGGCATGAAGCGCTCGCCCTGGCCGTTGATGAGCACGCCGCCCTCCCCGCGCACTCCCTCGGTGATCAAGATGCCCAGGCCCTTGATGCCGGTAGGGTGAAACTGAAAGAACTCCATGTCCTCCATCGGGACGCCGCGGCGATAGGCAACTGCCGCCCCATCCCCGGTCAACGCATACGCGTTGGAGGTGATCTTCCAGATGCGTCCGAAGCCCCCCGTCGCGAACACCGTAGCCTTGGCGTGGAAAGTGTGGAGAGTGCCACTGTCGATGTGGACCGCCACCACTCCCGCCACCTGCCCCTGGTCATTCACCAGCAGATCCACCATCTGGTATTCGTCATAAAAGGTAACGTTATTCTTGATGCACTGCTGGTACACGGTCTGCAGGATCATGTGGCCGGTACGGTCGGCCGCATGGCACGCCCGACGCACCGGCTTCTTGGTGACATTGTTCGTATGACCGCCGAAGGGGCGCTGCGAGATACGGCCATCAGGGGTGCGATCGAACGGTAACCCCATGTGTTCCAGGTCATAGACCATACTGATCGCTTCGTTGCACATGATCTCAACTGAATCCTGATCGGCAAGGTAGTCCGACCCCTTGATGGTGTCGAAAATGTGCCACTCAGCGCGATCTTCTTCGAGATTGCCCAGGGCCGCGCCGATGCCGCCTTGCGCGGTGCCGGTGTGCGAGCGGGTCGGGTAAAGCTTGCTGATCACCGCGGTCTTTGCACCACGAGAGGCATACAGGGCAGCCATCAACCCCGCGCCACCTGCTCCAACCACAATCACGTCAAATCGATGCAACATGTTGGGAACCCGCTCCTTTCGGGGCAGTGATCATCACCCGGTGAAAACAAAGACCAAAAACGCAGCGGCAACCAAAACCAGCACCCAGAGCAAGAACAAGATCGCCTTGACCCAGGCAAGGAGCAGCGGCCGCCGAATGTAGTCGGTCAGGATGACGCGCAGGCCATTGAAGCCATGCGTGGCGGCAAAAGCTACCATAAGAAAGCTGTAGGCCTGCCAGAATGGGTTAGAAAAGTTGGGAGTGACCTCCACCGCGCTGGACTCAACATGGAAGGAGATAGGGAAGAAAGCCCAGCGCATCTGCGCGCCCACATCCATCTTGCCGTAGCCGCCGGTCAAATTGGCATATACCAAGTTGAACGCGCCTAAGAGCAAGAACAGGATGCCGGTCACGCGCGTAAAGAACCACATGGTGGTTTCAAACTTGCTGCCCGTACGGCCTCGGGCGACAGAAACGTTTGGGGTCACCATTGTTTCGCCTCTCAAATCTGAACGCGCATGATCATCAGCGCGGCCGGCAGCAGGAACATAGGCAAGAATACAGCCCACTGCACCCACATGGCCTCCCGGTTGTACTTCCACAGTGCCGGGAACATATCCAACACCACGATACGCAGGCCGTTCATGGCATGATAGAGCACCGCGAACAACATGAAGACCTGCATCGGTAGCGCCTCATAGAAGGCCGTTAACGCATCAGAGATCGCGCCAGTCGCGCTCGTGCTTTCCACCGAATAGAGGAAGAATGCGGCCAATATGTGCATCGAGACGAAAAACACGATGCCAATGCCACTGATGCGGTGAAGCAGCCACGCAATCATGGGCTGTCCTCCGCGGTAAGCCAGCGCCCTGGGAAGGGATACCCGCGCGAGTTTACTCATTGTTCCCTCGTTAGTTGTTCTGTGCTCCCTGGTTGATCCACTTCTCGATGAGCTGGATTTGCTCCGCCTTCAGCGCTCGACCGGGAGGCATTTGGCCACCCGCAGGCGTCTCAATTCCGCGCAGCATCTGAGCTAGAATACTATTCGCGGCGTCACCCGCAATGATCACCGGAGGGTTATCTCCGGAGGTCATCAGCTTATCATAGTCCGCGACGCTGTAGCCGCCCTTAACGCGCTTTCCGTGGCAACTCAAACAGCGCTTGTCAAGTATGGGCCTGACATGTTGGGCAAGGCTGACCGTCTCAATGGTGTTGGGATCCAGCACCTGCTCGCCGCCAGCATCCTTATCCGGCGGCACGTACCATGCCTTAAGGAACTCCACTACTGCGCGGATTTCGGGATCGGTCAGGCTGCCACCATACTTGAGCCCGAATGGGGGCATACCCAGAGTCTCCCAACCATAATCGATGACGTTGAAAAGGCTATCTGCCGGATGGGTGATCAGGAAGGGCTCGTCATTAAGGGGGTTCGTGAACTCGCCTGGCTGGTCAGGGAGCTCTGCGCCTTCTCCGTCCGCGCCGTGGCATTTGGCGCAATACTCCTCGAAGATCTTGCCGCCGGCTTCGATGCGCGCCTGTTGGTCGCCACCGATATCGGCCGCCTCAACCTGTGTGGGGGTGGTCGCCACCGCCTGGACCGTCAAAAATACCATGCCCGCCACAATGAGGAGCATCACAATCGTCGCAATGGGTCGGTTGCGCGGATGTCGCTTCGGGTTCCGATCCAGGAAGGGCAAGCCGAACAACCCGACGGCAAGCGCCGCTCCCAAACCTATGATGGCAATGCCCTCTACCTTACCCGGGAAATACTTGAGAAGCTGAAACATCCAAAGAAAATACCACTCGGGGCGCGGAATATATGATGCGTCGGTGGGATCCGCGGGCGGCTCATTTGGAATACCCACAAAGACAGCCAGTCCGATCAGAAGGATGAAGATGAATAGTGAAGCAATTGCATCCTTCGCAATCGAGTGCGGGAAGAAGAGCTCGCCCTCCGCCTTCTTCTCTTTGTAGCGCTTCAGGTAGTCCTGTTTATCTGCATCGTTCATGGGAGCCGTCCTTGGCCTTACTCATCGCGCGCAGGCGGATGGGTAATTCCGATGCGGATGATGAGGTACAGGTGCACCCCAATCAGGCCGAGCAGTGCGATAGGCATCCACCAGATGTGAAGGCCATAAAAACGAGCGAGGGTTACCGCGCCGATTTCCTTACCCCCGCGCGCTATCTCCATGAGCGCCGGGCCGATGGCGGGGACGGCGCCGATGACACTGGTTCCGACCGTAGTCGCCCAGTAGGCCTTTTGGTTCCACGGTAGCAGGTAGCCGGAGAATCCAAGGACCATGACGATCAAGAGAAGCAACGCACCTGTGATCCAGGTGAGCTCTCGCGGCCACTTATACGTGCCAACGAAGAAGCACTTAAGCATGTGTAGGAACACAACAATGACCATCAAGGTGGCGCCCCAATGGTGTATCCCCCGGATCAGCCAGCCAAATGTCACCTCATTCATGATGTACTGGATACTCTCGTATGCGTGGTCGGGCGATGGTATGTAGTAGATCGTCAAGAGCATACCGGTGATGATCTGGAGAACCGCAAGGATAGTGCTGGCGCTGCCCAGGGTGTAAAACCAGTTGGTCTCAGGAACTGTACGCGCGAAGACCGTTTTCCAAATGGTTGTTAGCCCCGCACGCTCGTCCAACCAGTCGAAGATGGCCTGGCCGCGGCTGCGGCCACCGGGGAGTGGACCTTCAGCCACAGTTACGCCTCCAACAAGATCGCAATCTGGCCGTTTTCAATCTTGGTCTCGAATTGATCCAGAGGTCGAGGCGGTGGGCCGCTGAGAACTTCGCCATTCAGGCCAAAAAGCCCATCGTGGCAAGGACAGAAGAACCCTCCTCGTTCCTGGTTCCACGTCACCCGGCAAGCCAGGTGGGTGCAGGCATTCGAGAAGACCTTGAAGTTCTGGCTGTCCTCGGTTACCACAAACGCCACACCGGTCTGCGTGGACTCCACCCAGCCATCTCGAATTCGGCGCGAAAACGGAAAGCCGGTCGGCACACCGGGCTGTACAGTACTAACCGGGCCGAGGGTCAGCCATTCGTCTTCATTCTGCTTTTTGACACCTGGGGAAATCAGATACCCGATGGCCGGCAAGCCAACCAGGGTTGCCACAGCGCCGGCAACGACGCCAATGATCCCAGTGAGGAACTTCCGCCGACCCATTTCGTCGCCATGCCCAAAGGTTTCTTCGGACATTCCGGTTCGCCTCCTTGAGATGAGGACTAATTGGCAGTTACGGCTTGTACGCTAAGGAACTGTGCAATTCTACACAGTGAGGCAGCGTCGAGATTATAACCCGCCTGGTTTGGTCCGTCAAGCGTCCCGAGCCAGAATCAGGACGCTCCAGGCCGGCAATGTGAAATCGCGCCAGTAGCCCTTGACATGATGCCGGGCGCCAGTGAGAGCATTACGCCACCAGCCATCGGATGGGAAACCCAGGCCAACGCGATGATCGATGTTATCGAAATTGGCGGCGACCACCACGACGTCGTGGTCATGGTCCCAACGTTTGTAGCGCACGACCTTGTATCGTGTGAAGTCATCCCAGTAGTACTCGACG
Source organism: uncultured Chloroflexia bacterium (assembly GCA_963774265.1). Lineage (GTDB taxonomy): Bacteria > Chloroflexota > Anaerolineae > CG2-30-64-16 > CG2-30-64-16 > JALOOB01. The sequence goes on along the minus strand of CAVZDU010000010.1, from coordinate 289,167 downwards.
AAATCAGACCGTAGTGCCGGATGCTCTCTGCGCAGGCGAAGGAGTCTCTGCACCAGGTCGAACTGCGCCCGGCCCTGTGGGAGGGCAAGTTTCTTCCAGTCCAGCGGCCAAAAGTCGATTGTCCGCGGGCTGTCCTCACCGAATTCCTGGCCAGCCAGCAACAAGGGCACCCCTGGTGAGGTCAACAGAACCGCCATACCCAGCCGCGCTTTTTGCAGGGCGAGATCCCAGCGGGTAGGGAAGGCAGACGCGCGCCTGCCAGGTTGGATGTGCTCGCCCCAGAACTGGATCTCATGCTCGGGGCGACGCTCATCATGGCTGACCACATAATTCACGACCTGATCGGCGACGTGAAGCCTTGCCGTTTGAAACCGCCCAACACGTCGACGATGCTCTGTCGTTCCCATTGCCATGTCTGGAACAGGCAGTTCTCCAGCCCGTGATGGAAGGCGCCATTCCACACCGCGTCAATTTCCGTCTCACGCACCAATTTGGCTGCGGTCTTGGCCGGATTGGTGCCCTTGATCGGCCAGTACTCACCAATGAGGTAACAGTCGGGGCAGGCGTCACGCGCGGCACGTGCGATCGGAGCAATCCCGGAGAAGGGATCGAAGCCCTCCATGTGCGGTTTGAAGGGGTCATATTCCACCCCGCCCAACCAATCAAACCGGAAGCCATCGACTTGATATTCCTGCAGCCAGAACCGGACGATATCCTGCATGTAGGAGACGGTCCATGACGATGAGTGCTCCCAGTCCAGACCGCCCCAACCGTTCGCGTGGCCGTTGTGGTGGTGATGGAAAAACGGGTTCAGATCCTCCAGCATCTCCCCGTCGGGACCAGAAAGGGGCGGATACATCCGGTAGTAGGGTTGCTCGGCCCAGGCATGGTTGAAGACCATGTCGAGGATCACGGCGATGCCGCGGGCATGTGCCGCGTCGATCAGCGCCTTCAGACTGTTCGGCGAGCCGTAGATCCACTTGGGCGCCATGTAGAAGACCGGGTTGTAGCCCCACGAGCTGTCGCCGGGGAATTCGCTGATGGGCATCAACTCGATCGCGTTGACGCCCAGCGTGGCAAGGTGATCCAGCCTGGACTGGACCCCTGAAAATGTACCGAAACGCGCACCGCCATCCCTCTTCTCCCCGGAGAAGTCGCGCACGCAAAGCTCGTAGATCGCAAGGTCACGCAGAGCGGGTTTGCGCCAACCGGTGTGACGCCATGGGTAATCGGGCTCATTCGAGAAGAACGCCTTGGCGTCTTTGCCATCCCAACGAATCTCGCGCGCGTACGGATCGGCCACAGTCACCTGCTCGCCGGACCCATCCAGCGTCACGATGAAGCGGTAGTAAGTGGGACCGGTCAGGCGGACCGTCACCCAGAACAGACCCGATCCGTCCGTATGCATGGGTGTGGCGGTCGCGTTCCACCCATTGAAGTCGCCGACCAGATTTACGGCAGGCTTGAATGGAGCGGTCAGAAAGAACGTGACTGTGCCTGGGGTCTGAAAGTCCCGCCAAGGTCCACCACGGTGGGAGTGTGTATTGGGAGAAGAAAGGTGATGGATAGACAGCCTTCCTGGAGGGCTGGAAGGTGTCAGCATGAAGTGGCGGCGCTGCCACTAACTGATGCAGTGCGGTCAATGAAAGACCCTCAGATGAACGGGATAAGCTCTTGCAGACCAATTAAACCGATTTGATAACATTATAACATATTGCGTCAAGAGTCACATTTTGACTGGGGTAAGAAAAGGAGCCACAGGGTGTGGTCTGTGGCTCCTCATGATATTGGGTCGGGATCTGCCTGCACGGCCGAATCAGGGGGCGCCTCTAGAGTCGCTCTATCACGGCTGCAGCGAACTCCGACGTTTTGACCTCTCGAGCGCCATCCATCTGGCGCGCGAAATCGTAGGTCACGATCCTGTCCGCGACGGTCTTAGTGTAGGCTTCGGTCATTGCCTGGGCAGCCTCATCCCATCCGATGTAGTCAAGCATCATCACGCCGGAAAGCAGCAGACTGCCCGGGTTGACCTTGTCCTGGTTGGCATACTTCGGCGCGGTGCCATGCGTCGCCTCAAACACGGCCATGTAGTCGCCGATGTTTGCGCCGGGTGCGATCCCCACGCCACCCACCTCGGCGGCGACCGCATCGCTGAGGTAGTCGCCGTTCAGATTGGGCGTCGCGATAACATCGTACTCTGCCGGACGCAGTAGCATCTGCTGGAACATGATGTCCGCAATGCGATCCTTGACCACGACCTTACCCGTGGGCTGTTGCCCCCCGTATTCATCCCAGAGCTGCTGTTCAGTGATCGTCACGTCGCCGAACTCCTCTCGCGCCAGTTCGTAGCCCCACTGCATGAAAGCGCCCTCGGTGAACTTTTGGATGTTTCCCTTGTGGACAAGCGTGACGCTCCGGCGGCGCTTCGCAACCGCATGCTGCAGCGCCTTGCGGATCAAGTCGCTTCGAGCCGAACTCGCTCATCGGCTTGATACCGATGCCGGAATTCGGCCAAAACTTCGCGCCCATCTCTTCCTTCAGGAAGCGCTCCACTTTCTGAGCTTCTGGCGAGCCGGCTTTATACTCGACGCCGGCATACACGTCCTCAGTGTTCTCGCGAAAGATCACGACATCGACCAGTTCTGGGCGTCGCACGGGACTGGGCACGCCGGGGTACCATTTCACCGGCCGGATGCAGGCGTAGAGATCCAGGTCCTTGCGCAAGGCCACGTTGAGGCTGCGGAAGCCGCCGCCCACAGGTGTGGTCAGCGGACCCTTGATACCCACCTGGAATTCACGGATCGCGTCTCAGGCTTTCGGCCGGGAAGTAGTCGCCGCCGAACAAGTTTGCCGCCTTCTCGCCGGCGTAGATCTCCATCCAAGCGATACGACGCTGTCCGCCGTAAGCCTTCTGCACGGCTGCATCCCAGATGCGCATGGATGCTCGCATGATGTCAGGGCCGATGCCGTCACCTTCAATCCAAAGCAGGATCGGATTATCTGGGGAACTGCAAGCTTGCCCTCGCGCACCGTAATGCGCTCGCCCTCCGCAGGAACAACGATCTTCGAGTTGCTCATTATGTCACCTCACCCCTTCGAGCATCTGGCGCAGCACTGTCTGCAGAATCCCGCCGTTACGGTAGTAATTCACTTCCACCGGTGTATCAATGCGTGACTGGACTTGAAACTCCCTGACATTCCCGCGTGCGTCCGTGGCACGCACGGTGAATCCTTGCTTCGGAGTCATGTCTGCATCGACCAGGCCCAGGATATCGAACGTCTCGAACCCGGTCAGGCCGACACTGTCCGCACTCGCACCCGGCAGGAATACTAAGGGCAAGATGCCCATACCCACCAGGTTGCTTCGATGGATGCGCTCAAAGCTTTCGGCAATCACGGCCTTAACACCCAGCAGGTAGGGTCCCTTTGCGGCCCAGTCACGGCTTGATCCGGTGCCGTATTCCTTGCCTGCAATGATGATGAGCGGGGTGCCTGCCGCTTGATGCTTCATTGCGGCATCATAGATCGACATCTGCTCGCCAGTCGGCTGGAAAACAGTATAGCCGCCCTCTACGCCAGGCACGAGGCGATTGCGGATACGGATGTTGGCGAACGTGCCTCGAACCATCACCTCGTGGTTGCCGCGCCGCGTACCATACTGGTTGAAATCGATCTCCTGCACGCCGCATGCCAGCAAGTATTGACCGGCAGGGCTCTTTGTAGCGATGTTGCCAGCCGGCGAGATGTGATCCGTCGTGACGCTGTCCCCCAGGAATGCCAATACCGCGGCGCCCACGATGTCAGCCGGCACCGAGGCTCTGTAGCCAGGTTCAAGAAGTACGGCGCCTCCGCGATGTACGTGCTATTCGGGTCAAACCGGTAGGAGTCCTCTTCCGGAACGGCCACGGCGTTCCACATCTCATTACCCGTGAACACGTTGGCATACTGCTGCCGATACATCTCCGGGCGCAGGCTTGCGCGAATCGTCTGCTGCACATCATCCTGGCTCGGCCAGACGTCTCGAAGGATACACAGGTGCACCGGCACCATCCATACCGAGCGGGTCGCGAGCCAGGTCGATATCAACCGTGCCGGCGAGCGCGTACGCGACCACTAGTGGCGGACTTGCCAGATAGTTGGCGCGCACCAGCGGATGAACGCGGCCCTCGAAGTTGCGATTGCCGGAGAGAACGGCAGCGACCGCCAGGTCCTTCTCGATGATCTGCGCGGCGGTATCAGCTGGGAGGGGACCGCTATTGCCGATGCACGTGGTGCAGCCGTAGCCCACCGTTTGGAATCCGAGCTTGTCCAGGTAGGGGGTCAAGCCGGCTTCGTCCAGGTAACGAGTGACGACTTTGGAGCCTGGGGCAAGGCTAGTCTTGACCCATGGCTTCGCTTTGCAGTCCTCTCTCGACCGCTTTCTTGGCCAACAACCCGGCGGCAACCATCACGCTGGGGTTGCTGGTGTTGGTACACGAAGTAATGGCCGCAATGACCGCACTGCCGTTGCCAAACTCACCCTGGGCAGCCGGTGCGTGCTCAGGGAGTGCCTTGCGGAAGCTGGTGCTCACGCCGCTCAGCAAGACGCGGTCCTGGGGCCGTCGTGGCCCGGCCATGCTGGGGACGACCGTCCGCATGTCCAGTTCCAAAGTATCCGTGAAAACCGGATCCGGTGTATCTTCGGTTCGGAAAAGACCTTGTTCCTTGGTGTAGCGCTCGACCAGGTCGACGAGACCTTCGGGGCGGCCCGAGAGCGCCAGATAATTGAGCGTTTCCTGATCCACGGGGAAAAAGCCCATCGTGGCGCCGTATTCAGGCGCCATATTGGCTATCGTAGCTCTGTCGGGCAGGCTCAGGTGACGAAAGCCCTGGGCCAAAAAACTCCACGAATTTATCGACCACGCCGCGTGCACGCAGCGTCTGCGTGACGGTCAGGACCAGGTCGGTGGCAGTCGCTCCCTCGGGCAACTCACCGGTCAACCTGAAACCGATCACCTGTGGCGCCAGCATGTAGATGGGTTGTCCCAGCATCACGGCTTCCGCCTCGATGCCGCCAACACCCCAACCCAAAACGCCCAGACCGTTAATCATGGTCGTATGGCTGTCTGTGCCCACAAGACTGTCTGGATAGGCTGCGAGGTCACCCTCGTCGCGCCCGATCTGCACCACCTTCGCCAGGTACTCCAAATTGACCTGGTGGATGATGCCGGTGGCCGGCGGGACAACACGGAAGTTGTCAAACGCCTTTTGCCCCCACTTAAGGAACTCATATCGCTCGCGGTTGCGCTCGAACTCGCGCTCCGCATTGAAGAGGAGCGCAGCCTGCGAACCAAACTGATCGACCTGTACGGAGTGATCAATAACGAGATCAACCGGAATCAGGGGATTCACGCGCTTTGGATCGCCACCCATCCGAGCGGTTGAGGAGCGCATGGCCGCAAGATCAACCACCGCAGGCACGCCTGTAAAGTCCTGCAGAATGACCCTGGCGGGCTTGAAGGGGAGTTCCATTTCTGACGGATTCTTGGGATCCCAGCCGGCAAGCCGAGCCACATCCTGAGCCGTGACAGCGAATCCATCGACCTGCCGCAGTAAGGCCTCGAGCAGAATCTTGATCGAGAACGGCAGGCGGGACACCGAACCGAATCCGTTCTTTTCAAGCGTATCCAGGCGATAGAGATAGACCGGCTCACTTGCGCCAGGCAGGCGGACCCGGGTGCCGAAAATGTCCATGCTTGCGCTCCTTTTCCCAACAGCGAATCACGCGAGCCACCGCAGGCCAGAACGGGATGCGAAAGCTCGCGTGATTTGAAAGGCAACGATTGATTGCCGATTATACCGCAGCGCGGCAAACGGTGTCAACTTGTATACGAATTGTGGGGCAATCGTCCGCTACCAATCCGTATCCTCTGGTCCTCACCCGCCAGTCGTGAATTGGCTTCCCAACGGACTAACAAGGATTTTGTCCACCCGGCGCCCATCCATATCCACCACTTCAAAACGCATACCATTCCAGTCGAACGCGTCTGTCACCGCGGGGATACGCCCGAGGTGGGACATGACGAAACCGCCTAGCGTTTCAAAGGTATTGTCAATCTCGCCGGGCAGAACATCCAGATCGAGAAGGTCGCGGAAGTCTTCGACAGGAAGCATACCATCGAAGAGCCAGGAGCCGTCCTCCCTCTGGATGGCGCGGGCCGCGACTTCCTCCACCGGCTCGGTTACATCGCCGAACAGGACTTCGAGCAGGTCATGCAGGGTGATGAGACCCTGCGTGCCCCCGTATTCGTCCATCACAATCGCCATGCTCTGAGCATTGGCGTAGAACATCTCCAGAAGTAGTACTGCAGGTAGGGTCTCGGGCACGAAAAGCGGCAGGCGCAGCATGCTGTGCAAATCAAGTGGCTGCTCTGTCAGAAGTGCAACGAGCAACTGTTGCGACTCAACGATCCCGAGCACATTGTCGAGACGGCCCTGACACACAGGATATCGCGAGTGACCAGATTTCGTGATTACATCGCGCGCTTCCTCGCGGCCTTCATCCACATCGAGCCACGCGATATCCATTCGACGCGTCATCAATGCTCCAACCCGCCGTTCGGCCAGCCGGAACACGCTTTGCGCCACCTCGCTTTCGGCTTCCGATATGACGCCAGCCTGCGCCCCCTGCTCAATCATGCCCTCGATTTCCGCCTGGGTGACGCTGGGTTCGCCGGACTTCCCAAGATGCAGGAGGCGCACTAAAAGATCGCTCGTCAAGGTGAGCGACCACACGAGAGGCTTGGTGATGGTTGACAAGATGCGCATGGGCCGGGCTGCGGCCATGGCAATCTTCTCGGGCGAGTTCAGGCCGATTCGCTTTGGAACCAGCTCACCGATCACCAGGGAGAAAAAGGTAATTGTCGCGACCACAACAGCGACCGACAGCGGACCGGAAAACGGTGCAAACAGAGGGATGGTGTTTAGCGTTGCCGCCAGGGATTCGCTCAGCGTCGCGCCACCAAACGCGCCGGCCAGGATGCCAATCAGGGTGATGCCGATCTGCACGGTCGAGAGGAACTCGTCAGGATTTCGTGCCAGTTCGAGTGCTTCAGCTGCACTCGGGTCGCCGTCCTCAGCGCGCTGATGTAGCCGGACTTTGCGCGATGACACGACAGCGATCTCAGCCATCGCGAGTAGTCCGTTAACTAGTAATAGGAAAAATATGACCAAGATCTCAACCGCAACCGGTCCCATTACGTGATCTCTTTTCTCCACCCCGCCCAGGCCGGGGGTCCAAGAGAAACTCACAGGCCGCCTAAATGATAAACGCTGATCCCTTCCGGTTTGCCCGGCAGGGATCAGCGCCATTCACTGTTGCGGCCGGGCTGAGGGATGCTGCCTAGCGCTCGCCCAGCCAGCGATCCACCATGAACAGGGAGGCTCCCTGGGTACCCACCGAACGCAGTGCGTCCACAATAGTCGCTGCATTCTTTTCTTCCTCGACCTGCTCAGTAACAAACCACTGAAGCATGACCTGGCTGGCGTAGTCGTTCTCTTTGAGCGCAATCTCGTAGAGGCGATTGATCAGGCTCGTAACCTGAGCCTCGTGCCCCTTCACCTGCTCAAAGATGTCGAGCAGAGAAGTAAACTCGGCCGGGGGCTGCGGGATGGTTTGAAGAGTGACCTTGCCGCCACGATCATGGACGTAACCATAGAACTTCATCGCATGCCCTTGCTCTTCCTGCGCCTGCTTGCCGAGCCACTTGGCCGCACCCGGCATGTTATTGGACGCGGCGTGAGCCGACATCGACAGGTAGAGGTAAGCAGAGTACAGCTCATGCTTGATCTGATCGTTGATCGCCGCCTCAAGGTTCTTGCTAAACATCGTGTCTCTCCTTTGAATCGGTTAGAACTTAGCAACGCAATGATTGTACTACGGTGCGGGTTCACGAGCAACTTCGGGTGCTCTACTCCGCTTGCAGCGTCTCCACGACAGGCCCCACCGACAACGCCAACACCAACGACATAATCACAGCCGATGTCAAGCACCAGATGCACACTGCTTTTATTATGTAAAGCTCAAGATAGGTCAGATAGATGCTGAACAACACACCGAAGAGTGCCATGCCGAAAACCGCTAGTGGCGCAAGACGGCCCACTGTTCCCTCAGATCGCCGCCGTGCAAACCACGAGATCAGGATTGCTACGTAACCCACTGCCCCCAGCAAGCCGACTGGGAGGAACCCGAACAACTCGGCAAACGGGCTCGCCTGGACCGTGTTGCAGTCACCCACAGGACCACATACAGCAGCAACGTTCTGTGTTTCGACATAGGTCAGGTAGAGCGCGACGCCCAGGCCGAGCACGGACAGGAGCGGAATGAACACACTCGATCCACCCGGGAACACAGGGGCTTCACGACCGATTGAAGTTAGCACGGCTGCTACAAGCGCGTAGAGCAAGGCCACGATCAGCACAGCCATTACGGCCCAAGCCAGGCCGAAACCGGAGTTAGCGGGCTCCTGTGCGGACGCTTGCTCGCCAACCGGAGCGGAGGCCTCGACGGCTAAAGCGCCAAGCCTCAACGCGCCAGTCGTCGGCGGCGTGTCGGTGCACGGAGTGGCCGCTGAGCAGGCACCTCCCGTGTCAGTTGGACCAGCCGTTTGTGCAAACGCGGCGAGCGCCATCAGAATAAGCGCAACGATGACAGATAAAATGAGGATCCAAGCGCGATGCCACATAATTTCGTCTCCAGAGAATTCCAGATAGCAGTCGACCCTATAAACTATGATGCCTGTGCGCCACGACCCTGCCAGAGTGTGCTTGCGGCCACGACAGCATAACCGATGACGTACAGCATCAGGAATGGCAGGATACCGTATTGCCCGCGCGCGATAGCCACGCCTGCAGTCACCACCGCATACACGAACAGAACAATTTCGCCCAGTACAGTCCAATCTGCGCCCAAGCGGTAGGCGTTGGACGTCCAATGACCTGTGCGGCCTTCGAGGCGGAATTTTGGCGTCCGCTTGAAAGTGCCTCCCCAAGAAGTCAAGCCCTGCCAGACGGCACGCGTCGTGCTCCATGTCATTCCAGCGCCGACAGCTAACAGTGCTGGCAGATACGTGAAGCGGCGCTTCCAGTCGCTATACAGGGCGGCCTGAGCCACCGCATACAACAGAGGCGGTCCGACGCTGGCCACTGCCAGGGCTACGAGGAAAGTGGGCGTCGGCTCACGCGTCCAGAGGATCGGCAGCAGGGTGAGCAGCAGGAGGACGATCAGCGGCTGGCTCAGGTACCCACTGATATGCACCATCGCCATCAGCTTCTGATACCACGCCAAATTGCTACGGAGAATCGGAGCGGTCAGCTTACGCAGACACTGCACTGATCCTTGTGCCCAGCGTGCCTGTTGCCGCTTGAAGGCCTCCATCTGCGCCGGCAGTTCGGCGGGCGCATCCACATCCGGCAGATACAGGGTGTGCCAACCGGCCAACTGGGCCCGGTAGCTAAGGTCCATGTCCTCAGTCATTGTGTCGGCCTGCCAGCCGCCCGCGTCGTCGATGCAGGCACGACGCCATACACCACCGGAGCCGTTAAAATTGATCAGCAGTCCAGAACGGCTGCGAGCGGTCTGCTCAACAACGAAGTGTCCATCCAATACAAGCGACTGAGCATGCGTCAAATAGGAATACTCGTCATTCAGATGCGACCAGCGGGTCTGGACCATCCCCACATCAGGACGGGCGATGAGAGCGGCGACAGTCTTTCGAAGGAAGTCAGGATGGGGGCGAAAGTCGGCATCAAAAACGGCCACAAACTCCCCGTCGACTTGCCTTAGGCCCCACGCCATCGCACCAGCCTTGTACCCCTGCCGATTATCGCGATGCAGCACGCGCACGTCAATTCCAGAATCACAGTGAAATGCACCGCGCGTCTCGGCGAGAGCAGTCGTTTCGTCAGTCGAGTCATCGAGCACCTGGATGATCAGGCGATCACGAGGATAGTCCAGGGCCGCGGCTGAGTCTATCAATCGCTCGACGACGTAGCGTTCGTTGAATACAGGAAGCTGGACAACCACCGCGGGCCAGTCGCCCTCGGTCACTGCCGCCGTGGGCGAGCTGGCACGCCTGTGGCGAAGATAGAGTGCAGTGAGCGCAAGCGCCTGAAACCCGTACAGGCTCAGCCAAAGCGCAACCACTGCGTACAAGGCAACGAGCAAACCGATAACCCTTTCATGCTCAGCCGCGCGGCATCTTTTGCCATGGGAGTGTGTGGCTGAGCGGCAAACAAAAAGCGACCGCCGCGGATCGAAGTCGACCTGCGCCGAGTCGCCCACTTACTCTTTGACGACTGATTATAGACATTTGTGCCGAGTGTGCCAAATAACCCCACGCACAGTGCACCGCGCGATGGTTGCGCGCGGTCTTTCGTTGTGCTAGGATGCGGACCCATGTCGTAACCATGGTGATGAATCTTGAATCGACGGAGGGACAATGGCCCACCCTCTCCTGGAGCGCGCACAGAGTAGGGGCACCCCCCTCATCGATGGGGAAGAAGCGATCTTCCTCTGGGAGGGCGATCACCCGCCGTATCTTATCGGCGACTTCAATGCCTGGGATCCTGACGCAGCCGCGCCGTGGTCGCAGGTCGATGCAGGAGTCTGGTCGTTTTGCCTGAAGCTCCCCTCGGACGCCTACATAGAGTACGCGTTCCTCATCGAACCTATAGACGAAGCGCGAATAACCGATCCGTTCAACGAACACACTTCGCCCAACGGGATGGGCCACATCAACAACTACTTCTACATGCCGGGCGCGGAGCCTACGCCCCTTATCTTGCGCGATTCCGGAGTGAACCAAGGGAATCTATCACGCCATCGCATTGAAAACAGGTGGCTCCTGGCAACCGGCAAGCGGTGGGTCTACCTTTACCGCCCGCCAACCGATGCGCCGGTACCGCTGATTGTCGTCTATGATGCACAAGACTACATCACGCGGGGCCGGATTACGCACATCATCGATAATCTCATCGCGGAGAGTCGCATAAGGCCAGTTGCGCTCGCGCTGCTGGACAACGGGGGGCCAGCGCGCGGAATCGAGTACTCCTGCAATGATGCAACAATCAGCCTTGTGACAATGGAGGTGCTTCCGCTGGCACAAAAGCACCTCCACCTGATCGACCCAGCCAAGCATCCCGGCGCGTTCGGTGTGCTCGGCGCATCCATGGGCGGCCTGATGGCGCTCTACACAGGGCTGCGGGCGGCCAACGTTTTCGGCCATGTGCTCAGCCAATCGGGTGCATTCGAGTTGGACAATGCGGATACGGTCACTGTCCCTATGGTGCGCCATCTGCCCATTCAACCCTTGAAGATCTGGATGGATGTGGGCCGGTACGAGTGGTTACTTGAACCAAACCGCCGAATGCATGTGCTCTTGCAGCAGCGGGGTTACGACGTGGCGTACCGCGAGTACAGTGGCGGGCACAACTATCCAGCCTGGCGGAATGACGTGTGGCGCGGGTTAGTGGCCCTATTTGGGTCCTGAGCTCACAGGTAAGAGCGCCGTTCGCGCATTTGAAGAAGAGGTCACATTCAGTTCAAGGGGGAGCCGGCCATGGACACAAAAGTTCTTCGTTGGGGCATCCTGGGGACAGCGCGTATCAACCGCGCGCTGATCCCACCCCTCACAATTTCACCTCGCAATCGGTTGCTGGCAGTGGCCAGCCGGGAACTTGAGCGGGCGCAGCAGTACGCAAGGGAAAAGGGCATCGAACGCGCCCACGGAAGCTATGAGGCGCTGTTGGCTGACCCGGAAATCGACGTGGTGTATATCTCACTGCCGAATCGGTTTCATGCCGAGTGGGCCATCAAGGCAGCGAAGGCGGGAAAACATGTGCTGTGTGAGAAGCCGATTGCGCTTACCGTCGAGGACGTTGACGCGATTGCCGAAGCAGGCGCGAAGAATGGGGTGGTCATCGCTGAAGCCTTCATGTATCGACACCACCCACAAACTCTCAAGGTCTGTGAGTTGATCGAAACAGGGACTATCGGCCGGTTGCGGCTTATCCGGGGTGGTTTCACATACCCGCTTGGGCGAACCGGCGACGTCAGGCTCAAGCCGGAGTTGGGCGGAGGAAGCATTTGGGACGTCGGCTGCTATCCGATCAGCTTTGCACGGGCGGTCTCAGGTGGGCTTGCTCCCGAAGAGGTCTTTGGTTGGCAGATTGTGGGTCCCACCGGTGTGGACATGTCGTTCTTCGGCCAGATGCACTTTGGGAACGGCGTGTTCGCGCAGTTTGACTCAGGCTTCGAGTCTGCGCTGCGGATGATCATGGAATTCGTCGGCAGCGAAGGCTGCATCACGCTGAGCAATGCCTTTAAGCCTGATGATGCAAGTCAGCTGGATCTGCAACGGGGTGACGGGCCTGTCGAAACGCTGCGCTTCGCGGATCAAGAGCTCTACCTTGGTGAGGTGGAAGACCTGTACGATGCCGTTGTCTTCGGGAAGCCGCAGCGTATCCAGCTCAGTGACAGCCGCAACAACGTCGCGACGATCCTGGGGCTACTGCAGTCAGCCCGCGAACAGACGCCAATACTGCTAAAATAACAGCAGATGTACATCAATCATCGTACAAACCGGATAGAAAAAACACGACTTTCGATTGATGACAGCAGTCCCCTGGATGCGCTATGCTGCTCTTAGATCAAGGTTGTGAGGCACAAGGTTCGAGTTGAGTGTGAGTAAGCTTCTGGCGGTTGTGACGACTTGGGGGAGTCGAGACGACCGTTGTTTCTGAGGGTGTGGTGTAGAGATTGCGATGGGTGTTGGGTGGATGCAGGTGAGAGAGGGAGGATCTTGGGGAGATCCTCCCTCTCTCGCGTTATGGTACCCCCAGCAGGACTCGAACCTGCAACCTTATGCTTAGAAGGCATCTGCTCTATCCTTTGAGCTATGGGGGCGCAATTCGATTCTAGTCTCAGCGCCGAGCTCTGTCAATTAAATCATTTGGCTGATCCAAAGTAGACAGAAGCACCATGAACGACTGAAGGTCGGCCAGGATACGATCAGAGACAGCGCGAATCACCCAGTTTTCGCGCATGGGCGAAATCGCAATGACCGGGATACCCGCCTGGTAGGCTGCGTTCATCTCCAGCGCGGTCCCCATGCTGGCTTGCGGCACATAGGCAATCACCAGATCGCACGTCGTGGCCAGTGTGATCAATGCAAACAATGTCTCGCGCGCGGCCTCATAATCGTACTCCACGCTGTTCGGGTGCAAGATCAACGGATCGACCACGTCAATGTCGGGCCACTTCGCCAGCAACGCATCGCCGATCGCGTTGCGATACCCCTGATCCACTATCCCCTTGCCAGGCAACGACGCCTGCATGACGCCCGCTAGAAAGACACGCATGCTTACCTCTCAAAGGTATTGTCGATGACTCCGGGCAGCAGACTGTAAACCGAACAGCCCATGCGCCCCTCAAAGTCCGATCGGATCTCGAACGTCTTGCGCCACTTGCGCACACTGAACTCGTTCACACCGTACCGTAGCGCCACATCCATCATCCGCTTCTCCATCAGGACGAAACCCTGGGCCATAGCCAACGAATCGCACAGTTGGATGAGTCGATCGTAGTCGTCCAGTTCTATCTGGTCAAGATACCCTTGAATAAACGCCAGCTCTGACGCGTCGCAATCCCACTCACCAAAGATCTCGCGATGATCTCGATTCTGGAACGAATGCGTCATGCAAATGCGCGCGGCGTCCGCATATCCCAGACCGCCAAGATAGACATACCCGTCCAAGACGTGCCGCATCCCGGTGATGCCCTCGCGCCGGCCGATGTCATGCAGTAATCCCAGGATGAACGCCTCCTCGGCCTTCAGGCCCGGGACCAACTCGGCAATCCGCCTTGCTGCATCCCCCACGCGAAAAGAGTGCGCGATCCAAGGTCCCGGATTCCGGGTCGCCGCATCCGCCAGCAGCTGCTCGGCCTCATAAGATGTTGGCAAATGCATCAGCCATCCTTTGTATCGCTCGGTGGATCCACATCGACGGCTATTCTACCATCTTTCGCGACCTCCTCCCCAAACCGCCACACACGTTTGGTCTGATTTCGCAGACGCATGGTATACTCCGCGATCGATTATCAACAGTCAAACCGATCCAACCCTGGTGTATAGAGATGCACATTGCAATTGTCGGACTCCCTAACAGCACCAAGACGACCATTTTCAACGCGTTGACCCGTGGCAACCTGGAGACAGCTGCGTTTTCCTCGGGCCAGTTTGAGGTGCACAGCGCAACGGTTGACGTACCGGACGAGCGCGTCGACCGCCTGTCCTCGATGTTCAAGCCTCGCAAGACCACGTACGCGAAGGTCACCTATGCAGACATAGCCGGTCTGGCGAAAGGCGTTGGCGCGGGCGGGTTGAGTGGGCCCCTCCTGAACACGCTGAGCCAGAGCGATGCGCTGCTCCACGTCGTGCGCGCCTTCGAGGACCCGGACATACCGCACTCCGAGGGGTCAGTTGACCCCTGTCGCGATATCGCGATTATCGACGACGAACTTCTCCTATCTGACCAGATCATCGTAGAGCGCCGCATCGAGCGACTTCAGATAGGGCTGAAGAAGGGCGGTGACCGGCTGCAAAAGGCAAAGGATGAAACCGAGTTAGCGCTCTTCTTGCGCCTGCATGAGACACTGGATCACGGTGCGCCTTTGCGCGACATGGATCTGGAGGGCGCCGAGCTCAAGTCGCTACGCAACTATGGTTTGCTCACCCTCAAGCCTCTGTTGATTGTTTTGAATGTCGGTGACAGTCCGGCAGACCAGGCGATCGAATCGCTCTGCAACTACCGGCACCGGCACACAACGATTGCCGCGATTCAGGGCCGATTGGAAATGGAACTAGCGCAGTTGCCCCCCGACGATGCCGCCGAGTTCCTGTCAGAGTACGGCATCTCCGAACCCGGCCTAAATCGGGTCATCCGCATGAGCTACACCCTACTCGGCCTTCACAGCTTTTTCACTGTGGGCGAAGATGAGGTCCGAGCCTGGCCCATCCCCGTGGGCGCGAACTCGGTGGACGCGGCTGGCGCAATCCATTCCGATCTTGCGCGTGGCTTTATCAGAGCCGAGGTCACATCCTACGATGCGCTGATCAACGCAGGCGGCCTGGTGGCGGCGAAACAAAAAGGGGCGCTACGGTTAGAGGGGAAAGAGTATATCGTTCAGAATGGCGATATTCTGAACATCCGGTTCAATGTATAGGTCAGGAGAGATCTTCGGGGTGACCGCTCGCGCGAGCAAGCCACAGCTCGCGCAGTGCAGCCCTCAACCTGTTTCTCTTCGATAAGGGTTGCGCTAGCTCGCCCTCCGGTGCAAAAAGGCTACGCTCCACGTCTGTGGTCAGCAACGCGCCCTCAATGACCACCACTGAAGCCGCCCACCTTACGCGCTGTTTGCGCCAGCGAGCGCGGTCCGCGATCGTTTCCGCGACCTTGCTCAGTCCAATCATGTACTCGCGCGGCGTTTCGCCTCGGCTGATCGGCTTGCCCAAGCGCCGGCCCCAGCCAGCAACGCGGTCATACGCTTCAACCGACTCACCAGCCACCACAGGGATAGGCTGCCTGGATGATGCAGTCAGCCAGACTGCCCAAGCGACGATCAGCGCCAACACGGCAGCCCACAACCCACGTCCTGCGGCCTGCCGTCGCTCAACCACAGCGTTCTCTCTTGCGAGCACTCGAAGCTCCGCCATGCCCGAGTCCAGATCCTCGGGACCGCCTGCGGCGCCCAGCGGAGAACTGGGGGACGGTTGGCCCGGCTCTCGCTCAACGAGCGGAAGTCCAGCCGTCGGTTCGAATGGCAGCCAGCCGACCCCTGGGAAATACAACTCGGGCCATGAGTGTGCCTGAAGCTCGGTCACTACATACTGTCCTGTCTTCTCGTCAAAATCGCCGGTGGCATAGCCAATGGCCAACCTGGCGGGGATGCCGGCCAACCGCGCGAGTACGATCATTGCCGAGGCGTAGTAATCGCAGTAACCGCGCCTCAGATCGAAGATAAACCAGGACACCAGTTCGCGGCCATCTGGCGGCAGGGGCACGTCCAGCGAGTAGGTGATGCGCCGCAATTCTCGTTCGATGGCCACGGCCTTGTCGTACTGGCTTGTTGCGCCTTTCGTCCAGGATGCTACAAGCACCGAGAGGCGGGGATCCAGGTCAGCTGGAAGCTGCAAGTAGCGAGAGGTCACGTCAGACGGGTACGCCGTTCCGGCCCCGCCCAGGATGGTCGCGTCTGGCGCCGGGACGTACGACAACACGGTGTAGGTCTCTGCCTTTCGCTCGGACGACAGCGCCACCAGGTCGCCCGGCGCCCGCAAGAACGCCCGATACGGCCGGTCAATTGCGATTGGTTCGAGAGGCGCGTATACAACACTGCGCGACGCGGCCACAATCTCCACCGCAGCGACGATTGGGCGCCGGCCCTTGCTTGACGGCAAGTCAGCGCTCCACGGCTGACCTGCCTCGAAGGATTGCTCCGACACCCTTTCTGCGTCGTTCTCCCAGCCCCGTCCCGTATACGTAGCATAGGTCTGCCCGCGCCAGTAAAGCTGCAAACCAGAAGGGTCGCCGCGGACGTTGACGCGCAAGGCTATCTCCGCGCCAAGTTCTGGCCGGCCACCCAGCAGATGGGCGCGCGGTAAGCCCCCGGGCGCCGCACCCGACGGCGGAACGAGCGAG
Source organism: uncultured Chloroflexia bacterium (assembly GCA_963774265.1). GTDB lineage: Bacteria > Chloroflexota > Anaerolineae > CG2-30-64-16 > CG2-30-64-16 > JALOOB01. The sequence continues at coordinate 272,430 of CAVZDU010000010.1, read as the reverse complement.
CGCACCGGCTGGGCCACGCTAAAGCTTGCGCTTACCTGCTGTTCCACGGTTCGCCATGGCGACTCCAGCAGTTTCCAGAACCTCTGCGAAAATTCACCGGATGCGAAGAACGGCAGCGCTGGCGATAGGAAAGTAACGATGAGTGTCAGCCCGAGTGCGCTGAACAACATGTCCAATCGGATGTCCTCTGCGTAATCCACGCCGGCTTCGTCCCAGGCGCGCATATTGAACACCATGCGCACGAACACGAGCAGAAACACGGTCACACCAAGAAAAACAAGCAAGTAGCCCAATGTCGGTGGCGCCCAGTACGCGTGCTGAGCCAGGAGCGCCCCCGTCGGCAAAAGCGCAACGAACGTCTGACCGTGACGTGCAATCCACCACGCAGCCCAGGCGGCGATCAACCATGTCAGGAGAATGATCAGGCCAATGACAGCCAAATTATCCGGGGCGCCGGGTCCAACTAGCAGGCCCTTGATCCACCAACCAACGCGCTGGAGATAACCACCGAGCAACGACCATTGCTCGCGAAAGAAAGTGATTGCCGGTTCGGTTCCCTGACGATCGCTGAAGGACCAGGTCCACCAATTGAGAAGCTGCGACGCCAACGCACCTGGCCGCAACACAAAGACGCCCCAGAGGAGATCAACAGTCACACCTGCCAGGCCAATCAGCGCGGACGCAGCCAGGCCTGGCATGCGTCGAAGGGCGAGCCACCAGGCAAACGCAAACGAAATAACCGAAAGCAACACTGTTCGATTCAGACCAGTAAGCAGCTCGCCGTCAGCCAGTGCAACGGGCAGAAGAATCATCGCGCTGGACGCCAACAGAAACACGCCCCATCCGGTGGAGGGTCGGAAGCGCCGCGCGAGACGCATTGCCCAGCCGGGCTGCTCGGATAGGCTGACGGCGTCATCCCCGCGCATGGCGTCAGACCTCCTCCTCAACCTCGACCTGGATCACGCGACCAAAGCCTGACAGCGCACGCGCTTCGGTCCGTCGACGGCGAATCTTATCGATGGGCTGGAATGGGAAACCCTGCTCCAGGGCCGTGCTGCGAATCCGCTGCTGCGCCAGCAGGCTGCGCAGGCCCAGTAGGGCCTGGTGACTGCCCACAGGTGGATCGAATGTCGTTGCGTCGAGCAACACGGCGGTCGGCGCGTTGCCGCGAGCGGTGAGGGGCAACAAAGGCGCGACCCAATCGCCATCTTGCGACGGTGTGATGATTACCAGCGTTCTGCCACTGCCGAAGCTTGGCCCTGACTGCCGTAACAGGCCCTCCAGCCGGAGGTCCGGCGCAGGCTCGGCCAGGGCAAGCGCCTCAAGAATGCGCCACAACTGCTCCTGGCCGCGTCCCGGGGGTAACATCACGGGATGCCGACCCGATATCAACAAGCCCACAGCGCGCCGCTCACCCTGGCGCAGAAACCGTGCCGCCAAGGATGCCGCCAGGATGACAGAATATTCTTGGGTTGCCTCAGCCTCTCGCCCAGCCTGCACGCGCGCATCCATATCCACGATCAACCAAACATCGCCCGACGGCTCGCGATCGAAGTCATGCACCATCAAGAGGTCGTGACGCGCCGTGGCCTTCCAGTGGATGCGACGTAATGGGTCGCCTGGGGCATACGCGCGCAGACCACCCACCAGGATCGTCTCTTCGTTTGCACGCTGCGATGAAACGGCGCGGCCCGGTGCGCGCCCACGCGGCAGATCGAGATCAGGCAGGCGAGAGGCGCGAGGGTAGACCATGATCGTCGCGCTCTCCGGGTAGTGATGCGTCACCAGAAAGAAGCCCAACGGGTCGGTCATCTCCACGACCCAGGGACCGAGCTGGAAAACACCGCGGCGTTGACACACGCCGGTTGTTGTCCATGTACGTTGTCCCTCGCTCTCGACAGTCTCCACTCGATCGACCCGGTAGCCGGGCACCTCAGACTGGTCCCTGATGCGAGCCCATAGCACCGGCAGCTTTCCATGATTTGTCAGGGTGAACTGCTCACGCAGGTGGTCACCAGCAACCACCCACGCGCCGTGGGTGCGGCGTTCTGCCGTCACCTGCTCGCGCAGCATCCGAGCCCATAAATAGGCTATGACGATCAGAAGCCCCAGGCCCACGAGTAGCCAACTCCATGCCTTGTCGGGCGACACCAACTGCAGAAGCAGGAGCACGCCCCAGGCAATGAAAGGCAGGAAACTAGTGGGCCGGAGACGGCGACTTACGACGGTAGAAGATCGCATCTCAGGCAATTCCGTTGCAGGGAACATTATAGCATCGAGATATCAGCACTGTATGCTAGAATGTTCGGATGTGAGCCACCGTGTCCGAGATACAACAAGTTCAACAACTCATTGATGAAGCCCTCAGGGGACTCAGTTGCGAGTACGCGCTCTACTACCGGCCGCGCGGCGGACCAGGCATTCTGCGCAAAAACCGTGACCAATTCTTGTCGGCGTCAATCATCAAAGTCCCCATCCTCTACGCATGGGCGTACCTGGAGCGAGCAGGGGGCGTTAGTCGAAGTGAGACCTGCGATCTCAATGCTGAGGACCAGGTGGAGGGCGCCGGCTTCGCCCGACTCTTTCACCGACGCTCACTGCCCTATCATGACGTCCTTCTGATGATGATCGCCGTGTCAGATAATCTATGCACGAATCTGGTCATCCGCCGCCTGGGGATGCCGAGGCTGAACGACGCGTTTCGGAGGCTGGGATTGCGCCATACGCGCGTCGAGCGACGACTAATGGACTACGAGGCACGAGCGCGCGGGCTGGAGAATTGGATCTCAGCCGAAGACTGCATACGGCTATACGAAATTCGAGACCAGCTACCCTCAGATGAGCGCGCGTGGACAGACCAGATGCTGCTGGCGAACACGGATCCAGGGCTTTGGCTGCGTAACGTGAGGCGCGACAGTGTGGACTTCTACCACAAGACCGGCGACATGACCGGTGTCTTGCACGACTGGGGCTACACGAATGAAGCAGATCTATTCCTCTTGACACAAAATGTGCGGAAAGAAACGGAGGTTTTCCGATTACTGGACCACCTGGGACCCAATCTTCTTGCAAGCGCGGAGGAACAAATCTAGAGCTGAAAACGTCCACTGGCTTGAATGACCTTCTGACTGAAATTATGGACGTGTTCCAGCAGACGGTCCCTAAGAACGCGCCACTCTTCGCTGTCAAGAATATGGCGCATCGTTTCGATATCATTGGCCACGGCGCCCGTCAGGATTTGTGGTCCATGGCCGTACACGGTGTACCAGGCTTCCGTTGGCTGCAGGCCCAGACGCATCAAACCTGGGGCGAACTCCTGCATGACGAACTCGAAATAAGACTGTTCGTGGCCTGACTTAATGTCCCAGTTCATCAGTAGTTTGACCATGGGGACCACCTTCGCGCGTTGTGGAGACGGTTCAGGCTGGAGGATACCAGAATCACCTACTTAAAGCAAGTCATCTTGTTGGTCATTGTGCTGGGTGTGCTGGCCTACGGCTCGACGTCGGTACATGCCGATTCAACAGGAACAGGATCGATCAGCGTGGTTCCCGGAAACGGCGGGGCGCGGGGCATTCAGTTGCGCAGCCAGACCGTCGACCTGGTGATCAAGGAAGACGCGACTGGCGCCTGGGCCGACACAGATCTCAGAGTGCAGCTTTATAACCGGGGCGCCACCGAAGTGGTCATGCCTATCGGCATCCCGGGCCCGCAGGTTAGCAACACCGAAATGCCGGAGATTGCCGAGGCGGCCCTTGGCGGACGCCCACTCGCGCTGATACGCGTCGCTAACCCAAACGGTCCCGAGATCCAGGCAACAGCAACCGTCACCGTTCCGGTGCGCGGAAGTGTCGATATTCGCATCCGATATCGCCAAGCCCTAACGATCCAGGACGGCCTCGTCAGCTATGCATATCTGCTCGTCGCAGGACATGTCTGGGCCGGCGCCCCGGAATCGCTCCGCGTTTCGGTAACCTTCGCTCGTCCACTTCCGCCGGAGCAGGTGTTGCATCTCGCACCGACCCCACATTCACCAAGGCCCGGAACCTTCACATGGGAATGGGGGGGAGTGAAAGCCCCATCCAACGTCGGGCTCGCGTTCATGTCATCCCCGTGGTGGCAGGAACTGCAGGGGGACCGGGCCGCGGCTGCTGCGCCCGAAGCAGGACTCAACGAACACGTGGCGCTGGGCGAGCGATATTGGCATGTGGCTACACTCGCTCCCCCCGTGTTTGCGCCGCGCGCCAGCTTCTACGAACGATTCGCTTCGCCGGCCATTGCCGAGTGGCGCGCGGGGATCATGTCAGCCAAGGTTGATACTAGCCCTGCCGAGTTGGCGGCGGCACGCGAACGACTTGCGGGATTGTATCTCAGCGAAGGCAGTCGTGAGGGCGGATCTGCTGGCCAAGCGTATCTGCAGTTGGCCGTAAGTGAGCTAACGGAAGCCGTGACGCTGAACCCAGAGGACGCCGAACTGCGCGCATCAGCGAAGTCCTTGCAGCAAAGGTTGGCTGAAGCCGCGGGAGGACGCGGAGGCGAGGCAAATGCAGGCACTCACAGCGCGGCGCTCCGAGAGTTGAACGCTGTCCGCGTCGCGCAAGACGCAGACGCGTGTGCGCGAGCCGAAGTTCTCTTGCTTGCATACCGAGCAGTAGAAGGTGGCGACTTTCCCAACGTGCGCCGGATCTTGACCGGCGCGTTTGGCGCAGATGTCCTGGTCCTGCCCGATGCCAGACCACCCCACATTTCCCAGTCCCTCCTTGACGTCAGCAATGCCCCCGGACAGCGCACACTCAGTTTGCAGCTAATCGATAACACACAGGGCTCCGCTGCATCCGAGGTGGTTTCCGAGGCTGTGACAGCATTGCGAGGCTTCTCCGACGTCATAGCCAGTGGGACGGTCCTTACAGTCACGTTGACCTATAGCGATCCCGCCGTTTTGCTGACCTGGCAAGACCGGCTCGACGCCGTCTTGCCCGACTTGCCGGAGCTGGCGCTGATTTCCTCAGTCCTCTCCACACGCCATCTCGCGTGGCCCATGAACGAGGACATACTCACACGAACCGACGGCTATCAAGAGAGCGTGGATCTGAGCAAGAGCCTGATTGCGTGGGAGACGGAGGCCGCCAAGCTGGAGCAGGCCGCCAATGAGGCAGAATTAAAAAGGACAACCATTGGAACTGCTGCGTGCCGCGATCTGGCGCAATGATGCGCGCGCCTGGCGTGACATTGGGGGCCGAAGCCGTGCGACCTACACCACCGAGGTATACGGTCGTGGCACAGGACCGGGCTGGCTGCTCGAGCGTGTGCACCGTCTCTACCGCGAGGACACTATACAGCGACGGTGGATAGTGCGGGCAGGTGAGGTCCGCCAATTGGAGGCGGGCGTCCTTGCATGGCGCTACGATCGCCTGGGCCTCCTGGCTGCAGCAGTGCTGTTGGTTGCCTTCATTGCGTTCGTCGCCTCGTGGTTCGCTTCGAAGGCGCCGGAAGCGCCTCTCAAGGCAGGCGCGGCCGACACTGCCGCGCCGTAGCTACCCTCGAAAGGCCGGTCAGAGACTGATGGGCCGTCGCAGGAACGCGGCCAACAGCCGCACCGTAGCCTCCACATCACGCCGATCGACGATCTGTGATGGGGTGTGGACGTGGCGGCTGGGCACTGAGAGCGCTGTCGCCGGCACTCCCGCGCGTGAGACCTGAACCACCCGCGCATCGGTCGTTCCGCCCTGCAACACCTCCAATTGGTAAGGGATGCCCTCGGCTTCCGCCACTTCGATCATTTTCGAGTTCAGGCCTGGGTGACCGATCATACCCGAATCTTGAATCTTGATCGCTACACCCTTGCCCAGGCCTACTTCCATGGCCGGTGACGCATAGGGGATGTCACCGGTAAGCGTTACGTCAAGAGCGATCGCCAAATCCGGCTCCAGCGCGTAGGCTGCGGCTGTGGCGCCTCGCAACCCAACTTCCTCCTGGGTGGTGAAGACTGCGTACAGATCATGATCGATCGGCGCGTCCTTCAACTCCCGCAGCGTCTGCACGAGGGCGACACAGCCCACGCGGTCGTCCAGGTTCGGCGAAAACCATGTGTTGCCTTGCGCCACAAAACCAGGCCAGAATGCCGCAACTGAACCGACCTTCTGTTTGACCTCCGCCTTGCTGCCCGCGCCAACGTCGATGAAGTAATCGCGCAATTCAGGCAAGGCATGCCGCGGATCTGCGCGCCCGTCCACGCCGACAGCGCCAATCGTGCCATCAGCGAAACGAACCTGGCCGCCCCATGAGGCTAAGGCGTAAACGAACCCCACGTTCGTGAAACGCATGAAGCCCTTCTCATCGATGTGGGTAACCATGAGGCCGATCTGATCCATGTGTGCGGCGAGCATGATGCGCTTGCCACCCCCCAGCCCTTTTCTGATGGCGATGAGATTGCCCAACGCATCGACGCGCAACTCATCAGCCAGACCGTCAATTTCCTCGCGGATTACACTGCGAATCTCATCCTCGAAACCCGATACGCCGAAAGCCTCGGCGAGCCGCTTTGCCGTTTGTTGCATTGATGGTGCTCCTTCGGAGACCTTATCGCTCCAGATGCTGCGCAGTCATTCGGCGCAGCGTGGCGTCCATGAGTCGCACGGTTGCGTCCAGGTCGTTAAGGTTCAAGATGGCTGCCGGGCCGTGAATGTAGCGACACGGAACAGATACCGTAGTAGCCGGCACACCTGAACGCGCCAGATGGATGGCCCCGCTCTCCGTGCTGCCAAGGCCGGGGGCCTTGTACTGAATGGAGATGCTTTCGTCCGCAGCGGTTTCCTGCAATAGCGCCACCAATCCCGGGTGGGCGACCACACTGCGGTCCATCAGGGTGATCGCAGGTCCGGCGCCCAGGCGAGTAACCGGGGTGCTATCCTCATCAGGCGGACGCGGGAGATCGTCGCAACTAGTCCCCTCCAGCGCAAACGCGGCATCAGGATTGACACGGTGAGCGGCTACGCGCGCTCCCCGCAGTCCAACTTCCTCCTGCACAGTGAAGACGCCGAACAGATCGACAGAAAACCGCTCGCGCTTCAGCAAGGTGACTAAGGCGGCACAGCCGGACCGATCATCGAAGGCCTTGCCGCGCACGGTGGGCCACCCTGCTTCCTCGCTAAGCACCAAGAACCTCGTCGCAAATGTCGCGTAGTCGCCGACCTTGACCTTTCCGTTGGCACCCTTCTCGTCTGTCGCGCCGATATCGATGGTCATGTCGTCCAGATCAACGACCCGGTTCGCCGCCTCGCCCTTCTGAAGGTGCGGCACAGGCGCCCCAAGGATGCCCGCCAGTTGGTTTTCCCCAATGACGAGTCGCTTGCCCAGCAGCAGCCGAGCATCAATTCCGCCAACGGGCTTGAAGGATAACATCCCATTCTTGTTGATCGCCGTGATCATGAAGCCCACCTCGTCCATATGGGCGCTCAACATCACTTTGAGGCGCGGTTCGGGACCCACACCAACCTTAAAGGCGATCAAGTTGCCCATCGCATCGACGTCAAGACGGTCCACCGACCCTTGAATCTCCCCACGGACCAGCGTGCGCACGGCCTTCTCATGGCCTGACGGCCCGAATGCCTCGGAAAGACGGCACAATAATTCTCTCAACTCAGTCACGATATGCGCTCCTCAGCTCTCGCATCAAAGCATCTCGGCAGCCAGATCATCCAAGGTGCGAGTGTCCAACCGGGCAATATATGCAGCCAACAGCCGTGCAGTGCGATCGAGATCGGTCAGGCCGACCATCTCGACAGGCGAATGCATGTATCGAATCGGGACGCTCAGCACGCCGGTGGGGACTCCCGCCTGACTCACCTGGATCGCCCAGGCATCGGTTCCAGAACTGCCGGGCATGGGCTCGATGCCGTAGGGAATTTCGAGATCATCGGCCACAGCCTTCAATTGCTTCACCATCCCGGGGTGCAGATTGGGTCCCCAACCGATCGTGGGCCCATGATCCATCGGGTAAGTCTCCCCGCCATTGACTCCGGGTGTATCACCGAACGTGACGTCGAGAGCGATGGCCAGGTCTGGTGCGACGCCGAACGTGGCGACGGTGGCTCCGCGCAGGCCAACCTCCTCTTGAACCGTTGCAACTGCGTAAACGTCCCAAGTGTGTTGCATGTTCGCGAGGTAGCCGAGCGCGCCAAGCATCACTGCCACGCTTGCACGGTTGTCGAGCGCTTTGGTCGCCAGTCGATCGTTGAGCAGCTCGCAGCGCGGACCACGCACGACGATAAGGTCGCCTACACGCACGATACCTTTGCCAAAGAAGGAGGCCGGCAGCCCGATGTCGACGCGCAGATCCTTCAACGGAACAACTTTCTTGCGTTCCTCATCCGAGAGAAGGTGCGGCGGCCGGCTGCCCACATATCCCGGCAATCCTCCAGGGAACGAATCAGAACCCGGCCCCGACGGGTATACGGTCACTTCCTGGCCGATGACCGAGCGTGCGTCGACGCCCCCAATACTGGCGACATGCAGAAAGCCCTGCTCGACTTTGGTGACTACGAGGGCGATTTCGTCGATGTGGGCTGCGAGCATGACGCGGCCAGGTGGCTCTGCTGCGCCACGGCGACGAGCGATCAGGTTGCCAAGCGCATCGCGTCGCATCTCGGTCACAACATCGCGAGCGAGCGACTCAACCAGTTCCGCTACTTTCGACTCGGAGCCGGATGGCCCATCGACCGCGATGAGTTGCTGCAAAATCTCGTTGATCCGCGCTTTATCCATGCGGTGTATCCTTTGGAATGGTGCTGACTGTGGTAAGGCCAGGAGTGCCCGACGATTGTACTCTGCGCTGACGATGACGTCAAACCGCCAAAAAGACTTGACCAATCGCCTTTGCGACGGTTAGAATAGTTATGTGCATTTGAGGAAGGAGCGGTGGACGAAAAGAAGATATGACCACGAATATCCAATCGATGGCCGTCCCCCTAGAGATGCCCCGCGGCAATACGCCGGCGGAGCGCCTCGCGTGGGGTGGGGGCTGGTGGACGTTATTGCTGGCCGTGCTCATGCTGGTCGCAGTCACAGAAGGGCTCAACGCAGCCGAATGGAGCGAGGGCCTCGAAGTGGTGCGATTGGCCATGCTCGGCGGTGCGTTGTTGAGTTTCATGTTAGCCCTGACTCGCTGGGATGGGGTCTTTCCAGTCATTTACGGCGCCTTAGCCAGTATCGTCTGGATTGCGACGCTGTTCACCCAACTGATCTTCAGCAGCATGACACTGCGCGAAGGCGCATTCGAGCTTTTCCAGCGCAATGTCAGTTGGATGCGCGCCCTGATGGAGGGCACATCGGGCGCCGACAATCTCATATTTGTCACCCAGTTGAGCATTCTCGGCTGGTGGATCGGGTATCTCGCCATCTGGAGCCTGTTTCGCCATCAGCGATTGCTTAACGCGGTCATTCCTGCAGGCGTTGCGCTGGTAGTCAACGCCTACTACGCTTCCGCACCCATGACCGGGTACCTCGTCATGTACGGAGCCTCGGTGCTGCTCCTGGCAATCCGGGTTGAACTCGCTCGAAATGAGGCACGTTGGCAGATGACGCGGGTACGCTACGCACCCGACATCACCCTGGACTTTCTGAGATCTGGCCTAGCGTTCACAGCCTTGGTCATTGTCCTTGCCTGGGCCGTGCCCGATGTCACACAAAGCCTTACCGTTGAGCGCCTGCTGCGGCCGCTCGAAGGGCCATGGCAGCAGGTCGAGGACACCTGGAACCGCATGTATAAGTCGCTGAACTACAACCGGTCGGCCACGACTATCTCCACTTTCGGCAAGTCGATGGCTTTCGGTGGCCCGGTCAACCTAACCGACCGCCCCATTTTCGATGCGGAAACGCCAGAGCGCTCCTACTGGCGGGCGGCGGTCTACGACGAATACACGAGCAGCGGCTGGCAAAACACATCGCCTGATATAGTCGTGATAGATAGTAGCGAGCCACTCGGGGAACCGGTCGTCCGAGATACAAGGGAGATCACAAGCACTGTCTATCCGCTTGAGCAGGGCCAGGAGTTGATCTTTGCGCCCCCTCAGCCGCAGCGGATTAGTGTGCCGGTAACTGCAGACTACCGGCAAGTGTCAACCGATGGCGACGGGCGGGAACCAGTGCGCGTTGTGTCCCTGCTGCGTAGTCGCATCCGCCTGGACAGTGAGACTGGCTATCAAGTCGTCTCTGCCGTCAGCGACGCTTCTCCCGTCAAGCTGCGCGCAGACACAACGATCTATCCGGATTGGATCTCCGAGCGGTATTTACAGTTGCCCGAATCAACTCCCGCTCGAGTGCGAGAGCTGGCCACTAGTACGGTTGCCAACCTTGGCAGTCCGTATGACAAGGCCGACGCGGTCGAGAAGTTCCTGCGAACATACCCGTACAACCAGGACATTGCGGCGCCCCCTGCTGGTCAGGATGGCGTCGACTATTTTCTTTTCGACTCAAGAGCGGGCTACTGTGATTACTACGCCAGCGCGATGGTCGTGATGCTTCGCGCAGTTGGTGTGCCCGCACGGTTCGTTGTCGGTTATACGCCGGGCCAGGTCAAAGAACAAAATGAAGTCGCTGAAGGACCTGAGTTGTACCGTATCCTGGAACGTAACGCCCATGCCTGGCCCGAAGTCTATTTTCCCTCCTATGGGTGGATTCAGTTCGAGCCCACCGCATCAGAGCCGCTGTTAGTCCGGCCAGCGACCGAGGAGCAGGATCCCCTGGATAGCGGCATCCTGCCGGATCAGGGGACGAATGCGGCGGAGCCTGAACCGCCATTGCCTGAACCCGAGGGGTCCGGAATTGCATCGGGGTTAACAGGGGCGCCCAGCGCCTTCGAACGCTGGTTGCGAGGCAATTGGGGATGGCTCGCGGCTGGATTCACCATCATAGCAGCCGTGATAGGTGGAATCCGCTATTTCCGCTGGCGCCAGGCGAGTCTTTTTCGCGACAGTGAAGTGCTGGCAAGGCTATTTGGCTTACTGGGATTGTGGGCGACACGATTGCAGGTCCGATGGAGGGCAAGTGAGACACCACTCGAACGTGCGGCGGCATTCAATGAGAGATTGCCGGAGGCCGCGCCGGCAGTGGACACCATCGCGGACCTGTTTGTGGCTCAGCGGTATGGTCGCCAGCAGCCCGGGCCAGAAGCCATCGGGGGTCTGGCACGCATGTGGGAGCAGTTGCAGCCTCGCCTGTGGAAGCACTGGCTGCTAAGCCAACACCGCGGCGCCGAACGCACGAAGCCACCCCCTGGGGCTCGTTAAATCTCGAGCAGAACAAATCGTCGGCCTGTCGTGCTATTTTCCCTTCAGGACCTTCAGTTCAGCACGGGCCGCATCCTGCGCGTTTGGATCCTGCGCAGTACCAAGTGAGAGAAACTTCTCGAATGCGGCGATAGCCTCGGAGTTTTTCCCCTGAAGTTTGTACAGCGCACCGAGGCCGTAGTATACCTCAGCCAGATCAGGCTGGGCCAGCTTTGCCTGGTTCAGCAGCTTCTCGGCTTCAGCGAACTGTTTGTTCTGTATCCGGACAGCAGCCAGCAAATACAGGGCCTGGGCGTCGTTCGGATCGAGCCGCAGGACCGCGCTGAATTCCTCATCTGCCTTACTCAGCTGCTCCATCTGATAATAGACCACCCCCAGATTGAGATGGGCTGAACTCATGTTGGGGTTGTTATTCACAGCTGCCCGGAATGCAGTCTCAGCGGCGGTCAATTGCCCCTGCCGAATGTACACGTTCCCCAGTCCGAACTGCGCACTAGCAGAGCCGGAATCGAGATTCACTGCGTCCCGAAACGCTTTCTCGGCCTCTGGAAGCCTACCCGCTTCGAGTGCGGCCTGTCCCTGAGCGATCAACGCAGCTACATTTCCGCCCACCGGGGGTGTGCCAACGCTCTGAGGTGGAAGCACTGTGCCTCCAGAAGGCGACGCAGTCGATCGAGCGCCGCCGCAGCCTGCGACTAAAACCAATAGGACTAACAGGCATGACAGCAAGCGCCCTGCCCGACTCAAACCTGTTCTGCTCATGGTCGACCTACCCCTGCCTACACTCGAGCACGACCACCTGCGTCTCCTCGGGTAACTGCGATCGAGTCACCCGTAGCGACTCCTGGGGCTCATGCTCGGCTGCGCCCATCTCTTTCAAGAACTTGGCTATTGGATCGAGCTTGATTGTACAGTACTGGGTCTGGTAGTGCATCGGGATAACAATGCGCGGCTCAAGTTGTGCAATGACTTCAGCGGCTTTGTCGGCATCCAGCGCGCTGCCTCCTCCCACCGGCACCAGCAATACGTGAATATCGGGCATCGACTCCACCTGGGCTTGTGTCAACAACTTGCTCAGATCGCCAAGATGACACACGGTGAGGTCGCCAAACTCAAAGACGAAGACCGTGTTTTCCTCCTTCGCCTCACCCTTGGTCGTTGGACCGCGCCACGTTTGAATGCCGGTCACAAAAACGCCTTTGATCTCGTACTCACCTGGCCGCGAAAGCACCTTTGGGTCGCCCTTGACCGCGGCCGCGTTGGCGTGCCCGGGAGCGTCATGGCTGACGGTCACGAAGTCTGCTCGCAGCTTAGGCAGGGTATAACCAATACTACGATCGTAAGGATCAGTTACGATCGTGATATTGCCTTCCTTCAATCGGAAGCAGGACTGGCCAAACCAATCAATATCCACTTTGAGGATTCCCCCTTCATTCGCAAACCCCGTGTTTTGAGCCCCAATCCACGGGTGCTTTACATTATACCCATGCCTGGACTGAACGCGAAAAGTGCATATCTGGGGCTGGACAAGCAAAACAATGTAGTGTATACTGGTTGACAAATATCTGCTGCTGTAATTTTCCACTGACGTCAGGCGCGCTGCACAAAGGAGGAGACGATGGGCAGGCCCTTGAATGACTCTCCGTACCTTTATGGTCTGCATGACCCAGGCGGCGAGCATCTCATGGCCGAACGCGGTGTGCTGGGATGGATCTTGTTCACCGAGGAGTTGGGGGCTGACCCAAACAATCAGCAGGGCGCCGACTATTCCCTCTGGGCCGACCAAGGCTTTGGGATTATGGCACGCCTCAACCACGGTTACGAGCCCAATGGCACGATTCCCAACGCCAGCCGCTACTCGGACTTCAGCCGCCGTGTGGCGAACTTCGTGCGCGCGTCCCGGGGCTGCCATATATGGATTATCGGCAACGAGATGAACTTCGCAGTTGAGCGACCTGGCGTATCGCTCGATTGGAGCACGAATCCCCCGCGCGTCGTATCGCAAGGCGAGATAATCCTGCCCGAAAAATACGCTGCCTGTTATGCCTTGTGCCGGGCGGCAATCAAGTCATTATCGGGTCACACGTCAGACCAAGTCATTACGGGGGCTGTCGCGCCCTGGAACATACACACGACATACGCCGGAAACCCGACCGGAGATTGGGTGCAGTACCAGACCGACATGCTGAAAATCCTGGGGCCGAACGGATGTGACGGCATCTCGATCCATGCGTACACACATGGCGCCGATCCTAACCTGATCCACACGAACATCTACATGGGTTCGCCATTCGGCCATCGACAGTACAACTTCCGCACCTACCAGGACTTCATGAACGGCATTCCGACAAACATGCGCCATCTGCCGGTGTACCTCACCGAAGCCGACCAAAACGACGCATGGCAAAACGTGAATCGCGGCTGGATCCAGCGGGCGTACGGAGAAATCGACTGGTGGAATAGGCAGCCCACCACACAGGTGATCCGATCCCTCATCCTCTATCGCTGGCCAAATGTCGATCGATGGGGTATCGAAGGAAAGACCGCCCTTCACGAAGACTTCCGCCAAGCTATCACACACAAGTACAACTGGGAGGCTTCAATGCAGGCCAAACCGAAGATCGAACCGCAGCCAGAACCGAAGCCGGGTGAGAGCACCACGGTCGCACAGCCCTCTCTCGTAGACATCACACAGCAGCTACCGCGCGATGCGACCAAATTCGTCAAGCGCACGCGCGGCGACATCAAGTATGTCGTGATCAATCACACCGCGGTACAGCCGGGAATCGGCGCTGACCGGGTCGCCGTTGCGCAGCGTCAGCGATGGCCAGGAATCATGAGCCAGTTCTTCATTACGGGTGATGGCACAATCCAGCGCACGAATCCAGATGACGAAGTTGTTGCGCGCGATCAGGCATGGATTTTCAACGGCCTCAATATTTACGTTGCCGGAAATTACGATGTAAATGTGCCCAGCGACGCGCAGATCGGTTCCCTGGCTCGTCTGTGTGCGTGGCTTCTCGACCTTTACGATCTCAAGGAAGACGCCATTCGCGGCGCGAGCGACTTCATCGAGACACACTCACCGGGCCTTCAATGGCTTGAAGGAGCCCGCTGGAAGGAGAGTCTATTGACTCAAGTTGCCAAGGTGCCCGGGTCACCAACTGCGCCACAGGACGTACTGATCGCCCAACTGCATGCTGAGGTTGAGGCACTTAAGGCGCAAGTCCTGACGCTGTCAGACCAGGTGAAACAGCTAACGACAGAGAAGGCATCGGTAGCAGGCCAGGTGCAGACTCTGCAAGCACAGAACGCCGGGTTGGGGCTCCAGGTCAAGAACCTGGATCGCGCCAATGCCGCGCTCAAGACGCAGTTGGCTGCCGTTGAAACTGACAAGCAGGCCCTCCAAAGGCGGGTGTCCGAGCTTGAGCAGCAAATCTCTGAGCTGACCAAGGCAGACCGGGTGGCGCCGCCACCCATTCAAGATGTCGTTGACGCATTGCCCAAACACATCACGAACAAATACGAGACCCGTACGCTCAGCGCCATCACTACGCTGGCAATCCATCACAGCGCAGCAGCAGGCACTATCACTCCGCACAACGTTGCGGCTTATCATGTGAGCAAGGACTGGCCTGGCATAGGCTATCACTTTTACATCACAGCCGACGGAACCATCTACCAGTGCAACCGGCTGGAGTCGGTCTCATTCCACGTTGGCTTTGCGAACACCTACTCTGTCGGTATCTGCCTGGCCGGCCGCTTCATGGATGGCGTCACCCCTCCCGAGATTCAAATGTCGGCAGCGGCGCATCTAGTGGCATACTTGACGCAGAAGCTGAACATACGCCTGGAAAACGTGAGGGGGCACAAGGAACTGCCGCAAACGCAGACCGCGTGCCCAGGCAGCGACTGGTTGGGGGGACAGCAGTGGAAGGATCGTCTCTTCGCCCAGGTTAAGGAGAAGCTCGGCTAACACATCCCCAGAACAAGATGCCAGTCTTGAGAGCCGCGCGCGGGTGTCAGTTTGCGCGCCGCGGCCGCGCGGTGTAGGATGGGCTAAACGCGAACTGACTGGTCAACATGCCTCCACTCTCCGGGGATCGCGAGATTCCCATCTTCACGATCGGCTATGGCGCCCGCTCGCTCGACGCCTTCTTTGCTGTGCTCAAGGCCCACCGCATTTGTTACCTGGTTGATGTTCGCTCTGCGCCCTACTCAAAATTCAAACCGGAATTCTCAAAAAACGCTCTCAAGGAAGCGGCGACGCAGGCCGGACTGCGGTATGTCTACTTGGGCGAGACCCTGGGAGGCCAGCCCAATGATCCGACGTGCTACGAGAACGGCAAGGTGATTTACGATCGAGTGAAAGAGCGCCCACTCTTCGTGGAAGGCATTGCCCGGCTCCGTCACGCACGCGACCAAGGCTTGCGGGTGGTCGTAATGTGCAGTGAGGGCAAACCTGAGCAGTGCCACCGCACGGCGCTTATCGGCCAGAGCCTGGCCGATCTGGGCACCCCCGTCGCGCACATTGACGAGAACGACTCGATGATCACCCAAGAGGAGGCGCTGAGCCGTCGTTCCGGGGGACAACTCAGTTTGTTGGGTGATCCCGAGTTGCGATCGCGAAAACGCTACAAGAAGCAGCACGGCGCGGAGGCCGTCGAGGATGACTGAGTTCGTCACAGTGGGTGTGTACGGCTGGGATGCTGAACGGTTTTTTGCCGCGCTGGAACACAACAAAGTTGACACACTCGTTGACATCCGCCGGCGGCGCGCGGTACGCGGCTCAGACTATGCCTTCGCCAACAGCAAGCGTCTGCAGGCGCGTCTTGCGCAGATGGGCGTTAGATACATCCACCGCATCGATCTCTCGCCCTCGGATGCGCTCCGCAAGTGGCAGGCCGCCGCCGATCATGATGCCCAGGTGGCTCGGCGCAAGAGGACGGAGTTGAGCGCCCAGTTTCACGCAGGTTACACGCAGGAGATCCTGGACAGGTTTGACAGCTGCCAGTTTGTTGCTGACTTGGGGCCAGGAGCGCATATTGTGGCTCTGTTGTGTGTCGAGCTTTTGCCGGGGGCGTGCCATCGCGGCATTTTGGCCGAACGGCTCCAGAAAGATACTGGCACTAAGGTCACTCATCTCATACCTTGAACGGCAGCTGATCCTTCCGTTCCGACAGATGAATTCCATTCCCAGAGGCGTACATGAAAGTCGTCGTCGTCGCAAAGACGCACATGGGGGGCGGCGCGTGTATTGGCGCCATTTCCGATGATGGGCAGAGCGTTCGTCTTATCGCCCAGGATATGGACGGCAACGAGCACTTCAACCTCGATTATCAGATCGGCGATGTGTGGGAGATCGAAGGCGATCCACCTGCGGACCTGAAGCCGCCACACATCGAGAACGTCGTCGTGCAGCAGAAACACCGTCTCCGGGAGGCCTCCACAGATCGGGTGACAAGGTTCATCGAGAAAGTCATGCCGCCCGCCATCGGAGGACCGGATTTGCTGTACGATGGGTTAATCCAGGTCAGCCCTGGAGGCGCCATGTATGTCGCCGAGCAGTCCGGGGTCCCCTCACGCAGCACCCTGTTCTGGCGCCCGGACCGTGACCTGGTTCGAGATGAAGAGGGCAAGCGCATCCGCTATCGCTATTTCACTGCGGACGGCGGACGCACGCTTGCCTTCGTGGGCTTTCAGGAGCCGATTGAGGTAATCCCTGCAGGGACGTTGGTGCGTGTTTCCCTGGCCCACTGGTGGCGTCCAGAGGACAAAGACGACATGGAGCTGCGCTGCTATCTGCAGCTGAGCGGATGGTTCGAGGGTGACGAGGCGCCCCCCCATCCTCGTGAGACCCCACACCCGCAAATCCCCGGCGATGATGTCCCGGCTTCCGGGGCATCAGGGCCAAGTCCCTTGTTCGGTAGCGCTCGGGGCCTGCTCAAGTCCGTGTTCGGCTACGATGACTTCCTACCGCTCCAGGGCGAGGTGGTTGCGAACGTGCTGTCGCGGCGCGACACGCTTGCAATCATGCCTACCGGCGGCGGCAAGTCGATGTGTTATCAATTGCCCGCGCTTCTCTTCGACGGCGTCACAGTCGTGATATCACCCCTCATCTCATTGATGCAAGATCAGGTGGATTCGCTACATGAGCTGGGGGTTCCGGCTGCCTTCCTGAATTGCACAATGAGTTACCATGCTTATGTCAATACAAAGGACACCATCCGACGAGGTGCAATCAAACTAGTCTACATGGCGCCCGAGACTCTTCTGCGTCCCGAGACCCTCGTGATGCTCGATCAAGCGCACGTGGCCTGCATCACCATTGACGAGGCCCACTGCATCTCATCGTGGGGACATGATTTCCGCCCAGAGTATCGCAATCTACTGCCGGTCCGACAGCGCTATCCGGATGCAGTGTGCCTGGCGCTGACTGCCACCGCGACGAAGCGTGTGCAAGAGGACATCACGAAGATCCTCGGCTTTGGGGATTCCAATCGTTTTATTGCCAGCTTCAATCGGCCGAACCTGTTCCTCGAGACGCGCCCTCGCGTCCAGGGAATTAGTCAGATCCTCACGTTTCTTGACCTTCACAAAGACCAGTCCGGCATCATCTACTGCCAGACACGTCACGACGTCGACAGCCTGACCGAACAATTGACTCATGAGGGATTGCAGGCGGTGCCCTATCACGCCGGAATGGACGACGCCACCCGCCGCGAGCACCAACGGCGTTTCTCACGCGATGAGACACCCATTATTGTCGCAACCATCGCCTTCGGCATGGGCATCGACAAATCCAATGTTCGCTTCATTTTGCACGCAGCACTGCCGAAGAACCTGGAAAGCTACTACCAGGAGATCGGCCGCGCGGGCCGCGACGGGCTTCGCGCTGGACTGCCTTCTCCTATGGGGCATGCAGGATGTCGTGAAGGTCCGTCACTTCATCAACAAAGGCCCCAAGGATGAACGCGTCAGGAAAGAGGAGCGCCTCCAAGCGATGCTGCGCTATGCAAGGACAGCCGGTTGCCGCCGCGTCCCCCTCCTGAACTACTTCAGTGAAGCGATATCGACGAAACAGTGCACCATGTGCGACAACTGCCTATCGAGCGGAGGGATCACCGGCTCCAAGCGCATCGGTGGACAGGCACGAAGGTCACGGACCGCAGGGCCGGGGGTGGATGAACGCATCCTCCTCCCGACGTTGCCTGTACAGGCTGATTCCCCGCATGTGGATGACTCGGGCGCTGAGCGCCTCCTTTTTGAAGAGTTACGCAAAGTGCGTTCTGCGTTGGCTAAGGAAGCAAGCGTCCCACCGTTTGTGATCTTCTCCGACCGGACGTTGGCGGAGATGGTCTCTCGCCGTCCGCACTCGCCTGAGGCCTTGCTGACGGTCACCGGCGTTGGAGAACACAAGTTAGCACATTACGGAGAGCAATTCCTCGATGTCATTCGCTCTTTCTGCATGCAACACGATCTGCGTGAGCGGCCGGTCAGCACAAAGAAGAAACGTAATCCTAAGCCTTCCCCCGGCTCGCTGAGCAAAACCCCAATGGGGGATTGATCCATGACAGAAGCGTATCCGAAGCTACGTGCGTTGGACATCCAGCCTTTTCGGCAGGACGGTCAGGCCATGCTCCTTTTGCGGGACCCCTTGGGGCTGACGGACCAGATGCTAGCCATACCCCAGCCGCTGGCGCCCCTGCTAGGACTCTGTGACGGGACCCGCGATCTGGTCGGCATCCACACCGCGCTCGAGTGTGCGTTGGGGCATTCGCATCTCCCGACAGATGCTCAACCAGGTGGTGGAGGCGCTGGAGGTGGCGTGCCTGCTCGACAACGAGCGCACAGCGACGGCAATGCGTAGCGCCCTGAGAGCTTACCGCTCCGCGCCAAATCGCCCGCCGACGATTGCGGGCGGCGGCTATCCCGCAGATGCAGAGGCACTCATGGGCTTCCTGGAGGCCTTCAATGACCGCGCTGTAAGCAACGGGTACTTTCTTTCAGACCCTACGCCGGTACGCGGGGTAGTCAGCCCGCACATCGATTATGCGCGGCGGCGGACCGGTCTATCAGGCGGTCTGGCGTGCATCGACAGAGGCAGCGCAGGCAGCGGACCTGGCGATCATCTTGGGCACGGACCACAGCGGTGGCCCGGGGAAAATAACACCGACGCGGCAGAGCTACGCCACGCCCTACGGCCTGCTGCCGACAGCCTCCAGCGTGATTGACGCGGTGGCCGATGCGCTGGGAGATGATGAGGCGTTTGCGGAGGAATTGCACCACCGCAAGGAGCACTCGATTGAGCTCGCCTCTGTCTGGCTGCATCATGCGCGCAAAGGCCGTGCAATCGAGGTTGCACCGATCCTCTGTGGCTCGTTCGCGCACTTCGTGGCAGGACACGCCGATCCGGCGGCCGACAGGCAGATCGAAAGGGCGATTACGGCCCTGCGCCAGGCAACTCAGGGGCGCAACCTCCTCGTCGTCGCGGCCGCTGACCTGGCGCACATCGGCCCCGCCTTCGGCGGCCCGCCGGTCGATCCACCCAACCGCGCCAAGCTTGCCAGGACGGATGAGGCGCTTTTGGCCAGGATGGCCGATGGAGACGCGGACGGGTTTTTCGCCGCGCTACAATCCGTGGATGATCGTAACAATGTGTGCGGGTTGCCACCCATATACCTTGCACTGCGGCTCCTGGGGGTGACACGCGGTGAGACAGTCGCTTACGATCAGTGCCCGGCGGATGAAGGGAACACGTCCTGGGTGTCGGTCGCAGGGTTGGTGTGGCATTGAGGATGAATAACGCATTTGTGTTTGCTTGCGCCCCTCCCCAGTGCTATAATCTTGCGAATATTCAAGGCTAAGGATTAAGTGCTCGTGTCTGAATCAGAACCGACAACTTCTACGCCCGCGACGCAGAAAACCCCTGCGCCTGCCGCTGCTTCCTTGGGACGCAGTCTCTGGGAACTGGTGCAAATCCTGGTGATGGCCTTGCTGATGGTGATGGTCATCCGCAACTTTATCCACAATTACCGGATCGATGGCATCAGCATGGAACCTAACTTTCACGATCGCCAATTCCTCATCGTGAATCGCTTCGCCTACTGCACGGGTATCCACATCGAGATCCCGGTCGTCAACGTGTCGATGTTCGACAAAACCTGGTGCTCTCGCGTGCCCACACGCGGGGATGTCGTCATCTTCAAGTACCCGCGCGACCCCAGCCGTGATTTCATCAAACGTGTCATCGGCTTGCCGGGAGAGACCGTCGAGGTTCGCAACGGACAAGTGTACGTGGACGGTCTGTTGATGCCGGAGCCATTTGGCCCGAATCCTGGCAGCTATAATGCACCACCTCTCACCGTAGGTCCCGACGAGGTCTACGTCATGGGCGACAATCGAAACAACTCCAGCGACTCGCATTTGTGGGGTCCACTCAAGCTCGACCACATCATCGGCAAAGCGCTGGTATCGTATTGGCCACCCAAATACTGGTCTATTGTTCCGCACTATAACCTGACCGATCTGAGCGCCGCCGCTCGGTAGAGCGCCGCCGCTCGGTAAAGCGCTGCCCACAACAGCGACCGCCAAACAGCGCGCGTAAAGCAGATTGGGGCGATCGAGAAAAGGTGTAGGAAATGAGAGACGCACTCCGCCCAGGCGCGTCAGGCGCCTATTCTCTGGACCAACTGGCCGAAATCATCAAGCGCGAGGTCCTCGCGATCTACCCTGGCGAAGGCGGGCAGTCCACCGGGCATAATCCCGGCACAGATGAGGGGCAATCTGTCGAGACGAACCTGGATGGCGCTCGAATTGCAGGCATGATCGACCACACGATTCTGAAGCCCAACGCTACCGAGGATCAGCTCCGCCAACTATGTTCGGAAGCGCGCGAATTCGGTTTCGCCACCGTGTGCGTCAACCCGGCCTGGGTGCCTCTGTGTGTGGAGTTACTGTTGGGATCACCTGTGAAGGTTTGTACAGTAATTGGCTTCCCGCTTGGCGCCACCTTGCCTGAGGTAAAAGCGTTTGAGGCGCAACGTTGTGCCCTCCTGGGCGCCACCGAGCTCGACATGGTCATTAACATCGGCGCACTCAAGGTTGGGCAGTATGATGTGGTTCACAGCGACATCGCGGCGGTGGTGAAGGCAGCACATCCGCTTGGCGCGATCGTCAAGGTCATTATCGAGGCTGCGTACCTGACAAACGAGGAAAAGGTCGCGGCCTGCGTTCTGGCCAAGATTGCCGGCGCCGATTATGTCAAAACATCGACCGGGTTTGCAGCGACTGGCGCGACGGTGGAAGATGTGGCGTTGATGCGCCGAGTGGTCGGGCCGAACATGGGAGTTAAGGCCGCAGGAGGGGTGAAAACCGCTGCGGATGCCAAGGCCATGATCGGGGCCGGTGCGACGCGTATCGGAGCCAGCGCCGGCATAAAGATCCTGGACGAGCTGAAAAGTGAGCGGGCAGAAGGCGACGATGTCACAGCGTGAATTTTTGATTGTCCTGGCCCACAGCCACAACTGCGGAATGTGCCGCGCGAAGTTGTTGGCGAATGCTTCGGCAGTCTTGGCCAGTCGGTCGCTCAGTGAAAGCGAGAGGGAAACCCTGGTGGGCCTGAAGTTCGAGGACTTCACCACACCTGATGGCCTCGCACGGGCTGCGCATGTCGCTCGGGCTGATCTGGAAACGTTCGTGGGCGAGCCGGTAGTGCGTCTGCGACATCTCTAGCGGAAGTATTCAATGGACTGTATGGGCCGTCAGCCGAAGGGATGAACAATGCAAAACCTGTGGCGTGAACTACGCCCCGGCCCCAACGTGCCGGAAATCGTCTATGCCATCATCGAGATCCCCAAGGGATCCCGCAACAAGTACGAGTACAACAAAGAAAATGGCGTGATCGTACTCGATCGCGTTCTCTTCTCGTCGTTGCACTACCCTGGCGACTACGGCCTTATTCCGCGCACCTTCTACGATGATGGCGATCCGCTGGACATCTTGCTGATGACCAATGAGCCCACCTTCCCCGGGTGCATCATCCAAGCGCGGCCCATCGGAGTATTCCGCATGCTTGATCGAGGTGCGAACGACGACAAGATCCTTGCCGTCCCCGACACCGATCCGCTGTTCTCCGAATATCATGACCTGAGTGATGTGCCGCCGCACTTTCTGCACGAAGTCGCGCACTTTTTCGAGGTTTACAAAGACCTGGAAGGGGTGCGTACGAAACCAATCGGCTGGGAAGATGCGGTAGCCGCCAAGAAGGAAATCCAGCGAGCGATCAAGATGTTTGACGATCGGTTCGGGTTGCCTGGCCTGTAATGGAAGTTATTTCTGGCCTGCACTGCATTGCAGGTGTAGGGCTCGGTGTGAATGCCTATGTGTGGCATCCTGCCTCAGCCGAACGAGGCGATGGCGAGCCAATTGTCTTTGACTGCGGCTACCCGTGGCATGCGGGTGCCATGTTCGATAGTCTTCGCATGCTTGGCTGCCCCGTCGAACAGGTTCGGACGGTGGCGGTTACGCACGATGACTACGATCACACCGGCGCACTGGCTGAGTTGGTAGAGGCCAGCGGTGCGCTTGTGGTCGCTCATGAGTCTGAGGTGGCCAGCCTGGCCGGAACAGCCTGGCGTCCCATGCCAGATTACAAAAACCCGTTCAGCCTTTTCCTGCGCGGGGTGACCGGTCTGGCCTATGCAGCCAGGCCAAAACAAGCCGTGACAGTGACGTGGCCCGTCCAGGATGGCGCTCGTCTACCGGGGGGCTGGATTGCGGTTCATACACCCGGGCATACCCCTGGGCACCTGGCCTACTGGCATCCTGCTGAACGGGTGCTGATTGCGGGCGACGCGTTGGGCAGCCAGCTACGCGGTGAGATTCGGGCGCCCCTCGGCGCATACTCGGTCGATAACCGGGAAGTCGTACAAAGCGTGCGCAAACTGGCTGCGCTCGAGCCGGATGTAATTTGCTTCGGCCATGGGGCCGAGATCATCGGCGGAGCTGCGGTCAGACTCCACTCGCTCGTCCGGTCACTCAGATAACAAGACGCCTGTTTCGACAACCGTGTCATTCACGTCGACGAGAAGAGGAAAACGCGCTGGCCCAGAATCCTTGCAAGTGCTACAATGCGGTTGAGACTGCCGAGCAAGGAGAGTCGACGCAAATGACCGTTCCCACCAACCCCGTTCTCGTCTTGATGCACAACCACGGCTCTGTGCGAAGATACCGACCAGACCCCGTGCCAGCACCCACTATTACCGCGATTGTCCATGCTGCTCAACGCGCTTCGACTTCATCAAACCTTCAAATGTGGACTGTGGTGGCCGTGGAAGACCCAGCGAAACGAGAGCGCCTTGCCGAGCTCTGTGGAAACCAGGCGCATGTTGCCCAGGCCCCCATTTTCCTCGCCTGGTGTGCGGATCTGGCCCGTCTGGACCGCGCGTGTAAGCTTCGCGGCTACACCCAAACAGCCGATTACTGCGAAAACCTCCTTGTGGCTGCTATTGATACCGCCGTCGCAGCTCAAAGCGCGGCTTTGGCGGCTGAATCGCTCGGGTTGGGTATTTGCTACATTGGCGGCATCCGCAACAATCCAGCGCAGATCATCGAGCTCCTGGGACTCCCGCGACTTACCTTCCCGATCGCTGGAATGACCGTCGGTTGGCCAGCGACCGAACCGCCAAAACGACCCCGCCTGGACACGGCTGCGGTGCTCCACCATGAGCAGTACGACACCCGCCACACAGATGAGTGGCTGCTCGCCTACGACAAGGCGATGATTGCGACAGGCATTTACGAGGGCCGACAGGTGCCGATGCCCGGCAAGCCCGAAGTCACGGAAGACTACGGTTGGCTAGAGCATACGGCGCGCCGCGTATCACAGCCCACGCGTACGCATCTGCGCGTTGCGCTGGAGAATCAGGGTTTCTTGCTGAAGTAGCGCATAGGCGAAAGGAGCTAAACCCGTGATGAAGCAGGCAGACGACGTCGTCATTCTCAGTGCCGCCCGAACGGCTATCGGCAAGTTCCAAGGTGCTCTGAGCGCCATTCCTGCAACGCAGCTTGGCGCAATTGCGATCAAGGCAGCAGTGGAACGCGCAGGGCTGGACCCATCCGTGATCACAGAAGCTTACATGGGAAATGTCGTGCAAGCAGGAGCGGGCCAGGCCCCCGCGCGTCAGGCAGTCATCAAGGCGGGCCTTCCGCCTGAGATTGGCGCGACGACGATAAATAAGGTGTGTGGCTCAGGCTTGAAAGCGGTCATGCTTGCAGCTGCTGACATCGCAACGGGTGTGGGCGATTTCTACATCGCTGGTGGCATGGAGAGCATGAACCTGGCGCCCTATCTGCTCATGCGTGCGCGGTTCGGCTATCGCTTGGGAAATGGCGATCTGGTGGATGCGGTCATCCATGATGGCCTGTGGGACCCCTATGACCAAAAGCATATGGGGGAGTTTGCTGAGTGGACGGCTGAGACATACGGCGTGACGCGGGCAGACCAGGATGCTCTCGCTTTGCTTAGCCATCAACGAGCGGTCGCGGCTATAGACGAAGGCAAATTCAAAGCCGAGATCACTCCCGTGCCACTTCCCCAGCGCAAAGGCCCGCCCATCTCATTTGACGTAGATGAAGGTCCGCGCCGAGACACCGAGCGCGGCTGTGTTGGCAAGTCTCAAGCCGGCGTTTCGCGAAGGCGGCACAGTGACAGCCGGAAACGCGCCCGGAATCACCGATGGCGCGGCAGCCCTCGTTCTTGCCCGGCGTTCTGCGGCTCAATCCCTGGGACTCCAGCCGCTTGCCAGAATCTCTGGCTATGCGCAGGGACGGGCAAAGCCCCATGAAGTCTTCGTCGCTCCCATTCTCGCGGTCCGCCAGCTCAGCGAGAAGCTCGGTTGCCAACCCACTGATTACGATCTTGTTGAACTAAATGAAGCATTCGCTGCGCAAGCCGTTACCAATGTCCGAGAATTGGAGCTGGACATGGAACATGTCAACGTCAACGGGGGCGCCATCGCACTGGGCCATCCCATCGGCGCCAGTGGTGCGCGCGTCTTGACGACCTTGCTATACGCAATGCGCGACCGAAACGCCCACACGGGACTGGCTGCGCTCTGCCTCGGCGGTGGCGAGGCAGTGGCTCTCGCGATTGAATTGGAATGACGGGGCGCCAGCCCGCTACAGAGCGTTGATGGATGGAGTAGGATAATGAGGAATCAACCGAAACTGACTCTGAGCCAGATCGAGGCGATGCGAGCCGGTGCTCGCACCGCGGTTCGCACGTGTATGGGCGTTAAACCCACGGATCGTGTTTTCGTTCTCACGGACCGGGTGACCCACGCAATCGGCCGCCTGCTGTCTGAGGAAGCAGCCGAGGTGGGCGCGAGTGTGGTTATTTACGATCTGGAGCACTTCGGTCTTCGGCCTATGACCGAATTCCAGGAAGGGCTTCGCCGTGAACTGAGCAACTATCGACCCAGCGTCACATTCTATGCAGCCGCCAGCCAACCTGGAGAGTTGTCCTTCCGAATGGCCTTGCGTGTCTTCCTGTTGCAGGAGCTCAAGGTCCGCCACGCGCACATGCCCGGCGTAACGCGGCAATTGATGGTCGAGGGCATGCGAGCGGACTATAAAATCGTCGCGGCGCTCACGCGAGCCGTCTACGATCTCGGGCGAGACGCGCATACGATCCGGGTTAGCACGCCCGACGGCACCGATCTCACTGCCCAGATCGATTCTAAGCTGAGATGGGTGCCGTCCACGGGCATCTACCACGAGCAGGGCCAATGGGGCAACCTGCCCGAAGGTGAAACCTTCACGTGCCCAAAGAGCCTGGATGGCGTGCTGGTGGCTCACATCCTGGGTGACTACTTCAGCGAGAAGTACGGAGTACTTGAGAAGCCAGTGGTCTTCCGCCTGACCGATGGCCTCGTAACTGCGGTCGAAAGTGAGAATCTCGCGGTTGCTGCGGAGCTTACAGAGTATCTTGACTCCTCTGAGAACGGACGCCGCGCGGGTGAGTTTGCTATTGGCACCAATATCGGCCTGAAGAAGCTAACAGGCAACCTCCTTCAGGATGAGAAGCTCCCTGGGGTCCACGTCGCGTTCGGCAACCCCTATCCCCACGAGACCGGCGCGGATTGGACGTCGAATGTGCATGTCGACGTGATACCGATCAACTGCACCATTGAGGTGGACGGTCAGACCATTATGCGAAATGGGCTCTTTGATTATGCGCTGCTCGGTGTTTCACCTACCGGACGATGAGACCTGCAACTGTTCCGGTGTTGTCGCTCATCCTGGCGCTCGTCCTTAACCTTGTGCTACTCTGGCCGGCGGGAACAGGCCAGCTAGTGCACAAACCGGCGGATGCAGCAACCCCGGGAGCCCCCGTGCTGCTTAATCCCGGGTTCGAGTGTGGCGATGGCTATCACGACCAGCCCGGCGTCCACGGAATGGTCCCAAATGGCTGGGTAGCCGATATTCTCACCGGCGGGGACCCATTCATGGTGAGCACGCAGATGTGGGCCACGATGAGCTGCGACCCCAACGACATGAGTTGGGAGAAGATCGAAGGCCACGACAGCTATATTTTCATGGCGGCCTACGCACCCTTTGGACAGGATTTCGTGGCCCCGCCATTTGATCTCGTGCTCTATCAACCGGTGACCGTGACCCCCGGCACACCCTATAGTCTGAGTGCGTGGATGACGAGCCTATGTGGCGGCAGCGCGACCCCGAGCGATTGTCCGCAGGGTGCGTACATCGCAAAGATGGCGGGCCTGGACCCCACAGGAGGCGTCGATCCTACCGCCCAATCCGTTGTGTGGACGGAGGACCGCCGTCCACACACGGAGGTGCGTTGGGCCAACCTCGCCTTGGCCGCGACCGCACAAGGCTCGAACCTGACCGTTTTCATCCGTACCGTTAGCCCATTTCTACATCACGGAAACCATGTCTTTGCAGATGCCGTAAAGCTGGTACACGCGCCATCGTCACATATTACGAGCCTGGAAACTAGCGGCAATTCGATCGGAATCGCTTGGGCGGGTGAGCTAGGGCCGGACATCGATGCCATCCCGGCGGGCAATTACCGGATATCCTTTGAGGTGCAGGTCCGCGCAGGGGCGGGTCAGTGGCAGAGCTGGGTGACAAACCAGGAGGCCGGAAGGGCGTTCTTCATAGCCTCTCCGTCGTGCTATGACCAGACCTATCGTTTCCGCGTCCGATCCGCGGCCCGACAGATCCCCGGACAGAAGGGCGCCTGGCCAGATCATCGTTTTGTGGGCGTGTGGGTGGAGTCAACACCCGTGGCCGTGCCACATGCGCTCACATGCACTCACGCGGTCCGCCTCCCCGTCATCTCTCAGTAAACCGGAAAGCATGCCCGGCTATTTTTGACCGGCCAAGCCCCTGCTGTATACTCGTCGTGGCGGCCCATTGGCCGCCGAATCTTTTGCATTCTGGAATCATGTCAGACCAAAACGTCGCCAGACCCCACAAAGCCGTTCGCGCGCCGCGTGTGCTGAACACTCGCCTGGATGAATTTCTTGCCGGCCCACACGATCCCGATACGGACGCGCAGCCCGGCAGCCGGCATGGACGCCATCTGTTTTGGGCAGATGGCCTGGTAAGTAACGTCTCCGAATCCTTTGTGCTGAATTTTACCAACCCATTTGCGCTGGCCCTTGGCGCGACAAATGCGCAGATGGGCATAATGAGCAGCATCACAAATCTGGCGGCCGCGCTCGCCCTGTTTCCGGGTGCGCGCCTTGATGAACGCATCGCAAGTCGCAAACGCCTTGTGGTCCTTGGGAGCCTGGTCCATCGGCTGCTCCTACTCGCGATAGCTTTATTGCCCTTGCTGGTCGGCGGCGGCGCAATTTACGCTTTCATTGCACTCGTCGCGTTGCGCTCCTTCTTTTCGCAGCTTTCTTTTCCGGCCTGGTCGGCTTTTTCGGCTGACCTTGTGCCGCCACGCATCCGTGGGCGCTACTTTAGCTCGCGCAACATTGGCCTCGCACTGGCTGCCCTGATTTCCACGGTATTGGTTGGCAGGCTGGCCGATGTCATTGGGCTACCGCGCGGCTATCAGGTCGGCTTCGTTCTCGCCGGACTCGTGGGATTTGTCGCCACCGTCATTTTCAATCGCATCCCCGAACCGCCTCGTTCTCGTTCTGTGACGGCTGAAATAACCACCGTGAAACAACCGCTGTGGTTGCTGTTGCGCAGCCATCCTCGTTTTGCTGCGTTCACTGCTGTCGGCTTCTTTTGGAACCTGTCGATCATGGTTGCGGGGCCGTACTTTAGCGTGTTTATTGTACGCGTCCTGGCTGCCAGCCCAACGCAGATCGGTCTGCTCGCGGCTATCAACAGTCTTGCCAACATCATCGGGCAGCGGATATGGGGCCGGCTCAACGACCGTAAAGGCGCGGTCTGGCTCATGGCGGTGACGGGTCTGTTGATTCCCCTCGTCCCCGTCCTGTATGCCATCGCTCCCAATCCATGGTTCCTGCTGATGGTGGAAAGCCTGTCTGGATTCGCCTGGGCAGGCTACAGCCTGGCGAGCTTCAACTTGATGCTGGGGCTGGCGCCCGACGAGCAGCGAGCGCGCTTCTCTGCCACTTATCAGGTGGCCGTTTTCAGCGCGTCCTTCATCGGTCCTCTGCTCGGGATGCTGCTGGTCAGTGTGTCGGACATACGGCTGCTATTTTGGCTGTCCGCAGCCGGCCGTGTCGTGGCGTCAATCTTGTTTATGGTCACTGTACGCACTGGCCCTGCTCAAGAGTAGCTTGTAAAGCACGCCAATCTGTGTTAAGATGCAAGCGTAGTTCCCTCTACATCTGTTTGGAGGCACCCCGATGGACTGCCCGAAGTGCGGCCAATGGAACCCGGACGACAAGCGCGTCTGTTGGCGTTGCGATGCCGAGTTACCCAGGCCTGTGGAAAAGAAGACCAAGAAACCAACCGTCTTTTTCGGCCTGCCCGTTTGGAGCTGGGTCCTGATGGCATTGATGCTGATCCTCTTGTTTGCCGGACAGTGTCTGGCTCCGATCCTGCTAAACCGGGGAAGTTGATCGCACCTGCCGCCTCGTCCACCGTTGCATCGCGGCTGCTGGAATGGATGGCGAGGTCCCGCCGGGACCTGCCGTGGCGGCGGACCCGTACGCCCTACAGTGTCTGGATCTCGGAGGTGATGCTCCAGCAGACGCAGGTTGCCACGGTCATCCCCTATTTCGAGCGCTGGATGGTGGATTTCCCAGATGCCGCTTCACTGGCGGCAGCGTCTCTTGACCGCGTTCTAAAGGCTTGGGAAGGTTTGGGCTACTATGCGCGCGCTCGCAACCTGCACCAAGCAGCAAAGCTCATCGTGCAGCGCCACGGTGGACAGGTGCCAAATGAGCGCGCCGGTCTCCTCGCCCTGCCCGGCATTGGCCGCTACACCGTTGGGGCCGTTCTCAGCATCGCATATGGCCAAGCCGAACCGGTACTGGACGGTAATGTGCGCCGTGTACTTTGCCGCGTCTATGATATTGCCGAAAACCCACGCGCACCGGAGACTGAGTCGACCTTGTGGGACCTGTCGACCGGATTGGTGCGAGCAGCGCCCCACGATCAAGCCGGCGAACTGAATGAGGCGCTCATGGAGCTCGGCGCGCTCGTGTGCACGCCAAATGCTCCAGACTGCCCCGCCTGCCCCGTCCGTGAGCTTTGCCTCGCCTTTACACGAGGAACAGTGGAGAAGCGACCAGCGCGAACGATCAAACCAGGCACGCCCCATCATGACGTGGTCGCAGGTATCATTACCAACAGCACCGGGGAAACGCTCATCGTGCGCCGTCCGCCGACGGGATTACTGGGTGGACTCTGGGGGTTTCCTGGGGGAACGGCCCGCCCAGGGGAGAAACTCGATATAGCCTTAGCGAGAACCGTGTTGGATCAAACGGGCCTGACCGTGACGCCTCAGCGCCTCATCACCGAGATTGAACATGCCTACACCCACTTTCGCATCACGCTGCACGCGTTCACCGCTCAAGTTGAATCAGGTCAGGCGCAGCCCATCACCTGCAGCGAGGTGCGCTGGGTGAAATCAGGCGAACTGGATCAGTTCGCGCTCCCGGTGACTGACAGAAAAGTCGCTCGTAGGTTAGTCCATTCCGGGTCGTAGCGTAGGGGGGCCTGGCGATGCGATGGTGCTCTTCTGCCGGCTAGCTCCTACGGCTCACCAGCGTGTCAAGTAGTTCGGCCAGAAGCTCATGCGTCGATGCGCCGCCCATTTCGGACAGGCGCTGCAGCGCGGCATGACCGCGCTCGGTCGCTTCACTCACGGCACGCTCCGTCGCTTGCCGAGCGCCGGCAATATCGAGCAATGACAACACCGCAGGCACATCGTCAGGCATGAATCCGGGTCCGGCATAAAGGGTTCGCAGCCGTTTGCCTACGTCCGGATGATTCAAAGCGATGACCACGGGCAAAGTCTTCTTCTTACTCAGTATGTCACTGGCTGCCGACTTGCCGGTTTCCTGCTCGTCGCCCCAAATTCCCAGAATGTCATCCTGCAACTGGAACGCACGGCCGAGCGCCGCGCCATACTCCCGGTAGCTGCATACGCTATCAGCTGTCGCGCCGGCAATGATCGCTCCGATCTCTGATGCGGCGGACAAGAGTGCTCCCGTTTTCCCGCTGATCATTGCGTAGTAGCCATCCACCGACACCTGAAGCTGTCCCTCGAAGGATATGTCCTGATATTGTCCTTCGGTCAGCGCCAGGTTCATATCGACAAAGGACTTCAAGGCAGTCAAGACGGCGCTTTGGGGCACCCCGTAATCCAGGAGGCGAAAAAACGCCAGATGAGCGAGACCGAACATGCCATCGCCCACATTGCAGGCAATCGGCACCCCCCAGAG
The DNA here is from genome assembly GCA_963774265.1 of uncultured Chloroflexia bacterium. Taxonomy (GTDB): domain Bacteria; phylum Chloroflexota; class Anaerolineae; order CG2-30-64-16; family CG2-30-64-16; genus JALOOB01. The sequence goes on along the minus strand of CAVZDU010000010.1, from coordinate 241,235 downwards.
AGACCACGCTGTGGGCCGGTGACGGCGGGTGCAGCTGTTGTCCTCAATATCGTCATGGAGCAGAGAGAAGTTGTGCAATAACTCAAGACCTGCGGCCGCGGGCAGCGCTCTGGTAGGATCACCACCGGCGTCCATACATGCCAGGACGCAAAGCAGTGGGCGGATGCGCTTACCGGAAGGAGCATTCGCCGGCTTCAGCTCGTGATCGCGCCATCCCATGTGGTACTGCATGATCTCGTAGTGCCTCGCTGCTTCCGATGTGCGCACTTCAAGCAGTGAGCGCAACTCGGCTTCAATATGAGGAAGATAGGTGGAGGCTGCTTCCGCTAGGTTCATGATGGCCCCTTCGTAATCACTCGAGTCTCATCAGGCGACCTGGACGTCGGAGCGCTGAGACATCCCCTGCACCTGAGCAGAACATGGCGACGCGCAGTTCAACAGCGAGTTGGTCGATGGCAGCGATCACTTCCTCGGGACCAGCTGCAGCGGCCTTGAGAAACGAAGAGGCTACTCCCACCGCCGTAGCGCCCATGGCGAGCGCTTTGGCGGTCTCGATGCCGGTGCGCATCCCGCCACTCGCGATCAAGGGCAAACCTGGGGCGCCCCGTTGAGCCATGAGCAACGATTCTGCGGTCGGGATGCCCCAGTCTGCGAAAGCCCGAGCCAGTTTCCGGAACGCATCTGACGTAGCCCGATGATACTCCACCTCAGTCCAGGATGTGCCGCCTGAACCGGCCACATCAATCACCGCCACGCCGACACCCTTCAGTTGCCGCGCGGTAGTTTCGCTGATACCCCATCCCACTTCTTTGGCTACGACTGGCACCCCCAGGTCCCTGACCACCTGCTCGATCTTGTCGAGCAGTCCACTCCAGTTCCAGTCGCCGTCCGCCTGTACAGCCTCTTGAAGGGGGTTGAGATGCAGGATGAGCGCGTCTGCCTCAATCATCTCCACTGCGCGACGGCACTGTTCCACGCCATAGCGATAATTGAGCTGGACCGCGCCGAGGTTGGCAAAAAGGAGAATCTCGGGAGCGACGTCGCGCACTCTGAAGGTCCCGGCAGTCTCGGTCTGCTCGATGCCCGTTCGCTGTGAACCGAGACCCATCGCAATACCACGCGCCTGCGTGCCGATGGCCAGATTGCGATTGAGCGCCAGCGCTGCCTCGGTCCCACCCGTCATTGACGAGATGAGCAAGGGCACTTGAAGCGTCTTGCCGAGCAATTCTACGCAGGTGTTAATCTCATGCAGATTCAGCTCGGGCAGCGCCTGGTGCACCAACCGGTAGCGTTCGAAGCCATTTGTGACCGTGGGAAACTGCACATTCTCTTCCAGATTGATGCGGATATGGTCGGCTTTTCGGTGATCATGGGCCATGGCTGCTCCGAGGCTCACCATAGGAAGGTGTTCGCAACTTCGGCCCAGCAGCAGTGTTATGATGTAGGGCCGGTCGTGATCTGTGTGACAGCCGGTCAATTTCTCAGGCAGGCATCATACCAGTCCGGAAAGGCGCTGTCAAAGCTCTGCGCGAATCAGGTTTGACACCCCTCGCGCAACTGGGTACAATGCCTCGACGTGGCCGTGACCCGGCCAATCAGTTCCAAGGCCCATAACTGCTAATGTGCAAGGAGAACCTCATGAACCAGGAAATTTACGAGAAAGTCAAGGAAATCATCATCGACAAGCTCAATGTAGACGTAGAAAAAATCGTGCCCGAAGCACGTTTCCGCGAGGACCTGAAGGCAGACTCGCTTGATCTCGTCGAGCTGATCATGGCCTTCGAAGAGACTTTCGGGGGCACCATCTCCGATGAAGATGCGCAGAAGATCACGACCGTCGGCGAGGCCGTTATCTATCTTGCGAAGGCAAGCGCCTGATCGTCCAATATTCGCAACTGGAAGCCCACACTGCTACGTGTGGGCTTCTTTGTTTTGAACTATGGAACCACTTACTGTTCTAATCCTGGCCGGCGGCCGTAGCAGTCGGATGGGACGCGATAAGGTGTGGCTCGACCTCGACGGCATGCCCCTGGTCGAGCTTGTTGCCCGTCGCTTACTGCCGCTGGCTGGCGAATTCATCTTCAGCAGCAACGACCCCTTCCGCTTTGACGCGCTCGTTGGGCGGCTACCTGTACCTGCCTTCGTGGCTGCAGATCACTATCAAAATGCAGGTCCGCTCGCCGGGCTGCACGCCGGCTTACGAGCGGCGCATTACAATGTGGTCTTCGCAGTAGCAACCGATATGCCCTTTGTCAGTCATTCGCTTGTAACTGCGATGATCGATCATTGCACGGACGAAGACGCCATCGTGCCCCGAATTCTCCTTCCTGACCGGGCTGAGCCTCAGCCTGAGCCTCTCCACGCAGTGTATCGAAAGAGCTGCCTGCCAGCGATTGAGGGCGCCCTTTCGAAGGGCAAACGCCGCATGGTGAGCTTCTTTGATGAGGTGCGCGTGTGCTACGTTGAGGAGTCTGTGCTCCGGCAGTTTGACCCGGCGCTGCGCTCGCTGCGCAACATTAACACGCCCGAGGAATGGGCGACCACGCGTGTGGATGTCAGTAAGAAACCAGGCGACGAAGGCTGGTGAACGCGGCTCCACCGGGACCGCTAGCCAGCCAAACGCCAGCACCCCTGCAACTGCTATCCAGCTTGCAGACCCGGAGGAGTCATGCTCCAACAGGAGAAGGGGGTCGCCAGCCCCGCATCATCGTCGCTACTATCCGAGCTGGCTGTCTTATTCAAGCTTCGCATCGTGATCCTGCTGTTGCTTTCGGCCACAGCCGGGGTGTTTCTGGGCGCGCGCGGTTGGCCCGGGTGGGGAGCTCTGCTGTTGACGCTGGTTACGGGCGCCCTCGCGGCGATGGGGAGTTCTGCGTGGAACCAGTACCTGGAGCGTGATAGTGATGCCCTGATGACTCGAACACGTAGGCGCCCGCTCGTGACCGGAGCCATTGTACGCCCGGGTTGGGTGCCTTACGTGGCAACCGCCATGATTGTGGCCCCCGTTGTCGCCGTGTTGCCGTTCAACCCAGCCTTGGCGTTGTTCCTAACCCTGGGTGCGCTGATCTACGTGGTGGTCTACACCGTCTGGCTCAAACCGCGGACGAACCTGAACATCGTCATTGGGGGGGCAGCGGGGAGCGCTGCGGTGATGGCGGGTGGCGCGGCAGCAAGCGCCTGGAGCGATCCGGCCGTAATCGCGCTGGCCATCCTGCTCTTTTTCTGGACGCCGATCCACTTCTGGGCCCTCGCGCTGGTCTATCGCGAGGACTATGCGCGGGCGAATGTGCCGATGTTGCCCGTGACTGCTTCACCCCGTTCAGCCGCCTTCTGGGGTTTTCTGCATGGATTGGGTGCGAGCCTTTCCAGCCTCGGGCTGGCATTCTTGCCCCAGATGGGTCCGGTCTACACGTTGCCCGCGGTTTTCATGACCGGGATGCTCCTCTGGCAGAGTGCAATGCTGATTCGGGAGCCGACCAGGAGACGGGCGTACCTCTTATTTCATACCTCGAACTTCTATCTATTCGTGGTCCTGCTCGCCGCGGTCGTCGGCTCTGCAGTAAGAGTACCCTGGCCGTAGTAGCAGACAACGCAACAGCCTATGCTCAGCCGACGTGACCGTCCGGATTCCCCTCCTGCCGAGGTCCGCACAACTACTCCCGGAGCTGGGACAAGTACTTCTGCCGGAACTTGGCCACCTTCGGCGCTATGATGAACTGGCAGTAACCTTGATACGGGTTACGCGCAAAGTACTCCTGGTGGTAATCCTCAGCCGGATAGAACCGATCAAACGGTGTTACTTCCGTGACGATCGGCGCGTCCCACAGTTTCTCGGCGGTCAGGACGGCAATTACCTGCTCCGCCACTGTCTTCTGCTCTTCAGTACGGTAGAAAATGGCTGAGCGATATTGCGTGCCCACATCTGCGCCTTGTCGGTTCAGTGTCGTGGGATCGTGGATCGTGAAGAAAACCCGCAGTATATCCCCAAACGTGACGACCGATGGATCAAAAGCCACCTGCACGACTTCAGCGTGGCCGGTCGTGCCTGCACATACCTGCTTGTACGTTGGCTGGTGGACGTGACCTCCACTGTAGCCCGAAACGACATCACTCACTCCACGCAGCTGATCGTAAACAGCCTCAAGACACCAAAAACACCCTCCGCCAAGGGTGGCTAACTCCAAATTCGAATTGTCAGGCATGATCCCTCCAAGAAAGAACGCTGATGACACCGATCATACTGTCTAGCAGAATTTGGAGGGCATTACTGCAATCCAAAATCCGAAGACCAGCCAGATCAGCGCCATCAGCGTTCTGTTCCGGGCCGGCGGGCAGCTTACTTGATGCCCATTGTGATGTTGTACTCTTCAATCGCGGCCGTCACGCTCGCCGCGGCCTTGTCCAGCACCTCCTGCGGGGTGCCCTTGCCGGCCAGCACTTCCTCGATCGCGCCCTCAATGGTCTGGCGTGCGGTGGGGAAGACGCCGATCAGACCGCCCTGGGTAAAGCGGTTGTTCGGGGCGATGTGAAGCTGATCGATGGCCGTCTGGAAAGCCGGGTACTTCGCGCGCCATTCCTTGTCGAGCGCTTCGTCGTACGCAGCCTTGCGGATCGGGTAGTAGCCCGACATCGTGTGCCAATAGGCCTGCTGCGGCGGCGCGGAGACGAACTTGATGAACTCCCACGCGCATTGCTGTTCTTCCGCGGGCCGGCCGTTCAGGATCCAGACGGACGCACCGCCGATGATCGTGCCGGATTTGTCGAAGGCCCCCTCGTTGGGCCGCGGCAGGAACGCGGTGCCTAACTCGAACTTACCCACGGCGGTGTCCATCAAGCCGCGCAGCGCCGCGGTCGACTCGATGATCATGCCGGTCTGCCCGGCCATGAAGGCATTGCGGACATCGACGGTCTTGCGGCCGAGGTTGCCCATGGTGCCGGCATCGTACATTTTCTTCCACCATTCGAGAACGGCAACGCCCTCAGGGCTGTTGAACGTGGCTTTGGTAGCAGGCGCCGCGCGGCCGTTCTCGTTGTCTGCGTAGTATCCGCCGGAGACGGCCAGCAACTGCTCGAAGAACCAACCGTAGATGGCGAACGTTGCGCCCGGCACCGTGACCTTGCCCGAGGCGTCCTTCTGCGTCAGCTTGGCTGCAGCCTCTTCGAATTCCGCCCAGGTGCGCGGCGGCTTCTCAGGATCCAACCCGGCAGCCTTGAACAGGTCCTTATTGTAGTAGAGCATCGGGTTGGATGTGTTGAACGGCATAGACCACTGCTTGCCGTCCACGGTGTAATACGCCAGGACGTTCGTCTCCAGGTCGGAGACATCGTACTTCTCGGCATCGATGAAGTCCTGCACAGGCGTGGCGACCTTCAGATCGACCAGCAGACGAGTGCCGATGTCGAAGAGCTGGACGACCGCCGGGATGTCCTTGGACTGCAGACCCGCCTTCAGCTTGTTCAGTGAGTCGTCATACGTGCCCTGGAACGTAGGTGTGACGTAGCACTTCTGTTGCGACAAGTTGAAATCGGTGGCGAGCTTGGGGATCGCCTTGCCGCCGACGTCGCCGGCCATGCTGTGCCAAAAGCCGAACTTGACCGCGCCTTCCGGGATCGGGGCGCCAGTCGGCGTCGGCAGCGGGGTGTTGGTAGGCGCGGCTGCCGGCGCGGTGGTGGCCGCTGCGGCAGGTGCGGTGGTCGCTGCTGCGGCCGGCGCCTGGGTTGCCTGTGCGGCAGGCTGCTGGGGCGCCGCGGGTGCGGCACATGCAGACAGGACGAGGCTCAGCACGACGATGACGCAGAGCCAGGACCAAAGGGACCTTTTCATTTCTCCTCTCCTTATGGCAGTTGATAGTCAATCAGCCGGCACTAACCCTTGACGGCGCCGGCCGTAAGACCCCGAATCAGTTGGCGGTTGCCGAAGATGAACAGCGTGAACGTCGGCACGAGAATGATTACGACTCCAGCCATGACGATGTTGAACATGAACCGTTCCTGGTCCTGCAACAGCGCGATGCCTATCTGCACCGTGCGCATAGACTGGTCGTTGGTCACCAGAAGGGGCCACAGGTACTGATTGTAAGTCTGAAGGAAGCTGTAGACCGCAAGCGTGCCCAGTGCAGGCCGCGCAAGCGGCAGCACGATCGTGATCAGGAAGCGCAAATTGCTGCTCCCATCGATGGTGGCTGCGTCATGCAATTCCTTGGGGAGTGTCATGAAGAACTGCCGCAGAAGAAAGGTGCCGAAGGCAGTCGCCAGAAACGGTGCGCTGAGCCCCTGGAAGGTGTCTGTCCAGCCGATCGCCTTGATCATCAGGTAGTTCGGGATGATCGTCGCTTCCCACGGGATCATCATGGTTGACAGGAATACGAGGAACAACGCGTTGCGGCCCTTGAAGTCAATGAACGAGAATGCGTAGGCCGCCAGGCTGGCGGTGATCAGCTGGCCGATCATGACGATGGTTGACTGAATCACACTGTTGAGCAGATAGCGGCCCAGTGGCGCCTGTTCCAACGCGCGCTTGAAATTCTCCAGGTTCAGGCCTGACGGCCACAGCCGCGGAGGGTACAACGCGACTTCCGCATCGCTGAGCATGCTAATCGTGAGCGCGGACCACAGCGGGAAAAGAACGATGAGCGCAACCACAATCAGCAGCAAGTACAGGAAGAAACCGGACACAGTGCGACGCTGGGCGAAGGTCATTCGTAATGTACCCTTTTCTCAACAACCCCGAACTGGACGCTGGTCAGGACCAAGATGATAATGAACAGCATAATCGACTGGGCTGCGGCGAAACCATACTTACCGTTGAAGTAAAACTCACGATAGATCGAGAACACGAGAACGTTTGTCGAGTCCAGCGGCCCCCCGGATGTCATGACGTGAATCTGGGTGAACGTCTGGAACGCGGAGAGCATGTCGACAATCATCAGAAAGAACAAGGTGGGTGAGAGCAAGGGCAACGTGATGTGGCGGAATTTGGACCAGGCCGTTGCACCGTCGATCATCGCGCTCTCATACAGCTCCTCAGCGATCCCCTGCATTCCCGCAAGCAAAATGACCGTATTGAGGCCCACTTGCAGCCAGACGGTGGTCAGCGCCACAGCCGGCAACGCGGTCTTCTCGCTGATCAGCCATGGCACAGCATCGATGCCGGCCAGACTCAGCAGATAGTTGAACCAACCGAGTGAAGGTGTGTATAGATAGGTGAAGATGAGCGCGGCTGTGGCGCCGGACACCGCGATCGTGATCGAAAAGACCATGCGGAAAACATCAATGCGCCGCAGCCGGAGGTTGCCGAGCAACGCCAACACCATCGCGATGACGAGCGTTGTCGGTACGGTGTATAGCACGAACTGCACCGAACGGCTAAAGCTGTTGATGAAGCTCGGGTTGTCGAAGAGCCGCTGGTACTGCAGCAAGCCAACGAATTTGGCGGCGCGACCCAGGGGATCGGTCAGGAAGGTGCTCAGCCGGATTGACTGAACCAGCGGGATAAAGACGAAAGCCGCAAAGATGACGAGCGAGGGTGTGAGATAGAGCAGCGCAGTCAGGAATTTCCGAATTTCGCGTTGTTGCGACCCCGTGAGGCCGAAGGGGCCATGCGGAAGAACCTGCACGCTTCCCGTCGAAGAATGGCTGGTGCGTTGATCTGGCATTGATCTCACTCAGGTCGACGATGTCAACATCTGCAAGCCGCTTATGTGCCCAACGAAGCGTAGGGGGCTGATTGAGAGTATAGCAGATGCACAGAATCGCGTCAAAGCTCTGATGTGCAGAGCAGTAAGGGAGGAGCGGCGAGCTAATTGGTGTTGGTGCAGTCCGGTGATATCATATTCCGCTGTGCCCACTATCTCGCTCAACTCGGAGCACATTATGTTACAACAGACTATTCCGCTCGTCGTCCACATCACCCACGAAGCCGGCGTTAAGCTCGGCGGCATTGGGGCCGTGCTCGATGGCTTCCTGAATTCTCCTGAATACAACGCATCGGTCACCCGCTCAATCCTCATCGGTCCGATCAATCCGTTCGACACAGTGCAGATGGAACGCCTCTTCGCGTCGGAAAACATGCTGCGCGTTCGTTACTCCTCACTCTACGGTTATGAATGGAACGAAGGGCCGGAATCGGTGGTGTCGGCCCTGCAGGCGATCGAAAGATCGATGAACGTCAAGTTCCTCTACGGCACGCGCACAATCGGCGGGCGGGACCAGGAGATCCTGCTGGTCGATGCCGGGGGCATTGATGGGAATGTCATCAACAGCTTCAAGTTCTATCTCTGGCAGCGCTGGGGACTCCCTTGCAGTCAGTTTCAAGACAATTGGGAATTCAGCTTCTTCCTCAATGCGGGTGAGCCGCTCTTCGCGGGGCTGCAGGCCATCACTGAAGACATGGCGCCGGGCGTGACTCGCTACCTCATCGCGCACGAGTGGATGGGGTTGCCCGTCGTTTTCAGCGCGAAGCTGCGCGATGATTCCGCCTACCGTACAATATTCTATGCGCACGAAGTCGCGACTGCCCGATTGCTCGTCGAGGAAAACGAAGGCCACGACACCCGTTTCTACAACGCATTGCGCCTTGGCCGGCTGCAAGGGACCCACCTCGACCAGACCTTCGGCGACCATTCGTGGTTCTACAAGCACGCCATGCTTCTGCGCGCCGGGGTTTGCGATCGCATCTTCGCTGTCGGCGACCCAACGGTTGAAGAACTGCGTTTTCTTGGCGGAGTCTTCTCCACGGCTCCTATCGACCTGGTATTCAACGGCGTCCCGGCCGCGTCGACCTCGCTCGAACAGAAGCTGGCAAGCCGCGAGCTGCTGCTCGAGTATGCGCAGAACCTCTACGGCTATCGCCCTGATTATGTCTTCTCACATGTAACCCGCATGGTGACATCCAAGGCGCTCTGGCGCGATATCAAGGTGCTCGAGCATCTGGAGTGGACGCTCGCAAGCCAGGGGAAAAGGGCGGTCTTGTTCATCGTGTCCACGGCCTCTCCGACCGGCCGCCGCGTGGAGGATGTGTTCCACTGGGAGGCCGAGTACGGTTGGCCAGTAGCGCATCGATCTGACAATGGCGACCTGCTCCAGGATGAAGTGCACTTCTTCCACCATGTGCTGGAGCCGTTCCACTGGGGACGCCAGGCGCTCAAGATCTGCCTGGTCAATCAGTTCGGATGGGAACGGGCGCGCTGTGGCAACAGGATGCCCGAGGCGATGCGCTTTGCGGACTTGCGCACGGGCACCGATCTCGAGTTCGGCCAGTCGATCTACGAGCCGTTCGGCATCGCCCAGGTCGAGCCACTGAGCTCAGGCGCGCTATGCGTCCCCTCGAGCATTTGCGGGTGCCTGGGCTTTGTGAATCGCGCGAACGACGGCCTGCTACCTCAGAATGTCATTGTTGGCGATTATGTGTTCATTCCGCCTGAATGGCCGATGTGGAGCGCCTGGGATGCTCTGCGCATCGACCAAGCCGTGCGCGACGGGATCGAAGCGCGACAAAGCTGGGAGGTCGCCCAGCACATCGTCGAGCGACTCCCGCAGAACGATGAGGACCGGCGCCGGCTGCTCCAGGAGGGGCAGCGGGTGGCGATGGGGATGAGCTGGGATGTGGTTGTGAACGACTACTTCCTGCCGGCGCTGCTGCGGGCGCGGTAAAGGCCGCTGCGGCCAGGAAGTTACTTCCGGTTCATCTCATAGATAAGGCGCAGGCCATCCAGCGTCAGCCACGGGTCGACGTGTTGGATGACCTGCGTTTCTTTTGCGACCACTTCGGCCAATCCGCCCGTGGCGATGACCTTCATGTCGTCGCCCAGCTCCTTGTAAAAGCGGGCAACCAGCCCTTCCACAAGGCCCACATAGCCGAAGAAGATACCCGCCTGCATGGCGGCCACGGTGTTTGAGCCGATGGCGCGCGGCGGTGCAGCGATTTCCACCCGGTACAAGTTGGACGCGCGCGCAAACAACGCCTCGGCTGCGATCCCAATGCCGGGCGCGATGGCGCCGCCCAGGTATTCGCCTTCGCGCGAGATGGCATCGAAAGTCGTTGCTGTGCCAAAATCGACCACGCACGCGGGGCCGCCGTACTTCGCCTGAACAGCGGCACAGTCCGCCACACGGTCTGCACCGACCTCACGCGGGTTCTCGTAGCGGATACGGACTCCGGTCTTTACGCCTGTGTCGACCACCAGGGGATCCGTGACTGATATATTCGGCGCAGACGCGGCGAAACGTGCCCGTGAGTGTGGGCACCACGCTGGCAATGGCTGCACCGGTGATTTGTTCCGGATGGATGCCCCGGTGCGCCATAAGCTGCAACAGTGCGATACCGTACTCATCTGCCATCCGATCGTGTACGGTCGCAAGCCGCCACGTCGCGCGGAGGTGCTCCGCCTCGTACACGCCCAGCGTGATGTTGGTGTTCCCGATGTCGATTGCGAGGAACATACTCGGCCTTCCTTTCAGCAGCACATGTCACTCGGTGCTTCGACGCGCCGGGTTTCAATGACACTGTTGCCCTCGCCCATGATCAGCACGATCGGCGCCCAGTCGTCGGGCAGTGGTTCCGCAAACATCCCATAGGCCATGATGATGACCTTATCGCCGACGCTCACCAACCGTGCGGCAGCGCCGTTCAGCTCGATGGCACCGCTGCCTGGCGGTCCGGCGATGACGTAGGTTTCCAACCGGGCGCCGTTGTCCACGTCCACGACTTGTACGCGCTCGTAGGGCCTGATCCCCGTCGCCCTGAGGAGCTCACAGTCAATGGTGATCGACCCGACGTAATGGACGTTGGACGCCGTGACAGTGGCGCGGTGTATCTTCGCAAACATAAATGTCCGAATCATTCAGCCTCCAAGTGGAGACATTGCATGCAACGTCTCTACAACAGCAAAAGATTGTCAATCAGGCGGGCTCGACCGACGCGCACGGCCATCGAAAGCAGCACCCCATTCGTCGCCTGGCCTAGTTCGGCGAGAGTGACGGGGTCGGCCGCGCTGACGTAGTCCACCTGCGCCAGCGGCTCCGCCGCAAGCACGTCAGCCATGACCTGACGCAGGCGCTCGCCGTCACGCTCCCCTGCCAGCCATGCCTGGCGCGCGGCGGTCAGTGCGCGATTGAGAACCGGCGCGGCCGCTCGCTGCTCAGGGGTGAGGTAGATGTTGCGCGAGGACTTGGCGAGGCCATCCCGCTCACGCACGATGGGACAGACGACGATCTCGAGCGGGAAGGCCAAATCGCGCACCATCTGCTGAATGACGACAGCCTGTTGCGCGTCCTTCTGGCCGAAATAGGCACGATCAGGTTGAAAGACATTGAATAGCTTGGCGACGATCGTGGCAACCCCGCGGAAATGCGTGGGTCGCGTGGCGCCTTCGAGTACCCTGGTGACCTCCTCCACGGTTACGTAGGTCTGGTAGCCGGGTCCGTATACCTCGTCGACAGGAGGCGTCCACACCAGGTCCACCCCCAAGTCAGCCAGCAGCCGCAAGTCAGCCTGAAGGTCGCGCGGATAGGCGGACAGATCTTCCGTGGGTCCGAACTGGGTCGGGTTCACGAAGATGGAGACTGCTACATGATCGTTTTCAAGGCGGGCGCGCTGCACCAGGGCAAGATGACCCTCGTGCAGAAAGCCCATGGTGGGAACGAGACCCCAGGTACCGGACGCCGATTTTCGGATGCGTCTGACTTCGCTGATCGTACCGACGACTTGCATAGGATTCCCTCGACTGAATTATAGGGCGCGGACGAGCCGCCACACGACTTCGTTAATACCCACATGAACGCCCAAGGCTTGACCTTCGGCTACGATGATGCCGTTGATGCTGTCGATCTCGGTCGGGCGGCCGCGCTCCACATCTTGCAGCATGGAGGAACGGTTGGCCGCCGTCGTGCGGCACACCGATTCTACAAAGGCCACCGGATCCTCGAACGGGAGCAAGATGCTCCTGGCCCGTGCGACATTGGCAGCCTCCTCCGCCAGCCGTGTCAGCAGCCAGCGGCGATCCACGGACTGCAGCAATGCCCCGTTGGTCACCCTCCACAGCGCGGTCAGGGGGTTGATGGCTGCGTTTGCCACCGCCTTCCCCCACAAACGAGCGTCGATGTCCTCACACACCTGCGTCTCCAGTCCGGCGCGGTCCAGAAGCAGGGCCAAGGCGGCGATCCGTTCCGCATTGATCGGCGTGGTTCCCAGGTACGTGAGGTTATGCGCGACGTGGTGTACCTCGCCCGGCGACAACATAGTCGCGCCGTTGTAGGTTATTCCGACCCCTGCCCGATCCGCACCGAGCGCTTCGGTGAGCGCGGCATAGTTGTCCAGCCCATTCTGCAGCGTCACGGCCAAACCGCCCGCAGCGAGCAGGTCGCCGGCCCACTCTGCCGCCGCGCAGGGTCTGATAGCTTTTGACGAGCACTAGCGCCACATCGGCATCGGCGACTTCCCCGGGGTCCGTGTAAACGGGCACCTGCGCACGCCACAGCCGGCCATCCGGTTCGACGCACATTGATGCCGCCGGCGCGGATAGCCGAAACGCCATCCGCCCATGAGCCAAGCATGCACACGTCAGCGTGGGCAGCCAGGCGGGCGGCGTAGATGCACCCCAAGGCGCCGGTCCCGAGCACCGCTATGCGCATGTCTGCCTCAACGCCCGACCAACTGGCCGTGCCAGTCCGGCTCAACGGCAGTGGCGCCAGATGAGTCGCCCACCCAGGCGCGCCATTCGGCGTCCTCGATCGGGAAAGATTGTTCGCTCGCGGGGAACTGTCGAGCAGTGACCTCCTCCCGGTATGCTGAAAGCGCACGCTCCATCTCCGCGAACAGTTCGGCATACCGCTTGGCGAATTTGGGCGTGAAGCGATCGAATATCCCGAGCATATCGTGCAACACCAGCACCTGACCGTCGCATTCCACTCCCGCGCCGATGCCGATGGTCGGAATCCGCAGCTCCCTGGAGATCCGCGCTCGGCGACGCGATCCGGGACCATCTCGAGGACAATCATCGCAGCGCCGGCTTCCTGGACCGCAAGCGCATCATCGAGCAGGCGCTGCGCGTCATGGGCGGTCTTGCCCTGCACCCGATAGCCGCCCAACTTGGCGGCTGACTGTGGCGTCAGGCCGATATGCGCAATCACGGTTATGCCGGCGTTGGTGATCGCACGGATCGTGTGGGCCATCTCGCGTCCACCTTCGAGCTTGACGGCGTCCATCCCGGCCTCCTTGAGGAAGCGTCCGGCGTTGCGGATTGCCTCTCCCGTGTCCGACTGATAGGACATGAAGGGCATGTCGCCGATGAGGTAGGCGAATTGAGCGCCCCGGCGCACGGCCTTACAGTGATGGAGCATCTCCTCCATCGGTGACCGGCACGGTAGACTCGTAGCCGAGCACCACCATGCCCAGGGAATCGCCGACGAGGAGCGTGTCCAGCCCCGCACGGTCCGCGGCCAGCGCGGACGGGTAGTCGTAGGCGGTGACCATCGTGATCGGCTCGCCGCGCGTCTTCTTGTCTTGCAGAGCCAGAATCGACATCTTTTTGCGCGTCATGTGTCGCCCTCCCCCTGTCTCAAACAAATAAAAGCCCCTGGCTTGCGCCGAGGGGCAGAAGTACCGTCAGGAGGGATCGCGCCCGCCTTCATGCCTGCCGTCTCGGTCGCACATGCGATCCAAGCGACTTTATGAAATGCTCACCAGGTCAGATAATGCTGGCCGCCCATACGGGTCGGCTGCTGAGATGGAGTATAGCATGAAGGGGCGCGAATGTCAACTAAGGCAAGGCGTTTCTTGCGCCTACCGGTTGGCTTTGGATGCACGGGTCAGGGGTTTGAAGCCCTCGCCGAGGACCTCATGGCTGGGGCTGAGGACGACGAAGGCATCGGGATCCGCACCGCGGACGATTTCCCGCAGCGCGGGAATCTGGCGGCGGTTGATGGCGGTGAAGAGGAGGACCCGCTCAGCGCCGGTATAGCCGCCCTCCGCCGCGCAGCATGGTGACCCCCCGATCCAGGTCAGCCATGATGCGGTCGCGTACTGCCTCGGGCGCGTTGGTGACGATGAACGCAGTGTTGCCCGACTCGAAACCAGCCTCGACCGCGTCGATCACCCGCGCCATCACCCAGGCGGCGATCAGCGCGTAGAGCGCGGCGCGAGGCCGAAGAAGATGGCGGCCAGGAAACAGGATCGCGATGTCCATCGCCAGCAATGACTGGCTCATACGGATCCCACGGAAATGCTCCAGCAGCTTCGCCGGAATCTCGGTGCCGCCCGTGGTGGCGTTCGCGCGGAAGACGAGCGCCATGCCAAACCCGTAAAGCAGGCCGCCGTAGGCGGTGTAGAGCAGCGGCTCGCCCTGGACGGTGGGCAGGTAGGGCTTGAGCAGATCGATCAGCAGCGAGGAGATAGCGGCGGCCGCGATGGTTTTTGGCCCGAATTGGATGCCCAGCACCCGCATCCCGATGATCAGGAAGGGGATGTTCAACACGAGCAGCGTCGCGCCGACCGGCCAGCCCCAGAGACGATTGGCGAACATGGCCAGTGCGGTGAAACCGCCGGGGACGACGTCATTGGGGTCCAGGAAGATGTCGACCGAAAGCGCCATGCACACGCTGCCGACGAGGATCAGCGCGATGTCGAAGAAGAGGCGGCCGGTCACGACGCCCAACGGGTGCGAAACAGGACGCGCTTGCGAAAGCGGCGGAGCGGTTCGGGTAAGGTGAAGGTCATCGGACACGGTCCAGGAAAGGCATCCGGCTAAGGCCGCCGAGCCACAGGCGCGAACAGGCCCCCGGATTGGGGGCCGGGGGCCTGTTGCTCACCTCTCCAGGTGACGGGGCGGACCAGGGGTTGAGGGATAAATCTATGATAGATTGTCAACACCGTTTCGATTATACACGCCTTTCGTCTCATGTCAAGCGCCAGATATCGGACAAATGACGTAGGGTCTCGCCTCTTTGTGCCAGGACGCGCATGCGACTTCCCAATGCAAACGGTCCTGTGCTATAATCACCCTGCAGATGTGAAGATCGCTTTCCGTACTGAAGGAGTCACCCCATGCCCTCGACTGTTACGCAGGATCAACTTAACCGAATTATCTACGCGTATCATCACGACCCCTTTGAAGTGCTTGGCGCCCATGTCGTCAAGCTGGCGCGCAAGCCGCTGGTCTCGGTCCGGGCGTTTTTGCCGATGGCCGAGCGCGCCTGGGTGGTGCGCGAAGGCGAAGCGCCGACGCCCTTTGAACGCCTGGAAAACACCGACTTTTTTGAAGCGCAGTTCCCCGGCGTCTCAACGACCTTCTCTTATGAGATCCGCACTGAGGACAAAGACGGCCAGATGCGTCAGTTTCGAGACCCCTATAGCTTCCTTCCCGTGCTTGGGGACCTGGACCTGCAGTTGTTCAACGAAGGGAACCACTACCGCACCTACGAGAAGCTGGGTGCTCAGGTGATGACCCTCGGGGACGTCCCGGGGACTTGCTTTGCCGTCTGGGCGCCGAATGCCGCGCGCGTGAGCGTGATTGGCGATTTCAACGGCTGGGACGGCCGCCGGCACCCCATGCGCGTGCGAGGCAGCTCGGGCATCTGGGAGCTGTTCATCCCGGGGCTTGGGGAAGGCTCGTACTACAAGTACGAGATCAAGACCAAGGGGGACGCGATCCTTCAGAAGACTGACCCACAAGGCTTCGCGGCCGAGATGCGCCCGAAGACCGGGTCTATTGTCTGGAACATCGAGAAGCACAAATGGGGCGACGCTGAGTGGATTAGCGAACGCACCCGCAAGGACCTACTACGATCCCCCATGTCCATCTATGAGGTTCACCTGGGCTCCTGGATGCGCGTGCCTGATTCAAACACCTATCTCACTTACCCCGACCTGGCCGCGCGGCTGGTGGAATTCGTGAAGAAACAGGGTTACACCCACATCGAACTGCTGCCAGTCACCGAGCACCCACTGGATGCCTCGTGGGGTTATCAGGTCACCGGCTACTTCGCGCCTACCAGCCGCTTCGGACCTCCAGATGAGTTCCAGGCGTTTGTGGACGTGATGCACCAAAACGGCATTGGCGTGATCATGGATTGGGTGCCCGCGCACTTCCCGAAGAACGACTATGGCCTCATCGAGTTCGACGGCACCGCGCTGTACGAATATGCGGACAGGCGGGAGGGCGAGCACCTGGAATGGGGCACCAAGATCTTCAACTTCAAGCGCAATGAGGTGCGGCAGTTCCTGGTCAACAGCGCGCTCTTCTGGATCGACAAGTTCCACATCGACGGGTTGCGCGTCGACGCGGTCGCTTCAATGCTCTATCGCGATTATGCGCGCACCGAGTGGGTGCCCAACGAATATGGCGGCCGCGAAAACCTGGAAGCGATGGCATTCCTCAAACAAATGAACGAGCGCATTGGGATCGAGCATCCGGGCGCCGTGACCTGTGCTGAGGAGTCCACCTCCTTCCCCGCGGTGAGCCGGCCGGTCTATCTCGGTGGATTGGGATTCCATTTCAAGTGGAACATGGGCTGGATGCACGACACGCTGGATTATATCCAGAAGGATCCGGTGTATCGCAAGTACCATCACAACAAGCTGACCTTCGGCCTGATGTATGCGTTCAGCGAGAACTTCATCCTGCCCATCTCGCATGACGAAGTCGTCCATCTCAAACACTCGATGGCCGACAAGATGCCGGGAGACTTCTGGCAGCGGTTCGCCAACTTGCGGCTCTACTATGGGTTCATGTGGACGCATCCGGGGAAGAAACTGCTCTTCATGGGGCAGGACTTCGGCCAGTGGAATGAATGGAACGAAAACGCCAGCCTTGACTGGCACCTGACCGAGTTCGAGCCCCACGCGAAGCTGCTGAGGTGGGTGGCGGACCTGAACCGGATTTACCGCAGCGAGCCGAGCCTGTATGAGCAGGACTACAACTGGCAGGGCTTCGAGTGGATCGATGCGAATGACTGGGAGAACAGCGCTCTGTCGTACATTCGCCACGCCGTCGACCCGGAAGACCACCTGGTGGTCGTCTGCAACTTCACACCGGTCGTGCGACAAGGCTACCGCGTGGGGGTGCCCAGCCTGACGACCTACCGTGAGATCCTGAACAGCGACTCGGAGTATTACTTCGGCAGCAACGTCGGCAACTCAGGCGCACTGGAAGCGGAGCAGTCCAACTGGCAGTCGCAGCCGTACTCGGTGACGATGACGCTGCCGCCATTGGCGGTGGTAGTGTTGAAGCCCGACCGCCAAAGCAAAGATAACTGGGGTGTTTAGAACGTTGCTTACTTGACAACGCCGCCATTCCCGATGATAATGGGGTTGTTGCTCGCAAGGGCACCTTAAACGCCATCCTATTACCGGGGAGGTGATGCGAATGGACCAACGTAGTACCAAACGCGGCGTCGTAGCATCACCTCGGTTTATCCAATAGGTGCTACGACGCCCAACAAGGCCGGGAGTGGGTCCGATCCCCATTCCCGGCTTTGCTTTTAACTCCCAACCGCCACGGTCATTGAAAGGACTCCCAGCATGCTCGAAGGTCTTGATTTCGTCCTCATAGCGCTCGCCGCAGTTGCGGCCGGTGCGGTCAACGCGCTCGCAGGGGGCGGCACCCTGATCACCTTCCCCATGCTCACCGCCGTGGGCGTGCCGGCCGTTGCAGCCAATGTCACCAACACCGTTGCATTGCTGCCCGGCTACTTTGGTGCAACGATGGCGCAGCGCCGGGACCTGCGGGGCCAGGAGCATCGGCTGTGGTGGGCCATTCCAGCCGGGGTGGTGGGTGGGCTAATCGGGGGGATCCTGCTGTTGCGCACGGGCGAGCGGCTCTTCCGTGACCTGGTGCCCTACCTTATCCTGCTGGCATCGGGCTTGCTTGCCCTGCAAGACCCCCTCCGCAAGTGGGTCGTCCGACGCTCCGCCAACCGGCGGTCGCCAGGTGTGGCTGGCGAGCGTTGGGCTGCAATCCCTGTTGGGATTGCAGCCATTTACGGCGGCTACTTCGGTGCAGGGCTGAGCGTCATCATCCTCGCAGTGCTCGCGGTCGTCCTCGACGACAGCCTGACGCGGCTTAACGCGCTCAAGCAGGCGGTGGCGTTTGCTACGAACACGGCCGCAGCGGTCTTTTTTCTCTTCTCCGGTCAGGTGGTCTGGCCGGCAGCCGCAGTGATGGCCGTGGGCGCGCTCCTGGGAGGCGTGGCTGGCGGGAAGCTGGCGGGAAGGATCAAGCCGTCGGTGCTGCGGTACACGGTCATCACTATCGGCGTGATCGTTTCGATTGTCTATCTGGTCCGGTAGGCAATGGGTTTAGCGATAGACGTACTTCTGCCACACGTCTTTTGGTCCGGCCTCGGACAGCAGCAGGAACGCGATGTAGTGCGGTCGACTGGGGTGTTTTCGCAAGCTCATGTGGGCCTCTTCCGGTGTGCGGTTGCCTTTGCGCATATTGCAGGTCCGGCACGCGGCCACAACGTTCTCCCACGTGGTCTGCCCGCCGCGAGATCGCGGCAGGATGTGATCGAGAGTCAGTTGGCCGCGACCGGGCGCCTGGCCGCAATACTGGCAGGTGTAGTTATCGCGTAAGGCGACGCTGCGCCGCGTCGGCGTCAACATCACCGGTTGGGGGATACGAACGAAGTAGACCAGACGGATGACCAGGGGTACGGGAACGCTCATGCAGGACGCGTGAAGGCGCTCCGCTGCCGCCTCCACCAGCTCGGCCTTCTCCTTCAGCAGAAGGACCACGGCCCGCTGGACGGAGATGATGCTCAGCGGCTCATATGTCGCATTGAGGACAAGAACACGCTGCACTGACTATTCCGACCCGTTAACAAAAACACCCGGCCATCCGATAAGGAAGCCGGGCTTTTCTGCGAAGGGGTGGCCAGTGGGGCTTGAACCCACAGCCTTCTGGGCCACAACCAGATGCTCTGCCATTGAGCTATGGCCACCACGTATTCGTAGGCTGGAACCGGGCGTCATACCGGTGAACGATTCCTGCCCCGACTCGGGGGCAGGGATTCGAACCCCGATACGCAGCTCCAAAGGCTGCTGTCCTGCCGTTGAACGACCCCCGAATGCCCGACCTAGGTGCCGAGGCCCAGACTTGAACTGGGGACACCGCAATTTTCAGTCGCGTGCTCTACCAACTGAGCTACCTCGGCCCAAGAAAAGAAAAGGCTGATGCAGATGGCCACCGGCGGTTGCAGGCGCCGGCCGGCTGCCCTCTTTGATCTGCCTCAGCCATCAGGCACGCACTCTCGTGCGAGAGAGCGGGTGACGGGATTCGAACCCGTGACCTTCTCCTTGGCAAGGAGACGTACTACCACTGTACTACACCCGCATGGGACAACTAGATGTAGTGGTGTCTGGCCCACTACCCACTACCCGTAGTGCCTCTTGTAAGCTACCAGTTTGCGGTCTACTTATCGGAGAGACGGTCATGTGGTACAATCTCTCCGTCCGTGATGCTATTTTTACCATGAACGCAGAATCCTGTCAAAAACGCAACAGACGTACAATGAGCGAGTCAAGAGCCGACCATGCCAACCCCATCAAGGAGAGCCGCAACGCTCTGCTGTCAGAAGACGCGAATTTCAGAGGCTATGTCAGAATCGATCTGCCCGCGCTGTGAGTACCTCCATGAGATGAGCGGAGGCGGCCCCGCTCTATTTCTCCTAATGGGTTCCTGAACCAAACGCTTCGCACAGTGGAGACAGATCCAGGAGGGAATGGGTGAGCCGCCCATTCCCTCGTCGCGAGCCGCGGTCCGCGGTCCGAGTCCTCCGCTAGCGGAAGTCCTCGCTGTGGATGTTCATTGCGATTAGGTACGGCCCTTCCGTGGGAAGGTCCGGCGCTGCCTTGGCCAGGACCTTGCGGATGGCATCGGCATCCTTGGCGTCCCACGTGCAATAGAGCGCACCCGTCTCCGGTGCGTAAATGCTGCCTATCCAGTAGGCATCTGAGGTAACGTGGGCCTTAATCGACTTTGCCAAGGGCGTGCCGCCCTCCACCGTCAGTTCGCTGCCCACTGGGTGAATGGCCAAGTACTTCGCCATGATCTGACTCCTTTCTCTTCAATCGCCAGCCTGACCGGTCGAGAAACGGGTCGGCCGACCCCGCTCCGGCTGCAAGCTGCGGGGTTAGCCGCCATCTGGCATAAGCATCACCTCCTTTAGGATATGGAGAGCCAGTTCAGCCAGGCATCTCTCACTGGACCCTTAGCTTACCAGGCCTCACCATCACCTCCCTGTTCACTCCCCTGATTGATTGCGCCTCCATTGAGTAGGGGATCACGGTGTAACTGGCGACGATCGCGGCCGCGACCAGGATGACATAGACTTTCCAGTTGATAACCGTTTTCACGTTGTCTCCTTTGCTGCGCTTGAAACGCAACGGCGCTTGGGGAAACAGAAAACCCCGGAAGGTCCTGGAAGCCTTCCGGGGTAAGTACGGGGCAACCCGAAAACCGGCACGACGCATCCCTCACGGGCAACCAGCGCTTGTACCTGTTGTCGATGTCCTTGACGAATGAGCCTTGGCTGCGATGAGACTACGACGCGAACCGTGCGTGTCGCCATAGTCCATCCCCTCGCCATCGATTATCGCACAGAAAACCCTTATAGTAAAGACCTTCTGGCGACGGATTTCACCATCCGCCGCAGGATGCACTCGATCCAAAACAGGTTCTCCACCGGCTTGTGCTTTCGGCGGAGGAGATCGAGGATCAAATCCCCTGCTCAGACGCGCCACGCTCGACGTTCTCATCTCAGGTGGCTCCATACAATTTGTGTATTACGTCACCACGAACAGTGGAAGTTAGCGTAATTATCCGCAACCTTGTACGTTGTGTAATGTGGTGCTGAAAATGGAAGCCTGACGGCTTCCGAGAACGGAGGCAAAGAAGAACCAATGATAGCGAGTGGATGGTTAAGTTGGCTGGCCGTCATGCTGGCGCTAGTCCTCAACAGCGTTACAGCCGGGGGACCGGGAAAGGTATGGGTGCCTTTGTTGGAGAGAGCCAGCGCCCCCGCCCCTCAGAAGCTGGGGATCGCCGGTGCAACACCAGCACAAGTCAAGGCATTGGGCGGCAGTTGGTATCACAACTTTGGCTCGTCGCCTGAGAGCGCCTGGGGCGTCGAAGCGGTGCCGATGATATTTGGCAGGGATGTGCCCCAGAAGGTCGGCGGCAACTCGGCGTACCTGTTGGGGATGAACGAACCCGATATGAGCGGGGGGTCAAACCTGACGCCAGAGGAGGGCGCACAGGTCTGGCGCAAGATCGAGCTTGCGTTCCCCGATAAGTTGTTGGTATCCCCACAGCCAAGCCATCAAAACCCGGAATGGTTAGTGCGCTTCCGGGAGGCGTACAGGGCCGCGTATGGGCGATGGCCCAGGTTGGACGGCCTGGCGATGCACTGCTACATCCCGGAACCAGGCGGGTGTATCGCCTTGGGGCAGAAGTATGCAGGATGGGCGCGAGCGTGGGGGGTGAGCCAAATCTGGGTGACCGAATTCTCTTATTTGCCGAAGTGGGCGCCCAATGCGGAGGCGCAGGCGCGCGAGTTCGTCGCCTGGATGGAGGCTGAACCGTTGGTGAAGCGGTACGCCCCGTGGACGTCCTACATTCGGGGCGGAGAGCCGTACTGGCCGCATACCGACCCGGGGACCAATCCGTCGCTGTTTGCCGGACCGACAAGCACGGAGCTAACAGCGATGGGACAGTGGTATCGGCGGTAGGTGGATGCGCAGTGGACCCGGCCGGATTCGAACCGGCGATCTTCTCCGTGCAAGGGAGACGCCTTCCCGCTAGGCCACGGGCCCAAGAAACTAAAAGTGCCGACGGGGGGATTTGAACCCCCACGCCCAGGGGGCAGCAGATCCTAAGTCTGTACGACCCGATATCGACAAAAAGGCTGATTATGTCCCACAGACTTCCCCGCTGCGCGCCGCTTGCGCGCTGAATCTGTCGCCCACCATTATATCCATCCAGACGATACCTGCAAACCAGGGATCAGCCGCGTGGCTGACCGCCGAGACGCGGTCCCCATCAGCACCAGCATACCGGTGGGCAAGCTCGCAGCACTCGAAATCGGCCAAGCTGTTTGCTGGAAGCAGCCGGTGCCTGGGAATGAAGGCTGTGGCGCCCCATTGCGCAGTGCAGGGCTCGACGGCCGGCCGCAAGCGCATTTGGCGTGGCAAGGAGGATCCCAAACATCCGGTTCCGCCCTGATTGCGGATCGACAGCGGGCCATTACGCATTGCGCCAGTCGTCAGGCAATTTGACAATCGTACATCGGCGGTGCTAGGATATCATTGGTAAGTTGGATTCCATTTCTCTCTCTTCAATGCCGAAACTGGAGGAAGAAGTGAAAAAACACACGATGATCTCGAGACGCGCGTTCCTGAAGCAAGCTGCCGCACTCGCTGCGGCCAGCGCCGTGACGGCGTGCGTAGGTCCGACTACCCCTCAAGCGCCGGCACCAAGCGGTGAAGCGACCAAGGCACCGGCTGCTCAGCCAGCCGCCGCCGTAGAGGAAATCCAGCCGGGTGTGCCCAGAGATGAGTGCCTAATCCTGGAGAACCCATCAGGGACTGTGCAACCGGCAGATGACTTCAACCGCTGGCGGAGCGGCTACAGCGGCAGCTGGGTATGTGGCCTCCAGCAACTGGCCCTGGATGCGCTGTGGTACATCGACCCGGATGCGGGCGTCAAGGGCGTATGGGATAATGCCCTGGCAGCCGAGAAGCCGATCTACAATGCCGACTACACCCAGATGACCGTCAAACTCCGCCAGGGTCTCTACTGGAGCGATGGCGTGGAGTTCACGGCGGATGACTTGTACTACACAGTCGACGTCGCTATGAAGAACAAAGGGCTGTCCAATAATGGCCTGTTCAATGGCAATATTGACAAGCTGGAACAGCCCGACAAATACACGGTCATCTTCCACCTGAAGGCCCCCAACTCGCGCTTCCACTCGGCCTTCACCGTGCGCTGGGGCGCCACCTACATGATGCCCAAGCACATTTTTGAAAAGGAGAGAGACCCGGTGGCGTTCAAGTTCAACCCGCCGGTCAGCCTGGGTGCCTACACGCTCAAGGACTTTGATCCAAACGGCAAATGGTACCTGTGGCAGCGCCGCGAAGACTGGAAGCGGACCTCGGTCGCCCTGCTGGGCGACGTGGGTGTCAAGTACGCCATGTACATCGACCCCGGCCCAAGCGATAAGCGCGTTATCGCCCAAACGGCGCACCAGCTGGATGTGATCCACGACTGCACCCCCGAAGGCCGCATCACCCTGGCCAAGAACAACCCAACCTCGGTCGGCTGGTTCAAATCGTTCCCCTGGGCGCATCCGGATCCCACCCTGCCGGCGGTCATCTACAACAACGAAAAACCCGGCCTGGACAAGAAGGAAGTCCGCTGGGCGCTGACCCTGGCGATTGATATCGCCCAGGTGGCCCTGGCCTCCTACAAAGGCGCGGCAACCATCTCCGCCATCCACGTCCCGCCGACCGGGATGTACCCCAAGTACTATCACACGCCGCTGGAACCCTGGTTGAATGACTTCTCCATCAAGGTTGGCGGGCAAGACTACAAGCCCTACGATCCAACCGCCGCCCAACGGATTGCCGATCTAGCCCGTCAGAGCCTGGGCGACCTGGTTCCAACCGATGCCGACACCATCAAGAAATACATTGGAGCCGGCTGGTGGAAAAACGATCTCAAAGCGGCCGAACAGCTGATGCTGGATGCCGGCATGAAGAAAGGCGGCGACGGTAAATGGCAGCTCCCAGACGGCTCCGCCTTCAAGGTGCCGCTGATGGGCCTGGGCGAAAGCAACCCGACCATGAACCGGGCTGCCGCCGCGGTCGTCGAGAACTGGAAGGCTTTCGGCATCGACGCCACCCTCGACGCGCAGGCCAATCTCTGGCCCATCATGAGCAGCGGCGAATACAGCGCCAGCTTTGCCTGGACGATCGAGACCTGGGGTGGCGACCCCGACCTGTTCTTCTTCCTCCAGTCCTGGCACTCAAAGTTCTACGTACCGAGCGGCCAACCCGCTGCCGGCACCAACAGCATGCGCTGGAAGAACCCCGAGCTCGACCAGATCATCGAAAGCATCCAGAAGATCTCCTTCGACGATCCCAAGGGCGTCGAGCTGGGGCTGCAGTACTGCAAGCTCGCCGCGCAGGAGATGCCGATTACCCCGCATCATGGCGTACAACGTCTTCACGACCATGGACACCACCTACTTCACCGGGTATCCATCTGTGGATGATCCCTACACGGATCCAGTGCCGAACTGGGGTAACACCAAGTACATGTACGTCAAGATCAAACCGAAGAAGGCATAACCTCGCCGCTGCACAGGTTGCGTTGCTCATTGGGCTGGTGCCAATGAGTTGAACGCGATGATCGAGATAAGAAAGCAGTAGCAACATCAACCCCCTCCACGGTGGATACCGAAACGGCAGCCACTGTGGGGGGGTTTCATGTTGGAGGTAGTCCAAATGCGGAAGTTCATACTCCGTTATCTAATTCCGCGCTTCCTTCAGTTCTTAACGATCATTTTTATTGGGATCACGGTCACCTTCGTCATTCCCCGGCTCTCTCCCACGGATCCGGTAGAAGCGCAGATATCGATGATGATGGCGAGGGGTGAATCCCTCGATCCCCAATCCATCGCCTCAATGCGCGCCGCTCTGACAGATCTGTACGGCCTGTCTGGCGGTCCGGTCCAGCAGTATTTCGCGTTTTGGAGTCGCTTGCTCCGGGGTGACCTCGGCCCTTCGCTCGCCAATTTCCCGACTCCGGTGTCCCAGATGATTGGCCAGGCGATGCCGTATACGCTCAGCCTGTTGATCACTGCGGTGCTCATTTCGTGGGTTTTTGGCAACCTGTTCGGCGCCCTGTCCAGCTACTATCCTAAAAACAAAGCCTTGGGCGTGATCGAAATATCGAGCCAAGCGGTCCGGCCTATTCCATACTACATTGTGGCCATGGTCCTGCTGGTGGTGTTTGCTTTCTTCATTCCGATCTTGCCCTTCAGCGGGGCTTATCCGGTCGGGACTCATCCTAGCTGGACACTTGAGCTTCGCCTTGATCTACCTGCAGCATTCCATACTCCCGGCAACTACCCTGGTGCTGATCGGGTTTGGTGGCTGGTTTATCGGTATGAAATCCCTTACGTCCAATATCATCTCAGAGGATTATGTGGTCTATGCCGAAACCACTGGTATGAAGGAAAGCAAGATTCTCACGCAATATATCATGCGCAACGGCCTGCTGCCACAGCTCACCGGGCTGGCCATGTCGCTTGGGACGGTCTTCAGCGGCGCCCTCATCATGGAGGTTGTCTTTGGTTTCCCGGGGCTTGGCATGCTGACCATGGCGGCAGTCCTCAGGAACGATTATTCCATGATCATGGGTATCGCCATTTACTCGATCGTCGGTGTAGCTGTGGCCATTTTTATCATGGATTTAATTTACCCGCTGTTCGATCCACGAGTGCGATACCAGTAAGAGGACAGCTTATGCTCAAAGTGATACGCGATCTGCTCAAATACGACAGCCGCTTCCGGATTGCCTTTATTTTCCTGGCAGCGGTGGCAGTGATGATTATCCTGTCCTTTTTCTCCCCGTATAATCCAAACAAGTCGTTTGTCGTGGCAATGGATCAGCCCCCATCGCTTGAGCACATCTTCGGCACCGACTCCCGGGGGCAGGATATCTTCTGGTGGATGACCTATGCCTTGAGAAATTCGTTTTTGTTGGGGGTGATCGCGGCGTCGGTCTCGCGCGTGATCGCCATCCTGGTCGGTCTCGCCGCCGGTTACCAGGGCGGATGGCTTGACAGGTTTCTGATGTCGGTCAATGACACCTTCGTGGTGATACCCCTGCTCCCCATTCTGATCCTGCTGGGTTTCTTGCTGCGTGACATCATGAACCAGTTCTTACTGGGGTTTATCCTGGGATTGTTTGGCTGGCCATATGATGCCCGCCTGATTCGTTCCCAGGTATTGAGCTTGAGGGAGCGCTCGTTTACTCGCACCGCCATCTACTCCGGAACCAGTTCATTTTGGATCACGATCCGAGAACATCTTCCCTTCGTGATGCCGATTGTGCTCGCCACCACCATTAACAACATCCTGTGGGCGATTGGCTTTGAGGTCACATTAAGCATTCTTGGGCTTTCGGATCTGACCACCCCTTCCCTCGGAACCGCACTCTTCTGGGCTAATCAGCACGGGGCACTGGTGGCAGGAGTCTGGTGGTGGATCGCGGCGCCGACATTGATGGCTATCATTCTGTGCCTCGGTCTGTATCTGCTCTTCACAAGCATCAATGATTACATTGACCCGCGGACGCGTTTGCGCTTGATGGGTGGATGAACTATGGCACTACTAAGTGTAAAAAACCTCTGTGCGTATTATCAGACTGAACTGTACGGTATCTCCCGGACCGTGCGGGCAGTTGACGGAGTCTCTTTTGAGCTGTACCCGAATGAGATTTACGGCGTGGCTGGCGAGTCGAGCTGTGGCAAAGACAACCCTGATCAAGGTGATCTCGGGTAATATCAAACCTCCCCTGAAAGTCAATTCGGGAAGCGTCGACTACCAGTTTGAATCCTATGCCGTTGACATGCTGCACGTTTCTAAAGACGAGTTGCGGCGCAACGTGCGCTGGAAGGAAATTTCGTACGTGATGCAGGGGTCAATGAGCGTTCTCAATCCGGTGCGCAAGATCATCAAAACCTTCGAGGATGTCGTTGATACGCACGAACCAATCACCGATAAGAAGAAATTCCTGGAAGAGGCAACCGCTCACGTCAACCGTCTGGGACTCCCGACCGAAATCCTCAACTCCTACCCGCACCAGCTTTCGGGCGGCATGAGACAGCGGGTGGCTATTGCCCTGGCGACTGTGTTCCAACCCAGGTTGATTTTGGCTGACGAGCCCACCACAGCGCTGGATGTGGTTGTTCAGCGTGGAGTCCTGCAGATGCTTAAGGATATCCAGTCGATGAGCAGCAATACGGTGCTCCTGGTGACCCATGATATGGCTGTGCATGCCAACGTTGCCGACCGGGTGATGATCATGTACGCAGGCCGCATTGCTGAGGAGGCGCCAACCGAGAGTATTTTCAATGCACCGCTCCATCCCTACACCCAGCACCTGATCCGCTCGCTGCCGATGATCGGTGAAAGATCGAACAAAGCCAGTCTTAAGGGCACACCGCCAAACCTTGCCAACCCTCCGAGCGGCTGCCGGTTCCACACACGGTGCCCCTATGTGATGGAGGTCTGCCGGACCGAAGTACCCGATTTGGTCCCGGTCAAAGTACGTCATCGCGTGGCCTGCCACCTGATGAAGGACAGCTCTCTATGAGCGCAACCGGTAAATTGCTGGATGTCCAACACGTAACCGTCGAATTCCACATTGGCGACCTCATGGGCGGTTCCCGTCTGGTGGCTGTCAATGATATTTCCTTCTCGCTGGAAAAGGATCGACCGGAGATTTTCACCCTGGCGGGTGAAAGTGGTAGCGGCAAGACCACCCTCTCTCGCTTGCTCTTGAATGATCTTCAGCCGACGCGGGGTAAAGTATTTTTCGAAGGGCGCGATCTGTCAACAATCCGCAAGCGATCTGAGTTCAAGGAGTTCATGAAGAAGGTCCAACCGGTTTTCCAGAACCCGTTCGAAACCTTCAGCCCCCTCCGCAAGGTGGATGCTTACCTGTTTGATACCGCGTTGAACTTCGGAATGGCGCCTGACCGCCGGGCTGCCGGCGAGGTTGTCGATGAAGCGTTACAAGCCGTGGGATTATCGTTGGAAGAAGTGAGCAACCGGTATCCTCACGAGCTTTCCGGTGGACAGACCCAGCGTGTCTCGGTCGCGCGGGCACTCATCTCCCAGCCTAAACTGATCCTTGCCGACGAGCCTGTCTCGATGGTCGATGCCTCGTTACGCATGGAAATCGTCAACCTGTTCCGTGAGCTTCGGGACAAACAGAATGTGAGCATCATTTACATCACCCATGACCTGGCAACGGCTTACTACATCAGTGACCGAATCGGGATCATGCTGCGCGGGTATATCGTCGAATCCGGACCAGTTGATGATGTTCTGAACCGGCCTTTCCATCCCTATACGAAGCTCCTCATCGAGTCAGTCCCTGAACCCGCCCCCAAAGACAGAGAGGCATGGGCCAGGCATATTTCTCTCGGAACGACGGAGGTGAAAGAATACGGCCGGGTGGGATGCAAATTTGCAGGCCGCTGCCCGCAGGTGATGGATATTTGCCGCACGGTTGATCCCCCTGACGTGCTGGTTAATCGGCAAACAGTGAAGTGCCATCTGTACACTGAGGACGGTGGGCAGGCTGCCCCAGCGGTCCCGAAATAAGCAGTTTCACCCGGCTAATGATGGGGATTCGAAGGAAAGTCTCAAGACAGTCCTCAGGGAACACCCGTGGCCTCTGACAAGCATCCCCCATGCCGTTGTGTTGACCGTTCCTTTCTCACTCCATAGTCAGAGGTGAACACCATGTCTGATCTGTCTGCGCAACTCCTTCTCGACACCAACCGCACGATCGGCGAGATCTCGCCGCTGATCTTCGGCGGCTTCGCCGAACACATGGGCCGCTGCATCTACGAGGGCATCTACGAGCCCGACTCGCCCTTCGCCGACGAAGACGGCCTGCGCACCGATGTGCTGGACGCCCTGCGCGAGCTGAATCACACGGTCATCCGCTATCCGGGCGGCAACTTCCTGAGCGGCTACAACTGGCTGGACGGCGTCGGCCCCAAGGAAAAGCGCCCCCGCGGCGCGAACTGGCCTGGTTCTCCATCGAGACCAACCAGTTCGGCACCGACGAGTTCATGCGGTTCTGCCAAGAAGGTGAACACGCAGCCCATGCTGGGCGTCAACCTGGGCACCGGCACCATCCAGGCAGCCGCCGACCTGGTGGAATACTGCAACGCGCCCGTCGGCACCTACTATGCCGATCTGCGCGCAGCCAACGGCCATGCCGATCCCTACGACGTCAAGTACTGGTGCCTGGGCAACGAGATGGACGGCCCCTGGCAGATCGGCCACCTCGACTGCGCGACTACGCCAAGAAGGCGCGCGAAGCCGCCAAGATGATGCGCTGGCAAGACCCGTCCATCCAGACCGTCCTCTGCGGCTCCTCCAACGACCGGATGCCCACCTTCCCGGAGTGGGATCGCGTCGGCGCTGGAGCACTGCTGGGAGCAGGTGGATTATCTCTCCATCCACATGTACGTCAGCAACCACGACGAGAAGGACACGCCCAGCTACCTGGCGACGGCGAAGCGCTTCGAGCACTTCGTGGACACGATGGCGGGCACGCTGCGCTACGTGAAGGCCAAGACCCGCAGCAAGCATGACGTCTACCTGTCGTGGGACGAGTGGCAGGTGTGGTACCCAGGCGACCAACGACGGGCAGTGGAAGGAAGCGCCGCACCTGGCCGAGGAGCCCTACAACCTGGAAGACGCGCTGGTCGTGGCCCAGTGGCTCAACGTCTTCCTGCGCAAGTGCGATGTGCTGAAGATCGCCTGCATTGCGCAGATCGTCAACATCATCTCGTTCATCCACACCCGCAAGGACGGGCTGCTCAAGCATACCTCGTTCTACCCGTTTGCCATGGTCAGCAACAACGCCCGCGGCAACTCGCTGGACGTGCTGGTGCGCGCGCCGAAGTACGAGACCAAGCAATACGGCGATGTGCCGCTGCTCGATGTAGCCGCCAGCCACGACCCCGAGACGGGCAAGCAAGCCGTCTTCATCGTCAACCGCAGCCAGACCGATACGGTCGTCACCGACCTGATCTGGCAGGACGGCGCACCCGCTGTGGTCAGCGCCGTACACCGGCTTACGGCTGCCGGCGTGAAGGCCGAAAACACCTGGGAGAAGCCGAACGCCGTCCTGCCGGCACAGCTTCCCGGCGGCCCCATCGCCGACGGCCGGTTCACGCTCGAACTGCCGCCGCTCTCGTTTACGGCGGTGTTGGCGGAGTGAAGTTGGACATGAGTCATCCCGAATTTCTTTCGGTAGGGCATAGCTGGCATGATGAAACTCGATGATGACCTGCAC
This sequence comes from uncultured Chloroflexia bacterium, assembly GCA_963774265.1. Taxonomy (GTDB): domain Bacteria; phylum Chloroflexota; class Anaerolineae; order CG2-30-64-16; family CG2-30-64-16; genus JALOOB01. The sequence continues at coordinate 211,128 of CAVZDU010000010.1, read as the reverse complement.
CAACTGCGCCAGGGTGCGCACCAGTCGCTTGTCCAGACGGCCATCCAGGTACGTCAGGAGGGGGGCCAAGAACACCTCTAGCCGCCCGCCCAACGCCAAAGACATGCTCGCTGAAGCTTGCTTTGCAGCCTCGCTCGTTGTATCTTGCAACATAAGAGAGACCCCCTTCGGTAGTCTGGCTGTGATAAGCACAGTCTACGTCAGGAGGTCTCTCCCATCTCTCTCGCCATCACCAAAAATCGGGATGACTCATGTTCTCGTGTCTGACATCGATGCCGACGGGGGGATTTGAACCCCCACGACCTAGGGGCAGCAGATCCTAAGTCTGCAGCGTCTGCCATTCCGCCACGTCGGCCAGGTCAGCAAAGCTGACACGCTTGCCGGATCATACCCCCGATTCTGTGCGACCCGTAGGTCCTGCCGCCATCTATCTCACGCAGCGTTCCGGGGTGCGGCTGCGCTGCGTGGCTGCGCCTGGCCTGGCGGGTGTGACCCGCCCTCACCGGCGCCGCTGCGATGAGACCAAACGTCCGGGTGACCACGCAGGGTCGCCCCTACGGGTTCGCCCATACGCCCGGCCCACTCACCTTGCTCCCGGCTGCACGCTCGCCTGGCCGGCCGCATTGCTGCGACCGCCGGTGGGCTCTTACCCCACCGTTTCAGCCCTCACCTTGCGGCACTGCGGCCAGCGGCGGGTATGCTTTCTGTTGCGGTTGTAGTCACCCGACCGTCACCGATCGGGCGCCCCCACTTGCTGTTTCGTGGGGCAGCCTTTCCACGATCACCTTGCGGCGCCGCGGACAGGAGTCGGGAAGTTCCTCCCCGACGGGTCATGCCCCGAGGCGGCGGCTCACCGGCAAGTGATCGTTATTCTACACTGCTGCGCGCGATGGGTGTCAAAACAGCGGGCGGAGCATCTCAGCCCGGCCTCAGCGATTTCCTGCAGCGCGTCGAGTTCGACCAGCACGACCTTGCCGCGACGCGTGCGGATCAGCTCTTCGCGGCGGAACTTGCTCATCACGCGGATCGCCGTCTCGACCGTGGTGCCGGTCATGTCTGCCACATCCTGGCGGGTCAGGGGCATCTCAATCACCCGGCCATCGGGCGTATCCGCACCCGCAGTCTGGCCCAGCTTGAGCAGGGCGCGCGCAATGCGCTGCTCGACCCGCTCGACCGCCAGGCTGCGGATCTGCTCGGCCGAGCTGCGCAGCCGGTTACCCAGGTCGTTGATCACCGTCAGCGCGAAGACGGGGTAACGGGTGACCAGGGTCAGGCAGTCGTTGCGGGCAATCACCAGCAGCGTGCAATCCTCGATCGCCTGTGCCGTGCCAGGATAGCCGCCGCCGTCAAACATCGCCGACACGTGCCGAGCAATCTGGCCCGGGCTCGCCACGCGCAGCACGACGTCCTTGCCGTCGGTGGAGTGGCGCAGCACCTTGACCTTGCCGGTCTTGACGACGTAGAGGGCCTCGGGCGCTTCGCCTTCCAGAAAGATGTAGTCATCTCTCTGATACTGGCGCTCGCTGAAGAGATCGAGCGACTTTGTCCCAGTCTCGATCAGATAAACCGGCAAACACCGGCAGCGCGCCTAGAATCTCGCGCCGATCCATCTAAATCTCCGCGGGGACGGGTGCAATATGATACAGGTCATAGACAAATCGATTATAACATGCGGGGAAATCACTGGCAATTATGAGGGGTTGAGACGATTGAAGATTGAAGATTGAAGATTGAAGATTGAAGATTTGTTGGGAGCAGCTCAACTGAATCTTCAATCTCCAATCTATGTTTAGCGGCTTCAGGGTGCGATGGCGTAGGCCTTGCCCTGGATCACGACCGTCACCTTTTCGCCGAGCGCGAGGTAGCGGGCAATCTCGGGACGTTCGGTCATCAGCTTGAAATAGCGATCGCTGCCGAACTTGATCGGCTCCGGCTTCAGCTTCTTTGCGTCGAAGATGGTGTCCACCCATGTTTCACCCTGGAGGGCGAACGTCTTGTCACCTACCTGGCGGACCACTGCGCTCGATGGCGCCTCCGCCACACTCTCGGCTTCGCGCATCGCGGCTTCACTCTGTGCCTTCGACACGGCTGCCTCGCCCGATCGGCCAACATCCTGAGCAACCGCTGGCGCCTGCGTCGGAGATGCGCCTCCACCCGACGGTGAGGTGGGCGCTCCAAAGCCCTGAGCAGGAACAGGTCCACCACCCAGCCCCGGCTCCTCAACGAGGAATGACGTGTACGGCGTCGCGATGCCGAATTTCGTCCCCAGAGCGGTCACTTCCTGAACCAGCTCATCGTTCGCACCCTTCAGCCGGATTTGGGTCAACAGGTACCCGATCTTGCGCTGAGCCCACAGCCTCGGGATAAACTCGTTGCCGCCGCGTGCCACAAACGTCAGTCCGGAATACCGGCTCGTGCGCGACTGCCCATCAACCTGGCCCGTCAATCGCAGTTCTGCGGTCCCACCGGAACGATAGCGGCCGGCGACCACAAGCTGTGAACCCGCGAACAGGTCAGGCAGTGGATAGGGGTACAGATCATCGACCTTGACCCCAGAGAAAGTCGCCTGGAGATCGACCAGCACCGGCGAGCTGACTTTTGCGTAGAAGCCAGACACCTCTTCTTCTATATCCTGTTCGGGCCGCACGTAGGCGCTTGTCCCACGTTGGCCGCTGCTCAGCGCATCCAACAGCACCGTATCCACATCGAAGCCAACCCCGAATGAGAACAGGCGGACCGATTTCGGTGCGGCCGCAGCGATGTTCGCGATGATCCGATCCGGGTCGGTTTCACCTGCAGTTGGGAGCCCGTCAGTCAGAAAGATAACGACTGTGGGTCGCGTGCTATCTGCGCCATAGACGGCTTCGAGGAGAGCGCGATTGATATCCGTGCTGCCCGCAGCCTGGAGCTTCTGGATGAAGTCGCGTCCCTTTGCGCGTTGGGTGAGGGAGACCGGCTGGTCAGCGAACAAGCGGGTGGCAGTGCTGAACGACACGATATTGAAACGGTCACGTTCGCCCAGATTGTCCAGTACGTAGCGCACCGCCGCCTTGGCCTGGTCCATCTTCTCACCCGCCATGCTTCCCGAGGTGTCGAGCACCAGCACGACGTCCTTGGCAACGGCCTCACCCTCCGCCTCAACAGGAGGTGTCACAAGCAGCAAGAAATATCCATCCTCATCGAAGGGCTTGTAACTGAGCAGGTTTACGGCAATCGCATCGTTGGAGATGCTGTAATACAGATCGAAGTCTCGGTCAGGTCGCACATTGCGGGCCTCGAAGCCGACCGTCGCGGCCTTCTCTCCGGCGCGCTCCACCTGAACCTGGTGGGAGGGCGAGTAGATCGCACGCAGCGGTGTACGACCGCTCAATTCGACGCTAATCGCCACTTCGGACAACGGCCGAGCCGAGAATTTCTCGGTGTTCAGCGGGTAGCGGTAGTGCACGAGACCGCTCTGCTGATTTAGCACCTGGGTGTAAGCCAGCTCGATCCGGCGCTCGCCGCGTGGGGGGATGGGGAAAATGCGCGCCTGGAATGCGCCGCGACCGGCGTACTCCAGCAGCGCAGGGTCTTTCTGCCGGCGCACGATATCCTCATAGATGCGCCGCGCCTCATCACGGCCCAGGAGTTTACCTTCCAGCTTCTTGCCGTCAACCCACATATCGAAACTCGACACGGCAGCGTCTTCCGGCAGCGGGAAGATGTATGTTCCTTCGACGGCGAAGTCGGCGTCATTGACGAAGACCTGATCCACCTTCGTCGTCGCCACCTGATCCTCGATACTGACATTGACGCGGTGGTACTTGATCGTTAGCGGCACATCTCGCCAGGGGATCGGGCGGTCGATTGGCGGTTGCGGAATGATGAACCCGTCAGCCGACACGGGATATGCGGCGAAGACCAGCATGAACAGGAGCAAGATGAAGAGCAGCCCCAGCGTCACCAAGGGCCGCTCCAAGGTATGATGGGGCACTAATACGTTGGGTCTGGTAGGCAAATCTCTCATGGCGCTCCTCCTCGATGGCCGAAAGAACCAAATCTGCCTTCGTGACGCCGGCGCCTGCAGAACAGTTCCTATATTTGACGGCGGCGATATGCCTGGCGTATAATGTTCATGTTTGAGCCGTCTAACCACTGACGGCGTTCTTTATTGTTCAACCCCGTCCGCACTAAGTCGCCACGGCCGCGAGCCCATCGCTTGCCCGTCGGCGCTTTTTTATGGCCTTATGGCATGGTGTGAGCGGGGTGAACGATCACCCCAAGGGGATTACAGAGGCACAGCGCGTGATGGACGAACCGAACAGCAACTACCTGACGGCTGAGGGGATTCAGAGACTCCGGGAGGAGCTAGAGTACCTAATCAACGTACGACGCCCCGAGGTCGCTCGCCAGATCGGTGACGCAAAGGCGGATGGTGATATCTCGGAGAACGCCGGGTACGACGAGGCCAAGAATACCCAGGCCTTTGTGGAAGGCCGCATCCTCACCCTGCGCAGCATTTTGAGCAGCGCTGTGGTCATCAATGAGAACGGCCGCAAAGACTCCGTCGATATTGGCTGCAAGGTGACGATCCGCGACGTCGAGTATGGCGACGAGGAAACCTATGCCATTGTCGGATCCACCGAAGTGGACCCCGTCAACGGCCGCATCTCCTTCAAATCGCCGATCGGTCACGCTCTGATGGGGCATCGCGTTCGTGAGCTAGTCGTTGTACAGACGCCCGGCGGCAGTGCTGAGTTCGAAATCGTAAAGATCGAGTAGGGACAACATCGTGGAAGACGCCGATCTCAATCTGAACGAGCAACAACTCGTCCGCCGCGAAAAGCTCGTCGACCTGCGCGCCATTGGGGTCGAGCCCTACCCGCAACGGCTTCCCTGGCCGCGGACCCACACAACCGCGGAAGCGGCCCATGCATTCCAAGCCGGTGAGCTTGCTGCTGGCGAGCAGGTCACGCTCGTGGGCCGGATGATCTCGGTGCGAGTCATGGGCAAGGCTGCATTTGCTCACATCGAAGACGGCAGTGGGCGGATCCAGGTGTACCTAAAACGCGACGTTCTCGGCGAACAGGTTTACCACGAGTTATTCAAGAGGCTAATCGACCTGGGCGACTTCATTGAAGTCACCGGCCCTATGTTCGCCACCCGGACCGGCGAGATTTCCTGCGAGGTGGAAAAACTGGCGCTCATCTCCAAGACCTTGAACCCCATGCCGGACAAATGGCACGGGTTGAAGGATGTCGAGACACGGTATCGCCAGCGTTATGTCGACTTATTGGCTAACCGCGAAGTGCGGGACGTCTTCACCGCCCGCGCCAGGCTCGTGGCTGCAGCTCGACGCTATCTGGACGCAAATGGATTCCTCGAGGTCGAGACTCCCGTGCTCCAGCCGATCTACGGCGGCGCGGCGGCGCGGCCTTTCACCACGTTCCACAACCAGCTCGAACAGGAACTGTTCCTACGCATTAGCTTTGAGCTGTACCTCAAGCGTTTGATTGTGGGCGGTTATGAGCGCGTGTACGAAATAGGCCGAGACTTTCGCAACGAGGGCATCAGTTTCAAGCACAATCCCGAATTCACTCAACTCGAATTCTACGAGGCCTACACCGATTACCACGGGATGATGCAGCGCACAGAAGAGATGGTGTGTGCCATCAGCCGGGAGATGACGGATGGGCTGTCGATCAACTATAACGGCAACGTCATCGATCTCACACCGCCCTGGCGGCGGGTCACGATGCGGGACGCCATCCTCGAAGTCACAGGCGTAGATTACACGCTCTACAATGACGCACCATCATTGACCCAAGCCATTCGTGAGCGCGGGCTGCAATGCGAAGCGAAGGCCAGCCGCGGCAAACTCATCGATGGGCTTTTCGGCGACTACGTGGAGCCGAAGCTGATCCAGCCGACGTTCATCATAGACTATCCGGTCGACATCAGCCCACTGGCCAAGAAGAAGGCGGACGACCCGACCACGGTCGAACGCTTCGAGTATTTCATCGCGGGCATGGAACTGGGCAATGCGTTCACAGAACTCAACGACCCGGTCGATCAGCGCGCGCGTTTTGTTGAGCTGCGTTCGGCCATGACCGGTGAGGATGAAAACGTTCATCCGCTTGACGAGGACTTCTTGAACGCGCTGAGCTATGGGATGCCGCCCACGGGAGGTTTCGGAACCGGGATTGACCGCCTGGCGATGCTTTTCACCGATCGCCAGTCCATCCGAGAAGTGATTCTCTTCCCTCACCTGCGTTCCTTGGACTGAGGCAGATTCTTACCGCCTTTTGATGCAGCCGCTCTACGTCGCCATTGTCTGGCACATGCACCAGCCTTATTACCGGGACCTGCGGACTGGCGACGTGCCTCTGCCCTGGGTGCGCCTGCACGCAGCGAAGGACTATCTGCATATGGCAGAAGTCCTTGCCAGGCATCCGCAGGTGCATCTCACTATCAACATGGTTCCGTCACTGGTCGAGCAGATGCTCGATTGGGCCGAAGGCCGCCAGACGGACAGCCTCGCCCGCGTCGCTGAGTTGGACACCTGGAACGACGATCATCGCCGCTTCATGCTCTCGCTCTGCTTCAGCATCAATTGGGATAAGGTCATTCGCCGTTATCCCAGGTACGCCGAGCTGCTCAATCGCCGGCCCGCCGCGCTTGCCGAGCCATCTGCGTTCACCGATGGTGATTACCGCGACCTCGTGACCTGGTTCAATCTGGCGTGGACCGATCCGAATTGGCTGGAACGCGACCCGGCGCTCTCGACTCTGATGGCCAAGGGACGCAACTACACCGTCGCCGATGTGCGCGCGGTGCACGCGAAGCAGCGCGAGATTGCCGGACGCGTCCTGCCGCTTTATCGGAAGCTGGTTCACGACGGGCAGCTTGAAGTGTGTGCCAGCCCCTATTTTCATCCGATTCTCCCCCTGCTGGCGGACTCAGACTGCGCGCGACGCGCCAGCCCCGGCCTGCCCCTGCCGGAACCCGCTTATCGAGCGACCGAGGACGTCGTGGCGCAGCTCGCTCTGGCGGTCGAGTCGCACACCACGCACTTCGGAGCGCCGCCGCGCGGCCTCTGGCCCTCCGAAGGTGCGGTATCGCCCGAGATACTGCCGTTCGTCCGCGCGGCCGGGTTCACCTGGCTGGCGAGCGGGGAGACGATCCTGGCGCGCAGCCTGGGTTACAGCCTGGATCGCGACAGCAACGCCCTGCTCACCAATCCACGTGCGCTGTATCAGGCCTATCGCGTGATGGCAGGCAGCGAACTCGGTCCACACATCGTTTTCCGCGACCAGGAGCTTGCCGACCGCATCGGATTCCTGTATCAACACCTGCCCGGCGAACAGGCTGCCGAAGACATGATCTATCGCCTCCTGGAAATCCGCCGCCGGATCAATGATCCCGTCTCGCCGTATCTCGTCAGCATCATACTGGACGGAGAGAACTGTTGGGAGCATTTCGAGCACAACGGTGACGCCTTCCTGAACACATTCTACGGTGAATTGGAGCGCCGGCCTGAGCTTCAAGCGGTCACCGTGGGAGAATTCATCGAAGGCCGGCGCCCCGCTGCAACGCTTGCGCGCCTGGCCACCGGCTCCTGGATCGGCGGCGATCTGACCACTTGGATCGGCGACCCGGAGCACAATAAGGCCTGGGATGCCCTGCGCCGAGCGAAAGAACACCTGACCTCACGATCGAATCCGAACACCACGCGGCCTGACAACCACTCCGATGCCCCACGGCCGGATCAACTTGCAGCGGCACGGCACGCACTGCACGCCGCGGAAGGTAGTGACTGGTTCTGGTGGTATTCTCACCGGAACAGCTCAGATCAGGACGCCCTATTTGATCGGCTCTACCGCCACGCACTGGCACGGGTCTACGAGGCCCTCGGCGATGAACCCCCCGCATGGCTGTCCGAGCCCATCCAGCAGGCCGCCCTGGCTGCCGACCACCGTCCAGCAACAGGTTATGTCACCCCAAAACTAAGCGCTTCACCCTATCCAGGCGAGGCCTGGGCGCCGGCAGCGAGTTTGCTCCCCGCGAGCGCGTCCACCGGCACAATGCAACGTGCGGTTGGGGTCATCGAGCGGTTGTTCGTGGGACACGATCCGACGCGGCTATTCTTGCGCCTGGATTTACGCCAGAGTATTGATGACTTCGATACGCTGATTTACCTGGGCGATGCATCGGGCCGTCCGGCAAACCAGCGCGTTGACGCGCATTTTTGGGACCCCGATGATGCGCCGCGCGAACTCGCTGCGCATTGGCTGATCCGGCGCGACGCCGGCCATCCGACGCCGTTCCTTTTCGGCGCCGACGGCCAGGCAGGTTGGCGAGCCGAAGGTCCCCTCCTGGCCACCGTCGGCGAGAAATCCTTCGAAGCAAGCGTCCCTCTGGCTACACTGGGATACTCACTCAACAGCGAGATAAGGATCTACGTGGTGCTTTCGCATGACGGCCAGGTGTCCGCGGCCCTGCCCGAGCACCGGATGGCGATCCTCAAACTTCCGGCGTTTCTCACCAAGGCGTAACCTGCGGCAGCTTCGTGCGTTTAGATACACGTTACTCACCCGCTTGTGCGCCCACATGAACTATTGTCCCTCGACGTGCGCACCAGCATGCCATAGGAGGAACCAGCATGGAGGAACATCCGCGCCGCGCACATGGGAACCGGCGCGCGCTTGTCGCGCTCATCATCGGCATTGTCACGCTCACTCTGGCTTTTGCCGGGATTCTGCTACAGGCCTCGACCCCGTCCACCCAAGCGGCTGGCCCCGATGGCATAGCTGCGCAGAGCAGGCTCCATCTTCCGTTCGTGACTTGCGGCACAACGTCACCGACGAACCCGCCGCTGAACACGTCGCACGCCGGCCGCCTGACAACGTATGAAGGCAGCAAGACGTGCAATACGTGCCATGAGCAGGAATCCAAAGAGGTGCATAGCTCCCTGCACTACCAGTGGCAGGCGCCTGTGTTACACGTGCCCGGACTCGGGACTGGCGGCAAGCTAGGAGCGATCAACGACTTTTGCGGTTACCCCGATATCAACTGGTTGAGCATCCTGACCAACCTGGATGGCCAGCCGACAGACGGCGGTTGTGCAACATGTCACGCGGGCATGGGTGCACGGCCTGAGCCCGCACAGACCACGGCACAATTGGAGAATATCGACTGCCTGATGTGTCACTCTGACACGTACAAACGCAAGGTTATCAATGACAATGGCGTCTTCAAATTCGCTCCTGCGCCAGAGCGCATGAGCGTACCCTTGCTGCAGGCGATCACGGATATCAAGAAGCCCACCAAGACCACCTGCCTGACATGCCATCTGGGTTCGGGCGGAGGGCCCAACAACAAGCGTGGCGATCTGGAACCGGCACATCTGGATCCATCCCGAAATCTGGATGTTCATATGGCGTCGAAGGCCAACGGCGGCGAAGGGCTGGTGTGCCAAAGTTGTCACACGACCCAGGATCATAAGATCGCGGGCCGCGGCTCGGACATGCGCGGGACGGATCTGGATGTCCCGGTGAAATGCGTCAACTGCCACTCGCTAACACCTCACGACAGCGGCGATCTCAACAAACACACGGCAAAGGTAGAATGCAGTGTTTGCCACATCCCTACCTTTGCGAGGGAAACGTCGACAGATATGTTCCGCGATTTCCGCGCCGTTGAGGAGCTCCCCAGTCGCCGGCTCTACGAACCGAAGATCACCCGGGAGGCGAACGTCATTCCGCAGTATCGCTGGTTCAACGGCAATTCGACCTTCTACGAATTCGGCGATCCGGTTACCTATCAGACTAACGGCCGGGTGCTGATGTCCGGTCCGCTCGGTGATGTGAATGATGCCAACTCGAAATTGTTCGGATTCAAGTATCACACGGCGATGCAGGCATATGACCCGGTCAGCAAGAGAATCTTGCCGATGAAGATGGGCATCCTGTTCCAGGACGGCGACGTGGACAGGGCTATCCGCGAAGGCGCGAAAGCCGTCGGCTGGAATTTGCCGCAGGACTACGAGTTCGTCCCGACAGACCGCTGGCTATCCATCAACCACGAAGTGGCGCCACACGATCAGGCGCTCAAGTGCGACACATGCCATGCTAATACGTCGACCCGCCTGGACTGGCCGGCCCTCGGCTACACACCCAAGAGCACGCGAAACGACAAGACGCTCTGCGAGAGTTGTCACGGGCCGAAAAATGAAGATTGGTCCAACTATTTCTATGGCGTGCATGATAAGCACGTGAAAGACAAAAAGATCGCGTGCTCCGAATGCCACAACTTCGGACGCTAAGTTTTGACAACCTGCGGCAGTTGCCTATAATGGCTGCTGTTGCGGGTATAGTTCAGCGGTAGAACGTCAGCTTCCCAAGCTGGATGTCAGGGGTTCGAATCCCCTTACCCGCTCTGACACGGCCTGTGGGCGTTGTAAGCCTCACAGGCCGTTTTTCGTGGTCTGGTGCCATAATTCCAGGTGGACACCCTGCCACGTGACAGTCAGCTTCGCGTAAGTCCTTATCCGACCACCCAGCTCGACCTTAGCCTCGACAGGCTCCAATCGCAGAATGTCCAGCACGGCCAAGGCATCTTGCGGCTTGTGGCGAGAGCGCAACACGGGTTTGGAGAAGAGTCGGATGCATGGAGCTATAGAACGGGGTTGAGTAGACCGATCAGGTAGCAGTTAGGCGGCCATGTCATAGATCGTTTTCGCTAACTACCCTAATCCCGTTTTTCTTCAGCAGACTAGCCGTTACCCCGTCTCCCTCAGTCAAGGTGCCCGTGAAAGTACCGTCGTAGAGATGCAAGCTACCGCATGACGGTGAGTTTGACTTTAGCACGGCATCCTTTGCTCCGACAAGCTTGGCGATATTCAATACTTCATCGGCTCCTCTCGAAAACTGTAAAGTTACGTCTTCTCCATTCTTGTTGACCACCATATTGTTCGTTATTTCTGCTGGCGGACGCGGGGTTGGCAGTCCGCCCAATTGTTCAGGGCAAACCAAAACCACATGGTGATCCTCCAGCAGTTTCAACGCCTTTTCATTGGTCTTAGCCTTACCATCGTAACGGCAAGAGACCCCCATCAAACAGGCGCTGCACAAGATCGTCTTCTTAGGCATGAACCAAGTATGGCAGATAGCTATGCGGCTCAGACATCTATAGTGCCCTGTCCAAGTTCAGTTTACTTACCCGATGATTTTCTCCGGCTTGAGTAGCAGACCCATGACGCACCAGACCGTCATGGCGATGTGAAGCAGAACGGCCGGCCAAAGGCCGACGCCGGACAGTCCTAAGCCTATGCCCGAATACACGAAGACCGTGACGACGCCAGCGTTGTAAATCACCATTGCGCCGACCAACCCTCGCGGCGGCGCGGCTCTGCCCGTCGTGGCACGCGAGCCAGCAGGCGACTCCCAGGGCGAGCAGTGCTACTCCGAATAGGCGCGCCATAACCAACTCAACAGTCGTGCTGAGAGTTGAACCGAACAGGAACGTGACCGCCAACGACGGAACTGTCATCATCACAAGGCCGGCCCCCACTTCAGTCACTGAGGTCACGGTGAGCAGATTTCTCAATCGTCCTCCTTCGAGCGCGCGGCGATGATTTTCCCCTTTTCGGCACTTTCGTGCCTGAATCGGGAGCCAGGTATCTGATTTTGGGTAGCTTTTCGGGCAAGGAAGCAGCGGCCGGAACCCAAGGACATCATCAATCGGCACCCGTCTATCGAGCTTGTGATTTTGCCGAGTCCATCCCCACGTTACGCCCGCATGACCAAGGACCAGAAGGCCAAAAGGTATAGAGAACTATTGCCGGCGCTTTCTGGCTGATCGCACTACTAGGGTCACTGAGTGAGCCTTTAGGCGTTCTCCTGCACAACGGATCGGTACTTTTCCCAGTGCAGCACTTTCTCCAGCGGTCTCTTCTCTGGCGTCGGCATTTCCGCCGCCACACCAACTGGAATCAACGCCATCACGCGCTTTTCGCTTGGTACGCCCAAGAGGATTTTGAATTGTGCTTCGCGTGGCAAAGCGTCTCCCTCCACCCAACACGCTCCATAGCCCAAGGCAGTACTCGCCAATAGCATATTCTCAATCGCGGCCGCGCCATCTTCTACCCACCAGCGTGATACCGGATCCATTACCACTACAATCACCGCGCCGGCTGTCTCTATCCACGCGCCTGCCACTTTGAACTGCTCGATCATTGTCCGGTCGGTTACCACAACGAAATCCCACGGTTGCCGATTACTTCCTGTCGCCGCCAATCGACCCGCATCGACGATGATCTCCAAATCCGCTTTAGGAATGGCATCGTCCGTATACCGACGGATACTTCTTCGCTTGCGAATTGCTTCTAAAGTGTCCATTTCATCCATCCTCGTGTCAAACTTGGTTCCCTTTGTGCGAGGGCGACGACATGATTTGGAGCACGTCTGCCGCAAGTGCCCCGAAGTCTCCGTTCACTAAACTGCATCTTCCAGGTGTAACCGGTGAAGCAAGCGATGAGCAATCGGCGCGATGATGATGCCGGCTATCGCCAGGAAAATTACGCCAGAGAAGAGCGCGTAGAAAGATGCGAAGAGTTTGCCGGCGGGGGTGATGATTGGGTTCACCGGTCCCATGCCGCCCAGGATCATCGCGGCATTGAGCAGCGAGTCCAGCCATGAAAGACGCTCGGTGAAGTGGTAGCCGAGGACGCCGATGGTTAGCGTGCCAAGCATAAAGCCGGAAGCCAGGAGGAAATGCCAGAGGAGCCGGCGCAGGAAGAGAGAGCGGGGAAGCAAAGGTTGCCCTTTGTGTTCGTAGTCTTGCCACATCGTTAGGCCTCCCTCACGAGCATATCACCTTCCGGGGGGGTTCGCAACTGAACGTTGGGTGTCCTCAGCGGTTCCAAAGGTGGTCGGGGTCAGCGGGTGATCGGTGGCCCAGGCGTTGCGATATAGCAGTTCGCCGGCCGGGGTCGTGATCGTGACTTCGCACCAGTTGACGTACAACGGCTGGGTGTCGGCGCGCCGTGGGACGCGCGTGGCATAGCGATAGCGCCAGACTTGCGGGTGACCGTCGACCACGTGCTGTTCGGTCAGTTTCGCCACGCCGCCGGCTTGGGTCAACAGGTCGACCTCCAGAGACAGTGCCGGATGCGACGTCGATTTGCAGGTGAAGACAAAGTGCCAGCCGGTCGCCAGGACGTGCTCGCAGAAGGGCTGGTGGCAGTAGCGGTCGTCGCCGAGCAGCGTGACCGGTGCGGCTCCAAAGTGGACGGCATTGCGGCTGAGCCAGCGTTCGGCGGCCCACTTTTCTGCGTTGGCCATGCAATTGTCCGGCAGCTCCGGGTGATCCACGTGCGGAAAGATCGAAAAGCCAACCATGCCCAGCGTTTCATCGCCACCGCTGGGCGGCTTCCAGCCGACGAAGTCCTCCCCGATACGGGGCGTCATTACCATGCTCCCGGCGCTCAGCCCCACCCAGACCGTCTCGTGCAGCGACGGCAAAAGGTCGGCCAGCCCGGACTGCCGCATCCAGTAGCACAGATACAACGGATCGCCGTCGTTCACCAGCAGGACGTCGGTGTTACGGATCAAAGGAGTAACTTCATAATGCCTTTCCTCATTCTGAGTCGGGGCGGCCCGGTCAACGAGAATTCGCAGGTCGAGCTGGGCGAGGGCGGCAACGGTCGACGCTTGCCGGTCGTTGGTGCATCGATCTCCCGCACTCACAGATCCTGGCCCGCTGACTTCACTGGCCGCCCCGATGGAGTTCACATAGGCGTCACCAACTGGAAGTAGTTGCCATCCGGGTCGGCCAGTGTGGCGATCCGGCCGCCTTCCAGCTCGTACGGTTCGCGGATCACGGTAGCGCCCGCAGCCTTGATCCGCTCGAACTCTTCCTTGACCTGCGATGTCTCCAGGTTAAAGATGAGTCGGGCCGGTTCTTTCGCGCGTCCTTTCACTTCCGAATGCTGCATCACCGAGAAGTAGGCGCTGCCCACCTGCCAGCCCCAGAAGCCCTGCGCAGCATCTGACATTTCCGCCGGTTTCCCCAGCACCCTCTCATAGAAGGCTGCCAGCGCCTCGGGCTCTGCGCTCCCGATCATGATGGAATTCAGGTTCAGCATCTTGCACACGTCCTTTCTGTCTCCGCTGGTGCGACTACACTGCCGGCCGAATGTTGTGGTTGCGCCGGAATAGGTTGGTAGGGTCATACCGTGCCTTCACCGCCGCAAGCCGGTCCCACGTTGTTCCAGGGTACGCGGCGCGAAGGCGCTCCTCGCCTTTGTCCGCCATGAAGTTCGCGTAAGCTGCGCGCTCGCCTTGATCCAGCTCGGCGGCGAACTCCCTCAACCACCGCTCGCTGACCGCGCGGTCCTCGGGCCCCTCGTAGTGTGAACCGGTTCGTGACCTCACCCGTGCAAGACTGGCACAAATGGGCGTCAATACTAACACAAATAGATCTTATCATGCCGTTTCGGTCCCGTCAATGCAGGGCGCGGGCCGGCTGCGGCCCGCGCCGACGGGAAGCGCCGTCACATACCCCGGGGTGCCGCGGGGCTACATTGGTTGTCCAGCAACTGAACCCACCGGCCGCGACAACGCGGCCAAAGGATTCGCCATACGGACGCTTCGCGATGGTGGCCGACGCTCAGGGCGCACTCTTCAAGATTGTCGAAGTGCCGGCGGGCTGAATCAGTACCCGACCGAGTACGCGTGGCCGCCATTCTATGCCTGCAACGATTCGCCGGGCCAACTGACCCGGCGAATTATGTTTACAGCGAGAGATTCCGTGTCAACATTGTCGCAACACGGAGCACATCAAGACTGACGGCCACCAGGTCAAGGAAGTCGACGTGTACTTCGGCGGTGCGCCTTCCTAGGTAGGGAAAGACAGGAAGCACATGACAGCACGGCTGCTTCTGGCGACTGAATCGGGCATCGTGATCGCGCAGCGTACGCAAGCGGATTGGGAACAGGTGGGCCACACCCTGGCCGGCGAGCGCGCGACGAGCATCATCGCGCGGCGGGCGTTGCGCTGGCGTCGCTGGCCTGGCGGCGACTCTTGCCACAGGTCCGCAATGTGACTGCCGCCGCGTTGCTGTAACTGTAAGAGAGAAAGGACAACAAGCTTATGGAAACGATGACGACCCATCTGTGGTTCGACAAGGAAGCCAAAGAGGCGGCCGAGTTCTATGTCTCGACCTTCCCCGAGTCGAAGATCACCAGCACCGGCACGCTCAACGACACCCCATCGGGGTCGGTGGATACGGTCAGCTTTGAGCTTCTCGGCCGGCGGTTCCAGGCGATCAGCGCGGGCCCGTACTTCAAGTTCAACCCGTCCGTATCGTTTCACGTCACCTGCAGCACGAAGGACGACGTCGACCGCATCTGGGCACGACTGTCAGAAGGGGGCGGCGTGCTCATGGAACTCGGGAGCTATCCTTTCAGCGAGCGATACGGCTGGCTGGCAGGATAAGTACGGGCTGTCGTGGCAGATTTCCTTTCCCGGCGGAGCGGAACGTCACCCCGAAGATCATGCCCTTCCTGCTGTTCGTGGGCAATGTCTGCGGCCGGGCGGAAGAGGCGATCCGGTTCTGGACGTCGGTGTTCCCCGGCTCGAAGGTCGGTGCGCTCCAGCATCACGGCCCGGGCGAGGAGCCGGATAAGGAGGGGACGCTCCTGTTCGGCGATTTCTCGCTGCTCGGCCAGCGAGTTTGCAGCGATGGACAGCGCGCATGACCACCAGTTCGCCTTCAACGAAGCGATCTCCTTCATGGTGCAGTGCGAGACCCAGGAGGAGAATCGACTACTACTGGAGCAAGCTTTCCGCCGTGCCGGAAGCGGAGCAATGCGGCTGGCTCAAAGACAAGTTCGGCGTTTCGTGGCAGATCGTCCCCTCGGGCATGGAGGAGATGCTCGGCGGCGACGACCGGGAGAGGATCGACCGGGTGACCCAGGCATTCCTTCAGATGAAGAAGATCGACCTGGCCAAGTTACGGGAAGTATCTGAAGGGCAGCATGTGGTATCTCCGTCGGACGAGAGATCGGGAAAGGATACCGCAATGACCGAACCGAGAACCCTGACTTTGAACGTGCCGGGCGCCACGCTGCGGCTACGACATCCGACGACGCCGAGGCACAGACCACCGCGCCGGTGCTCCTGCTGATCGGGCATCCGATGGACGCCACCGGGTTCACGACCCTCGCCGGGCATTTCCGTGACCGGACGGTGGTGACCTACGATCCGCGCGGAACTGGGCGCAGCGAACTGACGGATCGCTCCCAGCGGCGGACACCCGAGCTGCATGCGGACGACCTGCACCGGTTGATCACCGCTTTGAACGCCGGGCCAGTGGACATCTTCGCCAGCAGCGGTGGCGCGATCAATGCGCTCGCGCTGGTGGCGCGGCATCCGGAGGACGTACATACGCTGGTCGCGCACGAACCGCCGGCCGCGCCGGTGCTGCCGGACCGCGAGCAGGCGCAGGCCGCCATCAAGGACATTTCCAAGACGTACGAACGCGAGGGCTTCGGGCCCGCGATGGCCAAGTTCATCGTTCTCACCAACCTGAAAGGGCCAATCCCGGCCGACTTCGCCCAGCGACCGGCGAATCCGGCCGATTTCGGGCTCCCGGCCGCGGACGATGGCTCGCGCGACAATCCACTATTCGGAGAGCCGTTCATCCCGATTACGCACTACGTCCCCGACTTCGAGGCACTGCGAGTGGCGCCGGCCCGCATCGTGATTGCCGCCGGGGTCGAATCCGAAGGCACCATGGCCCAGCGCGCGGCGGAAGCCATCGCGAAGCAGCTCCACCAGGAGCTAGTGATGTTCCCCAGCCACCACGGCGGGTTCCTCGGAGGTGAATCCGGTTACCGGGGCGACCCGGACGCGTTCGCCGCCAGGCTGCGGCAAGTGCTTTAGGACAATGGAGGTTGATGACACTCAGCTTCCTTTTCGAATCCCCTTACCCGTTCTGACACACGACCGACAGTGGATCAACCGCTGCCGGTCGTTCATTTAGTGGCATGGTGCTCCAAGTCGCGGTGCACTCCCAGTCACTTCTTCTTGCCCTTCGCTGCCGGCCCTCGCCAGACTGTACAGAGTTGAAGAGTGTACAGAGTTGAAAAGCGTACAGTGTCTTGTTGTTGATTTCGCCCCAAACTGAGCCCCCAGACCCCTTGACACGCACCCTGCGCCGCCTTAGGATATCCCACAGAACTATTGTTTGCAATCGCCCAAACAGCAGTTCTCTGGATAGAATACCGCACGGCGTAACCCGTGTAACACTGTAACAGCCAATACGGTGAGGAATAACACGCATGGTATCAATGGAAATGGCAGACATCGTCCGCGCGCTGCAATGCGCAGATCCCGGCTGCGCTTGCCGGCGTAACGGAACGCGGAAACACTCCCTCCATTGTCCCGCGCACGCGGATAAGACGCCCAGCCTGTCGCTGACCGAGCGCGATGGCAAGCTCTTGTTCTACTGCTTTGCCGGCTGCACCCAGGATGCAGTCATCAGGGCTCTGAAGCAAAAAGGATTGATAAGGGCGGATAGTCATCCATCTGTAAAGGGTGTTACAGTGTTACGCGAGTCTCAGGGGACCGCAGGCCTGACCCTGCAGGCGCTCGCAGACGCCAAACGGCTGCCGGTCGCCGAACTGGCCAGCTACGGGCTGAGCGACTGCAAGCACGGGGGTGCGCCCGCGGTCAAGATCCCGTACGTCGATGCGCAGGGCAACGTCGTCGCGGTCCGGTTTCGCCGGTCGCTCACGGTCGAACCGCGCTTCGTCTGGCGCCGCGGGGATAAGGTCAGCCCGTACGGCCAGGATTTGGGCGATGCGCGGCGCGTGGGCTGGACGATGATCGTGGAGGGCGAGTCGGACTGCTGGACGCTCTGGCACTACGGCCTGCCCGCGGTGGGCATCCCCGGCAAGAGCACCTGGCGCTCCGAGTGGGCGCGCTTCTTCGACGGGCTGGAGGTCTACCTGTGGTGTGAACCGGACGCGGCGGAGCTGCCGCTGCGCATCGGCCGGGACATTCCCGGCTTGAAGGTCATCCATGCGCCCGCCGGCGCGAAAGACCCGTCCGCGCTCCACGTCCTGGGCCGGGACGTGAAGGCCGAGATCGAGCGCATGGCCGCAAACGCCGTGCCCGTGGCCGTGCTCCAGCAGGAGGCGGCGGATGCGCGGCTCACCGCCGTAACACAGCAGGCAGAGGCAGTGTTACACGCCGCGGATCCCCTGGAGCTGGTCGCGGCGGAGGTCCGCAGCGGGGGCTACGGCGGCGACATCCGGCCCATCAAGATCGTCTACCTGGCCGCGACCTCGCGCGTGCTGGCGATGCGCCCGGGCGCGATGCCCGTTCACCTGCTGCTGCTGGGCTCCCCTTCGTCGGGCAAGACGTACACGATGAAGAGCGTGCTCAGCTTGCTGCCGGCCGACGCGCAGCACACCATCGACGCGGGCAGCCCGCGCGTCCTGATCTATGACGATGCGGAGCTTCAGCACAAGGTGCTGGTGTTCGGCGAGGCCGACAGCCTGCCGTCCGGCGAGGACAACCCGGCCGCGTCCGCGGTGCGCGGGCTGCTGCAGGACAACTGCCTGCACTACACGACCACGGTGCGCGACCCTGAGACGGGCGGCTTCACGGTGCAGGAGGTGATAAAGCCGGGTCCCACCGTGCTGTTGACGACCGCGGTCCAGCGGTTGGGCGATCAGCTGATGACCCGGCTTTTCACGCTGGAGCTGGCCGACGACCCGGAGCAGATCGGCGCGGCGCTGCGCAGCCAGGCCAGCATCGAGCTGGGCGCGGCGCGCGGGCCCGAGGCCAGCCTGGTCGCGTTCCAGGCCTATCTCCAGGCGCGCGCGCCGTGGGATGTGGTCGTCCCGTTTGCGGACCGGCTGGCCGGCGCCATCGCGGGGCGAGCTGGCCCAAAGCGAGCTAGCTCGCCCCGCATCCTGCGCGACTTCTCGCGGCTGCTGGCGCTGATCAAGGCGGCCGCGGTGCTACGCCACCCCAGGCGCCGCGTCCGCGCGGATGGGCGGCTGGTCGCGGAGCTCGAAGATTACGAGACGGTGCGCGAGCTGGTGGCAGACATGTACCGGGCGAGCGTCAGCGACGGCGCGTCGGAGAAGGTGCGGGCCGCGGTCGAGGCTGTGGCGCAGCTGTATGCGGCGAAGGCGTCCACCGAGACTGTCAGCCAGACCAGGGTCGGCGAGGCGCTGGGCATCAACAAAATGGCGGCCTCGCGGCGGCTGAAGACTGCGATTGCGAACGGCTGGGTGATCAACACGGAGCAGCGCAAGGGACAGCCGTGGAACCTGGAGCCGGGCGAGCCGCTGCCCGAGACCGATGGACTGCCGGCCGCAAGCGACCTGGTGGAGGGCGACATCGAGCCACAGTCCCGCGAACCACGCGGGATGATGAGGACACAAGGGACACAAGGGGCGCCGGGGACCCAGGCAACCGGTGGACCCGCCGCGCCAGAGGGACGAGCCGTGCAGGCGCAGACGCATCGCATCCCGCAGGATTGGTGCGACGACTACATCGTGGAGCACCGGCTGGCTGCCATCGGCGCCACGCCGGGTGGGGGGGACGGCCAGCCGGCGTTGTTTATGGTGGACGCGCTGGAGGAAGAGGAGGAGGAGGATGTCGAGTGACGGCGCAAGGCTGCGCGGAGTACGCCCGCGACGATCTATATTCCGTTGGAGGGGTATCACGAGTTTCTTGAGGCGCACCGGCTGCGCGTGGTTGGGAGCACGCCGTATGGCCTGAACGATGAGCCGGCGCCGGGAAGACCAAGGTGGAAGTCAACCAGAGCGCGCGGTCGGTGGTGCAGGTCGTGAGGAAGCTGCTCGCAGCATTGGGCCACGCACCGTCAAATTTCGTGGTGACCGGCGCATGAGACCGCAGGCGCGCCGAATATGTTGATCAGCACTGATTTCCACTTGCCAGGGCGCATCAATTATGGTACACTATGACAGACAATAGGACGCAGATGAAGGTGCTGTTCTATCGGTCGGCCGCGGGCAATGAGCCGGTACGAGATTGGCTCAAGATGCTGCCACCGGATGAACGGAAGATCATCGGTAACGATCTGAAAACTGCGCAGTACGGGTGGCCGCTCGGCATGCCCTTAATCCGAAAGCTGGAGGCCGGGTTGTGGGAAGTGCGATCGCGGCTCCCTGAGCGCATCGCGCGTGTGATTTTTACCGTTGAGGGCGACACGATGGTCCTGCTGCACGGCTTTATCAAGCAATCACAAAAGATGCCGCTGCAGGACCTGCAACTTGCCAGGCAGCGCATGCGATCCCTGGGAGAAGAATGAGGGAAGCAAGATGAACGAAACACACCTGGGCAGCAGCCTGGATGATTTCCTGGAAGAAGAGGGCCGGCTCCCCGAGGCGGAGGCGGTCGCAGCCAAGCGCGTGCTGGCGTTTCAGATAGCCAAATTGATGGCAGAGCAGCAGCTATCCAAAACGGAAATGGCGCGGCGCATGAACACGAGCCGCAGCAATTCTAAATATGGCGGGGAGTGGTAGACTGGGAGGTGAGCCAGCGAATCCGGCGTGAGGTGGGGCGAGGCATGGGTGGGAAACAGGTAAGGTTCAGCGAGTTGCTGCGGTTTTTGCGGGCCAGCCTGGAACGGATTCCGGAGCACCGGCGGGGTGAGAACGGGCACTATGCGATTGCGGATGCCGGGCTAGCGGCTTTCTCGGTGTTCTTCATGCAGGAGCCCTCCTTTCTGGCCTACCAAACGAACCTGCAGGAGAACCACGGGCGCAATAACGCCAAGAGCCTGTTTGGCGTGGCGGAGATTCCCAGCGATGGGCAGACTCGCAATCTGCTCGATCCAGTCGATCCGGTCCTGCTGGGCGAACCCTTTTGGGCGAGCTACGAACTGCTGGCCCGGCGTGGGGCGCTGCGGGACTATCACGGTGCGACTGGTAGTCAGTTGGTGTCGCTGGACGGCACGCAGTCCTTTGCATCCCAGAAGGTGCACTGTGACAACTGCCGGGTGACGGTACGCGACGGACGTACCTATTATGCGCATCAAGTGTTGCTTGCAGTAGTGGGCGCGCCCGCGCAGCCGCACGTGGTCTGTCTGCCGCCGGAGTTCATCACGCCGCAGGACGGGGCAGACAAACAGGACTGCGAGCAGCGGGCCATCAAGCGCTGGGTCAAGCAGCATGCCGGGCGCTTTGCGCCTTGGAGTACGACCGTCTTGACCGACGATCTGCATGCGCACCAGCCGGTCTGTCAATTACTCTTGGATCACCACCTGCACTTCATCCTCACCTGCAAACCCGACTCGCACCCGACGCTGTACGAAGAGTTGCAGCTTCTGGAGCGGGTCGAGGGGGCAGTGGGAAGCAAGCGCATCCGGCGCTGGAACGGCCGCCATCATGAGGTCTGGCAATATCGTTGGGCGAGTGAGTTGCCGATCCGCGAAGGGCAGGACGCACTCAAGGTCAACTGGTGTGAGTTGCGGCTGATCAACCAGGAGAGCGGCGAGCAGCTGTATCACAACGCCTGGCTCACCGACCACGCTTTGGACGAAACTTCAGTCGAGGCCGTCGCCCAGGATGGGCGGAGCCGCTGGAAGGTCGAAAACGAAGGCATCAACGTGCTCAAGCAGCGCGGCTACCATTTCGAGCACAACTACGGACATGGCGACCAGCACCTGGCCGCTGTGCTTTTGAGTTTGCTGCTGCTGGCCTTCCTGTTCCACACGGCGCTGGACCTGGCCTGCCTGATGTACCAGGCCATCCGCCAGAAGCTGCGCACCCGCCGCAAGTTCTTCGATGACCTGCGCGGCTTGACGACCTATCTCTACTGGCGCAGCTTCCAGCACCTGCTCAGCTTCATGTATCGCCAACTGGAGTTGGGTCCGCCAGCCCCAGCCTAATGCCCGATGGGCCTGACCGCCCATTGATCCCGGCCCCGGTCGGAGGCTGTCGCCTGTCCAGCGCCAGCGCCCAGTGCCGCCAGCTCCACTCCCGGCCGCCCGACCCGCCTCTTTCCGGCCCTCAATCTGCCACCGCGGCTGTCCACCCGCACGCAGGCAGCCCCCGGCTACCTCCGACCTTGACTTCACCGGCTTGGAGCCATGCCAAATTCAGAATTGCTGCACGAGCCGGGCAGCGGTTGACAGGCTGCTGGATTGCGACTCCGAGTCAGCAACGCTGGCGACACTGGAGAAAGCGGCCGCCGCACTGGGCCGCCGGCTGCACGTCGCGCTGGTGTAGGTCTCACGATTCGGTCCTCATCCTGCTGTCCCGACCAACGACCGCGTGAGTCTCACCCGGGAGAGGCGAATGGAGACGTGCAACACCCGCATTTCGCGAGATCTGGCCGCTCAGCGATACCGGGGCGGGGGTGGATCGGGGCAGATCGGGCAGGGGCAAGGGGGCAGATCGGGGCAGGGGCAAGCCCTGCCCCTACAGCGGGATGGGATGATCGGGTGGGTTATGGCATACGATCCGGACAAACAGCAACGGCGTTCTATTCGCCTGCCCGACTACGACTATGCCGAGCCGGGCGCGTATTTCGTTACCATCTGCACGCAGGGGCGCGAGTGTGTGCTGGGGGATCCGATCGTGTCGGGAATCATCAGCGACGTCTGGCAAGCGCTGCCCAGGTGGTTCCCGTCCATCGAGCTGGACGAATTCGTGGTCATGCCGAACCACTGCCATTTCATCCTGTGGATTTGTCGGGCCGCGACCGGTGTCGACGCGAAGGAAGATCGGGTAGGGGCAGATGGGGCAGAGGCAGATGGGGCAGGGGCACACGGGGCAGGGGCAGATGGGGCAGGGGCAGATGGGGCAGGGGCAGATGGGGCAGGGGCACACGGGGCAGGGGCAAGCCCTGCCCCTACAGGGCGAGATGTAGGGGCAACCCTTGCGGTTGCCCCCGATGCGGTTGCCCCCGATGCGGTTGTGCCCTATTTAAACCATCGAGCCTGGGTGATTCCTGAGCCAACTGCGGTGAAGGCTGCACCGGTCCTGGGCGACGTGGTCGGGGTGTTCAAGTCTCTGATATTCGCTGCATATCTGGATTGGGTTCGGGCCAACGATCCGGCCCGCCGAGCCAAATTCTGGCAGCGCAACTACTACGAACACGTCATCCGCAGCGAAAGCGAGTTGCAGGCGATCCGTAGGTACATTCGGGAGAACCCGTTACGGTGGGCGCTTGACGCAGATAACCCGCAGAATCTGCCCAGCCATCCCTACCCTGCGAAGGTAGAGGAATACCTGTCCGATGTGGCGTAGGGGCGGGGCTTGCCCCCGCCCGGCTTGCCTGCCCCCGCCCGGCTTGCCTGCCCCCGCCCGGCTTGCCCCCGCCCGGCTCGCCCCCGCCCGGCTCGCCCCCGCCCGGTATCGGGGCGAACGTATGACCGGGGCAATTGCGTTGCCGGGGCAACCGCAAGGGTTGCCCCTACCGACGAACCTGGGAGGAACAGAGATGCGCGTGGAAAAAGCTACGGAAGTGACCGATCAACTGATGGCGGCAATGGCGAGACTCGTACCGCAGCTCTCGTCGTCGAATCCGGCGCCGACGCACGCACAGTTGCAGGAGATGGTTTCGGCGCCGGCGATCACCCTCTTGTTGGCCCGCAACGATGCGGATGAAATCGTCGGCACTCTGACCCTCGCGATGTTCCGCATCCCAACGGGCTTGCGCGCGTGGATCGAGGATGTGATTGTGGACGGGAATCAGCGCGGGCAGGGCATCGGCGAGACGCTAACGCGGCATGCGCTGATGGTCGCCAAGGCGGCCGGCGCGACAACGGTCGATCTCACCTCGCGTCCGTCGCGTGAGGCGGCTAATCGGCTGTATCAGCGGGTCGGCTTTGAACGCCGCGAGACCAATGTTTATCGCTACTACTTGCAGTAAATCCCAGTCGAAAATGATGTGCAACGATTTTGACAACGGTGCGTATTTAAGTATAGTTAGAGAAACCAGATTGACTCCATGAAAGGAGGCGAGTGTTATGGCCTATATCAAAGCCCTCGCGCAAACCGTAACGGCTTGCGACACGAACGCTCGCCTCGCTCACAGAGCCTGAGCCAGACCGGGAACCCCCGCTGAACTGTAGGCCATGAGCTACGCGGCACGTGTCGCACGCTCATGGCCTTTTGATTCGCTGCACCGAACCGACGGGCCATGAGCCAAACGACGTATGTCGCACGCTCATGGCTTTTGCTTTTAACTCACAGGGAGATTCCAAACGTTGGCTACCAGGAAACAAAAAGCAATCCAAATATGGATGGAAGAGAGGTCCCGGCGGGAGTCCGGGACGGCGACGACAGCCAAGAACACGCCCAAGACCGACAAGGTGCGCCGCCGGGACTGGGTCGAGGTTTATGTCGAAGATCCGAACGGCTATGACGATCTCGACATCGAAGCTGCCGAGCGCATCATGCCCAAAGGCGAAACTGAATGGCGACAGGCGAAGGTGATTCGATCCCCGCTGCACGAGGGAATCGGCGTGACTATAACGCACGAGAATCGCAAGGATGCGGGGCCCGCCGACGCCCAGCCGGACCGGGCCGCGATCGAGCAATCACGCGGCACGGTGGTTGAGGTTGCGACCGGCCTCTACACTGTCGAAACCGAAGCGGGGCGCTATGTGTGCAGCCTCCGCAAGGCTCTGCGTATCGAACACAGCGGCTACAGCAACATGCTGGCCGTGGGCGATGAGGTGCTCGTCTCGCACAACGGACACGAGCGGGGTATGGTCGACGCGATCCTGCCGCGGCGGAGCGCGCTCTCGAGGCCCGACCCGTTCAACGCGTTCAAGCAACAGGTCATCGTCGCAAACGTGGACCAATTGCTGATCGTCGCGTCCTGGCGCAGTCCGGCCTTCTGGCCCGAACTCACGGACCGCTATCTCATCGCGGCGCGGCGCCACAACCTGGCGCCTGTGATCGCAATCAACAAGATCGACCTGGCAGAGGATCGCCGGGAGCTGGACGCCACACAGGCTGCTTACCGGGAGGCCGGGTGCCAGGTGATCCTGACAAGCGCAGTTCAAGGCGCCGGCCTCGACGAACTGCGCAATGTGCTGGCCGGCCGCACGACTGCGCTGGCCGGTCTATCCGGTGTGGGCAAGTCGTCGCTGCTCGGTGCGGTGGAACCGGGCCTCAACCTGAAGATCGGCGATGTCAACGAACGGCGGCAGGAGGGCCGGCACACCACGACACAGGTGACCCTGCACCCACTGGCGAACGGCGGTTTTGTGGCTGACACTCCCGGGATACGTGAGTTCGGGCTGGCCGGCCTGAAACGAGCCGACTTGCCCCGCTTCTATCCTGAGTTTGCAGAACCCGCGAAGGCCTGCGAATACGCGAACTGCACCCACACACGTGAACCATGGTGCGCAGTTAAGTCCGCGATGCGCTCTGGACGACTGTCACGAATGAGGCTGGAGAGTTACTGGAAGATCTTCCAAGAATCTGGAATGACCAAATTGCCGACTCCGTGCTACAATCGCCCGTCATGGAACTGTTTATCATCCGACACGCACAATCGGCTAACAACGCGCTCGTCGACCAGGTCGAGCGCGTTGTTGACCCACCGCTGACTGACCTGGGCATGCGCCAGGCGCAGTTGGTCGCAACGCACCTGGCCAATGGCATCGACCATAAGACAAAGCCTATCGAGGGTCAGCCCTCCGATCCCTCAAATGGTGGGCAGCGCATCAGCCGGCTGTATTGCAGCGCGATGCTGCGCGCATTGCAGACCGCGAGCGCTATCGGCCAGGCGCTAAACCTCCCACCTCATGTTTGGGTGGATATCCACGAAGAGGGAGGGATGTGGCTCGACCACGGGGCGGATGAGGGCATCCGAGGTTATCCCGGCATGACGCGTGCTGAGATCACCGCGCAGTTCCCCGACTTCCGCTTACCCGACGATGTCACAGAGGGTGGCTGGTGGCGCTATAAATTTGAAGATCGCGCGTGCTTTCTCGACCGCGCCGAGCGTGTCGCGGCTGCGTTGCGGAGAGAAGCGCTGAGCGACGAACGTCTTGCGTTGGTTACGCACGGAGGCTTCTCTGCATATCTGCTGCGTGCGCTCGTTTGCGTGCCGCAAGATGCCCCTGTTTTCTTCCACCATGACAATACCGGGATCACACGCGTCCGGTTCCGCCCCGATGGCCGCGTGAGCATCCGCTTCCAGAACCGCGTGGAGCACCTGCCGCCAGAGCTGATCACTTGACGCCAGGTGAGGCGAATGCCACAACCAGCTCAGCGACCGAACAGAAAGGCGTGCACACTGATGCCTGTTGATCGACCTGATCTCTCAGGCCTCCCGTTGGAGGTGCTGAGTTACATTCAGTCCCTTGAAACCGAACTCGAATCATTGCGCGAAACAAACCTCGAACGCCGAATGCGTGGCGCTGCGGTGTCAAGCGAGCGCAGCGAAGCTTCCCATGAGAACGACGATGAACCCGCCGGCCCCAGCGAGGCGCCGACCACCTATAACATGATCACCGCAACCGCCGGTGGAATCGTCAAGCGCACCCCGCGCCACCTGTACGACCGACAGCGACGCGGCGGCATGGGGGTGTTCGACCTGGACGCGCCCGAAGGCGATCCACCGGCTTTGCTGACTGTGGCGGATTTCTCCCAGACTCTGATCGTCATGACCACGCTGGGTCGTGTATTCCCGCTCCCGGTCAACCAGCTCGCCGAATCGCCTGTGCGCGGGCGCGGCGAGTCTATCCGGAAGTGGGCGCCACTCACGTCCGAAGAAAAGATCGCACTACTCACGCCCGACATGGGCGCCGGGTACCTCACCATGGTGACACGCCGCGGTCAGGTGCGCCGATGGCGGTACAACGTCTTTGGCCGGGCACTCCAGCCCGGCACGATCCTGTATGACACAAGAGACGGCGGCGCACCGGCAGCTGCGTGCTGGTCAGCAGCGGACGCAGATCTGTTTATCGCTACGGCTAGGGGACTCGCCATCCGCTTCGCCGAGCCCCAGGTTGCGGTGCGAGGCAGCCTGGGCATCCGCGTCGATCCGGGCGACGTGGTGGTCGGCGTAGCGAGTGTGAGGGGCGATGAGGGCGTCTTTATGCTGGCGGCCGACGGCAAAGGCACAGTGCGGCAGATGTCTGGCTTCGCGCTCAACAAGGCCCCCGGCTCGGGAGGCAAACAGGCCATGAAGGCCGATCGGCTGATCGGCGCGACGCCCGCCAAGCCGGGCGATGATATCTTCGCCATTTCGGGCCTTGGCAAAATTATCCGCTTCGCGGTCGACGAGACGCCCGCCAAAGAAGGTGTCGTGCAAGGGGTGAACTGCATGACCCTGCGGAACGACGAATGCACCGCAGTTGTCGCAGCAGGCATGTAGCGCGAAACAACGGTCCGTAGGCTGCGTATAGGATAGTAACTGGACGATTAGCGGAGGATTCTCTTGAGCAATACGCAGCGCAACACACCCTGGTATCTGTGGCCGTTTGCCGCCCTTTGGGGACTCGTGGCCGGCATCATCAAGGTGACCGGAAGGCTGGTCGCCATGCTGCTTGGCCTGGTGTTGATGATTGCCGGCGTGGCCCTGACAATAACCGTCGTCGGCGCGATCGTTGGCGTCCCGCTGCTGATCTTCGGCTTCACGCTGGCTGTGCGAGGCTTGTTCTGAAAAGGAACGTGGCCTGGCTCACAGCGGGCCAACTTTCGCCTTGTCGAGCTCCCGAAGGTTAGTTTCTCGGGAGCTCTTTTTGTCACTTGCCCTGCGGACCGGGATGCAGCCTGTCCACCTCCGCGGCCAACTGATCGAGCAGGTCTGACAGGCGCGACACATCCTCACGCGTCGGCATGCCCCGAGCAAGCAGCGCATTCTCCAACGCCTTTTCCTCCAGGGCTCTTTCAGAGGGAGTGCTGAGTCGATGCCTTAGGCCAGCAAGCGTGTTGCCACCGGCTTGAATCAGACCAGTCAGAACGTCAAGCGGCAGGCAGCCATCGCCGCGCTTCTCCTGTTCCACAATGATCTGGGCCAGGATCAGCGTGGTGTGGTCATCTCCCGTCGCGTTGTCTACGACTTGCACCGGCTCACCTCGCCGAACCATATTCGCGATTGCCTCCAGCGACACATACTGCTTGGCGGCCATATCGTAAAGCTTGCGATTGGGGTAGCGCTTGACGATGGGCATCGTTACCCGGACTTCTTCAACTCATCGACCTTGCGGGTCAGCGCGGTAATCTTCGAGGTCAACGTCTCGATCTCCTCCTTCGTTGGGATATTCATGCGCGCCAAGACACGCTCAATTCGTTGCTCGACGTCATCAGCGATGCGCCGCTGGCCCTCAGCGAGATCGGATGCGACTCCCTGCGCCCGTTCACCGGTGCGCTCCATCTGTTTGCGGCGCTGCTCCAGCACGTCCTTGACCATACGCTTGCCATCTGCCTCAGCGATTTGACCGCGCTCGATGAGCCGGTTGGCGAAATCCTCGATTTCCTCTTGTGCCAGGGCGGCAGCGCCCACGCCTGCCAGCAAAACCTTATGCGCGGCAACTACCAGGGGATTTTTCTCCAGATCCTGGGCGCCCTGCTTGACCTGTTCCGAAACGCTCTTCACGGCTTCGCGCACATGCTTGCCGCCAGGCAGCCGCTCCACTTGTGCGGTAGCATCGTTGACCATCTTCTTGATACCGCTCATAATCTCAGTATCAGTCGTCGGATCCTGGATCTGCTCGCCAGCCTCGTCTGCAGCCATCTCTGGAACGGTGAAAGTGGACTTATCTTCCATCGAGACCTCCTTCTTCGGTCTGTGCGCACCGGACACTGATCGTCTATGACGCGGTGCGTCATAGACACTATAGCACCCCGCGAGGCTTACGTCAAGCGAGCTAATCTCGGCATCTCTGCCCGGCACGCGTGTTCCTCAGCCTTTCTCCCGAGGATTCCGCAGTCCTATCAGCAGGGCAATTGGCCCCGCGAGCAGCAGCCAAACCGCCGCGCCTCGTCCAAATCCAAATAACAGTCCATTCAAGACACCTGCCTCACCGGCGGCAGGGTCACTTCGCCGCACAAGTCCTCTCGCATCATCCGCCGCACTTCGTCCGGCGAACGACCGATGCTGAACAGGTAGTACAGCTTGCACAGGGCAGCCTCGGTGGTCATGTCGAAGCCGCTGATCACGCCGGCCCGCGCAAGGGCTGCGCCAGTAGCATACTCACCCAGGTGCACCGACCCGCGCAGGCACTGGGTGCAGGCCACCACCACCACACCGCGGTCAGTCGCCTCGCGGACAACGCGCAGCAAGACTTCGTCGCGGTCCGGTCCATTTCCAACGCCATACGCCAGCAAGACCAGCCCCTGAAGTGGCGCTTGCAGCACATTGCGCAACAGATCCGGCGAAAGACCAGGAAACAGAGGGAACGCGCCTACCATCGCTTCTCGCACAGGTTCAGTCAGCAGCACCTCGCCTGAACTCAGTGGCTGCCGGACGTGCGTCGCATCTATGTCGACATCCACACCCACGATTCCAAGGGGGGGATAGTTGGGCGAATCGAACGCATCCAGCCCGTCGGCATGCACCTTGGTTGACCGGCACCCCCGCAGGAGCTTGTTCCCGAAGTACAGGCACACTTCGGGAACGCGTGCCTCTGCCGCAATGAGCATGGAGGTGATCAGGCTGTTGCGCGCATCGTTGCGCACTTCCGTCAGGGGGATTTGCGATCCCGTGATGAGCACCGGCTTAGCCAAACCCTGGATAAAGAAAGGAAGCGCTGAGGCAGTGTAGGCCATCGTGTCGGTTCCATGCAGGACGATGAACCCATCATACTGGCCATAATGCGCCACGATGTCGCGACCAATCCGCACCCAGTCTGCGGGCCGCATATTGGAGGAGTCCAGCAACGGCTCATACTCGTGGATGTCGTAGCGCGGCATGCGCGGATCGGCCAACTCGGGCATCGCGACCATCTGCTCCGCGAGGAAACCTGGCGCCGGCGCGTACCCCTCCGCTGTCCGCCCCATGCCGATCGTGCCGCCAGTGTAGGCGATATAAAGGCGCTTCCTACTCTCCGTTGTCTGCATCGCGTTCCAAAATCCCCGCAAGATCCGGCGGCCGCCAGCGTGTGGATTTGAGCACTTTGCCGTCCGGGCGATAGATGACGCGACCGTCCTCGTCAAGCTTGCTCATGTTGCTCGCATGCACTTCGGCGAACAGTGGCTCCGCGAGGCCTTGCAAGCCGTGCGCCACATAGGTTCCGAGGACCACGTACATGAGATCGCTCAAAGCATCGGCCACACCCACCAGATCGCGCGCTTCAGCGGCCTGGCGATACTCGTTCAGTTCTTCCTGGATCAGACTCACGCGCAGCGCTATGGTTTCTTCGGTCAGATCTACTGTGGGTGTGCGCTCCAGGTGCGCACCGAACACGGTGTGAAACTCTTCCAGCATCCGCAATTGGTCAATCAAGGGGCATCTCCTCATACGTCCTTTGGCCGATTTTAGCATAGTTTGCATGGAATCGAACAGCGGTCAGAGCCAGGATCGGATGCAATAGTCAAGGGGTGTATAATCACGGCAAAATCCAATCGATTTCTTTCTCGGGAGGAAGACACGTGAACTATCGACGTTTGGGGAAGTCAGGATTGAAGCTGAGCGAGCTCTCGTTGGGCGCATGGGTGACCTACGGCGGCCAGGTAGGACAGGAAGCGGCGACATCTTGCATGGCGGCCGCGTACGAATACGGCGTGAACTTCTTTGACAATGCGGAGGGCTACGCAGAAGGCAATGCCGAGATCGTCATGGGGAACGCCATCAAAAAGCTCGGCTGGAAGCGCGAGAATCTTGTTATTTCGACCAAGATTTTCTGGGGCGGTCAGGGCCCAAATCAAACCGGCCTCTCGCATAAGCACATCATTGAGGGCGTACACAATGCGCTGCGGCGCCTGCAGACGGACTACGTCGACCTGTGCTTCTGTCATCGTCCGGACCCCGAGACGCCCATCGAAGAGACCGTCCGCGCGATGGACATCCTGGTGAAGCAGGGTAAGATTTTCTACTGGGGCACGTCCGAGTGGAGTGCGGCGGAGATCATGCGAGCAGACGCGGTCGCGCGCCAATACAACCTGACCCCACCCAGTATGGAACAGCCGCAATACAACATGCTGGTGCGCGATCGATTCGAGAGCGAGTACGACATACTCTACAAAGAGCTAGGGTATGGCACGACTATCTGGAGCCCGCTCGCATCCGGCGTGCTGACCGGCAAATACAACGAGGGCGTGCCGGAGGGGAGCAGGGCGAGCCTGCAAGGCTACGAATGGCTGCGCAACTCAGCCATCAAGCCTGAGCGCATCGAGAAGGTCAAGCAGCTCAAACCGCTTGCGGATGAACTCGATTGCACGCTGGCGCAACTGGCGCTGGCATGGTGCCTGACGAACCCGAATGTGAGCTCGGTGATCACCGGCGCAAGTCGCCCGGAGCAGGTCCACGAAAACATGAAAGCGTTGGATGTCCTGCCGAAACTGACCGATGAGGTGCTGGACAGGATCGAAGTGATCCTCGCGAACAGGCCACAATAGATAGAGGTCGACACTCGCGCTGCGCCCGTGCAGCGCGGTGAGCGCGAAGGCACAAAGCAGCACATCACCGGTTGCTAGAACCTTTGTGCCTTCGCTCCCCGGTGCTATAATCGACCGATGACCGGTCTTTCGTATCAGCGAATCCTCGACTACCGCAGGGACACGTTTCGCCTATCTCCCGAGCTGAAGCTGCGAACCAAAGAGCAGGCTATCAGTTATGTCAATGAGCGTGGTTTCATCTACTTCTGGCCGATCAAGGACATCACGCTACCCGCCTTATGGACCGCAGTTGCGGGCGAACGGCCTGTTGCGGACGAGCATGACGACCCCGGCCACGTGACATGGGGTTGGAAAGACGAATTGCTGCCTGCACGCCAGTGGTACTATGGCAAAGTGCTACGAAAGAAGGCCACAATCATTTCGCTGGACGTTGCGCCATCCTTTTACGCTTTGTCGGAGAACTTCGGAGAGCCGGAGCAAGACTACCTGGACCAGTACAAGGCCGGGCAGCTCACCCACGACGCGAAGACGGTGTACGAAGTGCTGTTGCAGGATGGCCCGCTAGACACCCCGGAGATCCGACGGCGGGCGCGTATGACCGCGCGCACGAGCGATTCCCCTTTCAACCGAGCGATCGAGTTTCTACAGGCTGATTTCAAGATTCTGCCGGTTGGTGTGGCTGAGGTCGGCCGATGGAAGTATGCTTTCAATTACGAATGCGTACACCGCTGGTATCCCGACCTTCTCGAGCGCGCTCGCGCCATCCGGCAGAGCGACGCCCGAATCAAGCTGGTCGAGTTCTACCTCATGTCAGTGGGCGCCGCGCAAGCCAAACAGGCGAATCTGCTGTTCGGGTGGAGCAAAGCGGACGCCCGAGCTGCGATCGAGGCGATCGTCGGCACAGGGTTCGCACGGCAGAATGTACAGGTCGAAGGACACGGCGATGACTGGCTTGCGATGAGTTCGTTGATGCAATGAACATATCCCGCGCAGCACGGACACGCGTTCGACGGCCTAGCCCCAAATTCCCCGGAACCCGGCCTGCCATACAAAAATAACGACCATTGCCAGCGCAATCACGAACTGAGCCAGCCGCGAGGCAAGGCATCCTGCCAACCAACCGCCGCCGGCCCGCACTGCGTCGCGCAAGTTCTTCCTGTTGAGGTACTCAACCAGGACAACGCCCACGAGAGCCCCAATAATACCCCCGGGTGCGGCGCCAACACCGCCGATCAGCGAACCTAGAACGAATCCGATGGCGCCACCCACCGCGCCCGCCAAAGCAGCCTTTGGTGAGGCGCCTGATACCCGTGTTGCGGCCTGCGTCAGAAAGAACTCTGACACAAGGCCGATGACGGCCAGGACGGTCAACACACCGAATGCCAGCGGAGTCAGAGTCGCAAAGCCCTCGGCAATGGCGTAGATCGCTGCCGCGATCCAAATTAGCGCGATCCCTGGCAGGGCGGGCAGCACCGTGCCTGCCAGACCTATCACCATCGCGACCAGGGCTAGCCAGAATGCCAAATCAGGTCTCATAGCTCCTCTTTCGTTCCGGAACGAGATGAGCGATAGCTCTCTATGCAGACATAATACGCCAGCCGTGGCTTTTGCGAAAGTAACCCCTCTCGCTGTGTCCCCGGGAACTCGCGCGTAAGATGCAGCTGTCATTTCCTGGATTGAGAAGCATTTGTGTGAGAATCCTTTTCCTTTTTCTGGACGGTATTGGGCTTGGCCGGGATGATCCTGCGATTAACCCTTTCGCCAAAGCACCGCTGCCCAACCTGACGCGGCTGCTCGAAGGCGAACGATTGGTTGCCGGGGTGGAGCCCCTGGTCACGCGACGGGCAACTGTGGTGAGCCTGGATGCTTGCCTTAGCGTTCCAGGCATGCCGCAGTCAGGCAGCGGACAGGCCGCCCTCCTCACGGGGCAAAATGTACCCGCACTCATCGGAGGCCATTACGGACCGTGGCCCAGCCAGGCGATCGTCACGCTTCTGTCCAACGGCAATCTGTTTCACACGGTGCGTCAGATGGGAAGACGCGCTGCGTTTTTGAACGCCTATCCGCCCGCCTACTTTGCCGCTATCGAGTCTCGCCGTCGAGTCTACTCGTCTATCCCCCAAGCCGTGGTGAGCGCTGGCCTGGCGTTAGGCACGGTGGAAGACTTGAGGGCCGGCCGCGCCGTCTCGGCCGACTTCACCGGTCAAGGCTGGCGCGATCGCTTGGGGCTATGTGACACGCCTCTGCTCACCCCTCGGGAAGCCGGGGAGCGCATGGCACGGCTGGCCGGAGAGAGCGACCTCTCGTTCTTCGAGTACTGGCTGAGCGACTATGCGGGACACCGGCAGGACATGACAGAAGCCGTGAATTTGCTGAGAAGCGTCGATGAGATGCTGGGCGGACTGCTGAGTGCGTGGGACGATGAGAGTGGTCTGATCTTGCTCACCTCAGACCATGGCAACATGGAAGACTTGAGCACGCGCGGCCACACCACTAACCCTGTGCCGGCGCTGCTGGTTGGCGCACCGGTCTATCGCCGCCAGGTCGCCGCAACGCTGCGGAGCCTGCCCGACGTTGCGCCTGCGCTGATGGAATTGTTTTCCTATTGCTGTTGAACACCAAGTTGCTGCATTAACATACCCCGGCGATACCGTGCAGTCGCGCTCATCTCGATGTGTCCTGCCTCAGTCGCATATTCGTCGACTCTTTCGAGGGCGTCCATCGCGTCTCTGATCTCTCCTCGAAGCTCGAACACCGATGCCAGCTCGTACCACGTGACCGGATCACGAGGTCTCGCCGCCAAAGCAGCTTGAAGATCCTGCTCGGCCTGGTCGATCATGCCAAACATGAGGTAGACATAGGCGCGCGTCTGCTGGAAGATGACGTCATCGGCTAGGAGTGCACGTGCACGAGTATACGACTCCTCCGCGGCCGCATTGCCGGTTTTCTCCTGCACAACTCCGACGCGAAGCAACACCTCCGGATCGTCCGGCGTGAGTGCAGCCGCCTGTTCGAACTCTGCGAGGGCGCCGGGAAAATCAGCTTGCCCCTGTATCAATTGGTCACCGATGCCTGTAAGCCGACCCGCCTCAGCCACCTTTGGATCGACCGGAAAGAGCAGGCGCAAGCCGAAGTACAGCACCGCACCGAGCACGGCCAGACCGCCAAGTAGCAGCCCCGTTTTTCGGAACCGGCGCAGGTTGACTCCGCGTACGAGATCGTCGAGCCGCCACCAGGGTGCGTCGGTTCCCTCGGGGTGCATCTCCAGGCGCGCCTTGTCGATGCCTCCAACGGCGCGCAAATCGGAAAGGATTGCTCCGGCACGCCGGTCGACGGATGCCTGAAGCGTCTGCCAGCGCCCGGCCTCCGGACGGAGATCCATTCCCTGCGCCTCGAGCGCGGGCCAGAGGACATCAATGCGATCCAGCTCCGTCAACAGCGCCAGGCTGCTCTCGCCACTACCCCAAACGTTGGCCACCCGTTTTTCGGCGACCGTGAGCAACTCCCGCAGCTCATCCGCAGGAGTCACTTGCCCTATCTGGATCGTCTGAGCCATTGACCTACTCGTCTCCCTGTTCTTCCGGCTCAGGCTCGAGTTCGGCTATATCCTTGAGCTTGGCGGCCTTCTCCATCTCATTCCAGATGCGGCCGATACCCTGCTTGATCTGCGATTCGGTCTTGGACTTAAGCGCAGGCTGGATGGGGAACCAGCCAACCATCTCGCGCAGCACGGTTTGCACGGTCTCTTGCTTCGTCCGACCCTGCCGATGGAAAGTGCGCACACGCGCACGCATATAGCGAATGTATTCCGACATGCGTTCTGTGCCTTCGCGGCCGCACACAGGCCCGCGGCCCGGCACAATCTGATCCGAACGCTGCTTGCGGATGTAGGTCAATCCATCCAACCATTCTTTCGAGTTGCCCTGCGCCATATAGGGATGTTGATCCACCCACACCGCATCACCCACGAACAGAATCTTCTCAATCGGCAACCAGACGGCGGATGTCGCCGCAGTGTGTCCTCCGATACGGATGATGCGGATATCGCGGCCCCCGCGCACGATGTCAAGCCGATGCGAAAAGGTGATCTTGGGGACGATGATGTGAATGTCGGTAAATTGCGCCTGGATCTCCGGCTCCTTTTTGAATGAATCGATGACGCGTTGTTTGAAGTTTTCGCCGTAACCTTTCATATGCTTCCAGGCGATATCGTGCGAGATCACCGGCGTCGGTATAAAGTACTGATTGCCCACGATGTGACCGCGGTGGTGGTCAGTGTTTATGATGTACAGGAAGGGCTTACCACCTGCGATCCGTTTCAACTCATCGCGGAACGCGATGGCCTGCTTTGGAACGATCGGGCTGTCGATGACGACAAAACCGTCGGTGGTCAGGATCGCGCTATAGTTTGCCCCGCGTTGGTCGGTCTCGACAAAAATGCCAGGAGAAATCTCTCGCATACGTCAGTCCTTAGATCGCCTGCATCACAGCGCTGAGCGCTGCTTCCAATGCCTCATTAGTGGGCACACCGCCTTGCGCCCAGTCAGGTCGTCCGCCCCCCCGGCCTCCACCAGCAGCCACCGCGACTCGCAGGAGTTGGGCCGAATCAGCGACAATGTCATCCGAACGGGTCACGATAATCTGTGGCCGCTCTCCGCGAACGCCGATACACACCACGACCCCCGGCCGCGCCCGCAGATCCTGGGCGACCTTCTTGGCCCGGTCGACACTGATGTCCAATGTGACTGCCACCAGGCGAATCGCACCCCGCTCCTGCGCTTTGGACCACAGCTCAGCCGCGGTGGATGCGGACCACTGCCGCTCCAATTCGACGACATCTTTACGTAGCAAGTCCAGCTCTTCAGCTCGCCGGTCAAGCAATTCCAGGATGTCGTCTTCTGCGGCAGTGTAGCGGGCAACCAGGCCTTGGGCAAGTGCCTTCAACCGGGCGTAATCCGCACGCGCCCGCCGCCCACACAGGAAGGTCACCCGTAACTCAGACCCCCGGCGTTCGGTCCCGATGATCTTGACCATTCCGATCTGGCTCGTGTTGGCCACATGGGTCCCGCCGCAGGCCGACCAGTCGAATCCTTCAACCTGGACGATGCGGATGTTCTCCGTGACCTTTGGGGGCTTGCGCAATGGCAAGCGCGCCAGCTCTTCGGGCGTCACGAATGTGGCAGTGACCGACAGCGCGGCATCCACAATGGCATTAGCCGCTGCTTCTGCACGCACCAGCGCCATGGCGTCCAGGTCTACCCGGTTGAGATCGATGGTGCTGTATCTCTCGCCCAGATGAAACGCCACGGTTTCCGCGTCGCATTCTTCGACGAAGGCCTGCGACAGAACATGCTGTCCCGTGTGCTGTTGCATGTGATCGAGCCGTCGATCCCAATCCACCGTGCCATGGACCGTGTCGTTCCGAAGCTCACCATCCAGCACGTGCCAGATAGCACCGTCCTCGGCAAGGACATCGAGAACCCGCATGGGGCCCTCAACTGCCGCCACCACCACCCCAAGGTCATTCGGCTGTCCTCCGCCGGTCGGATAGAACGCGGTTCGATCCAACACGACCGCCGGCCTGCCATTCATGACCTGACGCGTCAAGACTTGCGCATCAAACTCCTTCAGGCAAGCATCTTGATAAAATAAGCGCTCTGTCTTCAACCTGTGCCTCTCCGTGCCTCTATGGGAGCGCGTACTCGCTCAAGGGTCGGTTTGCCTGTCGCCGCGCCGCCAACGCGCGGTAGTACAGATCGACATATTTCTCAGCCGACCGCCGCCAGGAAAAGTCGGCCATCATGCACCGCCGCATCAATTGGCGCCAGATCTCCTTGTTCCGATAGATCTCCGTAGCCCGCACCAAGGCGGCGAATAAGGCCATGGAATCATAGCGCTCGAAGCTGAAACCGTTGCCGGCACCCGTGCAAGCGTCGTAATCCTGCACCGTGTCGGCAAGTCCCCCGGTCGCATGAACGACGGGCACCGCGCCGTAGCGCATGGCGACCATCTGGTTCAGACCGCAGGGCTCGGAGCGGGAAGGCATCAAAAAGATATCGCTGCCCGCATAGATGCGCTGTTCGAGCGGTCGGTTGAAGGTTAATTGTACGGAAACCTGATCGGGATAACGACCAGCCAGCCCGCTCAACATTTCATGATGCCTCACTTCGCCAGTGCCCATCACCACAAGCTGGCAAGGGATGTTTTGCAGAAGCGAGTCGGCCACAGCGCTGATCAAATCGAAGCCCTTCTGATCCGTCAGTCTGGACACCGCGCCGATCAGCGGAATGTCGGGCCGGACGGGCAGCTTCAACTCGGCCTGGAGTGCGGATTTGTTCGCTAAACGCAACTCGGCCCCATTGGCATCGAAGTTAACGGCAATACTTCGATCAGTTGCCGGGTCATACAACTCCGTATCGATCCCATTCAAGATGCCGTACAGCCGGTCACGGCGATCCCTCAACACCGGGTCCAATCCCTGACCGAGTTCCGGAGTCAGGATTTCGCGTGCATACGTTTCACTCACCGTGTTGATGATATCGGCAAATAGGATACCACGCGCCATGAGATCGACCACGTAGTTCAGGTCGGGTGCGATATCAGGATGCGCTATGAATCCCATGTCAGCCAGGCCCGCGATTTCCAGGATGCGTTGCCCGAAGATCCCCTGGTACTCCAGGTTGTGCGCGGTGTACAAAGATGCAATGTCCCGGTAGAAAGGATCGGCCGCGTAAACCGACTTGAGCCAATTCGGAATGAGTGCAGTATGCCACTCATTACAATGGATCACATGGGGCTGCCAGTCAAGCACTCGGCATATTTCCAAAGCGGCGCGCGAGAAAAAGATGAAACGTTCTGCATCATCAGGGTACATGTAGATGCCCTGCCGGTCGAAGTAACGCTCGCTGTTCACAAACAGTACGGGCGTCTTGCCCGCGGCAGAGCCAATACTCGACTCGAGCACCGATGCAGGCTCAGTGCGCTCATCCATCGGCACATCCAAGTGGCGGATCAATGGCTTGAGGCCGAACTTATCGCTTTCCACCCGGCCGTAGCGCGGCATCATGATTCGAATATCGTGTCCTAACCCTCGGACGGCCTTTGGCAGTGAACCGGCAACGTCCGCCAGCCCACCGGTCTTGGCAAACGGCACACATTCGGCGGACAGGTAGAGGATCTTCAACAGTTGGGGATCTTCCATGATGGTGGACGCCACCTTGCAGCGTGATTTGGCCGCCAGGCCACGCCCATGTTAGCACGGTCGGGTGAGAATTGCAACGAGTTTCGCACCTAAGCGTCAAACGCTCAGTCAACAATCTCCGCTCGAACTGCTCGCGTGACTTTCAGGAACTCCGGATCGGTGGTTAGTCCTTGGTTTCGCGGCCGTGGGAGCGGCACCCCGAAAGCGGCGCGGACGCGCCCCGGACGCGCGGTCAGCACCAGCACGCGGTCGGACAGAAACACGGCCTCGCTGATGCTGTGCGTCACCATGACCACGGTGGGCTTGCGCAGATTCCAGATGCGCAACAACTCGGCATTCATCCGCTCACGCGTCAGCGCATCCAGCGAGCCAAACGGCTCATCCAGCAGGAGCACAGTCGGCTCGTGGATCAGCGCGGGGCAAGGGACACGCGCTGCTGCATCCCGCCGGAGAGCTGCGCAGGATACGATTCCGCGAAGCCGTCCAGGCCAACCAGAGAAATGAGGTCCCGGGCCCGTTCGGACGCTTCGCCCTGGGGCACGTGCGCAATCTCGAGCGGCAATGCGATGTTTGACAGTACCGTTCGCCATGGCATCAGATTCGCGCGCTGGAACACGTAGCCGATCTCGCGGCGTGGTTCGGTCAGAGGCTGACCACGCAGCAGAACGCTCCCGGCAATGGGGCGGAGCAGCCCAGCCAGCAGACGGAGCAAGGTGCTCTTGCCGCAACCGGACGGTCCAACAATCGCCAGAAACTCGCCCTCTTCCACGTCCAAAGACATGTCATCGAGTGCCAACAGGTCCGCCCGGTTTGAATCGTAGAAAGTCATGCGCAGGTGACGCGCTTCCAGGATCAGAGTCACGGTGCGACAAACTCGTTGGTAAATAGATCCGTGGCCGCGACATCGACCTGGATCAATCCCATCTCTTTCATGAACTGGGCCGCCTTCTCCCACGATGCCGCGTCCGACAAACCCAACTCGTCGTCGGTCGCCTGCCACAGCTTGAGAGACTCGTCGAAAATGGCACGGCTGACCGTGGCCTGCTCGCCACCTGCTTCGGGCACGGCGCGCAAGCTGGCCTCGAACGCCCCATCCGGATCCTTGAGCGTGTCGCGCAGCCCCAAGGACAACACGGTCACCAACGCCTGCACCAATTCAGGCTTCTCGCGGATGGTCTGATCGTTGGTAATGATCCCGTTCGACGGCAGGTCGATGTAGTCCGACACGGGCAGCACCACGACATCCTCACCAGCGAGGCGCAATTGCACGGGGCCATTCACGATATAGTCCATCGCTGCGTCCACCAGGCCCTGACTGACCGCGGTCGCCTGGGTGAAGCCGATGCTCTGTACCGACACCTGCTTTTCGTCTATTCCTGCCGCATAAACCAGGGCTTCCCATCCCACAAAGTTCGCCCCGAACAAGCCTGGCAGACCAAGCTTCTTGCCGGCGAGATCCTTGGGAGACCTGATGCCACTGCTCACCTTGGCGAAGAGCACCGCAGGGAACTTCCGGTACCAACGCATGACGTAGCGAACGGGCAGGCCCTGGCTGCGACCCAAAACCACTTCCTCGCCGCTGCCGATCATGAACTGAAGCTCGTTGGTGCCAACCAGCTTCAAGAGATCCGTCTCAAACCCGTAGCGGAACGATACATCCAGCCCGGCCTGTTCAAAATAGCCACGCTCCTGAGCCACATAGAACGGTGCAAACTGCACGCTTGGAATATAGCCCATTGCCAACGTGATGCTGGTCAGCGGCTGATCGTCTTTGGATGCTGCCGTGGCAGACGGAGCAGCCTGCACAGTCGCGGGCGCTACGTTCGACGCGGCCGGCACTGCGGGGGTTGCTGGCGTCGGGACACAGGCTGCCAGCAACAGGAGACCGATCAGGATGACCACAACTGTGCGTTTCATAATCCCTCCACGGGGTGCTTTCTTAAGTCGCGCGCCGCCATGCCAGCACGTAGTATTCCAGTGCAGCCACGGCGGAGTACAACAGCAAAGCGATGACTACGAGCGTGAACAACGCGACGAACAACATCGGCGTGTCTAGCGTCCCACGTGCCAGATTAATCAGGAACCCGAGTCCCCGGTCAGATCCCACGAACTCGCCCACGACTGCCCCGATCACGGCCAGGGTGACCGATACCTTTAGTCCGCCGAAGAGCACGGGCAGTGCGGCGGGCGCCTCAAGCCTGGTGAATGTCTGCCAATGGTCCGCCTGCAGCGAGCGCATGAGGGCGCGCAAGTCGGGTTCGACCGACCGGATGCCGACGATGGTGTTGACCAGGGCAGGAAAAAAGACAGTCAACGCACACACCAGGACCTTCGAGGTCCACCCGAAGCCAAACCAAATGACGAGCAGCGGGGCGATGGCGACGATGGGCACGGCCTGAGAGGCTACGATATAGGGCGAAAGCACTTTCTCCAGAAGAGGCGATTTGGCAAGCCCATATCCGACAACCAGGGCCACCGTCAGACCCAAGGCTAACCCACCAAAAACCTCGAAAAGCGTTACCCCTATGTGAGAAGCCAGGGTGCCATCTGCCAGCAGCGACAGCAAGCGCGACCAAACGAGGCGCGGGCTGGGCAGGATGAACGACGGGTACTGGCGCCACTGAACCAGCAGGTGCCACCCACCGATGAACAACGCCAGCGCGCATGGGATCAGAATAAGGTCGATACGAGCCAGGCGTTTGCCGGCGCGTGCGGGCAATCGCCAGAAGTCATGCAACGACATGCGTCTTCCCTGCTTTGGTGCAACACCGGCATCAGCGGCCATTAAAAAAGCCCCAGGGCATATCCACCCGGGGGCTCCAAGCGCGATCCTCGTCCGCGTCTCGACGGACGGCCTACGCGCTCACCTTCTCTCATCCGGACTGTACCGTCGGCCCCGGCTTCTAACCGGGTCTGCACACCCTTTCAAAATGAGGATGCGCTCGCGGGCTCGACGCGAAATGCGCCATACC
The DNA here is from genome assembly GCA_963774265.1 of uncultured Chloroflexia bacterium. Classification (GTDB taxonomy): domain Bacteria; phylum Chloroflexota; class Anaerolineae; order CG2-30-64-16; family CG2-30-64-16; genus JALOOB01. The sequence goes on along the minus strand of CAVZDU010000010.1, from coordinate 169,402 downwards.
GCCGATCGGGAATTGGGTCATGTGACCCTCACCCTGCCCCGAAGGTGCTATGCGTTTACGCTGTGAAGTATAGCACAGCGTAAGCCTGTGTCAAGGACAAAAACAACCTTCTATCTTCGACGTAACAGCCGTCCGACCACGGCCATAGCTACCAGGACGACAAGCAGCCCTACGAACAGCGTCACTGCGAAGCGCGGGCCGCGGGCCGCAGCGCTGAACGCCCAGAGCGGCAGCGTGAAGACAATAACCGTGATCAGCCCACAACCAAGCTCGCTCAGGATGGGTGAGATGGTGCGGCGGTTGCGCCAAAGTCTAGACACTGCGAACACCCTTCATTCGTCATCCATTTCTGGCGCTGCCGGCATGTCCACTCGTATTACCTCGCCGTGATAATCGATTACGATCCGGAAGCCTAACATGCCCAGCCACTGCCGCGCATCTGAAGGCAATGTCTGGCCGAGCATTTGGTCCACATTGACGTTCTTCAACGTCGAATCCACTGCCGCCTTCGTAAAAAGGTCCTCGCTCCCCATGAGCTTCAACATGGCCTGCGAGGCTTCGTCACGGTGCTCCTGCATCTGCTCCAGGAACTGCCCGAGAACGACGCGGTCTATCGCTGCGGCCTCCACATGCCGCCGGAACCCCTGGTCATCGATGATGTAAAAACCCTCACCACCGAGGGTGGTCACCTCCACCTTGACACCGTCTTCGGTCTCGACCAGTCCCTCAAAAAATGCCATCTGTCACCTCATCGCAGCGGCCACGCCTTATGAAAGGCAACGCCCATATACGTTGCTGCCACGTGGTCATGTAGGGGAAGCACCCAGACCTGGCCAATGCTCCGCACGACCTGAATCACGGCAAAGACGACGATCGCCGAGAATGCGCAGAGTATCAGGCCAAGGATGAGCAATAGGATCGCGAGCAGGACCCGTGATTTATTCATACACACCTCATGGCACGTGTGACAACAGTATATTCCAGAGACGGACTATTCGTGGTGAGCAACGCCACACTCGCGCTTAGCCCGGCAGAGGAAATGCCCAACGACCAGGACCAAACTGTGCATCATACAGGGCGAGTACACCCTGGTGATCGCCGATAACCTCAGGTGGTTGCTGACGAGCCCACCAGGTGAAATCGGATACATAGGGCAGTCCCGTGAGCACGGTCCGGTTGAACATCGCACCCAGCACCCCGCCCTCCTCCGCCAAACCGGAGGTGAGATAGCCTTCTTCGACGCGCCGCCGGTCAAACTCAACTCGGCGAATCTTCACATTCCAACCGACGAAAGAACCATCCATCAGAACATAGCTGGCCCGGCCATCCCCATCATATGGGGCGCCGACCGAGCCGCAATTGATCACCTGCCACTTTCCAATGGTCCGCACCATCGGAAAGTGCGTGTGTCCATCGGCGACAGTAAGCTCTTCGACGGATGTAAGATACCGCAGAGCCCACTCTTTCGTCGAATCCGGCCGAAAGCCAACAAAGAAGTTGCCCGGCAAACCGTGGAGCAGCCGCACCGGAAGAGCATCCCAGAATGTGAGGGCAAACGTCTCGGGCAAGCTCTCGAGGAGCGCCAGATGACGAGGCTGCAAGCGCGACCGAGTCCACCAAAGCGTCGCGTAGAAATGGCGATCACCATACCGAGACTCCATGCGCGATGAACCCAGTTGCAGTACGGCGTCATCATGGTTGCCGATCAGCATGGGCCAGCCACGGGACATGATCCGATCCAGTGTTTCCGCGGGCCACGCACAGCCATTGATCATGTCCCCCAAGACATACACGGCATCAGGAGACTGGCGGTCGATGTCTGTGATGACGGCCTCCAGCGCGGGCAGATTAGCGTGGATATCGGACAACAACGCCAGGCGAGTCATGCCGGATGGGTCTGCATGCGTTTGTGTCCCCGCGCCGGGAGAACTGGCAACGTGATCCTGACTGGCGACATGAAATCCTCACTATCGAATTATTGGGGGCTATTATACCAAAATGTTGACAAGACCCGTCCTGAAAGCTAGACTCTTGAGGAAAGTGGCATTGGATTGTGTTCCTGGATCCAGGCGACCGTAACGACGGCGCTTTTGATCACGTTTGATACAATGATGAAGAAACGTATTATCCCTGCACGTGTTGGCGCGATGCTGTTGGCATGCGCCGTACTCATATGGGTCACCGGTTGCTCGCGCAGCACCCCAACCTCCACCCCGGCACCGGCGGTCGTGCCGCCGTTCAGCCGCGAGGAGATGCCGCCCGATGAGGCGGTCGCAGAGGTGGACAAGGACAAGGGCGGCACGATTGGCCTGCAAGATGGGACGCAAGCTACCCTGCCGCCGGGGTCGCTCGCCCAGAACGCAACGGTCACGCTCCGCACCGCGCAGGAGGTCCCTGCCGTTCCTGTCCCTATGAGTATGATCGGAGCCGCCTACGAGTTGCTTATCGATGGCTCCGAATTGACCGGCGTCGCCCTGTTGCGCCTGCCGCTGGCGCCCGGTGTGACGCCGGATCAGTACGAGTTTGCGCCCTACCGTTGGACGGGAAGGACGTGGGAGCGAGTCACGGCACGCGACGTGACGGGTGGCATCCAATTCGGGGTGAATGACCCCGGCATATTCGCCATCCTGGGCCGCTGGCGGTTGGCAGATGCCTCGATTGCGCTGATCAAGCCAGAAACCCTGCCCGGGCAGCAATCAGTACCGTTGACGGTGGTCGGCCAGTACCGCTTCTCGGCGATACCAGCACTTCAGAACGAGCTGGTTCCTGCACGACTGGTGCTCAAGCAGGACACATCAGGCGGCGCAGGCCAGGTGGCCGGCGATCCGGATCAAGACACCACAGTCGACGAGGAAACGCTATGGTTCAAGCCAGATCCTAGCCAGAGCCATGGCGTGATCGAGTTTTCCCATGTCTTTGATCTGGTGCCCGGCCTGCTTGCCCTTGACCCAGGCATCAATACGCGCTTTTACGTCTCCCTGACGGTCGATGATGCAGCAACCCCAACCCGGCGCATCAGTACCGGCGTGGAATACACCCAGGTTCTGCCAATCCTGATCCAAAACATGGAAGTGGTGCGCCCCGTTGTCCTGCAGGAAGACCGCCTGGCCTTGCGATGGAAAATCCTACTCAACGGACTGACCTTCCAGACGCCAGAGGCGCGCGGTCCCACGTTGGCCCTCCAGCCCATCGTGGATCAAGGAGGCGTCGGCGATTATCGCATCATCCTCGAGGTGCAACGCGACGGCGAATGGATAGCGGTCAGCAACGAGGTGAGCATTCAGCTCGCGGCGCGACCGACCGCGACGCTGCCGCCCGGACAGGAACCCGTGGGCACGCCCGCCGTCGTCGCGGCCCTGACGCCGAGCGCGATCCAGCCGCCAACCGTGCCGACCCGGCGACCGACACCAGCCACCAACGGGCAGCCCGCCGTGACACCAACAGCGACGTTTACTCCTACACTGGTCAACGCTGTCACTTTGACCCCTACTCGGACTGATCAGAGCACCGTGTTCTGGGCCGACAAGCCCATCCTCACGCCCGGGGAATGTACAGTTGTCCATTGGCAAATCGACAATGTGATCTCGGTGTACATCGACGGACAGGCGACCACCGGCAACAACGCCAAAGACGTGTGCCCCCCACAGACTACCACCTATACTTTACGGGTGACCAGCAGTTCTGGCACGCAAGACTACACTGTGACTGTGCAAGTGTCTGCTTCGGGGCAGCCTGCGGTTGTGTTCACTGCGGATAAAGTGCAGGTAGCTTCGGGCGCCTGTACGACCCTACGCTGGAGCGCTATAAACGTCAAAGAGGTGCGCCTAAACGGCCAAGGCGTCGCTGGTATCGCAACAAAAGAAGAGTGCCCTACCCAGACTACAGACTATACTCTGACCGTACTGGACAGCGCCGGTGTAACCACGACGAAGCGCCTGACCATCGCCGTGATAGCAGGAACAGAAAGCGACGTCGACGTGGCTTTCTGGGCTGAGCAATACACGCTGCCTGAGCAGGGATGCACAACCCTACATTGGCGGGTGAAGAACGTACTCACCGTTTATCTGGATGGTGAAGGCGTTGTTGGCGTAGGCACCCAACAGGCCTGCCCTACGGACACCCAATACTACACCCTGGAGATTACTGACACGGCCGGAACAGCCACCATCAAGGAGATCGTTTTGTTCGGAGGCACCCCTCCCCCTCTTGGAAACACGGAGGTGATCGGCCAGGGCATCGTCAATGAAGTATCCAGACGAACAGATATAAGCTCATCCGAACAAGGCGATCAGCCAGGTTATGACATCACAATCGATGGCCTGCACCTTCTTTTCACAGGCGCATCGGGCTACAGCCAGAGCACGATGACGTTACACCTACCGCAATCCATTATTGACCTGGGCGATAATGGGCCAGTTCAATGGCCCGTCCGCTCCGGACAACAGGTCGAATTCCGCGTCCGCTGCGAAGGTCCCGATTGCTTCTTTGACTATGCGAATGATGCCTATCTGTACTGGCGATCGGAATAGAGCAACCCACACAGACGCGTAAACACGGGTCGCTCCAGGCAGAAGTGTGGTAGAATCCATTATTCGCTCATTTCACTGCAAGGAGGCAATCATGACCCGCGTCGTGGCGGACACCACCTGCGTGCTGCCCCCAGAAATCTATCGGCCGCTCAACATCCCGATGATTCCCCAGGTAATCAACTTCGGCGAGGACTCCTTCCGCGAAGGTGTCGACATCGACGCCGCCGGCTTCATGGAACGGTTGCTCAGCGGCAAGGCGCTTCCCAAAACCGCTGCCCCCTACCCGGGCGACTTTATCGAGGTGTTCCAGCAATGCGTCCAAGCCGGCGAGAGCGTCGTATGCGTCCATCCGTCGTCAGATGTCAGCGGCACGGTACGCTCAGCAGAAATAGCGCGCCAAAGCTTTCCATCGGCTGACATTCGCATCATCGACACACGAAGCGTGGTCGGCCCCCTGGGCGGCATGGTTCTCGAGGCGGATAAACTTGCCAAGCAGGGAGCAAGCGCAGACGAGGTCGAGGCCCGCGTACGAAGCCTGATGCCGCGTGCCCGTATCTACTTCATGGTTGATACCATGGAGTTCCTGCGCCGAGGGGGGCGCGTGGGTGGCGCACAAGCCCTTATCGGTACGGTCTTGCAGATCAAGCCGATTCTCACCTTTCGCGACGGCCGGGTTGATCAATTCGAGCGCGAACGCACCAAGAAGAAGGCGCTGGCGCGCATCAAGGAACTGATCCTGAGTGAGGCAAGTCGTGAACCCGATGCCCATGTTTCGGTTATGCACGCTGCAGCGCGGCGAGAGGCGGAAGAACTGGCAGCTGACCTCAAGCAGTCACTGGGTGTGCCTGACGTGATGGTCGCCGACTTGGCGCCTGCAATCATCACCCACGCCGGACCCGGGACGTTAGCGTTCGGCTTCTTTACACCGGGCTGAGTCAATACAATGATTGTAAATGTTTCCAAGGTTGATACTTCCTCTCGTCGCGAGGTGGACCGATTTGTGAGGCTTCCATTTGCCATCTATCGTGACTGCCCGCAGTGGGTTCCACCTCTGGTCGACGACACACGGCTCATGCTCAATCGGCAGCGCTATCCATTTTACGAGCACTCCGACGCTGATTTCTTCATGGCCCAACGAGACGGGCGAGATGTGGCTCGGATCGCAGTCCTGGAGAATCGCCACTACAATCAGCACTGGGGCGCCCACACTGCATTCTTCTACCTTTTCGATTCGTTTGATGACATTGAAGCCACCGCAGCTCTCTTCGCCGGGATCGAGTCCTGGGCCAGGGAACGCGGCCTAGACAAGATCGTCGGTGCAAAAGGCTTTCTACAGGGCGACGGCATCGGTGTGCTCGTCGAGGGCTTCCAACATCACCCTGCGGTAGGCATTCCATACAATCATGCTTACTACGGACGACTCATAGAGGCAGCCGGTTATCGCGGGCAGCGCGATTTTCTCTCCGCCTACCTGCGCGCCGACTCAGTCCTCCCGGAACGCGTGCATCAAATCGCGGACAAGATGATGGAGCGGCGCGGCTTCTCCATTCGCACCTTCCGGGATAAGTCCGAGTTGCGCGCGTGGATCCCCGCGATCGTTCGAACCTACAACGAGACCTTCCTGGACAACTGGGAATTCAACCCAGTGACTGACGCTGAAGCCAAAGTCATCGGCGACCGCCTGATGCAGATCGCGGCGCCGAAGTTGATCAAATTGGTCATGAAAGGCGATGCCATCGCGGGCTTCCTGCTTGGCTTCCCAGATATCTCCGAAGGCATTCGCCGCGCAAACGGCCGGATCTGGCCATTCGGCTGGTTTTGGCTGTTGCGTGAGATGAAGCGCACGAAGTGGATTAATCTTAACGGCGCAGGCATCCTGGCTCCCTATCGCGGCCTTGGCGTCAATGCGATCCTGTACGTTGAGATGGAGAAGACTATGCACAGCGGCGGTTTCGAACATGCCGACCTGGTGCAGATGGAAGAACACGTGTTGACCGTGGAAGATACCAAGACGATGGGCGGTGAGATTTATAAGAGGCATCGGATCTATGAGAAGACCATCTGATCAAAGCCATGGGCCCGCGGCGGCCGACCGACGGAAGCGTATCCTCATCCTGTCTGCTGACGCTGGTTTCGGCCATAAAGCCGCGGCCAACGCAATCGCTAGCGCAGCCAAAGCACGCTACGCGGACCGCTGTGAAGTGACTATCGTTAACCCCCTGGACCATGCTGGTGCGCCTGGCTTACTGGTTTCTGCCCAGGACGACTACGACCGCATGATCCAAAACTCACCCGACCTGTACCGGGTCGGCTACCAGGCGTCGGATGGAGCGATTCCAGCAGGAATCGCCGAGCAGGCGCTAACTATGATGCTGTTTGGCGTGCTGCGGGATATCCTGGGCGAGTACGAGCCGGATGTCGTAGTAACCACGTACCCGCTGTACCAGGCCCCGTTGGCCGCTCTCAATGCGCTATCGCGTCGCGGTGCACCTTTCCTGACCGTGGTGACGGACCTGGTCTCGGTGCATCGATTGTGGTTCCACGAGAGTGCAGAAGCCTGCCTTGTGCCGACCCAAGCCGTGGCGGATAAGGCACTCGAAAGCGGCCTTGCGGCCGACCGCGTCGAGATAACCGGACTCCCCGTCAACCCTAACCTGGCGCTTCCATGCGACAAGGCTGCCCTGCCGCGCCAAGTTGGGCTGGCGCACCGATCGGTATGTTGGCCTCTGCAGCGGCGGGAAGCGAGTGAAGAAGTTGGAGCCCGTGGCGCGGATCCTCAACCACTCCGGTCTGCCCCTGGAGTTGTCCATTGTCAGCGGCGGCGACGAAGAGCTGCCGCGGCCGGCTGGTAGCCGAGCAGTGGCATCAACCGGCGCACATATACGGTTATGTCGACAACATGTGGGAGATGATGCAGGCGGCCGACTTCCTCGTCTGCAAGGCGGGGGGGCTCATCGTCTCAGAGGCGCTCGCGGTGGGACTGCCATTACTGCTGGCAGAAGCCATCCCAGGACAAGAAACGGGCAACGCAGAGTACGTAGTGAATGGCGGGGCCGGCGTCCTGGTCGAAGACCCAGCCGAGGCCTTGGTGCAAGTTTTCCACTGGCTGGATGAGGACGCGGAAGCCCTCCATGCGACCGCCCAACGCGCTCGCAAGCTGGGACGACCCGACGCGGCAGCTCGCGTCGCTGATCGCGCATTAGAATTGGCGATGCGCGGCGCCCGGCCTGTCGCTCGGGGACTGGCCACTCAGCTTCCGCGCCTGCCGCGAATTGCTCGGGCTCGAATCAGGCTAGGCTACGGAGCCGGCATCGAACGAGGCGTCATAGGTTCAATAGCAAGCGAATTGCGCCGGCGCGAATTCGCCTGCTCACTCAATCGCTTGCGACCGGCTTGCGCTCACCGCGCCACTCCTCAACGCGCGCAAGTGCATCCAGCGCGGCGCTCTGGGCGGCAAGCTGCTTGCTGGGACCCTCGCCTTCTCCGCACATTGCCTCGCCAATCGCCACCTGCACGCGGAAGATCTTGGCATGGTCCGGCCCATCCGCGGCCACCGTACGATAGCGGGGGGTTACGCCAAGGGCCGCCTGCGCCATCTCCTGAAGCCGACTCTTCGGGTCTTTGTCCACCACTTCGATCTTCGCCGCGGCCAGCTCCGCATGCATCATCGGCAGCACCCAATCGGACACTGCGCTGAGATCCTGGTCGAGATACAGCGCCCCCACCAACGCCTCAAAAGCAGCACATAGCGTCGCAGACCGCTGGCGTCCGCCGGTCTCCACCTCGCCGTGACCCATCAGAAGAGCTGACCCGACATCCAGTCGCATCGCCAGGCGGGATAGCGTCTCCCGACGCACTAGAGCTGCGCGCAGCGCTGTCAGCTCGCCTTCGGGGGCGTGGGGGAAACTCTCATAGAGATAATCGGCCAGCATGAAATCCAATACAGCATCGCCCAAGTATTCCAGCCGTTCGTTGTCCTCCCAGTCGACGTCCGCGTGCTCGTTGAGGTATGACCGGTGAGTCAACGCCGTGCGCAGAAGCACCCGGCTCCTGAATGATAACCCATTGCGCTCTGCAAACGCATCCACGATTTCGTCTACGTCCTGCATCCCTTCGCCTCCATTGGATCGCTGCGAGTATAGCATAGCAGGGCCGCTTTGTCATTCGTTTTTCCCCGTGTATAATGACGCCATCAGTAAGGCAGCCCCAGCCCCGCCCCGGCTGGGGCTTTTGTCGCAACACGACAGGCCGAGAGGGGCCAGGAGTGAGTGGATGGCATTTGGCTTCTTTCGCAAAACGCCCGAGCAACAGGCCGAGGACCAGGTCAAGATCCAGGCCAGCCTCACTAAGACCCGGCAAGGCTTTTTCGGACGTGTGGGGGCTCTTTTCCAGGCCAGTGAAATCACTGATGAGACGTGGGATGAGCTGGAGGAGATTCTCATCCAGGCGGATTTGGGCATCAACACAGCAATGGGCCTCGTCGAACGACTTCGCAACCGCGTGAACCGTGAACACCTCAAGCGCTCTGAGGATGTCAAGACCGCGTTGAAGGACGAACTTGTCCGTTTGTTGGATCACGCGCCATTCACGAACCTTGCCGAGCCACGCATGCTTACCGTGGTGCTCATCGTCGGCGTGAATGGTTCAGGCAAGACCACCAGCATTGCGAAATTAGCAAGGTACTACAAGGCGCGCGGCAAGAAGGTCGTGTTAGCAGCGGCGGACACCTTCCGCGCAGCCGCGATCGATCAGCTCAAAATCTGGGGGGAGCGCACTGGCGTGGAAGTGATCGCCCAGGCTCCTGGCGCGGATCCCGGTGCGGTCGTCTTCGATGCCATCCGGGCAAGCCAGGAAACACGCTCCGCCGACCTGCTCGTGATCGACACAGCAGGGCGCCTTCACACTAAGTTCAACCTGATGAAGGAACTCGAGAAGGTGCGTGCGGTGTGTGCGCGCCAGGTGCACGATGCACCCCATGAGACTCTGCTGGTTCTGGATGCGACCACGGGACAAAACGCGATCAGCCAGGCCAAGCACTTCAAAGAGGCGGTGCAAATCAGCGGCATTATCCTGACCAAGCTTGACGGGACTGCCAAGGGTGGGATTGTGTTCGCTATTCAGGAAGAACTGGGCATTCCTGTACGCTTTGTAGGTACGGGCGAAAAAGCAGAGGACTTTGCAGAGTTTGACCCCCACGCCTTTGTAGACGGCATCCTGGGGTAATTCACGAGAGGACACAGCACGCATGGAAGAGACACGCGCGCAACTTCAGTCGCTGGCAGACCAGATCGACGGGATGCGGAGGCGTCTTTGACTTAGCGGGAAAGGCCGCTGAGATAACCCGGCTGGAGGAAGAGTCCGCCAGCGCTGAGATCTGGAATGACCAAAACCGCGCCAAGGCAGTCATGCGCGATCTGGCTGCCCTGCGCGACCAGGTTCGGGTGTGGGAAGGCTTGACGCGCGACGTGGAAGACGGGCTCGCGCTGCTGGACCTGGCCGAAGAGGCCGGCGACGAGGAAACCGCCGCTGAGGCCGCCGCGCAGACCATTGAAATCCAGAAGAAATTGGAATCTCTGGAATTTCAACTCGCCATGAGCGGTCGCTACGACCGGAAAGGCGCCATCCTCTCAATCCACGCGGGCGCGGGCGGTACGGAGGCGCAGGATTGGGCTTCAATGCTCCTGAGAATGTATCTGCGCTGGGCCGAGCGTCGCGACTTCGATGCGGAGATCACCGATCAGCTCGAAGGCGAAGAAGCCGGAATCAAGACCGTGACAGTCGAAGTCATTGGTCCCTACGCCTATGGCTATCTCAAAGCTGAGCGCGGGGTACACCGACTCGTCCGCATCAGCCCATTCGATTCATCCGCGCGGCGTCACACATCGTTTGCGTTGGTTGAAGTCATGCCGATCTTTGACGAGGATATCGAAATCGAGATCAAGCCTGACGATATCAAGTTGGACGTTTACCGCTCGGGAGGCGCGGGCGGTCAGCATATGCAAAAGAACTCGACGGCTGTACGCATCACCCATGGGCCAACCGGCATCGTTGTTACATGTCAAAACGAGCGCAGCCAATTGCAGAACCGCGAATCGGCCATGCGAGTTCTCCGCGGCAAGCTATACGACCTCGAACTGCAGAGGCAGGAAGAGCAAGCCGCACGTTTGCGAGGCAAACACGTTGAGGCCGGCTGGGGCAACCAGATCCGCTCTTACGTCCTGCAGCCCTACCAGATGGTCAAAGACCTGCGCACCGACGCTGAGACGGGCAATACGAATGCCGTTCTCGATGGCGAAATCGATCTCTTCATCGAAGCCTGGCTGAAGGATCAGGTGGGTCTGCTCGATACTGGCACTGCTGAAAAGGTATAGACTCTCGGTGCGATACCTAAAGCAACTCACGCTCCAGGGCTACAAGACCTTCGCTACTCGCACCGAGTTCCTCTTCGACGCCGGTGTGACAGCGGTGGTCGGCCCGAACGGCAGCGGCAAATCCAATGTGGCTGACGCACTGCGCTGGGTGCTCGGCGAACAAAGCTTCTCTGCGCTCCGCGGAAAGCGGACCGAGGATATGATCTTCTCGGGATCCGAGCAACGCGCGCGCATGGGCATGGCCAGCGTATCGCTTGTCCTCGACAACTCCTCCGGCTGGCTCCCTGTTGACTTCGCTGAGGTCGAGATAGCTCGCCGTGCCTATCGCTCCGGCGAAAATGAGTATTATCTGAACGGCAACCGCGTCCGACTGCGCGACATCACGGAGTTGCTTGGCAGCTCGGGCCTCAGCGAGCGCACCTACAGTGTCATCGGTCAGGGCCTCGTGGACCAGGCGCTCTCGCAGCGACCCGAGGAACGCCGCAAGCTTTTCGAGGAAGCCGCCGGCATCACAGTCCACCAAGCCAAGCGCGAGCAGTCAAGCCAGAAACTCGCCGATGCGTCCAACAACCTGATGCGCGCTCGCGACATCATCAGCGAACTCACGCCGCGCTTGCGCTACCTTAAGGGGCAGGCACGCCGCGCGCACGAGTACCAACAACTCAGGACTGATCTTGAAGCTCATCTGAAGACGTGGTACGGCTACCGCTGGCGGCAGGCATTGCTCGGATTGGCGGGAGCCAAAAACCGTGCAGAAGATGCCACCAACGCAGCCCAGGAAGAAACCGCCGAGCTTAATGTGTTGCTCGACCAGGTCGCGGCACGCCGCGAAGAGCGGGGGCGACTGCGCGATCAACTGGGTGAGTGGCATCGCGTCTCCAGCACCCTGCACCGGCAGGCGGAAACCGCGCAGCGCGAGCTGGCCGTCCGGGGCGAACAGGTCCGACTCTGGCGCGAACAAGCGGACGATCTGGAACGAGAAATAACCTATCTGCGGGCGGCTCTGGACGACGGTGCAGAGCGACTTCGAGCAGCGAAGGCGGAGCTATCCGAGGCCCAGCGTGAGCACGCAACACATGCTCGCCGTGTTGAAGAAGCGCAGCACCAACTCCAGGCTCGTGAGCGTGAGCATGGTGCACAGGCGAGTGTGCTTGCCCGAACGCAGGATAGCGCGCTCGCGCTGAGGACCCAAATCGCCGAACAACGTTCTCGCCTGGCTCAGATTGCCGACAGGCGTCTCGAGCTTGCTAACAGCGACGGTGAGCAAGCAGCAGGAGCCAAGACTGCCGGCGGCCAGTTGGCAGAGTACGAAACGCAACTAGGCTCCTTGCACACAAAGGCCGATGACTTTATCAAGATCCTGGCCGCCATCGACCATGATCGGCAGCTTCAGGGACAGGCCCTCGCCCTCGCCCAGGATGCCGAGCGCAAGGCCCAGGAACAACTAAACGTGGCTCAGCGCGCCGTCGCACGGCTGCAAGACCAGCACGATTTGCTGGAACGTCTGCACGATGAGGGTGCGGGCTTGAGCGGCGGGGTACGCGCTGTAATGGTGGCTGCGCGAGAAGGCAGCGCGGGCGGAAACCGATCGGTGCACAGCAAGGAGCAGTTCAGAGATCGATCCCCTCAAAGGGGTGAAACTCTGAGCGGCGTCCTTGGGACTCTCGGTGAGCTCATCCAGGTTGCGCCAGAGTATGAGCGCGCCATAGATGCCGCACTCGGCGGCCGCGTGCAGGACATTGTTGTGCGCGGTTGGGATGATGCCAAGGCCGCCGTGGAATTTCTCAAGCGCAACCAGGCCGGTCGCGCAACCTTCCTGCCATTGGACACTCTGCGCCCCGGCCGCGCCTCAGATGTTCCCCAAGGTCCCGGGATTGTGGGTCTTGCCAGCGAACTCATCCACTTCGATCCCGCCATTCGTCCCGCGGTCGAGCTTGCCCTCAATCACACTCTTGTTGTCGAAGATTTGCCCACTGCCCGCAACATGGTGGCCCGAGGTCGGGGCGCGACGTTGGTCACCCTCGACGGCGAAATCGTGCGCCCTTCCGGGAGTGTGACCGGCGGCAGCGATAGAGGGCAACGCGATGGGGGTCTTCTGACCCGAGCCCGCCAATTGCGGGAGTTACCCGGGCAGATCAAGACCGCAGCAGCAGTCGCGGCGGAGCAGGAGAAACAGGTCGCCGGCACCCGCCAAGCCCAGGAACACGCACGGACAGCACTCAATGCACTCCGAGTGCGACGCGAGGAGCTGAATACCAGCCAAACGCGCCTCAATGCCGAGATGTCCAAGACTCAGCTTGCCGCTGAGCGTGCTCGCCAGACGGTGGCCTGGCACGAGGAGCGGCGTAAAGGACTGGAGCGAGAGTCAGGAGACCTTAACCGTCGGGAAGAGGAGCTCAAAACCTCTATCTCGGATCTCGTAAGCCAGTTGGAGCAGCGTGAGTCTGCAGTCGACGCCGCGCGGCGGCGCCTGAACGAGTTGGCAGCCGATGACTTCGTGGCCGAGCTGGCGCGCATCAAGGCGGAGGCAGCTGTTAGCGCTGGCCAGTTACGCGGCCTCGAAGATCGCGTGCGGGAGCTCACGCAAGCGCGGACCTCGCGCGAGCAGGAGATTGCGGCCAAGAAGTCCCGCCATGCCTCGCTCGCTGCACAACAAGCCGATGCCAGCCAGGCAATCGACGCCCAATCAGTCGTCGCCAAAAAACTCGCGATGGAGATCGCAGCACTCGCGGGTCAGATCGAACCGGCCGAGGCTCGCCTCGCCCAGCTTGAAACTCATGCCCGACAATCCGAGGCGCAGGAGCGAGCGCTTCGTGAGCAACTTCGCCTTGCCCAGGCCCGCCAGAATCAGGCGGACCTGACTGCACAGCGCGCGCAAGATGAACTCGCGCACCTCCGGGGGGAGATCGAGAAGGACCTGGGACTGGTAGAGTTGACCCATTTCGTCGACGATGCGGGCAGTGCGCAAGAGTCACTCTCCGAAGACCTGGTCGACACCCAACCACCCCTGCCTCTCAACGGCATGGTCACCCGGCTTCCTGTCGTGGTGGAACTGCCCGAGGGGCTGGATGCAGACGTGCGTAATCTGCGCGCTCAGATCGCCCGACTTGGCCCCGTAAACCTCGACGCTCTTGCCGAATATCAGGAGGTCGAGACGCGCTACAACTTTCTTATCACACAGTCCGATGATCTCGAGCGCGCTGTCGCCACACTGCAAGAGGTGATCGCGGAGTTGGACCGAGTGATGGAGCGGGAATTTGTCGCAACCTTCAAGGCTGTAGCCGCCAAGTTCAAGGACGAATTCGTCAACCTTTTCGGCGGTGGCTCAGCCAAATTGGTGATGACCGACCCCGAAAGCCCCACCAACACCGGAATCGAAATCATCGCGCGCCCACCCGGCAAACGCGAACAGGGACTCGCGCTGCTCTCGGGCGGCGAGCGCGCGCTGACAGCCGCCGCACTGATCTTTAGCATCCTCAAGACTCACCCGACGCCGTTCTGCGTACTGGATGAAGTGGACGCGGCCCTGGACGAGGCAAACGTTGGGCGTTTCCGGGATGCGATCAAGACGCTCGGCCATGAAACGCAGTTTATCCTGGTGACTCACAACCGCGGCACCATCGAGGTGGCTGATACGATCTACGGCATTTCCATGGGCAGTGACCAAACCTCTACCACGCTTTCACTCAAGCTGGAGGGTAAGGAGTTGGTGACTGCAGCGGCGATCGAGGCATGAGCGTTCCCGCAGCCGACGCGCCCCGAACGGCCACCGCAACGCCTGCCCGCCGCACAGGGTCCAGGCTGGGCACTTATGTCATGGCATTGGGAACGGTCACTCTGTGGGGCGCCAGCTTCCCCCTCACCAAGGCAGCGCTGAATTATACCGGACCCACGGCCATCGCCTTTCTTCGGTGGATAATCTCCGCCTTGTTTCTGGTTGTATGGTTGGCGGTTGCTGGCCGCAAATCGCCGGCGCTCGGCCTCAAGACAATGAAAGAACTGCTGGCTGCACGGTGGCGAACGGTGGCATGGGTTGCCCTGATCGGCATCACCCTGTTCTATTTCTTCGAGAACCTCGCGTTACGCTACACGACTGCCACAAATGCTGGTGTGCTGGCCAATCTGACATCAGTTTTCATGGTGCTCATCGGCGCCTTGCTGCTGCGCGAGCGCCTGGCGCGCATCGAGTGGCTGGCATTAGGGGCAGCATTCACGGGTTCCGTACTCGTCAGCCAGGGCGCAGGACACCTGGCACTCGGGGGACCGGGTTTGATCGGTGACCTGCTTATGGTTGTGGCCGCCGTTTTCGCGGCAGTCTACAGTATCGGCGGCAAAAGCCTCTCCGAGCGCTACCCGGCGGCAGCCGTCACCACCGCCGTGGCGGTGGTTGGCGCCCTCTTCTTGTTGCCTCTTGCCCTGATCGAAGGCCTCCGTCTTGACCTGCCATTTTCAGCCTGGGTGGCCATCGTGCTTCTCGGCATTGGCACGGGCGCGCTGGCAAACCTGTGGTGGATGGAGTTGTTGGCCAGGACCACGGCTTCCCGGGCAGCCCTGGTGCTCTTCTTCATTCCAGTTATCTCGGCCAGTCTGTCAGTGACCTTCCTGCACGAGCCCATGACCCTGCTATTGGTGCTTGGCTCGGTGCTGGTCCTGGCCAGTGTCTTAGCGGTTCAGCGACTCAAGCCATGACGCAGATGCAAGATCCGGAAGAAATCTGGCAAGATTCGCTTGGCAATGCGCCTCCGCGAATCGAGGAGCACCCTCCCGTCATCCAGCGCGCCGAGGTCTGGCCTTATCCGGACCTGCGGCGTCTTTGGGTGCGATTGGAGACCAGTTCCTTCGCAGCGTTTCCCAATTTGGAATTGACGCTGACCGACTCTGACAACCAGGTCGTGAGCAGTATGTTCATCGTCGAGGTGCGCGAGGCATACCAATCGCTGACCCTGCACCTCCGCCAAGAGCCGCGCGCCGGTGAGCGTTATCACCTGACGTTCGCGCTGTCTCGGAACGAGGCTGAACTCGACATACATGTACTCGACTTTGATCTGGTCTTCCGGGACAAGAGGGGCTAGGGGTTGTTTGCGTCTATGGCTTGCGATTCCAATAGCGCCCGGTATGCAAGCAGCGCGGCTTCGCCGGTGACCAGGTTTGTCGCTGCCCCAGCCCAATCAGGGGTTGTCATCTCGACAATCCAGCCCTCGCCGTAAGGGTCTTGCTCGGCGATCGACGGATCGTCGGCCAATAACGGATTCGCCCGGATAACCACACCCGTGAATGGCGCTGGCAAGGGGCCAATATACTTGAGGCTCTCCACCATCGCGATGGTCTTGCCCCTGGCCACCTCTTTGCCCAGGACACTCGACTTCACGCTGATCGCGACCAGGGAATGACGCAAGAGCTGATATGCAACCGGCGTCATCCCAACGCGCACCACACCGTCCAGGTGGCGACGCGCCCACACGTGCGTGTCGATCACGTAGTAGAGGTCGTCTGGTAGCTCGAACCCTCGGATTGTGGCCACGATGGATGCCTTTCAACAAAAAGGGGCGCTGGCACGCCAACACCCCACTTTTTCGTAACAACAACCTGTTACGGACGTATCACAACCGGCATGCCGATATACGCCACATCATACAGCGTCTTGGCATTGACGTTGTTCAACATGATGCAACCGTAGGTTATTGGCATGCCGACGTTCCCACTCCAGATCTGCACGCCGGTACTCGCGTTCCAGGGCAGACCGTGAATGCCGTTCTCACTGCCCCCTGCCCAATAGATGCCAAGCCAGAAGGGCATCCAGATATTCCAGGTCGAGCCGTAAGCCTTAGCCATCTTGGATTGAATCCTGAATGTGCCGACCCTCGTACCCGCGCCCCGACGGCCGGTAGAGCAGACCCATTTTGCGATAACCGTCGTGCCGTTATAGAGCCAACAGCGCTGCTCGGAAATGCTTGCGACGAACTTCGTCGCCTTACCCGTAATAGCCGTAGTAGCCGTACTTGTCGTACCGCTGCTACCTTTGCCTGGGATCACCAGACGCATTCCCACATGGATCAAGTCAGCGCTGGCCAGGCCATTGCTTGCTACCAACGCGTCTACAGACACGCCATACTGACGAGCGATCTGCGACAATGTCTCGCCCGCTTGCACAGTGTGGGTCTTCGGGCTCGCCGGCTTTGGGGTGGGCTGGGCTGTTGGGGGCTTCACCGCAGCGGGCTGGGCCGTTGCGGGAGTCTCCGTCGTCGGCGGCGCCGTTGCAGGAGTTACCGCCGTGGGCTGTGCCGTTGCAGGTGGCTCGGTCGTGGGCTGCACCGTTGCGGGTGGCTCTATCGTGGGCTGTGACGGTAAGGAATACGCCGCCGTTGGCTGGGAGGTGGGCGTCGGTGTTTGGGTGGCCACGGCTGATGCGCCCGGGATCACGAGCTTCTGACCCACCCAAATGATGTTCGGGTTGCTGAGATCATTGGCTCGCTGCAGGGCTGCCATACTCACGCCATACTTCCGCGCAATTGCCGCCAACGTATCGCCGCGCCGCACGGCGTATGTCGCACTCTGCCCAGTACCAGAGGTGTCGTTTGTGCTTCCACTCGGCGTGGGCGCACTCACACTGCTGCCTGGAATGATCAGGCGCTGCCCAACAAAGATAGTGTCAGCGTTGGCAAGATCGTTGGCCTGCACCAGGGCGCTGGCTGTAACGCCATATCGCGCTGCGATATCGACCAGACGATCACCCGCCTGAACCACATAGACAGTGCCGTCGCCATTCGGCACAGCCGAGACCCGACCGGTTTGCGCCGTGAGGATAAGCACGCACCCCAACAACAACGCCAAACCGAACCTGACCACCGGTTGCCTTTTCGCAGCCATATAGTCCCTCACATGGGTATTTGTACTGAGCATGTCAACATGTTGTCCAACGCCTAGCATACCCCAAGTCGCGCACTCTGTCAAGATTGCAAATATCATTAATTTGTCGTATGATATGATTACGTTGCCTGCAGGAGACAGCCCATGGAGAAGAACAAGACCGATGAATCGCGACATTCCGGACAGGCCTTCAAACGCGTCATACTGGCAACCGTCATCGTGGCTGCCGTTCTGGTGACGGGAGGCTTTTTATGGGGTGGTGTTCCCGAGAGCACGGCTGCGGCGCCGGCTCTCCAGGTAGAAGACACGCCCACACTCACGCCGACACCCTCAGTGACACCGTCGCCCACCCCTTGCTCCTGCAGCGAGGATGCGTACGAGCCAGACGACGAGCAGCCACAGGCCAGCCCGCTAATACCGGGAGCTCCCGCGCAACAACACTCGTTTCATCTCGCCGGCAATGTGGATTGGTATCGCGTCGATGGGCTGCATCCCGGGCAGACCTACGAGGTGTCGACCTTTGATTTGAAGGGTGACATCGACACCTATATGATTCTTTACGATCAGCTAGGAAATATAATCAAATCGAATGATGATCGAGATGGGGTCCTTTGTTCTGTCGATCAGGAATACTGCGGTTCTACAATAACCTGGGGGCCGACTACTAGTGGGCCTTATTTCCTGCTTGTTCGCTCGCTCAGTTTTGCGGCTTGCGACTGCCCCACATATCAGATTCAGGCGATCCGCTTCGGCCGTTATCTTCCGCTTGTCATATTCCAGCCGACACTGACACCCACCCCTACGCCTACCGCTACATCGACGCCTACCAGTACACCCACGCCAACTCCGACCAAAACCGCGACCCCGACGCAGACGCCGACCCTAACACCATCGCCAACTTACGGTCCCTCGCCGACGCCGACTGCCACCCCACGAGACACCGGAATGCGTTATCCGCAGGCTGTGGCCGTGGATAGCGCCCGCCATCTGATCTACGTTGCAAGTCGGGACAACGATCGCGTCTATCAACTGGACGGCACGAGCCTGGATGTGGTCAACAGCACGATCGTGCCCGACCAGCCCTGGGGTATCGCTTACTACGCGCCAGGAAACAAGGTATACGTGGGGAGCTGGAGCATGGGGACAGTCACGGTGCTCGACGCGACTACCTTGGAACCAATCAAGACGATCCCCGTCGGCCCGAATCCGACCTGGGTCGAGACCGCCGGCAACCGCATCCATCTGATCACCTATGGAACGAATAGCCTCGTGGTCATTGACCCCATCACTGACACGGTCGTCAAGAGCCAGCACCTGGGCCGCACCGTGGGCGCCTGGGGCCTGGCCTATAACGCGAGCCTGGGTCACACCTATGTTAGCAGTCGAGACTCGAAGACCATCACTGTGCTGGATAGCTCCTACACGGAGCGTTGGATCGTGTCTGCCGGGTATAGCGGGACGTGCGAACCGTTCGAGTTGGATTTCAACCCGGTCCTCAACCGGTTGTACACGGTTTGTGATGTTGAGGGGCAAGTGGACGATCGGGTGATTGTCCACCGGCCTGGCGGCGAAGGGCTGACTGCTGTGGCCGAGGTAATTGTGGGAAGCGCAGGTCGAGATGTGCCGCAAGGCGAGGATGGCCGCGGCGGCATCGCCGCAAATCCAGGAACGGGGAGCGTATTCGTCAGCAACTCTGACAACGACAATGTGAGCGTCATCGACGGTGCGACCAATCAATTGCTGAGTACATTCAGCGTGGGCGATAATCCCTTCGGCCTGGCGATCGACACGGGGACCAATCGTGTGTACGTCGCCAATCGACTCGGGAATAGTGTATCGGTGCTGATGGACCCGAAGTAGTCCCCAGATTCTGAGCGACCGGGGGCGCTATTTGCGCCCCCCTAGCAATGCACGCAACGCCGCTGCCTGCTGCATGAGCCGGCCGTAGTGGTTGTTGGCCAGCCGATCTTCGGCCCGGCTTACAGCCTCGACCGCGGCTGCGCGTTCACCACGGGCCTCGTAGACCTCACCCAGCCACAGGTCAATCTGCGTCTGCATATAGCGCGCTGTCAACGGGGCCGCGAGTGTCACGGCCTCCTCCAGCTGGAGCAGCGCGGTGTCAAGATCCCCGCGACCGCGCGCTATCAGCCCAAGATTGGCCTGGCATTTTGCCACGTGCGCCACATTGTTGTGTTCCCGAGCCACATCCAGGCTCCGTACGATCCACACCTCGGCCTCATCCCACTTCCCTTCGGCGAGCGCAATCTCACCGCGCGTGCTGAACAGATACTCCAACATGAGACGCAGACCGTACGCCTCCGCCAGTTCCAGCGCCGCGCCGATATGGCCGAGGGCCGCCTCATACTCACCCAGCAACATGGTGTGGTAGGCGAGGTTGTTCAGCGCCAGCACCTGCTGGTTAGGGTCACTTGCCGTGCGCGCCAGGTCGGCGGCCTGGCGATAGGCCGCGACCGCCGCATGCAGATCTCCGCGTTCGGCCAACACATTGCCGAGCTCAAAGCGACTGATGACTGCCGTATCGCGCAGGTTATGGGTCTCGGCTAGCTGCACAGAATCGTCCAAATTGCGTTCGGCCTCCACCAAATCCTTGCCACCTGCCCGCAGCCGACCGGCTCCGAGAAGAAAGAGTGCGTGTGCATGTGCAGCGTGATCCGACTCCGCATCCAGATATCGGAGGCTTCGTTCGGCCCACTGCACAACTTCGTCGGCCCAGCCAGTCAGCAAGTACGTGTCCCCCATGCCCAGGCAGGCGCGAGCGGCCGTCGCGGCATCACTGCTGCGCTCCGCGTCCTCCAAGGTTGCGGCGTAGGCTTGGCGCGCCTCCGCAAGGGCGCCGGAACGGTACAGCGCCTGGGCCAAACCCAACTGTCGTTGCGAGGTTGGATCGAGCGAAAGCGCCCGCCGTCGAAACGCTACCGCCTCTGCGGGCGCCGCCAGGGACAAGGCGTGTTCCGCCGCTAAGTCAGCATAGTGGGCCGCTGAGGTGGCTTCGCCTGCATGTTCGTAGTGATTTGCGATCAACCCCGCCACCGGTTCCACCCTGCCGGCGTACATCACCTCCAGAGCTTGAGCCGCGCGCCGGTTCAACACGCCCCGTCGCGCGGCGCTTAGTTCTTCCCGCACGACACTCGAAATCAAAGGATGATTGAACGCGAACCATTTGCCTCGCTCAATTAACACCCCGGATCCGAGCAGGATGTCCAGCGTATCCAGCATCTCTTCTTCATCACGGGCTACCGTAAGCGCGAGTAGGGGTAAGTCAAACTCCGGCTCCAATACCGCCGCCGCCTGCAATACGGCACGCGCCGACTCTCCTAACCGTTCAACCCGCGACCGCACAAGGTCTGCCAGCGCGGGAGGGACTGCGTCAGATGTCGCGATATCTGCATTCTGGCTCAGTTCAATCAGGACATAGGGGTTGCCTGCGCTCTTAGCCTGTAATTGGTGGGCCAGCGCTGAATCGACGCCCAAGCCTCCGATCAACTGCGCGGTCTCGTCAGGGTCAAAGCGAGCGAGTGGCAATCGCCGCAACACACCCTCGCGCGCCCATGCAGCAACCTGATGAACCAGAACTGACGGCGCTTCCCCGGAGCGATAGGTTAGCACCAGCAACAGCGGACGATTGCGCATCCGGTGGACCAGGTAAGGGAGCCAGTCCAGCGTCGTCCGATCCGCCCAGTGAACATCATCAAGAAAGATCAACAGCGGGCGCGCATCCAGCGCCAACAACACCTGCACGAAGGCCTCGAAAACCCGATGCCGCTCTTCCCCGGGCGGCAAAACGGCGGGCGGTGGCAGAGTTGGGAGAGCATCACGGAGTTCCGGCAGCAGGCGCGCAACCTCGGCCACCCAAGCCGGAGGCACCAACCCTGGGATATGAAGAAGTTCATGCGTCCGTGGATGATCGGAAAGCAGCTCGACGAGCGGCGCAAATGGCAGACTGCTGGTCGCCTCGACGCAGCGCGCTTCCAGAATCGTGCAATCGCCAGCGTCTTTTGCCCTCCACTCACGCCACAGCCGCGACTTCCCAATACCTAGCTCGCCCGTAATAAGGACCACGCGCGCCTGGCCCCGTGTGGTGGCCGCCAGCTCGTCAGTTAAACCGACGCGTTCGGCCTTCCTTCCAACGAATGGCGGGCCGGTTTGTGGTTGAGGCTGAGCCAGATCGCGGGGTCGCCGGGTGTCCACATGCGGCCGAGGCGCCGGGGAACGAGGCAACGGGCCCGCCGCAATAGCGTCGCGCAAGGCCAGTGTCTCGGGAGAAGGTTCCACCTCGAGATCAAGTGCGAGGGCTGCCCTCAGAGCCTCAAACTGCCGGATTGCCCCGCCGCGCTCCCCTAGATTGGCCAGCGCTTCCATGAGCAAGCGGTGAAGCTCCTCCTGAAGTGGTTCGTGACTTAGCGCCGAACGAGCAAAGTCGGCGACTTCCCGCCATGCGCCTGCCTGCGCTAACGTGCTCAATCCCTCAACGATGCGTCCTAAAAAGACTTGTGAAAGGCGTTCTCGTGCAGCGGTCAGCCAGAGCTCAAACTCCGGTGCATCGGCCAATCGCACGCCATCCAGATATGGACCGGTATAGAGTTCAAGAAGTGTTCGGGGATCCAGGGAGGTTTGCATCGCCAGGAGGCGGCGCACATCGACTTCAAACCGGGGTCCCAGCGCCAACCGGTCCCCTACCGCCACAACCCCCGTGTCACCCACGCTTTTGCGTACGGCCCACAACGCGTTGCGCAGGTTCTTGCGTGCTGCTTCCTCGGTGCTCTCACCCCAGAGGAGACCCAAGATCCGCTCGCGAGGTTGAGCTTCGTCTGCGATGGCCAGATAGCCTAGCAGTGCGATGGCCTTCGCCGGCAAATCGGCCGTTTCCCCAGATACACGCGGCCGACCAAGCAAACTCAAATTGACCGTCATGACGGTATTATAATCGGGGATTGCCCTCCAGACGAGTAACCACCGCCGCTTTCGCTACTACTTCAGAATATCCTTCACAAAAGCGATCTCGTCATCGTTCACGGTATGTCCCATGTTGGGGTAGAACCGTAGAGTGACATCGGCGCCGAGGCGGCGGAAGACGGATGCCGACTCAATAACCCGATCCTTGGAGATATGAAAGTCAACGTCACTGCAACCAAGAAAGACGGGAGCGCCTGCCATGCCACCGCTATAGTTGCGCGGCGTGCCGTCAGGACCGATCAACCCGCCACTCAATCCTATTATGCCGCCATAGCGTTGCGCATGTCGCGCAGCGTACTCCAAGACCAGGCAGGCACCCTGGGAGAAGCCGAGAAGATAGGTGCGCTCCATTGGAATGGCGGCATCCGCCACAATTGTGAGCAACTGCCCCACGCGTGTCAACGCAGACGACAGCCAGGGCTCATTGAGCTCCAGGGAAGCAGTAAACGGGT
Source organism: uncultured Chloroflexia bacterium (assembly GCA_963774265.1). Lineage (GTDB taxonomy): Bacteria > Chloroflexota > Anaerolineae > CG2-30-64-16 > CG2-30-64-16 > JALOOB01. Next base: position 146,209 of record CAVZDU010000010.1, on the reverse strand, counting down.
GCGGATACCATGTGCTGTGGGTTGCCTGTGGGGCCAGGTAGGCTACGCCGTCCGCGTGGAACATGGGAGCCAACGCGAGGATGCTCTCTGCCGTCGCGCCCCGTCCGTGCAGCATGATCATGGCCGCGCGGGCAGTTGCCAACGGTTCGCCGGAGGTCAGCACGGGCCCTTCGCCATGCAATTGTAGAGCCATAGACACCTCTTAACGCGACGACACGAGGTCACAAAGAACATCTTGTGTGACCTCGCGTCCGAATGCCGAAGAGCGTTTCGCTCAGGCGGCGACTGCCACTGCTGGTTCGTCGACGACCTGCACCAGTTCCATCTCCACCCGGATTTTAACCTGCTCGCCGACCAGCAACCCGCCGGTTTCGAGAGCAACGTTCCAATTCAAACCGAAATCTTTGCGATTCAAGGCGGCATTGGCGGTCAGACCCCAAACTGTGCCACCCCACGGGTTCTTGTACTGGCCCTCGTTGGAGACGTCAAACACGATTTCGCGCGTGACCCCTTTGACGGTCAATTCGCCCGTGACCTTGTATTGATCCCCGCCGGTCTTCTCGATGCGTTTGCTAACAAAGGTCATGCGGGGGAATTTCTCAGCGTCAAAGAAATCTGGAGAGCGCAGATGAGCGTCACGATTTGCATCATGGGTGTCCACACTGGTCAGATCCACCCATCCTTCAATCTTCGAATTCAACAGGTTGCTGGGATCTTCAGTAACTACCCCGTCGAACTTGTTAAACCGACCGCGCACGGTCGTGACCATCATATGCTTTACACCAAATTCTATCGTGGTGTGCGAAGTATCAATTTTCCAGGACATTGGTTGTCTCCTCAAGTAAATGTTTTCGTCTGATCGACTTTTATGACATGATCTTACCAGGACCCCGTCCTTCGAGGTGTCCTCCGACACGTCCTTACGCCATCGGATTCACGAAGCCAGGAATATTCATCCTCTTCCTATTTACTTTGGCCTGAGGTGCGATCTGCGCTACAATCGAGGCATGGGCTTAACCGATCCGTCCAACCCCGCCGCCTGGCTGACCGGCAGTTTCCTGTTGATCATCGCTGCAACGAACCTGACCTGGCTTGCGGTTCGCGGTCGCTCCGTACAGTCCAGGTTTCGCCACGGACCCTTGGCGCCGCTGGGCTGGCTGATCCTGGCGCTGATCTATCTGCTGCCACCGTACCTCGCAATGCGAGAGGGCATCCTGTCTCCGTATACACTCGGCCTTACGGAAGTCAACTGGCCCACCACCCTGTCGGATGGGATGGCGCTGTCCGGAATCATTGTAGGCGGAATGGTGTTCGGCTGGCTGATTTATCGTCGTTCATTGCCCGAGGGCCCTCTTCCCCGCGGCATGGCGCGGATCATTCCGGCCTTGCGCGCACCGGTCGAAGGTGCACTGCACCAGTGGCACTGGACATTCTACCGCGCCGCCGTGGCCGAATGGTTGATGCTTGCACCACTTACCGCGCCGGAGTTCCCCGCGCTAACACGCCTGACCGGCGCGTTCCACGACCAGCCCTTGTACTGGGGTGCGTGGTTGGGGCTGGCGGTGGCCGGAACGGAATGGGTGCTTGATCCTTTCAGCCGTTCGACGCTGGGTCGAACAGGCGATGCTCAGGCCCTGCTCCGTCGAGTGACTCTCGCTGTAACCACCACCGGCCTGTTCGTGATGACGCGCAACCTGTGGTTATGCCTGATCGTCCATATCGCAGTTGAAACGCTGATGACAGGTTGGTTCCCTTTGCCGATCGAACCGTCTCCGGCCCAAGAGGATTAAATCAAAAAGGGCCTGGCTGGTCGACCAGCCAAGGCCCCTTTCCTGCGCTGCTATTCGATCAAGGGATAACGATCGAAAGAACCACGAGAAGGCCGAGAATGGACGCAGCCACAACGCCCAGCCGGCGCAAGTCCTGCCGGACATAGGTGTAATCGGTGGTCATACTCAAGCCCCGCAGCGCGTAGGAACCGCCAGCACCGGTCGAGGTGCGAGGCGTCGTGCCTGCACTGCGCACAGCCGGAGTGACGCTGGCGCCGCCCGAACCTGCGGTTCGGATGCCAGACGTCGTTGGCTGGGTCGCTGCCTGTGTGTTATCCGTAGTCTCAGACGACTTGCCGTCACCATACATACGTGGATTCGATGCACGCGGCACACGGCGAGACTGAACCTTTTTCTGCTTGGCCATTCGAGATAACCTCTTGCGGATGAATGATTTCAAACTGTGTCATTATAGTCATGCAGCCCAAGATCGTCAATTTCCGTTAGAATTGTTCTTGCGCCTCAGCACCTTCCCAAGGATTCCATCGACCAGCCGGGTGACTTCGTGAATGCCCAGCAGTCGCAGCGCACCCAGATAGAAGACGCCGCCCAGCCCACCGCCAACGGCAACAGTGAGCAGTGCTCCGAGCTTGCCGTTGGGAATGACAGGGCCCAGGCCCTGTACCAGAATCGAGACACCAATGCCCATGAGAAGCGCAACGCCGCCAGCCGTTCCCAGCGTACGAAGGATATCCTGCCGGTGGAGCCGGCCAACGCTGCGCAGAAGCAGAATGCTCATAATGACGGCATGTCCGGCTTGCTTGGCTGAATCCGCCAGGACTAGCCCCAGAAATCCGAGGGGACCCTTCAAAAGAAGCGCCGTAGCAAAGTAGAAGCCCACGGAAATGACACCAACAGTGGCTGGCGTGCGTGTGTTTTGACGCGCGTAGAAGGTGTAGTTCAGAAGAAAGTCGACACCTGCAAACGGCAATCCGATAAGGTAATAGCGCAGAGCACGCGCCGTCATCACCGTGTCATGGCTCGAGAAATCACCGTGCTGAAACAGCAACCGGAGGACCGGCTCAGCCATCACCCACAGGCCAACGGTTGCCGGGATGAGCAACACCAAGACAAGTCGCAACCCTCTACCGAATATATCTCGGAAGCCGTCCCAGTCCCGCTCGACCGCGAACTGCGAAAGGCTCGGGAGGGCCGCCAGTGACACCGCCACGGGCACCAATCCCAGCGGCAATTGGATCAGCGTGGTGGCAAACCCCATCCAGCTTACGCTCTGCTCGCCCGCGGCCGACGCCCATCGGCCGTCAACAATGATTTGGAATTGAGTGACGACGAGCCCTAGTGCGATGGGTATATAGAGCCGCCCGATCCGCCGCACAGCAGGGTGGCCCCACGTCGCACCCAATCGGATGCGCAGATCACGCAGCCCCGGCGCCGTGACAGCCAGCTGCATCAGGCTGCCAGCCACGATACCCAGTGGCAACACGTAGATGCCGAAACGCCGGGCGAGCAAAGGCGTCAGGACGACGATGCCGAGGTTGAACACAGCTCCGCTGATGGCCGTGTAGCTAAACCTTCGCAGCGCGTAGAGCAGGCCAGTGACGCCCCCGGTAATGCCGAACAAGAGCACGGCTGGCGCAATGATGCGCAGGCAGTTCTCCAGAACCTGCTGGAGCTCGGGATTTTCGAAGTTGCCGAGCACGCCTGCCAACGGGCCCGCGAAAACCTCAATGAGGAGAACTACAATACCCATGGCCAGGGCGATGAGGCTGAAGACCGCGCTGGCCACCTTGGCTAGCTCATCGCGCCGATCGGTCCGGCCGTATTCGCTGAAGACAGGAACGAGCGCCGCGCTCAGCATGCCACCGACCAGTAGGTCGTAGACCATCGTAGGCAGGCGGGCGGCAAGGCGAAACGCATCCAGTTGCCCACTTGCGCCAAAGAAACCGGAGATGACCGACTCGCGCGCCAGACCTATGACGCGACTGGCGATGTTTCCCAAGCCGAGGATGCCTGCAGAGCGCGCCAAGCCCCCGCTCGCGGTGCTACGGTTGCTTTGCGTGCCTTCCAAGGCTGAGGGACTCATCGCAGCATTCTGACGAGGCGGCTATGCCGGTTCGGGCAACGAACGAATCCGTTGAATGATCAGCGTGGTGGACCGGTCGGGAACATAAGGCAGGTAAGCCACCCGTCCCCCATAGGCTTCCACAATGGCGGCTTCGGGTGGATAAGGTCCGCCGGGCCGCCCCCAGTCCCCTCCCTTCACGTAAATCGTCGGCTGAAGCGCCTCGACCAACCCGATAGCAGTCAAGTCGTCGAAGATCACAACCGCGTCGACGCACCCCAATGCTGCCAGCAGTTCTGCCCGATCCGCTTCGGGGACCAGGGGCCGGCCCGGCTTTCGGGCTGCACACGATGCGTCGCTATTCAGACCGATGATAAGGGCGTCGCCCAGCGCACGTGCCGCCTGAAGATAGCGCACATGCCCGATGTGCAACAGGTCGAAATGGCCGTTGGTGAATACCACCACGCCGGACTGCCCACGCCGCCACGCAACGGCTTCGCTAAGGCTCAAGACGAGGCCCAAGATACTTCTCCTTGATCACGGCCAGCACAAACCTGGGTAATGCCATCTGGCGCCGCCAGCGCCACGGCTGAACGATCAGCCGGTAGAGCCACTCCAAATTCAGTTGCTGCAACCACTTTGGCGCGCGCTTCTGAGCACCAACAACAAAATCCAGCGATCCGCCGACCCCCATCATAACCGGCACCCCCAGGGCTGCAGAATGCCTGGCAATCCAGAGATCCTGCTTTGGCGCACCGTACGCAACGAACAGGATGTCAGGACGGACGGCCGCGATGCGAGCAATGATTTCCGGTGCATCAGCATCCGCCGGAGTGCCGGAGTAGGCGCCAACGACTTGAAGACTGGGATGGAGTTCTGCCAGCCGTTCGCCTGCCCGGGCTGCCACGCCAGGCGCCGCACCCAGCAGGAACAGCCGCCAGCCCTGTTTGGCTGCACGCGCCGCAATCATCGGCACACCGTCGGAGCCCGTCACCCGCTCCGGCAGCCGGTGTCCCAAGTGTTTGGCTGCCCAGAGCAACCCCACGCCGTCAGGGATGCACAGATCGGCCGCCTCCAACACCGCAGCAAAGGCAGCGTTCCGACGCGCTTCCATGACAAACTCGGGATTGACAGTGCAGACCTGATGCGAACCGCTCTCTAGGATCCACGCCCCGATTCGATCGAGCATTCCGTCGAAGGTAACGGCATCGACGCGCACACCAAGAATGCGAACAGACCCGCGATTCACTTCTTTGCCACGCTCTCCAGGACTGCCAGCGTCTCACGCGCACACTTGTCCCAGGAGAACCGCTTGACGTTCTCCAACCCACGGCGGGCCAGTTCAGCGCGCAAGGATTCATCCGTGACCAGTCGATACATCGCGTCGGCAATCGCATCGACGTCGTGCGGATCGACAAGCAGCGCGGCATCGCCAGCGACCTCAGGCAAGGAAGATGTATTTGAAGTGATGACAGGCACGCCGCAACCTCCTGCTTCCAGCACAGGGATGCCAAACCCTTCGTAAAGAGATGGAAAGACGAACGCCGTTGCGCCACTCAGGAGCGCGCCAAGGTCTTCATCCGCCACATACCCCGGGAAGACTACGCGGCCCTGCAACCCGGCTCGCGCCACCTGGCTAAACAGCGTCTCATAAAGCCAGCCTCGCTTCCCTGCCAGGACCAATTGTGTCTCGGCCAGATCCGAACGACCACAGATGCGCTCAAAGGCATGAACGATCCGTTCAAGGTTTTTACGGGGCTGAAGCGTGCCGACAAAGAGCAGATACTCCTGTGCCAAACCATACCGCGCTCGCACCTCCGCCAGGTGGAGTGATTCGGTGACCCGTGTCAGCCCGGCATCCCGTCCCAGGTAGACGACGTGGACCTTCTCAATTTCGGCGCCATAAAAGCGCACGAGATCAACTTTCGTGGCTTCGGAATCTGCCAGGACGGCGGTCGCCTGTTGTGCGCTCCAACGGGTGGACCAGTCCAGATAGTCACGGGCGCGGGCGGTATCCGCGTCAGGATAATGCAGATAGCCCAGATCATGGATTGTTACGACACTGCGCCGTGGATGAAGCAACGGCAGGACATGCGCCGGGACGAACAGTACATCGGGCTCACGCACCAAAGTCTCCAGACTCAAACGGACGTGCGTCCACAGGCGCCGGAACGGGATGGAGCGAACTTCGGCGTGTGCGGGCGCGGCGCCTGACCACAACAGCCCAACCGGCAGGGCGCCGTTCGTGTAGAGCCGGAACTGATGCCGTTGACCCAACCGCAGTAACTCGCGAATGACGTGCACCGAGTATGTCTCGGTCCCCGTCCGGTGTTTGATCGCAGCGCGACTGGCGTCGATCCCGATCAGCATGTGCTGATTATAACACGGACTGAATCTGTTCGCAGGTGAGGGGACCAGCGCGCAGGATGCGCGGCGCCGGGCCGGTGACGTCGACCACTGTGGAGGCAGTGCCGCCCGGGCATCTCCCGCCATCGAGTATCATCGCAACGCCCCGACCCAATTGCTCCGCGACTTCTTCAGCGGCGACCGGTGACGGTGCACCCGACAGGTTCGCGCTGGTGGTTGCCAGGGGCGCGCCCACGGCGCGAATCAAAGCGCGCGTCAACGCCAGGTCTGGAATCCGGACTGCCACAGTCTCACCACCGGCAGTCACTGCGGAGGACACGCGCGCCGCCTTAGGGACGACCAGAGTGAGGGGCCCTGGCCAGAAGCGTTCGGCCAGCCTCAGGCACAGAGGAGACAACTCCGCAGCCACCAGCGCAAGATCGCTCATATCAGCCAAGAGAATAGGAATGGCTTTATCCAGTGCGCGTAGTTTGGCAACATAGAGCCTGGCGACGGCCGCATCCTCCCAACACAATGCGCCGACACCGTATACGGTGTCCGTTGGAAACGCGACCAATTCGCCTGCCGCGCAATAATGCGACAGCGCGCTCAAACCCGGCCGTTGGAGAGAATATAGTGCTCGATAACATCGGCCAGCCCGTCTTCAGTCACCGAAGGGGCTATCACATCGGCGATGGCGAGCACCTCAGGCGACGCGTTGGACATGGCCACGCCTAAGCCCGCCCACTCAATCATGGAGCAGTCGTTGCCCGAGTCGCCCACAGCGATTGTTTCGCCCTGCGACACACCAAAGTGTTGCGCAAGAAAGCGCAGACCGTGCCCCTTGGATGCCTCTGTCGAATGTACTTCGACAAACATATCGTGGGAGCGAACAGCAGCGAGCCGTCCGGCGAATCGCTCGCTCAATTCATCGCGAAAAGCGCCATTGGTCTCAGACGCGCCGATGAAGAGCCCCTTGAGTGGCGATCTACCCATCGCTGCAAAAAGGTCGCACATTTCGGGGTAGCTCTTGACAAACTGGATCTCCATGCCGAACCACCGCTCATAGAACGATGCCGAACGGCCCCTATCAACCACATACATACGGTCTTCGCTGTAGAGGTTCAGTTCCAGCCCGCGTTCGTCGGCTAACGTCAAAATCTCGCACATGGCGTCAACTGGGGCCGGCTCCACGAAGAGTGAGCGTTTCTCGCCGCGAATCTCCCGCACCATCGCACCCTGGAAGCAGATTACGGGCGCATCGAGATCCAGTGCATGCGCATAACGCGCCGCGGACTCGTACGGCCGACCGGTGGCCAAGACGAGAATCGCGCCCTGGGTGCGTGCTGCGGCTACGGCCTGGCGTACTCGTTCCGTCGGCAGTTTCCCATCGACTGCAGCTGTACCATCATAGTCAAACGCAAGCAGCTTGTACAAGAGAATCCTTCTGTTGAAGCTTCATTCAGGTTGTGATAACGACAACTCGATCCAGACCAGTGTAGTCGACCAGGACGTTGCAGCCACAGCCAGGCAAATCCTGGGTGACAACGGTGCGCATCGTCGCGCCTTCGTCTGCACCGATCTCAAGAAACACAGCCGCGCCGGGCTTCAGTTTCGCCCGTCCCTGCGGGGACGCGAGGCTCTGGACAAGGCTTCGCAACACATCACATCCGTCATGCCCGCCATCCAAAGCCAGCACAGGCTCGTAATCACGCACCTGCGGCGGAAGGTTCGCCAAGTCGGATGTTGCGATATAAGGCAAGTTCGCTACAACGATGTCCACTGGCTCCGGGAGGCACTCCATAAGGTGCCCAGGCACCAAATGCACCTGCTCCGCCACTCCGTAGCGCCAGATATTTTTCTCAGCCACCTCAATACAAGCGGGTGACACGTCCGTGGCATACACCATCACTTCGGGCGCATTGACTGCTAGCGCGATGGCGATGGCGCCGCTGCCCGTGCCGATATCCGCTACAACCGGTGGCTGTCCCTCGCGAATGAGCCGCTGCGCGTGCGCCAGCGCCCGTTCAACAAGAAGCTCGGTCTCTGGCCGAGGAATGAGAACCCGGTTGTCTACGGTTATGTCTAGCCCATAGAAAGGCTTATACCCTACCAGGTAGGCCACCGGTTCGTAACACATGCGCCGGCGAACCAGTTCCTCGTAACGAACGATCTCCCCTTCGGATAACTGTCGGGTTGGATGGGCGTAAAGCCACGCCTTATTGACGCCCAGAACCGATGAAAGCAAAACCGCCGCATCAAGCTGGGCGGTCTCGATTTCGACCTCACCCAAGCGGCGTTTCGCAGCCAACAGCGCCCTGCCCACGTCGCTGGAGCGATCCAGAGACCACAAAATCTGAAACCGTTTGTCCTCTACGCATGGGCTTCCACGCAAGCCAACCGTGCTGGCTGCGAGCTCGCCGGCATCGTTGCCGTGAACACCCCTCCAACGGGGCGTCTCCGACATGGGGTTTGTCTTCACTTGTGTTTCTCATTCCTCGCCGATAGCTTCTAACCGATCGGTCTGATCTGTTGTCGCCAGCTCTTCGATGAAATCGTCCAGATCACCATCCAGGAATCCGATCAGGTTATGTGTCGTCTTGCCGATGCGATGGTCGGTGACCCGATTCTGTGGGAAATTGTAAGTACGGATCTTCTCACTTCGCTCCCCACTTCCCACCTGGCTCCGCCGCGCCTCGCTGCGTTCACTTGCCAACCGCTCCAGCTCCATCTGGTAAAGCCGTGCCCTCAGGATCGCCATCGCTTTGGTCCGGTTCTGGAGCTGCGACTTCTCATCCTGGCAACTTACAACCAGCCCCGTCGGCAGGTGGGTCACCCGGATGGCCGAGTCAGTGGTATTGACGCTCTGGCCGCCTGGTCCGGTGGCCCGAAACACATCCACGCGCACATCTTGAGCCGCGATCTGCACATCCACTTCGGTGGCCTCGGGAAGCACCGCCACGGTCGCTGTGGAGGTGTGAATGCGGCCTTGGGCCTCGGTCACCGGCACACGCTGAACACGGTGGACCCCGCTTTCGAATTTGAGACGGGAATAGGCACCATGGCCTTTCACCTGGAAGATAACTTCCTTGAAGCCGCCAATACCTGTCTCTGACTGGCTCAAGATGTCCGTCTTGAGCCCGTGTTGTTCGGCCCAACGCGCGTACATGCGGAGAAGATCGCCGGCAAAAAGGGCGGCTTCGTCACCGCCCGTGCCTGCCCGGACTTCGACGATGACGTTCCTGTCGTCGGCCGGATCCTTCGGCAATAGCAGCAGACGCAAACGTTCCTCGCGGCCAGATTGCTCCGCTTCCAGTCGCTCGATTTCGGCCTGCGCCAGCTCGGCCATCTCCTCGTCGCTCCCATCTGCAACGAGCTCTCTGGCACCATCCAGTTCGGCCTGGGCTGCCAGATACGCGCGAAACTCAGTGACGACCGGTTCGATCTCGGATTGTTCACGCGCCAACTCAGATAGCCGCCCCGGGTCCGTGGCCACGGCCGAATCTGCCATCATTTCATTTAGTTCATCGTAGCGGCGGTTGATGGCCGCAACCTTCTCTATGACCATTTAACCTTCGAAAACCGGCAAATTCGCCACTGCGATAATGTGCTTCCACTTCTCGGGATCGTTACCCTCGGTGAAGGCGGCTGCCTCGGCGATCACCTCGCCTCCGGCCTCATTCACGAGCGTACGCATCCCCACCAGCGTGCTGCCCGTGGAAATCACATCGTCGACCAGGATGATGCGCTTTCCCTTGACCAGGTGCAGATCCTTGCCGTCAAGCCACAGGGTCTGGGGCGCGCCGGTCGTGATGGAGAGTACCTCGACACTCACGGAACCCAACATGTATGGCTTCCGGGTCTTACGAGCGACGACGTAGGGCATCTTCATCCGTACCGCAAGTGCATGCGCCAGCGGGATGCTTTTCACTTCTGCCGTCATAATGGCATCAGCGTCGGCCGGCACGCGCTCCGCCAGCCATCCAGCAAGCGCCTCGACCACCTCGTAGTCACCAAGCATATTGAACAACGCGATGCGCACCTTGGGCGCAACCTCGAACAACGGCAAATTCCGCTTCACTCCACAGATATCAACAGGGTAGAAATCTTGGGACATGAATGTGTCTCCTGGGAACGACGATCTTGACTCGCGCAAAACAGGCTCGGGCGCAAAAGCCAGAGCCTTGTAGGGAGATTGTAGCACAATATGCGTCAGAGCCGTAATTGAGGGGTGTGGCGCAATGGCCGCTTCAGTAACGAAAGTTACGGGAAGCGCCCGGTCCGGTTGCGCGAATGGTCTCAAGGTGTTATCCTTGGCTTCAGATGATCTTCGAGGGCTCACAGGAACTATGGTGCTGCACTAAACGTCACAAACCTGCCGACAAATCCGTGGATATCAGGTAAACAACAATTGCGCAGAAGAACACTGCTCGTCGCCGGCAGCCTGGTGATATTGGTCATAGCTTCCGGCGTCGTGATCACGACCCTGGCCCTGCATCGCTACGGTGGGCCAGATGGCTTAGTCCGCCGGGTGCGGGCAGAGTTTGCGGTCGAACAGCCGCACCCCGAATACGTCCCAACGCCCGAGGACCTGGCCTCCTCGCCGTCAGGTGACGTCGATTTTGGCGCGCTCGCAGGCGCCCTGCCCCTGCCCACTGGGGCGACGCATAATGACGGTGACGAAGCATCCCCAGCCGACATCAACCATCTCATCGTCGCGGCGGGACCTGCCAACCCGTCTCGCGCGAGAGGCCGGACTCAACTCGCAGCCCTGGTCGAACCGACTGATGCGGAACGGTCCGTCGTTGTGGCGGGCGCCCAGGTTGCCCCCACCGCAACGCCCGCGCCGACCGCGACCCCGACTCCCGTCTTTCCGCCTACAAAGCTCCTGGACGGCCTAGCCCACACCTGGCAGACCTGGAACAATTGCGGTCCAGCCACCTTGTCCATGCACCTCAGCTATTACGGCATCAAAGTCGGGCAAGACAAGATCGGTGCGGCACTGCGGCCCGAAAAGGACGACAAAAATGTCAGCCCGGACGAATTGGCTGAGTTCGCGGCCTCCCAAGGGTTGCGGGCTCTCGTCCGGGTCAACGGCGATGCCCTTCGACTTAAGGCGCTGCTCGCCGCGGGCATCCCCGTATTGGTCGAGACCTGGTACGAGCCGAAGCCCAACGATGGCATGGGCCACTACCGCCTGATCGTCGGGTATGATGATGCGGCGAAAACCTGGATCGCCTACGATTCCTACGACTCACACGGCATCAAGAAGGGGGAGCCATACGCCGGCGTCAGGCTGCCCTACGACAGCTTCGAGAAGCTGTGGAAGGTGTTCGGTCGCACATACATAGTCATCTACGATGAGGCGCGGGCGGCAGCAGTGGAGGCCGCCCTCGGCACCGACGTGGGCGACTCGGCAATGTGGCAGCGTGGGCTGGCCGAGGATCTCATCGAAGTGCAGGCGAGCCCCAAGGATCCCTTCGCCTGGTTCAACCTGGGAACAGACTACGTGGCGCTGGGCGACTTCAAGGCTGCTGCACAGGCATATGACACGGCTCGGCGTATCAGGTTGCCCTGGCGTATGCTCTGGTACCAGTTCGGACCCTTCCGCGCCTACTACGAGGTTGGCCGCCACAAGGAGGTCATCAGCCTGGCCGACGCGACCATCAAGACGGCCAAAAACGATGAGGAGCTCTTCTTCTGGAAGGGTCTCTCTCAGAAAGCTCTCGGGGACCTGGCGGGTGCGAAGGCCTCGCTACAACAAGCTGTAAAGCTCCGCCCCAGCTACCAAGACGCTCAGGACGAGCTTGACAAAGTTAAGTAGCTCCGATACCCGCCGCCACATCGCGCGCAACGTGTTGATTGTGGCGGCTTCGTTTGGGTTGGCGGCTGCGGCTGGACTGTTCCGTAACGCCGTGATCGCGTCTTCGTTCGGCATCGGAACGCAGCTCGACGCATACTACGCAGCCTTTAAGCTTCCCGATCTGCTGTTCACCGTCGTAGCAGGCGGAGCACTCGCTACGGCGTTCATCCCCGTGTTCGCCGATACCGTTGCGAGCCGAGATCAACAGGACACGCCAAGCAGTCCTGTGAACACAGGCGCGGACCGGCGAGCTGCATGGCGATTCACCGCTGCGGTCCTGAACTGGGTCGTGCTGATCGTCAGCTCGCTTGCGCTCCTCGCAGCTCTCCTGGCACCGCTCATCGTCCGCCACGTGATCGCACCGGGCTTCGACCCCGGTCAGCAGGCCGAAACCACCGCCGTGATGCGCATCGTCCTTGTCTCCACGGTCGTCTTTGGCGTCTCAGCCGTTCTTGGCAGCGCGCTGAACGGGCTCAAGCACTTCTTTCTGCCGGCCCTCGCTCCTGCCGTCTATCCGCTGGGCATCGCGGCGGGTGCGCTGTGGCTGGCCCCCACAATGGGTGTCCGTGGCATGGCCGTCGGTGCAGTGATCGGCTCCGTGTTACACCTATTGATCAAGGTGCCGGCACTGGTCAAGTACGGGTTCCGGTGGTCGCCGATCTTGCGCCTGGGAGATGGAAGCCTGCGGCGGGTCGCGATTCTCATGGGCCCTCGCGTGCTTGACCTGGGCGTGTTCCACCTGACCCTGCTGGCAACAACCAATCTCGCTTCGCGCCTTGGGAACGGCAGCGTTAGTGCGTTGGAATGGGGCTGGGATGCCATGCAATTGCCCGAAACGATCATTGGCACAGCATTCGGGCTGGTGGCATTCCCTACGCTCGCCGAATTGGCCGCTCGTGGTGACCGAGACGGGCTGCGGAGCACGCTTGGCGAGTCGTTGCGAACAGTACTTGCGCTTGCCGTCCCGGCTGCGGCAGCGCTCGTGTTACTGGGACGACCGCTGCTGGCGGTGCTGTATCAGCGCGGCGCGTTCGACGCGGCAGCGACAGAGGAAGTGTACCAGGCGTTGCGTATGTACGCCTTGGGGTTGGCTGGACACACCTGCCTGGAGCTGGCTGCGCGCGCCTATTTCGCTCAAAAGGACACCATCACCCCCCTGCTGCTGGCAGCGGGGTCAGCAGCTCTCAACATCATCCTTGCCCTCGTCCTCATGCGGCCTCTCGGTCACGCCGGCTTGGCGCTGGCAAACTCGATCGCCATTACGCTCGAGGTGTTGGCATTGCTGCTTATCCTGCGCAACCGCTGGGGCGGCGTGGAGGGACGAGAGACGCTGGCCCAATTGGTTCGGGTGCTGGGCGCAACGGCAATTATGGTTCTTGCGGTCATGGGCGTGTCGGTTATGGGAGAGCGCTCCGGGCTGGGCAATCTGCTTACGCTGGCGGCCGCAGGAACGGCAGGGATTCTGGTTTACTTGGGCGTGTGCATCGTGCTCCGCATCCGGGAGTTGGGAAGGTTCGCGACTGCAGTGATGGGGCGATAACGCGTTTACTCTAGTGCAATCATCTTCATAGGAGCGGAGAGGTCCATGCCCATTTACGAGTACACCTGCCGCGCGTGCGGCGAGTCCTTCGAGCACTGGCATTCATCCATGAGTGACACGACGCCTGTCGCCTGTCCGCAATGCGAGGGCGTGGACGTTCAGAAACGCATCTCCGCGCCGGCCGTGCGCTCTGCAGGCGCGGCTCGGGATGCTTCAGGTGCGTCTGCAGGCCCGACTGGGGATGCGCCTGCAAAACCCGAGGTGTTTGGCCGCAAGGAGCTAAATTCGGCCCTGCGCGGACGCGGGGAAAAGCCAGCCAAGGAGTAGAGTCATGGACGAGGCTCCAGATCATTTCTCGCTCAGGTGGATCGACTTCTATCGCTAGTAAAGGTGAAGGCTTGTTACAATCTCGAACCCTGCACACCCTCACGGTGCTGGTGTGCAGCACATTGCTGTGTGGGATGCTGCTGTCGCCCCTGCAGGCGAGCTCTGAAATCCTCCCGGCGGCTGTCTTCTTCGACCGCACGGGGAAACTGAAAGAACTGCCCTTCCCAACTCTCACGGATCTACAAACCCGCCTGGGGGGCGCGACGACCGATGCGCAGGCCGATGTCTTGTGGCGCCAGGTCGTCGCCCTCGGTCAGATGCCGCTCGTCTTTGGTGACACGGCGGTATTCCTTTATCGAGGACAGGCTGCTGTTGTGGATTGGATCGGCGACTTCACGATCTGGCAGGCTGGCAAGCCGCTAGCCGGACAGCGAGTGGGCAAGACCGACATCTGGACCGCGCAGCGCCGTTTCCCGCTTGACGCTCGCTTCGATTACACAGTGCGAGTCGACGGCCGGCAACGTAATGATCCACTGAACCCGCTCACCCAGCTCGGCGGCTATGGGCCGAATTCGGTCTTGACCATGCCCGATTATGTCTATCCAGGGGCCACAGTGTCACGCAAGGAGACACCTAAAGGAACGTTTAGCACACCATTTGTACTCAACAGCAAGTACCTGGGTTATGCCAAGCGCGTCCAGGTCTATACGCCGGCAGGCTACGAAAAGCTCAAGAATCTTCCCGTGCTCTACGTGACTGATGGTCATGAGTATGCCAACCCGGCCATGGGCTCTCTGCCTGTGATACTCGACAACCTCATCGCGGACGGGGAGATCCAACCGGTCATGGCAGTGTTTATCGACCCGCGCCTGAGTGACACGGGCGACAACCGTCGCGGCCCAGAGTTGCTCACTAATCCCAATTTCCAGGGTTTTATCACGAAGGAGCTCATCCCCTGGGTCGACAGCCACTATCCCACCCGGCCCCTGCGCGAAGCGCGCGGCCTGGTGGGAATGTCCCTGGGGGGACTGCACGCCACCTACTCTGCTACGCGTCAGCCCCAATGGTTCGCATATATCGGCCTCTTGTCACCCTATTACAGTGCCAAGCCCGCGGTCCTGGCTGAGTTCGAAAAAAGTAAGCGGCAGGACATCAAACTGTTCGTCAGCCAGGGAGCCTTTGACTTGGATGTAAAGAACACGCACCATCTGCTCGGTGTGCTGAGGGCCAAGGGTTATCCGTTCAAATATGTCGAGACCAACGACGGCCACTCCTGGGGCAACTGGCGCGGAGTGTTGGACGACATGCTCATTTACTTCTGGGGGAGCCAACGATCGCCCTGAGAACACATTAGGCCGAGCTTCGCATCCCGCTTCCCTCATCACTGTGGTTGTGCTATAATAGTTCCGTTATTGCTTCAACCGAAATAGGGAAGGTGCGAACATGCCTCGTCCGTTATGCGACTCGCCGTTTATCTACGGTTTACACGATTCGGGCGGCGAGCAGACTATGCTCGATGTGGGCACACCCGGTTGGGTGCTGGTGACCGAGGCGATCGGGCACGACCCCAATGACCGTTCGGGCGCCGACTACAGGCGTTTCTCGGATCGGGACCTGGGTGTCATTGTCCGCCTCAACAACGCCTACAACCCGGGGGGCACGATCTCCTTCGAGCGCGACTATGCCGACTTTGCCGGCCGCTGTGCGAACTTTGTGGCGGCCTCACACGGCGCGCACATCTGGATCCTCGGTAACGAGACGAATCACCCCATCGAGTGGCCAGGGGCTGAGTGGAACTGGGGGCCGGGATGGCCGGCTCCGGTCAGCCCCGACAAGCGCGGCGAGGAGATCACGCCGGCGCGTTACGCCTCGTGCTACAAGCAGTGCCGCACGGCGATTAGGGCCGTGGCGGGCCACGGCCAGGACCAGGTTCTCGTCAGCGCACCAGCGCCATGGAATATCCTGCTCACCTACCCTGCCAACCCGAACGGCGACTGGGTCAAGTACTTCACGGATATCCTGACCGCCATTGGCGCCGGCAACCTGGATGGCATCACACTGCACACTTATACTCACGGCGGGGCGCCAGCGCTGATCACATCTGACGAGCGCATGGGGGATGCCCGCTTCAAACATTTACGCTATCACTTCCGGGCCTACCAGGACTTCATGGCGGCGATTCCCCAGGCCATGCGCGGCCTGCCCGTCTATATCACGGAGAGCAATCAGGGGGATCAGGCGTGGGACAACGCCAACACCGGCTGGGTTCGCGCCGCCTATGCCGAGATCGACGCGTGGAACCGAGCCAACGCCCAGAAGATCCGCTCACTGCTTCTCTATCGTTGGCCTCAGGTTCCCAATGACCGCTGGGGCATCGAAGGCAAGGCGGGCGTCATCGATGATTTCCGCCAGGCATTCGGTCCACGATACCAATGGACGGCGACGGAAGCCCCCTGGGCCGCTTTGACACGCCGGGTGACTGAGCTAGAGCAGGCAACAGCAGCCCAGAAAACCACCCTCGATGCGCTGAAGAAAGTGGCCGGGGATGCCGCGGCGCTAACAAAGGAGGCCGAAGGGTACTCCGCCCAGGCGATTGCCGCCAGGCCTGCTGACCTGCGCAGCCAATTCGAGACGCTAAGCGCCCAGATCAAGGATTTGGAGGGTCTTCTGGGCCATCAACCCGCACCGAGCGGGCTTCAGATTGTCGATAGGATCGGTCACCTGCCGGCCGGCACCGGCACGCCATACCCCCGTCGCGATCCAGCCGTCATACGACGTATCGTGATCCACCATACGGTCACGCCAGGCGATATCTCACCTGAAAGAGTGGCGCAGGCAATGGTTGCGCGGGGTCTTCCCGGGATCACCTATCACTACCTGATTGCAGCAGACGGCACGATATTTGAAACGCAAGCGCTTGACGTCGTCACCGGACAAACCAACGCTGTGACGGTGAACGGTGTGGCAGTCGGCGTTGCGCTGGCCGGAGATTTCACCACGGCTGTTCCGACCGATACACAGATGACCAGCGCAGCCCGGTTGGTCGCACAGTTGCTGGAGAGGTACGGCCTGACAACAGAAGCCGTAATTGGGCGGCGGGAGGTCGACACCACGGCATCGCCCGGCGATCAGTGGCTCGGCGGCGCGCAGTACAAGACCAGCCTGCTGGCAAAAGTTGCCTTGTTGTTGAAGCCGAAGGATGAATCGGCGCCGGAGCAGTTGCAGAAACGAATCGCGGAGCTGGAGATACAGGTTGCCGCGCTCAACGCGCAGATTGCGACTTTGAATGGCCAGGCCCCTGGCCTGACTGCAGAGGTCGCCGAGGTTGCGGCACTTCAAACCCACATCTCCGAACTGGACCAGACCCTTGCCAGCCAGACGGCGGAGGTCGAACGCCTGCGTGCGCTGCTGGCCGACAACACGACTGGTCGGGTGGCCAGGCCGGCCATCGTGGACATGGTCGACAAACTGCCCCAGCATCCCACACTGCCGCCCTACGGCGCACGCACACGGCCCATTTCGATGATCGTGATCCATCACACAGACACTCCCAAGACGATGATGGTGCAGAAGATCGCCGAATATCATGTCTATGGTGAGCGGAAGGACGCAAGCGGCAACATCGTCAAGGCGCAATGGCCCGGTGTGGGCTATCACTTCATGGTCGGCCCGGATGGCGTGATCTACCAGGGACAGCGCGAAACGACCCGCTCTTACCACGTGGGTGGCGATCCGAATGATTATTCGGTCGCCATCAGCCTGATCGGCCGGTTCATGCGAAAGAACTACGATGGCACGGACCGCGCACCCGAGGATCAAGTTCCTACGCCGCAACAGTTGCGGAGCGCGGGACAACTGGCTGCCTGGTTGATGCAGGAGTACCAGATCCCGATCGAGCAGATCAAGGGACATCGGGACGTCTGGCCTCAGGCGACTGTGTGTCCGGGCGAGCACTGGAAGACGGGCCTTACCTGGCATCCCCAATTGCTCGAAGAAGTGAAATCGGCGCAGACAGCAGCCGGGACTGGGGGCATCGGGCAGCGAAAGGAACTGTATCTGCTGTTCTGGGATCACGGCGATGCGTGGGCTGAGGCAGATTGGCGTAGCGCACAGGGCTACATTGCCCGCTTCCGTCCAACGGCGGGCTTCGCCCTTAGCGATGCGTTTCTGGCAGAACATGTCGTGATCGTCGGTGGGACAGCAGGCGTGTCGGGCCAGGACGAGGCGCGTCTGAGTGCGGCGGGCATCGATGTATACCGGCTGGAGGGCAAGGATGAGGAGGATACGAAGCGCATGCTCGATGAACTGGCAGCGAAGGGCACTCCGTGGCCCGGTGCGCCGGCCCAGCCCGCGAGCATGGCGCCGAAAGAGATCCTTGAGGTCTACGAAGGGCTAGATGAGGTTATCTTCCCGGATGAATGGACGATGCCTGAGGACTGGCAGACGCCCGATGATAAGGGAAGAAGGGAAAAGGAAGAAGGAGGACCCAGCACCTCCCACTCAGCATCACTACGGGAGCAGATGTGGGGTCCCGGGCAGATGCCGGGGGGTGACGGAGCGCCGCCGAAGGTTTTCGTGCCGGAGCCGAGCGCAGAAAGGGGTGAGGTCCGTGAATAAGCTGGGATTCTATGTCGAAAACACGACCGTCCAATTCCTGCGCGAAGCGTTCGCCAAGGTTAAGCCGCCGGTGCTGCTCATCCATGTGGGGGATCGGGGATTACTGCGTGATATCCGCAATACGCTTTCGCCCGACACTTTCGTTATTGGCCGTATGTTTGTTGACCTGCCCCAGCAGACGGCCTGGTTGACCGGCGGCGACCCGGAAGGCGCAGGCCGCACACTGGCCGAGAACGTCATCAACCACGACTTCCAGCTCGCCAAGGAGAAGGGCGCCAACGGCCGGCTGCTGATTGACGCGTGGATGAGTCTGAATGAGCCAGTCAGGGGGCCGGCAAGCTTTCTTGACTGGAAGCCGGACGCCGAAACGCTGGCGCGCTACGATGCGCTCGATCGCTTTCAAGTCGCATTCCTCGAACGGATGCGATCGGATGGCCTGGAGGGTGTGGCATTCAACTTCGCGGCCGGCAACTTCGTCGCGAAAGATCAGGTCGTCGCCCATTTCCCTCGCTCCCTCGCGGCCTACACCTACCTGGGCTTCCACGAGTACGGGTGGCCGACGCTCATGTCCAAGGCAGAGACGGCCACAGCCGCACTGCTATATCGCACCCTGCTCGAGGGCATCCGGGAACGCCACGGAAACAAACACAAGGTGATCATCACAGAAGCTGGCCTGGCACGCATGTATCGCCATTCTAACGACCCGGCGGGTGATGTGGGTTGGTTATACCCGGGAGAGGCCATCTCCGAGACCCAGTATTGGGAGTCGCTGCAGTGGTACAACGCACAGATGACAGTAGATGACTACCTGATGGGCGCGTGCCTGTACCAGGTGGGCCACTCGGGGTTGTGGGAGACGTTCCGTCACCTGGGGAAGGACAACGATCAAAAGCCAATCCTGTTGATAGACAAGATCGCAACGCTGCGCGAGTCAAGCACGCCGTCCCCGACCCCGCTGCCCACGCCGACATCCTCAGACCCACAGACAGACCTGCGGGCCCGGGTGGCTGCAGTGCAGGCGGCAATGAGAACGGCCGCCGGCCAGGCAGACGCATTTACCGGCGATTTGCAGAAGGCGCGCGCCGCTCTGGCAGCCGCGGGCCAGACTGCCGCGCCAGGACCGACGGCACAGGAGGTTCGAGGCCTGCTCGACCGGCTGCTGGGGTTGGAGACCGCGCTGAACGACCCGTCGCCCGGGACGAACGTCGACGCGGCCCAGGTGCGCAACCAGATCTCTGCGTTACGTCAACAGGTTACCATCCTGCTGGCGACGGTTCAGGGTCTGGATGCGCTACGCGCGAACATCGCCAGCGCACAGGGACGTTTGGCATCGCTGGAAGGGCGGAGGGCCGAGGCGGCGAAGGCGAAACAGGCGGTAGCACAGGTGTTGGTGCAGGCCAACAACCTCGAAACCGAGACCGGTGGCGGCGTGGAGTCAGTGGCGATCGAGCGGGAATTCGAAGCCACTACCCTGCAGGATGTTCGCGAGGAGATGGATCGGCTGGCGACGAAAGTCGCTCCAAAACGGCCCCTGAGTGACATCCGCCGCATCATCATCCACCACACTGCGACACCCGCAGATGTGACGCCTGCCCAGCTGGCCCGACGGCAGATCAGGCGTGGTCGAACGGGCATCGCCTACCACTACCTGATCGCCGGCAACGGAATGACATACCAGACGCAGGGGCTTGAAGCGAGGGTCAACCAATCCCGGCTGGCTGCGGTGGATGCAGATGGGGTGGCAGTGGCGCTCGCGGGGGATTTTGATCTGGCCGCGCCGACGGAAGCGCAGATGAATGCTGCGGCCGACTTACTGGCCGGGTTGCTCCAGGATTTGGGCCTGAGTGTCGAGCGCGATCTTCGGACGCAATGAGTTGGAGCGCCGGACTACGTCGCCGGGCATGCAATGGGAGCAAGGGGTTCGCTACAGAGATACGCTGATCGCCCTGGTGGCGCAACGCCTTCCCGCCTATTCGCGATTTGACTTACTGAGAGATGCCGGTATAATGCCGCCATCGTAACGGAGAACAAGCTCACATGATGACTCTGTCCAAGCGCTCCAAGTCCAAGAAGCTTTCCCTGGCCTGCAGGGACGGCCACTGGCGCTTGGGGTAGTCCAGACAGAACCCTAAAGAACCAGAAGCCCTGCCAGGCCAACGCCAGGCGGGGCTTTTTGTTTGCCGAGGAGAAACACATGCTGCTCAAGACAAAGCGCACGGTCAAGAAGATGATCAGCTTGCCGGACTGGAGGTCTGGATAGGCCGCTTGCGCGCACCCCTAAGTCGTTTGCAGCCCCCTCCGCCCGGTTGGCGGAGGGGGCTTTTTGTTAGGTGGAAACAGGCGACGTCTCGTCGCCCCTACCAAATTCGGAGGATTCAATCATGGTACTCGAAGCACTCTGTCCTGAATGTGAAGGCCCGGTCGTCCTGCGTGATCCGCTGCAGGGCGAAATTGTGCCGTGCGCGGCGTGCGGCGCTGATCTGGAAGTGATTGCGCTCGATCCACTGACGCTCGAACTTGCACCTGAAGAACAGGAGGATTGGGGAGAATGACGCGCGTTGCCCTGATCGCCTCGCGCATCCGCGTGGAAGAAAAGCTGCTGTTGGCCGCGCTCGAGGCGGCCGGCGCGGATGTGACGCTGGTCAATGACGAGGAGCTGATCTTCAGACCTGGGGGTCCCCGTGCTGTGCAGGCCGACGTGGTGCTGGAACGCTCGCTGAGCGCAGCACGTGGCATCTATGCGCTGCGGTTGCTCGGCGCAGCGGGCATCCCTACGGTAAACCGCTACGAGACCGCGGCCACCTGCTGGGACAAGCTGTTGACGACCGCGGCGCTGGCCCAGGCCGTGGTGCCGCAGCCGGAGACGCGCGTGGCATTCACGCCAGAATCGGCGATCCAGGCCATCGAGGAAATGGGCTACCCCGTGGTGCTGAAACCGGTGGTCGGCTCGTGGGGACGGCTGCTGGCGCGAATCAACGATCGCGACGCAGCTGAGGCCGTGCTGGAGCATAAGGACGTCCTCGGGTCGTACCAGCACAGCATTTTCTACATCCAGGAGTACATCGCCAAGCCCGGCCGGGACATCCGGGCGTTTGTGGTGGGTGACGAGACGATCTGTGCAATCTACCGGGCGTCTTCACACTGGATCACAAACACGGCGAAAGGCGGCGAGGCGAGCAATTGCCCGGTAACGCCCGAACTGGATGCTTTGTGTCGGGACGCGGCGCAAGCTGTGGGCGGGGGCGTCCTGGCGATCGATGTACTGGAAGACCCGCAGCGAGGATTCCTGGTGAATGAGATTAACCATACGATGGAGTTCCGCAACAGCATCCACACGACTGGCGTGGATATCCCCGCCCACGTGGTGCGGTATGTACTGAGGATGGTGGAGGGTTCAGAATGAGCGACCGCACCACTGTCTCTATCGTTGGCGGATCGGGATACGGCGGCGGTGAGTTGATCCGGCTCCTGTCCGCACACCCGCACATCGAGATCGGGCAGGTCACATCGGAATCTCACGCGGGTGACCTCGTTCACAGCGTGCATCCGAACCTGCGGCCGACCGGCGGCCGCCCACCCCAACGCTTCACCTCACTCAGCGAACTGGCGCCGTGCGATGTGCTCTTCCTGGCCTTACCACATGGGGAAGCGCAGCGCCGGATCGTGCAACTAACCTCACTAGCTCCTCGCATCATCGACCTCTCCGCAGACTTCCGCATCACTGATCCAGAACTGTATCGCCGCACTTACGGAGCAGACCACGCGGCTCTCGACTTCCTTCCGCGCTTCGCCTACGGTCTGCCGGAGATCAATCGCGAAGCGATCCGCGGCGCGACGTTCGTGAGCGGGGTGGGGTGCAACGCGACGGCGGCAAATCTGGCCCTGCTGCCACTGGCGAGGGCAGGGCTGCTGCGCACGGACCTCCCCCTTGTGATCGACGTCAAAGCGGGTTCGTCGGAAGGAGGGGCCACGCACAGCGCGGCATCGCATCATCCGGAACGCGCGGGCGTGGTCCGATCCTTCGCGCCGACAGGGCACCGGCACGAGGCCGAAGTGCGACAGGTGATGGGGCGAGAGGATGTGTATCTATCGGTGACGTCCATCGAACTGGTGCGCGGGGTGTTGGCCACAGCACACGCGTGGGTTGGCCCAGGTCTGACCGACAAGGACGTCTGGCGTGCGTACCGGGCGGCGTACGGGCAGGAACCCTTCGTGCGGATCGTCCACGAGCGCGGGGGCATCTATCGACACCCGGAGCCCAAGCTGTTGGCCGGAACGAACCTGGCCGATGTCGGGTGGGAGTTGGACGCAGCGACCGGACGCCTGGTGGCGCTGGCCGCCATCGACAACCTGGGCAAGGGCGCGGCGGGGTCAGGCGTGCAGTGCATGAACTTGATGCTTGGATGGGATGAAACGTTGGGCCTAGGTTTCCCGGGGATCCATCCGGTCTAGAGGAGGCTTTCGATGAATCCGATCGTTGTGAAATTGGGCGGAGCAGCCGGGGTGACACCCGCGCCCGTCCTCGCGGATGTGGCGGAGTTGGCTGCTGAGGGGTGGCCCCTGGTGCTGGTGCACGGGACATCGGCGGCTGCGGATGGGCTGGCGCAGCGCCTGGGTGCACCGGTGCGGCATATCACGTCCCCATCGGGACACGTCAGTCGGTACACCGATCCATCGATGCTCGATATCTATGTGATGGCCGCCGCGGGTGGGGTGAATAAAGGGTTGGTCGCCGAGTTGCAGCGGATGGGATGCAACGCACTCGGGCTGTCTGGCGTAGACGGACGGTTGCTGGTGGCCAGGCGAAAGGACGCGGTGCGAGCCGTCGAGAACGGTCGCCAACGCATCATTCGCGATGACTACACCGGGCAAATCGAAGCGGCGAATGGCGCCCTGCTCGACATGCTGCTCCGCGCCGGGTACACGCCTGTGGTCGCACCACTAGCCCTGGGTCTGGGCGGCGAACGGCTCAACGTGGATGGCGACCGGGCGGCGGCAATGCTTGCTGGGGCGCTCAACGCGGATGCACTGGTCATCCTCAGCAACGTGCCGGGACTGCTGGCCGACTTCCCGGACGAGAGCAGCCTGTTGCGCCACGTGGACCCGGCCCACCTGAGGGCTGTGGAGTTGTTGGCGCAGGGACGGATGAAAAAGAAGGTGCTGGCCGCGCGCGAGGCGCTGGACCGAAACGTGCGCAGCGTGATTTTGGCCGATTCGCGGCGGGCCACGCCCGTTCGGGCTGCGCTTGCGGGCGAGGGAACGGTGATCGGCGAGCTCGGGTTTGAGATGGCCGAAATCACAGCACGCATGGCGACCGCCCTCGTGGAGGTCCGATGATGCTCGCACAGACTTTCGCACAAACCAGCGAGGTCGTTTGGAGTCAAGCGGAGATCATCCAGACCGAGGCCAGCCACACCTCCGGCGTGTATCCGAAGCGCCAGGTGGCCATCGTGCGCGGACAGGGCGCGCACGTATGGGATGCCGAAGGGCGCGAGTACATCGACTGCGTGGCAGGGCAGGGTTCGGCAAACCTGGGCCATTGTCACCCCGCGGTCGTGGCCGCGATCACCGAACAGGCCGGCCAACTCATCACCTGCCCGGAAACCTTTCATAACGACGTGCGCGTGGCCTTGCTGCACCGGCTGGCGCAGGTCGCACCGCCAGGATTGGACCGAACCTTCCTGTGCAATTCGGGGACCGAGGCGGTCGAGGCAGCGATCAAATTCGCGCGGGCTTCGACTGGCCGGCCCGGGATCATAGCGGCAAACCGCGGGTTCCACGGGAGAACGATGGGCGCGCTGTCGGCCACGTGGAAAGAGGAGTACCGGCGGCCTTTTGCACCGCTCACTCCGGGTTTCAGCCACGTTCCGTTCAACGATCTCTCCGCCCTGGAGGCGGCTGTGACGGCTGAAACGGCTGCCGTTTTGCTGGAGCCGGTGCAAGGCGAGGGCGGCGTGCATGTTGCGCGGCGGGAGTATCTGCAAACGGCGGCAGAACTATGCCGGCAACGCGGGGCGCTGCTCGTCCTGGACGAGGTGCAAACGGGATTCGGGCGGACGGGGCGGTTATTCGCGTGCGAGCATTTCGACGTGGTCCCGGACTTGCTCTGCGTCGCGAAATCAATGGCGGGCGGCCTACCGATGGGCGCGTGCATGATCGGGCCGCGCGTGGGCACTCTGGCGCCGATGAGCCACGGCAGCACCTTCGGCGGGAATCCGCTGGCGTGCGCGGCCGCACTGGCCGCATTGGATGCACTGACAAGCGAATACCCGGCCCCAGGGTCGGGCGAAACGTTGCCAGGTCGGGCAGCGCGGTTGGGCGAACACCTGATGGACGAGATTCGCGGCGCTCCGTGTGCCGCTCGTGCGCGAGGTGCGCGGGTTGGGGCTGATGGTCGGCGTGGAGTTGAAGGTAAAGGTGACCCCTGTGTTGCAGCGACTGCAGGCCCTGGGGGTGCTGGCGCTGCCGGCCGGGATGACGGTCTTGCGGTTGCTGCCTCCGCTGGTGATCGGGGAAGAAGACCTGGAGAGGGTTGTCGCCGCACTGGCGGAGGCGCTGGCGCCCGTACGAAAAACGGAAGAAGAAAAAAGAAAAATGGAAGATCTTGCTTCTTCCTTTTCCCTTCTTCCTTCTAATTGAAACTGGCTTCGAGAGGAGAGGTTCTTGTGTCACTCGACAACTATGCGATTATCGACTCCACCCTCCGCGAGGGGGAGCAGTTCATCAATGCGCAATTCTCGACCGGGCAGAAGATCGCGATCGCGCGGGCGCTCGATGAGTTCGGCGTCGAATACCTGGAGCTGACCTCGCCCCAGGCGTCGCCGGGAAGCCTGGCCGACTTGCAGACGATCGCCGGACTGGGGCTGCGGGCGCGCATCCTGACCCACATCCGATGCCACCGCGACGATGCAAAAGTGGCGCTTGATGCCGGGGTCAATGGCGTTGACGTCGTGATTGGAACCTCGTCCAAACTCCGCCAGTTTAGTCACGGCAAAAGTATCGACGAGATCATCGACCTGGCATCAGAAGTCCTGCCGTGGATTCGGGAACAAGCGCCCGACGTGGAGCTGAGGTTCAGCACTGAGGACTCGTTCCGCAGCGAAGAAGCCGAGCTCTTGCGGGTGTACCTGGCAGTCGACCGGCTGGGCGTGGTGAACCGGCTTGGCATTGCGGACACGGTGGGCATCGCAACGCCGGGACAGGTAGGACGGCTCGTGGGAACGCTACGGCGGCTTACCCACTGCGACATCGAGTTCCATGGGCACAACGACGCTGGCTGCGCCATCGCAAATGCCCACGCAGCCCTGGAAGCCGGCGCGACTCACATAGACACGACGGTGTTAGGCATTGGGGAACGGAACGGCATTACCCCCCTGGGCGGATTCGTTGCCCGCATGGTCACGCTCGATCGCGAGGCGACGGCGGCCAAGTATCGGCTCGACCGACTGCGTAAGCTCGAGCTGATGGTCGGCGAGATGATCAACGTCGACATCCCGTTCAACAACTGCATCACGGGCTTCAGTGCATTCACTCACAAGGCGGGCATTCACGCGAAGGCGATCCTGAACGCGCCCGAGACTTACGAGGCGCTCGATCCACACGACTTCGGTCTCACCCGCTATATCTCAATCGCGCACAGGCTGACCGGCTGGAACGCGGTCCGGGCCAGGGCAGATCAACTCGGCTTGACGCTGTCCGATACGCATGTGAAGGCGCTCACGCAGCACATCAAGGTGCTGGCCGACGAGCGGGCCCTGAGCCTGGACGACGTCGACAACCTGTTGCGCAACTGGGGCAACGGGAACGGAAACGGGAACCACTAAGATATCAGGATCACCAAGGCGCACGAAAAATAGGGCAAACGGAGCAGCGGGATGGGATCAACTTTTGCGCAGAAAGCGCTGGCCAGGGCGGCCGGTTTGCCGCACGTCGAGGTCGGACAGATCGTGGATGCACGGCCGGACGTGGTGCTGAGCCACGACAATACGGCAGCCATTGCCCGCCTGTTCGCGAGCCTTGGGATCGAACGGGTGAAGCACCCTGAGAGGCTGGCCATCGCACTGGACCATGCCGTGCCCCCGCCAACCGCCGAGCACGCGGCCAATCACGCCGAGGCTCGTCGTTTTGTGGCCAGCCAGGAGATTGCGCACTTTTACGATGCGGGTCGAGGCATCTGCCACCAGGTGGTGAGCGAAGAGGCGCTGGTGCTGCCGGGTCAAATGATCCTGGGCGCCGACAGCCATACGACTCATTTCGGTTGGCTGGGCGCATTCGGCGCAGGCATCGGACGGAGCGAGGTGGCCGCATTGTGGGCGACCGGCGAGCTCTGGCTGCGCGTGCCTGAAACGATCCGCGTCGATCTGGCCGGCGCGCTGGGCCAGTGGGTCACCACAAAGGACCTGGGGCTATGGTTGCTCCAGCGTCTGGGTCCTGAGGCGGGGATCTACCGGGCGTTGGAGTTCGGCGGGCCCGGGCTGAGATCGCTGAGCGTCGAGGGTCGGATGGTCCTGCCTAACTTGATGGCCGAGTCGGGTGCGAAAAACGCATACCTGGAGCCGGACCAGGCGGTGTTCGCGTGGCTGGCGGAGAGGCTCGACAACCGAGAGCGCACCGGGAGATCGCAAGAAGAATGCTCTCAATGGTTGGCGGCAGGAGCGCTCTATCCTGACGAGGATGCACCCTACTCGCAGCGTCTGGCTGTTGACCTGGGAGCGCTGGAGCCGGCAGTCGCCATACCCCATCACCCGGCCCATGTCGCACCGCTTTCCGAGGTGGCGGGGACGCCCGTGCACCAGGCGTTCATCGGCACCTGCACGAACGGCCGTCTGGAGGATCTGGCAGCAGCGGCGGCCGTGTTGCGGCGAGGGAATGGCGCGGTGCGCAAGGTGGCGCAGGGTGTCCGGCTCATCGTCATCCCTGCATCCAGCGAGGTACTGCAAACCGGCCTGGCTGCCGGCTACGTGGAGACGTTCCTGGCAGCGGGGGCGATGTTGGGGACTCCCGGATGCGGGCCGTGCATGGGCAACCACCTCGGTGTGCCTGCTGCGGGCGAGACGGTGATCAGCACGGCCAACCGCAATTTCAGGGGCCGAATGGGAAACCCGGAGGCGAACATCTACCTGGCCAGCCCCCAGGTGGTCGCTGCGAGTGCGGTGCTCGGCAGGATCGGGGGACCGGAGGAGTTGATGGAAGAAGGAGGAAGAAAGATGGAAGAAGGAAGATCAGGTGGCGAGGAAGCGCTATGAACGACCATGAGAATCCTGCGGAAGGCCAATCTTCAATTTTCGATCTGCAATCTTCGATGGTGGGACAGGCTTGGGTTTACGGGGATGATGTCAACACGGACGTGATTTTCCCGGGCAAATATACTTACACCATCAAGGATGAGGCGGAAATGGCGCAACATGCGCTGGAGGACTTGGATCCGGCTTTTGCGCGAGGGGTGCAAGCGGGCGATGTCATTGTCGCAGGGCGGAATTGGGGGTGCGGTAGCAGCCGCGAGCAGGCTGTGACGAGCTTGCGCGCTGCGGGAATCCGGGTTATCATTGCGCAATCTTTCGCGAGAATTTACTTCCGTAATGCCGTCAACAACGGCCTCCTGCCGGTGATTTGTCCGGAGGCGGTTACGGTGATCCGACCCGGAGAGCCCGTTACCGTCGACCTGGACCGTGGCGTCATAAGCTGCGCTGCCGGCGAATTCCCCTTTCCGCCGCTCACGCCATCGGTTGCTGCCATTTTCCAGGCTGGCGGTCTGCTGCCCATGCTCAAGGGCCTGGCCGCGACCGGATCAGCGATGGAAGATTGAAGATTGCAGATTGAGGATGGCGGAGGCCTGAGATGAATACGATTTGTCTGATACCCGGCGATGGCGTTGGCCGGGAGGTGGTGCCGGCGGCGGCACAGGTGATTGCCACCGCCTTACCAGGCACGCGCTTTGTCACTGCACAGGCCGGGTGGGATTGCTTCATCCGCAGCGGAACCGCCCTGCCCCAGGAGACGGTTGAGGCCGTGCGTGGGACTGATGCGACGCTTTTCGGCGCAACGCAGTCGCCGACAACCGGCAGTCCCACACGGACGCTGCGCGATGGCGATAGCGGGCACCCACGTGGATTATCCCCTCAAAGCGGCGGCAGGCCCGCGATCTACCGCAGCCCTATCCTCACGCTCCGTAAGGAGTTCGATCTCTACGCCAACCTGCGTCCCGCGTCGCCTCTGGCCCCCAACGGCTGCCCGATCGACCTCCTGATCGTGCGCGAGAACACCGAAGGCCTGTACTCTGGCCGCGAGCGCAGGGAAGGTGACACCGCCATTGCCGAGCGGGTGATCACCCGGCAGGCCAGCGAGCGCATCGCCCAGGTAGCCTTCGAGCAGGCACGCAGGCGGGCCATGCTACGTGAAACCACGCAAAGCGGACCCGGGGCTGGTTCGCGAGGACGCAGAGCAAGTCCGCGAGTCACCATCGTGCACAAGGCAAACGTGCTCAAGGTGACCGATGGGCTGTTTCGGGAGAGCTGCCTGGCCGTCTCGAAAGGTTATCCCGACGTCGAGGTCGATGAAGTGCTCGTGGATGCGGCCGCCATGTGGCTGGTTCGGGATCCAAGCCGTTTCGACGTGATCGTCACGACCAACCTGTTCGGTGACATCCTATCGGACCTGGCAGCCGGGTTGGTGGGAGGATTGGGCGTCGCACCGTCGGCCAATGTCGGCGATGGCCGGGTGGGGGTCTTCGAGCCGGTTCACGGGAGCGCCCCCGATATTGCCGGCCGCGGGGTGGCCAACCCGATGGGCGCGATCGTCAGCGCGGCGATGCTGCTGGAGCACGTCGGTGAACCCCGGGCGGCGGCATTGATGCGCAAAGCCGTGCGGGCAACGGTAAAGGCGGGATTGACCACGCCCGACCTGGGTGGCATGGCGACGACCGCCCAGGTGACGGCAGCAGTATGCGATATCGTTCGGGCGACTGCGGCGCGAGACGAAGGCCGCAGCCATGCCGAGGCAGTGTTCGCAGATTAGGAGCGAGGTCAGCATGTCTTCTTCCTCTATCGAAGAAACTACGGACAACGGCCTGGCGCTGCTGCGCGAGCTACTGGCGATCCGCTCGCCCTCCGGCCAGGAGATGCCCGCAGTGTGTCACCTCATCACCTGGCTCGGTGCGCACGGTTTCTCAGCCCATCGTGATGGCGCAGGTAATGCGGTCGGCGTGCTCGAATGCTCGGGCGCAGGGCCCGTGCGCGAGATCATACTCCTCGGACACATTGACACCGTGCGCGGCTTCCCCAAGATCGCGGAGCGCGACGGCCGGCTCTATGGCCGTGGCGCGGTGGATGCCAAGGGGCCGCTAGCTGCCTTCGCTACGGCTGCCGCGCTGCTCGGGCCGCAGCCAGGGTGGCGCATCGTGGTGGCCGGCGCGGTCGAGGAAGAGAGCACGACTTCGAAAGGTGCGCGGCATCTGGCGGCGCGAAGGCGACCCGACTTATGCATCATCGGAGAACCTACCGGATGGGAGCGGGTAGCCCTGGGCTATAAGGGCAGGCTGCTGGCCGACGTGGAGTTCCAACGGATGATGTCGCATACAGCCGGGCCCGCAGCGGGGGCCCCGGAACTGGCATTCAACTACTGGCGACGGGTGCAGGAGCTGGTGGAGGAACTCAACACGGGCTACAGCCGGGCGTGGGACCAGGTGCAGGCATCGCTGAGACAGTTCAGCTCCGGCGATGACGGGATGCTGGAGACGGCGGAGATGCGGATGGGCTTCCGCCTGCCGCCGAGCCTGGCGCCGGACGTGATGAAGCGACTGCTCATCAGCGCGGACGGAATCGGCGCGTTTCGCTTCAGCGGCGAAGAGCAGGCGTACCGGGCGGAGAAGAACACACCCCTGGTGCGCGCGTTCGTGTCCGCCGTGCGCGCACACGGTGGGGACCCGGTCTTCCTTAACAAGACGGGTACGAGCGACATGAACGTGGTGGGGCCGGCCTGGGGCTGCCAGATCCTGGCCTACGGGCCGGGAGACAGCCGGCTGGACCATACGCCCGAAGAGCACATCGAGATTGCCGAGTGGATGCAGGGCGTGGACGTGCTGGTCGATGCGCTGCGAAGCATCACGGCACGGGGTAGCACACATGGGGGATAGGCTAACGACCGAACGCAGCGGATAATCGAGCGGATCAACGGATGAATCACCGACGTACGTGATCATAACCGTTGATCCGTTGGGCCTCAAGTGGGCATCTGTTACGTCATTTCCCCCGTAGCTCGCTGGCTATCCGGCCCCAACTGATGCTGGTGGATGAGAGCAGCGTGTCGGCGCGGAAGAAGCGGGCGGCGAGCAGGACGAAAAGGTACGCGGCGACGATGACGCCGGCAAGCGCGACGAAGGGCTGCCAGGCCGGGACGCCGCCCCCTGCGAGCCGGGTGACCATGGTAGTTGGCGCGGTCAGCGGAAAGAGGCTCAACGCGGTGGCGATCGGGCCATTCGAATCGTTGACGAAGACGTTGTTCAGCCACAAAGGGATCATCAGGGGCAGCAGCAGGACGAAGGTGAATTGGGAGCCCTCGCGCATGGTGGGCGCGAGCGCACCGAGCGCACCGAGCGCGGCGGCGTAGACGATGTAGCCGAAGAGGAAGAAGACCACCGCCCAGGCGAAGAACCCCAACGAAAGTCCCTTGCCCGCGAGGCCCGCGACGACCACCGCTCCGCCGACCAGAATGAGCTGACCCCCACCCAACCAAATGCCCATCTGTACGAGCGCCACGATGCCCAGGCCGACGACCTTGCCCAATATCAGTTCGCGTGGGCTGAGGCTGGTCAGCAGGAGCTCGGCGGTGCGATTCTCCTTCTCGCGCGTCACGCTTTGCAGCATGTAACCTGCGCTCATGGTGATCACGAAGAAGAGGATGAACATCACCGCGAACGGGATCAGGAAGTCGGTCATCTCCTCCATCTCGCTGCGGGGACCCTCTGCCGCACCCTCTGACGGCGCCAGGCTGCGCTCCTCGACCCGCGCAATCGGGTCGGCAAGCGCGGCTGCCACAGGGCTGGAGCCGGCCAGATTGAGGCGCAGGACGGCCTCGAGCTGGTCGGAGCCGGTCATGTTGGTCAGCGGGGAGGGATGCTCGGTCACCGCGATCACGCGGCCCGTCTCCCGGAAGTCGGCAGGGATCAGGTAGTACTGGGCGATTTCTCCTGCGCGGAGCGCGGCCACGGCCGCGTCCTCATCCGCGAAGGGTTTGAAGGCAGGTCGCAGGTCGTCGGGCACGGTGACGATGACCCCCGCAAGGTCGACGTAGGGGACGGCAGGGCCGCGTGCGCCAGCGAGAATGGTGGCCTGTGCCTCGGAGATCGAGCGCTGTGCGACGAGCTGCGGGAAGAACGTGAAGGCCAGGATCATGAGCGGAAAACCGAACGTGAAGAGCCAGAACGACGGTTTCCGAAGCATGCTGACGATTTCGTACTTGATGACGAGGCCGACGTTGCGCATGTTCATCTTCTCGCTCCGCTCGCCGCGCGGGCAGGGCGCAGCAGGTTGACCAGGCCGGCCAGGCTCAAGGGCTGACCGTAACGCAGCATGCCCAGGCGGAACACCTTGGCGGCCACCCAGATGCTCCCCAGGGCGGATGCGAGGAGCAGGGCGAAGCTGAGGGCGATCTGCCACGCGGGCACCTGCGTGACGCCCCAGCGCATCGCGAGGGTCATCATCGAGGTTGTGGGGAAGAGCGTCAGCGCAACCATGATCGGGCTGTTGGGGTTGCTGAAAAGAAGCACGATGAAAAAGAAGGGCACGGCAAAAAGCAAGTTGAAGTAGCCGGCGATCTGCTGGCCGTGCTGGAGCTCGGTCACCATGCTGCCGACGGTGATCATCATGCCCGCAAGCAACACGTACGTGGGCAGGAAGTAGACGGCCGCGAGGAGCAGGGTGGTCCAAGGCACCTGGAGATCGCTCAACCACGACACCTGGCGACTGCCGAACGCGAGCGCCACGGCCAGGGCGATGAGCCAGACCAGGACCTGGGTAAGGGCTACGCCGATCAAGCCGACGGCCTTGCCCCCGATGAGCGCCAACGGCGAGACCGAGGTCATCATCACCTCGACCATGCGGTTCTCCTTCTCGGTGGTCACGGCCTGGAGCAGGTAGCCGCCGGAACTCATGACGACCATCACGAAGAAGAAGCCGATGACAAACGGCAGAATCGTGGCGACGAGGAAACCTTCGACGGGAAGCTCGCGGCGGTCGTTGACGCCTCGATAAATCAGGTTTATGCCTTCGAGCAGGACCTTCTGTGACTCCGGGGGCGCCTGCGCCACGAGGTGGGCCGCCAGCAGATCCTCGAAGGCCCCCCTCGCGCCGGGCGAGAGCGATTCTCCCCAGGTGAACAGGGATAGGCTGCGCGACGCCAGGTAGTCCGCCGGCACCACGTAGTAGGCCTGGATGTCGCCCGCCTCGAGCGCAGCACGTGCTGCGGCCTCGTCCGCGAAGGAGGCCATGGCCCGCGCGTCCGCCGCGGGCTCGTAGATCGAGACCAGCGCACCCTGCATGACGCCGGCAAGATCGACGTAGCCGATGGGGCGGGCGTCGCCCTTGGGCAACGCGGTGAGGATCGCGATGGCAATGACCGCGCCGATCAGGAGCGGCATGCCGATGAGCGAGAGCAGGAAGGAGCGCTTCGCCGCGAGCCGCAGGTACTCGGCGCGCGCGATCCGCCAGAGGTTATCCATCGGAGGCCTCCCTGCCGCCGTTGCGGCCGCCGCTGCGGCCGGAGCCGCCGTCCTGCACGACGTTGATGAAGATGTCGTCCAGGGAAGGCTCGGCCAGCTCGAAACGTTCGATGCGCGCACCCTCTTGCCCGGCCAGCGCACGGAAGACAGCCTGGGGTGTAGCGCCTTGGGCGAGGGAGAGATGCCAGTGGCTGTTCTCCTGCCGCGCCTCAAGGACGCCGGGCAGGGAACGGAAATCGCCCTGCCCCTCCACCAGCACCGCGTTGGTGGAGAAATCGCGCTTGATCTGATCCACTGTGCCATAGAGCACCGTGCGGCCCTTATCAATGAGCACGATGCGGTGGCACATGGCCTCGACCTGGAACATCAGGTGGGTGGACATGATGACCGCCTTGCCCCGCTCGGCCTGTTCGGTGAGCATCTCGATAGCCATCCGGGTGTTGATCGGGTCGAGGTTGGCGAAGGGCTCGTCGACCACGATCAGGTCCGGCTCGTGCACGAGTGTGGCGATGAGTTGGGCCTTCTGCTGCATGCCGCGGCTCAGGTCCTGGACCTTCTTCTGGCGGTCGCCCCAGAGGTCGAGCCGCTTGAGCCACTTCTCCAGCCGCCGCGCCGCCTCGGACTCAGACAGCCCCTTAAGCGTGGCGAGATACTCCAGCGTCGGCGCTAGCTTCTGATCGCGATAGAGGCCGCGCTCCTCGGGCATGTAGCCGATGCGGCGCTTCTTGTCCTCGGACATGGGGCCGCCGAAGAGCCGGACCTCGCCGCAGTCGGGGCGGAAGATGTCGAGCATCATGCGGATGGTGGTCGTCTTGCCTGCGCCGTTGGGGCCGAGGAGACCGAAGATCTCACCCGGGTAGACCTCGAACGAGACTTCGTCCACTGCGCGCAACGTGCCGAAGGTCTTGCAGAGGCCGGAGAGTGAGACGATGGGCTGAGTCATGGTATGCTCCGAATAGAAAGGGCAAGGGCAATATAGATTTGCTCATGCAACTATATGGTAACACGTTTGCCTGAGCCTGCCGAACGCGCGGCTGTCTGCCGGTTGACGGTTGGCTGACGCACGCGCGGCGTCCCGTTGTAGAGACGTTGCGTCCCGTTGTAGAGACGTTGCATGCAACGTCTCTACATGAACCATACGCCGCGGGGGCGATTGGGTTGCGCGGAGCAACCGATTCTGCAGTACAATAGGGAAAGCGAGCCCCGAATGGAGGAGTGCGATGTCCGGTTTACCGATCGTCAAGATGACGTTATATAAGCATGGTGTTGGGTTCTTCGAGCGCCACGGGCATGGGCCGGGCGAGATTGTCAGCCTGGACTTTCGCAAGGAGCAGATGAATGACGTTCTGAAGAGCCTGACCGCGGTAGCCGCAGGCGGCCAGGTGCTCGGCGTGGATTATCAGACGCCGGAGGATAAAGCAGAGCTACTCCAGCGGTCGTCGATTCAGCTCTCCGATCAGGCCAGCTTGCGCGATTTGCTGCGCGACGTGCGGGGCCGGAGCATCCAGGTGACCACCACGGGCTCGTCGCACAGCGGCATTGTCGTGGGGGTGGACCTGCCCGGCGAACGAGAGCCGATGGGAGCGACAGTGCTGTCGCTGTTCGCGCCCGTAACGCGCGAAATCATCCCTCTGCGGCTCGCGGATATCCTGAGCGTGACGCTGGACGACGAGCGCGCGGCCGCGGACCTGAGTTACTTCCTGGAGACGAGCCTGACCGAGGAGAACAAGCGCGCGGTGACCGTGCGGCTGTCGCCGGGCGCGGAGGCAGTGAGCGTCAGTTACATCGCGCCGAGCCCGGTGTGGCGCGTGAGCTACCGGCTGGTGGCCGATGAGGTCGACGCGCTCAAGGGCGGCAAGGGACTTCTGCAGGGGTGGGCGCTGTTCGACAATACGCTGGACGAGGATCTGGAGAACGTCGAACTCACCTTCGTGGCGGGCATGCCGGTCAGCTTCATCTATGATCTGTACACGCCCTTCACGCCCGAGCGGCCGGTGATTCAGGAGGAGGCGCGCGGGGTTGCCGGGCCTGTCGAGTTCGCAGGGACATTTGAAGCGGCCGCGCCCCTGTCGATGGATGAGGGGCGCATGGCGAAGGGGCTGATGCGCGAAGCCGTGGCCGCTGCACCCAGGCGGGGCGTGATGCGCGCGGCAATGGCGGATGTCGCGGCGTCGACCACGGTCGCGGCCACGGGCCAGGCCCAGGGAGAATTCTTCAGCTATGCGGTCGCGAACCCGGTGACCGTACGCCGCGGGCGCTCGGCCATGGCGCCCATCCTGCAAAGCACAGTGGCGCTGATGAAGGAACGTCTCTACAACGGCCGCAAGCAGCCCAAGCATCCGGTCATCGCCATGCGCTTCAAAAACCTGACCGGGCTGACCCTCGAACGGGGTCCGCTGACCGTGATCGAAGCAGGCGAGTATGCGGGTGAGGCGATGCTGCCATTCACCTCGAGCGAGGGCGAGATTTACCTGGCGTACGCGGTCGACCTGAGCGTCACTGTGACCGAGGAACACAGCTCCGAGCGCAAGCTGGAGAGCGTGCGCATTCACGAGGGGCTGGTGGTGGTGCAGGAGTGGGATACCCAGGCGACGACGTACCGGCTTGAGAACCGCACCCGGCAGGCCGTGCGCGTCACGGTGGAGCACCCTGTGCTCGGCGGGTTCAATCCTTACGACACGCCGGACCCTGTGGAACGGACGGCAGAGCACTATCGTTACAGCCTCGACATTCCGGCAGCCAAGACGAATACTCTCGTCGTCAGACAACGGCGCCTCGTGGCGCGGCGGGAGGAGATTCGGAACCAGAACCTGGCGCAACTGGCCGCCTGGCTGCGCGATAAGGCGCTGGACAAGGCCACCTATGACCGGCTGGCCGGCATCCTGAAGCTGTACGACGAAATCGCGGCGCGCGAACAGGAGATCCAAAAGAATGCTGCCAGCAGGCAGAAGGTGCTGGAGCAGCAAAAAACGATCCAGGGCAACCTGGCCAGCCTGCGAGACAGCGGCGAAGAGGGGCAGTTACGCACTCGCTATGCGCGCACGCTGGCGGAGCAGGAGGACCGGCTGGCCGAATTGGATCGCGCGGACGCGGCGCTGCGAGCAGCGATCGAGGGCCTGAAGCAGCAGATCGAGCAATCGATCAAAAGCCTGACGTAACCGCAACGGCTCCAGGGCTCAAAGGCCCACCAAGATACTCGGTGGGCCCTTGCTGCCTGGCGCCTTGGTGGTGAAAGCCTAGGCCAGCAGTTCGCCGGCGACGCCCAGGATCAGCTGGATGTCGCCCGCGGTGACGTGGTAATTGGTCACGGCTCGGATGCGCGTTGGGTCCAGGTCAAGCATGCGGATGCCATGCTCGTCGAGTCGCTTCACCAGGGTCGGTGCGTCGATATCGGGGCGGTTCACGCGGAAGAACACGATGTTGGTGCGAATCGGCACCGGCTCAACCTCGACGCCCGGCAATTGCGCCAGCCCCGCGGCCAGCGCTTCGGCATTCGCATGGTCATCAGCCAGCCGATCGACCATCTGCTCAAGCGCGATGATGCCGGCGGCCGCGATGATGCCGGCCTGGCGCATGCCGCCGCCGAGCACCTTGCGCGCACGACGAGCCCCATGGATGAACTCGCGGGAGCCGCAGACGACTGAACCCACCGGGGCGCCAAGACCCTTGCTCAGGCAGATCGTCACGGAATCAGCGTCTCGAACGAGATCCCGTGCGTCTTCACCCAATGCGACGGCGGCGTTGAAAAGCCGCGCGCCGTCGATGTGAAGCCGGAGGCCGTGCTCATGCGCCAGATCGGCTACCTGCTGCGTGTACTCGGCGGTCAGCGGTACGCCGCCGCACCGGTTGTGGGTGTTCTCGATGCAGATCAGGCGCGTGCGCGGCGCGTGAACGTCGTCATCGCGGATCGCCGCGCGAATCTCGCCCAGGTCTATCGATCCGTCGAGCTGGTTACGCACGAGGTGGGGCATGATGCCGCCGAGCGCGGCGCATCCGCCCTGCTCGTAGCGGAAGGTATGCGACTGGTCACCCATAATGGCCTCGTCGCCGCGTCCGCAGTGGGTCAGCAGGCTGACCAGGTTGCCTTGCGTGCCGGAAGAGACGAAGAGACCGGCTTCCTTGCCTAACCGCTCGGCCGCCTTATCCTCCAGGCACAGCACAGTCGGATCTTCACCGTAGACGTCGTCGCCTACCTCCGCATTGGCCATGGCCTGGCGCATGGCGGGCGTAGGTCGAGTGAGTGTGTCGCTTCGCAGGTCGATGATATGCATTGCTTAGTATTTCCTCACGAGCGCGCGATAGGCCGCGGGCTGGCGGCACTGAAAAGCCTGTGATTCCTCACGGACCGTGCGGATCTCATCCAGGTCCACGGTTGCGACGGCGTAGCCTTCGACGGCCGCGTCCAGGAAGGTATGCGTCTGGCCGCGCGGGCCGACAAGCATCGATTCGCCGCCAAAGGTGTAACTCGGCTCCTGGCCCACTCGGTTGGCCGCGGCGATGACCATGGCGTTCTCGCATGCGCGAGAGACCGTGTATGCGCGCCAGGCCTCCATCTGATCAGACGTCCAGGCTGAGGGCGCCACAATGAGATCCGCGCCGTCGAGCGCAAGGCTGCGAGCAACTTCGGGGAACGCCATATCCCAGCCGATCATAACGCCCAGGCCGCCAAACTCGGTGTCGAAGATGGGCAGGCGATACCCCGGCCGGAATGCGAGGCGCTCCTCCCCTTGCAGGTGCAACTTACGATAGTCGCCCAGCAGTTCACCGTCCGGTCCGATCACAACCGCCGCATTGAAGAGGATGCTCTCCACCTTCTCCTTGACAGGCATACCGAAGACGACGTAGACGTTGAACTCCGCCGCCTTGCCGGCGACGTAAGACACCGCGTGCCCCGTGAGGCGCTCCGCGAGACGGGTAAAGTTGAGTCCGCACTCGTATCCGGAGAGGGCCAGCTCAGGGAAGACAATGAGATTCGTGGGCTGCTCACTACAAATGCGCTGGATGTAGCTACCCATCCGGCGCAGGTTCTCTTCGTTGTCATTCAGCACTGGCGCCATTTGCGCCAACGCGATGGTGACTTCTCGCATCAGACTGCTCCTGTCACAGATTGTAACCGCATTTTAGAACATTTGTTGGCAAACCGCAAATCAGTGCGCCGCTATGTTCGCCAAAGTTGCTCGACGTCGTCCATGCCCTCCCAACCGAACCGGTCCAGATCCACATAGCCGCGGCTGTTGAACTCGACCCCCTCTTCCTCCAACAGCGCGCGCTGCAAGTCCGCGCCGAGGTCAGCACGGGAGATGCTGATGCGGCCCTGGCTGTTTATGACGCGTTGCCAGGGCACATCGTCGATATCGCTATCGCGGAGCGCGTTCAGCGCCCATCCGACCGTGCGCGCGGCCTGCGGATGGCCGAGGAGCGCAGCAATCTGTCCGTAGCTGGCGACTCGGCCGCGCGGGATCATGCGGATGACGGCATACGCCCGGTCAAAAAAGCTGGGTTCCATCCCGACCTCCTCCTTTCGATCCACGCCTTTCTGTGATTTGTTTCTTAATCTATTCGTGATATAAGGGTACAATGTACCGATGGATTCGATATGCATCGACTCATTATCGCGCCACTTGCGGCGGGGCAACATGTCTGGCAATCCTGAGTTGCGCCGCCGGCCAGAATGCGCATACATTCCTCCGCGACGGTCTACCATGTCGCGTCCGTCAGAAAGGCATTGGGAGTGATGAAGAATCCGTTTGATCTGTTATACCCGAAACTGGAGTCCGCCACTGCCCTTGGCGGGAGACACAGCCAGCGCGCATCGGAGGAAACGCCGCGCAACTGGCTGCTGATGGCTGACGACCCTGATCGCACTGTACGTGCAGGCCGTCGTCGGCGCACCGATCAAGATCCGTCGCAACGCGAGCGCGCCGAAGCGCCACAGCGGGACGATGGCGGCACGCCGTCGAGCGGCGGAGGCGGAGGAGGCACGCCGTCGAGCGGTGGAGGGGGCGGATTCACGCCATCGAGCGGTGGCGGCGGAGGGCTGCAGATCCCTGGCGGCACGCGCGGTGCTGCCGGCGGTGGGATTGGGCTGCTCCTCATCTGCGCGCTCATCGCGTTCTTGGTGTTGGGCCGGTGCAACAGCAATCAGACGACCACGACGCTGCCGGAGCCGACCCAGGAGCAGACGCTGCCCGGTTTGCAGATGCAGCCGACCGCGACGCCGCGGCCATTGGCGACCGCGGCGCCCCGCGCCACGGCCACCCGGCGCCCCACGACTGCACCGGTTGCAACGAAGGCGGCGGTCGCGACAACCGCATCGAGTGCTGCAGGTCAGAGCGCCACGAAAGCCGGCCAAACCTGGACCATCATGTTGTACCAGGATGCGGACGACAAAATACTCGAGCAGGACATCTACATCGACCTGAACGAGGTGGAGCGCGTCGGTCCTACGGACCGCGTGCATATGGTTGCCCAGATCGACCGCTATCGCGGCGGGTTCAACGGGGATGGGAACTGGACGGCGACCCGGCGCTACGTCATCGAGCCTGACCAGGATCTGACGCGGGTCGGCTCCAAGCTGATCGGCGAAGGCGAACTCAACATGTCCGCGGGAGAGACACTGGTCGACTTCGTCACATGGACCGCAAAGAATTACCCGGCGGACAACTATGTGTTGATCCTGTCGGACCACGGGATGGGGTGGCCGGGCGGCTGGTCGGATCCGGATCCGGGGCAGCAGGGGCAAAGCATCGACCGGAGCATTCCGCTGGAGTCGTCTCTGGGCGATCAGTTGTACCTGAATGAGCTGGATGCTGCGCTGGAAACAGCCCGGCAGCAGGCAGGCATCGACAAATTCGAATTGATCGGCATGGACGCGTGCCTGATGGGGCACATTGAGGTGATGAGCGCGCTCGCACCGCATGGCCGCTACGCGGTCTTTTCGCAAGAGACCGAGCCCGCGTTGGGCTGGGCTTACACCGCGTTCCTCAGCCAACTCGTCAAGAACCCGGACATGAGCGGCGCAGAGCTCGGCCAGCAGATCGTAACCAGCTATGTCGACCAGGATGAGCGCATCCTGGATGACCAGGCGCGCAGTGAGTGGGTCGGCCGCAGCAGCACAA
Source organism: uncultured Chloroflexia bacterium (assembly GCA_963774265.1). Taxonomy (GTDB): domain Bacteria; phylum Chloroflexota; class Anaerolineae; order CG2-30-64-16; family CG2-30-64-16; genus JALOOB01. The sequence continues at coordinate 105,833 of CAVZDU010000010.1, read as the reverse complement.
TGGGAGGCGCTTCGGCTCAGCAGATCCGCCAGCAGTTGGGTCGCGGGGTCACACTGACCGCCGTCGACCTGGAGAAGACAACGGCGCTGGTCGAGAGCGTGAACAAACTGGCCTATGCCATGCAGAACATCGACCAGAACGCTGTCGCCAAGGCACGGCGGTATACTCAGTCGTTCACTTCGATCTTCGGACAACAGGTGCCGCCATCTTACATCGACCTGGGCCACTTCCTCATCCTGTTGACGCAGGCAAGCAAGGATCAGGGGGTCAACGCGGCCGCAAGGAACGTCGCCCAGGTGATCACAGAGACAGTGATCGCGGAGAAGAGCGGGCAGGACAAACCGGGCGCGACAGGCATCTCGATTTACTTCCCAACGGGCCAGGTTTATCAGCAGCCGGCCGCCGGGCCGCAATCCTATACTAAGATCGCAAACCGATTCGCCCAGGATTCGCTGTGGGATGAGTTCCTGCTGTTCCACTACGGCGGCCGGACGTTTGAGGCGGACACGCGTGGCGTCACGGTGCCCCAGACCGGCGGCGTGACACGTGCACCCGGCGCGGGAAAGATTACGCTGTCTCCCGTTCAGAAGGACAAGAACGAGGTCGCGATCCGCGATACCGTCCTGTTGAGCACGAATGTCAGCGGGGAAAACATTGGGTACGTCTACTTCTTCACCGGCTACCTCGATAAGAAGTCCAGCTCGATCGCTATCCTCGATCGGGATTATCTCGAGGCGCCTGCGACAAAGGAAGCGAACGGCGTGTACTACCCGGATTGGGGTGAGGGCGATTTCAAGCTGGAGTTCGAGTGGGAACCCATCGCTTACGCCATCACGGATGGTCAGACGCGCGCACAGGCCGCGCTGATGCCCGAAACGTATGGCGCCACCTATGAGGATACCATCTACACGGTGGATGGCACCTACACGTACCAGGACGGCGAGCAGCGGCATGCACGGGCATACTTCCGGGACGGCTTGCTGAGGCAGGTATTCGCCTTCACGCAGGAAGATGGCACACCCGGCGCACCGCGGGAGGTCACGGTGACGGCCGGCGACAAGTTCACGGTGACCGAGACGTGGCTGGAATCAGACGGCCAGGGCGGCATGCAGCTGGCTAAGGAAGCGGGTGACACGCTGACCTTCCAGGTGAACAACCCGTTCAAGTGGGAGGAACTGGACGCGGCGGCGGGCGAATACGTCGTCGGGTTCATCGTGGCGGATCTGGAAGGAAACACGACCGAGGCTTATACGACGGTGACCGTGTTGCCGTAAGCAGCACACCACCTGTGGGCCGCTGAAGCATCTGCTTGCTTCAGCGGTCCACGGTTCCCACGATCTTAATCTATTCCGTGTGCCCCGGCACGATCCGGGTCATCCAGACATCAACCGTCCACGACTGGCTCTCCAATTCCTCTGCCGTCAGCAATGTGGTCCAAACACCAATTTCGGCGTATAATCTCCTTCGTCCTTCCATGCCAACTCACCACAACCGAAGGAGCAACCCCGCAAGTGAGAACCTCCTGTTTTGAGGTGTTATCCACGGATGAAGTCGAGCGCATTCACGCGGGTTCTATGGCCATCCTGGGAGAAATCGGCATCAGGGTCGACTATCCGATTGCTCGCGCCATTTTCCGCGACGCCGGTGCGGATGTCGACGAGCAACGGCAGGTGGTGCGCCTCCCCCGGGAGCTTGTCATGGATGCCATCGGACGCGCTCCCAGTTCGTTTGCGCTACATGGCCTCGATCCTGCAGTGCGTTATGCGATCGGTCCCGACCAGACCGGGCCGTTGTTTGCCGGACTAGGCACGCCCACGCGAATCGTCGATATGGATACCGGCCGCATCCGCCCTGTGACCGCTGCTGATATGCTGGAGCATATCATTTTGATTGACGGGCTGGATCATATCCACAACTCGCAGATGGACGTTTGGCCGGACGACATCCCAATGACGACGATCCATGCGGAGGCAATTTGGGACTGGGCGCATCACAGCCGCAAATCGTTTGGTATGGGCTGCTACGGCTATTTGCCCACGTGGGACATGATGCGGATGATGGCCATCGCGGTAGGCGGCAAGGAAGAGCTTCGCCGGCGGCCGCGGTTCCTGGCGATCTGCTCCGTGGTCAGCCCGCTGCAGATGGCTCAGCAGCAGGCGGAGGGCCTGCTCATCTGCGCAGAGTACGGCCAGCCGCTGGCCATGTCGCCCGAGGCCATCGCGGGCGCCACCGCACCGGTGACCCTCGCCGGGCTGCTGGCACAGGAAAACGCAGCCATTCTCGCCCACATCGCGCTGGCGCAACTCTTCCGGCCGGGCACGCCGGTCCTCTATGGCACCGTATCGACCATTGCCAACATGCGTCACGGCACGGTCGCGCTGGGCGCGGCCGAGACAGGCCTGATCACGGCCGCATCGGCGCAAATGGCACGGTTCTATGGCCTGCCGATCCGCTCGGTCGGCGGTGTGACCGAAAGCAAGATGCCCGATGTGCAGGCGGGACTGGAGCGGATGCAGACGTTGCTGCCCGCGGTGCTGGCCGGCGTGAACCTGATCACCTGCGGCGGCACGCTGGACAGCACGCTCCTGGAACACCACGCCTTGCTGGTGCTGGATGATGAGGCGTGTGGCTCGGCGCTGCGCCTGGCGCAGCGGCATTGAGGTGAATGACGAAACGTTGGCGCTCGATCTTGTCCGCCAGGTCAACTACTCCGGGAATTACCTCGCCGAGATGCACACAGTGGCACATTTCCGGAAGGAGCACTACCAGCCGAAGCTATTCGTGCGCGATCCTTGGGATAGCTGGGAGAAGGGAGGCGGCCGCACGGCAGTCGATAACGCGCGAGCGAAGGCAAAAGATATCCTGTCGAAGCATCGGCCGAGAGAATTGGATCCGGCAGTCGAGGCAGAACTCAGGGCGTTTCGCGCGGCGGTGGCCGCCCGGTCGCTGGACGAGTTCTACAGCTACGAGGCGCCAGAGATGCAGGATCTGGAGGCCCTGTGAGCGCCGGCACCCAGGAGAAGGGACCTGCTGCGCTTCCGCGCAGCATGAAGCTCGCCTTCTCTACAGGTGACCTGTCGACCAGCATTCCGCTGGCGATCCTGATGTTCTTCCAGCTCTTCTTCCTGACCGATGTGGCACGGCTGCGCCCCGATCTGGCGGGATGGGCGGTCGGCCTGCCCCGCATCTGGGATGCCATCAACGATCCGCTCTTCGGGCTGATCTCCGATCGCATCCGGACGCGCTGGGGGCGGCGACGGGTGTTGCTGCTGTTCGGCGCGGTCCCTTTGGGCTTGACGTTTATGCTGATGTGGATTGTGCCGCCGCTGTCCCAGCTCGGGCTGACCGTCTACTACGCCTTGGTGTTCATCCTGTTCGATACAGCATTTACGATTGTTCACGTAGGCTACAATGCCTTGACACCAGAGTTGACCAGCGATTATGACGAGCGCTCTTCGCTGAACGGCTACCGGATGGTGTTCTCCATTGCCGGCACGCTTGGCGCGATCATCCTGGCGACCGTCCTGGGTTGGGTAATTGCCGACAAACGCACCCTCTTCGCGACCCTGGGCGTCGGACTTGGCATTGTGTCCATGATCCCGCCATTCGTGGTATTTCGGGTGACTCGCGAAAGACCTGCGGAGGAGTTGCCGCCGCCGCTGCCGTGGCGGAGGGCGCTCACTGCGACCCTCAGCAACCAGCCGTTTCGCCTGGTGATGGGCTTGTACCTCTTGAGCTGGACAACAGCCAGCATCCTTGCGGCGGTCCTGATCTATTACGCGTCCTATCGTCTGCGCATCCCTGAACAGGCCAACTACTTCGTGCTCGTCGCTCAGGGCATGGCCATCCTGTTCATCCCGATCACCGTGTGGCTGGCGCGGCGGTTGGACAAACGGCGTGCATTCATCGTTGGCTCACTCTCGTGGGTCGTCGTGCTGCTGCTGATATCGGCGCTCGCGCCGGACCAGGTGCTTTTGGCGTACATACTGGCTGCGCTGTCTGGTTTTGGCATCGCGACCGCTTATGTCATCCCCTGGGCGATGGTGCCGGACGTGGTGGAGGTGGACCAGGCAGTCACCGGACAGCGTCGTGAGGGTTCGTACTACGCCTTTGCATCGTTCTTCCAGAAACTGGCTACGGGCCTTGCTCTGTGGATGATGGGGCAGGCGCTGGCGCTGACCGGCTACCTCACGCCGAGCGCGGCCAACCCGGCACCCGTGCAGCCCGGTCTCGCAATCACGGCCATCCGCATCTTCACCGGGCCAATTCCAGCGGTGCTGTTAGTGCTGGCGATCGTGTTCGCCTACAAATATCCGATCACACGTGAGAAGCACGCTGCACTCGTGCAGTCATTGGCTGCAACAGACAGAAACGGATAACGGAATCAGCCATGACGGATTTCGAGACACTCGCAGTACATGCAGGCGAGGCAGCGGACCCTACGACGGGAGCGCTGCGGCTGCCGCTGCACATGGCAACCACCTTCAAGCTGCCGCCGTTCGGAGGGAAGCTGTTTGAGGCGCTGACCCTCGGATCGCCGGCGGCGCCCCACGCCTACACGCGATGGAGCAACCCGACCCTGCGAGCGCTGGAAGAACGGCTCGCCGCCCTGGAGGGAACTGAAGCGGCCCTGGTGACCGCCACGGGGATGGCGGCGGTCTCGGCGCTGGTGTTCACCCTGTTGTCCGCGGGCGATCACCTGGTGGCGTCCGAGGTCTGCTACGCCGGTTCAGTGGAGTTGTTCGGGCTGCACCTGCCCCGCTTCGGCATCGACGTCAGCCTGGTGGACACTTCGGACGCCGAACAGGTGCAGGCCGCGTTGCGCCCGAATACGAAGCTGGTTTATGTGGAGACGCCGGCCAACCCGATCTTGCGGATAGCCGACATCCGCGGCCTCGCCCAGATTGCCCATGCGCACGGCGCGGCGCTGGCGGTCGACTCGACATGGGCTGGTCCGGCCCTGCAGCAGCCCGCGACGATGGGCGCAGATTATGTCATTCACTCCCTGACCAAGTACCTGAACGGCCACGGCGACGCACTGGGGGGTGCGATATGCGGCCGGGCGAGCGCGTTGCACAAGATCCGCCAGGACGGGCTGGTGCACCTGGGGGGCGCGGCCAGTCCCTTCAACGCATGGCTGATCCTGCGCGGGCTGGCCACCCTGCCCCTGCGGATGCGCAGGCACTGCGAGAGCGCGGCGGAGGTAGCCCGCTACCTGGAGACGCACCCGAAGGTCAAGCGCGTGTTCTATCCGGCGCTGCCATCGCACCCGCACCACGAATTAGCTGAGCGGCAGATGGCGGCGGGCGGCGGGATGATCACGTTCGAATTGCGAGGTGGGCTGGGCGCAGCCATCAACCTGGCCGAGCGGATCAGGCTGTGGTCGTACGCCACATCGCTGGGGCACGCACACAGCTTGCTGTTCTACTACCCGACCGATCTGTACGTAGACGCCGCGCCCTACCTGACGACTGCTCAGAAGGCGAGAATCCGGGAATGGACAGGAGATGGGATCGTGCGCGCCAGTGTTGGTCTGGAGACGCCACAGGACTTGATTGCGGACCTGGATCAAGCCCTGCGCGGGCGATCGTTCAAGGGACTGGTCGGTCCGTTGGCATACCGGCTGATGAAATAAGGAGGAATCCATATGCCGCTGTCTTTTGCGTTCTTGTTGCTTGAAGAGCACCCTTGGGGCCGGGAGATGCTGCGCGTGCTGATCGAGCGCGGTTACGAACCCGAGTTGATCGTGCAGGAGATATCGGAGGTTGCCGCGGTCGAACGTGAGAAATTCCTGGCGCGCATGGGCGGCCAATGCATCGCGCCGCGCGTCGTCGAGCAGGTGCGGGAGCGCGTGATCCCGGTTTGGTACGTTCACAACCTCAACAGCGACTTCTGCGGCGAGCTGCTGGCCGCGGACCCGCCCGACCTGTTGGTGATGGGTGGCGCACGCATCGCACGCGAGACGATCCTCGATGTGCCGCGCATCGCCACCGTGAACGCACACCCAGGCCTGCTGCCGACCTTACGCGGCAGTTCACCCGTAGGATGGGCGCTATACAAGGACCTGCCCCAGGGCGTCTCGATCCACTTCGTCGACACGCACATCGACGAGGGCGACATCATCCTGAGACGGGAGTTGCCGGTGCACCGCGGTGACACTTATGAGAAGATCAACGGCCAGCTAGCCGCGCTGGCAGGGGAAATGATGGCGGAGACGCTCAGCTATTTCGAGCGGGGCGCGGTGCCGCGCACGCCACAGGACCGGGCGCAAGAGGAAACCCTCCGTGACATTCCCGACGATCTGCTTGCCGAAGGGAAGCGGAAACTCACGGAAGGGACGTATAGTCATTTCACGAGCGAGGCGTGACGGCAGGGACCAGTACCGCACCCCTGGATCACGGTCGCGGCGGATTGGGTCTGGGCGGGCCGGCCTGACCATCATACGGCTGGCGCGGCTGCCCAAACGGATGCTCCCCTTGACCGAACCCAGGGATGGTCAAGCACTGTCCGGCGTAGATGCGCCATGGATTGATACCATTCGCCTGGCCGAGCGTGTCGGTGCTAATCCCGAAGCGCAAGGCGATGGAATACGCCGTGTCACCCCGCACCACCGTATAGGTGCTGCCACGCAGGTCACCCTGTGCGTGCAAACGCGGCCCTCGATCGTACGCGCCACCCCACTGACCTCCATCTGGTCCCCCATGGTCACCGGACCATCCTCCACCGCCGTCCCAGCCGTCGCAGCGGTTCGCTACGCGCAGCGTCATGCCGGGATAGAGTTGGTTCGGGTTCACCAGGGTGGGAGCATTGAGGCTGTACAACTCCTGCCAGGTCGTGCAATAGCGCCTGGCGATGCTGGCAAGCGTTTCCCCGGGCTGCACCACGTGCATGGCGCCCGGCCCGCTGTCCGCCATCACCGTGGGCGCCGAGACCGACAGGAGCAACGTCCCGAGCACCACCACGAGTAAGCCACGCTTCATCGGACCCTCCTCACAGGCCGGACTGGTACACGCCTTATATGCAATCATTATATCAGATCGACCGCAAGAATGCAAGGATATTAATATGTATTATTGGTCGCGTCCCGTCGCGCTCATGTGATCAAGGGCTGGATCTCCTTATCAGGCGGCGCCAAGTGCGCCGGCGCCTGCTGCTGCCTGCACCGGGTAAACGTTGGGTTCGATGCCCGTGACAGACTCGTATCGCGCCTTCACAGCGTCGCAGAACGCGGCGACCTGCTGCTCTTCTACGAGCGCGACCATGCAACCGCCGAAGCCCGCCCCCGCCTGGCGGGCGGCAATGACGCCAGGCGCAGTCTGCATCGCGTCCATCATCGCGGACATTGAGGGTGCGCCGATCTCGTACAGGTCACGGGCGCCTATGTAAGAAGCAGCGAACAGGTCATGCAAGCGCGCTCGCTGGCCGACCTCCAATGCATCGGCCAGCGCCAAAACGCGCAGGTTCTCCTCCACGATAAACCGGCACCGCCTAGCGACGACCGGTGGCAGTTCCTCTGCATGCGCCAGAAGCATCTCCAGAGTGACGTCCCGCAACGATGCAGCCTGCGGATAGTGGCGTGCAAGCAGCTGCACCCCAAGCTCGCACTGGGCGCGACGCTCGCCGTATTCGGTGCCGACCAAATCACGAGGCGCGGCGGTGTCACAGATGACCACGGCGATCCCGGCCGAGATCGGGGCGATGCGGTGCGTGAGGTCCCGACAGTCAAGCAACAACGCACTGTCCACCTGGCCAAAGGCCGAACTATACTGGTCCAGGATCCCGCAGTTCAATCCCACAAACGCATTCTCGGCGCGTTGTCCGAGCACGGCCAATTCCAGCGGGTCCATGTTGAAATCAGAGGCCGCCTGAAATGCCATGCCGGTCGCCATTTCGATGGCGGCGGAGGAACTCAATCCACTGCCAAACGGAATGGTGCTGTGGATCAGTCCGTCGAAGCCGCACAGGCGATATCCAGCCGTCTGCAACGCCCACGCCATTCCGCGGACATAATTGCTCCAGGGTGTAACTTGATCATGATCGATCGCATCGAGGCTGAACAAGGCGCGACCCGGAAGATTAAGGGATTGGACTGCGACGCACCTGTCGGATCGGGGCCGCAACGCCATCCAGGTGTCGCGGTTGAGCGTCATGGTCATCACGTGGCATAGGTTGTAATCGGTGTGGCTGCCCATCAAATCAACACGACCGGGGGCACGAACCCAGAGATCAGCCTGTGCACCAAAGCGTTTTCCAAACTCGCGAGCTATCAGGGCGCGACGTTCGCTGGCATCCATGATGGTCATTTCCTCTCTCGAAAGGCGGCCAACATAGCCTCAACATTGGCCATAGGGACGTCGGTCATCAGTCGATGCGAAGGGGCCAGGATCAGGCCCGTGTCGTTGGGCGCCAGATCTGCAGCGCACGCCGCCACGGCGCGACGAACATCAGGCGGCGCGCCATGAGGCAATACCGTTTGCGTTGAAATGCCTCCGTAAAAAGCCAGCCGGCCCTCAAACTGCGCATGGAGGCTGCGATGATCGAGCACCTCGGGTTGCACCGGGTTGAGGACCGTCAAGCCGATCTCAACCAGATCCGCCAGGATCGCCTGGATCTGACCGTCGGAATGCATGATGACAGGCAAGTCGCGTTCACGAAAAGGTGCAAAAAGGCGCGCAAGCCGTGGCTTGATCAGTCGGCGCCAGGTGGCGGGCGAAATGAGCAATCCTTTCTGTGCTCCGTAGTCGTCGCCAAAATAGCCACCGTCTACGCCGAGGTCAAGGAAGCGCTCGATCAGTACGAGCTGGATCGAAACGATCCGATCGAGGAGTTCGCCGACATACACCTGATCGAGGGCGATGTCCATAAGGAACTGCTCGAACCCGCGCAAAGCCCATGCCCGTTCGAACAGCGCAAAGCCCAGGTTCGGCGCGACAAAGTACTCGCGTCCGCGGAGCGCAATCGCCGCCTGCGCATCGACTAACAGATCTGGGGTGTGGGGATCAGGCCAGCAGAAGGTATCCAGATCAGGCGCGGCGGCAAGAGGGCTGTGACGGATGAAGTAGCCCTCTTCCGCGGTGTCATAGCCCACGCCCCACCAGTCATAGCGCTCCTGCCTGTCAGGGCTGAGACGCGATGGGAATGACAGGTCAATGCGCAGCAGGTGGTTATCGAGCAACATGTCGAGCTCACTCACAGGAACACCAAAGTGGGCGGCCAGTGCCACACCCATTGCTGGTGTGTAGTTGATCTGAGTAGGGAGTCGATCGACAGGCTCATGACGAAACGCAACTTGCGTGCGCTCTTTGTGGTTCAGATCCATGGGTCAAACCTCCTGGTCTCGATTCATACCAGGAAGCCTGAAAGCTGTCAATTCGAGTTATTGACCACAGTCGACCTGCTGCCAGATGCTATAATGGGTCAGAGGCAAGCTGCAGTTGCGGCTGACCTGGACCAACAGATGGGGATAAGCAATGACGGAAAGTGATGTCGCGAAGTGGCATCGTCTCAGCGGGCTACCGGATAACGTGACAGACGAGGGCGAGGTGATCCAGCGCGACGCTGGGCGAAAGACACAGACGGAAAAGATGCTGCTGCGCGCGACCATCGCGCGGATCCGCGATGGACGTGGGCCGCAGGAAGCAAGAGATCTGGCGCGGCTGGCGGCCTCCTATCTTCTGGCGGGTGATGTAGAGACAGCCCGGCGCTATGTTGAACGCGCCGCGCTCTGTCTTGATGAGCCTTAATGCGGGGTCAGATTGCAGCATAATGCGTCTTGCGTCCAAGGATTTCCTGTGTATAATTTTAGCACTTGTAGAGGCAATAGGCCGGCCAACTGACGCACAAACGAGAAACTTACGACAAAGCTCAAAGACGGAGAACCCGGCCTCGACAAGCGGGGCGAGTGGGAGACACATATGGGATCACGGATTTCGCGACGGGTCTTCTTGCGGGTGGCAGGCAGCCTTGCCGGGTGCGCGGCACTGAGTGCGTGTGGTCCTGCGCCGAAGTCAGGGCCCGGACCGCACGGCAGCGACTCAGTCCAGCTGGTGTACCAGGATTGGCGCACCGACTACTTTTCTGCGATGGCGCAGCAGATGCTGGAGGAATTCCACGCGACCCATCCAAATATCCACGTCTTCTACACACCTGATCCGCCCGACCTGACTGAAAAAATGCTGGCCGACTTTCAGGCGCAGAGCGCACCCGACGTGTTTGCAGGCTGCTGTGATTTCTTCCCGGTCTGGGCCCAGAAGGGCTACCTCATGGACTTGCGGCCGTACATCGATGCTGAGTTGAAAGGGGAAGACCGGCAGGACTGGGACGTTGCACAATACCGGGCGCTGCAGTTGCGCAACGGCGCGCAGTTTGGCTTGCCCAAGTATCACGGCGCGCTGGCCCTGTACTACAATAAAGATCTGTTCGACAAGTACGGCGTCACCTACCCCGACTCTACCTGGACCTATGATGATTATCAGACCGCCATGCGATCCTTCTCCAGGCAGCGTCCACAGGATGAGGCAGACTCCGTGTGGGGCAGCATGTTCGACGTCAGTTGGGATCGTATCCAGGTACACGTCAACGGCTGGGGTGGCCATTTCGTCGATCCGGCCGAGCCCACCAAATGCCTGATGGGTAGTTCCGAGGCACTCGACGCGATGCAATGGTTGCGCGACCGCATGTGGGGGGACCACGCGATGGCCAGCCGCCTGGATGTTCAGAATCTCAGCGTCACCGAAGCGTTTTTGCAGGAACGGCTGGCCATGGTGGAGGATGGTTCGTGGTCACTGAAGGCAATCCTCGAGGGCGCCAAGTTTCGGATGGGTGTTACTCGCTTTCCGGCCGCTCCCGCACGTCGCGTCACCATGTCAACCACGGATGGCTTTGGGATCTACAAAGGCACGCAGTACCCGGAAGCGGCCTGGGAGTTCATGAAGTTCTTAATCAGCCCGCGCTACGGCCGTGCCATGGCCCAGGCGCACCTGCTCCAGCCGGCGCGCGCGAGCCTCGTGGAGGAGTGGATTGCCATCGCGCGCGAGCAATACCCCACCCAGACCCAGGAGATGGATCTGGCCTCGTTTGCTGAAGGACACATCAAGGGTTATTCCGTGACGCCGGAAATCTTCGAGAACCAGGACGAAGCACGTCGCCTCACTGCAACCGCGTGGGAACAGATCTACACGTTGGGTCGCGCGCCTGTAAGCATCATGCGAGAGGTCGCGGCTCAGGTTGAGGCGGCACAAGTGGGCAACGCGGAGGAGTCGGGTGGGGGTTAAGCGGTTGTGGCGGCAGTCGCGTGCACGGAGCCTTGCGGCCATTACCCTCTTGGCTATGGTCGGCTTGATCGGCGCAGCCACGTATAGCTATCTATCGTACCGCAGGGCTGCCGAGGATCTGATCATTGAACGGGACCGGCAGGTGGCGCTCCTGACCGCTGTGCGACTGCGTGATGAGCTCGGCAAGCTGGCCGAGGAACTTCAGGCGTTGGCTCGTTCTCAAAGCCTCTATCTCGGACTGACCGAACGCCAGAGACTCTTTCTGCGCGGAGCAAGCCAGAGGCTCAGCTTGTTCGACGGCGGCGTGATCTTGCTGGACAACACCGGCCGAGTTCGCGCCACCGTGCCTGAGCGTTGGGATATCATGAGCGATGACTGGTCCGGCCAAGATTTCTTTAAATCTATGCTCGTCGCCCAGCCACCTGCCATTCACTTCTCACGCGTGCTCAATGTCGGACCCAGTGACGCATTGGTCGTCGTGATGAGCGTGCCCGTGCTGGGTGAAAACAAGGAGATGGTAGGCGTCCTGTCGGGTCTCTTTCGCCTGGGCGAGTCCCAGGTCAGCGCATTCTACGCGAGCATCGTGCGTCTGCGCCTGACCGGTTCAGGAAACACCTATATCGTGGACGCAGCGGGCCGCGTCATCTATGACTCCGGCTATGAGCGCGTCGGCGAGAGCATCGAGACAGGGGAACTCCGCACGACCGGCGCTCAGGGCGGATCACGGCGGACGAAAGACGTTCAAGGGCACGATGTGGTCGCAGCATTTGCACCGGTGCCGGGCACCGATTGGACGCTCGTGACAGAGACGGACTGGACGACCGCGATGGCGCCGGTCCAACGCTTTGCCACCGGACTCATCGGCTTGTTGGCATTGGGCATGATCATTCCCACGCTCGGCGTCGCGCTGCTGGCGCGCGGACAGCGCTCGGAAATCCTGGAACGCGATCAATCCGTGGTCGAGGGGCGGCTCAGCAAGCAGATTCGCCAGCAACTGCTGCCCAAACAGGCGCCGCTGGTCAGCGGCTGGGATGTGGGCGTCTATCATCAGAGTGGGGCCAACGGCGCGGCCGCCCGCGACATGTACGATTTCATGCTCCTTCCCGACGGCAAGCTAATGACGTCGTTGGTGACCGTGGCCGAGAAGGGTGTAGCCGCGATCCACTTGTTATCGACCTTGCGCGCGGCTTTCCGGACGGCTGCAGCTCGCGCACAATCGGCGGGTCAGGCGCTGACCCAGAGCAACAATCTGCTCTGCCCGGATATGCGTTCCGAGGCAGCCATTACGTCCGAGTACGCGCTCCTCGATCCGGCCAACGGACTGCTGCAGTTCGCCACTGCCGGGTTCTGTGCGCCCCTCCTGTGGCGCGATGGTGATCTGGTCGAGATGCGCGAAGGGGGGGCTTTCCTCGGCCAGACGTTGGATTACGAGTACGAACAGGAGGAAGTCCTGCTGGAAATGGGTGATAGCATCATCTTTTACAGCCCCGGAGTGCTGGGGGTGCGGCCCGAGACTGGGGACGCGTTCGGACCGGAGCGCGCGCGGGCCGTCTTGAACGCGTCGGGCGCCACCACCGGGCAAGGCATCGTGGACGCCCTATGCCTCGACCTCACCACGTTCGCTGACAAAGACTCGCTGCATCATCAGGACATCACGGTCATCGCGTTGTCGCGTTCGGTCAAACCGCAGACCGTTGACAGGCGCCGCCGAACCTTGATGGACGATCTGAGCGCGCTTGGGGAAACAGAAACGGACCTGTAGGAGATGGCCAGAAACGGGGATGTACTGGAACGTATTAGTCGGCTGGTGACGCTGATCGCGTTTGGGCTTGCCACCCTCGGCGTGATCATGGGTCCCATGCTCGCGCTCTCCTGGGCGAACCGGCCGTTTCCCGGCTTCCTAATGAACCACACCCTCGTGGCGACCGATCAGGATGGCGTTGGCTGGAGCGGACGCGCGGCTGGCGTGGAATTAGGGCAACTTGTGACCCGCTTTGGAGGCAGCGCTGTAGGCAGCGACCAGCAGTACCAGGCAATTCTTAGCAGGCTCGCAGTCGGCGACTCGGTGGCCATATCAACACAATTGCGGGAGGGTGGCGAGAAGTTCTTCCCAACGGTGCGGCTAATCGATTTTCCGGTGCGCGACCTGTTCCGACTCTTCTGGATGCCCTATCTTATGGGCCTGGCATATCTCAGCATTGGCGTCTGGATTTATCGAGCGCGCGGCAGCACCCGTCCGGGCCGCGCGCTCGCCTTCTTCTGCTTCGCGACCGCCACCACAATGAGCCTTTACTTCGACATGTTTTCCACGCACGTTGGAACGCCCGTTTGGTCGGTGGCGATCGCCAGTCTCGGTGGCTCATTGCTGAGCCTGGCCATGCGCTTCCCGCAAGAAGCACGGCTTGTACGGCGCTTCCCCGCCATTTTGGCCGTGCCGTATCTTATCTCGCTTGGCCTGGGGGCTTGGGCTGCGATTTTGTTGTACGATCAATCCCAACCCTGGCAATATCTCGATGTCCGCGATGTGTGCTACCGGTACACGGGGATCAGTGGCCTGCTCTTCCTCGGCACTATGCTATATCGAGCCTTTCGCAGCGAAGAACCTGTTGTCCGACGGCAGGCGCGGATAGTCCTGCTGGGCAGCGCAATCTCCTTCTCGCCGCTGTTGATTTGGCTGACGACCCCTTTGATCGGGATTCGGCTGCACTTTGAGCCTGCGCTGTATATGCCGTCGCTGGTGATCTTCCCGTTCAGTGTTGCGATTGCTATCTTCCGCTATCGATTGCTCCAAATGGACGCCATTTTCAATCGCACGATCCTCTGGGGGACGATGACCGCTGTGCTCGCCGGTGTGGTCAGCGTGAGCATCACCATTCTGCAGAAGATCTTCGAGAGCTTCACCGGCGAACGAAGCGATGTGGCAGTCGTGCTGACGTCGTTGATCCTGGTTTCGGTATTCACGCCGATCAAGACGCGGCTCCAGACACTTCTCGACCGCACGCTCAGGGACTCACCCGATCACATTCGGGCCTTGCGCGATTTCGGCGGCGCAATCAACTCGTATGTGCAGATGAGCGATGCACAGTTGATGACCAGGAAACTGCTCGATGAGGCCGCGACCGGAATGTCCGCCAAGAGTGGCGCCATCAATATGATGAATAACGGCCGCCTGGAAACAGTGTACACGTACGGTGACTGGCGGGGCGAGGCCTGGGTGGCCTCACCCCTGGAGTACGGAGGGCAGCGCTTCGGGCTGCTGTTGTTGGGCCCGCGACAGGAATCCAGACCCTACACGCGCGAGGAGTTCGCCACCCTGCAGGAGACGGTCGACGCCGTCGCACACGCGCTGGCCGTTGGAAAGAAAAGCCCGAACGGAGTGGGCTAGGGCGACGCGCCATACGGCGAGGGTCACCCGCGTGGGTCAGGAAACGACCGCCCGCACCTGCACTTCAGTGTCAGCCCCGGGCCACGGTACGATATCTCCGGTTAGGGGTTGACCATTCACCTCCAACTCGGTGTTGTTGCCAGCGCCTCGACGCTCCACCTGGATCCGATAGGTGACGCCGCGGAAGACGCGCCGCGCGCTGAACCCCGTCCAGCCCGAGGGCAGCACCGGCGCGATGCGCAGACCGGCGTGCTCGGGTCGGATGCCGAGAATCCATTGCGTGATGGCGACATAGTTCCATGCCGCGGTGCCCGAAAGCCATGAGTTCTTGGCCTCACCGTGAGTCGGTGCATCCTTGCCGGCAATCATCTGCGCGTAAACGTACGGCTCGCATCGGTGCACTTCGCTAATCGCCTCGCGCGCCGACGGATTGATGCGCAAATAGTAGTCGTACGCCGCGTCGCCGTTGCCCAGCTTTGCCTCCGCGATCATGATCCACGGGTTGGTGTGACAGAAGATGCCGCCATTTTCCTTGTATCCCGGCGGGTAGGTCGAGATCTCACCCAGATGAATGTAATACTGCGAGTAGGCCGGCTGTTGGAGCACAATACCATGCGGTGTCGCCAATCGCTCGCGAACCGAATCCAGCGCCTGACGAGCGCGGCCGTCGTCCACGCCAATGCCGGCCATGACGCACATGCCCTGGGGCTCAATGTAGATCTGGCCTTCGTCGTTCTCTTGCGATCCGACCGGCCGGCTGTAGTCATCATAGGCGCGCCGGAACCAGGCGCCGTCCCAACCGGAATCATGGACAGTCGATGTCATCGCCCGTGCCGCAGCTCTGTAGGTTGCTACGTCTGCCGCGTTCGCGGTCATTTGTGCAAGCTGCACCATCTCATCGGCAGCGAGCACGAAGAGCCCGGCGATGAATACGGATTCGGCAGTCACACCATCTTTGCTGGTAGTGGTCTGAAAAGATTCGCCGGGCGTCGTGGAAAAGCAATTCAGGTTCAGGCAATCATTCCAATCCGCGTGGCCGATCAGAGGCAGGTGGTGGGGGCCGAGGCGGTCCAACGTATAGTTCATGCTGCGCTGCAAGTGCTCATAGAGGGGCGTTTCAGAGCCGGGTTTGTTATCGTAAGGGGCAGGCTCCTGCAGGATAGAGAGGTCGCCCGTCTCTTTGACATATGCGGCGACACCGAGGACCAACCACAGCGGGTCGTCATTGAAGTTCGTACCGACCAGGTCATTGCCGCGCTTGGTCAAAGGCTGGTACTGGTGATAAGCCCCGCCCGTGGGGAGTTGTGTCGAGGCGAGATCCAAAATACGCTCACGCGCGCGCTCAGGGATCATGTGGACGAAGCCCAGCAGGTCCTGGTTCGAATCGCGGAAGCCCATGCCGCGGCCCACGCCCGACTCATAAAACGAAGCGGAGCGGGACATGTTGAAGGTGATCATGCACTGGTATGCGTTCCAGATGTTGGCCATCCGATTGACGTGCTCGTCTGGGGTTTGCACCTGGAACTTTCCAAGCAGGCCGTCCCAATGGACTCGCAACTCATCCCAGGCAGCCTGAACGGCATGCGGGTCAAGAAACTCCTCGAGCAGGGGGATCACGCGCTGCTTGTTGATCCGCTGTGAGCCGGGCGGATCGAACTTCTCGTCGACGGGGTTTTCCATGTAACCCAAGACAAAAACCACGGTGCGGGTTTCGCCGGGCTGAAGACTCAGCTTGACCTGGTGCGAGCCCATAGGCGCCCAGCCGTGGGCGATGGAGTTGGCCGCTGCGCCGCGGCGCACGACGAGCGGCGCGTCCCAACCGCCATATGGACCCAGGAACTCGTCGCGCGCGGTGTCGTATCCCGCCAGCGGCAGTGAGCAGGCGAAGTAGGCGAAGTGGTCACGCCGTTCGCGATACTCGGTCTTGTGATAGATGACCCCGTCCTCCACCTCAACCTGACCGGTGGAGAAGTTGCGCTGGAAGTTTGTGACGTCGTCCCACGCATCCCAGAGACAAAACTCCAGGGCCGAGAAGACGGATAACTCCGCTGCCGTGGCCCGCTCGTTGGTTAGGGTGAGGCGCCAAACCTCCAGGTTACGGTTGAGCGGCACAAAATAGAGTGTTTCCGCGCGGATGCCATGAGCTGTGGACCCGATGATGGTGTACCCCATGCCGTGGCGGCACGAGTAGCTATCCAGATCCGTGCGCGTGGGTTGCCACGATGGCGACCAGTACGCGCCGGAGGCGTCGTCTCGCAGGTAGATATAGCGGCCGCCGGTGTCGAAGGGTACGTTGTTGTACCGATAACGTGTGAGCCGGCGAAGACGCGCGTCGCGGTAGAAAGAGTAACCGCCCGCGGTGTTGGAGATGAGACCAAAGTAGGCCTGGCTGCCGAGGTAATTCGTCCACGGCAAGGGAGTGTCGGGTCGAGTGATGACATATTCACGGCGATCGTCGTCGAAGTATCCGTAGCGCATGTTCACCTCAGGGATGTGTGGACAAAGCGAGACCTAAGCAGACTATACATACCTCATCCTACCGCAATTGTCGAGATGGAGCGAGTTCTGGGGTGATACCAACGAGTAGGGCAAAGAGCAACCCCGTCACAAGTTCTACAGCTCTGCTCTGGCGTGAACCGGGTACAGCATGTACAATGTGGATGCGAGCGGCCGGGCAGACTCCCACCGCTGCGCAGGATAATGGAGAGACACCGTGACTGATGAAACTATGAAGATTCGGCGTCAGTTCCTGAAATCGGACGAGTGGGAGACGTTTGAAGCCCTGGCCACGGACCAGCACCGTGGCGTGCCTGCGCCTCCGTTCGAGAAGCCCGCTCCCGCTGATGCTCCGCAATTCGACCTGATCTCACCCACACAGTTCACGGTCGGCTCCATGCCGCTGATCGAGGCGATCAACAAGCGGCGCAGCCGGCGCAAATACACGGACGCGGCGCTGACCCTGGAAGAACTGTCATTCTTGCTGTGGTCCTGCCAGGGGATCGAGAAGATCACGCCGGGACCGCGCGCGTTTCGCACTGTGCCGTCGGCGGGCTGCAGGCATCCCTTTGAGACATACATCCTTGTCAATCGGGTGGAAGGCCTGAATGCAGGCCTGTATCGCTACCTGCCCGTTGAGCACCGGCTGTGCTTGCTGCGAGCAGATGACGATATCTGCGTTGAGATCCACGCTGCCAGTGAGGAGCAGTACGTACTTGAGAGTGCGGCGACCTTCATCTGGACCGTGATCCCCTATAGAAGCGAATGGCGCTATTTGCACCACGCACACCGCGTCATCCTCATGGACATCGGGCACGTCTGCCAGAACCTCTACCTGGCCGCCGAAGCCATCGACTGCGGGACCTGCGCGCTCGGCGCGTACGATCAAGTGGCCATGGACGGCGCACTGGGGGTGGATGGGGTGGACGAGTTCACGATCTACCTCGCCCCGGTAGGACGCATTCCCGGCCAAACACGGAGACCAAGGTGACCAACCCACTTGTTGAGAGCCTGCCCCTACCCGCCCGGAGCGCGGTTAAAGGCGTCTGGAATCGGCTGTCCGCGGAGCAACAACGCGACCTCGAGCGGTGGCTGCCCGGCGTGGGGGGCAATATCACCGGGGTCAAGGATGTACTGCGTTATGTCACCGACAACTACCGTACTGCACTCGATCACACTGCGGCCACTATCGCTATCGTAGGTCCGGCCAACGTCGGCAAGTCCACGCTGTACAACCAGCTTATCGCACCCTCAGAGCAGAAAGCGGCCGTCAGCCCCGTTCCGGGGACCACGCGCGTGAATCAGGCCGGGTCAGCGGGGGTGTTCAGGGTTGTTGACACGCCCGGAGCAGACGCGGTGGGATCGGTGGGTGAACGCGAGCGCGAGATTGCCCTGTCCGCCGCGCGATCCGCCGACTTCCTCGTCATCATGTTCGATGCAGCCAGCGGCGTCAGCCGATCGGACCGAGAACTGTTCGATGCCTTGCAGGGCCTTGGCAAGCCACACCTGGTCGTGCTGAACAAGATGGACCTGGTATCCAAAGGGGACCGAGATAAGGTCATGGATTCGGCCGCGGCCAATCTGGGCATCGAACGGGCGCAAATCATGGACATCTCAGCGTCAAAGGGTGACCACGTGGGCCACGTGGTGCTTTCGATCGCACAGGCTGAGCCGAGCCTCTTGATCTCGCTCGCGGACGCGCTGCCAGCGTATCGGTCAAAACTGGCATGGCAACGCATTATTGCGGCGGCCACCGCATCTGCCAGCATCGCCTTCATCCCACTACCGGTGGCAGATGTCCTCCCGCTTATCGGGGTCCAGACCGGCCTGGTGCTGACCATCGCGCGCATTTACGGCTATGACGTCACTCCGGCACGCGCCAAGGAACTGATCGCCGCGTTCGGTGTTGGGTTCGCGGCGCGGACGCTGCAGCGGGAGTTATCCAAGTTTCTGGGTGCACCTGGCTGGGTCCTGAGCGCGGCCGTGGCCGCGTCCGCGACGGTGGCGATGGGCTACGGTGCGATGCTGTGGTTCGAGCGCGGTGAGAGGCCGTCGCAGGAAGCGTTGCAGGGCATCATGCGCGAAGTGGGCACGTACCTGCGTGAGCAACTCACGCGCGGGGGCAAGGGCCGGCCGGATCAGAAGAGCCTTCGCCAGCGCGTGCAGGCAGCTTTGGAAGGCCTACCGGAACGATTCCGGCCGTAGATGTCCCGATGATCCACCTGACCGAACTCCTCATGGGCGGCCGTCAGCGATAGGCGCCGAACTCCCTCAGGGCTTCCCACAGCGCGATGATGTTCTCGACAGGCACATCCGCCTGAATATTATGCACGGTATTGAACACGTAGCCGCCGCCAGGAGCCAAGGCCTCAATGTTGCGTCGCACGTCATCTCGTACCTGCTGGGGCGTGCCATAAGGCAACACATCCTGGGTATCGACCCCACCACCCCAAAAGACGATATCTTTGCCGAAATCGCGCTTGAGTGCGACCGGCTCCATGCCGGTTGCGCGAACATGAACCGGATTCAGGATGTCCACCCCGATCTCGATGAAATCAGGCAACAGCGGGCGCACATTTCCGCACGAGTGGAAGAAGAGCTTCGCCTCGGGAGCCAGCTCGTGGATGCGGCCAAACAGCCGCGCCAATCGCGGTTTCATGATCCTGCGGAACATGCGCGGGGAGATGAGCTGCGAGGTCTGCGTGCCGTAGTCGTCCGCCTCCGAAATCACGTCGACCACGTCTCGCAATTGCGGCAGGACCATTTCCCAGAAGGCCAGTTTGAGGTCCACCATCCGATCCAGGAGCGCTCCTGCCAATGCTTCGTCGGATGCGAGGTCCATCATGAGTGCGGCCATACCACGGACTCGCTGAGCCATCTCAAAGATGCCTGCCAACACACCCTTGATCATCACCGCCCGGCCCTGCGCCCTGTAGCCCAACGCCAGGTCTCGTAGTCCCGAAATGCGACGCGGATCGCCCGTGTCGGGCCAGGGATATTTGCTGACGTCGTCCGGCGTGATGGATCCGTCGAGCGGGTGGTGTACTGCCGTGAAGTAGAGGCCATCGGGGTAGGGCCGATGTTGGGTGATGCCCCACTCGTCGACGAAAGCCTCTACTTCTGCACCATCGCCCTTCGGCTCGCGCCGCGTGCGCGCCGTGACTGCATCGTTGTGACTGTTGAGCGGGAACAGCCCGCGCACGTCGATCCGCCACATATCCAAGAGGTCATCGTCCGGCAGCGCCAGGCCCTGGATGTCGTCACACATCGTGATCCTGACCTGAGGGAGGCCCAGCCAATCGCGGAGGGCCTGATAGGCCAGGGTGTGGATGCCGGTGACCTGTGTGCTACCAAGATCGGACGGCACACAGTCAGGTTCGCCGTGGTTGAGGGTGATGAGAAGGCGTTCTCTGGACGATAATGCGGCCACGACAGGACCTCTCTCAGTCATTACGAGCGGACACGGCCGCGTGCTAAAGAAGCAAAGATACCGAGCACACAAAGCGCAGCGAAAATCGTGAATGCGATGCGGGTGCTGGAAAGAAATGCTCCGTAGTGCTCCGGGGTGATCTGGACGCGGCCTATGACGACGGAGAAAATCAACATTGTGATGCCGAGACTGAGCATCTGACCCAGTGTGCGCATGGTGGCCACAATGGCCGACGCGACGCCGTAGAGGCGCCGGTCTGCTGAGCTCATGATCGCGTTCATATTGGGAGATGAAAACAGACCAAAGCCAACGCCCAATAACAGGAGCGCGGCAACGATATAGGCAAATGGCGTGGCCTGGCCCAGGAAAACGAGCATCAGCAGTCCCAGGGCGGTGAGCGTCATGCCGGCCGACGACACGACGCGAGCCTCCACCCGGTCCGACAGCCGTCCAGCGATGGGGGAGAAGAGCGCCATCATGATGGGCTGTGCGATCAAGACAACGCCAGCCTGCTGAGGCGTCAGCGCTTTGATGTATTGCAGGTACAGGCTCAACAAGAAGGTGACCGCCGTCGTCGCCAGATAGTTGATCAGCGCGGCCACGCTGGAGAGCGTAAATGCACGATTGCCTCTGAAGAGGCTCAGGTCGAGGATCGGCGCTTTCGAGCGGTTCTCCCAGGCCACAAAGCCCACCACGCCCGCAAGACCTGCTGCCACCAGCACCCCACCCGAAGCATCGGGCAGGCGTGAGAGGCCGACCATCACGATCGCGATAGACAACCCATAGATGATCGAGCCGATCCAGTCGAACCGCTCCCCGCGCGCCTCGGCCCACTCTGCCTTGAGGCGAAACGCGGCGATGGCTGCGATCATCCCAAGCACCACGCCGGCAGCAAATACGCTGCGCCAGCCGAGATTCTGGGTGAGGATGCCGCCGAGGAAAGGCCCAATGGAGAGGCCGGTATAGACGGACGCGACATTGATGCCCAGGACACGACCCCGCTCCGCTGGCGGGTACGCCGAGCTCAACATGGCCGAGCTTGTCGCAAACATCATGGCTGACCCGAGGCCCTGGAGCACGCGAAACGCGATCAACATGCCGCCCGAAGTAGCGAAGCCGCAGAGGAGCGATGTCACTGCGAAGGCAGCGATCCCCATCGTGAATATGCGCTTGCGACCGTGGATGTCGGCTGCCCGTCCAAAAGGAACCAGGAACATGGCGACTGCGAGTGTGAACGCGGTCGCCACCCAGCCGAGCGCCACCGCATCCATGCCGAACTCCTTGCCGATGATCGGCAAGGCAATGTTCAGTGCAGACCCCATGAATGCGGTCGAAAACGAAGCGATACTGGTTGTCAGAAGGACTGACAGTGTGCGGCTATTATTCATTGCGCCATCAACTATCGGCCAGCAAGGTCACGGCCGCCTGGATGCGCCGCAGGGACTCCTCTTTGCCGAGGATTTGCGCGATCTCGGTGGCGCCACCCGGCGTAGATGCCAGACCCGAGAGTGCGATGCGCACCGGCCACATGACCGTCCCGGTTTTGAAGCCGTTTTGTTTGCCCCATTCAACCAGCCGCGGTGCAAGCGCCTCATGTGTCCACTCGGCAGCACCGTCAAACAATTCCGACACATGGGCCAGGATGTAGCGACTGCTCTCGATCGTGGACCTGGACTTCTCATTGACGTAGAGCGTCTTATCGTGTTTGGTCGGCTGAGCCAGGAAGGCAACCATCTCAGGAATGTCTGTCAGACGCACGACACGCGACTGAATCAGGCGGCTGATCATCATCGTGTCCAGCCGAGCGATTTCGGGCTGCTGAGCATAATGCGGTAACGCTAGCTCGTGAAAGCGCTCCGGGGGCAAAACGCGAATGTGCTCGCTGTTCAGCCAGTCGAGCTTGGCAATGGCAAACCCTGCGCTGGACTTATTGATACGGTCGATGTCGAAAGCTTCAATGAGCCCATCCAGGGTGAAAAACTCGCGGTCGTCGGCGGGATGCCAGCCGAGCAGGGCGATGTAGTTGATGATGGCTTGGGGCAGATAGCCGCGGGCGACCAGATCCTGGAACGAGGCATCTCCCGCGCGCTTGGAGAGTTTCTTGCCGCCCTCCTTAACGATGTGCGGGAGGTGAACGTATTCCGGGATAGGCCATCCGAAACTGCGGTAAAGCAAGTTGTACTTAGGTGTTGACGATAGGTACTCGACCCCTCGCGCAACGTGCGTGATGCCCATAAGGTGATCGTCGACCACATTCGCGAAGTTGTATGTTGGGAAGCCATCAGACTTCAGGAGCACCTGATCGTCCAGAAGATCATTCCGCCAGGTAATCACGCCGTAGACGTGGTCTTCAAAGGAGGTCACGCCGGTCTCGGGGATGCGCTGGCGGATGACGTGTGGCTCACCAGCCGCAGCGCGGTTATTGGCGTCCTGGGCGGAGAGGAAACGGCAAGGGTCGTAAGTCTTGGTCGGCTCGACCGAGGGCATCGTGCCATCCACGGACGATGCGGGCGCCGCCCCCACGAATTCGTCTTCGCTCTCTTCGAGGGCCTCGACAGATGGCTCGGGCTCGGGCTTGCCGCAGAAGCAACGATAGGCGCCACCCAATTCCACGAGCTTCTCGGCGTATAGCCTGTAGAGCGGTTTGCGCTCGCTCTGCACATAGGGACCGTAGTCACCACCCTTGTCGGGACCTTCGTCGTAGTCCAGGCCGGCCAGCCTGAGGCTATCATAGATGACCTGCACTGCGTCATCCACATTGCGACGCCGGTCGGTGTCTTCGATGCGAAGCACGAGTGTTCCGCCGTAGTGGCGCGCGATGAGATAAGCGTACAACGCCGTGCGCAGATTCCCGACGTGCATGTAGCCCGTCGGGCTGGGCGCAAAACGGGTCCTGATCAAGGTTCCCCTCCTCGGGCGGTCACGGTGAGCCGTCACTTCCATTCGGCGACCCAGAGGATCACCGTTACTCTATCTTGCGGCCAATGACATCGTACGCGGCGACGAGCGCCTGCGAGGTTGGACTGCCAGGGTACTCATCTGCCAGCATCGTCCAGACCATTTGATCATGCTCTTCGTCACTGCTGGAGATGCGACGGCGCAGGGTCGCTTCGTGGATGTAGCCTAGCTTGCGCGGGACGGCTGCGCTGCGGATATTGGCGGCGTCGCAGTGAATTTCGATTCGGCGCAGTTTCTCGATCTCGAAACCCACCCGCGTCAGCGCAGCCGATGTCTCCGTCGCGTAGCCCTGGTTGATTTGATCCACCCGGATCCAATAACCGATCTCGCGCGCACCCTCGCCCACGCGGGTGTGCAATCCCGTCCCCCCTATCACTGTGGCTTCGTCCCGATCGAAGATGCCGTAGACGAAATCGACCCCCAGGTCAAATTGACCGCGAAAGTGACGCAGCAGGTCGATCTTCTTCTGTAAGTCCTCCGGCTCGCGACTCGCCCAGGGCATCCAGGGCCGCAGATGCTCGATGCTGCTGTCGATCGCCGCCTTCATCAGCGGCGCGTCGGCTGGTTCCCAGCAGCGTACAACGAGTCTGGGTGTGATGATCCGATAGGCGGGCGGCAAGCCGGGACCTTCTATCATTTTCGCGCTCTACGAACGTGGAAGCAAAGACGCGGAGTCGCTATCCAGGTACAGATGAGCGTGCGGTGTCTGGCGTAGGATTGAGGCCGGGACGTCTGGCGTGATCGGGCCCAGAAGCGATTTCTCGACCGCCTCAGCCTTGCGCACCTCGGGCACGAGCACCAGTAAGCGCCTGGCCGCGAGCAGGCCAGGGATTGTGACGGTGATGGCGTGAGTGGGGACTTCAGCCAAGCTGCCGAAGTGTCCCTCACCGACCTGCTGCTGCCGAGATCGCGCGTCAAGCTCCACGACCTTAACCCAATGCGGGTCGTTGAAGTCAGCCCAGGGCGGATCGTTGAAAGCAATATGCCCATTTTCGCCGATCCCCATGACGCAAAGGTCGGCCGGGTGTTCGCGTAGGCTTTTCTCGTACCGCGCGACAGGCTGGCTCGAGATCGGCCGCGTCGCCGGGCACCGGGAAAAAGGCCTTCGGTCGCACAGCATCAAGCAAGTGCCTTCGCAAGAAAAGCGGGAAGCTAGCGCTGTGTCCTGCAGGCAAATTAACATATTCATCCATGTGAAACACGTTGATGGCGTGCCAGGGAACATCCGTCATCGCCCTGATGGCGTTTAGGAAACTCAGCTGCGAGTTCCCCGTCGCCAGGATGACGTTGGCCTCGCCACGCTCAGCCACGGCCGCTTTGAGCAGGTTAGAAGTTTCTTCAGCGGCAGCTGCTCCCAGGGCAGCATTCGTGGTGAAGACACTCACCGGCAACTGCTCGAACTTCGTCTGATAGAGCATTCCTTCAAACATGGACCTGACCCCCTATGATGACATCTAACGGTCTGAAACCGTCGTCAAAGATTACCAAATCCGCGTCCTTACCCGGCGCGATGCTGCCCTTGCGATCCGCACAGCCGATGACCGCGGCGGGTGTGAGGCTGGCCATGCGCACCGCGGTCGGCAACGGAACGCCGACCACATCGGTTAGGACCGGAATCATCTGGTTCAGCAACGTTGTACTGCCGCCAAAGCCGGTGCGGTCGAACATCATGCCCACCCCATCGCGCACTTCGTAGGCCATGCCCGCCATGTGGAACGTTGTGCCCTCGGGCAGTCCCGCACCACTGGTGGCGTCGGAGATAACGCACAGGCGCCCAGGCTCAATGCACCGGGTGGCGAGCTTCATGAGGGTGGGCGGGAGGTGACGGTTGTCCGCAATCATCTCGACCGTGAGGCCGTCTAAGGTCAGCGCACTCTCCAACAGCCCCGGCTTGCGCCAGGGGCCCTCCCGCACCGTAGTCGACATGGCGCTCCAGATATGCGTAACGTGCTTTAGTCCGTGCGCCATGGCAGCCAGGATGTGCTCGTCTTTAGCCATGCTGTGGCCGGCGGCCGCGATGATGCCTGCCTGGGACAGCTTGGTGATGAGTTCCATGCTCCCTGGCAACTCGGGGGCGAGCACGAGAATCCTGAGCACATCGGCGTATGGCAGGAGCGCCTCAGCCGAACCGTCATCCGGTGTGCGCAAATATTCGCGGTTAAGTGCGCCCGCCTGGGCCGGATTGATGTAAGGGCCTTCGAGGTGGATGCCGAGGACCCGCGCCCCACCCGCTGCACTGCGCTGAGCCGAAGCGCGCCATGCACGGACGAAATCGAAGCAGGCGGTCAGCTCGGGTATTGGTGCGGCGGCCATGGTGGCGAGAAGCGAGGTTACGCCGTGTCGCGCATTTTCTTGGGCGATAGCCGCGAATGCCTCGCTCGTGGGCTCGTTGAAGGTGTGGCCCAGTGCACCGTGGGTGTGGATGTCAATCAGGCC
Organism: uncultured Chloroflexia bacterium; assembly: GCA_963774265.1. Lineage (GTDB taxonomy): Bacteria > Chloroflexota > Anaerolineae > CG2-30-64-16 > CG2-30-64-16 > JALOOB01. Next base: position 79,855 of record CAVZDU010000010.1, on the reverse strand, counting down.
CGGGGTGAGCCAGGCGCCTGCTGCATCGATCGTCTCGATGCCGGAGCCTAGATCTGACGGAGCGACAAAGGCCGCGATGCGATTGCCCTCGATGACCAGGGCGTCACCGGTGACGACCCGATCGGGGAGGATGATGCGAGCATTGGTGATGGCTAAATGAGTCATGCCTGAACCCTTTCTACCCGGACTCCCCGCGCAGCAAGATCGGAAAGCACGCTGTCAAAGCAGCCGGGGACGGCGCTGACGACCTCTGGAGGACAGATGCCCTTACGCGTGAATTGTCCTCGCAAAATCAACCTCGCCACGGCGGTTGCTGTGTAGCCGGTCGTGCGGGCCATCGAAGAAAACCCGGTGTCTTCATCTGTTGTGTCATAAAGCCGGTACGTCACCACGTCACCAGGTGAGCGGATGACCACTTCCATGAGCGTGAACTCCGGCTCACCCGGTTCGAGCCGCCATTGAGGAAACAGCAGGGCAGCGGCGACATCGATAGGACGCACCTCGACGCTGCCCATGCGAATGGGATCCACGGAAAGAAATCCGGCATCTCGCAACACTCGCACGATTCCTATGTGACCAGGATACCGCAGGGTTTTCTCGGCCATGTCCGGAATGTGGCGCATTGTCACCAGCAACGACCGCAGCCCATCTGTGTTGAACGCCTCCAGCGTGCCAATAGGCTCGATATCCACAAGCTCCGCATCGGAGAGTGCAGGCCGCGTCACGATCCGCCCATTCTCGACCAGGCGCGCCGGTCGGGTATACTCCTCCAGCACATCTGCAGGCGAGAAAGGCGCCTTGTATTGCCAGGGCAAGACACGTTTTGCCGGCAGACCGCCAACAAGACAGCGAAACGAAATAACGGTTCCCCGGCCGGCATGGTAGCCCAACATCATGTTGCTCAAGCCAGGCGCGACACCGCAATCGACCACCGCAGTGACTCCGCGGCCCCGCGCCAGATCATCCAGCTCAAACGGATCTTCACCAAAAAACGAGATGTCAACTGCCGGCTTCCCCGTCTGAATGACGGCCCGGAGTGTCTGGAAGCCAAGGAATCCGGGAACCGCGCCGATAACCAGGTCCGCGTCGCGGCACGAGTGGGCGACGGCATCCGGTTCCGCCAAGTTCACGACCCGCGTGGCCAGGGGAAACGTCGCGGCGAGCGCGGCGAGACGGGACTCGTCCCGGTCCACCGAAATGACCTGGTAGTCCGCCGAAAGGTCTGCTGCCATGGCGGCGCCGACCATGCCGGCGCCAAGGACGACTACTTGCTGCAAGCTGCCTCCAATGGGCTGACGGGGATCTCACCGAAGTCGCGTGTGATCAGGTGCGCCCAACGAAATTCTTCGTTTCCCGGGTCGTGCGTAGGGGCCTTGACCCACACGCTGCCTGAGCCGAAGCGATCTGCCTCTCGAGAAGCGATTGGACCGCGCAACAATGGGTCGTTCAACGTGGCCATCCAATCGCCCAGGCGACCCGCCAACTCCTGCGTGACACTTTGGTGCGCCTCGAGGCCAGCGAGGTTATGCAACTCCCACGGGTCATCCTGCAGGTCGTATAGCTCTTCTGCGGGCCGAGGTTGGGCAAAGTGCTCGACTATGAACGCCTCGCCGTAGCGCTGGGCGATGGCACCGCCAATCTGCACGGGCCAACCCGGCTGCCAGTTGCGAATATACTTGTATTGCCACGTGCGGATACAACGCATCGGGTCGTACTCGCCATCTTGCCAGGTCATCGCCGCGAATATTGCGTCAGCGCGTCATGCCCCGCTCACCCTGCAATCTCCGCAGAAACGACCCGCCCTCGACCCGGGCGGGCACAGGAAGTCCGGACACTTCCAACAACGTCGGCAGAACATCGACGTGGCTGGTCAGGTGGAGCAGGCGCCGGCCTGCAGGGATCACGCCGGGCCAGCGGCAGAGGAACACGACCTTAATGCCTGAATCATAGAGCGTCATCTTCGCGCGGGGTAGGTCAGGACCCTGATCCGCGGCGAAGTAGACGAAGGTATTCTCCGAGAGGCCCGTGTCATCAAGCGCCGTCAGAATCCGGCCGACCGCGGCATCTCCGCGACGAATATGCTCGTAAAAGGTTGCCATGTCATTTCGGACGATGGATTCATCCGGCAGAAAACCGGGAACATCCAGACTCTCAGCCACATCGGGATCGAAATCGGCCCCGTGGGGCCTGTACACATCGAGGAAGTCGATTGACAGGAAAAAGGGGCGGTAGTCCGATGTACTCACCTCGCCCGCCTGGAGGCGGCGCGCGGCTGTCCCAACAAGCCAGTCCACAGCGCAAGAAGCGACTTCGTCGGCAGACAGGTGTGATTCCTCCGGGGACTCGCGAACCTCGTCCCACGAGGCCGGTTCTCCACACTCGTATTGGGATCCGATAAAGGCCGTGTGGTAGTCACCCTGGCGGAGTAGTTCCGGCAGATCCTGCACACCCTCGCGGTCATACCGGCCGCGTTGCGTCGATGCGAGGCTGCCGTCGAACTGTGGATGGCGGCCGGTCAACAGCGAGGCACGCGAAGGGGAACTCGAGGGCGCGGTGGCAAAATGCTGCTCCAGCAGCGCCCCTTGAGCGGCGAGCTGGTCCAGCGCCGGGGTCTCGACATCCGGCCGACCGTAACATCCCAACCAATCGCCGAGATCGTGCCAGATAATTTGGATGATATTCGGTCGGTCAGCCATACCTAGTCACACAGACTATGAATATCGTGATACAAACGGTGTTGACTCGAGGGATCCTGCTCATAGGTGGTGACGATCAGCCGCATCCCGGGCGCCCACAGTTGCTTGGCGCGCGCCAGCACATCCGATGGCTCGCCCACCATGCCGCGCGTGAACGATCACCCCTGAACCCGCAAACGCCTGCCGGAACGCGACGCAATCGTTATAGTCGGGATCGGTCTGCGGACTGAACGCTGCGTCAACCATCGCGAGGTGCGGGTTTGCCTTCACGGCGTCTATCCACCGCGCCCAGTTGCCGCAAGAATGGATTGCCACGCCGCCGAACGCCTCACCAATCCGCGCATCATTCGCGTTGCAGAATTGCCGATACCGCGCGGGGAGATCATGACCAGGTTGTCGGAACTCAGACCCAGGCCGGATCCACATCGGGTGCTGGCAAAACCGTGACCGGGTCGCACCAGGCAGTCGCCAATAAGCTGGCTCTGCTCCTGCGTGAAGCGGATGACCTCATCGGTCAAGGCGGCGAGCAAGCCGCGCACCTTCTCTGGCACGTCCAGGAGGCCGCTGAAGAAGGCAGATGTGTCGACCAGTTCCGTGGCGACATTGAGTGGGTTCTGGAGATCCGACCAGGACATCGGCAGCCGGCCACGGCTTTCGTCGAGGAAGTACTGGATCATGGCAAAGACATGCTGCATGATCGGTGATTCGCTCGAGCCGCGCCGGGGCAGGAAGTCCGGAATGTCGGCGACATCGCGCCAGAGGGGGCGCACGACCGGAGCCTGGCCCTCCAGCCAGTCATAGTCTGCGCCGAAAGCGGATGCTGTCACCCCGATGCCATACCAGGGTTCCAGGTAGGTCGGGGCGTCCGTCAGGTAGTCCAGCGACCTATGGAGTCCGCCGAGCTGCCATCGCAGCGACTGCCCCATATCCCGACATCCATCGCGGAATACATCGGCCACGCGCACCCGCTGCCAGACGGCAATGCCCTCCGGTTGCGCCGCAAACGCGGCGTGCAGCGCGCTTCGGCAGCCTGCGCGTGGGCCTCGTAACGCGCGAAGTCGAATTGTGCCGGCGCCATGGGATCGATGGGCATCGCCTGCGCGTCTTTGCTAGTATAGTCGAAGACTGCCATTGCTGCTTCCTTAAGCCCTACCGGATCATCGGAGTCAGGTGCCGTATGAAGTGTCGCTCCAACGCCTGGTAATGGGCTTCTTCGTGCGCGACCAAACCGGCCATCAGGCGGGACTTGTATCCACGGTCCGAATTGAGCACTGAACCGAAGGTCACATGCAGCACCTGGCGAGCATCAAACTGCTCCAGCAAGGCGGCCAGTTGTGAGTCGGACAGCGTCTCGGGGCGCGGCACCTTCGCAAGATCCGCAGAAACATGATAACTCACCCTGTCCGTCTCGTAGCGTTCGATGGCGAGGGCGAGAATGTCCCGAAACAGGTCGGGATCGAACGAGGCGGTTGCGCGCAATGCCTCCAAATAGCTGGTTCCCGCGGTCTTCAGGTGCAACAGGCCATCCGTGAGTCCTGCAGCGATTCCGTAGATGCTGAACTTATCGGAGCCTGTGTGCAGGCTGAGCTTGTAAGGTCCCATGGCCCGAGCAATGACGGCATGGCCCCTGAAGTCCTGCTCGAAAGCTGCCACATCGCCTATGTAGTCCACCCCCTTCTCGAACCGGCCTACGTCGCCGCGGGGCCAGGCTGACCCATCGGACGCCGAGACGCCCCAGCTCGTTGGCGATGAACAGGTGCTCGGCCTGTGACGTGGGCGTGTCCGTCTCATCAACCGAGACCTCCAGCTCCCAACCGTCGGCGCCCTTCGTCTCCAACAAGTGACGATGCATGGCCGCAACATGGGCCACAGCGCCGCCGTACTTGACCGCCGCGCGTACTACCGTTTCCTCAGGGAGCGAGATGGATCGTTCACCCAGGTCGAACGACTTCTCCCGATACGCCTGCTGGAGGCCGCCAGGAGTCCTTTCGAGAGCCGCCCAGGGCAACGCTGCGTAGCGCGAACGCAAGACCTCGGGGCCGGCGATGTCGGCGCCGCTATCGACATACGCGCTGGGGTCAATCGTGAAGAACGTATAGCCAGCAGCTGCGCAGCGGTCGATATCCTCGGTGGTCTTGAGGTGATCGGCATCTGCGCCCACCCCTTCAGCCCAGCCCTCCTGGAATATGCCCCATGTTGCATCGTCCATCACGTCATCGGCGGAGCGGCCGGTGCGGGTCATCTCTCGGATGGACTGCTGGCAGAAGATCATTTTGATGTTGCGACCGCTTGTTCCCTGGGCCACCGCGGTGCGGCCGGCACGCACATGACCGGGCGTCGCAAGGCCGAGCCGGTCACCACATCCGGCCGATGTGGCAAGCCCCAGGGGCTGCGGTTGGAGCCAGGGGAGCGCGACACGCAGGGTGACGGCGTTTGCATGGGTGAGCGGGCAGAGCAGCAAGGTCTTCCGGGTTCGCTCAATCGACTCGCCAACGAATCTCTCTAGTGCCGGCGCGCCTGCCTCAGCCAGCAGGGCCAACCGTCGACCCCCAGGTGTGGAAGCCAGAAAAAAGGTGACTCCCTCTGCGTCGGCCGGAGAGCGAGGATAGAGGGGGACATTGAGATCGAAGAGAACTGGTGATACGCCGGCACTCTCCTGCGTCGTTTGTGAGTTCATGATTGCTCCCACTCGAATGTAGACCTGACAGGTTCTCTACCGTGTCAGGTCTGGCCCGCCCTTAAGAACGGTTCCTGGCGGCGAGGACCAATGCGTCGATGTTTTCGGCGGTCGTACCCGGGCTGATACCGCCGCCCGCAGAGAGAATCAGGTTGCGTCCGCCGGTCTTCTCGATGCACGAGCGCGCAAAGCCGATCACCTGGGAGGACGTTCCCTGGGCCATAACGCTCAACGGTGGGATGTTGCCCATCAGCGCCTTGTTTCCAGATAGTTTATCGTGCACGTCAGCGATATCCGTTTCGTGGCTGAAGTTCCACACCTCGAAGGGTAAGGCCCCAATGCGGCTGGTCAGGTATGGGCAGGGTGTGTCGTTGTGATAGACCCGAACCAGGCCCTCGAACGCGTTGAAGATACGTGCGAGATAGGGCAGCGGCCATGGCATCGAATAGCTTCGGTGAAAGCATCCCTGGAATATCGTCCAGCAACAGGATGCCCTCTACGCCGCCCACAGCCTCAGCTTGTGCTCGCAGCCAACGAATGATGGTCTCGGTCAACGCATCGAGCAGCCGCGCAGCCGCATCCGCCTCAAGCTTCAGCGCAACCATCAACTCACTGACGCCTAATAGCCAGCCCGCGTTGGCCAAGGGGCCCCGGGCAGCGACCATGCGAATGGGAGCGCCTTCAGCTGCCAACCGCGCGTGGGCCTCTTTGTAAAGGTGCAGCACGAGGGGCATGAAACCGTCTTCGTGGGGATCGGCGGGCGAGATCCCGTCCAGTGCAGCCAGGCCGCCGCGCACCGGGGCGATGGACGGAGGACGGTCGTGATGCCATACAACCTTGGCGCCAAACGCAGACGGTTCGGCAGCCATGCCATACTCCACCCAGAAGCCGGGGATCCATGCCACATCAGGGAAACGCGTCAGGAGATCGAGATTGATGCGCGTCCAGAGCTCCGGGAACAGGAAATAGTCGAGCGTGTCGACGCCCGCATACGCCGGCAGCCACGGACTGTCAACGATCAATGCGACCGGAATCTGGTCGGCACTTCCGCCAGTAGCTACTTTCTTGAATTGCTCCCATGGGTTCATATGTCACCTGCGAGCAAAGAATGCCACCCCACGGTGAGGGCCGCCCTACGGCGAATGCGACGAGCGCAGGCCACCCCCATCGTTATGACAAGGTAGGAAATCAACCCTGCCCTACCTGGTGCGCCAGGATAATAGCCTCGGCCACGTCCTTCATTGGTTTCCGGTTATCCATGCTCATCTTCTGGATCTTGCGAAAGGCCTCGGCTTCGTTCAGTCCCTGCTTGTCCATCAAGATGCCCTTGGCCCGGTCAACCAGCTTGCGGGTTTCCAGCGCCTCCTGGAGGTCAGAGACCTGCTTCTGCAGATCTTTGAACTCGCTGAAACGCGCCAGAGCAACCTCGATCGCGGGGCTGAGCTCTTCCTCGCGATACGGCTTGACAAGATAGGCGACCACACCCGCGTCACGAGCGCGCTGGACCAGGTCCCGTTGGCTGTAGGCGCTCAAGAGGACCACCGGCGAAATCCGCTCCTCCGTAAGCACCTTGGCGGCCTCGATGCCATCCATGTCGGGCATCTTGATGTCCATGATGACCACATCGGGCCGCAGTTCGCGCGCCTGATTGACCGCGCTTCGGCCGTCGGCCACCTCGCCCACCACCAGGTAACCCAGGTTAGTGAGCATCTCCCGCAGGTCCATGCGGATGAGGGACTCATCGTCGGCGATGATGACTCTTGTGCGCTCCATATTGCCTCCTACTGACTTGCATGACTTGCATGCCACCCATGACTTGGAGTCCTGCGTGGCATAGACTCTCTATTGCGCTGTGGTTACCGTCCGGTCCCGCTTGCGCCGATCACTGCTTTGGGAATCATCACTGTGGCAACGACCCCACGCTCAGGCTGGTTCTCCAGCTTGATCTCGCCTCTCAGGTCTGCCTGCACCAGGCTGCGGACTATCTGCAAGCCCAGGCTGGTCGTGTTGCCAAAGTCAAACTCGGCGGATAGCGGCTCTCCGTCGTCACATATCTCAAGCTTAACGCTGTCTCCGCCATCGGTCAAGACCAGTTCAATCTGCCCACGCTCGCGATGCTCGAAACCGTGCTCCAACGCATTCTGCACCAATTCGTTGATGACCAGGGCCGTCGCAGTAGCCTGTTGGCTGGGCAGATAAATGGCGGGCCCTTCAATTGAGAACTCAACCAATTGGCCAGGGGCGAGAGCCTGCCGCGTCTGCGTCACGATTCGTTGGCACACATCGCGAACGTTAATCGACTGGGTCTCGTCCAATGACAAAAACTCGTGGATAACGGCCACACTCAAGATGCGTGAAATGGCCTCCGAGAGCGCCTGGCGCGTCTCAGTCTCATGCGCGCGGCGTTGCTGCATGCGGAGCAATGCCGCGACATTTTGCAGGTTATTCTTGACCCGATGATGAACTTCCTGGATCATGGTCGATTTGACTTCAAGCTCCGCCTTCTTGCGGCGCTCGTCGGTCGCATCGTGGACCATGATGATCACCCCGGCAATGTCCGTTGGTGTACCGACCTTGGCAAAGTGATGCAGCAGGCCCCCCAATTTCGGCGGCGACCACAGCGGCAGAGCCTTTCGCACCCACTCCAGATCACCAAACTTCGACTCCTGCTCTACCCCCTGCCGGGACTGCATAGCCGTGATCGCCAAGAGATCATCGCCGATATGAAGGTAATTGAGGGGCCGTCCACGCAGATCCTCCATGTAGCCAAGGCGACGATAGAGATTATTGGCAATGCCGCTCAGGTAGGTGATGCGCAGCTGGGCATCGACCAGGACGATGCCGTCCATCTCTTGGAAGGACGAAAGGTTCGCGGCGCTGGTCAGGTCGCCTTGTACGCACATGTGCTTGAGCCAATCAACGGCCCGGCGAAACGTGATGTGGCGATGCCGGTGTCGCTCCAGTTGGATGAGGCTCGTCTCGATGCTGAGGAGACCCAGAACCTGGCCTGCGGTGTCGAAAATCGGGCACGCGTCTTGGACGACAGGCGCACCGCTGGGCAGATCCATCTGCGACTGCAGAGTGCGGCGGCGGCGCATCGCGTCAAAGATGAGCGGTAAATCACGCGCCACGAACGTTTGGCCCACGAGGTTTTCGGTGTGCAGGGAAGAGATGGAATGCGGCCGCGCCTGCGCCACGACCTTCATCGCACGTGCATTGAGAGGACGCAGCAGCAGGAGATCCGACCGGCTCAAGTCAGCCGTGATGGGCATCCCCAGCGCAACCTCGCTGAGACGCTCGGAGAGGCTCAAATCCGACGTAACGTTCATCGTCACTCGTAATTAAGAGAGGGGTGGGACACATCCCACCCCTCCTTGTTCCAGGTCGGGGCGAGAGGATTTGAACCTCCGACCACTTGAACCCCATTCAAGTGCGCTACCTGGCTGCGCTACGCCCCGATGTACACGACAGTATACGCGACTGTGAGAAATCTGGCAAATTGCACGCCCGCTCCGCCCAACGCGGGCATTTCTATCTCACCTCGCACCCATGCTATGATGCGCGCTCAAAGCCAAGAAAGGAAGAAGAAACATGATCACTTCGCTCCGCCATGAACTTGTCGGCGCTTTTGGCGATCCTATTGACGAGAATCCTACGGGCGTCATGATGGAGCCGGCGTTTGCTGCAAGTGGCTTGAATTGGCGCTATCAGTTGTTGAAAGTACACGCGGCGGACCTGCCTCTGGCCGTGGCAGGCGCTCGAGCGTTAGGTTTCCAGGGTTTCAACCTGACGATTCCACACAAAGTCGCGGTGCTCCAGTATCTCGACGCGATCGCGCCTGACGCCGCCCTCATGGGCGCTGTGAACACGGTCCGTCGTGAAGGCAATCGGCTCATCGGCGAAAACACGGACGGCAAAGGCTTTCTGCGCTCGATCCGAGAAGATGCCGGCATGGATCCCGGCGGAAAATTCGCAGTGTTCCTGGGCGCAGGGGGTGCGGCCCGGGCCATGACGGTGGAGCTGGCCCTGGCTGGTGTGGCGAACATCACCGTGGTGAATCGTTCACCCGAGCGCGGTACAGAGCTGGTTAAACTGCTGAACGAGAAAACTCCTGCCAGGGCGCAGTTTGTGCCGTGGATGGACGCATATCATGTACCTCAAGGGACGAACATACTGGTCAACGCGACGTCCATTGGGCTTTACCCCAACACCGCTGACATCCCCGTAGTGGACATGACTTCGATTGACCCGGGGACGCTCGTCTGTGATGTGATTCCCAACCCGCCCAACACGGCGTTCCTGGCGTCCGCGCAGGCTTGCGGCGCTCGGACGTTGAACGGTCTGGGGATGCTGGTGCACCAGGGTGCGATCGCGTTCAGGCTGTGGACCGGGATGGACGCGGATGAACAGGTGATGCGTGACGCCTTGGAGCGGTATTTCGGAGGCTAACCCAAGGTGCTTCCTACGAAGCCCTGCGCTCCAGCCAGAAACGCGCCGATTGGCATCACTTTCTTCCCTGCAATCTGGACCTCTTCCAGCCACAAGATCCCATCGCCCGTCGCTACGCCTGCGGCGCGCCGGCCTCCCGCGATGATGGCGCCAGGTGCGCCGGCCGACTCCATAGCTGCATGCGCCTTGAACACCTTCAACGATTGCCCATTCCACGTCGTGAACGCGGACGGCCATGGCTGATACGCGCGGACCTTGCGCGCGATCGCTTCCGCCGACTCGGTCCAGTCAATTCGCCCGTCCTCCTTTGCGATGCGCGGGGCAAACGTCGCGCCTTCTTCAGGTTGGGCCTGCGGGACGATGGCGCCTCGGAGCCACGGAGGCAGTGTGCGCACCAGCAGTTCCGCGCCCAAATCGGCCAGCTTCGTCGTCAGGGAACCGGTCGTGTCTTCGGAGGAGACGGGGATGTACCTCATGCCGAGCACCGGACCGGTGTCGACCCCGGCGTCCATCAACATGATGCTGACGCCTGCCTCCCTGTCGCCGGCCAGGATTGCGGCCGCGGCTGGGGACGCACCCCGGTGGCGCGGCAAAAGCGACCCGTGGACGTTGATGCATCCCATGGGGGGGATGTCGAGGACAGCCTGGGGCAAGATCAGTCCGTAGGCCGCGACAATCAGGAGATCCGGCGCCAGCTCGGATAACTCGGACTGTTCGTCAGGCGCGCGCAGCGACCCTGGCTGCTTCAGTGGGAGGCCTTGCGCCAGGGCATATCGCTTAACAGGCGAAGCCTCCAGACGTTGACCGCGGCCGGCCGGCTGGTCCTCGCGCGTGTAGACCGCAACCACGTCGTACCCGGCACGCAACAATGCGCCCAGCGACGGGACGGCAAACTCGGGCGTCCCCATAAACACCACTCGCGTCATGATCACCTCCCAACAGCAGCTATCATACCCGATGGGTGCCGGAAAGCCACAGACCCATATGCTGCCCCACGTTTGTCGCAACGCCTTTCAACAGCTATAATGCCCGCCATGCCACCCACTGCCAAACGTTGGGAAATCGCTGAGCGGTGTCCGCCGGGCATCGCGCGGTTACTATCTCACCTACACCCAATTCTCGTCCAGGTGCTGTATAACCGCGGCCTGGTCGATCCCTCCGATGTTGCGGCGTTCCTCCAACCGCCCACAGAGTTGCGCGATCCGTTCTCCATGACGGGTATGCGTGAGGCGGTCGGGCGCATTCGCGCGGCTATCCAGGCGGGCGAGCGCATCGTCGTCTACGGCGACTTCGACGCAGACGGCGTGACTTCCACCGCACTGCTGGTGGAAGGCTTGACCGCCCTCGGCGCAGATGCACATCCCTACATCCCCCACCGGATCGATGAAGGCTACGGTCTACACAACGATTCGCTGGATCGAGTCGTCGAGATGGGCGCGAAACTTGTGATCACGGTCGATTGCGGAATTCGCTCGCCTGGCGAAGTGGCGTATGGCGCGACCCTCGGCATGGACATGATCGTCACCGACCACCATTCGATCCAACAGGATGGTGAAGGCCGCGATATACTCCCACCTGCGCTCGCCGTCATCAACCCCAAGCAACAAGGGGACGCATACCCGTTCAAGGACCTTGCGGGGGTCGGCATCGCGTTCAAGCTCGTGCAGGCACTAATGCGCACGGACAAAGAGAAGCCCACGAATGGCGCACTAGCGAAGCTCAACACAGGGGACCTGCTGGACCTGGTCGCCCTGGGCACCGTGGCTGATGTTGCGCCGCTGCTGGGCGAGAACCGGGTCCTGGTGCAACTGGGACTGAACTCCCTCAATGGCCGCACGCGGGATGGTCGCTGCACCGGGCCACGGCGCCCGGGGCTCCGCGCCCTGTTCGGTGAGGCGAACCTGGCGCCAGGCAAGGTAAACGGCCATACCATCGGGTTCGTCATCGGTCCGCGACTCAACGCGGCAGGCCGGCTGGCTTCCGCACGCATAGGCTATGATCTGCTCACATCGCCGACAACGGAGTCGGCAAGGCCGCTGGCGGACGAGCTCGGCGAACTCAACCGCCAGCGGCAGGACATGACGCGCCAATTCGTAGAGCAGGCCAAAATGATGCTGGCAGCCGACGATACGATGCGGTACCTAAATTTCGTTGCTGGAGAAGACTTTCACCCCGGCGTCGTCGGACTGGTCGCTGGCCGGCTGGCAGAAGCGTTGTATCGGCCCGCCGTGGTGGCCGAGATCGGCGCAGCCGAAACACGGGGTTCTTGCCGAAGCATTCCTGAGTTCAACATCACCCGTGCGCTCGATGATTGTCGTGACCTTCTTGTTCGGCATGGCGGCCACGCGGCCGCGGCCGGGTTCACGGTGAAGAATGAAAACCTGCCTGAGCTGCGCCGGCGGCTGGAGGCGGTCGCGGCAGAGAAGCTTCACGGACTCGACCTGGCCCCCGCGCTCAAGATCGACGCGGAACTCGACCTGGCAGATCTGGACTATGCGGTGTGCACCAGACTCACTGAACTGGAACCCTACGGTGAGGCAAATCCGCAACCGGTATTCGCCGCGCAGGGGGTGCACGTCGTTCGGGATTCCGTCCGGCTGGTGGGCCGTGAAGGGCAGCATCTCAAGCTGCATGTCAGCGCGCCGGGCTCGAGCACCGAGTGGGATGCGATCGGCTTTGGCATGGGACCGTTGGCCGGTGGTCTGGCCGGAAAGCTGGACCTGGCATACTGCATCGAAATCAATGACTACAGCGGACGACCACAGTTGACGCTGCGGGATCTGCGGCCTGGTTAATCTCAAAGAACGCAGAGAGCGCAAAGGACACGGCGGATGTTGTATCAATGAGTCCTCTGCGTTCTGCGTGGCAAGAGAGGGGGCAATCGATGATGCAAATCTCCAAATGGGCGCGCTGGCCGCTGCCGCTGCGGGTTGCGCTGATTTTTACGGCTGCGGGCATCATCCTGGCCATCGTCGGCATCATCAAGGGAACCGTTCCTCCCAACGCGCTGTCCATCTTCCTGGCGCTGCTCATCTCGGGGGGCAGTTGGGGTGTGGTCAGTTGGGCGGTGACCACAGCCATCGTGGATGTGGAACGCGACGCGGCGGAGGACGTGGACGATGAGTGATGGGCATGATCTGGCCGCGCTCCGCGCGGTGCGCGCGTTCATCTTCGACATGGACGGCGTGATGTATCGCGGCAAGACAGTGCTTCCTGGCGCGCCGGAGCTCATCACTCGCTTACGCCGGGATGGCATCCCCTATCTGTTTCTCACCAACAACTCCACGACGCCTTCCGACGAAGTGGCGAGACGACTCTGTGATATGGGCATCGAGGCATCATCGACGGACATCATGACCTCTGCTGAGGCGACGGCTGCATTTCTGGCCGACGAGATACCGGGTGCGCGTGTGCTGGTGGTCGGCGAGGCAGGCATCCGCCAGGCGCTAACCGCGGCGGGGTTCAGCCTCACGACCGATCATCGGCTGGCGGATGTAGTCGTCGTGGGCATGGATCGAGACACCACCTATGCACGACTCAAAGAGGCCAGCCTGGCGATTCAGCGTGGGGCGCGATTCATCGCCACCAATCTGGACGCCAGTCTGCCATCTGAAGAGGGGCTGATCCCTGGCGCCGGCTCCCTGGTGGTTATGTTGGAAATCGCCAGCGGCGTCAAAGCCCAGGCGATCGGCAAGCCGGAGGCCGGCATTTTTCGGCAAGCCCTGGCACGCCTCGGCGTCAGCGGGGAGATCACGGCGGCTGTCGGCGACCGGCCGGAAACCGACATCGTGGGGGGCCAGGCTGCCAAGCTGAAGACGATTGCGGTGTTGACCGGTGTGGCACACCTCGAAGATTTCGAGGCGATGCGGCCGCCGCCGGATTGGGTGTTCGCTGACCTGATTGAGCTATCCAGTGCGTACTTCGAGAAATAGATAGGATGCAGATCGCTCCGCATCCTATCCTGCTTACCAGCGCTGGTGCACGTGCGGCTTGATCAACCTGTCATAGACATCAGCCACTGCTGCCATAGAGTCTTCTGAGAGCGGAGGCAGGGCCGCCGCACCGACGTTGTCCTCAGCCTGGCTGGGCCGCTTTGCCCCTGGGATGGTGCACGTTACGGCGTCGAACATGAGGATCCACCGCAGCGCAAACTGGGCCATCGACGCGCCTTGCGGGACGATCGTGCGCAGCTCCTCAACAGCCTGAAGCCCCACCTCGAACGGCACGCCCGCGAAGGTCTCCCCCACATCGAAGGCCTCACCGTGCCGGTTAAAGTTGCGGTGATCGTCGGAAGCAAACTGGCTTTGCTGCGTCATCTTCCCGGTCAACATTCCGCTTGCCAGGGGCACGCGCGCCAGAATGCCCACCTTGCGTGACTTGGCTTCCCCGAAGAAGCGCTCCGATGGCCGCTGCCGGAATATGTTAAAGATGATCTGGACAGTTTCGACCCCGGGATACTCGATCGCCTTGAGCGCTTCTTCGACCTTCTCCACGCTCACACCGTAGTGGCGAATCTTGCCCGCCGCGCAGAGATCATCAAGCACGCCAAACACTTCAGGCCGATAGAACACCTCAGTGGGCGGGCAGTGAAGCTGCAACAGGTCAAGACAGTCGGTGCCCAGGTTCACCAGACTGCGGTCGATGAAAGCCGTCAGGTTCTGACGGTTATAGCCATCGGCGGTGTGTGGGTCCAGGCGGCGGCCAGCCTTGGTCGCCACATAGATGCGCTGACCTGGTCGGTCGCGGAGCACCTGGCTAACCAGCCACTCGCTGCGTCCATCGCCGTACACATCGGCGGTGTCGATGAAATTCACGCCCAGGTCGATCGATCGATGCAGCGCGGCGAGCGAGTCACGGTCATCCACGTCACCCCAGGACCCGCCAATCGCCCACGCGCCAAAGCTGACCTCAGAGACCCGCCAGCCCGTACGACCCAATTCGCGGTAATTCATATTTTCCTCCGTCGGTCTTCAATCCTCAATCGCATTCGCTGCGATCACCCCACTGTACCAGCGCGCACTCGTCTTCGGGATGCGCGCCTGCGTCTCAAAGTCGACATAGACGAGACCGAATCGTTTGGCGTAACCGAGCGACCATTCGAAGTTGTCCATGAGCGACCAGACAAAGTAGCCCTTAAGGGGCGCGCCCTCGCCGATGGCGCGGGCAGCCTGTGTCAGATACCCCTTCAGGAAGGAGACGCGCCGAGGATCATCGACCTCTCCGGTCGGCCCGACACGATCTGCGAAGGCCGCGCCATTCTCGGTGACGTAGAGCGCTTTGAACGGATACTCGCGCGTGACGCGCATGAGCATCTCGTAGATACCCTCGGGATACACTTCCCAGCCCATCTCGGTGCGATCGACGCCATCGTCTTTCCACTCACCCAACTCGAATGCGCCCTCATGTTTCACCATCTCGCGTGAGTAGTTGTTCAGACCAAGGAAGTCGATGGGCGCGGAGATGGTTTTCGCGTCACCCGACTCGACCATATCGAGCACGAGTCCCTGGGCCTCCACAACATCAGCCGGATAGGGTCGACCGGCCAGCGGATCGAGAAACATGCGCTGCACGACACCGTCATTGAGCCTCGCCGCGAAGATATCCTCCTCGCGATCGGTTGCGGGATGCATGGGGCTGTAGTTGAGGACGATGCCCACCTGGCTGCCCACGCTGTCGCGGCGAATGAGCGGCACCGCCCAGCCATGGCCCAGAAGCAAATGATGCGTGGCGCGAGTCGCCTCCACCAGGTCCTGGTGACCCGGTGCATGAATCCCATGGTAGTGGCCCACGACTGCGGCGACCCACGGCTCGTTGAGCGTCATCCAGTGCTTAACACGATCACCCAGGCTCCGCGCAACGACCTCAGCATAATCAGCGAATGCCTTAGCCGTGTCGCGTGCGGGCCAGCCACCGCGGTCCTGGAGCGCTTGGGGCAGGTCCCAATGGTAGAGAGTCACCCACGGTTCGATACCTTCGGCCAGCAGACCGTCCACCAACCTGTTGTAAAAGTCCAGTCCACGCGGTTCAACCTTGCCGTAACCCTGCGGCAGAATCCGCGGCCAGGCGACCGAGAAGCGAAACGCTTTCAGACCCAGCTCAGCCATCAGGCTGATATCCGCCTGCCATCGGTGGTAGTGATCCGCGGCCACATCGCCTGTGTCGCCGTTCTCGATCTTGCCCGGCGTGTGGGAGAAACGATCCCAGATGCTCTCACCCTTGCCGTCCTCGCGCCACGCGCCCTCGATCTGGTACGAGGCAGTCGCCGCGCCCCAAAGAAAACCAGTGGGAAACCGAATTGCCATGAGTCGACTCCTATCGCTAAATCATCATTGGAACTGCATGATACCACCGAGTGTGTCGTGATGCACATGTTCCGCCATTTTGTGTTTTCGACTATAATCGCGGACATGACTTTGCCACCTCACGATGCAGCGCCGCAACCCCCGCACCCTGCCGGCAGACGGTCACCGCCCATGTTCCGGGCGCTCGCCCACCGCAACTTCCGGCTCTGGTTCGTCGGTCAGGGACTTTCTCTCGTTGGCACCTGGATGCAAACGATGGCCCAGCAAGTGCTGGTGTACCGGCTCACCGGCTCTGCAGTGGCGCTGGGTGTGGTCACTGCCATCGGGCTGATCCCAGTGATTCCGCTCGGCCTGTGGGGCGGCTCGATTGCCGACCGCATGCCGCGTCGCACGGTGATTCTGCTCGCACAGACAGCTATGATGATCCAGGCCTTCCTCCTGGCGCTGCTCTCGTGGACGGGAGCAGTGCAGCTTTGGCATGTTTACCTCATGGCGCTGTTGCTGGCTGCGGCGCAGGCCATCGACATCCCCGCACGCCAGGCCTTTGTCGTTGACATGGTGGACGGCAAGGCGGACCTGACCAATGCCATCGCCCTGAACTCCGCCATTTTCAACGGCGCACGCGCATTGGGTCCTGCACTGGCGGGCGCGTTGGTGGCTGCGGTAGGCGAAGGACCGGCATTCCTTCTCAACGGGCTAAGTTTTGTGGCGGTCATCATCAGCCTCCTGATGATGCGAAACCTGCCCACCGTGCACGCTGCAAAGGCGGCGCCGGTGACCCGGCATATGATTGAAGGCGTACGTTATGTCATGTCTAACAAGTCCATTCTGCTCCTCATCAGCCTGGTTGCGGTCAGCGCGTTCCTCTCCATGCCCTATAACACCCTGATGCCTGTCGTGGCGGATCGAGTGCTGAAGGAGAGTGCTGCGCCTGTTGTAGCAGCCCTTTGTACCGACCCAGGCGCACCGTTCCGCTGCCGTGCGCCAGAGGCGCTGCCACTGGGAATGCTGCTGACCGCGGTGGGGATTGGTGCGGTCACAGGCGCGTTGCTGGTAGCCTCACTGCCGGACAGCCGGCGACGCGGACCATTGTTGACGCTGGGCAACCTGCTCTTTCCGGCGCTGCTCCTCGCGTTTGCGGCTTCGCGCTCGTTCCTACTCTCGATCGTGGTGCTCATCGGAGTTGGTATGAGTTTCGTAGCGCAGAATTCGCTGGCGAACACTATGATCCAGCTAATCGTGCCGAACGAATTGCGCGGCCGGGTGATGAGCCTTTACACGCTCACGTTCCAGGTCTCTATGCGCGCGGGTGGGTTGCAGGCCGGCTTGGTGGCTGATGCGCTGGGACCGGCCCTGAGCATCGCCATCGGCGCGTTCATGTCCCTGGCCTACGGCGCTTTCGTAGCGCTCCGGTACCCCAAGCTGAGAAACATGGCATGAGACCCGACCTATGAACAACCCGCGTAACGTGATTGAAATACCGGCGCTGGGACGTGTGAAACCGAACTCCGGACTAATCGCTCTGCCGGCGACGTCGGATGGCCGTTTTCGGACAGGCGCTCACGGGGTTGTCTCTATCCATGCGACCGGCGATCGCAAAGTTGAATTGGTCGCTTTTGACGATCACACCCTCGCCCACGTCACTTCGGCCCTGGGCTATCCGGCCTACTACCCGCTCCATCCCGTCCAGTTGCGTCGGCCAATCAAGGCCGTGTTGATGGACCTCGACGGCACCAGCGTCCACAGCGAACCCTTTTGGGTTTGGATTATCGAGCAGACAACGGCCAGTCTTGCGGGTGATCCATCATTCAGGCTTGAGGAAGCCGACCTGCCCTTCGTCTCGGGCCACAGCGTCTCTGAGCACTTGCAGTACTGCATCGCCAAGTACTGGCCCACGGGCACGCTCGAGGAAGCGCGCGGATACTACTTCCAGCACACGCAACGGGAGATGCAGCAGATTATGGCTGGGCGCGGACGGTTGGACGCATTCGTGCCTGCGCCTGGTCTGAGGGATTTTTTGATGGAATTGAAGGAGCGAGGGATAAAGATCGCCCTGGTGACATCAGGACTATACGAAAAGGCGTATCCGGAGATAGCGGCGGCATTTCACACGCTCGGCATGGGTGATCCCAAAGACTTCTATGATGCGATCATCACGGCGGGCTTCCCCTTGCGCAGGCATGAGGTTGGAACGCTGGGCGAGCTTTCGCCCAAGCCGCATCCGTGGCTATACGCAGAGGCCGCACGCATCGGTCTGGGCGTCCCGTTTGACGAGCGCGAGCACGTACTGGGCATCGAGGATTCGGGCGCTGGTGTCTGCGCTATACGGATCGCCGGCTTCCCCGCAGCAGGGATTGCCGGCGGTAATATCCTGGAAAGCGGCACGTCGGCTCTCTGTCAGTTCTGGTGTGCAGGGCTGGACGAAACGCTTCGCATCATTCGGGAATAGCGCGGTTCACTCCCGATAGTGCGCGCCCATGCTTTGCTTGTTCTCCCAGGCCGCCTGTGCGACGATCAGCGCGGTGTGGACAGCATGACGCAGGCCGATGAGCTCGTCGGTCAGTTTACTGCGCCGGTAGAAATGCAGGATCTCGCCCTCCAGGTGGCGTAACTCGCTGAGCGCGCGATTCAGCCGAGCAGTCGTGCGGATCAGCCCTACGTAGTTCCACATGATGTGCCTGATCGCGCTCATGTCCTGATGGATGAGTGCAGGATCTGGAACTTCCAGCCCGGCATCCTGCCATGATGGAATGTCGGCGACAGGGTGCAGCGACCCTCCCGGCAACACGCGCAAGATGTCTTCCGCCGCCCGTCTACCCCAGACCAACCCCTCCAGAAGCGAAGTGCTCGCGAGCCGGTTGGCGCCATGAAGGCCGGTACACGAAACCTCACCCACCGCGTACAGATTTTCCAGTGTCGTGCGCCCCCATCCGTCCGTCCACACGCCGCCGCACGAGTAGTGAGCCGCGGGTACTACGGGGACCAGATCGCGCTTGATGTCCACACCGTACTGCATGCAACTCTCGGCAATGGTCGGGAAGTGAGATTCAATCTCCGCCTGCGGAATATACGAGCGCAGGTCCAGGTAGACGTGCGTGAGCCCCTTGGAAAACATCTCGCGGTGGATACTGCGCGCGACGATGTCGCGTGGCGCCAGGTCCTTCCACTCCGGGGCGTAGCGTTGCATAAATGGCTCGCCTGCTGCGTTGACCAGCCGCGCGCCGGCACCGCGCACCGCCTCAGAGATCAGGAAGTTAGGCGCGCCCTCCTGATGGAACGTGGTCGGGTGGAACTGAATGAACTCCATATTGATAAGGCGCGCGCCTGCATTCCACGCCATGGCCACGCCGTCACCTCGCGCGCCCACCGGGTTGGAGGTGCGAAGGAAGATCTGCCCCAACCCGCCGGTTGCGAGCACGGTCCTAGCCGCCAAGACCCGCTTGACCTCCCCGGAAACCTGATCAAAAAGGTAAGCACCCACGCATGACAAGGGTTCATATACGCATAGGCGATTCTGGGCATGATGCGCGGGGGTCAGCAGGTCGACCGCAGTATGCTGCGTCAGCAAAGCGATGTTCGGATGGTCCAACAACGCCCTCACCAGGGCGATCTCGATCGCCTTCCCGGTGTGGTCGGCCACGTGGAGAATACGGGGCAAAGTGTGCCCGCCCTCACGCGCCAGCGACAGCGCGCCATCTGCGGTCCGGTCGAACTGCACGCCGGCGCGGTTGAGGAGGACCTCCTCAACCGCGGCAGGCCCTTCCTCTGACAACTGGTTGGCTGCCGGCGGATAGCTGTGTCCAGCACCGGCGCGCAGGATATCCTCCGCGAGCAGAGCCGGACTATCCTCGACGCCTTTATAGATGATGCCCCCCTGGGCGTAGTACGTGTTGCTTTCCTCTGGGGCCTCCGTCCGCGTCGCGACAACTACGCGAACTCCGTGGTCGGCCAGTCGCAGGGCTGTCGTCGCGCCTGCCACCCCCGCACCCAGAATGAGGACTTCAGCCTGAATCAGCTCTGGCATTCTCACGACCTTGCGAAGTAGAGCGCCGACATGTAGCGCTTTGAAAAATCCGGGTGGATCGTCAGTTCCACGTAAGTGACGCGGGACGCGAGCCGACTTGCGTCAGCCCGCCGCGCACGCGAGACGAGCAATTGGCGCGCGCCCGTGCCGGCAGCATTGCCCACCTGAGAGAATTTGTGCAGCGGCAACGGCGGGAACATTCCCACCCGGATGCTGCTGTCCAGATCCAGATAGGTGCCAAACGCGCCAGCCACA
The DNA here is from genome assembly GCA_963774265.1 of uncultured Chloroflexia bacterium. Taxonomy (GTDB): domain Bacteria; phylum Chloroflexota; class Anaerolineae; order CG2-30-64-16; family CG2-30-64-16; genus JALOOB01. The sequence goes on along the minus strand of CAVZDU010000010.1, from coordinate 59,452 downwards.
ATGAACGCGTCGATGTCGTCGTGTGTTGCCCCCGCCTCGGATAACAGGATTTCTACGCCGGTGCGGATGGCGGCTTTCGCCAACTGGATTTCGTTGATGTCCTTCCGGTCCACCCTGATCGCCCGGCCATGTCCCGTTGCCTCCGCAGGAGCAAGGTTGAAGCCGAGCAGCGCGCCATCATGGCTTACGCCCGGTGCGTCAGCCTGGAATGCGCCCTTGCGATCGATCGTGCCTGTCCGCACGAGCTCACTCACGATATCCATGATGCCAGAACCGCAGATGCCCACCGGGGGCTGCCCATCGATGGTCTTGAGGTGCACCTTGCCGTCAGCAAACCGCACCTTTTCGATAGCGCCAGGCGCGGCGCGCATGCCATCACGGATGTGCGCCCCTTCAAAGGCAGGACCCGACGCACACGAACAGCACCACGAGCGACCGCCGCGCGTCACCGTGACTTCGGTGTTGGTGCCAATATCCAGCGCCGCGATGGTCTTTACAGTCTCCCACGCGTGGGTGCCCAACGCCATGGCAACGTGATCACCGCCAACATAACCTGCGATGTTCGGAGGGAGGTAGACGTACGCCGCCGGGGCAAAATGCAGACCGAGCTCCGAAGCTCGCAAGGAAAGCGCCTCACTGGCCGCGGCCACGTACGGCGCCAACGCAAGCTGGCTGGCAGGCAGCCGCGCAAAAAGATGTTGCATCGCAGTGTTGCCCACGATGACGGCATCTACGATGTGCTGAGTCGTGCGCCCGGCCTGGCTGCACAGGCTTTCGGCAAGCTCGTTGAGCGTCTCGATCAGACGGCTCTGTAGCGTCTCTGCGCCGTGGGTGTGTGTCATCGTGTAGCTGATGCGGCTGACGACATCCTCGCCGTAGGCGATTTGCGGGTTCGGCGCGCCGCCTTTCGCGACTGTGCGGCCGGTCTCCAGATCCACCAGGTATGCCGCCAGCTTTGTCGTGCCAACGTCGACGGCCAACCCGAGCAGCCGCACACCGGCCGGTGCGAGAGCGACGACCTCGCCATCCCGCACAGCCAAGCGAGCCGTCCAGTCTTGCTCTCGCAGCTTGGGTGAAAGAGTCTGGAGCACGGGCAACGCAAACCGAACGTCCTCATCCAGTGCCTCCCGGAGGCGAACCGTGTCGGCGCGCAGATCGTGCAATGTAGCAGCAGAAACCGTTACATCAACTTGCCGGACCACCGGATCGACCGCGGTCTCGGCCTCCTGCCCTTCGATCTGGAGCCGCTGCTGCGTGGCCAACGATTCAGGCGGGATGTCGATCTTCACATGGCCGAGCGGTTCCGCCTGACACGCCAGTCGAAAACCCTGGGCGAGTTGCTCCGCGCCCAGAGCCGCTTGTTCAGACGCCGTCACGGGAGATAGCTGGCCTTCAATGACCCGCACCTCGCAGCCGTGGCACCAGCCCTCGCCACCGCAAAGCGCGGTCAGATCAACGCCGCCCTGCCTGGCGGCATCCAACAGCGTTTGACCGGGCATCACCTCGCTGCGCCGGCCGATTGGCTCCATGTCGATTCGATACACGCTACCTGTCCCCTGTGAGAAGACCTTCGAGGTCTCGGAGACCTCGAAGGTCCTTATGTCAAAAACTTGCGTGCATGGCGCGCCACACGCGCTCAGGCGTGGCCGGCAACTCGTTGATCCAGGCGCCAACTGCGTCGTAGATGGCGTTAGCGATTGCCGGACCCACGCCATCCATGGGCACTTCACCCACCGCTTTCACACCATATGGATGCGTGGGCTCGACGGTCGGCACGAACTCAGTGACGAGTTCAGGCATCTCATCCGCGGTGAAGATGTGATAGTCCCGCAGATCATGCATGAGAGGCCGGCCCGCACTATCATAGGGCATCTCCTCGCACAAGGCATAGCCGAGCGACTGAGACACCGCGCCCTCCACCTGGCCGGTCGCGGCCACCGGGTTGACGATTACGCCGGAGTCCATAACGGTGACGAACTTCTGCACACGAACTTCGCCGGTCTCGATGTCGACCGTCACCTCGGCAAACTGGGCCGCGAAAGGCGGCGGAGACACGGGCGAATTGAACGAGGCGACGGCCATGATCTGGCGCTGATTGGCCTTGTGCAGCGACTGCAAAGCGACGTCTTCCAGCGTGACGCTGTGCCCATCCGGCGCCCAGGCGCGGCGGTCGGCCAACCGGATCTCAGCGGGCGTCACTTCACCTCCCAGCAATGCTGCTGCCACTTCGCGAATCTGCTCGGCAACTTGTTGCGCGGCCCGTGTGGCGGCTGCGCCTGAGACATACGTGGTTGACGAGGCATACGCCCCAACATCGAAGGGGGTAAAGTCAGTGTCCGATGAGTAGACGACGATGTCCTCGACATTGCAACCGACCGTCTCGGCGACCATCTGTGCCAATATCGTATCTGAGCCGGTGCCGATATCCGTGGCGCCGGCAAGCAGGTTGAAGGAGCCGTCGTCGTTCATCTTGAGCGACGCACCGCCCATGTCGATGTAGGGGATGGCCGTGCCCTGCATGGCCAAGGCGGCGCCGACACCGCGGCGCAAATTGGGACGGCCGGGCACCGCGTGCCAATTCCTGTTTCCCCGCTTCTCGCGCCACCCGATCAGCTCTGCCCCGCGATGCGCGCATTCTTCCAGGGCGCACGTCTCGATATACTCGGGCACCGGTTCACGGCCTTCGGACCATGCCTTGGAGAATGGCTGGGCCTCACCCGCGCGCACCGCGTTCTTCAGGCGGAACGCCAGCGGATCCATCTCGAGCGCCCGGGCAATGCGCTCCATCTGTGTGTCCAAGGGGAAGTAACCCTGCGGCACACCGTAACCGCGAAATGCGCCGGACGGCGCCGTATTCGTATAAACCACCTCTGCCGTGAAACGGATATTGGGGTTTTGCCGGTACGGGCCATCACCGACATACAGAGCCATTGCCTTGTGTCCGGTGTTGCCGGCCACCGTCATTGCGTGCGACCCATAGGCGCCGGTATCTGAAAGGACGTGCATCTCGTTGGCCGTGATCACACCATCCGCCGTCACACCAGTCTTGAGTCGCACCCGCATCGGGTGACGAGAGCGCGCGGCGATGAATTCCTCCTCGCGCGTATACTCCAAGCGAACGGGCCGGCCGGTTGCGATGGTCAAGTGAGCGGCTGCGTCTTCGATGAGCACTTCCTGCTTGCCGCCGAACCCACCGCCGACACGAGGCTTGATGACGCGGATGCGCTTGACAGGCAGGCCCAGGATGGGCGCCAGGATGCGCCGTGCATGGAACGGCACTTGCGTGGAGGTGCGGACCACCAACCGGTCGTCCTCGTCCCAATAGGTGATGACTACGTGTGGTTCGATGGAGGCCTGCTGCACCTTTGGAACGAAATACTCGCCCTCGAAGATGTGATCGGCCTCCGCAAAGCCCTGGTCCACGTTCCCGATGTCCACGAAGATATGAGCAGCCAGATTGCGCGTCCGATCCGATTCTGCGAAATCCACAAAGTCCGGCTCGTCATGGATGATCGATGCGCCGGGCTTGAGTGCATCGCGCGGGTCGATGATCGCGGGAAGCTCCTCGTACTCGACCTGGATGAGCTCCATCGCGGCCAGAGCGATCTCTTCAGATTCGGCCGCAATGAGCGCCACGCGGTCGCCGACGAAGCGCACTTTCTCGTCCAGCGAGAACGTATCCAGCGGAGAAGGCAGCGGATGCGTTTGACCGGCGGTAGAGTGGGCGACGCGGGGCAAGTCCTTATGCGTTAGCACAGCGGCTACGCCAGGCAGTTGACGTGCAGCCGTGACGTCAATGGACTTGATACGCGCATGGGCCACCGGGCTGTGCATGATCTTGCCGATCAACATGCCGCGCATCTCGAGATCGTCGGTGAATGCCGGCTTGCCCTGGCTAAGTTTGGCGGCGTCGACCTTTGTGACGGACTTGCCGACTACGCGAAGCTCCTCGCTGACGGCTGCAACCAACAGCACGGGAGGCGCCTCCGTCCGGGTGATGACGCCGCCCCGGGCCGGCTCAGGGCCGGGCAGGCCCTCGGTGCGAGGTTCGCCCCCTGCAAAATCGAGGGCAACCGGTATGCCGCCCGCATCCTTAGGCTGCGCCGTGCCACCGCCGGCCAGTGGCTCTTCGCCGCGCAGACGCGCGGCCGCCTTCAACACCGCCGCGACCGGTTTGGCGTAGCCGGTGCAGCGGCAGAGCACACCTGACAGAGCCTCGCGCACTTCGGCCTCGCTGACCGGCTGCGGATCAGTTCCCCCATAGCCCTTACGATCAAGCAACGCCTGCGCTGCCAACAATTGGGCCGGCGTGCAGTAGCCACACTGGACCGCGCCCAACTCGATAAATGCCTGTTGCAGCGGGTGTAGCCCGGCCGTGTGCCGCCATCCCTGCTCCGCGGCCTCACCCAGTCCCTCAGCGGTCTGGATGCAGCAGCCATCGACCTGGGCCAGCAATACGTGGCACGAATTCACCTGCTTGCCATCGAGCAATATCGCACATGCGCCACACTCACCATGGTCGCAGCCGCGCTTGACGCTGAAGAAACCGGCTCCACGCAGTGCGTCCAGCAGAGTGATGCCGGGTTCGCCGGCCAACACCAGCGGCTGGCCGTTGACATGAACATTAACCTGCATGGGACACCTCCTGCGAGGCCAGAAGCGACTCCATGGCACGCCTCAACAGGATAGGCGTCATGGCCGTGCGGTATGCCGCAGTGCCTCGCCCGTCGTCGCGCCACGGCGCTTGAGTCATGGCCGCCGCCAACGCAGCGATCTCGTGGTCAACGTCCGCTTGAAGAAATTGCACGGCGCCGGGCACTACGGCAGCCGGTTGGTCCGCGCCGCCAGCGGCAGCTAGAACGCCGCGCAAATCGGTCGCTCCGACTTCCGCCCCAACCGCAACGGCGAGGATCGGCGCGTCTGAAGGCGTCCGGCTGATCTCCTCGAATGCACACGTGCGTCCGTTGGGAAGAAAACAGGCGGTGATCAGGTGACCGCTCTCCTCAGGCTCTTGCAGATATGACTGAAGCGGAATGAGCCGGCTGGCGGGCTCCACCATGAGCCGGGCATCGAGCGCAAGCAGACAGACGAGCAGCGTGCCAGAGTCCCTCGTGGCAATCGCGCCGCCGACCGTTGCGCGCTGGCGGCTGTTGCGCGGCGCCTGCCGGAGCGCAGCCCGGCGCAGCGCGGCGGGAAGCTCTTCGGCAGCCGCAAGCCGTTCGAGCGTCGCGGTCGCCCCGATCGCCCATGCGTTTTCCCCTTGTGTGACGCCGTCGAGTTTCAGGGCCGACAAATCGACAACGGCCTCTGGCCAGCCGCAACCCCGGCGATAGTGCGTGCCGCCGCCCAGGGGGCGTGTGATGGGATGGCTCCGACCCAGCAAAGCCAGGGCCTCTACGAGGTTCGGTGGCTGGTGGTATTCATTGATTCTAGTCACTTTTGCTTACTCCATTGCTGCAATTCGGCGTTGAATTAGAGCTCACCCTTGACGTACGGTCGGCCCAACACCTCCGGCGCCTGCGTCTGTCCCCGGCGATTGCTGCGAGCCAGGAGCGCCAGGATGGTCAGGACATATGGTAGCATGAGCAAGAACTCGTAGGGAATGGTCCCTGCCCCGCGCCCGACCTGGCTGAGCGCCTGAATACGATACTGAACCGCGTCGGCCAGGCCGAACAGCAGCGCGCCCACGAGTGCCAGACCGGGCTTCCAGCGCGCAAAGATTACCAGCGCGACGGCGATCCAGCCACGGCCGCCCATGATGCCCTCGCGAAACATGCGCAATTGCACCACGGTGAGCACCGCACCACCGAAGCCGGCCAGCGCTGTGCCGATTAGCGCCGCGGCATAGCGCACCGCGCCAACTTTGAGGCCCGATGTTTCACCCGCGGCAGGATTCTCACCGACCGAACGGATCTTCAGGCCCCAGGTTGTGCGCGACAGGAAGAACCAAACCACGACCACCAGCAACGCCGTGATGTACACGGTCGCATCGTGCTTGAAGAGGATATCGCCCACGACCGGGATCCGGCTGAGCAGGGGCACCTCATAGGGCGGCAGGCCGTTCGTGCGCGCGGTCAGCGAACTGAACTGCTGGCGGTAGATGTAGTTGGCGAGCCCATGGCCGAACACGACCAGCGTCACACCGGTGATCACCTGGTCCGCGCGTAGGGTCACCGCGAAAACCGCGACGATGACCCCCATGAGCATACCTGCTGCCGCCCCTGCGAGGAGACCCAGCCATTGGCTGAGCCCCGCCAAGGGGCCGCTTTGCAGGAAGTAGGCAACCAGGAAGCCAGAGACACCGCCCACAACCATCACTCCGTCCAGTCCCAGGTTCATGACGCCCGAACGCTCGGTCACGATTTCACCGAGTGTGGCGAGCAGCACCGGCACAGCCAGGCGAATGGCAGCGGTGAAGAGCGCAATCACAAAGGTCCAGTTGAGGACAAGGCTCCAATCCATCACTGCCCCCTGTGAAACTTGCCGTGGGCGATGGCGTCGGCAGCCAGGACGCAAAGCACGACAACCGCCTGCACCGCGCCTGCAAGGGTGACCGGCAACTGGTAGACCACGTGCATGGATTGTGCGCCGATCGTCAACGCTGCAAAGAAGACAGCTGCGACCGCTACACCAACGGGGTGCATCCGGCCCAGGAGCGCCACCAGGATGCCGCTGAAGCCATAATCGCCAGAGATACTCCCCTTGAGCCGCGTGTGCAGCGAACTCACCTCGATGATGCCTGCTAAGCCTGCCAGCCCACCGGAAAACATGAGCACAAACAAGATAAGCCGCTCGACTTTGATGCCCGCATAACGTGCAACGCTCGATCGCGAGCCCACGGCACGCAGGCGAAATCCCAGGGGGGTCGACCAGAGCAGGGCATATACAACAGGTATCATCAGCAGCGCGATGATGACGCCAACGTGAATTCGGCTCCCAAAGAGCGCGGGCATGCGAGCGGCAGCCGCCAACTGGGCGCTCTCAGGCAGATAGCCTCCCGGTTCCTGAAGAGGACCGCGCGCCATGTACTCCATAAAGAGGATTGCGATGTAGTTTAGCATGAGGGTGCTGATGATTTCGTTGATGCCGCGACGGATCTTGAAAAGAGCCGCCAGCGCAGCCCATAGCGCGCCGCCGAGCACGCCTGCCAGGAGCATAACCACGATCAAGATCACCCGCGGCCATTGGTCAGCAAAATTCAGCGCGACGGCGCCGCCGGCCAGGGCTCCCATATAGTACTGCCCTTCGCCGCCGATGTTCCATACGCGCGCCGCGGAATGCCGCAGTCAGCCCCAACCCCATGAGCAGCAGCGGCGCAGTCTTCAGCAGCGTCTCTTCGATCTGCCGCCGGCCCCCGAACGCACCGCGCATCATGGCCGCGTACGCTTTGATCGGGTCTGCGCCGGCAAGCAGGATTAATAGCGCGCCAATGAGCAGGCCTGCAGCCACACCGATCAGCGGTGCGCCAAGGGTGAGCAGCCAGGCGGGAGCGCCATCCTGCGCAGTACGGCTCCGCTCGATCTTGACTGCCGTCACAACGCCTCCCCACCAACTTCAACGGCCCGTCTTTGGCCGGCCATCATCAGACCGATCTCATTCACGTCGACCCCGCGGCCATCGACGACACCCATGATCTGGCCCTCGTACATCACCGCGATTCGGTCGCTCAGAGCGAGGACTTCGTCCAACTCGGTCGAGATCAGCAAAATCGCCACGCCTGAGTCTCTTTGCTCTACGAGTTTTCGATGCACAAACTCAATTGCACTGACATCCAGTCCACGGGTTGGCTGCGCAGCCAGCAGAACCCTGGGCCCGCGGGAAAGCTCCCTCGCCAGCACCATCTTCTGAGCGTTGCCGCCCGAGAGGTTGCCGGCGTAGGTCTCCACAGAGGGTGCGCGCACATCGAAGACAGCGAGCAACTCACGCGCGTTACCACGAATCGCCTCACGATTGAGCCAGCCGCGGTGCGTAAACGGCTCGTCACCAACCCGCTGAAGCACGAAGTTCTCCGCAATAGAGAAGTCCCTCAACATGCCCATCCCGTAACGGTCGGACGGGATATGCGCAAGGCCTACACCGCAAAAGTCACCTCTGCCCCCAAGCGCAAGCCCGTGGCTGCAGATGGACAGCTCTCCGCCCGTCGCGGCCCGCAGTCCGGCAATCACCTCTTCGAGCTCGGTCTGGCCGTTGCCCGCCACACCGGCAATACCAAGGATCTCGCCTGCACGGACCGCCAGGCTGATATTGCGCAGCGCAGTGAGGCCGCGATCGCTTTCGGCACTGACGTTCTTGAGGGTGAGGAGCGCCTCACCGGGATGGCTGGGGCCTTTCGGCACGACGAGCACGACTTCGCGTCCGACCATCATGCAGGCCAGGCTTTGCTTATCGGTCTCCCGTGTAGCGACCGTGCCCACCACCTTGCCGTCCCGCATCACGGTGACCCGATCGGACGCAGCCAATACCTCGCCCAGCTTGTGTGAGATAAATACGATGGACTTGCCCTCCCCGACCAGGCGCTTGATGATGGCCAGCAGCCCCGTCCATTCCTGCGGTGTGAGCACGGCGGTCGGCTCGTCGAGGATCAAGACATCTGCGCCTCGATAGAGCGCCTTGAGGATCTCGACGCGCTGCTGCTCGCCGACGGAGAGGGTCCAAACCTGGGCCGAAGGATCGATGGCCAGCCCATACTGCTGGGAGAGTGCGGTCAGGCGTTTCTCGACAGTCCGGCGATCTTCAAGCAGGGGTGCACGGGGAGACGGCTGGCCAAGCACGATGTTTTCGGCGACCGTGAAGGGTTTGACAAGCATGAAATGCTGATGGACCATGCCCAGCCCATGGTTGATGGCATCGGCTGCGGTCCGAAACGACACGCGCTTGCCGCGCAGCCAGACCTCGCCCTCGTCGGCCTCGTGCAGGCCGTAGAGCACGTTCATCAGGGTCGACTTGCCGGCGCCGTTCTCGCCCAGCAGCGCGTGCACTTCGCCGGGAAGCAAATCGAAGTCGACCCCTGCGTTGGCCGTCACGCCTGGAAAGCGCTTGACGATCCCGCGCATTCGCACGATAGGTTCAGGGGATGCGGTCAACGCAGAACGCCTCCTGCACGGATCGAAGCCACAGAGGGCACTGAGAACTCAGAGATGGTGCAAGAAACGAGCAGGGGTCCTGCCCGGCTGGTCTCTCCTGATCTCCGTGCGCACTGCGTCCTCTGTGGCTTACTCCGACTTAGCGCAAGGTGTGCCCTTGCGCTGCGATGCTACTTCGCTGCTTCGCCCACGAAGGGCACTTCGAACTTGCCCAACTTAATATCCTCAAAAACCTTCTCCGCGGCAGCCAGCGCCTCGGGGGGATCTTGCTCTTCAAGGCATCGTTGTACTTGATCTTCAATGCCCCCTGGGGCACACCGTAGTTGTACCATGGGTTGTCGAACGAACCGTCGAGGGTCTGCTCGAGCATCTTGCTGAACATGGGCACCAGGTCCCACATGATGTTCGTCAGGACGACATCGGGACCGTTCTCAGTCATGTCACCGACGTAGCCGGTTACATAGCCACCGCGTTCCTTAGCTGCCTCGATGGTGCCCAGAGCCGGGCCCTCACCACATTCGACCCAGAAGTCGACGCCCGCGTCGGCCTGCGCCAGCGCGGCTTCCTTAGCCTTAGCCACGTCCACCCAGTCGCCCACCGCTGTCACGATCAATTGCGCATTCGGGTTGACGGTCTTGGCGCCGGCCAGCAGCGCCTCGCCCATCGCGTGGCACACCGGGATGTCGAAGCCATAAAGCGCTCCCAGCTTGCCCGTCTTGCTCATGTGGCCCGCGATAACGCCGACGGGAAAGGCTGCCTGATAGAACGGCTGATCATAGTCGGCGACGTTCTTGGCGGTTTTCTTGATGCCGCCACCCCAGGCGAAGTTGGCCTTCGGGTACTCCGTCGCCACCTGGAACGTGGCGTCCTGGAAGCTAAAGGAGTGTGCGATGATCATCTGGAAGCCCTTGTCGGCATACTCGCGGAGCACGCGCGGCGCATCGGCATCGGACACGTTTTCAGAGTAAGCGATCTTCACGCCCTGCTTGCCGAGTTCCTGCGCGGCGGTGTACCCCGCCTCGTTCCAGGAGTTGTCGTCCCAAGGGCCGGTCAGAATTACGGCCAGGCTGCCCTTGTCTGCCGCGGGAGCGGCTGCTTCAGGCGCCTTGGTTGGCGCGGGCGCAGCAGGGGCCGTGGTTGGCGCGGCCTGTGCAGGCGCTTGCGTGGGGGCAGCGGCCGGCGCGCATGCCGTTAGGACCAGCGCAACGACCATGAGCACGACCATCACTCGATTGAACATGTTCTCCTCCTATATGTGCGTATGTGCACGTTTCAAGCGAGCGGCAATCCCATATGCCGGAGCTCGCCCTTCACCTGTTCGTACGTCTCAAGCCACGCGGACCGCGGCTTGACCGTCACCACATCATACACCTCCTGGAACGATTGGCCCTTGGGCCGCTTGTTCAGGTCAGGCTTGTACAGGTCCACCAGCAGGCGGACGATGCCATCGGCATCGCCGCGCGACATGCCGGATGCCGCACGCGCCACCTCGGCCGTGAAACGCGCCTCCAGCCCTGACACGTGCGCGATATTGACGCCGGCTGCGGAGCGCGGGCCGATCAGGCCGGTCGCGCCCGAGGCTGCCGACATGATCGCCATCGCCGCGCACTCGTAGAGCAGCGTCTTCGTGCCGGGACCACCCACAGGGGTGATCACCACGTCGGTCATCAGCCGGGAATTGCGCGCCAGCGCCTGCTGGGCCAGGCTGATGGCCTGGAGGATCTCCGGCGTCGTGTCGTTGTCATAAAAGGGATGCGCGGGCGACACCGAGTGCGTATTGGTCATGTAGAGCATCTGAAGCAGGATGCAGCCCGAGACGATCGCCAGCGCCATGCCATCCCGCCCGCCGCATGAGCCGCCGTAGATGGTGTTATAGAAGGCGTGGATCACGCTGCCGGTGCGCACCAGGTGCGCCAGCTTGCTCAGCGCCATGTAATCGGTCTTGAACTCTGAGATCATGGCGATGTGATGCCAATCCTGGGTGCTGAAGCCGCCGTGCGACGTGCCGGATAACTCGCCGATCTCCGAGACCGCGTTCTCTACGCAGCCCAGGGCCAGGCCCGGCCGGCCCGCGCGCTTACATGCCGCCTTGGACAGCTCGATCTCATGCCATGCAGCCAGCACCTCCCAGGGCGTCCGGCTGCGCAGCTCACGGCCATAAACGTGGCTCAATGTGCAGTTGATGACCGCATCGATCAACGGCTCCTGCGCGTAGGACTGTGTGACCGGCAGATAGAGGTCCTCCGGAAGGGGCGTACCGACCCCGCCACCCTTGATGAACGGCGGCAGGCGGTCCTCGACCTTCCGCTTACGTTCCGTGACCCGGTCGTTGCCCTCACCGATGGTCACTTCGACCGGCGCGACCTCCAAAGCCGCTCGAATCTCCTCGCGGGTGAATTGGATCCGCCGGCTGGTGCTGACACAGAACGCGCCGAGCTGCTCGGCAAGGCGGAAGCCGGCCTCGAAGAGCCGATCCGCCAGGGCATCATCTGTGGTCACCACAGACTCGGCTACGGCGGGCATCTTGATCTTGTATTCGGCCAGAAGGCCCATCACGGCGTGCGGCACGATCTGCATATCCCATTGGAGCTCCTCGACGATCGGACCGGTTTCGGCCCGGTCAAGCACGTCGAGTAAACGGGTAGTGTTTCTCATGCCGCCCCCTTGCGCCGCGCCATCAGGCCGCGACACATGGACACGGCTTCCACAGCATCTTCCGCAAATCCGTCCAGCCCCGCGGCTTGCGACCACTCCGCCGTCACCGGCGCGCCGCCTGCAATCACCATGAACCGCTTCCGCTCGCCCGCAGCGTCCAGCCGTGCCAACACATCCTTGACGAAGGGAAGGGACGTCGTGAGCAGCGATGACATCGCGATGATATCCGCGTTCTCCCGCCGCGCGGCGTCAAGAACCGCTTGCGTCGACACATTCGTTCCCAGATCGGTCACCCGGAAGCCATTGACCTGCAGCATCAGGGCAACCATATTCTTGCCGATGTCGTGAATGTCGCCCTGGGCCGTGCCGATCACCACCGCACCTTCCGAAGTGCTGGCGCCGCCCGACTGTCGAATGGCGGGCTCCAGCACCTCGCTCTGCACGGCCTTGACGATGACGCCCGCACGCATCAGGTCGGGCAAGAAGACCTCAAGCCGGGAAAAGGCGTCGCCGATCGCGGTCAGCTCCGGCTCAATCACCGCCCTGAAGAAGTCCAGCGGCGACAGACCGGCCGCCAGCGCCTCGCGAGCAAGGGCTACCGCGTCGGCCTCATCCAGTCCCTCGATTGCGCTTCGGAGACGAGCCCGCATCTCCGACGACTGATTGCCTGATTGATCCATAGGTCACCTGCCAAAAAGAGAGGACCGCAGAAAGGGAGTTGCGCCCCACTATATGCGGCCACACGGACATTGTCAAGACACCCGGGCAGAGAACTTCTTGCACAGCTCGACCGCGCCCACTGCATCAGGCGAATAGCCGTCCACGCCGAGGGTCGCAGCCCACTCTTCGGTCACGCAGCCGCCGCCCACGATCATCTTGAACTTATCGCGCGCGCCGACTTCGCCGAAGAGATTGATGGTGTTCTCGATCATGGGCCGGGTGGTCGTCATCAGGGATGACATGGCGATGACGTCCGCCCTATTCTCCTGCCCGGCGGTCAGGAAGGTGCTCGGTGTGACATTGCGGCCCAGGTCCACGACTTTGAAACCGTGCGCCTTGAGCATAGTCACCACAATGTTCTTGCCGATGTCGTGGATGTCACCCATGACGGTGCCGATCACCACCGTGCCCTTCGGCTCGGTGGTCTTACCCTGCGCTACGATGGCCGCCTCAACGTGATTGGACACGCGTTGCGCCGCATCGCCCGCCATCATCAACTCGGGCAGGAAAACCTCGCCGCGTTGGAATTGGTCACCAACCACCGTCAACGCCGGGATCATGACGTCGTTGATGAGCGCAACCGGATCCGCACCGGCCCCCAGCGCCTCGACCGTGGCCTCCTCGGCAAGGTCCGCGTCGCCGTCGATGAGCGCATTGGAAAGGCGGCTCTTGATGTCATCAGAAATGCTCATTTGGTCTGCTCCTAAGATAATGGGCCGGGCTACGCCAGCTTCAAGCCCATGCCACGCAGGTCTTCCTTCACGGCATAGTACATGTCGAGCCACTCCGCAGTGGGCTGCACGGTTTCGACGTTGTACACCTCATTGAACGGCCGGCCGCGGTTCGGGCTGGTGATGGTCGCCTGGTAGCGAGGCAGAATCTGCTGCACGAGTTGGGCTGCGTCCTGACGGGTCAGGCCCAGCGACGCGCGCGACGCCTCGGCGATAAAGCGCGCCTCCAGGCCGGTCACACGATCGGCGAAGAAGCCACCCGTGGTGCCCGCGCCCTGCATGTTGAATCCGCAGACAGTCGTGACGACCGCTCCTGCTGCGCATTCGTAGAACAGTTCCTTCGTGCCGGGGCCGGAGACGACGTAGATATCGTTCAGCGTCACGATCTTGCTGTTGCGCGCCAGCGCCTGTCCGACCATCGACTCCACCCACAGACCCAGCGGATCAGTGTTATTCACGTAGTGCAGGTGGGTCAGCGAGAACATGTGATAGTCGGAGTCGTAGAGCACCACGCCCAGCAGGTGATCTGCCACTGAGACCACCGCCGTTCCGGGCGCCGCGCCGCCCACGCCGCCGATCAGCGGCGTCATCAGGTCCACGTTCACCATGCCGACGCTTTTCAGATAGGCGACGCGCGAGAGCTGGTCGAAGTCCGTCTTCAGCTCGACCATTTGGGAGACCAGGAACCCGTCGGAGGGCCGCAGGCCGGTCTGGGGATCGCACGCCGCCATCTTGCCCGCACACGTAAGAGGCACTGCGACATCATTAATGTGCATGCCAGGGCGACCAGCCATGCGGACCGCCTCGCGTGCCACTGAGGCATCGCGGCGCGCGCCGAGAATTTCCAGCGGTGTGCCCGGCAGGATCTTCTCGCCGAAATACGTGGAGACGGAGCCTGCGCCGAGGCAGTCGACCAACGGCTCCTGTGCGCAGGAGAGCAGGATCAACGGATGGTGCTTCTCGCTGCTGGGCAGACCGGTGGGACCGGAGTGCATGATCGCGCGTTGGGTATCCTCGACCCCGCGATGCCGCATCACCACCGCGTCTTTGCCCGTGCCGAGTGTCACCGCGCCCGGCTCCTGGCGCAGAAGCTCGAACACTTCGTCGCGCGCGTGAATCTGATGCAGCGCTCGGTGGACTGGCAGTATGCGCCCATCTCGACGAAGAGTTGCAGGCCCGCTTCCCAGACGCGATCGGCCATGTCGTCGTCCGCCGGGCACAGGTTACTGGCATCGTACTTGATGCCCTTCTCCCGGACCAACTCCTTGATGCGCCGGGTCAGTTTCAGGTCAAAGTCGGACTCCTTCATGTAGGGACCGGATTGCGCCCGCTTGACGATCTCGGGTAACCAGTTGCTACGCATGTACAACGCCTCCTTGGGTGGTGATACGTGATGTGCGAATCAGAGTGAAAGAGTGTCCGACTGGATGCCGCGCCACACGATCAGCGCGGCCAGCAGAACGGAAGCCGCTGACGTTGCCGCCACTGCTGGCAGACCGAACGCTTGCCACAGCCGGGGTGCGACGAATGAAGCGATGATGACCATACCCCACATGAGGGCGGTCCGCAACGCCATGACCAGTCCGCGTGAGTGATCGGCCAGTCCGGAAAGCAAGGGTATCGAGGTCACGACCGAAAACTCGGACGTCAGCGCGACGACGGCAAGCCCCGCCAGGGCCATGGGCAGGGCAACGCCAGTGAGCGGCAGCAGGGCAAAGCACACTGCGTTGAACAACAAGCCAATGATCAGCGACCGGCGCTTGCCCATCCGATCGGCCAAGGCCACGACCGCGCTCGCGCCAGTCAACTCCGCCAGGCTGACCACGATCGAGGCCACGCCCAATGCACCCAGCGTCAGGCCGAAGCGCTCCTCCATGAGGACGCCGTAGACGAGAAAAAGGGTTTCGTTGGCAAAGAGAATCAGCGCACTGGCTGCGAGGGCGAAGACAACCGGCCGGGGCAGCACGGCACCAGGCAGCCCAGCATTCTCAGCAGAGCCACGAAGTGGCGTAGTCGACGCTTGCGCCTCGCTGCGTGCAACGTAGTGCAGGTGAGGACGCACTACTTCCCTGATGGTCAACGTCAGCAAGACGCACAAAAAACCCAGAACCGCGATCGCTACGAAAGGCGATTGCCACCCCCAGCGTGCCATCAGGAAGCCGGTCGCGGGCACACCGATCAGCCAGGATCCAGCCCAGGAAAGTTCCACAATGCCCAGGGCACGGCCTCGCCTCTCCTGCGGCACGACGTCACTGACATAAGCCTGCATGGCGGGATCATAGGCCGACTGCGCGATGCCCAACAGTCCAAAGCCGAGCAAGACGACGCCGAACCCCTGGCCAGAGGCCACCACGACCGCGCCAAGAACCAGGGCTGCCACGCCCACGACCATCAGCGGCTTGCGCCCGATCCGGTCAGCGAGGAGGCCAAACAAGGGGCTGATCGCGCCGAAGGCCGCGCGAAACGCGATGAGTAGTGCTGCGGTTTCAAGCGGCACGCCGAGGCCGCGCGCAATAGCGGGCAAAAATGGATAGACCAAGCGAAACTGGGCGTTCAGCAGCAGACGGGCCGGCAAGATACGCGCGAGCAGACCAACCTCGTCGCGACGCAGCGCGGTCGGCGTGAGTTGCGCCGCTGCGTCAGTTGCACTCAACGGAGCGGCCTCGACGTCGGATCATCTCAAAACGCATGAAGGCATCCGGGTACATCTCACGAGAGTGCAGGATGGGCAACGCACTCGAGTTGAAGCCGGTCTCCTCGATCACCAACACAGGCGAGAGCGGATGGCAGACCGGCTCAAGCATGTTGCAGTCAGTGGCCAGGGCCGGCCAGATCGTGGAAGCGTGGTACTCCAGCCGCTGGCCGCATTCCCTCTCGAGAAAGTCGTAAAGCGGCTCGGAGATGACAGGGTCGGCGACGATCCGCTCCGCAAGTGTAGGTGTGACGATAGCCAGCGGGAGCGTGTTCACGCAGTATATGACGGGGTTGCCATCTGCCGTGAAGATCGTATGGCGAATGAGCGCAGGCTGGTCAAACAATCCCAGCGCAGCCGCGGCCTCAGGACCAGGAGGCTCGATGGCGGTCCTGACAAATCGGCGCCCGGGCTCGCGGCCGTTGCGTGCAATGACGTCGCAGAAGTCGATGGCCTGGTCGATGGGGTTGCGCAGATGGGCGATATGGTTGAGGAAGGTGCCCATGCCCTGCCTCCGCACCACCAGTCCGCGCGTCGCCAACGCTCCGACCGCCGCGCGAACTGTGCCGCGGCTGACGCCGAACATCCCGGCGATCTCGGCTTCCGTAGGCAGACGACCATCAAGACCGGCAAGCGACTCCAGTTGATCCAGGAGCGCCCGCTCGACTTCTTCCGACCGGCTCATGCGGCGAACGATCATTTGAACTGCCTCGAGACAGAGATGGCTTACTTGCTGCGACCACGCGTACGATCGGATGCCGTCGACGCGCGTGAGAGGAATTCAATTGTTATACATTATACATTATACGACTTGGGAACAGATGTCAAGGGGCAAACATTAAAGAACGCGCCGCCTGGCGCGTTCTTTAATGTCATCGAAAGGAGGCTCATCCGATATCGAGCATCCGCCGCACGGCGCGGTAGGCGCGGACGCGAATCTCCTCCGGCACCTCGGTCACATACTGCATGTATTTGAGCGCGTCGCGCGTCATCTCAAGGGTGATCTGGTTCATGTGCGGGCAGCGAACGCTGCACAGGCGCAGCATCTCCTTGTCCGGGTTCGCCGCGGCCACATTCTCGCCCATCGAGCATTCGGTCAACAGCAGATAGCGCGGGGCCTGCAGTCTGCTCGACGTACCGGATCATGGCGTTCGTGCTGCCGGAGAAATCGGACGCGGCCACCACCTCCGGGCTGCACTCGGGGTGCGACAGGATCACCACGTCGGGGAACTGGGCGCGCACGGCCTCGATATCGCGCACGCTGAACTTCTCGTGCACCTCGCACCGGCCGCCCCACCCGACCATGTCGTAGGGCTCGGTTCGTGTCGACTTCCAGCTCTCCGTTGGGCAGCTTGCGCGGGATGATGATGTGCTTGCCGGATCTCGCGCGCCACGTTGCGCGCCAGGTACTCGTCCGGCAGGAAGATGAAGGTGTCGGCGCCCAAGCGCTTTGCAACTGCGACCGCATTGCCCGAGGTGCAGCAGACGTCGCTCTCGGCCTTGACGTCGGCATAGGTGTTCACGTAGGTCACCACGGGCACGCCCGGGAAGCGCGCCTTCAGGCTGCGCACATCGTCCGCGGTGATGCTGGCCGCCAGCGAGCAGCCCGCCTTCAGCGACGGGATCAGCACCGTCTTAGTCGGGTTGAGGATCTTGGCGGTCTCGGCCATGAATCGCACGCCGCAGAACACGATCACGTCCTTGTCTGTTGCGGCGGCCTTGCGCGCAGAGGTCCAGCGAATCGCCCACGAAGTCGGGCACCGAGTGGAAGAGGGCCGGCTCCATGTAGTTGTGCCCAAGAATGACGGCATTGCGCTCGAGCTTGAGCTGGTTGATCTCATAGGCCAGCTCGGCCTTGACGCGCAACTCAAAATCCGGTGTGTACTCGCCAATGCGCGCCTTGAGCTCAGCGTAGATATCATCGGCGGACATCCACGTCCGATCGATCGGTTGTAGCGTTGTCATAGCCCCTCCAGGGTGATTGAAGATTACAGATTGCAGATTCCAGATTGAACCTGGAACGGGTATCTTCAATCTTCAATTCGTCAAATCCAAGCTGATGTCGAGCGCATCGACCGAGTGGGTCAGCGCGCCGACGGAGATGTAGTCCACGCCCGTGTCGGCAATAGTGCGCACCGTCTTCAGGTTGACGCCGCCGGAGGCCTCGAGCGGGATGCTCCCGCCGGCAATACGCACGGCCTCAGCCATCATCGCGGGCGTCATGTTGTCCAGCAGGATGCGGTCGATGGGGAGTTCGAGCGCCTCGGCAAGCTGCGCAAGATTCGTCACTTCCACCTCGATAGGCCGGCCGCTCGGATCGCCAGCGCGCACGCGGCGCACCGCCTCGGTGATGGAGCCGACCGCCGCGATGTGATTGTCCTTGATGAGCGCCATGTCGTAGAGCCCGATGCGGTGGTTGGCCGCACCGCCCAATCGTACAGCCCACTTATCGAACAACCGCAGGCCGGGAACGGTCTTGCGGGTATCGAGGATGACCGCGCGTGTGCCGGCAACCGCGTCCACGTAACGCCGCGTGGCGGTCGCGATGCCCGACATCCGCTGCATGAAGTTGAGCGCGACCCGCTCGCCTGAGAGGATGGCGCGGCCAGGGCCGGCCACTTGGGCGATGATCTGGCCGCGTTCAGCGAGTTGGCCGTCATCAATGAGAACCCGCAACTTGACGCGCGGATCGAGCAGCGCGAACGTGCGCCGCGCCACCTCGACGCCGGCAACTACGCCGGTCTCCTTGGCCAGGAAGCGGCCAGTGAGCCGGCTGTCCTCCGGGATGGTGTTATCGGTGGTGACGTCGCCGTCCCCAATGTCCTCGGCGAGGGCAGCACGGATGATGCGGTCGATCTCCGCCTGCGCTGGCGCGCCCTGTTCAATCACCATATGTTCACTCCGTGCCCTGGGATGCCGTCAAATCTTCAATCTTCAATCTTTAGTCCTTCAATCTTTGATCGCAGTTATCTTACTCGTTGCGCAGCATCTGCCGGCTGATCGCGTTGTGCCGCCGCACCAACGCGCCAAGATCCAGGTCGACGATCTGTTGATCCTTCACGCGCACTCGACCGTTGACCACGCTGAGGTCGACCCTCGGCGGCGTGCAGAACACCAGCGCGGCCAGCGGATCATGTAGCGCGCCCGTGAAATCGAGCGTCTCCAGGCGGTAGCCGATGAGGTCTGCGGCCATGCCGGGCGCCAATGCTCCGATATCCGGCCGGCCCAATACGCTGGCGCCGCCGAGCGTAGCGATCTCCAAGCGCTTCTTGTGCGCCCAGCGCTCCCGGATTGGGTCCGACCATCCGTTGGAGCAACATCGCCTGCCGGGCTTCGGCCAACAGGTGGCTGCTGTCGTTGCTCGCCGAGCCGTCGACGCCCAAACCAACCCGCACGCCCGCATCGCGCATGGCGCGCACCGGTGCAATGCCGGAGGCCAGCCGCATGTTCGATGACGGGCAGTGTGCCACGCCGCTGCCCGTGCGCGCGAACAACGCGATTTCGGATCTGGTTAAGTGTCACACAATGTGCATGCCAGACATCCTCGCCGGTCCAGCCTAACGATGCCACGTAGTCCACTGGCTTTGCACCGAACTTCGCGAGGCAAAACTTGGTTTCGTCCATCGTTTCAGCCAAGTGCGTGTGAAGTCTGACGCCGTAGGAGCGGGCCAGGACTGCGCTCTCAGCCATCAAGTCGCCCGTGACGCTGAACGGTGAACACGGCGCCAGGGCCACATGCACCATGCCGAACTTCTCGCGCTGGTGGAATTGCTCGATCGCACGTCGGCTGTCGGCCAGGATGGCGTCCTCCTCTTCGACGCAGCTATCCGGCGGCAGGCCACCCTTCGACTCGACCCAGGCTCATGCTCCCGCGCGTCGCCGTGAAACGGATGCCCAACTCAACCGCTGCCTGGATCTCGTCATCGATCCGGCTGCCGTTGGGGTAGACGTAGAGATGATCGCTCGAAGTGGTGCAGCCCGACAGCAGCAGTTCAGCCAGGCCGACTTTGGCCGAAACGTAGACTGCTTCCGGCGTCAGCCTGGCCCAGATCGGGTACAGTGTCGTGAGCCAGCCGAACAGAACCGAGTCCTGCGCCATGCAGCGGGTCAGGGTCTGATACAGATGGTGATGCGTGTTGATCAGACCCGGCAGGATAATCATGCCGCGGGCGTCAATGACCGTGTCAGCGGTTTCGGGCAATTCGGGCGTCGGTCCCACCTGGATGACTTCGTTGTCCCGCACGTACAATCCACCGTCCGCAAGGCGTCGGCGCTCCCCGTCCATGGTGACGAGCAAGTCCGCGTGCTTGAGAAGTAGAGTTGACATCAAACGCTCCTGCCCTCGTGGAGTTCATGATAGGCATAGTTACCTGGAAGACGACGGGATTATCGCACAACTGGACGCACCGGGCAATCCAACTCGCATCTCAGCCGGCGAGAAGGTGCATTGCTCGGTCCCCGGCGCGGTCGCTGCCGTGAGCGCCGCTTCTCGGGATGACCTTGAGCAGGCATGACGACTCCTTGACATCGCACTTTCTTTTCTTGTCCCCCAATTGACGCGCTTCAGATGTATCGTGGAGACATCTTAACGGTCAATGGTCGCGGCCGGATGGAGGCGTCTCGATGGCTGACCTCGCGTTTATAGGCCTGGCGCTGGGTTTCTTTGTCGCCAGTTGGGGGTTCGTTTCTTTGTGCGAACGGCTGAGTGGGAGTGGCGTATGAGCGTGATGTATGTTGTTGTGGGCCTGATTACGCTGTCGCTACTGCTCTATCTGTTCGTGGCCCTGTTGAAACCGGAGAAATTCGGATGAGCACTGCGAATTGGGGCGTTCCCGTTGTCTACCTGGCAGTTCTGTTGCTGCTCGCTAAGCCATTGGGCAGTTTCATGGCGCGCGTGTATAGCGGTCAGTGGACGTTTCTTCACCCGGTGCTGGCGCCCGTCGAGCGCATCTTCTATCGCGCCGCCGCGGTGAAACCCGATGCCGAGATGACCTGGAAGACCTATGCCGTCGCAATGTTGGTTTTCAATCTGCTGGGGCTTCTGGCCGTCTATGTATTGCAGCGGCTCCAGGGCATCCTGCCGCTCAACCCCCAGGGGTTGCCTGCAGTGTCGCCGGATTCGTCGTTCAATACGGCCGTCAGTTTCGCCTCCAACACCAACTGGCAAGGCTACGGCGGCGAAACGACGATGAGCTATCTCACGCAGATGCTGGCGCTGACCGTGCAGAACTTCGTCTCGGCGGCGACGGGCATGGCCGTGCTGATCGCCCTTACACGGGGGATTGCCCGCCACACGGCGCAGACGATCGGTAATTTCTGGGTCGATCTGACGCGTTCGACCCTCTACATCCTGCTGCCATTCTCGATCCTGCTCGCCCTGGTGCTCGTTTCGCAGGGAGTGGTGCAGACTTTCAGCTCCTTTCAGAACGCGACGCTGGTCCAGCCGGCCGTGGATGCCAACGGACAGACGATCACGGAGCAGATACTGGCCGTCGGGCCGGCGGCCTCCCAGATCGCCATCAAGCAGTTAGGCACCAACGGCGGAGGCTTCTTTAGCGTCAACTCCGCGCATCCGTTCGAGAATCCCACGCCTCTGTCCGGCTTCCTGGAGTTGCTCGCGATCCTGCTGATCCCGGCTGCGCTGTGCTACACGTTCGGCAAGATGGTGGGTGACACGCGTCAAGGCTGGGCCATCCTGGCGGCCATGACCCTCATCTTCGTCGTGCTGGTCGCGGTGACTATCTGGGCGGAACAGAGCGGCAACCCGGCGTTTGCTTTATTGGGCGTTGACCAGACACAAAGCGCAACGAACCCGGGCGGCAACATGGAAGGCAAAGAGGTTCGTTTCGGCGTTGTCAGTTCTGCGCTTTGGGCAACCGCCACAACCGCTGCATCGAACGGCTCGGTCAACTCCATGCACGATTCCTTCATGCCCCTGGGCGGCCTTGTGCCGATGTGGCTCATGCAACTGGGTGAGATCATCTACGGCGGTGTCGGCTCCGGGTTGTACGGGATGCTGGCGTTCGTCATCGTCGCGGTGTTCGTCGCCGGGTTGATGGTCGGGCGCACGCCCGAATATCTCGGCAAGAAAATCGAAGCCCACGAGATGAAGATGGCGTCGCTCATCCTGTTGATCCCTATCCTCGCGGCGAAAATCGGCACGGCGGTGGCCGTTCTGGCACCTGGCGGCATCGCCACGGTCTTCAACCCTGGGGCGCATGGGTTCAGCGAAGTGCTCTACGCCTTTTCGTCTGCGGCCGGCAACAACGGAAGCGCGTTCGCTGGGCTCGGAGCGAACACGCCGTTCTACAACACGGCGCTCGGCATCGTCATGCTGATCTCACGGTATTGGTTGGCGATCCCGGCTCTCGCAATTGCCGGCTCACTTGTGAGCAAGAAGAAGGTTCCCACGGGCGCAGGGACGCTGCCCACGCACACGCCGCTTTTTGTCGCGTGGCTGATCGGCGTCATCGTGATCGTCGGCGCCCTCAGCTTCATCCCAGCGCTGGGACTCGGTCCGATCGTCGAGCATCTCATGGTCTTTGGACGGTAGCAAGACAGGTATTGCCATGACGAGTCAACTCAGGAAACAGACCTCCATGCGGCGTGAACTGTATCAACGCGCCATTCTGGAGTCATTTATCAAACTGAATCCGCGCTGGATGGTGCGCAACCCCGTGATGTTTGTGGTGGAAGTGGGCAGCGTGCTCACCACCCTGCTCTGGATAGAGGCGCTCTTTGGTCGCGGCGAGGCGCCCGCGTCGTTTATCGGCGCAGTCGCGATCTGGCTGTGGTTCACCGTGCTGTTCGCCAACTTTGCCGAGGCTGTGGCCGAGGGGCGTGGCAAGGCCCAGGCCGAAGCGCTGCGCCGCACACGACATCTGACTCAGGCCAAGAAGCTGTCGCAGCCCGTCCCCGCGACGCTCTCGAACGTCCATGAGCGTCCCTCCTACAAACATGAAATGGTCTCCTCTGCCGCGCTGCGCCGTGGAGACGTGATTCTGGTCGAGGCCGGCGACACGATCCCAGCCGACGGCGAGGTGATCGTCGGAATCGCGTCGGTGGATGAGAGCGCGGTCACCGGTGAGAGTGCGCCGGTGATTCGAGAGGCCGGCGGCGACCGCAGCGCCGTCACGGGCGGAACGCGTCTGCTCTCAGATTGGCTCCTGGTGCGCGTCAGCGCTGGTCCCGGCGAGGGTTTTCTCGACCGCATGATCAGCCTCGTGGAGGGCGCGAAGCGCCAGAAGACGCCGAACGAGATCGCCCTGAACATCCTGCTGGCCGGTTTCACTATCATCTTTATGGTGGTCTGCGCGACCCTGCTGCCTTATTCGATGTACAGCGTCAACGCCGTCGGTCAAGGCACACCGGTCACGATCACCGTCCTGATCGCGCTGCTGGTCTGCCTCATCCCGACCACCATCGGCGGCCTGCTCTCGGCCATCGGCATCGCCGGGATGGACCGCATGATCCAACGCAACGTCATTGCCATGTCGGGCCGCGCCGTGGAAGCAGCGGGCGACGTCGACGTGCTGTTGCTGGACAAGACGGGCACGATCACGCTCGGCAACCGGCAGGCGGTGGCATTCATCTCGGTGAACCACACCGATCCTCGCGCTCTCGCCGAAGCGGCGCAGCTTGCCTCGCTGGCAGACGAAACGCCGGAAGGCCGCAGTATCGTGGTGCTGGCCAAGGAACAATACGGCCTGCGCGGGCGGAGCGTCGGCGCGGGTCCTGAGGCGCCATCGGGTGCGCACTTCATTCCCTTCACCGCGCAGACCCGCATGAGTGGGGTGGATCTGGACGGGACCAGCATCCGCAAGGGCGCGCCCGACGCAATGTTGACTTACATCCAGGGCTACAATCGGCCGGTTCCGCCCGATCTAAAGGCAGCCGTGGATGGGATCGCCCGCACCGGCGGCACGCCGCTCGTTGTGGCCCGCAATGGCGAGGCGTTGGGTGTCATCCATCTGAAGGACATCGTCAAGGGCGGTATGCAGGAACGTTTCGCCCAATTACGGCGGATCGGCATCAAGACGGTGATGATCACCGGCGACAACCCGCTGACGGCAGCCGCGATCGCCGCAGAGGCCGGCGTGGACGACTTCCTGGCCCAGGCGACACCCGAAGCCAAGTTGAAGTTGATCCGCGAGTACCAGGCGGGAGGACGACTGGTCGCCATGACCGGCGACGGCACGAACGATGCGCCCGCGCTAGCTCAGGCCGACGTCGCGGTGGCGATGAATACCGGCACGCAGCCGGCCCGCGAGGCTGCCAACATGATCGACCTGGACAGCAACCCGACGAAGTTGATTGAGATCGTAGAGATTGGCAAGCAGTTGCTGATGACACGCGGCGCACTCACCACATTCAGCATCGCCAATGACGTCTCCAAGTACTTCGCCATCATCCCCGCAGCGTTCGCTTCGACGTACCCGGCACTCGGCGCGCTCAACTTCATGCGCCTCACGTCCCCGACCAGCGCCATCCTGTCGGCGGTGATCTTCAACGCCCTGATTATCGTCGCGCTGATCCCGCTGGCGTTGCGTGGCGTGCCCTATCGGCCGGTGCCGGCCCCGCGACTGCTGCGCGACAATCTTCTGATTTACGGCGTGGGCGGACTCATCACGCCATTCATCGGAATCAAGCTGATCGACATGCTTCTGGCACTCCTGAAAGTAGAATAGGCGGTGGTATCCATGGGTAAGCTACGACTCTCCAAATGGTTGGGACTCTATGCACTCCTACCATTGATGATTGCGCTGATAGCGATCGTTGACACTGCCACGACGCGGTTGCGGCATCCCATCCTGTTGGCGGGCATTGCGGTCTTCGTCTGCGCACTGGCGCTCACCTGGATTGACAGACACCCTCTGTTGGTCGAGCTGGGTGAAGCGGGCTCGACAGATGCTGGCAATCCTGTGAAGGTGACGCATACGGTGTGGCACCTCCATGACGCATTTGAGGATGAATGCCGGTCGACACCCATACGCCATCGCCGAATGGATTGTGAGGAGTAATAGAAAAATGAAGACGCTCATCCGACCGGCAGTTGTGCTGTTGGCCCTATTCACTCTCCTGACGGGTGCGGTCTACCCGCTGGCGGTGACCGGCCTGGCACAAACGATTTTCCCGGCTCAGGCGAACGGCAGCCTCGTAACGCAAAGGGGTCGGATCATCGGCTCGACGCTGATTGGCCAGCCATTCAATGATCCCATGTACTTTTGGGGCCGTCCGTCGGCAACTGCGCCGGTCGCCTATAATGCTGCGGCTTCGTCTGGCTCCAACCTCGGGCCGAGCAACCCAGCACTGACCGAAGCCGTGCGGTCGCGCATCACCGCCCTGCGGGCCGCCGACCCGGGCAATGACGCTCCGGTGCCGGTCGACCTGGTGACCGCGTCCGGCAGCGGTCTCGATCCACACATCAGCGTCGCAGCAGCGCTCTACCAGGCGTCGCGCGTGGCGAAGGTGCGTGGCCTCGATGCCGAGGCCATCCGCCAGCTCGTGGCGCAGCACGCCGAAGGACGCCAGTTTGGATTCCTGGGCGAACCGCGGATCAATGTGCTGCAGTTGAACCTGGCTCTGGATGGAGTAGAATAGACTTTCTGTGTCTGAAGAACGCGGCCGCCCCAATCCCGACGATCTCCTGACCCGCGTCCAGGCGGAAGAGGCGCGCCAGGCGCGCGGCAAGCTCAAGATCTTCCTCGGCTACGCGGCCGGCGTGGGCAAGACCTACGCGATGCTCGAGGCCGCGCACCAGCGCCGGGATGAGGGCGTGGATGTGATCGTTGGTTGTGTCGAAACCCATGGCCGGGTGGAGACGGAAGCGCTGATCTCCCAACTGGAGGTGATTCCGCGACGCGGTGTTCCTTATAGGACGACCGTCGTGCCTGAAATGGACGTGGATGCCGTGTTGGCGCGGCATCCACAGCTTGTCCTGGTCGACGAGCTGGCGCACAGCAACGCCCCCGAATCGCGTCACCCCAAGCGCTATCTCGACGTCGAAGAGCTGCTGTCAGCCGGCATCGACGTCTACACCACGATGAACGTGCAGCACCTCGAGAGCCTGAACGACGTCGTGGCGCAGATCACCGGTGTCGCGGTGCGCGAGAAGGTGCCCGACACCGTCCTGGACGAGGCCAGCGAGATCGAGGTGGTGGATCTGCCGCCGCCGGAGCTGCTGCAGCGCCTCCAGGACGGCAAGGTCTATGTGCCCGAGCAGGCTGCGCGCGCCATTCAGAAGTTCTTCCGCATGGGTAATCTGACCGCGCTCCGGGAGCTGGCGCTGCGCCGTGCCGCCGAGCGTGTGGACGAGCAGATGCGCACCTACATGGAGACCCGCGCGATCCCTGGGCCCTGGCCCGCGGGCGAGAGGCTGCTGGTGTGCATCAGTTCCAGCCCGTTCAGCGAGCGGCTTGTGCGTACGGCTCGCCGCCTGGCCGATGAGCTGAAGACTGAGTGGTTTGCCGTCTACGTCGAGACGCCGGGCGATGCCCGTCTATCGCAAGCCGGCCGCGACCGCGTGGCGCGTATCCTCCAACTGGCCGAAGAGTTGGGCGCCAAAGTCGTGACGCTGCCGGGCCAGAACGTCGCGGACACTATCCTCGACTACGCTCACAAGCACAACGTCACCAAGATCATCGCGGGGAAGCCGCTGCGCCCCCGCTGGCTCGAGCTGTGGCGTGGCTCTGTTGTGGATCGCTTGATCCAGCACAGCGGCAAAATCGACGTCTACGTCATCAGCGGCGATGCCGAGAGCGCACCCTCGGCCGCGCCTTCGCGGTGGCGGCCGCAGCGCCCCTGGCGTCGCTACGCGTGGAGCCTGGCTCTCGTGGCTGTGACCACTGCGATCAGCGCGCCCCTCCACCGCGTCATCTCGCCAACCAACCTCGTCATGCTCTACCTGGCCGCGGTGGTTGCCGCTGCGGTTTACCTGGGCTTCGGGCCCGCCGTCCTTGCCTCAGCGCTGGGCGTGTTAGCATTCGATTTCTTCTTGGTCGAGCCTCGGCTCACCTTTACCGTTGCCGATACCGAGTACATCTTCACTTTCATCGGGCTGTTCGTCGTAAGCCTCGTGATCAGTTCCCTGGCTGGCAGGTCACGCCAGCAGGCCGAAGCTGCACGCCGGCGCGAGGTGCAGGCCGTCGCGCTTTACGAGCTTAGCCGCGATCTGGCCGTGGCCAGCGGACGGGACGACATCCTGCAAGTGATCGTTCGTCACGTTGGTGAGACCTTTGGTCGCGAGGCCGTCGTGCTGCTGCCGGTGGGCGATACCTTGCGGCCACGAGCGCTGAGCGCGGACTTCGTGCTCGATGAGAACGAACTCGCCGTTGCCACCTGGGCCTTCAAGCAAGGTCAGCCCGCAGGCCGCGGGACTGACACCCTCCCTGCCGCTGTAGTGCGCTACATGCCGCTCAAAACCGCACGAGGGGTGATTGGAGTCCTTGGGGTCAGACCGATTGACCCCAGCTCATACCTGGCTCCTGAGCAGCGTCGACTTCTGGATGCGTTTGCAAGCCAGGCCGCGCTGGCGATTGAGCACGCGGAATTGGCTGACCAGGCGCGGCAGGCTCAGCTCGCGCGCGCCGCCGAGGCGCTCCAACGGGCGTTGCTCAACTCGATCTCTCACGATCTGCGCACCCCGCTCGTCTCGATTACCGGCACCCTTTCAAGCCTGGAAGAGGACGGCGTGTGTCTCGAGGAGCCGGCCCAGCGCAGCCTGATCACGATGGCGCGGGAAGAAGCGGAGCGGCTGAACCGCCTGGTCGGGAACTTGCTGGATATGACCCGCATCGAGGCCGGTGCGCTAAGAGCAACCGAAGAGCCCTGCGATGTCCAGGAAGTCATTAGCGCCGCGCTGGACCGGCTGGGGCCAAGATTGGAGGGCCGGCCGGTAGCGGTTGAGTCGCCGTCAGTATTGGTGCCGATGGACTTCGTGTTGATGGTGCAGGTGCTTGTCAATCTGTTGGACAACGCACTCAAGTATTCTGCGCCGGGCACGCCGATTGGTGTGGAAGCACGCCTTGTCGATCGCACGTTGGAAATCGTCGTCGTGGATCGCGGCGAGGGTGTGCCATCGGTAGATCTGGAACGGATTTTTGACAAATTCTATCGCGTGCAGCGGCCTGCCGGCGCCAGTGGCACCGGGCTGGGATTGGCCATCTGCAAGGGTATCGTCGAGGCGCACCGCGGCCGGATCTGGGCGCAGAATCGGCCGGGTGGCGGAACGATCGTCACCGTGGCGTTGCCCAGCGGAAGCACGGCTGCAGAGCCGGGGAGTGAGACATCATGACCGACAAGCAAAGCAGTCCTGTGGAAACTGGACTGCGCGTTCTAGTAATAGACGATGAGCCGACGATTCGCCGCTTCCTGCACACCTCCCTGTCCGCCCATGGTTACAGCGTTTTCGACGCGGTCGACGGTCGCGAGGCCATTTCAGCCGTCGCAGCTCACCGACCTGACCTGGTGATCCTCGACCTGGGCCTACCTGATGTTGACGGGATCGAGGTTACCAGGCGGCTGCGCGAGTGGACGCAGATACCTATCATTATCGTGACGGTGCAGGAGCAGGAGAAGGCCAAAATCGATGCACTGGATGCTGGGGCTGACGACTATGTCACCAAGCCGTTCGGTATGGGCGAGCTGCTGGCGCGCATGCGTGCGTCGATGCGTCGTGCGGCCTCTCCGGCAGGCGAGCCTGTGTTCACTTCCGGGCAATTGACTGTCGACCAGAGCCGGAGGCTGGTTACCGTTGGGGATCGCGAGGTGCAGTTGACGCCGACTGAATACGAACTTTTACGAGCGCTGGTCACGCACGCCGGGAAGGTCCTGACGCATCCACACCTGCTGCGTCAGGTGTGGGGCACGGGTTATGAGACCGAGACACACCTGCTGCGCGTCAATATGAGTAACCTACGCCACAAGCTCGAGCAGGATGCCGCAAGGCCGAGCTATATCTTAACTGAGCCGGGCGTGGGTTATCGGCTACGCGTAGACTCGTGATCATGCACAGAGCCGGCTCCTGACCACAGCCTGGTGCACGGCAGCAAGATCCTCCTTCATCACTGGACAGACGTCGTCGTTTGCCCTACAATGGCTGCATATCGGACGATTGACACTCAACAGGAGGATCTGCAGATGAAGCGAAGCTTCAACACTCTCACCCTTGCACTCATCCCCGTCGCAATTGCCATCAACATCGCTATCGGACAGATCGTCGTCCTTCTGAAGCTCCCCATCTACCTCGACTCCATCGGCACCGTGCTGGTGGGTATGCTCGCCGGCCCTCTCGCCGGCCTGATCACCGGAGGATTGACCAATCTCATTTGGGGATTGAGCGGACTCAATCCGACCTATACACCGTTCTTCTATGTGGCGGCAGTCATCGGGCTGCTGGCCGGCATCTTCACCCGGATCGGTTGGGCGCGGAAGATCTGGATGTGGGCCCTGGGCGGTTTGATTACGGGTGTGGTTGCGGCCATTCTTTCGGCCCCTACGTCGGCCATCGTGTTCGGCGGCGTGACCGGGGCTGGAACCGACCTGGTAGTAGCGGCGCTGCGTGCCTCCGGCGCGGGGATCATGCAGGCGACCTTCGGCCAGGGAATCGTCTCGGACCCGCTGGACAAGCTGGCGACGTTCCTGGTCGTGTTCTTAATCGTGATGGCGCTGCCGTTGCGGCTGCGGGTGCGCTTCCCGAACGCGGAATACCTGCCGAAGTAGCCGCAGAGGCCACTGAGATCGCAGAGACGCTGGAGGCAATCCCTTGAGTCAGCCCTTATCGTTCGGTCTGGGCTCCCGATTTGTTGGGCTGTGGGGATTGCTGCGCATGTCCGCCCAAGCTGTTTCTATGAGTTCTCTGTGCTCTCAATGTCAAAGGATCGCTAATGGCGAACGCGTTTAGTCTCTACACCCCGCGGCCGAGTAGCCTGCACCGCCTGCATCCTCTGACGATGCTGGCGGTGGTCGGCTTTTGCCTGGTGGCGGGGTTGGCGCTGCCCGGGCCGTGGGGACCGTACCTGGTCTTTCTGCTCGTGATTCTGCCGCTGGCTGCGTGGGGCCAGGTGCTGCCCAACCTGCTGTCCAGCGCGCTCGAAATCGTGTTACCTTTCGCCATCTCGGTCTTCCTTATCCAGGGGCTGTTCTGGTCGGGGGGCACACCCATCGTCCACCTGGGGCCCTTGTCACTCAAGAGCGAAGGGCTGCTTTTCGCGGCCCAGAGCACCGGACGAATTCTGGCGGTCGTCGGCAGCTTCCTGCTCCTCTCGCTCACCATCCGGCCCGATACCTTAATGATCGCGCTGGATCAGCGCGGCGCGCCCAAAGCCCTCACTTACATCGTCCTGGCCACCATCCAGATCGCACCACGCTTCCAGGCCAAGGCGAACACCATCCTCGACGCGCAACGCGCGCGGGGGTTGGAAACCGAGGGCGGGATCGGCCGGAGGGTGCGCGCGCTCTTGCCGCTGGTGGTGCCGCTCGTGTTGGGCAGCATCATCGACATCGAGGAGCGCGCCATGTCGTTGGAGGCGCGTGCATTCTCGCGCGAGGGCAAAAAGACGAGCCTGCTCGTGCTGCCCGATTCCGCGGCTCAGAAGGTCGCACGGATCCTTCTGCTGATCGCCATGGCCGCCGTGGTCGCTGCGGGGGTCTGGCTGAGGCGCGTCTTATGATCGTCGTGAAAGGGCTCACCTATACTTACCCGGCCGCGCCTGCGCCGTCCCTACAGGATATCGATCTCCATGTCCCCGCTGGCCAGTTTCTCGCCGTAATTGGCGCGAACGGCGCAGGCAAATCGACCCTGTGTTATGCCCTCTCGGGTTTCATCCCGGACTTCTACAAAGGAACTGTGGTCGGGACGATCAACGTCGGGGGGCATGACCTGGTACAGACTCCCCTGGCGGGGCTAGCGGGCGAAATTGGCCTGGTGTTTGCCAATCCATTCAACCAGATCACTGGCGCACGGTTCACAGTCCGCGAGGAGTTGGCCTTCGGGCTGGAGAACCTCGGCATCCCGCGCGAAGAAATGATTCCGCGCATCGATGATGCCCTGCGCCTCACAGGGCTAGGGGAATTGGCCGACCGCTCGCCCTATGCGCTCTCCGGCGGACAGCAGCAGCGACTGGCCATCGCCTCAGTCATGGTGATGCAGCCCAAAGTGCTCGTACTTGACGAGCCCACCTCACAGCTTGACCCGGTGGGGACGCGCGAAGTGTTCGAGACATTGGATGCCCTGACGAAGACGGGGACGACGGTCGTCCTGGCCGAACACAAGCTTGAGTGGATCGCAGTCCATGCGGATCGCATCATCCTGCTCGATGGCGGGCGCATCGTTCACGATGGCCGGCCGCACGACGTCCTGGCTGATCCCTCCCTCCCGGATTACGGGCTCAGCCCGACACGCTACACGCAAGCCGCACGATTGGCCGTCAGCCAGGGTTGTATTGCTGCGGACCGCCCATTACCCGTCACATTAGGAGAAGCGGCGGTGTTTTTCGCCCCATGAACATCTCGATTACCGACCTCACCTTCTCCTATCCCTCGGGCGTTCAGGCGCTCCGGGGAGTCTCCTTGACCCTCCTTTCCGGCGAATCAGTTGCCATCGTGGGCGAAAACGGCGCGGGCAAGACCACCCTTGTGAAGCACTTCAACGGTTTGCTGAGGCCGACGGGGGGCAGCGTGAACGTTGGCGAATGGAACACGCGCACGGTCTCGGTCGCCAAACTGGCGTCGCGCGTGGGCTACGTGTTCCAGAATCCCGACGACCAGCTCTTCGAGCGTTCTGTGATCAAGGAAGCCAGTTTCGGGCCGAAGAACCTGGGACGCAGTGACGCGCAGGCAAAGGAAGCGGCGCAACGGGCCCTGGCCGCGGCCGGGCTGGACGGTGAACTGGACAAACACCCGTACGACCTGCACCTGTCACAGCGCAAGCTGCTTGCGCTGGCCGCGGTGCTCGCGATGAACACGCCCGTCATCGTCCTGGACGAACCGACGACGGGCCAGGATGCGCGTGGCCTGACGCGCATCGGGGACATCATCGAGCACCTCAAGGCCGAACGGCGCACGGTCGTGGCCATCACCCACGACATCGACTTCGCTGCCGAGCACTTCGAGCGTGTGATCGTCATGGCCAAGGGGCAAGTACAAGCGGATGGCCGCGCGGCCGATGTGCTGGCGCAGACAGAGGTTCTTGCGACGGCAGAGGTGGAACCCCCACAGCTTGCACGCCTCGCCCAGGCCCTGGGACTGCCCGGGACCCCGCTCACCCCCGAGCAATTCGTGAAGACACTGGAGGTCACATGCCCGCACCCGTCATCGTGATCGCCGACCTGATCGCCGACCTGTCGATGCACATTCCTGCGTTCCCCGTCCAGGCGACCGATTTGCAGCGCGTCATTTATTTGCAGCTTGGGCCGGGGGGCGCGTGCAATACTGCCATCATGGCCGCGCGGCTTGGGTTGCCCGTGATGTGCCTGGGCGAGTTGGGATATGATGCGTTCGGTGAGGCGGTATTGGAAGGGCTGCAGAGTGAAGGTATTGACTGCGGCCTGATCGTGGTCAGCCCCGCGGTGCGCACACCCGTTGCGGGCGTAGTTGTCGACTCAGCCGGCGAGCCGGCGTATTTGGGGTACCGCGGCGAGCTCCGCCTGAGTGCACTCCCGGAATCATGGCGCGAGGAAGTTCGCGGCGCGTGCGCCATCTTCGCGGACGGCTGGGCAGAAACCGAGGGTGTCATTGCGCTGGTTCTCGATGCATTTCGCGAGGCCGCGGCCGCCGGCGTGCCCACCTTCTTCGATCCTGGACCCGGCAACCCCTCGTTGAACAACGAATGGCACAAAGAAGTGGCTGGGCTGTCCCGCGTGGTGTTGGCGAACGAAAAAGAAGCCATGCGATTGACGGGCGCGCGGGACGCGCTGAGCGCGGGCCAGGCGCTGGTCGCGGCAGACACGAAGCTTGTGGTGGTCAAGCGCGATGTGGCAGGCTGCCTTTTGGTGACGCCGGAGAAATTCGAGATCGCGCCGGGCTATCCGGTGCCGGTTGTAGATGCCACAGGCGCGGGCGACAGCCTCGCCGCAGGCGTAATCTTCGGTTACCTGAATGATCTGCCGCTGCCTTCGCTGGGCGTGCTGGCCAATGCCATCGGTGCGGCAAAGGTGCAGAAACGTGGGACAGGGTTGAATGTGCCGACGCGGGGCGAGGTGCTGGCTGTGCTGCAACGGTTCAGCGAGGATGGGTCGATTCTGGAAATCAAAGAAGACGTCGGGTGCAGCAAAGCCGATCTCGAACGACTAACCGTCGACGCCTCAGTCGACGATTGAGCGCGAGGCGCCGAGGATCAAGCCTCCGAGGCCCGCTGCGCGGTAAGCATCAGGTTGACCTGCGACGGTTCGTAGTCGAACCTCACGTGATCGGGGGCAAACGCCGTCCAACCGAGCAACGAGCGCCACTCCTGCTCATCGCGGAAGTACCAGTTGCGACCCAAAAGCCAGTCGCGTAGGACTCGCTCGGCTATTGGCACGTTTGGGGTCACACTCCCAGCCAGCAGGACCCCACCGTTGCGCAAGAGTTGATATGCGCCTCGCAGGATTGTCATCACGGCCGCAGCGTCGCGTTGTTCGAGCAGCGAGACTGCACAGACGATGCAGGCCGATCCACGCTGGCACTCGGGCCCATACAACCACTGTTGTGCGTCGGCTCGCTGAAATAGGATACGCCCCTTGAAAACTGGCCCAAGTGTCCGTTTGGCATGACGGATGGCGGATGCATTGCCGTCGAGGCACGTAATCTGCACCTTATCGACTATCTCCGAATCCTCGGCCAACGACGTCAACTCCACACCCCCCAAGTACTGGAGACAGACGATCCGCAGCAAGCGGTAACCGAGGTCCAGCCTCCGCAACACCTCAGCATGAAGTCGCTCACCAGCGAGCAGGAGCCGGTTACGGAACGCCTCACCAGCCACCGCGTGCACATAGTAGTCGTCGAGCACCAATGCTGGCACGTCGGCCCCAGATATCCGCTTATCGCGCATCAGCCCGACCAACTCATGATAGCCGAACTGACGTCCAGGTTCCTGCTGGCTACGGAAAAACACCGGGCTGGTGGCGGACCACTCGCGAAGTGGATCGACGACCAAACGGCGCGCCGCAGCCAATCGATCGGGAGACGGAGAGGTCAACTGGAACGCGTGGATCGCATTGCCCAACGCGTCCATCGCCGCATACACCTCCCCTCGGTGACGCGCGATGGTCGCTTCGGGCGTGCGGGAGGCGCCAGGACTGATTTGGCCGCCAATGCGATCAACGAGATCCCGCAAGTCCCGTAATCGTTGGGCCAGCAGTGCGAGATCATCATCCGGCGTTTGCTCGCTCATTCCTGAGGCTCCATGGCTCGTCGTGATGCCACCAGGATGGTCGATGGCTCCAGGATTTCAAGGCGTGAGCTTTCCAGATCAAAGGCCGCCTCACGCAGCAATCGTCGCCAGTCGATCTCGTCCAGGTATTGAACCTGCGTACTCATCAACCCGGCCAAGATAGCCTTCTCGCTACGCGGCACGTCGGGCAGAAAGCCCCCAGTGAATAGCACACCGCCAGGTTTCAAGAAGGCGAAACCAGCTCGCAACGCGTCAGAGATCTGTTGAATGGTCAGTGTGTTGAACAGGTCAAGCGCGTAGACGATATCGAACGCACCGCGCGGGCGGTTGGGGTTCGATCCCAATGACAACAGATCGGCCCGCAGCATGCGAGGCCTATGAGCCAGCCGTTTCTCAATGCTTTGGCGCACCCGACGCACCCCGATGCTGTCCTCGTCCACATAGGTCACGAATAGGTTGGCAGCGCACTTCGCATCGGCGAGCAAAGGCTCCATCTCCTGACCACTGCCACCAGCCAGTTTGAGCAACCGAACCGGCTCCTGTTGGGTGGCTAGAAGAGTGCGCGCCTCCTCGTGGACCCACTCGGCCAGCACGGTAACCCGGGTTCGATAAGACCGGAACATCGCACTGTTACCATAATAGTCGCCCAGCAAAAGCGTGGGCAGATCGAAGGCAGGTTGGCTGGCGAGTAACGCCGCGCGCCGGACCTCATCGCGTTCCAGGCGGCGCGGCCCCCACTCTTGCATGCGCCGCAGAACCGGCAAGGCGCGCATGAGATTCAGAAGCGGCTTGAGTTGCTCTGCGAAAGCGGGGTGCTCAAGAAGCGTCGGAGTATCAGGGTGCGCGGCGAGGAAATCCGCCAGGGCTTCACCGAAGTTGACTATCGCATCGCTAAAGGGGCCGCGATATTTATCCAGCAGACGGAAGGCAGCGGGGCCAGCCCGCTTGCCTTCCGCGTCTGCCAAAGCTAACAGGCGAACGACTTCTGCCAGCCGCTCGAGTACCTGCTGCTCGGGGCTCCCGTCCGAGGCGAGGTGTTCGGCGGGACGATTTATATTGTCGGTATTATCCGGTTCATCCATATGCACCGTTTATGTACAAGAAATTAGTGGACGGCATTGTTCATTAATTCTGGCTTTCAGTCAACTACGTGACTTATTGTACATGAACGTTGTAACAACCGAGATTACGCTACTGCTTGTTCAGGAATCTCGGCAGCACTGTGATGTCCTCCGGCAGCATGACCCGGTCACCGAACGTCAGTGCCTGGAGCGGCTCCGTCTCCCATGAATCCTTGCCCGCCCTGTACACACCCAACCGGGTGCCGCGCTCATGGTGCGGCTCCTGAACGTAGGCCAGGCCCACCAGCCGGCCTTCGGTGTTGATCGAGCAGCTCGTCACCCAGCCGATCACCCGACCCTTGCGGCTGACGATCACGTCACCCTGGGCGAGCAGCGGCGCGCGCTCCTCCTCGAGCTGGAAGCGCACCAGGCGCGCCTGGCGTTTTGCCTCCTCGGCCACATAGGCGTCCTTGCCGATGAAGTACGGCTTGTACACCTTCACGTAAGGCGCGAAGCCCGCAGCGCCCGGGTTGAGATTCAGCGGGCCGGCCAGCTCGTGGCCGTACAGCGGTAAGCCGGCTTCGATACGCAGGCTGTCGCGGGCGGCCAAACCACATGGCTTCAGGCCGAATGGCTTGCCCGCCTCAAGCAGCGCAAGCCACAGGCCGGGCAGGTCAGCCGGGTGCGCGAAGATCTCAAACGCCATCGGCTCGCCGGTGTACCCCGTCCGGGAAAGCCAGAGGTCATAACCCATCCAGACGCCGTGGGCGATCTGGTTGCGCCTCATGTCCAGCAGCGTGGTGCGGAACTCATCGCCCGGGGCCAGCGTGGACAGCAGGATATCGCACGATCGAGGTCCCTGCAGAGCGATCTGAACCCGCTGTGCGTCACCGCGGGCAGGATCGCGCATGTCGGACATTTCCACTCTCTCTGTGCCAAGCGCGCGCACCCAGGGCCGATCCTCGTCGATGCGGACCGAGTTCTCACACACCGCGTGAATCCACTCCCAGTCCTTGTCGTTGTTCGACGCGTTGACAACCACCCAGTAGCGTTCTTGCTCCAGCCTGTAAACCCAAGTGTCATCAATCACGCTGCCATCCGGTGCGAGCAGGTAGCTGTACTGTGAGTCGCCAATGCCCAGCAGCGTGATGTCGTTGGCTGCGATCGTGTGCAGGAACAAGTGGACGTTCTCGCCACGGAACTCAAACAGGCCCATGTGGCTTACGTCGAACAGGCCGGCATCCTTGCGAACCGCAAGGTGCTCGTCCATCACCGACGAGTACTGCACGGGCATCTCATAGCCTGCGAACGGCACGACCTTGGCGCCCATACGGCGATGCGTGTCGTAGAGGTTCGTGCGCTTCAGGTCGGCGGTTGCGGGCGCCTGCCACTCGAACCTGGGCAGGGGCTGCAAATCACGATTGACGGCCAATTCGGGCCGCGGGCAGCGACGATGTCCGATCCAATACGGTTTGTGGTAGGCCCAGCCGACCGTGCCGCCGGTGAATTCCTCGGGCTGGGGCGGCCTCTCGGGCCATACATCCGTCAGCTCGTGCGACAGCCGCTTTACGACCACCGGACCGGGCGCCTTCACGAAATCGTCGTCAGGATCGATGGTCACGAAGCCATCGGATAAACTGCGCAGCCAGGCGGCGACGCGCGCTTCCTTAGCCTTGGGGACCAGAAGCTGCAACCGGGTCGTCTCGGGCCCCGGCCGCTTCAGCACCGCCTCGCTCAACAGCGACCCGTCAGGGTTCAACAGCCACGTGGGCTGTGCCTGGCCAGGGCCGAGCGCATACACGTCGTTTGTCATCGAGACATTGCAGAAACCGCGCACATTCGAACCTTGGATCTCGACGATATCCCATTCCCCGCCTGGATCCTTTGTCGCCTTGTACATGAAGTAGTGATGCGGGTAACCCGAGGGCTTGTAATCCGGCGGAAGGTCGACGCAGGAGGCCAGATCCACCACGTCCCGCTTGGCTTCCTCAAGCACATCGAAATCGATTCGTGCCGAGTAGACCGGACCGCGCCGGCCGGCATGTGCGTTCGGCCTGCAGGCCTGCAGAACCCCGGCCATGATCTCCGCCAACCGAGTAACGTCGGACTCGACAAACCCGCGCTGTGTGATCCACGGCGTGCCCAGGCGAATACCGGACGGTGTGCGCGCGCTCTTATCACCGGGGATCGTATTGCGGTTGCACACCACGCCCGCCAGATCGAGGATGTTCGCTGCGACATCGCCCATCAGAGGCGTACCCTTCTTCTTATCGGGACTGACGCCTGAAGCCGCGCGCACGCTTTTGGTGTCGACCAGCAGCAGGTGCGTATCGGTGCCGCCGTAAGGAACAAGGAGGCCGAGGCGCTGAAGCTCGCTGGCCAGGTGCCGCGCATTTGCGACCACCTGCTGCTGCATCCGCAGGAACGGCTCAGTAGTGGCAAGTTTGAACGCCACGGCCATGCCGGCTATCGCGTTGACGTGCGGTCCGCCCTGCTCGCCGGGAAAAACAGCCGAATCGACCTTGGCCGCCAGCAGCTTGTCGGTCGTCAGGATGCATGCGCCGCGAGGACCGTAAAGCGTCTTATGTGTGGTGAACGAGATCACGTGCGCGTGGCCCACTGGACTGGGAACAACGCCTGCAGCGACCATGCCCGCGATATGGGAGATGTCAGCCAGAAGATATGCACCTACCGCATCTGCGATCTGGCGGAATCGGGCCCAATCGGGCATCCAGGGATATGAGGTATAACCCGCGATAATCATCTTGGGCTTGTGCTCCCGAGCCAACGCTTCAATCGCCTCGTAGTTCAGTCGTTCGGTCTGCGGGTCGATGCCGTAGGAGACGATCTTGTAAAGCTTACCGGAGCGGTTGGCCGGGCTGCCGTGGGTAAGATGGCCGCCGTGGAGCAAATCCATGCCCATGACCGTTGCACCCACCGGGACTAGCGCCGCGTAAACAGCGCTGTTCGCGGGTGAGCCGGAGAGCGGTTGAACATTCGCCCAAATGTCATCCGGCGCGACACCGTTGGTCGCAAAGGCTTCGGCAGCGCGGCGCCGGGCGAGCGCCTCGATCACGTCGGCGTACTCAACACCCTTGTAATAACGCTCATCGCCGATGCGGCGATAGCGCGCCAATTGCACGGGGTAATCCAGAATCTGACTCTGGGTCAGCTTGTGGGTGTCCGGGTTTGGGTAGCCTTCGGCGTAAATGTTCTGGAAAACCGAACCAAGTGCTTCTCGGACCGCCTCGGGCGCCTGGCTCTCGGAAGGAATCATGATGATCTTCCGGGCCTGGCGTTCCGCCTCATAGCCAATCAGATCGTGGACGTCGGGGTCAAGGGTTTGCAGGGCCGTCGTGAAGAAGTCCAGCATGGCGCGCTCCTTTGCTTTGATCATGTGGATTATATCACGTAGGAGTCGCCCAGCCCAACTTCGATCGCCGAAGCATGGCCCTTGATGTCATGCAGGACTGACTCGATAAGTTCACGTTGCGGCGTCACAAGCATCCCGACGACGGTTGGCCATCACGCGATGCCAGGTTTGAAGAGGCCTTCTTCGTCTGCGCCGTGGAGGCCGGCCGCCAAGGCGCGGGAATCCGCAGGGGTGAGGTCGCGGATCATCTCGGGGGTCAGGATGGGAATGTGCTGCATCCCCTGCAGGCGCCTTTCGATGCGGTCACAACCGGCGTCGCACGTCTCCCAGTCCAAGGCATCGTATTTGGAGAGGTCCAGCAGCCTCGTGTAACCACGCAGTGTCTTGCGGCCCAACGCGTTGAAGTAGTTCTCGAAATAGGA
The DNA here is from genome assembly GCA_963774265.1 of uncultured Chloroflexia bacterium. Classification (GTDB taxonomy): domain Bacteria; phylum Chloroflexota; class Anaerolineae; order CG2-30-64-16; family CG2-30-64-16; genus JALOOB01. Next base: position 20,345 of record CAVZDU010000010.1, on the reverse strand, counting down.
CATCACCAGCTCGCGCAGCGTGCGATATATCGGATCACGATAGCGCAGGCCGGTGAAGTTGGACTTTGCTACGACGCCGAACGCTTGCCCCTTACGGTAGACCGCGAGCACATGATCGTCGTCCATGAGCGGCTCGGGAACCAGATCCAATACCAGGGGAGGATAGCCCAGCCGCCGCAGCGCGGCTGCACCGAATCAGCGCGCCGTCAAGGCAATGGCCGCGCCGCTCGCGAAGCACGCGCAGGGGCGACCGATTGAAGTATTCCGCCTCATACACGACCGAGTCCAGGAAATCCTGGATTTTGCGGGGTGTGGTCAGGCTGGCGAGAATCGCCTGCTCCTCGGGTGTTAGTTGCGCTTCCAGAGACATGCCTCTCTCATCCTGGGAACAGATCCCGTGTGGTCTTCGTCCTCCCCGTAGGCTCGGAGATCGCCTGCGTGAAGCCCTCGTCGCCGAACAATCGCCGTGTGAGCCAGGCAGGGAACTTCCTGGCCATCTCCATCGGCCCGCCCTGGCTGCGGTGACAGGCGGAGGCGGCCATCTTGATGTCAAGGTACCGGCTCACGTCGATTCGCGCGTGGACTGGCGTCTCCCACTTGACGACTTCGGCGAGATCGATGTCGCCGTTGCGGCCGAACTTGTGGGGATCGCGGCCCGCGATGGGCATCAGCCGCACGAGCAACTTGAACATCTTGAATCCAAACGCGGGGTGATAGAGACGCTGTGCCTGGTGAGGCGCACCCGCTTCGGGATATTGTGCCCCATCCGCGGCCGCGTAGAAGGCTTGCATCGTGGCCTGGTGCAGCTTAATGTGGTCGGGGTGGCCGTAGCCGCCGAACCGGTTGTCGCAAAGAATCACCTGCGGTTTGTGCCTGCGAATCGAGGCGACGATCTGACCGACGAGCTTTTCCATGGGCGCCTGGACCAGGCTGTCAGGGTGCTGGTTCTCCGGGGCGCCGGCCATGCCACTGTCGCGATAGGCCAGCCAATCGATGCCGGCCAGGCCCAAGGTCTGTGCTGCGCAACACAGTTCCGCCGCTCGCAACTGTGAGGTGCTTTTGTAGCCTTCCAGCATCGCGGCGTCCACCGTGCCCGCGTTGCCGTCGGTGCCGCACACCAGCCACACGCCGACACCTTCTCGCGCATAGCGCGCGAGTGTACCGCCCGGACCGAAGGACTCATCATCCGGATGAGCGAACACGGCCACAAGAACCCGTTTCTGTTCTATTTCAGCGCTCATGATTGGTCTCCACCCAGGCAAGTATACGGGCAGCGTCTCTGAAGTCAAGCCGCGCGGCTTTGAGATTTCGCCCAGCGTCCGATATAATGTCGAATGTTCTCATGGTCATTACCCGGAGGTCCGCCCTTTGAAGCTTTCGGTCCTCATTCCTTGCTACAACGAAATCGACACCATTCGCGAGATCGTCGAACGCGTGCTGGATGTCGACATCGTTCTGCGCGTCCGCGAAAGCAAGCATGCGCAGGGAAATCGACCCCACACCAAAGAGGGCACGGTGGAACTGGACATTGACAAGGAAATCGTCATTGTCGATGACGGGTCGAAAGATGGGACGCTTGACATCCTGCCCGAGTTAGCCAGGTTGCCCGGCGTATTCGTGCATTATCATGAACGCAACCAGGGCAAGGGCGCTGCTGTGCGCACGGCGATCGAGAAGTCGACCGGCGATATCCTCATCGTGCAGGACGCGGACCTCGAGTATGACCCGCGGGAGTACCCCAAATTAGTACAGCCGATCGTCGAGGGCCGCTCGAAGGTGGTCTACGGCAGCCGTTTTCTCGGTGGCCCACGCAAGGCCATGTTCTTCAGCCACATGCTGGGCAACAAGCTGCTCACGCTCTTCGCCAATGTTCTCTACGACTCGATCCTGTCCGATATGGAAACGTGCTATAAGGTGTTCACGCGCGAAGTGGCCCAGCAACTCCGGCTAAACTCGCACGGTTGGGGCTTTGATCCCGAGATCACCGCGAAGATCCTGAAGAGGGGCTACCGAATCTACGAGGTGCCCATCTCGTACACCGGTCGCGAGTTCAATGAGGGCAAGAAGATCAGTTGGCGCGATGGTTTGACGGTGGCGTGGACACTTCTGAAGTATCGATTCGTCGAGTGATGCGGGGCCGGCTTCTCTTGTTTGGCCTGCTGGGGGCAAGCCTGCTGCTGCGAACGGTCCCTTGGGCGGCGAATCTGCCGCTACATCATGATGAGGCGCTGTACGGGACCTGGGCACGCGCGATCGCCGATGGCTCGGATCCCCTGCTGCTCATTCCCTGGGTGGACAAGCCGCCTCTCGTCCTCTACCTTCTCGCGCTGAGCGTCAAGTTATTTGGCCCCTCGGAGATGGCCTTGCGAGCACCCGGCATGCTTGCCAGCGTGCTGACAGTGTTCGCGACGGTCGGCTACACACGACGCATCTATGGGGAGCGGACTGCGTTGCTGGCCGGTGCGGTGCTCGCCCTGTCGCCCTTTGCGATCCTCTTCGGGCCGACGGCCTTCACCGATCCGTGGTTGACGTTATTCGTCATCGGCGCGGCTTGGGCTGCCATCGCCGACCGGCCGCTGTGGGCAGGAATTCTGCTGGGTTTGGCCTTTGCAAGCAAGCAGCAAGGGGTTTTTGGTGTGCCGCTGGTCGTGGCGTTGCTGGTAACCAGGGGTGGCCGGAACACCCATGAGAGCACACGCCCAGCCGAGATACTGAAAAGCATTGCACTGGCGCTTCTGGGTTTCAGCCCGGTATTCGGTACGGTGATCTATTGGGATAGCCTCCGCTGGCACAACCGACCGAGCTACTGGGACCAGAGCCTGCGCACTTATGGCGGTGTCGTGTTGGCCCCGCTTGCGGAATGGCCCCAACGCGCCCTCGAGTGGCTGCAGCAGGCAGGGTATTTGTTTGGCGCACCGGCCATCAGCGTGCTACTGTTCCTGGTCGTGGTGATCGCCGTGTGGCCTCGACTCATCGCCAATCCAGCGCCTACGTCCCGTGAACGGGACTCGATGCTGCTGGCTTCATGCGTCCTCTGCTACCTGCTGGTCCACGTCGTCTTCACCTTCCAGCCCTGGGATCGCTACTTGCTGCCCGTGTTGCCGCTGATATGTGCCCTGGCAGGACGCGGTCTGCTGCTTTTCTGGTTCGCCGTACGAAGCGCGCTGCCACTTCGTACGGCGAGGTTAGTTGCGGCGCCGCTGGGCCTGGCCCTTGTTTACGCCACGTCATTGGGTGTTACCGCGCGAATCCCGGTGGGCAGCGACATCGGCGCGTATCGAGGCGTGGCCGAGGCAGCGCACTTCCTCGCGCGGCAACCCGCGGGTACGACTGTCTATTTCGATCGCCTTGGCTGGCACCTGGGCTATTACCTCTACGATCTGCCCATCAGGCGGAGCTGGTATGATGGTCCTGGTAAATTGGCACGCGAGGCGGCCCGTGTGGCTGAGGCAGAACCCGGTGCGCCCCAGTGGCTCATGCTGCCGCACTGGGAACTCGATTCCCTGGCCGCCCTGGATGATGCGTTGGCGGAGCGAGGCTTTACCGTGCAACCCAATGCGGCGACCGAGACAGCCAACGACCCGACTGGCCCGGCGCTCTACCGGATCGAGCAACTCCGAGCGATCGCCACCACGGATAGCTCGACTGCAGAGGTCACCCGGTGAGTGCATCGCAGCGACGTCCGTGGTTGCGCGACCTCGGCGCCTGGGCCGCACTGGCGTTTGCCACCCTGGTCGTCTTCTGGCCCCTCGGCCTGACTAACCGCATCGTCGCGGGGATCGACGCCCTCACCTACTTCACCCCCTATTGGGCCTATCGGATGGACGCATTCCGCGCGGGCGTGGCGCCCCTGTGGAATCCATATCTCTTCACGGGCGCGCCGTTCCTGGCAAATATCCAGGCCGCGGTGCTCTACCCGCCGCACTGGCCCCTAAGCTGGCTGCGTCCCGAGCAGGCGCTCATCTGGTCGGCCATTTTGCACGCGTGGTTGGCCGCAGGGTTCACCTACATGCTTGGGCGGCGCTCACTGCATGTCAGCCGGCCGGCCGCGTTCATGGCCGGACTGATTTTCGGGCTTGGCGGGTTCACGCTGGCGCGCGTCGAAAACATCAACCAATTGAACGCGCTGGCATGGCTGCCCGCGTTGCTGCTCCTCTATGACGAAACGATTCGCCGTGCTTCAAAGCAACACTGGCGTGGATGCCTGGTCTGTCTCCTGGCACTAAGCAGCGTCATCGCGCTGCAACTGCTCGCGGGGCACACCCAGACAACTTTCATCAACATGATCGGCCTGAGCGTGTGGGCGCTCTTCTCGCTCGGTTGGCCACCGCGGCTTCAACGGCTGCTTCCACTGCTGGCCACCATCCCGGCCCTTGCCCTATCTGCAGCGCAGTTGCTGCCAACTCTCGAGCTCACCGCGCTCGGCCTGCGCACGGGAGGGTTGGACTACCGCCAAGCCGTCAGCTTCTCGTTGCGGCCACAATTGCTGCTGCAGAGCTTCCTGCCACCGTTCGGCGGCGGTCTGGCTGAGGCGTTTGGCAGTGAGGGCTACGCCGAGTTCGTGGCCCACATCGGTCTATCCGGCTTACTACTCGCGGCCTTGGGCGGATGGCTTGCTGTTCGGGCATGGCGCAGGCACACCCCGGAGGCCGGCATGCACATCCGGCCAGTCCTCCTGGTCATCGCCGGCGTGCTCCTCGCGCTCGGCGCATACTCCCCGTTAACCTATCCTTTGTGGCGATTTGTGCCCGGCTTCGACCTCTTCCGCGCCCCGGCACGCTGGCTCGAGTTGTATGCACTGGGTGCGGCGCTGCTGGCCGCGCTGGGAATGGACGGATTATCGCACTTGCGCCTGACGCGCCCGGCGCTGCCCGCCCGCCACCTGGGCCGCACAATTGCCGGTCTCACTGCCGCCGCAATTCTCGCACTCCTCATCATCCAGCGCTGGCCGTCATGGGTGACGGTAGGGTTTTGGGTCATTGCGACGATTGTTGCGGCTGTCATCATGAGGTGGGGTAAGGCGCCCCTGATCCTCGCCGTCACCCTCATCGAGCTCTTCGTTGCCAGCCGCGCCCTGCCCTTCACCCTCGCGACTGCGCCGATGGCGCTTTCGCTTCGCAACGCGCCCGCGGCCCTTCTCGCGGCCACTGCTGACCAGCAGCAAGCTGGACGCGACCGATTCTTAAGCCTATCTGACATCCGCTATGACCCCGGCGACCTCGCCGAACTGCGCACATTGCAGGCGGACCGGCTGCCCGCTGAAGCCGTAGACCGCCTTGTGCGCGCCGCCAAACAAGTCGAGGTGTTGGCGCCGAACCTGTCCTTGTTCTACCGCCTGCCTGCTGTGGATGGCTACGACGGCGGCTTGTTGCCGCTTGAACGTTATGTGAAGCTTCAAGAATTATTTCTGGCGCCAAACGAGACAACTCCCGACGGACGGCTGCGCGAGCAACTCACTGCTATTCCCACTGCCCGGCTACTGGATCTGACCGGCGTGCGTTTCGTCATCACGGATAAGCAGCGGGACCTGTGGGCAGATGATATCTACTACGATCTCGAGCAGAGCGCACCCGTGCAACCCGGTGCGACGCTCGATCTGGATCTGACAGGCTACCCCTCATTTGCGGCGGATGCCCTGGGGATCATCGCATCAGCCGAGCCCGGTGCGAGGGCCGATATTGCAGTGACCCCGATCGAGGGCGAGGCGCTCCACCTCGCGCTGGAGCCAACATTGAGAGCGGCGGACCCTCCCACCCCGGTCGTGCTGCCGCTGCCCCGCTCCGTGACGCCGCGCCGGGTGACGATCACCAGCACGGGCGTCACGTCGCTGGTTGTCCAGGGAGCCAGCCTGATCGACCGTGAGACGGGCGCTCACACTTCCATTACGGTCTCACCGAAGGGTGAGTTCCGGCGCATCCACTCCGGGGATGTGAAGATCTACGAGCGGCGCGGCGCACCAGGCCGCGCCTGGATCGTGCATGGCGTCGTGCCGGTCGCCGATGAAGTGGCCGCACAGTCCGCGGTGGCCGACCCGGCCTTCGATCCTCGCACAACTGCAGTGATTGAGGCGAATGTGCCCTCACGTTCAGCCACTGCGGTCAGTAGCGCAGAGAATGCTGTCTGCACAGCTGCCACGGGGGAACGGGTGACGTGCAACGTGAAGCTCACTACACCAGGATTCCTGGTGGTTGCGGACGCCTGGTATCCCGGATGGGAGGCATCTCTGGACGGTGTGCCGGGTGATATCCTGCGTGCCAACCTGCTCTATCGGGCGATTCCATTGGCAGAGGGGACGCATGAGGTCACGCTGACATATCGACCGGAGAGCTGGCGGTTAGGCGTCATCATCAGCCTGATCACCATGTCGGTCATGCTCGTGATCCTGGGCGCAACAGCAGTAAGCCGTTTACTTGTTTTTCCTCGTCGCCGTTATAATTGAGATGGAGGGCGCCATGAACGTATTCAATAAAATCCTTGTCATCATCCTGTTGCTGCTGCTTCTCGCACTATGCCTCTTGTTAGCGCTATTCCCGCTGCAGACCCTGCAGGCCGTGCAGCAGGGCGCGGCAAACGCGGCCACCTGGCTGCGCAGCGTGCAGTCGCAACGGGCGTGGCTGTACTCCCTGGGCCAGATCGTACTCGCCGTGCTCGCCGTCGTGATCTTCATCCCGCTGCTGTGGCAAGAAGTGCGAATCCGCCGGCCGCGCGCGGTCCGCGTCATCACAGAAGGCGGCAGCCAGGCGGCTGTGACCACCGATTCGGTCGCCCGCAGGCTGACCTGGCACCTCGACCAGCTCGCCGACGTGATTTCGGTCACGCCGATCGTGACGGGGAGCGGCAAGGCGGTCAATGTTATGTTGAACGTGCAGACCCGGCCTGAGATCGACGTGCCGATGAAGACGGACGAGATCGTCTCAGTCGCGAAGGAAGTCATTACCGAGCGCATGGGGCTGCAATTGGGCAAAATCCAGGTTCATATTGAGCACGCGCCCTACACGGAAGGGGCTGCATGACGGATCAGCCGAACGGAGCTGAGCCAGTGAACGCCGCACTGCAGGGCGTGCTCACTCCGGAACAGGTGACCTCCGCATCGTGCCTGGCACTAGAGGCCCAACTGGAGGCCCTGCTTTTTGTTGCGCCCTCGCCGACGCCGATCGCGCGTTTCGCCCACGTGCTCGACGTCGACGAGGAGACCGTGCAGGGCGCGTTGGTTGAACTAAGTGCGACCTACTCCAGCGAACGCCGCGGGCTGCGCATCGTGCGGAAAGGCGATCGCGCGCACCTGACCACCGCGCCCGAAGCTGCATCCCTCATCGAGAGATTCCTGGGCCTGGATCTCACCACCAAGCTGTCAGGGGCGGCACTGGAAACCCTTGCCGTTGTTGCCTATCGCCAACCGCTGACGCGCGGGGAAATTGAGTCGATCCGCGGGGTTAATTGTGACGGCGTCCTGAGGACATTGGTCGCTCGGGAACTCGTCGAGCCCGTCGGCCGGCTGGAGCAGCCGGGCCGACCTTTCCTCTATGGCACCACCTTGCAGTTCCTCCAATATTTCGGCTTGGAGGGGTTGGACCATCTCCCACCTCTGCCCTTGCCCGAGACGGCTGATCCACCAAAGGTATAACGCGCTACTGTGCTTTTGTAAGGTCACGCGTAGGTTAAGGGGGAGCAACGAGCTCGCGCTCGAAAAATGCGAGCTCAGGCAAGGAGACCCCTATGTCTGAGAATCTATGGGCCTTACGCGAACAAAAACGACTCAGCGTGGCCACGCTGGCGAGCCGTGCCGGTTTGCCCATCGGCCTGATCATGGAATACGAGTCAGGGACGCATTCGATTGACCCGCGACATCTGTCGCGTCTGGCCCGCGCCCTCTACGTTGAAGAATCCGAAATCCGCCTGCGATGCGACCCGCGTCCGGGCGGCGGTCAGCTCGAGAGGCAGGCGCCGCGACCAGAATCGCGACCTGCGCCAGCGGCCGCCGCACTGCCGCCAACATCCAGTCCCGCAGCCCCTGAACAAGCAGCAGGGCGGCAACGAATCGCCCGTCCACCGCGCGTTGCAACCGAACCGCGCCCGCCAGCGCCTGCTCGCCCCAGTCAAATCGCGCATCTGGATGATCTGATCCAGCGGCTGGGCAAAGATCGGGCGGAGATTCAGGCCGAGCTCGGCAAGCCGTTCGAACAACTCGACCGACTGGAAGCCAGCACTCTGCTGGTCAAATTACAGGTCGAATTGCGCAACGCGCCGTCTTCTGAACGGCATCGAGCATATCTGCCGGAGGCGGTCGACCAGTACGAGCTTCGCTATCTGACTGCCGTCAAAGACGAGGGCGTCGAGCTTCATTTCACCCTGTTCGACGGAAGCCGCGTCGACGGCCAGGTTACCGGGTTCGGCCCCTACAACATTACTGTACGCCAGGCCGATGGCAGCGAACTCACGCTTAACAAATTGGCCATCGCTAACTACCGCAAACGCCCGAGCACTCAGCCAGCGGACGGGAAGGAATCGATCCGATGAGCCTCGGCGATCAACTTCGTATGTTACGTGCGCAGCGGGGCGGGGTTACACCTGCGGAGATCGAAGCCGCGCTGCCTGAGCTGCCCCCGGGGCTTTATCGCCTCGCGGAGCAGCGCTACCGCGCCGTCGGCGACGACAAGTCGATCCAAATGCTCGCAGACTACTTCGGCGTGCCGTTCGAGGACCTGCGCTGGCGGCTAGACTGGCCGCGCAAGGCGTTGAGCCGGGCTCTTTTCCATGTGATGGACTCGAAGCTCCCGATCACGCTTCACCTGTCGAACGGTGAGTTCCTTACTGGAGAGGTCAAGTGGTGGGATCTTGGGGCTGCGGAAATCACAACTGCAAGCGGCGACGTGGTGGTGCAGCGTCACGCGGTGGAGCGATGGGAACCGCGGGCGCCGGCTATGGTGGAGCAACCGGAAACGGAATCGAAACAGGATCAGGACCCGGAGTAAGCCAAGATTTCAACGCTGCGCTGAGAAGGCAGCTCGCATCTCCGCGGGGATCAGTGCAACGCGGCCCGCGGCATCCACCGAAACATGCTTAGAGTTCCCTGATACGAGCAACTCACCATCGGATGCCCTCCGCACCTCATAGCCAAACGTCATTCCGCGGCTGCCAAGTTGGGTCAGGGCCGCGGTGACGATCACTTCGTCGTCATAGCGCGCTGGCCGATGATAACGTGCGTTGACCTCAGCCACCGCAAGCGCAACCCCTTCCCGCTCCATTTGCGAATAGGGGTAGCCTTTAGCCCGCGTGAATGCACTGCGCCCTTCTTCGAACCACGTGATGTAAGACGCGTGGTGAACGATGCCCATTGCATCGGTTTCAAAGTAGCGGACGCGAAAGCGCACTTCGACGGCGGGATGACCGGCTGGCGTGGTGACAAGGCGTGTATTGGCGTCAGGCATGCCCCCCCTAATAAGGTCGCGGCGCCAACCCCGCCAGGTAGCCATACCGCGGTGAAACTGCTCCAACGACAGGTTCGTCTGCATCGCCAGCCGCGTGAAAAGCGTGCCGTCCTGCGCGTGTTGCGGCTTCAGGCGGATCATGAATTTGTACGCTGAGCGGTAGTTGAACGAGTCCACGTTGACCATACGCACGCCAGTGCGGCCGGTCTGGGGGTCCATGATCGTTTCCGAGGGTATCGGCACGACCTGATTCCCCTGCAAGCTGATCGTCGCGTTGTTGCCGCCGGCCAGCAAGAAGTCGACCGCGGCTTCACCCAGGGAGCGCGTGTAGTCGATGTCGTACGCGATAGGCGGTGCACAGCGCAATTCGTAGCCCAACTCCTTATCGCGGACCTGTACCTTTACGCCCAGGTCGGCCAAGTCCTTTATCACCCACCGCTTGAGGATGTCTGAGAAGTTGATGTCGTGCAGTGGGACATGACCATGCGGGTCCTGGTCGATGCCCTCAAGATAACGCATATCCTCGGGCGCCAGGTACTCCAAGATGCCCTCCGCGACAAGCGCCACGCCATGACGCTTGCCATCGACCAGCCTGCGCAGGATCGCGGTCACAAGGATGTCAACCACCTCCTGCAGGCGGATCGGCTCGCCCCGCCATTCCTCGGGGATGATTGTGAGGGTCGCGCCCGAGCTCTTGCCGATGCCCAACGCCAGGTGACCTGCCTTGCGTCCCATGGTGACCACGATGAACCAGGTTTGACTGGTAAGCGCATCCTCCATGAACGTGCGTACGAGCTGAGTGCCCACCTCCCGAGCGGTCTCAAAGCCGAACGTGGGAATGCCTTCGGGCAAGGGCAGATCGTTGTCGATAGTCTTGGGCACGTGGACCGCGCGTACGCTCAGCCCCATGTCGCCACACGCATGCTGTGTCACGCGATAGAGCGAATAAGCCGTGTCATCGCCACCGATGCCGAGCAGGAGTGAGATGCCCGCCTCTGCCAGGGCACAGGCGCACTTTTTCAGACTCTCTGGCGATTTGGTGGGGTTGGCACGCGATGTCCTCAGGATCGAGCCACCATCAAGGTGGATGCGTGAGACGGTGTTGATGGTGAGCGGCGTCGCGACGAGCTTACCCTCCATCAGATGCTTGAAGCCGTCGTAGATGCCGATGACCTCGAAACCGTTGTTGATCGCCTCGATCGTGGCCGAATGAATGACGCCGTTGATGCCGGGCGCGGGCCCGCCGCCGACGAGAATTCCCATACGCTGATGATGCGTGTCGGAGAGCATGATAAGACCTCCGGGATGAATGAAGCGGCGAATTCCACTACAAGATGCACTGCTACGATTCTACTCTTCCAAACACATTTTCGCAACCCGATTCAATCAGAAGGATGCGCTTCAGGCGCAGTTTGGGCAAAGTTGCTTCCGCGTGTACACTGTGGCAGAGGGGCGCGCCTCGCGGCAGTGCGCGCTCTTCATCTTCACCGACGGTCAATCCAATACGACGAAGGAGTCAATCCCCAATGGCCGAACAGCGCAAGAAAGTGAGCCTCCCCGTGCTCTTCGACAAGATGGCCAAGAGCATACCACTCACCATGATCACCTGCTACGATTACCCGATGGCCTACCTTGTCGAGCAGGCTGGAATCGATATCGTACTCGTGGGCGACAGCCTGGGCATGACGATCCTCGGCTTCGACTCGACGTTGCCCGTCACCATGAACGACATGATCCGACACGCCCAGGCCGTGCGGCGCGGCACGGCCAACGCATGGCTGATCGGTGACATGCCCTACATGAGCTACCAGGCGTCTGACGAATCCGCCGTGCTCAACGCAGGCCGCTTCATGGCCGAAGCCGCGTGCGACGGCATCAAACTCGAAGGCGGCCAGGAAGTGTGCTCACGCGTGCAGCGCAATCGTCGCGGCGGGCATCCCCGTCATGGGTCACCTGGGCCTGACCCCTCAGAGCGTGTCGTCCCTGGGCGGCTTCCGGCTGCAAGGCAAGAGCGGCAAGCAGGCCAAGAAGATCGTGGACGATGCGAAGGCCCTGGAAGAAGCCGGCGCGATGGCGATCCTGCTCGAACTGGTTCCCAACCAGGTGTGCCAGATCATCACCGAGCGAGCAAAGGTGCCGATCATCTCCCTGGGCAGCGGACCGAACGCCCACGGCCAACTCCTGATCTTCCATGACATGTTCGGCCTCTATCCCCGCTTCACGCCGAAGATGGCGAAGCAGTACGGTGACGCGGGCAAGGTCATCGGTGATGGGCTCAAGGCCTACGTAGACGAGGTAAAAAACAGGGTCTTCCCCGAGCCCGAGCGGTACTTTGGCATCAAAGAAGATGAACTTGCCGAACTCAAACGGCTCATCGGCGAAGACAGCGAATTCTAGATAATCTCGATGAGGTGAGAGATGGCGAACAAAGACGAGCTGCGCGCGAGGTTGCGTATCCCTCAAGCGCGGCTGGATGACATCAACGCCCTGCTGCTGGACCCGAATCTGCAGGTGGTCAATGATTTGCTCGACGTGATCGCAAAATACGGCACGCCGGAGGAGATCAACGCGAAAGCTGCGAAAGCTCGTGACTTCGATAATCTCATGACGCGCATAGCCGAGCACGATTGTTCTTACCTTGATGAACTGATCTGGCTGCAGAAACAGCGAGACGAGGGCCGATTCATCAGCGAGGCGGATTACCGCCGCCAGGTGCTCGGCGACAAGGCCGACACGATGGCCTTCAAAGACGAGTTTGCGGTCACACTGGAAGTCAGCGCGGCCCAGTATTTCCCGTGGATCATCGAGGAAGCGCGGCGCTCCATCGCGCGGCGAGAGCTGATGCCGAGCCGGTACATACGGGTGCGCAAAATGCGGGAATCGGAAGCCGACTGCGGCGACATGTTGGCGCTCGCAGCCGGCATGCAGATCATGGGCGCGACCTACGTTGAGACGCTCGACACCAAAGGCACGGACGGCTCCAACATCCACCTGGGCGGGCCCGACACGATCACAGGGTATTTCGGCGGGATTGGCCAACCGAACGACCATGTGCTCATGTGGGTGGACGAGTTCCTCTATTACTACACGACCTACGGCACGCAACAGGTGCTCAACATAAACCCCGGCACCATCCTTGCGGGCTACCTGCTGTACAAGCTCGGCATCCAGAATGAGTTCAAAATCAGCGTGTTCGTCGGCAATGACAACCCATTTGCGGCCCTGTGGACCCTCCTCGGTGCGAAACTGTTCTCTCGCGATGACGGCACTTCGCCGCTGATCGGTTTCAACTGGGGCAACTCAGTCAACAACGCAAGCATCGAGATTACCGCGCAGTTCCGCAAGTTGCTGGGCTTCGAGCAAGTGGTGCGTTTCGAACATCACATCACTGAGGCGTACCGGCACATCATCATCCAGCCGTACATTCGGCGGGATGAACTAGTGCAACTGGCGGATCATGTGGCCAACATCTCGGCCAAACACGAGGGTGGAGACCCGGATGTCGAAGCGACGCGTGCTCGACCCTCGGACATCCTCGACTATTTCCGCAACAAGGAAGAGATTGAGGCAGCCGACGAAATGGCAGTCCTGTTGCAGAACTACCTCGACAAGCACGACGCCGCCAATCGCACGGCCCGTGCCCTGACCGAAGCAGGACTCAGCTGGATCGCGGCACCGAAGCTGCATCATCGAAAATAAGGGGAGCCTGGCAATGCACATCGTCAGCCTGGGTGAGTTGATCGTCGACATGTTCCCGGCTGAGCTGGGGAAAAAGCATTCGGAGGTGTCCGCTTTCCACCCGGCGCCCGGCGGCGGCCCGGCGAACGTGGCGGTTGCGGCTCACCGCCTGGGGGCAGATGCTGCGTTCATCGGCAAGGTGGGCGACGACCCCTTTGGACACTGGCTGGTCGAGGTCATGGCGCGCGAAGGCGTCGAGACGCGCGGCATGCGAGTCGATCCTATGGCCCGCACAACGATGAACGTCATGGCGCAACCCGATGCCAACCACTACGATTGCCTGTTCTATCGCAACCCTGGAGCGGACACGCTGTTGCGGCCGGATGAGTTGGACATCGAACTGCTCCGCTCGTCACGCGCGTTCCACTTTGCCTCACTCAGCCTCACAGACGAACCAAGCCGCAGCGCAGCGCTCGAAGCCGCACGCGTCGCACGCGAGGCAGGCGCGCTGGTATCCTTCGATGTCAACTACCGTCCCACCCTGTGGCAGAACCCGGACGAAGCGATGGCCTGCGTCGCAAGCACGATCCCCTTGGCCCACGTGCTCAAGGTGAACGAGGGCGAGCTGGCGCTGCTCACTGGTCAGGAACTAGCGCTCGATGCGCCAGGCTGGGAAGACCGCGTGTCTGAGGCAAGCCGTTCGCTCCTGGCCAAGGGACCGATACTCATCATCGTGACTCTCGGTCCCAGTGGCGCGCTCTACCAGACAGACGCGGGGAGCGGCTTTGTGCCGGGCTTCAGCGTACGGACGGTAGATGCAACGGGGTGCGGTGACGCATTCATCGCCGGGTTGCTGTGGCAACTCGTCCGGGATCGTCCCGACCTCGGTAGTCCGGCGGGTACGGCCAGAGGGATAGCCACCAACCTCCTTCCCGAAATCCTGCGCTATGCCAATGGCGTAGGGGCGCTCACGGCCACCCGGCGGGGGGTAATCCCGATCCTGCCCACAGCAATTGAGGTGGAGGAATTCCTGCGAACCCAGGCCTGATGTCGTGCCGCACCTAAGCGTCCCCGTTACAATCACCTGCATCGTGCCCTGCTCCGCTTGCTGCGAGGCAGGGCACGGGAGGATAGCTTGATCCGCAGCCCTCGCGCCATTACCGGCGCATCCTTTCTCTCCATGCTGTTCCTGGGAGTCGGCACTTCCCTGGTGGGCGCGGCGGCTCGCGACATCGGGCTCACGGCGACCCAGATCGGACTTCTGCTGACTCTCCAGAACATCGGGGTGGCCTTTGCCGTCGTTGTCGCCGGTGCGCTGAGCGATACGCAGCCGAAATCGCGCATCCTCTTCTACGGCAGTGTGCTGACTGCCGGCTCCTTCCTGGCGTTCTATGCAGCCCCCGCATTCTGGTTCAACCTCGTCGTGATGGTCGTCATGGGAGGAGGGATCGGCGCCTACGAAGGAGCTGCGGATGCCCTGCTGTTCGATCTACACGAGAAACGAGCCAGTTTCTTCATCAATATCAACCACCTGTTCGTCACGCTCGGCTCCGGCCTGATCGCACTCTACCTGATCTTCCTGGATTTGCGCTGGCGCGAGGCAGTGGTGCAAGCTGGGATTGCGGTGGCCGTGCTGGCCGTCATCTTTGCACTGATCAGACTGCCAGCCGGACGCTCAAGCCAGGCCACCCTGGGTGAGAAGCTGCATGTGATCGCGAGGAGCCGGTTCATCGCCGTCTTGTTCCTCACTGCCGTACTGGTGATTGGCGTTGAGCTGTCCACCATCGGCATCCTGAGCACCTTCCTGGCCGAATTGCGCGGCTACGCAGCCTTGCCCGCGAAACTCGGGCTGGTGGTGTTCCTGGCAGGTGTGGCCAGCGGACGTCTCCTGGTCGGCTACCTGGCCCGGCCCGAGCGGCTCCGCCGCATGCTCCTAACGCTCCTGGGCCTATCGGCGGTCACTTTCGCGCTCCTCTTGCTGGTTCCCCTGGGCCAACTCACCCTGCCCCTGGGTTTCCTTGCGGGCCTGTCGCTGTCGGCCCAGTTCCCGCTCATCCTGACCTATGCCGGCTTGCAGTTTCGCGATATGACGGGCACAGTTCTCGGCGCGGTCAAGATCGCCCTGCCCGTCGGGGGTATTCTGCTCCCGTTGCTTCTCTCTGCGTTGACCAGCGCCGCCTCGTTAAGCGTCGCCTTGACCTTGCTCCCGATCTCCCTCCTCCTGGCCTTCGCGGTGTTTGCGCTGGCTGGTGGGATGCCGCCGACCGCTGAACTCGACCCCAGTAATACATAAAGGATCCCATAATGAATGTAGGAAAGCTTGTCCGCCTTAACCGTCTTTTCGCCCATCCGTTGCGCCGTTTCTGCTCTGTCGCAGTCGATCACTTCATCGGCTACGGGGAGGGACTGCCATCCGGGCTCCGCCACATGACCGCCACACTGGAAGCCGTTGTGGCGGGCCGGCCGGACGCGGTCACCATGCACAAAGGCATTGCGGCATTGGCCTGGGCGCCGTATGCCGGGACGATCCCGTTCATCCTGCAGGGCACCCTCGCTCGGGTGGATGATACAGCGTGGGAACAATTCGCCACACCTGAGGATGCTGTGCGGCTGGGCGCCGATGCCTACGCCTATGCCCTTTTTGTCAGCGGCGCCACCGAAGCCATGCATCTCCGGGGACTGAGCGACGCCGTGACCGCCGCGGCCCGGTACGAAATGCCGGTCATCTGTCACATCTACCCGCGCACCTTCCGGGGTGACCGGCCGGCGGTCTCGTTCGAGCCTGAGGACATCGCCTGGGCGGTCCACTGTGCTGTGGAGGCCGGGGCCGACGTGGTCAAGGTGCCCTACTGTGGGACCGTTTCCAGTTACAGCCAGATTGTGTCCGATTGCCCGGTGCCCGTGGTGGCGGCAGGCGGGCCAAAAGCGTCGAGCCTGTTGGCCGCGCTCCAGATGATGTCGGAGGTCGTCGCCAGCGGCGCACGTGGCGGCACCATTGGCCGCAACATCTGGGGATTCGACGCCGTCACGCCTGCAGTGAAGGCATTCAAGTCCGTCATCCACGACGGACTCGACGCGCGACAGGCCCTGGCAGCCCAGGGGCTGTCGCTGCCTGACGAGGCGTGAGGCCAGCATGACGGTGCGCTGGGATCTGCTGGGAATCGGCGCGGTGGCCGTGGACGATCTGCTCTACCTGGACGGCTTCCCGACGCCCGAAGCCAAGATGCACATCCAAGAGGAAACGAGACAGGGGGGCGGGCTGGCCGGCACGGCGCTGGTCGCCGCGGCACGGCTTGGCGTACGCGCGGCCTACATGGGGGTGCTGGGCGATGACCAACTGTCTCGATATACCATTGCCGAGCTGGATGCCGAGGGGGTGGACTGCAGTCTGGTGCGGCTTTCGACTGATGCACGGCCCTATCACTGCACCATTCTGGTCAACCAACACACAGGCGGACGGACCATCCTCGTCTCGCGAGCGGGCGTCACGGCGCCCAAGTCCGACGACCTGAACCCTGCGCTGATCGGCGAAGCTCGAATGCTCTTCGTGGACAGTACAGTCGTCTTGCCTGCGTTGCGAGCGGCGAAGGTGGCCAACGACCTCGGCGTGCCGGTTTTGGCCGATCTGGAGCGGATCAACGAGGGCTTTTCTGAATTGATGGCGCACGTCGATCACCTGATCGTCGGCACGCGCTTCGCCGAGCTGGTGGTTGGCGCGGCCCACCCGGCTAAGATGGTAGGGCGCCTGGCTCGCCCAGGCCAGGCTGCCTGCGTCGTTACTGCCGGGGCCGAGGGCTGCTGGTACATCCTGCAAGACGACGGCGAAGTGCGCCATCAGCCAGCTTGCCGGGTGCCGGTGGTCGACACGACTGGCTGTGGCGACGTTTTCCACGGCGCGTATGCGGCCGCACTGCTGCGCGGCTGCGATATCCCCAGCGCCATCGAAATCGCAACGGTAGCGGCCGGACTGAAAGCCACCCAACCGGGCGGCCGACGCGGCATTCCCGATTGGGCCACCATTGAACGCTGCATGGAAGAGAATCCCTGGTAACGCAGGAGTGTTGACTCATGAAAAGACCGGTTAGCCTTGCCATGATCGTTGGAACGCGTGACTTCTTTCCCGCTGAGCCGGTGCTTCAGGCTCGCCGCGAAGTCATCGCGATGCTGACCCAACTGGGCGTCGAGATCGTCATCCCCGCCGAAACCGCGACCAACATGGGCGCGGTGGAAAGCTGGGAGGACGCTAAGAAGTGGGCGGCCCACTTCCGCAGCCAGCGCGACCGCATCGACGGGGTGTTGATCCTCTTGCCCGTCTTCGCGCCCGAGCGCGCCATCGCCGACACCCTCAAGCTGGCCGAGCTGAGCGTGCCGGTGCTGGTTCAGGCGTACCCGGATGATCCCACCAAGCTGCAGGTGGAGCACCGCGGAGACGCGTTTTGTGGGAAGATCAGCCTTACCAACAACCTGTACCAATATGGCATCCCCTTCAGCGTGACCGAGCGCCACACGGTTCACCCCAGCGATCCCGGCTTCCAGGCGGATTTGGAGAAGTTCACTGGCGTATGCCGCGTGGTGCGCGGGTTAAGGAGGGCGCGGCTGGGCGCAGTCGGCGCTCGGCCGGCTATCTTCAACACAGTCCGGTTCTCGGAGAAGCTTCTCCAGGCCTCTGGCATCACCGTCACCACGATCGACCTGTCAGAAATCTTCGGTTCGGCCAGCCGGTTGGCGGGGGACGATCCCAAGGTCAAGGTGCGACTCGAAGGAATCCAGGCCTACATCACAACCGACGACGTGCCGTCCGAGCCGCTGGTCAAGATGGCCAAACTTGGCGTGGTGCTCGATGACTGGATTGCGGAGAACGACCTGGATGCGACGGCGCTGCAGTGCTGGACAAGCATCCAGCGCAACTACGGCATCAATGCCTGCACGCTCATGAGCATGTACTCTGACAGCCTGATGCCCTCGGGCTGTGAAGTCGATATCACCGGCGTGGTGTCGATGTATGCCCTGCAACTGGCTTCGGGTAAGCCCAGCGCGCTGGTGGATTGGAACAACAACTACGCGGATGAGCCGGACAAGTGCGTCCTCTTCCATTGCGGCAACTGGGCCAGGAGCTTCTTCGACCAGGGGGAGGGCCAGGTCCAGATGCGCTATGGCGAGATCCTCGCGACCGTGCTGGGCCAGGGGAACACCTACGGCACCGTTTCGGCCAGGGCCAAGGCCGATCCGCTCACCTACGCGCGCGTCACCACCGACGACCGCCGCGGCATCATCAAGACCTACATGGGTGAAGGGCGCATCACCGACGACCCGTTGGACACCTTCGGCAGCCGGGCGGTGGTGGAGATCCCGGGGCTGCAGAAGCTGCTGCGCTACATCTGCAAGCGGGGCTACGAACACCATGCGGCGATGAATGCATCCCTTTCTGCGGATATCCTGCAGGAGGCATTTGAGACGTATCTCGGATGGGAAGTGTACCGGCACAGTTGAGGCGGCCCAGCCGTTTGCAATATGGATTTGGCGACGACAGGGCACGAAAGGATGAGCATGAGAGATCTTGAAGCCCTCAAGGGCATCGCCCGCGACGTGCGGCTGGACGTGCTCGACCTTACAGCGGGACCGGGCGGCCACGTCTCCAGCTCCTTCTCCGCGGTGGAAATCATGACGGCCCTCTATTTCGGTGGGGTGATGCGTTATCGCGCCGGACCAACCTGACTGGCCTGCTCGCGATCGATTCATCCTGAGCAAAGGCCACGCGGCCCCTGCTTTCTACCCTGTGTTGGCTCGCGCAGGGTACATACCGATGGAAACCCTGGCTGGTTTCCGCAAGCCGGGCACCGGCCTGCACGGTCACCCCATCGCCGGCGCCCTTCCCGGAGTAGAGATGACAAGCGGTTCGTTGGGCCAGGGCCTCTCCTTTGGGCTGGGCTGTGTTCTGGCGGGCCGGCTTTCGCGGCCTCGCACTTCGCGTTTTCGCCCTGCTGGGTGACGGCGAATGCGAGGAGGGACAGATCTGGGAGGCTGCAATGGCTGCCGCGCATTGGAGGGCGGACAACCTGACCGCCATCGTCGACCACAACAAGTACCAGCAGACGGGGCCCATCGCACGTGAAATGTCGCTGGCTCCGTTCGCTGAGAAGTGGCGGGCGTTTGGCTGGGAGGTGGCCGAGGCGGACGGGCATGACATCGGCGCGATCATCGCTGCGATCGAAACCCTCAAACAGGTGCAGGGTCGGCCGCAATGTCTCATTGCGCACACCGTCAAGGGCAAAGGCGTGTCGTTCATCGAGTCAGACTACTCATTCCATGGCCGCTCGTCTGTCGCCTGAACAGGATGCTCGGGCACGGGAGGAAATCCGATGCAACTAGGGCAGCGCGCCGGGCTGGCGCCCGCCGAGCAACTGCGCAAGTACGCCGGACTGGGCCTGCTGGAGGCGGCCCGGCGAAACCCAAAGGTGGTCGTGTTCGATGGTGACCTGGGCAACTCCACCGGCGCCCATGATGTCAAAAAAGCGTTCCCCGAGCGGTTCTTCAACGTCGGCATCGCCGAGGCAAACATGGTGGGCATCGGCGCAGGCCTGGCCTCTTGCGGCTACGTGCCGTTCCTCACCAGCCTGTCATCGTTCTTGTTCTACAATGCCTACGATCAGATTCGCCTGGCGGTGGCGCTGGCAGGCCTTAACGTGAAGTTTCTGGGCAGCCACGCCGGCATCAGCACCGGGCCAGAAGGTCCGTCCAGCATGGGCACGGAAGATATCGTCCTGGCGTCTGCTCTCGCCTCCTTCACCGTTGTGGTGCCGTGCGACCCGGCCTCCATGATCGCGGCGATCGGGGCGGCGGTGGAACGCCCGGGCCCGGTTTATGTCCGCTCAAGCCGAGAGCCACTGCCCCATGTCTACGGAGAAGACGCGTGTCCCTTCGAAATCGGCGTTGCCAACCGGTTGCGCGATGGGCCGGGATGTCACGATCATCGCCTGCGGCCTGATGGTGCCGGTGGCGTTGGACGCGGCCGCACTCCTGGCATCCGACGGGATCACAGCGCGCGTGCTGGACATGCACACCGTCAAACCGCTGGACCGAGACGCCATTGCGGCCGCGGCGCGGGAGACCGGCGCGATCGTCACCGGCCGAGGAACAGGCGATCCACGGCGGCGTGGGCAGCAACATTGCGCGGTGTGGTCGCAGAAACATACCCTGTCCCCATGCGCTGCGTGGGTATCCGGGATATCTTCCCGGACT
>CAVZDU010000009.1:0-139143 GCA_963774265.1 uncultured Chloroflexia bacterium | reverse complement strand
TCCTCAGTTGTCCTTGTGCCAGTCCTTGCCCGCGCTGCTTTCCATGAACTCCCACACGACGCCTTCGCGATAGATGAAGACGACGCGCAGATATTCGTTCGGTTTGAAGGGGCCAAGGAGGACTTCCGCTCCTTCGATCTCCTTGTCCAGGTCTTCGACCCGAAAACTGAGATGCGGCCCCGTCCGCAGCGGACCCGTGACCGGGCTGTCCGGTTCGTACCGCAGATACTCAATCATGTCCGGGCTGTCGGTCGGGCTGGTCACCCAGACGCGTGTTGCTTCCACCCACATTTCGCCGGGGCGCTTGACGTCGGACGTCAGCCCGATATGATCGAACTCTCTCATGAGCAGTCTTCCTTCCTTCAGAGCGTGATCACACGCCCGCTCTCGATGGAGGTGCGCGCCGCGAGCGCGGTCTGCACGGCCAGCCGGCCCTGTTCCATCGTGCCGTCGACCGGCGTGCGGCCCTCAATGACGCAGTGGGCAAACTCGGCGCACTCGTTGGCGTAGCCATCACCCGGCTCCGGCTGGAGGAAGACCTCCTCGCCGCCCGGCTTATGAACGACGAGATTCGTGGCTGCCGAGTCACGCGAGTCGACCTGTTCGCCGCCGGCGCGGAAGGTGAACTCCACAGTGCCCTGTTGGCAGGTAACCCAGAGGGTCATCGTGAAGGGGTAGCCGGCGGGCATGATGGCGCTGCCCTCAGCAAATGCCTTGACATTGCCGTAGTCCACCAGGCTGAGCGCATGATCCCAGCCGCCGCGGCCGCTGCGCTGGCCCAGGGAGTAGACGCTTTGTGGTTTGCCGAACAGCCAGTTGAGCGTGTCCAGGTCGTGGATGTGCAGGTCCAGCACCTCACCGCCCGTCCATTCGGGGTGGCTGAACCATTCGGACCAGGCGGGCAGTTCTGCCAGCCGGGTGGCCACGGCCGACAACGGTTGTCCGATCTCGCCGCTGTCCAGGAACTTCTTGAGGGTGACATAATCGGGCCAGAAACGCAGGACGTGCGCCACCATCAGCAGCTTGCCCGTGCGCTGTGACACGGCGATCATCTCGTCGCAGTCCGCCACGGACAAGGCCATCGGTTTCTCGACGAAGACGGGCTTGCCCGCTTCAAGTGCCAGGATGGTGTATTGTTTGTGCAGATGCGTCGGCAGCGTGATGCTGATAGCATCGACCGCCGGGTCCTGGATGAGCGTCATGGGATCCGAGACCGCGCGCGCGCCGACTTCTTGTGCCAGCGCCTGCGTCTTTTCAAGCGTGCGCCCGAAAACGCCGACGACCTGGACTCCTGGAGCGGCCGCAAAGCCGCGCACATGCGTGCCGCCCATAAACCCGGCGCCGAGCACGGCAACTCTGAGCATGTGATCCTCCTCGCGCGGTGCGGGCTATTTGAGGCCCAAGCCACTGAGTGTCGCATAGGACACCTTCATGGATCGGTGCACCTCTTCCACGGGCGGCCAGGGCAGCCCGGTGAACTCTATCTCCACGCTGAACGGCGCTGTGTAGTTCTCCTCGGCCAGGATCTTCAGCACGCCGGCGAAGTCGACGTGTCCCTCGCCCACCGCGGGGAAGTCCCACACCTTGAGGCCGCCGCGCGTGTCCTTGAGGTGTACGTGTTTAAGGTAAGGAACCACGGGACGGATGTCGTCCACCGCCTCGACCCCGCCGTAGAACACACAATTGGCGGTGTCATAGTTGATGCCGACGTTTTCGCGATCGATCTCGCGAATCAAGGGGATCGAAATCTGGCCGGTTGCCATAATGTCCCCGTGAACTTCGAGCGCGATGGCTATGCCGCGCGCCGCGGCGTAGTCGGCGAGGTCATGGATATTCGCCATGAATGCGTCTTTGTTTTCGTCCTCGCTGTAATGGCCGCCCACAGCGGTATTCATCAAAGTTCAGACCGAATTGAACACAGAGGTCGACCGCCTTCTTGCCGTCAACGACCCCTTCGGCCGTTGTCAGGTCGGAATGGCCGCTGAGCGCCGACGCGGTCGAGCCCCCACCTGGACAGCTTCGCCTTGATCTCTGCGATGTCCTGCGGGGTCGCCTCCAACGGGATGTGCTCGGTCCAGCCGCGCACCGCGGTCAGCTCGACGTATTTGAAACCGGCCTTGGCGATCCCTTCCAGGGCGTCATCCAGGGTGTAGGTGTGGTAGCTATTGGTGTGACCCGCGAGTATGTTCTGCACTGCGTCCTCCTTTCAAGAAGGGGCAGGCGGAGCGCATCCGTCCTGCCCCGACCAGGCAACCCTCTCTTACGTCTCGTGCACGACCAGGTTCTTGAATTTGTCGCCGACCGCGTAGCCCTTGGCGTCTTTCTCGACTTTCGCCTTGTCGAACTTGTTGGCGTCCGCGATGAAATCGTTCGTGACCACGTCCTCCGTCTTGGGGCGGGTCTTGATCTGGCCCAGCTTGAAGATGGTGTCGATATACGCGTTCCAGTTATCCACGTCGCTGTAGCCGTACCCCTTGCCCAGCTTGTCGCCGTCGAAGTAGTTGCCGCCCAGCTCCCACATCGAATCCAGCGCCACCTGCGGGTCCTTGAACTTCTCTTGCACGGCCGGCAGCGCCTCGTAGGTGATCTGGCAGGCCGCCTGCGGGTTGGTCCGGCCGAAATGCAGGCCCATGGCCACGGCCTTGAAGAACCGATTCATGATGTCCCGGCGGGCGGGATCCTTGAGATCAGCTCTCTTGATGATATACCCGTTCGCCGGGTGCTTGGAGAAGGTCTTGCCCACCAGGAACTTCAGCTTCATGCCCGCCGCGCCCCACTCCGTCTGCAGGCCGCGCCAGGCCAGGCCAGCGTCGGCCTGGCCGAGTGCTATGGCCTGGCCCCACTGCGCAAAGCCGAAGTTGACGTACTTCACGCTCTTTGGATCGACGCCGGCCTCCACCAGGATCGGGTCAACGATGGGGATCCACCCCTCGCTGCCCAGCGCGATGGTCTTGCCGGCCAGGTCCTGGACCTTGGTGATCGGGGAGTTTTCGGGCAGGGCGAAATCGAACACCTGCTTCATCATCATTTCCCACGCCATGATGATGGGCATGCCGGCGTCGATGCCGGAGAGGAGCACACCGGGCGAGGGGTAGCCTACGTCCGCGGTTCCCTCGGCGACGAGCTTGTGGCCGGACCCGTCGGATGGGCCACCCTGGAGCTCAACCGTCAGGTTAGCATCCTTGAAGTAGCCCAGCTTCTGGGAGACCCACATGTTGTAGTCGTCCATCACGTCCAACGTGCCGCGAGGCGTCACCCAGATGACTTTATCCGGGGCTTTTGCTGCCGGCGCCGGCGCACAGCTGACCAGGATGCCATTGGCCGCAGCCATTGAGGCCACGCCCAACGTCCCAACCAGGAACTGGCGACGGGTGATCTGTGGTTTGATATTGCGATCCACGAGTGTTCCTCCTTTGGATAGACCTGGCATTGGCTTAACTACAAGTCGAGTCGCGCGGTTGGTTTGTGCGAATCACCTCCCCTCAGCCGATCCGGTCCTTGTCGCGGGGCCGGTCGCGCCAGTGGGCGGGATGGAGCCGGCCTACGCTTCCCAGCTCGCCCACTTCTTCCCGACGAAATAGAACAGGACGTATAAGCTGACGCCGATGGCAGCCACGATGATGATGACGGCGAAAAAGCTGGGCATGCGGGCCAGGGCCGAGTAGTACTGCAGCCGGGTGCCGAGGCCGGCGCCGCCGCCGACCATTTCCGCGCCGACGCAGGTCAACAGGCCGAAGATGCCGCCCACCATCAGCCCGACGATGATCATCGGCAGGGCGATGGGGAAGCGGACCTTCGTGAAAATCTGCAGGGTCGTGGCGCCATACGACCGGGCCAGGGCGATCTTGGCCGCATCCGTCCGGCGGAAGCCGGTGGACGCGTTGATCATCACCATCGGACCCACCGCCAACGCGGTCGCGATGATGCGCGGGCTCGAACCGAAGCCGAGTTTCAGCATCAGCAGCGGCACCAATGCGATCATGGGCGTCGTGACCAGGATGAGAATGTAGGGGGTGATGATCTTTTCAATCGACGGCACCTGTGTCACGAGCGCAGCGAGCACGATCCCGATGCTGGCGCCGATCAGGTAGCCGATCACAAGCTCCTCCAGGGTCAGCAGCAGGTGCGGCCAAAGAACGGGGAAACCGCTGACCAGCGCCGCCGCAATCTCGCTGGGTTTGGGCAGCACGTAGGTCGGGATCTGGAAGGCCCGGATAATCAGCTCCAGGCCGCCAATGACCGCCACTGCCACGCCGACAATGATCAGGGTATCCCGGCCTGCAAACCGTACGGAAGTCAAAGCCGACCAATCCATGAACCGTTCTTCCTTGAGGGTTACCTTATCCTGTGCCACTGTCTGTCTCCTGATGGCAGGCGGGTCGCGCTTAGCTGCCGCTGACCCGCGAGAAGCGATCAATTTCGTAGTCACCGGCCTCGGCGACGTGCTGGACATCCTCATAGATCGTGCGCTTGATCTCGGCGACAATGTCGAAGAAGCGGCGCTCGGTGGTGATGGAGAGGGGCCTCGGTCTCGGCAGGTCGATCGTGTAGACCTTGGAGTTGCGGCCCGGCCGCGGGGTCATCACATAGACCCGGTCGGAGAGGAAGACCGCCTCTGGAATCTGGTGTGTGACGAAGGCGATGGTCTTGCCGGACCGCATCCAGATGTCCAGCAGCATGACGTTCATCTCATCACGGGTGAACGCATCGAGCGCGCCGAACGGCTCGTCCATCAACAGCACATCCGGGTCATAGGAGAGGGCGCGCACGATGGATGCGCGCTGCTGCATGCCTCCGGAGAGCTCCCCTGGAAAGTGGCGCTCGAACCCGGTCAGGTTCGTCAGCTTGATCAGCTCATCGATGCGCGTTTGGGCTTTTTTGGGGTCGTCGTGCATGATTTCGAACGGGAAGTAGATGTTCTGCATCAGGTTGCGCCAGGGCAGGAGGTTGGCGCTCTGAAAGACCATGCCGACTTCGCGTCGCGGGCCGGTCACTTCTTTGTCGTTGATCTTGATGCTGCCGCCGTTCAACGGCCAAAGCGCGGCCATGGCCCAGAGCAGCGTGCTTTTGCCGCAGCCGGATGGGCCGACGATCGAGACGAACTCGCCCTGGTTGACATACATGCTAAACCCGTCCAACGCCTGCACCGGCCCGCGGGCGCTTTCGAAGATTTTGACGGCGTTCTCGACGGTGATGACAGGTTGATTTCCCATGCTCCTCCCTATGTTCTTGCGGGTAGCGCGAGCCTCAGGCGCGCGACGGGTGTATGACGACGGCGCCGCTGGTTTCCCGCAGGACGATGGCGACGGCGCCCAGCACTGCAGCATCAGTCTTCAGGTCTGAGATGACCAGGTCCGGTATTTTCGGGATCATGCCCCGGATGCGGCAGCGGATCGGCTCCAGGAACAGGTCGCCGAATTCCGCCAGGTCCCCGGTGATGATGACGCGCTCGGGATTGAGAATGCATGTCAGGTTCAGGATGGCGGTGCTGAGATAGTCGACTGTTTCCTGGACGATGACCTTGGCCAGGGGATCGTTCGCGCGTGCGGCGGTCAGGACTCGCTCCGCAGTCAAACGTGCACCGTTGGTGCTTGCTTCTGCGGCGAGGCATGACGGGTGACCGGCGGCCAGACGCGCCATCGTCCGCTGCACGATGCCATCGCTCCCTGCCAGACTCTCCAGGCAGCCGTATGTTGCGTAGCTCGTGCCGAGGAAGCGCTCATTGGGCACCATGTAGCCCATCTCGCCGGCGGCTTGTTGGGCGCCGCGATAGAGCTGGCCCTCCAGGATGATGCCTGCGCCGATCCCGGCGCCGAGCGCCATGCACGCGAGATTGTCGATGCCACGTCCAGCGCCCTGCCAACGCTCGCCGAGCGCCAACAACCGGACCGAGTTCTCGATAATGATGGGCAGGTCTATGAGCTCAGCCAACCGCGCCCGCAGGGGCAGTGCAACCCAGTCGAGGCCGGGAGCGAAGTGAACAACCCCGCTCTGATAGTCGATAATCGACGGAACTCCCACGCCGACCCCGCGCACCGGCGTGCCGATGCGATCAGCCGCGCGACGAAGATCATCGATCAGTTCTGCCAGTCGCTGAATGCCCAGATCGCCTGGCGCAGAGGGTAAAGAGCGCCGCTCCAGGATCTCGCCGCGCAAATCGACCAACGCGCCAAGCATCTCCCGGCCAACATAGACGCCGATGATGAGATTGGCACGGTAGTTGAACTCCAGGAGGGTGGGCCTGCGCCCACCGCGTGAGGTGGCCAGGCGCAGCTCGTGCACCAGGCCGCTTTCGAAGAAGCCAGAGACGATGCGGGTGATCGTGGGGAGACTGAGGTTCAAGCCACGCGCGAGCTCTGCGCGGGTCAACGGCCCATTCTCGCGGATCAGCTCGAGAACAGCCGACTCGTTTACCTTGCGCAAGAGAGTGGAGTCACCGGTGTGGCCTACGTCGTTGGTGCTCACCTGTACGTCCACGGCAGGGATGTTCAGCAGCTGGCGGGTCAGGGGAGTTCTTTCCTGACTGAAAGAAAGTATATCAAGTAACCAGGCCGCTGTCAAGACATTTTTGGACCAGCCGAGGTATCGTCGGCGCCGATGTATCGTCGGACCGATTGACAAAACGGAAAGGCTATGGTAAGTCCGGATGGACGTCCAATCCATCCCCAAAAGGAGAGAGGCATGTCTGAGAAGCTGGCAATCGAGGGTGGGACTCCGGTCCTGAAACGCAGTGATTATGCCAACTGGCCGATCATCACCGACGATGACCGCAGGTTTATCAACGAGGTGCTGGACAGCGGGATTGTCGCGGGTGGCACGGCGCCCCAGGTCGCAGCGTTTGAGAAGGACTGGGCACAGTACACCGGCTCCAAGTACTGCCTGACAACCACCAGTGGCACTGCGGCCCTGCACATGGCCCTCGCCGCGGTCGGGGTGGGGCCGGGAGACGAGATCATTACTTCCGCGTTCACGTTCCTCGCCTCGGCCTCGTGCGCGCTGCACCAGAACGCCATCCCCATGTTCGTAGACATTGATCCGCGCACCTACAACATGGATCCCAACAAGCTGGAAGCAGCGATCACGGAGCGCACGAAGGCGATCATCCCCGTTCACATCCAGGGGCTATCCGCCGATATGGACCCGATCATGGCGATTGCGCGAAAGCACAACCTGTATGTCATCGAGGACGCCTGCCAGGCGCATGGCGCGACCTACAACGGTCAGAAGGTCGGGACGATCGGCGATATCGGCACTTTCAGCCTGAACAACTTCAAGAACCTGTGTGGCGGCGAGGGCGGCCTCTTCATCACAGACGATGAGAGCTACCTCCAGAAGGGCACCCTCGTCCGATGCTTTGGCGACGAGGTCGACGAGGTTTCGCGCCGTCGCGTCTACAATGCCTCCATCCTGGGCTACATGTATCGCAATCAGGAGCTGCCCGCCGCCCTGGCCCGCGGACAGCTCATGCACCTGGATGAGCGCAACGCCGTGCGCATTGCCAACGCCGAGACCTTGAGTCGCGAGCTCGGGAAGATACCGGGCGTCATCCCGCCGTACTGCCCGCCGGGGTGCGGACACGTGTACTTCATGTATAACGTGCGCTTCGATCCCGTGGCGGCCGGAGTAGACGTGGCGCCGCGGCGGTTCCGCATTGCGGTTGAAAAGGCGCTGTACAAGGAAGGGTTGCTCGCCGGCCAGTGGCAGACCATGCCGGTGCCCGCCCAGGACATCTTCCAGAGCAAGCTCGGCTACGGTGGCTCCAGCTTTCCCTGGGCCGTCAACGAGGCAAAGGGCATCACTTACGACTACAATGTGGACGATTATCCGGTGGCCAGGATGCTCTGCGACACTTACACCATCGTGCATGGCGTCCATGCCCCGAACGGTCCGGCGCTGATGAACAAGATCATCGACGCATTCCACAAGGTCTTTGCGAACCTGGACCAGGCCATGTCCCATGTGGATGACGTGATCTATCCGGGCGCAGACGGTAAGCTTTACGGCGCAGGGTGAGCGGGGTGCGCCGGCGCGCGCTGGACCCAGCCGCAGCGAAGGAGTCGATCGTGAACAGCAAAGGGCTATACGGGAAGAAATACCTGGATGTCCAGGTGCGCGAACGCGAGATCGCACCGCCGGACGAAGACCACGTGATCGTCAAGGTGCACGCCTGTGGGGTGTGTGGCACCGATCTCAACTTTGTCAGGGACTGGGACGATGAGGCTGTGCCCCTGGGGCACGAGATCGCCGCGGAGGTCATGGAGGTGGGCAAGAACGTCACCACCGTGGCGCCGGGCGACCGGGTGATCGTCGAAGATGTCAGCATGTGCGGCACCTGCGAGGACTGCAAGAGCGGTCACCCCGAGTTTTGCCGCAACCTGTACAGCATCGAGGGACAGCCCGGGATGGGCCAGTTCATGTCAGTGCGCTACAACTCGCTCCTCAGGTTCGAAGGACTGGATTACGTCTCGGCAAGCCTGACCGAGCCGCTGGCCGTATCCCTGACTGCGGTGCTGAACGCGAACATTCCCCTGGGGGGCTCGGTATTGGTGCTGGGGCCTGGTCCGCTGGGGCTGATGGCCGCGCGGCTCGCCAGGCTGCGCGGAGCGGGCTTCGTCGCGATCAGTGGGCTGGCCGCAAACAATCCGCGCGAGAAGGCGCGGTTGGATGCCGCGCGGGACCTGGGCTGCGACATGGTCATCGAGGTCGGCCCGCAGGATGTGGAGGAGGAGATCAAGCACCGGTTCCCGAAAGGGGTGGACCGGGTGATCGTCACATCGCCGCCCAGGAGCATGCTCGACGCGCTGAAAGCCGTCCGCTACGGCGGGCTGATCACCTTTTTGGGGCTTCACCTGGGCGGCCAGAGCGAAATTCCTATCGACATCAATGACTTGATCTTCCGCAAGATCACCCTTGTGCCTACCTTCGCGGAGCCGGCCATCAACTTTCCGATTTCGAACCGGCTGCTGAAGGAGGGGCTTGTGGATGCGTCGAAAATCGTGACGCACACCTTTGGTATGGCGGATGCGGTGCCCACGCTGGCGTCCATTCTTGACGGGAGCGCGC
The DNA here is from genome assembly GCA_963774265.1 of uncultured Chloroflexia bacterium. GTDB lineage: Bacteria > Chloroflexota > Anaerolineae > CG2-30-64-16 > CG2-30-64-16 > JALOOB01. The sequence goes on along the minus strand of CAVZDU010000009.1, from coordinate 130,080 downwards.
CGGCGATCAAGGCGGTGATGTTGCCGAATGGCTGAACGGATGTCAATCCGCCGGATTGACGGGCGGGGGCATCTGGTTATACTGGAAGGGAACGAATCTGGCGGTCCTTTCGCAGCCCCCGCCCGAGCTCGAAGAGGAGCCACTGTGCCGTACAAGGTCTTTTTCGTCGAGGACGAGATCGCGATCCGTGAAGGGATCCGGGATAACGTAGACTGGAAGGCCTGCGGCTTTGAGTTCTGCGGTGAAGCCCCGGACGGCGAGATGGCCCTGCCGCTCCTGTACGCGGCCAAGCCAGATGTTCTGATCACGGATATCAGGATGCCGTTCATGGACGGCCTGCAACTCAGCCAGATCGTCCGGGACCGCCTGCCCGCGACCAAGATCATCATTCTCAGCGGCCACGATGAGTTCGAATATGCCCAAAGGGCCATCAAGCTCGGGGTGTTCGAATATCTCCTCAAGCCCGTGTCCTTGCAGGACCTGCATCATGTCCTCCAGAAGGTCGCCTCGGAGCTGGAGCAGGAACGCGGCGAACAGCAGGCACTGCAGAAGCTGCGGGACCAGGTCGAAGAGAACCGCGCCGCGCTCAGAGAGCGGTTTCTGCTCAGGCTGGTGACCGGCGCGGCTTCGCCGGCGGAGGCGATCGAGAAGAGTCAGTTGTTGGGCATCGATCTCATTGCCCGGTGCTATCTCGTCGTCGCAATCAGAATCGAGCCCTCCGACCGCTCAGAGCCACTTGACGTCCACAGGCTCCGGCGCGCCCAGCAGCACGCCACTACCCTCGCGGAAAACAACCCGGATGCCTTCCTGCTGCGTAAGGGCCTGCACGAATTGGTGTTGCTGCTGAAGGGCAGCTCACCGGAGACCCTCCACGAAGAGCGTGATCTGCTCCTGGAGCGGATGCGGCAAGCGGCGAAAGGCGCCCAGTGCGAGCTGATTGCCAGGTCTGGCACGCCCCAGAATCGAATTACCGAGATTTGCCAGTCCTTCCTGGACGCCGCGGACGGGCTCGAGGCTGCGGCGAGCGGCCGCAAGAGCGCAGGTGGCGCCAGCGACGGTTTCGATGAAGCCAGTCTCCTCAAGGTGGACAAATCAGCGGTCGAGGACTATCTGAGGTCCGGAGGTGCGGAGGGCTTCGACACCTTCTTTGAGACCTTCAGCCGTCCGTTGGGCGAGAGGGCGCTCAGGTCGCCGGTCGCCAAGAGCTATGTCTTCACAGATGTCGTCCTGGCATCCGCGAGGTTCGTGGACGAGCTGGGAGGAGATGTCGATCAGATCGTTCCCGAGCTGGGCAACATCGAGACCGTTCTGGCCGGCATCGCGACCATCGGACAGCTCCGCGAACGGGTCCGCAGTATCCTGGCGGCCGCGTTGGCCTTCAGAGATAACCTGGTGACTCATCAATACGCCGGCATCATCAAGCAGGCCCAGGAGTATCTGGAGCGCCACTACATGGATCCGGAGTTGTCGCTCAATGACGTCGCCGGCCAGGTCAGCCACAGCGCGTCCCACTTCAGCACCCTGTTCAGCCAGGAGACCGGCCACACGTTCAAAGAGCACCTGACTGAAATCAGGATCAAGAAAGCCAAGGAGCTGCTGCGGACGACGACCCTGAAGGCGTTCGAGATTGGCTATCAGGTCGGGTACAAAGACCCGCACTATTTCAGCCATGTTTTCCACAAGAACACGGGCCTGACGCCGATGGAGTTTCGGGCGCAGGTCCATGCGGTGTGAGGGACCTGGTACGGTGAGAAAAGCCGCTGCGACAGTCTATACCGATACGTCCTCCCGGCCGGATGCGACGCTGGGTTTGGTGCGCCGGACTCTGCGCGGGTTTTCTGGCCCACTTGTGAATCTGGCTTCCAGGATCAATCTGTCCGTGCGGTCAAAGATTCTGCTTTCACTGGGCATCGTGATCCTGATCATGAGCATCACCAATGTCTTGCTGGTGGTGCAGGTGTTGAACTACAGCCGCCAGTATGACGCGATCATCGCCAACATTACAGCCGCGAACAGCATCAGCGGACACATCAAAGCTGATATCGACACCGAAATGTGGCGGATCGTGGCCGGCAAGATCGAGTTCACGGCAGGCAAGCAGTACGATGTCATCAATGATGTGAACGCCACGCTGCGGCAGATGATGGAGAACACCGACTCGCCACGCGCCAGGGTCAAGCTGGAGGGAATCCTGAGGACCATGCTGACGCTGACCTACGAAGTCAACCGAATGGGGCAGCAGATCGTAAGGGGCAGCACAACAGCAGAAAACGAGGCGGTCCTGGAAAATATCCGGTTTGTCTCAGGCGTGGTGGAGGAGGTAGTCCAGGACTATGCCCTGTTCGAGGTGCAGCGAACCAGCACCCAATACCAACAGGTGCGCGAAGGTTTCAGGCAATGGGAGATCCTCTACTTTGTCTTGATGTCCGCGGCGATTGTTTTTTCTGTTGTGGCCGCCTGGGTCATCTCCAGAGGTATTTACATCCCCATCAAGAAGCTCCACGACATGACCACGACCATCACCAGGAACGACTTGCAGGCGCTGGTGACGCATGACAACGTGGATGAGATCACTGAGCTGGGCTTGAGCTTCAACATCATGGTCGGCAGAATCCGGGAGCTGCTCGATGCCAAGGTTAAGGAGCAAGAGAACCTGAAGAAGGCCGAGCTGCGAGCGCTGCAAGCGCAGATCAACCCGCATTTTCTCTACAACACCCTGGACACGATCATCTGGATGGCGGAGTCCAAGAAGACCGATCAGGTGATTGAGATCGTCAGGGCGCTGTCGAGTTTCTTCAGGCTCAGCCTCAGCAAGGGTCGAGATTGGATTACCGTCGGGGAGGAAGTCGAGCGGACCAGGAGCTATCTGACAATCCAGAAGATGCGCTATCGCGACATCCTGGACTTCCGAATCGAGATGGATGAAGGTGTGGCGAGCAATTCGATCCTGAAGCTGATCCTGCAGCCGCTCGTCGAGAACGCGTTGTATCACGGCATCAAGAACAAGCGGCAGGGTGGCACCATCGTGGTGCGCGCCAAGCAGAGGAGCCGGGACGAGGTCCTGCTCCAAGTCGAGGACAACGGGATCGGCTTCACCCCCGAAAAGCTGGCGCAGCTCCAGGAGGAGCTGAATGACGATTCCGGCGATATCAGGTTGGAAAGCGGGTTTGGGATCGACAACGTCAACAAGCGAATCCGGTTGTACTACGGCAAACAGTACGGAGTTTCCATCGAGAGCGACTACCAGGCCGGAACGTGTGTCTCCATCGTCATTCCGGCGCGACGAGAAGGGGAGTAAGGGCGAGGTGGGGGCGATGAAGGGCGCGAAGGGCTTGTCTGGGCAGCGATACTCGCCATGCTTCTTGCGGTCGCGGGCTGTGAGCGCGGCGCTCCGCCGCCCACCGCCGGACAGGCCACGACCCCAGCGCAAACCAAGCCCCAAATGACCTATCAGGACCTGATCGTTGGGTATGTCCAGCTTGGTGCCGAGAGCGAATGGCGCTCTGCCAACACCGTCTCTGTCAAGGAAGCCGCGGAAGCGTTGGGGGTCGAGCTCAAATTCTCGGACGCGCAACAGAAGCAGGAAAACCAGATCAGGGCCATTCGCTCGTTGATCGCCCAAAGAGTGGACGTGATCGGGGTTGCGCCGTTGACGGAGACCGGGTGGGATGAGGTGTTCAGGGAAGCCAAGGACGCGGGCATCCCGATTATCCTGGTCGACCGCCGCGCGGACGTCCCCCCGGACCTCTACGCGACTCTGATGGGCTCGGACTTCCTCGAAGAGGGCCGCAAGGCGGCGCGGATCATGGCCGAACTGACAAACGGCCAGGCCCGCATCGTCGAACTGGTGGGCACGATCGATTCCGCGCCCGCCAACGATCGCTACAAGGGTTTCAGGGAGATCCTGCAGGACCATCCGGGTATGGAGATCATCGATTCGCGTTCCGGTGATTTTACGGTTGCCCAGGGCAAGGAGGTGATGGTGTCCTTCTTGAAGAAGCACGGCAAGCTCAATCACCGCGCTTTACGCGCATAACGACGACATGGCGCTGGGGGCGATCAAGGCGATCGAAGCGTACGGCCTCAGGCCGGGTGTGGACATCAAGATTGTTTCGGTCGACGCAGCGCGCGGCGCATTTGAGGCGATGATCGCCGGCAAGTTGAACGCCACGGTTGAGTGTAATCCGCTGCTGGGCCCCAAGTTCCTGGAGCTGGCCCTAAAGGTGGCCAACGATGAACCCGTTCCCAAGTGGGTGCCCTCAGAGGAGGGCGTGTTTTTCCCGGAGAACGCCAAAGAGATCCTGCCCACTCGTAAGTATTGAGTTTCCCGGCGTTCCGGTCGAAAGAAATTTAACTTCTCCTGAAGAATATTCACCCGGTTCAATTGAGGACCTGGGTCTTCATCGTGTGGCGCAGCATAAATCTCACCTTCCTCCCAAAGAAAAAGCATTGACTCTCCTTATGATGGAGGCGTACGATGTATGTAAGGGAACTGCATTTCATACCGGGAGAAATGCGCCCTGCAAACAGCCCAAGCAAGAAAAGCAGACAGAAGGAGACAATGAAGTGAAACCCTCAGCCGTCACGTTTTTCATCGCAGCGCTACTGATCTTCGGCACATTGGCAGGATGCGCGCCAGCCGTGGCGCCCGCGCCCGCGCCTGCCGCTGCGCCGACCAAGGCGCCCGCAGCCGCAGCCCCTGTGGCCTCCGCCGCCCCTGTGGCCTCCGCCGCCAAGACCTATAAAGACATGACTCTGTGCTACCCGCAATTGGGAGCGGAGAGCGACTGGCGAACTGCCAACTCGGCTTCATTCAAAGAAACCGCCGCAAAGTTGGGCGTCAAGCTGATCTTCTCCGATGCTCAGCAGAAGCAGGAAAACCAGATCTCCGCCATTCGTTCCTGCATCCAGCAGGGTGTGAATGTCATCGCTCTGCCCCCCGTGGTTGAAACCGGCTGGGATGCTGTTCTTCAGGAAGCCAAGGATGCCGGTATCCCGGTCATCGTTGTCGACCGCTCCGTCACGGCAGATCCCTCGATGTATGCCTCGCACATTGGCTCTGACATGGTCATCGAAGGCAAACGCGCTGCCGCAGAATTCAACAAGATGCTCCCCAACGGCGGCAACATCCTTGAACTCTCCGGCACCACCGGTTCCGGCGCCGCAGTCGGCCGCGCCAAGGGTTTCCGCGAAGCCCTCAACCCCAACATCAAGATCCTGGACTCCCAGACCGGCAACTTCACCCGTGCTGAAGGCAAGCCTGTTATGGAAGCCTTCCTGAAGAAATACGCCGGCCAGATCCAGGGTGTGTTCTTCCACAATGATGACATGGCCATCGGCGCTGTCGAAGCCATCAAGGCTGCCGGCATCAAACCCGGCGAGCTCAAGATGGTTTCGGTTGACGGTACCCGTGGCGGCTTCCAGCTCATGATCGACGGCTGGCTGCAGGCTGACGTCGAATGCAACCCGCTGCTTGGCCCGCAGGTCATGGATCTGGCCCTCAAGCTGATGAACGGTGAAACAATTGTCAAGGAAGCGCTCACCGACGAGAGCGTCTACTACCCTGACAAGGCCGCGGAACTGCTGCCGTCCCGCAAGTACTAGGGCCCCGGCGCTCCGGCGCTTCGCGTGACACTCAGCATGTAAGAGGACTATAATGAGAAGCGGCGTTCCAGGACGCCGCTTCTCAGCTAAGAGACCCGCGTAAAACCCTTCACAAGGGGTAGATCCCATGACAAATGCAGACGATTTTGTCTTGACCATGAAGGCCATTTCAAAAAGCTTCCCGGGTGTCCAGGCCCTGGAAAATGTGGATTTCTCCTTGAAACGGGGTGAGATCCATGCCCTGATCGGCGAGAACGGGGCCGGAAAATCGACGCTTATCAAGGCTCTGACCGGGGTGGAGCACCCGGATACAGGCTCCATTGAGTATGACGGAAAAATAGTGGAGGTGAAATCTCCTCAGCATGCCCAGGAGATTGGGATTTCAACGGTCTACCAGGAAGTCAACCTCTGCACCAATATCTCCGTCGCCGAGAACATCATGCTCGGGCATGAGCCTCGCCGTTTTGGCAGCATCCATTGGAAACAGCTCAACGCCCAGGCCAGGCAGGCGCTGCAAAGACTGTCCGTCGATATCGATGTGACCCAGCCGCTCGGGAATTATTCAATCGCTATCCAGCAAATGACGGCCATTGCCCGGTCGCTGGAAATCTCCTCAGCCAAGATCCTGATCCTCGATGAGCCAACGTCCAGTCTCGACGCCAAAGAAACCAACCTGCTCTTTGATGTGATGCGGAAACTAAAGGCCGAAGGAATCGGCATCATATTCATCACTCACTTTTTGGATCAAGTCTACCGCATCGCCGACCGAATCACGGTTCTCCGCAACGGCAAACTGGTGGGCACGTATGATACGGCCTCTCTGCCACGCGTCGAGCTGGTTGCCAAAATGCTTGGACGCAGCCTGACCGATTTGGCCGCCGTGTCAAAGGCGAAGGTTATGCGCGGGCAGGGCGAAGAAGAAGAGCCGCTGCTTGAGGCGAAGGGGTTGGGCCGCGCGGGCTCCCTCGAACCGGTGGATGTGGCGCTGAACGTCGGCGAGGTAGTGGGGGTGGCTGGCCTGTTGGGCTCCGGCCGCACCGAATTGGCCAATCTGCTGTTTGGCGTGGACACTCCCGACACCGGTTCGCTCACGATGAGCGGCAAAAAGATCGAACGTTTCTCGCCCCTGGAATCCCTCCGCAATGGGATTGCCTTGTGCCCCGAAGACCGCAAGGCGGAAGGGGTCGTTGGCGATCTGACGATTCGCGAGAATATCATCCTGGCCCTGCAGGCGCGCTATGGATGGTTCAAATATCTGAATATCCAAAAACAATACGAAATCGCCGAGAAATACATTCAACTGCTGGCGATCAGCACCCCCTCACCGGATCAACTGGTGAAGAACCTGAGCGGTGGAAACCAGCAGAAGGTCATTCTGGCGCGCTGGCTGGCCACGAACCCGCAATTCCTGATCCTGGATGAACCCACCAAAGGCATTGATGTGGGAGCAAAAGCAGAAATCCAGAAGCTGGTGCTGGACCTGGCGGACGAAGGCAAGTCGTGCTTATTCATCTCCTCGGAGTTGGAAGAGGTGTTGCGCACCAGCCATCGGATCATTGTCCTGCGAGACCAGAAGAAGGCTGCCGAGTACCCCGGCGACGTTGATGACCAGACCATCATTCAGACAATGGCGGGCAATCTATGAAAGCTAACACCACTTTGCTGAAACGTATTCGGGAGAACCGTCTGTTCTGGCCCCTCGTTGCGCTGGCTTTGATTTTCGTTGCCGATGCCATTTTCGCCCCCGGCTTCTTCAAAGTCGGAATCCTGGATGGTCATCTATACGGAAATCTGATTGACGTTGTTAACAATGCCGCGCCCCTGATGCTGGTGGCGATCGGAATGACCCTGGTGATTGCTACGGGAGGCATCGACCTCTCGGTTGGCGCGGTGATCGCGATTTCAGCCGCCATGGGTGCGGTGCTGATCAATCCGGCCCTGGGCAACAAACTGATCTCCAATGAGATTCTCACGAAAGACATGACCAATACCCCATTGCCGTTAATCATCCTGGCTGATCTGGCGGCCGGCACTTTGTGTGGTTTGTGGAATGGGCTGCTGGTTTCGAGGGGAAAGATCCAACCGATGGTGGCCACGCTGATCCTGATGGTGGCCGGCCGCGGCATCGCCCAACTCATCACGAATGGGCAAATCATGACCATCTATTACACGCCCTACTTCTGGTTCGGAAATGGTTTCATATTGGGGCTGCCAGTATCTATCTACATCGTGGCCCTTGTGTTCGTCCTGGCCTGGGTGCTGGTTCGAAAAACCTCGATCGGCCTGTTTATCGAAGCAGTCGGAATCAACGCCAAATCGACCTATTACAGCGGCATCAGCGAGAAGAACGTCAAATTGCTCGCTTATGCCTTCTGCGGCTTTTGCGCTGCCATCGCCGGGCTTGATACTCAGCTCCTACGTCCACAGTGCAGACGGCAACAACAACGGCCTCAACTATGAGCTGGATGCCATCCTAGCAGTTGTCATCGGCGGGACGCTGATGACGGGCGGGCGATTTTCACTCTTCGCGAGCATCATCGGCGCGCTGATCATTTGGACCTTCACCATCACCATGTACACCTTCGGGGTGCCTGCGAATGCCCTATTGGCCGGCAGAGCCGTGCTGGTTCTGGTGGTGATCCTGCTCTATTCCGATTACGCCCGTCGCCTTGTGAATCGATTGCTTGAACGGAAAGGGCCCCAACATGGCGCAGCGAATTAAGCCTTTCCTGCTGAAAAATGGCCCCATGCTGACCACGATCGTCATCTTTATTCTGGTCTACTTTGTGGGGACCCGCTTGTATCCGGCCATGCAGAAGCCGCAGGTGTTTTTCAACCTGTTCATCAACACGGCCAGCCTGATGATTGTCTCCATCGGGATGACTTTCGTGATCCTGACGAAAGGGATCGACCTTTCCGTGGCAGGCATGATCGCCCTGACCTCCGCCGCCTCCGCCGCGTTGCTGGCGAAGGGAACAAGTCCTGCGGTCGTGATGCCCTTGATGCTGTTGATGGGCATCGCTTTTGGGTTCACCCTGGGGTGCATCATCCACTTCTTGAAAGTGGAACCCTTCATTGTGACCCTGATGGGCCTCTTTTTCGCTCGCGGCATGGCCTATGTGATCACCCTTGAAGGCTTGCCCATCAATAATCCGTTTTATCGCATGCTGGCATTGACGAAAGTGCCGATTCCCTTGTTTGCCAAAGCGTATGTGTATCTTCCTTCCCTCGTTGGCCCGCTGCTGCTGTTAGTGGTGATCTACCTGTCATTTTTCACACGCTTCGGTCGAACGGTCTATGCGATCGGCAACAACGAACAATCCGCCAGGTTGATGGGTTTGGCGGTCGGGCGCACAAAGATCATCGTTTATGCCTTCAGCGGTTTTTGTTCGGCCTTAGCCGGGATTGTATGGAGTATTTCGCTGCTCTCAGGCTATGGAGGCTATGCCCCCGGAATGGAACTGGACGCGATTGCCTCGGTGGTGATCGGCGGCACGCTGTTGACAGGCGGCGTAGGGAACGTCATTGGCACGCTGTTCGGGGTCTTGATCAACGGCACCATCGTGTCTATCCTCCAATTCAATGGCACCCTGAGTTCGTGGTGGACCCGCATCGGCGTGGGCGTTCTCACGCTGATCTTCATCGGAATTCAGAGCCTGTTCTACATGAGGAAAAAACACTCGTGATGGGGGGAACGTGACGGCGGTCATGTTCGAGTTGCCAACTTCGTGCCATATGGTATGATTGGCACGCTCTGACATGAAAGGACCGCCGATGAAGAAGACCCCGTTCACCCGCGGTGAGATCCTCACTATTGTCCTTGTTACATTGGCGTTCACCGCCCTTTGTGGGGCGGCTATGAACGCGTACCTCAACCGGGACAACCGCTGGTTCAGGATCATTTCGCCTACGGACGAGAAAGCCGTGGAGATCGTGGCCGTCACGCGCCTTCTGCAGCCGTACGTGCGAACGGAGTCGGGCAACCTTTTCTTCTGCAGCGGGGGGACGTGGCGCGACAAGTGTGAGCAGGTAACCGCGGCCGAGATTCCGGTGAACAAGGTGCCCCCGCGCTGGCTGACGTGCGCGCCGGAGCTGCCCCAATTGCCGCCCCTGCCCGGAGGCATTGCCCACTCACTGGCGGTCGGTCAGTGCCAGGAGTCGAAGACCTACGCCAAGCTTGTCATCCTGGACGACGGCTCGATCTGGAAATGGCAGCGCAGCTTTTCGTGGGTGAACGGTTTCGCCCTGGCTTCCATCATCGGGTACGGCCTCGTCCTGGGCGCCATCGGAGGGTTTGTATTTGTGCGCGTGCGGAGGTATCTGCGATCGCCCGTGCCGCAGCCGAAGACCGGGTCCAAGGTCCTGTAGTGCCGCGAAATTGCCTCAGTTGCCGCGGTATGCTATGATCTGGTCACGCCCCCGTAGCTCAGGTGGATAGAGCGAGGCACTCCTAACGCCTAGGCCACTGGTTCGAGTCCAGTCGGGGGTACTCGGAGAAGTCAGAATGCGGAAGGCAGAAATCGGATCATTGAGCCTTCCGCATTTTCATTGCATACGATCAGGATGGAATCACCATGATCAAGCTTGTGCTGCTCCGCCACGGCGAGAGCACCTGGAACAAGGAGAACCTGTACACCGGTTGGACCGACGTCGATCTTTCGGAGAAGGGCGTGCACGAGGCGCACGAGGCCGGCCAGCTGCTCCGCGAGGGCGGCTACGTGTTCGACGTGGCCTACACCTCCGTCCTCAAGCGCGCCATCCGCACGCTGTGGATCGCGCTCGACGAGATGGACCAGATGTGGATCCCGGTCATCAAGACCTGGCGCCTCAACGAGCGCCACTATGGCGCGCTGCAGGGGCTGAACAAGGCGCAGACCGCCGAGCAGTACGGCGAGAAGCAGGTGAAGCTGTGGCGCCGTTCGTACGACGTGCCGCCGCCGCCGCTGACGCGCGAGGATGACCACGCTGGCCCGGCCATGACCCGCGCTATGCTGATGTGGCCCCGGACGAGCTGCCCCTGACCGAGTGTCTGAAGGACACGGTGGCGCGCTTCCTGCCCTACTGGCAGCCGAGACCGTCGTGCCGGCGCTCAAGTCGGGCAAGCGTGTGATCATCGCTGCGCACGGCAACAGCCTGCGCGCGCTGGTCAAGTACCTGGACAACATCTCGGACGATGAGATCGTCGAGCTGAACATCCCGACCGGCATCCCGCTGGTGTACGAGCTGGACGATGACCTGAAGCCGATCCGCCACTACTACCTGGGCGATCCCGAGGCGGTGGCGAAAGCCGCGGCGGCCGTGGCGGCCCAGGGCGCGGTGAAGAAGTAGTGGATCTAGGATGACGGGCGGGACACAAGCCCGCCCGTCATCGTCTGAATCAGTCTACGATTACGACGCAGTTGTCCTGGCCGAACTCCGATGGCTCGTAGCCATCCGCGGCCGGGTCGTTGTGCCATGTGTTCCCATCGGCCACGAAGCGGTACCGGTACGTGCCCGGGTCCAGACGGATGGCTTTTGTCCAGGCGCCATCCTTGCGCTGCTTCATCAGCCCGCTCTCCGCATCCCACTTGTTGAAATCACCGACCACGGATACGGTCCCCGCTTCCACCGCGGGCAACTCGAACGTCACCGATGATTTGTTGCTCTTCGCGACTTTCTCTTTCTTCACGATTATTACACCTTTCCTGTCAATGGCAATCCATGCCGCAATTGCAGAACCGGCAGTATCGCAGGATTGCACTTTTTTAATACCCGAACCTGACCGCTTGTGTCAAATTATCGGGTGATCTCTTGCGAAACCCCGGGCTTGCGACTATAATGGCCCCATGTTCGTGTTCGCGAGTTGCTGCGCATGGGGATAAGCCGCGAAGTTTCTTTCCGGCGGTACGAGAATGGCCGCCTGATGGGGACCAGCGGGGGCGTCGTGCACGAGGGGTTGGTGCGCCTGCACGTCAATGGCGCCGAGTGGGCCAGCATGATGGCCACGCCCCAGGACCTGGATGCCCTGGCACTAGGTTTTCTGGCGAGCGAGGGCATCATCGCCGGACCGGCGGACGTGCGCCGTATCGTGGTCTGTCCCAGCGGCGCGTGCGTCGAGGTCTGGTTGAAGGATGCAGGGGTGCAACGGCCGCCGCAAATGACCATCACCAGCGGATGCGGCGGCGGCGTCACCTTTTCGGATTTGTTGGCCGAGCGTGAGCCGCTGATCAGCGATCTGCGGGTCACCGTTCGGCAGCTGGGAGGATTGCTGTTCCAATTGCAGCAACGCCAGCGTATTCGAGGCTGTCACACGTCCGCCCTGGCCGAGGGGGGATCATTGCTCGCAATCAGCGAGGATGTGGGCCGGCATAATACGTTGGACAAGCTGTATGGGCGATGCCTGATCGACGGGATTCCGACCGAGGGGCGCATCCTGATTACGACAGGGCGCGTCAGCTCGGAGATGCTTAACAAGGCGGCCCAGATGCGGACACCGGTAGTCGTCAGCCGTAGTTCGCCGACGACCCTGTCCATCGCGTTGGCCGCAGCCTGGAACGTGACGCTTGTGGGTTATGTACGACGAGACAGCCTGAACGTGTACGCCGGGCTGGACCGTGTACTTGACGAGAGTGAGGAGGTGGGGATCAATGCACACCCGTGATGATGCCTGGATGGCCCTTGACCGCAGCTTCAAGTTGTTCATGGACTCTCTGGGACACCTCACCGTAGAAGAATTGACCGCCACGGAAGTGGTGGGAAAGTGGTCAGCGAAGGATGTGGTCGCCCACGTGTGGGTGTGGGTGGATGAAGCGGTGGTGACGGCCGGCGCCTGGAATGGCAAACGACCATGGCAGGAAGGCGTCACGTACGATGACGCGTGGAACGAGAAGCAAGTGGAGGCGCGGTCCACGCTGCCCCTCCTCAGCGTGGTGGATGGCCTGAAGGCCGCGCATCGGCGCCTGATGCGCGAGCTGGACCGGACCGAGGATGAGGCGCTGACCGAGAAGGGCAAGGAGCCCAGGGGCGTTGAGATGTCCCTGGTGGATTTCTACTACTCTATGTCAAAACACTACCAGGAGCATGCGACCGATTTGAAGAATTATCAGGAGCGCTGCCTGGACGGCTGCGACTGATTCATACTATCTCCCCCTGATCTCCTCAGCGCCGGCCCCGCAAGGGGCCGGCCTCTTTTTCTCCACTGGGGAACCAGTTACAGACGCCTGCCCCGCCTTGTGCGATAGTGATGCGCAAGTCATACGAGTCATCCGAAGTGGAGTCGCGCGATGAAGAAGCCCTTTGTCAATGAGCCGTTAACCGATTTCAGCCTCACCCAGAATGTGCAGGCCTTTCACGCCGCCCTGGACAGGGTCCGCGGGCAAATGGGCCGCACCTATCCCCTGATTATCGGCGGGGAGAAGGTTTTTACGGACGAGGTTCTGGAGAGCCGGAATCCGGCGGAGCCGGCGCAGGTCATCGGTCGCGTGAGCCAGGCCACGCCCGAGCTGGCGGACCGCGCGGTGCGGGAAGCTGCCAGGGCGTTCGAGCATTGGCGTCGCATTCCCTACACCGAGCGGGCGCGTTACCTGTTCAGCGCGGCAAAGATCATGCGCGAGCGCAAGCATGAGTTCAGCGCGTTGATGGTCTTTGAGGCCGGCAAGCCGTGGGGCGAGGCGGATGCGGACACCGCCGAGGCCATCGACTTCATGGAATTCTACGGCCGTGAGATGTTGCGGCTGGGCGAGCCGCACCCGACACATCCCGAGCCGAACCATGAGACCGAGCTCCACTACATCCCGCTGGGCGTGGGCGTCGTGATCCCGCCGTGGAACTTCCCGAACGCGATCATGACCGGCATGACGACCGCAACCATCGTCACAGGCAACACCGCGGTGCTGAAGCCGGCCAGCGCGACGCCCGTCATTGCGGCGTGGCTCGCCGCGCTCTTTGTGGACGAGCTGCATCTCCCCGCGGGCGTGCTCAACTTCCTGCCCGGCCCCGGCGGCACAGTAGGCGACGTGCTAGTGGATCACCCGTTGACGCGCTTCATCGCGTTCACCGGCAGCAAGGAAGTGGGCCTCCGCATCCACCAGCGCGCCGCGGTGGTGCAGGGGGGCCAGAAGTGGCTCAAGCGCACGATCCTGGAGATGGGCGGCAAGGATGCGATCCTGGTGGACGAAACCGCGGATCTGGACGAGGCCGCCGCGGGCATCGTCTCGGCTGCGTTTGGCTACGCCGGCCAGAAGTGTTCCGCCTGTTCGCGTGCCATCATTGTGGAGGCGGTCTACGATGAGCTGCTGGCGAAGATTGTCGAGCGGACCGGCAGGCTGAACGTCGGCGATCCGGCGTTGGGTCCCGGCGCGTCGAGATGGGGCCGGTGATCGACGAGAAGGCGCTCAAGAAGCATCTGGAGTACATTGAGATCGGCAAGGCTGAAGGCAGGCTGGTTGCGGGCGGCGAGGTGATCCCCAACCGGGCCGGAGGCTACTACCTGCAGCCGACCGTGATCGCCGATGTGGCGCCCGATGCGCGGCTGGCGCAGGAAGAAGTGTTCGGACCGGTGTTGGCGGTCCTGAAGGCCGAGGACTTCGTCGAGGGCCTGGAGATTGCCAACAACACCGACTATGGGCTGACGGGCAGCCTCTATTCCATGCGTCGCGATCGGCTGGAGTGCGCGCGCCAGGAGTTTCACGCCGGCAACCTGTACCTGAACCGCAAGTGCACGCATGCGCTGGTGGGGGTGCATCCGTTCGGCGGCTTCAACATGAGCGGCACCGATTCGAAGGCGGGCGGGACTGACTACCTGCAGCTGTTCCTGCAGGCGAAGGTGATCAGCGAAAGGGTGTAGGCCGGCGGGGGGGAGCGGCCGCCGTCAAGTCAATCATAGACCTGGCTTTGCGTTCCAGATTCGGTCGCTCCCCGCCACCCAACTGACGAAGAAGAGGCCCACGATCAGCACGAGGACGACCCCGTAGGCGAGTTGGATGCCGACGGCATCGGCGATGCGTCCCAAGACGAGGGGCAGCGTCATGATGGCGACGCCTGACGCCAGCGTTGCGCGACTGCTCGCCTCGACGGTCTTGTCCCTTGCGGATGCGATCGCCAGGGAGAGCAGCAAGGGGTACAGGCTGGCCACCCCCAGTCCGGTGAGGAACAGGCCGCTCAACCCGACGAGGGGACTCTCTGCTCGCCAGAAGGCCAGGAATCCGACCCCCGCCACCAGGATCGTGACGGTGACGAGCAGGCGCGCGGAGAGCCGCCGGACCAGCCGGCTGCCCGCCCATCGCCCGATGATCATCGCGCCCAGGAACAGGCTCACGGCCTGCGCTGCGTTTGCCCTTTGGAGCCCCAGAACATGCTCCAGGTAGTCTGCGCTCCACAGGATCATGCAGAACTCCACCGCAATCGCGAGCACGAGCGCGGCCCAGTGAACCCAGTAGCGAAGCGGAAGGTTGCGATCGTCTCCGCTCCGTGTTTCGGGGACGGTCTTCTCCCCAGATGCGCCATCACGACCCAGCCACAGCCAGAGCAGAATCGGGGTCAGCAGCGCAATGCCCAGCGCCCAACGCCATTGGCCGAGCGAACGCGCGAACCACCCCACCAGCAAGGGCACGACGGCGCCCAGGAGCGACGAGAGCACGTTCGCCTCTGACAGGGCCACCGCGCGCATGTCGCCATGCCGGTCCGACAATGCGCCCGGCACGATGGCGAGGATCAGCGAGCCGATCAATCCCATGACGAAGGATGCGCCGATCGTCAGGAGAGGGGTCCGCCCAAGCAGGAGAAACAGCGCGCCGAGGCTCAGCCCGGCTGTGCCGATCCACACTGCTGACATGCGCCCGACGCGGCGGACCAGCCAGGGGCTGCCCAGGCCGGCCCCCAGGATGCCGGCCGCGAAGGCAGTGAAGTGCAGGCTGCTGACGGTATAGGAGAGTCCTAATTCGTCTTTGAGGAAGGGCGTGATGGGGCCGAGACCGTTGATGAAGTAACTATAGAAGGCCAGTAAGCAGTACGCGAGCCAGGTGAAACGGTCGCGGCGGAAGGTTTGAGCCATACAAAGGTCCCCTGCTGTGAGAAGCAAAAACGCCTTACGGCAGCGCAAGGCTCCCAAGGAGCACGCTCACCGGAAGGCGTTATCGGGTTAAGAGGTGACCGTGCTACTATCGTAGCCTCGGGCCACCGGCTTAGGTGGCGACGCTCAGACTCGAACTGAGGACCCAGCGATTATGAGCCGCTTGCTCTGCCACTGAGCTACGATACTTGCCCGTTCATGTTCGGGCTAGCTGCGGATGTGAGCTTCCCCGGCTTCGAAGGTCCTCTCGCTGACGAAAAGACTCCGCACTCGAGCTCTGCCGCTGCTGTCGCATGATTACCGTCACAGCATTGTCGAGTCTCACGACTGCGCGGTCGAGCAGTTGACGACCCTGTCGCAGTTTGGGACTCAGCAAGGGTACGTTTGGCCTCCTCCAGGTCGATGCGGGCCCGGTGACCGTGCTTCTCCAGCAAATACAGCAAGTGGCCCCCGTTGAGTAACGTAATGGGCTTGCCTTTCGCAAATTCATAGGCGTCGGGGCCATAGTCTGCAGTGGTGACCAGGATTCCTTTCATGGCCCCCTCATTGATGACGGTGCCATACAGGTCGCGCACCGCTGCCACACCAACCGTATTTGTATACCGCTTGGCTTGGATGGCAATCTTGCCGCCGCGAATCGGGTCCGGGTCAAATGCTATGGCGTCAATCCCACCGTCGCGACTGGCACGGGTCACCTTCACCTCGCCCCCGTTTCCAGCAAACTCCGTTTCAAGAACCTCGCGGACAAGGTGCTCGAAGTCCTCCCAATCCATGCTGGCAAGATTCTGGTCCCCTTGCACTGCCTCGACGATGGGCCGAGACGTGACGAATCGCTTATCCTCCATCGAAACGCTGAAGATGGGCACTATGGGGGTTATCGTGTGCAGCTTTGAGCTTCCAACCCCCTTGAGAAGTCGGAAGCAAGCTTTCGGCTCGACGTTGGCGAGATTGATGGCTTGGAACTGGTCCTTGCCGGCGTGCACGGAAATGATGCACGGACGCGCGGGTTGGCCCGTGGCGGGGTTCACCGTCTGTACATACCCGTTGAATACCACCGCGGTCACTACCTTTTGGACATCCGCTGCAAACAGCTCATGGATGGTGCGCAACGCTATACTGTAAACGAGAGTATCGTAGAGCCGACTGTGTTCGGTGGTGCTTATGTGCTTCTCCACTGTTTCACCAGTGCTGCGCTTCTCAAGAACCTCCTTGAGCGTCGGAAGGTCACTCGGCGCAGGCAGGGTGTAGTCGACGACCAGGATTCCAGTGCCGGAATCGAGGAATAGGTCATGGGAGATGGGAAACGCGGAGGGGTAGCGACCGCTGAGAAGGACCTGCTTGAAGTGGCCTTGCAGGTCAACGATGCCTACTCGGGTCGAAAAAGCGTGCTCTCTGGGTCCAGGGAACCAGAGGTTGAGCGAGGAAATAGAGCGGCGTCAGTAAGAATCCGGGGCACGAACTCCCTCAGCTGGGTGGCGCTTCGCACGTTTGCCTGCACTGCGTTCCAGCGAGTTTGGTACTCTTTGCGTTTCTCCTCCGCCTCCCGCAGTTGCCTCTCCCACATCTCCTTCTGCTCCCTCTCCTGCTTCTCCCGCATCTCCTTCTGCTCCCTCTCCTGCTTCCTGTGCCTTTCCAGCCCTTCCCTCATCCTCTCGTACTGTTCTTTCCGCCGCCCCTCCGCCTCGCGATCTCCTCTCCTGTTCTTTCCGCTGCCCCTCCGCCTCGCGTAATACCCTCACCTGCTCGTCCGCCGCCCCGCGCCTCTTGCTCCCTCGCCCTACGAACTATCAACACAGTGAAGACCACTGTGAAGAGAGCGAAGCCAATGATGTAGACCGGCAATTATGGCATCCATAGTTTGCTCGCTATACGGCGGTCACTTGTTGTGGCAAAACGGTTCGCATCGATAGAAACGCTGCCCGCGTATGCGATGCCGAGGTGCTGCATCTCCATCACTCCTGTCCATATGTGACGTGCTGCGCAAGAATGTCCAGTATGTCCCCCGGCTGCTTGGACACATCCGAACGCCAGCGACCGAACTCCGCCGTGCTGGTTGATGGTCCGGACCCAGTGGAAGCACACCTCGAAAGCTCTCGCCCATCACTCAATCACCTGGCGCTCGGGATGTTCGAGGCCAGATTCGATAGATGTCGGCACGGTCAATAATACTCTCCGCCTGTATCTCGACAGTGTACTGGTTGAGATCATTCCGCACGAGTTCAGCAAAGTCTTCGCCCAGCAGTCTCTCCACAAGTGCTCTCAGCTCCGGGCAATCGGCGTATGTTTCGCGGACCGCCGAGGGGTCCAAACTCAGCGCCAGTACCTTCGCTGCAGCGATTTGAGCAGTCTCATATGGCTCGCAGCCAGGGAAACCGGCTTGCAGGGCATACTTCAAGACAAAGCACCATGGATTGGTTCCACGTGAGCCAAGTTGTCACTCGCATGGTTCTTGAGTCAGCTTTGCTCGCTTGCTCCAATGCCCTGTACGCCTCTCCAAATCTCTCCATCGAAGCCAGCACCTCAGCTTGATATGTGAGATACTCAGCGAAAGTCTTCGCGTCGCCCTGCTTCAAGCGACGAACTGCTTCATCCAAATCATTCAGAGCAAGACCGTAGTTGAAGCCAGCTCGATGTCCTATTGCACGGAGGAAATATGCCTGAGCGCTGTCACATCCCAGCTCAATTGCCTGTGTAAGCAGAGGGACCGCGTCGTGACCGACCTCGCCTGAACGATTGTAATAGACTTGCTGCTCGCAGACGAGGACTTCCCCGTATTCGCGTCCCTCCGAGCGCGATTTGAGCCACGCCAAATCGGTGTCCCATTCCCCTTCGGGACCGCGGCCAAAGTCAAAGCGTAGGCGCCCCTTCCGCGCTTTCCTCTCCAACTC
Source organism: uncultured Chloroflexia bacterium (assembly GCA_963774265.1). Taxonomy (GTDB): domain Bacteria; phylum Chloroflexota; class Anaerolineae; order CG2-30-64-16; family CG2-30-64-16; genus JALOOB01. Next base: position 111,540 of record CAVZDU010000009.1, on the reverse strand, counting down.
CACGGAATCGGCCAGGTCCACTGCATGGCAGTAGTCCTCATAGGCACTACGGAGAAGTCTTCCAGCGTCAGTGGCGTTTTCCTGCGGCTGCGTGATTTTGTAAGCCTCAGTAAACGCCTTCACAGCGCTCCAGATAAACCTCTCCACTTGGTTCCGCGTCGATGACTCTGGAGAATCCCTTTATGGCTTCCGTCCAGTTACCCCGCGTTAGCTTCCCTCCAGCCACAGTCAGCCGTCGTTGGTTCTTTGCTGCCTCTCGCAGCCAGCCTTCATCCAACTTGATTATTTCGTCAGGTCCAGCCCGTGCTACCACGGACCCGTGTCTCACATAGACGTTTTCTTTGCTCAGGTTCTCTATTGGTCGAGCGACCCGGTGAGGACGCCGACGAGCCCTAACCTCCAAGACCCCAACTGGGGGCACGATGGGAGTGGAAAAAGGCACTGCATAGTATTTGACTGCAATCGGTGGAGTAATGTAACTGTCGCAGACACTCTGAATTTGCTCCTCCGAGACCTCCGCGGCTCCTACAATTAGTTTTTCATCATCGACACCGATTAAAAGGTAGCCGACGCCCGAGGCCGAATTGGCAAGAGATATGACGTCTTTGATGAACTCAGCCTTCATTCGCCCCGTGTCGAGCCGAAGCTCTCGCTTGAAATCGAGCCGTTCGCTCTCGCCTTCGGCGATAAGCACCATCAACTCCACTTCGTCCATGGATTTCGTGAAACCCTTACCCCTTCTTGGCCGTGATGACCAGTTCTCGCAGCATATCGGACTGCGCGTCCTGCCATCTTCCCGTCCAATCAACTTCCAACCATGCGACAACGGTGGGTGCATTTTGGGAGTAGACTACAATCTTTAGACGATACTTGCCCGGCGCGAGACAATTGGGTTGAGAATACGGGTACGACACCTCGTCCAACAGCATACGCAGCGCATTATCGCCGCGACCAGGAACGTCTAGGAAAACGGCATGCTCCTCCCTGGCTTGATATGTGGGAGACGAGATATGGCCGATGTCGCAATACATTGTCCGACGGGGGTTGATTTGCACAAGTGTCTCCCCGGTTCCTGCCCAGCGCAAGTTCTGTGACGAGAAATCCGGTAACTTACGTGCCGTCCCGGATGCATCATATACGAACAACTCCTCGAGGACGGCCTCGCAATGCTCTGCTCGCGATTCACTTGTGTTGACAACCTACTACCTGAAGTAGTGGACGGGTTCGCGGAGCGCAGGATTGACGGGGGAGCGCCATCCGGTACGTATGCTACAAGGAGGAGCGTGCCGGTACGTCACCTGCAGCCTTGGAGCATAGACCCTTCGTTTCAGCCATTCCGCGACGAGAGGAACTAGGAGGGCGGTGACTGCCACCAAGAGGGTGACAATTACTAGCGGCCAATCAGAGGCCATTGGACACCTCACGAAAAGGAGTTCTTAGAATGCACACCTGTTGCCGGAACAGCCGACATCAGACCAACTCTTCCTTGAATGCCCTGTCCAGGATGGACGGCAGCAGGGCGTCGAGTTCGGCAGAGATTTCGGCCTGCGTCTGTTTGACTGACTGCACACTGCTCCGCAGCTTCTCCAAAGCGTGACTATTCGATGCTGTTCTTCAAGCGGCGGATACCTCAACGGAAGTCGAACAACTGCCTTCGATTCAGCTTGGGCATTCTGGTGCGTCCCGATAGTCGGTTGGCATATTCTGTGAACGGACCTGCCACTAAAGCCCACATCACAAACCTAGGGTCGAGACTGTCGTTGACTATCTTTATGGGGTACACGTCGGCGCTGCAGACGCCGTCAAAGTCCACGTATACGGCTTTTCGGAGATAAGGACGAATCTTCGAATAGAGGATAGTGCCAGATGAGAAGAGATAGTTCCCGCTCTTGATGCCGTCCTCCTCCGCCGTCCTGTAGGACAGCAACCTACACGTTTGGCTCTCCATGTTTTCGCCGCTTATATGGGGAAGGGCTGAATAGGGCATGACGGTCGGGTCAACTTGACGGTCGTTGATGCTGACTGCATCTGCCATCGATATGGTGGTCCAAAGGCTAGTGTCACATTCGAAGAATATATGTAGCAGGCTTGGAATGAGCGAGGCGGTCTCCAACGTAGCCTCGCGCCGCAGCCCCCGCGCCTCCTCAATCTTGGCCGCCAGTTCCTCGATGCGTGCCACGATGCGGCGCTGCTCGTCGAGTGGTGGCAAGGGTATGGTGACTGCGAGGAAATGGCTCGGGTCGGATGCGATTCTTGCCGCTGGTACCTCGTGATAGTCCTGGTCACACTGCTGCCAAAAGCCACTGTGTCTTGGTCAGCCAAGTGGAACCAGCGAGGCAGAAGCTCGGATTGGTCGATGTCGAATGTGGGGAACTCACCTGAGACGTAACGCACCGTCTAGACTTCGGCCGGAACAATGGCAACGCTGCCGTTGCGAGCCCAGATCTTGTTTACGACAAGGTCATCCTCTGCACCGCGACAACTGAAGTGTAGTCGCAGCTCTGACTATCCTGTCCAGTGATTCCGCGTTCGTACGCGCCTTCACCCCACAACCTAACGCCCAGCTGCCGATAGAGCTCTGACCTGGAATCGATGTACTCCTGGTCGCTCGACTGGCGCTAGCAACGAGCCCAGCGTGACGCGGGCCAAACGCGTCTGTTCACCGTGAGCCGTCTCCGTCAGCGCTTGCTTGATTTCCATCATTATCTCCGCAATCCGCTGCTCCTTCTCGCAGGATGTCCTCGACCAACTGCTCCGGCGGCAGGTGCTCCAGGTCCTGCTGCGGCGTTGGGGTTCTTGATGTCCAGGTTGACCGAGACCAGGTTGCCGGCCGCGTCGTAGCTTGCAGCACGTCGGCGGCCTTCACCTTCCACGCCCGCTCGTTCTCCTGCCGGTCCTTCCACCACGCCAGGCAGTCGGCGAACTCCTCGTACTGCAGCGGCTGCGTCTTGGTGTACTTCTTGCGGCCCTCGGGCAGCGGCTGCTCGTAGTACCAGATCGTCCTGCGTCGGGCCGGAGCGGTCGAAGAACAGCAGGTTGGTCGGGATGCTGGTGTAGGGCGCGAAGACGCCGTTGGGCAGCCGCACGATGGTGTGCAGGTTGAACTCCTTCAGCAGCTCCTCCTTGATGCGCGCCGCACACGCCGTCGCCGAAGAGCGTGCCGTTGGGCACGACCACGGCGGCCCGGCCCGGCTTCGGGCTGGCGGCGCAGCTTGCGCATGATGAGCTGCAGGAACAGCAGCGCCGTCTCGGCGGTCTGCTTGTCGTCGGGGAAGTTGCCGAGGATGCCGCGCTCCTCCTCGCCGCCGAAGGGTGGGTTGGTCAGGATGACGTCCACCCGGTCCCGGTCGCCGATCTCGCGCAGCGGGAAGCGCAGGCTGTTGTCCGGGTCGATCCTGCGGGTACTCCAGCCCGTGCAGCAGCAGGTTCATCTGCGCCAGCAGGTAGGGCAGCGGCTTGGCCTCGCCGCCGAAGATGCTCTGCTGCCTGCAGCGTCTCGCGGTCCTCGACCGTCTGGCACTGCGTCTCCAGGTGCTTGTACGCCTCGACCAGGAAGCCGCCGGTGCCGCAGGCCGGGTCGAGCACGGTCTCGCCCAGCCGCGGGTCGATCACCTCGACCATGAAGCGGACCACCGGCGCGCGGGCGTGTAGAACTCGCCGGAGTCGCCGGCCGCGTCGCGCATCTCCTTGAGCATCGACTCGTACAGCGCGCCCAGGGTGTGGATCTCGTCCGATGACGGTGAAGTGGATGCCGTTGACCTTGTTGATGACGTCGCGCAGCAGGTAGCCGTTGATCATGCGGTTGACGACGCCCGGAAGACGGTGGCGATCACGTCGCGCCGGTCGCCGCCGTTGGCGCCCTGCAGGCCGCGCAGGTAGGCGAACAGGCCCGGGCCGCGCGTGCCGTCGGGCCGCATGGCCTCGTCGTTGTTGATGAAGGCGATCAGGTCGTCGCCGGTGATGCCGTCGTCTCGTTGGCCGCCCAGTCGCGCCAGCGGTAGGGCGGCTCGATGGCCGGGCGGAAGCGCTCGCCCGCCAGGATCGCCTCCTGCCTCGCGCGATCCGCTCCATGTCGTCCAGGAACTTGAGGAACATGATCCAGGTGAGCATCGGCAGGCGGTCGAGGTCGCCGTTCAGCCCCTTGTCCTTGCGCATGATGTCGCGCGCCGACTTGATGATGCTGCCGAGCTGCTGGGCGGTGGTGAGGGTGCTGCGGTCTTGCCGCTTGTGCCTGCTCATTCGGGTGCCCCCATAAGATACCCGGTGGTCAGGCCGTGGTCCTTGAACCAATCCTTACCGCACTCTTATTGTCCGACAGGATCCGGTCGATCTCGCCGTCTGCGTGGAGACTGCCCACAGCTTCCAGTTCACTAGCCGTTCGACAGACTTCTTCACTCGGTCCAAGGTCCTCGCCAGTAAGGTCGCGGTAGAAAGGTCGTGCCCGGTCCTCGCTATCCTGCAGTTCCAGCTTGCCGCAGATCGCGTCCCTGCAGCAGCTCGGACCAAGCCATGATCGACTTCGACCGGAACATCCGGTTGAGCTTCCTCTGCGTGCCGTCATTCGGGCCCGCCTTCGGATTCCAGGCGCCGAGACGCGAGGTCGTATAGCATGTTCATCAGAGCGATGTTGTTCGCGATCTCCTTGTCACGCTTGTACGCGTCGGTCGCCATGTCGTCTTCGACGGGCTCGGTGTACAGGAAGCAGGCAAACAGCGACTTGCTCAAGCATGTCCATGGTCAGCGGCTTCTCGTCCGTACTGCGGTTCGCGTTCGAGACGATAGCTGAGCGGCATCGGTTGTCGGCGGCTCTCCAGTACACGAGTTGTACAGGTAGCTGCGGAAGCGCTCTTGATGTCGCTCGCTCATCGTCTGGTTGCGCGGTCTCTGCTCCAGGAAACGCATGAAACCGGCCTCGCTCTTGGCTGCGCCGTCCTCCAGGTTCTTGTACTTCTCGAAGTCCGCGCCGAACTCGGCTCCCAGTTTCATGACCATGACCGAAGTGTAGAATCGCGTCTGAGCGAACTTGTCATGGGCCGCGATGTTCGTCTGATTAAGCAGGCGCAGGTCGGCGAGAGATAGATCTTGCATTCGAATACTCGTCGTCCAGTCCACAGCAGAGCAGCCATCTTATGCTGGCCGTCGAACAGCAGAATCCGATTGTTGTCGAATTCTGCCAATCGAAGGCTGCAGCACGGGATGTCGCTGAAAGTGCCGGTACAAGCTCAAACACCTTGTCGAAGATCAGATAGCGAGGCTGCAGGCCAGCTTCGTGGTCGGCATCATCGTCGCTATCCAGAGCTCGATAGGTAGGGTCGCGTAGAAGTACTTCCACCCGGTCGTCGGGCACGTGTAGAGCGGATAGTCGAAGTTACCGTGCCAGCGTCTCGAATCGATCCAGCCTTGCTCGTCGTAGCTTCAGTGACCGCCACAGGCTGCCCGTAGGACTCGATGTCACCCTGCGACTGTCAAGTATGCCAGTAGGTCCTTCAGGGTCAGCGCTGTCGCCCTGGTAGAAGAAGCTCCTGCAAGACGCAGCTTCACCCTGAAGTCCGCCAAGCGGCAGCGTGCCTTTCGCCTTGTTATGGGTCCTCGCACATCGGAGCGATATTGTCCAGTTCGCTAGCGCCGCCATCAGCGTAAACGCGTCGAATGTGGTCGAACTGAACCGGTTCGCCCATCGGGAATCGCATGGCCTGTGGCGAAGCACACTGCGCCCATGGATTTCGAGAATGCGCTGCCTTCTCGTCGTCGTTCAGCTGCCGTCTTCAGCGTGATTGCCATCACTGCGTCTCCTTAGGCGGCATAGAGCAGTGACTGCAGCTGGTTGACCGCCTCGCGCAGCTGCGCCGCCCCGCCGAACAGGCTCGCAATCTCAATCACATTGCCATGCTTGGAGATGGGCGGCACCTTCAGCACGTCAGGGATGGCGAACTGAGCAGTGCCGTGCTCGGCGTACTTCTCCAGCAGCTCGTCCAGCACTTCTCGGGCCTCGAGCCCCATACTGCTCGAAGAAGGCGCGCTCCTCTTTGCGGAGACGGTCGGCCCGTTCCCGGCGGGTGCGCAGCGGCGCGTTGAACGCCACGTGGCACAGCAGGTCGAACGGGTCGGCGTCGGGCTGGTTGGTCACCGTGCGCAGCTCATCGAAGCTGATGCCTCGCTCTTCCAGCCTGGCGATGATATCCGCTCGCAGCGCCGGGTCGGCCCATTGGCGCCGCAGCTCGGCCGCCGATGTGTACATGGTGCGGACCTTCTCGGCCGTGTAGTCCGTGAACTTGACGACGCGCAGTTGCTTGCCATCGGGGTCCAGCTCGTAGACGAGGTGGGCGACGACCTCGACCTGGCCGCTCATCGACGTAGTACTTGCGCGGCAGTTGTGCCGTGTCGTCGCCTCCGATCTCCGTCCCGCCCTCGCTATCGTCCGTGCTCGGTCTCTTCCGGCTGCACCACCTTCTCGGTGCCCTGCGACCACCTGGCCCTGCTCATCAATCGTCACTTCGTCGGCCATGGCCGGCCAGCCGTCGAACTCGGGGTCGGCGAACAGCCGCGTGGCGCTGCCGGTGTAGTCCAGGATGTTGAAGAAGAGCTTGCCGTAGTCGTCGCGGACACGGGTGCCGCGGCCGATGATTTGCTTGAACTCGGTCATGCCGCCGACCACGCGGGCGATGACGATGTTCTTGCAGGTCGGCACGTCCACGCCGGTCGTCAGCAGCTGCGACGTGGTCAGGATGACCGGCGTCCTGGTCTCCAGTTCCTGGAAGCGCGACAGGTGGCCCCGGCCAATCTCGCCTTCGTCGGCGGTCACCCGGCACACGTAGTCGGGATACTTCTGCACCAGGTCGGCGTTCAGGTTGTTGAGCTGCGCGGCGCATCTCGTCGGCGTGCTCCTGGTCCACGCAGAAGACGATGGTCTTGGCAAAGCGGTCGGTCTTGCGCATGAACTCGGCCAGGTGGCGGGCGATGGCCTCGGTGCGCGCCCGCAGGGCAACGATGCGCTCGAAGTCCGGGGTCGAGTACTCCCGGTCCGGCACTTCCCGCAGGAACCGGTCCAGCTCGCCCTTGCTTGGCCGCCAGCCCACGGCGTCGTAGGTCGTCAACACGCGATGGACCCGGTAGGGAGCCAGGAAGCCGTCCTCGATGCCCTGGCGCAGGCTGTAGGTGTAGAGCGGGTTGCCGAAGTAGGCGTAGGTGTCCCGGTTGTCCTCGCGCAGCGGCGTGGCGGTCATGCCCAGTTGGAACGCCGGTTGGAAGTATTCCAGGATTTCCCGCCAGTTGCTCTCATCCCGAGCGCTGCCGCGGTGGCACTCGTCCACGATGATCAGGTCAAAGAAGTCGGGCGGATACTCCCGGTACAGGCCAGGACGGCGCTCGTCCTGAGCGATGGCCTGGTAGATGGCGAAGTACATCTCCCGGCTCTTGTTGGCTTCGCCGTTCTCGATCTTCCAGCGGGCGTCGCCGAAGGCAGCGAATATCTTGTCCTTCGGGTCATCGACCAGGATGTTGCGGTCGGCCAGGTAGAGGATGCGGGGGCGCCGGTACTCGCCGGTGCGGTTCCAGCGGGCGTTCCACAGCTTCCAGCAGATCTGGAAGGCCACCACCGTCTTGCCGGTGCCGGTCGCCATCGTCAGCAGGATGCGCCGCTTGCCCTGCAGAATGGCCTGCACCGTGCGGTTGATGGCGATCTCCTGGTAGTAGCGAGGAGTCTTGCCGCTGAGGTGGTGCGCGGGGGTCAGCAGGGACTTGCCGACGTCATCGCGTCACCTGCTGGCCGGCCTGCCAGCGCTGCCACAGCTCGTCGGGCGTTGGGAAGGCGATGAGCAGGCGCTCCTGTCCGGTGAAGTAGTCGAACTCGACGATGCCGTGACCGTTCGTGGAGTAGGCGAACTTGAGGCCGAGGATCTCGGCGTAGTCCTTGGCCTGCTGGAGCCCTTCGCCGGCGGTCTTGTACTCGGGCTTGGCCTCGACCACGGCGATGGTGAAGTCCCGGGTGTAGCGGAGCAGGTAGTCGGCCCGCTTCTGTGGGCGGCGCCTTACCTTCTCGCCGATGACGACAATCCGGCCATCGGTGAAGGTCCGCTGCTCGGTGAAGGAGTGGGGCTCTTCGTCCCAGCCCGCGCTGACGAGCTTGGGCAGGACGTATTTGCGGCAGGTATCGGCTTCAGTGGTCATGCCAGACAACCCCGTTGTTGCACGAAGAGAGAAAATTGCGGTTGTTGACGTCGCAGGGAATATAGCATGAATGCCGCCGAGTGCGCAAGGTAGTCGCGCTCCTCCGGCAGCGCTTCCACCTCACAGTCTGGGGACAATGGTTAAGTTCGCCAAAGCCAGCGAAAACGGGCAACACCTCCGCCAGGCTGCGCAGGGTGGGGATTTCCTTCTGCGAATGACCTCGAATGGGAATCGCCTGTGTGCTTGCCACAAAAAAACGCCTTACGGCAGCGCAAGGCTCCCAAGGAGCACGCTCACCGGAAGGCGTTATCGGGTTAAGAGGTGACCGTGCTACTATCGCAGCCTCGGGCCACCGGCTTAGGTGGCGACGCTCAGACTCGAACTGAGGACCCAGCGATTATGAGCCGCTTGCTCTGCCACTGAGCTACGTCGCCGTTCACAACCCGGCTATTATATGCGGGTGACGCTGCCCGGTCAAATTGTGCTCGATTCGACCTCCGGTGGTGCCGGTATCCATGATCGCCTCGCGACACGCAGATGAGGACAAAAGAAAAACCTGGCAGCTGATCGCTGCCAGGTCTCTCAAGGTTGCGGGGGCAGGATTCGAACCTGCGACCTTTGGGTTATGCTTACCACTACAGCTTTTGCTGCACCGGTCACCCGGCTTTGTGGTCTGGACTTTCCCTTCGCCCCCGGCTTGACCCGGTAGGGCGCCTGCCATCAAGTCTCTACACCTTCTCCAGCTTACACCGGAGCTTGGCTCGGGGTTACCCCGCTAACGGCTTCCCCGACTTTGACAGGTGATCACACGCAGATTACTCTGCGTGCAGCCCTCTCCGAATCTGACTCTCCGGCAAACATTGTGCGGCATTGCTTGCCCGACCTGCTGTCAGTTTCGGGGATTGAGCCCAACGAGCTGCCACTGCTCCACCCCGCGACGTATAAGTTATTATACCTGTTTGTGGCCCTTTGTCAAGGTTATGCCCAAGGACTTCAGCCACCAGTCCGTCCCAGATGGGCGTTTTGGCGCTGCTCGACAGTCGGTGTGTCGTCCGTGCCCGGCGCGGCCTGCGATGACGCCCGTGTCCCTTGGGCAGCTTGCCGAAGCATGTCCCACGCCTGCCAGGGCAGTGATCTCGACCCCGCTGCGCACGCTCCAGATCGACCTGCAGCAGCGTCGTTCTGCCGGCGTGTGCGCTCCGACCTGGCTGCTGGGCTTGCTGGTAATGCGCTTCCAACTGACGCCGTGCTACCGTTAGCTCGATGAAGCCAGCTGTGAAGAAGACCGCAGCCACAAGCGCAACCAGCGCGATCAGCTACGATCGGCCAGCAGCATGCAGTTGGCTGAACGGACCAGGCAGGACACCGCTTGCCTCCTGGTGACCATGACAGGGACACTCCTCGTTCAGGCCCTGAGGCACAGAATCCCACGACGAAGTGCCGTGGGATTCTCGACGTTCCAGTGCCGAAGGAGGGATTTGAACCCTCACGAGGGATAATCCTCACTAGGTCCTGAACCTAGCGCGTCTGCCATTCCGCCACTTCGGCTCGGCTGTTCGATTGTGACCGATTTATACCACTATTCCCGGTCGGCTGTCAAGTCGTGCGCGCGGTCGGTGCACTTGCCGGTGCTGACCGTAATCCGCTTGGTGACGATGTACCAGTTCGCGATGCTGCGGAAGCGGTCGCCGGGCGTGTTGAGCGGGCCCGATCTGCACGTCGTGGATCTTGTTCGCGCACGCCGTAGGTGTAGACCGGGTAGTAGAGCAGCAGCGCCGGCACCTCCTCTGCGAAGATGCGCTGGAACTCCAGGTAGTAAGCTGCGGCGACGGCTTCGCGATCGGTGAGCGCAGCGCGCCTGCTCGATGGCCTCGTCGGCGTGCGCGGTTCTCCCAGCCGGCGTAGTTCTGCCCGTCCTTGATCTGCGTCGAATGCCAGAGCGGATACGGATCGGGATCGCCGGTCAGCTCCCAGTCGACCAACGCGGCGTCGAAGGTGCGCGGGACCAGGAAGTCGGCTGGTCAGGCCGGGCAGGCGTGACCGGCTGCGGCGCCGCCTGGACGCCGATGCTCGCCCAGGCCGCGGAGATCGCCTCGATCATGGCCTTGTCGTTGCCCAGCAGGACGAAGGCCAGCTTCATGCCGTCCTGATCGCGCACGCCGTCGCCGTCGCTATCCTTCCAGCCGGCCTCATCCAGCAGCTGGCGCGCCGCGCTCGGGATCGTAGGCGTACTGCGTGACATCGGCGATCGTAGGCCCAGGTGCCGGGCAGGATCGGGGAATGCGCGACGAGACCCTGGCCGTGCAGGACGGTGTCGATCAGCGCCTGGCGATCGAGCGCGTACAGCAGCGCCTGGCGCACGGCACGTCTCCTTGAAGAACGGCACGTTGGGATTGTGCTGGTTCAGGTAGATCAGCGTGTAGCCCGACAGCGGGCGCGGAGAACAGCTGCAGGTCCTCGTGCGGCCGTCGCGTCCGGCATCTCCTCGGGCCAGATCCAACTGATGCCGTCGATCTCCTCGCGGTCGTAGGCGGGCAGCAGGCTCTGGTGGTCGGGATAGAAGCGGAAGGTCAGCCCGGTCGAGGTAAGGCGCGATGCGCCGTGATAGCGCGGATTGACGGCGACAGATCGGCGCGCGTGGCGCTGATCTGGGCGAGCTGGAACGGGCCGGTGCCGATCGGCCGGGTGTTGAGCTGCGAGCTCATCATCTCGGCGACCGGCACCTGCTCCCACAGGTGGGCCGGCAGCAGGCCGATGGTGGTGTAGTCGAGGAACGGCGCAAGCGGCTGCTTGAGCTTGAAGCGCACGGTCAGACCCTCGGGGCCGTCCGGTGCGCTCGACTTCGACCGTCGCGCCAGAGCGTGCTGAGCCAGGGCATGCCGGGGAAATCCTCGGCCTGCATCGCGCCGACCGTGTACAGCACGTCGGCCGCGGTCACCGGCGCGCCGTCATGCCAGTAGAGGCCCGAGCGCAAGCGGAAGTCGTACGTCAGGCCGTCCGGGCTGACGGTCCACTCTCAGCCAGGTCGGGAACGACATTGCCCTGCTCATCCAGCCGGGTCAGGCCGTTGAAGAGCAGGGCTGCACAGGACCCCATCCACCTGGTTGTACTGGCTGAGGAGCGGGTTCAGGTATTGGGGATTGCCGGCCACCCCTTCGACACAGGTCCCGCCCCGGTTCGGGAACGGTCACGCGTCGTGAAGTTGTAGGCGGCATAGCGCAGCAGGGCAGCCAGCAGCACGATGCCCAGGAGGGCAATGACGGCCTGCCAGCGAAGATATCTGCCCAAGTTAGCCTGCGACGATGACGGTCACCAGGCACAGCACCAGAAAACGATGCCGAGGACGATGGTGGCATTGAACAGCGTCTTCTCGACGCCACGTCGGGTCTTGTACACCCCCATGTCGCTGCCGCCGAACATGTTGCTCAGGCCGGCATCCTTGGCCTGCAGGAGCACAAGCACGATGATTGTGAGCGCCAGGATGATCTGCGCGATATACAGGTAAATCTGCACGGGAAGCTTCCTCCGTAATGATAGCGTAATGAGAGCGTAATGAAATCGCGTATAACCCCAGCGGAACCCGTCCGCAGGAGTCCGACAAGTTATGAATTATATCATCAGGCGCCGGAGGCGGCAAGAATTCGACCCGGCTGCTGTGGAGAGGGTGGTTCGCGGCCTCTACGGGGCTGTGGTGTTGTGCTGCTGGTCCCACAGCCGTCGATACAAGCCCCATTGACCGAGCAGCGACGCGTGGTCGCCGCTTTCGACAATTTTCCCGCGGTCCATCACGGCGATCTGCCCCTGCGCGGCCGGGCCGCCAAGGCGGTGGGTGATGAGCAGGACGGTGCGGCGGTCGATGAGGGGTTCCAATGCCCCCCACAAGGCTGCCTCGGTTGTGCTGTCCAGGTTGGCGGCCGGCTCGTCGAGGATCAGGACCGGGGCGTCCTTCAGCAGCGCCCGCGCGATGGCCAACCGTTGGCGCTCGCCGCCGCTGAGCTTCAAGCCGCCTTCACCGATAGGCGTATCGTATCCCTGGGGCTGGCCGGCGATGAAATCATGAATCTGAGCGCGCCGCGCGGCCGCTTCGATCTCCCCCTGGGTCGCGGCCGGCCGGGCCAGCAGCAGGTTCGTTCGAATCGACGCGTTGAACAGGTGGGTCTGCTGGCTGACGACCCCAACCAGGCTGCGGACAGCTTCGCCCTCCAGGTCGCGCAAGTCATGGTCGCCCAGGCGGATCTGGCCCGATTCATAGTCCCAGAAGCGCAGCAGCGCGTTCGCCAGCGTCGATTTTCCCGCGCCGCTGGGACCGACGACGGTCAGGAGCGTGCCTCCGGGAATGACCAGGTCTGCGGCGTCGAGGGCGGGCGGCTCATGGGGCGCGTAGCGGAGCGTGACGCCGGAAAACGTGATGGCGGGCGGCGTCGCGCCGGGTGGCCATAGGGGACGCGGCGCGGGCGGTGGGGGAATATCCGTATCGCTGGCGTGCAGCGCTAGAGCCACCTCCTGCGTCGTCGGTGCGCGGCCAGCCACCTCGAACAGGCGCCGCGCCGTGGCCGATGACGCCTCCAGGTGCTGCGCGGCCGCGGACAGGGGCGCGACCGCCTCGAAACTGGCCACGGTGAGCAGGGCAAGCACCGCGAGGCTGACGCCGTCAAGCTGGCCGGCCCGCACCAGGGGAACGGCGATTGCCAGCACGAGGATGACGGCCAACCAGGCCAGCACCGTGCCCGCAGCATTGCCCGCGGCCGCCAGGCCGGCCATGCTGCGCTGCGCCCGACTGACCTCGGCCCCACATGCGCGGACGCGGTCCAGGTGGCGTCCCCCCGCGCCGAACGCCAGGAGGTCCGCCGCACCCTGGATGCCGTCGACCAGTGCCGCGGCTCAGCCGGCCGCGGCTCTCGGTGAGACGCGTTCCCGGCCCGCGTCCAGCCCGGAGGGTCAGCAGGGGCAAGCCAACGCCGGCCGTGATCTGCAGGGTGAGCACCGGCCACACCAGCGCGGGACTACGTGCGGCGAGCAGGACGGTGGTGAGCAGGCCCACCAGCACCGCGACCAGGGGCGGCGCGACCGCTCGCACGTAGAAGTTGTCCAGGCCGGCCACATCGGACATCACGCGGCCGAGCAGGTCACCGCTGCGGAACCGGCTGAGCCGGCCAGGAGCCAGCGGCTCGATGGCTGAGTAGAACCACACGCGCAGTGCGCCCAGCACGCGAAACGTGACCTGATGTGAGGCCAGGCGTTCGAGATATCGGAACAGCCCGCGGGCGATGCCGAAAAAGCGCACACCGACAATCGCCACCTGGAGCACCGCGATCGACGGTTGGAGCGCGGCCGTCGCGATGACCCATGCGGACGTGGCCAGGAGGCCGATGCTGCTGCCCACGGTGAGGAACCCGAGGAGCACGGAGAGCGCGACCCATTTGGAGAAGGGCGCGAGGAAGGCGAGGAGGGCATGCAACGGAGAGGCCGGTCTCGCGCCTGAAGGAGAGAGCCAAGGCCCAGGCATCTTGAGCGGAGTGTAGTCGACACCTGTGCCTGCACCTGTGGGCGCAGCCGCAGGTGAGGATGCGGCTTGACGCGGCGTCCGGTCGGCATCCTTCGACTGCGCAGCGCAAACCGATGCGCTGCTCCGCTCAGGATGCTTTTTTCGTGGCCCCAGCGCCGATGGCCCTTGGCTGGCGACCATTTGCGCGTATTTCCCGCCCTGGGCCAGGAGCGAATCGTGGCTGCCTTGCTCCGCCACGCGGCCGGCGTCGAGCACGACGATCTTGTCCGCGGCGCGTAGGGTGCTCAGGCGGTGCGCGATGATGAGCGCACTGCGACCGTGGAGAAGGCGGCCCAGCGAAGCCTGGATTTCGGCGTCGGTTTGGGGGTCCAGGTTGGCGGTGGCTTCATCGAGGATGACCAGGGGCGCATCGACCAGGAGGCCGCGGGCGAGCGCGATGCGCTGCGCCTGCCCGCCGGACAGTCGCGCGCCGCGCTCGCCGATGACCGTGTCGTAGCCGTCGGGCAGCTCGCTGATGAACGCGTGCGCGCCGGCGGCCTGGGCTGTGGCGATGACCTGGTCGAGGGTCGCATCGGGCCGCCCAAGCCGGATGTTGTCGGCGGCCGGCAGATCGAAAAGGGTGGGCGCCTGGGGCACGTAGGCCACCTGGCCGCGCCACGCATCCAGCGGCAGGCCGGTCAGGGCTGCGCCATCGACGGTGATTTGGCCGCCTTGCGGATCGATGAAGCGCAGGAGCAGCGCGGCGACGGTGCTCTTCCCGGCCCCGGTGGGCCCGACGAGCGCGACGTGCTCGGCCGGACCGATCTCGAAGGTGACATCGGAGAGCGCGGGCAGGCTGCGGTCCTCATACGCGACCGTCACGTGGCTCAGGCTGATGTGCGGCGGGCGTTCGCTGCGCGACGCGAGTGTGGGGCCGGCGTGCACGGCCTCGGGGGGCAAAGGCTGGTCCAGCACTTCGAAGATACGCCCTGCCGCGCTCACGCCCGAGATGCCGGCGTGGAAGCGCACGCCCAACTGGCGCAGGGGCAGGTAGAACTCGGGCGCGAGGATCAGCACGAAGAAAGCCGGCTCGAACGTGAGCCTTCCCGCCAGCAGCCGCAGCCCGACTTCCACCGCGACGATCGCGGTGGAGAGGGTCCCGACCATCTCGAGCACCAGGGCCGACAGGAACGCCACTCGCAGCACCTGCAGGGTGGCGTCGCAATGCTCGTCGCTGATGCGCCGGATCAGGACGATCTGGTCGCGGCTGCGATTGAACAGCTTGAGCGTGGCCAGGCCTTGCAACACATCGAGAAAGTGCGCGCTCATCCGGCTCAGCGTGCCCCACTGCCGGCGGGTCAGGGAATCGGCCAGCGCGCCGATCAGGACCATGAACAGGGGGATGAGCGGTGCGGTCAGGAGCAGGACGAGACCCGAGAGCGGGTCAATTGGGATGACGAAGATCAGGAAGGTGAGGGGGACGATGGCCGCGAGCGCAAGCTGAGGCAGGTACTGGCCGAAGTATGCGTCGAGGCTGTCCACTCCTTCCAACGCGGTGTTCGCCAGCTCGCCGGTGCGCTCCCCGCGGGCGAAGGCGGGTCCCAGCGCCAGGATATGTGCGGTCAACCGGCTGCGCAGGTCATCCTTGACGCGCTGCGCCACGCGGGCTGCCGCCAATTCGCCGATCCATGTGGCCGTTGCGCGGCCCGCGGTGAAGAGGAGCAACATGAGGAGGAGGGGCTGCACGCCGGCCAGGTCCAGCCCACGGAGGAACGCGCCATCCACCGCGCTGGGCCAGGCTGTATGCCTGGAGGACGGTCAGGATGCCGGAGGCTGCGCCACCCGCGACGGCCAGGAGGAGGAAGGTGCGCTCGGGCCCGGCGGCGCGGAGCAGCCGGGCGTCAAAGAAACGGGACACGCGTGGATTATAACGGTGGGAGGCCCGGGATTGAAATCCCAGGCGCTTTGCGGTCGATCTTGGGCCTACCGCCGCGGCCAGCCGGCGGCGATGCGGGCGCGGGTCTCATCCCACGTGCGCACGCCGCTCAGGGTGTCCGCGGCCTCCACATTGCACGCGCCGACCGCCACGGCCATGGTGACCGCCTCGTCCGGCGGGAGATCGCGCAGCAGCGCGGCCAGGAACCCGGCGATCGCGCTATCGCCTGAGCCGGCGGTGCCCACGACGTCCACCCGGAAGCACGGCGCCCACGATTCGTGATCCGCCCAGGCGTCGAGGGCTGTCGGCCGGGCGCGGCCCATGTCCGCCAGCGCGGCCCGGCCTGCGGTGCGCAGGTAGAACCCGCGATGCCCGAGCTTGATGCCCACCACCTTTGGCCCCAGGGCCAGCAGCTCGTCGCTCAGGTCATGGAGCATCTCCGGCGTCACCGCATCGAGCAGTTCGCCGCCCGTCTCGGCCTGCAGCCGGTCGTATTCAGGCCGGTGCAGCATGTAGACCAATTCTTCGACGCTGGGCAGGAAGGCATCGACATACGGCAGGGCGCGGCGCAGGATCAGCGGCCAGTTCGCACGGCCCGCGGGGGCCGCCGGGTCGGGCGCGGCGGTGTCGAGTGAAGTCGTGACGCCCGTGGCCCTGGCACGCCGAACCAGCTCAGATAGCTCGATCCCATCGTCCAAAAACATGCGCGCCATGAGGGGCGGGTAGCCGAAGTGGAACAGGCTGGCGGCCTCGACCACGCCGTAGCGCACGTCGTCAGCGGTGAACGTGTCGTTTGCGCCCGGGTCATGGAGAAAAAGGCGGTCGATGCCGGGCGGGCTGATCACGACCGTGTAGGAGGAGTGGACCGCGGGGTCGACGATCATGCCGGCCGCGGACCCGGGGCTGCGGTTGTCGACGATCTGGCGGATCATCTCGCCGATGAAATCGTCGCCGACCTTACCCATCAGGCGGACGTCGATGCCCAGCCGAGCCAGGGCCAGCCCGGTGTTCGACACGGCGCCGCCGGTTGCGAAGACCGCCGGACCAACGACCATCAGCCGGCCCGGCTGGAAATTCTGGCGAAACTGCTCCGGGGTGATCCCGGTGATCTGCGGAATGATGTCCAGGCAGATGTGTCCTGCGACCACTGCCGTCAGGTCTCTTGTCACAGCGTAACCTCTGACCGCCTACATTTAGCCTTTGACTGCGCCGAAGGTCAGGCCGCGCACGATGTAGCGTTGTGCGGTCAGGGCCAGCAGCGCAGGCGGGAGGATGGCCAGCAACAGGCGGGTGGCTACCTGGTGGAACTGGATGCCTTGGGTGTGCTCCATCCCGGCGATAATGACGGTAATCGGTTGTGCGTTCTGATAGCTCAAGATCAGACCGAACAGGAACTCGTTCCAGGCGAACGCAAAGCAGATGACGGCGGCCGCAGCAACCGCAGGCGCGGCCAACGGCAGAGCGATCATCCAGAACGCCTGCCACGGCGAAGCGCCATCGACCCAGGCCGACTCCTCCAACTCGATGGGCAGATCCTTGAACACGTCCCGCAGCGTTCAGCACCGCGAAGGGCATGGTGAACGTCGCGTTTGCCAGGATCAAGGCCAGGTGTGTATCGGTCAGATCGAGAACCTGGATCAACAGGAAGAATGGAATCACGGTGACCACGGGCGGCAGGAACCGCTGAGAAAGGAACCAGACGGTCAGGTTGCGGTTGTTCCAGCGCCGGTACTTGAAGCGGGCCAGCCCATACCCGGCCATGGTGCCGAGGCCGACCGCAATGATTGACGCGCCGATTGCGATGATCAGGCTGTTGGCCAACGCGCCGTGCTGATCTCCGGCCAGCGAGTGCCGAATTCGTTGGCCCAGTTGAACAAGGTCGGCTTGAAGTCAAGCCAAGGGATGATCGCTGGGCGGGTCAGGATGACCTCGCGCGGCTTGAACGACGTCACCAAGGCCCAATAGAAGGGGAATACGCACCAAACTGTTGCGACCAGGATCACCAGCCACAGCAAGGCGTTGACGATAGGTGAGTTTTTGCGCTGATACACAGGACCCTCCTTATTCGTAGTTGGCCCGCATGCGGCTGAAGAAGAACGTCGCGATGATCATCATGACGATCAGCAACAAATAAGCCAGCGCGGAGGCGTAACCCTGGTTGAAATTACGCAAGCCCGTTAGATAGACATAAAACGAGTAGGTTTGCGTCGCGGCGCCTGGACCGCCGCTGGTCATGCTGAAAGGTATATCAAGCACCTTGAACGCTTCGACAAGGCGCAGGATTGTCACAGTGAAAAGCACCGGGCTGAGCAGCGGAAGCGTCACCCAGCGGAATGTATCCCAAGACGAAGATGTGTCGAGGACTGCCGCTTCGTAGATCTCGTCGGGCAGCGCCTGAAGTCCAGCGAGCAGCACGAGGAAGCAGAATGGTGTCCACTGCCACATGTCGACCAGCACGATCGCGATGCGAGCCGGCCACACTGCGGAGAACCATGCGGGAAGGTGCTCGACGCCCAGCGCGCGCAAGATCGTGTTGATGGCGCCTACTTGCTCATGGAAAATCGTCAGCCCCAGGTAACCCGAGCGCGATCGGCGCAGTGAACATGGGCATGGTGAAGAGAGCACGAAAGGCCTTCTGCCCTCGGATCGACCGATGGAAGAGGAGCGCGAGCCCCAATCCGGTCAGCACGGTCAGGAGGACACTGGCAGACCACAAAGAACAGGGTCACCTGGGCTGAATCCAGCACGCGATAATCCTTGAACGCGCGAATGTAGTTGTTCAGGCCGATGAAGCGCGAGGGTGTGCCCATCTTCGCCTGCATGAAGCTGAGTCGCAGCGAATAGAGCAGCGGAAACACGGTAAAGCATCAGGACCCAGATGATGCCCGGCAGCACGAAGAGATATCTGATACGGTTTCGCTGGAGCATGACTCACCTCGCGGACATCGCACCTGGTGCGCGGTAACGACTTCAGTCCTTCATGGCTGAAGTCGTTACCGCAGGGACAGACGAGCGAGAGTTACGGCTTGTAGCCGATCGAATCCTGGTACAGCTTCAGTAGATTATCTTTGCCCTGCTCGTCGATGATCGCCTCCCAGTCTGCCTTGGTGCGATCCAACGCTTCCTGCGGCGTGATCTGACCGGTGATCGCCTCGGAGAGGTGGATATCCCAGGAGGTCATCATCTCGGTGGTGCCGGGGATGCGGATGTAGGTCTGGAAGATCGGATAGTTGAAGAAATCGTCGGTGTACGCGTCGACGTAGGACTTGGCGTCCACCGCGTTCCAGCCTGCCTGGGTGTAATCTTCGATGGTCGCTTTGCCGGTGGGCTGGAGCCAGTCATAGCTGGTGCCCGGGTTCACGCCCGTCCAGCCGTATTCGACCATCCAGTGGTTGATCGGCTGCGCACCCATGAGTGCCATCCAGTAGTAGGTCAAATCTGGGTCCTTGGCGAACTTGCTGAGGACCGGATGCCACGAGCAGCCCACCTGGTTGCCGACCATGTTGGCCTTGTCCAGATTCAGGAACTGCTTCGTTTCTCTGTCGTAGGGTTGCTTGGTGCCGGGGAGACCGCGTGCTCCGATCAGACCTTGGACCTTTGACTGGGTCAGGTCCTGCGCGAGTGCGCCGACATCGCCCCAGGAGAAGGTCATGATCGCGTTGCCGGAGAGGAAGTCCGCCCAGGCTTCGCCGAGGCTCCAGCCCCACATGGCGCTGGGGCCGTTCTTGGACAGTGCAATCAATTGTTCCAGTGCCTTGACGTGACCGGGCGAGTTGATCAGCACTTCCATGGTATCGGGATCGAAGTAGAAGATGTTGTTGTACTTGGTGACTTTCGTGGGATCGTCGCCGGGCGCGGGAAGTACTACGTAGGGTGCGGCGAACGCCATATAGTGGAAGTAGCCCTGACCGCCGACCTTCAGGTGCAGCGTGATGCCATCATCCGGGTCGCCATCGCCGTTCCAGTCCTTGCCGTTGAAGAACTGGGCGATGGAGATCAGGTCCTCCCAGGTGTCCATAGCTACGGGCATATCCTTGCCCGTTTCCTTCTTGTACTCGGCCTGCCACTTGGGATCGTCCAAGATGTCCTTGCGCCAGTACAGGATCATGGCGTCGTGATCGTAACTGGTGCCGTAGTACTTGCCATTCCATTGATACAGGTTTCGCACGGCAGGACCGATGGACTCCAAATCTTGCTTGGGCATACGGGGGTCGGTCAAGAATGGGTCGATGGACTGGACGAAATCGTTGGCGATGTAGTCGCCGTAGTAGTTCGAGCAGTTGATGATCATGTCGTACTTGTGCGCGCCGGTCTGGAAGTCGGTGAAGATCTTCTCGCGCATTTCGGCGAAGGGAATCTCTACGATGTCGTAGGTCGCGCCGGTTAGTTCTTCGAACTTCTGGCGGAAGAAGTAGGTGGGTCCGGAGATAGCGCCGCGTTGGCCGGCCGAGTAAACACCGATGGTGAACTTTTTGCCCTTCCAGGCCGGGTCGGGCTTGCCCTTATCGACGGCATCCCAGGCGGCTTGGGCGGTCTTGGCCTCGGCCTCATCAATCGCGGGCCAGCCATTGAATACCTGCGGAGCTGCGGTCGGTGCAGGCGTAGGCGTTACCTCCACCTGCTTCTCGACGATCTTCTCCTGGGTCACCACCTGGGTCTCGACGACCTTGACTTCCTTCTCCACCACCTGGGTGACGACCTTCTCGACGACCTTCTCGACGACCTGCGGGGTAGGTGTGGCGCAGGAAGTGAGGAGCATGCTGAGGATGACGATGAGACTGATGGATGCGGCGATGCGCTTCATTAGAGAGTCCTCCTTGACATAGACGCTGTCGGCCTCCGCTTCGCCTTGATGGAGACCTCATGTACCCTGCGTGAACCCAGGAGACCAGAGCGCGTTCCGGCGTGACCACCCCCTTTCCATCAACATCGGTGTCTGCGTCGATCGGTTTGCGCGGACCAGTCGGCGGGCAGTGGCCGCGGTGATGATAGCATCGACGCAATATCGAGATAGGAGGCTGTGCACGGGGATCGGAGGTGACGGCGACGTGAGGGCGACTGCCGGAGCCGCCACAAGTGTTCTAGCCGTCAGACGCCGACGACCGTGCGGCGAAATTGCCACGAGTGCTATTGTAGGATGCCCCGTGGCAGTTGTCAAGAACGTTTTAATCCATAGGACCAAGTTAATTCTGGTTGTCAGGCCGAAAGCGCTTCGTTCTCCAATCCTTGCGGGATGACGCCCATCTCGTGGACGGCCTCGGCGCCGACCATGAGGCTCACCACTTCGTCCGGCGTGGTCTTCTTGGCGATTAACTCGCCCACCTTTTTGCCGCGCCGCATGACGATGATGCGATCCGAAACGGCGAAGACGTCTTGCATGTTGTGGCTGATGATGACCACCGGCACACCCTGCTCGCAAAGTGTCCGCACCAACGTCAGCACTTTGCGCTGCTCGGCCACGCCCAGCGCCGCGGTCGGTTCGTCCATGATGACGAGCTTGGCGTTCCAGTAGATCGTGCGCGCAATGGCGACGGCCTGCCGCTGGCCGCCGGACAGGTTGCGAATCTGCTGGGTGAGGGAGGGGATGCGAATGTCCAGCCGGTCCAGGATGCCCGCCGACTCGGTGCGCATCTTGGGTCTGTCGAGCGTGTGGACCAGACCGCCCAGGTAGGGCCGTTTGATCTCGCGACCCAGGAAAATGTTCGAGCCGACGTCCAGATTTTCGGCCAGCGCCAGGTCCTGGTAAATCGTCTCGATGCCCAGGTCGCGCGCCGCACGCGGGCTGCCAAATTCCACCTTCTTGCCGTCGAAGAAGATCTCGCCGTCGTCGGGTTGATAGACGCCGGCGATCATCTTGATCAGTGTGGATTTGCCCGCGCCGTTGTCGCCCACCAGCCCGATCACTTCGCCGGTGTTGACATCGAGGCTCACCTGATCCACGGCGGTCAGGCCGCCAAAGCGCTTGGTGAGGTTGACTGCCTGCAAAAGTGTCGTCACGCTGATCCCTCCCTCATTTGCCCAAGCCGCGGCCGAACTGCTCCACCACGACGGCGATGATCAAGACAATGCCTACCGCGATATACTGCCAGAAGGGCAGGACACCCAGCACCACCAGCCCGTATTGAATCGTGGCGATAATGAGCGCGCCGACAATCGTGCCGATCACCCGGCCCTCGCCGCCGAACAGGCTGGCCCCACCGATCACGGTTGCAGCGATGGCGGTCATCGGCGTCGTCTCGCCACCGTTGTACGCGCCGCTGGTGAAGCGGGCGGCCCACACCACGCCGGCGATGCCGGCCAACACCGACGCAAGAATGTAGACCTTGATCAGCGTACGCCGAACCGGGATGCCGGCGCGCATGGCCGCCTCGAAGTTGCCGCCGATGGCGTACAGATGCTGGCCAAACTGCGTCTTGGCAAGGATGAACCAACACACCGCCGTGACGATAATGGTGACGAAGACGATATTGGGGATCAGCGGGATGTTTTTCTGCAAATCGGCCTGGACGGCCGTGGACGGGACGTTGAAGAAGGTGAACCACTTTCCCGGGTTCCAGTTGATGATCGAGCCATTCCCCAATTGGCCCAGGTAGTCCGGCTGATTTGCGATGGGATAGCCTTTGCTCAGCAAGAGCGCCGCGCCTTCCACCAGGATGCCCACGCCCAGCGTGGTAATGAAGGACGGCACCTTGAGGCGGGCGATCAGGACGCCGCTGACCAGACCGGGTATGACGGTGATGAGAATGCCGGCCAGAGCGCCGGCGCCGATCACCACAACGGGCGGCGCTGCGGTTTGATTGAGCGCCTTCATCACCATGGCGGCAACCACCGAGGCAAAGCCCAGCGTCCACCCGACCGACAGGTCAATCCCGGCGGTGATGATGATGAATGTTTCGGCCAGGCCGATGAGCAGGATTTGTGTTGTGTAGACCAGGATGCCCTGGATGGCCCGGGGGCTGAGGAAGTTTACATTGTTGAGCTGTTTGGATGTAATGGTGAACGCCAACACCAGCAGAATGAGGAATACCCAGGGCCAGGCCATACGGATTCGCTCCAGGTTCTCGGCCCGGGTTCGGCTGGACTTGCGGGCGGTCTGCTGAGCGTCTTTGTTCGATGCTACCGCCATGGGTGGACCTCCCTGTCACGTGATGGATGACTAGACTTCAGAAATGCTGCGAACGGCCAGATAATAAATTTTAGGTTGAGCGTGCGAGAATCGCAAATCATGCAGGTGGTGCGTGACCCACGTGCCATCCGTTGGGCCAGGGAGATCGCCTCCCTGGCCCAACCGTTCCGTTACTGGTAGAAGAACTTGGAGATGTTGGGGTCGTTCATGTTGTCGCGCGTGATGATCGCATAGCCCGTCGGGATGTGCCGCGGGTAGCTCGTCACGCCGTTCAGATATGCCATGGCCATCTCGACAGCCATGTAGCCCATATCGCCCGGCTTTTGGGCGATGACGAGGTCGACGGTGCCGCCCTTGAGCATGTCGATGGCGTCCGCGGTCGCGTCAAAGGCGACGACCTTCACCTTGCCGCTGAGGCCCTTGTTCTTGACGACCGTGCCCGCGCCCTGGGCGCTGAACACGTTCGTTCCGAAGATGCCGCCCAGGTCGGGGGTCTTCTGGAGCATGGCCTCGACCTGCGCCTGCGCCTTGGAGGGGTCATCGTCGTTGTAGTCGACGGCCACCAGCTGTGACATCCGGGTAGTTCTTGAGCGCTTCCTTGCAGCCGTCTTCGCGGGCGTCGGTGGTGCTGATGCCGCGCTTGACGTTCTGGATGTAGATCGAGCCCTTCTTGCCCAGCGATTCCGCCAGCGCGCTGCAGGCGATCACGCCGCCCTCTTTGTTATCGGATGCGATGAAGGAGAGCGGGAAGGTGACCGGTCCGTTCACATAGTCGCCATCGCCGATGAAGGTGTCCACCGTGATGATGGGCATGCCGGCATCGTTGGCTTTCTTGAGCGGCGCGATCATGGCGTCCTTGTCAACCGGGGCCAGGAACAGGAGCTTCAGATCGCCGCGTGCGACCATGGCATCGAGCATGGGCGTCTGGTCGGTGACATTCCAGTTCTTGGGGATTTGCACCACCAGTTCATTGCCGAAACGGCTTGAGGCCGGTTCCGCGCCGCGTTGCATCGTGAAGTAGAACGGGTCTTGGACGCCCGCCAGGAAGCCGAGCTTGAAGTCCTTGGTCTTGGACTTGCGCGGCAGGCACGTCGGCCGTGTAGAAGAACTGGGAGACGTTGGGGTCGTTCATGTTGTCGCGCGTGATGATCGCATAGCCCGTCGGGATGTGCTTCGGGACGCTGGTCACGCCGTCAAGATACGCGACGGCCATCTCGACCGCGAGATAACCCATGTCGGAAGGCTTTTGGGCGATGACGAGGTCAACCGTGTTGCCCTTGAGCATGCTGATCGCATCCGCGGTCGCGTCAAAGGCGACGACCTTCACCTTGCCGCTGAGGCCCTTGTTCTTGACGACCGTGCCCGCACCCTGGGCGCTGAACACGTTCGTTCCGAAGATGCCGCCCAGGTCGGGGGTCTTCTGCAGCATGGCCTCGACCTGCGCCTGCGCCTTGGAGGGGTCATCGTCGTTGTAGTCGACGGCCACCAGCTTGACATCCGGGTAGTTCTTGAGCGCTTCCTTGCAGCCGTCTTCGCGGGCGTCGGTGGAGCTGATGCCGCGCTTGACGTTCTGGATGTAGATCGAGCCCTTCTTACCCAGCGACTCCGCCAGCGCGGTGCAGGCGATCACGCCGCCTTCTTTGTTATCAGATGCGATGAAGGAGAGCGGGAAGGTGACCGGTCCGTTCACATAGTCGCCATCGCCGATGAAGGTGTCCACGGTGAGGATCGGCATGCCCGCGTCGTTGGCCTTCTTGAGCGGCGCGATCATGGCGTCCTTGTCAACCGGGGCCAGGAACAGGAAATCCAGGTCGCCCCGTGCGACCATGGCATCGAGCATGGGCGTCTGGTCGGTGACATTCCAGTTCTTGGGGATCTGCACCACCAGCTCCACGCCCAGATCAGCCGCGGCCTGTTGCGCGCCGCGCTGCATCGTAAAGTAGAACGGGTCTTGGACACCCGCCAGGAAACCGATCTTGTAGCTCTTTTGGGCGACCGGGGCGGCGGCTGCCGGGGCTTCAGTCGCGGCTGGCGCGGCGGCTGCCGGGGCTGCGGTGGCTGCGGGCGCTTGCACGGCGGCGGGCGCTGCGGTGGCTGCGGGCGCTTGCACGGCGGCCGGCGCCTGGGTGGCAGCTGGGACGGGCGCGGACGGCGCCGTGACGGGCGCGCACGCGGTCAACGCCATCGCCAGCACGAGCACGATACTGCACAGTTGAAGGACACGTTTGGCTTTCATGGTTCTCCTCTTCTTTAAAGCTTGGATTGGAAACGGCATCGCGTGAGAGTGGTCGATTTTCAATTTCAGTCGCAATACCTCCTTCCGGGCGCTGCGCCCTGCGGCAATGGCCGGCGTTGTTCCCACTTATTCGGTGTGGCGCATGATCTGGCAGCCGCACGACTCGCGTTCGATCAGAGTGGCGGGCAATACGATCACGCGTGGGCTTGCGGGCGGCTGGCCGGTCATCCGGTCCAGCAGCAATCCGGCAGCCCTCTCGCCCAGCTCGTAGCTCGGCTGGGCAAGGGTGGTTACGCTGGGCGTGAAAGCCGACAGCCAGTCCGCGTCGTCGAAACCGATGACGGCGAGATCTTGCGGGCAGCGCAGGCCGTGTTCCTTGATCGTCAGGAACAGCCCGACCGTCATCAGGTTGTTAGAGGCGAAGATGGCACTGGGCCGCGGGAGGAGGGCGAGCAGCGCTTTTGCCGCCGCTGCACCACCCCGTGCCGTGGATTGGCCGCTCTGAACCAGGGCCGGGTCATAGGCTACGCCGAACTCGTGCAAGGCCGCTTCGTAGCCGAGCCGGCGCGAATCGGTCGTGCTGATGCCCGGCCGGCCGATGATCGCGCCTATGCGGCGGTGCCCTCGCTGCAGCAGGTGCCGCACGGCGATCTCGGCGCCCTGACGGTCGTCGACCAGGACGGTGTCGAGCCAGTCACCGGGCAACCGGCGGTCGACCAGGACAATCGGCAGCCCGGACAAGCTGGCCGCGCGCAACGCGTCGACATTCGAGCCGGTGGCGACAAGGATCAGCCCGTCGATCTTCTTGCGGCTGAGCAGTTGCAGCGTGGCTAGCTCGCGCTCCGGCGCTTCGTCGCTGTTGCACAGAATCAGGCTGTAATGGCGGTCGCGCAGCATATCCTCTACGCCGCGCACTATGTCGGCATAGAACGAGTTCGTGATATCGGAGACGATCATGCCGACGGTCATCGTGCGCTTCGCGCGCAGGCTGCGCGCGATCTGGTCGGGCTGGTAATTGAGTTCAGCGATGACGCCGAGGATGCGCGCCTTGGTGCCGGGGCTGACAAAGCGGCTGCCGGTCAGCACGTAGGAGACCGTCGTCGGGGATACGCCAGCTTGTTTCGCAACATCTTTGATGGTGGGCACGGCGCTCGTCGCTTTCTTGAAAAAGGGGTTCGACCCCATCTAATCGATTGTCCAATCGATTAGATGACCCAGTCTATCACAAAACCCGTGGGTTGTAAAGTGTTTTTGCAGGGAAGTTGCTGACCTCTGGCAACGCGCTCCCCGACGCCGCGCGTCTGGAGTTGAGTAAAACCGGGATTGAGGTTATCATCGCGCGGACGTGACTACGCAAGGAAGAAGAAATACGAAAGAAGGAAGTTCGGGCCGTTCATCGATCTTCAATCTTCAATTTGGAATAGAAAGATGCCCATCTGCGATATCCCTGACACCATGCTCGCCTGGCCGCTTTACGGCGCGGGCATCGAGAATTTTGGCCTGGACGGTAAGCCGGCCCGCTGGACCACGCCCCGCCCCGCGCCCGATCAGATTCTTGTCCGCTCCGACGCGGTCGGGCTGTGCTATTCCGACGTGAAGGTCATCCGCCAGGGTTCGGGGCATCCGCGGCTCTACAACCGCGACCTGGCGTGCCACCCGGTGGTGCAGGGGCATGAGGTCACCATGACGGTGGTCGAGGTGGGCGAGGCGTGGCGCGACCGCTTCCAGCCCGGACAGCGGCTTGTGCTTCAGGCAGATATCTATTACCGCGGCATGAACCTGGCCTATGGCTATGTTTTTGTGGGCGGCCTGGCGCAGTACAGCCTGCTCGGTCCCGCGGCTTTGGACGGCGATGAGGGCTGCTATGCCATCCCGGTGCCCGAGGGAATGGGGTATGCGGAGGTGGCGCTGACCGAGCCGTGGGCGTGCGTCGAGGCGGCCTACACCCCGCGGCGCCGGCTCCATGTGAAGAAGGACGGCGTGTTGTGGATCGTGGGGGCGAAGCATCCTGAGCGGAGCCGCGCAGCGGCGGAGTCGAAGGACGCTCAACCGCGCGCGGTCGACTATCAACTCGGCGACACCCTGTGCTGCGGCCTGCCGCGCAAGATTCTGGCGACCAACGTCCCCCAATCGCTCATCGACCAATTCACCTGGCCGCCCGTGGAGATGCACGATGGCATCGCGGCTGACCGCTTTGCGGACTTCGCCGCAACGGAGGCCCCGGGCGGGTTCGACGACGTCATTGTGCTCGACCCCACTCCCGACATTCTCGATGCACTGCCCGCCATCCTCGCGCCGGGCGCGGTGGTCAACCTGGTGGGTGAGCGGCCGCTGGGGCGGCCTGTGCGGGTCGACGCGGGTCGCGTGCACTATGACTATGTGGTTTACATCGGCACGCGCGGCCCCGATATCGGTGCGGCCTACGGAGACGCGGCCAACCGTGCGGAGATTCGCCCGCGCGGGCGCCGCGTGGATCATCGGCGGCGGCGGTCCCATGGGACGGATGCACCTGCAGCGCATGCTGGAGATGCGGGATGGCCCGCGGCGCATCCTGGTGAGTGAGTCGAACCTCGTGCGCAACCCCGAGATCACGGCCGATTTTGGGCCGCTTGCTGCGGAGCGCGGCGTCGAGCTGACCGTGTTGAATCCAAAGCAGATGCCCGCCGATGAATATGAAGCCGCGGTGCGCGGAGCGCGCGGTTCCTTCGACTCCGCCTCCGGGCTCCGCTCAGGAGGTTTTGACGACATCATTGTCATCGTCGCCAGTGTGCCCGCGATCGAGAGCGCCATGCCGCACCTGGCCCCTGACGGGATGCTGCAGATCTTCGGTGGGCTGGCGCGCGGCACGATCGCGCAACTGGACCTTTCAAACGTGTATCTCGGCGGCAGCCAGATCACCGGGTCCGCCGGCTCGACGATCCGCGACCAGGGCCTGGTGCTCGACAAGGTCTTCACCGCCCAGCTCTCCACCGCAGCCGCGGTTGCGGCCATCGGCGGCATCGACGCGGCGCGCGACGGGATGCAAGGCCTGATGGACGGCCGTTTCCCGGGCAAGATGGTCATCTACCCACAGGTGGAGTCGTTCCCGTTGACCGCGCTGGCAGATCTCAAGTCCGCGGCGCCATCGGTCCATGACCTGCTCGGCCCGCGCGGCGCCTGGACGCGGGAGGCGGAAGCGGAGTTCTTGCGGCGCTATGCGGGGCATGTGTACGAATGAAACAGGCAATCATTTTCGGCGCGGGCAATATCGGCCGCGGGTTTATGGGCCAGCTCTTCAGCGAGTCGGGTTACGCGGTCACCTTTGCTGACGTGGACCGGACGTTGCTCGACGCGCTCAACGCACGGCGAAGCTACACCATCCGCCTGGTCACCAACGAGCGGACGGAAGAGGTGCAGGTCGGGCCGGTGACCGCGCTGCACAGCGGCGAGGTCGACGCGGTGGCCGACGTACTGGCCCGCGCCGAAGTCGGCGCGACGGCCGTTGGCGCAGGCGTCTTGAAGCATATCGCGCCCGTGGTGGCGCGGGGCATCAGCCGCCGCGCGGAGATCGGCAACCACGAACCTTTCAACCTGATCCTGTGTGAGAATCTCCACGGCGCGGCCCAAATCTTTCGCGGCATGGTGCTGTCGCACCTGCCCCAGGCGCTACACGCGTTCGTGGCCGGGCACATCGGATTCGTCGACACGGTCATTGCGCGCATGGTGCCGCCGCTCACGCCTGAGCTGCGCGCCGAAGACCCCAGCCTGATCCTCGTCGAGCCATACAAGGAGCTGCCGGTCGACCGGGATGCATTCGTCGGGCCTATTCCGACCATCGCCGGCATGATTCCGTATGCTCCCTTCGCCTTCTTCACCGAGCGCAAGCTGTACATCCACAACGCGGGCCATGCCACCCTCGGCTATCTCGGTTATCTGAGGGGTCTCGAGTACGGTTATGAGGCGCTCGCGGATGACGAGATCTACTTCCAGGCGCGGGGCGCGATGGAAGAATCTGCGCTGGCCCTGACGCGCAAATTCCGACCGCCCCAGGGCGCGCTGCTCGCCAACATCGACGACCTGTTGCACCGGTTCGGCAACCGGGCGCTGGGCGATACGATCCTGCGCCTCGGCCGCGACCCGTTGCGCAAGCTCAGTCCGGGCGACCGGCTGGCCGGCGCGGCCGTCAACGCGCTGGCGCAGGGCGTCACGCCCGTCCACCTCGTCACCGGCATCGCGGCCGGATTGCGGTTCGCGCACCCTGACGACCCTGTCGCGCAAGCGCTCCAGGCGCGCATCAGTGCGGACGGCATCGAGAAGGTCGCGTCCGAAGTCACCGGCATCGCATCGTCTTCGCCGCTGTTTGCCCAGGTGATGGTGCGGTACACCGCACTGCTCTAGCGGCCGAAACCAGCGACCCCGGTTCTGCGTAGTAGTTTGTGAGAGATATCACCGTTTAGGAGGGATCATGGATCAGATTGCCATTGTCAAGCGTGCGTGGACGATCGTGTGGCGCTACAAGGTGCTGTGGCTCTTCGGCATCTTGATCGCGCTCACCAGCGGAGGGGGCGGGGGAGGCGGCGGGAGCGGCTACAGATTCAACGGGAACGACTTCAATCGCCCGCAATTCCAGAACATGCCCTGGCTTAGGGACGTTCTGCGGCCGGAGAGGCTGGTGGGGATTGTGGCCTTGTGCTGCTGCCTGCTTTTCCTTGTTGTGATCGCGTCCGCCATCGTCCAGTTCGTGTCGCGCGCGGCCCTGATCCGCAGCGTCGACCAGATCGAGGAGACGGGGGCCGCGCCCACGTGGCGGGAAGCCCTGCGGCTGGGCTGGACCCATCGCACTTTTCGCTTGTGGCTGCTCGAGCTGATCGTCGGGATCATCGTCGGGCTTGGCGCGCTCGTGTTGCTCCTGCTGGCAGCCGCGCCGCTGTTGCTTCTGCTCACCAACACCGACGGCGGCCGCGTCGTCGGCATTGTGCTGACCGTCATGCTCGGCCTGCTGGTTCTCCTGGTGCTCATTGTCGTGGCGATCATCCTGTCTGTGCTCCAGGAGTTCTGGTCCCGGGAGGTGCTGCTGGCGGACAGGGGCATCGGAGATGCGCTGAGCTCGGGCTACGCGCTCGTGCGCAGCCGCGTTCGCGACATCGGCGGCATGTGGTTGGTGATGCTGGGCATCGGCATCGGGTTCGGCCTGCTAATGATCCCCATCGTGCTGGCCGTTATCGCGCTGTCCGCCGGGCTGGGGGGTGGTCTGGGATATGTAGTCCACGAGGCGACCCGATCCGTGCCGTGGGCGGTTGCGGTGGGACTGCCCATCTTCCTGATCATCATGCTCATCCCGCTGAGCCTGATCGGTGGGCTGTACAAGGTCTTCACATCCAGCGCATGGACGCTGGCCTACCGGCAGGTGACCCGGCCCACGTTGCCGCCTGCACCCGAGCCGGAGCCCATCGTGCCGGAGCCGAGCCCGGACCCGGCGCCTCTTGTCCCGGAGGCAGATCCCGGACCTGGCGCCCTTCGTGCCAGAGGCGGAGCCCGACTTAGCTCCGTTCGTGCCGGAGCCAGATCCCGAGCCGGCGCCGCCTGTACTGGATCCGGACGCGCCGGCCGCCGAGCCGGAGCGCTAGTGCCTCCTGCAACGACTGACCGACCTTCGAGGACCGCTAGTCCTCGAAGGTCTTATACCCCTTCTGCCGCGGAACGACTTGCCGCGGCGCTGCAATCCCTTTACGATCGACCCCAACCCCCCGTCCCCTGGCGGGATGGGGGGAACCTGCCGTGGGATGAGCCGGAGTTCAGCGAGCGCATGCTGGCCGAGCACCTGGACCAGAGCCACGGCGCAGCCACGCGCCGCCTGCCGGAGGTGCGCGCCCTGGTGCAGATCATGACGGACTGGCTGGCCCTGGGCGAGGGAAGCCGGCTATTCGATATAACGTGTGGGCCGGGGTTGTATGCGGCTGAGTTTGCGCGGCGGGGCGTCGCGGTCACCGGCATCGACTTCGGTCCGGCCTCCGTCCGCTACGCGCGCGAGTTGTGCGCGGGCTTGCCCGTCGAGATCCACCAGGGCGATGTGCGGCAGATGGATTTCTCGGGGCGCGGGTTCGATGCGGCCATCTACCTCTACGGCCAGTTCACCGTGCTCCGGCCCGGACGAATCGCTGGACGTGCTGCGGCGCATTCACGCCGGCCTGCGGCCCGGCGCCAGGCTCCTGCTGGAGATCCTGGATGACGCGCGAGTCGATAAGCAGAACAGCACGTGGTGGTACACCGACCAGGGCGGCCTGTGGGGCGATTTCCCGTTCTTGCACCTCGGCGAGCGCACGTGGGATCCCGAGCTGCGCGCCATCATCGAGCGGTTCCACGTGTTCAACCTGGAGACCGGCGAGATGAGGTCCTACGGACTGTCCGACCAGGCGTACACCGTCGAGATGATCGGGGAGATGCTGGCCGAGGCGGGTTTCGGGAAGATGACCGTGCATCCTGCGTGGGACGGTCTCGCGCTCAAGGATGCGCCGGAGTGGTGCGTGTACCTGGCCGAACGGGCTGGCTGATCCGCCCCGCGGCAGAAGTGATGCAGCAGCCCGTTCGGCGAATGACGTGGTGTTCGGCTTTGCGGTCTACCCTGATGAGGTCGTAGGAATGTTTTTGTTCATCCGGAACAGGTTCCCCGGATCCCACCTTGCCTTGACCTCGACAAGCCGGTCATAGTTCCCTCCATAGGCGGCGCGAATACGTTCGACCCCTTCTTCCTCCGTCAGGAAATTCACGTAGGTGCCACCCGTAGAGAAACGGCGCATGTCTTGCCATGCGGCACGCGCCCATTGGATATTTGGTCTGTCGTCCTCGGCCCGCTCCCAGGATGCAGTGATGTTGAGCACGCTGACCGCGTCACGGTTGCCCGCCGGAGAGTGGTCTGCAGGGAGCCGGTTCAGCGGTCCGTCGATGGGGAAGAGGACGATTGCCGAGTGGGGTGATACGATGCGCCCGGCATGCTGGATGGCCTGGCTCAACATCTCGGGCTCGAGCCTCGGCAGGTACTCTGACTTCCAGTAGTAGCGCCGACCCGCCGGCTGGGTTGCATCAAGGATGCTCTGTTGCGACACGTAGGACCGCCGCTGGATGATGTCGCCCAGCGGCGAGCCGAAGGCCTTCATCGGCGCCACCTGCTTCGCTGCCGTCTCAAGAGATCCCGAATGGCAAACGACCAGCGCGACGATAGGTTTGCCGTGGATCTCTCTTGGCAGCCAGGGTGCCGGCGGTGCCATCCGCAGGATCGCAGCGCAGGTCAGTTCGGGCGGCGCCTGCTCGGTGAAGGTGCGGACCATCTCAAGCACGTCAGGGGCATCC
Source organism: uncultured Chloroflexia bacterium (assembly GCA_963774265.1). Taxonomy (GTDB): domain Bacteria; phylum Chloroflexota; class Anaerolineae; order CG2-30-64-16; family CG2-30-64-16; genus JALOOB01. The sequence goes on along the minus strand of CAVZDU010000009.1, from coordinate 79,265 downwards.
TCGGCATGCCAGGCGATTAAGCCGCCCATCACCTCAGGTCCGACGGGGTATAGCTTGTACTCAAAGCTCGTTACTACCCCGAAATTGCCGCCGCCTCCGCGCAAGCCCCAAAACAGGTCGCTGTTCTCTATCTCGCTCGCGGTCACCAGGCGCCCGTCAGCCGTGACCAGCTCGACTGACTCAAGATTATCGCACGTCCAGCCGAACCCGCGCGTGAGGTAACCAAACCCGCCGCCCAGCGTGAGCCCCGCGATGCCCGTGTTGGAGACGAAGCCCAGCACAGCGGCAAGCCCGTGGACCTGGGTCTCGCGATCCAGGTCGCCCAGAAGGCAGCCGGCCTGGGCGCGAGCGACACGCCTGACCGGATCCACCCACACGCCGCGCATGAGCGACATGTCGAGCATCAGTCCTCCGTCGCTTACGGCTAGCCCGGAGATATTGTGGCCGCCGCCTTTGATGGACAGGCTGAGGCCACGCTCGCGCGTGAAGTTCACGCCCGCCACGACGTCGGCAACGCCGGCGCAGCGCAAGATGAGCGCCGGACGCCGGTCTATCATAGCATTCCAGATGGAGCGTGACTCATCGTAGGCGGGATTGCCCGGGAGCAGGAGCGGACCCCGCACGTGTGCCCGAAGCTCATCGAAGGCCTTCGGGTCAAGCCTGGTTTCGAAACCCTGCGTCATTGTGGCGTATGCCTTCCATCCTGTATCGCAGTCGTCGCTGGCTAATCTGACAACGGTACAATAATAAAACTAATATAATACTAAAGCATCAATAGTCAACGCGAGGTCTGTAGGCGGGTCTCCAAAACTGCGATCCGAAACGGGTTGGAGTCACTCATTTCCCTGTGCTACACTCAGCACGACAGATGAAAGGGGATCACGATGCACTACGATTTCGACGAAATCATCGATCGCCGCCATGCAGAATACAGCTACAGCGTGAAATGGGCCGTTAGCCCGCTGCTCGCGGGGATGCTCGGTGCCGACACCATCGATGATGACACGATTGCCATGTTCACCGCGGACGCGGTGCTGCAGGAAGCCCTCGAGCGCATCGCGACCCAGTTTGCAGGGTTGTAGGAGACTGGCCTCCCCTGCATTTTTCCTCTTGACAAATCCCCAAACACATGATACAATTCATTCATTGATACAATTCATTCAATGAGATGGGCCAATGCAACTTAGCCTGGATTTTCAGAGCAAGGTTCCCATCTACAGCCAGATCGTGGAGCAGGTGCGCGGGCAGGTGGCCGCGGGCGTGTTGGCGCCGGGCGAGCAGCTCCCTACCGTGCGTGAGGTCGCGGCCGAGCTGCGGATCAACTTCAACACCGTCGCGCGGGCTTATCGCCTGCTGCACGAAGATCGGATCATCTCGACGCAGCAGGGCCGCGGCACCTTCGTGGTGGAGCTGTCGCCGCCTGGCGAACCAGGCGCACCGTGGGAGGCGCGCCTGGTGCAGCTGATGGCCGGGTGGCTGGCCGAGGCCGAGCGTCTGGGTTACGATCCGGTTGAAGTGGCCGCGGCCTGGACGGCAGCATTTGGCGATTGGACGCGCCAAACGGACGACCGCGAAAAGGGGCAAGGGACATAACCCGACAAAGGAAGGAAAGTATGGCTACCAAATGGCAAAAACAGAACCTGGAGCCGCGGGCTGCGGGCCGCGGGCCGAACGCCGTTGCGTTGGTGATCTTCATCCTATGGATCGCCGCGGCCGTCGGGCTGGCCGTGTGGTTGGACGGCCAGGCTGTCAGTGCCGGCATCACTGCCGCCGCGGTCACCGTGCTGATACTGATCGGCGTGTATTTTCTGTTCGCTCTGCAAATTGCCCGCCAGTGGGAGAAGGCCGTCGATCCTGCGGATGGGCAAGTTCCATGGGCTGCGCGGGCCGGGCCTGTTCTGGATCATCCCGATCGTGGATACGGCCTCATCGTGGATCGACCATCGGGTAATGGTGACGCCGTTCAACGCAGAGAAGACGCTGACCCGGGACACCGTGCCGACGGACGTGGACGCGGTGCTTTTCTGGATGGTGTGGGATGCGCAGAAGGCCGCGCTCGAGGTGCAGGACTACCGCACGGCGATCGCGTGGGCCGCCCAGACCGCGCTGCGCGAGGTCATCGGCCAGATGTCCCTGGCCGACATCCTGGTGGGCCGCGCGACGATGGATGCCCAGCTTCAGAAGATCATCGACGAGCGCACCACGCCGTGGGGCATCACGGTGCAGTCGGTCGAGATCCGCGACGTGGTGATCCCGGCGGATCTGGAAAACGCGATGAGCCGGCAGGCGCAAGCCGAGCGCGAGCGCCAGGCGCGCGTGATCCTGGGCGAGTCTGAGAAGCAGATTGCGTCCAGCTTCGCTGAGGCGGCCGAAGCGTATGTGAACAACCCCACCGCGTTGCACCTGCGGGCGATGAACATGCTCTTCGAGGGCTTGAAGGAGCGCGGCGCGATGGTGATCGTTCCCAGCAGCGCGGTGGACAGCATGAACCTGGGCGCGATGCCGGGGCTGGTGGCGCTGGCGCAGCAGACAGGGAAGGGGTCATCGTAACCCGACGCCTGATCGGCGGGTGAGGAGGCCGTATGGCAGAAACCCAATGGGAGTACCGCGTCCAGACCGTCGGCAGCTTCTTCAACACCAAGGATGAGGTGGTCGATGCGATCTTGAACGAGTGGGGCGAAGAGGGGTGGGAGCTGGTGAGCGCCTTCCCGCCTGAGAACAGCGGCAAGGTCACACTGGTGGCCAAGCGTCCGCTCAGCCGGTCCGCGCGGCGGGAGCGGTCTCTGCCCGCTTGAGGGGGCGTACGGGGCCGCGGCTGCAGCCGCGGCCGAAGCGACCGACGACGGCTAGCCGGGGGCGAGGAAAGTGCATCCATGATGTCGCTGCCCATCACACTCCGTCCGTCCACGGCCGACGACGCACAGCTCTTTTACGATGTGATTGACCGCACCATGCGCTCGTATGGTGAACCCGGCGAGAAGCTTCTATGAGAAGCTCGACTTTCGGGTCACCGCGGTCGACGAAGACTACACCTACATGGAACGCGCCGCCCGAGCCTACTGATGGTTTTCTGGCTTGACAGACAGCACGAAATGTGGTACTAAAAATAGCATCTTTTCAGTACCCAAATCAGTACCAGGAGGAACGTGTGGCCATCAACACCATACCAGCTCAAGAGATCAAGCGTCGCGGGATCGGCGCGGTGGACGAGCTGCTCGCCAAGGGCGATGTACACATCATCCGCGATAACCGGCCGCAGTACGTTGTCTTGTCCCAGGAACGTTATCAGCAGTTGCTCGAGGTGCAGGAAGAGGCCTACGAAGCGCGCGGTACTGGCCTCTCTTGAAGACCTGAAGGCGGGGAGGGTGAAGCGAGGCACCGTGGAGGACCTGTTGCGCGAACTGAATCTGGCGGAGTGATGCATGTATGAAGTTGTTTGGACAGCCGCGTTCGTTCGCGCAGCCAAGAAGTTCGTGCAGCAGCATCCGGAGCTCCAGGAGCGTTTCGTTGCGGTCTTGCGCGACCTGGAGGAGGATCCCTTTCAGCCGCACCTGAAATATCATCTGTTTGGCGGCAACCTCAAGGGCATCCCGGCGGTCAGCGTAACCTACAACTATCGCATCACCTTCACGCTGCAGGTCACGGAGAAAGAGATCATCCTGCTCGATGTCGGCAGCCATGACGAGGTGTAGCGTTGAAACCCAATGGGAATACCGCGTCCAGACCGCCGGCAGTTTTTCCTTGACAGGTCACACCACGTGTGATACTGTATCGACCGAAAGTCATTCATCCAGGAGAGGAGGCGCACGAAGCCTATGGTGACCATACCCGGCTATGTAGTGGCAGGTGCTTCGTCCAATACGGGCCCTCGTGCGCGCTCCGGAACAGCGGTGTAGGTCAGTTTGTCCTGACGAGACCATCGTAAACCGCGCGGCCGCAAGCGCATGAGAGCTTGCGGCCGCCTTTTTAACTCTGATGAGGTTGCTACTGTGGCTCGTTATCGAATTGACGACTGGCTGGATGAGGATTTCGATCCGCATCGCACCCACAGGCCGAAAGCCGGCAAGCTCCACCTGGCGCGGGCAGAATCGTTGACCGATCACGTCGTGATAGACGAGATACCTCGCGCATGCGGAAGACCCGGAAGCCCAGGCAAGCGCGTTCAACCCGACGTTCAGCTCCTCGCGATACGAGCGCGTCTGGATCTTGACTTACCTGGGACCGTTCTACGACCGCCGCTTGATCGCGGACGTGCTGCGCAAGGTCAAGGGTGGGAAAGAAGCCAACGTGTACTGCTGCCGTGGCGGCGGGGCCGCACAAGGCGATCTGGTCGCAGCCAAGGTTTATCGTCCGCGACAGTTTCGTAATCTGCGGAACGATGCGTTGTACCGACAAGGCCGGGAGGTGCTCGGCGCACGCGGGCAGGCAGTCCGCGACCGCCGGGCGCTGGTTGCGATCAAGGCGGGCACGCGGAAGGGCAAGGAAATAGAACACGTGTCGTGGTTGGCGCACGAATACGTGTCGCTGCAGGTGTTATATGCGGCTGGAGTGAAGGTGCCGGAGCCCATCGCGTTCGCGAACAACACGGTGCTGATGGAGTACTTCGGCGACCTGAAGCACCCGGCTCCTACATTGCAAGGGGTTACCCTGGCACGGGCCGACGCGCAACGGCTCTTCGATGCGCTGATGGCAGACGTGGAGACGATGTTGAGCCACGGGCGGGTGCACGCGGATCTATCGGCGTTCAACGTGCTCTACTGGCAGGGGGACTATCGGATCATCGACTTTCCGCAGTCGGTCGACCCGCTCGCACACCCGGCGGCATTCCCGTTGTTCGAGAGAGATCTGGTCCGGCTGTGCCAGTACTTCAGGCGGCATGGCATCCTGGCTGACGGCGCGGCGCTCGCGCGCTGGATGTGGGAACGGCACATCGGCGAACTCTAGCAAGAGACTGCCGGAGTGGGAATCGTGCGGCAGGACTGGGACCTGGGGAATGGAACGACGACCGTGGGCGCCTACCCCAGCCACCGCTACTTAGCTGATGGGGAGTACGCCGTGATGCTGACCTGCACCACTCCCGATGGACGATTCGCGACGAGCACCAAACTGGCCGCGCCGCAGTCTGCCAGGGCCGGCCAGACGCGCCAGGTCAATGTGGAGGTCAAGAACAGGCGCTACGACGAAAGAGTGGAGGTCGTGCTTGAGAAGGGCGTGCCATGGGGCTGGGAGCGAGTGGGCAGCCTGAGGCAGTCGGTGCCGGTGCGGAGCGGAAACCGCACGACCCAGCCGGCGGCATTCCTCAGCCGGTCTGACGAGTCGATCCGTCGTCAGATACGGCGATCAATTCCAGGAAGTCGTTCGCCGATAGCACCGTGGCACGCTGGCCGGAAGATGCCTGCATTTCGTTGGTCGTCCAATCCACACAGACCAGGAGCAGGTCCGGCCGCGCATCGAGCAGCGAGGCGGTTACGGCTTCGGGCATTTCTCCGGGTGCATACGCGATCACCGCCGGCGCGAGCTCGGTGAGCCGTTGCGGTAAGGCGGGCGAGCTCGCGCGGATGTGCACGACATCGAGGGCCGGGTTCGTTTGCAGGCCAGCCGCGAGACCTGCCATGTAGAGGCAACTGCCGCACACTGCTACCCGAGTTTTGGTAGCCATATGGCCTCCTTCGCCGCCTGAACCGGGAACGGGTGCTTCATCTTTACTAACGATTGTATCGATGCCTTGGTTACGGCGCATATTACGGAACGCAATCAATGTTTGTGGGCGATATAAGTCGAGCGGTGGACGGGCCCGGCCGGCGTCACGATCACTTCACATCGTCAACAACCGGCGCGATAATGCAGCACAGGGTTCTTGGCGGAAGAGTATTTCACCGGACGAGTCGCAAGAGAGCGGCTTTCCGGAGTGTTGCTCTGAAGATGGGGGGCAGATGATGAGCGCTGAATCGGGTACGGATCCCACCCAGGCGCTGGCGAGCCAACCCGGCAGGATCTTGCGCGCGAAGCCTTTCAAAGACCAACAGGGCGTGCTGGCATGGCTGCCGGGCGTGCACGTCATCCGGCACTACCAGCTGTCCTGGCTGCAGAATGACCTGGTGGCCGGCATTGTGCTCACGGCACTGTTGGTGCCGGTAGGCCTGGCCTACGCCCAGGCGTCGGGCTTGCCGGCGATCTACGGGCTGTATGCCACGATCTTTCCGCTGCTGGCGTACGCCGTCTTTGGGCCCAGCCGCATCCTGATCGTGGGTCCCGATTCTGCACTGGCGCCGATGATCGCGGCAGTGATCCTGCCGCTGGCAGGGGGCGACGCCGGTCGCGCGGTGGTGTTGGCGGGAGCGCTCGCCATCATCTCCGGGTTGATGTGTATCCTGGTAGGACTGGCACGCGTCGGCTTCATTACCGAGCTGCTTTCGAAGCCGATTCGCTACGGCTATATGAACGGCATCGCGCTGACCGTGCTCGTCAGCCAGCTGCCTAAGCTGTTTGGGTTTTCGGTCAGCGCCGGCGGGCTGCTGCCGAGGCTGTGGGAAGTCGGCGGGGCCGTGGTGGCAGGCCGCACCAATTGGGTCAGCCTGGCGCTGGGGGCAGGCACGCTTTTGGTGGTCCTCGTTCTCAAGCGCCGGAAGCGTGTGCCGGCGGTGCTGGTTTCCGTGGTGGGCGCCACCCTGATTGTGACCGTGCTGGACCTGGCCCGCCGGGCGGGCGTTTCAGTGGTCGGCCAACTGCCCCAGGGCTTACCCACACTGACCCTGCCCATCGTGAGCTCGCAGGACCTCACATCGCTCCTGATTGGCGCCATCGCCATCGTGGCGGTTTCTTTTGCGCAGACGAGCGTGTTATCGCGGAACTACGCGGCCAAGATTGGCGAATACGTCGACCCAAATCGCGAAATGGTGGGGCTCGGCGTGGCCAACCTGGCCGCCGGTCTTTTCCAGGGCTTTCCGATCAACAGCAGCGCGTCACGCACGCCCGTGGCCGAAGCGGCGGGCGCGCGCACGCAGCTGACCGGGGTGGTGGGCGCGCTGTCGGTCGTACTCCTATTGTTTGCCGCGCCGAACCTGCTGCAAAACCTGCCCAACACAGCGTTGGCGGCAATCGTGATTGCGGCGGCGATCGGGCTCTTCGAGGTGAAGGACCTGCGCCGGCTCTACCGCATGCAGCGCTGGGAATTCTGGCTGTCGATCGCCTGCTTCGCCGGTGTGGCGCTGCTGGGACCGGTGCCCGGTATCCTGGCGGCCATCGGCATCGCGGTGATCGAGTTTCTGTGGGAAGGCTGGCGGCCGCACCATGCCGTGTTGGGCCGCGTGGATGGCCTCAAGGGCTATCACGACATCGCCCGTCATCCCGAGGCCAGGCGCATCCCGGGACTGGTCCTGTTTCGCTGGGACGCGCCGCTCTTCTTTGCCAACGCCGAGCAGTTCCGCAACAGTGTGCTGGATGCAGTGGATGAGTCGCCGACGCCCGTGCGCTGGCTGGCGGTGGCCGCGGAGCCGGTGACCAGCATCGACATCACCGCAGCGGACATGCTGGATAGCCTGGAAAAGGAACTGCGGGCCGCCGGGATCCAGTTGTGCTTCGCCGAGATGAAAGGCCCGGTCAAAGACAAGCTCAAGCGCTTCGGCTTATTCGACCGGTTTGGCGAGCGCTACTCCTTCCGCACCATCGGGGTGACGGTCACCGCGTACGTGCGCGCAGAGAACGTCGATTGGATCGATTGGGAGGATCGCCCGCAGCAGACTGTCGAGGAGGGGGGCGTCGCTTCATAGTGGAGCCGCGTTTACAGCTTTCTACCGACATGCTAGAATGGCCCCAATGGAGTAGTGGCGATATGACAGCGTTGTTCCCCGATACCGGGTCGCAGGCCGAGCGGGTCTTGATCGACCTGTTGCGTCATGCGTCTGTTGCTCGTAAACTCGAGATGTTAGGGCAGATGAACGCGGCTGTCCGCCAGTTGGCGCTCCAGGGTTTGCAGGTGCGCCACCCTGAGGCGACCGAGGCGCAGTTACAGCGTTACCTGGCGGACCTCCTGCTTGGTCCGGAGTTGGCAGCCCGGGCTTACGGTCCGCGCTTGCCGGAGGCAGCCCATGCTGCCTGAACCGATTGCCGTGACGCTGCAGGTGATTGACGCCCTGGAGCAGGTGGGCACGACATACGTGATCGGCGGGTCGCTCGCCAGCACAATCCATGGTGTAGTGCGCACTACTTTGGATACCGACATCGTCGCCGATCTGAGCCTGCAACAAGCGCGGCCGTTCGCCGATCTTCTGGCAGGCACGTTCTACCTCGACATCGACACCATCCGCCATGCGATCCAGCAACGCGGCAGCTTCAACCTGATCCACCTGGCGTCCATGTTCAAGGTGGACGTCTTCATCCCGAAAAACAGGCCCTTCGATAGGCAACAATTGGAACGGCGACAGCCGTGGACTGCGGACCCTGATTCTGACTGCGTCATCTTCGTTGCCACCCCGGAAGACACCATCCTGGCCAAGCTGGAGTGGTACCGCCTGGGCGACGAGATATCCGACCGACAGTGGCGCGATATCCTGGGGGTGCTGGCTGTCCAGGGCGACCGGCTAGACCTTGTCTATATGCACCAGTGGGCCGCGAGTCTCGGAGTGAACGACCTGCTTGAGCGGGCGCTCGGTGAGATTGGGCAGGGGTAGGCTGCAACGATCGACAACTGAAGCGCACCCGTCGAGTGACAACGCCGGATGCCGCGACCTGGCGCAGTCGGGAAGTAGCCTAGATGGACTTCAGGGAGTGGACCCGCCAACCCGGCAGGTGTTCGCACCTGGTCGCGTGGCGCTATCCGTCCGCGGCCAAATCCGCCCACACGCGATCCCGGCCGGCCTCACTCTCGAACGCGAGATACACGGTATCCCGCACCGGCTTCTTCGGCTTCTTCGCGTCCTCGGGTGGCAGGCTGCGATAGACCACGCGCAAGCCGGGCCGCCGGCCCGCGCCGAAGGCGACCACGCCCGGCGTGACCTCGTCGATGTCCTCCGGCCGGAAGAAGATGTACCACATGCCGATCTGCTCTGCGGGGAGGCTCCCGACCAGGAACCGCGAGGCGTGCTGGATGGCCATCACCGCGTGCTCGCGCGTGCCGAAGGAGCGCCAGTAGGCGGCCAAATCCGCCAGGTAGCCCCGCTTCTCCGCAACCTCGAAGCGGCCCGTTGCGAAGTGGGCCTCTTTGTCATCCGGGGTCATTTCGCGGGGCGCGGGCGCGGCCAGGTCCGGTTGCGGCGTAAACGCAACGTAGCCGGCGCGGCCCGCCCAGATGCGCAAGACGACTAGCCCCAACGCACCGAAGAGCATCAGCCCGAGCGTCAGCCAATGCCACGCCGGCAGCGCGGGCCGGCCGCGCAATAACCATTGGACGAGGATGACCGCAACCGCGAGGAATGCAAGATTGCGCCCCAAGACGTCCAGCCGGCCGTCGCCCAGCCGGTGCATCCGCAACTGATAAGCCAGCTTGAACAGTCGCGCCATGATGGGTCCCTATCTCGTCCGCCCGCGCCGGGTGATGATCAGTCCGGCCAGCACGATCGCGGCGCCCAGCAACTGCAGCGGCGCGAGCGCGTCGCCGAGCGTCAGCCAGGCGAACAGAATCGCCACGATGGGGGTCAGGTTGCTGTAGATGGCTGTCCGCGCGTTGCCGACGCGCTGCACGCTGGCGTACCAGATGGTGTAACCCACGGTCACCGCCAGCACGGCCGAGTAAAGCAAGGCGCCCCAGGCAATCGGCGGAATCTCCCCCCAGTCCTGGCGGCGGAGGTCGGGAATGCTGATCAGGACCAGGGGGATGGTGCCGGCCAACATCGACCAGGCGGTGAGCTTGAGGGGCGAGTGACGGGCCAGGAGCGGTTTACTGCCCGTCGTGTACACGGCCCAAAGCATGGAGCACGCCAACAACAGGACGTTGCCCAGCAGCAAGCTGCTTCCCAGGTCGACTTTGCCGCCGCTCGTGACGAGCAGCATGATGCCGCTGAATGATAGCAGGATGCCGGCCAGCATCAGGCGGCTGATGCGCTCGATGCCCAGGAGATACCCCAGGATCGCCACCCAGATGGGCGCAGTGGCCAGCAGCAGGGATGCGTTGGCCGGCGTGGAGCGCGCCACGCCGTTCGCAAACATCGCCTGGTACACGGTGTGGCCGGCGAGACCCAGCAGGATGATGGGGACAATGTCTCGCCGCGGCACGCGGAGGAGAGAGCGATCGCTCGTGGCGCGCGCCTGCCAGGCCAGGACGCCCATTGTCACGAGGGTCGCAAGGGAAAAGCGCACGGCGTTGTAAGCCAGCGGCGCCATGTAGCCCAACGCAAGCTTGACGGATGTAAAATTGACGCCCCAGATGAGGACCGTCAGGAGCATCAACAGATCGGTGCTGACTCGAGGCCCGCCCTTGTTCGCGGCCTGGGCGGTCGCAGTGGTGGGCGAGCCCGACCCGGTTTCGCTCACGACGCGATGACCCGCGCGTCCGCCTCGCGGGCGACGCGCACACCTTCTTCTTCGTTGACCTTTGTCAGGATCAGCCCTCCCACGATGAAGAAGATGATCAACGAGACGATGCTCAGCCGGCTGGTCCCGAAGAGCTGGCCGACCACCGCGAAGAGCAGCGGCCCGACCAGGCCCGCGAACTTCGAGCTCATGTCGTAGAACCCGAAGAACTCGCCCGTCTGCGCCTTGGGCACCATGTTGCCGAAGAGCGAGCGGCTGAGCGCCTGGCTGCCGCCCTGGACAAGACCGACCATCGTCGCCAGCAGCCAGAATTCCACCGCGGTCGCCATGAAGAAGCCCCAGATCGACACCAGGGTGTAGACGCCGAGTGCAAGCAGGATCGCATTCTTGGCATTCAGGCGGCGGGCCAGCGGCGTGAGCAGGGGCGCCAGCACGAATCGGCTCAGCAGGTACGCGAGGATCTGGTTGACCAACACGATGACGACGGCCATCGGCCCGCTTGTGATCCCAAACCGGGGCGCGAGGAAGCCGATCAGGGGGAGGGTGAGCGCGTTGTACAGGATGTAGCCCAGGAAGAAGGCCTGGCGCGGATCATCCCGTCGCGGCAGCCGCCCGAAGATCAACGAGAACGGGATGCCCACGAATTGCGTCAGCAACAGGGCGCCGATCAGGTCGATCTGGCCGATGCCGATCTCCGCGCCGTAGATCGTCGCCATCTTGATGATGGTGCCAATGCCGTCGTTGTAGATCCAGAAGGCGATGATGAAGATCATGAGCTGCCGGTACAGTCGCAGCTCTTTGAACGTGCCCAACAGCCGCGCAAACCCGCCTTTGATCGGGTTCTCGATTTTGTCGGTCGCCAGCCGGCGGCGCTGCGGCTCAGGCACATGGCGGAAGAGGGGGATCGAGAAGATGGCCCACCACAGCCCCACGCTGGCCAGGCTCAGCCGGGTGCCCATTTCGGCGCCGCCGACGCCGAAACGCGCGCCCAGGGCGGTGATGCCGAGCGCGTCGGGCATCTGGATCATCAGGATGTTGATCGCCAGGAGCAGGCCGCCACCAAGATAGCCCATCGCATAGCCGCGCGACGACACCTGGTCGATCTCGTCCGGCCGCGCCACGTGGGGCAATAAGGCATCGTAGAAAATGATGGAACCCGAAAAGCCGATCTCGCCGACGACATAGAGGATGACCGCAAGCAGCCAGTCGCCCGTGCTGATGAACACCATCAGCGCCGCAGCCAAGATGCCTGGGATGGCGAACGCAGCCAGGAAGCGCTTCTTGGACCCGCTGTAGTCGGCGATCGCACCGAGCACCGGCGCGGTCAGCGCCACGAGCAACATGCCGATGGTCTGGGTCAGCCCCCAGGTGCTGCTGGCCTGGACGGGGGTGAGTGCACCCTTGGCCGCCACGGTGCTGAAAAACACCGGCAGCACTGCGGCCATGGTGGTCGTCGCAAATGCGGAGTTGGCCCAGTCATACATGACCCAGGCGTTTACGGCCCGTCGGCGAAGAGATGGTTCGTTTTGCATAAGGTTAGCCTCCAGCCACGACGAGTGCGAAATAGGTGACGACGGGGAAGGTAAACATCAGGCTGTCCAGGCGGTCCAGCATGCCGCCGTGGCCGGGGATCAACTGGCTTGAATCCTTTGCGTGCGCCATGCGTTTCAGGAGCGACACCGCCAGGTCACCGAATGTGCCCAGCACGGCGATCAGCAGCCCGACCAGCAGCCCTTGCCAGATGGTAATGCCCACGAGCCAGGCGCCCAGGAGCGGGCCGGCGATCAGGCAACTGACGATCTCGCCCGCCAGCCCTTCCCAGGTCTTCCTCGGGCTGATGCGCGGCCACAGCTTGTGCTTGCCCAGGCTGCTCCCGACGAAATAGGCGAAGGTGTCGCCGATCCAGGTGATTGTGAACGCGAAGACAGCCCAGTGAAAGCCATTGGCTCGTTCTCGCAGGGTCACGAAGTGGCTGAGCATGAAGCCCAGGTAGAGCGCGCTGGCGATGTTGATCGCCCAGTTGGAAGTGGGATGCTCGGACTTGTCGTACAGCGCGGAGACGAGCGACGAGATCACCAGGAGCGCGAGGAGCGGTCGTAGAAGATCGACCTGGATGATGCCCGCGCCGCGCAGATAGGCCTCCACGATCGCAACAACGATGAAGACGAGGCCCAAAAGGCGATCGACCGCGAAATCGCTGCGCTGGAGCAGCCGGGTCATCTCGCCCCATGCGATGACGCCGACGGAGGCAACGCCGAGGGCCCAGGGAATCCCGCCAAGGTAGGTGAGCAGGATGACGAAGGGCAACAGGACCAGGACGCTCAGCACGCGAGTACGCAGCAAGGCGGTCTCCGTCGGCGAAGGATGGGCCGGTTCAGGCGTCGGACGCAGGCACTTTGCCGAAGCGGCGCTCGCGCTGGCTGTATTCGCTCAGCGCGGCCGCGAGCTCGGCTTCGTCAAAATCGGGCCAGAAGGTGGGTGTGGCGTAGTACTCGGCATACGCCGCCTGCCAGATCAGGAAATTGCTCAGCCGATACTCGCCGCCGGTGCGGATGATCAGGTCGGGATCGGGCAAACCGCCCGTGTAGAGGTAATCGGAGATCAGCTCTTCGGTCACCTCATCCGGCTGCATACCCATCCCGCAGGATGTGCCGCACGGCGTCGACGATTTCGGCGCGGCCGCCGTAGTTGAAGGCCACGTTGAGCGTGATACGGTTGTTGTTGCAGGTCAGGGCGACCGCGTCCTGGATCTGCTGCGCAAGCTGCGGCGCTATGCCTTCCAGGCGGCCGCTGTGCCGGATGCACACACCGTTCGCGTGCAAATCCCGCGTCTCGCGTTGGATGTACTGGCCCAGGATGCTCATCAGCCCCGCGACCTCGTCGGGCGGCCGCGCCCAGTTCTCCGTAGAGAAGGCGTAGACCGTCAGCACCTTGACGCCGAAGTCCGAGCACGCGGTCAACACCCGGCGCATGTTGTCCGTGCCGGCCTTGTGTCCGGCCAGGCGCGGCAACCCGCGCGCCTGCGCCCAGCGCCCGTTGCCGTCCATGATGATGCCGACATGATACGGGATACGGGTGACTTCAGGGTAGCGTTGGGGCAGCGAGAGTTTCTCGGCCACGTCACCCTTCCAGGATTTCGGCTTCTTTGGCCTTCCCGATCTCGTCGATCTGCTTGATATACTTGTCGGTCAGTTCTTGAACCTGTTCCTGGCCCTTGTGGAGCTCATCCTCGTCGATCAGCTTCTCTTTTTCCAGCGTCACGCAGCATGTCGATCGCGTCACGGCGGATGTTGCGGGCGGAGACGCGCGCCTCTTCCACGCGCTCGCGCCACTTGCTTGTTCAGCTCGCGGCGGCGCTCTTCGGTGAGTTGCGGGATGATCAGGCGAATCACCTGGCCGTCGTTGTTGGGCGTCAGGCCCAGATCCGACTTGAGGATCGCTTTTTCGATGATGCCGATCGTGTTACGATCCCATGGGCGAATCATGAGCATGCGCGGCTCGGGTACGGTCATGCCGGCCAGTTGGTTCAGGGCAGTTGGCGTGCCGTAGTACTCCACCGTCACGTGCTCGACCAGCGCGGGTGAGGCGCGGCCGGTACGGATTGCGCGCAGGTCGCTCTGCAGCGCATCGATGGTCTTCTCCATCCGCTCGTGGGCATCGTGCAAGATGTCCTTGATCATGAGACCTCCTGAGGTCGTAATGCAACAACCCCTCTCCCGATCACCGAGAGAGGGGCATGGGACGGGCTACGCGCCGACGATCGTCCCCACTGGCTGGCCCAGGACGGCCTCCTCGACGCGTTGGGCTGCCACAGGTCCAGCACGATGATCGGCAGGTCGTTGTCCATGCACAGCGTGAGCGCGGTGCTGTCCATCACGCCTACGCGCAGGTTCAACGCCTCGATGTAGGTGAGGTGGTCGAACCTGACCGCGTCCGGATTCTTCTTCGGGTCCTTGTCGTAGACGCCGTCCACCTTCGTGGCCTTGATCAGTACTTCGGCGTTGATTTCCATCGCCCGAAGCGCGGCGGCCGTGTCGGTCGTGAAGTACGGGTTGCCCGTGCCTGCGGCCAGCAGGATCACGTAGCCTTTCTCCAGATGGCGGATGGCGCGGCCGCGGATATACGGCTCGGCCACGCTGCGCATCTCGATTGCCGTCATCACGCGCGGCTCCAGACCGGTGCGCCGGAGGGCATCGGCCAGGGCCAGCGCATTCATGACCGTGGCAAGCATGCCCATGTGATCGGCGGTGGCTTGTTCCATGCCGTGCGCCTGGCCATCGTTGCCGCGCCACAGGTTGCCAGCGCCGATCACGATGGCCACTTCTGCGCCCAGCTCGCGCAGCCGGCGCACCTTTCCAGCAATGACGTCGGCCTCATGCGGGTCAATCCCGAAGCCGCCCTCGCCGGCCAGGGCCTCGCCCCCAAGCTTCAGCAGGATACGCCGATAGCGCAAGGTGGACATAGGATCGCTCAGCCCCCAACTTCAAGTCGGGCGAAGCGGCGGACCGACGATGTTCTCGCCCAGCTTGGCGATCACGGCGGTCATCAGGTCCTTGACCTTCAGGCTCTCGTCCTTGATGTAAGGCTGTTCGAGCAGGACGTTTTCCTCGTAGAACTTGCCCAGCTTGCCCGTCGAGGATGCGGTCAGCCTGCTCAGCAGTCTTGCTCGGGTCGATGGTCAGGCGGAACTGGTTCTTCAGCTCTTCGAGCGTCTCGGTCGGGATATCTTCGATTCGCACGTAATTGGGGCGGGCCGCGACGACCTGCATCGCCAGCTCCCGGATCAGCGTCTGGAACTGCTCGGTGCGGGCTACGAAGTCGGTCTCGCAGTTCACCTCGACCAGCGCGGCGACCTTGCTGCCCGTGTGAATGTAATGACCGATGAGGCCTTCTTTGGTCTCGCGGTCCGCCTTCTTGGCCGCAGTGGACAGGCCCTTCTCCCGCAGAAATTCGGCGGCCTTTGAGGTGTCGCCCTCAGCCTTTTCCAGCGCCTTTCGGCAGTCCAACACGCCCGCGTCTGTAAGCGCGCGCAATTCTTTCACCATTGCGGCAGTGATTTCCACAACAGTTCTCCTGGAGTATTACGCTTCTTCGACGGTTTCGGCGCCGGTTTCGGTTGCAGTCTCGGTTTTGGTCTCGATCTCGGCCGCGGTTTCGATCTCGGCCGCGGTTTCGATCTCAGTTTCGATCGCGGGTGCGGTCACAGGCTCGATCTCGGTCGCGGCTTCGATCGCGGGTGCGGTCACGGGCTCGATCGCAGGTGCGGTTACGGTTTCTTCAATGTCCAGAGTATCGAGTCCCTTGGCCAGCTTTTCCAGCACGGACGGCCCAAGGTAGTCTTCAGCAAGGCCCTCTTCTTCGACGGAGAAGTCTTCGACGCCCATATACGCGATGCGGTCCAGCTTTTCCTGGGCCAACTCATCCACCGGCTCAGGCTCTGCCGCGCCCGGCGTCATCGCTGCGCGGTCCGCCTCGTCCACTGCACGCATCTGCAGGCCTTCGACGACCGCGTCGGCCATCTTGCCCGCCATCAGCTTGATCGCGCGGATCGCGTCGTCGTTCGACGGGATCGGGTAGATCGATCGGGTCCGGGTCGCAGTTGGTGTCGACCATGGCCACGATGGGGATGTGCAGCTTGTTGGCCTCGATGACGGCCAGTGATTCGCGCTGCACATCGACGATGAAGAGCAGGTCGGGCAGGTGCGTCATAGTGCGCAGGCCGCCGATGCGGTTGTTCAGGCGCACGAGCTCGCTGCGCAGCAGCAGGGCTTCCTTCTTGGGCAGGCGATCCAGGTCGCCGCGCGTCTCGCGGCGCTCCAGGTCCGGCATGTACTCGACGCGTAGGCGGATCGTGCGGAAGTTGGTGAGCGTGCCGCCGAGCCAGCGGGTGGTGATGAAGGGCATGCCGCAGCGTTCGGCTTCGCCGCGAATCGTTTCCTGCGCCTGCTTCTTGGTGCCCACGAAGAGCACCAGCCCACCCTCGCGCACGGTATCGCGCACGATCTGGTAGGCGTTGTTGACCTGCCGCATGGTCTGCTGGAGGTCGATGATGTGGATGCCGTTGCGTTCCGTGAAGATGAACGTGCGCATCTTGGGATGCCAGCGGCGGGTTCGGTGGCCGAAATGGACACCGGCTTCGAGCAACTGCTTCATCGAAATAACAGACACGACAGTTCTCCCTTTCCGTTTGGACTTCCGCCTGCGACAATGACCTGGGACCCGGCATACGTGCGGTTTAGCGCTTCCGCTTGGCGCCTTACCGCAGGCGTCCGGGCACGGCCAGTCTGAGCGCAGGCGTGTATACTTGGGCCTTTGGCCCGACAAAAGAGTATAGCACAAGGGACCGGCGTGCGGCAAGTTGGGCGCGCGGTTTCCGTGGCTCCTTTGCTGTCCGAACTCGTGCTCGTGTGACAGAGAGGGCAGGTCTCTTGGCGGTCCGCAATCTTTAAGGATTTTCACGGGAATCTCACTTGACTTAAGTCGTTTCACTTGTGATATAATATTTTTGTAAGCTGAATTGCAAATGCACCCACTACGTAATGTGTCAATTGCCTCTCCATGGGTAGACCTTTGCGACCGCATGAGTTGTCTGTCGTGTCGATCTGATCAATCAGAACTTCGCCTTGAGCATCCGGCAGCTGCCTTTTGCCGGCATGCGCGCCTGTCCCTTACGAATTGCGCGTTCGTCCCTGACAACTGAATACGTCCCTGCCGCCTGACTGGCTTTCAGCGAGCCACGGCTCCTGGCGTGATCGAACCTCCCTGATCGCCAGGTGGAAGCCAGACGATGACGGTCCATAGGTCGCTCTTCGGAAAACGCCAAATTTTCATGGAGGAGGAACGATGAACCACTCACAGCGTGTCCACCCGGTTTCCGGCTTCTGGATCCTTTTGGTCGTCTTCGCCCTGGTCATGGGCAGCGCCGCGCCGGTCCTCGCCGCGCCTGCGTTGCCGCTGCCGGACCTTGCGCCGGCGGCAACCACCGTTACACTGGACGGCGCTCCTACTGTTGTCTCATCGACCACTAGTTCTGCTACTCTTAGGATCCCTTCCGGGACAGGAACTATCACGATCAGTTCAAACCCAAACAGGTTGATGGTGGTTGGCGTGTCCTGGAATCCCGCTACGGCTGATGCACCTATCACCGGGGTGACATTCACTCCCACTTCAGGGCCGGTCATAAACTTGAAACAGGCCATATCGCGAAGCAATACCTGGCTCCTTCGATGGGCCTCGATCTGGTATACGACAGAACCAACGGATGGGCAAGTTGGGTATGTAACGGTCACCTTCAAGACCTCCCCAGGGACGAACGGCGTCATAGGCGGCATCGCCAGGTTCTATAATGTTGACCAGACGAATCCAATTGGGCCGACCAACGGCGCTGATAACGTAAGCAACGCCTTGGGTGTGACTTTGAATGGGCTCGTCGGCGACGAGTTGGTATTTGACGACGCGTTCATTGGTGGCGGCTCTACCTTGACTGCCAGTGGCGGCAATACGCAGTTGACTGGATGGAATCTCGCGGCTGGACAGGCGGGGGGTTATGCCAGCACCCAGGATGCCAACTTAGCCAACTCGGTCACGATGAGTTGGACGGTGGGCGGAACGACACCACCAACCGGCATCTGGGTAGATGTCGCGGCGGCAATTAACCCGGTCTGCGCGGGTTCGAACTACCACACGTTGACGGTCGGCCACGATGCCCACGGTACTGTAACGCAAAGCCCCGTCGAGACTTCCATCTGCGCCGGCAGGACGGTCACGCTTAGGCCAATCCCTAGCTCCGGCTATCTCTTTAGCGGTTGGGTGGGTGCGAACGCCGGCGACCTTGTCAGCGCCGGCGGCGGCGCCGTTACGATCGTGATGAACGGGGACAAGTCCGTAACCGCCAACTTTGCTCCTACTGAGACAGCACCATGCTCAAATACTGTTCATCTGAACGCGGCGGCGGATACCTACATGAACGCTGCCAGCGGCGCTACTACCTACAACTATGGCGCCGCCACAACGATTCAGGTTGATAGAACGACCGCTACCCAGCGAGGGGCGTTGTTGAAATGGAACGTGAGCAGTATCCCGTGGTTCGCTGCCGTTAGCAGTGCCAGCATCACACTTAACGTCACGGATCCTGTCACATTGTACGCTCCAAGCATGTATGACGTGGCAAAACCCTGGGTGGAGGGCACCAACGATGGCGCCGCGGGTACGGGCGCCTCCTGGACCAACTATGACCCCGCCCCCGTCGCGTGGACCACGGCGGGTGGCGCGAAAAACACCACCGGGTCCATTGATCGCGCCACCGTAAACCTGTGGACTGCATCGACGAGCAACCTTACCCCCGCTGGCAGCAGAACGGTGCCCCTGACCACTGTGGCCAACGGCGGTGTACCTGTTGTGCAGCGCTGGGTGTCCGGTGGGGTCAACAATGGCGTGACCATCCAGAATTACACGACCGGTACAACGGACCCACTGGTCTTTGATTCACGCGAAGGGACGACCCCTCCCGTACTGAGCGTCACCTACTGCCTCGCCAACAACACCGCGCCCAGCCAGCCAACGCTGGTGTCTCCTACGCCCTCCGGCACGACGGGTGTCAGCACCTCGCCGACACTGGAAGTGACGGTCAACGACGCGGATGGGAACGCGACCGATGTCACGTTCTACGGCCGGGCAGTGGGAGCCGGATCCTGGACGAATCTGGGCACGGCTTACGCCGTTGCCAGCGGCACCAATGCGACGATGAGCTGGCCGGGTCTCACGGCATCGACGCAGTATGAGTGGTATGTGACGGTTAACGACGGCTTCTACGGCATCCAGGGTCCGACGTGGACCTTTACTACCGCCAGCAGTCCGACCTTCACCGTCACCTACGCTGGCAACGGCAGCACCGGCGGCACAGCCCCAACTGACCCCTCCAGTCCCTACAATTCTGGATCGACCGTGACGGTGCTGGGCAACACCGGCTCGTTGGTGAAGACCGGCTACACCTTCGCGGGCTGGAACACCCAGGCTGACGGCTTGGGCACCAGCTACAATGCTGGCGACACGTTCGTGATCGGCGCAGCCAACGTGACGCTGTACGCCAAGTGGACGATCAACAGCTATACCGTGACCTACGCTGGCAACGGCAGCACCGGCGGCACAGCCCCGACCGACCCCGCGAGCCCCTACAATTTCGGTGCGACGGTGACGGTGCTGGGCAACACCGGCTCGTTGGTGAAGACCGGCTACACCTTCGCGGGCTGGAACACCCAGGCTGACGGCTTGGGCACCAGCTACAATGCTGGCGACACGTTCGTGATCGGCGCAGCCAACGTGACGCTGTACGCCAAGTGGACGATCAACAGCTACACCGTGACCTACGCTGGCAACGGCAGCACCGGCGGCACAGCCCCGACCGACCCCGCGAGCCCCTACAATTTCGGTGCGACGGTGACGGTGCTGGGCAACACCGGCTCGTTGGTGAAGACCGGCTACACCTTCGCGGGGTGGAACACCCAGGCTGACGGCTTGGGCACCAGCTACAATGCTGGCGACACGTTCGTGATCGGCGCAGCCAACGTCACGCTGTACGCCAAGTGGACGATCAACAGCTATACCGTGACCTACGCTGGCAACGGCAGCACCGGCGGCACAGCCCCAACTGACCCCTCCAGTCCCTACAATTTCGGTGCGACGGTGACGGTGCTGGGCAACACCGGCTCGTTGGTGAAGACCGGCTACACCTTCGCGGGGTGGAACACCCAGGCTGACGGCTTGGGCACCAGCTACAATGCTGGCGACACGTTCGTGATCGGCGCAGCCAACGTGACGCTGTACGCCAAGTGGACGATCAACAGCTACACCGTGACCTACGCTGGCAACGGCAGCACCGGCGGCACAGCCCCGACCGACCCCGCGAGCCCCTACAATTTCGGTGCGACGGTGACGGTGCTGGGCAACACCGGCTCGTTGGTGAAGACCGGCTACACCTTCGCGGGGTGGAACACCCAGGCTGACGGCTTGGGCACCAGCTACAATGCCGGCGATACGTTCGTAATCGGCTCAGCCAACGTCACGCTGTATGCGCAGTGGACGGCGGTCTGCTACGAGCTGACCCTGGGGCACACCGGCAGCGGGACGGATCCGACCGGCGAAGCGATCAACTCGATCAGTTGCCCAACCGGCCAGTTCGCCGCGGGTGAGCTGATCAACCTGAGCGGGGCGGTCCCGGCCACGGGCTGGGGGATCGCGAGCTGGTACGGCACCGCTAACGACGAGAGCACGGCGGCCACGAACAGCCTGACCATGCCGGCCGAGGCGCATTCCGCGGGTGTGAACTACCTCCGCCTGCTGGGCGATGTCAACTTGGATGGCTCGGTGGACTCCACCGATGCACTTATCGTCCTTACCGTCGACGCCGGACTGCCTGCTGCGAGCGCCGATTTCTGCCCCATGAATTACGGTGACGTGAACGCCGATGGGCTGGCTAATTCGACAGATGCCCTGATCATCCTGACGTACGATGTGGGTTACGGCGTCGGTGCGCTCCCGGTGGGAGAGCCGGTCGAGGAGCCTGACTTGACCGCTCAGCCGGCTGGATGCGTCGTCGGCGCGCCGGAAGGCCTCCGCAAGTGGTTCGGCATGCTGCCGCGCTGATCTGCAGGATCTCGTTTGATGGAAGGGCGTGAGGCCGGGGACCGGCCTCACGCCTGAGGGACGGACGAGTAAAGGAGAGGATCGATGAGACGCAGGCGAGTTCTGACGCTGCCGGTGATCCTGGTGCTGCTGTTTGCGTTCGTGTTGAACGCGAGCGGCTCCGTGTCCGCCCCTCAGGCGGTGGCCGACTTCAGCATCCTGCTGGGCCGGCCTACGGATCACTCGGTCACCGCCAACGTGATCCCGGACCAGAGCGGCCAGATTTCTCTCGAGTATGGCGCCACGCCCTCTTACGGCTCCGAGACAACCGCCACCGCGTGCACCGCGAACGAGCCCGTCGAAGTGGTGATCGACGGGCTTACGGCCGATACCGAGTACTACTACCAGGTGCGCTTCCGGGCCACCAGCGGCGACCCGTGGACGGGGGGCGGCCAGCACTCGTTCCACACCCAGCGCGCGCCGGGCAGCCCCTTCACCTTTACCATCATCTCCGACTCGCACCTGGGGCAGTACGGCGGGCAGACGACGGAGCAGAGGAATCTGTACCAGCGCAGCCTGACCCACATCGCGGCCGAGCCGCCCGACTTTCACATCGACCTGGGCGATACCTTCGCCATGGACCCACTAGCGCCCTACGGCACTGGCCTGGGCAACGGGATGACGGAAGCGAACGCCGATGCGGCATATCGTGTCCAGCGCCAGCCCGCCTCCCTGAACATCATCGGCGCCGAAATCCCGTTCTTCCTGGCCATCGGCAACCATGAGAATGAAGAGGGCTGGAACTGGGATGACGTGTTCACCCCGCCCGAAGGCTCGCTGGCCATCCGCGGCATCAAGGCGCGCAAGCTGTACATCCCCAACCCGGTCCCGGACGATTTCTACACCGGCAACACCGACACCAGCAACACGCTCATCGAGGGCGATCACCTGCACGAGGATTACTATGCCTGGGAATGGGGCGATGCGCTGTTCGTGGTTCTGGACCCGTTCCACTACTCCATGACCTGGCCCAATGATAATGGAGCGGGATATGGCGGGGAAGGGGCGGATGGCGAGGCGTCGGGTGACCGCTGGGACTGGACCCTGGGCAAGCAGCAGTACGACTGGCTGAAGGCCACGCTGGAAGACAGCGATGCCACCTGGAAATTCGTATTTACTCACCACCTGACCGGCGGGGTGATTCCCTATGGCCGGGGTGGGATTGCTGCAGCCGAGCTCTTTGAGTGGGGCGGCAAGAACGCTGATGGCACGGAGGGCTTTGCCACGGAACGGCCGGGCTGGGAAATGCCGATTCATGACCTGCTGGTGGCCAACGACGTCGACATCCTCTTCCATGGGCATGACCACTTTTTCTCTAAGGAAGAGCTCGACGGCATCGTGTATCTTGAGGTGCCGAAACCGGACGACATCACCAGCACCACCGACTATCGCAACGACGGCGGCGGTTACCCCACGGGGGACAACATCCAGCTCGCCTGCGGCCATATCCGCGTGGATGTCTCTGCGGACCAGGTCCAGGTGGATTATGTGCGGTCCTTACTATCCGGGAACGATGGGGAGATCCTCTACTCCTTCACCTTGCCGCCGCCGGTCTACGATCTGACCGTCGCGGTGAATCCGGTGGGTGCCGCCACGACCAACCCGGCGGCAGGCGTGCACAGCTATCCCGAGGACACGGCGGTCAATGTCACGGCCACCCCCAACACCGGCTACGCCTTTAGCTCGTGGAGCGGCGATTGCAGCGGCAGCACGTGCTCGGTCACCATGACCTCCGCCAAGACGGTGACGGCCAACTTCGTGGAAGTGGGGACCATCACGTCGGCGGCGACGCCGTCTGCGGGGACGGTGGCCGTGGGCGGGCAGGTGGTGGTGAGCATCAACATCGACATGAGCGGTGCGACGCCATCCGGCGCGAAGCTGGGCAGTTTCACGGGGTCGCTGGCGTGGGACCCGGCGGTGCTCAGCTACGTCAGCAACTCGGGTCCACTGGGTGGGTTCACCGGTGCGGTGAACGCAGGAAGCGGCTCGCTGTCGTTCAACGGGGCGAATTCAAGCGGCGCGACCGGCAACACCGTGGTGTACCAGGTCACGTTCAATGCGGTGGGTGCAGGCACGAGTGTGTTGGACTTGGGCTATACGGTCATGGCCGCCGCGACGACCTTTGCGAATCTGCTGCCGCAGTTGGCGATCACCGACGGCCAGGTGGTGGTGAGTGCGGACAGGGTGCTGGGGGATGTCAACGGCGACGGCGCGGCAAACTCGACCGATGCGCTGATCGTGCTGTCGGCCGATGCCGACATGGACACGGCGGCGTTCTGTCCGATGAACTGCGGCGATGCGAACGGGGACGGGCTGGTCAATTCCACCGATGCGCTGATCATCCTGTCCTACGATGCACTGATGAGTGTGCAGTTCCCGGTGGGGACGGCCGCGTGCCCGGCCACCGTAACGCCGCCGCCGGGGTGTGGTCCTTGAGCCGGCGGCCGCGACGCGCCGGATGCACCGGATTGTTCCAAAAAGAACCTTGTGGCAGCAGCCTAGAACACCAAATTCATTACATTACGCAAGCCTGAGGAGGCCAAAATGCAACACAGATCATGGATTCATCTGGCCACGATCGGGAGGTTCACGGCGCTCCTGGTCCTGCTCTCTGCGCTGGTGGTCGTGCCAGCACCACCTGTTCATGCGGCGCCGATCACCTTCACCGGAACGGAGCTGCTCACCCGGCCGACGGCCAATTCAATCTCCGTCACCTTCGTCCCCCAGACGGCGATCACCGTGCGCTTCCAGTACGGCACCGCGCCCGGGGGACCATACACCACTACCGGCAACACGGCCGCGGCGGCCAATGCGCCCACGACCGTAGTCCTCGGTAGCCTGAGCACCAACACCAAGTACTACTACCGGATGCAATACAGCACCGATGGTGGCTCCACCTGGGAGACGCGGACGGAACGCTCCTTCCAGACGGCCCGTGCGGCGGGCAGCACCTTCAGCTTCACCCTCACCTCCGACTCGCACGTGGGCATTCTGATGGGCCAGTCGGCCACATGGACGAATGTAGCCCAGGAGGTCGCCGCTCATAACCCGGAATTCCACTTTGACCTCGGCGACACCGTGGCCATGTACACCAATGTGGATCCCAGCGATCAGGCGGGAGC
Organism: uncultured Chloroflexia bacterium; assembly: GCA_963774265.1. Classification (GTDB taxonomy): domain Bacteria; phylum Chloroflexota; class Anaerolineae; order CG2-30-64-16; family CG2-30-64-16; genus JALOOB01. The sequence continues at coordinate 54,996 of CAVZDU010000009.1, read as the reverse complement.
CAACCAGGCCTACATCGACCAGTACCAGTACTTCTAACCTGTTCAGCCACTCGGCGCCGGTGTTCCTAATCCCCGGGAACCACGAGCAGAAGGAAAACTGGCACGTCGCTGGCACGCCGAACGATGCCGGCGATCCCGTGGACAGCCTGCCCATCATCGGTACCAAAGCCCAGAAAAAGTACTTCCCGATGCCGCAGCCAGGCGGGTTCTACACCGGCGACACGGCGCTTGAGCCCTTGCTGGGGGGCGATCAGTACAAGGAAAGCTACTACGCCTGGACCTGGGGCGACGCGCTGTTCATGGTGATCGACCCCTACTGGTACACGACGTCCAAGCCGTACGTCAACGACCCGGGCGGCGGCGAGACGAACGGGACGGGAACCGGCGATGCCTGGTCCTGGACCCTGGGGCAGACGCAGTTCAACTGGGTCAAGACGACCCTGCAGAACAGCAACGCCACGTACAAGTTCGTCTTTACCCACCAGATGCCGACCGACGCCAGCCTAAACAACCAGGAGGACTATGGCCATGCCGGCGCCAATCACGTGAACCTGGTGGAGATGGGCGGCTACGACGAGGATGGCACCACCTATTCCTGGGCCACCAGGCGCGCCGGGTGGGGTAGCGAGCCGCTGCACACGATTTTTAACAATTACGGCGTCGACGCCGTGTTCCATGGCCACGATCACCAGTACGCCTACGAGAAGAAGGATAACGTGGTCTACCTGTCCATGCCCGTCGCCGGCTGGGGCAACAACGGGAGCGGGTTCAACATGTACACCGCCGGCAGCGGGTACACCATCGCCACTCAGCCCAACTGCGGCCACGTGCTCGTGACCGTGGCACCGGATGAGACGACGGTCCAGTACTTCCGCATGGACCAGGCCACGGCCGTGCACAGCTTCACCATCGAGGGCGGGGAACTGCCTGTCTCGGTCCTGGGTGACGTCAATGACGACGGCGAGGCGAACTCGACCGATGCCCTGATCGTCCTCTCGGCCGACGTAGGCATTGACAGCACGCAGTACTGTCCCATGAACTGTGGCGATGTGAATGCGGACGGGTACGTGAATTCTACCGACGCGCTGATCATCCTGTCCTTCGACGTGGGCATGAGCGTGGCGTTCCCGGTTGAGACCGGCGCGTGCCCAGCCACCGTCACCAAGCCAGCAGGATGCCCGTGAGCGAAGGGCGCAAGGCTGGAACAATTCAGACAATGGAGAGGCTGAGAGCATGAAAACCAAACACACTTTGTTTTACTGGCGTCTGTTGCTGGTGATCGCCCTGGCGTTCAACGCCGCGATGCTGGGAGCTGTGCCGGCATTTGCTGCAACGGGCAGTGTGACCGCGGCGGCAACGCCTTCGAACGCGGCGCCGAACAACGGTGACACGATCACCGTAAGCGTCACGATTGATGTCACCAACATGCAGTATCCCGACGACCTGTTGGGGAGTTTTAGCTCCACGTTGCAGTGGGACGCAGCCATCCTGGATTATCAAAGCCGCCAATACCAGAATGGTTTCAGCGGGTCTACCAATACCAGCCAGGTTGACAATGGGCTGCTGACCATCAACGGGACCAACGTCGATGGCATGCAGGATGTGGTGGAGGTCTACCGCGTTACCTTCCTGGTGATAGGAACGGGGACAAGTACCCTCGACCTGAACTTTTCCGCTATGGCTACCGCGATTAACCTGCAGAGCTTGATGGCCAACATCACTACGGTCACGGATGGTTCAGTCACTGTGGCCGCGTCGACGTACACCCTGACGGTGAGCAAGACCGGCACGGGCAGCGGGACGGTGACGAGTGCACCGGCGGGGATCAACTGTGGCTCGACGTGCTCGGCGAGCTTCAACGCCGGCTCGTCGGTGACGCTGACGGCCGCAGCTTCGGCGGGGTCGACGTTTACGGGCTGGAGCGGTGCGGGGTGCAGCGGGACGGGGACGTGCGCGGTGACGATGGATGCGGCGAAGAGCGTCACGGCGAACTTCACGCTGAACACGTACACGCTGACGGTGAGTAAGACCGGCACAGGGAGCGGGACGGTGACGAGTGCGCCGGCCGGCATCAGCTGCGGAGCAGACTGCTCGGAGGCCTACAACTACAACCAGTCGGTGACGCTGACGGCCGCAGCTTCGGCGGGGTCGACGTTTACGGGCTGGAGCGGTGCGGGGTGCAGCGGGACGGGGACGTGCACGGTGACGATGGATGCGGCGAAGAGCGTCACGGCGAACTTCACGCTGAACACCTACACACTGACGGTGAGCAAGACCGGCACAGGGAGCGGGACGGTGACGAGTGCGCCGGCCGGCATCAGCTGCGGAGCAGACTGCTCGGAGGCCTACAACTACAACCAGTCGGTGACGCTGACGGCCGCGGCTTCGGCGGGGTCGACGTTTACGGGCTGGAGCGGTGCGGGGTGCAGCGGGACGGGGACGTGCGCGGTGACGATGGATGCGGCGAAGAGCGTCACGGCGAACTTTGCCGCATCGAGCAACAGCGTGGTGTCGTCGGCATCGCCTGACTTCAGTGTACGGACGGTCGGCCAACAGGTTGTGGTCACCATTGACATCGACATGACCAACGCCTCCGGCGCCGAGCTGGGCAGTTACAGCGGCACGCTAGATTCGGGATCCTGCTGTCCTGACGTACGTAAGCTACTCCGGCGCCCCGCCGGCGGGCTTTTCCGGTATCGTGAATATCACCAATGCCGGGAGCGGGACCATCACGTTCAACGGGAGCAATCCCGACGGTGCAACCGGCGACGTGACCGTGCTGGTGGTGACTTTCACCGCGGCGGCAGTAGGGACTAGCGCCTTGGATCTGGACTACTCGGCCATGGCGGCGGCTGGCTCTCCCTTCCCGAGCCTGCTGCCCATTCTGACGATCTACGATAGTTCGGTGACGGTGAATGCGCCGACGTACACGCTGACGGTGAGCAAGACCGGCACGGGCAGCGGGACGGTGACGAGTGCACCGGCGGGGATCAACTGTGGCTCGACGTGCTCGGCGAGCTTCAACGCCGGCTCGTCGGTGACGCTGACGGCCGCAGCTTCGGCGGGGTCGACGTTTACGGGCTGGAGCGGTGCGGGGTGCAGCGGGACGGGGACGTGCGCGGTGACGATGGATGCGGCGAAGAGCGTCACGGCGAACTTCACGCTGAACACGTACACGCTGACGGTGAGTAAGACCGGCACAGGGAGCGGGACGGTGACGAGTGCGCCGGCCGGCATCAGCTGCGGAGCAGACTGCTCGGAGGCCTACAACTACAACCAGTCGGTGACGCTGACGGCCGCAGCTTCGGCGGGGTCGACGTTTACGGGCTGGAGCGGTGCGGGGTGCAGCGGGACGGGGACGTGCGCGGTGACGATGGATGCGGCGAAGAGCGTCACGGCGAACTTTGCCGAAGCGACCTGCGGTGGAGCGGCGTCGTCGGTGAGTGCATCGAACGACGCGCCGGCGGTGGGCCAGCAGATCGTGGCGACGATCGCCATCGATGTGCCGACCGGTGTCTTGCTGGGGAGCTTCACGGGCTCGCTGACCTGGAACCCGGCGGTGCTGACGTACGTGAGCAACACGACTCTGCCGAGCGGCTTCACGGGCGTCATCAACACGGCCAATGCGGGGACGGGGAGCATCACGTTCAACGGGGCGAATGCGAGTGGTTCGGGGGACGTGACCGTCACTGCCATCACGTTCAATGTGGTGGCAGCGGGGACGAGTGCGCTGGACCTGAACTACACGGCCATGGCGGCAGCGGTAAGCATCTGTAACATGCTGCCGGGCGTGACGGTGACCGACGATTCGGTCACTGCGACAGGGGTCAGCCACACGGTGACGTTCAATGCGAACGGTGGGACGGGCACGATGACGGCGCAGGTCGCCGCGGTGCCGACGGCGCTGAAGGCAAACACGTTGCACGCGGACGGGGTACACGTTCAGCGGGTGGAACACGGCGTCCAACGGTTCGGGGACGGCCTACACCGACGGCCAGGTCTACTCGTTTGCGGCGGACATCACGTTGTACGCGCAGTGGGCATCCACGTCCTGCGGTGGAGCGGCGTCGTCGGTGAGTGCATCGAACGACACGCCGGGGGTGGGCCAGCAGATCGTGGCGACGATCGCCATCGATGTGCCGACCGGTGTCTTGCTGGGGAGCTTCACGGGCTCGCTGGCGTGGAACCCGGCGGTGCTGACGTACGTGAGCAACACGAATCTGCCGAGCGGCTTCACGGGCAACGTCAACACGGCCAATGCGGGGACGGGGAGCATCACGTTCAACGGGGCGAATGCGAGTGGTTCGGGGGACGTGACCGTCACTGCCATCACGTTCAATGTGGTGGCAGCGGGGACGAGTGCGCTGGACCTGAACTACACGGCCATGGCGGCAGCGGTAAGCATCTGTAACATGCTGCCGGGCGTGACGGTGACCGACGATTCGGTCACTGCGACCGCGGCCAACCACACGGTGACGTTCAACGCCAACGGTGGGACGGGCACGATGACGGCGCAGACGGCCAGCGTGCCGACGGCGCTGAAGCTCAACACGTTCACGCGCGGGCTACACGTTCGGCGGCTGGAACACGGCGTCCGGCGGCGGGGGCACGGCGTATACGAACGGGGCGACCTATTCGTTTGCGGCAGACATCACGCTGTACGCGGCAGTGGACCGCGACCTGCTACGCGCTGACGCTGACCCACACGGGCACCGGGTCCGACCCGACAGCCAGCCCGGCGAACTCGACCGGCTGTGCGGCTGGGCAGTACGCGGCGGGCGCGGTGATCAGCCTCACGGCCGCGCCTGCCTCCGGCTGGACCGTGGGCAGCTGGACCGGCACCGACAACGATGCCAGCACCTCGACCACCAACCAGGTGACCATGCCGGCTGCGGCACACGCCGCGAGCGTCGCCTATACTGAAATCCAACCGGCGTGCAATTGGTTGGTGAGGACGCACACGGGCGCCGGCTCCAACCCGGTGGCCAGCCCGATCCGCTCGACCGGCTGCGCCGTTGGACTCTATGTGGCGGACGAGGTCATCACGCTCACCGCTGCCCCTGACTCAGGCTGGACCGTGGGCAGCTGGCTTGGCACCAACGACGATACCAGCACGTCCACCACCAACACGGTCGTAATGCCCGATTGGCCGCAGACGGTCACGGTTAATTACGTCGAAATCCCGCCCGTCTGCTATGCGCTGACGCTAACCCACACGGGCACGGGCAGCGATCCGGCAGCCAGCCCGACGAACTCGACCGGCTGCTCTGCCGGGCAGTACGTGGCGGGCGCGGTCATCAGCCTCACGGCCGCACCCGGCTCAGGCTGGAAGGTGGGCAGCTGGACCGGCACCGACGACGATGCCAGCACCTCGACCACTAACCAGGTGACCATGCCGGCTGCGGCGCACGCCGCGAGCGTCACCTACACCGAAATCCAGCCGACCTGCTATGCGCTGACCAGGATCCACACGGGCAACGGCACCGACCCGGTGGCTAGCCCGGCCAACTCGACCGGCTGCACTTCCGGGCAGTACGTGGCCGCCGCGGTCATCACCCTCACCGCCACGCCTGGCTCGGGCTGGACCGTGGGTAGCTGGATCGGCACCGACAACGACGGCAGCGCGGCGACTACCAACCAAGTCACCATGCCGGCAGCGGTGCGGACTGTCACAGTCAACTACATCGAAATCCCGCCGACCTGCTACGCGCTGACGCTGACCCACACCGGCACTGGCACTGACCCGGCACCCAGCCCGGCCAACTCGACCGGCTGCGCTCCTGGGCAGTACCTGGCAGGCACGGTGGTCAGCCTTACCGCTACGCCGGGCGCAGGCTGGACTGTGGGCAGCTGGAGCGGCACGGACAACAACGCCAGCACGGCGACCACCAACACGGTCACCATGCCTGCCGCCGCTCGCACTGCCACGGTCAACTACGTCCAGATCTTTAGCCTGACCATCGCCGTCGACCCGCTAGGAAGTGGCACCACGAATCCTGCGGTGGGCGTCCACACCTATACGTCAGGCGCCGTCGTCGCGGTCACGGCGACCCCCGCGGCCGGGTACAAGTTCGACTCCTGGAGTGGGGCCTGCACCGGCGCCGGTTCTTGTTCGGTCACCATGGACGCAAACAAGACCGTCACCGCCCATTTCAGTGTACGGACGTACTACCTGTACTTACCGTTAATCAGCAAGAATCAGTAGCGTCGGGGTTGGGGGGCTCAGAACTGTTCTGGGCCCCCCAACCTTGCTGATTGCCGCGGATCGACACGGAAGACGTAAGCTTCCCTGTGCTGGAAGCATCCTCAAGTCTTCTGAGAAGAGAGAAGCTTAACGAATGGCATCTTCATGTATCCCGCTTTGTTGGCGCCTGCTGACGGCTGTCGTTCTGGTGCTCGCTGGCGTGATGAGCGGAGGTGCTCCGGCTTTCGCGGTCAGCGGCGTTGCGACATCAACGGCTGCGGCTTCAAATGCTGCGCCGAGCGTCGGCCAACAGATTGTGGTCAGCATCAACATCGACGTCTCCGGCGTCAATACACCCGATAACAAACTGGGATCGTTCACCGGCACCCTGGATTGGAATACTGCCGTACTCAAGTACAGCAGCCATTCGGGGATCCTGGCCGGTTTCACCGGTGTGGTCAATCCCTCGCCCGGACATCTTGTCTTCAATGGGGCAAATGCAACCGGGGTCACCGGCAATATCACCGTTCTCGCCATCACCTTCGACGTGGTGGGAGCCGGAACCAGCCCCCTCAATCTGGGCTACTCGACCATGGCTGCCGCGACGACGTTTGCGAGCCTGCTGCCAGTTCTCACGGTCAGGGATGGGCAGGTTGTCGTGGGTACGACGATCTATCTCCCGATGATCGTCAGGAACATATAGCGCCGGGGGTGGGCGCAGAGCCATCCTGTGAACCTGCTGCTTCGTCGATCGCTGGACCCAACCCGGGAGAGGCGACATCATCTTACCAGTGGAGGACACCGTGTCCGCAAAGAAGCTATTTTTCAACATGATCCGGAACAAGAGCGTTTCTGGTATTCGGCCGACGACGCTTGGGAGAGTCCTCATTCTCCTGATTCTGGTCTTGTCGTCGGTGGGGGGATCCATCCTCTCTGTGCAGGCCGCCACGACGATCACCTTCACCGCGGAGGAGCTCCTCGGCAAGCCGACCGACGCGGCGGTGACGATCAACATCGTTCCCGTGTCGACGATCGAGTATCACTACCAGTACCGGCCTGCGTCAGCACCTTCTTATACTTTGCAGACGCCCAACGTCACGGCCACCGGCGGCCAGCCGCACGAGATCACCATGAGCGGGCTGACGGCCAACACCCAGTACTTTTACCGCCTGCGCTACCATGCTCCTGGAGAGGCCATGGACGACTGGGTGGTGCGGACGGAGCACTCGTTCTGGACGCAGCGCGCTGCGGGCAGCCCGTTTGTCTTCACCGTCACCTCCGACGCGCATGGCAACGCCGGGTCAACGACGATGAACAACATCCTCGGTGAACTGCCTGACTTTGCTGTCGACCTGGGCGACACCTTCATGGTGGACAACGCGTCGTCAGAGACCCAGAGTGCGGTCAATACCAGGTATCTGAATTTCCGCGAGCCAACGTACTTTGACCGCATCGGCCATTCGGTTCCGATCTTTCTGTCGTCGGGCAATCACGAGGAAGAAGAGGGCTGGAACCTGGATGATACTCCCAGCCGTGCCTTGCTCAGCATCCAGGCGCGCAAGGCGTTCTACCCCACTCCGATCAACGACGGGTTCTACTCGGCGAACACGGATCCCTTGGCTGCGATTGACGAAGCGACTTACGGTGACGAGTACCGCGAGGACTATTACGCCTGGGAATGGGGCGATGCGCTGTTCGTGGTCATCGACCCGTTCCAGTACACCATGACCATGCCCTATACCGCCATCGCCAACGAAGAGAGCGACGAAACGGTCGTTGCCGACCAGTGGCTCTGGACGCTGGGCGCCGAGCAGTACGCCTGGCTGAAGCAGACTCTGGAGAACAGCACTGCCAGGTACAAGTTCATGTTCTCCCATCAGATGGTAGGCGGGATTCCGGATAATAGTGTCAGCGGTGGAGCAGGGTACGTGCGCGGCGGCGCCGAGGCAGCCGGGTATTTCGAGTGGGGGGGAAAGAACTTTGACGGCACCGAGGGCTTTGCGGACAACCGCACTGCAGAGGACTTTCCGGTGCCGATCCACCAGTTGATGCTGGACAACCACGTCAGCGGCTACTTCCACGGGCACGATCACGGGTACGTCTATGAGAAGCGGGACGGCATCGTCTACCAGGAAGTCCCCTCGCCCAGCATGGGCGGCGGCGTATTCGGCGGCATCTACACCGTGGGTACCTACACGGACTATGAGACGATTGCCATTTGCCCCAACTCGGGCCACCTGAAGATCACGATCGCGTCGGATCTGGCGACCGTCGAATATGTCAGGTCCACAACGGGATCGTGCACTCCATCCAACTTTTCGCTGTCGTACACGATTGATCCGTACATCAGCGGCCCGACGCAGGTGCTGACGACCGCGGTCGACCCGGCCGGGGGTGGCACGATTAGCCCGTCGGCGGGGACCCATACATATCCCCAGGGCCAGAGCGTCAGCGTGACGGCGACGGCGAACCCCGGGCACACGTTTGACCACTGGAGCGGCGACTGCACCGGCAGCGGCGCCTGCTTGGTGACGATGGACGAGGACCGGAGCGTCACCGCACACTTTGCCACGGTCACCCACGATCTGACCATTGCGGTGAACCCGAGCGGCGCGGGGACGACCAATCCGGCGGTGGGCGTGCACACCTATGCCTACGGGACGGTGGTCCCCGTGACGGCGACTCCGCTGACCGGCTACGCGTTCAGTTCCTGGAGCGGCTGCAACAGCAGCAGCGGCACCAGCTGCTCGGTCACAATGAATGCCGATAAGACCGTGACCGCCAACTTTGTGGAGGTTGGCGCCATCACGTCGGCGGCGACGCCGTCCGCGGGGACGGTGGCCGCGGGCGGGCAGGTGGTGGTGAGCGTCAACATCGACATGACGGGGGCTGTGGCGCCCAATGACAAGCTGGGGAGCTTCACGGGGTCGCTGGCGTGGGACCCGGCGGTGCTGCAATATGCCAGCCACTCCGACCTGCTGGGGGGCTTCACGGGTGCGGTGAACACCGGGCAGACCGGCAGCGGCTCGCTCTCGTTCAATGGGGCCAACGCTACCGGCGCGACCGGCAACACCGTGGTCTTCCAGGTCACCTTCAACGCCATCGCTGCGGGGACGAGCGGGCTGGACCTGGGGTACACGGTGATGGCGGCGGCCACGACCTTCGCCAACCTGCTGCCGCAGTTAATGATCACGGACGGGCAGGTGGTGGTGAGTGCGGGGGGAGTGCTGGGGGATGTGAATGGGGATGTGCTGGCGAACTCGACGGATGCGTTGATCGTGCTGTCCGCGGATGCGGACATGGACACCGCGGCGTTCTGTCCGATGAACTGCGGGGATGCGAACGCGGACGGGCTGGTCAATTCCACGGATGCTTTGATCATCCTGTCCTACGACGCACTCATGAGCGTGCCGTTCCCGGTGGGGACCGGTGCGTGTCCGGCCAGCTTGACGGAGCAGCCGCCGGGATGCTCGGTAGCGGGGAGTCTCCTCACTTGGTGGGCACGCAGTGATCGTGCCCAAGAGCTGAAATAACAAAATCGATGCCATTGCGAGTCCTTCGGCGTTTGTCATGGCCACGGATGGTCAGGGTGTGTCCGGTCCGCCGCACCCTGACCATCTACTGTTGCGAAGCGATGCTTGCGGCAAGCCTGACCATCCAATGAAGTAATCCTCAGGAGGGCACGATGTCAGTTTATCCGTTCTTGCCCGGCAATAGTCGGGGCTATTGTTCCTCACGTGGTCAAGCCGCCAGGGCTGTGAGGCGCTTCAGTTTCCTGCTCATCCTCCTATCGTTGGTTGGAGGATCGGCAACCGGCATCAAGGCTGCCGCGGAGATCACCTTCACGGGCGAGGAGCTGCTCAGCCGGCCGACCGACACCTCGGTCACGATCAATGTGGTGCCGGACGCGGAAATCGAGCTGTACTACGAATATGGCACATCGTCGGAGATCTATACGGAGCAGACCAGCTCCACGACGGCCCCCGCCGGTGAGCCCGCCAACGTGACCCTCAGCAACCTTGCTCCGGATACCAGGTACTTCTACCGGATGCAATACCGCACAGCCGGAGATAGCTGGGTCGCGCGGCCGCAGCATTCGTTTCACACGCAGAGGGCGCGCGGCAGCACCTTCACCTTCACGATCGCTTCGGACGCGCACATGAGCGGCGGTGGAGGGACTGTCAGTTTGTATCAGCAGGCCCTGGCCAACGTGAGCGCCGATCAGCCCGATTTCCATTTCGACCTGGGCGACACCGCCTGGACGGACGGAGTGACGACTTCCTCGGCAGCCAACCAGCGCTACCTGGCCCAGCGCCAGTGGATGAGCGGAGTCAGTCATTCGGCGGCCATCTTCCTGGCTGCCGGAAACCACGAGAACGAAGAGGGCTGGAACCTGGATGACACCAACAGCATCGCCCTGCTGAGCATCAATGCCCGCAAGCGGTACTATCCCAATCCGATCCCGGACAGCTTCTACTCCGGAAATCCCGATGCCTCTCTCACCGGGATCAGCGGCGACCATCTGCGTGAGGACTATTTTGCCTGGGAGTGGGGCGATGCGCTCTTTGTCTTCATCGATCCCTACCAGTACACGCTGATCAAGCCCTTTGCCGGAACTGCGGGTGGAGAGCTGAGCGATGAAACCGTCTACGGTGACCGGTGGGACTGGACCCTGGGCCAGGCGCAGTTCAACTGGTTCAAGCAGACTTTGGAGAACAGTGACGCCAGGTTCAAGTTCGTCTTTGCCCATCATGGGCTGGGGGGCGCGGAAGACTACGTCCGGGGCGGCGCTGCGCCGGCGCACATGTTCGAGTGGGGCGGCTACAGCATCAACGGCACGACCTGGGGGTTCGATACAGAACGGCCCGGATGGGGAGGGGTTCCGATTCACCAACTGATGGTGGCCAACGGCGTCAGCGCCTTTTTTCACGGCCACGATCACGTGTACGCCTACGAAGTGCGGGACGGCGTGGTCTACCAGGAACTCCCCTCGCCCAGCATGAGCGGTTCCGGGTTCAGTAGCTATTACACCGGGACTAATGGGACGTATGCGCTCCAAGTCCTGCCCAACGCAGGCCATCTGCGCGTTGAGGTTGCCCCGAACTTTGCGACGGTCGAATATGTGAGATCCAATACCACGGGGGTTTCTCACTCGTACACGATCGAACCCAATGCCAGTGCGCCGGCCCTGGGGGATGTGAATGGCGATGGTGCTGCGAACTCGACCGATGCGCTGATCGTCCTGTCGGCCGATGCGGACATGGACACCTCAGCCTTCTGTCCGATGAACTGCGGAGATGCGAACGCAGACGGGTCTGTCAACTCCACGGACGCGTTGATCATCCTGTCCTACGATGCCGGCATGAGCGTGCCGTACCCGGTGGGGACGGGGGCCTGCCCGGCCAGCGTGACGCCGCCGCCGGGGTGTTAGGCAGGGGGGAGCCTGCGCATGGGGTGGCCAAGCGCTGATCGCGTTCAACAGCGAAGAGAATAGGATCGACCGCCGCAGTTGGGCGATGAGTGGCTGTTGTGTTAAACTGGCCGCAACCTCTCAGACTGCGGAGTGAAGATGATCCCACAAGACTTGCTCGAAATCTTGCGTTGCCCTCACTGCGTTTCAGGCGACACGCGCGCCGTGGGCGCTGATCCGGGCCGCCTGGAATTCTATAAGGAGAGCTGGCTGATCTGCCAGGAGCCTGGCTGCGGCCGCAAGTACCCCGTCGTGAACGACATCCCGGAGATGCTGATTGAGACGGGCGAGAAGTGGCTGGGCACGCCGGCCGGGCAACTGCCCGTGGCGCCACCTGCCGCCTGACGAAATCGCGGAGGCCTCATGCCGGTCGCATCCATGGCGGGCCTGCTACAGAACGCCCTCGACCGCCGCTACGCCATCGGCTATTTTGAGTCCTGGGACCAGTATTCCCTCGAAGGCTCGATCGAGGCTGCGGAGCGCCTGGGGGCGCCCGCGATCATCGGCTTCGGTGCGGCGGTCTGCAACCAGCAATGGCTGAATCGTGGCGCGCTGGAAGACCTGGCGCGGATGGCTCGGCGCATGGCCGAGCGGGCCAGCGTCCCGACCGCGGTGCTCTTCAACGAGGCCCGGGACCTGGACCAGATCGCTGAGGCCCTGGACGCTGGCTGCGATTCGGACACCCCTGGTGTTGCACGGCGGCTCCGGCCTGCCCGCGGACGCCGTGGCCGCGGCCATCTCGATGGGCGTGGCCAAGATTAATGTGGGCACCCGGCTGAAACGCATCTTCATGGAGGGGGTGGCCAAGGCCCTGCCCGACCCGAGCACGGTCACGAATATTCATCCGTTCGTGGGATCGCGTGAGGAGATGGACTACTTGTGGTGCGGCAAGCGCAAGATGAGCCTTGAGATTGGGCAGCTGATCGAGTTGTACGGCAGCGCAGGCCGGGCATTCGCCGGGTAAGGCGGTTTAGCCCGGGGCGTCACCCGTGCCGCCTGCCATTTCTCGCTCCGGCCGCCCGCGGACATCCTCGCGCTCCAGAGGCTTCTGCTTCACCAGCCGGAACAGATCGAAATCGCGCGCGACCGCCGTGTCGGGGAAGAGCGGCGCGGCATCTTCCATGATCTGCTTCGCGTTGTAGCGCCGCGAGATATGATGCAGCACGAGGGACTTCACCCCGGCCTCGCGGGCCAGCCATGCGGCCTGCTTTGCGGTGAGGTGGCCGAACGACGCGGCCACTTCGCGCTCTTGATCGATGTAGGTCGCCTCGATGGCCAGCAGGTCTGCGCCCGCCACATGCGCCACCAGATTGTCCACACGGCCTGCGTCGCCAATGAAGGCCAGCTTGATCCCGGGGACCTCTTCGCCCAGCACCTCGTCCGGCTGGATCGTCCGGCCGTCGGGCAAGATCACCGGTTGGCCGTTCACCAGGTCACGGCGGATCGGCCCGGCGGGTACACCTAATGCGGTCGCCTTTTCGGGCAGGAAGGGCCGTCGCGGCTTTTCCTCGAACATGTACCCGAACGCCTCGGTGCGGCGATGCTCCACAGGGAACGCAGAAACCCGGAAAATCTCGTCTTCGAGAAGCAGGCCCGGATGCACGGCGTGATACCCGATGTTGATCTTACCCTCGGCAGGCCCGAAGACGACGCGCATCAGCTCTCGCACGCGGCCCAGCGCGGACGCTCCGCCGTGGATTTCCATTTCCTCGATGGTTTCCCAGCGGCCGAACGTCGAGGCCAGGCCGCCCAGCCCGAGGATATGATCCAGGTGGCCGTGCGTCAACAGGACGCGCTCCAGTCGCTTGAACCCCAGCCCGCTGCGCAGGATCTGTCGCTGGGTGCCCTCGCCGCAGTCGATCAGAAAACGATATTCGCGGTGCAGCAGCATCGCGGCCGATAACCCGCGCTGCACCGAGGGCGCCGACGCCGAGGTCCCCAGAAAGATGAGCTCGAACATCTACTTACCACGCAACTGTTTGATGCCTGCTCCGAACCACATGGCCCCGAGCAGGAAACCGGCGCCCCCGACCGTGAGGGACCAGAACTCGGAGCCCAGGCGGAAGAACCACGCGCCGATGACTGCGCCGATCGCCATGATGAACGTCCCGACCGTCAGGGTGGTCATGCCGCGACTCAGGAACAACGCCCGCAGCCGCGGCAGCCAGGAGAAGGTCAACAGGGCGCTTACGGCGAGCACGAGCGACTGCCAGCTCAGCCAGCCCCATTCACCCAACGCCACCCCGCGCTCGATTCCGAAATACAAGGGCGCGCCGCCGATCAGGGCGCCCCACAGGATGGGCGATATCCGCCCCGCCCGGATGCCCGCGCCCAGCGCTGCGCCCCCCCAGAAGTGGAAGAAGCTCAGGAAACCGAAAATCAGGGCTGCGTCGACTGCATTGCTCATGGAGCTACCGCATCAACCAGCGTTCGATCAGCGGCGCCAGCGCCTGGATCATTCCTGCGCCGGCCAGCGCGATCAGCGTGGCCTTGGTCACTTTGCCGATCCAGGCTGCGGCGAGGAATTGCCAGACAGGGACGCGCGTGGCTCCGGCCACCATGCCCGCCACATCGAAGATGGGGTTGGGCACGAGGCTTAGCAGGATGATGATCCACAGCCCGTACCTGGCCATTGCGGCTTGCATCCGCGGGTACCACGGGTCATTCTTGACGATCCCGCGACCGCTCGCCCCGGCGATGTAGCCGGTGAGCTCGCCGAGCGTGGAGCCGCTGCCCACCGCGAGGCCAACGAGGAATGGGTTGAGCGCTGCGCCGGCTGCAAAGGCCAGCGCGATCCCAGGTGCAGGCAGGATCAGGGTTGCGCTGGCCAGGAGATTGAGCAGGAACAGGCCCGGGTAGCCATACGCGCCCAGGCCTGCCAACCGGCTGCCGTATAGGATGATAAGAAGAGAAAGGACAATGACGCCCAGGAACGCAAGGATACGAATCAGTTTCGAGCGCCCGGGAGATAAGCGCGGTCGCCCAGCCTGCTGGTCCGCGCTTTCGTCCGGTTTGCCACTTTTTTTCCCGAGTTCCTGAGCGGTCATCTTACGCTTCGTCGATCGTCACCGAGAGCATCACGTCACCCTGCTCGATCTTGTTCACCACGTCCTGGCCGGTGGTCACCTGGCCGAAGACGGTGTGCTTGCCGTCGAGCCACGGCGTGGGCACGTGCGTGATGAAGAACTGGCTGCCGTTGGTGCCAGGTCCGGCGTTTGCCATGGAGAGGACGCCCGGCTTGTCGTGCTTCAGCTTGGGGTCGAACTCGTCCTTGAACGTGTAGCCAGGACCGCCGCGGCCGGTGCCCGTCGGGTCGCCGCCCTGGACCATGAAGTCCTTGATCACCCGGTGGAATGTCACGCCATCGTAGTACCCGTCACGAGCCAGGCACACGAAGTTGTTGACCGTGCGCGGAGTTTGCGTTGCGTACAGCTTCACCACGATGATGCCCCGATTCGTCTCGATCGTGGCCGTGTAGCTGCTTCGCCAGGTCGATCTTCATCTCGAACGGTTTGGAATAGCGGTTCGGCATATCTTCCTTTTTCCTTCTTCGATACGTTACTTTTCAGCGATCGTGATCGATTTGATGATGTCACCGGTGGCCAGCTTCTCTGCGACGTCCATGCCCTCCATCACCTTGCCGAAGAGATTCATCGGCGTGGCGCTGTCGGGAACCGCGGAGAAGGAGATGAAGAACTGGCTGCCGCTTGCGGCCAGTTCGCCCGCCACATTAGTTGCCGGGTACATCAGAATGGTGCCGGTGATGACCTCGGTTGTCCCTCCGCCGGCTTCCAGCGGCAAGGAATAGCCCACGTCGCTGTCCGGGCTGCCGCCGGGCGAACCGAGGACGGCATAGACGCCCGATTCGACGTACGCAATGGGCATGCCATCGTAGTAGCCGAGGTTGGCGAGCGTCACGAAGTTGTTGACGGTGACTGGAGCCAGCGCCGCGTCGAGGTCCATGACGACCTTGCCCTTGTCGGTCTCGATGGTCGCCTGGTACGTCTTGCTTGCGTCGATGGTCATCTCAGGTGCGGCGTTGAAGTAATTTTCGCGCTCCGCAATCGGCACCGTGGCCAGCGGGCGGCCTTCCTGGCTGGCCGGCGCATAAGGCGTCGGGGTGGGGGTGGGGGTTGGCAGCATCGAAGCCGTGGCCTTCTTGATGTCGATGCGCTGGATCTTGTCGCCGACCGCGATCTTGTCGACGACGTCCATGCCCTCGATCACGTAGCCGAACACGCTGTAGGCGCCGTCCAGGAACGGGGTCTGGTCCAGAGTGATGTAGAACTGGCTGCCGCTGGAGCGACGCTCGGGATTGACCTGGTCGCCGGTGCGCGCCCAGGCCAGTGCACCGCGCGGGTGAAGATGGTTGATCTCGGCCGGGATGGTGTAGCCGGGGCCGCCGCTGCCGTCACCCGCCGGATCGCCGCCCTGGATGACGAACTTCGCCTCGACGCGGTGGAAGGTCAGGCCGTCGTAGATAGCCGTTGTGCGCCAGGGTCACGAAGTTGTTCAGGCCTTCGGGCGTATCCTGGTACAGCTCCGCGACGATATTGCCCTTGTCGGTCACGATGGTGGCGACGTAGATCGTGTTGTCTTCCACGTACTTCTCGGCCGGGCCGGAGAACCGCTCATTGCGGTCCTTGGCTTCGACGTCGGCAAGGGGCCGCTTACCCTCAACGGGCGCAGGCACGATGGGCCGGGTGTCGGGGGTGGGCGTACCGACCACTACCGTCGGGGGCATTTCCACCGTCGCGGTCATCTCCGCCGTAGCGGCAATGGCAGGCGCCTCGGTGGCCGGCGGCGCGGGTGTTGCGGCCACTGCCGCGCTGGTCGGCGCGGCGATCGGTGCAGCGGGCATCGGGCTGCATGCAGCCAGCGCCCCCGCAAAAGCCAACAGGACCAGTAGGATCAGAACATGCTTCTTCAAGATACTCTCCTTCTTCCGCCCGATTCTTTCAGGCGGTGCGTGCACGATAGTAGAATTGTTCCATCTTCCAAATGCCGAAGATGGCGATGATAACAGCCGCGAGGCCGACCGCGTAGCCTTCGACCACGCTGGCCTGCGTGACGAACGTGGCGGCGATCCCGGCCAGGAATGCAATGATATAACAGATAAGAACGGCCTCGCGCGGGCTGCCTGTCAACCTTGCCAGCCGATGGCTCAGATGGTCTTTGCCCGGCGTGGTCAAGGGGTTCAGACGCCGCCGCAAGCGCGAGATGATGACCAGGGTTGTGTCGAAGATCGGCACGGCCAGCACGAGCACCGGCACCATCCACGTGACGAACGCCGAGTTGTCCGGGAAGCGCAGCTTGATCGCCAGCGACGCCAGCGTGAACCCAAGAAACAGGCTGCCCGTGTCACCCATGAAGATGGTGGCCGGGTTCAGGTTGTAGAACAAGAACCCAAGGCACGCACCCACCAGGGCTGCAGCCAGCGCGCCGACCAGGTATTGCCCGCTCATGATCGCGAACAACAGGAAGAAGAGCGCGGCAATGGCCGCGATGCCGCCGCTCAGGCCATCCATGTTGTCCAGCAGGTTCATGGCGTTGGTGATGCCGACGACCCAGATCAGGGTGGCTGCAATGTTCAACGCGTCCCACGGAAAGAGCCCGATGCGGACGTCCGTCATGGTAACGATGCCCGCAGCCAGGAACTGTCCCCCCAGCTTAACCCACGGCGACAGTCCCCGCCGGTCATCCCACAGGCCGAGGAACGACACCAGCGTCGCGCCAAGGAATATGCCGGCAACCTGGTTGACATAAAAACGATTGCCCAGGAGGATCAGCGCGACGATGACGGCCAGGTAGATGGCCAGTCCACCCAGCAGGGGCGTGGGCACGCTGTGCTGCTTGCGCGCGCTGGGCTGATCCACCATGCCCGTCCGCCGCGCGAGCCTCCGCACCAGGGGTGTCACCCCCACGGCGAGGATCAATGCGCTGGTCAGGATGAGGACGTAAGTGGTCATGGCGTGCCTCGACCTTTCAGGTCGGCGATCAGCGATTCCGTGCTTGCCAGCTCCGATTCGGGTGCGTAACCCAGCGCTCTCTGCGCTGCAGCCAGGGCATCGGCTGTTTGGCCCAACTCCCGCAGCACGAGTGCCAGGTTGCGATGGGCCAGGAATAGCTGTCGCTCATGGCTGGCGATCTGCTGTTCCAGCATGGCGCGACTGCTGGTGGCCGAACCTTCTGCGTTTTCATACCCACCTGCTGAGGCAACCTGGGCATTGAGTTGACTGAGCTGGGCTTGCGTTCCAGCCAGGGCCGGCGTCTCCAACGCGATCATACGTTGGAATGCATCAATCGACGCCCCTGGCTCCCCAGCCTCGACACCTGTGACGCCCACCGCACTCAGCACGCCCAGATTTTTGGGCGAGATTTGTGCTGCCTCCTTGTAAGCAGCCAACGCAGCCCGCATGTCGCCACCTGCGGTCAGCACGTCGCCGAGCAGCAGATGCGTGGGATAGAAGCGATCATCCACGGCCAGCGAGCTGTCGAGGGTCTTTTGCGCGGCCGACAGGTCACCCAGGATAAATTGGAGGGTAGCCAACTCATTCCACAGCCCGGCATTGTGGGGGCTGAGCGCCAGGGCCTGCTGGTAGTAGTCCAGGCTGCGCGGCAGGTGCGCCTGGTCCACCTTATCCGGCTCCGTCGCCAGGATTTCCGCAAGCCGGCTCGGATCGCTGCTTTCGGCTGTTGTCGCCGCGTTGGCGAACGCCCATGCCCGGTGCAGGCGGGCGAGGTTGGCGGTGTGATCCGTGTTCAGCGGGTTCAACCGTTGGGCGCCGATCAGGGCGGCATGGGCAGCACGCAGGATGTCCTCGCGGTCGCGCGCCTGGATGCCCCTGTCCACCAGGTCCAATAAGTCACCGGTGCGCACATTGGACAGGTCGTCGGGCAACACGGCTGCACCGGGCACCGCCAAATCCGAGAGCTGCAGCAGCGCCCGGCCGAGAAACAGGCAATAATAGTCCTCCTGGGGTTGGAGGCGGCCGGCCTCGCGGTACAGGACTACGGAGCCCTCCCATTGGCCTGCAGCCTCGTATCCGAGCCCCTGCTTGTAGTAAGTGTCGGCCTGCACCGAGCGGATGTTGAGGCTTACGATCAGGAAGACGGCCAGGGCGGTCAGGACGACGCCAGCTCCCGACGACACCGCGGTCCGGTGGGCGAAGCGCTGCGGCCACGGTTCCGGCCGTGCCAGCGCGATGCTCGCGGCCAGCGCCAGCATCAGCAAGAACAGCACCCCATCGAAGACAACGATGCGGCTCGCCAGGTGAGCAAAGACGTCGAGCCCTTGCAGGTCGCCCAGATCGATGGCTGCGGCATGGATCAGTCCGAAGACCAGGAAGGTAACCAGCGCCGCGCCGAAGTAGAGCAGCGCCGCTGCGGGCACAGAGAAGCGATTTTTCGCGTTCTCTCGAACCTCACCGATCGCAATGATCCCGCCAATGAACCATGTGAATAACACCATCACCAGCAGCATCGACGAACGGACAACCTGGAAATCGGTTTTCCGCGTGGTGAACGCGTCCCACAGGATAGCGAATGGACCGACCGCGCCGCTCTGATTGATGGTGAAATCCCAGGCGAAGACAGCCGAAATGATGGCGATGATGACCGCGTAAGGCAAGATCGCAGGAAGAGCGTTGGTTTTCTCCCGTGCCGTGGCGGCCGGCCGAACTGACCCTGGCTGCGTCGATCGGGGGTCGCTCCCCTGGCTCGCAGCCCGCTGTTTGCCGTCGCCGGCTTTGCGCTTCGGGCCCGCAGACGAGGCTGCGCTTAATGGGGCGGATCGAGCCGGCACAGCGGCCGGACCGGGCGTCGTAACGACAATCTCCTCCATGCGCACCCACCCCAGGCCCACTGCGACCAGCACGCCGATCAGCGCCCAGAAATGCGTCAACGTGGAAACGATGGCAATGCCGAAGTGAACTTCGACAAAGTGGGCCGCGATCGCAGAGAACAAAGCCAGCACCAGCAGTTGTTGTCGCGGGCTGCCGTTCGGCTGGGAACCCTCGGTCAGCGCGCGGCGGCTGGCCAGCAGATCCACTGTGACGTACAGCATCAATCCAGCGATCAGACCCGCCGGCAGCCCGATGCCCGCGAGCCGCAGGCTCCGGTCGAAGATCAACGGCAGGATCACGCCGAGCGCGCCGCCGGCAATGAGGAATCCGATGAACTGGTTGCGCGATCGCCGGTCACGGATCAGCCCCAGCCAGCGGAGCGCGTAGTAGAAGACGCTCGCGTAGAGGAAGATCTCCGCAGCGAACTGGATCAGGCCCCCGCGCGCGAGCGCATCGAAGGTTTCGTTGTGCGAACGATCGGGCGAGGCGTTGCGCGACTCGAAGCGCCCCAGCTCGGCGGGATAGAAGCGGTTGAACGCGACCCACAACGATTCGGGCCCATAGCCAACCAGGGGCCTGAGGACATTGAACACATCGGGCTGGCCGTCGGGTGTCTGGAGCGCCGCGTGCGGCGACATCAGCTCGACCACGCCCTCCCAGATCAAGGCGCGCACCGCGTTGGTGCCTTCATTCAGGCTGAAGAGCGTGCAGGTCCGGCTGACGTAGCGCACCTGGCACACACCTTTGAGCGGGCCGTTGGGTACGTTGAGCACCACGAGAAAGATCAACCCGGCGACCGTCAGTCCGATCAGCGCGCTCCACGCCCCGCGCACGTGTGCGCTCAGCCAGCGCAGGAAGGCCGGCCCGCGTTTTTGCGTCGCGCCCAGCGCGCCAGCAGCAAGAGCCCCAGCATGCTGAATACGTATATTCCGGCGGCGAATCCGATCTGGGGGCCGCGGCTCTGCGTGAATATGATCGCGATCAGTTGCACGATCAGGACGAACAGGTACGCGCCGGCGCGGAACGCGTCGCCCATCCCGCTGTTTTCCGTCTTAAGCAGCCCAACCACGCTGTTGAGCAACCGCTCCAGGGTCAGGAAGGCAGCCATGATGAGATAGGCTGCGACGAAGATCGCGTTGCCCATGTTGGCGGCCACGCGTTCGACTACATCGCCGCCCCACGGCAGCGGGTCCAGCCCGGCGTTCTGGATGATGCCGTAAATCGCGATGGGCAGGGAGGTGATGATCACCGCGTGCAGCAACCGGTTGACCTGGGTCAGCGTGCGCATGTGGGTCAGGACCACGCCGAAGATCAGCACGTAGCTGAGAAACGTGAATGTCCCTTGCAGCCGCACATATGACCCGAAGAAGCTGATGCGGGGTACGAGGGACAGCGCTGTGCTCAGAAGGTAGCTGACCACCAGTATCAGGGCGGGCAGGACCAGCGGGGTGCTCCGTATGCGAGACCAGAAGCCGCCTTCGCCCGCCTCGCCGGCAAGCCGGCCATCTATCAGCTGCACCAGCCACGCCACGGCCATCACGAGCGCGATGGAGCGCACGAGATGAATCTTATCCGGCTCGAAGACGCGATTGGAGAACGTATTGAAGAAAAGAGGCGCCACCACCAGCACGGCTAACCAGCCCGATTCGATGATGGCGTCGCAGATCCGGCTGAGCTTGGTCTGCATCCTATCCTTGCACCCGGCGAACGAACGTCAGGCCATTCTACCACGTGCAGGACAAAGTCAACGAATTAGGTCACTATATAGCTCCAGAATCCGGTCGACCATCACGTTGAGATCGAACTCATCCCTGGCGCGTGCCTGTGCGGCGCGGCCCAGTGCGGCCCGTCGTTCGGGGTCAGCGATCAAGGTATTGATGGCCGCAGCCAGCCGGTCCGGGTCGCGCGGGGGAACCACCAGGCCGGTGACGCCGTCGTGGTTGACGTAAGTCGTCCCGGTGCCCAGCTCCGTGCAGACCACCGGCAGCCCCGCGGCCATCGCCTCCACCTGCACCAACCCGAACGCCTCGCTCGGGTGGCTGGCCGGCAGCACGAACAGGTCTGCCGGGTGGTACAGCCCGGGTAGATCGTCGTCCGAGACCTCACCGAGCCACGAGATCGCGCTCGGCCACACCCAATTCCCGGGCCAGCGCCTTCCACTCCGCCTCCATCGGCCCGATGCCGACCACCAGGAGTCGTGCGGGGATCTGGGGGAGCGCGCGGATCAGGGTGTCCAGGCCCTTGTAATAGCGCAGGCGGCCGACGAAGAGAAGCGTGAAGGCCGCGTCCGAGCCAGGCCCAGCCGAAGGCGACACTGTCCGGTGCGGCTCAAACCGTGACAGCGGAATCCCGTACGGGATCAGGTGCAGCCTGGGCTGCGTGTTCGGCCAGATACGTGCTATTGCGCATGGGTGGGCTGCCAATGATGATCGCATCGACCTGGCGGAGGACTCGCTCCATGAGCGGGCGGTAGAAGCGAGGATGCTCGCCTGGCGCACGACGTCGCTGTGATAGGTCATCACCGTTGCCCGGCCACGGCGCAACAGCCACTGGGCGATCTCGCCGACAGGGTAGGGGAAGTGCAGGTGGACCACATCCGGCTGCTCGCGTAGCAGCCGCCAGGGGAGCGCCAGGCTCAGCGGCGTCGAGGCGACCGTGGCGAGCCGCCCGGCGCGGACCACGCGCACGTCGTTTTCCTGGCTCACGGTCGATTTCAGCCCGGCCGGAAAGCCCCGCGCGTTGTTGGCGGAGTTCGTCACCAGGGCCGTGACCGCGTGGCCGCGAGCTGCCTGTCCTTCAGCCAGCAGCTTCACGTGGTTCTCGATGCCGCCCAGGATGGGCCAGTAGTCTTTGTAGATGTGGAGAATCTTCAAGAGGTCCCATCCAGTCCCTGCGTTCGCGATGCGACGGTACAATCCGAACGTCCGTGCCGCAGTGTCTTGCCACGAGAACTGCGCCGCGCGGGCCAGGCCCTTCTCGCGGAGCTTGGCCCGCAGCGCCCCATCGTCCAGGACGCGCTCGAGCGCGGTTTGTAGAGACGTTGCATGCAACGTCTCTACAGCTGGTGGCGCGATGGGATCAAACAGGATCGCCGCGTCTCCCGCGACCTCCGGGAGGGCGGTGACGTTCGAGCAGATCACCGGCGTCCCGCAGGCCATCGCCTCGATCACCGGCAGCCCGAAGCCCTCGAACAGGCTGGGGAAGACGAACACGGTCGGCCGCCGAATAGAGCGCCGGCAGGTCTGCCTCGGCGATGGGCCCCAGCCAGCGGATGCCGGTGAGCCTCCAGCGAATGGGCAAGCTGCCGCGCTTCAGGATAGCGCTCATCCCACGCGCCGGCAATCACCAACTCGCACGATCAGACCTGCCTGACCGACATGATCCGAGGGATTCGCACCAGGTCCGGTAACCGCTGCCCACGCCCGCACCAGCCCGACGAGGTTCTTGTGCGGCTTGTTGCTGCCCAGATACAGGACGAAGCGCGCGGGCAATTGATACTTCTCCCGCAGTGCGGCCACGGCCTGGTCCCCCTGGGGTCGAAAAGCGGGATCGGCCGCTAAGGGGATGGCGGTGATGCGCCCCGGCGATAGGCGGAACTCCGACATGAAATCCTGCGCGGGTGGTCTCGGTGATCGCCACCACATGGCGCGCTGTGCGAAGGGCCAACCGCGTCGCCCAGCGGAACAGCAGCCTCGCCCGCGGCCTGCTGTGCTCCGGGTGGCGCAGGGGGATGAGGTCGTAGACGGTGAGCAGCGCCGGCGCGGCCGGCAGGTAGGGCATCAGATAGTAAGGGCTGTGGTAGACGGTCGCCCCGAGCTGGCGCAGGAGTGCGGGGATCATCCATTGTTGCGCGAGGGAGAAGGGCGACGCCGCGGCAGGAACCGCGGCCAGGCCAGGGAGGTTCAACGGTTGCCGCGGATCGGTCAGCAGGGTCAGTTGCTCGTCCTGGTCGAGCAGCGGCGCCATCGCAGCGGCCAGGCTGCGCACGTAGCGGCCGATGCCGGGGAAGTGGGCGGTGGCGGTGCGCGCGTCGAGGACGAACTGCGACATGTTTTCTAGCCTTTGCCTTGCCCGGCCAGGACGCGCTCATATACCCCCACTGTCTCGCGAGCGGTTCGGTCCCAGGAGAACTTCGCCGCCTGTGCGTACCCGCGCGTTCGCAGCGTGGCGGACAGACCAGGCTCGCTCAACACCCGGCGCAGCGCCGCCGCAATCGCGTCGGTGTCCAGCGGATCGACCAGCAGCGCGGCATCGCCGGCGACCTCCGGCAGGCTGGATGTGTTCGAGCACACGACCGGCGTGCCGCACGCCATCGCCTCCAGCACCGGCAGCCCGAACCCCTCGAACTCGCTGGGGAAGGCGAGCGCGGCCGCGCCGGCGTAGACCGCAGGCAGGTCGGCATCGGGCACCCAGCCGGGGAAGATCACCGCGTCCCTGGCCGGCGAGCGCTCCAACTGCGCGAAGAAGTCGTCGTACAGCCAGCCCTGCTTGCCCACGATCACCAGCGCATCGGTCAGGCCCTCGCCGCGCAGCTCGCTCGAAGGCCGCCAGCAGGCGGCCCAGGTTTTTCCGCGGCTCGATGGTGCCGACGAACAGAAGATAGCGCTCCGGCAGGGCGTAGCGCTGCCGCGCGGCTGCGACGACCTCCAGCCTTGCGGCGTGAAGTGCGGGCTGGCGGCCTCGTAGATCACCGTGATCTTCTGTGCGGGTACGTCGTAGGCGTCCATCACGTCGCCCTGGTCTGCTCCGAGACGGCGATGATGTGGCTCGCGCGGCGGCAAAAGAGCGGCATGGTCGGGTTGAGGTACCAGCGGTTGAGCGGCTTGTGGTGGCTGGGGTAGCGCCGGAAGATCAGGTCGTGGACGGTGAGCACGGTCGGGACGCCGCGCAGCGGCATCAGCAGGTGCTCGGTGGCGTGGAACAGCGCGGCGCCGGGCAGCAGGCGGTTGAACGGGATGTGCGCCAACTGCCCCAGCCAGACCAGCATCCGCCACGGCTTGTAGCCCAGGGCGACCGTGCGCGTCGGAACATGCTCCAGCCCGCTCAACGGCTGCACGCCTTCCTCCGATTGTAGAAGAAGGCCAGCCGGTCGCCGAGCAGCGGAAGAGCGCGCGTGCCAGGCTCTCGGCGTAGCGGCCCAGCCCGGCGCGGCGATGGACGGCGGCGGAGATGTCGAAGTAGATCGTCACGGCAGCCGCTCGAAGCTGACGGCATCGACAATGCTGACCCAGCGACGAATCAGTTCGGCCATCGAGGTCTGCTCCCCGGTCAGTTGCACCTGCGTGCGGATCATAGGGACCTCAAGTACATCATGTAGGAGTAGATGATAACTTCATGTATGACGTGGGTCAAGCGTGGTCTACTTTGAGGTTTGCACTTTTCAAAATAATGTAGTATTATTTGGTCGACATTGGGCATGGTTTCAGAGTGCCCGCTCTCTACGGTCTCGCACAGGTTATTGTCAATGCTGTACTTTCTTCGCTCTGTCAGCTGGGCACAATTACTATTCATCTATTCGCGCGCGGCGGTCGCCGCCTCGGATGCCTGTTCGCAGTGGCGGCGGCGTTTTCCGGGGGGGTTGGGGCAGGGTGTCCGGCGGCGTTGCCAGCGTCGCCGGACACGCGTGAGGTTCGCCTCCACTAGAAATTGAAATTGCCCGGATCTGACCCCACGCGCCTGCCCGCATCCAGGGCGTCCAGCGCGTCCATGTCCTCTTGCGAGAGCTCGAAATCGAAAATCTGCGTGTTCTCGGCGATGCGATCCGCGTGGATTGACTTGGGAATTGTGACGACTTCATGCTGCAGGTCCCAGCGCAGCACAATCTGCACCGGGGTCTTGTGGTATTTTGCGGCCAGCTTCTGAACGCGCGGCTCATGGATGATCTGTCCTTGCGCCAGCGGGCTCCAGGCCTCCAATTGGATCCCTTGCTCCCGGCAGAACTTCAACAGGTCGGGTTGGCGGAGCCGCGGGTGAAACTCCACCTGGTTCACGGCCGGAACGATCGCGGCGTCGGCCAGGAGGTCCTCAAGCTGATGCACCAGGAAATTGCTGACCCCGATCGCTCTCGCCCGGCCGCTCCGATAAATCTCCTCCAGCACCTTCCAGGTCTCTTTGTAGCAGCCCTTGACCGGCCAGTGGATCAGGTATAAATCCACGTAGTCTGTTCCCAGGCTCTCCAGGCTTTCTTCGAACGCGGCCATCGTCCGCTTCGCGCGCTGGTCATCGTTCCACACCTTGGTGGTCAGGAAGATCTCCTCGCGCGGGACGCCGCTCTCTCGCATCGCCTTGCCGACCCCGCGTTCATTTCGGTAGAATGCCGCGGTATCCAGGCTGCGATAGCCGATTTTCAGGGCCTGTCCGATCGCATACTCCACGACCTCGCCGTCGGGAACCTTGAAAACGCCGAATCCCAACCAGGGCATCTCGAGCCCGTTATTGAGCACGGTGCAATCTTTCATACTGTTGATCATGTCGTCTCTCCTCCCTTGAGTCAGCTGCCGTTTGTGGTTCGCTGTTGTGAGATTATATTCTACCTGCTGTGGGTACAATAAACGACTTCGTGTGCGGCTGGCGCATGTAGAGCGCCCGGTACACGCTGTTCGCGCTGGCCACGCACGCGCAGGTTTTGGGGATCATGCATGACAACGTCAGCGTAGGAAGTCCCTGGGTGATGACGAGTTGCGGAAACCTGAACTGCACGTATAATCTACTGTATGGACACTCGTGTCATTTTGCAGTCCCGCCGAGAGGAGATCCTCAGCCTTGCTTCACGCCATGGCGCTCGCAACGTGCGCCTCTTCGGCTCGGTTGCGCGTGGGGATGCGCGAGCTGATAGCGATGTGGACATCCTCGTAGACATGGAACCGGGCCGTAGCCTGTTCGACCTCGGCGGTCTGCTCTATGATCTGCAGACACTGCTGGATATGGAAGTGGACGTGGTCACCGAGAAGGGACTGCGCCCTCGCATCCGAGAGCAGGTGATGCGGGAGGCCGTTTCGCTGTGAGAAACGATCTCGAACGCCTGCTGGACATTCTCGCAGCGATCGACAAAATCGAGCAGCATATCAGTAGCGACATTAATGGCTTTGCTGATGATGAGATGCAGCAGGTCTGGGTCATCCATCATCTTCAAATCATCGGTGAGGCGGCCTATGGTTTGTCTCAACGAATAAAAGCTCACCACCCTGAGATCCCCTGGGAACAAATCATCGGTATGCGCCACGTACTGGTTCACGGCTACTTCGAGATCGACCTGGACATCGTCTGGGCAGTCATCGAGAAAGATCTTCGCGCCGCTGGAAACCGCCATCGTGGCTATTCTTCGGCAGCCAGACACCTGACCGGCCTTAGTGCACCCCTCACCGCGGCTGCTCCCCGCATGAACAGGCTGCGGGACGCGATGATCGCGATAACCACCTACGTCGCGGGCGCAACGGAGGCGGGCATGGGCGCCAGGCGCGGGAGCATCCGTAGCGACGCCAGCAGCGCGATGAACTGAATCAACTCATGACGATGACCAATGTTGCGGACAGGAGCGTGAGCGCGGTTTTTTGTGATTTCATTATCGGTGTATAATTCACTCAAGTAGATATTTCAGAGAAATGAACTATATGCCGATGCGGCGCGGCTGTCAAATTCGAGGTGTTATGGACGATCGCGAAACAATGCAAGCCGTCCTGGATTGGTCGACGGTCTTCTTGCGGATGTCGATGCACGACTTCAACCGTTATGCGCGCGGCGCGGGGTTCTCGTTCGTGCAAATGAACGTGCTGATGCACCTCTACTATCGCGGCCCGCGCGAGGTGATGGCGTTTGGCGAGCTGCTGCAGGTGTCGCCCGCGGGCGCGAGCCAGATGATCGAGCGGCTGGTGCAGCAGGGGCTGGTGCGGCGCTGTGAGTCGCCGGACGATCGCCGCGTGCGGCTCGTGCATCTGACCGAGCGAGGGCGCCAGGCGGTGGATGAGAGCATTCGCGCGCGGCAACAGTGGGTGGAGCGGCTGGTGGGTTCGCTGAGCGAAGAACAGCGCCAGGCCATCGGCCAGGCGTTGCGCGTATTGACCGAGCAGGCCGCCCTCTTGGAGGGGGAGAAATGATTCGCAACCAATGGTATGCCATTCTGGAATCGAGTGAAGTCCATCGCGGCAAGCCGATCGGCGTGACGCGCATGGGCGAGAAGCTGGTCGCGTGGCGCGACAGCCAGGGGAAAGTGACCGTGATGCACGACCTGTGCCCGCACCGCGGGGTGGCGCTCAGCGCCGGCGAGGTGCACGGCGACTGCATCTGGTGTCCGTTCCACGGGTTCGAGTACGACGCCAGCGGCCGCTGCACGGTGATCCCGGCCAACGGCAAAGCCGCGCCCGTGCCCAGGGCGTTCAAAGTGCAGGCTTACCCCACCCATGAGGCGCACGGGTTGATCTTCATCTACTGGGGTCAGGCGGAAGGTGAGGTGCCGCCGCCGCGCTGGTTCGAGGACCTCGACGATAGCTTCAGCTACGGCTCGGTGCGAGATCCGTGGCATGCGCACTACTCGCGCGTCATCGAGAACCAGCTCGATGTGCCGCACGTTCCTTTGATCCACCACAACACCATCGGCCGGGGCAACCGCACGGTGGTCGATGGTCCGTGGGTCGAGTGGCAGGACCCCGATCGCTTCTTCGTCCGCACCGCCATGCGCCCGGACGACGGCACGCCCGCCGCGCCGCGCGAACGAGATGGCGGCGCCGGAAAAGCCGTTTCACCTGGAGTTCATCTACCCCAACCTGTGGCAGAACTGGATCAGCCCCAAGGTGCGGGTGGTCGTCGCGTTCGCGCCGGTGGACGACGAGAACACGATGATGTACCTGCGTTTTTACCAGAACTTCATGCGCACGCCCGGCGTACGCGGCCTCATCAACAAATCAGCCATGATCTTCAACACGATCGTCGCGCACCAGGACCGCCGGGTCGTCGTGACGCAGCGGCCCATGCGCAGCGACCTGCGGATAGGCGAGAAGCTGATCCCGGGCGACGCTCCCGTCATCGCGTATCGCCGCCGGCGGCAGGCGCTCATCGACGCGGCCAAGGGGTGACGCCGCAGGTGCGATGGCGCGCTGACCGCGCGGGGTCGTCTGCACGCAAGCTCGAGGGTGTGGCCGGGTCGGCACGAGCGAGGGGGTGGCGTTGTCGAAAGGCCTGGGACCTCGGATAGATGCGGGCGCGCGTCATCCGCTTCTTGCGTTGTGGTTCCGGCTTGTCGGTTTTCTGTGACAATTGGAGTGTGGTAGAATCGGTTGCCAGAAAATACAACGAACATGGAGCGATGGCGTGCCGGGACCCCCTGAAGCCAGAACCCGCGCAGACAAGACCCAGCACCGGTGCGCCTGCAAAAGGTGATCGCCAATGACGGCAACATCCTGTGGCTGTGCGCAGAACATGCCCGGTTGCATGGGATTTAGCAGGACTCACAGCATCCCTAGGATTACACAGGAGGAGGGAGATGTCCAGCGCGAAGTTGCTACTGAGGTGGGGTCGCTTGGCGGTCATCGTGATCGCAGTTATGGCGATGAGTTACTTCATTGCGATCCCGATCCTGCTGCCGCGGCTATGGCCCGAAACGCGGTTGCCTCTGGCGCTCTGGTCCGGAATGATTCTGCTGATCATCGCGTTGACACGCGATCCTGATTCTTACCTGCCGGCGGCAAGAAGGCCCCTGGCGCGTGCTGCGGTCCGCGCTACGCCGTCCGATGATCGGCGCCGGCGCACATCGAACCTCGAGCCGCCCCTTCCCTCCGATCAGGTTCGACAAGTTGAGCATCCCCCTCGCACCGGACAACAGACACCCTCGGCCAACCGGCAGCCGACTGCCGCGACACGAGGAGCGTCCACCGCCACCGTCTCCGCGTCGATGACTGAGGTCGAGAGACGCCTCGAGTCGCTGCTTCTGAGCAAAGCACGCGGTGACAAAGCCTTGGTGAATAGGCTTGTTGCGTACGAGCGCGCACGGTACCCCCACGCAACAAAGGCAGAGCTTCTGGAAGTAGCTATCGCGCGCTGGGAGCGGGACAATCGTTGACGGCTACGATGGACCTCATTTTTTCTCGCCAAGTGCAGGACCGCGCCGGTTGGGCAGTGGCAGCGCGGCCGGGATTACGGCGATCTTCATGTCGAGCGGCGGAGCGGGACGGCGGGTCAGGCGTCGGAAACCTTCGCGCAATGCGCCGCCGAGCATCCGGCCAGGCCCCACTTCGTTGAGGATGAGCCCGGTCTTGCCATCTGTCGCGCCTGATGCCAGCCATACCACGCGCCGGGCCGGCACCGCCGGCGGCACAGCCCACATCCGAATGATGGTCGGCATCACGCTCAGTCGCTTCTCGTAGCCTGAGACTGCGGTCAGATCGGTCAGGAAATCCGTTCTCATCATGCCTGGGTTGATGGCGAAGATGCCAACGCCGGTGTCCTTGTATTCGTCGGCTAACGCCTTCGAGAAGCTGCGTTCCCACGCCTTGGTCGCGGCGTAGCCGTTTTGCATGGGCGCGGGCTTGCCATCCGAGCCGCGGCCCAAAATGTTGATCAGCTTGCCCCGTCCCTCAGGCAGGAAGGCACGCAACGCCACGATCGAGCCGTTGTAGGTGCCGATGACGTTGGTTTGCACCGCACGCAAGAACAGCGCAGGCGGCACGTGGGCCGTGGGACCGAAGGGCGGCGCGTAACCGGCGTTGTTGACCCATACATCAAACCGGCCATACGTGGCCGCGGCGAAGTCGGCCAGCGCTTCGACCTGGTCCAGGTCGCTCACGTCGCAGGCGACGCCGCTCGCCTCGTGGCCGGCAGCCCGCAGACTGGTGACCGCGGCTTCCACCGCATCGGCCGTGCGGGAGGAAACTACGACCCGCGCCCCTTCGGCCGCGGCTGCCTGCGCGATCGCCAGCCCCAACCCCCGGCTGCTGCCGGTGATCACAACAACTTTTTCCAGCAAAATGCCCATCAAGAAACCCTACTTTCCTGTCCCCCGGCAAGTTCAGCGACCCACTGAAGCAGCTCGGCGATGCGCACCGGCTGCCCGGCGAAATTGCGCCGGTAGCAGTGGCGCTCACAGAGCTGTCCGGACGGACAGGCAGTCCCGCACAACTCGCCGTACGGGCTGCGCAGGTGCAGCTCACGCGCGGCGCCGGTGAAGTTGCCGGCTTCCATCCGCCGCAGGATGCCCGGGATATCGTTGTGCACCGGGCAATCGCGCACGCAGGCCGGATCTTCGCAGCCCTGGCACTGGGCAGCCGCCAGGCTAACGATCTCTGGGCTGGAGCCAGCCGTGATCGGTTCATCCGGGCTGACGGCCGCACCCCCGCAGGGGCCGCGGTAGGGCGTCTCGACGAAATGGACGAACTGCCGCGGGAATTTGCGCGTGTCGTATTCGCGTTTACGCAGATCTCGGCGATCCAAGGATCGCAGCACCATGTTGGCTGCGCCGACGCCGGAAACCACGGTGGCCGGCGCGCCGGTGGCCATCACGGTCGAGTCACCGCACACGTACAGGTTCTTCCACTCGCTGCGTGCGTGCAGTCGCTTGAGCATATGCTGTCCGAGCATGTTCTTGGGGCCGCCTACCGCGCCGCCGTTCTTCAGCAGATAGCGCTCGATGGTGGTCGGGGTGCCGACGATCAGCGTCTCGATGTGGCTGCCAAAGCCGGGGAAATGCTGCTCGATCTGGTCGAGCATCCGCTGCGCCTGGGCCTGCTTCTGCTCGAAGTACGCGGGCGAGTGGTCCTCAGGCGATCCCGGGCGGGCCACCGTTCCAGGTTGGGCGCGATGGCCGTGATGACGACCCTGCCTTCGGCAGGGCGCTTGCCCGGCGGGCACAGCGTCTCATCGACCAGCGAGTTGATGTAGAGCGTCAGATCGGAGCTGTCGATCACCGCCCGGTTCTCGATGAAGACCTCCCAGGGCAGCACATCCGCGGGCAGGGCCGCGCGATCCACCACCATGTAGAGCGTCATGCTCGGGAAGGTGGGCACAAGGCCGTGGGCCCATGCCAGCCGCTCCGGGGG
The DNA here is from genome assembly GCA_963774265.1 of uncultured Chloroflexia bacterium. Taxonomy (GTDB): domain Bacteria; phylum Chloroflexota; class Anaerolineae; order CG2-30-64-16; family CG2-30-64-16; genus JALOOB01. The sequence goes on along the minus strand of CAVZDU010000009.1, from coordinate 23,475 downwards.
GATGTGCTCGGGGCGCACCAGCTTGCCGTACAGGTTCCACACCGTGGTGTTGGCAACGACTCGCTCGGCGCGAATCTCGACGCCATTCTGAAGCCGCACGCCGTAGGCCTGGCCGTCGCGAATCAGGATCTCGTCCACCAGCGTGTGGTAGAGCACCTGCCCGCCCAGCCGCTCGAAGGCCTTCTCGATCTTGTTCGGCAGCATCTGCGCGCCGCCCGCGGGATAGTACACGCCGCCGATGTGGTTATCCAGGAACATGGTCGCGGCCAGCACCGCGGGGGTCTCGTCCGAGGTGGTGTAGCAGTAGGCCGAGCACAGCTTGTCGAAGAAGTGGATGACCCCCTCGCTCTTGAAGTAGCGGTCGAGCAGCGAGCGCACGCTGGTGTCCAGCAGCTTCTGCATCTTCAGCATCGCCACGGGGCCGCTCAGCAGGCGGCGCAGGCCCTGGCGCGGGGAGAACTCGGACGGCGGGACGATCACCTCGTTCTTGAGGACGATGTTCTCGTACATCACGTACAGGTCGCGGTAGAACGCGCGCAGGCCGTCATGCTCCTCCGGGAAGAGGCGGTCGAGCTCCTGCAGGAAGCGCTCCACGTCCGGCCAGAAGATGATCGGCTGGCCTTCGAAGGTCATGCGCGCCAGGGTGGCGTGCGCCACCACCTCGATCGGCTCCTCCAGCTCGTTGAACAGGAAGCGAAACGGCTTGAACCCGCGCTCGCCGAAACCGTACAGCATGGCCGTGCCCACGTCGAACGTGACACCGTCGCGGCGGAAGGAGGTGCACGAACCGCCCGGCTTGGCCTGTTGCTCGATCATCAGCACCGAGAGGCCGCGCTTGGCCAGCAGGCTGGCCGCGGTCATGCCGCCCAGGCCGGCTCCGACGACAACAACATCGTATGTGTCGCGCAAGACGGTATCGTTGACCGGTCTCATGACTTCATCTCGTCTTTCACATTATCAGAAACCTACGTCACTTCGTTGGCCCACAACCCTATCCTTTTGTTCCCGACATCGCGATCCCCTGGATGAACAACCGCTGTGCGAGGAAAAAGACGATCACCACCGGCAGCACCACCACCAGCGACGCGGCCATCAGGTAGCTCCACTGCACCTGGAAGCTGCCGCGAAAGAAGTTGAGGCCCAGGGTCAGCGTATAGCGGGATTGGTCCTGCAGGAAGATCAACGGTTGAAGGAAGTCATTCCAACTGGCCTGGAAAGTGAAGATCACGACGGTCGCCAGCGCGGGGGTGGAGATGGGCAGTATCACAAAGCGGAGGATCTGGAGGGTGTTTGCGCCGTCGATGCGGGCCGCGTCCTCCAGATCGGGCGGCAGGGTGAGGAAGAACTGGCGCAGCAGGAAGATGTAGAACGCGTTGCCGAAGAAGGTCGGCACGATCAGCGGCAGGAAGGTGTCGATCCAGCCCAGCCAGTTGAACAACGCAAACAGCGGCACCATCGTCACCGGGTAGGGCAACATCAGGGTGGAGAGCAGCAGCGCAAAGAAGTAGCCCTTGCCGGGCGCGCGCCAGCCGAGCGAAGCCATAGGCCACGATGGTGCACGACAACAGATGCCCGACGATAGCGCCCAGGCTGATGATCAGCGTGTTGAGCGTATAACGTCCGAACGGCAGATAGGTGAGCGCCTCGCGGTAGTTTGCCCACCGCAGCGGGTTCGGAATCCACACCGGCGGATTGGCGAGCACCTGCCATTCAGGTTTGAGCGACGACGAGAGCATCCAAAACAACGGCAACAGAAAGATCACTGCGACGAGAAAGAGTAAGGCATAGCGCAGAACTGTCTTGGGCGACTGGGAAAGACCTTTCATTCCCGCTTCCCCTCGTAGTACACCCAAAACTGTCCGCTGCGAAACAGCACCAACGTCAGGGCCATGATGATCGCGAACAACACCCAGGCCAGCGCGGCGGCGTAGCCCATGCGAAAGAACTGGAACGCCTGACGGTAGATATAGAGCACATAGAACAGTGTTGCATCCAGCGGGCCGCCGTTGGTGGCGACGAACGCGCTGGTGAAGGTCTGAAACGTGCTGATGATGCTCAGGATCAGGGCAAACAGGATCGTCGGCGTGATCATGGGCACGGTGATGCGCCGGAACTTGGCGACAGCCCCCGCGCCGTCGATGGCCGCGGCCTCGTACAGCTCCGGCGGCACCCCCTGCAGACCGGCCAGGTAAATCACCATCGCGCGGCCCCAGCCCCAGAACGTCATCAGCAGCAGCGAGGGCAACGCCCATTGGGGGTCGATCAGCCAGCGCGGGCCCTGGATGCCGATGGCTCCCAGGAGCGTGTTGAGCAACCCACCCTGGGGATTGAAGATCCACATCCACAGCACCACGTAGGCCACGCCGGCCAGCACCGACGGCAGGTAGAAGATCGTGCGGAAGACGCCCACCCCGCGCACCTTCTGATTGACCAGCAGCGCCAGGCTGATCCCGCCGATCATCTCCATCGGCACGTAGACCAGGGTGTAGATCGTCGTGACCTTCAGTGCCTGCGCGAAGAGCGGGTCGCGCGCCATGCGGGCGTAGTTGTCGAGGCCGATCCACTGCGGCGCGCCGAACAGATCCCAGCGGGTGAAACCCAGGTAGAGCGCAATCACCATTGGCGCGAGTGTGAATGCCAGGAACCCGATCAGCCACGGCGAGATGGTCAGGTAGAAGGTGATGGCTTCGCGACGGTGTGATGACATACGCGGTAAAGGGGTCGGCGGGTAGACTAGCAGGTTAGCCTCTGCCAACCTGCCGGTCTAGCCTTGTCACAGTCTATCGTCTCGCCAAACGACCAGTCTGCTGATAGCGAGCCTACTTCTGCGCCAACTGCTCGTCCAGCGCCTTCTGGGCCTCGGCGGCAGCGGTCTTCAGCACTGCGGCCACATCGGCGTTGGGGTCGATGAGCACGGTTTCCAGCGCCTTGCGCAGCGCGGGATCGGCCGTCTGGCCCCAGTAGGGGGTGGAGACGTAGGCGCGCGGCGCCAGGTGCGACAACTCGCCGATCCAGACGCCTTCGATGGGATCTTTGCTCAGCCCCGAGGATTCGGCCACCGACTTGACACCTGGCAGCGCCCAGTCTTTCCATACCTCGGCGCCCTCCGTGCCGGTGTAGAACTTCAGGAAGCGCCAGGCCGCGTCGGGATTCTCGGTGGTCGCCGCGATGCCGAAGCCGCCCCAGAACAGCACATTGGCCCGCACCTTGCCTGCCGGTGGTCCCGACCACGCCCAGGTCGATGTTGGGGTTCGTCTTGTAGCCGGCCTGAGGCCAGCGCCCAAAGATGCGCATGGCGGCCTTGCCCTGGTCGAACTCGGTGTTGCCGCCGCCGAACATGGCCAGATCGGCCGCGGGCGGGGCCACCTTGTGCACGTTGTACAGATCGGCGTAGAACTTCAGCGCGGACTGCACCTCAGGCGAGTCCATGTAGCCCACGAACTGCTTGCCGTCCTCGCTGATCAGCCGGCCGCCTGCTGCCGCCACCCAGTACTCGAAACCGGAGGTCCACGTCGCCGGGAGCTGAATGCCCCAGACATCGGTCTTGCCGTCGCCGTTGGTGTCCTGGGTCAGCGCCTTGGCTGTGGCCAGCAGGTCGTCCCAGGTCCATCCGTCTTGCGGGTACGGCACCTTGAACTGATCGAAGATCTTCTTGTTGAAGTAGACGCCCAGCGGTGAGTAGTCCTTTGGCATCAGATACTGCTTGCCGTTCCACCGGCCGGGGTCCGTCAGACCGGGCAGGTAGATGCCGATGTCCAGGCCGTCCTGGCCCTTGATAAAGTCGTCCAATGGCAGGAACGCGCCCTTGTCCACGAACATGGGCACCGCATCATCGCCGATCTGCATGATGTCCGGCGGCCGCTTGGCCGCGATCTGGGTCAGCAGACGGGTGTAGTAGTCGTTGCCGGACACGGCTTCAAGCTGCACCAGGATATCGGGATTGGCCTTCTCGAACCGGCTGATGATTTCCTGGTGGGGCGTAAGGCCCTCGCCGCTGTCGCCGGTGCCGACGCGCAGGATGATCTTGCCAGCCTCGGCTGGCGCGGCCTCGGCTGGTGCGGCCGGCGGGTTGCGCGGTCGCCGCAGGCTGAGCCGGCGCAACGGGGATCGGCGCACAAGCGGCCAGCAGGATGAAGGCCGCCAACACGCAAAGCAGTGACTTCATGGTTCTTGTGGACTTCCTCATGGCTCGGAACTCCTTTCAGCGGAACTCAGTATAGCCGATTATATATCAGATCAGGAGGTTGGGCAAGCACCTGGCGCAGTGGTTATGTTGACACCCCTGGCTGTACTTCAGCGGCATCGGCGCCGACCTCGCGGTCGCCCGCCGCTCTGATCCCCAAACCACAGATGCGAAGCGCTTGGGCGCTCCGCATCTGCGATCAGAAAGCTACATCAGTTGTTACTTGTTGGCGATAGTGAACTTGCTGACGTATTCGTCGTAGTTGCTATCGGCCCGCACCATACGGAGCCGGAAGGCATGCTCGCCGTTCGGGAGACCCATTGTGTCCAGGGTGTAGCTGAACTCGCCTGCCGTTTCGCCCAGCGCGAGGAAGATCGCCGCATTGGAGTCGCCGCCCGGCAACAGATCCAACTGCCATTTATTGAAGCTCGGATCGCTTGCGTAACCCTTGATTTCCACCTTGCCGGAAACCGTTGCACCGTCCCTCGGAGCGCTAAAGCCGTTGGCCATTTGAGCCGCTGGCGCCGCAGCCGGCGCTGCCGGGGGCAGAATCACGGCGTCGATAACATGGATCACACCGTTGGAAGCCATCACGTCGGTAGCAACGATGTTGGCGCCATCAATCATCGCCTTACCGTCCATCACCTTGAAAGTGACGGCCGATCCTTGAAGGGTCTTGGCAGTGAGACCGTCCTTCACAGCCGCCGCCTTCACCTCACCAGGAACCACGTGGTACAGCAAGATGTTACCAAGCGCCTTCGGGTCCTTCAACAGTGCTTCCACCGTGCCCGCCGGCAGCTTCGCAAACGCCTCATCGGTCGGGGCGAAAACCGTGAATGGGCCCTTGCCCTGTAGCGCCTCAACCAGGCCGGCCGCCTGGACCGCGGCTACCAGCGTCTTGAACTGGCCTGCACCGACCGCCGTTGCTACGATGTCTTTGGCCACAGCCGGGGTGGCAGCAGGAGCTGCAGTTCTGACCTCGCCGTTGGCGATGGTGAACTTGCTGACGTATTCGTCGTAGTTGCCATCGGCCCGCACCACACGGAGCCGGAAGGCGTGATCGCCGTTCGGGAGGCCCACAGTGTCCAGGGTGTAGCTGAACTCGCCCGATTGCTCGCCCAACGCGAGGAAGATCGCCGCATTGGAGTCGCCGCCCGGCAGTAGATCCAACTGCCATTTACTGAAGCTCGGATCGCTCGCGTAACCCTTTACCTCGACTTGACCACTCACCGTAGCCCCATCCTTTGGGCTGGTAATACCGTTTGTCGTTGCCGCGCCCGCCGCCAGGGGTAGGCTCAATAGCAGGACCGCCACCAGGGCCAGGAACAGCACTCGTGCACCACTTCGCTTCACTGTCATGATCGTATCTCTCCTCATGTAATCGTATTGTTTTCCTCTGGCACAATCACGTCACCGATTTATAATCTATGTATAGACTATGTATAATGTTTGCGAAGTAAGCTGCATCCCAATTCGGCAAGAGGAAGTCGTGGGGGTGTGCGCCGGGGACGGTTCGCACGTGCGGATCGAAGCGGCAACCGGCGCATCAGTGGCTCATTTGGCGGATGACTAAGCCGTCGTGGCTGCACCGACAGAGGCGTTGATCTCCTCGCCCAAGGCCAGCAGTTCTTCGTTGTTGGGGATGTCGCTCATGGCATGTCCATAGTGGACGTAACGGGCAACACCCGCCTTGTCGATGAGCACCTGAGCCGGCATACGCCCCAGCTTGAACAGGTTCACCTCCTGCCCATACAGCTTGAGTACGCTGGCCTTGGGATCGGGCAGGCCGATGAAAGGCAGCGACTCCTTGCGAAAGTAGTCGGCGAAAGCCCTGGCGTCTTCGGGGCCGACCACAACGACTTCGATATCTCGGGCGAGGAACTGGGAATAATCTTGGCGCAACTGCGCCATATGCGCGCGGCAGAACGGTCAGGTAAAGGTGCGGTTGAAGACCAGCAAAACGTTCTTCTTGCCGCGGAAGTCCGCCAGGCTGACCGGCCGGTTGCCATAGTCGACCAGGCAGAAGTCGGGTGCAATTTGGTTAAGGGATACGCGTGGCATATTTGTTCTCCTCTTCACATCGCAGAGCCAATGATTACCCGTGAACACACTCATTGGCATTAGATTACCACGAAATCGAATGTTTGTCAATATTATGATTCATGTTTGTATAATAAAAAGGTCGGCGAGATCCCACAGGCCCTCTGATGCCGATCGATGCGTCTGCTTGACCCGCGCCGGCACGCACGCCAGCGACCGGTGTCATCTCGATTGTAGGCACTGAAAAAACATCATATTGGCTTGCGACCCGGAAACCGGCGCTTCACGAGAATTAGTGACTTTTCTCACTTAAGGGATGCAAGATTTGACAAGCCCCGCCGCTCAATATATGATTTTTTCCATCCCCATATCCTTGTGGAGAGATAAGTGGTCATTTTGGAGGCTGCGCAGCTTCGGAAGCAGTACGGGCCGGGTGATCAGCCCGTACACGCGCAGGCAGGAGTTGGCTCCGCCCTGCAGCGTGGCGACGTCTTGTTTCTGTCCGATGGGTCCATCAGCCGCGATATCATCCTTGACGCCGAGCAGGGCATAAGCCAGCGCCTGCGTACAGCAATCGACATCGTGTAGGAAGTAGACAGCTCGCAATGGCTGCACTGCATCCCCGCCGCCAATTCGCCGGTTTGAGGCTTGTCGTATCGCTTGCCTTGGGTTCGATGCGATCACGGCCGCTGCGCACCGTCTTGACGGCCTGTGGCGTTATCCTCGGGGTGGCGGTCATCCTGGCGATCAGCACGACCAACGTCAGCACTTTGGCAGCCCTTACCAATGTCTTCAGCCAGGCCTCCGGTAAGGCTCATCTGACGGTCACCCTTTTGGACGCAGATGCCCAAGGGTTCACTGAGGGCGCGCTGGACCGAATATCAGCGGTTGCTGGCGTGGCAGCGCTCGTGCCTGTCGTGCGCGGTCAGGCGCCTCTGGTCGATGAAGACGCCCCGGCGCAGATGGAGCTCAGCATGCTCGGTGCGGCGTCTGGGGGCATGCTGATCTACGGCATCGATCCCAAGCTGGATGTCCTGGCCCGTGACTACAAGCTCCTTGAAGGGGAATTCCTGTCGTCGGACCGGGCCGCCTACGATATCCTGCTGGTCAAGGACTTTGCCGACGAGAAGGAGATCCGGCTGGGCAGCGAGGTGACGTTTATCACCCCTAGCGGGACTGTCGGTTTCGATGTTGTGGGCCTTATTGATAGGGATGGGCCAGGTCTTCTCAACAACGGTGCGTTCGCGGCGATTCCCCTGGAGACAGCGCAGGAGGTATTCCTGCGTGCCGGGAACCTGGATCAGATAGATGTTGTGGTCCAGCCTCAGGCCTCAGCCGGCGCGGCGTTGGAAGCGTTGAAGGGTGCGCTACAGGAACGCCTGGGTTCCGATTACACCGTCACCTACCCGGCGGCTCAAGGCCAACGTGTCTCGCAGATGCTCAGCGGCTACCAGATGGGGCTGAACATGTTCAGTGCGATCGCCATTTTCGTCGGCGGGTTCCTGGTCTACAACGCCTTTTCGATGACCGTGGTTGAGCGCACGCGCGAGATCGGCATGCTGCGCACCCTCGGGATGACGCGACGCCAGATTCTACAGCAGATTCTCGCCGAAGCTGCCATGATCGGCGTGGCCGGTTCGCTTCTGGGCATCGGGGCAGGCATCCTGCTTTCCAGGGGGCTGATCCGGGTCATGGAGCTGGTCGTTGCCCAAAATGTGGGGACAGTGCGCGTTCCCATGTCAGGGATTGTTATTGCCCTGTTTGTCGGCGTGAGCGTTACCCTCGTCGCCGCGGCCATCCCAGCCTGGCAAGCCGGCCGGGTCTCACCATTGGAAGCCCTGCGCGTACGCGGCAACACCCGAGAGGGGTGGTTCGTCCGGCGCGGTTGGCTGGCTGGGACGATCCTTCTGGCTATCTCGGTGCTTTTGTTGATGACTGCGCCTTTCCCGCTGCCCGTGCAGGAGCAGATGCGCGACATGATGGTCATGAACCTGTTTCTTGGCGGTACGTTGCTGGTTCCCGCGGTTGTCAGCGTCGCCGAGCGCACCCTGCGACCGGGTCTGCATCGCATCTACGGCGCCGAGGGCCAACTTGGCAGCCGCAACGTTCAACGGGCGCGTCTGCGTACGGCCCTGACGGTTGCCGCATTGATGACCGGCGTTGCCATGGTGCTGAGCATCCGGGCCATCACGGCGGCGTTCAGCCAGGACATTGGCTCCTGGATCCAGAAGTACATCGGCGGGGACGTCTACGTGCACTCATCCCTCAATATGGATGCCGACCTTGCGCGGCGGCTGGCAGTGGTGGACGGCGTGGCAGCCGTGACCCCGATCCGCTACCTGGATGTCAGGCGCATCCGTCCGGGTGAAGCCGACGAACGGCTGAGCTTCATGGCGGTGGACCCGGTTTCCTATCGCGAGGTGACTTCTTTCGTTTTCAGCGGCGAGCAGGGTGATCCAACCGAGCTGGCGAATCGCCTGGCAGAAGGCAATACGGTGTTTGTCTCCAGTGTATTGTCGGAGAAGTACGGTCTGAAGGCGGGCGATACAATCCGGTTGGCCACGCGGCGGGGAGAGCAGGACTTCGAGATCGCCGCAGTGGTGGTGGACTTCAACAATCAGGGCCTTGTGGTCCTGGGGAGTTGGAAGGATCTGCGCCGCTACTTCAGTATCAACGACGTGAGCGCGTTCTTCCTGAAGGTGGAACCGGGACAGTCGCCGCAACAGGTGCGAGAGCGCATCGATCAGCTATACGGGCACAGGCAGCGCCTTACGATCGAGTCCAACGAGGCCATTCGTTCCCGTGCCATGGGCCTGATCTCTCAGACGACCAGCCTTTTCGATGTGATGTCCGTTATCACCATGATCGTCGCCGCGCTGGGTGTCATCAACACCCTCACGATGAACGTGGTGGAGCGCACGCGCGAGATCGGGATGCTCCGAAGCCTGGGCATGACCCGCCGCCAGATTGCCAAGATGATCCTGGCCGAAGCCGGGATGATGGGCATCGTGGGAGGAGTCCTGGGGATTTTGTTCGGCGTCCTGATGTCGCGCACGGTGTTGAGCAGCATGAACCGCATGGCCGGCCTGCGGCTTGAGTTCACGCTGCCGGTGGGGGGAGTGGTTGTCAGCCTGGTCATCGCGCTGATCGTCTCTCAACTGGCTGCCCTTTGGCCGGCTCGCCGCGCGGCGCGCGTCCGGATCATCGAGGCTATCCAGTTTGAGTAGATATGTCTCATCAGTCGGAGTCATCGTGGGGCTCGTCGTGAGATAGGGATCTGCCTCCTCCGCTAGCCCATTGGACGCTGCCAGTCAAGTGTTCTTCAGGAGGTCTCCATGCCGCGCTACGTGGTTGATCTGGCCCATCGGGCCGCGCTACAGCCGGCACTTTCCGGTGGCAAGGGTGCTGGACTGGCCTGGTTGCATCGGCAACACGTCAACGTGCCTGCTGGCTTTGTCATCACCACGCAGGCGTTCCAGGATTTCCTTGCTGCCGGTGTACTGGAACTGGGGCGCGACTGGCGCAGGTTGAACGCAAATGACGCGGCTGCGTTGTGTCGTGCCGTCGAAACCGCTCCCTTTCCGCCTCCGATCGCACGAGCCATCGTCCGGGCTTACCGGCGTTTTGGAGGGCCGGTGGCCGTGCGTTCCTCGTTGGAAGGCGAAGATGCGGGCGCCGCCTCATTTGCCGGCCAGTTCAGCACTTATCTCCAGGTTGAGGGGGAGGTAGCCCTGCTGGCCGCGGTCCGCGCCTGCTGGGCATCAGTATTTGAGGGCGGCGCAGCCGCGTACCTGGCCCGGCAGCAGGCCGGCGTCGCGCACGACGCATACGGGCCGGCGATGGCGGTGGTCGTGCAGCGGATGGTTGCCGCAACCGCCGCAGGTGTGGCCTTCAGCGCCGACCCTGTCTCGGGGGAGCTTTGTGTGATCATAGAGGCGGGTCGCGGCCTCGGGGATGCCGTGGTGGGCGGCAGGGTGGCAGCCGACCGTTACGTGGTTGACAGCCGCGGCGTGCTAGCTGAGACCGTTCCCGTCAACCCGGAGACGCCGGTGCTGGGCGAGGCCCAAGTCCTGCGTCTGGCGGAGACCGTGCGCAACCTGGACTCCCGCGCTGGCCGCCCGCAGGATGTCGAGTGGGCGTACGACGGGACCGATTTTTACATCCTCCAGTGTCGTCCGATCACTTCTCTGGCCGGCCGGCATATCTACTCCAATCGCCTGACTGCCGACATGGCGCCCGGCCTAGTGAAGCCGATGGTTTACAGCACCAACACCCATGCCGTAGCACGCGAGGTGTTCGGCCGGCTGTTCACCGATCTCATCGGCCCCAACGACTACGACTTCACAAGTCTGACGCCACGCATCTGCTCACGCGTCTATGCCGACATGACCCAGATGGGCGAGCTGCTGGCACGCGTCGGCCTGCCCCCCAACTTCATGGAGATGATGCTGCGATCCGAGCGCGCCGAGCGGCACACGATGCGCATGGAGCCCCGAATGCTGCTCGCCATCATGCGGATGGCTCACCTGGCGTTCCGCCACGGCCGGCTGCCGCGCCACCAGGCTGAGCTGTTGGCGCGCTGGCGAGCCGTGCTGAGGCCCTACCGCGGCCGCAATTGGTCAGCGACGCCTCTGGCCGAGCTGCTGGCCCAGCTTGATGAGCTGGTGGCATCCCGGAACAGCACATATTGGCTCTTCTTTGTGAGTGCCATGGGCATGGCAGTGCGCAACGCGCTGTTGCGCCGTTGGGTGAAGGCGCGGACCGGTGATGTTTCGTGCAACGACCTGATCCGGGGCTTGACCGGCCTGCGGAGCCTGGAACCGCTGCATGAGATCGGAAGGTTGGCGGAGCTCGCCAGACAACTGCCATCTGATCTCCGAGAAGTTCTGCCTGTGGCCCAACCGGACGAGCTCCGGGATCGCCTGACTGCTTCCGCGGCGGGGCGCGTGCTGCTGGCCGAAGTTGACGCCTTCCTCGAGCGCTTCGGCTTCCTGAGCAGCAACGGCTCCGACTTCACCGCCAGCACGTGGGCCGAAAACCCGGCGTTGATTTGGCGTGCCGTTGCCCGAGCTTCGGCAAGTTTCGACGTTGTATCGTCCGAGGTTGCGGCCGCCGCGCGCGCCGAAGCGCGCCGGCGCGTTCGCACTTGCTTGAGCCCGGCGGCACGTCTGGTGTTCGAGCGCCTGCTGGCGTCGAACGTGGCGGCCATCGAGTTGCGGGAAGCGGTCGGCCTGCTGATATCGGAATACTCGTATCAGATGCGGCGGATCTTCCTGAGCATCGCCGATCGGTTCATCGCCCAGGGAGACCTGGCCGCCCGCGACGATCTGTTCTTCCTCACCTACGATGAAATGCACACGCTGGCAGGCGAGCGCCTGCCAGCGCGTGAGGCCCGGGCGCGCGTTGCCGAGCGGCGAGCCGAGATGGAGGTGGACGCGTCGATCTCTCCACCCAGCGTGATCTCTGGCGATCTTTGCCAGGCCCGCCACGCGTCGACGCCCGAACCACAGGCCGCCGCCTATCTGAGCGGAATCCCGGGGAGCGCAGGGACGGCGCAAGGCCGGGCACGCGTGGTCAACGATCCGGCCGAGGCACCCGCCGTCTTGGGCCGAGCTGATATTCTGATCGTCCCCTACAGCGACGTCGGTTGGACACCGCTCTTTTCGAGTATCGGTGGGATCATCGCGGAGACGGGTGGGCAATTATCGCACGCGGCGATCGTAGCGCGGGAGTACTGCCTTCCTGCCGTTGTCGGCGTCAAGGGCGCCACCCGGCTGATCCGGGAAGGGCAACTGGTGTCCGTAGATGGCGACCGGGGCCGCGTCTATCTTGAACCGCAGGCGGGCAGCGATGGAGGTGAAGCATGGAACCGGTAACGGCCGGGCTGGCCATCCTGATCGGCTATCTGTTCGGATCGATCTCTTTCGCGCGTGTCGTCGGACGGTTCGTAGCTCCCGGCGCCAACCTGACCGAGGACACCATGATCTCGTCAAATGATGCGGCCCGGCCGATGCGCCTGCACCTCGTGAGCGCCACGACGCTGGGCAATCGCGCTGGTCCTTGGGCTGGGGCCACGGCCGGCATGCTGGATGTTCTGAAGGTACTACTGCCGGTGCTGGCTTTTCGCTTTCTCCTCGGGCCCGAGCCACCCTACTTTCTGCTCACGGCGACGGCAGGCATGGTAGGACACATCTGGCCCATCTACTTCCGGTTCAGGGGGGACGCGGCCTGTCCGCCGCGTTTGGCGCGTTCGTGGCGGTTGCACCCCTGGGCGCATTGGTGACCTGGTTAGTGGGCACCCTCCTGGGCTTGCTTGTCCTCCGCGATGGGATGGTGACCTTCATCGGCTGGATGTGGCTGATGATTCCGTGGCTGTGGTTTCGCACGCATGATTGGCGCTATGCCCTTTTTGCCCTGGTCATCAACATCCTTTTTGTCTTTGCGATGATCCCGGAAATCAGGACATATTTGCAGTATCGCAAGGACGGAATAACGCTCAGCTTCGAGGAGGGGCTGCAGACCACCCATATGGGCCGCGGACTCTACAAGATGGGGGTCCGCCTCGGCGTGCTCAAGAATACGGCGCCAGACGAAGATCATTGATCAGCACCACTTCGGGTTCTTTGCCAACAGAACGCCGATTTCTTTTTGGTAGAATGGAGTTGGGCGATCAGGCCCAGCCAGATTCCCTTCATTATTCCCATCCGGAGGCAAGCATGCGCGTTCTCTTCATCGGCGGCACCGGCGTCATCAGCTCCGCCTGCTCCGAGCTGGCGCTTCAGCGGGGCATCGATCTCTATCTGCTCACTCGCGGTCAGTCCGCCAGGGCTGCGCCCGACGGCGCGCGTGTCATTAGCGGCGATATCCGGGACGTCGAGGCCGTGCGCGCGGCGCTCCGGGGCCTCTCATTCGACGCGGTCGTCGATTGGATCGCCTTCACGCCCGATCAGGTGCAGGCCGACATCGATCTGTTTCGCGGCTGCACCGGGCAGTACATCTTCATCAGCTCGGCGAGTGTCTACCGCAAGCCATTTGCCAGGCTACCGATCACGGAATCCACCCCGGTGGGCAATCGCTTCTGGAGCTATGCGCAGGACAAAGCCGCGTGCGAGGATGCGCTCGTGGCGGCCTATCGGAACGAGGATTTTCCCGCGGTCATCGTGCGGCCGTCTCACACCTACGATCGCACCAAGCTGCCGTGCCCCGGCGGTTACACCCAGATCGCGCGCATGCGCGCGGGCAAGCCGATCGTCATCCATGGCGATGGGACCTCCACCTGGGTCCTCACGCATCACACGGACTTCGCCAAGGGATTCGTCGGCCTGCTCGGCAATACGCGCGCGCTGGGCGAGGTCTTCCAGATCACCTCGGATGAGCTGCTGACGTGGAACCAGATGTACGGCATGCTGGGCAAGGCCGCGGGCGTCGAGCCGAAGATCGTGCATGCGCCGTCAGAGCTGATCGCACAATACCATACGGAATGGGGTGCGGGCCTGCTGGGCGACAAAGCGCATAGCGTCCTGTTCGACAACAGCAAGATCAAGCTTTTCGTGCCCGATTTCGTCTGCACCATCCCCTTTGCGCCGCGGCGCGGAGGAGATCATGGCGTGGTACGACGCAGATCCCGCGCGCCAGGTGGTCAATGGGGAATATGACCGCGCGATGGATGACATCGTCGCGGCGATGGAGAGGGCTGCGCCGCAACGTGCAGCTTAGCGGATCAACGGATGGGTTGCGTCACCCTCACCACCCCTTGCATCGCCGCGCCGGCCAGGCGGCCATAATGTTTCCGGTAGAAATAGACGAGGCTATCATAGTAGGCGGCGCGGGCGCGGGGATTCTGGTTCAAGCTTGCGCCGCCGATGTGCAGCATCTGGGCGCGTGGGTTGTACCACACTTCCCATCCCCCCTGGCGCATCCGCCGGCACCAGTCGTTGTCTTCGAAGTACATGAAGATGCGCTCGTCCAGGCCGCCCACCTGCTCGACCGCCGCGCGCCGCGCGACCAGGCACGCACCGGAAACCCAGCCGGCCTGCAGCGGTTCGGTCACACCCCAGTCGTGCAGATAGCCTCCCCGGCGGTGGGCGAGCGCCCGGCGCAGCAGGTAGATGGGTGAGGGATCCTCGCCGAACGCGTAGGGTTGGGGCGTCCCGTCGGGCCGCACCAGCCGCGGGCCGGCCGCACCGGCCCCGGGGTGCGCGTCCATGAACTGCACCATATCGGTCAGCGACTGGGGCGGCGGCTCGGTGTCGGGGTTGAGCAAGACGACATACCGTCCGCCGGCCAGGGCCAGTCCCTGATTATTCGCCCGTGCAAAGCCGGCATTCTCCGTGTTGCGGAGCAGGCGAACCTCGGGAAATTCGTCTGCGAACATCTCCGCTGCAGCGTCGGTCGATCCGTTGTCGATCGCAATGATCTCCGTGGAGAGCCCTTTGGTGGCCGCGGGCAGGGCAAGGAGGCAGGTGCGCAGCTGCTCCCGCACGTTCCACGTGACGATGATGACGGAGAGATCCACGTCAGGCGGCCTCCAATACCTCGTCAAACAGGGCCGCAAGTGCGCCCGTCAACGCCCGGCGCTCGAAATGTCCTCGCGCTTCGTCGAAGCCCGGCCACGCATCCCCCGAGGCGTGCCGTCGCATCAGCTCGTGCAGCGCGGCCGCAATCGCGGTCGCGTCATCCGGGGACACGATCAGCCCCAGCCCGAAGCGCTCGACGGTCTCCGCGGCCGCGTTGCCCTGTGCCAGCGCCAGGATCGGCCTGCCCGCGCCGATGTAATCATACAGCTTGGACGTGGCGACACTGCGCACCCCCGGCACGGTGACCAGGAGCAGCGCGTCCGCGTCAAGCTGGTGCTGGTAGGCCTGCCGCCGCGGTACGGGGGCGACAAACGAGACGATGGACGCCACACCGTGTGCCTCCGCCAGCCCGCGCTCCCCTTCGCTGGTCGGCCCGACGATCTCCAGCCGCAAGGACGTCTGCGGGTCGGCACGGAGGATTTGCCCGGCGGCCGCGAACAGGGCGCCGGCCGACCGTCCCTGGCTGCTGCCGGAAAAGGCGCCGGTATAGGTCAGCCGGAACAGGCCGTCGGCGCCGCGCTGCGTCGAGAGGGCGGCGAAGTCCGCGGCGTCATACCCGTTGCTGATCGTTGCGGTCCGGCGGATGCGTCCTGCATAGCGCGCCCGCAAATCCTCGGCGATCGGATCCGTGACAGCCACCACCGTCGCGGCGGTTTCGACCATGCCCGCTTCCATGCCTGATTCAACGGAGCGGCGGAGCCGGCCGCTGCGCAAGCTGGGCACTGGCGGCTCGAACAGCCAGCCATCGCGCAGGTCCGCCACCCACGGAACACCGCTGGCGCGTGCCAACCGCCCTGCGATGAGGTGTGTGGTCTCCGGGGGTGAGCTGCTGAATATCAGGTCGGGACGGCGCCCGGCTATGAGCCGCCGGCCAAGGTGCACCGCGGGGGGCAGCCAGCCGATCTTCGTATCCGGGATCATCCAGCGGTCACGCAGCCGGCCCAGGTGGCTGCCGCCGGACACGGTGGCGATGCGCACCTGCTCCTCAGCCGCGACGCCGGCCGCCTTGCCACGACGCAATGGGCTGAACAGCGCGTGCACCAGGTCGTCCGCGCGGTGGACGCCCCTCGTCGCGTCGTCGGGGAGTCCGCCATAGCGCCCCGTCGTCAGGATGACCGGCCGGTAACCGAAGTCAGGCAGGTACTGGCAGAACTTGAGCACGCGCTCCGTCCCCGCGGAGCGGATCGGCGGGTAGTCGTGGACGACGATCAACACGGTGCGCTCGCTCATCGCCCCTCCACCCCCAGCGTCCCCAGCAGTGCGCCGACGAGCTGATCGTGCCGGTAGTGCTCCCGCACATGCTCGGCTCCGGCGATGTTGACCGGACACCCCTCGGCGATGATGGCATGGACGGCTGCCAGCACCCCGGCCGCTGTGGTCGCGTGGCGGCAGCCCCCAAGGGGATATTCGAAGATGACCTGGTTGCCGAACGCCAGCGCCTCCAGCACCATCTTCGGAAGCCCATCGTGGCGTGCAACCCGCAGCAGGATCGGGTATTGTTCGTACAGGGGCGCTATGTCGCTGACCCAGCCGAAGTAGCGCACGTTCGGGAGCGCGGGCTGTCGCTCCTGCGTGCCCGCGACCACGGCGAAAGGAATCTCGGGCAATTGGCGCGCCGCCGCGTAGACGATCTGGCCGCCGTAGAAATCCGCACGGTCATCCGGCAGGTAGGCCAGCACGCCTGCCGGGGCCGGTCGCGTGCGCAGATTGTAGCGCTCCGGCGTCACCAGCGGGAGGAGGTCCGCGCGAATGCCGGCCGTCGCGAGTTCCTCGACCAGCCACGGCGCGACGGTCAGGTGTTGGCTGATGAAACGCGCTGCCCCCCGCGCCATCGGCTGCAGCCTCGCGTCCTCCAGCACCATGAGCACATCGGTCCCCACCCAGTGGTTGATCGTCCGCTTGCCCATCACCCGCGCCAGCGCCCAAAGCCTGGCCGCGAACCCGAAACCCGTGCCATACACCACCTGGCTGGGCAGTATCTTGCGGATCTTACTGCCCCAGGGTTCGTCGCGGTGGATGCGGATCGCCCGACCGCCGGCAGCTTCGATATGGCGCGCGACGATCTCGCTGTTCTCCGCGGCCGTGTCGAACGTGCCCAGGACTGCCACAGTCGTCACTTGTCCCTCCCCTTGCGCAGGGCCGCAGCGAGCCTGTCGATCCGCACCCGCACCGCCAGGGTGGCGTGCCGCAACTCGTCACGCGTCGGTGCAAGCAGCGCCCACAGCACCAGGAAGGCCCCTGAGATGAGGTATCCGGCGAGATCGCCCCGCGAGAACACGGCCAGCGCGGCCATCGTGACGACCGACATGCTCAGCAGTCGCAGGTTCATCCGCGACAGCCGGAACCCTGTCACACGGCGGAGATACCACCAGCTCAGCGCGGCCTGGAGCGCCTGCCCGACCGCGTACGCTGTCACGACCCCGGCCAGCCCAATCTGGGGCAGCAGCGCGGACGAGCCCACCAGGAGCACCAGGGGCGCGCTCAGATTGATCAGCAGCCACGGGCCAACACGGCCGAGCGGCAGGAGCGCCAGCCCGAAGGCCCACGCGCACGCCAGGAAGAGGTCTCCGAGGGCCTGCAGCGAGAACAAGGGAGCCGCGGGCAAGAACGCCGGGCTGTAGAAGACGATCAGACCCACCTTGCGCAGCAGCACGACGCCGGCAAGCACCGGCACGATGACCAGCAGCACCAGGCGGACGTTGTTGTTGATCTCCCGTTCGAGCTCCCCGCGGCTGGATGTATCTCGCTCCAGCCGGCTGGCGATGCCTGAGATTTGCGCGAACGAGTACGTGGCCATTGCGCCCGTCACCAGCGTCATGTATTGCACCGAGAGCCCATACACTGCCTGGTACAGCCCGTTTTGCTCCGCGCCAAATTGATTGATGATGAGGCTGCGCACAGCCAGGAGTGCCAACGAGGCGGCTGCACCGACAGCCAGGCTGGCCGCGCCGTATCGCACGAGCTCGCGCGCCACGGGCCAATCGAACGCGCCGCGGCGGAAGAACCGTGCCCCGTCTCCCCGCAGCCAGAAGTACCAATAAAACCCGGCGTTGAGCGCCCATGTAAGGCCGATGTTGATCACGGCACCCCGGACGCCCAGCCAATAGACCAGGGGCACAACCGTGGCGAAGCTGAGCGCCGCGCTCGCCACGTTAGCAACCGCAATCGCCCGCACGGCCTTATGACCCTGCAGAAACGCGCGGCCGAGATTGTAGAACACGGAGAAGGGGACGCCGATCAGGCCGATGAGGACGAGAATGACGAGTGATGTGTCCTGAAGCGCCCAGCCCGCGATCGGGCGGGCGAGCGCCAAGCCGATGACCAGCCCCATGAACGAGGTGACGAGCAAGACCGCGGTGCTGGTCGTGACCACCCGGGCCGCGGCCGCCTCATCCCCAGTCTCGCGGTGGCTGGCCAGGAACTTGGCCACACCCGGTCCGAGCCCGAGAAACAAGAGCACGGTGAGGGTGTTGATCAGGTTGGTGACTTGCGAGGTGATGCCCACGCCGTAAGGCAACAGGAGCACGGCTACGATTTTGACACGCACGAGGTTGATGGCCATGGTCGCCACCGTGGCCGCGCCGATCGTAAGTGTGGCCTTGACCAGTGCGCGAATGGCTCAACTCTCCTGCAGGTGTACGACGATTTTTTCGCTGGCTTGACCATCGCCGAATGTGGGCGGCGGCGCTTCGGTGGGCCAGGGCCGCCGCGCGGCTTCGAGCACCACATCCGCATCCCCCCATGCCAGCCGATTCCATCCCGCGGCCACGGTCTCCACCCACTCCGTCTCCGGGCGGAGGGTGATGCAGGGCGTGGCGAAGAAGTAGGCCTCTTTCTGCACGCCGCCCGAGTCGGTCAGGATCAACGCTGCGTTCTGTTCGAGGGCCAACATGTCGAGGTAGCCGATGGGGTCGATGCATTGAAGACTGAGGATCGACGATTGCGGATTGCCGATTTCGGCCAGGCGCGACCGCGTGCGCGGATGCACCGGGAACACCACCGGCATCGCCAACCGGCCCAGCGCATCCAACACCTGGCGGAGGCGCTCCGGATCATCGACGTTGTACGGCCGGTGTAGCGTGGCCAGAGCATAGGTCTTCGGAGCCAGTCCCAACCTTTGCAGGGCGGTCGAACGCTCGCGGGCGAGGCCGGCAAACTGCAGCGCAGCGTCGAACATGACGTCGCCGACAACGTGGATGCCGCTTGTGACGCCCTCCCGCGCCAGTTGCTCTGCCGCGCCGCGGGTGGGGCAGAAGAGCAGGTCTGAGCAGTGGTCGGTGAGCACGCGGTTGTGCTCCTCGGGCATGGACCGGTTGAAGCTACGCAGTCCGGCTTCGACGTGCGCCACGCGTATCCCCAGCTTGGCCGCGGCCAGCGCGCCTGCCAGTGTGGAGTTGGTGTCTCCGTAGACCAGGACCCAGGCAGGGCGTTCGACCTGCAGCACCTCTTCGATGTGGATCAACATCTGCCCGGTCTGCCAGCCGTGCCCGCCCGATCCCACGCCCAGCTCGTAGTCCGGCCGGGGGATGGCGAGCTCTTCGAAGAAGCGGTCGGACATCTCCCGGTCATAGTGCTGTCCCGTGTGCACCAGCACCTCGGTGTGGCCGGCCCCGGGCGCACGCAGGGCGCGGCCGACGGCCGCAGCTTTGATGAACTGCGGCCTGGCGCCAACCACGGTAACGATCTTCATGACATCACAAAGAACGGTGAATCTCTAAGCTGCGTACGCGTCGGCGACCGCCTGGACCACGGCTGCCTGCATCTCTTCCGTCAGCTCCGGATAGATCGGCAGGGCCAGGGTCTCCCTGGCTGCAAGCTCCGCATGGGGCATGCGGCCGGGCGCGTATCCCAGCTCCGCGAAGCACTCCTGCAGGTGCAGCGGCACGGGATAGTAGATCTCGCACCCGATTCTGCGTTCCTTGAGCTTCGCCATAACTGCATCGCGGCGGTCGGTGCGGATCACGAACTGGTTGTAGATGTGCCGCCGCTTGGACGCCTCGGTCGGGAGGATTACGCCGTCCTGGCCCGCAGCTGATACGCCGACGGCGACCAGGTTGGCGCCGGCGAACAACTGGCGATAGCGCGCGGCGTTCCGCTGGCGGCCCGCGGTCCAGCCGTCCAGGTACTTGCAGCTTGATCCGCAGGATCGGCGGCCTGCAGCGCGTCCAGCCGGAAGTTGCCGCCGACGAGCTTGTGGTAGTACTTCGGCTCCGCGCCGTGGTTGCGCAGCAGCTTCGACCTTGCTGCGCCAGGGTCGGGATCGTTGGTCGTGACCATGCCGCCGTCGCCGAAGCCGCCCAGGTTCTTCGAGGGGAAGAAGCTGAAGCAGCCGAAGTGGCCGATGGAGCCGGCGCGCCGGCCGTGGTACTCCGCGCCGATGGCCTGCGCGGCGTCCTCGATCACGACCAGGTTGTGCCGCGCGGCGATCTCCATGATCGGGTCCATGTCGGCCATCTGGCCGTAGAGGTGCACGGGGATGATCGCCTTCGTCTGCGCGGTGATCGCGGCCTCGATCTGCGCCGGGTCGATGTTGTAGGTGAGCGGGTCGATGTCGACGAAGACCGGCATCGGCGCCCAGGCGGTGCGATGCAGCCGGCCGGTGGCGAAGAAGGTGTACGGCGTGGTGATCACCTCGTCGCCGGGCCGGATGCCGATCGGCCATCAGCGCCACGAGCAGCGCGTCGGTGCCCGACGAGACGCCGATGCCGAACTGGCACTGCGAATAGGCGGCGACCTCGCTTCTCCAGCGCCTCGACCTCCGGGCCGCCGATGAAGTACTGCGCATCGGCCACGCGATCCATCGCCGCGCGGATCTCCTCGCGGATCGGCGCGTACTGCGCCTTCAGGTCGAAGCAGTGGGAATGGGTTGAGTGTCGGACATCTTTGCATCATTGCAGTTGCACGTTGAACGTTCAACCGTCCCAACGTGCAACGGTGTATCTTCCGGCCAGTCGAGGCAGCGGAGCACGTCCGGCTCGACTTCCTGATAGCGCCAACCGCTTTCCGGGCAGACCATGATGCCGGCCGCGTCCGGGGGCGGCAGGCGGTGGCCGTGGCGGCTCATCCAGCCGCGGCGCCGCGCCGGCACGCCGAGCATCAGCGCATAGTCGGGCACATCGCCCCGCACCACCGCGCCCGCGCCGATGAACGCGTAGCGGCCGATGGTCGCGCCGCAGACGATGGTCGCGTTGGCGCCGATCGTCGCGCCGCGGCGCACCAGCGTCCGCATGATACTGGCTGTGCCGGACGATCTGCGAGCGCGGGTTGATCACGTTGGTGAACACGCACGACGGGCCGCAGAACACGTCATCCTCCAGCTTCACGCCGGTGTAGACCGAGACATTGTTCTGGATCTTGACGTTGTTCCCGATGACCACATCGTTCGCCACGAAGACGTTCTGCCCCAGGTTGCAGCGCGCGACCGATGCGTCGCGCCTGTCATGACGTGGCAGAAGTGCCAGATCTTGGTGCCCGCGCCGATCTCGCACGGCTCATCCACGTAGGCGCTCGGATGTACAGAGATATTTTGGTCAGTCACTCTTCAACCCCTCATCGAATTGTCACCGGCTCCCCATTCATCATCAGCGAGCGCTGGGCCGCGCCGAGCACCTTCAACACGGCCAGCCCGCTGCGGCCATCCGTCAGGGGCGGCGTGCCGCGTGGCGATGGCCCCCAGGAAGGCCTGGCACTCCAGCCGCAGCGGCTCATCTCTGCCGAATTCCACGACTTCGCCCTCGCCCTTGACCGGCATCGGCTGGCCTTTCTCCACCTCCACCCGTTGATCGTAGAGAACGAGTTGCTTGGCCACATCATCGAAGCTCGCCATCTTCCGTGAGCCGATCACGACCAGGCGCTGCTCCTTGAACGGGTGCAGCCACGACACGTGGATGTGGGCGCGCACGCCGTTATCGAACAGCAGGTTGGTGACCGTGACGTCTGCGATGTTAGGCTGCACGTACGCGCCGCCCGTTGCGACGACCTGCAGCGGCATGGACCCCATGAGCCGAAGGATCATCGCGACGTCGTGGGGCGCGAAGCTCCAGAGGATATTCTCCTCCCGCCGCACCTTGCCCAGGCTGAGCCGGTTGGAGTAGATATATTGCACCTTGCCCAGGTCGCCGGCCTTCACCAGTTCATTCAGCTGCACGACCGCCGGGTGATATTCCAGGACGTGGCCGACCATGAGGATGCGGCCCTGCGTCTCGGCTAACCGGACGAGCTCATCGCCTTCCTCTGCAGCCAGGGCCAATGGCTTCTCGACGAACACGTCCTTGCCCGCGGCCAGCGCCTGGCGGACCAGCTCAAAATGGGTTTCGGCGGGCGTGCTGATGACGACACCTGCCACGTCAGATTGCAGCGCGGACTCGATGTCGGCCACGACAGGGACATCGGGCGCAAGACCGATCGCAGTTTGCCGGCCTGCCTCGGTCACATCGGCCACCATGGCCAGGCTGCCGAGCTGACTAAAGTTGCGCACCAGGTTCTTGCCCCAGTAACCGCAGCCGATCACCGCCACGCGGGGCGTTCCACCTTCGGTCATAGTTGGACCTCTTTCACAGGCCAGGCGCGTCGCTGATGAGTGCGCGCAGCCGGCTGGCCACCATGTCGATCGCGATCTCGTTAAAGCCGCCTTCGGGGATGATCACGTCGGCATAGCGCTTGCTCGGTTCCACGAACTCCAGGTGCATCGGCCGGACTGTGGTCATGTACTGGTTGATGACAGACTGGATCGAGCGCCCGCGTTCGCTGATGTTCGCGCTCGAGGCGGCGCAGGAGCCGGATGTCTGCGTCCGCGTCGACATAAATCTTGACGTCCATGAGGTCGCGCAGACGCTTGTCCGCGAAGATCAGGATACCATCGACCAGGATCACAGGCTGTGGGTCGACGTGGAGCGTTTCCGACCGGCGGCTGTGGATCTTGAAGTCGTAGACGGGAATTTCGACAGGCCGGCCCGCCTGCAATTCGATCAGGTGCTCGATGAGCAGATCATTGTCCAGTGAGTCAGGATGGTCGAAGTTAAGTTTCGCCCGTTCTTCGGGCGGCAGATGCGCCGCAGGTTTGTAGTATGCGTCGTGGGGCAGGAATGCCACCCGGTTTACACCGACGCGTTCCAGGATTCGCCGCGCCACGGTTGTCTTGCCGGACCCGGTGCCGCCACATACACCCAAAGTGATCGGTTTCATGCGCACCTCACAAAGCGTCACACATCGCGCGGATGACCGAATGTCTGGATCAGGGCAGAGACGCTGCTGCCAGTGCAGCGGCGACCCCGGCTGCCAGCGTCGCGGCCGCCAGCGTTACCGGGAGCCAGGATGGCACGCGCAGAGGCCGCCAGCCCGAAGTTGCATGGAGATAGGCTGCGGCCATGCACCACGCGGCGAATACCCACAACTCACCTGCCACAGCGCGCCAGGGCGCCGCGAAGGCCAGCAAGTCCCCGATGCCCCCCACGAGCAGCGCTGCGGTGAGCAGCGGGAAAGCGGCCAGCGCCACGGCGCGGCCTGGATCGCTGCGTTCGCCCGCGCATCACGTGCGCATCGGGCGGCAGCAGCGGGTCGACCGCTTCGCCGGGTGCGCCGCTGAGCACGGCCCACCGGAACGACGCGACCAGCGCCGGGAACCACGCTGCCAGGCCGGCTCCTGCCAGCACGTTTCGCAAGATAGAGGTCCACGCA
>CAVZDU010000008.1:0-354073 GCA_963774265.1 uncultured Chloroflexia bacterium | reverse complement strand
GAGTTGGAGATTAAAATTTTTAAAAAAAAAAAAAAAAAAATTCCATTCCATTCCATTCCATTCCATTCCATTCCATTCCATTCCATTTTTTTTTTTTTTTTTTTTTTTTTTTTTTTTTTTTTTTTTTTTTTTTTTTTTTTTTTTTTTTCTTTTTTTTTTTTTCCTTTCTTTTCTTTTCTTTTCTTTCTCTCTTTCTTTTCTTCCTTTTCTTTTCTTCCCTTTGGGGGTCTTGCCCTTGGCCTTGGGGTTGGGCCTTTCCCAAGCCTGGCCCGTCGGGCCTGCAAATTTGAGATTTGCTGTAATTTTAGCTAAAGAAGAGAGATAGTGTATCTTTTTGTAGCTGTGACGTTACTGATTAACAGTGTACTGCGCCGGACATATTTAAATATACCCGGCGGGCCTGCGCCTATCCATGGCACTGCGGGTTCCTGATTGTCAAAGGCTGATGAGAAGCCGAAGCCCGGTGTCCGGAGGGGCACGGATCGGCTAACCGGGTCACCAGGCAGCAGATCGTTTCTGCTCGCCAGCGCACGGGCGTATACGAAATTGGCTCCACCGTCGGCCTGCATCCGATCAAATGATTCGCAAATGGATCCACCGTTTCAATCGGTTGGGCCTTAGGGGCTTTCCTCGCGCCGATCGCCGGGCGACCGCGGCCGTTCAGCCGGCAGCAACGCGAGGCAATCGTGGGTTTGGCGACCACCGATCCGCGCGCGTTGGGATTGGAATTTGACGCCTGGTCACTGCAGCGGCTGCGCTCCCAGTTGATCGAGCGCGGCGTGATGGACGAAGTCAGTGCGGAAACGATCCGGCAGCAACTGCTGCAGAGCTCCGGCCCGGCTTTTCACGAGCGGCGCTGGGTTTCCGTGCCGTAATCTACGGATTAAGGACCTCTGGCAGCGTCTGCCCGACCCCGACGGCCCGGGCAGACGCTTGAGCTAGCTCGGGTAGCTAGCGTCGAACGCCAGCCATCCGCAGTTGGCGCCAACCTTGCTCTCCAATGAGAACAGCGGGGCGTTTCAGCGCCGGCAGATGTACATCCCCCGGTTTGTACAAGTCTTCGTATTCCCCCGTAAGATGATTCTCATGACGCTGATCCGAACCGGCTTTCATCTGCCGGTGTTGTCCTTCGAAGCCTGCCCACCCCCCCCAAAAAAAAATTTGCACTTCACTGTCGGCGGCTATGTCTGCATCCTGGCGGTGATGACCGGCATCGACGGGGCTTCCTCTATCTCCACAACGGACGCTGGGACGGCCCGCAGGTCGTCTCGGAGGCGTGGGTGAGAGCTGCCACGCAGAAACACGTGGAGACTGACGACAGGCTGGGTTACGGTTACCAGTGGCGGACCTATCCGCGGGGAGCCTACACGGCGTTGGGCCGCTATGGAGACGATCTTCGTGATCCCCAGCCTGGACCTGGTCGTGGTCATGACCGGGTAGCTCGAGAACCACGAACCGCTCTACCAATTGATCGAGCAGTACGTGGTGCCTGCGGTGGTTTGAAGGTCCGGGCCCGGTCTTGATATACAGCCTGCTTTTCACTCTCCCAGAAATGCTGCCCGGGTCTCCCTTGAGCGAGGGCAACAGTTTGCGGTGGTTTACCTGTCTTCAGGCAACCCGGCACTTGGGTTGTCTTGTAGGAAATGGTAGCATAGTCGGGCACGCTGTCAAGCGTCGCCTGACTATGCTGGTCAGGGTGGCGGCGAATCCGGTTGCGGGGCTGAATTCCATGAGCTGCTGCACCACCACGGCGAGAAGACATAAAGGAGGACATTCACCATGGCTGAGAAGCTGATCCTCTCTGCTGGTCAAGCCGATGACACCGCGAGCCGGACACTGCGCATTCTAGAGAGTTTGTTCGACGCCGACGCAAAGCGGCACGTGGGCGTGCGTCTGTGGGATGGCACGCCTTGGCCCGATGATGCACCCCGACCCGCCACGCTCGTTCTCAAGCATCCCGGCGTGCTGCGTGCCATGTTTCTGCCCGGTAACGAGTTGGCTCTGGCCGAGGCTTACCTGTACGACGACTTCGACATCGTCGGCGATATCGAGGCGGTTTTCGGCCTGGCCGACGTGCTGGCCGCGGCGACCTCCGGCTGGCGCAAGAGGCTGACTGCCGCGCTGTGACCTGGCGCGGCTGCCGGCCGGCTCCGGCCACCCACACGGCCAGCGAGGCCCGGCTCGCCTGGCCGGCAGGCGTCACTCGGTCGAACGCGACCGCCAGGCCGTCACCTATCACTACGATGTGTCAAACGACTTCTACGCACTCTGGCTCGACCGGCGTATGGTCTACTCGTCCGCCTATTTCCAGGCGGCCGGGGAAGACCTGGACACGGCGCAAGCGCGAAGCTCGACCACATCTGTCGCAAGTTGCGCTTGCAGCCCGGCCAACGCCTGCTCGACATCGGCTGCGGATGGGGCGGGCTGGTGTTGCACGCCGGCCAGCACTACGGCGTGGATGCCACCGGCATCACGCTCAGCCAGCCGCAAGTCGCGGTCGGCGAACGAGCGCATCGCCGCGGCCGGCCTCTCCGGGCAATGCCGTGTCGAGGCGCGGGACTATCGCGACTGGAGAGCGGAAGGGTACGATGTCCTGGTCAGCGTCGGGATGTTCGAGCACGTGGGCGTGGCGCTGCTACCGATCTACTTCAACCAGTCCTGGCGCCTGCTCAAGCCTGGCGGCGCCTTCCTCAATCACGGCATCGCCTCGCGTGCCAACGAAGTGCTTCCGGACGGCCCCAACTTCAGCGATGCCTATGTCTTCCCGGACGGGGAACTGACGCCGATCAGCGCCACTCTACGGGCCGCGGAAGAAGCCGGCTTCGAGGTGCGCGACGTGGAAAGCCTGCGCGAGCACGACGCGTTGACGCTGCATCACTGGGTGCGCCGCCTGGAAACACAGCACGACGCAGCGCTCAGGTTCGTGGACGAGCCAACCTATCGCGTCCGGCGGCTGTTCATGTCCTCCAATGCGCACTATTTCCGAACGGGAGCGCGGAACGTCTACCAGGCGCTGTTGGTGAAGCCGGACGCGCTTGGCCGCAGCGGGCTGCCATTGACGTGTGTGGACTGGTACGTCGCAGTCTGAGTTCAGATCGAACGGCACGCGATCTTCAGATGCAATGAAGATGATGGCGTTAACCATCGGGCCATCGTGGCCACCATCGTGTCTCGGTGCTTACCTCGCTGCGCATTGAATCCTTCCCATGAATGCCAGGCTGACCGGCCGCCTTAGGTTGCGGCGATGGGTGTCGTGAACGTGAACGTGCTGCCTTTGCCCGGTTGGCTCTCGACCGTGATCTCCCCGCCGTGCGCGAGCACGAGCTGCTTCACGATGGCTAAGCCGAGGCCATAGCCACCGGTCTGGCGCGCGCGCGAGCGATCCGCGCGGTAGAAGCGATCGAAGACGTGTGGCAGGTGCTCGGGCGGGATGCCTTCGCCGGTGTCACGCACGGCAACGCTGACAAAATCACCGTCTCGCACCGCTGAGACGCCGATCTCGCCCCCCGCCGGGGTGTGGGCCAGCGCATTGTTCATCAGGTTGCGCAGCACCTGGCCGATGCGTTCCCGGTCGATGTCCACCTCGGGCAAGTCCGGCGCCAGATCTAGCGCCAGGGTTACGCCCTTCGTGTCGGCTTGCGGCCGCAGGATCTGCACGGCCTGTTCCACCACGTCGGGCAGCGCGGCCGGCGCACGCATCAGGTTCAATTGCCCGGCTTCCGCCTGTGCCAGCTCGTGCAGGTCGGCCACCAGTCGGTGTGAGCAGCATGGTCTCTTCGTACAGATTGTCGACCAGGGCCGTGTCAGGCGAGATTAGGCCGTCGCGTACCGCCTCGAGGTAGCCCCGCAGGTTGGTGAGCGGCGTGCGCAGCTCATGGGCGACGTCCCCCACCATGTTGCGCCGCAGTTGCTCCTGCTGGGCGATGTTGCCCGCCATGCTGTTGAATGCCACGGCCAGTTGTCCCAGTTCGTCCTGCGATTCGACCGGCACCCGCACGCTCAGATCGCCCTGCGACATCTGCTCCGCAGCCGCGGTCAGATGCTCCACGGGGCGCAGGATGCGGCCGGAGATGAACAAGGTGACGATCACCGCAGCCAGGCTTGCCGCGAGCGCGCCGAAGAGGACCGAACGATTGACGGCCGAGATGAACGTTGCGGCAGGATCGGGCGGCCCCTGCAACGGGTCAACATAGACGGTTCCGACGGAAACACCGCTCGAATGATGATAGCAGCGGGCCGGGGCCAGCGAGTGTCCACGGGCTTGCCGACCAGTTTGCCGGCGCTGTCGGCGATGATCTGGCCGTCTGCGTCCGCCAGCACCACCTGCTGTCCGGAGATGTGCGCGAGATTTTCGGCCTCGGTCTCGACGCCTTTCCAACCGCCATTTTCCTCGTAGAAGTGCGCCAGGACGTAGCCCATACGCCGGTCGTCCAGCGGGCTGCGCTGTTCGACATAGCGCTGGAACTCGCCCTCGGTCCGCCGGGTGGCCACAAACGCGGTCACCCCGACGGCGATGAGCACCACCAGGATGGTGGCCAGGAGCAGGCGGACTCGCAGGCTATGCCACATTGCAGGTCTCGAAACGGTAACCCAGGCCGGGAACGGTGGCGATGAAGCGCCACTCACCCCCCGGCTCGATCTTGCGGCGCAGGTTCATGATGTGAACGTCGACCGTCCGCTCGACACCCTCGTAGTCGTAGCCGAAGGCGCGGTCGAGTAACTCGGAGCGGGAGAACGCGCGGCCCGGCTCTCGGACCAGCGCGTCCAGCAGGCGAAATTCGGTCGGCGTCAGGTTGGCCGGCTTGCCGTCCACCGTTACTTCGTGGCGCAGGAAGCTGATGACCAGGTCGCCGTAGCGCAGGTCATCGCCGGGTGTCTCCTCCGGGTAGGCCCGGCGCAGCACCGCGCGCACGCGGGCGACTAACTCGCGCGGGTTGAAGGGCTTCGTGAGGTAGTCGTCGGCCCCCAGCTCCAACCCGCGGAACTTATCCTCGTCCGCGGCGCGTGCGGTCAACATGATGATCGGCACCCGAGACTCGGCCCGGAGCAGCTTGCACACGTCCGTGCCGGCCAACTCGGGCAGCATAAGGTCGAGCACGATCAGGTCCGGCCGCTTGCGCCGCGCGACCTCCAGCGCCTCTTGCCCGTCATATGCTGGCAGCACGGTGTAGCCGTCACGCTTCAAATACATGGTGACGAGGTCCACAATCTTTCTGTCGTCGTCAACGACCAGGATGGTTCGGTTCATAGGGCTATCTTAGCCTGCCTGTTCTCGCTGCGCAAACGATCGTTACTGCACCGATGTGGGTCGGGCGCCCAGTGTGATCGTCAAGGTATCCTTGGACCCGCCCGAGCGTAAGACCGTCATGGTCACCTTATCGCCGGGCGATTTGTTGTTCTCCAGGTAGATCAGCAGATCGTCGAATGTGCTGATGGTCTGTCCGTCGATGGCGGTGATGAGATCCCCGCCGCTGGCCAGGTAGGCCAGGCCCGTTGTGCCCACGCCCAGGACGATATCTGTATTGCGCACGGCTCCTTGCAGGCCACCCCGGGCCGCTGGTCCATTTGCGGTGACTTCGGTCACGTACGCGCCGCGCATGTCTTTAGGGAAGTTCAGCGCCTCAGCCCAGGCCGGGGAGTAGGTCTGACCGCGGATGCCAAGATACGCGTGCTGGTACGCGCCATTGTCGATCAGCGCGGGCACAACGCGCTGGACGATGTTGATCGGGATGGCGAAGCCCACGCCCGAGTTGGAGCCGGCCTCTGAGCGGATCTGGAAGTTCACGCCGATCACCTGGCCCGCCTCGTTCAGCAGCGGCCCGCCCGAATTGCCGGGATTGATCGCAGCGTCCGTCTGGATCACCTGCGGGATGCTGAAGCTGCTCCCATTTGTCGGGTCGGAGCTCAGGCTGCGGCCCAGCGCGCTCACGATGCCCGTGGTCATGGTGCCGACCAGGCCGAACGGGTTGCCAATGGCGATGGCCCGGCCGCCAACCTTCACGCTGGCAATGTCGCCCTGCTCGGCAGGGACCAGGTCCACCAGGCTCGGGTCAACCTTGATGACCGCCAGGTCGCTCCCGGCGTCGGTGGCCACGATGTCAGCCGGCACCGTGACGCCGTCGGCAAAGGTCACATTTATCTGCTCTGCACCTTCGACAACATGGTTGTTGGTCACGATGTGACCCTGCATGTCCCACACAAGGCCCGACCCGGAGCTTTCCGGGACGGTCGCGTTGGAGCCGGTGCGGGAGCGCGCGATGGTCGCCAGGTTTTCGATATAAACTACCGACGGGTTGACCTTCTGGTACACCGCCTCGTTGATCTGAGTCTCCACATCTGCGCCGGCTGCAATGTTGATGCTGGCCGGCTGCCCCACCTGGAGCGTGTTTGTCGTGGTGAGTGCACGCGCCGCGGGCGTCGTCACCGCCCCTGTTGTATCGGCCGCCGTTTTCCCGGTCAAGAGCCGTTCGATAGCATGCCCCGCTGTTTCGGGGGCCGGTGAAGTGCACCCTGTCATCACGACCGCCGCAAGGGCGGCAACCAACATCCAATTCGCTAACTTGCCTCGTCCCATATGATCCTCTCTTACACTATCCCCTTCAAGCAAACGGGGAACGAAGGCGACCTCCGTTCCCCGTGTCCATCAGGCGAGCGTCCTTACCCTACGATGCTTCGTCGGATAAGGGGCCTCCGGCCATTGACCTCAGCTCGAGGTCCCTTGTGCCGACGTGCTGGGCGCCGGCTGGACATTGTCTGTGTCTCCAAAGGGGTGACCGCGCATGCCCTTCATGCCGCCACGGCCATGGCCGTCGAAGCCGAAACCAAAGCCCCGGCCACCGAAAGCCCACCCCTTCCCGATGCCCTGCAGGAGCCAGTCTGCCTGTTCCTGCGTGATCGTCCCATCCGTCACGGCCTGGGCGATCTTATCCTTCATTGCCTGGACCCGAGAAGCGTTCATGGCTTCTTGGACTGTTGAAAGGTCAACGCCCCGGGCCTGTGCGATCTCGCTCAAGGTCTTGCCCGAGTGCAGTTCTTCGAACAACTGCGTCGGGGTCAGATTGAGCGCCTTGGCTACCGCGTCGAAGTTCGCGGTGTCGCTGCCCCGGAAGCCGAACCCGAAGCCGCGGCCCCAAGGTTTCTCCACCTTCGGCGTCGCCGGCGTCGACTCTGCCGGCGGGGTTGTCGTCTGCGCGAGTGCAGTGCCCACCGCTATCACACCGAGGATAGTGATCAGAGCCAGCACGCTGATCACGAGAACGAGTCGTTTCTTCGTCATGCAGTACCCTCCTTCGTTCAACGGACTTTCATCAGTATCTATCCGACCGGAGGCTCGCTCGCCTGTCGTTGTCCACTCTAGCAGAGAGTTATGAAGGACAAGTAAAGGCTGCGTTAGCGTCGTGTTCAGATGTAGCTTTAGGTTAGCACTGCGATATAAAGATTCTGTAAAGACAGCATAAAAGGGGTGTTGGGGTTGTCACGTTGCGTATGCTGGTGCGGTGACCGGGACTTCGCTATGGCGCATAATGGGCGCCATGACCACATACACCATCACATCTCGCCCCACGGCGGGCGACGCCGATTTCTGGAGGATGCGCGATCTGCTCCTCGCGACCGTGCCTGGGCTGCCGCTTGGAATGAACTGGGATAT
Source organism: uncultured Chloroflexia bacterium (assembly GCA_963774265.1). Lineage (GTDB taxonomy): Bacteria > Chloroflexota > Anaerolineae > CG2-30-64-16 > CG2-30-64-16 > JALOOB01. The sequence continues at coordinate 346,425 of CAVZDU010000008.1, read as the reverse complement.
CCGCCGGCTGGAGGGTCGCCGTTTTTACGACGCGGACCTTGCGGCAAACGGCTTGCAGGCACGGCCGGTTGCGCTGTGGGAGGACGCGGGCGAGTTGGTTGGCTTCGTGCTGCCCGAGAGCGCCGGCGATGCGCACCTGCAGGTGCATGGTGATTACCGCCACCTGGAGGAGGAGATGATCGCCTGGGCGGAGGCGCACCTGGCCGCGTCCCTTGCAGGTGGGACGGAGCGGCAGCTTGAAATCTATGTGTATGATTACGATGTGCTGCGCCAGCGGCTGCTTGCAGCACGGGGGTATGTGAAGACGGATGAGTGGGGGATGCTTCGCCGGATCCGGCTCGGTAAGGGGTCCCTGGCGCGCCCCCGGGTTGCCGCGGGGTACGTGCTCCGACCGACCCGTTCCGGCGACTTGGCCGAGTGTGCTCGGATGGCCGATCTCCTGAACGCAGCGTTTGGCCGGACCTTCCACCATGCGCAGGAGTATCACAATTTCGCGATGGCAGCGCCCTGTTTCCGGCCCGAGCTCGACCTGGTCACTGAAGCCCCCGATGGCAGCCTCGCTGCGTACATCGGCATCCCCTACGACGCGGTGAATCGTCGCGGGATCTTCGAGCCGGTGTGCACCCATCCGGACCATCGCCGCCGCGGGCTGGCGCAGGCCCTGATGCAGGAGGGGCTGCTGCGGCTGCGCGGGCTGGGCGCAGTGGACGCCACAGTGGACACCGGCGATATGACGCCGGCGAACCGCTTCTACGACGGCATGGGCTTCACTGAGGCCTACCGCGGGGTCACGTGGCGGAGGGTGTGGTGAGGATGATTTGCCGCAGGGAACGTGGAGTGCGCAGAGAGAATGCCGTATCATTTGCTCGTGGGCACCTCTTTGAGCTTTGGGTGAATTCTGTGTGCCACCTCGTCGTCTGCACACTCGAGACTGTCGAGATAGGCTTCCCGAGTATATTGGGTTGATAGGTTTGTCCTCTACATAGGGCAGGGAGGTTTGTCCGGCTCCTTCCATACAGGTTCTGGAAATCCAATGGAGATCTGGCAGAAACCGCGTCGACATCATTGACTCTACTCTCTCTACTCTCACCCCCCTTTAAGGGGTGAGAGTAGAGAGAGTAGAGAGAGTCGATTGGGTGTCATGGGAAGAGTGGAAGCAATACGTCCGGCCACCCAGGTGAATCCGGCCGTGAGCCTGCACCTGGCGGATGATCGGTGTCTGGCGCAGGCCCTGCTGGCGTAGCTCGACAGCACGACAGCGATCCGCATAATCCTGAGCCGGACAGCGTGGCATGGCAGCACCCCCCGTCTCGTCATGGAGGTGTTGCCCAGCATAACCCAGCCAGGCACTGCTCGCGAGACAGAGGTCGAACCTCTGTGCCCACTACATACAGGTCATACCTATCTTCCCATTACATCCCGGGCTTGCGTATGACCGGATTCGGTGCCATAATCTTATCCCTAGCCGGTGATCCCCCAGGCGTGCGCCTGGAATATCCACCGGCCATATCTCCAGAGGAGGTTTGTTTATGCGTCGGCCACTGTTTGTCTCTTTGACCTTGCTCGTCGCTTTTTCGGTGTTGGTGCTGCCCGTCTCAGCCATCACCAACAACTGGGTTGATGATTTTGAGCATCCCTTCGTCGGCCTGGTCGCGTTCTATGACGCGAACGGCGACTTTGTCTGGCGCTGCAGCGGCTCGCTGATCAGTCCGACCAAGTTCCTGACTGCGGGACACTGCGCGGACACGGCTGAGGGTGCAGTCACAGCCCGCGTGTGGTTCCAGCAAGATGCCGGAGCCTACTACGATCCGGCCACAGGGGTTGATCCGATAAGCGGTTATCCAGATGACTGTGCCCAGGGCACCTTGGGTACTTCGTGCGCCACATCGGACGAGCTCTACAACTACGGCTTCGCGAACTTTGCCGGCTTCCCCAACACGCATGACGCGGGCCTGGTGATCCTGGATCAGCCCATCTCTATGACCGAGTACGGTAAGCTGCCCGAAGCGGGTGAGCTCGATGGTCTAGACAAAGCTCGCGGGCAAAAGGACACGATTTTCACCGTGAGCGGCTACGGCCTCACCTATCGCACCCAGGATCATTCGGCGGTTCCGAACATCTCCTACCGCTCGCGGCTGATGGCCAAGTCGACCCTGGTAAACCTGAACAGCGCAAACACCGACGGCTACAACCTGCAGACGCAGGGCAACGGCGACGATCGCGGCGGCACCTGCTCCGGCGACTCCGGCGGCCCCGTCTTCCTGGGCGGGCCTGAATCAAACCTCATCGTCGGCGTCACCTCGTTCGGCATGAACTCGCTGTGCCGCGGCACGGACTATGCCTACCGCATCGACCGGGCAAAGGTGCTCGATTGGATCAATAGCCACTAACGGCTTCGCCGACAGCCACACTCAGACCGGTCGAGATTTCGAAAAGATCGACGGTCTTGTGATGTGGATCTTGCTCTATCCTTAAAGCGAGGCCCCCGATCACCCCTGGGGGCTTCGTTTTCGGCGATCCGACCGTGGGCTCACGTGGTGGAAGGTGCGGTGATGCGTCCAATCTCCCGCCTCGCGGCTGCCAGGCGCCACTGCGAGGCCAGCGCAAGGGCCAGCTTCCGCGCGCGGGTGGTGGTGGCGCGACGGGTGAAGACGTCGTAGCCATTGTGCCGGATGTCCGCGTGGATGGCTCGGTATACCTCCAGTGAGGCCATGACTCCCAGGCGGCCGGCAGCCAGGCGGGGCACGCCCTGCCTGGCGTGGCGGTAATACGCTTCGGCGCGGCCAAATTCGAATTCCAGCAGGGCGATGAACTCTGGGGTGATGCGACTTTGTGCGAGATCGTCCTCGCTGACGCCAAAGCGCGCCAGGTCTTCCCCGGGTAAGTAGACGCGGCCGATGCGGTAGTCGTGGCCTATGTCGCGCCAGAAGTTGCTGAGCTGCATGGCGATAGAGAGGCTATCGGCGTAGGGCAGCGTATTCGCGATTGTGTGCGGTGGCAGGATGCCGATGATATAGGTCATGGCCCGGCCGACGGGGAGCGCGCTGCCGTCCATGTAGTGGAGCAGGTCCGCGAAGGTTGGAAAGCGCGTGACGGTGAGATCGTCCCGCATCGCGCGGAAGTAGGGCACCATGACCTCGGACGGGATGCCGCAACGTAGGGCCGTGTCGAGGTAGGCGCGCATCACCGGGTGATCGCTGCCGCCGGTCTGAAACGCATGCCAGTACGTGTGTTCCCAGTCATCGATGGCCGCGAGCGGTGACGTGAAGCCCTGGAACGACACGTCCACCCTGTCGTCACCCACGCGCATCAGCGCATAGAGCGCCTCGACGTGTGGGAGGATGCGTTGGGGCAGGAAGCGGCTGGCAAACGAGTAGTTTCTGCTGGCGGCGTGCATCAACCACCGGCATTCGGCGTAGTCTTCCGGGGTGGCGATGGCGGAGCGTGTCATGGCGACCATAATAAACCTCTCTGGGCTACAACCGGTAATCTTTCGCCAGACGCTCTTCCAGCAGCCTGGCGGATAGGAGGACCATCGGCATACCGATGCCAGGATAAGTCGCCTGGCCGACGAAGTACAACCCCGCGATATCGCGCGCCTTGTTGTGCGGCCGGAAATAGGACGACTGGAAGAATTTCTGCGATAGCGAGCCGAACGCGACGCCATAGGGTGCGTTGATGTCGCGCTCCCAATCCGTGGGCCGATACTCGCGCTCCCACACCACGTGCTTGCGGATCTCCGGGTCGACGATGCGCTCGAGTTGGCGGAAGAGCTTCTCGCGGATGCCGGGAACGGCAGCATTCCAATCGTTGTGTCCCTGGAGGTTGGGCATGGGTGCGAGCAGATAGAGGACGCTGTGGCCCGGGGGTGCCAGCGATGGGTCGGTCACCGACGGGTTGTTCAGGTGGAACGACGGATCGGCCGGGATGGTTTTCGTACGGAAGATGGCATCCAGGTTGGCGCGGTAGTCCTCCGAGAAGTAGAGCGCCTGGTGGCGCATGTGCTCGTATTGGCGATCGACGCCGAGGAAGAGCAGATAGCCGGAGCAGGCGTAGTTCATGCGGTCCAGCTTCGCGTCGGTGTAGACCTTGCGAAATTCGGGGCGGAGCAGCCTTTTGTAGGTGTAGACCAGATCAGCGTTGGAAACGACGATGTCGGCCCCGACGAACTCGCCAGACTCCAGCAGGACGCCCGTCGCGCGGCCGCCCTCGACCTTGATCTCCTTAACTGCAGTGCCTGTGCGCAGGGTCACGCCCATTTCGCGACACAGCGCCACCATGTCCTCGATGATGCTGTAGATGCCGCCCATGGGGTAGTGCATGCCTTCGACCAGGTCCGCATAGGTGATCAGGCTGTACATGGCCAGCGAGTCGAAAGGCGACAGACCCAAGAACATGGAGTGGAATGAGAAAGCCTTGCGCAGCTTATCCGTCTTGAAGAATTTGCCCACCTGGCCGTAGAGGTTCTGGTACGCGCTGGTCTGCACCAGGCGTACGCCGGCCATCGGGTTCGCCAGATCGGTAATATGATCGTAGTTGCGCGCGACGAAGTCCATGCCAAGCTCGTACTTCTTTGCGCTCTCGCCGATGAAGCGGAACAGCCGCTCGGTAACGCCGGGTTCGACCTTCTCGACCTCGGCCGACAGCTTGGCCATACCGTTATAAAGGTCGATATGCGTGCCGTCGTGGTAGTAGATTCGGTAGTTCGGGTCGAGCGCCTTGAACTGGATGCGCTGGTTCAGGTCCTGGCCGATGGCGCGGTAGGTTTCCTCGAACGTGTCCTTCATCACGAGGATCGTGGGGCCGATGTCCACGCGGAAGCCGTGCTCCTGGAGCACATTGGAGCGCCCGCCAGGCCGCTCTAGCTTCTCGATCACGGTGACATCGAGGCCAATGTGCCGCAGACGCAACGCAGCGGCGAGCCCGCCCATGCCTGCGCCGACAATGATGACCGACTTCATGATAGCTCCCGATCCGTTTTGTATTTTCGCACCTGCGGGCGGAACCGCCATCCTAACAGGACAAACAACCCCATGCCGATGAAGCCGGCTGCAGCAGGGCCGTAAAGGCCCCAGAAGAGGATCAGGCCCACGGTCTCGATTAGCCAAGTGAGCGAATAGATGACGAGAAGCGGCCGCGTGGGCAGCGCCGGCGGACGAACAAGCAGGGTGATCAACGCTGAGACACACAACCAACCCGCATAGTTGACCAACGGGATGCCGAAGTATAGACCTGGCTGATCCCACACCCACAAGCCCCAGTGGACCATCTGCGGATCCAGGAACAGATCCCATGCTGTAAAAGCCAGCGCGCTGACTGCGACGAAAGGCAGCCCGTCGACCCGGCCCGTGATGCGCTGAGCCACGGCCCACGCGGGCGGCAACATCATCAGCCAGGCCAACGGTATGAGCCAGGGGACGCCGAGCAGTTGCGGCTGCAGCCGGCCGGTATAGTGGTAGGCGCCAAAGGGGATGCCGGTCCTCGCGCCGATGGTCTCGGAAGCCCAGGCGACGACGGCCACGGTCGCCACGATCGCCGCCGTCCGCGGCCATCCTGCTGCCTGGCTTAAGAAGAGGCCGGCCAGTGCGCCTTGCACGAGAACCGACAGGACAATGCCGACGGTCAGTCCGTCATCGCCGGTGATCCACTGGATGATGGGCATGGGGATCATGCAGGTAACCCAGGCGAAGAGGAGGATGCGTGTGCCGTCGCGCCAGTCGGATGATGAGAGATAATTGCGCCACATCAAAACCAGGGACATATTCACCGTCGCCTACCTCAGGGACGACCGAGTCGTCAGTAATGCCTGAAAATCGTGGATCATCACGCGGCCCCTCCGGATATGACATTGGGACCGGAAGACGTGTCTTGCACTTGCCAGCCGAAGGCAAAGCGGCTTGCAGTGATGGTCGCGGCGGATGCAACAATCAGCGCCGCGCCCAACGCGTAGCGCACGCGGAGGCGCTGCCATGCCAGGCTGTCTCCGTCATGCGATCGCCCCCAGGCCGGGCAAATCGCCGACCACTTCCAGGCCCGCATGCCGGCCTGTATCCGCAAACAACACCCGTCCCGAGCTGATTTCCACCAGCCTGACCTGGATCGAAGCCGTCAAGCTTTCCATTACGCGCTGGAGCATGGCAACACGCTCGGGTGAGTGTAACAGGCCGCCGTGGGCGCGCGTTGCGACGATCTCCAGTCGATAGCCCCTGGCGCCTCTGTCGACATAGTGCAGTGTCACGGTGTGGTCGGTGATGTCCTGGCGTTCGAGTCGTGCCCCCGTGTAGGTCGCGAAACGATATAGACGGCCTGCATGCCACAGCCCGGCGATGAAGCCATTGAATGCTCCCCGGAGCCAGGGAATGACGGCCACCGAAGCGGTGACCGATGTCCCTGGGGTCGCGAAGTGGTTGCTCTGCATCCAGATCCACGCTTTCGGAAACGATTGGCCCCAGTCCTTCTCGATGTAACCGCGGCCGCCGGAGAAGTCAAGTGCTTTGCCGTTCACCACGAGCTGGCCCCAAATGGTGTGGTCGAAGCTGAGCACCCCGTGATAGCATTCCATGAATGGGACCAGCGCATACCAGCCCATGATCCCGGGCGAGGTGAGCGTTACGGGCCACGGGTGACCACCGACGAAGTGGAGTTCGCCTTGTATCGTCTGTTTGGGGCTGCTGACCCCTGCGGGATGATTCCCAATGTCGAGGCTGATTGCGTCGCGGCAGAAATGGTTGGGCCCGACGCGGATATCGAGCTTGTCTCGCGCCGCAACAAAGGCCTCGAACGGATAGCGATGGTACGTACTGTGTCCTGTCGCGCCATCCAGGGTCTGGACAAAGGAGTGCGATGATCCCGGCTCTCGGCCGATGAAGACGCCTGGGATGACAGCGTACCGGTGCTGTTCGGTCGCGTCGACCATCTTGAAGTACCAGCCTTCGAAGAACGGTGGACGCTTGCCGAAGCCGTGATACGCCTCAGGCCGCCATATGTTACGCAGGTTTTGCACTCGTCGCTCCCCAACCATTTATGGCCAGTTTACCACGATTTCTAATGTTTGTCAAGAGAGTGTCTAAAGATTAATGAAGCTATCCTTTAGCCCATTAGGCGCCGATGCACCAGCCGGTGCGGCGTCTCAGCGGCGATGCCGAGGCGCTTGCGGCGATCCGCTTCGTAGTCCGCGCAGTTGCCGACGAACCAGCTCACGCTGCCGTCTTCCTCGAACGCCAGGATGTGCGTGCAGATGCGGTCGAGGAACCAGCGGTCGTGGCTGACGACGATGGCGCTGCCGGCGAAGTCGTCCAGCGCCTCTTCCAGCGCGCGCAGGGTGTTCACGTCGAGATCGTTGGTCGGCTCGTCGAGCAGCAGGACGTTGGCGCCCTCCTTCAGCACCTTCGCCAGGTGGACGCGGTTGCGCTCGCCGCCCGACAGGTCGCCCACGTGCTTCTGCTGGTCCGAGCCGAGGAAGTTGAAACCGGCCACGTAGGCGCGGCTGTTCATCTTGCGGCTGCCCAGCGTCAATCGTCTCCTCGCCGCCCGAAATCTCCTGCCAGACGGTCTTGTCGGCAGTCCAGCGTATCGCGGCTCTGATCGACGTAGCCCAGCTCCACCGTCTGGCCGATTCTGACAGATCCGCCGGTGGGCTGCTCCTGCCCCGTGATCAGCCGCAGCAGGGTCGTCTTGCCCGCGCCGTTGGGTCCGATCACGCCGACGATCGCGCCGGGCGGCATCTGGAAAGCTGAGATCCTCGAACAGCAGGCGGTCGCCGTAGGCCTTGCGTCACGCCTTCGAAGTCGATCACTACGTCGCCCAGCCGTGGGCCGGGCGGGATGTAGATCTGCATCTCCTCACGGCGCTGCTCGGTTTCCTGGCTCAGCAGCTTCTCGTAGGCGGTGACGCGCGCCTTGCCCTTGGCCTGCCGTGCCCGGGGCGACATGCGGATCCATTCCAGCTCGCGCTCCAGCGTGTGGATGCGCTTGGTGTCGGCGCTTCTTCCTTCGCGCAGCCGTTCCTGCTTCTGCTCCAGCCACGACGAGTAGTTGCCGCGCCAGGGGATGCCGTAGCCGCGATCCAGCTCCAGGATCCACTCGGCCACGTTGTCGAGGAAATAGCGGTCGTGGGTGACCGCGATGACCGTGCCCTGCGTAGCTCTGGAGGTGCTTCTCCAGCCACGCGACCGACTCCGCGTCCAGATGGTTCGTCGGCTCGTCCAGCAGCAGGATGTCCGGCTCGGTGAGCAGCAGGCGGCACAGCGCGACGCGCCGCCGCTCGCCGCCGGAAAGCACCGCGACGGGCGTGTCGCCGGGCGGGCAGCGCAGCGCATCCATCGCCTGTTCCAGGCGGTTGTCGAGGTTCCAGGCGTCGTGCTTGTCCAGCTCTTCCTGCAGCCGGCCCTGCTTCTCGATCAGCGTGTCGAAGTCAGCGTCCGGCTCGCCGAACTGCGTCGCTGACCTCATCGATACTCGGCGCAGCAGATCCACGATCGGCTGCACGGCCTCCTCGACGACCTGGCGCACGGTCTTGTTGGGATCGAGCTCCGGCTCCTGCTCCAGCAGGCCGCGGGTGTAGCCCTTCGAGAGCATCGTTTCGCCCAGGTAATCCTCGTCCACCCCGGCCATGATGCGCAGCAGAGTGCTCTTGCCCGCGCCGTTCAGGCCCAGCACGCCGATCTTGGCGCCGTAGTAGAAGCCGAGCGAGATGTCGCGCAGCACCTGTCTGTTGGGCGGGTGCACGCGGCCGACGCGGACCATGGAGTAGATGACCTGCTGGGTTTCGGTCATGGGAAACTCCTTCTCCTTCTCATGGTGGCCAGGACTGTCACAGGGGCGATGTATCCACCATTTCAGTTGCCAGCTCCACCAGGGCGGGGTCCGGCCGGACGATCAGCCGGCGCCAGCTAAACGCGACGACCCAGGCCATGATGATGGCGCCGGCCAGCCCGGGCGCCCACAAGCCCACCGAGCCGAGCAGCCACCCACCGACCGCGGGCGAGATGACGCGGGAGAGGCTTTCAAGCGAACTGGCGATGCCCAGAGCGCCACCGATCTCCTGGGGCGACACGACGCGCGTGATGGCGGAGTTGATGACGGTGTTCAACACGCCGGAGGAGAATGCCATGGGAACCATGACAACCAGCAGCACCGGCACGCTGGGGGTGAAGGCCCACGCCAACATCGCAAGCCCGTACACGAGCGTGCCCCAGACGATCAGCTTCGCTTCGCTGAAGTGCTTTGTCAAGGGGCCGATAAGACCGCCCTGGACGATGACGGAGAGCACCCCGAGATAGGCCAACAGCAAGGACGTCGCCTGCGCATCCAAGCTGAGCCTGTCCTTGGCCCACAGTGTGAACATGGTCTGCAGGAGGGCCGCGGCCAGCGCAAAGGATAAACGAATATTGAGAAGAGGGCCGACCCGCGGGGTAGAGAGAGCTTCCCACATGGCTGGGAGACTGATGAGTGCCCTCCGTTGGCCCACCATCGCCGCGCGGGCTTCAGTCGTCAGGGACTCCGGCAGGGTGAAATAGACCCCGATCAGGTTTAGCGCCGCCAGTCCGGCCGCGGCGAAGGCGGGCACGGCATAGCCGAACCGGCTTAGGAGGCCGCCGGTTGCGGGGCCGAGGATGAAGCCCAAACCGAACGCTGCACCGATCATGCCCAGCCCTTTGGCGCGGTTCTGCGCATCGGTGACATCGGTGATGTAGGCTTGTGCGACGGTGATGTTGCCGCCCGCGAGGCCACCGATCATGCGCGAAATGAACATCACCCCAATCACGGTGGCATTGGTGAGCGCGGCGAGTTGCTCACTCGAGGAATTGGCCAGGGGCAAGCCGGCCAGCCAGCGTCCGAGGGGATCGGCCAGGCCCAGGAGCAGGAAGCTCAGCGCGGTCCCCGCGATGCTGATCATCAGCACGGGGCGCCGGCCGAAGCGGTCTGAGAGGCGGCCGAGGAACGGCGCGCCGAAGAACTGCGCCAGGGCGTAGGCGGCGGCAAGCAGGCCCACGACGAAGTCGCTGGCGCCGTATTCGCCTGCATAGAACGGCAGGAGCGGGAGGATCAAGCCGAAGCCGAGCAAGTCGATGAAGACGACCAGGAAAATGTTGAGCAGCCGTTTGTTCTTCAAGAAGCACTTCCTTCTGTCGCTGGAGGTGTGTGTTGTAAGATTCGGCGGGCGAACCGTCTCACCGCCGCGTTGTCTGTACCGATGAACAACACCATGCCGAACACGATCAGCATGTTGGTGAGCAAGAAGAACAGGATTTCCTCAGCCGGCAGCACACCGCCAACGAGTATGCCCGTGGTCTGGGCCGGGTCGATGGTCCATGTGCCCGAACCGATGGCCAGAGCATCGGTTGCGGACAGGTAGAGCCATGGAGGAAGCAGGCCGAGCAGGACCAGCCTGCGGTGATGCCATAGCGCGTCTGCGCCGAGCAGCATCTGCGGGATCACGGGGAAGAGCAACCACCCGACTTCGAGTGCCAGATACGTGCCAGGCTTCCAACGAGTGAAGAAGAGTATCACTGCTGACAGCCAGATGACGCACATGACCGCGGCCGCGATGAGCCGCAGCCGCGGACGTTGGGGGACTGGCTGCGGCGCGGACGGCAGATGACGGGCCAGCCAGAGCACCCACAGCCCGGTGAGCAGCGTCAGCACGACGAAGAAGGTGTATTCCTCGATGGGCACCCAGCCCAGCGTGATGCCGGTCACAAGTGCCGGATCGTAGAACCAGACGCCGGTGGCGACCAAATAGTTGTCCCAAGGGGTGGTCCAGACGACGGCGGCGATGATGTGGGCCGCCACCATGAACCAGCCGGGCATGCTGCCAAGCCCGGGACGGACGCGACGTCCGCGCGTCTTGTCCCACTCGGTCAACGCCGCCAGGATCAGCAGGGGCACGCCGATGAAACGTATCAGGAAGCCAAAGTAGGTCAATACAGCCTCAACACAAAGTCGCTATGAACCACCAATGCGCTCATCCTACGAGTCAAGGCTGACGATCGCTTCCCGGACGGTCTGAGCGCTCGCTTGCAGCGCGGATGTCTCCTCGGGGTCCAATGCAATCGGCAGTGTCGCAATGACGCCCTGGCCTCCGATGAGGTGGGGAAGGGAGACGGTCACGTCCTTCACCCCCGCCACATCACCCTGCGGCGTACATACCGTCATGATCGCGCGCTGATCGTTCAGAATGACGTCCACGATACGCGCCAAAGCGCTACCGATACCGTAGTATGTCGCACCTTTTCCAGCAATGATCGAGCGGCCTGCAAACCGAACGCGTTTGTCGATGTCGGTCTGAATCTCCTGACTGATGGGGATGCCGCGCACTTCGTGGTATTCAGACAGGTGGACGCCACCAATTGTGACCTGCGACCAGGTGAGCACCTGCGAGTCGCCGTGCTCGCCGACCACGTAGCCGTGCACGTGATGCGGGTCGACGCCGAGGTGGTCACTCAACAGCGCGCGAAAGCGTGCTGTGTCCAGCGTAGTCCCCGAGCCGATGATCCGGGTTGACGACACGCCCGCCTCGGCCGCGAGCCTGGCGGTCAGGTGGGTGGTCACATCGACCGGGTTTGTGGCGATGACCAGCACGGCATCGGAGGCATGCTCCAACACCTGAGGCACAACCTGGCGGAAGATGGCGGAGTTGCGTTGAAGCAGTTGCAGCCGCGTCTCGTCCGGCTGGCGGTTGACACCCGCGGCAATGACCACGGCGTGGCTGCCCGCTAAGTTCTTATAGTCGCCCGCGTAGATGTCCAGCGGGTGGGCAAAGGGGATGGCGTGCGAGATGTCATCTGCCTGGGCCTGCGCTCGTTCGCGGCTCACATCAACCATTACGATCTCGCGGCCCACACCATTCATCACCATCGCGTAGGCGGCAGTGCTCCCGACCAACCCAGCCCCGACAACACCAACCTTCATAGATCACCTCCCCGTAAAGTCAGGCCCTATTCTACCATGAGAGGCCGCAGGGAGAGCGCACTCTGCACGCCGCCGGCCACCCGAGCACCGCCCAGCGCGGTGGCCAGCACCGACTGGCCGGGGAAGATGCTGTCGCCCACCAGCCACAGGCCCGGGCCCAGCCGCGGCCCCCACGCGCGAAACAGGGAGGTTTTGGGGAAGCCGCCGACCCAGCCGTAACTACGGCCGGTATAGCGCTGGAACGTGACCGGCGTGCCGGGCAGCACGAGCCTGGCGGCCTTGCCCAGGCCGGGCAGAGCGACTTCGGCTGCCGCCAGCACCTGCTCCGTGTACTCGGCCTTCCGGGCTTCGTAAGCGGGGCGGTCAACCTCAAACAGGTTCCACCACGGGCGCAGGTCGGTGTGTGTGCTGATGGTCAACGCGCGGTGGCCCGCGGGTGCGCGCGTCTCATCGCCTGGAAGGCTTAACGACAAGAAGATGCTGTTGCCCTCACCCAGCGGCTCGCGCAGAAGCACCTGGTGATGGAGCGGCGCGCCAGGGGGCAGCCCTGCGCCGTCCAACCCCATGTAAACCATGAACGCGCCCCAGCCGTCTGCTGGCGGCTTTGCCCCGCGCAAAGACTTCGGTGCGGCCTCCCCTAGCAAGCGGGCTGCGTCCCAGGGCGGTAGGTTGAACAACACGGCGTCACCTACAAACTCGCCGTTGCGTTGTATGGAGATCCGATAGCTGCCGCTCGCAATGCGCTCGACTGAAGTCACACGTTGCCGGTAGTGAACCTGGCCGCCATGCCGGCGGACCGCGTCGGCCAGCGATTCCGCGATTTTTCCTACACCACCGCGCACGTGGCCCACGCCTCGACGGGGCATGTCCAGGGCGGCTGCGCCGTAGAGCGCGTTTGCCCCTTCAGACGTCGCCTGCGCCGCGATCAGGAGCTGACCATCGACATACAGGCGAAGGGTGGGTGATGCGCCCCGCAGGTGTGCGGCAACGGGACGGAGCATATCCAGGCCGAGGCGCGGCAGTTGAAGAGGAGCGGCCGCGGCCAACGAGAGGCCGGCGGAGCCCAGCGTGAGGACATCTCGTGCGCCCTGCGGCGGCCACGGCACGCCACGCAACGCCACGTCCCACAGCCGGTCGGCAGTCTGCTCCTGCCAGCGCCAGAAGGGTTCGGCTGCACGGCCAAAGGCAGCCAGTCGCTCCTCCCGCCAGGCACCGGGTTCCGTCCAGCGCGTGACTGTCTGCCCATCGGGCAGGTGGACGCGCATCGCGGTCCCGGCCGGCTCGACAGGCCACGAGATCCCCAGCGCATCGCCGAGGCGCGTCATTCCACCGTCCGGCTCAAAGCCCGCGGCCAGGGTTGCACCTGCGTCGAACCGGTAGCCGCCGTGGAGATACGTGCCCGCGCAGCCGCCCGCGTACACGTGCGCTTCGAGGACCGTGACGTCCAGCCCGGCCTTAGCCAGGAGGGCGGCCGCGCTGAGGCCGCCGATCCCGGCCCCGATGACAACAACTCGTCGCGTCATGACTTTTCGAGGCGCGCGCGGGTCCGGCGGCCGCGAAATGCGAACAAGATGGGCATGCCGGCCCACATCAGCCGGCCGACCAGACCCCAGAACAGGTGCTTCTTTGGGGTAGCCTCGACGCGATCCACGACATCCGTGGTGCGGTCATCCACGCGCTCGAAGTTATGGTGGTGCGTCCATGAGGCGAACGGCCCGCGCACCTGGCGGTCCGTAAACCCGGCTGGCGAGGCGTCCTCGATGGCCGCGACCCAGCGGATGGGGACCGGCCCGGCCCAGAGGGTGAAATCCATTCGGTCGCCGCTCTTGAGCGTTTTGGGTGCAGAATGGACCAAGACGATCATCGGTGGGGGCGTGATCGCACCCATGCTCGCCGAATTGCTGTGGAACTCCGCCACCTTCTCGATAGGCGCACGCACTCTGAAACGATGCTCAAATCTCATATCAAATCTCTCAAAGCACTTTCGGCGGTGGGAAAGCGGAACTGGAAGCCAAGATTCAGAAGTTTCTCGGGCATTGCGCGCTGGCCTTCCAGCACCGTCGATGCGACATCGCCTAGCGCGGCACGCAGGGCAAAGGCGGGGACGGGGAACCAGTAGGGCCGGCGCATCACGCGGGCCAGGGTCACACCGAACTCGCGAAAGGTGGTGGGTTGGGGCGCGACCAGGTTGAACGGCCCGTTCGCCGCCTCATTCTCGATGAGAAAGCGGATCGCGGCGATCTCATCCGCGGGGTGGATCCATGAAAAGCCTTGCTTGCCGCTGCCCATTGGCCCGCCGGCGAATAGTTTGAAGGGGAGGATGAGCCGATTCAGCGCGCCCTCATCCGGGCTGAGGACCACGCCCGAACGCGTGCCGACGTGACGGACACCATACAGGGCAACCGGTGCGGTGCTGGCCTCCCAATCTACGGTGACCTGTGCGAGAAAGTCTTCTCCTGGTGGATCGAACTCGACGAACACCTTGTCGTTACGATGGCCGTAGTGACCGATGCCTGATGATTGGATCACAACACTGGGTTTGACCGCCGCGGCATCGACCGCCTCGACAACCGCCCGGCCCGCGTTCCGCCGGCTGTCGCGGATGCGAGCCTTGCGCTCGTCCGTCCAGCGCGAGGGCAGGAACCCTTCGCCGGCCAGGTTTTCGCCGGCCAGGTTGACGATGCCGAGCGCGCCGTCGGCCAGGGAGCCCCAGCCGCGGGCGGAGGTTGCATCCCAGCGCTCCACCTGCACCTTTGGTGGCAACCCGACGACCTTCCCGGGATTGCGGCTTAGAGCCACAACCTCATACCCCGCAGCGAGCAACTCCGCCGCGAGCTGCCGTCCGATGAATCCCGTTCCTCCGGTAATGATCACCCGCATGTCTGCAGCCTCCCTCTCTTGCACCTTACATTAGACAGGAGTTTACCATGTTGTATAGGTTTTGTCAATAGTTTGGTGAGGGAATTTGAAGAGCAGTTTTCCGAACGAGCGTTCGGACAGCCTGTCGATTTTTGCATCCTGGTGAGCGATGGATTATCATGCAAGTAGTGACAATGTCACTGAAAGTGGGAGCGTATGCCCGATTTCAAACTGGTATCTGATTTCAAACCGACAGGCGATCAGCCCGAAGCCATCGCAAAGCTGGCGGACGGGCTTCGCAAGGGCTATCAGCATCAGACGCTGCTGGGAGCAACGGGGACCGGCAAGACGTATGTCATGGCGGCCATCATCGAGCAGCTTAACCGCCCTGCGCTCATCCTGGCACATAACAAGACGCTGGCCGCGCAACTCTACAGCGAGTTCAAGGAGTTTTTCCCGGACAACGCGGTGGAGTACTTCGTTAGTTACTACGACTACTACCAACCCGAGGCGTACCTGCCGCGAACAGACACGTACATCGAGAAAGACTCGCAGATCAACGATGAGATTGACCGGCTACGACTCGCCGCCACGTCGGCTCTGCTGAGTCGTCCTGATGTCCTGATCGTGGCGTCAGTGTCGTGCATCTATGGCCTGGGCGATCCGGCGGAGTATGGCCGGGTCACTGTGAAGCTCAAGGTGGGCGAGCGCTATCGCCGTGAGCTCGTGCTGCGCGAATTGGTTGATATCTACTACGAACGCAACGACCTTGAGCTGCGCCGCGGCAAGTTCAGGGTGCGCGGAGACACCCTGGAGTTGATGCCCGCGTACGCGGACCTGGCGTACCGGGTGGAGCTCTTCGGCGACGAAGTAGACCGGATTACGGAGATCGACCCGTTAACCGGCGAGGTCTTGCGCAAGCTGGACGAGATCGAGGTCTTCCCAGCGAAGCACTTTATCACACCACAGGACAAGCTCACTGAGGCGATCCAGATTATCGAAGAGGAACTGGAAGGGCAGCTCAAGAA
Source organism: uncultured Chloroflexia bacterium (assembly GCA_963774265.1). Classification (GTDB taxonomy): domain Bacteria; phylum Chloroflexota; class Anaerolineae; order CG2-30-64-16; family CG2-30-64-16; genus JALOOB01. The sequence continues at coordinate 330,626 of CAVZDU010000008.1, read as the reverse complement.
ATTCAAGGACGAAGGCAAGCTTTTGGAGGCGCAGCGGCTGGAACAGCGCACAAAGTACGACCTCGAAATGCTGCGCGAAGTGGGTTACTGCTCGGGGATCGAAAACTACAGCCGGCCCCTGGCGCTGCGGCCGCCCGGCTCACGGCCGTTCACGCTGCTGGATTATTTCCCGAGTGACTGGCTGCTGATCGTCGACGAGTCGCACATGACGATTCCTCAGGTGCACGGCATGTACAACGGCGACCGCTCGCGCAAGGAGGTGCTGGTCGACTATGGGTTCCGGCTGCCGTGCGCCCTGGACAACCGGCCGCTGAAATTCGAAGAGTTCGAGGAGACGGTGAACCAGGTTGTGTACACCTCGGCCACGCCGGCTGCTTACGAGCTTAGCAAGTCGGCCCAGGTGGTGGAGCAGATCATCCGCCCCACGGGCCTGGTCGATCCCCAGGTGGAGATCAGGCCGACTAAGGGGCAGGTGGACGACCTGTTGAAGGAGATTCGCAATCGGGTGGCCCACGGACAGCGTGTGTTGGTGACCACGCTGACCAAGCGCATGGCGGAAGACCTGGCCGACTATCTGCAAGAGGTGGGGGTCAAGGTTCACTATCTGCACTCGGAAGTGCAGACCCTTGAGCGCGTTGAAATTCTGCGGGATTTGCGCCTTGGGGTGTATGATGTGGTGGTGGGCATCAATCTGCTGCGAGAGGGGTTGGACTTGCCCGAAGTGAGCCTGGTCGCGATCCTGGACGCGGACAAGGAAGGATTCCTGCGGTCCGAACAGGCACTCATTCAAACCATTGGGCGCGCCGCCCGGCACGTGGAAGGGACTGCGATCTTATACGCGGACAACATCACCAACTCCATGCGCCGCGCCATCGACGAGACGAATCGGCGGCGGGCAAAGCAAGAGGCGCACAACCTGGTGCACGGGATCGTGCCCCAGTCCATTGTCAAGTCCGTGCGTGACCTGACGCAACGTCTCCATTCGGAGCACGGTGGGCCGCGCCCGCGCTTCGGCGGCGCGCCTGCAGTCGCCGAGGGGGGTCCTGAGTACCACGTGGGGCCAACGGCGATGCCAAAGGATGAGGTCACTCGATTGATCAAAGACCTGGAGAAACAAATGAAGACCGCGGCGCAGAACCTGGAGTTCGAGAAGGCGGCGATCTTGCGGGACGAAATCATTGAGTTGCGACAGGCGTTGCAGGCTCAAGACACACGGCCGGTGTGGGAACAGCTCAGGGATGAAGCTTAGGAATCACGCGGCAAAGGGATTTTGATGGAACTAGGAACGGTCAAGCAGATCAACATCGACGCCGAGATGCAGGCGTCCTATCTCGACTACGCGATGAGCGTCATCGTGGCGCGTGCCCTGCCGGACGTGCGTGACGGGCTGAAGCCGGTGCATCGCCGCATCCTCTACGCCATGCACGACCTGGGCCTGCGACCCGACAAGCCCTACAAGAAGTCGGCGCGTATCGTCGGCGAGGTGCTGGGCAAGTATCATCCCCACGGCGACGCGGCCGTCTATGAGGCTATGGTGCGCATGGCGCAGGATTTCAGCCTGCGCTACCCGCTGGTCGACGGGCAGGGCAACTTTGGCTCCATCGACGGCGACAACGCGGCGGCCATGCGCTACACCGAGGCGCGGCTGGCGAAGATCGCCGTCGAGATGCTGGCCGATATCGAGAAGGATACCGTCGACTGGACGGACAACTTCGACGGCACGCTCAAAGAGCCGACCGTCCTGCCCGCAGCCTTGCCCAACCTGCTGGTCAACGGCTCCAGCGGCATCGCAGTGGGCATGGCCACCAACATCCCGCCGCATAACCTGGGCGAGGTGTGCGACGCGCTATGCTACCTGATCGACCACTACGATCAACGCGAGAATGTCACCGTCGAAGATCTGATGAAGTTCATCCCCGGCCCGGACTTTCCGACCGGCGGTGTGGTCTATCGCTATCGGTGCACCCGGCGAAGATGGCCGAGCAGCGTGGATGTGATTGCGAAGGCCTATGCCAGCGGCCGGGTCACATCGCTGTCCAGGCGAAGGCGCACATCGAAGAGATGAGCCGCAACCGCAGCCGCATCGTCGTCACCGAGTTGCCCTACAGCACGAACAAGACCAGCCTGACCGAACGCATCGCCGAGCTGGTGCGCGAGGGCCGCATGGAGGGCCTCACCGATCTGCGCGACGAGTCGGACCGCACGGGCATGCGCATGTGCATCGAGATGACCCGGACCGTCGAACCGCGCGAAGTGCTGGCTGATCTGTTCAAGCATACGCCGCTGCAGCAGACCTTTGGCGTCTCGCTGCTGGCGCTGGTCGACGGTGAGCCGCGGATGCTCAGCCTCAAGCGGATGCTGTTGCACTTCATCGAGCACCGCCAGGAGATCATCGTCCGGCGCACGAAGTATGACCTGGCCAAGGCCAAGCAGCGCGCCCACATCCTCGAGGGCCTGCTGCAGGCGCTGGACGTCCTCGATGAGGTGATCGCCCTGATCCGCGGCTCGCGCACGGCGGATGTGGCGCGCCAGGGGTTGATTAAACAACTGGGCTTCACCGAGATCCAGGCGCAGGCGATCCTTGACATGCAACTCCGGCGGCTGGCCGCGCTGGAACGCAAGAAACTCCAGGACGAATATCACGAGATCGCTGCACTGATCAAGGAGCTGGAGGCGCTGTTGGCGTCGCCCAAGAGAGTGCTGGCCCTGATCCGCCAGAACCTGGTCGATCTGAAGGCGACCTATGGTGACGCGCGGCGCACGCAGATCGCCGATCAGGCGCGTGGTGCGCTGACAGTGACAGATGTGCTGCCTGACGAAGAAGCGTGGGTGACGCTTCGCACGGACGGGACGGTCGGTCGTGCCCCTGAGAGGCCGTCCGCGGACACCGCGGGGCTACAAATGATTCTCGGCGCCAACACACACTGCGATCTTTACCTCATCAACACCCGCGGCCAGGCGACACGCATCAGCGTTCACCAGTTGCCCGAGGGGGCGGGCGTTCACCATGCGGACCTGGGTGGGCTTAAGCGTGCGGACAGGATCGCTGCTGCCTTTACTGCGCGCAAGCCCAATGGCGAGCCGCTGGAGGGCCAGCTGGTACTCGCGACCGCACGCGGCGCGGTCAAGCGCATCAACCTGGCAGATCTGGCGGCCGCTGCGCAGGCGAACCCAATCGTGATCAAACTGGACGAGAGCGATGGATTGGTGTGGTCAGGGATCAGCAGCGGCGGGGGCGAGATCATGCTGGTCACGGCCCAGGGCCAGGTTATTCGATTTGCCGAGGACGAGGTGCGGCCGATGGGCTTGCCGGCCGGAGGTATTGCGGGCATCAAGCTGCAGAGCGGAGACCGCGTGATCGGCGGTGCAGTCGTGGCCGCGGCCGTGGGTGCGTCCGAGCTCATGCTGGCGGCTGCGGCCGGGTTTGCGCGACGCTCTCCTCTGGCTGAATTTCCGACCAAAGGACGCGGCACGCAAGGCGTTGCTGCAAAACTGTCAGCCAAAGGCGGATCGATTGTCTCGGCGCTTCTCCTGACAGCCAGAGACAAATTGCTGTTCGCGCTGGGCGACGGCGCGGCGAAAGCCGTGGCAGCCAAAGCCATCCCCTTGGCCAACCGGGCGAACGCAGGCAAGGTCGTCGTCGTTCTGCGGAGTGGGGAGCAGGTTGAGCGCGTCCTGCTGATGCCTGCAGGCGGGGCCGATCCGGGGCCGGCGCAGGGTGGCGTCGAAACTCCGGCCCGTAAACCGGCGCGGGCCAAGAAAACCCCTGAGCCGACCCCAGCAGCGACCGAAGAGAGCATGACGCGAGCGGCCAAGGCAAAGGCCGAGAGCGCCAAGCCGACAAGTTCCGCACCAGGGGCAGCCCGGACGCCTGCGCCAGGGGCGACCAGCGCAAAGACAGTGGCTGAGAGCGCCAAGGCAACAAGCCCTGCGCCGGAGGCGGCTCGCGCCCCTGCACCGCGGTCGGCCAGGGCGACGGTGGCGACTGAAAGCGCCAAGGCAACAACCCCTGCGCCGAAAGGAATCCGCGCTTCCACACCGCGGGCCGCCAAATCGAAGGCTGAAACTGAGGCCGTCAAGGCACCAGAGCCGACCCGTGTTGCGGCGAAGCCGCCGGATCCGGACGAAGTCATAAGCCGGCGAGGTAAGCCAGCCGTCCTGGCCCGTCCCGATGTGGGTCCTGAGGGCGCCCAGCGGGCCCCGCGGGGCAGAGCACCCGCATCTGACGGCGGCCAACTGTTGTTGGTCCCGCCTGAACCGGACACGCCGCCTCCTGCAACTGGCAGGTCCAAGGCATCAGCCAAGACCCAGCCACCGGCGAAGTCTGGGGCCAAGCCGGCGCGCTCGCACATCAGACGGGAGCCGGAAACGGAGTTCGAGCCAAAGAGCAAGGCGACCGCGTCACGGGCCACCCCTGGCGATGCTGAGCCGGACATCCGGACCACGTGGTCGCCCGCGCCCCGCGCCGCGTCGATGAGTCGTCGCCGGATCCGACACCGCCAGCGAAGAAGCCCACTCGCAAGCGTTGATCCGTAACCAAAGCACGACGGTTGCCACAGAGATCGCTGAGAACACGGCGGTCCCTGTGGCAACCGTTTATTGGGCGTCTGGGTTGTGATTGTCGGTCAGTGCGTGAGATCGGTTTAGGCGCGATAGACAACTTCACCGTGCGCGAGGGTGGCCTGCACCTGGAGGTCGGGCGACAGCAGGACCAGGTCTGCAACAAACCCTGGTGCAATGCAGCCGCGCTCATGATCGAGTCCAAGCAGACGTGCGGGCGTGGTCGTTACAGTCGCAAGCGCGTCCTCTAGCAAGCACCCTGTGTGGGCGATCAGGTTACGAACGCCCTGATCCAAGGACAGAATGCTGCCGGCCAGTGTGCCGTCGCCAAGGCGCGCGCTGGTCGCGTCGACCACGACTTCGAAGTCGCCGAGGAGATGCCGTCCCGGCCCCATGCCAAGTGCGGCCATGCAATCGGTCACCATGCTGAAACGTGCGGGACCGAGTTGCTTCCAGGCTATGTTGATGATGGCTGGGTGCGTGTGGATGCCATCGGGGATGAAACCGACAGCGGGGCGAGGGTCGGTGAGCAACGCGCCCGGCAGTCCCGGCTCGCGGTGCGCCAGGGGCGGCATGGCATTGAACAAGTGCGTTCCGTAGCGGATGCCCGCATCAAACCCCCGTAGCGCTTCGGCGTAGGTCGCCGTGCTGTGACCTGCGCTCACGAGGATGCCCCGGCCGGCCAAGCTGGCGATGACCTCCGCTGCACCGGGCAGTTCCGGGGCAAGTGTGACCATTCGCACGCCAGTAGCAGGGGACCAATCCTCAACAGCATCAAGCGAGGGCAGCCGCAAATAGCGCGGGTTGTGTGCGCCCTTGCGGGTGGGGTTGAGGAAGGGTCCCTCAACATGCAAGCCCAAAGGCTGCGCGCCTCGGAAGCCCGATGGCGTCTGACAAACGATTGCCTGTGCGGCCGCAACATTCTTCAGCGGCGAGGTGATAATCGTCGGCAGGAACGCGGTTACACCATAGCGGGCATATTCTCGCGCGACTGGCCAAATCTGGGCCGGATCGGCCGTGAAATCGGCCCCGAACGCGCCGTTTACCTGCAGGTCGATGAAGCCGGGAGCGAGGATCAGACCCCTGGCATCGAGGACCTCGGCGCCAGGGGGAGCACCCACCTCAGACTCCCGCCCCACGGCGATGATCCGGCCGTTCTCCACGACGACAGCGCCGTCAGCAATTTGCCCGACCGGCGTCACCACGTTTGCATGTCTGATGATCAACATAAGACCTCCACAGCGGGTGTATTACGATCTCGCCCTTTTGTCAAATTGGCCCTGCGAAGCCTTGCTCAGCTGTTTGCGAGTGTGTTATACTTTCGCTGCCTCAATTGTGTGTGACTGCCATGCGCGCGTTCGAAAGGAAGCAGATGGAAGTCGAAGCCAAATTCAGGATACCCAACCGCAAGGTTCACCGGACGCTGTTGCGCTTGCAGGACCTGGCGGGGTATTCGTTGACGCCTCTCGATCGCGTGCAGGTGACGGATCGCTACTACGATACCTCCGAGGGCCGGTTACTGGCTGCGAGCTTTTCATGCCGGCTGCGGAGCCAGGGTGATCAAATCCTTGTGACGCTGAAGGGCGTGGGCGATGCAGATGGCGCGGTGCATCGCCGGGCGGAGCATGAGGTGGAGCTATCCTCCGAGGTGCTGGATCCGGCCGATTGGCCGCCTGGCGCGGCGCGGGAACTGGCGTTGGAGCTTACCGGGGGCGCGCCCCTACAACCCCTCGTTGATCTGAAGCAGACCCGTGAAAAGCGCGATCTCATGGATGCCGAGCGCCGTGTGGCGGAGGTGAGCCTGGACGAAGTGCGCGCGAGCTCCGGCAAGCGGCCGTCCTGCTATTATGAACTTGAGGTCGAGCTGGCGCCCGACGGTACGGAAGTTGATTTGGCCCTGGTGTCCGACGTGCTGCAGAGCGAGCATGGTCTTACGCCCGAGCCGTGTTCCAAGTTCGAGCGGGCGCTCAGCGCGCGTCGTATGCGCCAGACACGCCATCGGATGGTAGCCGCTGTTCCGCGCGTCGCTGAGTGCGCCCAGTCCGAGGAAGCACCGGCATCCCCCCCGTCTCCACCCATGTACCCCGATGACTCGATGAGCGAGGCCGGTCGAAAGGTGATTTTTACGCACTTCATGAAAATGCTGGCCAACGAAGCCGGCACGCGTGAGGGCGTGGATATTGAATTTCTGCATGATATGCGCGTGTCGACGCGACGGATGCGCGCCGCCTTTCGGATCTTTGAGCCGTTCTACGAAGCCAAGGCAGTCAAGCGATTCAACAAAGGCTTGCGACGCACCGGGCAGACGCTGGGAGTGGTGCGAGATCTTGATGTTCTGATTGAGAAGGCCGAGGCGTATGAGGCGGGTTTGCCGCCTGACGGTGGATTGACCATTCAGACGCTCCTCGAGAACTGGCGCGCATCACGGGACGGATCCCGACAGGAGCTGACCGAGTACCTGGATGGTTCGGCCTATCGCCGCTTTGTCGACGAGTTCCGGGCGTTTCTGGAGACGCCTGGCTCCCATGCACGGCCGATTCCCGATGGGCAGCCGGTGGCGCACCAGGTGCGTCACATCGTGCCGCGGTTGGTGATGGAGCGCTATGAACAGGTCCGCGCTTATGAGCCCATCCTGGCCGCTGCACCGATCACCACCTATCACATGCTGCGGATCGACTGCAAGCGGCTGCGGTATGCGCTGGAGTTTTTTGAGCCGCTGCTAGGACCTGAGGCGCCCGCTCTGATCAAGCAAGTCACCAACTTGCAGGATTTGCTTGGCGCGATGCAGGATGCGCACGTTGCCGAAGGCCTGATTGCGGAGTTCCTGGCGGCGCAAGGCCGGCGCAAGAAAAAGGCGCCTCCCCCGCCGCCTCTGCCGGGAGTGGAGGCCTATCGCCTGGCGCAGCAGCAGGTGCAATCTGACCTGCTCGCGACATTTCCCGCACCCTGGAAGAACCTGACCGGTCCTGCCTTCAGACGTTCGTTGGGGTTGGCGTTGGCGGCCCCTTAGAGAAGATAAGCAAGCGTTCCTTTTTCATTCAGTGAAGGGAGGTATCTAATGTCCAAGAACAAGGAGAAGCCGGAGAAGAAGAAGAAGGACAAGCACAACGATGAGCCGGAGAATGGCCCCGAACTCGCTCCCGGCCAGGAGAGCCACAAGAACGAAGCTGAGGCCAAACCAGCGCAAGGCGAGAAGCCGCGCATGAAACGCGAGTTTTACGAGAACGAGCTCGCCAAGCTGAACGTGGAACTGGTGAAGCTCCAGGAGTGGATCAAGGCCCAGCGGTTGCGAGTGGTGGTCATCTTCGAGGGCCGTGATGCAGCCGGCAAGGGAGGCACCATCAAGACCATCACCGCACCCTTGAATCCACGCATTGCACGTGTCGTAGCCCTGGGCATCCCCACCGAACGTGAGAAATCGCAGTGGTACTTCCAGCGGTACGTCCAATATCTCCCCGCAGCGGGCGAGATGGTCCTCTTCGACCGGAGCTGGTACAACCGGGCCGGTGTGGATCGCGTCATGGGCTTTTGCACCGACGATGAGTACCGCGAGTTCCTGCGTTCATGCCCCGAGTTCGAGCGGATGCTCGTGCGTTCAGGCATCATCCTCATCAAGTATTGGTTCTCAGTGAGCGATGACGAGCAGGAGCGGCGGTTCCAGGCACGCATGGAGGATCCGACCAAGCGTTGGAAGCTCAGCCCGATGGACATGCAATCGCGGACCAAGTGGGTGGAGTACTCCATGGCCAAGGATGCGATGTTCGCGTCCACGGACATCAAGCAGGCGCCCTGGACGGTCGTCCCGTCGGACGACAAGCGCCACGCGCGTCTCAATGTGATCCGGCATTTGCTCGGCCAGGTGCCCTACCAGGACCTGACGCCTGAGGAGATTACCCTGCCCCCGCGGCAGGCCGATGGGGGCTACGTGCGCCCACCCATCACGGACCAGACGTTCGTCCCGGATGTCTATTGAGCGCACCGCTGCGAACCGGTGGTGCTGAGGCATGACGCGCAGACTTCTGCTGGGCATTGATGCCGGCACCACCGGTCTCAAGGCAGTTCTAGCAGACGCAGACGGCACGCTGTTGGCCCAGGTCAACCAGGAATACGAGATCTGCTACCCGCACCCGAACTGGGCCGAGCAGGATCCCCAGACGTGGTGGCGCGCCTGCTGTGCTGTCTTGCCGCGCCTGCTATACCAGGCCAGCGCGGCTGGGGAGGACGTCGTAGGCATCGGCGTCAGCGGGCAGGGGATCGGCGCGGTGCCGGTGGATGCGGCCGGCGAACCGCTCCGGCCGGCTATCCTCTGGCTTGACCGGCGGAGCGAAGCGCAATGCGCCTGGCTGCGCGAGCACGTCGACGAAGCTGAGATCACGCGGATCAACGGTGCGCGCATCGACTCGTCGTACTTCGCCCCCAAGTGGCTATGGATTAAGGACAACGAGCCGGAAGTCTATCGGCGCACTGCTGCAGTGCTCCAGTCAAACGGGTACATCATCCAGCGCCTGACGGATGTGCGGTGCATGGATGTATCCAGCGGGCCAATGACCCTCTTCTTTGACAGCCAGAGACTCACCTATTCGGACTTCCTCGCGGCGCGCATGAGGATCGACCTGGACAAGATGCCGCGGCTGGCGCAATGCAGCGAAGTCGTGGGACAGGTGACATTGACCGCGGCCGCGGCAACGGGACTCGCCCCTGGCACGCCCGTTATCGCCGGTGCGATCGACGGAACTGCGGCCGCGGTCGAAGCCGGGCTGCTGCAGGACGGCGACGCGGTCGAGATGACCGGGCAATCCACCGTGATCCTCATCTGCGCCAGCCAGCCTTACCTTGGCCGCGATCTCATCTCCCTGATACATGGTGTGCCAGGCAAGTACCTGGCTGTTGGCGGTTCGGCCGCGGGCGGCGGCTCGCTCCGATGGTGGCGCGACCAACTTGCCGATGAAGAGCGCGGCAGGGCAGAGACGCTCGGCCGCGATCCATTCCAGTTGCTCGACGAATTGGCTGCGACGAGCCCGGCAGGCGCAAACCGGCTGGTGTTCCTGCCCTACATGTTCGGGGAGCGATCACCCATTTGGGACGGCGCTGCTCGAGGGGTCTTCTTCGGGTTGTCACTGGCGTCGACGAAGGCAGATATGGTGCGCGCGATCCTCGAAGGCGCGGCGTATGGGTTGCGGCATAACCTGGAGGCCGCGCAGGCAGCGGGTTTCGAGGTGTCGGGGATGAGTTGCGTGGGCGGAGGTGCGCGCAGCGCCCTTTGGAACCAGATCAAGGCGGATGTGTTGGGCAAGCCGGTGCGCCTGCCGCGTGCCGCCACCGGTGCGGCGATGGGCGACGTCATCATGGCGGGTGTCGGGGTTGGCGTGTATCGAGACTTTGCGGAGGCCAAAGCGGCCGTGGTGCAGATTCAGCGCGAGTACTTACCCAACGAGGCAAATCACCGCATCTATGATGATCTGTATGGCGTGTTTCTAGGTTTGTATCCCACGTTGCGAGAAAGCTACGCGCAACTCGCCCGTGCGGGAGGGTGATTCCCCGGTGGCCAATCGTTGCTCTATCTATGCGAGGAAGGTATAATAGCCTTCCACGGGGCGGTGGCGGAATGGCAGACGCATCGGTCTTAAAAACCGAGGGTTGAGAGACCTTGTGGGTTCGAGTCCCACCCGCCCTATCAGCACCTTCGGAGGCAACCATGGCCCAGTCCCTCGAATATCAGCGGACCGTCAACGCGCCTGCAGCGGAGGCGTTCCGCGCCTTTACCCGTGCGACTCCCTTGCCGCGACTGGCTGTGTGATGTCGCCCTGGCCGACGCGCGACCAGGTGGCCGAATCTACCTGTGGTGGAACGCCGGCTACTACGTGGCCGGTGAGTACACGACGCTGGAGCAAGATCGCCTTGTTGTGTTCACCTGGATGGGTAAGGATGAGCCCGCAGCCACACAGGTTGAGGTCAGGCTGGAAGACCAGGGGCAGACCACGAGGGTGACCTTGATCCACCGTGGAATGGGTGAGGGCGAGGCATGGGACCGGGCCCGAGCAGAATTCGAGCGCGGTTGGACCGCCGGGCTGGAGAATCTGCAGTCGCTTCTGGAAAGAGGCGAAGACCTGCGTTATACCCGCAGGCCGATGTTGGGCATTACACTGGAAGATTTTAACGTCCAGATCGCCCAGAGGCTCGGCGTGCCTGTTACCGAGGGCATCCGATTGACCGGGGTCGTTCCCGGTTTCGCGGCTGCCAAGGCCGGGTTGCAGGGCAATGACATCATCGTCGAACTTGATAGCAAGCCCACGCGTGATTTCCCCGCACTCGTCGGCGCACTGCAGGGCAAACGTTCTGGCGACATCGTCGAAATCGTCTTTTATCGAGGCAAAGCACGCCACGTTTCACCGATAGTCCTATCGTCCCGGCTGTTACCCGACATCCCGTCCACCCCTGCCGGCCTGGCCGCCGTACTTCGCCAGATCAGACTCGCGTTTGCTGGACATGCTCGATTCGCTGCTTTCAGGCGTGCCAGAAAGTGAGGCCAATCTGCGGCCTGCCCCGGGTGAATGGAGCGCCCTCGAAGTGGTGGCGCACCTTGTCATTGTTGAGCGCGAAACGCACACCTGGCTCACCGATATCATCAACGACGATGAGCGTTTTTCTGATCGATACACCGACTCGACCAACGTCTCCGCCCGATTGTCTGCGCTGCTGGCGGTGAATCCCACTGTCAAACAGATGCTCGGCGCAGTGCACGACAGCCTTCACGAAACGGAAGGGATTATCGCCGCCCTGCCGGATGAGGTCGTGGTGCACCGGGGCAGCTACTGGCGTATCGGCCATAACCTGCTTCAGGCCGACCAGCATTGGGACGAGCATATGAGCCAGATTCGGGATGCGCTTCGTCGATCCCCTTAACGTCAAAGGGCCGGCACTCAGTGCCGGCCCTTCTGCGAAAGGCGACGGCCGGATTTGAACCGGCGATCGGGGTTTTGCAGACCCCTGCCTTGCCACTTGGCTACGTCGCCATAACGACCGCCATTTTAACGTAAGGCCCGATCCTTGTCAAAATGACCGCTGATCAGATCATTAAATGCGCCTTTTGTGACACCCCATTCGTGTGGACCGCCGGAGAACAGTGCGATCCCCGACCGGACTGCTGCCCGATGTGCCGCAAGCTCGCACCGGCTGCAGGCCGGCAGCGCGGCATCGTCAAATGGTACAGTCGCGGGAAGGGCTACGGTTTCATCTCGCCCGCTCAAGGCGCAGATGTATTCTTGCACAAATCCGGCCTGCGTCCGGAACAGACCCCCTGCGCAGGCCAACTGGTTGAGTTCTCCATCACCCACGGGCCCCGCGGCGTCCAGGCCAGCGACGTTGAGATCCTCCACACTGATTCAGATGTGACCTGCTAGGGCGAGCAAGAGGTCATCATACACCGGCGCCTGCACTGACCAGTCGAACGTGGCCGCGTGGGAGGCCAGCTGGGGCAGAGCGTGGGGCTGCACCAGCGCGGCGCGCAACTGCGAAATAAGTCCCTCGAAGTCATCGTAAAGGCAGCGTTCGTGCGCGGCGACCGGCAGCAATTCGGGATAGCTGAGCCTCCGGGGCAGCACCGGGGACGCGCCGCAATAGAGCGCCTCGGCAATGCCCACCCCAAAGAACTCATGAATCGCGGTGCTGAGCACGATATCGGCCGACCATAGCAGACGTGCATATTCCGCTTCACTCTCCGCATAACCGTAGTGCACCAAACGTGGACCGAGCCGCTCGCATGCGGCTGCAAATTCAGCGGGTTGCACCCGGAAGCTCTCCCCGGCCAGCGCGACGCGGAATGGAATGCCCTCATCCGCCAGCGCATAAAGGGCAGCCAGCATTGTTTGGGGGTCTTTGTCGTACTCCCACCGTTGGTTCCACAACACGAGAGGCGGGGTCTCACGGTTCGTCGACGTGCGATAGCGATCAAGCCGGTGCAAGTCGCAGCCAACAGGCAGCACAGCGGCCTTCAGCGCGTGTGGCGGCGATGCTTTCCAGGTGCGTGTAGTCCGGGAAGTGCTTCAGCAGCCGCGGAAGCTCGGTGAACCAGACCCTCATGTGGTAGGCTGAGTTGAAGCGAATTGCATCCGCGACCGTCATGGACAGATGTTGGATCATACCGTACGTGAGGTCGCGTTTCGTGCCGGGCGGTGGTGGGTATGTGAGCTGGTTTTCGTGCATGTAGAGCAGCAGGGGGATTGCGCCAAGCTCGCGGCGCATCAAGGCCAAGAACGCGGGGATGTTGGCCATGCTGGTCGCAATCAGGACGTCAGGCCGCGTACCGTCCGCGAGCAAACGGCGCGCTTGCGCAGCCAATTCGAGTGCGCCACCGTGCATTCGCCACTTCCAAAAGCGGCCTTGCATCTCCATGATCTCCACGTTGTGCCGGCTATGCGCGGCGAAACCATCGGCCCACGCCTTATGCGAGCCGGCCGCGTAGGGATTCAACAGCCAAACGTTGAGACTATCATTCACACAGGGATGATACCACGGCTCTCGCGTACGAGCGAACCTTAAAGAAGTCTCAGTTTGGGGTGGGAGCGTCTCGTAGGTTTTGACACAGATATCGACGTGTGGTACTTTTTATCCAGAAAGAGAACTGCCATGTATACGCGCGCTATCGGCCTGTTGCTTACCGCGCTCCTTGGAGACAAGGAGCGACCCCCGTTTGGCAGTAGCTAGCGCAAGCGACAGGGCAGCGTAGACCTGGTTCACTCAGGCGGAGCCTTCCAAACGGGGGGCTCCGCTTTCTTTTCTCATCTCTCATCAGACGGATCAACAGGAGACAAAATCATGTCCCAGATAGATGATACAAGCCACCCACCCAAGGGGAACGGCGCCACGCAAGCGTCAAGCCGTTTCGTGGACCAGCCCAAACCGGAATCTGCACCGTCTGCCCCACCGACAAGGGACGAGCAGGCTGCTCGTTCGGTGATGCACCCGGAGAGCTATGATCCCGAGTGGCGGTATTACCACGGCGCATGGGGTGGCTGACGCAAGTTATGCTATAATCGGCACGCAATAAATCAGCTTGATCGAGGGAGATGAGGCAATGCGCGTGCTTCTCTTGAAAGATGTCAAGGGCCTTGGTAAGGCAGGTGAGGTGAAAGAGGTCGCAGGCGGCCACGCGGCCAACTACCTGTTGCCTAACAAATTGGCGCAACCGGTGACTGAGGGCAGCGTTAAGGTAGCAGAGCAGCTCAAGGCCGCCGAGGTGCGCAAAATCGAGAAGAAAACGAACGAGGCCAAAACCCTGGCTGCGAAGCTTGAAGGCCAAACCGTTGTTTTCAAGGCGCGCTCTGGCGAGGGCGACCGCCTGTATGGATCCATCACCGGACAAGATGTGGCAGAGGCGCTGAGCAAGAGCACCGGGATATCCGTGGACAAGCGCGTGATCGACCTGGAGCATCCAATCAAGTCGCTTGGGCATCACGCCATAACGTTGCGGCTGGGTGGCGGTCTGACGGCAACGATCACGGCCATTGTCGAACGCAGCAAGGAACCCATTTAGGCCGCTCAATTTGCCAGAGCCTACACAAAGCGGCGGCGCCTCAAGGCACCGCTGCTTTGTTGTCCTGGACGCTACTGCAACTGGAACGTCGCAGTGTCCAGGTTGAGGAACCCACCGTCTTCGGCGCGGCGATACACCACGACAGTCACCGCCTGTGGGGAGGCGCCGGCAGGCAGTGCAAAGGCGTAAGCGTCCGTTACTACTTCGCCAGGAAGCCAGCGAGTGGTAGGATAGGCGCCGAAAACGGGACGTTGGCGGTCCATCTGTGCGATCTCGACCCCGCCTTGCACGAGGCGGACGGAAATCGACCAATCGTGCGCCGGTGTTCCGGTTGCCTGCCAGGCAAGAATCACCACTTCTTCCCCTGTCGCGCGATTGCGCGTTGTATTACCTCCCACCAACGCGAGCTCGTCGCCGAATGCCTGGCGCCAGGGCAGCAAGCCGGTGGGAATCTCGGTTGAAGCATCAGCGCGCACCCAAGACAAGGTGCGGCCGAGCGCGCTGTATCGGGCGTGGGGATCCACTTCCGTGGCCACTAATGGCAGCGCGGCCTCAGTCGCTGCGAAGCCTGGGCTAGCTAACAGCCCTCGCGCCTCGGCGCTTGTAATCCCGCGCAGGTCCGCGCGCTGGCCCCAGATTTCTGTCAAGTAACCCAGACTCAACGATTCCGGTTGTGTTCCAAGAATGGCCGTTCCCAGCGGCGGATCATCGGCCAGGATTGCCCATCCCGGCGCCGAGCGCGGTGTCATCCGGCCGGTTGCTGGCGTCGGCGCGCGGAAACGATGCGACGCCGCGATAAGCCACCAAGGCGACGAGGGACACGAAGACGACCGCGGTAACCGACTTGCTCCGCGCATGCTGGATGACCCAATTCGCACCGGCCGCCAGTCCCAACACCAGGAGGGCATATACGGGCATGACAACCTGGTACCAGTTGCCAAGCCGGTCGATCCAGCAGAAGATGAGGTAGATCACGATTGTTGCGTAGAGCAGAGCCACGCGGCGCCGGCCAAGCGCCGAAATGCCCGTCAGACCGGCGAGCAGCCCGGGCCAGGTCATCTCGCCCCAAATGAGCGCCGGGAACACTGGGGTGAGGAACGGCTGTAGTGACCATGTCAACTCGCCGCGGCCCTGGCCGGTGGAGACAAAACTCAGGAACCATGCCCAGGTGCTCGCCCACTGGCCCACGCCGCGCCACTCCGGGTGCTGCGCGCCGCGTACGTAGACGAAGAGATAGCTCAGCAAGGGCAAAATCACCAGCACTATGGCCGCTGAGATCAGCCTGCCGCGCCGGAGTAAGCTCGGCTCGGTGCGGAGAATGAGCCACAGCAGAGGCGGCAAGATTGCCAGCACGGTGAGCTGGTGGGCCAGCCCGATCCCTGCGAGCAGGGCGAGCCCCAGCAGATGACTATCACGTCGGGTTCGCTCCCATCGAAACGCCAGCAGAAGGACGGCCAACGTCCACGCCACCGAAGAGGTGTACTGTTCGGTGGTGACCGCGTAATACCAGAAGAAATAGGTGAGGCCCAAAAATGCGGTGGCTAATACAGCCACCGGCCAGTTGCGTCCTGTCACTTCCTGGCACAGCCAATAGAGCAGTGCAAGTGCCACGAGCGCCCACAAGGTCGAGTAGCTGGACAGGATTTGGATCGGATTATGGTCCACGCCCAGCAGGGCGCGCCCGGCGCGGAACCACAACCAGCCGCCCATCGTATACAGCGGATAGCCCGGTGCGTTACTGGGCCGCCCCTGCACCTCGCGCGTACTGGTGAGTGATCAGATCGCCACCCTCCAGCTCCCCAGGGCGCAACCCATTATCCAGCGTGAGCAGATACAGCCCAGCGAAGAACACAATCAACACGAGGCCAGCTATGCACGAATCGCGCGCGATGCGAGAGGAAGTCACAGGCCGAATATACCGTGTGTGGGTCGAGTTGGCAACTCGTCCCACTGGCGCTATAATCCCGCCCGCGCACTGGTGGTGCGAAAACATTCAGGAGCGAAACTGCGTGACCCCATCCTACCCACTCATCGGCATCCCGGCCGCCACTCAGGTCGACCAGGAATACACCGCCACCCCAAGCTATCGGTTTAACGGGCACTATCCAGCTGCACTGGCCGCGTGCGGTGCATTGCCCCTGGTAATCCCACTAAACCTTCCGAATGGCACCTTGCGAGCTATTTTCGAGCGTCTAGATGGGCTGTGCCTGTCAGGCGGCGTGGATGTGGATCCCGGCGCGTACGGCGAATCACGCCACGCACACTTAGGAAGCGTTGACCGGGCACGCGATGAGACCGAGCTGACCTTAGCCCGTTGGGCGTTGGATGCGGATCTGCCCGTGCTCGGCATTTGCCGGGGCATTCAGTTGCTCAATGTAGCCGCGGGCGGCAGCCTGTATCAGCATATTCCTGACCAGGTCGCCGGCGCGTCGACCCACGACTACAAGTTGGCCGATAGCGCATGGGAACGGCCGACGCACAAAGTCGTTATCGAGCCGCGCTGCTTGCTGGCTAGCATCCTGGGCGAGCACGAAATCATGACCAACAGCTTTCATCATCAGTCTCTCAAAGCGATCGCAAGTGAATTCAAAGGGGTGGCGTACGCCGAAGACGGTGTGGTCGAAGCCATCGAGCATCCCGATAAGCGGTTTGCTTTGGCCGTGCAATGGCACCCCGAAGGTATGTTTCGCACAGAACCGCATGCTCGCAGGATTTTCGAGATCTTTGTGGCCGCCTGTGCGAAGGATTAATTTGGGCGAAAACAACCGATGAAGAGGGGGCGATGATTCCGGTCGGTGTGTTCGATTCGGGGGTGGGCGGGCTGTCAGTCGTCGCTGAGCTGATGGCGCAGTTGCCCGCGCAGCCATTGATCTACCTGGCTGACCAGGCGAACGCGCCATACGGCCAGCGCTCGCTCGACGAGATTCGTGGGCTGTCACATGGGATCACGCGTTTTCTGCTGGGCAAGGGGGCACACGTGATCGTGATCGCCTGCAACACAGCCTCGGCTGCTGCACTTCACTGGTTGCGCGGCCAGTATCCGGGTGTCCCGTTCGTTGGCATGGAGCCGGCCGTCAAGCCTGCTGCTCAACGGACGCGCTCGCGGCATGTTGGTGTGCTGGCCACGCAGGCAACGTTTCAAGGTGAGTTGTTCGCCAGCCTCATCAACCGGTTTGGTGCTGAGGTTACGGTGCATGCCCAGGTGTGCCCCGAATTGGTGCCATTGGTGGAGGCAGGCGAGGTGACGACGGATCGGGCGCGCGCTGCGGTAGCAGCCTATGTGACCCCCCTGATCGATGCCGGCGTGGATGAATTGGTTCTCGGCTGCACGCACTACCCGTTTCTGAGGCCGCTGATCGAGGCCGTTGCCGGTCCTGATATCGAGATCATCGATCCAGCACCAGCCGTGGCGCGGCAGGTCGGCCGGGTCCTTGCCCAGCGCGACTTGCTTGCGACGGGGTCACCGGCAAGTCACGAGTTTTACACCACGGGTGACCCTGCCCGTTTTTCCCGGGCATTGCTCGACCTTCTCCACCTGACCCATGATGCAACGCAGGCCGCCTGGAACCCATGCGGCCTGCGATAACCCAAATATAACCCAAATCGAATTTGGGATAACTCTACGTCTTCGGGTTTGTCTTCGCGACGTTCTTGAGGATGTAGGACGTTCCCTTTTTATCGCCGATCTTTACCACCACGTTCTTGTCGACCAAATCCGCCAGATCCAGGCGTAAGGTCTCGGGGCTGACGTCTTCGCAGAGATCACGGTACTCGCGGTGCGTGATCCGGCCATACTGCCTCAGGTACAGAATCGCCTTGATTTGTCGCTCGTTTAGACGTCCTTCCTCGTCAGGCGCGAACCGGAGCGGATTGGGAATCCCCACGCCACGGCGCAATGTAACGACGACCGTGTTCTGGTCGGCCTTGAACTCGGGTGGCGGATGACCTTGCTGCTGCATCAGCGAGTAGATCAGGTCGACTCCGAGGCCCAATTCCTCGATGAAGCGCCACTCGTACAAACCCTTCACCACCCTCGAATTGCGTGAGAAGTGCTCTTCCACCATGTTGTCCAGGGTGATGTACGCTGGCAAGGAGCCTGGGCTGATAATCTCCAGGCGGTCGTCGTACTGCCTGATCTCGACACGACGGCCAGCCAAGCGATATTCGCGGTGCGAGACCGCATTGACCAGTGCTTCACGCACTGCCTCAAGCGGCAAAATGGTATATTCCTCGCGCTTCAGGCCGCGCATGATCGCTTCGCCGCGCAGTTCCACCAGCAGCACTTGCCAGCATTTCTCAATGATACGCGCCAGCGCTCCATCAAAATCCTCGCGCCGAGTGTAGCGCGCTTGCGGTTCTTTTCCCGGGAAACGTACGTAGGTGACCCCGCTCTGCGGCAGGAACGCTTGCGGGTCTTTGCCGAACAAGAGGATGCCGGCCACGGTGATCTGTTCTGAACGAGTAACAGCTCCCAGCAAATGCAGCAACTCGTCAGGCGTCTCGCTGATATCACGCCCCACCCGATCCCGCCGGTGCTTAAGGTAATCGTTGATCACTTCAGGATCTAAATCGTCGCGCGTTGCGTCTGAAATGATCTCCTTTTCAAAGTCCAGAGTCGCCTTGCTGACAGCAAGGATTTGCACGCGCTGTGCATCCATGGGCGCGTTGCCTTCCCCCGCGCGAATCAACATGCGCCCGTCTGTTAGGCCATGCAGATCGGCGCTGCGCGAGACGACAATCGCAACTGCAAGTCCTCCTCGGTCCTCAATGCGTTCAAGCTCGGTCCGCACAATGGGACGGCAATGAGCCAGCGCAGCGCGCAGGAGGCTGTCGACATCCTCAATTTGCAGATCGCCAGTTATTTCGCCTGCTGCATCGACACCTAACAGAACCGTGCCGCCGTCCGTATTCGCGAACGCCACCAGCGTCTCCGCCAGGGCCTCCGCCGACGGATCGGTCATGACCTCTACATAGAGACGGTCGCGCCGGATAATGGAGGCAAGGGATACCACTGCTCAGACCTCCAACTCAGATTACAGGCTCCTCAGCCATCTGCCCGTCCTCTTCCCCCATCACCTTGCGGGTGACGCTGAGCGCGGCTTCGGCTTGAGCCTCAGCATCGGCCTTGGCCTCGACCGCAGCGGAGAGTCGCGCCATCGCCTTGACGGTGTCTCCGTTGCCGGGCGTCACCACCTTGACACCTTTGGTCGCACGGCCTGCCTGCCGGATATCCTTCACCAGCGTGCGAATAACAATGCCTCCCGACGTCATGATTGTCACCTGATCGTCGGGGTGCACCACGCGCGCCGCAGCCACTTTGCCCGTCTCCTCAATCAGACGGTGATCCAGTGCCCACACACCTTGTGAGTTGCGCCCGTGAACCGGAAACTCACTCATAGGGCAACGTTTACCAAACCCTAGTTCGCTCACGACGAGCAGCTCACCGTCCGGCTCAACGACGTCAAAAGCTGCAATGGTGTCTTCGGTGGCTAGCCGAATGGCCTTCACCCCCGCGGCGGTTCGTCCCATGGGGCGGACTTCCCGCTCAGTGAAACGACACGCCTTGCCGGCGGCCGTCACGATCAAGAAGTCATCCTTGCCGTGAGTGAGCCGCGCCCAACTCAATTCGTCTCCCGGGCCCAGATTCATGGCGATGATGCCGCTCGGCCGCACATCGCGAAATTCAGACAGCTGCATCCTTTTGATTTTGCCGTGTTGGGTGAGCAATGTTACGTACTCCGCCTGTTCGAAGTCAGGCACGACCAGGGTGGCAGTCACCCGCTCATCGGGAGTCAGGTTAAGGAAGTTGACCATCGGCAGGCCCCGCCCATCGCGGGCGGTTTCGGGCAGGTTGAAGACCCGCTGCCCATATACGCGGCCGCGGTTGGTGAAGCAGAGCATGTGGTCTAAAGTGCGCGCCGAGAGCAGATCCACGACCTCGTCTTCGTCTTTTGTCCGCATCCCCTGCACACCCCTGCCGCCGCGCTTTTGGGCCCGATACGCGGTCAGCGGTGTGCGTTTGATGTAGCTGCCTTGTGTCACGCTGATCAACACAGCTTCCTGGCGGATAAGATCCTCTTCAGAGAACCCCTCTGCGGCCTCGGCCACGATTTCCGTGCGCCGGCGATCAGCGAATTTCTCCCTGAGGCTCAACACCTCCTCACGAATGACATCCAGGACCAACGTGGGGTCGGCCAGGAGCGACTCGTAGTAAGCGATCTGATTCAATAACTCCTGGTACTCAGCCTCAATCTTCTGGCGTTCCAGGCTGGCCAACCTACGGAGCTGCATGTCCAGTATGGCCTGCGCCTGCCGGTCACTCAGGTTGAAGCGTGCGATCAGCTTGGATTTGGCATCTTCTGCGCTGTCGGCTGCGCGGATGATGCGAATCACCTCATCGAGGAACTCCAGAGCGATCCGCAGGCCCTCCAAGACGTGGACGCGTTCGCGCGCTGCTTTCAGGAGATAATTGGTGCGCCGGGTGATGACCTCGATCCGATGGTCGATGTAGAGTTGCAGCGCGCGCTTGAGGCTCAGCAGCCGCGGCTCGCCGTCGACCAACGCCAGCAGGTTTATGCCAAATGTGCTTTGCAACGGCGTGAATTTGAACAGCCGATTCAGGGTTTTGCGCGGTGAAGCGGAGCGCTTGAGTTCGATGACGATACGCATGCCGGTCCGATCGGACTCGTCGCGCAGGTCGCTGATATCGCTGATGCGGCCATCCCGAACCAATTGCGCGATTCGCTCAAGGATGTTGCTCTTGTTGAGTTGGTATGGGATCTCGGAGACGATGATGCGGTGCCGGCCGCCGCTCATTTCCTCGATGCGTGCCCGGGCACGCATGATGATGCGACCTTTGCCCGTGCCATAAGCAGACTGGATCTCCTCCCGGCCAAGCACCAATCCTCCGGTCGGGAAATCGGGACCTTGAATGAACTGCATCAGCTCTTCGACGGTGATATCGTCGACTTCAGTCCAGTGGTCGATCAGGTGGACAATTGCGTCGACGACCTCGCCGAGATTGTGCGGCGGGATATTGGTTGCCATGCCAACCGCGATGCCGCTAGCGCCGTTCAAGAGTAAGTTGGGCAGGAGCGCAGGCAAGACAGCCGGCTCTTGCAGGCTGCCGTCGAAGTTCTCATTCCAGTCGACGGTTTCCTTGTCGATGTCCGCCATCATCGCCTCGGCGATGCGAGCCAGTCGGGCCTCGGTATAACGCATGGCTGCCGGTGCATCGCCATCCACCGACCCAAAGTTGCCCTGGCCATCCACCAACGGGTAACGGAGGCTGAAATCCTGCGCCATCCGCGCCATGGCGTCATAAACCGCGGAGTCACCGTGAGGGTGATATTTGCCCAGTACCTCACCGACGATGCGGGCCGATTTACGATAAGGTGTGCCCGGCCGCATGCCCATGTCGTGCATCGCGTACAAGATGCGGCGTTGGACCGGCTTGAGGCCGTCGCGCGCATCAGGGAGTGCGCGCGACACAATCACGCTCATCGCGTAATCCAGGTAGGACCCCCGCATCTCGTCATCAATACTGATCGGCCGGACGATCCCTAGGTGATTGAGGTTTACTGGGATTTCGTTATTCATACCGCTCCTTGGCGTGTAGGCAACTCACCGCTTATTATACCTCAGAACGGCGTTTCCTTCCATTTTGGGCGCGTTAAATGTAGGGACGGGGTCTTTCCCGCCCGCTCCGGGCGAGGGGACCCCGTCCCTACACAAGGTGGAGAAGATGAATATGCTGCTATGTGCGGTTCATGAGACGCCGCGCCTGGCCCCGCCAGTCTTCCTTGATCACGCGTTCAAGGTTGCCGCGAGTGACCTTATCGAGCACTTCATAGGACGCTTCGGCCAGTTGTTGATATGTAGTGATCCCGACCTCGCGCAGCCGCTTGGCGTAAATGGGGCCGACGCCCATGATGATCTCCAGTTGATCCCCGCCCGATGCGGTGCGCTTCTGCCCTGGTCGCGGGGTCTGGGAAAGATCCAGGGGCGCCTCGGTGGTTCGTCTGGGTGTGATAGCCGCCATCTCAGCCGCGATGCGCGCAATATCATCGGCGCCAGGCAGTTTGCTGGCGCTTGCATCAGGGGAGGTCACCGGCGGTTCGGCGGACGCCTCGGCCGCGGGAGGTTGGCCTGCTTGCGATTGCAACTGGGCGAGGAGCGCGCGCAGTGACGCGACCTCGTCGCGCAAGGACACCATCTCGTTCTCGTCTTTCGGCATGGCCAAAGTGCCCGGCGATGGTTCAGCCTCGATTGCCGCTGGCAGCTCGGCCTCGGGCAGGGTTGCCTCAACCTCCGGCAGTTCCACTTCGGGGAGCCTGATTTCCGGCACCTCGAGTTCGGCGAAGGTCGCCTCGGCCTGGGGCAGTTCAGCCGCAGGTAACTCGACCTCAGGGAATTTGACTTCGGGCACCTCGAGTTCCGCGAAAGTGGCCTCAGCCTGGGGCAGTTCAATCGCTGGCAACTCGACTTCCGGCAGCCTGACTTCCGGGAGTTCGACTTCAGGCAGAGCTGCCTCAACTGCCGGCAACTCGACTTCCGGCAGCCGGACCTCCGGCAGCTCGACTCCCGGCAGAGCCGCCTCAACTGCTGGCAACTCGACTTCCGGCAGTCGAATCTCCGGCAGCTCGATCTCGGGCAGGGTTGCCTCAATCGCTGGCAAGTCGACTTCCGGCAGTCGGACTTCCGGGAGTTCGACTTCAGGCAGAGCCGCCTCAACTGCCGGCAGCCCGACCTCGGGCAGCCGGACTTCTGGCAGCTCGATCTCGGGCAGGGTTGTCTCAACTTGCGGCAACTCGACTTCCGGCATCCGGACTTCTGGCAGCTCGACCTCGGGCAAGGCCGCCTCAACTGCTGGCAACTCGACTTCCGGCAGTCGGACTTCCGGGAGTTCGACTTCAGGCAGAGCCGCCTCAACTGCCGGCAGCCCGACCTCGGGCAGCCGGACTTCTGGCAGCTCGATCTCGGGCAGGGTTGCCTCAATCGCTGGCAAGTCGACTTCCGGCAGCCTGACTTCCGGGAGTTCGACTTCAGGCAGAGCCGCCTCAACCGCTGGCAACTCGACTTCCGGCAGCCGGACTTCTGGCAGCTCGACCTCGGGCAGGACCGCCTCAACCTCCGTTACCTCGACCTCTGGCAGCCGGACTGCTGGCAGCTCGACCTCGGGCAGGACCGCCTCAACCTCCGTTACCTCGACCTCTGGCAGCCGGACTGCTGGCAGCTCGACCTCGGGCAGGGCCGCCTCAACCGCCGGCAGCTCGACTTCCGGCAACTCGCGCTCGGGCAGGGCCGCCTCAACCCGCGGTAGCTCAACAAAGCCAGGCTTTTCTACCTCGACATGCAGCGGTGGGGCGTCCGGGGTTTTGGGGAGCTCGGCTTCCATGACCCGGTCGACTGCGAGCGCGGCAACCGCAGGCGCTGCAGCAGCCACAGCAGGAGGTGCTTCGATAGCCTCTGCTGCAGCCGGGACGACAACCGTCTCGGCGGGGGCCATAGGGGCCACCTTGGGCCGCGCCGCATCAGGCTTTCGTTGTAGCTGTGCTTGTGCGAGGTTATCGTCGATCCTGGCCAGGAAAAAGAGCATGAGCCCGAACACCAGGAGACTCAACGCCGCGAGGATCGCACCCCCGGCCAGCGGAATCACCAGCCAGCCGCTCCAGCCTGTGCCCCAACCCGAGCCAAAACCGCGACCGCCCAGCCAGGCCGTGGCCACAATGGCCAGCACAAGGTACACCAGAGCCACGATCAGGATCAGGACCGCGACGGTCCGTAATAAGCGATGTCCCTGCATGTGAACCGCCTTTCTTCCCTTTTTGGGAACTGCGCTGTGAAATTCGGGAGTCTAGCTACCAACATATTGTATCACATTTTAGGCGCAAGTGCACCTATCTTTCAAGTCAGTTTTTATGCTATACTCCGTGAAAGAAGCAGGCAACCACTGTCTACTCAAGGAGTCAGCGTTGGCGGGTCATTCGCACTCTCCGTACCTCGAAGATATTCCTCTGTCCCAAGCACTCGAACGCTGGTGGGCCGCGCTGGATGATGTCGGGCTGGCGCGGCTCATGCCGGGCGAAAAGGTTTCGCTGGAAGAAGCGGCGGGTCGGGTGACAGCCGAGCCGGTGTGGGCGGCCATTTCATCGCCCCACTACCATGCGTCGGCCATGGACGGCTATGCTGTCCTGGCCGAACGCACACGCGGCGCCAGCGAAACCAGGCCGATTCGTCTTCGCGTAGGCCGCGACGCTTTCTATGTTGACACCGGAGATCCCTTGCCGGGCGGCGCTAATGCTGTGATCATGATCGAAGACGTCCAGCTCAGCGGGGGTGATGAAGGCCAGCAGATCGAGATCCTCGCCCCGGTCGCACCCTGGCAGCACGTGCGGCCGATGGGAGAGGATATGGTGGCGACTGAGCTCATTCTGCCCGCCAATCATGCGCTGCGTCCCCAGGACCTTGGCGCCGCGGCTGGATCGGGTCATGCCTCCGTCAATGTTCGCCGTAGGCCGCGCGTGGCTATTTTGCCCACCGGCACTGAGTTGGTCGCGCCCGGCGCGGCGCTGAAGCCGGGTGATATTGTCGAATACAACTCACTCATGTTGGGTGCGATGGTGCGCGAGTGGGGCGGCGAGGTGACCCGGTTACCCATGTTGCCCGACGACTATGCGGCTATCCGGAATCAGGTGTTGGGCGCGGCTCGAACCCACGACTTGGTGATCGTGAACGCGGGCTCATCCGCGGGATCAGAGGATTTTACGGCACGAATCGTCCAGGAACTCGGCCGGTTACTAGTGCATGGTATCGCCATCCGACCCGGCCACCCCGTCATCCTGGGCCTGATCCGCCTCACGGGTCATGTCGCGCACGGGGATGGGTCGGTTGAGCGCTGGACGCCGGTTATCGGGCTGCCGGGCTACCCGGTCAGCGCAGCGGTGACTTGTGAATTGCTGGTTAAGCCGACCCTGGCGCACTGGCTTGGCCGGCCGGTTGCAGAGCGGCCCACCCTGGAGGCCACGCTGACGCGCAAGGTGGTCAGTCCCGAGGGCGAGGAAGAGTACCTCCGCGTGACAGTCGGCCAGGTGGGCGATCGGGTCGTAGCAACTCCATTACCTGGTGGTTCAGGGGTGCTGATGTCATTAGTGCGCGCCGACGGGATGGTGCGAATCCCGCGAGGCGTGCAGGGCTTCGAACCGGGCGCGGTGATCACTGTGAACCTGCTTAAGCCGGTTGAGAATGTCCGGCGTACGGTCGTCGCCATCGGCAGTCACGATCTGACATTGGACCTCCTGGCTGACGAGCTCGGGCAACGCTTTCCTGGCCGCGGCCTGTCGTCCGCGAATGTGGGCAGCCTGGGCGGACTGCTTGCGCTCAGCCGAGGAGAGGCTCATTTTGCTGGATCGCATCTGCTGGATGAGGAGACCGGGGCGTACAACATCTCCTACATCCGCCGCGTGTTGCCGCAGACAAAGGTCATCCTACTTGGATTTGTCCAACGCGAGCAGGGATTGATCGTTCCCAAGAGGAACCCAAAGGGCATCCATTCCCTGGCAGATCTGACCCGGTCCGATGTGATTTTCATCAATCGACAACGAGGGGCCGGCACTCGCGTGCTGTTGGACTTCCGCTTACGCCAATCCGGGATTAGTCCAACGGCGATCCAGGGTTACGATCGGCAGGAATTTACCCATCTGACGGTGGCGGCGGCCGTGGCTTCCGGTGCGGCGGACTGCGGTTTGGGCATCCTGGCGGCGGCACGGGCCCTTGGCCTCGATTTCATTCCAATGGACCAGGAGCAATATGATCTGGTCATTCCAGCGTGGGCCTATCAGAGTGGCGCGCTTGAACCGGTTCTGTCTATTATTCGAGACGAGGCGTTTGCCGTGCGCGTCAAGGCGCTCGGAGGGTATGCCACCCCACAAATGGGACGGGTTCTGGCAGAGATAGGGTAGCGAGATGGGTGAGGCGCTGCGATTTCCGAAGTTTCCAAAGCCTGCCGTTCGAGTGGTGCTGTGGGAGGGACCGGGCAGGCCGACTGAAGAAAGCATCCGTGGTCGCCTGGCGGCCGAGGGACATGGCGTGGTGTTATGGCGCACGGAACCGGCCACGGGCTACCCGCCGCATGCGCACATCTATCCTGAAACCATGTGGGTCATTGAAGGCAGCCTGACCGTCGTGCTGCCAGCCGATGCACGACTGATCGAACTGATGCCCGGCGATCGCATCGAAATGCCCCAAGGAATGCTGCACGGCATCATGGCCGGAGCCGACGGCGCGGTCTACTTCCTGGCAACAAAATAGCGCAGCTTCCGGCCTGTCCAAATGGGCAGGCTGGAAGCTGCGCTATGATGAAGGTGCAGGCCTTCAGTTATGGTGTGGCAGTCTCTGTGCCTTCGCTACCCATCCGTTGACCATGGCCAGTGCGGGCACACGACCGACGATTTTTCGCTCCTGGTTGATCTGCTCAAACTGCGTGTGCAGTTCATCAGGCGCTTTAACCGCCAGATCGCTCAACGTCTTTACGCCGGCGGCCTCCAGTAGTATGGTGTATGCCTCGCCGATGCCCCGAATTCGAGCCAGGTGCGCCCGGTGTACCAGGCGGTTCAGGGTCTCGAAGTCTACATCGACTTCCTCCGCAAATGCCTGTACATCCTTCTGCGTCTTGCAGCGTGCCAACAGGTCTTCCGAGTCCTTGACACCCTTGGTCTTTAGCTTCGATTCGAGACCGCGCTCCACGCCATGGAGCTTGGCCATCACCACCGCCATTATTCCTCCCTGTGCGAACAACAGGCCATCCTATTTCAAATAATTGTACCGCACAGGGATTACGACTTACATTACACAGTCGGACACCTAAGAGGCTATGGTGAGGGGTGTGCCGAGCGCCATGGGGAAGGTAGCGAAAAACGTAGCTCCTGCGCCGGGCTTGCTTTCCAGGGTGATGCGGCCGCCGTGCAACTCCACCAACGACTTTGCGATGTACAGGCCGAGACCGGTGCCCGGTGCGCCGGTGATCTCCGCACTGGCGCCGCGAAAGAAAGGTCGAAATAGAAGATCCTGGTCTTCCGGTGATATCCCATTGCCTTCGTTCGTGACGGCAACACGCAGAAAACCGGGCTCGTCCATGTCTTCTCCGAGATCCATGGTGATCGATGTGCCCAACGGCGCGTACTTGCTGGCATTGCTGACGAGGTTGCCGATGATCTGCGCCGTTCGATGGGGATCGACCAGGGCAAATGGCACATCGTCCGGGGCGATCAGATGGATCTGTTGGGAACGGGCCTCAAGCTGAGGCATCTGCTCAACCGCGACCTCGGCAAGGAGATCTTTCAGATCGACGGTCTGCAGCAGTAGCTCCAGCCGCCCAGATTCGATGCGCGCCATATCGAGCAGATCGCGCGTGATCCGCAAGAGCCGCTGTGAGCTGGCATCGATTGTGCCGAGATACTCGGTCTGCTGCGTATTGAGCGGTCCGGCATCCCCATCGAGAAGCATTTCAACGTAACCTGTAATCGAGGCAAGCGGTGTGCGGAGTTCGTGCGCGGCGACGGAGACAAAAGCGGATTTTGCCTCATCCAGACGGCGGAGCTCAGCGTTTGCGGCCAGCAATCGGACGTTCTGCTCGCGCTGTGCCTTCTCCAGCAAGCGCAGATCGTTTCGGTGCTGCATCAGTCTTTGCTCCAGCACGCCCCCCTCGGTCACGTCCTGGATGACGTGGATCACACCGATGATGGCGCCTGTAGTATCGCGGCATGGCAGGTCAACCAGAGTGAGGTAGCAGGTTTTCTCTCCTTCGCCATCACGATTGACCCATGGGATCTCCAGCCGCGGCAGTGTGCCGGCAAGAATCTGCTCCAGCGCGTTTTCGCTGCCGATCAACTCTGGGACCAGGTCCAGGAGGTACTTGCCCAGCCAAGTGTCGTCGCCATTCTGAAGAATGCTGAGCGAGACGCTCACCTGGCGGACGCGGAGCGCGCAGTCTGTGACAGCGTAAGCGATACGCCGGTCCTGCAACACCATCTGGCCGCTTGCACACGGATCCCCTGCCGGGGACGGTTCCCAGTCCTGCACAGCAGTCCTCCGACTACTCACCCACCGTCAGACGTCCCAAATGACGAAACGCCTCGTTGACCGTCACACCCAGCTTGGCGCTGGTCATGAAACAATGCGCCCCCAATTCTGCCGCGGTCGCCGCGATTTCATCTTCGCGAATGGTTCGCTGATCCACAAGGTCGTGCTTGTTGGCCGCGAGAACTACGGCGGCGCGAGGGTTTACCTCGCGCATCTGGCGGGCATATTCGTGCATGCTATCCAGCGAGCTGCGCTGCGTCAGGTCACAGACGATCAGTGCGCCGGCTGCGCCGCGCAAGTAGCTGGCTCGCAACTTGTCAAACTCCTCGCTGCCTGCCAAGTCCCAGAGCATTAGAGTTAGTTCTACTACATCATCGCCCCGCGGCACCGCCACGACCTTGCGGCTGACCTTGACGCCAATCGTGCTCAAGTACTTGTCCTCAAACAGGTTGTAGACGAACCGCCGGACCAGGCTCGTTTTGCCGACGGCATAATCTCCCAACAGACATACCTTCGCGTTGAGCGAGACCACGGGTCACTCCTCTGCCACGATTGGCACACTCTCTATGTTGCCAGTGATGGTCGCCAGGGCTGCAGCGAGCCAGCCGGTGTCCCCGCGCGCCGTGCAACATATCTGCAACCAGCCTCCCGTTGCGTCACGACCCAACACGGTATATGTGCTGCCCGCGGCGGCCTGTCCGAGAACCGGCGAAGAAAGACCGGGACCTGCACGCAAATTAGCGACCACAATCACCTGCGCGGACGGCGGTGGTCCGGCCGTTCGCGTCGCCGTCGGAGCCTGCGTCGGAGCCTGCGCCGGCGTCTGCGAAGGTATCGCTGTCGGCGAGGCTGTGACCGTCGCTGTGACCGTCGGCGTATGTGTCGCGGTGGCGGCTGTCGTAACCATTGGCGCAGTCGTTGATATGTCGGTTGGCCCGGGCGTTGCTGTTACGACGACAACATAGGCCGGTCGTTTCAGCACATTGCGCACCAAGATTGCACCACCCAAACAGGCGCCGCCAAGGCAGAGCGTAAGCGCTGACCGCCAGCCCCACGGCGATGCGTTTTTGATTGGGCGACAGTCCTGCAGGCTGGTTCTCGCTTGAGCCTTCGCCCAAAAGATCCGCCAGGGCAGGCCGCACAGATGAAAACTGAGACGCGTCGCCGTTATAATGTTCCAAAGCCTCGAGATAGGCAATCTCGACCTCGCTGCCCCGTTCCCGTATCTTCGCGCGGAACCCAGCCGGCTCGACGCCATCGACGACCACGGCCAGATACACATGCTGGGATGCCTCGATCAGAATGCGGCGATTGCCGTACTGGATTTCGTCCAGCCCTCCCTGTTGGCCCTGACCAAACGCATCTTGAGCAAAATCCTGGATCGCCGTCAACATGCTGCTAACGAGATCCGAGTTATCCTCCGCGTCAGAGGGATGGGGTTGTTCCCGCGATAGGTACAGCAACAACAACCCGCTTTCGCGGTGCACCAGGAATAGCTCCGTCACCTGGAAGGGCAATGCATCGCGCAAGGCCAGTTCAGCGCCTGACACGCCCCGCGCGCGCGCCCGGAGCCGCCGCAAGAAAAGAGCCGGGCTGAACGACGTCCGCATCCGGCGATCGATGGTGCGGGCCAAGTCGCGAATAGCTTCTGCGACCGCGCGCGCGATGAGTTGACCGATGATCGGGTACAACGACTCGATCATCTCGTCGCGATCTTCGCGTACCTGCCGCCGAATTGCGTCGCCCAGGATGGGACTGACCGCAGCCACCAACGCTTCGTGATCACCGGTGCGGTGCTCCACTTCAGCGATGCGTGTCTCCAGCAGCCTCATGCGCTCCCGGTCGGGGCCTGCGACGATTGCGCGCAGGTCATCCAGCAGCGCGTCGTCGATCCGGTCGGTCGTGGGCTCCGCCTTCTGTGCTGCGTCCACGCGGATCAGCCCGGTTGTTCCAGGCCCTGGAGGAGATCCGACAGACTGCCGCCGCTCTTAACGTGATTGCCCAACTCGATGAACAGCTCGCCCAATGTGCTCCGGTCGGTCTTGTCGTCGGTGAGCCGCTGCATCACCTGGCGTAATTCCTCCCGAAGATCGGCATCGGCCTTGCGCAACTCCTGACGAAGCGACTGGAGCGTGCTTTTTTGTGCCGTCTCGTGATCTGTTAAGGTGCCGTTGAGCTGTTCCATATCGGTCTTGAGCGCTGCTTGCATGAGGTCATCCGCCTGCAGCAGCTCCTGACGCGCCGCCTGTAGCGCGTTGGCGTGCGAAGAGTGCTGGTCGGCAAGTTGACCCGTCAGCCGAGTTGCCTCGGCTTTCACTTCATTACGCAGCTCACCGTCCGCCTGGCGAAGCTCCTGGCGCAAGGTTTGTAGATTCTTGTTCTGCGCCGCGTCCTTCGTAGTAAGCTGCTCGCCCAGATGGTCCAGGTCCTGCTGCAGCCGTGCTAAGTCGCGCATCACTGCGTCAAAGCGCTGCTCGTAATCGCGCATCTTGGGCCCGAAAATGATGTCTCGGATGCGTTCGACTGACTCTCCCTGGAGCGTTGTTTGCTCTGCCATGAGACCTCCTTTACTGTAGATGAGAAAGATTAAGTCAAAGATGACGCGTGAACTAAGAGTGGGCCGGGAAACTGTACCCCAGGCCGCGCTCCGTCAGGATGTAACGCGGGCGGGACGGTGTCGGTTCGATCTTGTGGCGCAACCGATGAATGTGGACGCGAAGCGTGTCCTCGAAGACTTCCTCCATCGGCCAAAGCCGCCGAAGGAGAAAATCGGTGGATACGGTGCGTCCAGCATTGCGCATCAACAGATATAGCAATTTGGTCTCGGTCGGCGTCAGCGCAACAGTCTGATCATCCACCAGGGCATGCTGGTGTGGGATATCGACCGCAAGGTGAGCATCGATCCGAGTCACGACGTCCCAAGTGTAGCTGTAATCGCCGACGCGCCGCAACACCCGCTCCAAACGCGCGACCAACTCGCGGGGGCTAAATGGCTTGGTGACGTAGTCCTCTGCGTAGCGGCTGATGCTGCCGACGATGGTCTCTTCCTCGTCGACAGCGCTCAGCATGATCACGGGCAGATCGCTGAATTGTTGGACGGTTTCGCAGAAACGCAGGCCGTTCATGCCCGGCATGTTGATGTCGACGACAGCCAGGTGCGGCATTCCCCGACGCTCAATAGTCTCCAGCGCCTGATTGCCGGACGCGGCAGTCCAGACTTCATACCCTGCGCCCTCCAGCTTGTCTTTCAGCAAGCGCCGGATGGCCGGATCGTCATCTACGACCAAGATGCGTTGTAGATTGCCTTCGGTTCGGAAAGCATGAGAAGGATCAGGCACGTCTCAAGTATACTACATAATTTGCGGGATAAATCAGCGAACCAGATTTCTGGAGAGAAATCTGGTTCGTTATGACTCATTCTGGCGGCCAGTGCCTCACGGGAGTTGCTGTGCCACAAAGTCCCAGTTCACCAGGTGATCCAGGAACGCTTGCACGAAATCCGGCCGGCGATTCTGGTAGTCGAGGTAGTAGGCGTGTTCCCACACGTCCACCGTGAGCAGCGCTACTTTGCCTGACGCCAGTGGGGTTTCGGCGTTGGGCGTGCTCATGATCTTCAGCTCGCCGCCGTCCAGAACCAGCCAGCCCCAGCCGCTACCAAATCGACCGACGGCGGTGGTCTTGAACTGCTCCGCGAATTTCTCGTAACCGCCAAAGGCGGCGTTGATGCGCTCCGCAAGCTTGCCTTCCGGCCGACCCCCGCCGCCCGGTTTCATGCAGTTCCAGAAGAAAGTATGGTTCCACACCTGGGCTGCGTTATTGAAAAAGCCCGCTTTGCCCGGGTCGCCGGCAGTTGCTCGGATGATCTCTTCAAGCGAGCTGTGCTCGAAGGGGCTGCCGAAGAGCAATTTGTTTAGATTGTCGACGTAAGCCTTGTGGTGCTTGCCGTGGTGGAAACTGAAGGTCTTGGCCGAATAGTAGGGTTCTAAAGCCGTGTCGGCATACGGCAAGGGTGGTAACTCAAAAGACATGTCGGTTTGCTCCTTTTCATCATCGACCGGAACGTCGCCCAAGCAATATTGTAGCCACTTGTACACTACAGCGCAAACTGCGAGGCACGCATGCACGCATTGGGCTGGAGAGTCCGATCAGTGCTCTTTAGGTTGAGCCGCGGTACA
Organism: uncultured Chloroflexia bacterium; assembly: GCA_963774265.1. GTDB lineage: Bacteria > Chloroflexota > Anaerolineae > CG2-30-64-16 > CG2-30-64-16 > JALOOB01. Next base: position 298,280 of record CAVZDU010000008.1, on the reverse strand, counting down.
CGGGCGCCACCTGGGGGCAGTGGAGAGGAGGCGCGTGGGGTCCTTACGAAGCGATAGCTGCTGCATACACCTCACGCAAGGGCACACCATGCGCCTCCGCCGCGAGACGGCAATCCTCGTATTCGGGCGCGGACTTGAAGCCCCCAGACCAGTGTGCGACTTTCACGCGAATAGGGCCAAAGGGAGTATCGACAGATCGGATTTCGCGCGGCAAGCTCGTGCGCATCACATCCTGCCGGCGGATGCCCAGGGTGCTGGTCTCGGAAAAGAGGATCTCCGACAGAACATCAACCGCGGCCGGTCGACACAGGACGCTGATCAAGGTGGCGGGCCGGTTCTTCTTCATCTGCACTGGCGTCAGGAAAACATCCAGCGCGCCCGCCGCAAAGAGCCGTGCCATGATAAAATCATACGTCTCCGGGTTCAGGTCGTCGATATTGGTCTCCAACACCGCCAACGTCTCTACCTGAAGCTCCCCCATAGGCGCAGGGCCGTCACCGATCAGCACGCGCAGGACGTTGGGAATGGCCCAGTCTTTGCTTCCGGCGCCATACCCGACGGCGCGGAGGGTCATAGCCGGGATGGGGCCGTATACGGATGCGAGGGAGGTGAGCAGTGCTGCGCCTGTCGGCGTTACGGTCTCACCTTCGATCTGGCTGCCCACCACGGCGGCGCCTTGCAGCAGGGCCACTGTCGCAGGTGCAGGCACAGGGATGCGTCCATGCGCGCTACGGATGAACCCGCGGCCCAACGGGATGGGTGAGCATACGACTCGATCGATGCCGAGGAGGTCGATGCCGCTCACTGCGCCTACCACATCGACCAATGTGTCCAGCCCGCCCAACTCGTGCAGGTGGACGTGCTCCGCATCCGGTGCGGCGTGAATGCCGGCCTCGACCTGGCCGATGCGCCGCAAGACCGCTACCGACTTCTCGATGACCTGCCCCGGAAGGTCAGCCGCCTCGACCACCGCCACCAGGTCACCTAGATGCCGCTCCGGTGCTTCGTCGTCCACCAGGACATCAACGTGCGTGGCGCCGATGCCCGATTTCTGGACCTGTTCGACGCGCAGGTCGAAGCCAGGCAGCCGCAGGCCTGCCAGTCTTGAACGGAGTGCTTGTTCATCCAATCCCGCGGCAAGGAAGGCCGCGAGGATCATATCGCCGCTGGCGCCCGCAACACAGTCAAAGTAGAGAGTTTTCACATTTGTTTCTGTTGACTCGCGAGGGCGAGAATGCGATGTGCCACCACCGCCGCGCCGAAGCCATTATCGATGTTAACTACTGAAACGCCTGCCGCACAAGAATTGAGCATGGCCAGCAGCGCAGCCAAGCCGCCGAAGCTTGCGCCATACCCGACGCTGGTCGGCACACCGATCACAGGGCACGCGGCAAGGCCGCCGATGACACTGGTTAGTGCGCCTTCCATACCGGCCACGCTGATGATCACGGTTGCATTGGTCACTTCCGCGCTTCGATTGAGCAAGCGGTGTATGCCGGCTACACCGACGTCAAATACCCGCACGACCCGGCCGCCGAAAAAGCTCAAGGTCTGTGCGGCCTCTTCGGCCACTGGCAAGTCTGCCGTGCCTGCACAGGCGATCAGCGCATAGGGCCCGTCGGCGGGCGGTGGCGTCAATTCGCCATGCACCAGCGTCACCAACCGCGAGAGAGGTTCATAGCGGGCTTCAGGCAACCGGGTCTGGATGAAGGTGGCCATCTCGGGCGTGGCACGCGTTCCGAAGACGCGGTCATGAACGGTCCCCAGCCGCTCGAAAATGACGGTTGCCTGCTCGTTGGTCTTGCCCTGGCAGAAAACGACCTCTGGCAATCCCTGACGAAGCGCGCGGTGCAAGTCCAGTTGGGCGAATCCCAGGTCTTCAAAGGGCAAGCGCCGCAGCCGGCCGAGCGCGTCGTCGACCGACAACTCGCCCTCCTGCACTTCAGCCAGCAGGCGTCGAAGCTTCTCCGCGTCCATGTGTGATCCCCTGGTTCAGGCTGCCGGACTTCAATCCGGACAAATCGAGTGCAACAAAGGTGTAGCCCGCGTTCTTCAACTCTGCAACGATTTCCTCTCGCATCGTCATGAGGCGCTCGAAATCGGCGATGGGCACTTCCAGCCGCGCAACGTTGCCGTGATGGCGAACGCGCACCTCGCGGAATCCTCGTTCGCGCAGTGCCCATTCGCCCCGGCCGATCTGATCCAGCATCTCGGGCGTGATGCGGGTGCCATACGGCACACGCGATGACAGGCATGGCGCAGAAGGCAGGTTCCAATTAGGCAGGCCAAGTTCGCGGGCGGCCCGGCGGATGTCGTCCTTGGTGAAGCCTACCTCTTGTAGCGGGCTGCGCACACCATGCTCGAGCGCAGCCTGGCGGCCTGGTCGAAAGTCGCCCACATCGTCTGCGTTGGTGCCGTCCAGGAATACCTCAAAGCCTTCTTGGGCGGCAACGTCGAGCAACTCGTCGTATACATTGGTCTTACAGAAATAACAGCGGTTGGGCGGGTTGGCGATATATCGCTCGTCGTTGTCCTCGTGCGTCTGCACCCAGCGCACCCGCACACCAATCTCACGCGCGACCTCCTCCGCCGCGCTACGCTCGTAATGCGGCATGCTGGCAGAAACGGCCGTCACGGCCAGGACATTAGCTCCCAAGACATCGTGTGCGACCTTCAACACCAATGTGCTATCAACACCGCCTGAATATGCGACCGCGACACGTTCCAACCCGGCCAGCAGGTCGCGCAGGAGTTCCAGTTTTTCTTTCAATGTTCAAATCCCTATCTACTGGCAGGCAAAGCTTAGGATGCGCGTCAGCTCAGCTAGCTCCGCACGCGCATCTCGATCCGGCCCTCCATTGTTTGCACGTTGTCAACATACCAGCGTGAAGTGTATCGCTGAAGCGCCTCGTTCGCCACGGTTGGGATGAATGATGTCACGAGGCCACGCGGGCTGATTGATTCTGTTTCCAGTTGTAGCTTGCCATCGACGGCGATCAGACGTCCAACCAGGACAACGTTGTCCGCGCTGATAAAGCCATAGCCAACCCGGCCCGCGGTCAGAATCATCTTGCCATCGGCGGTGAATTGAACTTCCACGTTTTCCAGCGTAGCGCCACTCTCCGCGGTGGCGCCGGAGGTGACGGCGCGAAGCACGTCCTCTTCGGTGACGATCACCAGATGGGGATCGCGCGTGGATGTCGCAGTGGGCGCGACTCTCGATGCCGCAGCCGGGGCCAGGCGCGTCGGAAGCGCCGTGGGAACTTGCACCACCACACGCGTCGGTGGGGGCAGGGTTGGCAGCACATCAGGCGCGCGCGTGCCGATTGCCAGGCTTCCTGTCATAGGCGCGGGCGTCCATTCCCCTGACTGCCGGCGAGAGTCTGAGCGGGTGCATCCGGCGACGACCAGAGCCAGGACTGCCATCGCGGCCAGGACAAAGGTGATCTTGCTCATCTTCAATGTTGTCGTCTCTCCTCGATCGGGACTATAGCAGGTCGCTCGCCGGGTCGCAGTAGGGGCGCATCCTTCAGGCCAAAAGCACCCAGGCATTTTGCAGCGGCAGCGTCGTGACTTCGACATCGTTCCCGGTCACATAACAGTCGATTTCAAGCCGCACGCCGAAACCCTCGTGCGGCAGATAGACTCCCGGCTCGACCGAGAAGCCGACGCCAGGCATCAGCCGCCGGCGGTCTTGCGTTTCCAGATTGTCAATATTGACGCCGTTGCCATGGCCCATTGTTCCAATGCTGTGGCCTGTGCGGTGGATGAAGTAATCTGCCAGGCCGGCGTCAGCCACCACCGCCCGGCACGCATCGTCCACCTCGTAACCATACACTGTCTGGCCTGCTTGCAGGCGCTCCCGCGCAAACGTTACGGCGCGATCGCGTGCGGCTCGAACCACATCAAAGACCTGTTGAGCACGCGGCGGTACGTCGCGCCCTGCATAGGCCACCCAGGTGATGTCCCCCATGATGTCTTCTGGTCCAGCTTCCTTGCCCCAGAGGTCGATCAACAGGAAGTCGCCCATGTGAAGCGCCATATCAGCGTCGCGACGCGGGGCGAAATGCGGATCCGCTCCGTGCGCATTCACGCCGACGATGGGCGGGTGGTCCGTCTCCAATCCGTGCGACGCGAACTGGCGCAGCATGAAATCCTGGATGCCGCATTCGGTCAACGGCTCCCCTACAGCAAGGCGTTGGCGCACATTTGCGAAGGTGGCCGCTTGGGTCTCTATCAAAGCCTGAGCCGCCCGGCGATGGCTTGCAAGCTGGCTCGGCGACCAGACTGCCTCTGCCACCTGGACCAGGTCGGCCGACGTAACGATCTCCAGCCCAAGGCTGCGCACCAACTCCACCGTGCCTGCGTCCACGCGGCTGATATAGGGGATGGCGCAGCCGGGGGACACCTCCATGGCCACGCGCTGCGCGTCTCCCGTGATCTTCCGCAGTCCCTCGGTCCATGCACCCCAAGACACATAAGTAGCAGCGTCTGGGGCCACATCCTGCATGCCACCTGCCTCGATCCCGTGCACCAGCCAGCGCGGCTTGCCGCGCGCTGGGATGTAACATGCCCAGCGGCGTGTCAGGAATCGATCCGCCGGCAGAGCGGTCACGCTCCACGCGATCGGGTTAAGTCCCTTGAAGTCATACAAGAGCCAACCATCCAATCCCTCATCGACAAGGGCGGTCTGAATTTCACTCAGTCGGCGCACGGCTATACTCCTTTTTGTTAGCAGCGAGTGGCTTGAACGACTTGGGTATTATAACGTATCGAGAAGGTTTCTCGTACGCTGCCACACGAGATCGAACATTTCGGCGGTCAGGCGACCGGTTTGAGTGTTCTGACGCGAGGGGTGATAGGAGGTGACTACTGCCGGCAGCCCTTCACCGAGCGGAATCACGGCGGCGTGGGCGAACTGCGGAAGGAGGACCGAGCGTCGGGGGCAGCCTGGCCGGCCCTCAAACGCACGGAGCACTGCCTCGAAGCCTATCCGGCCCAGGGCAACAATCACCCGTAGCTGTTTGAGCAAGGTGATCTCTTGCATCAGGTAAGGCAGGCAGGTTGCCAATTCCTCGGGCGTCGGTTTGTTGTCGGGGGGCGCACAACGTGCGGCGGCTGCAACGTAGATGTCGGTCAAAGCCAGTCCATCGTTCCGTCGGAGGGAGGTGGGCTGGTTGGCGAAGCCGGCGCGATAGAGCGCGGCGTACAGAAAGTCACCGGAACTGTCGCCCGTAAAGATGCGGCCGGTGCGGTTGCCGCCGTGCGCGGCCGGCGCGAGACCGACGACGAGTACGCGCGCATCTTGATCACCCCACCCGGGAACCGGCTTGCCCCAGTATTCTTCATCGCGATAGGAACGGCGCTTAATGCGCGCCGTTTCCTCCCGCCATTGGACCAAACGCGGACACAAGTAACACGCCATGACACGCGCCTCAAGTTGATCCCAGTTCATAGGCCAGCAGGACAACTGTCAGGAGTCATCGGTTCCTCCGATCGGTGATGCACCCCTTGCGGAAAGGTGCGCCCATTGTAATGCTCGACGGCGGGACGGGCAAATGACCTGAATTGGAACTGATAGACATAATCACGATCCGGACTTATATACATCGAACGACCATTGTTAGTGTATCGCTTTCGGTTGGAAGTGTGTGTTGAACTTGCGCATGGCAGGTAGGATGAACTTGCGATCCACCTCCTGTGCGATCATGGCCAAGACGCCAGCATCGGAATGGTAGGCGTTGGCGCTCCGAATGCGGCGGCGCAGGCAGCGATTGAAGCGTTCGAGCCGGCTGGTTGTGCGGAGAAAGCTGCGGCGCCAGGTGGGATGGCGTTCTTGCAGGAGGAAGTAAGCCACGGTGGCGCGGAAGTTGCGCCGGAGCGTGGCCACAGCATCGGGTTGGGTGTTGCGATATTTCTGCAGCACCTTGAGGGCGCGGCGCAAGACGGTGGCACGCTGTTTGGCCTGAAAGATGGCGACGAAATCGCGGTAGATCGCCCGGCGCTGGCGGCGCCGTTCAGCTGCGGGCAAATCGTCGGCGATGCGAATGGCTTGCCAGATGTTGCGGAGCTTATGGAAGAGGCAGCGTTGCTCGATGGCGTCAAAGTGGATGGTGGTGAGTGCGGCGCATAGACCACTGCCGCCATCATGAATGATCAATTCCAGGCCCAGTTCGCCGCGCAAGCCTTGGGCTTCCAGTTCACTGAGAAAGGCGAGCCAGCTTTCGGCATCTTCGCTGTCGGCCGGCCGCCAGGCCAGGATCTCCTGGCGGCCGGTTTCCGGCCAGACGCCTAACGCAATCAGGAGGCAGCGCTTCCGGCGGCCCTTGACGGCGCGCTTGCGGCCCTTGCGGTCGGTGCGCCACTGCCCGGTCGCACACAGTTGCGTGAACCAGATGGCATCGAACTGCACGATCGGCGGCGTGGGCCGCTCATCGGCGCCCGGGGTGAGCTGCTGGAGTTGGTGTAAGCGCTGGAGCAGGGTGCGTTGGCCCAACACGCCCATATAGCTATGCGCCAGTTCGCCCTGCATCTCGCGCAGGCTGATACTCAGGGCGCCCCAGCGTTGAATTTGAGCGTCGACATCGCTGCCAATGCGCTGGTAGGGCGCTAGCCAATCATCCAGATCGAGGGTGATGCTGCCGCCGCACTCACAGACGAAGCGGGGCCAGCGCAGCGGCACTTCGCCCCAGCGGGTCAGCAAATGGCGCGGCCGGCTGCCGTTGCGACTGAACCGCTGGCTCTGCACGGTGTGGCACTTGGGGCACGCACGGGTCTGTTCCAGACTGTTGGCCACGTGGCCCCGCCGCACGTAGGGCGCCCGGCCCAAGACGTATTCGGCCGCGGCGTACAAACGCTCGCCGATTCCGTGCCCGATTTGGTTGAGCAGGTGGTGATGAGCCTCTGCAATGGCCCCTTCGATCAAAGCATGGCCGTTGACTTGCCGGCATTCCGGGAGTACGCTGCGCATCGGGGTGGTCTCCTGGCGTGGTATTGATGTTGTAACCTGACCTTACCAGGTTTCCACCCTCAGACGAATTTCAACCGATCGGGATACACTACCCGACCATTCATTCGGTTGACGGTCGGCCACTGTAGGGCTACAATAATCGGGCTGGCAAGGCCGGCCTGATCCTATGCGCAGAGTTTCCTCGAATGTCGTGCTGTTGGTTTTGCTGTGGTCGCTGGTTCTCCCGCAGACCGCTCTGGCGCGCGATGTGATTTTTCGGCCGCTCCCTGCGCAGGGTCAACCGACTGAGCCCACACCTACGCCCCCTGCTGCATCCAGGGTCCTCGACACCAAGACGATTCTCGATCGCATGACAGTGGCGGACAAAGTCGGTCAACTGTTCCTGGTTTCATTCCAAGGGAACGATGTATCCGCCGAGTCCGAGATCGCAGCCCTCGTGCGTGATTTCCGTGTCGGCGGGGTAGTCCTTCTTCCCAGCAACGACAACTATCGCAATGTTCAGGCGCCTGCCGTGGCGATCACCAGTACGATAACCGCGAGCCAATCAACAGCCAGCACTCCGGCACAAATCGCGGTGTTGACGGATGCGCTTCAATCGCTCGCACTTAGCGCGCCACGGGATTTGACCGCTACGCCAGCAATCACACCCACACAGAGTGTCACCACGACGGTTATGCCGGTTCTAACGGTGGGCGCGCCTGAAGCTGACAATCGCCCAGCGGAAGGCGTAACCTCTCCGCGGCCTGCACCCACCGTTGCAGAAGGCGCGTCAACGCCGGTCGGCGTGCCCTTACTCATCGCGTTGGATTGGGTCGGCGACGACAGTTCTTTTGTCTCTGGTCGTGGCGGTTTCACGCCCCTGCCCAGTGCAATGGCCATCGGCGCCGCTTGGTCCTCTCAACTCGCCGAGCAAGTCGGCGCAGTCATGGGGCAGGAATTGGAAGAGGCGGGTATCAATCTTCTCCTCGGCCCAACGCTAGATGTGCTCGACGTGCCGCGACCAGGCAACAAGGGGGACCTGGACACCCGCACGTTCGGCGGCGATCCATTCTGGGTCGGCCAGGTTGGACAGGCGTTCATCCGCGGCGTGCAAACCGGCGGTCAGGGCGGAGTGGTCACTGCGGCCAAGCATTTTCCCGGTCAAGGTGGCTCGGATCGCGGCCCGGAAGACGAGGTCGCTACCGTTCAAAAGTCGGTCGATCAATTACGCCAGATTGAGTTGGCGCCGTTCAGCGCTGTGACCAGCAGTGGCGATCTTTCGGCAGCCGGCATCACCCAGGCACTGATGACCTCTCATATTCGTTATCGCGGCTTTCAGGGCAACATCCGTGAGACGACACCTCCCATCAGTTTGGCCCCTCAGTTGCAGGATCTGATGGAATTGCCGGAATTTGCGGCCTGGCGTGCGGCGGGGGGTGTCTTGATCAGCGATGCATTGGGCGTGCCCGCACTGCGCCGCTACTACAGTCCCACTCTGAGCGAATTTCCGCACCGTCGCGTCGCGCAGGACGCGTTTCTGGCTGGCAACGATCTGCTCTATCTGGGGCGATTTGCGCTCACCGATAACTGGTCTGATCAGGTAAAGGCGATCCGGGAGACGATTCTCTTTTTCCGGGAGAAATATCAGACAGACAGCGCATTCGCAACCAGAGTCGATGCAGCGGTGACGCGTATCATCGCCCTGAAACTGCGAATTTACAACGGTGAATGGCGGCTGTCTCAACTTCTCCGCGACCCCGTGACGGTCGCCGACCGCGTAGGCGAGAGCAGCAGCGTGACACGAGCAGTTGCCCGCGCCGCCCTCACTCTGATCTATCCAGGCCGTGACCAGTTCGCGGATCGCATGCCGGCTGCGCCCCTGGCCAATGAGAAGATCGTCATTTTCACGGATGCGCGTGAGGTGCGCGAATGCCAAGCCTGTGACTCGGCGCCCATCATCGAGTCGACAGCCCTGGAGCAGATCATCCTTCAGTTGTACGGGCCAGACGCCACGGGGCAGATCGCGCCGGGCAATGTGCATAGCTATACTTTCTGGGATCTCAAGGCGACTCTGGCTGCGCCGGGGGACAACGCTGACATCGAGAATGCGATTAGTGAGGCGCGTTGGATAATCTTCGCGCAGCTCGACGAGCGGCTGGATGAATATCCAGAGTCCACCGCACTCAGTGAGTTCCTGGCCCGTCGTTCCGACGGGCTGCGCGATAAGCGCCTGGTGGTGTTGGCATTTGCCGCGCCCTACTACCTCGATACGACAGAAATCAGCAAGCTGACGGCCTACTTCGGCGTGTACGCACATACGGCGCCTTTCCTGGAAACTGCGGTGCGTGCGCTGTTCCGCGAGTTCACGCCTATTGGCGCGCCTCCGGTCACGGTCACCGGCATCAATTACGAGCTCATCAACCAACTTGAGCCTGCACCGGGGCAAGTGATTGCCCTCGCGCCCATCGGCGCGGGTGACGTCATCAGCGGCAGCATCCAGGTGGGCAGCCAGATTGGGCTGGAAACGGGCATCATTCTCGACCAAAAAGGCCATCCGGTTCCCGACGGTACACCGGTCGAGTTCAATCTGCGCTATCCTACAGAGTCGTTGGCTCTGGCGCCCAAGATCGAAACCACTGTTGGAGGCCGGGCGCGCACCGTGGTGCCGCTGGATCGGCCCGGCGAGTTGTGGATTACGGTGCAGGCCGGTGCTGCGAAGAATTCAACGCGCATCGAAATGCGTGTTGGCGGGGATGCGCCGGGCAGCATCGCGACGGTTGTCCCTACGCCAACGGCATCGTCCACGCCAGAACCGACTATCACGCCCAGCCCGACGGCCACGTATACCGCCACGCCTTCACCGACCGACACGCCTGAGCCGCCATCGGCCGGTCTGCCGTCCGCTCCCAAACCGCGCGTGGCGTTTCCGGCGTTCTTGGCCGCGCTACTCGGCGCCTTACTTTCCAGCAGTGCAGTCTTCGCTGTGAGCAAGCGAGGCCCTGAGGGCACTTCGGACGTTCAGGCCTTGGCGGCCGCACTGTGGGCGGGGGCAGTCGCCTGGATTGGCTATTTGTTGTATGCGGTGGGTTGGCTGCCCGGCTCAACGGCTATGCAAATGAGGGGATGGGTGTGGGCCGCGGGCGGGGTCACGTTTATCGGTGGGTTGTTGACGCTGTTATGGCGCGTGTGGAGGCGTGATGTCCAGTAGGCGTGCCTGGCATCGTTTCAATCGGAGCAATTCAACCCGACGAATTGCTCTTAGGGCAACGCCGGTGACAGCAGGGTGACGACCAAAGCAGTCGCGGTTAGGAGCGTCACCGTTACTACGAGGGCCGCGTGGCCGGCGATCAGCTCACGCCACAGGCCACGGGTTTCGGCAAATGAGGACAGGGCGGTCGTGACAGGCTGTGCAACAGGAGGCGCCTCTTCCGCAAACAGTAAATCACGAAACGCGTCGACCGTCGTGGGGCGGTCATCCGGATGCTGGGCGATTGCGGCCAAGATAGCCCGTTCGGTGCGCGGTGAGACGCGCGGATTGATATCGCGAGGCGGGATGAGGCTGCCGGGTTTCAGGAAACGTTGTTTGGCGTCAGCGGGCGGTTGACCGGTCAGCAGATGGTACAGGGTGGCGCCGAGTGAAAACACGTCGGAGCGGATGTCCGTATGCCCGGTGTCTCCTCCATACTGCTCGAGCGGTGTGTAAGCCACCGTGCCGCGGCCTTGTACAACGGTGACTGTTCGGTTTTCGTCAGGTTGCAACAGCTTGACCAGGCCAAAGTCGACCAACTTCACGATGCCACGGGGCGTGAGCTTGATATTCGATGGTTTGATGTCACGATGGAGCACCGGCGGCTCTTGCGAATGCAGATAACTCAGCGCTTCGCATAGTTGCGCAGCCCATGCAAGGACGTTCTCTTCCGGCACAAAGGTGTCGTGTCGACGAGCCTCATCGACGATCTGTCGTAGGTCCTGGCCCGGCACGAAGTCCATGACCAGGTATTGCCGGCCGTCTTGTTCGAAATAGTCTGAGACCTTGGGCAGATTGGAGTGATCGAGGCGAGCCAGAACGCTGGCTTCGCGGTAGAATTGATCCTGCGCCTGATCTTCCATGCCGGGCGCGCTGATCAGATCAGGCAACACTTCCTTGACCGCACAGACGCGGCCGCGGAGACGTTGATCATTGGCTTTGTAGACCGCGCCCATGCCGCCCTGGCCGACCAGGTCGATGATCTCGTAGCGCTCGCGTAAAGTGGCGCCGACAGTTAACGATTGAGACATATCCTGTGAAATGATGCGTGTTCAGATCAATTGTCGCCGCGATTATCCCGCAGGACACCAGGAGTGTCAAGATGACCCATCGCGGCAGGAGTGCAATGACGCATGAACGATCGACCTAACACTCGCGAATCGGCCATGATCATCCTGCAGCGCGGTGGCGAGAGCGGGTTGACCTGGCCTCTTGAGCATAGGATGCTGACGATTGGCCGTGGTGCGGACTGCGACATCGTGCTCGATGACAGGCAGATTTCTCGCCTCCACGCGCGCATCCTCTGGCGTGGCGATCATTACGAAATCGAGGATCTGGCGAGCAAGAACGGCACGCATCTGAACGGCCGCGATGTTGTCTCGCCTCAGCCCTTGCGCGACGGCGACGAAATCCAGGTAGCCCTTCGCTATAAGCTTGCGTTCGTCGATGCCGGCGCCACCGCGCCGCTGACATTCGATGGCCCCATGGAGCGCGGCCTGCACATGGATGCTGCGGGTCACCAGGTGCGCCTGAACGGTAAACAGGTTGAACCTCCGCTGTCGGCCCAACAGTATCGCCTGCTGGAACTCCTGATGGCGGCCAGTGGCGTCGTCGGGCGCGATGATATCGTGCGCGGCGTCTGGCCCGAAGCATCGGATGGCGGCGTATCCGAACAGTCTATTGATGCGCTCGTGCGTCGTCTGCGAGAACGTCTTGCTGAGGTCGACCCCGATCACCAATACATCGTGACCATGCGGGGGCATGGCTTCCGTTTCGATAACCGCACCGACTAGCCGATGCCACCACCGCTCGCCCTGTACGTGCATATCCCGTTTTGCGTTGCTCGCTGCCATTACTGCGACTTCAATACCTACGCGGGGCTGGACTCTTTTTTCGAGCCCTATGCCGTGGCCCTGGCCACTGAGATTATGCGCGCTGGCGCCGAGAGAGGCCGGCCGCCCGTGTCCAGCGTGTTCGTCGGCGGCGGCACCCCTACTGTCCTGCCCCGGGATTTTCTCAGTCAGGTGATAGGGGCCTGCCGGGACGCCTTTGACATAATGGAGGACGCCGAGATTACAAGCGAGGCCAACCCAGGCACGGCGGATGCCTCACTGTTCGTCGCCCTGCGTGAGATGGGCGTGAACCGCCTGAGTATGGGGGTGCAGAGCTTTGATGACGCAGAGTTGCTGTGGTTGGGCCGGATCCATGGCGCGGATGAAGCCCTGGCAGCTTACCATGCCGCGCGCCGTGCCGGGTTTGAGAACATCAACCTTGACTTTATGTTCGGACTACCGGGACAATCAACTGAGACATGGAAGCGCACACTCGATCGGGCTATCAACCTCAACCCCGAGCATCTTTCGCTTTACGGGCTGACTATCGAACATGGGACGCCTCTCTACGATCAGGTGCGCCGTGGCCTGCAAGCGCCGCCGGATGACGACCACGCGGCCGACTTCTATTTGTTGGCGGCGGATCGACTTACGGCCGCGGGATATGATCAATACGAAATCTCTAATTGGTCGCTCCCAGGCCGCCAGTGCCGCCATAACCTGGTCTACTGGCATCATGAACCATACCTGGGCTTCGGCGCGGGGGCGCACAGCTTCATCGGTGACCGCCGCTGGTGGAATGTACGCCCTGTGCCTGAGTACATCAAACGCGTGAGTGCAGGCGCGGGCCCTGAACGAGATGGCGAATCCATCGAACGCGACACTGCTATGGGCGAGTTCATGATGCTCGGCCTGCGCCTGGTGCATGAGGGCGTGACGGACGCGGCTTTCCGCTGCCGTTTCGGCGTCGGCCTGGATGAAGTGTTCGGTGATGAGATCGATCGCCTTGTGCGCCGCGGCCTCTTGGAACGTTTATCGGATCGGCTCCGCCTGACAAGCGGCGGCCGGCTTCTGGGCAACCAGGTCTTTGCAGAGTTTTTAACCGTGAGTGAATAGTCTATGATGCAGTTTCTCTCGAGTCTCTCGCCCGCCAGCCGAGATGCAGAAGGCTTCGCTGGCGACCGGCCGGCTTACTGGTTTATCTTTCAAGACGAAAAACTGCTTGTTCGCCAGGCGGGTGACCGTGCGTTCGTCCCCGTTATTTCCGGCCCTGCTGAGCTCGGATTGGTTTCCCTGCGGACAGTGTACTTGGGCCGTCTTGAGGAAAGTGGCGAGCAGACTGACTGCTACGCTGCCGAGGTCGATGCCAGTGCGACCTTGCCCGACGGAATGACGGTCGAGGGATTGCGCGGCCTCTACCCGCTTCTGAATGAACAGCTTATGAACGTCGCAGGCCGCGCGGTGCAGTTGGTGGCCTTCAGCCGCACCCATCAGTTCTGTGGACAATGCGGTGGAAGGATGATCGACCAGACGCACGAGCGCGCCAGACGTTGCCCGCAATGTGGTCTGATCTCATACCCGCGCCTTTCGCCGGCGATCATCATCGCGGTCACCCGGCATATTAAGGGTAAGTTGCACATCCTGCTGGCGCGCAACCACCGTTTTCCGACGGGACGCTACAGCGTCTTGGCAGGCTACGTCGAACCTGGCGAATCCTTGGAAGAGTGCGCGAGGCGTGAAGTGTGCGAGGAAGTGGGGATCGACCTGCGGAACATACGCTATTTCGGCAGCCAGCCGTGGCCTTTCCCCAACTCGCTGATGATTGGCTTCACCGCTGAATACGTGGCCGGCGAGATCAGCCCGGAAGAGTCAGAGATTGCCGATGCCCGGTGGTTTTCGGTCGATCAGCTGCCCAACATTCCGCCGCCGTCGACCATCGCGCGCCGCTTGATCGACTGGTATGTTGCTGCTGCGACATCTGCCCATAATTGAGTCATGTTCTCCTTGGCAGACGCGGCCCTTTTTGATAATATTGTCCTATGTCTCAGATGGGCCCGATTGCGGCTAACCACAATGAAACGCCCTTGTGGGCGGTGCTTTTCCGGCCCTCCAATCGCGAGCAGCTTAATCAGCGCAATGTCCTGATCGACGGCATCGGCGTCGGTATCACTGCCGGCGTCGGCAGCTTTTTGTCCGTCTTTCTGGTTCGTCTCGGCGCTTCCAGCTTCCTGGTTGGTCTCCTCACCGCCATGCCTGCGCTCACGGGCATGCTATTGGCAATCCCTGTGGGCGAGTTTCTCTCCCGGCGACCGAATATCATACCGTGGTTCGCCCGTTCTCGCTTTCTCGTCCTGCTGTGTTATGTGCTCACCGGCCTGGTGCCCTTCGTTACACAAACTCGCGAGCCCGAGCTCATTATCATGATCTGGGCCCTTGCCACCTTGCCACAGACCCTCGTCAGCGTTGCCTTTACGGTAGTCATGGGCGGGGTTGCAGGTCCCAGAGGACGATTCACCTTGATGAGCCGACGCTGGTCTATCCTCGGCCTGACGAACTCGCTTACCGTGGTCCTTGTCGGCCAAATGCTGAATCGGTTCGATTTTCCTCTCAACTACCAGGTCATCTTCATCGGTTCTGCGATCGGCGCGTTCATCAGCATCGTCTTTTCGTCCAGTTTGAAGCTGCCGCCGCAGAACGTGCCCCAGCAGCAACGGAGCATGATCCAGACGCTGCGCGAACACGGCGGTTCGCTGAGACACAATAAACCGTTCCTCAACTTCACGGTAGCCCAGGTTGTCTTCCGTGGCGGGCTTGCGATGGCACTCCCACTGTTTCCGCTTTACTGGGTGCGCGCAGTCGGGGCGACCGATTCGCAGATCAGTGTGATCAATTCGACGAACACATTCGTCTTGATGATCGCCTATTTTGTGTGGACGAGAATCTCGGCGCGGCGCGGCGAGCGCCTCGTTCTATTGATCACCGCGTTCGGCGTCAGCTTCTATCCACTTCTCACGGCTCTGACAACCGCGCCCAACTTATTGATCTTGTGGGCAGGACTGGCTGGCTTTTTTGTCGCCGGCGTCGACCTGGTTTTCTTTGACATCGTTCTGGCCACTTGCCCGACCGAAAATCAGGCTGCCTTTGTTGGCATCTATCAGACAACCGTTTACATCGCCACCTTCACGGCACCTCTGCTCGGCACCGCGCTCGCGGATGGTTTTGGCCTGGTCCCGGCGCTCATCGTCGCAACCGTGTTACGATTTGCCGGCGCGGGGCTGCTCGCTCGCCTGGGGGTGGGTAAAGGTATGTAGAGGGAGTACCGCTCAGGTTATGGGAATGTAGACCTGAGTACGAGTCAGGCACGTTGCAACAAGAATACACCTGTCGTCGACATCAGATTCGTTATCTTGTGGATATTCATGGGTCGGCCGTTGGCAAGGTAGGCGTGGCGGGTGATGGCGATTCCGTTTTCACGGCAGAAGACGGCGAAGTCAGTGATGGTGAGGGCCTGCCACCGTGGTTTCTCGTGCCATGCCTGCGCCAGGTCAGGTGCATTCGGCATCCTCCCCGTCAGCAATAGCTCGACTCGGCATCGCCAGTATCCCCAGTTTGGGAAACTTACGACCGCGGCCCGACCGACCCGCAGCATCTCCGTCAGAATCATTTCCGGGTCGTCAAGGAAGGGCAGGGTCTGGCTCAACACAACATAATCGAAGCTGGCGGCGGGGTAGTCCACCAACCCCTCCTGCAGGTCACCCTGCCGCACGCTCAGCCCGCGTCGCACGCACGCCAGGACCCCAGCCTCGCTTAACTCGATGCCGCGGCCAATGACGCCCTTAACCTGTACCAGATGCTCGAGCAGCGCGCCGTCGCCACATCCCAAATCCAATACTCGCGCGCCTGCGGAGATGAAGTCGGCGATGATGCGCAGATCGGGCCGCAATGACTGATTCACAGCCCTGCCTCACGCGCCACCCGGTTGACGAAACTGCCCAGCAGCCGCGTCATGGTATCGACCTCCAGCAGAAATGCATCGTGGCCCCAACTGCTCTCGATATCGAGGTATGTGACATCCGCCCCGGCGGCCGTCAGTGCCGTGACCAGTTCTTTGCTGTGATAGGACGGGTAAAGCCAGTCACTGGTAAAGCTCACGACCAGAAACTTGATTTGTTCCGAGTGTGCGAAGGCTGCTGACAGCCCTGCTGGCGCGCTGAGGTCGAAGTAGTCGAGCGCTTTCGTTACGTACAGGTAGCTGTTTGCGTCGAAGCGCTGGGTGAAGCTGAGCCCCTTGTACTTCAGATAGCTTTCGACCTCGAACTCCGCTTTGAATTCGTAGCCGAACTTCTCGCGATCCTGTAGCCGGCGGCCGAACTTGGCGTGCATAGACTGGTCGCTCAAGTAGGTGATGTGGCCGATCATGCGCGCGATGGCCAGTCCCGCGTCCGGCCGATTGCCGTTCGCGTAGTAGCTGCCGCCCTGCCAGTGGGGGTCCGCGTAGATGGCCTGCCGGCCGACCTCGTTGAACGCGATCAGCATGGGGCTGGAACGCGCAGTCGTCGCCAGGGGAATTGCGGCGCGGATGCGCTCCGGATAATGACTGGCCCACTCCAGCACCTGCATTCCGCCCATCGATCCGCCCGCCACACATAGCAACTCGCTTATGCCCAAGTGGTCGATCAGTACACGCTGCGCTCGCACCATGTCGCCAATGGTCACCAGGGGAAAGTGCAAGCCATATGGTTCACGTGTCGCCGGGTCAGGGCTCGCGGGCCCGCTGGAGCCATAGCAGGAGCCGAGCACATTGGTGCAAATCACGAAGAAACGATCTGTGTCGAACGCTTTCCCGGGGCCGATGCAATCTGACCACCAGCCACCTGGGCCGCCAGCGTGCACGCTTCCACTCAGGGCGTGGCACACCAGGATCGCGTTGGAGCGCTCGGCGTTCAGTGTCCCGTATGTCTCGTAGGCGAGTGTCACGGGGCTGAGCGTCGCGCCCGACTCCAGGGCGAAGGGCGTCCCCTCGGCGAACGTGAACCACTGGGTATCTTGATTTAGTACCATCGTTTGATCTCGCGTGCAGAATACGGCGTTAACCAAACCGCCCTCTCACTATGGAATGAGAGGGCGGTGGCGCGTCTGCCAACAAAAAACCCCGGGGAAAGCGGCCTCGTCTGAGGCTGGCCCGGGGAGGGTGGCGGCATCGTTGCACCTTTCCTCTCATCTTCCAGATCTTCTCTGCCGGAGTTGGCACCTTGACTGCAGGTTGCCGAGGCTTCATCGGGCCGGTCCCTCTGCCTCTCTGGATGAAAGTGCGGGCTTATTCGGTTGTTTGGTGAGCGAGACTATAACAGCGCGCCTGTGATTTGTCAAACAGTCCGCGGCCAGAAAGGGGAGTATAATGGCTGGCGACTCTTATCTAAGGGATGGTTGCATGGCGTTATTGAGCATGCAGGATGTGAGCCTCGGATTTGGCGGCCACCCGGTCCTGGAGAACATCGACCTGCAGATTGAACGTGGCGAACGATTAGGGCTACTCGGGCGCAACGGCGCAGGCAAATCGACGCTCTTGAAACTGATCGTGGGTGAACTGGAGCCGGAGTCCGGCGCCATCGTCCGCGAACGCGGTGTTCGAGTCGCCTACCTGTCACAAGAGGTGCCCGAGGGAATCATCGGCTCGGTCCACGAGGTTATTGCGGCTGGATTGCACTCCAACTTGATCGGCGGGGCCACGCCGGTCTCTTCCGGAGAGCTTGCGAGCTCGACCGATGAGGCGTGGAAAAATCGCCTCCTCATGGACACCATCGTCTCCCGTATGCAGCTTGACCCCGATGCGCAATTCGCCCAGCTCTCGGCAGGTCTCAAGCGACGCGTCATGTTGGCGCGCGGCCTGGTTCGCGACCCCGACATCGTGTTGCTGGACGAGCCGACCAACCACCTGGACCTCGACGCGATCTCCTGGATGGAGGATTTCCTTCTGCGGTACAGCGGCACCCTGGTGTTCGTTACCCACGACCGCACCTTTCTTCGCCGGCTTGCCACCCGGATCATTGAAGTGGACCGCGGCCGCCTGATCGACTGGGCCTGCAACTACGACACGTTCAGCGCGCGCAAGCAGGCGGTGCTGGCTGCGGAGACCACGCAGCAGGCCGAATTCGACAAGAAGCTCGCGCAGGAGGAAGCCTGGATTCGCCAGGGCATCGAGGCGCGGCGCACCCGTAACGAGGGGCGGGTACGCGCCCTGGAGCGCATGCGCGGGCAGCGGCGCGAACGGCGGGAGCACCCGGGTAGTCTGCGGATGCAGGTGCAGGAGGCGGAGCGTTCAGGGAAACTCGTGATTGAGGCTAAGGGGGTGGATTTCGCCTTCGATGGCCGCCCCATCGTCCGCGACTTCTCAACCACGATCGTGCGTGGCGATAAGCTGGGCATCATTGGGCCAAACGGTTCGGGCAAGACGACTCTTCTACGCCTGCTGATCGGGGAGACTACACCCATGCGCGGGACCATCCGGCATGGCGCCAATGTCGAGCTGGCCTACTTCGATCAGTTGCGCGCCCAGTTGGACGAGGATGCGACCGTCTTCGACAACATCGCGGACGGCAGGGATTTTGTGACGATCAACGGCTATCGACGGCACGTAATCGGCTATTTGCAGGAATTCCTCTTTCCTTTAGAGCGCATTCGCGCGTACGTGAGCACCCTTTCTGGCGGAGAGCGTAATCGGCTCCTGCTCGCGCGGCTGTTTGCCAGGCCGGCCAACGTGCTTGTGCTGGATGAACCGACGAATGATCTCGACCTGGAAACCTTGGAGCTCCTTGAGGACTTGCTGCTTGCGTTCGAGGGGACGTTGCTGCTGGTGAGCCACGACAGGGAGTTGCTGAACAACGTGGTCGATGGGACCTTGGCGATGGAACCGGGCGGCGCGGTGGGAGAGTACGCGGGAGGGTACGATGATTGGGTGCGCCAGCGGCCGGCACAGTCGGCCGCACCCACACAAAAGACTCCCACACTAACCACATCTCGCCCACGCGAGGCTCCCGGCCTGCGGCCAGCAAAGCTGTCCTACAAAGAGAGGCAGGAACTCGACGCACTGCCCGCACTCCTGGAGGCGTTGGAGGCGGAGCAGGAAGCACTCTACGCGGCGATGGCCGACGCCAACACGTACCAGGGAGGCGGCAACGAGGTGGTGCGTGCGACGGCGCGTCTTTCGGAAATCGAGCAGAGGCTAGCCGCGATGTATGCTCGCTGGGAGGAGTTGGAGAGCAAGGCCTGATGGTGTGGTACAATCGTCCAGGACCCATGCGCCTCGCACAACGCGATCGAGTGCGCCAAACATTGAGCGGGGCACACCACCCCCATATGAGAATGCCATGACTGCCATCAAATCTGCCAGAGTCGCCCGTGCTCGGCCGCGCAAGACTGCTCAGGTCAAGTTCAGCGATCGTCGCATTTTTGAGGCGCCGCTCAAGACCGAGCTACGCCATTTCGTCGACGCGGCTGGCGCGCAGAGCGCCATGGCCATTTCCGATTGTTGCCGCGCTGATCGACAACGAGCTGCGCGAACTTACCTACCACATCGACCGGGACGTCGAGGTGATGGCCCTGGGGACGGATGATCGCGATGGCAGCCGCATCTACAGGCGTTCGTTGACTTTCCTGCTGGTCGTAGCAGCGCACGAGCTGTTTCCTGAGACGATCGTGAATGTCGATCATGCGGTGACTTTCGGCGGTTACTACTGCCAGGTTGAGGGCCGACCGCAGTTTACATCTGAGGAACTGGCGCACATCGAGGCACGCATGCGCGAGATCGTCGCATCCGACGCGCCCATCGGCAAAGAGCGCGTGCCGCTGGCTGAGGCCATCGAGTTCTTCCGCCAGCGCGGCGAGGATGATAAGGTCCGCCTGCTCCAGCACCGCCAGAAGGATTACCTGGTGCTGTATAAGTTGTGCGGTTATCGGGACTATTTCCACGGGTATATGGTTCCTTCGGCCGGTTACATCTCATCCTTTGCCTTGCAATATTACGAACCCGGGTTTCTCCTCCGTTTTCCACTCCGCCAGAGCATGGAGCTCGATCCGGTGGTTGAGTATCCGAAATTGGTCGGTGTGTTTCGCGAGTACGGGAACACCCTGCGCCTATTGGGATTGGAGGATGTCGGCTCGCTCAACGCGGCCGTCACCGCCGGCCGCACGAACGAGATTATGCTGGTGGCTGAGGCTCGGCACGAACACGGCATCGCACGCCTGGCAACGCAGATCGCCGAAGCGCGGGACCGGGTGAAGCTTGTGCTGATTGCGGGGCCATCCTCTTCCGGCAAGACGACGTTCTCAAAGCGACTGGCCGTGCAGTTGCTTGCCAATGGCATCCGGCCGATCGCCGTGGAGATGGACAACTACTTCATAGACCGGGAGCTGACGCCGAAGGACGAGGAGGGCAACTTCGATTTTGAAGGCCTGGAGGCGCTGGACCTCCCGCTGTTCAACGATCACCTGACGCGGCTCATGCGAGGCGAAGAAGTACAGTTGCCGCTGTTCAATTTTCGGACGGGAAAACGCGAAACGGGCGCGGTGGCCCAACTTGGCACGGACGAGATTCTATTGATCGAGGGAATTCACGGGCTGAATCCGCGGCTCGCACCCGACGCGCTGCGCGAAAGCGTCTTTCGCATCTATATCTCGGCTTTGACCCAGCTAAACATCGACCGCCATAACCGAGTTTCCACCACCGACAATCGATTGATCCGCAGGATCGTGCGCGATGCTCGCACGCGTGGATACTCGGCGGCGGACACCATCGGCCGGTGGGAGAGCGTGCACCGCGGCGAGCGCCGGCACATCTTCCCCTATCAGGAGAACGCGGACGCGATGTTCAATTCGGCTCTGGTGTACGAGCTATCCGTGTTGAAGGCATTCGCGGAGCCGTTGCTACTCCAGGTGGAGCCGGGCAGGCCCGGTTATGTGGAGGCACACCGGCTGCTTGCGTTCCTCCAGTGGTTTGAGCCCGCGCCGGCGGACCTGGTGCCCGACAACTCGATCCTGCGTGAGTTCATTGGCGGGAGCAATCTGGAGCACTTTGAGCCTTGGCGCCGGGCATAAAGTAACTGTCCACCTGGATGCGCGCCAGGGTGGCGCTGTCGTCTCTGGAATCGTCTATCGGTGCTTCTGATTCAGTCCGTCAGCGCCGCCTCGATGTGCTCCAGCGCCCAGTCGACCTCATCCTTTTGTGATGACCAGCGGCGGGGCGAAGCGGATGACGTGCTGGTGCGTCTCCTTGCACAGCAGGCCGCTGCGCCATCAGCGCCTCGCAGAAGCGCCGCGCGCCGCCGGCCTCCGGGATGCAGCTCGACGCCGACGAGCAGGCCCTTGCCGCGCACTTCCTTGATGTGCGGGCTCTTGATCGTCGCAGGCTGGCCCATCAGGTAGTCGCCCATGCGTCGCCGCGTTCTCGATCATGCCTTCCTCGACCAGCACCTTCAGCGCCATGCGCGCCACCGC
Source organism: uncultured Chloroflexia bacterium (assembly GCA_963774265.1). GTDB lineage: Bacteria > Chloroflexota > Anaerolineae > CG2-30-64-16 > CG2-30-64-16 > JALOOB01. The sequence goes on along the minus strand of CAVZDU010000008.1, from coordinate 276,760 downwards.
GCAGGCCAGCGGGTTGCCGCCGAAGGTGCTGCCGTGGTCGCCGGGCTGGAAGACGCCCAGCACCTCCTTGTTCGAGAGCACCGCCGAGACGGGGTAGAAGCCGCCCGACAGCGCCTTGCCGATCATGGTCAGGTCGGCCTCGACGCCGTCGTGCTCCTCGGCCAGCAGCTTGCCGGTGCGGCCCAGGCCGGTCTGGATCTCGTCGGTGATGAGGGCGATGCCGTGGTCGGTGCAGATGCGGCGCACCTCGCGCGAGATAGCCGGCGGGCGGCACGATGATGCCGGCCTCGCCCTGGATCGGCTCGACCAGGAAGGCGACCGTGTTGGGGGTGATGGCCTCCTCCAGCGCCTGCGCATCGCCGAAGGGGATGATCTTGAAGCCGGGCGTGAACGGGCGCGTAGCCGTCGCGGTACTGCTCCTCGGTGCTGAAGCCGACGATGGTGATGGTGCGGCCGTGGAAGTTGTTGGCGCAGACGATGATCTCGGCCTGGCCGTCGGGCATGCCCTTGACCTTGTAGCCCCACTTGCGCACGGCCTTGATGCACGACTCGACCGCCTCGGCGCCGCTGTTCATGGGCAGCGCCATGTGCGAGTGGGTCAGCTCGCACAGCTCCTGGTAGAAAAGCCCCAGCTGGTCGTTGCGGAAGGCGCGCGAGGTGAGGGTGAGCTTGTCGGCCTGCTCCTTCATCACCGCGGCGATCTTGGGATGGCAGTGGCCCTGGTTGACCGCGGAATAGGCCGAGAGGCAGTCCATGTAGCGGTTGCCGTCCACGTCCCACACCCAGATGCCCTGGCCGCGGGTCAGCACGACATCGAGCGGCTTGTAGTTGGTCGCGCCGTAACGGCTTTCCAGCGCGATGTAGTCCTGCGTGTTCACGATAGATGACCCCCTTGTCTTCTGTTGCGTTGAGTGTAGCATACCCGTCGCGGTGCGACAAGCCCGCGGAGAGAGACGGTTTCGCCAGCAAAGCGATTCTTCCGGGGTGATGTTTGTCGCTGCGTGGTACGCGAATTTCTTGTATAATCCTCGCGTAGCTCATAGTCTCGGTTTGGCCGAGCGTGCGCTGCAACTTCGTACGCTTCGTCAGCACATCGGTGTATTCTTGGAGAGAGGCAACCCATATGAGAAACCGTGCGCTCCTCGTTGTTCTGGCGCTCGCAGCGATCCTGCTGCTCACCGCGTGTACGTCCGCCTTCGCGCCGACTTCACCGACGAAGGTCGAGCCTGCGCCACAGCCTGTAAGCGTGAGTAGGGCCGCGTCAACAATCGCTGGCAGGCGCGCGACTTGGCCACGTCCATTGAGACCAAGCCGGGACGGATTGCTCCAGCGACTTCCGCTCAGGCTGCCCTACCCGCCGCACAGGCGGTGTCCCAGCCGTCCGGGCCTCAGGTCCTGGCCACAGCATTCCAGAAGGGCGGCTGCGGTGCGTGCCACGTCATCCCGGGCGTGGCAAATGCCACAGGGACCATCGGCCCCGATCTATCGAAAATGGGCGAGACAGCCCAGACGACCCTATCGAACATGTTCTATAAGGGCTCGGCCGACAACGTGGCCGACTACATTCACGAAGCGATCGTCGAACCCGGACGCGTACATTTCCAAAGAGTGCCCGGGTGGAACCTGCCAGAAAGGGCTGATGCCTGCATCCCTGGCGCAGTTGTTGACCGATCAGGAGCTGGCTGCGGTCGTGGAATACCTGGCCGGTCTGCCAGGCAAGGTCGAGGCATTGCCTGCAACATCGCCACAAGGTGTGGCCGCGCCTGCGGCAGCCGCACCTAACCTTACCGAGGAAGAGTTCGCCAGCGCGAAACAAGTCTTCTTCGACCGCTGTGCGGGCTGCCATGGCACGCTGCGCAATGGCGCGACAGGCCCGGCTCTGACGCCGGACAAGACGACGCCGAAAGGCACGGCCGCGCTTGCCGCGATCATCTTCAACGGCACCCCGCGTGGGATGCCCGACTGGGGCAAGCAGGGGGTGCTGACCCAGGCCCAGGCCGAGATGATGGCGAAGTTCCTCCAGAACGAGCCGCCGGCTGCCGCCGGAGATGTCGCTGGCCGCAGATGAAGGAGACCTGGAAGGTGCTCGTGCCGCCGGAGAAACGGCCCACAGCGCCGCAGCACAACCGCGATTGGCAGGACTTCTTTGCGGTCACGCTGCGCGACGCCGGCCAGGTGGCGATCATCGACGGCGACACCTTCGAGGTCGTCAACACCGTCAACACCGGCTACGCAGTCCACATCTCCCGCATGTCCGCGACCGGCCGCTACGTCTACGTTATCGGCCGTGACGGCAAGGCGTCACTGATCGACCTGTGGATGGAGAAGCCGGACGTGGTCGCCGAGGTCAAGCTGTGCTACGACGCGCGCTCGATAGAGGGCAGCAAGTACAACGGTCCCGAGGGAGACTTCTCCGATAAGTATGCGATCGTGGGCTGCTACTGGCCGCCGCATTTCGTCATCCTGGATGGCCTGACGCTCGAGCCGTTCAAGATCGTCAGCACGCGCAGCTACACCTATGACACCGAAGAGTACCATCCGGAGCCGCGGGTGGCGGCCATCGTCGCCTCGCACTTCAAGCCGGAGTGGATCGTCAACATAAAGGAGACGGGGCAGGTCTGGCTGGTGAACTACACCGACCCGAACGCGCCCACGATCAAGATGCTCGAAGCAGAGCGCTTCCTGCATGACGGTGGTTGGGACTCGACAAGGCGCTACTTCCTGGTGGCTGCCAACAACGCCAACAAGATCGCCGTCGTGGATGCGCTTGAGGGCAAGACTGGCGGCGATTGTGGAGACATCTAAAATCCCGCATCCAGGCCGTGGCGCCAACTGGATCGATCCCGAGTTCGGCCCGGTGTGGAGCACCTCGCACCTGGGCGAGGGGTCCCTGGTCGCGATCGGCACGGACCCGGTGGGGCATCCTAACCAGGCCTGGAAGGTGGTGCGCAATATCCCGCTCCCTGGCGGTGGCAGCCTGTTCGTCAAGTCGCACCCGAACAGCTCGTGGATCTGGGTGGACTTCGGCTTGAATCCGGACGAGAAGATCCAGCGCACGGTCTGCGTGATCGCCAAGGCCGATCCGACGAAAACTGCGAAGTGCTGGGAGATCGCGGATTACGGCCGTGCGGTGCACTTCGAGTACAACAAGGAAGGCACCCAGGTGTGGGTCAGCGTCTGGGGCCGCGCGGACGTGCCGGGAGAGGTCGGGGAGATCGTGATCTACGATGACAAGACGCTGGAGGAGGTGGCCCGGGTGCCGAACCTGGTGACGCCGACCGGGAAGTTCAACGTGTACAACACGGTGCACGACATCTACTGAGCGCGGTCCACGCGCGAAGCACGAATCCGGTGATCCTCCAGGACCTCCGAGATTTCAAGCCAACCGCAGGTTGGTACGATCTCGGAGGTCTTTTTCTCTGTTACTTTCCCCCTCCTTCGTCCGTCATACTTGTTAGAAGATGCGCATCACGTTCGCCACCACCTGAGCCAAGGATTGCGCCATGATCACACAGGCCCTGGAGGGTGATCGCGCGACGTTGTTGGTCAGCCAGCTTTTCGACAACTACGCCGACGCGATCTTCGCCTACCTGTATCGCCTTGTAAACAACCGGGAGACCGCTGAGGAGTTGACGCAGGAGACTTTCTTGCGTGCGTTCAACGCCCGCCGCCAGCTCGATGCCATCGAGAATCGACGGGCGTGGGTGTATCGCGTTGCCACCAATGTCGCCTTCGACACGCTACGCCGCGGCCGGCGGTTTGTGTGGCTGCCGTGGAGCCAGGCGGATGAGCTGCATGCGCCCCACCCAGACGTGGCGGATGCAACCCGTGAGCGGGACTCGGTGGAGCGCACACTGGCGGCGCTGCCGCTCGACTATCGCGCGCCGCTGCTGCTCTACGTGGTTTACGGATTGAGCGTGCTGGAAGTGGCCGGTGCGCTCGGCATCCGCGAGGGTGCAGCAAAGATGCGAATAAGGCGGGCACGCGAGATGTTCAGGAAAGCTTATGGGCCCCACGAGGACGGGGTGAACGGAGGGTTGCCATGAGGCGCCACACCGAATATCAGAATTGGGTGGCCGTGTATGACAGCTTGTCGCTTGCACACCGGCAGGAGTTGGAAGCACACCTGCAGGAATGTCAAGCCTGCGTGTCTGACATGGGTGCGTACCGGCAGATGGATACGGACATCCGCGGCCTGCACGATATAAGGGCCAGCGCGGGGGTCCGGGTGCGTTTCACCGAGATGGTCGCGGCGCACGCGACGCCGCAGACGCCACCGCTGCGCACACCGATCCCCAAGGAACCGGTCATTGTCTCGCCGAAGCGGGTGCGCCAGCCGTGGACACCCAAGTGGCTACTGGCGCCGGCGGGCGCTGTGGTCCTGTTCCTCGCGGCGGTCTGGTTGGGGATGCGCGTGCCAGATCGGCCGGGGCGTCCGGTGGAGCCGGCGGCCGCGGTCCCGCCTGCGTCAGCCCCGATCGCTGAGATCACCTTTCAGTGCGAGCGCATCATGGAATGGGAAGCGCTGTACAAGGTGATCTCGAGCTTCGAGGTCGAGAACCCAGATGTGAAGGTAAAGTTCACCCCGGTTGACGTGCTTGGCACGGATGAGGCGTCGTACAACGCGGCCGTGAAAAAGGCAGCAGAGACGGCGGACGTCTATTCCGCGATGCCGTCGCCCACGCACCTGCAGATCGGCGCGGCCCGCGACCTGGCGCCGTTTATCGCTGGGGACGCGTCGTTTCAGCCGGACGATTTCTACCCGGGGCTGCTTCACACGTGGGAGGAGATGGGCGGGGCCGTTCTGTCCGTGCCGACCTACTTCGATCTCGGCCTCATTGCCTACAAGCCCGCCGCGTTCGACGCGGCCGGCCTGCCCTATCCGCAGCCGGGCTGGACCTGGGTCGACTTCCTGGCTGTGGCGGTCCAACTGACCCAGCGCCAGGGAGACGAAATCGTGCGCTGGGGCTACAGCGAAGTGGGCACTGGCGTCATCAACAGGCGCCTGATGAGCTCATGGAGCTCGGACTGGCAAGCCGGGCCGGATTACGCCACACTGGCGGAGGTCCTGGCCTGGTACGAGACGCTATACGTTCGCACGGGGGCGGCGCCGGCGCCGATTACGCTGGGCTGGGAACCGGGCAAGACCTATTCGGGCGTTGATCTGGACCCCTATCGTAATGGCAACAAGAGCGCGATGTGGGATGCGAGTTGGTGGGCGGAAGCGGAAAGAGATCACCTCGCCCCCTACCCTGAGAGCCTGGCCGGCGAGCTGCAGATGCCGATGCGCACGCTGTCCAGCCTGGTCCTGAGCGGCCAGACCGCGCATCCCGACGCCAGTTGGCGCTGGATCAGCTATCTGTCGCAGCACCTGCCCGACGGCGAGCACGTCCAGGCCCGTCGCTCGCTGGCTGAGGCCGCGAGTTTCTGGTCGAAGCTGGAACCGGCCAGCGCGGCGGCGTATCGCTATGGTCTGGATCACCTGGCAGTGTTCCCCGGGAGACTCCCTTCAGACTCAGACTACGTGGCCCAGATGGAAGCGGTAGTGGCGGTGGTGAAGGGCGAGAAGACGGCGGTCCAGGCGTTGGCCGACCTGGCCGCGCAGGGGCATGTGCGCGGTGCGCCCGAAATGCCGGCGACCGAGCAGACCGCCATCGTCACGATGTCCACAGCTACGCCCGCGCCTGCGACCCCTGCGCCGGAGGCTGGCGCGACCGTGATCACTTTTGCGTGTTGGCAGGAGCGTCTGCCCTTTTATGCGTCCGCGGTCGAGGCCTTCCAGGCGGCAAATCCGGGCGTCTCTGTTCAGCTCAAAGCGCTGGAGGACCTGGGAGTGACTCCCGAGGCAGCGGCCATGCGGCCTGAGGGCATCGAGGCGGCTGCAGCGCAGGTGGACACCCTGTGCGGAGATTCGCTCCTCACCATGATCCGAACCGGTGCCGCGGAGAGGGTCTTGCGCGATCTCTCTCCGTTCATTGCATCCGACGCGTCCTTTGATGCAGCTGACTTCTACCCGGGCGCGCTGGAGATGCTGCAAAGCGACGCGCAGACCTGGGGCATCCCGCGGGGCCTCATTCTGCAACTGATCTACTACAACCAATACCTGTTCGACCAGGCGGGGATCAGCTATCCTGCGCCCGGCTGGACCTGGGACGACTTCCTGCGCACTGCCAGGATGCTGACACAGACCCAGGCGGACGGGAGCACGCGCTGGGGTTTCACGGAAAGCTGGCCCTCGCAATTCGGCCTGCTGCGCGCACAAGACGCGCGTCTTCTTGAGGGTGGCATGGCCGATCTGGCAGCGCCGGAGACCCAAGCCGCGGCCCAGTGGTACCTGGACCTGGTCAAGGTGCACCAGGTCATGCCCATACCGGCGACATATGCAGAGCCTGCGCAAGGTAGCGGACTGGTCAGCGCTGCCGATCCCTGGGCCGCCACTGCGATGTTCTCCGGACTGGCGAATGGCGTGGCGCCGGACAGCCAGGGCCTCGCGGCCCGGATCGGCGTGGCGCCGTTCCCCGTGGGAACGAACTCACGGACCACTCCGCTGGAGCAGTCCGTCGACGCTCTCGCCATGAGCACCGCGACGCAGCACCCCGATGAGAGCTGGCGCTGGCTGGCGGTGGCGTCACGCGCTGCCGGTTACTCTGAACGATGGGTTCCCGCCAGGCGATCGCGTTTTGAGGCCAGCGCATCACTCACAGGGGTTGATCCGGCCGTGCACAGCATCTACCGGTACGCGCTTGAGCATCTGGCGCCGCCCCTGGATATGGATGTGGATCCGGCGGCCATTCAGGCGTTGCGGGAAGCCATTCGCGCCGCCATGGTGGATGGGACGCCGGTGGATGAGGCGCTGCGGGCGGCGGCCGGGCAGTAGGACCGTTGCCGGGATCAAGCGCAGCCGTCGACGTGCCAGCAGACGCCGCCGATGCCCGGCACGTCAACGGCTGTTTGTTGTGACGCCTGCGGCTCGACATGCGCCGGCATGCAGTCCAGCGAGGTTCGGCAACGCGCAACGGAACCATGCGCCGCCCCGCCGGCGTCTCACTGACAGGAACGGGCGCCGGCTGCGGCGTCCGCGTTCGAACCCAGCAGGCAACAGGAATCCATCATGAGCAAGCTCACACCGGGATCGCCGCGCACCGCAGCCCCCCTGGCCGGCCTCGTATTGGCGGCGATCGTGGCGCTCGGCGCGTGTGCGTCGCTGCCCACTCCCACCGTGGCGCCAGCGCCGGGCCAGCCGGCGGCCACACCGGCGCCACTCCCGCTCGCGGGCACGACCTGGGAGCTCGCCGCGCTGGGCGGCCAACCGCCCGCGGCAGGCTCGACCATCACGCTGGCGTTCGCGGATGGCCGGCTGTCCGGGTTCGCGGGCTGCAACAGCTACGGCGGGGATTACACCATCGAGGCGGATCGGCTCCGCCCCGACATGCTGGCCCAGACGCTTATCGCGTGCCCGGAGCCGGGCCTCATGGCGCAGGAGCAGGCGTACATGCAGGCGCTGACTGCGGGCGGCCGCCTCAACCTGTCCGGCGACCGGCTGGAGCTGCGCGATGAGGCGGGCGAGGCGACCCTGGTCTTCGCCCGGCAGGCGGCGTGGCCGCCGCAGGATGTGACCGCGCTGGGAGGGACCACCTGGCAGCTGATCGACATGGATGGAGCGGCTCCCCGCGCCGGCTCGACCATCACCCTGGTCTTTGACGCGCCGGGCCCCGCAGGCCAGATCCGCGGCGATGCCGGCTGCAGGACCTACCGGGGCCAGGTCACGGCCAGCGCGACGGGCATCAGCGTCCTGTCGGTCGAGATGCTGGGCGAGGTCTGTGCGTCGGAGGACCTGTTGGCGCAGGAAGGCGACTTCACCACGCTGCTCGGCTGGGCGGAGCGCTTCCGGGTTGACGGCGACCGGCTGGAAGTCCGCACCCGCCGCGGGGAGACGCTGCTGTTCGCCGCGATCGCCCCGGCGCCGTAATGCCGCTCGGCTCACCTGCGAGATGCCGATTGACGTCCCCAACTAATGAGGCATCACGCGGGATGCTCCCAGCGCCGGCGCAGTGGGATTTCGCGATCGCTTGCCAGGCTTGGGCCGCCGTATTCGCGCAGCATCGAGGGCTGCGCGTCGGAACTCTATGCTGCCTTGTCTGCGTCCGAAGGCCAGGACGAGCGCACTCCAATCGCCGCCCTGTCGAGATTGCCAAGCAACAGGAGTCAGTCATGAGTACACTTACACCGATCTGGACCTGTCCCAGCCGTCTGCTGGTCAGCCTCTCGTTGGTGTTGATCCTGACCCTCAGCGCATGTACGCCGCTGCCCGATCCCGCCATGGGGTTAACGTCGAACTCTCAGCCCGCCGCGCCGACACCGGACCCACTCACGGACGAGTCCTGGGGGCGCGGTACGCCCGAAACGCCGGCAGATGCTGCAACAGGTCTGCCCGTTGGTCAGGCATTCGTCGACCTGTCATCAAACGGGGCACCCGTCCCACAATGGATGCTGAGCGCCGACGAGGTCGAGCATGTCAAAACACTCCTTGACCGGCTGCCGTCGGTGGAGTGTCCGCCGATGGCCGAACCGGCCGGCTATCGGGGCATGGTGGTCGTGCTTGGCGCAGGGGATGTGGGGGTGAGGCACGCCTACGACGGTTGGGTGTGGCGCGGCTCTCCGGCTGCCATGAACCCTCAGACAACGTGCCAGCTCGATCCGGGCCGCGAGGTTGAGCGGTTCCTGCTAAGCAGCGCGCAACCCTATCTCGACTCCGGTGTCTTCTCCACGATCGCGGCCGAGTTGAATCTGCCGTTGCCCACACCGCTAGTCACGCCACCCTCGACGGCCACGGCTGCGCCGGCGGCCGTCGCCACTGCCGTCAGTGCGCAACCCGCCGGCGACCTCCTGCCGCCGACCAACGGATTGGCGCACACCTGGCGCGATTACGAGACCGCGCTGGTGCGAGCCATCCTGCCTCCTACGCTGGCGAATGGCGTGTGTGATTGGCAAGTCCTGGGCCATACTGGGCAGGAAGTGTATGTGTGGGCCTTCTGTGCGGCGTATCAGGCGGGCGCCGACACGAGCGCTGCGAGCGTGCCCGCGGTGCTCTCCATGGCGGACGACGGCCACACCGTCACCGCGCGCATTCCTCGCGAAGGGTCATACTATCCCGAAGATGTTCGGGCCATGTTCCCTCCCAAAGTCCAGCAGCAGGTATTCGACCGGTTGCCTGAAGCGACGTTATCGCGATTGGAGCAGCACGCGCGGCGACTGACCTTGCCAACGCTGCCCCCGCTGGGCGCCGCGGAAACCATCAAGCCGCGGCCGGGAATCAGCGCTACAGGGGCTCACATCGACCTCTACTCCGGTCGCAGCGACAATCCGGCGTGGGAGCTCAACGAGCTCGATCTGGAGCAGTTGGACGCGCTCCTCGAAGGGCTGCCAGTCGTCGATTGCCCGGCGATGCCCGGTCAGCTCGGCTACCGGGGCGTGATCGTGGGCCTCGGCCACGCGGACGAGAGCCGGCTGACCGCGTACGCTGGCACGCTCTGGTTCGGCTATGCAGGGGTCAATCCGCGGGCGACCTGCCTGGCCGATCAGGGCCGCGCAGTCGAGCGCTTCCTGCTCGGCAGCGCGCAACCCTATCTTGACCCTAAGATCTTCAACGCTATTACCGCCGGCCTGGTGTTACCCGTGCCCACGCCGCTGGTCACGCCAACTCCCGCACCCACCCTGGCGCCGGGCTTCGTGCGCGATGCCGACGAGGTGCTGGGCCTCCAGTTCACGCGGCCGGCCCGCTGGGAACCGCGCCAGGTGACCGGGCTGAGCCGCGCCTACTGCGTGGCCGGCCCGCCAACCGAGAATCCCGTCGCACCGCCCGCGTTCTATTTCACGGTGGTGCCGCCGGGCTTCCTGAACGAGGACGCATCAGCCTACAACTGGTGGAGCCGGGACGAGCTGGCTGCGGCGTTCGCCGCCGGCATCGGCGAGCAGTTCACGAGTCCCCGCGCGCCGGCCGGGTACGAGGAGCACCACACGTACACCCGGCTCGCGGATGTGACGGTGGATGGGTTCAGCGCGATCGTGGTGGAGAACGAGCGTCCCTGGGCAATCGCCGCTGGCACGAAGGATCGCCGCGTGCTGGTCAGGCTGGTGGGTGCGGTGCTCGTTGTCGGCGCGTACTACACGATCGAGGAGGAGCTGCGCGACTTCGTGGAGGTCGTGACCTCGTTCCGGATCGGCACGACCTTGCGCGTAAGGGCAGCCAACCTGAAGAGCGGGGACTGAGTTGAGAACAGAGCGCCAGCCTTGAGCCATCGCCCTTGTGATACTTTGGCCGCGGCTGCGTATTAATGAGTGACATGACAAGCATCTGGGACGTCTTCACTGGCCAGGCCAGCCGGGCCGAGGAAGCGGTTGATTGGTCGGCGGTCTATCGGGAGCAGTTGCCGCGCGTCTATAACTTCTTTCGCTATCGCCTGGGCGATGACCAAACCGCCGAAGACCTGACGGCAACCACTTTCGAGAAGGCATGGCGCGGTCGCATGCGCTATCGCCGGGACCTTGGCGCCTTCGAGGCCTGGCTGTTCGGCATCGCCCGCCGCGTGGCCACGGACCATCTGCGCCGGCCGCGGCACGATGTCAGCCTCGCCGACCTGCCCGATCCGGCGGATTACGATCTGGCGGATTCCGATCCGGCGGATCCCCATTTCGCGGATGGAGATCCGCTGACAGAAATGGTGCAGCGACAGGATGACCTGGCGCGGCTGGGGGTGCTGCTGGCGCAGCTGCCGCCCCGCGAACGCGAGCTGATCGCGCTCAAGTACGGCGGTGATATGACGAACCGGGCGATTGCCGCAGTGACCGGCCTCAGCGAATCGAACGTGGGCACGATACTGCACCGGACCATTGGCAAGCTGCGTGCTGCGTGGGAGGAGCAAGCATGAACGACGAATTCCTGATCCAGTACCGGCGCACCCCGCGGCGCGCCCTTCGCCGACGATCTCTGCGCGCGGCTCACCCAGGAGTGGCGGCCAGCCGGTTATGCCCGGTTGGTGTCCACGCCCGCCAGGCGCTTTGCGGCCGGGTTGGCCGCGCTGTGCCTGATTGTCGCGACGGTGCTGCTCGCCGCGCCGGGGGCGCGGGCGACCGTTGGGCAACTGATCCGCACGATCGGAGGCATCACCTTCGACTTTACTGCCCCGCCGCCCGATTCCAGCGGCGCCACCATCATCCGAGAGCGCGTTGTGAGCCTGGCCGAAGCGCGCGACGCTGCCATTCGAACTGCACTTGCCGGCGTGGGCGCCGGATGGCTTTGTGCTGCAAGAGGATCGGGTGCGCATCTGGCTGCATACGTCTGGCACCGAGCGCCAGACGGTCAGCTTCACGTGGCTGGATCCGGCACATCCTCAGAGCATTCACCTGTACATTGACGTCGACCATCCGGCAAGCAGTTGGGGAGAGTGGCTGGTCGGCAGCGAAAGCAGCGTGGAAGAGGTCGCGATCAACGGCCAGACCGGGGCGCTCGTGCGCGGCGGATGGGAAAACGGCCAGTGGGGGGCGGAGCCGGCCATCACGCTGCTGTGGCAGCCAGAGGGCGCCGAGGCCACCTACATGTTGTTTGCCTGGACGCAATTCACGCAGTTGACGCAGGAAGACCTGATCCGCATGGCGGAGTCGGTGCGGTAGACCGGAGGCCCGCCAGACAAGCCACATACGTGGAACGAATCGGCGTACATGGGCGTTTTTGGGATTGAGGAGCAGAAAGAAGTCGACAATGCAACGCGCTGTGCGCTTCTGCAGCGTGATTCTTACGGTGCTCTGGCCAACCGCAACATGGCTCACAGCCATCGTGCCGGAGGATCCGGTGAGGACCGTAAGTTGGCTCCGACTAGCGTCCACGCTGTTGGCCTGCGGGGGACTGCTTGTCGCGTGGCGCTTTCCACGCACTGGAGGTGCAATCGCTGTCGCAGCCTGTATCGCTTACGCGCTGGTGAATATGGTCCGCTAGCCCAGATTTGGGACTGCTGGCAGCGCTTGGCTGGCTGATCGCCAGCTCCTTAGTTCTCTGAGGATGCAAATGAGTAAGTCTCTTCCGTAAACCCGGACGGCGCGGGCGTTCCACGTCAGCGCTTTTCTCTGGACCCTGGCTGCGGGCGCGGTGATCGCCCTGGCCACGATCCGCGCGGAAGTAATCAACGGCTTGCGCGATGCGGGCCCCATGGTCATGGGAAAATGGTACGACATGGCCGATCTTCTCATTCCATCTACGCGGCTTTCGGTGGCGCGTTCCTGGCCCTGGCGCTGCTCACCGGGATCCTGTGGGTTGTGCAGCGCCGCAGCAAGCAAGAGTCTGCGCCCATGGCGGGAGTGAGCGCATGAAACGCACGTCCATTATCCTGATTGCTGCGGCCGTCATGCTGCTGGCCGATCCGCCGCGCTATGTTATCATCTCGGCGGCGGTCCTGGCCGCGTCCATCGCGGCAGCCGGCATCCTGATTCTGCGACATCGCGCCCAGGTCTGGCGGCGGCCTGCCTTCTACCTGTGCCTGGCCGGAGGCGGCAGGGGTGCTCGCGCTGCCGTTCGTGGCCGGGCCGTATGGGCACACGGTGAGGGCTGCGGAGGGTGCCGAGCTACGGCAGGTCGACCAACCGGGCAGGCTGGCAGGGGTTGTGAAATGGCTCCAGGCCGGAGCCGAGGTCAGGCCCCTGGTCTACGAGCCGTTGGGGTGGGCCGATGGGCAGACGTTTGTGTACCGCATGTGGCGTGGCGCGGGCTACGACCGAACGGGCGCGTGGCAGGACGGTGTATCGGGGTCGGTGATGGCCTACGACGTGGCTGTGGGTGCCAGCCGGCCGTGGGACGGCGCGCTCGACGGCTTGCACCGTACCTGCAGACAAGGGCCTCTGGATACGTCAAGAACTGGCGCCGGGCGCTTTCCTGTATGCCTGTTACGGGGCCGACATCAACCGCCTGTCCGCGGAGACGGGTTGCATCTATGTGCGCCAGCTAACCCAGCGAGCGGTCAGCATGGAGGGGATGCTACTGAAATCAGAGGGGAGCAATGTCCAGTGTCCGTTCGAAGGGTTCGATCAACGTCGTTCGAACGCAAGTCACTGCAGAACCACCCTACCACCGATATATGTTCAGGATGATGAACTGGCCTTCCACGCTTGTTATCATGGATTCAAGGTTGGCGATCGCACGCACAACATCGCGCCAACTCATGTCCTTGCTGGGGTCGTTGTCTTGATAGATCGCCAGCACACCACAGTGATCAGGACTGCGATCATGCAATTCCTTGAAGTCACGTGGGTTCAGCGTCAGAATCGCGCGGCGGTTGGCTTTCGCATGCGCGAAGTGGGCCGCGTCCTCCGCGCCCACCAGGGAAGGCCGCACATCGGCAGGCGTTTGAACGTTGTGGCCAGCATCAGTCAACAGGCGCAAGAGTTGGTGCGAGAAGGCGCAGTCATCCAGGTATAGGCGGAGGCTCAAGCGCTACTCCTTGTGCCTTCAATACCTGCTTTGCTTCCTCGGCTTCGGCTTCAATGACTTCATGATGGATTTCATAGTACGCCTGAGCTTCCTGCACCTGCTCCACAGGCAGGTTCAGATCTTCGGCGGCCTCTTCGGGCGTCATTTTGTTCGCACGCATGGTGAAAACCAGTTGGCCGACCGTCATGTTGCGACCCTTCAAATACGGTTGACTTTGACCCGTTGTGGGGCGTGTCACCAGGTAACGGTAATGCTCGAAAATCAAGGGCTGCACGGCCGGCAGGCTTAACTCCTTGAAGCGCTCGACGCCCTCCAGCGCCTCGGGCTCGATGCTGATAATGCGGCGGTCCGCCAGCATCTCATCGACCACCCAGAGGAACGTGCCATATGCCTGCTGCAAGAGGTCCGCGCGCGAACGTACGGAGAGGCGCCGCTGCAACAGATCGATGAGTGCAGCTTCCGCTCTTGTCAGATCGACCTGGACGCGCACTCGGCTGGTCCTTTCACTGCTTCGCGTCATCTCGTCCTCCATATACCCCAATCATACAGCAAAATGGAGTAACGATCAAGGGCGAAGTGGGCTTGCGGTACCCCACTTTGTAATGCCAGCTAGTTGAATAGATCGACAGCTTCGGGCATCTTGTGTTATTCCACAAACCCAAGTATCCGGAGCTGTCGATGACCTTAACATATGCTGATGTGTTGACATTTGTCCAGCATCTCACACCCACGTGGGTCAAGCCGCAGCAGAGCATGCTGGCGCAGATCGTGAGTGCGTTGACGGAACGTCCGAGCTTCTGTGCGACCGAGGTGGCGCGTGCGCTGCCCGACGGACCGCGTGCGCAGGGCCGCCAGTCGTTGCATGGTCGGCTCAAACGGCTGAACCGCTTTCTGAGCAATCCACGCCTGGATGAGCCCGAGATCTTCTATCGGTGGTACCGCTTAGCCGTCCACTTTAGCACCGCGGTGCCGACGGACCCGCAACTATTGCCCGTCTTACTCGACACGACGTATTTCGAGCCCTTTGCGGCCCTGATTGCCAGCGTGCCCTGTGGCGGCCGCGCCTTGCCCATCGTGTTCACCACCTATCATCGCCGCCAACTCCGGGCCTGTTTCCCCCCGGCCGCCCGCTGGCCCACGCCCGATACGACCCGCATCCGGCCCGCACGACGGCAGCACCAACCGCTGCAAGCGGCGAGCGCCGAGGTGCACCACTGGACCAGTCAAAACCACATCGAGGAACAACTGCTCCATTACCTGTGGGCCTTGACCACCCCCAGCCAGCAAATCGTGATCGTGGCGGATCGCGGGTTTGCGCCGTGCCAGTCTTTTCCGCTGGTTTCTGACCCACCAGCGCCAGTTTGTGATTCGGTTCGACGGCGAAACCTGGCTGCACCTGCCCGACGGGACGGCCGGCGCGGCCAAGGACGTGTTGGCCCTGCAACCCGGCCAACGGCGCTGGCTGCCGCAGGCTCAGTACGGCAAAGACGACCCAGTGCCCGTGGCGGTCCTGGCGCTCTGGGAAGTCGGTCACAAGGAACCCTGGTATCTGGCTACCAATCTACCGTCTGAACCCGCCACCGAAACCTGTTATCGCTGGCGTATGCGCATTGAAGCCGGTAACCGCGACGACAAATCCGGCGTCATGCTCCGCGAAAGCGGCGATGAACACCGCCTTAAGTCACCCTTACACGTGCACCGCTTGCTCCTGGCCAACCTGTGCCTGCACTGGCTCGCCGCACTCACGGGCCTCCAGGCCCATCATGACTTGGCGCAACCGCACGCGATCGCCCCCGCCCTCGAAGCGGCACCCCCGGATACACCGGATGCCGACTTGCTGGCCCATGGCCCCGCCCAGCCGCCCCCAGTCATCCCCCATCGCGGCCCACAACCCCACCTCCCCCACTGGATGCGCCGCTTTGCCGCACGCGGCTGGCTCAGCTATGTGCGCCTCGGCCTCGAAATCCTGCGCGCCCCCGCCTGGTCGACACTCGTCCGCCGCGCCGTCCACTGGCTCGGCGTCTATCTCTGGACCACAACCCCGCTCTGGCGCCCATGGCAGCGTCGCTACCGCCTCAAACACTGGTGGCCCCTACCAAGCTAGAAAGTGGGGTACCGCAAGCGAAGTGGGGGCGGCACTGCGCGTCAGTGGTTTTCAGGCGCCCGGCACTTGCGATCCTTGGGATCGTTGAAGTGCCGGGCACCTTGGGGCGCCAGAGGGGCCTAATACTCCGTGTGGAGAAGCTCGTGCGCCTTGTGGCCGCCGGGCTCGCCGAGGAATTCCTCGTAGAGCTTGATGATCGACGGATTCTCGTGCGACTTGCGGATGTGCGATGCTTCGTCGATCTGGTAGATGGCCTGGATGCGCTGCTCGATCAGCTCCAGCCGGCTCGTGGGTGTAGGGCTGCCCGCCGCCGTTGATGCAGCCGCCCGGACAGGCCATGATCTCGATGACGTCGTACTTCGAGGTGCCCTTCTCGACGTTCTCAGGATCGTGCGGGCGTTGCCCAGGCCGGACGCCGGCCGCGACGCTGCATCTGTTTTCCGCCCAGGTCGATGGTCGCCTCACGCACGTCCTTGAGCCCGCGCACGGCCGTGAAGTTGACATCGCTCAGCTCCTTGCCGGTAACCTCTTCGTAGACGGTGCGCAGCGCGGCCTCGAGCACGCCGCCGGTCACGCCGAAGATGACGCCCGCGCCCGTGGACTCGCCCAGCGGGTTGTCGAACTCCTCGTCCTCCATGTAGCGCAGGTCGATGCCGCCTTCCTTGAACATCTTGGCCAGCTCGCGGGTGGTGATGACGAAATCCACATCGCGGACGCCGCTCGGTCTGGTGCTCGGACCGGCCTGGATTCGTACTTCTTGGCGATGCAGGGCATGACCGACACCATCACCATGTCTTCCGGCTTTCACGCCGATCTTCTGTGCGTAGTAGGTCTTGGCGATCGTGCCCGTCATCTGTTGCGGCGACTTGCACGACGACGGCATGTACTTCAGGTTCGGGAACTGGTACTCGATGAAGTTGATCCAGGCCGGGCAGCAGGAGGTCAGGATCGGCAGGTTTTCGTTCTTCGTGACCCGGTCGATGATCTCCTGCGCCTCTTCCATGATCGTCAGGTCCGCGCCGAAGGTGGTGTCGAACACGGCGTCGAATCCGAGCCGGCGCAGGCCGGCCGACCAGCTTGCCTGTTACCGCTGCATCCGGGGGGCATGTCCGAACTCCTCGCCAATCGCGGCGCGGATGGCCGGCGCCACCTGGACGACCACCGTCTTGCGTCGGATCGAACAGCGCCGTTCCAGGTCTCCTGGATGTAGCCGTGCGCCGGTCAGCGCGGCTGTCGGACAGACGCTCACGCACTGCCCGCAGTAGACGCAGTTGGACTCGACCATGGGTTTCATTTCGGCCGGCCCGACGACGACGTTGAACCCGCGGCCGAAGGCGGTCAGCGCGCCGACGGTCTGCACCTCGTTGCACATGGTCTCGCAGCGCCGGCACATGATGCACTTTTCCGGGTCGCGCTTGAGCGCGCCGGCTGCGTCTTGTCGATGGGGAATGGAGACTTCTCGCCGTGATAGCGCTTGGTGTTGATGCCGAACTCCCAGGCCAGCGCCTGCAGTTCGCAGTCGGTGGACTTGGCACAGATCAGGCAGTCGAACGGATGGTTGGACAGGATCAGCTCCAGCAGCCGGCGCCGCGCGAACAGCACCCGCTTGCGAGTTGGTCGTCACCTTCATCCCCTCGGCGACGGGCGTGGCGCAGGAAGGAGCCAGGTTGCGCCGCCCTTCGACCTCGACCACGCACATCCGGCACGAGGCCACCTTGTTGACCATCTTCAGCTCGCCCAGGTCCAGATAGCAGAGCGTGGGGATGCGGATGTTGATCTTGCGGGCGGCTTCCAGGATCGTGGCGCCGTCTTCGACGCTGACGGGTTTATTGTCAATGATCAGGTTCACCATGGTCAGCTCTCCTCTCAGTGCCTCGCTAGATCGCCTTGAACTTGCACTTCGTCATGCACGCGCCGCACTTGATGCACCTGCGTCTGGTCGATGAGGTGCGGTCTGCTTGGCCTTGCCCGAGATGCAGCTGCACCGGGCAGCCGCGGCGCAGGCCGTGCAGCCGATGCATTTGTCGGGCAGGATCTCGTAGCACAGCAGCTTCTGGCAGACGCCGGCCGGGCAGCGCTTGTCCATGACGTGGGCCTCGTATTCGTCCCAGAAGTACTTCATGGTGCTGAGGACCGGGTTGGGCGCGGTCTGGCCCAGGCCGCACAGGGACGTGTCGATGATGACCTTGGAGAGCTCGCGCAGCTCGACCAGGTCGGCCTCGGTGCCCTTGCCCTCGGTGATGCGGGTCAGGATCTCGTGCAGGCGCTTGGTGCCAATCCGGCAGGGCAGGCAGCGGCCGCACGACTCGTCCACGGTGAACTCGAGGTAGAACTTGGCGATGTTCACCATGCAGTCCTTCTCGCTCATCACGATCATGCCGCCGGAGCCCATCATCGAGCCGATCTGCGGCAGCGACTCGTAGTCGATGGGCGTGTCCAGGAACTGCTTGGGGATGCAGCCGCCCGACGGACCGCCGGTCTGGGCGGCCTTGAACTCCTGGCCGTCCTTGATCCCGCCGCCGATGTCGAAGATGATCTCGCGCAGGGTGGTGCCCATGGGCACTTCGACCAGGCCGACGTTGTTGATCTGGCCGGCCAGCGCGAACACCTTGGTGCCCTTGGACGTCGTCGTGCCGATGGCGCGAGTACCAGTCCGCCCCGTCGGTCGATGATCGCGGGCACGTTGGCCAGCGTCTCCACGTTGTTGACGATGGTGGGCTTGCCCCACAGGCCGCTCTGCGCCGGGAAGGGCGGCTTGGTGCGCGGCTCGCCGCGCTCGCCCTCGATGGAGTGGATCAGCGCCGTCTCTTCGCCGCAGACGAAGGCGCCCGCGCCCAGCTTGATCGCGATGTCGAAGTCGAAGCCCGATGCCCAGGATGTTCTTGCCCAGCAGGCCGTAGTCGCGCGCCTGGCCGATGGCGATTTCGCAGCCGCTTGACGGCCAGCGGGTACTCGGCCCGGATGTAGACGTAGCCCTGGTGGGCGCCGATGGCGTAGCCGGCGATGGCCATGCCCTCGATCACGCTGTGCGAATCGCCTTCCATGATGGAGCGATCCATGAACGCGCCCGGGGTCGCCCTCGTCGGCGTTGCAGATGACGAACTTCTCGTCGCCGGTCGGTAGCTCGCGGCCGAATTCCCACTTCTTGCCGGTCGGGAAGCCGGCGCCGCCGCGGCCGCGCAGGCCGGAGCGCTTCATCACGTCGATGACCTGCTCGGGCGTCATCTCGGTGAGCACCTTGCCGAGGGCCTGGTAGCCGCCAGCGGCGAGGTACTCGTCGATGTCTTCCGGGTTGATCAGGCCGCAGTTGCGCAGGGCGATGCGCATCTGCTTCCGGTAGAAGGACATCGCGTGCTGCGTTTCGACCTTCTGCTTGAGGCCCGGCTCCTCGTACAACAGGCGCTGCACCTTCTGGTTGCCGAGGATGTGCGTGTCGAAGATCTCGGCGACATCCTCGGGCTTCACCTGGACGTAGAAGACGTCGTCGGGGAAGACCTTGACGATGGGACCTTTGTCGCAGAAGCCGAAGCAGCCCGTAGATGGAGGCCTTGCACGACGTCCGCCCAATCGCTGCCTGGCGATCAGTGCCTGGAAGTTCGTCGACAATCTGCTCGCTCTCCGAGGCGTGGCAGCCTGTGCCGCCGCAGACAAGGATTAGACGCCGTTGCCGCCTCTGGCGCCGCCGAGGTTGATCCGGCTGTCGAGCAGCGGCTTGAGGCGCTGTGCTCGCCGAGGAGTTCCTGATACGAGTGATCTCGGTAGGTGGTGAGTCTACGTCTAAGCATAGGCCGGCAACCTCCTCCCCGACGACTTCGACCAGGTAGTGTTCCAGGAGCTCCTGCGACCTTGCCCGGCCTGGACCTTGCCGTAGACTTTGTCGTTGATCGTGACGACGGGCGCCAGGCCGCACGCACCGACGCAGCGCAGGCTCTCGATGGAGAACTTGCCATCGGCGGTCACCTGGCCGGTCTTGATGCCGAGGATGTGCTCGAACTCCTGAAGCACCTTGTCGGAGCCGTTGACGTAACAGGCGGTACCCAGGCAGACGTTGATCTGATACTTGCCCTTCGGGGTCGTGGTGAAGAAGTTGTAGAAGCTGATGACCCCGGAGACCTCGGCGTGGCGTGACGGCAAAGCGGTCGGCGATGTGGAGCTGGACTTCTTCGGGCAGGAAGCCGAAGAGGTGTTGTGCCTTGTGCGAGACCTGGATCAGCGCTTCCTTGCGGCGCTCGTCCTCATGGTCGATGTGCAAGTCGTCGATGTACGCGTCGAGTTGGGCATACTGTTCGGGTGGCAGCACCCGCTCTTGCGGCTTTGGAGTTGACTCTAGCCATAGATTGCCTCCAGAGAACTGGTGTCCAAACGAGACGCATCGTGCGTGGTGTAGTCCGCCAGTCGGTTTGTTTTGAACAGCAGGACCGACTGGGTGAGCAGAGGAACTTCCTCCACCGCGTGAGTAACGAACAACAGCTGATCTTCGGATGCACTTTCCAGAATGTGACTGATTATCGTCCGCTTTGATCGAAAATCAGTGGAATGAACGGTTCATCCATCATCACAAAGTCCGGGCTCGGTCACAAAGCCGCGGATGAGCGCCACCTTCTGTTTCATGCCGCCGGAGAGCTGATACGGAAAGTACTGTGTATAAGCTCCCAGGTCACACACTTCCAACCAGCGTTCATACTTCCCGCGTAAGGCCGTTGTCAGAGGAATGCGCCGGATTTGCGCCGGCAAGAAAACATTCTCCTCGACCGTCATATGGGGAAACAATCGCGGTTCCTGGAAAATGGTCGCCGGGTTCAGCGCCGCCAGCCGGAATGTTCCCTCATACGTTCGATCCAGCCCGGTCAGAATATCGATGAGCGTCGTTTTGCCCGCACCGGTCGGCGCGAACAATGTCACTCGCCCGCCACGCGGGATCACGAACGACAGGTCCTCGATGACCGATGGTTCGGTCATTGCTCCTGTCCCAACGGGATGGTTACCAAGCGGCACCTCCGTACGGGACGATTCCCGGTGGGCGGTCTCGAACTGCTTGGTCAGGTGTTCAACGGTCAGCATGTCGTCTAGCATTATGGCGGATAGAAGTACTTCGTCAGGAATAGGCTGAAGATCAAGCTCTGCCCTATCTCGAACAGAGCGCTGATCACCAGGATGACGCAGAGATACCCCAACACCGCCTGCATGTCGAAGCGAATCGCTGCCACGTTCAGCAGATAGCCCAGTCCGTCCTGGCTGCCGATGAATTCGCCCAACACCACCACCTTCATGCCCAGCCCGAAGCCGAGGCTGAGGTTGCTTTGTATGGTGGGAATCAGCGCGGGCAAGTACAGGTGACGCACCAGGCGCCGCCGGCCCGCACCCGCCGACAGCAGGTATTGCTCCAAGCCGAAATCCCGCTTGGCCAGTGCATTCGCGATGTTGATGGTGACCGTTGGCAACGTGAGCAGAGCCACGAGCGCGATGGGCGTCCAGTCCCCGACGCCGAATACAAGCAGCAGGATGATGCCAAGGATCGTGCCCGGAATGACCTGCAACGCCACCATGAAGCTGTTAAGGTGCTCCGTCAGGTGCAGAATAAACGCCAGTATGCCAAGCGCCGAGCCCACCCCGAAGGCCAGCAGGAAACCGATCAGCACCCGCTGCATCGTCAACCCTAAATGCGGCACAAAAGCCGCGTTCAGCACGGTTGGAGAAGCTCGAAGCACCTGCCCTGGCGAGGGCAGGATGTAACTCGGGAAAAAGAGCGACAGAACGAACCAGACTACCAGGAGCAGCACGAGCCCGACGAGATTATTGCGGACTGCGATAGAAAAACGCGTCGAATGTCTCATCAAGCGGCTTGCCTATAATCTGGTAGTAACCTCGGACCTCCCGTGCCAGCGCATCGCCGCTAATGAAGGCGAAGTCGGTGCGTGCCAACGCTGCGGTCAGGACTGGCGCGGGCATGCCCAACGCCTCGTGGGTCTGCGCCACCGCGGTGACAGGATCGTTTTGGATGGCCTCTAAAGCGGCCGCCACTTCGTCATTGAAACGCTGAATCACATCAGGATGCGCGGCCGCCCACTGCTGATGCACGAAGGGCGTCACCTGCGGGTAGCCGCCTTTCGATCCGGTCGCTTCGTCCCACAACTGGCGATAGCTCAAGGAGATGTAGAGGTCCGGCAGCTTCTCAATCAGGGACACCGATGGCTCGGGAAGGGCCACCGCGCTTGCTTTGCCCTGTTTCAGCAATTCCACCGACGAGGTGAACGGCGCGTAGGCGACACTGATGTCTTGTTTCCAGGTCAGCCCTTCGCGTTCGACGAAGAACCGGGTCGTCTCCTCGATCGGTGAGCCTTCAAAGGGGATATAGATAGTCTGGCCTTTCAGGTCGGCGAAACTTTCCACTTTCTGCTCGTAGGTGACCAGGTAGGTCACACCCGCGACGTAAGAATCGATGACCTGAACCGGTGCACCATTTTCGAAGAGATTGACGCCGATAGAAAGCCCGGTCACGAGGATGTCAACATCGCCACGCAGAAACTGGGCGTTCGCCTGGGTGTGGTTGTTGAAGATGGTGACCTGAGCGCCGTCGATGTGCCGGGCTGCCAGCAGGACGGGGATAGATGTGGGAGTTGCCGGCGCATAGATGACCAGACCACGGGAAGGGGTCGACGTCGAGCGGAGTTCGGAGGCTGGTGCCGCGGGCAACGGTACGCAGCCCGCTATCAAGAGCAGGAGCAGCAGCGCCAGCATCAGGCGCGATCGCACGTTGGGGCGGCCACGATGGGGCATGTGCGGTGACCTCAGCGTTGCCTCGTGTTTTTTGGTTCAGGCCACCGGATTATACAACGCGCCCTATTTAATGCCAAGCGGTTCAGAGCCAGAAAGGGTTTCTCATTGAGGTCTCCAGACGCGCACACGCCCGGCCGCCTCCCTCGTGAAGGCTCCCAGCCGGGCGTGTGCCTCCCCCAACGGTACTGCTATGCCTGCACCGTCTCTGCAGCTGCTTCTTCCTTGGGGAAGACCGGCAGGTAGCGTGTCGCCACGGCAAACACGGCTGCACCGAAGGTGAACATCGCCACCGTGAGGATGATCTCCATCAACGACGGCACATACACAGGTCCGGTGTAGGCCCACATGCCGAAGACGCTCACGTTCAGCCGGTTCATAATGCCGCCGAATACGACCAGCGTAGCGACCGCGAAGAGAGCATTTTTGTTCTCTCGAACCTTCGGCCGTGACATCAGAATGGCCGGCACAATTGCGCCTATCCCGACCTCGACCCACCATAGCAGCGTATGCAGGCTGGGTTGGGTGAGGTACACGGCCTGGCCGCGCCAGGCGACGTCAACCAGTTTCGCGATCGCGTAGAGCGCCAGCAATCCTGCGTTGGCCTTGCTCAGGCTGGCGAGCAGATTCTGTTCCAGGCCTCGCTTTAAGCCCCGCGCGCTCAGGTTAGATTCGACGACTACCATCCCCAGCCCAACCGTCATTGCCGAGATCCAGAAGAGTACTGGAAGGAAGGGCGAATACCACAGGGGGTGCAGCTTGCCGGGTGCGATCACCCACAGTGAACCGAGCGATGACTGGTGCATCGTTGACAACAAGATGCCGATAATCACCAGAGGCAGGGTGATCTTGTGCGTGATTTGCCACGCCCGTCGCCACCGCAACCGCTCGAACACCGCAGGCATGAACTCCAGCGCGAGCACTGTGGTGTAGCACAACACACACATGGCCACTTCCCACAGAACCGAGTGGATGTTCGGGAAGTACACCGGACGCATCAGCAGGATATTCTGTGGCCGGCCGACGTCGATCAACAGCGCCACGACCAGGAGCGCGTAGCCCAAGAAGGCAGTCAGAATTGTGGAGCGCAGGATGGGCCGATAGCGTTCCAGTCCGAACACGTACACCAGGCCGGCCAGCACAAACGCGCCGCCACCCAGCATCGCGCCTGCCATCACGTCGAAACCGATCCACAGACCGAGCGGAAATTCGTCGCTCAGGTTCGTCACCGCACCCAGTCCGCTGGTGAAGCGCAGGATGAGGGTGATGGCCGCAACCGCCCAGATGCATAGTACCAGGCCGACGCCGGTGAAGAACTTGGGCGAGAAATCTAGCTTGACTGCAAAGAATCGCTGCAGCAGCGAGTAACCGACGCCGACGACCAGCAGAAGTGGCACGGCGATGCGCAGGATGAACAGCGCCCCAAGCATCAGTATATCTTGTAACATCGTTCTGCTCCCTTTACTTGTGTTCTTCCTCGCGCTCC
This sequence comes from uncultured Chloroflexia bacterium, assembly GCA_963774265.1. GTDB lineage: Bacteria > Chloroflexota > Anaerolineae > CG2-30-64-16 > CG2-30-64-16 > JALOOB01. The sequence continues at coordinate 252,919 of CAVZDU010000008.1, read as the reverse complement.
CACGGCGGAGTGTCGTCGTGGTGGCCGTTCTTCTTTCGCGTCATTATCGAAGCCCCAGTCAGCACCACAGCCAGGCTGCCCACCACGGCCGGGAGTTTCGACATAATGTCCCATGTGTAAGCGGGCACTTCGCGCTGAGTCACATCGGTGCGGAAGCCAAGCATCTCGAACGGTGTGTCCGAAATATACAGCCAGGCGGTCCCCCCCGCTTCGTGCTCACCGAAGACGTGATTGACGTAATGGTCGGGGTTAGCTGCAATGCGAGCATGCGCTTCTTGCAGTAGCTCATCTCTTGTGCCGAATTTCAATGCGCCCGATGGGCAATTCGAGACGCATGCTGGCAGCTCACCTTCTCGTTGGCGTTCGATGCAGAACATGCACTTGCGGATCTCGGGCGTCAGCCCGTCGTTCCATTCGAAGGTCGGCACACCGAATGGGCAAGCGACCATGCACATCCGGCATCCCAAGCAGCGGTTGGCTCGATAGGCGATGGGTCCTTCCACGGTTTGATGGAGTGCGACCACCGGACACGCTGAGGCGCATGCCGCGTCCAGGCAGTGCATGCACTGTCGCTTTACGTAGCGAGTCTTGCCGCCTTCGAGCTCGACCTTCTCCAGGTAGGTGAGGTTCTCACAGGTCAGTTTTTTCACCTGCTCGGTTGTCGGATGCAGATTGTTGGCTTCGATGCACGACCTCTGGCAGTTGCCACAACCCACGCAGCGGCTGATGTCGATGAGCATACTGGGCACCTTGGCCGGGTCAACGCCCGACGAGGCGCCGGCAGGCAGCGCTGCATTCCCTGCGAGTGCTGCGCCGCCCATCGCCGCGGCTGACAGCTTCAAGAATTGGCGTCGCGAGACTCTGTTACTCATGACTGCTTTCTCCTGCTTATCAGGGTCATTACTGCCACGCCGATGACCAGGCCAACCATCCCGCCGACTCCGAGTGCCAGACCCATGCCAATGATCGCAAGATTCTGTAGGCGCTCGACTTGTTGCGAGGAATCCATTACCTGCTGCTCCAACTCGGCCACACGGCGGTCCTGGCGCTCGAGGGCCGCGGCTTCGGTTTCGGCCTGAGTCTCGGTCGTCGCCTTGGTTGCGCTCTCAGCACCATGAATAGCATTTGTATGGCAGCGAGCGCACACGTCGGAAGCGACGGTGAAGGTATGGTTGCTTATCTTGTCGGTGCTATCCTTCGCATCGGCCTTCAATTGTTGGCTCATGTGGCAGCTCGCGCATGCAATACCACTGATTCCGTGGATCCCATGTGCCAACTGGGTCTCTTCCTTGGTGTGGCAGGCTGAACACAGTTTTTCCAGGGGTTCGATGCGCAGGCCCTGGGTGTGAGCCTTGTGACAGTCAAAGCAGTCCACGCCAACAACCGTATGGGCGCTGGCCTCCCACTGATTGAAGGCATCCGTGTGGCACGTTTGACATGTCTCCGACTCCATCGGCAGCGTCATGGTTTCCCCTGCGGGGTGCCCCTCTTTGTATGCGCCGTGGCACGATTCGCAGGTCGCGCCCGCCTTCGCGTGGGGGCTCGCCTGCCATTCCGTCTCTTCCTGGGCGTGACATGTCGCGCAAACCGGTGTCTCGGGTGTCTGGGCTTGCGGATTGACCATACCCGCTGCAGGGGCTGCCTTTGACGTGCTGGTCAATCCGAGCGCCAGTATCAGGAGCAGTACGGTCGGGACAACGACCAGCCAACTTCGGTTCAACATGCGATGCATCATCGTTGTTCTCCTCGGCCGTGCGGTCTACATCGTTGGCAGGTGTTGGAAGATATCGCAACCCACGCATTCTTCGGGCACTTGCCCTTCGGCGTTGAACCGTGCTTGCCAGCACGGCTGATCGGGGTGACCTGGAGCCGCGCAGGATGCCTTCTTGGTGTCGCTGCAACCCTTCTCGTCCCAGCAATGCTTGGACGCAGCGGACAGGCCCACAGGAGCTACCAGGCCTGGCTGGAGATACACACCGGGGCGCTGTTCCTTATTGACGGCCGGCGGCGGGATGAAGGGCAACGGCCGAGGAGTCGGCTGCTTCGAAGGTCGGCGGACCGGCGCGACCGGCACAGTGGGCTGCACCTCGTGGTCGACCATCCTGGCTTGTTCCTCACGCGCCTCGGCCTCCCAACGCTTATCGAGCCGCTTGAGTCCGTAGGCTAGCGCAACGACGACCAGGGCGGGAACACCCACGCGTAGGAACATCATGCCCAGTACGACGGCGATGTCAGTGAAAGAAATCATGGCTTCCTCCCTTGATCCTTCTGGATCAGGCATGGCTGCGCTGGGAATCCCAGCGGCGCATACCCGTACTTAGAACGGTCAACAGCCCCAGCGGAATTGCCAGCCGGAGCACCACACCGAGCAACATGACGAGAGTTTCCATGGGGCTTCTCCTCATATGGGAACGTCCTTCCGGACTTACCCCTACGCATACTGCTTCACGATCTGGCTCTAGCTTAGCACCGGGAGAGAGGGAAATAAATCGGGTGGTATACCCATCTTGGGCATGGGGTGGATTACCCACGCGTGGGGGATGCTGGTCGATCACAGTTCACAAGGGGTGCTCCGTTTAGGACGCGGAGGGCGCAGAGAACATGCATCACCCACAAGTGGGACTAGGTGACGTGGTGTCAGGAGCTACTTGAGATCAATAAGTCCCTTTTCGATGGCGTAACGGACCAACTCGACCCGGCTGTGCAGGTTTAGTTTGGCCATGATATTCTCGCGGTGACGGTTGACCGTCTTAATGCTGATCACTAGCGCGTCGGCGATGTCCTGGTTCGAGCGGCCTTCCGCGATGAGCGCCAGCACCTCGCGTTCGCGATCTGTGAGATCTTCAAAACCTTTCGGGGTTGCTTCAGTGCCGGGTTGCTCGTGGCGGTGGAGGTAGTCCTGCACCAGTGACCGCGCCAGCGATGGGAACAGGAACATGCCGCCCCCGCGCACCGCATGAATCGCGCTGATGAGGTCGTTGGGCGCGGCCCTTTTGGGTACATAGCCGGAAGCCCCTGCAGCCAACATCTCGAAGAAGTACTGGTCATCTTCATGCATGGTGAGGGCGAGCACGGCGATCTCGGGGTGTTGCGCCTTGATACGGCGCGTCGCCTCGATCCCGTTCATGTCGGGCATGGAGATGTCCATTAGCACCACGTCGGGCTGCAACTCATCGGCCCTCTGGATGCCTTGCGCCCCGTTCTCGGCCTCCCCGATGATCTCTAGTTCCGCGTCGGCCGCGAGCAGCATTCGCAGCCCGGCGCGCACGACGGCGTGATCGTCGACTAGTAAGACTCGCGTGTGCGCCATGTTGTCCTCTCAACGAAGTGTTCCTTCAGAACCAAACCTACACCTCACGCAATGGCAGCTCCACCACGATGCGCGTGCCTTTGCCAGGCGCCGAGTCGACCTCCAGCCGGCCGTTCACCAACGCAACGCGTTCACGCATGCCCGGTAAGCCCAGCCCAGACCCGGGTTCGTGGCGAGGCGGCTGCTTCGGATCGAAACCCACACCATTGTCGATCATCTCCAACCGTACGGAAGAACGATTTTGCGCCAGATTCAGACTAACTTGGGTGGCCTGCGCGTGCCGCTGTATGTTTGTCAGGGCCTCCTGAACTACCCGGAATAGTATCGTTTCGTGTTCGGGAGGCAAGCGACCAGGCAGTTTTTCAATATTCAGCTGCACGTGGGTGGTCGGGTAGCGCGCCTGGTGTTGACTTAAGTACCAGCGCAGGGCCGGTGCGAGGCCCAGGTCGTCGAGTTGCGCGGGCCGCAGATTGGCCATGATATTGCGCAGCTCGGTAATGGCCTGATCGCTCATTTCGCGCAGATTGCGAAGCAGACCGTTGGTGCGAATCAGATCGCCCGTGCTGAGGGTGGTTTCCACAGCGGCCAGACCCATTCCCAATGCGGTCAGCTTTTGCCCGGTTTCGTCGTGTAGTTCGCGCGCAATGCGCTGCCGTTCATCCTCCTGTGCGTGGACCAACTTGCGCACCAATTCCTCGAGTTGGGTCTCGCGCTCTTGCACCACTTGGTGGAGTCGCACATTATCGATGGCCGTGGCGAACTGCTGTCCGAATGCCGTGAGCAGACGCAGCTCGTCGCTGCCCAACGGTTCCTCTTCGTGCGCCGACGACAGTGCCAGCGCGCCGAAGGTTTGCCCCTTGGCGTTCAATGGTACACCGAGCGATCGATAGCGCTTTCCCCCCGCGAAGCCGTCTGGTCCGAGAACGACCACGTGGCCGTCCAGTCCTGCACCCACGGGGCCGGAAGCTTCGGTGGCGTGTACGCTCAATTCAGTCACCGGCGGCGGGATCGCCGGCATGGGCGCCTGGGGTCGCCGATAAGCACGGAGTAGTTCATAGCCGCCATCAGGCCTGCGCAGGAAGACGACTGCGCAGCAGCCACGCTCGAAGCTATGGACAACGTGCCTCAGCGCTGCGCCTGAAATCTGCCTGAGATCCAGTGCGGATGAGAGGATGCGGGACATATCGACCAGCGAGGCCAATTCGCTAGTCGTTGCCTGGAGCACCGTGTTCAGCGCCTGGACCTCGTCTACCCGGCGTTGCTGTTCGGCCAGCGCAGCGGCCTGGGCCTCGATTCGAGCCTTGTTTGCGCGCGCGAGACGGATCCGGCTCTCGGCTTCGAACGCACGAAGTGCCTTGCCTAGGTGAAAGGTAAGGCCCGCGGCCGCCATGGCACGCAACAGCTGCACCGGGAAGCCAAAGGTGCGGATGAAAAGCGCGGTGTTGACCGTCTGGGAGGGGAAAACCAGGCTCGACTTGACAAAGATCTGGCCAATCACCCCATACACGGCGAATGCCAGGCCTGCCCATAGCAGAGAGCCGCCATACTGGCTCATGCCGCGTGCGTGGAAGTCGTGGCGCTCGCGGAGAAGCGCCCATGACGCGAGCAGTGAACCGGGTATGGCGAGACTGTACCGGGCCAGCACATCGGCGGCGACGAAAAGTTGTTTGAGATCGGGCCGGTAGCGCCAGGCGACGAAACCTACCGCCAGGAGCCAGAGCAGGGCCATGGTGAGCACCTGCAAGTTGCTGGCCTTCGGGTGATTCTCGGCGCCAGGCAGCAGCCGCGTGCCGAAGACGAGCAGCAGCACGAAAGATAGAAGTAGCGTGCCCAGGCGAATGATCTCTTCGACAAGCCCCGGGCTATAATTGCTTCGCCCAGCCGCGAAAATTTGGAACATCTCGAACCACTCGTGCGCCCCGTGCACCAGACCAAACCATGCCAGGGGACGCAGCGCGCGTGCAAAGCGGAACTCCGACGCGCGGCCCGACTCGAGCAACACAACCAGCCCGAGACCGAAGAACGCAAGCCCGTAGAAGAAGTAAACGAAAACTAAATTCTGTGTAAAGAACCAGGCAACGGCGTCCATAGCGTGTATTATAGCACGAAGCGCCGCATTTTCTTTGAGGATGATGACCCCGTTCGGACGATCTAGTTCGTGTGAACGCGGATGAAGGTCGTGGTGGAGCGACGGAGGTGTTGGCCTTGGCTGAAGTGTTCAACTATCGTGATGGGGTGGCGCAGGTCGACCAGAAATCGCGGCCGAGGGCTGCACTCAAGCACGGTCAGGGCAATCGATTCATTTCATGACGCAGATAAAGGCCTAGCCCGACGAAGATCGCCATCTCTATAGCTATCGAAATCAGCACCAGCGGAACTCGACTCAGAGTGGTCGTCTGAGCAGCGGAAGTGGGCGCTGCGGATAGAAGACTGTCTGACATGGCGGGCGCCGACATGCTTTCAAAGCCGCTGATCTGCCCTGCGCGCCAGCCAGGTAATTCGTGCGCCACATACAGGGCAAACATTGTGAGCGTGGCCAGAACCAGGAGGAGCACTGCGAACGCGGCGAGCCTGTCCAGGAGAACTTGCCGGCGTTCCCTGGTGATGTGGAAGATGGCGCCCCAACGTGCCAAACCGGGGTTTGACCTGATCGCCCGGGTTGCATTGGAGTGAGACAGAGGAAGGGGCGTTCTCACGGCGACCTCCCGAATATGACCGCGACAACAGGGACGTGCACGCATGTCGATGTTAGTGTCGCGCTTGAGGAGGTCCAAACCGTCCGCGAGATGGCTCCACAACATCTCCGAAATGGCGACGATTTGACTACGAAGGAGCTACAAAATGACTACAGCAAGGTAACGGGACGACCACGGGCTGGCTACAAAACGTCTACAAAATGTCTACGGAGCGAGGCGTGGGGATTACGCGCAGTGACGGCTGAGGTTGCACCTCGGGTTCAGGGACATCCCAAGCCATCACGGTGGAGGTTCAGATCGATTTTTCAGGCCTGGTGGCGGATGGCCTCGTAGATAGCGCGGGTCTCGGGAAGAGGGTCGACGCCCAGCTCGCGCTTGAGAATGGCCACGCAGCGCTGGTACTGTTGCAGGGCGGCTGGGCGGTCGCCGTTCAGCAAATGTAACACCATGAGGCGTCGGTGGATGTCTTCCGCCATTTCATCCACGCCCAGGTACATGCGCGCGTACTGGATAGCCCGAGCGTAGTCGACCTGGGTGGTTTCTGTACCGATGAGCACCTTAATTGCATCGAGCAGGAGGCGCTCATGCATGCTGCGCTGCCCGCTCACCCAGAGTTCGAACTCGGGTGCGTGAGGAAGAGACATTCCGGAGAGAAATGGGCCGCGGTACAATTGAACGGCCTGCTCAAGCCGTTGCCAGTTGCGCACATCCAAATCAGTGCAAGCGTCACGGAACTCGGCTGCATCGCACCACACCCGTTGTGGATCCAACTCCAGGATGTCGTTGACACTACGCAGTACGCTGGGATCGGGAAGCGCCTTGCGCAGATGGCTCAGGAGATGGCTGAGGTTACGGTGTGACTTAGCGTCGTATTCGTCAGGCCAGAAGCCGAAACAGATCTGGTCGCGCGGAACCGGCTCACGTTTGGCCGCGAGACAATAGAGCAACGCGCGCGCCTGGCGCCGCTGAATCGAGAGTGACTGGTCCCGCCATGCGATCCAGGAGGGTCCTAACAGGTAAATTCGCAAGTCGGGCTGCGCGATACCCCCAGACTCTGATCCGTGAAAGTCTTCCATTATCTGCATCTTTGCAAGACGAATTGGGGCTGTTGCCCACCATTGTGAAAGATATAGCATACATTCCCGAAAGATGCAAGCGCGCGACTCGATTCAAGGCTAAGTCAACGTGCCATGCGACTTACCATTACATAAGATATCTGAGTTAAATTCGCTTGCCCTCGTCACACAGTCGTGATATTATCCCCGCACTGGTGCGATGACTCACTGCTACCAACGTTTGTGACCCAAGTGACGGAGGGGGCATCGGATGCCGCAGCTACCACCATCTCTGGCGCGTTCGATTTCCGCATCGCCCATGCGGAGAACACCGGTCGTCATCGCCTTTGTGGCCATCCTGGTCGTCCTTCTTGCAGCCGGGTTGGCCGGTTACGGCCTGTGGTTGGGTCAACAGCCTTCGCGCGCGCCGGGCATCTTCCTGCTGGCCCTGCTCGCTGCCGCGGCTCTCGCCTTGCCTGGTCTTGGGTTTCTCTGGTGGCTGGACCGCAATGAGCGCGAAACGCCCTTGGTCTTCTTCGGCATCTTTCTGTTTGGTGTCGTGGTTAGTGTCGGGCTGGCGCTCCTCATCGCGGGTCCGGCGGGCAATGGATTGCTCCAAGGGCTGGGCTTGACGCCTGCGGATGCGCGCTCGTTCGACCCCCTCAGCCAGTCCACCCTGCCCCTGGAGAAGATCGGCCGCGATGAGATCTTGAAGCTAAGTTTCAGCCGCGCCATTGTCCCAGCGTTGTTTGAGGAAGGGGTCAAGGTGCTGGCATTGCTGCTGCTGATCATCTTCCTGCGTGCAGAGTTCGATTCTGTGCGCGATGGCATCATCTATGGCGCGCTTGTTGGGTTGGGCTTCGTAGTTGCGGAGACGGCTTACTACATTACCGATGGTTTTCTGCGCACGGGGACTCTTGCGTTCGGCCAGCAACTTGCCGCGCGTTTCTATTTCCTGGGGCTTAATGGGCACACCCTCTTTGGTGCGCTCATGGGCGCGGGGTTTGGGCTTGCCCGGCAGACCTCTGCGCGCTGGATGAAGATCTTCACTCCCATCGCGTTTGTGATCCTCGCGCTTGCCGCACATTTGGTGCAGAATACGCTGACGATCAGCGTGGCCGGCCTGGTCAGCATGTTCCTCGGCTTTGTGAATACGTCCCTGGCGCAGATGCCCTCTGTCGCCTTGTGGCTGAGCATGGCTACCGGCGCGCTGTTTACATTGGGGCTGTTCTATGCCGCGGTGCTCGAGCTGCTACAAGAAGGCGGCCGGTGGGAACGGGCCGTGATCCGCGCGGAGTTGGCCGAGGAGGTCGGAACCGCGGTGACGCCGGATGAATATCGCCTGCTCCAAGATGAATTGGGTTGGGGCGTGCGTGTTATCCCGGGTTTTCCCGGCGCATCGGGCCGGCGCATCGCCAACGCACAGAACGAGCTGGCCCTGCGCAAATGGCGAGTGCGCCACGATAGCGGGGATCCGGCCGAGGATGCCCTCGTAGCAGCATGGCGCCAGGATATCATGGCGTTCCGGCGTTCGGACGGAACGCCGAACTAAATGACCGCTTTGCCCTGCCTGACTGACGCCGAAGCTGAAGCCCGGCGTGCCGCGGGCCAGGGCAATTCGCCGCCGCCACCATCCGGTCGAACCTACTGGCAGATCATCCGCGAAAACGTCTTCACCTTCATCAATAATGCAATCTTTTTGCTGGGCATCGGCCTGATCCTGGTCGGTCGTCCCCTGGATGCGGTCATCTCTGTTGGCATTATCCTTACCAATGTCGTGGTCAGCGTGATTCAAGAGGTGCGCGCAAAGCGCATGCTCGACCAGATATCGCTACTCACGCGGCCCACGTCAACCGTGCTGAGACAAAGCGGCGAGCGAGTGATTTTGCCCGAGGAGCTGGTTATCGGCGATGCAGTGAAGGTGAGTCCGGGCGACCAGGTGCTGGTTGATGGTGACGTGATTAGCGGCACCATCCAGGTGGACGAGTCGCAGCTCACGGGTGAATCAGACCTGGTGCGTAAGACGCCAGGCGACGAAGTGCGCTCAGGTTCCTTCGTCGTCAACGGCAGTGGTTATTTCACGGTAACCCGGGTGGGGCAGGAGAGCGTGGCCGGGAAGCTGTCGGCGGGTGCGCGAGCATACCGTCGCGTGCTGACTCCCTTGCAGCAGGAGATTAACCTTACGATCCGCGTGCTCCTGTTGATCGTGATCTATCTGGAAATCCTTATTGCCTCTAACGGCATCCTCAAGGCGATCTCTTTACCGGAAGGTGTGCAGCAGGCAACGGTCGTCGTTGGGTTGGTGCCCAACGGCCTGTTCGTCGCGATTGCAGTGGCCTATGCACTGGGTGCGGTGCGCATCGCCCGGCAGGGCGCGCTGGTGCAGCAGGCGAACGCGATAGAGTCACTGAGCAACGTGGATGTATTGTGCCTGGATAAAACGGGCACGCTAACGACGAACCGGCTTAAATTCGAGGATACTGGTATACCCCGACGAGGGGCCGGGCGAGGCGCAAGTGCGCGTTGCCTTGGGAGCGATGCTGGCATCATCGACCGCGAGCAACAAGACCGCCGAGGCGCTCGCCCGTGCGTTCCCTGGGCAGAAGACTAATCTGGCTGCTGAAACACCTTTCTCATCCGCACGCAAGTGGAGCGCTGTCGCGTTTGATGAAGACAACTCATTCGAGCATTCGGCAGAAGCCATTGAGCCCCGGCGAGGCATTTATGCCTTGGGGGCGCCCGAGATGCTGAGGCCCTACCTTGGCAACTCGTGGGACGCACTGACCCTTACAATAGATCGATGGACGAGTCAGGGGTTGCGGGTGCTTCTAATGTGCTACCACCCGGAGCCGAGGCTTCTCAAGGATCAGGGCGATGAGTCGACACTCCCCATCCCGATGGTTCCTGCAGCAGTGCTAGCCCTTTCCGACGAACTCCGCCCCGACGCCCGATCTACCCTGGATAGCTTTGTCGCCAACGGCGTGACGCCGAAGATCATATCCGGCGATCATCCGGATACGGTTGCCGCCCTGGCGCGACAGGCGGGGTTCCTTGTGACCGGCAGGCTTGTGTCGGGCACAGACCTGGCGGAGATGCAAGGGGCGGCCCTCACCGAAGCCGCACACTCGGGCAGCATCTTCGGTCGGATCTCACCGAAGCAGAAAGAGCAGTTGGTTGACGCGTTGCGAGCGCGCGGGCACTACGTCGCAATGATGGGGGACGGAGTGAACGACGTGCTCTCGCTAAAGAAGGCGAACCTGGGCATCGCGATGCAGTCGGGCACGCAGGCCACGCGTTCGGTCGCCGATATCGTGCTGCTCAATGACTCTTTCGCAGCACTGGCGCCGGCTGTGGCTGAGGGCCAGCGCATCATCAACGGTATGCAGGACATCCTCAAGCTGTTCCTGACGCGGATCGCGGCCCTGTCGCTCATTATCCTGTCCAGCCTGGTGATCGGTGCATTCCCGATCAATCTGCGCCACGGCTCACTGACGACACTCTTCACAGTGGGTATTCCCACGGTCCTGCTGGCGCTGTGGGCGAGGCCCGGCCGCCAGGAACGCCACGTATCGCTCGGCTTACGTCTGGCTCATTTCGTCATTCCCCCGGCGCTGCTCGGCAGCCTGCTGGGGCTGGGTGTGTTCTATGCCACCCTTTTTCTTCATGTACGAGGCCTCGGGCCGGCCGAGCTGATCCTGGATCCGTTGGGGTTCCGCGAGGCAGTTGCTGTGGGGCAGACCTCGCTGGCGGCCTTCCTGGTTCTCGTCGGGCTCTTGTTGGTGGTGTTTGTGGAACCTCCGACGGACTGGTGGACCGGCGGAGATGTTTTGAGCGGTGACCGCCGTCCGGCCTTGCTTGTAGCAGTACTGGGGCTTGGGTTCGCCGCCGTCCTGGCATCACCGGTGCTGCGCTCCATGTTCGAACTGGCTGTGCTCGATTGGCTCGCTGGCGCGCTGATTGTTGGCGCCACAGCCATGTGGCTTCTCGGTGTGCGTTGGGCATGGAAACAACGGCTTTTGGAACGCTTCTTTACAATGAAGTAGGGCCGAGGTACCCCGCCACCTCAATCCAGCATGGTACTCACACCAAATCGTGCAGCGCTATCGCAATCTGCGCGATCTTTGCCGTGTCCACGATCTCAGGCGTATCCCTTGCTGTATGCGTGATCTCTGTCATCAACTCGCCCAGCGCGGCGGATGTGATTGCCACCGCCGGACGGCCGCCCATCACGAAGATGGAATGATCGCCCTGATACCACTGCGGACCTTCAGCCAGGCCATGTCTGGTTAATACGGTCCGCACCTGGCCAGCCAAATCGCCGGGACATTCGTACAGCGAGAAGTGCGTGTCGCCCTCACGATAAGCCGCACCATCGATATTGATGACCAAGGCAATGGTCGATAGGTCGGCATTTTGTTGCACATAGAGCCGCTCGCCGGACGCGGCATAGTAGTCTTCGCCATTGAACGCGACCAACTCAATGGCCTTTTCGCCGTCGTAGTCGCGGAGCAGTTCGGCCAGTAAGAGCAATACTACGATTCCAGTGCCGTCATCCAGCGCGCCTGGCGTGCCCCGTTTCGCGTCAATGTGCGCAGTGACAACGGTTCGTGCATTGCCAGCAAGCCCCGCGCCCCCTTGCGCGCCACTACGTTACACCCTTCAGACAACGCGCGATTGGCGCGGATCTCCAGGTCAATCTTCCTTCCTGCGTACACGGCCAGCTTCTGGCCCTCCTCCGCGGTCATGTAAGCCGAGGGAATGTCGAAGTCACCATCTTCGATCAAGGGGAAGGGATACACTGCGCCGGCCGTCTCAGGATTGCGGGTGGTGGCAGCAAGGATGGCCAGCGGCGCCGCCTTTTCCAACGCGGCGATGATGCGCTGGTGCTCTTGCGGGTTCCACCAAGGGAAGTTCTTCGGCGCCAACTGCTCCCTGGTCAATTCTCCGCGGAGCAGCACGATCTTGCCAGTCAGGTCGATGACTTCCAGGTCTTCGACGGAAGTCAGCACAACCAACGGCGCGTCTGACCTGGGCGGACAGGCTGTAGGGGCTGACAAGCACCTCGAACGCGGCACCCCCAGCGTGCAGGTCCGCACCAGATTCGTCCCATGCCATACATTGAAACACGGGTGTTTCGACTTCCCAGCCGGCTGCACGACACACATCGGCAAAGTACCTGGTCGCATCTCGGTTTCCCTGTGACCCCACAGCCCGTGTCGGCAAATGGACACAGAGAAAGTCCAGATGATCCGCGGCGCGTTCCGCCAGCTTTTCGTTTGACATGATTGGCCCCTCTTCACACTGATGATGAACAAGCAGCCCATGCGCACTCGATGCCGCACGGCGGGCGCCATCATTCTACCCCGGCTTTGACAAAGCGTTCAACCCGTCCGACAATGGCCTCAGCAATGAGAACCAGGGGAGGCAAACGTGGTTCACTTTACAGGGCAGGTCGTCGAACGGATGCTTGCACGCATGAGCCTGGAACAGAAGATCGGTCAGATCATGCTGATCGGATTGGATCCGACCGAAACGGGCGCCCGATATACGGCCATGACTTCGCGAGTGGCCGATATGCTTGCTGACCTGCATGTAGGTGGGTTGGTTCTGTTCGAGCGTAATGTGGCCGCGCCCGAAGAGCTGGCTGAACTCACTGCCGCAGCGCAGGCGACAGTTATTCAGGGTGGCAATCCGCCCCTCATTATCTCCATCGACCAGGAGGGCGGCCGGGTGACCCGTTTGCGACAGGCGCGCGGCTATACCGAATTTCCAAGTCCCATGGCGCTTGGTGCAACCGGCGTTCCCGAGAACGCCCGGCTGGTGGCCGCGGCGCTGGGGCGCGAGCTGCTGGCTGTGGGCATCAACATGGACCTCGCCCCGGTCCTGGATGTGAATAGCAATCCTCGCAACCCGGTTATCGGTACGCGCTCCTTTGGCTCCGATCCCCAACGGGTGGCTGCGTTCGGTGTGGCGTTTATCGAGGGGCTGCAGGGCGCAGGAGTGATGGCCGTGGGCAAGCACTTCCCGGGTCACGGCGACACAGGGATCGATTCCCATGTCACTCTGCCGACCGTTGCGCATGACCGGAGCCGGCTGGAGGCCGTCGAATTCGTGCCCTTCCGGGCAGCCATCGATGCCGACGTTGCGGGGATCATGTCCGCCCATGTTACGTTTCCATCGGTCGATCAGACCGCCGGGCTCCCGGCCACCCTCTCTTCGAGGGTGATGACCGGGCTGCTGCGCGACGAGCTGGGATACGATGGCTTGCTCCTCACCGACTCGCTGGAAATGGGTGCACTTGCGCGAAGTGGCTTCCCGGTGCCTGCTGCCGCTGTTGCGTCGCTGGCAGCGGGGGCGGACATGCTTTGCATCAGCCATGGATTCACTGTTCACCGGCAGGTGCACGCGGCCTTGGTGCAGGCTGTCGAGCGGGAGCAGATCTCCATGGCGCGTCTCGACGCTGCGGTTCGTCGCATCCTCACGGTCAAGGGTGGATACGGGTTATTGGATGGATTGGCAGGCGCTCGATGGACTGCCAAGCAAAACGTATCCAGTGTGGGAAGCTTCGAGACGCGCAGCTTATCACAGCGGGTGGCAGAGCAGGCAATCACAGTATTGCGGGATCGGGAACATTTTCTCCCACTTGCGGGCAGAGAGGGTGATGGTTCTGTGCTCGTTGTCGAACTGGCCAGCCGCGGGGACTTTGCTTCCGGCGCGCTCAGGCCCATTGTCGCGGACCACATTATGAGTGCGCTCGGCGCAGATGGCCTGATCCTCCCTGAAGACGTTACTGAGGATGACATCAGGGAAGTGTTTCATCAGGCGCGCGGCAAGACCGTGATTCTGACTGTTGCCAATGTCGCCAGCCATCCGACCCAGGCGGACCTGGTGCAGGCGCTTGTCGATGCACACGTGCCGCTTGTTGTCGTCACCGTAGCCGCCCCCTATGATTGTGTGGCTTTGGATGGCGCCGGCACCTGCATCGCGACCTATGGCTCGAATCCGCCGTTGCTGGAAGCGCTGGTTTCGGTGCTGCTGGGCAGCGCAGAGTCGGGAGGCCGTTTGCCGGTGGAGTTGTCATAAGAAACGGAGAGCTGGGCGTAAGTCGTGTCCCCGTAGGGGCGCCTCTCGTTCAGGGGGTGCTGTGACGTTCGTTCGTTTCGATGCGTTTGATGGTGGCGACCCCGATCACTTGGCGGCTGCGGCAAACCTGTGGAATGCGGCATGCGGGCCTGATCTCGCAATCACGCTGGCCGGCGTCCGTTACAACACCCGGCCCTCGACCGGCGCGCAACAGGCGGGACGGATCGCGTTCGTTGACGGCCATCCGGTCGGGTTCGTGCTGACGACCGAGTTTTCAGCGGGTGACCCCGGTGTTTCAGCGCCTGAGGCGGGCTGGGTCGACGCAATTGCGGTGGCGCCTGCGCATCAAGGCCAGGGGATCGGCGCCGGGCTGCTCGACTGGGCCGAGGGGTGGTTGACCGAACACGGCTGCACTCGTTTCAGGTTGGGCGGTAGCCTACGGCCATTCGCTCCCGGCCTGCCCTCTGGCCTTGCTTCGGAGGATTTCTTTCAACGAAGAGGTTATGCTCCTCGAGCCCATGGCCCGGTAGTTTGGGACGTCGCGCAAGACTTACGCGTGTACCAGGCGCCGCCATTTGTGCGCGCGACCCTGTCCGCCCAGGTGCGGCCAGCGCAGCCGGGTGACGAAGGAGCGCTGCTGGCATTTTTCGGGCGTGAGTTCAGCGGGCGCTGGCTTTACGAGGCGCGCGAATTCCTGACCGGCGGTGGCCGCATTTCCGACTTCATGGTGCTGCTCACTTCGACAGGTATCGATGGCTTTTGCTGGCTGACCTATGAAGATTCGCTGCGCTCCCTTGACCGCGTCTTCATGGCGAGCCTGCCGCATCCGTGGGGGCATCTTGGCCCGATCGGCATCAGCTCTGCGTTGCGCGGGGGCGGTTACGGCGCGGCTGTGTTGGATGCGGGACTGCGGGAGCTGCGCGACGCCGGGATTGCAGGCTGTGTGATCGACTGGACTCATCTGCTCGATTTCTACAGCAAGTTCGGCTTCCGAACTTACCGCAGGTACGAAATGCTGACGAAAGTAACGGCTGAATAGTATAGACGTGGAGTATCTTTGCGACTTACTCTTGTCGCCTCGGCCGATACTGGATCGCCTCAGCAATATGCGCGGGCTGGATACGTTCGGCCCCTGCCAGATCCGCAATCGTCCGCGCCAGCTTCAGGATGCGGTGAAATGCCCGCGCACTCAGGTTCATCTGCCGTGTCGCTGCGGCCAGCAACTGGCGTCCCGTCTCGTCCACCTGGCAGAAGTCGCGCACCTGCGTGGGTCCCATGTCGGCGTTGCATGTCAGGCTGGTCGCCGGCCGGGGGCTGGTTCGCGTACCGGGCTTTGCCTTGGGGTCCCCGGCGCCCTGCGTGAAGCGAGTCGTCTGTCGCGCTCGGGCTGCCTCGACGCGCGCGCGAATGGCCGCCGACGATTCACCGCGCCGGCTCGTCCGACAGCTTCTGGAACGGGACGCGCGGGACTTCGACGTGGATGTCAATGCGATCGAGGAGCGGGCCTGACAGGCGCTTCTGGTACTTGCTCACCAATCCAGGGCTGCAACTGCACGCATGTTCTGGATCGCCGAAATAGCCACACGGGCACGGATTTTGAGCTCCGATCAACATGAAGTTGGCCGGGAAGGTCAGACTTCCCTGCGCCCGGCTGATCGTAACAATTTTGTCCTCGAGGGGCTGTCGCAGAACTTCCAGCGTATGCAGGCTGAATTCGGGCATTTCGTCCAGGAACAGGACGCCCCGATGCGCCAGGCTGATCTCGCCTGGCCTCGGCCACTGCCCGCCGCCGACCAGACCGGCGTGAGAGATCGTGTGATGGGGCGCGCGGAACGGCCGATGCCGGATCAGCGGCGCGTCTTCTGACACGCTGCTGCGCAGCATGTCCGCAACCGAATAGATGCGGGTTACATCCAGTGCTTCGCCCAAGGTCAAACGCGGTAGGATCGAAGGCAGCGAGCGAGCGAGCAGCGTCTTGCCTGCCCCAGGCGGGCCGGACATTAAGACGTTGTGACCTCCAGCTGCTGCCACCTCCAGCGCCCTTTTGACGTGTTCCTGACCCTTCACGTCCTGAAAGTCACAGGCATAGGGCGGGGGTGAAGCGTCGAGATTGAAGGTCGTGCGATACGGCTCGATGGGGTGATAGTCACGAAAATGCGCGGCAAGCCTGCCCAGCGTATCCACGGGATACACGTCGATTCCCTGCACAAGCGCCGCTTCGGGTGCATCGACCTGCGGTACGAATAGCGACTCGTACCCCAATTCCTTGGCGAGGTGCGCCATCGGCAGGAGCCCGTTGACGTGGCGCAACGAGCCGTCGAGCGATAATTCGCCCAGGAAGAGCACGCCATCCAGGTCGGACGGGATCTGCTCGGCCAAGACGAGCAGCGCCACCGCGATGGGCAGGTCGTACGCCGGTCCTTCCTTGCGCAGGTCGGCCGGCGCCAGGTTGACCGTGACGCGGCCGCGTGGATAGCTGAGGCCGGAGTTGATGATGGCTGCCCGCACGCGTTCGGTGGATTCTTTGACCGCGGTATCAGGCAGGCCTACCAACATGACCGAGGGCAGGGCACGCGTGTTGAGGTCGGCCTCCACCTCGACGACGGCGCCATCCAAACCTATCAATGCGCAACTGTGGACTTTGGCGAGCACGGCAAGATCTCCTGGCGGCGATGGGGAACGGCATGCGCTCCAATGGCAATGAGAGATCGCGCACCCTTTTGCGAGGTTATCGTAGCGCCGACCCGAAAAATCGGCAACACCTTCGCCTTGCTGCGCGGCGTTCGCCTGACAGCTGTCGGCTGGCGCAGGCTGCGGGTTTGCGCCAGCCGACCTATGCACTTGTCTGGAGCGTTACGCGAAGAGTTCGTCGGCCATGCGTTTCAGCATAGCCGTGCCCCGCACCTCGGTCTCATACAATGGCAATAACGCCCGCACCTGGCCGTCGAACTCCTGCCAGACGGTGTCCATATGCTCGGCCTGCATCGCGACGCGGTTCTTGACGAACTCCGGCGCGTCCGGCCCTACGCTGTCCTTGTCGATGAGCATGTTCACGATCACCCCACCGACCGGGATGCCGAACTCCTGGAACCACTTAATGAAGCGCGTGATCACCGCAATTGGCAACGCTTCCGGCAGCGCGACGAAGAAGAAGGAGGTCAAACTGGCATCCGTCAGCAGCGTCTTGGCCTTTCCCATCCGCTCGCGCAGGTTTAGCAGGTAGTCCATCAGCGGGTCCTTCTGCTTCTTGCGTTTGCTGTAGGAGAGCAGGTCGCGCAGCGATGTGGCCTCCTCGCGGCTCTGTACCATCTTGTTGACCCACATCGAGTAAACGCTGGACATGCCCAACAACCGGCGAGCGTTAGCCGTAGGCGCGGTATCGAAGACATAGGCTTCGTACCTGTCGTCGAACATGAGATCGATCATGTTCTCGAACATGGCCGACTCCTCGAAGGCCGGATTCATGGTGGCCGACTCCACGAATTCGTCCGCTTTCGTTTTGACATCGGCATACTTCAGAAACCACTCGATTTTCTCGCGGATCTCCTTTTTGGACTTCTCGATGGTGTCCTTGGTGTCGATCTCGAGCGCCGACAGGTTGGGCACGCCCGTGACCGGCGTCTCCTTACCGAAGACGTTCTGATCCAACATGCTGGATAAAGAATGCACAGGATTGGTCGAAGCCAGCAGCGTCTTCTTACCCTGGCCGGCCATCCACAGGGCCGCCGTACCGGCGAGCACCGTCTTACCCACACCGCCCTTGCCACCGAAGAAGACGTACTTGAGGCGAGGATTGGCAGTCAGATATTGGCGCATCGTTTGTTCAATCATGGCTCACCTCCTCATACGCTCTCGCCGAACAGGGCCGTAGCCACGCGTTCGATCATCGGCAGGCCGGTGATGTCGCGTTCGAACTCCGGCACTCGGGTCAGCACATCCTTGCCGAACACTTCGTCAATCTTATCCAGGTAGTGGTGTTGCATCTCCAAACGGTTGCGCAAGTACTCGGGGATCTCCTGCTGCGCCAATTCTACCGGGACCACGCGATTGACGATATAGCCCGCGAGAGGCACATCAAACTTGGCGAACAGGCCGGCCGCCTTCTGCGTGTCGAGAATGATCATCTCCTCAGGGGTGATCACAAAGAAGAAGGCCGTCTTCTGCTTGTCGGTCAGGATGCCCGACGAGGTGTTGATGCGGTGTTTGATGTATTGCAGCTCGCGGAGGATCGCGTCCTCCTCCGTCTCCTTGTTGCGCTGCATCACCGAAGCAACCTTGGAGTACTCCTCCATCTCGGTGCGCAACCCCGTGATCTTGTCGATCCATTGGTCGTAGACCGATGCCATGCTGAGGTAGTACAGGGCATGGCCCAGCGGCACCAAATCGTAGATGTAGTAGTCGTAGCTGCCGCTGACGACGATGTCAACGACTTCGTCGAAGATGGCGCTTTCTTCCATCGCGGGCTCGGCGGCCGCGGCCTGGATATAGTTCTCGATCTCTTCGGGAACCTCGTCCAGCCCGTACATGTCGAGAATCTTTTTGCGGATCTCCCCCTGGTACTCCCGGATGCGTTGGTCAGCGTCGATCTCCTGCGCATACAGGTTCGGCATGATCTCGACGGGGCCTTTGCCAAAAATATCTTTCTTGAAGATGTCTGAGAGGCTGGCCTGCGGATCGACTGAGAAGACCAGTACTTTGTAGCCTTGCTTGGCGAGCCAGTACGCAGTTGCCGCGCTGAAGGTGGTCTTACCCAGGCCGCCTTTCCCGCCGAACATGATGTAGCGGCGGTTAGGGTTTTGCTCGAAGACTTGGCGTAGAGACATGGGATGATACCTCACTACGCCAGCGCGTCCGTCAGATCCCGCTCGCGAAGCATACGACGCTTCCAGGTCGAGATCTGGGGGACGACATAAGGCAGCAACCGCAGACTGTAGTAGGGCGGCAAGATCGGGATACCCAGGAGATCACCCATAGTGATCAAGATAAACAGGTGCTCCATGCTGCCCCGCGTCTTCAGTGCATAGCGCGCCATGTCGTGGCCGGCCATGCCGTAGAGCATGCTCTTGAAACCACCGAGCAGACTTTGCTTACGCTCTTCCTCTGACATGCTTAACCTCTTTCATCAACAAGGAGTGCGGCCTGAGTCACATCGATAGCGGCTCACGGCCTAAGTTATTTCCTGATCGCACATGTCGGTCAGGTCTTTCTCGCGTGACATACTGTGCCGCCAACCGGCGATATTCGGCACGACATACGGGAGCAGGCGGAGCGTGTAATAGGGCGGCAGGACTGGCACGCCCAGCATATCGCCGAAGACGATGAGA
Source organism: uncultured Chloroflexia bacterium (assembly GCA_963774265.1). Classification (GTDB taxonomy): domain Bacteria; phylum Chloroflexota; class Anaerolineae; order CG2-30-64-16; family CG2-30-64-16; genus JALOOB01. The sequence continues at coordinate 233,451 of CAVZDU010000008.1, read as the reverse complement.
ATGAAGAGATGCTCGAGGTGACTGCGCTCCTTGTGCAAATCGCGCACCATCTCGTAGACTGTTGCGCCGTAGAGCATATCAAACAGCGCCCGGCCAGCGCGCTTCAGCACTCCAGCCTCAGGCATTATTACCCACCCTCACCTCAAACAATCGTTCACCGCTTGCTCCAGTGCATCTGGCTTCCACCCGGTGATTTTCGTGCGGCCGGCCACCACAAAGGTCGGATAGCGACGCGCGCCGTGGCGCACCGCCTTCACCAACCCTTGCAGCGAGCGCGGATCGTAGACGCGGATCACGATGCGGTCGCCGTAGCGATGCGCCAGATCAAAGATCAGGGTCGAGAGGCGCTGGAAATCGGCCCGCCACTCCGGAGGCAGGTCATCCAGCCCACGTTCTGGGGGGGCCTGGTCAAGCTGCGCGCTTGCCAGTATCAGCTCGCATGCCTGGCACAGACCCCACCCTTCGGGGACCGGCGCAATCACATCGATTTGAACGGGTGGCATGCCATCCTCTCGAACTGGCTCGGCCTACCCGCGGCCGGTCGCGCAGCCGTCGGTTACGCCTTGGCCCGGGCTTTCACGGGTTGGCTGGCGTACCCGCGGAGCGCCTTGATGCCGTCCCAGGCCAGGAAGAGCGCCGCCACCACCAAGATCAGACACACGCCACCGATGAGCACCTGCGCGGCGGTGAACTGACCCACGCTGGCGATCTTGTTAGCGACCGGATCGGCGGTCTTCGGCAGGTTGATGAAGAACGCCTCGTAGGCTTTGTAAAGCAGCGCCGCGATGGTGGTCACGAACATGAACGCGAAGGGGATCATCGTCCACATATACTGCTTCCCCTTGGACATCAGCCAGGCCGTCACCAACAGAAGCGCCAGGGACGCCATGAGCTGATTTGCCGCGCCGAACACCGCCCAGATCTGCAGGAACGGCACCAGCCAAATCAACGCCAGGGTCAACAGTAACGCGATGATCGTGCCGACATGCGTGTTGCGGATGACCGGGATCTGATCGCCCAACGCTTCGGCGCTGGCCACGCGCATAAAGCGCACCACCAGATACATGATCGTCAAAGCCATCAGGGTCAGGAACACTGCGCCGTAGGCCGTGCCGAACTCGACCGGCAAGCCCCATTTGTTCATGAAGGTCGCCAGGCCGACTGAGAAGACACTGGCTGCCGCGGCCCCACCGCCGGCCTTGACGTAGCCGTCGTAGCTGCCGAAGGCCACAGTGGCGGTCAGGAAGGCCACGCAGGCAAACACCATTTCCAGGAACATGGCGCCGCCGCCGACATAGAGCGCATCCGTCTCCTTCTCAAGCTGGCGGGCCGTGCCGGAGGAGGACACCAGGCTGTGCCAGCCCGAGATCGCACCGCAGGCGATGGTCACGAACAGCATGGGCCACAGCGGGCCGATGCCGATCGTGAACTTGGTGTAGGCCGGGAAATCGCCCATGCTGGGGCGCCAGATGAGCAGGCCCACGATGCCGCCCACGATGCCGAGGAAGACGATCCAGAAGGATACGTAGTTGATGGGCTGTGCCCAGCGCCAAATGGGCAGCACTGAGCCGAGATAGCAGATGATCACGACCAGCAGGCTGCCCACAAACTTCGCCTGCGTCACCTGCAGGAACAGGATGGGACTGGTCGCCCCGCCGGCGGTGCCGAGAATCGCCTCCATGATGTTCTTGGCGAACGGCAAGGTGCCAATCCAGATGCTGAGGAACGCCAGCACCACCGTTATCACGGACGTGAGGATGATGTCCTGCTTCCACTTGTAAGTCATCTGACCGGCCAAGAGGCCTACCGCGATGACCAGGAGCACGCCTATTGGCACGGCAGGATTGGTGAACAGGCTGAAGCCCACCTGGACCCCGAACGAGCCCATAATGAGCCAGAGGTAGAAATAGATGAATGTGATCAGGATGCCGCGTGACCGCGGGGAGATCAAACGATAGCTGAGTGCGCCGAAGGATTGGCCTTCTTCGCGTACACCCAGAATGATGCTGCTATAATCCTGCACCCAGCCGATGAACACGGTGCCAAGGATGATCCAAGCCAGGGCCGGCAGCCAGCCCCACTGCACCGCAACGATGGGGCCGATAATCGGGCCCAGCGCGGCAATCGACTTGAATTGATAGCCGAAGAGAACGTTGCGATTGGCGGGCGTGAAATCCACCCCATCCATGTACATCTTGGCCGGGGTGGCCTTCTTGGGGTCGGGCCGGATGACGGACTTGTCGATGCTCCTGGCGTAGAGCCAATAGCCTGCGATGAGTGATAAAACGCTGATGAGAAGGACGCCAATTGCGTTCATGTTTCTAATCCCTCCTGAGAGCCAGATCCGAGCGTCTCGGAATCATCGAATACGAGCGACGACGATCATAACGACCTGCTAGACAACCTGCAGGGCTCTCTCCACCAGATTTCGACCGCAACCACCCCCTTTCCATTCAGGGACGCGCCTGACGGCCAGCGCTGGCCGTCGTTTCCGTAGCTAACATTACAATTACAGAGTCACAGCTTACCCCTAAACATCGCTCAAGTCAAACCCGCGAATTGTCACGAAGGGCAGACGACCGGTATACTCTGATCATCTCGTGATTCATGGAGGCGTTCGTGGCTCCGCACCTTCTATTGGTCTTGATCGGCCTGCTTTTTGTGCTCTTTTTTGGCATGTTGTCTTTCCTCCGGCGCGAGGGCATCTCACTGCGCTTCACCGCCGAAGCGATCGTGCTGACGGCTGTTGTAGCCGCGATCGTCGCACTGACCGGTCTTGATTTCAGCCCGATCTTCCTCATCGTCCTGCTGTACTTGATCACCATGCGCGTGCGCCTGCTCGTTGACCTGGGCAATTTGCTCGCGCGACGCCGCAACCACGCGGCTGCAGAGCGGGTGTATGCTCTGGCGCTTCGCCTGGGGGCCGATGAAACCGGCCGTCTGCTCGTGCAACTCAACCAGGGCGTGCTGGCCCTGCACCGGGACCGTCTCGATGCGGCTGTTGCCACTTTCCGCCAGGTGCTGACCGCATCTGAGGGCGGTTTCCTGGGCATCAAATCCAAAGCGGCCTGTCATTACAATCTTGGGGTGGCATATCAGCGCCAGGGACTGGACGCGCAGGCTGCGCTGCAATTCAACGAGGTTCTGGACACCTGGCCGTTCACGGAGTATGCACGATACGCTCGAATTGCTTTGGAGCGACGCAAACAGAAGGGCGGCGCCGTCGAATCTTCAGGCGACGAAGCTTCCCCCAAATCCTGAGCGGAGGTCGGCTGACAGGGCGAAGTGGGCGTGGCCTGCTCGATGGCAGCCGCAGCAGCCGCTCAACTCTTCGGCGGCAACGTGCGCCAGATCGAATATGCCGCCGAGATGGGCCTGGAGCACAACCTGGGGCTCACGTGTGACCCCGTTTCCGGCATGGTGCAAATCCCCTGCATCGGGCGCAACGCGTTTGCCGCGTCCCAAGCGTTCAATTGTGCCGACTACGCGCTGCTCTCCGACGGTTCACACCGTATCCCGTTTGACGATGTTGTGGCCGCGCTGTGGGAAACCGGCAACAACTTGCCATCCCTCTATCGAGAGACGTCAACAGGCGGGCTGGCGGAAGCATATCGCCGGCGCCACAAAGGCCGCAAACGTCCATATAGCGTCACACCAGCCAGATTTGACGGTGAACCCCCGATCAGAGTGGCTGTTCTTGCCCAGTCACGACTGTGTAGAACTCGCGTCGCCCTGACTCCACCAGAGGGATCATCCGCGCAAACCACGCATTGAACTCAGGCATGGCGAACTCCTCTGACGTATACTGCTGCCATGCGGCGAAATCTTCCACCTGCGTTTCGATGACCACGGTGAAGAATGTGCCGCTGGCATCAGTCAGGATGCGCCGGCCGAACACTTGAACCCTGTGCTGCCCCTGGTCCCAAGCTAAAATGATCTCCCGGAAGAGCGCCACCAACTCATCCCCACGTCCATACTTGGCCTGGAACACCTCGCGTATGACTAACATCTGCTCACCTCTGTACCCTGGTCTCAGGTCCGACTTCTCACGGGCTCAGAATGGCCTCTGCTGCTGCGTTCGCTGCCGCCTTCGCCGCATCGCTTACTGAGAAGTCGAATCCGTCCCCGGTCGCCTCCAATACGGTCTGCGTTGCCAGAAAGTCGCGGATTGCCCGTCGTCCTGCGTTCAGGAGCGCCTCTCGCTCCGCATCAGTCATATCGAACTGCGTTGTGCCATACCCGCCCGCCGGCAACCGCACGACATTCGCAGCAAAGACCGCCTTGGCCATGTTGTCGTGTGCGCAGGTGGCTGTATTTGCCAATTGCTGCAGCCGCCTGACGACACTGAGTCCACCGAGCGATGATGCCAGACCGCTGCCGGCAGGTGCGCGCGCCGGCCGGTCAGGCACAGGCAGCGTCTCGTCAATCAACAGGCCCAGTACATTCTTAGCTCTCGGTTCGCCCATCACCGCCGCCACATCCGGCCGCGAGGCCATAAAGAGAGCGATGGGGAAGTTCGACAGCAGACCTCCGTCTACGATTTCATGGCCCGTCATCTCATTCGACACCAACTTGCCCTGCTTGGGATCCCACGTGTGGTATGGGCCCCACTCAGCCTGCCAGACCACCTCTTCCCACAGGAGTGGCACGCTCATGGACATGCGAGCAGCGTAGACCACCGGCAGTTCGGGCGCAGTGCGGTGGTTGAGCAGCAACATGCGCTGCCACGTCGTATCCGCCGCAATCACCGTCAGTTCCCGCCCTGTGGCTTCGTAGAACTGGGCCATCGTCATGTCCGCGAAAGCACGCGTCCGGCCGTCGAGCTGCCCCGTGCTCAGGCGCTGCCGCAGCCACGCCACGAACGCATCCGCGGCATACCAGCCGCCTCGCTCTACAAAGGCGAACAGATGCCGCCCTCGAGCGCTCGCGGCCAATTTTCGCGCGATCCAGTCATCCACGCCTTCCTCAGTAACGTCGGGCAGCAGGGGGACGTTGAGCTCGCGCAGCAGCATCCGAATCTGGCTGGCACTTACAGCCGCCTCATCGAATGCAGCCGGCTCCCCAAGGAAGCTCGCAAACACCGGCTTGCCATCCGGGCCCTTCTCTGCCAGCGGACCGAGCATTTCGTCGGGAGTGTACCCTGCGGCCATGAGGGTGGCCGTGATTGCACCCGCCGATGTGCCTAATAGCCGGCCGGGCGCAAAGCGATTCGCGTCTGCCAACTCCTGCAGCGCGCCAACAAAGACCATGCCCTTAGCGCCGCCGCCCTCGAAAATGAAGTCAATCTCGTGCATTTGAATCCTCCCAAATTTGTACGAAGACAGAACAATCATAGCACTACTGCAATCAACGACACAAGAGGCGAGATTACGATCTGGCTGCGTCTTGATGTATAACGAATGGCGGCAACGGATCTTTCTTTGGGCCCTGCTGAAGGAGCACCATGGTGGGTGATCACAGACCGACGCGCACTGAATTGCTAGCGGCGACCGGTAAAACCGTGGCCGATGTGATTGCGCCGCACTTGCGGGTGTTGTTCTGCGGCATTAATCCGGGGCTCTACTCCGGCTACACGGGCTATCATTTCGCGCGACCCGGCAACCGGTTTTGGCGGACACTATGTGCAGCGGGTTTTACTGCCCGCCTCTTGCGACCTGATGAGGAGCGTGAGTTGTTGCCGCTTGGCTATGGGATCACGAACCTCGTTGCACGTGCAACCGCCACTGCAGCCGAAGTCAGTGAGGCGGAGTTGCTGGCGGGCGGTCGCGGCCTGGCGGAAAAGGTGGCGGTGTACCAGCCGAGGGTCGTAGCAGTGCTTGGAATCGGCGCATATCGACTGGCGTTTCGCCGGCCAAAGGCGGTTTTGGGCCCTCAGGATGAAGGGCTGGGCGAAGCGCCACTGTGGATTTTGCCAAATCCCAGCGGCCTCAATGCACACTATACGCCGGCCGCACTGACCGAGGTGTACCGCGAGTTTCGGGAAACGATATCCTCGATTAGGGATTTTTGATCATCCAGGTTATAATAATTCTATATCACTAATGTAAAGGATGGGCTGAGGGTGCGACTTGGCTCAGACACAGCCAAGGAAGGATTCTCAGTGACATTTTCAGGTTTTAATTTCAGTCCCGCGTATTGCCGCGGGCGTGACTCAGCTCGGCTATCAAGAGCCGACCCCCATTCAAGAGAAAGCGATCCCGCCGATCATGGCCGGCCGCGATGTCATGGGCCTGGCCCAGACCGGCACAGGCAAAACCGCGGCCTTCGCGCTCCCGATTCTGCAGCGCCTCGAGCGCGGCCCGCGCCGCCGACCACGTTCCTTAATCGTTGCGCCTACCCGTGAACTGGCGGAACAGATCCACCAATCATTTCTTGCTCTTGGCAAGCAGACCGGGCTGCGCAGCGTGGCCATCTATGGCGGCGTTGGCATGTCTCAACAGGTGCAAGCTCTGCGTAACGGCGTGGAAATCGTTGTGGCCTGCCCCGGCCGCTTGCTCGATCACGTGGGCCAGGGAACCGTGGACTTGAGCGGAGTAGAAGTGCTCGTGCTTGACGAGGCAGACCGGATGTTTGACATGGGCTTCCTGCCCGATGTGCGACGCATCGTCCGGGCCGTGCCCAGTCAGCGTCAGACGCTCCTTTTCTCGGCCACCATGCCCGACGACATCAAATCATTGGCCGCTGAGGTGCTCACCAACCCACTCACCGTGCAGATCGGCCACTCGGCGCCGGCGGAGACCGTGTCACATGCACTGTATCCTGTGCCCCAGCACCTGAAGACCGCGTTCCTCAAGACGTTGTTACCTACGCTGGGTCAGGGTTCGGTGTTGGTATTCACCAAGACGAAGCACCGGGCGAAGCGCGTGGCCGAGCAGTTGGCCGCGGCAGGCTTCCGGGCAACTGCCTTACAGGGCAATCTGTCGCAGAATAAGCGCCAGGCCGCGCTCGATGGCTTCCGCGAGGGCGAATACCAGATTATGGTGGCCACGGACATCGCAGCGCGTGGGATTGACGTGCTGAGCATCTCACACGTCATCAACTATGACATGCCCGACACGCCTGACGCCTACACGCACCGCATCGGTCGAACCGGACGCGCTGAGCGGACTGGCGAGGCATATACGCTGGTGACACCCGACGATGACGCGGATGTGCGTGCGGTGGAGCGGCTGCTCGGGGGACGGATTGAGCGGCGCACGCTGCCCGGGTTTGACTACCACGCGCGGCCTGCAAACGCTGATGAGTTCGCACGTGGTCCCCGTCCCGTGCGCTCGCAGCCGAAGCGGCAGCCCCTGCAAGGCCCGGGTCAAACATTTGCGACGTCGGCTTCGCGCCAACTTACAACGAACGGTCCTTTGCCGCCCACGCGCCACGACGCGCCGGTCGGCGCGCGCCATGCGGCCTTGCCGGAAAATCGCTTTGGCAATGGCCGGACGCCCTCCTCTCAACCCAGGGCACGCAACCGCCCGGCCGGCACCTCTCGCCCCTAAATAGCAGTTAGGCCCGTGGTACGACGCGCTGCACGAGCTAGCGGACCGCCAGGAAGCGCAGGATAGCCTGGATGCTGACCTGCGCTGGTGGCGACACCTGGGGCAAAGCCAACTCGAACCCGTGGTCTGTTTGCGGAAGCTCGACATAATCTGTCGGGACGCCCGAAGCCTTGAGCTGCCGGGCCAACGCGCGCGCGGGTTCAACCGGTATCAGCGTGTCGCATTCGCCCTGAATGATGAGCGTGGGTGGCAAACCCGGACGCACATGCGTGCCCGCAGAAGCCAGATCGAACCGCTCCGCCGCGTCATCGGGTCCACCGCCGACCAGATCGCGCAGTAAGCCTGCGATACGCCGGTTTTGAGCCTCTTGCCAACGAAAGCGCTCGCGGCGGTCCGCGCCTGGCGGCGGAGGTGAGAGGCGGTCCACGTCGATCAGCGGATCGTAAGCCATACCTGGTCCGGGGTGAGCGCTGTCGATCATGAACGGATTGTGCCGGAGCATCGCGCGCATGTCCAGAGGGGCGCTGATAGCGATAACGCCGGCAACGGATGCGTCTCGACCCACCAAGTCAGCCGGGATTATGTCCGCGCGGTCTGCCGTGTATGCGGCCAGGATCGCCACGTGGCCGCCGGCTGAGCTGCCCGACAGGACGACGCGGCCAGGATCGACGCCATAGGCTGCCGCATGATCCTTCACCCACACCACCGCGCGTTGCGCGTCCCCGATCATGCCGATGATGTCCGTCTCCGGGCACATTCGGTATGCGACATCCATCACTACGTGCCCCTCGCCGGTCAGGACGCGGAATAGGGGACGCGTCAACATGCCCTTATCGCCCAGGTACCAGGCGCTGCCGTGCAGGTAGATGAACGCCACACCTGATGGCGTCACGTCCGGAGGAGGCTGCCAGATGTCGCAGTAGAGCGCGCGCTCTCCCGGACCATCGGCGGCCGGCAGTGGGACGGTGGCGAACGGAACATCCAGGTCCGGATGTCTGGCGGGCGGTGGCGGTCGCACATGCCGTCTCGGTGGGGGCGCGGTGGCCGCGATGCGGCCCACGTACTGCCCCGACGCGACCAAGCCGAGTGCGCCCGCCACACCCACCAGGAGGTTGCGCCGCCTCAGCCCGAGCACGGCGCCGATCAGCCCACACAGGGCCATGAACGGCGCCAGTGCACCGGCCAGGAGGCGGAGCGCCATGAAGAGCATACCGCGCGGCGAACGCAGCCGCACAAAGTGCAGCGCACCAAATACCAGGGAAATGGTCGAAAGGATCGCCGCCATCTGTGTTTCAGGTGCCCTTATCGATCAGGCCTCATACCCCCGACCCCCGGTCTCAACCGCAACATCCCCCATCAACTCGGCCAGGAAATCATTATGGTCCAGTGGCCGCGAGAACATCGGATAGTTCTTCTCGACAGCCATCTTTTGCTCCTCTTCGCTCAAGGTTGCGGTGCAGTCCTTGAGGGTGATCACGTTGTAGCCCTTTTCGTAAGCCGTCCGCATAGTGGATTCCACGCAGCAATTGGTCAGGAAACCACCCAGCACAACATTCTGAATGCCCCGGCTGCGCAGGATGAAATCAAGGTTGGTGGTGGCGAAGCCGCAAAGACCGCGCTTGCCCTCAATGATGATGTCCTCTGGCTGAGGCTTGAGCACGTCGATTATCTCCGCACCCCAAGAGCCCTTCCGGAATGACCGGCTGTCGACGACGCCTTTGAGGATGCCGTAGGGCTGGGATGACAGCTCGTGGTAGTCATCAGTGAAGGTAATTGGTGTGAAGATGACGGTCGCGCCCAGTTTACGCGCTTTTGCGACCGTTTCCACGGTGTTGGCGAGCATGTTATTGCTCTCCATGACACCTTTGACCGCGTCGTGGAGCGTTCCGCCAGGCGTGGTGAAGTCGTTCTGGTACTCGATCAGGACCAGTGCGGTCGTCTTGGGATCCATATTGAGCCTCCTCGCTGAGTATGTGTGAATGCCCAAATATCCTGGCGGCGTCGTTACGCGATCGTTGCCAGGTCATCCAGCAGCAACTGACGGTCTTCTTCGTTTTCCTCCTGTCGGGCGAGCTCGCGTGCCTTGACGACATATTCCATCGCGGCCCGACGCTCTTTGTCGGCCATGGCGGCGCGTGCCAGTGCTTCGTACGCGTAGCCGAGGTAGAATGGCGGTAGTTCGGCATCCTCGGATATTTCCAGGCAGCGCTCCGCGTACCAGGTGGCGTTCTTGGGCCGACCAGTGATTGCATAGATGCGCGAGACTTGCCAGTAACCAAGGGAGCGCTCCTTGGAGGTACAGTCGGGGCGCTGTGTCCAGTGCCAGAGGGAGGCGACGCTGAGGTTCAGCATCTCGTCCTCTTCTTCAGCGGTGCGGTCTTCTTTCTCGATAAGATCCCAGGCTCGATTGAAGCAGTCCGTGGAGAAGTAGCGGTGTGCGGCCTGGATGTCGAAGGTAGGTTCGTCGCTCATGCTCGGCCCTCGTAATGGGGTGATGGTGGTGCAAGCTTGTGCTCGCACGTTATGGCTAACGTTGCGCTTGATTATAAGCGAAGATGGCCGTATGTCGTAGTTGCACCATACGCTGACAAATGGATTCTGTGGCGCGAGTGAGTTATTGGGCGTCGATCACAAAGTTGAAGAACCCAACCTGACCCGTCGCCGTTGTCTCGATCTTCACAAGGGTTGCCGGATCGAAAATCCGGTCGCTGGCATTCCCTGGTTCATTGGGGAAGTACAGTTGTGACGTGAGCGTCTGTCCCCTGGCTGCGGTGACCTTCACGTGGATATGTCGCGCGCGGCCGGGGTAGATGCCCGGAATCACAGTGGTCACCGCATAGCGGCCTTCGCCGTCCGTGAGTTGATAGCCGCGCAGCGTATAGCCCTGGTTATCGTATTGTCCGGCCGCGTCCGCCTGCCAAAAGTCCACGCGCGCGCCGGGCAACTGCTTGCAGTTCTGGTCGAACACGTATCCGGTGAGCGTGATCGGCGTACCCGCCATGCCCTCCTCGTACAGCGTCGCATCCTCCGGAGGATTCTCGGAATAATATGGCCCTTCGGTCTGGGCCGGGGTAAGCACGCCGGGGATACACGCCGTGCTTGGCATGGGCAGGTCGGCCGCAGGAGTCGGCATTGCCACCGCATTTGCCACGATTGTTGCCGGCGCGGGAAGAGTGGATCGGGCGACCGGTTCGCCAGTAGCTGTTGGTATATTGTCGGTCTCTGTCGTCGGGGCCGCAAACGGCGACCGCGCTGTGGCGGTGGCGGCCGGCGTGGTCGCCGCGGCGAGTAGCGTCTCTGCAGCAGGCGTGGTCGTCGCTGTAGGGGTAGCCGCGGGCTGCCCCCCGCACGCGGCCAGCAGAGTCAAGAACACCACACCATTCAGAAGAAGCTTGCGCATCCAAATCCCCTTCTGCCGGATCTCCTTCTCCCGACGTAAGCACGAACTGGCATGTGTGATATTAGCAGATTGCTTGCACGATGGTCAAGTGGCTCTCATGATGGCAGCCTGGGCCAGAGATCACTCAGGCAATCCTCTTGACATTTCTTCCTTCTTTTGATATGATTTATATAGATGACTATATGTTTCGGATCTGTGCATGAAACTGACGTCTGGTGCTCTTCCCAAATATCGTCAACTGCTTCAGCTTCTGCGCACGCGCATTCTGGCGGGCGAGTTGCCGCCAAACACGCGGCTTCCCACTGAAGATGACCTGATGCAGACCTACGGCCTGGCGCGGGGAACTGTGCGACGTGCCATCGAGCAACTGGGCGCAGAAGGCTTGATCTACACGGTGCAGGGGAGCGGCTCGTTCGTCAGCGCGGGGCACCCGCATGCGCTGCCGTTTCGTTTCACCGATTCAAACGGCGGCCTTCCTGTCACTTTTCGTGTGATCACCAAGGAAACCATCCCTGCCTCGATGACTATCGCCGAGCGACTTGCGTTGCCGTTGGGCGAACCCCTCATACACATTGCACGGCTCCGATTGGCGGGCGATGCTGTAGAGGGATATTCCGAGCGCTACTTGCCGCGATCGCTCTGCCCGGAGCTCCTCGACGAGGATTTGACTCAGTCTTCCATCCACGATATCCTGGTCACCCGCTCGGAGCTGCCCCTCCTGCGCGCGGTCGTGGAGATCGAGGCGCAGATGCTGGATGAGGAGGATGCCGCGCTGCTCCAGGTCGCACCAAACACCCCTGCGATTGTGATCTCCCGTTTGACCTACACTGCACCCCATCGGCCCGCGGTCTGGTATCGCGGCCTCTACCGTCAACAGTATGCGCTGGCCGTTTGCGTCGACGCGACTGATTCCCCTCAAGAATGATCATTCCAGGAGGACTCACTTGACCAACGTTATCACCGATGAGCAAATGGCGGCTTTTCACCGGGTGCTTGATCCCCTCGACAACTCGACCGGCGGCGGCACGGCGTCTGCTGTCGCGGGTGCGATGGCGGCAGCCCTGGTTGCTATGGTCGCGCGGCTTTCTGTTGGCCCCAACGCAGCGGAGCCGGAAACCTTCTACCAGGGGATCGCCCAAGCTGCTGGTGAGTTGCGCGAGGCGCTCTTGGCCGGCGCTGAGGAGGATGCTCGATCCTTTGACGCAGTCATGGCCGCATTCCGCCTGCCAAAGGCCACGGACGTAGAGAAAGATGCCCGGCGCGTTGCAGTCCAGGAGGCCACCGTCTATGCCACCCGCGTACCCCTGTATAATGCGGAGCGCTGCGCTGCGGTAGTGACCCTGGTTGCGCAGTTGGAGGGTCGCTCGAACCCGCGCGCACTCTCAGATCTCCAGAGCGCCGGTTATCTTGCCCGTGCGGGCCTGCTGGGCTGCCTTGCCAACGTCGACATCAATCTGCCGGGCATCAAGGACGAAGTCGTTGCCGGAGACATCCGCACGCGTGCTGCGTCGCTCGGACCCGCATCGCGCCGCCCGTGAAAGGAATTGACCATGCGTAAGATCATCCTGTGCGAGCCGAACATCAGCGAGGGTCGAGATCTGGCGGTCGTCGAGCAAGTGGCCGCTGAGGTTCGCGCCGATCCCGGGCGTACGGCTCATCGACTATTCCAGCGACCCCGATCACAACCGTTCAGTCTTTACGTACCTGGGCGAACCGGAGGACGTGCTCGAAGCGACGAAGCGGCTGGCCGTGAAAGCCTTCGAGCTGATTGACATGGCCCAACATCATGGCAGCCACCCACGCCAGGGTGCGGTCGACGTCGCCGCTTTCATCCCTGTGCGCGGCGTGGAGACCGCGGAGGCTGTCGAGATTGGCCGGCGTTTCGGACGTTTTGTTGGCGAACTGGATGTGCCGGTCTACTACTACGAGGACGCCGCGACCCGCCCCGAGCGAAAGAGCTTGCCCGACATCCGCAAGGGCGAATACGAGGCGCTCCCGGCTAAGCTGGCGCGGCCGGAGTGGGCGCCCGACGAGGGTCCGGCGGTCTTCAACGCCAAATCCGGCGCACTGTGACCGGCGCTCGCTTCCCGCTGGTCGCCTTCAACGTCAACCTGCGGACGACAGATGTCAGCATCGCCGACCACATCGCCAAGGCCGTGCGTCACGTCAGCGGCGGCTTCCGCTACGTCCGCGCGATGGGGCTGGCGCTGGAGGACAAGGGCCTGGTGCAGGTGTCGATGAACCTGATCAACTATACCAAGACCCCGATCCCGCGCGTGCTGGAGACCATCCGACCCGAGGCGGCGCGGTATGGCGTGACGATCGCGGGCGCCGAGCTGGTCGGCCCCGTGCCGCTGGGCGTGCTGGAAGAGGTCGCCCGGTACTACCTGCAGGTGCACGACTTTTCGACCGAACAGATCATCGAGCTCGCCCGCTTGATGCGACCAGGATTCTTGCGGCATTTGAAGGAGCACCACAAGTGAAGAACGAAATCCTCTACTCGGTCAAGGCCCAGCGCGGCCCGACGCTGCGCTGCAAGGGCTGGAAGCAGGAATCGCTGCTGCGCATGCTCGAAAACAACATGGAGAACGCCGAGCGGCCGGAGCGGCTCGTCATCTACGGCGGCATCGGCAAGTGCGCGCGCAACTGGGAATCGTACCACGCCATCGTCGATGCGCTGCTGAACCTGGAGAACGACGAGACGCTGGCCATCCAGTCGGGCATGCCGGTCGCGATCTTCAAGACGCACCGGCTGGCGCCGCGCGTGGTGATGGCCAACACCAACATCATGAAGGCGACCTGGCCCATCTTCTACGATCTGCAGGACAAGAACCTCACGATGTTCGCGCAGTACACCGCCGGCCCGTGGGAGTACATCGGCACGCAGGGCGTGATCCAGGGCACCTTCGAGACGCTGGGCGCGATCGGCGAGCAGCACTTCGGCGGCTCGCTGGTCGGTCGCATCCTCTTCACCGCCGGCCTGGGCGGCATGGGCGCGAACCAGCCGCGCGCCATGACGATGCACGGCGGCGTCTGCCTGGTGGTGGATGCCAACCCGGACATCATCCCCATCCGCATTCAGCAAGAAGTTCCTGGACGTGCAGGTGGGCTCGCTGGACGAGGGCATCGCGCTGGCGGAGAAGGCCAAGGCCGAGGGCCGCAGCCTCGGCATCGGTCTGCACGGCAACGCGGCCGAGCTGTTCCCGCGCGCGCTGGAGCTGGGCTGGAGGCCGGACATCGTCACCGAGATGTGCCCGTGCCACGACCCGATCTCCTACATCGCGGCCGGCCACACCGTGGCAGTCGCGGAGGCTGCGCGCCGCGCGACCGCGTGGCGTACCTGGAGGAAGCGCGGACTCGATGAAGCGGCAGCTCACCGCGATGATCGGCTTCAGCGCGGCCGGGGTGCAGGTGTTCGAGTACGGCACCAGCATCCGCAAGGAATGTCGCGACGCGGGCATGCCGGAAGAAGAGGCGATGAGGATCCCCGGCTTCGTCGCCGCGTACATCCGCCCTTGTTCCTCATGGGCCGCGGCCCATTCCGCTGGACCTGCCTCTCGGGCGAGGCGAGCGACCTGGCCCGGCTGGACGACCTCGTCCTGGAGATGTTCCCGCACGACGCGACGACCGTGAAGTGGATCAAGCTGGCGCGCAAGGCGCTGCCCATCGAGGGGCTGCCCGCGCGGGTCTGCTACCTGGGCTTCGGCGAGCGCAAGGCGTTCGGCCTGGCGGTCAACCGGCTGATCCGCGAGGGCGAGGTCAAGGGTCCCGTCGGCTTCTCCCGCGACAACCTGGACTCCGGCTCCATCGTCAACCCGACCTTCGAGTCCGAGAAGATGCTCGACGGCGGCGACCTGATCTCCGACTGGCCGTACCTGAACGCGCTGCTGAACACTGCGGCGATGGGCGACCTGATCGCGATCCAGGCGAACTACTCGATGGGCGAGGCGGTGCACACCGGCGTCACCATGATCGCGGACGGCAGCGAGGAGGCCGACCTGCGCCTGGAGGCCTCCCTGACCACCGACTCCGGCATCGGCGTCATCCGCCACGCCCAGGCCGGCTACCCGATGGCCCGACAGGTTGCCCAGGGCAAGGGGCCGCTGACGCAGGACAGCATCCAGGTGCCGCTCTGGTGGAGCCCCACCGCCACCTTTGGGCCGGAGGACGGGACTGTCGATCGCCGGGCCGCACATACGCGGGGCTAGTCGAGAGTGTGGCCTTCGCGCCTAGCCTCTACGGAGTGCAGGCGAGGCGCGAAGCATACTCGCAGGAGCTGCAAATTGACCCAACAAACGCCCGGCCGGCGGGCCGACCTGCTTGTCCAGGGTGGGCTCATCCTGACCTGCGTCAGCCGCGGCGGCGACCTTATTGGCCGTATATCGGACGGCGCGATTGCCATCGCAGGCGACCGGATCCTTGCTGCGGGAACGCGCGTCGCGGTGGAGCGCTCGGTCGACCTCACCACCGCCGAGTGCGTGGACGCGAGGGGCTGTGTCGTCGCACCCGGATTCGTTGACAGCCACACCCATCTTATTTTTGGCGGCTCGCGCGTGCAGGAATACGCGGCGCGCATGACGCGCACCCCGGCTGAAGTGCGAGACCTAGGCATCCCCGTCGGCATCCTTGCGACAGTTGCCATGACCCGAGCCGCATCGGCGGACGAGCTTTTTGAAAGCGCACGGGCGCGGCTGAATGGCATGTTCTGGAGTGGCACGACCACAGTTGAAGTGAAAAGCGGCTATGGGCTCACTACGGCGGATGAACTGCGGATGCTCGAGGTGGGCCGGATGCTGAACCGCGCCGGTCCGGCCGACGTGGTCAACACGTTCCTCGGCGCACACGATTTTCTCCCCGACAGGCCGCGTGATCGCTATATCGACAGCATCGTCGATGAGATGATCCCCGAGGTCGCAGCGCGCGGCCTGGCTGAGTTCTGTGATGTGTATCTCGACGACGGGTACTACACCGTAACCGAATCGCGGCGCATTCTGAAGTGTGCGAGGGACGCAGGTTTGCGCCTGAAGGTCCATACCGATGCTTACTCGGACATCGGTGGCGCGTTCCTGGCTGCGGAGATGGGCGTCGTTTCGGCCGATCATCTGAACTACACGACGCCGCAAGCTGCTCGTGCGCTGGCTGCGAAGGGCGTGGTCGGCGTCGTCATGCCCGCGCTCGACTGGGCCGTGGCACATCAGAGGCCGTTCGACGCGCGTATGCTCCTGGCTGAGGGCGTGACGCTGGCTCTTGCAACCGACCTGTGTCCCGGATGCTGGGTCGAGTCGATGCAGTTCGTCATGCAGCTCGCATGCCGGTTGTATCGCTTCTCACCCGAAGAGGCGCTGCTCGCCGCGACCATCGGCGGCGCGCGGAGCCTCGGGCTGACCGATCGCGGAACGATCGTGCCGGGTCAGGTGGCCGACCTGCAAATTTGGCGGCTGCCCACGTTCGAGGACGTGATTTATCGACTGGGGAGCAACGCAGTCGAGCGCATGATCAAGCGTGGCCGCGTGCTCAAACGTGATCAGAAATGAGGTGCATATGATCGAACTGAACGGCGGAAGCCTTACTATCGAGCAGGTGGCGGCGATTGCCCGCGACCGCACAACCGTCGCGCCATTGAGCGAGCCCGCCCGGGCACGCATGAATGCCAGCCACTGGTGGGTGGTCGATGCCATAGAGGGGCAAGGCCGCGTCATTTACGGCGTCAACACAGGCTTCGGCTCACTCGCCAACCGCCAGATCAGCCCTGCGGAAGCCCGGCAACTCTCCCGCAACCTCGTCGTCCTGTGCGTGGTCGGAGTCGGCCAGCCTCTGGCGCAAGAGATCGTGCGCGCCATGATGACCATCCGTGCGAACATGTTGGCGCGAGGCCATTCTGGCGTGCGTCCGCTCATCGCGCAGACGCTCGTTGACATGCTGAACGCGGGCGTGACGCCCCTTGTTCCGGCCAAGGGATCGCTTGGGGCGAGCGGCGACCTTGCACCGCTCGCACACATAGCCGTCGTCCTGTCCCGGGATGGGGACGCGCCCGATGGCGGCTACAGCGGCCAGGCGTGGTACGGCGGGGAGTTGCTCGATGGCGCGGAAGCTATGCGCCGCGCGTGGAATCGAACGCCCGGTGCTCCAGGCGAAGGAGGGGCTGGCGCTCTCCAACGGCATCGACTTCATGGCTGCCTGCGGTGCTTTGGCGGTGGACGAGGCTCAGAACCTTCTTGCTCACGCGCAGATTGGCGCCGCGCTCTCATTAGAGGCGTTGACCGGGTTATCCACCGCGTTCGATCCCGATATCCAGGAAGCTAGCGGACAGCCAGGCCAGCGCAGCGTGGCTTCTCACATTCGCGCACTGACTGCAGGGAGTCGACTGGTCGACTCCGCTGTAGGACGCGTTCAGGATGCATATAGTCTCCGCTGCACACCCCAGGTGTTAGGCCCGTCGCTTGATGCCCTTGCGTTTGTACGGGAGCGCTTCACCACCGCCATTAATGCGGTTACTGACAATCCGCTGATCTTCCCGACGAAGGATGGTTCGTTCCGCGCGCTCTCCGGTGGCAACTTCCACGGGCAGGGGCCGGCCTTGTGGCTCGACCTGCTCGGAATCACGATGGCTGAGGTCGCTGACATCGCCGAGCGCCGCATCTTCCGACTCCTTACACCCGAGCTGAGCGGCGGGCTGCCCGCCATGCTCGCGCGCAATAGCGGGCTGGACGGCGGGCTGATGATGGTGCAATACACTGCGGCCGCACTGGTCTCGGACAACAAGACCCTCGCCCATCCGGACAGTGTCGATTCTATTCCGTCTTCCGCCAACCAGGAAGATCACGTGAGCATGGGCGCAAACGCTGCACGGCACACGCTGGAGATCCTGGAGAACGTACGCCACGTCTTGGCCATCGAGTTAATGACTGCCGCCCAGGCGATTGATCTGCGTGAAGATGGGCCGGACCGGCTGGGGCGCGGTTCGGCAGCGGCGTACCGAGAAGTCCGCCGCACGGTGTCATTCCTCGAACATGACCGCGAGACAACGCCGGATATTGAGGCGCTCGTCGAGTTGATTCGCTCGCGCGCGGTGGTTCAGGCCGCAGCCGATGCGGCCGGTGTGGCGCTGTCGTAATGGTGTTGTTCGAACCACCATGTCCGCCGACCAGGTACGTGCATGATTAGATGGTAACTCTCATATGCCCTTTACATATTTCCCAAACCACGCCAATGTACGCGCCCACGCGTCGACTGCTGCATCGGGCTTATAGTTGCGCCCTGTGTCGTTGTGGAACGCATGGTTCGCACCGGGATAGATCATTTTTTCAAATACCTTGCCGTTTTGTTGCATGGCCGCTTCGATTGCGGGAATGCCGGCGTTGATCCGATCGTCGTTTCCTCCGTAAATCGCCAACACTACTGCGCGGATGTTTGGCACTGCCTCGATCGGCGGGTTCGGGCCGTAGAACGGAACAGCCGCCTTGAGTTGCGATGCCTTGGTTGCGACCAGCCAGGTCATGCCACCGCCAAAACAGAAGCCTGTCATGCCCAACTGATCTTTGCTCACGAATGGTTGCGTCTGCAGATAGGTAATTCCGCTGAGGAAGTAGCCAGCCATCTCGTCCGGCGAGGTGCTGCTCAGGACGCCAGGGATCTGTGCCGCATCTGTCACCTTCGCTGTGCCCCCCTGAGACGAAAGCAGGTCCACCGCCAAGCCCACATAGCCGGCTTTCGCCACCCGTCGTGTCACATCCTTGATGTGATCGGTAAGCCCACGGTTTTCGTGGCATACGAGGATCGCAGGGAATGGACCATCACCCGCGGGTCGCGCCAGGTAGCCCACCAACTCGAGGCCATCGCCCGGGAAGATGATGTCACGTGCCTCCAGATCCGGATCATCAGCCGGCACGTTGACGCCCTGTGGCACCGGCACCGGGGTCGCAGTTGGCGTGGTGTCGGTGGTGGCCAGGACGGTCGCGGTTGCAAGAAAGCGTGTCTCTTCCGGAGTTGGAATCGGCGAGACTTCGGTTGCCAGAGGAGCCATAACGGTAGCCGGCATGGCGATTGGTGAGGCCGAGGGAGCGGCTGCCCCGGCAGTTGGTGACGCAGCATTGGGCGTCGGTGCGCAACCAGCCAAGAATGTCGTTGCCGCAGCCGCACTCCCGAGCACCGCCGCCAGGTACTTGAGCGCCTCGCGACGCGAAAGCGCACCTTCCTGATAGTCCTCGATGTACTCATCCACAAGATAGCGTTGCATCCAGTTCAATCTGCCTGATATCATTCGAAACTCCTTCATGAAGATTGAGTAACTTATAGCACATTAATACAAAGATACATCAAAGAAATGCTCGTTTCCGTTAGATTTCATCCAACAGACTTCTGACTCAGCCTTCATTGCATCTAAATAGCTGCCTGCTAAAGTAACGGTTGCAGGGGGCGATGTCCCCTGCAAGATCAACAAAGGAGCAACGAATGATCACCAAGAAACTAGCGCTTGCGCTTTCCATGATGGCTGTTGTGGCTGCTCTGGGCATGGGGACTGTGGGAACAGTCCTTGCACAGACGACCACACCCCCGACCGCGGTGACGCCCGAGGCAACCACGCCGGACATAACCTCGAGGACCGGGCCGGATGACCAGGGTCTTGGTCGCAGTTTCGGTTTGCGTGGCGGCGATTCGGCAACCTACGATTTGGTGGCGGAGAAGTTGGGCTTGACACCGACGGAGCTGTTCGAGCAATTGCACAGCGGCAAGACCCTGACCGAGATTGCCGAGGCGCAGGGTGTGGAGCTTGAGACGATCCAGGATGCGTTGAACGCATCACGTGTACAGACGATGAAGGACAAGATCGCACAGGCAGTGACCGATGGCGACATGACGCAGGAGGAAGCAGATTGGTGGACGTTGGGGATTGAAAAGGGATGGGTTGATGGCGGACGCGGTGGTTTCGGATTGATGGGGCCGGGCGGCCGGCATGGGATGGGTGACCGCGGGATGAGGCCAGATGCCGCCCCGACGACGGGCACATCTTCGTAACGAACTGCACAGTGGCCCCGGGGCTCAGAGGGTGATGTTGCTCCTCTGAGCCCTTGATCGTTAAGGTGGCAGTAGGCTTAATCCAGGTGGAAGACCTCCTGCAACTCCACCATATTCTCATCTGCATGGCCGCCGATGCCCTCGAAATAAGGGGCCATGAAGTCCTGCCACTTGGCATTGATTTCCTCTCGGCTCATCCCATCCAGTGCGGCCTGGAAGCTTTCTGGCGTCTCGAAGTAGCCGAGAAGCAGACCATCTGGCCGCATGAACAGTGAGTAGTTGTGCCAGCCGGTGCGGTGTAAGGCTGCCAACATCTCAGGCCACACACTCTCGTGACGCCGGATGTATTCGGGGATCATCTCTTGCTTGACCTTAAGCAAGAAACCTACACGTTCCATCAAGCCCTCTCCTTTCCATAGCCCCGGGGGGAATTCCCGCGGCGATTGGTACAGACTCCTCAGGCGTACGCGCCATGTTTCTTCACGGCGGCAATGAAGGCCTCAACATTCTCGACCGACGTATCGCCCTGGATGATGTGCGCGGGCGACACCATGTAGCCACCGCCACGGCCCAGGACCTGGATTTTCGTCCTCACATCCTCTTCGATCTGCTCCGGCGTGCCGAACGGAAGTAGTCTCTGCTGGTCAATCGCGCCCCAGAAGGACAGCCGGTCGCCGAATTTGCTCTTGAGATCTTCCGGCTCGTGGCCGGGCACGTTTGGCTGCACCGGGTTGAACACTTCCAATCCCACCTCGATCCAGTCGTTCAGGATGGGTGCGACGGCTCCGTCGCAGTGTTGGCAGATGATTAGGTTAGGATTGACGGCCTTGAAGTCCGCATAGATCTGGCGATAGCGATCCTTAAAGTAGCGGCGCCACATGCGCGGGGAGATCAACATCCCATTCTGGGCGCCGAAGTCATCGCCGGTCCACACCGCATCGACGCCGAGGCTCACCAGCCTTTTGCCGATCTCCGTCGCAAATACCCGGCACTTGTCCATCAATGGTTCCAGGTACTCCGCGCCCTGTGCCATGTCGATGAGGAGCTTCTCCAGCCCGACAAGCTGCTGCATCATGTCGAACATCGTCAGCTCCACATCGCCGATGACGAAGTATTCGCCCTTGAACTTTGCGATGTCGCACACCGCGTCGTCGTATCGGCCTTCAGCCAGGGGATCGGGGAAGGGGAATGCCTCGATTTCGGCCGCGCTCTGCACGTGGGCCAGCGGGTGGACAACCACCTCCATGTAGATCGCCCCCTCGCGCATCTTCATACCGAATTCGTTGATGATGAGGCCGCCTTCGTCGACTGGATGCTGGTAGCCGCGCGGCAGGCTGGCGCCAACGATTACGCAGTCGCTGCCCATTGCGACTCGCAGGCCGTTGTTGGAGAGTCGATAGGTCACATCCTCGTAGTAGGATGTGGTGAAATGAGGCGCCAACCCATATTTGGCGGCGAATTGTTCGGCCAGGGTGCGCGACAGGTCAAACTGGAGCGGCGCCCGGTCCGGCAGACCAGTGCGCGATAGGGCGCGAAGAACGCGTTCTCTTGAATTCATATAGACTTCGAACCTCCTCGTGGTGATATGATACCTGGTGGTCGCCTCGATTCAGGGACGAAGGCGCCAGGAGGGGAAGGTCCACACAGGGCGTGGAAGCGCTTCGTTTCTTGGTGTCTTCGTGGTAAAGTTCAGTTCTGTTTAACACAAGTATCCCGCACTGTCAATGACAGCATGGAGGAAAGTTCAGTGAAAGCCGTTCGATTAACCGGAAATTGGTAGGCCGCTCGAAGGCCAGGAGACGCCAACCCCGACGCCGGGGTACGGCGAGGTGCTGGTTCGCATCAAGGCTGCTGGGATATGCCATTCTGATGCACACTATCGCGTGGGCGTGTCGTATGCTGGACCGCTGCCCGTCACGCTGGGTCACGAGGTGGCAGGTGTCGTTGAGGCGCTGGGGGCGGGGACGGCGCGGGTGCGCATCGGAGATCGCGTCGCCCTGCACTACCTCGTCACCTGCGGGCAGTGTTATCACTGCAATCGCGGTCAGGAGCAGTTCTGCGAGACCGCACAGATGCTGGGTAAGCACCGCGACGGTGGTTATGCGGAATGTATCACCGTCCCCGAACGCGGTGTGGTGTCACTTCCCGACGAAGTTGGGTTCGAGCAGGGTGCGATCATGATGTGTTCGTCCTCGACGTCGTTTCATGCGTTGCGCAAGGCACGTCTGCGTCCGGGCGAGACGGTCGCCGTGTTCGGCGCAGGTGGGTTGGGCATGTCCGCGATCCAACTGGCAAAGGGCCTCGGCGCAGCCGAGGTGTACGCGGTGGACATCAACCGTGACAAGCTGGTGTTGGCAGCTAAGTTCGGCGCCATCCCGGTCCTTGCGGCGGACGTGGATCCGGTTGGCCTCATTCGCCAGTTGACCCACGGCAAAGGCGTGGATGTTGCGCTGGAACTCATCGGTCTGCCTGTTACGATGCGCCAGGCCGTGCAGGTGTTGGGCGTACAGGGCCGCGCCGCCCTGGCAGGTATCACGCGTGTGCCGTTTGAAGTGGATTCATATCAGGAAGTCATCGGCCGCGAGGCTGAGATCGTCGGCGTGTCAGACCACCTGTTGCAGGAGTTTCCGCTGCTGATGGAGTTCGCTCGGCGCGGGGTATTGGACTTGTCACACGGGGTGACGAAGACCGTGCCGCTGGAAGCGAATGCAATCAACGACGCGTTGGATGCGCTGGAGCGATGGGGAGGGGAAGTACGGACGGTGATCGTGCCGTAGGAGAAGATTCAGGCAGAAAATGAACGGGCGGGGCCGTATCGGCCCCGCCCGCTGTACTCTATTTATAACAGCTGGCCTTTACTCTGCCGGCTTGTGGCACGCCGTACAGTTGTCCTGTGGGAAAGCCTCGTGGTTCGCGGGGTACGGCTTGATTTTGCCCGATCCATGACAGGTCGTGCAGTCCTTGTACGTGTCGCTAGTCAGATCGTGGTTGGCAGGCACGGGTTTCGGACCACCCGCGGTTTCCCCGGTCGCACCGGTATCGCCCGTTGCGCCGCCCGTCGAGGTACTGGCGCCCTCGCCCGCCGGCTTGTGGCACGCCGTACAGTTGTCCTGTGGGAAAGCCTCGTGGTTCGCGGGGTACGGCTTGATTTTGCCCGATCCATGACAGGTCGTGCAGTCCTTGTACGTGTCGCTAGTCAGATCGTGGTTGGCAGGCACGGGTTTCGGACCACCCGCGGTTTCCCCGGTCGCACCGGTATCGCCCGTTGCGCCGCCCGTCGAGGTACTGGCGCCCTCGCCCGCCGGCTTGTGGCACGCCGTACAGTTGTCCTGTGGGAAAGCCTCGTGGTTCGCAGGATACGGCTTGATTTTGCCCGATCCATGACAGGTCGTGCAGTCCTTGTACGTGTCGCTGGTCAGATCATGATTGGCCGGGATGGCTCCGGGACCGCCCGCAGCCGCGCCGTTCTCGGCGGTTGCGCCTGGCTCAGGCGTTGGGCCAGGCAGATGGCAGACCGTACATGACTCGTTGGAACGCCCTACGTGGTCAACGGGGAAGGGTTTCATGGCGTTGATCCCGTGACACGTCTCACACTGTTCCTGTCCCTCGATTGGGTGCGGGATTGACGCTGCAACCACCCGTGGCGCGCTCGTGGGCTCGGGAGTGGGCGCTAGCGGCGAGAATGCGGGTACCCGGGTCGCCTGCGCAGGCAACGTGGCGATGGCCGTCTCCTCGAAAGTGGCGAACCAGAAGAGGCCGAGACCCAGAACGAGCGACAGGACAATCGCGATGGGCAGATAGATACGTTCACGGTGGTGGACGCCCTCCGGGCTTGGGGCGGGGCGCGCGAGACCGGCGACGCGCTGATGGAGTTCCGCGCCGTGTTCCTCTTCCATTTGGTGATGCGCCATCTTGCCGTTGAACATGCTCTTGTTGAGCGACTTTACGTGCACGTTATAGAAGTGCCAGATGAGGATCGCCAGCACCGCAAGGAGCGCCTCAGCCCCGTGAGCGGCCTTGGCCGCCGGGATAGCCTGCCCGGGCAGAAAACGCGAAGCGGCGATGGGATTCCACAACATGAACCCTGTGATGGCCATCATGACAGTGCCCCAAACCATCGCCCAGTACTCCACCTTCTCTCCGAAGTTGTAACGGGGCATTTTGGGATGGTCCTTGGTGAGGCCCAGGTTGTAGCGGACCACGTCGACCGCATCGGTGACGTCCTTGAGGCCGGGCAGCATCGTCATTTCGGTTCGGCGCACCCAGACCTTGTAACCGAGAACCAGAACGTGGTAGACGCTTTGAATCACGATGCCGATGGCGGCGATGCGGTGGATGATGCGCACCACCTCGATGCCACCCAGGACCGCGATCATCCCTTCGGCAAACGCGTTGCCCACGAACTTCTGCGGCAGACCAGTGATGGCCAAGGTTGAGAAGGTGAGGATTAAGACGAAATGCTCAATGCGCTGCACAACGGTGAAGCGATCGTAGTACTTATTGGAGGCATGACTGTCGGTCATTTGTTGTGTTGCCATCTCACGCCTCCTTCCGCCGGGTGCGACGCACGATCCGGCTCACAAGATCAAGGCCGACAAATAGCAGCATGGCACCGATCACACCTGGGATAAGGATCTTGTAGAAAAGGTTGACGTAATACACCAACGGCTGATTGGTGGGGCTCGGTACAAAGTGGCCCACCCAACTATCCGGGAAGTTTGCCGTGGCTTCGGGGTGACAGCGTTGACAGGTCACCAGCAGGTTCTGCTTGACTACCTCGGTCTTTTCGCCTGTGACCGGCGCGATGTTGTGCACGCCGTGGCAATCCGTGCAGACGGCCTTGTTGGTCGGCTGGTCAGGGTGCTGGCGCTCAAACAAAGTCACGGTCGTGCCGTGGAAGTCAGCCACGTAGGTAGTGAAGACCTGCGTCGAGATGCCATACTTTTGCATCAGCGCCGCGTTGGCATGACAGTCGCCGCAGATGTTGGGCGACTTCAGACGGAAGGCCGCGGTGGTCGGGTCTTCCTGCGTGTGTGCGCCGTGGCAATTGGTGCACGTTGGCACGTCCGGGTTGCTGTCATCCAGCAAGGCCGCGCCATGAATGCTCGTTGCGTACTGATCGTAAATCGCACTGTGGCATTTTTGGCAGGTGGTGGAGACTTTCTGTCGCGGCGAATCGGCTTTGGTCACGTTGTGTGCGCCGTGACAGTCGGTGCAGATAGCCGCATTGCGATTACCGGCCGCCAGTTCCCGCGCATGGTTGCTGTCCAGCGACTGCCTGTATTGATCCTCGTGACAACTCCGGCATTGCTGGTAGCGTTCCATCTGAAACGAACGACGGTCGCCCGCGGTTACTTTCGGGTGCGGGTAACCATCAATGTTCGTGTGGCAAGATGTACAGGTCTGACTGGCGTGCACGGACGCCCCGTAGACTTGGGGGTCGATGATAAGGGGCAAGGTTTCGCCACTGGCGAGCTCAACGCTCAACCCGGGTGTCGTATGGCAGCCAAGACAGGTGGAATTGTCGCCCGCCTGGGCGTTGGCGCCGGCGACCAGCGCGACAAAGAGCAGACACGCCAGGCCTGCTGCGACAATCCATCGCAAATGCTGCCTGCCAGGGCAAGCAACGGTCATAAGCTCTCTCCTCTATGCGATCTAGTGTGGTTAAGCGCGGAAAGGCACAGACGGATATTATAACTCTGTTATTGTGCGCACTATATGACGCCCGTCATGCTCAGAGGACTTGTTTTATTAGTGACAGTCATGAAGGGCAACGCTGGCGAAGCGCGCCGCTGCAAAGTGCTAAGATGGGGGTCTATCGAGTTCGTTTGGCCAGAATCAGTGCGACGATTGTAAACAGGATGACGGCCAAGAAAGCGCCGAGAAAAGGCAGACCGGCCTCGATAGTTTCTTCGTTACCACCGCTTACCCAACCACTGGGCGACATCTCGGTGTTCGCAAGCAGATGCCCCGACGCGTCACGCGCGTCTCGATATGATGTTGCAGGCCCGAGGTCAGGCGCCTCGCCTTTTCGATATACGGGTTGACCGCCGATTGTCACGAGAATTTTGTCCATACCATCCTCTCTGTCCCAGAGCTTAGCACAAAAAACCCCCGGTGGGAAGCGACGGCCTTCACCACCAGGGATTTGTGACAGGCAATGGAGCGGCCTGACTATGTCTGAGATCAGGCGTATCAGGGCTGCTGCGATGATGCTGCGATGAGCAATGATGCTGCGATCGATACGCCTGTCTTATCGAGTATGTTACGCACTTTGTTCGCGTTTGTCTATGATCTAAGTCATGTGATAAATGTCATGCATCTCGCATTCAGGAATGGAGTAGGGCATGACAGTAGAAATCTCCCAAGAAAATTGCGCGTGGCGTCAGTCTGCGTTGGGCTAATGGACGCCAGACCTGCTTCGCGTCAAGCTGAGAGTTCGGCAAGGCGTTCGCGCAGTCGTGCCCCACGCGCCTCCAGTTCGGCCACTTTGTCACGCTCGCGTTGTACCACATTGGCAGGCGCCCGCTGCGCGAAGGGTCCATCAAGCAGATTCCGCCCACGCGCGATCTGTGACTCCGTGTCCGCCAACTCCTTTCCGAGCCGCATGCGTTCCGCCTCAAAGTCGATCAAGTCGGCCAGAGGTAAGTAAGCCGTGACTGAGCCTGTCACCAGGGTCAGGGCCTTGTCAGGCGTGTCGACCTGTTCACCGATGGTGAGTCGCGCGGGATCCAGGCGGGCCAGGGTGCAAAGGATCTCCGCATGTCGGCGCAATCCTTCTGCGCGGTCGCCTGCGCCGATGCTGGCCGCCAGCAACTGACCCGGTTTCACGTCGTACTCGGCGCGCGCGTTGCGTATCGCGCGCACCATCTCCATGATCAGGCCCATCTCCGACTCGGCCGTCTCATCGCGCTGGGCGGTCGTTGGCCACGGGGCAACTATCAGGCCGGCAGGCCAGTCTGCTGCGCTCACAGCCTGCTTCAGATATCCCCATGTCTCTTCGGTTACGAACGGGATGAACGGATGCAGCAGCCGCAGCGACTCATCCAGCACACGGATCAGCACGGCCTGCGTACGAGCTTTGGCCTCTTTCGATCCGCGGTACATGGTGATCTTGCTGATCTCGAGGTACCAGTCGCAGAATTCGCTCCAGAAGAAGTCATAGATCTGGCGGCCGGCCTCACCGAACTGGAACGTGTCCATCAGCCGGGTTGCATCCGCGACTGTGGCGGACAGGCGACTGAGAATCCAACGCTCAGGCAACGCAAGTTCCGCCTGGGTCAGGTCGATTGTCGCTGCGGCGTCATCGTTGAGCTGCGACAGGATGTAGCGCGTCGCGTTCCAGATCTTATTGGTGAAATTGCGGTTACCCTCTACACGTTGAAGGCTCAGGTTCATGTCAGTGCCGGCAGTGGTCCCAGTGAGCAGGGTGAAGCGCAACGCGTCGGCGCCCATGGCTGGGATGCCGTCCGGATACTGGTGGCGTACATAATTATCTAGGCCCTCTGGCTTCGCACCATCCAGCAAAGCGATGGGGTCCAAGACGTTGCCGATTGTCTTAGACATCTTGCGACCTTGATCATCCCGGATAATGCCGTGCAGGTAAACCGTTTCGAACGGGATGTCGTTCGTGAAAACCAGGCCCTGCATGATCATGCGCGCCACCCAAAAGAACAGGATGTCGTACGCGGTCTCCATAACCGTTGTTGGGTAGAAACGCCGCAGATCCGGCGTGTCGTCGGGCCAGCCCAGGGTTGAGAAGGGCCACAGCCCGGAGGAGAACCACGTGTCCAGCACGTCCGGATCTTGCTCGATACGGGTTGAGCCGCAATGCTCGCACCGGGTCGGATCGGTCTTGGCCACGGTCATGCCGCGACAGTCCGCGCAATGCCATGCGGGGATGCGGTGGCCCCACCACAGTTGCCGGCTGATGCACCAATCACGGATGTTTTCGAGCCAGTTGTAGTATACCTTGGTGAAGCGGTCCGGGACGATGGTGATGCGACCCGATCGCACGGCTTCGAGGCCCATGTCGGCCAGCGGCTTGATCTTGACGAACCATTGGGTGCTCACCATCGGCTCTACGATCTCGCCGCCGCGCTGGGACCTGGGCACCTGGGTGCGGTATTTCTCGCTTTTGATGGTCAGGCCTGCAGCTTCCATGTCGGCCCACAGCTTCTTACGGCATTCGAAGCGATCGAGGCCCGCGTAATGCGGCCCTGCCGCCGCACTCATCTTGACGTTGCGGTCCAGCACGTTGATGATTTGAAGACCATGCCGTTGGCCGATGGCGAAGTCGTTCGGGTCGTGGCCAGGTGTGATTTTCAGCGCACCGGTGCCGAAAGCCATGTCCACGTAGGTGTCGTGAATGATGGGGATGGCGCGCTTCAGCATGGGCACGAGACAGGTTGCTCCGATCAGGTGCCGGTAACGCTCGTCATCCGGATGGACGGCAACAGCAGTGTCGCCCAGGATCGTCTCGGGCCGCGTGGTCGCCACCGGGATGTAGCCTTTGCCTGGACCATCGTCCAGATTGGCGCCCGCAATCGGATATTTGAAGTGGTAGAGGGTGACCTCTTCTTCGCTGTACTCCACTTCCAGATCGCTGACCGCAGTCTGCAAGCCTGGCGACCAGTTGATCAGGTACTCTCCGCGGTAGATCAGGCCCATGCGGTAGAGGCGCACGAACGCTTCACGCACCGCACGGCTCAACCCGTCGTCCATGGTGAAGCGCAGGCGATCCCAGTCGCACGATGCGCCCAGTCGACGGAGCTGGCGCACGATGTGGCCGCCGTACTTCTCCTTCCACTCCCAGGTTCGGCGAAGGAACTCCTCGCGGCCTACGTCCTGCCGTCGGACTCCTTCTCTGGTGAGCATCTTCTCAACTTGTAGTTGCGTAGCGATTCCTGCGTGGTCGTACCCCGGCAACCACAGCGCCGCGTAACCCCGCATGCGCTTGTAGCGGATCATCAGGTCTTCCAGCGACACGAACATCGCGTGGCCAAGGTGCAGCTCACCCGTGATATTGGGTGGCGGTATCGAGATCACGAAGGGCTCCGCGTCGGGGGCTGCGATTTCAGGCTTGAAGAAGCCGGACGCCTCCCACCAGTCGTAGATCCTGGCCTCGGATGCGCTGGGATCATAGGTCTTAGGCATTTCAAAAGATGACATAAGTCCTCCTTCAGTATCGCAATAAAAAGACCCTCCGTCTCAAGGACGGAAGGTCTCCGCGGTGCCACCTTGGTTGGCAATGGACGACCGCACGCAGCCGCTTTCACTGCCCACTCTGTGCTGTAACGGGCTCACCCGTGGCTGCCTACAAGCGGCTCAGCCGCAATTCAGCGACCCGACTCCCCGGCGACTTTCGGCCTCGCTCACATCGGTTGGGGGCTTCCACCCGGTGACCCCCACTCTCTGGCGACGGCACGGCGGTGCAAACCGCCACGGCCTACTCCTCCGGTTCAGCGTCTTTTATGGTGTTATTATAGCAGTCTCGCCTGCGCTGTCAACCCCCAGGAACTGATTTGCGCAGGCTCCCAATCACCTTCGTCAACTCAGCGCGTAGTTCTGAGGCGCTGGGCAACTGTGCAACCATTGCTTCGGCCTGGCGCAAGCGTTGGCGCGCGTCAGCGTAATCGACCAATCCTTGATTGATCTGCTGTCGCACGGGCGAAAGCAGATCGAGCGCCTGGTCGAAGACCTCGCTCGTTGATAGGGCTGTGCCATCGCCCACCGCACGCTTGGCTGCCGCCACCGCTTTGTCAGCCTCCATGTCGGCCGGCTTAACCAGCCATTTGGCTGCTTCTCCCGCCATCAGCCGAAAAGCCTCCTCGGAAGACGGGGAGCGTCGCTCGAAGATCGTGCTGCGATCGACGATGTTGTGCCCCAGGTCGGTGCGTTGCACGGCCAACTGGAACGCGCCGGCCGATCCATTCAGCAGGGTGCCGGTGACGCGGTAGCCGCGCGCGGGCGGCAAGATCCAACTCCACAGCACTTTGATCCACGCCATGGGGCCCAGGTCCAGGGCCGGCGCCATCTCAACGGGCACTTGTTTGTCCTGAACGAGCCGGTTCCATGCGATCAGCTTTTCGGTCATGGCCAGCGGCACAACACGTGCTGCACCCTCGGCATCGGCACCAACCAAATTGTTGAACTCGCCGATCAGAAAGCCAGGCGGCACGGCGGGGCGGTTAAGCAACGGGAGAATGCGTGTGTACCAAAGCTCGCGCAGCGCAGCCAAGAGCCACCGCAGCAAGGCTGCCGCAAAGTAGAGCAACACCACGGCCGCCAGCGCGGCCAGCACCGTGCCGCTGATATCGAGCACTTTCGCGCGCGTCGTCTCTGCCAGGGTCGGGGCTACAGCTTCAGGTGCAGCCGTTGGCGCCTCAGTTGGCAGCGGCGCAATCATTGTGGCCATGTGAGCTGCCTGGCCATCCAACGCCGCCTTCAATCCTGCCAGCGCTTCCGGGTTACCGCGGTTGTCAGCCAGGATTTCAGCAAAGAGGTCCGCGGCGCTCTCATAGTCCTTCCCGTCCAGGAAGGTCTGTGCCAGCACGATTTGCGCCTGCAGCTCTGTGAGAGTTGCAGTCGGGGTAGGCGTAAGCGTTGGGGTTCGGGTTGGCGTCGGCGTACCCGGTGTGCCTGCGGTTGCCTCAGGTGTTGCGCCGGTTGCGGGAGCGGTATTGGCTGCCGGAGTGGCGGATTGGGCTGCAGCTGGCGTCGAGGCGGCGTTCAAGGCAGCGAAGGTCAGGCTCAATGCAAGGACCACCAACCATGCCAGCAGGCGCGTCCCTCGTCGACTCATGGCAACCTCCGGGGCGAAATGATGACGGCCGGTAGAGAAGCAGTGCGCTGCGATTATAGCACCCTTCATGGGGGGTGGCAATTGGCGCGGCGCAAGCCAGATGCTATAATCGCCGGACCAATAGGAGACTGCATGGATCATCCCTTTCTGGCCCGTCTCGCACAGGGTCCGCTGCTAGGCGATGGTGCGATGGGCACCATGTTGCACGCTCAGGGCGCGCGGCTCGACCAATGCCTGGACGTGCTGAACCTGGAGCAGCCGGATTGGGTGCGCGACATTCACCTTGCCTATATCCGAGCAGGCGCAGAAATCATCCAAAGCAATACGTTCGGCGCGTCCGGACCGCGTTTGGTCGACTATGGGCTCGAAGGTCGCGTACGAGACATCAATTTCCGTGGCGTGAAACTGGCGCGCGAGGCGCGTGAGATCAGCGGTCGGTCCGTCTGGATTGCCGGCTCGATCGGTCCGTCAGGCAAGCGCATCCGCCGCGAGAACGCACTGCTGGTGGAGGTGGCCCGGGCTGCGTTTGGCGAGCAGATGGCTGCCTTGTGGGAAGCCGGTGCGGATCTGTTGATTCTGGAGACTTTCTCCGATCTCCAGGAATTGATCCTCGCCGTGCGGGTCGGCAGGCAGACAACCGATCTGCCCATCGTGGCAGAGGTCACATTTGGCCATGATGGCGTGACAGGTGATGGCGCAAAGCCGGCGGATGTGGCACACTCGCTTGCTGCTGCTGGTGTCGACGTTGCGGGGGTCAACTGCTCGCTGGGGCCAGCGCGCCTGCTCGATTTTATCGCTGAAATGCATGCGGCTGAGACCGGACTCAAGTTATCGGCCATGCCCAATGCCGGCCTGCCCTACCGGTCGGGCGAGCGCATGATCTATCCGTCAGCTCCGCTTTATTTTGCAGAGCGGGTGCCTCAGTTCCTGGCGCAGGGCGCGACGCTGGTGGGCGGGTGCTGCGGCACGACCCCGGCGCACATCCAGGCCATGCGCGTTGCGTTGGACGAGGTCATCGGTCGAGGCCAGCCCAGGCGAGCGGAAGAACTCGTGCCGCTGCCAATGGTGCGCGTAACTGCACCCGGTATGGAAGGTGGCGATGAGGTCGCGCCGGAGCCGACAGGGCTGCTCAAAAAACTGCACGCAGGCCGGTTTGTCGTGAGCGTGGAGGTGGACCCACCGCGAGGGTTTAGCGCTGCAAAGATGCTGGAGGGCGCGGCCGTCGCGCAGAAACATGGTGCGGATGCCGTCAATGTGGCGGATAGCCCGATGGCGCGCGTGCGCATGGGTGCGCTGGCCCTGTGCGTGCTTATTCAGCAGCAGGTGGGCATCGAGACTATCCTGCACCTGACCACGCGCGATCGGTCGCTGATGGGCTTGCAGGCCGATCTTATCGGCGCACACGCGTTAGGCGTTCGCAACATCAT
Source organism: uncultured Chloroflexia bacterium (assembly GCA_963774265.1). Lineage (GTDB taxonomy): Bacteria > Chloroflexota > Anaerolineae > CG2-30-64-16 > CG2-30-64-16 > JALOOB01. Next base: position 201,315 of record CAVZDU010000008.1, on the reverse strand, counting down.
TGCGCTGACTGGGGATCCCCCGAGCCTCGGTGATACACACGACAGCTCCGCGGTCTACGATGTTGATTCGATAGGGCTGGCGCAGATCATCAGCCAGTTCAATCAAGGGCTGGATCGCGCGGGCAAGCCATTCGGGGGACGCGCGTCGTTCACTATCGCGGTGGCGAGTGATCCCACGCGCTTGGATCTGGTCCGGGAGGTCGATCGCTTCCGTCGCAAGGCCAGCGCGGGCGCGCATTTGACCATGACGCAGCCGATTTTCGATGCGTCGCTGTGGAGACGGTTCTTCGAGCTCTATGAGGAGCGGCACGGTCCCTTCCCCGTGCCTGTTCTCATCGGCATCTTGCCTTTGCAGAGCCATCGTCACGCGTCTTTCCTTCACAATGAAGTGCCGGGCATCACAATCCCTGAGAGTGCGCTCCAGAGAATGGAACGCGCCGGCTCGGAAGGGCGTAAGGAAGGTGTGAAGATGGCGCAGGAGTTGCTGTTGGAGCTGCGCGAATTGCCCAAGGTGCAGGGGGTGTACCTGATGCCGAGTTTCGGACGATACGAGGTGGCGTGTGAGGTATTGGAAGTGATCGAGGATCGAGCGTGAGGGATGGCAACCGGGCTCAAAGCCCGCAATTTGTCCTGGCCTCCAAGTCTCCCCGACGAAGGGAGCTTCTGGCCACGCTCGGGTTGGACTTCATCGTCGATGTGGCGGATGTGGACGAGACGCCGTGGTCCGGGGAGCCGCCGGAGGTGCTGGTGTGCCGGCTCTGCTTTGCTAAGGCACAGGCAGTGGCGGATCGTCATCCAGGTGAAGTCGTGCTGGCAGCAGACACGTTGGTTGTCGTGGACGGTGTGCTGCTTGGCAAACCCGCCGATGCGTTGGAGGCGGTGGCGATGCTTTCCGCACTGCGCGATCGAGTTCACATCGTCTATACGGCTGTCTGCGTGATTCACAGCGCTGGGGTCGAGACGCGTCTGTCGGCCACCGATGTCACCATGCGTGCCTACACTGACGCCGAAATAGAGGCCTATGTCGAGACAAGCGACCCGCTGGACAAGGCCGGCGCATACGGCATCCAGGATCCGCGGTTTGCGCCCGTGGCTTCCTGGCAAGGATGCTATTCAGCGGTCATGGGGCTGCCGCTTGGATTGGCAGCGGAGCTGTTGGCTGGCGCCGGGATCGAGGCAAGTACAGACGTAGCTCAAGCCTGTCAAACTATGACACGGGACCGTTGTTGTTTGCGATAAGGTTTTTTCATGCAAGATGATATTCTCGCCAGCCTGAACCCTGCTCAGCGGGAGGCGGTGACGGTGGTTAGGGGGCCAGTGCTCGTGCTGGCCGGCCCGGGCTCGGGGAAGACGCGTGTGTTGGCGCACCGCGTGGCCTATCTGCTGCGCGTCGTCGGCGCGCATCCACGCGCCATCATGGCAGTGACCTTCACGAACAAGGCCGCGGGCGAGATGCGCGAGCGCGTCAATCGGCTGTTGGGCGAGGCTGTGCCGGTCAGTTCGGGCTGGAAAGGATTGACCATCGGCACATTCCACGCCATCTGTGCGCGGATTCTGCGCGCCGAGTCAGGTCCGGCGGGGCTCAACCCCAACTACGTGATATACGATGATAGTGAGCAGTTGAGCGCGATCCGGAGCGCGCTCGAAGATCTCAAGATCGACGAGAAGATGTACCGGCCAGAGGCCATGCGCTCCGCTATCTCCAAGGCTAAGAACGAGCTCATCAAACCCGTTGAGTTCGAGGCAGCTACCTATTACGCTGAGATCGCCAAGCGGGTGTACACCCGCTACGAAGAGATTCTGAAGGCCAACGGCGCCTTGGATTTCGATGACTTGCTCTGCAGGACAACCTGGTTATTTAAGGATCAGCCCGAGGTGTTGCGGCGTTACCAGGACCGGTACGAGTATCTGTTGGTTGACGAGTTTCAGGACACCAATTCGGCGCAATACGAGATGGTGTGTGCGCTTGCCGGCAAGTCGCATAATCTGTTTGTCGTCGGCGATGAAGATCAGAGTATCTACGGCTTCCGCGGTGCTGACTACCGCAACGTCTTGCGCTTTCGCGAGGACTTTCCTGAGGCCAAGGTTATCCTGCTGGAGCAAAATTACCGCTCCACGCAAAGCATCCTTGACGCAGCCAACGCCGTCATCGCCAGGAACATCAAGCGTACGCCCAAGCAGCTGCGCACTAATCGCGGGCAGGGGCCTCAGGCAACAATGCACGAGGCATACGACGAGGCTGACGAGGCGCAGTTCGTGGTCAACACTATCCAGCGGCTGGCCAGTTCAGGCGAAGCGAGTCTGAGCGATTGTGCGGTCATGTACCGCACTAACGCGCAGTCTCGCTCGCTGGAAGACGCGTTCGTGGCGCGCGGCATCCCTTATCGGCTTGTGGGTGGCACGCGGTTCTATCAGCGCAAAGAGATCAAGGATGCGCTGGCGTACCTGCGGCTGGTCCACAACCCGTCAGATAATGTCGGCCTCATGCGCGTGATCAACGTGCCCCCGCGCGGCATAGGCGACAAAACCGTGTCGACCCTGGCCTCATGGAGCGCCGAGTTGGGCGTTTCGATGGCCGGCGGGCTGGCGCTGGTGGCGGGCGACCTGGGCAGTTCCGTCCTCCAGGGCGTCTACCTTAGCACAGACAGCAGACCCCCGCAGCATCCCTTCGCCGCCGCGGCCCAGCGCTCGCTGAGCGCGTTTTACCGGATGCTGAAGGGCTGGTTGAATACCAAGGATGGGCTGACCGTGGCAGCCTTGCTCGAACAGATCTCGGAGCAGTCCGGTTACGCTACCTGGCTGCGCGACGGCACCGAGGAGGGCGAGGAACGCTGGGAGAACCTGCAGGAGCTGCGCTCGGTCGCCGCGCACTACGACGATTTCCCGCCTGATCTGCGACTGACGGCTTTCCTGGAGGAGGTCGCCCTGGTGTCAGACCAGGATGAACTGGTCGAGCAGGACGAGCGCGTCACTTTGTTGACCGTACATACTGCTAAAGGATTGGAGTTCAAGGTCGTCTTCCTGGTGGGTTTGGAGGAAAACATCTTCCCGCACAGCCGCAGCATGGAGGACCCGGATCAGATGGAGGAAGAGCGCCGGCTCATGTACGTCGGCCTGACGCGGGCGAAGGACCGGTTGTATCTGGTGAGGGCCTTCAGGCGGATGCTATATGGCCGGAGCGAAATCAACGAGCCGTCGCGATTTCTGCGCGACGTAGCTGCAGCGCAGGGCACGGTCATGGGGATGGGGGGGGTGGTGCGCGGGGTTCCGAGCCGGCCGAGTGGTCTGGGAGAAAGCGGGCACTCCGGAGACTGGGGACGAGACGCGCGCGACCGAAATCGCACCATAGGCGACGAAGACGCCGAATCATGGAGCGCGGCCAGCCATCGCACGCGACCCGGCGACCGAGGATCATCCCTGAGCTCTCGATCGGGAGATCGCGGTGGCAGTCCATCTTGGGCGCCCGGGAAGTTGCCGGAGCAACCATCGAAATCCACGAAGCGGCCTGAGCGTGAAGGACAATTCAAGCCAGGAGATCGGGTGGATCACGGTTTGTTTGGCCAAGGCATCGTGCTCAAGTCAGAAGTGACCGCGGATGACGAGGAAGTTACCGTGGCGTTCGCGGGCAAAGGGACCAAGGCCCTGCTGGCCGGCTTTGCAAAACTGCGGAAGGTCGCGAAGTGAGACGAGATGGTCGGTACGATCTGGTGACCCTGGACATGGGCTTCACCTTGGTCAACTTAAATAGTGGGGTCGACCGAATGCTGCTGGCCCTGGGCCAACGAGTGCGGCCTGAAATGACTTTGGATGAAGTGCACAGGGCACAGCGGCAGTTCTGGGATGCCTGGGACGCCGCGGATGCGGATCGGGTGTGGGAGCCGAGCCTGGCTGCAGACATTGCCGAGAGCCGGTCGATCGATGCGGGTATTCTACATCTGCTGGGCATCGATGATCCGGCGATCATCGACGAGGCGAGTGCAGAGAGCCGGCGACGCTTTACCGACGTCGGCACCTACACGGTGTTTCCTGACGCCATCCCAGCGTTGGAGGCGTTGCGAGCGGCTGTGCCTTTGCTCGGGATCGTCTCCAATTGGGGCTGGCATTTGCCCGAATTGTGCGCTTCGCTTGGCCTGGATCGATACGTGGACTTCATCGTGACTTCAGCGCGTGTGGGCGCAAGTAAGCCGAACGCGAAGATATTCCGCCACGCGCTCGCAATGGGCGGCTGTGAACCCTCGCGCGCACTGCACGTCGGAGACAGCCTGGTGGCCGATGTGCGCGGTGCGGAGGCGTTAGGGATGACGGGCGTGCTCCTTGACCGGAGTGGGACGAGCAATGGCGTGGGGTGTCTGGTGGCAAGGGAGTTGACGGAGCTGCCGCTATTGATTCGTTAGGTAGGGAGGTTTTGTTCAGGTGATCGGAAGCCGGCGCATCCGTGGTCTGGCCGTTACCCTGGTGGTGGCCGGCCTGCTCTTGATTGGTCTGTTTGCATTGCGGCCACAATCCCCCGCAACACTCCACAATCCGTCATCCTCACCCGATTCCGAGGGCCCGGCCACGTCGATCCCGAGCCGCGAATCTCCAAGAACGCCGACTCCGTCGCCGACCGTGACGCCCTGGCAGTGGGTCAGCCCGGGTACCGGCGGTGTGCCCCCGATCACTCTCACCGCCGGTATCACTCAATACGTGTATTATGCCTGGTCTCCTTACTGCGATTACCCCGAACACCACGGGATTCCGATGATCTGGGGACAGAAGCACTTCACGGATCATGTCAAGCTTGCAGCATTGTTCGATGGATCGTGCAATGACGGCCGGCCGCTACTCTTTTTGAATGAACCCGCGAAGGTTGAGCAGGCCAACATCAGCCCGATCGAAGCAGCGAACATGTTCTATACGATGACACGCGGCATCGACTGGCCATATCAACGCTGGCGGGGTCCCATCTACGCCGGCAACAACCTGATCGAAGATCAGAAGTGGGACGCGGAGTTCGTCAGGCAATTTGCTTCTCTGCACAATGCGGGCAGCGCAACCATTCGCGAGCTTGCGGGATGGGGCGTTCATCTGTACGGCAACTACGAGTATGGCCCCGATGCCGGTGATCCCGAGGTGGTGTGGACAGATGACATACCGCGGCCGGATATTCCGAGTGTCGTCGACCGAAGCATGAAACTGGTGGATCAGTATACCGCCGCGCGATCGGCGGAGGGCAATTCGACGTCTCTTCTGGTGACCGAGTTTGGCTTATTGCAGGCGTCGGCCTGGCATACGCCCCCGGCGTACTTCTACACCACGACAGCTGCGTTCATGGATGAATACGTCAGGCGATTTGATAGTATGCCCCAAGTGCAGGCGTGGTTCTGGTTCCTGAGCACCGGGTCGACTACCGACTACCTTAACGTGAACATGCTCGTAGACCCGAAGGGCGTCTTGACCCCCAATGGACATAAGTGGCGAGAATTGGCACTGCAGCGACAGGTGGAGATACAGCAACCTTGATCGCGGCGCCTGTCAACGCGGTTTTACTGCGTGGCCAAATAGCGCAACACCAGCCGCAACACAGCTTCGGCCGACAGCACCTTGTTGCCGAGGCGATCTGCATCCCACTGGTGATGCTCGCCCCATTCGGCGCCCTCAGCAGACAGGTGGATATAGACCAGCCCGACGGGTTTTCCAGGCGTCGCGCCCGTCGGCCCTGCAATGCCGGTGACCGACGCGGCGATGTCTGCGCCATAGAGTTGCCGGGCACCTTGAGCCATCTCCGCGGCAGTCTCCGCGCTTACTGCGCCATGTGCGGCCAGTGTGTCCGCGTGGACACCGACCACCCTCCGTTTAGCGCTGTCGGCATACGTCACCGCGCTGCCAAGGAAATAGGCTGAACTGCCAGAGATATCGGTGATCAGGTCGCCGATCAGGCCGCCAGTGCAAGACTCGGCAAATGCCAGGGTCAGCCCGCGTTCAATCAAGATCCTGTGGACCTGGGTAGCGAGCGGGTGCGGTCGCCTGCCCACACGCTTGTGTCTGGCGGGCTGATTCGTCTCGCTGCTCATGCGTCAACCTCCAGTTCATCATCACCGGTTGGCTCAGGTAAATCTAACATGAAGGCCGTGCCTGCGCCCAGACGACTCTCCACCTCCAGTCGACCACCGTGTGCCTCGGCCACCCATTTGGCGATAGCCAGCCCCAGGCCTGCTCCGCCCGGACGCGTCCGGCTGCGATCGGCCCGGTAGAAACGGTCGAAGATATGCGGCAAGTCTTCGGGCGCAATGCCCGCGCCCGTGTCCTCCACGCGGAGTTGCACCCACCCAGCCTGGCGTTTCAGCGTGAGCGTTACGTCTCCTCCGGCGGGTGTGTACTTGATTGCATTGTCTACCAGATTTAGCAGCAGCTGGCGCAGACGGTCTGCGTCGCCAAGGACGACCGCTTGATCCTCCGCACCCAGCCGCAAGTGCACACCCGTGTTCTGGGCTATGACCTGGCCCTGGCGGTATACATCGAGAATCAGCGTATCGAGTTCAACCGGCTGAAGATGAAGTTGAAGTCCGGAATCCGCTTGAGCGAGCAGCAGCAGGTCATTCACCAGCCGGCGCATGCGCGCGGTCTCGTTGCCGATGGCGGCCAGGGCCTCGTTGCGCATTGCCGGATCATCGGCTGCGCCGCGGCGCAGGAGATCCACATTGCCCTGGATAGTGGTCAGTGGGGTGCGCAGCTCGTGGCTGACGTCTGCCACCAAACGCTGTTGCCCATCGAATGAGGACTCGAGTCGCCCGAGCATGTCGTTGATGGTTGCGGTCAGGCGGCTCACCTCGTCGTTCGGCACCCCGGCCGCGATCCGCTGGCTGAGATCTCGCGTGCCAGTGATCTGCTGCGCGGTCTCGGTAATGGCCTTAATGGGTCGCAACGCCGCGCGGGCCAGGATGCTCCCACCTACGGCCGCAAATAGTAGTGCGAGCACACTGGCCAGCAGCAGAGCGCGCCGGACGACCGCGAGCGCGTCGTCGACATTCGCCATCAGGCTTGCCACCTCAACCACGCCGACAAGCTGATTACCGATAGGGATGGGGAGGCTGGCGACATGGAGCCGGACATCGCCGGCCTGCACCGTCATGAATCGTGGCTTGCCGGCTTCGAGATTTTGAAGCATCAATGGGACGACAGGCAGGCGCTGACCCTGCAAGTTCTCCGAGAGCTGCACCGCGCGACCATCGAGCTGGACGATCTGGACGTAGTATTGTGAGCCGAACGCGTCAATGGACGGCAGCCGGGCGCGGCCAGAGAGCATGACGGCCATCGGATCGTTTTCTTGCTGGATGACCGCGATGACATCGTCTGCTTGGGCCACCAGCCGTTCTTGCACGTTGACGAGAAGAATGCGGCCGACAAGCGAATAGATCAGAATCCCTATGGTGAGGAGTGTCAGCGCCAGCAGGCCCGTGTACCACAGGGTCAGCCGGGTGCGAATCGACATATCACTCTTCTCGCAGCGCGTAGCCCACGCCGCGGACGGTTTGGATCAAGCGCGGTTCACCGCCCTCCTCCAGTTTGGAGCGGATGTAGCGGATGTAGACCTCGATGATGTTGGATTCGCCGCCGAAGTCGTAGCCCCAGATGCGGTCGTAGAGGGTGTCGCGTGTGATCACCTGGCGCGGGTGCTGCGCAAACAGGTGGAGCAACTCAAATTCGCGCGCCGTCAACTCGACACGGCGGCTGCCTCGATGCACCTCGTGGGTGATGGGGTTCACTGTCAAGTCTGCAAAGCGCAGAACCTCCTCCTGGGCGGGGGGCTGGCGACGGCGCAGCAGCGCGCGCACACGCGCAAGCAACTCGTCGAATGCGAACGGCTTGACGACATAATCGTCAGCCCCGGCATCCAACCCTCGCACACGATCGGGCACAGAGTCCTTGGCCGTAAGGATCAGGATCGGCACGTCGCCGGCCGCGCGCAGCCGTTGGCACACGGTGAGGCCGTCCATTCCAGGCAACATAAGGTCGAGCAGCACAAGGTCCGGTGCTCGGTCGCGCGCGGCTGCAAGACCTTCCGCGCCATCGCCCGCGACTTTTACCGAGTAGCCCTCATAGATCAAGCCGCGACGCAACAGGTCGGCGATTTGCGGGTCGTCTTCGATCACCAGGATGTGTTCTGCCATATTCGTCGAATTTGGTAAGAGTAATGACGGGTTGACGGCTAAGTTTCTGCGATGATTCTACACATACTCCCGTTCAGGCGCAAGCATTGGCTATGGGAGGGGTTGCCCCGAAGCAATCATAGGGATTATAATCCTATGGTCTTTTGGGACCGGTCTTTGCACCTGTAACTGCCTTCACGCGGCAGGGTGTTACCTTATAGGAGTCAGACACACGTATGGACAATGTGCAGATCATCGCTTCGTTTGCGGAGCGCGTCTTAGGGAACGTCGAAAAAGTCATTATCGGCAAGCAGCACGAAATCGAGATGACCCTCATCGGCCTGCTCTGCGAGGGGCACCTGCTCATCGAAGATGTGCCGGGGGTCGGCAAGACGATGCTGGCCCGGTCGATTGCGAAATCGATCGGCTGCTCGTTTCGCCGCATCCAGTTCACTCCGGACATGCTGCCCAGCGACGTGACCGGCGTGTCTGTCTTCAACCAGAAGACGCGCGAGTTCGAGTTTCGTCCCGGCCCCGTCATGGCGCAGATCGTCCTGGCCGACGAGATCAACCGGGCAACGCCGAAAACGCAATCGGCACTCCTCGAAGCCATGGAGGAGCGGCAGGTGACCGTTGACGGCATCACCTACCCGCTGGAGCGGCCCTTCCTGGTGCTGGCCACGCAGAACCCCATCGAGTATGAAGGCACCTTTCCCCTGCCCGAAGCGCAGATCGACCGCTTCATGATGCGCGTTAGCCTGGGCTACCCATCGGCGGCCGACGAGATGCGCGTGTTGGAGTCGCAGCGCGAGCGGCATCCGTTGCAAGACCTGGGCCAGGTCGTGTCGGCGGAGGAGCTGATGGCGGCTCAGGCTGCCGTCAGGCAGATCTACGCCGACGACCTGATCAAGGAGTACATCGTGGAGCTGGCCAACGCCACCCGTCGACATCCCGACATCTACCTGGGTGTCAGCCCACGCGGCAGCCTGGCGCTGTTCCGTGGCGCTCGGGCCTATGCCGCACTGCAGGATCGCACCTACGTCATCCCAGACGATGTCAAGGCGCTGCTGGAATCTACCTTTGCTCATCGCCTGATCATCAGTCCTTCGGCGCGCATCAAGAACGTCGAGGCTCGTGCAGTGGTGGAGCAGATCGCTCAGTCCGTGCCTGTGCCCGGCACACGCATTCGTGCGCGCTAAAGAAAGGGAGCTCCGCTTTTGCGACGTTCCTGGGCGATCTTCTTGCTTTGGTTGGCTGCCGCAGTCTTTGCGTTCGCGTCCGGGCGAGAGCTGGCCTTCAACCTGCTCTATTTTATTACCGGTGTGATCTTGGTCTCGTTGTTCTGGGCGTGGCTGAATCAGCGCGGGTTGATGCTGCGCCGCACGACGCGCAGCCACCGGTCGCAGGTCGGCAAATACTTCGAGGAGACGCTGGAACTTGTCAATCACTCGCGCTGGCCCAAACTGTGGGTGGAGGTGCATGACTTCTCGGACCTGCCGGGACACCAGGTAAGCCGGGTGGTCAATTCCCTCGGCCGCCACGCCACCTCGCGCTGGCAGGTGCGCACCCTCGCACGACGGCGCGGGCGGTTCGTGCTGGGGCCGATTACGCTTAGCAGCGGTGATCCGCTCGGCATCTTTCGATTCACCCGCGAGGTGCCGGAGACCGCATCGCTGGTGGTCACGCCACCCACGGTGGACCTTCCCGGGTTCAGTCCGCCTACGGGCTACTTGCCAGGTGGCGAATCTGTCCATCGGCGCACGCCCTATATTACGTCGAGCGTATCAGGGGTCCGCGACTACGCGCCGGGCGACAGCCTCAACCGCATCCACTGGGCTTCCACCGCGCGCACGGGACGGTTGATTTCAAAGGAATTCGAGCTGGATCCTCTGGCCGATGTGTGGATCTTTCTCGACATGTACGAGGACGCGCAAGCAGAGGCGCCTTGGAGCGAAGCTGACGAGGACACGGTGATGCCGTGGCTCACGCGCCGCGTCGAGCGCATGGAACTGCCGCCCAGTACTGTCGAGTACGGGGTTACAATAGCTGCGTCGCTGGCCCAGCACTTTCTGCAGGCGGATCGTGAGGTCGGCTTCCTCAGTTATGCAGAGACCCGCGAGGCGGTACAGCCCGACCGTGGCGAGCGGCAACTCACCCGTCTGCTTGAAATCCTTGCTGTGATCAAAGCGAACGGACGGCTACCCATTGCGGAGGCGCTGGCGATGGACGGCGCAACCCTGGCGCGACATACAACGCTGATCGTCATCACGCCATCAACTGACGAACGCTGGGTTACGGTGCTGCGCGGATTACGTGCTCGAGGCGTTCACGGTGTTGCTGTGCTTCTGGCGGGACGAACGTTTGGCCCCGCACCCGATTGGGCGCCGGTGCTGGCCGACCTGCAGGCCAGCGGGTTGCCCGCCTATGTGGTGAAGAACGGCGACGACCTGGCGGAGGCCTTGGGCCGTCTATCCAGCGGTGTTGGTCCGCGTGCTGTGCCCATGCGCTGAGAAAGAGGCTATATGTTTGTCAGCTCCAAGAAGATGTCCCTCGTACCCTTTCTGATCTTCGTGCTCCTTGTTGCTCCCCTGGTAGGGTCGGTCGATGCCGATCCGGCCGTCCCAGTTGGTCAGCCGTCGCTTCCGCTGCGGGCGTGGGATGCACCGCATGTCTCCGACGAGTTGCTCGTCAAGCTTTCCGATGGTGGTGGAGCGCGGCTTGAACTCGCTGGCGTGAGTGTCTTGCGTGAAATTCCTGAGCTCGGATTGGTGGTCGTGCGGGTGAAGACGGACAACCTGCTGGCTGATGCTGCCTCTGACCTGGGGGGCATATCTGGCGTGGAGTGGGCGGAGCCAAACTACACGTTACAGCTCGACTTTGTCCCAAATGATCCCCACTACGATACCGTTGCACCTAAGCAGACGCCGTACTTAAGCAGAATCGACGCTGCCGGCGCCTGGGATTTCACAACGGGTCGGCCTGAGATCATTATTGCGGTGCTCGATACTGGCGTGGACATGACCCATGAAGACCTGGCTGGCGCCATTTGGACCAACTCCGGCGAAATTCCCGACAACGGCGTTGATGACGAGGGAAACGGGTTCATCGATGACGTGCATGGGTGGGATTTCGCTGGCAACGACAACGTGCCTGAGGACGACTACGGGCACGGCACGCACGTGGCAGGCATCGCGGCTGCGCGAGTCGATAACGGAATAGGGATCGCCGGGATCGCGGGCGAGGCAACGATCATGCCAGTCGACGTGTTCAACTATGCCATCGGAACATACGAGGACTTGATTCGGGCGATCATCTACGCGACGGACAATGGCGCGCATGTCATCAACATGAGTCTGGGCGCCAGCAGCTACAGTCTCGGTGAGGAGATGGCGGTCAACTATGCGTTCTCTCATGGCGTGGTGGTTGTCGCGGCTGCAGGCAACACGGGCAATGAGATGCCGCATTACCCTGCCGCACACGCGAATGTGATCGCTGTGGCATCGACGACCGCAGAGGATGTTCTTTCATCGTACTCTACGCGCGGTGTCTGGGTGGACGTCGCGGCGCCGGGATCCAGTATTTACTCGACCTTTCGCGGTAACAGCTATAGTACGATGAGCGGTACGAGTATGGCGACGCCGCACGTGGCAGGGTTGGCCGCACTCATCCTGAGCCGAAACAGCACCTTGACCCCAACCCAGGTGCAGGACCTCATCGAGGCACAGGCGGACGACCTGGGTCCGACTGGCCGAGACATCTACTTTGGCGCGGGGCGTATTCATGCGGGACGTGCGGTGGGAGCGACTCCACCTGACGACGCGCCCCCCCCTGTGCCCCCGCCTGGGCCAGGTCTCGATATCGATCTCCCGGGCTGCCAGGAATTGGTGATCAATGGCGGATTTGAGGACGGAGTGTCCGCCTGGCTGACAGAGGGCGCGATCGAGGTGGATGGGGCACTCTCTCATTCGGGCCAGTCTTCACTGCACTTCCTGGGTGGGGCCGGCTCATGCGGCGTCGTAACGCAGACGTTGACGATCCCTGCCACCGCCACCATGGGGGTTGTCAAGTTCGCGTATCGTATCGATCCGGACGACACGGGCAAGGGGACCACGTATGATTGGCCGTTTGACGACTGGTTTACCGTGGAGTGGCGCACGCCCGACGGTCAGGTGGTGGATGAACTGTTGCGAACCGGCAACACAGCCGACACGGTTAATGCGGGACTGGAGTGGGACCGTTACTTGTACCGCATCGAGGTGGCTGACTTTTCAGCCTTGAGCGCACACGACCCGGTGGCGATGGTGTTCACGGCGCAGAATGACGATGACAATTTGAAAACCGACATTTGGTTGGATAGCGTCCAGTTCTGCGTGCGTGGCGTCAGGATCTTTGCGCCACTAGTCTGGTGGGGATACTCTAGGGATCCTGACTGAGTTCGCTGACCCAGGCGCGTACCAGCTCCTTGGTCGAGTCAAACGCCAACGCGTGCCAGGGGATCTCTTCGGCCCCAAACCAGCGGGCTTCGCTGACATCGTCGCCACCCGTGGCTTCACCTTCGATCGCCTCTGCCCGGTAGAGCAGCAGGATGCCGCGGCGCTCGTCCCAGCCGGCGAGGGGTGCAACGCGATCGAACGTGCTCACGCGAACTCGAATGCCGGTCTCCTCGAGCACCTCGCGCACAAGCGCTTCCTCGGGATCCTCGTCTGCGTCCATATAGCCCGCGGGCAGGGCCCAATAGCCGATGCGAGGGATCGCCAGGCGGCGCACCAGAAGCACGCGTCGGCCATTGGTTACGAGCGCCGCAACCGCGACCTTTGGATCGGTGAAATGGATAAAGCCGCAGTAGCGACAGAAACGCCGGAGCCGACCGAACTTCTCGCCTTCGGCCAGCGGTGCACCGCAGCGTGGACAGTAGGAATATGGAGCGTTGAGGGAGGGCTGGCCGCTCACGCGATGTGGCCCTCAACTGATTGACGCACCGCGCGCAGATTCGAGAACGGCGCGTTAACGGGCGCAACGCAGCCAGATGAGACGATGAGCCGGCTGCCTCCGGTCTGATCTATCGCTTCCCGGATGAGGGCATTAATCTGATCCGGTTCCCCGCGCAAAAGATGATCCCAGTGCTCCAGGCCGCCGCACACCGCACCGCCGAAACGCTGTGCCCCTTCGCCTAAGGCCGGGCCAGATTCGCGATCGTGCCAATTCAAAGCGTGCGCGGGGTATGCAGCGACAAGGTCGAACATGCCCTCGAGGCCGTGCAGGTGCACCATGTTGAACCAGCAGTCACTTACGGCTTCGAGAATACGCCGGTCATACGGTTCACCGAAGGCACGGTACTCCGCCTCGCTCAACAGGCCGAAGTTGGCCAGCTGCACCGCGTAATAGATGCCCGCAATGCCGGTGGTCTTCGCCACTTCGATGAAACGCAGGGTGGTCTGAGTGATGACTTCGAGCGCGGCGTGGACGAGGTCAGGCGTCTGGCGAAGATGGACGATCAGCCGCTCTGCACCGGCCAGGTTTTTTGCCTGGGCCAGCGGGCTGAAGATTGTTTGAATGAAGGGGAGTTCTTTGCCTGCACTTTCATGAATGCGGCGCAGACAATCGATCTGGCCTCCTAGCGCGCCCTGGGTTGGGTTGAGCAAGGATAATCGCGCCCAATCTTGTGCTGAAGTCACCACGCGGCTACCGTACTGGCGGTTGCCCTCGTCGCCGCCCACCCAACGATCTTCCACACCCCAGTCCACCAGGCAAAAACTGCTGGCCGGAGACACTTTTATGAAGTCCCAGTCCCATGTCGCCTGCCACATCAGTGTGGCGGCCGCGAGATCGGCAGGGCGTTGATCGTCGCCGGGGAAGTGCCGCCAGAGTGCAACTGCAGTGCGGTCCACAGGTGCACCCATGAAGGTGGCCTGCAGGCGCTCGTGCCGTGTCATTGAGGTCCTCATTTATCCTTCTCCGAACAGTATGCGCCACAAACGCGGGCCGAAGACTGCGATGCCAACCGCAACAGAGGTCAGCGCCGCAATCAGCACCGCGCCGGCGCCGGCATCTTTGGCCACCTTTGCCATTGGATGATAGTGCTGAGTCAAGAGATCCACCGCCAGCTCAATCACGGTGTTGATCAGCTCGGCGCTCAGCACAAGGCCGATGCAGACGAAGATCACCGCCCACTCAACCGCGGCGAGTCGGAACAGAGCACCGGCGAGCACCACGATCAGGGCGACGCCCAGTTCCACACGCATGTTTCGCTGCGTACGCAGGCCATGGGCGATGCCCTCGGCCGCGTATTTGAAGCTTCTAAGGAAGGCGCGCAAGAATCGCCTCTTGCCTGGACCACATGCTGGCCTCCTCTGCCTGATCAGCGTGATCATAGCCGAGCAGGTGAAGCACGCCGTGGACGGCCAGCAAACGCAGTTCATCGCGCAGTGGGTGGTTCAGGTTGGCGGCCTGGCTCCGCGTGTAGGGGAGTGCGATGATAATGTCGCCCAGGTAGGCCGCCATCTCAGGTGCGGTGACGAAACCCGGAGTCGGATCCTGCGCCGGAAAGGAGAGAACATCGGTTGGACCTTCCGTGTCGCGATACTGTTGGTTGAGCTCCGCCACCGCCTCGTCCGTTGTGATAACCACGGTGACTTCTCCCACGCGAGCCTCGAACGCCAGAGTTGCCTCAACAGCCTTGGTGAGGTCCTGCACCTCTACCTCGGCGAGGAATTCGTCATCGACCTGGATCACGATCGGTCGCTCGTCTTCCTCAAAAGGCGGATTGGGCGCCGTTGGCGGGGTATGAGACGGACCCACTTGACACCTCCTCGTCGTCGTTGTCGGCGCCATTGGCGCTTGCTGTTGGGCTTAACTGGACTGTAGCCGGGGCGTCACTGCTCGCTCCCTCCTGTGCAGGCGCGGGCGTCTCGCCGGGATAGGCCACGCGCGGGTGATGCAGGCCGCGGAGTACGTCCACAAACGCGCGGCGGACCGTGGCGAGATCGGCGAGGGTGAGTGGACACTCATCCAGTTGGCCGGATAGCACCCGGCTTTGGATGCTCTCGCCGACTATATGATCGAGCTCCTCAATCGACGCCGGCCGCCGAGCGCGTACGGTAGCTTCTGCACCGTCGGCCAACATCGTAAGTGCTGTCTCACGACTGCGAGGTTTGGGGCCAGGGTACTGGAACTGGCTCTTGTCGACCTTATCCGCTGAGCCGGCCTGCTGCACGGCCTGGTGATAGAAAAACGACACCAGCAGCGTGCCCTGGTGCTCAGGGATGAAGCTGATGATGCGCTGGGGGAGCCGGTACTTGCGCGCCAGATCGATGCCATCCTTCACGTGCGTGACGATGATTTGTGCGCTGGTGTATGGATCCAGCCGCGCGTGCGGGTCCATCCCCTCGGTGCGATTCTCGACGAAGAAATACGGGCGAATCGTTTTGCCGACATCGTGATAGTAGGCGCCGACGCGGGTGAGCAGCGCATCCGCACCGATCGCCTCGGCTGCACGTTCAGCCATGTTGCTGACGATCAGCGTGTGGTGGTAGGTGCCGGGCGCTTTGAGTAACAACTGACGCAACAAGGGATGCGTGGGTCGTGAGATTTCGAAGAGTTGCAGCGAAGTGGTGATCCCGAAGAGTGCGCCGAGTATATACAGACCGACAAGGCTGACGGTCATGGAGATCAGCGCGTTGCCGATCGCCGCGCTGCTCAACTCCAAAAGGCCCCGCCAGTCCCACTGTCCGCCGGCCAGGCGAAACGCAGCGATGGCCGCCAGATTGATCAACGCGATGTAGAGCACCCCCCAGGCAAAGGAAGCCAGTCGCTCGCCCCGGCGAACCTTAAGCATGCCGACGATCGAGCCTGCGAAGGCGTAAGTCATCAACTCAACGCTGCCGCCTGTCAGGAAGCCGACCGCGAGCGTCGTCAATGCACAGGTGATAACAGCAATGTGCGGATTCAGCGCGATGCCCAGGATGATTGTAAGTGCAGCGTATGGGAAAATGTATGGCGCGACTGTGCGCACTGGGATCGTCATCTTTGCGGCCAACATGTACACCACAATGACCAGGCCCAGCAGCAACACCTGGCTGTGTTCCAGCCAGAGTCCCGGGTGCTTGCGCCACAGGTAGTACAAAAAGACCAGGCCGAGAAGCAAGACGAAGCCGGCAGCTTCGACCAGGTCTTGCCATGACCACGTCGGCTGTTGGAGGCCTAATGCCTTCAGCGCCTCCACATCGAGGTCCGTGACAATATCGCCTGTGCGCAGGATGACTTCATTGCGCTCAAGTGTTTCCGTGATCGGCTCAACAGCCTCCCGGGCCTCTGCCCGGCGTTGTTCGGTCCGCTCCGCATTGTAGAAACTGTTGGGAACGAGGAGGTCTTGCACCAGCTCGCTCACGACTGCAGCATCCTCGTCGGCGAAGTCCAGGCGGACCCGGGCCGCGACCTTGCGCCGCTCATCGGCCAAGGTGTTCTCCCGTATTTCCTCACGCATCGCGCGTTCGAGAACGACCTGAATTTCGGCGGTGATGCGTTCCCACGCGGGGCCGGGCAGCGTCACAATCCGATTCACCACAGTGTCTGGCAGGTCGAGGGCGTCCACTGCCTGGATGGACGCCACCTTCGCAGTCAAATCTGCAAAACTATCGGCCCGAACCGAGTTGATGTATTCAAGGATCTGTCCGGACAACGTGAGTTGCTGGCGGCCGATGCGCGCCTGTGGCAGATCATAGACTTCACCGACGCTATTAGCAGCCATGTCGCGGCGCTGATTCGTTTGGACATCACTAACGTAGGTGGCTTGTCGAGGGGCAATAATATCGCGTGGCGAGACGTCGCCCACGTCGAGGGTAACCTGGCCGCTCAACGGCAGGCGAATGACCAGGATGAGAGTGATGAGGGCGACCAGAACCAGCCAGATGATGAGGACGCGCACTCGCGCTGCCCAGGGAATGTCCTCCCCCCGCAGTGGATAGGACCGGCGCACAGGACCGGTATCAGGCGTGGTGTCCGCCATAACCGTTGCCAGAATCCCTTACCGCGGAGACAGTAATTCGCGCACCACGCGGCTGACCAACGTGCCGTCAGCCTGGCCCCGCAGGTCTGCTGTCAATCGTTTCATCACCGGCCCCATGGCTTTTTGGTCCGCTGCACCCAGTTCTTCAATGACCGCCTGCGCTCGCGCACGAATCTCAGCCTCGCCGAGCTGCGCAGGCAGGTATTGCTCCAAGATCGCGATCTCCGCCTCCTCTTTGCCGATCAGGTCAGTGCGGCCGCCCTTGGCGAACTCGGCAATGCTGTCGCGGCGCTGCTTTACTTGCCGCTGGATGAGGCGCAATACGTCCTCGTCGGTCAGCGCGCGCTGCTCAGCGCCGGCGACTTTGGCTTCGGTTACTGCCGTCTTCACAGCTCGGATTGCGAGCTTTCGCACAGAGTCGCCGCTGCGCATGGCCTCCTTCAGGTCCGCGTCTAGGTGTTCTTCAAGAGTCATAGATGTTTTCTCCTTGAGATCTCTCCCGCCAGATCATCTCCGATGAGACCTGTCAGGTGGACTTCGGTAATCCGGTTGTGCAGGTCTCTGTCCATTGGCGCGCCCGCGCGCACGCGCAGGTAGTTGTCCGTGAGGCCGGACCACGCGCGTCCCATGCCAAGCGTCGGGTGGTCTTGTTCGGTTTCGTACTCCCACAGGACGGGCCGCGTTTGGCCGACGAAGGATGCACGCACCGAGGCGCCGCAGCTTTCATCGAGGTCCGTCAGGATGTGGACGCGGTGCTTGCGCACAACCTCAGGCACTTGACCTGCAAATTGGGCTGCCGCAGTTCCCTCTCGGGCCGAGTATGGGAACACGTGCATGTGTGCAAAGCCAATACGCTGCGCAAAGGCGACGGTATGCTCGAAATCTGACTCGGTCTCCCCGGGGAAGCCAACGATCAGGTCAGTCGTGATCGTCAGATCCGGAATTCTCGATCGGGCGGCATCGACCAGTCTCTCGAAATCGGCGACACGATTGCGTCGCGCCATGCGCCTCAGTACCGTGTCGCTGCCGGACTGGGCGGGCAGGTGCAGGTGCGGCATCAGACGGCCACCGGCCTGCGACCACAAGTCGAAGAAGTTCGGATTCAGGTCGAACGGCTCGAGCGACGATAGGCGCAGCCGCGGAATATCTGTGTCCTGCAGGAGCGCCGAGATGAGATCGGATAGACCGGCAGCCAGATCAGACCCATAGCCGCCCAAGTGCACGCCGGTCAACACCGCCTCCTGGTAACCCTCGGAGTGGAGGTCCTGAACCTCTGCTACAAGATCGGGTATCGATCGGCTTCGCTCGTCTCCTCGGGCCACCGTCACAATACAGAATGTGCAATGATTGCGGCAACCGTCTTGCACCTTTATGAATGCACGTGTGCGGCCCGGGCTGGGGTCAACAGCAGGGGCGCCTACCCCAACAGTTAAGTGATCCGGAGGAGCGACATCGCCCGCCACAGCCTGGATCACCGATAATAGTTCGTCTTTGCCCGAGTTGCTCACCACCAGGGTCACGTTGGGCAAGAGCGCGACGGCTTCTTCCGCCAGTGTTGCATAGCAGCCGGTGATAATCAGCTTCGTCGCCGGATTGATGCGCGCCATCTGGCGGGCTATCTGGCGACTCTGGCGGGCGGCCTGGCCGGTGACCGCACAACTATTAAGCACACAGAGATCCGCCTCAGCGGCGGATGAGGCCAAATGGTGGCCGGCTGCAGCCAACTGGCGCCCCAGGGTGGCCATTTCGGCGTAATTGAGCCGGCAGCCCAGGGTTTCTAAGTAAACACGCATTTTAATGAGTATAGCCCAAAGCACAGCATGGGGCAATAAACTGCGCGCTTTACGGAATGATGCCTGATGCGCGCAGCCATGCCTCCGTCCGGCGCATACCTTCTTCGAAGCCAATCGTGGGCTCGTAACCAAGCCGGAGCTTCGCCTTGGCGACGCTGAACTGCGATGGATTAAACCGGAAGTGCAGTGACCAGGGGCCGGCGGAGGGCCGGCCGGTTACACGGCGCATCAGTTGCGCTGGGCCCAGGCGAGCGAGGTGCGCCACGATGCCGGGCAACGTAGGGAGAGTAGAGAGGCCGAGCATGTGCGCGTACGAGAGATAGAATTGGCGATAGCTGACTGCCAGGTCATCGCACAGATTGAAGGCTTCACCGAGCGCAGCGTTGTGGCCTAACGCGAGAATCAATCCGTCGACCACGTTGTCGATGTAACCTGGAGTCACCAGACCCCGATCTTGCCCGACCAGGACCAATCGGCCCGCTTTGATCTTCTCGACCGGTCCGAGCGTCCACGCTGTGCCGCGCGGGCCGTAGGTGGAGGCCGGGCGGACGATGACGAAAGGCAGACCAGACCTGCGCACCAGCGCCTCGGCAACGATCTTGCTGTCCGGGTAGGCCTGGCCAACGCGTGGCGTGGGCGCAATCTCGTCAATCAGCGGCGCACGGTTCGGCCCGTATACTGCTACGCTACTGATGTAGATGAAACGCCCGACGCCGGCCGCTTGGGCTGCAGCGAGGACGTTGGCGGTTCCGTCGACGTTGACCTGGTAACCGGTCTCCGGCGGCAGCTCCGGCCCTCCGGTCCAGGCCGCAGCGTGAACGACAGAGCGGCAGCCGGTCATTGCACGGCCAAGCGCTTGCCGATCTGACAGATCCGCCCATGCGATGTCAATGCCACGCTCTGCAAGCCAGTTTGCTGCGGCAGGCCGCCGTGCGGAGCCGCGTACACCTACGCCGTGTTGCAGGAGGCGCTCGGCGAGATGGCTGGCAATGAATCCATTGATCCCGGTGATGAGAATGTCTTGTCCGGCCACTTATTATCAGCTCCTTGTTGTGTCATTCTAATCTGTCCGGGGTAAGTCGTAAAGCGACCTTTAGCATATCCTGCCATGCCTATGATAGACTTGCCTCTCGGAGCGTTTCACTGTGACTGAACCCACCTGGAAAAGATATCTCACCGACTACAACGAAGGCCTCGGTCTGGTCTACGAGCGATTTGTCCTTAACGACTTCCTACTGAGTCTTAAGGGCCGCTATGGCTTTGCCAATGTGATTGAGGCGCCTTTGTTCGGCATGGCTGGCGTCAGTGGGATCAACAGTGTGGCCTTGTCGCGCATCAAGACACCTGTCACCCTGGTTGACGACGATGCGGAGCGCCTCGCAGGCGTGCAGCGCATTTGGCGCGAGCTGGGGCTATCCGCACGCTTCGCGCAGGTGAACGACTGGTCCAGGCTACCCTTTCCTGACAACCAGTTCGAGCTTGCCTGGAACTGGGCGGCGATCTGGCGGCTGAAGGAGCCCGCTGCGCTCCTGTCTGAGTTGGTGCGCGTCAGCAATAAGCTCGTCTTTGTGGCCGTGCCCAATCCGGTGCAGGTCGGTTACCAGGTGCGTAAGCACATCGTCGAACCGGAGTTTGTGAATGAGGTCGACGAGCGCTGGACCGACATTGGCATGATCCGGCGGACGCTGGAAGGCATGGGGGTCGCGATCCTGGAGCAAGGCGTGTTGGACACCCCGCCGTGGCCGGACACGGTTATGCCCGCTGCCCAACTGCTGCGCAAGATCGGCATCCGTTCGAAGAAGCTCGAAGGGCGGTTTACGGGCGAGGGGTGGCGCTGGTCGACGATGGATTACTATCTCGGCAAGGACTACGACCTCTACAGGCGCGTGATGAAATATGCCTGGCTGGAGCGGTGGCGGCTGCCGTGGAAGATCAAGCAAATCTGGTCGCACCATCGCTGGCTGCTAGGTCAGAAGCGCGTTTAGACACCTTAAGGCGTCTCGGTGAGCTGGATCGTCTGCCAGCCGTCAGATGTGTTCGTGCTGGCCACAGGCTCACCATCCTGCAGGTTGATCAGGCGCAGGCTGAGACTGCTGGGCGGCGTTCCGGTCAACCCCTTCAATTGATGCCAAGATAGAAACATCCCGCCGGCCACCCACTCGGGTGGCCGGAACGCGTCAAAGGGGACTGTTTCCTGCCAACCACTGGTGGCTTCGCCCTCGGGGCTTCCCGACCTGATCTCTAACCGATAGGCGGGCCAGCCCGAAGAGTCTGGCCCCAGCGTTTGCCAGCTCAGCCAGAGATCATAAGCCCCTGTGTCTGTCCTGACGATGGTCGCGTCCGCCAGCGTCAGGTTATCGGTGAATCGTATCGACGGGACCGCGTTCTCGGGCAGCAGCGCCATGTCGGATGTGTCGCTCACCTTGAAGACCGTCAGGGCCGGGCTGCCGTCGGGTGCGGACACCTGATCCACTTCCTGACCGTATCGTCGGAGGAGCGCCGAGCTTTCAGCCGACGGAGGCGAAGAAGCGGCGATGAGATAAGTGGCCTGTTCGCCGGGCGCAGGCAAGGGCAACACCTGCCGGGCATCAAACCAACTCAGATCCGGGTTCGCGTGTTGCCAGAAAGTTTGTACGCTCGCCCGTTCGTGGAGCAGCATGAACGTCGGATGCCGGTAAATGTCGGAGGAGAGAAAGACGTGCCCGGCAGGCGGGTGATCTTCGAGCCAGCGCCAGGCGGCAGTCATGTCACCTTCGAAGGCATCGAAAGTCTGCACTGACGGTCCCCAGATCAGAAAATAGTCGCGATAGGTGCATACAGCGTGGATGCCGGGCGCAAGGATGAGCATGGCCACGGCAACGATCTCGGCCGCGGGCCCGAGTTGCGCTCTGGTGCATCGACCCAATCGCTGCAGGAGCACCGCGACTGCGATCAGGCCGATTGCCGGAAAGAAGTAAATGCCGGGGATGGTCCCGAGCACGCGCGGCAGGGTGGGCCAGCGGTCTGTGGCCAGGAACGAGGGCAGCAGCAGGGCCGGAAACCACAACAACAGAAACAGAGCGCTGTCTTGGCGCCAGCGCCACGCCAATAGTCCCAGTCCGAGGAGCGCCAGGACGGCTGTCAGGGGATCGAAGACCACGCGTCCCGGCAGGTTGTAGAATTGCTCCACATCCCCGTGTCCCGGCACGAAAAACTGGAGCACATTCGCCACGGCCGCGCGCCCCATGAGAAGCAGTGGGCTCTCCTCGCCGAAGGCCGTTACGACGCCTGCACGCTGGGTAAACGCACCTGGATGCTGCAGGAAGTAGATGCCCAACGGCGCAAACATCACTACCGCAACGGCGAACAGCAGCGCGACTCCACGAAAATGCTGGGCCAGGATGGCCTGCTTCCCCCGTCTCGAAATCAGCGCGACCAATCCTTGCAGCAGGAGGAACCCGCCGAGGAAAAGAGGAAAGAAGCGGCTTGCTGTGTAGAAGTGCAACGCGAGACCCAAGCAGGCGCCGCTCACGGCAAACCAGGCGTACGAATGGCGGTTGACCGCACGCCAGAAGGCGGCGAATGCCAGCGCACTCAGGAACGGCGTGAAAACTCCGCGGATGCCGAAGCGGGAGAAGTGAACATGCCAGTAGGAGGTGGCGATGTAAAGGGCCGCGAAGAGCGGCAGGAACGACCAGGGCCACGGCGGCGTGGACCCGTCGCGCTCTCGGGTGCCATGCGACCATGCAGCGAGCAACTCCCGGCCCAACCAATAGGTGGCCAGGGCGGTCAGGATTCCGGCGACCGCCGACGGGAGGCGCAGGGCGAGCGGCACAACCCCCAGAAGGCGGAACATGCAGGCGATGATCCACATGTGCAGACCTTCGCGGCCGAAATTCGCCGGGAAGAAGACCGCCCCGCGACCAGCCAGCACGTCGAGGGCATCCAGGCCGTCCGTCGCTTCATCCCCGAACAGGCCGGGCGGGATGCTGCCGATCTGCCAGAGCCGGAACAAGCCGGCAACCAGCAGAATGACGACAACATGCAGCCACGGCTTCGAGCACCAGAAACGCAATGTTTTCATAGCAGGTAGGTCAAGACCCCATCAGCGGTATCAGCACTTCCTCGATCAGGGCGGCGTTGTCGGGGATCGGATGACCATCTCCGTCGGTAGCGGGCAGGCGTTGACCGCTTACAGGATCATACATGCCGACGAACAGCCGGCAGCGCCCGTCCCTGGCCACTTGTAGCAGGTGCTGATCGATTACGACCTCATTCTGCAGCCAAGTCTCGGTCGGGGCCTCACCGCCTGCCGGAACCGCGTCAGATTGGGCCACGATGCGCCCTTCCTCATCCAGCACGTGGACAAACGCCTTGTAGTGCCCGCCCACTCGTCCTATCGCCTGCCAGTAGAGGGTGAGACGCAGGGTCCGTCCTGATCCTTCGGATGGGGTCAAATCATAACCTCGGAGCATCACTGCGTCGCCGAGCCGCACGTCCAGGTCGTGAGCTATTTGAGGCAGGCGATAATTGCGCGGGCGTGCCTCGACCGGCATGATCGCCACGATTTGCGGCTCACCGAAGAGTGCGTCACCGGTCAAGTCGGACAGGGCCAGCTCCAGGCGATAGCGCCCGCTGGCCGCGGTTGGAGCCACTTCCAGCCGGTAGCGTTCGCGAACGATCTGACCCGGTTCCCAGTTCGGGCCGTCCGGCGACAGGAGGCTAAGAGGCTGCAACCCCTTGAATACAGGATCACCGCGACGATCTAGCAGCCGTATCCGAAGCTGCTTCGGTCCTGCGGGCTTGTCCTCGACGCGCCACCACAACGACAACGCACTCTCATGTCCGACCCGTAAAGGTTGCGGTGTCACGTCCAGACCGAGAAGACGCAGTTCATCCCCCAAGGGCGCATCAATCCTGACACTCATCGGCAGCAAGAGGGGGTCAGGTGCAACTGGGGCGGGCCCTATGTCGAGGGCCGCCAGCGTCACATCGGGGCCAGCAGCGGTCTCAACAGGGACGCCCGTCGCCGCGTCGTACAGACGCAGGGTGAGTCGGTATCTGCCGGGAGGCAAGTCAGGCGGAAGCGGCACACCGCGCTGGTCGACCGCCGATTGGTCTGGCAGCCAGCGCTCTGTCGGCGCGAAGCCGTCCTGGGGTATGTAGTCGTCGGCCAGCCAGATGCGGCCCGCGTCGTCCTGAAGCCGCAAGCTGAACTTGTGCGGGGGCGGGGCTGAATGCACCTGCCACACACTGGTTACTCCCAAGAGATCGCCAGCGCGCGCTGAGATTGTATCCCCGGCCTTGGCGCCCCCGGTGATCGTTGCCTCGGACAACGTCAATTCAGCGCCGAAAGCCACGTTAGCTGGCTGCGTAGACCCCTGCCCGTCCAGCAGGTCGTAAAGGGTCACAACGATGCCATTGTGTCCAGAGGCGCGAGTCGGCCAGGCGTGACGAGCCAGCCAGGCCTGCACAGGACCCGGATCGTGGAAATAGCGTAGACCCCAGGCGCGTTCACGACCAGCCGTAGCCTCGGTCAGGGCCACATCCACCTGGTGCTCGTCGGCGCCTTCCAACGTCCGCAGATCATGCACCGGCGCCGAACCGTGATAATAGTGAAGGAATACCTTCTGTGGATCTGGCCCATCGACCAGGATAACGTCTCCCGGCTGCTCCCATTGCTGGATACGCACTGCCGCAGAGCGAAAGTCCGGCTTGTGTAACGAGGTGTCTGTATAGTGGCGATATAGTGCCAGCCCGTTGGCAGCCACCAGGCCAGCCAGCACCAGACTGCGGACCAGGAGGGATGCCGGGACGGGGCGACGAGAAGACAGGCTGGGGCGTCCGATCAGTGTACTGCCGGCGACGAGAACGAGCAACGGGGCGCTCACGAAAATGGTATAGCGCTCATGAAAGTCGGGCTGACGCAGGGCCAGGGCCAGAGCCGCCGCCATCGGGACAGCGGTGCTCAGCGCCAGCAACAAGGCAGCCCCGCGATCGTGTCGCCACCAGCCCCAGAGCCCGATGAGCGCAAGCGCCAGGTAGAGCCACGGCAGCCACTCGCGCCAGGGGGCAGGCATGGCATCACCGACTGTGTAGGCCGTCAGATAACGCCAGGGGAGCTGCCAGGGATCCACCGGTGGCCGCCAGCCGCTGAAGCCGAATATGCCGAGAAGGCGCGGCAGCCAGGGGAGGTACAGCAAGATAACACCGGCCCCTGCCATGACCCAGCGCATAAATCGGCGCCGATCGCGGGTCCACCACAGCCAGACCAGGGCGTAGATCGTCTGTGCCAGGGGCACGAGGAAGCCGTAGTAGTGGAGGTAAATAGCTGCCGAGGTGAGGACGGTGTAGCCCAACCCGATCGGCCACCAACGAGAGCCCCTCCGCCCGACTTCTTCGGCTAAGCCAGAACGCCGATCTGCGAGAAGCCTCCACAACAGGCATGTGGATCCCAGGGCAGTGGCCAGCAGCCAGCTATACATACGCGCTTCTTGCGCATACCAGACCTGGAAGGGATTAATTGCGAGCAGGAGAGCGGCCACGAGACCCGCGCGCCTGGAACCCATGTCCGCTGCCAATCGATAGACCATAGCGACTGCCAACACGCTCGGCCAAAGGGAGAGAAGACGCAGGGCGAAGTCACTCGTGCCGGTCAGCCGGAGCCAGAATCCCAGAAGGAGGAAGTAACCCGGCGCGTGCTCCACCGGCATCGTCTGCAGCATTTCCCCCAGCGGCAAACTGGCGCGAAGCAGGCTGATCCCCTCGTCGCTCCAGAGGCTCTGGAAGTCCAGGTGATAGACGCGCAGCGAGGTGGCCAGCAGCACCAGGCCCAACAGGATGACCAAGTCCTGCCGGCCCCGGTGGCTTAGAAATTGACGGGGCCGATGGTAATCACTGACGATTTCGGCCGTCTCCTCTATGCAGTGGCTCGTGATGTGGCCGGGCAAGGGCTTCTATCGATGGGTCAGCAGGATACCACTGGCGCGAAGGTGGGTCAAATGTAAGGCCCGACCGCGCCTTACTTTATTTCAACCTCAGTCAGGATCACCTGGCTGTCTGGCAACGGCTGCCCATGCGCATCGAAGACGGGCAGGCGTGGCGCCTGTCCTCCAGCCTGGGCATTGTAGAAACCGATGCTCAGCGAGTAGACACCTGGACGTGCGTCACTGGCTGTCGTCAAGGATATTTCCTCTACGATCACTTCGCCCGGCACCCAACTCCAAGTCGGATTCGCACCATCTGCGGGCATACTGTCATTCTGGGCGGCCATGCTACCCGCAGGACCGTAAAGGTGGACAAAACGTGTCAGATCCGCCGATGTGGTCGTTTGGCACTTGTAGTATAGGGTCAGAGTGAAAGACTGGCCTGCTCGCAGTCCCGGTGAGGCGATATTCAAATCGTAGCCCAGAAGCGCTGCCAGATCATCAAACCGCGCCTGGACTCGATACTTGGGAGCGCCGTGCGCGCGACCAAGGACTTTGGTGGGCGGCAGACGCACGGCATCGCCCAGGTTTTGTCCGCCCGAGTCACGCACCAGAAGTCGCTTCGACGTTGCATAATCATACAGGCCGGCCATCGGCCAGTACAATCCACTGGGGGCGTCCTCGGGTATGCGCAAGTGGTACGCATCTGGTTCCAGGCGATCACCCGCCCAGAGCATCGGCGGCCGGAAGGATGGCCCGGGAAGTTGGTCAAGTTGCGTCAAGGGGCGACCGCGGGCATCCACAAGATGGACGAAACCGTGGTAGTTCGTGGCAACCGGCTGCAAAGCCTGCCAGTACAGGGTGAAGTCCAGATCCTGGCCGGCCTTCACTGTCGTCCCGGCCGGGGAGACATCAAATCCGGCCAGGCGGACAGCGTCGCCCACATAAACGTCTAGCGGGTGATCCGGAGTCGCCTCGTCAGGCACGGGCACAGCAAGCGTGAGTGTGCCCACCGGCGTCAGCGGAGCGGCCAACGCCTCCTCGGTCTGCTCCCCGGCAACAGCTTCGGAACTCCCTAGCCCGATGGCGAGCTGGTACGTGCCGGCGGGCAGGCCCGGTGGCAGGGGAAGTTGGTAGGCGTCGCTCACTACCGTACGTGGAGGCCAGTTGCTGGCGGTGTCGGCATTGTAGTACGGTTGGGAAGTAACATCAGCCAGAACACGGCCGGTGTCGTCCTGAAGTTGCCAGCGAGCGCGCAACGATGCAGGTGGGCCGGCCGACACATACCAGTACGGATACAGGAACAGATGGTCACGATCATCCCGCTCCCACCGGTAACCTAACAATCTTGCACCATCTGCTTCTATGACTTGCCCGGAGGGAGGCGCCTGGATCGGGGCCAGGGGGCGTTGCCACACCCCCAGTATGACGCTCAGGCCAAATAGCCCCAGAGGCAGGAGGAACCATCGACGCCGCCTGCAAGGGCGCCATACCCAGACCAGGGCAGCCAGCGTCACCAGCGTGGTCCCCGCTGCCACATGTTGAAGCGCCGTTCCGCTCCACGAAAGTGACAGCTCGTGGGCGCCGGGCGGGAGATCCACGGTGAGCAGGCCCAGGCTCGTACTGGGATAGGCTTGGAGCACCGTCCGGCGATCGAGAATTACCCGCCAGCCGGGGAAGTAGAACTGGCTGAATCTCAAAGGACCGCCGGCAGCGACCGAGACTCTGGCCTCGAGATCGTAGGCATTCCCTCTGGACAATACCAGGTCAACTTCCTGAGGGAGGCGTTCTGCTTCACTGGCCGGCGCCTCTGGCATTGGCGCCAACTTGGTGACATCTCCGGCCCACCGTGGCTTGAACTCCTGAATGCCGCTGGCGCCGAACACCTTGTTCTCCACTTCCAGTTGTGCGATTACGGACTGGGTAGGCTCGGTGTTGGCCGGCGAAAATACACGAAGTTGATCGAATGCAGGCCGGTTGGCGCACATGATCAGCGCAAGCAGTCCAGCAGCGACGGCAAAGTGAAGTGGTTTCTCCGCAAGACGCCAGCGGGCAGACGGGAT
Organism: uncultured Chloroflexia bacterium; assembly: GCA_963774265.1. Classification (GTDB taxonomy): domain Bacteria; phylum Chloroflexota; class Anaerolineae; order CG2-30-64-16; family CG2-30-64-16; genus JALOOB01. Next base: position 173,421 of record CAVZDU010000008.1, on the reverse strand, counting down.
GCGGAGGGCAATGCCGCCGGTGAAGAGCGCGAGCGGCAGTGACATGACGGACAACAACCGCCACTGGAATTGGGCGACCTGCAACAGATTGCTGTTCAGCCAAACGGGTAAGGTCCAGGCGCTGGCGGTCAGCCCTGCAAGCAGAGCCACGATGAGGAAAAACCACCACTCAGCACTCTGGCGACGGGCCATGCCGGCTCTAGACGGCATAGCCGGCGTCAGGATAAAGCCTGTTGTTGCCAGGGCAATCTGGATTAGTCCAAGACGAAATGGCGTGGTAGAGCTGTACTTGAAGGCCAGGGACTGTATCGAGGAAGCTATCCCAGGTCCAAGCGCTGCGGAGCAGCGAGACCTCTGTTGAAACTCGATATGCGCTTTGGTCAAGGTAGGCTTGCTCGACCACAACAGGAAGCCAGAAGAATGCACTGACACCCATGGCAGCCAACAGCCCCATGGCGCCCCAAAGCAGCCTCTGACGGCTGCAGCCGCCCTGCCACCAAAGCACGATCATGTACGCAAGCACCGCGGGCGCCGCAAACAGCAGGGTGATGTTGTGAGTTATGGCCAGTGCGCCCAGGCTGAACGCTAAGAGCATGACATAGCGGGTCGTCTGTTCACCGCGCATCAGTCGCCTGGCGCTCCAGAGGACCCAAGGCAGGACCGCTTGCGCGCCGGCCTCAGAGATCGCCCCCCGAATGTAAATATTGGTGAGCAAGTATGGCGCATAGGCATATGCTACCGCAGCCACCAGAGCGGCATACCATTGTGACTTACCGAACACGTCAGAGGCCAGGGTGAACATGCCGTAGATAGCGAGAAGAATCCAGATGGTGTGCGTCAGAGTAAACGCCAGGGTGTAGCTGAATCCCGCCAGTCGAAACACTTCTGCGAGGAAGTAAGGTAGCGGACCGTAGAAGTTAAGCAGCGGATAGCCGTGACCGAGCATCAGTCCCGGCAACCAGCGAGGGTAGAGCGTGCCATGTCGTATCTGATAGTCGAGAGCGCCCAGGCGCATCAGATGCATCACGGTATCCTGTGCGCGCGGTAACCCTTCGCTGATCAGAGGCCAGAGCGCAGGAAGGGTCAGCAAAGCCGGCAGGGACTTACGTAGCGCAAGATGCCACCTTGCGCTACGTGACAAATCATTGTCGGAATCCTTTCGGATCGCGCTAGGATCCATGGAGAGGCAGGTCCAGGAACGTACCGCCGGACGTGCCGGCAGCATCCTCCTCGGGGGAGGCCACCATCAGTCGTTTCCCGGAAACGGGCTCGTAGATCCCAACGCGCAGCCTCAGCGCATCCGGCGGTACTCCGGACGGCAACTGGAGCACGAATGTTAAGCGCACGGTTTCCCCGGGTACCCACCGCGTCGTTGGATTTGCGACGCCACCTGGGGCCTCATCATGCTGCGCGACGATCTGGTCGTTATTATCCTCCCTCACCAGGTGAACGAACGCGGTGTAGTCGGTCGTTGATCGTGCTAGCGCCCGCCAACCCAGATCTACTCGCACGATCTGCCCATCCGGTTGCGCAGGATCGCGGTCCACGCGCCAACCCACGAGCTCAATTCGGTCGTCGAATCGGGCCGAAGCTGGCTGCAGGTCTGACAGATCGGCCTTCGGCGGTGGCTGGCCGATCATGATCGCACCGAGCTCAACGCGATCTCCAACAACTCGGCTCTGATCGTCGAGAATATCCGTGCGCACCTTCAGATCAGACCCTGTGAGATCGGTACGAAATAGCCCTACCTCAAAGAACGCTTTGCCGTTCGGCATGTCTTCTGGGGGATGCAGGATACGTGAATCCTCTATCGTTCGCTGTAGCCGAGGCCAGGAATAGAAATACCTGCCTCTTACTGCCCCGTTCGCATCCGCCCAAACTCCGTCCTGGTTTGCCAGATGGACGAATGCCGAGCTCGCCTGGGCTGCCGGGCGATCCGCATCCTCGTCCAACCGCCAGAACAGCGTAAGCCGGACATCGTGTTTCGCGGCGGCGGGAGCCTGCCAGTCGGGTTGCACCTCATACCCCACGAGGCGAATGCCGTTGGCGAACCGTACATTCAGCGATGTCTGAATCCGGCGCGGCTGCAAGAGAACACTCTCGGGCAGCGCTCCGGCGAGGAGTCTCGGCCAGCCGTCCTGGTGGAGCGGCGCTCGGATCATCTCGGACCTGGGCGCCTCAGTCGCCTGGCCCAGCTGTTGCGCATCCTCCGCGGACAATGGCTCAAGCGCCGCGAAAACGGGTCCCGACAGTTCCTGCCAAAGAAGGGACATCGGCTGGCGTGGATCGAAACCATCCTCCAACAGGAAACGACTTCCTGCGGGATGGCCGGCGGGCACCCAAGATGTGGGAAGCGCCACCTCCGGTGGCACGCCAAGGACGAAGACCATCTGCGGCTGGGTGTAGAGCTCATCCGACAACAGGAGCGGCTCACCGACCGAGGCCTCCATCAGATGCTTGCTTGCTGTCTCGGCGGCAAGCTGCCTTTGCAGGTCAAACGCCTGGCCAAGGTCAGGCGACCTGGCCCAGCGCAGGAAGTAGTCGCGCACCGTCAGAGAGCCGCTGATCAGGACCACGGCTAAGATCAGGATTGGCGCCCCCTGGCGCCGGAGGGCCCCAGGTCGCTTGCCTGAGCGATTCCATACCTGAGAAACCAACCGGAGCAGTGAGCGTGCCCCGACCGCACAAAGCAGGGCCAGCGGAGGAAGAGCTCCAGCGCTCCGGAGACTATGAGGCGCCGGGGTGGCAAGAATGGTAGGCAGGAGCATGACAACGAGCCAGATGAGAAGCAGGCGATGAGGCGCCTGCCTCAGTTTAAGGAGAGCGGTCAGCCAGCCCAACGTGAAAAGCAGCGCCAGCAACGGGTCGTTGACCGGGCGGCCCGGCAGGTTGTGCCGGAGGTTCTGATCTCCTCGGTCATAGAAACTCCGGGCTACGCGCACCAGGTTCTCAATTAGTGACGAAGGCGCGACTTCCGCCTGGCCCTGTGACACACCAGACACAGAGACCTGGGCGGCTCGCCCCAGTACGGTATAAGGATCGCGCCAGGCTGCGAACCCCAGCGGCGCGGCCACGACGACGCAGATTCCGACCTGCAATCCCAGCCCAACCAGGCGCTGCTGCCAGACCTGGCACCATCCCGATCGGGTTCCGGTGGCCTGGTGACGGGCGCGCCAGGCATCCAGGATCGCCTCGCACAGGACAAAGAGAAGGGCGACAACTGGCAGAAACCGCGCGGCGGTGTACGTGTACAGCGCTATCCCAAACCAGGCGCCTGACAGGGCATAGTCCCGGCGTCTGTTCTTTGTCCAGCCACGCCAGAACCAGGCAATGGCCAGTGCGCTCACCAATGGCAACATCACTGCCCGCAGCCCCAGCCGGCTCAGGCTCAGATGCCAGTAGGAGATGGCGAGACCTGTTGCCGTCAACAAGGCAGTCCATCCGGCAAGCCTGGCCTCATCCCTGTAATCCTCTGGAGAGGACATTCCGGGGTGATGTTCCGCGCCGTCCTCCGGCGAATCGGTCTTTACAGGTCGTAGGAGCGTGGTAGCACAGAAATAGAGGGCTGGTATCGTCAAAATACCTAAGAAGGCCGAGACGAGCCGCAGCGCGTACGGCGTCGACCCGAAGATCGCCACTGATAGCGTTTGGAGGTAAATAAAGAGCGGTTCACGCCCGTTGTTGGCGGTGAAATACAGAGGCAGACCCGCGCCACTCAGCACCATACGTGCGTCTATGCCGTTGATGGCCTCATCCCACGAAAGACCGGGCGGCAACACAGGCAATTGCCAGAGTCGCAACGCAGATGCCAACAGGATGACTGCCAGCAGCGCCGCACGAATCCATCGGTGGGTCCTTCGATATCCGCTCACTGCATGTCCACTTCAGCCAGGGTGTTTACTCCACTCTCTATGGTCCGAACGGGATGTCTTCCACCGAGATTGCATCGTTAGGTTGGCGCTGTCCGTGAGAATGGTAGATCGGTATTCACACGCCCGTGACGGTACTGTACATGCCCAGGGCGAATTTGAGCGGCGCCGAGCCGGAGCCATCCGGGGTAGTGATTGCATAATTATCGACAATGACCTCCTCTTCGCCATTCTTGCCCTAGCTGTCTGTAGGCCGTAAGCCTCCCACCGGTATGCTGTTATTTTGTGCCACAATGTTGTTCACCCTATCGAGCAGGTGTACGAACACCTTATACTTCTCCACCACGGGTGCAGACGGCCGCCAAAACAACGCCAGGAAGAAGATGCCATCTTCCGAAGAGATATTGTACCCCAGAAAGTGGATCTGTTCACCCAGCCGCATCGGCGGTAGTGTATCCCTTTCGGTGGGAATGTGCGGTGGAGCGCAGACCTGGTAAGGTAAGGGTCGTACAAACCACTGCCTACCGGGAGGACACTCCACCATGCTGAGCCTACAGCCAGAACGTCGGAAAGTCAACGGACGTGCGATGCTCACGACAGCCTTCAATGAGGCGCAAGCGACTGTGCAGCGCCAGATGAGTGAGCGGTTGAATTAGCTCTTGACGCAGGGCGTCGATCACCTACTGGGGCGCACCGCCTACGAGTGGCGCGTCAGCGTGCCGGCGGACTGGGAACAAAGCGGGCGCTGCTGCAACTGCCAGAACCGGCACTGCGACTACTTCAGCCGCAATGGCTATCGTCCACGCATCCTCAGCTGTCTGGACTATCAACTGCGTTTAGAGCTGCCGCGGGTCGTGTGCCAATGCGGCCGCAGCGTCCAGCTGGACTTCAGCGGGCTGCTGCGGCCCTATCAGCGCCTGAGCGATGAAGTCGATGAGCAACTACAGCGCTGGGGCAAGATGGGCCACTCCCTACGGGATATGCAGGCCGAATTGCGCCATTGAGCGAAGACACCCAGGCGTGGCTGGCCTTCCTGACCCGCTTGGAAGCACAGGGCGTGCGCGGCGAGCAGGGCCTCCAACTGAATCATTCATGATGGCGGCGATAGGCTCTGCGCCGCACTCCAGATGGTCAATTTTGACGCCGCCTACCAACGCTGCTGGGTGCACAAACTGCGCAACATCGCCAACGCCCTGCAACTCCCCGAGGGCTTGACTCGCCCTGAGCGCACCCGCGGCCGGCGAACCATCCTCAAAGACTTTCAGGTCATCTGGGCCGCAAAGGAATACGCCACTGTCCTGCGCCGTTATCTGGCTGTGTGGCGCAAGTGCCATACCAGCCAGCCCGCTGCCGTCGCCACACTCCGGCGGGACATCCGGGCCACCCTGGCCTACTTTGCCCCGGAACAAGCCCATCCCACCTGGCACCGGCGCCACTTGCGCACCACCAGTCGCCTGGAACACTTCAATCGCACCCTGCGCCGCCACATCCGCACGGCTGGCGCCTATCACTCCGATAACGGTATCCTCGTGGTGATCACTCAAGAAGCCGATTACCGCTATCCCATCCCACGACTGCCGGCACAACCATGATACGGATTTTCTACCGAAAGCGGTACACTATCCTTGATCGTATGTGTTTGGGCGCGCCTTGTCCCTGTGATAGAATCGTACAGTCGCTACGGCTATCCCGATTGTTGGGAAATGCGTGATTTTCGTGAGCTTCAGAAACGGCCGCAGATTCGTTGACCCCATCGCACGGATCATCAGGGCAGCGATTGCCTGGACATCGCATCGCATGTGGCTGCTTCTCCCGATCCTGATCCTGCCCGCGCTGTGGCCCTTCATTTCCGAGGGTCTGCCCAGATCCTTCGATGGGCAGTTGCACCTGTTACGGATCGGCGTGCTGGATTATCATTTGCGGGATGGCACCCTTTTCCCTCGCTGGGCGCCCGAGCTAATGCTTGGCCATGGCTATCCGGTCTTCAATTTCTACGCCCCCCTTACCTACTACCTCGTCGAGGCATTGCACCTCCTCGGCCTCAGCTACTATACGGCATTCATCGTCGGTATGGCGTCACTGGTTCTCCTGGCAGGATACGGGATGTATTTCCTCGCATCTGATGTTTTCGGAGAGAATCATCCGTGGGCCCGTTTGACGGCAGCCACGGCCTATGCCTACGCTCCATACTTGCTTACCAACATCTACATCCGCGGAGCCATCGCGGAGGCGGGTGCTCAGGCGATCCTGCCCTGGCTCTTGTGGAGCGCCCGGCGCCTCCTCCACAGCCGGCAACCGGTCCGCTACTTCCTACCCTTTGTGTTGACCCTGGGCGGATTGGCAGTCACTCATAATATCACCTTGCTATTTGCGCCTCCCGTTCTGGTGGGTTATCTGGTGCTCCACTGGTGGCAGGGTCAGCGCAGCCCGGTTTCTTTGAGATGGGTCGGGCTGGGTATTTTCTTCGCGATGGGCATTAGCGCCTTCTTCTGGCTGCCCCTGATCGGGGAGCGACGCTATCTCTCTTCAGCCGCTTACGAAATTTCACGGGAAATCTGGCTGCCGAATGCCGTTTGGACCTGGCACAATTTCCTCGATAGGAGGCTGGTTTTCGGCCATTCCTTCGATCGCCCGGTCCGGCTGGGGTTGACACAGCTAGGCCTCGCCGGTGCCGGCTGTTTTCTGGCTCGTAGAAGGGACGCAGAATGGTTGTTCTTCGCCGGTGTGGCCCTGATCAGCGGCTTGCTGATCGGCGCGTGGGCCTTGCCAATTTGGCTAGGCAGCAGCGTGCTACAGGTAGCCCAGTTTCCATGGCGACTGCTCTCGGTTCTGTCTCTGCCCCTTGCTCTCTTCGCGGGGGGGTGTCTGCTGCGGGTTCCCCAGGATTGGCGGCAGACTTGTGCTGCCGCACTTCTCATCACGCTCGTGTTGGTTGGCAATTCGCCTCACCTGAGTTGGATGGACGTATTTAGCCCAACCGACACAGAGGTTACACTGCCAGTAGCCGCCCAGGCCGAACGAGAGAAAGGCGCCGAGGAAGGCGGTCAGGGGGACAGCGCTGTTCAGGAATTTCGGCCGCGTTGGGCGGATCGTTCTCTAATGCTAGACCCTGCGGCCATCGAGGCGACGCCGGATTTGACGCTGACCGTGGAAACCGCCAACTCCTATGAGCTGACTATGACGGTGGGGAGCAAAGCGGGCGGCCCTCTTCGTTTCGGCGATTTCTACTTCCCAGGCTGGCGCGTCACCGTGGACGAAGAAGGGGCGCTGAGTCCATATCCAAGCACCAACCTGGGGCTTCTCACCGTGGATGTGCCGGCGGGAACCCACCAAGTGCGTGTGAGCTGGACAGGTACGGCTCTACAGCGCGGAGCGGATGCGATTAGCCTTCTTGCCCTGGCGCTGCTGGCGTGGTTCTGCTGGCGCCAGCGTGTTTGGAGGTGGCTTGCACTTCTGCCGCTAGCTTTAGTAATGATCGGCATCATCGGTACGTTGTGGCAGCGCCCCGTACAATCAGTCCAGCAGGTTGTCACGAGCGCGCAGATGGGCGGAGTTCGCCTGTTGGGGTATCGGCTAGAGCAGGAGCGTCCCACGCATCTCTATCTCTACCCTTACTGGCATGTGACGACCAGTCCATCTCCTACCTTCCACGTGCGTTGGCAGCTCGTGGATGTCTCAGGACAAGTTAGGGCCGACATGACGGCACGTCCGTACTTCAACACTTCTCTCGCGAGCAACTGGTCGCCTGGCTCCCTTGTCCGGGATGCTTACCAACTTCCGCTGCCGCCGGGATTGTCCGCAGGCACCTACCAGCTCTTGTTCCGCGGCGGAGATTCGCAGGCCGAGCTCGATAAGCCGCTGCTTTTGGCCGGAAGCATAGCCGTGCCGGAAGACATCCCGCTACAGGCGGGCCCCGCCAACTCCCTTGATATTCGTTTCGACGACACGATCCGCCTGGCGGGCTTCGACCAGCTGCGCAACGGACGGCAAGTCCCGTTGGCGGGCGAGAGACCGGTCGTCGTGCGACCGCGCGATCACCTGGTCTACCAACTTTACTGGCAGGCGCTCGAGCCGATCGATGAAAACTATCACGGCTTCATCCATCTATCAGACTCGCTGGGACAGCCGCTGGTCGGGGAAGACCATCTTCCAGGGTCTGGGTTCAAGCCGCCCGCGCTGTGGGATCTGTATTACCTGCAAACGGACACCTACCTCCTGCGCATTCCTGCCGGTGCAACCAGTGGCGTATACTGGCCTTCCGTTGGCCTGTATGACTTTCGCAGCATGGAACGTTTGACCACGAAGGACGCCACCACTCAGATATCAAACGACCACTTCCGCCTGCCACCGGTGAAGGTGATCGGTCCAGAACCTGCTCCGCCTGAGCACCGGACAGCTATCACGTTTGGCGATGTGGTTTCTCTCAATGGATATAGTCTGCAATTACCCGCTTCAGGGCTGCAGGCTGGCGACGTCTTCACGTTGACGCTCTCGTATCAGAGCCGGACGCCCACTCCGATTGACTATACCCGCTTCATTCATCTTCACAGTCCTTCGGCTGGCATGGCAGCGCAAAACGACGGTCTGCCGCAAGGGGGCAATAACCCGACATGGTCATGGGTGCCTGGAGAGATAGTCGTTGACCGGGTGCAGTTGCAGGTGAAAGCAGATGCGCCTCCTGGTGTCTATGGGTTGTACACAGGCCTATACGACGCCGCAGCCGGTGGTCAGCGTTTGCCCGCCCAGGATGCCCACGGCGATCCAATTCCCGATGCACGAGTGATGCTCACCGAGATTACAATCCAATCGGACTAGCATCGGCAACGTGTGCGCTTCGATAGATGACGGAACGCCGCACTATCGCACGTCAATCTCTCCCAACAAGATCGCTTGCTCCGGCATCGATCGTCCCGCCTCGTCTTGCGCGGGCAGACGCTGGCCAGTAATGGGATCATACATGCCCACTAATAGCTGGTATCGGCCGGAAGCTGGGGATTGGAGCGTGTGACTGTCGATCACCACTTCGCCCGGCAGCCAGCGATCGGTGGCGTATCCTGCGGCCGGTGGCGCGTCGGACTGCGCGACGATCTTTCCGGCGTCGTCCACCAGGTGCACGAAAACTGTGTAGGCGCCTTGTGGCGCCACAGCGGCTTGCCAGACCAGCGTCACCGTGAGCGGCTCGCCCGGCGCTGTCTGTACCGGGCGACTCGCACCGAGCAGACGCACCTGCTCACCCAGGAGGACCGACAAGTGGCTGTCGACAGGCGGGACGTCGAACCGGCGCGTCGACGGGCTCAGGGTCAATTCGCCCAGTCCGATGCTCTGCCCGGCAACGCTGGCGGAAAGCGAGTAGCGCCCTGCCGGCGCGTCGGCAGGCAGGCGCAGCCGCAGTCGGCGACAGATGATCTCATCCTGCCGCCAACGCGCGTCGGCAGGAAGCAGTGATCCCTGCCAGAGATCCGCGGCAGTCCCTGAGCTTTCGTTATGCAGGCTGATCACAAGCGGGCGGGTGCCGGCCGCGGGATCGCCGGTCCAATACAGATCGAGCGCCAGAGGCGCTCCCGATTGGAGGTGCTTCCCGTCGTATTGAAAACCGGCCAAAGTCAAATCACTCGCCAGGGGACGGTTGAGGGCCTCCATGGATCGTGTTTCGGTCATCGGGCGCGAGTTCAGCGGGATGTGAACCTCGCCCGCGAGGGCCGTATCGCCCCCGCCATCCACGCGGGGGAGGCGAGCACCGCCTGCCGCCAGGTCATACCAGCCTACGAGGACTCGCACGGGTTGGTCGTCCAGGCAAGGCTCGACATCCGGGAAGAAACGCTCGATGACTCGCTCGCCAACGTTCCAGGATGTGGTCGGGTAGCTGCCATCCCCAGGAATCCGGTCAGCCTGGCCCACACGCCGTCCACCGGAATCTACCAAGTGCAGGAGAGTCGTCAGGCTCCGGGGCATCGGGGAGTCGGCGCGCCAGAACAACGTGAGTTGCCCGTTGACATCCTGCATGCCGAGCAGGGTGGGTCCGTCCGTAAATGCCACCTCCAGTTTACGCTGGGGTGAAAGAGTTGGGGGCAGCTCACGCAGTGAGGCAGCATCCACGCGGACAACTTCTAAAAGCGGTTTGCCAAATCGGTCAAGGATCTGCTGCCGCGAGGCATCGGACCACAGGCTGGCCAGTCCGGCCGCACGCTGGCCTTGCTCGGGTGGCAAGGCATAGATCGCATCGCTGCCGGGCGCCGGCAGCACGACCGTGTTGCTCGTGTCCAGCGGCTTGATGTTGCTGCCAGGCCGGAGGAACTCCACAGTGGCGTGATCGGCCCACAGCTTTGAAAGATAGACTTGTCCTGTCTCGGCAAGGTCCTGCAACTGATCCCAGGCATCCAGTTTGTCCGCATCATAGGCATAGTACACTTCTGGCTCATTCGCAAAGCGCACAAAGTAGTCGTAAAACGCGAGTCCCCCGCTAACCAGCAAGATTACTGCAACCAATCCGTGGCCGATTGCGGCATGTCGATCGCGGAGCGCCTTTGGCAGCGCGGGCAGTCGACCGCCCACAACGTTCGACACGCTATCCGCGATCCATGTCAGTCCCAGTCCAACGGCCAGGAAAAGCGCGGGCAGGGCGGGCAGAGTTCGCGAGAAGTTGGGAGGGTCGTCGCTGAACACCGATGGCGTCAGCATCACAAGCGCCCACATGGCCAGCAGCGCGAGCGCGTCGCGATCGCCATCATCGCGACGAAACAGCCGCCGAACCCAAATGACGACACCCAGCCAGAATGGGATCGAAAGCAGTGGATCGAAGACCGGGCGGCCAGACAGGTTGTGAATCCACGCGCGATCTCCCTGGATACTGAACATGCCCAGCACCGCCATCCCATGCTGGAGCAGTGCCAGGATTGGCGCGTCGGCGCCCACGCGATCCGCAAAGACAGACACCTCACTGGCATGACCCAGGAAGAAGTCCGGGTGGCGAAGAAACTCCAGACCCAGTGGGAGGAAAACCAGGAACGCTGCGAGAGCCGTCAAGACGAGACCGGGCAGTCGCCTCACAACAGCCCGCCGGCCGGCAACCCATAGTTGCCACAGGCTGTATCCGATGAGGACGAAAGGAATCAGCCGCCCCGTGGGATTGGCCCAGACGCTGAGGCCGGCCAGGACGCCGCTGAGCGCGAAGGCCCAAAGGCTTCCCTTGCGCCACCCAAGCCAGAAGAAACCGCAGACGCCGCTGAAGAGGACCGGCATCAAGATGACTCGGATGCCGTAATGGCTGAAGTGGAGGTGCCAGAAGCTGATCGCCAAGGCCAGGCTGGTGAACGCCGCGACACGGCGGCTGTTTTGCTGGGCAGTATTTCGCAGCAGGCTGCGCAACAGCACATAGGTCGCGGCCACAGCGGCGATCCCGGCGAGCGCAGAAACCATGCGTAGGTTGTACAGGCTCAGTCCCAGCACCGACGCTACGGCGGCCTGTAGGTAGGTGTAAACGACTTCACGACCGCCATTGCGAGGCAGGAATAATGGTCTATCACCAGCCAACACGTTGGCTGCATCTGAGGCGTTGTAAGCCTCGTCAAACTGAAAGCCTGGCGGAACAACGCCGAGCCCATAGAAGCGCAGGCCGGCAGCCAGCAGCACCAGGACCAGCAGGATGATCCAGTCTTGGCGCGCCCAGCGATCTGTGGGTGGCCGCGACGGGTCAGAAGAAGCACTCACCGCACCTCCATCAATGATGAGTGGTTTGTGAGCATCGTACAGAGGATCGACGTGAAACAGATCAGCAGGGACCGATTATAACATAAGAGGTTCAGAGATCAGCAGGCGCCACATCCGGCGCGGTCGGTGCGGGCGGTTAATTGGCAAACGTCGCCAAATACGGTATACTCGGGTCCGGAGTTCCGCCACACTTGAAGCAGAAACGATCTTCGACCAGGCACCTACGCGGCATTCTGCAGGTGGGCATCAGCATCATCCTGCTGGTCGTTGCATTCCGTCAAGTGGAGTGGGGCGACCTGCGGACCTCGCTGGCTCAGATCAGTCTGCCCTGGTTGGTCGCGGCGTGGGCTCTATTCCTGATAGGTGTCATTGTCCGAGCCATACGGTGGCAAGTGTTGTTGCTGTCGCTCAATGTGCACCGGCCGCTTCGTGACTTGGTGCTGTGGTATTTCGTGGGCGGTTTCTTCAACGTCTTGCTGCCGACTGGTTTCGGCGGTGATGCGGTGCGCGTGGTGGAACTGTCACAGGATACGCAGCGAATCGGCGTTATCCTGAACAGCGTCGTCGTCGACCGTTATCTGGGTTTGATGGCGTTGTTGGCGATGGGCCTCGTTGCTGGCGCGTTCCGACCGGACCTGGCGCCAGGTCCCATACTCGGGCTGATTGGTTTGCTACTGGCCGGCGGCATCTTTGTTGCCTGGTTATTGACCCGTCCCTGGTGGCGCAATTGGGCGCAACGCGGCGGTTTCGCGACACGGCTGCTGCAATTAGCGCGGCTGCCAGATGTGGCAGCCGGCCTATCCAGCTATAGCCTGGGGGCGATTGTGCGGGCATTCCTCGTGTCCATCGTCTTCAACCTGTTGCAGATCTTCTGGAACGTGATGATTGGCGTTGGCCTGGGCCTGCGGCTGCCGATTGCGCTCTACTTTGTGATCGTGCCATTAACGTCAGCCGCGTTGCTGCTGCCCGCATTCGGCGGCCTGGGAGTGCGTGAGCTGTCGTATGTCGCGCTCCTGGGAAGCGCCGGCGTACCGCAGGCGACCGCGCTGGCGTTTTCGCTGAGCATTTATGCAATCACGGTGGCCACGGGGCTGCTCGGCGGGGTGCTATACCTTGGCCAAGGGCTGCGCCGGGCCCGTCGAAAGACATAACATGACACCACTCCTCTCTGTTGTCATCCCACTCTACAATGAAGCCGAGAATGTTGAGCCGCTGTATAGCGAGCTCTCCGCCGCGCTCGATCAGGTTGGTCGGTCGTACGAGGTTATCGTCGTGGATGATGGCAGCACAGACGATAGCTTCGCCCGATTGCGCGAGATTCATCAGCGTGATTCCCGCTGGCGTATCATTCGGTTTCGGCGCAACTTTGGCCAGGCGGCTGGCTTTGCAGCCGGTTTTGCGGCCGCACGCGGGGAGGTTGTAGTCACTTCGGATGCTGACTTGCAAAACGATCCTGGCGATATCGGACGCTTGCTGGTCAGGCTGGATGAAGGGTACGATATTGTCAGCGGTTGGCGGACGAATCGCAAAGAGCCATTCCTCAGCCGCCGCCTTCCGTCGATGATGGCGAACCGGATGATCTCGGACACAACGGGCGTAGTTTTACACGACTATGGCTGCTCGCTCAAGGCTTACCGGAGCGAGGTCGTTAAGAACATCCGGCTGTACGGCGAATTGCATCGCTTCATTCCCGCCCTTGCCAGTTGGATGGGCGTCAAGGTTGCCGAGGTGCCGGTCAACGATCGCAAGCGCCGGTTCGGCAGGAGCAAATACGGCATCAGCCGCACTTTCCGAGTGTTCCTTGATCTGATCACTGTGCGCTTTATGCTGAGCTATTCGACGCGGCCGCTCCACGTTTTCGGTGGGTTGGGACTGGCTTCCGCCGGCGCCGGATTTCTGATCGGCCTTTATCTCACCGTCGTCAAATTCGCGTTTGGCCAGGACATCGGCACGCGGCCTCTGTTATTCTTGGCGGTCCTGCTGGTGGTCCTCGGCGTACAATTGATGAGCATGGGCCTGCTGGCGGAGATGATCACGCCGAACCTATCATGAAGCGCAGGACAAGCCGATTTACGTGATCCGTGAGCAGCTCGATGCGCCGGCGCCTGCGTCTGGGGTGGTGGTCGAGGCGGCGAACATGGTGGCGGAGTCTGCAAGACGAGTGGGGGCGTAATGAATCAACCGGCTGTCGCTAACAGCGCTGAGCGTCCTGTCGTCGTGACCGGGGCTGCGGGTTTTATCGGCTCACACCTGAGTGAAGCGCTGCTGGCACGCGGGCGTCAAGTGATTGGGGTCGATTGCTTTACCGACTATTACGGACGCGCTGTCAAGGAGAGCAACCTGAGCGTGTCGCTGGCACACCCGGGTTTCCGGCTGGTTGAAGCTGACCTCGTTGATGTGGATCTTTCGCGACTATTGGATGGGGTGGATCTGATCTATCACATGGCCGGGCAGCCGGGCGTCCGCGGTAGCTGGGGGAGCCAGTTCGAAGTATACGTGCGCAACAATATCCTGGCGACTCAGCGGCTTCTAGAGGCAAGTGGTGCCGCAGGCAAGATTCCGGTCGTGTACGCTTCGTCATCGTCGGTTTACGGCAATCGGCCAGAGATGCCGCTGAAAGAGTCCGCGGCGCCGGCGCCGATCAGTCCCTATGGCGTCACCAAGCTGGCTGCAGAGTATCTTTGCCGGCTCTACAATGATGTTTACGGCCTCCCGACGCTGTCCCTGCGGCTGTTCACGGTTTATGGCCCGCGACAACGCCCGGATATGGCGTTTCGGCGTTTTTTGAAGGCGGCTGCCGCCGGGCAAGAGATCGACCTCTACGGTGACGGTGCACAAACCCGGGATTTTACCTACGTTGCGGATGTCGTTCGGGCTTTCCTGCTGGCGGGCGAGAGATGTCTGGCGCGCGACACGGCCGTTCAGGTGGTTAACGTTGCCGGCGGCACGCGCGCCTCGGTTAATGAGGTCATCGCCGGCATTGCGGCTCTCGCCGGTGGAAATCTTTCCGTGCGGCGCTTGCCGGCGCAGCCCGGCGATGTGCGTGATACGTGGGCTGACACCCGGCTCGCCGCCTCAACGCTAGGTTTCCATCCGGAGATCAACCTGACGGCAGGGTTGGAACGCCAATGGCAGGCCCTTCTCGCGGTATGATAGCGCAGACAAAGCGCACCCCCTCGATGCGCGTCACGTGGCGCGTGCTTGTGCTTTTTGTCGTGCTGACCCTGGCCCTGACCTGGCCCGTGGTAGCCCATCTTAGTACGATGCTACCGGGCACAGCCACGTGGGCGTTCGATGAATCGACGTTTGTCTGGAACATCTGGTACTTCAAGCACGCGCTGCTCGATTTGCACAGCAGCCCCCTTCATAGTGATCTGATCTGGCATCCCCTCGGGATCGACCTGGTCCTCCACACCTACAACCTCTTCAACGCGCTGGCGGGTATGCCGCTGTTGCTGGCCTTCAACGCGGTTGTGGCCAGCAATATCACAGTGCTTCTGGCGACCGCGTTGAGTGGGCTGGGTGCATATCTTCTGGCGCTGGATGTGCTGCGCCGTGCGCACGCTGGCACTGGCACGAATCACCTGCAGTTGGCCGCACTGATAGCGGGTTTGATCTACGCGTTTGCGTCCAACAGGGCCATCTATGCGGCGCTCGGTCATTACGATCTGGTTTCGACCCAATGGCTGCCATTCTATGCGCTTTATTTCTTGCGGGCCGTTCACCGGCCGAAGCTAAAGCACGCGGTGCTTGCCGGGCTTTTCTTCGCCTTCGCCGCGCTCGCGGAGATGAGCCTCGCTTCGTTCCTCGCGCTGCTATCGCTGGTCTTGCTGCTCGCGTCCTGGCGCGGGCTGCGCCATCGAAGGCGAGCATTGGCGATGGTGGGATTGGCGGCATTGATCGCCGTCACGATCTGGTCGCCGGTTTTGGTCCCCATCGCTCGTGAGTTCATAGGCGGTGATTACGCCTTGGAAGGCTGGGGCGAGAGCATCAAGCTCGAGCGCGGACGCAGTTGGTCTTGTCACCCCGACAAATTTGAACCCGCTGCTGGGGGGCAACGAGGCCAGCGGTCAGGGCTGGCAGGCTGCACTGCGTGCCGTGGAAAAAGGCGAAGGCCGCTTCAGCGACATCAATACCGTGTTCGTTGGCTGGGCCACGTTGGCGCTCGCCCTGGTCGGTGCATTCCTGGCCCGGAGACGGATGGTCCCATGGATCCTGGTCGGCCCTGGTTTTTGGCCTCCTTGTTCTTGGTCCACTCCTCCAGATCAACGGGCGCTACCGCTTTAGCGCTGACCGTTTGCTTCCGGAGGGCGTGACCTTCCCGCTGCCGTTCACCCTTCTGCACTTCATCCCGTTCGTGAGCGCCAACCGAGCCCCCAACCGCTTTAGTGTGCTCCTGATGCTGGCGCTGGCGATGCTCGCCGCCTACAGTGTCGCGTGGCTTCTGGCGAGAATGACCACTAGCCACCGAGAACCCGGAGGAGGACGAGAAAATCTCACCTCTGCGATCTCTGTGCCTTCTGTGGCAATTTCGGTCTTCTTGGTCGGTCTGATCATCCTGGAGCACCTGGCCGTGCCGCTGCCAATGACCGATGCGCGCATTCCCCTCGTGTATCGCAATATCGCGCGAGGAAGAAGGCGATTTTGCGATCATGCAGTTGCCGCTGGGATGGCGAAATAGCTTCGGAGTGTTGGGCAGCGAGCAGACGAACCTCCAGTACTTCCAGACCGCACACGGCAAGCGCATGATCGGCGGCAACATCAGCCGCGCTCCTGCTTTGAAAATGGAATACTTCCGTCGTATTCCCCTTTTCAAGGCGATCACGGACCTGGAGATGTATCGGGATGTGCTGCCGGAGGTGGATGCGGCGGCGCGGGCCCAGGCGGGCGACCTGATGACCCTCTACAACGTGCGCTATGTTGTGTCTACGCCGCCGATACCGGGCCGGTATCCCTACCAGGACACCTGGCAGCGCACCGAACGGTACGCGTTGGACGTGCTGCCGCTTGAAGAGCAACCGGTCTGGGAAGCGGACGGATACCGGGTGTATCGCGTGGTGCAGCCGTCTGTGGCTCTCCCTTTCCATCTGGATCTGGGCACGCCGGGCAATGAGCCTTACCTTGGGGAAGGGTGGGATGCGCGCACTGGCGAGCAGCCTTACAGTGCCACGGCGAATTGGGCCATTGATAAGATCGCGGAGCTGTATCTTCCACTTGACGCGCCACAAGACATAACGCTGCGGCTTGCGGTGGCGCCGCTGACATATGACGATGCAAGGCAAACGATGTCCGTCGCGTTCAACGACGGGCCGGTATTGCGCGGACACAACTTGGCTCCAGGATGGCAGACCATCGAAGTCCGTGTGCCCGCGGCGGCCACGCGGCAAGGGGCGAATCTCATACGGCTCGTCTTTGCCTGGTCAGCCAGCCCGCGTCAGGTTTTCCCTGATGAGGCGAGCCGCGCGCTGATCGGGAGCACCGGCGAGCAGAGCCCGGTCAACCTTGAAGTGCACGGTTTCAGTGAAGCGTTCGCGACAGCAATGGGAGCAGACGGTACAACGACGGATGCGTCGGCCGGGCGGCAGGGCTACAACGTCGCGGTATTCGACGAGCAGACCGGCGAACTGCTGGACAAGCGCGGCTTCGACACGGCAGCCAATACATATGAGGCTGATGCGCTCGCCGCCTATCTCGACACGGTGCCCGTAGGACGCATTGTCGTGCTGGTGACTAAAGGTGATGCGACAGCCAATCTGACTCCCAAAGCACTGGCGGCGATCGCGCGGCTGGGTTCAAAGGCCACTGGTGCGGCGAATCTCAAGGGCCAAGCCCACGCGCTGGTGGGCATTCAGGGGGCCGCGCCGGGAACGGCCGCTGAGGTCATTGCGCCGGACGCATATTTACGCGTGGCCGGCGATTTTCGCACGCTTGCGGCAGCGGTAGATTGGGTGGAGCTGGACAAGTGAGCTCAACGCGGCGGGCGGTCGTTACCGACATCGCTGTCGCCATGCTTGCCGGCTTTCTCGCCCTGGCCATGTACGTCCGTTCCCTCGCGCCGGGACTCCTGTGGGGCGACAGCGCGGAGTTTCAGTTTGCCGCGTGGCTCGGCGGCTTCGCACACCCCACAGGGTATCCCCTCTACCTCATGCTCGGCTGGCTGTGGTCGCATATCGTGCCGTTCGGCGAGCCGGCCTATCGGATGAACCTCTTCTCGGCGCTGTGGGGCGGCGTAGCTGTCGCGCTTCTCTCCCTCGTTGTGATGCGTCTGCTCAGATTTGTCGATGCAAGAGCGGATGGCTGGCCGGCCCGGTTGGTTGCGCTGGGTGCGGCGCTGGCGTTCAACTTCACACCAACGTTCTGGTCGCAGGCGGTCGTCGCGGAAGTTTACACGCTGCACGCCTTCTTCGTAGCGGCGATCCTGCTCGCGCTCCTCGTGTGGGCGGAACGCGTGCTCCGTGGCGATAGCTCAGGCGCATCGCAGCAACTGTACCTCACAGCTCTATTCTTTGGCCTGAGCCTGACCCACCACCGTTCAACGATCCTACTGATTCCCGCGATCATCCTCTTCATATTCGGAGTTCTTCGTCACAGAGTCAGTCACCCGCGACCCACGCTGCACCAGGTTCTATCGCTCGGCATGGTTGTGTTGGCGCCGCTCATGCTTTACCTCGTGATTCCACTGCGAGCGCCGCACGTCCCGTACTATCGTATTGAGTTGGCGCCAGGCCAGTCCCAACCGCTTTACGAATCGACCGTTGCCGGCTTTCTTGCACATGTCAGCGGGAGCGTTTTCAGTACGTCTTTGGTTGCCCCACAGGCCCGATCGCTTGACCTCGGCGGACTGGTGGGACGCTTCGTCGATGAATTGGGCACAAGCGGCTTGATTTTGGGGGCTTTGGGCTTTGGCTGGCTGCTGCTCCGCGGTGTTTTCGGCAGGGATCATCGGGCCTGGCAGCTGCTCGGTCTGACAGGGACATTCTTTCTCGCACAAATCACGTTCAACTTGTTCTATGCCATCGGTGACATCCATGTATTTTACATTCCGGCGTACCTGGTATGGGTGCTGTGGATGGGTGTGGGCGCGTGGGCGCTTGGGCAAGCCGTGGCCTCCCTGATCGGGAGTTCAGATGAGGGTAGGCGTCGCGTTGCTCTTATGGCTGGCTCCAGCGTTGCTTTCATCCTGTTGTTGGCGATCACCTATCGATCGGCCGTTGTGCATTGGCCGAGAGTGCAGCGCGCGAACGATGACTCAGCGCAGCGGGCGTGGGGCGCGCTGCTAGCCGCTGATCTGCCTCAGAACGCGATTTTGGTCAGCAATGACCGAGACGAGATGGCGCCATTGTGGTATGTCCAGTATGTCCAGGCGACGCGTCAAGACCTGACTGGGCTGTTCCCGCAGCTTCAGCAAGGTGCAGCGTGGGCGACAGTGGCGCGTGTAACAGAACTGGCGTTAGCGACTGGGAGGCCCGTCTACCTGGTCAAGCCCATGCCGGGGCTGGCCATCAAATTCGATCTGGCGCCCCTCGGCGATAAGCAGGTGGGGCCATTGGGACCGCCAGTCGCAGTAAACCTTCCAGCCAAGGTTAAGCCCGATCACGACGTCGATTTGACCTATGGAGACACGGTGCGTCTCGCCGGCTATGATTTGATACCAGCGACGCTGGCGCCCGGTCAACCGCTTCAGGTGGTTCTTTACTGGGAGCCGTTGCAGCTCATGGGTGCGGATTGGACGACCTTCGTGCAGGTCCTCAACTCCGAAGACGCCAAGCTGGGCCAAAGCGACCATCGTCCCGGGGGTGATTTTTACCCCAGCAGCCTGTGGGCGCCCGGAGAAGGCCTGGCTGATAGGCACATTATCTCGCTTCCGGCGGAGCTGGGACCTGGCCCATATCGTCTAGTGGCCGGCCTCTACATCTATCCAAGCGAGCCGCTGCGTCACTTGGGTGAGCCGCAGACGATTGGCGAGATCGGTGCAGCGAGATAGACCATTTTTCCTCAGCGCGTAGTCTCTTCCGCGGCATTTATGCGCTGTGCTATACTCGTGACGCTACGTGTCAAAGCCCAAGGGCGGGCACGCAGCCCCGCTTTTGCCTGTGCGAAAACTCAGTGACGTTGCGTTAAGGAGGCTACGGGATGAAGTTCGTTGTTTGCGCGAAACTGACGCCTGACTCGGAGCAGTTGTCCGACGTGAAGGTTGAGGATGTCGGCACCGGGGATCTAGGTGTCACCATGGTCTTGAACCCTTGGGATGAGTTCGCGGTCGAAGAAGCCCTGCAACTCCAGGAGCGCTACGACGGCGAGGCTGCAGTCATCACCATGGGCGGGGAGGAGTCGATCGAAGCACTGAAGCGGGCCGTGGCGATGGGGATCGAAGAAGCCATCCTGCTTTCGGACGATCTCTTCCAGGGCAGTGATGCCTGGGGCACCGCACATATCCTGGCACAGGCCATCAAAAATCTCGATGACTACACCCTGGTGTTGGTCGGCAAGCAATCGGTGGACGGCAACGGCGGGCTGGTGGGTCCCGGGGTGGCGGTACAGTTGGGCGTTCCGTTCGTGTCAAATGTGGGCAAGATCATCGACGTATCCGAAGATGGAGCGACCGTACTGCGCAACCTTGATGAGGGCATCCAGACGGTTAAGGTCACCGTGCCCGCGGTCCTGGCGATGAGCACTGAAATCAATGAACCCCGGTACCCCAACTTTATGGGTATCCGCAAAGCCTCGCGTATGAAGTTTGCCCCGTTGGGCGCAGGAGATCTCCCCGGGCTGGATCGAAGCCGCCTCGGCGCGGGCGCTGCACTGGTGAAATGGAACGACCTGCGCCGGCCGCCGCGCGCGCTGGCAAGGTGGAACTCATCCAGGGCGGTTCGACTGCGGAACAGGCCGTGATCCTGGTCGACAAGCTGGTCGCTGAGAAAGCGATTTGAGGCGAGGAGAGGACTGACCCATGAGCATTCTCGTTTACGTCGATCAATATCAGGGTGTGGCGAAGCCTGTTTCCTGGGAGATGTTGGGCAAGGCCCGCGAGCTGGCAGGCAAGCTAGGGGCGGGCACGACCGTCGCGGCGTTGGTCATCGGTCACAACATCGAGTCAGTCGGCCGCGAGGCCATCACTTACGGTGCGGACAAGGTGCTGTTGGCTGACGGTCCGGAGTTCAGCCGCTACCGCAGCGGCGCCTTCGCGTCGGCTTTGCGGACGGCTATTGATGCGATCAAGCCGAGCCTTATCCTGGCGCCTGCGACGACAGGTGCGCGTGATGTAGCTGCACTGGCAGCGGCAGAACGCAACATTGGCCTGGCCGCGGAGGTGACCTCCGTGGCCATCGATACCGACGGCAAGATGGTGGCCGAACGTCCGGTATTCGCAGGTGCCATCACGGCGACGGTTACTTTTGCAGGTGATGCGCAGATGGCGACCGTGCGCGTGCGCAGCTTCCCGATGCCGGCGCCGGATCCGGGTCGCAGCGGAGAGCTGATTCCCTTTAAGGTTGATATGGCAGGCGCTGCGGCCGGCGAGGAAATTATCGGCTTCGAGGGAATGGAAGTCGGCGAGCTCGACGTACAGAACGCCAACGTCATCGTGGCTGGTGGTCGTGGCGTCAAGGGACCTGAGGGTTTCGAACCGGTGAGGCGGCTGGCGAAGGTGTTGGGTGGCGCCGTCGGAGCGACACGCGCGGCCGTGGACGCAGACTGGATCCCTTACGTACATCAGATCGGCCAGACGGGCAAGACGGTGCGACCTGATCTCTATATCGCGGCCGGCATTTCGGGCGCGATCCAGCATATCGCGGGCATTAGCGGTTCGAAGACCATCGTAGCGATCAACAAGGACAAGGACGCGCCGATATTCAGCGTGGCCAGGTACGGAATCGTCGGTGATCTGTTTGACGTGCTACCGGCATTGGAGCGGGCCTTCAAAGAAAAACTCGGCAAGTAGCTGCGGATGTAAATGCATTTGGGCAGCGCGTTGACAGTCTTGCAGCCTATCGTATATAATAACGTTTCACAGGCGCAGTCGATTTGTTGTGGCGCGAGTGGCACTTGTCATCTCGCGCTTTTCATCGCGCTAGACCCAGAAGGTCACTAATGAAGATCGGAGTCCGCTGGCGCACTAGAAGATGAGCGGTGTAGGCCAGCCGGGCCTGTTTTTTGTCGGCTTGGGCGCCGTACCTGTGAGCAAGTGCGTTACGCTCAAGAGTTTGCATAATCAATCCAGCGTTTCGGAGGTTCCTTCCTATGTCCACATCTTTACCACCGACCAAGCCACCGGCTGAGGTGCACCCGATGCAGGCCCTGCTCGATCAGGGCGGGTACGATATGCCTCAGCGAGGCGACATTCGCGAGGGCACGATTATCTCGGTCACCCCGCAGGAGGTCGTGATCGACCTGGGGCTGAAACGAGAGGCGATTGTTCCAGCCAATGACCTGTCGCGGCTGGATAAGTCCACCCTTGCGGAGCTTCAGGAAGGCTCGACCTGGCCGGTCTATATCCTGCAGCCGTCGGATCGGGAAGGGAACCTCATTGTCTCCTTGTCGCGCGCGCTCCAGGAGAAGGATTGGCTGGTAGCGCAGGAGAAGATGGAGAACAACGAGATGTTCGAGGCAATGGTCAGCGGTCATAACGCTGGCGGCCTCGAAGTGATCTTTGGCAAGCTGCGCGGCTTCGTACCTGCCTCCCATCTGTCTTCGCTCCCGCGCGAAATGTCACCCGAGGAGCGCAAGGCGCAATTGGCGACTTATGTCGGGAAGACAATCCCGGTGAAGGTCGTCGAAGTGGACCGCAAGCGCCGCCGTCTGATCATGTCCGAGCGCGCCGCGCGGCGCCGCTGGCAGCGCGAACACCGCAAGCAACTGCTGGATGACATCCAGGTGGGTGAGGTGCGGCAGGGCGCGGTGCGCAGCCTGTCGGAGTTCGGCGCGTTCGTGGATCTGGGTGGGGCCGATGGTCTGGTGCATATCTCGGAGTTGGCCTGGTTCCCGGTCGCGCATCCAAGTGAGGTGCTGAAGGTCGGGCAGGTGGTGGATGTCAAAGTGCTGCGGATTGACAAGCAGCGCGAGCGCGTGGGATTGAGCCTGAAGCGCGTTCAGCCGGATCCGTGGAGTCATATCGACGAGCTGTACACGCCAAACCAACTGGTCGAGGCAGTAGTCACGCGGGTAACAGACTTTGGCGCGTTTGTGCGGCTGCGCAGTGGCGTCGAGGGTTTGCTCCATGTCTCTGAAATGGCGGATATCCGACCAGATCATCCCCAGAGCCTTGTAGCGCCGGGCGACCTGCTCCTGCTGCGCGTGTTACGCATCGAGCCGGACCGCCGGCGTATCGGTTTGAGCCTCCGCCAGGTGTCTGAGACTGAATGGTCCGAGTGGGCGGCCACCTACCGCGAGAAGCATGCCGCGGCCGAGGTCGAGAGCGCACCCGAAGAGGCCGAGGTTCAGGCAGAGGGCGATGTTGAGGGCGTTGCACCGGCCGAGATCGACGAGTTCGCGACGGCAGCAGATGAGCTGCCGGTAGACGAGGCGCCGTTGACCGAGGAGTTGGAGCCTGAATTGATCGCGTCACTGGCCGAACAGGAGCCGGTGGCTTCTGAGTCGTTGAGTGGCGAGGAGTCTTCGACGCCCGAAGTCGAGGAAGCGCCGGCGACGCCTGAGTTGCTGAGTGGTGAGGAGTCTTCGGCGCCCGACGTCGAGGAAGCGCTGGTGACGCCTGAGCTGCTGAGTGGTGAGGAGTCTTCGGCGCCCGAAGTCGAGGAAGCGCCGGTGACGCCTGAGTTGCTGAGTGGTGAGGAGTCTTCAGCGCCCGAAGTCGAGGAAGCGCCGGTCACGCCCGAATCGCTGAGTAGCGAGGAATCGTCAGCGCCCGAAGTCGAGGAAGCGCCGGTGACGACTGAGTTGCTGAGTGGCGAGGAATCTTCCGAACAGGAAAGCGGTGTGGTGGAGGCCGAGGTCGAGTCACTGGAGGTTGAAGAAACGGAGATCACCAGTGACAAGGAAGAGGAACCGACCGTTGCTGCTTCGGCCGACGAACCGAACGACTGAGATCTGGGTCGCTGAGCGCGACGTGGCGCCAATACAACCATGACAGAAAAAATGAATGAGATCGCTGAGGCGCGCGAGCGGCTGCAGGCTGAGCGCGCAAAAGTGGTGCAAGAGCTCGATCAACTCAATAGCCGCCTGGAGACCAAAGGCGACTATGAGCTGGGTGAGGGTGATCCCATGATCTATCAGTGGGAACTCAACCTTGCGCTAAGAGAGCGCGCCCGACAGCATCTGGCGGAGATCGACGAGGCGTTGGAGCAGCTTAAAATGGGCATTTATGGCCGGTGTGAGCGATGTGGCAATCCCATCGAACCGGAGCGCCTGGCGGTGCTCAGCCATACGACCCTATGCAGCCAATGCGCCCAACGCCGGCGTTGAGACTTCCCTGCTGAACTTTTGCCCAAACGCCCGGCCCCGCGCCGGGCGTTTGTGTATCCGGCTGAGTAGACAATTCGAGCTTGACGATGGCCAATCCGACCCAAACCGTGACCGTCATACTGACGCACGAGCATACTGACTTTGATGCGTTGGCCAGCATGTTGGCAGCCGCACGGCTGTATCCCAACGCGACACCGGTCCTGCCACGCCAGATGAACCGGAACCTGGAAGCTTTCCTGGCTGAGTATGCGGAGATGCTGCCATTTGTGCTCCTGGAAGACCTGCCGAAGCGGCGCATCGAGCAGGTGATCCTGGTTGACACGCAGACGGTCCAACCGATTCGCGGGATGAGCACGCAGACACCGGTGCAGATCATTGATCATCATCCCCTGGTGCGGGAACTGCCCCAGGGATGGTCGTTTGTCGGGGACGAGGTGGGCGCCACGACTACGCTGCTGGTCGAGCGGCTGGCCGAAGTCGGGATGATGCTGACGCCGGTCGATGCCACGCTGTTGATGCTGGGCATCTATGAGGACACTGGCGCGTTGAGCTATCAGACCACGACAGCACGCGATCTTCGTGCGGCCGGTTGGCTGTTGGAGCGCGGGGCTAATCTGCTGGTGATGGACAAACACCTCAACCACCCCCTCACGGATGAGCAACGCGAGCTCTATCAGCAGCTGGCCGATAACAGCCAGCCGTATCAGTTCAATGACCATGCGGTTATTATTGCCAGCGCGCGGGTGGTTACCCCCGTGGATGAAATCTCTACGTTGGCTCACAAGCTGCGTGATCTCTATGAGCCAGATGCGTTGTTCATGCTGGTTGAGATGGGGGATTACATTCAGTTGGTGGCCCGCAGCACCAGCGATGCAATCCATGTAGGAAAGATTGCGGCGGCCTTCGGCGGCGGCGGGCACAGCCGAGCCGCAGCAGCGCTCATCCGTGACGGTTCGCTGGCGAGTGTGTATGAGTCGCTGGTCTATCATCTCCAGAACGCCATCCGGCCCAGCGTCACGGTCGAGCAGATCATGTCCTATGGCGCGCCGCAGACCCTGGCGCCCACCGACACAATTGGCGCGGCGGCCGAAAGAATGCAGCGGTATGGTTTTGAGGGTTTTCCGGTGGTTGAGGACGGCCGGATCGTCGGCATGTTGACGCGACGCGAAATCGACCGGGCAATGCATCACGGCTTGGAGAAACACTCCGTGAGTCGCTACATGCGACCTGGAGAGGTGTTCGTGAAGCCTGACGACCCGGTGACGGCGCTGCGCAAGGTGATGACCGAGCACGATTGGGGGCAGGTGCCGGTGTTGGACCCAGTCACAGGCGAGCTGCTGGGGATCGTCACGCGCACAGACCTCATCAAACAGTGGGCGACCACGTCGGTGCAGCCCGTCGAGTCGTTGGCTGGGCTGATGGGGGATGCGCTGCCGGAGGCGCAGTTGGAACTGCTCAGGCGCACCGGCGCTGTGGCGCACGAGCTGGGGTATCCTTTGTACGTAGTGGGCGGATTCGTGCGCGATCTGTTGTTGTCACAACCCAACTTTGACGTCGATCTGGTGGTGGAGGGCGACGCGATTCGGCTCACCCAGGAACTGGTGCGACAGATTGGTGGGCGGTTGCGCAGCCACCGACGGTTCGGCACAGCTAAGTGGATTTTGCCTGAGGGATCTGCTCAAGACTGCTCAACCGGAGGGTAATGGACTGCCCGACTCCCTTGATTTTGTTACAGCGCGCACCGAGTTTTACGAGCATCCCACGGCGCTCCCTACGGTGGAGCGCAGTAGCATCAAACAAGATCTCCATCGCCGTGACTTCACCATCAATACCTTGGCGGCGCGGCTGACGCCCGACAGGTGGGGCGAACTGCTGGATTTCTATGGTGGGCGCAAGGATCTTGAAGATGGGCTGATTCGGGTGTTGCATAGCCTGAGCTTCGTGGAGGACCCTACGCGGCATGCTGCGTGCGGCGCGTTTCGAGCAGCGTTTCGGGTTCGCCATTGAGCCGCGCACCGAAGAGTTGATAGCAGATGCACTGGACTTGCTGGACCGGGTCAGCGCGGAGCGTGTCCGACACGAGCTGGAACTGATCCTGGCCGAAGCCGAACCCGAGCGGACGCTGTGCCGGCTGCAAGGGTTAGGGGTCTTGCGGAAGCTGCATCCGAGTTTGATCTGCGATGCATGGTTCTCGGCCAGGGCCGGCGAGCTGCGGACGACCCTTGACGCCGTGCGTAGCGCTCTCAGTGCGGCGCCACCGCCCATGGCGATCGCTGCGGAGGCGACACCGCGGCTCTACCTGGCGTTGCTCTTGTTCAATCTGACGCCGGACGCTACCACCGAGGTGCTCAACAGGCTGCACCTGCGCAAGGCGTATCGCGATTTGGCGCTGGAAGTGCGCAATCTCGCGGCGCGGCTAGATGCGCTGAAATCCAACACCGCGCGGCCCAGTGACATAACCGTAGTTCTCGCAGAATCCAGCGACGAAGCGAGGCTTGTGCTACGGGTGGCATGCGACGATTGGTTGGTGCGTCAACGCCTCGACACCTACCAGCGGCGCTGGCAGCACGTGCAGCCTCTCCTGGACGGTGATGATCTGCGACGTATGGGGTTGCCGCCAGGTCGCATCTATCGGCAGATCCTCGAGCAACTGCGCGCGGCGCGACTAGATGGAGAAGTGAGCTCGCGAGGATGAAGAGGTGTTTGCACGCCGCATCTTGAACGCGTAGGCGGTTCTATTTGTGGTATACTAACGTTGAGCTTGCGGCAGATTCGTGCCGCGCCGGCGGAGATGA
Organism: uncultured Chloroflexia bacterium; assembly: GCA_963774265.1. Lineage (GTDB taxonomy): Bacteria > Chloroflexota > Anaerolineae > CG2-30-64-16 > CG2-30-64-16 > JALOOB01. The sequence continues at coordinate 146,633 of CAVZDU010000008.1, read as the reverse complement.
CCACGAAGAGGGGAGCTGTGCATGGGCCACCGAACCCTTTCGCTCGGCCTGGTTTTCCGGGCGCTTTTCCTTGACAGTGAGGCCTTTGACGAGCTGCGGGATGACGATAATCCGTTTGTCGAAGGCCTATTCCTGATCGTTCTCATCGGTTTTTCAGCGGCGTTACTGTCGCTGATCGGTCAGTTTTTGGCGTGGGCCAGTGTGCCGAGCGTTGACGCGGTTCGCGGGGTTGTGCTTGATGCGCTGCAGGGACAGCCCTGGTGGTCCTCGCTCGCAGGCAACCCTGCATCGCTCGAGAGCTTTCAACGTGTCTGGGATACGGCGTGGCGTATCTTCCCTCGTTTATTCGGCGCACCCGATCCTGCGGCTGCTGCCCTGAATCTCCTGGCCTGGCCGGTGTGGCTAGTTCTGAGTTGGCTGCTCTATGGACTGCTTGCGTTTGTCTTTGCAGCCCGGCTGGGGGGGCGCGGCTCGCTTCGTGGGACGCTGGGAACGGTCGCTCTGGCATTTATCCCGTTCCTCCTGCGCGGCCTGGGTCTTGTCCCATTTCTCGTGGTGGGAGGGGTGCTCAACACCTGGCAACTCATTCTGCGCTACAAGGCGGTTCGTTCGGCCCATGAATTGCCGTGGGGACGCGCACTGGTGGCAACGCTTTTGCCGTACGCCGTCTACCTGGTCTTCTGGTTCGTGGTGAGCATCGCGCTGGCTTTGATCTTAGGCGTCGTGGTTGGGAGGTGAGCGATGAAGGCCTGGTTGCTTGACATTCTCGATGCCCTTCTGCTCCGTTCAGCCGCCTTCACGCGTGTGGCTGCCCGTCCGGATGCATTCCTGCGAGGGCTCCTCGTGATATTGGCCGCCGCGTTGTTGGTCGGCCTCCCCGCTGCTGTCGGCAACGTGATCGACGGTTTTGGCCCGCCTGCAGTCGTCGAACCGAGCGATTTGCAGGATAGCCTGACTGAACCGCTCGCGACGATCCGGCCTTGGCTGCAAAGTGCAGGGGTGCCTGCGGACATGCTCGATCGGATCCTGAGCCAGATAGAGAACAACGTGCTGCTGGCCGGGAGCATCGCGGCACAGGTGCAGCAGGCAGACACGGCCCTCCCGCGACCACTGGCGCAAGGGTTTATGGCCCTGGGCGGATGGCTTTCGCGTCCCTTTGCGAATAGTCCCTGGCCATTGGCGACCGCCACGTTGGCGACGTGGCTCGGTTACGGTGTCTGGGTCATGCTGGTTGCCAAACTGCTCGGCGGTCGCGGCACGTTGCACGGGTTCTTCGGGGCAACCGCCTTCTTTGCAGCGCCGCATGTCCTGACTGTCTTCTCGAGCGTGCCGGCCTTGGGCAGCGTCTTGGGCGTCGTCGCCTGGCTTTGGGGCCTCGTGATCTACGTTGTGGCGACCGCTGCCAGCCACCAGCTGTCTCGGGGGAGAGCGGTGCTGGCGGTGTTCCTGCCTGTCGTGACGTTGCTCGTCGTGCTTGCATTCCTGTTCCTCCCCTTAGGCTTGTTGGCCCTCCTGAGTGGGGGCAGTCGTTAGTCCGATGGCGCAATTCCTCAACCTGTTGACTGGTGAAGAAGCGTGGGCGGTGTTCGCGGCGCAGTTCAAACCTGTTGTTCTGATCGAACGGATTCGGGTGGCCGATGCACAGGGCCGTGTGCTGGCAGAGGCTGCGATCGCACCACACGAGCTGCCCACGTTTGTCCGCAGCACTGTCGACGGTTACGCTGTGTGGGCTGCTGATACTCACGGGGCGTCGAGCGGTATGCCGGCGTACCTGGATGTGGTCGCGGAGACGCCGATGGGCCAGCTGGTGCAATTCCGGCTTGGCCCAGGGCAGGCGGCGTTGGTGCATACTGGGGGTATGGTCCCCGACGGCGCGGATGCGGTGGTGATGATTGAGCAGACCAACCCCGCAGGCGCGCCCATGTTCGGAGGGATCGCTCTGCAGCCCGGCTTTGACGCTCATGCGATTGAGGTCCATAAGCCGGTGGCAAGCGGAGACAGCTGCATTTTCCCGGGCGAAGATGTACGGGCCGGGGAGGTTGTCCTCCAGGCGGGACACACGTTGCGACCCCAGGATATCGGCGGACTTTTAGCCGTGGGCATCATCGAGGTGGTTGTTGCGCGGCGCCCACGGGTGGGCATTGTGAGCCAGGGGGACGAAGTGGTGCCGCCCGAGCAGGAGCCAGGCCCGGGCCAGGTGCGCGATGTCAACAGCTACACGTTGGCGGGCTTGGTGCGCCAGGTCGGGGGCGTGCCGTTGAACTACTCGATAGCGCCGGACACGGAAACCGAGCTGGACGCGATAGTCGGCGCTGCGTTTGCAGAGGCAGACGTGGTTGTGATCACGGCCGGCAGTTCGGTCAGCTATCGCGATCTGACTGCGGGAGCCATCAACAGGCTTGGGCCGCCGGGAGTGCTGGTGCATGGCGTGGCGATCCGGCCAGGCAAGCCGACGATCCTAGCGCTCTGCGAGGGCAAGCCGGTGTTCGGACTGCCGGGCAACCCGGTATCGTGTATTAATATATTCAAGGTGTTTGTGATTCCCACCATCCGCATGATGCTCGGCGCCCGGCCGCCGCGGCAGCACATCATCAGCGCGCGACTGGCGCGCAACATCCCGGCGGGGAGCGGCCGAGCGGATTTCGTGCGAGTGCGGCTGGAGGAGCGGGACGAGGAGTTGTGGGCTGTGCCGGTGTTCGGTAAATCGAACCTGATCTTCACTTTGGTTCGGTCAGAGGGAGTGGTTGAGGTGGCGCTGAACAGCAACGGCATCCCGGCGGGCGAGATCGTATCTGTCGTCTTGGATTCATAGGAAGACGGCATTATAGAACGCGGAAAAGCCGGAGTCGGCAGGGTGTCGGCTCCGGCTTTATTTCTTATAGAGTCCCGGAATGATCTGGGGCGAGGGTTACATGCCCTTGCTCTTGCGGTGATGCGCAATGGTGCGCTGGATCAGGCCCTCTTCCTCGTCGTCCTCGAGCTCCCAGGTGCGGGCAACCTTCTTCTTGCGGTCGCGCCGGCGCTCCGTATCACCTTTGGCCTCCTGGAGAGCGGCCTCAAAGGGTGAGAGGAATTGCTCTTCGACCATGACGGGGAAGGCGTCTTCCTCACGAGCCATCCCCCGTGGAGCCGCAACGAGTGCGGCCTCAGGGGCTGGTGGGAGCAGCTCTTTGATGCTCAGGTCGATGCGACCCCGGCGGCGATCCAGTCCAATCACCTGCACATCGATCTCATCACCGACGGTGACGACGTCTTCCGGCTTCTCGACGTAGCCACGGCCCATTTCTTTGACGTGGAGCATGCCATCGCGGCCGACCCCAACATCAACGAATGCGCCGTACCGTTCGAGGCGAGTGACTCGGCCCCGCACTATGGCGCCTTCATCGAGGTCACGCAGCGTCATGGTGCCGGGCTGGATCATGCTCAAGCTGATCCGGTTTTTTTCCCGGTCCAACTCCTTGATCCACACCTGGACCTTGTCGCCTTCTTTGACTACGTCGGACGGCTTAGAGACGCGGCCCTGAGCCATCTCTGAGACATGGACGAGACCATCACGGCCAACGCCAATGTCGATGAACGCACCGAATTCGGTGACGCGTTTTACGACTCCCTCGACTTCCTGGCCCACTGCGAGCGTCTTAACGACCTTGCGCGGCGGAATGTTGAGGGCGCTTCCTTCCTGCCCCACGTTGTCCCTGCTCCTTGAAGTATAAAAACTTGCGCGGCCTGCCAGCCGCCAAGTGGCTATTATACTAGGCTTGCAACTGAGTGTCAAAAGACATCAACATCTTTAAACGTGCGGGCGCCCTTCAGGATTCTGCCCGTTACCGCGTCATTCGTCCGTTGCGATGTGGATCTCGGAATTTGCTTGCCATGCGTCATCGCCTCCGCTATAATGGGCATATCTGGAGTGCACGAAGATGACACAACAAGAGGCGCTGGACCTGATTAAGAGACTATTGAAGGCGAAGGATGATGATGAGTTGATGCAATTAGTAAGCCTGCACTTGTCTTCTCTGGATGGGGTCTTTTTCAGCACGGCGGATGCAGCCGTGCGACAGTTGGAAGTGGACGGCAAGGCCGGCGCAGCGAACGCGTTGCGCGGGCTGACCGACCACATGCTGCGCATGAAGACGCTGATATAAGATGAGCGAACAAGTCAAACTCCTGCTAGCTTACAACATCCGGTCAGGCCACGAAAACGCCTATCGTCGTTTCGTGATGGAGGAGTTCCTGCCAAAGGCGCAGGAATTGGGCCTGACACCTACCGATGCCTGGCATACTGCATATGGCAGCTATCCGGCGCGGTTGATCGGCTTCGTTGCCGACGACCTGTCCACCGTCCATCGTGCCATGGAGACAGATGAGTGGCAGACCATGATGAGACGCCTGGAGGGGTACACGGGAGATATGACCCGTCGTATCGTGCGCTTCAAAGGGGGGTTTCAATGGTAGGATGGAAAGAAACCAGGTTTCCGCCATCGATGTGAAACCTGGTTTCTCGCCACGATAATCTGAACCTAGTTGTGTAGCTCGCTCGCAAAAGCACGGGCAAATTCTGCCGGATCTCCGATGACGTTGTAGTCCGCCATCGGTACGATGGGCGCTGTGGGATCTGACTGGACGGCCACCAGGCAACCCGCATCGGCGATGCCCATGAAGAAGCCCGTGTCACCCTCGACGCCCAGGGCAATGCACAGCTTCGGCGCCACGGTGAAGCCGGTAACGCCCACCAATTGCTCTTCACCGATCCAGCCTGCATCCAGCGCCGTCACATCGCCAGCAATCACCCCACCTAATCTCTCGGCCAATTGCCTCGCTGCTTCAAATCCCGTTTCTTCGACCAGTCCCATTCCTGCTATTACAACCACTGAGGCGTTTTGTAGCGTTTTGGGCCGCCTGGGCAGGTCTGCGATATCGTAGAAGAGCGGCTCGGCCCAAGACAGCCCGGTATCTGATACTTCACCGTGGCGCCACGGTTCGTTGAATGCGGCTGGCAATAGGGAAGTGTCTACCGCGACGATCGCAGGGGTGCTGAGGAGGTTCAGCGTCATGCGCGCGGCATCCTCAAGAACGGGTTGGTGCGCTACGATGCGCTGGTAGATCGGATCGACGGCCAGGTCGGCTGCGAAGCCGCATAGGCTGCCTCCCATCATTTGAGCGAGTCCGGGCGCCAGCGATCGGCCAAGTTGCGTGCGCGGGAATAGCACTACTTGTGGGGCACGTTCTCCCAAGAACTCGGCCAGATCGGACAGCGCAGGGATGCCTCCTGCGGTGAAGATCTTGTCCCCTCCCGCGCGAATGGCGGTTTCAGTGTCGCCACCCGCTGCGCCGCAGCCAGCCAGTATGGATACATAGCCCCCTAAAGCATCTGCCACCACGCGCGCCTTGCCGATCAGGCGCAATATCCCATCGTCGATTGTGCCATCAGGCGTCACCACCCACACGCCACCGGTGTCGCCCACTGGCTCATCAAACGATCCGCCCATCAGGGCCTGCAGATCTGAAAGATCCATGCCCATATGTCGTCTCCTTAGATTAGCCGCCTGGCTCGCAGGATTCCCATCAACTCTGCCGCGGCCGCCGCCGGTCCGCCGCTGATGGTCTGCCCCCGTTGTCGTTCGGCGCCCAGGACCAGGTTTCCAGGCTCCGAATCGGCCATGAGCGCGTCCTCAGTGATTCCCAGATCTGCGAGGGTCCAGGTCTCAACCAGGCCTGGATCCCAGGCAATGGCGATTCGCGATGGGTGAGGGTAGCGCGGTCGGTCGGCGCCCCGCACCACCTCAGCGACGGCCGGCAAAGTGACCGGCATGTGTATACCTGCTTCGTCACGGGAGACCAATGCCGTCAGGCTATCAGCGCCGGCCTCGAACGAGACCACATCGATCAGCAGTTGAATGCCGAGCGCGGCTGCCAGCCGCGGCGCCAGGGGACCCACCGGATCCAGCGCTGGGGCACGGCCTGCCAGAATCAGGTCTGCACCACCCAGCCGCGCGATGGCCGCCAGGACGAGGGTGGTCGCACTCTTGCCGGAGAGCTGGCCAGGTGCAGGAACGAAGACGGCCTTGTCGGCGCCCATCGCAACCGCTTCGTGTGCTGCATCCTCGGCGATCGGTTGGCCCACCGTTAAAGCAATCACCTCTCCGCCTTCAGTCTCACGGAGGCGCAGGGCAGCCTCAAGAGCGACTTTGTCCTCGAGGTGCGTGATGGGCACGGCCTCGCGCAGGTCGAATTCCTCGCGGCTCCGGGAGACCTTCACTGTCTTTGGGTCAAGCCCTTGATTTACGCATACGATGATTCGCATAGCTCTCTCCTTAGGTCCCGACCCTGACGCCATACGGCCGGAGCACCTGCCCGGCGATGACGATGCGCTGGATCTCGTTGGTGCCTTCGAAGATCTCGGCAATGCGAGCGTCGCGCCAATTGCGCTCCAGCGGAAAGTCACGATTATAGCCCAAGGCGCCGTGCACCTGCAGGGCCTTGTTGATCGCGCGCGAAGCCACTTCGGAGCCGTACATCTTGCAGATCGCGGCTTCCTTGGTGAACGGCTGATGGGTATCCACCAACCATGCGGTGCGGTAGACCATCGAGCGCAGCGCTTCGACCTCGGCTGCTGTGTCGGCAATAATCCATTGGATCATCTGCTTTTCGCCGATCTGCCGGCCGAACTGCCGGCGGGCCGCCGCAAACTTGCACATGCTGTCCAAGGCGGCCTGGGCGCCACCCAGGCACGCAGCGCCGAGACCCAGGCGGCCGCAGTCCAGGCTGGCCATGAACGTCACGAAGCCTGCGCCCACCTGGCCGAGCACGTTGGCAGACGGCACGACCACCTCGTCGAAGACCATTTCGGACGTGGCGCTGCCGTGGATGCCCATCTTGTGTTCGATCGAGCCCACCGAAACGCCGTCCATGGCCTTCTCGACGACGAAAGCGGTCACACCGCCACGTACACCGAGAGAGGGATCGGTCACGGCCAGGACCGTCAGGACGTCGGCAATCGGCCCGTTGGTGATATAGATCTTGTTGCCGGTGATGATCCAGTTGCTGCCATCCTTGATGGCGCGCGTCTTGATCGCAGCGGCATCTGATCCGGCGCCGGGTTCGGTGAGGCAGAACGCCGCAATCTTGCGGGCGTTGCAGAGGTCGGGCAGGTACTTCTGCTTCTGTTCCTCGTTCCCGCCCAGGTAGATCGACATAACGCCAATTCCGATATGTGCGCCGATGGTGGTGGCGGTTGAGGTGCACACACCGCCCATGACTTCCATCATCAGACAGTAGCCGAGCTCTCCCAGGCCCCCGCCGCCGTATTTGAGCGGGAAGGGAACCCCCAGAAGGCCATTCTCGCCGAGCTTGCGGACGAGGTCCATGTCCGGCAGACTCAGCACGTCGATTTGCTTGGCTTTGGGGCGCACTTCTTGTTCAGCGAATTCATGCACCATTTGGCGGAACAGCTGCAAGTGCTTGGGAATCGTAAAATCCATAGGTATCCTCCTACGGCCTCACTTTGACGCCCAGAGGACCCAGCAGACCGCCGGCAATGACGATTTGCTGCATCTGTGACGTGCCTTCGACAAGCTCCATGGCGCGTGCGTCGCGGTAGTATCGCTCGATGGGATAATCGGCGCTGAAGCCTGCGCCGCCATGCACCTGAACCATCTTGTTCGTCACCTCACTGGCCATGCGCGCCGAGAAGAGCTTAGCCATGGCCGCTTCCTGTGAGAAGGGCAGGCCCCGATCAGCAAGCCACGCCGCATGGAGCACCAGCCACTGGCTGGCCTGTACCTCTGTCGCAGCGTCGGCCAGGTACATCTGGATGGCCTGTTTATTGGCGATGGCCGCGCCGAACTGGATGCGCTCAGTCGCGTACCTGGTCGCCAGCTCGACGACTTTGCGGCTCATGCCGACGGCAGCCGCCGAAATGCCCACACGGCCGTAATCCAGCGTTTCCAATGCAACCTTATATCCGCTGCCTTCGCCACCGAGCAGGTGATCTGTCGGCACACGTACACCCTTCAGGTAGACGCGATTGATGGTGGCGCCGCGGAGGCCCAAGGTCTTCTCGCGACCTCCGATGATTACGCCTTCGGCTTCGGCTGGGACGACGAACGCGGTGAGGCCCTTGGCGCCTGCCGAAGTATCTGTTGCTGCAAAGACAATGAAGACGCCCGCGATGCCGCCATTGGACACCCACGCCTTATTTCCGGTGATGACGTAACTCTCGCCGTCTTTACATGCCGTGGTACGGAGTCGCGTCGGATCGCTGCCTGCGCCGCTCTCAGTCAAAGCAAACGCGCCGAGACGGTCACCGCTGATCATCTCCGGTACGATAGCTTCCTTGACCGGAGCGCTGCCATGCTTGACGATCGTGCGCAACACGAGAACGTTGTGCACGTGGAGAATCAGCGCCGTGCTGGTGCATTCGGCTGCCATTGCTTCGATGAGCAGGGTGCAGCTGATGAAGTCCAGGCCTGCGCCGCCATAGGGTTCCTCGGGAGCAAGTGCGCCCAGGAAACCCTGGCCAGCCGCACGCTTGATCAGTTTGGCCGGATGCTCCTCTTTTTTGTCCGTCTGATCCGCCACCTTGGCGACCTCTTTGGCCGCAAAATCACGAAATAGCTTTTGAAACATCTGCTGTTCTTCGGTCAACGTGAAGTCCATGGCGGCTCCTTTCTCAAGGAACGACTGTATTCCCTACTGTGATCAGAATGGGTGCGTCCTGGCCATTATGGATCAGGCCGTCAAGAAAACGCGTGTCCGTTCGACACGCGCGGGATCGCCCATGTGGGTGATCGGCCCGGCTAAACCGGTGAGCTCGCGGAATGTCATGCGAACCATGCCGAGGTTGATCCGCGCAAGAAGGCGCATCAGATCCTCCCACGCCAGCCCTACCTGAGGATTGACGTGGTTATGTATGCGCAGTGCGACTTGTGCGGCGGGGGAGCGGCCCAGGTTCTGCGGCACGGGTTCGTTCAGCCGTTTCCCGGCGATGGCGAAATAGTAGCTGGCCATGGGGTTGACCAACCGCTGGATGCGCGGCCAGACGCAATCGGCTTCCTGCGCCAGACCAAAGAAGGCCAGGTAGAACGGCACGGCCTCCCCGTAGTTGCCTGAGACGAAGGCGTGGCCGGCCTTGACTGAGCAGTAGCTGGCGAGGTACCACTTCAGGTCGTCAAAGCCGGCGCGCGGTTGGCCTGCGCGTACTGCATCGAGTTGGATGCGTGCCGCCTGCAGATAACGCTGCGCGCTGCCGGCGAAGTCCTTCTGTCGCAGGTCCGACGCCTCGCGGAAAAGGCTCTCGGCCATGGCGACCGACGGCTCGCCTGCGGGCAACGTCACACGCTTCAGGCTGCCCGCTGCCAGCGACAACTCCTCTCGGGCAAGAAATCCGTCGATCGCGCGCAGGCGCAATGGTGCATCCCCCGTCGGTCAGCACCAGGCACCCTGACGCAGTCAGACGTTCACAGAGGGTCATGACCTGGCCAGCCGACGCTCCGGAACCGTATAATAGTGGTGCAAGGGCCTCGGCGTCGACGGGCACTCCTCCCTCAACCAAGCGCGTGACATACACTGAGTCGCAACCGGGACTGAGGCTGTCGAGTGTTAGCAGTTGAGTCTCGAGTAGCTGTGCGTCGCTGGCGGGTTGATTCCCCTGGTAGCGAAGCGCGCCGCTCATGATCAGAAGCCGCATCACTTCGCCAACTGCGATTTTTTGGGTCAAGGCGTTTTCAGCGTCGTAGCGATCCTTCAGCAGATCGGCGGCCTGGTTCAGCGATAGCGACTCGAGTGACGACTGGACGGCCGACAGGAAGTCAGCCAGCACCTGGCGCCGGGTTGCATAGTCGATGACCCGCAGGCCGGCTTCGCGAAGAAAGCTGCGAAAGCGTTGACTGGGATCGACCTCGCTAATGGGCTTAGCGATCGAAGGCGCGCTCGACTCAGCCAGCGAGGCAGGGGATGCCGGCGGATCGCCGGCTTTTCGAAGCTTCACATAGAGTTGAGAATCGATCTCTTGAAGGGTAATCAGATTGAGCTGCCCCTCCAGGAAGGCACGAAACTGCTGGTAGCCGTAGTTGGCCTCGTTGAACGATGAATCCAGACTCAGCATGATCTGCTTCAGCCGGCCGGCGAAGACCGGCGTCTCGCCCTTCTGCTCGGCGGCCATCGAGTGCGCGGCGCAGCAGATCGCGCGGGTCGGGCAGCTGCAGCTCGTCGGCGATGTCGTCGATAGCTCCTCGGCCACCAGCGTCTCGTAGAAGATGAACTCGTCGCACGCGCGGCGCAACAGGTCGCTGGTCGCCGAGTGCAGGCCGATGCCGATGGTGTACTTGCCGTAGTCGCGCAGCTTGTGGATCAGTTCGGTGAAATCGCTATCACCGGAGACGATTGCATAGACGTCGATATTGGGCCGAGTGAAGACGGTTTCCATGGCATCAATCGCCAGGCGAACATCGGCTCGATTCTTCTGTTGAATGCCGACCGAGTAGAGCTGGAACAGGTCGATCCCGTTCTCCAGCATGGCTCGGCGGTAGCGGTGGAAACGTCCCCAATCGCCGTATGCACGCTTGATGAGCAGCCGGCCGCGCGTGCGCAGCAGATCCATCACCGCAGTTACGTCGAAATCGCCGAATTGGCCTCTGCCGAGGTTGCAACGTTCTCGAAGTCGATGAAGACCGCAATTTGCGGTCCATTCAGTCGAGTCTCCCATTTAGTCGATTTCCATTTTGAAAGAGATCCTTTTGTAAGGATTACGGGCTTTAGGGACAGGAGCCAGGTCAGACGAGGCCGCATGACCGATCCCTGACACCTGATCCCTGACACGCTAGTCAACTATCCGTGAACTTGGCCTGGCGCTTCTGCAGAAACGCGGAAACCCCCTCTGTTGTGTCGTGGCTGCCGATCAGCTTGGTGAACTGGTCGGCTTCCAGTGCAAGGCCGTCGATCAGCGACTCCTTCAGCCCGCCGATCACCGCCTTGAGGGTGGCCTCGTTGGTCAGCTTGCTCTTCGCGGCGATCTTCTTGGCCAGTCCCTTTGCCTCGGCCAGCACCTGGCCGGCCGGCACGACCTTGTTGGCCAGTCCCAGGCGGAATGCCTCCTGGGCGTTGATCATATCGCCGGTCAGGATCAGCTCGATGGCCTTGGCCGGCCCGACCAGCCGCGGCAGGCGCTGCGTGCCGCCCCAGCCGGGGATGATGCCCAGGTTGCTTTCCGGCTGGCCCACGCGGGCGCGATCGGCCAATGATGCGGATGTGGCAGGCCATCGCCAGCTCCAGCCCGCCGCCCAGCGCCACCGCGTTGATGGCCGCGATGACCGGCTTGGGGCGAGCCTTCGATCTTGTTGAAGACTCCCTGCCCCAGGTTGATGAACGCCAGCGCCTCGGCAGCCGTCTTTCACCTGGCTGATCTCGTTGATGTCGGCGCCGGCCACGAAGGCGAACTCGCCCGCGCCGGTGATGATGATCACCTTGACCTGGTCGTTGGCGATCAGCTCGTCCATCGCGGCGTCCAGTTCGGCGATGGTGGCGCGGTTGAATGCGTTGGCCGGCGGGTGGTCGATCGTCAGGACGGCGACGCGATCTTCGATGCGCCATGCGATACGTTGGTGTACTCTGCCATAGTGACGAACTCCTTTCTTTACGCGTACTCGTGGAATCCGCGCCCCACCTTCACCCCCAGGTGGCCGGCGCGGACTTTGGTGCGCAGCAGGCGGGCCGGGCGGAAGCGCTCGCCGTATTGGGCAAAGAACTTCTCCAGCCCCGCCAGCACGACATCCAGGCCGATCTCGTCGGCGATGGCCAACGGCCCCTTGCGCTCGCCGTGATAGGTCATGCCGGTGCCGGCGATCATCGCCATGTCGATATCGTTGACCGAGGCGATGTGCTCCTGCAGGCCAGGATCGCCTCGTTGATCAGCGGATAGATCACCCGCTCGACGCTGAAGACGCTGTTCGGAGTCGTGCCGAACGAGGCGATCATCTCCTTGACCGGCTCGTCGGTCTCGTCGCCGTAGCCGTAGAAGCCCTTGCCGTTCTTCTCGCCCAGGCGGCCGGCCTCGACCAGCTTCTTGAACAGGGCGCCGCGCGTCCATCCGCGGGCCATACTCGCTGAGCCATGTAGTCGCCGACGTACTGGCAGACGTCGATGCCCAACATGTCCATCAGCGTGAACGGCCCCATCGGCATGCCGAATTCGATCGATGGCCGCGTCGATCTCGGTGGCCGTGGCCGCGCCTTCCTGCAAGACACCAGGTCGCCTCGTTCAGGTAGGGCATGAGCAGCCGGTTGACCAGGAAGCCGGGGCACTCCTGCACGACGACTGGCAGCTTGCGCAGCGACTCGGTGAACATCGACCACATCGTCGATCGTCTCCTGCGCGGTCTCCAGGCCGGGGATGATCTCCACCAGCTTCATCACGTGGGCCGGGTTGAAGAAGTGCATCCCGATCACCTTGCCCGGCCGCTTCGTGGCCGCGGCCATCTCGCTGATCGAAAGCGCCGAGGTGTTGCTGGCGAAGATCGCCGTCTCGGGCAGCACGGCGTCCAGCTCGGCCAGCACCTGCTTCTTGATCGCCATCTTCTCCGGCACGGCCTCGATGACGATATCCACGTCGGCGAAGCTGTCGTAGGTGAGGGTCGGCTCGATCAGGGCCATCTTGCTCTCCATCTCGCCGGCGCTCATCTTGCCCTTGTCCACCCGGCTCTGGTAGATGTGCCGGATGGTCTCCATGCCCTTGTCGAGCATCTCCTGGTCGACGTCCTTCAGCACCACCGGCAGGCCGCTGAAGCTGATGACCTGGGCGATCTCCCCGCCCATCGTCCCGGCGCCGACGACGCCGGCTTTGAAGATGTACATGGTCTCCTCCTTTGCGGTGCATGCGAAGATTGAAGATTGCAGACTGAAGACCGTGACGCTTCAGACAATCTTCAATCTTGTACTCACGATTCTAGAGCCGTTCGACGATCAACGCCGCGCCCTGGCCGCCGCCGACGCAGAGGGTGGCCGCGCCGTAGCGGCTGTTGCGGCGCTTCATCTCGTGCAGCAGGGTGACGACGATGCGCGCGCCCGACTGGCCGACCGGGTGGCCCAGCGCGATGGCGCCGCCGTTGACGTTGGTCTTCTCCCAGTCCCAGCCGTGGCCGTCCTGCGGTCATCTTGCTTGCCCACGGCCAGCGACTGCGCGGCGAACGCCTCGTTGAGCTCCACCAGATCGAGCTGGTCATATTTCAGGCCCGCGCGGGCCAGCGCCTTGGGCAGCGCGGTGGCCGGGCCGATGCCCATATAGGCCGGGCTGACGCCGGTGTAGCCGTAGCCCAGGATGCGCGCCATCGGCTTCAGGCCGAGCTTCTCGGCCCGTTCGGCGGTCGTCACCAGCATGGCCGCCGCGCCGTCGTTCATGGGGCAGGCGTTGGCCGGCGTCACGGTGCCGTCCTTCTTGAAGACGGTGGGGTAGAGCGCCGCCTTCTGCACGGTCAGGCCGGGGTTGATGCTCTCGTCCTGGGTGATGGTCTCCTTGGCCACCTCCTGGCCCGCCGCCTTCTTGACCACCTCGACCGGCACGATCTCGTCCTTGAACTTGCCCATGCGGGTGGCCATGAACGCCTTCTTGTGGCTCTTGCACGGCGTACTGGTCCTGCTCCTCGCGGGTGATCGCTGTACTGCTCGGCCAGGTTCTCGGCCGTGCCGCCCATGATCAGGTTGCAGGTGGGATCGGTCAGGCCTTCCCACAGCGCGTCGGTGAGCTCGGCGTGGCGCAGCTTCAGGCCCCAGCGCGCGCCCTTGATCACGTAGGGGATCTGGCTCATGTTCTCGGTGCCGCCCACCAGGAACAGCTCGCCGTCGCCGACCTGGATGGCCTGGTAGGCGCGACGTGATGGCCTGCATGGACGAGGCGCAGTTGCGCTGCACCGTGTAGGCCGGGACGTGTTCGGGGATGCCGGCGTAGAGCGCGGCGACGCGGGCGATGTTGGCCGCCTCGGACGGCTGGCCGATGTTGCCGAAGATCACCTCATCCAGTTGGCCGGGATCGATGCCGGCATCGGCGATGACGCGCTGCATGACGATCTTCGCCAGATCGTAGGCAGGCACGGTCTTGAACGCGCCGCCGAAGCTGCCGTTGGCGGTGCGCAACGGGTTGGCGATGACGACTTCCTTCATGCCATTATCTCCTTTTCTGACCTGTTCGGCGTTTCGTCAGGGTAGGCTAAGCCCTTTAACAGAAGCTCCAACATCGCGTGGTAGAGACTGGATTGGTCAAGCGTGAGCATGGTGCGACGGATAGGATGGGCCAGGAGCGTAAGAGCGCCGTTCAATCCCGCCCAGAGCACCGCAGCCGTCTGGCGTGCGTCGCCCGCGGCCCATATGCCCAGTGCCATCCCATCCGCGATGGCCTGAGTCACGAGATCCAGGGTCTGGTTTGAGGCGCCCAGGATCAACTCCCGGCGCACGGCTGAGAGATCGACGCCCAGGTGACCGCCGTCGAATGCTGTCAATAGACGGAAATAGTCTGGTGAGCGTTGTGAGAAGGCGAGGTAGGCATCGGCCATCGCACGCAGCCGGCCGTCGGGGTGGAGCAGCGATCGCGCATCGCTGGCTGCCTTGAGCTGATCGTGAAGCTCGGCCAGAGCCTGGAGCACCAGATCGGCGAGGATCGCTTCCTTGTTTTCGAAGTATAGGTAGATCGTGCCCTTGGCGACTTCCGCATGTTGTGCAATTTGATCGACTGTGGCGCGATGGAAGCCATTCTGGGCGAAGACTGCACGTGCGGACAGAAGGATGTCTTTTCTCCGACGGGCCCGGTCCTGCTCTCGGCGATCCTGCGTTGCCACCGTCTTCACTCCACTTGGTTCGCTTACGCGTGTTACCGAACATCGTCGACGCACGGCCACGCAGCGTGAGCGGGACCGTGTCACGGCATGAGAAGAGGACGCGGCCTATGCAGATGAGGATAATACTGACCGCTGGTCAGTAACTGACTATGTATCAGTATAGCGCGCGATGTTCTCGGTGTCAATAATTGTGCAATGATTGTGCGAAAGTTGTCAGACGGGAGGCAACAGGCGCGGATCAAGGTTCAGATAGTCCCGCCGGCCTATGGTAAAATGTCCCCATGCCTATTCGTGTCCTTGCCCCTGAAGTCGCTAACCAAATCGCCGCTGGCGAGGTTGTCGAGCGACCTGCATCTGTGGTTAAAGAGCTGATTGAGAATAGCCTGGATTCCGGCGCGACCGATATCCGTATCGAGGTGCGCGAGGGCGGGCGCCGGCTGATCCGCGTGCAGGATGACGGCTGCGGCATACCGGCGGACGAAGCGAGTGTCGCGTTCCTCCGTCACGCCACGAGCAAGATCAGCAGCACCGATGATCTGAGCCACATCACTACGCTCGGCTTCCGCGGAGAGGCGCTGGCAAGCATCGCATCGGTCGCGCAGGTCACCGTCCTGACGCGCACGGTCGATGCCGACGCGGGGACCTTCATTCGTCTCGCTGAAGGCCGCGAGGTGGAGCATAGCCTGGCAGGCGCGCCCCCTGGTACAACGATCACCGTCGAGCATCTCTTCGCCAATGTGCCGGCGAGACTCAAGTTCCTCAAACAGCCGGCTACTGAGGCTGCACACATCCAGCAGGTCGTCACCCGCTACGCCCTGGCCTATCCCGAGAGACGCTTGTCCCTGCTCTCCGACGGCAAACTGCTGTTTCAGTCCACAGGAACAGGCAAACTGGTTGATGTGCTCGCGCGCGTGTACGGTCTGGAAATGGCGAAGCAAATGATCGAGGTAGGGGCTAGCGGCAATGGGGAGACGAATACCCGAATGGGTCCAGGGGTTTCGGGGTATGTCGGTGCGCCATCGCTTCACCGCGGCAATCGCGGCCTCATCACCCTCTTTGTCAACCGGCGCTGGTTCCAAGACACCTCTATCGCCTACGCTGTGGTTCAAGCGTACCATACGCTGCTGCCCGTGGGCCGCTATCCTGTCGCGGTCATCTTCCTGGAGATCGACACGGAGGATGTGGACGTTAACGTTCACCCGACCAAGGCAGAAGTGCGTTTCCGTGAGCCGAACGCGGTCTTCAGCGCAGTGCAGAAAACAGTGCGTCGCGCGTTGGTCGAGTATGCACCGATCCCGCGCGCCGATGCAGACGCTACTGGCACACCCAGCGCATGGCCCCACGAGGTCGGTGCGGCAACTCCCTTTGGCGGTGAAGGTTGGACCGGGCGGAGGGATGCCCTTCTGGCTGCCGGTCGCGGGAGCCAGGTCCCAATGCCCCTGCGCCACGATGAGTGGGGAGGTGCAAGCGGGGGTTGGAAGGGCTCAGACGTTGCCCCTGTGGTTGCTGCTACGAGCATCCCTCCATCATCGCAACTCGATCAAACCCGACTGATGCCCATCCTTCGCGTCGTGGGGCAGATGGCCGCGACCTACATTGTGGCTGAAGGCCCGGACGGCATGTATTTGGTCGACCAGCATGCAGCGCACGAGCGCGTGCTCTACGAGCAAATGCTGGCAGATCACGCGGCCAACAGGCTTGCGGTGCAGCCTCTGCTGGAGCCATTAGTCGTTGACCTTTCGCCCGAACATGCTGCTGTGATTGCGGAGGAGCTTGATACACTGTCCCAGTTGGGGCTGGCGCTGGAGCCATTCGGTGGTGCTTCGTATCTCCTGCGCAGCGTGCCCGCGGTACTGGCGCGAGATGGCGGCCAGCCAGAGCGAGCGGTGGTCGAAATCCTGGATGGGTTGGCGCAGCGGGATGATGTCGTCGAAACGACACACGAGGCGCGGTTGGTGACCCTCATTTGCAAGCGCGCGGCGATTAAGGGCAACACGCCGATGAGCATGCCCGAAATGCAGGAGTTGGTGAGGCGGCTGGAGGCGTGTCGTTCTCCGCGCACGTGTCCTCACGGCCGACCGACTATGGTGTATATGAGCGCGGCAGACCTGGCGAAGCAGTTCGGTCGGCCGTAAATTTCTCGCTCCAGATGAAATCGCGTATAATTGCGGTAACGAGTAACGAGCAAAGAGCGAAACAGGGTTCTGCTCTTTGCTGGTTACTCGTTTAGATGTTTGCGGAGGTATTCCCTTGGCCGAAGAATTGATCGTCACCACAACCCCGCGCAACGACCATCAGCTAGATCTGACCATCGAGCTGGGCCCCGAGCGCACCGAGCAGGCGCTGCAACGCGCGGTCCGGCTCGTTTCAAAGAAAGCCCGTATCCCTGGCTTCCGACCGGGCAAAGCCCCATTCGCGACCGTCGTTCGTATGTATGGCAAGCCATCATTGCTCAATGAGATCGTGGATGACCTGGGGCAAGAAGTCTACGCGGAAGTTCTGGATAGCCACAATCTGGATCCTTACGGTCAGGCATCGCTCGAGAACGTCGACGTTGATCCGGTGATCAAGTTCCAGTTGGTTGTTCCTTTGCGACCTACGGTGGACCTGGGAGATTACAGCGATCTGCGCGTCGAGGCTGCGGCCGCTGAGGTCAGTGAGGTGGATGTCGACGCAACTCTGGAACAAGCGCGCTCATCGCGCATGAGCCATGAGGTCGTGGAACGCGCCGCGGCGTTGGATGACATCGTTAAGGTGGACATTGTCGGCAAGGTCGGCGAGAACTCCATCATGGACAACCAGGATTGGGAATTGACGTTGCGTGGTGAGAGCGGCTGGCTGCCGGGTTTTGATGAGTCGTTTGTAGGCCTGTCCGCGGGTGATGAGAAGGAATTCGAGATCACTTATCCTGAAGATTCCCTTTCCAAGTACAAGGGTCAGACTGCGCACTTCAAGGTTCAGGTTAAGGAAGTGCGCGCAAAAATCCTGCCGGAGTTGAACGACGCATTTGCACAGTCGCTTGGCGAGTACAGTGACCTGGCCGATTATCGCGCGAAGAAGCTGGATGAGCTTCGCAAGCAGCGCGAGACTGAGGCCATCAACAAGCTGAACGATGATGCCGTCGAGGCGCTGATCGAGAAGGCGAAGCTTGCCTTCCCGCCGATCGCGGTCCATGAAACGGTGCACGAGATGCTGCACGACATGGAACAGCGGATGAAAAACGTCGGCTACACGCTCGAGGACTCGCTGCGGCTGCAGGGGAAGACCGTTCAGCAGTACGAGCAGGAGCTGATGCCGGTTGCAGAGAGACGCGTGAAAGCGCGGTTAGTGTTGGCTGAGTTGGCGCTGCGTGAGGGGATCGAGGTCGCGGACGAAGAAGTAGAGGCCGATCTGCAGCGCATGGGCAGCCAAACAGAAAGCGAGGAGACCAAGAAGGCAATCCTCGACGCGTTCGGCACCGAACAGGGCCGCGCAATTATTCGACAAGATCTGCGAACGTCGAAAACGCTTGAGCGGCTGCGCGCGATCGCAACGGGCCTGGCAGGAGCGGCGACGGTTGCACCTACAGAAGGCATTGCGGGCGCGGAAAGCGTAGCCGCGGTCGCCACTGAGGTCGCAAGCAGCACAGAGGTTGCTCCGGAGGACTAGGACGCCAAAGACCGACCACGGGCATTTGCTCTGCTTTGTGCGTTCGCGGTGGGGCGTTTCGCCTGACCGCACGATCCAATGGCATCCTCATCACTGAGTGTTGCGCCGATTAATGGTGTAATGCCCGGCGTTGGATCTGATGGCCCGTGGGCCTGCTGAAAGATGGAGTGACTTATGACATTCAACCCGGCATCTCCCCAGTCGTTGATACCGATGGTCATCGAGACCAGCGGCCGTGGTGAGCGCGCGTACGACATCTACTCTTTGCTGCTCAAGGAGCGCATTATCTTCCTGGGTACTGGTATTAACGATCAGGTGGCCAACGTGATCGTCGCTCAGTTGCTCTTCCTCGACCGGGAAGACCCTGAGAAGGATATCCAGCTCTACATCAATTCCCCTGGCGGCCAGGTCTACTCGGGCATGGCCATCTATGATACAATGCAGCTGATCCGAGCATCGATCAGTACGATTGCAGTGGGCGTCACTGCAAGCTTTGGCACGGTGCTCTTGGCAGCGGGAACCAAAGGCAAGCGTTATGCGCTGCCTCACGCTACGATCCACATGCACCAACCACTGGGAGGTGCACAGGGCCAGGCCACTGAGATCGAAATCCAGGCGCGCGAAATTCTGCGTCTGAAGGAAGAACTCAACGGTATCCTGGCGCGACATACTGGTCAGCCGGTCGAACGGATCTCAGAGGACACCGAGCGCGATCGTTATATGACCGCAGAGCAGGCCAAGGCTTATGGTCTGATTGATGAAGTCCTGCACTCGCAGGAGCTTAAAGGGGTCAAAAAGTAAGTGACAGCTAAGGTCAAGGTCGACGTCGAGCGCTGTTCGTTTTGCCATCGCGACCAGAGCCAGGTGCGCCGCCTCATCGCTGGCCCAGACGGGGTCTTTATCTGCGATGAGTGCGTCACGTTATGCCAGGAAGTGTTGGAAGAAGACGGCGTGCAGGCAGAGCTCGTAGCACCCGATTCGCGCTGGCAGTTGGTCTTGCCGAAAGAGATCATGGCTCAGCTCGACGAGTACGTCGTAGGGCAGACGCGGGCCAAGAAGGTCCTTTCAGTTGCGGTCTACAATCATTATAAGCGCATCGCCTCAGGGGCTTCCCAGGATGACGTCGAGTTGGAGAAGAGCAATATCCTGTTGATTGGCCCGACAGGCTGCGGCAAGACGCTTCTGGCGCGCACGCTGGCGAAGATCCTGGACGTGCCCTTCACCATCGCGGATGCCACGGGGCTGACCGAGGCGGGTTACGTCGGCGAAGATGTCGAGAATATCTTGGTGCAGCTGCTTCATGCGGCCGACTGGAATGTGGAGCGGGCATCGGTAGGCATCATCTACGTGGACGAGATCGACAAGATCGCGCGCAAGAGCGGCGATAACCCGTCGATCACGCGCGATGTGTCGGGTGAGGGCGTGCAGCAAGGGCTGCTCAAGATCATCGAGGGCTCTGTGGCCAACGTTCCTCCCCAGGGTGGGCGCAAGCACCCGAATCAGGAGTTCGTGCGCCTCGACACACGTAATATCCTGTTCATCTGTGGCGGGGCGTTCTCCAGCCTGGAAGACATCGTGGGCCAGCGTGTTGGCGTGAAGGGCCGCGTGGGCTTCCAGACCTCAAGCGAGGCCCCGCGCACCAAAGAGGCGCAGAGCGCAGAGCTGCTTGCGCAGGTCACCGCCGATGACTTGCTGAAGTTCGGTATGATCCCTGAGTTTGTGGGCCGGCTGCCGGTGACGGTGAGTGTCGAGCCTTTGGACGAGGACGCGCTGGTCGCGGTGCTCACGGAACCGAAGAATGCGGTGGTGAAGCAGTTCGCCCGGCTTGTCCAGCTAGACAACGTCGAGTTGGTGTTTACGCCCGAAGCGCTGCGCGCCGCGGCGCGTGAGGCTATGAAGCTGAAGACTGGCGCCCGCGGGTTACGCACGATCATCGAGGGCGCATTGCTCGATGTGATGTACGAAATTCCTTCGCACCCCGAGGTGCAGAAGTGCGTTGTGAACGCTGAATGCATCATCCGCAGCGCACCACCGGTTCTCCTGGCCGCAGATGGACAGGCGATCACCTGGGGGGACGCTTTCACGCAGAAGTCGGCGTAGGCCCGTAGAAGTAGTGATGATAGACCAGGTTTTTCCCTTGGGGGAAACCTGGTCTTTACTTTAACATCCCGCCTCACCCCGATCAGACAGCCCGCTGGCACGCGGGACAGATGAAGCTGGTTGTGCCGCCGGTTTTTATCTTGACAATGGCCGCGCCACAGCGGCGACATGGCTCACCCTCGCGGTAGCCGGTGAGGATGTCATCCAACAGAAAGCCGCCCTTTTCGCCGCGCAGGCTCACCTCATAGAACGCGCCGCCCTTCTCCAGGCTGGGGTGCAGGCCGTCCTGGATCCCCTGCCATAACCTGCCGATTTCCTCGTCTGAGAGCGTGTTGAGCTTGCGGAGCGGGTGGATTCGGGCCAACCAGAGGATGTCGTGGATGTATGCGTTGCCGATGCCGGCCAACCGCGTCTGGTCCAGGAGGAAGGCCTTGACCCCGGCCCTCTGCCCCTCGACGAGCTTCCGGAACTGGACCAGGTCCACGTCGAGCACATTCGGCCCGAGTTTTGCGAGCTGCTCGTGCGCCTCTAGCGGTCCTGGCGGCAGATAGTGGGCATAGCCGAACCACCAGAAATTCACGGTGAGGCAGGTTCCGTCGGTGAAGTCGAAGATCAAGCGGTGTTTTTCGGGCAAGTGGATGCGGTCGACCAGAAGCAGCTCGCCTCCCATGCCCATGTTGAGCAACAACCAACCTTGGGACGTATCGGTCGCCAGCCATTTGCCGCGTTGCGTGGTGCCACGCAGCATTGCGCCAGTCATGGATTCCTTGAATTGCTTCTCGGAAATGTTCAGGCACTTTGGCTGCAAGACTTCCACGGCGGCGATCGTCTTTCCGCGCAGCAATTCGTTCATCTCACGTGTCCGCGCGGCGATTTCTGGATACTCGGGCATGGTTGACCTCCCTGCTCATAGTATAGCCGCGACTGACTGAGGTGAGTAACCGGTGTGCGTTGCGCGGTGAGGGCTCCTCGGTTACAATCTTACCTATGAGCAAGTTAACCCACCTGGATGAGCACGGCCAGGCGCGTATGGTGGATGTGGGCGCGAAGGCGGAGACCGCGCGCGAGGCAGTGGCGGCCGGCCGCGTGCGCATGCGACCCGAGACGCTGCAGCAATTGCGTGCGGGCAATCTGCCGAAGGGTGATGTTCTTGGAACGGCGCGCGTGGCGGGGATCATGGCGGCCAAGCGCACGAGCGAGCTGATCCCCCTGTGCCATCCGTTGCTTCTCACGAATGTGGCCGTAGATTTCACCTTCGACGAAGCGATCTCATCCGTGGAGATCGTGGCGACCGTCAAGTGCAAGGGTCAGACAGGTGTCGAGATGGAGGCGTTGACCGCTGTCAGCGTGGCCGCATTGACCATCTATGACATGGCGAAAGCCGTCGAACGCGGCATGGTGATCGAGGAGATCCCGTCTGCTGGAAAAGCTCGGGGGCAAGAGCGGCCATTGGACGGCTGAGTGAAGATAGATGATGCCATGCTGAAGATCGGGAATGCGCAGCGCGCGTGGGAGTAAGCAGTAATGAGGATGCGGGTGCGCTTATTTGCGGGTCTGCGAGAGCGATTTGCTGCAAGCGAGATAGCGCTTGAGTTGCCTGATGGGACGAATGTCGCGGAGATGCTGGCGCGGTTGGCCGCGGACTATCCCAGTGTCTCACTGATGCAACAGCGCTTCACCGTGGCGGTCAATCGCTCCTTTGCGAAGCACGACCGGGTGCTCGTCGACGGGGATGAAGTCGCGTTAATCCCACCGGTGAGCGGCGGCGCGGCGAAACTGTTTGAGATCGTCGATGGCCCGATCTCCCTGGATGATGTGGCGCGTCGCGTGCTGGCTTCTGAGCGCGGCGGAGTGACCGTCTTTGCGGGCACGGTGCGTGGCGTTACAGGAGAACTGCAGACCGACTACCTGGAGTACGAGGCCTATCCTGAGATGGCCGAAGCTTCATTCACCGCCATCGCCGGCGAAGCGCAGGCGCGTTGGCCCGATATCAGTGCGATTGCGGTGGTGCATCGGGTGGGCCGCTTGGAGGTGGGCGACGTGTCGATCGTCATCGCGGTCGCAGCGGCTCATCGTGCGAACATCTTCGACGCCTGCCACTACATCATCGACCGGATCAAGCAGATTTCGCCTATCTGGAAAAAAGAAGTGGGGCCGGATGGCATGATGTGGATTGAGGGACCTGAATCAGCGTGATGACACCCAAGGCATAAGGCTGAGAGGAGACAACTAATGGAAGGCGAACGAACCCCGACGAAGATTGCCATTGTGGGTGGCGCAGGGGCGGTGGGCGCGAGCGCTGCTTATGCGCTGATGATCAGCGGCCTGGCCAGCGAGATCGTTCTGATTGATGTAAACCAGCGGAGGGCTGAGGGCGAAGCCATGGATCTGGCGCAGGGTGCGCCATTTGTGCGGCCAGTGATCGTGCGGCACGGCAGCTATGCCGACTGCGCCGGCTGCTATATCGTTGTTATCACCGCTGGCGCGGCGCAGAAACCGGGCGAAACCCGGCTCGACCTGGTCAAGAAAAATACGGAGATCTTCCGAGGCATGATCCCGCAAATTGCCGAGGCCGCACCCAACGCCATCCTGCTGGTTGTGGCGAATCCGGTGGATGTCCTGACCCTCGCAGCGTTGAAATTCTCAGGGTTCCCGACGGGCCGCGTCGTTGGGTCGGGCACGGTGCTCGACACAGGCCGGCTGCGTTCCCTTATCGGCCAAAAGCTCAAGGTCGATCCGCGCAGCGTCCATGGCTACGTGATCGGTGAACACGGGGACAGCGAGTTGGTGGTCTGGAGCCGGGCCACGGTGGGCAGCATGCCCATTGCAGACTTCTGCGCCCAGCGCGGACGCCCCTTTGATGCATACATCCAGGAGAGGATCGCGGATGAGGTCTGTCATGCAGCGTATGAGATCATCGAGCGCAAGGGCGCGACCTACTATGCCATCGGCCTTGCCATCCGCCACATCATAGAGGCGATGTTGCGCGATCAGAACACGATCCTGACCGTGTCTACAAAGTTGACCGGACAGTACGGGATCGTCGATGTCTGCTTGAGCCTGCCCTCGATCGTGGATCACCACGGTGTCGAGATCGTGCTGGAGCCGCCGCTGAGCAAGGACGAGCTAACTGCACTCCAAAACTCGGCGCGGGTGTTGGGTGAAACCGCGTGGGCGGTGGGGTTGTAGAGACACGTGAGTCTGGGCCGCGGGGTCTCGGAGGCGCACGGAGACGTGGAGCACGGAAGACTCTTCTACACCCATGCGCCTCCGGGCACCCAATAGCGTCTTCTTATGCGAGCACTCATACAAAGGGTCAGCCACGCAGCGGTCACGGTTGACGATGAGGTCGTCGGCCGTATCCGTCGCGGGTTCGTTGTGTTGTTGGGTGTGACCCATGGTGATGACCGTGTTGAGGCCGCGTGGCTGGCGCACAAAGTCGCCGGCCTGCGCGTGTTCGACGATGCGACAGGTAAGATGAACCTGGCGCTGGGGGATGTGTCGGGCGAGGTGCTGGTGGTGTCGCAGTTTACGCTGTACGGCGATGCGCGCAAGGGGCGACGGCCCGACTTCCTGCAGGCAGCACGGCCCGAGCAAGCCGAGCCGCTGGTGGACTATTTCGTAGAGCAGCTGCGGCTGGAAGGGCTGCCTGTCCAGACTGGCCGGTTCCGTGCGATGATGCAGGTCGCGCTGGTCAACGATGGGCCGGTCACTCTCTGGATTGATACTGCCGATATGCTTCCGCCGGCACGCTGAGGCCCATCATGGCAGACAATATGCTTTCTAGGCAGGACGGCGTGGGGCTGCTCAACGAGAAGCCGCTGCATGCTGCGCTGAAGGTATGGTATGCGCGGCCGGGCGATCGCACCGAGGTGCCGGTTGACGGCTCGCTCATCGACCTCGTGCGCGATGACTTACTGATCGAGATTCAGACGCGCAGCTTCTCGGCCCTCAAGCGCAAGCTCGAAAGACTGGTTCCTGACCATCCCGTGCGCCTGGTTTATCCCGTCGCGTACGAGAAGTGGATTCTCCGGCTCGCCGGTGATGGTGTTACGCTTTTGGGCCGCCGAAAATCCCCCAAGCGCGGGTCCGAGCTTGATTTGTTCCGGGAGTTGGTCAGTATTCCACACCTGATCGTGCAGCCTAACTTCTCCCTGGAGGTGCTGTTGATCCGGGAGGAAGAGGTTCGCCATTACGATCCCCGCATTAATTGGCGGCGGCGAGGCTGGAGCACCACCGAACGCCGTCTGCTGCAGGTGGTAAATAGCCGCCTGTTTTCGACCCCGATGGACCTGGCTGTTCTCATCCCTGAGAGCATGAATGCGCCTTTCACTACCGCTGAGTTGGCCGAGGCTATCGGCCGGCCGCGCCGGCTTGCCCAACAGATGGCCTATTGTTTGCGGTGCGTGGGTGTGCTTTTAGAGGTGGGCAGGCAGGGCCGGGCAATTCGATATGTGCGGGAAGAGGCGCTTAAGGTTTTTGATTGAGACGGCAATGCTCTCAGTTCAGTGCATCACGTTTCACGCCTCGTCTCCGCTACCACCATCCCCGCCAGTATCAGCCCGCATCCGATCAGCTGCCGTGGTCCCAGCAGCTCGCCTATCAGCAGGAAGCTGAAGAGCCCGGCAAAAACCGGCTCGGCCGCGAAGATCAGCGCGGTATGCGTGGGGGTCGTGAAGCGCTGGGCGACGGTTTGAATGCCGAACGCGGCGGCAGTAGCCAGGAGGCCGGTGAACGCAGCGGCGCTGAGGACAGTGGCATCGAGCCGGGCTGCCAGCGCGGGCAGATCAGACGCAGGCACATCGAAGAGCAAGGCAGCCGCCGCGCTCAGCAGCGCAACGGTCAGCACCTGGCCCAGGGTCAGCAGTAGTGGATCGTGTCGCGGCGCGAAGTGGCCGGTCAGCAGAATGTGCGTAGCGAAGGAGAACGCGCACCCCAGCACCAGCAGATCGCCGGGCTCGATGCGCAGGTCGGCCGACAACGAAAGCAGGGCCAAGCCGGCCGTTGCCAGCGCGACACCCCGCCAGGCGTTGCGGCCGGGCGAATGGCGCATGAGCAGGGCAGCGGCCAGCGGCACGATTACTACGGAGAGCCCCGTGATGAACCCCGTCTTAGCTGGCGTGGTCAGCGCAAGACCCGTGGTCTGAAAGGCGTAACCGGCGAACAATGCGGCACCGATCAACAGAGACGGCAGAGCCAGCCGCTTGAGTCTTGGCCACGTTAAGGCGCGGCCGGCAAAGGGTCCCGCCGGGTTGGCGGCCGCCAATTGACGGCGGCGCCAGGCCGTCAGAGGGAACAACACTGCTGCAGCCAGTGTGAACCGCACGGCCAGGAAGCTGAAAACAGGAAACGCGTTGACCGCGTCCTTGACCATGACGAAGGTCGCGCCCCAGATCAGTGTGACGAGAAGCAGCGCCGCATCTGCAGCGAGCTGGCGCTGGGCGCGCAGGCCGCCTCCCAAACGCGATGCTGGGGTCGCTTTCGCAACCCCAGCATCATTGCCAAGCAGCGTGTCTGATCCTTGTTCCACAGCGAGCATCTAAGTATGTCACAAAAAGTACGGGTCACTTTTCAGTCGAGACTGGCCCAGGTCAACGCCATCGCTGGCGTCATATGGTCGAAGAAGCGTGTGACGGCGTCCAGCAGACCATGCAGCGAACCGTACAAGCGGTCAGCGGCGGTCTGGCCTTTGAGACGCAGCCAGATGTTCTCAACCGGATTCAGATGCGAGCAGTACTTCGGCAGGTAGTGCAACTGGAGTCGCGGGTGCTCAGTCAGCCAGGCATCGATGGCCTTAGCCGTATGGCTGGAGTAGTTATCGACGATCAGAATGATCGGACCGCTGGCATACACCGTCAACAGGTGTTCCAGGAAAGTGATGAAGTCTTCTTTGTGCATATGCTCGCGGATCAACCACGTCCACTGGCCCGTGCGAATGTTGAGCGCTCCAAATAGGCTGCGCGTCTGATTGCTGCCGGGCGTCGGGACACGGATCTGCTGGCCCAGCCGATGCCACATTGCTCGAATCAACGGTAGCATCTGGATGCGCGATTCGTCGGCGTACAGCACGACTGCAGCTGGGCCAGCCCCAATCACGGCCTGCACTATTGCCCACTGCTTGGCCGCCTTCTGCGGATCAGTCTTGCGGGGCATGGCGAGTCGTGGGCGGCTCCAGGCCAGGCCGGCCGCATGCAGCGTCTGACGCAGGGTGCTATGGCTCAGATACACGCCGATCTTCTCGGCCAAGGCTAAGGCCAGCATCGCAACCGTCCACAAGGTCGCGGGATAGTCCGACTGCTCGGGATCCTGCTCGCTCATGTCGACCAAAGTGTCACGGACACGGTCGGTCAGCGTCCGCGGCCGCCCACTGCGCGGCTCATCATACAGTCCGGCCGGCCCGGCCGCATTGAAGCGGCGGAGCCATTTGCGCACGGTCTTGTACTTGACGCCAAAGATGACGGCGATCTCAGGCACCGTGCGCTGCTGCGCTGAGAGCAGAACCATCTGCGCTCGTTGGCTAACCCGCCCGATCTCATGGCGGGTCATTCGCTTGAGCTCTTGCAGTTCAGCATCCGTTGGTGTTCGTACATAGATCATGGCACCCTCCGTAACCCCAGTATATCAGGCAACGAAGAAGTGCCCCGAATTTTCTGTTACCTACTTAGAAGCGTGTGCCACCCGCAGCTGAGCCGGGGACATCCGGCAGATCCTTGCCCGGCTCAACCAGTCTGGGCTGGGCTTCGTCGCGCTCACCTGGTTTCACGCTCAATTCCTGGCGCACCGTCTGCAGCAGCGCCTCAGCCTTGAGCTCGGGAAGCGTATAGCAAGGACCACCGACATAGTTTGCCAGTTCTTGAGCAAGGCCGCGGTCGAAAGCAGGGTGCTCCATGTTGATGATGACTGTGCGGAAGTGCGAATCATGGATCATCTCGGCCATGCGTCGGGATTCTTCCTGCGGCGGCATCCCGGTCACCGAGACATTGCCTGCACCATCGGTCAGTATGATGATCAGCGGCTTGATCTCCGGGTTGCGGCGCGTGGCGGCTGTGCAGACACGAAAGGCGGCCAGCAGCCCCGCTGACAGCGGCGTCTTCCCGCCCACAGGTATGTTGCGGAGCGCCTGCTGCGCCAGCTCAACACTCGACGTGGGTGGCAGGACTATACGCGCCTCTTCCCGTTGGAAGACGATGAGCCCTACCTGGTCGCGGCGCTGATATGCGTCATGTAAGAGAGAAAGTACTGCGCCCTTGGTGGCCTCGATGCGTTCCGCTGCAGCCATGCTCCACGAGGCGTCAACCACGAATAGAACAAGATTCGCCGCGCGAACGGACGCGCACCTTCTTCTGCAGATCTTGCCGCTTGACGACAAAGGCGAGCTTGCGCGTGGCGCGCTCTTCCAGCCGGCTGCGTTGAAATGGCGCGGCGGTGCGAATGGTGGCGTCAAATGCCAGATCGTCTGGCCGGCCGTGCATGGGACGGGCGCGAATATACCGGCCGCGCTTGCGGTCGGTCAGAGTTGAGCTGCGTTTGCCCGCGGAGGAACGCGTGAGCTTATCCAGAGGCGTGTCAAGCCGCTTGGTTTGGAAACTCTCGCCGATTTTAACCTGGCGCTGAGCCGATGGCCCCTGGCTAGAGGCCTGGGCCTGCGCGCCATCGTCCGTAGGTTCGCCGCTAGCGGAAGTGGTAGCTTGCTCCGTTAGCGGCTCAGTGCTTTTTTTACACTGGGCGCCGTCTCGCCCGAGTCGCTCTTGGAGGGTGTTTTTTGATCCGGCGGGGCCTCAGCGCGCGCCTTCTTCAGCCTCTCTTCGAGTTGGCCTGCGTCCATCGAGGCCTCTTCGAACGGCTGGCGCTTCAGGCGATGCGGCAATGCCAGCTCCGCGGCCAGGAGGATATCTTGCTCCGCCACGGCCATATGACCCTGCCATGCGGCGTGCGAACGGGCTGTCTTCAGGATGACGATGTCCGCGCGGTGACCGTCAACGCGGAATGAAGTGGTCAATTGGGCGATCGTGTAAAGGTCACGCTGCGTGTAATGGACCCCGGGCAGCCGGCTGCGGGCCTCGGCAATCTCCTGCGAGAGGTGCTCCTCGTGGGGCAGCCATTCCTGGTAGAAGCCGTCGGGGTCGCTCTCGTATGCAACACGCCGCTCAACGATGGCGACGCGTTGGCGGGGATCGGATATGCCGTGCATATCCACGCAGAGGGCAAAGCGGTCAAGAAGCTGCGGCCTAAGATCACCCTCTTCGGGGTTCATGGTGCCGACCAGCATGAAACGCGCCGGGTGGCTGAAGCTGATGCCCTCGCGCTCCACCACATTGACGCCCATTGCCGCCGAGTCGAGCAGCAGGTCGACCACGTGATCATCCAACAGATTGACCTCATCGACATAAAGTAGCCCGCGGTTGGCTGCGGCCAGAACTCCGGGCTCGAAATGCCGTTCTCCCTGCTGGATCGCCTTTTCGATATCCAGTGTGCCGACGACGCGGTCTTCAGTCGCACTAACAGGCAGGTCGACAAAACGCGTGCGGCGCTTGACGGTCGTCAGGACTTCGCCGTTTGCCAACCGGTCGCGGCACAGGTCGCACAGGCTGTCGGTGCCGCTGGGATCGCAGCCAAATGGGCAGTTGGACACAACTTCGATCTCAGGTAGGAGCGCAGCCAAGGCGCGCGCCGCCGTCGACTTGGCCGTGCCGCGCTCACCGCGGATCAGAACACCGCCAATCTGAGAGGAGATCGCGTTCAAGATGAGGGCCCGTTTCATTTTATCCTGGCCCACAATGGCAGTGAACGGATAGGGTCGAATATTTGCCAAAGGAATGCTCCATCACGAATTAACGACCGAATTATAGCACCGCAGGTCCAAAGGGCGAAAGAAGCCAGGGAAAGCGGTTGTGTAGGATGATGAACTGCTGTGGAGAATTTGAGGCGCGGGCAGGTTGAGGCTGTCTCGACGCGGGTCCCTTGCGCGCCCGCGGGAGGCGATTCATCCGGAAAGCATTATCCGCCGGCGTTTTTGCTGCCACAGATCAGAGCGCCCGGTTCGCTTCACAGCAGCCGGGCGATGATCATCCGCTGCATCTCGCTCGTGCCCTCGCCGATGGTCATCAGGCGGGCATCGCGGTAGATGCGTTCCACCGGATACTCGCTGGCTATACCCATAGCCGCCGTGCACCTGCAGCGCATTTCGCGCGACCCGTTCGGCCATTTCGGTGGCAAATAGCTTAGCGATCGAGGCTTCCCTGGTGTAGGGCCGCCCGCAGTCGCGCAACCAGGCGGCCCGATAGACGAGCCAGCGGGCGGCTTCGATCTCGACGGCCATGTCGGCCAGCATGAAGGCGATCGCCTGGTGCTCGACGAGCGGTTGGCCGAATGTCTTGCGCGTGCCGGCATAGGCGCGCGCAGCGTCGAAGGCGGCCTCCGCCAACCCAAGGCTCAGCGCTGGCGATGCCGATCCGGCCGCCATCGAGCACCTGTAGTGTCTGCTGGAGCCCGCGTCCCTCGGCGCCCAGCAGGTTCTCCGCCGGTACGTGGACGCCATCCAATCCTACGGCATAGGTGTGCGAGCCGTGCAGCCCCATCTTCTTCTCAGGCGGGCCGAAGCTGACGCCCGGCGCGGTCGGTCGGTACAATGAAGTGGCTGAACCTTTCGCCGGTTCGACACAGCAGGAGAACGACCCCGGCCTCGGCTCCATTGGTCAGCCACATCTTGTTGCCGTTGATGATCCATTCCTCGCCCTGGCGTACCGCGTTAGTGCGAACGCCGCGCAGGTCGGAGCCGGCTCCAGCTTCCGTCAGACCCAGGCAGCCCAGCATCTTGCCGCGCGCCATCGGGATCAGCCACTGCTTCTTCTGGGCTTCGGTGCCGAACACGGCCAGCGGTCCGCAGGCCAGCCCAAGATGGGCCGCCACAATGAGCGCGGTGGAACCGCAGCCCCTGCCGATCTCCTCGATTAGAATCATCGCACTCAGGGCATCGGCGCCACCCCCGCCGTATGCCTCCGGGATGTTTAGCCCCAGCATGCCCAGCTTCGCCAGCGCGTTCAGCGTGTTCCACGGGAACTCGCCCGTCTCGTCCACGTGGCGCGCGCGGGGGGCAACCTCCGTCGCCACGAACTCTCGCAGAGTCGCCGGCCAGCATCCGGTGTTCTTCTGATAGGTCGAAGTCCATCTTGACCTCCATCAGACGCCCGATCAGCATCCCCTGGGGATCGATCTCGCGCAGCAGGCGGCGCTCCGCCTCGGTGGGCGCGGGGCTGACCGCCAACTCCTCAGCGATGGGAATGGCGAAGCAGCTATTCGCCTGCACTTCGTCCTGTGTTACCTCCGGATGGATGGCCAACAGCCGCATCCGGCAGGTGTCGGGTTCGAACCCGTAGACGCCGAACTGCGTGATGACGCGATACGGCCCGCTGTTGGCCGGCAGGCCGGCCCGTTCCCTGGCGCCCGGCCCGGTGAGGTAGCCCGGCGTGGTCAGGAAATCGAGTCGCTCCACGAACTTGCGGCGATCCTGTCGCATGATGATGATGGTGCGATGGCAGAAGGAGCCGACGTCGTTGGCGCCGCCGCTGCCGGGCAGGCGCGCCTGTGGGGTGGTCGTGCGTCGCCGATCACGGTGGTGTTGATGTTGCCGTACGGGTCGATCTGCGCCGCGCCCAGGAAGCCGTAATCCAGGTAGCCGGCCTGCGAGATCGACATCACGTCGTGCATGCTGACTGCGGCCACCGCCTTGTGGAAGGTGCGTGAGTCGCCCACAGAGATCGGCAGGACCGGGATCTGCGGCCCGATGCCGCCGGCCTCGAAGATGATCAGCAGGCCAGGGGCGTGGGTTCGCTGCGCGAGCATCGCGGCGATCATCGGCAGCCCGGTGCCCACGAAGACCGACCGGCGGTCCTCCAGCAGGCCGCGCAGCGACACAAGCCAGCAGCTCGGTGGGGGAATAGGCTGTCATGGGATGCTCTCCGTCACGCGCGCAATTGCTCCACCTGTCTTGAGGTGGTGCAGCTTCTTCAGCCCGCCGATCTTCTCCAGGTAGGCGTCGAAGTCCGGCACGCCGAACACGTACTCCTCGAAGTACGCCTCCGCGCCTTCCGCCGTCACCGAGCGGCGCATCCACTCCGGATGTGGTCCTCGTCGAAGTAGTAGCGGCGGGGCATCTGGCATGGGTGGCTGCCGTAGGGCGCCTCGACCACGGCGTCCACCAGGAAGAAGGGGATGACCGTGCGCCAGGGCTCGTCGCGGATCTGCTCCTCCGGCACGATCTCTTCGGTCGTCAGGATCAGCCGTCGGGCGGCGCGGGCCAGCTCGAAGTCCTCGACCAGGGTGCCGTCGATCTGTGCGTTGCCGTAGCATGTCGCAACGGGTGACGTGGATGATCGCCACATCGGGGTAGCAAGCCGGCAGCAGGCAGATCGGCTTGCCGCTCCACGGGTCGGCCACGACCTTCGCCGAGCTGTGCTCGAGCGTGTCGGTGCCCAGCAGATTGCGCGAGGGGATGAACGGCAGGCCCATCGCCGCGGCCATGAAGCGCCACTGGTAGCCAGCGTTGCTCATCTCGGCGACCACCTGGCAGTGGCCCTCCTCGACCATGCGCCGCGAGGCGGGCGAAAGGCCGCGCAACTCATGGCCGAAGGAGTAGGCCACCTCGACGCGATCCACGCACCCGGAGGCGATCAGGAGATCGCCATCGTGGACCGCGGTCTTGCCGGCCAGGACCAGGCGCGCGGCGCCTCTGGCGGATGATCTCGTAGATGGCCGCCATGCCGACGCGCACGTGGCCGAAGCCGCCGGAAGCGACGAAGTCGCCGTCGTGGACGAAGCGCGCCACCGCCTCGGCGAC
Source organism: uncultured Chloroflexia bacterium (assembly GCA_963774265.1). Taxonomy (GTDB): domain Bacteria; phylum Chloroflexota; class Anaerolineae; order CG2-30-64-16; family CG2-30-64-16; genus JALOOB01. The sequence goes on along the minus strand of CAVZDU010000008.1, from coordinate 114,228 downwards.
GGTCGTCCGCTTGTCGTGCAGGTCGCGAGGCTTGTTTTCGAGCACCCACTGCCGGTTCTCGTCCGGATCGTGCCAGCCGATCAGCTGGCCCTGGCCTTCTTGCAGAATCTGCATGGCTTGCCTCCCCAGGGTGACTTGCGTCGGCCGGAGTGCATCATGTCATCCGGCCGACCCTCCTTGCGGAGTCGTAAAGTCGATCATGACAGCGGGTAGAAGTACACGTCGGTCGGCTTGAACTTGCTGTTGCGGCGGAAGCGCAGTCCGACGCGCATGCCGATCCAATCCAGGGTGGGCGCGTTCGGGTCGACGCCGATCAGCCGGCCCAGGAACAGCGTGTCCGCGCCGTCGAACTCGATCAGCGCCAGGACGAACGGGCACTCCGGCAGGAACTCCTCGGAGCCGAAGTAGCAGACGGTGAACGCGTGGACGCGCGCCGGCTCGCCGGGTCAGGTCCACCCAGTCGGTCTCAGCCCCCGTGTACATGTCGTGGCCGCGCGGGGTAGCGTAGGTGTAGCCGGTGCTGGGCTCCATGCGCCCGAGCAGCCGGCCGTTGGCCAGCCCGGCGAAGAAGGGGCTGTCCTGCCCGTAGGAGTGAATGTAGTCGATCGCGTAGGGCTGCTTGACGATGATCGGCGCCATAGACTTGAGACCGGCGAGCGTCTCCGCGTTGAGATCGGTCGGGAATGGCACGCTGAACAGGATCGCCCCGTCATCGGTCTCGGGAAGCTTGGTCGGGAAACGTGGCTCGGTCATGACCCCATCTCCTTTGCATGCGGTGCGCTTTCCCGCTCCAGGATGCTGACGGTCACGTAGGTCCCGGTGCCGGCGTGGCTGTGGATAGCGCCGCGGCGGGCATCTTTGATCTGCAGCGTGTCGTCCCTGAAGTGCTTGCCGATCGTGCCCTGGAGCTGCCAGAGGGCGAAGACCCCCTGCATCAGCCCCGTCGCGCCCACAGGATGGCCACAAGCGATGAGCCCGCCGCTCGGGTTGACCGGGCACGCGCCCACCTGCGCCGGCTCGCTGAACGCCAGCCCGTAGTCGACGTTGGGCAGGAATGGCCTGCCCGAAGCTGCAAACGGCCCGCCCTCGCCATAGCGGCAAAGGCCCATATCTTCGTAGGTCTGGATCTCGGAAGAGGTGTAGGCGTCGTGTAGCTCGACGAAGCTCGATCTCTTGCAGTGGGTCTGCGATGCCGGCGCGGGCGTAGGCAGCCTTGCTGGCCATGCGGCCGGCGCGGAACGAGTGCACGCCGGGATAGCGAAAGCCGTGATCCCAAAGGTCGCGGTAGTAGGCTCGGGTCTCGGCGGTGTCTTCGCTGGGCAGCAGATTGTGCTGAAGGAATTGTTCGTAGGACTGGTGCGGCCGGTCGGCCATGCGCATAGCGTCGGTGCCGCGGCCGATCCCGGCGACTTTCACGAGCGGATCAAGTCGCCGGCCCGCGGCTTTCTCCAGTTTGGCCAGTCCTTCCTCGCTGGCAAGGACGACGGCGGCCGCGCCGTCCGACATCACGCAGATATCCAGCCGCGTGAGAGGCCAGGCGACCATCGGCGCGTTCCGCACGTCGGCCACGGTCAGCCGCTCGTGTTTCTGGCTGTACGGGTTGTAGAATGCGTTCACGGTGGTTCTTCACCGACACGTAGGCCAGTTGCTCGACGGTGGTGCCGAACTCCTTCATGTGCCGGGTGACCATCATCGCGTAGTAGCCGGAGTAGAAGCCGCCGACGGGGTAGTCGAAGCTGACATCGGAGGCCAGTGCGATGAACTCGTTGCCCTTCCAGGTGTTGACGTGGCTCATCGTCTCGAAGCCGTAGGCCAGGCAGATGTCCATGTCGCCTGACGCCACCGACTTCCAGGCCTCCTGGAAGCAAATGCCGCCGGTGGCGCCGCCGCCCTCGACGCGATGGCCAGGTTTCGGGACATAATCCCAGGTAGTCCTGGATCATGATGCCGGCCATGAGTTGGCGGGCGAAGTGGTCGGAGAAGTAGGAGGCTACGGAGCCATCGACCAGCTCCATGAACTGGCGATGCTCCAGGCCGAGGTCGGCGATGGCGTAGTCGTAGGCTTCCTTAACGACTGGCTGGAAAGGTCTTGTCGGGGCGGGCCTTCGCGAACTTGCTGACGCCACCCGAGACGACGTAGACAGTACGCATGGCGCCTCCTTGCGCGTGCTGATCGGCTGGCTTGTCGTGATCAGTGCGTTGAAGGGCGGCCAGTAGACGATCCTATTGTATCACAGGAAGGAAAGCTCCATCCCTCCCAACGCAAGGAACACGGCCGCCCTTGTCGCTGCGGTGCGAAGTCTCAGCTCGGTTTCACCTTACTGGTCGTGGCGCGCGTCGCACCGGTGCTGATGCCGCCGTCGACGAGCAGGGTCTGGCCGGTGATGTACGCGCTTGCATCTGACGCAAGGAACACCACCGCGCCGTCCAGATCGTCGGGCTGTCCAGGGCGTTTCATCGGGATGCGGTCAACCAGGTAGGCCACCCAGTCGGTATCCTCATACATGACCGCGTTCTGTGCGGTCTTGAACCAGCCGGGTGCGAGGCAGTTCACGGTGATTCCGTGTTTGCCCCAATCGTCTGCCAGGCTCATCGTCAACTGCCGGGTGCCGCCGCGGCTGGCCCCATACGGCCCCAGCCCTGCATACCCAAATACGCTCGTCACCGATCCGATATTGATGATTCGGCCATAGCCGCGTGGAATCATGGTGCGCGCCACGGCCTGCGCAACAAAGAACGTGCCTCGCAGGTTGGTCTCCAACACCAGGTTCCAATCGTCCCAGGTTACATCCAGGGCCGGTTTGCGAACGTTACAGCCCGCGTTGTTTACCAGGATATCGATCTTCCCGTAGTGCGCGTGGGCTGTGGTCACCGCTCGCTGAATGCTGTCGAAATCGCGCACATCCAATTCAACGGGCAGTGCCCGGCGGCCCAATGCCCCAATCTCCTCCTTGAAAGGCTGCAGCGCGTCGATGTGACGACTGGTGATCACCAGATCGGCGCCGGCGCGCGCCAGTGCGCGGCCCATGTATTGGCCCAAGCCCCGGCTCGTGCCCGTGATCATCGCTACTTTGCCGGTCAGGTCGAACAAGTTCTCACTCATCAGTGTCAGGTCCTTCCTATCCCTTGGGCGTCACGATGACCTTCATCAGGCCCGCCTCGCGGCGGTACAGCCTATCGAACCACCCTGCGGCTTCACGCAGCGGCGCCACTGCGCTGATCAGCGGCTCCACGTTCACCGCGCCCCGCGCCAGCATGGCGATACAAGCCGGGTATTCCCCGCTGGACGCGCAGGAGCCGTAGAGGGTGATCTGGCGCGTGACCACGGACTGCAGCGGAAGCTCCACCGTGGGCGCCAGGTTGCCGACCAGCGTGAGAGAGCCGCCTTTGCGCACACTGGCCAGCGCTGTCTGGACCGCGGGCGTCACGCCCACCACCTCGAAGGCCAGGTCCGCGCCGCGGCCCTCGGTCAACGCCTGAACCTGCTGTGGCACATCGGGTGCATCCGCCTGCAGGCCAACGTCCGCCCCGAACTGCCTGGCCGCGGTCAGACGTCCCTCGTCAAGATCCACAGCGATGATCTGCCCGCAGCCGGCGAGCCGCAGGGCCGCCACGACCAGCAGCCCGATCATTCCCGCGCCGACCACCACCGCACTGTCGCTAAGCCGGATGCGCGGCAAGCTGGCCGCGTGGAACGCCACCGAAAGGGGTTCCAGCATGGCGGCCTGGATGAAAGACACGGCGTCTGGCAGGCGGTACAGGATGTGTTGAGGCACCGCCACATACTCGGCAAATGCGCCGTGCTGCCGATACTCGCCTGGCGAGACGCCTAACACGCGACGGTCGCTGCACAGGTTCACTTGCCCTGCCCGGCAGTAATAGCATTTGCCGCAGTAGATGGTCGAGTCGAAGGTGACATGATCGCCGGGTTGCCACCCCCGCACCTGGGGGCCCACGTCCCGTATGACGCCGCCGGCTTCGTGGCCCATGATCAGCGGCGGTATGCGGCGGCCAGTGCTGCCGTCCATGCCGTGGACGTCGCTGCCGCAAATGCCACACGCCTCAACCTCGACCAGGACCTCGTCCGGCCCGATCACCGGGTCGGGCATGTCCTTGTACACCAGCTTGTTGTACGCTTCCAGGACCAGGGCTTTCATCGCTATTCCTTCCGGGAAGAAAATGTGCCGGTCACAGCGCTGTGACCGGCACTGCTGCACGACAAACGCGGGAGCTAACCCTTAACCGCGCCGACAACCAGCCCGCGCACGATATTGCGCTGCACCAGCAGGATCAGCAGCATGACGGGCAGGGTGATGATGGAGGCGGCGGCTGTCAGGCCGCCCCAGTTGATCTCCGTATAGCTCATGAAGTTGAAGACCGCCACCGGCAGTGGCTTGGTGCGGTAGGAGGCGATCACCAGGCTGAACATGAAGTTATTCCATGAGAAGATGAATGCCAGGATAGCCGCGGCGGCGACGCCGGGGCGCACCAGCGGCAGCGCGATCAGCCAGAATGTCCCGAACTGCGTCGTGCCGTCGACCATGGCCGCGTCGCCCAACTCCTCAGGCAGGTCCTCGAAGAAGCCCACCAGCATCCACACAATCAGCGGCAAGGTGATGATCAGGTGCGTCAGGATCATGGCCACATAGGTGTCCACCAGCTTCATGCGCGTGAACAGGATGAACCAGGGGATCAGGAAGCTGATGCCGGGCGTGATGCGCGCGGTCAGGATGGCCAGGCCCAGCCCCTCTTGCTTGTAGCGCGCGATGCTGTAGGCCGCGGGCAGGCCCAGGATCAGGCCCAACACCGTGGCGCCGGTGGCGATGATCAGGCTGTTCAGCGTGTACTGTGCGAAGGGATTCGTCACGAAGACGTTGCGGTAGTTGCTCAGGTTAGGCAACACGCTCCAAATCGGGGGCATGGCGGTATTCTGCACCTGGGTCTTGAACGATGACAGGAACATCCAGTAGAACACGAACAGGAACGGCACCAGGATGATCAAGAGGACCAGGTAGAAGGCGATCTTCTTGAGCGCCTTTTGCCAGGCACGAGTGTTCATAGCGGCGCCCTCCTCATGCGTGTCAACAGAATGCTGATGAACATCACGATGGCGAACAGGATCACCAGCAGCGATGAGGCAGACCCCATGTGGAAGTAGGAGAAGCCCATCTGAAAGATGTAGATGTTCAGGGTCTCGCTGGCGTTCCCCGGGCCGCCCTGGGTCATCACATAGATGATGTCGAAGGTCTTGAGGGCATCGATGGTGCGGAACAACACGGCAACCATGATCGTGGGCCGTAATAGGGGCAGGGTCACGTTCCAGAAGGTCTGCCAGCCTGAAGCGCCGTCGATGAGCGCTGCTTCGAACGGCTCTTGGGGCAGCGCGGATAGTCCTGCCAAAGCAATCAGGGTGATGAAGGGAGTCCACTGCCAGGTATCCACCAGCACAAGGGCAGGGATGACCGTGCGCGCGTTCGCGATCCACAGCCCAGGCGGAAGGCCCAGGACCTTCAGGAAGTAATTCAGGATACCCAGGGTCGGGTTGAACATCATCATCCAGACCAGGGCAATGGCCACCGGTGTGGCGACCATGGGGAAGAGGAACAGCGTGCGCACGAGTCCCTTGCCCAGGAACTCACGGTTGAAGATCAGTGCGACACCGACGCCCAGGACGGTCTGCACCACGACGGCCAGGCCGGTGAAGTAGATCGTGCGCAGCAGCGACTGGTGGAAGCGCGTGTCCCTGGCGATGATCTGCACGTAGTTCGCCAGCCCGACGAACTTCGGGGGCGTGATGCTGGAGACGAACCACTCATGCAAGCTCATCCAGACGGTGTAGACGACGGGGAAGATCATCAGGAGGAAGAGGGCAAGCACGGCCGGTAAGGGGAACAGCCACCCCGGATGCCGCCCCAGGAAGCGTGTTAGCTGACGCATGTCGGAGCCTCCTTTCCGCCCTTTATGTCGCAAGGGCCAGGCAGGGCGCTTAGAGAGGGGTGATCACATAGCTCCAGGTCCTGGTCAGGAACAGCGCCCGTGCCGCGGCGGGGAACCTGCAGCGGCACGGGCGGATGGTCCTGCGTTACTCGGTCTTGGCCAGGATGTCCTTCATGTCCGCGGCAGCCTTGTCGGCGGCGGCCTTGACGTCGCCGCCTTCGATGGCCACCACGATGGCGTTGCCGATGGCGTCGCGGACCTCGGACACTGCGACGACCGGCGGCCGGTCAGGATGGGCCGCTTTGGAGCTGGAGAGCACGTATGCATCGGTCCAGTCTGGTGGGAAGGTGGTCTTGCTCTCGGGCAGATTCCACACGCTCTGCCGCGCGCCGGCGACCCTGCCGTCGATCTGGGTCTTCTTGGCCATCTCAGGGGACGTGGCCCACTGGATGAAGTACCAGGCCGCACCCTTGTTCTTTGACGAGGATGCCATGCTCAGGCCCCAGCCGGAGAGCCAGTAAGTGTTGTCCTTAGGTCCGGCGGGGAACGGTGCGTAGCCCACCTTGCCTGCCACGGTGGAGGCCTTGGGGTCCTCCACGTTGGCGTAGAACACCGAGGCATCAGTGAACATGGCCGCCTTGCCCTGCTGGAACAGCGCCACGACCTCATTCCAGTGATTGCCCACCGAGCCGGGAGGCCCGTAGTTCTTGAGCAGATTGCCGTAGAAGGTCATCGCTTCCACGGCCTCGGGCGAGTTGATGGTCGGGTTACGGCTGGCATCCAGCCAGTTGCCGCCGTAGTTGTACAGGTAGTTGCTGAACATGGTGACCGCGGCCGCTTTCCGGCCGCGCGACGCGATGCCGAAGACGCCCGCGCCCGGGTCGTTCAGCTTCGCTGCCGCAGCTTCCAGTTCAACCAGCGTCTTGGGCGCGGTCAGGCCCGCGGCGGCAAACAGGTCCTTGCGGTAGAACAGCATCTCCACTTCCAACTGGATGGGGATGCCGATCAGTGCGTCTTGAATGGTCTCAAAGGTGATTGTGCCGGGCAGGAAGTCGGCGAAGTTGTAATCAGGGCCGGTCATGCTGGCGTCGTTGACATAGGACTTCAAGTCCTCGTACCAGCCGGCCTGCCGGTACTTCAGGCCCTCCTGAGGCGGTTGCGACATGAAGATGTCGAGCGACCCGGCGCCGGAGGATAGCTCGACCAGCGATTTTTGCCGGAACTGATCCTCGGGGTAGGTTTCGGCAACCAGCTTGATGCCGGTCAGCTTCTCGAAATCAGGAAAGCTGCCTTGGATGGCAGTCGTCCAGGGGTGCTGGTTGAGCATGACGCGGATGGTCGTGCCCTTGTACTTCTGCCAGTCGAAAGCCGGGGCCGCGGGTGCGGCTGGGGCCGTGGTCGCCTGAGCGGCCGGCGCGGCCGGCTGGGGAGCAGCTGGCGCGGCGCAGCTGGTAACGAGTACGCCAGCCAGCACCAAGAGGGTGAGCGAGAGAGTGAGCAGACGCTTCATCGAGTTGTCCTCCCTTTGATATGATGGGCTCTCTGGTCATAGGATATTACAGGTGATTCTCTGTGTCAACTCGCTGAGTGCGAAAAAGTGCAAATCGGTACGGAGGCAGAGATCGTTTTTCAGGCAGGATGCAGCCAGGATGTTGCGAGTCTCTAGAACTCGTTGACCATCCCCTCCGTTTGTGCTATCCTCGCACCATGAACGGCGCGCTGCTATATGACTTGACTAAGGTCCAACTCACTGAGTTGCTGGCCAGGTGGGAGGAGCCGGCCTACCGCGCAAGGCAAGTATGGGACTGGCTGTACAGGAAGCTGGCAACGCATCCCAGCCAGATGACCAACCTGCCTGCCGCGCTGCGTAACCGGCTGGCCGCGGAAACGCGCATCGAGCCGCTCGAACGCATCTACGAGCAGCGATCGGCAGACCGGCACACGATCAAGTGGCTGTTCCGGTTGGCTGACGGACTGACGGTCGAAACCGTGCTGATGCTTTACGACGAGCGCCGCACGGTGTGCATCAGCTCGCAGGCCGGCTGTGCGATGGGGTGCGTCTTCTGCGCGACGGGGCAGGGCGGTCTGGCGCGCAACCTGACCACTGGCGAAATCGTGGCCCAGGTGCTGGCGGCCGCGCGGACCTTGCGGCGACGCCACTGGCGCCGATCCCCCGCGAGACCACCTTCATCCCACTGAGCGCCTTCGGCTCAGTCGGCTCCCTGTTAAGCGCCTCGCCGGAGTTCCCGGGAGAGGACCGTCCCGCCGGCAGGCAGGGGCTACGCCTCACGAATATCGTCGTCATGGGCATGGGCGAACCCTTCGCCAACTATGACCGCGTTTGGCAAGCGTTGGGCGCCATCACGGATAAGGACGGGTTCAACCTGGGTGCGCGCCACATGACGGTGTCCACCGTGGGCTTGCCGCAGGGCATCCGCAGAATGGCGGGCGAGCCACTGCAAATCAATCTGGCGGTGAGTCTGCACGCGCCGAACGACGACGCTCCGGAGCAAGCTCCTGCCGGTCAACCAGCGCTATCCGATCCGTGACGTGATGGACGCGATCCTCGAATACATCCAGCGCACCAACCGCCGGGTGACTTTTGAGTACGCCATGATGGACGGCATCAATGACACACCGGAACTGGCCCTCGAGTTAGCCGCCCTGCTCAAGCCACTGCGCAGCACGAGCGGCGGGGTGATGTGCCACGTTAATCTGATCCCGCTCAACCCCGTGGCCGAGTCTCCGTATCAGCCTTCGTCTGATGCCAATGCGGCTGTATTTCAGCGGATCCTGGAGCGAAATGGTATACCGGCAACGGTGCGGCTGCGACGAGGGATCGATATAGACGCGGGGTGCGGGCAGTTACGGCGACGGGTGCAAAATGAATAACCCTCCCGACGGCTGCATCCGGCCTTGCACTCGCCGCAGCAGGTGAGGCGTTACTTCAAGCTCACTACCTGATCCAGGACCGTGTGATCTTCGTCCGATCCCGTCAGCAGCCTCTGCCCGGGGCCCGGCTCATACAGGCCGACTGCGATACGGTACGTTCCTGGCAGCGCATCGGCCGCCACGGTTATCGTGTGCTCGTCGGCCAGGTATTCACCGGCCAGCCAGCCCGTGGTGGGATAGGCCCCGTTGCCAGGCTCGCCGTCCCCATAACCTCGAACCTGCCCCTGTTCGTCCACCAGGTGCACGAAAACCGTATAAGGCCGGTCGGACGCCGCTACTGCCTGCCAGTGGAGGGTTACCACCAGCTTTCCGCCGCCTGCAACCTGCCCCGTGGGTAGGTCGTAGCCGACCAGGTGCGCGGCGCCGTCGAATGAGACATCTGCCGGCCAGGCGGGTTTGGGTGGAGTCATATTGTGGTCGCGACCCTGGATGGTCATCTTGCCGAGTGACAGCTGCTCGGCGCCGGATGAGGTCTTGAGTCGGACGCCGTCAGACGGCCGGTAAAGCCCGGCGATCAGGCGATAGCGGCCATTCGGCAGGGTGGCAGGTGCGCGGAAGAAGGCTTGCGTGCGGATCAGCGTTCCTGACGCCCAACTCGAGGTAGCATGCGCCGCCCCGGGTGGAGCCTCCCATCCTGCTGCGGGCGAGCCATCACTGTCGAGAAGTTGGACGAATGCGGTGTAGTCGGCGACAGGCGTCCCGATCGCCTGCCAGAACAGATTCACACGGCGCAGGGAGCCGGGGGCCAACGGTGCGGTGTCGACGGCGTAGCCCAGGAACTGCAGGTCGTCGCCAAGGTCGATGGTCTGGCGGCTGGCGATGGGGAGACGCTCGGGACCGAGGGTCCGGTCAGCGGGCGTCACCTCGAGGTCGAACAGGCGAACACCTTCCTCGACCGGCTGCCCTTGGGCGACCGCATCCAGGGGCCGCGTGCTGCCCTTAGGCATCGCCAGGAGCTCGACCCGATAGCGGCCAGGCGGTGTTCCCGCAGGAATGAGCAGCCCAAAACGGTCGGTTGCGCGCCACGCGGACCCCTCTGCTTTGCCTGCGTCTGATCCCACCATCGCCCCGGGCGGCTCATAATCGTTCTGTCCCCAGATCTGCCCCAGGTCATCCGAAAGGCGTACGCTTACGCCAAGCTCGGGTGGCACGCGATCGGCCTGCCAGGTGACAGACAGGGGCACGATTTGATTTGCGGCGGGTACTTGAGAGGTGACGGCGGTGACACCCAGCAAGGCAAGTTGGCCGCCGCCCGGCATCGTGTAAGTTGCGAGAGGGGCGGCTCCTATGCTGAGGCTGACCGGATCGTTCCCTATGCTCTGTGCACTCCACGCACTGAGCCGGGTTCCGGGCCCGTACCACGTGTTGGCAAAAGGCACGGCGCGTTCGCCCAGGAATCGCTCGACCTGCGTTTCCAGGATCGCGCCGAGCGAAAGGTGCGCCGGGAACCAGACGCGTCCCTGTGTCAGCTCGTTTTGGAGGGCAGCCTGGACCTCCGGTCCCCATTCCCCTGCCGGTCCTAACACCGCGACGGGGCCGTTAACCTGGGCGTAGCTGCGCCAGTAGCCGACCTGCCACGGATATACACAGTAGACGGTGTCGCCTGGCAGTCCCTGCTCGACGGTTCGCGCGATGAGCGGGCGGTAGTCATCATCCGCATAGCGGGGCACGAAGTAGAACCCGGCCAGGCTGACCGCCGAAACAGCTCCGACGAGCGCCAGGGCCCCATAAGCGATGGGCCGAACGCGGGCCAGCAAGGCATCGAGACCGGCGCCAGTCAGCATCACGAACGCCGGCAGAGCGAGCAGCAACAGCCGTTCACCGCGGTCGGGGAAGAAGGGGTAGCGCAGACCGATCAGCCAGCCGAGGAACAGCGCAACGCCGAGTACCGTGACGAAAAAGGAGATGGGCCGGCGGGTCGCGTCCGCGCTCGACTTCGTAGGATGAGACCGACAATTGTCGGGATGAGGAGCACCAGGGCGAGCGGCCACCACGTTGCAAGCGGCCCTTCGAGGTGACCGGCTGTGAAGGCAGAGAGATGTCGGGCGAGATACATGAGGAAGCCGAGAGGTTTGTCAGCGTCCGCGACGATCTTGTTGCTAACGTAAAGGACGAGCCTGGACCCCGCGTAGATCGTCCACGGTAGATACAAGACCGCAATGATGGCCTGCAATCCGAGCCAACGTCCAAGGCTCCTGAGGTCTTTGCGCCACCACCACAGCGCGTACAGAGTCAGAGCGATGGGCAAGAAAAGGGCGTAGTACTGCGTGTAGAGCGCGAGGGTGGTCAGGATGACGTACGCGAACGGCGCCGAACGACTTTGACGCTGGTGCAGCACCCCCCACGCCGCCCACAGCACCCCCGTGCTGAGCAGGGCGACCAGTCCATACATGCGAATTTCCTGGCTGTAGAAAACGTGCAGGGGGCTGATCGCCACGAGGAAGGAGGCCAGTAAGGCTGCGCGGTGACTGGCGAGAATCCGATGCCCCGCCACATACATCATCGGGATCGCGGCGACCCCGAAAGCAACTGAGAGAAGCCGCAGGCTGACTGGCCCTGTCCCGCCCAGAAGCGTCCACAGGTGCAGCAGCGCATAGTACAGCGGAGGATGGATATCCTCCGCTGTGAGCGCTGCCATCTGGTCGAGTGAGTGGGTGGCAAACCAGACGGAATAGCCTTCGTCCCACCACAAGGGTTGGAAGTTAAGCCGGGCTGCGCGGAGGGCGAGGCCCAGCAGCATGGCAATCAGCAAGAACCCTGTTTTGCCACAAAACCGGGTTCTTGCTGATTGCATGGAGACATGAGTACCGCTAACGGCTGCCTTGTCTACCGTAGCTTCCATTCAATAATCGCGATTCGGTTTGTGCTACCTGAGGCCGTGAAGGTGAAGGCGTCGGACACCTGGTTGCCACCCTCAATCAAGTAGGCGCTGTAGGTCCCGTCCGCCCCAGGCAACTCCACTTTGCACCCATCGTTATAGAGATACTCTGAGGAGTAACCTGGATCGCCGCGAGCCATCACGGCGTTGAATGGTTGTTCTTTGACTGTGGCTCCGCCCTGAAGGACTCGAATCGTCCCTCCCACCACGCCGTTGCCGCCCTGGTTTATCACGAAGCACCAAACACTGACGATGGGATTTGTGTTAGGACGTAGCTCAGACTTGGTCAGGCTATATTTCGTAACGACTTGCGGTTGTGGTTGTGGTTGGGGCTGCGCGGGTCGCGGGGCTGCTGGTCGTGCAGTTGGTCGCGGGGCCGCGGTCGGTGCGACCGGGATGTTTTGCGCAACCTCCACCGTGTCGCCGCTGCGGACGGAGACATTCGAGCCAGCCACCCACCCTGTCCGGCCGTTGTAGTCGAACTGCCACCAACTGCCGTCTCGGTTCTTTCCCGTTATCGGGAAGCTCTGGCCGTTTGTCAGGCGGCCGATGACGCCGAAGGCGGTGCCGGGGCCGCTGCGCACGTTGAGCGAAGCGCTGTTTACGGTGAAGGCGGCGGGCTCGGCCGTGGGACTTGGCTCGGGTGTCGGCGGCTCAGCCGTTGCGGTTGGCCCTTCCGGCGTGGCGCTGGCCGCCGGAGCCTGATCAGCGGAGACCGGCTGGGCGGTGGTAGGGCTTGGCGTCAAGGTCGGTTCCGGGACCGTTGCGGTAAAAGTCGGCCGCAGGGTTTTCGTGGGTACGGGCGTGTTGGCCGGCCCGCGGGCGACACGGGCCGTACTACAGCCCGCCAGCCCGATAGCCAGTACAGCCGCAGCAATGAGCACCCAAAAGCGCACGCGCATGTTGCACTTCCTCCTCGGTTCAAGTTTTCTGGAGTTCGTGGCGGGCAGGGGACGACCGTCTGCACAGTCGCCCGGGTTACCGCGCCAGGAGATAAGCAATGTAGACCACCAGGTTGCGATATGAGTCGCCCTTGGTCGTGTATTTCGTGACCGGCGACACACGGAATCCACCGGGTCGGGCCAGGTAGATCTCCCAATCGGCCTCGCTGGCTTCGTACTTCTCGAATTTCAGATTATATTCATATGCGCCCTGGTTGGCAGGGGTCTTGTCAAATGGACGGTCGTCGAACGACTGAATGTTATCGCTGATATCAACGCCGTCGCGCGTTACCTTCAGGATGTAACCCCCCAGTGGACGCTGGAATTCGTCCGACCCTTCATATACCTTGACCCAGATCGTGAGCACGCCGTTGTCGCGTTTGATCGGGAACTCGGGCCCGCGAGCGACGTCGAACGGCGGCAGAGGCGTGCCCACCGGTCGCGGCGTTGCCAGAGGGCTCTGCCCCACCCGCGGGATTGCAGGCTGCGGGATCCGGGTGGGCGTGGGCGGCAGGGGTGTGGGAGGCGGCGTGAATACGGGAGCAGCCTCGACTGCGCCCGTGGCATCCACCTGGTCGGCAGCCACCCAGACCGGTTGGTTCGCCATACAGCAGACCTGTAACCAGGCGCCATCGGCCGTGCGTCCCAGGACAAACAGCTCCTGGCCTTTGCTCGCCTGGCCGATGCGTTCGTAGTTGGGCCCGGGGCCGCGACGGCCGTTCAGCGTGGCCGGCTTGATGACCACGTAAGCTGTCGCATGCGGGGCGGGGCCGTCCGACCCGACGCGTTCTATCGGCGTCACAGTGGCCGGCCGTGGGGTTGGGCTCGGCGAAGCCGTCGGCGTGTTGGTGACGAACAATATCAGATTCGTATCGCCGGCCACCGATGCGGGCGTGCCGTTAGCGCCGATAGACGATGCGCCGGTCACCCCAGCACTGTCCGGCGTTTGCACACTCACGCCCGGCGGTAGCGTGCCGCGTACAGCCGGCAATCCCGTGACCGCTGGCGTGAGCGCGCCGGGCAGCGGCGTGAACGTCGGCCGCGGTGTTCTCGTGGGCGTGGCGCCGCTCCCAGAACCGCCCTGCAGCGCGCTTCCCACCGAACAGGCAAGGCTGACGAGCGCCAGGAGAATCACGACAGCCATGGCGCGCACCCTGGCCGGTCGTGTTGGGATGTGGGAGGGCGCGATCTGGTTCATGGGCTGCTCGTGAAAGTGATGTAGTACCACTTTGGGTTGGCTGCGCTGGTTGTGATACGGACAGGCGTGGATACTGGCTTGCCGCCACCGTCGGTTGCAGTGACCTCCCACACATCATCGCCCAAAGGCACCTGTACGCCGTTACTGTCCCATTTAACGTTGCTCTTCAAGCAGATTAGCCCCTTAGGTGGGTTGGCACTGGGGCAATCCACTGGGATACTCGGATCTTTTCCATCGGCCGGAAACTGAAGTACATACCACATCCACGAGGTTTGCGAACCGGTGCTTAGCCATTCCTGACCGGTAGACGTCTTGCGGATGCGCAGTTTGTAGCCGTAGAGCGGCGTGGCACCGTTATAGATCACACCATCAACGCGGAAAAAGTTGTTGCCAGGATTCGTATATTCTCGAACTGCGCCTTCCACCCGGAAAGGCCACGCAAAAGTGGGTGTCGGCGCGCGCGTCGCTGTCGGTGGCGGTGGAATCGCCGTTGGCGGCGGTGGAGGGATGTTGGCTACCTCGGCGACAGCCCACAGGGGCCCGGTGATCTCGACCACCGAGTCCGCAATCCAAACGTCTTGGCCGTTGACGCAGCAAACTTTCCACCAGTCGCCGCCACGGTTTCGGCCGACAACCGTGACATTGGTGCCCACATCCAGTTTGGTCACGATCGGATAAAACTGGCTCGGCCCCTGGCGCACGTTCGCCTTGTCCACCTTAACGCGAATTGTGACCGGCGGCAACGGAGTGCCGGTGTTCGTTGGCGTGGCCGTGGGGGGGCCGGGTGTGAACGTGGGTGGCGGAGGCATGGTCGGTGGGCCGGGTGTTGGCGTAGGCGGCGGCTGTGGCGTCGCAGTCACGATGACCACGACCACCGTCTGCACACTCAGCCCACTGCCCTGGGGCACGGGCACGAAGATCGGTCCCGATTGACCCGGTGAAAAGACTTGTGCGGTGGACGCGACGACACCAGTCAATGCCGCTCCTGGAAAACGCGTTGCATCAATTGTCGGGGTGGCGACCTGGAACACATCGCCTGCTCGTGTCCATGTAGGACGCGGCGTGCGCGTCGGTGTGACAGTTACAGCCGACTGGCGAGCGACAAGTTGCGTTACAGAACACCCGATCGAGCCCACGGCCAGCAGCAGTATAGCCCCCAAGAGCACCGCAAGGGTGCGCTTGTGCATTGCTTGAAACTCTCTCAAATCTCCTCCGCGTCAGCGGAAGCATCAGGGCTGCAGGCGCACACCAGGCAACCTGCAACCTGCGCAAAAATCACGCCTGATCAGTATAACACAGGCAACGTGAGGCGGGCAATTAAAACATTCTCTTCTTTCTGACTGTTGTGACGGGGTGAAGCAGACCCTGGTTCCAGGGTTGTCTGCGACACAACGAGACGAGTAACTTTTGATGTATTTGATGGAGAATCCAGGACATCTATGATGTATTTGATGCATTGAATATGATCTGGATCAGTGACAAAGAGTGGTATACGAAGCATACTGTTAGTGATTTCACGAACAAAAACGATGTTGAAGTGGCAATGACGGATCTCCTGACGACTAAGCAAGTTCAAGCGCTCCTGCGGGTGGACCGCACGACCATCTACCGTATGGTAGATGGTGGGCAACTGCCCGCGATGCGTGTCGGCAAACAGTGGCGGTTTGCGCGCACCGATGTCGAGCGCTGGCTCCATGCGGGACGCTCCGCAGCATTCGCACCGTTGGCCGGTGGATTGCAGGAGTTGTCTCCTTCTCGTGAATCTGTATTTGCCGCTCCAATTAACGATGGCAGCCTCATGGATATGCTGCCGGTCGCATGCGCTCAAGCGGCCCAAGATGCTTTTGCGGACTTGCTGGGCGCCACCCTGATCATCACCGATATGCAGGGCAGGCCCATCACGAAGATCAGCAACCCCTGCGGTTTCTTCGATGCGTTGATGGCGGGCAATCCCGATGGTCTTCAGCACTGCGTCCACACGTGGCAGCAGATGGCCGGCGATGTTGCACTTGAGCCGAAATTCTCTCTGAGTGAGATGGGGTTGATGTGCGCGCGCGGGTTGATTCGTGTGGGCGCTGAACTGAAGGGCATGGTGGTCATCGGCGGCATTGTATCTGAGAATTGGCCGCCGACCGCGGACCAAGCAGACGAACTGGCTGCCTTGTTCCACGTGCAGCCGGAGACGGTGACCGCTCACTCCGTGGCAGTGTTTCACATGGACCGCGTCGCTCAGGAGCGCGCACTCCGGTTCGTGCAGCGCATCGCAGATGTTTTTTCGCAAATGATCCAGGCGCGGCTGCAGATGCCGGCCCATGGAACAACGTCCGTTTAGTCTATCCTCTTTCAGCGAGTGGAGGCTTGTGTTTTATGAAGAAGCTATTGGTACTTGGTGCCGGCACCGCCGGCACCATGGTCGTCAGCCGGCTGCGCCGTCTTCTTGACGACGAGTGGCACATCACCGTCGTCGATCAACATGAAACGCACTACTACCAACCCGGCTTTTTGTTCTTGCCCTTCGGGATGTACAGCAAGAGCGACGTGGTTAAGCCGAAGCGCGACTTCATCCCGACCGGCGTCGAACTGATCATGTCACCCGTCGAGCTCATCGAGCCTGAGCACAACCGGGTGAAGCTGGTCAAGGACGGCCGGTATTTGAGCTATGACTTCCTGGTGATCGCCACCGGGGCCATAACGCGGCCGGACCAGACACCTGGTCTGCAGGAACACGAATGGTATAAGTCCATCTATGACTTCTATACGATCGAAGGCGCAATGGCGTTGGCCAAGCACCTGCGCACATGGCAGGGGGGTCGTATGGTGGTCAACGTGGTTGAGAACCCGATCAAGTGTCCAGTCGCGCCGCTTGAATTCATTATGCTTGCGGACTGGTTCTTCCACGAGCAGGGTATCCGGGACCGCGTTGAGCTGATCTACGCGACCCCACTCTCCGGGGCCTTCACGAAACCGATCGCCGCCCAACATCTGGGCAATATCCTGGATCAAAAGAACGTCAAGGTGGTGCCTGATTTCATGGCGATGGAAGTTCAACCCGATGCCAAGAAACTCGTCTCCTACGACGAACAAGAGATCGAGTACGATTTGCTGATCAGCGTGCCCCTGAACATGGGCGACGATGTGATCGCGCGTTCGGGCATGGGCGACGAGCTCAACTTCATTCCGGTTGACAAGCACACATTCCTCTCGCCGAAGTACAGCAATGTCTTCGTCTTGGGCGATGCTGCGGCCGTGCCGACTTCCAAGGCCGGCTCGGTGGCGCACTATGCGGTCGATATCTTCTCCGAGAATTTCCTGCGTCACATCGACGGGTTGGAGATGCTGCCTACGTTTGACGGCCACGCCAATTGCTTCATCGAATCCGGTTTCGGCAAAGGCCTGCTCATCGACTTCAACTACGATGTCGAGCCGCTGCCCGGCCGTTACCCGCTGCCCGGCGTGGGTCCTTTCACGCTACTGCAGGAATCGGAGATGAACCATTGGGGCAAGATGATGTTCCGCTGGATGTACTGGAACATCCTGTTGAAGGGCCAGGAGCTGCCGCTGCCCGCGCGCATGAGCATGTACGGCAAGTGGCGGCAGTAAGGAGGGACGTCATGGACCAGGCACTGGTCGCACTGAACGATAAGCTTGACGCCCTGACTCAGCAAGTGGCGTACCTGACCGAACAAGCCCGGCGTGCGGAGCGCGAGCGCCAGGAACGCGCTGAACTGATGCACGACATGACTCCCATCGTCAATGATGGCTTTCGGTTGGCCGTGGAACAGTTGGAGGAAGTGCAGGAATATGTCGATCTCGGCGATCTGCTGCGCCTCGTGAAGCGGCTCCTGCGAAATGGACGCCATTTCGAGACAATGCTGGATCAACTCGAGAGCATGATGGATCTGGCGCAAACCGTCGGGCCGCTGACCAACCAGGCATTCGAGAAGGCCACTGACCTGTTACAGGTTGCCGAACACAGGGGCTACTTCGCCTTTGCCTCGGGCGGGCTGAAGATCGCTGATAACGTTGTTGCGTCGTTCACCGAAGAAGATGTGCAGAAGCTGGGAGATAACGTCGTCCTGATTCTGAACACGGTGAAGGACATGACCCAGCCTGAAATCATGGGGTTTGTGCGCACCATCATGGCGCAGACAGAGGTCGAGGTGGCGAAGCCCGTGAAAACGTCACTGCCAGCTCTTCTCGGCCAGATGCGTGATCCGAACGTGCGCCGCGGCTTGGCCTTGACCATGCGCATCCTGAGCGTCGTCGGCGCACAGGGCGGCAATGGAACCAAGTAAGACAACGATCAACATGACAAAACAGGCAAGTTAGACCAAAGGAGCAAGAAAAACATGGCTACCCGCACTATTGCCGGCAAGACCGTCCAGGTCAACGATGAAGGCTTCCTGACCGACCCGAGTGAGTGGAACAAGGACATTGCGGCCGAGATCGCCAAGGACGAGGGCCTGGCGGAACTGACCGCTAATCATTGGAAGGTCATCGACTTCTGTCGTGAGGCCTCGAAGGGCCTGGGTGGCAAGTCTCCTACGCTGCGCCAGATTACCACCGGCACCGGCGTCCAGACTAAGGAACTGTTCGGCCTGTTCCCCAAGGGGCCGGCCAAGAAGGTCGCCCGCATCGCTGGCCTCGGCAAACCCGAAGGCTGCGTTTGATGGACCCAACCTAAAGGGCTTCCAAAACCTTTAGGTTTCCCGCATGATAAGGAGAATTCTCATGGCTGACGAGCGAAAGGTCGCCTTCATCTGTTCTAAGGGCGATCTCGATATGGCATACCCCGCGCTGATAATGGGGTGGGCCGCGTTGGGCAATGGCATCGACGTGACCATCTTCTTCACCTTCTGGGGCATGGATATGATCACCAAGACGCGGCACTGGCGGCTTGAGCTGGCGCCAGTGGGCAACACCAGCTTGAAGATGAAGATGATGGGGCTGCCGACCGGCAACCTGGGCATCCCGAACATCGTGAGCATTCTACCCGGTATGACCAGGTTCACCACATGGTTCATGAAGAAGAAGATGGCCGCCGTCGGCGCACCGCCGGTAAACGAGTACCTCCAGATGCTGGTGGACGGCGGGGCTAAGCTCTATGCGTGCAAGATGAGCGTGGACATGATGGGCCTGAAGAAGGAAGACTTTGTCGACGGCGTCATCGATATCGTGACCGCGGGCGACTTCATGGACATGACCGAAGGCGCGCAGTTCCTCTTCATCTGATCGATTTCGGCCGTCCCCCGGTAAGCCCTCGAACGCACGAGTTCGAGGGCTTTTTTTCATTAGTGGTTCTTGCGCTATAATATTGTTCTTCGCAATGATGCCACCTATAAACGATACAGCAATTCATGCTCTATCCTGACACCAAATCTCTGAGGAGAGTTCCTGATGCTTAACAATCTCGAAATCGCGCCCCCTGATCCTATCCTCGGTCTTGAGGAGGCGTTCAAGCGTGACCCTAGCCCCGTCAAGATCAACCTGGCTGCGGGCGTGTACCGTGATGAAACGGGCAACACGCCGGTTTTTCGCGCTGTCAAGCGCGCCGAGGCAGATATTCTCGAGACGGAGATTTCGAAGAGCTATCTGGGAATCACGGGCGCACCGGAGTACACGGGCGCGGTGCAGGGACTGCTCTTCGGGTCAGATCGAGCAGTCATCGCCGACGGACGGGCAATCACTGCCCATGCCCCTGGCGGCACCGGCGCGTTGCGCGTGGCTGCAGATTTAATCAAGAAGGCAAAGCCGGATGCAAAGGTGTGGATCAGCCAGCCGACCTGGCCCAACCACCCCGGCCTCATGAAAGCCGCCGGACTGTCGGTGGAGACGTATCCATATTTCGATGTCCCCAACAACTGTGTGGACTTCACCGCGATGATCGATGGCCTCCGGCGAGTGCAAGCGGGTGACATGGTTCTGTTGCATGGCAGTTGTCATAATCCAACCGGGGCTGACCTGACGCCTGACCAATGGATCCAGGTTGCCGCCCTTCTGGAGAGGCGGGGCGCGCTCCCGCTGATCGACTTTGCATACCAGGGGTTTGGCCGCGGACTGAATGACGATGCGACGGGCGTACGCCTCCTTATTGAGCGGCTGCCGGAAATGATGATCGCCAGTTCTTATTCGAAAAATTTCGGGTTATACAACGAGCGGGTGGGTGCGCTGACAGTCATCGCGCAGACACCCGCAGTCGCCGAAGCCACGCTGAGTCAGATCAAAATCGTCATCCGCACGAACTACTCGAACCCTCCCGCGCATGGCGCCAGGATCGTTTCCACAATTCTCAAATCTCCGGAACTGCGCGCGGAGTGGGAGATGGAGCTTGACGCGGTGCGGAGTCGCATCCAGGAGATGCGCCGGCAGTTCGTCGCTGGATTGCATTCACGCGGTGTGGATCGAGATTTTTCGTGCCTTGCGGACCAAAACGGCATGTTTTCTTTTACCGGGCTGACGAAAGAACAGGTGCACCGCCTGCGCAACGAGCACTCGATCTATATTGTGGATTCGGGGCGGATCAATATGGCAGGGCTGACGCGCTCGAACCTACCGGTGGTGTGCCAGGCGATCGCGTCCGTGTTGTAACAGCATTTGCCACAGAGCGCACAGAGGACACAGGGAGTAGGTGATGCGCACTTAACCCTGTCACCTCTGGACTCTCTGTGGCCTCTGCGGCTAAGCTGTGTCAGATTCTGAGGACGGCCCCCTCGCTCCCGGACGTGACCATGGCGGCATAGCGCTTAAGCCAACCGCTTAATTCGCGCTGGGGCGCCTGCCACTCGGCCTTGCGCCGGGAGAGCTCCTCGTCCATGACTTCGACGCACAACGAGCGGTCCGGGATATTGATATCGATGATGTCGCCATCTCGTACGAGCGCGATAGGGCCGCCCGTCGCCGCTTCCGGGGAGACGTGACCGATGCACGCGCCGCGTGTGCCACCACTAAATCGGCCGTCGGTGATTAGCGCGACCGATGTGCCCAGGCCCATTCCCATGATGTTCGACGTGGGCGCCAGCATTTCCTGCATGCCGGGACCGCCCATCGGTCCCTCATAGCGGATGATGACCACGTCGCCGGATTTCACTTTGCCGCTCAGGATGCCCGCGTTCGCCTCGTCATGTGAGTCGAAGACCACCGCCGGGCCGCGATGCCGCAGCATCTCCGGCAGCACGCCCGCAGACTTGATCACCGCGCCGTCGGGCGCGAGGTTGCCGAAGAGAATCGCCAGCCCGCCGCGTTCGCTGTAGGGGTTTTCCAGTGGGCGGACGCATGCCTTGTCGAGGCTCTCCGCGCCGCGCACGTTCTCGAGCAAGGTCTTGCCCGTCACCGTGATTGCATCCGCGTGCAGCACGCCCGGCCGCTTGGATAGCTCCCACAAGATGGCCGAGACGCCGCCCGCTTTGTCCACATCCTCCAGATGGTAGGGCGAGGATGGCGACACCTTGCAGATGTTCGGCACCCGTTCGGCCACCTCGTTCAATCGTGCCAGCGGGTAGTTCAAGCCGGCCTCGTGCGCCAGCGCCAGGGTGTGCAGGACGGTGTTGGTCGAGCCGCCCATGGCCATGTCCAGTGCAAACGCGTTGTCAATGGCCTCCGCCGTCACGATATCGCGTGGCTTGAGGTCAATATCGATCAGGTTCATCATCTGCCGGCCGGCTGCGCGGGCAAGCGCTTCGCGGCGGGGATCCACGGCCAGGATTGTGCCGTTGCCGGGCAGAGCCATGCCGAGCGCCTCGCACAGGCAGTTCATCGAGTTGGCCGTGAACATCCCGGAGCAAGAGCCGCACGTCGGGCAAGCGAACTGCTCAAGATCGCTGAGCTCCTGATCGCCGATCTTGCCGGTCTTGTAAGCGCCCACCCCCTCGAAGACCGAGATCAGGTCCACCACTTTGCCCGAAGGGGTTACACCGGCCTTCATCGGACCGCCACTGACGAAGATAGTCGGGATGTTGAGACGCATCGCGGCCATCAGCATCCCCGGCACAATCTTATCGCAGTTCGGGATACAGATCATGCCGTCAAACCAGTGTGCCGCCACCACCGTCTCTACCGCGTCTGCGATGAGTTCCCGGCTGGCCAACGAATACTTCATCCCCATATGCCCCATCGCGATGCCATCATCAACGCCAATGGTGTGAAACATGAAGGGCACGCCACCCGCGTCCCACACCGCCTGGCGCACCACCTCGCCGAATTCTCTGAGATGAACGTGACCAGGAATGATGTCGGTATAGGAGTTGGCGATAGCTATGAACGGCTTGTCGAAGTCCGCCTCGCTGCGGATGACACCGGTGGCGCGAAGCAGAGCACGATGCGGCGCCCGTTCGAACCCTTTCTTAACCATATCTGAACGCATAGTAACCTCTGTAGAGTTAAATCAACGTCCTATTCGCTCGGCCACCGCATGGCCCATGTCTGTCGTAGATAAGCACTTGCCATCGGGGGTCATGATATCGCGGCAGCGGTAGCCATCAGCCAAGACCGCATCGACGGCTCGCTCGACCGAATCAGCTTCGGCGAGCAGTCCCAGCGACCAACGGAGGAGCATGGCGCAACTCAGGATCGTCGCCAGGGGGTTCGCAATCCCCTTGCCGGCGATGTCCGGTGCGCTGCCGTGGATGGGTTCGTAAAGGCCAAGCCGGCGACCAGTGCTTTCCGTAGACTCAGCAAGGGAAGCGGATGGCAGCATGCCCATGCTGCCTGCCAGCATAGAAGCCTCGTCCGACAGGATATCACCGAAGGTGTTTTCAGTGGCGATGACGTCGTACTGCCGCGGCTTACGCACAAGGTACATCGCGCAGGCATCGACGAGCACGTCCTCCAACTCAACATCGGGGTACTCAGCATGGACTTCATGGGCTACCGTGCGCCAGAGACGTGAAGATGCGAGCACGTTAGCCTTATCGGCTGAAGAAACCTTCTTGCGACGGCCGCGCGCCAGGTCGAACGCTACGCGCATCAGCCGGCTGATCTCACCCTCAGTGTAGGACATCGTGTCCACGCCCGAGCGATTGGGCGCCTCACCGAATACGCCCTGCGGCTTGCCGAAGTAGAGGCCTCCGGTCAGCTCGCGCAATATGACCAGGTCCACGTCTTCAACCACTTCGCGTTTGAGTGTCGATGCGTCAACCAGCGCGGGGTAGACCTTAACCGGACGCACATTGGCGAATAGCCCCAGCCCGGCGCGTATCGCTAGCAACCCCTGTTCGGGCCGGACCGGCGCGCGAGGGTCGCTCCACTTGGGACCGCCCACGGCGCCTAGAAGCACCGCGTCACTTGCCTTGCACTGGGCCAGCGTCTCATCGGGCAAGGCCGCGCCCGTTTGATCGATGGCGACACCCCCCATCAGGCAGTCGGTGAAGTGGAACTCGTGGCCATACTTCGCCGCGGAGGTCCGCAACACCTTCACCCCTTCCGCAGCTACATCGGGGCCGATACCGTCTCCGCCCAAAACCGTGATATTAGCCTGCATATAACTCCTTGCTATGTTTCAGGTAGCAGTGCGTATTCCATGCTATCGACCAGGGCCTGCCAGGAGGACTCGATAATGTTCGGGGAACTGCCCACCGTGCTCCAGTCGCGATGGCCATTTTGAGTCGTAATAATAACACGAGTCGTAGCTGCGGTTGCAGATTCGCCATCGAGGATACGGACCTTAAAGTCGGCCAGGTGTACTTCGGCAAGCCGGGGGTAATGGGGGATGAGCGCCTTGCGCAGCGCCTGATCCAGCGCGTTGACCGGACCGTTTCCTTCGGCTGCGGTGTGCATCACTTCGTCACCCACTTTGACCTTGACGCTGGCCTCCGCGAAGAGGCCGCGACCTTGGCGGTGTTCCACCACGGCCATGAAGTCAATGAGCTCGAATGGGCGGCGATAGCCGGGTCTTAGCCGGTGGAGCATGAGTGCAACCGACGCCTCCGCACCCTCGTAATAGAACCCACGGCTTTCTTGTTCCTTGACCTGCGCCAGAACCTGCTGGACTTCCTCCTTGCTCGCGTCGACGCCGAACTCCTGAGCCTTGTAGATCAGATTGCCGCGGCCCGATAGCTCACTCACCAGCACCCTGCGCTCGTTGCCCACCAGGTTCGGATCGATATGCTGGTAACTGTGTTCCATTTTCATGACCGCGGCCACATGGATGCCGCCCTTGTGGGCGAACGCGCTTGCGCCAACATAGGGCACCCGGGGGTTGGCTGCCAGGTTGGCCGTTTCTGATGCAAAGCGCGATAATTCCGTCAGGCGGCGCAACTGGTCGTCTGCCAGGCAGCGCACACCCATTTTCAGCTGGAGATTGGGGATCACCGTGCACAGGTTGCAATTGCCCACGCGCTCGCCGATGCCGTTGAGCGTACCTTGCACTTGCGTGCAACCGGCGCGGACTGCGGCCAGCGTGTTGGCTACCGCCATCCCTGCGTCATCATGGGTGTGGATGCCCAGCGCGGCCGCGCCCGGTTGATGCGCCAGGTGAGACCGCGTCTTGCGCACAATCTCCTCGATCTCCCAAGACATCGTTCCGCCGTTGGTGTCGCACAAGACCACTGCGTCTGCCCCGGCGCCTTGGGCGGCGGTCACACACTCTAAGGCATAGGCGGGATTGGCCTTGTACCCGTCGAAGAAGTGTTCGGCATCATAGAAGACCTGGCGACCACGTGTTTTGAGATAGTGCACAGTATCAGCGATCATGGCGAGGTTTTCGGTGAGCGTGGTCTCCAGCACATGATGCACATGCAGGTCCCAACTCTTACCCACAATCGTCAACACAGGCGTCTCGGCAGCCAGAAGCAGGGCCACCTGGGGGTCGGCTTCGCAGGTCATACCGGCGCGACGCGTTGCGCCGAACGCCGCGACTTGCGCCTGTCTGAGCGGAACTGACTGAATGCGCCGGAAAAACTCGATGTCCTTGGCGTTCGATCCCGGCCAGCCACCCTCGATGAATGGCACACCGATTGCGTCCAATCGCTGGGCGATTTTGATCTTGTCTTCTAGCGAAAAGGAAATACCTTCAGCCTGAGCACCGTCGCGCAGTGTGGTGTCGTAGATGAAGACTGCGGCATACATAAGAACCTCAGTTTCCGAGCGCGGCCTGCGCGGCTTCGTAAGCAGCGATGGCGGGCGAGTGGCCCAGCAAATAGCCCAACTCATCGACGCCTTGCAGCAGGCAGGTGCGCGAGAAGGGGTCGATCTGGAATGTCACGGACAACTTGTTGGGCAGCGCGACGGTCTGCGTCGCCAGGTCCACGGTCACCTGTGCGTCAGGATCAGCGCCCAGCATCTCGAATAGCCGGCGATGGGTGTCGCCGTCCACAACGATTGGCAGCAGACCGTTCTTGAGTGCATTGTTCCGGAAGATATCGGCGAATGACGTGCTGATCACGGCCTTGAAGCCATAACCCAGCAGTGCCCATGGCGCGTGCTCGCGCTGAACTACCGCAGCCGAAGTTGTCTCCGGCCAGCAGCATCCTCCGGCCCTTCATTTCCGGGCGGTTCAGTATGAAATCGGGCTTTGGCTGGCCCGCGGCATCATAGCGCCAGTCACAAAACAGGCTGTCGCCCAGCCCAGCCTTGTCTGTGGTCTTGAGAAAACGTGCAGGAATGATCTGGTCGGTGTCGACGTTTTCTGCAGGAAGGGGGACCACCTGCGTTGTGAAGGTTTTGAATGGGTCCATGCTACACCATCGTCCTGGGATCGGTCAGCGCGCCGGTCACTGCGCTCGCAGCTGCTGTCAGTGGGCTGGCCAGGAAAGTGCGACCACCCGGACCTTGCCGGCCCTCGAAGTTACGATTGCTGGTGCTCACAGCGTATTGACCGGGCGGCGAGCTGATCACCATTCATCGCAATGCACATACTGCACCCCGCCTCGCGCCACTCACATCCTGCCGCCAGGAACACTTCGTCCAGCCGTTCAGCCTCTGCCTGGGCCTTCACTTGTTGGGAGCCAGGTACGACGAGGACGCGCACGCCTTCGGCCACTTTACGCCCGCGCGAAAATGCTTGCTGCCTGGCGTAGGTCGGTCAGCCGGCCATTTGTGCAGCTCCCGATGAACACGACTTCCACCGACTGGCCGAGTAAGGGCTGCCCGGGTGTGAGTCCCATATATGCCAGGGCCTTCTCCAGGCCGCGACGCTGCGCGCCATCGGCAGCTGCGCCCGGGTCGGGTACTCGGCCGGTGATGGGTGCGCCCATGCCCGGGTTTGTGCCGTAGGTGACCATCGGTACAAGGTCGGACGCGTTCAGCGTGATGCTCTTGTCGTAGGCCGCATCTTGGTCGGTAGGAAGGGCGCGCCAACGCTGCCACTGCTGCATCCCATGCCGGGCCGTGTGGGGCATGGAGCCTCCCTGCCAAGTACTCGAAGGTCGTGTCGTCGGGCGCAATTAGCCCGGCCCGCGCGCGCCGCCCTCAATGCTCATATTGCACACGGTCATGCGCTCTTCCATCGACAGCGCTCTGATGCCCTCCCCGCCATATTCGAAGACATGCCCCGTGCCGCCGCCCACGCCTATTTGGCTGATGAGCGCGAGGATGACGTCCTTGGATGAAACGCCGGAGCGCAGCCGGCCGTCGACGCGCACCTGATAGTTTTTGGGCTTATGCTGCAGGAGACACTGCGTGGCCAGAACGTGACCGACCTCGCTGGTGCCGACGCCAAAGGCCAGTGCGCCAAACGCGCCGATGGGTGGCAGTATGGCTGTCGCCGCAGACAATGGTCATGCCCGGCTGCGTCAGACCTTGTTCGGGGCCAATGACATGGACGATACCCTGCTTACCCGATGCAGGGGTGTAAAGGGAGATCCCGAACTCGCGACAATTTGCTTCCATCTGCGCCAACTGGCGCGCAGCCTGTGCATCGGTCATTGGGATTGAGGGGTGGTGCGTGGGGATGCTGTGGTCGAGCGTGCCGATCGTCTTATCCGGCCGGCGCACGCCTAAGCCTCGTTCGCGCAGCGTCTGAAACGCCTGGGGCGAAGTCACCTCATGCACAAGGTGCAGGTCCACGTATAACACCGCGGGGCTGCCGGCTTCTTGTGCAACAACGTGCTCATCCCAGATCTTCTCTAGTAGCGTCCTCATCATAAGAGCTGAGCTCCTGCTTTCATCACGGTCAGCATTTTGTTTAGCGCGCTCACGTATGCCTTTGCGCTGGCTACGAGGATATCGGTGTCTGCACCGTGGCCGCTGTATGTGCGTCCGCGCGGCCCGGGCGTATCGTCGCCGTTGCCGTTCCCGGTCCTGGTCGCTGTCGGCTCGATGCGGATGGTCACTTCCCCTACCGCGTCAATCCCCTCGGTCACCGCCTTGATGCTGAACTCAGTCAGCACGTTGGGGACCTGAGTGATGCGATTGATAGCTTTGTAGACCGCGTCCACCGGCCCAGCGCCTAGCGCCGCATCCTCGCGCGTCATGCCATCTGGCCCGCGCAATCCCACCGTCGCAGTCGGGCGCATGCCGCTGCCGCAGGAGATCTGCACGTGTTGCAAGCGCCACAATTCCTGGGGCTGGTACACCTCGTCGTTGACGATCGCCTCGATATCGGGATCCGACACGATTTTCTTCTTGTCGCACAGATCCTTGAAGCGTTCGAAGACCTGGTTGAGTTGCTCGGCGGTGAGCACGTAGCCCAGTTCCACGATCTTGGATTGGAACGCATGCCGCCCGCTGTGTTTGCCCAGGACCAGCCGGCTCTCGTTGATTCCGATCGTCTCCGGCCGCATGATTTCATAGGTCAGGGGATTCTTAAGCATGCCATCCTGATGGATGCCGGCCTCGTGCGCAAAAGCGTTCGCGCCGACGATGGCTTTGTTTGGCTGCACGGGGATGCCCGTGTACGCGCTCACCAGGCGGCTGATCCGTGCGATCTGGGTAGTATCAATGGTGGTGTGAAGGTTGTACACCGTGGGCCGGGTGTGAAGAGCCATGACCACTTCCTCGAGGGACGTGTTGCCGGCTCGCTCGCCGATGCCATTGACCGTCACCTCGACCTGGCGTGCGCCGTTTTGTACCGCAGCCAGCGTGTTTGCCGTGGCCAATCCCAGGTCGTTGTGGCAATGGGCGGAAATGATCACGTCCTTGGCGCCCGGCACGTTTTCGCGAATGCCTGCAATAAGTGCACCGAATTCGGCTGGTGTCGTGTAGCCCACAGTATCCGGGATATTTAACGTCCCAGCGCCGGCCTTGATGGCCGCCTCGAGCACCTGGTAAAGGAACTCCGGGTCCGAACGGCCGGCGTCTTCAGGCGAGAATTCAATATCGGGACACAAACTGGCGGCATAGGTCACCATTTCGCCCACACGCCTGATGCATTCTTCGCGGTTTATGCGTAGCTTGTGCTGGAGGTGGATGTCAGACGTTGCGAGGAAAGTGTGGATGCGCGGCTTGCGTGCTGGCTTGACGGCTTCCCATGCCCGGTCGATATCCGCGCGTGCCGCGCGTGCAAGTCCAGCAATGATGGGTGCGTCATCACCGCTGCCAATCTCGACCGCGATGCGGCGGACTGCCTCGAAGTCACCCGGTGACGCAATAGGGAAACCTGCCTCGATGACGTTTACACCCATACGGGACAGGTACCGCGCGATCTCCAGCTTTTCGTCGATATTGAGCGTCGCGCCCGGCGATTGCTCCCCGTCGCGTAAAGTCGTGTCGAAAAACCGAACAATGTCATCCATATGAACCCCCGTCCTGGCGATAAATGGCACAAACTCTGCGGATTGAGCGAAAGGACGCGACCTTATTGGGTCCGTAGCACTTGTGCCATTCGCAGCGACTTCGATCTATGCTCCGCCCTCTCCGGGCTTCACTTCCTTCGGGTTCAGCCAAGGCATCATACGGCGCAGTTCGCGACCGACCTGTTCGACCTGGCTGTCCATTTCATCGGCGCGGGTTTTGTTGAAGACCGGGCGGCCGGCTGCGTTTTCATCCATCCACTCTTCCGCGTACCCGCCGCTCTGAATCTCCGAAAGGATCTTCTTCATCTCGGCGCGCGTTCTTTCGTCCACTATGCGGGGCCCTGAGCGGTAGTCACCGTGTTCTGCGGTGTCACTAACGGAATAGCGCATGTAGGACAGACCGCCCTGGTAGATCAGGTCCACAATGAGTTTCATCTCATGGATGCATTCGAAATACGCGATTTCAGGCTGGTAACCGGCCTCGACCAAGGTTTCGAAGCCAGCTTTCATCAGATTGGAGACGCCGCCACACAGCACCGCCTGCTCGCCGAACAGATCGGTCTCTGTCTCTTCCGCAAAGGAGGTCTCGAGGATGCCAGAACGGCCCGCGCCCAGCGCGCTCGCATACGCCAGCGCGTTCGCCTTGGCGTTGCCGCTCGCGTCCTGGTAGACAGCCAACAATACCGGTACGCCTTGCCCTGCGACGTAGGTCTCGCGCACGCGGTGCCCCGGTCCTTTCGGTGCAATCATGCTCACGTCCACATCCTTGGGTGGGACGACCTGGCCGAAGCGGATGCTGAAGCCGTGAGCGAACATCAGTGTCTTGCCCGTGGACAGGTTGGGTGCGATTTCGTCGCGGTAGAGTTTTCCCTGGCCCACGTCCGGGGTCAGAATCATCACCACATCTCCCACCCTGGTCGCCTCCGCCACGGTCATCGGGGTGAGGCCGGCAGCCTCCACCTTGGCCCAGGATTTGCTGCCGGGATACAGGCCCACGACTACATCCACCCCTGAGTCATGCAGGTTCAACGCGTGCGCATGCCCCTGGCTGCCGAAGCCGATGATGGCGACTTTCTTGCCCGCCAGCCGGCTCATGTCTGCGTCTTTGTCGTAATAGATGTTGGCCACAATGATCTCCTCTGTTACATTCCTAGCGTTCGCGAGATTGGGGTTTCTTCTTCGTGATATCCGTTTCCCGGGTCCTCCAGATCTAGCTCATCCTCGTCACCTGTCTCCGGCGGCATGCCCGAGAAATGGCCGGAGCCTCGCACCATGCAGACCAGGCCGGTGCGGACCATTTCGAGGATACCATAAGGCTTGAGCATCTCTGTGAGGGAGTCGATCTTGGATTCCGGGCCGGTGACTTCGAGAATCATGGAATCGGCGCAGACATCGACCACTTTCGCGCGGTAGATGTCGGCAAGTTGGACGATCTCGAAACGGCTCTGTTGGCCGACCTGCACTTTGATCAGCGCCAGGTCGCGCATGACGGCGGGCTGCCGTGTGACGTCCTGCACATCTATCACGTTAACCAGTTTGAACAGATTGTGCTGGACCATCGCCGCGTCGGTTTTGTCGGCATCCACCACGATCGTCATGCGTGAGATTTCGGGGGAATCGGTGTGTCCCACCGTGAGACTCTCGATGTTGAAGCCACGCCGGCGGAAAAGACTGGCCACCCGTGTCAGAACTCCGGGCTTATTTTCGACAAGCGCCATCAGGACATGCGGCGCGTGCTGACCGGTTGAGCTACGATCGATGTAAGGCATGGGACTTACCTTCCTGCCGAGATCCGCTCGTCGACGGGTCGGCGGAGCATGTCATTCAGCGCCTTGCCGGGCGCCACCATCGGATAGACGTTTACTTCTTCATCCACAACGAAATCCATCAGCACGGGCCCCGCATAGGAGCGCGCTTCCGCAATGACCTCCTCGACCTCAGACCGCTTCGTCGCGCGCATCCCGACGATGCCGTAAGCATCGGCGAGCTTGAGGAAGTCAGGCGCTGTGATCGCGACCTCGGAGTAGCGTTTGCCGTGAATCAGTTCCTGCCACTGGCGCACCATGCCCAGGTAGCCGTTGCGCATCACTGCGATCTTGATTCCCAACCCCTCTTGAGTGAGGGTTGCCAGTTCGGGGATGCTCATCTGAAAGCCGCCATCGCCGACCACCGCCCACACTTCCTCATCTGGCCGGGCGAACTTTGCACCGATGGCCGCGGGCAGGCCGTAGCCCATGGATCCCAGGCCGCCGGACGTCAGGAAGCGGTTAGGCTGGTCATGCCGATAGTACTGCGCCGTCCACATCTGATGTTGACCCACATCAGACACGATGGTTGTCAGATTGTCCTTGGTGGCCCGATAGATGGCATCGATGACAAAGGGGACGTGCGGCGCGCGGTCGTGACCGTTCGACAGAATGTCTCGCGCAGCCGTGTCGTGACGCCAAATGTCGATCTGAGAGAACCAGGCACTCCGATCGCGCAGTTCGATCAGGGGCAGCAGTTGCTGCAGCACCTGTTTCACATCGCCGACGATGCCAACGTCGGTCGTGACATTCTTACCAATCTCCGCAGGATCGATATCCACGTGAATTATCTTCGCGCCTTGTGCGTACGTGGCAAGGTTGCCGGTCACACGGTCGTCGAAGCGCATGCCTAACGCGATGAGCAGGTCCGCATTTGCGATCGCCTGGTTGACGAAGGCTTCGCCATGCATGCCCATCATCCGCAGGTTGAGAGGATGCGATTCAGGCATGCAGCCGATGCCGAGCAATGTGGTCGAGACAGGGATATGGCCTTTTTCAGCGAGGACGAGGAGTTGGTGGTGGGCTTCTGCGAGGATGATGCCGTGGCCCGCCAGGATGACAGGGCGTCTCGAGGCGTTGATTAAGGCTGCGGCTTTTCGGATTTGCTCGGCCTGTCCTCGCCTCGTGGGATGATAACCCGGCAGCCTCAGCTTGACGGCATCATAGTCGAACTCGGTCGACTTGAACTGAACATCCTTGCAGACGTCAATTAGCACGGGACCGGGGCGGCCAGATCGGGCGATGTGAAACGCCTCCTTCATGGCCTGCGGCAGATCCGCGACGTCCTTGATCAAGTAGTTGTGTTTGGTGATAGGCAGGGTGACGCCGGTGACGTCTGTTTCCTGGAATGCGTCAGTGCCGACGAAGGGGGAGTTGGCCTGGCCCGTGATGGCAACCAAAGGGATAGAGTCCATCATTGCGCCGGCCAGTCCGGTGACCAGGTTGGTAGCGCCTGGGCCAGAAGTGGCCATGCAGACACCAACCCTGCCGGACGC
Source organism: uncultured Chloroflexia bacterium (assembly GCA_963774265.1). Taxonomy (GTDB): domain Bacteria; phylum Chloroflexota; class Anaerolineae; order CG2-30-64-16; family CG2-30-64-16; genus JALOOB01. The sequence goes on along the minus strand of CAVZDU010000008.1, from coordinate 82,355 downwards.
TCGGGCGAAGCCATCCGCCGCAAATGCGGCGTTTTCTTCGTGGCGTACGAGGACATGGTGAACAGGGTAGTCGAGCAATGCATCGTAGGCGGGCATGATAGAGCCGCCCGGATAGCCGAATACTACGCTTACGCCCTCATGCATGAGACTTTCCCAGATGATCTGGGCGCCAGTTCGTTGCATATGATACCTCCACCGAAACGTGCTCGGAATAGAAACCCCTTCCGAGCATCGTCCGCGGACGATGCTCGGAAGGGGCTTCATTGCCAGAGTGATTGCCAGCAGCGGCTCAACCGCACAAAGAAAGGGCCTCCCAGTCTGGGAGGCCCTTTGCGGGGTTTCAGGTTCTACTTTGGCCCTGATCCGGCCTAGCGGGTCCTCCCAAGCGGGTCTAGCTCCTTGATAACAAGGAGCTTGCCAATAAGAACCAGGACCAGGTCAGAAACGGGTGTCATTCGCTTTTCCTTACGTAAGTGGCGACACTCTAACATACGATACAAAGCGTGTCAAATGTGCAAAAACACCGCAAGCCTAATCAGCGTCTATACACTTCGGGGTTCACGCAGTTCGGCAGCGGTTCGCCCACCAGCCCTGCGATCAGGTTTTTCGCGGCCATCAGGGACATCTTTTGCCGCGTAGCGACGCTTGCGCTGGCGATATGCGGGACTACGATCAGATTGTCCAGCGCCAGAAGCGGGCTTTCGACGGGGATGGGCTCGGGATCAGTCACGTCCAGCGCGGCAGCAAAAATGCGGCGTTCGGTTAACGCTTCGTGAAGTGCCGCGGCATCGACGATCGGGCCTCGCGCGGTATTGATGAGGACGGCACTCGGTTTCATTAGCGCGAGCCGCTCCCGATTCATCAGTCCGCGTGTTTCCGATGTCAGGGGTGTGTGCAGCGAGACGAAGTCGCTTTCGCTCAGAACCGTCTCCAGGTCCGCGGCAGTTGCGTTGAGCCCGGGTTCCACCGGCGACGCAGAAGGATCATAGTAGAGCACGCGCATGTCAAAGCCGCGGCCACGCCTGGCCATCGCCTGCCCGATCCGGCCGAACCCGATCAGACCGAGCGTTGCACCGTGGACATCAGGTCCCAGCAGGAGAGAAGGTCCCCAGGTCTTCCACCTGCCCTCGCGTACGTAGCGCTCGCCCTCCACCACGCGCCGGGCGGCGGCCATGAGCAGCGCAAAAGCAAAATCCGCTGTTGCATCGGTCAGGATACCCGGCGTGTTTCCCACGGGAATGCCCCGCTGGGTCGCGGCCGGCAAGTCGATGTTGTCAAACCCAACTGCGTGGTTCGAAATCACCTTGAGCTGCGACCCGGCTGCGTCCATCACCTCGCCGTCGATGCGATCCGTGAGCAGGCTGAGCAGGCCGTCCATCCCTTGGACATGCTTCATGAGCACATCGCGCGAGGGCGGCAGCTCATCGGTCCACAGATCGACATTGCAGAAGTCCTGGATGAGCCGGAGCCCTTGGTCGGGGATAATGCGGGTGACAAAGACGCGTGGAGCGGTCATGATCTCTCAGCCTTTCGCGGCCGCGAGCGCGGCACGCGCCGAGGTCAGCAGAAAGGATGAGTCAGTGCCAAGTGCGATCATGTGAAAGCCGCGGGCGATGGCGGCCGATGCGGACGCGCCATCGACCACAAAGATCCCAAGGGGCATGTCCGCGGCCTGTCCTGCTGCGATCACCTGGCTGATTGCAGCCTGAACCTCCGTGTGAGCTATCTGTCCCAGTAACCCCATGCTGCCCGATAGATCAAACGGGCCTATGAAGAGCGCCGCGACACCGGGGGTCTGCAGGATCTCATCGATGTGGCTCACCGCGTCGATGTGCTCGATCTGGAGTATGATCGCCAGGTCCTGGTTGGCCGTCGCAACATATTCGGTGAAGCTGAGACCGAATCCATGGGCACGAGTCATGGCCGCTCCGCGCCGGCCCAGCGGTGGGTACTGGCACCAGGCCACCGCGGCGCGCGCTTCCGCGGCCGAGCGAATCTGGGGGATGACGATCCCGTCGCAACCGGTGTCCAGGGCTTTCTTAATCCACGCTTCGCTCACCTCCGGCACTCGTATCACGGAAGGACAGCGTCCGCCCGCAGCCTGGATTAGGGTCTGCGCATCGGTCACGTCCATCGGAGAGTGTTCCAGATCGATCCAGAGGTAGTCGAAACCGACTCGTGAGAGCAGATCCGCCACGTCGGAACACGGTAACGAGAGGATCGGTCCGATCAGTGTCTCGTTGCGCAAACGAGTCTTGAAGGTGTCAACCATTGTCAATGTTGCTCCATTTGGGTTGGTTGTTGGGTCGTCTGGCTTGTTTTCAACCCGCGAATTTGGGCTCCGTCAGCCCCTGGATATCCGTGTGAACTACGAATAAGTCGCCCGACCCCGGCGCCGCTTGGCGCTCAGCGTCGCTGAGCAGCAGCCACGCCGTGGTCACGTACAGGTCCCGCAAATTGGGCCCGCCGAACACGCAGCTCGTGGGGTTCGGTACGGGCAGCTTGACCACTCGCTCGATCTTGCCGTCCGGATCGTACCGGGTGATACGCCAGCCACCCCACTGTGCGCTCCACACGCACCCTTCAGCGTCGACAGTCAGCCCGTCCGGTAGGCCATCTGTCTCCGGCACCTTGGCGAAGGATCGTCTGTTTGTGATCGCGCCTGTCTTCGGGTCGAAGTCAAATGCCAGCAGCTCATATGCGAACTGCGCGGTGACATACATCGTCCTGTTGTCCGGACTCCAGCCCAATCCGTTCGAGCAGGCCAGTCCCCCTGCCATCTTGTTTACGGCACTATCGATGTCCATGCGATAGAGCGAACCTTCCGGTCGGAATTGGTCGTCGGCATAGGTGGAGCCCGCCCAAAACCTGCCCATCCGGTCGGCCGAACCGTCGTTGAAGCGGACGGGCCCGTTGTCCGCTTCCGGGTCATGGATGAATTGACTCTGCCCCGTGCGCTCGTCCCAGAAGTACAGTCCCTTGCGCGTGGCGAACACGAAGCCGCCGCGTGATCGCCTCGCCTGGCCCGTCACAGGCAATCCCGGTGTCCAACGGGTAAATTCCTTCGTCGCCGGATTGTGGCGGAAGACGGCTGGGCTGTCCCAGATGTCCAGCCAGTATAACGCCTGTTCGTCGGCATCCCAGCGTGGGCTCTCGCCAATCTCGTTTTGCACACTCAAGACGTGTTCGACCTCGAACATGGGTGGCCACCTTTCTTCGGGTTGCAGGGCTTCGACCGTTTCAATCCGGTTGCCCAGACGTGCTGCCGATTCCTCATGTATTCAATCGTTGGAACCGGCAGCGATCAGCGCGATATTGAGCGCACCGCGTTTGCTTGCCGGTGCAGTTCCAGGACCTGTCGAGCTGCGTGGGCGTCCGTGACCAGGCAGGTGCAGTAGCGACCCCGCAATCCGGCCAGGATGGCGCGGGCCTTGCCTATCCCGCCGGACACGGCGATGATGCGCGGGATGCGCCGTAGTGATTCGGCATCCAGGCTAATCGCGCGTCGGTTAGCCGAAATATCCAGCCAGTGGCCGTTCTCATCGAACTGGTGGGCGACCACATCACCCACCACTCCGTTTTCCAAGAGAGAATTAAGCTCGGCCCGGGTAAGGTAGCCGGCACGCAGCAGGCTGGAGAGCTCTGGCTGTGGCGTGCCGATGCCGATGACCGCTACATCAGCCCTAGCGGCTATGGCCAGCGTCTCTTCAATGGTCCGTTCCCGGCGCAGCGCCGCAGCCAACGCTTCATCTTCCACCAGCAGCGGTGCGGAAAGGAACCGGAACGAAGCATGCAGTTTTTGTGCGAGCCAGCGGCCCAATTCAGCGCCGTCCACGAGCGGATCACCGTGCCCTACAGCGCCGATGAGCTGGACCACCATTGCATCGGGCACCGGGGTGCTCGGCATTGCGCCCACCACGGCGTGCACCGCAGTTCCCCAGCTGACTCCGATGATCACCCCGGGGCGCAATGCCTGTTGCAGGCAGCGCGCTCCCAGTTCGCCGAGACGCTTGAGGAGCACGTCGTAGTCATCCGGAGGCTCGGCCAGCACATGCGCGCTTGCCAGGCCAAATTCGATGCACATCCGTCGCTCCAACTCGGTATCGGTCCGCAGCGGATAATGCACCTTCACCTCAACGAGTCCCGCCTCGCGAGCCTGCTCCAACAAGCGCGAAACCATCGATCGCGATTTGTTGATGCGCTCAGCAATCGCGGCCTGATCCAGCCCGTCCTCATAGTACCACAGCGCTACCTGTGCCAGGAGATCCACTCGATCGTCTTCCATCCAACACCCCTGGGGATACCGGCTATCCCGTCCCGTTAGTCAACTCACCGAACTTTGCCTGGGCCGTATATGTACCCCGTTAGCGACCCTGCGCAATTCCTATGTGCAAATTCGTGCAAAGTGAGCCGCCTGGACTCTTGAACTTGTTACGCGCTTAACTTCGCCAGCCGATTCCACGGTTCCTTCATGGCTTCCAGTATGTTCACGTATTCGCCATAGCGAACTCGGTACGCGGGCGCGGCCTGGGGATCAGGCTGATGCTTGCGTTCGACCTGCACGACCCTGGCTACGGCATCGGTGTAGTCGTTGTAGACCCCGACCCCGACGCCGGCCGCCATCGCGACGCCTCGCGCGGCTACCTCGGCGCCCTCGGGCACCTCGATCGGCAGTTGCAGTGCGTCGGAAAACATCTGCGTCCACACGTGGCTGTGCGAGCCGCCGCCCGTCATGCGCGCCTTCTCGATCTGGGCGCCGGCCGCCCGCAGCTTTTCGATGTGGTTCATGTGGCCGTAGACGACCCCTTCGTACAACGCTCGCAACACATGCGTTCTTGGTGTGCCACGCGCCCAGTCCATAGAAGCCCGCGCGCGCAGTTGCTTGCACATCGGAGCCGAACAGGAAGGGGTGGAAGATGACGTCGGTGCTGCCCGGCGCCAGCGACGCGACCTTTTCGTTGCACACATCGTACACCGAGATGCCGCGGGCCTGGGCCTCCTGCTTTTCCTCGCAGCAGAAGTTGTTCACGAACCATTCCAGGTTGGTGGCCGACGTCGCGCTGCCCTCCAGGGTCAACCACATGCCCGGCACCGCGAACAGAGAGCATCAGAAAGAGACGTTTGTCGATGATGGGATCGTCGGTGACGACCTCGTTGATGCTCCAGGTGCCCGCGACGATGCAGAGGACGCCGTCGTCGATGACCCCGGAGCCGATGCGCAGCGGCATCGATGTCGAACAGGCCGCCGGCGACCGGCGTGCCCACGGCCAGCCCGGTGAGCCGCGCGGCTTCCGGCGTCACCCGGCCGGCGATCTCGTGGCTCCAGACCGGCCGCGGCAGCGCAGGCAGTATCTCGGGGATGCCGTAGATCTCCAGCAGGTCGCGGCGAATAGCCTCGATTGGGCGAGTCGAACAGGCTGCTGCCGCTGATGATCGAGAAGTCGGTGGTGTGCACGCCGGTCAGGCAGTACTTGATGTAATCCGTGCACATCATAACTTTGCCGATCTTGCGATAGCTCTCCGGCTCGTGACGCTTGAGCCAGGCCAGCAGGACGCGCGGCTGTGCCGGCCCAACAGGATTGCAGGACGAACGGAAAGGCCTGGTCGTGCACGCCCCCGGTCGGTTCCACTCGTCCATGATGTCGGCGCGCGCGACTATCCATGGAGGCGATGCTGGGGCGAAATGCCTTGCCGTCACGGTCCAGCAACGTACAGACCATTGCCGTGGCCTGAGTTGCCGATGGCCAGGATCTCGCGAGGGATCGATGCCTGACGCATCCATAACCTCGCGGATCGCCTCGGCTGTCTTCTGCCAGACGATGTCCATATCCCGTTCGGTCTAGCCGGGCTTGGGATATTGCACCTCGATCTTGCGGCTGGCGACCGCGACCTCGTGGCCCTCCAGGTCGAAGATCGCGGCCTTGGACACGGTGAGGCCGTTGTCAATCCCCATGAGATACTTGGCCATAGCGACACCTCCGGTGCCTAACCCGGGAATTGGTCGTAGAGCTGATGGCTGATCGGCGCCAGCGCGGCGTAGAGCTGCTTGTAGATCGGGAACAGACTCGGCGTACCGGGCGGTCACCTGCGGGTCCGGCTCGTAGGTCGCGCCCGGCTTCCAGACATGCTCGAACGCGTCTTGCTCGTCCCGGTAAAGGCCCACGCCGATGCCCGCCCAGCATGGCCGCGCCCAACGGCGTTGCGTCCTCGACCGCCGGGCACCTCGATGGTCTGCCCGACCATGTCCGCCTTGTTCTGCATCCAGAACTTGTTGCGCACGGCCCCGCCGACGACCACCAGCTTGTCGAACGGCACGCCCAGGTCATTCTGCATGGTCTTGACGATGTCCAGGAACTGGTAGTCCAGCCCCTCGATGATCGCCCGCAGCATGTCGCCTTTGGTGGCGAAGTTGCTCAGGCCGACGAAGCCCGCCAGCGACCGGCTGTCGACCACCGGGCATCCGGCGCCCGACATGTGCGGCAGGAACATGACGCCGCGCGCGCCGACCGGCGACCTGCGCCGCCTCCGCCATCAGAAAGTCCCAATCCACGCCGCTGCACTGTCTCGGCCTTGATGCTTCGCCTCGAAGCCGTACTCCTTGCGATACCACTCCAGCATGTCGGACGAGACCGCGCCGCCCCAGATGGCGTAGAGGTCGCGCGCCACGTGTGCCTCGACCGTCACGCCGGTCCGCTGCGCTTCGGGGGTCAGCACCGGCGTTGGGATGGAGGCCAGCACGATCTCCCAGGTGCCGCTCACGTCCAGGATGACGCCCGGTTTGATGGCGCCGACCGGCAGCGCGCCGCACAGGTAGTCGTGTCCGCCCAGCACCACCGGCGTGCCGACCGCCAAGCCCGGTCGCCGCGGCCGCTGCGGGGGTGACCTCGCCCAGCACCGTGCCGCTGGGGAACGCGTCGCACAACAGCCGCCGGTCGATGCCCGACAGTGCCAGCATCTCGTCCGACCAGCTCAGCTTGCGCTGGTCGAACAGCAGCGTGCACGAGGCCATGGTGTAGTCGGTCGCGGCCACGCCGCACAGCATGAAGTTGACGAAATCCTCGATCAGCAGCCACTTGTGGGTGCGCCTCAGGATCTCCGGCTCGTGCTCGGCCATCCACAGCAGCCGCAGCGCGGTCGAGAAGCGCCAGAGCGTGTTGCCGCCGATGGCGAAGGTCTTCTCGGCGCCGATGTGCTGGATCCACCACTCGAACTGCGGCTGGGTGCGCGGGCAGTGCCAACTGATCAGCGGGTAGAGCCAGTTGCCCTTTTCGTCGATCGGCAGGCCGTCCATGCCCATGCCGGTCACAGCGACGGCTTTGATGTTGCGCGGATCGTCGATTGCGGCGATGGCCTCCTTCAGCGCAGCAGCGCTGCCGCCCCAGATCTGCTCCGGCTGCCAGACGGTCCACTCCGGATGCGCCGGATCGGGGTGGAAGCGCTCGGTCGGGCGGCAACCGCTGGCAATGACATTGCCGCGCGTATCGTAGATGACCGCCTTGAGCGTGGTTGAGCCCAGGTCAATCCCAACGAGATAGTCCATCGTCGCACCTTACCATGGATGGTTAATGGCCGATTGCGGAGCAACAATTTGGCCAGAGCCGAGCCTCCTTCGACCTCACAAGCGGGAACGCCTCTGCCACGCCACTCAGGATGCTCGTGCCGGGCAACATATCTACAAATCTCCGAGCGGCGGGTAGCTCCCAAACTCGCGCACTGTTCGCATCATGGCCGCATAATTCTCCGGCTTGACACCTGAATGGATGCTGTTGCTGGACGACAGGATGAAGCCGCCGCCCGGCATCCCTTCACGCAGCGCCTGTTTGGTTGCTGCGACTGTCTCCTCAACGGAGCCGAAGGTCAGCAGGTCCGCGCAATCCACGTTGCCCTTGATCGCGATCCGGTGGCCGTACTTCGCTTTGACCTCGGCGAGGCTCATGCCGCCCTTTGGGTCGATGGGGTCGAGGCAGTCGATGCCAGAATCCACAATCATGTCCAGGATCGGCCACAGGTTGCCGTCGGTGTGCTTGATGACCAGCAGGCCCAGCTCCTTGAATCCGCCGATCACCCGGCACAGGCCGGGATAAAAGAGCTTGCGGAAGTGCCGCGGCGACATGAGCGGGCCTTTGCTGGATGCATAATCATCGCCCGTGTAGACGATCTTCACGCCCCGTGCGACGAGCTCCTTCGCCATCACCAGGTTGATATCGACCGACATGTCCACCAGCGCCTGCACGAGCTCAGGCTCGGCTGCGATGGCCATGAGCAGGTTCTCCATGCCCATGAGGTAACGCGGGAGCGAAAACACGTCGTTGAGGTGGACGATGACTGCGTATCGATCGCCGTATTGCGCCAACGTTTTTTCGATGGATGCGTATCTGCCCGGCGCCAGGGGGTCGGGCGGGGTATAGCGCTCGAAGTCGGCCAGGCTCGCGATGGGCGACTCGACCTCGATGCCGTGCTCCTCCTGGGTCTTCTGCCCGATGTAGCCCCACTCGCTGCGATACCGGCCGTCGCTCAGCGGCTCCTTGGCGAAATTGGGGTCCACCAGGACGGCATCATGCCCCATGCGAACCGCAAACTCGTTGTGATCCTGGCAGCCAGGCAGGAAAGCGTCCCGCACTTTCCGGTCCACGAGCCACTCGAAGTGCGGCACCCGGTCCGGTTCCTGCCGTCGCAATGCGCAAATAACGCGTTCCTTGGAAGTCAGCTCGGCCAAAGAATCAGCCCTCCCCTTACTTTTGCCCGTAGAGATTCGTGTACAGATCGTCCATCTGGCCCAATTGCTCCGGCGTCAGGACGACGGCTGGCCCATCAGCAGCGCCAGGTGGGTGATCTTGGCGATCTCCTCGACCTCGACGGCCATCTTGGTGGCCTGCTTGGGCGAGTTGCCGATGGTGAAAACCCCGTGGTTCTGCATGATGATCGCCCGTGCGTTGCCGATCTTGGCGACGATCTCCGCGCCGATGGCCGCGCCGCCGATGGGCACGTATTTGCCCAGCGGAATCTCGCCGCCCAACATCGCCGAAGCCGTCAGGCAGGGCGGGATTGGCTCTGCCCAACGCTGCGAAGCTGCTCGCGTAGGGCGAATGCGTGTGGCCGATGCCCAAGACGTCTGGCCGGTGGGCATAAACGTAAAGATGCGTCTCGGTGTCCACCGAGGGCGTCAGGTGGCCGTCGACGACCTTGCCGTCCATGTCGACGATGACCATGTCGCCGGGCTGTCATCTCTTCGTAGCTGTAGCCGCTCGGCTTGATGACGACCAGGCCGGTCTCCGGATCGCGGCCGCTGATGTTGCCGCTCGTCATCTTGACGAGGTCGTTCTTAGGCAGCTCCAGGTTGCATTTCCAGACGATCTCTCGCAGTTCTTCGAGAAGCATCCAACACCTCTTGATAGGGCCTGACAAACTCGCGCGCAGGCGCGGACTGAGCCGAACGGGTCGCCGGTGCGATCCATGTGGCTCCACATTTCCACCACCAGCGGGCCGCGAAACCTGCACTCCCGGAGCGCCTCGAATGTTTCGGCGAAGGGCACGATGCCCGCGCCAACGGCACGCCGCGAATCGTTTTCAGAACGCCGTCTTTGACGTGCACGGCCACGATGTGATCTTTGGCCAGCCTGAGCTCGTCCGGCGGATAGAAGCCGGCGGCGGCCACGTTGGCCATGTCCGGGTACAACTGGAACCAGGGCGAGTTGATCGCGGTGACCAAACGCATCGTGGCGGTGATGGACTCGCTAATGGAGACGTCAACGTTCTCCAGGCCCAGCATCAGGCAGGCCTGGCTGGCCCATTCGGTTCCCTGGTGCAGCCCATCCAGGTAGGTAGGCCGCGGTATCCGCGTCAGTCGGCTCGTCGAAGACATCGTACCCCGGCACCTGCACGATCCCCAGCCCGATATCCACGGCGAAGTCAATCGCCTTGCGGAAGATCTCCAGCCCGCGACGGCGTATTTCCGGCGCGTGGCTGCCCAGTGGATACTTGCGAGTGCCCGCTGAGGCACATCGTCAGGATGCGCACGCCGGAAGTAGCAATGGCGCAGCGCAGCGCGGCGCGCTCGGCCACCCGCCCAATCCAGACGGGTTAGCCGTTCTTCGGTCTCGTCGATCGAAATTTCGGCGAAATCGTAGCCGGCTTCGGCCGTGGCCGCCAGGCGTCTTTCCCAGGACCACTCGGCCGGAAGCGCCTTCTCGTAGAGGCCAACAGGTATCATTGCATCTCCGGGGTTTGGGTCTGCACCAGCATCCTCCGGTCACGGGTCCCACGACCAGTCTCTGGCAAGCGCCTCGGCGCGAGCTGCCAGCACGCTATTGACTTTCGCGAGATCCTCGGCTGAATCAGAATTTCCTCAGCCGTTCATCATCGCACGCGTCATCTCAACCCACCGCGCGAGGCGCGGCCGGTCGCCGGCGATCGTGTAAATATCCCGGAAACACAGCTCCAGGTTGCAGTCTCTCGCGGCGGCGAGGGTGTCACGGACATCCTTCTCCACCAGGTCCCAGTCGGGATTTGCGCCGCTGATGTAGGCCGGGGTCGGTTTGCGCGAGAAGACGTATTTCTTGCCCAGCATCTCTGCCATGCGCCACGGGTCGCTCCAGCCCGAGACGCTGACCGCGCGCAGGTTGGGGATCGCCTTCTCGATGTACGGGAACCGGTCGTGTAGGCCTTCGCAGCACCCCCAGTATGCCAGGCCGAACGGTCGCGTGACGTCGGCGATGTAGGGCAGGAAGAACTCGTTGAACATCTTCGGGGAGATGGGCGCGCTCTCCTGCGACTCCACCCAGACCCAACAGTCCTTCATCTGCACGTCTTGGTCGTTCTCAGTCGGCTCCGGCAGGTCGGAGACGAACCCGTAGCTGCCGGGGCAGGGCATCCAGGTATCCGTATTCCGGTAAAGCAGGCCCTCGTGCTCAAGGAACTTGAAGTGCGTCGACGCGGTCGTCGTGGATCAGCTTCATGATCCGGTCGATGAGCTCGGGCTTGTCGTAGACCCAGTAGAGCAGGTTGTTGTTCCCGATGAGCTTGAAGAGGTCCATGGTCAGCCCGCCGAACAGGTTGCCGAGCCATGGCCGGTAACCGGGCTCCACATAGAAGGGATCGTAGCCGCCCAGGCGCACCGGCAGGATGTCCCCGAAGATGTCGAGAAGCAGCTCTTGCCGCTGATGGCTCAATGCGCGATCCAGATGACGCTCTCGCAGGTGCAGCTTCGCGGCATCGGCCTCGGATTGCACGCCAAATTCGAAAGAGTAGCCGAGGTCGCTCCCGTCGCAGCTCGTTGCATGGAAGGCCACGATGGGGATGCCGTAAGTCGCCGACCTCAACCGCCCAGGGGATGCGGAAGTACGGGTCTACGACGATGTCATCGCCGATCTCGTCCGCGTGGCGAACGATCTCGTAGAGCGATTTCTCGATGTTGCGCAGGTACGGGTCCTCGCAGACGAGCTCGTCCTTGCCGATGTAGTCGGGCAGCATGCACGTCTCGACGAGGATCATAGGCTTCTCCATTCGGAGATCCTTGATGGCCCGCCACTGCCGCCGCCGTTCTGGCATGATCGGGTTCGTCGCGTGCGCCATCCAGCGCGCAGCCAACGACCGCAGCGCGTACCGTTCCCGGGGATCGACCACGGCCCACCTCCCTCGACTGCTACGCGAGCGCGCGACGCCGCACTAGCACGTGATTCAACACAACGGCGAACAGCAGCACGCTGCCTTTCGCCAAGACTTGCCAATAGGCTGGTATAACAGTCATCAGGCCGGTTGTCACGCACATGAGAATCAGGGCCGCGATCATGGTCTTGGCAACCGATCCCTCGCCACCCGAAAACGCGGTCCCGCCAAGCAGTACGGCGATGATGCAGTCGAGTTCCATGCCATCGCCGGATAGTGGATCTCCCAGCGACATGTAGCTCGCCCGCGCGACTCCGGCCGCGGCTGCGAAGAACCCGACGATCACGTACAGCAGCCAAACATACTTAACCGGGTTGATGCCGGACAACTCGGCCGCAATCCGGTTGCCACCGATCGCCGCGGCGTACTTGCCCAGGATCGTCTTCCGCTGCACGATCACCAAACCGATGATGACAGCGACCGCAACGAAGAAGGCCAGAGGCAAGCCGAGAATCACAGGTTGCCGGGCGTAGTAGTTGATCATCGCGGGCATTTTCTGTGTGGCTGTGCTCTTGATCGCGGATGTGCCGTCGGGCACGATGAGCAGGGCGATACCCTTGAATAGGTTCAGTGTGACCAGGGTGGCGATCACGGGCGTGATGCGGAGCTTCATGACGTTAAAGCCGTTGAGCAGGCCCATCCCTATCCCCACGACCAGCGTGATCAGGAACGCCGGGAGGAAGGCGAACCCATTCAAGATCATAAAGCTGAACACAACCGCGGCGAGACTCATCGCGCTGCCCACCGACAGGTCGATGTACCCTGAGATCATCAGCAGCGTGAACGCACCGCTCAGCGTCAGGATCGGCGCCGAGATGCGAAACATGTTAATCACACTGTCCGGGCTGAGGAAGGCCCCCCTCCCGAACAATCCGACCTCGTTAACCTTGGCGAGGCTGAAGGCGATCACGATCACCAGCAAGACCACGTAGATGTAGTACTTCTTGACGGCCGCCCGCAAGGCATCAGAGCGGTCACTCTGACTGGTGGTCTTCCGCATGGATGCTTGAGTGGTTGTCACGATCGTCTCCTTTAGCCCTGGCGGCTGCGCCGGTCAACGGCCCAGCGTTGCGCAAGAATCGCGATGAAGGTCACCACGGCCTTGAGCGTATACTGTAAGTCGGGTGAGAGCAGCAGGCCAGTCGCCGCCGAGGTCATCACGGAGAGAAGGATCGCACCCACGAACATGCCCAGCACTGACCCGAAGCCGCCCGCGATGCTCACGCCGCCCAGCAGCGCAACCACCAACGCGTCGAATTCGTATCCCATGGCGCGGTTCGAGAGGCCGGCCTTGTACTCCGAAGCAAGGAGGATCCCGGTGATGCCGGCCAGCAGTGCGCTGAGAATGAAGAGCATCGTGAGGTGGCGGGAGACCTTGATCCCTGACAGTCGGGCCGCCTCCTGGTTGGCGCCAATCTGGTATGTTCGCCGCCCAAATACGGTCCTGCGCTCAAAGAGAAAGGCAACGATCAGGAGCACGACCATGATCACTACCGAAACCTTGAGAGAGGTGCCGGGGATTGCCGCGTTGCCGATGACACCGAAGACCTTCGGCAGGCTGGTGTTGCGCTGCGCGCCCTGGGTGATGACCTGGGCAACGCCGCGCGCCAGCATCATAGTCCCCAGTGTGACGATGATCGACGGCACTTTAAGCTTCGCAACAAAGAACGCGTTCACCCCGCCGACGGCCATGGCGCAGAGAAGTGCGGCTCCAATTGCGACGGGGTATGGGAAGCCAAGGCCGTTGGCCAGCTCATTTCGCGAGACGTTCACTCCCTGACAGAAATACACGGAGAGGACGCCTGTGAGCGCAATCACCCCTCCAACCGACATGTCGAAGTTCCCCGTGATCAACAGGAAGCTCACGCCGATGCCGAGGATCACGATGTACCAGCTGTTGGTCAGAATATTGATAATATTCTGAGGCTTATAGAAGTTCGGCACGAAGATGCAGGCGACAAGGAAGACGACGAGGAGAACGCCGACCATGAACAGGGTGATATACGTCTCGTTGCTCATGCGGCTTGTCGCGCGCTTCTTCTGTGCCGGCGCGGTTGTCTGGACGCTCATTCTGCCTCCGTCGCCTTGCTGGCGCCCTGGGTGCCGTTGCCGTCGATCCCGCCGCCGGAGGCGACTCCGCTCACGGCGTGCATGATCAGTTCGCTATCGACGTCACAGCCGTTGCGAACCGTCTCCTTCACACTCCCGTCGTAGAGGAGGTAGATCGTGTCGCAGATGTTCATCACCTCGGGGAGCTCGGAAGAAAAGATCAGGATTGACTTGCCCTCGGCGGCAAGCTGGCGGATGAGGGTATAGATCTCGCTCTTCGCGCCAACGTCGATGCCGCGTGTGGGCTCGTCAAGCATCAGGAGATCCGCGTCGGCAAACAGGCACTTCGAGAGCACGACCTTCTGTTGGTTGCCGCCCGATAGCTGCGCGGCCTCCTTCTCGGTGCTGCTGGTTGCGATCCGTAGCTTGTCGATATATTCGAGCGTGACCGCCCGCTCCTGGGCTCCGTTGACGAAGCCACCGCGGGAGACCTTCTTCATATTCATAACCGGCACGTTGCCCCTGATTGTGAGCAACGTGAACAGGCCCTGCGAGCGCCGTTCTTCGGGGACCAGCGCGATGCCTGCCTCAATGACCCGATCGGTCGAGCCGCGCAGTTTCTTGCCTTTGAAGATGATGTCGCCTGTATACGGGTCCGCGCCGTAGATGGCCCGCGCCAGCTCTGTTTTGCCCGCACCGACCAGACCGTAGAACCCCGCGATTTCGCCCCTGGGGACGGAGAAGGAGATGTCCTGGAGCTTGTGGTTGGATAGGTTGCGCACTTCGAGGATGATATCATCGCAGTCACGGTCTCGGGGCGTGTACTGCTCGAAGACCGTGTGGCCGATCATCATCTTGATTAGTTCCGACCGGTCTTTCACTTGCGAAATGGGCTTGGTGTCGATGTGGCGGCCGTCGCGCATCACGGTGACGTAGTCGCCAAGCTCGAAGATTTCGTCGAGCCGGTGGGAGATGTAGATGACGGTGACGTTACGCTCGCGCAAGCCCCGAATGATCTTGAAAAGCCTGGCGATTTCAGCTTCGGACAGGGCCGCAGTCGGCTCGTCCATGATGATGATGTCCGACTCGGTCGCAACTGCCTTCGCGATCTCCACGATTTGCTTCCTGGCCACGCTCAGGTCGGAGACCATTTGCTTGGGGTCGATAGACGGCTCCAGGCTGTTCATCACGCTCACGATCTTGTTGATCTTGTCCGTCTTGCGGAGGAAACCGAACCGCGTATCCTCCATGCCCAACGTAAGGTTTTCTTCAATCGTGAGCTGATCGACCACGTTCAGCTCCTGGAAAAGCGTGCTGATGCCCTTTTCCTTGGCTTCTTTCGTGCTCGCCGCCGCATACTCCTGGCCGTTCAGCAGGATTTTGCCGCTGGTGCGTTGGTATGCGCCGGTGAGGATCTTGATCAGCGTGCTCTTCCCGGCGCCGTTCTCGCCGACGAGGCAGTGGACGGTGTTGCGCTTGATGTCGAAACTGACGTTGTTGACTGCCCGCACGCTCGGGAACTCTTTAACCAGATCCCTGATTTCGAGAACGTTTTCTGTCAGTTCCATGCAGCCGACCTCCTCCCCTGAGGCATGCTCCTGCTGATGGGAGGGAGGCTTTCACCCCCCCTCCCTGGAGATCACACCCGGACCTTCGAGGCCTCGCTGACCTCGAAGGTCCTGTCCAAAGTGAGCTATTTGATATTGGTGCCGAACTGGGTGTTGAGCCAGGTCGCAGCGTCGGCTTGCGGCATCGTATAGAAGTTGACGTTGTAAGCCTTGTAGAACTGCTCCTTGGCCGGGTTCGAGGTCATCGGGATCTTGCCCTGCGCGACGTCCATGATCAGGTCGATGCGGCCGTGGCCGGTCTCGATCGGCGGCAGACCCATGGAGAACTTCAGCGAGCTGTTCGGGTCGTACACCTGCTCGTACTCGACCGGGTCGAAGTCGACGCTGGCCACGATCTCCGTCAGCGGCTTGCCATCGTCCATACTTGCCGCGGCCCGCTTGCGTCAACCCGGCCATCGTCCCGACCGTCAGGTTCGACGCTTCCGAGTAGATCAGGTTCACTTCCGGATGCTGCGTCACCAGGTCCGTGATGATCTGCTTCGCCGCATCTGCGCCCTTGCTCCCATCCAGGCAGCCCAGGTCCGTCGCCGTCGGGTCCACCGACAGCACACCCTGCCACGAACGGATCCGTGCGGCCCGACTTCACCTCGGTGTGGTTCGGCCAGCCCAGCTCCACCATCACGATCGGCTTGTCCGGGTGCGCTGCCTTCCACTTCTTCGCCATCTCGGCGCCCATCGCAAACGAGACACCCTTCTCGTCGCTGCGCGCGACCGGAATGCCCGTATCGCCCATCGGGCTGAAGAACGACGTCAGGATGATGCCCTTGGCGAGCATTTCCTTCACCGCCGGCAGTGCCGCCGGATCGTCCCAGACGTGCAGGGTCGCGGCGTCCATGCCCTGGGCCATGATCTGGTCCACGTTCGCCGTCATCGTCGCCGAGTCCGACTTGCCGTCGAAGATGAACACCTCGGCGCCGTACTTCTCCTTGGCGTACTTCTTCGCCTCGGTCGCCTGCCCCTGGTGGAACACGTTCGATCAGGTCCGATACGAAGAACGCAATCTTCTTCGGCGTGTCGGTCGCCGGCTTGTACTCGCTCGCCGCGGGCGCAGCCGCAGCTACGGGCGGAGTGATGTTGGTGCCGAACTGGGTGTTCAGCCAGGTCGCAGCATCGGCCTGCGGCATCGTGTAGAAGTTGACGTCGTAAGCCTTGTAGAACTGCTCCTTGGCCGGGTTCGAGGTCATCGGGATCTTGCCCTGCGCCACGTCCATGATCAGGTCGATGCGGCCGTGGCCGGTCTCGATCGGCGGCAGACCCATGGAGAACTTCAGCGAGCTGTTCGGGTCGTACACCTGCTCGTACTCGACCGGGTCGAAGTCGACGCTGGCCACGATCTCCGTCAGCGGCTTGCCATCGTCCATCTTGCCGCGGCCCGCCTGCGTCAGGCCGGCCATCGTCCCGACCGTCAGGTTCGACGCTTCCGAGTAGATCAGGTTCACTTCCGGATGCTGCGTCACCAGGTCCGTGATGATCTGCTTCGCCGCATCGGCGCCCTTGCTCGCATCCAGGCAGCCCAGGTCCGTCGCCGTCGGGTCCACCGACAGCACACCCTGCCACGAACGGATCCGTCCGGCCCGACTTCACCTCGGTGTGGTTCGGCCAGCCCAACTCCACCATCACGATCGGCTTGTCCGGGTGCGCTGCCTTCCACTGCTTCGCCATCTCGGCGCCCATCGCGAACGAGACACCCTTCTCGTCGCTGCGCGCGACCGGAATGCCCGTATCGCCCATCGGGCTGAAGAACGACGTCAGGATGATGCCCTTGGCGAGCATTTCCTTCACCGCCGGCAGTGCCGCCGGATCGTCCCAGACGTGCAGGGTCGCGGCGTCCATGCCCTGGGCCATGATCTGGTCCACGTTCGCCGTCATCGTCGCCGAGTCCGACTTGCCGTCGAAGATGAACACCTCGGCGCCGTACTTATCCTTGGCGTACTTCTTCGCCTCGGTCGCCTGCCCCTGGTGGAACACGTTCGATCAGGTCCGATACGAAGAACGCAATCTTCTTCGGCGTAGTAGGTCGCCGGCTTGTACTCGGTCGCCGCCGGTGCAGCGGGCTCGGCGGGCCTTGGTGGGTTCCGCCGGCGCCACGGTCGGTGCAGCTGCGGGCACCTGGGTGGGCGCAGCCGCCGGAGCGGGCGCGGGGGTCGCGGCAGGCGGACAGGACCAGGCTGGCGAGCACCAGCAGAGCCACTAGAGCGAACAGCTTCTTCATTTTGAGTCTTCTCCTTTTTGCTCTATGGGTTTGGTTGGGCGAATGTCGGGAATCAGTTGACTACAGATGGATCACCTCCTGCATCCGGAACGTGGGTTTTGTCCTGACCAACGACCTTGTTCAGGCTTTGCCAATTCCCTATGCGTATCAGAAACCGCTGACGTCCTGCGCCAGCCCGTAAACCAGCATCTCGGAGACGCATCCGCCCTTCGAGAGCGCGCAGGTCTGGTACACCATGTCGGCGAAGTGCTCGGGGCGCACGGCCAGATACTCGTCCCACTCGAACTTGTTGACGCCTGCTGCCGCCGCCTGGAAGCCGGTGTTGGATCCGCCCGGCACGAGGAGCGTGACGGCGATGCCGTGGGGCCGCAGCTCGGTGTAGAGGCACTTCGTGAAGGCGTTGACGCCGGCCTTGGCGGCGGAGTAGACCGACCACCCCGGCCACGAGCGGCGGTCGCACGCGCTGGACACGTTGATGATCTTGCCGTAGCCCTGCTTCTTGAACTGCGGCGTGAAGGTCCGGCAGCTCATGATCGTGCTGGTGAGGTTCAGGTCGATGATGCGGCGGTTGATGGCATCGTCCATCTCCTCGATGGGCGCCACCTTGAGCGCGCCGCCCGCGTAATTGATGAGGAAATCGACCTTGCCGAAGGTGTCGAGCGTCTCCTTGAGCGCGCGCTCGAAGGTCTCCGGCTTGGTCACGTCGCCCGCAAAGGCAACGACCTTCGAGCCGGCCGCCTCGCAGGCGTCGGCGGTGGCCTTGAGGGCCTTCTCGTTGAGGTCGATCAGGACGAGGCCCACCTGGTCAGCCGTGGCGAACAGCTCCGCCGTGGCCTTCGCGAACCCGGAGCCGACGCCCGTGATGACCGCCACCTTTCCCTTCAGAGACTCAGCCATGAGTTGTACCTCCCTCTTTCCTGTTGTGCGTATCCGTTTTAACGTCGAAAGGATTGCGACGCATCCTCTCGAAAAGTAGGGGGATATCGTGCTCCAATAAGTCTCTCAGGACCGCAACTGCGCCAGTAGCTTCCGCAGCTCACCGTCGTCGATCGGGTACGTGTGCTCGGGCGCCGGGAAGACGCCGCCCTTCGACTTCCTGGCGGAACTGCCCGAGCGCGTCCACCATCGTGGTCGCCAGATCGGCATACACCTTCAGGAAGCGCGGCGACATTTCCTTGTACAGCCCCAGCATGTCCTGCGTCACCAACGCCTGGCCGTCGCAGTCCGCGCCCGAACCGATGCCGATCGTCGGGATGTCCAGGCTCTGGTGATGATCCGTCCCAGCGCAGTCGGCAGACACTCCAGCACCAACGCAGAACGCGCCCTGCCGGGCCATCTCCAACGCGTCGCCGATGATCTCTTCGCGCCGACGCAGCGTCCTGCCCGGGCAGCTTGATCCGGCCGGTGCCGACGATCTTCTGCTTGGTCACGCCGACGTGCCCCATCACCGGGATGCCCGCAGCCGTGATTTCGCCGACCAGGTGCGCCTTCGCGGCGGGTGCCTTCCAGATGCACGCCGTCCGCGCCGCCCTCCTTCATCAGCCGGGTCGCCGTCCGCAGGGCATCTTCGGTGGTGTTGTAGGAAGCCAAACGGCAGGGTCGTGACGACCATGCAGCGCTTGGCGCCGTTGCGCACCGCGCGAGTGTGGTAGATCATCTCGTCCACCGTCACCGAGACCGCCTCGGGCCGGCCGTTGCCCACCGTGCCCACCGCATCGCTGACCAGCACGATGTCCACCCCGGCCTGGTCGATAAACGAGGCCATGGGGCAGTCGTAGGCCGTCAGCATCGTGATCTTCTGTCCGCGGCTCTTTTTGGTCCGCAACCTGGCTGGCGTTATACGTGGCGCGCTCACTCGCTACTCCACAATCTCAGGGAGGATATGTTCCAGATCCAGGTGCGGGCTGGGCAGGATGCGTACCGAGACGACCTGGCCGAGCCGCCGCGCGGCCTGGCTGCCCGCCTCCAACGCGGTCCGCACTGCGCCCACATCGCCGCGCACCATCACCGTCATGTAACCGCCGCCGATGGCCCGGCGGTCCAACAGTTTCACGTTGGCGGCCTTCACCATCGCATCGGCCGCCTCGATGCAGGCCACCAGCCCCTTCGTTTCGATCATTCCGAGGGCTCGCATCCCCGGGTCCATGTCGTCGTTCGTTGTCTGGAGATCGTTTGGCTGCGTCATAGTTCTACTCCTTCCTGAAGGCCAGTTCCCCGTTGTAGCGCAGGGAGTCCAGGATACCGATGATCGCGGCATCAACCGGCGAACGGTCGTTGGCCACTGCCATTCGTGCGGAGGATGCCCTGGCTGACCATCACCAGTTCACCCTCGCCCGCGCCGACCAAGTCGACTGCCAGAAATGGGGCGCCGTTTGGGTTGCCCTGCGCATCTGTCGGGCTTACGACCAGCAATTTGGTCGCCTGGAGCGCGTCCATCTTGACTGAGGCGACGGCCGCGCCCATCACTTTGGCGATAATCATGTTGTGCGTCTCCTCAGCCTCAATTCCGCCCATAGAGCTGTTTTACAGCACCGATCAGTTGGTCGACGACCGGGTTGGCAGCCTTCGCGCTCGGGGTGGGTGCTGAATTGCGTTCCCCACCCAGGGGCCCGTGCTGGCACCCCTTCGGTTTCCCGAAGACGGCCGCCGGTTGCGCGGGCGGTCGGGCAGAGCTTGTCGCTCCAGGCGCTACCAACTTTACCCCGAGTTGCGCGGCTGCCTCCCGGGCGACAGCCGTCAGCACCGTATCCTCGTCGACCATCAGCTCGCGCACACCCTGTGCGGCCAGCGCCTCGATGTCCGTGGCGGAAATGAAGGTCTTCACGTTATGCGCCCCCTCTGCCGCGGGTGGCACCGGGCAGGCTGTTGACCGCAGTGACCGCTGCGTCGCGAGCGACGCGCACTTCCGATTCGGTGCCTGAGATGTACAGGCGGCCGAATCTGCCCGAGGGCTGGTAGTGCACCAGAGTGATGTTGGCCGCCTTTTCCGCCTCGTTGGCGGCGAGCATCACGTAGGCCGCCGGCACCACCTCGATCACGCACAAGGTCTGACCCTTGAGCAGAAGACCGCCCCGGCTGGTCTGGTTGACGAGCTGCGCCTCGTAGGGATCGACGTTGGTCACGGTCTTGACTGAGACAACCTCCGGCTTCCAGCGGTCGGCCTCGGTGAGACCGAACTTCACAAGCGCTTCCCTGCCGGCGGTCTTTACGTTCTCCTGGAAGAACCCGTGGATCTCCAGTGTGCCGTACTCACGCTCGACCCGCAGCAGGCCTGGCCGGACTTCGGTTGTCTTCAGCGCGGCGTCGAGCACTTCGTATACGTCGCTCGCCGGGGCCAGCTCCATGAAGATTTCCGCCATGCCCTCGACGGGCGTATCACCCTGCAGCAGGATGCCTGTCAGCGCCGCATACTGGGGCTGCATGGAGTCGATGAGAACATAGGTCCTGAGGTCCATGTGTCAGCCTCTCAATCGGCCAGCGCCCGCACGACGCGGGTCGGGCCACCGGGCAGCAGTTTCTCCACCAGGGCGTGCGGCCGGGCGATCACATGCGCGGTCACCAGTTCGCCGGCCCGCTTTGCCGCCGCCACGCCGGCATCCACTGCCGCCTGCACCGCGCCGACCTCACCTCGGACCATGATCGTGACGTATCCACCGCCGATCTCCTCCTGCGCCACCAGCCGGACGTATGCCACCTTGCTCATCGCATCCGCAGCCTCGACCGAGGCCACCAGTCCCCGCGTCTCGACCATGCCGAGGGCGGTCATCTGCACGTGGGTTTGTGCCATCATTCCTCCTTAGTGTTTGCGCCTTCCGTCTGCGGCTAATTGCGCAGGATGTTTTCCGCTACCGAAACACCGGCAGCCACGTCCACCGCGCATCCGAGCGCACGCAACGCGTTGCCTGCCGCCCGGAGCAAATCGAGCACCTCGTTCGGCGTGGTATTCGGCAGCTGCGCAGGATCAAGGATGAAACTCCCGTCACCACCGCGCGCCACGGCGGGCGTGTGTCCGAAATTCTGAGCGATCCTTGCCACAATATCGCCAGCGTTCACGCCAGCCGGCGCGGCCACCTCCACGCGGCTTCCCCAGCAGAAGCGTTGTGGTGAGTCACACCCTGGGCAATCGCGACCATCGACCGTGAGGGTTAGCCCCATCTCACTTACGCCCCAGCGGAGCGCTTTTGCCGCATTCTCCACCGCGGTGTTTGCCGCTACCTTGCCTCCGGGAAAGGCGGGCACAACACCGCCCGTTCCCCACAACCGTTGCATCTCCATCCGAAATTCATGGGCCGACTGCCGAGGGTCAGGCGTCTCGCGGATGCCGCGGCCGCAGATCACCACAGACACAGCCAGCGGTTGGAAGAAAGGCAGCAATTGTTTCGAGAGGCCGCCCGTCACGGTGATCTTGAAGCCCATGTCGATAAGCTGGCGGATAACCGTGCGGTCTTCCTCCACCCACTGTCGGTCGCTGGCCTGCTCGTCCCAGCCACGGTGGTACACCATGCGCTCCACGCCGATCTGCCGCCACTCCTTGGCTCGGGCCAGAATGTCGCGCACCCCGGTTAGTTCCATGAGCATCTCTTTATGCGCTGTCTTGGCCGCGGCGAGAGCCGACTCCACCGTTGCCAGCGCGGCACCGCCGATCACAGTCATCATGTCGGCGCCGGCATCGAAGGCCATTTTGGCCTCCAGCCCGCCGACATCCGGGCTCTTGAAGTCCGCCAGGATCAGCTTGTCCGGACCCACCAGATCACGCATGGCACGGATGCCATCCAGGCCCACCGCCTTACACAGCGGCGTGCCGATCTCGATAATGTCGACCTCAGGAGCCACCTTCATCGCCATCGCCAGCGCGGGGGGTAGCGTGATGTAGTCCATCGCAATCTGGAGCATTGGTACTGAGGACATTCACTCGCTCCTTACCTTTTGTTATTCCATCAACAAGCCCGGATGCTCCAGCACCCGTTGGATCGTCGCCAGAAACTTCGCGGCTGTGACGCCGTCCAATACCCGGTGATCCGCGGTCAGGGTGAGCGTGGTCACCGGCCGAACCTCGACGCGATCATCAGCGGTCACGACCGCCCGCTTGGCGACTCGCCCCACGGCCAGAATCGCAGCCTGCGGCGGGTTGAGGATGGCCGTAAATCGATCGATGCCGAACATGCCCAGATTGGACACGGTGAAGGTGCCGCCCTGCAGATCTTCGATCTTGAGCCGGTTTTCGCGTGCCCGACTCGTCAGATCGGCCAGCCGGGCAGCGACTCCTCGCATCCCCAGCAGATCGGCCTGGTGAATCACCGGCACGATCAATCCCGCCTCGATGGCAGTGGCCACGCCAATGTTCACCTCATCCCACTCGGCGACCTGTCCATCCTGGTACGCGGCGTTGACGCCTGGGTGCTGGCACAGCGCCCAGGCGCTGGCCTTGATCAGCAGTGTGGTCAGGGTGATGCGTGGCTGGCCGGCAGGTCCCGCATCGCTATTGCGCAGATCCTCTACGATAGCCAGGGAGCGGGTCATGTCCGCGTCCAGGCTGACCGTGAACTGGGGCGCTTCACGCACGCTGGCCGTCATGCGTTCCGCGATGGTGCGGCGGATGTTGGTCAGCGGCACCAGACGGCGGATGGCGGGACTGCCAGGAAGCATCGCGGATGCCACGGGAGGCTCGAGTTGAACACTAACGGGCTCAGCGGTCCCTGCGGTAGACGCGCCTTCGACGGCAGTGGCTTGGAGGTGCGCGCGTACGTCGTCCGGCTGGATGCGACCCTCTGGCCCGGTGCCAACCACCCTGCGCAGGTCCACCCCCAGCTCGCGCGCCAGACGTCGAGCGGCTGGCACGGCGCGCACTTTACCATCGTCGGTCGTGGATGGAGACGGCTGCGACGCAGCGTAGGCCTCCACATCCTCTCGCGTGACCTGTCCGCGCAGCCCCGTGCCTTTCACGTGCGCCAGGTCGACACCGAGGTTTTCGGCCAGGCGAACGGCGAGAGGCGAGGCCGAGACAGCGTGCGCAATATCCCCAGAGCCGGAGGCGTCCTGTGGGTGGGACGGTCGCGATAGCGCCGGCTGCGCTGCATCGACAACCGCCCGACTGGCAGGGGTCGGACCTGCGCCGGAAAACGACTCGCCGGGTTTCACGAGATAGGCAATGGTCTGGCCAATCGGCACAACGTCACCGGTCCGGGCGGTAATGCCCATCAGAATCCCGTCGGCTAAAGCCTCGACCTCCAGGGTGACCTTGTCGGTCTCGACCTCAAGGATGGCGTCCCCTCTCTTGACGACGTCACCCTCGGCCTTCAGCCAGTGGCCACCTTGCCGGTCTCCTGGGCCATCTCAAACTTGGGCATGATCACAGCGGTCGGCATATGGATTCCCCTGCTAAATCTCGGTGCGGGCAAGCTGCCGCGCCGCCTCGACGATGTCCTCGACCTGCGGCACCGCGGCACGTTCGAGCTTTGGGTTGTAGGGAATGGGCACATCGGCGCCGCCCAGGCGCACGATTGGGCGCTTCCAGGTAGGCGAACGCCGGGCTCTGGGCGATCATGGCGACGATCTCGCCGCCGAAACCGCCGATCAGCGGCGCCTCGTGGACCATCAGCAGCCGTCCGGTGTGCTTCACCGAAGCGATGATCGTCTCGCCATCGTACGGTTTGAGCGTGCGGAGGTCGATCACCTCCAGTTCGATGCCCTCCGGGGCCAGCTTCTGCGCCGCCTCCAGCGCACGCACGACCATGATCGACGTCGCCACCACGGTGACATGGCTTCCCTGACGCCGAATTGCAGCTTTGCCAAGCGGGACGATGTAGGGTTCCTCCGGCACGGGACCCTTGGCCTTGTAGAGCAGCTTGTTCTCGACGAACATCACCGGGTTGTTGTCGGCGATGGCAGCCAGCAGCAAGCCTTTGGCGTCGTACGGTGTGCTGGGCGCCACCACCTTCAGACCCGGCACATTCACCAGCCACGACTCCAGGCTCTCGGAGTGTTGAGCCGCCGCGCCGGTGCCCGACCCGGCCGGCAGGCGGAGCACCATCGGCACGCTGGCCTTGCCGCCGAACATGTAGCGGATCTTGGCGCCCTGGAGCACCAACTGCTCCATGCCAGGGTCAGGAAATCCATGAACTGCATCTCGGCGATGGGGCGCATCCCGGTCACCGCGGTGCCCACCGCCGCGCCCGCGATGGCGTTCTCCGAGATGGGGGTGTCGCGCACGCGCTCCTGCCCGAACTCCTCGATCGAGCCCCTGCGTCACGCCGAATGCACCGCCGTAAACGCCGATGTCCTCGCCGATCAGGTAGACACGATCGATCGGCTTTCAGCGCCTGCGCGCATCGCCTCGCGCAGCGCTTCAGAGTAGCTGATCTCACGGGCGCCGGGGTCAGGATTGATGGCGTGTGGCGGGGCCGAAGGTTTGCTTGATCCATGCCGGCAGCACGTGCTCCGGCGCAGCCAGCACGTCCGGCTCATCGGCGTACACATCGTCCGTCAGGTGCTCCACCGACGGCTCCGGGCTGGCATCGCCCCAGGCGATGGCGTCGTCGATCGTCTTCTGAGCCTGTTCGACCAAGGCAGCGGCATCGGCGCCGGTCAGAACGCCGTCAGCGATCAGACGATCGCGGAACGTAACGAGCGGATCCCTGGCCCGCCACGTCTCGACCTCTTCCTTGGTGCGGTAGACGCTGCTTGTCGCTCTTCGAGTGGCCGTAGTAGCGATAGGTGACGGCGTTGATGAGCACCGGGCCATTGCCCGAGCGGGCGTGCGCTGTCGCCCGCTTCACGGCCTCGTAGACGGCCAGCGGGTCCATGCCATCGACCGTCTCGCCGGGGATGCCGTAGGCCAACGCGCGGTCGGCGATATCGGCAGCCGCCATGACGTGCTTGACCGACTGGACATACCGTACTGGTTGTTTTCGCAGAGGTAGATGACCGGCAGCTTCCAGACAGCGGCCATGTTGATGCTCTCGTGGAAGGCGCCTTCGTTCGATGCGCCATCGCCGAAGAAGCAGATGCACACCTGGTCGCCGCCCTGCAGCTTGAGGGTCAACCCGGCGCCCACCGACAGCGGCAGGCCGCCGGCCACGACGCCGTTTGCGCCCAGGCTGCCCAGAGTCACATCGGCCATGTGCATCGAGCCGCCGCGACCCCGGCAGACACCGGTCTCCTTAGCCAGCAGCTCGGCCATCATCGTGTTGATGTCCTGCCCCTTGGCGATGGCGTGGCCGTGGCCGCGGTGAGTCGAGATGATCAGGTCATCCGGGCGAAGGGCGCCAATCGCACCGATCGCCACGGCTTCCTGCCCGGCGCAGAGATGCATCGTGCCGTGCACCTTGCCGAGCGCGTACTGCTCGAAGGCTGATTCCTCGAAAATACGCGTGAGGTGCATCTTGTAGAGCATGTCTGTGAGGCGCGCGGGCGGTAGCCCGAGCCTCGCATCGATGAGGGGTTCTGAGACGATAGCCTGTCGCATGGCGTCAGTATCTCCGATCCTGACAGTGAATGAGGGACAACTGTCCACGGAACTACGCCGTGGGGTGAATGCGAGGCAATCAAGGGGAGATCACCCGTTCGCGATCCAGCTTGACTGACCTGCTGCAATTCAGGGATGGTACAAAGGTCCGTCGGAATAGGGCATTCACATATGTGAATGATAAGTAACTTAATTGCATGCACATACTATCACTTGGGCTCACATTTGTCAATACCCTTGACCTTAAAATTATTAGCACTTGGCGCTATCGACCTCACATCCCATTATGAAGGGCAGGGCTGTGAAAGTCAGCGGTGCGTCTCCAGCCAAGTAGGATTTGACTGCATGGGGTCATCTTTTGCACGACGGGGTGAGTACGATCTGGAAAGTGTCTGATGGAGGCTTTAGTGGGGGTGGAAATCAAGGAGTGCGGCGCAAGAGCGGAGTTCGCCGCACTCCTGAAGATCTGGACACCCACGAGGATGCGAGTGGATGTCAGAACGTCAATCCAGTCATCTCATGCTCCCGCTCGCGCTTCGTCAATTCGCGCCAGCAGGGACGCCAGCTCCGGTGGTAGCTCTTCGCCAGCCTCCGGGGCCGCTGCAGCAACCGGCCTGAGGCTCAGTCGCACCAGCACGGGCCGGTGATCGCTCAGACGCTTGAGATACTTCGGCAAGGTCTTCTCAGCCGCAACGATGAAGAAGTCTCCCGAACCATAGGTCTGCGCCAGATTGGCCGAGAGGAAGATGTGATCGATGAGCGACTTGGGGCGTTTCAGATATGAGAACGCACCCTGGCCTTCATCCTGCGCACTGACCGCCACCATGTCGTGTTTGAACAGGCTGGCGAAATCCTGCGATGCCAGCTGCGCATTGAAATCACCTCCCAGAACCCAGTCGGCGTCGTTGTTGTATTTCGTGATCATCTCTTGAACGGCCGCGCCCAGAATGGCGGCAGCCATGCGCCTGCGCTTGCTCCCCTCGTCCATCGCCTTCAAGTGGAGGGGGACCAGGTAGAAGTCGAACGGGGCTGCGCCGGGTGGCGTCACCGCAGTGAAGTGGAACAGGCCTGGCTGCCGCGGGAAGATCTTGCCCTCCACTGCCTCCAGCCCAAGCTTGTCAAACTGAGTGCTATGCACGCCGAACCATTTGTTGATCTCCGCAGGCCATTGCCCGGCTTCCCCGGTGACCGTGTTCTTGTTCCAGATCACAGTCGTACTCTGCACAGCATCGGATGCGTTCGGATCCGAGGCTCCCATGCCGAAGTCCATGTTGTACTTATCGCGGAGATAGTCCACCAACGCCTGAGTGACGGCTGGCGAGGCTTCCTCGAAGGCCCAGATATCAAGGTTCATGTTCTTGATCACCTGGGCCACATCGGGCAGTTTTTCCGGGCGGCGACTGAACCACTCGATGTTCCAGAAGGCCACGTCAATATCCTGGAGCTCGCCTTGATAGCTGGCAACGATCGCTTCAAGCGGATCGGCGGCAGGAGCCGGGGTTGCGCGGCCCAACGAGCCGAAGAAGCCAAGCTTAGCGTCGCTGCCCACAATGGCGCCCAGCACTTCGCGGGCCATGGTGCTATCCGCCTGTCCCTTCTGGGCCTCCTGCTCCAGGTAGGTGGCAATGGCCGTGAATTTGATCCCCTCATTGAGGTACTGATACCCTGCCTGTACCTCGTCAGGCGGTGCAGGTCGCGAAGCGTGGTGCAGCGCGACGGGTGTCCAGAGGTTGTTGAACACGCAACTGCCCGACGATCCCGGCTCGGTGTCTGATGTGTAGTGGACAAGGCTTTCGTCCTGCTTGCGGACGCGGTTGTCCTGTAACACAACGCTCTTGGGCCGGCCCGCCGGATGTTGAATGACGTTCACGTACTCGAAGTCGCGGATCGTGAATGCGTTGCGGTCCAGTTCGATGTGACCGAACTCGGCGCCCGGCTCGTCCTTCACCCATACGAAGGTGAAATCAAGCCCACCGAGCGTGGCGCTGGTGATGAACAGCCGGTCGGGGTCGAGGTGGTAGCTCTTGGTGGCGCCCAACTTTCCGTCGCGGTCGTATTGGTAGTTGAAGATGCACGTGGCGCCGCGTGCCACCTCGATTGAGTTTAGAACGTGGTGGTTGGTCAGGAGGACGTTAGGGGTGACCAGAAAGCCAGTGCCGCTCCATGCACCGCTGGCGCCCTGGTGGTTGACCCCTGAGGCTTCGATTTTGCACACCGCCGCCGCCGACTCTGCACCTATTTGGAGGAACCAGGCGGGGAGAAAGTTGGCCTCGCCGATCACAACCTCAAGGTCGGCATCGTCCGTCGGTCCTTCTGCGCGAAGTACATCGCTCGGCGCGACGCCTGCCTCGACAAGATCTTCGACACGCTGCATGGTCTGAATGCGGGTTATGTCCGGGAATGCTGGGGTTTGCACTTCTTCTGGCCTAAAGGTTTCCAGCCCGTCGCGAGTTGTGTCTTCGGATGGACGGAGAAAGTCGATCTCCAGGGATGGATTGTCTTTGCTCACGGTATAGCCTCCTGCAAGCTGAGTGGTGCGTCGTACGCTCTTTCGGTCATAAACGTAGGCTGGGCAGGAACTGCGGCGGCTGGCGAACGTGAGTTGCCTGCTCGAACGCGTATGTATACTGGATCAGCGCCGGCTCACTCCATGCTGCACCGGTGAAGGTGAGGCCGATGGGCAATCCGTGCGCGTAGCCGGCCGGGACGGTGATACTGGGATAGCCCGCAACTGCAGCAGGTGACGAGTTGCCGCCGGTGTGGTGGTCACCCGCGATGTAGTCGGTGAGCCAGGCGGGGCCTCCCGACGGCTCCAGGATTGCGTCGAGACTGTTCTGCGCCAGGGTGGCGTCCAAGCCCTCCGTGCGCGCCAGCCGGTGATTCGTGGCGAGTGCCCGCAGATACTTCTCTTCAGTCAGAGGGCCTTTCTCGCCGGCCATGTGCATGAGTTCCTGTCCAAAGTAGGGCATGACGCGATCTGCGTGCGCCTCATTGAACGCGATGACGCCGGCGAGTGATCTGACGTGTGCGGTGGGCCCCTGCGCTGCCAGGTAGGCGTCCAGGTCCGCTCGAAACTCATATAGCAGCACTTCGGTTTCTGTGTCGCTGATCTCCTTGGCGTGTGCGACTTCGACGGGATCAATGACCTGCGCGCCCAACGCCCTCAGCACCTTGATACAGTCTTCCATGATCGCGTCGACGCGAGGGTTGAAGCCGAAGGAGCTGCGAGCAATGCCAATTCGCGCGCCGTGCAGACCGTCCGGATCGAGCTGCAGGCGGAGAGGAGCTTCGCTCTGGGATGTGATCGGATCGCGCGGGTCAGGACCAGTGAGGACTGCCAGCAGCAGCGCGGCGTCGGCCACGGTGCGTGCCATCGGGCCGGCCGTGTCCTGGCTGTGTGCGATGGGGATGATCCCCGCGCGGCTGATCTGCCCCAGCGTCGGCTTGATACCGACGATGCCGCACGTCTGGCTAGGGCAGATAATGGAGCCGTCGGTCTCGGTGCCCACGGCTGCGGCGCACAGGTTCGCAGCGACCGCAACGGCGGAGCCGGAGGACGAACCGCACGGATTGCGATCAAGCGCATACGGGTTGCGCGTCTGGCCACCCCGGCTGCTCCAGCCGCTGGTTGAATGATTGGAACGGAAATTGGCCCATTCGCTGAGGTTGGTCTTACCCAGGATCACTGCACCTGCTGCACGAAGTTTGGCAGCGATCGTCGCATCCTGATCGGCAATGTGGCCTGCCAGCGCCAGGGAACCCGCAGTGGTCTGCATGCGGTCTGCGGTGTCGATGTTATCTTTCAGGAGGACGGGGACGCCATGCAGCGGCCCCCGCGGGCCAAATTCGATGCGCTCGCGGTCCAGCCTGTCCGCGATATCGAGCGCCTCGGGGTTGACTTCAATCACAGCGTTTAGCCTGGGGCCGGCCTGGTCGATCTCTGCAATCCGCCGCAGGTAACTCTCCGTGATGGTGCGTGCGGTCATATTGCCGCTCGACATGTGCTCCTGCAATCGCGCGATGCTGTATTCCGTCATGTACCGCTTCCGTTTCGATTTGTGCGGGCACGATGGGTTACCCTCACGACGTCACCGACTTTTCGCTTCTCGCGTGCCATTGTACCACGGATTAAGCGGCCGGCTGCGAGTTGACTCTCAAGCGGCAAGGCACCCCATCTCACTCTGGCGCTATCGGCGGGTGTGTTGACACAAATGTCCGTGACATGGTATATTCTCCCCGCATGGTAAGCCATGTTCTTTGGTGCCGGTCCGCTTGGCATCTAGCGGACTTCGTACGAAGGGAGACCGACTGCCAGTAAACCCCGACCGTTGCCCCTGTTGATCTGTGATCATGTGACATCTCAATGTAGGAGGATCCGAAGTGACCAGCAGAATTCCGCGTTTGCCCCTTTTCGTGTCGCTGCTCATCGTGGCGTCTTTTCTGATGTCGTGCGCGGCGCCTGCCGCTGCACCGACCGCCGCACCCGCCGCTGCTGCACCTGCCGGCGCCACTGCTGCCCCAGCTGCCGCCCCTGCTAAAGAGTTCTCCGGCGAGCTTACTTTCTGGAGCGGTTATCCCGAGTTTAAGCCGGTCTATGACAAGGTGGCCGCTGACTTCCAGGCCAAGTATCCCAAGGTGAAGGTCAATATCCTCACCAGCGCGCTGCGCGATCATGAGCAGAAGCTGGCCAGTTCAGTGCCGACCGACACGGGACCCGATGTTTACGAAGGCTCGCTCTATGCCAACTTCAAGTTCATTGAGGCGGGCCTCATGCCTGCGTTGCCTCAATGGGTGGCCGATCAGACCAAGGGCTATTGGGACGACTGGGTTACCGGCTACTTTACGGTGAACGGCACCCGCTACGTGGTACCCTTCTTTGAGGGCCGCGCGGCGATTTTCTACAACAAAGACTGCTTCAAAGAAGCCGGTCTGGCGGAACCTGCGAGCGACAAGCCGATGGAATGGGATGCCTTCATCGACGCCGCAAAGAAGATGACCAAGTATGATGCGTCCGGTAAGGTGACGCGCGCCGGCTTCAGCTTGCGCCTTTCGGGTCAGGGCAGCGGCGTGGGTGAGAAATTCTGGATCATGGGCTATCCGCGTGGCCTGGATTCCTGGCAGCCTGCGGGCGACAACAAGTACAAGGTTACCCTCAATAGCGAGGGTGGCCAGAAGAACCTGCAGACCTATATTGACATGCTCTACAATTGGAAGACCGATAGCATCGACATACAACACGATGCCCAGGGATTCGAGCTCGGCCAATCCTGCATGTTCCAGCGCGAGACCTGGGTCATTGGCGATATCGCCAAGAAGGCCCCAGATCTGAAGTATGGCACCATGCCTATGCCTAAGGATGCCCGTTGGGGCACCTTGCGCAATCCCATGGGCTTCTGGGTCAACAAGAGTGCGAAGGATCCTGATCTCGCCTGGACCTTTGCCCTCTTCATGATTCAGCCCGAATACCAGAAGATGGTGCTGGATGAGGTCGGCTGGCTACCCTCGCGCCAGGACGTTGACTTCTCTGAGATCCTGGCGAAGAAACCCGCTTTCAAGGCTTTCATGGTCAACGATCCGGCGTACGAATATTACAAGTACCCGCCTCTGGGTGTGTTTGACGAGATCCAGACCAAGTACTCAGAACGGCTGGTCAATGCATACCTGGATGCCAGCCTTGCCAACAACCGGGAAGGCATCAAGAAAGTGCTGGATGATGCTGCGGCTGAAGGCAATGCTATCCTGAAGCGTGACGGTAAAGGCGGCGAGTAGCCTTACACGTCGTCGACGACCCCGGCGGGGCAGGACAACTTCCTCACCTTTGTCCGCTCCGCCGGTCCGGCGCACCACGTCGGGGCTCACAACACCTGACTCGCGCAGGTCGCACATCCAGGCACCTTCCACCGGCTCGCTTGACAGGGAGTGACTATGAACAGTCTTCGTCAGCAAAGTACGCCTGTGCCGGACGGCAAGCAGAGCCTCGCTCGACGCTTGTTCCATGTTCCCCAATATGAACTGGACCGCTGGATATTTGCCTATCTGGCCTTGTTGCCGGTGTTGGCAATCTATGTGGTCATCCGCATCATCCCGATTCTGCAGAGCTTCTGGCTGAGCCTGACAGACCTCAAGATGCCCAACCTGCCCAGTAACTTCGTTGGCCTGTCCAATTTTCAGGAGATGGCCACAGATCCGAGTTTCCTCGGCGCCATCGGCTACACCACGCAGTACGCCTTCGTGACCGTGATCATCGGCGTGGCGATCGGCCTGGCCCTGGCCGTGCTCCTCGCAGGTGCGCTGCCAAGAGGGTCCTCTTTTTTTGAGCTAATCTACTTCATCCCGGTGATCACGCCCTGGGTCCCGGTTTCGATTGCCTGGAAGTGGATTTACGACCCGTCTGTGGGCCTGTTGAACTACTTTCTCTCGCTTTTCGGCGTCGCGCCGGTGGGCTGGTTGCTTCATCCTGAGACGGCCAAGTGGGCGATCATCGTCCTGGGCATCTGGAAGGTGATTGGCTACAACATGGTCATCTTTCTGGTGGGCATCCGGGCCATCTCCCTAGAGTACTACGAGGCCGCGGCGCTCGACGGAGCCAGTTTCTGGCAGTCGTTTAAGAACATCACCTGGCCGCTGCTGATGCCCATCAGCTTGTTCGTGCTGGTTATTTCGACCATTAACGCTTTCAACGTATTCACGCCGGTCTACGTCATGACCCAGGCCGCGCAAGGCACGGGCGGCATCACCCTACGGGTGCTGGTCTATGACATGTACCTGAACGCTTTCAATTTCCAGCGCATCGGCTATGCATCGGCAGAGGCCCTCGTCCTGTTCCTGATCATCCTGGTGTTGACCGTCGCTCAGTTCCGCCTGGTTCGCAGCGAGTAGAGGAGACAACCTATGGATCAGACGCGCATCTTACAGCTTGGCGTGCCGGGCCGGATCCTGGTCTGGACCATCTTGATCCTGCTCAGCGTGATCATGGTGCTTCCTTTCCTTTGGATGATCTCCACATCATTCAAGCCGGCGACTGAAGTCATCGCCTGGCCTCCCAACATGATTCCCATCAACCCTACGCTCGAAAACTACGCCAAACTGCGCACAGCTGCGCCCTTCGTGCGTTTCTTCTTCAACAGCATCGTCATGTCGACGGTCTCCACGATCGGCATCATTCTGACATCGACCCTGGCCGGCTATGTGTTCAGCAAGTACAAATTCCCAGGGCGCAACCTGCTCTTCGGGATCATCCTGCTCACCGCCATGGTGCCGCTCGAAGTTTACATCCTGCCCCTGTTCATGACCATGGTTAAGCTGAAGTGGCTTAACACCTACCAGGGCATGGTGGCGCCCTACCTGATCATGAGCTTCGGCATCTTCTTCATGCGCCAGAACATCGGGCATGGCATTCCGGACGAACTTCTTGAAGCTGCGCGGATGGACGGAGCCTCCGACTGGCGCGTCTTCAGTACGATGGTTTTGCCTCTTTCCAAATCCGCCATTGGGGCGTTGGCCATTCTGGCCTTCATGCAGGCCTGGGCCGCCTTCATCTGGCCCTTGCTCGTCACTCGACGAACCGAGATGTACAATATGGAGTTGGGCCTGGGGTTCTTCCAGAACGCCTTCACCGTCGACTTCGGGCCAATCTCCGCGGCCTCGGTGTTCAGCTTCATGCCTGTGTTGCTGGTATACTTCCTCTTCCGGAAGCAGATCCAGCGCGGCGTCACACTGGGTGCAGTGAAAGGATGAAACTGCTCTGCCTGGCAAACAGGATTTCCTGTCTGTCGTGAGCTTCAACAGGACGGGCGGTGCCGGCGCTGGAGCCGGCACCGTTTCTTTTGCACATGGTCACATAGGTGAGGAACTAGTTTGTGAACACTCAGGACCTATACACTTTCGCGCAACGCTATATTCCCGGGGGCGTATCGGCCTCGGCCCGCGTCAACGCGGCGATCGGGCACCCGTTCTACGTGTCGCGTGGAGATGGACCCCATGTCTATGACCAGGAGGGCCGCGAGTACGTCGACATGTGTACGTCCCACGGCGCGTCACTGCTGGGGCATAACCATCCCGCGATCAAAGAGGCCGTAACACAAGCGCTGGAAATGGGGGTCATCTGCGCATACGAGACGGAACACCATTCTGCACTCGCGCAGCAGGTATGCGAGATGATCCCGTGTGCGGAGATGGTCCGTTTCGCAGGCTCGGGCACCGAGACGATGATGCACGCCCTGCGCCTGGCGCGCGCTGCCACCAGCCGCGAGGTTGTGCTGAAATTCGAAGGCCATTTTCACGGCTACGTAGACTATCTCTACTACAGTTCGGCCCCGCCGCTCGATCGCGCTGGACCGGCCGCCGCGCCCCGACCGTACCGTCAATCGGCAGGAATGCCGGCTGCGCTGGACTCACTGATCATCGTCATACCCTTCAACGACCCGTCTTCCCTCGAGGCTGCCTTTGCCCATCATGGCAGCGAGATTGCGACGCTGGTCATGGAGCCGATCAACTACGACTCGGGCTGTATCACACCTGACCCGGGCTTCGTGCAATTGTGCCGGGAGTTGTGCAGTCGTCACGGAGTGGTGCTGTTCTTCGATGAGGTGTTGACCGCGTTTCGAATGGCCCCCGGTGGCGCGGCAAGCTTATCTTGGCGTGACACCTGACCTGTGCGTTTTGGGCAAGGCCTTTGGCGGCGGCATGCCGATCAGCGCGATTGCAGGAAAGCGGGATGTGATGCTCAACCTGCGGCCGGTGGGGCAGAGCGAGCATAGCGGCACCTACCTGGCACATCTCACCACAGTGCTGGCCGCGCGCGCTGCACTGGCGATCTACAACGAGCCCGGCTTCTACGAACGGATGGATGCGATTGGGGAGATCTTCTACCGCGGTTTTCGGGAGATTATCGCCCGGAGTGGCGTGCCGGTGAAGTTGCAGCATGTCGGCCCACGGTTTGGCCTCTACTTCGGCGTGACGGAGCACGTTCGCAACTACCGCCAGGCCGCGCAGCAGGACATGGACATGTTGTACACTTTCATCGCGGGGTGCATTCGTCGCGGGGTCTATTTCCACGTGTCGGCGCATCATGGCTTCTCCGCCGCGCACACCGAGCAGGATATGAGCAGGGCACTGGAGGCGATCCAGGGTGCCATGGCCGATGTCCGTCGGGATCACCTGGCGTGAAATTCAAGTCGGTTGCATAAGAGGACTGTAGTGATGGAAGACATTCTGGACCTTGACACGCTGGCGGGGAGCTGGCCTATCCGGCGAGCGGACATCTCCATCCGACGACTTCTTGAGATGATGGAGCTGCACGGCGTAGCGGAGAGCTGCGTTGTCTCGGCCAGGGGCATCTTCTACGATGACCTGGCCGGCAACAGCGAGACTTTGGGGTGGTGTGCGAGCGAACCGCGACTCGTCCCGGTCGGCACGATCGACCTGCGACGATTCGCGGGGTACCGTGACGAGATCCGGCGCCTGACCGAGGCCGGCGTGAAGCTGTGGAGGCTGTTCCCCGAGCACCAGGGCTGGACCCTCGATCTGGCGCCGTTTCGCCGCGTGCTCGGTGCGTTGGAGGATGCTGGCGCAGTGTTGTTCATCTACGGTCAGCCCAGCGCGGTGGCGCGTGCCACCGCCGGAGTACGCGTTCCGGTCATCCTGGGCGCCCACTACTATCAGATGGCCGATCTCCTGGCAGTAATGGAGGAAGGAGCAGGATTCTATGTGTCGACGCGACAGTTGCACGGGCCAGGAGCTCTCGAGATGCTGATATCCGAGATGGGCCCAGGGCGTTTGATCTTCGGCTCCGGTGCGCCGCTATCCGCCCTGGGCGCCGCACTGAAGCGGGTCATATCGGCGGACATAACGCCCGAGAGCAGGCAGGCGATTCTGGGCGGCAATTTGCGCCGACTGCTGGGGAGAAAGCCATGAACGACCTCCGATCATTGCGCATGGTCGACGTCCACGCCCACCTCGGCAGGTGGTCTTACCCGATCAAACAGGCAACTGCTGCCGAGTTGGCTGCGGAGATGCAGACGCACGGGATTGAGGCCACCATTGCGTCGCACAGCCTGGCCATCGTGTACGACGCGACCGAGGGCAACCGTGCCCTGGCCGATGAGATACGCGGTCTTCCCCAACTTTGGGGTTATGTTTCGGTGAACCTGAACTATCCAGAGCGGGCCGCGGGTGAGTTGGCGCGCTACCTTGGGGCCGGTTCGCCTTTCGGCGGTCAATTCATCGGTGTTAAGGTGCACCAGAGCCTGTCCAGGCATCGCTTCGATACACCGGAAGGCATGGAGCTCGCTGCGGAGGTGGCCAAGTACCGCGTGCCCATCCTTGTTCACACCTTCGGGTCCGCGATCGAGTCTCCCTGGAACGTGCTGCCGGCCGCGAAGGCCTTTCCCGAGGTGTCATTCATCCTGGGCCACATGGGTGGTGATGCCTGGTGGGAAGGCGCGCGCGTGGGAAGAGAGGCCCCAAACCTGTACCTGGAGTTGTGCAGTAGTTGGACTGACCCGGAAAAGGTTCGAGCTGCCATCGACGCCGTAGGCCCGGAACGGGTGTTATTCGGCACCGATGCCAACCTGTTTGCCGTTTCACATATGGTCGGCGCGATGGAGGATGCCGGTCTCTCCGATGCGGAGTTGCGCCTGGTCATGGGTGAGAATGCCCGACACCTGTTTCCCGCATTGAGCCGATAAGGAGCGTCAATGACTACCTATCACAAGACGTTTGCCGAAATACCTACTTACAGTGATCCAGGATCGCAGAACCAGACTTGTCGGGATGTCGTGCCGCGTGGCATCGTGCCCGGTGTTGTAGTGGGCTACGATATCGTCGAGGGGCCAGGGCGCAATGGACTGGGCTGTCACCCGACCTGGCATCAGGCCTTTGTCGTCCTGAAAGGCCGGGGCACCCTGGTTCGCGGCGACGAGCGGATCGAAATCGAGGCGCCGTGCGTGGTGGATATCCCGCCCGCCACCGATCATGATGTATTGGTGGCATCGGGGGAGCGTATCGAGTACGTCTACGTGACCCGGATGTTAGCGGAGGACTGATCGTGGCGCCTGGTAAAACACAGAGCGGAGATTTCGCTTGGTGGCGTGCATTTTGGGCGGAGAACGACCGCTGTCTGTACGGGGAGTCAAATCCGGCTCTCGGGGATGCCCGTCCCGTCCGACCTGCGTTCTCTCCGGCGCGCTCACGCGTGCCCATTCTTGTGGAGTTGGGGGAAGACTGGATCATCGAGCGGATGGGCGCCGAGTATCGCCGGTACATCCAGGATTTCGGTTATCAGCACCGGGTCCGGGATGCCTGTGCGGCCATCCTTCTGGATGAGATCGGACTACATCTGAAGGCGAAGGTGGACTCTTCCTCGCTGCTGCATGGCTCCGTGTACGGAATGACAATAGAGTATCCAGCGGAGTCGACGCCTTGGTTGAACCACATCATCCATGGGCCGGAAGACATCAAGCAACTGATATCGGCGATGGAGAAGGCCGACCTGTCGCAGGTCGGCCTGGTTCCGTGGTACATCGGCTCGTACCGCGCGCTGAACCGGCCCTACCGATGGCGGATACTCCATGACTCGACATCGGTCCACGGGCCGGGAACCATCCTTGGTTTCCTTTTCGGCATCAACGATATGATGCTCGCCATGCACGACCACCCCGATCTGGTGAGGAGCCTGCTCGCCACGATCGCTGAGGTGACGGTCCGCTACTCTCGCACCATACGTGCACTCACAGGTGCGCCGATGACCGGGGTGGGTGTGTTTGATGATGTTGGCGGCCTGGTATCGCCGGGGTACTTTCGGCGTTTCTTTATGCCGGTCTATGAGAAGATCTACGGCGAGCTCGCGCCGGATCCAGAAGACGACCGATTTTTACATAACGATGCACGAGTGGGTCACCTTCTGGACTTTTTTCACGACCTGGGCGTCAACGGAATCAACCCAGACCCTGAGACCGATCCTGCGGTGATACGTCACAAGCTGCCGGGCGCCATCATCTACGGCTGTATCCCTCCGCTGCTGTTGAAGGACGGCGCTCCGGAACAGATTGCACACGCCGCCCGGCGCAGCATCGAGCTGGTGGGCGAGGGAGGCGGGTTGGTGTTGACGACGGCCGGCAGCATCAATCTGGGCACGCCGTACGCCAACCTGAGGGCGTTGGGTGAGGCTGCCGAGCGATATGGCCGCTACGAACGAGGCGGCTTGGTACGCGTTGGTTAGGCAGGATAGGAGAGGATGACCGTGCAACGGAGCACCGCAGATTCAAGACTTGCTATCGACGGCGGCGTCCCGGTCCGCCGCACCGCCTTCCCGCAATGGCCGGTCTTCGACGAGCGCGAAGAGCACTTGCTCCTGGAGGTGCTTCATTCAGGAGAATGGGGCGCACTGAAGGGCAGCAAGACGGCGGAGTTCCAGGCGCGTTTTGCAGCTTACCAGGGGGCCAAATTCGGGACATGCGTTCCGAATGGAACCCTGGCGCTTGAGCTGGCGCTGAAGGCCCTTGGGGTGCGTCAGGGCGATGAGGTTATCACCACGCCATACACATTCGTCGCCACAGCCAACGCTGCGATCGCCCTGGGGGCTGTTCCAATCTTCGCCGACATCGATCTTTCCAGCTACAACCTCGATCCTGTGGAGGTGGAGAGAGCGATCACCCCACGCACCAAAGTGATCGTGCCTGTGCACATGGGCGGTCGGCCCACGGACATGGATGCCCTCCGCGCCATTGCAGCTCGCCATGGCTTGCGGATCCTGGAGGATGCCTGCCAGGCATGGGGGTCGGAGTGGCGGGGTCACCGAGTTGGTGCGATTGGTGATATCGGCGCGTTCAGCTTCCAGTCCAGCAAGAATATCACTGCGGGTGAGGGGGGGATGATCGTCACAAACGACGAGGCGTTGGCTGAGGCCTGCTGGTCCCTCCACAACGTGGGGCGGGTGCGGGGAGGGCTGTGGTACCACCACGAGATCGTCGGCTGGAACCTGCGCATTACCGAATGGCAATCGGCCGTACTGCTGGCGCAACTGGAGCGACTGGATGAGCAGACCGAGCGCCGCGAGGCCAATGCACGTTACCTCGTCGAGCGGCTGTCCCAGGTGCCCGGACTTAATCCGCTGCAGGCAGATCCGCGCATCACGCGGCAATCCCGCCATGTATTCATCGTGCGGTATGATTCGGCGGCGTTTGGTGGGCGCTCTCGTGACCACTTTGTGGAGGCCTTGTGCGGTGAAGGCATCGACCCGATCGCGCCAGGGTATGTGCCCCTGAACCGTGTCCCTGGCATACGCCGCGCCATGGCCGAAAGCGGCGAGGCCGCTGTGCGCGGCCTCAGTGTTGCTGGAGACGGCCTTCCCGAACTGCCCGGGTGCCCCCGGGCCGAGTGGGCCTCCCAGAATACCATCTGGTTCTACCAGTACGCGTTGCTGGGCGATGAGACGGACATCGACGATATCGCCATGGCTGCGACGAAGATCCAACGCGCCTGGGGCTGACAGCGAACAGTTGATGAGGAGAAACAAGGGTGAAAAGACTTAACTTCGCCATCATCGGCGTCGGCAATATTGCACCGGTGCACGCCGCGGCTATCCGAGAAATCCCTGACGCTAAGTTGACGGCCGTCGCCACGCGCAATCCACAGCGCGGGCAGGCGTTCGCCGCTGAGCACGGAGCCGATTGGTACGCCGACTATCACGAGGTGCTGGCTCGACCAGATGTTGACGTCGTTGCTATCGCCTCTCCGCACAATCTGCATCTCCCCATGACAGTGGATGCCGCAGCCGCGGGCAAGCACGTGCTATGTGAGAAACCGATGGCGCGTAGTGTTGCTGAGTGCGATGAAATGATCGATGCGTGTGACCGGGCCGGCGTGTTGCTGGGCGTGACCTTCCAGGGCCGTTTTGAGGCGTTGGTAACCGACTTGAGGGATATGGTGAGCAATGGCCGGCTGGGCCGGCTGCTATGGGCCAGCTCCAACACAGTGTGGTATAGGGATGCCGCCTATTACCGCAGCAAGCCCTGGCGCGGTACGTGGGCCGAGGAGGGTGGCGGTGTTCTGATTAACCAGGCCATCCATGCGATTGACTTGTTCGTCTGGGTTGCAGGCATGCCATCCCGGCTTACCGCTCAGACGCGTACGCTGAATCATGAGATCGAAGTGGAAGATGGCGCTGTGGCGATGCTGGAATATCCCAACGGCGCGATGGGCCTGCTCCAGGCTACGACAGTCGCCTACCCTGGTTACAGTGAGCGTTTGGAGTTTTACGGCACGCACGGCGGCGTGGTCTATCACAAGGGAGAAGGCCGGTTGGAATGGCACTTCATCGACCCTAAAGAGGATGGCGAGAAGCGCACTGCGGCCAGCAGTGGCGCAACAAGGCCCATGGACATCACTGCGGCAGCACACGGCGCCCTTTTCCGTGACTTTGCTGAGGCTATCCGCTCAGGCGGCCGGCCGCTCATTGATGGCCTCGAAGGCCGCCGCAGCCTGGAGGTCGTCGAGGCGATTTATCGCTCATCACGCGCACAGGAGCCGGTCACGCTGTCCTCCGTTGTCAGATAGCACCAGAGGCGCGGCGAAAGCGCCACGACCGGATGCCGGCGAATTTGTTGAGGTTCGCACAGGAGTGCGCCCCTAACGCCGTCGCGCCGGCCGCCGCGCGAATTCCCGGCCTTTCCTGGATGCTTTGGGCGTGCTTTGGGGCGTCTTCTGGGCTGCGCGCAGGCTGCGGTGTAGTTTCCCCAGTTCCTCCGGCGTGACGTCGCGCCATTCACCCGGGGCCAGTCCTCGCAGGGTCAGCGGGCCAATAGCCACGCGCACCAGGCGTAACGTGGGATGCCCCACGGCTGCCGTCATGTGCCGTATCTGGCGCTTCTTACCCTCCCGGATGACGATGCGGAGCCATGCAATCGGGACCGCGGGATTCTCGCGCACTGGCGTGCTGCGCGGCGGTAGATCCGGTGCATCCTCCAGAAGATCCACCTCAGCCGCCTCAGTAGTGATACCTTTGACCAGCACGCCGCGGCGCAATGCGTCCAGGGCGCTCTTCAGAGGGACGCCCTCCACCTGCACGAGGTAGGTCTTGGGAAGGTGATAGTCGGGGTGTGTGAGGCGATGCGCCAACTCGCCGTCGTCGGTGAGCAGCAGCAGTCCTTCGCTATCCTGATCGAGCCGGCCGGCCGCGCTCATCTCAGGTATGGACACGAAACTCCGCAACGTGATCCGCCCCTCAGCGTCGTCGAATTCTGACAAGACATCATAGGGTTTGTAGAACAGCAGGTAACGCCGCGGCCGTTGCGCCTGCGGCGGTTGTTCAGGGTAACGATATCTGCGTTGACCGGATTGCTCGGCTCCAGGCATAAACCCCTCCTTTAACAGGGTAGGTTGGCACGCAATGGACATTGTACCACGCGTCGCAACTCGCCTGCTTTCCGACCTAATTGGACAGAGATGCCTTTCTCTCTTAAAATAACCGGACGTAGCCCGTTCATCTTCTCGTTAACCGTGGTTGGTCAGGAAGATGAGTTGACATTGGAGGAGAACTCGTGAAGACCTTAGGGCATGTTGCTGTTTACTCTGCCCCCGATTCGAAGATCGCTCGCCTGAGCGAGCTGGCCTATAACCTCTGGTGGAGTTGGACCCCCGAAGCGCAGGCGCTGTACCGAGATATCGACCCGGATTTGTGGAAGCGGGTCAACCATAATCCCGTGAAGTTTTTACGGCTGGTCAGTCAGGGCCGGTTGGACTGGGCCGCCTCGGATGGCCAATACCTCACTCGCTATCGCAATCTGATGGCCGCGTTCGATGCGTACATGCATCCCGAACCTGGCACGACTTGGCACGCTCGTCACCTCCCCGGGACCGCGGACCCGTGTATCGCCTACTTTTCGGCGGAGTTCGGCCTGCATGAAAGCCTGCCCATCTACTCCGGCGGCCTGGGCATCCTGGCGGGTGATCACTGCAAGACCGCCAGCGATCTTGGCCTGCCGTTCGTAGCTGTGGGGTTCCTCTACCCGCAGGGTTACTTCCGGCAACGCATCGATGCGGATGGCCGTCAGGAAGCGATCTACGAGAAGCTCGATTTTGCAGAGGTGCCGGCACAGCCTGCCGTGAACGGCAAAGGGGAGCAGGTTCTCATCCATGTGGATCTGCCGGGCCGTACCGTGTATGCCAAGGTATGGCGTATCCAGGTGGGTCGCGTGCCTATCTACCTAATGGACACCGATGTGGAGCAGAATGCGCCCGGCGACCGTGAGCTGTCGGCACGCTTATACGGCGGTGATGTGCAGATTCGCATCTCGCAAGAAGTCGTGCTGGGCATCGGCGGGGTCCGTGCACTTCGCGCGTTGGGCCTGAATCCCACGGTCTGGCACATGAACGAGGGGCATGCCGCGTTCCTTCAACTAGAGCGTATCCGTGAGTTGGTCCAGAACCAACAGCTGCCGTTCGAGGCGGCCTTGTGGTCTGCCGCGTTCCAATGCACTGTTTACGACGCATACACCCGTGCCTGCGGGCAATGATGCGTTCGGTTTCGATCTTATGGATCGCTTCTTCGGTCACTATTGGAGCCAAATGGGCCTGGATCGGGAACGCTTCCTCGGCCTCGGCCGTCAGGACTACGCCTGGGGGCCTCAGTTCAGCATGACAGTGCTTGCGCTTCGCACCGCAGGCCTGGCAAACGGTGTAAGCGAGTTGCACGGCGAGGTGTCGCGGCGCATGTGGCAGTCGTTATGGCCTGGCATGTCCGAAGCCGAAGTGCCGATCGACTATGTCACTAATGGCGTCCATACTGATACCTGGCTACATTCCGGACTTGCA
The DNA here is from genome assembly GCA_963774265.1 of uncultured Chloroflexia bacterium. Lineage (GTDB taxonomy): Bacteria > Chloroflexota > Anaerolineae > CG2-30-64-16 > CG2-30-64-16 > JALOOB01. Next base: position 39,526 of record CAVZDU010000008.1, on the reverse strand, counting down.
GCCTTGCTGGATCGGCACTTGGCTCCCGATTGGCGCGATGCTATCGATCAGCGCTCGACCTGGGCGGGCGTTGTGGATATTCCGGATGAGGCGTTGTGGGCCCAGCACCAGGCTGCCAAAGTGGAGATGCTGGAGTTGGTGCGCGAACGCACCGCCGCCCAATTGCTGCGTACGGGCTCGCCGCCCGCAGACGTCAACTCCGCAGCCTCCGGTCTTGACCCGCATGCGCTGACCATCGGCTTTGCACGCCGCTTCGCGACTTATAAGCGGGCAACCTTGATCTTCCGCAACCAGGAGCGGCTCAAGCGGATCCTTAATGACCCCGAGCATCCGGTGCAGATCGTGTTCGCCGGCAAGGCGCATCCCGCGGATGAGCCGGGCAAAGCATTTATTCAGTCTGTTTACCAGTACAGCCGGCAGCCGGGCTTCGCGGGTAAGATCATATTTGTTGAGGATTACGATGCCAACATCGGCCGTCACCTGGTCGCAGGTGTGGATATCTGGCTTAACAACCCACGACGTCCAATGGAGGCCAGCGGAACCAGCGGGGAAAAGGCAGGCCTGAACGGCGCGCCGAACTTCAGCGTGCTCGACGGTTGGTGGCGAGAAGCATACGACGGAACCAACGGTTGGGCGATCGGCGCAGAGCGCGAGTATCCCAACGAGGCTGCCCAAGACGAGGCGGACGCGTTATCGCTCTATGCGATTTTGGAAAACCAGATCGTGCCCACCTACTACCGGCGAAGTGAGGGCGGGATCCCCGAGGAGTGGCTCAGAATCATGCGCGCGTCCATGATGACGGTGGGGCCCGACTACAGCTTCGACCGGATGCTGAAGGAATACATCTCTAAGTTCTATGTTCCGGCCGATGCGCTGGGTCGTCGGGTGGGCGATAATGGCTATGCGGGCGCGCGTGCTCTGGCGACGTGGGAGAGTCGCGTGAAGGGCGATTGGGGACAGGTGTCTGTCAGCGCCGTAGGCCCCGAGCGCGGGGAGATGACCATCGGCGCACCGCTAGTGGTCCAGGCATCGCTGCGAACCGGCGTGCTTCAGCCGGAGGACATCGCGGTGGAGCTGGTTTGCGTGCGCGAGAGTAATGGGCGAGCTATCGAGGCCGTGGCGCTGCCAATGCGTTTGGTCGGCCGAGCGGACGGAGTCTATCGGTACGAGACAACCTTCGACGTGCCCGATAGCGGGCGGTTCGCGTATGGTGTGCGCGCTCGGCCCCAACATTCCAATCTGCCGAATCCGTTCGCCACGCACCTGATGACCTGGGCGTAACGTTCACCTTGCACCTGGCTGCAACGGCATACCGTGGTGCAGCCAGGTGTTATCTTTGTATGACCATCTCAGAAGACCTCGGCAACCTTAGCGAGCGCGAGCTCGAAGTGCTTAAGCTGGTGTCGACCGGCGCGACCAATCAGCAGATCGCGCGCGATCTGGTCATCAGCCCGAACACGGTCAAAGTCCACCTTCGCAATATTTTCGAGAAGCTCGGAGTCCAGTCTCGCACTGAAGCGACCATGGAGGCAGTCCGTCGCGGCTGGGTGACGGTACCTGGGGAGGTGTTCGCACCGGTCCCTGTCGTTCCCCAGGATGAAGCCGAACCAGAGCTGCCGCCGATCCCTCTGCCTGAATTGATGCCGCATGCACCTGTGCGTCGCCCTGTTGCGCGATGGCAGTACGCGATTGGGTTCATGGCGCTATTGTTGGCAGTGTTCGGCGTAGTGGCGCCCTCATGGCGACGCGCCCGCAGCGACGCGGCGTCGCTTACCGCTTTTAGCGACCTGGGCCGTCTGCAGTTGGCCGCGCCCGAGCGGATTGCTGCGCAACGTTGGAGCGCGGGCGCGCCCTTGCCTCAGCCGCGCAGCCGCCTGGCGCTCGCCAGCGACGGGAAGCGCCTTTACGCGATGGGAGGTGAAACTGTTGATGGTGTCACAGGGGATCTGACGGTGTTCGATCCCAGCACCAACGGGTGGCTGCCTCTTGCCACAAAGCCTACTCCTGTCGCCAATGTCGCAGCAGGCTTTCTGAACGGGCGCATCTACGTTCCTGGCGGCACATCGTCCGGTGGTGGGGTGAGCGATGTCCTCGAGATTTACGACCCAGTAACCGATAGGTGGGAGGTCGGTCCTAAATTGCCTCGACCGCTGACGGCTTACGCTTTGGTGGTTTGGAGCGGCAAGCTGTATCTTTTCGGGGGTTGGAGTGACCAGCATCTCCGTGCCGAGACGTTGATTTTTGATCCAGCGGCTCAGACCTGGACGGAGGGACCGTCTCTGCCAGGGCCACGCGCGTTCTTAGGTGCAGCTGTGCTCAAGGACGTGTTCTACGTGGTTGGCGGGCAGGATAGCCGGTCAAATCTCACGGATGTGCTGGCTTATGACCCTCGCAGCGAAGATGTGGGGTCGCGCGCCTGGGCTGCAAAGGCGCCTTTGAGACAGCCGCGCGCGCAGGGTTGGCGGTGGTGGGCGTGGGCGCCCAGGTGTTTGCACTTGGCGGCGGTTGGGACGGCTCAGAGGCTTACAACGAGCAGTATGACACGCGACTCGATGCGTGGTCGCGCCTGGGTACTCCGATGCCCGGTGAATGGCGGAATTTGGCCGCCGCACCCCTGAACAACAAGATCTATGCGGTTGGGGGTTGGAGTGGCTCGTATCTTGACATCCACGAGCAATACATCGCCCTAATTCTGCAATTGATTCCGCTCACCGGTTCAGGCTGATTCGGGACTTGGGGAGCCTTACAATGCGGGTCGCGCCAGCTTTTGAATCTTCGGCAGCGTCTCACGCCACGTGATCATCGACAGTCCCATCTTCTGGCGGAGCTGAGCTGCTGGCATCCCGTTCCGGTAGTCCCGCACCACGCAGGTCCAGCGCAGTTGCTCGAATGAGCAGCCCCCCGGGATCTCAGCCAGCGTGGCGGCTTCTTCCAACACGTACTCCAGATTTCGCGCCGTACACGCAAATAGACGCTCTTCAGGTTGGTACTCGCGCAGGTACTGGCGATATGCCGGAGCAAAAGTCGGTCCAAGCCCCAGGCTGCGCTCCTTCAATGCCTTGCGCGGGTCTTCGTAACGAACGAAGAGCACTGGGGCCTGTGTGCTCGACAGGTCGATGTGCTCCAGCGTAATCTCCATGCATTCGCCCTTCTTGATTCCCGTTTGAAGCAAGATGGTTATCAGCAAGAAGGGCCGTGCGTCGGGCTTCGCAGCCCAAAGCAGGTCGCGCGTCGCGCGCAGCAGATCGTTGATCTGTTCGTCGGAGAGAATCTCGGGCAACGGTGTCGTCGGATGGACGTGGATCAGGGGCGCGGCGGGGTCTCTATCCAGCACCTCTGCCGCGGCTAGCCAGCCGAAGAACACCTTGAGCGTTGTCAGCCGCCGCGCATATGATTTGGGGCTGCAGGGTACGTCGCGCTCGGTCCGCAGCCAGGTCATGAATTCCTCCAGATCCGACTGAGCGATTTTACCAATGGCTTGAGCTTCACCTATGTGGCGGGTAAACAGCCGCAGATCGGCCTGAAACGCCTTGATCGTGTTCTCGGAGAAGCCTTGGCGCAGCATGTGTCCGCGGAAAGCCTGGGATGCATGGGCCAAAGTGGAAGACGCAGTCAGGTCGACGGGAGCAACCGCCGCCGGCGCAAGCACGCGATCGGGAGTCGTGGGATAAGGCGCCTCCTCAACCTCGAGGGATTCCGATTCTTCCTCGGCTCTCGGATCGAAGAGGAAAGGTTGCTCGACGGACATATTTTGGCCTCCGGGAGGAGTGATACTGCGTCGCGCTTCGTATAGTCCTGTCGAGTACACAATAACAAACACCTGTGTTATTGTCAAGAGGTCAAATGATATTGGGTCATCAATCCTGGCATGCGCAACCTCTTTGCTGGCGGCTTCTATTGTGTCATAATCCGGGCTCCGGTAGCATCATCGTGCGGGGTTGAGGGGGGATTCATGAGGTTGTGGCTGGGCCGGCTTCTGATTGCTGCAGTGTTCATCTGGAACGTTCAATGTGCCTTGGTCTTCTTGACCTCGCCAGTTGCATACGCTGCCGGTTTTGAATTGAGTGGCGCGACGGGGGAGGCAATGATTCGAGGGATGGGGGTGCTATTCCTGATGTGGAACGTGCCCTACGCCGTTGCCTTGTGGCACCCCGTGCGATTCCGGGTTGCACTATATGAGGCTCTCGCCATGCAATCCATTGGTTTGCTCGGCGAGAGTCTCGTTCTTCTGACGCTTCCCCCGGATCATCTTCTCGCACGAGCAAGCATAGTCCGGTTCATCGTATTTGATACCGCAGGCCTGGTCCTGCTTATGGTTGCGGCCTGGCTCACCCAGGCTTTCTGGCGGCTACGGTCTGAGCGCACCGGCTAGCTCTCCATCTGCTGATCAATCCGCCAATACGCGCCGCCTCCACCCTCGCGTGCCATATACCTGCACTCGACCAGGCTTCGTCGCAGATAGGCCACATCTTCATTATGGAACGACAGGATCTCGTTCACCTGTTTCTCGGTGTACCGCACCCCAGGCTCGAACGCCTTCAGCACATACCTTAACAGTACATCGAACTTCTTCCGCTGGGCGGGAAACTGCTTGATGCGACCCTCTGCATCCGTGAACGTCTCCAGAACCTTGCGATCGTACGCGTCCACATCTACATCGGCAGCGAGCTTAGGCAACTCGTCGCGGCTCAGTAGCCGCTCGGCGATTGCATGGATCGCGTCCAATCTCAGCGAATACGTGTTGTAGTAACTCCGAGCCTCAGCAGAGACCAGCCCTGCGTGGACCAGGTATGACACATGGTGCGAGACCGTTCCCTCGCTCAATCCCAGCATCGCGGCCAGTTGCTCCCCCGTATAGGCTTTCTGTGCGAGAAGCCCAACGATACGCAGCCGTTTCGGTTCAGCCAGCGCCTTGAAGAACTCCAGAAGCTCGGGCATGACAGATTCATCGGACATGGGGCACCTCGTGTAATTAGTTCTATTTATATAAAACTAATTTTATGCATATCTCGATATCTGTCAAGCTTCAGAGTGGTACGTGGTGATGAAATAGGAGTAGATCTGATTGGAATTGGTGACATGGGTGACATCGAGCGTGGAGCCCGGTGGCGTCAGGAAAAAAGGGTAGTCCTGGGGGCCACCGACGCCACCATGCGTGGCGTTCTGGTCTTCGAAGGTCACTACTCGGCCATGAGCGTTCCACGCACCGATCACAACGAGATCGCCAGCGTGGGGGAAGCTGAGCAGTCGCACCAGGTCGGCGGTGCACTGGTCCGGCTCAGCCAGAGCAGGGGGGAGGCGTTCAGCGGTCAACTCAGACGTACCGCGAGAGGAAACGACGACCGGGCGTCCGTTCTCTACCGCGAGCACTAACCCGATGCCCGGGTGATCATTGAGCGCGTCAAGCAGCCCGGCATACAGCAGGGCGATTTCGCTCACATCCATCCGCTCGCGCGTGACGTTGAAATAGATGTGTGCTACGTTGCCTGAGACCCGGACGACCACATCGGCCCCTCTGCCCAAGTCATATTCAGAGTCGGGGTCTGGAGGCAGGCGGTCCACCAGCCGCTTACGCAGTGCGCGGGCAAGCCGCTGTCCGCGGGGGGATAGGTGTGCCTCAATGCCGTCGAGCTCATCCAGCAGCCACCGGTAGCTGTCGCCGGATATATCCGCGTTTGGACGCCCCCAACGCGACCGCGAAAGGGACTCGTCCGCTGCCACCGTAGCTGCTACCGACTCGGACACGAGTTTTCCAAGTGACTTCTTTGTGTCGATTTTCTGAATTGGCAGCGCCGGGCTCATGCCGTGATCTGAGAGAATATACAGATCAGTCTCCGGACGATATATGCGCCGGATGCGGTCAATCTCTCCGATGTAGCTGTCGATTCGTCGTAGCGCGCGCACCGCCTCCTTGCCAAGTGGACCATCGCCGTGCGCTACCTCGTCATAACCATAGAAGTTTACATAAACCGAAGGCATGCCTCGGAAGATGTCCAACAGCACGCCAAAGGTCTGGACCTCGCCGAAAACAACGTTGGTGAGCACCTGAAGCGCCGGCTTGATCAAGGTGAGCCGATGACGAAAGCCGCTGATGATCCAAAGCCGGACGGTGCGTCCAACGTCGCGCGCCAACTCCCACACGATCAAGACCAGAATGTGCACGATGCGCCAGGGAATCAACCCGAAAAGGAGCGCCCAGCCCAGCCCGCGGAGTTGTTCTAAGAAACGTTGCCCCCCCATGGCGGAGAGGGTGAACAGCGCCAGGCGGGCGTCGCCATCAATCAGGTTGCCGTAAGAAGAGCCGCCTGCCAGGATGCCTGTCCGGTCTTCCCTGACTGCAGCTTGGATGCGAGCGGCAAAGATCGGAGACTTGCAGTGCGGCGCGAGGCCGGTCTCCTTCTCATACCATCTGAACGCTGGAATGTCCCAGTTGTTGCCGAACATGAGACCTGACTGGCTGGCGGGGGTGGAGGAGGGTACGCCGCAACGCCAACGTTGCAACTTGTAGCCCTGAGCGATGAGGTGTTTGATGTGGGGGGTGTGTCCTGCGGCCACGCTTCGCAGCAGATATTCGTGTGCCAGCCCATCGATCTGCACGATCACAAAGCGACCTCGGTTGCCGCACATATCAGCCGCCGCAGGTCTGCCGTCGACCGGTGGATCCGTGCGGGGTTGATAGGGTCGGCCTGTGACCCAGGCCAGCAACATGCGAATAAGCTCGCGCGTTTGTTGCAGAAGACGCACTACTGGTCCTCTTAGAGCGGATTGCGCCGCGCGATCTCAAAGGTCTCTGCGAGCCTTCCGATATCGCTGCGGCTGATGAGGCCGACCGCAACCCCATTCTCGATCACGACGGCCGCATGATTTACCTGGAGCTGCTCCTGCGCCTCAAGCAATGGCACATCAGGGGCCACTTTATGCGTTGTTGCCGGCAAATGCGCTCCCACGATGGCCGCGTTCCCCGACTTTTTCGCTGCGGCTAGGAGCGCGCCGCGGGTGATCAGCCCTGCGAGTCGCCCGTCCTCTACAACGGCAAACGCAGCCTGCGGCGACGCGGCAATGCGTTCAATGATATCGCCGAGCCTATCACCTCGCGCGAGTCGATAACCCAGAGGCTGCATTGCATTGCGCACGGTGAGTCCATACAAAGTCTCAGACATCATCACCTGGCTCCGTTCCTGCCATGCACCGATGAACACGAATCCTCCGATCAGGGTGAGGAAGAAGTTGCCCGGCGGAATGAACGACAGGCCAATCAGCACCACTGCCAGCCCCTGGCCAACCCAGGATGCCAGCCGAGTGGCGGTGCGAAACGATACGAAGCCGGCCAAAAGTGACCGGAGCAACCGACCGCCGTCCATCGGAAACGCAGGGATCAGGTTGAAAACGACAAGGACCATGTTTTGCAGCGCCAGGAGAAGCACAAGGCTTTGGCCGTTCTGAGCTTCGAGCAGACGTGTCAGCCCGCGTCCGGTGGTGAACATGTTCAACAGCCGGTTCGGTCCGATCCATGCCACCGCTGCCCCGGCCAGGAGAATGGCCAGGACGACATTGACCGCCGGCCCTGCCGCGGTGATGAGGAATTCATGCAGCGGTCGACGCGGCATAGCTGACAATCGGGCCACACCGCCAATAGGCCACAAGGTGATATCATGCACCTTGGCTCCCACCGCCTGCGCAACAAGGCTGTGACCCAATTCATGTAGGACCACACACAGGAAAAGCAGCAGGGTGAACAACACCATGAACCCGATGCTGGCCACGGCTGATCGACCGTCGCTATTGCCGTAACCTATCCATGCGGCCCAGGCCAGGATTATCAGAAAGCTGGCGTGAACACGGATAGGAATGCCAGCCACGGTGACGAGCTTGAACGACCAACTCATAACTTAACTCCCGCTATTACGTCGGAGTTTATTGATGGTTCCCAGTCCCAGCGGAACTGAAGTGCATACATCCGGCGATACAGCCCGCCTTCCTGGGCCAGTAGTGTTTCATGCGTTCCCTGCTCTACAATGTGCCCAGCATCCAGCACGGCGATCCAGTCCGCGTTGGTGATGGTGCTGAGCCGATGTGCGATGACGAACGTGGTCCGGTCTCGCATCAGCCGCTCCAGCGCCTCCTGCACCGCCTGTTCCGACTCACTATCCAGCGACGACGTGGCTTCGTCCAGGATCAGAATGCGCGGGTTTTTGAGAAGCGCGCGCGCGATGGCAACTCGCTGTCTTTGCCCGCCGCTCAACTTTACACCCCGCTCGCCAACCAGCGTGTCGTACCCTTGCGGAAGCTCCGAGATGAAGTCGTGCGCGTTCGCCGCACGGGCAGCGGATTTGATCTCATCGATCGTTGCATCCAGCTTGCCGTACCGGATATTGTCCCCTACACTGCCCCCAAAGAGAGCGGTTTCCTGTGGAACAATACCGATTTGTTCGCGCAGACTGCGAATCTTGACTCCTTGGATATTATGCCCGTCGATGGTGATGCGCCCCTCCGTCGGGTCGTAGAACCGTGGGATCAGGTTCACCAGGGTGGTCTTGCCCGCGCCGCTAGGTCCGACCAGTGCGATGACCTGACCGGACGACACCGACAACTCGACTTCTCTCAATACCTCGCGAGCCTCATCGGTATCGCCGTAGTCGAAGCTGACATGTTCGAAGCGCACCTCGCCTCGGATGGAAGGCAGCTCGATCGCGTTCGGGTCATCTTGCATCTCTGGCGGGTCATCCAGCAACTCGAAGACGCGCTCGCTTGCGCCCAACGCTCGTTGGAACTGGCTATACAGCCCGGTGAAGCTAGCGATGGATGAGGCGACGGTCATCGTGTAGAGCAAGAAGGAGATGAGCTGTCCCGGTGTCAGGTGGCCCGCGATGACCTCGCGGCTGCCAACATAAAGAACCAGGGCGATGGTGCCGTATGCAATGAGACCAATCATTGGTCCCAGCGTTGCGTTGAGCTGCACACGCTTCACCGCAATGCGAAACAGGCGCTCCACTGTATCGCTGTAGCGACTGACCTCGTACGGCTCGCGCGCAAACGACTTGACGATGCGCACGCCTGACAGGGCTTCTTCAGCGGTTGCGCTTGCATCGGCCAGCGCGTCCTGCACCTGTTTGCTAAGGCGCCGCACCTGCCTGCCCAGCAGGATCATCCCGACCACCGCCACCGGCACCACGGCCAGTATCACCAGGCTCAGCCGCCACGCCATCACGAAAATGATGACAAGACCGCCAATCAGCATGATTGTGTTGGATAGCAGGGAGAGCAGGGTATCGGTCACTGCGTTCTGGATGGTGGTGACGTCGTTGCCCAATCGGGAGAGCAACTCTCCGATGCGAGTGTTGGCAAAGAAGCGCAGGGGCATCGCATGCAAGTGGCCGTAGAGCGACTTGCGCAGGTTTGCAACTACACGTTCGCCCACCCATCCAAGCAGGTAGGCCTGTCCAAAGCTGAGGAGGGCCTGGGCGGCGAAGAGGGCCAGCAGTAGCAGCGTGACGCGATTCAGCATCTGGAAGCTGCCGCGCACCAGCGCACTGTCTACCACGTCGCGCACGATCAGTGGCAAGGCCAAGCCCGCGAGGCTGTTGATCATGAGGATCACGCCCGCGAGGACGAGCAGCTTCCAGTATGGCCGCACGAACTGCAGCAAGCGTGCGTAACTGGAGGTTAAGCCGCGCACAAACGACCGATTGGGAAGCGGCACGTTACCGAGCATCCGGGGCGAACCGGCGGAGGGCGAAGGTCCCGCGTACTTGGCTGTCATTGTGTCGGATGGCCTGTTCGTGCGTCGATTTGGTCACCAGACCTCATTGCAGCAGGAGCGACACAAGCAATCGTCGCACCACATCGAGCAGTAATAGCGCGATGATGGGCGACAAATCGAGTCCGCCGATGCTCGGAATGAGCCGGCGGATCGGATTCAGCACAACGCTTGTGATGCTGCTGATCGTTTGGAGCAGCCTGACGAGCGCATCAGGCAGCCGGACATTCGCGACCATCACCCAGCTGGCGATGACCTCGATCAGGATCAAGATGCTGAAGATTTCGACGATCAGATTAATGGCTTGGATAAGTACTAGATTCATTCGTCTCCTAACTCCCCTAGTGCAACCGAACGTTGATATGCTGCCCACACACCCTTCGAAACCACCGTCCGCAGGCCGCCTTTCTCAAATTGATAGAGAGCCTCAGCCGTGGTTCCGGCGGGGGAGGTGACACGGTTACGCAATTCGACCGGATGCACCCCGGTCTCCCGCGCGATCGCGATCGCCCCTTCCATCGTCTGATAGACCAGTTCTTGCGCGATGCGACGCGAAAATCCCAAGTGTACACCGGCATCGATGAGAGCTTCCATAAAAAGGAAGATATAGGCTGGTCCGGTGCCGCTGAGCGCAGTGGCTCGATCCAGATCGCCCTCATCTCCCACGTATAGCTCGCGACCCAGGGCTCCGAGCACAGCTTGTGCCTGGTGCCGTCCGAGTTCATCCACTTCAGGCGTCGCCGTCCACACGGTCATCCCGCGGCCGACCTGTCCGGGCGTGTTGGGCATCGCACGCACGACCCTCGAAACCGCGAGACCTTTGCGGATGACGCGAATCGGTGTGCCCGCGACGATGCTGATGATAAGGGTGTCAGCGGCTATTGCGTCGCGAATCTCCGGCAGCACCTTCCTCACCGTTTGAGGCTTGACGCTGAGGACAACTATTTGGCCTGCCCGCGCTGCCTCACAGTTGTCGGTCACGGCTCGGATGCCGTAACGGCCGCGCAATTCCTGACCACGCTCAGGTCGCGGTCCGCTAGCCGTGATCGCGTCCGGGCTAAGCAGTTTTTGATTGAGTATGCCTCGGATCATGGCTTCAGCCATGGTGCCGGAGCCGATCAATGATAACGTCGTATCTCGTAGCATAATGTCCTATCTTGCGCCGAAGATCGCACGACCAATGCGAACCAGCGTCGCTCCTTCCTCGATAGCTATTTCGAAATCGTCGCTCATCCCCATCGACAGATGCCGCCACGATGCGGTAGGATATCGCCGCGCCAGGTCATCACGCAGCAGTCGCAATTGCCGGAACACCGGTCGTGCTTGCTCCGGATCTTCTACGAGCGGAGCCATCGTCATCAAACCCTCAATGCGTAACCCGGGCAGCTCCGCAATGGCCTCCACACCCGCGGCTAACGTCGCAGGGGCAAAGCCGTCCTTGCTCGTTTCGCCTGACACATTGACTTCAAGCAACACCGGCAACTGTTGGCCGGCTGGCACTGCACAGCTCAGGCGTGACGCAAGTCGTGGGGTATCCACTGAATGCACCAGCGCTGCCCAGGGCAGGGCGTCTGCCGCCTTGCGGCTCTGAAGATGTCCGATCATGTGCCATTGCGGCGGCGGTGATGGAGCAATGAGTGCGGCGACCGCGACTGCTTTCGGGCCGGCTTCCTCGACTCGATTCTCACCGAAGATGCGCAGCCCCGCATGATATGCGGCAGCCACAGTATCGGCTGCTTGTGTCTTGCTTACCGCAACCAGCAAGACTGTGTCCACCCGACCAGCGCGGCGTTTGGCGGCATCGATGCGCTCCTGCACCCGCGCGATATTGTCCCGAAGCTCTTGCTCAGCCATGACGCGCTCGCAGCATCATGAGTGCTCCGAAATGCCCTGTGCGGCCTGCTCCGCCTCGATACGAGAAGAACTCGTCCTTGTGGCACGCCGTACACACTTCAGCTATCTCCACTTGCAAAACCCCGGACTCGGCTAACCAACGCCGGTTAGCAGCCCAAAGATCAAAGTGCCTGCGATCACCTCCGTTTCTCGGCAGTAGCGCCCCGGCCCGGTCAAACGCGCTTCGCACCGCATCCACAACATCATTTCCTACTTCGTAACAACATGGCCCGATGCACGGACCTATGCCGGCCACCAGGTCCTTTGGCCGGCTGCCAAACGCTTGCCCTAACGCATGCACGGCTGCAGGAATGGCCCCGGCCACTGTGCCGCGCCACCCGCTGTGGATGACCGCGCACGCATGCCGCGAAGGATCATACAGCAAGATGGGTGTACAATCCGCGTAGCGCAACAGGATCGGAACGCTCGTCTCGTGCGTGAACAATGTGTCAGTATCGGAGATTACGCGACCGCGTTCGGCGCGACCCACTTGCTGAGCACGCGACGTATGGCGTTGGCTTGGGCTGACCAGATCCTCGCGATTCACTCCCAAAGCGCGGGTCGCTCGACGCAGGTTCTCTTCCACCGCAGCCGGATCATCGCCATTCCCCTTGGTCAGGTTGAGACTGGACCAGTGACCGGTGCTCACGCCTCCGTGGCGCGCCGTGATGCCATGGATGATGTCGCCGTACCCATCGAATGACTCGAAAGTGTAATAGACGACCCCGGCGCTCTCGTGTCTTTTCATATACGAAACGTTTCCGTCTGCACCAATGCAGAATCCAGCGTGGCGCGGCAAACGCCACAGGTCAGGCAATTCTCGCAACCCGGCGGGCAGCGGTGTCCGAGCTGCTCGTTCCCGGAGAGGCGAAGCTCGAACTTGTGAAAGCTCGGTCTCACACCGCTCTCGATGACATCCCATGGCATGAATGCACCCGGCGTGCGCTCGCCCAGAAATTCCGCCGCAGACATGCTGTGTCGAGTCAGGGTTTCGTGAAAATCGCGCAATGTCAGTCGTTCCGTCTCCCACAGCACGCGAGCGAGCCGCCGGTCCCCGCGGGCCAGCACCCCCTGAACCTCAGCCCATTCCGGAGAGTCGGCATCTACCGTTACTGCGTGTTTGGCCAGATCCTTCTTTAGCATTCGCTGCCGGGCGGCGAGCACCTTGGCGGGCGCCGTCGCAGTCCACTGGAAAGGAGTGTGCGCTTTTGGCGTGAACGGCGTCGCGTTGATTGACACATTTCGCCGGAAGATGCGTCGCGCCTTGAGGGTCAGATCGGTGATCGCCTCGATATCTTCGTCGGTTTCGGTCGGGTGACCCACCATGAAATACATTTTGAGCTGTGAAAAGCTGTTAGCCTGCGCCAACTCAACCGCGTGCAACAGATCGTCCTCACACTGCGATTTGTTGATCACCCGTCTGAGGCGGTCGCTGCCGGCCTCCGGTGCGATGGTCAGCGTCTGGTTACCGCTTGCCGCAAGCGCACGGATCAGCGGCTCACTGATGGGGTCAGTGCGCATGGAACTGACGCCGAACCGCGCGCCCATCGCCTGCAACTCGATCGCTAGCTCATCGATGTGCGAGTGGTCAGACACCGCTGCGGACACCAACCCGAGGGATGGCGCCTGCATGCCCGAGACCCCACCATGCGCATGAACAGGCAAGCGCAAGGCAAGCCCCTCCCGCGCCCAGGCCAGGATGCGTTCCAGTGGCTGCTCGCGAGGTGGCCGGTAGACATAACCTGCCAGGCAGAAACGGCAGCCTCGCCCGCACCCGCGCGCGATCTCGATCAGATGGTGGTTGGCAAACTCCGCGTCTGGCGTGTAGAGCAGAGAGACCGGCTCAAGCCTCTCCGCCTCACGCACCCACAGCCGTTTGATTTGTTGTCCGCCGGGGACGGGCTGCGTGCGGCTGGGGATGTAGATGCCCTCTGTGTGCATCAGCGTGTCGAGCAGGGGGCGCCGCGCCTGGTCGCCTGATCCCAGCGGCATGGCCCTCGATTCATCCCGTCGCGCACGATCCTCGTCGACCCCGTCCACCAGTAGATCCACCACGCTGGGCAACGTTTCCTCGGCCTCACCGATTAGAATGGCATCGAAAAACGGCGCGAGTGGCTCGGGATTCATGCTGAGCGCTGGACCACCCGCCAGCAGAAAGGGACGGCCTCCGTGATCGTCTGCCGTTAGCCCGGGCGGTTCGATTCCCGCTTGTCGCAACATGGCGGCGACGTGAAAGTAGTCCATTTCGAACGAAATGGTGAATGCCCACACATCGAATTCGCTGACCGGCTTGCCCGATTCGAGTGAGAGCAACGGCTGTCCTGAAGCCGCTGCACCTTCGTCCCAAAAGACGCGCTCACATACCACATCGGGCCGCGCATTGAAGATCCGATACAGGATCTGCAGGGCTAAGCTCGCCATGCCGATGCGATAGCTGTTAGGATAGGCCAGCGCGACGGTGAGCTTGCCGCCGTGATCTTTATGGATTGTGCCGGTTTCCCGGCTCAGCAGCGCCTTGCCGGCCGCTATTTGTTTCCATGCACTCATAGATACGATTTTACTGCGACCTGTATATGCGTGTCTGCAACGTTGCGACCCATTGATCCGGCACGATGGACCAACCATCGATCAAGGTGAAGATGATACCGCCAGCCTCGCGCATGGCGTACCATAGCCGCAGGGGCAGGAAGATGCGATAGGTCTCGGTTGATGTGGGGCTGGTCACCGCGTCGATACCTGCACGTTGGAAGAGCCAGCGTGCGCGGAACAGATGCAGCGGGTGGCTGACGAGGACTGCGCTATGCCAACCCTTCTGCGCCATCACCTCCGCAGTGACTTGCGCGTCTTCGATAGTACTTGAACTGCCGTCAGCCATCAAGACGCGCTCCGACGGCACTTTCAGATCAATCGCAAAGCGTTTGCACACTGCAGCGGCTGAGAGAGGCTCATCTCGAAAGCCGCCAGTGCAGATGATATCGGGCGCGATGCCGGCCTTCCACAGATCGACTGCGTGATAGGTCCGACTGGTCAGATCGGACCCCGGAGTACCGTCCTGGTTGACGCGCGCGCCGAGTACGACAATGACATCCGACTCCCGCGCGGCGTCCACTCGGCCCAACCGGTCCACCTGCCACGTGAGAAGGACGAAGCCGAAGAAGGCCAGGATCAGGAGGAAGAGCAGTGCACGCAAGAGGGTGCGCAGGGCTTTTCGCATTGCCGGGATTATAACACAGGGGCCTGACCGAGGGGGAGAACACCCATCCCTCTGATGCCAGGCCCCATGAGCTGGACGTTGAGTTTATATCAGCACTCGCTGTAACCGCAGGCATAGCACTTGCGGCAACCCTCTGTTGGGACGAAAGCTGCCTGACCGCAGTCCGGGCAGAGGTCACCGATGGGACGATCGATGATGGGCAATGGCAGTTGCTGTACGTAGCCTTCGCCCTCTTCGTGATCGGCTTCATCCTCGGTGGCTTCGCCCTGGCTCAAATACTCGCGTAGGACCTGTGCGACGGCATCAGGCAGCGAGCGGACCCGGTTGGCGCCAAAACCCATCGAGCGTCCACCACCGATACCAGCCAACTGGTCGACGACTTCGTACAGCCGATCGCGTTCGTCCAGCGGCGAAGGTAGCCGCAGGATAAGTGAGATCAACCGGCCGAGAGCTTCCGACACTGCGGCAACGTCGCTGCCGGCCTTGCCGACGTTCATGAAGACCTCGAACGGCTTATCGCCTCCGTTAATATTCACAGTCACGAAGGCCGTTCCAAGAGGGGTTTCTTTTCGATAGGTGATGCCGCGCAACACCGTGGGCCTTGGGCGGCGCTTTGGTGATGGGAATGGCTCGATAGCGGTTGGCGCAACCGGTGCATCTGCCTCTGCGGCCGGACCATCCCCATTGGTGCGTCCCTTGGCATCGGCGGTGGCCTTGGTTTCGAGCACAACTTCGTCGCGGCTGCCGGTGACATAAACCGTCAGGCCCTTGCATCCAAGATGCCAGCCGAGCATGTAAGCCCGCTCTACGTCCTCGACGGTGGCAGCGCTCGGGAAGTTGACTGTCTTGGAGATGGAGTTGTCGACGAAAGCCTGGATTGCAGCCTGCATCTGCACATGCTCTTCGGCCGGGATGTCCTGTGAAACAACGAAGACCTGCCGGATCGACGCCGGAACCTCGGGCATGTCCTGGCAGCTCCCCAACAGCCTCACCTGTTCGATAATGAGCGCTTGCTTCTCCTGGTCAACGCCGGCTGCGATGAGGGCTTGTTCGAAGAGTGGGCTGGTGTAATCCAACTTGAGATCGCGGCCGCCATCTTTAACGATTCGGGTGTAGGCAAGTGCAAACACCGGCTCGCAACCGTAGCCCTCGCAGCCGGCGACAGTGCCGATGGTGCCGGTCGGTGCGACAGTGGTTTGGGCCGCATTGCGGATGCCGTGCAGCTTGATTTTCGAGACAATCTTATCCCAGTCCAGCGCCGGTCTCCCCCAATGGCGGCGGTAAGGACTGAGCGGGCGTGGCGGCTGCCAGCGGAGGTTCTCGGGATCGTAGATGCTGCCCTTGATGGCCAGGAATGGACCGCGTTCTTGCGCGAGCTCGATGCTCGTTAGCACGCAATAGTAACGGACGAACTCCATCACCTGGGCGGCAAACTCTTGCCCCTCTTCGGAGCCGTAGCGAACGCCCAGCCGGTACATCATGTCGCCGAGGCCCATGATACCAAGTCCGATGCGACGGGCGCGCATTGCGGCCTCGCGCAGCTGAGGAACAGCAGGGACGTACTTGTTTGCGTCAACGACATTATCCAGGAAGCGCGTTGAGACAACCACGCTCTCGCGTAGCTTCTCCCAGTCGACCAGTCCCTCTGGCGAGATGTGCTGAGCGAGGTTTACCGAGCCGAGACAGCAGTTTTCGTATGGCCCTAACCACTGTTCCCCACATGGGTTGGTTGCCGCCAACTCATACAAGTGCGGCACCGGGTTTTGGCGATTTGCAGCATCCAGAAACAGGGCGCCAGGTTCGCCGTTGTGGTGCGCAAAGGTCACGATCTTATCGAAGAGATCGCGAGCGCGCACGGTGCGCCATACTTTGCCATCGCGCGGATTCAACAGGCTAAAATCGTCGTCAGACTCCACTGCCTGCATGAACGCGTCCGTGATGCCGACGGAGATATTGAAATTGGTCATTTGCCCTTCTTGGGCCTTGCAGGTGATGAACTCTTCGATATCCGGGTGGTCAACCCGCACGACGGCCATGTTGGCGCCGCGCCGCGTGCCGCCCTGGGCGACCTCCCCGAAGGCAGTGTCATATACACGCAAGAACCCGACGGGACCCGTAGCTACCCCCGCACTTGAGGCCACCGCATCGTTCTTCGGCCGCAGGTTGGAAAACGAGAACCCGTTCCCGCCACCCGTCTGCTGAATGAGCGCCGCGTCGCGCAAAGTCTGGAAGATCCCAGCAGAATCGCGCCCCATGTCATCACTGATCGGGAGAACGAAGCAAGCGGCGAGCTGTCCCAACGGGGTGCCAGCCCCGGTGAACGTCGGGGAGTTTGGGAAGAAACGAAGGCCGGTGAGCAAACCGAAAAAGCTATCTTCTGTGCTTTGCACGTCGTAACCGTGTGCTGCATCAGGCGCGGCCACGGCACGGGCAACGCGCCTGAACATCCCTTCAACATCTTCGATTGGTTTTCCGTTTGGGCCGCGGCGCAGATAACGCTTCTGCAGGACCTGCAGGCTGTTTTCGGAGAGATTGATTTTGTCGGGCGGCTTAATTGCCGGCGCGAATAGTTTAATCTTTGCCTTGATCATTATAGTCTCCTCAGTGCCTACTCCTCAGTGCCTACTTGCGCTCTTTCATTAATCGCTCTAGCTCTCTCTGCAACGCTCCGACATCTTCCATTTCCATATACACCATCGCAAAGCGAATGTAGGCCAGCGGATCCAGCCCTCGTAGCTTCTCCAACACCATCTCACCGATGACCTCGCTGTGCACCTCGGCCTTTCCCAGTGAGAAGAGGTGCTCTTCGACCTGATCTACGATCCGATCGATGTCGGTCATGGCGATCGGTCGCTTGGCGCAGGCGATACGAATCCCCTGCAGCAGTTTATGGCGATCGAAGGGTTCGCGGCGACCGTCGCGCTTCACGATGAGGAGCGCCTCCGAGATCTGTTCGTAGGTGGTAAAGCGTTTGCGGCATTTCTGGCATTCCCGGCGGCGACGGATGCTCTCACCCGTCGAGCGCGTATCTACGACGCGAGAATCGGGTTGACCGCAATAAGGGCACTGCATGCCTGACTCCTGTTCAAGCGAAAAAAAGACCACGCCCGCTCGATGGGCTGACATAGCCAGCTACGAGCAGCGGGGCGTGGCTCAATACAGCAATCACGACTGGATGCTTCTGGGCCGGGCCACACAACCCCTGGTGTCTTTGTTATGTCACCATACTATATGTTGTGGTGGCGGAAAAGAGTATAGCACAGGAAGAACCGCGTGGCAAGCAAAAGAGGCGTGTTCGAGCGAAACTTTAAGGTTGAGTTTGCAAGTTATGGAACTGTTATCAATCGTAAATGTGCGAAGGAGGCGTTGGGACAGCGCGAGCCTGGTGCGGGCTCGCGCTGCGTCCCATGGCGCCCATCTCGGACTATTGGTTGCGGCCTGCACGACGCAGAAAAGCGGGGATGTCCAAATCCTCGCGATCATACGTGCGCCGCGGGAACTCAACCACCCGGTTTTCTTCGCTGCTCGTTACCTTCTGGTCTTTGATTGCGTCGAAGCCAGTGGCGATAACGGTGATCCGGATAGCGTCCTTCATGTTCGGGTCGATCACCGCGCCGAAGATGATGTTGGCATCAGGATCGGCTGTGCGCTGGATGATCTCGGCCGCTTGGTTGACCTCATGGAGAGCCAGGTCCGAGCCGCCTGTGACGTTGAACAGGATGCCTTGGGCGCCCTCGATGCTCACGTCCAGCAACGCACTGTGAATAGCCTGCTCCGCGGCGTTCTGCGCACGATTGTCGCCGCTGGCCGTGCCGATGGACATTAGCGCTGAGCCACCCTCGTTCATGACCGCGCGGACATCGGCGAAATCCAGATTGATGAGGCCAGGGATTGTAATCAGTTCGGAGATGCCCTGGATGCCCTGGCGCAGGACATCATCGGCTGTGAGGAACGCGGCCTGAATTGTCGCCTTTTTATCCACGACCTGGAGCAGCCGGTCGTTAGGGATTACGATCAGCGTGTCGACGCTCTCTTTGAGGCGCTTGATGCCCTCTTCCGCGACCCGTTTGCGCCGGGCGCCTTCGAAGCTGAAAGGCTTGGTGACCACGCCGATCGTCAACGCGCCGGACTCCTTCGCGACCTTGGCGATGATCGGGGCCGCACCCGTTCCGGTGCCGCCGCCCATGCCGCAAGTCACGAAGATCATGTCGGTGCCCTTCATAATGCTCTTGATCTCTTCGGAGGACTCCATGGCGGCCTTCTCGCCGATCTCGGGCTGCCCACCGGCGCCCAAGCCTTTGGTCAACTTGTCGCCGATACGCAGCCGCTGTGGCGCGTTCGCAAGCATGAGCGCCTGGGCATCTGTGTTGATGGCAATGAACTCAACACCACGGATGCCTTGTTCGATCATGCGGTTAACGGCGTTAGAGCCGCCGCCACCTACGCCCAGTACTTTAATCTGGGCAGGATTCTCCAGGAATGCCGGTTGCTGTGGACCCTTGCTGTTCATGTAGCGCTCCTTCTGCTCAAGAATTGTCTCTGACGCCTGGCTGGCATCCGCCTTGCCCAGCGATGTAGTCACGATGGGAGGGGCAAGAAGCCCTTCAGATATTCTAACACACGTTTCCCCGTGCTGGATCTCGTTGGCTCCAGATTACGGGGCTTTGTGCCCCGACGGAGGCCCCACAAGAGCAGGCCGACGGCTGCAGCATATTCAGGACTGCTCAGATCGAACGTCGATTGCATAGCGCCATTCGGCTGCCCAATACGGACTGGCCAGCGCATTCGAGTGGCGCTCAGCTCGCCCAGGCCCTGCAGTTGGGCGACGCCTCCGGTCAGCACAATGCCAGCGGGGGTCAGTCCATCGTAGCCGCTGCGCTTTACCTCCGAAAGTATGAGGTCCGTGAACTCCTCCGCCCGCGCGTTGATGATTTCGGAGAGAACACGCCTACGGACCACTTGTTGGCCCTCCTGGCCAAATGCACCGGCGCGCACCTCTGCGTCGACGGCTACTCGCTCTGGTAGGGCATGACCGAACTGTCGGATGAGCGCCTCAGCGCTGTCATGTGACATTCGCAGCACCGCAGAAACATCGCGCACCAGATAATCGCCTCCGACTTCCAGGCTGTGTGTCTGCCACGGGGCTTTGTCCAGAAAAATCGCCACGTCGATGGTGCCTGCACCGATGTCCACCAGTACGACACCGGACTTCAGCTCGTCGTCGCTGAGCACGGCTTCGGCGGAGGCGAAGGGTTCGACGACCATGTCCTGGATACGTACACCATTATCCAGCACGCAATTTGTCAAGTTCAGGATGTTGGAGCTTGAGCCGGTGGTGACGGTGGCCTCCACTTCCAGCCGATAGCCGGTGGAACCAACGGGGTTGTCCACGCCTTCTTTGTCATCCAATCGGTACTGGCGAGCGATGACGTTAATGAGCTCGCGGTTGTGGGGCAGTGCGATGCCCCCGGCTTGATCCAGCGCCCTTTGGCAATCCTCGGCAACCACTCGACGGCCGTTCTTGCCAAGATCGACGACGCCTTTGCTGCCGATCGCGCTGATATGAGCGCCGGAGATGCTGACGTAGGCTGATTCCATCGTAAGCGAGGACGTTCGTTCCGCCTCATCAATCGCCTTGCCAATGCAGGCCGTCGCCTCACTGGTGTTCACGACAACGCCCTTGCGCAGCCCTTGCGAAGGAACGCGGCCCGCTCCCACTATCGTCAACTGGCCCTTGTCATCGACCTGGGCTATGAGCGTGCACACCTTAGACGTGCCGACGTCCAATGCGCAAAATAACTCGCTCTCATGTCCCCCTGTTGCACCTGTCACCATGGCGTCTCCCCGGCAAGCTTCCTCGTTGCAATAATCACAGTGTCATCTATCACTACCACCACATGACCTCATGATCGCTGTGGCGGACATCAATCACCTTTGCCTGGCGGCCTTGCCGCATCAGATCTTGTCCCGCGGCATCCACGAGCGTCAGTTTGCTGTCCAGAGGTCCGGTTTCGCCCAACCAGACATCCCAACCCTGCGTAGCACGATAGTACAAGCCTTGCGCTCGACCATAGTAAAACTCCGACAAATCGGGACGCAGCACATGTAATGCCGCGAGATTCTCCAGCACCAGAGACTTCAGCGGAGCGTCACCCTCCAGACGGCCTTCAGATACATCGACCAGGCGAAGCGGCGGCACGCCTCCTGCCTGGGGTACTTGAGAACCATCGGCTGCCAGCCACACGGTCGTCGTTACACCTTGCCACGCAACCAGCGGTGCATGCTCCACGACATCAATGATCACCTGATTGGGTAGCCGCAAGTGCACACCGGCGCTCGCAATGCCCGGTAGGCTCTTAACTTGAGACACGACATCGCTGGCTTCAAGGACCAGGATGTTGCGACCGGCCACCTTGCTGTGTTCGTAGATAATTGCGGGCGCAATCCGGTGCGCGCCACCAATTTGAGTAGACGCCGGCGACACCGCGAGCAGCGGCCACTTCAATAGATAGAGTAGCCCGAACGCCACCCCTGCCGCGGCTAGCAGAAGCAATGCAGTGCGCATCCAATTGAGCAGCGCCTCGCGCGGGGGCATGATGAGTGTTGGCGTTGGCAACCGCCCCCGCAGCCCTTGCTTGTCGCGGGTCCGCTGCAGGGTGAACACGGCGCGTTTGGCGCGCTTGCGCGGCTGCGTGGGCGCCTGTCGCCAGGCAGGCTGGCGCATCGGGACGTCGTCCTGGACACCCTTACGCTTGCTGCCTTTCGTCTGCCTCGCCATCTGTGTCGTCCTACACCTTTAGCTGCCCGCCATGATAACTCGTCTGTGAACGCAAACGATCCTTGTGGCGTTCCAAAGCCAAATCGATCAGGCGATCGATTAGCTCATCATAGGGAACACCCGATGCCTCCCATAGCTTCGGATACATGCTGATAGTCGTGAAGCCGGGCAGTGTGTTGAGTTCGCTGATATACAGTTCGCCAGTGCTGCCTGAGAGCAAGAAGTCAACGTGGGCCAACCCAGAACCGTCGACTGCTCGGAAAGCAGCGACCGCGAGCTCTCGCACGTGTGCCGCAACGGCAGACGGCAGTGGCGCCGGGATCAGCAATTCTGATTTGCCGTCGATGTACTTTGCCGCGTAATCGTAGAAGTCGTTGGACGGCCGCACTTCGCCCGGCACGGAAGCGATGGGATCGTCGTTCCCCAACACTGCGCATTCGATCTCGCGTGGGCTATGAACTGCCTGCTCCACGAGAATGCGACGATCATACTGCGCGGCATCGTTCAATGCGGCGACTAACCCGGCGCGGTCTGTCGCCTTACTTATGCCAATGCTGGAACCGAGATTGGCGGGCTTGACGAACACAGGATAGCTCAGGACGGTCTCGATATCGGCAATAACCCGGTTGGGCGCTGTCTCCCACAGAGTGCGAATGACCGCCCGTGACGGGACCACTGGCAAACCATGAGCGGTGAGCACGTTCTTGCATGCGATCTTATCCATCGAGAGGCTGCTGGCCAGCACACCACATCCCACGTAGGGGATTCCTGCTAACTCTAGCAACCCCTGCACCGTGCCGTCCTCACCGAAAGGACCGTGCAGCACGGGGAAGACCACATCTATTGGCGGAAAAGCCTCTCCTGTTGCACCCGGCACAAGCTCATGGCCGGCGATGGGCGCGGCGCTATGGGCCGAATCGGGATGCATCGTAATGTCGCTCAGAATGGCATGAGGATCGCCGTGCAGCAGCCAACGACCACTTCGCGTGATGCCAATTGGAACGATTTGACATCCCCTCCGTCTTAGAACTCCCATCACGGAGCGAGCGGAAGCCAGCGATACGTCGTGTTCGCCCGATTGCCCGCCGAAGATCACCGCCACGCGTTTTTCGTCGTCTTTCATATTTGGCTCATCAGTTTAGCCGCCGCCCCTTACAACGCGGATAACGGCGGGGTTGTCCATTCGCCGAGAAACAGAATCTCCGGCGCCAACCGGTGCCCCGTGGCATCAAATACCCGTTGGCGCAGCAGATCGATCAGCGCCAGCACATCGGCCGCAGTTGCCCCGCCAGTATTCACAATGAAGTTAGCGTGTCGAGGCGACACTTGAGCGCCGCCGATCTGATGCCCCTTCATTCCCAATGATTCAATCAATCGTCCAGCAAAATCGCCGGTCGGATTTCGGAAGATGCTGCCGGCGCTCGGCTCCACAGGTTGGGTTGCCCGCCGTCGGGCCAGGTTCTCGTCCGCACGGCGGATTAGCTCAGTTGGGTCGCCCTGGGTCAGGTCGAATCCTGCCGTCAGTATCACGGGCTTGCTTTCTTCGCCTGGGTCGAGCAGTTGTTCCCTGAGACGGCTGCTTCGATAAACATAATGCAGATCGTCGCGCGAGAGCAGCGTGCGACCGCAACCCGCATAGCGCACGAGGACCCAGGCCAGATTTGCGGCTGTATCACTCCCGTGCGCGCCCGCGTTACCGATGACTGCTCCGGCCACCGTTCCCGGCACACTGACCGCCCACTCCAATCCGGCCAGGCCATTCCGCATGGTTGCACGTGCCATCCCCGCCAGCATGACGCCTGACTCGGCAACCCACTGCTCGTCACGCAGCGCGGGATGCCGCCATTGCCCACGGACCTGAGCCCCCCAGCCGTGCCAACGAGTTTGATTAGCAACGACCAGGCCCCGGATGCCCGCATCACTGATCAGTAGATTGCTGCCGCCACCCAGTACCGTCAGCGGCACACTGTGCTCCAGGGCCACTTCAGCCAGTGCTTCCAATTGCTCCACCGTCGTTGTGGCGGTGAACCACTCGGCTGGGCCGCCGATGCGAAACGTCGTGTGCTTCGCCAGAGGCTCGGCCCTGAGGAGTTGGACGCCTAAGCGGCGGACGGCTTCATCAAAGTTCATGGTAGCTCGTCTACACCAGGGCCTCACGCTGACGTAGCCCGGCCAGCAGCATTGTGCCAACCAGGTTACCGTCGCCCGCGCTCATCGTGATGACGACATCGTCAGGCATCACAGATTGTAGAAGAAACTCGACCGCCGGCTCGATCGCGCCGACATAGCGCGCGCCTTCGTGCTGGATTGCTTCGAGCAGCCGCGTGCTGTGCATACCCAAGTCGATCTTCTCGCGCGCGCGTAGATGTCGAGCAATAGCACGCGGTCCGCGTCTTCGAAGCTGTGGGCATAATCATACAGTAGCGCCTGAGTGCGGCTGTAGGTGTGCGGCTGGAACACCGCCCAAATGCGTCGAGTGGGATATCGCAGCCGGGCCGCTGACAGCGTTGCAGCCACTTCGGTCGGGTGATGAGCGTAGTCGTCGATCACGATGACGCCACCGACCTCACCAATGAACTCGAAGCGCCGGCCTGCTCCGTGGAAATCGTGGAGCATCTTGGCAGCCAGGCGCGGCTTGATTTGATGCCAATTCGCAACCGCCAATGCGGCCAGCGCGTTTCGCACGTTGTGGCGTCCAGGAACTGGCAGCGACAAATCCGCTACGTGTTCGCCACCGCGCCACACTTCAGCATCGAACCCGCCCTGTGCATTGGAAGATAAGGCCCGTGCCTGCCAGTCGGCGTCCTCGGCCAGTCCGTAGGTCTCCACTCGTACGCCCGGGGCAAGAGCCGAGGTCAGGGCGAGTGCGCCTGCATCATCAGCACAGGCGACGAGCATTCCCGCCGCCGGGATCTGACCGACGAATTTCCGAAATGCTTCGCTGAATGCAGCGGGCGTCGGGTAGCAATCCACGTGATCCCATTCAACATTGGTCACGACGCCGACTTCAAGCTCCAAACCCAGGAACATCCCGTCGTACTCGTCGGCTTCAATGACGAATGGGCCCTTGCCCGCGCGCGACGAGATGTTGGAGAAGGCTTGCATGCCCTCCGCTGGGCCAAGCGACAGGCGGCCCCCAACGATGATGCTGGGATCGAGGCCAGAACGCAGAAGGATGATCGCAATCATGCTTGTGGTTGTCGTCTTACCGTGCGTGCCCGCAACGCCAATACCATGTTGGCCGTGCATGAGCGGGCCAAGTAACTGGGCGCGTTTGACGATCGGGATGCCCGCGGCTTCAGCGGCCACAACCTCCGGATTGCTTTCATGGACCGCAGAAGAGATCAAGACGATATCGGCGCCAGCTACGTTCTCCGCCCGATGACCGCGGTGAATTACCACGCCCCTGACTGCCAGCGCATCGGTCGCCTCATTTGGGCGCTGATCCGAACCAGATACTTCGAAGCCGCGCTCCAATAGAAAGCCGGCGATGGCGGATAGCCCCGTGCCGCCTATACCCACCAGGTGAATATGCCCGGGCTGACCGGCGACCACTGGGCCGCGCAACAATGCAGCCCAGGCGGGCTCATCACGCATCGGAGTGCGGTGCCATTGGGAGTCTACCGGGCTGTTTGGAAGATCGCTCATTTCCAGACTCTTGCTATCAGTAGGATGACAGCCAGGCCGATGAAGTAGGGCCAGCTGAACACTGCGGGCGGCAGTAATCGCACAACGGTCTGATAGAATGTCGTGTACGGCTCGCCGATCGGTAGCCCTGGCCACCCAGCTTGATGCAGATAATACCATATGCTTCCTGCCGCCAGGTAACCGTTCAGCAGGCCGGTTCCAAGATCGAAGAACGGCCGGCCGCCCCTGCCCGGAAATGAGAGCGTATTACCTTGATACGAGATGAAGGTGATGACCAGTAATACTGCCACGAATATCCAACTGCGAACTGGGTCGATATCCTCTTGACCGGACACCATGCCCAGCAGCCGATTGAGGGTTCCCTGATACTTCTCGTTCAGAAACTCCAGTGCGAACAGGGCAATAAGCAACATCGTAGTCACGCCAAGCTCGTGAGAGTAGCCCCGCACCAGGCCGACTATCGCAAAGACGATCAACAAAACTAAAAAAGTAATCTCAATAGGTCCCACGTACTTTATCCCTTCTTCTCGCCGTGACCACCTGTTCGCACCGCCAGGAGTAGGAAGACCGCGATTACGATGGCGAGGAATGTGGCGATCAGACCGCGGTCCGCAAGACTCGTCAAAAAGCCGAGCACGCGTGTGGACAGCGAGGTTCCGCCGGCGCCGGGTTGAACCATCACAGGGCCCAGAGCTGCGGGAGCCACAAAGCCAAATGGTAAAGGTGCGAGCGCGGCATACTCGGGTGCTATTGCGCGCATAATGATTGAGGCGACAGTGTAACCCGCCACGAGACCCTCAAACAGACCGAACAACGATCGGACGCCTTTAAACCAGGACATGCCGCTCAGTAGTACAGCGAGCAAGACCACTATCACAAAGAGCAGGCCGAGCACCAATGGCTCGTTGGCTTTTTCGACCAAGGCAGGCGCGTCGCGCAATGACTTTAAGGCTGCGTCGGCGCTGCCTTCGCCCGTCAACGCGCTCATTCCGCCGGAGAGCAGGAACCGAAATCCTTTGCCGAAGGCATTAATGTAGCGGATGATGACGTCACCAAGGCGTCCCGTGATAGCAACGGCGAGGAAGGTCATGATCAGGAAGAACAAAGCCGCACGCCAGCCGCGCAGATAACCCAGCACCCCAAATATTGCCATGAAGGCAGCGAGCACGAAAAGCCAAGTCATTTTTACTCCGCACCTGTCATTCGTAGCAGCTCGGCTGCGATGTTATCTGCCGCGGCCGGTTGAGCCAGTGCCGCGGCTGCCGCAGACATGTTTTGCAAGCGCTCGGGCCGGTCGAGCAGACCGAGAACCGTCTCCTTCAGTTGGCGCCGCACCTCGCCATCCGGGATCACAATTGCCGCCCCCCGACTGGTCAGGTATGCGGCGTTGGCATCCTGGTGCTGGCCCGCATAGGGGTAGGGCACAAGAACGGCAGGCAATCGCGCCGCGGGAAATTCCCCCAACGTCGCCGCGCCCGCGTGGGCGACGACCAGGTCTGCCGCAACGAGCGCCTGAACCATATCGTGCAGATACGGGTGCGGGTGATAGCGCGCCCGCAACTCCGTCGTCAGCCGTTCATCCGTAACGGCTTCCTGAACGGCCCGCCAGTCTGTTTGACCCGAGACGTGCAGAATCTGGCACCGCTGCAGCAATTCCGGCAGCGCGTCGATGATCGCCTGATTGATGCTCCGCGCACCGCGGCTGCCGCCAAAGACCAGCAGCACAGGCAAATCCGCGCTGAGCCCTAGAGCCTGCCAGGATTCATGTTTCTGAATCCTAAACAGATCAGCACGCACCGGATACCCGGTGACAACGGCCTTATGGCCGAAGCAATGTGCGACCTCAGGAAAGGATACGGCGACTTTCTGGGCCAGCCGGCTTGTCACTTGAATAGCCTGACCCGGGGTCAGGTCGGGCAGGTAGATCAGCAACGGGACGCGTGGCCTGGCCCTGTAGGCGGCCCACGCAACCGGCGCGGCGACATAACCGCCTGTCATGAACACGGCGTCAGGACGCCATGCACGTATCAGAGCGCCACACTCTTGCGCCCCTCGGCGCATGCGGCCCAGATTGCGAACCATCACCCACGAAGCCCGCCCCCGAATCTGGCCGGTCGAAATGGCCACAAACGGAATGTCTTCCCGGTCAGCCAACGTCTGTTCGATCCCCCCGGCCTCTCCGACGTATCGGAACTCTACCGAGGATGACAGGCCGGCCTCAACGCGGGGGATCGGAGCGTCGTCGGATCTTGTCGTTGACCGGGCGGCGATTAGGTCGGCGGACGGATTGGTTGTGTCCGGGCGCCGATCGCTCAGCGGTCGGCCGACCCGTGCCCGGAGTGCGGCGACGACCGCCAGGACGGGATAGACGTGGCCACCGGTCCCCCCACCCGAAAGCAAAATACGCATGCGGCGCCTTCTTCTCCCTGGCCGAGCGCGAGATGCTCAGCAGCAAACCCACGGCAACCATGCATGACACGAGTGACGAGCCTCCATATGACATGAACGGCAATGGTTGACCTGTTGCGGGAACGATTGTAAGTGAAGATGCAATGTGAATACCAGCTTGCACCAGGATCCAGGTGGTCAGCCCCACACCCAACAGTGCACCGAAGCGCGTCGGTGCATTTAAGGAGATGCCCACAGCACGATAGCCGAACCAACAGTACAGGGCCACTACGGCCAGCATTCCGAAGATTCTGAAATCGCCACCGATGTTTGCAAACAGGAAGTCGCTCCACAACCCAAAGACCGAGGCCTTCAATTGCCAAGTCGCGGGATCGACGCCGATGCCGCCCCCCTCTTGTAGCAACAAGGTGAGCTTGAGCAGATCTTGGGGCGCCTGACTGGGGTTGAACCAAACGTTGTACCAGTCCTTCACGCGGCTCATGGGGTACCCGAACTGCCACATTGCGAACAGGAGAACCGGAACGCCAACCGCAGCCAGGGTCAGGAGTTGCTTCAAGACCCCACCGCCGACGAAATAGATGGCGAGGCCGATGGCCAGGACAATCAGGGTCATACTCATGCTTTGTTCGAGTACGATCAATCCGGCGACCAGACCGATGATCACTGCGAACGGAAAGAAACCCTCCTTGAAGTTGGCGACGCGCTGTCCACGCGCCGCCACCCAGGCGGACACATAGATTGCAACGCCCAGTTTGGCGAGTTCACTCGGCTGGAAACGAGCGCCGGTGAACGTGCGTACGCCGCCAAATGGTCCCCGTTCGCCCCAGATCAAGACCGCAATAAGTGCGGCAATGGTGACAACCATCACCGGGATAGCCAGCATGCGCCAGACTTCGTAGGGGACGAAGGCAACGATCGTGCACAAAGCGAGGCCCAGCACAACCCATTTGAGTTGCGCAGTGAAGAACTGCGTGCCCTGGGTTGCGAAGCTAGCACTGAATACCATGAATAGCCCGAGCAGTAGAAGGGTGACTACGATCGCGATGAGCTGGTAGTCCATGCTCGTTATCGTAGACCGAATGGTAGGCCACAGTGAGGGACTCCTGTCCGTCCTGCGGCGGGCGGCTTGTGCAGTCATGGCAGAGCCTCCACTAAGTCTCGAAAGTGCTGGCCGCGAACCGTAAAGTCTTCATAGGCATCGAAGCTCGTGCCACCGGGAGCCAGTAGAACCACATCGCCTGTATGCGCCAGTTGGGCGGCAGCGGAGACTGCAGCAGATAGATCGCCGGTCTTGGTCACTGAGATGGGTGCAACACCCGCTTGTTGTGCGTGGTGCGCCAGGGCCTCAGAGATTAGCTCGGCTGCCTCACCAAATAGCACCACGTGCCGCACATGACCGGCATGAATCGCGGCTGCGCATTCCTCCCACGGCAGGTTTTTATCCCGGCCGCCAAGAAGAAGAATCAGTGGCTCTATGAAGGAGCGGATTGCGGCGACCGTACGCTCAGGTGCAGTCGCGATGGAGTCATTAACCCAAGTAATGCCGTTGTGCTCGCGAACGATTTCGAGCCGGTGTTGGACCCCGGCAAATGTGGTGGCAACGGATTTCATGGCCTCAGGGGATGCACCTGCGGCGCCGGAAAGGCACGCCGCCGCCAGCACGTTAGCCAGATTATGCCGTCCGCGTAGTCGCACGTCGTCAGCGTAACAGATTACGTTGTCGCTTTGACCCAGCCCTCGGAGCACCAATCGGTTGCCATCCAGGAAAGCTCCGGCCGCGATCTCCGCTTTAAGACTGAAACCAAGGGTCGCCGCGCGCAAGGGGAAGTAGATTTCCTCTTGCCCTTCGCCGGCATCGATATGCACGCGGCCAGTCGCAAGCCACGGACCGGTATAGCCGTCATCTGCGTTAAGCGCGGCGGTATCACCGCGCTCCTGATAGCGAAGGATGTTCGCCTTAGCTCCGGCGTAATGACTCATGGACGGGTGGCGGTCCAGATGGTTTGGCGTGATGTTAACAACTGCTGCAATAGCAGGGCTGCGATCCATTAACTCAAGCTGGAAGCTGGACAACTCCATGACAACTTTATCGCCGCTCTGTATGTCCTGGAGACGGTCAATGAGCGGTGTGCCGATGTTGCCCCCTACATGCACGCGATAACCTGCCGCTTCCAGCATGAGGCCGCTCAAAGTGGTTGTTGTGGTTTTGCCTGCGGATCCAGTGATGCCGATCACCGGCACGGGGCAGTGCCGCAGGGTTAGGGCACCGTCATTGCTCAACGCGATCCCGCGGCGTTTCGCCTCTTCCACCAGGGGAATACCTGGTGAAACACCGCCGCTCAGGAGGAGCAGATCGGTCGAGTCGAGCAGCGTGATAGGGTGACCGCCAAGGATGAACTGCGGTTGTGAGGCGCCGTGCTCTTCGGCAAACCGTGTCAAGGCATCTTTCGCGGCTGCAAGCTGGTCCGGGGAGCGTTGATCGCTCAGAGTGACGCGCGCACCGTTTTGCAGCAGGAAGCGCGCGACCGCCAATCCTTGACGGGCCATGCCAAGGATTGTCGCACGCAGACCTGCATAATTGTGCACGCTACCCCGCACCTCTCCTCCTTATTTCAAACCACTATGCCAAATCGAAGATGTCGCCGGGTCCGCTGACTACATTCAATCGGTCCGCCAGTCGGGCGGCCAAGGCAGCGGCCTCTCCATTCGTGACTTCATATTGTTGGTATTCGAGACTCACATAGGTGCCGTTGTCAGCCAAGGTGCCATCGTCTCGGGCAGCCAGCGGCAGAGCCGTCAATTCAACCCACACACCGTGGACTGTTGTCTGGCCACTTCCGGTGCGCGTTTTGGCAGTAAGAGCCTCGACAGCCTGCGATGCGCCATTGTAGGCGGCCTGAAGTGCTTCCCGGTGATTGCCGCGTGCTTCGGCGGCACAAAGGGTTACCTCCAGAGGCCTGAGAATCTCAAGGGCAGCTTGCCAACCGGCTCCTTTGGCCATGTTACTCCTACAACAGCGCAAGCGCGACGCCAGTCATGGCGGCCAGGATGGAAATCAAGAAGAAACGCCAGACGATGTGCGTTTCCGACCAACCGAGCAACTCAAAGTGGTGGTGTAAGGGCGCCATCCGGAAAATGCGTTTGCCCGCTCCTGTACGTTTCTTGGTCCATTTGAACCAGCTCACTTGCAAGACATCGGAGAGAGCCTCAGCCACAAATACCACGCCGACGATCGGCAATAACAACCACTGTCCAGTCATCAGTGCAACCACGGATAGCGTGGCGCCGAGTGCAAGCGAGCCGGTGTCGCCCATGAAGAGCTGAGCCGGATGTGAGTTGTACCAGAGAAACGCGAGTAGCGAGCCCACCATCGTGAAACAGAACGAACTGAGCGGAAATTGGCCCTGCAGGTGTGCGATGATGCCGTAGGCGGCGAAAGCGACGGCGACCGTTGAGCCCGCTAGCCCGTCCAGACCATCCGTGAGATTGACCGCGTTAGACATGGCGACGATTACGAACACAGCCGCTGGGATGTAGAAGAGTCCCAAGTCCAGTTTCTCGCTTATTCCTGGGATCGCGACGCTGCGTAGATCGAGAAAATAATACAACCCAGCGGCGGTCGCCAGAGCCAACAAGACCTGGAAGGACGCTTTGATGCGGGCTATCAGCCCCTGGCCGTCGTGGCGGCTTCCGAAAATGCCTGCCCAGTCGTCGCGGGCGCCTAGCAGCCCGAAGCCGATCAAGACCAGAAGCGGGACCAGGATCGACTTGCCGATGAGCGAACTACCCTCTGCGAAGTTGAAAACGCGCAGGATGGCTTTGCCCCATTCCACGCCACTGAGGAAGTTCGCAAGGTTCAGCACCACAGTAATTAGGAAAACTGGCACCAGGAAAAGGACACCCCCCATCGTGGGTGTGCCCATTTTGGATTGGTGGCCCGAGGGCCCTTCTATTCGTATCTGTTTGCCGATGCGACGGCGGCGAAGCAGATTGATCAATGGTCGGCCCCACACCACGGCCAGGAGGAACGAGACGGTCGCGAGCCCCAGTGCAAATGGCATGGGCGAACGTTCGATCATGCTTTGTGTGCTCCTGCGGTGCGCCCGCCCTGGGTGCGAGATAATGCGTCGACGATGCCCTCCATGGCCGCCGAGCGCGAGCCCTTAATCAACACAACATCTCCTGGTAGGATTAGGCCTTGTAGCACGCCGATTGCATCGGTGTTGGTTTCGATGGGATGCACATCCGCCGTGTTCATTCCCGCTGCCAGCGCCTCCTCGGCGATCCAACGCGCGCGCCGGCCGACGGTGACTAGCTTCTGGACGATTTGTGCCGCTCGGCCCCCGACCAACCGATGTCCGGCTTCTTCAAATGCTCCCAACTCATACATGTCGCCAAAAACTGCGATTGCGCGATGACTCGTATTGGCTACATCGCGCGAATAGATTCAGCGCGGCAAGCGACGAGTCAGGGCTGGCGTTGTAGGTGTCATCAATCAACGTTGTGTCACGCAAACCGGGAACGACTATCAGTCGCAACTGTCCGCGTACGTCCTGCAGGCCATGGATGATTTCGTCCCAACTGAGCCCCTCGACGAGACCGACTGCCGCGCCGCGCAAGGCAGTGTGGACGCTATGTCGACCAAGCATAGGGAGGCGGATGTGGTACACATCATGGCCATAATGGCAGCGGAATCGGATGCCCTCAAGGCCGTGGCTCTCGATACCGTCGGCCCAAACGTCAGCCTCGGAGTGAAGACCGTAGGAGAAGACCCGCGCCTGTGTAACGCCAGCCATTGCCCAAACCAGTGAGTCGTCACGGTTCAGGATGGCAATGCCGCCTTCGTCCGCCGGGGGCAAGGCTCGCGGCAATTCGGATTTGGCCTGCGCGATCCTCTCAATGGCGCCCAAGCGCTCCAGGTGAACTGGTCCCACGTTGGTTACGACGCCGATTCGAGGTCGGGCCCATGCGCATAACTGCGAGATCTCGCCCAGTGAGTACATGCCCATCTCGAGCACTGCCCGCTCATGATGGGGACGCAGTCGTAACAGTGTCAGGGGGAGACCGATTTCATTGTTGAGATTACCTTCGCTCCGAATTGTTGCGTAGCGGATGGACAGGATGTTTGCAGTAGTTTCCTTCGTGGTGGTTTTGCCCACGCTGCCGGTGATGCCCACGGTTACGACAGGTAGCTTCGCGCGCCAATGCGCCGCCACTTGCTGGAGGGCGGTCAGGCTGTTGGGCACGATAAAGATCAATGACGCAGCCAGATGGTCTGCATCGGCCTTCGTCTCGCGGCCGTGCCACCGGAGGCTTCCATCCGGCCAGACGGTCATCGCGTCTTCACAACACTCCAGCGCTCGTTCTTCAGCGATGGCCGCCAGGGCTCCGGCCTTAAACGCCGCGTTCAGGTAGAGGTGACCATCGGTTCGATCGCCGGCAAGGGCAACGAACAGGCTGCCTTTCGTCGCAGATCGCGAATCCACTACGGTGTTCATAATCACGCGGCCGGCCCATTCGGGCGGCAAAGCCACGTCAGACAGCGTTTCAGCAATGTCATTGAGCGTCAGCATGGTGTGTGAATTCATATCCATCAGCCGTCAAGGCATGTCCGCGTTTGGAGTCAGGCCCATGATCTGGACTGCGTCACGCGCCACCTCGCCGAAGACCGGCAAGGCGACCTGCTCAGCCCAACGCGAGCTCTTCGGTTTATTCAGTTTAACCAGGATCACCAGTCGCGGATCGGCCGCTGGAAGAAAGCCGACGAAACTGGTGATGGTGAGTGGGTTTGTGTAACCGGCCTGCTCAGGGATTTCAGCGGTGCCGGTTTTTCCAGCCACGCGGAAACCCGGAACGAGATTTTTCCCCTTATCGTAGTTTTCGACCGTATATACCATCATCTTTGTCAATGTCTGCGCGATCTCCGGCCTGACAACCTGTTCGAGCATACGCACAGGCAGGCGATACATCTTGCCTTCATAGACCAGGGCTTGCGCCACCTGTGGCTGCATCAGCGCGCCGTGGTTGGCGATGGCGCCGGCTGCGTTCAGCATCTGCATGGGCGTGGTAGAGATGCCTTGGCCGAAGGAGTTGGCTGCCTGGTCATATTCACTCCATTCCGCCAAGCCTGGCCGTTTCACGATGCCAGCGACCTCGGTTCCCAAGTCAATCTCCGTTGGCTTGCCAAATCCAAATAGTCGAACATAGCGGTAGAAGTTCTCCTGGCCCATGGAAATGCAGATTTCCGCGCTGATCGTGTTGAGCGATTCGGCGAGAGCGTCCCAGCCGGACACCCACCCCAGAACACGCTTTTGGGAGTTGGTGATCCTCTGGCCGCCGATAACCTTGACGCCTGTGTCCTCGAACTGCTGATCCGGCACGATCGATCCGCTATCCAGCGCCGCAGAGTAGGTAATCAGCTTGAAAACCGAACCTGGTTCGTAGAGGAGGCTGACAGCCGGATTCTGCAAAGTATGGGCCTCTGCCTGCGCGTAGTTGTTCGGATCAAATGTCGGCCAGTTGGCCATGGCCAAGATTGCACCGGTCCGCGGGTCCATTATGATAATGGATCCCGAAGAAGCATCGTATCTCTTTACAGCATCGTCCAGGTGGGTCTCAGTCATATGTTGAAGTGGCGCACTCATGTGTAACACGAGGTCGCGACCGCTGGGTGAGGGCAGATACTTTTCCCATTCATCCGGAATTGACTCGCCCGATCCGGTCAATTGGGCCTGGGTCCAATCACCCGAAGTGCGCAGCCAGTCATTGTAGTAGGCCTCGAGGCCGGTCTGGCCAAGCTGGTCTTGGTTTGAGAAACCGATCACATGCGCCGCCAGGCTCCCTTGGGGGTAGGTGCGTTTGCGCTTCGCGTCGCACCAAAACCATCCGGGCACTGCCGTACCTGCGTCGGCTGCTTCACACTGACGACGGGTGACATTCTTGGCAACCTGAGCAACCGCACCCTCTTGGCCGAGGGCCTCCATAATGACGTTGGGGCTGAGTTCGAGTTCCTGAGCGGCCTGGGCAACCAACTCGGAGGTGAAGTTTTTCGTCCTATACCGACTGGGATTGAGGTAGATCTCCCACGTGAAAGTATCGGTGGTCAGTAGCACGCCGTCGCGGTCGACGATCCGACCGCGCGAGTAGTCGACCGTCTGAGCCACCACCCGTTGCGGTTGGTTGGTGAGATTCAGCACTTGCGTAAGCAGGAGCTGTGCAAGAACAACCACGATGAAGATCCCAAACAGGACGGCGAGCACCCGCAGCCGTTTGATGAGCACGGATCGCTGTTCCTTGGCTGCCTTCTCCTCCAACTCCGAGCGCGCCTCGGCAGTCAACTCCACTCGCTGCTCTGCAGCGTGTGGGAGTGGACGTCGGTTTGCGGGTCGGCTCGATCCTGGCATCGACGACATCCTTGTCAGCGATCGATGTTGGCGGCAACCGCCGATGAAAGTGCTGCACTTGGCTCAGGGATGGCGCGAGGGGCGACCACCACGTAGCCCTCTTCAACGCTGCGTTTTTCCACGTAAGCGGGCGAACTCCACTGCGCCAGCTGCTCGGCTAGAATGACATTCTGTTTTTCCAGTTGATTTGCTTCGACTTGGAGGTCAACTGTCTTGTCGTAAATAGTAGATAGACTGTTAACCTGCCACAAGTACGTGCAACCGATTGCTGTTAGGATTGCGGCAATCAGAACGTAACGGAGCAGGTTGGAGGTCCGACCGGTCAATATCCCGAGGCGTTGTTGCAGCCATCGAGCCGGTGACCAGGCCGGTGCAGGGGTGGGTCGATGTAACATGATAGATGCCCTCCACAATCACTCTCAAACTCAACTACGGCCAACAAACACCACGAAACTCAACGCTCGGCCAGGCGCTCGGCAATACGCAGCTTTGCGCTCCGGCTGCGTGCATTCCGGTCGATCTCCGCTGCGGTTGGCTGGACCGGCCTACGCGTCACAATTCTCAAGGTTGCCCGGTGCCCGCACCGGCAGGGTTGGGGCACACGAGAGCGGACGTAACCCGGCAGCGTATCGCAAATGCAATCACGCGCCTCCCGCTGAAAAAACTGCTTCACCAAGCGATCTTCGAGCGAATGGAACGCAATAATGGCCATGCGTCCACCCGGTGCGAGCAGGGTCACGACTTGCGGCAAGACAGCCTCCAAAGCGCCCAACTCGTCGTTGACTGCAATTCGCAGCGCTTGAAATACTTGTGTCGCCGGATGAATCCGTTGCCCCTTGTGTCCGCCTAAGGCCCTGGCGACCACCTCAGCCAATTGTGTGGTGGTTCGCAAGGGCCTGGCTGCGACGATGGCCCGCGCGATCCGTCGCGATCGGGGCTCATCGGCATATTGATAGATCGCGTCTGCGATCTGATCCTGTGACCATTCGTTGACGATTTCGTCGGCAGTGAGCGGATGGCTCGAGTCCATCCGCATGTCAAGCGGACCTTCGACCTGGAAAGAAAAGCCCCGGTCCGCGGAGCCAAGTTGATCTGACGAAATCCCGAGATCGAGCAGCACCCCTTGGACGCCGACAAACCCAGCCTCGTGCGCGATGGCGCCGATTTCGCCGAAGCTGCCGTGACGCAAAGTCACCCGCCCTCCAAAGGAGGTTAGACGCCGCTGAGTACGAGCGATGGCCTCTCTGTCTCGATCAAGTCCCAACAGGCGCCCGTCCGGGCTGGTGGCCTCCAGAATCGCCTCGCTATGGCCTCCAGCGCCCAGTGTGCCGTCGATGACCCACGCACCGGGCTGCAGCCCCAGGCCGTCCACCGTCTCATGCAAGAGTACCGGGACATGGGTCATGCACATCCCATCCTAAGGCCGGAGTCCCGAGCGCCTTAGGGCGCTGAAGCCATCCCGATGGGTCTTGTTCGCCGCGACGAACTCGGAGTAGGTCTGATCCCATCGCGCGGGGCTCCAAATCTCGACACGATCTCCATTTCCGACTATAATGACCGACGAACCGATTTCGCATTGTCTGCGGAGGAGACCGGGCAGCGGCAGACGTCCCTGCCGGTCGGCTTCGATCTCGTTGGCTGCCAGCCAAAAACGTTGGCCCATGTCGAAGTTCGCATCTTGTTCGGTGTCGTTGGCGCCTTGGGCCTCAAGTAAGTGCCGCTCGAACGTGGCCTTGGGATAGACCCAGATCTGGCCTTCTGCGCCACGGCCCATGAGGACCGTGTCGGTGAGTCCCTCCCGGAACTTTGGGGGGATCACCGTGCGACCGCGGTCATCGACTGCGTATTCGTACTCTCCGCGAAAGGTCAGGTCCATTGGCGCTCACAGGTTGGTAGAAGGGGACACTCCCCCACTTTCTACCACGATTTACCACATGTCGCCATGATAGCACTCATTGCCTGGTTTTGGCAAGGGGGCTAGGCTCCCATTTTCACGGATATCGCAAATCTTTAACCTTTATCCCTGACATATCCCAAACTGTTGAGTTGCCCAGATCGATAATGTGCCGCAAAGCCTGCTTGACCAGAAATGAGTATATCATACGAGGTACAAAAAAGCAATAGTATTATTTGGGCAGCGAACGTCCACTGAAATCCCCATCGGTGTTTTCTGGTTGAAAGTGGCAGAAAGTTAGTGTATCGCTTTCGGTTGGAAGTGTGTGTTGAACTTGCGCATGGCAGGTAGGATGAACTTGCGATCCACCTCCTGTGCGATCATGGCCAAGACGCCAGCATCGGAATGGTAGGCGTTGGCGCTCCGAATGCGGCGGCGCAGGCAGCGATTGAAGCGTTCGAGCCGGCTGGTTGTGCGGAGAAAGCTGCGGCGCCAGGTGGGATGGCGTTCTTGCAGGAGGAAGTAAGCCACGGTGGCGCGGAAGTTGCGCCGGAGCGTGGCCACAGCATCGGGTTGGGTGTTGCGATATTTCTGCAGCACCTTGAGGGCGCGGCGCAAGACGGTGGCACGCTGTTTGGCCTGAAAGATGGCGACGAAATCGCGGTAGATCGCCCGGCGCTGGCGGCGCCGTTCAGCTGCGGGCAAATCGTCGGCGATGCGAATGGCTTGCCAGATGTTGCGGAGCTTATGGAAGAGGCAGCGTTGCTCGATGGCGTCAAAGTGGATGGTGGTGAGTGCGGCGCATAGACCACTGCCGCCATCATGAATGATCAATTCCAGGCCCAGTTCGCCGCGCAAGCCTTGGGCTTCCAGTTCACTGAGAAAGGCGAGCCAGCTTTCGGCATCCTCGCTGTCGGCCAGCCGCCAGGCCAAGATCCTCCTGGCGGCCGGTTTCCGGCCAGACGCCTAACGCAATCAGGAGGCAGCGCTTCCGGCGGCCCTTGACGGCGCGCTTGCGGCCCTTGCGGTCGGTGCGCCACTGCCCGGTCGCACACAGTTGCGTGAACCAGATGGCATCGAACTGCACGATCGGCGGCGTGGGCCGCTCATCGGCGCCCGGGGTGAGCTGCTGGAGTTGGTGTAAGCGCTGGAGCAGGGTGCGTTGGCCCAACACGCCCATATAGCTATGCGCCAGTTCGCCCTGCATCTCGCGCAGGCTGATACTCAGGGCGCCCCAGCGTTGAATTTGAGCGTCGACATCGCTGCCAATGCGCTGGTAGGGCGCCAGCCAATCATCCAGATCGAGGGTGATGCTGCCGCCGCACTCACAGACGAAGCGGGGCCAGCGCAGCGGCACTTCGCCCCAGCGGGTCAGCAAATGGCGCGGCCGGCTGCCGTTGCGACTGAACTGCTGGCTCTGCACGGTGTGGCACTTGGGGCACGCACGGGTCTGTTCCAGACTGCTGGCCACGTGGCCCCGCCGCACGTAGGGCGCCCGGCCCAAGACGTATTCGGCCGCGGCGTACAAACGCTCGCCGATTCCGTGCCCGATTTGGTTGAGCAGGTGGTGATGAGCCTCTGCAATGGCCCCTTCGATCAAAGCATGGCCGTTGACTTGCCGGCATTCCGGGAGTACGCTGCGCATCGGGGTGGTCTCCTGGCGTGGTATTGATGTTGTAACCTGACCTTACCAGGTTTCCACCCTCAGACGAATTTCAACCGATCGGGATACACTACCGGCAGAAACAAATACTTGACACCAAGGTCGGCCTGTGATAGTATTAGCGATTGCTGTCCGTGTGCCGAGGTATCGTATCATTAAGAATAATCGAAAAATCCCCCTCACTCTCAGTGACCGAGATGAACCAAGTCGGATGGGGACTTGGTGTTTTGCTTTTCCGTACAAGGAGTGATCGCTGCATGACGCATCTCCGAAATGGTGGCCCTGCCGCCCTGCGCAAATCGTACGCGCGGATTCCCGACGTCTACGAATTGCCGCGCCTGATTGAGGTGCAGTTGGACTCGTTCCGTTGGTTCCAAGCGGAGGGTCTGCAGGAGCTGTTCGAGGAAGTCTCACCGATTATCAGCTTCAACAAAAATCTGGAATTGCACTTTGGTTCGACTCCCGGACCCGAGGGTTTTTGGTTCGGTGAGCCAAAGTACTCTGAACCCGAGTGCCGGGATCGAGACATGACCTTCGCCGCGCCGTTGTGGGTTCGTGTCCGGTTGGTCAATCGCGAGACTGGCGAGGTCACTGCGCAGAACGTCTTCATGGGTGATTTCCCCCTGATGACTGACAACGGCACCTTCATTATTAACGGCGCTGAGCGTGTTGTCGTTAGCCAGTTGATTCGATCGCCCGGCGTCTATTTTACCGTGGAAGAGGATCGGGCTACCGACCGCCATCTCTGCTACGCCAAGTTGATCCCCAACCGCGGAGCGTGGCTGGAGTTTGAGACCTCTAAACGCGATATTGTTTCCGTTAAGGTCGACCGCAAGCGCAAGTTGCCGGTGACTGTGCTGCTGCGCG
>CAVZDU010000007.1:0-568682 GCA_963774265.1 uncultured Chloroflexia bacterium | reverse complement strand
CTACCTGATAGCGCAGCCGTCAATCGCGCGATAGGCGGTCCGTATATTAGCCTGGAAAACCGTTTTGCGGAGTAAAGCGGGACATCGACCGCTCGCATCCTTGGCCTCTTCAGGCGCCTGATGCAAAATAGATCATGATGTTCGGAACATGTGAGGTGGGCAAACTTCGGCGTGTGCGCCCGGCACTGCTCGTGCGCTGGCTGCCCGTGCTGGTATCACTGGCCGCCTTCGCCCGCCTTGTCCATCGTCTGGGCGACAAGAACTTGTGGCTGGATGAGGCCTTCTCGTTGCAGCGGGCGGAAGGTGGCTGGGGCGCACTGATCCGCGGGGGACTCGCCGTTTCGCCTGTTCCCGGCTCTCCAGCGGTGACAGATCCGCATCCGTTCGTTTATTATGCGCTCCTGAAGCTCGCCCTGCCTTTCTTTGGTTCGAGTGAGTTCGGGCTGCGCTTTCTCTCAGCCCTCTCCGCCACTCTGCTGATCGCGGTCACCTGGGCGCTTGCCAGATATCTGGTCCGCGCCGGTTGCCTGCCCGATACCGCTCCCGTGTGGGCGGTGATCTTGGCGGCCAGCAACGCCTTCCTACTCTGGTATGGCCAGGAAGCTCGGATGTACGCCTTTGTGATTCTGCTGGCGGTCTTCAGCACCTATCTGCTGCTTCGCTGGTCTGCAGCAGAGTCGAGGCAGACCCCCCTGCTGGCAGCCTACGGCATCACTGCGTCCCTGTTGGTCGGCTCACATTACCTGTCGCTGCTGATCTTGCCCGTGCACGCCGGCATCGTATTCCAGCGCCTGAGGCGAACCAGCCGCCGCCGCGCCGTACTGGGCGCCATGGGCGTGCTCGCGCTCGTGCTGCTGCCGGGCGGCGCCGCGGTCTGGCAGATCCTGAAGGAGCCCGACTCGGTCAGCCATTTCGCTTCGATCTCCTTCGGAGCGCTGGCCACGGATTTGCTCCAGTCGTTCAGCCTGGGGCTGAGCGAGGACAAAAACCACTTCTGGTGGCTCGAAGTGGGCTGTGCAGCGTTGGCTCTGGCTGGAGCGATCTGGGCCGCCCACCACCGACGAGCTGCCATACACTGGTGGGTGCTGCCAGCCTGGGTGGTCGCGCCGGCTGTGCTGCTGCTTGCCGTCAACGCATGGCACCCGGCTTACATGAACTCGCGGGAAATGAGCATCATCAGCGTTGCTTTCCTGCTCCTCGTCAGCGCGGGCATCGGCTTGCTCTGGCGGGCGAGCCGTGCAGCCGCCGGGCTGGTGATGGCAGTCTTGCTTCTTGGTTCCTTCGATAGCTCTGTTGCCTACTTTGGCGCGCCGGAGTTCCGGAAAGGTGACTGGTCCGGCGCTGGCACGGCGATGCGCGAACAAATCGCGCCCGGTGACTTGTTGATTACCGAGCCACCCTCGTGGTGGCGCCTCCTCGAGTATTATCTGCCTGCCGATCTGCTCCAGTCCGGTGCAGGCAAGGGTGGGGGCACGGATTGGCGCAACCTGCCCGCGCCCGATGACCCACCAGCCCAAACCACGGTTGGTCTTGCGGCGCTGGTCGGGCAGTACCACCGGATATGGCTGGCGCGTGCCGAGGAAGCCAGCCCACTGGCGGACTGGCTAAGCAAGAATACATGCCACGTCTGGGGCCAGAACTTCGAGAGCCCTAACTCTTATATCCGATTGGACCTCTACGCGCCGACATGGCCGACTCTCGACAGCGCCCCGGCTATCATCCAGTTTCCGGTTAACGCCATCTTTGGAGGGCAGATCCGGCTGCTTGGGTACGACCTGGGCGAAAGGCTACTCCCGGGCTCGGCAGTTCCGCTCACGCTTTACTGGCAGCCGGAGACCCGGGCGCCGCATCGCTACCAGTACCGTTTCAACCTGATCAGAGATGGCGACAGCAAGCAGGTCGCGGTGACGGACAGCCAGCCCAACTTTGGCTGCCGCCCAACGGATACTTGGAAACCGGGTTCGACTGTGGTCGATTACGTGACCGTGCGCGCACCGGCCGGCGTTGCCGGGGACAAGTACCACCTGACACTGAGCGTGTACGAACCTGAGTCGCTGGCCCGGCTTCAGGTGGAGGCTGCGGGAAGCCTAACCACCCTGGAGAATGGTCAGGTGCTGGTCCTGCCGTCCTTGCCGCTCGCTGCAACTGTCAGCCCAGAGTCTTCGTAAATCGGCGGTATGGCCGGCACGGCCTACGGCCAGTACCACCTGGCCCTACGAATCTCACCATGTCGTGGACGAGCTGCTGCAACGGGTGCGTGCAGATAGTGGCGCCACGTGAGTGCCATACGATTACCATAAGCGCCGTTGCGGAAGTGTCGGGCTAGCTTCGGGCACTCTCTGCGCGGCGACTCTGTGCGCAGCGCTTACTTCAATCTCCTTGACCATGGCGACGATGCCGCTCGGCGCTTGATCGAGTTCTTCACCGCCAATATCCGCAACCGCCATACCCGCGCCGCCTGCGCCCGCGCCATCGACCGATTCGCGCGCTGGAGTGATGCGCACCATGTCGCCCTGGCCCAACTAGCACGGGGTAGATTCGCCGCGCGATTTGACACACGAAGATGTATACTGAGAGAAGCTCGGAAACGTTCGCCCTTCAATGATATGGGGTATCAACTCAGTTCGTATGGTCGGTGACGGCTGATTGGTTGACAGTGTGGTCGGCGTGTGGTTCACTGGCTCCAATGCTGACAAGACCTGATATCTCTGATGACCGCATCGTCGCTACCTTGCACGATAGCTTCGGGTTGGACATCTCCCAAGCTACGTTTCTGCCAATCAACGTGGACATCAACTGCGCGGTTTTCCGGGTCACCGCCGACGATGGGACCGCCTACTTTCTCAAGCTGCGACGGTGCAACTCCAACCAGGTACCGGTTGCCGTCCCGGCCTTTCTCCATGCCCAAGGCATCCGGTGGGTCATGGCTCCTCTCGCGACCACCACACACCAATTGTGGGCACAGGCGCATGGCTTCAACTGGCTGCTGTACCCATTCTTCGAGGGGAGGTCCGGTCTTCAGGCCGGGTTGTCCCAGGCACAGTGGATTGCCTTGGGCGAGTGCATGAAGGCCGTTCATGCGACGAAATTGCCTGCCGGGCTGGCAGAGCAGGTGCCACGGGAGGATTTTGCGCCGCGGTGGCGGAGAATGGTCGAGGCATTTCACCAACAGGTGGCGCAGGGCACCTACGATGATCCAACCGCATCGAGGCTGGCCGAATACTGGACGACCAAGCGCGACGAGATCCAACGCATCCTCGAACGCGCTGAAGGACTCGCCCAAGCGCTTGAGCATCGCGGACTCAACCTGGTCGTCTGCCATTCGGATCTCCACGGCAACAATGTCCTGCTGGGTGCAGACGACGAGCTTGCAGTTGTGGACTGGGACGAGCCTATCCTGGCGCCCAAAGAGCGTGACCTGATGTTTGTGGGCGGCGGGGTCGGCGGCGTCTGGAACCAACCGCTTGAGGCAACCTGGTTCTATGAAGGATACAGCGACACTGTGATTGACCCGGTGGCGCTCGCCTACTATCGCTACGAACGGATCGTGGAAGATTTCGCCGCGTACGGAGAGCGGATTCTTCGCATGCAAGGGAGCACGGGAGATCGCGAAGAAGGGCTGCGCCGGCTGATGAGCCAATTTCACCCCGGCAATGTGGTCGAAATGGCGCACACGTCCTATCCCTTTGCCCGGGCCCAGGGTCAAGGAGCACCAGCAGATGGCGACCAATCCACCCAAACGGCAAGCCCCGAAACCAAACAGATCGGTCATACAGTGGCTGCTTGATTCTGACCCTTCGATCCGCTGGCAGGTGATGCGAGACCTGATCGGTGCGCCCGCGGAGGAGGTCGCGGCCGAGCGCGCGCGGGTCGCCACCGAGGGCTGTGGGCGCGCGGCTGCTCGCCCTGCAGGGGGCCGACGGGTCGTGGGCTGGCGCGGCGTGGAACCGCGGGTGGGACTCCACGATGCACGTCCTGTCGCTGCTGCGAGAACTGGGTCTCGATCCCGCGAGCGACGAGGCGCGTCGTGCGGTGGGCCTGGTCCGCGACCGCGTGACGTGGCGGGGATGGGACTGGGACGGCACGTGGCGGGGATGGGAATTTGACGGCAATCCCTTCTTCGCGGGCGAGGTCGAGCCGTGCATCAACGGGCAGGTGGCGGCGAGCGGCGCCTACTTCGGCCAGGACGTCCAGCGGATCGTCGACCGCCTGCTCGGCGAGCAGCTGCCCGACGGCGGCTGGAACTGCGAGGCCGCCAACGGCTCGACGCGGTCGTCGTTCAACACCACGATCTGCGTGCTGGAGGCTCTGCTCGAGTACGAACGGGCCGGCGGAGGGCAGCCCGGAGGTGACCGAGGCCCGTCTCCGCGGGCAGGAGTACCTCCTCGAGCGCCGCCTCTTCCGGCGGCGGTCGACCGGCGAGGTGATCGAGCGAGATCGCAAGGGCGACGCCGTGTGGACGCGCTTCGCCTTCCCGACCTGGTGGCACTACGACGTGCTGCGGGGACTCGAGTACCTGCGCAGCGCCGGCGTCACGCCCGACGAGCGCGTGGCCGAGGCGATCGACCTGGTCGCGTCGAAGCGCGACGACGACGGCCGGTGGCCGCTCGAGACCCAGTATCCCGGCGTGATGCCGGTCGAGATGGACGAGGGCGAGGGCCGGCCGAGCCGGTGGAACACGCTGCGCGCCTTACGGGTGTTGGACTGGTATTCAGCACGAGACTAGCGCAGATGCCGCCGGTCCGGCGGCTCAGGCACTACCCGTCACGCACATAA
This sequence comes from uncultured Chloroflexia bacterium, assembly GCA_963774265.1. Lineage (GTDB taxonomy): Bacteria > Chloroflexota > Anaerolineae > CG2-30-64-16 > CG2-30-64-16 > JALOOB01. The sequence continues at coordinate 563,906 of CAVZDU010000007.1, read as the reverse complement.
CGCTGAAACACGACGCCCGTCGGAAGCGCCTGCGATTCGACGAGCTTCAAGTTGATACGCTTCCCCGCTGGAAACAGCCGCTTGCCGCTGCCAAGTACCAGAGGATAGACGTGCAAACTGTATTCATCCACCAGGCCGTTTTCTTCCAGTGTGTGTATCAGCACACTGCTGCCGTCCATGAGGATGTTTTTGCCGGGCTGATCTTTCAGTTTGCGCACTTCTTCGACGACATTGTCGCTGATCAGCGTTGAGTTTCGCCAGAGCGCCGTCGATTTCAGCGTGGTGGAGACAACGACCTTACGGACGGCTTTCATCACATCTCCAAACGGATCCCCAACCGGCATCGGGTCGAACGCAGCGCCGTGAATTTGCCAGGTCTTGCGTCCCAGCAGCAGCGTATCGGCCTGTTCCATCGCCTCAAAGAAGTGTTTGCCGATGTCATCATGCCAATAGGGCCACGTCCAACCTCCGTGCACAAAGCCGCCATCGGTATCTTCGTCAGGACCACCCGGCGCCTGCATCACACCATCCAACGTGATGAACTCCGCGACGATGATCTTTCTCATAACTGCTCCTGCTCAATGGGTCATTAGCTTTGAGATTGACTTTTGCATCTTTTCTCCTGTTTATCCGTAATCTGAGCCACCCTCACTGACCATACGGAGTCAGGCGGAAAGGAAACGATCCGCTTTTCACGCCCCACCTGGGGATCAGGCGAAATGGATTCCGCTGACTTGCCTGCCTCTGCTGCTCTCATCGCTCGCGATATGGGTCAGGGTGCGCAGGCGTGTTTAGCGTGCCGGCGGGTCAGGTGAGGCTTGCGGCACATGGAAAGGAGTGCAATAATGCTCTCGAGCGCCTGGCCAGCCGGTCGCTAATGTAAACCATCGAAAGGTTGCAAGGTGTTACCGGTAGCGAGTAAACTGGACGGGTCAGCCCAGCGAAACTACGCCTACGGAGCACATCGTGCCTTTGCGCCATGTCCGAGAACTGACCACCCAAGAACGGGTGGCGCTGACCGAACTGTACAAGAACAGCCCGGCGGTCGAGGTGGTGCATCGCAGCCACGCCGTTCTGCTTTCGGCGGACGGCTGGCGAGTGTCCAGAATTGCCGAATTGCTGCGGGTGGACCAGTCCACCGTGCATCGCTGGCTGGACCGTTTTGAAGCCGATGGGCTGGCTGGCCTGGCTACCGAGTGGAGCGACGGCCGGCCACCAGTCTGGGACGAGTCCTACGAGTGGCTGCTGGTCGAGACCGTGCGTCACGATCCGCGCTGGTACGGACTGGAGCAGTCGCTGTGGACGTGCGAGCTCTTGGCCGGCTACCTGGCCGAGCAAACCGGGATCAGCCTGAGCGCCGAGCGGGTGCGCGTGCTGTTGCATCAGCATGGCATCCACCTCAAGCAGCCGATCCCGGTTGTGCATAGCCGGGACCCGCAATACGACCCAAAAGGGTCAAGGCGGAGGCGATCCGCAACACCGACGAACCGACCGTAGCCGTGCTGGATGTCGATCAGGCTGAGTTGGCCCTCAACCCGACGCGCACCCGGGTCTGGGCACCGGTGGGGGTGCCCTGGGAAGTCGAGACGCCCGGCAACAACCGCAAGCAGGTCATGTTCGGGGCGGTCAACAGCCGGAGCGGGCAGACCCACTTCCGGTTGAGCGCTCACAAGCGCAGCCTGGACTTCCAGCAGTTCGTCGATCATGAGGTCGTCCCCGCCTACCCGCAGGCGGATTTCATCTTTCTGATCGTGGACGGGGCCAGCATCTATAAGTCCAAGAGCACGCTGGCCTGGCTCAAGGAGCGTCCGCAAATTGTGCTGGTGCCGTTACCCAGCTACGCGCCTAAGCTCAACCTGCAGGAGCAGATCTGGCGCTGGCTGCGAGCCGACGTGACGCATGACCATTTCTTCGGCTCGCTGGACGCGGTCGTGGCCGCTGCCAAGCGCTTTTTTGCCAAAGTGGCCGAGCAACCGGCGGCCGTTCTTAGTCGCATCGGCCGCAGCGTCGCTCCACTGGAGCGAAACCTTGCGCTCATTACATGAGTTACATTAGACCTGGACCGATCCTCGTGCATGGGCGACCGGTGTCAACAAAGAGGGAACGAGCGTGCCGCTGGCGTTTCGGCTCCAGGAGCATGCGGGCGCCGAGGCCATCTTGGCCGAATTCTTCCGTCTGTGCGATGCCGGTGGGCCTAACTGCGCCTTCACACCGAATTCCGCCGCGCGCTTCGCCCAACTCGCCGACCGCATGAAGACCGAACCTGTTTTCATCGCCATGCCCGACGGTAGCACCCTGGTCTTCACGTATGATCTGCTGATTATCAACGTGCTCGTGAGCATGTATACATCGAGCACTTGGGCAGACCTCGCGGGGTTGCTCGCAGCACTTGAGTATTTCGCCACGCCGGCCGAGCTCGGCGTTCGCCTCAACGCCTTGCACGAGGACCTGGGCTTGACCACCAAGCGCGGGACACCCAACTACGCCAACTATGAAGGCCAGGATGCGGTCGCCTGTTCCGATACGGATAACCCGCACTCCTTCCCGGTCTGGTCCGCCGCCGCCGCTGCGGCCGACTCGCTATATCCAAACTTTGGTCGTATCTGGACCTGGATCTGGGGTGGATGCGCGACATGGCGCGGGCCGGCGGCGAGCCGTTACGCCGGCCCCTTCAACGCAACGACAGCCAAACCCGTGCTCGTGGTTGGCAGCATCTACGACCCCGCGACGCCGTACGAGGGCGCTGTCGCGGCACATCAGCTACTGCCCAACTCAGCGCTCCTCACAGTCGACGGCTGGGGGCACGGCTCGATCATCATGTCGCAGTGAGCGTTTGCGGCGGAGGTCCAGTATCTGCTCGATGGCACGACGCCGCGTGAGGGCACGGTGTGTCCGGCTGACGTCGTCCCGTTTGCCGATCCGCCGGCCCACATGTCGGCTGCCTCGGCGGCGAACGGCCCTGGGTTGGCAGGCGCCTTGCTGCCGGATGCGCTCAAGCGCCGCGTGCGCTGAACACCGGCTCTGGCGCAACAACGCCCTAAGATGCTGCCGCGCGCAAGGAAGCATGCGGCAGCACTCCTCCGACCCTTTGGTGACATGGTCGCGGATTGCACTTTGAAGCCGCGCAGTCACTGAGGTCGGTGCGCCAGGTAGGCAAGCCGTAGCAAACAAGCCTGCTCGGCCCAAGAGGAGGCAGCATGATGGAGAAGCGCATTGTCGTTGTCAGAAAACTGCTCGCGCCGCGCGCCAGAAATGGTGTTAGAATCGAGGTGGGCAACGTCATCCTCAGCGAGGTGAGACCATGAACACCAAGGTGTTGAAGCTGAGCGTCACCAACAGCTATCTGATCGGGACAGGCGATAAGTACGTCCTGATCGATACCGGGTACGAATCCGACTGGGAACGGTTCTGCAAGCGACTGAAGGAAGCCGGCGTCAGCCTGTCTGACATCAGCCATCTCGTGTTAACCCATCATCATGACGACCATTGTGGCTTGCTGAAAAGAGTGCTGCAGGCCAACCAGGATATCCGGATCGTCATGTCCGATCGCGCAAAGGAGCTTCTGGCGAAAGGGGAAAACGATCGTACTCACGGAGTAGGCCCTGTCAGCAGGAGGGTGAATCTGTTAGTCTCCGGCATGCGGAGATTCAGCAAGCAATGGAGAACCCACACTTTCCCCGTGTATGCATCAAGAGCGAGCGATATCCTCATCCAGGGAGAAACGAATCTTGATGACATTGGGATCAGATCGAGAGGCAGGATCATTGAGACGCCCGGTCACACGATTGATTCGATCTCAGTCTTGTTTGAAGATGGAAGTTGTTTCGTCGGAGACGCTGCTGCAAACTTTCTCCATTTCGCCGGCACGAAATACTGCGTCATCCTGGTTGAGGATATCGAAGAGTACTACCGGAGCTGGACAAAACTGGTTTCCGCGGGCGCACGGGAAGTCTATCCGGCGCACGGGAAACCATTCGCGGTCACCAAACTAACCGAGAACCTGGGCAAGATCAAAAGCAGCGATATCGTTCCGCTCGCCTGACACCGTTAGGATTTGGGTAGATGGAGGGTCCTTGTCAGCGCCGAACACGGCAACGTCGCTGATCTCTCGAAGATACGATAATTACGGCCACTTTGATTGCGTGTTGCCTCACGCGATGACCTTACCCTGAGAGATTCTTGGCGCCGGGTCAGTACTGTGCTACAGTCTACCCTGGCACGATGGGTCTGGTTATGGCCAATACCTGCCAGACCAGAGGAGGATTTCGTGTGCCGACCGGAGTGAATACCCGGACGGATCGTGAGCAGGATACGGGAGTCGCTATTCTGCATCATGCGACAAAAAAAGAGCCGCCCAAATCCTGGCAACACTGGCTCATTGGGCGCCCCTTGCCCACCGCTGATGCCCCCCACCAGACCATCGGGAAGGTCATTGGGCTAGCAGTTTTTGCCGGGGATGCCCTGTCCTCTGTCGCCTATGCTCCCGAGGAAACCCTGGTCATTCTGGCTGCTGCGGGGACGGCGGGCTTCCGCTATGCCTTCCCGATTGCGTGTGCTGTCACCCTTCTGCTCGCCATCGTCACCATCTCCTACCAACAGACCATCCATGCCTATCCCGGCGGAGGCGGCGCCTACATCGTTGCCCGTGACAATCTTGGTGAGATTGCTGCCCAGACCGCCGGGGCTGCGTTGCTTACGGATTATGTATTGTTGGCGGCCGTGGCCGTTTCTTCGGGTGTTGCGCAGATAGCGTCTGCTTTTCCCGTCCTCCTCCCGTATCGCGTTCCTCTGGCGGTCGGCTTGATCGCCGTGATTCTGCTCGCTAACCTGCGCGGGGTGAGAGAATCAGGGAGGGCGTTTGCCATTCCGGTTTACTTCTTCCTGGTGACGACCGTCCTGGCAGTGGCGGTCGGTTTCTTCCGCTACTTGACAGGAACGCTGGGCGTCGTCGTGAACCCACCGCCCATGGAAATGGTGCATGCTGCCCAACCGATCACCTTGTTCTTGATCTTGCGCGCATTTGCCAGCGGGACCACCGCCCTCACCGGGGTAGAGTGTATCTCCAACGGGGTGCCAGCCTTTAGGGAGCCACGCAGTCATAACGCCGGCATGACCATGATCTGGATGTCAACCATCCTGGGCGTGCTTTTTTTGGGCATCACCTACCTGCTGGGACAGATCGGCGCCGTCCCGTCAGCATCGGAAACGACCATCTCGCAACTCGCCCGCACCGTCTTTGATGGTCGCGGCCTGTTCTACCTGGGCACCATTGCCGGAACCACGATTATCCTGATTCTGGCCACCAACACAGCTTTCGCTGGCTTTCCCCGCCTGAGCGCCATACAGGCTGGGGACGGCTTCCTACCGCGCCAGCTTACCTTCCGAGGCAGCCGCTTGGTCTACTCCAGAGGCATGGCGACCCTGGGTGTCATCGCCTCTTTGCTGGTCATCTTGTTCGGTGCCAGCGTGACCGCGCTCATCCCCCTGTGGGCCATCGGCGTTTTTCTGTCCTTCACCCTGTCACAAACGGGGATGGCCCGCCGTTGGTGGAAAATTGGGCGGCTTGCACCCGGCGAGGAAGTCCGGGAGCGCGGATCCGTCTTGCGTTATGAGCCAGGCTGGAGATTGAAGCTGGCCGTCAATGGCCTGGGGGCTTGCGTCACGGCGGTCGTGACGGTTATCTTCGCGGCCGCCAAGTTCCGGGACGGGGCCTGGATTGTGGTGTTGCTCATCCCCACTCTGGTGGTCATCTTCTTTGCCATCCACCGCCATTACCGCAATCTGGCCATGAGCCTCGCGCTTAAGGGCGAAGGAAGGTGGATGCACCACAAACGCCACCGGGTGATCCTGCCAATCAGTGAGATACACGAGGGCACGTTGGCAGCTCTCAGCTATGCTCGCGCGCTCTCCAACGACGTCACCGCTGTATACGTCTCGCTGGATGCGGCTGAGGCAGAGAGCCTTCGCGCCGAGTGGGCAATCCACGGTGAAGGGGTACGGCTGGTGATCCTGGATTCGCCCTTCCGGCTGTTGTTGGAGCCATTGCTTGACTACATCGGAGAGATCACCGCCAAACGCCAGCCCACCGAAATGGTCACTATCGTCATCCCTCAAGTCATCCCTCGTCGGTGGTGGCATAACCTGCTCCATGCCCGAACGGCCACATGGCTGCGGCTGGCATTGATTCGGAAACCGGGTATTGTTGTCTGTGCTGTCCCATATCAAGCAGAGTGATCGGAGACCTTCATGAGGGTGATCGTCGTTGGCTGTGGCCGGGTGGGTTCAGCTTTAGCTTATCAATTGGACAAGAAGGGGTATCAGGTCACTGTGATCGATCAGGATGCTTCTGCTTTCGATGCCTTGCCCATGGATTTTCGCGGACGGGGGGTAGAAGGAGACGCACTGACTCGCAATGTACTGCAGCGTGCGGAGGTTGAGCGTGCCGATGCGCTGGTGGCCGTCACCAACTCGGACTCGCTCAATATCCTGTTGGCCTACATAGCCAAGACGGAATACCAGGTACCCACGGTGGTTGCAGGCAACTATGACCCACGCCAACGCCCCCTACAGGAGGCCTTTGGCATCCCGGTCGTCGGCTCCGCCAGTTGGGGAGCGCAGCTTATCGAGGAGCTGCTGGGTGACGCGTCACTGCGCGGCGTTTCCTCGAAGGGCAATTCAAACTCTTCAGTCTATCAGCTCAGGGTGCCTGAGAGCTGGCAGGGGCGCGCCCTGCAGGAACTCCTGCCGGATGATTTTGGGAAAGCGTTCGCCTTGACGCGCGACGGCCGGCCCGTGCCCCTTTCTGGCGCACTCCGCCTCCAGACCAACGACCTGGTTTACTTGAGCGTCGATCCAGGCGAACTCACCGCGCTGCGAAGCCGACTTGGCCATCCGCTGGAGAGAATAGGATGAAGGTTCTGATTGCCGGGGGCGACCCAATCGGATCACAACTCGCTGCCCTCCTGTTGGAGCGGAACCACGAGGTCCGCCTGGTCGAAAACCGGCACGACGTACTCGCCCAACTCCATCTTGAACTGCCCACCGAGGTCATCTACGAGGATAGCGCCACGGATCTCAAGGTGCTCGAAGATGCCGGGATTCGTGACGCGAGCGTATTCGTGGCCTGCACTTCCGATGACAGCAATAATGTGGTGTTGTGTTACCTGGCCCACGTGCTCTACCGCGTGCCGAGCACGGTTGGCCGCATCAACAACCCCAGACATGCCTGGCTGTTCGATGAGAAACTGCACGTAGATGTGGCGCTCAATCAATCTATCATTCTCGCCCACTTGATTGATGAAGAGATGTCCACGGGTGACATGATGACCCTGCTCAAGCTGCACAGGGGCCTGTATTCACTCGTAGAAGAAAAGGTACACCCAGCATCGGTAGCAGTAGGCAGGGCCGTTCGTGATCTCCATTTGCCGGCTGAGTGCGTGCTGTGCGCCGTCTTGCGCAAGGACCAGGTCATCATTCCGCGCGGCGACCTGGTCATGCAGCCGTTCGACGAGGTATTGGCTGTTGTACACGCCTCACAAGTTGCCACACTGGCCGGTATTCTCGGCCAGCAGGTCCAGGACGAAGAGACCAGTCCGCAATAGATTGAGCTGCCCGCCACACGACGGTGGCGCAGGGGAAGGCAAACGGCATGAGGTGCCAGCGCATCACAACACCGAGGCTTATGTGGACGCATATCTGGCAGCGGCCCAGATCTCTCAAGATCGCGAAGGCCCGCTCTTTCGCAGCCTGGATCGTGAACGCCATCTGACGGAGCGGCGGCTGCACGGGCTAGAGGTGCTAACCACACCTGCACCCACCACGGGTGGGAGCAGGTGTGGCGTGATCAAGCGCCGCGCCCGGCAAGCTGGACTGCCGGGCACGACCTGCTGTCACACTTTCCGGGCTACCGGCATTACTACCTACCTGCAGAACGGTGGTACGATTGAGCGTGCGCAGCAGATCGCGCCGCACTTCGTGCGGGGCACGAATCGCCGCGCACGACCAAGCTGTATGACCGCACCAACGACGCCATTAGCCTGGATGAAATCGAGCGTATCCTGGCATCCTGATCTAGGAATCAGCTCCGGAGGCCCTGTAGCAGCGATTCGCTGTAAACAGTGCCTCCAGGCCGACATATGCTGCAAGTCGCGGGATAATGAGTAGTTGGGCTGCCCGGTCAGACATCTCGCCTGGCCGCAGTCTCACAGGGAGATCCTACGATGAAGTCAAACAATATTCTGATTGGTCTGTCGATCCTGTTCCTTGTTCTTGCGGCTGCCTTCTCGCTCGTGTTGTGGGCAGACGTCTCGTTGGCGGCCAAGATCGCCTTCTTTGTCCTAGGGTTTGGTTCCGGTGTGACGGCCGGTCGATGGTTTGCCAGGCGAGGCGCATAGGTCCCCACGCTCTCATCGCCTCATTGCTGAAGCAGTTGGCTGTTCGTTGGCAGCCCAACAAGTCGCTGAAGCTGACCCGGCGGGCAGGGCCGTGTCTTGAATCGCCTGCCAGCTTGGCGCAGAGTCGGAGAGAGTCCGCCTGCTTCCGCCGGGCAGCTTAGCTCGAGGCCGTTGGGCAATCAGGTGACCCACACCTGTGCCCTCACAGAAGCGTTGCGCAGGCTACCGCAGCCCCTGCGCGGAGCGCTTAGTTCAATACGCCTTTAGGGGAAGCAGAGCGCTTCTCTTCCTCCAAGGGTCTCTTGGCGACCTACAGGGGAAGCTGATCGGCGGGCACGCGGAGCAGGCTGGCCCCCCACCGGCCCGCGGGGGCGGGTGGCGCGAACCCCCCTCTCAAGAGGGCCTTCGGTGCGTAGCCGGCCACGGCCAAGCCCTATGACCGCCCCAGCGACGCGATCAGCCTGGATGAGAGAGCCTGCCCCCTGTCCAATCCCAGAACTCCCCGGTGGGCCGACGCCGCCGGCGAGTTCTGGCAGTATTGTGGTAACCGGGTGGTTCAGCGCTCTCCACGCACAACGGGCGGTATTCTCAGCTGGGCGGGCAATGCAAGACCCGGCTGTTGTCGCCAAGGAGGCAGCGGTGAAATTCTCCTGTCTGCTTCGGGTGTTGCGCCTTGTGCTGCTGGGCATGCTCTTGCTGCTGGGCACCGCGGTGCTGGCCGTTCAGATTAGGGGCGGCATCCTGCCCCCGCCCGCGAGGGTCTGGTCACAGTTCCCCGCGCTGGTCTTCGGTCACCTGCCCGTCTATAAGCCCGCCATGCCCCGAGAAGCGCAGGTGCTGGTATGGCTGCCCTATGCCATCTTCGTTCTGGCGGCCGTCGCCGGGGTGGGCATGGGACAGGCGTGGCGCGCGCGGCGCTGGTCCCTCGTGGTGCGCGTGCTGCTGACGGTGGTGATTGTGCTGCTGCTGGTTCTGGCGGCGCTGATTGTGTGACACCGATCGCTGGGCGACCAGATGATATGCACGCTGAACGAGATCGAACAGATTATAATCTAGTTGAGCAGCCAGGCCGCAAGGAGGTGATCCCATGAACCTCATTGCCGTATGGATCCGCAGGAAGCCAGTTGTAGCCTTCTACATCATCTGCTACGCCATCTCGTGGACTCTCTGGTTGCCCGCCATTTTGACCCGCGCACAGCCTGCCGAATTGATGGTAGCTGTCGGCGTTATTGGCGGACCTGCTCTGGCGTGTCTCCTTGTAGCTCGCACAGATTCCACACCCGTCAAGAATGGCCGGCCGTTTCCGTTCTGGGTCCCTTTCATCACATCGTGGATCGTCTCCGGTCTCGTTCTTGCAGCGAACAGTCCTGCAACATCAGCAGGCGCCTCACCAGCCCTCCTGGTGATCTTCGCTGGGCTCGCCCTCATCCCGGCCATCGTCATCGGGTCGGCGGTGTCAGGCCCCTCCGGCATCCGGAGCGCACTCTCGTCCCTGGTCCGGCCGAGAGGTTGGTGGGGGTGGTACATCCTGGCCGTAGTTTGGCCGTTGACTTCCCGCCTGGGCGGCGTGTGGGTCTACAAACAAGTCGGCTGGCAATTCCTGACCAACCCCCGGGTTCCAGCGGACCCTCTGGATCTGGCAGGGTCCGTTACACTCGCCTTTTTGTACACACTGCTCTACGCGGGAGGATTGAACGAGGAGACCGGCTGGACAGGCTTCGCCCTTCCCAGGTTACAAGCCAGGTTCAGTCCCCTCATTGCAACCATCGTCGTCTGGGCTCTGTGGATTCTCTGGCATGTTCCACTGCATCTGTCCGGGTACTTCAACTTAAGCATACACGTTCTGGTGGGGAGCTTCTTCAGCCGCTTCCTCTTCACGTACCTGTTCATCCGTTCGTCGGGAGGACTTTGGACCGCGATCCTCCTTCATACATCAGCGAATGTCGCGAGTCAGTTTGTACCCGTAACAAACGCATCCTTGGTTCTGGATGCTGTGGTCGCCCTGTTGGTCGTTGCCGGCGGTCGAATGTGGCGGCGTCCGGCTCAGGAGAGTCCTGCTATCCTTATCAGCGGAACCCAGAGTGGAGGAAAACGTATACCATCATGACGATGTAGGTCATCAATCTGTAAAGCACAGGATTCCCAGAGGCAATGAAAGAAGATATCGAGTTTGAAGAGGTGGCGCCCTGGTTGGTGGTGGTCATCACATTGATGGGTGGTGGGCTGCGCGTTATTCTACTCGATAGTAAAGGGATGTGGTTGGACGAAACGTTCAGCGTATGGCTGGCCAACCACAGTGTTGTCGATATGCTGCATTGGATTGTCAGAATTGACCAACACCCACCTCTCTATTATTTTCTGCTCCACTACTGGATAGCACTGAACGGGGATACACCCTATGATGTCCGTCTGCTTTCTGGTCTATTCGGCGCAGGCACAATCCCGATCATCTACCTGATCGGCAAACGCATGTCTGGTGCGATGATGGGATTTGCGGCAGCCGTGATCCTGGCTCTTTCGCCTTTCCACATCTACTTTGCCCAGGAAACGCGCATGTACACCCTCCTGACGTTCAATGCGGCCGTAGCGATTTACGCCCTGGTCAGACTACTTACGGATTCACGCTCCGTCAGGCCCATCGGCAGCCAATTTCGGGAATATCTGCATGCCTGGCGTACATCTGGGCCGGTTGAACCGGATATTGCGAAAGATTTCAGCTATGGGGATCATACCCGCAATCAAACCGGATGGAAGGCCTGGATTGCCCGCCATCGTTGGTCACCCATCCGGACCGTTGAGACTGACCTGGCCTGGGTTGCGTTTATCGTATTCTCGGCTGCGACCATGCTCACCCATAATACGGCCGTCCTCTTCCCTTTGGCCACCAGTATCTTCGTTCTTGGTCTGCTGCTTTTTCAAAGGATAAAGAAATCAGGGGCTCAACCTGCCTTCCGGGCTCCCTCTTTTGGAAACTGGGCGAAAGCTCAGATTGGCATATTCTTACTGTGGGGGCCATGGATATTACCCTTCATCAAGCAAGCCAGCGCAGTCTATCAGAGATTTTGGATTCCTGAACCAACTTGGGACGCTGTTGTCCAGGTGCTAAAATCCTTTTTGAATGCATCTGCGCCGATTCCAGCCAGCCAGGCCAGGGTGATCTGGATCCTGTACGTGCTGGTGCTTTGTTTAGGACTGGTGCATTACCGGAAGAAAATCTCGCAATTCTTATTTCTGGGCGCCCTGTTCGCCGTCCCCTTCCTGGGTGAGCTGATCGTGAGCATCCGCCGGCCTATCTTTTTTGATCGAACTCTGATCTGGACAACGATTCCCTTGTTCCTGGTACTGGCGGCGGGTGTCGCTCAATTTAGATTTCGCTTTCTGATTATCGTGGTGCTGGGAAGTTTCGGCGCCATCAACCTGTTTTCTGCCGGCGACTATTACAGGTTCTATCAAAAAGAGGATTGGAGCACCGCTGCCGGTTATGTCGCAAATTTCGCTGAAAAAGATGATTTGGTCCTTTTCAACTCCAACTTCGTGGAAATTCCGTTCGACTATTATTTTGAGGCCTATGAAGAACAGTATCTAGTCTCGGTAGTGAAACATGGAGTTCCTCAAGATCTGTTCGATACTGGTATCCTGGAACCCAAGATGACGACTGACGATATACCCAGGTTGATTTCATCGTTGAGCGGGCACAACCGGGTCTGGCTGGTTTACAGCCATGACTCCTATTCCGATCCAAAGGGATTAGTCCCGCAAACGCTCGCATCGCAGATGGAATTAACCCGGAAGCGCGACTTCTATGGGGGGCAGGTTCAGCTTTATGTAAATCCCTGAGCCTGATAGTGATGCAGTGAACGCTCCTTACTCAGTTAGGGGAAACGCTTGCTCAAAGCCACTACCTATGGCGACGTGACACGCCTGGATCTGGCCCGGACCCTGGCCGGAAAAGGCCGCTACTCGACCACGGCCTACCTTGTGGACGGTCTTCTGGTAGACTCCGGCTGCGCGTTCAGCGCGGCGGAACTGGTGAAATCGCTGGCTGGCAAACCGTTGGCCGGCATCGTGAACACCCACTCCCACGAGGATCATATTGGGGCGAATGGCCGGCTGCAGCGCGAGCGCGCCGGCCTCCCGATCCGTGCCCATCCCCTGGCCCTACCGGTCCTGGCCGAGACGCGCGACCGTAAGCCGCTGCACCCATACCGACGGCTGCTGTGGGGCTGGCCGGAGCCTTCGCTGGGTCAGGCGGTGTCCGATGGTGAGGTGATCGAGACCGGCCGCTACCGCTTCAAGGTGGTCTACACCCCCGGCCACAGCCTCGACCATATCTGCCTGTACGAGCCGGAGCAAGGCTGGCTCTTCACCGGCGACCTGTTCGTGGGTGGGCGAGACCGCGCGCTGCGCGAGGGATACGACATCTGGGCGATCATCGCCTCACTCAAGCGGATCGCGCCTTTGCCTGCGAAACGCCTCTTCCCCGGCAGCGCGCGCGCGCGCGACAACCCCGCCGACGCGATCGCCGCCAAGATCGGACACCTGGAGGGGTTGGGCGAGCGGGTGTTGGCGCTGCGCCGGCAAGGTCGCAGCGTAGATCAGATCGTCCATGCTTTACTCGGTGGCCCCATGCTCATCGAGTTGATCACGTTGGGGCACTTCTCCCGGCGCCAACTGGTTCTCTCGTACCTCAAAGCCGACAGCCAATAGGTCGCAAATCACATTAACGCCAGCCCTTCACAATATGCGACCTCTGCCGGGGTCAGCTTGACGGACAGGGCGCCCATGGCATCTTCCAAATGCGTGATCTTCGTGGCCTCACCCTGCTGACCCTGTTGCAGCGATTTCAACTGATGAAACACGCATCAGGTCTTGAGCCTCACCTCACTTAGGGCCTTCACCATTTTAGGATTCCGATGGTCGAAGAAGCTGCTGCTCTTCGTGTCCAGCGCCACAATCGCAGCCATGTCTTCCGGGCTCAGCTCGAAATCGAAAATGTTGAAATTCTCGATAATTCGCTCCTTGCGAACGGATTTCGGGATCGCCACCACGCCCCGTTGGATCAGCCAGCGCAGAATGATCTGCCCAACCGTTCGCGTGTGCTTACCGGCAAGAGAAAGCAGCAACTCGTTCGCAAAAATATTGTTCCTGCCTTCCGCAAACGGCCCCCAGGATTCGATCTGCACCTTGTTGTCCTGCAAGAACTTCTGGGTTTCGATCTGCTGGCAAAACGGATGGGTTTCGACCTGGTTCACGGCCGGCACAACCCGGTTGTGCAGGATCAGGTCCATGACCCGGTCGGGCTGGAAGTTGCTGATCCCGATAGCTCGCATCCGGCCTTCCCCGTACAAGTCTTCCATGGCCCGCCAGGCACCGTACACGTCGCCGTACGGCTGGTGGATCAGATAGAGATCCAGGTAGTCCAGTTGCAGCCTCTGTAAAGATCGCTCGAAGGCCGGCCTCGCGCGCTCGTACCCGGCATCTTGAATCCACAGCTTGGTGGTGATGAACAGCTCTTCTCTGGGCACACCACTCCTCTTGATGGCTCTGCCGACGGCTTCTTCATTTCCATAGGAAGCCGCGGTATCGATGAGACGATAGCCCGTCTGTAGGGCTTCGTATACGCTTCTTTCGCACTCTTCGGCGTCCCTTATCTGATAGACGCCGAACCCCAGAAGGGGCATTTCTACACCATTATTTAATATAACCTTTTGCATCGCTGCCTCTTTTTGCGTGAATCAGAATCTTGGGCATTCTTTTCTCTTAGTACCGGTCACCGACCACCGTGATCCTGGACATGGCACCTGCGATCTGGCCGAGATCGTCGGGCGTCAGTTCGATGTCGGCCGCGCCGAGGTTCTCCTCCAGGCGCTCGAGCTTACGTGAGCCTGGAATCGGAACGATCCAGGGTTTCTGCACCAGCAGCCAGGCCAGCGCGATCTGCGCCGTGGTGGCCCCCTTCTGGGCCGCGATACTCTCCAGCAGGTCGATCACGACCCGGTTGGCCCGGATGGCCTCCGGCGTGAAGCGGGGATTGCGGCTGCGGATATCGGAGCTATCGAAGGTCCTGCTCTCGTCGATCTTGCCGGTCAGGTAGCCCCGGCCCAGCGGGCTGTAGGGCACGAAGCCGATGCCGAGTTCCGCGCAGGCCGGCAGGACGGCTTCCTCGACGGTCCGCCACCAGATCGAGTACTCGCTCTGGACGGCCGTGACCGGCTGGACGGCGTGGGCGCGGCGGATGGTTTCTGCGTTTGCCTCAGAAAGTCCAAAATGCCTCACCTTGCCTTCCTGGATCAGCTCCTTCACCGCGCCAGCCACGTCTTCGATGGGCACCTCGGGGTCAACCCGGTGTTGATAGAACAGATCGATGGCCTCCACCCGGAGGCGTTTGAGCGAGGCCTCGGCGACCCGCTTGATTTGCTCTGGCCGGCTATCCAGGCCAACCGCCGGACTCGGCCCCTTCTTGGGATCGTGTTTGAACCCGAACTTGGTGGCGATCACCACCTGGCCGCGGAAAGGCTCGAGGGCCTCGCCGACCAGTTCTTCGTTGGTGAACGGGCCGTACACCTCAGCCGTGTCGAAGAAGGTGACGCCCCGGTCAACCGCCGCATGAAGAAAAGCGATCATCTCCTGCCTGTCGCCGATGGGGGCGTCACCGAAGCTCATTCTCATGCAGCCAAGCCCCAGAGCTGAAACTTCCAGGTTGCTGTTGCCAAGTTTGCGCTTCTGCATTTGTGCACTCCTGTCTCTTAAATAGAAATCCAGCCTATCGGCCAGAAGTTGGGATTAGCTCCGCCACAGTAAAGTCTGGATAGTAGGCTACGTCTCAGCCCATTCGCGCTCATTGGCGGCCGCCACCTGCGCCACGCGCGTGACGTACCTCTGCCCCTTGATGCCTACACAATTGCACCAGTTACCCATTTACTATGACGCGATTTGGGGGTGATGGGAAGCAGCTCTTGCTCCAACCAAAAGGAAAGGTATTAGCAGCGAGGCGCGCTGGATAGCGTGTTAACCGAGCGGTCCTGACGGAAGGCTTCACCTGCGCCCGTCAATTCAAGCCAACACAGTGACTCGCACAACCCCGCAATAAGAGCCAACGTCGTTGATCGCGCCGCCCAGGGCGTCAGGTGCACGGCGATGTTAGGCACCGCCTTTGGCCGCCGACGCCCCGCGACGACCAGCCTGCCGCTTGACCCACAATGTGACCATGGATGCGCGTCAGGCAGACGCGGCGTTGGGACGACGGCCGGCCTTTGGCGCAGTGTGACCTTTTGGCAACTGCCGGGGCTGCTGGACGAACGCTGGCGAAGAGGCTTGAATTCTCAGCAACGCCTCCCGCTCGAAGACGTGTTCCCCGCACACTGGGCATTCGTAGAACGTCAGCGCAGGCACGACGTAGGTTTGTCCTTTGGCGAAGCCTGTCCAGTCACGGCAGACTTTCTTTATTTGATCGCTACCACAGGTCGGGCAGTGTGTAATGTTCAGAGTCGGCTTCCATTTCGAGCAACGCTTTTTCGCTGAAGGCGTAATTGCCCACCAAGACGGCGCGTTTGATGCGGCGGAGAAGATCGCTACGCATGGCTTGTCACATCCTGCTTGCATCATACCACAGTTCGCGACGCTGTGGTGACATCGGTTTTGGCGGTGAGAAGTTTTGTGTCACGTGGGTCGAGCCACATAGACGCATTTGCTGGCCTAGCTAATCATTCTCCCGCGACTTGCACATTGATTGTATTATGAGGCACAAAGGCGCGCAAGTCGCAGGTCGTCTTGCGTCAGAGCTATCGCATCCGGTTCGCGGCCAACCTGGTTTCGCGACATCACTGCCCTGGCGTGAGCCCGAAGTGGAAGGCCCCGGCACGGTTCGACATGGCCTCGCCGTTGCAGATGGCTTTGACCTCGTAGAAGTGATTGGCGTACGGCGGCGCCAAAGCGCCCGTGTGCACGAAGCTGCCCTGGCCGGTGCCGATGAGCGCACCGGTGGCAGGCGTCAGGTAGGGGTTGCTTCCGCTCTCATACACCTGATAGACATCGTGCTGATCCGTCCAGCTCAGCTCGATGCCCGTTCCGCTCCGGGAAATCCCCACCTGCGGTGAGATCAGGGTACAGTCACTGATGTTGATGCTCGCAGTCGCTGTGCCATTGTCTACGGTGGCGCCCGCGCTGCCCGCGCCCGGCGAGTTGGCGCTGAATAGGGCGGTCGCGGTTCCCGTCGCCTGGATGGTAGTCTGCGGACTGGAAAGCACGCCCTTGACCGCGCTGCCCCAGGTCACCGGCAGGCCGATCAACTGCTCCACCTGGCCGGCCGTGAGCGCCCCGCCGTTGGAGTCAAGCGAAAAACCGGCCGTCAGAGTGGTGCTCTGATTGATGAAGATTGGACTGGGGTTCGCCGTGTTTGTGAGCACGATCCACGGGACCGTGCCAATGGCCGAGGCCCCGGCGACGGCCGTATCACAGCCTGCGGCGCCCGGGCCACCGTTGCAGCCCCACCAGTTGGTGGCCGCCGCGACCGTGCCGCCGCCGCCATAAATGCCGGTCCCGCCGCCGGGGGCTGTATTGCCCACGATCCGGTTGTATTGGAGATTCAGGGCGCCCGACCCGAGCATGATTGCGCCGCCCTGCCCGCCCGATGAGCCGACTTGCACGGCGGTGTTGTTTGCAAACGATGTGTTGGAGATGCTGAACGGGCTGCACAGGTTGCAGCCGGCGTTGATCGCCCCACCCTGGCCGCCGATGCCGCCGCCGGTCGCAGAGTTGCCGGTGAAGGTGGAGTGGCCGACCTGGAAACTGCCGGCCTGCGTCTGGACGAAGTGAATCGCACCGCCGTTGCCCGTGGGCGACTGGTTACTGGTGAACGTGCTGTTCTGCACGTTAAGCGTTCCGCCACCCGTGAAGGAGATGGCGCCGCCGTTGAAGCTGCTGGTCCGGTTGTTGAGGAAGACCACGTTCGTCACGTTCAGGGCATCGCCTATGCCGCCCCCCAGGATGGCGCCACCTCCGCCGCCTGCGCCGCCCACACCGTTCTGCAAGGTAACGTTCTGGATACTGAAGGTGACATTGCCGTGGAACTGATAGTCGACGTCAAAAATGCGGCTGATTCCGTCCGTTTGGTTGATGACCGTGCCGGCCGGGGCGCCGGTCCCGGTCAAGGTGATGTTCGTGTTGCTGATGCTGCCCACCTTCAGCTCGCCGAGAGTCAATGCATACGTGCCCGGCGGGAGGTTGATACTAGTCGTCCCGCCCGACGCGGTGGCCTGCTCGACTGCCGCCCGCAGGCTGCAGAAAGCGCCGACGTCCAGGCAGTTCCCATCTGCCGGGTTGTCGTCCTGCGTGTCCCCGGTGATGTTCACCGTGAAGGGTCCTGCTGCGAGGGCCGCGGGGGCCGTCCCTCCCATCAGCGCCAGCACCACGAGGACCGCCCGAGCCACCACGAGGAGCCATGCGCGGGGAGCCGGACCGGGACGTGCTACCGGTCGGAAGCGCTGGTCGGCGCCTGCCGTGACAGTCGAGATAGGCAGCTTGGTCATGCGATCTGCTCCTTGCCGGCCCTAGAGCCGCGGAGGAAATACGCCCTGCAGCGCGATGATGAAGTTCAGTGTGAGATAGGGCGGCATGTTGTTGTGCGGCTGGCTGCCTCCCGCGGGGGCGAGCGCCGCGCTGTTCATCGCCGGGCCGCTACCTGCGGCCGGGTCGTAGATGGCGAGACCTCGGCCCGCGCCGGGCGGCGCCCACGTGTTGTTCCCTGGTGTGGCGACCGGTGTCCCCACAGCATTGGCCAAGGCGGTGTGCGAGTGCGCAGGCATCTCGGCCTGTGCCAGGGTGACGGTCGTTGAACCGCCGCGCTGGCCCAGATCGCGAAGCGACAGACCGGGACCCTGCCCAGCCTGGAGCGGCGCAGAGCCCTGCAGGTTGGGGAGTGCGAAGGTTGATCGTCCGTCTCCGCCATAAATGGTGCCGAGCAGCGAGAACAGCGCCGTGTTCTGGCTGATGGGCAGGAGCTGCCCGTTGCAGAAGGCCCAACCTTTCGGTGCAAAGTTGACGGGCACGATCCTGATCTCAGCCACAAATGGATGCCATCATGTCTCCTTGCGTGTCAGTTCGCTGACGGGAAAATGCCCTGCAGGGCAATGCAGAAGTTGAGCACCAGGTATGGGCGACAGATTGTCGTGCGGCTGGTTGCCGCCGGCGGCAGATAGCGCCCCCGGCGCCATCGCGGCGTTCGCCGACGACGCATACGCTGCGGCTGCCGTGGCCGCCCAAAAGGCTCCAGTGGGATCGGCCGTATTTCCGGCGTTCGAGCTGCTGACGGCCGCGTGGGTGTGAGCGGGCATCTCTGCCAGACACGAGCGTGTGGGCCTCCTCGCCGCCGTTCTGACCGAGCGTGAACCCGCCGCCCTCATGAAGTGGCACGCGGCCCTGCAAGTTGGGCAGCGCGAAAGTGTGTCTGGCCGTTGCCGCCGAACGTCGTGCCCAGCAGCGAAAAGAGCGCCTGGTTCTGGTTGATCGGCAGCAACTGGCCGTTGCAGAAGGCCCAGCCTTTTGGCGGGAAAGTTGAAGCTCACGATCCTGATCTCGCCGAGGAATGGTTCTGACATCGGTGCTCCCTCTGTGCTAACCCGGTCTCGCCGCCGTTCAGCTCTGCGTCGGGAAGATGCCGAACAGCGAGATGATGAAATTGACCGCCAGGTACGGCAGCATGTTGTCGTGCGGCTGGCTGCCGCCCGCGGCCCGATCGCCCCTGGGTTCATGCCGCCGAGCGGGGCCGGCGCGAACGGTTATAAGTTATTCGAAGCAGCCCACACGTTGCCGGCCGGGCTGCGTACGCGGTCGCCGCATCTGCGCTGGCTGCCGGCGCGTGCGTGTGGTCGGGCATCTGACTTTGGGCCAATGTGATGGTCTCGGCGCCGCCCTGCTCGCCGAGCACATAGCTGAGACCATATGCACCGGGACCCGGCCGCGCAGATCCGGCAGGGCGAAAGTCACCTGGCCATCGCCACCGTAAGTCGTGCCGATCACGATAAAGAGAGTTTCGTTCTCAGCGATCGCGAGCAACTGGCCGTCGCAGAGGGCCCAGCCGGCCGGGGCGAAATTGCCCGCAAAAATCCGGATTTCGCCGACGTAAGGATTGCTCATCGGTGCCTCCCTCAGGCAGAAGTCAGCCGGTTGAAAACGGCCTGGTAGTGGAATCCGCGATCGTCCTGACCGACCGGCGCCAGGAAGATCTCGGCCTCGCCCAGCGTGGCATGGCGCAGGCGGTACGTGCGCTGAGGCAGGAAGTAGCTCCGCCGGCCCGCGAAACAGCACCGAAAACGTTTCCTGCCGCCGGCGTACGTCCTCTTCCGACACCTCGATCAGCTCCAGGTCACAGGGAGCCGGATCGTCGTCCAAAACCGCAAAAGACGTATTCGAGGTGAGCGGCGAAATCCTGACGGTGCAGTTGTTCAGTCATTGCTCGGCAATTCCTCCTCTGCCGGCAGTACGCTCGGCCCGCCCACCGGTGGGCCAGTTCCGCTACTCGCTCCGGGCGCCATTCCATCTCAAGGTGCAGGCCATTGCGCCCCTGATCTGGAAACCAAGTCGCTGGTAGAGGCGCAGGGCCGGGTTGAAGAACTCGACGTGCAGGCGCAATGGCTTGCCGGCCCGGCTGGCCTCGTCCTGCAAGGCAGCCACCAACGCCGTGCCCGCACCCGCGCCGCGGCCTTCGGGCAGCAGCGCAAGATCCATCAACAGGATCTCGTCGCCACTGCGGTCGACGATCAGCCGGCCGATAGCCCGCCCGTCGCTGAGGATCATCTGGTATTCAGCGGCCGGACTTTGCAGCGCGTAGGACTGCCGCTGGGCGTCAAACTGCATCCGCAAGAAAGCTTCCTGCTGCGCCGCGCTCCAGTTCACCTGGGCCATTTCCTCGGCGCGCGTACTGGCGTAGACGGTGTACGAAAACTCGTCGTCGGCCGGTTCCAGCGGTCGCAGATGAAGGGAATGCTGGCATGCTTCAGCTCCTGCGCAGGTCAAGCTGGCCGGCGCACGGCATCTGCGGTCCGCCACACGCGGCCATCGGCTGAGTGCAAGGTAAAGATATTTCCCTGCAAGAAGACGCGCGCGTGGATTTCGGAGTTCTGCTCGGACAACCGCGCAACGGAGCAGAGTTCGCCGAAGTTGGCGATCCGCTGCCAGGTCGCTCCGCCGTCGAGGGACTCAAGCACTTTCCCGTCCGCGGTGCCCCGAAGCAGGCGGCCGAGGATCGTCCGCGGTGGGGCCGCCAGATCGCGGACGCCTGGCGCGGGTCCGGCCAGCGAGTTGGCCGGCAGTTCGCCGTATGCCGGCTTGGGCAGCATGCCGCCGGCCGCGACCAGCGATGCGAGCGCGATGCCCTGCAAAAACAGGCGCCTGTTCACGGGTACCTCCGGGTAGACAAGATGAGGCACGGCCTGGGTTCATGATGAATAATCGCTTGTATATAACAAGTGCGCTTCTAGATCGACATTAGATGTAATATAGCCTGCTATTTGATTGACAGAGGAGGCACGTCGGTGTAGATGGCGCCCGTCACCTTGTTGGGAGGTCTGAACCACACAGCCGGTCAGTGCCCCCATGCGTACATCGAGATGGCGAGCCAATTGACCTTTCTCAAAGTCTTGCTGCTGCAGAGTCAGGAATCGGCCGCAGGCCCGTCTCATCGTTCCGCCCGAACCGCAGCTGGCGGTCCAGCCCTTACCTGTCCGAGCTCACGTCCGAAGCTCAGTTCCCGTGGGCGGCCCACGGGTTTGTAAGAAAGCGGGTTACGTGCTATACGTTAAACAGTACTCCCCCATCGTTCTTAATGGCCTGCAGCAAAGGAGCGCAACC
Organism: uncultured Chloroflexia bacterium; assembly: GCA_963774265.1. Classification (GTDB taxonomy): domain Bacteria; phylum Chloroflexota; class Anaerolineae; order CG2-30-64-16; family CG2-30-64-16; genus JALOOB01. Next base: position 542,667 of record CAVZDU010000007.1, on the reverse strand, counting down.
CATGGATCCCAACAACTACCACGACCTCGACCTCTCACCTCGTGTTCTGCTCGGTCCTGGCCCCAGCATGGTCGCGCCGCGTGTCCTGCGCGCGACTGGCGATGCCATGCATCGGACACCTTGACCCCGAGTTCCTGCACGTCATGAACGAGGTGCAAGAACTCCTGCGCTTTGTCTTCCAGACGAGTAATCCGCTGACGATCCCCATTTCGGGCACCGGCAGCGCGGGCATGGAAGCTGCGCTCTGCAACTTCATCGAGCCTGGAGTTCAGGTCCTGATCGGCGTCAACGGCTACTTTGGCGAGCGGCTCTGCAACATGGCCGAGCGCTACGGGGCCAAGGTCGATCGGCTCGAAAAACCCTGGGGCGAAATTTTCGCGCCGGAAGAAATCGAGGAAGCCATGCGCGGTCGCAGCTACAAGTTGCTCGCGCTGGTGCATGCCGAGACCTCGACCGGGGCGCAGCAGCTAGGCGTGCGCGACATCGCCGATATTGCCCATCGCCACGACGCTTTGTTCGTGCTCGATACCGTTACTTCACTTGGCGGCGTGCCGGTCGAGATCGATGCCTGGAACGTGGACATTGCCTACAGCGGGACGCAAAAGTGCCTCTCGTGCCCGCCCGGGCTCGCGCCGATCACCATCGGCCCGCGCGGCATCGAGGCGCTGGCCGCACGCCAGGTCCCGGTGGGCAACTGGTATCTCGACCTGACGATGGTGCAGAAATACTGGGGCAAGGAGCGCACCTACCACCACACCGCGCCCATCAACATGAATTACGCCCTGCGCGAGGCGCTGCGCCTGGTGGCCGAAGAAGGGCTCGAGCAGCGCTTTGCTCGCCACCTCGCCAACGCCCAGATGCTCTGGCAGGGGCTGGAGGCGCTGGGTCTGCAGCCTCACGTGCCGATCGACCACCGCCTGCCCTCGCTCACCACCTGCCGCATTCCTGAGGGCATCGATGAAGCAGCGGTGCGCGGTCGCTTGCTCAAGGACTACAACATTGAGATTGCCGGTGGCTTCGGGCCGCTCAAGGGCAAGATCTGGCGCATCGGGTTGATGGGCTTCTCCAGCCGCCGCGAGAACGTCCTGCTGTTGCTCTCGGCGCTCAAAGAGCTCATCCACTGACGTTGCGCCGGTTCAGGAGGCAAGACCGATGAAGCTCGTCACCTTCTTCCGATGTGAATGAACGGAAATCTAGCACCTTCCAATCAGCGCCACAGCCTCTTGCAGGTCGGGGAAGGCAAACCCCTCGGTAAATCGCGCGTACACGCCGCGCAGGCGGCTTCGCGCCTCCGCCAGCTCCGCCGTGCCCGCTAGGTCCTGCGCACCCTGGCGCTGCCGCAGGCGCACCAGGCTCATGGCCGCGCGCAGCTCCCAGGCGAGCGCGCCCTTATCCTGCCCGAGCTGCATGGCCCGACTGGAAGCACGCCAGCGCCTCCTCGGTCGCACGCCAGGCCATCGCGCGCCAGCAGCAGCTCGCCCCGCACGCGGTGGAGCTCGGCCTGGTAGCTCTGCCCGCACGGAACCTCCGGCCCGAGCACGGGTGTCGATCGCCGCCAGTCCGGTCGCCAGCAGGTCGTGCGGCGCGTGTCCCGCTGCGCTCATCGCGCAGCAGTGGCAGCCCGGCACCGGCGGGCCGCTGACAGGCACCTGTCTGCCAGGACAACCACCAGGCAGTCCGTGCCGATCGCCATGCCCTTGGCCTGCCATTCGGCGATGGCGCCCCGCATCGCTCGATGCCGGCGACGGCATCAGCTCCCCACGCATGACCGCCAGCCACCCGAGGAAGACCTCCGCGTAGTCCTGCCACCAGGCAAAACCCTGCTCCAGGCACAGCCGGTGGCACAGCTCGACCCGCTCTTGCAGCGCCGCGGTATCGCTGCGCAGGAGGAACAGCGTCATGTTGAGCCGATCGCGGAGGCGAACGCCTGCCCGTACAGGTCCCTCTGCTCGAGGGCGCTCTGTCAGCGCCTCGGTGCTGCGCGCCAGGGCCTTCTCCGGATATCCCAGGAACCACTGGTTCAGGGCGGAGAAGCTGAGCGCAGGGGCCGTGACGATCGAAGCCGATCGCCGCCCGCAGTTCCGCGCCTCGCTCCGGCGTCAGCCGGGCGATCGACCCAGTCGAAGTGAATCTCCGCTTCCTGCGGCTTGCCCATGAGGTGGTGGATCATGGCCGAAACCAAGTGGGCGAGTGCAGCAAACGTCCTCGTCACCCCACTGCGTCGCCTCAGCGAGCATCCGCTCGCCGCGGCGAGGCACTCCTCGAACTGCCCCCTCGCATTGAGGAGATTCTACTTCCGCCTGGAGCATCAGCAACTTGGGCCGCCCCTGCGTGTCGCCCGCCCCGGCTTCGGTGGCCCGCGCCAAGGAGCCCGCCAACTCGCGAGGCTGCCCGTCCCAGCCAGGTTGCGCTGCGGGCCCAGCCGGGCGACCTGCAGCAGCCGCTCGATCTCGGTCCGCTCCGCGGCGACGCCGGCTCGCCGTCCGCGAGCAGCGCCAGCCCGTGGTCGAACAGGTCGAGGGCCTCGCGGAAGGCCGACACCCGCATGGCCTGGCGGCCGGCGTCGTGCAGCGCGCGGGCGGCCTCCAGCGGCAGCCCGCCGCCTCGTAATGCCAGGCCAGTCGCGCGCCGAACCGTTCGCGCTCCGCCGGGTCGGCCCCGGCCTGCCGGTCCAGGCTGCCCGCCACGGCGCCATGCCACGCGCCCGCTCGACCGGATCGAGCTGGTCGTAGAGATACTTCTGAAACAGGTGATGCGTGAACCGATACGTGGAGGTCTGCCCGCCCGCCAGTCGCTGCAACCCTTCGGGCCGCACCAGGCTGTGCTGCCGGGCCAGGCTGCCACTGAGGCACGTGAGAACCTCGGGGATCGCCGCACCGGTGAGCTCGGCCACCAGTTCGCCGGAAAAGTCGTCGCCTTGCACGCTGGCGGCTGAGAGGATACGGCGCTCCCGTTCCGGGCAGCCGATCGATCCGCTCCGCGATGGCGGCCTCCACCCGGGCGGGCAGGCTGCCCCAGTCGAGCGACTCCCGCGCGACCCAGCGCCCCGCCTCGTCCTTGACCAGTTCCCCGCGATCCTGCAGGTTGCGCAGCGTCTCCACCGTGAACAGCGCATGACCACCCGTCTGCGCGTAGAGCGCATCCCGAAAACGCGCGCCGAGCCGGTTGGGCTCGATATCCACGTAGGCCTCGACGAACGCACGGCCGTCCGCTCGATCCAGTTCTACGATGATCTCGCCCTTGTCGCGGCGCAGCTCATTGATGGCGATTGCGAGCGGGTGGCGGGTGATCTCGCCGGATGCCGGGTCGCGGCGGCCCAGGCTGACGGTCGCCGAGCGATATGCGCCGAGGACGAGCAGGCGGCTGCCGCTGAGTTCACGGCCGAGGTGCAGGAGAAAGGCCGCGGTGGCGTCGTCTACCCACTGCAGATCATCGAAGAGCAGCAGCAGGGGCTGCTCTCGGCTGATTGCAGCCAGAGTGCAGATCAACTGGTCGAACAGGGCGACCTGCGAAAGTGGAACAGGGGCGTGCTGCTTGTGTTTGTCATCCAGTGCGGCCTGGCCGGCCGCCCACCAGGCTGGTCTCGCTGCAGGCGCCTTTGAAGAGGATAGATTGGCCCTGCGGTCAAGAGAGGAGGCGGGAACGAGTGTGTCGATGAGGCCCAAGCCATGCTCCTCAAGCGCGGCCAGGGCGAGCCCTGTGGCAAGCTGCAGGCGATCTACCTGCTCGCGACCATGCAGCCGCCAGGCCACATCGTTGGCGAGGTCGCCGAAGAGCATCTCCGCCAGCTTGCGCAGGGGCGCGAAGGCATCGAGGCTGCCGCCCGGGCTGCAGCGCGCGCCGGCCACCAGCAGATCGGGCTGCTCCGCCATGGACAGCCGCGGCAAAGGCTTCGAGCAATGCCGTCTTGCCGCTGCCCCGATCCCCGCTGACGAACGCCATCTGCGTCTCGCCGGCCAGGCTGGCCGCCAGGTGAGCAGCTGAGCTGTCCCAACTCATCCTCGCGCGCGACGAGCCTGGGGCCAGGCCTGTCAGGTGTTAGCTCGGTCTCGCGCTGGCCAGGCCTGACAGGTCTCGGTTCAGCCTCGCGCCTGACCGCGTGCGAAGGCCGCGCTGCGGCGGCGAGCCGCCCGTCCCGAATGTCGGCATAGAGGGCCTGTGTGCTGGGTGCGGGTTCGGCGCCCAGCTCGGCCTCCAGGACGCGGCAGCAGGACTCGTACTGGTGCAGCGCTTCGTCCCGGCGCCCGGCCAGGGCCAGCGCGCGCATGCAGCGCCGGTGCGCCTCTTCGAGCCAGGGCTCCATCTGGAGCTGCAGCCGCGCGGCCGCCACCGCCTTCTCGTAGTCGCCGATCGCCTCGAAGCTCGCGTTCTGGTCGTCCAGGACTTCGAGGGCCAGCCGGTGATAGTGCTCCTGCTTGCTCAGCACCCAGCCCTGAAAAGCCTCGCTGTCCGGCACCGCGAAACCGGCCAGGAAATCGGCGCAGAACGCCTCGGGCAGAAGCTGCGTGTGGCGAATCGGCATGCGGGCCTGGGAGCCGCCGGCTGAGCGGGCGAACGTCTCCAGCTCCGCCACGTCGAGTCTGTAGTCGCTGGCCGCATTGAACTGCACATCGGTGGGGGTTGACGAAGAGGAAAAACGACGACCCGTGGTCGCACGACCGTGGGTCGCACGACCCACGGTCGCCCAGTGCCCGCCGCACGGAGCGAGCGCCTGGCGGAGGTTCGTGCGCGCCGCGGCCGTCGGGCCGGTCGGGCCAGAGCAGGCCCGCCAGGGTTTCGCGGCGGTGCGGGCGGTCCGCCTCCACGATCAGGTAGGCCAGGAGAGCGCGCGCCTTGTCCGTCTCGAAACCGTAGACCGTTTCGCCGTCCAGTTCGACGCGAAAGCCGCCCAGCAGACGCACGACAAGCTTTGTCATGGGGATGCTCCGAGGACGCCCGACAAGGGCATCATACCACATGCCGCATTCGTTGCCAATGGGTAAATTAAAATCAGCGATCGGTGCTTACGGTGCTGTCACGCGATTTTCACGGCGTTGTGGTATCCATAGCATCGAGAATATCGATCGCACCGAACAAACCCGGGGGGACCTGGAGTGACACATGAGGGCTACTGACAACGAAACTGAAGCCCGTACGAAGCAGCAGCCCTACCGGTGCTTCCTGGTGCGGTGCCGGCTGGAGGAAGGAGCCGGGCCCAATGGGGAGGCGGCCTGGCGCTTCACCGTCCAGCATGGAGAGCCCAATGCCGCCCGTCGCTCCTTCACGTGCCTCCACCATGTCGCGGCATACCTTGAAGCAGAACTCGCGTCTTGCGCGTTTGCTCATAAACCAACTAAATCGCAAAGGGAGAAAACACTATGAAGACCAAAGGTGCGTTCGGCAGGCTTTCAGCACTCGTCCTGGCGCTGCTCATCGTCAGCATGCTGCCCGGCGCGGCCATCGGCGCCATTCCGCAACTTGAGGAGGTCACACCGATCCCTCCGGGACCCGAAACAGCCCTGCCCGACACCATCGGGGCGCCGGCGAAGCCGCACCCAACGGCGAACTCCGGAGTGCCACAGAACCCACTCCTGGCGCCCAACGGGTTCAATTCATGTCACCTCGACCCGTGGATGAGCGACACCGCCGACGTTGCCGGCCCGCTGGGCCGCAACCCGGCCGTCCTCTCCTCGACGCTGGCAGAAGCGCGCCAGCCCTATCCCGGCGATGTGGACTGGCTCTTCGCCTGCATCAACACACTCGTCGACAGCCACGGCCGGGCGATCGCGATTTGCTTTGCCCCTCACGAGGCGACCGTGGTCCTGACCGACCCGGACACGCTGAAGGTGCTGGACCACTATCACCTCGAGGTGCCGGAAGGCGACCCCTACAAGCAGCAAGGAAGACAGGCTTTCTTGCGGGCGCTGGGCAGCGTCTACTCCTATGTCGACGCTCAGGATCAACTTACCATCGTCAACAAGGGCCAGCAGATCGTCACGCTTGCCGAACGCGGGACCGAGGACAGCCCTGTATTCGAGCTTGTCAATAAGTACAATCTGACGGAGGTCATCAACGGCGACACCAGCGACATCGCCGGGGTCATGCTGGACTGGCAGGGACGGATTTGGCTCACCACGGCGGGCATCGGCCCCTACCCGGCGATGGTCGGTGTGCTGAACCCCGGGACGTACTCGGATGAGGAGCCAAACGTGAAGTGGTACGTGCTCCCTGACGACGGCGAGGCTATCAGAAACACGTTCGCGCTGACGAAGACCGGCGTGGACAGCGCAGCGGCCTATGTCGTGACCACGAGGAACATGTACCGGATTGAGGCGGGCGCTGACGACCAACCGTACCAGGTGTGGGCCGCGCCCTACTACGGCGGCGACGAGGTAAAGAACGGGCAGTACGAGCTGGGCTCCGGCACCAGCCCGACGATCTTCGGCGAGGGCAAATACGTCGCCATCACGGACAACGCGTCTCCGATGAAGGTCGTGGTGTTCCGGACTGATGAACGACTGAAGAAGACCGAAAAGCGAATCGTGTGCGAGGAGCCGGTGTTCGAGAACACGCCCGGCGCCCTCTCAAACTCGCTCGTCGGCTTACGGAATTCGCTCATCGCCTCGAACAACTACGACTACTGGTTCGACTGGAAAGAGGGCCAGATGCTCGAACGCGAGCGCGCCGGGCTTCGCACGCATCGACGTCGATCCGAACGGGAGGGGCTGCACGACGGTCTGGACCAACTCGGAAGTCGCGACCACCACGTCGCCCAGGCTGTCGACGAAGACCGGGCTGATCTACACCGTCGCCAGGGCATGGGACCCCCAGAACGACGTGTATGCGTACTATTGGACCGCGCTCGACTTCCGCACGGGCCAGACGGTCTGGCAGAAGATGGCGGGCACCGGCGACATGTTCGACAGCTTCTACCCGGCTTTGGCGATCGGGCCGAACGAAGCCCTCTACGTCGGCGTATACGGTGGGTTCATGTCGATCAGAGACACGCGCTGATACTCGTCACCGCGGGCGGGCCGTTCAACAAAAGACCTGTCGGGCCTTGCAAGCCCGACAGGTCTTCGCGCGGGCGAGGCGCCTTCAGCCGTTCCCGATCAACGCGGCGGCGTCCTGCAGGTCGGGGAATCGGTAGTTTCCTGAGTGCTGGCCTAAAGAGTCGATCGATCTCCTGCGGCAGCTGAGTTACTGTGGCAACATCTGCTTCAGGACCTCAAGCCCCTCTTCGGCCGAGATCGCCGGGTAAACGGAGATCTGAAGGAGATCGTCCCAATCACCGAATGCAGCCCACATTTGGCCGATATGCTCGGCTTTGAAAACCACAATCAGGTGCGGGTCGTCTGTATGGAGCCAGTACTCAGCCACCACTTCCGCCCCCGGAAGTTGCGGTGACTGCCATGCCATTCTCCGGGCGATCCTCTCTTTCTGGTTGCCCCCTCTGGCTTTCCCCAGCGCTACGAACAACATTGTAGACCTCCCTGCTTTCTTGTCTTGTGGCCGGATCTGCTCCGGCACAGATGCCGAACTGCTCGAGGAACCTGAGCAGGCCTCCGAGCTCCAGAAAGCTCGCCCCTTGACCGCTCTGCACGTGCTCGACCCGGCCGCGCCGAGCGCGACTCCGCGCCCGACCATTCGCGCCAGAAGCGCACGACGAAGGTTGTGGCCGTTGTTGTCTCCGCGGAGAGCTGGTCCATCAGGCTTTCACCTTGCTTTCACCCACGGCTGCTGCTGAGCGGGCGGGCTTCACCTGGTCAGCGTGCCGTCGAAGCTGGGCATGGCGCCTCTGGCCCCTTACGGCAGCGGCAGTCCCGGCATCTCTACCTCCATCTTCAAGACCCCTGGGTGAGCCTGCGTGAAGATGGCGTAGTTGGTGAAGTAGAGGTTCTTGCGCTCCCCACGTTCCGGTTCCAAAGGCCAGGCTCGCCGGTCCGTCGACGCCCTCCCCGGCCCTGCCAGCTCGTGACACCGCCGGTGGCAGGATCGACCGCCACGACGCGGTCCTGGCCAATGAGGGCCGCGTAGATTGTCGCCATGAACATCCAGAGCGATCCCATCGATCATGCGGAGTGACGGGGCCTGCGCGACGACGCTCGGTCGCCAGGCTTGCCGTCTGGCAACACCGGGACATGCGACGATCAGGCCCCGCTCCGTGCTTGCCACATAGAGGCCGTCGTCGCCGAAGGCGATGCCATTAGCCCCCAGGGGCGGATAGCCGGGAACCCCGCCCAGGCCACCCAGGATAGCCCAGTCCTGCAGCCAGAGTGTCGACGTTCGCCGTTTCGCGATCAATACGCCAGATGGCGCCGGCAGGTGGTATAGAGCCCAAAACATAGGAGTCGGTGACGTACAGGTTGCCCCGCTTGTCAAAGGCCAGGCCATTGGGCAGGAAGACGCTTTCGGTTCCCGGCAGCTGCGAGGCTGAGCTTCCATCCCGGCTAATGCGCCAAACCCCTTGAACGGCATCATTGGTTCCTCCGGTAAACACGTCTGCGTAGACACTACCAGGAGCGTCGACCGCCAGGCCGAGCAGCTGAGCGCCTGCGGGGAACCTGGTAGAAGAGCGTTTCCGTGCCGTCGGGGTTGATCATACGGATCTGTCCCAGTGGTGCCAGGGAGACGAAGACATCGCCCTGTTTGTCGATGGCAATGCCCTCGGGAAACTCAGCCAACAGCCGGGTTGTAGGTCTGCATCCAGGTGACCGGGCCACTGGCCGCGGCCAGGCTGGGCAGCACGAGCACCAGAGCCAGTGCACACACGAGGACCGAGCGTTTCATGATGAACCTCCCTTCGTGAGTGGACGGTGGGGCTGGGTAAAGTTGCGTCGTTCCAGCGCCCATGTTGGACACGACTGCTAGCCAGCATACGCCGGGGGTGTCAAAAAAGTGTCAAACAAAAAGCTTCCCGTCGATCCAGACGTCGTTGTCCTGGGCGGCGGGAAGCGCCATAAAGGGTCGCCGGCTGCTGGAAAGCCGGCGACCTGCAGCGGACGACCTAGTTACGGCCCCGGCACGACGCCGAGCTGCTGCAGCATGCCGAGCATGTCGCTCACGGTCCAGTGCTCGGTGATCTTGCCGTCGGTCACCGTCAGGATGTCCATGACGTCGATGGTGACTGCCCGGCCCGTGGCTGGAATGCCCATGAACGTCCCCAGGTGCGTGCCGTGGAACGTCTTGTACGTCAGCACTTTGTCGCCTTCGGCGATTTGCTGGCGGATGGTGAAGTGCATGTCCGGGAAGGCGGCGAACATCATGGTGAAGAACCGGCGTGTGCCTTCCACACCCGGCAGATTTGTCGTGCCGCTATGGTCAACGAAATCCGGGCTGCACAGTTCGTCCAGCGCGGCCAGGTTGTGCTGGCACTGCACTTCCTCGACGAAGCGTCGCACCAAGGCCTTGTTCTCCTGCGACGACATAGGGTTCTCTCCTTTCGAGTGGACTCACGTGAGCTCTTCCAACAGTTTTCTCGCTGCCTGTAGATCAGGTGTCTCGAAGCCTTCATCGAACCGGCTGTAGACCTCGGCCAGTATCTGCCGCGCAGCCGCGACTCTCGCCCTGGCCGCGCCATAGCCGGGCCAGGCTCATAGCCGCGCGCAGCTCCAGCATAGTGGCTTCCTGCCCGCGGGCTGTTGCCAGCGCCCGGCGGAAGTGGGCCTCTGCCTCCCCGCCGTCTTTGCCCTGGCTCTCCGCCAACTCCCCCTGCAGCCGGTCCACCTCTGCCATCCAGTAGAGGTCCGCGCCACGCTGCACGATGGTCCTGGCAGCAGCCAGGGCGGCGGCGGCCTCTCGCAACCGGTGCGCCTTCAGGCAGGCGTCCGCCTGGAGGGCCAGGCAGAAGGGCGCGAAGTGCTCGAACCCGATGGCTCGCCACGCGGTGACGCCCTCCCTCAACTGTGCCAATCCCTCGGCCTCCTGGCCCTGCTCGACCAGCGCCCAGCCGCGCAGCACCCCGGCCAGGGCCGTCCAACTCGGCAGTCCATGAGATTGCCCGATTCTGATGGCTTCCTCCGCGTCGTGGCCGGCGCCCGGAGCATCACGGCGCAGGCAAGCGCTCATCGCGAGGAAACAATGGGTGTAAGCCAGGCTCGTGGGATGGGAAAAGGACGGGATCAGGCCGCGCAGGCGCTGGCCCTGGCTGGCTGCCTGGTCGGGATAGCCCAGCAGCCTCAGCGTCAGGCTCAAGTAGCCATGACACACGGCGGCCGGATCATGGCCGAAGCGGTAAGCATGGCGCTCGTGGTCCGCCGGGTCGTAGAGGGCCGCGCCTTTCTCGAAGAACGCCCGCGCTTCCCGCAGCCTGCCCTGGCCAAACAAAGGGCCGCCCATGGATCGGTAGGCTTCTATCAGCCAGGCGGCATCCCCGGAGGCCTGCCGCGATGGCAAGGACCTGTCTCCCGAGCTCCAGCGCCGTCGCCATATCGCCTGCCACGCCGTAGTACCGTCCGAGCCCCAGGAGAACCGTAAAGAGCGCGGGCGTGTCCCCCGCTTGCGGCACAGCTCGCTGGCCCGATCGTACACCCGTCTCGTTTCAGGAGAGGCGTAACCGTGGACGACCGTCGTGGGCACGGTCAGGGCCATTTGCAGCTCGATCGCCTGCTGCAAGTGTTCGGGCGTCTCAGGCAGGGTGTGGAGCATGTCCAGGCCGCGACGATAGTAGCCGAGCGCCTCCTGGTTGGCCGACTGCCGCTCGGCCTGGCGCCCAGCCTGCTGCAGGTAGCCGAGCGCCTTGTCCGTCAGCCTCCCGTCCACCTGCCGGGCCTGCTCGAAGTGAAAGGCCAGCTCTCCGGCCCTGGCGCCGGCCTCCGCGCCGAGCCAGCGCTCCATCGCCAGCCCTACCTGCCCGTGCAGGTAGAGGCGGTGATGGCGGGGCAGCCCCTCGACCACCGCCTCCTGGATCTTGTGGTGCGTGAAGGCGTAGTCCGCGCCCCCAGCGGCCTCGCCGATCAGCCGGTGGCGCAGCAGGTCATCCAGGGCCGCAAACGTGGCCTCCTCCCCCTTGCCCCATGCAGCGTTCAACAGGTCGAAGTCGAACTCCCGGCCTGCCACCGCAGCCACCCGCACGGCGTCCTGGGCCGCTTCGCTCAAGCGCCCCACGCGTGCCGCGATCATCTCGCTCACACCGGCAGGCAACGGCAGCTGGGCCCGGCCCAGGGCCGCGTAATCCGCCTGCCAGGTCCCCCCTTCCATGCGGATGGCGCCCTGCTCGAACAGGGCTTTGAGGGTCTGGATCAGGTAGAAGGGATTGCCCTCCGTTTCCCGGTACAGGCGATCGGCCAGCGGTCTGGCGGCTTCACCCTCGCCCGACATGCGGCCGATCAGCGACGCCACCGCGTCCGCAGACAGGCAGGCCAGTTCCAGGCGCCGCGCCAGCCCGTCCCGCTCCAGCCGCCGACCGAGCGTGGCCAGGGGATGCGCGGCCGAGACCGCCTCTGTCCTCAGGGCGCCCACGATCAGCAGAGGCTGGCCGGCCAGGGCCCGCGCCAGGTAATGCAGCAGTTGCAGGGTCGAATCCGCGGCCCAATGCAGGTCTTCGAGCACCAGCAGCAGCGGTTGCTGCGCCGCAAGGTGGGCCAGGAACAAAGAGGCCGCTTCGAACAGCCGCTCCTGCGTCTCGCCCCCCTGCGGGGAGGCCGGCCCAGCCGCCTCGGGTTCCTGCCCGAAGAGAGCGGGCGCCAGGCGCACCAGCTGCCGCCTGGCCCAGGCGGGAACGGAATCGATCGCGGCCGGCGGCAGGGATTTCAGCGCCTCGGCGATCGGCTGGTAGGGCAACAGCCGCTCGAACTCGTAGCAGCGGCCCTGCAGGACCCGCACGCCTTGCCAGCGCTGCTGATCCGCAAATTCCCCCACCAGCCGGGTTTTGCCCACGCCGGCCTCACCGCTGACAAGCAGCAGGCTGATCCCGCCGCGCAGCGCGGCCTGCCAGCCGTCGGCCAGGAACGCCAGCTCCTGCTCCCGGCCGACCAGGGGCGCCTGCGCACCGGCGTCGAGGGGGTGCCGGCCGGGCTCCCGGTACGGCGGTTCGACCGGCAGGGTCGCGGCCGTCAGCCCCGGCTCGCTCGCCAGGCGGCCTTCCACGATCGCCTGGCGCAGCGCCAGGGTCTCGGCCATGGGCGCGACCCCCAGCTCCGTCTCCAGCGCCTGCTGGCAGCGCGCATACTGGGCCAGGGCCGCGTGACGTTGTCCCAACCGGCAGTACGCGGCCATGGCCGCCCGGTGCGCGTCCTCAGCCAGGGGGTCCTGATCCAGCAGCCGAAGCGCAACGGCCAGCACCGCCGCGTGCGCTCCCAGCGCCTCCTGCGCAGCCATCAACCGCGCCAGCGCGTCGCAGTACAGGTTCTCCAGCCGGTAGCGCTCGCTCAGCACCCAATCGTCGTAAAAGCCATCCAGGAAGGCGCCGCGATACAGCTCGACGGCCTGCTGCAGCGCTGAGATATGGTCAGGGAACGCGCGGGTTCGAAGCAGATGCTCGAACTCCGCCGCGTCCAGCCAGAAAGTGCTGTGGGGGCTGAACTGAACATCGGTGGCATCCGCGAGAATGAAGTCATCGCCCGGCAGGCAGCGGCGGATCTGCCAGAGCGCGGTGGCGAGGGAGCGGCGGGCATTGCGCTCCGGCCGATCGCCCCAGAAGAGCCCGGCCAGGTGGTCCCGGGTGTGGGAGTCCTGCCGGTTCACGACCAGGTAGGCCAGCAGCGACTGTGCCTTGAGGGTGGCAGGCAAAGGGAGTTCAGTGGCAGCAGCCTCAGGAGCATCCCGGCAATGAAGGCTGAGCCGACCCAGACAGCGGACCTGCAGTTCCCGCGCCATTTGGTCTCCGTGGGGGCTTGACAGCGACATTATCGCGCAGATCACCCTCGTGGGCAACGGGTTGTGACGACCGGGCAGCAATTCCCAAACAGATCGCCCTTCGCGTGATTGGGCCGGCAGGGGGAGACGCAAAAAGACCCCCGGGAGAAGCTTCCTCCCGGGGGTCTTTTGAAATGGTCAGGCGCGCGCCCGATTAGGGGTTGGCGATGGTGAACTTGGTGACATACTCGTCGTAGTTGCTGTCGGCCCGCACCACGCGCAGCCGAAGCGCATGCTCGCCATTCGGGAAGGCCGTTGTGTCCACTGCCTGAGTGAACTCGCCCGCCTTCTCACCCAACGCCAGGAAGATAGCCGCATTCGCATCGCCACCCGGCAACACATCCAACTGCCACTTCATGAAGCTCGGATCGCCGGCGTAACCCTTCAGGTCAACCATGCCGCTCACCTTCGCGCCATCCTTCAGGTTCGTGAAACCGTTCGTCGCCGACACGATTGTCGCCGGCGCCGGTGCAGGACTGGCAGCTGCCGGGACTGCAACCGGCTTCGCCTCGACCGGGGCTGCAGCCGGCTTCGCCTCAACAGGGGCCGCGGCCGGCTTCACCTCGCCATTGGCGATAGTGAACTTGGTGACGTACTCGTCGTAGTTGCTGTCGGCCCGCACCACGCGCAGCCGGAGCGCATGCTCGCCGTTCGGGAAGGCCGTCGTGTCCACTGCTTGAGTGAACTCGCCCGCCGTCGAACCCAACGCCAGGAAGATAGCCGCATTCGCATCGCCACCCGGCAACACATCCAACTGCCACTTCATGAAGCTCGGATCGCTGGCGTAACCCTTCACGTTGACCGTGCCGGTCACCTTCGCGCCATCCGTCGGTGTCATTATGCCGTTAGCCGTCTCAGCGAAGGCTGCCAGGGGCAGGCTCAGCGACAGGATCACAACAAGGGCAAGCAATAGGGTCTTCAACCCACTTTTTTTCGTAGACACTTCATTCTCCTTATTCTATAGTATGTGTGACCGAACTTAACGCTCAATCACCATAGTATACATTCATTATACATCATGTATAAGGTTTGTTTTGGTAGTCGCCCTCCCATTTGGGAGGAAATGGGCCATTCGACCCACTCCCCGACGAACACATATTCGCGACTCGATTTGCGCGATGAACATGTGTTCTGTATAATGCTCGCGTCCCGGATGGCTGCTGCTCCTTCGCCCCTGCGACGCGGCCGTCAACCTGACCTGGCGGCGCAGCGCGCGGCCGAGAAAGCAGCATCGAAGCATGGCATCGAACTCACGGAAATCCGCAACCGGCCAGACCCGACGCGCGCCGGGCCGCCCGAACGGCGGTCACGCCAGTCCGGCCGGAAGCCCAAACGCGCGCCGTATCGGACTGAGATCGCCGCGCTCGCCGAGACGACCGCGGAGCTGCCGTCCCCCTCCCGCGAAGGCGCCATCCGCGTCGTGGCTGCGATCGTGGGCCTGTTCGAGCGGGTCTGGCGGGAGCTCGTGCGCCAGGGGGACAAACCTTCGAAGTCGCCCTGACCAGCATGGGGGAGGGTCCCTGCGCGGCACTATGCGCACCGGCTCCCACAGGCAGCAACCGCGCGACTGGGTTATGCGTATAGTGATGGGAGAGCAGAACGACCGCTATCAGACCACACCCCCCGGAGGCAACCATGTCCCGACCTTCCTGCTGCCCGACGCGACGGATCACATCCCTGGCCGCGACCGCGGCGGGGTTCGGCTTGCTGATGCTGCCCGCGGCCCGGGCGCTGGCCGGCCGCGGCCCGGTTGCGTTGGAGGGGATCGAGACGCTCGACGATGCCGCGGCCGACTGCCGGCGCACCGGCCTGGTCGGGTGGGAGCTGGTGACCTACGCGCAGCGCCTGGTCTATCGCAAGTTCACGTATTACTCGTGCCGCAACCTGTGGGACACGCCTGCAGCCGCTTTCCGTCGCGGCATGGGCTACTGCACGCAGTACAACCTGGCGCTCGAGCAGCTCCTCGACCGCCTGGGTGTGGATGCGCGGGCCGTCTTCTCTCTGCGGGTGCGCGTGGCCGACGCGCCGGAGTGGAACATGGGCCACACCTGGCTGCGCGTGCGGGTCCCTGCGGGCGGTGAGGAACGCGATGTGTGCGCGGGGCATGCCGGCAACCTGCCCGGCCAGGTCAATTTCACCCCGCTGGCGCCGGTCTGGCCGGGGAATGACTTCATCTTCTTCCTCAGCCATCTCGGCCTCATCGGCTTTTGCGGGTTCCTGGAGTGGCGGGCGCTGCTCACCCGCCGGCCGCTGCCAGGATGGATGTTCGTAGACCGGCAGCGCACCCGCGCGGAATGAACGTCGAATGAGCACCCTGCTGGCGATCATCCTGTTTATCCTGGGGACAGCCGCCCTGCTCTTCGTCTCACGCAAATCGCTGCTGCGCGTCCGCTCGCACGGCTTCTACCGCCTCTTCGCCTGGGAAATCCTGCTGGGGATGTTGCTGCTCAACGCGGCGGGCTGGTTCCGCGACCCGCTGGCGTGGCATCAACTGGTTTCGTGGATTCTGCTGATCATCTCGCTGGCCTTGGTCATCCCAGGCGCAAAACTACTACACGAAGCTGGTAGACGCGATGCATCGCATCGCAATGCGCCGCATCCCTATGCGGCGCGGAGCGACCCGGCGCTGCTGGGGATGGAGAAAACCTCCCGGCTGGTGACTGCCGGCCTGTACCGCCACATCCGCCACCCTCTATACAGTTCGCTCCTGTTCCTGGCCTGGGGCATAGTCTTCAAATCGCCCTCCTGGCTGGATGCCGGGTTGACGCTGCTCTGCACCTTCTTCCTGGCCGCCACCGCCCGCGTTGAGGAGCGCGAAAATATCGCCTACTTTGGGGATGAATACGTGGAGTACATGCAGCACAGCAAGATGTTTATCCCGCTCATTCTCTAACAAGCCAAATGATAATGTTACCGTTATTCCAGCGCCCGAGATTGAAAGCCGCTGTTGAAAAACGGCTGGCTAGCAGGTTTGCCCCTCCGGCATCTCGCACTGCACGCCCAGCCGCTCAAGCAGAAGCACCATGTCCTTGAGCACCGGCGAGAAGAAATTCTCGCCCAGGCAAGTAATGAAGAGTTGGGCTTTCACTGTCAGCCGTATTGCTTGTTCGGCGGCGACAACTTGCCGTCACGGATGGCCCGGCTCGTGGCCTCGAACGACGCTGCCAGGTGCTTGCGCAGCACCTCCTCCGCGGCCCTGCTGTCCCGGAGACGCACAGCTTCGACGAGTTGCCAATGCCACTCGACCGCGTTCTCACGAAAATCCATCGGGTGGAGGAAGCGGTGGGTCAGAATCAGCAGCCGGGTTCTGGCCGCGCAGAGCTATCCAGGCGGCCAGAACCCGGCTGTGGCCCGAGATGCGGCAGAGGGTATGATGGAATTCCAGATCCAGCTCGGTCGCCTCCGGCTGGGTGTACTCCTGTTGAACCCGGGCTGTCATCCGGTTGATGACCTGGCCCAATTCCTCTACCTGCTCATCCGTTGCGTATTCGATCGCGTACCGCAGAGCGATAACCTCCAGCGCCTCGCGCAGGCTGTAGATCTCCTCGGCGTCGCGCAAGGTCAGCCAGGCGACAAATGCGCCGCGATGCGGATACTGCACGACCAGGCGCTCGTTTTGCAGGATTTTCAGCGCCTCGCGCACGGGATCCCGACTGAGTGCCATCGCATCGGCGATTTCGTGCTCCACGATGCGTTGGCCGGGCTTTAGCTGCCCGCGCAGGATGGCCTCGCGCAACTGATTGGCTACCTGATCGCTCAGGGTTCGGCTGAAAGGCGCAGAGAGAGATAACGAACTAATAGCATTGTCCATGAACTACCCCACTACTTGCCCATCAACCATGGCGGGGGTCCGGCACCCGCCGCCGGGCACGGGCCGCATCACCTCGTCTGAAGTTACCAGTCATCCGTTAACTCAATACAATCTAGCACCGAAAGCAAAAGCGGTCTAACTCAATGCGACCACCAAGTGACATTGAGCACAATGTCAAACGGTGCGCCTGGATATACGGTAGCGTGCTACGCTTGATTGACAACGCACCGGGTCAGTGTTACTATATCCCCGTCGGTTAACAATTAACCGTCATCCATTTGTTTCGCAGAATCGTGCGAGAGCGAGGTCACTTATGGCCTCTATGCATGAAGCCATCCGAGCAACCGGCGATGGTTGACTGGCTCTACTGGCTGGCGACGACATGAGCCACTTCCCCGTCTCGTTCCGCTACAATGACCAACCTTCACACACCCTGTTGCCGGAGTGGAAGGCGCGTCGCGAAAGGGTGCAGCAGGCGCAGGATGTTGTCTGCAGGCGCATCGTGCTCAGCGAACCGCGCTCCGGCCTGGAGTGCCGCTGCGAGATTACCCGCTACGTCGACTTTCCGGCCGTGGAATGGGTGGCCTGTTTCAGGAATACCGGCGCGGCCGACACTCCCATCCTCGCCGACATCCTGCCGCTCGATGTGCTGTGGCCCGCGGACGCCGCGACGCCGCGCCAGGTGCACCACGCCCGGAGCAGCCCCACGCAGCTCAACGATTTCGAACCTCTCGCCACGCCGCTCACCTACCGGCAGGGCGGATCGCGGCTTGAGCTTGCCGCGGCCACCGGGAAAAGCTCCACGCTCCACCTGCCCTTCTTCAATCTGGAGCTAGGATGCAGAGGGGTGATCGGCGCCATCGGGTGGTCGGGCGGCTCATGGCAGAAGGTTTCGCCGTGGCGATCGACAACCAGCCGGGATCGGCGCTCTTCATACTCAAACGGATGGCCTGAACACAGTGTCATCACGCAACCACACCCGCGCCAGCGCAGACTGAGAGGCACGCATGCAACTAACCAGCAAAGAACGTTTCGGACGCATCCTGAAACACCAGCGCGTCAATCGCATCGGCCTTTTCGAAGTCTTCTGGCGCGAGACGGTCCAGAAGTGGTCGCAGGGAGGATACTTCGCCCAGCCCGAGATGGTGAGCGATCATTTCGGGCTGGACGTACGGCGCACCGGTGGCGAGATCACGCCAGGGGACTACCGCACGATCAACCTGGTTGCCGACATCGACGCGGGCGAACAAATCGTCGAGGAGACCGATTCGGTCAAGCTGGTGCGTGACGGCAACGGCGCGCTGCTGCGCTGGATCAAGACCGGTTCGGGCGCGCCGGAGCACGAAGACTTCGCCCATAGCTGCGGCCTGCAGTGGTGCTCCACTGCGATGGCTACATGGAGCCGCTGGTCCCCGGCTCTCATCGAAGCCGGAATCAACTGCCTGCAGCGGCTCGAAGTCAAGGCCGGCATGGACGAGCGAGTCCTGGAAAGCAACGATCTTCAGGCCGTAGAGGCGGAGCTGAAGAGCAAGCTGCCCGGCGCGATGGCAGGCAGCGGCTACGTGCTCCAAGTAGATCACAGCGTATCCCCCCTTGTGGAATACGGGACGTACAAATACTTCGTAGAGCGGGGCCTGGAAATAGGGACGTACCGGGCTCAGGAGAGGAGCAATGATGGCAACAGGTGAACTTCACGGAGTTGTGACTCCCATCATCACGCCGGTGGACGATGATGACCGGGTCGACGAGCCGGCGTTCCGCCGGCAGGTACAACGTCTGATCGGCGCGGGAATCCATGGGATCTTCGTCGGCGGGTCGGCCGGCGAGGGACCGCTGCTGACCGACCACGAGTGGGAGCGCATGGTGACGATTGCGCGGGATGAGGTCGGCGAGCAGGCCTACCTGCTGGGCGGTGCTATGGACACATCGACCCAGCGCGTTCTGGTGAAGGTGCGGATGCTCCGCGACCTGGGCTATGGACACTGCGTCGTCACACCCACCTATTACCTCACGCTGCGCCATCCTGAAGAGTTCCTGCGCCTGTTCGGCGAGTGCGTGAATCATGCCGGGGGGATGGACGTTATTGCTTACAACATCCCGTCGTGCACCTCGTCGGTGATTCCGGCAGAGGTGGTCATCGAACTGGCGTGGAGAGGCTGGATCCGTAGGATCAAGGAGAGCTCCGGAGACCTGGCCTACCTGAAGCGCCTGATCGATGAGGGCCCGGCGGTCGGCTTGAGCGTGCTCCAGGGGGATGAGCGGCACATGGCGGCGGCGTTGAAGGCAGGCGCGGTCGGAATCGTGCCGGGATGCTCGAATGTGGATCCCCAGGCGTTTCTCGGCGCCTACCGCGCGGCATGCGCCGGCGACGAAGCGGAGCTGGCCCGCTGCGCTGAGCGCATTGCCGCGGTGCGCCAGTCTGTAGCGCTTGCCGGAGACCAGTGGCTTTCCGGCATCAAGTACGCGGTATCACGGCTCGGCATCGGTTCGGGCCTGACCGTGTCTCCCCTACAGCCGTTGACGGCGGAACAGCGGGCCACAATCGACGCTTTCGTGGCTTCAATCTGACGTCCGTAGCCTCGCGCCGCCCGCGGCTGCCACGGGCGGCGCGAGGCTACGTTTGCGCCAAAACTAACGAGTCGAATCATCACAAACCCCTTGACATGCACGGGCGGGTATGCTAGAATCTCACTGTAGACCGTAAATGGTTAACAATTTTCTGTTTACTGTCTGAGATGTCTTGCACGAGTCGTCCAATTGTCGTGGACTGGCCTTTCACCGCAGCAAAACGATGGCTCCCATCCTCGCAGCCGGTCAGGAAAAGGCGCCATGCACAACGAAAATCTGGCCCAGATCTTGGCTCCCACCGTCAAGCGCTCGCTTGCCGCCGAAGTGGCGGAGCGACTGCGCAACGCGATCCTGGGCGGGCAATTGGCGCCCGAGGAGCCCTTGCGCGAAGCCGCGCTTTCGGAGCTGATGGGCGTCAGCCGGGGGCCGATTCGTGAGGCATTGAGCCTCCTCGAACGCGAAGGCCTGGTCATGGTGACCCCCACCGGGCGCACCCGCGTCAGCGCGCCTCTCACGCAGGGATTTCGACGAGGTTTTCAGCCTGCGCCACGCCCTCGAGCGGCTGGCGATCGAATACGCCTGCATGCGGGCGACACCGGAAGATATTGACAAAGTGCAAGGCGTAGTGGCTGCCATGGCCGGCGCCATCGAACGGGGTATCGACGAGAAAGAGGCGGCTGAGTTGGACCTGTGCTTTCACGACGCGCTGTACTCAGCCAGCCGGCATCAACGGTTGCTGGACTTCTGGGCCATGTTGCGGCCCCAGGTTTACGTGCTCATGCTCAGCCGGAACGTCGCCAGCCCCCATTTCAGCGATGCAGCCGTGCGGGGCCACCAACAGATCCTGGACGCGGTCAAGGCAGGTGACAAGCAGCAGGCGCTGGACGTGACCGAAGCGCACATGACCTTTGGGTACGATCTGGTGAACCGGAATTATGAGCCAGCGCGCACTGGTGCGGACCAGGAGCGCGAGGCCGCCAGACAAAGTGACTGAATACCGCCCCATCTTCTTATCGCAACGGAGCAGAGACCCATGAAACTCATCACATTCGTCCACGAGGGGCGCCCCCGTCTGGGTGCGCTGGTCGCCATCGACGGACACGAGCGGGTGTACGACCTGAATCGTCTGGAACCCCACCTGCCTGCCGACATGTTGGCCTTGCTCGAGGCCGGCCCGGATGCGCTCGCCCTGGCGCGCGAAACCCTGGCGACCGCGGCCCCAGATCAAGGACTGGCCCTGGCAGAGGTTACCCTCAAAGCGCCGATCCCGCGGCCAGGCAAGATCATCTGCATCGGCCAGAACTACCTCGCGCATGCGCACGAAACCAACGCCTCGGCGTCGCCCTTCCCCATCATCTTCGCCAAATACGCCAACAGCGTGATCGCACATGGTGAGCCGATCTGCATCCCGACCGCGGTGGAGAAGCCGGATTATGAAGGCGAGCTGGCGGTCGTGATCGGCCGCCGCGGCCGCAACATCCCCGAGGCTGATGCCCTGGACTACGTGGCCGGGTACATTCCGCTCGACGATGTCACCGCCCGCGACTGGCAGAATCGCACCAGTCAGTGGGTCATCGGCAAAACCCCCGATACTTTCTGCCCCATGGGACCGGCCCTAGTGACCGCGGACGAAATTCCTGATGTCCAGAACCTGTGGTTGCGCACCGTGATCGGCGGCGAGGTGCTGCAAGAAGGCCACACCAGCCTGATGATCTTCTCTGTGGCCCACTTGATAGCCGACATGAGCCAGGTGATGACCTTGGAGCCGGGCGATGTGATCGCCACCGGTACGCCCGCCGGCATCGGCGCCGCACGCACCCCGCCGCGCTGGCTGCGTCCGGGCGATGTCGTGCGCATCGAGATCGAGAAGGTCGGCGTGCTGGAAAACCCTGTCGTCGCGGAATCATAGTTGGGACCGCTCAAGGGCGCAGCCTGAATCCATAGAACTATGAGGATCGACCTATGACGCAGAAAGTTGTGCCTTACGGTGAAATGAAGCCAGCAAACGCCTGTCGCTACGACGGCGTCGCGCTGGGTGAGGTGATGCTGCGGTTTGACCCGTTCGATGTGCCCATGCCACTCGCGCGACACCTGCGCATCTTCCAGGGCGGCGGCGAGACGAACGTCGCCTGCGGTCTGGCGTACACTTTCGGGCTGCGGACGGCTGTGTTGACCGGGCTCGTGGACGATCACATCGGCACAAACATCCGCAATCAACTGCGGGCCGCCGGCGTGGACACAAGCAAAATCATCTGGTTCAACACAAAGAACGACGGCAGCCGCTTCTCCACCGACCAAAAGGGAACGCTGATGAACGGCGTCCACTTCACCTACGCCGGCAAGGGCATCCTGCCCTCTGATACGATGTACTATCGAGCCCATGCAGCTGTCCGCGAGCTGAAGGAAGGCGACATCGACTGGGACACGCTGTTCGGCGCCGAAGGCGTGCGCGTCTTCAGCACCGGCGGCATCTTCACGCTGATCTCGCCCACCTCGGCCGGGCTGGCCATTGACGGGGTCAAAAAGGCCAACGATCACGGCACCTTCGTTGCCGCGGACCTGAACTACCGCTCGAAGGTCGAGCCGAACAAGGCGCGGGCTCGCGAGATCAACCAGGCCATCGCGCCCCACCTCGGCTTTCTTGTCGGCAACGATTCCGATCTGAGCGATGCGCTGGGATACGAGACCAGGGCGCCGTCCAAGGCGCCGTTCGAAGAGTGGCTGGAGGCGTACAAGGGCACCGTGCGCAAAGTGGCCAGCGACTTCCCCAACCTGAGCCTGATCGGGACCCAGTGGCGGGGCGCCACCAGCGCCGACGCCATCGACTGGGGCGCCGTCCTCTATGATATCGCAGCCGACACCTTCTATGCCGCGTCGCTGCGCACGGCCGTCCCTATCGGCGATCGCACCGGCGGCGGCGATTCGTTTATGTCGGGCGTGCTGGCTGCGCTGCTCAAGGGCCAGGACCTGGCGACCGCGGTCCAATGGGGCGCGGCGCACGGCATCCTCGTGCAGGAGACCCCTGGTGACATCACGATGGTCGACGAGCGGGTCGTATTGGCCGAGGTCAAACGGGCGCTGGCGGGAGGTGGCGTGAAGGCGTCAAGATAAAGGAAAGTGGTTGTAAAGATTGCTGTGGATTAGCGTAAGTCTTGCGCAACCAGAGGCCTAATCGCTTAGGCGCTTGAAAAATGATCATTTGCGAAGAGCGACAACTGCCGCCCGACACTGCCCGACAGCGCAATCACGACGCCGTCGAAGCTGCTGAGATGGGCTGAAGCGGACCGTTCGCGGTCAGCGGTGCGTTCGATACTGGCCGGGCTGTTGGCGGCGATGCGCACCAGGCGTTTAGGGCTGCTCAGGACGCCGTCAAAGCGGCGGGTGGACTGCTCGATCCGCGGCCGGATCCATTCGTCAGCCCAGCGCACGAAATTGGCGGCAAAGACGGTCAACAAGGCCTGGATGCGGATGCCCGCCGGGCTGCGGCTCATCAGGTGTTGGACTTTGAAGGTCGTTTTCTCCTCCTTGTTGCCGGCCTCGATGGTCTGGCGGCCGTTGTAATCGTGAAACCACTGCGTCAGATCGAGATCGGACGCGGGTGGATCGTCCTGGTAGCGGATCAGCACCGCATGCAACACGCCTTGCGGCGTGTGAAAGCGCTCCAGCCCGACCCGCAGAGGGTAGGGACAGCCATGAATCTGGTAACCGGGCCAACTGACCATTTCCGCATTCTTGCCGACGGCGGTCCAGGACGTCTCGGCCGTGACCCGGTTGCGCAACGCCTGCACGACGGCTGGATTGGCCGACTTGGTGTCGATGTCGTAGCCCAGTTCGATCAACTCGGTCAGGTTCGCACCCGTGGTAAAGCCAGCATCCAAGCGGATCTTGCAGCGTGGCGCGTTGGGTTGCTGGGCGTTTTCCGCACACAGGCGTTCGTAGCAGGCTTGCAGCCGCTGGCGCTCCGCCTGGTAGGTCTGCGCCTCCGCAACCAGCCGTTGCCGCTGGCGTTCGGCGACGGCCGCAGCCTGGGTCAGTTGCGCCTGGGCCCGCACCCGTTGCGCCTGCCATCCCGTCTGCTGCTTGATGCAGCCGATTGAGCTGGCTGTAGGGGCCAGCTTGGCGTCGCGATGCCGGTTGGGTCCGCAGCGTTTGGATGTGGCCCTCAGCGTCCTGAATCTGCTCGCTCAAACGCGCGATCCGTGCTGTCAGATGGGTCACGCGCTTGTTGGCGGCGGTCGTCTGGCGCAACACCGCCTGGATGGCCTGTCGCAGGCTTGGATGCGCTGCTGGATCAACTCGGTCCGTCGGCGTGGATGGCACCCCAGCCGGCGTTCGGCCGCCTGTACCAAGTCCAACAGGCACGGCGCGGAAACCGTGTCCCCCGGATGGTGTTGCGCACTCAGCCACTGCCGCCCGAACAGGGCGGTGTGCAGGCAAATCTCGGCCAACTGGTAGCCCAGGCGCACTTCGCCATCCATGTAGCCGAAGGCGGCGCCGGGAAAGGTCTGGCTGGTCGAACTCACCGGGCGGCCGGTCAAATCCGCATCCAGCACCAGCGTCGCCTGGCGCTGCCGCAAGTCGCTCACGGCACGGTCCAGAAACGGCTGGCCCATGGCATCCAACACGCTTTCGAGCACTGCGACCGTCTGTTCATTGCAGGCCGACAGCGTACGACTGACCCCACTGGCATCCGCCAGGCGATGCAGCTGCCAAGCCGCCGCGACCTCCGCGTCCTGGGCCAGCGGCGCCGCCCCTTCGCTCAGATCGGTCAGGTACTCGATGCCGGTCAGCAGGCCAAGCAACAACTCGACCAGCTTCTCGTGCGGCGCACGGATCACCGCCTTCTGGGCAATCGGCACCTGAGCCAGCCGCTCCAACAGCCCAATCGTCCGGGCAAAGTGGCCCCAGACGATGACCATCGCATGCTGCGTCGGATTCGTCTCGTCGGTTGTCAAAGTGCTGGTGCTCTGGTCCATGGCGCCTCCTCCACAGCGAGAAGGTTAACCATGTTTGATAGCACCGCAAATGATGAAATCGTCAGCCCGCAAGCGATTCGGGCTCTGATTGCGCAAGACTTACGTTAGGGGCGTGCCGGGCACTTGCCTTTGAGGGAGCCTGGCATGCGAAGGGGCAGGAGGTCGAGCACGGCAGTGATTAAGAAGACGGTATTCTTCGGCGAGTGCTTATGATGCCTTCCCCCGGACCTCACGAATCAACGCCAGAATCTCTGCCGTCCTGGCCGCCATCGCGTCGTAATTGCCGGTATCGAGGTACTCCTTTTTGATCAGGTCACCGCCGATGCCGACCGCAGCCACGCCGGCCTTAAACCAGGAAGTGAGCCCCTCCCGCGTCGCCTGCACCCCGCCGGTCGGCATGATTCGCGTCCAGGGACACGGGCCAAGCATGGCCTTGACGAAACCCGGACCGCCGACGGAATCACCCGGGAACACCTTGACGATCTCCACCCCCAGCTCCTCCGCGTCGCCGATCTCTGTGGCGCTGCCGCAGCCGGGGCTGTAGGAGATCTTGCGCCGGTTGCAGAAACGGGCGACCTCCGCGTTCGTGTAAGGGCCGACCACGAAATTGGCGCCGTAGGCCACGTAGAGGGCCGCAGTCGGCGCATCCAGCACGGAACCGACGCCCAGGATCATGCTGGGCAGCTCCCGCTGGCAATAGCGGGACAACTCCTTGAACACCTCCGGTGCGAAATCACCGCGGTTGGTGAACTCCAACAGCCGGCAGCCGCCGGTCGAGATCGCCCAGGCGACCTTCTTGGTGACCTCAACATCGCCGTTGTAAAAGACCGGCACCAGGCCGCTGTCGATGATGGTGTTGAGCACTTCGAGCCGAGTAAATCTTGCCATGATGACCTCGCAAAGGTTATTTAGTTGAATGTCCGGACCGGATACGTCCCCACGACGCGCGCATGTCGATACATGGTGACCAGGTTTTCCGGCGGCACATCGGCCTGCACGTTGTGCACCGGCGCCAGGATGTAGCCGCCCCCCGGCGCGAGATCGGCGATGCGGCGCTCCACCTCCTGCTTCACCTGGTCCGGCGTGCCGAAAGGCAGCACCTGCTGGGTATCGATGGCGCCCATGAACGACAGGCGGTCGCCGAATTCGGCCTTCAGGCGCCGCGTGTCCATGTCGGCCGCGCTCACCTGCACGGGATTCAGCACCTCGACGCCCGCATCGATCAGGTCGGGTAACAGCCGGTACACACTGCCGCAAGTGTGCAGAAAGATGCGCGCCTTCGTGCGTCGGCGAATAACGTCAAAGAGCTCCCTGTGATAGGGCTTGACGACTGCCCGGTAGGTCTTCGGCGACATCAGCGGTCCGCCCTGTGCGCCCAGGTCGTCGCCCATCTTGATCATCTGGATGGTGGAGCCGGTCAGGTCCAGGTAGCGCGCCATGACCGCCTTGCCGATCTCCGTGACGCGTCGCAGCACCGCGTGAACGAACTCGGGATCCACAACCAGGCTGCCCAGCATCCGCTCGAACCCGCACAGATACCAGGCCCGTTCCCAGACGCCGTTGAAGCCGGGGCAGCCGATCACCGCGTAATCCGTCTCGTTAAATAGTCGTTGGGCATCTTCTCGCGTACCCGCGTAACGAGCGGGGTCGAGGGGATCGGGCCACCAGGGGTAGTCGTCCAGGTCATCGATCGTGGCATCCGCCAACGGACTCTCGACGATCTCCCGGAAGATCGAGAGTCCCGTGTCCACCGCGCGCCATTTCACGCCCCAGTCATCGTAGAAATGATCCGGCTCGCTGCACGGACGTATCCCACGTTGAGTGGGACGCATGTAGACCGGCCGCGTGTCGATCTCCAGCGCCCGCAAGATCGTCTCATCGACGGTCGAGAGCCGCAACATGTGGGTTACGGGGCGAGCCGGCGCGGTGACCTTGAAGTAGGCGGCCAGCCTGGCGTAGGCTTCAGGGACGGGAGAACTGCTGCCGCCGGTCCCAAGATCCAGCGGAACGCGATCCGGCTCGCAGTGGTTGAGGGCAACCTCCACACGCTGACGAGGCGTCATTGCGCTCAAGGCGTCTCTCCTGAAAACAATTTACAGTTAACAGTATACGGCAAAGCGAGGGTCATTGTCAAACACGCAGAAACCCGACCCGGTCGCGCATCGTCGACATCTGGCTGGCGTTTCCGGGTCTGTTGTTGGCGTTGGTCGTGGTGGCGCGGCTGGGGCCATGGCTATTCTGAGGGATAAGGCGTGCAGCCGGGTTAACCAGGGGGCATGATCGGAGCCCACGGACTACATGGCCCGTGGGCTCCGTGCTATCTGCCGTCAGCCTGCCTCATCCAGGTGAGCCATCAACCGTGCGATGGGCCGCAGCTCCAGCCACCACTGCTCGATGGGCCGCATGTGCGCCAGGTCGGCCTGCTCTGCAATGGTATCCAGGTCGTGAATGGTCACGTGGCCGTTCTCCAGGCCGATGACCACGCCGCGGGCGGATGCAGCAGCCGCGTCCTGGCTGGCGTTTTCGACCAGGAATGTCACGCAGCGCGCCGCCAGCCGGGTCGCCTGGATTCGGTCGAACGGCGAGGGATCGCCGCCCTGCTGCACGTGGCCCAGGCTCGCCTGGCGCACATCGAACAAGTCCCCGCCCTCCTCCTCGAACAGCGCGGCCATGAAGTTCGCCGTGTAGAGGGGGTTGGCCTGTTCGTTCCGGATCAGGACGGTCTTGCGCTGACCCCCCCGGAACCTTTTCTTCATGGCAGCAAGGTCGAGCACAAGGTCGTTCAGGGTGATGCCTTCCTCGGGCAGATACGCGCGCTCCGCACCGGTTGCGATTGCACTCATGAGCGCGAGATAGCCGCACTGCCGGCCCATCACCTCGACCACGAAGCAGCGCCGCGTGGCCACTGCGGTCTGCTTGATCTTATCCACGATGTCCACGATGGTGTTGAGCGCCGTATCCGCGCCGATGCTGATCTCGGAGCCGGGCAGGTTATTGTCGATCGCGGCCGGCATGCAGATGATGGGAATACCGAGCGCCTCGTACTCGTCGCGTGCCCCGTGCAACCGGTGGGCCGCCTCATAGGCTGACCAGCCGCCGATGACCAGCAGGCCGTCGATATGGTTCCTGCGCACGGTGTCAGCGACGGCCTCGATCTCGGGTCCGGTGGGGATGGTGCGGCTGGTCCCCAATTGCGAACCCCCCATGGAGCCCCAGCCGTGGACGCTCATCCAGTCGAATTCCTTGATCTCGTCTTCGATCAGGCCCCGGAAGCCGTTTTGCACCCCCAGGACGACGTGCCCCTGGTCGATGGCCAGTCGGGCCGCCGCGTGAACGGCCGTGTTCATGCCTGGCGCGGATGCGCCCGCGGTGAGGATCGCCAGCCGCAAGCGGTGCTGGTCGGGTTGCGGAGGATGCGGCAGGGCCCGGCTCAAGGTGCGAAACGTCCGGAATGCCTCGTTGAAGCTGTTTCCCCGCAGCGCCATGGCGCGCTCATAGTCCTGGGCAGCGATGGCCTTGGGCACTTCCTGCGTCTGGAGGACGCACTCCATCAGTGGGTGTCGCCGGATGCGGTTGTAGCGCATGCCGATCATCTGCGGCTCACTGTCCGGTCCGGCCGCCAGCAGCTCATCCACCGCGGCGTAGCCGACCAGGGTGCTCATCCAGCGGTCAAAGGCGCTCGGCGCACCGCCGCGCTGGACATGACCCAGGATCGTTGACCGGACATCCTCGTGCAGCCGGTCGGCCAACACCTGTCGCACGTACTCGGCGGTGATCGGCTTGCCGGTTTTGTCCCTCGCCCCCTCCGCAACGACCACGGTGAGGTCGCGGCGGCCTGCAGCCCGGCCGGCCTTCAGCAGATCGCACATCTGGGTTTCCCAGTCGTCCACGCTCGGCGGGTGCTCCGGGAAAAAGGCGTAGTCTACGCCGCCGGCCAGCCCGCTCATCAAGGCCAGGTAGCCGCAATTGCGCCCCATGACCTCGACGACGAAGCTGCGCCGATGGCTGACCGCGGTGCTGCTGATCTGATCGAGCGCGGTGGTGATGCGATGCAGCGCGGTGTCGGCGCCGATGGTCATGTCGGTGCCGTAGAAGTCGTTGTCGATCGAACCGACCAGGCCGGCGATGCTCAGATAGGCGTGGCGCTCGGCGAGCTCGGCCGGCACGGCGCCGGTCCGCACCAGCTCCGCGAGGAGCGAAGACCATTCCTGGCGAAACGTGTTGGCGCCGGTCAGGCTCCCGTCGCCGCCGATCACCACCAGGCGATCGATGCCCCGTTCCAGCAGGTTCCTGGCCGCGGTGAGCCGGCCCTCGCGGGTGCGAAACGCGGCGCAGCGGGCCGTGCCGATCACCGTGCCGCCGCGCTGCATAATGCCGCTCACGTCGTCCCAGGCCATGTTGCGGATGCGGTCGCCGCCATCCACCATGCCCTGGTAACCCTCGTAGATGGCGTAGACCGCGACCCCACGATTGAGAGCCGTGCGCACCACCGCACGCAGCGCGGCGTTCATGCCTGGCGCATCGCCGCCGCTGGTGAGAACCCCAATTGCGGTCACCGGCGTGTTAGACATCTGTGTTCCTCCTCCGATGTGCCCACAAAGAATGCGTTCGATCGATGGCCAATTGTAACGAAAAAAGGACTCTGTGGCTAGACCGCCTGTGCGTAGGCCTGAATGGACCGCCGCAAGAACTCCTCATCGATTTTGCCCAAGGGAGTCGGGGTCTCCAGGATGCGACCCGGGATGCGCAGGGCCGCCGGGTCGAAGCCCTCGCGCAGCTTGAAGGCGTCCTTGCGATGCAGCACCTCCGCGCCGAACCGGGAGAGGTCTTCGGCCGACCACTCGAAGCCGGCCGTAGCCAGCGCCTTGAGCACGGTCTCAGGAGGTATACATCCCGCGTGCGAACAGGCAGATCACCAGGCTGGTCAGCACCTGGC
Organism: uncultured Chloroflexia bacterium; assembly: GCA_963774265.1. GTDB lineage: Bacteria > Chloroflexota > Anaerolineae > CG2-30-64-16 > CG2-30-64-16 > JALOOB01. The sequence goes on along the minus strand of CAVZDU010000007.1, from coordinate 513,542 downwards.
GCCAGCGTTCCTCCTTCAGCAGCCCGGTGGCCACGCCGTCGGGCGTGAGCGTCTCGCCCTTGGCGCCGGCTTTCTGGTCCAGGCTGTAGCCGGCGCTGTCCAGATGGCTGTGCCGTGCGCCGGTCAGATAGCCCAGGTGGCAGCCCGGGCCCGGTGTGGTAGCCGGGCATCTCGTTGCCGCCGAAGGTCAGGGCGAACTCCGCGCCGCCGTAGATGGAGGCCGCGTGTTCGGCGCCCGCGCGCCAGCGCCCGGTAGAAGTCGTTGGGCTGGCTGACGATGCGGCCGGCGGCCTCGAGATAGGCCGGGTAATTGCCCCAAGCCAGCGCCAGTCCGTCGGTCTCCTTCGTCGAGATCAGCCCGCGCTGCAAGGCCTCGGTGGCCCAGGCCAGCGTCACGCCCGTGCTCATCACGTCCAGGCCCTGCACCTCGGCCTCGTCCATCACCTGGAACATGCCCGTTGACATCGTCGCCGCCCAGCAGGCTGCCGATGGCGAAGATCGGCTCGTGGTCGTAGCCGATCATGGAGGTCTTGTAGAAGTAGGGCTCCTTGGGGTAGGCGTAGCGCAGGGCCGCCAGGTGGATGCAGGCCACCGGGCAGTGGGCGCAGGCGACGCGCCGGCCCAGGTACTGCTTCGGCCAGGCGCTCCCCGGAGATGGCCTCCGCGCCCTCGAAGTGTCCCTGCTGCAGGTTGCGGGTGGGCAGGGCGCCGATCGCGTTCAGCGGCAGCACGTTCATGGCCGTGCCCAGCTCGTGGTACTTCTTCATCAGCGGCGATTCGGTGGCCGCCTTGAAGAGCTCGTCGTAGAGCTGCCGGTAGGCCCGCCGGTCGGCGACGGGCAGCGAGCGCTCGCCCGCGATGACCAGCGCCTTGAGCTGCTTGCTGCCGAAGACCGCGCCCAGGCCCAGCCGGCCGAAGTGGCGGTAGGTCTCGGTGATGACGCGGCGTAGGTGACGCCCATCTCGCCGGCCCGGCCGATGCGCATGATGGTGCGCACGCCCGCGCCGTTCTCGCGCTCGCGCAGCACGGAGCCGACCGTGTAGGCGCTGTGCATGCCCCACAGCGCGCTGGCGTCGCGGAAGTGGACGTGGTCGCCGTCGATGACCAGGTAGACCGGGCGAGGCGCTGGCGCCGCGGATGACGATGGCGCCGTAGCCGGCCATGCGGATGGCGACGGCGCTGCGCCCGCCGGCGTGGCTCTCGCCCAGGTTGCCGGTGTGCGGCGACTTGAACATGGCCACCGTCTTGGAGGCCAGCGGATACAGCCCGACCAGCGGCCCGACCGCCAGGATGATCGGGTTGCCGGGACCGAGCGGGTCGGTGCCCGGCGGGCACTCTTCTTCCAGCAGCCGGATGCCCACGCCTGCCCCGCCCAGCCCGGCCTCGAACAGCTCGGGTCGCTCCTTCACCGAGAATGAGCGCCGGGTGAGGTCGATGTACAGCACGCGCGCAAGCGGGTCATTGGGCAACATGCGTCCCTCCCTCTGAGGCGCCCGGCGCCTCCTTCCCCTGCACTTCGCGCCTTCGCGTCTCGGTGCCGTCACCCATTCCGCGGTCCTGTCCGCAGGCATCTCCTCCATGGCCAGCACATCGTAAGGGCAGTACGGGACGCAGTAGCCGCAGTAGACGCAGATCTGCGGGCTTGTTCTGCTCGTGCATCCCACAGGACGGCGCCGAAGGGGCAGGCCTCGACGCAGTTGTGGCAGCCGATGCACAGCTCGGGCTTCAAGCGCACGCCGCCGCCCGGCCGCAGCGGGCAGCGCATCCGTGGGGCAGACGCGGGCACAGGGCGGGTCGGGACAGGCGCGGCAGACGATCACCACGAAGCCCTTGCGAACACCGCCTGCCGAGCGCACCCAGATGCTGGACCCGGCCAGGCCGCCGACCCCGAGCCGGCGGGCGCAGGCGAACATGCAGGACTGGCAGCCCACGCAGCGTTCCTTGTCGAGTACCGCAAGTCGTTTTGCCATCGTATTCTCCGGATCGAGGGTGGCTCTCCTGGGGGCAAGCCTCAGGAACTGAGGAACGTCATAGATAAGCACGACGCAGCACCACGCGCACCGGTGCAGATGTGCGGAAATTATACGCCGCGAATAACTGAAACCGCAAGCCACCGCGTTAGGCCAGCTAAAATGGGCTCTCCCGCACTTTTCGTGAAGTGCGAGTGCTACCCAGGGTCTAGCACCCGGTGGCGCAGCAGATCAAAGTTGGCTCGACCGTACATCTGACGCTTGATCAACTTAAGCCGGTTCACCTGGCCTTCAACCTGGCCAACTGGTCGACAAGGCGAAATGGTGGAAGGCGCGGTTACCTCTTTGGCCGTTGTACCACTGTCGCCACAGGGGTTGTTTCACGCCACGACTCACGAGTAGGCCATGGGGGTGATGCAAAGCACGGACTCAGACAGCAACACTTGTCCTCGGATTTTGTACGTTGACATTTCAGATGGCCGGGCCTGTTATTCTGGCATAACCTCGGTGCGCAGGGTAACACTTGCGCCGAAGGAAGAGCAAAGGACTTCTCAGATACTCCCTGGCTGGCAAGCTCCCCGACACCGTGCAGGCCAATGTATTCGCTGCGGCGGGCAGCCCAAAACATTCTCCCACCTCCCCAGGTTCACTTTCGACTTGCTCGCTTCTTGTCCATAGCTCGCGGCAAGAATTCTGCTCGACAAGTTGATGTGCCAGAAGGTCTGCCCGCTGATCTGGGCACCTAGCGAAGTCGTGGCTGGGTGGTGATTTAGATAGCCGACTGTCCGTCAAAGTGGATGTCACCTTGCTGCCTTGACTGAACTTGCGGTACAATCACCCTTGATTGCAGTCGTGCTTGTTTGATCCAAGTCATCCGAGTTGGGGGATGACACAGTCTGTCCGCGGCACGTTGCTGTGAGGCGCCGCCTCACGCCGTGGGCTCTTGGAGGTGCGCCATGTTCTTGCGATCCCTCTCCCGTCAGCTGGCTCCCCTAGCCGCATTGTTCGTCGTCCTGACGCCACTGCTCGCCGCGCCTTCGCCGTCCACCGACGCCGCTTCGGTGATGCCCGGCGATGTAGCGTCGGATACCAGTACTCAGAGCTTCCGCTCCGGCCCCGTAATATCCATCGAGAACGTTCGACGAATCTGCTGCCCTAGCAGGCCTCCGTCCCCCGCCGCTTGGGGATTCCGCCCGGCAAGCCGGCGCGCCAAGCGCGGAAGGCGCTTCGGAGCTGGTGCAAGCGACCCAAATCGCGGCCGGAGGCTTCCACACCTGCGCGTTGACGGATGGGGGCGGGGTCAAGTGCTGGGGAAGCAACAGCAGCGGCTACCTGTCCTCAGCGGAGACCTACGACCCTCAGTCAGGGACATGGACCTCTGACACTCCGATGCTCACTCCCAGATCAACCCTGGGCATATCGCTGCTGGACGGGAGAGTTCTGGCCCCTGGAGGAGGCTCACCCGACGGACCGGTGACCTCATCCGAGATCTACGCGCCCCACTCTGCGATGGGGCGCGCTGAGGCGTTGCCTCTCCCAGGTAATGGCAGTGGTGTCGATGCCGTGACTGGACCATCTCTGGTCCCCGCAGCAACCGGCACCGCGACGTCGTCGGCAACGCCGTCCAATGCGTCCCCGATCATTGGGCAGCAGATTGAGGTAACCATCAACATCGATGTTTCCGGCGTCAATTCGCCCGATAACAAACTGGGGGGTTTCACCGGGACCCTGGATTGGAACCCTGCGGTGTTGAGCTACAGCAGCAACACAGGGATCGGGGTCGGTTTCACCGGTAACGTCAACACCAGTAATGTAGCAGACGGGCACATCGTCTTTAATGGAGCAAATGCAGGCGGCGCCACGGGCAGCCTGAACGTACTCACCATCACGTTTGACGTGAAGGCAGCCGGAACCAGTCCGCTCAATCTAGACTTCTCGGCGATGGCTGCCGCCACTACCTTCGCAAGTCTGCTGCCAATCCTCACGATCACGGATGGTCAGGTTGACGCAAGCGTCCCCCCTGCGGTGTCCGACCTGGCTGTGAGCCGAGTCGGCAGTATCGCCCTTCTCACGTGGACACACCTGGGCAGTGACGTGACGCGTTACGAGGTCTGGCGCAGCAGCGATCCCTACTTCACGCCCGGTGACGAGGGATCAGAGAAGCGCGGGGAGGCCTTGCCACCGGATTCCGGTAGCCAAGGGAGTTACCCTGATACGGACGCGCTCGGCACGGCCGGGACGAGCTACTTCTATGTCGTCTTGCCGGTCAGCGCCAGCGTCATACCTTACCCGCCGTCGAATCAGGTTGGCGTCGTCAACTTCGCACTGGTGCCGGGCGGTCAGTAGTTCTTTGGCGTTTCCAGGGGGGCGAGCCGCGGTTGCACCGTGTCACGCCCGCCCTTGCTGCGGCGCCACCATTTGAGTTCGACTGCCAGGGTACTTGCGGGTAGGCGCACACACAAAAGCATCAGTCTACGGTTTGCTGTGACGAGATCGTGGGAGTAGGGCGTTAGTCGTGCCAAGTAGACGGTGGTGAAGAGCGCGCAGTGCGTTCGGAATAGTGATTCTTCGCACAAACGTCGTCATCTAAATGGCTGCCGACCGCTGACTCATCATTGCCTAGCCCGTGCGTTATCCACTCAGCTCCGGGATCTGCTACATGAAGTCTGCCACGCTGTTCATCCTCATCATCGTGCTCGTCCTTGCCTCGTTCCTGACCGTATCGGCCCAGCCACCCGAATCGGATTATCGGCCCGGTCAAGCCAATGACACTCCCACTGCCGAGGCCTGGCGGGATCCGGTCGCCGGGCCGTTCGTGCAGCCTGCGACCGCACCCGCAAGTGCAGCGGTCGACCTTGGCCAGCCTGGGCTGAGCTACCGGTACGTGCGGACGTACGGGGAGACGCGCGTGCCCTACCTGGCTGACAACGATCACCTGTTCCGGCCGTGGGGCATCACGGTTGACTCATCCGGTAACGTTTACATTACCGAGCAATCCGGGCACCGTATGATGAAATTCACATCGAGCGGCGATTTCCTCCTGTCCATCGGTCAGGCGGGCGACTGGATCGCCGAAGGCGCGAACCGTGTTTCGAAATGGGATGCCACGGCCTCCACATTTACTCGCCGGATATTGCCGGACGTGAGTGGATCACCAATTGCCAACTAGTAGGGCATCCAACCGAACCGCAGGCATCTATTCGGTGCCGTGTCAGGAGTAAAGCCGGCGACTCCTGGTATGATGAGTACACCACCAAAGCGATGCCGGTCGACTACGACACATGGCGGACCGTGCGCCTCGAGGCCAACCCTACCACGATGGGGCTGCGCTTTTACGTTGACGGGACACTGATCGGTACCCACACGCCGAACGATGCCACCGCGCTGAAAGCAGCCACGAATCTGCGCCCATGGATTGAGATGTGGAGCAGCGATCCCAACGCGGCTTCCATCCGCTACGTGGACGACGTGCTAATCACGCCGGCGCAGTGAGCGGTTGGAGCATGAAGAGGCGCCCTCTGTGGCCTGGATGCCGGTTCTACATTGCAGCGCCGTATCCTGAGATGCGCCGCATACTTGGTTGCGCGCGGGTCCTGGTGGCCGGCGCGCACGTGGTCCAGCCGTCGCGCCAAACAGCAGTCGATCAGGGAGGCGCCGGCTCTCCGAAATCTACTCGGATGAGTCCTTTGTCAGGAGCGTCCTCGGGAGCCCATACACCCATCTGCAACGCGTAGGCCTGGTTGTCGAGAGTCAGCTGCAACGTATCCCACTGTTGGAGGACGTTCTTGTCCCCGCCCCGGGATGCGTTCAGGTAACCCTCGATCTTCTCGCATCGAGAATCGACAACACTCTCAATCCTGAAGAACTGGTTGGCCTTCACGAATCTGAATCTCATCGCTCCAATGGGCTGGTCATTCAGGGTGAACATGAACCCAATCGGCTCCGCCACTTTCAAGTCCACCCCGGTCAGGTCAAAATCGTTCGTTCCTGGCTCCAGGGTGGTCACTCTGGCACTGGTCACTCCGCCGAAATACCCCTCGAAGCACTCCGGAAGTCCTGCTTGCGGGGCGGCGGTTGACGCTGGGGATGGAGCGGCCGGCGCCACGGATGGAGCGGCGGCGGCCGCCGGAAGATCGGTCGCCGGCCGGGCCGCGGCGGGAACGAGTGTCCGCGTCGCTAGGGCGGTCACCGCATTTGTGTTCGTGGGCGTCGCGTTGAGCGTGCCGCGACGGGTGGCCAGCACGACCACGACCGCCACGATCACCAGGCCCGCTGCCAGCCACAGCCACGACAACCTCGGCGCCGGCTTCGGTACGCGCTCGATCGTGCGCGGCGGCGTGCGCGGCAGCGTGCGCTCCGACGTCTGCGCTCGCGGCTGCGCTGGCTCCGGCTCGCGCGGCGTGGGTGGCGGTTCCTTCCTGGCTACGCTCAGGGTGCGATACTCTTCGCGCAGGGCCGCCAGATCGGTACGTGCCGGATACTCCTTGATCGCCAGCGCCAGCAGCTCATCCATCTTTCCCTGGCGCTCGGCCTCTCGCAGGATGCTGTGCCAGAAGTTAACCACGCGGTCGGCGCGTTCGATCCGGGCTGCGTCGAGGCCGGCATCATCTACGACGCGTCTCGCGCTCCTCGGGTCGTCGTAGAGGTCGGCCAACGCTTCACGCATGCGGCTAAGAAGGTCGTGGCGGTCAATCATCGGATAAGGCTCCGTAAGGGCGCATACTTCAATCTTCCTTTACGCGACCAGCACGCGCGGCGCAGTCAGCGGCTGCAGCGACCGCTCGATCCCTCCGCGCTGCCCCTCCAGCCACGGCGGCAGGATCAACTGCTCGCCCAGGTGCGCCTGGTCCTCATCGTGGGCGAAGCCGGGTCCATCGGTCGCCAGCTCGAAGAGCACGCCGCCGGGCTCGCGGAAGTAGACCGAGCGGAACCAAAAACGATCGATCTGAGGCGTGGGGCTCAGCCCGACGGCCTCGATCTTCCCGCGCAACGCCATTTCTTCGGCATCGTCCGCCACGCGCCATGCGACGTGATGCACCCCGCCCGTGCCCCACTGGCCGCGTCGCTCACCGGGCATCGCCTTGATGTCGATCAGCCCACCGGGCGCGCCGCCATCCACGGCAAAACGCAGCCAGCCGTCCTCCGCCCCCCGCGACTCGAAGCCCATCACCCGCGTGAGCAGCGCCTCGGTCGCGCCCAGATCGCGCTCCCAGAGGCGAACCGAGTGCATGCCGCGCACCTGGTAGGTCACCGGCACCGGGCTTTCCTCCCAGACCCTGAAGGGCCGCTCCGCCTTCGTTGCAACAAGCGCAAGCGGGAGCCCATGCGGATCGCGGAATGGCAGGACCGTTTCACCGAAGCGCGTCTCCTCCCGGGCCAGATCCACGCCTGCACGGCTCAAGCGGTCGCGCCAGTATGGCAGGCTGCCGGGCGGCGCGGCGAATGAGACTTCTACCGTGAAGCCCACACCCAGCCGCGCAGGGCCCATGTCGGGCCAGGGAAAGAACGTCAGATCCGTTCCCGGCGTGCCCTTTTCGTCCGCGTAAAACAGATGGTAGGTGTTGGTGACATCCTGGTTGACCGATTTCTTGACCAACCGAAGCCCCATCACGCCCACGTAAAAGTCAAGGTTTTCCTGTGGATCACCGGCAATCGCGGTGACGTGGTGAATTCCATGAACCGATGGCTGCATCACACTCTCCTCATGCTCAATTGCGTTACAATGATTCTACATTGAGTCAGATGCAAGTAGTGTAGCAATAGATACACTCTCGAAAGGAGGACCCATGTCGCTCAACCACCTCCCTCTCCCGCGTGATACGGACGCTCCACGGCCGGCCGCTCTTCGACCGCCCACCGTGGCCCTCGACGAAGACAACGTACACCGTTTGCGCCGCTACCCGCGACCGCCGCGCGACAATGGCATCGGCCTGCACTTTCACCTGGACCTGCGCGACCACTTCATTGCCGAAACCGTGGAGAACCTGAAAGCGATCCGGGCGACGTGGACGTTGATCTACGCACAGGACGAGCTCCAGACAGAACGCGCAGGCCGCGCTTGTTTCGCCGCCGGCATAATGCCCGTCGTACGCATCGGTCGACAGGTCGATGAATCCGTTGACCCGGCGCAGTTCGTGCACGGCCTGCGCCGGGCGTGGCAAGCCACGGGCTGGGGCGGCGAACCCGAACCGCTCTACGTGCAGCTGTACAACGAGCCAGAGGATTTGCGCGAGTGGACGGACGGGGCGCTTCCCGGGGACTGGGCGCGGCGATTCGGTGAGACATGGGCGAGAGAGGCGCCGAGCATCGTCGCCGCGGGCGGCTATGTGGGCATTCAGGTGCTGGATCGCTTCGGTTTCGATGAAGCGGTGGACGCCGTGGCCAGGAACGGGCAGCAGCACATCTGGGATCGGGCGTTCTTTGTCCATCATAATTACGGCCAGAATCACCCGCCGGCCTACCCCTATGACGCAATCAAGCAAGGGGAACACCCGGGCATGACGATCCTGCAGGATCACATCGGCGCGCTGAAATTCCTGGCGCACGCGGCCTGGATGCAGGAGAGGCTGGGCTTCGTGCTGCCCATCATCGGCGGCGAGGGCGGCTGGTGGCTGTACAACGACGAAGACAAGCACTACCCTAAGGTGGAATGGCCGCTGCACGCGCAGTACCACAAGGAGATGTATGACTGGCTGCGGACGGGGGTGCTCTCCAACGGCGAGCCGACGCCGGACTATCTGTTCAGCATCACGTCCTGGATCGCAGGGTCGTGGACTTTCGCGGCCCAAAACTGGTGGGGCAACAGCCTGTCTCCGACCGGGAAGCTCGACCAGACCATCGAGGCGATGCAATCCATCCCCGAATTCGTGCGGCGGTTCTCGTGGGAGGGCGCCGCGCCTGCGCCGATCGACGTGCAGCCCGATCCGCATCCGGCGCCCAACCCGGACCCAATCCCCGACCCCGGTCCGGCGACCGAGCCCCAGCCGGTCGGCCTCAAGTGGGACCCCCGCCTGGATGACCTGGGCGTGCGCCTGCAAAGCGCACCCGCGGGCATGAGATGGCGGCTGATCCAGGCCGAATATCGGGACGATACGCAATCCGAGGGCAAGCACCACATTTATGTCAAGGCTCTGCGGGGGAATGGCGCGCCTGCAGCGGGAGTCAGGTTCGTGGCAGATTGGGTGGGGCGACAGGCAGATGAGTCCCGGTGTTCGCGACCACCGATGAACGCGGCGAGGCGAACATGCCCATGTTCGTCAACTTCGACCCGCAGCTGAAGAACGGCATCATGTTTGCGACTGCCGACGGAGCAGTCGCGGATGTCGTGGCCGGCATGGGGCTGCCCTGGAACCACCACGTGTGTTTTGTCCTGACATTCCAGGAGCAGGCCTGAAAAGCCCGCCGGCCAGGTCCCGATGCCAGGACCATTCGGTGTTCAGCGCGTCAGCCGCCGCGAAAGACTCCTCAAAGGGGGTGGGTGAATGGACGGGCCGTTCCCGCATCACCTTTCCTGTGCGCAGCCCCCTCCAGCCTCAAAATCTCGCCGGCTGCGCCATCATCAGTGGCTAGCACATCGATGGCGCCCGTGCGCAGGGCGCCCAGGATTGCGGCTGCCTTGGCGAGGCCAAATGCAACCGCAATCACGATGGGAATGCGCCTCAAGTCTTCCAGGCTCAGTCCTATGAGGCGTTCCGCCAGGTCGCTCGGATAGACTTTGCCTTCAACGGTGATCACCTGGCCGGCCATATCGCCGATGGCCCCGGCCTGTTTCATGGCCTCGACTTCCGAAGGATCCAGCCCCGCCGCACTCATCAGGTGCGTCCGGAAGCTATCGAGGTTGCCTATGCCCAGCAAGGCCAGGTCGGCCGACGCAGCCGCAGCCAGGGTCCGCTCGATATCACGCTGGCGGCGCAGCACCGCTGCGCCTTCCGGGCTGTCGGCGACCATGGGTGAGGGCAGGTAGAGCACCTCGCCGCCCAGCTTGTTGGCCAGCTGGCGGACCACAGTCATGCTATCCAGGTCCCGCACCGCGAAGGAGATGCTGCCGGAGGCCTGGGCCACGCGCACGCTGCTGCGCAGGCGGGGACGGATCGCCTGGACGACTTCGTAGGTCGAACGCCCGAGACAGAGGGCAATGGTGGAATCCGGCGCCAGCAGCCCTTCCAGGTAGCTGGCCGTGATCTCGCCAAGGCCGCGGCCGGTCTCCGCCTCATTCAGCCCGGCGGTGTCCAGGACCAGCGCCTCGCGCAGCCCGAACCGCTCCTTCAGTCCCTCTTCGAACCGGTCATGGCGCGGGAGCGCGCGATGGATCGTGATCTCGACGATATTTTCATCCCGGGCTTCCTTGAGGAGCCGGTGCACCTTGATCCGGGACAAACCCAGGGAGTCCGCGATCTCGCCCTGAGTCATCTGCTTTAGGTAATACATAGCCGCCACATCGGCCAGCAGGTTCCGGCGCGCGGTCTCTTCGTTCATCATCGGTCCTCTCGTGCCTTCGGCTGCAGGCTCACAGAAAAACGACGCACACGGGTGCAGGGACTGCCGCGCCATCACCGGTCGCCACGAGCCCACCCGAAGGTCGATCCACGCGGAACACCACGATATTGTCCGAATGCTGGTTGGCGACGAGCAGCCACTCACCGCTTGGATCCACAGTGAAGTTCCGGGGGACACGCCCCCGCGTACTCTCATGGCCGATACAGGTGAGTGTGCCCTCTGTCTGATCGATCGCATAGATTACGATCGAGTCAGCGCCACGATTGGAGCCGTAGAGGTAATCTCCCTGGGGAGAGACCTGCACCGTCGCGCCTGAGCTGCTCCCAGTAAAGTCATGGGGGAGCGTCGAGACTGTCTGGATCTCTCGGAGGCTGCCCACGGCGTCGGTTCCGAAGGCCGTGATCGTTGAGTCAAGCTCGTTGATGAGATAGGCATACCGCCCTTGAGGATGCATCACCAGCTGGCGCGGGCCGGCGCCCGGCCGCGTCTGGACCCAGGGTGTGGCACATGGTTTCAAGGCGCCGGCCAGGGTGTCAAATTCATAGAGCATCACCTTGTCCATGCCCAGGTCAGGCACAAAACCGAAGCGCCCGCTTGCGTCGAAGGTGACGCCATGGGCATGTGGCCCCGTCTGCCGCACCGGATCCACACTCGATCCCTGGTGCCGTACGACATGACTGGCATCACCCAGGGAGCCGTCCGTGTGGATCGGCAGGACGCACACGCTCCCGCTGGAGTAATTGGCCACGAGCACCCATCGACCGGTGGGATCGACGATCACGTGGCAGGGGTCCGTCCCATGGGTGGGCTTCTGGTTCAGAAACGTCAAGCGCCCGGTCGCCTGTTCGAGCGCAAAGGCGCTGATTGCTCCGCTTGCCTGGCCTTCGAATTCCTTCATCTCGTTGACAGCATACAGGAAGCGACGAGAGGGATGGACGGCCACGAAGGACGGGTTTCGCACCCCCTCAGTCAGGCTGAACGGTTCGAGCGATCCTGTATCAGCATCGAACCGATAGACGTAGATACCCTTGCCCTTCCCCTCAAGGATCTGGCCGGTTCCAAAACGGATTGGCTCGGTGTACGTGCCAACGAATACAAGGCTCTCGCGGGACATGGTTATCTTCACCCCTTTCTCGGCTGCAGGTCTGCCGTCCGCGCCATCTGTGCGGCGCCCATGATGCCGCTGTCCTCACCCAGTGTGTTGAACACAATCTCGGCCGACCCACGCAGGACCGGATGGATGTTCTCGTTCAGGCCGCGCATGCAGGCTCCCATGAACAGGTCTCGGGCGCTGAGCAGGCCGCCGCCCAGCACGATGCGGTCCGGGTTGAGGACCTGCACCACCGTCGACAGGCCGACCCCGAGGTAATAACCAGCCGTCTCAAGGATCTCGAGCGCCGCCGGGTCACCGCGCCGGGCGGCTTCGGCCACCACCTCACCGCTGATATGCTCGGCCTCTGTGCCGCAAAGGTCGTGCAGGAGCGTGGGGTCGTCGCTGGCCACGCGCTCGCAAGTCATGCGGCTGATGGCAAGGCCGGAGGCGTAGCTCATGACGCACCCGCGCTTGCCGCAGCTGCAGAGGGGACCGTTGACATCCACCACCGCGTGGCCAATCTCACCGGCCGTGCCGGTCGCGCCGCGCAGCAGCCGGCCTTCCAGGATAATGCCCATGCCTACGCCCGTGCTGAAGGTGACGTAGGTCATGAAGCGCGAGCCGCGGCCAGCCCCGAAACAATACTCCCCCCACGCGCTGCAGTTGGCATCGTTCTCCAGGATCACCGGAAGACCCAGGCAGTCAGCGAGACGATCGCGCAGGGGGTGCATGTCCCACGCCGGCAGGTTGCTGCTGGTCAGCACCACCCCGGCCTCCCCATGCACGTGGCCGGTGACGCCCGTTCCCACCCCGCAGATCTCCCCAGGCCGTACTCCGGCGTGGCGCAGCAACTCCTCGAAGACCTGCACGGTCGCGTCGATCACCACCTCGGGGGGCTGGCCCGCGTGGCCCCGGGTTCTGTGGCGTGCAACGATGTTGCCCGCCGCATCGAGCAGGCCCGCCGCGATCTTGGTGCCGCCAATGTCAAGGCCGACAGCGTAGGGTTTGGCTGCCATCTCTCCTCCTGGATTCGGGGTGATTTGACAATTAGCGTCAAGGAGATTACAATGCACATTATTGCAGACCTGCAATTTCTTGTCAACTCCGTCCCCGGGGAAGATCGCGTGAAGACCGAACAGATACTCGACATGGCGCGGCGCCACTTCGAGGACAATATGCCTCAGGAAGCCATCGCGCGCGACCTGTCGGTTTCCACTTCTACGGTCTCCCGGGCTCTCAAGCTGGCCCGCGAGCGGGGTTGGGTGCGCACCGTGGTGGTCGGTCCCTCGGAGGGCGCCTTCCAGCTCGAATCCTGGCTGCGCAAGCGCTTCCGACTGGCCTATGTGGCGGTCGTGCCGGCTCCCGCGGGGGGTCAGGACGCGCTGGAAGCCGTGGCGCAGGCGGGCGCAGCCTATGTGGAACGGGTGGCGCCGGCCCGCGGCGCAGTGACCGTAGCCGGCGGTCGCACGCTGACCGCCCTGGCCCGCCAACTACGGCCCGCCCATCGCCCCGGCCTGGCGGTCCTGCCCGCCATGGGGGGCTGGGTGGGGCAATCTGCGATCGGCGCCAACGAGGTCGCACGTGCGATTGCGCTGCGCTGGGATGCGCAGGCCGGCGCGCTCTTTGCCCCCTCTTTCGTCTCGGATGACCACGTGCGGCAAACCCTGCTGGCCGAGGAGAGCATCCGGGACACGCTGGAGAAAGCCCGGAACGCCAGCCTGGCCTGCATCGGCATCGCAGCCGTGACGCCCGAGCTCAGCATGGAGCAGGCACGGTATGCCAGCAGCGCGGGCATCGTGTCGGTGGAAGACACCCGTTATCTCCTGGGCCTGGGTGCAGTCGGCGAGACTTGCGCCCAGTTCTTCGATATCGAGGGCAACCTGTTGGATTCGTGGAACCGGGAGCGGACAGTGGCCTTGCTGCTGAACGACTTCAGGAACATTCCTGCTGTGCTGGCAGTGGGCACGGGCGTCGAGAAAGCACGCGCCTTTCTGGGCGCCTGCCGCGCCGGGCTGATGACCGCGCTCGTGATAGACGAGCACCTGGCGCTCGAGATGAAGCATTTGGACAGGGAAGATGATAACTTGTGTTGACGAACTGTTGGTTACCGGGATGAGCCTTGTCGAACTCGAGGCGTGTGAGGCGGTCGAAGGCACGGTCTTCGACATCCAGCGCTACAGCCTGCACGACGGCCCGGGTTTACGCACCACTGTGTTCTTTAAAGGCTGCCCGCTGCGCTGCGGCTGGTGTGCCAATCCGGAGTCGCAGCAGATGAGCCCCGAGATCGCCGTTTTTGCAGTGAACTGCATCAGCTGCGGCCAGTTCGACAAGAGCTGTCCCGCGGCATGGCAGGCCCATGCAGACACGCGCTGGAAGCAGGAGTTGGTGTCCGAGTTCGATACGCGCGCCCAGGCCTGCCCGGCGCGCGGCGTCCGCTGGATCGGCCAGCGGCGCACCGCGGGCAGCATCATGGCCGAGGTGCGCCGGGACGTGCCCTTCTATCAGGGGGACGGCGGCCTCACATTGAGCGGCGGCGAGCCGCTGCTTCAGCCGGACCTGGCCGAGGCGCTGCTGCGCCTGGCCCATGCGGATTGCATCAACACGGCCATCGAGACCACCGGACAGGCGCCCTGGCGCTCATTCGAACGCTGCCTGCCTTTCCTGGACACGGTGCTGTTTGATGTGAAGCACCTGGATGGGGAGATCCACCGCCAATATACCGGCGTCGACAACACGCTCATCCTGGAAAACCTGCGCCACCTTGCCAGGCTGGCTGCCCCGGTGATTGTGCGGGTGCCTCTCATTCCCGGCTTCAACGCCACTGCAGAAACCATTCAGGCGGTGGCGGCCCTGGTGGTCGATCTGAATCTGCCCTCCCAGCGAGTGGACCTGCTCCCGTATCACGCATTGGGGCGAGGCAAGTACACGGTCATCGGAAAAACCTACCCCTGGGCAGACTACCCGACTCTATCCGATGAGCAGGTGGCCGGGCTGGCCGGCATCGTGCGCAGTTACGGCCTGGCCGTAACCGTAGGGGGCTGAACGAGAGGAAGCATGTCCTTCATCGTGAAAGAAGCACCTGGGGTGGCGGCGCTGGAAGCGAACCCGGTTCTTGCGTTCCCGCCCGCTGAGTGGTCCAGCACCCACACGGACCCGCGCGCCCTGCGCATCAAGGAACGCCTCCTGCACACCCCGCGACGCATCGACCTGGAGCGAGCGCGCTATACGACTGAGAGCTACCGGCAGACCGAGGGCGAGCCGATGGCCATCCGCCGGGCCAAAATGCTGCTGCACAACGTCCGGCACATGTCCATTGCGATCTATGAGGACGAGCGGATCGTGGGCAACAGGTCTCTGCTGCCGCGCATGGGTGTGATCGCGCCCGAGGGTGCGGTGGACTGGGTGGACCGTGAGCTGGAAGTGCTGCACACCCGGCCGCAGGACAAGTTTGAGATCACTCCCGAGGAGATTCGTGAGCTGCGCGAGGAGATTTTCCCCTATTGGCGCGGCCAGACCCTGGAAGACCGGGTGGCGGCGCGGGTGCCTGCCGAGGTCAAACACGCCACCCAGGGCGGCGCTTTCAGCCTCAACCAGACTGACCACAGCCAGGGGCATATTTTGCCGGACGTGCAGGGCTGGCTGCGCTCGGGGCTGGGAGGGCTGCGCAGCGCGGTCGAAGCTGCCAGGCAGAAGTCTGAAGCAAAGGGGGATGGCCAGCAGGTCTTCTACTCGTCACTGCTGATCACGCTGCAGGCGGGGAGCGAGTTCATCCTGCGTTTCGCCAGCCTGGCCGATGACCAGGCCGGCGGGGAGACCGATGCGGCGCGGCGAGCCGAGCTGCGCCAGATCGCGGCCACGTGCCGCTGGCTGGCCGAGCACCCGGCGCGTGACTTTCCCGAGGCGCTGCAGGCGGTCTGGTTCCTCTTCGTGATGCTCCAGATTGAATCCAACGCGAGCAGCTTCTCGCTGGGCCGGCTGGACCAGACACTGTGGCCCTACCTGGCGGCAGACCTGAACGCGGGCCGCCTCACACTGGGGGAGGCCCAGGCGTGGTTGGAGCCGTTCTGGCTCAAATTCAACGAGATTGTACTGCTCCGCAGCAGCAAGAGCGCCCGCTACTTCGCAGGCTTCCCCATCGGCTTCAACCTGATCACCGGCGGCCAGCTGCCCCAAGGCGGCGACGCCACCAATCCGCTGAGCTACATGTGCTTGCGCGCCCAGGCCGATCTCGGCCTCACCCAACCGAACCTGGGTATCCGCATCCATCCCGGCTCGCCCCAGGATTTCCTGCGCGCGGCGTCCTTCGTGATCAGCAAGGGCAGCGGCATGCCCCAGGTCTTCAACGACGAAGTGATCGTCCCCGGCCAGGTCCGGCGGGGCATCCCGCGCGAACTGGCGATGGACTACGCGGTTGTCGGCTGTGTCGAGCTTTCATGCCCGGGCCGCGCTCTCGGCTGGAGCGACGCGGCCATGTTCAACATGACGCGTATCCTGGAGCTGACCCTCTTCGGCGGGCAAAACCCGCAGGACGGCGCCCAGGTCGGCCTGGCCACGCGGCCGTTGGACCAGATGGACAATTTTGAGGAGCTGCTGGACGCCTACGACAGGCAACTGGTCCATTTCGTCGATCTCATGGTGCAGGGCTGCAACGTCATCGACCGGCTGCATGCCGAGCTCTTGCCATCCCCCTTCCTGTCATCGGTCATCCTGGACTGTATCGAGCGCGGCCTGGACGTGACCGCGGGCGGAGCACGCTACAACTTCTCGGGCGTGCAGGGGGTGCAGATCGCCAACGTCGCCGACAGTCTGGCGGCGGTTGAGGCCGCGGTCATGCAGCAGCACTGGGTGAGCGCAGCCGGCCTGCTGGCCGCCCTGCGCGCCAATTTCGAGGGGCAAGAGGTCCTGCGCCAGCGCCTGATCAACCTGGCCCCCAAGTTCGGTAACGATGACGAGCGGGTCGACCAGTATGCGCGGCGCTTCGGCGATCGCTTCAGCGAACTGGTCAGCCGATACACCACGCTACGCGGGGGCGAGTACCAGGGCGGCTTCTACACGGTGTCGGCCCACGTGCCGATGGGCGCCGCGGTTGGCGCCACCCCGGATGGCCGGCGTGCCCACGAACCGCTGGCCGATGGCGGTCTCTCGCCCGCCGCCGGTCGCGACCTGCGCGGCGCGACCGCCGTGCTGCATTCGGTGAGCAAGCTGAACCTGGAGCTGGCCTCCAACGGCACCCTGCTCAACATGAAATTCCTGCCGTCCTTCTTCGCCGGCATGCCCGCCCTGGACAAATTCGCCCTTCTGCTGCGGGGCTTCTGCCGGCTCAAGATACCCCACGTCCAGTTCAACGTGGTGTCGGCCGAGACGCTGAGCCAGGCCCAGCTGCACCCTGAGGAGTACCGGGGGCTGGTGGTGCGGGTGGCAGGCTACAGCGCCTACTTCACTGAGCTGGATCGCAAACTGCAGGATGAGATCATTCAACGTACGGCGTATAGCAACGTGTGACACGATCAGGGAGAGGGGAATTCGCAATGTCTGTGATGACTGAGGATATGACCAGGCCGGCTGTCGAGGACGCGGCGGACGCGGCCGCAGCCCCCAAGGCTAACAAGAAGATGCCGGCCGGCTCGACGCCACGCGTTGCACGCCTGCGTGAGAAGCTCATCAACACGAATCCCAGCCTGTGCTCTGAGCGCGGCCTGATGGTGACCGAGGCCTATGCCGCCCATGCGGGCGATCCGGTGGTGCTGCGCCGCGCCAGGGCCTTTGCCTACACCCTGGACCATATGTCGATCTACATCGACGAGGGAGAGCTGATCGTCGGCAACCAGGCCAGCGCGCCGCGCGCCGCGCCCATCTTCCCGGAATACCTGGTCGACTTCCTGGCCGATGAGATCGACGAGTTCCCCAGGCGCTCGGCGGACCGCTTCGAGGTCAGCCCCCAGGTCAGGGAAGACATCCTGGAGACGATCGTGCCGGCCTGGCGCGGCAAGACCCTCAACGACCGGGTCAAAGCCGTGATGCCCGACGACGTGACAGAGGCCCAGGTCATGGGCGTGATCTCAGGCCGGGGCAACATCACCTCCGGCGACGGGCACATCATCCTGGAGCTGGAAAAGGTGATCAAGGTGGGGTTGGAAGGGGTCCTTGTCGAAGCCGAAGAGGCTCTGGCCACCCTCTCGCCCTACGAGGCCATCGAATTTCAAGAAGCGGCCCTTCCTGCAGGCGGCCATCATCACCCTCAAGGCGGCCATGCGCTTCGCCGGGCGTTACAGCGTGGAGGCAGAACGGCTGGCCGCTCTGCCCGGCGTCTCAGCGGAGCGCCAGGCCGAGCTGCGCCAGATCGCCGCGAACTGCCGCCAGGTGCCGGCCCGACCCGCCCGCACCTTCTGGGAGGCCCTGCAGTCGGCCTTCTTCGTGCACGTGCTCAGCCAGATCGAGAGCAACGGCCACTCGTTCTCACTCGGGCGCCTGGACCGTACACCTATCCGTACTACCAGGCCGACCTGGCGGCCGGCCGCCTGACGCGTCGCAGGCCCACGAACTGCTCGAGCTGCTTTGGCTCAAGCTCTTTTCCATCAACAAGGTGCGGCCGTGGGACCACACCCGCTTCGGCATCGGCTATGCCACCTACCAGAACGTTACGATCGGTGGGCAGACCGAGGACGGCCAGGATTCCACCAACGACATCTCGTACATGGTGCTGGAAACGATCCGTAGCATCCGGCTGACCCAGCCCAACGTCTCAGCACGCATCCACAGCGGCACGCCCGACCGCTTCCTGATGGAGTGCGGCCGCACCATCCGCCTGGGCTTCGGCATGCCGGCCATCAAGAACGACGAGATCATCATCCCGTCCCTGCTCGAAAAAGGCGTGGCATCGCCCGATGCCTACAACTACGCCATCGTGGGCTGCGTAGAAACCGCTGTGCCGGGCAAGTGGGGCTACCGGGTCACCGGCATGGCCTTCCTGAACGTGCTGAAAGTGCTGGAGCTGGCCTTGAACAACGGGGTGGATTCCCGCACCGGGCGCCAGTTGCTGGCCGGCACGGGCTCGTTGTCCGAATTTGCCACCTTCGAAGATCTGTACGCAGCGTTCCACGGCCAGTACATGCGCGACGCCCGCACCGCCTTCCACCTGGATGCCGTGGCCGACACATGTCTCGAAGAGATGGTGCCGGATGCCTTCGCCTCCGCGCTGGTCGACGACTGCCTGGCGCGCGGCCTGACGATCAAGGAGGGCGGCGCCCGATACGACATCGTCAGCGGCCTGCAATCAGGCATCACGAACGTGGCCAACGCCCTGATGGCGCTCAAGCAGCTGGTGTATGACGAAGGCAAGCTGACCGCGGCCGAGCTGGCCGAGCGCGCTTGCCGACAACTTCGAGGGGACCAACGGCGAGGTCGTGCGCCAGCGCCTTCTGGGCGCGCCCAAGTACGGCAACGACCTGGAAGAGGTGGATAGCCTGGCCGTGCGCGTCTACGACGACTACCTGGACGAGATGGTCAAGTATCACAACTCGCGCTATGGCCGCGGGCCGATCGGCGGCGGCTATGCCGGGTCGAGCAGCAACATCTCGGCCAACGTGCCGATGGGCGCTAAAGTTGGCGCCACGCCGGACGGCCGCCGCGCCGGCGAGCCCATCGCCGAAGGCATGTCGCCGGTGCACGGCACCGACACCGCCGGACCGACCGCCGTGCTGCGCTCCATATCCAGGTTGCCCAACATCCGCATGCTGGCTCAGCTGCTCAACCTGCGCCTGGCGCCTGTCGTCCCTGGCCACTGACGCCGGCCTGCGGCGCCTGGCGTCCTTGTTGCGCGGGCTGACCAGTCTCAAGGTCTGGCACGTGCAGTTCAACACGGTGGACACAGAGACCCTGCGGGCAGCCCAGCGCAACCCCGAGGAGTACCGCGACCTGGTGGTCCGGGTGGCAGGATACAGCGCCCTGTTCGTGACCCTGGACCGGGCCACGCAGGACGACATCATTCAGCGGACGGTGCACGACCTCAACTGAGGCGACATCATCCAGATGACTAATCGTCAAGCCCCATAGTGTGTGCTACAATCTTCCCAGCGCTATTGGCTGATCACCATTCGATGGAGAAGAAATCGCCATGCTATCTGATCCGCTCACCAACACCGATCCCACCTGGTACAAGGATGCCGTCTTCTACGAAGTCTTCGTGCGTGCGTACGCCGATAGTAACGGCGACGGCATCGGGGACCTTGCCGGTCTGACCGCAAAGCTGGAACACCTCCAATGGCTGGGCATCGACGCCGTGTGGATGCTGCCCATTTGCCCGTCTCCTCTGCGCGATGACGGATACGACGTGGCGGACTACACCGCCATTCACCCAGACTACGGAAATCTCGACGACTTCAAGGCGCTCGTCACGGAGGCCCACCGCCTCGGACTGAAAGTCGTGGTCGAAATGGTTCCGAACCACACTTCGGACCAGAACGCATGGTTTCAGGCTTCGCGGCGATCCCAGCCACCCCGAACACAAGAAGTACCGTGATTGGTATGTCTGGAGCGATACGGATCAGAAGTACAAGGATGCCCGCATCATCTTCATCGACTCGGTGCCGTCCAACTGGACCTTCGAGCCGCTGCGCGGGCAGTATTACTGGCATCGTTTCTTCAGCCATCAGCCGGACCTCAATTATGACAACCCCGAAGTGCAGCGCGCGATGCTGCGGGTCGTGCAGTTCTGGATGGACTTGGGCGTGGACGCCTTCCGGGTCGATGCAACCCCTTACCTGATCGAACGCGAGGGGACCAGCTGCGAGAACCTTCCGGAGACGCACGCGTATCTCAAGCGGGTGCGCTCGTTCGTCGACGGCTACGCGCCGGGCACAATGCTCCTATCCGAAGCGAATCAATGGCCCGAGGATGTGCGGCCGTACTTCGGCGGTGATCTGAACAACCCGGAGATCCCCGGCGATGAATTCCACATGAACTTCCACTTCCCCGTCATGCCTCGCATCTACATGGCGCTGGCACGGGCCGACCGTACTCCTATCCTGGAGATCCTGGCTCGTACGCCGCCTCTGCCCAAGGGGTGCCAGTGGGGAACCTTCCTCCGCTGTCACGACGAGCTGACGCTGGAGATGGTGACCCCTGAGGAACGCAAGTTCATGTGGGACTTCTACGCGCCCGAGCCTCGCATGCGCCTGAACCTGGGGATCCGGCGGCGGCTGGCCCCGCTGCTCGGCAATGACCGCGCAAGAATCGAATTGGCAAACTCGATCCTCTTCACGCTCCCGGGCTCGCCGGTGATTTACTACGGCGATGAGATCGGCATGGGCGACAATATCTGGCTCGACGATCGCGGCGGCGTACGAACGCCGATGCAGTGGAACCATACGCCCGGCGCGGGCTTCTCCGACGCGGACCCATCGAAATTCTACTTCCCGCTCATCAGTGATGACACCTCCGGGTATCAGCGGGTGAACGTGGCACAGCAGCGCGGGGATGCCGGCTCACTGCTGAACCGGATACGGACGATGATGGCGGTTCGAAAGGCTAACCCGACCTTCGGCCGTGGGGACTTCAAAGTGCTGGAGCCCCGTAATAAGGCGGTTCTGGCCTTCCTGCGAAGCTGGAATGGCGTGACCCTGTTGTCGGTGAACAACCTCTCGACTGAGCCGCAGAGCGTGGCCCTGGACCTCTCCGCGTTTGCCGGCGCGACGCCTGTCGACCTGTTCACGGGCGAACGGCTGGATGCAGTGACACAAGCACCATTGTCCCTGGCGTTGCCGCCAAGCGGTTATCGCTGGCTGGCGCTGTAGGCCCAAAGACGCCACAGGTGCCTCCCGAGAGGTGCCCGGCACTTGCGAAGTGCCGGGCACCTGGGGTACACCTGGGGTATGCGGGCACCTGGGGTATGGGA
This sequence comes from uncultured Chloroflexia bacterium, assembly GCA_963774265.1. Lineage (GTDB taxonomy): Bacteria > Chloroflexota > Anaerolineae > CG2-30-64-16 > CG2-30-64-16 > JALOOB01. Next base: position 492,091 of record CAVZDU010000007.1, on the reverse strand, counting down.
TCGAGCGTGATCGTACGCTTGCCCGCACCACGAACTTGTGGCACACTCTATCCTGACATCCTGTTTCTTGTCCGTCAACCCCACTGACTCGCGGTTCGGGCAACGGTTACACGCGCGTCTGGACCGATGGGTGCCCTGCGCTCGCCCTATTTGCACCTGGTCTCATTCTCACCCGGAGGCATCATGACCCTCGAAAAACGCAATCTCTATCGCTTTCCATGGTCGCTCAACGACAACCCGATCGCCTGGTTGGAAGTCACCGACATCTGTAACATCCACTGTGAAGGGTGCTACCGCCAGCATATGACCGGCCACAAAACCCTTGACCAGGTCAAGGAAGAAGTCCTCTTGTTTAAGCGGTGGCGCAACCCGGATAATGTGTCCATCGCGGGCGGCGAGCCGTTGATCTACCCGCACATCGTGGACCTGGTGGCATTCATCCACGAGCAGGGCATCAAGCCCGTTGTCCTGACAAACGGCGTCGCGCTCGATCCTCAAATTCTGAAGGAACTGAAGAAGGCCGGTTTGGCCGGCTTCACGATCCACGTTGACAGCCATCAGAACCGCCCAAAATGGAAGGGCAAGAACGAGGGTGAACTCAACGAGCTGCGCCAGCACTTCGCCGATATGATTTACGACGAAGAGGGCCTGTACGTCATCTTCAACTCAACCGTTTACCCCTCGACCTTCAAAGAAATCCCGGATGTTCTCAAGTGGGGCCAGGCGAACATCGACCGGGTGCAGGGATTGGTATTCATCACTTACCGCACGGCCAAGCTCGATGAGCACGTGGCTAGCGACGCGACCGACCACCAGGTGGACCTGAGCAAGTTGAGCTATGTCAAGGAGCACTTCGACGAGGAATTCGTGACTTCGCCTGAGGTCTACGAGCTGCTGCAGAAGGTGTGCCCCGAATACGACGCTGCCGGATACCTGGGCGGCACGGTGCGGCATGACACTTACAAATGGCTTGCGGGCGCGGTGATCGGCTCCAAAGGGCGCATATACGGCGCAATCGGGAAACAGACCATGGAGGTGGCTCAGGCAGGGCATCATCTGCTGAAGGGGACGTACCTCGCATACCTGTCCGAAGCAAACGTGGGCGGGTGGGCCTTCATGATGTCGCCCTGGGATCCGAAGGTGCGCAAGGCCTTGGGTAGGCGCCTGAGTGATCTGGTGCGCAACCCCGTCCGGCTGTTTCGCCCCGTGTACGTGCAGAGCGTCGGTGTGATCCAGGCGCCCGACCTGCAAGGCGACGGACGCGCTGACATGTGCGACTCCTGCCCCGATATCACGATTTACGACGGAAAGTTCATCAACTCGTGCCGGATGGACGAGTACCGGCTGTTCGGCGGGTTCCTTTCCGTGACGGAAAAACCGCCGGAGAACTGATCCTCGATGGATTTTCTCAAGCCTCTCGCGCCCGTCACTTTTCTGCGCAGCATCGCACGTATCCTGGCTGGGCGCCCGCAGATCCCCGAATCCTTGCAGGACAACGCCCTGTTGTCTGTGTTGCTGAACCGGCGGAGTGTGCGCAGCTTTGAGGATCGCCCCATCCCTGACGACGTGTTCGCTGCGATCCTCGAAGCAGGCCGGCTGGCGCCCTCCGCGGTGAACCTCCAGACGTGGTCCTTTGCGACCTTCACATCGGCTGAATGGACCGTGCAGTTCGGGCGGCCCCTGCCGTTCGAGGCTAGCCGCGCGATCATCATCCTGGCGGACACGCATCGGACCAGGCGCGTGCTCGATGTGTTCCCGAAGAGTCCGCTGGTGGAATACACGCTGGCGGTGATGAACGCTTCGCTGGCCGCAATGGCGTTGAACGTCGCTGCAGAGGCGCTGGGGGTGGCTTCGGTCATGCTGTCTGAGACAGGGCGAAGTGGATTCCTGGACGCCGGCTATCTGGCGCGCGAGCTGCGCCTGCCGGGAGGCGTAACCCCCCTCATGACCATCGTGTTCGGATATGCCCGCGGCGTGCGGCCCCCCATGCCGCCCAAGCTGCCGCTGTCGGAGATCACTTTCACCGGCGAATACCGGGACGGTGATGACGAGGTCCTCCGTGACTGGCTGAATCAGATGATCGCGGGCTACAACGCCAGCCATCTCGGCACGTCCTTCGAAAGACAGCTTGCGCTGTACCGGTCGAAGATCGGCCAGGCGGAGCAGGATTTGGAGGAGATGGTGCTGGGCGAGCCTAAAGCCGGTTGAAGCCGCGGCGACGGCCGCCATCACCCCGCGCCCCGCGGTTTCGAACCGCCACCGCGCCGCCGGTTGAAAACCGGCGTCTGACATAAAACGAGCGTGCTGAAGCACGCTCGTCGTAACCTGCGCCAGCAGGTTTGGCCTGCCAGGCTGCGGTTTCTAACCGCAGCCCCGTCTTTACCGGTTGAAGCCGCGGCCGCCGCCCCGCATCCCCTGCCCGCGCCCCATGGGTGCGCCGGTGGTCGTGCGCACGACCATGCTCTTGACCTGGGTCTCCATGCGCTCGATCATGAGATCAGCCTGAGCCTGGGTCAGCTTACCATCCGCGACCAGCTGGTCGAGATTGGCCTTCCGGGCTGCCATCAGCGCGTCCACCAGCTTATCGTCGGTGATGCCTTTGGCCGCTGCAATATCCGCCAAGGACTTGCCGGCCTGCCGCTCCGCCTGGATGTCCTCTGCGGTCATGCCCAGCAGCGTCGCAAGTTCATCGTGCTGTCCCGCCCAGTCCGGCACACCGCGGCCCATCATGCCGCCAGCGGCGCCAGCGCCACCGACCATGCCACAAACGCCTGTCGTGGCCGCATCCGGGGCCTGCATCCGAGCGCCCATGCCGAAACCCTGGCTGGGCGGATTGACCGGACCGGCCAAAGCCGTGCCCGCCAACAGCGCGGCTACGGCAGCGGCCAAAACTACGATCACAAGAATCCGTTTCATTGTATTTCCCTCCATATGGTGAATCTGGTGTGTTGGGTCGGTCTTCTACGACCGACCCAACCTTACTATACCGCCGAGATGTGAAGAAGTGGTGAACAAGTTGTGGGGCTGCGGTGAAAACGGTTCAGACCCCAGACAAGTTCCGCCCCACAGGCATGCTCCCAGTTACTGACCCAACCGGGCCGCCAGCCAGGTGCGCAGGTCCGTCACCGAGAATGTGTCGGTCTCCAACGACTTGAGTTGCGTCGTGGCCGGCGTGTCAGCGGGCAACTCGAACGCGGCCAGAATCTCTTCCAGGGGCACATTGTAGGCCGTGGATATGTCGCCCAGCGTCATCCAGCCCTTGATCTCGTCGACGCTCTGACCGATGGGCAGCGCTTTCTCGCCGGTGGACGTGAGTTTCCCGGACACGGACCAGACCCCCAGGGCCTTCGCACCGCCGATGAGGCCGAAGAAGAGCACCAGGATGAGAAATCCGAAGACGAAAGGATTGACTTTCATTGCATAGCTCCCGTTGATCTCGTAGTTGTTGTGTGTCTCACTTGCCGAAGACCGGCACACCGAGTTTGAGTTCGAGTGCTCCTTCGCGCGGGCACTCATCGACGCATTCCATGCACCCGATACAGTCGACGCTCTTGATAGTCGTCGCAGTGTGGACAGGCAGCCCCATCGGGCAGGCTTTCGTGCAGATGGCGCAGTTCTTGCAGGCATCGGATTCGCGCTTGAGGTAGAGAGGGCTCAATTTGCTGAGGATGCCGGTGGCTGCGCCCAGCGGACAGGCATAGCGGCACCAGGGACGCTCCACAAAGAGCGACGCGATCAGCACGACCACGAGAACGGCCAGGCCTGCACTCGCGCTCAGCTCGAGCAGGTTCCACAGTGCAGCCCAGGGATCGACATCGCGGAAAACCATGAATCCGTAGGCAGCCGCGCCCCCAACCGCCCAGACCAGCACCCCGTACTTGAGGAAGCGCAGGTAGCGATCGAGCACCGCCAGTTTCGAGCCGCGGGCCTTGAGCGTTTTCACGGCCTTGCGCACGGGCGGCAGGCGCTTCTGCACGAAGACCGAGAAGCGGCTCACCATGTCCTGGATAAACCCAAACGGGCAGAGCCAGCCGCAGAAGGCATTGCGGGCAACGAGCGAGACCGCGAGGGTGGCGACCAGCACGACCATGTTGGACAGGTGCACGTGCGAGACATAGCTGCCCCCGCTCGTAATGTATTTGTAAAGGGTTTCCAGTCCGCCCATGGGGCAATACGCCTCCCAGGACGCGGTGATCGTCGCGCCGGCTTCTCCGACGAGCAGATGCCGGATGGCGATCGCTGCGATGAACAGGAACACACCCAGCTGAGTCAGGCGGCGAAAGGTGTGATGAGTCAAAAACGCGGCCAGGCCTGTGCGCCGCGGCTTGACCTTGCCGAAATTACCGGTTTGCAGTGCAGTTGTCATCAACCACTCCTCCTACATAAAGGTAACGCCCAGGCTGGAGACCGTCGTAGTGGGGCGCCGACGTTGATGATAGAGAATGCGCGAGAAGGAACGATGTGCAAGCTGTGAAGATTTTGTGAAGTATCGCTTGAAGATGCGATGTAACCTCGCCGCGTGTACTGCATCCTAACCTTTGTTGCGAATGACGCTATCGACAAAGGATGGACTCCCCATGAATGAATTCATTATCGATTTTCCGGGTGGCGCGCGGGTGGACGCCCATTTTGGCCCGTACACCGTGAAGACGGATCAGCCCGCGGCCGCCGGCGGAGAGGGCTCTGCCCCCGCACCGTTCTCGCTTTTCCTGGCATCGATCGGCACGTGTGCGGGCATTTTCGTTCTCGGTTTCTGCCGCCAGCGCGGCGTGCCCACGGACGGCATTCGGATCGTGCAACGCATGGAAAGCGACCCTCGCACGCACATGATCTCGAAAATCTTCCTGGAGATCCAGCTGCCGCCCGAGTTTCCGGAGAAGTATAAGGAAGCGGTGATTCGAGCCGCGGATCAGTGTACGGTCAAGAAACACCTGGAGAACCCGCCGCAGTTCGCCGTAACGACGACGATCGCCGCGGCGTGACGACGCGGCGTGAAGATCATCGCGGCGTAAAGAAAAGCGCCTGGCGCTCCCCATAAGGTGCAGCCAGGCGCTTTCTTATGGTGCCGGCGCACGGCCGGCCTAGTGACGGAGCCCTCAGGTTCCGCTGGGCGCGCAGGAAGCGGCCGCAGGTGCGGCCAAACCCCCACCACTCACCTTGGATGCAAACAGCGAGACCTTGCGGCGCACATGTTGGCTGCCGCATTCCGGGCATTTCACTTCAGCGACCGCGCCCGATGATCGCACCAATTCTTCGAACTCATCCTGGCAGTCGATGCATTGAAACTCGTACAGGGGCATTCTCGAAATCCTCTTAGCTTTGCAGGGCGGCCGCGACGCGATCCAGCCGGGCCGCAGCTTCTTCGGCGATCAATTTCAGGTCCGCGTAGTCCACGACACCAAGCATAGCCAGTGGGTCCACCAGGGAGACGTCGGTGACGCCATCTTCAACGTGAGCCACCGTCACGTTGCACGGCAGCAGCAACCCCACCTCCGGCGCGGCGGACAGCGCACGATACGCGAGGGGGGGATTGCACGCGCCCAAAATCTTGTAGGGCCGAAAATCGACATCGAGCTTCTTCCTGAGTGTCTCTTTGACATCGATCTCGGTCAGGATGCCAAAGCCCTCGGCCTTCAACGCCTCCGTGACGCGCGCCAGCGCGGATGCAAAGTCAGTCTCCAGGCGGACAGTCCGCCCAACGGTTGTCTTCACCGATTCGCCCATCATATCCTCCGTAATCGATTGAATCCGAATGATCACTGCCGGAGCTTGGCTTGCCCGGCAGAGGATTTGATGCACCTCGCGCCAAAAAGGTGACAGGCACTTGCAAGTGAAAGCACAGAGACACGCATGTCGCTCCCATGTTGCGCTCCGCCTACTGCAGGATGGGCAAGGTGATGGTGAAGGCAGCCCCCTCACCTGGTTGGCTCGTGACGGTGAGATTCCCGCCGTGGCCCGCGATCAGCTGGCGCGCGATGGCCAGGCCCAAACCCGCGCCACCGCCGCGACGGCTGCGGCTTCTGTCCCCCCGATAGAACCGGTCAAAAACATGGGGCAAGTCTTCGGGGCTGATGCCTGAGCCGGTATCCGCGACCTGCATCCGGATCTGCCGCTCCGCGTGGGTTACACGCAGGGACACGCGACCGCCGGCCGGCGTATGGCGAAGCGCGTTGCTCAGGAGGTTACGCAAGACCTGCGCGAGGCGGTCCGCGTCGCCGAGCACGGGGGGTGCGCCTTCATCCGTCGACAGCTCCAGACGGACACCGGAGGTTTCCGCAAGCGGTGTGAACTGCGCAATGGCCGCGGCCGCCAGGCCGTTCACATCAACAGGAAAATGCTCCAGGCGGAGCTGGCCCGCATCGGCAAGCGCGAGATCGTGAAGATCATCGACCAGGCGGGTGAGGAGCCGCGTCTCGTCGTACAGGCTCGCCACCTGCGCCATCTCCAACGGGTAGACGCCGTCGAGGAGTGCCTGCAGGTTGCCCTGAACAACACTCAGCGGTGTGCGCAGCTCGTGGGAGATATCCGCGATGAGGTTTCGCCGCATCGTTTCGGCCTCCGACAGGCTGGCTGCCATCTCATTAAAAGCGCTTCCCAGCTCGCCGGTCTCGTCACGTGAACGGATATCGACACGCTGCGTAAGATCGCCTGCCGCAACCGCTTGTGCGGCGTGTGTCAGGCGGACGAGGGGCGCGGTCAGCAGCCGGCTGAGCAGGACCCCCAACACAAGAGAGAGCGCGGCGGCCCCAAGCGCTGCCCATAGCAATGATGACTGCACCTGGCGGAGGAAAGTCTCCGCCTGCGCATCAAGGACAACATCACTGGGCCGAACGTTCAGCAGTGTCCCGATACGCTGTCCGTTCTGAGTCAAAGCGATGCCTTGGCTGAGGACTTCCCCTGGAAGCACCTCCCCCATCAACTCGCCGGTCCTGCTCGCGACCACGCGGCCTTCGGGATCGGCCACTGCGAGGGTCGGACCCGTCATGCCGGTTCCGCTGCGGCCGCGTCCCATGCCCATCCCCATGCTCCCCGGACCTAATCCGGCCAGAAGCGAATCCACGCCGACCCAGCTTCCATTCCTGGCATAGTAGTCAGTCAGGGACTCCGCGATGGCATCCTGCGAGCCCATCCCGGATGCAACGACGTATTGGCGGAACTGATTATCCGTTGTGCGCAACGTGAGAAGGGCCACCACGCCGATGGCTGCCAAGGCGATGACGAGGAATGCCGCGGTGAGCTTGACCCATAGTCGGTTCACAGATCGGCTCCCAACTTATAACCAACACCGAACACAGTCTGGATAAAACGCGGATGACGAGGGTCGTCGCCCAATTTGGCGCGCACGTTCTTGATATGAGCGTCGATCGTGCGCTCGTAGCCCTCGTATGCATCGCCCTGCACCCGATCGAGCAGCTCCAACCGTGTGAAGGCGCGGCCTGGGTTCTGGAGCAAGATAGATAGCAGATCGAACTCGGTAGGGGTCAGGTCGAGAACGTGACCATCGATCGTCGCGGTATGCCCCGCCTGATCGAGCACCAGGGGTCCGGCGCTGAGGGTCTCAGGCAGCATCTCGGGTGCGGATGTGCTCCGCCGGAGGACCGCGCGGACGCGTGCGACGACCTCGCGCGGGTTGAAGGGCTTGGTGATATAGTCGTCGGCGCCCAATTCCAGGCCCACGATCTTGTCGGTGTCTTCGATACGCGCTGTGAGCATGATGATTGGGACGTTGCGCTCGCGGCGTAAAATGCGGGCGACTTCCATGCCATCGATGCCGGGCAAGCCGAGATCGAGCACCACCAGATCGGGCTTCTCTCGCCGCGCCTGAATGAGTGCGGTCTGGCCGTCGCCGGCCTCGACCACGGAGAAACCGCCCTGTTCGAGGTAAGAGCGGACGAGTTTAACTATTTTGGCTTCGTCGTCGACGACGAGGATCTTCGCAGTCATGGAGCCTCCACTGACGTTGCGCGCCGGATGGCGGGCCACGACCCAGGCCGTGGCCTGGGTCGCGTCATTATGGCGCACGGATGATGGTCGCGCAAAGTTGTGGAGAAGGCGTGAAGAAGGTGTATAGGCCATGTGACGAAATCGCTGAGGGCGGCTTGCGAGTAAGCAGCCTGTGCAGTATGATTTTGGCATGGTTGGCTCACCGGAAGCGATTGACTCCGGGGGCCAGGAAAGGGAATGGGGATCAATGCATTTCGAGCTCGTCTACGGAAAGGGCAGCCTGGGCCTCGATTTGCCTGATGGCGCCGGGGTGACGCTGGTTGAACCAGTCTATGTGCCGGGCTTGCCCGATGCAGCGCGTGGAGGCCCAGTCAGGGCAGCCCTTGCACAACCCATCGGGACGCGGCCGCTGGTTGAACAGGTCAGGCCGGGCATGCGAGTGGGTGTCATCTTCAGCGATATCACCCGCGCGACGCCCCACGAGGCCATCCTGCCCCCCATACTCGACGAGCTGGCTGCGGCCGGCGTCGCAGCCGGAGATATCACGCTCTTCGAGGCGCTGGGCACCCATCGCCGCAACTCCGAAGCCGAGCTGATCGAGATGTTGGGCGAGGAGCTGGTCCGGACCTACCGCATCGTCCAGAACGACGCCTTCGATCCATCAACACAATCGTACGTCGGTCTCTCGTCGCGGGGTCACGAAATCTGGCTCAACAGCGAGATGCTGGCCTGCGACCTGAAGATTCTCACCGGGTTCATCGAGCCGCATTTTTTCGCCGGGTTTTCCGGCGGCGGCAAGGCCATCATGCCGGGAATGGCAGGACTCCGAACCGTCCTGGGCAACCACGATGCGGGGATGATCGCTGATCCCAACGCCACCTGGGGCGTGACGCAGGGCAATCCGATCTGGGGGGAGATCACCGAGGTGGCGCTGAGCGCGGGCCCGCTGTTCCTGGTCAATGTGACGATGAACCGCGACAGGCAGATCACGGGAGTTTTCGCGGGGGACCTGGCATTGGCCCATGCGGCGGGCTGCGCATTCGTCAAGCGGACCGCCATGACGCCCGTACCGCACCCCTTCGACATCGTCATTACGACGAACTCAGGCTACCCGCTTGACCAGAATCTGTATCAGACGGTCAAAGGCATGAGCGCAGCCGCGCAGGTCGTGAAGCCAGGGGGCGCGATCATCATCGCGGCCGAGTGCTCCGACGGCATCCCGGACCATGGTTTGTATGGCGAGCTTCTAAGGGGCGTTGACAATCCGGCTGCTTTGCTGGAGACGATCATGCAACCGGGGTTTCTCAAGCAGGACCAATGGCAGGCGCAGATCCAGGCGCAGATTCTAATGAAGGCGGAGGTCTACGTTCGCACGGACAATCTGACACCTGCCCAGATCGAGTCGGCGCTTCTCAAGCCATGCGCGCGCATCGAGGACACCGTCAGCCGGCTGCTGGCTCGCCATGGCTGCGCGGCGTCGATTTGTGTTCTCCCGGAAGGCCCGCAGACCATCCCATTCGTCAGCGTCAAAATGCAGCCGATGCTGCCGCGCGAACCTCGGAGATAATCCTGGGGCTCGGCAGCGTTGACCGCACCATGCGCGACTGCTCCTCTTCCAGAACGTCCTGATTGATCGGCAGGAGTACGGCCACGGGCCGGCCGTGAAATGTCACGACATACTCCAAGCCGTCTTCACGCACCCCGCGCAAAATCTCCGTGGTCTGATTCTTAAGTTCCTTAATTCCAACGTACGGCATCGTGACCTCCGTGGGAATGAGAGTAGCCACATGATAGTATAGTATTATTTACTTGTCAAGTATATTCTATCTCTTTTTAACCCACATTCATTTGTCTTTCTGCCCATTTTGGGGTAACGTTAACACCGGTTGGCGGGAGATGCTGGCCCGGCGTCCCAACCCTCAGGGGCGCCAGGTCACTGACGAAGCATGGGAGGGCGAGACATGGCCGTGCGGGATCTGCCGGCTAAGGTGACAGCCGCGGCTGCGTGGTTGGGTGGTCGCGCGCCGGCCAGTCTGCGGCGTACGTTCGCCACCTTCAGCGCCCAACGCGGCTCTGACGCGGCGGCCGGCATGGCCTATTACGCCTTCCTCTCGCTCTTTCCACTTCTGGTGTTTCTGGTTGCTGCGGGCAGCCTGCTGCTGGAACAAGAGCGTGTATACACACAGCTCCGCATCTTTCTCAAGGACGCGTTTCCTCTGCCAAGCGAAGTGCTGAGCGAGAACCTGGACCAGATCCTGCGGTTGCGCGCACCGGTGGGGTTGATCGCGTTGGGCACACTGCTCTGGTCGGGCATCGGCTTCTTCAGCGCACTCAGCTACCACATAGGCCGGGCCTGGCCCGAGGCCCGGTTGCGCAACTTCGTGGGCCTACGGGTCATGGGGCTGAAAATCGCCGGCATCTTGTTTCTATTGCTAGTTCTGGCGGTCGTCCTCAGCATCGGCACGAGCCTGTTGCCCCGCGTCCATCTTGTGCTGCCCATTAGCGGAGAGTTATTTCTCACATCCGGCTGGCAAATGTTTTCCAAAGTCGTGCCATGGCTGGCCAGCTTCTTCCTGTTCTACGGTCTGTATCGATGGGTGCCTTACACTGCGGTGACGGGGCGAGCGGCGCTGATCGGGGCGCTGGTCGCATCGACTGCCTGGCAGGCGGTGACCGCTGGATTCACCTGGTATCTGGGAAGCGGCCTGGCGAGCTTCGAGGTAGTTTATGGCTCCCTGAGCGGTGTGGTGGCTGTGCTCTTTTGGATCTATCTCAGCAATCTCATCGCCATCTTTGGCGCACATTTGACCGCTGCTATAGACACGACCCGGCCGGATTCGTGATACGATAGGATCCACTCTATAGAAAGGAGTCAGCGCAGCCTCCATGGACGAGTTCCACCCTCAGACGATCATCGAACCGTTTCGCGTCCGCTCCGTCGAACCGATCCGCTTCACCACGCGTTCCGAGCGCGAGCGGCTGCTTGCGGAGGCGGGCTACAATCCCTTCCTTCTCATGGCCGAGCACGTGCTGATTGACCTGTTGACCGACAGCGGCACAGGTGCGATGTCATCGCGCCAGTGGGCCGGCATGATCGCGTCCGACGAGTCTTACGCTGGCGCGCAGTCGTTCTACCGCTTTGAACGTGCCGTGCGCGACATCACCGGCTTCAAGCACGTCATTCCGACCCACCAGGGTCGTGCGGCCGAGCATATTCTGTTTAGCACCATCGCAAAACCAGGGGATGTCATGCTTAACAACACCCACTTCGACACCACGCGCGCTCACGTGGAGAATCGCGGCGCTGAAGCGCGCGACCTGGTGATCGCTGAGGGCCGGCAGCCCCGGCTGATCCATCCGTTCAAGGGTAATATCGATCTCGATGCGCTGCGCGCCGCGATCACGGAGATCGGACCGGAGCGCATACCTGCGGTGATGGTAACGGTGACCAATAACTCAGGCGGCGGCCAACCGGTGAGTATGGCTAACATTCGCGCGGCCAGTGCGATCGCGCACGAGCACGGCCTCCCCTTCTTGATCGATGCGTGTCGCTTTGCCGAGAACAGCTGGTTCATCAAGACGCGTGAAGAAGGGTACGCCGACGTTGCGCCGATCGACATCGCGCGCGAGCTGTTCAGCTACGCGGATGGCTGCACGATGAGCGCCAAGAAGGACGGCATGGCCAACATCGGCGGCTTCCTGGCCGTGAACGACGACGCGCTGGCCGCCCGGTGTCGCAACCTGGAGATCCTGACCGAGGGCTTCCCGACTTACGGCGGCATGGCGGGCTACGACCTGGAGGCCATCGCCATAGGACTGTATGAAGCGCTGGACGAGGGGTATCTGCGCTATCGCATCCGCTCCATCGCCTACCTGGGCGAGAAGCTGACCGCGGCCGGTGTGCCCATTGTGCTGCCCACGGGCGGGCACGCAGTGTATATCGATGCAGGGTCGATGCTGCCGCATATCCCGCCATTGCAATACCCGGCGTGGTCTCTGTGCAACGCGCTGTATCTGGTAGGCGGAGTACGAGGCGTGGAGATCGGCTCCGTGATGTTCGGATTGCAGCCCGACGGAACGGAACGCCCGGCCCCAAACGAACTGGTCCGGCTGGCATTTCCGCGGAGAGTGTACACGCAGAGTCACGTGGACTACCTGGCGGAGGTCATCCTCGCGGTGAACGCAGATAAGGGGGCGCTGCGAGGCTACCGCATCGTCGAGCAGGCGCCCATGCTGAGGCATTTCACGGCGAAACTGGCCCCGCTGCCATAAGACCGGTGCAGTCGTGCAGTCGTGGTGCGGGACGTGCTGTCCAGGCGCCTCCAGGTGCCGGGCACTTTGGAAGTGCCCGGCACCTAACGCCCACCTAACACCCACTGACACCCAACATTTTCTCATCAGGCCGCGCTGCGCTATACTCGTACCACCGTACGAGAAGTATCTCACGTCTCATCGACTATCATGATGCTCAACCGCAAAGATGCCGAGCTGAACACGGTGATCCGAACCGCGCGCGATCTGGTTCGCGACGCGCTGCGGCCCGATCTCGACCTGGACGCGTTTCTGGCCGAGGTCTTGCGGCGGACGCGCGAGCTGACGCCGTTTGATGTCGGCCTGCTTTTCTTGCGCGAGGGCGACCGGGTGCGCGTCCGGGCCGCGGATGAGGCACACCGCGGCGATGAGGGCATGTCATTCCCTGTCGCAGATTGCGTCAGCGGTCAGAGCATGTTACGCCGCGCCCCTATCTTCATACCCGACCTTGCTCACATGCCGCCCGAGTTGCGCCGGGTGTACAAACCCTCGCGCAGCACGACGCAACGGATGCGCAGCGAACTGGTGGTCCCTCTGCTCATCGGCGAGGAGGCGATCGGCGCGCTGAACATCGAGAGCGCCGAGCCGCATGCGTTCGCACCCGAACAGATCGAGGTGTTGCGCCTGCTGGCAGACCACGCAGCGCTGGCCATCGAGCTAGCGCGTTCACGACAGGAAGCGGCCGCGTTGAGCGCCATCAGCCTGCAACTGGCGCGCGAGACGGAACTCGCCGACATCGTGCGCACGGTGCTCGAACGCGCGCTGGGCCTCGTCGGCGGTCGGTTTGGACAAATCCTGCTGAGCGAGGGCGCGGATCTCGTCGTTGCCTACACCACGAACACCCCCCCGCGCGACATTGGCCTCCGCTTTGCCGTGCACGGTTCTGTCAGCGGGCTCGCGGTGATGGCGCAGCGGCCTGTGATCGTGCCGGACGTCTCGCGGCCTGAATACTTCGTCGTCGCGTCTCCCGTCGAGGGACACGTTGCCGCCCTGATCCCCCAGTCCTCGGGCGCGCCGCGGTATCAACGTGTACTGGAGCGCGAGAAGGAGCGCATTCGCGCAGAACTGGCCGTGCCGCTTTGGTCGGGCGACGGCGAAACCATCACCGGGATTCTCAATGCGGAGACACCGCGCGAGGACGGCTTCACCGAAGTGCAGCGGGCGAACCTGACAGACCTGGGACGGCGGCGCGGCGAAGCGTTTCGCGACGCAGTCTCGCGAGGTGACAACGCCGCCCTTCACACCTTGCTCGACGCTGCCCTCGCTATCGGCGGCACAACCTTCGGCCAACTGCTCGAAATCAACGGGGATGAGCTCGTTATCGTGGCAACCACCGGCGGCGAAGCGGTGGGCGCCCGGGTGCAGGCCGCCAGCTCCGTCAGTGGAGAGGCGCTCGCCCGCCGCGACGCCTACTACCTGCCGGACGTCGAAGGAGATCCCCGCTATCGCCGCTACCTGGGTGAGGAGATGAAGAGCGAGCTGGCCGTGCCATTGATCAGCGGCGAGACCGTGTTCGGTGTGCTGAACCTGGAAAGCCCTGCACCCGGCTTCTTCACGGCCGATCACGCGGCCACGCTCCAGGCGCTGGCCGGCCAGGCGGCTGTTGCAGTCGAGCGCGCCAGGCGCTTCGAGGTTGAACGGTTGGCCGCCATTGGCGGGCTGGCCGGCGACATCGTGCATCGCCTCAACAATCCCATCGGCGCGCTGAGCGGCTGGGTCGACATGCTGAAGCGCAAAGACTTCTACGCTGACCTGGTGGCGCAATATCCGTATGTGGAGCAATTTGTAACCCGCGCCGAACGCGACATCCGCCGCTCCAAATCGATCATTCAGGAACTCCGCACCGAGCTGAAGCGCCGTGCGCCGTCGCCGGTGATTTTGCAGGCCGCGATCTCCGAGGCATTGGGCCGCGCGGGCCTGGCAAACAACGACCATGTGCGCGTCGATGTCGTTCTGCCCCCGGAACCGATGCGCGTCCTGGCCGGTCCGAGCCTGGCGGGCGTATTCTGGAACCTGTTCGACAACGCCTCGAAGGCCATGCCCGCTGGCGGCAGCCTGAGCGTCACCGCGCACGTCGGCCAGGTCAAAGATCGCATCACCATCGAGGTGCGAGACACCGGCGTGGGCATCGAACCCTGGCGTGTCGCATCTCTCTTTGAGCCGGGCGCTTCCACCACATCCAACAGCTACGCGCCGGCGCACGGCCTCGGCCTGTGGTGGACGAAGGGCCAGCTGGAGGGCTTCGGCGGCACGATTGAAGTAACCAGCGAACCGGGTGCAGGGACGCGTTTCACGCTGCGCCTGCGCCTTGCATAACAGGAGGACGACAGAGTCATGCTACCCGATCGTATTCTCGTCATCGACGACGACCCATCCTGGCAGGAGCTCCTGAGCGAGAGCATTCAGGCGTCTGACGCTGCGCCGCCGGGGAGCGCTGCCCTGCACGTTGCCGGCTCCTATGAAGAAGCCGATGCGCTGCTTGACCGGCAGCACTTTCACCTGGCCTTCGTCGACCTGCGCCTCAAAGAGGATCAGCGCGAGTTGGAGGGCAAGCGGCTCGTGCAGAAGATCGTCGGCCTGGATGAGGGGACATCTGTGGTCATTGCGACGGGACACGCAGATGTGAGCACCGCCATCACCGCGCTGCGTGAATGGAGCGTGCTCGACTTCGTGCTCAAAGATGAGTGGGATCCGGGCAAGGTCGCCCATCTCGTGAAGACCGGTCTGGCGCAGGCGCGGTTATCCTATCGCAGCAAGTACGAATCATCTCTGGACCTGCTGCGCGGGGCACAGGGCATCTACGGGTGGACTGCCGCCATGCTCGACCTGTTTGCGCCTGCGAACGAGATCGACCGCCCCGACCGCCGCCTGGCCGATTTCCTGAACCGGCTGCTTTATGGATTCCACCCGCTGCTGCCACTGATAGGCGAGACCGGGATGAGAGTGGAAGCAGCCACCCGCCTGGCGACCGTCAAGTTCTGGAGCAAGGCACTGGGCAGTCCGGTGGCCATCTGCCTGGGGCGCACGCGCGGCTTCGACAGTGAGACGGCCGGCGGACTCGGCTTCAACCAGCTGGCGCGTTCGGATGAGGAACCAGCGTTAGGCCTCGTGGGCACGGTGAGCGCTCCGGCAGTCCCGCCCTTCGAGGCATTTGCATCGCGATCATCACGGAGTTGATCCTATGCCATCATCAGAAGATGCGATGCAGCGATTACAGGAATCGCAACATCGCCGCATCCTCGTCACCGGCGCGGGCGGCCAAATCGGCACCGAGCTGGCCACGGCGCTGCGAACGCTCCACGGGGGCGACAAAGTGGTTGTCACCGATGTTCAGCCGCTGCCTGCCCACCTGATCGCAGGCGGCCCGGCGGAACGGCTCGATGTGACCGACCGAGATGCGCTGGCGGATCTTGTGCGCAAGCACCGGATCGACACCATCTATCACCTGGCTGCCATTCTCTCGGCCACGGGCGAGGAGAAGCCCCGGCTGGCATGGCAAGTGAATATCGGGGGCTGGTACAATGTCCTGGAGGTTGCGCGCGCAGAAGGTGTTGCCCGCATCTATAATCCCTCGTCGATCGCGGTATTCGGGCCGGAGACCCCCAAAGATGGCACTCCCCAGGACACCGTGTTGCGACCGACAACCATGTACGGCCTCACCAAGGTCTCGGGCGAGATGCTCGGCGCGTACTATCATCGGCGGTATGGGCTGGATGTGCGCGGCATCCGCTATCCCGGTGTCATTTCGAGCGAGACGCCGCCCGGTGGCGGCACGACTGACTATGCGGTCGAGATCTTCTATGAGGCAATCCAGCGCGGCAGATACTCGTGCTTCGTGCGTGAGGACACTGTCCTCCCCATGATCTATATGCCCGACTGCATCCGGGCAACGCTAATGGTGATGGAAGCGGATGCGACCCAGCTAAAACATGCGGCAGAATACAACCTGGCCGCACTCACCTTTTCGGCTGGGGAGCTTGCCGCTGAAATCCGCAAACACCTGCCGGACTTCGAGATTGAGTACAAGCCCGACTTCCGTCAGCAGATCGCGGACTCATGGCCACGGACGATCGACGACTCCGCGGCCAGGGAGGAGTGGGGCTGGCAGCCGAAGTTCGGCCTGTCCGCGATGGTCGAGGATATGCTGGAGAAACTGAGCGCGCGACTGACCTGAACGATGGCGCCGCGGTTTGATCAAGTGCCGGGCACTTAAACGATCCGAAGGATCGCAAGTGCCCGGCACTTTAACCGGGCGCCGCGTTGATGGCGGTGATTAGGGCGTCAGGACGATTTTTCCGAACTGATCGCCCCTTTCGAGGCGTTCATGGGCAGCCCGACCTTCACTGAGAGGCATGATCCGATCGATCACCGGGGCCAGCTTGCGCTGCCAGATGAGATCCATGACCTCCCGGAAATCGTTGTGGCTGCCCATCGTGCTGCCGAGGATGCTGATCTGCTTGCGAAACACAAGTCGCAAATCCATCTCCACCACGGGCCCACCGGTGCCGCCAACATTGACCAGCCTGCCACCCCGCGCCAAGGCCCGGATGCTCGGGGTCCAGGTGGGCGCGCCGACGTTATCGACCACAACATCCACGCCCCGCTTGCCTGTGGCGACGAACACGGCCTTTGACCAGTCTTCCTGCTTGTAGTTAATGGCGAAATCTGCGCCCAGCGCCTGTGCGCGCGCCATCTTTTCAGCCGTGGAGGTGATCGCGTAAACGGTGGCGCCGACGTACTTGGCGATTTGGATGGCGGCGCTGTTCACCCCGCCGCCCGCGCCGACGATTGCCACCGTCTCGCCTGCGCCGAGTGCGGCGCGCCTGACCAGCATTCGCCAGGCGGTCAAATAGACCAATAAGGGGGCAGCCGCCTCGGCGAAATCGAAATCATCGGGCATGGCAAGCAGGTTGCGCGCCGGCACGGCAACGGTCTCGGCGCAGCCGCCCCACACATCCTCACCCAGGATGTGATAGTGCGGGCTGAGGCTGTCCTCGCCCCGCCGCGTCCACTCGTCCTCGCCGGTCAGAACGCCCGGATCAACGACGACGCGCGGACCCAGGGGAGGCCCGCCGGCATCACTGCCATAACCTGCGACGATCCCGGCCACATCCGCGCCACCCACATGCGGCTTGGGCAGCTTTTCGAATGCCGGACCCCCACGACGCACCCACAGATCCACGCGGTTGAGAGCGACGGCTTTGACGTGGACCAGCGCTTGCCCAGACCCGGCCGTCGGATCGGGAAGCTCACCGTAACGTATGACTTCCGGCCCGCCATGTTCCGTGAAGTAGAGAGCCTTCATGGATGCCTCCGGTATTGGATGCACGCTGATTATTCGGGGCAGTATAGCACGCGGGCGGGACAATGCCGTTTCTTGTCAGTGCATCGCGCATTTTGGCGCGCGCCCGGCTCAACCGGGATTTGACTGTGCCCAGGTTCGAACCAGTTCGAAAGGCGGCCTCATGATAAGCCAACCCTTCGACGTCGCACATCAACAGGACCCGTTGCTGCTCCGGCGGCAGCTTGCGGATGTCGGCCATCATCGCGGCCATCAGCTCGCTCGACTCGGCTTGATCGTGCGGCGTCGGGTTCGCATCCATCAATCGAAGATCATGCTCAGGCAGGATCTCATCATCGTCCAGTTGACTTGTGCGACGCCGGCGCTCGCCGCGCAGCCTGTCGTAGCATGTATTGATCACGACGCGACACAGCCATGCCTTGAATGAGCCGCCGCGAAACTGATGGATCCGATCGTAGACCTTTATGAGACTGTCTTGCACCGCATCGGCCGCGCTGTCCGCATCGCCCAGGATGCGGTGTGCAACCTGGTAAGCCGGCTGTTGATAAGCCGAGAGCAAGACATTGAAAGCGGACAGGTCTCCGCGTTGTGCTGCCTCAACCAAAGCGTTCTCATCCGTCTGCACCATCTCAATCCACTCCTCAATACGACTTCACTACAACTCAAACAAAGACGCCACAAGCCTACCATATTCGGCTCGTGGCGTCTTTAGTGCCAACTCAAGAGAAACTTAAGACGCCCTTAAGGCGCAGGCTTCGGCTCATCGCCCACCTGCTGGACCGGTCGATCCTGAGAGAGGATGACGGCGCCGTAAGGTCCCAGCGCGACCGGGCCGTTGAACGGCATGCCATCGTATTCACCTTCGACCGCTTCAATATCGAACACGTCTTGCAGCCCGAAGTCCGGATCGTAGCCCTGCCAGTCGCTGTTGAAGCGGACCCGCCAGGGGCCGCCCGCCGGGAAGCCGATCGTGTAAAGACCGCGGCTGGCGTTCGAGAAGGACAGGACGACGATCACACTGTCCCCGGGTCCGCCATCCTTCCAACGATGAAACGCCACTACGTTCTCTGCAGTGTTGGCGTGATGCACCTGAACGTGCTCGCCAGTCAGCCCAGCCGTGGTGTCGTGCCAGTTGCGTCGCAGCTTGAAGAGATCCGTGTACATCTGGATGATGCCCTGATGCTCATCGAATCGCGACCAGTCCAATGGGTCCTGCTCATGAAACCACCGATCCTCCAGCATCTCCTGGCCCTGGAAGATCATGGGCACGCCGGGCGAAGTCATCACCAACGCGGCGCCGAGCGTGGATCGTTTCTTGGGATACCAGCTTTCAGCGTCACCCGGTGAAATCTCTTCCGGCACCCGCGCCTTGCCATTGGCGTCTTCGTCATGTGACTCGGTAAAGATGATGCGCGAAACGCGTCATCGCCGATCCGGCTTTCGATTGCTGCCTTGATCGCATCCATGTCCCGGTGCTCGTCAGCCGTGCCCACAATAGCGCCGCGCACGATATTGACGAACCGCGGATCCCACTGTGAACTAAAACCGGCGCCACCCGCACCGATGTCCTTGGTCATCCACGCGTTGCCCTTACTATCCTCGGCGACCGTAAACTTCCAGGGCTGCCGGGCCTGAATCTCCTCGTTCAGCCACTGCATGAGGCTCCAGCCATCCGGCAGGTCATCCTCAGGATGCTCCCCGGTGTCGTGGCCGTGCACATTCCGTACATAGGCCGTGGCATCGAAGCGCAGGCCGTCGCAGTGATACTCCTCGAGCCACATCAATGCGTTGTCGCGGAAGTACTGCCGCACTTCAGGCCGGCCATAGTCAGGTCGCGTGTTTCCCCAGGGCGTTTCGGCGCGCCAGTCGTTGTAGAAATAGATGCCGCCACCATCGTTTTCGCTCCAGCCGTCGAATTGCCACAGGCTATTATCGCTCGGGCCGACATGGTTGTAGACGACGTCGAGAATGACCGCGATGCCTCGCTTATGCGCCTCATCGACAAATCGCTTCAGGCCGAACGGGCCACCATATTCACTTTCCACCGCAAAGGGATGCGCAGGATTGTAGCCCCAGGAATATCCGCCTGGAAACTCGGTGGGCGGCATGACTTCGATGGCATTGATGCCCAACTCAGCCAGGTAATCCAGTTTCTCGATTGCGGCGTCGAAGGTCCCCGGTTTGCCCTGCTCTTTCGCATTGAAACTTCCAACGTGCATCTCGTAGATGACCAGCTCATTCCAGGGCGGCATCTTGAAACCGCCATCCGACCATTCATAGGACCGATCGACGATGATGCTGTTTCCGACCGAATTCGTCAACGCTCGGGCATAAGGATCCAGACGCCACAGCTCGTTTTTGCCGTTCTTCAGTCGATAACGGTACTCCTGGCCTGGCTTTGCGTCCGGCACATCGGCAGACCAGTACCCGTTCCCCTCACTCGCAAGAAGGTTAGCGGTCGCAGACCACTTATTGAAATCGCCTGCCACCGCGACACTGCTGGCATGGGGAGCCCAAACGCGGAACGATATACCGTCTTCATGGATCATTGCGCCCATACCCGGCACACTGGCCGGTTGCGGATGCTTCTTCTTCTCTGCCATGTGAACCTCGACTCGCAATACCGGCTTAGGCTTCAGCCAGGTAACGACGTCCGAAAGAGATGCCAACGATCACAACCAGCATGAAAGCCATGAGCGCCACGATCCAGGGCTGATCCTGAACCCGTTTGCTGGCTTTGGCGCCAACCTCCGTGGCCCTGGTTCCGACAGTGTCTGTGACGCTGGCAGCCCTGGACCCGATGTCCGAGGTGACCTTGCCGGCTTTAGCGGTCAGGACAGCGCTCGCAGAGCCCGCCTTCAGACCAAACTCCTCGGCAGCAGCCTTGACCGCATCGACCGCTCGAATCAGGCTGTCCAGCTTCCTGGACACTACATCGTCGCTCGCGGCCACCACCTCTCCAGCCACATCCTCAAATGTCCGCACCGTCTCATTCACAGCACCCTCGACATCTCGCATCACATTCTTCACGTCAGTATCCTTACGCTTAGCCATCTCTCAACTCCTTCAATCATAAACTCATAAACTCATAAACTACAATCAGGATATCATGGGGACTTGACTCTGTCCTTAACCTCAGCTACCTTCCAACTTAAGAGCATCTTAAGGCGTCGGGCCGCCGGCTGATCGACAGATACAACACACTTCCGTCTGCCGCATCGCTCGACATCCACGCCATTACGCCCGCACCATCGACCGGCGATAGCGCCACCAGGAGAACACAAACAACACGACACCCATCGCACCCAAGGCCGCCAGGTACGTCGCCGAAGGGGGGATGCCCTTCAGCATCACGTTCTGAAGGTTCGGGATGCTGAAAGTCACCGGCAGCAGATACCCGAGGTAGCGAACTGGGATCAATATCGACATCAGCGGGAACACAAACCCACTGAAGAACATCGACGCAAGAAGCACCAGCATGGAGAACTGTACGGCCTGACTGTCCGTTCCTGAGGTGGCCGAGATCGCGAAACCGATGCCGAGCGAAGCGAAGATCAACAGGCCCATCGACAGCGCCAGCCAGGCAATCTGGCCCAAAAGCGGAACGCCGAGCAGATAGACCATGGACGCGGTCAGGATGACGGCCAGAACCCCAACGAACGCCAGGTAACTGCCGTATTTGCCGAGCAGAATTTCAAATGCCGTTACGGGCGCAACACGGAATAGCTCGATGGCGCCGAAAACCTTCTCGCGCACGAGAGCCAGGGATGCGATGCTGATGGCGACATGTTGGAGTATCAGCGCAAGCACGCCCGGCGCGTAAAACGTGACGAAAGCCGGCGTATAAGTGGCAATGCTTTTTGTCTCCGTTGTTAGCGGCGAGACCATCACGTCGGCCGGCACGCTCTCGAACCGTGCCAGTTGTTTGTCCAGATTATCCAGGTCGCGATCCGCCTGTTGAGAGCGCAGATCTACCGATGGCTGGTCGTTTGCAGCGGTGCTCGCCTGCGCGCTCGTGCTCAGGTCTGCACCCAGCCCCTGCCCCAGGCCGCCCATGATCAGCGCCGTCGCGCCGAGCAGCGCGGTCGCGCGATCCATCGATGTAGTGGCGCGCTGGAGTTCTTCTTGAGCGAGGTCGGTGTTGCCGGCCTGAGCAGCGGACCGGGCGGTATCTGCAGCAGCGCGGGCCTTCTGCAGATCAGTTTTTGCGGTCGCGCTCTCCTGCTTGGCTTCTGCAGCAAATAGCAGCAGGATGCGGCGGTTCATCTCTGACACGTACACGCGGCCCAATTGGTCGATGTACGCGGCTTGCGCGGGATCGATCTCGTTGTGATACAACTGCAGAACGGCTTGGGAACCGCTTTGCACTGTCTCATAGGCGCGCGCGGGGAAGACCACAACCAGATCAACCTGACCGATGCGGAGCCGTGTTAACGCCTCGTCCTGGCTGACCGTTTGTCCCGCGTACTTCAGCTGTGCTCCCAGGCTGGTGGCGTATTCCTCGATTAGCGCCGGCACCTCTGGTTCATCGGGCGGCACGACAAACATCGCGCGTAACTCACGCGGCTGATTGGTGTACCCCACACCGACAAGCAAAAGAATCAAAAAGGGACCGAGGATCAGGCGGACAACCAACCATGGCTGGCGGAGGATCTCCCGGATCTCTTTGCTGAGAAAAGAAGATATGCGAATGATGGGCTTAAACACGATCGGCCTCTTCCTGCTGCAGCAGGCGTACGAAAACCTCGTCAAAGTTGGGCCGATACTGCTCGAGGCCCTCGATCTCCATGCCGTCTCCACGGAGCAGATCCCATGACTGCCGGCATGGCTGACGATGCATCGTCGACCACCAGCCGGGCCTGGCCGGCGACGCTTGTGTCGATAGACTGAATCCCTACAAGCCGGGAGAACAAGGGGCGTGTGGCGTGTCCGATTTTCGGCGAGCGCACCTCGATGATCTCGCCGCCGAAGGCACGCAAACGAAGATTCTCAGGCGTGTCAACGGCAATGATGCGGCCGTGGCCCAGCACCGCCACGTGATCGCAGTACTCAGCTTCCGTGACATACTGGGTGGTGACGAACAGCGAACGGCCTTGGGCCTTCAACGCACGGAAGGCATCCCAGAACTTGGCACGCAATATCGGGTCGATGCCGGCGGTCGGCTCATCCAGGAAGATGAGTTTGGGGTCATGGATCAGTGATGACGCCAGGGCCAGCCGGCGCTGCATGCCGCCCGAAATATCGCGCGCCAGCTTGCCCCGGTGGTCCCAGAGCTCAACAAACTCCAACACCTCGCGCCGGCGCCCGCGACGACCGAACCAGCTCATCCCGTACAACGATGCTGAGAAATCGATGTTCTCTTTGACCGACAGGTTGGGATACAAGATGAAAAGCTGCGGCAGGTAGCCAATGCGTTCCCGCACCTGCGTCTTCATCCGGTCTGCCGGCTGGCCGAACACTGTCACCGTGCCATCGGTAGGTTGATACGTGCCGTTCATGAGGCGGATCGTTGTGGTCTTGCCGCTTCCCGAAGGGCCTATGAAGCCGAAAATCTCGCCCTCGTGAACCGTGAAGCTCAAGTTCTCAACCGCGGCCGCGTCACCGAATCGCTTGCTGGCGTTTTGCATGACGATGACCGGTCGCGGAGGTTCAGAGCCGGATCGTAACCCGGCATCCGGTGGATTCTGGTCGATGTGTTGATGCATAACCAAAGCCTGTCCTTCCTCACTTCCACAAACCACAATACTGAATAGCCTCATTAAAGGGCATGCGGGGTCCTGCGTCTTTACAGATTTCTCAAGGTGACCTTAAGACCGGCTTAAGTGCCGCTGTGAATTCTGACAGCTTAGGCTTATAATCTGGAAGACCGTTGAACGAGCGACGTGAGGAAGAAGGAAGTCGATCCGTGCCTCAAGCACCGAACAAGACGCGCAGACAGCTGATCAGCGAACTCGCTGCGGCGCAGAGCCGCGTTAACGAATTGGAGGCGACCGGCGAGACTCATTTCGCGTATCTGATCAGGGACGCGGAAATCGCGCATTTCCTCTTCTCGCCCAGCGGCGCCCTGGTATCGGCCAATACCGCGCTGCTCAAAATGCCTGGCGCAACCTCAGTTGCGCAGGAAATCCGAAAGGCCCTGTTCGAGGGCGCCTATTGGACACCCGAGGTGTGCGCGCGCCTGGCCGATGGCGAGGTGCTACGCCTGCGTGTCACGCTGGACGGCCCCAATCCGGAGGACGGGTCCCCCGTTGACCCGTCCGAGGCAGCCAGGATCATTCACCTCGAGTGCTCCGTCTCGTCGCTCGGCGAACAAGGGTACTCGGTGCAGGCACACGACGTCACCGACGCGGTGCGCTCGAAGGCAGCATTGCGCGACCGTGAATTGTTTTTTCGGTCCGTTTTCCAGGCGATCCCGTATCCCACCCTGGTCTGGAAGCACACGGGTAACGACAAATTCGCCCTGCACTTCTATAACTCCTCGGCGCGTGACTTCTCTAACGGGCATTTGAGGGAGTTCGACGGTGCCGATCTGGATGAGTTCTTTAGTCATGCGCCCGAGTTTCCTCAACGTATCCGCTGGAGTTTCCGAACCGGACAACCAGTGAGCGTCGAGCAGAGGCATATGCTGCGAACCACCGGTGAAGAGAAGTTCATCAGAATCACATCCGCCAAGGCCGGGCACGAGTATGTGCTGGATTCAATAGCTGATCTGACGGAACTCAAGCAGACCCAGGAAGCACTGATCGTGGCGCGGCAGGCGCTGGAGCGTTCTCTTGCTGAGAAGGAGCTACTGCTCCAGGAAGTGCACCATCGAGTCAAGAACAACCTGAGCCTCCTGAACAGCTTGCTGGACTTGCAGGGCGCGGTGCTTGAACACGACCAGCTGCGCGCGATCCTGCGTGACACACAGAACCGAATCCTCTCGGTTGCCCGTGTACACGAGGCGCTTTACGGCGCCTCTGACGTGACACAGATTGATCTTGCCGGGTACATCAGCCGGCTGGGCGGAGAACTGCGTGAAGCACTCGCGGGTCATGGCACAGAAATAGAATACGATCTCGATCGATACTATGTGTCGCAGGAAGGCGCTATTCACTACGGGCTGCTTGTGAATGAACTGATTTCGAACGCCCTCAAGCACGCATTCCCTGTGGGCCTTGGCCGGACCGGCAAAGTGAAAGTTTGTTTGCATGTGAGCGATGATTGGATTGAGCTCAGCGTGGGGGATAATGGCATTGGGCTGCCACCGGGGTTCTCGCAGGAGCAGGGCGGCTCACTCGGGGTGCACGTCGTCGCTATGCTCGTGGAACAGATGGAAGGTGTCGTAACCTACGAATCTCAACCGGGTCATGGGACCATGGTTCGGGTGAGGATCGCGGACTGAGGGGATGATGGAATGAGCACGCACCTGCTCGTCGTCGATGATGAAGTATTGCTCCGGCGAAGCCTCGTATACAACCTGGAGCAGTCGGGCTACCGGGTCAGCTCAGCGGGAAAGGCCGAGGATGCGCTGGGGATCGCACGCCGAGATGCCCCTGACCTCGTTCTACTGGACATCGGCTTGCCCGGCATGGATGGTCTCCAGGCGCTGCGCGAATTTCGGCAGGAGATCGGATGCCCGGTGATCTTCGTGACTGCACGCCGGCGTGAGCTCGACGAGCAGATGGGCTTAGAGCTCGGCGCCGATGATTACATCACCAAGCCCTTTGATTTCGGCGTATTGTTGGCCCGTGTAAAGGCCGTACTGCGCCGCAGCCAAACCGAAAGGCCGCTCAGCCAACCCCTGGCAGGCAACGTCGATCCAATCCTCCGCGTCGGCGATCTGACCATTGACCCCTCGGCTGTGGAGGTGACCCTGCGCGGTCAACCCCTGCAACTCTCGCCCAGGGAATTCGACCTATTGCACGTGCTCTCCCTGAACGCGGGTAAGGTGCTTTCGGTCGAGGATATCCTCGCACAAGTCTGGGGCGCTGAGTATTACGGCGAGCCCCAGGTGGTGTACGTTCACATCCGGTGGCTGCGGGAAAAGATGGAGGAGCACCCAAGCAAGCCGACACGAATCATCACGGTCCGAGGCAAAGGCTACAAGCTGCTTGACTTTCAGGCAGGACCAAGTCCCGCAACATGACATGTGGGCCCTTAAGGTTGCGTTAAAGCCGATGGCAACTAATCTTAAGGCCTCCTGTGCCACTTGAGAAGTATCATGATCATAGCCCAGCCGTGACCGGTCGAAAGGCTAAACATTCTACTTTGCGCACAGGCGGCTCGCGTTGAACAGCGTACGGCGAGAGGAACTAAACGATCAACTCCTGACCCGGCTCATTCACAAGGCTGGGCGAACATCAGGCGCACTGCGTTCAACCGCGCAAGCCTTACTGAATGGCGCCGATGAAGACCCGATCATCCGGCGCGAGATGCTTCGGGGAATCGAGCTTGAATTGATCGAGCTGCAGCGCGTGCTTGAAAACATCATCCAGTTCATGGCACTCGAAAAGGGGACTGTCTCGCTGATGCGCCGCACTGTGCTGCCAGGTCCATGGCTTCGACAGTTGATCGCTCGCTGGCAGCCGATGCAACCAGATAAGACATTAGCCTGGAACGTTGAGATCCCCGACACCCTGCCGCCCATCCGCGTGGATGAGGACAAATTGGCGCAATCTCTGAATAACCTGCTGGCCAACACCGTGCGTCGGGCGCATGTGGGCTCAACCCTGAGCTTCGCGGCAAAGATAGAGGGCGAATGGCTGTTGGTAAGCGTGACGGGTGACCAACTTGCCCTCAAGCGAGAGGATTTCGACCGCATATTTGATCTCTTCTATACAGGCGATGCAGAGAGTCGTTTTCCGGTCAGCATGGGCCTGGGACTGTACGTCGCCAGGCAGCTGGTCCGGCACGAGGGCGGCGAGCTGGAAGCGATCCTTCCGGCGAGCAAGAACGGCTCAGGTGGGTTCGCGATACGACTACCGCTCGCTGCGAGCACCTCCGCGGACGATGGCATGAATGTCAGCCGGTCTGCGGCGTTGCGTCATTCCAGAGGTTCCCGCCCACGGGCATCATGAAAGATTCACCACCGCAAACCGTCCTACAGAGTGAAGCCCAGTTGCGTCTTCTGGTCGCACAGGTGCCTGCGGTGATATGGACGACGGACAAGAACCTGAAGTATACTTCGATTGGTGGCGCAGGCCTGGCCGCCCTCAACCTCGGACCGAGCGACCTGATCGGGAAACACGCGACAAGCACCGGGAAAGCCGGCTCTCCGGAGGTAGACACGGTGCTGCAGGCACACCAGCGCGCGCTGTCTGGTGAGAGCGTCGCGTATCAAACACGGTGGGCTGATTCGTTTTTTGAGGGCTATATCGAGCCTTTGCGCGGCGCAGACGGCGAAATCGACGGTTGCGTCGGCGTTGCGCTGGACATCACCGAGCGTGTGCGCTCCCAGCAGCTGCTCGAGCAGCGAGTCACCCAGGCGCACGACCTTGCTGTGCTGCACGAGCGACAGCGCCTCGCTCGCGAACTACACGATTCAGTGACGCAGTCGCTGTATAGCCTGTCTCTCATGGCCGAAGCCGCCAGGCGCCTCGTCAGTGCCGGGAACATAGAACGCGGCGCAGGTTATCTGGCCCGGATCGGGGAATCTGCGCAACAGGTGCTCAAGGAGATGCGTCTGCTGGTTTACGAGCTGCGGCCACTGATCCTCGAACGAGACGGCCTGGCCAATGCATTGAAGCAGCGGCTCGAAGCCGTGGAAGATCGAACGGGCGTCAAGACAAGCCTGATCGTTGAAGGCGATGGCCTTGTACCTGAACACATCGAGGCCGAGCTCTACCGGATCGCGCTGGAAGCGTTGAACAACTCACTGAAACATTCGAGGGCGTCGTCAGTCTCGGTCCGTCTGTGCACAACCCCAGAGGAAGTCACCCTGGCAGTGATCGATGATGGCCGTGGCTTTTTGCCGGGGACGGTGGTCGATAAGGGCGGTTTGGGGCTCGTGAGCATGCAGGAGCGGACCCAACGCCTGGGTGGACGCCTTGACGTCGCGTCGGGGCCGGGCCAGGGCGCTTCAATCACCGTGTACATCCCGTTCGGCCACACTGAGGAGAGCTGAAGGCGTTTATGTCAGACGAGGAATGCATCCGCATCCTGATTGCCGACGATCACGCGATCGTGAGAGAGGGTCTGCGCGCCCTGATCGAAACAGAGCCAAACATGGAACTGATCGGCGAAGCCGCTGATGGCATCGAGGCAGTTCGTCTGCAGCAAGCACTCAAGCCGGATGTCACGATCCTGGACCTGGTGATGCCTCGCATGGATGGCTTGGCCGCGTTGACGGAAATTCGACAGGGGGATCCGCAGGCGCGCATCCTGGTGTTAACCAGCTTCGCGGAGGATGATCGCGTCTTTCCGGCGATCATGGCCGGCGCCCTCGGCTATTTGCTCAAGGACGCTTCGCCCCACGACCTGCTCAAAGCAATTCGCGACGTCGCATGCGGAGAGGTCTCACTGCATCCAGCCATCGCACGACGCGTCATCAAGGAGCTGAACCGGCCGCAAACGGCTGGACCGACGGTGGAGCCGTTGACCGATCGCGAGGCGCAGGTGCTCATCCTGGTCGCGCAAGGACTGTCAAACCAGGAGATCGCAGGCAAGCTGGTGATCAGTGAGCGCACAGTCCGCACTCACGTGAGCAACATCCTCGGCAAGTTGCACCTCGCAAATCGCACCCAGGCCGCCAGATTTGCTCTGCGGGAGGGCCTGGCAAAGCTAGACGACAAATGACGCTTCGGAACCCGAGCCTTGCGCGCTTTTCTCTGCTATTCTTGGTCGCACTCATCCTGGCTTCGTGTGCACCTGCCGGGCTTCTCACGCCTGCACCCGATCGCACAACACCTGCGCTGACTCCTGACATCACACCGGGAAATCCCACTCTGACGCCTGCGTCCAACCCGCCGATCATCGAATCGTTTCCGTCGGTAACGGCGCAGGATGTGGCGCCCATGTTCGGGCCAGACTGGGGCGACAGGACGGCGTACCGGCGCGGCCTGGTGAGGGGCGAGTATGGTGTCCTGGACAGATTGCCTGGCGCAAGTGAGTATCGCATTGACTTGAACATCGGCGAGAGCTTTACGACCATCACTGGTCGCCAGCAGGTGTTCTACACGAATCGCGAAGAGACCCAGCTTGACCGCATCTTCGTGCGGCTTTTCCCGAACGCGCTGGGCGGTGACATGTCCGTATCCGATGTGACGGTGGATGGAGTTAGCGTACGGGCGGAGTATCACTTTGGACGCACCGCCCTCCTGGCGCCATTGCCGCGACCCCTTAGCCCGGGGCAAAGCGCGGTCCTGTCTCTGACCTTCCACCTGACGATACCCGAGACCCTTGATAAGGGATATGGCTTGATCGGCTATACGGGGGGCATTCTGGCCCTGGACGTGCCCTATGCAGTGATCCCTGTCTTCGATGATGAAGGCTGGAATGTAGAAACACCACCGGCAAATGCGGACACCAGCTATAACGATCCCAGCTTCTACTTGGTGCGAGTCACGGCACCAAAAGAGCTCAAGCTGGTGGCTACAGGTGTGGTAATCGAGCGTGAGATCAGCGACGCCGCTCAAACGGTGACCTTCAGCCACGGCCCCGCCCGGGATTTCTTCATCGCCGGCAGCGCTGAGTATGTGTCAAAAACCCAGCAGTTGGGGGAAACGCAGGTCAGCAGCTACGCACTGGCGGGAGAAGAGGAAGCCGCTGAAATAGCATTGGATACAGCGATCAACGCGCTGCGCATTTTCAGCGACCGATTTGGACCTTACCCGTACACGGAGCTTGACATTGCTGCCACTCCCATGCTGGCGGCTCTGGGCATCGAGTATCCTGGCGCCGTGGGAATCACCCAGAAGGTATACGATTCCGACGCCAATACCGACAGCCGGCGGCAGATGGCCGTTCTCGAGAGCACCGTGGCTCACGAAGTGGCTCATCAATGGTTCTACAATCTCGTGGGCAACGATCAGATTGATGAGCCCTGGCTGGACGAGGCCCTTGCCGAGTACAGTATCTGGTTGTACCAGGTTGACCGTTATGGCAGGAATGTCGCGGACGACTGGAGCACATCGTGGGGAGCCCGTTGGGATCGCGCCGGCCGGCTGGCAAAGCCCGTAGGCTTACCCGCTGCCGAATATGAGCCCAACGAATACTCTCCGATTGTGTATTGCCGGGGCCCGCTCTTTCTATCGGCCCTGGCTGAACGTGTGGGGCAGGGGGTCTTCGACAAGTTCCTGAGGGACTATGCGTCGCGTTTCCGCTGGGGGATCGCCACCACCGCGGATTTCAAATCAATGGCCGAAGATGCGTGCAAGTGCGAGTTGGACGACCTGTACCAGGAGTGGCTGGATCGCCAGGCCCCCGGTTGAGGCTGCAAGCCAGGCACATCCTGCGTCAGGTTTTCAGCGTCACCCGAACGGTCGTTCCCGTCCCCTCTTCTGTGCACAGGTCAAGCTGCGCTCCCAGGTGCTGCGCACGCTCTCGCATTGTTCGCAGACCCATGCCGCCCGCTTCCATGCCGGCTTGAGAGTCGAAACCTGCCCCATCATCCTCGATTTCCATCACAGTAACCTGAGGACGATAGTACAGGTGCACCTTGATGCGTGTCGCTTGAGCGTGCTTGAGTGAATTGTTCAGCGCCTCGCGCGCGATGTGATAGAGTTCCTGTTGGGTCGAGGTGGATATCGTTTCATCGCCGTCTTGCACCAACTCAGCTTGCACCCCACCCCGGGTTTCGACACCCAGCAAGCGGGTGCGAAGTGCTGCGGCAAGCCCCGTGCGCTCTATCTCAGGTGGCTGGAGCTCATAGATCAATAGGCGCATTTCCCGCAAAGCGTCGCGCGAAGTATCGCGCAATGCGCGCAGGTGATCGGCTACCTCTCCCGCATGGCCCGCTTCCACCTGGCGCGCGGCCGCCTCTGCATATAGGGTCATGCTGTAGAGCGATTGGGTCACCGAGTCGTGCAACTCCCGCGCCAGACGGCTGCGCTCGTCCAACGCAGCAGCCTGTCCCTCACGCTCACGCAGCCGGGCGCTCTCGATGGCCAACGCGACCTGATCGGCAAGGCTCTGGGCTTCGCTAACGTCTTCCTCGGTGAAGGTTCGAGAGTCACGATAATACAAAGCCATGACACCATAAGGCTGACCGCCGACAAACAGTGGCGTCAACAGCATCCCTGAGAACGATGCCATGAGTTGCTGCATCTCAGGTCGCTGCAGGTAAGGCGGCGGCGCTGAATCACCGGATGTGGCTGCAAGTTGGCTGCTGATGCTGGGCACAGGAATCGGCCGGTTTTCCTGCAGAGCCCGGCCCGCGATACTGTCACGATAGGGAAGCGAGGCCATCTCCATGAATTGCGGGTCGAGCCCGCAGCCGGCCTGCACGTATAACGTCGGATCACCGGCGGGGATTTGCTCCAGCCTGAAGATCGCCGCGCCATCGCTCTTAAGCATCCGGCAAGCGTGGGTGACGATGAAACCGAGCGTGTCGCCGAGTTTGAGGCGCAGGTTGAGCGCTGCAACAATCTCGCGCATGCCATCTGCGATACGGCGTGAGCGCTCCGCTTCGGCGCGGCGCTCACGCTCCTCCGCGTGAAGGGCAGCCAGCTCGGCGGTTCGCTCCTGCACCCGGAGTTCCAGATCTTCATAGGCAACCTGCAAGGCGTCCTGCGCCTCCACGCGTGCTGCCAGTTCCTGTTCGAGTGCTCCGTGGAGCCGCGCGTTGGTAAGCAGGATGCCGGCCAATTCCGCAAGCCGGCCGATTGTGTTCAGCTCTTCCCCGGTGTATCCCTTGGAGTACATCAGCCGCGTCAAACCAATTACGCCTGCCACCTGGCCCTCGACGAAAAGCGGCACCCCCATGGCCGGCCCGATCGGATCGCCCTCGAACGCTGACGAACGACCGTCCCAGAAGCGATAGTTGTCGATGGCCAGCGGCCGGCCCTCAGCCCAGATTTGACCGGACAGGCCCTCACCGCGCTTCAAACGCACTCCCACACGCCGCTGGAACATGCCGGTTCCCACATGCGCAACTAACTCATCACGCTCGCTGTCCACGAGGTACAGCCAACCATACGCCGCGCCGACCAGCGCAACCGAACGATCAACCAGGGCGCTGAGCAGTTCCTGGGCGCCCCGGGCACTGGCGACGCCGACGGCGGTGTCGTGCAACGCGGCCAGCGTCTCTGTCTGGCGCACCAGTACTTCCTCGCGATCCCGAAGCGCACGCGCGGTCGATGCGAGTTCGTTTGACGTCCGCTGTTGCGATGCCAATGCACGCACCAGCAGGTCGGCAAAACGCTCGACCAACACTGCCAGCACCAGCAGGAATACGATGAAGGCGAAACCGGCTTCGAGCCAGTCGCGCAGGCCGGTGGGATTCAGGGGCTGGGTGATCAGGTCCTCAAGCAGGCCTTTGCCGGCAAGAAAGGTGAAGACTGCATAGATGAGCACGCTGACCCCGGCCGACGCATAACCGGCCCGGGTCCCCAGCAGAAGTGCAGCAACGACTGGCATGGCCAGCAGATAAAGCCGGCCACTCCCGGCCAAACCCAAGCGCGCCAGGCTGGCAACACCGTTGGCGTACGCCAGCCCCATGAGGCCGAATGCGCGCGTACTCTCTGGGAGGGAGGGGGCAAGCGCCAGGGCGACGAATGCGATATAGATGCCAAGATAAGCCCACAACAAAGGGGTAATGCCCCCCGATGCCGCGTGCATTGATCAGCGGCGTTATATAGGCAGGCAATCCCGCAACTGCAATCACCGTCAGGAGCGCGTAGAGCGCGCGCCTTCGCCAGACCCGTAGTGCGGGGGCCAAAACGCCCCGTTCCTCTGACCCACCCTGAGGATCGTTCATGGCGACAGTGTAGCACAAGCCGGCAACAAAGGGACAATTCCGGGTTTTGCTGCGAGCCCTATTATTAAGAAGACTTAACTTGACTCTGACGTAACGTCATGGTTTATAGTCCTCCCTGGGAGGAAGAGGTGACCGGGTACACCGTGCGACAGGTTGCCGATATGGCAGACATCACAGTGCGGACACTGCACCACTACGACGCGCTGGGGCTGTTGAGACCATCATCCCGTTCTGCAGCGGGATATCGGCTGTATGGGGAGGCCGACCTGCTGCAACTCCAGCAGATTCTTTTCTTTCGAGAGCTCGGTTTCTCGTTGGAACAGATCCGGACCATCGTCGAAGATCCCCACTTCGACCAGGTGCGCGGCCTGGAAGACCATCGCCGCATGCTGCTGGCCCAGGCAGCGCGGCTAGAGCGTCTCCTCGCCACGGTCGAGAGGACCATCACACGTTTGACGGAGGGAAAAATGGGAATGACCGATGCGGAGCTCTACGAGGGATTCTCACAAGAGCAGATTGAACGCTACAAGCGCGAGGCGCGGCGAAAAGTACGGGGAGCAGATCGTCGAGGAGTCCGAACATCGCGTGAAGGGCATGTCGAAGGACCACTGGCAGGCGATCAATGCCGAGGGTGACGCCGCAACGCGAGCCATCGCAGGGCTGGCCGAACGAGGACACGGACCGGATGACCCCGAAGTGCAACGTAACGTCGCGCTGCACTACACGTGGGTCGATCACTTCTGGCATCCGACTCCTGAGGCCTATGCAGGCCTGGGACGGCTCTACGCCGAGAACAAGGAATTCCGAGCGTTCTATGACAAGTACCGCCCCGGCCTTGCCGACTTCATGTCCGCGGCCATGGCCTACTACAGCGAGCATTCGATGTAGCGCCATGACTTATGTGCTCTCCCGGTAATTGCGAAAGTAAGCTTTATCGTATATTCTTATGAAAGAACATAAATCGGGAGAGCACCATGACCAGCGCACAGCGCCGGCGGGGGCTGACTTGCGACATGGTCAGCCTGCCATCGGCGCATCTTGCAGACCTCAGCGAATTACTGAATTTCGTTGATACTTTCTGCGAGCAAGCAAACATCAATGCAGGGGATCACTTCGACTTGCGGCTGGCCGTGGAGGAAGTATGCGCGAATGTCATGATGCACGGCTACGCGAATCGAGCGCCGGGACCCCTGGAGATCTCTTTCTGTTCCGATGGACAACAGGCCGCCATTACCATCTCTGACCGGGCCCAGGAATTCGATCCCGAACACGCTCCGCCGCCCGATCTGCTATTGCCGGTCGGAGAGCGGGAGCCGGGGGGGCTTGGTTGGCACCTGGTGCGCAGCATCATGGATCAGGTGCTCTATCGCTACGATGCCACCTTCGGCAACACAGTCACACTGATCAAACACTTGCATCCAGGCAATGGGGCCGAATACCCGCGTCCATAAGGGCCATCGAGGGATGACTAATGGAATTGAAGGACTACATTCGACCACTACGGAAGTGGTGGTGGCTGATCATTGCAGCGACGTTAGTCGCAACTGCGTCAAGCTATCTTGCGACGCGGCAGCAACAGCCGATCTATCGCACGCGATCGACGCTCATGGTCGGCACGGCGATCGAAAACCCCAATCCAAACGGTAACGAATTCTGGCTGACTCAGCAACTGGCAAACACCTACGCCGACATCGTCAAGCGTGACAACGTGCGAGCGTCGGTCATGTCGCGCCTTAATCTTGCGTGGTTGCCCGACTACACCGCCCGTGTTGTTCCAAATACCCAGTTAATCGAGCTCTCGGTGACGGACACGGATCCCGTGCGCGCACAACGGGTCGCCCAGGAGCTTTCAGAAGAACTGATTCGGATCAGTCCCTCCGGAGCAGGCCAGGAGGATCAACAGCGGCAGGCATTCATCAGCCAACAGCTGAATGACCTGGAGACGAAGATCCAGGAGACCCAAACCGAGATCGACCGCAAGCAGGTTGAACTGGCCAATATGTTCAGCGCGCGCCAGATCGCTGACACTCAGACGCAGATCACCGGTTTGCAAAATAAGAAGGCAACCCTGCAGGCCAACTATGCCGCGCTCCTCAGCAGCACACAACGCGGCGCGCTGAATAGCATCAACATTATTGAGGCGGCAGCACTTCCTTCGATCCCTGTCGGTCCAAACAAGGGAGCCACCATCTTGCTGGCCGCCGCAATCGGCCTGCTGCTGGCAACGGGCGCCGCATACCTGCTGGAGTACCTTGACGACACGCTCAAGAATCCTGACGACGTGCAGAAGGCGCTCAACCTGACAACCCTCG
The DNA here is from genome assembly GCA_963774265.1 of uncultured Chloroflexia bacterium. Taxonomy (GTDB): domain Bacteria; phylum Chloroflexota; class Anaerolineae; order CG2-30-64-16; family CG2-30-64-16; genus JALOOB01. The sequence continues at coordinate 457,326 of CAVZDU010000007.1, read as the reverse complement.
GCACTGTGCCGCGCGTCGAGGGTGTGTCGCCAGGGAACGAGCTGGCAATCCTCTCCAACAGCCAGTCGGCCGCCACGGAGGCCTACCGCGTTCTGCGCACCAACCTTCAATTCGCGGCGATCGACCGCCCGCTACGAACGCTCTTGGTCACCAGCCCCGCACCAGGCGAAGGCAAATCACTCACCACTGCTAACCTGGCTGCTGCACTGGCCCAGGCGGGGCGCCGGGTGATCCTGGTCGATGCCGATCTGCACAAGCCGCGCGTGCATCGCGTGTTCGGCCTGCGCAATAATGTCGGCCTGACCACCGCATTGTTGGAGGAGCACCCAAATCTCGAGGGATTGATCCAGGAAGGCCCGGTGCCTAATCTATGGGTGCTGACCTCCGGCCCATTGCCCCCCAATCCGGCTGAGCTGCTCGGGTCAGCACGCGGCGAAGGAGCTGATCTCCCAGTTATTGGAGCGGGCGGATATGGTGCTCTTCGACAGCCCGCCTACTGTGGCACTGGCCGATGCTGCGATCATGAGCACGCAAACAGATGGGGTTCTTCTGGTGCTTGACGTGGGAAATTCGCGTCGCGAGATCGCGCGGCGCGCGGTTGAAGCGCTCCGCCGGGTCAACGCCCGCGTTCTGGGGGTTGTTCTCAACCGGATGCCGCTGCAAGGTGAAGGATCCTACTACTACTACTATCAGTACGGCACGCAAAGTCCGGAAAGCGGGAGCAACATCACCGATACTCTGCGAAATGGTCGAAAACGCACCAGGCGTCGGCAGCCCGCGTCACCCGTACCGGCCCCTCGCAGCGGAGAAACCGGCTGAGATCCTTACACCAGGTCCAGGACATGGCGTGGCGGTCCTGACCGGAAATCGTCATGGCCTTGTTCACCCCTTTTAGCTTTCGTGACAGTTACGCACTCTCTGACGAATGGGCTGCGTGGCTTGCTCTGGCGCTGCGCGGGGAGGAGCACACCCCCCTCCCGACACCGCCGCTGGGATTCGAAGCTGCGCAGCGCGTACTCAGCGCACATGGGGTGCTGCCCCTGCTCTACGTTCGACTGCGCGATGACCCGGCCTGGCTCTCGCTGACGACCGGGTTCCGCGTGGCCCTGGTTGAGGCTTTCCAGTCCAGCGCAGCGCGCGCCTTCCTTCTCGAGAACGAACTGGCGCGCATCGGCCTGGCTTGCCCGGGCCTGGCCCTGCTGAAAGGCGCCGCGTTGGGACGGACCATTTACGGCAACCCCGCCATCCGCCCTGTCAGTGACATCGACCTGCTGATTGACCGCGAGGCAGTCAGCGCGGCTCAGTCGACTCTGGCGTCGCTGGGATACCAGGCCGTTGGGATCGCGGCGGACAAGCGAATCGGCCCCTGGGTGCGCCGCTATCGCGCCGAATTGCCCCTCGTTGCAGATGTGCCGGGATGCGGGCGCCTGCTGGTTGAGCTGCATTGGGCGCTCGTCGAAGTGCCCTATTATGTCGAGCGCATCTCTCCCCCTGACATCTGGCGGGAGGCGTCAGCAGCGCCAGGTCTGCCCCAGTTCCTCGTGCCTCGCCCTGCTGTCCTGTTAGCGCATGCCGCTGCACACCTGGCGATGCACCACAGCCGGGACCTGCGGCTGCTTTGGCTCGTCGACATCGACCGGCTCGCCCGTTCGGCTACGATGGACTGGGGAGAGGTGCTCCGCCTTGCCGAGGAATGGAAAATCGGCCACCCGTTGCACACCTGCCTCACGGTCGTCTCACGGTGGCTGGGTACACCCGCCCCTCCCGGCGTCGCCCAGGCGCTTGCGGGGCTTGCATCCGATCGCATCTCCGTTATGTCATGGGGGATCGGCGATGAGACGGGAGGACGCGCATGGCGTCGCGCGATGAGCACGCTGGCCGCGCTGCAGCCTGCGCAGGCGATCCGCTATGCGGGCTGGCTGGCGATGCGCACAGCCCTACGGCCACTGGAAGGGCTGCTGGCCGCCCGACAGGAACACGCTCGATGACCGCCCAATCCCAGATTGACGCTGCGGTGTGGCTCCCACTCCTCCGGGAGGCGCTCACCGCGGAGGGCCGGTTTCGTTTGCCCCTGCGCGGCAACAGCATGCGCCCCACCCTGCCGGCCCAGTGCGAGATCGATATCACACCCTTAGCGGGACGGCCCAGGCTGGGCGAATTGATCGTCTTCGTCGTTGACGATGCGCTCGTCGCGCACCGGCTTGTTCGGCGGACGGGGGACATCCTGATCGCCCAGGGCGATAATCGACTCGGCCCAGACCGGCCGCTCATACCGGGCCAGGTGTTGGGACGGGTGACTTCTGCTTATGTCAACGGATTGCGTGTCTGGCCGAAGGCTGCGGAGAGGTGGGTGGCATGGGCCTGGATAGTGCGGCATCATGTACTGAGGGGGGCGCGCTGGATCGTGCGGAGGCTTCGATGACTTTCCTAACTGTGACGATCGACGTCGCCGGCCTGGTCAGCGAGATTCGTTTCCCTGATCCCGATTGGGCCGCGCCCTTGCGCGAGCGCTACACCGCCTTCCTGACGAACGAGCCGCCCGACTGGCAGGTGACCTTGCTGAGGGATGCGTCGATTCCTGCCGAAGATCCCGGTTGGCTCGAACACGAAGGCCAGGTCACGCATTTCCACGTTAATCGGTACCGCGGCCAGATCGACCTGGGCACGTGCACCGCCTCTGTGACTGCCCCGGCGCTCGAACGCGCCGCGTCGGCGCTGGAGCGCACCCTCGGATACATGTACATGCAGGCCCTGCCGCGCCAGAATGACGCGCTGCTCCTTCACGCTTCCGGGATCGCCATAGATGGCCGGGGCTACGTGTTCTTCGGCCCGTCCGGGGCAGGTAAGACCACCGTGGCGAAACTCGCGGCCGGTCACGGCCAATTGCTGACCGACGAAAATGTAGTGCTGCGATTGAAGAGTGACGGTGTCGAGGTCTGCAGCACGCCCTTCTGGGGACACAGCACGCCACCGGAGCTGATCCGGCGTATCAATCGATGTGTCCCGATCGCCGGGTTGTTTTCCCTCACTCAGGCGCCCGATTTCTCACTAACACCCCTCACACCCGGCCAAGCCGTGGCCGCGTCTGCTGACCACGGAGAAGGTCGCCACCGAGCGTGTCGAGAGCGCAGCCGCCTGGCTTCAGGTCGCCGGCGCCATCGTCGATCGGATCCCGGTCTACACCCTCGCCTTCCGTCCCACTCCGGAACTATGGACATTCCTGGCACGTCACAACGGTGAAAAGCTGGTATAATTCAAGGAGACTGGCGCCGCAGCGGGCCCTTGCCCAGCGTGTTCTAAGCGTCCCTGCCTGACTGCGATCACAGGAGGAGGACTCCCATGTTCAGCACCCGCGCCCCAGCAACTCGTTTCATCCTGGTGGCCCTCGTTGTGGTGACGGCCCTGGCCGTCACCGCATGTCGCGCCAAATCTACGCCGGTCGCTGCCGAACCGACGGCCAACGCGCCGCTCAGCAGCACGGCCGTAGCGACCGGCGCAGCCGTCGCGGCCACGCCCCAGCCAACGCCGGGCCTTCAATACCGGCTGTCGGAGGGCAGCGAGCAAGCCGCCCCCGCGGGCGTACTCCCGCCGGCCCCTTCCACACCGCTATCCGCGGCGGAAACCCAGAAGCTGCTGAGCCGTCTGCCCGCGCTGGAAGGGGAGGCAGGTGATGTGAAAGAACTGAACCTGCCCACTGACACGTTGCCTGCGCCGCGTCCGGGGACGACGGTCAAGGAATCATTCCCCCCCGCGCCCGCACCCACCTCCGCGCCCGAAGTGGCATCAGGGCCCCTGGAGGTGCTGCGCTACGGGCCCGAGGGCGATGTGTCCCTTGCGCCCAATCTCAGCGTGACGTTCAGCCAGCCCATGGTGGCCCTGACCGGGCTTAGCGACCTGGCCAAGGGTGACGTGCCCGTGCGCCTCTCGCCTCAACCCGAGGGTCAGTGGCGGTGGGTCGGCACGAAGACGCTGTTGTTCGAGCCGGCGGCGAAGACCGGCTTTGCTGCAGGCCGGTTCCCCGCAGCCACTAAATACTCGGTCGACATCCCCGCGGGAACCACCTCCGCCACCGGCGGCAAGCTCAGCCGGGGCGTCACCTTTACATTTACCACGCCCGCTCCCGTCATCGAGAGTGCGTTCCCCAAGGGCGGTCCGACGCGGCGCGACACCCCCCTGTTCGTCTCATTCAACCAGCGCATCGACCCCGAAGCCGTTCTGAAGACCATCTCAGTTAAGGCAGGTGACCGGACCGTTGCCATCAAGCTGGTGACTGAGGATGAGGCAAAGGCCGACGAGGCACTCTCCAGCCTCATGCAGAATGCCCAAGAGGGTCGGTGGCTGGCGTTCCGAACGACTGAACCGCTGCCAGCGGACACGGCGGTGACCGTCACAGTCGGACCTGGCACGCCGTCCGCGGAAGGACCATTGACCGCTCCGGCGGCCGAAACATACACCTTCCGCACGTACGGCCCGCTGAAGGTGATCAGGTCGCAATGCGGCTGGGGCGGTGAATGCACGCCGTTCATGCCGTGGCAGGTTGAATTCTCAAACCCTCTGAACCGGGATACCATCACTGAAGCCTCTGTAACCGTTGTGCCGGCGCTGTCCGGCCTCTCGCTCGATGCGTACGGCAACACGCTGCAAATCAGCGGCGCCAGCCAGGGCCGCACCACCTATCGCATCACCCTGGATGCCAGCATCGGGGATACCTTTGGCCAGACCCTGGGCAAGACCGAAACGGTGAGCATTGTCGTCGGCTCCGCACAGCCTACGATGGTTGTTCCGGGCGACAATTTCGTGGTGCTCGATCCGCTCGGCAAGCCCTCGCTATCCGCGTACTCGATCAACTACGGTCGCCTGAACGTGCGCGCCTACGCGGTGACGCCCGAAGATTGGACCGCGTTCAAGACCTACCTCCGCGAACGTTACCGCACGGATCAGTTGCCTCCCATACCGGGCCGGCAGGTTTATCAGAAGACCGTGCCGGTTGAGTCGGTGGCCGACAAGCTCATTGAGACGATGATCGACCTCGACGCAGCCTTCAAGCAGTCTCAGGGCCACCTTGTCGTGCTGGTGAAACCAGAGCGAACGGGCCTCCCTGCCCTCCTCCCCCAGCGCGGCCGCGTGGAAGAGTCAGTCATCTGGGTACAGCGCACGCAGATTGGCTTGGACGCCTTCGCCGACGCGGGACAGATGTTGGCTTGGGCGAACTCTCTGAAGGACGGCTCGCCGCTGCCGAACGTGGAGCTGTCGTTGTGGCCCGGTTCAGGGAGTGCTCGCACCGGCGCGGACGGGACTGCAACAATTCCGCTCCCCGCTGGTCAGGCCGCACAGTTGCTCATCGCCAGGTCGGGTGCTGAGACGGCCATCCTGCCGGCCAACGTATATTTCTGGGGCGACGAGGGTTGGGCGCAACAGCCCTTGAACGATGCACTGCGCTGGTACGTCTTCGACGACCGGCAGATGTACCGTCCCGGCGAAGAAGTGCATGTCAAAGGGTGGATTCGGCGCTGGGGCGCGGGCCCGTGTGGCGACATCGGAGCACTCCAGGGCGCGGCAGAGGCGGTGACCTACCGTCTGCAGGACAGCCGGGGCAACGAGGTTGCGACCGGCCGCGCGGACCTGAATGCAATGGGCGGCTTCGACTTCAGCTTCAAACTGAATGACGCCATGAACCTCGGTCCCGCGTACCTGCAGTTCGATGTGATAGGTTCCGGGAGTGTTGACGGCCGCTCCTACGGACACCAGATCCAGGTGCAGGAGTTCCGCCGGCCTGAGTTCGAGGTCAAGGTCAATCCCGGCGAAGGTCCGTTCTTTGTTGGCGAGCGCGCCACGGCCGAGGTGACAGCCAACTACTACGCGGGTGGCGCATTGCCGAACGCGCCCGTGAGCTGGACAGTGACATCCCGGTCGGGTTCGTACAGCCCGCCCGGCTGGGACGACTTCACCTTTGGGCGTTGGGTCCCCTGGTGGCGCATGTGGTGGTCGGAGAGCGAAAAACCGGCAATCGAATCAGGAAAAACGTTCACCGGCACAACCGATGCGGCCGGCATCCACCGGCTGCAGTTAGACTTCGACGCGGTGACGCCGCCCGAGCCGGCATCGGTCCGGCTGGAAGCGACGGTGCAGGACGTGAATCGCCAGGCGTGGACCGCGGGCGCGGGATCTGTTGGTGCACCCGGCGGACCTCTATGTGGGCCTGCGCACCGAGCGGCTGTTCGTCGAGCGCGAAGAACCGCTTCCGGTCGACATCATCGTCACCGACCTGGACGGCAAGGCGATCCCCGGCATCGAAGTCAAACTGACCGCGGCCCGCATCGAGTGGAAGTGGTCGAGTGACCGTTATCAGGAGGAAGAGGTCAATCCACAGCCTTGCACCGTCAAGTCGGGCGAGCAGCCGGTGCGCTGTACGTTCGAGACACCTGATGGCGGCACCTACCGCATCGCCGCAGTCGTGACCGATGAGCAGGGCCGGCCGAACCGCACGGAATTGACCCGCTGGGTCAGCGGCGGTGAGCGCGTGCCGTCACGCGAGGTGCAACAGGAGGAGATCACGCTCGTCCCGGATAAGAAAGAATACCGGGCAGGCGAAACGGCCGAAATCCTCGTGCAGGCTCCCTTCTATCCTGCCGAGGGCACGCTCAGCCTTCGACGAAGCGGCCTCGTGGAGAGCAAGCGTTTCACGCTGAAGGAGCCTTCGATTGTCTTGCGCATCCCCATCGAAGAAGGCTATGTGCCGAACATCACTGTGCAGGTGGACCTGGTGGGCGCGGCCGAGCGAACCGGAGACGCGGCAGTCGTCACCGAGGGCCAATCGAAGACCGAATTGCCCAAGCGGCCGGCCTACGCGAAGGGCGAATTGAACCTGACGGTCCCGCCGCTCGCGCGCACCCTGGCCGTCGAGGCAAAGCCCCTGACCGAAAAGCTGGAGCCGGGCGGCTCGACCACACTGGACGTCCTGGTCAAAGATGCGAAGGGCAACCCTGTGCCGAACGCAGAGCTGGCGGTTGCCGTCGTCGACGAAGCGATCCTGGCCCTCACCGGCTATGATGTGCCCGACCCGATCACCACGTTCTATTCCGAACGAGGGACCGATGTGATGGACAGCCACAACCGCGGATACATCATCCTGGCCAACCCGATGCAGCTGGAGAACGCAGTCACCGCAAATGCTGCTGGAGCCAGTGGCGGAATGGCTATGGACGCGGCGGCCGCGGCTACGCAAGCCCCGATGCCGGCCGCGGCAGCGCCATCGATGGAAAAGGCCGCGCGGGAGGCTGTGAGCGCGTCACCAGACACGCCGATCACCGTCCGCACCGACTTCAACCCGCTGGCTCACTGGTCGCCGGCCACCCCCACCGATGCGCAGGGCCGCGGACAGTTGTCGATCAAGGTCCCGGACAATCTGACGCGCTACCGCGTCATGGTGGTTGCGGTGGCCGGGGGCAGCCAGTTCGGAAAGGGCGCCTCGTCCGTGACCGCACGGCTGCCGCTGATGGTGCGGCCCTCTGCCCCGCGTTTTCTCAATTTCGGCGATCGGTTCGAGCTGCCTGTTGTGGTGCAGAATCAGACCGATGCTCCCCTGACCGTCGACGTGGCCGTGCGGACGGCGAATCTGCTGCTCACGGCGGGCGATGGCCGCCGCGTCACCGTGCCCGCGAACGATCGGGTTGAGGTGCGCTTCCCGGCTACGACCGCGAGCGCGGGCACCGCACGCTTCCAGGTCGCGGTCGCGTCGGGCAAGTGGGCGGATGCCGCAACGGGTGAGCTGCCCGTCTACACACCGGCAACGACCGAGGCCTTTGCAGTTTATGGTACGCTGGATGAGGGGAGCCTCGCGCAACCGGTCATCGCACCCACTGGCGTCTACACGCAGTTCGGCGGCCTCGAAATCACCACGTCGTCCACCGCGCTCCAGGCGCTTACCGATTCATTCCTATACTTGGTGCAGTACCCCTTCGAATGCTCGGAGCAACTGGCATCGCGCATCCTGGCCGTGGCCGCGCTGCGGGACGTGCTCACTGCCTTCCAGGCGGAGGGCCTGCCGCCGCCTGCGGATATCGAAGCGGCAGTCAAACGCGACATCGAGCGGCTGCAAGGTATGCAGAATAACGATGCTGGGTTCCCGATCTGGAAGCGCGGAGACGAATCGTGGCCGTACCACACGATTCACGTCGCCCACGCGTTGCAGGCCGCGAAGCTGAAGGGCTACACCGTGCCTGCCGACATGCTCGAACGTGCGCGCACCTACCTGACCTCCATCGAGACACACTATCCCTCGTGGTACGGTCAGGACGTGCGCTATTCACTGAGCGCGTACGCACTTTACGTGCGCGACCTGATGGGCGATAAAGACGCAGCCAAGGCTCGGAAGCTCCTGGCCGACGCAGGGCTGGAGAAACTCAGCCCGGAGGCCATCGGCTGGCTTCTCTCTGTCTTCACCGACGACCCCGGCTCGACGGAGCAGGTGGCCGCCATCCGTCGCCACCTGTTGAATCGGGTGACCGAAACTGCAGGCGCCGCGCACTTTGCCGCGAGCTACAGCGACCAGGACTACGTGCTGCTCTATTCGAACCGTCGGGCCGACGGCGTGATCCTGAATGCGCTGATCGGCGATCAACCCGAGAGTGACCTGATCCCCAAGCTCGTCGCGGGCCTGCTGGGCGGGCGCACCGCGGGGCGCTGGGGCAACACCCAGGAGAACATCTTCATCCTGCTGGCCCTCGATCGCTACTTCAACACCTACGAGGCGCAGACGCCGGACTTCATCGCCCGCGTCTGGCTGGGCGACCGCTATGCGGGTGAATCGACCTTCAAGGGGCGCAGCACAGACTACAAACAAATCGATGTGCCGATGTCCTACCTCGCCGAGGGACCCGTCGGCTCGCAGGACCTGATCCTGTCGAAGGACGGGCCAGGACGGCTGTACTACCGGCTGGGCCTTCGCTACGCGCCGCGCGACCTCACCCTGCCCGCGTACGATGCCGGCTTCACCGTCGAGCGGACCTATGAAGCGGTCGACAATCCATCGGATGTGCGCCGCGACGCGAACGGCGACTGGCACATCAAGGCCGGCACGCGCGTGCGGATCAAGCTGACGATGGTTGCGCCCGCGCGGCGGTACCACGTTGCATTGACCGATCCGCTCCCCGCCGGGCTCGAACCCTTGAACCCGGCCCTGGCGACCACCGGCTCGCTGCCCGCGGAAGCCAACCAGCCCGCGGCCAAGGGCTATTGGTGGTGGTGGGGCCCCTGGTACGAGCATCAAAACCTGCGCGATCAGCGGGCTGAGGCGTTCACGTCGACCTTGTGGGCCGGCGTGCACAACTACACCTACATCGCCCGCGCCACGACACCGGGACGCTTTGTGGTTCCGCCGACGAAGGCAGAAGAGATGTATGCGCCGGAGACGTTCGGGCGCAGCACTGGCGATGTGGTGATCGTGGAGTGATCTCGGAGAAGGTGCTTCAGGTGCCCGGCACTTTCGAAGTGCCGGGCACCTGAGTACTGAGTGCCGGGCACCTTTCCCAGCAAAAGTGCCGGGCACCTGAATGCCGGCCGCCTGGGCCACGCAGAGGAGCACGCAATGCGGCGCTGGAATGGTTGGGGCGATGACGCCATCGACTATCCCCTCCATACGAAAGCAAGGCAGTACCTCGCAGAGCGCGTGGGCGCGGGTGCACCGCCCCAGGATGCAGCCTTCGAGGATGTAGTCAGGACCGTCCCCGAAAGCCGCCTGCCCTCGCACCCGCTGCTCTCCGATGATCCGGTGGATCGCGCCCGCCACGCGGCGGGGCAGAGCCTATCGGACTGGATCAACCTGCGCAGCGGCCAGGTCAGCGCCTTTCCTGATGGCGTCGCGTATCCAGCCACCCCTGATGAGGTGCGGGAGTTGGTCGAGGTTGCTCGTCGCAGCGGTGTGGCGATCATCCCTTACGGCGGCGGCACAAGCGTCGTAGGGCACATCAATCCGCTGGCGGACGAGCGGCCGGTGCTCACCGTCGATCTGAGCAGGCTCAACGCGCTCATTCGGCTCGACGCCCAAAGCCATCTCGCCACCTTCGGCGCGGGCGTGTCTGGGCCGGATCTCGAGGCTGCCCTCAACGCCGAAGGCTTCACCCTCGGCCACTTCCCCCAATCGTTCGAATACTCCACCCTGGGCGGCTGGATCGCGACCCGCTCGGCCGGGCAGCAGGCGCTGGGCTACGGCCGCATCGAGCGGCTGTTCGCGGGCGGACGGATGGAGACGCCGGCCGGGCCGCTGGTGCTGCCTGCCTTCCCCGCCTCGGCCGCCGGACCGGACCTGCGCGAGGTGGTGCTGGGCTCGGAGGGCCGCGCCGGGATCATCACGGAAGCCACGGTCCGGGTCACTCCCCTGCCCGAGACGGAGGCTTTTCATGCGGTCTTCCTGCCGGCCTTCGAAGCGGGCCTCGATGCAGCCCGGGCGATCGTTCAGGCGCAACTTCCACTCTCGATGCTCAGGCTGAGCACGCCCCTTGAGACTGAGACCACCCTGGTCCTGGCCGGACACACCCAGCTCATCCACCTCCTGGAACGATACCTATCGGCCCGCGGCGTCGCAGGCGAGAAATGTATGCTGCTATTGGGGTTCAGCGGAAAGAGCAAGCTCGTTAAGGCGGCGCGCCAGGAGGCGCTGGGGATCGCAATGCAGCATAAAGGGGTGCACATGGGGGAGAGGTTCGGCCGGGAGTGGCGCAAATCGCGATTCCGCACGCCCTACCTGCGAAATACGCTCTGGGAGATGGGATACGCCATCGACACGCTGGAGACGGCGACGTCGTGGGATCGTATTCCGGGGCTGGTGGAGGCGGTCAACGCGGCGCTCCGGCTGGGGCTGTCGGACGAGGGCGAGCGCGTCCATGTCTTCACTCACCTGTCGCACTTGTACCCGACCGGATCGAGCGTCTATACCACGTTCCTCTTCCGGACTGCTGGGGAGCCACGGGTCACGTTGACGCGCTGGCGCAAGTTGAAGGCTGCGGCAACCCAGGCCATTTTGGCCAATGGCGGGACCATCAGCCACCAGCACGGCGTGGGTGTCGATCACGCGGCCTACCTGGTGAACGAAAAAGGCGCGCTCGGCATGTCGGCCTTACGCGCCCTTCTGGCGGCATTCGATCCCACGCGGATGATGAATCCCGGCAAACTGCTGTAGTTGCTGAGCCGGCTGGGACCGCGGCCAGGCAACATGCTACAGTCGCGTCAGGTGGAAGAAAGCGAAGCGCAGCCTTCTCGCCAGATTCGCGGTTGCTCCTTCATAAGGTGCCCGGCGGCCTCCCGGCGGGAACCTCTACGCCGAACTTCTCACGAAGCAACTCCAAATCGTGCAAATGCGCCTCTGGTAGCTTATACCCTCTGTGACAATGGACCTGCATGTTAGAAGAAATGCATTTGACGGAATGCCCGGCGATTATTCCTTTTCCTTCGAGGTCTTCCTTCCTGAAGACAAACTCGCCGTCTGCCGTCCATGCAGGAACTCCATTGCCATTCCCATCGAGACACATTGCATGAGCATCAAATTCACGACCCTCCTTATCCTGCAAGACGAAGGCCGTTGCTGTTGTATTGCCTGCCTTGTCAACAGCCCAGCGATTCTCCGACCAAAGTTCCTTCAGGTCATAACCATCCCGGCTAAGGATTTCGCGCATTTGGACCATGTCGTCCAGCAGCAGGATCGCATCAAGATCCTTGTGTGGACGCGACTGCTCGCCAAGCAATGCATCAATTCCCCACCCGCCGGTCAACCAAATGTGAATCCCATTGTCCAAAAGGCGGCGACAGAGACCTACGACATCTTCAGCGTTGACCATTTTGCTTCCCAGCTTTATGGCGGTTATTGCATTGGCATGACATTTACCCTATCGGGGAAGTCGAAGGCGAAATCGAGCAAGGTTTTGTAGCCAACCTTGCTCGATTAACTGGTGAGCGCGCCGGCGGTGCGCACAACGATGCGGCAGGCTCGCGCGCAATGCGAAATGCGCGCGTCCCCCTACATCTCTTCCTGGACGCTGTAGCGGAACTTCTTACGCGCCTCCAGCATGCCGCTGCGCAGGATCTCGTGCACCTTGTCGGGGTCCGGCACGTTCTCCAGGACCAACTCGGGCCGGGACGGGTCCGAGCTCCTGATGATCACATCCCCGATGGCGAGCATCCGTTCCACCATCCCCTGCGAGCGGTCCAGGTCCTGAATACGGATGAGCTCAATGTCATCGAAATCCCGGCCGAGCAGGCCGTGTCGAACGCGCACGCGTTCGTTGGTGATCCGGTAGAAGGTGGTGAGGGATAGGAACGGCCGGCCCTCCCACAGAACCTTTTCCCCCGCCGAGGGCGTTTCAGCCGCATCCCCCTCGCTGCGCGCGGCCAGCCCGGCCTCTGCCAGCTCATGATCCACCGCGAGCAGCACGCCGTCTGCGATGGCGTTCACCAGCGCATCGAGCTGTTCCTTCGGAATGGCGTTCACCGGCACCCCGCTCGACGCAATCGATTGCCAGATGCGGGCGACGACCCTCGATTTGGCCTCTCCAATTGCCATGACGCACCCCCCTTGATCGGATGACGCCTTCAGATGGCGCCGCCATGTCGGCGCGACCTGTCAACAGGGCTTTATTGTACGGCGGTGCAGCCCAACGTGCAATTGCAGAGCCGGGCGAAATGCGCAAACGGTGACGGGCGTCTGGCCGCGCGGTCGTGCCCCTTCTCCATCAGCGATGATCTTGTTGCGAAAAGTGGTACAATGACGAGTACTTGAAACAAAGGAGAGACCTATGCCGCGCGGAAAGCAATCCAGGGGTAATTGCGTTTTTTGCGGGCGAGAGACCGCCAAGAGCGGAGTTGCAAGGCATCTGGCTGCCTGCACCTACTGGCAGGATGCCGTGGCAAAGGCTGCAGGCAAAAAGCGCGACGACGAGACTCTGGTTCATCTTCGGGTTCAGGCTGAGGGCCTGCCTGAATTCTGGTTGGACCTGGAGATAAGGGGCCTCGCCACATTGAAGAAGCTGGACGAGTACTTGCGCGCGATCTGGCTGGAGTGCTGCGGGCATCTGAGTCAGTTTTCGATTGGCGGTTGGCAAGGGGATGAGATTCCCATGAGGCGCCGGATCGAGGACGTTTTCCAGCCAGGAGTCGAGCTGACCCACATTTACGACTTCGGATCATCCTCCATCACCCTCATGCGCGCTGTGGGCCGGCGCAAGGGCAAGCCGCTGTCGGTCCACCCGATCACGCTCCTGGTCCGGAATGTGGCGCCTCCTCATGAATGCGTCGAATGCGGCCAGCCGGCCGCCTGGTTGTGCATGGAATGCGTGATCGAACACGATGAGTGGGGAACGCTGTGCCCAGAACACGCAAAACGACATCCCCATGACAACTACGGCGAGCCGATACCGTTGGTCAATTCACCGCGCGTCGGCTTGTGCGGATACACCGGGCCGGCGGATCCACCCTATTGAGACGCCGGGCCGGGGGCGCGCACACCTGGTGGTCTTGCCGCCACAGAAGAGGAACTGCCCATTGACACTCTCACGCGTCTGCGATGACGTAAGAGAGATCCCCCTGTCAGAGTGTCAGGCACCGAAGGAAATCCTTACTTCGTCCCCGGCGGCGACTGCGCGGCGGCCGTAAATCGCATGCGGGCCTACGGCCTGGGTGTTCGGGACCTCGGCGCGGTAGCCGAGCCGGCCACCAATCGCTCGTACCTGGTTCTGGCCGTCAACGAGGCCGGCCGTGCAGCCCGACTTCATCGGCTTCGTCTCGACTTGGGTTCCGTGGCCTACCCCTTCGGCTTCAACATGACATCCACCAGGTTCTCCAGCGGAGCGCCTTTGACCACGAACCCATCCACTCCGGACTGGGATGCTCTCCGGCGGGCGGACTCGTAGCCGTGCACGGTCAGCGCAATAACCCGGCACGCGGGGCAGCGGCTCTTGATCCGGCGTGTCGCTTCGTAACCATCCATCACGGGCATCTCCAGGTCCATCAGCACGACCGCCGGTTCCAGCGATTCGGCCTGCCGGACCGCCTCGGCGCCGTTAGCCGCCTCACCAACGATCTCGATGTTCCCGGACAGGGTCAGGGCCGTCCGGAGCTCCCGCCGCACGGACGCTACATCGTCCACGATCAGTACGGATATGCACGCGTTGTCAATGTCTGCCATGCCGGCCTCTCCTGGCTTCCTCCGACACCCTGTCACCCTTCCGTCGCTCGCGATGTCTCCACCTTCGATCCCGCCTGGATCTGGGCAAAGGCAGGCGTCGCCTGTTGCCGCGGCTTCAGCCCGAAGATGAACCGCACCGGGTTCACCCGGCGGACGCCGACCTCGTACAGCCCGAGCGTGATGCCGAACGCCAGCGGGGTGATGATCAGATACTTGACTGCGATCGGGAGCGCCAGTGGGATAACGAAGCACCCGACGAACAGGATCACCGGCTGGTGCAGGATGTAAAACGGCAGGACCGCCTCATTGGCGTAGGCGAGCACCGGGTGGTTGACCGTCAGGTAGCGCATCCCGTAGCCGAAGAATGCCAGGAGGTAGGCCCAGATAAGCAGTCCACCCAGCACCATCACCAGCACGAAGCCCGGCACGTTGAGCACCCAGCCCCACTCCTCGATCCCTATCGTGATCAGCGGTATGGCCGGCGTCAGCGCCAGCGCCAGAATCAGCGCCGCACGCCGTTGCTGGATGATCGCCTGCTGGATGCTGCAGTCGGCAAAGACCAGGTATCCGAGGAGCGGGAAGGGAAGGTACATCAGGCGCCCGGCGGATTCAGTCACTCCGGGCCTGAGCAGGCCGTAAGGATCTACCAGGCTGAGCAAGACCACGAACGGCAGCACCCAAAGGAAGATCGCGCCGGGCCGCACCGAGAATCGGCTGAGGCTCGCGAGCAAGCGCAGGCCGGACGGCCGCTTCAGACAGACGAAAAGCGGCGTCAATACGAGCGTGAACAGGAAAAGATATTCCAGGTACCACAGATGCACGCCCGTCCAGGCGAAGTTGCCATTGAAAGGGTTGCCATCGAAGTAAAGGGGCAGGAACTGGAGGAAACTGCCCTCGAAGTCACCGTGTGTCAATCGCGCCAGATAGACCTGCGGGGGGCCCATCACCAGGATGCCGAGCGCCAGCGGCACAAGCAGGCGCAGACCACGGTCTCGCAGGAAGCGCATCGCGCCGCCAGGCCGCAGGGCGAAGAAGATGCTCGCCCCGGAGATGGCGAAGAGCAGGGGCATGCCCCACATCTCGAAGATGCCGGTGAAGATATCGACCAACGGGCTGGTTACGGCGTTCTTCATCTCCCAGTCGCTGCTGTTGAAGAAGCGGGCGCAGTGATAGAAGAAGACGCCGCTGAAGGCCAGCACGCGCAGCCAATCCAGGTCATACCGCCGCTGAGTGGGTTGGGGTTCCATGAGAGACTCCTTTCCCGTTAACCTCGTCCTTACTATACGCGCGGACGGGCAGCAGCACATCTGGCGTGAGATGTAACTGTGCCTGCGCCAGCAGGCGGATTTTCGCGCTGCGACTTGAGATGTAGGAGTAGGTCTACGGTCGCAGATGGGATCGAAGGATCTCTGATCTCAGGAGTCTCGAGGGGGACGCAATTGGGCGATCAGCGAGCGCAGCTGGGCGAGCGCACCTGCGGTCATGGCCTGCAGGCGGTCGACCTGTTCGGGAACGCGGGCCGGCTCACGCTCCAGGAGGATGCGCGCCGATTGCGAGGTCAGCCAGATGCCGAAAATCACCTGGCTGACCGAGTCGTGCAGCTCGCGCGCCAGTCGGTTGCGTTCACGCGCTGCGGCCAGCTCCTCGGCCTGGCTGGCGTATTCCTGCAATTGCTGGTGGGCTGACTGCAGGGCCGTCAACAGGCGCTGGCTTTCGGCCTGGTCGGCCTGCATCCGCGAATAGAGGAGATCATAGGAGATGAGAAACGCGGCGACCGCGAGGTTGAGCAGCAAGAGGGCTAGACCCTCCGCCCAGGGCATACCGAGTAGCAGGGTGGCGCCCATCAGGACAGCATAGAGGATCAGCCAGGCCGCCGCGGTACGGCGGGGAAATGTGCGCACCACCTGGATGCCGAGGGGAACGTACAGAGCCGATGGCACATCCAGGAATGGGCGCAGGTTGGACAGGGCAATCACGATGCCGGTCTGCAAAGGGAAGTACAGGAACCTTTGCCACCCAATATGGCTTGAGAGCCAGGGTTCCAGGCTGTATAGCACGCTGTAGATCGCGAGGAGCAGGATCGGGGCGAGGAGGTTCGGACGATGGAGAAGCGCAAGCCGCAGCGCGACCACGGCGATCAAGACGAAGCCGACCAGATAGCCGCCCTGGTAGCCGCTCGACGGCTCTGTCCGGTTCATTGCACACCTCCCGGGCCACCCCCGGACGGATTCGCGGTCACGCGGATGCACGTGCCCTGGCGAGGCCGCGCCTCGATCGACAGGCGCCAGCCGATCTCACGCGCCCGCTCGGTCATGCCCGCCAGGCCGAAATGTCCGGGCTGGCTCGAGGCTGCGGCCAGATCGAAGCCCGCGCCGCGATCCTCGATCTCCAGGCAGGCGCCCGCCGTGGTCACATCCAGACGGACGGTTGCCTGGCGCGCACCGCTGTGTTTGGCAACGTTGGTCAGCGCCTCCTGCGCGATGGCGTACAGCCCGGCTGCCTCCGCTTCGGACACGGCTCTCTCGCCCTTGACTTCCAGCGAGACCTGCAGATCGTCTCGCTCCTGTCGTTCCGCGGCCAGGCGCCGCAGCGCGGTCGGGAGTCCGTCGTCGGTCACGGAACGCGGGCGCAATTGCGTGACGAGGGACTGGATCTCAGCCTGCGCGTTCGCGGCCAGCTCCTCGAGGCGGAGCAACTGGCCCGCGGCACGGGACGGGTCCCGATCGAGCAGCAGGCGGGTGGACTGCGCGGCCAGGTTCATGCTGAAGACCGTCTGCGTGACCGAGTCGTGCAGGTCGCGCGCCAACCGGTTACGTTCGTGTTCGACAGCCAGGCTGGTCGCCTGGTCGGCGTAGCCTTGCAGCTGGCGGTGCGCGGCCTGCAGTTCGTCGAAGGTGCGCCGGTTGTGGTCCTGGCTGGCTTCGGCCTTTTGTACCTGGTGGGCATATCCGCCGACCAGGAAGGACAATCCGCTGTAGAGCACTCCCATTGCCAGTCCAAAAAGCTGGCCCACGTCCGAAAACAGCAATGTGCGGATCAGCGCCAGCGAGAAGGCTGCGATACAGAGAAAGCCGACCCGTGTGCCGAAAAAGAACACCGCGTCCAGGCCCAGTGGGATGACAAGGCTCGCGAAGAAGTCCTCATATGTCGAGACGACCAGCAGCCGCAGCACGATGGAAAATTGAAGACTGAGGTAAGCCAGCGCCCACCATTTGCCCCCCGGAGACAGTGGGAGCCCGGGGCTTCGGCGATGCCTGATCCACGTTGCGGCGAATAGGAGCAAGCCATACGCGGCCAGCAATCCCATCGCCGGCAGGAACCGGGGCTCACCGGACAAAACCACGACCCCGCGCACTGCCACCGCAGCGAAGATCAACCAGACGCCCGTTGTGCGCATCAACCCGAATCCGTGGGTGGGCCGTGCCGCAGCGCGTAGATGGCGGCCTGCGTGCGGTCTGCCAGGCCCAGTTTGCCGAGGATGTTGCTGACGTGAGTCTTGACCGTCTTTTGGCTGATGACCAGTTTCGCGGCGATCTCGCGGTTGCTCAAGCCGCCGGCGATCAGGCCCAGGATTTCCTGCTCGCGTCCGGTCAATCCGCTCTCGGGTTTGGTCGCGGCGCGGCTTTTGGCCGTCTCTTCCTTCGCCGCGTCCGCAGATGACGCATCCGGAGATGCCGCAACCGCCGACATCAGTCTCCGGGCGGCTTCCGGGTGCAACTGCACCTTGCCGAGATGCACGTCGCGCACCGCGCGCACCAGCTCGGCCGGCGGAATATCCTTGAGCAGGTACCCCTGCGCGCCGGCGCGTATGGCCGGCAGAACCTTGTCTTCTTCGCCGAAGCTGGTGAGGATGACGACCCGTGTGTGAGGGCTGCTTTCGAGGATCCTGGGCGTGGCCTGGATGCCGTCCATCTGCGGCATGACCAGATCGAGCAGGACGACATCCGGTTGCGTGCGCCGGCTGAGCTCGATCGCCTCGATGCCATTGACCGCCTCGCCCACGACCTCGATGGGCAGAGCGGAACCTTCGGTCTGCAACTCCAGGAAGGTCCGCAGTCCCTGGCGCACGATGGCATGATCGTCCACGATCAGCACCCGGATCTTTTCTGCCGGCAGCGAGGGGGTCGCATCCATGGGGTCGCATCTCCTTCGGTGTCCCGACCGGTCACGCGCCTGAAATCGGCCGCCATCCCGCAATTATTGTATCAGGAGTGCGACCGGCGTCAAGATCGTGTCGCCGATGGGGTTAGCGCAGCCGGCGGCCGGACCGGTGGCTATTCTCGGCCTGGCGTGTCCCACGCGGCTGAGCGCGCGAGCGACAAGTCATGTGCGTCAGCCTGCCCCGCTCCTCTCGGCCCTGAGTTCATAGTGCTGCGATCGTTCATCAAAATGGGAGAGCACTGCTCTTGCCTGCGCCGGGACAACACTTGCTTCGTAGTCCTCGCCTGCAAACTCCCGGACAGCATCCAGCGAATCAAAGCACATAATCGTCACAAACTCGACTTCTGCGCCGAGTTCGCGCCGGAGAAGCTGAATGCCCTGGAAGCCGCGAATGTGCCGGTTCTGAATGCCGACGAAGATTTCCTCCTTAAGCAGTGCCTCATATTCATCGGCGTTGGTCGGAGTGGTCCATCCGTGCCAGATTCGAACAACCATGTTTCGACTTTCTCCTTTCAGAAGTAGGCGTACGACTGTGAACATCATCCGGGGATCGCTCGACTGCATCCTGGGGCGCGTCCGCCCATCACGGACCAGCGTCACCCGCATTGCTCAAGGTGCCGGGCACCTGCGCAAATGTCGCAAATCTCGACATTTGGGCCACAGACTGTCGGCAGCGCCGCGCCCTTGCTCGGGCGGTGACGACTGGCCGACCACGCCCTCGTGCAGGACCACCGTAACACAGTAACACCTGCTACCATAAGATATATACTCCCCCCTCTCTATCTTTTTTGAGGCCTGCAAGAACGTCCTGGCTCAGCAAAAATGATTGATAAAGGGGTATACACATCTTAAGGTATTGGGTGTTACAGCGTTACCGGTGTCATGGCACAAGGTGCCGGGCACTTTGAAAGTGCCCGGCACCTGCACGGCACGCGACCTGTGTGGCAAAATTCGCGGTTTGACAAATCCAAGGCCGGCGTGCTATGATCTCGCCACTTCGTGAGATTCCGGACCTGAGGTCATCGGTCGATGCGTTCTCAGCTCAGCGGCGCCAATTTCTACTATTATTTTACCAGCCCGCCCCGGCTTTGCCCCCCGCCGGCTGCAAATGGTGTGCCGCTGCAGCGATGATGCCCAGTCCAGCCTAGTTTAGCCGAGCGTGGAGGCCCAAGCTTCCACGCTCTTTTTTTTGATCGTAACTCAAACCAGCAGGAGGTCTTATCATGGCCGTTCGAGGCATCCGCGGCGCAACCACCGTGGAGTCCAATTCCGCCGAAGCGATCTTGCAGGCCACCCAGGAGCTGCTCGCCGCCATCGTGACTGCAAACAGCGTCAACCCTGAAGACGTTGCAAGCGCCATCTTCACCGTGACTCCCGATCTTGACGCCGCATACCCGGCCCGCGCGGCCCGCGAGTTCGGCTGGCATCACGTGCCGCTTCTGAGTGCGGTGGAGATCGAAGTGGCGGAGAGCCTGCCCCACACCGTCCGCACCCTCATCCACTGGAACACCGAGCGCCCCATTTACGACGTCCGCCACATCTACCTCCGCGACGCGGTGCGCTTGCGTCCCGACCTGAGTTCGGAGTTCACTCCGCCCGAGGCCGCGCCCCAGGTTGAGGAGCCACGCGCCAACGGCAAGCAGCTGCTCGACATCCACCATACGATCGCGTTCCAGGGGGAGCCGGGGGCCTACTCGCAAGAGGCCGTCTACCAACGTTTCGGCGCCCAGGTGACCACCCTCGCCTGCCCGACCTTTGAGGATGTCTTCAGGGCCGTCGAGGAGGGCCGCGCCACCCTCGGCCTGCTGCCCGTCGAGAACTCGCAGGCAGGCTCCATTAACCAGGCGTTCGATCTGCTGCTGGACCACGACCTGCGCGTGGTGGGCGAGGTGAAACTGCGCGTGCGGCATAGCCTGATGGCCATGCCGGGGACGCAGGTCTCCGATATCGAGCGCGTTCACTCCCACTACCAGGCCCTGGCGCAATGCGAGCGCTACCTGCGCACGCGAGGGTGGGAGGGGGTCGTCGCCTACGACACGGCCGGCGCGGCGCGCGAGCTGGCAGCCAAGCCCGAACCTGGCGCGGCAGCCATCGCCAGCGCACTCGCGGCGCAGATATACGGGCTTGAGGTGCTGGATGCGGGCATCGAGGATTCCCCGGATAACACCACGCGCTTCTTCCTGCTGGGCCGCGAGGAGCCGCCCCCCGCGAAACGCAACAAGACATCCATCGTGTTCGCCACGATGCACACCCCGGGTGCGCTGTACCATGTCCTGGGCGAGTTGGCGACACGCGGGATCAACCTGACCAAGCTTGAAAGCCGCCCCCGCCGCAACCGGCCGTGGCACTACGTCTTCTATGTGGACCTCGAAGGACACTGGCAAGACGCCACCATTAACCGTGCGCTGCTGGGTTTGCTGACCCGCACGGCGTTTCTCAAACTGCTGGGCAGCTACCCAGCTGCCGAGGAATAAGGAGGGCATCATGATCGTCGTGATGAAGGGGACCGCCACCGCGGCCGAGATCGATAGTGTTGTCAGGCAGGTCGAGACGATGGGTTACAGAGCCCATTTGTCCCAGGGCACCGAGCGGACCATCATTGGCGTGGTCGGCGACGACCGGCCGGTCCAACCACACAATTTCGAGATGATGTCGGGCGTCGAGCAGGTCGTCCGCATCCTCCAGCCCTTCAAGCTGGCCAGCCGCGACTTCCACCCCGAAAACACGGTGATCAACGTGCGCGGGGTGGAGGTCGGGGGGCCGAGGATCACGCTGATCGCCGGCCCCTGCTCGGTCGAGAGTCGCAGCCAGCTCCTCGAAACGGCTTGCGCGGTCCGCGAGGCAGGGGCGGATATCCTGCGCGGCGGCGCATTCAAACCGCGCACGTCGCCCTATGCGTTCCAGGGGATGGGTGAGGATGGGCTGGAACTCCTGGCGGAGGCGCGGGAGGTGACCGGCTTGCCGATCATCACCGAGGTGATGTCGCCTGAAGCCGTGCCGCTGGTCGGCAAATACACCGACGTGTTCCAAATCGGCGCGCGCAACAGCCAGAACTTTCCCCTGTTGACCGCGGTGGGCCGAACACTCACACCGGTGTTTCTCAAGCGGAGCATGATGGGCACCATCCAGGAAATGCTGATGT
The DNA here is from genome assembly GCA_963774265.1 of uncultured Chloroflexia bacterium. Taxonomy (GTDB): domain Bacteria; phylum Chloroflexota; class Anaerolineae; order CG2-30-64-16; family CG2-30-64-16; genus JALOOB01. Next base: position 435,850 of record CAVZDU010000007.1, on the reverse strand, counting down.
CCGCGGAATACGTGCTCAGCGGCGGAAATCGCCAGGTGATGATCTGCGAGCGCGGCATCCGGACGTTTGAGACGGCCACGCGCAACACTCTGGACATCAACGCGATTGCCCTGATGAAGCAGTGGACGCACCTCCCTGTGTTCGGCGATCCGAGCCACGGCACGGGCAAGTGGGAGCTGGTCGGCCCAACCGCCAAAGCCTGCATCGCGGCGGGCGCGGACGGAGTGATGATCGAAGTGCATCCGCACCCGGAGCTGGCGATGTCCGATGGCGCCCAGTCCCTGAAGCCCGAGAAGTTTGCGGCGCTGGTTCGTGAGCTGAAACAACTCGCGCCCGCTATCGGAAGGACGATGTAGTGCACGTCGCCATTATCGGTCTGGGGCTGATGGGCGGCTCACTGGCGCTGGCGCTGAGGCGCTCCGGGTGGGCCAGCCGGATCACGGCGGTCACGCGCACGCCAGCAACGCTGGCTGCTGCCGGCGCGGCCGGTGCGATCGACGCCGGCGCAACCGACCTCGCCTCAGGGGCACTGGCCGAGGCAGATCTGATCGTCCTCGCGACGCCCGTGCGCACCCTGCTGCGGCAGTTGCCCGACGTGGGCCGCCTGGCGCGGCCCGGCGCGGTGATCCTCGACCTGGGCAGCACCAAGGAGGCGGTCTGTGCAGCGATGGACCGCTTGCCGGAGGGATTACAGCCGGTGGGCGGGCATCCGATGTGCGGCAAGGAGACCGGGGGCTTCGCCGCGGCCGATGCCGATCTCTTCACCGGGATGACATTCGTCCTGTGTCCTCTGCCGCGCACGTCCGACGCCGCGCTGGGGACGGCGCACGGCCTGGCCGAGGCGGTAGGCAGCCACGTGCGGTTGCTCGACCCGGCCGTGCACGATCGGGCGGTCGCGGCGATCAGTCACCTCCCCTACCTGGTCGCGGCGGGCCTGGTGAATTCGGTGGCAGGGGGGGATGATCCGCTCACATTGAGGTTGGCCGCGTCCGGATTCCGTGACACCACGCGCATCGCCGCGAGCGATGTTGATATGATGCTCGATATCCTGCTGACGAATCGCGCGGCGGTGCTCGAATCGCTGGCAACGTACACCGATCAACTCAGCAGCCTGGAAGCGCTGCTGCAGAGCGGCGACGAAGCGGCATTGCGCACGCGGCTTTCGCAGGCGCAACAGGCGCGCCGCGCCATGAAGATCTGATTCACCACCGGGACACGAAGGACAGAAGAGTTTTCCTTTTTCCATTTTTTCTTCTTCCTTCCGTCATATATCACAGGAGGAGCATGCCTGACCTGATCGTTCATCCCTCCGGCCCGCTGCGCGGCACGGTGACCGTTCCGGGCGACAAATCCATTACCCACCGCGGCCTCATGCTTGCGGCGATCGCCGACGGCGACACCGAGATCGAAGGTTGGGTGCCGGCGGAGGTATGCCTGGCGACGCTGAGATGCATGCAGGCGTTGGGCGTGCAGATCGAGGACCGCGCCGGTGGACGCCTGACCGTGCACGGACGCGGTCTCAACGGCCTGGCTGAGCCGGTGGATGTGCTTCACTGCGCGGGCTCGGGCACCACCATTCGCCTCCTGTCAGGGCTGGTGGCCGGGCAACCTTTCACCACCGTGCTCACCGGAACCGAACCGCTGCGCCGCCGGCCCATGGGCCGGGTCGCAGAGCCGCTGCGCCTGATGGGCGCGACCGTCCTTGGACGAGATGGCGGCCGGCTGCCGCCGCTCACGATCAGGGGCGGCAACCTGAAGGGCATCGACTACACGCTCCCCGTTGCCAGCGCCCAGGTCAAATCCGCGATCCTGTTGGCCGGCCTTTTCGCCGAAGGCGAGACGATCGTCCACGAGCCCGGCCCGTCGCGCGACCACACCGAGCGCATGCTGCGCTGGTTCGGCGTCGAGGTAGACTCCGCCGGCTCCAATGCAGCCGCGGGCTTATCCGTGTCGCTGGCCGGACGCCAGCGGCTGCGGGCGCGGCCAGGCAAGCCTCTCATCATCCCCGGCGACTTCTCCTCTGCCGCCTTCCCGCTCGTGGCCGCATCGATTGTGCGGCGGTCGAATGTAACCCTGCGCAACGTGGGGCTGAACCCCACGCGCACCGGGTTGCTCGACCTGCTGCTGCAAATGGAAGGGATCGTGGCGGAGGCCATCGACCTGACCGCGACTGCGAACGACGCGCAGGATGACGCTGGCGAGCCTGTTGGGGAGCTGGCCGTGCGTGCCTCCGAGTTGCGTGCCGTCGAAGTGGGCGGCGACCTGGTGGTGCGCGCCATCGACGAGTTCCCCATCTTCGCGGTGCTGGCGACCCAGGCCGAAGGAACTACGATCGTGCGTGATGCCGCGGAGCTGCGCGTGAAGGAGTCGGACCGCATCGCGTCCGTGGCAGCCGAGCTGCGCAAAATGGGCGCGCGGATCGAGGAACGGCCCGATGGGATGCTCGTCCACGGCCCAACGAAACTGGTTGGGTCCGAGGTGGAGTGCCACCGCGATCACCGGCTGGCGATGGCCCTGGCCGTTGCCGGGCTTGCAGCCGAGGGTCCGACGACCGTGCACGGCGCTGAGGCGATCGGCGACTCGTTTCCCGGGTTTGTCGAGACGATGCAGGATCTGGGAGCCGACATCCGGTGGGTGCAATAAGGCCATGAATGTCACGATCAACGGGAGCACCCGCCTTGTGGGCGTCATGGGCTGGCCTGTGACGCACAGCCGCAGCCCGCGGATGCATAACGCGGCCTTTGCGGCGCTGGGGCTGGATTGGGCGTATGTTCCGCTGCCCGTGCGGCCCGAGGATGTGGGCGAAGCGGTGGCTGGGCTGCGCGCGCTCGGGTTCGCGGGCGCCAACGTGACAGTGCCTCACAAGCAGGCCGTCATGCCTCACCTCCATGAGCTCACGCCTGCCGCGGTCGCGGTGGGCGCGGTCAACACGATCGTGGTGCAAGAGGACGTAACGATGCTCGGTGACACCACGGACGGGCACGGGTTTCTCCGGGATCTGGACGAACACGGCGTGATTCCTGGCGGACGGACCCTGGTGATCGGCTCCGGGGGCGCGGCGCGCGCGGTGACTTATGCCCTCGCGGAGGCAGGAGGATCGGTGGCCGTGTGCGCGCGCGACGCAGCCAAAGCTTATGACTTATGTCAAGCGATTGCAGATACACTCCCCTCTGCTGCCGGCCGACTATCCGCCCACGCCTTCCCGTCCGCCATCGCCGGGCTTGCCCCCGCCGCCCATCTGATCGTCAACGCGACCAGCCTGGGCCTGCACGAGGACAACGCGCTGCCGTGGGACCTCAGCGTGCCGTTCCGGCCGGACCAGGTGGTATATGATCTGATCTACCACCGTCCCACTGCCTTCCTGAGTCACGCAGCAGGGTGTGGCGCGCGGGCGATTGGTGGGCTGGGGATGTTGGTGCATCAAGGGGCGCGAGCTTTTGAGATCTGGACAGGGCGCGCTGCGCCCATAGATGTCATGCGTGCGGCCATCGAAGGATAACATATGTCCACTTTACGATTCCTCACCGCCGGCGAGAGCCACGGCCCATCGCTGACCGCCATCCTGGAGGGAATGATCGCAGGGCTGCCGGTGAACGCAGAGATGATCGACCGCGACCTGGCAAGACGACAGGTGGCTTATGGTGCGGGCGGGCGCATGAAGATCGAGAAAGACCATGTCCGCATTACGGCAGGCATCCTGGCAGGCAAAACAACCGGCGCGCCGATTGGCGTGGAGGTCGCAAACCTGGACTACCGGTCGTGGGCAGAGAAAGATGTTCCGCCGATGACCATCCCGCGGCCCGGCCATGCGGATCTGACCGGCGCCGTCAAGTACGGATACCGGGATTTACGGCTGGCGCTGGAACGTGCGAGCGCGCGGGAAACCACCCTGCGCGTCGCGGTGGGCGCGATCTGCCGGGCCTACCTGGCGCATTTCGGGATTGTGGTGGGCGGCTACGTGACCCGCATCGGCGATGTCGAGGCGGGGATCGCTGAGTCCATGCCCTATGAGGAACGCTTCGCCGCAGCAGAGGAGAACGACGTGCGCTGCCCTGATGCAGCCGCGGCTGAGCGGATGCGGCAGGCCATTCTGGACACCATGCAGGCGAAGGACACATTGGGCGGCGTGTTCGAGGTCGTGGCGCTGGGTGTGCCGCCCGGCCTGGGCAGCCATGTCCACTTCGACCGCAAACTCGACGCACGACTCGCGGCCGCGATGGTGAGCATCCAGGCGATGAAAGGCGTCGAAATCGGTCGCGCCTTCGACAACGCGTGCCTGCGCGGGACGCAGGTGCACGATGAGATCATCCTCGGTGAAAACGGGGAATTGCGCCGCGCAACGAACCGGGCCGGCGGCCTGGAGGGCGGCGTCACCACGGGCGAACCCATCGTGCTGCGCGTGGCAATGAAGCCGATCAGCACAACGTTGAACCCCTTGATGTCGGTAGACCTGGCCACCGGCGCGCCCACGCCCACGAAGTACGAGCGCTCCGATTTTTCGGCCGCGCCCCGCGCGGTGGTCATCGGAGAGGCCATGGCCGCGTGGGTGCTTGCCGACGCGTTGATGGAAAAGCTTGGCGGCGATTCGCTCGCAGAACAAGAACCGCGCTTCGCCGCGCTCAGGCGCAGCCGGCTGGCCGACCTGCCGATGGATAATGCAACCTGGCGGTTCGGGTATGAGGCGTAATCACATCCATTCGCTTACGGAGGCATGAACAGGTGACAAAGCCGAACATCGTTTTGACCGGCTTCATGGGCACCGGCAAGAGCAGCACGGGCCGCGTTGTCGCCGACCGCCTGGGATGGCCCTTCATCGACCTTGACGAGCGGATCTCAGCCCGCGCCGGCAAGCCAGTTGCCCGGATATTTGCAGAGGACGGCGAGCCGGCTTTCCGACAAATGGAAGCTGAGGCGTGTCAGGAATTGAGCGAAGGGGCGGGCCTGGTCGTCGCGACAGGCGGCGGAGCGGTGCTGCGCGCCGAGAATCGTGCTGCCCTGCTGTCCGGCGGGATCGTGATTTGCCTGGAGGCAGCGCCCGACGCCATCGCGGGGCGATTGAAACATGCAATCGATCGCCCGATGCTGGCCGGCAAGGCGCTTGGCGAGCGAATCGCCGAGTTGCTTGCCGAACGAGCCGCAGCCTACTCATCACTCCCACACCATATCGACACCACTCACCTTTCGGTCGCGCGGGTGGCCGATCGCGTCCTCGCGATCACCGCCGGCTTGCCCGATGGCGCCTACCGGCTGCCTGTCCGCACCCCCGACTCGATCTATGACATCCTGATTGCCGAAGGCCTTCTCGCAGAAGCGGGTTCCCGCCTGCTGTCAGCCGGGATCAAGCCGGGCCGCTGCGCCGTTATTTCGAACCCGACTGTGGCGCTACACCACGCGGACACGCTGCTCGGCGCACTCCGATCGGCCGGATTCGAGACGCACCTTCTCCTCGCACCTGATGGCGAGGCGCACAAGACACTGGACACCGTCGCGGACCTTTACAAGCAGTTGACCGAGATAAGGCTGGCCCGCAACGAACCCGTGATTGCACTCGGGGGCGGCGTGATCGGGGACACGGCAGGATTCGTCGCGGCAACCTGGCTGCGCGGCGTACCCTTCGTCCAGATGCCGACCACCTTGCTTTCGATGGTCGATGCGAGCGTTGGCGGCAAGGTGGGCGTCGATCTCCCTGGGGGGAAGAACCTGGTCGGTGCGTTCAAACAACCGGAGCTGGTCCTCATCGATCCCGACGTCCTCCGAACGCTGCCCGGCGCGGAGTATCGGTCGGGGCTGGCTGAGGTGGTGAAAGCGGGGATCATCGGGCATCGGAAGCTCTTCGAGCAGTTGGCAGGTGATGGCCCCGAATCGCTGAGCGCGATGATCGCCCAGGCGGTTCGGGTCAAGGTCGATCTTGTGCAGCGCGATCCGTTCGAGGCAGGCGACCGCGCCTGGCTCAACCTGGGCCACACGTTCGGCCATGCGCTCGAACTCCATTCGGGCTTCACGCTGCGGCATGGCGACGCAGTGGCAGTGGGCATGGTGGCCGCGGCGCGGCTCAGCGAGCTCATCGGTGCATGCAATGCTGGCCTGGCGGAGCACATCGGTGAGGTCTTGGCGCGCCTGGGCCTGCCGACCAGGGTTCCCTTTGACCCTGACGCAGTAATCGCCGCGATGGGGACGGACAAGAAGCGGCGCGGCCGCACGTTGCGATTCGTCGTGATTGAGCGGATCGGCAAAGTCGCGTTGGTGGAAGACGTGCCGGGTGACGCGGTCGAGGCCGCGCTAGCCGCGGTACAAGCATCCACGGGACCACTTCGCGGGTAGAGGAGGAGAGCATGCCGATGGACCGGATACTGGTGCTTCACGGACCGAACTTGAACCTGCTGGGCCAGCGCGAGCCAGGGGTGTACGGTGCAACGACGCTGGCCGAGATCGACGCGATGCTGGAGCGGGAGGCAGGGGCGCGGGGCGTCGAGCTGCGCATCCTCCAATCAAACCACGAAGGTGGCCTGATCGACGCCGTTCATGCCGCGCGGGGATGGGCCGATGGCATCCTCATCAACCCCGGCGCGCTCACTCACTACTCCTATGCGTTGCGCGACGCTGTCGCCGCGGTCGCCCTGCCCTGCGTCGAAGTGCACCTCAGCAACGTGTATCCGCGCGAGGCGTTCCGCCACACCTCGGTGATCGCGCCCGTATGCGTGGGCCAGATTGCCGGCTTCGGACCGCACAGCTACCTGCTGGGGCTGCTGGCGTTACTTGGCTAGTCGCTCCCGGCTGAAGCCGGCGGCTGGTACGCCAGACCTGCTTCGTCGCCTGGCACTGAAGTGCCAGGCTAGAGCATCTGCAAGCCCGCTCAAGCGGGCTGATGTCCCCCCCACGTGCGCCATGCCGGCTTGCGCAACCAGCTTCAGCCGGTTTGGCACCGATATCAGCCCGCGGTTTCGAACCGCACGCGCCGCTGCAAGCCCGCTCAAGCGGGCTGATGTCCCCCCACGTGCGCCATGCCGGCATGCGCAACCGGCTTCAGCCGGTTTGGCACCGATATCAGCCCGCGGTTTCGAACCGCAGGCGCCACTAGAATGGCGGCTCGCCGAGAGGGTCGTACGCCGTTGGTGATTCACGCACGGCAGGCACTGGCAGAGACGCGGCCGACAATGACGTTTCTTCAGGTCCATCGTCGATTTCGGAACACCGCTCCAGCCACGCGACAGTCGTGCTGTCGCGATGATGCACTTTCTGTTGTCTGACATACGGCTCGGCAGCAGGCCTTTGCCGCTCGCCGACAGTGAGGACACCGAAACCACGCTGCCAGGTGAAAAAGATGCTGGACCCCTGCTGGTTGAGGTCGTGGGAAGAGGTCCCCTTGAGATGTTTGACCAGGTCTGAAACAGAAACGTGTGGGGGGATGGCAACGATGAGATGGACGTGATCGGTCCAGCCATTGATGGCGTAAACAAAGACTCCCAGTTCTGAGGCTTTGTGGACGAGGTAGCCGTAGAGGCGTGGCTCGATCTCCGGTGTGATCAGTGACTCACGATTCTTTGTCGCCCACACCAAATGATAGCATGTGCGCCAGAATGGCATCTATCTGTCTCCTGACTCGCAATCGAACCGAACCTGCTTCAGCAGGTTTCGCCCTGTCAGGCCGTGAATGAATTCACGGCCGGCTGGCTGTCAGAATTCATTCACGGCCGGCTGGTTGACGCCGCCACCGTTGTGCCGCCGAATGAATTCGACCGCTATGAAATGTGACTCTCCAGGTACGCCCCCAGTTGGCGGCTGATGACCTGATCCAGCTCGGGGTCCTTGTGATCGCACACCAGCTTCTGCCAGCGCACGCGCGCACGAGACACCGCGTCCTGGCGCGTGGCCATCCACGCCTCCAACCCGCTGCGATCGCACACCCCCGGCTTCCAGAACTCCGTGCGACACCGCTCCACCGTGTGATCTTCCATCAGATAGTTACCACCCGACCCCACCTTGGCGATGACATCGTAGGCCAGCGTTTGGGGATCCACGGTGAAGCCGCGGCGCAGCCGCCGCACCATGCCGCAGATCTCGTCATCCAGCACGAACTTCTCATACGAGAAGGCCAGGTACGAGCTGAGGATGCCCGCCGCGTGGAGGACGAAATCCACGCCGCTGTTGGCGGTGGTGAGCAGGCCCATCATGGACTCGAAGCCGGCCTGCGCGTCCGGGTAGCTGGCGTCAGTGAGCGCACCCCCGCTGCGCGATGGGATGCCATAGAAGCGCGCCAGTTGGGCATGCGCGGATATCATCTGCGAAAGCTCAGGGCTGCCGATGCACAACGCGCCGGACTTCATGTCGATATTGGTTGAGGTGGATCCAAAGACAACGGGCATTCCCGGACTGATCCACTGGGTCAGCACAATCCCGGCCAACAACTCCGCTGTCTGCATCGCCAGCACGCCGGCCAGCGTCACCGGTCCGGTCGAGCCGGCCATGGCCAGCGCCGCAATCACCATTGGCTGGCGGGCCGGCGCGTATTCCATCAGCACATCCAGCATCTCGGTGCTATAGGCCAGAGGGCTCAGGCTGTTGATCAAGCTGATGGTGATCGCACGGTCACCGAAGTCTCCCCCGTAGAGGATGCGGGCCATCTCCAGCGTCTGTCGAGCGCCCGCTGCACCCGCGGTGCTGCCGATGAACGGTTTATCCGAGTGGAGCATGTGGGCGTAGAGCATGTGCAAATGGGCTGTCGGGACATCCGGGTCAACGAGGAGGTAGCCGCTCACGTCCTGGTTTGGCAGCGCATGCGCCAGTTTGGCGAGATTGTGGTAGTCCTCCAACGAGGCCCCGCGTTTGCCCACCTCGGCATCGACGAGGAACGGCGCGCCGTACCCCGGCGCAAACACCGTACTGCCGCCGCCGATCGTCACGTTGCGCCTGGGATTGCGAGCATGGAGGGTGAACCGTTTCGGGATGCTCGCAAGTGCGTCCATCACCTGCGCCTCGGCCAGATAGACGCGGTCCCCATCGACCCGGGCCCCGTGTTCCTGAAAGGTCCGTAACACTTCTGCCTGGGGAAATGCAACCCCCACATTGGCCAACAGCCGCATGCTTGTCGCGTGGATCTGGTCCAGGTCTTGCGTGGTCAGCAATTCAAAGTAACCCATTGTGTCTCCCCTTTGGGTCGGACCTCGAAAAAAGGGGCTGCCCAAACCAATGGACAGCCCCTTTCTCACAGTCTCAGGTCGTACGATTCAGATCAATCGTACAACAGCGGCGCCATCTCGGGCGAGTCGATGTTGGTCTTGTCATACCACTTGAAGCCGGTGTCGATGATCTTGGGCAGTGTTTCGCCCTTGAGCGCCTTCACAGCGGCCTCAACACACTTGTAGCCAATGCCGACCGGATCCTGGCTGATGGCGCCAGCAACGGTGCCGGCCTTGATCGCGTCTTTGAGCTGCTTGCCGGCGTCATAGCCGATCATGACGATCTTACCTTCTTTGCCGGTTTCCTTGACGCCGTTCATGACGCCCTTCATCGAGCCTTCGTTCGCGCCGAAGTAGCCCTTCAGGTTCGGGTTGGCTTGGATGACGGCCTTCACGATCTCGGTGGACTTGAGCGCGTCGCCCGCGCCGTAATCCACGTTGACGACCTTGATGTCAGGATACTTCGCGGCGATCTGATCGACGAAGCCCTTGACGCGGTCGATGCCGGTGCGGCTGGTCTGGTCGTGAGCGATAACCGCGACCTCACCCTTGCCGCCAATCAACGTCGCCATGTGATCCGCAGCCGCAGCCGCAGCCGCCACGTTGTCGGTGGTCGCGGTGGACACGGGGATGTCGCTGTCCACACCAGAGTCAAAGGCGACCACCGGGATGCTCGGCTGCCTTGGCCTTCTCGAGGAGCGGGATCGCTGCCTTCGAGTCGACCGCTGCGAAGCAGATCGCGGCCGGGTTCTTGTCGAGCGCGGTCTGAAGCATTTCGATCTGCTTGTCGACTTCGGCCTCGCTGCCAGGGCCTTCGAACGTGATGTCGACGTTGAATTCCTTGGCGGCTTTCTCGGAGCCCAGCTTCACAGCTTGCCAGAACTGGTGCTGGAACCCCTTCGAGATGACCGGGATGTACGGCTTGGCGGTGGTCGCCGCAGCCGGTGCAGCGGTCGCTGCGGCCGGTGCGGCCGGTGCGGTGGTCGCTGCCGGTTGGCTGGCCGCCGGCGTCGCCGCGGGGGCGCAGCCGGCCAGCAGGGCCACGACCGCCAGGACAGAGAACAGAGCTACTACCTTACGCATGGTGCTTCTCCTTTTCCTGAGTGTGTTATCCGTCGAGCTCAATGCGAGCTAACGACCAAAGAGTGATGCTGCGGCCGATCTTCGCGGAGCGACCCCTAGGGATGACCGAGCCGCAGCGAATGCGACACTTGCTAGTTGGTGCGCCTCCGCGCGATATCCAGGTAGACGGCTCCCACAATGATAACGCCGGTCACCACGATCTGCCACTCGGGCTTTACCGAGCAGATGCGCAACCCATTGGATATCGTGCTGATGATGAAGGCGCCGATGATCGTGCCGAGGATCGTGCCCTCACCGCCGCTTAGCGATGTGCCGCCGATCACGGCGGCGGCGATGGCATCGAGCTCGTACCCCTGGCCCAACGCTGGCTGTGCCGAGTTGATGCGCGAAGCCATGATGATGCCCGCCAGGCCGGCAAACAAGCCGGTCAGCGAGTAGACCGCGATCTTCCAGCGATCGACGTTGACGCCCGACAGGCGAGCGGCCTCTTCGTTGCTGCCCAGGGCAAAGGTGTAGCGGCCGAGGACCGTCTTCGAGAGGATCAGGCTGGCGACGATGGCTGCGCCGAACAGAATCAGGACCGCGTTGTTGATCTCCAGGCCCGGGATGAAGCGGTCCAGATTTACCAGCGACCCCATCGCGATCTTCTGGAATGCGGGATTGGAGTCGAAGTAAATCGGCTTCACCTTGCTGATGACGAGGGATAGGCCCTTCGCCACGTTCAGCATGCCCAGCGTGGCGATGAAGGGCGGCAGCTTCGCCTTGGAGATCAGGAAGCCGTTGATGAACCCAGCCAGTGCGCCCGTCGCCACCCCCACCAACAACCCGATGGGGATCGGCAGACCCCAATCCGTGATAACCTTTCCCATCATGACCGTCGTCAACGTCATCACCGTGCCGACGGAGAGATCGATCCCGGCGGTGATAATCACAAACGTCACGCCGATAGCCAGGACGCCGTTGACGGCAGTGGCGATCAGGATGCCGCTGATGTTGCTGCCCGTCAGGAAATACGGCGATAGGAACCGGAAAACGACGAAGATCAGGATGAGTGCGCCGAACGCTAGAAAACGCTGCGCCGCGTCGGAGCGTAAGATCGATGTCTTCTTGACCGGCTGGGACTGGACGATCTTGGTTTCCATGTCAGACAACCCTCGCTTAGGACTTGACGGCTGCTGCGCCGTTGGTGACGACGACTTGCCCGCGCTGTGTGGCATAGGCCATAATGCGTTCCTGGTTCGCCTCGGCGCTGCTCAGTTCGCCGGTGATACGGCCCTCACACATGACCAGGATGCGGTGGCTCATACGCAGGATCTCCGGCAGCTCCGAGGAAATCATCATGATAGCCTTACCCTGCTGCGCCAATTCGTTCAATAACTTGTAGATTTCGCTCTTGGCGCCGACGTCGATGCCGCGCGTTGGCTCGTCAAAGATCAGGACGTCGGTGTCTGCGGTCAGCCATTTGCCGACGATGACCTTCTGCTGGTTGCCGCCGGACAGGTTCTTGGTCCGCTGCGCCAGACTCGGCGTCTTGATCGCCAGTGACTCAACGCTCGCCTTCGCGACTACGCGGGTGCGCGCCGTGTCGATCCAGCCCAGCGTCCGCAGGAACTTGCCGAACGTGGCCAGTATGATATTCGATTCGACGTCCATGCCGAGCGCCAGGCCGTAACGTTTACGGTCTTCGGACAAATAGGCGATGCCCGCGGCCACCGCGTCGTGGGGCGAGCCGATGTGGGTCTTCTTGCCCTTGACCAGCACCTCACCCGAGTCGATGGGATCCGCGCCAAAGATGGCCCGTGCAACCTCCGTCCGCCCCGCGCCCACCAGCCCGGCCAGGCCCAGGATTTCTCCCTTCCTGAGTTGGAAATTGACGTCTTTGATCACGGTGCCCCGGTTCAGGTTGCGCACCTCGAGCGCAATCTCCTGACTGGGCACCTCGGGCAGCTCGGGCGTGGATTCGTAGATCGTGCGGCCCACCATCATACCAATGATCTGGTCGATGGTGGCATCTTGGGTCGCGATGGTGTCGATGGTGCGGCTATCGCGCATCACGGTGATGCGATCGGAGATCTGCTTCAGCTCCTCCAACCGATGGGAGATGTGGACGATGCCCACGCCTTTCTCGCGTAGCTGCCGGCCGATGCGGAAAAGCTCTTCGATCTCGGTTTCAGTGAGCGCTGCCGTCGGCTCGTCCATGATCAAGACATCGGAATTGAAGGACAGTGCTTTGGCGATCTCGACCATCTGCTGTTTGGCCACCGAAAGATCCGCCACCTTCGCACGCGGATCAATCTTCAGGTGCATCGTTTCGAACAATTGCTTGGCTTGTTCGTTGAGCTTTCCTTCGTCCAACAAAAGCCTGGTGCGAGCACGCGGTTCACGCCCGATGAAGATGTTCTGAGCGACGGTCAAATGCGGCATCAGGTTGAGTTCCTGGTGGATCATGCTGATCCCCAGGTTTTGCGCCGCCCTGGGGTTAGGAATCTGGACCTCGCGGCCTTTGTAGACGATGCGTCCCGCGTCCTTGGAGTATACGCCTGCCAGGATTTTCATCAGCGTCGATTTGCCCGCGCCGTTTTCACCCACCAGCGCGTGCACCTCGCCCGAGCGCAGCTCGAAGCATGCGTCGCTAAGCGCGTGAACGCCTGGGAAGCTCTTCTCGATGCCCTCCATTTGGACAAGGACTTCACCCATGGTCCGTCTCCCTCTCCACCCAGGTGGCCCGGCTGCCCACTCTATGCCGAGCGTATTTTCGCACCGCATCCGTCAAAACGCTAAACCGTGCGGTGGGATCGCGTCTTAAAGGAACTGGTTATACGGCGAACGTGTCTGGAACCATCGACTCTACAAGCACGTCCTTCGCCTCGCGCAGATCCTTCAGGGGGAGGTTGAGCGGACACCCCCCGCCAGACCCCATTGTGCTGCCGCAAGAGTGGCGAATGATCATGCGCACCGGGAGAACCACGCGCCGGGGTTCCAGCGGACCTGACGCCTCCAACCGGTGCAGCAACAACTGCGCTGCTTCGCTGCCCATGTCGTAGGCCGGTTGCGCAATGATCGTCAGAAAGGGAAAAAAGCTGGCAATGTATGGGTAGTCGTCAAAGCACACCAATGCCATGTCGGCAGGGATGCGCAACCCGCGCGCCCCAATCGCCTCCACCACTCCCAACGCGATCGAGTTGTTGGCCGCGAAGATCGCCGTGGGCGCCAAGCCCTCATCGAGGAGCTGCCCGATCAATTCGCGGCCGGCGGGCATGCTGAAGCCCCCGCGACGGATCAGGCGCTCGTCGTGCGCGATGCCGGCCTCCTGAAGGGCGAGCCGGTATCCTGCGATGCGATCCTCAGCCGTTGGCGCGCCCAACGGCCCCGACAGCATGGCGATACGAGTGTGGCCCAGGCCGATCAAGTGCTTCGTGAGCGCATACGCGCCTGAGAGCGAGTCACCGTACACGGTGTCCACATCCCAGCCCTCGATGCGCCGGTCGATCACGACCGTAGCAATGTCGTGATCTCGCAGTGGCGCCAGCTGATCTGCATCGGTGTTACACGGTGCAATGATGATGCCGTCCACTCGCTGGCTGACGATGACATCAAGATAGCGCTGCTGCTTGACGAGGTCTTCGTCGGTGTTACAGAGAAGCACGGAGTAGCCGTGACTTTGCGCGGCGTCTTCCACCCCGCGGGCTACGGTGGTCCAAAAGGCATTGGTGATATCGGGGACAACAAAAGCCAATGAACGGGTGCGCTTCGAGCGAAGGCTGCGCGCCGCCACGTTCGGCACATATCCCAATTCGGTGATCGCCTGCTCCACCCGCTGCCGCGTTTTGGCATTGACGTTGGGCGCATCGTTCATCACCCGTGATACGGTCACAGGTGCGACACCGGCGCGTTTTGCCACATCCCTGATGGTAGTCACGACTCTGCCTCGGGCGGCTGAACGGATGGGAAAGAATTGGGCTTCGTCGGGTGCACGATCTCATGGTACCGATACCATGAAATCGTTTCCCTTGGCGGGGATTATACAAGAAGGTATAGGGATGTCAAATTCACGATGCTCAAGGTGCCCAAGGTATGCCCCAAGGGCGTACGCATCTAATAAATATCATATTGTTTGCTTGGATGGTAGACGCGGCAGGCGGAATGGGCTATCCTTGAGTGGTCAGGAGGGTAGCCCATGAACGACGAGCCTACCGCAGCGATCAGCGAGCACTTTGCGAGCCTGGCAGATCCCCGGATCGACCGGACGAAGCGCCATCAACTGCTCGACATCATCATCATTGCGATCTGCGCCATCCTGTGTGGCGCCGATGACTGGGTCGAGGTGGAGTTGTTCGGGAACGCCAAGCTGACATGGCTACGGACGTTCCTGGAACTACCCAACGGCATCCCGTCACATGACACCTTCGGGCGAGTGTTTGCTCGGCTGAATACCGAGCAGTTCCAGCAGTGTTTTCTGGAATGGATTCAGGCCGTGAGCCAGGTGACCCGCGGCCAAGTCATTGCGATTGATGGTAAAGTGCTGCGTGGTTCCTGCAACCGCCTGCTCGGCAAGGCGGGCATCGCCATGGTCAGCGCCTGGGCGACGGCCAATCATCTGGTGCTTGGGCAGGTCAAGGTGGACGACAAGTCCAATGAGATCACGGCCATCCCCAAGCTGCTGCAGGTGCTGGAAATCGCCGGCTGCATCGTGACGATCAACGCCATCGGCTGCCAGACCGAGATCACCCAGGCGATTGTCGAACAGGATGCCGACTACGTGCTGGTGGTTAAGAAGAACCAGGGCCATCTCTACGAAGACATCCACGCACTGTTTGCGGGAGCTCAAGAAGTGAACTTCCAGGACGTCCCGCACGATTACCACAAGACGACGGACAAGGCGCATGGCCGCCTCGAAATCCGTCAGTGTTGGACCATCTCGGATGGCAGTCTGGTGAGCTACTTGCGCAACCGGGCTGGGTGGCGCAACCTCCACACGATCGTCAAGGTCGTCGCCGAGCGCCGAATGCCGGGCGAGACGACGATCGAGACCCGGTACTTCATCTCCAGCCTGGACGGCGATGCCCGGCGCATGCTCAAGGCGCTGCGTAGCCATTGGGGCATCGAAAACGGGTTGCACTGGGTGCTCGACATCGGCTTCGATGAAGATCACCAGCGGGTGCGCAAGGACAACGGCCCGGCCAACTTCGCTGTTCTCCGGCACATTGCCCTCAACCTGCTCAAACAGGAAAAAAGTGTCAAGGCCGGCATCAAGGCCAAGCGTCTCAAAGCTGGCTGGGATGAGCCCTACTTGCTCAAAGTGCTCTTTGGTCAGGGCAATTAAGATGCGATTGCCCTAGGTATGCCCCCGGTGTCGGGCACTTGCGAAGTGCCCGGCACCTCATCGCGTCGCTACTGCGACCACTTTGTCGGCTGGCGGTCCCACCGGTGGTCTCGCAACCGGGCGTGAAGATCGGCAGGTAGCGGACCAGCATCGCTGGCCGCGATGTTCGTTTCCACGTGATGCAATTTGCGCATCCCAGGGATGATCGTGCTCACCGCCGGGTGGTTTAGGATGAACCGCAAGGTCATTTCGGGCATGGTCAAGCCTGCGCCTGCGGCGATCGGCTTCAACGCATCACCACGTTTGACGCTGGGTATCAGGTTGTCGGGCACGAAATAGGTGTTGCGCCAGTCACCTTCGGGCCACTTGCTGTCCACGGTGAGCGTCCCGGTGAGCGTGCCCTCGTCAAAAGGCACACGGGCAATCACCGCGACGTCGTTCTCCTGGCAGGCAGGGAACAGCTCGTCGTCAGGATTCTGGTCAAAGATGTTGTAGATCACCTGCACCGAGTCGATCAGGCCGCTACGCACCGTCTCGACCCCGTTCCACGGCTCCCAGCGGTTGATGCTGATCCCCCAGGCGTGCACAAGCCCTTGCCGCTTGAGATCATCCATCGTCTTCGCCACTCGTGCGTCGCGAATCCAGGCATCCTCCCACGTGTGGAACTGCATCAGGTCGAATGATTCGATCGCCGCATTTTGGAGGCTCGAATGCACGTACTGCTCGATGTGATCGGGTGGGAAGCAATCGTCAACTGAGAACTCCCGCCGCGACGGCCACTTGAAGTTCTTCGGCGGGATCTTGGTCGCCGTATAGAACTTCCTGCCAGGGTTCGCGCGGACAAGCTGCCCAAGCAACCCTTCGCTGTGTCCCGCACCATAGCCCCAAGCAGTGTCATAGAAATTGCACCCCAGGCCGAGAGCGTCCTGGAGGGCCGCCAACGACTCGGCGTCATCCGACCCGGTCCAACCACCCATGCCCCACATGCCGTAGCCGATCTCGGAAACCTGCCAGCCGGTCCGGCCAAACCTCCGATACTTCACTGTGTCACCTCCTTATGAAATCGGGATGAAGCGCGAGTAGCGGCGCGGGAAGAGCGCGGTCAATAGCCCGCGCGCCTCATCATCAGCGGCCCAAGCATCTGGACACGCGTGCCTCAGCTCCGCGAATGTCCGGTAGCCGAAGAGCAGTTGCAGAAAGGTCAGGTCCGGGAAGGCTGCATTTCCCTCATCCTGCGCCGCTACCGGCGTCCAGGGCTCGATCGCTACGAACCGGCCGCGCTCCAGGACGATGCGTAGGCCCGAGCGGTAGAAGCTGAGCTTCAGCTCGCCCGAGTGGCCTGCCGCGTACGTCCCCGCGAGGCGCTCTTCAAGCGCGGGTGCGATCGTACGAAGGAAGCCAGGCAGGTCTGGCACGCGCAGATACCACGCGTAAGCGGCGCGGACGTGCGGCAGGCGCTCCTGGTTCGCCTCGTAGGCAGGGTGGTGCTCGCCCAGTTGAAACTGGAGCCCGGACAGGGTCTTGCCCCTGGCCGCCATCACGGCCTCGCCTTCGACCCGCAGGCCGCGCAGGAGGCTGGCCGCAGTTTCCACGTAGGACCATCCGTCCGCGAGCTCGAGCCAGAGCACCGGGAGCCGGCTGCCGCCCCAGGGCGCGGGGCTAAAACCGAGCATGCCGATCGGCTGGCCGCCCCCAGTCTGCACGATGCGCCATTCGAGCCGCTGACCGTCGCCCGCCCGGCGCTCGAAGATCTCGTAACGCCACAGGGGGGCAGTGCGCGGCGCATGCACCAGCGAGCGCCGAGCCGAAATCCGTTCGAGCTCGAGCACAAAGTCGAGATCTTCGGCGACCACCTGCCGGAGGACGCACGGCTCTGCCTGCCCCTCTTTGACGCGGGGATGGACGTCACGTAGCCGATGTGGCCGCCGCTCAGGTCCATGGCCATTTCGTAGCCGAACTGCCGGTAGTAGTAAGGGATGCCCGTGATCGCCTGCACCTGCTCGCCGCGCTCCGCGCTCAACTGGTGCACGACATCAAATTGGAGACGAACCAGGCCGCGCTGGCGATACTCGGGCCCGGTGCCCACCAGCTCCACGCGGCCAACTCCGAACGGGATGCCGCCATAGGTCCAGGTCTGCGAGATCAGGTTGAGGGTGGAGACGATGCGGCCGGTAGCCTTTTCAGCCACGATCGTAAAGTCATGCTCGCCGAACGTCGGGTGCCCGCCGCCCAGCAGCTCGCGTGTCCACTCCGCGGTCCCCTCGTCCGGCTCCGCGACGCCGGGATCGCGGTGCACCCACCTGTTGAACTCGGCGAGCGCCTCCGCGTCCACGCGGGTCGAGAGACGCAGGATCAACCCATTCCCCAGGTCGCGCGGGAGGCTGTCAGCAACTGTCACCAATGTGCTCATATAGCTCAATTATAGTGCAGGTGACGCAAAACGCAGTAGTGACTGAGATAGAGAAGTGTTGGCGATGCCGCCAGAGGATGAGTTGGAAGCGCTGGCACTCGCACGATTGCACAAGTGTCAGCATCTTACTAAAGACTTGCTCAGCTCAGGCCGGATAGGTCCCGGCCAACACGAAGACCAGGACGCCCGAGAGCAGCAGAACCAGCTTCAGAAGCCAGGCGCGGTGTGCGCTGCTGGCCTGGGGTTCGCGCTCGATGGCGATCGCCTTAGCGGTTGCTCTTGTCGTATAGTGCCCGTATCTCATCGATCACTCCTACTCTCTACGTGATAGCGTGAGTCTCTCATGTTTCTCCGTAGGATATTGTGATCCGGGTTCCCACCACAGCACTTGGGATACATTTGAGTTTACAAATACGCGGACGCTCTGAGCCTCCACGTTCTACAGGCTCCGTTTCATGACAACCTCATCGTCGAGCACGTCGCCCGTCCGTTCGAACCCCAGCGTCCGATAAAACCCCTCGGGGCTGCCTTCCCCTTCTCCACAACTGACCAGCAACTCGGTTGCGCCCTCCGTCTTGACTTTCTCCATCAACAGCTCGACCGCGCGACGGCCGTATCCCTTGCCCTGGTGCGGCCCCGCCACCATCAGCCGCCAAAGAAAATAAACCGTGTCCAGCTTGCCATGCTCTTCGTCTTCCGGCCCAATATAGATCATGATGAAGCCCACCGGGGTCTCGTCCGCGTAGATGGCGCGGTACCACGCATAGGGAGAATAGTGCGCCTCGGCAATCGACACAGCGTTGTCCGCCACCATCTTCTTGTGGCTGGGGGACAACGTTTCACTCAGCCGGCAGACGGGCCTGACCGTTTTTTCGGTGATCTCGCGCAGGGTGACCGTTTCCACCATGTCAGGATCCTTTCAGGTTCTGGATGAAGAAATCCCGGATGCGCTCCTCCATGAAAACCCTATCTTCCAGGCGCCGCGGCATGTGGCGCTCGTTAGGGAAGAGCATCAATTCGTACGGAACGCGCGCGGGTGAGCGCATTGATCAAACGCGCTGTGTGGCGAAAGTGGACATTTTCGTCGATGAGCCCGTGGACGAGGAGCAGCTTACCCTTGATATGAGCGACGTGAACTATGACACTGCTTATCGCATAGCCATTCGTGTTTTCAGAGGGCAGTCCCATGTACCGCTCGGTGTAATGCGTGTCATAGCCGGCCCAGGACGTCACGGGTGCGCCGGCCACGGCTACGCGAAACACCCCGGGCGCACGCGCAAGGCACATGAGCGCCATGTACCCGCCGTAACTCCAGCCATACACACCCACGCGGCCCGGGTCGGCCAATCCCGCCTCGATCAGCCAGCGCACTCCGTCAACCTGATCGTCCACCTCGGCATGACCCATGTCCCAGCGGATCGCTGACTCAAACTCGAGCCCGCGATTGGCGCTGCCCTGGTTGTCCAGGCTGAACACGAGGAAGCCCAGGCTGGCCAGATATTGGGCGCGCATGTTGACCGTGCTGCGCCAGGCCTGCATCACGCGCTGGGCATGTGGGCCGCCGTAGACATCCACGATGGTTGGGTACGGTCCCCTCCCAAAGCGACTCGGATCCGGCTTGTAGGTCATGCCCCGCAGCGTGACGCCGCGGCGATTCGTGAGGGAGGTGAATTCCGGGGGCTGAAGCATGAGCTCGTCGATGCGCGGGTCGTCGGTCTGATAGATCACCGCCAGCTCGCCACCGCCATCCAATTCGCGCAGGGTGACGCAGGGCCGCTGCGTGTCGGACTCGAAACCATCGACGAAGCGCCGGCAGCCGTGGTCCAGCTTGACGAGATGGATCCCGTCCCCCACTGTCACCTGCGCCGGCTCCCCACCTTCGAACGCAACGCGGTATAGATGACGCTCGGTTGCTCCGGACCGTGTGCCGGTGAAGTACGCGATCCCGCGGGCCGCATCGACGCCAGCCAGCGTATCCACCATCCATTGGCCCTCGGTGAGCGGACGCACCAACCCGCCGTCGCGATCATAAAGGTACAGGTGGCGGAAGCCGGTGCGCTCCGACGCCCAGATGAATCCGCCCGGCCACAGCTTGTGATTCGCCGGCAGCGGATGCAGCACGTCGTGCAGGTTGATCCAGACCGCACTCGACTCGCGAAGCAGCTGTTTGCCCGTGCCTGTCACCGGATCAAAGCGAATCAGGTCGAGCTGCTGCTGGCGGCGATCCTGAAACTGGGCGAGCAGGTCACCGCAGGGGAACCACTCGACGCGCGCCAGGTACTCCCAGGCTGCAGAATGCAGCCCGGACGCAGGTTGCGGGCCACCTGCGACTTCGCTCATCCAAAGCACCTCGCCGGTTGCCACCATGACCACGCCCAACCGCACCCGAGCGTTGGCCTTCCCTGCAAACGGGTAGCGGTGGTCCTCTTGAGCGCCGTCACCCACCGCATCTTTGCCCTGGTGCATGATGCGGTAGATGGGGATGTGACGCTCGTCGACCTCGGTGAAGGCGATCATGGCGCCATCCGGCGACCACCAAAAGCCTTCGTGCCTGCCCATTTCCTCGGCTGCGATGTATTCGGCGAGGCCGCGCGTGACGCCGGAATTCGCAGCTTCCCGGGTCAAAGCCCTGGTTTCCCCGTCGAGAACGTCAGTGACCCACAGGTCACCTTCTCTGACAAACGCGATCTGTGCGCCATCGGGCGAAAAACGCGGATCCTGCACCGCGCCGTCGACGACCTTGCGCAGCCCCGCCGCATCCTGGACGTACACACCGTCCGGCAGGGGGACCAATAGCCGCGCGGCCAACTTTGCCCAGGCATAGTCGGTCACCCCGGTGCCCCACTGCCGCGCACGTTCCCGGCGCAACGCCTCTTCCAAAGAGACGTTTTCGTCCGTTGTTCCCTGTGACGGTGGTTCGAGAAAAAGACCGCACTCACGCGTAGCGGGATCGAACGCGTACAACTGCCGCGTCCGCGAACGGTCAGGGCTGTGGAGGAATGTTATCAGCGCGTCGTCCGGGCTGAACTGGAAATCGACCGGCTGGACGAGGCCGGGCTGGGGTACGGTTGCGACATCTTCGGGAGTCAACGATCGCGACGCTCTGGGTGAGACAGGCATGAGGCAGCTCCTCGGGTTGGTGATTGCGGGGCCGCGGAAGGTGTCGCGTGCTGAAGGTGCCCGGAACTTTCGAAGTGCCGGGCACCTGAGTCGAGCGCCTCAACTCTTGCTGCTTTCCAGGAGCGCTACCACGTCGGCCAATGCGCCCCGCCAGGGTCCAGGCTGTTCCTGCTTCAAGGTCGTTACTGCGCCGGCCCAGGCGCATGCCTCCGCAGCGCTGTGCGACAGGCGCATGGCCAGGTAGGTGGCAAAACAGGTGTCGCCTCGGCCTGTGCGCCCGGTCAGGGAGCGCGGACGGAACGGCGCGCGGTGTATCTGGCCATCGGCGAAGACCGTCACGCCCGCGGATTCGGTCAGGACGATCTCGCGCGGCCCCTGTGCGGCCAACACACGCGCGGCACGGGAAAGGTCTTTCTCGCCGGTCAGCGCCTCGGCTTCCGCACGGTCCACCTTGAGATAGGTCACATGGTGCAATGTCTCGTCAAGCTGCGGTGAGGTGCGGAAGTGGAGCTCATTGCCGACGCGCACTCGCACGAACCCCTGTACGTCCATTGCGACGGGGCCGCGCGATGCCAGGCGCGCCAACAATGACAGCTCCACCTCGCCGGCAATGATGGGCGAGATGACGTAGATGGCGGCGCGCATGCCCTCATCATCGGACGAACCCGGCGCATGCGCCCAATCGATCGGCAGGTCAGCGGCCCGGATGGCGCCCGCGAAGCCGATTGGAATGCAGATGCGGCGCTCCATGTCGGCCGAGTCGTAGTAGTTGGCGATGCCTGAGGTCTCTTCCGCAGGCGTCGCGAACACCGGGATGCCCTCGGAACGGAGTTCCTCCAGCCGCTCGAAGTCGTCGGCGCGCAAGCGGGTGGCGACCGCCACGGCCGCGCCCAACCGTCGCGCCGCGATCGCGCCGTAATAGACCCCACCCCCGGAAGATGTCGTTGTTACCCCATCCACGATCAAGCGGTCCACGGCGAAGTGACCCACCATCAGCAGGTCGCAGACGCGCTCATTCATTTGGCAACACGTACAGGCAGTCTTCGATCAACCGAATCGGTATGGTGGCCCCTTCATCATGCACCCGGGCATGTCGCGGATCGTGCTCGGCCACTGTCAACAGATGATCCCCGACCTCCAGATCGTACTCCACGACATTGCCCAGGTACGCGGCCCGGCGCACGATCGCCTGCGCATGGGGCCGGTCGGTATCGACCTCCACCATCTCAGGCCGCACGACCAGGGTCACCACCGCGCCGGTCGGGATGCCTTCTGCCGGGGCGGGCACGCTGACGACCGCGCCCAACGCATCCATGACCAAGGTGCCGTTGCTTTGGTCGCGCACCATGGCTGTGACGAAGTTCGCCCGGCCGATGAAATCAGCCACAAAGCGCGTGGCGGGCCGCCTGTACACCTCCAGAGGGGTGCCAGTCTGCTCGATCTGGCCCTGGTTCATCACGACGACCTGATCTGACAGGGTCATGGCCTCCACCTGGTCGTGCGTCACGTAGACGCTGGTGATGCCCAGCCGCTTCTGAATCCGGCGGATTTCCGTGCGCATCTGTTCGCGCAGTTTGGCGTCGAGGTTCGACAGCGGCTCGTCCATGAGCAGGACCTTGGGTTCCATCACAAGCGCCCGGGCAAGCGCAACCCGCTGCTGCTGCCCACCGGAAAGCTGATTCGGCTGGCGATTCTCGTAGCCCGTCAACTCCACCAGGTCCATCACCCGGCCCGCCCGCTGGCGGATCACCTCCTGAGAGAGACGTTGCACATTCAAGCCGTAGGCGATGTTCTCAAACACGCTGAGGTGCGGAAAGATAGCGTAGCTCTGGAAAACCATCGACATGTCGCGGCGATGTGGGGGCAAATCGTTAATCGCCTTGCCGTCCAGCAGGATCTGACCTGACGTGGGAAACTCAAAACCGGCGATCATGCGCAGCGTTGTAGTTTTGCCGCACCCCGATGGCCCGAGCAGCGTCACCAGGTCGCCCTGGTTGATGTTGAGCGAGACGCCGTTCACCGCCGTGACTTCGCCCACGCCGCTTATAGCGGCGCCGCCGCCTTTGCTGGCGAACTTTTTGACCAGGTCTTGCAGCACCAGGTACATGGACTTACTCCTAAGCTCCCAACGTCAGATCCACGTCGCCGCGACCCTTCAGGACTCGCCGGGTGATATAGTACAGAAAGCCGATTGCGATCAGAACCAACACGATAATCACGGTCGAATACGCCGCGGCAATACTGATGCCGCCTTGCTCCCATTCACTGAGGATCGACGCGGTCACGATGCGCCAGCGCGCACTGATCAGGAAGATGATCGCCGACAGGCTGGTCATATGCCGGGTGAAGGCAAAGATCAGGCCCGCGAGCAGCGCGGGCAGGATCAGCGGCAGCGTCACCTTGCGGAAGGTGTACTGCGCGTCTGCCCCCAGCATCCCCGACGCCTCTTCAATGGATGGGTCGATCTGCTGCAGCGCAGCCACGCCGGCGCGCACTGAAGCGGGCAGGCTGCGTACAGCGAAAGCCGCCAGAATGATGTACGGCGTGCCGATCAGCGCCAGCGGCTGGCCTGCGAAACAGAGCGCTGCCACCAGACTGATGAGGAGTCCGGTGATGACCATGCGAGATCTGCCGGTCTCCCTCTCAATGATCAACAAGGAAAGGAACGCAAACACGATCGCCGCCAGGGGCAGCGGCGTCTGGAAGAAGACCTTCAGATAATCGGAAAACTGGAACAGGAAGTTGGCCCAAAAACCTGGGGGGATCGAACGGCTCAGGACCGCGATGGGCTGTGCGACGAACTCGATCAGGCCACCCATCAGCACGTATGCGCCCATTGCGAGCACCAAAGTCGATCGCGCAGGCTTTGCACTGGACCGCCCGCGTAGCCAGGCCAGTCCTCCGAACACAAGGTACAAAGCCCCGATGAGGTAGTAGGGGCCGGATTCGCCCAGGAACCGGGTCAGTTGGGCCAGGCCCAGGCCGACCGCGCTCCCTGCTGCCACGACGATGAAATGCGACCGTCTATCGGGTAATGCCTGACGGGCGAGAAACACCGCAAGCATGACATAGAGCAGCCCGACCACAAAGGTTGGCACGGTCGAAAAGGCCAGGACGAAGCCGATACCCAGGATCGTGCCGGGTACAGCGCCGCCCAGGTTGGAGACGAAATCCAGCGCATCCTTGCCCGAGAACTTCTTACGCACCACGAGAAAGGCGATGATCATGCCGGTGAGCGCGGCGAGTGGCGTCGCGAATGCGCTCAGGAAAGTCGTATCGAGGATCGACTCGACCCCGCGCGCGGCCATCAACTTCCACCAATACAACGTGGGCGTATAGTCAACTCCCCACGCGCTGGCAAACGACCCGTAGAAGATGGCGGCATAGAGGATCACCACCAATAGACAGGTGAGATATGCGATCGTGATGAACGGCCACCGGATCCATGGCTCACGCACAGTGATGTGGCCGCCGGTCGGCTTGCCGGTCACGGAGACGTAAGAGCGCCGGCTGACGTAGTAACGCTGAACGAGGAAGACCGCCAGGGTCGGGATGAGCAGGACGAACGCCAGGGCCGACGCCTTCTGGTAGTCATACTCCCCCGCGACCGCCAGAAAGATCTGCGCCGACAGAACAGTGACGTTGCCTGAGATAAAGAGCGGGTTGCCGAGGTCAGCGAGTGACTCCACGAAAAGAAGCAGAAATGACCCTGCGATGCCTGGGATCAGCAGTGGAAGTGTGACGGTGCGAAAAATGTGCAGCTTTCCCGCGCCGAGGCTGTGCGCAGCTTCCTCCATGCTGGGATCGAGCCGTTCGAGCATCGCACGTATGATCAGATAGGCAACGGAGAAAAACGTGATGATCTGGACCAGCACCAGGCCATCCATACCATAGATATCGTTCATGCCCGGGACGAATTCGATGCCGAGTAGTTTTGCTGTAACCAGCCCGTTGCGGCCAAAGAGCAAAATCGTACTCAGGGCCAGGGCGAATGGGGGAGACACGGTAGGCACGAGAGCCAGCACGTGAATGATCCGGCTGCCCGGCGCATTGCAGCGGACCATGGTGTAGGCGAAGATGAAACCCAGAATGGTGCCGCCAGTTGCTGTCAGAAGCCCCATGACGAGCGTATTTCCGAAGACCTGACGCGAGTACGGCCCGTAGTACGAGTCAAAGAAACGGGCGATGTATTTGAAACTCAGCCGCGTGAACCATGGACCCGATTGATCAGGGTCCAGAAAACCATTGGCTGTGCCGCGAAAAAGAGGAAAGACGACAAACACGAAAAGGAAGAGGCCGCAGTAGAGGAGGCTGATGAGAAGCACGGGATCGTGGGCAATCAATGCGAACTCCCGGTAGCGCCTCACCATCGTCGCACGCAAGCTGCGTTCCATCTCCCTGCGGTCTTGGGAGCCGGGCATGGATATCGCCATGGAAAGCCTCGATCCGGGGAGTCTGGCGAAAAGGAAAATGCCAAAAGGAAGAAGGAAGATCTTCACTCTTCCTTCTTCCTTCCGTATCTTGAAATCTATTACTTAAGTTGGTCGGCCGCGGCGATCTCGTTGGTGAACTTGTCGACGAAGGCTTTCTTGTTCGTACCGGCCCACTGGAAGTCATAGTTAATCAACTTGACCTGGAGCAGCTCGGGATGAGAGAGCTCGACGCCCTTCACGGTCGGCGCCTGGTACGCCTTGTACTTCGGGCCCAGCTTCTGAGCCTCGGCGGTCAACGCCCAGTCAAACCACTTCTTGGCGAGGTCCATGTGCTTGGCGCCCTTGATAATGCCCATCGCGCCGATCTCATAGCCCGTGCCTTCCTCGGGGAAAGTGAGCACAAGGGGCATCTTATTGTTGTCAATCTCGTTCACGATGTCGTGCGAGAAGACGATCCCCACGACCGCCTCACCCTGGCCAACGAATTTCGCGGGGGCTGCACCGCTCTTGGTGTACTGCGAGATCTGGCCCGCGTATTTCTTGATGTATTCCCAGCCCGCTGTTTCGCCGCGGATCTGGAGAATGGTGGCCAGCGCGGTGTAGGAGGTGCCGGAGGTCGACGGGTGTGCCACGATGACCTGGCCCTTGAACTCGGGCTTCAGCAGGTCGTCCCATGACTTGGGCGCGCTCATGCCGGGGTTCTTGGCGAGCCAGTCCTTGTTGGTGCAGAAGGCGAGGCTTCCCACGTAGATGCCGGCGTATTGGTTATCAACATCCTTGTATTTGGCCTGGTCGAGCAGATTCGCGTAGCTGGGAGAGTTGTATGGCTCAAGCAACCCCTCCTGCTTCGCAGCCACGAAGCTGTCCATGGGGCCACCCCACCAGATGTCGAATTGCGGGTTCTCCTTCTCGGCACGGACGCGGGCCAATGCCTCGCCGCTCGACATGCGGACGTAGTTGACCGTGACGCCGTACTTGGCCTCGAACTCCTGCTTCATGCCCTGGCACCACTCCTCCTGGGGGGTGCACAGCACATTCACTTCCTTGCTGGCCGGTGCGGCTGCGGGACCGCAGCCTGCCAGCAGTACAGCAAAGATAAAAAGTAGCGAGACGAGCGTCTGGACTTTGCGGTTCATGCTTCCTCCTTGAAGACTCTGATGTGGATTCCGGGGTGACGGGGACGAAACTCCTTCGTCGACGATAAAATAGCACAGGGCAGGTAGGGTGTCAACTGTTGATCTTGACAGGAACCCCGGCGCGCCATTTGTGCTATAATTGCTCTCACATCCTACTCGCAGGGAGAATGCCATGCCTGAAGCCGATCCATCCACCGGCAGCGCGGAAATCGCTCCCCCAGCCAGCACGTCTGCGGGCCCTGTGACTGTGCAGGTCAGTCCCCAGGGGCACGTCACCATCACGGTCATCCCGACCCAGGCGATGTCAAACCTGACGGCCCTGGAAACCTTCACGCCTGAGGCCTTCAGCATCTTCGGGGGCACGAGCACGGAAGAGCCAACGGTCAGCCCCTTCAAACAGGTGACGGACAAACTCAAGTCGGCCCTCGAAACGCTCGGCGACAAGCTCATCGACTTCGCGAATGACGTCACGACGCTCGAGGTGCGCACCTTCGTCTCCGAGCGCATCGAGGACGTCCGCCCGGATGCCGTAATGGGCTTCACGCACGCCCAGCCGCGCGCCATGACGTACATCAAACTCGACGGAGACACGCTGGTCGTCGTGCCAGTCGACGCAGGGCAGATCGACGAGGCGCTGTGGCAGATTCACTCTCAGACTGTCGAGCAGGCGCAGGCGCATCGCCAGGCGATGCTCAGGACAGTCGGTGAGCTGATCGCCGGCTTCATCCCGACCATCAAGTGATATGGCCGCATTCATCGGGCCTGCCGTTGCGGAGGACGAGCTGGGGGTGTGGCAGCCGGCGTCCCCTGCTGCGCCAGGCGACGCCGGCCTGGAGAGCACCGGCGTTGGCCCCGCCGCAGCCGACGCACCTGGCGACGTGAATCTGTGGCTGATTGCGCTCCCCAAAGACCGGAGCGCAGCAGACCAGGCCCTGGACCTGGCCGAAGCACGCCTTGCCGTCGCCGAATCCGCCCTGCCGCAGGCTGAGAACCGGCTCAGGGCCTTCGCAGCAGCAGGCGGCCCATCGCCAGCGATCGCGCCCGGGCTGGAGGCGCCGGAGCTGGAGCTCGCATCCTGGTCCGCCATGAGTCAATCCGCGGGCGATCTTGACTTGCGGGAGCGTCCCGGTCAGCCGATGGACGATCTCGCCGCAGTGCCGGCCTTCCAGCAAGCCGTTGAAAGGACCGAAGCCTTCTTCGCCAAGGTTCGTGAGGCAGTGCGTGACTTCACCGTTGTTGAAACAAGCCTCGGCGACGCGCGGGCCGCGCTCACGCGCGTGTCGTGGACAGGCGACATGCGCACGGCATGGGCGTCTGGGCTGTCCACGGATGATGCGCGGCAGCACATCCGCGCGGTCAGCCTGGCCCTGCGCACGCGTGACGCGTGGCTCCGCCTTGCGTTGACCGTGGTGCGCGGCGCCATTCAGCTTGCCGTCCTGTTTGCCGCCACGCCGCTTCTTGCGCTGCCCGCGGCCTATCGCTTCGTTCGCCAGATCATCGACCAAATGCAGGCGCTCCGGGCGCTGCCAGCCCTCGCCTGAAACTTCCAGGAGGTTTGCCAAAATGCCAGAGAATAGAGAAGCCGAAACCCCGTCGACCGTCAACAAGATCAATCCCAGCCCTGAGCTGTCGATCCGCAGTGCACTGCAGGCCATTGCCGATCAGATCGCAGACGGCAGCAAACTGACCGTGTCCACCAACGTGCAAGTCGTCAACGGGTCCGCAGGCATTCAGATCACGGCGGAAAAAGCCGAGATCGCTCGCACTGAGATCAGCATCGACGGCGACCGGTACGTCGTTGTTCCGATCCTGCTCGAAGCCGGTGAGCTGCGCGTGCCGCAGGCAGTGTACGATCTGCATGAGCGCCACGTTATGGAGGCTGTGGCCTATCGTAAGCAGATGCTCGACATTCTGGTCGACTTCGTGAAGACACGGCGCCTGGGTTGAGGATCCGCGGCGGAACCCACCGCCCGCGTATAACCCGCACACAGGAGGGGCCGCGCTGCGTGCGCGGCCCCTCCACCTCAAACCCGACTGGCGGTGCGTCTACGCGCGCCATCTCCACACGAACAACCCCGCGGCAGCCAGTAACATCGCTGCCGCCCACGCGGCCAGCGACCCTGAATTGGCTTCGGCGACCGCGCTCAACGAGGAGAGACTCACGGCAGTCGGACCTAACAAATCGCCGAAATTGATGGTCTTGTCGCCGCTGGAGGTATCGGCGTCCGCGCGATACCGGACCTGGAAGTTGCCCTTCCGCTATGACCCTATGCAAATTTCCCAACTGACTTCGAGCGGCTCGACAATCTGGAATGCATCTGGCCTGTCGACTATCTCCTGCGTGAAACCGCTTGTGATTCAACCCTTTCCGTGGTAGACTGACATTAACCTTTCTCGGGAGCTGCAACGATGCATCACCTGACACTGACCATTCAGTCTCCCTCGCCTGAGCGCACCTCGGCTGAAGTGGCCGCACTCCAAGCCCAACGCGTTGCCTGAGGAGAAACCGCATATGTTGCGTCGTCATTCCATCCCCCCGGCGCGCTGCGTCGCGCTGTTGTTCCTCGTCCTATTCATGCAGCCTGGGTTTGCCGCCGCGCAAGGCGCCGACGTGTCCCAATGGCGCGAAGGCAACCCGGCGCTCGAAGACAACTTCAGCCGAGACTCGGGACAGTGGAATGTCGAAAGCGGAAGCGAGGCGCTCAGCTTCATCAACCGCGGGCGCTTGACTGTGCAGGTGCCTGAGGGGGAATTGTTCCGCTGGGTGACACTCGACAGTGATGATGCCTTCAAAGACTTCTACGTTGAGATCCTCGCCACCCACATCGACGGTCCTGCCGATGGCATGATGGGCATGATCTTCCGCTATACCGACGCGGACAATTTCTATGCCTTCCTGGCCGACGCAGAGGGCTACTTCGCGGTGCTGGCCTACATCGACGGCGAGCTGGACCGCCTGGTTGACTGGACGGAAACCGGCGCACTGAACGCGGGCGAAGGCGCCGAGAACCGCCTGGCTGTGGCTGCTAACGGCAGGGAGATCGTGGTGCTGGCCAACGATGAGGAGCTGAAGCGAGTGCAGGATCGCAGCTTCACAGAGGGCGAAATCGCCCTGATCGCTGGGACGAACAAGGACGGTGGACTGGAGGTCACTTTCGATAACTTCAGACTTTGGAACAAACCGGCGTCGATTCCGGGGCGGAAGAGCATCAGCCGCTCCACGCCCACTGCGACGCCGCAGCCGGCTGCCGATGCCGTCGTCACGTCCGTTACGCTTAATGTGCGGTCAGGTCCGGGGACAAACTACCCGATCGTCGGCTCGCTGAAGAAGGGCGACGGCGTCGACATCGTGGGTCGCAGCAAGGACAGCAAATGGGCCAAGCTTAATTTGCCGAAGATACGCGAGGCGTGGGCCAGCACGCAGTATCTCGGAATGTCGATCGACTTCGCCCAGATGGCTGTGGCGGTCGCGCCGACGCCACCCCCCGCGCCCAAGCAGCCGACAAACAATAACCTCGCGTGGCTGGTGATCGAGAACCATATCGGACGATATATCACGGTGCAGGTCAACGACAAGAATTTCCGCGTCGAGGGCAAAGTGGGCGATAAGGCGGGGCGGTATCAGTTCGAACTTCAAGGGGTGGGGCGCTACCGCGTCGCTGCGCAGCTTCCCAACGGCGGCTCGCACAACTGGGACCTGTACGTCGAGCCAACTGCGGACAAGTGCGCCAACCGCCAGGGCTGCATCGCTCTCGGCCAGACATTCCTGCAGACTTACTACTAAGCAAGTAGATGGCAAGCCATCTATTTCGGGCAATCAACACTCTGTCGATAGGGGCTCCAAGATGCTTGAAAACCTCCGCGAACGCGTTTCGCGCCAACATGGCGTTGCCAAAGTACAACCTGGTCACGTGGACCGCGGGCAACGCGTCCGCACGTGACCCCGAGAGCGGCCTGGTCGTCATCAAACCGTCAGGCGTCCTGTTCGAGGAACTCACGCCTGCCAACATGGTCATTGTCGATATCGAAGGCCGGGTTGTAGAAGGGACGCTCGGCGCGTCCACAGACACCCACTCGCACTGCGCCGTCTACCGGGGCCGGCCCGACGTAAACGGCGTCATCCACACGCATTCCAACTATGCCACCGCATTCGCGGCCGTAGGCAAGTCGATCCCAGTGTGCCTGACGGCCATCGCGGACGAATTTGGCGTAGAAATCCCCTGCGCACCCTACGCTCGCATCGGCGGCACAGGGATCGGCGAAACCGCGCTCGCGCACATCGGCGCTTCGACGGCGGTTTTGATGAGGCAGCACGGGGTCTTTGCGATCGGCGCCACCGTGGAGAAGGCGCTCAAGTCCGCGGTGATGGTCGAGGATATTGCGAAGACGGTGTGGTTGGCCATGCAGGTGGGCCAGGTGGAATCGTTGCCGGCCGAAGAGATCGCGGCCAACTATGACCGCTACCAACACCGCTACGGCACCGCCGAAGCCAGCCGAGGCTAAGCTCACGCCACTGCATCAGTGGAAAATCCTATTGCTGGGCCAGGCGGGTCTCAACCCACTGGCGCACCTGATCGGCCGAGGTGTCCTGGGGGTCGATCCAGTGAATCGCAGGGTCGCCGGGCCGGAACCAATTGTGTTGCTGCTGGACGAAGCGCCGCGTGCCCTTCTTTACAAGAGCGATCGCTTCGTCCAGGGTTACCTCGCCCCGTAGGTGCTGGCCGACCTGCCGGTAGCCCAGCCCGGTCATCGCGGGCAAATCCCACGCGTACCCGGCTTGAACCAGTGCCCCCACTTCGTCGACCAGCCCCGCCTCCACCATCGCGTCCACGCGGCGATCGATCCGCTCGTATAGAACGGGCCGAGGCCGGGTCACCCCGACCTGAACCACTCGATAGGGCGGGGGCTCTTTTCGCTGCAGTTCGCTGATCGGCTGACCTGTTGTCAGGCACACCTCAAGCGCTCGGATCACGCGGCGCACATTGCGATAGTCGATGCGGGCTGCGGCGGTGGCGTCGAGGCAGGCCAATTGCTCGTGCAATGCCAGTGGGCCAGCCTCAGCCACCACTGCCTCCAGCTCGCGGCGCAGCATTTCCTGCGGGGCCACTCCTGGAATGCGCCAACCTTCGAGCACGGCAGACACGTACTGTCCCGTTCCACCCACCAGCATCGGCAGACGATCACGCGCGGCGATCTCCTCGATCGTCCGGTAGGCCAGGGCTTGGTACTCCGCCAACGTCAACACCTGATCGGGATTCACGATGTCCAGCAGGTGGTGCGGGACCCGCGCACGTTCCCCGGCGGTCGCTTTCGCGGTGCCGATATCCATCCCGCGGTAAATCTGCCGCGAATCAGCGGAAACGATTTCGCCGCCAAGCGCTTCGGCCAGTTCGATGCCAAGCGCGGTTTTGCCGGCAGCGGTCGGTCCAACGATCACGAGCAGGTCCACCCTAGCCCCCTACTGCGTCCCGAAAATGCGCCATCCGAACGACCGCGTCATCGGCCCCAAGCTCCAGCGCCAGCACATCCACCCGCCACGGACCCGACCAGGGCAGGGTGAACAAATACGCCTCGGCCGTATGCGCCAGTCTGAGCTGTTTCTTCGGGGTGACCGAATCCTCCGGGCGACCCAGGAAGGGATCTCCGCCAGACCGGCTGGCGCGGCGCGTTCTCACCTCGACGAATACCAACCAATCGCCATCGCGCGCGACGATATCGATTTCCCCGCGCCGGGTCCGCCAATTGCGCGCCACGATCCACCAGCCGAGCCGCTCCAGATGCTCGGCGGCCAGGGCCTCGCCCAATCGTCCCAACGGCTTCCGAGGGTCAGCCGCAGCTTTCAGTTGCATCTTATCCGCCATCTGCGATCAGCCTCAACTGACCCGCTGCCAGCGGTGCGAAACTCATCCTGTGCTGATCGCACGGTCCCAGCCGTTCCAGCGACTCGCGGTGGAACGCCGTGCCGTATCCCTTGTGTTGATCGAACCCATAACCCGGGTAAACACGCGCTTGCCCGCACATCCAACGGTCACGCGTCACCTTGGCGATGATGGATGCAGCGGCAATGGAGAGGGAGAGCGCATCACCATGCGCTATTCCGCGCTGGGGGTATGTGACATCGGGAAGCGTCAGGAAATCCAGGAGAACATAGTCGGGCGGAACCTTCAGAGCCGCCAGCGCGAGGGTCATTGCGCGCCTGGTTGACGGCACGATGCCCAGACGATCGATATCGGCCGCCTCGCAACGACCTAAGCCCACGGCCAGCGCCCGCGCCATCACCTCGTCGTAAAGCTTGTCGCGCTCGGTGCGACGTCAGTCGCTTCGAGTCGTCGACGCGCCCCAACAACGGCGCCAGCGCATCAGGACTTGGCGGCAGGATGACTGCTGCGGCAACGACCGGACCGGCCAGCGCGCCGCGGCCGACTTCGTCGACGCCGGCGACAGCCTGTCTGCCCGCGCTCCACAACGCCAGCTCAAATGCCAGCCCTGGCTGCTCGTGCACCCTGTTCCCTCTCCTTAATGAAAAAAGGCGCAGGGCTTATCGCACCCCACGCCTTCTATCTGCTCAACTTCGCCCTGCCAGAATTACGTGGCGCGTTCCTTCAGGCGGGCCGCCTTGCCGGTGCGGCCACGAAGGAAGTATAGGCGCGCGCGGCGAACCTTTGCGTGGCGAAGCACCTCGATTTTGTCGACACGAGGCGACATGAAGAGGAACGTTCGCTCGACCCCGACGCCGTGCGATGCGATCCGGCGCACGGTGAAGTTCCTGTCAGCGCCGCCGCCGCGCACACGAATCACCAGGCCCTGGAAGATCTGCACGCGTTCCTTATCGCCTTCGACGATCAGGGTGTGCACTTTAACGGTATCACCGGCAGCGATCGCCGGCATGTCCTGTCGAACGGCCTGAGCAGCAAGAGAATCAATAAGATTAGCCATGATTTACTACCCTTCGTTTGAGTTCATCGTTGGGCCACCCGCTCGGCTGACTCAGAGCCTGAAACCGCGGCGCCTCATTGGTCACGAAAGGAGATTCTATCACAGACGGGACTTCTTGGCCAAATTCATCCCTCGTTCTCCTCCGCCTCCGCGCGCAGTTTTTCCAGAAATGCCCGATCCAGATCGGACAGCGGCGCGGAGTTGAGCAGATCAGGCCTGCGCAGCCAGGTGCGCAGCAATGCCTGCTCGCGCCGCCAGCGGGCCACCTTCGCGTGATCGCCGGAGGTCAGGATGTCGGGGATGCCTTCTCCCCTGAACTGCGCTGGTCGCGTGAAATGCGGATACTCCAATACACCCGTCGCAAACGAGTCCTCGAAAGCGCCCATGTCGCAGCCCAACGCACCGGGCTGCAATCTCGTGACCGCATCCAGGAGTATCGCCGCGCCCAGCTCACCACCTGAGATCACAAAATCCCCAATGCTGATCTCGTCGGTCACCAATCCCTCGCGCACGCGTTCGTCGACACCCTCGTAACGGCCGCAGATCAGTGCGATGCGGCGATGCTGTGCCAACTCCTCGGCGACGGCCTGGGTGAACGTGCGACCCTGGGGCGAGAGCAGGATGATCGGCACATCAGGAGGCAGATCGACCGGTCCCTGCGCCGTGGGCGGCTCAGGCGCTTCAGGTGACGGCGAAAATACCCAGCCCGGTTCTCTTGTCAGCACCGTCTCAACGGCCCGGAAGATGGGCTCGGGCTTCATCACCATACCGCCTCCCCCGCCATAGGGTGTGTCGTCGGTGACACGGTGACGGCCCTCAGCATAGTCGCGGATGTTGTGCAGCCCTACGGATAGGATGCCAGCGTCCTGTGCGCGCTTGAGGATGCTGTCGGCCAGGAACCCGGAGAACATCCCGGGAAAGAGGGTGAAAATGTCGAAGTGGATCATCTGAGTGAAAATCGAAGCCTCAAGATTGCGCGGGGCGAAGCCAGCGCGCCCGGATAGTGTCAAGCGTACCATCGGATTCAAGCGCACGCAAAGCGTCGTTGACTGCCTGCAGAAGATCGGGCGCATCCGCTGGGACGACAACCACGTACGGGTCGGACACCAGCGGCTCGCCGATCGCAACCAATTGCGCGGCCTGATCGTAGATCGCGAGGCTGATCGCGTCGACGATCGCGGCATCTGCTTCGCCTGTCACGAGCGCATCCAGCGCCAGCGTAACGGTTTCGCGCGGAAGCAACTCGAACGCCAGCTCCGTGTCCTCTCGAAGGCGCCGCGCTGCGGCCTCACCCTGACTGCCCCATTCGACTGCAACGCGACGCCCAGCGAGATCAACCGGCCCGAGGAGCTCGCTCCCCTTCTTCACCGCAAGCACAACGCCGGCCTGCACGTAGGGATCCGAGAATCGCACTTCCTCGGTTCGCTCCGGCTGAATGGGCAAGGCCGAGATCGCCGCGTCCACCTGGTGCGCGGCCACTGCGTCGAGCAGCTCATCGAATCCCAGGCTGACGATTTCGGTCTTGATGCCCCACTCGCCCGAGATGGCGTTCGCCAGATCGACGTCGAGGCCCACTGCCCCACCCGTCACCGCGTCGAAATTCTCAAAGGGTGGGAAGCTCGGATCCATGCCAACCCGCCAAACTCCCCGATCCTGAATCTCCTTGAGAGTTCCCTCTCGCCCCAGGATGCTGAGCAGGATCAGCGCGGCTGCCAGGAGGATCGCCACACCAACCAGCGGGAGCCATCGGCGGCTCTTGAGCCCGCCCAAAAGGCGTCCGCGCAACACAGTCCGGGTGAGCCGACCGGTCGACCAACCATCCCGCTGGCTGCCTGGCACCGATCCCTTCCCTCGGCCAGCCTGCCTCACGGCTCCTCCCGCCAGTCCAGCCCGGCCGCGTACCGCTGCAGAGCACTATAGATCGGTTTGGGCCGAAAATCACCGTCGACAAACGTGTAGTAATCCTGGTACGTGCGCGCCGGTCGGGGATACCGGAACGCCCACAGGCAGGCGGCGTCCACCCAGGGCCAGTCCTCCAGGGCCATCTTATACGCTGCAACGCTGTTCGCCACTCGCTGGCTGGGACGCACCGCCTTGGTCCAGCGCGGATGGTCGTTCCACCCGCCCTCGGTGATCATCACATGCTTGTCTGCGTCGCCGTTCCGCACCATGATTTCGCGGAGAAGCTCGACGCGGCGCCAGTTGACGCTGTCGATGCCCGGCGCGGCATCCGTCGCAAACGTCCAGCCGTACGCGTGCGCGGCCAGGATGTCGAATGCGTCTTTTGCCCCGGCGTCGTACATGTCTTGCAGGTAGACCAGATCGTCCATGGCCCACTCGCTGCCGGGCGGTGCGAGCGTGGGCGCCAGCGCGCCGCCCAACACCTGGATCTCGGGCGCCGCGGCCTTGACCGCGGCATATGCTCGCTTGAGAAGTTCCGTGTACTCCCCCGGGTCAGGCTGCCGGTAACCCCACTCCTGGCTCAGGTTTGGCTCGTTCCAGACAATGATGTATCGCACCCGCCCCTCGAAATGGCGAGCGAACGCCGCTGCAAACCTGGCGAACGCATCATACCCTTCATCGTCCAGGTACAGATGCGTGGCATTCTTCGGCCGCGCCCATTCGGGCACATAGCCCAGGCGTGCGATGACGGTGAGCCCCTGGTTGACTGCGTGGTCCACGACCAGGTCCGCGTGCGACCAGTCGTAGACCCCACGCTGCGGTTCGTGCGCGGCCCACAGGAAATACTCGACCACCCAGGTCGCGCCCATCTCGCGAACCATCTCAAACGTGCGCTGAATCTTCCACGGCTCCACCTCGTCGGTGAGCCGCGTGTGGACTCCCATCTTCGGATTCGTGGTGGTCACATGCTGCTGAGGACCAAACTCCACCCAGGGCCGTCCGGCGCGACCGGCCAGCAGCAAGACCAACAAGGCCGCGGCAGCCACCGGCACGACGTTGCGCCATCTGAGCCCGGATGTCGTTCTGGTTTTTGCGCTGATTGCCCACCTCTCACATCAGATTGGTGCTTGCCCGGCTTGTGCACCTCTGCTACAATGTTGTACGTTGATTTACAAACTGGGAGGATTCCATGGACCTGGCCTTTTGGCGTGATCTATCGGTCGTCCTGCTGTGCCTCGAGGCGTTCATCATGACTTTGATCCCTGGGGCGATCATCTTCTTTTCCATCAAGGGACTGCGTGCGCTGGAAAAGAAGCTGCGGGAGGTCTCGCCTAAAGTGCAGGGGGTGTTCCACACGGTGAATCGGGCGACGCGCCAGGCAAGCGATAAAGCTGCTTCGCCGTTCATTGCTGCCAGCGCCGCGAACGCTCAAGTGAACGCCCTGTGGCGGGGAACAACCTCCCTTATCAAGCGACAAGAGGTGTGATTGTGAATTCTCGAAACACAGCCATCTTGCTCGGCGGCCTGATTGGAGCCATCCTCGGCGCACTCGCAGGCTGGACCTACATCCGCCAACAGGAATCGAATCTGCCAGCGACCACGCTCGGTTTCCGTGCACCAGCGACGATTCAGGCAGGCGCCAGTGACTACGTCAAGATTGGCGTCGCCTTGCTTGGCCTTGTTCGCCAGTTTGACGAGATCTTCAGGCCTAAATGACCGCGGCTGAGGTCGCAGTGGGTGAAGGGACTCAGATCCCTTCGCCCTCGCCTCTCAGCTCGCTGCTTTGGTCCGCCTCGTCGAGTATCTCCGGCTCGCGGGCCGCCATCTCCGCCTCGTCTGCCTCAGCCGGTGCACCCTCCATCGCATCCAGGGTGTGTTCTGGCAGCGCCTCTTCCTCATCCCCCTCAACCGTTCCGTCCGGCCACACATCGGTCAGTGACCTGCCGCTGCCATACAGTGCCGGGAGATAGCGGCCAAATAATGCCATCGGTATGTCGCGGCGCACCGGACTGCTGCCGTGCATCCACAACCACTGAGATTTTTCCCGATCCAGTTCTGCCGTCAGGAGCCCCTCGGTGTTCGCGGTGCCCATCTCCACCAGCACGCCGGAATAGCGGGGGGTCATCTCCAGCGGCGCATAGATCCCGGACTTTCCCATGAACGTGGCTGCTGAGCCCTCCTCGGCCGCCATGTAGTTGCGCCCTACGAGAAAGCTGGCCAGGCCGAAGCTACGGTTGTCTTGCGCGCGGGCAATCGCGGCGTACCGGACATGGGCGGCCAGTGACTCATCGCCGACCGCACCGAGCGTGATCAACAGCTCCGCCCCCTGATAAGCCAGGATGCGCCCGGTTTCCGGGTACAGCGCCTCTTCGCCGAACAGAAGTCCCAACGGACCGACAGGTGTGCCGATCACGTGCCAGGCATCACCGGGCTCGGCGATGGAGCGGTCTTCAGGCGAGAGAATCATTTTGTCGTGCCGGCCGAGCAAACTGCCGTCCGCGCCGAACACGCTTGCGCGATGCCGGATCACGCCGTTCGCATCGGGAAGATAGGCGCTGCCGGCGACGATGGTCGTCTCATAGGTGTGCGCCATCTCCGCAAACGTATCTTCATAGTCTGCGACCAGCCCCGCGGGCTCGCTGTCAAGCAATTGCGCAAAAGCCTTGCGAAAGTTCGCGCCCAACAGTGACGCGGTGCCCTCAGCCACAGCGCCGCGCGTGCGCGACCAGAATGACCCCCGACCGCGCTGCCGCTCCGCCGCCTGCTTCAGCAGGTTGATGCTGAATCCCTGGACACGCGGGCTGGCCGCCATGACCCCCGTGAGCGGCGGAAAGACCACCAACTGCGCGCCCTTGGCTCGCGCCATGTTCAGGAAGCGGCTGATTTCGCGGCGGAAGCTGTCCGACGAATCGAATAGCCGCATCTGCTGCTGCGCGCATGCGATGATAACCTTGCTCACGCCCCGGCCTTTCTGCACCCTGGGTGGTGTATCGGCGGTCATTCTAACACAGGGGGGTGAGCGTCACAACCCGCGCACCGACTTGCGCATCCCGAAACTTCGCCGCACCGCCTATTTCACCGACGAGGGGCCCGACCTTATCATGTCTTCAGGATACCGGGTGGGGAGGTGTTCGTGGGATACGGGAGTTATGACGGCAACGATGGCGGGTCGAATGTGATAGGCTTGGCCTGCCCCCGCGCTGATGGGTGCATCTCGCGCAAACCTCAGCCTGCGCCCATCCCAACCCGGCCTTTGGCCCCCTTGAGCGCATCCCACCCCACCAACTGCCGCGTCGTATCATCGATCAGGTGCAGGCGCACACCTTTCAAACTGTTGGCGATCGTCAGCGGCTTGACCTGCAGCGGCGGATTTGCGTTGTGGCATGCCTCCAGGCGGTAGGACGGGATCTTCGGACCGAGGTGATGGATGTGGTGGAAGCCGATGTTGCCCGTGAACCACTGCAGCACCTTGGGCAGGCGATAGAACGAGCTCCCTTGCAGCCCCGCACGGACAAAGCTCCAGCGCTCCTTGGTCTCCCAGTACACGCCCTCGAATTGGTGTTGAACGTAGAACATCCAGACGCCCGTGGCGGTGGCTGGAACCACGACGGGCAGCATGATCAGTAGCAGCGACTTCCACCCAATCAGCAGTCCCGCGGGGATCAGCAAGGCGGCGAGGGCGATGTCGGTATAGATGACGCTGAGGAATTCACGGCGTGCTGCCCCTTTGGTCGGGAATCGCTGAATCAAGGTGAACATGGCCGGGGCGCCGAGGGTGAACAGGAAGAACGGGTTGCGCATGATGCGATAGCCGGCCTTCTTCCACCAGGGGCTGGCCAGGTACTCCTGGACGGTCATCGTAGGAACGTCGCCTGTGTAGCGCTTGTCGATGTTGCTGGCGGTGGCGTGGTGGATCGCATGATCGTGGCGCCACTGGTAGAAGGGGGTGAACGTCAAGACGCCGAGGATAATCCCGGTGATCTCGTTGGCCCGGCGGGACCCAAAATACGAGCCGTGGCAGCAATCGTGGAAGATGATAAAGGTGCGAATCCAGAAGGCGCCGGTGACCAGGCCAAGGGCGATCGTCAGCCAGTAGGAGATGTTAAGGCTCCAGACCATCAGCGGCCAAAGGACGATGAAAGGTCCGAGCGTATTGACTATTTGCCAGATGCCAGTTGGCAGATCGGGCCTGGCAAATGGGGCGACCAACTTTTGCCACCCCAGCCGGTCGAGGTCAGTATCGTTCATCAAGGCGCTCCTCTGATGGGTCTCAGCGCAATTATAGCATTCTTCGGGACGGTGGCGGAAATGAGCGTGGCGAAGGGGACTCGCTTTTTGCGCCTACGCGCGCCCTCTGGTACAATTGATGTGTCAGGACGCCCCCATCGTCTAGAGGACCAGGACACAGGCCTTTCAAGCCTGGTGCAGGGGTTCGAATCCCCTTGGGGGCACTTTTTATTGTTGAGGGGTCGTATTCGCCCGCCCGGCGTTGCCTCAATACAAACACGCCAACTCGGTCGGCTGGTTTGCATGCTTCACCATCCTCAGGACATGAAAAAGGTTGCCTCCAATGCGGCAATCCTGTTATCCCTGGGCGGTTCACGCCGGTTGTCGCCTTGGTTGTTGCTACTCTTCCCACCGCGATCGGTACTGGCTTCATCTTGGTGAACTGCGTCGACTGCCGTGCCCGCGCCGCCCAAGCTCACGCCCAAATGATCGCCAGTGGTTCGCAGCGGCGCACGTTCGAGGGTTTTTGAAACGAGACAAGCGGGCCTTTGATGTGACCGGAAACTACCCGCATCGACCCACATTGACACCCGGTCCAATGCGACCTCAGGCCGGTGTGATGCGCAGGGCAAAGGCGTGCTCGCAGGGCGGGCGATCCGGCATCGTGACGACCAACGCTTTGGCTCCTTGCGTTAAACCAGCGCGCCCTTTGGCATCCTGATAACAGCCAGGGATGGTGAAGCTCCGCAACGATTCCCATGAAGGTGCAAAGGGGCCTAAGGCCAGGACGTCGTTGATGTCCTTGACACATACTCCTCGCAATACGAACAGGCTATTGAGCCGAAGATACAGCTCGCGCCGGCCCCGTGCTGCCGCGCACGCGCAGGGCGGCCGGGAGTAAGGCCTGCTGGACCGTGTGCAGGCGGTTTTCCAACTGAGCAATCAAGATGTTGGCCGCTTCCTGCCCCATCTCGCGCGAGGGGAAATTGATCGAGGTCAAGGGGGGCGTAATGAACTCGGCCAGAGAATCGCTCAGCAACCCGACCACCGAGATATCTTGCGGGATGCGCAGACCGCGCGACCGCACGGCCCGCAAAATGCCCGGCACGCCCGCATCCTGGGGCGTCACGATCGCCGTGATCTCAGGATTTTCCCCAAGAAACTCAAGAACGACGTCGTGGACGTGGTTCGACTTGAGATCAACTGCCTGCCACAGGCCCGGCAGTCCGAATTGCTGGCAGGTCTCTTGGTAGGCTTTCAGGGCCCAGGTTGCGTACCCGTATTCTCGCCGCTGCAGGATCGGCGCAATGGTGACGAAGCCGATCCGCCGGTGTCCCAGCTCAAACAGATGCCGGACGGCGTCGGCCACGCCGCGGGCGATGTCGACGTCTACGTAGCTCAGGCCCGTGTTATCCTCGCAGCGGCCGATCATCACAAAGGGGAGCCCGTGTTTGCGCAGCAGTTCAACCCGCCAGTCGCGCGTCAGGATCTCCATCAGGATCATGCCATCCGCCTGGCCGCTGGCGATAGACCGCCAACAGATCGGGTTCGGTGAGTGTCTGGGCCATGAGATTAAGGGAATAATTCACGCCTGCGCAGTGCAGCGCCGCACCGGTGATGATGTCTTGCGATGGCGGGTTGAAGTCCTGCGGAAAATGCAAGGCAACCACGCGACTTTTCCCTGAACGCAGTTGCTGCCAGGCGACCTGCGGTGCGAACCGTTGTTCCTCGATCACCTGCAGGACGCGCTGGCGGGTTTCCTCGGCGACATCCGGCCTGTTGTTGAGGATGCGGGAAACCGTGGACACGGATACCCCAGCAGCCTCGGCGATGTCTACGATGGTCGTCTTCTTGAGCTTTGCAGGTCTCTGCCACTGACTGGCTTTCCTTTCAGATCAAAACAGATCAAAACCCTAACATGATCGGCTCGCCTTCGTAGACGAGCTGTCTGGTGCTCCGGCTGTCCTTCGCCGTGCAGGACCACCTGGAACGTGCGCCGCTCCTGCATGCCGGGGTAGCATCCGGTGCGTGCATCCAGAAGCAGGCGTCTGGCCGTATCTTGCCAGCGAATGTGGATCGTGGAAAAAGCCCCTTGCTCGTAATTATAGCTGTCGCCTTCATCCTCGTAAAGCAGGAAGCTGCCGTCGCAGCCCGGATAGATGTGCAGCTCGAGGGTCGCATCGGGCAACTCATCCGCGTATTGCATGGGTTGGCCCATCGGCACGATCGATCCGGCGCGCACGTAGAGCGGCAAGATGTCGAGCGCGGCGTCCGCCAGCACCGTCTGTCCGCCGGCAAGCCGTCGATCGGTCCAGAAATCGTACCAGTCGTAGCCGGCCGGCAGATAGACGGTGCGGCGTCTGTGCCGACGCCCGCCAGCGGCGTAGATCCGACGGCGTAGTACATCGGCTGCGTCACCGGATTGACCAGAAACGCGGGCCCAAACATGAACTGATCGCGGATGTCGTACACGGCTGGGTCAGCTCGGAAGTCGAAGGCCAGGGCGCGCAACAGCGTGTAATCGTCCTGCGTGACCCAACCGGCGAGCGAGTAGATGTAGGGCAGCAGCCGGTAGCGCAGATGCAGGTATTTCGCCAGCGCGTCGTACATCGGTTCGCCCGGCTCGCCGAAGCGCCAGATCTCGCGCGGGGTGTCGGTGCCGTGCGCGCGGAACATCGGCAGAAACGCCCCCAACTGGAACCAGCGCACGTACAGCTCCCGGTAAGCCAGATCCTCGACACCCGCATCGTAGTCGCCCTGCCAGAACCAGAGATCGGGCTTGCGCTTCACAAAAAACGCGCCGATATCCACGGTCCAGTAGGGGCATCCGGTCGTGCAGAAATTGAGACCCTCGGCGATCTGCCGGCGCAGCGTCTCCCAACTGGCTGCGATGTCGCCCGACCAGGTGATGGTCCCGTAGCGCTGCTGCCCCGCGTAGGCCGAGCGGGTCAGGTTCACCACCCGTTTGCTGTCGGTGATCCGGCGCTGCCCTTCGTAGATGCCTTGGGAATGAAGCAGCGAATATGCATTGATCAATGCCGGGTCGAGATAGCGCTTGGCCTCCTCGGTGTTGATGCGCAGCCGTTCTTCCGGTTCGGGCTTGACCGCGCCCTGCCAATCCGCCTCGAAAGGCTCGGTGCAATCGCACCACCAGGCGTCTATCCCCTGGGAGAAGAGGCCGGCGTCGGCCTGCTTCCAGTAGCACGCGCGCGCCGCCGGGTTGAACGCGTCGTAGGTGGCCTGGTTCCCCAGCAGGAAGCCCTGCTCGTGCATCTCCTGCCAGTTCGCGCCGCCCGGCCGCATGATCGGCCAGATGGAAATCATCAGCCTGGCGTGCAAGGCGTGCAGCTCGGCCGTCATCCGCTGTGGATCGGGGAAGCGCTCCGGGTCCAGCGTCTTCTGTCCCCACAGCTCGCCCGTCCACGATTTCCAATCCAACACGATGCAGTCGAGCGGCAGACCGCGTGCCCGGTATTCCCGGACGACCTGGAGCAGTTCCTCCTGGGAGACGTACCGTTCCTTGGACTGCACGTAGCCGAACGCCCATTTGGGCAACATCGGAGCCTTGCCGGTCAGGCCGCGCAGCTCATGGACGATCTGGTCGAGCTCAGGCCCGTAGACGAAGTAGTAGTCCAGCTCATCCGCCACATCGGTCCACAGGTAGGACCCGAAGGCGTCGTCGTGGAAGGTCATCAGCGAAGCGCTGTCGAGCAGGATCCCGTAGCCGCGGGTGGAGACCAGCACCGGGACGACTGCCTTCATGTTCTCCTGGTACAGGTATTGGTGCTGGCCGCGCAAGTTCAGCATGCCTTCTTCGTGCGAGCCGAGGCCATAGAGTGCCTCGCCGTCCGCCCACTCGAACGCCAGTTTGGTGTGATACGCTTGCCGATCCACAACCTTGCGCACATTCCGCGCGTGGATGCGCACGCCGTCGACGCTTTCTCGTCCTCGGTCATGGTTGCATCGTCGAATACGGAGACGGCCACCTCGATCGGTTCCAATGTCTTGCCGCCGCGGGCGGGTTCTCGGGTCAGCAGGCGGCCCTGGTTATCCCGATAGGTGAACGCGGCGGTCTGCCGGTCGATCTCGATCGATCAGCTCGGACGTCGTGAACAGCAGGCTATCCGGCGTCTCCTCGACGCTGAAGCGGATGTCCGCTTCAGGCTGCGAGACGACCATCAAGCTCGGTCGGGCGCTGAAATCCGGTTTCAGGGTGTAACGGACGCGGATCGCACGCGGTGTGTAAGGCGTAAGCGCCAGCCGACCCCGATCGCTGCGGATATACAACCCATCAGGGCGGACTTCGTAGGTCAATGTGGACATCAGATGTTCTCGAATCCAATCATAGATGGCGGTCTCAGAATGACCCTCAAGAAGCAACACTGTAGCTTCTTGAAAGCTTGATTCCAAATGTCACCGGTAATGCGCCGCGATTTCTAGTGCGGCATCGATGTCCCGCTCCGACTGAAAGTGCATGAGCACATTCACCCCGGCCGGGCCCACTGCGTCGAGCAGGGGCTGCAATTCGTTCAGCTCCACCCAGCAGGGCATGATCGCCTTGCCCCCGGCGCGTATCCGCTTGTACAGGTCATACCAACACGGATCCCCGCCCTGCGGCTGGCCGACGCCGGGCGTCCACTGGATGGCGTTCAGCTCCTCGATTTCCAGCAGTGCGTCGAGGTGGCGCATTGCGGCCACCCCATCCAGGTGATAGAGCGAATAGTCCAACCGCTGGCATTGTTCGCGGATGAACGGCTGCACGAACCGGCGGAAATTCCTGGTTGAAATCATGCCCGAAATGTCGCTCTGGAGCTTGGCCACCCGGCCCGGCCCCCAGATGGAGAAGTAGCAGAAGGCCATTTCGCCGCCTTCGTTGATCTCGCCGTAGATCCGCTCGAAGACCTGGAACCAGATGTCGTTGATCGCCTGCACCTGCTGCGCCAGTTCTGCGGGCCGATCCATCATATCCAGCAGCACCGGCTGCGTGCCGCGCAGCGCGGCCAGCGTGTCGAGGCCCTCGATCAAGTCCGGGCAGCCGACGAAGTATCGGCCCTGCGCGCGGCGTTTGCATGCGCGGATCAGGTCGAGA
Organism: uncultured Chloroflexia bacterium; assembly: GCA_963774265.1. GTDB lineage: Bacteria > Chloroflexota > Anaerolineae > CG2-30-64-16 > CG2-30-64-16 > JALOOB01. The sequence goes on along the minus strand of CAVZDU010000007.1, from coordinate 391,015 downwards.
TGCGTGCGCCACCACCGGTTGTTTTCATCGAGGACGATGGCGTCGCTTTGTTCGGCGCGGGGATGGATCCAGATGGTATCTTCGCCGCCCTCGAGCTCAGCGCCGAGGATCGCGGCCAGCGAGCCCGGTCCGAGGTGGGTGTTGGCCACCGGCAGGATGTCGGCCTTGAACGAGCTGCGGGATAACTGGTAGTGAAGATTGGCGGCGCGCCATTCCGGGTCGAACCAGTACTGTTGCCAGTCCCTGGCCGGCGCGGGGGCAGGCACCTCCTCATGCGGCACGCCTTCCTTGGGCAGGTGCTCCCACATGCTGATGACCAGGCCGTGTCCGGCCCACCAGTCCAGGTAGTGTTGCCGGGATTCCTCCCAGTTTTCCTTCCAAAGAAGCTCGTTCACGCCCTTCAGCCTTTCACCGCGCCGGTCGTCATGCCAGCGATGATGAAGCGTTGCGCGAGCAGGTAAATGATGATGACCGGCAGGACGGTGAGCACGGCATCAGCAGAGACCAGACTCCAGTCGGACGAGTATTGTCCGAAGAAATTATAGACCGCCAGGGTCATCGGCCAGTTTGTGCTGCGATTGAGGTAATACAGCGGCAGCAAGAACTCATTCCAAACGTTGAGCAGATTCAACACACCCACAGAAACCAGCACCGGCGTGAGCAGCGGGAAGATAATCGAGAAAAACAGCCGGGGCGGGCTGCATCCGTCCATGATGGCAGCCTCATCCAGTTCGCGCGGCAGCGTCTCGACGAAGGCATATATCAGGAATACGCTGAAGGGGATTTGCATGGCAGCATAAAGCAGAATGATGCCGAACTGCGTGTTGATCAAATGCGTCACTTGCATCACCTTGGTGAGGGTGACGAAGTTGGTGGGCATCGCAATGCCGGCCACGATCAGGAAGTAGATCCCTCGATTGAAGCGCGTACGGTTGCGCGACAGCGCATAGGCGGCCATTGCGGCCAGCATGGTGCCGATCACGGTCGCGCCGACGGCATACAAGAGGCTGTTGCCGAACGCCGTAGCCAGTTTGCCCTTCTCGACCACGACGGCGAAATTGCTCCATCGCAAGGCGGCGGGAAGGTCAACGCCCATCGAGCTGGCTTCGGCTCTCGTTTTGAGCGAGTTCACGATCAGCAGATAGATCGGGACAAACATGGACAGGCTGACGCCGATTGCTATCACATGATTGGGTAAGTGCGCCAGTTGGCGCTTTATCGTGGTCATCACCCGATCTCCTCCCGATGCATCGACCTGATCACAAAATAGCCCAGCACGATCATGATGAGGAAGAGAATCGTTGACAGGGCGGTGGCGACGCCGTATCTGCCTTTGGAGAACTCGTCGAAGATGGCGGTGTAGACGGTATCGGTTGCGCGCCCAGGTCCGCCGTTGGTCAACACAAACACCACATCAAACACTTTGAGCGCGTACAGCAGGTTCAGCACGGTGGTCACAGCGAGCACCGGCATCAGCATCGGGAGCATGATGTAGCGGAATACTGCGAAGCCACTTGCGCCGTCAATGGCCGCGGCTTCGTAGTAGTCCTTGGGAATCGCCTGAATACCTGCGATCAGGATTACCATCAGGTAGCCCACCCCGCGCCAGACATCAACGCCGATGATCGAGGGCATAGCCCACTTCGGATCAATCAGCCAGCCTTGCGCGAGCGCGCCCAGCCCGATCGCACGCAAGGAGGTGTTGAGTAGACCGGTGGCCGGGTTCAGGATTGACTTGAAGACCAGGCTGATGACCAGCATCGGCAAGACCGCTGGCAGATAGATGATCACGCGGTGGAAGTTGGCAAACCGCCGGATGCCTCTGGTCAACAGTAACGCCAGCCCGAGCGAGATCACCGTTTTGATAATGATGGTGGCGATAGTGAAGACGACGGTGTGCTGAATGACTGCCAGGTAACCTCGATTGGCCGAGAAGATCAGCCTGACATTATCCAGCCCCACGAAATTGATCTCACTCGAGAAACTGTTCCAATCCGTGAAGGAATAGAAAAAGCCCATCACACTGGGGATGACGCTGAAGAGTCAAATAGAGCGCCAGCGCGGGAATGATCAGGTAGAACGGGTAAGGTTTGCTTTTCATATCTTTCGTCGCGGTACAGGCGGACCATGGGTGGCAGAGCAATTCTCTTGGTGCCGACTCGCGCAGGTATGAGGCGCTGCCCCCTCGCCTTCGGCGTCCCCGCAACCACGGGGGATGCTGAAGGCGAGGGAAATCTTCTTCGAGGGTTTTGCGGGCGGCGCGGCCGCCCGCAAAACCCCTTTCGTATCTCCCTCTCCTGCCGCGGCGGGAAGGGAGGGGGCAACTAACGCAGCTCTAAGCAGCTACGTTCCGCTTCTCACTGATCCTGACGACTACTTGGCCCAGGCGGGATCCTTCGCGGTCGTAGCCATATCGGCGCGGCGCTGATCAATGTTCTTCAGCACGTCTTCCGGTGTGAGCGCGCCGGTGAACATCGCGGTCAAGTCCTTGCCGATGTCCATCCACTGCGGGTTCAGGTAGTTGACCGAATCCTGGTACACGATGGCCTTGGCCGGATAGTTCTTGAGATACTCTTCCTGCGCCGGCGTCCACTTCTCCTTCAGACCGGTGAAGTTCAGCCCCGGGAACTGCGGCGTGTTGTCGAGCAGATACTGCAGGTTCTCCGGCTTCATCAGGAAGGTAAAGTACTGCTTGGCCTCGGCAATGTGCTTCGAGCCGGAGTAGATGAACTTGGCCGGGCCCGCAGGATGGGCGGGGGCCAGGGCGTTATCCACCAGCGGCATCGTGAAGAAGCCGAAGGTGTCGGCCTTTGTGTCAGGATAGGCCTTCTCGATGTCGGCGGGCATGCCCAGCGGCGCCACGGTCATGGCATACTTGCCACTCGCCATCGCCTTTTGCGTGTCGGCGTAGGTGTCTGCCAACGCGTTCGCGCCGAAGTAACCCGCCTTGTACATTTCCTGCAACTGCGTGAGCGCGAGCAGCATGTCCTTGCTTGCGGCGAACGTGGTCTTATTGGCGTTCAGTTGATCGGACAAGCCGGGGGTGAGTTCCTCGAAGCGCGGGCCCGTCATCGGGAACATCAACACATGATGCCAGCCGTCCGAGACCGGCTCGTAGATCGGGGTGATGCCAGCGGCCAGGATCTTGTCGTTGGCGGCCTTGAATTCGGCGTAGGTCTTCGGCACGCTGATGCCGAGCTTCTCAAAGATCGCCTTGTTGTAGTTCACGACGAAGTAGTTCGCGCCGACGATGTCCCAGATTTCGGCGCCATAGACCTTGCCATCCAAAGAGACCATATCGACCGAGTTGGGATCGGCGCGCGTGATCCATTCTTCGCCGGTGAGATCAACCGCGTTTTGCTCGACGTTGTAGTTTAGCTTGAGATCGCTCTTGCCGGCCTGGCCACCGAAGATGTCGGTCGCTTCGCCGGAATTCAGCTTCGTCTTCAGCACATTGAAGTATTGATCGGCCGGGATGATCTGGTAGTCGATGTGGATACCGGTCTCAGCCTCGAACTTCTTGGCCAACTCAAGCTCGGCATCCTTGATCCAGTCCTGGCTCGCCATGTAGGTGAGGGTGATGTTTTGCTTGGCGGCTGGGGCGGCGGTCGGTTCGGGCGCCTTGGTCGGTTCGGCAGCGGCCGGGGCGGCAGTCGGTTCAGGCGCTTTGGTCGGCTCGGCGACAGCGGGAGCGGCCGTCGGCGCCGGGGCGGCGGGCTGTGCGCCCGCGCAGCCCGCGATCAGGATCGCGGCGAGCAGAAGCACACAGATGACATACGGGGACTTCTTCATGGTTGTAGCCTCCTGGATGGGTTAGGAATGTTGGGATAGAAGAATCTACGCTGCTGTTGCATCGGCTGGTAACATTCCCGGTAACATTTCCGGTAATGTTACCGGTATCATACGTCAGATTGGTAGGGTTGTCAATAGGTTTCACTCATATTTTAAGGGCGGAGTCAGTGTAGAGGTTTGGACGCGTTAATCCGGGGGTTTCGGTGCAAGACAGGCGCTCGCTGTAACAACTCCCTGTCCTCCTGATTGGCTGCGTTGGTGCGTGAGGGTGGCTATCGCATCAGTGAGAGATAACGGGTGGGCGCTTTGAGATCGAAATCGTACTTCCCGCCAATACTACAACCACCGACAATCTTCCGGGAGCTGACTCGCTGCCACTCGAAGAAGGTTCAGGAACACATCGGTGGTCCCGTCCTTACCGTGCGCCCGCCGCCCGTCCCGCGCTGACACTTGATAGCACGCTGGACGAGATCCAGGCCGATCGCGTGGCCGGGACATGGTATGGTTCTGGTTGCTTGCACGCGTGCCCGGACGTACACGTTGAGCGCACAGGTCTACAAGCGGCTCGGCCAGGGGGCCGACTATGTCCGACAAGCGGGCTTTGGTCCGATCCAGCAAGAGCAGATGGTCCTGCAATACGTGCGCGCGCAGGGACGCATCACCCGCAGCGAAGCCGCTGAATTATGTCGATTGGAATCTGAGCAGGCCAAACGTCTTTTGACACGGATGGAGGAGAAAAGTCTGCTAGTTCAATCAGGGACTCGGAAAGGTGCATATTACGAGCTTGCACCAAGTATATAGGCACGCCCATAAGTTATTTGGGCGTGCCTATAAAAACGCAGTGCAGCCTCGGAGACTCTGGCGGTCATAGCTGACGTAGTACTCAACATCGGTGGCACGTACATCCTGACACGGCTCAACCCCCTCACCAACGGTATCCAAGACCGCAGTCCCGTCGCGACAGACAGCCCGTGTGCCATCGGTGTGCGGAAATTCGTATCTCACAACGTCACTGTCCGCCAATTCCCCCGCCATCTGGTGCAGGGGATAAGTTCGTATCCCTTTGGGGGCACAGTGTTATGTTAACTCCAACGCCGTAGTGCGACGTGAAACTACACCGCATGTGTAGTGCGCACGGATGGTAATGGTGGAGTACCCACGGCCTGCTGAAGCAGCCTTATCGTAGATATTATCGGGGGCGGGTTAGAACACTGGGTTCACATCCGTAAGGTCGTGGGTTCGAGTCCCTCCCCGCCCAGCCAACCCCTACCGGTGTCCGCATGGTGAGCGCAGCGGGCTTCTCCTGTGCCTCAGACGGACAGGGGCAGCAAGCCCCACATGCCGAGGTCGCGCCGTAACCGCCAGGCATCCTCGAAGATGGCCGCGTCGATGCCCTTGCGCAGCGCCGCAGAGGTGTGGGGCGAGTGAGCGTCCACCCAGAGGGTCTGGCCGGGCATGATCACGCCGCGTTCGACCAGCGCGTCGAGTAGCCCCGAGAATCCCCCAAGATCGGCCACGTACGCTATCTTGCAGGCCGGGAAGATGCGCGCTAATCCGCCTCGCGTCAATGCTGGCAGCAGCCACTCGGCAGGGTAGTCGGAAACCAGGCACAGCTCGCAGGTCAGCGCCGGATCCGACAGTAGCGCCGGCATCCCTTCCAGCGGCGCCAGTTCGCTCGCCAACCGCTCGAACAGCCTGCCGGCCGCTGTCTCGCTGCGTTCGCCGCAAATTGCAACGGCGGCAGCGCAGAACTGGTCCGGCGACTCGCGGCCTTCGGCACAGGCAAGCGCTGCGTTCAGCAGGGCGCGGCGCCGCGGAGGGGCAGCTCGACGCCCGGCGCCAGGAGCGACGCGGCCGCTTCAGGCAAGGACGGCACAACCACCTCGCCGACCTTCAATGTCAAGCGCGTAATGCGTGGCGCCACAATCACTCCCCTGAAACCTGGATCACCATGGTCCGCTGTTTGGCGCGCTGGCTCCATGTCGATCACTAGGATCTCCTGGTAGGCGCCGAGCAGCAGATCGCCATCGAGCACCGGGACGGTCACCGAGACGCCGAGCAGCGATGTGCCGATGTGGGCGAAGCCGTTGAAGTCGAACCCGCGCAGATGGTGCTTGTACTCGCCGTCCGGCGGCGCGATTTTGTTCAGCGCGTCTTCGAGGTCAACAATGATGCCGGCTTCGTGCTCGACGACGATCACAGCCCCGGTTGTGTGGGTGTAATAGACGAGCACGGAGCCGTGCCGAATGCCGGCAGTCTTGACAGCGGCGCGCGCCTTTTCGGTGACGTTGAAGGCCTGAAAGCCGCCTTCGGTGAGCAAGACATGTTTCTCGGTGTGTATCATCGGCATCACCGCACGGCGCTGACCAACTGGCGAACGTTTTCGGCCAGATCGGGACCCATCCTGTGCAGCCCGCCTCCCACCAGAAAGATGACCTCAGCGCCGTACATCTCCTTGAGTGCTGCGATTCGTTCCCGCGTCATGCCGCCGCCCGGCATGGGCATGATCGGCCGAATGTGGCCCAGCTCGTCTCGGCACCCGTCGCGCGCTGCAAAACAGTCCTCAGGGCGCACCTGGAAACGACCGCCCTGTTGGATGTAGATGCTGGAGTCGGCGCCGGCCAGGCGCTGCAACTGGCCGTAAAAAAGATAATGCGAAAAGCCGTGTTCTGGGTGCAGCACACAGTGCCCGGTGCCGGTGGGGTGGCTGAGGATCGGCAACTTCACCCGGTTGTCATCGGCTACCTGGCGCATGGCGTCGAAGCCGGTGAGCCCAGGGCTGATCATGATCCCGCCCGCGCCTGCCTCGCTGGCGAACCGGGCCCGGGCGAGGATCTGGTCGGTGGGCCCGGTGACATTCGGGACGTAGAGGCAGGAGAATCCCGTCTCCCGGTTGGCGCGCGCGACCGCCTCGGCGCATTGAGTCACCCGCTCCTCGAAACGGCAAAACGGTTGATCGGTGATGCCGTGGTCATCTTTGATGAGGTCCATGCCGCCGAGCGCGCACGCATAGGCCATTTCGGCCAGATACTGCGGCGTCAACCCCATCGGCTTGATTGCGGTGCAAAGCAGCGGCCGGTCGTAGATCTTGACCCGCGCCCGGAGGCCCGTGACCCCGAAGCGCGGCCCATGATAGTAGGCCAAGAGACTCGCTGGCAGCTCGGCGCGTTCCACCCGGAATCCGGGGAAGAAACTGCCCGTGCCCCACAGCAGATTGATGAGCTGAGTCAGCTCGGTACCCGCGCTCTCCACCGCGAAGCTGATCGTCGCTCGGAAGCGCCCCTCGCCGCATGGCTCGAACGCTTCCAGTTGGCCCATGATGCGATCCCGGATGTCGCCATCGGGCACGAGCTCTGCGGGGAATTCGACGCTCTGCTCAACTCGGGCTGTTTCGGCCAGTGACCGCGCCTCAGCCTCGGCACCAGCAATCTGGTAGTGGACTTTGAAGCGCTCGCCTGATAGACCTGGGACCACGGGTCGCAACGGTAACGTCATTGATCACTTCCTGAGCGTGATGTGCTCGGCGCCTCGCTGCGGCGGACGCCCCCTTCGGCCAGCCTATTATGCCTGCCTGCGGTGAGAAGGCAAAACCCGCCGCTCAAGTTATGAGTATAGCGCAGAACTGTCGGTGACTCTTCAGTTGTTAGCGAGCTGGTGCCAGGCATGCTCAAAGCATCCGCTGTGCAACTTACACAAGCCGGCCAACATGGCCTGACCATGATTGCGCGTCCAGCCGCGCCCAGGCCGCCGCAAATACCGTTCGGAGGATGATTATTGGGCGATCCGCGCGTTCCTGCGCGAGGTTTTCTTGCTGAACGGTCGCCGCGAGGCGAGCTGGCCGCTGTACCGCTGGGACTATTGGCGCTGGCACGTCAACGAGAACATCTTCCGGTTCGACCTGGGCGCGGCCGTGTTCCTGTGGGAGACCGGCGAGGGCCGGCTGGCGGCCGTGCTCCATCCCGAGGGCGCGGGCGAGGCGGTCTTGCAGGTCCACCCCGCCTTCCGCTCGGCCGAGCTGGAAGAGGTGATGATCTCGGCCGCCGAGACGCAGTTCGCCGTCACCCAGGCCGACGACAGCCGGCGGCTGGTCATTTGGGCGCATGAGGCGGATGCGGTGCGGCAGGATCTGCTGGCCCGCCGCGGCTACACGCGCGGCGACTACCCTGAATATCAGCGCCGCCGCATGGCTGCGGCGGCCATCCCCGACCTCGCCCCGCCCGCCGGTTACACGGTGCGCGCGCTGGGCGACGTGGATGAGCACCCGGCACGCAGTTGGGTCTCGTGGCGGGCGTTCCACCCCGACGAACCGGATGAGAAGTACGAGGGCTGGACCTGGTATCGCAACGTGCAGCACGCGCCGCTCTACCGCCGCGATCTCGACCTGGTGGCCGTCGCACCCGATGGCGAGCTGGCCGCGTTCTGCACGCTCTGGTTCGACGACGTGACCCGCACGGCCGCGTTCGAGCCGGTGGGCACGCATCCCGACCACCGTCGCCGCGGCGTGGGCCGGGCGCTGATGGCCGAAGGGCTGCGCCGCGTGGCCGACCTGGGCGCCACCCTCTGCGCGGTCGGCTCCTACTCGGAGGCCGCCGGCTCGCTATACGCCAGCCTGGGCTTCACGGAGTATGACTTGAGCGAGCCGTGGGTGAAGGTGTGTGGGGCGTGATGCGTGATGGGTGATGCGTGCTGCGTGCTGCGTAATCACGTTTCACGTCTCACCCCAGATCGTGTCAAGCCAAGTGATAATATTATCGAGTGGTGGTCGCTGGGCCAGGCCGCTAACCGAGAACGACCGCCGACCCCGCCGCTTCTCGTGTGTCAGTTGATCCGCATTTCTACGCGCGTCTGCTCGTCAGCCATGTTTATCGTCCCGTTTGATCACTTCCCCCAATCCGATAGCACGACCAGTTCCTGCTCCGGATTGACCGGATCGTTAGTCTTTACCTTAACTCGGAAATCGTGTGCGCCTTCCATGCCCTTGTGCATCATGAATTCCATCGAGAGCTCCGTGCTCTGACCGGGCTTGATGGTCGTCGAACCGACGACAGCTTTGGGCGGTCAGCAGCCCTGCTTGACTTCGACGACCGGCTGGCTCAGGATCTGCAGCGGCTGATCGCCGACGTTGCTGAGCTTGAAGGTGGCCTTGACCGGTATGTCAAGCGGCACCTTGCCGAAGTCGATCTGCTCTCGATCGACAAGGCAGGCTTGGCTTGCCGGTCACCTGTGCCGGAACGCTCGAACCGGACGAACCGCGCCCGGCATTTGCCATCAGCACGACGCCGATGATGATCACCAGCAGCGCGCCGCCGCCCAGATAGAGCGGCAGAACGTTGCGCTTCGCGGGCGGGGTATTGACCTTCCCGCCCTTCGGTAGTTGATTGGTCTTACTAGGCATCCATTCCTCCTTCTTGTCAGCCGTGGTGTTATTTCTCGAACAGAAATGTACGCAGATAGGCGATCATCGCCCACTGCTCTTCATCGGAATACAGCGAGCCGAACTCCGGCATGCCGGTGCCCATGCCGCCGCGCAGCAGCTTGCCCTGGAGCAGCACGTCGCTGGCCGCCAGCATCGCACCGGCCTCGGTGAAGTCCGCCGGGCCTTTGGGCATGGCTGGGTCCATCTTGGCCTTGCCGGGCAGATTCACCCCGGCCGGCCCCTGCCCCTTGCCATCCGGGCCGTGGCAGGCCGCGCAGTCGCGGGCGTAGAGCGTCTCGGCGCGCGCCAGCGCGGTCGGGCGGCACATCCTTGAGCCAGGCCCAGGCCACCAGGTTCCACACGTCGGCGTCGCTCAGCGCGGCGTTGGCGGGATCGGCCCGCAGATTATGGAACGCGTCGGCGGGTGTCAGCGTGCGGCGCTTGGCCGGGTCGGTCAGATCCTGCGGCAGCTTCGCGTTCAACGCTGCACCCGCAGCGATCGAGGGCCGGGCGTTCGGGCGTGGCCTGCGCCGCAGGCCGCATGGCGTCGATGTCGATGCCGAGCTGCTGGAACAGGGGCGGCTGTTCCGTCGGCAGGACCGCGCCGGCCATCGCCTGTCACCTCGATGACCCCGCGCATGCGCCAGTGATCAACGCTGCACCAGCGGGTGCAGGCGAAGGCATAACGCCCCGGCTTGTCCGGCGTCACGTCCACCTCAACCACCTTGCCGGGGTAGATCTCATCGACATTGACGCCCAGGCCAGGGATGGTCAACCCGTGCACCACGTCCGGCGAGCTGATGCGCAGCCGACCGTCTCACCCACCCGGAGGCTCAGCCGATCCGGGCTGAACCCGCCTTGTTCCGGCGCGCGGGCCATGATGTCCACAGCCTTGACGCCAGCCGAGGCCACCCGCCACGCCTGGTAGCCGAAGATGCCGGCCGGGAAGGCCACGAGCACCAGCAGGACAACGCCCAGCGCAAAAAGCTCTCCCTTGCCCCGTGATCTACCGCGTGCCATCGTTTTCCTTATGCCCCTGTCTATGCGTTGCCCGACCTCAGGCCAGGTAGAGGCCCAACAGCCCCAGTGTCGCGGCGGTGCAGAAGACCGCCACTGGCGTCGCGGCCCACGGCGATTGGCCGTGTTGGCGGGCCGTGCGCAGCGCCAACGCGAGCGCGGCAGTCAGGCCGAGCAGCAGCACCGGCACTTGCAGATAGGGCACGAGCCCTGGGATGTAGGGCGTCCATTTCAGACCGACCGTGCCCAGCAGGTTCCAGCCCCAGCCCAGCGGGTCGGAGAGCACCGACCAGGCATAGGAGAAGTTGATCAACACGAACGACAGCGAGAACGCGACCCAGGCGGTCAGGCCCAACGGCACCAACACGGCCGCGTAATCGGCGAAAAGCTTACGGATGGAGGTCTTGGCTGGGCTGCCGATCAGTTGTCCGCCGCGCACAGCCAGCCAGAACAGACCGGGCAGGATCGCCAGGTTCAGCGCCAGGAAGATACCGGCGTAGGCAAACCAGCCCGGCGTGCCCACCGCCCGTGCAGTTTCCTTCAGCACGCCCCACGGCCCGATCAGCACCGTCGAGTAGATGAACGCGCAGGCCAGCATGATCAGACCCTTGTAGGCTTCATCGAGCTTGTGGCCGGTGGTCTTCAGCAGGTCGGCGCCGGGCTGGCGCACGAAGATGGCGATGTTGTCGCGCGTGCAGGTCTTCAGACACTCGGTGCACAGCCCGCAGTAGGTGTTGTTCGTCAGGCCGCCGGGGAAGACCAGCCAGGGGCAGCCGTAGCCCTCGTCGCTGCCGGTGTAGCAGGTCTTCTCGGTGTGGCTGGCGCAGACATCGGTGTCCTTCACCCGCAGCTCGATCGGCGCGACCTGGCTGTACAGCCCGATGAAGCCGCCGACCGGGCAGAGGTAGCGGCAGAAGGTGCGCCGCTCGAAGACCAGGCTCGTGCCGATGGCCACGATCATGAAGCCGAGCAACACCAGCGCCGTGGCCATGGGCGTCGTCAGGATGACGCTGGAAAAGAGCGCCACACCCAGGAAGCCGGCGTTTTGCAGCCAGATGTTGCGCAAGGCCTTGGGCCACTTCTTGCCCAGCGTGTAGAGCTTGCCGCCCGGCCGCGGCTGGACCAGGGCGCGGCGCTGGAGCCATTCGCCCGGCGCCGGGATGGGACAGACGCCGCACCACAGCCGGCCCGCGAACGGCACCAGCAGCAGGATCAGCAGCGCCCACCAGACGATCCAGACGAAGACGATGCCGAAGTTGCGGTTGCCGGCTGGCGTGCCGACCAGCCCCGCGATGATCGCCAGCACGAAGAAAAGCAGCGTGAGCGCGGTCAGACTCCACTGGAGCCAGCGCGACGCGGAGCACGCGCTTGATGACCGGGATCTCCGAAATGGCGTAGCGCATCAGCGTTTCCAGAAGACGGCCAGCGCGCCGACCGCCGTGATCAGCGTGGCCGCGATCGCCCGCAGCCAGGTCAGATTCGGGCCGACGACCAGCTTGCCGATCATGAACGGGTGCAAGTTGCCGCACGCCACATTGCAGCGGAAGCGGAAGGCTCCGCTCCGGTCGGCGACGAAAGGTGAGCTTGCCCCGGCCGGCCCGGCTCGGCCTGGGTCGCGACGCCGTAGCCATCCACGTACAACCCGTGCACCACATCGGTTGATTCCAGGTTGACGATCACCGTATCGCCGCGGTTCACGCGCACGGTGCCTGGCTCGAACGCAAAGCTGCGGGCCGAGATCGTGATGTGCCGCTCCTGCGGCGGCGCGCCCATCGCCGGCAGCGGCGCCAGCAAGGTTAACAGCACGAGTGACACGGTAATGCCACCCGCCCACCATTGTGTTCGGCTCATGCTCAGCACCATCTGCTATCTGCCATTTGCCATCGTGCTCACTGGTTCGCCGGCCCGAACTTGCTGTAGGTATCCACGATCTGCTGCCGGATATCGGTTGGCGACTTGCCTTCGCCGGTCATCTGCATCACATCGGTGGCGATGTCCACGCAGATGCTGCAGCCCATGGCGTGATCGTCGAAAACCGGCTTGCCGTCCGCGCCGAACTCTTTGATGTAGCAGGCCAGGTTGCTCTTGTGCCCGATGGCGCCGCAGCCGCAGTAGCACGGCACGTTCCGCAGGGCGTCCGGGTTGGTCGACGGCGAACTGGTAGGCTGTGCGGACTGCGGCAGGAGCTTGCTGCATCTGCATAGGCAGCGCCGAGACGGGGGCCAGCTTGACCTGGGGATTCGCTTGCCCGCCGCCGCAGGCGGCCAGCAAAAGGCTGCTGATCAGCAGGACCGGAAGCAGAAGGAAAAGTCGTTTTGTCAAAGGGTTACTCCTGATACGGACATTCAGCGGTAGTATACCAACCGGGCGTCGCGCTGGTAAGCGCCGTCCGGCGTGATGGGAATGCGCCATTTGGCGTGATGATAGCGTTGCGCACGGAACACATGCAGTGACCGCGCTGAATGGCCTAATGTCGATCTACGCCAAAAAGCCCTGGCACCCCGCCCCGGCTGCGCGATGATATAGGGTGAAAGTGCGAAGCGTCGCGTGATACGATGCCGCCTCTCTTGGAGAAAGTGAGGGTAGATTTATGATGGGTGGTTGGGGTTGGGGTATGGGCCTCTTGGGCGGCTTGGGTATGCTCCTGTTCTGGGGGCTGATCATCGGCCTGGCGGTCTGGCTGGTCGTGACGCTGACGCGTTCGAGCCAGAGCGGAGCGAGCCGCAGCACGCCGCCCGACACCGCGCTGGAAACGCTGCGCCGCCGGCTGGCAGCCGGCGAGATCACAGCGCAGGAGTTCGATGCGCTGCGCCAGAAGCTTAGCGCCTGAAACGAATGAAGCTGCGAGGATGAGTTGGATCCTCGCAGCTTCGTTCGTAAGATTAGAGTGTAGCCATGAAGATACCGAACCTTGTCATGCTGTGGCTCGCCGCAGCTGTGATCTTGAGCGCCTGTGCGGCGGCCCCACTGCCGCAGACCACGGCGCGGCTTGCCACCCCTGCCAGCGCAGAGATCACCCGGTTCACCGCGGACCAGTTAGCTCGGATGTTGGCGGGGCCGAAGGATTTCACCCTGGTCAACGTGCACATTCCCTTTGAGGGTGACCTGCCGCGAACCGATCTCTCGATCCCTTACGATCAGATCGACGCCCACCTGGCGCAACTGCCGGACAAAGACGCCAAGATCGTGCTATACTGTCGCAGCGGACGGATGAGCGACATCGCCGCGCGGCGGTTGGTCGAGATGGGCTACACGCACGTCTACGACCTGACCGGCGGCATGGTCGCCTGGGAAGCCAGCGGACGCTCCCTGGTTCAACGTTAGTACTGTCGCGTGACAGAGGACGGTGTGCCATGATGGGTTCTGTGCCGTTGCGTGTCTTGCTCGCCGATGACCACGCCATCGTGCGCAAAGGCATCCGTGAGTTCCTGGAAGAGGACGGCGAGGTCACGGTGGTGGCGGAGGCATCCGGCGGCGCCGAGGCTGTGCGCCTGGCTGGCGAATACCGGCCGGCCGTGGCCGTGCTCGACGTGCAGATGCCCGGCGTGAACGGGATCGAGGCCACGCGCCAGATCAAGGCCGCCTACCCTGAGATCCGGGTGCTGATCCTCACCGCCTACGATGAGGATCCGTACGTTTTCGCCCTGCTGCGCGCCGGCGCCGACGGCTACGTGCTGAAGAACAGCGACCCTGACGACCTGGTGCGGGCAGTGAAGACGGTCGCGAGCGGCGGCAAGGTGTTGGCTCCAGACATCGCTGCTAAGGTGGTTGCGCAGATGACCTCCGGCAAACCGGCGGCGGCCGCCGAGCAGGTCGAGCCACTGTCCGAGCGCGAGCTGGAGGTGTTGCGCCTGGCCGCCCACGGCCTGACCAACAAAGCAATTGCTGCCGAATTGGGCGTCAGCGATCGCACGGTGCAGGGGCATCTAGCCAGCATCTACGGCAAGCTGGCGGTTGCCAGCCGCACCGAGGCGGTGACGAAGGCGCTGAAGCTGGGCTGGCTAGTGTTGGATGACGCCTGATTCAACCGGACCGCCACGCGGGCGCCATCGGCTCCTGCGCGGTCTCCGCGCTCAACTGTTGCTCTGGACCATCCTGCCGCTGGCAGTGGTGTTGATCGTACTGTCACTCGCCGGTGTCACGCGCCATCGGCAGGCGATGACGCGCCTGGTAGAAGATCGCGACCGGGGCGTGGCGGCCGCCGAAGCGAACCGCTTAGGCCGCGAGATCGCGCAACAGGTTGCCGTGCTGGCCCGCCTGGCGGCGACATTACCCGCTGCCGAGCTCCCTGCGACCCTATCCGATCAACCACTTGATGCTATTGGCAGTTTCACCGGTGGTCTGGCCTGGCTGGACGACCAGGGCGCACTCGTGGCCGCTTCGCCGGCCGCAACTGCTTGGGCGGCGAGCAACACGGCGCGTCTCCTGGCCGCGCGCGCAGCGGCTGTCGGCCAGACGCAATACGAGACTGATCTGTCAAGTGACGATGCCGCGCGCTTGTTGATTGCCGTGCCGGCGTCCGGCGGGAAAGTCTTGGTCGGCGCGCTGCCGGTGGAGGCCTTGAGCCTGGCCGAAAGCAACCTGCTGCTAGAGGGCGAGATGCAGGGCGCCATGTTCGTCCTCGACCAGACCGGGCGGCGCGTTCACCACCATGACCCTGCCGGTCTGGCTGTGGATCCGGCGGTGCTGGGCAGCTTGCCACCGGCCAGCACCGGTTCGACCTATCTGCGCGATCGCCAGGGTCGGGAACTGCTCGTGTCCTATGCGCACGTGGAACCCCCGGGCTGGACCTTGGCGACCGTCGAGGATGTCCACACGATCACCGCGATGGGCATGAGCGCGGTCGAGGTGCTGCCGTTGCTCCTGCTCTTCGTGGCAGTGGTCGCGCTGTTGGCTGTCTCTTTCGGCGTGCTCAGCGTTGTGCGGCCATTGCAGGAGCTGGATCGGCGGGCCGCGCGGGTCGCCTGGGGGGACTTCGACGCAGTCGAGCAGCCGGTGGGTGGCGTGCAGGAAATAGACGACCTGCGCGTCACCCTGGCCCAGATGGCCGAGCGGATCCGGTCCTACCAGAGTGGCATGC
This sequence comes from uncultured Chloroflexia bacterium, assembly GCA_963774265.1. Lineage (GTDB taxonomy): Bacteria > Chloroflexota > Anaerolineae > CG2-30-64-16 > CG2-30-64-16 > JALOOB01. The sequence continues at coordinate 375,710 of CAVZDU010000007.1, read as the reverse complement.
GGGACTACCTGAGCGCCATCACCCAAGGCCAAGAGGCGGAGCGCACCCGCCTGGCCCACGAGCTGCACGACGTCACCATCCAGGGCCTCATCGCTCTCAAGCAGCGCGGCCAGATGGCGTTGAAAGCCTTCGGCCGCGACCCGGCCCGTGTCGAGGCCCGGCTCCAGGAGCTGAACAGCCTGATTGACGAGGAGGTCGCGAGCCTGCGCCGGATCATCGGCGACCTGCGACCGATCTACCTGGAAGATCTCGGCTTTGTGCCCGCGCTCGAGATGCTGGCGCACCAGACCGAGGAGCGGTATGGCCTGAGCGTACATCTAGCGGTGCATGGTCAGGTGGTTCGCCTGGCCTCCGATCTGGAACTGGCCGCCTATCGCATCGTGCAGCAGGCGCTGGCAAACGTGACCGCTCACGCCCAGGCCAGCCGAGCCTGGTTGGAAGTCACCTTTGCAGCCGCTACGCTCACCCTGGTCATAGGGGATGATGGCGTCGGCTTTACCCCGCCGGAGCAGCCGGCTGACCTGGCCCACCAGGGCCACTTCGGTCTGATGGGCATGCGCGAGCGTGTTCTACTCTACGGTGGGCAGCTCACGATTACGTCCAGCCCCGGTCAGGGCGTCACTATTACAGCGCAGCTCCCGCTGCTCCGTTGAATTGCCCACCGATCGCCCATCTGCCATCGCTCAAATGCACCTCCTCCCGCAGCGCAACGGCCCCCTCGTTCCGCTTCCCACAACCGCGCCGAATGGCTGAGCACAAGACCCGCCGCCTGGCGCTGCACAGCGCACCAGCTTTGTACTATGATCGACTTCACAAGCCTGAGCATATCAGGGGTGAGGTGAAGACGGCCATGCACAACCAGACCATTTCCAAGACGCTCGTCCTGCTGCTCGCCGTGTGTTGCCTGGTGCCGCTGGCGGCGCTCGTCGCGGTGTTCTACCTGGCCGCGCCGGTGTGGCTCGTGGCCCCGACCGGACTGCTGGCGCTGGTGCTACTGGCCCGGCGGCTGATGGCGCTGCTGGCCGTTGACGATGAGCCTGACATTTCCCGCGATTTTCCTGCGCGCTGAACGCTTTCGACTGCTGGCTTACGCGGCGTTCGCTAACCGTGAACCGTTCTGGCATGCCGCGGCCATTCGGCGCGGATTTGCTCGCCAGACGCCACTTCGCCCGACCGAATGGGGGTGCACATGGAACACAGTATGTTACACGGCAAGCGGCATGTGCTGCTGATGATCCTATGCTGCTTGGTCCCAGCGGTGGCCCTGGCCGCGATCTTTGTGCTGAAGATCCCGGCGCCCCAGGTGTTAACTTATGGCCTGATCTTGCTCTGTCCGCTGAGCCACGTGCTGATGATGGGACGCAGGCAGAATGACCGCGCGGCGGACGCCGCCAGTCGACCGGACACCGAGGCCGGCGTCGGGCAAACCGGCGGCAAGGGGAGCGCTGCCTGTCACTGACGCCGCGCTGCCAATCTGGGAACCGGGAAAGAGGGAGGGTAACTGGCGGCGCTGGCGGGCGAACTTCGCAGGGACTGGTGATGAGGATTGATATCCGTGAGAAACTCCTCCGGGCAGACACCTGGCTTCTGATCGCCTTCCTGGCGTTGGCCGGGTGGAGCCTGGATGCGCTGCGGATGTTCCTGGTGATGCACGGGAACTGGCAAGGCGGCCTGGCCGCGTTCGCCAGCCATTTCTGGTATGCCATCCCGATGACGGCCGCGATCGTTGTGCTGAGTCGGCTGAAGCCTAAGGCTCGGCTCCTGGGCGCTGCCACCTACGATGAGGCTGGCCGGGTCGTGCAGACACAAGGCGATTACCGCCTGGAAGAGCTGGTCGCCAAGGGCATGGTGGCGGCTCTGCACGATAGCGGCCCCGATGCGTTCCAGGGGCTGACCCTGCCGTCCGGCGCCAGCGCCTACTTCGTGCGGCAAGGCAGCCGCACTGTGGTCCTCAGCTTCTCGGGGCCGGCCGCGCCTGAAGCCCTGGCGGCTGGCGTCCGCCAGCTCACGGCGCGAGACCCAGTCGCCTTCGACGTGTTCGAGGGGCTGGAGCCGGCGGTAGCTGCGCTGGCAGCCAATGCGCTCAACTCGCCAGTCAAGCGCGACGTGTTGGCCTACTTGTACCGGTTCAAGTTGTCGGCGGTCGAGCTGAGCGACCTGGTCTACCGAGTCGGCGCCAGCGAGGCGGCGGTCATACAGGCGCTCGACGATCTGATCTGCCTGGACCTGGTGTGCCGACTGTCGGTCTGCGACCTGATCTTCTATCAACTCAACCGCGGACCGGACGCGCTGCGCCTGCTCGATGAGCTCTTTGCCTGGCAGGCAGACTGGCAGTTGCAGCTCCAGAAACTCAGCTCATACTTGCTGACGCGGCCGCAATATGCGAACGCAACGGCGGGTTCGGGTACTGTCAGCACGCCCGGCAAACGATGACAAATCAGGGATCTTCAGGAGGCGCGAAGGGATCGAGCTCGCCCTGCTGTTGGTCGCCGCCGCCTTCCACACTGGGACGGCCTCGGTGCTGATCGGGACCGCCCCTGGTCTGGAGGCGGCCGTGGCGTTGGGCGTGCTGCGCTCCGCGGGGGTTGTGCGTCGCGACCTCAAGCGTTCCTTCGGTGTCAGCGGCGTCCTCCTACTGGCCTTTGCCGCCGGGATGGTGGCGCTCGGCGTGCATGAATTGGTGGAGGCGACCGTGCTGCCGGGCCGGGTTGATCCGGTCTGGAACCTCGGTGCCGTCTTGCCCGCGAATTCCGCTCGCAGCCAGTTACTGAAGACTCTCTTCGGCTACGACCCTGTGCCTTCCCTGACCGCAGTCCTGGCCTACGCCGGCTACCTGGTGGCGGTCGTCTGGGTGCTACGGCTCAAGCGTAGCCCGGCGCGGGCTGTTCCGGCCACCGTGTATTAGAGAGCGTTCCGGCCAAATCAGGGAGTCTTGGCCGGAACGCACACAGGAGTGACACGATGACAGCTATCTCCTCCACCAGCTCCAACTTCCCCCCTGGCCGCAGGGGTAGATCGCTTCGTCCAGGGATTGCTCCGGCACTGGTTGCTCTTTGTCGGCCTGGTTCTGGGCATCTGGACGCTCCTGCCCTGGCTGGCGCCGGTCTTGATGCACCTGGGTTGGTACCGGCCAGCCTGGTGGATCTACTACATCTATAGCCTGTTCTGCCACCAACTGCCGCAGCGCTCCTGGTTCCTGTTCGGCCCGAGTTTCACGCCCTCGCTGGCCGAGATCCGGGCGGTGAGCGGCGCCGAGCGCCGACTTTTTCGCATTGCGCCATTTCCTCGGCACGCCGGGGCTGGGCTGGAAGCTCGCCTGGAGTGACCGGATGGTAAGCTTCTACGGCGGGTGGTTCCTGTTCGCTCTGCTCTACGGCCTGCTGCGCGGCCGGGTGCGCAGGTTGCGGCCGATTGGCCGGGGACTGCGTTGGCAGGCAGCCCTGTTGCTGATGTTGCCGATGGCCCTGGACGGTGGCACGCACATGCTCAGCGATCTGTGGGGCGTGACCGCCGGCTTTCGGCAGAGCAACGCCTGGCTGGCCGTCCTGACCGGCAACCTGTTGCCGCCGACTTTCTACGCCGGGGATGCCTGGGGTTCCTTCAACTCCCTGGCGCGGCTGGTCACCGGCCTGCTGGCCGCGTTCGGCCTGATCTTCTGGCTGCTGCCCTTCGTGGACAGGTCGCTGCGCCGCGCTGGATCGTTCACGCTAGAAGACGACGAGCCTCAAGGATGGGTAATCGCATGACCGATGAAGAATCCGTCTCGACAGCATCGGACACCGTGATATCCACATCCCCAGCCGGGTCAGTCTCTGCTCCGCGTTGGACCGCTGTAGCGTGGTTGCTTCTGGGCATGCTGCTCGGCATCATCGCCATAGCCACCTACTCACAGCTCATCGCGGCGCCGCCGGCCAACCAGGTCGGCGCCAAACATCGTACGATAGAAGTTGAAGGGGCCGCCAAGATAAGCGGCCTTTTTGCTATACCGGGTCTATCGTTTGCGCTGATGACAGGGCTGATCCCTTCGGCTATGCTGTTACTATCCACAACACTCTGTCTAGAGCGAGGTTGAAGCAGGTGTGCGGGTGTCCAGGATGCGCGCGGCTACTCCGGTGGGTCTGCTGGACGAGCGTGAAGGGGTGATGGAGGTGAATTTGTGACTATGAACACAAAACCAGCGATTGCCATCGTATTACTCGTCGTGACGGCTCTGTGGCTCGCAGGCTGTACGCCATCCAACGGGGCAACGGGACCTGGCGTGGGGCTTGGTGGAACCACTGGATCACCGGGGCCTAGCGCAGGCGCGGGACAGGGGATGATGTCTGGTGGAACTGCCTGGGGGGCGGGGGCCTTTCGTTCGAACGGTGAACGCATCTATTTCACCGCCACGAGTGAACGCGGTACGGCCGTCACCTACTCGGGCGGCCCAGCGTCGAGCGGCTGGATGATGGGGAGCGGGCAACTGGCGTGCGCCTCATGCCACGGCACGGATGGGCGTGGCGGCGTACACCGCATGGGCATGAATCAAGTGATGGACGCCAAGGACATTCGCTGGTCGGTCTTGCAGGGCGAATTCGATCTCGAAAAGTTCCGCCTGGCGGTAGTGAAGGGTCAAGATCCCGACGGCACGCAGTTGAAATTGGACATGCCGCGCTGGACAATCAGCGACGATGATCTGGCCGACGTGATCGTCTACCTCAAAACACTACCCTGATAAGGAAGAATCCCTATGGTGATTAATATTGGTATGCGCGCTAGAATCAACCTGCCCTACGAGCAAGCCGTCCGGAAAACAACCCATGCGCTCAAAGCAGAAGGCTTCGGCGTGTTGACGCAGATTGACGTGAAGGCCACACTGAAGCAGAAAATCAACGCGGACTTCCGCCGTTATGTGATCCTGGGCGCGTGCAATCCCCCGCTCGCTCATCGTGCGCGCTCGGCCAACCTGGACGTGGGCTTGCTCACGACACAGCATTTGGCGCTGCACATACGATGATCCCCGTGGTAGTATGACTTTGCGCGCGTGAAGTATTCGAGCTGGCTTGGTCACCAGAGCGAATGCCCTCACACGCAGGTTCAAATCTGGAAAGGAAGGTTCCCATGGTTAAAGATCCCGTGTGTGGCATGGACGTAGATCCCAAGCAGGCCGCCGGCCAGTCCGACTACCAGGGGCAGACGTACTACTTCTGCTCGGCCGGTTGCAAGAAGGCATTCGACAAGGAGCCGGCCAAGTACGCCGGCAAGGCAGAGGAACACGGCACGCACAAGCACTAGCGTGCCTGGAGGCAGGTGCCGTGAAGGCGGGGGATCGGTGGATCTCCCGCCTTTTTTGTTACTGGGTTGGCGCGGAGTCCAGACGGCACGACTGGAGTTCTGGTATGCCCAACGATAACAGGCCGTTCGGCGCGTGTCAATGCCCATAAATCTGCGCGTGTGCCGGGGGGCTGGATCTGCTATCATGGCATTGGGCGCAAAGGCGCTGAGAAAGGGACTTGTACCATGGTCAGAGACCTTGTTTGCGGCATGGATATCGAACCCCGGGACGCGGCCGCCAGCCGCGAGCGCATGGGACAGACGTTTTACTTTTGCTCACCCAATTGCGTCGAAAAGTTCGATGCCGACCCGCACCGCTACACCCACGCAGAACTGGCTGTGACGGAAGCCTCGTTGCCGGCCGGCTCTGCCACGACCGGCTTCAACCCCGACCTGCCGTTGGCGCGCATCGAGCTGCCGGTGCTGGGGCTGACAGCGGGAGGGCGACGGCCGCGCCGTGGAGGCCGCCGCGGCTGGCGTACCGGGCGTGCGCAGCGCACATGCGAACGCCGGCGCGGGCGTGGTCACGGTCGAGTACGATCCGCAGCGCACGACCACCGCGGCCCTGGCCGCGGCCTCCGGCCGGCCGGTTTCCGGGCCGGCGGCGCGCAGACCCGCATCGGTATCGAGGACCTGCGCTGCGCCTCGTGCGTCGGCTTCATCGAGGACGACCTGCGCGCGACGCCGGGCGTGCTCGAGCGCGTCCGTCAACGTCGGCACCCAGGAAGCCACTATCGCGTACCTGCCCCAGCAAACCACCCTGGCGCAACTGCACGACGTCATCGAGGACTGGGGCTACCAGGCCCGGCCGGCCGCGAGCGAGGAGCCGGTCGACAAGCAAGAGGCGGAGCATGACCGCGAATACCGCAGCCTGTTCCGTAAGTTCCTTTTTGCCGCCATCATCTCGCTGCCGGTGCTGATCACGGCCTATCCGCAGTACATCCCGTTCGTGCGCGACTGGAGCATGGCGACCTTGCGCCTGGCGTGGCTGGCTGCGGCGCTGCTGACCCTGCCCGTGCTGGTCTGGTCGGGCGGCCATTTCTTCACCGGCGCGTGGGCCGCGCTCAAGCACCGCGCGGCCAACATGAACACCCTGATCGCGCTCGGCACCGGCGCGGCCTGGCTCTACTCGACCGTCGCCATCTTGTTTCCACGCCTCTTCCCCGAGGGCACCTCGGAGCCGTTCTACGACGTGGTGGCCGTGGTGATCGCGCTGGTGGTGCTGGGCCAGGCGCTCGAATTGCGCGCCAAGGGCCGCACCAGCGAGGCCATCAAGAAGCTGATGGGGCTGCAGGCCAAGACCGCCCGCGTGATCCGCGACGGCCAGGAGCTTGACATCCCGGTCGAGGAAGTGCTGGTCGGCGATGTGGTGCAGGTGCGCCCCGGCGAAAAGGTGCCCGTGGACGGCGTGATCCTGGAAGGCAGCTCGGCGGTGGACGAGTCCATGCTCACCGGCGAGTCGCTGCCGGTCAGCAAGAGGGCGGGCGATGAAGTCGATCGGCGCCACGCTGAACAAGACCGGCGCGTTCAAGTTCCGCACGACCAAGGTCGGCAAGGACACGGCCCTGGCGCAGATCGTCAAGATGGTGCAGGACGCGCAGAACAGCAAAGCGCCCATCGCCCGCCTGGCCGACACGATCTCCGGCTACTTCGTGCCCATCGTGATGATCCTGGCCGTGCTGACCTTCGTCGTCTGGTTCAACTTCGGCCCGCAGCCGCAGTTGGTGTACGCGCTGGTCACGAGCGTGACCGTGCTGATCATCGCCTGCCCCTGCGCGCTGGGCCTGGCGACGCCGATGAGCCTGATGGTCGGCATCGGCAAGGGCGCCGAAAATGGCATCCTGATCCGCTCCGGTGAAGCCTTGCAGACCGCCCAGGCGATCAAGACCGTGGTGTTGGACAAGACCGGCACGATCACCAAGGGCAAGCCGGAACTGACCGATGTAGCTGTGGCCGGTGCATGGCTGGCCGACGATCTGCTGCGCCTGGTGGCGGCGGTGGAACGGTCGTCGGAGCACCCGCTGGCTGAGGCCATCGTCGAAGGCGCCAAGGCGCGCAACCTGACCTTGACCGAGCCGACGGCGTTCGAGGCTGTCCCCGGCCATGGCGTGCTGGCGACCGTCGAAGGTCACAAACTGGCGATCGGCAACCTCAAGCTGATGCAACGCGAGGGTCGCCCTGGACGCCTCGGCGACTCAGGACGGAGTCTGGAGAGCCAGGCCGCGGAGTTGGCGGATGAGGGCAAGACGCCGATGTACGTCGCGGTGGACGGCCAGGCCGCCGGCATCGTCGCCGTGGCCGATACCGTGAAGGCCGACTCAGCCGAAGCCATCGCGGCGCTGCACCGCATGGGCATCGAGGTGGTGATGATCACCGGCGACAACCGCCGCACGGCCGAGGCCATCGCCCGGCAAGTGGGCGTGGATCGCGTGCTGGCCGAGGTGCTGCCGGAGGACAAGGCGCACAACGTCCACCTGCTGCAGGCGGAAGGCAAGAAGGTCGCGATGGTGGGCGACGGCATCAACGACGCGCCGGCGCTGGCGCAGGCCGACGTGGGCCTGGCGATCGGCACCGGCACGGACGTCGCCATCGAGGCGTCCGATATCACCCTGATCAAAGGCAGCCTGCGCGGGGTGGTCACGGCCATCGAGGTCAGCCGGGCGACCATGCGCAACATCAAGCAGAACCTGGTCGGCGCGTTCATCTACAACGTGTTGGGCCTGCCGGTGGCGATGGGGCTGCTCTATCCCTTCTTCGGCATCTTGCTCAGCCCGTTGATCGCCGGGGCCGCGATGGCCTTCTCCAGCGTGACCGTGGTGAGCAACGCCAACCGCCTGCGGGCCTTCAAGCCGCGCTTCAGCGCCCGCTAGGGCAAAGGAGTATACATATCATGACTGCAAGTCAAATCATCGTCACGTTGGCCGGGATTGCCCTCAGCGGCTTCATCGCCTGGTTCTTCTGGTTCGCGCCGAAAGGCCAGACCCGCGTCGCGGCCGGCGCGGGTGGCGTCCAAGAGGTCGCGGTCACCGTCAAGGGCGGCTACACGCCCGATGTCATCGTGGTCAAGGCCGGGCAGCCGGTGCGTCTGCGCTTCACCCGCCAAGAAAGCGCAAGCTGCTCCGAGACGGTGCTCTTCCCGGACTTCAACCAGAGCGCTAAGCTGCCCGAAGGCGAGGAGGTCGCGGTGGAGTTCACACCGGACAAGCCGGGCGAGTATGGCTTCCAATGCCAGATGGGGATGCTGCGCGGCAAGCTGATCGTCGAATGAGCGGGGCAAGGCAGCGGGCGCTGGGAATCTGAATCGCCTGGCACCAGCCCCGAAGGCAACCCTTACTTTCACGGCCTCTTGGGCAGATCCAAACAACTTCTTAACAATCTGGCGCTATGGCGAAGTCGCCGCCTCAGAAGTATTGCAGAGTGGCGGTATCGCCCCGGGGCGCACCTTTCCGCGGGCGCAACTGCTCCAGCAGATCCAGGATAGCCCCCTGGAAGGCTTCGACCGGACCCTAGACGTGCACATCCGCAACATCAGGGCCAAGATCGAGCCCGATTCGAAGAACCCGCGCTAATCCTCACGATCTACGGGGTGGGCTACAAGCTGGCGGGGGAAGTCGGTGCCGCGTAGCTTTTTCATCAAGCTGGTGGGCGCGTTTGCCCTGGTCATCCTGGCGCTGTGATAGTCTGGGATGACCCACAGGCCGTTGGCCAGACGATTGAGATTGGCGGACCGCCGGAGAACAAGCTGACCAACAACGAGGTGGTGGCGCTGTTCGAGCGGGTCGCCGGCCGACCGGCGAAGGTGTCTCACGTCCCCCGCGGGTTGCTGCGGGTCATGTCACCGCTCCTCCGACCGCTGCACCCCGGCCTGAGCCAGGTGATGGCCTTGGCCTTGTATGAAGACACCCACGACACAACCTTCGACGCCGCGCCCCTGCTGCGCCGCTACCCATTGGCACTCACACGGCTGGAGGATTGGATCACAGCGCATTGCGTGCCGCGCCCAAGTGTCGGTGTCGGCTCGCCGTTAGGCACGCGTAGCAAAGGACGAACTTGACCGCCTGCACCTGGATCAGCCCGTCGGACGGCTGGCCGCGCATCAGGAAGGTCGCCCACGTCGCGGAGGCGCGGGCCCGGGCCGCACTCAAGGGGGGTCGGTCTAAAACACATATGCCAGGTGAAAAACGCAACAGATCCACTACGGCATCCTGGTCGTCGTCCAGCGGGCATAGGCCACGACTAGCGCCATGACTGCCAGCAGCCCACTCAGCCAGGCTGTATCGGAATCGTGCCGCCGTATATGAAAGGCCACCGCCATCGACATGAGCATGGCCATTGCGCTGGCCACCAGGGCCGTCATCCAGGCGTACTCTGGGAAGAACATCGGCGCGATGAGCCCGATGGCGCTCAGGATCTGCAGGCCGCCAAGAATCTTGACAATGATCTCCGGCAGCTCGTTGACCCACGGGAGGGACTTCTTGGCCTGCTCATAACGGTAGGCCATGATGTAACCAACCACCAGGAAGATAACCGCCAATACGATCGAAAGCACCCACGCGACATCTCGCATCGCCTTCTTCCTTCCCAAAGAACAAAAAAATCTCGCAGCACTTTATTCCCAATCTGCGATTTGTTTAGTATACCGGCTTCCGCCCCCAGCGCGAAATCCTCCTCATCACAAGACGCTTTGTCAGTCGGGCGTCTCCGTGGGATAATGTGAGAGATCGGAACACGCAGCGCGGTGAGCCGTACTGCGGATGCAGACAGATGCCAGACGCGCGCCTTCACCTCCAACTGCTCGGTCCATTTCACCTGCGCCAGGGCGGCCAGCCCGTCGCCGGCTTCGACCAGGCGCGCCTCCAGCAGTTGCTGGCTTATCTCGTGCTACATCGAGCTGCTCCGATCTCCCGGCAGCAACTTGCCTTCGTTTTCTGGCCGGACTCTCCGGACCAGCAGGCCCTCAAGAACTTCCGCACGCTGCTCACCCGGCTCCGCCATGCGCTGCCGGATTCGGACCACTCAATCGAGATCACAGCCCAGACCATCCAGTGGCGCCGGGACGCGCCCTTGACACTGGATGTGGCGGAGTTCGAAGCAGCCATGCACCAGGCGGCCGAGGCGGAAGCAAGTGGTGAGCGCGCTGCGGCTGTGAGCGCATTCGCGGCCGCGGTCGCCGCTTACACGGGTGATTTGCTTCCCGATTGCTACGACGATTGGACCCTTCCCCTACGCGAGCGTGTGCATCAAACCTGCGGCGATGCCCTCGAGCGACTGGTTCTGCTGCTTGAGGAAGAGCGCGATTACGGCCGAGCTATCCCATACGCGAAGCGCCTGCTGCAACACGATCCGCTCCACGAGCCCGCCTATCGCCACCTGATGCGCCTCCACCTGGCCCTGGGTGAGCGGGCGGATGCCCGGCGCGTCTATAACGCCTGCGAGACGATGCTGAAACGGGAGTTCGACGCCGCGCCCGGCCGCGCGACACGAAACATTTACGAGCGATTGATCAGCATGGAAGACCGACCTGGTCTTGCAATCCCCGGTCGATCGCCCCAAGCGCAGCCCGCGGATCTTCCGCTGGTCGGACGGAAGGCCGAGTGGGCGCGCCTGCTTGACGCCTGGCATGCCTCTGCTGCAGGCCGTCCGCAGATGCTTCTGCTGACGGGCGAAGCCGGCATCGGCAAGACGCGCCTGGCCGAGGAATTGCATTCCTGGGTGGCGCGGCAGGGCGCCACAACAGCCGCGGCGCACTGCTACCCCCAGGCTGGCATCGGCGGGCTGGCGTATGCACCGGTCGCCGAGTGGTTGAGCGATCCGTCCTTTCGGCCCAGCCTGGCCGGACTGGATGACGTCTGGCTGGTCGAAGTCGCCCGCATCCTTCCTACGCTGCTGACCGACCATCCACACCTCAGACCCCCCGGGCCGCTGACCGAACCCTGGCAGCGCACGCGCTTGTTCGAGGCATTGGCGCGCGCGATGCTCGGCCCTGCTCCAGGCAGAGGTGCGCCGCGGCTGCTGTTCCTCGATGACTTGCAGTGGGCCGACCGTGAGACGCTGGATTGGCTCAGCTACATCCTGCACTACAGCCATGACGCGCCCTTGCTGATCCTGGCCACGGTGCGAGGGCACGAAGTGAGTCCAGATCACCCACTGACGGCGCCCCGATTGGCGTTGACGCGCGCCGGCCTGTCGGCTGAGATTCCCCTCGTGCCGCTCGACGCGACGGATACCGCTCGCCTGGCCGCCAGTGTCGCGGGGAGAAATGTGGAGGCTGGGGAGGCAGAGCGGATTTTTCACGACAGCGAGGGCAATCCGCTGTTCGTGGTCGAGATGGTGCGCGCGGGCATGGGAGATAGAGAGGCGGGACAACAGGGAGAAGCGGAGACGCTGGGAGGCCTCGCGCAGGGTGGGGAGACGCGGGCAGGACTCGCGCGGGACGCGGAGCCAGGGGGACCCGCCTCGGGGCTGCCGCCCAAGGTACGCGCGATGATCCAGTGGCGGCTGGCGCTGCTTTCGCCGGTTGCACAAACGCTGGCGCAAACAGCAGCGGTGATCGGCCGCAGGTTCAGCTTCGACGTGTTGGTCCAAGCCAGCGACCAGGACGCGACAGCAGTGGCCCAAGGCCTGGATGAACTGTGGCAACGCCAGCTCGTGCGCGAACAAGGCGCCGACTCGTATGACTTCAGCCACGACGGGATTCGCGCCGTGGCCTGCGACGAGATCAGCCCCATCCACCGGCGCGGCGTGCATTTGCGCGTGGCTCAGGCTCTTGAGTCGCTCCACGACAATGACCTCGATGCGCTCAGCGGCCAGATCGCGGCCCACTATGAGCAGGCTGGTCAGACGCAACCGGCCATCAAGTTCTATCGCCGGGCAGCGACTGCCGCCCAACGCATCTATGCCAACGACGAGGCCGTACGTCTATATCATCACCTGCTGGAAGGCGAGCTCAGGTCCGGCTTGTCCGCCGCAGACACGTGCGAGGTGAGGCTAGCGCTAGCCGAGGTCTGGCGGGTGACCGGGCGATGGGCCCGGGCGCAGACCCTCAATCGGGAGGTCATGGCCCAGGCCGAGGTTTTGGACGACGCCCGTTTACTGGCGCAGGCCCAGCGCGCTTTGGCCGATGTGCTGCACCTTCTGGGGTACTATGATGAGGCGTTGGAATGGTTGGCCCGGGCTGAGCAAGGGTTCAAGGCGACAGGCGAGTGGCGCGGCGTGGTCAGCGCGCTCTGGACCATGGGCCAGATTTACTGGTTCAAAGGCGACCACCCACAGGCACTTGCCGTGTTGGAGCGACAGCGACAGATCGCCACTGAGATCGGCGACCAACGCGGCATCTGTGAGGCGCTGGAGACCACAGGCATGATTTATTGGAGCCAAGGTGATTGGGAGCGGTCCGCGGACTGTTGCCTGCAAGCCATCAGGATCGCCGGGCCGCTGGAGCACCAGCAGATCATCACGCGCGCCTCGATCACCCTCGGGAATGTCCGGTCTTCGCAGCACTGGTTCGGCGAGGCCGTGTACTGGTACCTGCACGCAGGCGTGCTTGCCAAGCAGATCGATGACAGGCGGATTCTGTCGTGGTCAGCCTCCAACATCGCCCTGGTCCTGGCGAAACGCGGCGACTACCTGCGCGCCATCTCCGGATACGAGCGCAGCCTGCGCAACGCCTGGGAAATCGGCGACCGCTGGACCGCCTGCCTCAACGTCGCTGGACTCGCTGCGGTCAACGAGCGCCTGGGGAGGGTCGATCTGGCCGAATCGCTGTATCGAAAGGCGATCGGCTTCGGACAGCGCCTGGTAATTCCCAGCTACCTCTCCGGGATGCTCGTGAGCCTGGCGCGGCTGTTGCTGACGCGAGGCCGCGCCGCCGAGGCGCGCGACTTCTACGGCGAAGCGATGGCCAAGATCTCCAGCGTGGCGGGTGAGCGTCTGGCCGGCGAGGACACGCGCTTCGATGCGCGGTTACTGGGCGTGCGACTGCGCTGTGCATTGGGCGAAAGTTCGGTGGCGGAGGCGGCCGCAGAGCTCCGGGACCTGCTGCGCCATGAGACCGCGCCACACCGGCAGGCTGAGCTGAACTATGAACTGTGGCGGCTGGCGCCGGGAGATGATGCTTCACGGAGCGCCACGACGGCATTCTATCGCTCGGAGCACGCCGAGACGGGCGCGGAAGAGTGCCGGGAGAGGTATCGGCAGCTGACCGGCGAAACCCTGCTTGACCCACCGCCGCTGCCGGACGTCTCGGAGCTGATCCCGGACCACCCGGGGGCCCTGGATCTGGCGCGCGTGCTGGCCGAATTGGAAACTTCCTTCAACTATTGAGTCAAGTAACTACAGAAGGAGACACGAGATGGCCAAAATTCCTCCGTCGGCTCAAGTGCTGATTGATTTCAAGCCACAGCAATCCTTCTTCGTGGGGATTGACTCGGATGGTTGCGCGTTCGACGCGATGGAGTTGAAGCAAAAAGAGTGCTTCACTCCCAGCACCATCAGGGTCTGGGGTCTACAGTCCATCTCCAAATACGCGCGCGAGACAGCCGAGTGGGTTAACCTCTACTCCAAATGGCGCGGCGCGAACCGCTGGCCCGCACTGGTGAAGGTGTTCGAGCTGCTTGCCGAACGCCCTGAAGTGCAGGCGCGCGGGGTGAAGGTGCCTGAGGGCGAAGCGCTCAAGGAGTTCATCGCCTCGGGCTTTTCGCCGAGCGAAGCGGGGCTGAAGTCCTACATCGCTGCCGGGCATGGGGATGAGGAATTGTGGCGCGGGCTAGAGTGGACGCGGGCCATCGATGCCTTGGTTGCGGCGACGGTGCGCGGGGTGCCGCCCTTCCCCCTGGTGCGCGAGAGCCTGCAAAAGCTGCAGGGCAAGGCCGATCTGATGGTGATCTCAACAACAGCCTCTGATGCGCTGAAACGCGAGTGGGGCGAGCACGGTTTTGCCCAATACATGGCCGTGATGGCCGGCCAGGATATGGGCACGAAGCGGCAGCACCTCGAGTACGCTGCCAAGGGGAAATACCCGGATGATCGTATCTTGATGATCGGCGACGCGCCGGGCGACCGCGACGCGGCAAAAGCGGTGAACGCGTTGTATTACCCCATCAACCCGGGCGCCGAGGAGATGTCCTGGCAGCGATTTCACGATGAGGCATCTGAGAAGTTCCTCAACGGCACGTATGCCGGCGCATACGAGGCTGCCCTGATCGCCGAGTTCGACGAGCTGTTGTCGGACACGCCCCCGTGGAAGAAGTAGCATTTGTCTGAAGTCAAAGGAGACACCACATGACTAAGATCCCGCCGGCAGCTCAAGTGCTGATCGATTTCAAGCCCCGGCAATCTTTCTTCGTGGGAATCGACTCGGACGGCTGCGCGTTCGACGTGATGGAGCTGAAGCAAAAAGAGTGCTTCACCCCCGTCACGATCCGGGCCTGGGGCCTGCAGCCGATTTCCAAATATGCACGCGAGACGGCCGAGTGGGTAAACCTCTACTCCAAATGGCGCGGCGCGAACCGCTGGCCCAACCTGGTGAAGGTGTTCGAGCTGCTCGCCGAACGCCCTGAAGTGCAGGCGCGCGGGATCAAGGTGTCGGAGGGCGAAGCGCTCAAGGAGTTCCTTGCCTCGGGCTTTTCGCTGAGCGAACCGGGGCTGAAGTCCTACATCGCTGCCGGGCATGGAGAGGAGGAGCTGTGGCGCGCACTGGAGTGGACGCGGGCCATCGATGCCTTAGTTTCGGAGACGGTACACGGCGTGCCGCCCTTCCCCCTGGTGCGCGAGAGCCTGCAAAAGCTCCAGGGCAAGGCCGATATGATCGTGGTTTCGGTGACAGCCTCTGAAACGTTGCGACGCGAGTGGGACGAGCACGGCATCGCCCAATACATGGCCGTGATTGCCGGCCAAGACATGGGTGCGAAGCGGCAGCACCTCGAGTGGGCGGCCAAGGGGAAATACCCGGACGATCGCATCATCGTGCTCGGCGATGCGCCCGGCGACCACGACGCGGCGAAGGCGGTGGGTGCACTGTTTTATCCCATCATGCCGGGCGCCGAAGAGCAGTCCTGGCAGCGCTTCCACGAGGAGGCGTCTGAGAAGTTCCTCAGCGGCACGTATGCCGGCGCATACGAGGCTGCGCTGATCGCCGAGTTCGACGAGTTGTTGTCGGACACGCCCCCGTGGAAGAAGTAGCCTTTACGCTATGCAGGTGTTTTATCGGTGTGGCCTATAGGCTTCCTGAAGCGCCTATGAAGCGCGGCCTGCCGTATACTTCTGACAGGACCTGAAGAGTCAGGCTCAACAGCGAACACATCTTCAAAAAGGAGACTTATCATGGCTGTAATCACGATCTCTCGGCAACTGGAAAGCCTGGGCGACGATGTGGCGAACTTGCTTTGCGAGAAGCTGGGCTATCCGCGCTTTGACAAGAAGATGATGGCACAGGTCGGCCAAGAGATGGGTCTTGCGGCCAATGTCGCCAAGGCCATTGCGGACTACCAACCCCCACCGAAGAACGTGTTGGAGAAGTGGTTCGGCAGCACCCAGAGGATCACCGGCGGTGACCCTTCGAGTTGGACTTTTTCGGCTCGAGCCGACGCCCTCCAGGACCTCTCGATAGCGAGCCTCATGGATATCATCAACGCCGGCTACAAAAAAGGCAACGTGGTGATCGTGGGCCGCGGCGGGATGGCCGCACTGCAGGACAAGCCCGACGTGCTGCACGTGCGCATTATGGCGCCCCTGGAAGTACGAATCCAGCGCCTGATGGAGCGCGAACATTGTTCGCGAGAAGAGGCGCAGCAAAAGATAAAAGAGCGTGATCTGAGTGATGTCGACTGGATCAGGCGCTACTTTGACCTCGACTCTCACGATCCCCAGCTCTTCGACCTGGTCATCAACACGGCCAAGCTCACGCCGGAGGCCGCGGTCGATCTGATCCTCAAGGCGCTGGCCCTTCTGCCCGCCAAGTCCAAGTAGGCTATCACATCTCTGGAAGGAGGATGGCTCATGAGAATCATGGAACGGTTGATCCAGAAGGTGGATCGCAGCAGCTGGGCGAAGAAGCTCGCAATGGAGAAGCGTTACGAGGTCATCGAGGCTCGGTTGGGCTACCCGCCGTCGCGGCGGTATCGCGCCTACATCGGCTCAATGGATACCAATACGCGCGTGATCGAACGTGACTGGAGCAGCCTGGGGGCCTATCTGACCACCCTGGAGAAGGCGCTGGCAGACCCCGAATGGCAGGCCCTGGGAAGCGAACAGGTCGGGATCGTGCTGAGCAATCAGGCCGAGCTGTACTTCATAGAATAGCTGGCTTGAACTCCTGACGCACTACGAGGTCCTTCAGATAATCTGAGGGGCCTCGTCCATTTCTCCCCCTCATAGTTTCTGTTTTGCAGAGCAATTTGCGTCATTCATACATCTTTAAGGTTTACCTGCTTGACAACGGCCCTGATTTATTATATCGTTCATCCACTACACAAACTAATCAATTCGCCAATATACCATGACGAAGAAGCCGCACTCCTTACACGAAGACGCGCTCAGCAGAACACCTCTGCTGCGCGTTTTTGCGCCCCACTTGGCGACACTCACCACTCCACCTTTTCCTGTTCAATTTCGTTTCCTTTGTTTTTCAATTCACTCGAAGGAGAAATCATAGTAGAACTGAAAGCGAAGCCCTACTATTTGAAGGTTCGAGGTTGAAGGTCGCAGATTGTAACCCGTAATGTAATCTGCAACCTGTAACCTGAAACCTGGAACCTGTCACCCGAAAACCTTCAATCTTCGACTTTACTTCCCAATAACCGTCAACTCAAAGGAGATCGCGATGGCTAAAGTAGCGGCAAAAGTCCCGGAAGCGGCCCACGTGTTGATCGACTTCAAACCCCAGCAAGCCTTCTTTGTGGGGATTGACTCGGACGGCTGCGCGTTCGATGCGATGGAGCTCAAGCACAAAGAGTGCTTCACCCCCACTATCGTTAAAGTCTGGGGGCTGCAGGCCGTCTCGAAGTACGCGCGCGAGACGTGCGAATTCGTGAACCTGTATTCGAAGACCCGCGGTCTGAACCGCTGGATCGCGCTGACCAGGGTCTTCGACCTGTTGAGGGAGCGCCCTGAGGTGAAGGCACGCAACGCGAAAGTGCCCCAGGGCGACAAGCTCAAGGAGTTCATCGACTCAGGCTACCCACTGAGCCACAAGGGCATGGTCCAGTACGCGACCGATCACCCGGACCCGGAGCTCGATCAAGCGGTGCAGTGGTCGCTCACCGTCGACGAAGCGATCGCTGAGATGGTGCACGGCGTGCCGCCGTTCCCGTGGGTGCGCGAAAGCCTGCAGAAGATGCAAGGCAAGGTCGACCTGATGGTCGTCTCGGCGACGCCGGTCGAGGCGCTCGAACGCGAGTGGGGCGAGCATGGGATCGCCCAATACATGGGCGTGATAGCCGGGCAAGAGATGGGCACGAAGAAGCAGCATCTCCAGTTCGCGGCTAAGGGGAAGTACGACGACGACCATATCCTCTTGATTGGCGATGCGCCGGGCGACCGTGATTCCGCCAAGGGCGTCGATGTGCTCTACTACCCCATCAACCCGGGCGGTGAGGATCGGTCGTGGAAACGCTTCTACGATGAGGCGCTAGGCAAATTCCTTGACGGCACCTATGAGGGCAACTATGAGGCCGCGCTGATCGCTGAGTTCGAAAAACTGCTGCCCGAAACGCCCCCGTGGCAGAAGCTGGGGAAAATGGAGTGGGAATAGTTGTAACCTGAAACCCAAAAGGAGGAAACACCCATGCCGAGACTCGTGAACCTCAAAGCGAAACCCTACAACCTGTCGGCCGAACAGATCCAATGGGTGGAGGAGACCCTGGCCCGGATGACCGCCGAGGAAAAGGCAGGCCAGCTCTTCACCAGCCTGTTCTTTTTCGGGAAAGACACCTTCAGCGGCAATGAGCTGACCAACGCGCAGATTCTGGAGAAATATCACATCGGTGGCGCCCGGTGGCAGGGTGGCAAGGCAAAAATGTGCCAGGACCTGTTGAACAGCCTGCAAGCAGACTCGAGAATCCCCTTGCTCATTGCAGCTAACTGTGATGCCGGCGGCAACGGCGCGTGCTCGGACGGCACTTATATCGCCTCCGGCGCCCAATGTGAGGCCTCAGGCGACCCGAAGGTGGCCTACAACGCCGGCTATGTGTCCGCCCGGGAAGCTGGCGCCCTGGGCGTCAACGTGAACTTCGACCCCTGCGTGGATATCCTGATCAACTGGCGCAACACAATCGTCAACACCCGCGCCTACGGCACCAATGCAGACGATGTGATCAAATACACCAGTGCGTACATCGAAGGATACCGCGCCGGCGCCGGCGACGATGGCCGCTGCAATATGGTCACCTGCATCAAACACTTCCCCGGCGATGGCACCGAAGAGCGCGATCAGCACCTGGTGCTGGGGGTGAACGAGCTTTCTCCCGAGGAGTGGGATGCATCGTTCGGTCGTGTTTACAAGCACCACATCGAGGACGGCGTAGAGATGTTCATGGCTGGCCACATCGCGCTGCCCTACTATCAGCAGAAGCTCAACCCCAAGTTGGAAGACAAGGATATCCTGCCGGCCACGCTGGCGGAAGAACTGATCCAGGGCCTGTTAAAAGAGCAGCTGGGCTTCAACGGGATGGTGATCACCGACGCCAGCCACATGCTGGGCATGACGTCCGCAATGCGTCGCGAAGACTACGTGCCGGGCGCGATCGCGGCCGGCTGCGACATGTTCCTGTTCTTCAATGACATGGAAGAAGACTTCAACTTCATGCTGAACGGGTACAAGAAGGGCGTGATCACGGAAGAACGCATGAATGATGCCGTTCGGAGAGTCCTGGGGCTGAAGGCGAAGCTGAACTTGCACAAGAAACGGGCAGCGGGCACGCTGCTAAAAACCGAGAAAGATCTGGAAGTCGTCGGCTGCGCGGAGCACCTGGCGATGCGCGCCGATGCCGCGGATAAGGGGATCACGCTCGTCAAAAACACCTTCAACCAGCTTCCCATCCGGCCGGAGACCCATAAGCGCATCCGCGTGTACTACCTGCAGGGTGAAGTCGGCGGCATCGCGGCAGCCGGGGCGAAAGTCCTTGAGGCCGTGGTAGCCGAGCTGGAGAAGCGCGGCTTTGAAGTCACGGTGAACGATGGCACCACCCGCGTGAAAGGCCGCACGCTGGACTATCGCAAGAACTATGATGCGGCGCTCATCGTTGCCGACGTCGTCGGCTACGGCGCGCAGAACAACTACCGGATCCAGTGGAAGACCGCTATGAGCAACGAGTGCCCCTGGTACGTCCAGGAAGTGCCGACCGTCATGGTGTCGCTGAACTTCACGACCCACCTGCATGATGCGACGATGGTGAAGTGCTACATCAACGCCTACCACAGCAACCCGGAGATCATCAAACAGGTCGTCGATAAGATCATGGGCGAGTCCGAGTTCAAGGGCAAGCCGAACGATCTCGTTTGGGCCGGCAAGTGGCAGGCGAAGCTGTAGGCGAACTTAAGATAGCAGGATGAGCTATCACATGCCGAAGACGCCGTACTCCCAACAAAAAGAAGCTCGCCAGCAGAACACCTCAGTTCTGCTGCGCGACCTTTGGCGCCATGCGCCGCTTTCTCAGGCGATGCTGGCGCAGCGCAACGGCCTGACCAAAGCAACGGTGTCGGCGATCTGCGCGGACCTGGCCTCCCTGGGCCTGATCCGCGAGGCCGGCCAAGACCGCACGGGGCTCGGCAGACCCGGCATGCTCCTCGAACTCAACCCGCTGGCACGCTGCGCGATCGGCGTAGAAATCAGCACCAACTACTCAGCAGCCGTCTTGACCGACCTCTGCGGAGAACCGTTGTGGCAGCGCTCCACGCTAACGCCGGTTGGCAGCGATCTGGAGGCGATTCTAGCCCAGACGGAGGCATTGATCGCCGAAGCCATCGATCAGGCCCAAGAACGCGATATTCCGCCCCTGGGCATCGGGGTAGGCGTGCCTGGCATCGTCGATCCGGGCCCCCAGGGCCTCGTCAATGCGCCGGCCCTCGGCTGGAAGGAGCTGGCTCTCAGGCAGTTCTTGGAGCAGCGCTTTGCTTTGCCGGTGATCTTGGAGAACAAGGCCCGAGCCGCGGCAATGGCCGAACTGCTCAGCGGCAACGCCCAGGGAGTTGCCAGCTTTGTCTACGTCAGCATCGGCACGGATGTAGGGGCCAGCGTCGACGCCGCCGTGGTCACCGACGGGTACCCGCACCGTGGCGCCCGGGGCCTGGCGGTGGATGTCGGTCATATGATCCTCGACCCCAACGGACCGCTCTGCAGTTGCGGCCAGCGGGGCTGTTGGCAGGCCGCGGTGAACGTGGAACACGAGGTCGAGCTGGCCGCTGCAAGACTCGCTGCTGGCGAGGCCAGCGTTCTGCGGGGCCGCACCAACGGCCGCCACCCGGGTGGCGCGGCGCTCGATCACTCTGCCATCCAGGAGGCAGCCGTGGAGGGTGACACGCTTGCGATGGACGTCATTCGCGCGGTTCAGATGAACCACGCACTCGGAATCACCAATCTTGTGCGCCTCTTCGACCCAGAGCTGGTGGTCATCGGCTGGGCCAGTGTGGCGCTCTCGGACGAGTATCACACGCGTATGCGCGCTTTGAGCGCGGAACTCGACCTGCCAGCGGCTGTCCGCCGGCAGTTGACGCGGCGCGGGGTGGCGCCCCCGACGATCGTTCATGCGGGGCACGGCCCAGAGGCCTGCAGATTGGGCGCAGCCGCGCTCCTGGTGGATGAATTGTTGCGGACGCCGCCGGTTGTTGGGGATTGACACCCGCAGTAGGCGCGACCCTCTCCCACCTCGTGAGGTGCGTCGCCCGAAGGAGTATCACTGTGGCAACATCCGTCCGCCTTGCCAGCGGCTCTAAATCACGCCCAGGGAGCGGGTCATCCGCTCACCATATTTTACCCAAGGAGAGTGTCTCATGGCAGTAGAAGAAGTCAAAGCACCACCTTCCGTTCTCACCCCGGAGTATAAGAAGACTCGTCCAGGGGCCATGTTCGCCTTCGCGGTCGGCAACGATGAGCGACAGCATGGAGGGCGGCCTCATCAACACCCTGTTCCCGGTGATCTCGAAGGCCTTGAACCTCGACGTCGGCGCGCTGGGCACCCTGTCCAGCATGAGCAAGTGGGCCCGCATGCTCTTCGGCACCTTGTGGGCCATCGTCGGGCGACAAGTTCGGCCGCAAGAAGGTCATGGTCTGGATGACCGGCGTCTGGGGTCTCTGGACCATCGCGGCCGGCCTCGCGCAGAACTTCACCCAGTTGTTGATCCTGTACACGATCGGCGCGATCGGCACTGTGGCCGCGGAACCTATCCAGAACGGCCTCATGGTGGACATGTTCGATGAAGATGAGCGCGGCAAGGCGTACGGCACCCTCCGCACCATCGGCGTGGGCGCCGGCCTCATCCTGACACCCCTCATCGGTCAGCTCGCCAACGTCGAGAACGGCTGGCGCTATGGCATGTACGGCATGGGCATCATCAGCCTCGTGAGCGGCCTCCTGCTGCAGATCTTCCTCAAGGAGCCGCCCCGCCGCATCGTGGTTGGCGATCCGGACGCCGGCAAGTTCAAGATGTCTGACATCAAACAGATCGCCAAGATCCCGTCGTTCTGGCTCATGGCGGTCATGCTGCTGTTCGTCACCTCGATGGTGTTCTTCGCGTTCATGGTCACCTACTTCGTGAAGGTGCGCGGGTGGTCGACCCCCGCGGCGGCCGTGCTCTACACGGTCTTCATGGCCGGCTTCGCGGTTGGCGGCCTTACTGGCGGCACCATCGGCGACTGGTTCCAGAAGAGGTTCGGGGACAAGGGCCGCGTCATGTTCATGCAGCTCTACCTGGTGTCCTGGGCGATCATGACCTACCTATTCACGCAGATCGACTGGGGCATGGGCATTCCGGTCTATATCATAGCCTTCCTGACCGGCCTGATCGGCTCGTGGGGCTTCTCGGGCGCGGTGCTGCCGATGGTCGGGCAGATCGTTGAGCCGCAGTATGCGGCCACCACGTTCGCCCTGCTCTTCTCCTTCATTCAGGGCGCGATCACGGCCATCTACCTGCTGTTGATCAAGCCGCTGTCCAAGGCGCTGGGGAGCCTCGACAGGGTCTTTCTCTTCATGGTCTGCCTGCCGTACGCGGTCAACGCCGTCTTCTGGACGCTGTTCTACTTTACCTATCCCAAGGACGTGCAAAAGCGGAGGGCCAGGATGGCCGCTCAATCTGCCGGCCAGATGAAGTAGACCATCTGACGACATGAGGGGCGGCAGCTACGTCGGATGGCATGGGAGCCTGCCGCTCCTGCCATACCCGTAGGCGAAGGTGCCCGGCACCTGGCAGGTGCCGGGCACCTGGAAAGAACCCGATCCGCCACACGCCCTGCAGGGCGGAGATTGCAGATTGAGGGCGACAACAACAGGCTTGTCTTCAATCTTCAATCTGCGATTTGCAATGCGTAGGCCATGACACATCTCAAGGAGGCGACGGTGCTGTATCCGATTCAGAACAATTTCCGCAACAAGCTCGACATCTCCGGCATCTGGGATTTCAAGTGTGATCCCGACTGGGTTGGGGAGAAAGAAGGTTGGGCCAACGGGCTGATCGGCTCCCGGCCGATGGCCGTTCCCGGCAGCTGGAACGAGCAGTACAAGATCTCTTCGGCTACCTGGACCTTGCCTGGTACGTCAAGGCGACCTACATCCCCAAGAGCTGGAAGTGCGACCGCGTGTTCCTCCGCGTCGGCTCGGCCAATTACTTCGGGACCGTTTATGTCAACGGCATCAAGGTCGGCTCGCACGAAGGCGGGCATCTCCCCTTCGCGTTCGAGATCAACGACCAGATCAAGTGGGGCGAAGAGAACATCATCGCCATCAGCGTCGAGAATGTGCTGAAGCCCGATCGCGTCCCCTCCGGCAACATGCCGACGAAAACTGCGTTTGACACGCTCTCCAGCACGCCGCGCACCACGTTCGACTTCTACCCGTTTTGCGGGCTGCAGCGCCCGGTAGTGCTGTATACCGTCCCGCAGACCTACATCGAGGATGTCACCGTCGTCACTACCATCGAACCCGAGGCCCAGGTCAAGGTCAAGGTTAAGCTGAATGCGACGATGGACGGGAAGGGCTCGGTGCAGCTCAAGGGCGGGGTCACCGACATGGAGGCCGACCTCACTTTTGTAGGTGGCGTGGCCGAGGCGGTATTGGCCGTGCCAAACGCGCATCTGTGGTCGGACAAGGACCCGTACCTCTATAACCTGACCGTCAAGATCGATCGCGAAAACGGCGACGATCAATACAGCCTCAAGGTCGGCATCCGCACGATTGCGGTGGACGGCGGCAAGATCCTGCTCAACGGCCAGCCGGTGAAGCTGAACGGCTTCGGCCGCCACGAGGATTTCCCCGCCAGCGGGAAGGGACTGAACATCCCCCTGATCGTCAAAGACTACCAGCTCATGAAGCTGGATAGGAGCCAATGCCTATCGCACCTCGCACTACCCGTACAGCGAGGAAGAGATGCAGATGGCAGACCGCGAGGGCTTCCTGATCATCGACGAGATCCCCGCCGTCAGCCTGCAGATGAGCGATACAGTCAGATTTCCCGAACGACTGCGCATGTGCCTGCAGCAGATCGAAGAGATGATCGCCCGCGACAAGAACCATCCGGCCGTGGTGATGTGGTGCGTGGCCAACGAGCCGATGCCCGGCGGCATCAGCGTTGGCGCCTCAGGCGGGGGCGGGTATGACCCGGCCTACGAAGAAGCAAACCTGCCGGGCAAACAGTTCCTCGACACGGAGCTGGCCCGTGCGCGGGAGTTGGATCCGACGCGTCTGGTGACGATCGTGACCGTGGGGGGCGGGCCGCAGAACTGGATGGAGCAGTGCGACGTCATCTGCATGAACCGCTACCACGGCTGGTACTCGCTCGGCGGCCAGTTGGACAAGGCGCGGCAGCGGCTCGAGGAGGAGCTCGACCAGGTCTGGGATCGATTCCACAAGCCGATCATCATGACCGAGTTCGGCGCCGACACCGTGCCCGGGTATCACGGTCTACCCGACGTCATGTGGACCGAAGAGTACCAGGCCCAGTACATCCGCTTCCATATGGAAGTAGCGGAGACCCGCGACTTTGTCGCAGGCATGCAGGTGTGGAACTTCGCGGACTTCGCGGCGGTGCAGGGCCTCATGCGCGTCGGTGGTTTGAACCATAAGGGCATTTTCACCCGCGTCCGCACGCCGAAGATGGCCGCGCACGTGCTGCGTGAATTCTGGACGAAGTAGATGGTGGAGTGAGATGCCCGGCACCTGTCAAGCCAGGTTATCGTATAGGAGGACACATGCCAGAACCGCTTTTGTCACCGGATCGTTTCTTCGCACCTGACCCTGGACAGCGCCGCGTGGCACGCGAGCTCTATGATAGCATCGCGGGTCTGCCCATCGTCAGTCCGCACGGCCACGTCGATCCCACACTGCTGGCCGACGAGAATGCGACCTTCGGCACGCCCGCCGACCTGTTCATCATCCCCGACCATTACGTGTTCCGCATGCTTTACTCCCAGGGCGTCCCCCTGGAGTCGTTGGGCATCCCTAAGCGGCCGGAGGCCGCCCGTGACGGGGGTCCGGTAGAGACGGATCATCGCAAGATCTGGCAGACCTTTGCCGAGCACTTCTACCTCTTCCGCGGCTGCCCCAGCGGCGTCTGGCTGGCCCATGAGTTGTACGAGATCTTCGGCATCAAGCAGAAGCTGACGGGCGCCACCGCGCAGGCGACCTACGACGAGCTGGCCGAGAAGCTGGCCCGGCCCGAGTACCGCCCACGCGCGCTGTTCGAGCGGTTCAAAATCGAAGTCATGTGCACCACCGATGGGGCCGCCGATTCACTCGAACACCACAAGGCGATCAAGAAATCGGGGTGGAAGGGGGTCGTCCGGCCAACTTTCCGTCCCGATGCGGTCACGAACCTCGCGCTGCCTGCCTGGCGCGCGAATCTCGATGCGCTCAGTGCGGTCGTCGGTCGGGAGATCACCACGGCCAGGGCGCTCATCACCGCGCTCGAGGAGCGGCGGGCCTTCTTCAAGACCGTGGGCTGCACCTCCACCGACAGCGGCGTGGAGACGCCGTATACTGAGGCGATGTCCTCCGCGGATTCCGAGGCGATCTTCGCCCGCGCACTGGCCGGCAAGGCGACAGCCGAGGACGCGCGGCGCTTCACCGGCTACATCGCGTTCGAGATGGCGCGCATGAGCGTCGAGGACGGTCTGGTTATGCAGTTCCACGCGGGCTGCTACCGCAACCACAATCCGCTCGTGTTTGAGAAGTTCGGAGCGGACAAGGGCCACGACATCCCTATCGAGACCGAATGGGTGCAGAACCTCAAACCGGTGACCGACCGCTTCGGCAACGACCCGCGGCTCACGATGCTCCTCTTCACCATGGATGAGACCGGCTATTCGCGCGAGATGGCGCCCCTGGCCGGGCACTATCCCGCTCTCAAACTGGGGCCGCCGTGGTGGTTCCAGGATAGTCTGAACGGCATGGCGCGCTATTTTGACCAGGTGATGGAGACCGCCGGGTTGTATAATACCATCGGGTTCATCGACGACACGCGTGCCTTCGTCTCGATCCCGGCGCGACACGATGTCTGGCGCCGAGCGTCTGCAAACTGGCTTGCGGGGCTAGTCGTGCGCGGGCTGATCGACATGGGGGATGCCGCCGAAATGGCGCCCGAGCTGGCGAACGGTCTGGGCCGGCGGACGTTCAAACTGTAAAGGTTTTGCCACAGAGGACACAGAGAACGCAGAGAGCATTCGGAAATGAAATTCACAGTGATCTCTATGATCTCCGTAGCTATTCAGGAGGTTTGATGATCGGGCTGGATCTGGGCACGACGAACTGTAAAGCGGTGGTCCTGGATGCGGATGGCCGCGTCCGGGCCGCGGCCTCTGACGGCTACAGGCTGCAGATCCCGCATCCAGGCTGGGCCGAGCAAGACGT
This sequence comes from uncultured Chloroflexia bacterium, assembly GCA_963774265.1. Taxonomy (GTDB): domain Bacteria; phylum Chloroflexota; class Anaerolineae; order CG2-30-64-16; family CG2-30-64-16; genus JALOOB01. Next base: position 349,347 of record CAVZDU010000007.1, on the reverse strand, counting down.
CAGGGATGTCTGGGAAGCCGTGAAGAAGGTGCTCCGCGCCGTGGCAGAAACAACGCCCGTGCCGCCGCAAGGCATCTGCTTCAGCGGCGCGATGCACAGCCTGTTCCCAATCGCGGATGATACCGGCACACCCATGTCAAATGCCATGACTTGGGCCGATGCCCGGGCGACTGCCGTGTATCGAGGCCTGGTCGCCGACACGGACACCCATGCGCTCTACCGGCGCACGGGCTGCCCGGTGCATTCTACCTACCATCTCCAGCGCTTGCGTTGGTGGAACAGGGTCGAACCTGAGCTGGCGCAGCGCGCGCACCTGTGGGTGGGGCTCAAAGACTGGATCCTGCACGCGCTGACCGGCGTCTGGGCCAGCGATCTGAGCCTGGCTTCCACCACCGGACTTCTCAATCTCAAGACCTTGACGTGGGACACAGGCGTCCTCCGGTTGGCAGAGGTGCTCCCCGATCAATTGCCGCGGCTGGTTTCCCCGTCGGCGGTGGTGGGTGGGTTGACCGATGCTGCGGCGGCCGCGACCGGGTTGCCGGCGGGTCTGCCCGTGATCGCGGGTGGCAGTGATGGCGCCATGGCCAGCTTCGGCACCGGCATCGCCCGACCCGGCCAGGCGGTGATCACGGTGGGCACCAGCGGCGCGGTGCGCAAGGTCGTTGGCGAGCCCTGGTTCGATCCGGGCGAGCGCACTTTCTGTTACCTGCTTACTGACCGGCTTGCAGGGTCATCCACAGGACGGCCTGAGGGCCAGTCCGAAGAACCGCTCTGGTTCATCGGGGGGGCCATCAACAACGGCGGGCTGGCGCTGCAATGGGTGCGGGAAAAACTCTACCCCGAGCTGGTCGGAGCCGCCGGCTTCGACCAGTTGGCGGCCGACGCGGAATCCGTGGCGCCCGGCGCGGAGGGCGTCTTCCTGCTGCCCTACTTTGCCGGCGAGCGCAGCCCGCACTGGGCGCCCAAGGACAAGGGGATGCTGTACGGCCTGGGGATGCAGCATACCCGCGTTCACATCGCGCGGGCGGCGATGGAAGGGGTGGCCAACTGCCTGGCCGACGTATGGGACGCGCTGTATGGCTCAGAAACGGCCGGCGGCGAGGTGGTGCGGCTAACAGGCGGCATCACCCGCACACCGCTGTGGTCCCAGATCCTGGCCGACATGCTGGGGGTCCAACTGATGGCGTTGGAAGTCGCCGACACCTCGGCCACGGGCGCGGGCCTCCTGGGCATGCACGCGCTGGGCTTGGTCGACTCCGACCCGCTGCGCATGGCGCGCACGGCGAGCGAAGCGAGTCCTGGCCCAATCTACACCCCTGACCGGAAACGCCACGAGTTCTACAAACAACACCACCGGGAGTATCGAGCCCTGCGCCGAGGGATGGCTGCCATGGGCGAAACACTGAATAATCTAAAGGAGAGCTTCTTATGAACCTTGCAGACCTCACGAAGATGTACGACTTCACCGGCAAGACTTTCGCTGTCACCGGCGGCGCCGGCGCGCTGGGCGGCGACGTCGTAACCGCCCTGGCAGGCTGCGGCGCGAACGTCATGATCCTCGACCGCAACCTGGACCGGCGTCCCGGCCATTAAGGATAGCCTCGGCCCGCTTGGAGCCCAGGTCGATGGGTTCCAGGTTGACGTGATGAACCGCGACAGCCTGGAGGCGGCCGGCGAGGCGATCAACAAGCGCTTCGGCACCCTCTACGGCCTGGTCAACGCCGCGGGCGGCAACAGCCCGAAGGCCACCGGTCTCCCCGACCATGAGCTTCTTCGACATCCCGGAGGAGGCGACTGCGGTTCGTGCTCGACCTGAACCTCCTCGGCACCATCATGCCCTGCCAGATCCTCGGCAAGCAGATGGTCGAGGCCGGCGAAGGGGTCGATCCTGAACTACTCATCCATGAACGCCTATCGCCCGCTGACCAATATCGCGGCCTACTCGGCGTCCAAGGCCGCGCATCACCAACTTCACCGCCTGGCTGGCCGTGCACCTGGCGCAGAACTACTCCGGCAAGATCCGCGTCAACGCGATCGCACCCGGCTTCTTCCTGGGCGAGCAGAACCGCTTCCTGTTGACCGACAAGGAAACCGGCGCGCTGACCGCGCGCGGCCAGAAGATCCTCGACCACACCCCCATGGGCCGCTTCGGCGTGCCCGAAGACCTGCTGGGCTGCGTGCTCTGGCTGCTTTCGCCGGCCTCCTCGTTCGTCACGGGCATCACGGTGCCGGTGGATGGCGGGTTCTCGGCGTACGCTGGCGTGTAACGGCGATTGCAAGGGGCACTCCTGACAGATTGACGGATCGAACACATGATTATCGCTCAAGACAATCTCCGAAACCGGCCATCCTGACGCACGATGCGTCAAGGAGACCCTGACCAAGGGGCTGGGCGGCAGGCTCACCGGGCAGAAGGTGCTGGTGCTCATCCCCGACCATACCCGCTCGCTGCCGCTGCCCGAGCTGTTCCGCATGATCGTTGAGGTGCTGCACGATGTGCGCGAGCTCAACTTCATGGTCGCGCTGGGAACGCATCCGGGGTACTCCGAAGAGGGCCTGAACCACCTGGTGGGCATCACCGCCGAGGAACGTGCGACGACCTTCCAGCACGTCGGCCTGCTCAACCATGCCTGGGACGATCCGGCGGCGCTGGCCTCGCTCGGCGTGATCGGACCAGGACGAGATCAAGCAGCTCGCCGGGCGCAAGCTAGCACCCATCGCTGCCGACCGAGATCAACATCCGCATCAACAAGGCCGTGCTGGAGCACGATCACATCGTCATCCTCGGCCCGACCTTCCCGCATGAAGTGGTCGGCTTCTCCGGCGGCGCGAAGTACTTCTTCCCCGGCATCTCCGGGCCGGACGTGATCAACGCCACCCACTGGCTGGGCGCGCTCGCGACGGTGCGTCGGCACGATCGGCATCAAGGATACGCCGGTGCGGGCCATGATCCACGCCGCAACGCGCCGCCTGAAGACGCCGGCCACGCTGGCGGCCCTGATCGTCGAAGGGCACGACCTGGCGGGCGTGCTGATCGGCGACGTGTACGAGACCTGGAGCGCGGCGGCGGACGTATCGTCGCAGCGGCACATCCAGTGGTGCGATCACCCGTACAAGCGCGTGCTGTCCTGCTGCCCGCCCATGTACGACGAGCTCTGGACCGCGGGCAAATGCATGTACAAGATGGAGTCCGCGGTGGAAGTGGGCGGCGAGCTCATCATCTACGCCCCGCACCTGGATGTGGTCAGCCACGTTCACGGCAAGTACATCTACGAGGTGGGCTACCACATCCTGCCCTACTTCCTGGCGGACTGGGATCAGTTACAAGCACCTGCCGCTGGGCGTGCTGGCGCACAGCACGCACGTGCGCGGCTCGGGCGTGATGGAGAACGGGGATCGAGAAAGCCCAACGTCAGGGTGACGCTGGCGAGCAAGATCTCACCCGAGGACTGCGCCAGGCTGAACCTGGGCTACCTGGATCCGGCCACGATCAACCCGGCGGACTGGCAGAATCGCGAGGATGAAGGCATCCTCTACGTGCCCAGGGCCGGCGAGATGCTGTACAAAGTGAGGAGGTCAAGAAATGAAGTACGGCATGAACCTGAACGAGGTCGCGAAGGGCGCGCTGGACCTGATGTCGCTGGGTGCGCTGGTCCATCGCCTGGACCCGGGGATCATCCCCTTTCGGAAAGCCACCCACTGCGACATCCACGTGAGCGGCGGCGAGTTCAACGTGGCCGCCAACCTGGCCGACTGCTTCGGCCTGAAGACGGGCATCGCCACCGCGATGGTGGACTACCCGATCGGCGACCTGATCGCCGAACGCGTGCGGGCCATGGGCGTCACCCCGTTCTACAAGCGCTTCGAGCACAACGGCGTGACCGGCCCGAACATGGCCACGGTCTACAGCGACCGGGGCCAGGGCGTGCGCGCGCCGGTGGTGTTCTACAACCGCAGCAACGAAGCCGCGGCGCAGCTCAAGCCGGGCGACTTCGACTGGGCCAAGATCTTCGCCGGCCGGCGGCGTGCGCTGGTTCCACAGCGGCGGCATCTTCGCCGCGCTCGTCCGAGACCACGGGCGAGCTCATCATCGAAGGCATGAAGGCGGCCAAGGCTGCCGGCGCCATCACCTCCGTTCGACCTCAACTACCGCGCCAAGCTGTGGAACCTGTGGGGCGGCCACGAGGTCGCCCTGAAGGTGCTCCGGCGCATCGTGGAGAACGTCGATGTGATCGTCGGCAACGAAGAGGACCTGCAGATGGGTCTCGGCATCCCCGGGCCGAGGTGCGGCCGGCGCCAAGTCCAAGCTGGACCCGAGCGCCTTCTTCGGCATGATCGACAAGGTGACCGCGATGTACCCGAACGTCAAGGTCGTCGCGACCACCCTGCGCGAGGTGCACTCGACCAACCGCCACAGCTGGGGCGCGGTCGCCTGGATCAACGGCAAGACCTATCAGTCGCCCACCTGCGAGCTGGACGTGGTGGATCGCGTGGGCGGCGGCGACGGCTATGCCGCAGGCTTCTTCTACGGCCTGTTGTCCGGCGCCTCCGAGCAGGAAGCAGTCAACCTGGGCTGGGCGCACGGTGCGCTGCTGACCACCTTCCCCGGCGACACGACGATGGCGACGGTAGAGCAGGTGCGGGCGTTCGCCAAGGGCGGCTCGGCGCGCATCCAACGTTAGCGATTGAAGATAGAGGATTGAAATCCGTAAAGGAGATTCGTATGCCCGAACAATCACTCGAGCAATTGTGCATCAACACCATCCGGTTCCTGGCCGCGGACGGCGTGCAGCAGGCCAATTCGGGGCATCCGGGCCTGCCCATGGGCACGGCCCCGTCGGCCTACACCATCTGGACCAAATATCTGCGGCACAACCCGGCCAATCCGAAATGGCCTAACCGCGACCGCTTCGTCCTGTCGGGCGGGCATGGCTCCATGCTGGTGTACACCCTGCTGCACCTGACGGGTTACGCCCTGCCCCTTGAAGAGCTGAAGCGCTTCCGCCAATGGGGCAGCCTGACGCCCGGCCACCCGGAATTTGGCCTGACACCCGGCGTCGAAGCCACCACCGGCCCCTTGGGCGCGGGCTTGAGCAACGGCGTGGGCATGGCCATCGCCGAAGCACACCTGGCCGCGGTCTACAACCGGCCGGGCCACGATATCATCGACCACTACACCTACGCCATCGTCACCGACGGTGACTTGATGGAGGGTGTGGCGTCCGAGGCGGCCTCGCTAGCCGGCCACCTGCAACTGGGCAAGCTCATCTACCTGTACGACGACAACCACATCTCCATCGAAGGCTCCACCGAGTCTCGCGTTCACCGAAGATCGGGGCATGCGCTTCGAGGCCTACGGCTGGCACGTACAAAAGGTCGCGGACGGGCTGGACGTGGAAGCCATCGACCAGGCGATCAGGGTCGCGCAAGCAGGATCCGCGGCCATCGATCATTATGGTGCACAACATTATCGGTTACGGCCTGCCCACCCGCCAGGGGACATCCAAGGCGCACGGCGAGCCGCCGGGCGACAAGGAGCTGAACGCTGCCAAGGAGGCCATGGGTTGGCCCGCCGAGCCGCGCTTCTACATCCCCGATGAATCGTTGGCCGTCTTCCGGCAGGCCGTCACTCGCGGCGCCGAGTTGGAAGCCGCCTGGCAGAAAAAGTTCGAGGCCTACCGGGCCGAATACCCCGAGCTGGCCGCAGAACTGGAGCGGCGGCTGGCCGGCAAGCTGCCGGAAGGCTGGGCTGATGGCCTCATCGAGTTCCCGGCCGACCCGAAGGGCCTCGCCTCACGCGCATCCTCCGGCAAAGTGCTCAACGCCATCGCCGAAAAGCTCCCCGACCTGGTCGGCGGCTCGGCTGACCTCGCGCCCTCGACGCTCACCTGGATGAACAACAGCCCGGCTTTCGCGCCTGACTGCCGCGAAGGCCGCAACATCCACTTCGGCGTGCGCGAGCATGGCATGGGCGCCATCACCAATGGTATCGCCTACCACGGCGGCATCATCCCCTTCGACTCGACCTTCTTCGTCTTCTCCGACTACATGCGGCCGGTCCTACGCGTGGCCGCGCTGTCGCACATAAGGAGGATCTCGGTCTTCACGCATGACAGTATCGGTGTCGGCGAGGATGGTCCGACACACCAGCCGATCGAGCACCTGGCCGCGCTGCGGTCGATCCCCGATGTGATCGACCTGCGGCCGGCGGACGCCAATGAAGTTCGCGAGGCATGGAAGGTTGCGATCGAGAGCAGCCACCGCCCCAGCGCGCTGGTGCTGACGCGGCAGAACCTGCCCACCCTGGACCGCACCGCCGGCACGTACGCGCCGGCATCGGACCTGAAAAAGGGCGCTTACGTGCTCAAGGACTACGGAAAGGGCAAGCCGCAGATTATCCTGATGGCAAGCGGCTCCGAAGTGGGCCTGATCGTCGAGGCCGGGAAACGCCTGGCCGAGAAGGGCGTCGCGGTCCGCCTCGTATCCGTTCCGAGCTGGCGGCTCTTCTCTGAACAGGACCCCGCCTACAAGGACTCCGTCCTCCCGCCGGACGTCACCGCCCGGGTGGCCGTCGAAGCCGCCATCACCATGGGCTGGCACAAATTCGTCGGCTCGCAGGGCCGCATTCTCGGCATCGATCACTACGGTGCATCCGCGCCCGCCGCAACGGTCTTCGAGAAGTTCGGCCTCACGGCCGATAACGTCGTGAAGATCGCGGAAGAATTGCTGTAGGAGAAACACATGAATACCTCTCAACAACTACGTGCCGCAGGCCAGTCGATCTGGTACGACAACGTCGAGCGCCGCCTGCTGAACAACGGCGAACTAGGGGGAATGATCGCGCGCGGGGAGATCCGCGGCGTCACCTCTAACCCAACGATCTTCATGAATGCGGTTACAAAGTCGAACGATTACGATGCAGCGCTGGCGCCTCTGGCGAAGGCCGGCAAAACCGGGGAGGAGATCTTCTGGGACCTGGCGATCGAGGATATCCAGGCGGCCGCCGACCTGCTAAGACCGCTCTATGACGAGAGCAAGAAGGGTGACGGCTACGTCAGCCTGGAGGTCAACCCCTACCTGGCCCATGACACCGCCGTCACACTTTCCGAGGCCAAGCGGCTCTGGAAGCGGGTGAATCGGCCGAACCTGATGGTCAAGATCCCGGCCACCCTGGAGGGACTGCCTGCGATCAAGGATGCGATCGAGGCTGGCATCAACGTCAACGTCACGCTGATCTTCTCACGCGAGCGGCATTGCGCGGTTATGGAGGCGTATATCGCCGGCCTCGAGAACCGCGTGGCCAAGGGACTGCCGATCGACTCGATCGCCTCGGTGGCGTCGTTCTTCGTCTCTCGCGTCGACACCAAGATTGATGGACACCTGAACGGCATGATCGACCGCGGAGGAGCACGGGCCGAGGCCGCAGCCAAGTTCTTGGGCCAGGCCGCGGTCGCCAATGCCCGGCTGGCCTACAACGACTTCAAGATCATCTTTGGCTCGGAGCGCTTCGCCGGGCTCAAGGCCAAAGGCGCGCGGGTGCAGCGTCCGCTGTGGGCTTCCACCGGAACCAAGAACCCGGCGTACCGCGACGTGGTCTACATCGAAGAGCTCGTCGGCGTGGATACGGTCAACACCGTCCCGCCTGCGACCCTAAAGGCGTTCCTGGATCACGGGATCGTGCGCGCCAACAGCCTGGAAGAGAACCTCGCGGGGGCCTATCAATCGCTCGCCAGGCTGGAGGCATTGGGAATCTCGATGGCCACTGTGACGGCTGAACTTGAGGCTGAAGGCGTCAAATCCTTCGCCAGTGCCTGGAAGGCCCTCATGGACGCGATGGAAGCAAGCCGCAAAGCCGTCGTCGGAGAGTAACCGAAGGGAAAAGGAAAATGGAAGATGGAACGTCGACGAAGTATGCAGGGCCTCTTCCTTCTTCCCTCTTCCTTTTGTCCAAGAGGTGAGTATGAACCCAGAACGATCTTTGAAGCAGCAAGCCGCCGACCAGGCGCTCACATATATCGAGTCGGGCATGATTGTGGGCCTTGGCGCCGGCAGCACGGCGATCCTGGCAGTGCGCGGCCTGGCTGAGAAGCTCTCGTGCGGCGAGCTGACCGACATCCAGGGGATTCCCTGTTCACGTGTGATCGAAGCTGAAGCCAGGCGTCTGGGCATCCCGCTGACGACGCTGGAAGAGCACCAGGTGATCGACTTCACCTTCGACGGCGCAGACGAGGTGGATCCGGACTTGAACCTGATCAAGGGCGGCGGCGGGGCCCTGTTGCGCGAGAAACTCGTCGCGCAGTCCAGCCGCCGCGAGATTATCATCGTCGACGAGTCGAAGCTGTCGCCGGCCCTGGGCACGCATTGGGCTGTGCCGGTTGAGGTCATCCCGTTTGGCTGGCGCACACAAGTGGCCTACCTGGAGTCCCTGGGCGCCCAGCCTCGTCTGCGGCCAGGCGCAGACGGAGCGCCGTTCAAAACGGACCAGGGCAATTACATCCTGGACAGCGCCTTCGGGCCGATCGCAGATCCGGTCGGTCTGGGCGCCCGGTTGGATGCCCGCACGGGCATCGTATGTCATGGGCTGTTTCTGGGACTGACAGATGAAGTGATCGTTGCCGGGGCTTCGGGCATCAAAAGCCTGAAGCGAGCGGCATAGTCTTATCGTTTCTGAGGAAAGGACCTGCAACTATGAAAATCGCTATGATCGGTTTGGGGAAGATGGGCGCAAACATGACGCAGCGCCTGATCAAAGGCGGCCACCAGGTCGTCGCCTATGACCTCAACGAAACGGCCATCCAGGCCGCCGAAGCCGCCGGGGCCATCGGCGCCAGAACCCTCGACGAGGTTGCCGGGAAGTTGGATTCGCCGCGCGCGGCCTGGGTCATGGTCCCGTCGGGGAAAGCGACCGAGAGCACGATCGGCGCCTTGGCCGACCGGTTCTCGCCCGGTGACATCATCATCGACGGCGGCAACAGCAACTACAAGGATTCGATCCGTCACGCAGAAGAGCTGAAGGAGCGCGGCTTCCGCTTCGTGGATGTGGGCACCAGCGGCGGCATCTGGGGCATCACCGAAGGCTACAGCATGATGATCGGCGGCGAGGAAGGTGCCGTCGAGGTCTTGCGGCCCATCTTCGAGACGCTGGCCCCCGGGGCCGATCTGGGATGGGGCCGTGTGGGGCCCGCAGGTTCGGGCCACTTCGTCAAAATGATCCACAACGGCATCGAGTACGGGATGATGCAGGCCTATGCCGAAGGGTTCGAGATCATGAAGGCCAAGAAGACGTTCGGTCTCGACCTGAAACAGATCTCGGAGATCTGGCGCTATGGCAGCGTAGTCCGCTCCTGGCTGCTGGACCTAGTTGCCAACGCGCTGAGTGAAGATCCGGAATTAAGCGGCATCAAGGGCTGGGTGCCGGATTCAGGCGAAGGAAGGTGGACGGTTTTCGAGGCCGTGGACCTGGACGTGTCCGCGCCGGTCATCACCTTGTCACTGCAGCAGCGCTTCGAATCCCGGACAGAAGAGGCGTTCCAGCATAAGCTTCTGGCCGCCATGCGTGCCCAATTCGGCGGCCACGCCGTGAAGAAGACCGGATGAGATCGTAGGGGCGACCTTCACCGTGAGGTATGCCGCCCCAATAGCAGGAGAAGAGTCATGGCAGATAAAAACATCGCCCATGCCTGGTCTATCGAACAGACGGCGAAAGAGCTGGGCACAGACCGGGTGAAGGGCCTGACCAACGCGGAGGCCCGAGCCCGGCTCGAGAAGAACGGTCCCAATGAGCTGAAAGAGAAGCCGCGACCCGGCTTTCTCAGCTTGTTGTTTGATCAATTCAAAGATTTCCTGATCATCATCCTGATCGCATCCGCCATATTGTCAATTGCGCTGGGCGAGTGGATCGATGCGATCGTAATCCTGGCCATCGTCGCGCTCAACTCCATCATCGGCGTTGTACAGGAGTCGAAGGCGGAAGCATCGCTGGCCGCGTTGAAGAAGATGTCCGCGCCCAATGCACGGGTCATCCGTGATGGCCAGCAGACGACGATCCCCGCACGCGAACTGGTGGTCGGCGACCTGGTGATGGTGGAGGCTGGGAACTACATGCCGGCTGATCTGCGCCTGATCGAAGCCGTCAACATGAAATCGGAAGAGGCTTCGCTCACCGGCGAATCGGTGCCCGTCGACAAGAATGCGAAAGTCATCCTTGAGCCCGATGCGCCGATCGGCGACCGCGACAACTGCGCGTTCAGCTCCATGCTGGTCACCTACGGCCGCGGCACCGGCATCGTCACCGCGACGGGCATGCAGACGCAGCTCGGCCAGATCGCCGAGATGCTGCAGAGCAGCGAGGACGAACAAACCCCGCTCCAGATCAAGCTGGATCAGCTCGGCAAGACGCTGGGCATCGTTGCGCTCTCCGTCTGTGCCTTCATCTTCCTGTTCGGCTTGATCCGTGACACGAGCCCCCGCATGATCTTCGCGGAGGGGATCGGCGCCTACTGGGCCGCACATGGCAAGCAAGTCATCGAGCTCGTGATGACCGCCGTCAGCCTGGCAATCGCGGCAGTGCCCGAAGGCCTGTCTGCGGTCGTCACCGTCTGTCTGGCGCTGGGCATGGGGCGCATGGTGCAGCGGCAGGCACTGATCCGCAAGCTGCCCGCGGTGGAAACCTTGGGCTCCTGCACGACGATCTGCTCCGACAAGACCGGCACCCTCACCCAGAACCAGATGACCGTGACGCGCGGCTGGGCCGGCGGAAACACTTTCGATGTGACTGGCGAAGGGTACGCGCCTGTAGGCGAGTTCTCCCAGAAAGGTGCACCGCTTACCGCGACCAGCGACGCAGGCACCAACCTGCTCCTGCACGGCATGATGCTCTGTAACGACGCCAGGCTGGAACTGGCGCCCGACGAAAGCGGCAAGAACGTCTGGAAGATGATCGGCGATCCCACGGAAGGCGCGATGGTAGTGGCCGCGGCCAAGGCAGGCCTGGCCCTGGCAGAAACGCAGAAAACCTTCCCGCGCATCGCCGAAATCCCCTTCGACTCCGACCGCAAGATGATGACCACCATCCACGACGCGGGTGAGCTGGGTGAACGCATCAACAATTTGAAGAACGGCAGCGCGGCGCCCGTACCGGATCCCTACGTGGCGTTTGTCAAAGGCGGGCCCGACCTCGTGCTGAGCTACTGCGACGATGTCGTGTTGGGCGACAAGATCGTACCGCTGACCCCCGAACTACGCGAAGAGATCCTGGCCGCGAACAAGGGCATGGCGACCTCGGCGTTGCGCGTGCTGGGCGCGGGCTTCAAGACGCTGAAGGCCGTGCCTGAAGAGCCAAAGCCCGAAGAGCTGGAGCGCAACATGACCTTCCTGGGCCTCCAGGGCATGATCGACCCGGCCCGGCCCGAGGTCAAGGTGGCCGTGGAAACGGCCAAGAGGGCGGGCCTGCGCTGCATCATGATCACCGGCGACTACAAGGACACGGCCGCCGCGATTGCGGGCGAGATCGGCATGCTCACCGAGGGTGGTGCGGTCGTCTCCGGCGCCGACATCAACGCGATGAACGATGACGAGCTGGACAGCATGGTGCTCCATCTCAACACCTGCGCGCGCAGCTCGCCGGAACACAAGATGCGCATCGTCGACTCCCTCAGGCGCCGTCACCAGGTGGTGGCCATGACCGGCGATGGCGTGAACGACGCGCCGGCGTTGAAGCGCGCCGACATCGGCGTGGCCATGGGCATCACCGGCACCGATGTGACCAAGCAGACCGCGGATATGGTGCTGACCGACGATAACTTCGCCAGCATCGTCTCGGCCATCGAAGAAGGCCGCATCATCTACTCCAACATCCGCAAGTTCGTGTTCTATCTGATCTCGTGCAACATCGGCGAGATCCTGATCATCTTCCTGGCGATGCTGGCCGGCCTGCCTTCCCCGCTGTCGCCGACGATGCTCCTGTTCCTGAACCTGGTTTCCGATGGCGCGCCCGCCTTGGCGCTGGGCATGGAGAAGGGCGAACCCGGCATCATGGAACGGCCGCCGCGGCCCGCCGGGGAGCCAATCATCAACCGGGAGATGATGATCGGCATCGCGGTGCAGGCAGTGGTGATGACAATCGCGATCCTCGCGTCCTACCTCATGGCGGGCGCTTATCCGGGTGCATCCTTGAGCGATCCTGACCTGCCCACGTGGCGGACGGTGGCGTTCGCAACCCTGACCCTATCCGAGCTGCTGCGGGCGTTCACGGCTCGTTCCGAGCGCGTCTCGGTGTTCAAGCTCGGCTTCTTCTCCAATAAGGCGATGAACATGGCAGTGATCTTCTCGATTGTCTTGGTGATCGCGGTGATCTACGTGCCGTTCCTGCAGTTCGTCTTCGGAACGGTGGCCCTGCCCTTCATCGACTGGGTGTGGGTGATTCCGTTCGCGTTGATGGCCTCGGTCGCGGCCGAACTGACCAAGATCTACCTGCGCGCACGGGCCAAGAAGATCGAAACCACACAGATGGCCATGATGGAGCTCGCGTAAACGATGAAAGATTGAAGATCGCAGATTGAAGATTGCAGACTGCGATCTTCAATCTTTCATCTTCAATCTTCAATTCGTTAGAGGGATAGGAGAGATACGATGCCGGGCATAGAAAAAGTCGCCTTCTTCACCAATGAGTATCCGCCGTATGTCTACGGCGGCGCCGGGGTCGTCGTTGAGTACCTCAGCAAAGAGTTGGCGCAATTGGTGCCGATGGAAGTGCGCTGCTTCGGCGACCAGGATGTGCAGGAACCAAATCTACGCGTCAAGGGCTATGGCCCGTGGTCTGAGGCCAAGAAGAACACCGACCCCCGATTCGGCGGAGCGCTGGACGCCATGTATCGCAGCCTGGGGATGGCCAAAGATAACCTGGACGCCAGCGTCGTGCATGTGCACACGTGGTACGTGCAGTTTGCCGGCTTCCTGGCCAAAAAACTGTGGGGCATCCCGCTCGTACTGACCACCCACTCGCTGGAGCCGCTGCGGCCCTGGAAAGTGGAACAACTCGGCAACGCCTACCACCTGAGCGCCTGGATCGAAAACAACGGCATCACGCAGGCTGATGCCGTGATTGCAGTCTCACAGGAGACACGCAACGACGTACTGAACCACTTCGATGTCGACCCGGAGAAGGTCAAGGTGATCCACAACGGTATTGACTTGAATCAATACCGCCATAACCCGGCTGTGGACGCGCTGGTGAAGCACGGAGTTGATCCCGAACGGCCCTACGTGTTGTTTGTCGGCCGCATCACCCGCCAGAAAGGCATTATTCACCTGGTGAACGCGATCCCTCGCATCGATCCGTCCATCCAGGTGGTGTTATGTGCGGGCGCGCCCGACACACCCGAGATCGCCAGGGAAATGGCCGCCCGCGTAAACGAGGTCAGCGCCAACCGCCCCTGCGTCATCTGGATTCAGGAGATGTTGCCGAAGGACCAGGTGATCCAGTACTACTCGAACGCGACCGTGTTCTGCTGTCCGTCGGTCTACGAGCCCTTCGGCATCATCAACCTGGAGGCCATGGCCTGTGAAACCGCGGTGGTCGCATCGGCCATCGGCGGCATCCCCGAGGTGGTCGTGCCTAAGGAGACGGGCGAGCTGATACCTCTGGAGTTGAAGCCAGGCACCTTCGACCCGGTGGACCCGGCCAAATTCTCTCGTGAGCTGGCTGAGGGGATCAATTCCGTGGCGCTGAATCCTGCCCTGCGGGAGAAGTATGAGCGTAACGGACGCAAGCGCGTCGAGGATCACTTCAGCTGGACGGCCGTCGCACACCGGACCCTGGAGCTCTACCGTTCGCTGGTGTCCTAGCGGGTTGAAGGTTGCAGGTTATAGGTTGAGCTCGGGAGACCTGCCAACCTTCAACCTGCCAACCTTGAAACAAAGGAGGAACGCAGTGCAACCCAGAGAAGGTAGAAGTCGGGTCATCATCGAGGATGTAACACCCGAAATCGACGGCGGCAGGTTTCCAATCAAGCGCATCGTGGGCGACGAGACGACGGTCGAAGCCAATTGCCTGACCGACGGTCACGACGCGCTATCGTGTGCGCTGCTGTATCGCAAGGAGGGCGCCGCAGAGTGGAGCGACGTCCCCATGGAATCGCTGGGCAACGACCGGTGGCGCGCTTCGTTCAGGGCGACAGAACTGGGCCGCTACACCTACACCGTGCAGGCCTGGGTTGATCACTTCAAATCCTGGGCGCGCGACCTGCGGAAGCGTGTTGATGCCGGTCAAGATGTTGCGGTTGAGCTGCTGATTGGCGCAAAGATGGTCGAAGCTGCCAGCCGCCGCGCGCCGGCCAACCACTCGGGTTGGCTCGGATCGTTCGCCGAGGGTCTCCGGTCCGGCGGCCCTGACGCAGCCCAGCAGGCGCTCTCGCCCGAATTGGCCCGCATGATGTCCCTCTACGCCGAGAGAAGCTTCGTCACCATTTACGAGCGAGAACTCGGGATCATAGTAGACCGAGAGCGCGCTCGGTTTGGGGCGTGGTACGAACTCTTCCCACGCTCGACCTCCACCGAACCGGGGCGTCACGGCACGTTCCGAGACGTCGAGCAACGGCTACCCTACATTGCCTCGATGGGCTTCGACGTGCTCTATGTGCCGCCCATCCACCCCATCGGCCGCAACTTCCGCAAGGGGCGCAACAACTCGACCACGCCGGGCCCGGATGATCCAGGCAGCCCCTGGGCCATCGGCGCGGCGGAGGGCGGGCACAAGGCGATTCATCCGGAGCTCGGCACGCTGGAAGACTTCCACCACCTGGTAGCGGCTGCCGCGCAGTACGGCATCGAGCTCGCGCTCGACATCGCCTTCCAGTGCGCCCCGGACCACCCCTACGTGGCCGAACATCCCGAGTGGTTCCGCAGGCGTCCGGATGGGACGATCCAGTACGCCGAGAACCCGCCCAAGAAATACCAGGATATCTATCCTTTCGATTTCGAGACCGAGCAGTGGCGGGAACAATGGGACGAGCTCAAGAGCGTCGTACAGTTCTGGGTGGACCAGGGCGTGCGCATCTTCCGGGTGGACAACCCGCATACCAAGCCCTTCCTCATGTGGGAATGGCTCATCACCGAGATCAAGCGTGATTGTCCCGAGGCCATCTTCCTGGCCGAAGCCTTCACGCGACCGGCAGCCCTTTACGGGCTTGCCAAACGAGGTTTCACCCAGTCGTACAACTACTTCCCCTGGCGCAACACCAAGTGGGAGCTGTCCCAGTATCTGACTGAGCTGACACAGACTGAGGTGAAGGAATACTTCGGCGCGAACCTGTGGCCCAACACTCCGGATATCCTGCCCGAGTACCTTCAATACGGCGGGCGCCCGGCACACATCGTGCGGTTCGTCCTGGCCGCCACACTGGGTCCCGCCTACGGCATCTACGGTCCCGTCTTTGAGTTGTGTGAGAATCGTCCGGTCGCTCAAGGCCGAGAGGAATACCTGGACTCGGAAAAATATGAGATCAGGCACTGGAATCTTGGCCGGCAAGATAGTCTGCGGGGGTTGATCGGCAAGGTGAACCAAATTCGACGCGAAAACCCGGCCTTCCATGCCAACCTCAACTTGCGCTTCCACGAAGTAGACAACGATCAGATTATCGCATACTCTAAGAGTAACGAAGATCGCACGAACGAGGTCCTTGTCGTGGTCAATCTCGATCCACACTATCGACAGTCCGGTTTCATCACGCTGCCGCAGGAAGAATTGGGGCTTGATCCGAGGCAACCTTACCAGGCGCACGACTTGCTGACCGATGCGCGCTATCTCTGGCATGGTGCGCGCAACTATGTAGAACTTAATCCGCAGACCATACCGGCGCATATTTTCGTGATCCGGCGGAAGGTGCGCACCGAGCACGACTTCGATTACTTTCTGTAGGAGAAAGACTATGCCTGGACCTGTTGATTTACCCGCCTGGCAAGCGCTGCAGAAGCACCAGCGAGAGATCGCCGACGTGCACATGCGTGACCTCTTTGCCAGCGATCCCCAGCGCTTTGAACGCTTCTCGCTGCGAATGGGCGACATCCTCTTTGATTATTCCAAGAATCGCATCACCGAAGAGACCATGTCGTTGTTGCTCGATCTGGCGCGCCAGGCCAATGTGCGGCAGAAGATCGAAGCCATGTTCACCGGGGAGAAGTACAACAACACCGAGAAGCGCGCGGTCCTGCACGTCGCCTTGCGCAACCGCTCCAACCGCCCGATTCTCGTCGATGGCGTCGATGTGATGCCCGAAGTCAACCGTGTGCTGGCCCACATGCGCACCTTCACCGAGGATGTGCGTTCGGGCGCGTGGACCGGATATACGGGTAAGGCGATCACCGACGTGGTCAATGTCGGCATCGGCGGATCAGACCTGGGACCAAAGATGGTCTGCGAAGCGCTGAAGCCCTACGGCAAGCCCGGCCTGCGGGTCCACTTTGTTTCCAACGTCGACAGCACCGACATGGTCGAGGTCTTGAAGCTGGTGAACCCCGAAACGGTGCTTTTCCTGGTGGCCTCCAAGACCTTCACGACACAGGAAACCATGACCAACGCAGGGACCGCGCGGGACTGGTTCCTGGAGGCAGCAAAGGATGAGGCCGCAGTTGCCAAGCACTTTGCTGCGATGTCCACCAACACCGCCGCGGTGGCGAAATTCGGAATCGATCCGAAGAACATGTTCGAATTCTGGGATTGGGTGGGAGGACGCTACTCCTTGTGGTCCGCCATCGGCCTATCCATTGCGCTCTACCTGGGCATGGATAACTTTGAGGCTCTGCTGGGCGGTGCGCACGCGGTGGACGAGCACTTCCGGACCACCCCCTTTGAGAAGAACGTGCCCGTGATCATGGGCCTGCTGGGCATCTGGTACAACAACTTCTTCGGCGCCCAGTCGCAGGCCATTCTCCCGTACGACCAATACTTGATGTACTTCTCGTCCTACTTCCAGCAGGGCGATATGGAGAGCAACGGCAAGGGCGTCACCCGGGATGCGGAGCGAATCAGCGACTACTCGACTGGCCCGATCATCTGGGGGCAGCCGGGTACCAACGGCCAGCACGCCTTCTACCAGTTGATCCATCAAGGCACCAAACTCATCCCGTGTGATTTCCTGGCCGCGGCCCAAAGTCACAATCCGCGGGGAGATCATCATCCCATCCTGCTCTCGAACTATCTGGCCCAGACCGAAGCGTTGATGAAGGGCAAGACGACCGGGGAGGCGCGTGCTGAGCTGGTGGCCGAAGGCAAGAGCGGGCCCGAGATGGAGAAGCTGGCGATCCACAAGACCTTCCTGGGGAACCGGCCGACCAACTCCTTCCTCTACCCGAAGCTGACGCCGAGCGTCCTGGGCACACTGATCGCGCTGTACGAACACAAGATCTTCACCCAGGGCGCGATCTGGGATGTCAACTCTTTCGATCAGTGGGGCGTTGAGCTCGGCAAGCAGCTCGCGAAGGTGATCTTGCCGGAGCTGAAGGCAGATGGTGAGGTTCACACTCACGATGCTTCGACAAACGGCTTGATCAACGCGATCAAGGCGATGCGATAGTCGCCGCGCACTCAGGCGCCCGGCACTTGCGAGGTGCCGGGCGCCTGATGACACAAAGGAGGATCTATGAACGTACTTGCCATGATCCTGGCAGGCGGCCAGGGCAGCCGGTTGAGCATACTGGGCGAGAAGCGGGCCAAGCCCGCGGTTCCGTTCGCCGGCAAATATCGCATCATCGATTTCCCGTTATCCAACACCGTCAACTCGGGCATCTCCCGCGTTGCCGTGTTGACCCAATACCGGCCGCACTCGCTGATGCAGCATATCGGCATCGGCGAGCCGTGGGATCTCAACCGCCGCTGGCCCAACGGCGTCCAGCTCTGGCAGCCCTATCGCGGGCGTGGGGAGCAGAACTGGTATCGAGGCACCGCGGATGCGTTCTATCAGAACCGCAACTTCATGGCCGAGAGCGGCTGTGACACTGTGCTGATTCTGTCGGGCGACCACATCTACAAGCAGGACTACCGCGATCTGCTGCGCTTCCACGAGGAAAAGAAGGCTGATCTGACGGTCTCTGTTATGAATGTGCCGGAGAACGAAACCTTCCGCTTCGGCATCATGACCACCGACGAGGACCAGCGCATCGTCAAGTTCACCGAGAAACCCAAGAAATCGGAGAGCACCCTGGCGTCGATGGGCATCTATGTCTTCAACATGGACTTCCTGCTGAAGCATCTGGAAGACGACGGAGCGGATCTGAACTCATCCCACGACTTCGGCAAGAACCTGATCCCGAAGATGGTGAAAAACGACGAGGTGTTCGCGTATCCGTTCGAGGGGTACTGGGTGGATGTGGGGACGATCCAGGCATACTGGGAAACCAGCCTCGCGATGGTGGCGGAGAAACCGGAGCTCGATCTGTACGATCCAAAGTGGGTGATCCACACGCGTTCAGAAGAGCGCCCGGCAGTGAAGCTGGGACCAGCGGGACAATCACGCGACAGCCTGGTCTGCAACGGCTGCGTGATCGACGGCACGGTTATCAACAGCGTCCTGTCACCCGGTGTTCGCGTCGAGCGCGGCGCCCTGGTAAGCAACTCGGTGATCATGAACGACACCGTGGTCCGCTCCGGCGCTATGGTTGACAAGTGCGTGCTGGACAAGGAAATCGAGGTAGGCGCCGGCGCCAAGGTTGGTTTTGGCGATGACATGACACCCAACCAACTAGAGCCCGGCGAACCTCGACACCGGTATCACGATTGTCGGCAAACGCGCCCACATACCAGAGAACGCCGTTATCGGCCGCAACTGCCGTATCGACCCGAATACCGCAGCCGGAGACTACCCCGAGCTGCAGGTTCCGAGCGGCGGTTCCATCGTCTTGCAAGCACCTGTAGTCGATATTGTCGACTGATCGCTGAAACGAAAGGAGACTATCATGGCTAGAATCGCAATTCACGGTTTTGGCCGCATCGGCCGCTCATTGATGAAGGTGGCGCTCAAGAACAATCTGTTCACGCCGGTCTCCATCTCCGACATCAAGGACGTCCCGACCCTGGCGGCGCTGTTCGAGGTCGACTCCAACTACGGCCGCTGGCACGAAGAGGTCAAGGCCACGGACAAGGGCTTCGTCATCGGCGGCCGCGAGATCCCCTACTTCGACTCGATGAAGGCCCTGCCCGACTGGAAGGCGCTGGGCGTCGACCTGGTGATCGACTGCACCGGCCGGGCCACCACGCGGCCGGGCGCACAGGCCCACCTCGACGCGGGCGCCAAGCGGGTGCTGGTCAGCGCGCCGAGCAAGAAGCAGGACGACTGCGACGCGGTGCTGCTGCCGGGCATCAACCTCGACACGTTCGACCCGGCGAAGCACAAGATCGTCAGCATGGCGAGCTGCACCACCAACGCCCTGGCCCCGGTGGTCAAGGTCGTGATCGAGAACTTCGGCATCAAGTACGGCCTCTTCTCGACGGTGCACGCCTACACCAACACCCAGTCGCTGACCGACCAGCCGATGAAGGATCGCCGCGACTCCTGGGCCGCGGCCGAGAACATCATCCCGTCCTCGTCGGGCGCGGCGCGCGCGCTGGCGTTCATCTGGAAGGGCCTGAAGATCACCGGCAAGGCCTACCGCGTGCCCACCCGCACCGGCAGCATCGCCGAGCTGAACCTGCTCACCGAGCGCCCGGTGACGGTGGAAGAGGTCAACGACGCCTTCCGCAAGGCGGCCGCGGCCGCGCCGCTCAAGGGCGTGATGGGCGTCCTGGAGGATGAGTGGGCCTCGTCGCGCATCGTCGGCGACCCGCACTCGTCGATCGTCGACCTGCCGCTGACCGCGGTGCAGGAGCGAACTGCTTTCGGTCGCCGCCTGGTACGACAACGAGATGGGCTACTCGACCCGCCTGGCCGAGACCGCGGCGCTAATCGCCGTCTAGGTCCTGCCGGACCCAAAGATAAAAGACAGAAGGAAGATCTTCCTTCTTCCTTCTGTCTTTTCCTTCCCATGGCCACAGAATAAGGAGGCGCATGGAACAGAGCATCATCAAGTTAAGGCAGAAGAAACGCATCGCCCTGGTCGCCCATGACAATAAGAAGCAGGATCTTCTGGAATGGGCGAAGTGGAACAGAACTCTCCTGATCGAACACGACTTGTTTGCCACCGGCACCACAGGTAAGCTGCTGGAGGAAGTGCTGGACACCCCCATCCATAAGTTCCAAAGCGGTCCATTGGGCGGAGATCAGCAGATCGGCGCCAAGATCGCCGAGGGCGCAATTGACTTCATGATCTTCTTCTGGGATCCGCTCACCGAGCAGCCCCACGACGCCGACGTGAAGGCTTTGCTGCGTATCGCCGTCGTTTGGAACATCCCGGCCGCCTGCAATCGCGCCACCGCCGATTTCTTGATCTCATCGACGCTGATGACGGGCGAATATGACCGGTGGATTACCGATTATCAATCATACCGGGAACGACAGGTTGCAAAATTGATCGCAGAGGGTCCGGAAGTGACGGCATCCCAAGGGGAGGGTTCCCAGTCCGACCTGGATGACTCCCAAAGCGAGACAGAGCCGCCCGTCCCGCCGCAAGACCGTGAGACCTGACGCCGTGCGGTTGAGCCGCTACGGCCGCGCATCTTTGACCACGTTCCGTATGTATGG
Organism: uncultured Chloroflexia bacterium; assembly: GCA_963774265.1. Classification (GTDB taxonomy): domain Bacteria; phylum Chloroflexota; class Anaerolineae; order CG2-30-64-16; family CG2-30-64-16; genus JALOOB01. The sequence goes on along the minus strand of CAVZDU010000007.1, from coordinate 328,678 downwards.
TTGAATTTAGGGCACTTTATGAACTGAAGAGCGCACGATGAAGACACCGTACACCCAACAACGCAATGCGCGACAGCACAACACTTCAGCGCTCCTACTTGACCTCTGGCTTAATGCGCCGTTGTCCAGGGCCATGCTCGCGCACCGCAATGGTCTGACCAAGGCCACAGTCTCGGCAATCTGCGACGAACTGACCGCACTGAACCTGATTTGTGATGCGGGGCAAGATCGCACCAGCATCGGTAGACCGGGCAGTCTGCTTGCGCTTAACGCACAGGGGCGTGGCACGATCGGACTGGAGATCAGCACAAACTACGTCTCAGTCCTCCTTGCCGACCTTTGCGGCGAAGCATTGTGGCGGCAGACCGTCCCCGCCCTCCCGGAGCTCGAGCAAGAAGCGATACTGGGGCAGGCGGAAGCGCTGCTGGCCGCCGCGATCGAACAGGCGCACCTGCGCGCGCTGCCCCTGCTAGGGATCGGGGTCGCAGCGCCGGGCATGGTTGATTCCGAGCGGGGCATGATCATCCGTGCGTCCGCGTTGGGCTGGAAGGACACCCTCCTCAAGCCGCGATGGGAGACGCGCTTTTCGCTGCCCGTCATGGTGGAGAACAAGGCGCGCTCGGCCGCGATGACTGAAGCGCTCCGCGGTGCAGCGAGGGGTGTCAAGGACTTCGTATACGTCAGCATGGGCACAGACATAGGCTCCAGCCTCGATGCGGCCGTCATGATCGATGGCGCTCTGTTTCGCGGCGCCCATGGGCTGGCGGTAGATGCAGGGCATATGATCCTGGATCCCAATGGCGAAGTGTGTTCTTGCGGGCAGCGCGGCTGCTGGCAGGCCCAGGCGGACGTGGCTCGCGAGGCTGCGCTCGTCAGCGCGCGGCTGGCAAGCGGCGAGCCGAGTGTGTTACAGGGGCTTTCGGACGAGGAAAGGCAGAATCATCGAATCATCCACCAGGCGGCGTTGGAGGGAGATCGGCTGGCGGCGGAGGTGTTCAAGAGTACCATCACGCAGAGCCACGCGCCCGGCATCCTCAACCTGATCTATCTCTTCGATCCCGAACTGGTGCTCATTGGGTTTGCGAATGTGGGTTTACCGACGGCGTTTCAGCAGCGAATGGAATCTCTCATGGACATCGCTGATCTCAGCATTGCAGAAGCGGTCCGCAGGCAACTGCGGGCACGGGGACTTACTCCGCCAGTTATTCGACGCGCCACTTACGAGCCATATACGTCCATGTTGGGTGCGGCCATGCTCCTGGTGGATACCTTCTTGCGAAAGCCCCCTACCGCGCACATCTGACGTGCGGTGGGGTCCGACTTCTTGGATCCTTCGGCACCCTGCTATCAGTTATCAGAAAGGAACTCGTATGCAAGCAGACATTGGGCTGATCGGCTTGGCCGTGATGGGACAGAACCTGGTTATGAATATGGCCGACCACGGCTTCACTGTGGCCGTCTTCAACCGGACAACCTCTGTGGTGGACGAATTCGTCAACGGTCCTGCCAAGGGCATGAGCATCATCGGAACGCACTCGTTGGAAGAGATGGCCGCCACGCTGAAGAGACCGCGGCGGGTGATGATGTTGGTCAAGGCGGGCAAGCCCGTAGACGATTTCATCGAGAAGCTGATTCCGATCCTTGAGCCCGGCGACATCATTATTGACGGCGGCAACTCCAACTACGAGGACTCCATCCGCCGGGCCGCCTACGTTGAATCCAAAGGCTTGCTCTACATCGGCACCGGCGTGTCGGGCGGCGAGGAAGGCGCCCGTCATGGTCCGTCCATCATGCCTGGCGGCTCGCCGGCTGCCTGGCCTCACGTCAAGCCCATCTTCCAGGCCGTTGCGGCTAAGGTGCCAGAAGGCGATCCCAACGGATCGCCCTGTTGCGACTGGGTCGGCGAAACCGGAGCCGGACACTTCGTAAAGATGGTACACAACGGCATTGAATACGGCGACATGCAGATCATCGGCGAGGCATATCACCTGATGAAGGACGGCCTCGGGATGACCAACGAGGAGATGAGCACCGTGCTTGCGCGGTGGAACCAGGGTGACCTCGAATCCTATCTCATCGAGATCACCCGTGACATTCTGGCATTCCGAGATGAAAATGGCCAGGCCGTGGTGGACTACATCCTGGACAGCGCGGGACAGAAAGGCACCGGCAAATGGACGGTGGTTTCGGCCCTGGATCAGGGCACTCCACTAACCCTGGTGGGCGAGGCGGTGTTCGCCCGGTGCCTATCTTCGCTGGTGAACGACCGGGTCGCAGCGGCCAAGGTGCTGGACGGGCCCACCGGGAAGATCACGAGCGAGCGTGAGGTCTTCCTGGCCGACCTCGAAAAGGCAGTGTACGCAGCCAAAATCGTCTCGTACGCCCAAGGCTATATGCTCATGGGCGCAGCAGCGCAAGCGTACGGATGGAAACTCAACCTCGGCGGCATCGCGCTCATGTGGCGGGGCGGCTGCATCATCCGCTCGGTTTTCCTGGGCAAAATCAAGGAAGCCTATGACCTCGATCCGAACCTGGCGAACCTCCTGCTGTCGCCGTACTTCACCAAGGCGATGGTGTCCGCCGATGCCGCATGGCGCCGCGTCGTGTCCGCAGCAATCCAGCTGGGCATACCGGTCCCAACCGTGAGCAGCGCGTTGACGTTCTACGATGGGTACCGCAGCGCCCGCCTGCCAGCCAACTTGATCCAGGCACAACGTGATTACTTCGGCGCACACACCTATGAGCGTATCGATGCACCCCGCGGTCAGTTCTTCCACACCAATTGGACCGGCCGCGGCGGCGATGTGACTGCGCGGATCTATCAGGCCTAGATCACCCGATATCGAACGACCTGGATGGCGAAACAAACCCGGTTTCCGACAGAGACCGGGTTTGTTCTTCTTGGGATATAATTGGATCATATATCAACATCAGCAAAAGTGATTCCATGTCTCGACCCATTTCGAAGCTCGGCCTCCCCATAGCGCTGCTTGCCTTGCTGATCGGCTCGTTTTTTGCGCCGCTCGCAGGTGCACAAACCGTTACACCTCCTGGGCCGACGGCTGTCCCGATATTGCCCTCGCCCACTCCTGATCCCACACGCCTCGCCCGCACCGAGAACTTTCTGGTGCTGGGCGCCGACGTGCGGCCGGGCCCCTGGATGATGCACACTGACTCGATCATGCTGGTCGCGATTGACCATGACGCCCAGCAAATTGGCGTGCTGAGCATCCCGCGCGACCTGTGGGTGGATATCCCGGGTTGGGGCGCCGACCGCATCAACAACGCGTACTTTGTTGGTGACTACAAGAAACTCAAGGGCGGGGGCGCGGCTCTCGCCAAACAAGTGGTCGAAAAAACGCTGGGCGTGCCCATCAGCCACGTGGTGTTGATCAAGATGGACGGGCTGGAGCAACTGGTCAACGCGCTGGACGGAATCACAGTCAAGCTGGATTGCCCACTCTACGAGCAGACGCCGGACCCCAAAAACCCCGACCGGATGGTGAATTGGTCGCTGCCCGCCGGTGAGGTCAAGCTGAACGGGGCAGACGCGCGCAAATTTGCCACCTATCGTTATCTGACGAGCGATTTCGGTCGCGCCCAGCGGCAGCAGTTGCTCATCTGGGCGATCCGCAACCGCGCGAAGAATCTGGACATTATCCCGCGTATTCCCCAATTGTGGAAGGCTCTCAGCGGCTCATTCAAGACCGATCTGAATGTGCTGGACGTCATCGGCCTCAGCCGGCTCGCTTTGTCCCTGGAGCCGGGAAACGTGCATGGCGCAGCGTTGGATCAGGATGTCATCAAGCCACTTGTCACCAAGGGTGGTGCGTCGGTGCTGGTTATCAAGGACCAGGAGAGCCTCAACAAGCGCCTCGGCGAACTGTTCACGGCCAGGCCGCTTGTTGATCTTAGAAAAACAAAAGGCAAGTGTCCGGCCCCACCACCTGGGTTCAGGGTTCCGCAGCCAGCGCCAACGACCGCGCCGTAATACCTCCAGGCGCTCCCCGGTCTGGTTGCACCCTATTCCGCACAGGACCCCGACTGTGTTCGAGCTGCGTTACTCCTGTTGGGAACCCGACATACACTGCTGCGTCTCATTGGGCGCGATACTGTGCCAACTGCACCGGCAGCCGTGAACATACTTTTTCGGGAGGTTGAATCGTGGACGAATTGATCAAGCAGGTTTCCACTAAGGCAGGCATCACCGAGGCACAGGCGCGCATCGCCGTGGACACTGTGATCGATTATACGAAGGCGAAATTGCCACCGGCTCTCGCCTCACAGGTTGACGGGGTGATCTCCGGCAAGACCGACTTGAACGGGCTTGGGGGGCTTGGCGGGATGCTGGGCGGGCTATTCGGCCAGAAGTAGCGGGCCTGGAACAGCCTGTGGCGCGTTCTAGCTTGGGCGGGTCGAATCCCACAGGGATGTTTCACAATCCAAGACCCGCCCTTACGATGGGAGGCATAGCTATGCGTACAATCAAAATGTGCATCGACACCAAGGTGTTGCCGCCCGATATGATTGTGGCGGCAAATCGCGTGGCAGTCGATATGGGCCTGGCAGACCCAGATCCCTACGAGATGGCGGTGATGCGTCCCTGGCGCAAAGGAAGCACGTTATCTATACGCTTCCTCGGCGGCGAGAAGGCGGTGCAGGAACGCGTGGAGCATTATGCCCATCAGTGGGAGCAGTACGCCAACATCAAGTTCAAGTTCGTCACTGAGGGGCCGGCGTTCCTGCGCATCGCGTTCATCGAAGACGCCGGCTCGTGGTCGTACATGGGGACGAGCAACCTGATTCACTGGTTTAACCAGTACGCGCCCACAATGAACTACGGCTGGCTTACCCCTTCGACCGGCGATGCCGAGTATAGCAGGGTAGTTTTGCACGAGTTCGGCCACGCGCTGGGCTGCATCCATGAGCATCAGCATCCCCAGGGCGGCGTGCCTTGGGATAAGGAGAAGGCCTACGCCTATTATGCGCAGAACGGCTGGAGCCGCGAAGAGGTTGACTTCCAGGTCTTCCAGCACTACAACCTGCCGTCGACGCAATACAGCCAGTTCGACCCAAAGTCGATTATGATGTACCCGGTGCCTGAGGAAATCACGGTGGGGGATTTCTCGGTCGGGTGGAACACCGAACTGTCGGAGACGGACAAGGCGTTCATCGGGAAGATGTATCCGTTTGAGTAGGAAAGGCTTGCCGTGTCCCCGATCAGCGCAAAGGGCGCCCGGAATTAGGGGTGGCGGCAAGTCACATCGCCGGTGAAAGCACGCTGCGCATGCTGAAAGGCAGCGGCCTTGGTCGCGCCCCCAACCGGGCGGCGCTCTGCCGGCACGCCCACCACGAGCGTCCTTGCTGCAAAGCGCATCCCGCGCCAGGGTCAGCACCTCATCATGCAGACGCTGCGCCATACCCGTCCCATGATTCCAATGCCAAGCCGACAGCCAGAACTGACAACTCCGCAGTCGCCGATCCTTGTCCGCGCACTTGCTCGCCTCCGACCGTACTGGCGGCTCACGGCGGGCGCGTATGCGGGCATGCTCGCAGCAACGGGTCTGGCAGTGCTCATCCCCCAGTTAATCCGATATATCGTGGACAAAGGCATCGGCGGTCGCAACCTACCCCTCCTGCTGCAGACGGTGCTCGTGCTGCTGGGCTTGACCCTGCTCAAAGGCGCGGCCCTTTTCGTTGAGGGCCGGTGGACCGAGATAGCGTCCCAGGGTGTGGCGTATGATCTGAGGCGCGAGATCCATCGCAAACTGGCCGCGCTCTCATTCTCCTATCACGACCGGGCCGAAACGGGGCAACTGCTGTCCCGTGCTGTGCAGGACGTCGAGCGTATCCGCTTTCTCACGGGTCGCGCGGTGTTGCGGCTAGCCGAGGGCATCGTCCTGGCAGTGGCCACTGTCATCATCCTGTTCACCATGAACACTCAGCTCGCGGCGCTGACCATGCTCATCATCCCCCTCCTGGCGTTGAGCGCGTTCCACTTTGGGCGGCAATTACGCCCCTTGGGATTGCGCATCCAACGCCAACTGGCGGAAATCACGACCCGGTTGGAACAGAATCTGCGCGGCGCGGCGCATCGTCAAAGCCTTCGCCCAGGAGGACGCTGAGATCCGCCGCTTCGACGCGGAAAACGACCGTTGGTTTGAGCTCTCAGCGCAACAGGCGGCGCTGCAGGCGCGCAACGATCCCCAGCTTGCGCTCATCGCAAATCTGGGCACAGCAGCCGCGATTGGCGTAGGCGGATGGCTCGCTATTCAGGGACGGTTGACCCTGGGCGAACTGGTCGCCTTTACCACGTACCTGAGCCAGCTTGTGTCGCCGGTCAGGCGGATCGGCAACATCATCCCGGCATTGGCGATGGCATCGGCTGCTGGCGAGCGCATCTTCGAGATACTTGATGCACAATCTGAGGTAAGTGATGATCCCGATGCCACGCTGCTGCCGCCTGTGAAAGGCCTGGTCCGGTTCGAGGCGGTGCATTTTGCTTACTTCGGACGGCACGCGGTGCTTTCCGATGTAACTTTCGAGGCGTCACCCGGACAGGTAATTGCGCTGCTCGGCGCAACGGGTTCTGGCAAGTCAACGATCATCAATCTGATCCCGCGGTTCTACGATCCAACCGCAGGCCGCATCACTGTGGATGGGCACGACATCAGAAAGGTAACCCTGAACTCGCTCAGGGACCAGGTAGGCATCGTGTTGCAGGAGACCCTGCTGTTTGCCGGGAGCGTGCGGGAGAATATCGCGTTTGGCCGGCCAGGGGCTACGCTGGATGAGGTAATCGCAGCCGCACAAGCGGCGCAAGCGCATGAGTTTGTTATGGCCATGCCGCAGGGCTACGACACTACGGTGGGAGAGCGCGGCGTTACATTATCGGGCGGACAACGACAGCGCGTGGCCATCGCGCGGGCCCTGTTGAAGGATCCGCGCATCCTGATTCTGGACGACGCGACGTCGAGCGTTGACACTGAGACCGAACAGCTGATCCAGGAGGCGCTCACAACTCTGATGACAAGTCGAACGTCATTTGTCATTGCCCAGCGACTCAGTACGCTTCGCAGCGCTGATCTGATCCTCGTGCTGGACAGCGGCCGTATCGTGGCGCGTGGCACGCACGCCGAGCTGCTGCAGACATCGGGGCTGTATGCCGAAGTCTATCAACATCAGGTGGCAGAAGAGCGGAAATGACCGTATCGATCGGTTCGACCGGTCCCGGAATGGGGCCGGCAGGGGTTCTGGAAAGCTTCGGCGGGAATTCAGGAGGGAAACCCTTCGACCGGCGCATCGCGCTGCGCTTGCTCGCGTATCTCAAACCTCACCGGCGGCGGATGTTGCTCGCGCTGGTTCTCATGCTGGTTGGATCAGGGCTGTCGATCCTCGCGCCCTACCTCATCAAAGTCGCCATTGACACAAATATCAACGGCGGTGACCTGCCCGGCTTGTGGCGCACCGCAGGTCAGCTCGCGCTGACCTTCGTCGCGCTCTTCGGTGTATCGCAGGGGCAGCAGTATTTGTTAAGTTGGGTCGGGCAGCGGGTGCTGACAACCCTGCGAGGACAGCTCTTCCGCCATTTGCAGGTGCTGCACCTGGGTTATCACGATACACACATCGTAGGCGTGACAATCTCACGCGTCATCAGTGATGTCAGCGTCATCAACGAGCTGCTTTCACAAGGGATGGTGACCCTCATCGGCGACTCTCTGGTGCTGATCGGTATCGTCGTCGTAATGCTGCAAATGAGCCCGAAGCTGGCGCTTCTGGCGTTTTCAGTGCTGCCCCTGATGGTAATGGCCACATGGCTCTTCACCCGGCGCGCCCAGACGGCATTTCGCGAGACACGCACCCGGGTCGCGGCGGTCATCGGCGACCTGGCAGAGGACATCACCGGCATACGGGTGATACAGGCCTTCGCGCAGGAGTCAGCGTCCGAGGAGCGGTTCGACCGGGTCAACGCCGCTTCGCGTGATGCGAATATCGGGGCAATGACCCTGTCCTTCGTGTTCTTGCCCGCAGTGGAATTCCTGGGAATGCTGGCGACTGCGATCGTGCTGTGGTTCGGAGGGCGCGCGGTGGCGGAGGAAGCGTTGACGCTAGGCGTGATTGTCGCATTCCTGGCGTACGTTGCACGCTTCTTCCAGCCCATACAGGAGCTCAGTCAACTTTATACTACGATGCAGGCAGCCATGGCGGGGGGTGAACGTGTCCTGGAATTGCTCGATGCGACGCCGCTGGTAAGCGATCCCCTCACCGGGGAAGAGATGCCGGCCATCAAGGGGGAGATCGAGTTGCGGGATGTATCCTTCGCCTACCGGGGCGATGAGTATGTACTACACGAGGTGAACCTGCAAATTGAACCCGGGCAGACAGTCGCGCTGGTGGGCCCAACAGGTGCGGGAAAGACCTCCATCGCCAATCTGGTCGCGCGATTATACGACGCGACGGAGGGTGTGGTGCTGATCGATGGGATCGACGTTCGCACAGTGACCCAGGCATCGCTGCGGCGGCAGTTCGGCCTCGTGCCACAGGATGCGTTCTTGTTCAGCGGGACTATCGCGGACAATATTCGCTTTGGCCGCCCTGAGGCAACCGACGACGAGGTCGAAGAGGCAAGCCAGCTCGCCAACGCACACCCGTTCATCGAGCGCTTGCCCGTGGGTTACGCCACGGAGGTTCTGGAAGGTGGGGTGAACCTGTCGGCGGGCGAGCGGCAGCTCATCTGTATCGCACGGGCGATCCTGGCGCAACCACGCATCCTGATCCTGGACGAGGCCACCTCCAGCGTGGACACGGTGACGGAGTTGCTTATTCAGGATGCCTTGGATAGACTGCTCACGGATCGCACAGCTCTGGTAATTGCACACCGGCTGAGCACCATTCGTCATTCGGACCTGATCTGTGTGATACAGGACGGACGCATCACCGAGCGCGGCACCCAGGAGGAGCTTCTTGACGCTGGTGGGATCTACTGGGAATTATACCAGCGCCAGTTCGTGAGGCCGTAGAATCCCCCCGGCGGATTGATCCTTGAGTGTGCAGTGGGCGCGCTCATTACGAAGGTGGATCAAAGGAGAGATCAATGATATGTCCAAAACGATATCTCATTTTAGGTTTAGGCCTGATGCTTCTGCTGATCGCCGTACTGCCGGCAGCAGCTCAAGACGGAATCCCCGGCTCGGCGCCGGTGCGCACGGAAAACCCGTGGACGATTCCCCTCACATCAGAGCCGGCCGCAAGACCTGCTTCGCCCGCTGTTGACTGCACCACGGCGCACTGCGTGCTGATGCCACTCGTGCACAAGCCTGCGCCCTGGATCGACACCAGTTTCAAAGCGGTCTCCCTCAGGGCCTTTCGTGAGCAGCACGAAGTTCAAGCTGAGGACTTCGATCCGCAGTGGTCAGGCAATCGGGAGAGCTGTTCACCAGGGGATACGAAGCCCGAGTTCAAGGCAGCCATTCTCCGGCGCATTAACTACTTCCGGGGCATGGCGGGTGTTCCGGCCGTCATCACGTTCAACATCAACTACAGCCGCAAAGATCAGGTAGCCGCGCTGATGATCAATGTCAACCGGCAGATGGTGGATACGCCGCCGCCTGGTTGGAAGTGTTATTCAGCGGAGGGAGTGGAAGCGTTCACGAGCTCGAATCTGCAGATTAACGGCTTCGGGCCCGATGCGATCCGAGGCTACATGCGCGATAGAGGCGCCGAGAATGGGTCTGTACGCCACCGGCGTTGGCTGCTTTATCCGCAGACGCGTCAAATGGGAACTGGCGATGTCCCACAGGCGGGCGATTATCCGTACGCCAACGCGCTTTGGGTACTCGATGAGAATCTCTGGACCCCGCGCCCGACCACGCGCGACGGCTTCGTGGCCTGGCCGCCTCCCGGATATGTGCCCTATCAGGTTGTGTTTGCGCGTTGGTCGTTCGCCTATCCTGGCGCCAACTTCGACCAGTCGACAGTCAGCATGACCGATCCAGGCGGCGACCCTGTGCCGGTATCGATCGCGCTGTTGGACCAGCAATACGGGGAGAATACCCTGGTCTGGATCCCGTTCGGACTGGCGGATAGTGCGAATTGGCCCCAGCCAGCGGGCGACACGGTCTATCACGTGACGATCGGTAATGTGAAGTTGGGCGAAACGCTGCGCTCTTTCAGCTACGACGTCATCATATTCGACCCGAATGCTTAGCCACCAGGCAAAACACGCTGCCAATGCCCGAGCAGGTCAGCAATGTCCTCGAAGATGAAGTCGGGGCCATAGGCCTCGGCTTCATCCCGGTCCGTCGAGCCGGAGAGCACCAGAATAGTGTGGAGGCCGGCACGCTTGCCGCCTTCCATATCGGTGTCGATGCGGTCACCGAGTGTGGCCGTAGACTCAGGCCGTGCCCCCATCTGCGCCATGGCCATTTGAAACATCGTGGGTTCGGGCTTGCCGATCGCTACGGGCTTGACGCCCGCGCCGACCTCGATAGCGGCGATCAATGCGCCAGTGCCGGGCACCAGGCCTTCCTCAGTCGGTCGGGTGGGATCCAGGTTCGTGGCAACAAAGGCCGCACCGTGGCGAATCAGAACCGCGGCACGCTTGATCTTATCGTAAGTGACGCCCCAGTCGATGCTGGCGGCCACAACCTGCACATCCTCATCGGCGAGCACGAAGCCGGCTTCGGTCATCGCGGTGCGCAGCGAATCCTCCCCGAAGACGTGCACGCGCGTGCCCGGCTCATATCTCCCTGCCAGCCACGTAGTTGTCGCCGTGCCTGAGGTCATGATTTCGTCCGGCTTCACCCGGGCCCCCATCTTCCCAAGCTTCGCAGCGTATTGCGCTGGCGTGCTGCCCGAATTGTTCGTCGCCATCACGAAGCCAATGCCCCGGTCGCGCAGAAACTCAATAAACGCGGGCAGGCACGGCAGGGGCTCAGCGCCCCGATAGAGCACACCGTCCATATCGATGACGAGGTGTTTTATGTCACGTAGATTAGTCACAGGATCCCCTTTGGGTCGGAAGAGTGAAGGTCCAAGCCCATGATCTGATAAGAGCGTGATACGCCCGGAAATTGAAAGCCCTTGAGCAACTCTTGCCAACCGCGGCGACGGTAAAGACGGGTGGCGGCGGTCTCGGCGTCCAGCGTGGACAGCACTGCACGGCCTTGCGTCCGCCCAGTGAGCAGGAGATCGTGCAAAGTGCCCCCCACGCCCTTGCCCTGAAATGCCGGCATGACAGCGACCTCAGCAACCTGGAACGCATCGGCCAGCCAGTCGGCCGCCAACTCACTGCCCAGACGGTGCGCCACATGATCGTACCACCACTGGCCCGGCAGGCTGCGGTAGCCGTAAGCGAAACCGACAATTTCCCCGCTGTCTACACTCAGCGCGCCGACGCAACGAAAATCCGGACGCTGCGTGTGCGCAGGAAGCGCCCGCGCAAACTCGGCGACTTCCTCGGCCTGCCGATGATACGGCTCTCCGGCAAAGGCTGCTCGGTAAACGGAGGAGAGCTGGCTTACCAGAAGCGTCACCTGCGCTGCCGACAGTGAGATCGTCTCCATATCCTTCATTGTCCGCATTAGCCCGCACCTGTCAACTTGCGCCCCTTTCGTGCGCCAGCCCAGAGTACCGCGCCCCCGTAACCCTGACTCTCCGGATCGCATCCAACCAAAGAGGATCGATGAGGTTGGCGGAACAGGCGATTCAGGCTATCATGATGGTATATGGTGGCCTTCCAGCATGCACTTTCTTGAGGTGAGGGATACTTATGGCGAAATCGGAGTTCGTGATAGACGTTACCGATGCAACCTTCGAAGCGGATGTGGTTCAGCGCTCCCGGCAGACGCCTGTAGTGGTGGATTTCTGGGCGCCTTGGTGTGGTCCATGCCGGATGCTGGGGCCAGTGCTGGAGAAGCTCGTCGCCGAGTTCAAGGGCGGATTTCTCCTGGCCAAGATGGACACGGATGAAAACCAACAAGTAGCGATGCGCTACGGCATCCAGGGTATACCGGCAGTCAAGGGCTTCAAAGACGGCAAGATGGCCGCCGAATTTGTCGGCGCCGTGCCTGAGCCCCAGGTTCGGGCGTTCTTGCAGAAGCTTGGCGTGCGGGTCGGGACCGGCGAGGCCGGACCAGCGGCTCCCGAGCCGGGTGCGCTGCTGGCCCAGGGCAAGTGGATCGAGGCTGAGATGGCCTTGCGCCAGATGGGCGCGACCAACGGAGCGGAGCCTTCTCTGAAGCTGAGCCTGGCGCGGGCGCTCCTGGCCCAGGGCAGAGCAACAGAGGCGAACGAGATCCTCGACAAAGTGACCGACGGTCCCGAATTGGCGCAAGCAACCGCACTGCGACCACTGGCCGCATTGTTGCTTGAAGCGACCACCGCCACGAATGGTGCGGGTGGGCTCGATGGCATGTATCATACCGCGGGACAAAAGATCGCGAGCGGAGACTTCCGCGGCGCGATGGATGCGCTGCTCGATGTGCTGCGCCGCGACAAGCGGTTCCGAAACGGCGAAGCGCGGCAGGTGATGCTGGCGATCTTCACTGTGCTCGGTGACGAGCACACATTGGTACGGGAATATCGCGCCAAACTGGCATCGGTGTTGTTCTAGAGGAAGAGGTATGGCCGGGCCCCAAATCCGGCCATACACGGCCTATATATTCTGCATCAAGCCCAAGAACGAAATCAGCCCCAGCGACATGTTGTACACCGCATGCGTGATCATCGCGGTCGTCGTGTTTGCTCGCTGTCGCAGAATCCCCAGCACCAGGCCCACCAGGAAAACCGCAACCGTTGAAAAGCTGAGACCGTATTGGCTGTGGAGCAATGCAAAGAGCAAAGTCGTGAAAAGAAGGCCAAAACGGGACTGGAGCGCACCGCGAAAGACCGTCTCTTCACCCAGCGCGGCGGCAAGGCCCAGCGTCAGAATGCCCGGGATGGACATCGTCAAAGGGCCGATGAGCTGCTCGGTGAGCCGCTGCACGCCCTCGCTGGCGCCCAGCCCCAATTGACTTGCAAACGATTCCGCCAGAATGACCAAGGGCACCATAACAAGCGCGACGACTACACCCAGGATAACCTGGCCAATTGATGGCACGACGATGCCGAGCCGGGTCAGGGCTGCGCCGATGCCCCGACGGGAAAACAGGCCCACACCGATCAACCCCATCAAAACAAAGGTAATGTTCTGCGCCCAAAGTCCGGGCGCCGGGTTGGATTGCACGCCGGCTTGCCGCGCTGGTCTGGAGCATGTCGGCGAGGTTATCCAGGCCGACTGCCACGGTGAACGCCAGATTGATCAGTACCAGGGCTGTCATGGACAGCGCCACTGCGTGCACCGGGTGAGATGGGTCGATCGGCGTAAAACGGGCGAACAGGCGCCGTGCCGGCCGTGTCAGCAGCAACAGCCCAACCAGAGACAGCACGAGCAGCGCTGCTCCCATCCAAGGAAGTCGCTCGGTCTGAAAGCCCAGCGAGGCAAGATCAACTGCTCCGAACGCCTGCGGCGCGAAAGAGGCCAGCATGCCGATGCCCATGAACATGAGCCCAAAGAACAGCAGGCCCCCATACAGCAGGAACAGCAAGCCATAACTGAGCATCTTAAGGGTGCGCTCGCTGCGTAGATCGCCCTCAACGCGTTTGCGGTGGCTGAGATTGGCCAACCAAAGAACTACCAATATCGGCAAGAATAATGCGACCGTCAGTATTACGTCCATGAAGTAAGGATCCTCTCACTACAGGTCGATCACGACCGGCGGACCAACGCACGTTCGACGATTGATGCTAACTCAATTTTCGGCGGACAACTCCATCTGTCGCTGATACAGCTTGCTGTACAGCCCATTGCGCGCCAGCAACTCGCTGTGGTTGCCGACCTCCCGAATTCGGCCGTTTTCCAGCGCGATGATTTTGTCTGCATTGCGGATGGTGCTGAGACGATGAGCGATCACCAGCGCGGTGCGGCCCTTGAGCACCTCCTCCAATGCCTGTTGAATCAGGTATTCCGCTTCCGCGTCCACAGATGAGGTGGCCTCATCAAGAATCAGGACGCGCGGGTCGGCCAGGATGGCACGCGCAAGTGCAAGACGCTGGCGCTGTCCGCCGCTCAGCTTCACACCTCGTTCGCCAATCTCTGTATCATACCCCTCGGGCAGGGACAATATGAAATCGTGGGCATACGCGGCCTGGGCGGCAGCAAACAACTCCGCTTCGGTCGCGTGGGGCTTGCCGTACAGCAGGTTGCGACGGACGCTGCCGTTGAAGAGAAAGGTATCCTGAAGGACGACAGCGACGTGCTGGCGCAGAGAATCGATCTGCACGCCGCGCAAGTCGTGGCCGTCGAGCAAAACCCGGCCGTGCGTCGGGTCGTAGAAACGACACAGCAGGTTAGCGATGCTCGTTTTGCCGGCGCCGCTGGGACCCACCAACGCGACCACCTCTCCTGGCTGCACGTGGAAATTCACGTCGTGGAGCACCTCTTCGCCGTCGCCGTAGTCAAAATGGACGTTCTCGAATTGCACCTCACCCCGTACATTGTGCACCGCCACCGCATCATCTGCGTCTCGGATGTCCGGCGTCTCATCGAGTAGCTCAAATATGCGGTCGCCTGCAGCCCCAGCCTGCTGAATGATGTTGTCGATGTCTGTCAGACGGCGAATTGGTTCGTAGAAGGCCACGATGTAGGACAAGAACGCAACCAGGGTGCCGAGAGTGACCTGCCCTTGCACGACCATATACGCCCCCGCGCCGAGCACTAGCACGCCACCAAGGTTGGAAAGAAAGCCCAGCGCAGGAAAGAACGTCGACCAGGTCTTGATGGACGCAATTCGCTCGCCCATGTAGGTGGCGCTCACGCTGCGAAACCGTTCGAGCTCCACAGCTTCCTGTCCGAACGCCTGGATGACACGGATGCCGGCCAAATCGTCCTGAAGCCGTGCGTTGATGTCGCCCAGCCGGTCGCGCACCCTGCGATAAATGGGACGGGCGCGACGGTTGAACCAGCGGAGGCCCAATGCGATCAGTGGGACCGGCAGCAGCGAGAGGAGTGCCAGCCGCCATTCGAGGGTCAGCAGGATAATCGTAGCGCCGAAGAGCCGCACAAACGCCACCGCCGTGAGAATGGTGCCGTGGGTGATGAATTGCTCCAACGCGTTCACGTCGTTGCTCACCCGCGACATCAGCTCGCCGGTCGAGGTCCGCTCGAAGAATGACAAGGACAGCCGCTGCAGGTGGTCGTAGAGCCGGACGCGCAGGTCGTAAAGGAAGCGCTCACCGATCGTATGGCGCAGGAATTGGTCCCCGAACTCGGTCAGGCCGCCAAGCGCGTACACGACGACCAGGCCGCCCATCAACGGGACGACCAGATGAAGCTGCTGCCGTCCGATCGCGTCGTCGACAATCGAGCGTTGGAATAGGGGCGGCAGGAGCCCGATGCCCGTATTGAGGAACACCAGGAAGGTTGTAACCACGAGCCTGCGCCAATAAGGACGCAGATAGCGCAAGAGCCGTTTGAGAGCGGTCATATCAGATCAACCGTAACGCCCGGTGACGTAGCCCTCGGTCCGCTTATCCTTCGGCTGCAGGAAGATATCGCTGGTTGGACCAACTTCGATCACCGTGCCGGACTTCTTGTCATCCGTCAACATCATCATGGCAGTGATATCCGATGCCCGCGCGGCCTGCTGCATGTTGTGCGTGACGATGACGATCGTGTAGTTTTCAGAGAGCCTGCGCATCAGATCTTCGATGCTGCAGGGTGCTGATCGGGTCGAGCGCCGGACGCAGGCTCGTCCATCAGGATGACTTCGGGCTTGACTGCAATGACACGCGCGATGCACAAGCGTTGCTGCTGGCCCAGAGAGTACCTCAAGGCGTCCTTGTTCAGACCGTCCTTAACCTCATCCCAAAGATCGCACGTCGCGCAGGCTCTGCTCCACGATGTCGGCAATTTCATTCCGAGAGCTGGTGCCAAGCACTCGAGGTCCGAACGCAACATTATCGAACACAGACTGAGGGAACGGATTAGGACGCTGAAACACCATACCGACTCGCCGGCGAAGGTCCACCACGTCTGTAGTGGCCGCGTAGATGTCTTGACCCTCCAGGCGTACGCTGCCCTCGGCGCGTGTGCCCTTGATCGTGTCATTCATGCGGTTGAGACAACGCAAAAACGTGGACTTGCCACAACCCGAAGGGCCAATCAGCGCGGTGATCTTGCGCTCGGGCACCTTAAGGTTCACATCGGTCAGGGCCTTCTTGGGGCCGTAGATAGAAATTCAGATGCTCTACGTCGATATTGGCCATGACTCACCCAAAACGCCCGGTAATGTAATCCTCGGTCCGCTTGTCTTTCGGCGAAGTGAACAACTCGCGACCCTCCTGATGCTCCACCAGATCGCCGAGAAGAAAGAACGCCGCATCGTCAGCCACACGCGCAGCCTGTTGGACGCTGTGCGGCACGATGATGATCGTGTATGTCTTTTCAGCGTCGAGCAGCGACTCTTCGACCTTGCCTGTGGAGATGGGGTCGAGGCCGGAGGTTGGCTCGTCGAGAAGCAGCACCTCCGGTTCAAGCGCCAGACTGCGAGCGATGCACAAGTCGCTGCTGCTGCCCACCGGACAGGGAGATGGACGGCTGGTCGAGCCGATCCTTGACCTCGTCCCACAGGGCCGCCTGTGTCAGACAGCGCACAACCGTCTCCTCCAGCCGCGCCCGATCACGTACGCCAGCCAGCCGGGGACCATAGATGATATTCTCACGGATCGTACCCGGCAGCGGCAAAGGCAGGGCAAATACCATGCCCACCCGGCGGCGGAGCTGCGGCACTGAAAGGCCACGGCCGTAAATATCCTCGCCATCGATGGTGATCTGGCCCGCCAGCCGCGTGTCGTCGAGCAGGTCGTTGAGCCGGTTGATCAGGCGCAGCAGGGTCGATTTGCCGCTGCCTGCCGGGCCAAGAAAGACGGTCACCGCGTTGGCCGCAACGTCCAGAGTGACATCCTTCAGCACCTGCTGCTGCCATACAAGTACGAGACCTGGTCGAAACGGATTTTGACGTGGTTGGGTGTCGTTCATTGTCACCATTGGCGCTTGCCGCCGAAGAAGTTGCGGATCACACGTCGCCAACAGGTTCAGCGACAGCACCAACACCAGGAGCACGAGCGCCGTGCCGTATTGGATCTGCTCCGGCATACCAGGCACCTGGGTGCTGATGACGTACAGATGGTACGGCAGGGCCATGGTTTGGTCGAATGGCGAGCGAGGCAGCCTGGGCAGATAAAAGGCGGCCACAGTGAACAGAATCGGCGCCGTCTCGCCGGCCGCGCGCAGAAGGCCCAGGATCACGCCGGTGATGATGCCTGGCAGCGCCTGAGGCAGCACGATGTTGCGGATGCCCTGCCAACGTGTGCCGCCAAGCGACGCGCTCACGGTGCGGAACTCGACGGGCACTGCGCGCAGCGCCTCCTCAGCCGTGCTGATAATGATGGGCAGGGTCATGATGGCCAGGGTCAGCGCGCCGGCCACAATCGATGTACCGAAATTCAAGAACAGGACGAACAGGCCCAACCCGAACAGGCCGTAGACCACTGACGGGATACCGGCCAGGTTGACGATGGCCAGACGGATAGCACGAGTCACCGTGGTTGTCACGCGCGTACTCGGACAGGTAAATGGCGCCACCAACCCCGATCGGGATGGCGACGATGGCGGTGCCGGCGGTCAGAAGAAGCGTGCCGACGATGGCCGGCCAGATGCCGCCGGCCTTCATGCCGTCGCTCGGCATTGCCGAAGATGAACTCCCAGCGAGATAGCAGGCAACCCCCGAACGACAATCGCTCCGATGACGAAGAGGATGGGGATCACCACAAGCAGAGTAGCCAATACCAACAACGCGTAGCCGATGCGCTGGATCAGGTAGCGCCGTGCGGAGCTGGCGCTAGCGGGTTGAACGCGAGCAGTTCCAGCATCAGCGTAATCCTCCGCGCCGCCGCTTCCGGAAGATAGCGGAAGCGCCCACCAGATTGATGAGGAACGTCAGCAGAAACAGGACGATCCCGATGCCGAACAGGGCATGATAGTGGGTGCTGCCCTGGCTACCTCGCCCATCTCGGCGGCGATGGTGGCGGTCATGGTGCGCACCGGTCGCACCAGGGAGTCGAGCGTAGTGGGCATGCGCGCCGCATTGCCCGTCACCATCATCACCACCATCGTCTCGCCGATCGCCCGTCCCATGCCGAGCATGACCGCCGTCAGGATGCCCGATTTGGCCGCCGGCACGACCACGCGCCAGATCGTCTGCCACTGGGTCGCGCCCATCGCGAGGCTCGCATCACGATAGCCTTTCGGCACCGCATCAAGCGCATCCTCGGCCACGCTGATGATCGTCGGCAGGGCCATGTAGGCCAGGATCAGCGCGCCAGTGAACGCGGTCAGCCCGGTGGGTGCGCCCAAGCCCCTCGCCGGATCGCGGGCGCGACCATGGTCATGCCGAAGAAGCCGAGCACCACCGATGGAATGCCTGCCAGCACCTCGATCATAGGCTTGAGGATGCTCACGCGCCCAGATGGGGCCACCTCGCGCACGAAGACCGCCGTCGCCACGCCCAGAGGCAGCGCGAACAGGACCGCCGTGATCGTGACCAGGATCGAACCGAGGATCAACGGCAGGATGCCGAACAGATCAAAGGTTGGGTACCAACGCGGCCAACGAGCTTGCCGAGCGAGGATCTCCACGAAAAACGGAATACCCTCGCGCAGCAGGAACAGAAAGATCAGCAGGACGAAGCCGATGGTCGAGAACCCTGCGGTCCACCCGCACGAGTCGCTTCAACGGGTAAATCTCAGCTCAAGCCCGTCCGGGCGCTGAGGTTGCGCCCGAGATGTCACTGCCAAGAGACTCCTCGCTATCGTCATCCCTTCACTTTGTCAGCGGTACAAAACCGAGCGCCACCATCACCCTGCCCCTCGCTCGAACCCAGTCCAGATACGCTTTACCTGTCCTTGTGGCTCCCCGGCTGTATACATGAATAACTCGCGCGAGATCGGATAGGTGCCATCCTTCACCGTTTTCGGAGGGAAACACATATGGGCTGTTGCCGTCCTTCGCCACGGCGATCACCTTCTGATCGGGAGTCACGTAGCCCAGCCCATCGTAGCCGATGGCGTTGGGATTCTGGCGCACCTCCGCGCTGATGCCCTCCGAGGATGGCATCAGCAGCGTTTCCGGCGAAAAGAGCAGATCGCTCTTTTCGCCCAGGCGAACGACATTCTCCAAGAAAATACACGTACGTCCCGGAGTTGGACTCACGCGAGAGCAGGACGATCGGCCGGTCCTCGCCTCCGATCTCCTGCCAGTTTGGATCTTGCCGGTATAGATGTCGGAGAGCTGCTGCAGCGTGAGCCGTTCACCGGGTTTTCGGGATGGACGACGACGGCGATTGCGTCGCCCGCCACGACATGCTCGAGCGGCGTCAATGCCGTTGGCCTTGGCCGCGGTGCTCTCCTCGTCCTTCATCGCGCGCGATGCGTTGGCGATATCGACGGTGCCGTTCAACATGGCAGCGATGCCGGTGCCAGTGCCGCCCCCCGTCACCGAGATGCGCATATCGGGGTGGGCGCCCATATAACTCTCTGCCCACGCCAGCGCCAGGTTGACCAGCGTATCCGAACCCTTGTTGTCGATCGTCTGGCTGGCGGCACTCGATCCATCGTCCCGCACAGCAGTCGCTGTCTGCCCCCGGCCACATCCGCCTGCCACAAGCACAACCAGCGCCAGTCCAACGAGCAGCCGCCTTACCATCTTTCCCCGCATGAATCCTCCCCGGTGCAAGTGCAAAGCCAAACCAAGTGATTAGTATACCGTAGGCTAGCTTAAGCGATCGTTATGGGGAGGTTAAGAGGTCTTAGCATGCACCTTAAGAGAGGATAAAATGAGGGGACGCTGTACTTGCCGTCCTCCCATCCTGTGTTGAAGCGACGCGCAAGGAGCACGCAACCATCTCGGACGAAGAACAGGTGGACGGCAACTGGATAGCGGGTGCGTTCAGGTCTACCAGTCATGGTCTCTCACTCACGCTCAGACGTTCAAATCTATCAATTCCCCGGTCTGCGCGTAGATGACCCGCTCGGCAATGTTGGTGGCCCGATCACCGACGCGCTCAAGCTCATGGCCCACCTGGATCAGGTATGTGCCGGGTCCGATTGCCTTGACGTTTTCGAGCATGTAGCTCAATGTGATGTTGAAAGTCTGCTTGTACAATGCGTCGACTTCATCATCGTCCTTGCAGATTTGCTTGGCAGCACTCACATCCCGGCTGGCGTAGGCCTGAAGTGAACGGTCGATCAGTTCGAGCGACAATTCGCACATACGGTCAATGCCGGACAGCGGGATGGAGCTGGGAATATTCGGCTGTCGCTGCTGCAATTTCGCGATTCGCTTTCCGTGGTCGCCCACGCGCTCCAACTCGCTGGCAATCGTCAGCGCCGCGACGATCGTGCGCATGTCGCCCGCCACCGGCTGCTCCATCACGAGGAGAGCGTAGCATTGCTTCTCAATTCGGAAGCGCAGATCGTTGATGGCCATGTCGCCAGCCACCACCTCCGCAGCGAGGTCGAGATCGTTGTCCAGCAGCGCGCGGACGCTTGCGGCCACTGCCTGCCGCCGCGACTGCCCATGTCCAGCACGCTCTCGTTTAGCTGGGCCAGTTCCATGTCGAAATGGGCGCGGAAAAGTGGGCTCATTAGGCTCCCTCCGTACCATTCATTGCTAATATGATACCGCCACCTGTCAAGCTCAGAAAAAAGACATAAACGAGCTATACATAGTTCAGAGGAACGCTGACTTGTGGACGCAGCCGCCAGGAACGATAGGTGAGAATAATGAGCAGTGCGCCAAACTCGAGCAGCGCTGTCATCGTTGCAGCGAACTGATCCAGGTAGAAATTGAGAATGTTGGCAGTGGTCAGCGACAGGACCAGGCTGAAGACGCCCAGCCGGGTGCCCAGGTCAGCGTGGCGGAGGATCATTTGGATGAGGGCGACAAAGGCCACGAGTCCCACGGCCCCTTCCAGGCCCAACCGCAACAGACGCCACCCCACATCAGTCAGAGCTTCGAGATCACCCTCCGCCAACAAGACGCTGGCCAAAGCCTCACGAAATGGCCCGGGTTGGAGCGCGGTCCACACCAGCCGCACTGTCCCTGCGGTAGCGACGACTGCGACCGCCGCCATCACCAGCATCACCAGAACACGATGCAACCTGGGACTCAGACGCTTGCCCCAATTGTCCAGCGTCGCCTGGAAACGGCTCCAACGTGTCGGCTTGATTGGGTAGACTGGCGTCGCGGGATCACGCAAATACGATTCCAGCACATCAGCTAATTGCGCCAGGTGCGCCGACTCCGCCCGGCGTGCGCTGCGCAGCCAGCCGACGATTTGTTCGTACTCGCGCTGATCCAGGTCGTTGTCCAGGACCTCTTGTAGTTCTTCGAAAGCGTGATAAAGCTGGGTGCGAGGAGCCTCACGCTTCAGCCTGCGCACGTACTGGTAGAGCAACACACTGAGCAGGAAGAACGAGTAAACCAGCGGCGCGGCCGGCCGATAGAAGTAGTTAAGATCGCGCGTGATGAACTTACCGACCTCATCGATGAACAGCCCCGCGCCCAGTCCGTTCAAGCCCGCACTCAGATACAGTGCCCAGCGATTGGCCAGGATCAAGGGCAGCAGCGCGGCTGCGTAGAGCAGCAACCCACCCCAGATCGCGTGCGCAATGTGCAGGGTGCTGGTGCCGATTTGAGGATAGCCAGTCAGCTCCAGAAAGATACGCGTGCCGATCACCGAAAAAGCCAGCGAGATCAGTGTGATGAGCACATATATATCCGCTCGGGAGCGCTGCACGCCCGAGGTATTCGACTGCCGCACCGCATCCTGCGTTATCTTGGCTTCCTGCTTGATCACGTGACCCTCCCGTGCTGGCTATCAGGACCACCCATATGATACCAGTGCTCGGGCAGGGCGGCAATGAGCGAGAATCCGCGGCCAGGTTTGCCGCGGCGAGCGTTCACTATTATAGTGGCGCCTGGAGGCGCACTGATGCAAACCCCGTTCACCGCTCAATATCGGCCGATCCTGCTGCCAACTCAGCCGGACGTGTTCGATCTGGATGCTATACGCGAGCCTTATGAGGCCATGATCGTTACGCAGTTCCGCACAATCCTCGACCGGTCGGAACGCGGGCCGCTGCATCCCTGGATCGACACTCGCCTCGATCTGACCACGGGGGCAGATCTGCCGGCAGCCGACCCACGCTTCGGCCCCGGTCTCGTGAGCGGCTGGGTGCAGGGTCGCGGCCTGGAAGGGCTGGCCACGTTCGGCGTGTGGCTTGGGGCATGGGCAGGCGACCCCCGGGTGGATGCGCTGCTGGCGCGTACCCGCAGGCTGACTGCCGCACTGTTGGCGCAGCTTCGCGCGGCACGAGCCCAATACGGGGGACACCTGTATTTCACCATGCTGCCAGACGGCATGCCGATCACTGTAGATGCGCAACATCGTCAACTGCGGGTGGCGCTGGATGCGCCCGCGCCGCACAACTACAGCGATCTCTTTGCGGCCAAAGGCATGCTCGCGGCCGCGCATTTCCTCGGCAACGAAGCAGCGCTGGATGAAGCGCGCGCTTACTGCCGCGCAGTCTACGATGACATTCTTGCGCTTCGTTTCCGCACTGACCAGCCACAACCGGCCCGCCTTGCGTCAGTAGTGTCCGCCGCAGGGGGCTTCGCCCATGGTCCCCACATGATCGCGTTGGGTATGGCGACGCATTTTGCGCGCCACGAACCCGGGCCGGCATCCGCCGAGATGGGATTGCGCCTGGCGCGGCGCGTCCTGTATGCACACGTCAATCTCGCCACCCGTTGGCCTGCGTTACGCCAGAATGACCTGGTAGAGTTCATCACCCCTGAAGGCGAGCCGCACGTCGATGAGGTGGGCCGCATCATCGCGGATCCCGGCCACGCGCTGGAGTTCGTGGGGTTGTTTCTGAAGTTCTGCGCGGTGGCGCGGCGGATGGAATCGATCACACCCGAGCAATGGGGAGAATTGACCCATCTCGAGGGATTGATGACCCCGGTCCTGGCGCGCGCCTTCGACAACGGCTTTCGACCTTCCCTCGGCGGCATCCGCAAGAGCGTGAACCTGCTTACACGACGGTCGATCGACGACACGATGCCATGGTGGAGCCTGCCCGAGACGATCCGCGCGGCGCTGGCCGCGGCCGCCATTTCCTCGACCAGGAAGGACTACGCTGCGTGCTTGAGTATTGCGGCGCAGTGCCACAACGCGTTTGTAGAAAACTACGTTCGTCCCGACATCCACCTGATGGCTGTAAAACTACGTGATGGGGCAGGTCGCGTTTCTGATGTGGCGCCGGCCTACCCCGACGCCGATCCCGGCTATCATACCGCGCTGAGCTTGATGGATGCACTGGAGTGCCTGAAGGGGCTCCGAGAGCGCACAACCGCCGCGGACGTCAAGCCCGTGGCACTGTAAAACAGAACGTTGCACCTTGACCCGGTGTGCTCTGCAGAGAAAGCTGCCCACCGTGTCCTTCGACGATGTGCCGCGCGATGGCCAGGCCCAGCCCGGTCCCGCCGCGGCTGCGAGCGCGATCGGCCTTGTAGAACCGCTCGAACACGCGGCGCTGTTCGTCCTTGGGGATCCCGGGGCCGGTGTCGGAGACACAGATTTGCACATCCTCACCCACTGCCTCTGCTGTCACCGTGATCTGCCCGCGCTCAGGGGTGAACTTCACCGCGTTGTGCACCAGGTTGTTCATCACCCGGCCGATCATGGCTTCATCCACTAAAGCAGTTAGATCACTAGGGACGATGAGCGACAGGTGCTGTTTTTTTACCGCTGCTTGTGGCAGCAGGTGTGTGACGCTACGGCGAATCACCGGCTCCAGCTCTGTAACCTCGAGCTTCAACAACACCTGCCCCGACTCAATTTGCGCCAGCTCCATCATTTCCTGGCTGAGTTGGCTGAGGGTCTGCACCTGCTCCTGGATTTGATCCAGCATGCGCTGCGTAAGATTGGGGTTTCCTTCGCCGGACTGGCGTAGGGTTTGCGCTGCCAGGTCGATATTTGCGAGTGGTGTTCGCAACTCGTGCGAGATGTTTGCGATGAAATCGCGACGCGCGCGGCCGAGCCGTTGCAGTTCGGTCACGTCCTCCATACCGACCGCCACGCCGTCGAATCCCTCCAGCGGCGTCGCCCAAATACGCAACATCCGCTCACCCACGGCCGTCTGGCGCATCATGGGCCGGTGGCCGGCCAACGCGTCGAGGACAGCCTGGTTCAGCTCATAGTCGCGCACCAGGGCGATAAACGATTGCCCAAGAGCCGGCTCCCCGTTGTTGAACAGCCCCCAGGCCGGGCCGTTCGCCCAAACAACCAGGCGGTTATCGTCGAGGAGCACCAGGGCATCCGGCGTCGACTCGCCCAGGGCATTCAGATACTGCAGCTCAAGCTGAATGCGGGTCTCCAGCGCTTCACGGACGGCCGCGGATTCTGCGCGTGCTGCGTAGGCCATGAGCAGCTGCTGGCGAGAGCGGCGCAATGCGACGAGGAGTCCGATCGCAGCACCAGCAGCAATGACAAGGAGGACAAAGAGTAGAATTTCGAGGCCGGTCAACTTCCTGCTACCCTTCGAAGCGGTAACCGATGCCCCGTACAGTCGTGATGCGCTCTGGCTGGGAGGGGTTCGCTTCGATCTTCTCGCGCAGCCAGCGCACATGGACATCGACCGTGCGGCTGTCTCCAAAGAAGTCGTAGCCCCACACACGGGTGAGCAGCAGGTCACGCGAGAGGACCGCACCCTGATGGCGCATCAATTCGGCTAGCAGGCTGAACTCCTTTGGGCTGAGCACCAGTTCCTTGCCGGACAAGTATGCGCGACGGCTGACGAGGTTTAGCAGCAGGTCTCCAGCGCGCATCTCATCGCTCAACCGGCGCGGTCCCGCGCGACGCAGCAGTGCACGCAGCCGCGCCTGCAACTCGCCCAGGCTAAATGGCTTGGTCATGTAGTCGTCCGCGCCACTCTCCAACCCGATGATCTTGTCCAGCTCACCCGTTCGCGCGGTCAAGACCAGGATCGGCGTATCGGACACCTGGCGAAGGCTGCGGCATACCGTCAACCCATCGAGCTCGGGCATCATAAGGTCAAGGACGATCAGGTCGGGCGCCTCAGTATTTGCCATCTCGAGCGCTGCTGCGCCGTCCGACGCGGTGACTACCTCGTAGCCACTGGTGCGAAGGTTTAGCGCCAGGGTTTCCAACAGAGTTGGCTCGTCGTCCACGAGGAGAATCTTCTCAGCCATAAGTCTCCAGGCACTTCAGACAGTCAAACGATGCTAGCATGCCCACCCTGGCAAGTCAAAATGACCTCATCCAGCTGCCGAGATCATTGCTTTACATTAAGTCCTGCAGGCAGCCCACCAAGGTCCGTTGCAGTCGTTGCCGCGCGCAAGATCGCGGCCGCGACCACCTCGGCGGCATACGCGCCGACCAGGGTGGGACTGGCGCGCACCTGCCCCGTGGCCAGGGCGAATATCGTGTCGCCGTCGAAAAGGGTATGGGCGGGGCGGATGGTGCGTCCCAAGCCATCATGTGCCATCTGAGCCACCTTGTTAACCTGCTCCTTGTCCAGGCGCGCATTGGTCGCGACAACGCCGATGACCGTCGCGCCTCCCACGCGCAGGGCCAGCCGGCCCGTGACTGAGCGCATCATGGCTAACGTGTTCACAAAGCGGCCATCCCGTCCCCGCGTTCCCGCCAGAATGTTTCCCCGCTCGTCGACCACGTCACCGAACGGGTTGGCGGCTATCAGCGCACCGACGATCAGGCCCGCGCCCAATTCCACCGCCGCGCTTCCGATGCCGGTCTTCGTCGCATGGCCTGCGCCAAGGATTTTGCCCGCGCTGCAAGCCATGCCCGCGCCCACGTTGCCCTCCGCGACCGTTTCAGTCGTCGCGGCGATGCAGGCACGGTAACCCATTGCGGCGTCGGGGAATGCGTCCGAACTGCCGACGGCCAAATCAAAGAGGATGGCCGCGGGCACGATCGGCACGCGCGTCTTTCCGGTCTTGTAGCCGATGTTGTGCTCGAGCAGGTAGCGCATGACGCCGTCGGCCGAGGCCAGTCCAAAAGCGCTGCCCCCTGCCAAAGTGATCGCATGCACTTGCTTCACCAGGTGCATGGGGTGCAGCAGGTCTGTCTCCCGGGTGCCGGGCGCGCCCCCGCGTTGATCCACCCCACCCACCGCGCCGCCCTCGCAGAGCACGACGGTGCAACCGGTGAGGCCGACGGGGTCATCTGCATGTCCGACCTTAATGCCCGGGACCGCAGTGAGGGTGGTGTTCATGATCGCTCCCTAATCCGAATCGACGGCGGAATTAGGCACGTTCTCCCACTGCTTGACTTTCCGGTTCAGCGCAAGACGAAACTCAAGATAGAGCATGCGCTTGTCGATCTCGGCGCCCTGGGGCAGGGCCTTCGTGATAGCCTCGTCGAACGCTGCACGCATCTGCGGGTTGAAATGATCGAACAGCTCCACCGGTTTGACACGAGCCATCTCTATCCTCCAGGTACCGCCCTATTCGGCCAGGTGAGCCAACGCGGCCTCCATCACCCGGCGTGCGACTTCGATTTTCGCCATGATCGGTAGGACTTCCTGACGTCCATCTGCGAACAGCAGCGTGACACGATTGTCGTCCGCACCGAAGCCGCCGCCAGCCTCGGTCACATCGTTCGCAACGATTATGTCCAGTCGCTTTGCCTTCAGCTTCGCGCCGGCATTGGCCAGCAAGTCCTGCGTCTCTGCGGCAAAGCCGACCACCACCTTCGGCCAGCCGGTCGCCGCACGGCGGCCAGCCACCTCCCCCAGGATGTCGGGGTTGCGTATGAGGTGGAGGGTCAGATCCTCCTGCCCCGGCGCCTTCTTGATCTTCTGATGCGCGGCCTCGGCGGGCCGGAAATCCGCCACTGCAGCCGCGCCGATGAGGATGTCCGTCTCCCCCGCCCGGGCGAGCACCGCGTCGCACATCTCGACTGCAGTGCGCACCGGCGTACTCACAACCCCGAATGGGACGGCAACGGCCAGGGGCGCGTGAACCAGCGTTACGGCCGCGCCGAGATCCCGCGCGGCCTCGGCCAGCGCGACGCCCATCTTCCCCGACGATGCGTTGGTGATGTAGCGCACCGGGTCGATCGGCTCCTGCGTCCCGCCTGCGGTCACCAGGACCCGCCGGCCTGCCAGGGGGCCGCGGCGCGCCAGCGCCAATCGTGCCGCGGCGAAGATCTCCGCAGGTTCCGCCATCCGCCCCGCGCCGGACGCGCCCGATGCCAGGCGCCCCACGCCCGGCCCAACCTGGATCGCGCCGCGGCCCCTCAACGCGGTCATGTGCACCTGCGTCATGGGATTGGCCCACATGTGCGACTCCATCGCGGGCGCCAACACCCACGGCACACCCCGTTCCCCGCCTTCGTGAGCCGGGTCCGGCTGCTCCTCAGCAGGTTCGCGGTCCGCCCCCGCTATCGGCGTTGCCAGGAGCGTCGCCGTGAGCAGATTGTCCGCCAGTCCCAACGCCAGTTTCGCCAGCGTGTTGGCGCTCAACGGTGCGACGATCACCAGGTCTGCTTCGCCCGCCATCTTGACGTGGGGGATGGGGTCGCCGCCCGGCGCGGTCCACATGTCCACGCGGGCAGGCCGGCCACTCAGTGCGGCGAATGTCAGCGGAGACACAAAGCGCGCGGCCGCGTCGGTGAGGATGACATCGACCTCCCCACCTGCTTGCACCAGCTTGCTGCACAGGTCGGCCGCCTTGTAGGCCGCGATGCCGCCGGTCACGCCGAGGACTACCTTTTTTTTCGCCATAAGTGGATCGCTCATCCCCATTTCCTTCCCTTAACAAGCGCCAGGCGCGCCTCTGAATGTGATTCTAGCAGCAAGCGCCAGCCCGTGCAATTGGCTCCCCCGTTGAGGGGAATGCTATAATCTCCGACATGATGAACAGGACGCAGTTCGCCGCTGATGGTACGGCCCACACAGCTGATTCTTCCTTTTTCCATCTTCCTTCTTCCTTTCGACTGATCCGCCATCCCGCCGCGACGGGCGCGGAGAACATGGCTGTGGACGAGGCGATAAGTCAGGCTATTGCCGCCGGCCTCGTCCCGCCGACGTTGCGGTTCTACGCATGGACGCCGCCTTGCGTCTCTTTAGGCCGGAATCAGCCCGTGGCGGGCGTGGACCTGGGCCGGTGCACAGCATTGGGCTATGACGTGGTTCGCCGGCCCACCGGGGGTCGCGCGATCCTGCATACGGATGAGATGACCTACAGTGTTATCGCGTCTCCCGACCACCCTCTGATGCACGGCTACGTCCTGGACAGCTATTTACGCATCAGCCATGGGCTGGTCGCGGGGCTGCACAGGTTGGGGATTGCCGCGGAAGAGGCGCCGGGGACAAACCGCGCGGGGCCCGACGTGTCCGCTGCGTGCTTCGAGGTGCCATCAGCGTACGAGATCGTGGTCGATGATCGGAAGATCCTGGGGAGCGCCCAGGCCCGGCGCAGCACCTCAGTGCTTCAGCACGGCTCGCTGCCGCTCGTCGGTGATCTGACACGCGTCGTCGATTGCCTGCGGTTCGAGGATGAGGCAGAGCGGCAGGCGTTGCGCGCCTCGCTGGCGGGACACGCGGCGACGGTCGAGGAGTTGCTGGGGCGGGTGGTCACTTATGACCAGGCGGTTGAGGCGATGATTGCGGGCATGGCAGAGGCACTCGAGATCGACTTCATCCCAGGCGACCTCACCGAACAGGAACGCGGCATGGAGCGCCGAGCTGATGCGGGACAAGTATCAGCATGACTCGTGGACGTTGAGGGTGTAGCATATGCGAGAACGGGAGTACACTGCCGCCGGTGGTGTGGTGCTGGATGACGCGGGCCGCGTCCTGCTGATCGAGCGGTGGGTGATGCGCTCGGGTGAGCTGATGTACGAAATCCGCCTGCCCAAGGGCCACGTTGAGCCGGGCGAAACGGATGCCGAGGCCGCGCTGCGCGAGGTATGCGAGGAAACCGGCTACTGTGGGGTGGGGATCGGCGCGGACTTGGGCGAAGCGCTCACCGAGTGGACAAATGAGTTCGAGCATATCCGCCGCACCGAGCACTACTTCCTCATGCGCCTGATCGACCCCGTTCGCGGCGCGCCCCATTTCACCAGCCCTGATGCGGACGAAGCCAAGTTCGTCCCGCGCTGGGCGCCCGACCTGGCAACTGCCGCGAGTGAGCTGACCTACTTCTCCGAGCGCCAGTTCGCACAACGGGCGCTGCAGGCCTTGGCGCAACAGGACGCCCAAATCCAGCCATGAGTGCATCGGTGGGTTTGTTGACCCTGGAGATCTACATTCCCGGCGTTTCCTCGCTAAAGGAGAAGCGCGGGATCGTCAAGCCGCTCATCGCGCGCATCCGCAACGACTTCAACGTGTCCGTTGCGGAGGTGGAGGACCAGGACCAGCTCGGACACACCGTGATCTCGGTGGCCGCGGTCTCGGCCAGCAGTGATTATGTCCACGGCCTGCTCGAACGCGTCGCAGAGAGCGTCACGGCCTGGCGGCTCGATGCCGAGCTCACCGACTACACGATCGAGATGCTCTAGCCACGAAGACACAGAGACTCAAAGTTGCACTAAGGAGCTTTGTGCCGCTTCGTTTCTTCGTGCCCTGGTGGTGACGCTACTGCAGGATCATCAGTGCGATCCCGGCGACTGCGACGAGGGTCCCGAGCACCGCGCGCGGGGATACGCGTTCGTTGAAGAACAGGGGCACCAGTGGAAGTGAGACGACCGGGGTCATCGCCATCAAGGTCGACGCGATGCCGACCCGGGCGGATTGCACCGCGATCAACGACAGCCACACGCCGAGGAACGGCCCGATGAAGGACCCGGCCAGAATCGCCAACGCCGCCCGGCGATCGGCGCGCACCCTGCGGATCGTATGGCCCGCGGTTCCGGTTGCGGTCGCGATCAGCCACATGGCGAGCATTGCGGCCATCATGCGGATCATCGTCGCAGAGAGCGCGGGGAACCCGTCGGCCAGGCCGGGCTTGGCCACCACTAGGCCGATTGCCTGGCATGCTGACGCACCGATCCCGTAGAGGATGCCGCGGCCGTAGTTGCGACCCTCCCCCGCGCCAGGAGCGCCGCCTTTGCCGCGTTCCAGCACCACCCAGGTCACCCCCGCGAGCGCCAGTGCCACCGCTCCGATTTCCCCCAGTGTGAGCACCTCGCCCAGAAACACCCAAGCCAGGAGCGTCCCGACGACCGGCGACAGCGACATCAGCAACACGCCGATGCGTGCACCGACCAGGACATAGCACTGGAACAGCATGCTATCGCCGATCACCAGCCCAATCAGGCCCGAGGCGCCGAGCCACAGAAACCGATCCAGTCCTGCGTCCCAGGGGAACAGCTTGCCGATCAGCAGCCAATGCGCGACGCCGAGAAGCACCACGGCCATCACCAGGCGTGCGCGGTTCACGATCACCGACCCCACGCGTTGACCGCCCAGGGTGAATGCGATCGAAGAAAAGGCCCACAGCGTCGCCGTGGCGAGCGCGGCCAACTCACCGAGATAAGGGGTCAAATCGAGCTCCTAAAAAAGAACCGGGTATCCAATTTGACGGGGAATAACGGGTATGATATAAATCAAAGCGTCGGCGGTCACAATGACGTGAGCGGTCAGACAACTGGGGACGTAGTGTAGTGGTTAACATGTCGGCCTGTCAAGCCGAAGATCGCGGGTTCGAGCCCCGTCGTCCCCGTATATGGCTCCTGTGAGTAGTGCTCGCAGGGGCTTTTTGTTGCCCATTCGCCTCCTTATCAATCATGCTCCTTCACGCCAATTCTCGAAACCTACATGATTTGGTATAATCGACAGCATACACAAGGCCGCGAGCATCGGCGCGAGAGATGATGCTTCTGCTTCCTGGTCGTGCTCTCGGCTAGCGACGACCGCTTGAGCGGTGTCCTACGGACTGCCACCGCCCTCGTCGCGCCTAAGGCCATCACGACCTGGCATAGCCGACAGCAATTCTCCTAAATTAATGGAGCGCAATTCCAATGAACAGCCAGATACAGAAGAACTATCCACATGGCTTTGACTTGTCACGAGAACAATTGCAGAGGCTCCATGACAGCCTGGTGCAGCAGGTACGAAAGGCAACTTCTGAAGGCACGGCAAGGATTAGCATTGACGTTTGGTTTAGGAACCGTGTGATAATCCAAAGTACTACACTGGCAGAAGTCTTAGCGCTAGAGAACGGCGGCGAAAATGCCATTACCTTTCTGCTAATTAAGGTCCTTGACAGGATCGAAGATCCCCGAGCAGCAATTCAAGTCAGCTTTATGAACGTCGATACTTTGAGCTTGTTTGAATCCTTGTATCTCTCCACGCCGATAACATACAGGATAGAGGGTCACGACCAAGATTGGGTGTCTGTGACGCGCTCTATCGTGGAAGAGCGAATACGCCGGATTAGCCGAATCGCTCCCAGTTCTATCAAAGCGCTTGGCTGGGTCCTGATACCGCTAGTGATTGCCTTTCTGGCGTTGGCGGCCTTCGCATATCAAGTTGCCGGGCCGCTCGCCTATCCGAGACCAGCTTCAGAAGTGGATGAATTAACCGCCCTTGAAGCCAAGTGGAAAAGCGGCGAACTGAGCGATCCTATTGCGGCAGTCTTCGAGATGAAGAAACTGGAATTGAGGCAAGACAGGGACGCAGCTCTCTGGTACAACAGCACAGTAAATCGTCAGCTAAAGAGTTACGCGTTTACACTGGGGTTGCTGGTCTTGATTGCCGGGGCCATTCTATTCTGGTGGTACTTCTTTCCACCCTACAACTTCCTCTGGGGCGAGTACGCGAAGTTTGTGCGAAAGCGAATGGGAGTTGGCGCTTTCCTTCTGACCGCGATCCTTGTCGCGATAGTCGTGAGCGTACTTGGCAACTACCTTACGGATTTCCTAAAAGATACGGTTGGCATCGGAAAGAGCGAGGTAGGGCCATAGACACGAAGCGCTTCTGGCACAGACGACTTCCGCCCCCGTCGTCCCCGTATGTGGCGCGTGTGAGCCGCGCTCGCAGGCGTTCTTGTTGCTAATAGGGCGTCGGTCAGGCGGGCAGGTCTCGCAGGATCAGTTCGGCGGCGTGCTTGCCGGAAGTGGCGACGTTGACGACCCCCGACGGGCCGACCCAGTGGCCGCCTGGTACAGACTGGAGATGAACGGGACGCGCTGCGTCCAGCGCAGCGGGTTGTTGTAGCCCCAACCGATGGGCGCGGTCGTGTGGTTCAGGGTGTAGCGGTGCATTGTCACCGGCGTCGCCACGTCGAGCGCGACATGATAACCGGCCACAAGTCCTTGACTGACTATCGCCAGGCGCGCTGGCGAGCGGTGATCCTCTACGGCATGACCGGCATTGGCAAGACCGTCATCGCGAGGGCCTTGGCTGACAACGAGCAGGTTATGCGCGCCTTCCGGGACGGCGTTGCCTGGATAGACGGCAGCCGTGATCCGGAGGAAGAGGTCATGCGGCTGTGCCTGGCGCAGATTTGGTGCGCGACCGGCCGCAGCATGACTCCAGCGACGAGATGGCGGCATCGCCAACCAAAACCGAGCGCCCCCGTTGCTCATGATTGGCAACTCACTTGGAAGCCTGTCGCGCTGCCCTCGCGCCGATTTGACGCTACTTGATGGTCTGTGGCATACTGATTAAGCCAAATGGCTTATAAGCCATTTGGCTTAAGTTGGAGGTTATCCGCATGACCGGCATCTATACCACACCCCCCTACTTCACCAATCGAGTCAGCGAGCTGACCACCCTGGCGCTGGTCGCCGATGACCTGCTGGTGGGCCGGCCGCGCCACGTGGCGCTTTTCGGCCTGCGTCGTATCGGGAAGACGCTGGTCTGCCAGGAACAGATGCGCCGACTGCACGCGAGCGGCAAGGTGATCCCCGTCTACCTCGACCTGCAGGACCTCGCCAGTTCACCGGAGCTCTTTACGCAGCGCTATGTTGGGCTCTCCTGCTTCTGGGCGGTCGATCATGGGGAGGGTCCAGCCGATCCCTACCTTAGTGCCACCGACCTGATGCAGACCAATGCGGGGAGTCTGTCGGTGGTTACGCGCACCGCAGCCGCGCTCATCAACGAGATGGGCAAGCAAAAGGTTGACTATACTACTCTACTCAACATCGCTTTCGACTTCCCCGAACGCCTGGCTGAAGCGCTTGGTCGGCCGCTCATGTATTTCCTGGATGAGTTCCCCGAGTTGCTCACCCTGGGCAGTTTTCCCGGTGTCGGGGATCCGCTCAAGCACTTCCGCGCTGCGCTGCAGCGCCAAACCCGGGTTGCTTATGTCATTACCGGGTCAGCCGTCAGCGCGACCGAGCACATCGTGCAGGATCACCAGTCACCCCTGTTCCTCCAGTTTCGTGCGCTGGAGCTGCACCCCTTCACGCCGGAAGATACACAGGCGCTCACCGAGAAGCTGGTCGGCCGGCTGTCGCCCGCGGCGCAGGCGGCGATTCACACCTACACCTTCGGTCACCCCTTCTATGTCACTGCGCTGGCTGAACGCGTGCGCGAGTTGGCCGCAGGCGCGACCGAAGCGGTTTCGCCCGAGTTGGTCAGTCAGGCGTTCGTGTTGGAAGCGCTGGAAAATCGGGGCCAGATCTATGGCTACTGCCGCTACCTGTACGACATCTCGCTTCAGAAGGCGCGCGGCTATGGCGTGCTCAAGGCGCTGCTCCAGATCCTGGCGATCGAAGATGGCCTGGCGCTCTCGGAGGTCGCCAGCCGCGTGCGGCGCCAGGCGTCGGCTGCACGCGACTACCTCAGGCGCTTGATGGAGGTGGATCTGTTAGTGGAGCGTCAAGGGCGCTATTTCTACGCCGATCCGGTGTTCCGCTATTGGGTGGCGCAGACCACGAAGGGTGTGGCAATCGACGGCTTCCCGCGCCAGGAAGAGCTCAAGGCGCTGGTGGCGGACCTGGCTGAGCGGTTCGCGCGCGCCTCGACCCAACTGGGCCGCGCCAAGGAAAGCGAAGTGCGGGAGTTGCTGCGCAAGCTGGCCGGACGAACCGTCCCCGGCGCCTACCTGGGTCAGACTGACCCGATCCCCGTGCCGGCCTTCACGCGCATCGAACCGTACCGGTCGCCGGATGGCCAGACGGAGATCGACGCGCTCGCAGAGAACGGCGAACGATGGGCGGTCGAAGTCAAGTGGCGACAGAAGCGGGTCGGCCGCAGTGAGTTGGAACAGCTCCTGACCGCGGCGGCCGAGCTCCAGGCGCGTCCCTGGTGTGTCTCGCAGGCCGGCTTCACCCCCGATGCCCTGACCTTCGCCGCAGAGAACGGCATCCTGATCAGCAATGCCGAGGATCTGGCGGCGCTGGCGAAGGTGACAAGATAATCCGACCGCCAAGGAGCATACCGCTCCATCCCAGTTTGATCTCTACCGGCGCGCCGCTTGCCGCCCCGGGGTGATGAAAGACCCTCAGCTGGCCATAGGGTTCCGTTTCGCGACCGAGTAATGGGCAAAGAGGTTCGCCCTCTATAAAGTGGGCACAGAGGTTTGTCCCCTCTGTAGGATGGCCTGTCCACGAACGGCAATCGAATACGTGTCAAACGATCCAATTGACGAGGTGGGGCGGTTCGAGGATGGTACCACGCGTGGGCGGTGGGAGTTATGTCGGTGCATTCTACAAGAAATTGAGTAAATTCCGTCGTCCCCGAATGTGGCTCCTGCGATTGGTGATCGCGGGGGCTTTTTGTTTTCCAAGCGCGTTTGGCTAGCCGCCCAGCGTCGGGCGAACCCCTCAACTCATGTCCGGCGACGACTCCGACGGTGCACTTCACACAACGATGATACGAAACGCGTGACCCGGTAGGACCAGGCCGCTGCCGGCGGGCAGGGGGCCCGACTCGCCTGTCCAGGGATCGAACATAGCCGCCTCGCCCGTGACC
Organism: uncultured Chloroflexia bacterium; assembly: GCA_963774265.1. Classification (GTDB taxonomy): domain Bacteria; phylum Chloroflexota; class Anaerolineae; order CG2-30-64-16; family CG2-30-64-16; genus JALOOB01. The sequence goes on along the minus strand of CAVZDU010000007.1, from coordinate 293,611 downwards.
GGCAGGACGACCTCCATCTCGACCGCGGAGGCCTTTTCGTTGAAGAGCATGAAGAGGTGGCGCCCAGCGCGCACGCTGTGGCGCACCCGTATCCCCGGCAGAGAGGGGAAGATGCGGATGTCCGGCGGCGCGAGCTCGTCCAGGCGCTCGATCAGACGCTGGACCAGCGCTGCATCGGCCATCTCGCTGCCGTAACGGATGAGGCGCCCCGCCTGCTCCAGCACGGCCAACGCCGCATCCGCCCGCCCATCCACCGGACCCTCGATGATCAGCGCACGGTAGTGCATGCCAGCCAGACGGATGCCGCCGGCGTCTACCCGGACATCCTCCCACAGGTGGCGCTCTTCCAAGTAGTTGAAGTCCCGCTGGTGCTCCAGGCAGACCTTCGCCGGCCGCCAGGGCAAGGCATTGGACTGGCCCAAGATGGCGATGTGGCAGACGTGCCTGCCGCCGGTGTTGAGCCAGCTCAACCGGCGACAGGCGCCCGCGTATTCCCGGTAACGACCCCACCAGGCCGCGTGGGGACCGACGTCCGGCGGCCGCTCGTCCCAGCGCGGGCCAGCCACCGAGTAGTAGAAGGCGTGGGGGAAGAGCCAGTTGACCCCGCGGATGAAGCACCAGTGGGCCAACCAGGTCATCTCATCCCAGGTGAGCTCGTGGCCGTAGGCGCCGCAGCACTCGTTGGCGTTGCGCCGCCGACCGCCGTGCAGCATGGCGGACGAGCTGCACTTGGCCTGCGTCGACTCGCACCCCTCCAGCGCCGACGGATCATCGGGCAGGACCCGCCGCCACACCAGGTCCTGACCGGGAGCGTGGAAAAATCGCAGCGGGCCGATATCGCACCCCTGCGCCGGGTGGCCCGTCAGCGCCACGCCGTGCGCCTCACACCAGGCGTACAACTGGGCATAGAAGGTCTCCTCCAGGCGTTTGCCGATGGCCAGGTCGTATTCTCCCCGGTAGCGCGCCGCGCCCGGCTCATCGTCGAACCACAAAGCCGGGAGATGAGGCGTAAAATCGTAGCCCAGGATGCGGCTCACCTCCGGCAGGATGCCGCGCGTGCCGGGAACGACTCCGTGCTCGCGGCACCGGCCTAACGGCGTAGGCTCATCGGTGAAGATCGCGGTGATGGTGCCGGTCGAGCTTCCGCCGGAGCGGTCGCCGAAGTGCCGACTGAAGCGCGTCGCAAACCTGTCGTAGACGAGGCGGATGAACTCGGCGACCGCGGCGGGGTTGAGGATATCAGCAGCCGGCGGCTCATCTTCGGCCGGCCCAGCGTCGACGTAGTGCAGGCCGCGGATGACGCTGTCCGCGGGCCGGTCGATCACCGCAATGCGGCGGCCATTGGCGCGGCGCACCACCGCGACCAGGTTGGCGTCGCCGGCCAGGACCGGCTCGCCCCCATTCGGCAGGTCAAGCGCGGCCAGGCAGCGGCAGCGGAAGGCAGGGTTGGCCGCGACCACCTGACCGGAGGAAGCCCCCGAGGGATACATGCCTTCATCGTAGAGGATGACGTGCATGTTGCGCCGCCACGCCTCCTCGATCGCCACATCGTAGAAGTGCAGCAGGCGCTCTGACATCCAGCCAAGGTCCCGCGGCAGGCCGACACGCGGGTGGATGACAAAGCCATAGACCCCGTGCGCCGCCATATCTGCGATCTGCCTGACAATCTCGCGCTCATCCAGCGCGTCGTTCCAGAACCAGAACGGCATCACGTTGAATGCGCGCGGCGGCCGCAGCCATGATTTGGGTATGCCCATTTGCATCCTCACAGCGGGCGATCAGGTGTATCCTACCCCAAGTGCGGCCCGATGCCAGAATGGCGAAGGCAGTCGGCTGAGTGCGAAAGCGTCACCCCGGGCCACCCCCGCCGCGCCGCAGCACCCCGCCAACCTGGAACACCAGTCTCCATCCTCCGTCCGCTCATAAACACGTATGACAGGGGTCATGGCAACAGCCTGATCGTCGCGATAGAATCGACAGAGCTGAGGCGCATAATCCTACTGGAGGTGATCATCCATGCCCAACCACCCTGGCGAAGCGAAAATCAGGCCAAGCCAATTGGCGGCTCATGCCTCGCTAGAAGACTCCCGGCGCCTCGCAACCCCGCACGCTTTTCACCGTATTACAGCCTGGCAGACTATCATTTTTGGAGAGGGCATCATGACAACTGCGAAGACACGCCGGCCTTTCTGGGCCTATCTGTTGGTCTTCTTCTGCGTCGTTCTCGGCGCAGGCGGCTTGTACGGGGGCTATTCCTTCGTCACTGACCCGACTGGCGCATCGATGGGCATGGATGTCAGCATGCTGCGCGGCTTTCTGGACACTTTCCTTCCGTTCGGCTTCTTCCTCTTGATCGCGTTCGGGCTCGCACCGCTCGTGCTCGCGTGGACGCTCATCGCCCGCCCGCAATGGTTCCCAGGGATCACCCGGTCGGTGGGTCGGGAGTGGGAGTGGGTCATCACGCTCGCAATGGGCGTGGGCCTGCTGATCTGGATGGCCGGCCAATTCGTCATCATGGGCTACGCCGCTCCGATCCAGGCGTTCACAACCTTCCTCGGCGCGGTGATTACCTTGCTGAGCCTGGTTCCTGCAGTCCGGCGCTACTACCGCGTGGGATGAGGAGAATGACAATGAATCATAGACCAGGCCCAACAGCGCCATCTGCTCAGGGACAGGCCACTGCGCTGCTGGTGATCGATGTGCAGCAGGGGCTTTTCCGCAAGTCCACTCCCATCTACCGGGCGGAGTCGCTGCTGAAGACGATTGAAATGCTGATCCAGCGCGCTCGTGGCGCCGGCCTGCTCGTGGTCTACATCCAGCATGCTTCCGACAAGGTGCTGCCGCTCGGCTCAGCGGACTGGCAGCTCCATCCCCGGCTTCACCCCGGCGAAAACGATCTGATCGTTCACAAGCAGCACGGGAACACGTTCGAGGACACGTCGCTGCATGCGGAGTTGGCCGGCCGCGGGGTCGGCCGCGTCGTCGTGACGGGTCTTGTGACCCATGGCTGCGTCAAGGCGACGTGCGAAGGTGCGCAGGCGCTGGGTTACGCGGTGGTGCTGGTCGAGGACGGTCACAGCAGTTACAGCAAGGACGCGGCGCGGCTCATCGAGGAGTGGAACCGCAAGCTGGGCGAAGCCGGGCTAAAGGTCATGCCGGCCGCGCAGATCGATATCGCAGGCCACGCCTTGGAGGTCCAATGACCACCGCATCGATCCACAAATCATCGGCCGGCACGAGGAATTTGTCCAAAGTGAAGGCTATGCTCGATTACGTGAAATCTGGTCATGTTTTGATCAACATGACCGAACGCTTCATTCCCTTCTTTGGAGCCGATGCGCGATCATGCAAGAGGTGACACATGCTGAAGATTCTTCCCTGACCCCATCGCTCCAGGCCCGCTATGTCCATACCAACCTGATCGCGGCCGACTGGCAGGCGCTCGCCCGTTTCTACGAGACGGTCTTCGGCTGCGTGCGAGTGCCGCCGGAGCGCGACCTGGCTGGACCTGCCATCGAAGCTGGTACGGGCCTCCCTGCCGCACACCTGCGCGGGGTCCACCTCCGCCTGCCGGGTCATGGCGAGGCCGGCCCGACGTTGGAGATCTTCACGTACGACCGCTTGGCCGGTGACCGCCGGCCGCCGACGGCAGTCAACCGGCCCGGCTTCGGCCACCTGGCGTTCAGCGTGGCCGATGTGGCGGCGGCGCGTGCCGCGGTGCTGGCGGCTGGCGGCCAGCCCGTTGGGGAGGTGGTGACGGTGGAAGTCAGAGGCAGCGGTCGCATCACCTGGTGCTACGTCACCGACCCGGAAGGCAACGCCCTGGAGCTGCAAAGTTGGGCGATGTAGGCGTCAGGCAGGGAATGGATCCGCGCTTCACATCGACGCAGCCGACCTGTCTTGCTAAGACTGGAGCGATACAGGCATGAAAATCGTGCTCATCATCGTCGGAGCGCTCGCGCTCCTGGTATTAGTTGGCTGGCTAGGATTGCAGATCAAGCCAAAGCCGTTCCCGGCCTATGCTGCGGCGACACCCACCTTGGAGACCGTTCGCTTGCCAGCAGGGTTGCCCGCGCCGGTCGAGCGGTTCTATCGCACGGTCTACGGCGAGCGCGTGCCGGTGATCGAGACCGTAGTCATCACAGGCCGGGCCACGATCCGTCCGATGTTCAACATCCCGCTGCCGGCGCGCTTCGTTTTCGTCCATAACGTTGGCCACGACTACCGGCACTACTTTGAAGCCACCCTCTTCGGCGCCCCGCTCCTGAAAGTCAACGAAGGCTACCTGGACGGCAAGAGCTTCTTCGAAAGTCCGATGGGCGCGTACACGAACGACGCCAACGCCAACCAGGGCGCGAATCTGGCGCTTTGGGCGGAGGCGAGCTGGTTTCCCGCAATCCTCGTGACAGACTCGCGCGTCCGCTGGCAGCCCGTGGATGACCAAACCGCCCTGCTCTACGTCCCCTTCGAAGAGGGGCAAGAGAACTTCGTCGTCCGCTTCAATCCCGAGACGGATTTAATCGACATGATGGAGGCAATGCGTTATCGCGATCCGGGCGAGGGCAAATCAAAGATACTCTGGATCACGCGAAACGTGGCCGGCGCGACCATCGGGGGAACGAAGCTCTACGCCACCGGCTCGGCCACCTGGCTGGATCAGGGCCGGCCGTGGGCGACCATGACGGTCGAGGAGATCGTCTACAACGCGGATGTGACGCGTACATCCGTGGCCGTGGGCAGTGATCGCGGATCGCCCGCGGGGCGTAGCGAGATCAAGGCCGCGTCAAGTGGAGTGAAAAATGATCATCTCCTTTCTCGGTACTTCTGCGGCAAATGCTTTTCCAGAGGCATTCTGTCGCTGTAAGAATTGCGAGCAGGCACGGGCGCTCGGCGGGAAAAGCCTGCGCGCACGCTCTGCGGCGCTGGTGGATGATGACTTACTCATCGACCTCGGGCCTGATATCATGACCGCGTCCCATGCCCAGGGCCGCTCTCTATCCGGAGTGCGCTATTGCCTACAAACACATGCACATGCCGATCATTTAGATACGTCGCATTTTCTCTCCCGGAGCCCTGGTTATGGTGTGGTCGGCGCATCAAGGTTGGACTTCTATGCGTCTTCCGGGACACTCCGCCATGCCGCAGGCCTGCTTGAGCGAGACTGCGCGCCGGCCGGTTTTCTCGATCCCCAAGTGGGCGAACGGTTGAATCTCCAGGTCCACGAGATTGAGCCGCTGCAATCCTTTACGATGGGGCCTTATCGCGTCATGGCGTTTCCGGCAAACCATGACCCTGTCATAGAGCCGTTGCTTTACGCGGTTCAAAGGGACGACCACGCGCTGTTTTACGGCGCAGACACGGGCGTTTTGCCGGAAGAGACCTGGCGAGGCTTTCATGACGGCAGATGGCAGTTCGATTTGGTGATTCTTGACCACACCTATGGCCTTGACCAACCCGGGAGTGGGCACATGAACGCTCGGCAATTCATCGAGCAGGCGGCGAGATTGCAGAGCGAGGGTTTATTGGCTCCGCAGGCGCGTGTTTGCGCAACGCATATCGCGCACGAAGGGAACCCTGCTCACCCCCACCTCTCGGAGTTCGCGCACCAAAATGGCTACGAAATCGCCTACGATGGGCTTGTCCTCGACATCTAGCAAAGACACAGTGAACGACCTTGTGATCTACCGCCTCACCGCCGACAACCAGGCCGACCTCAACCGCTGCGACAATTCGTTCACTGTGGAGGCCGAGCTTTGCCTGCACGTAGAGGATAACCGGATCAGCTACACCGTGCACCCTGTGACGCCCTACGTGAAACGCTACGGCCCCGAAATCTATGATGCCCAGGCCTACATTGGCCGACCGGATCACGCGGCGTGGCTGGCGTACATCGACGGCCAGCTCGCCGGCCAAATCCTGGTGTATGAAAACTGGAACCGGTATGCTATTATTTGGGACATCGCCGTTGACCCGCCCTTCCGCCGTCAGGGTGTTGGCCGCCGGCTGATCGAGCAGGCGATCCGGTGGGCCCAGAGAGCGCGAACTGCCCGGCGTGATGTTGGAGACGCAAAACATCAACATGGCCGCGTGCCGGCTCTACGAACGCTGTGGATTCGTCCTGGGAGGGTTCGACAGCTATCTGTACCGCGGCGTCATGCCCGGCACGCGCGAGATCGCCTTGTATTGGTACCTGGTGTTCCAGGACCAACCGCCGGCGCGCTGATCGTCACCACGGATGACGGCCGATCCCTGATATGAGCAAATGACATGCCAAACCAGGACATCACACTCATCACCGACAGCACCTGCGATATCCCCGACGAACTGATGGTGCGCTACGACATCGGCATGGTGCCGGCCACTGTCATCTGGGGCGACGAGGTCCTTGCGCGACCGGATCGACATCAGCGCGGCCCAATTCTACCGACGCCTGGAAACCGACCCTCATTTTCCGAAGACCGCTCACGCCACCCCTGAGGAGTTTCGACTGGCCTATGAGGCCGCGCATGCCCGCAGTGCGCAGGAGGTGGTAATCATCACCGTAAGCAGTGCAATGAGCGGCACCTACAACGCGGCCTTGTTGGGAGCAGCGCAAGTCAGCTTCCCTGTGACGGTCGTGGACGCCAAAGGTCCGACCATGAGCCTTGGCTGGCAGGTGCTGGCCGCGGCGCGCGTGCGTGAGGCAGGCGGAGACGCGCACGCAATGACCGAGGCGGCTGAACGCGCACGCCTGAGCATGGCCCTGTGGGTGTCGCTGGATACCCTGGACTACCTTCACAAAGGTGGGCGCATCGGCAATGCAACCCGCTTGATCGGCACCGTCCTGAGCATCAAGCCGCTGGTGTTCATCGACCACACCACCGGACTGGTGGAGTCCGGGCCGCTGGTGCGCACCCGGCGCAAATCGCTCGACGCGCTGTATCAATCGTTCTTCGCGCAGTTGGGCGAGAAAAGGGCTACACGTCGCGGTCCTGCACGGCGGCGCAGAGGATGAAGCCGCGGAGATCGCTGAGCGGGTGCGCCGGGAGCACGATCCTGTCGAATTGATCCTCACCACAACCACCCCGGTGCTGGGTGTGCACACAGGGCCGCGCGCCGTGGCCCTGTGCGGCTACGCTGATGCTTGAGAAACCAGACCTTCGAGATGAAAAAATCGCCGCCTGTCTGCTGGGTGCATATGGGTTGCGTGCCGCTCAAGTCACGTTCCTGCCTCTCGGGGCCGATCCGAACACGGCCGTCTATCGCGCCGTGACAGACGATGGTACGCCGTATTTTGTGAAGCTAAGGCGCGGCGACTTTAACGAAATCGCCGTGACTTTGCCCAAGTTCCTCAGCGATCGGGGCATCATGCAGATCATACCTCCGCTGGCAACCCTGGCGGGACAGCTCTGGGCAGACCTGGACACCTTCAGGGTGATCCTGTACCCTTTTGTTGAAGGTCACAATGGATATGAGGCTGACCTGACGGATCGCCAGTGGGTTGATTTCGGCGCCGCCCTCAAGGGCATTCACTCTACAGCAGTGCCCTCAACCCTGGCAAGATGCATCCCACAGGAAGCCTATTCCCCACGGTGGCGCGAAATCGTAAGCACGTTGCTGGGGCGTGTCGAGAGTGACACTTTTACTGACCCCACCGCCGCAAAGCTCGCTGCGTTCTTGAAGGCCAGGCAAGCTGAGATCCTCGATCTTGTCGGCCGCGCCGAACGGCTCGCCCAGTTGCTTCAGGCCCGATCTGCGGAACTCGTTGTATGTCATTCCGATATCCACGCCGGCAATATCCTGATCGATGCCAATGCAGCGCTGTACATCGTTGACTGGGACAATCCCATCCTGGCCCCCAAAGAGCGCGACCTGATGTACGCTGGCGGTGGCCAGTTCGGTGAGGGACGCACCCCTCAAGAAGAAGAGGACCTGTTCTACCAGGGCTATGGTCCAACAACGATCGACCCCTTCGCGTTGGCTTATTACCGCTATGAAAGGATCGTCGAAGACATCGCGGTCTTCTGCGAGCAACTGCTCTTGAGCGATGAAGGCGGCGAAGATCGCGAGCAATCGCTGCGATACCTGGCATCAAATTTCCTGCCAAACAACACGATCGAGATAGCCTATGACTCGGACAAGACACCGAGAACTGGGTCGACCGCTAAGGCATCTTAGAATTCGGATGGGACCCGGCACAACTGTGCCGTGTTATCATGAACGAGGGGCGCCGAATAATGGCCAAGAAACCGAAGTACTACGTCGTCTGGCGCGGATATCAACCGGGCGTCTATGCAACCTGGCCCGAGTGCTTTGCCCAGATCAACGGGTTTCCTGGCGCCAGCCATAAGGCCTTCGACACCCGTGAGTTAGCCGAAGAGGCCTTCCACCAGCCGCGCCCCGAGTTTGTGGCACGCCACCCGGAGCTGGCGCAATCGAAAGAGGGCGGAGCGAAACAACAGCGTGGTCGCCAGTCGCGACTGCCACTCGCTGGCGAGCCCAATCCGGATAGCTATGCCGTCGACGCAGCATGCAGCGGCAACCCTGGCCCCCTCGAGTATCGGTGCGTGCACGTCGCCACCCATGCCGAGATTTTCAAGCAAGGTCCTTTCGCCAACGGCACCAACAATATCGGCGAGTTTCTGGCCATCGTCCACGCCCTCGCGCTCTGTAAGAAGCGCGGCGTCAGCACAACCATCTACTCCGACTCTGCCAACGCCATCGCCTGGGTGCGGCGTAAGACCTGCCGCACCAAACTGGCGCCCGACGAACTGAATGCACCGCTTTTCGAGCTTATCGCCCGCGCCGAGGCTTGGCTGCGCAACAACGACTATGATATCCCGGTGCTCAAGTGGGAGACCGACGCCTGGGGCGAGATCCCCGCGGATTTCGGGCGCAAAGGCTGAATAGCGACCGTCCCCAAGCAAGAAGGGTCCCCGCTGAAGGAAGATGAAACAAGGAAAAAGGAAAACCTGGATTTTCCTTCTTCCTTCTTCCTTTCGCCGGAGGCGTGGGCTACGTCTTTGTTGGGCGGCCTCGTCTCAGCTGTGCGGCTTCCGGCCGTTCTTTGTAGAACTCATCCAGCGGGTAGCAGCCGGACACCAATCCGTTGCGCGGCGCGGTCGTGCAATCGCTGAAGGTGCGGCAGATGCGCTTGCGCTGCAGCGGCCGCCCGGCCAGCACGTCGGCGACCATGTCGGGGTATGACAGGACCATGCGCCCCAGCCCGACGAAGTCGGCCATGCCCTTGCGCACGACCGCCTGGGCCACGTTCGGCAGCCACTCCTGGAGATAGGAGAGCCCCGAGCCGACGACCAGCAGCTCAGGGCGATGCGCCTTGAGCTGCGCGGTGACCGCGATCTGTCGCGCAACGCCGACCAGCGGGTCTTCCGGCGGCCGGTAGCCATCGGAGGGCGGGAAAAGCGCGGGGCGCTGGATGTGCGGGTTGTAGTAGGGGCTGCCGCCGGTGACACAGACCAGGGGGATGTCAAGTTCGACGAGCAGATCCAGGAATGCGCGCGGCTCGCTCAGGTCGATGCCCAACCCCGTGCCGTCGCCGCCAAACGCGTATCGGTAGGGACGGGCCTCGCGCCCGTTCGCACCGGCCCCTGGATCCCGCCAGTCTGGCACACCGACCCCATCCGGCCCTGGCCGGAACGGCATGAAGTCGAACGCGCTCAGCCGCACGCCGATCATCAGGCCCGCGGCAGTCGCCCGGATGGCCGCCACCACCTCGCGCAGGAAGCGCGTCCGGTTCTCGAAGCTGCCCCCATAGCGCCCTGGCCGATCCACCGCGCTCAGGAACTCATGCCCCAGGTAGCCGTGACAGTGCTTGACGTCCACGAACGCGAAGCCGGCGCGCTGAGCCAGGCACGCGGCGACCGCGAAGTCATCCACCAGCCGGGCGATCTCGTCGTCGCTCATCAGTGGGTAGTCGGCTGGGATGCCGAACTTGCGGTCGAGCCAGGGATGGTGGTAGAGGATCGCCGGCTCCAGCGATCTTGCCGTTTGGCCGTGCAAACCGGCCGGAATGGGTGAGCTGCAGGCCGATCAGCAAGTCGGTGCTGGACCATTGCGCCTCGTGCTCGTCCACGAGCGCCCTGCCGTAACGCGGCCAGCTCGCCAAGGTTGGCCTCGTTGATGAGCAGTTGGTTGGGATTGGCACGGCCGTCGTGCCGCACGGCTACCGCCTCGCCGCCCCAGATCAGCTTGGCGCCGCTCGCGCCGAACCGCCGCCAGCGCCGCATGGTCAGCTCGCTCGGACGGCCGTCCGCGGTCCCGTCCCAGCCTTCCATCGGCAGGACGGCGAACCGGTTGCCGACAATGTCGCCGCCGGCCAGGCGGTACGGCTGCGCCAGCGGTGCGTGGGCGCCGATCTGCATCTTGTCGTCAAAAGGTAGATCGGCTCCGATCGTGGCCAGGTGTTCGGTCAGTGCGGACGATGTCCTCAAGGTCGCCACGCGGCGATAACCAGCCATCTCACTCTCCCTCAAGACAGGCGGTGCAGATGGAAGCCGCCGTCAACGTTGATCACTTCCCCGGTTGAGAAGGGGAGGCGTCCCCCCGCAATCATCTCAACGGCCAGCGCTACGTCTTCTGGCCGGCCCCAGCGCCGGAACGGAGTCAGCCCCGCGGCGATCAGCCGATCGTATTTCTCCTGCGCCGCACTCGTCATGTCGGTTGCGATGATCCCCGGCCGGATCTCAAAGACGCTGATGCCGTATTCGGCCAGCCGGTCGGCGTAGAGCCGGGTCATCATCCCGATGCCGGCCTTGGACAGACAATACTCCGCCCGGTTCGTGCTGCTGGTATAGGCGCTCATCGAGCCGATGTTGACGATCGCGCGGCCCGGAGTGGCGGGTTGCTCGATCATCGCCCTGGCCACGAGCTGCGTCAGGAAGAACGGCCCCTTCAAGTTGACGGCCATGACCTCATCATAGCTGGCCTCGGTCGTCTGGAGCATATCCACGCGCTGGCGCGGGCCATGCCCGCGTTGTTGACCAACAGATCGATCTGTCCGTAGCGGGACAATGTCTCGCGCACCAGGCGCTCTCGGTCGGCCGCATCGGCAATGTCCGCCTGGACGATGACGCCCTGCCCGCCCGCGGCCTGCACCTGGGCCAGCGTCTGGGCCGCGGCTTCGGCGTTATTCCGGTAGTTGACCACCACCGTCCAGCCACGCCGATCAGCGCCGGCCAGGGCGACCGCAATCGCACGGCCGATCCCCCGGCTCGCCCCGGTCACCAACGCCACGCGCTCATTGGCTGCCATCGTACCCCCAATCTTCAATCTTCAATCTTCAATCCTCAATCGCCATCGCCTTGCTCAACGCCTCCAGAAAGAAGTAATCGCCCCACATCACGCTCTCGTCCACGCCCAGCCCCTTGCGCTGGTGATAGATGCCATGCTTCAGGATGCCCTCCCAGCCGGGCGTCTCGATCGCCAGGAATTCGGAGCCGGTCAGGGTGTCCAGGATGCAGCAGAGCATAATCGCGGTAACGCGCGGCGCGGGCCGGATCGCCGGTGCAGCCGGGCAAGATCCAGCATGCCGCTGGCCGCAATCGCCGCGGCCGAGCTTTCGTAGGGCAGCGCAGGATTCGGCTCATCCCAGTCGTTTGGCGGCACCGGGAACCGCCCGCTGCGGACGCCGCTGGCGGGGGTGCGCTCGACGTAGAAGTCGGCGCACGCCTCGGCGGTGTGGAGAAAGCGCTCATCTCGGGTGAAATTGTAGGCCGTGCCGAAGCCATACAGCGCCCAGGCCTGCCCGCGCGCCCATGCCGAATCGCCGCGCCAGCCCTGGTGCGTGCTCTGGCGCAGAAATTCGCCGGTGGCGGTGTCGAAGATACCCTCATGCGCGGTGCTGCCGTCGCCGCGAACCAGCGTGCGCCGGGTGGTCAGGCAGTGCTGCGTGGCGATACGCAACAGGTTCTGCATCCCCGGTCTGCTGGGCGGCATAGAAGATGATGCCGACATTCATCATGATGTCGATGAATAGGCTTTCATCGGCCACGAAGGAGCGCAGGTATCCGCCCCGCTCTTTGAAGCGCAGGGCCAGTGTCCGACCTGCCTCGATCACCACGGCGTTGATCGCCGGGTCGTGCGTCAGGTCATACCAGCGTTTCCAGGTGGACCAGAACAAGAAACCCAGATCGTGGACGGTCCGGTCGGTCACGCGATGCTCGATCAGGCGTGAGTAGTGCTCCGCCTGGCCGCGCCAGTATGGATCGCCCGTGTGATCGTAGAGCAGCCAAAGCTGGCCGCCGAGGAAACCTTCGCACCAGTTGGTCCACGCCTCGCCGCCGTGTTGCCACTTGCCCCCGACCGTGTAGATCGGGAAAGAATTGGGGTGAGACTCGATCAGCCCGCGCAACTGTTTTCCTGCGAAATCCAGGGCCAGCGCGTACCGCTCGCTGCGATCTATCGCTGTCACCATGCGCTGCACCTCCTCAACGTCACCCAAGCGGGTGCAGGTGTGGGCTCACGCCACCTGCTATCTGGATGCCGGTCGTATCAGCCAGGAGCAGAGCCGGCCCCTGCTGACCCACGATCTCGACATCCTGAAGCCGCAGGCCCCGGACGTTGCGAACGACCAGCCCCGCCCCCTGCATCAGTTCCATATCGTCGGCCATCTCCGGGTATCCAGGTTCGGCGTCGGGCGCCATCGAAACAAAGACGTCGCTGAGCGACACATTTTCCACCGGCATCTCGGGCAGCCCAAACACGAAACCAGCCGCCAGCTTCGCGTCGCGGGCGGTGATGTGACTCAGGTGAATCCGCCGAAAGCACGGCGTCCCCGCGGTCACAGGATGAGGCTGCCTGTCAGAGACAACCTTGTCGCCCCACGCGCCGCAAGCGTAGTAGAGGTTCACTGCAAACGGACACAACACGTCCACCATGATAACGTTGGTCACGCGGATGTCCTCCACCACCCCACCGCGACCGCGCCGCGATTTGAGCCTGATCCCGCGGTCGGTGCCCTCGAAAACGCAGTTGGAGACGACGACATTGCGGACGCCGCCGGACATCTCGCTGCCGATCACGACGCCGCCGTGCCCGTGCACCATCGTGCAGTTCGTGATCGTGACGTTCTCACAAGGAGCGCGTTTGTCGCTGTCCTCAGCTTCGGTGCCGGACTTGAGGGCGATGCAATCGTCGCCTACGTCGATGTGGCAGTTAGAGATATGCACGTTGGAGCACGAATCCGGATTGATGCCGTCGGTATTCGGCGAATCTTGAGGGTTGAAGATGGTCACCTTGTCGATCGTGACGTTGCTGCAGCGCACCGGGTTGATCGTCCAGCTCGGCGAGCGGGCCAGGGTGAGCCCTTCGATCATGACGTTATGACAAGCCACGAACGAGATCAGGCGCGGCCGGGGATAACGTAAGGCAAGGCCCCGGGACTTCCTGAACCTCTCCCACCAAATCTCCCCGCGGCCATCCACCGTGCCCCGCCCGACAACCGCGATGCCCTCCAGACAGGAGCCGCCGATCAGCGGCGCGTACGTTTCCTGGTCGACGCCCTCCCAGATGCTGCGGACGACCGGGTAGTCGACCGGATCCTCGCTCCCCAGCAAGACAGCGCCGGCCTCCAGATGCAGGGTTACGTGACTCCGCAGGACCAGCGCGCCGGTGACGTAGGCGCCTGCCGGAAAGTGGACCGTGCCGCCGCCCGCCACGCCGCAGGCTTCGATGGCCCGCTGGATGGCCTCCGTGTCAAGGGTCCGGCCGTCACCGGCCGCTCCGAAGTCTCGCACGTCCAACACGGCTCACTCTGCCCCTTGCTGATCCGCCATGAGTTCCCGTTCCATCTCAACCGAGGCCAGGATAAAGGCACCCACGCCTTTGGGTTCGTCTGTCACCACCTTCTCGCCAACATAGTACTCGTAGCTGCCATCGCGGTATGGGTCGCCGCCCAGCCCGGCCACGCCGCAGGTCCCATGCAGGTGGGTTTCGCCCTGTTCATCCACTTGCACGAAGCGCTCGACGATCTGCTGATAACTCCGGCGCGCGACATCCAGCCAACAACCCGGCAGACGACCGGTGCGGACGCCCTTGGCCATCGCGTAGACGACCATGCACGCGCCGGAAGCCTCCAGGTAGTTACCGGGCCGATCCCCCTGATCGAGCACCTGGCGCCAGAGGCCGGTGTCCGGGTCCTGCACAGCGAACAATGCCTCCACCGCGTGCGCCCCAGGATACTCACGATCGATGCGGAGCCCGGATGGCCCGCGGGCAGATAATCCAGCACATCCACGAGGGCCATGACGTACCAACCCATCGCGCGACACCAGAAATGGGGTGACCATCCAGTGACGGAGTCGGACCAACGCTGTTGCCGGCTCTCGTCCCAGGCATGATAGAGCAAACCGGTCACCGGATCGCGGGTGTGCTCCTCGATGGTGACGATCTGATGCACGACGTCATCGAACGCGGCTGGCTCATCAAAGGTCGCAGCGTATTGGGCGTAGAAACGGACATCCCATGTAGATGCCGTCGAGCCACATCTGGTACGGGTAGATCAGCTTGTGCCAGAACCCGCCGGCGCGAGTGCGCGGTTGCAGGCGCAGTTGCTCAGCCAGGCGATAGATCGCCCTCCGATATCGCTCCCCGCCGTTAGCCCCGTAGACCCCAAACAGCAGCCGGCCGGGCATAACCTGGTCAAGGTTGTAGTCAGCTACGCTGATAGGTGACGATCTCGCCGTCTGGGTCGACGAAGCGATCCACGTAGTCCAGGACCGCCTGCCAGTAGTGGGTCTCCCCGGTCCGCAATCCGACCTGCTCGATGGCTTTGAGCAGAAACCCGTCCTCGTAGCGCCAGCGCATCAGCGCGACAGGATACCCCCGGAGCATCGAATCTGCCATGCGGACCGACCAAGATGACTGCATTCCTCTGCTCCCGGCGCTTCTCAGGGCAGCCAGCCCCGATACAGTGGATGTTCCGGACCGATCGGCAGGTCCGCGACACGATGGGTCCGTGCCGAAGCATAGATCGCCGTAAGCAGTTCTATCGTCCGGCGGGCGTCGGCCAGTGTCACCGGCAGCTCGGAGTTGGCGGCGAGGGCCTCGCCAAACCGCGCGAACTGGCCCACGAAACCCTCGGGTCCAGGCTCGATGGACGCCAGCGCGGCATCCATCTGCGTCGCCACCTCCGGCGTGTCCGCGACGAACTGCCAGGGCTCGCTCGTGTTCTTGTCATACGGCGCCAGGTTGCTTTCTGCAACCAGGTTGGCAAAGCAATAGCGCTGCCTGGATATCTCGACGCTCGAACCCAGTGTTACGGAGACCGATGCCAGGGAACCGTTTGCCATCTCCAGTGAAACCGATCCGCAATCTTCGGTCTCGATAGGATTGACCAGGGTTGCCGTACGCGCGAAGACGCTGCGAACGGGACCGAGCACGACCATGAGCAAGTCCAGAAAGTGAATCGCGTGACCGGTCATGCAGCCGCCCAGCTCCGTCTCCCAGCGGCCGCGCCACGGCACATCATAATAACCGGCACGCCTCCGCCAGGCGACCTCAATGGTGCCGAGATGAGGCGCGCCCGGCGATCCCCAGTCGCGATCAGGTGGCGCAACTTCTGCACCCCGACACCGAAACGGTAGTTGAAGATAGGCATCACGCAGCGGCCGGAACGCAGCTCCGCCTCCGCCAACTGGTCGAGGCCGCGAGGGAGGCGGCTCACCGGCTTCTCGCACACCGCGTGCTTACCCGCAGCGAGCACCTGCAGCGTGTGGGCTACGTGAAGATTCGGCGGCGTGCAGATGTCAATGACATCGAGATCTTCCCTTCCGCACAGCTCATCCAGCGAGCTGGTGACGTGTGGGACGTCGAAGGTCTCGGCCAGGCCGTTCGCACGAACCGGATCAATGTCACATACCGCGACAACCTCAAACAAGTCAGGCAGAGCCCGATAGGCGGTCAGGTGAGCCCGGCCGATGCCGCCTCCAACCACCGCAACGCGAATTCTGGGGCTGCCCCCAAAGGAACGAAGACCCGTCATCGGAGATGCCCCAATCTGGCCGCCTTGGCCTCGGCCTCGAGGGCCAGCTCAGACGCCAGAAAGCAATGCGCATGCGTCATGGCAGTCTCGGTGCGATTTCGAATGTCCTCGATGAGCTGCCGGCCGTATGTCAGCGCCACGTCTCCGACAATCAATGTGCTGTGCGCTGTCCCGATCCACCAGGAACAGGTGATCGCCGCCGGGCCGCCCGGCGATATCGCAGTACTTGCGGGCTTCGATATAGCCATCCGTCCCGAGGATGAAAAGCCGCCCGTCACCCCACGTGCCGAGTCCGTCGGGCGTGAACCAATCCACCCGAACGTAGCCGAGGCCGCCGTTGCCCCTGACGAGGGCATCGCCGAAGTCCTCGAACTCAGGATACTCGGGGTGGTGCAGATTGCCGATCTGGGACGCGACGATCTCCGCACGATCTGAACCCGTGTAGAAAAGAACCTGGTCGAACTGGTGGGAGCCGATGTCCACCAGGATGCCGCCGTACTTCTCACGCTCGAAGTACCAGGCAGGGCGAGTCGCAAACCGTCGATGGTGAGGCGCCAGGATGACCACCTGGAGCACTTGGCCGATGGCGCCGTCCTGGATCAACTCGCCCGCCTTGACGGCCGAGCGCACGTGAAACCGCTCGCTGAAATCCACGGAGTATATGCGCCCCGTCTCGGCCTGGATCCGGCGCACCTCCTCCAACTGGGCGAAGGTCGTCATGCCGGGCTTGTCGGTCATGTAGTCCTTGCCGAGCTGCATCGCGCGGATGCCGAGCGGCGCACGCTCGCACGGGATGCCGGCGTTGATGATGAGCTGGATGCTCTGGTCTTCCAGAATCTCCTCCGCGCTCGCGGCGCAGGCGGCCTGGGGGTACTGCTTGCCGTAGGCACGCGGCCAGCTCCGGCTCGACGGCATAGTACGAGACCAACTGGGCGCCCGCTTCCAGCAAGATGTCAGTTTGCCCATAGATGTGGCCGTGGTTCAAACCGATGGCCGAAAAACGAAGCGGTGGTTGTGATAGCACGATGTCCGATCCCTTCTTGAACAACGCTCACTTAATCGACAGGTCCAGCACAATCCGCACTGCCTGCCCGTCTTTCCCTGCGGAATGCTCCCCATGGGGGTGCTCCCTGGCGGGAGTATATCGAACCAGCACCTTCTCGCCGTCGACCTCTTCGACGACGCCGGGCGCTGAGGCCTCGACCCGAACTTCCAATCCCGGCAGCTGCCAGTGATCGGGCTTCAGGCTGGCCGCCCGAATTAGCGGCAGCGTCTCGTCATTCTGAGGCGCCCCAATTCCAGGAACTGCGGGGTAAGCTATCAGAAAATCCAGTTGCCCTGAACTGGTGACCACCAGCCGATGAGGGCTGGCGACGGCATTCACCGGCTGCGTGGCCATCAGCCGTGCCCAGCCGTTTCGCCCGAGGCCCGCACGCCAATGGATCGTCGCAGGATGAAATTGACTTTGGCCAATATTTCGCAAGGAAGTGTATTCCGCGCCGATCATGACCCACTCGTCCAGCCATGCTGTGGCAGTTCGGAGGGGGGAATCGCCAATGATGTGCTCGACGCAGTGCTCGCCCTGAAAGGCTGTGAAATGCGGGATGACGTCCGCAGGCACCCGCGACCCGAGCACGGCAACCAACGGGCCAAAGCAGAAATCGGCCGCGTGTGCCAAACTGCCGTTCACATCGGGAAACGGCGCGTTCTCCCGCCCGGTGACCAGCCAGATCCACTCGCCGAGAAGGGCCACATAGCAGCGCATGTCCATCCCGTAGGACTCTGTCGTAGGGGCCGGCCACGTTTCTCAAGCCGGCATGGTAGAACCGGGCAATATCCCGCCAGAGCACCTCCTCCATCTCTGCGCCCATCTGTTGCAACTGCGGCGAAGGGCAGTAGGCCTGCCACAGCCCAAGCGCGTAGACGTCTGTCCCGTAGTACGTGGGTGAGTTGTACTCCTCGAAGGCATCGTGCAGCTTGAACAGACGGTGCACCTCGCGCCCCATCGCCTCGCCAGCCTCGATCCAGGGGTGCTCCCCCAGGCGGTCGCCAGCATAAACCAGCATCTGCGCGTCCATCAGGGCGATATTGGTGTAGCGGGCCGTCAAGTGCCGCGCGAGCGCTCCCTCGACAGCTTTGCGGATGGCTGCGTCAATCTTGTCGATCAGCGGCCGTGGCAGGCTCTCCTCGTATTCGCTCAGGATCACTGCGATCGCGGTGATGATGAACTCGCGCCAGTTGGGATCATAGTGTTTCCACTCGATGGCTGGCTCTGGAGGATGCGACTCCTCCGGCGCGCGATAGAAGGTGCCGTGGTAAACCTTGCCAGGCTCATCGAATTGGTGGGGCAAAATGGCCTCGAGTGCTTGCACCGCGCGGTCGGCGTCGCCGGTGCGATCGCGCATCAGCAGGCCCAAGGCGTACCACGCGCTCTCGCGCACGATGTGGGAGGGGCAATGGGCGCTCCCGTCCGGATCAGCGACCTCACCCATGTCCCAGAGAAGTCCGCGCTCCGTATCCCAATAGCGATCCATCCACGCGACCGAACGCTCCAGCAGGTCCTGTGCCGCAGGCGCCAAATCCACGAGACGCACTGCCATCGCTAACCCTCCTTCGAGACTCCCTCGATTCCCAGAGACTCGAAATCAGGCACATCGACCAGGTACACCTGGCCGTATCCATCCGGATCACAGGTATACAGCACCTGCTTGCCATCAGGGCTGAAAGCCGGATGCACGTGCACGATTTGCACATGGAACGAGCCGCGGTGGTAAGCCAGGATGCGCGGCCCCTCGAAGGCGCCCGCGCTGAAGCGCCAGAGCAGCAGATAAGGTTCCTCGACGTCACCGTCGCCCACGATCAGATCCAGCGCAAGGGAGCTGAAGTGCCACGAGCGCTTGACCGGGAACGGCGCCTCCACCTGCTCCGTGTTGTCGTAGCGGATGCTGCCATAGATCGTCTGCCCGCCGCGGCGGCCGTGATATCCGATATGGAGGCCGTCCGTGAACCAGTATTCGTGGCCAACCTGTTCGTCCGCCGCGGTGGGACGGATCTTCCACGCCCGGCCCGTACCCAGATCCAATCCCCAGATACGGTTGTCCACCAGGCCCCACGGCCCTTCGTGGCAGAAAGTCAGCAGATGAGGCTGCGTAGGCGACGTGTTGATGTGGCCGATCCACGACCGCTCCTTCCAGACCACGTTCATTTCTCCTGTTTCGATCGAGACGCGGATCACGCGTGAAAGCGGGTGCGCTTCCCAGTATTCGTGGAAGCCGATGTAGCCGTGATCCATGTTGACCCGGAAGCGATGCGACAAGTCCTCAACCAGCGCGGTCATCACGTAACGCCCGTCCGCGGTTGCGTTGGTCATCGAAGTGGTGAAGCCGTCCGGCGCACGGTACAGCGCGCGCATTTCTAGCGTTTCCAGGTCCAGCGCCATCAGAACGCGGTTGACCCACAGATAGGCTTCCTCTCGCACCGGGTTCTTGCTGGTATTGTGCAGGGTCCGCTTGCCGGTCAACTCCGGCAGGTCGGTGAGTTGCGTCAGGCTGCCGTCCAGCAGATCCACCCCATACAGATTCGTGCGGTTGCCCCGATCCGAGCCAATCAGCAGCTTCCGGCCGCCCGCGTACCAGCCGGGGTTTGTAAAGTACAGATGGTGGCTGTGGCACTTGTAGTCGGTCAGCTGCGTAATCTTAGCGCCGGTGACGGGATCGCTGAACTGCCGCCACTCAGCAGGCCAGGTTTGTCCGACTGTCATGGGATATCTCCTCGACTGTCCAGATAGGCGATAAGGTCGCTCAGCTCCGCGGCCGTAGCAACCGTGTAGCAAGGGACCTCATCGGTCGCAACCGGATTCGTCCGCCGCCGGTCGTTCAGGTGAAAGAAAATCGAGATCAGGCCGAGCCGGTTGGCCCCGGCGATGTCCCGCTCCAGATTGTTGCCCACCATGACCACGCGGCCGTAGTCCCTCTCCGGGATGGCCAGCGCATCCAGTGCGGCGCGGAAGAGTCTCGGATCGGGCTTGCTGGCGCCAACAACCTCCGAGATGGCCAACGTTTCGAACAGACTCAAAGAGCCCGTGTTGGCGCAGCACGTTCTCGGGCGTATGCGGCCGGCTGTCGGCCACGAGCGCCAGCCGGTGACCCATGGCCTTGAAATCCCGCAGCACCTCCGCCATGCCCGGCGCCAGCTCAGCCCTCAGCGTCGTGCCCTCGGTGTCCTTGACCTCCGTCTCCTCGACCATGATGGTATCCCCCAGGTCGAACAGCAGCGCGGCCAGTCTCATATTGGCGGCCAGTTGAGACTGGCGTGGCGTACGTGTAGGCGTCCTGAATCCGCTCCATCTGCTCCCAGGCTTCGACCTCTGTCGACCTCGGGCAGGTGGATCAGCTCGTCCAGCAGGGCCACGGCCGCATCGTAGGTCGCGCGTCTGGTGGTTGCTCAGCATCTCGAACAACTGCATGGACCGGTCGCCGGTCTTGAAGGCCAGCAGCTCGCGTTCCATGTCCAGCCAGTCGGGCAGGATGCACTCGAGCATGATCTTGGGCGGCAGGCTGCCCACGCGCAGCGGCTGGATGCCCTTCTGGTTGACGATCGCGGGCACCTCGACCACGACGTCGTCCGGGATGCCCGGCAGCGCGCCGTGGTTGGGCACGTTGACCTGGAAGTAGCCCTCGTTGTTGTTGATCAGCCCGTCCATGATGGGCACCTGCTGCTCGTGGGTCTCTCGCGTGCCACGAGCTGGGTCAGGTCGGCCTTGGGATCTTCGGCCCAGCGGTCATCTCCGCGATGCGCTCCTCCAGCTGCGACACGAAGAAGGGACGCGCCAGGTGCGTATCCGGCCCGCCCCACGGCTCGCCGAACCAGCGCTTCTTGGTGGCGATTCGGTCGGTGTGATACCACCACCACGGCGATGCCGCACGGTGTCGCCGATGGGGAACAGGCCGTACATGTGATACTGGTGCACGGCGCCGCGCGACATCTGCGCGTCGTGCGTGCGCTCGGCGACGTGCGTGCGCCAGTACTCCTCGCCCTTGGTCGCGATCCACTCGTCGATCAGCGGGTAGGCGTCCTTGCCCTCATAGATGAAGTGGGTCAGCCAGATGTTGTGGTTCACGCCCGGCGCCTGCCAGGTCACCTTCGCCGGGTCGATGCCGATGGTCCGGGCGATCTCCTCATAGTCGTAGTGGCCGTGGCACAGCCCGCACACCTTGATGCCGGTCTCGCGGGTCATCAGCGTGCAGCCGTCGAAGACCGGGTTGCCCGACTGGATCAGCCAGGCATCCGGGCAGATGCGCTCCATGTCGTGGGCCACGTCCAGCATCAGGCGCAGCTGGTGGTAGGCGCCGAAGCTCCGCCGGAGTGGTAGTAGCCGTACTTCTCGGCGGCCAGGTCGCGCATCCTGGCCTCGACGACGTGGCCGAGGACGTAGGCGGTGTTGACGACGAAGTCGGCGTCCTGCAGCGCTGCCGGGCGGTCCGTCGTGGTGTCGAAGGTCAGGTCCGCCCCCAGCTGGCTGGCATACCTGGTCGCCAGCTTGTAGATCATGTCCAGCCGGTCTCATCAATGTCCATGAAGGTGATGTGGCTGCCGCGCCAGGCTCTCGGTCAGGCAGAGGTCCTTGACAAGGCCCAGCGAGAACTGGGCGCTGCCTGCACCGATGATGCCGATCTTGATGGCCTTACCCATTTGTCTGTTCCTTATTCGAGCTGACCGACTTCGGATATGTAGACAGCACGATCATCGTACTCCTCCCACAAACTGGCCAAAGTAGTCAATGCAGGTCTTGCGCCACAAGCGAGCGTTGTCCAGCTGCTGTTCCAGCCGCCGGCTGACGTGCTCGTGGCGCTGGGGATCAACTCGACCCTCCAGCTCCTGCCAGATGTCGCGCATCCTCTCGACAGAGGCAACGCCAGCATCGTAGCGATGCTGCAGCTCCTGCCAGAGCGTCTGGCCGGATCGGAGTCGATGATCCCAGGGCACGTGATGGAACCACAGCAAAAGTTCCTCCGGGCAGGTATCCATGTCATCGAAGCGCTCCCGCAGGGGACTGTGATACTGGCCCACCGCATTGCTGCCGCGGCTGCTGCGGTCAAAGCCCAGCCCACTCTTATCCGCCCGATGGAAATACACGTTGTTCCAGTCCACGCGCTTGGCGCCGTTGAAGGCCGGGTCGGGCCCGTAGTGATGGCCCTCCTGCATCAGGTGATGCAGGCCCAGCGGGGTCATAGTGTTGATGCAGGCCTCCCAGGAGCCGAGCATCATCGTCTTGATCGCGTCCACCACGGGCTGGTCGTTCGACCAGGTCATGCGGATCCACTCGTCGGCAATCGCCTCGGCGCTCAGCCCAGGATCCCAAGCCAGGCGGCCGAAGGCGTACCAGTTGGCCTGTGCGAAGTGATGGCCGCACCAGTTGCGATCCGAGCCGGTGTTGGCGACACCGATGATACACGAGTCAGGGTGATCGTACAGCGAACCATCTACGACCTGGGCGACCGTAGAGCCGGGCCCCTCGGCGTAGGTGTCCGAGTCCAGGACCTCCTTCCACATGCCGCCAAGGTAAACCAGGTGAACCGACTGGCCAAGGTATTCCTGCGTGATCTGCAGCTCCAGCGCCAGGGGTGTCTGCCTCATGGCGCCGAAGAGCGGGTGGAACGGCTCTCGCGGCTGAAAATCAATCGGGCCGTTCTTCGCCTGCACGAGGACGTTCGACCGGAACTTGCCATCCAGCGGCACGAATTCCTTGTACGCACATTTGGCCCTGTCCGCGTCGATGGCCGCGTCGTAGACAAAGGCGCGCCAAAGCACGATGCCACCGTGCGGCGCCAGAGCATCGGCGAGCATGTTGGCGCCATCGTCATGGTTTGCGCCGTAGTCCTGCGGACCCGACTGCCCTTCCGAATTCGCCTTGACCTGGAAGCCGCCGAAATCCGGGATCAAGCGGTAGATCTCGTCTACCTTGCGCTGCCACCATGCGGCCACGGACGCGTCGCGCGGGTCGCTCGTGTCCAAATCACCGAGCCGGATCGGCGCGGCGAAATCCGGTGACAGATAGATACGGATACCGTAGGGCCGGAACACATCGGCCAATGCAGCGGTTTTCTCCAGGTACTCAGCTGTCAGACTCCTGGCGTCGGCGTTGACGTTGGTCAGGCATGTGCCGTTGATGCCGATGGAGGCACACGCGCGGGCATAGTCGTGGTACCGCGGGTCAAGCTTCGCCGGCAACTCATCCCAGTTCCACAGCGACCGCCCGGCGTAGCCGCGCTCGATAGTGCCGTCGAGATTGTCCCAGTGAGTGAGGATGCGCCTCCGAATCCGGGGACGACTGAAGAGGTCGAGGGCGTGAATGTCCTGACGTTTCTGGAGCAGCCGCAGAAAATGAAAGACGCCCGTCAACACAGCCGGCCCGGAGTTCCCGGTGATGAGAGTCCTGCGGTTGCTCCCGGCCTGATGCGAACGGATCAGAAACCCTTCCTCGCCCAGGCGATCGCGCTCCGCGTCCGATAGCGGGACGCCCTCGGCCGCAAGCTCATCAGCCGTACCCACGACCAGGACATTGCCGGCCGGTTCTCTGGGGATGGGCACGGGGTTGCCCAGTAGGCCAGGCAGCGCCAGCGCCAATTCGCTCCGTATGATCGCGGATGTCACGCCTGACCCGAGCACTGTCGCGCGGCCCACCGCGGAGCGGTATTGCTCCAGCAGTTCCGGGTCATCTACCCGGCGGTAACGCAACCATAGCTCGTATCCGTCTTCGCCGCTCATGTCGACAATCTTCAATCTTCAGTCTTCAATCAATCGCCCAGCCAGATTGGAAAAGGCCTGCCTTCAGCATGCAGGTGACTGGCGTACAGAAAGCGATTCACGTCATGGAGATAGTACTGCCCGTACCGTTTGGCAGGCAGGACATCCAACAGTCGGTCGACGACGGTGCGCGCCATGTCTTCGTCCAATCCTGTCTCAAGCTCGTAATCGAAATAGATCGCCAGGTCCTGATCGGGCGAGTCCACCACGCGCTTGACGCCGAACCTCGCGGGGTCGGAATGAACCGGCGAATAGCGCTCGAGGACAAACACGCCGGGCGATGCTGAGTGCAGTGCGTCTTGATGAGCGTAGAGGAAGTTCACCGTCTCTTGCGCGTCTTGCATGGTCTCCGTGGGAAAGCCAAAGAAGAAGAATGTGTGATTCCAGATACCGGCCCGGGCGCCTGCGCGCAAGATTTGGCTCATAGTCTGAGCCTGAGTACCCTTGATCATGTGCCGGATCATGCGCTCCGAAGCCGTCTCCAAGCCGAAGAGCAGCATCCGGCAGCCGCCGGCAGCCATGCGCGTCAGCAACGGCTCCGAGAGCGCGCGGTCGAACCGCGCGCATCCGCACCAGGCGACCGGCCCACCTTGCGCTGCGAGTCCCTCCGAAAGCAGGCGCAGCGTGGCTGGGGGGATGGCTTCGTCGGCGAAGAAGATGTGACGCACGCCGTACTTCGTGCGCAGGGCGTTGATCTGCTCGAGGACCTGCTCAGCCGGCAGGGCATGGAATCCACGGCCCGTCCCGTATCCCACATTGCAGAAGGCGCAACGGCCGTGATAACAGCCGTGCGATGTGATGAGCGGCAACACCAGTTCGGGCGCCAGGTACCGGTCCAGCGGCAGGCCGTCGAAGTCGGGAAGACGGAATTCTCCATCCGCAGAACCCGCTTCAGCGGGTTTTGCCACTGTATCAGACCACGGTTTCAACCGCGGGCCGGACCCTCCGCTATTCACGCGCACCTGTCCCCCATCCCGCCAAACCAGATTTGGCACCTGGGCCATATCTCCGTGCCCGTCCAGCGATTCGGCCAGCCGCAGCAGCGGCTCCTCGCCCTCAAACAGCACCGCACTGTCGAACAGATCGAATAGGGCGGGCACCCGCGGAAGCTGCTCGCGCAACATGGTGATGTGCGGTCCGCCCACGGTGATGTGGCAATCCAGGCCCGACTGCTTGATCAGATACGCGAGCGTCGCCGCCGCCAACATCTGGGCCCGGGTGGGAATCGAGATGCCGACGATAGCAGGTTGCTCGCGGACAATGTCCGGCAGAATGCCGCTGAAGATGTCCAGGAACATGTTGCGCCCTGGGTCGCGCGCCACCTGCAATAGCTGCCGGCTGCCATCCACCGGCGAAGCTGGCTCGTAGCTCAGGAGATCGAGACGCGCGGGGAAGGTAGGGCAGCGAAGCCAGTTCCAGCGCCCCTGCGATAACCAGAAACGCCTCCAGGCTCCTCTCCCCATCGTAATACGCCGGACTGCGGAAGACCGCCACAGCCCCTTCGACCTGCGCGGCCAGCGCTGGACCCTCCTCCCATGCCCACCGCAGTCGCTCGGAGATCGATTGCTCTCGCCCCTGCCCGTGCGAACGGCTTGCGCCCCCATTAAGCGCCTTGAGACGCTCAAGAGCCTGCTCGAGATACGCGCGGGTCAAGACCGTCTCATAGGTTTCGAGGTTCAGATCGCGCTGGATGACCTCCACACCCTGGCCGCGGAGCGCCGATGTGAGGACCGGCAATGCCAGGTGCGGCATCGCCGGCGTCCACTGTGGCGGGAAGACCAACATGACTTTCATCGGCATCTTTCAATCGCCGTAAGGTGGGTCGCCCACACGGGCTCACCCATCCCCGGCCGTGAAGTCCAACCGCATTGCCGTATCCCCGTAGCGAACCTCCAACCCCGATGCGGGCCAGTCCGGCGGGCCAGGCTCGCTCGATCGAAGGTCGACGCAGTACGGATTGTCATAGTGCTTGAAGCCGCTGAGCGGCTGGGCTCCACCGTTGCGCATGAACGCGCCTTCCCAGCCAAAGGCCAACGTATCCCCGCGCAAAGTGGTGCACCGCACCGAAAGCTCGCCAAAATCCATATCGAGGCTGAGTATCTTCTCCTGAAATGCGCTGAAATCGCCATCGAGGCTGGCGCGACCCATATGGCATACCCAAACGTTGCGCTGCCCATAGGAGCGCAGCTCGCGATAGGCGTTATTGCCTCGCGTGACCAACTCCAATCCGCGCGCTGCGGTGAGCGCGAGGTAGCCGTCGCCCTTGGCTGCAAAAGCCCATTGACGACCTGTTTCGGCTTTGCGCAACCGGCGCTGTCAAAGGCCCAGATAGGGAAATAGGCGTGGGTGAAGCCCAGCCAGTCATCTTCCGGCAACTGGTGGATGGCGATGAGCACATCTTTCCATTGCGCGACGCGCGGCAGGACCACGTTCCCGTGCCAAAAGCCGGGACGATGCGAGTTTTCCTCGCTCAGACAGGGAGGATGCGTGACAAAGACGACGGCATCCGGCCCGAGAGTGGCCTGCCAGATATGCTGCTGGACGCCCCTCTCGCCGGGATGATAGTCTTGCGCCGAAGCAGAGCATGGTGTCCGGCGTCTTGTAAGTCACTTTGTTCACTTCCCAGTCGCCGTCCGTCTTGTCGCACCACGCTTCCAGCTTGCCCGCATGGCGCTCGCGGTTCCACATCTCCTCCGGAAGGTCGGCCGCGATGTCCCCGATGATTTTTGGAAATCCGTAGTTCTCCATGCACGCCAGGCTGACCGTGGCCATAATCTTGTCGTTAAAAACGCCCATCCCCCACATCAAGCGGCTGACGCCTGCGGTGGCTTCCCCGCGGCCGCCCTTGATGTGCGGAGTGTATGTGCGTCCATGCGTCGAACCGAACGTCCCCTTGTACGAATTGAGCGCCATCGTCAGAAACATCTTGTCCATGATGACGGTGGAAAGGTCATACACGGCCTGACTGTCTGCCAGATCAGCCAGGTGCGAAAGCGCCAGTAAATCCTCTTCAAAGTAGCAGTTCGAGTCCCACTCGCTGAACCCGCCCGCGCCGCGCTTGAGCAGCCAGGAGAGCGCCAGCCGTTCGCCCTTTTCCCGGTGCCAACGGCCGGTCTGCCCCACATTCGTGAAAACGCGGTCGGGGTACAGTTGGCCGGCCATGATCTCGCACACATGAAACAGAATCTGGTGGTTCTCCGACCAGAACCACATGGAGTCCGTGCCTGGCTCATCTGCCCAATACTTGAAATTGAGCACGCACGCTTCCAGCGGCTCCCTGAGCGATTCCGGAAAGGAAGGATGGTCGCCATATCGGATCACCATACCCAGCAAGCCAACCAGGTAGAAGTCGCTGCAATCCTTGCGCTGGTTGATCCCTTCGATGGTCTGCAGAATGACGCCGGGCTTCACATCGGCCCAATAGCCCAGCGCCATCTTGGCGATTTCGGAGAAAACGTTGCTCTCGCGCCGTGCCGCATCCATCAGCGCCTCAGCGCGGCGTTCGTCCAGGGTGCCGTATGGCGCCTGCGAGTACCGGTTGCGCAGCGCAGTCAAGGGGATCCTGCGTTCCAGGCGCAGATTGCCCTCGTAGTACTCCCGAAGCGAGGGAATCAGAAAAACCTCAAATGGGCCTTCCGGCACCTGGAGCGGCTGGCCCAGGGGCCTCCGGTGCCCGGCTGAAACGTTTGGACGCCCCTCTGAGTAGATCCAACCCGTCGGCTGCTGGAGGCGCAAGGTCAGTTCTACCGGCTGCACATCCGGTTCGCCGGGCCAATAGACAGCGATTTCGTCGTCCCACACGTACACGTCGCGGTCCAAATAGGCTGCCTCGATCGCTTCTTCGACGACCTGGCGGCGAGCCACGTCCCCGTGTGTCGTCGGTATGAGCACGAAGGTTCCCGGCATCGGGTCGACGACGCGTAACGCCATCACATACGGGCACTCGCGCGCAGCCACCTCTTCAAAGCGCACCAGTAAATCGTTGGGACCTTCTGCCAGCTTGACCTGGAACGGAACGCTGTGCGGGATTTGATGATGGAAGTGTTCCTGGCGATGAACATGGTGACCATTGAGCCAGACGTCGGCCGGGCCGTTGGTCGTCAGGACGCAGGTCACGTCAGCCGCCGCGGGGCTCACCACCCGGCTGTACGCCCAGGCCCGCAAATAGTGGCAGATGTGATAGAAGGCCGTGCAGTCCACGAAGTGGTCGTCATCGCAGCGAACGTACCGCCACTTCATTGGCGCGTCCTGCCCACCGGCCCCGTAGGGGCGACCCTTGCGGTCGCCCTCCTTGCGGTCGACCTCCTCATCCTGCACCGGCGCTTCGGTCACCCCTGATTCTGCCTCATAGTAGTGCCGGGCAATCTGCACCTTCCAATCTTTTCCCTGGTAGCGCCCCAGGTCAGGGGGAATGGCCTGCGGACCCGCGACCACCCAGTTGTGAATGTAGCTGTTCTCGAGTTCGTAGCGAGCGTAGTAGACGGGCATTTTTCCTCTTGTTGGCTCACCCTAATGTATGGCGCGCAGGCCGATCTCGACCAGCGCCAGAGATAGGGCCACGATGCCGAGCAGAATGGCGATTGTCACCGCAAAGCGCCTCAGCAAGACGTCCAGCCTGGCGCCTTCACGATAATGTCCTTCCAAGAATACCACGTAGATGAAAGCAGCCAAACCACCCAGCAACAGGGTGACCTGGTTAGCCAGGCGGAGTGCGTAACCGTCCGCGCCGAGCGCGGCCCCGAGCACGTTAACTGCGGATTGGATCTGGAAGACGGCAGCCACGCAGGCGGCAATACTCACCATCCAGAGCAGATATGCCAGGACGTGAAACAAAGGACCTTTCGGCGCGACGTCGCATGGCCTACTTCCCGTAGAGGACGCACCGCACCTTGTGCCCCGGCTCCACCTCGAGCCACGGCGGCAGCTCCCGATCGCACACGCCCCGGATGCGCTTTGTGCAGCGCGGATGAAAGGAACACCCTTTAGGAATCGCATAGGGGTCGGGCACGCTCCCGCGGATGGATTCCAGCCGCTGTCCATGCCGCTTCTGGCCCAACCGCGGGATGGAGCGCAGCAGCGCCTGCGTGTAGGGGTGCAGTGGGGAATGGAAGAGGGCATCCACGCTGCTTTCTTCAACCACCTTGCCCATGTACATCACGATCACATCTTCGCACATCTGCGCTACGACGCCCAGGTTGTGCGTGATATACATGATCGCCATGCCCAGCTCGCTCTGGAGGCTGCGCATCAGCCGCAGGATCTGGGCCTCGGTCGTCACGTCCAGCGCGGTCGTCGGCTCGTCGGCGATCAGCAGGCTGGGATGGCAGGAGAGCGCCATTGCGATCACCGCGCGCTGGCGCAACCCTCCCGAGAGCTGATGCGGATAGCAGTCCACACGCTCCTTGGGTTCCGGGAAGCCGGCCAGATCGAGCATTTCGATGGCCTTGAGCGCGGCCCATATGCTTGTCTACTTCCTGGTGCAGCATGATCGCTTCCGCGATCTGGTTGCCGATGGTGTGCACCGGGCTGAGGGAGGCCATCGGCTCTTGCGGCACGAGCGCGATCTCGCACCCGCGGATGCTGCGCATCGTCGCGGCCGGTCGGGTCGAGCTCGGTCAGCCTGACTTCCTCTATCTGCTCGCTGCCGTCCTCGCCGCCGTTGAGGTCGCACTTGCGGAAGAGGGTGATCTCGCCGCTCGACGATGCGTCCCGGTTTGGGCACGATGCGCAGGATCGAGCGTGCGGTGACGCTCTTGCCGCAGCCGCTCTCGCCGACCACGCCCAACGTCTGGCCGCGACAGATGTTGAAATCGACCCCGTCGACGGCCCGGACCGTGCCCTCATCCAGGAAGAAGTAGGTCCGCAGGTCCTTGACTTCAATAAGACAGTTGATCTTGTTTCATGTCGAGGGCTCCTGCTATCGGGCGTAGGGATCGGCGGCGTCGCGCAGGCCATCGCCGACGAAGTTGAACGCCAACACCGAAATCACCACGGCGATGCCCGGCGCCAGCACCCACGGCGCCAGGACCAACGAGCGCAAGTTCATCGCTTCCTGCAGCAGCACGCCCCAACTGATCGCCGGCGGACGCAGCCCCAGGCCGATGAAGCTCAGGCCGGTCTCGGCACAGGATCATGTTGGGGATATTCAGCGTCAGCGCGGCGATGATGTAGCTGAGGAAGGACGGCAGCATGTGACGCAGGATGATGCGCATCTCGCTGGAGCCGTTCAGCCGGGCCGCGAGCACGAAGTCCTCCTCGCGCATGGCCAGGAACCGCCCGCGCACCACACGCGCCATCCAGGTCCACCCCACCAGCGGCCAGGATCATGGTGATGCCGAAGTAGACCCGCTCGACAGGCCAGTCCGTCGGCAGCGCCGCGCTCAGCGTCATCTAGAGCGGAATGGTCGGGATGGTGCGGACAAACTCGATCACGCGCTGGATGATGACATCCGCTTTCCCGCCGAAATAGCCCGAGATGCCGCCCAGGAGGACGCCCAGCACCAGGCTGAGGAACACGCTGACCAGGCCCATCGAGAGCGAAATGCGCGCGCCATACGAAACACGGGAGAACATATCCCGCCCCAGCCGATCGGTCCCGAAGAGAAAGATGCCCTGCTTGTTCCTGGCCTCGGGAGAGAGACCCAACAGGTGGACGTCCGTCTTCCAGCAGCCCCAACAACTTGTACTTGAAAGTCGTGAACGAAGAAGCGGATCGGATACCGGATGGTGGTATCTTCGGTATAGGTGATCTGAAACGTTTGCGGATCCATCGCGCGCTTATGCTGATAGACGAACGGCCAATGAAACTGCCCCTCGACATCGCGAATGTGAATCTCTGTGGGCGGCACCTGCTTGAACTGGATCATCGCCTGATCGGGATCGTACGGCGCGACGAACTCGCAGAAGAGCGCGACGAAATAGAGAACGAATCAGCACCACGCTGCAGATCAGGGCCATCTTGTGTTTGCGGAACCGCCACCACATCAATTTCCAGGGCGGAGCGACATAGACCGCTTCTCCGCCACTTGCGTCGGCGAGGATCTCCTCGACTGTCTGTGCCGATGGCCGTCCTGCTGCGCCTGATCCGTTATGGTCATGGCTCACCCCTCCAGGCGGATGCGCGGATCCACCCACGCCAGCAGGATGTCCGAGACCAACGTGCCGATGACGGTCAGCGCGCTCAACAGCAAGCAGGACCGCTGCCCGCCAGGTACATGTCCTGCGATGTGAGCGCTCGCAGCTGCATGGGGCCCGTCGTCTGCAGGCTGAGCACGACCGACATCAGCGTGATGGACGAGATCCGGTTGGCCAGCGACCAGCCGACAGTGCTGAAGAACGGGTTGAGCGCGACGCGCACCGGGTACTTCCAGATCAGTCGTCCCCTCGCTCAGCCCCTTGGCCCGCGCCAGCTCTGACATAGGGCTTGTTGATCTCATCGAGCAGGTTGGCGCGCGTGGTGCGGAGCTCGCCAGCGGTGTTCTCTATTGCCACGATCAAGGCCGGGAATCCAGAAGTGCTTGAACATGTCCACGACCTTGTCCCAGCTCCAGGGCGCGTTGATGATACTTTTCGGAGAACAGTCCACCGACGTTCAGGCCGAGCTGGGTCTGCGCGAAATACATAATGATCAGCGCCCACAAGAAGGCAGGCACGCCCACGCCGAAGAAGCTGAAGATAGACATGAGATAATCGCGGCATCGAATACTGGTGCGTGGCCGAGTAGACGCCCATCGGGATCGCGATGCAGCCAACTAATGAGCATCGAAAACACGGCCAGGGCGACCGTCAGCCCCAGCGTCTCCCAGATCAGCTCGCTGACCGGCCTGCTGCCACTCCATCGACTGGCCCCAGTCGCCGCGCGTGATGATGCCGCAACCCATTTACCGTATTGGACATAGACCGGCTGGCCCAGCCCATAGCGATCGCGCAGCGACTGCAGCGCCTCATCGTCAACCTGCTCGCCCATCGTGCGCAACTGCGCCGCGTAGGACGTCAGATAATCACCGGGCGGCAGTTGAAGGATGGCGAAGGTGACGATCGAGATCAGGATGAGCGTCGGGATCATGATGAGCACCCGTCGCCCGATATATGCCAACATGCACGGCCTCCGGTGCGTCTCGCGAGTTGAAGGTTACGGGTTGAAGGTTGAAGGGCTTCCTTGACTGGCCTTCAACCTTCAACCTTGCACTCTTAGCCCGTTATGTCGTATGTTTCGCCGGGTCGTCCCAGTAGTAGGTCTCATCCTGGCAGAAATGCTCGTCGCCAGTGGTGTCGTCATTCGGCATGCCGGCCGGGTAGCCCTTGAAGCCGTTCTTGACGATCGTCACGGACGGCCTCTCGCCGAGCAGGGTGATCATCGGCAGCTCCTCGGCCCAGACGTCGAGAAGCTTCTTGAACGCTTCGGTCTGCTTGGCGGGATCGGGCTCCACGACGACCTCTTCGTCCCAGATCCGCCAAATCTCCCAGATCCAGTGCCCGTCCGGCGGCTTGACAGCGATCGGGCTGTCCGGCTCCTGGTAGTAGTAGCTCCAGCCAGGACACCACGGCCGGTCCGCGCTGGGTGCCGCGGAAGATGATGGCCTCGGGCACCATCGGCAACACGGTGCGATCCCCGCCCCAGGGCCGCCATCGAGGTCGTTGGCATCGTAATGTTCGGTGTAGAGGGCCCGCTCGACGTACTTGTAGGTCATCTTGACGCCAACCTTCGCGAAGTACCTTGGAGATGAGCCCGAAGGCATCTTCGAGCTGGCGTGTCGTTTGTTCGATGCCCTCGAGGATGAAGCTGATGGGGTCGTGCCATCTTTGTAGCAGCCGGATGCCGTTGGCATCCTTCTTGGTCGTAGCCGGCTTCGTCCAGGAGCTTGTTCGCCGTGTCCGGGTCGTACTCCAGGTAGGCGCTAGAAGCCTTCTCGTAGTACTGCGGCGACATCGGCAGCGGGCTGTACTGCCGCGGCTTCAGCAAGCCGTTGTATACCAATTGGTTGATCTCGTCGCGATTGATCGCGTATGAGAGGGCGATGCGCACGTTGCGCTCGTTGAAGAACTCGTTGAGCAGCTTGCTTCTTGGTGCGTGAGGTTGAGCTGCATGGCGACGTGACTGGCCAGAACGCCGAGCACCATCTTGTAGTCTCCCTTGGCCTCGCTCTGCTTGTAAAGCGGCAGGTCGCCGATCCTGCATGTGGCGGTACTGCATGTCGATCTCGCCGTTGGTGATCCACAAGTTGCAGCACCTCTGGCGATTCCATACAGCCGATGCGTGACCTTGTCGATGTAGGGCAGCTGTTGGCCTTCCTCATCCACCGCGAAGAAGTAGGGGTTGCGCTCGATGACGAACAACTCGTCGGTGAGGGTGCCCTTGGGAACCCAAGGACCGAGGGTCGGCCGGTCGGGATTGGCATGGTCCACTGCCTGGCGAACTGCATGTAGTAGGTCTGCCAGTCGGCGGAGCCGCGTTCCTTGATCGTCAGCCTCCAGCTTGGCCTTATCGGATGTGGTATCCTCGTGGAACTCCTTCATGTAGTGGCTGGGCGATACGGGCAGGGGTGCGATGGTTGCGCCACCGCCCGTGCCGCCGCGGGTCATATTGTAGATGAACATCGGCTTGGGTTTGCCGTAGGTGAACTTAGCTGTGTACTTGTCCACCGCCTCGAACTTGACGAGCGTCTTGTCCGGGTCGTGTCCAGATGGTCTGCGTGCCGGGGGTCAGTTTCTTGTTCTGCAGCTCGTACTGGTACCAGAAGGCGAGGTCATCGGTGGTGTAATCCGCCTTGCCGTCCGACCACTTGAGCCCCTCGCGCATCTTGAGGGTCCACACCTTGCCGTCCGGGCTGACCTGCCACGATTCGAGCATGCGCGGGAAGAGGTTCAGGTCCTTGTCGAACCAGGCCCACGAGCGGTCCACGCAGCTTGGTGGGTCCCCAGTAGTCGGACACGCCCTTGAACGCGCGGCGCCAGGTGCCGCCGTACTTGCCGATTCCTTCGTATCGCCTCCATCGACCCAGGGGATTCTTGGGCAGCCGCTCATCCACGGGCGGCAGCTTGCCCGCCTTGACCAGCTCCGCCAGCATGGGGGCTTCCTTGTACTTGGCGGCGGGCACGGCGGTTGGTGGTACGGCAGTCGGTGGCACGGCAGTCGGTGGCACAGCGGTCGGCGCCACGACGGCGGCCGGCACGGCAGTCGGCGGCACAGCGGTCGGCGGCACAGCAGTCGGCGGCACGGCGGTTGGCGTCGCCTGAGCGCCGCAGGCGGCTGCCGCCGCCCCTACCGCTGTCATCGCCGACAGTCGAATGAACTCACGTCGGTTGATCCTTCGCCCTTTCATGGTGCATTGCCTCCTTGGAAGAGCAGTCCTATGATCCGTGTCGCGTTCGTTCCGATGGCATCTTGATTGCATGTCACGCTCGACAGGCATCTCCTTTCATTGGCCTGGCAAGAGGAGACCGTCGGTCAGGCCAGCAGTCTGGACACCGACGAGTGATAGCTCCTCTGCCCGGTGGCAACTGACGAAGTGATCCGGCGAAATCTCTCGCAAGATCGGTTCTTCGGTTGCGCAGCGATCCACCCAATACCGGCAGCGCGGGTGGAAATAGCATCCGCTGGGCGGATGAGCCGGATCGGCCACTTCGCCGGCATCACGATCACCTCGGTGTGGATGCGCGGATCGGGCTTGGGCACGGCCGAGAGCAGCGCCTCGGTGTAGGGATGCCGGGGGTTGCTGAACAGCTCCTCTGTGCTGGCGCTCTCGACCAGCTTGCCCACATACATCACCGCCACCCGGTCGCTGATGTGCTCGACCACGCTCAAGTCGTGCGAAATGAACAGGTAGGTCAGGCCGAACTGCTCCTGAAGCTCCTGGAGCAGGTTGAGGATCTGCGCCTGGACCGATACATCGAGCGCCGAGACCGGCTCATCGCAGACGACGAGCTGCGGATGCAGCGCCAGGGCGCGCGCGACGCCGATGCGCTGGCGCTGCCCGCCGCTGAAGGCGTGCGGGTAGCGGGTCATGTACTCGGGCCGCAGGCCCACCACCTTCAGCAATTCGGCGACCCGCTCCTTCAGCTCGCTGCCCTTGGCGACGCCGTTCGTATAGAGCGGCTCGCCGACGATCTCCAGCAGCGTCATGCGCGGATTGAGCGACGAATAGGGGTCCTGGAAAATCAACTGCATGTTCTGGCGCAGGTGCCGGAGCTGCGCCTCCCCCATGCTCGGCGACGTTGACCCGGCCCAGCTTGCGGTCGGTGAACCAGATATCGCCGCGGTCGGATCATAGGCGCGCAGAATCAGCCGGCCGATCGTCGTCTTGCCGCAGCCGCTCTCGCCGACCAACCCCAGGGTCTCGCCTTCGCGGATGAAGAAGCTCACCCCGTCCACCGCTCGGACACTGCCCACCTGTTTGGAGAACAGAAAGCCACGCTTGATGGGGAAGTGCTTCTTCAGATCGACGACTTCGAGGAGCTTGGGACTTTCGGTGGTCTGTCCGATCATAGGCTCCCCATACCCGAGACTGCGAGGGATGCTGCTACGAAAAGGCGGGTTCCAGAGAGACGCCGGCGCTTTTCAACGCCGCCACAAAATCGTCGTACATGACCGAGTTGGGCAGACAGCCGGCCACGCCCTCATGACACGCCTCGGCCGGCTCATCCAGATACGAGTAGACCACGACGGGGATGTTACGGGCTGCGGCTTCGACCTCCAGCCCACGCCACATCTTCCGGGCGGTTGCGCCCGACAATTCGCTGTCCAGGATGATGAGTGCGGGGCTTGCCGGGTGGGCCAGCAAGGCCAGCACGTCTTTGCATCGAGACGCGCTGATCGTCTCGAAGCCGCTCTCTTCGGCGTAGCGCTGAAGAAGGTACAGGATGTTCGGATCGTTGACTGCGATGATGACGCTCTTTGTCATCTGGCTCGCTCCCCGCCAGACGCATCACCACACTTGTACATCCCAAAGGGACGATGAACTCATGATAAGTGTAGTCCTTGATTCCCGCTGTGTCTTGTGTTTTTGGGACACCCTGTCGTCGGATTAGGACAGGTTGTGGGCCGGGGGGTGGGCTTGATTCCGGTAGGCGCTGGGTGACATGCCGGCCTCGCGCCGGAAGATCCTGGAGAAATAGCTGCTGTCGCTGAACCCGACCGCGCTCATGACCTCGGTGATGTTCGTGTGGCCTTCATCCAACAGGCGGCGCGCTTGCGCCACCCGGAAGCGGTTCAGGTAATCGATAGGTGTCAGGCCGGCTTCCTGCACGAAACAGCGCGTGAGGTGCCTTTCACTGATGCCCGCATGGCTGGCCATTTGTTCTCGCGAGATGTCTTCAGAGTAGTGCGCGTGGATGTAGGCCATGACCTTGCGTGCCAGCCGCTGGGTCTCATTACCCAGGCGTTTGTTGCGAGCCAAGGCCCGTTGCACCTGCGCCAGCGTCTCTTCCGTCGTAAACATACCCTTCTGCAGGATGGACGCCACGCCGCGGCCGAGGCGACCCATATCATCCTCCGAAAGACATTGCGCCGTCAGCACAATAACCGGGATAGTCGCGCAATCGCGTCGTCGTGCTGCATGGCCTCCAGCACGCCGATTCCGTCCAGTTCGGGCATCATCAGGTCCAGCAAGACGAACGAGAGGCGTT
Organism: uncultured Chloroflexia bacterium; assembly: GCA_963774265.1. Taxonomy (GTDB): domain Bacteria; phylum Chloroflexota; class Anaerolineae; order CG2-30-64-16; family CG2-30-64-16; genus JALOOB01. Next base: position 257,202 of record CAVZDU010000007.1, on the reverse strand, counting down.
CTCGCCGCGCTGGAGAGACTCAAGCGCCTGCCGCCCGTTCGCCGCCGCCAGGATGCGACAACTCGGGAAGCGCTCGCGCACCATGTCGCCATGCAGCGCCAGAATGGCGGGATCGTCGTCCGCGATGAGGATCGCCTGGTTCTGGACCTCGCGATCTGCCAATCCCAGGTTTTGCAGCGCCTGGGCCAAAGCGGCGGGACCCATCGGCTTGGGAAGGTAGTCCAGCGCCAGCATAGCCCCCTGTCCCTGCTCGGCCAGCAGCGAGTAAAGCAAGCACGGGGATGTCCTGGGTGGCCTCGCTATGTTTCAGGACGTCAAACAGCTGCCAGCCGCGTTCCCAGGTGGGCTGCAGGTCCAGCACCACGGCGCCCGGCCGCCGCGGCCAGCAATTGTGCCAGCCAGTCACCCTGATCCTCAACCGGCAGCACCTCCACGTCGAAACCCTGCTCCCGCAAATGAGCGTGGAGCAATTCACCGCCGGCGGCTTGCTCGGTCAGCAACACCACAGCCTGCGAGCGGCTGGTGCAGGGCGGTAGCCCCACCGGCCTGGCCTCAATCGACTGCGATGGCGGCTCGGCGCCCGAAACTGCGGGGGGTGCTGCGGCGCGTGGGGCAGCCGGCTCAAGCGCGGGAAGACGGTAGAAGAAGCTCGAGCCCCCATCCACAAGCCCGGACGACCGGACGCCGATCTCACCGCCGTGCAGGCGGACGATTTCCCGGCAGATGGCCAGGCCCACACCCAGCCCACCGAAGCCGCGTGCGGCAGTGCGCTCGGACTGCCGAAACTCATCGAAGATGGCCTGTTGCTCCTCCAGAGGCACGCCCAGACCGGTGTCGCTGATCGACACGACCACGTCGCCCTTGTCTGCATCTATCCGCAGTCGCACTTCGCCCAGGGCAGTGAACTTGACCGCGTTGGAAATCAGGTTCAGGGTCACTTCCTGCAGCCTGGCGCCATCCCCACAGACCTCCGGCAAGGTCGGGCGCGATCTCCACCTGCCAGTCCAGGCCCTTGCTGCGAGCCATCTGCTCGCCGACCAGGATCGTGGGTTGCAGCACGGCTGCGATGTCGAGCGGCTTGACCGCCAGTCGCAACTGGCCGACCTGGCTGCGGGCCAGGTCCAGCACATCCCGCACCAGTCCGCCCAGTTGCTGGGCGGTTGCACGGATGCGCGCCAGATCCTGGCGGTACGGAGCGGGCACGGCGGCCGGCTGCCCAGTCCCTCGCGCAGCATCATCTCGCTCAGCCCCTCCAGCAGGATCAGCGGCGTGCGCAGCTCGTGGCTGACCATGGACAGGAAGCGGCTCTTGAGGCGGTCGGCCTCTTCGGCCAGGCGTTGTTTCTCCTGTGCTGCCTGCTGTGCAGCGTCGCTGCGCTCTGCACGCAGCGCCGCGGCATGGTACAAACGAACGTTCTCCTGCAACAGCAACACGCTCTTCAGCGCGCTGCTGATCTGTTCCTGCAGAACCCGATAGACCTGGCCCTCGCAGCCGCTGCCGTCCAGCATGATGAAGCCCAGCTGCTCATCCCGGGAGAACAACGGCTCGACGACGAGGGTGTTCACGCTGTGTTGCCGCATCTCGGCGCCTTCGGCGCCTGGAGAAGCAGCGCCTGCCAGCAGCCCTCCCGATGCCAGGAGAGGAGCATGCCAGGCTTCTCCAGCGGGCGGCAGTCTCGGCGCGGCCATCCTCATCGTAGGCTAACACCAACCGGCAAGCCCCGGCGGGCTCCTGCGCCGTATCTTCGCCGGATGGCCGGTCCTCGTACAGGGCCACGGCACAGGAACCGATGCCCAGGGCAGGCAGCTCGGCCGCGCCAGGATGTCCATCAGCTCGGGAACATCCCCGGCCAGGGCCAGCGACCTGGCTGATTTCGTGCAGCCTGTCAAATTGTTGGCTCGCATGTCGATTGGTGTCGGCCTGCGCGCGCCAGGCGTACTCACCGATCAGCACGCGTGCCTGGTGCCAGAGGCTCTCGGCATGTCCCAATCTTTGACCCTCGCCGGCCAACCGCTGCAGTATCTGTTCCCGCAGCGCCGAAATCACCCCGTGCCAGGCCCACGCCTCGCCCCCTGCATCCACGGCCTGGCGCAAGAGGTCATCGAGCGTAACGAGAAAGCTTCCCGGCTCTCCCCCACCCAGCTCCGACAGCAAAGCGTCGAGCAAAAGCGGCCCGCGTCGGGGTGCTAGAATCAACACCTTCCAGCTCCCGGTCCATACCCGGAACTGCGGGGGATGCTACCACCGCAAGTGTCACCCCGGCGATCGCTTCCTCGCCGGCCAGAATGGCTGGGGCACTCGGAATCTCCGGGGCCGGAGATTCGCCCGAGCTGTCACCTGCGCGCACCACCTCGGCGTCGAAACACCCGCACGACCGGCGAATGACCAGTCGTGCGGGCAGCGATGTTTCATCAGGCAAGCTCTCGCCCGCCAGCCGCGCCAGGAGCATGGACACTGCCTGGCGGCCGCGCTCCCGCATGCTGATCTTGAGGGTGGTCAACGGCGGTGTGAGGACGCGGCTGGCCGGCCGATCGTCAAAACCGACGACCGACACCTGGCCTGGCACGCGGACGCCTCGGGCCTGTAGGGCCGGCAACGCACCCAGTGCGAGGGTGTCGCTGGCCGCGACGATCGCATCGAACTGCACGCAGCGTTCATCCAGGAACAGGCGGATGGCCTCGGCGCCGTTCGTCGTGCACCCACAGATAGGGTGGTGAAACGAGATCCGGGTCGAAGGGGATGCCATAGACAGCCAGCGCGTCGCAGTAGGATCGATAGCGCTCGCTGGCTTCACGATGGGACGCCGGTCCCCGGATAAACGCCAGTCGGCGCCGTCCGTGGACCTCGATGAGGTGGGCCATCTCCGCACGCGTCCCGCCGTAGCTATCCAGGACGACGCCGGGAATGCCGGGCAGCGCGATGCCGATGCTGACCAGGGGCAGGGGTTGGAAACGACGGCAGAAGTCGTAGGTGGCGTCGGGGCCGGCATGGTAGCCCAGGGATGCACCCCACACCACCAGCCCATCAAGATGCTCCAGGTCAACCAGGTCGTAGATCGCATTGGCTCGGCGCCCGGCATCTTCCCCGTGCTGCACCTCACCGCCCACAAAACTGAGCACATCCACGCCGCGCGCCTGTGCCGTCTCGACTATGCCGCGCCAGATCGCCAGCCCGTGGTGATCGCTGATCCTGGGTGTGATGTAGCCGATACGTGGCCGTCGTGCCTGCGACCCTGCAGTCCCCTGTTGGCTCATAGGAAAACTCAATCGGCATTTGCCCCCGGCAAGCTGCCGATATATGATGCCACGATTATACCACAACGAGGTTATCGGAGAGCGCACCGCCCCCACCTGAAACGGAGACCAGAGCATGACACAGCACTACACACATCTCGGCATCTTCAGTGACCTGGTAGACGAGGCGCGGCGGCAAGGTCCGCTCTATCCTCTTGCGGCGCCCGGCCCAGGGACACAAGCGCTGGTGCGCGAGGCCCTGGGGTTCTGCCGGGGGCCCGAGATGCCGCTGGACGTCCGCGTGGAACGGCGCTGGGAACGCGGGGATCTGGCCGGCGAGGAGCTTTCCTGGTCGGTGAGTTACGGACCCCGCACGCACGCCTACCTCCTCAAGCCGGCCCATGCCCGGGGACCTCTGCCCGCCCTGGTAGCCTTGCACGACCACGGCGCGTTCAAGTATTACGGCAAGGAGAAAATAGCCGATGGAGCCATCACGGATGGCCCTGACAAGCCCCCGGACGTGCTGGCGCGGTACCGCGAGCAGTACTACGGCGGCAGGGCCTGGGCCAATGCCGCGGCAGCCGCAGGCTTCGTCGTCCTGGCGCCCGATGCCTTTCTGTGGGGCAGCCGGCGCTTTCCGCTGGAGACGCTGCCCGCGGAGGTGCGCGCCGGGGGCCGTGCTTTATTGCAGGCCGGCAGCGATCCCGCCTGGGGTGCGCCGCCGGACATCGCGGAATACAACGCTGCAGCGGGTTTGCACGAACACACCGTATCCAAATATTGCAATGTCCTGGGGACCAACCTGGCCGGAGTCGTCAGCCATGAAGACCGGATTGCGGTCAACTACCTTCTATCGCGGGCCGACGTGCGCCCCGACCGGGTAGGCTGCCTGGGGCTTTCCGGTGGCGGGAACCGGGCGGCGCTGCTCAACGCCACCCACAATGGCATCGCGGCCGCGGCCATCGTGGGGCTGATGACCACGTATGAGGGCTTGCTCGACCAGAACATATCGTCGCACACCTGGATGCTGTTTCCGTTCGGGTGGTCGCGGCACGGTGACTGGCCCGACCTGGCGGCCTGCCGAGCGCCGTCGCCGCTACTGGTGCAGTACCTGCTGGGAGATGACCTCTTCACTGAACCCGGCATGAGGGCAGCCGATGCCCGGCTGGCCGGCCACTTCACGGGCGTGGGCCACCCCGAAGCCTACACAGGCCAGTTCTATCCCGGCCCACACAGGTTCGATATAGAGATGCAGGCCGCCGCCTTTGCCTGGCTCCGGGAGCGGCTGGCCTGATCGCACGTCGAATACGGTTGGCGCCCTATTCAAGCGCCGGCCCGGCGCTCGGCCAACCCGGCAGGAACTCGCGGCTGGCCTCCAGCATCTCAAGGAACATGGTCCAGGCCTCATCCAGGGGCAGCCGGTTGGTCGGGTCGCCCAGGACCGCCTGGAAAGCCAGGTCTCGATCCCGGGCCAGGCTGGCCTCGACGATGAGCTCCTGATTGGCCACGTGCCGGGCGATCAGGGGCTGCAGGCCGGGAGGCAAGGCGCCCGCGGCCAGCGGCCGTACTTCGTCGCGGCTGAAACGGGCGTTGGTCTCCACCACCACATCGCGCGGCAGATTCTCCACCTGGCCCCGATTTGCCGTATTCACGTTGGTGACCAGGTCTTCCAAGCCGAGCAACGCCCGGATCTGCCTGACCCCTTCCTCGTCCGACGGCTCCAGCCGCAGCGGCTCCCGGCCGGCCATCAGGTCGCGCGTCTTGCCGGGCGCGTCCCGCCAGCGGCCGATGCGCCAGGCCACCGGCGTACGGATGACCCCCCAGCGGTAGAGCTCCTCCGGCGAGCGGATGAAGCCCGGCAGGAACTCGACCAGGTGGCGGTCGCCCGCGGCAGCCAGGAGGCCGAACCGCTGAAAAAGCGTAAACTTGACCTGTTCGGCGCTGTGAAACCAGCTGCCCCAGCTCTCGACTTCCTCCCGCGTGTAGGGCCGGAGCACGCCCGGCTCTCCGATGTGATGCTGCAGAAGCGCCAGGAGGTCCACGTCGCGATAGGAGGCGCGGTCGATCCAGGTGAAATGGTTGATGCCCGTCACGTTGACGTGAATCTCATCGCGGCGCGGGGTCTCGACCGCCAGGGCCTTGCCGGCCAGCTTTGCGAGCATCGCCTGGGTGGCGAACACCTCGTGACAGCAGCCAAAGACCTTCAGCCCCGGCGCGACGCGGGTCAGCGTGCGCGTGCAAATCGTCATGGGATTGGTGTAGTTGATCACCCACGCGCGGGCAGATCGCGTCGATGGCTTGTGCGAAGCCTGCGTAGATCGTGGCCGCGCGCAGCCCGCGCACCAGCCCTGGCGCGCCGGTCGTGTCGCCCACGGGGAAGAACATCCCGTGCCGCTCGGCGAGGGCGATTTCCTCGGCCATACACTCCAGCGTGCCGGGCTGGATCGAGAGCACCACGAAGTCCGCCCCGCGCAGCGCTTCCTCCAGCCGCTCGACCGCAGTATAGCGCCAGGCGGATACGACGCCGGGCTGCTCCTGGAGCCAGTTGCCCAGCGCCTCATTGAGCCTTGCCGAAGGCACATCGATATCATAAAGCGCCACCTGCCCGGCCAGGTCGGGGCAGAGCGCCAGGTCGAACATGAGCTTCCGCGCCCACTCGCGGCTTCCGCCGCCGATGTACGCGATCTTCAGCTCGACCGGTCGACTACCAGTGGAAAGGGTCATGGTCTACAGTCCTCGCATAGATGTTGTAGTGAAGTTCCAGGAACGTCTCGTCAGGCCCTCATTGTAAGCCCAAGCGGGTGGCGGGTCAACGAGAAGTGAGCGACCATCACCCGGAGTGCAGTGGAGAGGGGTCCACTTATCGCACACTCTGCTGGCCCGGCGCGTTGCCTTGTTCCTGTCACATTTGGTATAGTGTACTTGTCTAGAAATGCGCTATTTTCCTCTTCCGGAATATCCGTCAGTTCACAGGAGGAAAACATGTCCGGGAGCCAACTGCCGCCGAGGAAGCAGTGGACCCACACGCTTCCGTACGCTTCTTCTGCGAGGTTTGGCCGCGTCTTCACGATCCTGGCCATCCTCCTCTCACTCGTGGTAGGATCAGCCGCCAGCGCGGAGACTGCCGAAATCACCTTCACAGGGAAAGAACTCCTCGGCCGACCCAAAGACACATCGATCACGGTCTCCGTCCTGCCGGCCGCGGCCATCTCGCTCTTCTACCAACACGGCACAATGCCGGGGGCGTACACGGGGCAGACCGCCACGACCACTGCAACTGCCGGCCAGCCCAAGGTGGTCGTCATCGACGGCCTGGCGGCAAACACGCCGTACTACTACCGGATGCAATACAGCACGGACGGGACCACGTGGGTGCAGAGGCCCGAATATTCTTTCCATACCCAGAGGGCTCAGGGCAGTCCCTTCACGTTCGACGTGACCTCCGATTCCCATGTAAACATCATGCTGGGCGACCCCACCAGGTGGACGCAGACCATGACGGGTGTTGCCAGCGACCATCCTGACTTCCTGATCGATCTCGGCGACACAATTGCGATGGACAACGTCGCCACGGTTACGACCGCTGAGACGAACTACAGATTCCAATATCAATTCTTCAATCTTGCCAGCGCTTCGGCTGCGATCTTCCTGGCCCCGGGCAACCACGAGCAGCCGGAAGGCCGGCACCTGGACGATACGACCGATCCCACTCTTGCCCCGCCCGTCATCGGCGCCAACGCCCAGAAGAAATACTTCCCAAATCCTGTGCCGGATGCCTTCTACACCGGCAATACTGATCCCTATGCCCACCTTTCTGGCGACCACTTTCGTGAGGACTACTACGCCTGGACGTGGGGCAACGCGCTCTTTGTCATGATCGACCCCTACTGGTACACGATGAACAAACCGTTCGTCGGAACGACTGGAGGCGGTGAACCCTACGCGTGAACCGGCGATCGCTGGGACTGGACCCTGGGCGTGGTGCAAGACAACTGGCTGGAGACGACTCTCGAAGGCAGCTCGGCCAGGTACAAGTTCATCTTCGCCCACCACATGACCGGCGGCTCGGACGATTACGTCCGGGGCGGTGCCAATCCGACCCACCTGGTCGAGTGGGGTGGATTCAACGAAGCCGGCACTGCGAATGAGTGGACTACGAAACGACCCGCAACCAGCGGCTGGGGAAGCAAGCCGATCCACCAGATGTTAGTCGCGAACGACGTCAGCGGTTTTTTCCACGGCCACGATCATCAGTATGCTTATGAAAAGAGAGATGGCGTCGTCTATCAGTCAGTCCCCATAGGCAGTTTTACCGGCAATTTCGGCATCTATACGACGAACAGTGGATATACGATCTGGGCCGATGCCACTCAAACGTACGGCCGCTTGAAAATCACGGTCGGACCCGGGCAGACGACGGTGGATTACATCAAAACCGGCGCCACAGTACCCGCCTACACCTACGCCATCACGCCGGCGGCGCTGACCTATCGTTTGACGGTGGCCGCGGACCCCCCCGGCGGCGGCGCCACCCTCCCGACGGCGGGCGTCCATACGCCAAACCAACACACCATTGTCGATGTCACGGCTGAGCCCGCGGCAGGCTGTGTGTTCGACCACTGGAGCGGCGTGTGCGCGGGCGCGGGCGCGTGCCAGGTGACGATGGACGGGGACAGGTCCGTCACCGCCCACTTCACCGTGCGCGTCAACGACGTCACCATCTCCGGGTCAGGCAATTACGCTAAACTCGACTGGACGCACCGGGCGGTGGCGGTGGCCCACTACGAGGTCCACCGTAGCCTGACCGCGCCCTACTTCGCACCGGACGCGGCCACCTGGTTGGATGACGTGACGCCATCCACGCCGCCAACCGCGCCGCCTGAAGATCTGGGCTTCCCTGACCCGACTGCCGATCTGACGGCGGCGGGCAACACCTGTTTCTATGCCGTCGTGCCGCTGGATACGAGCAGCCAGCCGTTAGGCAACTACAGCCGCACCGGCGCCTTCGTCTTCGGCCTGGTCCTGGGAACCGTGGAACCGTAACAGCCGCGGGGCCGGTTTCCAGTAACTTGATCCAGGAGCCGGGCACCTCGGAGGTGCCCGGCTCCTAACGATGAGGCGCTATCCGACCTCCACCTTCCCCGCCACCCGGATATCGCGCGAGGAGCTGCCCACCTGCACCGCCACCGTCCCAGGCTCAAGCACCCACCCGTCGCCGCCCCAATACCGCAACTGCGACGCGGGGAGGGTGAAGGTCACGGTGCGCCGCTCGCCCGCCGCAAGGGAGATGCGCTCGAAGCCCTTGAGCTCTTTAATCGGCCGGCTGACCGTGGAATTTTCAAAACTTATGTAAAGCTGCACGACCTCGTCGCCGGCCACCTCGCCCACGTTCGCCACATCCACAGCCACCTGCACCGCGCCGCCGGGCCCTATGGAGGACGGGCTGATGCGCAGGTCGCTGTACTCGAAGGCCGTATAACTCCGCCCGAAGCCGAACGGGTAGAGCGGCTCCTCCGTCATGTAGCGATAGGTGCGGCCGGCCATGTTATAGTCGTCGAACGGCGGCAGCTGATCGACCGACTTGTAAAACGTGACCGGCAGCCGGCCCACGGGATTATAGTCTCCAAACAACACATCCGCGATGGCCGCGCCCCCCTCCTCGCCGGGATACCACGCACACAGGATGGCCGGCACGTGGCTGTCCGCCCAGTTGACCGCCAGTGCGCTGCCCCCCATCAGCACCAGCACCACCGGCTTGCCCAGTGCATGGATCTGCCGGAGCAGCGCCTCCTGGGTGGCCGGCAGGGCAATGTCCGTGCGATCGCCGCCCGCGAACCCCGCCACGTACACCGGCATGTCCTCGCCCTCCAGGCTGGGCGACAACCCCATGACCATCACCACGACCTCCGCCTTCTCCGCGGCCCGCAGCGCCTCGGCGGCATAATCGTAGCCCGGGACGGCCCACAGGAGCTGCACTTTCGGATCGCGGCCCGCGTTAATGTAGTCCAGGCGCACCTCGTACAGCCGCCCCCCTTCCAGCTCGACCGAAGCCGTCCGGGTGAACGTCTCGTGGTCATGAGCTGCGAAGTCAAGCAGCTCGCGGCCGTCCAGCCACAGGCTGAAGCCGCTCGAAGCCCGCACGCCTAATTGATATGCCCCCGAAACCGGCGGGATGAGCGCACCCGTCCAGCGCGCGGCGAAGGGCTCGGTGCCGTATCCGCCCAGGGGCGAGGCATCGCGCCACATGAAGTCCACGAGGGGATCAACGCGGCCAAAGGCCACATCGGAAAAACGGTGGTCGCGGAAGTAGGTTCCGGCCAGCCCGTGTCCGGTGCGCCCACCCGTCGGGCGAAGATACTCGGACGGCACCACCTGCAGCGGCGGCACACCGGGCGCGATCTCGCAGCCCTGCGCATGATAGACCACGGTGCCCGGCGCCACCTTGCGGCGGATCCCCTCCAGCGGCGTGACCGCGGCCGACGGCGTCCCGCAATAGTTGCCCAGCAGCACGGCCAGGTCGTCTGCGTCCGGCCCGATGACCGCGATGGACTTGAGACCTTTCCCAAGCGGCAGCAGCGGCTGCCGGGGATCCCGGCCAGGGCAGGCTCATTCTTGAGCAGCACGATCGATTCCCGTGCGGCCTGCAGGGCCAGGGTGCGATGCGCCGGCGAGTCGTTGACCTCGAAGGGGATCCTCCCGTACCGCACCTGCTCGGGCGGGTCGAACATGCCCAGGCGGAACCGTGCCGTGAACAGGAGCGCCACGGCCCGGTCGATGGCGGCCTCGTCGATCAAGCCCTGCCGGACCGCGTCGAGCAGCGCCGGGTACGTGCAGCCGCATTCCAGGTCGCATCCCATCTTGACTGCCAGCGCCGACGCCTCAGCGGCCGACTTCACCAGGCCGTGCCCGCCAAAAATGTCGTTGATGGCCCAACAATCGGACGCCACATAGCCCCGGAAGCCCCACTCCTCACGCAGGATCTTCTGCAGCAGCGTCGGACTGGCGCAGCACGGCTCGCCGTTGAGGCGGTTGTACGCGCCCATCACCGAAGCCGCCTTCCCCGCCACGACGCACGCCTCGAACGCGGGCAGGTAGGTTTCCCGCAGGTCGCGCTCGCTCACGGCTGCATCGAAGTGATGCCGGTCGCTCTCGGGGCCGCTGTGAACCGCGAAGTGCTTCGGGGTGGCGACCACCTTGAGGGTCTCCGGATCCTCGCCCTGCAGCCCTTTGACGAACGTCACACCCATGATCGCGCTCAGGTACGGGTCCTCGCCGTAGGTCTCCTGCCCGCGGCCCCAGCGTGGGTCGCGGAAGATGTTGACGTTCGGCGACCAGAAGGTGAGGCCGGTGTAAAGTTGGCGCACCCCGCGGCGCAGAGATTCGTGGTGCTTGGCACGCGCTTCGTCCGAGATGGCGTCGGCCACCTCAGCCATCAGCTTGACGTCCCACGTGGCTGCCATGCCGATGGCCTGCGGAAAAACCGTGGCGATGCCCGCGCGGGCGACGCCGTGCAGGCACTCATTCCACCAGCCGTAGGCGGGGATGCCCAGACGCTCGATCGCGGGCGCATCGTGGACCATCTGCGAGATCTTCTCCTCCAGGGTCATCCTGGAGATGAGGTCGTCTACGCGCTCCTCAATGGACCGGGTGGCATCGCTGTAAGCTGGGGTTGGGGTGAGGGAAGATGTCTCAGTAGGCATAGTTGGCTCTCCCAATGGCCGGGGCGTCTCTAATTCCCTTGGGGCGGATAGATGCGAAAGTTGCCGCTGACGTGTAACAGGGCCAGGGCATACAACAAACCGTCATAGTAGCGCCACCTGCCGGATGGGATTTGCACGTCCCAGAGCGCCTCCACAAACGTGGGCGCCTGACCTGTCGTGGCAGCCAGCGCGGCGACGGCGTTCATCGCAATCAAGCCGGTGGAGCGGTCCGAGGACAGCGGCTTGCCGTCGAGAGTATACTGATTAACATAGCCGTTAATCCCTTGGCCTGCAAAGAAGTCGAGGAGCCGGCTGCTCTGCTCGACCTGCCACGGGTCCGCGGCGAACCAGGCGTAATCCACGGCCACGTTCGATGCAGCGCGAAACGCGTCGAATCGGAAATCCTCGTGCTCGCCGCCGGTCGGCGTGCCATCAAAGCCCGCGTAATCGGGCATCAATCCTGTCTGGGCATGCGCGGCCTTCCTGAAAAACTCGCGGCTGGCTTGAACCGCCTGCTGCCAGAACTCGTTGTCCTTGTCGGCCCACCGCGCCCACAGCTCGTAGTAAGCCGGCAAGTGATACGACGGATCGGTGAAGCTCGAATTCTTACCGATCGTCGGCACAAAAACGACTTGCCTGGTCGTGGCGTCAAACATGTCGGTCGCCAGATCGCTTTTCTGCTCGTGCTTATGCAGCATGATGTCGAGAATGGCTTGCGCTTCTGCGCGATAGTCAAAGATGCCGCCGTTGCCCCAGCGCCCCGACGCAAACAGCAGCGCCATCGCGAGCCACTCTTCCCCGTCAGAGGCCGGGTTGCCGTGAATCTGTTCGCCGCTCGGCTTGCAGTGCCAGGCGAAATAGCCCCGGTACGGCCCCTCTTTTTGATACATGTAGGTCTTAGCCCACTTCCAGAGGCGATCAAATTCCTCTTTCTTGTCCAACTGGACCGCAATCATCATGCCGTAGGACATCCCCTCGGAACGCACATCGCTGTTGCCGATGTCCATGATATAGGCCATATCCGTTCCGACAGGGTAATAGACGCGCTGAGTGTCGTCATTGCCATAGAAGAGTTGTTCCCAGGCAGCGTCGATTTTGGCCTGGGTGTCAGCATCGCTCCTATTCAGCAGTTCCTTGAATAGATTGCGGTAACGCCCCGAAGTGAAAGCACCCACCACGGCCGGCGCGGGAGTCGGCGGACTGGGCGTGATCGCAGGTTCGGCGGCGTCCTGTCTGCTGGGGGCTGACGGAGCCACCTGGACCGGGATGCAGCTTGTCAGAGAAGAAGAAAGAACGAGCAGGACAGCGAGCGTGGCGTAGAGCTTCACGGGAATGGCCTTATCCCTTGAGCGCACCGGCGGTCAAGCCGGACACAATCTGTCGTTCCGCGAAAATATAGAAGAGGATCGCGGGCACCGCGGACAGGGTGACGAAGGCCGCAACCATATTCAAGTCCTGACCATATTGGCCCTGGAACTGCATGGTGCCCAGCGGCAAGGTCCAAAGTTTATCCTTGTCTACCACAACCAGGGGCACGAGCAAGTCATTCCAACTGACAACCATGGTCAATGCGGCGACCGCCGATAGCGCCGGACGCGCCAACGGGAGCAGGATGCGCCAGAAGAAGTCAAACGTGGTGCAGCCATCTATGTACGCAGCATCCTGCAACTCAACCGGGATCGAGGCAAAAAAGCCGCGCAGAATCAGGATGTTGCCGGAGATCTGGAAGGCAACCTGGACCAGGATAATGCCCCACAGATTATTAAGCAAGCCCATCTGGCGCAGCACCAGAAAGACGGGCAATATGGCCACGTTGATGGGAAACATGATGCCCACGGTGAGCAGATTGAAAGCCAGGGCCTTCCCCCGAAACTCCATACGGGCGAACACGAAGGCGGCCAGGCTGCATGCAAGCACCACACCCCCTGTTGCTCCCAGCATCACCAGGAGGCTGTTGCGCAGCATGGTCCAAAATGTGGCCATGCTCAGAATCTTGCCGTAATTTTCCCAGCGCGGTGGAACCGGCAGGGTGTAAGGGCGTGAATACATTTCGCCGCGCGTCTTCAGTGATCCGAAAATCAGGATCACGATGGGCAGGAGGATGAGCACCACGACCACGGACAGGATGAGGTACTGCCAGAACCTCGGGAGTCTCTTCTGCCAGCCGGTGCGTGCATATGGAGAGATCGTCGCCGTCGCCATAGATCAGCCCTTTCTACATGCCACCCAGGTAATCCGGCTGGCGCGCCAGGCGCTGGTAAATCAGCGAGAAGACCAAACAAATCAGGAACATCACGAGTGCTACGGCACAGCCGTACCCCAACCAGAACCGCACAAAGGCAAAACGGTACATATAGGTCGCCATCATTTCACTGGCATTGACCGGTCCGCCCTTGGTCATGATCCAGACCAGGATGAATTGCTGCAGCGATCCGACGACCGATAGATAGATGGTGGTGCGAATCGTCCCCCCCAGCAAGGGCATAGTGATGTTGGTCAGCAATTGGCGGCCATTCGCGCCGTCGATGCGGGCGGCCTCCTCAACTTCCGACGGAATGTTTTGCAGACCGGCCATGTACAGCAGCATGTGCAGACCAAAGTACTTCCAGGTCATCACGACAAAAAGCGCGGCCATGACGATGCTGGTATTGCCTAACCAGGAGACAGCCTTCACACCCGGGATAAGGACCAAAATCGCATTGAACAGGCCTCGGTCAGGATCAGGATTAAAGAGGCCCAACCACATGATGGCCGTGATGACCTCGGAAACCACATAGGGCAGGAAAAAGATCGTGCGGAAGAATGCGCGGCCAGGCAAATCGCGGCCCACCATGAGCGCCAACGCCAGAGCCAACGGCAACTGAACGACGAGGGACAACAGCACGATGATCAGACCGTTTCCCACCGCCTTCATGAATACCTGGTCCTTGAAGATGTCTGCGTAATTCTGCAGTCCAACAAAGTCAACCGCAGGGCCAAAACCCTTCCAGTTGAACATACTAAAGTAGACAGAACGCAGGATTGGATAAATCACGAAAGCGAGGAAGACCACGAGGGCGGGCGCCAGGAACAAAGCGACGGTCAGGTTGTCGAGGGTGCGGCGCTGGAAGCGAGTCTGCCGTTGGGCGTCGGGGGCACGGCGCCCGGCCAAAGTCGGTTTGCATAAGACCATTCCTCTCGACTGGGTCGGAGATCACCGGCCAGGCGGGCGGGGATCGGATAATAGCCCAATCCCCGCATCCACCTGTGCGTACTACTTCAATTCCTTCTTGGCCGAGTCTTCGAGCGCCTGGGCGGCCTGCTCAGGCGACAACGTTCCGGCGAAAATGCCCTGAACGCTGTCGTTGACGACAGACCCCATCGCCGGAGGCAGGTACTGATCGTAGTACAGTTGGAAGTACTTCGCAGCGGCCGCGCCCTGCTGCACCATCTTGAGCAAAGGGTCGGTCAGGCCGGCCTCGCCGCCCTTGACAACCGGGACGCAGAAATCTTCCTTGGCACACTGGACCTGAGATTCCGCGCGGGTCAGGTACTTGGCGAAGTCAACGGCTTCCGCCGGGGCGTTCTTGCCCAGGGCGAAGCCATTGCCGCCGCCGAGCGCGTCGGTCGCCGCGCCGGCGCCACCCTCCACAGCCGGGAAGGGGAACCAGGCCAGGTTGTCGCCGATGCCCTTCTTGTCGGGGCTGTTGTCGTTGAACGCGCCGGGAGCCCATTGACCCATCAGGTCCATGGCCGCCTTGCCATTGCCCATCGCCGTCGCCTCATCGCCCCAGGTTGCGCCCAGGAAGCCGTCCTGGAAGGCTTTGAGGGCGATCAGTTCCTGGAGTTTCTTGCCAGCTTCCACGAACGGCTGATCGGCGAATGCGCCCTTGCGGCTTTGGGCGGCATCGAAGGCCGCCTGGCCGCCTATGCGGACGTTCAGGTACTCCCACCAGAATGCGCCCGGCCACTTATCCCCCTCGCCGAGAGCGATGGGGGTGATGCCGGCGGCCTGGAGTTTCTTCACGTCGTCGAGCAGTTCCGACCAGGTGGCCGGGGGATTGGCGATGCCGGCCTTGCTGAACAAGGCCTTGTTGTACCAGAAACCGACCATGCCCATATCCCACGGCACGCCGTAGTTCTTGCCCTGGTACGCGTACACACCGAGCGCGCCAGGGGAGAAGGTATTGCGCCATGCGCCGCCATCCGCATCGAGATCCGCGGTGATGTCCTTCAGCAAACCGGCCTGAGCGTAAGCGTTCATCGTGCCGCCGCCCCAGCTCTGGAAGATGTCGGGGGGTTCACCGGATTGCATGACGGTCGTCATCTTCGTCTTGAAGGCTTCGTTCTCCAGCACCGTGATTTCGATGGTCACGTTCGGGTGGGCGGCCATGTATTCATCGGCCAGCTTTTGCCAGACCGCCTTCTGATTGTCCGCAGTTGTAATGTGCCACCAGACGATCTTGACCTTCTCGGCGGCAGCGGGTGCGGCCGTTGGCTCAGGAGCCTTCGTTGGTTCAGGTGCAGCCGGCGCCTTGGTTGGCTCAGCTGCAGCAGGAGCCGCGGCCGGTGCAGCGGTGGGCGCCGGCGCCGCGGCGGGCGCGCAAGCGCCCAGGAAGGTGACGATCAGAACCAGGCTGATCAGGACGAGAATCTTCTTGTTCACAGTTGCTCCTCCTATCAAGAGCTGTTCAGACTAGCGGATGCCTTTGGATAACTGATGTTTGTAAACGTTTACAGAATCGAATAGAGACCTCCTTAATCCTGTCCTGCCTGCACAGGGCCCTGGATAAAGCGCCGTGCTACGAGTCGCGAGATGAACCTGGCGGCCGGCACGACCCGCGAATGATCAGTTCAGTGGGCAGTTCGATGCGCCGGATCGGTTTTTCGGGATCGCTCAGCTGGTCGAGCAGCATCTGTGTTGCGACGCGCCCCATCTTGGCGAGGGGTTGCGATACTGTGGTCAGCGGGGGATGCATGAGTGCGGCCTGCGGAATACCGTCAAACCCGACCACCGACATGTCGTCGGGGACGCGCACCCCCTGCTCGCGCAGAGCTTCCATGGCGCCAAAGGCCATGTCGTCGTTGGAGGCAAAGATCGCGGTGGGGGGCACAGCCAGGGCAAGCAGCGCCTGCGCCGCAGCGTACCCCTCCGAATAGTGAAACTGGCCGGTGCGAATCAACTCAGGCGCCTGGGGCACGTGATGAGTGCGCAGCGCGGCTTGAAAACCCGCCAGGCGGTTGCGTGCCGCGGCCATTTCCATGTCGCCGGTGATAAAGCCGATGCGGCGATGTCCGAGTGCGATCAGATATTCGCTCGCGTTGTAGGCGCCCTGCCAGTTCGTGGCGCACACGGCCGGCACATTGTCGTCGTCACCCTGGTAGTCCACCAGGACGAACGGGAACTTGATTTGCCGGAGGGTGTTGACCATGGCGCGCAGGTCGCTCGGGAGGACCAGCACCAACCCGTCTGCCATCCCGCAGGCGATGCTGGCGACGCGGGAGGACTCCTTCGTGGCCTGGCGATGCGTGGTGTAAAGCAGCAGCTCGTACTGCGCCAGCTCCACCTCCGCGTCGATGCCCCGGATGATCTCCCCGATGTAGCCTGTCCCCAGATCGGGCGCCAGGACGGCCAGCACCTGCGAGCGGCCGCCGGCCAGGCTGCGGGCCCTGCGATCGACGACGTATCCCAGCCGATCCATGGCCGCGCGCACCCGTTGGCGAGTCTCATCTTTGACATGTGGGGCATCGTTAATGACGCGGGAGACGGTGCCGTAGGAGGTGCTGGCCGCCGCAGCGACATCGTGGATCGTGATGTTCCTGTCCTGGCGATTCGGATTCCGTCGCACCGCAGCACCTTCTTCGTGTAAGCGCTTACAACTAGAACTATACCACGGTGCGGCGGGGCTTGTCAATACCCCAATTTCGCCAGGGCGCCGTGCTGCGCATCGTCGCTGATGCTTCCAGCGATGATGTTGGGCGTCGGGCTGGTGGCGTCGAATCCGGACCGCCAGCGACGCCACCAGGTTCGAGCCGGGATAACCGTTGAAGCTGCTCGCGCGGCAGGTGCTCGAGAGTGATCGCGGCTCGGTCGATTTCATCAGGCGCTATTACCACGCCGATATTGCCGATCCCGCCCTCTACGACTTAATCGTCAATACAGGCGAACTGCCTCTGGCAGCAGCGGCCGACCTGATCATCGAAACACTGGCCGCTCTTCCGTCTTCTCGTTCCCCTGATACTCTCTAATCTTTGCACTCCGGCGGAGGCTATTTGCTGCTCTTCTCCTCGAACTTCTCAGGGTACAGCACGACTTTGACGTAGCGGTCGCGCGGCAGGTATGTCTGCGCGGCCTGCTGAATGTCTTCGAGCGGTCACCGCAGCCAGCGCCTTCTCATACCGCAGGATATCGCTGCCGTCGTCGCCCGGTGTCGTCAGGTGATCCTGAAGTTGCGCCAGCCAGAAGGAGTTCTCCTCCATCGCCTTCTGGTGCGCGAGGCGCGCCTGTTCTTTGGCCTTGTTCACATCGGTTTCCGATGGGCCGTTCGTCCGGAGGTCCTCGAGCAGGCTGAACACCGCCTGCGTGAGCTCATCCACACGCTTCGGATCGGACACGAAGTCGATGATGGCGTCGTAGGTCGGTTTCGGCAGCATCTCCCAGCGCGTGGCGGCCTGCGGCGAGTAGGTGCCGCCGAGCGTCTGGCGCAGCTCGTCGATCACGCGAATATCCAGCACGTTTTCGAGCACATCCAGCACCACCTCGTTTTCCAGCGTCGGGCTGATCGGCCCGGTGAAGACGATCCGGGTGCGGGCGCGCTCATCCAGTCCCTTGTGGACCGTCTTCTCGACGACGGTCGTCGGCAGCTCCACGCGGACATTGCGCCAGGTCTCCTTGCGGCCGGTTGACGGCAGGTTGCCGAGATAGGTTTGGGCAAGCGTCTTCAGGGTGTCGACATCGAAGTTGCCGACAAACGTGAACGTGAAGTCGCTGAAATCGGCAAAGCGGTCGCGGTAGATATCGAACGTTCGCTTCTGGTCGAGCGCGTCCACCTGATCGAGCGGCAGCGGTCCGCAGCGCACGCTCTTGCCGCACAGGATCTCGTTCAGGGCATCCTCAAAGCCGCTTTCCGGCGTCAACGAACGGTTCTTCAGGCTCGTCTCGAGTTGATCGCGCAGCACCTGGAAGCTGTTGTCGTCGCTGCGCGGGCGCGTGGCATACAGGTACACGAGCTGGAGCGCGGTTTCCAGGTCATCCGGCGACGCGCTCCCGCGGAAGCCCTCCTTCAGCTCGCCGATCACGGGGGACACGCTGACGAGTTTGCCGGACAGCAGCTTGGTCAGCTCCGTTTCGGTCAGATCGCCCACGCCGCTGTTGTTGATCCAGGAGGCTGCGATGGCCGCTTCCGGGTAATCCGCGTCAGTGACCAGCGAATTGCCGCCGGGGCTGGTGGCCGAGAAGACGACCTCATCCTTCTTGAAAGTCGTCGGTTTCATGATGACGCGCACGCCGTTGGCGAGCGTGATCTCCGTGACGCCGAGGTCGGGGAGCGTCTTCTCGGTAGACGATCGCCGCCGGCGCCGGCTTCTGGTCCATCAGCTTGGTTTGCGCGACCCGGTCGGTGTACGGCTCGAGCTTCTTCGCCTCGACGGCATCCACTACTGCGGTCAGCTCCGCCTCGCCCGGCAGCTTCAGATCGGCCTTATCGGGCGCCTGGACGATGATGGCGCGGTTGTTCGGCAGTGACGAGGTTGGCGATCCGCTGGTTGGCGTCATCGAGCGTGATGCCGGGCAGCAGGCGCTGCACGAGCGGATACTCGTAGCTCGATCCCCGGCGAGGCGATCTTCTTCAGGAAGAGATCCACATACTCGTTGGCATAGCCGCTGCTGTCGCTGGTCTTGTGTTCCTTGTAGGCGCTCTCGTAGAAGCGCAGGATGTCCTGCTTGGCCCGCTCGAGCTCGCTCGCGGTGAAGCCGTGTCGCCGGGCACGCTCGAACTCCGTCATGAGCGCGTCCAGCCCGGCCAACGCCTTTTCCTCTTGCACCACCGCGGACAGGCCGTAGATATCGGTCGGGCGCACCAGGCTGTCGTTGCCGGCGCTCGGCCTGCAGGAATGGCGCGTCGGCCTGCTGAGCCACCTCGGCGTAGCGCTGGTTGAGCATGATGCTGACCAGGTAGTCGAGCAGCAGATCGCGATAGTCCCCCACGGTCTCCAACGTGCGCGCGGGCCGTGACTGGTAGACCGACACCGACGGTATAGGGGTTCTCCGGGTCTTTGACGACGAGCGCACTCGTGCCGGCGCGGGCCGGCACGTCGAACGATCGGCCGGGCCGCGGCATTCGGCGTCAGCCTTCGGCAGCTTCGAGAAGCGCTCTCGAATCAGCGTCTCGACCTTGTCGACGTCGAAATCGCCGACGGCGATCACCGCCATCAGGTCAGGGCGATACCACTTCTGGTAGAAACTCGCGCAGCGCATCGACCGGCGCATTGCGTACGATCTCCATGTCGCCGATGGGCAGACGCTTCGCGTACTGCGAGTCGCCCAACAACATCGGCACGATCTTGTCCTGCATGCGACCGGCCGCAGTCTTGTCGCGCAAACGCCATTCTTCGACGATGACGCCGCGTTCCTTGTCGAAATCTTGCGGCGAGAGGGTCGCGGCGCCGGCCCAATCCTGCAACACATCAAACGCCTTCGAGACGTCGGCTTCTTTGTCGGTCGGGATTTGCAGAGTGTAGACCGTCTCGTCGAAGGATGTGTAGGCGTTGATGTCCGGCCCGAACTTCATGCCGATGCTCTGGAGGAAATCCAACAGCGCCTGGCTCGGGAAGCGTTGCGGTGCCCTTGAACAGCATGTGTTCGAGGAAGTGCGCCAGGCCCTTCTGGTCGTCATCTTCCATCACGGAGCCGGCGTTCACCGCGAGCCATAATTCCGCTCGCTTCGCCGGCTCGGCATTCTGGCGGATGTAGTAGGTGAGGCCGTTATCGAGCTTGCCGGTTCGAATGGCAGAATCCAGCGGCAAGCGCTCCATCAAATCGACGGGCGCCGTGGACAACGTTGTCGCGGGAGGTGCGGGCGATGTCGCCACCGGGAGTTCGGGTGGGAGGGGCATACACGCCGTGGCCACGACCAAAACCACGAGGAGGATCGGAAGAATTCGTCTCATCTCAGAACTCCTGTCTTAACGCCATCGACGTCTCCCCCGATCGGGGGAGAGAGGGCGCGGTCGTGCTGAGCACATGCGCCCAATAGGGATTCAGCGCGTCCACGCGCAGGCGACCCTTACTGACCTCATAGCGCTGCCCCCCGTTGAACAGATCGACCAACTGAGACCCATCCGCAAGGTCCACAGGCAGCTCCAATCTCACTGAATTGCTGGAAGCGTTGAGCAGGACGATGACGGTCTCCCCTGCAAACTGCCGCGCAAAAGCCAGTTGTTCGTGACTCACGTGCAGTTGCCGGTAGTCGCCGTGGCGCAACGCGGGCGACGCCTTGCGAATCTGGATCAGCTTCCGAATGGCCCGCGGCAGGTTTGCGTGTGGCGCCGTTTGCCGGAGCCGAGCCAGGTCCAGTTGCGGCCTGAGCGCCCCGTCACTCTGCAGGGTGCGCTTCCCCTCCAGTCCCCACTCACTGCCGTAATACACTGACGGGATGCCCGGCATGGTGAAGAGCAGAGCATACAGCGGGTAAAGGTGCTTCGGATCCTTCAAGATACTGGACACCCGGTCGACATCATGATTGTCGACGAAGTTGTAGAGCGGCAGCCCACGATACAGGCCGCTCTCACCGAACTGCCGGTTGAGCGTGTGCGCGATCTCGAAGTCGTTTTTGCTAACCGGGCTGGAAACGAGGCCCTTGTAGCCCTCGTAATTGGTCACGGAATCCAGGGTCTCCTGGTTGGCCCAGTGGCGATAATCGACGTGGATCACCTCACCCAGCAGCCAGAGATCGGGACGCAGGCTGCGGGTGAACCGCGCCAGCTCCTGTGGGTACTTGTGATAGAAAACGGCATCGAAGGACCAATGTTCCGGCATATTATCTTCCCTTCCTGCCGGTGGACTTGCGTGTTGCGAGCTCTATGATACCATACGCGGAGCCCGGAAGCGCGTGGTATTACGTCGTCCGCGCGAAGGAGAGTGGGCTCGGCGTCGCTTCGAATCTCACGGGCAAGTTCCAGTTTGACCTCGCCGTGCCCTAGCCTTTGAGGTGGCCGTGGCCCGTTCAATTGCTCTGATAACACTGGTCGTCCGCGACTACGACTACATGCGTGCGCACGGCGTGCGGTTCGCGGAGGCGTCACGTACGGAGCGATACGGCCTGGTGGTCGTGTTCTTCGACCTGTACGGCAACAAGTGGGACCTGGTGCAGCCCAGGGATGCCTAACTCCGCTGCGCCTCCGGTCCAGCGCTGGGGACTCTGTCAACTTGGTCCGCCCAAAATGGAGGTGCGTCATGGGTACGTTTTTCCTCGCCCTCGCAATTGTCGGTCTCCTCCTCCTGATCGTCGGTTTCGTCTTGCTGATGACGTCGCGCGGGCAGACGACCCGCCGCAGCGGCCGTGACGTCGGCGCCGAGATCATGGGCGGCATGGGCGAGAACTACGAAGAAGAGGATGATGACGGCGTCACGCTGGCCGAGAAGGAGAAAGCGGTCTTCGTCGGGACAGGTGTCGCGGTGACCCGCGAAGTCGAGATGTCCTATGCCGAGGTCAAGCAGTTGATCCGGGATGGCCAGTGGCGCGCGGCCCTGCCCCCGCTGCTGGTCATCGTGGGTATGTTCGGCTTCGTCGTGTTCGGCGTCGTCGCGTTGTGGCTGGCATTGGATGATAAGCTCGTCGCCACGCTGATCGCGGCCGTGGTCCTCTTCACGATGGGAAAGATCGGCCTGGGCTTCATCCGGGCGTGATAAGCCTGACGGGGAGCGGATGTCGCCGCCAGGGTGAACTGTGATAGACTAAGGTGCGGAACGATGGAGATGCGGGCCGCTTCCTTGCCGGGCGGCTGCCCATAATCTCATACAACGATTTGCGCGCGGAGAGTCATCATGCCGTATCCCGAGACCATCCAGAACCTGGCTGACAATCCTGAGGGACTGGAGCTGGCCTACCGCCAGGCCATCAAGGCCGGGGACGAGGCCGCCTTCGCAGAGGCGGTCGAGGTTGGCTACGCACAAGCGGGCGACAATTTACTCCTGGCAGCCTGGCACTACCGCCTGGCCTCCGCAGCGGCCCGGGTCAAGGGCCGCGTCGTCGCCTGGGGCTGGGCTCTGTCCGTCGGCGTGCTCAACGGCCTGCTCCTCTGGCTCCTGTCCGACGACCAGCGCTTCACCATCCAGTTGATCAACCCGCTGACCGGCCAGAGCCACAGCTTTTTGCCTGTCGTAGCCCTGCTCGCCGCGCCCGTCAGCGCTGCGCTGATCGCGCTCTTTCTGACGCTGGCCGGCAAGCGGCTCTTGGGGCGCGTGCTCGCGGTCGCACTTGGCCTGGCCGTGGCTGCGGCCTATGTGCTGCTGTTCTTCCCCCGCATCTGGCCGCGGCTGTTTCAGGAGCAGTATCTGACCTTGATGGTGCTGCACCTGGGGCTGCTGGCCTGGGCCGGGGTCGGGCTCGTCGCGCTGGCGCGGCGGGACGACCCCGAAAACCGCTTTGCCTTCCTTGTGAAGTCGTTGGAGGCTTTTGTGGTGGCTGGATTGCTCGCAATCGCCGGCGGGCTGTTCACCGCGATCACCTTCGGCCTGTTCAGCGCGCTGGGCATTCAGCCGCCTATGGTCGTGCAGCGCCTCTTCGCGGCGGGCGGCGGAGGGCTAATCGCAATCGTAGCCGTCGCGCTGGTCTACGATCCCCGGTTGGCGCCTGCGCAGCAGTCCTTCGACGAGGGACTGAGTAAGCTGGTGGCGCTGCTGATGCGCCTGGTGTTGCCGCTAACGGTGGCGGTGCTGCTGATCTATCTGGCCTTCATCCCGTTCAACTGGCGTGAGCCGTTCGAGAACCGCGATGTGCTGCTGATCTTCAACGCGATGCTCTTCGCCGTCGTCGCCCTGCTGGTGGGCGCGACCCCGGCGCCCGGGGCTGAGTTGGACGAGAAGGGCCAGACCTGGCTACGCCGCGGGGTGATCAGCCTGGCTGCCCTCAGCCTGCTGGTCAGTCTCTACGCACTGGCCGCGATCATCTACCGCACCGCCAACGGTCGCCTGACCCCCAACCGCCTGCTCTTCATCGGTTGGAACCTGGTCAACATCGCCGTCCTGGCCTCGCTGTTGATCCGGCAGGCCCGCGCCGGCCGGCCGCGTTGGTTGGGGGCCATGCACCGAACCTTCGCAACTGGCGCTGTGCTCTATGTCGCCTGGACGCTGGCCGGCCTGCTGGCGGTGCCCTGGCTCTTCCGGGGCGAACCGGCCGAGGTCGCCGGCCTGCCGGAGAGCATTCTGCAAATCGTCTATGAACGAGCGGACCCCATCCTGCTCAAATGCTATGAAAGCCCCCACATCTATCTGCTGCAGAACGGGGAGAAGCACTGGGTCAAGGACATCCCCACCTTCGAGGCTAAGGGGTACCGCTGGAGCGACGTCTCATTCGTCCCCTGCTATGATCTGCGGCGCGTATCCGATGGGGAGACGATCCCGCCCGGCAGTGGCCCGCCGCCGCAGCCATAGCTGACGTATGTCACAAGACGAAAAACTAAGATATAGAAATACGGCGTTCGTGGATGGCTCATCGGTGATACAATAGTTGCGCATCGCATGGCCGGCAGCCCTCTGCTGTCCGGCCCGCTCAATCCGAAGGCGCAGGACTGCGTGTTCGTCTCACTCAAATCCAAGGCCCATCTGCACCGTCCGATCGGCCACCGGGAAAGCGATCTCGAACCGCGCGCCCGCACCGGCCGTGCTGTCAACACGGATGGTCCCGCCGTTCTGCTCGACCAACGCCTTGACAATCGAGAGGCCCAACCCGGCCCCGCTGCCCGCGCCGAGCCGGCTGGCGCTCCGGCTGCGGGCTTTGTCGACCCGATAGAAACGCTCGAAGACCTGCGATTGGTCTGCCGGCGGGATGCCCGGCCCGGTGTCTTGCACGCAGAGCAGGCATTGCCCTGGCCTCGCGTGGCCGGAGAGGCGAATCTCGCCGGGCGCAGGGGTGTACTTGATGGCGTTATCCAGCAGGTTGACCAGGATCGCTTCCACCTCTTCGAGCGTGACGCTCAGCAGCGGAAGCTGATCCGGAAGGTCTGTCGCCAGTGTCAACCCCGCGTGTGACGCACGCATCTGCATCGCATCGGCCACCGAGCGCACCGTGGGCAGAATGTCCACCGGAGAGGGTGCGGGCCGCAGACCGGCCTCGTCCAGGCTAGACAAATCCAGCAATGCGCTGGCGAGGCGGCCTAACCGGTCCGCCTCACTGTCGATCTCGGACAGGTAGCGCTGTGCGACGGTCGGATCGCTGACCTGCCGGGCCCAACAATGCCTCACTGCGCAGCTTGATGTTGGTCACAGGGGTGCGCAGCTCGTGGCTGGCGTTGGCAACGAACAGGCGTTGCTGCTCCAGGGTGCGATGAAGCGCCCCAACCATGATGTTGAACGCCCGCGCCAGCGCGCCCAATTCATCTGCCGTGTCCGCCGGCACACGCTGGCTCAGATCGCCGCTGGCGATAGCGAGCGCGGCGCGTTCCAGCGCACGCACCGGCTGCACCAGCCGCCGCGCCAGCCCAACTGCCAACCCGGTCGCCACCAGCAGCGCCAGACTGCCGAGCGCGGCGAGGCTCAGCAGGAGCGGACGCGTGCGTGCGATGACCCGCTCCATCGGTCGTGACATCTGCACCATGCCCAGGAGGCGATCACCCAGGTGGATGGGCGCCGCGACATAGAGGGTCGCTGCGCCGGTGGCCGGATCGTTGCGCACCGAACGTTGTGCCAGCCCACTCAACGCGGCTTGCACTTCGGCCTGGTTCAACTGGTTGGGGACTGCGTCGAACGCAGTCGCACTATCGGCCACCACGCTGCCGAGGGGATCCAGGATCGTGACCCGGGCATCGGTGTCCGCGGCATAGGTGTCGGCCACCTGCTGCAATCGCGCGGGTACCTGCGTAAGAGTTGCCGTCCCGTGATCCTCTGAACCTTCCTCGCCCGGCGGGATCGGGCGGGCCTGCCCATGTTCGCGCTCCCAGACTGCATAAGCATCGAATTCGCTGACATACCCGCTGAGTGGATCCTGGAGCGCGTTAGCCGCAAGATATGCCTGGAGTTCCAGCGCACTCTCGGCGGTCGTCAGCTGCGCCTGGTAAACCACACGGCCGATCACCAACATCAGCAAGGCCAGGATCACCACAAAAACGCTACCATACGTCAGCAGGATCCTGACTTGCAGGCTGCGCTGCCACGGCCAACGAGTTGCCGACTGGGCCGCGGTTGGCGTGTCATTAACATCCATCGGGCAGTCCTGCTCCGCCGGCCCCACCCCCTGTGGTGGAGTTGCGACCGCCCTGGGCCGGCGCGAAGCCCGCTCGCAGCTCATCCGGTGTGACCAGGCGATAGCCTGACCCGCGCACCGTGAGGATCAGCCGCGGGCTGGCGGGATCGGCTTCCAGTTTTTCGCGCAACCATCGGATGTGCACGTCCAGCGTGCGCGGGTTGCCGAACCATCCTTCGCCCCAGACCTGATCCAGCAAGTCGCCGCGCTCGATAACCGCGCCCTTGGCATCCAATAAGGCCAACAGGAGGTCATATTCCCGCGGAGAGAGAGTGATCGGCTGGGCGGCACGCGTGACGATATGCCGCCGGCGGTCGATACTGATGTCGTGGAGCGTGACGCGGTCATCCTCTTCTTGCGGCGCCGGCCCGGCAGGCGCCAGCCGGGTCATACGGCGTAGATGGGCGTGGATGCGAGCCAGCAGTTCTCGAAAGCTGAACGGTTTGACGATGTAGTCGTCCGCACCCAATTCCAGGCCCAGCACGCGGTCCATCTCTTCCCCGCGCGCGGTTAGCATCAAGATCGGCACTGTGCTTGTGTGTCGCAGCTGGCGACACACCTCCCAGCCTTGCAACCGCGGCATCATCACATCCAGCAACACCAGGTCCGGGTTCGCGCTGAGGGCCAGATGCAACGCTTCTTCGCCGTCACGCGCGACGATAACCGTGTAGCCCTCCGCCTCCAATCGGTAGCGGAGCACGTCCACGATCATCTCGTCGTCATCTGCGAGCAGAATCGTCTCTTGTGGCATGCCCCTATCTTACCACAGCCGCCGCCCTTGGTGCGCCGCGTCGTGCCCCGAAAATCCGGAAAAAGGTCAGGAAGATCACCGGCGCAGCCGTGACCAGGTAAAACAGCTTGACGACCAGCAATGGGGTATCGGTGCCGAGCACGATCGCATGAAGCAGGACGATCCAGTAGGCCACGAAGCTCACCATATGGAGCTGGCGCCAGCGGCGCTGGCCGATTCGCTTGCGCACAAGGAAGCTCAGGCTGACGAACAGCGAGAACCACAGCCCCAACTGGCCTGCTGCAACCAGGACCGGCTCGTATGTGCTGGCAAACGGAACCAGGATCGCCTGCAGTGGAAAGCTCAAGTAGCGGTCGCCCATCAGCACCAGGCTGTGGAAGAAAGCAAAACCCAGCGACACATTGCTCAGGAATTCATGTGCGTCCAGCAGCGCAGGCGGTCGCAGCCGGCCCTGCCCGACTTTGGAGCTGAGCAACAACCCCCACACCATGGAGCCCCACAGCAACAGATAAGCCACGAAACCAGCCGAACGGCTCAGATACCAAAACGAACGTGTCTGCCCCGCCAAGCCGGTGATCCCCACGCCCAGCACGAACCCAGCGACGGCCAGTCCCACGCCGATCAACCCGCCCAGAATCGTGCCCCACATGCTTTCCCTGTCGTTCAAATCCGCTTGTTCCGCATGCACGCGGGGGTCGGCCTGCACTGGCCGGTCCGGCACGGCCACAGCAGAGCGCCCGACAGCAGGTTTTTGCGGGTTCATATCATACCTCCGCCATTTGCTCGATCATCAGCTTGCCTGCCAGCTGCTGCCGACCATCGCGGCCCACCAACAGGCCGGACAGCCCGCGGTCCTCCAGATAGACCCGGCCCTCGCGGCTGCCCAGAATCAAAGCGACCTTTGCGGCCACCTCGGCCTCCACGGTCGTGGATGCTGTCACGGTGACGGCGAGCAGGTCGCTGGCGCTCGGATTGCCGGTGCGCGGGTCGATCAGGTGGTGCATCATCTTGCCATCGCGCTGCCAGCGCCGGCGCGCGACGCTGCTGGTGGCCACAGCGCCATCCGCAAGCCGGATCACGCCCAGGTCGTGGGTGTTGTCGAATGGATCTTCGATCGCGATGGGCCACGGTTCACCACCGGGCGCCGCGCTGGCCCGGATGTCACCCCCTGCGTCCACGAGCGCTGCACCCCAGGCGCCCAGCATCTCGGCGGCCCGGTCCACGGTCCAGCCCTTGGCGATCCCGCCCAGGTCAATCCCCATGCCAGCCGGCAGCTCGACCTCGCCAAGTGCCCCATCGAGTCTCACATGTTGCCAGCCAGGCGATGTGCCGGTGTTCGTGTCGACCGCTGGCCCGATGTTGGCGGCCAGGGTCTCGAAGCTGCGATCGTAGCCCGCACTGCGCAGCGCGGGCAGCACGGTCGGGTCGAAAACGCCGCCGCTGTCGCGGGCCGCAGCCAGTGCCAGGTCCAGCACGGTGCAGAGCGTGCCGGAGACAGCCTGGGGGCCATCTCCGGCCGTCGCGTTGAGCCGACTCAACCCAGACTCGGGACGGAAGCGGCTCAGTTCCGTCTCGATCTCTCGAAAGAAGGCTTCGGCTTCGTTCAGCCAGATCGAAGCCACGGGCCCATCCAGCCACATCCAGGCCGAGATTTGGGTGTTCATTACCCGGAAGTGGTGCTCGTGCAGCTCGATCACGTCACGAGCCCCGTGATCGAGTGATAGGCCGCCGAAAGGCTGGCGCCTGCGGAAGAGACGGCATTGTGAACCCGGAGGCGCCCGATTGCCGACTGAGCTGTCTGCTCAGGCTGTTCGCCGGCGCCTGGCTGATCAACACGCTCGACCGCGACTGCGCGAGAGCTGCGGAGTTCGCTGGGCCCTCAGCCTTGGCCAACAGCGTCCAGCCCAGAAGTACGACGCCGATGCCGGTGGCCAGAAGGCCGCTCTTCCAGGCCGCGCTTGCGGTCGCCGAACGCCGGGGCGATCGACCGGCGGTTGGCGTGCGTGCCGGCTCAGCCATTGCCGTCTCCCTGGAAGATGAAGACGCGTTCGTGTTCGCGGCCCTCATCTTCACCGAAGAACTGGCCCCGACCCGGCTGATTCTGCGTCGCCTGCAGCGCGTTGATCTGGGCGTACGCGTCGTTCAACGCCTGGGTGGCCTGTTCGAGTTGCGTCTGGTAGGCCGCGATCTCCGCCTTTGCCTGTTCGAGCGTGAGCGCCTGGCCGTCGACGGCGAGCGCTGACGCCGCCGGTAGAGATGCTGATGGATCCACAGCGGCATTGGTCCTCGTCGCGCTGGACCCCGAAATGCGATCCCATGCGAAGACCGCGGTGCCCCCCAGAACCAGGATCAGGGCCGTCAACACAGCCGAAACGATCAAGGCTTTGCGGTTGGTCGGTTTCTTCATACTCGTGCCTCCCGATGGTGCCCGAAAGAGCGGGCGCTCAGTTACGAATAGATTATGCAACCAAGAGGCAATCTGTAGGTGAAGACTGTGCAGTCGTGAGGTTAAGAATAGGTAAAGGAATTCCGGGGAAGTCGCTGAAAAGTGGATGGCCAGTGATTCTACATGCTGTTTGGCATGGGCGCAGCGGGGCTGGGCTACGCCTCCCCCAGCAGCACGTGCAGCAGCGCCGCAGCATAGGCATCTACCGCGTCGCCACCGGTAAAAGCCAGCGCCGCGTCCCGCCACACGAACCGGCAGGTGTACACGCCATCTGCGTAGAGCAGATCGTATACGTCCGTGCCCTCCGCCGCCAGCCGTACCCCGAGTTGGTCGCGAAGTTGCCCTTCCTCCGGCAGCCACACCACCTCACGCAGGTAGACGTAGTCCAGCGCCCACTCAGGCATGCCGTGGAAGGTCACCATCTCTGCGCCGTGGATCCGCTCGATCATCGCCGGCATATCGTTGATGACAAACACACGGTCATCCATTCCCCGATCGGGCAAGGCAAAGCGATCGCCCTCCCCAGGCTCCCAGGTTAGGCCAGCACGCTTCAGCTTCCACGCTGTCTCTAAAGCGATCAAAAGTTCTCCTCCGCCGCGGTGGGTTGATACACGAGAGTATAGCACCCGGGGGAATGTGCAACAAGGGGTTTCGAAAAGGTATGGCGATATTCGGGTAGACGAAGAAATGTGATAGAATCCGCAACCACGCACATCGTGAAACGCGTTCTCATCCTGCGCCCGAATTGAGATCCCATGACCCGAGACGATCCCGTATCCCGCATCGCGACGTCAGATTGGCGCCATGACGCGCGCTGGGCCTACGTCCTCGTCATCCTGGCCGCGCTCTTCTGGGCCGGGAATATGGTCTTGGGTCGCGCACTACGCAATCAGGTCGGCCCGTTCACCCTGGCTGCGGGACGGGTGGCCGTCGCCTCGCTCGTGTACTTGCCCTTGCTGCTCCGCCTGCCGCTCCCCGAGCGCCGTCTCGGCCGCCCACGGGGGACCGCTGGCTCTGAGTGGCCCTGGCTGTTGGGGATGGCGCTGCTCGGGATCGTGGGGTGTCCTGTAACACTCTACCTCGCGCTGCACTATACCACGGCCAGCAGCACCTCCATGATCAATGGCTCAGGACCGCTGATCACCGCGTTTCTGGCGGCCTGGCTCCT
The DNA here is from genome assembly GCA_963774265.1 of uncultured Chloroflexia bacterium. Classification (GTDB taxonomy): domain Bacteria; phylum Chloroflexota; class Anaerolineae; order CG2-30-64-16; family CG2-30-64-16; genus JALOOB01. The sequence continues at coordinate 227,466 of CAVZDU010000007.1, read as the reverse complement.
GCGCACCCGCCTGTCGCGCGGTGAGCTTGTCGGCGCGATCCTCTCGCTGTTCGGCGTCCTGTTGGTGATCGGGGGTAAGGAGAGCAGCGCGGCAGGCGGCTTCACCCCGGAGTGGCGCGCCCGGGTCATTGGCGACGTGATCATGGTGGTGAACGTGATCATGTGGGGACTGTACTCCGTGATGAGCCGGGTCGTCACCCGCAATCGTGCGGCCATCTGGGCCACGACGTTCTCCACGTGGTTTGCGCTACCGTTGCTCGTGCCCGCGGCGGCCCTGGAGTGGCGCCAGATGCCGCCCACGATCACGGTCACTGTGGTGCTGGCCATCCTTTATATCGGCGTGTTTGCGACCTGCCTGGGAAATCTGGCGTGGAATGAAGGGGTGCGCCGGGTTGGACCCGCGGGCGCGATGGCGTTCTATAATATGCTGCCTGTGTTTGGCGTGGCGTTAGGCGCACTGTTTCTCCACGAGCGCCTCGCGCCGATCCAGTTCCTGGGCGGCGGGCTGATCGTCACCGGCGGCCTCCTGGCCGCGCTCTGGGCGCGTGGTCCGGCGCCTGAACCGGTCCAGCCGAGTCCAGCCTAATCCTGAGGGAGGAGAATCATGAGATACGTCTTCAGCACCACCGACACAACACGTTACCGCTTTCCAACCCACGTAAACGAACTTGTCCTGGACCGGTCGGAGTCGACGGTCACCGAGGTCTTCATCGTGGTGCTTGAGCCCGGTGAAGCGCCGCCGCTCCACAAACATCCTGACACCGAGCAAGTTTTCTACATGATCCAGGGCGAAGCTGAGCTTCGCATCGGACCTGAAATGGCCGAGCGCTTCCGTGTGAAGCCGGGTGATGTAGTACGCATCCCGCCGGACACGCTGCACTTGATCCTCAATGACGGCGAAGTGCCTGTGCGCTACTTGAGCATTGACGCGTTTCCCGGCGCCCGGCCCGCCGATGAGCCCACCTGGGACGATCACGTTCGAGGCAACTGCGCCGCCAACGGCTGGGACTATGCCAGCGTCAAGCAATCCAAATGACACGGGACGAGCGAGGGTTTGATGGCTGACGGCACAAGGGGGGACTTTCTGCCCCTCGAATTCGTTTTCAATCCGAGCTGGTGGTATCACACCTGCGGCATCTCCTTCGACCGGCCTTTCTATTTCGACGGGCCGACCCGCGTAGAGAATGATGTGATCATGCGTCGTGTGCTCCACGAGCGCTATGGTGACATCGGACTGGGGCAGAAGGATCCACAGCCGCGGCCGGTCGCGGGCTCCCTGCATGTGGCGGGGGGATTCGTCATCCCCGCGCTGCTGGGTTCTGATGTGGCGTTCGCGCCGGACGCGGCACCCCAACCGCTCCCGATCAAGCTGACCGCAGAGCAGATCGACGCACTGGAGAAGCCGGACGTCCTGACCACGTCACCCATGACCGAACTCATTACAAGCTGGGACGAGCAGGAAGCGCAGTACGGCTATCTTATCGGCGACCTGAACACAGACGGCGTCCTGAATGCCGCGTATCACTTCTACGGCCAGGATCTTTTTGCGGACTTCTACGATGCACCCGAGCGCGTGCGGCGCGTCCTGGAGGTGATCGCCGATCTCATCGTCGACGTCGCCTCCTACGTGCGAGGGCGCACCGGCAGTTGCTCGATCGCTGTCAACCGCATGGCTGAACGCGTCAATCCGCAGCTCTTCATCCATGCCAATTGTTCAGTGCAGATGATTTCCCCGAGCAGCTACCGCAGCCTGCACCTGCCCATTGAGAAACGGATGGCCGAGCGGATCCAACCGTTTGGCATCCACCACTGCGGCAACAACATGCACCGGGTGGCCCCTGCATATGCCCAAACCGGCTCCGTGTTTTACGACGTCGGCTGGGGCTCCGACCTCGCTGCGTGCCGCAGGGCGCTGCCGGACGCATTCCTGAACCTGCGGCTGAGCCCGATTCGCATGTTGCAAGGCAGGCCTGCAGAGATAGCCGGGGATGTCGAAAACCTGTTGCTGGCCGCAGGGCCGCTCGACAAGGCCGGCGTCTGCTGCATCAACATGGATTACGGCACGCCCGATGACAACCTGTTTGCCGTGTACGAGGTCGTGGAGCGTTATCGACGGCATGGGGCCTGAGGGGTCATTCTCGATCTGCGAAGGCCTTCCGCATCCATGCCAGGCTGGCGGCGGCGATGGGTTCAGGGTCAAGAACGTATTGCATGCCGAGCTCAGCCGCCACGTAGCCCGAGTAGCCGGCGCGCTTGAGCTCGGCGATGAATGGTGTGAAGTCGATCGATCCTGCGCCGGGGGTCAGGTGGGCATCGGCTGAGCCATCGTTGTCATCCAGGTCGACATGCCCCAACAAGGGTCCCAGCTTCGCAACACCCTCTGCGAGGTCCTCGCCGTTGACATGCAGATGTCCGGTGTCCAGCAGGATGCCGAGCTGCGCATCACCGATCTCGCGGACCATCCGCAAGCCATCGTCGAGGGTCAGAATCTGGTTGGATTCGAAGCGGTGAGCAGGCTCGATGTAGAGCCGCAGTCCCGTGCCGCGCATGTACTCCAGGATCTCGATGATGCTCCGTCGCAGGCACTCCCAGCCCCGCTCCAGGGGCTCGTCGAACAGGCTGAAACCCGCACACACATGCACCGAGGGCGCGCCGAGCAAAAGTGCGTTATCCGCATTATCCATGATGTAGCGAACGCTATCGCGACGAACCTTCTCGTTGGAGGAAGCCAGGAGCGACGGATAACGGAACTGGGCCGGGACGACGTGGCAGACCTCCATACGATACTCGGCAAGCAGGTCGCGAATCTCGCGCCAGTTGTGCGTGCAGGTCCTGCCGGTACATGTGCGGCCGGCCGCCCCACACGGCGATCCCATCATAACCCATCCGGCCCAGGCTGCGGATGGCGTACTGCAGGGAGTAGTTGCAGTAGATAAAAGATTGAAGTGCGAATTTCATGTGACCTCGCCTGCGAATGTCCGTCCCCGGATCGAATCGTAAGCCCCGTAGTCCAGCGCCGCGTCCAACATGGCGACGATGTTCTCCGGCGGCACGTTGGCCTGAATGTTGTGAACCTGGTTGAAGACAAACCCACCGCCCGGCGCCAGGATGTCGATCTGCCGGTGGACGTGATCGGCCACCTGCTGTGGCGTCGCTTCGGGCAAGATGTGCTGCGTATCCGCGCCGCCGCCCCAGAAGACCAGATCCCGGCCGAATTCGTGCCTTGAGCCGCGACGGGATCCATGCCGAGGGCGGATATCTGCACCGGATTCAGGATATCGACGCCCGGCTTCGATCAGATCGGGGATGAGAGGATAGATGCCGCCGCAGCAGTGCAGGAACACCGGTAAGCCGCTGCGGGCCTTGATGAACTGCCACACCTGCTGCTGATACGGCTTGACGAGCCGGCGATACATGCGAGGCGAGAGCTGCGGGCCGTTCTGCGTCCCCAGATCGTCGCCCACCTGCACGATGTCGATGTATTCACCCACTGCATCGAGGTAGCGCGCCAGATCGGCGCAAGCGCTATCGGCAAGTCGCTGCAACAGCGCCTCGGCCAGCGCAGGTTGCCCGGCCAGATCTTCCATGAAACGCTGCCAGCCTCTCGCCCCCTGGGCCCCTTCGTAGATCTTCAGCCCTGTCAGGCCCAGGATGGCCTTGTCAGTCGTGGCACGCAGGCGCTTAGCCTCGGTGGCCAGCCAATCCAACTCGGCATCGGAGATCGACGGCGGCTGCCATGCCTCGATTTCAGCGATGTGGTGGCGTGGGCCAGCGGCTCGTAGACCGGCTCGTAATACAAGCCTCCGGCCGGCATACGATAGAGGATGTGGCCGGCCTCATCGCGTATCTCGAGCCCGCCGTCGTCCCGGGGCAGTCTGCGCCAGGCCGTCCGGGATGATCGCCGGCGAACCGTCGGGCAGGCGCCACGGCTTCCAACGCGGCCGGGCCGGGTCGAGGCCGATCACCGCACGCGGCAGCGGCAGCGCGTCGAGGTGGAAGCGGTCGACGATGGTCATCTCCGGCTGGGCCAGTTGCTGCATGATGTCGTACAGCATGGTCTGGCCGCCTTCGATGCCGAGGTGCGCCTTCAGCCGGTTGTAGGCGATGGCCTGGATGCCCGACGACCGCATCGCGCCCAGGTCGATGGGCACGCGGTCGGCTTCCTGGTGGCGCAGCGCCGCCAGGACGCGTTCCCGCGAGGTCATCATGCTCATGCCATGCCGGCCAGATTCAGTTCCTCAGCGCGATGGCAGGCCGCGTAGTGGCCGGACGTGATTTCCCGATAGGCTGGCGCTTCGGTCTTGCAGCGGTCGATGCAGTAGGTGCAGCGCGGATGGAAGTAGCAGCCCGAGGGCGGATGGGCGGGGCTGGCGACCTCGCCGGGCAACTCCACGTTGCCGGTCTTGATGCGCGGGTCGGCCACGGGCAGCGCGGCCAGCAGCGCGGCCGTGTATGGGTGCCGTGGCCGGGCGAACAGCTCCTGCGACGTAGCCGTCTCGACGATCTTGCCGACATACATCACCGTGACGCGATCGCAGATGTGCTTGACCACGCTCAGGTTGTGCGAAACGAACAGATAGGTCAGATGCAGCCGCTTCTGCAGGTCGAGCAGCAGGTTCAGCGTCTGCGCCTGGACCGAGACGTCGAGCGCGGAGACCGGCTCGTCCGCGACGACCAGCCGCGGGTTCAGGGCCAGGGCGCGGGCGATGCCGATGCGCTGGCGTTGCCCGCCGCTGAAGGCGTGCGGGAAGCGCTGCATGAACTCGGGACGCAGGCCGACCAGGCGCAGCAGCTCCGCCACCCGTTCCTCACGCTGCTTGCGGTTGCGCATCCCGGCGATGAGCAGCGGCTCGCCGACGATGTCGAACAGCGTCATGCGGGGGTTGAGCGACCCGTAGGGATCCTGGAAGATCATCTGCATCTGCGAGCGCAGCGGCTTCAACTGCTCCCGGTTGAGCCTGGCGAGGTCGACGACGTCGCCGCTCCCGGTGCGGAAGAGCATCTGCCCGGACGTGGGATCGAGCGCGCGCAGGATGCAGCGCGAGGCCGTGGTCTTGCCGCAGCCGCTCTCGCCCACCAGCCCGAGCGTCTCGCCTTCGTTGATGAAGAAATTGATGTCGTCGACGGCCCGCACGTAGCCGACCGTCTTGCGCAGGAAGCCTTTCCGGATCGGGAAGAACTTGCGCAGGTCCTTGACTTCAAGCAGCGGCTGAGAGTTGGTCGTTCGTCATGCCGTCACTTCCACCCTGGCAACCCCTTGAGGTTGCCCGTGATACAGGAAGCAGCTCACCAGCTGCTTCTCGCCGACCGGCAGCAGCGCCGGGGTCTGCTGATCGCAGATGCCGGGCATGAATTTCGTACAGCGCGGATGGAAGGGACACCCGGCCGGGCGGTTGAACGGATGCGGGATCGAGCCGCTGATCGTGGGCAGGTCCACGCGTGGCGTGGTGTGGATGCTGGGAATCGACTCCAACAGCGCCTGCGTGTAGGGATGCTTGGGGTTGTGGAAAATCTGGTCCACCGGGCCCTGTTCCATCACCAGGCCCAGGTACATCACCGTGACGTAGTCGGCCATCTGCGCGATGACGCCGAGGTCGTGGGTGATGAAGATGATGGCCGAGTTGCGCTCCTCCTGGAGCCGGCGCAACAGGCGCAGCACCTGCGCCTGGGTCGTCACGTCGACGGCCGTGGTCGGCTCGTCCGCGATGAGGATGAGCGGATTGCACGAGAGCGCCATCGCGATCATCGCTCGCTGGCGCAACCCGCCGCTCAGTCTGCCATGAGTATTGCATCCAGCCGCTGCTCCGGTGCGGGAATGCCGACGTCTTTGAACTGCTGGAGCGCGATCTTGCGCGCCTCGCGCTCGTTGACATCGCGGTGCAGCCGGATCGCTTCGATGATCTGGTTGCCGACCGTGTGAACCGGGCTGAACGCGGCCATCGGCTCCTGCGGGATCAGCGCGATCTGCCCGCCGCGGACCTCCCGCATCTCCGCCCCTTGGCGTCCAGCTTCGCCAGGTCGACCACCTCGGTTGCACCGCCCTTGCCGGTTCGGCGCAGCAGCATCTCGCCGCTCGACGATGCGTCCCGGCGGCTCGACGATGCGCAGCAGGGCCTTCATGGTCACGCTCTTGCCGCACCCGCTCTCGCCGACGATGCCGAACACCTGCCCCGGGTGGACGTCGAGCGAAATCCCATCCACCGCCTTGACCACCCCTTCATCCATGAAGAAGTGGACTTTGAGATCTCGAATTGACAGCAGCGGTTCGGTATGTTGGTTCATATGCAACTCAATGGCTATAGGGATCGGCGGCGTCACGCAGACCGTCGCCGACAAGGTTGAACGCCAACACGGCAATGATGACGGCCACGCCGGGCATCAGCAGCCACGGCGCCTGCGCCACCGTCTGGATGTTCTGGGCCTCCTGCAGCAGCACGCCCCAACTGATGGCCGGCGGGCGAATGCCCAACCCGAGGAAGCTCAGCGACGTCTCGTTGATGATCATCACGGGGATGGCGAGCGTGCTGGTGGCGATGATGTGGCTCATGAACGCCGGAACCATGTGGCGCGTGATGATGCGGAAGCGGCTGGCGCCGGAAAGCTCGGCGGCCAGCACGAAATCCTCCTCGCGCAACGACAGGAAGCGACCGCGTACTTCGCGCGCCAGGGTCGTCCAGCCGATCAACGCCAGGATGATGGTGATGGCGAAGAAGACGCGCGTCGGCGGCCAATCGCGCGGCAGCGCGGCCGTCATGGCGAGCCAGATGGGGATGGTCGGCAGCGACTGCAGGATTTCGATGACGCGCTGGATGACCAGGTCGGCGATGCCGCCGAAGTAGCCCGACATGCCGCCCAGCAGCACGCCCAAGATGACACTGAGAATCACCGCTATCAGGCCGACCGTCATCGATGTGCGCGTGCCGAACATCAGGCGAGACCATTGGTCGCGCCCGAGACGATCCGTGCCCAGCAGGTACACACCCTCTGTGGCGTTGGGGTCCGCCGTACCCACCAGGTGCAGGTCCGCCTCGAAAAGGCCCAGCACATCGTACTGATATCCCCGCGTGAAGAGCGCGAGGGAGATCCGGCGCTCGGGATCGGTGGTCCACTCCATCCGCAGCGTCACCTTGTTCCGGACGCCGACGACGGACGGCACCGACAGCCCCAGCCGGCCATCCGTGATCAGTGCAGGCCGCTGCGGCGGGATGAAGGCCAACCGGGCAGCGGTGGCCTCTGGGTCCTGGGTGGCGAAGAAGTCCGGGACCAGCACGATCATGTAAAAGATGATGAGAACGACGGCGCTGGCAACCGCCAGGCGATTCTTGCGGAACCGCCACCACACGAGTTTCCAGTTGGAGGCAACCGAAACGCGATCCTCGGCCTTGGATTTCGGTGCCAATCTCGACAGTGGATGCATTGGGGAGAGCTTCAGTCATGTCAGTTGCCTCCCTCCATGCGGATGCGCGGATCGGCCAGCGCCAGGAGAACATCCGAAATCAGCGTGCCGATAATCGTCAGCAGACAGTAAATCAGCAGGATGCTGCCGGCCAGGTACATATCCTGCTGCTGCAAGCGCCCGCAGCAGCAGCGGGCCGATATTAGGCAGGTTCATAACAGTGGCGACGATGAGGCTGCCCGAGAAGAGCTGGGGCAGGTACCAGCCGACGGTGCTGATCAGGGGGTTGAACGCCAGGCGCACCGGATACTTCATCACGAGCCGCCATTCCGAGAGGCCCTTGGCGCGCGCGGTGGTGACATATTGCTTGTTGAGCTCGTCGAGCAGGTTAGCGCGGCATCACGCGGGTCAGACGGGCAGTGCCCGCGACGCCGAGCACAATGGCGGGCACCCAGATGTGTTTCAGCAGGTCGACGAAGCGGGCCCAGCTCCACGGCGCCTGGACATACGCGGGAGAGAAGAGCCCTGTGATGCTGATGCCAAGGCTGCTGAATGCGAACCACATCAGCACCAGCGCCAGCATGAAGTTCGGCGTAGCCACGCCGACATAGTTGATGACGGTGAACACATAGTCCAGGAAGGAATTCTGGTGGGTGGCCGAGTAGATGCCCGCCGGGATGGCGATCGCCCAGGTGATGACGAAAGCGAAAAGCGCCAGAGCGATAGTCAATACCAAACGGTCACCGATGAGTTCCGAGTTCTGGCGCTGGTACTCCAGTGAGCGACCCAGATCGCCGTGTAACAGACCGCCTATCCACCGGCCGTATTGAACCATGAATGGCTGGTCGACCCCAAACTGCACCTTGAGAGCGTCGACCTGTGGCCTGGTCCATGGATGAGCCTGAAGAGGCCAGCGTCGCGATATAGCTGGTGAGGAAGTCGCCGGGCGGCGCCTGCACGAGCCCGAAGACGATGATCGAGAAAAGAAGCACCAGGAACGGCAGGAGGAGCAGGCGCTGGATGATGTATCTGAGCATAGGGTCTCCTGGAGCAGAGGCGGCTCCCGAGCCGCCGCCGCACTTCTTTGGCTAGGGGTAGGATGGTCGCTGCATTGGAGGCTTTGGCCGATGCGCCCGGGGTTAGCGAGAGACCGGCTAACACATGCACCTGCACTGCGCCTGCCGCTGATTCAGGCGCAGTGCAGGTGAGCCTCGACTCAGGTAGAGTGATACTTACTGAGCGAAGAACCAGACCTCGGGCTTGCCGTTTCCAGGCGTGCGCAGCGCCCAGTCCTTGGTCAGGTTCTCGGGTACGTTGTGTAGCTTGGCGTTGACCACGGCGACGCCCTGGTCCATAGCCGTCAGGCCGACCGTGCCGATGTCGTACAGGTTATCCACCCAGATCTTGAAGATTTCCTGGGCGATCTCCGCCTGCCGGTCCGCGCCAACGGTCTTGGCCTCGTCCTGGAGCTCGACGATCTGCTTCCACGGCGCCGGCGGCTCCACGCCTTCCTTGCCGCCCGTGTCGTACCAGTTCTTCCACAGCGGACCGTAGGTCAGGTTGCCGTAGAGAGGCAGCCGGATGTCGAACTTGGTCGACCCGCTGAACATGGTGCCCGCCGAGTCCTGGTTCCACACCTCGGCCTGCAGCTCGTTGGCCTGGCGCATCTGGAAGTGCAGGTCGCGCTCGCGGACCTGGAGGTCGACCCAGATGCCGACCTTCTTCAGGTCCGCAACCACCAATTCGGCGACGAGGACATAAGCGCCCAGGGCGGGAACCGCTGAGAGCTCGAAGCCGACCCGCTTGCCGCTGGGCAGCAGGCGATACCCTTCGGCGTCTCGCTTAGTGTAGCCGAGCGCATCCAGCAGTTTGTTGGACTCATCCGGCTTGTACTCGGTGTACTTGTAGGCCCACTCGTCGCCGGGATACCAGGGACTACCCTTCTTGATGATGCCCTGGCGCGGCTCGCCCGTGCCCAGGAAGATCGATTCCTGGATTTCTGGCCGGTTGATGGCGTAGGAGACCGCCTTGCGGAAGTCCAACTGCGTCCACATGGCCGTCAGTTCCTTGTCCCCCTGGTAGGTCAGGTTGAAGACCACGCCGGCTTCCTCGCCGCCTGTGCTGGACCAGAGGTAGATCTTGTACTTGCCGGACTTCGCCTCTTCTTCCTTGAGGACCGGATAGTTGGCCAGGTCGATGTGGCGCTCTTGCTCGTCGAGTTCGCCGGCGATGGCAGCCAGGTTCAGAGCGGCTTTGTCTGCGAAGAACTTCACCTGGATCTCGTCCATGTACGGAAGCTGGTTGCCCGCCGTATCCACTCCCACGTAGTAGGGATTCCGCTTCATGATGAGGATCTGCTCGCTGTAGCGATTGGTAGCCACCCACGCGGCCATCACCGGGCGGTCCGGGTTATCGAACTGGTCCTGGCGCAGGTAGAACAGCTCGCCCCAGGTCTTCACACCGGCATCCGCGACCGCCTTATCCAGGTCGGCCTTGCTCGCATAGGACGCATGGAACTGCTTCAGGTAGTGCGCGGGCAGGAACATCGGGTATTCCTTATCGCCGGCATCCTTCTGCGCGATTTCCTGCAGGAACAGCGTCTGCGGCGCACCGAAAGTAAAACTCACGGACAGGTCATCCACCTTCTCGACCTTGACCTCGGTGCCGTCCTTATTCAGCAGCCAGGACGGAATAGACGGCTTCAGCTCCTTGTTGTGCACCACGTCGTTGTACCAGAACATGATATCGTCCGCGGTGAACGGCTCCCCGTCGGACCACCTGCTGCCCTTGCGCAGCTTGATGGTCCATTCAGTGAATTTGTCGTTCGGGTGTGACGCTCTCCGCGTACTTCATCTCGACGCTGGCCCCATCAATTGAGAACCGGACCAGGCCGTCGTTGACAATTCGGATCAGTCCGTTGCGGTCGGACGGGCCAACGAAGCCGCGATGCCAGATGCCGCCATACAGGCCGATTTCAGGGGCCTCGATGACGTACGGATTCTCAGGCAGGCGCTCGTCCACGGGCGGTAGCGTGCCGGCCTTCACCAATTCGGCCAGCATGGGCGCTTCTTTGTACTTGCTGGTCGGCTCGGGGACCGCAGTGGGTTCGGGAGCCTTGGTCGGTTCGGGAGCCTTGGTCGGTTCGGGTGCAGCCGGGACCGCGGTGGGCTCGGGCGCCTTGGTCGGTTCGGGTGCAGCCGGGACCGCGGTGGGCTGTGCCGGGGCTGCGGTGGGGGCGGCCGGCGCGGGAGTGGAACACCCTGAGAGTGCGAATGACAGGATCAACAGGATGCTCAGCACTGTAAGCAGGCTGTTATGCCGAATACGAGATGACATACCTTTCCTCCCTGAAAGTGATTTATGGTGAGCAGCGAAAACATCAGTGAACAGTTGACAGATTATTCGTTGTTGCAGAACCCCTCCTTTCGGTCGCCGTCATGGTTTTTTCCCTCGACGGCGCGCTGACCGCACTGTTTCGGTGCGTAAGCTCCTCCCTACAATCCCAACTCCTTGGCCCGCTCTTCCAGGAAGCGTTTGACATCCAGGAAGCGCTGCTCGAGGTCGGGAAGTCGCTCGAGATCGATGGCGTAGAAACCATCAAATCCCTGGCGCTTGAGTGCAAGGAAGGTCTCGTCCCAGTCGATGTTGCCCTGGCCTGGCGGGAAGTGACGGTTCACGAGCCCGTCGTTGTCCGCAACATGCACATAGCGGATGCGCTTCCCTAGCTTTTCGACGCTGAGGGGAAGCATTTCCTTCTGCGCGTGCTGGTGTGCGGTATCCAGGATCACGCCGAGATTGTCGTCGTCGACCGCATCCAGTAAGCGCATCAGCGCTTCACTGTTCGAGGTCAGCTCGCCCACGCGCGGTTCCACCAGGAGCTTCACGCCGTTCTCACGGGCGATGCGCGTGCACTGCTTCATGACCCCTACGTAATGTTCCCAGAACCGCGGCCAGTTGAATCCCGGCGGAATGCGGATGCGCGTCTGCTGGCCGAAGACGATCGCGTCGGTCATCAGCGTGCCGCTAACGACTTCGACCGGCGGGAAATAGCTGTCCACCCAGACGTTGGGCGATCCCAGGTACGCGGCGGTACGGACGCCCTCGGCAAACGCCGCAAGGGCCGGACCGGAGATTGCGGGGGCTTCGCTAACGACTTCGGGCAGGATGATGGCGAAGTTCGAGAGTTTGACGCCCGCCTGCCGCAACGCTTCCCTGAACTGCTCGCGGTTATCAACGATCGCGGCCAGATTCTCGAAGCCGACGCCCTCCAGTTCCACGTACTCGAAACCGAGCGCCCCCATCTCGGAGATCGCCTGAAACATATCCGCTGGTTTTGGCGGAAAGCCGTATTTCCCGATAGCGTACATCCAGGCGCAGACGATCTTCATCCGAACTCCCTCCCGAGATGTTATCCACGAAATGAGTTTCGTGCAACCTGGCCGACCTACTCATCGTCCGACCAGATCCACGTTCCACCGTCTGGCTGGTTATCTGTTGATGATCGCCTCGGCGCCGCGAATCCACACGTGGGCCGGATCATCACTCCAGGCGCCATAGGTGCGGTTCACGCCGCACAGCGCCCAGATATAGCATAACTGATAGCCGGCCGCGGCCACGAGCGGATGATAACCCCTCGGGATAGCCACGGCATCGCCGTCTTCCACGACATACACTTCGTTGAGCCGTCCCGGATCGTCGCCCGGCTCGTAGACGCGCTGGAAGCCGTAGCCGCCCGCCGGCTTGAAGAGGTAGAAATAGACCTCTTCATAGATTGATTCGTTCGGCGGATTCTCAGCATCATGCTTGTGTGGCGGATACGATGTCCAATTGCCGGCCCCCACCAGGGTCTCGGCCATCATCAAACGCCGTGTTGTTGGCGCCACACTCGTGCCGGGTCGGATGGTGCGCGACCAGTTGGCCGCGCCGGCCCGCTGTTCGGGTATGTCGTTGGGGCCGAGGATCGCCGCCGGCAATCCAGGGTCGGCCGGCGTCAACGAGACCGCCATGTCAATAGTGGCGGTGAGCGGGGTAAAGCGGTAAGTTGTGCGGGGCGGCAGGCAGATCAGGGTCGGACCGGTGGAGAACGGATCGCGTCGCCCACCCACCGTGTCGAAAGTCTCACCGCCTGCAATTTCGACCTTACATGCGCCGGAGATAACGTCGAAGACCGCTTCCTGGTCGCCGGTGTCGCCCTCGTATAGACTGCCCCGAACTACGCCAAGGCGACCGAATTCCAGCATCCGCAGGTAGCCGTTCGCAGGTCCTGCAATCATGCAGTATCCCTCCTGGAACCCAGCGCCTTTGATCAGTAAATTCATGTGGTGCTCCGATAACCGAATGCTCAACCGGCAGTTGTCAGGGTGCGCTTTCGCGCACAACCAACTCCGGCCGCAAAAGTTGGTTGATGCAGCCGTCCAAAGTCCCGCCAAGCTGATTGAGCAACATTTGTGATGCTATTGCGCCGAGTGCCAATCGGTCGATTCGCAAGGTGGTCAACGATGGCGTGACGAGGGCGGCTAGCATGATATCGTCCGCACCCGCGACCGCCACATCCTGCGGCACACGACGGCCCAGCTCGGCGCAAGCGCGAAGTGCGCCCAACGCGACCAGGTCGTTATGACAGACAATCGCGTCCACATTGGGCCGCTCGAATAGCAACGACAGTGCGGCGCGGCGTCCGCCCTCCAGGTCGAGACTGGGGCAACGGACGGTCAGCGCAGGGGCCGAATCGCGGCCTGCGGCAGTCATCGCCTCAGCGTATCCGCGCGCCCTCTCCCGGCCGCTATAGGAAATCGATGGGCCAGCCAGGCAGCCGATCGTGCGGCGGCCGCCAGCCAGGAGATGGCGCACCATGACACCCGCGCCCCAGGAATCATCGACGCAGACCGAGCTATGACCGGGCAAGATGCGATTGACCAAGACGGCGGCGGCATGATGGTTCACCAGGTCGGCAAGCTCGTCTTCAGGCAGCCGCGAGCTGCACAGCACGACGCCATCGACGTCGCGCTGCTCGAGCAAGCGCAAGAGAGCTGCTTCACGGCCCGGGTCTTCAACAGTATTGCAGAGCAGAAGGCTGTAGCCGGCCGCGTGGGCAGCATCATCCGCCCCACGACCTATATCAGCAAAGAACGGATTGGCGATATCCGGGACGACCAGGCCGATGGTCAGGGTGCGGTGGGTGGCCAGGCCGCGCGCAATGCTGCTGGGACGATAATCAAGCCGTTCAATGACCTCGCGGACGCGATGGAGGGTGTCGCTGCTGATTTCTCCCTTGTTGTTGAGCGCGCGAGAAACCGTTTGGCGGGAAACCCCGGCTTCACGCGCAACATCAGCAATGGTGGGGCGAAACGACATCCTTGTGCCTCGCGACGGATAGGAGGGTGCTGGGGGCGCCATGATCGCTCACGGCACCGCTCACAGTGATTATACACAAACACTTCCTGGCCTGTCAACAAAGGCACAAACAAGCGAATCACCAAAATCCCACGCTCGGCTAGCTTTTTCGCGATGCGCTCTTGGTACGGGGGCCGACGCGACCTGGTGGTTCTGCTGCCTTGAAGCAACAGCATCATCGGGCCGGCAGATCCAACCCTCGAACGTTCAACACGCGGCCATCGGCCGCACCAAGCAAGATCAGACCATCCTCCGCGAAAGACGGCGAAATTGCGAGGGCCGCCGGTATGAGACCCGCACCGAAATCGATCGCAGACCAGCTTTGCCCGCCATCGGTCGAGCGGAACAGGTCACCCAAGGCACGCCGACTCTCTCCCTCGTACCGTGTGCCGGTTACAAGCAGGAAGACAGTGCGCTGCGCCTCGTCCGGACCGTAGACAATCATGGCCCGCTCGGCTTGGGCGCCGCCGGTCTCGAGCACCGGCTGCCACGAACCGCCGCTGTCCGCGCTGCGATAAAGATCGCCGGCGCTATCCAGTGCGAACATCACCCGCCAGCGGGCAAAGGCTGGCGCCAGGCTCAACAAACGCAGCCCCCCCTCCCCGGGAACGGGACCCGTCGCGTCGCGCCAGTGGTCGCCACGATCCTCTGAGAACTGCACCATGCCGGCCGCGTCCCTGGCGGCATAGATCGCCACTGTGCCATCACGATCGAACTCAGATGAGAGTGCCATTAGCAAAGCTGAAGGCGTATTCAAGGTCCGCCACGAAACACCTGCGTCGGTGCTCCGCTGCAGACCGTTCTCCGGCACAATTGCAAAGGCCGTGCGATCAGCCGCGAAGCCGGGCGAGAAAGCCAGGTCGCGCACCCCCATGTGGGGAAGCCCTGCCCCTGCCGGCTGCCAGTGTTCGCCGCCGTCAGTCGATCTGAAAACGCCGTTGCCCTTGACCGCCGCCAGGATCGTCTGGTCCTGCGCATAAGCCGGTGAGAGGGCCAGCGCGGAAGTCTGCCCGCACACACCGGGCAGCCCCGTCTGGCTGCTTTGCCAGCGCAGGCCCCTGTCCTTGCTCAGCAATAGCACGCCGCCGGACTGATTGAAGACATAGCACGTTGTCTCAGGCCATGCCGGCGCCCAGACGGCGAACAGGGTGTTGTCCTGGCTCCATCCCGGCGATGGAACCAACAGGCGCACAGGTTCGCCTGGCGGAGTTGCCGCAAGCATGGGTGTAGCCGTCGTCGATTGGAGGTCACTGGCCGGCCAGGTCCTTACGGCCCCGCCATGCACAAAATACAGCTGATCCGTCGTCTCATCGTAGGCGGCCAGCTCGCCCGCGACAGGCTGCGGCGCCACGGCTCGAAGGGTCATATTATCAGCATCAAAGATGCGAAGGCTGCCTTCGGCGCTTTGATACAGTTTTCCCCGACCGGCGTCGAGTTGGAATGCCGAGCCGCTGCTCCAACCGGTGCTGCCCTGCCCGGGAAGCCCATCTCGCTCCGTCCAGATCGTGCCGATGCCGAACCGATACCAACTCATTGCGTAGAAACGTCCGCCCGCGGCCAGGCCCGAATAAGAACTGCTGCCCTGGCGCGCGATTTCGACCCCTCGAGCCATGTCATACGAAACATTGGTGAGGCCAATCCAGGGGATGCAGGAATAGGTCACGAAATCCAGGTAGAGGAGTCGGTGGATCGGGTCGTAGAATGAACGCATGACCGGAAGCCGGGCATCATGGGGCTCACGGCAGTTGTCCTGGGGGCGCAAGTCAAAGTCGACCGTGCGGGCCACCTCGCCCGTCTCACTGTCGATGGCGTAAAGCGTTTGGCCCCGGAATGCCAGCACCTGGTTCGTGGCGACATCGAAATGCGGCGCGGGGTTGTCGCCATACTGCGCTGTGGGACCATGGACGTCAAAGGTGCGCAGGATTTCGCCGGTCGAGGCCTGGAGCACGGTCAGCCCGGCCGCGCCGCGATCCACAAAGAGCCGGTCGGCCGCAGCATCCAGCGCAAACGGTCCACCGTTGTCGTATGTCGCCAAGGAACGGCCATCGCGCGCCGCAAAGACCGCGATGTGTCGTGGACCGTCAGGGCCGATCTGAGCCAGCGCATAAAGACGCCCGTGCTGGCTATCAACCAGCAGCGGCAAACTCAGGGTTGCCTGGGTCTGCACCGCCGCGGCGTTCCCGGCGACAGATATCGTGACAGATGCGAACGGGGAGAGTGTGACCTGTGGCGGTGAGGCCGTAGATGAAAGGGCAGGCGTTGTGCCGGTTGCGGATGCGGTTGGCGCCAGCAGCGTGAGCCGCAACGCAGATGATGCATTCGGCGAAGGCTGCGGTATGGGCGAATCGGACGGCCCAGGCAGCACACCCGGCTCGGGACTCGTGCGGCTCGCGGGGCTCGGTGTCCCTGGGACCGCCGTCTCAGTGGGCACGAGGATGCGGGGCAAACTGGTTTCTCTCTCCTGCGCCGAGCACGCGCCCAACACCATCGCTAGCGTCAAGGCAACCAACACCGACACACGCCTAGGGTTCACGCGGGCCCTCCCTTCTCTGGTCAGCCACCTGCTGTATTGTACTTGTGTGACGGCCTTGCAGCAAAGTCAGTTCCAGGGGTAAGTGTTCACCGTTCGGGTAAGGAAGTTTATGGAGGTGCGGTGGCGGTCGGTTGCCGGAGGGCCGCATAGCATTCCAGAAACGGATTGAGGTTGCGGGCGGCCCAAGTATGGAGCAAGCTGGCCAAGGTCAAGCGCGTTTTCGTGCCCTCCTCACTGCGGGAGCCGCCGCTGATCTTGCGCATGATGACCAACGGCCGAATGCTGCGCTCGGCCAGATTATTGTCGGCTGGTAACCCGGGCACCAAGATGAACTGGAACAACTCGTCCTGGTGGCGCAGCAAACGTTTGGCCAGGGTGCAACACGGATGCGCATAGGTCAGGGCATACTGCTCGCCCAAGCGACAGGCCCGGGTGAAAAGGTCGGCGTACGCAGTGCGCCGTTCCGCCAGCGGCGGTGCTGGGTGTGCTGCGAGCCAGGCCTGGGCCTCGTCGTAGAGCTGGCGCACGTCGGTCGCCCATTGTACGACTGTCAGGTTATCCGCCTGCGCCTGTTTGAGGTCGTGGAGATCGCGCAGCAGATGCACCCAGCAGCGTTGATGGCGCCCGGGGATCAGATTGTAAGCCGCATAGAAGTCGGTCACCAACCAACCCCGCCAGTCAGCGCCCAAAATGCGCTGGGCAATCAGATGACCCCGGCTGTGCGCAAACTCGAAGTAGCGCACCGCGGCGGGCCCAGCGGTCACAAAGGCCCAGGCGTAGCCGTTCTGACCGGCCTCCCGCCAACCCGTTTCATCCCCATGCGTCACCGTGCTGGTCTGCAGCGCCACCTTGAGCTGATCGGCCTGCGGCTGCAACTGCTGGCGCACGGCATGGGTCAGTTCCACGATCTCCCCGACACTCAACTGCAAGTGGTGCAGCGTCGCCAGATAGCTCTGAATCAAACGAAACGGCAGCCGTAACGTCGTGCGCAAATAGCTCACCAAACTCGCCACCCGCACCCCGATCCGCCCGTGCCCAATCACTTGACCGCCCAGAGCCAACTTCGGGCTGTGCCACGTCGCGCAATGTGGACACCAGCGCTTGAGCACCTGATGCTCGATCACGTCCACCGGCTGGGGCGGCGGTAACTCGATCACTTCCCGGGTGTAGGCGATGCTCTCGCCGCGCAAGCGATAGCCGCAGTCCGGACAATGCTCCAGCACGTGCCGCTCAATCCGCGTCGGCTGCGACCGCTTCCGGGACGTGTTGTGCGCCGCCGCCCGCTTTTTCCGCGGCCCCTTGGGCTCCGTCGGCTGCGGCCGGTTCGGCTTCACGAACGGCGGCGGCTCACCGCGCTGGTTCAGTTGCGCCTCTAGCTCGATAATCCGCGCCACAGCTAGCGCCAACTGCTGCCGCAACGCCGCATTCTCCGCTCGCAAATACCCAAAGGCTTGCGCTTCATCCCCGGTCATGTCGTAATCATGCCACACCCTGTCAAGGGTAACGCTGAACAGTTACTTCCAGGGCTGCGGGGCGCTGACGGGTGCGGAGGAAAGAGAGTACAATAGGCTGTGTGCAAAGGAGGGCCCCATGCCAGGAACAGATCGCGAGTTCACCATGCGCTTTCTCGCCGGCGCAGAGCACAGGAACGTGCTGGGGAACGTCCACGGCGGATCGATGATGAAATGGATGGATGAAGCCGGGGGGGTGTGCGCGGGCAGTTGGTGTGGCCTGCCCTGCGTCACCATTTCGATCAGCGGCATCACATTCCACAAGCCCGTGTCGGTGGGCGACATTGTCGAGCTGCGCGCCCGGCTGATTCATACCGGGCGCACGAGCATGCACGTCGCGGTCCAGGTCCGCTCCCGCGGCATCATGCACGGCGAATATGAGCGGACCACGAGCTGCCTGATGGTGTTCGTGGCTATCGACGCCCAAGGGCGCCCGACGCCCGTGCCAAAGTGGGAGCCCACCACGGAGGAGGATCGGGCGCTGCAAGCCCACGCCGTCCACCTCATGGAGCTGGGCCACGGCATTCAGGAGGAATTGCGCGCGTTTGAATTCGTGGTCCCGGACGACCCGGCGGGCTGATGCGCCGGGCTATGACGGCGCCGGCAGGGGCTGCGCACGTGTCACCTCCACCGGCGCGGACAAAGGTGCGTCCTGCTTACCCCAGCCACCCGCGCAGGATCACCGCGTCAGCCACCCGCTTGACGGCAACGAGGTAGGCCGCCAACCGGTTGTGAATCTGCCGGCTTTGGGCCATCTCGTGGACCTGATGGAATGCCCGCGTCATGGTGGTGTTCAGGCGAGCATGTACTTCCTCGATCGGCCAGTAGAAGTTGTAGGCGTTCTGCACCTGCTCGAAATAGCTCACCGTCACGCCGCCGGCGTTACAGAGGAAGTCGGGGATCACATACGTTCCGTTCTCGTAGAGGATTTGATCCGCCTCAGGGGTCGTGGGTCCGTTGGCCAGCTCGCCCACGATCTTGGCCCGAATGCGCGGTGCGTTTTCGGCAGTAATCACGCATTCCAGGGCCGCCGGCAAGAGGATCGTGACCGGCAACTCCAGCAGGTCACAGTTATCGACTGCGTCGGCGTCTTTGAAACCCACGACACTGCCGGTCGCTTTCTTCCAGGCAACTGCTGCTTCATAATCGATGCCGTTCGGGTTGTAGATACCGCCCCGCGAGTCACTGATGGCTACAGTCTTCAGCCCAAGCAGCTCGCCGCCGAGCCGGTGGGCGTACTGCCCGGCATTGCCGTAGCCCTGGATCGCCACCGATGCACCTTGGAAATCCAGATTCAGCACCTTGGCGGTCTCGCGGACCGTGTACATACCTCCGCGCGCCGTGGCATCGCCCCGGCCCTGCGAGCCGAATAGACTGACTGGTTTACCGGTGATCACGCCCGGCAGATGACGTCCGGTGATAACCTCATATTCGTCCAACATCCAGGCCATGATCTGTGGGTTGGTGTAGACGTCCGGAGCCGGCACATCGATCTCCGGCCCGATGACGTGCGCGATCTTGCGCATGTAGCCGCGACTCAGCCGCTCCAACTCGGCTCGCGATAGGCTTCTCGGATTGCAGACGACACCCCCCTTACCGCCTCCGAGGGGGAT
This sequence comes from uncultured Chloroflexia bacterium, assembly GCA_963774265.1. GTDB lineage: Bacteria > Chloroflexota > Anaerolineae > CG2-30-64-16 > CG2-30-64-16 > JALOOB01. Next base: position 208,020 of record CAVZDU010000007.1, on the reverse strand, counting down.
ATCTACTAGCGCGGTTTTCCAGGTCATCCAGGCTGACAGGGCGCGCACCGTGTCAATAGTCTCGTCGGCATGGAAGCGAATACCGCCCTTGGCGGGGCCGCGGGCGGTGTTGTATTGGATACGGAAGCCTTTGAAGACCTCATAGCTTCCATCATCCATCTGCACCGGAAGCGAAAAAGCGACCTCCTGCATCGGCTCGCGGAAGAACGCGTGGAGGGTTGGCGCCATGCCCAGCAGTTCGGCTGCCTCATCGAGCTGGCGTTGGGCGGTCTGAAAAGGGTTGATGGGCGCAGACATACGATTCTCCTCTTCTGAAGTTGTGGGTTGAGTGTGGCGGCGTCTGACCGGTCGTTGGTGGGACGCGGGGGCTCATTGGGGCGCGAAACCGCCGCTACATCCGTAACGGCGGCGATCTGCTTTGACCAGCACCAGCGGCGAATAGAATAGCACATGCCATCACAAATGCGTAAAGTCAAAATGGGGGGGGACCTCAGCTTTGAACGGTCGGTTCATGCTATAATGACGGCGATTTCGGGAATTCGGCTTGCGATGGAGAGGCGTATGCTCCACCTCACCGACTACGACCGTACCCTGCTCGCCGGGGAACGCGGGCCGGGCGCACAGATGGCGATGCGGATCATTGTGCGCATGGCCGATGTCTTCGGCGCGGAGCGACTGCTCGACATCACCGCCGCACACATCGACAGCACCATCTTCATGGGCGACGCCACACTCGAGTACGCGGAGCGGCTGGCCGACCTGGGCGCGACCGTCGCCGTGCCTTCCACCTCCAACGTTAGCGGCGTGGACGAGCATGGCTGGACGGAGTGGTCCGTACCGCCTGATTGGGCCGAGAAGGCGCGACGCCAGATGGACGCTTATCGGCGGATGGGCTGCATCCCCAGCTTCACTTGCGCCCCCTATCAAAGCGAGCCCCGTCCTGCCTTCGGCCAGCAGATTGCGTGGGGTGAGTCCAATGCGATTGCGTTCGCTAACTCGGTCCTCGGTGCGCGCACCGAGCGTTACCCTGATCTGCTCGACATCTGCGCGGCCATCACCGGCCGCGTCCCTTCGGCCGGCCTACACCTGACCGAGAACCGGGCCGGCCAACTCCTCATCCGGCTCGACTCGATCCCCGAGGCTCTGCAGGCCGATGACAGTTTCTACCCTGTGCTGGGGCACTTGACCGGCAAGGCCGCGAGCATACTCGGGCTGCGCGGCGTGCAGTCCGAGCATGCTCGCATCCCGGTGATCGACGGCATCACCGTCCAGCCCACCGAGGATCAACTCAAGGCGCTCGGCGCAGCCGCGTCGTCATCGGGCGCGGTTGCACTCTTCCATCTCGTCGGGGTGACGCCCGAGGCGCCTACGCTCGAAGCGGCGTTCCAGGGCCGCGCCCCCTCGCGACCGTCCATGCGGGCATGCCGGAACTGCGCGCCGCGTGACTCGAACTGACGACTGCGGTGGGCGACGGGCTGGACCTGGTCCTCCTCGGCAGTCCTCACTTTTCGCTGGCCGAGTTCCGGCAGCTCGCGCCCCTCCTCGTCGGGCAGGTTCGGCGGCCGCGTGTCCGCTTCCTGGTGACCACCAGCCGGGCTGTCGCGGCGTTGGCCGAACGCAGCGGGCTGTTGGAGCCGCTGCGGCGCTTTGGCGGGCAGATCACCGTGGACACCTGCCCCCTGGCCTCGCCTATGCTCCCGCCGGAGATCCGGACGCTGATGACGAATTCAGCCAAGTACGCGTACTACGCGCCGGGGATGCTGAACACGCAGGTGGTTTACGGCAGCATGGCCGATTGCGTACGCTCAGCGGCCGCGGGTCGCGTTGTGAGGGACGAGAGGTTATGGCGCGAGTGATGCAGGGCCGGGCGTTGGTCGCGGGCGAGGCAACGGGGCAACTCCTCTACAGTGACGTGCCACTGAGCTTCTGGGGCGGCTACAATGCGGCCACCGGTGAGATTATCGATCGGCGTCACCCGCTCTCCGGACAGATCGCGGCGGCGCGGGTGCTGGCGATCCCGTTCACCAAGGGTTCGAGCACCACGACCGCGGTCTTCCTGGAGGCCGTACGCGGCGGCACGGCGCCGGCAGCGGTCCTCACTGCCACACCGGACGCCTTCCTCAGCCTCGCGTCCATCGTGGCGGACGAGATGTACGGGAAACCCGTGCCCGTGGTCGCGTTGGCGGCGCAGGATTTCGCCAGCCTGGCAGAGGGTGGGATGGCGACGATCAGGCAAGATGGGGTGGTGGTGATCGAGTAGCGCGCCTCAAAGCCTAACTTAGGCTCTCATCTACGTCAAAGGAGTACTCGGGGTGGTGCGAAGCAAACGAAAGGTTGGATGATGGAAGGCCCTTCCACTGACCGGCTCGGGGCAATGGAACGGTCCCGGAGCGCGCCCCCGGCGGTGGACGATGTCCGCCGGATCGCAGCATTGGACGATCCTGTCGTGCGCAACCTGCAGATCACGCAGGCCTACCACGACCTCTCCGCAGCGATGGCGCGGTTGACGGGCGCGGGCGCAAACTGGTGCACGGTGGCCACATGGGCGTCCAAGCAGGCGGGCCAGAGCATCCGCCGGGAGGATCTGCTTGCTGCGCTGGAACGGCTGCTCCGCGAGACGCCAGCAGCCCAGGTGAACGCCCGCACCATGCTGGAGGCCAGCGCTGCGCTCCGCGGCCGGCAGCCCCGCAGCTTCTTCGGTGCGGTGGATGCCGTGTGGAACGCGGTGAATCCCGTAGCGGCCTTTCAAAGGACCAGTGACGCGGTGGCGCGCGGCAACGTAAAGGTATTCGCCGAGATCGGCGCTGAGTTCGCGCGCTTCCTGGCGCTATTCGAGAACGGCGGGCTGGCCGTTACGCGTGACGGTCTGGTCGCGTTCAGCCAGGGCCTTCGACCGGGCGATCCCCCGGACGGCCAGCGATACCTGGCCCAGGCCTTCGAGCACTATGGTCAGGCCATCACTACCGATGATCTCAGGCAGAAAGCGCAACTATTGCTGCTGGCCAACCTGGAGATCGGCTTCCACGAGCAGACGCGGCTGCAGGGCGAAATCGTCGAGGCCATGAATGCGCCGGTGATCCATCCGCGCGTGTTACGCCAACACCTCATTGATGAACTTCTCCCCGACCGCTCGTCGCGGCTGCGCTTCTGGCTGGCCAGGCTGGCGCGACGGCTGGGTCCGCTGCTCCAGGCACGCGACCAGTTGGCAGAGGAGGTTCAGCAGGCCGGACGTCTGGTCATCACTGCGACCCTGATGACGCTGAAACTGCCCACGGGCGAGGTATTGCAGCTCGGCCAGGACCTCCCTGATAGGAGCCCAGACAGCCAGACAATGATTGACCGTCCCGAACTGGCTGCATTCCTGGCGCAGGTCATGGCAGGCGCGGATCGCAGCGCCCGCGTCGCTGACTGGGGCAATCTGGCCGAGCGTATGCGCTTCATCACGGATCTCTTCCGCACCTACCACCTGACGCCCGCGCTGTTCGATCCGCCGTTTGATGCTGAGCAGGTGGCGGTCATCCGCGCAGGTCGGCGGCCGGAAGGTAAACTATGAGCGAGAGAATAGGAGAGACGCCACATGGACTTCGACACCCACGTCAAACTGGAAATCTACCGCCATTTCGCGGCGACCGGGAGGGGACCTTCTCCGGAGGAGGTCGCCCGACGCGTCGATTCGAACGTGGAAAGTGTGGCCGACGCGTACGCGCGGCTGCGCGAGCAGCGGGTGCTGGTGCTCGAGACGGACGGGGTCTCGATCCGCATGGCGCCGCCATTCTCAGGCGTTCCGACTCAGCACCACGTGGAGGCCGGTGGACTCGAGTACTTCGGTGTCTGCGCGTGGGATGCGCTCGGGGTGCTGGCCGCGCTCCACAAGCCCGGCATCGTCCACTCCCACTGCGCGGAATCCGGCGAGCCGCTGCATCTGGCGGTGGACCTGAGCGGTCCCGGGCCCTCAGAGTGGCTCTTTCACTGCCTCGTCCCCGCCGCCAGGTGGTGGGATGATATCGTCTTCACTTGAGCCAACATGCTATTCTTCCGGTCGGAAGAACAGGTCCAGGCCTGGTGCGCAGCCCACAACACCCCGGCGCGGCCAGTGGTTACAATGGATCAGCTGTGGGGGTTGGCGACGACGTGGTACGCCACGCGCCTGCAGGCGGACTCCCGGCGCCCAAGGCCGAATGAGATGCGCCAGATCTTCGCCGGCCTGAGGCTGGGGGGTGACTTCTGGGACCCCACAGCGGATCGTTTCTGATCCTTCGCATGATGTGTGGGAGGCTTCCATGACCGCTCGTCGAATGCAGTTCGGTGGCCGCTCGGCTCTATGCGGGCTCAACGACGAGAGGCGAGACCGGAACATCCATGGGCGCCGCTTGCCCCAACATGACCGGCATGGGCAGTGGCGGGTCGGGGTTGACGATCAGCCGGCGCCAGGCGAAGACCGCGAGGCCGGCCAGCAGGACCGCACCCAAAGTTCCAGGCACCCACGTACCCACTGCCCCCAGAAGCCAGCCGCCCACTGAGGGTGCGATCACGCGCGAGAGGCTCTCGAACGCGCTGGATGTGCCCAGCGCGTCGCCCATCTCTTGCGGCGGCACCGACCAGCTTGTGGCGCTGCCGATGACCGTGTTCAGCACGCCAGTGGAGAGGGCCATTGGGATCATCACCACCAACAGCGTTGGCACGTTCGCGGTCAGCGCCCACCCCAACATGGCCGTCGCCAGGATCACGATCGACGAAAAGATGAGATTTGCATCAGGGAACCGCTTGGTCAGCGGGCCAATCAGCCCAACTTGCGCGAGGATCGACAACAGGCCGTTGTAGGCCATCACATAGGAGGTGACCTGCGCGCTCAGCCCCAGGCGATCCTTGGCCCACAGCGTGAAGAGGGCCATGAACAACGACCCGGCCAGCGAGACGATCAGGCGAACGGTCAGCAGCGGCCCGAGGCGCGGCCTCCCAAGCTTGCCCATCATGGCCGGCAGGTTGATCAGCGATTGCTTCCCTTGCCCCTTTTGCCGGGCCAGCTCGTCCTTGCGTGCTTCGGTCAGCGATTCCGGCAGCAGGACCAAAATGGTGCCCAGGTTGAGCAACGCCATCCCGGCCGCAGCAAACGATGGCACGGCAAAGCCCCACTGGCTGAGCACGCCCCCCATCACCGGCCCCACGATAAAACCTAAACCAAACGCAGCGCCGATCATGCCCATCCCCTGGGTGCGGGTGCGCTCGTCGGTGATGTCGGCGATGTAGGCCTGGGCAACGGTGATCATGCCGCCAAAAAGCCCGCAGACGATGCGCGAAAGAAACATCACACCCAGGATCACGGCGTTCTGCAGCGCAGGCGACGGATCGGCAGCGAACAAGGAAGCCAGCGCCCTGCCTAAGGGATCGGCCAGACCCAGCAGGATGAATCCGAACGAGGTGCCGGTCATGCTGACAACCAGGAGGGGCCGGCGGCCTTTACGATCGGACAGGCGGCCCAGGAGCGGCGCGCCGAAAAACTGTGCGGCGGCGTACGCTGCCACCAGCAGGCCGACCACAAAGGAGCTGGCGCCGTATTGCGCCGCGAAAAACGGCATCAGCGGCATGATGAGGCCAAAGCCGAGCATGACGATGAAAACGACGAGGAAAATATTGAAGAGTTGAGATCGTTGCACGATGCGGTCCATTCAAGCGTTCAATTCTTTTCGCGGACGGCGCGGTTAGTCCGCAGCCGGCAAACCGGCCAGGGCGGTGACAATCAGCTCGACCGCTGCCGCGGGCGTCAGCTTGGCCGTATTGATGCCCAGGTCATAGTGCGTCGGATCGCGCCGATCGATACCGAAGTACCGACTGACGAAGTCGTGGGAGGCCGCATCGCGTTTCATCACTAACTCGCGCGCGGCCTCGACCGTTAGCCCCGCCCGCTCCGCGTGGCGCTGCACCCGCAGCTCCATCGGAGCTACCAGCCGCACGTGCAACACGTTGGGCAGTCCGGCGAGCACGGCTTGCCCGCCGCGTCCGATGATGACCACGTTGCCCTCTTCGTACGCAGCCCGGATCAGGTACTTGATTCGCTCCACTGTCAACTGCTCTTGCCGTTCGGCCGCGGCCGCGGCGGCCCAGGTGTCAGGATCACCGTAAGGCGCAGCATAGTTGCCGAAGAGCCGCTCCACGAGAGTCCGAGCCCGGCGCTGGTCATCGGGCAGGTCGACCACCGTCTCGGGCGCCAGTCCCGACTGCGCGGCGAGACCCATCATCAGGTTCTTGTCGAAGTAACGATAGCCTAGCCGGTCACAGAGTAGTTGCGCGACGGTATCGCCGTGGCTCCCGAACTGCCGGGAAATGGTGATGGTGGCCATGATCTGCCTCTTTGTGTGATCGCAAACGGTGTGCGCCAATTATCGCATCAGCGCAGAGACACGTCAAAGCGGCATGACACTGGAAGGGGCCCTAAGGTTTCCGGGAGAACCTCTACGTCCCTCGCGTTTATTCGAGGAACCGGATCGGTGATAGCATGAGCCTTGGTCCGCTCGCCCCGTGGCGGCCTGGCTGGAGTGACACGTGATCCGCATCGATGGTCCCAACTTCAAGGATGAGCACAATCGCACGCTCATGCTGCGCGGGATCAACCTGGGCGGCAGCAGCAAGACGCCACGGCGGCCGGACGGCGCCACGCACCTCGACGCGGGCTTCTTTGAACATCGTGACGTCTCGTTTGTCGGGCGTCCGTTCCCACTGCAAGAAGCGGACGAGCACTTCAGCCGGCTGAACGCGTGGGGGCTCACCCTCCTGCGCCTCCTGGTGCCTTGGGAGGCGATCGAACACGCGGGACCCGGCATCTATGATGAAGCCTATCTTGATTATGTCCACTCAATTGCGCAAAAAGCGGGTGAGCACGGCCTCAGCCTCTTCATTGACCCGCACCAGGACGTCTGGAGCCGTTTCTCCGGCGGGGACGGCGCACCAGGTTGGACATTGGAGGCGGTCGGATTTGATCTGACGGGGTTCGCGGAGACCGGCGCGGCCATCGTGCACGCCACCCACGGCGAATCCTTCCCAAAGATGATCTGGCCGACCAATGGAAGTAAGTTGGCCGCAGCCACCATGTTCAGCCTCTTCTTCGGCGGGAACGACTTTGCACCGCAGACGCTCATCTCTGGCGAGCCGGTTCAGGAGTTCCTCCAGCGCCACTATATCGCGGCCTTCCAACAGGTGGCCTTACGCCTCAGGGATCTACCCAATTTGATCGGGTACGATATGCTGAACGAGCCGCTCCCCGGCTATATCGGCCGGCGGAACCTGAACGTGGGAAAAGGCGCACTTGCCCTCGGGCCCTGCCCCACTCCGTTCCAGGCAATGCTGCTAGGTTCGGGTGTGCCCCAGGAAGTGGATGTGTGGAGGCTGGGGACGGTCAGTTTTCGCCGGGCCGGCACGCAGCAATTGAATGATGGGCGGCGGCGCGCCTGGCAGGAAGGCCGGGACTGCGTGTGGCGGCAGAACGGTATTTGGGACTTCGATGCCGGGGGGATGCCCCAACTCCTGCGCCCGGATCACTTCTCCGAGGCCCATGGGCGACCGGTTGACTTTGGAAGGGACTATCTGCAGCCGTTTGCGCTCCGCTTCGCCACGGCGATCCACGCGATCGATCCACGGGCACTGATCTTTGTCGAACCGGAACCGGGCAGCCTCCGGCCGCCGTGGAACACGAAGGATGCCGGGGATGTCGCCTTTGCGCCGCACTGGTATGATGGCCATGTGCTGATGTCAAAGCAATTCAGCCCTCTTCTGGCAGCCAATTCCCACACCCGGAAACCGGTCTTCCTGCCCGGCCCGATCCGCAGGTCGTTCGCGGGGCAACTGCGCAACCTCAAGCGGGGCGGAGAGAGCGCGGGCATGCCGGTGTTGCTGGGCGAGTTCGGCATCCCGTCCGACCTGGCGGATGGCCGCGCGTATCGTGCGGGAGATTTCGGGGCGCAGGTCAGTGCGCTGGATCGCTCCCTCCGCGCGGTGGAGGACAATCTGTTGAGCGGCACGCTCTGGAACTACACGGCAGACAACACCAACGCCCGCGGCGACGGGTGGAACGGGGAGGATTTCTCGATCTTCAGCCGGGACCAGCAGGATGATCCCCGAGACATCAACTCCGGGGGACGCGCCCTACGGGCAGTCGCGCGCCCGTACCCGCGAGCAGTTGCGGGCCAACCGCTGCGGCTGTCGTTCGACCTCCGCCGCCGCGTCTTCGAATTCGAATTCCGCCACGACCCCAGCGTGACTGCGGCGACCGAAGTCTTCGTGCCCGAGTTCCAGTATCCGCACGGCTGCCGGGTCGAGGTGAGTGATGGGACGGCCGAGATCGACCGGCCGCGGCAGACAGTCGTCTACCGCCACGGGATGGAGCGCCGCGAGCATTGGCTGCGGATTACTCCTGCCGGAGCAGGTTGAGGGCCGCGGCGTCAAAGGGGTTGCGGCCCGCAGCCAGCTCGACGAGCCACTCACGCACCCGGTCCTCTTCTCTTGCCAACAGAGGCGGCTTGAGGGCGGAGAGGTACGTCTCCAGATCCTTCGCGGCCAAGGCATATTGTCCCGAGAGAGCATAGGCAATCGCGCGACCGTGACGCGCGGGCCCGCTGTTCGCGACTGACAGTGCTCGATCGCACCAGGACAGTGCGACTTCGGCCTGTCCCTGCACGGCATAAGCCCAACACAGTGACTCCAACGCCCCGGGGTGATCGGCCCGTAGCGCCAGCACCCGCTCGAAATCGGCCTCCCAGCCCGCTTCTTTCGTCCGCAGTCGGGCAAGCCCGCGATTCAGAAGAGCCTCCACCGAATCGGGCGTCAGCTCCAGCACCCGGTTCAAGTCGACGAGAGCCAACCGTGCATGGTCGTTCCCGCCCAGCAGGAGATGGGCCGCGCCGCGGTTGGTGAGCGCCTCTGCTGCGTCGGGATGATCCGCGAGATAGCGTGTCAGGTCCGCGAGCGCAAGGTCCGCGTCTCCCGGCGCCTGCCGTTTCAGGCAGGCAACCGCCCGATTATTGTATGCGGCGGAGAGGTCCGGGCGCAGCGCCAGGGCATCCCCATACGCTGTAATAGCCATGTCAAGGTCGGGCGGCTGCCTCTGCTGGGCTGCCAGGCCGGTCAGGAAGTGTAGGGTGGCCAGTCCGGCAGCATCTTGGGGCGGGCGGGTCGCCGCTTGTGCCAACAAGGCGGCCGCAATCTCCGGTTGGCCGCGGTCGAGCAGGACCTGTGCCAGGTTGATGAGGGCCAGGAAACGCGTCTCCTCCGGCAAGTCTGAGTTGATGGCCGCGGACAGGTCGTCCGTCGACGAGATAAGCTTCTCGAGGGAGGCGGCTTCGCGCACTCCTCCACCACCTGACACGGTGAAGCGCGCAAGGATGCGGCCGCTGTCGTACTCGCCCCAAATGATAAGCGCTGCCTTGGAGCGCTCGGCAACCTCATCCGCCACTTCATGCGTCCGAATCGGGTCGGGCCACTCCGCCACGCGGACGCTTGTCAGACGCGCACCACTGATTTCACGCTCCAGCGCCTGCCGGATGCGGCCGGGAACGTTATAGCCCCGGTCCCCGCCCGTATAGTTGGCGAACTGACCGACGACGATCAACGTCTCATCGGGCTGGCTGATCGGGTACACCACGCGAGGACGGAGGAGCAGCCAGGCGGCGACGGCGCCGAGGACCAAAAGTCCGATGACAATGAAAAGGCGCGGTCGTCGCGACAACTGAGGTCGTTCCGGAGCAGAAGAGATCACACGATCAGTGAGACCCGCGTCCTCGTCTGCGGGGATATCGACCACAGCCGGAGCTTTCAGCCGGGTGGGGGCGACGAGGACTGGCGGGAAGCCGGCTGCCAACAACAGCTCATCTCGCTCCGCATCGCTAAGCCGCAACTTGCTCGCCAGCCGCAGCACATCTTCTGCCAAGCGCGGCCGGCCGACCGCACCCTCCTTCCAGCGGAAGATCGTCTGCCGCTGGACCCCGACCGCGCGCGCCAATTCGGCGTCGCTGACACCCGTGCGTCCGGAGTACTCTCGTAGGAGCTCGGCAAAAGAGCGCATGTTCGCCTCGAAGGCGTGTGATTTCCCCTGTTGCATCCAATGTAACACTTCTGGTGCTTGAAGTGTCCCGGCGTTGCGGTATGAAGGAAGCATCAGTGACGATTCCAGTCTAGCCCAAGAGCATCAGGAGGACAAAATGAAAACCCGACGTCATCTCATCCCATTGGTGATCGGCCTGGCCCTGATCTTGTTCTCAGCCGGGTGTGCTGCCTCGATGGACGCTTCGAAATCGCTGAGCCGCTCCGTTATCCAGAGCGGCGGCATCGTCGACGCGGAGCAAGTCCGCGTTGCTGAGTACCTCAACTACTACGAACAGCGCTTCCCCGAGCCCCTCAACACGACGCTGGGGCTTGATGTGCGACTGGGCAATGGGACGGTGTCCACCGCGGGCGGCGATGCATGGCTCCAGGTCGGCGTGCAGGCGAAGTCCGCACGACCGGAGGAGATTGCGCCGCTCACCCTGGCGCTGGTCATCGACTGCAGCGGCTCGATGGGCGATGCGGGCAAGATGGCCTGGGTCAAGCAGTCGCTCCGCGTTTTCCTCAACAGCCTGGCTGCCAACGACCAGGTGACCATCATCGGCTACAGCGACACCGCGTGGCCGCTCGAACCCATGCGGACCGTTGGTGATGGCGCCTGGATCGCTGCCGCGATCGAAAGGCTCGAGCCCACCGCGTCCACCAATCTGCATGCCGGGCTGATGCTCGGGCTGCGCGAGGTCGATCGGCGCTACGACCCGGCACGGAACAACCGGGTCCTCTTGCTGACAGACGGAATTGCGAATGTCGGGGTGACCGATCCCCCCGCCATCGCCGCGGATGCCAAGGCCTACAATGACCGCGGCGTTTACCTGGCGACCATCGGCCTCGGTCACGACGTCAACGACGCGCTGCTATCCGAGCTCGCAATCCAGGGCAAGGGACCTTACCACTTCATCGACTCCGCGGAGGAGATGGATAAGGTTTTCCGCAAGGATGCACTGGGGCTGATGGCCAAGGTCGCGGCGAACGTGGCAGTGACCATACGTCCCGAGCCCGGGGTGCAACTCAGCCAGGTGACCGGTTATGAAGGCAGCCTGCCCGCAGGGCCGGTGCAGGTGAGCCTGCGCGATCTGGCGCCGGGTGACAGCCAGGTGCTGCTCGTGCACCTGCGCCTCGCTCCCGATGTCCCAGGCCAGAGGCCGCTCATATCCGTTGAGCTCAGCTATGATGATCTGAAGGCTAACAAACACGAAACCATAACCTCGAACGCGCGGGTGCTCCGAGCCGATGGCGTAGCGTATGACCCGCTCTTTGATGTGGAGGTGCTGCGCAACGTCACCATCCAACGCTCGGCGGAGGGCTTGAAGGAGATCAGCCGGCTGGCCACTGAGAGACGCTATGTCGAGGCGTGGAGCCTGGCGCACGACCTGGAAGGGGCGTTGCGGGACGTCGCTGGGCTGACCGGTGAGGATCAGATGGTGAAGGACGCGGATATGATGAAGCGCTACCAGGACACCCTGGCGCAGTGGATGCCAACCGAGATACAGCGCGATGGTGGACTGCCTCAGCCCACGCGCTTCTACCGCGGTGGCACCGCGACACCGCCCGTCATCGAAGTGAAGTAGCTTGAATCGTGGGAATCCCGGGCCGCGCGAGTGGGGTGAGGCCTCACTCCGCGGTCTCGCGCACGGGGAAATAACAGACGCCGGCCGTGCCGGGGCCGGAATGGACGCCCAGTGCCGGGGAGAGCTCGGCGATCACCGATTCGACGCAGGTCAGCCGCGCTTCGAACAACGCCCTGAGTTTCTCAGCTTCTTCGACGGCCGCAGCGTGTACGAAGGCCACCTTGATCTTGCCCATCTTGCCGACGGCCGCCTCGACCATGTCGACCATCTTCCCATAGGCCGCGCGGCGGCTGCGCGCCTGGCCCAGCGGCACAATCACGCCATCTTCCATCCCGATCAAGGGCTTGATGTTCAAGAGGGACCCAACAAGATGTGTGGCTTTCCCGATGCGACCACCCATGTAAAGGTACCTAAGCGTGTCGGCAGTCTGGATCATGCGGGTGACCGGCATCATGCTCTTCACGAGCGCCACGATGTCGGACAGCGACTTGCCCGCCAGCGCGGCACGGGCCGCTTCAATCGCCATCCAACCCTGGCACATCGAGACATTGAGGGTGTCGATCACCTCGATATGCAAGTCAGGCATGGCATCAACGAGCATCTGCCGGGCGATGAGCGCCGCCTGGTAAGCCCCACTGCCCTTGGAGGTGATGTGAATGCTGGCGATCTCACGCACGCCCTCGCCGGCCAACGCCCGATAGATCTCCAGGTAGTCGCCTGCGCTGGGGTTGGCGGTCTTGGGCAGCTCGGTCGCGGTGGTCAGCCACTCGTAGAAGATGGCCCCGGGAGCAGTGACCAGGTCTCTTAACACCACCTTCCCCTGGTGGATGTAATAGGGAGCCCAGCGGATGCCGAGCGCATCAATCAGGGCCTGCGGGATGCTGGCTACGCTGTCGGTCACGATGGCTACGTTGGGCATAGAACTCCTCGCACATCCATAAGAATTCCGGCTCTTGCGCCCAGTCTACTATAAGATGATGTCCGGTGCCACAAGTGGGCACGACGTCAGGTCAGCCACGCTACGGAACAACGCCTGGCACTCCGGTCTAGCGGAACCCCGCTTGACAAAGACGTATGGCGCGCGTATTATATGAGAGATCGTTCATGCAAGTTGGCAATCGTCTTGAGGTTCATTCAGCGCCATGAGAGCCGATCCGGAAACCAAGAAGGCACAACTGATCGCCGATCTAACCGAAGCCCGACGGGAAGTTCTGGGCGCAACCGCGGACCTGCACAGCGATCTGCATGACACACCTTTCCTCGGCACATGGTCGGCCCATGACATTGCGGCGCACTTGACCGGTTGGGATTATGCAAACCTGGAGGCAATCGAGGCGATCCGAACCGGACAACTGCCGGCTTTTTACGCGGCATATGATCCTGATTGGCGCACCTTCAACGCCGGGATTGTGGCCCGGTACAAGCGGGCCACGCTGGCCGAGACGCTGGCCGCGGTCGAGGCATCGCATCAGGCCTTGATCGATCATCTGGTCGCTCTCCCAGCCGGGGACCTCCACCGGGACTATGGTGTGCGTTCGTCCAGAAACCGCCGGGTGACGATCGCCATGCTGCTCGGCGTCGAAGCCCGCGACGAACAGAAGCACGCCGCGGAGATTCGGGCGTTTGCCACACGAGGAGACTAGATGTTGAAAACGCGCTCATTCTCGACGCTGGGGATGTCATGATGTCGCTCTGCGCATCTCTGACAGGCTGCCTCGCCAGCGAGACGGTTCGCGTATTTGGGCTTACTAAGGTATCATTGGTCACTGAGATAGCGCGATTCCCACACTGGAGACACAGCCATGCCAGGCATCAGAGACCGGCGCCAGTTCCTCAAGCAAGTGCTGGCGCTCACGCTGACCGGGGTCGGCGCCAGCGCATGTCGTACATCGAAACCAACTGCATTCAGTCCAACCGTCCCAGCGCAAAGCCAGCCGGCCGCGGCCACGCCCGGCGTCGTCGCCACGAAACCTTCCCCTGCCCCGACGCTCGCCCGGTCGCCCTCGGCCGCCCCGCCAGCAAAGCCCCCTGCGCAGTCCGCGCCACAGCCCACCGCACCGCTCGACAGCGGCGCGGCGCCAACGACGCCCGCGACCACCGCTTATCTGGCAGTCGCGCGCGGAACGGGCGCCGATCCTGCTGAGCTCACCCGGCGCGCGATCGCCGCGCTGGGCGGCATTGAACGCTTCGTCAAGCCCGGCGCAAACGTGATCCTCAAGCCGAACATCTGCACCGCCTACAATGGCCCGGAATACGCCAGCACGACGAATCCACAGGTGGTGGCTGCCGTGGTTGCCCTCTGCCTGGGCGCAGGTGCGAAGCGCGTGCGTGTCATGGACGCGCCTTTCGGCGGAACCGGGCAGAATGCTTATGTCAAAAGCGGGATTGCCGACGCCGTGCAGGCTGCCGGCGGCGAGATGGAGGTGATGAGCCGGATGCGCTATCGCCCACTCGACATCCCCAACGGCCGCAAAATCCAACAATGGCAAGTCTATGGCGACGCGCTCGATGCCGATGTGCTGATCAACCTGCCCATTGCCAAGGACCACGGGTCCACGCGGCTCACCCTGGGCATGAAGAACCTGATGGGATTGATCCAGGATCGGGGCGGCTTTCACTCGCGGGGGCTCGATCAATGCATCGCCGACCTGAGCAGCAGCCTCAAACCGCAACTAACCGTGGTGGATGCCGTGCGGATTTTGATGGAGAACGGGCCCACCGGCGGCAACCTGGACGATGTCAAGGTCACTGACACCGTGATTGCCAGCGCCGACATCGTTGCGGCCGACGCGTATGCGACCACGCTGTTCGGGATGACTGGCAAAGACATTGGCTACATCCGCCTGGGCGCTGAGATGGGGCTCGGGCAGATGGACTTGAACGCAGTCAACGTGGTTGAGGTCGCGGTCTGATTGGGAACCATCCCGTAGGGAGAGGGGACGCGTATGCGAGCGAACGCCATGCACAAGGCACGCCGCTGGGTACAATTGGCGGTCTTCCTGGTGTTCGTGTATCTGACGATCCGCGCGGCAGCTGTGCCCACCGCGGCTGGCCTGTTCTTTTGGCTGGATGCCCTCGCTGGAGCCTCTGGCATGATCGCGGCGCGTCAGATCACCGGGACGCTGCTGTTCGGCAGCCTCGCCGCCCTGGTGTTCGCGCTCGTCCTCGGCCGCGCCTGGTGCGGGTGGCTCTGCCCCATGGGGACGGTGCTGGATTGGGCTCGGGGGCCGGGGCGCAGATCGCGGCCGAACGAGGTCGACTTACCTGACCGCTGGCGCCGCGTCAAATACTTCTTGCTGATACTGATCCTGCTGCTGGCCGTGCTCGGCAACCTGAGCCTGATCTTCCTCGATCCGATCACCTTAACCACCCGGACCATCGCGGTGGTTGCGTGGCCGGCATTCAACGCCATCCTATGGGGCCTGGAGCAGGCCGCGTATGCCGTGCCCTTCCTCCGCGGGCCAGTGGATACGCTCGAGGCGGTCGGTCGGGGGACGGTCTTGCCTGCCACACAACTGGTGTACGCAGCTGGCCTGTTCGCCGCGTTGGTCTTTGGAGGCGCGCTGGCGCTCAATTCCGTGCGCCCCCGGTTCTGGTGCCGCTATTTGTGCCCGCTGGGTGCACTGTTGGGGTTGGTCGGGAAAGCCGCCTGGCTGCGACGTGAGGCTAACTCGGACTGCACGGCGTGCCGGCGCTGCTCCCGCGAGTGCCCGATGGGGACAATTGACCCGGCTGACGGCTTCAGAAGCAATCCGGCCGAATGCACCCTGTGCCTGGACTGCGCGTCGGCCTGCCCACGAGACGGGCAGCGTTTCACCGGCCACCTGCGCCCCGCGCGTTGGCAGGTGCAGGACCCTTCGAGGCGCCAGTTCCTGGCGTCGGCCGGCGGCGCCATCATAGCCGTTGGACTCCTGGCGATTGAGCCGGCTACAGCGCGTCCTTCTCCGAACCTCGTAAGGCCGCCCGGCAGCCAGGATCCTGAGTTCTTAACGCGGTGCATCCGGTGCGGCCTCTGCATCCGCGCTTGCCCGACCGGTGGGCTGGAGCCCAGCTTGAGCATCGCAGGACTGGGTGGCATGTGGACCCCGGTGCTGACCCCCCGCCAAGGACACTGCGACTATAGCTGCAATTCGTGCGGCCAGGTCTGCCCGACCGGGGCGATCCCTGTGCTTCCGCTGGACGTCAAGCGCCAGCAGGTGATCGGCCATGCCTATATCGATCGCAACCGCTGCATCCCGTGGGTTGATAATCGCATCTGCCTGGTCTGTGAGGAAATGTGCCCTCTGCCGGAGAAGGCGATTCAGTTGGAGGAGGTGGCAGCAAGGGCTGCAGATGGGCAGGAGGTGCTCGTTCGCCGTCCTTATGTCCTGCACGATCGCTGCACCGGCTGCGGTATCTGCGAGAACCGCTGTCCCTTGGCCGGCGACGCCGCGATTCGCGTCTACGCGCCGACCGACCTGTCAGCGGTGGCGCTCGGGGACCGGCAACCGGCCATCTGATTTTTGGGGAGGTGCATCATGGCGGGCTCTGAAGTGGTGTGGGCAAAAGCTCACGGCGCGACAGGCGGCTCCCGCCTGCTCTACATCGATAACATCCGGCTGACCCTCATCACCCTGGTCGTCATCGGCCACCTAGCCATTACCTACACCGGCCAAGGCGATTGGTATTACAAGGAAGCGGGCGAAGTCAGCGACATCTTCATCATCCTCATGCTCCCGTTCGGAGCCATCGCGGCAGCATCGCTTCTGGGGCTCTTCTCCCTGATCGCCGGCTACTTCACCCCACGGGCCTACGACCGCAAAGGCCCGGGGCTGTTCCTGCTCGACCGGATCAAACGCCTGGGCATCCCCCTGCTCATCT
This sequence comes from uncultured Chloroflexia bacterium, assembly GCA_963774265.1. Taxonomy (GTDB): domain Bacteria; phylum Chloroflexota; class Anaerolineae; order CG2-30-64-16; family CG2-30-64-16; genus JALOOB01. Next base: position 191,503 of record CAVZDU010000007.1, on the reverse strand, counting down.
ATGAGCTGCTCATCAGACCGTTCATCACTTACATCAGAGACGTGGACCAAGGTTCCTATCAGGGCTCGTTCTGGAGTTTCCTTCGCGACATCTTCTTTCCGCTGGACTCTATTGCTGACGGGCCTGTTTGGTACCTGCTGATGCTGTTGATCTTCTCAATCGCCTACTTGTTGTGGAGGCTTCTGAGCGCGGCCAGTCGATCCGGTGCTGCCCTACCGGCTGCCGCCCATCCGGGCAGGGCAGCGGTGCCCGGCAACAGTACGATCGCTCTATTCGCGCTGAGCCTGGGCCTGGTCACCTTCGTCGTGCGGATTTGGATGCCGGTCGGTCTTCAGAGCGAACCGTGGCACCAGGAGCTGGCCCATTACCCCCAGTACATCGCCATGTTTGTGGTGGGAATACTGGCCTACCGGAACGAGTGGCTGGCGGCGTTCCCAGACGCTCAAGGCCGCCTCTGGCGTTGGTTAAGCCCGCTGATCGTCCTGTCGTTGGTGGGTGTGGCAGGAGCTGCAGGCGCATTCAGCGGGTCACTCGATGAGCGCGCAGCCGGAGGGCTGAACTGGTTGTCGCTGGCCTACTCGACGTGGGAGGCGTTCACATGCGTCGTGGTGAGCATCATGATGCTGACCTGGTTCCGGCGGCGGTTCACCGGTCAGGGGCGGCTCGCGCGTGCGATGTCGCCCGCGGCCTTCGGCGTCTACGTCCTCCACCCAGCCATCATCGTGCCGCTGCCCATCGCGCTGAGCGGCATCACCATGAACCTCGGTCTGAAGTTTCTCTGGGTGACGCCGATCGCAGTCGCTCTCTGCCACATCATCGTTTACACCCTGCGGAAGCTGCCGCTCCTGCGGAATATCCTGTAACAAAGACAGAATGTCAGTCAATCCAGGTCGCGCGATTCCCACACCGGAGGCCGCACCGACGATGGAACAAACAAATGAGACAACAACCTGGCTGCTCGAAGGAGCGGCCTACGTCGAATATCGGACGCGACGTGATCTGCTGGATCAACCCGAGGACGATCCGCAGGTAGCCGCCGCGCGCCGGTCCATGCTGGCCGACCCTCTGGTGCAAGCCCTGATCGCCGAACTGGCCGGCTGGCCCGGAACGGTCATCAGCAGCCATAAATCAGCCGGGCAGCCGTTTCACAAGCTGACTTTCATCGCCGACCTGGGACTGCGGGCGGGTGATCCAGGCATAGATGCCATCATCGAACGGATTTTATCCCACCAGTCAGCGCAGGGACCGTTTGCCCTGCCCATGAACATAGCGACATCGCACGGGGGCAGCGGCCAGGAGCAATTGGCTTGGGCGCTGTGCGACGCGCCGCTCATCCTGTACGCCTTGCTCAAGTTCGGCCTGGGTGACGACAAACGCGTGGTCGCGGCCGGCGAGCACCTGCTGGGGCTGGTGCGCGAGGTCGGCTGGCCGTGCGCGGTCTCACCCGAGCTTGGAAACTGGCGCGGTCCGGGCCGCAAGGATGATCCGTGCCCCTTTGCCAACCTGGCCATGCTGAAGGCGTTAGCTCAGGATCCCCGAAGCCGCGAGGGTGTCGCGGCCCGCCTCGGCGCCGGCAGCCTGTTGGCTCTGTGGGCTGCCAGTCGCGAACGCCACCCGTACATGTTCTACATGGGCGACGATTTCCGAAAGCTGAAAGCGCCTTTCATCTGGTACGACCTCCTGCATATGCTGGACGTGCTGAGCCAATTCCCCTTCCTGCGGGATGACCCGCGGCTGCGAGAGATGGCCGCCATCCTGGCGGCGAAGGCCGACGAACGGGGCCGATTCACACCGGAGTCGGTCTGGCAGGCGTGGAGCGGATGGGAGTTCGGCCAGAAGAAGGTCCCCTCGCGCTGGCTGACCCTGCTTGCGCCGCGAATCCTGAGGCGCATGGGAAGTTGGGACGCCTCGCGCTAGAATCGGGGCGCCTGCCCATCCAGGTGGAGGATTAGCGATGAAACTGGGTTTGGGATATTACCGGCACATGCTGACGCCGGACAACTTCCGCTTCGCGCGGCAATTGGGCTGCACGCACATCGTGGCGCACTGGACCGACTATTTCAAAGAGGCGCGACTGCCCGGCGCAAGCAGCACGGGCCAGGGCTGGGGGATCATGGACAACCGCGAGCGGCCCTGGACGCTCGATGAGTTGACGGCCCTCCGTAGGGCGGTCAATGAGGAAGGGCTGGAGCTCGAGGCAATCGAGAACTTCGATCCCTCCCATTGGCATGATGTATTGCTCGAGGGCCCGCACAAGAAGGCTCAACTCGAACGGCTGAAGGAGACGATCCGCATCGTCGGGCAGGCCGGCATCCCGATCATGGGGTACAACTTCAGTATCGCGGGCGTGTGGGGGCACGTGGTGGGTCCCTGGGCGCGGGGCGGAGCCGAATCGGTCGCCTTCCTCGGCCCCGATGGACCGGAGGAGACGCCGATCCCGAACGGGATGGTGTGGAATATGGTCTACGACCCCGCGGCCACGCCCGGGACCATTGCCGCGATCACCAGTGACCAGTTGTGGCAGCGGCTGAACGATTTCCTCCAGGCGGTGCTCCCGGTCGCCGAGGAGGCAGGGGTGCGGCTCGCGCTCCATCCCGATGATCCGCCCATGCCGACGCTACGCGGGACACCGCGGCTGGTCTACCGCCCCGAGCTCTACCAACGGGTCATCGATCTGGCAGACAGCCGGAGCAATTCCCTGGAGTTCTGTGCGGGCTCGGTCGCGGAAATGTCGGACGACCTGATGGACGTCTACGACGCGGTCGACCGCTACAGCAGCCAGGGGAGGATTGCCTACTTCCACTTCCGTAACGTACGGGGAAAGGCGCCCCATTACTATGAAGTGTTCGTAGACGAGGGGGATGTCGACATGATACGCCTGCTCCGCATCCTCCACAAAAACGGCTATGATGGCGTGATCGTCCCCGACCACACGCCTCAAGTGGCGTGCGCCGCGCCGTGGCATGCAGGTATGGCGTTTGTCATCGGCTATCTGCGGGCTGCGCTGACGATCATCGAGGAGGGCTGATGGCACTCGACGCGTTTCGGCTCGATGGCGAACTCGCACTCGTCACCGGTGGATCATCCGGCATCGGTTTGGCGATCAGCCAGGCGCTGATCGAAGCCGGTGCGCGAGTCATCATCACAGGGCGCAACGAGCAAACCCTTCAGGTGGCGGAGACGCAGCTGGGCTCCGCCGCTCGTGGCATCCGCCACGACCTGGCCGAGTTGGCATCCATCCCGCCGCTGGTGGAGCAGATCGAGCGTGAGGCCGGGCCCCTGAGTATCCTGGTCAATAATGCGGGCCAGCATCTCAAGAAGCAAGCCATCCGCACCTCGGATGAGGAGCTGGCGCAGATCCTGGGGACGCACCTATCGGGCGCCTATGCCCTGACCCGGGAGTGCGCAACGCGCATGGTGGCGCGCGGTCAGGGCTCGATCATCATGATCGTTTCGATGGCCGCCCTGTTCGGCATCCCGCTCGTATCAGCATACAGCGCGGCAAAGGCGGGGCTCGTCGGCCTCACACGAGCGCTCGCCACGGAGCTCTCACCGCGCGGCGTGCGCGTCAACGCCATCGCTCCCGGCTTCATCGACACCGCCATGAGCCGGCAAGCGCTGCAGACCGATGAGGCCCGGCTCCTTAAGGTTTTGGGTCGTACGCCGGCGGGCCGCCTGGGTGAAGTGATGGATGTGGGCTATGCTGCGGTGTATCTCAGCTCGCAGGCCGCCCGTTTCGTCACTGGGGTCGTCCTGCCCGTCGATGGCGGCGCCAGTATCGGGTTCTGAAAAGTAATCGACTTCACATTGGATATGCGGCATTTGCCAAATAACTACTACTTGCTTAGACTACCGCATAGTGCTCTGCAGGCTGAGACACACCGCAGTGATTCAGTTATACGATTCTTTTTGATCGTCGCCATCAGGCATCATCGGGCTGCTGCCTGATGGAATCACCTCGCGTCCTTCCTGCTGCCCTGCACCCACCCACCCCATTCGAAGGGAGGACCTTCGCCAAGCTCGCGATCCGCGCACCATCAGTGGAACGTCGTCCTATCGCCACTGCCAGCTGTGGCCCAGCTTACCACTGCGAGACAGGATTCCCCACCTGAGGAGTAAGATCATGGAGTGGAAAGAGGTTGCAAACGCCCCGTGGATCTGGATCGCGGGCGCAATCACCTCGGTGATCGGCCTGTATCAGGCATGGTTCTTCCTGAGCAAGGCCCGATCTTTCATGCACGCCAACGGGTTCACGACTAAGGAAACGAGCCACATGATCCGCGGCGCAGCCATTACCGCCGTGGGTCCTGTGATCGCGAACATCTTTGTCATGATCGCGCTGGCCGTCGCTATCAGCCCCGGCCTGGCGTTCCAGCGTGAGGCGGTGGGCGTTGGCTCCGTCTTCACGGAGTTGGCCCAGGTCTCGAACGCAGCCATTGCGGCCGGCGAGCAGTTTGGCTCGCCAAACTTCACCATGGCCGGCTTTGTCGCAGCGGTCTTCATCATGAACATCGCGGGCTGGGGTTGGTCGGTGGAAGGCATCTTCACCCGCTACCTCGGCAGAGCGCGCGAGAAACTGACCGGCGGCGACCCGAAGTTGCTGGCGGTCATCGGCGCGTGCGGCATGATCGCGGTCTTCACCTACTACTCTTTGACCAATGCGAGGAAGGGCGGCGGCTACCTGGTAGCGGTCCTGGTCGCAGTGGTGTCTTCGATGCTGCTGTTCAAAGTGTCCGACTGGATAAAGCGGCCCGGGCTGAAGGAATGGGCGCTGGGGATCGCGATGTTCGTCGGCATGTTGGCCGGCAAGATCGTGGCAGGATAAGGAGGAGTCATCATGGCAACCATTACCTCACAGCCCGTTCATGCCAGCTCCAAGGCAGACCGCGGGATCGACCCCGCAGTGTTCGCACGAGACTATCTCAAACCGGTCCACCGGGTAGGCACAATCACCGCCTTAGCGGTCTTCCTGGCGCTATTCCTGCCGGCAATCCTGCTCTACGTCATCTACGGCCAGTTCCCGCCGTGGTCGACGATCGCCACTGGCTTTGCCCTGGCAATGACCTATGCGGTGCCCTTCTATTTCAGTGAGCCAATTTCCTACTATCCCGTTGTAGGCAACGCCGGTTGGTACATGGTGTCCACAACGGGCAATGGCTCGAACCTGCGCGTGCCCTGCGCTGCTGTGGCCCAGGAAGTGGCAGGCGTCAAGGAAGGTACGATGGAGGGTGAGCTGGTAGCCGCCGTGGGCATTGCGACCTCGGTGCTCATCAGCATTCCCGCGATCCTGGTCGGCGCGATCGCGATCGGTGCAATCCAGCAGGTCTTCCCGCCCTGGTTGCTCGACGCGTTCAACAAGTACCTCCTGCCGGCCGTGTTCGGCGCGGTGTGGGGACAATTCATCCTGCGCGGCTGGAAGTACGCCCCCGTGTCTATCATTTTGTGCCTGGGGGCGATCCTGCTGAAGGTGCCAGGGGCATGGGCGATCGTCATCACCGTCCTGGGCACGATGCTTGTTGGCGCTCTGATGCTGCGTTTGTTCAAGATAGAGGCGTAGTCGTCATCAGACCTTAAGGGGTGGCGCGTGCAGGGCCGCCCCTTAAAGGAATCCGTTCGGCAGGTGAGAAAGCGAGGAGGATCCACGAAGTGACCTATCACATCGATGAAACGGAGTTGGTGCGAGTTTGCAGTGATCTGATCCGGTTCAACACGTCCAATCCGCCCGGCAACGAACAGATCGCAGCCGAGTATGTGGCTGACTACCTGGCGCCCCTCGGCTTCACATCCCAGTATCTATCCCACGGCGAGAACCGCAAGACCGTGGTCGCCCGGCGCAAAGGTTCCGGTGGACAGCCAGGGCTGGTGTTCAACGGCCACCTGGACGTGGTCCCCGTCGGCGGTCAGGAGTGGACACATCCGCCCTTCGCCGGCGAGGTCGCGGATGGCAAAGTGTGGGGACGAGGCTCCGGAGATATGAAGGGCGGCCTGGCGGCCATGCTGGTCGCTGCGAAAGCCCTGGTCCAATCTGGCGCTGACCTGCGCGGGGACCTGATCATCGCGGGCACCGCAGGCGAAGAAATGTCCATGATCGGCGCAAAGGTGGTCTGTGAGAAAGACATCCTGGGTGACGTCCAGGCGATCCTGATTTCGGAGCCTACGTCCAACGGTGTGGGAACCGCGGAGCGCGGCGTATTCTGGCCAGAGATCACCACCTATGGCAAAACCGCGCACGGCTCAACGCCTCACCTGGGGCTGAATGCCATCATGATGATGGTGCCCCTGCTCGAAGAGTTCGAGCGGATGGAAATCCCCTTCACACCGCATCCGGTGCTGGGTCCGTTCACGCGGAGCATCAACACCATCAACGGTGGGGTTAAGACCAACGTTGTGCCTGACCGGTGTGCTTTGACGATTGACATGCGCACCGTGCCAGGTCAGGATCATGCCGCGATCCGGCGGCAGATCGAGGCGGTGCTGGCCGATCACGAGCGCCGGCGGCCCGGATTCCGCGCATCCCTCACCGTCAACTTCGATATTCCGGCCGTCGAAACGAAGCCAGACGCCCCCGCGGTACAGCGCTTCATCGCGGCCGCGGGCGCGGGGTATGGGCTGGGAGCCCCAGCATGTAGTCGTGCGCTTCGCGACCGAGGCGGCCATCTTCGTGCCTGCGCTCAACGTGCCGACGATTATTTTTGGCCCGGGTGATCCTACGCTGGCACATCAGCCAAACGAATTTGTCGAAATCGCCCCCATGGTGGAAGCTGCGCGTGCGTTTGCCGAGTCCGCTGTGGAGTTTCTAGCCTGACCATACGTTCCGCCTTCCCGCGCCGCGTTTGGGCGAAGGCGCTGCGCGGCCGGGAGGCACTCACCGCAATGAACGAGTCACGACATGACCCAGACCCCTGTGGAAATTGACATTGTACCCGACCTGACGGATTACCGCCGCGCCGCGTTGCAAATGCTGATGATGCGCCGGCCGTTTCAATTGCTCTTACTGCTCACCGCCCTGGCGGTCGTCTTTGCCCTCTTCATGGTGGCTCGAAATACGCCTACCGCCGGCCTCTCGCGAGCTGCACTTGAACAGGCGCCGATCCTGATGTTCGGCATCCTGCCTCTTGCGATTTACGGCACCCTCTTGTGGCAGGGCAAGCAGATGGTTGCACAGCAGCAGAAGGTTCACGAACGCACTCACTATAGCTTCACTGAAAACGGGTTTGAGATCCGCATCACCGCGGATGAGAAGACCCACGAGGGAGGGGGCGAGTGGACGGCCTTCACGCGGGTCGTCGAGACCGAGGGTGACTTCATGTTATTCCTCCCCGGCTCTGTCGGAATCTTCCTGCCCAAACGCTGCTACAAGTCGCCCGAAGACATCCAGCTCTTTCGCGAGTATGCCCGAAAGGCCCTGGGACAACGCGCAAGGGTTCGGGCTTGACCCCTTTCCAGCAGTGGGCCGGTCACAATAGAAAGAGCCCCCGCGCCTTATGCTCGCAGGGGCTCTGTATTCTGATCTCTTGCGTGCAGATATTGCTAGCGCCTACTGCTTGACGTAGCCTAGCTCCTCGAAGGCGTGTTGAAGTCGCGCCTTGAAGCTTTCCTCACCCTTCCGCAGCCACGCGCGCGGGTCGTAGAACTTCTTGTTCGGCTCATCCGGGCCCTCGGGGTTGCCGATTTGCCCCTGCAGGTAGCCCTCGTTCTTGACGTAGTAGTTTTTGATGCCTTCCCAGAGCGCCCACTGCAAGTCGGTGTCGATGTTCATCTTGACGACGCCGTAAGAGACCGCCTCGCGAATCTCCTGCAAGGTCGAACCTGAGCCGCCGTGGAAGACCAGGTTGAGCGGCTTTTCCGGCGTGCCGAATTTTCCTTGAATGTAGACCTGGCAATTGTGCAGGATCACCGGGCGCAACTTCACATTACCCGGCTTGTAGACGCCGTGCACGTTGCCGAAGGCAGCCGCGATGGTGAAGCGAGGACTGACCTTCATCAACTCCTCATAGGCATAAGCAACCTCTTCCGGCTGGGTGTAGAGACGAGCGCTGCTTACACCGGTATTGTCCACACCATCTTCCTCACCGCCGGTGATGCCCAATTCCAGCTCGAGGGTCATGTCCATTTTGCTCATGCGATCCAGATAGCGTTTGCACGTTTCGACGAGCTCTGGCAGCGGCTCTTCCGACAGATCCAGCATGTGCGAGCTGAAGAGGGGCTTGCCGTGCGTCTTGTAGTAGGCCTCACCCGCGTCCAACAGTCCGTCGACCCAGGGCAGCAACTTCTTGGCGCAGTGGTCGGTGTGCACCAGCACCCGTGCGCCGTATGCTTCGGCGAGCTGATGGATATGCATGGCCCCGGCGATGGCGCCCGCAATGGCTGCCCGCTGCCCGGTATTGCTGAGCGCTTTGCCGGCGTAGAACGCCGCGCCGCCATTGGAGAACTGGATGACCATGGGTGCATCCAGATCACGGGCGGTCTCCAGACAAGCATTGACCGTGTTGGTCCCGGTGCAATTCGCAGCGGGCAACGCAAACTGATGCGCCTTCGCGTACGCGAACACCTTCTGCACATCATCTCCGACGACGACACCAGCGGGTACCAAGTCATGGAGCGACATTCTGATGACCTCCCTTTCGTATTTGAGCGATGAATTAATAGTATGATGCATGTGAACCGGAAAGTAAAAAAACCAGGTGGCAACCAGGCCCACCAGCGCCATGAGTCCCGCAGGCAACTTGTCAGGTAGGATGATGCACGCTATGATTCTGGCGGTCGATATTTTAAGGGTGGGGTGTAAGAGATTGTGAACGAGGCGCCGCAACCCGCACGCACGCAGCATTCTGCAGAACCGCGCATCGACCGGGACTCGTTTGAGTCGCCCTGCTTTCAGCTCGCGGGCATCCTCCGCCAGCAGAGCGCGGCGGGACACCTCCGGCCGGGCGGCCGCGTGCCATTCGAGATTCAGATCTGTGAGCTGTACGAAGTCAGCCCGATGACGGCGCGGCGCGCAATCAACATCTTTGCCAGGGGCTCCTCAATCGAAAGTGATCTTCAAAGCATTAAGGAATACCTATCACCTTTACCCACAGGAGATGAACATGAATCTTGAGAAACTCGTGAGCCAGTTGCGTGTACCGGCGACGGGTAAGATCAACCTTGCCAAGGACTACGATCCCGGATTCACTGCGGGCTACCAGAAGGACGATCTTGATGCCGAGAAACTCCTGCAAGAAGGCATCGAGCAGATCGCGAAGTACCAGGAAAAACTATTTGCGGAGAACCGCCAGTCGCTGCTGGTTGTCATCCAGGCGCTCGACGCGGCCGGCAAAGACAGCGCGATCGCCCATGTCTTGAGCGGAGTTAATCCGGCCGGTTTTCAGGTGAGCAGCTTCAAGTCGCCTTCGACAGAGGAACTGGACCACGACTACTTGTGGCGTTGCGTGAGGGCGCTCCCGGAGCGCGGGCGCATCGGCGTATTCAACCGCTCCCACTACGAGGAAGTGCTCGTCGTGCGCGTGCATCCGAGCTACCTGGGCCCGCAGCGCCTGCCCAGCCACACGCTCGGCGACGGCCTGTGGAAGCAGCGGTTTGAGGAAATCAATAACTTCGAAAAGTACCTGGTGCAGCAGGGGACGGAGATCGTGAAGATCTACCTCAACGTCTCCAAAGAGGAACAGCGGCAGCAGCAGTTGGAGCGCATCGACACGCCAGACAAAAACTGGAAGTTCAACGCGGCCGACATCGAAGAGCGCAAGTACTGGGACCAGTACATGCAAGCCTATGATGACATCTTCGAGCAGACCAGCACGCCCTGGGCGCCGTGGTATATCATCCCCGCGGATTGCAGGTGGTTCACACGCCTGGCAATATCCGCCGTGATCGGCGAGAAGTTGAAAGCAATGGACCCCAAGTTCCCCACGCCGGCTGAAGCCGACCGGCCGAAGATGGCGGAAGCGCGAGCGTCGCTCATGGCTGAGGGCAAGTAGTTTGGAGATGGGTGTCCCAGGTGGCCGGCACCTTTGAAGGTGTGCCGGCCACCTGGCATCACTATTGCTCCACGTGCGCCAGGATCCACCCGCTGATCGTGTCAAGGAACCCGGGGGTGAACTCGGGCTTCAGTTCCGCGTACTCATTCGGGCTGCCCGTCACCGCGGCCTGGAAGAGGTGGTTGGCTTCGGGGAACACCTTCGTCGTGACATCGGTGTTGCCGCCCTTAGCCAACGCGGCCTTAAGGGCCGTCTCGTTCATCTCTGCAGGCACCTGGGCGTCCTTACCGCCAAACAATGCCAGCACCGGCGCATCCACCTTCTCGAGCACCGCCGCAGGGTCGTGGGTTAGGAAGAACTTCATCCAGGGTCCACTCAATTGCGCGAACTGGCTCTCGACAGCCTGTGAGGCCCACTGATCGAGGTCGCCCAACGCCTTGCGCTGCTCCTCTGGCGATGCCTCGGCCGCGGCTTTGTATTTCTTGACCAATTCGGCCTTCACGTCAGCCATGCCTTCGCCCGTCAGCACCGCAGCGATCACGCGCTCCTCCAGCGCAACGTTGGCCTTAGCTTCGTCCTCCGTCGCGCCGCCGGCCAGCGTGATGGCGCCGGCTTGCGCGGGCAGCACATCTTTGCCCGGCACAGCCGTACCCGCCAGCAGAACCAGAAAGGCGATGTCCTGGCCCTCAGCAGCCACCATTGGGGCGATGATGCCGCCCTCGCTGTGACCCAACAGGCCGACCTGCGAGCCGCTGATCTCGCTGCGGCCTTTTAGATAGTCGACAGCCGCCCGCACATCCGCCGCAAATGTTTCTGACGTGTCATCGGCCGTACCCGGGGTCGATCCGCCGATGCCGCGGTCGTCGTAGCGCAACACGGCAATGCCCTGTTTTGTCAGGTGGTCGGCCAGGACGGCGAATGGTTTGAACCCGAACAGCTCTTCGTCACGATTCTGGCCGCCGCTGCCGCTGATCAGCACGACAGCCGGGTGAGGGCCGGCGTCTTTCGGCAGCGTCAGGGTTCCTGCCAACGTGATGGCGCCGTTCTTGAAAGTGACTTCTTCCTCCAGGTATTCCTTCGGCTCCACCTTGGCGCGTGTCACACTGAACGTTCCTTTGTAGCCGGCCTGTTCGAAGGAGCCGCTTACCTTGTCGCCCTCAACCTCGCCGCTGAAGACCGCGGTTCGGGGTTTCGGCAGGACTTCGAAGTGCATGGCACTGCCTTGCGCCGAAAAATTCTCGAGGGGGAGGCCCGCTGCGCTCTGGCTTGGGAAGACGGCGGTGCCTTCCTGACCACTGATTTCCAGCCGTATCGGTATCTTCTGGCCCGCAACTTCGATTGCGCCCTCCCAGCGCCCATCCAGGGAAGGGACGACCCCTGTTTGCCCCGAAGCCTCGGCGGCGGTGGTCGCCGCCGGTGGCGCCTCTGTCGTAGGAGCAGCGGGCGACGACGCCCGGGGAGCCTCAGTTGTGGACGCAGCCGGTGTCGCCGCCGGCGCCGCCACCGGCGCACAAGCCGAACCCACTAACATCACCAATAGCAGAGCCACCAACAGCGGACTCTGCGAGTTGCATTTACCTTTCATTTCTTCCTGCCTCCATATCCACCCTGCCTGACGCGGAATTTCCGCCGGCAACTAACTATTATACGGTTGGCACGCGCCCAAGGTTGCTTGCGCTGCATCCCTATGATATACCAAAAGCGGCCGGTCGGTCTGAATACTTGCTGACACGAACGAGCCAAATCCATGACACGCTGAGGATCAACGCCATGCAGCATGTGCGCTTGCTCGACTTGGGCGATATTTCGCCACTGCGATCGCAGACAGTGTACCATGCTGTCGCCAACGCGCTGACACCAGCCAGCCCGAGCACGATCATCCTCGTGAGTCCAACGCACCCGTATGTGTGCATCGGTTATCACCAGGACCTCAACAAAGAGGTTGACCTGGATTACTGCCGCGATCACGATCTGCCCGTGTATCGGCGCGAGGTAGGCGGCGGTGCGGTCTACCTGGACTCGGGCCAGGTCTTCGTCCAGTGGGTTTTTCAACGCTATGACTTGCCTTCTGCACTCGATGCCCGGTACGCCCTATTTGTCCGGCCGCTCGTCGAGACATACCAGGCCCTGGGCGTCAATGCCTACCATCGGCCGGTCAACGATATTCATGTCGATGGGAAGAAGATCGGCGGCACGGGTGCGGCGCAGATCGGCCTGGCCGAAGTGCTCGTAGGCAGCATCATGTTCGACTTTGACAAGGCGACGATGGCGCGCGTGCTGAAGGTGACTTCGGAGAAGATGCGCGATAAGGTGTTTGAAAGCCTGGAACAATACATGACGACCCTGAGCGAGCAGGTGCAGCCGCCGCCTGACCGCGAGGGAGTCAAGGCGCTGTATCTGCATCAAGCGGCCGCGGCGCTGCGCACGGAGATCGCTATTGGCAGATTGACGCCGGCAGAGGAGGTCGCGGCCAGGAACCTCGACGCGGAATTCGTCACCGAGGAGTGGCTCAATCGGAAGGGCGACCTGCGCCCAACCGGGATCAAGATTCACGCCGATGTGCGGGTGGGCGAGTCAACACTCAAGGCGCCGGGCGGATTGGTGCGCGCGACGGTGCGTCTGGTTGGCAACAGGATCGATGATCTCGTTTTGTCCGGAGACTTCACGCTCCTGCCAGCCACGGCGCTTGGCGAAATTGAGCAATCGCTGCGCGGCGAGAAGGTTGACCCCGCATCCCTCACGCTACGGGTTGAGGCGGTGTACCGGGAACGCGGGGTGGCGTCACCGGGCCTGGAGCCGAGCCACCTGGTTGCAGCGATCCTGTCTGCTGCACAACCACCTCGAGATGTCTCGGCGGCGAGCTTACGATGACAGTCGCGTGGTCTCGTGCTAGAATATTGTCTCGTTGAGCTAAAGACCCTGGAAGATGACACAGATTTCTTTCACGATTAATCGAAGCCAGGTCACCATCGAGGTCGATCCTGCGCGCCCCCTGCTCGATGTCCTGCGCGGGGAATTGGGACTTACCGGCACGAAACAAGGCTGCGATCACGAGGGCGAGTGCGGAGCATGCACGGTGCTCCTCGACGGGCAACCCGTGCGCTCCTGCCTGACGCCCATCGGAAAGGCCGCGGGCCGGCGTGTGGACACCGTCGAGGGGCTCAGCCGGCCGGAGGGGCTGCACCCGCTCCAGATAGCCTTCATTGAGGCCGGCGCAGTGCAATGCGGCTACTGCACACCCGGAATGCTGATGGCAGGCAAGGCCCTGCTCGATCGCACTGCGCAGCCGACACGCGAGCAGATCGTAGATGCCTTGGAAGGCAACCTTTGCCGGTGCACCGGATACGCGAAGATCGTGGCCGCGGTCGAAGTGGCAGCGGAGCGAATGCGCGCTGCGGCCGAGGATCACTCAACCACAAAGAACACAAAGGGGACGAAGATCACGAAGGAGTGGGTGATTGGAGGGACGGCCCAGAAAGGACGCAGAGGCCAGGCGGGCGTCATTGGCGGGAGCATGTTGCGCGCGGATTCGGTGGGAAAGGTGACCGGCTTGGCGCGTTATGTCGAGGACATGAGCCTGCCCGGTACTGGCCTGAAGACCGCACAAGGCCGCGTTCTGCGCTCGCCTCATCATCACGCCCGGTTACTGTCCATCGATACGAATCGCGCGCTGCAAATGCCAGGAGTCGTGTGCGTGCTCACCGCTGCAGACATCCCCGGCGAGAATGGCCTGGGCGATTACAGCCAGGAAGAGCCTTTGCTGCCTCCGATTGGCTCGACCGTGCGAATGGTGGGTGCGCCCGTGGCGCTCCTTGTGGCCGAGTCAACAGAAGCTGCCCAAGCCGGGTTAGCTGCAATCGATGTGCAGTTCGAGGTTCTGCCACACACCTTCGCGGTTGAGGACTCGCTTGCACCCGGTGCGGCGCCGATCGCGGGCAAAGACAACATCCTCACTCGGTTCGAGGTGCGCCACGGAGACCTGGAAGCGGCCTTTGCCGAAGCCGACATCGTTCTCGAGAGCGAATACCGTATGGCCTTCCTGGAGCACGGCGCTCTGGAGCGTGAGGCGCTGCTCGGGTACTTCGATGATGAAGGACGTCTGACAGTCACCGGGGGCACACACGAACCTTTCTACCAGCAAGGATACATCTCGTCCTCGCTGGCAGTCCCACGAGAACGAGTGCGCGTCATCCTGCCTCCGACCGGCGGTTCGTTTGGCGGGAAACAGGATCCCTGGCCGTTCGTGGCCACGGCCCTGATGACCTACCACGCGCGGCGGCCGGTCATGCTGGTCTACTCCCGGCAAGAGTCGTTCGCTGCCAGCCCCAAGCGACACCCTTACACCGTGCGCAACAAAATCGGTGCAACGCGTGACGGCCGGTTGACCGGAATCCGCCTGCGTATCGACGCCAACACGGGAGCCTACGATGCACATGGGCAGTATGTCCCCAATTATGCCGTAACGGCGAGTGGCGGACCCTACCGGTGGCAGGCGGTGGACGCCCAGGCACAGACGGTTTACACCAACGGACCCAAGGCGGGGCAGTATCGGGGTTTCGGCACCGCACAGTCCTGCTTTGCCACCGAGTGTGCGCTCGACGAACTCGCGCAGGTGCTTGGGGTCGACCCGCTTGAATTCAGAATGCAGAATCGGCTGCGCACCGGGGAGCCATCGTTCCTGGGCTACCCGGTGGCCGAGTCATTGGGCTTCAAAGAGGTGTTGAACGCCCTGCGACCGCACTACGAAGCATTTCTGACCGATGCCGAAGCCTGGAACTCGGGCGCCCGCCAATCTTCAACCTCCAATTCTCACTCTGCAACCCGTCGCGGCGTCGGGCTCGCAGGCATGTGGTATCGTTTCGGCAAATCCGGCTCGCTGCGGGTCGAAGCGCACGCGGAATTGGCGACCGCCCCGGACGGGCGCGGCCGCTTCATCATCTACTGCACTGCCGCGGATTACGGTCAGGGCACAAACACGACGATGTCTCAGATGGCGGCCGAGGCGCTCGGCGTCTCTCGGGATCAGATCACCGTGGTCAACTCAGACACCGGACGCACGCCGGACAGCGGTATCCAGGGCGCGTCGCGCGCTACCTATTTCGTCGGCGGCGCAGTCGTGGCCGCCGCGTCCAACCTGCGCGACGAAGTGCTCGGGGTTGCCGCCGAGTTGTTTGACCGCTCGCCGGATGAGCTCGCCATCGATCGGGATCGCGTCTGCGCCAGGGACGGCTCCTGGGTGTCACTGGCAGAAGCGGCTGCCGAGTTCGACAGGCTCGGGAAGGGACGGCGGATCAGGGGCGTGTTTGACCTGAACGCTCACTTCCCTGCAGAATCCAGGCCGGAGTACGCTCCGCTGTTTGTCACCGGCGCGCACCTGGCGGAAGTCGAGGTTGACCCGCGCACAGGGCAGGTGCAGGTCCTCAAGATGGTCGCCTGTCACGACGTGGGCCGCGCAGTGAATCGCGTGGATGCCGAGGGGCAGATTGAGGGTGCGCTTATCATGGGTCTGGGCGCGGCTCTGATGGAGGAGGTCCTTCCCGGCCATACGCGCGGCTTTGCAGACTACTATATGCCGACGATCAAGTCCATGCCCCAGATCGAAGTCATCCTTGTCGAGGCGCCGAGCCTGTTCGGTCCGTTCGGCGTAAAGGGTTTGGGCGAAGCGGCTATGCTGCCCGCGACGCCTGCGATCATCAACGCCGTATCCCGCGCCATCGGCCATCGGCTGCGCACGATCCCGGCCACACCTGAGCGCGTCCTGGCCGCGATACGTGGAGAGATGGAGATCGACTCTGCCGCGGAGGACCCCGAACACCCAGAATCAGAAGCGCGTCACCGTGGATCCCACCGAGATGTTGCGCCATGACCGAGTATTTGTTCCCCTCGACGGACGAGGAGGCGCTCGGACTGCTGGCGGCCTACGATGGGCAGGCGCGCATCATCGCGGGCGGCACCGATGTCCTTCCTGACATCGAAAAGGGCAAGCTCCACGTTGCGTGCCTCGTCGATATCACGCGCATTCCGGATTTGGGGCGAATCGACGTGGGCGAGGATTGGATCACCGTGGGCGCGGCCGTGCCATTTGTCGCGCTGCGCGAGCACCCGTATCTCGCCAATCACGTCCATGCGCTGTCCGACGCTGCTGGGTCCGTGGGTGCGTTAGCCATCCAAACCGCGGCAACATGGGTGGGCAACCTGGTTCAGGCCATGCCCGCGGCCGATGGTGCGATCATCGCCATCGCGCTCGATGCGGAAGTTCAGGTCAAAGCGCTGAGCGGCGCAACGTTCCTGCAGGACCGTTCCCAATCCCACGGGGGCGCTTCGGAATGGCGGTCCGTGGCCTCACTTTTTGCCGGCCCGGGCCATTCACGCATCGATTCCACGCGGCAACTCGTGACACACATCCGCTTCCCCATTCCGAGGCATCCCTGGGGCACGGGGTGGCAGCGGGCGGGAAGGCGGCCCTCCCTGGTGCTGCCAACACTCAGCTGCGCGACCAGAATCGTGCTCGATGGCGATCTGATCGAGTCTGCCGCCATTGCCATGGGACCGGTTGGCCCGTGTCCAATCCGCGCTTCCGATGCGGAGGCGTTTCTGGTCGGTCGCCGGCCCACGCAAGAGACGTTCTCGGAGGCCGCACAGCTCGCCCTGTCCGACGCGGACCCACGCAGCAACGTCCTGCGCGCGTCGCGCGAATACCGCCTGGCCGTGCTGCCCGTCCTGGTCGAAGAAGCGTTGGACATAGCTGCACGGCGCGCAACAGCCTTCAATCCCAAACCGAAGGAGCATTGATCGTGACAGTTCAAAGCAATTATACCTCCTACGACACGCCGCGCTTTCGCAAGGTTTCGGACGACCAGACCGAGCGGCTTCACCATGCTAGCCTGGAAATCCTGGATCGCACCGGCGTTGTCCTCTACGAGCCAGAGGCGGTTGAATTGCTCCGGCGCAAGGGGCTGAAGATCGAAAATGGCAACCGCGTGCGCATTCCCCCGGGCCTGGTCGAGTGGGCCTTGAGCATCGCGCCCAAGCGTGCGGTCATCTGCGACCGCAATGGTCGCCGCGTGATGCCCCTGGAGCGCAACAATGTCTTCTATGGTCCCGGCTCAGACTGCCTGAACGTGATTGACGTGCGAACGGGCGAGCGCCGCGTCGGGACACTGCACGATATCGAGGAGGCAACACTGGTATGCGACGCATTACCCAATATCGACTTCCTCATGTCCTTCTGCATCGCATCTGACGTGGATCAGGCGGTGTCCGATCGTCACCAGATGCGCGCGATGCTGATAAACAGCACGAAGCCCATCCTCTTCGTCACAACCGAATTTCCTGGCTGTGTGGACGTGGTCCGCATGGCTGAGGCAGTGGCCGGTGGAGAAGAGGCGTTGCGGCGCAACCCGATCTGTGCGCTTTATATCAACGTCACCCATCCACTGCGACACAACGGCGAGGCGTTGCAGAAACTACTCTTCATGGCGGAGAAGGGCCTACCCACCACCTACACGCCGGTCGTCCTGCGCGGCGTCAGCGGACCGGTCACCGCGGCCGGCGCGATCGCACTGGCCAACGCGGGCGAGCTGGCAGGTCTTGTCATCAGCCAGATCAAGCGCGAGGGTGCACCGGTCATCCTGACCGGGGGCGTCAATGACATGCTCGATATGCGCACGATGGTCGACGCGTACTCGGATCCCAACAACCGCGTCATGCTGGTTGAATTGGCGCACCGCTACGGGCTGCCCATTTTCGGGTTGGCCGGTTGCAGCGACTCGAAGATACCGGATGAACAGGCCGCGGCTGAGGCCGCATTCTCCATCATCCTGGAAACCCTTGCGGGTGCAGAGATGGTCCATGACGTTGGCTACCTGGAAGGGGGCATGTGCAATTCGATCGAGCAGATCGTCATCTGCGATGAACTGATTGCATACACCAAGCAGTTCATGAAGGGGCTAGAGATCAACGAGGAGACCCTCGCGCTGAGACCTGATCGACGAGATTGGCCCTCACGGCGACTTCATGGGCGCGGACCACACGCGCTTACACTACAGAAAGGACTGGTATCCGAAGCTGTTTGACCGCAAGCCATACGAGGACTGGAGCCGGTCCGGCGGCAAGACACTGCGGCAGCGCGCACAGGAGAAGGCGTTGAAGATCCTGGCAACGCACAAGCCCGAGCCGCTGCCGCCGGATGTACAGCAGGCACTTGACAAGATCGTCGCTGACGCAAGGTAGACGCGCCTTCTATGACATACGAAAAGGGAGACCTGGCATTGGCACTCCTCGATGAGTTCGCCCTCATATTCCAGTTGCCGCCCGCCATGACGCCGCATATTGATTTCGTCGTTCAGGGCAGAGAGATGGAGCTCGTCGTCGCTCTCGGTGATGGCCCGCTGACCGCGGCTCAAATTGCCGAGCGTCTCGCCATTTCCCCTGATGAGACAGCTGCGTTACTGGACTCCTCTTTCAGGCGGCACGTGATCAACCGAAAGACCGTCGATGATGTGACAACCTACACGCCCGCCACATTCTATCTTCGCCTCGATCCACTTTCGATGTACGAGAACTGGGGTGACGTTCCGGCGGATGCGCGCGATGCAGTGATCAAGTGGCAGCTGGAAGAGTTTATGGCCGTCTGGCTGCCCATCGTTGACGAGATTCGCCAGGACCCGGACAAATACGTGCGCATACCGAATCGAGATGTGCTGCTGTTGGATGAGGCGTTGGAGATGGTTGAGGCTGCATCGGAGCATGTTGTCGTGCCGTGTGACTGTCGCGCGGTCGTCATGGCCTGTAAACGCCCATCCGAAACCTGTATCCGGCTGGACGAAGGCGCGCGCGCTACGCTCGAACGCGGGCATGGCCGCCAGGTCACGAAAGAAGAAATGAAAAACATCGTGATCAATAGCAATCGCAGCGGTCTGATGCACACGGGTGACCGATATTGGCGCGAGCATGAGGGGCTCTTTGGCTTCTGTAATTGCTGTGGGTGCGACTGCTACCCGTTCCGTGCCAGCGCATTGCTGGGCCTGCACCGGCAGTGGCCCCGCGCCCACCACGTTGCGGAACGCGACATGAGCAAGTGCGAACAGTGCGGCCTGTGCGTCAAGCGCTGCCATTTCGATGCGTTTCACCATGACGGCACCAAGATCGAGGTCAATGGCAAGCGCCGCAAGACTGTGTTGTTCGACCCCGAAAAGTGTTGGGGGTGTGGTTTGTGCGCCATGACGTGCCCCGACACCGCGATCACCATGCGCCCGTTGGGCACCCGCGAGCCAGGGCGGGTCATGCTGGCAGCGGATCCGTGTGCGGCGCGCGATCATCCGGATGATTTCCACGGGGTGGACCGGCGCCCGGCCTCCGCGCCGCCATGCGTCAACCTGGGGGGTGACTTCCATGGTTAAGGTGATTCCGGTTCTCAGGGAGATCACCGAGGTCAACAGCGTGCTGGCAGCCAGTCTGCGCTCGGAGTTCGAACGCAAGGCCGTGCTCGTCCTCGACGTCGTGGCCTCGCCCGGCGCCGGAAAGACGACCTTGCTCGAACGCACCATCGAGAAACTACGCAATGAATTGCGGATCTGCGTCATTGAGGGCGATCCGACAACCAGTCTCGACGCCGAACGAATTGCTGCCGCAGGCGTGCCAGCGGTGCAGATCAACACCGGGGGCGGCTGCCATCTTGAAGCGAACATGATCCGGGCGGCTCTCAATGAGATCAACATCGACGAATCAGACGTCGTGATTATCGAGAATGTCGGCAACCTGCTTTGTCCGACGGGCTGGGATCTTGGTGAGGACTTCAAAGTCATCGTAGCCAGCCTGCCCGAGGGCGACGACAAGCCCTTGAAGTACCCGATGTCATTCCTCGCGGCCCAGGCTCTGGTGATCAACAAAATCGACCTGGAACCCTACATTCCGGCCAGCACCGCGCAGTTGCGCAAAAATGCCCTTTCGGTCAATCCGGACCTGGTCGTCTTCGAGGTGTCCGGCCTGACCGGGCAAGGCCTGGATGCCTGGCTCGATTGGATACGCCAGATGCGGGCGAACAAGTACGCTATCCAAAGTGACCGTCATGCATGAGATGCCCGTGACCCAGGCAATCCTCAACATGGCTCTCGAGCATGCCGGCGGATCCGCGTCACGGACATCTATCTGCAGGTCGGTCGTATATCTGCGATCGTGGCATCGTCGGTCGAGGTTTTTTTCGATCATCTGAGCCGTGGCACCGTGGCGGAAGGGGCCCGGCTCCATTTCGTAGTGATGCCCCTGGAAATGAAGTGCGCCGTGTGCGGCCAGCAAGCCGATCTGAGCGCATGGGAGCTGGAACGTCCGCACATCATCATGGCCCGTGCAATCGCGCAAGGCTGCACGTGTGGCAGCAAACAACTGCGGGTCAGCAGCGGCGTTAGTTTTGGAATGACGCACATTGAAATCCAGGAAGGGAATGCACCTTGACGGATCCACGGGGCCCCGTATCTGTGACCGGTCCTACCACACCCCATCGAACCCACACCAGGAGAAGCTAGTGTCCACTGCAGGCAATCAAACAGAAACCACAATCACATCCGCCGTACCGATTGACATGGCCGCCGAGCGAACCGGTTTCGAAAGCGGCCGCGTGGCCACCATTGCTGCCAGCCACTGGGTTCACGACAGCTACACGGCTTTCCTGGCGCCGATGCTGATCATCTTCAAACAGACCCTGGGCCTTTCGAACACAGAGGCCGGGCTGCTGTCGGTCTTCATGCAGGAGGCTTCTCTCCTGCAGCCCGTGATTGGCGGGGTGGCAGATCGCTTCAATGCGCGCTATTTCGTCATCCTGGCGCCTATGGTCACAGCCATTGCCATGAGCCTGTTGGGGGTCGCACCGAGCTATCTTGCCTTGGCAATCCTGCTGACAATCGCGGGCTTGAGCTCGGCGTGTATGCATGCGGTTGGGCCGGTGATGACCGGCAACGTCTCCGGCAGCAAACTAGGGCTGGGCATGAGCATTTGGATGGTCGGCGGCGAGGCCGGCCGGTTCATCGGTCCCCTGGTCATCGGCGCATTCATCCCACTGATGGGCCAACAACGTATGCCCTGGTTGATGATCGGCGGCCTGGTGACCTCGGCTCTCTTGCTATTCGCACTGCCCGCAGACCGGCGGAGCGTGCGCGGTCTGCAGAACAAAGCTACCTCGCTGCGACAAGAACTGAAGGGAAAAGGCCGGCTCCTGGCGCCTCTGCTGGCGATCCTGGTGGTCCAGATCATCCAGAGCGTCACATTGGTCACCTACTTGCCCGTGCTTCTGCACGACGAGGGCGAGAGTTTCTGGCTTGCCAGCGTCTCGCTGTCGGTGCTGCAAGCAGCGGGGGTGGCCGGCGCGTTCTTCGGCGGCACGCTCAGCGACAGGCTCGGCCGCCGGCTGATGATCTTTCTATCGATCCTGCCCACAGCGATTTTGATGTTCCTCTTCCTGGCCGCGTCCGGTTGGGCCCGCTTCCCCCTGCTGATCTTGCTCGGACTCACCTCCCTCTCCGTTACGCCGGTGATCATGGCGCTCATCCAGGAGAACTTCCCCCACAACCGGGCTTTGGCCAACGGGTTCTATATGGCGCTCAGTTTCCTGATCCGCTCGATCATCGTGATCATTGTGGGCCGGATAGGGGACCTGTTCGATCTGCGCACCGCCTTTGCTGCGGCGGCCGTTGTTTCGCTCCTATCCGTCCCGGTGGTGCGTTGGCTGCCGGCGAAGTCCAGGGAGCCAAATCAACCCGTCGACGCCGCCGGCCGCTGATACTGCACGTACTCCTGCAGCGAGCGCATCCCCACGCCACAGTAGAGCTTCGTGGCCGAGGGGTTGTTCGCGTCCACGCCCAGTCCGCGCGCGTCTCGCCCACAGTCCAGTCGGGCTCGCCGGTATCGGCCACATCACACGCACAGATAAGCGCGGTGACTGACTCAACCTCGTCGGGGCGAGGGGGTCGAATGACAAAATCATGCGGCCAGGTCGTGTTCTGCATTGATTAGCTCCAATCGAGTATCCCCTTGTCGGCCATCTCGAACGTGCTATTCTACCACAAGCTCCGCTCAATATCCTGTCGCTTTCGCAGGCATTCGTGCTGTGTGCTACAGTTCAAAGACGGACCGTCCGCTATAATCAAGCCAATTCTGCGCAAAGTCCTATTGGGAGATGCATCGACATGGCACGATACGACATCCGACTTTTCCGGCCCGGGCGCATTGTTCTTGGCTGGTTATTCGTTTCTCTGCTCCTGGCTGCGCCTGTGCCGCTACAGGCGCAGTCTTCGCAGCCGCCCGACCGCCCCTTCATCTTGCCATTCCGCGACCCGCCCGGCCCTGACACGTGGCTGCTCGGCCAAACGTATGGCAACACGGTGGGCGCATATTTCAACCGCGCCACGACCTACCGGTACAGCCAGGGAATTCACTTCGGCATCGATCTCTCTGCTCCCTGCGGCACGCCCATCGTCGCCGTGGCGGACGGCGTCGTCGGCCTGGTCGATGCGCGCGCTTACGGTTCCGCGCCGCATAACCTGATCATCGACCACCCGGAACTCAAATACTCGACGCTCTATGGCCACTTGCTGGAGCGTCCGAAGCTGGCGCCCGGTCAGCGAGTCAAGCAGGGTGAAGTGATCGCACTTAGCGGCGACCCGGATGAGACCTGCTCCGGCAGGCCGCATCTGCACCTGGAGGTGCGCGATTATCCCGGCCGCTCATGGAAATACAATCCCATCCCGCTGATGCGTGCGGACTGGGACAACCTGGCGCTCGTCGGCAGCTTCGGTCGCGGCTTCGAACGCGACCTGGACGACCCCCGCAAATGGCAGCAGTTGGACGACCAGCCGCCCGCGGTGACCGGCGGGAGATTGCTCAATGACTTCCGCAATCCGTGGCCGAGGACGAGGTAAACCATGAGACACTTCGCAGTCTTGCTCTCTTCTATTCTGCTGCTTTCGCCTTTCGGATTGGCCTCCACCGGCAAGGCGGCCGCGCCGATGGCCGCAGTGCCCCCGGTTGCAGTGCGCTTGACGTCCGGCGGTTGTTGCACGCAGCCCTTCTGGTCTCCGGACGGGGAGCAGGTGCGCTACATCGACCGGCCTGCCGGGGGCAAGCTCGGCATTTATGGCGTGGATGTGGGTGACGCGAAGCAAGGTCCCCGTCTCGTTTCCGAGCGCATCGAAGATAGCCGGATCGTGGGTGGCTACCGGGTCGAAACCAGCGGCACGACGACCAGCCTCGTGCGTCTGTCAGACGGCAAGAAGTGGCGCGTGCCGGCCCAGGGGCGAAACGTGCTCTTTTCTCCTGACTTCAAACGCATCGCATGGAGCATCTCTGACGACAGCCTCTCGCCCGAGCGACAGGTGGCCGCGATCTGGGTGGCAGCAGTCGACGGCTCCGGTGCGAAACGGGTGGCATCGGTGCGCCGCGGCAGTCTGAACGGCTGGATCTCGGGCGACGCGCTCCTGGTCACCGGACAGGATCCCAAATCGACCAAAGAGCAGGTGTTGTGGTCGCTGGCCCTGGCTAACGGGCGGCTCACGGAACTGGCGCGCGCCGAAAGGCTTCGCAGCGCGGTCCTATCAGCCTCAGGCCGCTGGGTGGTGTACTACACTACCTTCAACGCTGACGGCGGAAATAGCCTCTGGCTGGCGAGCACGAGGGGCGGCAAGCCGAAGGCGCTGCCCCGCGATGCGTTCGGGGCGTATCAGTGGCGGCCGCTCGGCGGCGAGGATCGCCTGTTAATCGTCCCGTTTCGCCCCCAAGCCAGATTTCACGAGCTCTGGCAGCTCGACCCCGAAACGCTGGAGATGGCCCCGCTCACAAGCGCGGACCAAACGCCGTTCAAGATCGCCAATGGCGACTGGCGTGTGTCACCGGATGGCCGCTACGTCGCCTATGTGGAAAGTCGCGACCGTAACCTGTGGGTCATGGAGCTTCCCTAACAGGAGACCTGTGAGGTCCTCGGGGCCTGGTAGGTTTCTGTGACGGACTAATCCGTCAGGATCAGCGGCAGGTAGACCCGCGCGGCCGGCGTTGCCGTTCGTGGCGCGGGTCCAATTACAGCGACAGGCCCGTCGAGTGCGTTCGAGTCGATGTTGAGCGTCGTTGTGCCCCACGTTTCGTTGTGCCCGCCGGTGTACTGTCGCAGTCGCTGGTGATACACCCACAGGCCATCGGGCAGATTGTAGACATCCCACACCGATGCGCTCGGCTCATAACTGCTGTAGACCCAGTTTGCGGCCCAGATTGCATTGGGTGGCGGGGCGAGATTCGCCAACAGCCGCAACATAGAGCCGACGCCGTAGACTCCCGACAGGTGTCCACGGCTCTGCAGTTGTTGCGTCCAGCCGGTCATGAATGCCTGCACGGACGCGTTGCACGATTCGCTGGACGGGTAGTACTCCATATCGTAGTAGACGATGCTGCCCGTGCCATCTTCCTCGGCCAGGCCCAGGCGCGCCAGGGTGTCGGCCGCTGCGTTTGCCTCGACCACACCCTGGCCCTGGGCAACTGCAGGATTGGTACTGATCAATCGGCCATCCGGGAAACAGGGTGACTGCGGTCCAACCCAGGTAGGAATGAAGGTCCAACCCATCGACTTCAGCGTCCGCAAGTAGTCCGCATTCAAGCCCCGATTGCTGCACACGGCCATCACCCCGCCGATGTACAGGTTCACCGCACTGTATGGGCTGTTCGCCCGCCAATCGAGCAACTGCTCCAACGTCGCGATCTCACACTTGTCGAATCCCTGGCCGCTGGCGATGGCCGTTCGATTCGGCTCCGTCGCGGCGGCCCCGGCAGCGGCCTGGTCCACCGTCCATTGCCGCTCGCCACCCACGCCCTTCGGCAGAGGCAACTCTATCCAGGTGCGACCGTCATCATGGGTCACACGGACGCCGTTCACGGACCGGCAGCGTCGCCCAGTTCCTGAATCCTCGCACCGACCTTCGTCGTAGCGTCGCCACGCATATCCGCCGGCAAGGGTTTCGGCCGCTGCAGTCCGATCATCCGTTAGCGGATGCGCCAGTAAGTCGTGACGGCCGCCAGAATCCAGATGCTCCCAGGTTGTTCCTCCGTCGATCGTCCGCCACTCCGACCACCGCTCGAAGTTACTGCTCGATGGGTGGTCGATTCGCAGAATCCCCTGGTCGGCATCGGCGAAGTTAAGCTCAAATCCGGAGGCGATCAGGTCAGGATAATCTGAGGCAGAAAGCGATAAGGCTGCCCTCTGCCAGGTCACGCCGCCATCCCGCGTGCGGGCCATCGTGAGAGCGTCATCTCCGGTCATCCCCGGTGCGATTGCGATAACCCACCCCAGCAGCGGCGAGACGAAGTCGGCTGTCAGGAGTTCTCCCTCGACCGTACCGAGCTCGCGCCAATCCTGGCCCTCGTTAGCCGTCCAGACCAATCGGTTGCCCGCCTGAAGCCACCCGACGCCTTCCGACACGAGCCCGATATCCCGTATGGTTTCAACGTCACCCGCAGGTCTGGGCTGCGGAAGGAAGAAGAGAACGGCTAACGCCAGCCAGTAAAGCGGTGCATGCATGCGCCTACCTTTCCAATGTTGTTCAGACAACGATAGCAGACGATGATAGCAACGCATAATTGCAGACTCGGTTCCGTCCTATGTTGGCGGACCGAGTCGGCCTGTTGGTAGGTGATAATCGGCAGACGGCTGCGCAGACTTTGCCTCCCGTCGCTCGCCGCCGGTAAGGGGCGACAAGCGACGGGACCGTGGGCGTTTACACGCCCAAAGCGTCCAGGTAGCTCACTTTTCCGGGTGGCACGCCGGCGACTTGGAGGGCACTTTGGCCGGGATGCCGGTAATGACGTTTACGCTCAGACCTCCCTTGAGCGGGCTCGAAGTTATGGTAGATCGCCCAGACCAGGGTCGCCCGCTCCAGGCGCTGATCCGAGCGGTGGTTGCGGCCGCGGCTGAGTCGTAAGCGAAAATCTCGCCAGTACCACTCGGGTGTCACCCGCTGCAAGCCTTGGTAGTAAGCCAGCAGGTGCACGAGTACCCGATCGAGTTGCTCATTGAGCAGCTTGCCGAGGGTTGCGCCTAGCGGATGCCCCAGCAGCGTGGCTAACGCTGCTTCCGCCTCAGTGTAACTCTGGGCGTCCATGATCTTGTGAATCAGCCCGCCCAACTCATCTCGGGTTTGCTTGCGGATGTGCTCGGCAGCTTCGCCGGTCAGGTCGCCCGCCGCTTCGCTGGCGGCTTTGGCGAGCTCGCCTCCCAGGTTGCGCCACAAATGCCAGACGCAGCGCTGATGCTGGACCCAGGCGAGGCTCCGGCGCAAGTAAGCCAGCAGCCCCTGTGCGCCATCGGACGTTGCGCCGCGCAGGGCATCCACGTCCAGTCCGGCCCGCTTAGCCCGTTCAAACAGCCGCTGCCACGGTCCTACCGACCCTTCGCCTTTGGCCACGACTGGCGGATAGACCAGGCCGGTAACGCTGTCCACGATGAGCAGCACGACCCGCTGCGCCTTGCCTTTCAGCTTGGCCCATAAGCCGTCCGTGCCCACCGCGTGCGTGTGGGCAATGCCCGCTAGTTGCCCGTCCACGCTGGCTTGAGCCGTTTTGCCGGCCCCGTCCAGCCAGCGCTGCACGGTGCTGGCCGCCAAATAACACCGCTCGCCGCTCTCGGGATCCAGCGGTCGCCAGAGCAACCAACGTTCCTGGTGCCCCAACCAGGAGCGCAGCAACTCCGCCGTCCGCCGTAATGAGGTGCCGCCGTGTTGCCAGTGGTCGACCGCACAACGGTGAACGTCCCGGGCATACCAACTACCGCGCACCAGCAGGGCCGACCGCTCCGAATACGTCTTGTTGCAGGCGTAGCACTTGTGGCGCTGGATGCGCACCTCCTGCCGGCCCCGATCCAGGAACCAGGGGTGACGGGGATACGTGCCCCAGCAACTCGTCCACGTCCCGCCACAGGTCGGACAGCGCTTCCAGTCCCAAACGCTGCGCTTGGCCAGCGCCACTAAGGTGTAGTGGGCAGAGAGGTTTGTCCTCTACAGAGTGGGCACAGACGTTTGTCCTCTTGCCCTTGATCGACGACAGATAAATCGCCTAAGCTGGCAGTACTTCCTTTGTGGAGCGAGGGGGTGCTGCCATGCCACGATGTCCGGCTCGAGATTACGCTGATCGCTGTTTGGCCATCGAACTGCAACAGCGTGGGCTGCGTCAGTGTGAGATTGCGGCCAGGTTGCAGCGTCCGGTGCGTTGGGTGCGCCGCACGGTGGGCCGCTATGATGCGGCGGTCGGGATGACCAGCCTGTGCGATCATTCGTCCCGGCCGCAGCGCTCGCCGCAACAGACACCGCCCGAGATCGAGGTGGCGATGTGTGCGTTGAAACAAGCCCACGGGGCTTGGGGGCGACGCCAGATTGCCAAGCAACTGCGCTGGCAGTGGCGTAACGAGCCCGAACGCCAACGCTGGGTTAGTGTCGGCCGCGTGCGGCGGGTCCTGGCTCGCCATCCGGAACTGGATCCGCCCGCCCCAGCGTCGGAGCGCCCCCCGCCGCGGCACATCGACTACCTGACCTGCAACCTGATCTGGGCGGCGGACATCCACGAAACGCACCTCCCGGACGGGAGTATCTGGTACACCCTGCATTGGCTGGATCTGCATAGCCGTTTTGAGTTGGGCCAGCTGACGGCGCAACGCTTGAGCGAGGCGTTGGTCGTGCACAGCTTTCTGAATGTCGCCCAGCAGTATGGTCTGCCCCGAATCGTCAAGACCGATCATGACAAGCTGTGGTACGACGGGGTGAGCGGCCTACCGAGTCCCCTGACGCGCGTGCTCAGCGCCTTGGGCGTCTATCACCTGTTAGTGGGCCCCAAACAGCCTTGGTGGAACGGCGTCGTCGAACGCTATGTGCGCACGTGTCGCCAGGAAGTCGTCTTGCCGCCGGGCGATGACCCGCAGCTGCCGCAGGCCGTCGAAACAGCCCGCCACTTCTACAACGAGCAGCGCTGTCACAGCCGCTGTCAGGATCAGCCCCCGGTGACGGTCTATCAATCGAGTGCACGCCGCGTACCGGCCGGTTTCGATCCTGCGCAAGTGCCCTTCACCCAAGAGTCCCTGGTGCTATCCCGGCAAGTAGATGCCAACGGACACATCCGCCTGGCCGGCCGCAGCTTGCCGTTCAGCCGGCGCTATGCGCACCAGGCCATCACCGTGACGGTCACTGGCTGGTCGGCCGTCGGTCAAGTGGCGGATGGCTGGCAACGTACCTGGGACCTCCACGCACAAGCCGTGCAACCAGCCGTACCACCGCCGCCACCAGCCCTGCCGCAGCCCGTGCGCCGCAAGATAGATCGCGCAGGCTGTCTGACGCTTCAGTGCTACCGTTACTATGTCGGGATCGCCTGGACCGGTCAGACCCTGACCATCCAACGCAGCCAGGATACCTGGACGGTCAGCCTACCTGATGGCACGCAGAAGACCTTACCCTGTAAGCATCTGTATCCGCAACCGCCCACCAAAGCCACTCCCGCGCAGCCCAAGACCCCTCCTACGTCACCAACAACGAACTGCACTCTGCCAAGTCGCCGCGTCAACCAGAACGGCCAGATTTCCTTTCACAACCGCCTCTACTTCGTCGGCATCGGCCACAAGGGCCAAACGCTCGCCGTGGTCCCCACCGACATCGGTCTGGAGGTCTACACCCCCCAGCAGGCCTGGATCACGACTTGCCCGTGGAAGCCACCGCGCCAACCGGACAAACCTCTCTGCCCTATGTAGAGGACAAACGTATGATCCCATTACAACTAAGGATTGCAGGTGTGCCCTGCCTCGCTCTATAATGTTCATGGGCCGTGCGGCTTTCTTGTGCGGTGTCACAACTACACAATGGCCGTTTGGCCCATTTTTGTCAATAGCCCCTGTCGCTACACCGACCAACACAATCTGGAACCGAGTCTAATTGCACACGAAAATACGCTAGCCCGGCGATGATGTTATACTACTGTGGCATATGAATCGGTTTCGAAATGCCGGTTGACCTTTCGCAATTGCCGATCCCCCAGGAGAAACGGCTCGCAGTCCGCGTGACGCTCGCGGCCGAGCGCGCGTTGCGCCAGGGCCATCCCTGGGTGTTCGACCAGGCAGTCACAGCGATCAGTGGCGACGGCCGCCCGGGCGATTTGGCTGTCATCTTCGATGATCACCGCCGCTTTCTGGCAATTGGGCTGTACGATCCCGGCTCGCCTTTGCGGGTGCGCATCCTGCAGCACGGTGCACCTGAGGCCATCGATGTCGCGTGGCTGATTGCCCGCCTGTCCGACGCGGCCGCCCTCCGTGCGCCCCTCACCGGGACCAACACAAATGGATACCGCCTGGTTCACGGCGAGAACGATGGGCTGCCGGGCGTGGTCATTGATCGCTATTCTGGGACGCTCGTCCTCAAGCTGTACACCGTCGCGTGGATCCCCTGGCTCAGACATCTGATCGCTGCGCTGGGCGAGGTCATCCCAGCCCAGCGCATCATCCTGCGTCTCAGTCGCGATGTACTGGCTCATCCGGGCGAT
Organism: uncultured Chloroflexia bacterium; assembly: GCA_963774265.1. Classification (GTDB taxonomy): domain Bacteria; phylum Chloroflexota; class Anaerolineae; order CG2-30-64-16; family CG2-30-64-16; genus JALOOB01. The sequence goes on along the minus strand of CAVZDU010000007.1, from coordinate 161,984 downwards.
CTGTTCGGTTTGGAGGACGGGTTCGCCCTGGTGGGCGAAGCGCCCGAAAGTCCAATAGAGTTCTTGGAGAACGGCTTGCTGTTCGCCGCAGATGTAGTGCGCGGCCAGAAAACCGGCTTCTTCCTGGATCAGCGCGACAATCGTGGCCGCGTCGAAACGCTCGCTCGAGGCCGGCGCACGCTCAACATCTTCGCCTACACGGGCGGCTTCTCGCTCTATGCGGCGCGAGGTGGGGCGCCTGCGGTCACGAGCATCGATGTGAGTGCGCCAGCGCTGGCCGATGCGAGCCGCAACTTCGCTCTGAATAGAGATCATCCGGCAGTGGCCGCGTGCAGGCATACGCTCATCGTCGCCGATGCATTCGAAACGCTTACCGATCTCCGTCGTCGGGGGGAAAAATTCGACCTCGTCATCGTTGACCCCCCCGCGTTCGCCAAACGCGAAAGCGAGGTCAGCAATGCGCTGCAAGCCTATACCCGGCTGACCGAATTGGCGCTGAGGGTTACTGATCCAGGCAGCAGGGTGGTGCTTGCATCCTGCTCGAGCCGGGTGACAGCGGATCTGTTCTTCGCCACCGTGAATCGCGCCGCGACGGGCATCCGAAGGCCTCTGCGGGAAATCGAACGCACGGGGCATGCAATCGACCATCCCATACGCTTTCGCGAGGGAGCCTATCTGAAATGCCTCTTCGCTGAGGCCCTATGAGCAGCTGAATGGAACCGATCAATGATCCCTTCATCGACGAAGAAGTCGAAATCGCCGACGAGCTGGCGGAAGAGGATGCCGTTGCGCAGCCCGTCGACTGTCCCGATATGGCGCCAATTTTCGCCACCAGCGGCGCCGTGCACCGCGTCCTGGGCGACCGGTATCGCCCTCGTCCCGGCCAGGTTCAAATGGCGGAGCATATCGCCCACCTGTTGCGGCAGCCGGGCCACGCGTTGATCGAAGCGGGCACCGGCATCGGCAAGTCCTTCGCCTACCTCATTCCTGCGATCTGGTCCGGGACGCCCACGGTCGTCAGCACATCAAACAAGGCGCTGATGGCCCAGCTGTGGCACAAGGACGTGCCAGCCCTTCGCGAAATCGCACCACGATCCTTCTCTGTCGCGTTACTCAAGGGCCGCTCCAATTACCTCTGCGCGCTGCGGATGCGCGGTCTCACTCCACGACAACGCAAGCTCTACGGTTTCGGCGGCGATTACGAGCGCGTACAGGAGGGACTGGCGCGGGCGCCATCGGGAGATGTGGAGGAAATGGGCCTGCCGCCCGGCCTGGCTGCAGGTCTGACTGTCGATCATCACGCGTGCGAGGGATTCAAGTGCCCGGAATACCGCTCGTGCTTCTTCGAGCGCGCTCGTTCGGCAGCGCAACAGGCTGACCTGGTCATCACCAATCACGCGGTGTTCTGTTTCAATGCATTGCACCAGGACAACACGGCGCTGCCCGTGCGCCCGCTGCTGGTGATTGACGAAGCGCACGAATTCCAGGGCTACGCCATCGGCGCACTGTCGCAGTCGTTGGAATACGAGACCCTGCCATCGCTGGTCAATCACGCGATTGCCAAGGAGGTCGCGGATAACGAGCTGCGCCGGCAGGCCGCGGAGTTCAACCAGGCTTTTTTTGCTGCCCTGAGCCGGCAGCGCCCCAACCGCTTCGCGCTGCGATGGGCTGTCCGCGAGGAAATCCAGGAAGGTCTGCGGCTATTCGATGTGCTGAACATCATCGGTAAGAAATTGAACGGCTACATGCCAGACAAGGAAGCAGAAGGCCAGTTCGAATCGCTGCTGCGACAATCAGCGGAGGCTGTGTCAACCGTGCGGGCACTATCCGTCCCCGAACCGGAGACCGCCATTCGCATCTGCGAATTGACTGGTTCCGGCGGGACGAGTCTCGGTGTGCGCGGGGGTGAGATCGGCGGCCTCCGGCTGACCTATCGTCCGCTGGAGGTGCAGACGCGCCTCCAGACAGACGTGTTCGACGTCTGGCCGCGGGTGGTCTGCACCAGCGCCACGCTGGCAGTGGGAACGGATCTGACCTGGTTTCAGCGGAGCATTGGCGCATGGACAGAGAAACGACCGACCTCCCTGGTGCGCATCACCAGTCCGTTCGACTTCAAGGGCCATGTGCTGATCTACACACCACCGGGGTTGATCCCGGCGTATGAGGGGCCCGGCGAGGAACGTTACCTCCAACGACTGGCCTCGGAGGTGCGCCGGCTGGTGCTCAGCAGCCGGGGGCGCGCGTTCGTCCTCTGCACCAGCCGGCGTCGTGCGGAGCAGCTTTACGAAGCGGTGGCGCCACAGGTGTCATTCCTGTGCCTCAGCCAGGACGGCAAGACCTCTCGCCGAGAACTGCTCGAGCGCTTCCAGGCCGACGGCCAGGCGGTGCTGTTTGCGACGCGCAGTTTTTGGGAAGGCGTCGACGTGCCCGGTGACGCGCTCTCCATGGTGATCCTCGACAAAATCCCATTCCTGCCACAGGATGACCCGGTCCTCAAGCGGCAGGAAAAGCTTATCTTCGATCGCAAGGGCAACCCGTTCAACGAGCTGCAACTCAGCCATGCAATCCTGACGCTGCGCCAAGGGGCCGGCCGGCTGGTGCGTACAGAAAACGACCGGGGCGTTATCGCGCTCCTCGACTCACGCATCCTCGAAAAATCGTACGGCCAGAAGATCCTCGCGGCGCTGCCCGACGGCCGGCCGACGCGGCGGTTCGAGGATGTCCAAGCATTCTTCTCACTGACGTAGAAGAAGCCTCATGCAACCTTGATTCAGTACGAGCGTAATGAGGAGTGGAATGCTTAAAAATGCAATTGCATGGAGGGTTCTTATGGACGATAACCAAACACCCAACTCGACGCAGCATCATCGCAGCGACGCGGCACCCTGGGTCTTCGGCGGCATCCTCATCGTCATCGGTGTGTTCATGCTGCTGCAGAATCTCACAGGCCTGAACTTCGGCAATTGGTGGGCGCTGTTCATCCTCATACCGGCCATCGGCTCGTTGACTTCCGCGTGGAAACTCTACCAGACACACGGCGCGGTCGATGCAGCGGTGCGGGGACCACTGGTAGGCGGTGTCATTCTGCTGTTTGTGTTCGCCATGTTCTTTTTCAACTTCAACTGGAGCCTGTTCTGGCCCGTTCTGTTGATCCTGGCCGGCATCGGAGCACTGATCGGCGTGTTCGCCCGGAATTAGCGACACAATAGGAAGTGCAACAACAGTCACACAGCGTATTGAGCGGTTCAATCGTCATTACTATGATCGATACGTCGTTCCTGACGGTGTTAGCACACGGTGCGGTCGGCGCGTGGGATGAGATTATTCCCGTCACGCTGGCAATCCTGAGCGTGGTCCTCGGTGTGGTGATCTTCCTGGTTGCGCGGCGTTTCAGGCCCAAAGAGGAGGAGATCGCAGCGGACGAGGATACGACACCATAATGCTGATTTGACAGGCAAACAAAAGGCCTGGCGGGCAGGTTGCTGCTCGCCAGGCCTTTTCGTTGTGTTTTGTTAGCTCAGCTACATCGCGCGCAGACCGTTTTGTCGAGCCAGGCGCGTGGCCTCACCCCGATTCGCAAGCTCCAGCTTCTCAAGAATCTGGAGGACGTGGTCCCGCACTGCCTGCTCCGGCAGATCGAGATGCCGTGCAATTTCTCCATTCGAGCCATCGATCGTGAGTTGCTGCATTACCTTTAGCTCGGCGCGATTCAGCCGATCGAACGGGTGACCGTCACGAGGCCGTTTGCGCCATACCGCGCTGTCATGCTTGTTCATACGGTTTCCTCCCAGGAAAAGCTGCCGTCATGCTGGGGCTGCGCGTATGAAACCCCATACAATACTAACAACGCAGGAACATTTGCTTGAATACGGGCATCAAGGTTAAACTTTTGCCACACCATTTCATCGGAAGAAGGCTATGAGCAACCACAAGCTTGCAGAGCCAAAGACGCACGCCCGGCGCACGATCCTGGATGGCGGGAAGTTTCTGCGGGTGGAATTACACCAGGTGGAGTGGCCCAACGGCAAGGTAATCGATGATTGGGCCTGGATCATCACCCCGGACTACGTGAACGTCGTGGCCGAGACGGACGATGGACACTTGCTGTGCTTCCGTCAGGTTAAGTACGCACTCGATGGGCCCAGCCTTGCCATCGTCGGAGGATATCAGGAGCCTGGCGAGGAGGCGCTTGCCTCGGCACAGCGCGAGTTGCGCGAAGAGACCGGCTACGAAGCAACCGAATGGGTTTCGCTGGGCTCGTATCCCGTGGATGGCAATCGTGGCGTGGGCAGCGGTCATTTCTTCCTGGCGCGCGGCGCCCGGTGCGTCACTGCGCCAGCCAGCGACGACCTCGAGGAGCAAGAAATGCTGTTCCTGACGCAAGCCGAAGCGCGGGCCGCACTCAGGCAGGGCGAGTTCAAACTCATGCCTTGGGCCGCCGCCATTGCCATCGCTCTCCTGTGGCTCACCGGCAGCTAGGATTCAATAGGCCGGTTGACTTAGCGCTGGCTCATCCTTATACTAACGTCCAACTGTTGTCGCGCACATCGGTCTGGAGATTTGCTATGTCGCACGAACCTGAGATGCCGGCGTCGCTGGCTGAGGTTGTGCGCCGCTGCCGTGAGGAGACAGAGCGCTTCTTTCACCGCCTCGCTCACGACACTCGCTTCTGCTATGAGTTGTTCCGCCGTTCGCTGGAGCGACGGGATTCCGACGCGTTCGAACTTTTGGTGAGCAACTACAGCGGTCTCGTGGATCATTGGGTCCATCGGCACTCAGGCTTCGCACGTTCTGAAGAGGACGCCTCGTACTTTGTAAATGACGCGTTCAGCAAGCTCTGGATGGCGATTCCACCCGCACGGTTCGGACGCTTTCCCGATCTCAAAGCGCTGTTGCGCTACCTCCAGTTGTGCGTCCACTCGAGCATCGTCGACCACTTACGACTCACCCAACAGACAGTATCCCTGGACGGCAGAGACGAAGACTCGCCGCCATACGAGCCCCAAGCGCTCGACTCGCCGCTCTCCGATGCGGAGCGTACCGAATTCTGGCAGGCTGTCGATGGGCGGCTGCAGAACGAGAAGGAGCGCGTGGTGCTCCACGCTTGCTTCGGGCTGGCGATGAAACCTGCGGAGATCCCGCCCGCTTTCCCTGGCACATTTGCCACCGTGCAGGAAGTCTATCGCACCAAACAAAACGTATTGGAGCGGCTGCGGCGAGACAGCACGCTTCGGAAATACCTGGCTCCGTATGCCTGAAAACACGCTGTCCAGACGTTAAGTCAGGTAGATCGCCGAATCAAGCGCAATGGAAAGGAATCAGACGTGCCCTGCATAGGCCCTGCCACGCCAGACGATTTTGAGCTTCTCGCCTATGCGGATGAGTTAACGAGCGTCGAGATTGTGAATCATCTGTCAGCTTGCCCAACGTGCCGGGCGCGGGCTAACGCCCTTGTACGCGAGCAACTCATGTTACAGGCTCTGCTCTACCGCACCGGCTGCCCTCGGTCTCTCGAACTGGGCGAATTTCGCCTGGGCCTGCTCACCGAAGAGCGGGCAAGCGAGGTGTCAGCACACCTGCCGTACTGCCCGACATGTCGAGCGGAGTTGGCCGCGCTCGACGCGTTTGTGGCGGACCTCGCCCGATCAAGTGACTGCGGCGGAGTAATAGACGGTGTTGGGATGCTGCGCACCGTGCATGCGCGCTTGTCTAGCTTGACACTGGACCGCGGTGCGGGGATGCTTGCACCTGCCTTGCGCGGAGACGCTCCCTCCGCAGGCGATGCACCGCTGGTATATGATGCCGAGCATGTCCTGGTGACACTCAAGAATCGGTCTGAGCGACTGGGCCGAAACACGCGCCAGATCGTTGGATCGATCGCAGGCGCCTCGGATTTCGCCGGCGTGACTGCAAGAATCGAGATAGGGAAAGCAATCACATCCATCGCATCGGTGGATGATCTTGGCGCCTTCTCCCTTCCTGGCATTCCTCCTGGGAAGCATCGCCTTGTGATCCAACTCCCATCGGATGGCATCGAATTGCGGATCGACGACCTTATCGTCTGCTAGTATGCGCCTGTCTACACTACCCCAAGCGTTCACAGCCACAGTCACAGGGGCTTGGCCGGAGGCCGGGCCCGTTTTTTTGAAGCGGCTTCCGGCGCTGATCACCGAGTGTGAGGAGCGTTGGGGGTTGCGGGTGCTGCCCGCGTTTTCCCTGTCCTACAACTATGTGGCGCCGGTTCGGCTACCCAACGGCGCCGAGGCGGTGCTCAAGCTCGGCGTGCCAAACCCGGAGTTGACGACCGAGATCGAGGCGCTGCGGTATTATGACGGTGCAGGCGCGGTGCAGTTGTTCGATGCGGATGCCACGGACGGCATTCTTCTGATGGAGCGAGTACGGCCAGGCATGCCCCTGGCGCACTTAGGCGATGACGATGCTGCCACGATGATTGCTGCAGATGTCATGCGCCGTCTGTGGCGCCCCTTGAGCGCCGGCCACCCATTCCCCGATTTGCGACGATGGACACGCAGCCTGCGGCGGTATGCAGAGCAAAGCCCTCCAAGAGGCAATGCACTGCCTGCGCTGCTTGTTGCCCGCTCCAACGACTTGCTGGCCGACCTCCTTGCCTCACAACCGCCACCTACGCTCATCCACGGCGACTTCCATCACTGGAACATCCTCCAAGCAGAACGTGAGCCATGGCTGGCGATCGACCCGAAGGGCGTAGCAGCAGAGCCCGCGTTCGAGGTGGGTCCGCTTGTTTATAACCCAGTGCCCCGGGTGCTATCGTGGCCTGACATTCGGCGAGTGACTGCCCGGCGTCTTGACCTGCTGGCCGATCACCTCGCGCTCGACCGCCAGCGACTGGCCGCGTGTGCATTCGTTGCAACCCTATTGTCGGCGTGTTGGGACATCGAGGATGGCGGCGCTGTGCCGCCGGGGTTTTTCCGGATCGCGGAGGCGCTCAGCGCGGAGGCATCATAATCCTCCGGTTGTTGATCGCTGCGCTGATTCTGTCGCAGCCCTACAACCGGAGGATACGATGGATTCAGCAGAAAATCTGCTTTGTCACGGGCACGCGTCTAGCGGCGGGGAATCAGGATCACCTGGCCCGCGTAAATCCGGTCCGGGTTCCAAATGTGGTTGATCCTGGCCAGCGCATCCACGCTCACGCCGAACCGCCTGGCGATGGAGTAGAGCGTGTCTCCGCACTTGACTGTGTACCTGGATTCATGCGGCTTTCCGCCTTGATGGTCGCCGCCATCATGCATGCCGCCGGCCCGCACGCAAATAGTCTGGCCCGCGTAAATTCGGTCGGGGTTGTGGATGCCGTTCAAGTTGGCGAGCGCCCAAGCCGAGGTGCCAAAGTGCGTGGCAATGCGGAAAAGCGTATCGCCCCTCCGGAACGTGTAGAACTGGTCGCATCCTGATCCGCCGGCAGAGGATGCCGGGGCCGCAGAAGCAGGTACAGCGACGAGCAACATGGCAACGACCGCGACGACGGTGAGCAAACCATAGACGCGTCTCATCGAACGATCCTCCCTCTTTGAATGGCTACCGAGTTTCATTATATTCCTGCCGCAGCTAGAAATCAAGACGTTTTCGCTAGACGACAGGGCGAAGTCATGTTGCGGCCGAGGCGGCAGGTAGCAGCGCTTGTGGCAATTCGGCATCCACACGTGGGCCAGGCAAGGATCCATCGGTTAGAATCTCAGTGACAGCAATCACAAGGAGGTTCGTCCCGATGGATCCACTGCAGTCTACCTTGCTGGCCTACCTGAGCCAAGTTCCTGACTTTCGCTGTACCCGCGGCCGCCGCTTTGCCTGGACGTATCTGTTGGCGTTGCTGGCGGCGGCAATGGCAGCCGGCCAAACGAGCGTGCTGGCGATGGTCGGTTGGGCGCGTGACCAGCGCAGCGAGCTGTTGACCACCCTGCAGCCGGCCTGTCCCCGCCTGCCCAGTGCGGCGACCTGGCGGCGGTTGGTGGCCCACATCGACATGTACAGCCTGGAGCAGCAAGTGGCGGCGTACCATCAGGCGCTCGATCAGGCGGATGTCACCTGCGGCGCCATTCGGCTCCGCCAGGGTCAGGTGCTGCGCGCCCAGGCGGTCGACGGCAAGGATGTGCGCGGGGCCAGCGCCCACGGGCAGCATACCTTTCTGGTCAGTCTCGTGCGCCATGAGAGCGCCTATGTCCTGGGCCAAGCGGCCGTGGATGTCAAAACCAATGAGATCACGGCCGTTCCGATCTTGTTGGCCGGTCGCGATCTGACCGGCACCATCACCACGATGGATGCCCTGCTGACGCAGCGCCACCTCGCCCAACAAATCCTGGATCAGGGGGGCCACTACCTGATGATCCTCAAGAAGAATCAGCCGACGCTCTACTGGGCCGCCCAGTTGGTCTTTGACGAACCACCGCTGCCGCGCCAATCGGGCGAGTGCGCGTCCCACCGTACGACCGACAAGGCGCATGGGCGCTGGGAGCGGCGGACACTGGTCACGACCACGGCCCTGAATGCATATCTGACTTGGCCAGGCGTAGCCCAAGTGCTGCGGCGCACTTGCCGCCGCATTCACGAGCGCACCGGCAAATACGAAACCGAGGTCACTTATGGGTTGACCAGTTTGCCGGCCGCCTGGGCGGGTCCGGACCAGTTGGAGCAGGTCTGGCGCGGCCACTGGACCATCGAGAATCGCCTGCACTACGTGCGGGACGGGACCTTCGGTGAAGATCGCTGTCAAGTGCATACCGGCACCGCGGCCCAGGCCCTGGCGGCCATTCGCAATGCCGTCATCTCCACCCTGCGCTTCCACGGTTGGAGCAATCTCGCCGCCGCCACCCGTTGCTACGCAGCCCATCCGCAACGCGCCCTGCATTTATTCGGCGCACCCGCACTATGAAATCACCCTGGCTAGACGAAAGACGCGCGGTTCATCAAGAAAGCTAATTATTCTCACCAGAGGGTCGCACGCGGTTCAAGTATGCTGAGGGATGTCCTTCGTCATATCATATGACGAACCCAGGCGCTATAATGAGGTCGGTTGGACAACTCGCTAAGAGGAGGACCCCATGTTCAAGCGACTATTCCTGTGGTTGGCTGTGCTTTTGCTCTGTGCAGTCCCCCTCTCAGTTGGGGCGGCGAAGAGCTATTCCGCAGAACGGTTCGATGTCGACTGGAACCTGACGGAGAGTGGCCTTCTCGAAGTCACCGAGACAGTCGTTTTTAGATTCGAGGGTGGACCGTTCACCTATGTCTATCGTGATCTGCCAACAGACTACTCCGACGGCATCTGGGGCATCGAGGCCAGCCTGGATGGGCAGCCCTTGGCGCAAGGAACGCAAGCTGGCCAGGTGGAGATCGACGGGGACAACCCCATCAAAGTGACCTGGCATTTCGCACCTACCTCAGATTCCAATCACACGTTCCAGCTCAGGTATAACATCTTCGGCGTGATCCGGTCGGAGGGGCACGCGGACCTGTTTTGGTGGAACGCATTGCCCACCGACTACGAATACGACATCGCGTCAACCACCGTGCGCCTCACTTTCCCACCCGGCCTTCAGCCCAGCGGCCCGCCTGAGGTGCGCCGGGGCGCTGCACAGGTAACCCAAGGGGCTGGCCAGGTGACCTGGAGCACGCGGGATATCAAGTCAAAAACTCCTTTGACCGTGGCACTGCCCTTCCCCAGCGGCTCACTGATCGCCGCCCCGCCCGTGTGGCAGACGCGTGCCGCGGCGGCTCAGGAAGCCATGCCGGGTTTCCTGGTTGCGGCAGGGGCGCTGCTGGCGGCCGGCATTGCGGCATTGTGGGCGGTATGGGCACGGGGGCGGCGGCCTGAGACGGCTCTCGGCTCCGCCGCGCTGCGATCCTCCGTTCTACCCGATCAAACGCCGTCCGCAATCGCAGGCACCCTGGTGGCGGCAGATGCAAAGCCCGGCGCGACCCAAGCTCTGGGCGCCCTGTTTAGTCTCGCTCAACGCGGTGTCCTTGTCATCGAAGAGTCCCTCGAAAAGCACTGGTATCGCCCGCACGAGTTTAGCGTGCGGTTGGTGGATCCCGCGCCGCGTGATCTGCGGCCCCACGAGCAAGGGCTCCTTGACCTCCTGTTCATGCAGAAGGCAGGCCGAACAAATACGATCAAGTTGTCTGATGTAGGCACGCGGCTGACCACCAAGCTAAGTCGCTTCTCGCAGCCGCTGACTGAGGAGCTTTTGGCGGCACGATTGATCGATCCCGAGCGTCAGGCGACTGCCAAACGATTCATGCTTATTGGGGTGGGGCTGCTGCTTACGATCATTCCGCTCGGCGCGTTGGGTGTGGTTTTCATGCCACGAGTAGGCGGCTGGCCGTTCCTGCTGGTCGCAGTTGTCTTCCTGATGGGCATCGCCGCGTTTATCCTGGCAGCCGCCTACTCACCTCTCTCTGACGAGGGTGAGCGGGAGGCGGCAAGGTGGAAAGGATTCCAGAAATACCTTAAAGATGTGGTGAAGGGTCGCGAACCCGCGTGGGATTTGAAGCTTTTCGACAGCTACCTGCCGTACGCGACCGCGTTCGGCCTTGCGGAAGGATGGGCAAAGGCGTTCCAGAAGCGCGGCGGGGCCGAGATCCCCACCTGGTTTCGAGCCGTGGCCGATGCGGGAGATGGAGGCGTTGCGTCGTTCATCGCCATGACGTCTGCAGCGCAGTCCGTCGGTTCCAGTGGGGCTGGGGGCGCGGGCGGTGGTGGCGCAGGCGGCGGCGGAGGGAGCGGTGCAGGTTAGAACCTCATCAACTCAACGCGGCGGCAGCAGGCTTCGCGGCGCTGCCGCGCCGTGCGTGGGTCGCCGTCTCTCCTGCTGCCAGAAGAAGAAGGCCATCCCAACCGTCAAAATCATGACCCCAATGATGTATGCCCAAACGGTTGGATGTGCATGGTTGAAGTCTCGGATGAAAACGAAATTCACCACAGTGAGGGCAGCACCGAAGATCAGGTTACCGATCGCCGCGAGACGGACTTCGCCCCAGTCATGCGCTTGAGCCATCGCGGCCGCCCAGCCGGCCCAACCCACCCACCACGCTGACACGATTCTTGCATCGAATGGATTGAGTTCCCACGGCCATCGAGCATTCAGCCATTCAGGATTGATGATCAACGCCAGGCCGAACAGGCCGGTGACAGCCACCTCAACGATCAAAAAGCGTCGGAACCAGGGCAGAATCGGCCCGCCGGCAGTGGTGGGGGTCCCCCGGTCCGCTTCTCCGCGCGGGATGGCGAAATGCATAACGACCGGCTCCATGGTATAGAAAACAATCCAGAGGTGGCCCACCAGACTGCGCCAATGCATCTCCTGGGCGTGCCAAAGCGTTGCCAACAGGAGCGCGCCGGTGAAAAGGAGGTTGCCGTGATATGACCAGCGCAGGAGGCGCCAGTCGGTTGCGAACACAAACAACAGGAAGAAATAGGTGCGAAACAGGTAGCCGGCTCCGATGAATGCCTGCGCCATACGCGGTTCGACGGTCCAGGCGAAGTGAATCGGGATGAACTGCGGGAAAAAGAACATCCAGATTGAGAAGGCCGCAGCGACAGCGGCGCCGATCAATCCCCAAAGACGCAACGATCGTGGTATCGAAACCATTTGTGTCTACCCTCTCACAATGCCTCACGAATACGTGCTGCAGCATCTCTCGTGATCGGTTCGCCGTGTCCCGTGCACAAGAGCTCGGTATCTAGTTCCGCCATTTTGCGAAGTGACTTTTGATGGGCGCGTTTGTTGAGGAGGAAGCCAGGCCACCCCAATTCGAACCGCGGCCACGCCACAATGGCATCCCCTGAGAACAGAACGCGGCGCTCGGGCCAATAAAACGCGAGATGACCGGGTGAATGACCCGGCGTGTGCATTACGTGCAAAGGCCCTACCCGATCACCTTCATGAATGAAGTGGTCCACATCAGCAGGTGGGTGATGCGTGAGGTTTAGGTTATTGGCGACCTGATAAATGTAGGTGCGATAGGCAGGTTGGGGCCGCCACGACACCTGCTGTGCCGACCGGTCGCCCGATATCAGATCGGATTCCCACTCGTGAGCGTACACCGGTGCTCCACTCAGCGCCTTAAGAAGCGCTAGACCGCCCAAGTGCGAACGGTGGGCGTGAGTCATGACGATATGCTGGAGGTCTTTGGCCGTGCGCCCAAGTTTTTCGATGAGAGCCAGGATCTGCCGGGCGTCCGTGTCGTAGAGAGTGTCGATCAGGAGAAGTCCATTTCCCGTGTCGACCAGGTACGCGTGCACATACGCGCCTTTCGTCTGCCCCAAACTATGAATCCCCGGAGCGATTTCCATAGCTTAATCTCCGTCCTGTGACCTTGCACAGTCCTTGTAGTATACTTGTATTACACTGACAAGTATGCGCCCATGATCGAGCATTGTCAAGGGGGATCTTAAGCAGCGACTCCCTCATGAGTAACAGGAGGGAGTCGAGCCTGCGGGGTGAGGTTGAGGCTTACCGCGCGATGCTGGTTTCCGGCTCAATCGGATATCGCAACACGGTCTTCAGCTTGCTCGGGTCGGCTTGGCGCGGGTCACCCATGTAGATCTCATGGTGACCCTGGCGCACCCGGTAGCCGTTCGCCTGCGCAAACAAGTGCATCTTCTCCAGCGTTGCGGGCTCGGTGGCATATGGCCCGACGTGCAATGCCTGCACGCACAGGCCCTCCCGAAACCGCTCCAGCCGCAAGCGCGCGTTTGCCGGATTGGGTTTCTTCTTGTCGAGCTGCGCGATTGCAGCCAGAAAATCATCGGGTCCCACCACATCAGGGACGAGGATCATCAGGGTGTAGCCCCAGTTGTCCTTGACACTAATATCGAATTCGCCAGACTCGATGCGCCACAAGCCTTCCAGCGCCATCACCGGATAGTCAACCGGGTCCTGGTTGCGCTTCTTGAACATGAATTTCAGGGTGTATGCCGCGCCGTATAGGGCGCCCATAACCTGTTCGAAGCCGGGCGACGTCCCGGGTTCCTGCCCGGGCTCGATCGCACCATCGATCATCAGGAACTGTAACTCCGGCATATCCACGACCTGCACCTTGCCTGCCGGCGGTTGATAAAAGTGCTTGTATTGCTTCTTCAAGTCAAGCACGAGCATGTGCCCTCCCTATATTTCTCCTGACGGAGCCGATCCTGCAATGGTGTATCAGATGGATGGCGGCGCGCTTCTTTCAGATAGCAAGATGGTACACCACTGAGACAGGAAGTCAAGCAGCACATCGATCGGGTTGTTGATCGGCCTGCTCCGTTTGTTGTCGCGACCGCAGAGGCGTGGTACGATTATCCATCATTTCAGCCATTTGTGAGGGAGGGCGTTATGCTCCTGGCAGGCGACATCGGCGGCACGAAGACGGTCTTGGGCGTTTTTTCGGCGGATGTTGGTGCGCGGCGGCCCCTGGTCGAGAAGACCTATCGCAGCGCTGAATACGATAGCCTGGAAGACATTGCCCTGTCATTCCTGGCCGAAGTGAATCTGCCCATTGAAGGAGCGGTCTTTGGCGTTGCAGGCCCGGTCATCCAGGGCCGCGCAGAGATCACCAACCTACCATGGGTGATGGACGAGCAACATCTTGCCGATACACTGGGTGTGCGACGGGCAGTGCTCATCAACGACCTGGATGCCATTGCCAACTCGGTGCCCCATCTGGCAGCCGAGGACATTCACACGCTCATCCCGGGTTCAGCCGTGCCCGGCGGCGCCATTGCGGTTATCGCACCTGGCACGGGGCTGGGCGAGGCGTTCCTGGCCTGGGACGGCACAAAGTACCGTGCGCAAGCATCCGAGGGCGGACATGCCAGCTTTGCGCCCATCGATGAGCTGCAGATCAACATGCTAAGTTATCTGATGGGCAAGATGGGTCACGTCAGCTTCGAACGGGTCTGCTCAGGCATCGGCATCCCCAATATCTACGACTATTTGCGTGCCAGCGGCGCCGCGGAGGAACCTGCGTGGCTGCGCGAGCAACTGGATCTCGTGAAGGACCCGACACCCACCATCGTGAACGCTGGATTGGACACCGAGCGACGATGCCCGCTGTGCGAACTCACTTTGGACGTATTCATCTCTATACTCGCATCGGAAGCCGGCAACCTGGCGCTCAAGGTGCTTGCAACCGGCGGCGTGTTCATCGGTGGTGGCATTCCCCCGCGCATCGTCAAGCGGCTGGATCACAACGAGCACTTCACGCAAGCATTCCGCGAGAAAGGCCGCTTCTCTGATGTGCTGTCACAGGTGCCCGTCCAACTCATCATGCATCCGAGAGCCGCGTTAGTAGGCGCAGCAGTGCGAGGCATGATGGAACTGACCGCAGCCGCGGGATGACGGAGACATTCAGTTGTCGCGTGGGCTGCGGCGCATGCTGCATTGCCCTGTCCATCTCTTCACCTATCCCTGGGATGCCCGAGGGCAAGCCGGCCGGCGTGCGCTGCATGCAATTGACCGATGACAACCGTTGCCGGCTGTTTGGCCTGCCTGAGCGCCCCCAGGTGTGCGTGAATCTGCGACCCATGCCGGAGATGTGCGGGACAAGTTCTGAAGAGGCGATGGCGTATCTCACGCTACTCGAACAATTGACGCGGCCGTCTTCGCAGCCACCCACATCAAAAAGCGAGGCCAGTTATGAATAATTTCTCGGAAATCGCGCCCGTAGACATCCGGCATAACCCATTTCAGACCGTCGGCAGAGAGTGGATGCTCATCACGGCGGGCCCCCTGGATAACTTCAACACGATGACTGCCAGCTGGGGGACTTGGGGACACCTGTGGGAGCGCGACGTCGCCATCTGCTATGTGCGGCCGCAGCGCTACACTTACAACTTCATGGAGCGCAGCGCCAGCTACACGCTCAGCTTCTTCGATGCAACCTGGCGAAAAGCATTGGAGTATTGCGGCAGCCACTCGGGCCGGGACGTCAACAAGACACACGAGACTGGGCTCACGCCGTTTGCGACGCCGACGGGCGCCGTGGCATTTGAACAGGCTCGGCTCATCCTGGAATGTCGCAAGCTCTATTTCGGTGATATCGGGGAGGCGGGTTTTGTGGATGCGAAGGTGATGGGGGCCGTTTACCAACAGCGTGACTTTCATCGCTTCTACGTGGGCGAGATCATCAGCGTATTGAGCAGCGGTAATAACAACTAGGACGCTCCTGGAGCACGCTTTAACGCAGGCGACGCCTACGTCACAGCATTTCCTGCACGGACGTGAAATGCTGCGCCGCAAGCGTCGCCGGCTAAGGGGACATCAACCCGCAAGTACGAGCCGCTTTGGAATCAATAAGTCAACTTGCGTGGCAGCACCTTGGCGTGCTCCACCCAGCGGTTGACTTCGTTCTGCGTGGGCAGGCGGCGGACCAGCTTCTTCTCAGCGTTCACAGCTGTCATCTTGGCCAGCAGGTTGGTGGGGTTGCGTTGCGCCAGTTCGGGCACGGTGTCCACGCCTGCATTCTCCAGTAAATCGGAGTATTCTTCTGCCACGCCCTTAATGCGGAACAGATCGGCGCGGTTCACCCATTCGAGAATCTTCTTGACGTCGATGCCGGCCTTCTCTGCGATTTCTGCGCGGCCTTCGGGCGTCGCGCCTTTGGCGAGCAAGGCTTCCGTCGTAGCCAGGCCCGCGGTCAGCAGCTTAGCCGCATAAGCCTCACCTATGCCCTCGATCATCTTCAGGTTCGCCATGAAGTGCCTCCTTCTATTGGGGTCAAACAATCAGTTGCCACACTAACAGGATACGTGCACCGAAGTCAGTATACGCGTTTCTGGATAGAAAGCAACTATCCAACTGGATAGCAGACCATGAATAAGGTAAGCATCAAACCGTGACCTTGGGTGGGAGCAGGATGACCGTAGGCGAGACCAGGTTCCGAGGATGTTGAGGACGCCATGGCAGGGACCGGGCGGTCCCGTCCCTGCCATGGTAGATTATGGTGCGATTGCGATGGCCAGGACGTAGCCGGCCAAGCCTGCGCCCGATGCCACCCGGACGTCAATGCGATAGTCCTGGCTGGAAAGCAACACCGGGTAAAACCACGGCTCGCCAACGTCGACGCGCTTGTACGGCTGTCCGCCGGTTACGCCGACCATCGAGAAGTTCGCGTTGGTATTCGCAGACACCAGGGCGATTCGCATGGGTTGACCGGCCCGTGCGCGAACCAGATAAGTTCGACTCTGGGTATCCGTCACGCGCCCCTGGACACTCGAACTTACGGGATGGTTCGCGGCGGCAGTTCAGATGTCGTCAGTAGCCCGGCAGCCACTGCCAGTTTTGCGAACAAATTCAGATTCCGCCGGGGTTGATCGTGGCGCAGGGCCGGCAAGCTGCGCAAATAGGCCACCAATGCCTCAACATCCGCATCGCTCATCCAATAATAGTCGCTGGCAGGGTGCACCATGAGCGGCACGCCCTTGTCATCAACGCCTTCCCTGATGGCACTGACGATCTCTCCGTCGCTCCAGTTCCGGATTTCGCCGCCAGGAGTTAAATTCGGCCCATAAAGCTGACCATAGGGGCCCAATTGGGCGACCAAATTCGTCATCCCGCCGTTTAGGATCGGAGAGTCGTCACTGGAGTGGCACGCAATGCATGCCAGCGCCAGTTCCCGGCCGCGGGCCACCTGCTCGGAGGTCCCGGCGACCTTCAGATCGGTAACGGGCCGATCGCGTGGAGAATCCATCCTCCAAACCCCAAACAGGGCTGCACCCGTCGCCACGGCAAATGCCGTGGCCAGCACACCGGAGAGCAGCCCGCCAAGGAGCTTCACCCCCAGGCTTGGTGATCGCAGCAGACGCAAGAACAGTGTGAAGAAGACGTAAGTGAGGAAAATGAGCGCAGCCATGCCAAGCAGGTTCAGCAGCATGAGGTCCTCCACAATGAGACCAGCGCCCGCTGTTTACGCATTGCCGAAGTTAGGCTAGAATGTGAGCGCCGGTAACGGACATCGCTGTTGCGATTCTAACGCGAACATGACACAAGTTCAAATGGTGAGGTGCGATGGGGACAGGTGACAGTCCCTTCTGGCAGGCGCCGGGTACGGTCACGGCCCTGCGGACGATTGGCGGAATCGCCATTTACTTCCTTTTCGCCGTCCTGGCGTCGCTCTTGTCTCGGTATCTGGCGCGCCCGTTTGTTGCGCTGGGACGTCGCCTACCCGGGAAGCGAGCGATGGCGCAGCCGCGCCAGAAAACCCTGGAGAGCCTGATCGGTAGCCTGATCAGCCTGGTGGCGTTCATTGTGGCCGTGCTGGGCACCTTTTCGCTCTTTGTCGATTCGGAACGGCTGATCTGGATCGTCGGCTTGTTTAGCGCCGCGTTCGGTCTCGCCGCTCGCTCTTTGGTGGCCGACATCCTGGCCGGCACACGCTTCATCTTCCGTAATACGTTTGCTATCGGCGAGAAGGTGGAGCTGACTGTGGGCGGCGCCACGGTGGAGGGCACGGTCGAAGAAGTCAACGTAACCAATACGCTGCTGCGCGCTGCTTCCGGCGAGTTGTATGTGGTTCCAAATGGCGACATTATGGTGATTCGCAACTTCAGCCGCGCGCCATACTCCAGTGCGCGCGTCAGACTCGTGGTAAACAGCGAGGAGTTGGGGAAAGCTATCGCTGTGCTGGAAGAGATGAGTGAATCAGCAAGTCAGTGGTTGCCGGAATTAGTCGAACCTTTCCAGGTGCTTTCCACGTCAGATAGTATGAGCAACAAAGTCGAATTAACTGTCATGGCCCACTGCTCTTTTGCGAAGGCGGCCACGATCAAGCTGAGGCTGATGGATCTGATATATCGCCGGCTTCGCGAGGCGGGAGTGGAGTTGCTCGGCTAGACCCGGAACGCTAAGGCATTTTTGTCAAAGAGGAGTGTCGCTAATGAAATCGGGCTTGCGTCTTATACGAGTTTTCAGCGTGATGCTGGGCGTAATGATCATCGTGGCCGCGTGTGCCCCGATGCCCGTAGTGCCCCCCGGCGCCCAGACACCCACCGTGACTGTGTACCTGCCTGGCGTCGAGCAACCTGGCATCGCGACGTCGCCGCTACAACCCCCGGCAGCCATCACAGAGACAGCTCCCCTCGCACCAACAGTTGCCGTACCCCCTTCCGAGACGCCCCGGCCAACGATCGTTGGGGAGGCATGGCAATGGGTGTCGTCGACTTTCAAGGATGGCACTGTGCTGACGCCAGGTGACCCTGCGCGTTACACTTTTCAGCTCCTGCCCGACGGCAATGCGCTGGTGCAGGCCGACTGCAACTTCGGCACGGCCACCTATCAGGAGACCGCCGCAGGTTTCTCCTTCGGCCCGATTGGCACCACTAAAATGGCCTGTCCACCCGACTCGCTGGACTCGGAATTTCTCGGTCAAATCCGGAACATCGAACGCCACCAGATCAACGATGACGGATTGACGATATACCTGCTGGACGAGGCCGGCGTCATGGAATTTCGCGCAGGCGAGGCCGCGCCACTCGAAGGCGCCCCTTCCACGCCCGGTGCCCCCGTTGAGCTCCCGACTGTCGCGCCGACGCCCACTGCGCCGATCGTGAGTGTCGCGCCGACACCTACCTTACCACCCTCGACGGTCGCGCCGACGCCCACGTCACCGGCCCAGCCAACGCCACAGACCGTTCAAGCCACCGGCCTCGAGGGCACAAGCTGGGTGCTTCAAAGTCTGTGGGTGAACGGACAGGCCATCCCACCCGTGCAGGACACGGTCGTCACGCTCGACGTGGCTGCTGACGGCATTCGCATCAGCGGGTCCACAGGCTGCAATCAGTACCGCGCCATGTTGACAACCGATATCGCTGCGGCGACGGTGACCGCGCCGGCGTTGATGACCCGAAAAGCTTGTGCCGCGAACGTTATGGTGCTAGAGGTCGAGTTCATCGACGCGCTGTTGCGAACCAGCGCCTATGCCATCAGCGGTGATGAGTTGGCCCTGACAGCCAGTGATGGCGAACCTCTGATGGTGCTCGTGAGAAAGTAGTCCGCATGCAAGAGAGCCAGACACCGCGCCGGGCCTCGGGTTGGCGCTATGTGGTGATTGGGGCGTTGACGTTTGTTTTGACGGCTTCGCTCTTCATGGCCGGTCTTGTCCTGGGCGGTGGAGCATCGCTGGTCGACCGGATACTGAGTGGACTCGGCGTCCTTCCTGCGCCTTCACCGACAGCGACCATCATCTCGGGCGATGCAATCGTCCGGCAAATCAGACAGATCAGTCGACTGGAGACGACGACATTCTCGATCGAGCGAGTCATTGAGGTGCGCCAGTCGGATGCAAACTGGCCTGATTGGCTCCGTGGGGACCGTCTGCTCTTGATTGCTCACGGCACAGTGATCGCTGGCATTGACATGGAACAGCTTCAGCCGTCGGATGTAGTCGTCTCGGCTGACGGGAAGACGGTTACCGTCACATTGCCTGCTGCCCAGATATTCAATCTGGGCAGCATCCTGGATAATGCCAAAACGCGCGTATACGATCGTCAACAGGGGCTATTAGCGCCGCCAAACGAGAACCTGGAGACGGAAGCGCGCCAAGCCGCGGAGAGTCAACTTCTCGCGGCCGCCTGCGACGAGGACATACTGGGACGCGCCACTGAGGACGGCCGCATTGCCGTGACCAATATGCTGGCGCTTTTCGAAATGGAACCGGTAGTTCAGTCTCGCCCCGCGCCGCCCTGCCCAACCCAATAGAACCGCGAAGCGAGCACAAAAAACTCCCTATTGACACCTTAAAAGGTTTTTGATATAGTGGTTTGCGGGAGGTCCACGCAGCCATGCCTACCGTCAAGGATGTCGCTAGCAAGGCTCACGTTTCGCCCGGGACGGTCTCCAACGTCCTAACCGGCAAGCGTCCGGTGGCGCTCGCCACCCGGGAGCGCGTCCTGCAGGTGATCGAGGAACTCGGCTATCAGCCGAATATCCTCGCGCGCAGCCTCATTAACCGCCGTAGTGACACCCTCGCAGTCGTCGCTTCGGGGCTGGAGTATTTCGGCCCGTCACAAGCAGTCACCGGCATCGAGCGCGAAGCGGATCGCAACGGCTATTCCATCATCTTGGAGCTTGTCCCGTGGCTCGACCGGAGCCAGGCGTTGCGGGCGCTGACCACCCTTGCCGGTCGCCAGGTGGACGGCATCATTTGGGCAGTCCCAGAAATCGGAAATAACCGTGAGTGGGTGCTCGACGCGAATCTGGAGCGACTCCCCCCTATTGTCTTCCTGAGCATGGCGCCCCGTCCCAGCCTCTCGATCGTCGCGGCCGGAAATCGGTGCGGCGCCAAACTGGCTGCCCAACATCTGATCCTGCAGGGCCGTCGATCCATAGGCTTTATCTCCGGACCCGCAGACTGGTGGGAGGTGCGTGAACGTCGAGCCGGCTGGACTGAGGCCCTGGCCGAAGCTGGCCTCCCGTGCGATGATTCGTGGGTCGTTGAGGGTGACTGGTTCGCGGCCAGCGGCGAGTTGGGCTTGCAGACGCTGCTGGATCGCCACCGGAATCTCGACGCGGTGTTCGCCGCCAACGACCAAATGGCCCTCGGCGTACTCCGCGCAGCACACCTGACCGGTCGCCGCGTCCCCCGCGACCTTGCCGTCTGCGGCTTCGACAACACACCCGAAGCCGCGTATTTCTGGCCGCCCCTCACCACCGTCGAACAGCATCTGCGCGAGGTCGGCCGCGAGGCGGTGCGCATCCTCAACCGGTTTATCGACGCTCGTCTGGGAGGCGAATCTGCACCCGAGCCAGCCATCACTTCACCCCGTCCGGAACTCATCATCCGAGAAAGCTCCGGCGGATGAAGCACCTGTCTCGCATACGCGTCCGAAAGGAGGTGAAGGTCCTTCATTGACGAAGACGCAGGGGCAACCCTCACCGTAAGATGGGATGCCCCACCCCGATCGATCGCCCATTCGCGGTCGCCGTAACCATCGTCGGTTCCATCTCTAACGGAGGAGAGACTGTCATGAAAACGCGCACAATTCTGACTCTGATCCTGGTCATCGTCGTGATGGCGTTGACATCCTGCGCGCCAATCGCCCCTGCGCCTGCGGCAACCACCGCGCCGCAGGCTGCGCCCGCCGCCGCGGCATCCGAAGCCAAGTGGTGCGGCAACGTCCGCATCGTCTTCTTCCCCGGCGGCCCGCAGGGCGGCGTTTTTGCAAACAACGTCTACAACGGCGCCAAGGCTGCGCAGGCGGACCTCGGTCCCAAGGTGGACTACGTCTTCTCGGACTGGGACCCGCAGAAGATGATCCAACAGTTCAAAGAGGTCGCCGCCACCAAGCCTGACGGCATCGCCGTCATGGGCCATCCCGGTGACGAATCCTTCGACCCGCTCATCATCGAAGCCGAAAAGAACGGCATTATCGTCACCAGCCAGAACACCACGCTGCCGAACATGCAAGCCGCGTACGCGGCCAACGGCTTCGGCTATGTCGGACAGGACCTCTACGGCGCGGGCTTTGCCCTGGGCAACGAGGCGGTCAAACGCTTCGGCCTGAAGGCGGGCGACCGGGCCATGGTTTGGGGCCTCCTCTCGCAACCGACCCGCGGCGAGCGCACCAAGGGCGCTAAGGAAGCGCTGGAGAAGGCCGGGCTGATAGTAGACTACATCGAGATCGACGCCGCGACCAACAAGGACGCGCCCGCCGGCACCCCCACCTTCGTCGGCTACGTCTCCTCGCATCCGGACGTCAAGCTCGTTATCACGGACCACGGCGGCCTGACTGCAACAGCCGAGACCTACTTGAAGGGCGCTGGTAAGAAGCCTGGCGAGATCCAGATCGCAGGCTTCGACCTCTCACCGGCGACCGTTGCAGCCATCAAGGGCGGCTGGACCGGCCTGGTCATCGATCAGCAACCGTGGCTCCAGGGCTACCTGCCCATCCTGCAGATCTGCCTGACCAAGACCTACGGCTTCTCCGGTCTGCACATCGACACCGGCGGCGGCTTTGCGGATAAGGACAACATCGACTTCCTGGCCCCGCTGGCCGAAAAGGAAATCCGGTAGTTTGATTTGTTTCAGGGGTGGAGACGTCTCCACCCCTGAAACAGGGAGCCATGATGGACTACCTGTTTCAGATGAAGAACGTCTCCAAGACCTTCGGCGAGGTCGGCGCGCTCCACGACGTCAATTTTGAGGTCGGCCGGAACGAAATCGTGGGCCTGCTCGGCGATAACGGCGCCGGCAAATCCACGCTGATCAAGATTATTACGGGCTATCACAAGCCCGATCCAGGCGGCGAACTGTATTGGAAGGGCCAGCGCATCGACCGCTGGAGCGTGGCGCGGGCACGCGAACTGGGCATCAACCCGGTGTATCAGGAACGCGCCCTGGCCGACCAGCAGTCGGTGTGGCGCAACATCTTCATGGGGCGCGAGCTAACAAAGCGCTTCGGCATCCTGGATGTCGAAAGGATGCGCGCTGAAACCGGCCACCTCATGCAGGAGACGATGGGGTTCACCTCTTCTGCCATCACCCCGGAATCCCCGGTCAAGACTATGTCCGGCGGCGAGCGCCAGGGCGTCGCAATCACCCGGGCCCTCTATTTCGAGGCCGAACTCATCATCCTGGATGAACCAACCATGGGCCTGTCGCTGGCCGAGACGCGGAAGGCGCTCGAGTTTGTTGCCGATATCAAACGAGCGGGCAAGTCATGTATCTTCATCGACCACAATATCTTCCACGTGCACCCTGTCGCGGATCGGATCGTGGTGTTGGACCGCGGGAGCATCGCCGGCCAGTACATGAGAGGCGAACTGACGCTGGACCAACTCATCGAGCGACTCTACCTGGTTGCCAGGACGGGCGACCTCGGCAAGGACAGCGAGGTGCAGAATGAGCGCTGATAGGGAACCGTCCCGGAAAGAGATGAAGGTCGACCCCCCAGTTGGCACGAACCGCAAAAAAAAGAGCCCGGTGCGGCGGGGTTTCCAGCGCTACGGCATGCAAATCGGCATCCTCGGGGTCGCGATCGTGGTGTGGCTGCTCTTCCTGATCGGATCCCCGCGCACCTTCCTGTCCTACCCGATCTACAACGCGTTTATGTCCACCACGCCCTATTTTGCGTTGATGGCGATTCCACTCACGTTGGTTGTCATCACCAAGGAAATCGACCTCTCCTTCCCGTCCATTACGGCCTTCGGCGTGGCTTTTTACGCGCTGGTTTTCAGCCTCACACAGAACGTCTGGATCGCATTCATCGGCTGTCTGGCCGCGGGCCTGATTGCCGGGCTGCTAAACGGCCTCATCATCACGAAGGTCGGCATTCCCTCGCTGGTCGCCACCATCGGCACTCAGTTCTTCTGGCGCGGGGTGGTCCTCGTGATGCGCGGCGGCAACGGTCAGTCCCTCGGCGCGAGCAAGGGCAGCGTGTTGGACCAGATGCTGGTGGGTCGGCTATTCGATAAGATTCCCGCGGATTTCCTGTGGACCATCGTCTTCGCCGTGGTCATCTGGCTCATCCTGAACCGCCATCGCTTCGGCGCACACGTCTACCTGACCGGCGACAACGAAGACAGCGCCCGCCTGATGGGCATTAACACGGATCGCGTGAAAACCCTCACCTTCGTGATGGTTGGCCTCGCCGCAGCTTTCGCTGGGTTGGTCCAAAGCCTGGATGTGTCCTATTTCTGGCCGACCGTCGGTGAAGGCCAGCTTCTGAACACCCTCGCCTCGGTGTTCCTGGGCGGCACCTCCGTGTTCGGCGGCACCGGCACCATCTTCGGCACCTTCGTCGCCAGCTACATCATCGGCGCGATCAACGCTGGCATCGTCGCGGCCGGGCTAACCGGCTTTTGGACGCAACTCATCTACGGCCTGATCATCCTCGTCTCCGTCGGCATCCAGACCGTAGTCAGTCGACGACTTAGAAAGTGAGAGAGCAACGCATGGACACTCGCAAATCCACCTTCGCGCTTTTCTTCGGCAACCGCGGCTTCTTCCCTGCGTCGTCAATCGCATCGGCGCGCCAGGAGATGGCAGAGACGCTGGAAAAGTGGGGCCACAAAGTCCTCATCATGGATGAAAGCGCCACACGCTACGGCGCGGTAGAGACCGTGCGCGAGGGTCAGGCGTACGCCAATTTTCTGCAGCAGCACCACGGCGAGTTCGACGGCGTCATCATTTCCCTGCCGAACTTCGGCGATGAAAACGGTGCGGTGACCGCGCTGGAAGAGGCTGGCGTGCCCATCCTCATCCAGGCATACCCCGACGACATGGATAAGATGGATCCGGCCAACCGCCGCGATTCGTTCTGCGGCAAGCTATCCATCATGGACGTGTTCTATCAACATGGGGTCAAGTTCACAGCGCTTGTGCCGCACACCGTCAAACCGTCATCCCCGCGCTGGCGGCAGAACGTCGATGAATTCGACCGCGTGTGCCGCGTCGTTCGCGGCATCAAGGGCATGACCGTCGGCGCGATCGGCGCGCGCACCACGCCGTTCAAAACCGTGCGCATCGACGAGCTAGCGCTGCAGCGCCACGGCATCACCGTGGAGACCATGG
The DNA here is from genome assembly GCA_963774265.1 of uncultured Chloroflexia bacterium. Taxonomy (GTDB): domain Bacteria; phylum Chloroflexota; class Anaerolineae; order CG2-30-64-16; family CG2-30-64-16; genus JALOOB01. The sequence continues at coordinate 137,459 of CAVZDU010000007.1, read as the reverse complement.
ATCTCTCGGACCTGTTCCTCCGGATGCGGTCGGTGGATCCCGAGAGCGCCAAATACCGGGCCCGCTGGGAGCTGATGACCGGGTTCTCGAACTGGGATGGCGTGCCGGGCTCGGCCTTTGACAACATTGTACGGCTTGGCGTCGCGCTGAATGACATCTCAGAAGAGCTGGGTCTCGACGCCATGGCCATCCGCTGCTGGGACGAAATGCAGAAGCAGATCGGCATCTCGCCGTGCGTCGCCATGGGTGCACTCAACGACGAAGGGCTGGCCGCGGCCTGTGAAGTCGACCTCGGCAATGCCATTGCCATGAAAGCGCTCAGCCTGGCGTCATATGCGCCGCCCGCGTGCATGGACTGGAACAATAACTACGAGGATGAGGACGACAAATGCATCCTCTTCCACTGCGGCCCCGCGCCCGCCAGCCTGATGCTGCCCGGCGGCCGCGTCACCGATCATGCTATCATCATGACCAGCCTGGGTGAGGGCAAGAGTTATGGCTGCAATCAGGGGCGCCTGGCCCCCACCGACTTCACCTTCGGCAGCCTGATGACCGAGTCGGGTAAGATCAAGATGTTCCTCGGCGAGGGCGCGATCACGTCCGATCCCATCCCGCCCGAGTTCTTTGGCGTCGCCGGCGTCGCGCACATCCCGGGCCTGCAGAACCTGTTGTTGCACATGGGCAAGGAAGGCCACCGCCATCATGTCAGCATCACGCCGGGCCGCTTCCGGTCCGCGCTGCAAGAAGCGCTCGGCCACTATCTCGGCTTCGAAATCAGCACACCGCAAACGAACGGAGCACACTGACGTGACCACTGTCACCCACATCATGCAAAATGCACGCCGCCTGGGCATCGGCGTGCCCGCCTTCAACATCCCCTACCTGCCCATGATGGAACCGGTCTGCCAGGCCGTCGCCGACGCCGGCGCCTTCGCCCTCATCGAAGTGGCGCGGCTCGAATGGATGAAGTTCGAGAGCAAGAGCCTGGCCGCGGTCGCGGAGGAGTTCGCCAGGTGGCAAGACCCGCAGCACGTTCGCCTGCACCTCGATCACGTTCCCGTCATCGACGAGGACCATGCGCTGGTCGACTATCTCGCTATCATCAGGGAGGCGATCTCCCTGGGTTACGAGTCCGTCATGGTCGACGGATCCCGGCTGTCCCTGGCCGACAACATTACGGCCACGCGTGCGGTGACGGAGGTCGCCCATGCCGCCGGCCGCCCCGTGGAGGCCGAGCTGGGCGCGGTCATGGGGCACGAATCCGGCCCCCTGCCGCCCTACGAGGAGTTGTTCGCCTCAGGCAAGGGCTTCACCGACGTTGACGAGGCGCGGCGCTTCGTACAGGAGAGCGGCTGCGACTGGCTGTCGGTGGCCATCGGCAACATCCACGGCGCCATCGCCGCCGGCGCGCAGCGACCAGAAGAAGGTGCAGGCCCGGCTCAACCTCGAGCGCCTCGAAGCACTCAGCGCGGCGACCCGCGTCCCGCTGGTCCTCCACGGCGGCTCCGGAATCGGCCAGGAATACGTCCTCGGGGCGTTCAAAAAGGGCATCACGAAGGTCAACGTGGGCACCGAAATCCGTCAGGCCTACGAGCAGCCCCTGCGTCAGGACCGCGACGTCGCCCGGGCGCAGACAGCAGTCTACCGCCGCACGACAGAACTCCTGGTTGACTTCTTTGGCATCGCCGGAACTGCTGCCGCAGTGCAAGGACACGCGTCATGACCCTGCTCGGTATCGACATCGGCACCACCGGCTGCAAATCCGCCGTCTTCTCCGAGACGGGCGGATTGCTCGCCGTCGCCTACGAAGAATACGACATCCAGCGACCCCAGCCCGGCTGGGCGGAGCTCGACTCCGTAGAGGTGTGGGAGAAGGTCAAACTGACCATCCGCCGCGCGGCCGCGGAGCAGCCCGGCGACCCCATCCGTGCGCTGGCCGTCTCCTCCATGGGCGAGGCCGTCGTCCCTGTCACGGCTGACCGCCAGATCCTCGGTCCTTCCATCCTGAATTTCGATGTGCGCGGCGCGCGCTACCTCGATGTTCTGGGAAACGCCCTGCCCGACCCCGCGCTCTATCGCATCAACGGAAACACCCTGGGCAACCATTACTCCCTGCCCAAGCTGAAATGGCTGAAAGAGAATCAGCCCGGCCTGTACGAGGCTGCAGACCTGCTGCTCCACTGGGCTGGCTTTGTCTCGTTCATGCTGGGCGCCGAGCCTGCGCTCGATTACGCGCTGGCGAACCGCTCTCTGCTGTTCGACGTGGATCGCGGGGATTGGTCGGATGAGCTGCTGGCGTGGGGCGGGATCGAACGCGCGAAGCTGCCTCCCCTGTGCCAGGCCGGCGCCCCCGTGGGCATCGTCTCCCCTGCCCTCGCAGCCGAGTTGGGTCTGCCCGCCGGCGTTCTCATCGCCATGGGCACACACGACCAGTGTGCCAATTCGGTCGGTTGCGGCGCCATCAGCGCTGGCCGCGCCATGTATGGCATGGGCACGTATGTCTGCCTGACCCCCGTGTTCGAGCAGCGCCCCGACCCGGCGCTGATGATCCGCCAGGGTCTCAACACCGAGCACCACGCCGTGCCCGGCTGTTATGTCAGCTTTATCTTCAACCACGGCGGCTCCGTACTGAAGTGGTACCGCGACACGTTCGGCGCGCTGGATCGCAGGCTCGCCCAGCGCGAGGGCCGCGACATCTACGCCGAGCTCATCGCCGAGATGCCGCCGGGCCTCTCCTCCATCCTCGCGCTGCCCCACTTTGCGCCCACGGGTCCCCCTGAATTCGTCGACGATTCTGCGGGCGTCCTGATTGGCCTGAAGCTGGAAACGCAGCGCGGCGACATCCTCAAGGGGCTGCTCGAAGGCATCACGTTCTACGAGCGCGAGGTCCTCGACGCGCTCCCCGGCGCAGGCATCGCGGTCGACACCTGTCGAGCCGTCGGCGGCGGCAGCAAATCCGACTCCTGGCTCCAGCTCACCGCCGACATTTTCGGCATCCCGGTCGTGCGCCCGGCGGTCACAGAAGCAGGTGCACTCGGTGCAGCGATCATCGCGGGCGTTGGCGCGGGCGTGTGGCCGTCGTACGATGCGGCCGTCGACACGATGGTCACCCTCGACCGCACCTTCGACCCGCGCCCAAACGTCCACGCGGCCTACGAGCCGCAATACGAAAAGTATCGCCAGATCTGGCCCCTGATGAAGGCCTTTCTGCGCGGCATCTCGTGAGGAAAGCATCCAGCAACCAGGAGCAAACTATGAACCAACCCACTCTCGGCGTCATCGTCGGCAACCGCGGCTTCTTCCCCGGCCACCTTTCGGAGACCGGCCGCCAGACAATGCTCGACCTGCTCGCCCGCGAAGGCATCAAGGCCATCGCGCTCGGCCCGCACGATACGCCCTACGGCAGTGTCGAAAGCGTTGCGGACTCGCAGAAGTGCGCGGATCTGTTCAAGCAACACCGCGAAGAGATCATCGGCGTCATCGTGACCCTGCCCAACTTCGGCGATGAGCGCGCCATCGCGAACGTCATGCGCTGGTCCGGGCTCAACGTGCCCATCCTTGTCCAGGCCACCCCCGATGAAGTCGGCAAGATGAGCGTCGAATACCGCCGCGACTCGTTCTGCGGCAAGATGTCGGCCTGCAACAACCTCAAGCAATACGGGTTCAAATACACCCTCACGACCCAGCACACCGTCGACCCCCTCAGCCCATCCTTCCGCCAGGACCTGCACGACTTTGTGGCGACGTGCCGCGTGGTCCACGGCCTCAAGGGCGCGCGCGTCGGCCTCATCGGTGCGCGGCCGGCCAACTTCATCACCGTTCGCTTCAGTGAGAAGCTGTTGGAACACGCTGGCATCTCCACCGAAACCATCGACCTGTCAGAGGTGTTCGGCCACGCGCGCAAGGTCGCGGGCAGCCCGAAAGTCGCACAGAAGCTGGAACAGATCCGCGCCTACGTGAACGTGCGTGACACCCCGCAGGCGGCGCTGGAGAAAATGGCCGCGCTGGGCGTCGTCATCGACGACTGGATGGCCGAAAACAGGCTCTCCGCCTCCGCGATTCAGTGTTGGACCGCGATGGAGGAATTCTACGGAGTCGTTCCATGCACGCTGATGAGCATCATGAGCAACGGGCTGATGCCCTCCGCGTGTGAGACCGATATCGCGGGCGTGATTGGCATGCTGGCCATGGCCCTGGCCTCCCAAAAGCCCAGCGCACTCATCGACTGGAACAACAACTACGGCGAGGATCCTGATAAATGCGTTATCTTCCACTGCTCCAATCTGCCCAAGGATCTCTTCGTCCCCCAGTCGATCCGCGCGGATGACATCATGGTCATGGACTACCAGGCCATCATCGCGGGCACGGTGGGCAAGGAGAACACCTTCGGCACGGTGGTCGGTCGGGTCAAGTCCGAGCCGTTCACTTACTGCCGTGTCTCGACCGACGACTTGAACGGCATGATTTCCGCCTACCTCGGCGAGGGCGAGCTGACGAACGACCCGCTGGATACCTTCGGCGGTTATGGCGTGGCGATGATCCCCAACCTGCAGGGCTTGCTCCGTTACATCTGCGACAACGGTTTCGAGCATCACACCGCGGTCAACCTGTCGCAAGTGGCTAAGCCGGTCGATGAGGCGCTCGGAAAGTACCTGGACTGGGATGTGTACCATCACGTGTAAGGATGGTGAATGCCCTTGAGCACAACACCTGACCCAACCAACCCCGTCCCGCCGCTGCTGGAGATGCGCGGCATCACCAAGCGCTTCCCCGGCGTGCTGGCGCTCTCCGACGTCAACTTTGACGTCCGCCCGGGCGAAGTGCACGCGCTGGTCGGCGAGAACGGCGCCGGCAAGTCCACCCTGATGAAGATCCTGGCCGGCGTCTACAGCGCGACGGCGGTGAGGTCATCTTCGAGGGCCAGACCGGTGCGCTTCACCACACCCGCGCCAGGCGCAGGTTGCCGGTATCGCCACGATCTACCAGGAACTCAACCAGGTCCCCTATCTGTCCGTCACCGAGAACATCTTCCTGGGCAGCGAGCTCATGCAGCGGCGTCGCGCTCGAACTGGTCGCGAGATGCACGATCGGGCCCGCGAACTGCTCGCCAAGCTGCACCTGGACATCGACCCGCGCACGCCGGTCAACAAGCTCGGCGTGGCGCAACAGCAGATGGTCGAGGTGGCCAAGGCGCTGCACCACAAGGCCGACCTGATCATCATGGACGAGCCGACCTCGTCGCTTAGCATCCGCGAGATCAACGACCTGTTTGCCATCGTGCGCGAGCTGCGACGCCCACGGCGTCTCCGTGATCTACATCAGCCACCACCTGGAAGAGACCTTCGAGGTGAGCGACCGCATCACCGTGCTGCGCGACGGCCGCACAGGTCGACCACACAGCCGGCGCAGCGAGCTGAACGTCGACAAGCTGATCCGCCTGATGGTCGGCCGCGACCTCTCCGAGAAGTTCCCGAAGGAATCGGCCGACCGCGGCGACGAAGTGCTGCGCGTCGAAGGGCTGACCCAGGGCACGCGCCTCCAGGACATCAGCTTCACGGCGTACGCGGGCGAGGTGCTGGGCATCGCCGGGCTGGTCGGCGCAGGGCGGACGGAGCTGGTGCGCGCGATCTTTGGCGCCGATCCGATCGACGGCGGCAAGTTCTATGTCGACGGCAAACCGGTCACGATCAGCTCACCGCAGGATGCGATCCGCCACGGCATCGGCCTGCTGACCGAGGACCGCAAGCAGCAGGGTCTTTGCCTGCAAATGAGCGTGCGCGAAAACATCACGCTGGCCGTGCTCGAACGGCTGACCCGCGGGCTGTCGACCAATCGCCGCAAAGAGGCGGACGTTGGCGCAGCGCTTCATCGACAACCTGGCGATCAAGGCATCCAGCCAGGATCAACTGGCCATCAACCTGTCGGGCGGCACACAGCAGAAGGTGGTGCTGAGCAAATGGCTGGCCACCGAGCCCGAAGGTGCTGATCTTCGACGAACCGACCCGCGGCATCGACGTGGGCGCCAAGGTCGAGATCTACAAAATGATCAACGAGCTGGCGCGAGCAGGGCGTGGCCATCCTGATGATCAGTTCCGAGCTGCCCGAAATCCTGGGCATGAGTGACCGGATCATGGTCATCGGCGGCGGCCGCGTCCGCGGCTTCCTGACCCGCGGCCGAGGCCGACGGAAGAGACGCATCATGGAACTGGCGACTGCCACAGGCCGGCAGCCAGCTCGAACCGCAGGCTGGCGTACGAAGGCATGAGCATGATGAGCGCAGACCGGCGACCACGACGAAAGCGCCACAGACGCGCAGGCAGTCCATCGTAGGCGAGCTGATCGCGCAGTACCGGGCCGCTGGTCGTGCTCCTGATCCTGGGCGTCATCCTCTGGGTCACCGCGCCGGCCTTTCGCTCGCCGACCAGCATCATGCTGCTCGGCGCTGGAAGCGGCCGCCATCGGCGTCGTCGCCGCCGGACAGACGTTCGTCATCCTCACGGGCGGCATCGATCTGTCGGTCGAGGCCATGGTGTCGTTCAGCGGCGTGGTGGCCGCCATCCTGATCGCCGGCACCAACGTCGCCGGCGGCCAGATCGCCAACGGCATTGCTGTCGTGGCAGGCCATCCTGATCGCCGTGGCCGCGGGCGGCGCTGGTCGGCCTGTTCCAGGGCCTGCTCATCACCAAGACTGCAGCATGAACCCGCTGATCGTCACGCTGGGCTTCCGCAGCATCCTGCTGGGCGTCGTCGCTGGTCTGGACGCGCGGCGCCGGCATCAACATCCAGAAAGACGCCTTCCTGACCTTCCTCACCGGCACCATCACGCGTCGGCGGGCAGTCAAGGTCCCCATGCCGTTCCTCATCGCCGTTGCATCATCTACGCCATCTCCTGGTTCGTGCTGCGACAGACCAAGCTGGGCCGCTACACCTATGCCATGGGCGGCAATGAGACCGCGACCCGGCTGTCCGGCATCAACGTCGATCTCTACAAGATCGTGATCTACGGCATCAGCGGCTTGCTGGCCGCCATCGGCGGCATCCTGGTGATGGGCCGCCTGCAGTCGGGCGCCTACCAGAACGGCACCAACATGACGCTGACCTCGGTCGCCGCCGTCGTCATCGGCGGCACCTCCCTGTCCGGCGGCATCGGCGGCATCTGGGGCACGCTGATCGGCGTCTTCATCATGCGCCTCGTCGAAGCCGGCCTGGTCTACCTGAGCGTGCCATCCAACGCCAAGGAGATCGTCATCGGCGCGATCATCGTGCTGGCCGTCGCGCTCGACGTGGCATCCGCCAGGGCCAAATCCCCTGGCTGCGCGGTTACGCGCGCGTCGCCCGGCAGCAGCCTGAGCCGGCGCGCCTGTATCGAGACCGGAGGGTTCAATCGCAAAGAATACAAAACACCACGGTTATGATCCACCGGAACCAGCAAACCTTCGAGTTCTTTGCTGGTACGTTGATCGAGCTTCACCTAAGGAGGACTGATCATGGTACAGAAGAGACTCGTCACTCACCGCATCGTCGCTGATCGCCATCCTTGTGATGCTGATCGGCTGCGTGGCCCCTGCCACCCAGGCCCCGGCTCAGCCAGCACCTGCCGCTACGCAGGCGCCGGCTGCGGCCACAGAGCCGCCCAAAGCCCGCGGAAGCGGCCGCCAGCAGCGCGGGAAAGACCTACGTCGGCTTTGTGCCGCCCGCGCTGACCAGCCCGTTCCACGTCGCCATGGTCGACGGCGCGACCGCCCGCTCGAAAGAACTGGGCTGGAAGCTCGACGTCCAGGCCCCGGCCAGCGAAGGCGACTTCCAGGCCTTCGTCACCACCGTCGAGCAACTGCTGCAGAAGGGCGTCCAGGCCATCTCGATCAACCCCATCGGCACCGACTCGGCCGTCACCGCGGTCAAGGCCGCCAACGAGAAGGGCATCCCGATCCTGGCGCACAACTTCATCACCCCCTTCTCCGAGGGCAAGGTCGTCTCCTACATCGGCTACGACCAGTGGGGCGGCGCCGAGAAGCTCGCCAAGACCACCTGCGACCTGATCGCCAAGAAGTACAACACCACCGCCGACAAGACCAACGGCAAGGTGTTCATCCTGCTCGGCATCGACTCGCATCTTCTCCCATCGCCGCACCGGCGGCTTCAAGGCCGGCCTGACCAAGTACTGCCCCAACGTCAAGGTCGTCGGCGAGCAGACCGCCGAGTGGCTGCGCACCAAGGGCTCCGAAGTCGCCACCATCGCCTGGCAGAAGGACCCCGACATCGACGTCTTCTACGGCAACTCCGACGAGATGGCCATCGGCGCCGGCCCTGGCCGGCGAGCAGCTCGGCAAGATCATCAACAAGGACTTCTTCGCCGTCGGCATCGACGGCAACCAGCCCACCCTTGACCTGCTCAAGCAGGGCAAGTTCTCCGCCACCCTCGGCGTCGATCCCGTCCGCATGGGCGTCACCGTCATCGACACCATGAAGAAGGTCCTGGCCGGCGAGACCGTGCCCGAGATCATCCTGACCCCGTCCGTCGTCGTCACCCCGGAGAACCTGGCCGACTACCTGGCCGGCAAGCTCTGGACCGAGCCGGTCGCCGGCGCACCCGAAACCGACAACGACAAGCCCACCGTGCCCGAGAGCCGCCGCAGCCCGCTGCCGCGGCCGCGTGAAGGAGGCATACGTCGGCTTTGTGCCGCCGGCGCTGACCAGCCCGTTCCACGTCGCCATGGTGGACGGCGCGACCGCCGCGCACGAAGGAGCTCGGCTGGAAGCTCGACGTCCAGGCCCCGGCCATCGAAGGCGACTTCCAGGCCTTCGTCACCACCGTCGAGCAACTGCTGCAGAAGGGCGTCCAGGCCATCTCGCATCAACCCCATCGGCACCGACTCGGCCGTCACCGCGGTCAAGGCCGCCAACGAGAAGGGCGTCCCGATCCTGGCCCACAACTTCATCACCCCCTTCTCCGAGGGCAAGGTCGTCTCCTACATCGGCTACGACCAGTGGGGCGGCGCCGAGAAGCTCGCCAAGACCACCTGCGACCTGATCGCCAAGAAGTACAACACCACCGCCGACAAGACCACCGGCAAGGTGTTCATCCTGCTCGGCATCGACTCGATCTTCTCCCATCGCCGCACCGGCGGCTTCAAGGCCGGCCTGACCAAGTACTGCCCCAACGTCAAGGTCGTCGGCGAGCAGACCGCTGAATGGCTGCGCACCAAGGGCTCCGAGGTCGCCACCATCGCCTGGCAGAAGGACCCCGACATCGACGTCTTCTACGGCAACTCCGACGAGATGGCCATCGGCGCCGGCCTGGCCGGCGAGCAGCTCGGCAAGGTCATCAACAAGGACTTCTTCGCCGTGGGCATCGACGGCAACCAACCCACCCTTGACCTGCTCAAGCAGGGCAAGTTCTCCGCCACCCTCGGCGTCGATCCCTTCCGCATGGGCGTCACCGTCATCGACACCATGCAGAAGGTCCTCGCCGGTGAGAACCGTGCCCGAGATCATCCTGACCCCCTCCGTCGTCGTCACCCCGGAGAACCTGGCCGACTATCTGGCCGGCAAGCTCTGGACCGATCCGGTCGCCGGCTCACCCGAGACCGACAACGACAAGCCCACCGTCCCCGATAAGTAAGTCTGGGGAGCGAAACCCCTAACCTGACACCAGACCGGGGCGGCTTGTCAGTGAGCCGCCCCGGTCTCCATTTAGTCTCTCGTCTGGCACCGATGAGTGAAGAGTCCCCGCGTCAGACTCATTTGCGCCACAGATTCCTTGGGACTCGTGCCATTATTGGACTAATTTGGTGATATAATAGAGCGTAACAAGTTCACCGTTATCTCGAGCCCGAGTTTGGGAGGCAAGACCTATATCATGGACAAGCAGCAACTTCTCAAACGGCTTGATAAGGCCTGGACAGCGCTGAAAGAATCGTACGCCGGCTTATCAGACTCGCAACTGATTGAGCCGGGTATCATGGGGGATTGGTCCGTTAGGGACATCCTGGCGCACGTCACCACATGGGAGGAGGAGGCGCTGAAGTATCTGCCGCTCATCAACGAAGGAGGCAGACCACCCCGCTATTCTGTGAAGTACGGCGGCATCGATGCGTTCAACGCGCAGATGACCCAACAGAAGCGCAGCCTCTCACTCCTCGAGGTGCTGCGTCAGTTGGATGAGACCCACGGCCGGCTCGTCGATTACGTCCGAAATGCGCCCGATGAGCAATTTACCCAGGAGACCCGCTTCAGGCGTCGCCTCAGGTTCGATTCGTACAGCCACTACCCGATTCACGCCAGGGCGATATTGAAATGGCGCGAGCGGTCAGGCGGATAGGAGTGGCAGCGAATGACGCGCTCGATCACGCCTGGGAGATCGAGGACCGCACCCAATAACATCAATCGTGCGCCTGCAAGGCCTGTTCGGGCCCGCAAGCGCACGATTTCGCGACGTGGGAATTACTGGTTTACCAGGATGCCGACCTTGCCGCGAGCGTGCTTACCTTCGACAGTGCGATGAGCTTCACGCATTTGCTCCAGGGGGAAGATGACCGAGACGTGCGGCCGGATCTTCCCGCTGTCGACCATTTCGGCCAGTTCCGTTAGCACTTTCCCGATCGGTGGCGAAGAGGCGACCATCGCTGCGCGCACGCCATGGGCCTCGGCAGCTTCCTGCGAAGGCGCCTGAATGACCGAGACAAGGATGCCGCCAGGCTTGAGCACGGCCCACGAACGGTCGTGAGTATCACCCCCAACCGTGTCCAGCACGACGTCCACATCCTGCACGACGTTCTCGAACGGGGTGACCGAGTAATCGATCGCCTGATCCACACCGAGTTCGCGCACAAAATCGAGATTCCGGGAGCCCGTGCCGATCACGCGCGCCGCCGCGCCTTGGCAAGTTGCACGGCCACGTGCCCGACCCCACCCGCCGCCCCATGGATCAGGACCGTCTGGCCTGCCGCTAGTTTGGCCTGTTCGATCAGCGCCTGCCACGCCGTAAGACTCACATGCGGAAGCGCCGCCGCATGGATGTGATCGAGGGACTGCGGTTTCATGGCCACGGCGGAGTCTGGCACGACTGCATACTCAGCGTAGGCGCCGTCTCGGACCACCCCACCGCGCGCATAGACCTGATCGCCGCGCTTGAACGCCGTCACGCCGGGCCCGACCGCCTCCACGACTCCGGAAAGATCTGTCCCCAGGATCAAGGGTAACGTGTTATTGAGATACGCAGCCATATAACCTGCGCGGACAGCACAGTCAAAAGGATTGACCGAGGTGGCAAAGACGCGAACGAGTACCTCGCCCTCACCGAAGTCAGGACGCGGCGCGTCCTCTAGTTGCAGAACTTCAACGCCGCCGTATTTATGAATACGTACGGCTCTCATCGTGGACATCGTGCCTCCTGAGCACTACCGAATGTTGCCTTTCGAAGAATGGCACAAGGAGAATACCATAAGCGCACAAACGCTAGCAAGTATGCTGATTACAAACGCTCAAAGGAGAATGTCCGCGCGTCAGGGCAGATACTCGCCGGGAGGCCATGCAACGTCAAATTGGAGTCTGTGCTATAATTTGCCTATCCACGGCAGCCCAGGCTGCTTTGCAGCGAGGCAACCCATGCGTTTTGGCATCATGGCTATGCAGATCGGCGCGTTGATCCCGACTGACGTCGCCCCTGCTCAAATCCCGGCCCACATCACCGGCTTCGATCATGCCGCACTCGTCCGGCGGCTGCACGGTTACGGATTCAACCCGGTCGAGTTGGGCGGCGACCTGGTGATGTTTATGCCCCACACCTATGCACCGCCTGCCATCGAAAAACTGGCGGCGCTTCAGGCCGAAACAGGCGTGAAGTACACCGTCCACCTGCCCCTTTGGTCGATCGAGCCGTCCGCGCTGCTGGAGCCTGTGCGCCTTGGCTCTGTGGCGTCGATGGTGCAGGTCGTACGCGCCACGCAACCGCTGGATGTCGAAGCTTACGTCGTCCACGCCACCGGCTCGCTGGCCGCTGAGTTCTATCGCATGGCCCTGCCCGAGGTGGGACGGTTCGTCATCTTGAAGCTATTCCAGGGCCGGGCATTGGAAAGCCTCAAGATGCTTGCCGGAGAGACGGGTGTCGCCCCACGCAAATTCGCGGTGGAGACAATTGAGTTCCCGTTTGAGCTGACCATGGAGCTGGTCGAGGCGCTGGATCTGTCGTACTGCCTGGACACCGGACACGTGTTGTCCGGCTTTTCAGGCGCCATCGACTTATTCGATGCAGTCGACAGGCTGCTGCCACGGCTGGCCAACATTCACCTGCACGACTCGCCGCACTGGATGCCCGGCACAGATATTGTCTACGGCAAGGACCATCAGGCCCTCGGCAGTGGCGACCTGGACCTGGGCCGCTTCCTCGACCACCTGCACCGGTCGGGATACGGCGGTCCGCTGGTGTTCGAGTTGACTGTGCCGGAAGCAATGGCCTCGCTGGAGGTAGTGCGGCGGGTCCGCCCGGAGTATATGCCCTAGCCTGGATCCCGTTCCGAAGATGACTGGGACCTCAATCGACCTGCAACTGCTTTCTCGCTTCGAAGCGGGACTGGATCCGCGTCGTCCCGAGCATGGCGTCATCCCCGCGCGCGTCCTCGATTACGGCGAGACGAGCACCATTATGACCATAGGCGGCAAGGGCGCACCGGCACTGGTCTACAAGCGCCTTCCAGTTTTTCTGGGAACAGACGATGCGGGTAAGTACGAGACGCTGCACCGGCGGTACATCAAGACCCTTGGCGAGCGGGCAGGAGTGCGCGTGGCGTCTTCTACCACGGTGCAGTTGCCGGATGCGTCCCACCGTTATGTCGTGGTCTACATTGTCCAGGAGCTACTCCCTGAGGACACGATCTGTCACATGGCCACCTACCGGCTGTCACCCCCAGACGTAAGCCGGCTGGTGATGGCCATCCTCGGGGAAACGGCGAAGGTCTTCGACCTGAACCGGGTGCACCAGGGGGATCTCGAACTGGGCATCGACAGCGAAATCTCCAATTGGGCGCTCCTGGGCTTCGATCCCGACAAAGGCGAACTGCCCGATCGGCTTAAACTCGTTTATCTCCATACCAATGTTCCCTTTATGCGCCGGTATGGTGTGGAGCAGGTGGATCCGGAACCCTTCCTCCGGGCTGCACCCACCGTGCTAGTGCCCATCATTCGCCGCACATTCCTCCCGGAGCTCCTGACACGTTTCTACGATTTTCGCCGGGTCGCCATGGACCTGGTGGCAAAGATCCACCAGGAGGGCCGATCCGAGTTGGTGCCTGGCATCATCGATGCGGTCAACTGGTACTTCCTCGCCGAACGCCGCGAGCATCACTTCCGGCCGGTCACGCTTGAAGAGGTGCGACGCTTCCATCGGCGGGACGCTTTCATCTGGCGCACCTATCTCTTCCTGCGCCGTGTCGATCGCCGCGTCTGCCTGCTGCGCCAGCATCCCTATCCCTACATCCTACCCGGCCGGCGACGATAGGCCATTTATTTTGTAATCTGGGGCATAAAGTGTATATTTACGGGAAGGAGGAGCGATGGCAGAGCAAGTCGCTTGGTGCGAGTTGAAGTGGAACGACCAGGGCCTCATTCCGGCTGTGGTGCAGGATGCTTCGACTGGTGATGTGCTGATGATGGCGTGGATGAACGAGCCGTCACTCCGCAAAACGCTGGAAACCGGCCAGACCCACTTCTGGAGCCGCAGTCGTAAGGAGCTGTGGCACAAGGGGGATACGTCGGGCAACATCCAGCGCGTGCTGAGCATCTGCGTGGACTGCGATGGCGATACGTTGTTGGTGCAGGTGGAGCCGGCAGGACCCGCGTGTCACTCAGGGAAGGAGACATGCTTCTACCGGGAGTTTGCCCCGTAAGGAGCTACTCATCCCATCGCGTCACCCCTGCGATCTCCATCACCAATTCCGGCCCATACGCCTTTGCCGGCGTCTGATACCCAGGGTGCACATCGCCTGCCAGTACACGACGCACGATGTCTAACCCCGTCAGCGCGGTGAGCGTGTAAGAGTGGGGCGTGCGCATCCGCGACACAACCCGTCTCCCAGCTTCATCACTCGCCTCGGCCCACAGCAACGCGTAGCCTTGCTCGCGCGACTTTTCGTCCGGCCCTGCAGGCAGCAGGCCGACCAAACCCTTAAGCACACGTTGGCCCAGCTTGCTCGTCGCGAACGGTGCAACGGCATCTGCGCTGCGCAGCACACGTTGCAGCGTCCCGGGCAATGCGATGTAAGTTTCGATGTTCGGGATGCCTGTCGAGTAGTATGCGGTCGCCACGTCACCCCAGGGGATCGTCACGCAATTCACCGGCCCGCTCCCGAAATCTATCTTACGTGATCTGTACGCCGCCGGCACCCGCGTCAGCTTTCCGGCTCTCCGCACGATTCCCGGATGCGCGGCCGCTTCCATCGATGAAATCATAGTCCCACGCGACCAGCCCCCAGCGGAACTGAAAGCGAGGGCAAGGTGGGTTGCAGAGGGGAGTCGCCCCGCGACGTGCACGGCGAGACAGTCTGACGGTACGACGTCGAAGCCAACGCTGGGCAGCACCATCACCCCCGCGGCCTTTGCCTCAGCATCCCGCGCGGCCAGGGCTTCGTGCTCGGCCATCTCCCCGGTGAGGTCCAGGTAGTGTGTTCCCGTTCGCAGACATGCCTCGACCATGGGCGGGTAGGTTTGCGAATATGGGCCCGCGCAATGCAGAACGACGGCGACCTCGCTAAGAGCGGACTGCAGCGCCAACTTGTCATCAAGCCCGAACGCGCGCCACGGCAGCCCCAGTTCACCCGCCAGCGCCTCAACCTTCTCACGATTACGCCCGGCGAGGAGAGGCCGCAGCCCCTGCTGCACAGACATGCGCGCGGTCAATGCGCCTGTGTATCCTGTCGCCCCATAGAGCAAGAACTCTTTCCCTTCGTTCAAGATTCCTCCTTCGCATTCAACAGCGTGCCGAAGCAATCTGAATCATATCATGCTTCGGCAGTTCGGCAGAGTTGCACCTATCGCAGCGAGCCTGACGGCGCTGTCGCCGGATGGGTCAAATGGCGCGGTCAACACACGCCACATAGCGCTCGCCCTGGCTCTGTGCTGGGCTTACAATGAGACTATCAGCACAGAACGTGCTGCTACATTCACGGAGGTTTCGCATGAAACGTTTTCTCGTCTCCCTGCTCCTGGTTGTGATCGTTGTGCTCACCGCCTCACCTGCGTTCGCCATGGAGGCGTGCGATCACGAGATGGTCCATGAGGCCACGATAGCCTCACTCGACATGCATGTCCATCACGCGTACGACATGGCCCACATCAATAACCAGGGCGTCTACACGAGCCTGCAAGCTACTCTCGCCCGTGCTCAGAGCTTCGGGCAGGCGGGACAACCCGAAAAGGCCATTCAGCAGCTTGATGTGTTCATTATGAAGGTCGAGGCGCAGGCGGGAATCACCATTGACGCCACGTGCGCAGAGCATCTGATCATGCACGCCGAACACGTACAGATGGCCCTTGGCGGTGAGATGTAATCGCCAGAAAAACTCACCCTTGATCCACCGGCGAAATGGCCGGTGGATTTTTGTTTCCGGATACAGGCGCTCCTTGGGCAAGAAGAAAGGGCAAGGTATAATCGCCGCCGGAGGCATAAATGCATGGCTATTTCGCTATCTGAGGTGAGCGCGGCGCTGAAGGCGCTGGGGCAACCCGCTTTTGATACTCTGCAACTGGTCGATGCCGCGACGCTGGCGCGGCAGTACTATCCCCTGCTCGACCCTTCCAGCCCGACGCTGGTGTTGGGGCTGGATCAGCTCACCTTGGATCGCATCCGCGATGTGTTGCTGCAAACCTATGATCCCCATCATGAGCTGATGCTTCTTACCGAAACCGCAGCAACCGTGCCCCTGGGTCAGCTTAGCCAGGAGGGATCAGCGGCTCGCGCGCTCTTCGTGCCGGCCCTGTCCACGCCCGGATCTTTCTCCGCTCTGCAAAACGTCTCGGCCCGGCTGCGAGCGCCGGATGGCTGTCCGTGGGACCGTGAGCTGACGTGGGAAAAGCTGCGGCCGTTCCTGCTTGAGGAGACCTACGAGTTGTTGGCAGCGTTGGACGCGGGCAATCCGCAAAAGGTACTCGAAGAGCAGGGCGACCTCCTGCTGCAGATCGCGCTCCAGGCTCAAATCGCGTCGGAAAACGGGCAGTACCGTTTCCCACAGGTCATAGAGCGTATCGTCGACAAGTTGATCCGCCGCCACCCGCATGTCTTCGGTGAAGTAGCCGTCAGCGGCACGGACGAGGTTCTGGCAAATTGGGAGGCGATCAAGGCTGCCGAGCGCGCGGAGAACGGCGAAAAACGCTCACCCTTGGCGAGCATCCCGCCTGGCCTGCCCGCGCTCGCACAAGCTGAATCCTACCTGGATCGCATGTCGCGTCTGCGTCCCTCTCGCCCACCCGCCGAGCCCTGGGCTGCGTTGGCGAATCTGTCGCCAGACGAAACCGTTGCGCCGGAAGTGCTGGGCCAGGTGCTGTTCGACCTGGTTGCATGGGCCATGGCTCGCGGCGTCGAGTCGGAGAGCGCGCTGCGCGAGACGAACGCTGCCTTCGCGGCCGAAGTGGCCCGGCAGAATTGGGGATAGACCACATGACAACCCATCACTTCAAGCCCACCCGGTACTACAACACCATTGGCTCGCATCCGCCGGCCCTCACCGTTGCGGACGGCGATACAATCATCACGACCACGATCGATGCATTTGGGTTGGATTGTCACGACCGGCAACGCGCGGCCGCTGGACCAGGCTGTCCAGCACGCAACGACCGAAATGCTCCGCTGGCTGACTGAGGACTACGGCTTGACGGTGTCTGAGGCCAGCATTCTTTTGGGCCAATGCGTCGACTACGACCTGGGCAACATCTACGACCCGGCCTATACGATGGTCTGTCGTCTCGCAAAACACTGGTTGCCGGAAATCGCATTGCTCCCTTGAGGCCTGACAATGCGGCATAGAACCGCTGTCAAACTCCATCTTCACACGCCAAACCCATGCACGGTCACCAGCCTATAAGGAGGCGTATGTCCCGACAGTTGCGCTGGTACGATCTTATCACCATTAACATCTTCTTCCTCGCGCTCACAACGCTGTCGCAGACCAACGGGTTAGTTTTCCCGCTGCTGGTCCAGAACTTCGTGGGCGAGGCGACGAAGGGCGCGCGCCTCGGCGAATTGAGGCTGTGGAGCCTCATGGTCGCGCTCCTGTGGCAAGCCCTCATGGGCATGTTGTCCGACAGCAACACCTCTCACCTGGGGCGGCGACGCCCGTTCATCCTCATCGGTTCGTTGGCGATGACCGTCTTCATCGTCCTGACCGGCTTCGCACCCGGCCTGACGGGGATGGCAGGCTATTGGTTTCTTTTCGCCGTTGCAGTCCTCCAGGCGGTCGCCGCCAACACGGCCCACGGCGCACAGCAAGGCCTCATCCCCGACCTCGTCCCTGACGAGCAGCGCGGACGGTTCTCGGCGGTCAAAGCTGTGCTCGAAGTTCCCCTCCCCCTGATCCTGGTGTCGTTCACGATCGCACGCTTCATCAGCGCGGGGAACCTTTGGCTGGGGTTGGGGCTGGCGATGGCTGTGCTGTTGATCTCCATGGGATTCGCCATGCTGGCGCCGGAGCGGCCGCTGCCCAAAGAAGAGGCCCCTCCCTTGGACTGGGCGCCGATCTTGCGCCTGGTGGTGATGACCGCCATCTTCACCGCAATCATTCTTGGCCTGGGAGCAGGAATCCGCCTCCTGAGTGACCTGCTTTCGGGAATTACTTCACCAGCCCTGCTGCTGCCTCTCATCGGCATCATCGGGGTACTGGCCATCGTGGTGGCTGTTGCGGCCGGCGTATGGATCAGCGTCCGGATCAGCATCGGCAACCGCGCGGCCCAGGGCAATCCATCCTTCACCTGGTGGGTCGTAAACCGGCTGGCGTTCTTTGTCGGCACGACGAACCTGTCAACTTTCGCGGTCTACTTCTTGCAGGCCCGGCTGGGCCTCGAACGCGAAAAAGCCGTGGGGCCGGCGGCGCTGCTGATGACCGTGATCGGCGTATTCATCCTCGTGGCAGCCATCCCCAGCGGGTTCCTGGGAGATCGCTTCGGACACAAACGGCTGGTGCTCATCAGTGGGTTTGTGGCGGCCCTGGGTGTGTTGGTCGTCTTGCTCTCCCCCGGCATGAATATCATCTATGCTGGCGGCAGCTTGATCGGGATCGCCACCGGCTTTTTCTTCACCGCGAACTGGGCGCTTGGCACGCGGATCGTCCCGAAGGCCGAAGCCGGCCGCTATCTGGGCATCTCGAACCTGGCTGGGGCCGGTGCAGGGGCGGTGGGCGCCTATATTGGCGGGCCCATTGCAGACTATGTCACCGTGCGGCTGCCTGACCTGCCAGGGGCAGGCTACGTCCTGCTCTTCGCAATCTACGGAGTCATGTTCCTGGTGTCTGTGGTGGCGCTGCGCGGCGTCGCCGCCCCTAAGAGGGCTGCGTCCGGCTTCAAGCCTTCGGCAACTGTCTGACCTTACTTGCGCTTAAACGCAACGAGGGGCGGCGAATGGCCGTCCCTCGTTCTTGTCAGTGAGTCGAAACGTCGATTAGAGCTCAGTAATGGTGACGGCGCCCTGCTCGCAGGAAGATTCGCACGAATAGCAGCCGATGCAATCGTCCGGATCGCCCTTATACATCGCGTACTTCTTCCCACCTTCCTCGACCAATGCCATCAGTTCGTTCGGGCAAGCATCGACGCAGTCGCTGCATGCTTCACACTTGTCTACGTCAACAGTAATGACGTACATCTTCTTTCCTCCGCATAGCACAAAACAGATTCAGGCGCCGCACCGACGCCGACGACAGTGTAGCACGCCTTGCACCGGGTGAAAATGATGATAATCAGGTTGGCATCACGACCGGCGCAAGATGCTCTCAGTCACGCTCAGGGCGCGGGCGTGCCGGCTGGTAACGTCGCTGCCGGCGTCGGCGCGGCCGCCAGGAAGCCCGCCCGATCCCGACCGACCAGCTCCTGCACGGAAGACTCAGCTACGCGTGCGTAGTACTCCGACTCGGATGACTTCACGGCGTACGAGTTATCCGCCGCATCTTTTGCGCCGACGGTCAGCGTGATCGTCTTGGCCTGATCCCCACTCTTGACCTGCATCGTGACCGTCGCACCAGGCTGAGCCAGGCCCCAGGCGGCGTCTTCGGACTTACCGAGCGGCTTCGTCATGCGCAGCGAGGTGACACTGTTGACGAGGCTCGCCGCCTTGTTTGCATCCAGAATCTCGCCGCTGCCCAGGCCAGCCAACTGCCACGCGCCCTGCGCATCCTTTGTTAAGGTGAAGTCGCCATTCTGGTTCTTGAGCGTAAAGCTCGTGATATCCGCCGTCGTGACGGTCAGGTAAATGGGATTGACCCATGACAATAAATCCGCGTTGACCTCCCACGTCGCCAGGCCGCCGGCCAGGTACACCTCATTCTTGCCGCCCAGCCGCACGTGCACTGCCTGACTGCCGCCGGAGGAGCCCAGGTACACCGTTTGCACGGTCCCATCAGCCTTCGCCAGCTCCAACTTCCGCACGAACTTGTTGTCAGCCACCTGCAGCTGAGTTTGGCTCGCCGGGGTTTGTGCGATCAGCCTGCCGGTTTTGATGCCGATCAACTTCTCCAGCACGGGCGTGATTTTCGCTGCGTCCGCGGGATAGGCCCCCGCATCCGGTGCTGTCCACCCATCCCCGCTCTTCGCCAGTTTCGTGGAGGTCTGTTCATCGGTTATCGTCAGCCCAGTGATCTCTTCGGCCTTCAGATCGCCCAGCAACGGCTGACCGGCGCTGCTGACTGCAGGCCGCGGCCAGAAGATAAACACGCCCAGCGCTAACTGGAGCCCCAAAACGATTATCAGGATACGCTGCCACTTGTTCATCGTTTCTCTCCGACCAACACCAGGGGCTTCTCATTACGCCGCCGCAAGTTCCACAGCACGGCGATGATGACTAGCGCCGCGAGCGCCAACCCATAGTTGAGGAACTCAACGAATCGCTGCTGGCCTTCTGTGAGTGGATCCAGGACACGCGTCGATGTACCGCGGGTGCGGATATTCAGCAGGTCCAGGTCCTCCACCGTCCAATCGACCGCGTTCTGTGCCAATTGAAGGCTGTTCAGGTAGCGATCCCCTGACATACTGGCCGAAACCTGGAAGATAACATCGGTCAGGAACTCGCCGCTGCCAAACACCACCAGCCGAGCTGTGTCCGGAGAGCTCTCGATCGTGCTGCCGGTCTGAGCAACCGGCGTTGGAGTCGGCTGGCCTTCTGCTGCCGTCTCCGTTGACTGGAGCAGCGGAGATGCTTTGCCCTTGAAATAGCTCTCGAAGCTGCCGCGCACAGCCACTGCCAGCGGGCGCGATGATTGCTCGCCTTCGACCGCGAAGCCGATGTCCCCATACTTCTCCAAGTCCGGATTGATGTCGAGGCTCGTGCGCAGCCAGGAGCGTGCCGTAGACTTCAGCAACACAGATGTCTGCCGGCCCTGGTTTTTGGCCTCGTCAACTATGACCGGTGAAGCCCAGTTCAGAGTCACCGCGTTTAGCTGGCTGACGATCGCGCTGGTTTTGTCCATGCCGTCAGCGCGCACGTCCACGAAGAACGGGTAGTTCAGCGCCTGCACCTCTTGGACGACCATCCCGCCCACATTTCGCTTCACCGTCGACGGAAATGGCTCGTTCTGCGGGTCCATCACCAACGACTTCTCAACCTTGATGCCGTAGTGTTCGAGCAGGTCGCCCAGCCCGCCTTCGGTGGCATTCAGCGCCAATCCGCCGACCATCTGATCCACGGAAACACTGTAGTTGCCCGCAGCCACGATCACCGCGCCCCGCGCATCAGGTATTGGTCGACCGCGTACAAGCGCCTTTTCATCCAAACCTTCCGGCGAGACAATGAGCAACGTGTCGATGTCCGCAGGAACCTGCCCGCTCGCCAGGTCAACGTCGCGCACGGTGTAGTCGCGGCCAAGTTGCTGCGCGGAGTCGCTGCCAGGTGCGCAGAGCCGCCTGCTGCTGGCCGAACATGTTCTGCGTCGGCATTTCCGATGGCGTCCAAAGGCCAATAACCTTCAGGAAGCCGGTCGATGAGCGCTTCAGTGCGGACTCGATGGCCGAGCGGATGCTGGTTTCGCTCAGGTCGCCGGACGGAGTCACCAACTGAGACGGATGCCTGGCCGTCTGCATCGGTCGTCTCCAGGATAAGGTCGAGGTAGTAGGTCTGATCCGAAAAAAGCGAGACGGCAATCGGGCGCAGCTTGTAGGTCTCCAGCATTTGCTGCCCGCGTGACCGTCGCGCCCTGCCGCGTCCGGGTCCATCGTCGTCGAACGTGAACTTGCCGTTAGATTTGCTCGGCCAGCTCCTGTCCCACCTTCTGGATAGTCGACGGCGCATCCGTTCAACTGAGTCCGGCAGGCTGTTGGGTGTGACGAAAAGCGTCAGCTTGGTCGCACCGTTGAGCGAGGCAAGCAAACTATCCACACTCTGAAACCCAGACGTCGCTCGTCTTGATCGCGCGCGTCAGGTCGTACTCCAGGTTGCGGAAGCGCACATCGACCGTACCGTCGCGGTTTCGACTGCACCTCGATCAAGTCACGGAAGTTGAGCACCTCGCTCTGGTCGCCGTAGCGCACCAGCACGTCGAAGTAGGCGTTGATGACCGACGATTCGTAGCGCCCCGCCACCTGGAACGGTGTGGGCTGGATGCCGTACGTCTGGTTCGCCTCGACTTCGACGTCGGCGTTTGTGGTGGGGTCGATCACCTCCGCGTCCACCTTGCCGCGTCCTGCGATCTCGTACTCGCGCAGCAGATCCGCCAGTTGTGGCAGGAGCGGCGCCAGCAAGGGATGCGTCTTCTCGCTCACATACGCTCGAATTGTCAACGGCTCCGCCAGCCCTTGGAGCAGATTCTTGGTGGTCTGCGACAGGCTGTATTCGCGCTGTTCAGTCAGATCCAGCCGCAGCCCGTTAAGGGGGTAGAGCCAAATGTTCGTGACGATCAGGTTCGCCACCACTAGCGCAGAGGTCAGAACGATGCCGCGGCGGTAACTCACCGTGCGCGCGCCGGTGCTCCATCGCTTACGATCCAGTGACAACACATTGAGGGTCAGGAAGATGCCGGTTACGGTGACAGTAGTAGACCAGGTCGCGCAGGTCGATCACCCCGCGTTCGATGCTCTCGAACCGGCTGCCCGCACCAACGGCACGCAGAATCTCACCCAAGGCGCCTGGCGCGAAATCGGTGACGACCGACGAGCCGACCAGGTAAAGGGCGCCGCACAGCAGCACGCTCAAGATCAGCGCGACGATCTGGTTGTCGGTGCGTGAGGAAATGAACAGCCCGATCGCCGTGTACGCGGCGGCCATGAGGATGGCGGCCAGATAACCGCCGACGACCGGTCCCCAGTCCAGGTTGCCGAGCAGCGACACCGTGATCGGCAGGAAGAGGGTCAGAACCAACGCGAGGAGCACCAGCGCCATGACGGCCAGGAACTTGCCCAGGACGAGCTGCACCTTGCTGACCGGCAACGTCAGCAGCACCTCCAGCGTGCCCGAGCGTTGTTCTTCGCTCCACTGCCGCATGGTGAGCGCAGCGACCAGGAAGATCATCAGTATCGGCATCCAGCGGAACAGGGGCCGAACGTCCGCGATGCCGCGGGCGAAGAAGGTATCGACCCAGAAGAAGGTGAAAAGCGTCGCCGCCAGGAAGGCCCCGACGAAAATCAGAGCCATGGGCGAGCCAAAGTACGCTGAGAGTTCCTTGCGAGTGATGGAAAGCGTCTGTTTCATGGTCATGCCCCCGTCGCAAGCTGGTTGAAGACCGTTTCGAGCGTACGCACGTCGCGGCGCAGCTCACGGACGGGCCAGCCTTCTGTCCGGGCCAGGTCATACATGGCCGGGCACAAATCCACATCGCCCATACCCATGATGCGGTAGGACGGGATGGCCGTCGCTGCTGCGCAGCGGTTCAATGCCGCGCACGCCGCGGCAATGATCGCAGCGCCGCGCTCTACGCCGTCGGTCTTCCCGCCCAGCACGAGCACCGCATCTGCGGTTTCTTCCAGGTCCGCCAGCCGGGCATCCGCCTTGACCAGGCCATTGATCAGGATGATCGCCCGGTCGCACAGCGCCTCCACCTCGGACAGGATGTGGGTGGAGAAAAGGATGGTCGACTGGTCGGCCAACCGGTGGATCAGGCGGCGGATTTCGACGATCTGCGTGGGATCAAGGCCGACGGTCGGCTCATCGAGGATCAGAAGCTTGGGCTGGTGCAGGATGGCCTGGGCCAGGCCGACCCGCTGGCGGAAGCCCTTCGATAAGGTTGCGATGGGTCGTGTGAGATGCTCGGTCAGGCCCGTTGCGTACACCGCCTCGGAGATTCGCGCGATCTGGTTCCCCTCGGGAATCTGACGCAGCTCCGCCATCATCTTCAGGTAGCCTTGCACCGAAAGCTCCGGGTAGAGCGGCGCGTTCTCGGGCAGGTAGCCGATCCGGGCCTGCACTTCGCGCGTATGTGTCATTACATCCAGCCCATCGACCGTCACCCCGCCAGCATCAGGTTGCAGATAACCGGTGAGGATTTTGATGATCGTCGTTTTGCCTGCACCGTTTGGGCCGAGCAGCCCGACGATCTGCCCTGGCGCAATGTCGAAGCTGACGCCACGCAGAGCTTCAACCGCGCCATACGATTTCTTGAGTTCAGAAACTTCAATCATATCTTGGGCGCCTCAAAGAAAGGATGATGTAAACAAGAAACCGCGCCCGGACAGAAGTCCAGGCGCGCCCGTATTATACGCATAATGCGGCCAAATGGCCATTAAAGTTAGATTAGAATCCGTGAAGAACCGCGCATTGTGAGGATGCCCCGTTGACAGCCGCGGCATTTGCGCCCACAATTAAGCCACTGAACCACCCATTACTCAAAAAGGAGAGAAATATGCTTAGCGCACGCAATCAACTCGCAGGAACTATCAAGTCAATCAAGCTCGGTGCAGTCATGGCAGAGGTTGTCGTCGAGGTCGCTGGTGTTGAGGTCGTCGCAGCCATCACACGCGGCTCTGCGGAGTCGCTCGGCCTTAAGGTGGGCGACGAGGTCCGCGCGGTGATCAAGGCCACCGAGGTCATGATCGCGAAGGACTGATTCAGAAACGAAAAGCCCAGGCGCTAGCCCGGGCTTTTCGACGAGAATCCGGAAGAAAAGCTACTTCTGACGCACGTTCGACGCGCCGGAACTGTCCACGCGCACTGACTCAGGCTCGCCGATGTAATGCACTGTCGATGCACCGCTTGCGGAGCCGGTCACCCGGCCCTTCGCATTCACGGTGATGTTGCTTGCGCCGCTGGCGTCCACCCGCGCATCCTGGGTGGTAAAGCCATCCAGGCGCACGCTGCTCGCACCTGAGGCCCCGACATCCAGGCCGCTCGCGCTGCCGCCGATCTCGACGATGCTCGCACCTGACACCCGCATCCGCGTTTCGCCCGCCGTAATGTCGCCGCGCAGCCGGCTCGCGCCCGAAATTTCGACCCCCAATGGCTTGTTGCTCTCGAAGCCGGACACGTCGCCTTGTGTGGCGCCGCTCAGTTCGATGCCTTCGAGATCGGGCATCGTGATTTCCGCTTTCTGTGTCGTGTTGCGGAAGCCGAGGCTGACGCGCGGCTTCATGCCGATGCGCAACGTATCGCCCTCGACGCGCACGTCAAGGTACTCGACCAGGTTGTCATCGATCGTGACCGACACGCCGAAGCTCTCCCCACGGTTGATCGCCACCCTGAACGCGCTGCTCACGTTCACCTTAGAAAATCCGCTGAAGTCATATTCCTGCGTGGTCGCCCGACCTGAACCTGTGATCACTGCGCCCCCCATCGTCGTTGTGCAGCCAGCCAGCATGGCCAAGACCAGCAGCACTCCAAAAATCCGTACCGTCGTGGACATGATGCCCTCCTTGCGTTTACTTCCTTACTACACCCGATTCTACGCAGAAAGGCCGCCCACGGTTGCAACAATTCCGACTGCAGGGGAAAGCCTAGCGCCACGCGCCGCGATCGAGCAACACAATGAACTCGCCGCCGAACTGCAGTACGGTGCCATAGTCCCAGTCCTGGATTTGCGCGGACTGGCCCTGTTCCTTTTCCTGCGCCCAGCCGATCGCGGCCTTTGCTCCGCCCAGGCTCTCACGCCACACCTTGCCGAAACCACGCACGGGTTGCTGCAGGCCCTCGGGCGGCGTCAGCGCAGGATCGTCCGCGGGATCACCCTCGACCCACTTGTCACTGTACCCCTCCCACCGCCCGTCATTGTAGAGGACGTAGATCCATCGCTGGTCCCCGCGCCAGATCATCTGGCCGTTCTGGAAGTGTTGGCGTGCCGCGGGCACCGGAGTGGCCGTCCCACGCGGGCATCCGAGACCAAGTCCTCGCGCATTCAGCTCCACATCATTGCCGGTCAATGGCTGCTCGCAGGGGCCCGCGGTCGCGGTGGGCTGGAGGCCGCGCGACTCTGGCGATGACCCCGGTGTCGCCTTGATCGCCGGAACGCCTGTCCCCGCGGGGACGGGCGTCGTGGTCGCGGTCTGGGTGATGCTTGAGGTCGGAAGCCACGGCAGCACATCGTCCAGCATGATCGAGCGCACCCCGCCCATAACGCCCAGCCAAAGTCGCCCATTAAGGGGATCCACTGCCAGGTTCTCCGCGCCGGCGGCTATCTCGGCCGGCGCGACCAGCCACGTCTCCCCCAGATCGGTTGAGCGGAGGAGAAGCGGCGCGTTGATGGATCGGCGCACCAACATAACCATTTCACCGAAACCGGTCACCATCTGTGGGGTGTAGCTGTCTGGGGTAAAGTCGATCATGCCGGTCACCGGCTGCCAGGTCTCCCCAGCGTCCCGCGAGCGCAGCAGCTGCCGATCGAGATCGCCCCACATCCCGAAAAGCGTGTGCGTCACCGTATAGAGGGGAGTGAAACCGATGATCTCTCCGCTCTTGCCCGGTGGCTTCAACATTTCCCAGCTTTCGCCCTGGTCGTCGCTGCGCGCCAGCAGATCAGTACCGGCGCGGAACAAGACGCCATCCGGCGCAAGCGAAAGCGTGCCCCAATCGCCATCCTCAGGCTTCGCCCCGACCTCCTGCCATGTGCGTCCCGCTGAATCCCAGCGCAGCAGCCCCTGGCTCCGGTTCTGGAAATACGCTTCATCCGGGCCCCGGGCCAGGACGGGGCCGGACGGACGCAGGTCCGTCAACCCCGCGGCCAACAGCTCCCACGTGTCGCCGGCATCGGTGCTGCGCCATACGCCATCCGCGCCAAGTGAGCCTTGACCTGCAAAAAAGATCGTGTTCGGTTCAGCAGTCGTGACGTACCCCCAATGAGATTGCACCCCGACCGGCAGCTTTTCCCACATCGCTCCGTCGCGCGTGCGGTACAGGTCGTCGAACGCTGCCACGACCCAGCTCGACCGGCCGCCACCGGTGACTGCCAAGCCAGAATTCGCATAATGCGACGATTGCTGCGCAGGGGACCCTGGTTGGGGTCGCAGGTCCATGTGCCGGAGGCTGTTGAGGCTCCACGTCTCAACGCGGGGGCCGTCACCGGAGGCGATGTAGAGCGCGCGCCGGCTGGGGCTGAACGCCATCGAATCGATGTGTTCGGGTCCGATGTAGAAGTCTTTCGGCGTCAACGACGACGCATCGAGAATGGTAACCGTGCCCTCGAGCAGCAGATATAAGCGCCCATTCGCTTCGTCCAAGACCATGTTGCCCGTCCGGCCATTCAAACGGCGCAGCTCCTCCCCGCTGGGGCTGAGCACCTGGATCGCTTCCTGATTCCGCGCGGGACTGTACGCCACGTGCCAGTTGCCGCTGTGGTCGGTGAGCACATCCAGAACAAAGCTGTGCGGCCCGCCCACCTCGACCGGCATGTCGGACTCGGGCGGATAAATGCGCAGGAAGCTGCCGTTGTTCGAGCCAGGAGTGCCGTTGTTCAGGATGATGCCGACATGGCCGGTGACCGGGTTGACGATGGCCGCGTAGGCGTAGGCATTCGGGACGAAGCCGCCCTCAACGGGGAAGGTCGTATCCAGCTTACCAAGTTGCTTTCCGCTGCGATCGAACATCGTCACGCCACGTTGGGCGATGTAGACGAGGTCGCGGTTCGGATCGGGCGCGGCGTAGCCACTCTGAGAGTAGGAAGCGACCACCTCGCCGGTGCCCATGTCCAATGCCCGAACGCCCGCGTTCGTATCTGCATACAGTCGCCGGTTGGCTGGGTCCAGCACCAGGGGCGACCCACCCTCCCAAAGGTCGATCTCCCGGCCCTCCGGCAGCCTCAGCACGTGGATGCGCTCATGATCATCGGCCACGTACAGCGTGCCCGACCCGTCATCAAGTGCAATGTCGGTGGCCCGGACGCCGGTCACGATGCGTCCACGCGGCGCCAGGCTTGCGGCATCAAAGAGCGAAAGGCGTGCAGTCCCGGCAGGGGTAAAGCCGACCAGCATGTCGCGTCCCCATGGCAGAAAGGCCGTCGGCGCCTCATGATCCGGCCAATCCTGAATGGCGACGCGCCCCAAATCGTCCGCGCTAAAGCCGAGGATAACGGGGAGTGCGTCGCTCTCGTGGCCCGGCATATACCCGGCGACCAGGTATTGCTGGCGCAGGGAGTCATATGTCAACTCATAGGCATACGGAATGGGAGTCTCACCGATCGCTTTGAGCGCCGCGTCGTAACGGATCAACACGGCTTTCTCGCCAGTCACCGTGGCCGCCCAGCCACCATCCGGTCCCGCGGCCAGGCCACCCAGATAGTCGGTTAGTGCAACGCGAGCGATCTCCGCTCCGGTCCGCACGTCGAAACTGATAAGACTGCGCTCGGGGTCGAGTGCGCCGGCCGCCAGTCGTTCGCCGTTCAGAGCCAGGTGCACAAAGCGCACATCCTCCACTTGCCAAAGTGGATGGTCATTCCCGCCTAGCAGGTCCACCAGCACATGCGCGGCGCAGGCCGGTCGCGCCAAGCGAATAGAGGATTCGTCCATCCTCGCTCAGCACACCATCGTGAATTCCGGACACCGGCTGTCCCAGCACCCCGGTCTCCACATTGACGGGTGTCAGTGACCAGGTTTGGAAGCTGATGAGGTAGAGCTGCTTGCGGTCCGGCGCCATGAGCAACCGGCCTCCTCCGCTCGGAGTGGTCTCCGCAAGCCGGATCAAGCGAGTCACCTGCCCGCCGGCAAGGTCGACGACCGAAATGACCGGCCGTCGCTCGGTTGAGTCGCCATGATAGACGTAGGCGATGCCTTGCACGTCGTCGATGGCCACGCTCATTGGGCTGTAGGCATCGCCAGCGGGCAGGCCGATATTGAACACCTTGCTGCTCGTCGTGCTGAGGGCAGGGGGGCTCGTCGTGGGCGCCGCGGCCGCCGCCGGCGCAACATCAGCCGAAGGCAGAGGGGTCGCAATTAGAGCCGAAGTTGCCCCTGGAGCCGGTTGTGTGGCGGGGGCGGTGGGTGTCATTGCCGGCGGCCGCGGCGACTGACCGGCGCAGCCCCCGAGCAAAACTAGCAATACAACCAGGCCGATTATTGGATAGCGAGCTTTCATGGCTCATCTCCGTGACTGGTGGGACAGATACGTGGTTCCGCTTGCCAATGAGACGCAACCAGGACTGCGGGTGTTCCGCGCATTGCGCTCAGAGAGCCGGCCGACCACGATTCCTTAACATAAGGAACGAATCGCTGCGGCTATGGGTGTGGCCCTTGCACTGGATCGCAAAAACGGGTAACCAATAACTGGCCTCATCCCGTGGTCGGCTGCGCCCCGCGCACTCGGGCGCGCCGTGTGATCACTCGCTGCAGCGCCAGGAACCCCGCCACACCGATCAGTCCGGCAGCCAGCCCGCCGACCCACGTGGCGACCGGCGCGACGTTGTCATTCAGCCACCCGCCCAGCACCGGCCCGATGCCGAACGCAACGCTCCAGGTAAGGCCGTATAACCCCATGTAACGGCCGCGCATCTCTGGGGGTGCGGCATTGGCGGAAAACGCGGTGCCCGTTGGCGCCAGCAGCAGCTCGCCAAACGTCAGGACAATCATGCTCATCATAAAGGCCCAGAAGCCCGCACCCAGTGCGACGCTGCCCACGCCAAGCCCGTAGAGCAGCGCACCCAGGGCAAGGATGCGCAGCTGCGGACGGCGTGAGCTCCAGCGTGTGACGATCACCTGGAGCACGACGACCATCACGGCGTTCATCGACATGATGAATCCTATCTGCGACTCTACCACACCGAAGTGCTCCTTGGCATATGCCGGCATCAACATCCACAGCAGGGGAGACGGGATCGTGGCGATCACCATGACGAGGCAGAAGGCAAGAAATCGCCGGTCCCGCAGCACTGGGCCATAGCCTGCCGCCTCAGATGTGCGACTCGTCTCGCCAGTTCGTTGCATCGTCTCGCGCACCAGCAGGAAAACAAGGAGCGCGAAGACCAGGTTGGCCGCGCCTGCGGAGAAGTACGCGAGATCGTACGACACGGCTGCAACGAACCCACCGATAGCGGGGCCGATTGCGACGCCCACGTTATTGCCCATGCGGAGAACTGAGTAAGCCTTGACGCGCTCGTCCGCGGGGACGAGGTCCGCGACCATTGCGTCGGCGCCGACGCGGTACATCGGCGCGAACATCCCCATGACTGTCAAGGCGATCGCCCATGGCCCGAGGCCGTGCACAAGACCCATCGAGCCGAGCGCAAGGCCCGGGATGGCGAGGCCTGCGATCATGGCACTGCGGCGGCCGAAACGATCGACCGCGGGACCCACCAACGAAGTGGCGATCAGCCCTGCAGCCGAGTACAGGGTGAACAGGAGCGTGACCTGCGTCAACGGCACATTGAGCCGTTCGCGCATGTAGATGGTGATGAAAGGCCACCACATGCTGCCGCCGATACTGGTGAGCAGCATGCCCCACAACAAAACCCAGAACTGCCTGGGATACATCGCACCCAGGTTTCGCAAGCGAGAAAACATTAAGGCGCTCCAAACGCCTGCCATTGTACCCGAAACTCGACCAAAAGGATCAGTCGCCGGCGAGGGGATCGGACACCAGCCTCCCAGGCAGGGCATCTGCCGCAGCCTGGGTATGGCCGTTCCGCTCAATCTCCATGAGGGGACGCACCGCAATGCAAGCCACGGCGATCACGACGCATATCACGCCGCCCAGGACATACCACGTCCGGACCCCTACAACGTCTGCCAGCGGACCGGCCAGGAGCAGGCTGAGGGGCATCATCGCGCCCGCGCCGCTGCCGATAAGCGACATGACGCGGCCCTGGATGCCAGGTTCCACGGTCGATTGGATGAGGGCAAACAGGGGCCCATTGGCCATGGGGCCCATGAAGCCGGTGATGAACATGCCGGCCAGCGCGACTCCAATCAGGCCGGCAGGAGTTACACCGATCAACGCGGTGCCCAGGCCGATGCCGACCACCCCCATCATCGAGGTGAGGACGCGGCGCTTGAAACCACCCCATGCGCCCAAGAGAATCCCACCGCTGACCACGCCGATTCCCATGGCCGACTCCAACCACCCAAGCTGCAACGCGCCGCCTCGAAAATGCTCGGTGACCAGCAGCGGCATAAGTGAACCTGACGGGACGAGAACGAAGTTGAGGGCCATGGCGACCAGTATCAGGATCAGCAGGCCCGGCCAGGCCCGTACGTAGCGAAGACCCTCGCGCATGTCGATCAGCACTGCCCTGACGAGGTTCGCGTCGGCTGCAACGGAGCGGAATGGAGGATGCGGTATGGCGACAAAGAAAAGCGGGAGGATTGCCAAAAGAGCCGTAACGATATCGATCATCAGAACTTGATGCAGGGACATGACGCCCAAAAGAAGTGCGCCCAGGGGGGGTGCAACAATATTCATCAGCCCCTGGAGACCCTGATTCAGCCCATTGACGCGCGCCAGTTGTTTGTCGGGAACCAACAGCGAAGTGGACGCCTGCATGGCGGGGAAGTGAAATGCACCCAGGGCGGCGCGCAGCAACATGGCAGCGTACACGTGCCAGACCTGGATGCCGCCTGCCGCGTACAATATCACGAGCCCCAGGGTGACCAACGCGATAGATCCATCCGCGACGATCATCACCTTGCGGCGATCCCAGCGGTCGACCAGGGCGCCCGCAAAGGGTCCGATAAACACCTGCGGCAGGATCGCGAAGATCGTCGCCGTGGTCAGGACCGTCGCCGAGCCGGTCGTACTGGTTAACCACCACACCAGTGCAAACTGGACGAGCATACTGCCCAACAGCGAAAAGGCCTGCCCGGCCCAGATCGCAAAAAAGCGTCGCGCCCAGGGCCGCGCCGCCTCTCGATCGCTTGGAGATGTCATGTCCCGCTCCTCTCAAAATCCTGAGGAGACAATATCACGAATGTCTCAATATTGTCAATACATATTTTCGATTTATTGATATCTCAATAAAGAAAATACCAAAAAATGAGCAGGGTTGATACAAGAAAAATGGGACGTTGATCGGACGGGTTGCGAGCCTGGCAGGCTTGTGTGGGGACCGGCAGGAAGACTTGCAGAGTAGGCTTGGATCGGCACTCAGAAGGACGTGGGTGCACCGTGGACCGATGGGCGTCCGCCCAGAGACGTGGGGGGACAGATCCGCTCTGCCCACCCACGTGCATCCGGCGAGGTCAGGGCGTGGACACGCCCGTGCCTGCGATCTTCAGCGTGATCGTGCTGGGGTTGCGACCGGTCTGATCGACCGCAACAAAGTAGACGCCAGCTAAGCGGAAGCTGCCGCTCCAGATCAGGTCGCCGCCGTACAGCTTGGTCCGTTCGACCGTGCCATCGGCCAGACGGCGAGATTTCGTCTGCAGGCTGCCTCGCCCGACCGGCGTCCCGGTGTCGCCAGGTGTATACACGGCAAACGTGGCGCTGTCCTCAGGTGTGGCGCGCAGGTCAATCAAGATCTGCGAGCCGTCGCCGGAGTACCGGAAGGCAAACCACACGGCCTGGCCCTCGGGCAGCAGGTACGCCGCGGTCGACGGCAGAGCCAGCGCCTGGCCAGGCGCACTGCCCGCACCCCCAGCCGAGAGCGTCACCGCGGCCGGCGACGCGGCTGCCGGCAGTGCACAGACAGGCGGCTCCGAATTGCCGGGCAGCGCAGAGACGGGCTGGCCGCCGCTCACGCCGCTGCCGCTGATGCCGAAAGTAATCGTGCTGGGGCTGGCCCCGGTCTGGCTGACCGCAACGTAGTAGACGCCGGCCGAGCGGAAGCTGCCGCTCCAGATCAGGTCGCCGCCATAGAGCTCCGTCTTCTCAACCGTGCCGTCGGCCAGCCGGCGGGTCATCGTCTGCTGGCTGCCCCGTCCAACCGGCGTCCCGGTGTCGCCTGGCGTGTAGACCGCAAACCGGGCGCTGCCCTCGGGCGTGGCGCGCAAATCGATCAGGATCTGCGAGCCGTCCCCTGCGTAGCGGAAGGCATACCACGCGGCCTGGCCCACCGGCAGCAGGTACGCGGCGGTCGACGGCAGCGCCAACGCCTGGCCCGGCGCGCTGCCCGCG
Organism: uncultured Chloroflexia bacterium; assembly: GCA_963774265.1. Taxonomy (GTDB): domain Bacteria; phylum Chloroflexota; class Anaerolineae; order CG2-30-64-16; family CG2-30-64-16; genus JALOOB01. Next base: position 104,821 of record CAVZDU010000007.1, on the reverse strand, counting down.
CCCCCGCCGGGAGATTGAGAGCCACAGCCGGGGTGCATGCGGCCCGCGCAGGAGCGGCCTTGGCCGGCGCACGGACCGCAGCAGTCGGCGCGGCAGGTCCCGGAATGGCAGACACGCCCGAGCCTGTGACCTTCAGGTTGATGGTCGCGGGGCTGGGACCGGCCTGGTCCGCGACCACGTAGTAGACGCCGGCCGATCGGAAGCTGCCGCTCCAGATCAGGTCGCCGCCATACAGCTTGATCTCTTCAACCGCACCGCCGGCCAGGCGGCGGGTCATCGTCTGCTCGCTGCCCCTGCCCGTCGGCTGCTCGCCCTGGCCCGCGGCCCAATTGCGGACATCGCCGGCCGTCCAGACGCCGAAATTGGCGCTGCCTCCCGGCTCAGCGCTCATATCGATCAGGATGGACGAACCGTCTCCGGAATACTGAAAACCATACCAAATGCGCTGGCCAAGAGCCAGAGTCACGGTGCCAGACGGTATAGGTAGCGCGGTGTCCGCGCCAGTACCAGGCGTGGCGGCGGATACCGAAGGAACACACGCCGCCCAGAAACTCCCTGCGAGGAGAAGAACCACCCATGCGGTCGCAACTTTGCGTAACATTGCCTGACCTCCTTTCACCGCGTACAGCAATTATCGCGCAAATTCGAGGAGATGGACAACGAAATTCGGACGCGGTTGAGAGGGCTCAACAAGAGCACAGTCGCGGCCTCCCTGACTCCCGGCGAACTGATGCGAGAGCGCGCCATTTGAAAGACCGGTCGGCCTTTCTGAAGCAGGCCTGCAAACCTGCTGGCCGGATCGGGCCTCGCATCAGCCTGTATCATCGCCGTTGAAACGCAACCAACAAGATCGCGTTAATGATCATGGATTCCGTAAAGATTTCATTCAGGTCAGGTTTAGTCTATTTATGACACGGGACGAAAAACCATCCGCCCCCTACCTTTCACTTGCCTCGCTCGACCGCCGCGCGGCGGCGGCTGGCCGCAAACTCCGGCGCCTCTTTGACCGCCGTGCCCAACACGCCGAACGAGCGCCAGAAGACCGACGAGCCTGAGCGCTGCAGCTCCAGCGTTTCCCGGCCCACATCGGGGTAGCCCTGGCCGAGTGGATCGGGCCGTACGGTCTCCCAATTACGAAACAGCCGGCCCCAATCGCTGCGGAACGCGGCCTTCACCCGCGGCGCGCCGACGAACGGGTACCAGATAGTGTCGTGATACGCGACGGACGCCAGGTAGCTCCAAGGCGCCAGCACGGTCTTCAGCGACCACTCGACGGGCTTCTTCAGCGGGCCCCAATAAATCTTGTGTTGCATCCGCGAGGCGAAGGTCATCTTCTTGAACGGACCGGCGAAGCGCCAATTCTCCGCCGCGGCATCCAGGTCGCCGACGATTTCGATCTCGCGCGGGTCGCCGCAGCCCAGCCCCAGGTCGTGTGCCAGGCGAATGAACTTGATCGACAGGGGATCCATGCCCATCAGCTTGGCGGCCACCGCGTCGATGGCCACCTGGTCGGCCGAGGCCAGGATCACATTCTTCGCGTAGGGGAGCATGCAGCGCGGGCCCGGCCCGTCACCCGCGAAGGTACCATCCATGACCGCAAAGATGCCCCGGTGGATTTTCTGCTGGATCATCAGCAGGTCGACCAGCGTCTCGTGGATCACCGGGTGCGTCCAGTGACGCCGCTCGTTGAGCAGCCCGCCGAACGCGTTCTTCATCGCGCCGGTGGTGGTCGTGAAGATGTGCGTCTTGACCGTGGGCAGATGGATGATGTTCTCGCCGATGAACCGCTTGGGGATCATAAACCCATCGGGGTAGACGTCATTGAGCACCAGGAACTTCTTCGCCAAATCGCCCACCGCCTCACGGACGGGGATCCACTCCTCGCCCTCGTACAGGTGGATGTTGCGCAACCCGTGTGCTTCGATCACGTTGAGCTGCTTGTTCTCGCGCTCGCCCAGGTGCGCATCAATAACCACTGTGCGGTTGTGGCACGCGTGGATCAGGTTCGGATCGTACCCGTCCGCCTTCATCGCGCGGATCACGCCCTCGAGCTGCCACGGCGTGGTGGAGCTTCCGGGATAAAAAAAGTGCCAGGAGATATTAACCTTCAGCGCCGTATCCGCGTCCTTGGCCACCACGTCCTGGTAACCTGCCAGGTTCAGCAGCCGGTGATAGTCTGCCAGGACAGTGGCTGGCGACGTACGCAGGATCGCAACCTTACTCTTGCTCAACAAAGACTCCTTAAATAAAAACGAAGCGCTGGCGGCTTCGCTTTTAGTGGGCCCCCCGGGATTCGAACCCAGGACCAACCGGTTATGCTTCCCACTACGGCTTTCGCCGCCCCGCGACTCCCGTTCGACCGGGGAGCTCCACACAAGATGGAAACCCCAGACGCAACCGGAAACGAGTTTGTGGGCTGGACTATCCCTTCACCCTGTGGGGTCGGATTAATGCCGCCCCCGTCGGGCGCCTGCCGTCTAGTCTCTACACCTTCCCCTGTGAAGGGGCTTGGCTCGGGATCACCATACCAGAATGACTTAGGCTTCCCCGAGTTTGGCAGGTAATCACCCGGCAGTCACCCGCCGGGCAGCCCTTGACGGACCGTCCGTCACGAGCCGGCCGCTCTAACCGCTGAGCTAGGGGCCCTTACCACCTCAACACTCTATCACACGAAGCGGTTTTTCGGCAAGATACCGGAGTCCGGATTGATCTTCAATCTTCAATTTGCACACTCAGGGCTGCACCTGCTATCCTCATGTCCTCACCTACGACGGCGTAAGGAGCGAATATGAACGACGAGAACACCCCCGCACCATGGGCCAGCAGTTCGGCAGGCGCTCGTGGGCAGAACCGTGGAAGATCAAGATGGTCGAGCCCATCAAGATGACCACCCGGCCGGAGCGCGAGCGCGCCATCCGCGACGCCGGCTACAACACCTTCCTGCTCAAATCCGAGGATGTCTACATCGACCTCCTTACTGACTCGGGCACCAGCGCCATGAGCGACCGCCAATGGGCCGGTCTCATGCTGGGCGATGAAGCGTATGCCGGCAGCCGCAACTTCTACCATCTCGAAGCCAACGTCCGGAAATACTACGGGTACAAGTACGTTGTGCCCACGCACCAGGGCCGCGGCGCGGAGCATCTGATCAGCCGAGCGCTGATCCAGCCCGGCGACGTGATCCCCGGCAACATGTACTTCACCACGACGCGCGCCCATCAAGAGCTGCAGGGCGGCACGTTCGTCGACGTTATCATCGACGAAGCGCACGAGCCGCAAAACGAGCACCCGTTCAAGGGCAATGTCGACCTCGGGAAGCTGCAAGCCGTGATCGACCGTTGGGGCGCGGAAAAGGTGCGCTACGTCAGCCTGGCCGGCACGGTCAATATGGCCGGCGGGCAGCCCGTCAGCATGGAGAACGTGGTCGCGGTGCGAAGCCTGTGCGACAAGTACGGCATCGCGCTCTACCTGGACGCGACGCGCATGGCGGAGAACGCGTTCTTCATCCAGGAACGCGAGCCGGGCTACGCGGATATGCCCATCGCAGCCATCCTCAAGGAGTTCTGCTCCTATACTGACGGCGCATGGATGAGCGCGAAGAAGGACAGCCTGGTCAATATCGGCGGCTGGCTGGCGGTGAACAGCCAGGATGTGTATGACATCGCGGCGAACTGGGTCGTGGTGTTCGAGGGGCTGCACACCTACGGCGGCATGGCCGGCCGCGACATGGAGGCGCTGGCCATCGGGATCGAGGAACAGGTGCAGGACGATCACATGCGATCCCGCATCGGCCAGGTGCGCTACCTGGGCGAGCTATTGGCGGATTGGGATGTGCCGATCGTGCGGCCCATCGGAGGGCACGCGATCTTTCTGGATGCGAAGCGGTTCTACCCACAGATGCCGCAGGATGAGTTCCCCGCGCAGACCCTCGCCGCGGAGCTGTACCTTGACAGCGGCATCCGCGCCATGGAGCGTGGCATCGTCAGCGCGGGCCGCAACCCGCAGACGGGCGACCACAACCGGCCCAAGCTGGAGCTGGTGCGCCTGACCATCCCGCGCCGCGTGTACACCCAGGCGCACATGGATGTCACCGCGGAGGCGGTGAAGGCCGTCTACGACGCGCGGGCGGGCACGCGCGGGCTGAAGATGGTGGTCGAGCCGAAGTATCTGCGTTTCTTCCAGGCGCGGTTCGAGCCGCTGGTGTAGGTCGGCCCGCCAAAATGTGACAGGAGCGTACCGTGAAATTCCAGCGCATCCACGTTATCGTTAACCCCGCGTCGGGTCAAGACCGGCCGATCCTGAAGACGCTCAATTCTGTCTTTCGCGATGCCGGCATCGAGTGGGAGATGTTTCTCACCAAGGAAGCTGGCGACGGCACGAGGCTCGCGCGCGCGGCCGCTGCGAAGGGCGTTGACGCGGTTGCGGTGTATGGCGGAGACGGGACGGTGCGCGAGGTGACGACCGGCCTGCTCCGAACGGAGATCCCCATCCTCATCCTGCCCGGGGGCACGGCGAACGCCGTAGCAGTGGCCCTCGACGTACCCGTGGATCTGGCTGCCGCCGCCCGTCTGCTGACGTGCGACGAATGCAGCGTGCGCCAGGTCGACGTAGGCATGCTGGGTGACGAGTGCTTCCTGGTCGGCGTGGGCATCGGAGTCCCAGGTGAGATGGCGGAGACCGCAGATCGGGAGCTGAAGAACAGGCTGGGTGTGTTGGCCTACTTCTTCTCATCGATCCAGGCGCTGCACAACGCGGCGACGGTCCAGTACAAGGTCACGCTTGACGGTGAGTCATTCGAAACGGAGGGAGTGAGTTGTCTGCTCCTGAATTCCGGCCAATTTGGCATCCCCGGCGTAACGGTCGCTCCCAGCATCACCCTCAGCAGCGGCACGCTGGGACTGCTGATCTTCCACAGCAAAAGCCTGCCCGCGCTCGTCTCCCTGGCCGCGTGCTGTGGTGCTCCACGACGAGCAGGCCGCGCCCTACGACCTTTGGCAGGGCCGAGAGGTGCGGATCGAGGCCACGCCGGTGCAACCGGTGCAAGTCGATGGTGAGGTGCTGCCGCCCGGGCCGGTGCACGCACGGGTGCTGCCGGGTGCGGCGCGGTTTATCGTGCCGGCCGGGGTCGCTCTCTGAGAGATGGATGGGATGAAAAAAGGAGGGCGACAGTAAGTCGTCCTCCCCTCTGGCCAAAGAGGGTGAAGGTGTCTCTCCAAAGACGCTTGTCACCTATCGCTATGCGGGCACCTGACACGCGTGTGAATGCAATAGGCGCCGTGCTGTTCAGCCTGGCGCGCGGCTCCCTCTCCGCTCACCCGGGGCCGAGGCCCGCTTTGCGGGCGGCGCTCATGGCTTGCGCCGAACGCAAACCTGCAGGCACTGCTAACCTCCCATGAACCTCACACAGCACAGGACGATCGCCCCGTGGAATGCTTCGTCCCTACCCTGTCCCCTCCACCACCACGATCTCCTCCTGCGTCAACCCGTACAGCTCGTACACCAGCGCGTCGATCTGCCGGTCCGTCATCTCGATGCGGCGTTGGAGCGCGGCCTTCTCGGGAGGTGCGCCCTCCGCGGCCAGCCGCTTGTACAGGTCGAGCATCTGCGTGACCAGCGCGACCATCCGGTCGTGCCGCGCGACGTCAGCAGGATCCGCGAAGTCGATGGTGCGGATGGGAAGGGTTCCGACGTACTGCTTCGTGCACGTAATCCAGCCGCCTCTGAACTTGTTACTAATCGCGTTAAGTCGCCAGAAGAGCAAGCGGGAATTCAAGAGGCCTAGGACGTATCGTGTGTTCAGCCCTGTGGCGTTGGAAAGCGTGATACTGAAGCCACCGCCGGCCATGAGGCATAGCCTGTTCAGCGTCTCCGGCAATTCCGCAAAGAGACCCCGGTCAGCAAGAAGTGGTACAACGAAGTGTGCCGAATCATGGAGGATCAGATTGCGTGGGGCGCTGTACCCGTACCATGCCTTGAATTGTTTACGCTTTTCGAGTGACCGTCGTCGTGCAGTCAGATATCTGAACGCCTTGGGAAATTGAGAGCGCAGTTTATCCTCAGGTATCAGTTGGGCGTCATTACCATATGGAAAGACGATAGCCTTTCCATTATGCGGATTGAAGCGATAACGTCCGAAGTCGGTTGCGAAGATGGGCATCCTCAAAACGCCAGCCTCAATCTCGATTGTTTCTCCATCTCCAGTACGGTAGACGCCTTCCTGATCGGTGACATGGAGAACGAAAACACTATCGTCGCCCGTGCTCGAACCTCTGCTCATCTCTGCAGGCAGGTTCAGAAGAGCAACCCCTTTGCTGGACAGTCGTTCGTAAATGGCGGGGGAGGCATCACCGGTGATAACCCAAGAGTCGCCGTCGAAAGCATCGGTTGCTAGCGTTCGGTATTCAAGTGTTTGACCGAGGTTCTCCGGCCTCGGTTCTGCACTCACATAAAGAAGGGCCTTGCTTGGTGAGCCAGTCAGAAAGAGCAAGCAGGTATAGGTCGTGGCTTGCTCGAAAACCTGATGATGCCCAAAATCCACAATTGCGCCCAACGCTTTCCTGTCAGTGATGATTTCTCGCAGTGGCCGACCATAGTCCGTTGTCAGGAACTTGTGCGGCAGGATGAAGCCGAGTCGGCCGCGCTCGTTCAGCAGTTGCAGCCCCTTCTCCACGAACACCACGTAGATGTCGTAGTTGCCCTTGCTCGCCGCCGCGGTAGCGCGCTTGTAGTACTCCACCTCCAGCGGCGCCCACTCCTGCAGCGTCTGGATGCGGATATACGGCGGATTCCCGATCACCGCATCGAACCCGCCCGCCGCCATCGCCTCGGGGAACTCCGCCCTCCAGTCGAACACGTTGACGCGACGCACGGTCTCCTCGTCCGGCAGGGCCAGCCTGCCCGTCGTAGAAGTCCGGCCCGATCAGCGAGTTGCCGCACTTGATGTTGCGCCCCAGGTCGGGCAGCACGCGCTCGGGCAGCAACGACATGCTGCGCTGGCCAGCCTCCTCGCCCTCCAGCACCTTGAGCAGCAGCGAGAGCTTGGTCACCTCCACGGCCTGCGGGTCGATGTCCACGCCGTAGATGTTGTTCATCAGGATGCGCTTGCGCTCGCTCGATGGTCAGCCGCCACGTCGCCGCCGGTCGCTCCTGTCGCCGCTCGCCGGCTGCGGCGGCCGCCTGCCCTTCAGCCAGCGGTCGGGGTCCTTGAGGTATTCGCGCCAGGTGCCAGTCCAGCAGGAACTGGTACGCGCCCAGCAGGAACGAGCCGGACCCGCACGCCGCGTCCAGGATGCGCAGAGGCGACCCTGCGGTCGCGGCGCCGTCGCGTGTGCGGCACCCGCTCCGGGGGGCCCCGCAGGCGTGCCCCTACCTGCGCAGGCGTCTTGCCCTCCAGCAGCGGGCCCACGGTCTGCCGCACGATGTAGTCCACGATGTAGGTGGGCGTGTAGAAGACGCCGCCCGCCTTGCGCACCTCCGGCTTCTCCTCGATCTTCACCTGCCGGCCCGGGGTCAGGCGGATGACCTTGCCCAGGAACCGCTCGTAGACCTGGCCCAGGATGTCGGCGGGCAGCACGGAGAACTCGTAGGGGCTCTCGCGGGTAGTAGAGGTGCTCGATGATGTCCTTGAGCACCTTGTCGTCGATGGCCAGGCCCGGGGTGAGGGTGTCGGGCGCCTCGGCGCGGTCCCTCTCGTGCTCGAAGTGGAACAGCCCGGAGTTGTAGCGCATGTCCGCGTGGCGGAAGAGCTCCTGCAGCCGCTCGTAGGTCTGCGCCGCCGTTGAGCAGCGCGCGCAACTGCTCGAACGTCTCCAGGTCGCGCGCCTCGCAGATGCGCAGGAAGACGATGCGGTCGATGATCTGCTGGACGGCCCAGTTCAGGTCGCGGCCGCTCAGCGCGGGGTTGCGCAGCGCCAGGTTGCGCGCCAGCAGCTCGCGCCAGCGCTCGATCTCGGCCAGGAACTCGTCGTCCACCTCCGCGGTGCCGCGCTTGCCCGCCTTGGCCTCCGCGAACTTGTCCAGCGCGCCCTGCCACACCGCAGCCTTGCGCGAACACGCCCGCGATCTCGTCCCAGCGGCTGGCGATACTCCTGGTAGTTCAGCAGCAGGATGCGGCCCGCGGAGGCCTTGTCGGTCTCAGTCCGGCTTGGAGCGGCAGTCGTAGACGGACAGCTCCTCGAAGTCGGTGAGGATCGAAAGCGGCAGCTTGGCGCTCCACGCATAGCGGCGGAGCTGGTACGCCGGGCTCGATCTCGGTCTGGATGTCCACCGCGGGCTTCTTGGCCTCGACGAAGAACTTGCGCTCCTTGCCGATGCGGAAGGAGTAGTCGGGCGCCTTGGTCGCGCCGCTCACCTTGACCTTGTCCTCGTGGACCACCTCTTTGTACTGCTCCGCATAGCCCTGCATGTTGTTTACATCCCAGCCGAGGCTGGCGAAGAAGGGGTCGATGAACTGGTGGCGGACCGCCGCCTCGCTGAACGCGGGGGAATGGTACTGGTCGCAGTTGCTCTTGAAGAGCTCGACGAGTTGGACGATCTCGGCGGGAGCGGTCATCGGCGATGACGTCATCGGCGCCTCACGGTGTGGTGGCTGGTTAACGCTATCTGGCGATTTGCCGTGTGTTCTGGCAGCGATTTTAGCATGGTCGGCCGCGCGGGTCAATCGCCCGGACGCCGACCCGCGCCTATTAGAACAAGACTGTACAGAGTTAATAACTGTACAGAGTTAATAAGTGTACACTCTTGACTTCTCCACTTTTCTCAAAAACCCCCTTCAAACCCATTGACACGTGTGTTCTTTTGCCCTTATGATGTAGCAGAACTATTGTATCGATCACGGCAGACGCGGGAGGAAAGGAAGGCAACGATGGGCATCCGGATCAAGCAGACCGCGGTTATCGAACGCATGCCGGCGGGCGAGTATGTGGCAAGCATCGAGAGCATCGAGCAGGTGCCCGGGCAGTTCAGCGAGCAGCTCCGCTTCAGGTTCACGATCCAGACGGGCGAGCACAAGGGCCGCAGCGTCAGCGGACGGACGAACTGCCGTTTCTCCCCCAGGACCAAACTGTACCGCTGGACCCAGGCCGCGCTCGGCGGTTGGGCGATCCCCAACAACTGGGACTTCGACAGCGAGGAGCTCGCCGGCCGGCTCGTCCGGATCGTGGTGCTGACCGGCATCAATGATGACGGGGGATGGTGGCACAGAGCCCAGGAGGTGCTGCCGCGGTGACGCGGCCGGCGCCTGAACATAGCAAAGGAGTCGATCATGTTTGATGCCAAAGCCGCACTTGACGCCATCCTGCCCCGCCTGGACCGCGGCGACGCGCCGCCTGCCAGGTGGCCGGACCGCAAGGGCGAATACTGGCCGCTGTGCCCCTTTCACGCGGACTCGCATACCGGCAGCTTCACGGTGTCGGAACACGGCTACATGTGCTTCAGCTGCCAGGCAAAGGGCGGGCTGGTCCAGCTGGCCCGGCGCCTCGAGGTCGACCTGAAGTCCGTCAGTCCGTCACTCGTTTCGGGGGGGATAGCAGATAAAAATATTTCCCTGGCCGCGTACGCGGCGGCGAAGCACCTGCCGGAGGAGTTCCTCCGGACCGTCTTCAACGTCAGCGAGCGCAAGCATAATCAGACCTCCAGCCTGCGCATGCCCTACCTGGACAAGGAGGGCGCGGAGCTGTGCGTCAGGCTTCGCATCGCACTCGACGGCCGGGACAAGTTTCGCATGGCGGCCGGCAGCAAGCTGAACCTGTACGGCCTCTGGCGGCTGGACAAGGACGCGGAGGACGTGCTGCTGGTCGAAGGCGAAAGCGACACGCAGACGCTCGTCTATCACGGCATCCCGGCCCTGGGCGTGCCGGGCGCGGCGAACTGGCGTGGGGAATGGGCGCAGCACATCGCGGGCCGCACCGTCTATGCCTGGCAGGAGCCCGACGAGGCCGGCGCGAAATTCATCGCCAGGATCGGCGCGGATGTCCCTCACCTGCGCGTGATCGCGGCGCCCGCGGCCTATAAGGACATCTCGGCCGCGCACATCGCCGGCGAGCATGTGCCCGCGCTGATCGCCCGCCTGAAGGCCACCAGCCAACCCTACGCGGAGCTGCGAGCCGAGACGTTGGACGAGACCGCCAGGGGCGCCGCGCGCGCTGCCGGTGGTCTGCTGAAGGCGCCGTCCATCCTGGACGAGTTCGGCGCCCTGTGCGGGCGCCTGGGCCTGGTGGGTGAGGAGCACAACGCCAAGCTGCTCTACCTGGCCCTGGTCTCGCGCTTTCTGGAGCGCCCGGTCAGCGTCGCGGTGAAGGGGCCTTCTTCGGGCGGCAAGAGCTTCACGGTCGAGACCGTGCTGAAGTGCTTTCCGCCGGATGCCTACTATACGCTGTCCAGCATGAGCGAGCGCGCGCTGGCCTACGATGAGGAGCCGCTGGCCCACCGCTTCCTGGTCATCTACGAAGCCGCGGGCGTGGGCGGCGAGCTGGCGACCTACCTGCTGCGCAGCCTGCTGTCCGAGGCGTGCCTGCGCTACCTGACGGTCGAAAAGACCAACGACGGCCTGAAGCCGAAGCTCATAGAGCGGGCCGGACCCACTGGCCTGCTGCTCACGACGACCTGGAACGCGATCCACCCGGAGAACGAGACCCGGATGCTGTCGCTGACGGTCCGCGACGACCGCGTGCAGACCGCAGGCATCCTGCGGACCCTGGCAGACCGGGCCAGCGGCCGCGAGCCGCAGACTGTGGACCTGGCGCCCTGGCACGCGCTGCAGACGTGGCTGGCCATCGCCGGCTGCCATGAGGTCACGATCCCTTATGCGGCCGAGCTGGCCAGCCTGAGCGACCCGCGCGCGGTGCGCATCCGCCGCGACTTCGAGCGCGGTGCTGAGCCTGGTCCGCAGCCATGCCATCCTGCACCAGGCGACGCGCGAGCGCAACGAGCACGGCAGCATCATTGCGACTCTGGACGACTACGCGGCCGTCTATGACCTGGCGATCGGAACGGTTAACGAGGGCGTCAAGGCGAGCGTGTCGCCCGCGGTGCGCGCGGCCGTCGACGCAGTGGCCGAGATCTACGGGGAGACCGAAAAGGCCGTCTCGATCCAGGAGCTGGCCGGCCGCCTGGGCATCGACGACTCCGCGGCCAGGCGCCGCGTCCGCGTCGCGCTGGACGCGGAGTACCTGATCGACCTGGCCAACGAAAAGGGCGATCCACAGGGCAGGAAGAAGCACTACGGGAAGACGACGCGGCTGGTGACCGGCGAACCCATGCCCGCGGAGACGAACGTCCTGCCGAGCCCCCATGACTTGAGAAAAAAATATTTGTTGGTTATCCCCCCCGAAATGAGTGACGGACTGACGGACTCGCCTACGGAGAAGAGGGTGGTGTTCTACGTATGATCGAGGATCTGGGGGTCCTGCTGGCCGTGCTGTGCGATCTGGGCGTGGTCATCAGCGCGGACGGCGGCCGCCTGGAGATTAACGCGGCGGAGAGCGCCCATACGCCGGAGCTGGCCGCGACCATCGCAGCGCAGAAGTCGGGCCTGCTCGACTACCTGGCCGGCAAGTTCACCGTGCACATCCGGCCCGACCCGGACCCGCCCTGGACCGACCCGCGGCCCGATCTGAAGGGCGACGGCAGCCGCTGGATGCTGCTGTTGGAGGCGGCCTATCCGCGGGACACGGCGCATGCCCTGTTCGGCATGCTGTACGTGCTGCGCCAAATGGGCGCACGGCTGGAGATCGCGGGCCCAAAAGACCGGACGCCGCTGCCCGAAGGTCCACTGCCAAACTGGAAGATCGTGCGGGGGGATGAGATGACCGCGGAGGAGTACGACGACTTTCGCGAGCGCTACATGCTCCGGCACAGCGCGGCGCTCGCCGGGCTGCTGGCCGCGCCGGAGCCAGTTCCGTAACCTGTCAAAACACCGTCAAACGAAATGGTATGGAGACGCCATCGGCTCGAACGTTACGGCTATCTCAGCGCGCATCCTGGGGCGTTCGCTGTGGAATGGGATGAACGGGAGGACGCATAAGATGCAAAGCGGGTAACGGGATTCGAACCCGTGACATTCTGCTTGGAAGGCAGACGCTCTACCCCTGAGCTACACCCGCATCTTTTTGACACAATATCTAGTGTCCCCAGTCCCATCAACCCCTACATATCGTAGTCTGGACGGCTGATCGGAATTGTTAAGAACACGAAGAGCAGACTCTCTAAAGGATACCCTCCAAGCGGCCACAAGTCAAATTCCGCTCCCCACGCGACCCATAACACATTAGCACCGAATACCCTCTTTGACCGCTGCCTCCATCAGACCCGCGTGCGATAGCGAAGATAGACCCATCCATTACCAACACGGCGCTCGTCCAAGAGATCCAGCTTGACGCCTACGTTGCTGGGCAGAACCCGCTTGCCGCCGCCAAGCATAACAGGTACGACGAGCAGTTCATACTCGTCGACAAGCCCGGCCCGGATCGCCTGTGCGGCTAGGTTCGTGCCATCCACCGAAATATCGTGAGGCAATTGAGCCTTCAGGTCGCGAATCGCCTGCGGTTCGAATTCCCGCTCAAGACGTGTCTTCGGTGTAGAGACGGTCTCCAGCGATTTGGAATAGACGATCTTATCGGCCGCTTGCCAGATCCGCGCGAAGTCCATCATGTCCGGCGTCAGACCGGGAATGACATCTGGCGTGTCCCAAACCTTCATCGTCTCATATATCTTGCGTCCATAGAGATATGTGCCGACGGGGCGAGTCCGATCGTTGATGAAAGCGGATACCTCCTCGTTCGGCACCGCCCAATCCATGCTGTCCGTTTCACCCGCGATAAAGCCATCCAGCGACGTAGGCGTAAAGTAGATCAGTTTGGACATCGTGCAGCCTCCATGTCGTATCATTAGTGTCAACTATACGACCGTGTTTGTAAAGTACATTTAAGCCCAATTTAACCGCCATGAAACGCGGTATTTATCGTCGACCCAGGCGAATTTCTGGCTGGATCCGTACTTGCCAAGCGGCATATGGGCATAATTAACTTAAGTCCTATGACGCTCCGGCAGTAATCGCAGACGCAATATAATCAGCATCCTCTCCTACACCGACAATCAGCCCGGACTTTTGCTTGTAGAGCCAAGGCAAACCCACGAAAAACAACCCGGGGTAATCAGTCACACCACGTTTCTGAACCGGATATCCGTCACTGTCAAAGACCGGCAGCTTGACCAGGCTGAAGTCAAACCCATAACCCATCGCCCAGATGATGGTCGTGATGCCGGCCGAGTGCAGATCTAAGTCGGCGATCTCTTCTGCCTCGTAACCATCGCGCAGTTCAGGTAGCCTTTCGGAAGGCACATTCAGTCCGGTGCGTGCGACAAACGCGTCAATGAGTCCGACGATCTCCGCTTCGAATTTGTCGGCTTTGGCCAGGTTCTCTTTGAGGTCGGGCGCCAGCCAGATTCGGCTCTCGCGCGCCCCCTGCACGCGCCCCAACAGCACCACGCCATCTCGCGCAAACTGATGCAGATTGAGAGTTCGTCCGCCATCGCGACCAGACACCTGGGGATTGGCCGCGAATTTGGCCTTCGGCGAGGGGAGCTGGTCCACCGTCCGGTCGAGGAACCCGCTGAGCTGCAACCATTCGTAGATATCCTTCCCCCGATACCGGCGGGGGGCACGCCCGGCGCTTCCCACACACAGATAGACCTTGCGCCCACTTTGATACAACTCTTCTGCGATCTGACAACCAGACTGTCCGCTGCCAACCACCAGGACCGCACCCGCGGGGAGCGATCGAGGGTCGCGGTATTGGCCCGAGTGAAGCTGTACGATATGGGCGGCCAGATCGGTGCTGAACGATGGCATCTTTGGGCGCTGAAAGAGACCGGTGGCGATCACTACGTTTCTGGCGTGCATCATTGTCTCATCGGTTCTGACCAGATAGCTCCGGTCATCTGCGTCTTGCTCGACCGAGGTGACTGAAGTCTGATAGCGTACAGGAAGATGAAAACCTTCGACATACCGTTCGAAGCGAGCGACGATCTCATCCCGCGGCATGAAATCCTCGGGAGCGTCTCCTTGATATTCCGCGCCGGGCAATCGAAAGGACCAGTTAGGGGTCAGGAGCGTAAAGGAATCCCACCGATCATTGCGCCACGCGTTGCCCGCTTGTGCGGCTTGTTCAAGAACCACATGTTCACGACCTTGCCGTTTCAAGTGGTAGCTGGTTGCCAGGCCAGCCTGTCCGCCACCGATGATGATCGTTTCCAGTCTCTCGTTCATGTTTCCCTCACGATTTTTGCGCTTCAATTGAATACTGATTATCCGCCTGATGTGGGAAGATTCCGCATTGTGCGCTCCAATATCATCGAGATGCCGGCAGCACGATGGGAGTAAAATCTGGCGCAGTTCGACTCGGATGGCATCGCGCACCTGGTCCAGGAGCTTTTGGGGGCGGCTTTCCCTTACTTTTAAGCTCCGAGGACTTGTATAAGAGATCAAAGGATTGTATAACCCATTTCAGAATCAGGAGAGATGCATCATGACCAAAGTTTTCGTGAACATCGGACTTAGCCTTGACGGCTACATGGCGCCGGAAGGGATGACCATTGAGAATTGGGAGAAGCCTGAGTACAAGAACTGGGGTGCCAAGTGGGGTGAGCTGATGGCCTGGATCATTAATCAGCAGTACATCCGCGAGAACCTCAAGCTCGGACCAGGGGGAGAGACCGGTCCGGTCAATGACATGGTTCGTAACACCACGGAGCGCATCGGCGCCAACATCATGGGCAAGCGAATGTTCGAGCAAGGCGAGGTCTCATGGCCAGAGGAGGCTCCGTTTCACACTCCAGTATACGTTCTTACCCACGAGAAGCGCGAACCTTGGGTCCGGCCGGGCGGGACGACATTCTACTTCGTCAACGACGGCCCGGAGAGCGCCCTTGAGCAGGCTAGAGAGTCTGCGGGCGGTCGTGATATTCGCATCTCGGGTGGAGCGGACGTGATCCAGCAGTACTTGAACATGGGAGTCATCGACGAGCTAGAAATCGCCCTGGCACCCGTGCTGTTCGGTGGTGGGAGACGTCTGTTCGAGAACCTGCACGAGGCCGTGCCGCAGTTTCGAATTGATAAGGTCTTCGATAGTCCAACCGCCACACACTTGCGCTATGTGCGTGAGTGAGGTGGCCTAACAACCGGTTGCAGCGGACGGCCCGTAAGCGGCCCCCCGCTGAACCGGAGCGTTGGGCGGCTCGTCGAGAACAATTTCTTTGATTGGATGAAACGATGGCTAATAACAAAAACTACTGGAACACACAATTCTCTAAATATAACCATATCTGGGGGGAAACGCATAGCAAATCTGCCGAGATTGCATTATCGCTGTTTCGTAAGCATAAGATTAATAAGATTCTGGTTCCGGGTTCTGGATATGGTCGAAACAGTAAATTGTTTTCGACATCTGGTTTTGATGTGACAGGTATAGAAATATCAGAAGAGGCTTGTGCCCTGGCCCAAGAGTATGATCCAGCCACAAAACTCTATAATGGGTCATTTCTTGAGAACGATTTCGTTCAAGGTCCATATCAGGGGATTTATTGTTTCAATGTCCTTCAACTTTTCCTTAAGCCTGATCGCATCCGTTTCGTCCAGAAGAGTGCACAGCTATTGTCTCCCAAGGGGTTCATGTTCTTTACCGGTATTTCAGACCAAGATGCTTCCTTTGGACAAGGTGAAGAAGTTGAGGAGAATACCTTTGCGGTTCAGCCGGATAAAATTCTCCACTTTTTTACGCTGGATGATTTGAAGATCCACTTTGAGGAATTCAAGATACTTGAAGTGGGAGATCTGGAAGATCAGATATCGCATACTTTGTATGGTTTGAAACGTTACCAGATTAGATATATATTGGTGTGTATTTAATCATTCCAGCACTTGTGTACTGGCCTGTCTCACATCGGGGCGCGGAGATTCGAACTCCGGACCTCTTGAACCCAAATCAAGCGCGCTAACCTGGCTGCGCTACGCCCCGAACACCCAGAGTATACTCGAAAGGCCCTCTTACCGCAACTGGGCGGGCCCCTGCCATTCAAATACGATCGCGCCCCCGCCATCCGCCAGGGTGATC
Organism: uncultured Chloroflexia bacterium; assembly: GCA_963774265.1. GTDB lineage: Bacteria > Chloroflexota > Anaerolineae > CG2-30-64-16 > CG2-30-64-16 > JALOOB01. The sequence continues at coordinate 88,712 of CAVZDU010000007.1, read as the reverse complement.
GCGACTTGCCCCTGGCTGGGCGCACTTTGCGGTAGCACCAACTCACGCACGAAGGGCTGCTCCGGGCTGAGTTGCGCATCGAGCGTGAGCGGCTCCGCGCCGGGCAAGCTGATCGTCAGCCGGCCGCTGAGGGCCGTCGTGGGGAACACGCCCAGTCGCAATCCGCCGGATGAAGGGATCAACGAAACGGCCGCGGCCTCGTCGGCGAAGGTCACCCCGCCGATCTTCGCAACGGGATACCAGTATTCAGTCCACGTCACCGCACTGCCCGGCTCAAGCTCATACCAATCGGAGAAGGTGGCGGTCAGCCCACCGTGCAGCTCGACGTAGGTTGAGCCGTCGTCGGTCCAAAGCGATGGATCCAGCCCGTTCGATCCGCGCGGTGCGAACACCTTCAACCCCTTCGCCACACCCTCCGGCTGCACGCGCACCATCCCCTCATCCGCGCTGGGATCATACACGCCAGCGAAGATTCCCGCGGCGTCCGGCCGGGCAAACAAGCCCGCGTAATTCTGCCATGCGCCCAGCCGCGATAGATCCCGGCCGCCATACACGGGCCACGGCATCGGCTGCCCTGGGAGGGGGAATGAAGTATCGCCCGTGCTGTGCACGGTCACCTCACTGACCGGCAGGATGATGCGCAGGTCGGCCGAGACGCTGTTCGCCGGACCGGGGGCCAGCATCGCGTTGGCCCACCACTTGAAGCGGAACGCCGCGCCCAGCGGGTTGACGATGCGCGGCTTGATGAGAAAGTATGCTGTCTCGGGCGGCAGGATGATGTCCACCACCGCGTAGGGCGCCTGTGGGCCGGTCTTGGTGAACACGGTGATCATCACCCCACCGTCGGGCTGCGCGACATGATCGAACCCCCAGGCCGTCCCAAACTCATAGCCATGCTCCTCAACCGGGAAACCCCACTCCATCCCGCCCGCGGCCAGCCACCACGATGCGCCCGCAGGATAGGGCGCGCTGGGCGGTCCCCACTTCGTCGGCTTGATGACGGGGTTCGAATAGAACTCGTTCGCGCCCGTCGGCTTGAAGATGCATTCGTAGATGCGGCCGCCCAGATCGGGCAGGATCCCCAGGCGCAGGTAGCGATTCTCGACCACCAACAGGCGATAACTCTTCGGTGCAGGCTGTGGATTGCTCGCCTCGTACGCCGCGCGGTCCAGGGTGAAGACCGGATAGCCGGCTCGATCGGGATCAGTCGTCTGCACCAACAGCGGCGCATAGGGATAGGTCGGCAGGGTGATCTCAGTTACGCGATAGGTTGTGGCCCCGCGCTGAGTCTGGGTAATCACCTCGGAGCCACGCAAGATGGGTAAAGGAGTGGCAGTCGCAGGCGCCGCGGCCGGGGGCGGGCGCGTTGGCTGGACCCCAACGCGTTCACGCGTTCCTGCTGCCGCGCCCATTGGGCTGGCCACCGGCACTCCCGTCATCTGAACGGTCGCGACGCTTGTAGGGGAGGGGCTTGCGACTGCTCCTGTCAGAGGTGCGGCGGCGGTCGCAGCGTTCGCGATCGGTGCGGCCATGACAGTCGGTGACGCGGCAACCTCCGGCGCCCGCGCCGCTGTGGACGCAGCAGCAGGCGCCATCTCCCGCAGGGCCATGGGGGGCGGGGTGCAGCCTGCGATCGTAAGCACCAGAATGACCAGGACCAGAAAGTAGTTTCTCACATCTTCACCCCGGCCAGGATTTCACTTGCCGATGGTCACCAGTGGCAACCCGGCAGCGATCCGCCCTGCTCCGCGCACGAGGACGGCCAGCGGTGGAATGCCAGCCTTAACCCTGTTTTGCGCGGCTGTCTCAAGGATGTCGAGCGCGACTGAAAGCGTCTCAGGCTGCGCGCCGGCCAATCGGCTCGCCCGCTCGAAGAGCATCAGGTACCCCTTCGCAGGCGGCAGCCATGACAAACCATTGACCAGCTCCTCAAATGCGTCCCAATTCCGTCCGGCCCACCCTGGAAAGCGCAGCGCCTTGCCGGCAGTCGTTAAGAACTCCGCCTTGGTGTCCACGCGTGCACCGTCCAGGTGCAGGAAATGCCAGCCCGCGGCTTCGGCCAGGTGCTCAATCGTCCGTGCACTCGTGCGCGCTTGCAGGCGGAACACCTGCGCGACAGCATCGCCATCGAGCACGGCTTTCAGGTTTTGTGTCATGGGATCACCCGCTTGAAACTATCGTAATGGTCGTCCGTGTAATATAGCTCGCCACCCTTGCCGGCAATAATCCGGCGCGCACCTCGGTCAGATGAGCCAGGTGTGATCACGGTGTACTCTCGGTAATAGCCTGATGGCTGCTTCGGCAGCAGCCCCTCCCGGTTTTGGAACGTCGCGCCGTCTCTGTCGTAGGGAAACGGGCCGCCTCGCTCGATCAGCCGGATCGTCTCGCGCGCCTCGCGGGGCAGCCTGGCCTGTGCGACTGTGGGGAGACCGTCATCCGGGCTCGACGTGGCCCGACGCGCCGGCGGTGCGGTGGGTGTGGCGGTTGGCTGCTTCGTGGCTCGCGGCCTGGGCGTCGCAGTAGCTGACGGCTGCTTGGCGGCTCGCTCCTTGGGCGTCGCAGTCACTGTCGCCTGCCTGGTGGCTGCAGCGGTCACCTTCGCCGCGATTCCAGTCGCCAGCGGCTCGCGCGTCGAAGTCACCGAAGGTCGGGCGGCTTGTGCGCCTACCGTCGCAGCTCCTGACTGTGGATTGAGCGGAACCGAAGCGCAGGCCGCCGTAGAGATGCTGACGACAACGAGTGCGAGCATCAGTACGATGTGCCGGCGCAAAACATGAGTGAGCTGGTTGAGCATGGCGGCACTATACCACAGGCAGACGGTCCGTCGCAACGGAGCGCCCATGCGTCGCGTGATTTTCCGCCGCGGCTGGCGCTGTGCTATGATGTGATGCCTTATCGAAACACGCATCCGGGATTTGACCGATGTCCTATAGCTATACAGATCTCATTCGCGCCGCCTATCGGGATGACATGGCCCACCGGCACGTCTCGGCCATCAGCGGCTTCCACCGGATCCAGGCGAGCCCGGGCTTCCGCTCGGCCGCGAATTACGTCGCGGAGCAACTGGACGGCGCGGGCCTGGAGGTGCGGGTGCTCGGTTACCAGGCCGATGGGGTCACCCGCTTTTGGTCGAGCCCGTCCTTCCTCGAATGGTCTTGTGAGTCCGCGACCTTACACCTGCTCGCCCCTGCCGTCGGCAGCAGCCCGACGCTGCTTAGCGATTTCTCCGCCACACCGACCAGCCTCATCCAGCGCAGCATCGCGGTGGAGGGAGAATTTGAAGTTGTCGCGCCGGGGGGCAAGGGCGGCATCGAGTTGGCCGATTATGAAGGACTGGACGTTGCGGGCAAGGTGGTGCTGACGAAGAAGCCCGCCGCCCGCGTTGTTAGCCTGGCCGTGCGCCAGCTCGGCGCGGCCGGCATCCTCTTCGACGGCATGGAGGCCGGAGGCCGGACCGAACTTGACCTCCCCGATGCACTCCAGTACACGTCTTTTTGGTGGCCCGGCCAGGTGGAGCCGGATGCATGGGGCTTTGTAATCTCCCCGCGCCAGGGTCGCGCCCTGCGCGCTCGGCTGGAAAAGGGCGAAACTCTGCGGGTGCGCGCATCGATCGACAGCAGCTTGTACCCGGGGGCGATGGAGGTCGTCGAGGCGCTGCTGCCCGGCGACGAGATGACCAACGAGGAGGAGATTCTGCTCGTCAGCCACCTGTGCCATCCCCAGCCGGGAGCGCACGACAACGCGTCCGGCGCAGCCGCGCTCATTGAAACCGCGGTGACACTGGCGCGCCTGGTGGCTGACGGTAGGCTGCCCGCCCCACGCCGCGGCATCCGCTTCATCTGGCCGCCCGAGATGACCGGCACCTTCGCTTACCTGGCCGAAAGCTCAGCCTCCGCTCGCGCAGGAGAAGAAGAGACGCCGAACGGAGGCCGTGCAAGATGGCTGGCCGGGCTGAACCTGGATATGGTCGGAGCGGATCAGGCGCGCACCGGCGGCCAATGGGAACTGGTGGACCTGCCCCAGGCCGCGGCGTCGTTTGCCGATCACCTTCTGGCCTCTCTGCGCGAGCCATTCCTCGGCAACATCCGACACACCGAAACGGCCTTCAGCGCGGGTTCGGACCACTACATCCTCTCCGATCCGACCGTGGGCATCCCGACGCCCATGATCATCCATTGGCCGGACAAGTTTTACCACACATCGGAGGACACTCCCGAAAAGGTGAGCCCGGACAGCCTGGCGCGCAGCGGCGCGCTGGCTGCCGTCTACGCCTACTGGCTCGCGACAGCCGGCGCGGCTGAGGCGGAATGGCTCGGCCATTGGATGGTGTCACGCTTCACCGCGTGGGCCAGCCACGCGGCTTCGGAGGCCGTTGAGGTGATCCGAGGCGCGACTACAGCCGAAGCACGACAGGCAGCCTGGGTGCGCTATCGCAAGACCAATTCCTTCCGTGCCGAACGCATGCGGAGCGCGCTCGCAGAACTGACGCGCGTCGACCCTGGGATTGCGCCCCGCAACGCGGCCTGGTGTGAGCGCGTCACGGCAGCAGCTGCCGACGAGGAAAGGTGGGCCGAGGCCGCCCTGGAGGGGTTGATCCGCACCGCAGAGGATGTCGAAACGTCAAGCCCCGGCGCAGCGTGGCAGGCAGAAGCGGCGCGACTCACGCCAAATCGCATCTTCCCCGGCCCGATCGACGTCCCGATGAACCTCCAGGCGGATCGACCCGATCTCCTCCCGCGGTTGTGGGCGTTGAACGAGGTATTCGGGCACGTCGCCCACGACTACGAGCCGGTGCTTCAATATTGGGCGGACGGCCAGCACACCGTGGCTGAGATCGGCGAGCTCGCGTGGCTGGAATTGGGCCGCGAAGCCGATGAGCACACACTGGCCTACTTCAAGCTCCTGGCTGAGGCAGGGCTGCTGAAGCTCAGCGGCACGGATGCGGTGGGATGAACCAGGTCGATCTGCACGCCCACACCACGGCGTCGGACGGGACTCTGGCACCCGCTCAGCTCGTGCAGCGCGCCAGCCGGCTGGGCCTGAAGGTGCTGGCCATCACCGACCACGACACCGTGGCAGGCATCCCGGAAGCACTCGCCGCAGGCGCTATCCACGGCGTGGAAATCATCCCGGGCGTCGAGATCAACACTGATGTGCCCGGGGCCGAAGTTCATGTGCTCGGCTACTTCGTCGATCACCGCCACGAAGAGTTGAACGAAAGGCTTGCCCTCATCCGCGAGGGTCGAGTAGGTCGCGCCAAACGAATGGCCGAAGTCCTGACCGGCATGGGTGCACCGATCCGTTTCGAACGCATCCTTGAGATTGCTGGCGAGGGTTCGGTGGGCAGGCCGCACGTGGCGCAAGCGCTGGTTGAGGCAGGCCACGTCTCCAGCTACGGACAGGCATTCGATCAATATATCGGCCGGAACAGTCCTGCTTATGTCGAGCGTGAAAAATTCACGCCCGCTGAGGCGTGTGCGCTGATCTGCCGCGCCGGCGGCCTACCCGTGTTCGCGCACCCGGTCTTCTTCGACCGGTATGGCAAGATCAAGGAACGGTTCGACGAGTCCGGCCTGCTGCCGGAGATGATCTCGCAGGGCCTCGCGGGCATCGAGGTTTACTATAACGGCTACGATGCCATCACGATCGAACAGCTTCTTGGGGTTGCGCGACGTCATCACCTCATCGTCACCGGAGGCACCGACTTCCACGGCGTCCGCCCAGGCGAGTCGGATCTTGGGGGCGTTTACGTGCCCATGAAAGCTGTGCGAAGGTTGAAGGAGAGAAGGGTCGCCCGTGGCAGCCACTGCTGAGCGACAAGCTCACTTTCTGCTGCGCAGCGTGGGCAAGGCTGACCGTGAATATGAGATGCTGCGGGATGGCGACCGGGTGGCCGTGGCGGTATCCGGCGGGAAGGACAGCCTGGCACTACTGGATTTACTCGGCCGCTATCGTCACCTCGCGAACGTAACCTACGACCTTGCAGCGATCCACGTGCGCGGGGATGCGACTGGTGTCACCGCAGCACATCAACCGCTGGAAGATTGGCTGGCTGCGGCCGGTCTGCCCTATCGCAGCATCGCGCCGGAGCTGAATGCCGGCGACGCAGCGCCGCTGGAATGCCAACGATGCTCCTGGCTGCGGCGCAAGGCGCTGTTTTTTGCGGCGGACGCGCTGAACTGCAACGTGCTGGCCTACGCACACCACGCGGACGATGTGGCGCAGACGACATTATTGAACTTTTTGTACGTCGGCAGCGTCCATACTTTGGCGCCGGTGGCGAGTTACTTTCGCGGCCGCTTTCGCCTGATTCGTCCGCTCATCTACACGCCCGAAAGCGAGATCGCCCGCTTCGCCCGCGCGCGTGAGTTTCCACCTCCGCCGCCTGGTTGCCCGCGCAGCGACAATTCGCGGCGGGCGAAGGTGCAGGAGATGTTGCGCTTGCTCGGGTCGGACTACGGTCGCCAGGTGCGCGCGAACCTTCTGCGCCTGGGGTTGGATCACACCAAGGTAGGGTGAACTATTGTTGGACAATGCAATTCGTGATTTTGCCATCGACCTGGCGCAACGCGCGGGAGATTTGTTGTTGGGCATCCGCGAACGCGGGCTCAATCAGGAGACCATCCGTCAGAAGCTGGGTCACTTTGACATCGTGACCGAAGCGGACCTTGCCTCGGAACGGTTCATCCTGTCCGAGTTACGCGCGGCATTTCCCCATTACGGCATCATCTCAGAGGAGACGAGCCAACGTTTCTCCGACGCTGAATGGGTGTGGATTGTCGACCCCCTGGATGGAACGACTAACTTCGCACACGGCCTCCCGATCTACGGCGTCAACATCGCTCTCGCACATGACGGTTACCCCGTCCTGGGCGTGACCCATGAACCCGCGAACAATCGGACGTATTGGGCGGTCCGTGGCCAGGGCGCATGGCGACAAGAAGGGAACACTGAGACCCGGCTGCACGTCTCTGGGGTCAATGAACTGCGCAGCGCAATCCTGGCCACCGGCTTCCAGTACGCCGCGAACCGAGGCGGGCCGTGCGCGTCACACGGAGTTCTCGATCCTTGACAACCTGACTCAGTCCGTTCGCCGCCTGGGCGCCGCGTCGATGACGATGGTATGGGTCGCCTCAGGTCACCTGGAGGCATACTGGGAGACCGGACTGAAGCCCTGGGATTTCGCGCCCGGTTGGGTGATGGTTGAGGAAGCCGGCGGCCTTCTCACGCAGTACGATGGGGCCCCTGCACATCTCACCAGCACCACGCTAATCATCGGCAACGGCCAGCCGGTCATCCGCGAGGCGATCGAGCGCATCGTCGCGGACGTCGCCGCGCAGATCATCACTGCAGGCATGGCTGGAGTGGAGCGCGGCTGATGCAGATCGACCGCCGGTATCGCGGGCGCCGCAGGCGCTCCCCCTGGCCGATCATCTTTTTGATCGCCATTATCCTGATGCCTGGCGTGTATCTCCTGGCCACGCGCACGCGCTTCTTTGAGAACCCGTTTAATCCGCTCGCACCGACCGCCACACCGACGCGTTCCGCCGTGAGCTACCTGGCCGAGGCCGAGGACGCCTATCAGGCCGGCCTTTTCGCCAAAGCCGCCGAGAGCTACGATCGAATGGTGCAACTTGAACCGGAGAATCACGAGGCCCTCAATCGCGTCGCGTGGCTTTGGATCTTGAGGGGTCATCCCGAACGCGCGGTCAAAGCAGCGCAACAGGCCGTCCAAATCGAGCCGGACGCCGAGAATCTATCCATCCTCGCCATGGCGCAGGATTGGAACAGCGAGTACGACGAAGCGATCAAGACCGCGTTGAAGGCTGTCGATGCCGACCCGCTATCCGCGGAGGCCCACGCGACCTTGGGCGAGGTCTATGCGGATCGCAATAACTGGCAGCGTGCGCTCGAAGAAGCCAGGCAGGCCGAAACGCTGGATCCGAACAGCGCGTACGTGATCCGCAACCTCGGTTATGTTTTGTCGATGCAAGGTCGATACGAAGAAGCCTTGGTAGAGTATGCCCGTGCGGCAGAATTAGAGCCTAAGCTGGGGTACATTTACATCAGCGCCGGCAACATTCACATGGCGCTGAACGAGTACGACAACGCCATCGCTCAGTTCCAGAAAGCCGTCGAGGTCAATCCCGACATCCCAACCGGATACGATTCGCTCGGTCATGCCAGCGCGTTGAACGGTGATCCGGACCTGGGCAAGGCCACCCTGAACAAGGCCATCGATCTGGACCCGGAGTATGCGCCCGCGCACGCTCACCTGGGGCGGCTGTACTATACGCAGCTCAACTGGGAATCGGCCATCGAGAGTTTCACCCGGGCGTTTGATCTGGGCCTGAAAAACGAGGAGTACTACTATGAATTGGGCCTCGCCTACTCGTATCTTGATGACTGCGCTAAGGGGATCAAGTGGTTCGAGCAGGCGCTTGTGCTGAACCCCGACTCCAAGCCCGCGCAAGACGGGATCAGGCGATGCCAAAGTAAGTGAGAGGAAATCCTTCGGTCTCGCATGGATCCTTCGACTGCGCCTGCGGACTCCGTTCAGAATGCATGCGATAGGGGGTATGTTAGGACCCAACATCATTTTGTGCTAGAATCATCAAACCTGCCGGTCTGATGGCCGTAGCATAGGTCCCGGCCAGCCATTCACGTGCCCGGGTCATATGATCTCCAATCTCATTCGAGGTGTACGTTTCAATGTCCAGGAAGTTAGTTGCTCTTTCCCTTGCAATCTTAGTCGTCGCGCTGGCTGCCGGGTGCGTATCGGCGCCTGCACCGGCGCCCGTGCCGCCGACTAAGACGCCCAAGCCGACCTTCACGCCGACGCCCGATTGGACGCCGACCTCTATCGTAATCCCAACCGCCACGGCAGCTCCTGCGTCGCCGACGCCCGAAGCCACCGCGACGGCCGTCCCGACCGAGACACCTGTCCCACCGGCGCAACTGACTGCGAATCAAAACGTCAACGTGCGCAGTGGACCGGGTACCGCCTACCCAAGCATCGGCCGGCTCACCCTCGGGCAGTCCTTCGATATCACCGGTCGCAACGATGCCGGCGATTGGATCAAGTTCGACCTCAACGGCCAGGACGGCTGGGTCACATCGACACTCGTACGCATCAGTGGCGATCTGGAAGGTGTAGAAGTGGCGATGGCGCCTGCGGTGCCGACCGCGCGGCCGCAGCCTACTGCCCGCCCGCGACCGGTTCAGCCCACCGCAGTGCCGCAGCCGACCAGCCCGCCCGCACCGCCCGCGCCGTCATACCCATTCACCTATGTGCAAGGCTCCGCTGATTGTCAACCGAACGCGGGCACGACCTACTTCAACGGTTTCATCCGCTTTCGTGACAACTCGCCTCGCAACGGCGTGTGCGTACACATCGCGTTCTACGGACCCCGCCAGACCAAATGCAGTGGCTGCAACGGCGTGGGCGACGGCGTTTGGGGCTTAGCACCATTTGGCCCAGGCGCGCCGCCAACCGGCCAGGTTGAAATCTACGTCGTGAGCTGCGATGGAGTCACCGGCGGGGAACAGAATCAGTTCAACGGTCCCCCCGCCCCTGTGTCCGACAAGTTCGTACGCACTCTGACCGAAGGCGTGCAATGCACCGGCATCACCTTCGTGGGTGATTGATAGTTTGTGTCTTGAGGACCGGCATCCTGTGCGGATGCCGGTCTTCTGCGATCTCTAGCATACCGGCATCAGCCCAACAGCCATGACACGTTCCCCCCGAAGGTCGCGCCGCAGCTGGCTGGCCTGGCTCATCCTCGCCGCCATTGTCGTGCTGGCTGGCTACGAAGGCCGCGACGCGCTGCGCGGCGCCCTGGTTAACCTCACCGGCGAAGAGAATCTACTCTCGCAGCTAAAGGGACTCACCGACCTGTCGGCCGACTTGCTCCGTCCCCGGCTCAATCTTGCGCCCGAAGCGCCGGTCAAGTACGCGAACCTCAATCCCTTCGGCGTAAATGTCTTCCTCAACGAGGAAGTCGAATCCGCCAAGCGAGAGCAGACTGTGAAACTGGCAAAGGAAGCCGGCTTCTACTGGCTCCGGCAAGAGTTCCCCTGGCAGGACATCGAGATCCACGCTAAAGGCGATTTCGAGGATCGCCGCAATTCCCCAGCCCGCCCCGCATGGGAGAAGTATGACCAAATCGTCGACCTGGCCGACCAGTACGACATGGAGTTGATCGTCCGGGTCAGCACGCCGCCGGCGTGGAGTCGTGACCGCGGCGACGAAGTGGGGACATTTGCACCGCCTGACAACTACGACGATTTCGGCGATTTTGTATACGCGCTCGTCGATCGCTACAGAGGACGCATCCGTTTCTATCAGCTCTGGAACGAGCCGAATATCTATCCGGAGTGGGGCGCCTATCCAATTAGCCCCGAAGACTATACTCGTCTCCTGAAAACCGGCGCCACGCGCGCCCGCGAGGCAGATCCCAACGTCGTCATTATTGCCGGCGCGCTTGCGAGCACCATCGAGTTGTCACCGGACGCGGCGCCGCCGGGCAACGCACTCAACGACTTGATCTACCTTCAGCGTATGTATGACGCGGGGGCCGCGCCTTATTTCGATATCATGGCCGTGCAGGCCTATGGGCTGTGGTCCGGCCCGACCGATCACCGGATGCACCCGAGAGTGATGAACTTCGGCCGGCCTCAGTTCGTGCGCGATGTGATGGTGACGAACGGCGACGCGAACAAGCCAATCTGGATCAGCGAGATGGGTTGGAATACTGTCCCGGCCGATGCGCCCGACCAGCGTTTCGGCAGGGTTACGCCGGAACAGCAAGCGCGTTACACGCCGCTGGCCTACGAACGTGCAGGGTCCGAGTGGCCGTGGGCCGGCGTGGTCAACACCTGGTATTTCAAGCGCGCGACCGACGAATGGCTGCAGGCGAAGCGTCCTGAAGGATACTTTCGACTGGCCGACCCGGACTTCACGCTCCAGCCCGTTTACAACGGCCTGAAGACCTATATGACCTCGGTGACGCCAGTGCTTCACCCAGGCATGCACGAGGCCCTGGGTTGGGCTGTGACGGAAAACGGTGAGTGGGAGAGCGCGGTTGCTTCTCAGTCGCCCTACGCCAGCGTTCGTGTGGCCGCACCCGGCGCGACGTTACGTTTCGTTTTCAAGGGTACGGCTTTGGGCATCGAGCCAGGCTGTGGAGATGGTTCTCCGTGTGACGGCAATTTACAGGTCATCGTGGATGATAACGAGCCAGTGATGTTGACCGGCACCGCGGGGATGACCACGATGGCGCGTGGGCTCCCGAATGGCGAGCATTTGGTGCAAATCCAGGTTATCGGAGGTCGTGCAGGCGTGAGTGCGATCACAGTGCGCCGCGAGGCGCCACTCTGGCTGCGATGGACAGCGCTCGCGGCAGCCGCTGTCGCACTCCTGTGTCTGGTATTCGCCCAGGTCGCGCGGCAGGTCCGTGTGCGGCGCGAACCCAAAGCGCCACCGCCCCCGCCACCACCGCCATCTGACGAGCCGCCAGTTTACCCCCGTCGCCGCCTATGGAGGGGTGTCAAGCAGTGAGGCAATCGCGACGCGACGCCAGCCTGCTCATCCTCGTGCTGCTGCTCCTCCTGGGAATCGCAGCCGCCTTGCGCTTCTACAACCTGGAGGCGCAAAGCCTGTGGGCGGATGAAGGCAACAGTGCGGCCCTGGCCACCCGCTCTCTTGCCGTCATCGTGCAAGACGCCGCGAACGACATTCACCCTCCTCTCTACTATTGGCTGCTGCACCTCTGGACAGGCATTTTCGGGCATGAGGAAGCCGGTCTGCGCTCGCTGAGCGTCATGTTCGGCGTGCTGCTCGTCCTGGCCACGGCTGAGTTGGGCCGCCGCCTCTACCATAACGCGGGCGGACTCGCGGCGGGCCTCATCGCTGCGCTGGCGCCTTTCCAGATCTACTATGGCCAGGAAACAAGGATGTATATCCTGGTGGCGCTCGAAGCCGCGCTGACCATGTTGCTCTTCTGGTGGTTGTTGAACCAGGAAGACCGCCGCCTGCCTTGCCAGGGTGTGGCCAAAGCCCGGGTGCGCTGGCTGCCCTTTTCAGGTCAACTGCTGGTGCTTGTCTGGGCGGCCGGCCTCTACACCCACTACGCCTTTGCGCTGATCATTGCGCTCTGCACCGGCCTCTACGCCTTGTGGCTGATCATCACCGGGCGTCGCGGGTGTGTTTGGCCGCGCATCATCCGCTGGCTGCTCTTCCTGGTGCTCACGCTCGGCCTGTACGCGCCCTGGCTCAGCGTCGCGGTGCACCAGTTGACCTCCTGGCCGGCACCCGTCACAGCCGCCAGCTTCGCCGCACAAATCAACATCCTTGTCACCACGCTGGTGTTCGGCCCGGTGCCGCTTGAACCGTCTCAGCCCTGGGCGTGGGTCCTTTTCCTGTTGGCCTTGCTTGGGGCACTGCCGTGGCCTTACTTCAGCCGCGCAAAGCAGTGTGGCGCACCGCGCATGGACTGGGTCCGGATGATCCTCCCTCTGTCATGGATGCTCGCGCCTATCCTGATGATCCTGGGCCTGGGACTATTCCGGGGCTCATACCTGAAGTTCTTGGTCATCGGCAGCCCGGCCTTTGCGCTGCTGCTTTCACGGATCACCCTGGGGCCTGCCGAATGGCTGCTGGCCCGCAGTGAACCGCCTGTTGGGGGCGCGGAATCCGCGGAAACGGGCAGAGCCGTCCAGGGAGAGCGATTGTTCAGGGGACTCGGCGCTGTGGCATGGGTCCTGATCGCCCTGTCATTCATCACCGCAACGTCAGCCGCATCCCTGACGCGCTATTACGACGATCCTAACGTCGCACGCGATGACTACCGGGGGATGAGCCAGTTCATTGTTGCAACTGCCCAACCCACCGATGCCATCGTGCTCACTGCGCCGGGCCAGAGCGAGGTCTTCAGCTACTACTACAAGGGTGACTTGCCAATTTACCCGCTGCCCCGCCAACGGCCACTGGATCCTGTCCAGACCCAGTCGGACCTCGATGCGCTGCTGGCGCACCAGAAGATTTATGTCCTTTACTGGGCCGCGGCGGAGGCTGACCCGCAGAGCATCATCGAACATTGGCTGGACCAGCGAGGCTACAAAACGTTGGATCAGTGGCATGGCAACGTGCGACTGGCGGTGTATGTCATGCCCGAACGTCGTGCGGCGGATGAGATCGTCGACGCATTGGATATCAGGCTGGGCGACCAGATCAGCCTGGTGGGTTACCTGGGCTGGAATCTGTCCCCGGCCGCGGGCGAGGTCACCCAGTTACAGCTCATATGGCGCGCGGACCAGACGCCGGCGCGCCCCTACAAGGTATTTCTGCAACTGCTGGACCCGCGCGACCAGGTTATTGCACAGCGCGACGCCCAGCCCTCGGGTGAAAGCCGCCCAACGACCACCTGGCAGCCCGGCGAAATGGTGCTCGACAACCACGGCCTCCTCATCCCGCCCGGCACCCCACCCGGCAGCTACCGCCGTATCGTAGGCATGTATGATGCGGAGACGCTGGATCGACTGCAGCTATCCGATGGGAGCGATTTCATCAGCCTGCCGCCGATCAATGTGCAGCGCGCGAAGACACCGCCGCCCCTGGACGCGTTAGAAATGCAGTATCGCCAGAGCTTCGATTTTGGCGCGATCAGCCTGATAGGCCATGACCGCTACAAGCGCGGCTTTGGCCACGCGCCTGAAACGCCCATCGCACCCGGCGACTTGCTCCACGTCACGTTCTACTGGCGCGCGAATGTAGCACCACGTGCGGATTGGTGGTTTGCGCTCACACTGAGCGATGGTGGCGGCAATACGGTCGCCAGCCTGACTGCACCGCTGGTGAGCGTGACTTATCTCAGTACACTGTGGCAGCAGGACGAAATCGTCCGGGGAGAACACGATCTGCCCATTCCCGCCGACCTTCAGCCCGATACTTACCGGCTCAGCTTGACACTCCTGCCCGACGAAGAGACTGAAGCAGGCAGTGCATATTTGGGCACCGTGAAGATTGAGAAACCGTAGGCCAAACAGGAGACGCTGATTTGATACTCGATACGCTGCCCGTTGGTATGCTGCAGGCGAATTGCTACATGCTTGGTTGCGAGCGCACGCACGAAGCCATCGTCATCGATCCTGGCGACGAGCCGGACGCCATCCTTGCCAGCCTCAGACGCCACGACTTGAAGCTTGCGCGCATCCTCGGCACCCACGGTCACTTCGATCACCTCCTGGCTTGTCGCGTGCTGCAAGAGGAGACGGGCGCACCATTCTATCTTCACCATGCCGACCTCCCCCTGGTCGTGGCCATGCGGCGCACCTGCATCTCCTGGCTGGGCTACGATCCGGGCGAAGCGCCCACGATCGACAAGGACCTGAAACCGGGCGAAACGGTTGAAGCTGGTGATATCGCCCTCGAAGTGCGTCTCACGCCAGGCCATTCCCCCGGAGGCGTCACCCTGGTGGACCACGCGAGCCGCCGCGCCTTCACGGGTGATGCGCTGTTTGCCGGCTCCATCGGCCGTTCTGACCTCCATGGTGGCGACCTTGATACGCTCTTGAACGGCATCCGGAGGGAAATCCTGACCCTCCCTGACGATTATGTCATCCTGTCAGGGCATGGTGAGAGTAGCACTGTGGGAGCTGAACGGCAGACGAATCCCCATCTGACCGGCAGGGCTTGGTGACGAACGCAGGCTCATTCTATCTGTCACCCGAATTGGCTGAGCAGATCATCGCTCACGCGCAGGCAGGCTATCCTGAGGAAGTCTGCGGCCTTGTCTCGGGAATAGATGGCGTCGCCGTGACCGTACATGCCGGTCGTAACGTCTCTGCCACGCCGCGCGCTACCTTCGAACTCGACATCGAAACGCTGGCAAAACAGATCGAATTTGAGGAAGCTGGATTGGAGCTCGTCGCGATCTACCATTCCCACCCACAAGGTCCCGCCGTCCCCTCAGAGACCGATATCGAGCGTGCCGCCTATCCCGACGCAGTTTACCTGATTTGCAGCCTGGCCGACCGAAGCCAACCCACACTCAACGCCTTCCGCTATAATGACCTCGACGTCAACATGGTGTAATTCTTACTTGACTTCTGGCGCATCGTCGGGTAGGATATTTTCACAAGGTAAAACTGTGAAAAATACCGTTCAGCAAACCGTTGCACGCGCGTGCTCGTGTCTTGAGCGGGCGTGAGTTGGCAGGGCGCCACCCACGTCCGCTGAACCACCGCGGCAGGCTGCGATGGGTCGCGTTGAAACAAGGCTGAACCGTTAGAGGGCGAAGGCGAGGACTGACCTCACCTGACCCGGATAGCATGGTCGCTAGAGGCTCATCGCAGGGCGCATCCGCCCAGGTGAGTCTTTTTATTTGTCTGCATCCGAAACTCAAACACAAGACTGTAACGTGAAGGAGACCACTCATGTCAGCTATTGAAACCACCGTTGCCCCCCGCATCGTGGGTGACGTTTCGCAATTGATCGGCAATACGCCGTTGGTGCGGTTGAACCGCGTCACAAAAAATAGCACCGCCGAGGTATTGGCCAAACTGGAGTTCCAGAATCCGGGCGGCAGCGTGAAAGATCGTATTGCACTCAGCATGATCGAGGCGGCCGAAGCCGCGGGCAAGCTCGGGCCGGATACGATCATTCTCGAACCAACCAGCGGCAACACGGGCATCGGCCTGGCGATGGTGGCTGCGGCCAAAGGCTACCGCTGCACATTGGTGATGCCGGAGACAATGAGCCTGGAGCGGCGCAAGCTGCTGCGTGCCTACGGCGCCGAATTGATCCTGACACCGGGCAGCGAGGGCATGAAGGGTGCAATCCGCAAGGCGAACGAGCTTGCAGATGCAGACAGCCGCTATTTTATCCCGCAGCAATTCGAAAACCCAGCCAACCCGGCAATCCATCGCCGGACGACGGCTGAGGAGATCTGGCGCGATACGGGCGGGAAGTTCGATTTCCTGGTATCGGGCGTCGGCACGGGCGGCACACTCACCGGTGTGGGCCAGGCGCTGAAGGATCGTTTGCCAAACATGAAGATCATCGCGGTGGAACCGGCCGACTCGCCGGTGCTCTCCGGCGGTCAACCCGGTCCGCACAAGATTCAAGGTATCGGCGCGGGGTTCATTCCGGCTGTCCTCGACACGAGTCTGATTGATGAGACCGTGAAGGTAACAAATGACGAGGCGATTGCCATGGCACGGCGGCTGCCGCGCGAGGAGGGTTTGTTGGTGGGGATCAGCTCGGGTGCTGCCGTCCATGCGGCCATCCAGGTCGCGCTCCGGCCTGAGAACGCCGGCAAGCGCATCGTGGTGATCATTCCATCCAATGGCGAGCGCTATCTCAGCACGGTGCTGTTCGCCGACCTGGAAGGTTAGGTTCCAATCTCGTAACTCGGCCTGGGGCCCTGCCCCAGGCCGCCGAGGTGATGACTATGTTAGTAACAATGCGCCAAGATATCCAGGCGGTGATTGACCGGGACCCAGCCGCTCGATCCGTTTGGGAGATCGTTTTCCTGTACCCGGGACTGCACGCTGTGTGGATGCACCGCATCAGCCACGCGCTATGGCGCAACGGCTTCAAATGGCTGGCGCGCTTCGTGAGCAACGCCTCCCGCTTTCTGACGGGCATCGAGATTCACCCGGGCGCGCAGATCGGCCGCGGTCTATTCATCGATCATGGCATGGGCACCGTGATCGGCGAGACGGCGGAGATCGGCGACGATGTGACGCTCTACCACAACGTCACCCTCGGCGGGGTGAGCTGGGAAAAGGTCAAACGTCATCCGACGCTGGAGGACCACGTCGTCGTGGGTGCGGGTGCACAGGTGTTGGGTCCCATTATCATCGGCGCGCACAGTCGCATTGGTGCGAACTCAGTCGTGGTGAAGGACGTGCCCGCGTACTCGGTGGTGGTGGGCATACCCGGCCGCATCAAAAGCCGCAACGGCGATATGCCCGAACACGAGGGGATCGACCTGCAGCACGATCGTCTGCCCGACCCGAACACTGAGCTTTTTCGCCATCTGACTGCGCGCGTGGTGTCCCTCGAAGCCTCAATGGCCCACCTGCGCCTGGACGACGATCGCATCACTGCCGATGCCTGGGTGGAGAGCGGCGGCAGCCATATTTAGCCGCCTGATGCGACGATCTGGGACGGACAACATGATTCAGAGGCTTCTTCAATCCCCCCTGAGTGAGTGCCAAACCCCTTCTTCATGACGGCCATGAATCGTGGCGCGCACCAGTTGACCTACGAGCGAGCATGGCCTGGAGTTTGTGCATACGGGGCATCGGTTCTACACTGGGGTCGTCCTGTGGCCACCACGTACGACGCCTTCAACAGCACCGGGTCAGGGAGAAGGAGTGGTCCAATGCCGAAGCTCGCCCTACGACTGTCGATCAGGAGCACCTCGCGCAGATTTCTGATCCCCCTATCCGCCGCCCTGGTCATGCTGGCCGGCTGCACTGCGCTGCCACCGCCCGCGAATGAGGTCACGCAGATCTCCACCTACCCTGCGCTGGAGCGGGGGCTGTACGACGGAGATGTGACCTACGCCCAACTGGCGCAGGCGGGCAACTTTGGTATCGGCACATTCGACGGTATGGACGGCGAGATGATCGCGCTCGACGGGAAGTTCTATCAGGCGCGCTCCGACGGGTCTGTGCTCGTCGCCGGCAACAGCCTGGAGACGCCCTTCGCCACCGTGACCTTCTTTTGGCCTGAGCAGCACCTGGAGTTGGCCGCGCCGCTGGCGAGCTACGACCTGCTCAAGGACTATCTGGCAAAGGTGGCGCCGCCGGCCAACCGGCCCTATGCCATCAGGCTGAACGGCAGGTTCTCGTATGTCAAGTTCCGAAGCATACCCCGGCAGAGCGAGCCCTTTCCTCCACTGGCTGACGTCATAGCCCAGCAGGTCACCTGGGAGCAGGGGGATATCCGCGGGACCCTCGTGGGCTGGTGGTTTCCGCAGTATCTATCTTCGCTGAATGCACCCGGATATCATCTGCATTTCCTCTCGGATGACAGGCAGGTCGCGGGCCACCTGCTGGAGTGCAGCCTCGAAGGTGGGACGATCGACATCGACTACCAGGACCGGGTAACGGTGCGTTTCCCGCAGACACCGGCATATGGGGCAGCGGACTTCAGCACGAGGCAGTAACGCCATCGAGGCGCGGCGTCGACCCGGTGATGATGCATTTAGTCCAGAAGCATTGATTGCGTGGGCAATCCGCGCGATAATGGCATCGTTGAGTCGAAAGGAGGCGATCCGATGCTTTCTCGACGCGGCATTCTCTCTGCCTGCACCCTGGTACTGATGGCAGCGGTTGCGAGTGGCGCGTACGGCGTCGCGGCAAACGCACCAGGAGTGAGCCCACTCTACATTCCCATGATCGCGCACGACGAACCCGCCCTGTCTCAGATAGTCGGGCTAGGTTACTCGTTTTTAACCCCGTGGGATCCCCCGGATCTCGACGCGGAAATCTACACGCTCCGTGCTGACGGCGCCGGTCTCACCCGCCTGACCGACAACGACTGGCAGGATTCCAATCCACGCTGGTCGCCTGACGGGACGTTAATTCTGTGGAACCAGGGCGATGGCAAGGGTACCTCAAGCGTATACAATGATACCTGGCTGATGAACAGTGACGGCTCGAATGCGCGCGATATCAGCAACCTGCCCGGCTCGGAAGGCGGACAATGGTCGCCGTCCGGCAACAATATTCTCATCTGGAATTATGATCGGGACGCTCCTGCTGGCCTGGGAAACGCGCTCTACGTGACGACCCCGACCGCATCGACACTCACGCCAGTGATTGGCGATGTCAACCTGACGAACGACCAGTGGTCGCCCACCGGCGAGTATATCTCGTTCGTCAGGTACTCTGAAGATGAAGATTACGTAGATGACCTCTACACTGCGCACGCTGATGGATCAAACGTGACCCTGGTGGCATCGGACATAAATCAGTTCGCCGATTGGTCGCCCGATGGCGCATGGCTGGCATACGAGAAGAAAAGTGCGGAGAACCTGGATGTATACATATCCCGCCCCGATGGCAGCGAAACGCGTCCTCTCGCCACCACCCCTGCTGACGAACGCGCGGCCGGCTGGGTTGAGGGCGGCGCCAGGCTACTGGTCAGCCGGGTAGCCGACGAAAGCAACGAAACAAGCGCTCTTGACCTTGTGTCCGTGTCCGGCGCGACGACGACCTTCGTAACCAGCGTCCCCGGACATAGTGTGGCGGTACATCGCATTTCACCGGACGGAACCGCTGTCGTCTACGAGGATACGTCTGGTAGTGATCATCAGCTCAAGCTGCAAACCACCGACAGTCTCACCCCGCTGACTATTTCACCGGTGCACACCTGGTTTCTCGGCTCGATAGGTTTCGGCGGGTGGTCCCACGACGGTCGGCAGGTCGCCTATACCTTCGTCACCAGCGTCACAGCGCGTCTGAGGTATTGCGATCTGTACGTGGCGAACGTGGATGGCATCAATCCCGTCTATCAACTGGTGGACCCAGCTAGCTGCAGCCCACTCTGGCTTCCGCACTCCCCCTGGCTGAGGGCCTACGACCCCAACGGCGATACTTTGCAGCTCCTCAATCCTCGCACCGGCGCCAGGTTGACCATGCCGCGTTCGTTTGAACATACCCGTTTGACCGTCGCAGAATGGCGCTACGTGCCGTAGTGCTTCCCCAGGAATTCAACCCAAGGGGATCGACCTGCAGCACGATCGCCTGCCTGATCCGAACAACGAGCTCTTCCGCCACCTGACGGCGCGCGTGGTGGCACTGGAAGCCACGATGGCCCATCTGCACCTGGGCGACGATCGCAGCACGGCGGATGCGTGGGTGGAAAGCGGAGGAAGCCACATATAGTTTGAAGGCATGCGGGAGGTCGCGCTTCATCGCCTCGTCTAGAGTTACCTTGCGCCGATTTGCACGTTAGTCCTAAGTGGATAGCGACGCGTGAAGAAAAGGCGCGTTGCGAGGAATATCCCCGCCCTCCGGATATCAAAAGCGGCGGGGATGATGAAGCTGCAAAACAGAAGGGAACCCAACCACATGCTTTCTCGACGCAACCTCATTTTCGCCTGCATCCTGATGCTCTTTGCTGTGGTCATGACTGGCGCGTTCGATGTCACGGCAAAAGCACTCATAAACGTAAGCCCACTCCTGTCACCACTCTACTGTCCCCTGATCGCGAGTGAAAACGCAGACCCGTCTCAAGGTCTCGAGTTCGCCCACTCGGATTTCGATTTTCCGCGGTGATCAACCGGGCCGTGAGCTTTCGATGTACGCGAAGGACTGGTGTCTGAAATACGTGTCGTACAGGGTGGCGTAATGCCCTCCGCCAGCCATGAGCGAGTCATGGTTGCCCTCTTCGATGATACGCCCACCGTCCATGACGACGATGCGATCTGCTGCTTGAACCGTGGACAGCCGGTGGGCGATCACGATGGCGGTCCGATCGGCCATGATTTCCTCAAGTCCGTCCTGGATCTGCGCCTCGGTGAACGGGTCGACGCTGGCCGTCGCCTCGTCCAGGATGAAGATGGCTGGGTCCTTGAGAACCACCCGCGCTAACACCGCCAGCTGCCGCTGGCCCATGGACAGGCTGGCGCCGCGCTCGCCAACGTCGGTGTCCAGCCCATTCGGCAGGTCGGCCACCCACTCGCCGCCGGCGACACGGCGTGCGGCTGCTTCGACGTCGGGATCGCTCGCATCGGGCCGCCCATACCGGATATTCTCGCGCAGCGTGCCTGAAAAGAGGAACGGCTCCTGTGGCACGATGCCGATCTGCCGGCGGTAATCCGCAAGATCCAACGAACGAATATCACGGCCGTCCACCAGCAACTCCCCGCCTTGAAACTCATAGAAGCGCGCGATCAGCCGGGCCACACTGCTCTTGCCTGCGCCCGTGTGGCCGACCAGCGCCACCGTCTCCTTGGGCCGGATCTGCAGGCTGAAGTCGGGCAGGACAATCTCGCCCCCCCGCTGCTCCTCTGCATTCGGCGTGTAGGTAAAGTGAACGCGACGGAACTCAATGCGGCCGCTCAGCTGGGGAGCCGGGTTATTTGCTGTTTGAACCACCTTCGGCTCCGCATCGATCAGGGCAAACACGCGCTCTGCGGCGGCCAGCCCATCCTGGAATTGGCTCCAGAACGATGCGATGCCGATGATCGGCCACCAGAAGAAACCCACCGCCTGCATGAACAGGTACCAATTGCCGACGGAAATATTCCCGGGCGGCAGGGTCGCCAGCCCACCGAAGTAGACCAGCACCCCAACGCCAATTCCGGATGACGCGCCGATGATCGGGAAGATCGTGTCCAGCGTCAGCCCGCGGCGCAGCACGACGCCGTACGCCTGGGTATTGTTCGCGGCGAACGCTGCATAGATCGCGCGTTCCTGCCGGAAGCTCTTGGCAACCACGATCCCGCTCACCGACTCCTGGATTTGCGCGTTGATCTTCGCGGTGACGCGCCGCGCGCGCTGTGTCACCGTGCGCGCAATCCGGCGAAAGCTCAACGCAAAGGCCGCGGCAACCGGCGCCATGACCAACAGCAGCAACGTCAGGCGCGCATTGATGGTGAGCAGCCACACGGCCAGGAACAGCACCAGCATGATCTGGCTCAGGAGGCTCGTGGTCAGTGTGACCACCTCGGACAAATCCTGCGTATCCGATGTGACGCGACTGACCACCTTCCCCGAGGGATGCTCGTCATAGAACGACATATCGTGCCGCATGGTCGCCGCAAACACGTCCTCGCGTATCTTCAAAACCACATCGCCCACAACGCGCGCCGAGAACCACTGCTGGATGAAATTGAAGACCCATGCCACCGCGCCGAGAAGCAGCACACCAAGGGCCAGGAGCGCGATCGCCGCGGTCGACGGATTGCGCGCCATCAGGTCGATGCCGGCTGAGATCAGGATCGGCCCACCGCTGCCTGCAAGGGAGTTCAGCGAGATCGCAGCCGCAACCAGCACCAGCCGCTTGCGATGCGGCCAGAAGTAGCCGAGCACGCGACGCACCAGCTCTCGGTCGCTGTAGTTGCGGTCGTAGGCCTCGCTGTCAAGGCCGTCCAGAATGAAACCCATCAGTTACACCTGGCAAAAATACGGCAATAGTCCGGCGAGCGCGCCAGGAGCTCCTCATGCGTGCCCTGGTCCACCAGTTCGCCCCGCCGCAGCACAAGGATACGATCCGCCCACCGGATCTGGCTGAGCCGGTGGGTGATGAGAAACGTGGTTCGCGCGCTGCTGATGCGGCGCATCGCGCGCTGGATCTGATCCTCTGTCGCACTATCGATGGCGCTGGTGCTGTCATCAAGGATCAGGATGCGCGGATCGGTGAGAAACGCCCGCGCAATGGCGATCCGCTGCCTCTGGCCGCCCGAAAGGGTCACCCCCCGCTCGCCCACCTCCGTGTCATAGCCATCCTTGAAACTCATGATGAAGTCATGCGCCTGCGCAGCCTGGGCTGCGCCAACGATCTCATCGTCGGTTGCATCAGGCCTGCCAAAGGCGATATTCTCGCGCAGCGTCTGCGAGAACAAGAAAGGATCCTGCTCGATGAAGGAGATTTGGGAGCGCAGTGATTCCAGGTTCCAGTCACGCACATCGATATCGTCAACGGTGACGGTACCACGATCGACGTCGAAAATGCGATTGATCAGCCGGGTAAGCGTCGACTTGCCGGAGCCTGTCTGCCCGACGATGGCGATGGTCTCGCCCGGACGCGCGGTGAAGTTGACGTTGTGCAACACCGCCCCGTTCACATCGACGCCGTTCGCGCCATAGCCAAACCCCACGTCTTCGAACCGCACCTGCCCGCGAATCGGCTGTGCCACGCCCCGCGGGTTTTCGTCAAGCTCGGTTTCGGTGTTGATCGTCTCAAGGATGCGCCTCGCGCTTGCGGCGCCAAGCTGTACGAGGTTGAAGCTGAAGATCGATATGTTCGTCGGGAACCGGAGCGTGCCTACCAGCCCCAGGTAGGCGATGGCCCGGCCAAGCGTCAGGTCGCCCGCGCGCCAGAGCAACAGCGCGTGCAGCAGCGATGCGGCCCACGCCAGTGCAAAGACCAGCGTCGGCCAATATCGTGCCTGCACTTCGCCCTGGCGCACGTTCAGGTCGCGCACCTTGCGGGCGTCGCCCGTGAACTTCAGCCACTCGTAGCGCTCCTGAACGTTCGACTTGACCGCCTCGATACCCGCGATCGCTTCGGCCAGACCTGCGTTCATCACGCCGAATTTCTCGCGAATCTCCTGGCTGACCGGATTGAGCCGCCGGTTATAATCGTGGATGGTCAGGCCAAGCCCCACGAGAAAGAACGCGGGCACGAGCAGGAGCCGGGTGTCGATCTGCGCGATGAGAACCAGCGGCACGACCACCGCCATCGCCGAATCGAGCAGCAACATCAACCCGGGGCTGAACATCAGGTTCAGCATCTTCACGTCGTTCGTGGCCCGCGCCATAATGTCGCCGATGCGTTGGCGGTTGTGGAAGGTCTGGCTCTTGCCCAAGAGGCTGGCATACAATTCGTCGCGGGCGTCCCGCTCGATCCGCGCGGCGACAAACTCGACCGAGTAGTTGCGCAACAGCCCAGTGGTGCCCTGACCGAGCGCGATGCCGACCGATAGAAACGCCAGGCTCGCGAGCGCGCCGCGCGACCAACCAGGCGTCGAGATCAAGTCGAACGCCCGACCGATGTTGACCTGGATCTGGCTGTAGAAATAGTTGTTGAAGGTGGCTGCGAGAAGCGCCAGGAGCGGAAAATGCGGATAGCGCGCGAGGTGTGAAAGGATCCACCGGACCGGCCCCCGGCGGTCGTAGCGATGCTCGTGCTCGAGGCGGAACTCGCGATTGGTCATCGGGCCAGTATACACCGCGCGGCTATAGGTCAGCCAAAATCGGGCGCGAAATGCGAAGACCTTCGAGGTATTTAAAACCTCGAAGGTCTTGCGTCAGGTCTCATCGTGTGATGACTTTAGTTTTCGCGGACCTTGCCTATTGCTGCTGCGCCAGGACCTGAAGAATCTTGACGGTCGCCGGGGCAACCTCATCGACAGGATATCCACTCTGGTTGGCAAGCGCACGCACGTAACCAGAGGAACGGACATCGTTCACACCCACGTCGCCGCCCCGTTGCACGGTCTGCATGTGAGCCATTAGTTCATCCGAGTGGTCCGGGATGCCATCGCCGTCGATATCGATCCCCCCACCGCGTGAGCTGGAGCGCTTATCGCCACGGAACAGCAAGCCGATCAGCATCGGCAACAGCGCCTGAACCAGGCTCGGCGCCACACCGGTTTGCTGAGAAACGTTATTGCTGGCCTGCGAGCTGCCGATCAGTGAGCCGAGCAAACTGCCCGCGCCGCCGCTGCCGCTGCCGCTACTGCTGCCACTGCCGCCGCCCAGCAAACTGCCCAGAAGGCTGCCCATGAGGTCGCCGCCGCCCGCGCCGGAAGTCTGCTGAGACGAACTCGTTCCTGTCATCCCGCCACCGAGCAGGCTGCCCAGGAGGCTCCCCAGGAGGTCGCCGCTGCCCGCGCCGGGCGCTTGCTGAGCGGGGCTCGTCCCCGACGTCCCGCCGCCCCCGAGCAGGCTGCCCAGGAGGCTCCCCATAAGGTCGCCACCGCCCGCGCCCGACACATCCTCCTGCGGCGCGCTTGCCTGGCCTGTCCCACCGCCCAGCAGGCTGCCCAGCATACCTGTAAGGTCGTCAGCGCCCGCACTGGACGTCTGCTGGGGCGCGCTCGGCTGGCTCATCCCACCGCCGCCAAGCAGGCCGCCCAACATCCCCGCAAGATCATCGCCACCCATGCCAACGGACGCCGGATCCTGCTGGGCCACTCCGCCCGATGATGTGCTCGGGCCGCCACTGACCTGGCTCCCACTGTTGCCGAGCAAGCCGCCCAGCATATCAGACACCTCATTGCTGCCCCCACCAGCCGGAAACCCGGTCCCTTGTGAGCCGAGCGACGAGCCACTCTGTGGTGCCTGTCCCCCCATCAACCCGCTGAGCAGGCCGGCCAGATCACGTTGTGCATCCGTCATGCCGCTCTTGTCCTGCTGCGAGCCTGCTTTCCTGACTTTGCTCATTTCTTCACTCCCCTTTACCTTTTCCGTCGGCGTTGCCGATACCACCTTACGTGGATATAATTATCATCGGTTTTTGGCATTTCAACCGTAACCTATCCTACGTGACAGGCCCGCACATCATGCAAGTTTCAGTCATCTGCACGGTCCTCAATGAAGGTGAATCGATCCGTCGCCTCATGGACTCCCTGGTCGCCCAAACGCGCCCCCCGGACGAGGTAGTCTTCGTCGATGGCGGCTCGCGTGATAACACGGTGGCGGTCATCGACGAATATCGCGACCGCCTGCGCGTGCGCGTGCTCATCGAGCACGGCGCCAACATCTCCCGCGGTCGCAACGTCGCCATCGCCGCAGCAATGGGGGAAATCATCGCGGCCACCGATGCGGGCGTGCGACTGGAGCCGCAGTGGCTGGCCGAGCTGGTAAGCCCGCTCGTGAACAGCGATGCTCGGGCCTCCGCAGGTTTCTTCGTGAGCGATCCGCACACGACCTACGAAGTCGCCATGGGCGCGACCGTGTTGCCGGACGTGGAAGACGTGGACCCTGCCACTTTCCTGCCCTCCAGCCGATCCGTGGCGTTCACCAAAGAGGCATGGCAGGCAACCGGCGGGTATCCCGAGTGGCTGGACTACTGTGAGGATTTGATCTTCGATTTCCGTTTGCGCGATGAGGTGGGATCGTTGGCGTGGGCGCCGGCGGCTGTGGCACACTTTCGCCCCAGGAGCTCGGCCAGAGCCTTCGCAAAACAGTACTATCGCTATGCCCGTGGAGATGGTAAGGCAGACTTGTGGCGCAAACGACACTTGATACGTTATGTCACATATTTGGTCGCCCTTCCCGGTTTGATCGGGCTTGGCCTTTTCCACAAACCCTGGTGGCTGCTCGGCCTCCTCGCAGGATTGATCGCCTACTGCAGGACGCCATTCCGGCGCCTTCGCAAACGCTTGCCGGGCCTCGCCCCGCGGGAGCGGCTCCGTGCCATACTCCTGGTTCCCGCCATTCGCGGCTTGGGTGACGTAGCAAAGATGATCGGCTACCCTGCAGGCTGGATCTGGCGCCTGCGGAACTGGCGCCGGCCCGAAATCCATTGGCGTAGATAACGCGGGCATCTGGCGCATCTTGCAAGCTGTGGCCGCACGTCGTTCCTCGCGATTTGCCTGCTCGTTTTGCCCTTTTTGACCCGACAGCCTACAATGCGTTTTAGCACCGCACGGGAAGGAGTACCCCGATGGAACTTCTGAAGGATCGAATCCGTCGCGACGGCGTCAACCTCGGAAAAGGCATTCTGAAAGTTGACAGCTTCATTAATCACCAGGTGGACCCGGCGCTGATGCTCGCTGTCGGTGGCGCGCTCGCAGCGCGTTTCGCTCACCTGGGCGCCAACAAGATTGTGACCGCGGAGATCAGCGGCATCGCGCCTGCGCTCACCACAGCCCTGGCCCTGGGGATTCCCGTCGTCTACGCGCGCAAGACCAAGCCGGTCACCATGCACCCCAACGCCATGACCGCCTCCGCACCGTCGCACACCAAGGGCGTAATGACTGAGTTGATGATCTCCCCCGAGTTTCTCGGCCCCCGCGATCACGTTCTGGTGATCGATGATTTCCTGGCGCGCGGAGAGACCATCCGCGCACTGGTGCGCCTGGTTCAGAATTCCGGTGCGCAGTTGATTGGCATCGGCGCGGTGATCGAAAAACGCTTCGAGGGCGGTCGCGAGGCCCTGGCCGACCTCGAGGTGCCGATCGAAACCCTGGCCGTGATTACGGCCATGGATAACGGCAAGATCACCCTGGAAGAATGAAACACGACGCCATCGCCATCCTCGACTATGGGTCGCAGACCGCTCAGCTCATCGCTCGCCGGGTGCGTGAGCTGCACGTCTACTGTGAGCTACTCCCCTGGGACGCGCCATCCGAGCGTTTCGCAAACCTGAACCCGAGGGGTTTCATCCTTTCCGGCGGCCCGGCCAGCGTTTATGCCCCCGATGCCCCACGCCTCCCCGAGTTCGTGCTCGGGTCGGGCAAACCGGTGCTCGGCATCTGCTACGGTATGCAGCTCCTGGCGCACAACCTCGGTGGACGCGTCGATCCCTCCGAACGCCACGAGTACGGCCAGGCCAGTATGACTATTGTGGCGGAAGACGCACCGCTCCTACGCGGTCTGCCGCTCGAACTGAATGTGTGGATGAGCCACGGCGATCACGTCGTGGCTCTGCCGCCTTCATTCACGCCATTGGGGGTCACGCCATCCTCAGTAGCGGCGATGGGCGATCCCGCGGTCGGGGTCTATGGTGTCCAATTTCACCCCGAGGTGCAGCACACGCCCCAGGGAAAGGCCCTGCTGCACAACTTCGTACTGGATATTTGCGGATGCCGTCCCGACTGGACTGCGGCGAACCTGATCGCAGACGCCGAGAGCACGATCCGGGAGCAGATCGGCAACGCGCGCGTCATCTGCGGGCTGAGTGGTGGCGTAGATTCGGCGGTGACGGCCTCTCTGGTCCAACGCGCGGTGGGCGATCAACTCACCTGCGTGTTCGTGGACCACGGGCTGTTGCGCCTGGGCGAAGCGGCACAGGTTGTAGAGACCTTCCAACGCCACATGGGCATGCATCTCATCGCGGTTAATGCGGTTGAGGAATTCCTCGCCGACCTGGCCGGCGTCGCCGATCCCGAACAAAAACGGAAGCGCATAGGGACGCGTTTCGTGCGCACGTGTTTGAGGCTGCCGCGGCCAAAGCCGCAGAAACGGAAGGCGAACGAGCCACGTTCCTGGCACAAGGCACCCTCTATCCCGATGTCATCGAATCGGCCAGCCGGGGCGAGCAGCGCACCGCGCACACGATCAAAACGCATCACAACGTCGGCGGCCTGCCTGAGGACATGCAGTTCCGACTCATCGAGCCGCTGCGCAGCCTGTTCAAGGACGAGGTCCGCGTGGTCGGCGAAGCGCTTGGTCTGCCCGAGGAGATCGTCTGGCGCCATCCTTTCCCCGGCCCCGGCCTGGCCATCCGCATCATTGGCGAAGTGACCTGGGAACGGCTGGAGACTTTGCGTCATGCCGACGCGATCCTGCTCGAAGAACTGCGCGCGGCCGGCCTGTATCGCTCTGTGTCGCAGTCGTTCGTGGTGCTGCTGCCGGTTCGTTCGGTGGGAGTCATGGGCGACGGCCGCACCTATGCCGACACGGCGGCCATCCGCGCGGTCACTACCGATGATTTTATGACCGCGGATTGGGCGCGGCTTCCGTACGATCTGCTCGCCCGTGTCAGCAACCGTATCGTCAACGAGGTCGCCGGTGTGAATCGCGTCGTCTATGATGTGAGTTCCAAGCCGCCCGCGACCATCGAATGGGAGTAGATGCGTAGAGTCCTTCGCGTTCTGCTGATCCTGTTTCTGGTTGCGGTTGCTCTGCTCGCATTGCCGTACATCCGCTATCGCCGCACGGCTGGCGTGGTGCCGGCGTGGGTGCGTATTGGTGGGCTGGAAGTGCACGGCGCGACCGAGAGCGAAGCCATCGTCTCCCTGACGCGAGGGCTGGACGAGCCGCTCGAACTACTCCACGGCGATGAGCGCCTTGTCCTCCGCCCCGAGACCGTCGGTTTCCAGGTCGACCCATACGCCATGATAAAAGAGGCGCAAGCCCTGGATCTGCCGAATCACCTCGTGCGGTACCTGGTCGAGAACTCGCTGGAGCGCACTCCACGCACCCTCGAAATCCCGCTCAAGTTCAGCTATGACGACGCGGCGCTGGAGACCTGGCTCGACGAGATGATCGCAACGCACGATCGAGCGCCGGGCGCGCCCATCCCGGTGCTCGAATCGCTCACACTGACGCCCGGCAAGCCTGGCCTGGAGACGGAACGCTCGGGCGCCAAGACGGCCATCCTGGCCGCACTGGCGAACCCCAGCAGTCGCACGGTGCGGTTGCCGGTCAAGGAAACCCCGCCGCTCCCGATCGGTGTTGAGGCTCTCGGCTCCCTGCTACAAGCCCGGCTCGACGAGTTCCCCGGCATCGGCAGCGTCTGGCTGCACTACCTGCCCACCGGTGAGGAGATTGCCATCAACGCGGACGTGGCCTATGCGGGGACGAGCACCCTCAAAATTCCCATCCTCACCCAGCTTTACCGAAAGCTGGACGCCCCGCCCGGGATCGAGACGAGCAAAATCATCAGCGAAACGATGATGCACAGCGGCAACTTCACCGCGAACCTCATGCTCGGCTTGATCGGCAATGGGGACTGGGATGCGGGCGTTGCGGAGATGAATCGGTCGTTCAAGACGCTGGACATGAAGAACACCTTCATGGCCACCCCCTACGACCGCAAGCTGGCCGTCACCCCGCGGATCGTGACTGAGGCGAACCAGCGCACACACATCAATACGGAACCCGACCCTTATATGCAGACCACCCCACGCGACATCGGCAGCGCGCTCCAGATGCTCGTTGCGTGCAGCGAAGGCGGCGGCACGCTGATCGCAGTCTATGGCGACCAGATCACACCTGAGGAGTGCCAGCAGGCGCTTCACTTCATGTCGTTCAACGAAATGACCGAACTGCTGGTCGGCGGTTTGCCAAAGGACGCTAAGGCCGTCCACAAACACGGCTATGTGCCTGACACCCACGGTGACGTCGCGGCGATCTGGGGTCCCGCCGGGCCCTACATCCTGACCGTCTTCCTCTACCGCCCCACGTGGCTGGAGTGGGCCTACTCCAACCCGACGATGCAGGACCTGGCAAAGGCGAGTTGGAACGTGTTTCAGCAGATGGCGGAGCAATAAGCTCCATCTCATTATCCGGGACCGGCGGACTCCTGCCCCAGCGCCTTGGCTCGATCCGCACCTCTGGCGATTGCATCCATGATGGCAGCCTTAAACGCATGTTCTTCCAGCGCGTACAGACTCTCCACTGAGATGCCGCCTGGTGTGCTCGCTTCGCTGATAAGGTCGTAGGGTGGCGCGTTGCGCGCTTGCCACATACCCATCGACCCGATGATCGTCTGGCTGGCCACCTGGGTGGACACCGAGCGCGGCAGGCCACAACGAACGCCAGCGTCAATCAGCGCTTGAAAAAACAGGTGCGTTGCCACCGGGCTGCTAAGCGACGTGATCACGTTGAGATAGGATTCATCTACCTCCACGACCTGGCCCAGCGCGTCAAACAGGGATCGCACGTTTTGGCGCTGTTCGGCAGTGACCTGCGGACTGTAAACCAGGGCAGCGATCCCTTGCCCGATTTGGCTGGGTGGATTGGGCAGAGCCCTGACCAGGGGCTGAAGCTCTCCCAGTGGAGCGTAACGGCTTAACGGGATTCCCGCGGCCAGTGAGATCACGACCTGGTCTGTGCGTAACCGCGCTATCTGTAGATCGGGCAGGACCACGGCCACGGCTTGCGGCCGCAAGTTGATGAAGATCAGGTCCCCACGCTGCGCGGCGATCACATTGTCCAGCGTGGCCTCTATCCCGAAAAGCCCTTCCAGGTAGTGCAGACGCCCCTCGTCACGATCGCTCACGATGATTCGCGCCGGTGGCATCACGTGCCCCTGTTGCAAACGATGCAGGATGATCTCCGTGATGTGTCCGCCACCAATGAATGCGATGCGTTGATTGATCGTCATGCTCCTCCTGCGGATAGACGAAGAGAGCCAGCGCGTCGGGCTGATGCCCAGGCGTGCTGGCTCTCAGTTTCTTAGCTCTGGACTGGCACTTATTCGAACGGCTGCGCCTCCTCCGGCGCGGCTGGCGTCTCCAGCCCCTCAACTGTATCGCCTACAGCCAGATCCATCAACTGCTCGCCCACCTCGGTCTCCCCCGCCTTCGGCTCTAGCCGCTCCAGTAACTTGCCGAGCTCGCGATTAATGGCCTCAAGTCCCACCAGGAGACCCTTACGCACTTCATCGACGACATCGGTCTTCTGGACATCCGTGGCGACCTTCTCAGCACGAGTGCGAAGCTCCTTGGCCTGATCGCTCGCCGTGGCCTTTTCAAACGCCGCGCCGACTTCTTGACCGAAGCGCTGCACGCCCGTCGTGATCTCCGTCTGCAGCTTTTTGCGCTCGTCGCTTTCCCACGCAGCCTTCGCCGTTCTGGCTAGCTGTTGGCCCAGCCGCTCGAGCTCGTCCGCGATGTTCTGCTCGACTTTGGGTTCTTCGCTCATGGGTGTTTCACCCATTGTCTCTTCAACCTTCGGTTCCTCGGTCATGGTGCCCTCCCCAAAAATCTCCGGCGATGACGACGCGTCGCGCCGTCCCATTGCCTGACACTACCTTTCTCTACGCATGCCTGCCCCAAAAGTTTCGTACGCATCCCTTTGCGAATTGGGGAGTTCCATTGTATTATTGTGCGAGCTTTGAGCCGGACCATATGTGTTCGGCTCTACTATGTGACGTTTAGTGAATATGCAGCACACGAAGGCGTGTGCCTGCCACAGGGGAAAGTGATGATTAAGATTGCGCCGTCCATTCTTGCCGCCGATTTCGCCCATCTGGGAGAGGCAGTCCAGGCCGCCGAAGCCGGCGGGGCCGACTACATACATGTCGACGTGATGGATGGCCAGTTTGTACCCAACATCAGCATCGGCTTGCCCGTCGTGGCTGCGCTGAAGAAAGTCACACGGCTGCCGCTAGATGTCCATCTGATGATCGCCGCACCCGAGCGCTACCTGGCGGACTTCGCGCAGGCCGGCGCATCGATCCTCACCATTCACGTCGAAGCGTGCGCCCATCTGCACCGCGCGGTCCAACAGATACGCGAGTTGGGCGCGCTGCCAAGCGTCACCCTTAACCCTGCTACTTCTCTCGACACGGTGTCCGAGATTCTGCCTTACGTCGACCAGGTGCTGATCATGTCTGTCAACCCAGGCTTCGGCGGGCAGACCTACATTCCCACCATGACCGACAAGATCGCTCGGTTACGGGAGATGATCCGAAAGATTGGGCGTGAGATCGATATTGAGGTGGATGGGGGCATTGAGGAGGACACTGCGGCCGAGGTCGTAGGGGCTGGCGCCAACGTGCTAGTCGCCGGTACGGCTGTGTTCAAACACAAAGACGGTGTCGCTGGGGGCATCAGCGCGCTCAGGCAATCAGCGACATCGCCGGCTCATTAAAAGCAAACAGCCGGCGATGTCGCCGGCCGCGTGCATCTTTTGCAAGAGCGTCTCAGGCAGGTTTCTGCATCGTCTTGATGCAGTTCGTGCAGATGTACACCTTCCGCTCGACACCGTCTACCGGCAGGCGCATGCGCTGAACGTTGGGTTTCCAGATGCGCTTGGTGTGGCGCATGGAATGGCTGACATTGTGCCCAAACTGTGGCCCCTTGCCGCAAACTTCACACTTGGCCATGTGATACCCCCACTAGTGCTCGATGTCCTGACAAACGTTGACCGAGCCAACCTAGGAGGGCCCGGCCACAAGTAACGCCATAGTACCACATGGCGACCAGTTGTGCAAAACTGACTGTCACTGAGAAAGGGCATGGTATGACTGAGGAGAGACAACCGGGCAGAATCGAAATCTCGCCCCAGGCGATCGCAACCCTTGCCGGTGAGGCCGTCCTGCGCTGTTATGGCGTGGTGGGCATGGCCAATAAGAATTTGATCGACGGTATCGCGGATCTGCTCCAGCCCGACCGCTGGGGCCGCGGGGTTGACGTTCGCGTGCGAGACGGGGAGATCATCGTGGACCTCTACGTCATCGTCCAATACGGCACGCGCATCTCGGAAGTGGCTCATGGTGTGATGCACGGGGTACAGTATGCGTTGGAGCAAGCGCTCGGCGTGCCAGTGGCTGAGGTAAATGTGCACGTCCAGGGCTTGCGTATGCCCAACGGCGACTGATTTTCCTGTTTTAGGATGCCTAATTGCGGAGGAATCGTACGTTGGCAGTAAACAATCGTCCCGCCCAGGCGACCCCTGGTGACCCCGAGGCCGGGACTGAACGCGGCGCACAGTCAGCTGTCGCGGGACCGCGTTTCCGCGAATTACTCTATGCGGCGCAATCCTGGCTGGAGCAACACCATGAGATCGTCAACGCGCTAAACGTGTTTCCGGTCCCAGACGGCGACACCGGCACGAACATGCTGTTGACCATGAAGTCTGCCTGCCGGGAAGTCACGGAGGAACACACTGCGACTGTGGGCGATGTCGTCAAGGCCGCCGCGCACGGCGCGCTGATGGGCGCGCGCGGCAACTCGGGTGTGATCCTTTCACAGATCTTGCGCGGCATGTCCAAGAGCCTGGCCGAGCACGTGATGCTCACCGGCCCTGCGTTCGCTGCGGCGCTGGCCGAGGGCAGCCGTGTTGCCTACAAGGGCGTCAACCGCCCCGTCGAGGGTACAATCCTGACCGTCGCCCGCGAGGCGGCAGCGGCTGCTGAAAGTGCGGCCGAAACCGATGCTGACCTCTCCTCAGTGCTTGCGCAGACCGTCCGTGCGGCAGATCGCGCGGTGGCAAACACGCCGAATCTACTACCCGTGCTTGCACGAGCCGGCAAGGTCGATAGCGGCGGTAAGGGTCTTTTTTACATCCTTGAGGGTATCTATCGCGAGGTCAGCGGCGTCTCGGTCGCTGCCGAGGGCGTTGCTGCGGTGACCGCCGCACCGGCTGCGGCGCCCCGGCCGGTAAAGGGTAAACGAGAACTGCCGCCCCTGGTTTACGGTTTCGACGTGCAGTTCCTTGTCGAGGCTCAGGACCTGGATGTGGGAGCCATCCGCGAGCGGATTACCGCGATGGGCGACTGTCCCCTCGTCGAAGGCGATGAGACCCTGGTCAAGGTGCATGTTCACGTGCCCAATCCCGGCGTACCGTTAGCCTACGCGATCGGTCTTGGCTTCGTCTCTGACGTCGTCGTGGAAAACATGGACGATATGCAGCTTCCCGACATGCCAGCGGGTTATGACCCCCTGCCCCCACGCTTCGAATCCCTCCGGGATGATTCCCAAACCGAGCGCGGCCATCAGCGAGCCGTCGCCGGTTGGATGTGACACCGATGCGATCGAAGGGCCGGGTGTGGTAGCTGTTGCACCCGGCATAGGCCTGGCGAAGGTATTCAAGAGCCTAGGCACGCACTGCGTCATCGCTGGCGGACAGACCATGAACCCGAGCACGCAGGACCTGCTGGAGGCAATCCGCCGGCTGCCCGTGTCCGACGTGCTGTTGCTGCCGAACAACAGCAACATCATCATGGCAGCCAGCCAGGCGCAGGCGCTCGCCGCGGGCGAAGGCAAGAACGTTGCGGTCGTTCCTAGCAGGAGCATTCCCCAGGGCATCAGCGCGCTGCTTGCGCTCAACCCGCACAGCGACCTGGCGCACAATCTGACGGCCATGACTGCAGCGACCAAGAACGTACGCACCGGCGAGGTAACCGTCGCGGTGCAAAATGCACGCTTCGATGGCATCAACGTCCAGTCTGGCGACATCATCGGCCTGCTTAACGACCAATTGACGATCGCTGGCGGCAGCGCCGAGGAGGTGGTGCGTCGCCTGCTGGAGCAGATGGACGCAGTCAATCTGGAGGTCATCACGCTGTACTACGGCGAGCCCGTCACTGCACAACAAGCCGATGATCTCCGAAAAGTATTGAGTGAGCTCTATCCCGATCAGGAGATTGAGGTTGTTGAGGGCGGGCAGCCTTTTTATCATTACATCATTTCCGCCGAGTAAGAACACGAGGGCCGAAGTGGCACAGGTCAAAATAGTCACGGATAGCAGTGCATATCTGCCGCAATCCGCCTCGATCGCTCAATTGGGCATCGAGGTGCTTCCACTGGTTGTTCGCTTAGGGCAGCAAACATACCCAGAGCGCATTAACCATACCGATGAAGTGTTCATGCGCCGGCTCAGCCAGGACAGCAAGAGTGGGTCGGTCGAATCACCCAAAATTGCGCAAGTGCAACAATTGTTTGCGCGGCTGGGCCAGGTCACCGACAGCGTGGTGTGCATTCACGCGTCCACCGCGCTTAACGACGTCGGTGACATTGCACGACGCGCGTCATCCGGCTTCATGGGCCGCCAACGCATCGTCGTGCTCGACACGCAAACCACCTCTGTGGCACTGGGCATTATCGTAGAAGCCGCGGCGCGTGCGGCAGCCGAGGGGGCTTCCCAAGCCGAGGTTGTCAAGATTATACGCGGAATGATCCCGCACATGTACGCCATGTTTTTTTCCGATTCCCTCGAATACCTGGAGGCGTGGGGGCGCCTGGGCCCCGCCCAGACTTTGCTCGGCAGGATGCTCGATCTCAAGCCACTCGCCACCATGGAAGACGGCGATCTGATCCCTATGGAAAAGGTCCGCAGCTACAGCCGCGCGGTCGATGAGCTATACGATTTCGTGATCGAGTTCTCCCGAATCGAACAGCTCTACCTGGTGCACAACGGCTTCGAGACTGAGGCGGCACAACTTCTGGAACGGTTGGAAGACGCGTTCCCGCGCCAGGAGTTCCCAGTCGTGGGCTATACGCCTTCGCTTGCGGTCCACATTGGGCCGCGCGCGCTCGGCGTGATGGTACACGAAGGCAGCCGGTGACGGGCTGAGGCAACTATGGATAGCGCTATCAATCGTTTGCTCAAAGTCCTGGATCTGGAGCGGAAGCAGGGCTATCGCAACAAGGCCGTCATCGGCGGTCTGGATAAATTCGTCAGTCGTTGGGAAGCTGATGCCCGCGCTGAGGCGCCGAATGGTGCGGTGATCGGCGAAATCGTATCGCTGCTGCTCGGCTACGCAGTCGTGGAGGATCGCGCGGCACGCGAACGTATCCTCGACCTGATCGTTCGCCGGGCGCAGTCGTTGAACGATGAAGCAGTTGGCCCTGAACAACCTGAAGTCAGCCCAGCCGCCACTCCGGCAGGCGCAGAGGAGCTATCGAGTACTGAACGTTCCAAGGATCGCCCGATTGAGCCGCTGTTCCCGAAGGTCACCAAACCTGCCACTCCGCAGTCTGTAGAGACCCGCCCGCTGGCGCCACCTTTGGCAGAGCCAGTTCATGAGCCCGCGATTGATCTGCCGTTGCCCGAGGTCCAGCCTGCTCCCCAAAGCTCTGAGGCTCGTCCGGAGTCGCGCCACGAATTGAGGACTGAGCTCCGACCAGAGCCGCGAAGCTCGTCGCGTCCCCCAGCACCGGGCCTCGATGCGCCTGTCATCCGCCTGCCCAACATCGGTCCGGCCTACGCCAGTAAGCTTGCCAAGCTGGGCGTGGAGACCGTGCGTGATCTGCTGTATCTCTTCCCTCACCGTTACGATGATTTCAGCCAGCTTCGCACCATTAATCGGCTAAAGTCCGGTGAGGAGGCCACCGTCATCGGGACGGTCTGGGATATCAAGGCGCGCGAAATCGGCAATAATCGAAAACTGGTCACCGCTCGCGTGGGTGACGGCACCGGCGAGATGCAGATGACCTGGTTCAATCCATGGATCGAAAAGCAGTTGCGCGTCGGTCAGGCATATTCGTTCGGCGGCAAAGTCGAGACTCATCGAAGCGCCGTAGTTATGCGCAATCCTGAGTTCGAGCCGCTGGATCGGACCCTGCTGAGCACCGGGCGCCTGGCGCCCGTTTACCCTCTCACCGAAGGTCTGAGTGCGCGCTGGCTGCGCAATGTGATCAAGCTCGCGCTCGACGCATGGGGCGCGGACCTGCCTGACTTCCTCCCAGCGACCACGCGCGAGACTTACGCTCTGATGACCTTAGCCCAAGCCATCTCGCAGATTCACTTCCCTGATAACAGCGAACTGGTCGCTGCCGCTCATCGCCGCCTGAGCTTCGATGAGTTCCTGGTGCTGCAGCTTGGCGTACTCGCAGCGCGGCAGCGCTTTCAGGGCGCGCCGGGCAGACCCTTGCCTGTCAGCGACGAACTGCTTGCGCCCTTCCTGGCCGCGCTGCCATTCGACATGACCCCGGCACAGAGCCGCGCCTTGACGGAAATCACGCGCGATCTGACAAATGAGCGGCCGATGGGCCGGCTGCTCCAGGGTGATGTCGGGTCAGGAAAGACGGCAGTCGCAGCCGCTGCGCTATGGCTTGCGGTGGCCAACGGATGCCAGGGCGCCATCATGGCTCCGACTGAAATCCTGGCTGAACAACACGCACGCTCCTTCGGCACAATGTTCGAGTCACTGACTCACCCTGCGAGTGGGGCGCCTGTTAGTGTGGTCCTACTGACGGGCGGTATGAGCGCGTCGCGGCGCGCAGAGGCACTTGCCGCCCTCGCCAACGGCGATGCGCACATCGCGATCGGCACCCATGCGTTGATACAGAAGGGTGTGGAGTTCCAAAATCTGGCGGTCGTCGTAGTTGACGAGCAACACCGCTTTGGCGTGGAGCAACGCGCGGCCCTTCGCCAGAAAGGCATCCAGCCGCATATGCTTGTCATGAGCGCAACGCCCATCCCGCGGTCTTTAGCGCTCACCCTGTATGGTGATTTGGATGTCTCGGTCATCGACGAAATGCCTGCGGGGCGCACGCCTATCCGCACGAAATGGCTCACCTCATCCCAACGTGAACGGGCATATGGGTTCATCAGACGCCAGGTGCAGGAGGGCCGCCAGGCCTTCATCATCTATCCCTTGGTGGAGGAGTCCGCTGGAAGTGAGTCGCGCAGCGGCCGTTGAGGAGCATACCCGCCTGCACGACACGATCTTCCCGGATCTTCAGGTCGGCCTGCTCCACGGAAGGCTCAGGGGTGACGAGAAGGACGTGGTCATGCGCGCCTTCAGTGCGGGTGAACTTGACATCCTGGTGGCGACGTCCGTAGTTGAGGTAGGCATTGACGTGCCGAACGCCACCGTGATCATGATTGAAGGCGCAGAACGCTTCGGTCTGGCCCAATTGCACCAATTCCGCGGCCGCGTGGGCCGCGGAGAGTCCGCCTCGTACTGCATCCTGGTCTCCGACGTAGCTGAGGGGGATAGTGTACAACGCCTCCAGGCCCTGGAAGGAAGCACCGATGGCTTCGCACTGGCCCAGATCGACCTGGATCTACGCGGCCCAGGCGACTTTTTCGGTGTGCGACAGAGCGGGCTGCCACCGCTCAAGACTGCGCAGTTGAGCGACTTACGCACCCTGGAAGACGCCCGGACGGCGGCCCAGGCGTTGTTTGCGTTCGACCCCACCTTGAGTCTGCCCGAGCACTCCATGCTGGCGGCCCAGGTTACGGCCTTCTGGCGCGGCAGCGGCGACGTGAGTTAAGGCAGTGCATTGAGGAGACCATGGTTCTAGCATTGTATCCGGGCACCTTCGACCCCATCCACAACGGTCACGTGGACATCGCCGCTCGCGCGGCGCGCTTGTTTGACGAGCTTGTCATCGGCATCTACGATAGCCCGCCGAAAACGCTTACCTTCGATACGGCGCAACGCCTGGCGCTGGCGCGCGAATCGCTCGCGCACCTTGACAACGTTCGCGTTGAGCCCTACCGCGGCCTGACCGTGGCCTTCGCGCAGGAAATTGGCGCGACGGTTATGGTGCGCGGCCTACGCGCCATCTCCGACTTTGAATACGAGTTCCAAATGGCGCTCACCAACAAGAAGCTTGCTCCCGATGTCGAATTCATCTCCTTGATGACGAGTCTCGACTACGCCTACCTCAGCTCATCCATTCTCAAGGAGGTGGCGATGTTAGGCGGCGTGATTGAGGGTCTGGCGCCCGCGCCGGTCCAGGCAGCCCTCAGCGCACGCTTTGCTGGGCTTGGGCCTGATGGCGCCGGGGCAGTTCCGATCCGAACATCACGTGACTGAAAAGAGGTGCTGACCATGCAGACCCTCGTCGATGAACTTGATCGATTGATGGAAGGCGCAATGCGCATGCCCGTTGGCGGAAAACTGCTCATCGATGAACGTGCGCTTCGCCGCATTGCAGAAGAGATGCGAGCTGCGCTGCCGAACCAGCAACGCGATAGCCAACGGCTCGCCAAGGAGCGCGAGCATATCCTGACGGAAGCGCGCACCCAGGCCCGGCGCATCATCGAAGATGCCCACGGTGAAGCCGGGGTGCGGCTGGACGATCAGGCAGTCGCGGTCGCTGCCCGCCAGAGGGCACGCGACATCACCGCTGAAGCTGAGAAATCCGCCAACCAGTTGCGCGCCGATGCCGACCAGTACATGATGAACCAATTCAATATGATGGAAGCGCGCCTCAACCGTGTGTTGCGCGAGATCCAGGCTGGCCAGCGGGCTCTCGCCAGAGCCCAAGGAGGCGGCGAAGCAGGCGAGCCTTCTCAGGGGGGGTAGGGCGCGACGGAAGGGCGAACAGACCTGTTTTTTGACACTGGCAGCCCCCTGACCTATAATAATCGCTTGGCGCTGGCCCGTCGATTTTTGCGCGCCGAGCAGCAACCCATCGCACGGCGGGATGCCTGGGGGCTGCGAGTGGATTGACCGTGATTGACAATCTAAGATTCAACGTCGCCCAACTCGTGAAGGACGCAGTCGGTTCGTATCGCCATGTGGACGTGGCGGCTGATCTGCGAGAACTGGCTCCCGACCTGGATATTGCTGAGAGCGGTGACCCATCCACCGTCGAAGGGTCAGTCCGCATGATGCACACCAATCAAGGAGTTTTTGTCCAGGGCAGACTGACCGGGGAAACTCAGTTCGCCTGTGCACGCTGCCTGGAGCCGGTGCCCGTGGATTTTGAGATACATCTCGAAGAGATGTTCGTTCCTACGGTCGACATGGCGACGGGCAAGTTGATCAAGCCGGAAGAAGAGGACCAGGCGCTCTGGATTGACGAGCATCACATCCTGGACCTGACCGAGGTACTGCGGCAAGATGTTCTACTCGAGCTGCCGGTACACGTGCTTTGTAAAGAAGACTGCCGAGGGCTGTGCCCTGAATGTGGGACGAACCTAAACCAATCGACCTGCAATTGCGGCCCTGATATTGACCCGCGTTGGGCCAGCCTGACGGATTTGTTAAAGAACTAATAAGTTAAGGAGTACACAGTGCCACCTCATCCAAAACGTAAACTGTCCAAGGGTCGCCGCGACCGCCGCCGCGCCCATGATGCTCTTCAGCCAGTGCACCTGGTCAAATGCAAGCAGTGCGGCAGCATGCGCCTCCCGCACCACGTCTGCCCCGACTGTGGCTCTTACAAGGGCCAAACTGTTCTGGACGTCGAGAGCGCGACCAAGTAGTGCGACAGTAGCTGTCGCCGGCCGGCGCGAGGCG
This sequence comes from uncultured Chloroflexia bacterium, assembly GCA_963774265.1. GTDB lineage: Bacteria > Chloroflexota > Anaerolineae > CG2-30-64-16 > CG2-30-64-16 > JALOOB01. The sequence goes on along the minus strand of CAVZDU010000007.1, from coordinate 48,424 downwards.
CCGCAAGGGGGGACTTGGGTCTGACCCACGTCCCCCTTCTATCTGCACCTGTACACATTAGCACATATGGCTCAAACCACCTCCAACACCGCCTACATCTTCCCAGGCCAGGGATCTCAGTCCGTTGGCATGGGTCAGGCGTTGGCCGAATTGCACAGTGTCGCTCGTGACACCTTCGCCGAGGCGGATGCGATCCTTGGTTTCGAGTTATCACAACTCTGTTTCACAGGTCCGGTCGAACTCCTCACCGAAACACGAAATGCCCAACCGGCGATCCTGACGACGAGCATCGCTGCTTGGCGCGCCCTGCGCACAGCCCGACCTGAACTGCCTGCGCCCTGCTGTGTCGCAGGCCACAGCCTTGGTGAATACAGCGCACTTGTGGCCGCGGGCTATCTCGATTTTGCCGACGCGGTCCGCCTGACACGCACACGCGGCGAGCTGATGGCCCGTGCGGGTGAAACACATCCCGGCAGCATGGCAGCCATCCTTAAGCTCGATGATGCCCTGGTCGCCAGCCTATGCGCGGAGGCGCAAGCTGAAACGAGTGACGTAGTCCAGGTAGCCAACTATAATGCGCCCGGTCAGGTCGTGGTGTCTGGGGGTACCGTAGGCGTTGCGGCCCTCATAGAGTTGGTTAAGAAGGCTGGGGGGCGGTCCCGCACACTTGCCGTCAGCATCGCTGCCCACTCGGCGCTCATGGCCTCGGCTGCCGAGGAGTTTGCACGCCATGTTGCGGCCACGCCCCTTCGTGCGCCTGGTCGCCAGGATGTGCCTGTCGTTAGTAATCTGGCGGCCTGTCCGCTTGAAACGCCCGATGAGATCCGCAACGAGCTCATCGGCCAACTCACCGGAAGCGTGCAATGGACCAGCTCAGTTTTCAAAATGCAGGAGCTCGGCGCCGCACGCTTTGTCGAAATTGGCCCAGGCGACGTGCTCACCGGGCTCGTCAAACGGATCTTACCTGAGCCCGTAATTGCCAACGTGCGGACGCCCGACGACCTCGCAGCCTTATGGGGAGATAAGCCGAATGCTGAAAGGTAAAATCGCGATCGTCACGGGCGCATCCCGCGGCATCGGCGCTGCCATTGCCATTGATCTGGCTGCACACGGCGCCGTGGTGGTTGTCAATCACCGTGACAGCGTCGCCGGGGCTGATGAGGTCGTCCACTCGATCGCTGATTCAGGTGGTCGTGCGGTGGCCATTCAAGCCGACGTCAGCCTCCTGGCCGATGCCCAGCGCCTGGTCAAAGCGACCGTTGATCGCTATGCACGTCTCGATATCCTGGTTAACAACGCCGGCACGACGCGCGACATGCTGCTCATGATGATGAGTGAGGACGACTGGGATGTGGTATTGCGCACAAATCTAAAAAGCGCATACAATTGCAGCAAAGCCGCGCTTCGACCCATGTTCAAACAGCGCTACGGCCGCATCATCAATATTACGTCGGTCTCAGGCCTGGCGGGACAGGCGGGACAAACCAATTATTCGGCTTCAAAGGCCGGATTGATTGGATTTACCAAGTCTTTAGCTAAGGAAGTGGGCCCTCGCAGCGTCACCGTCAACGCGGTGGCGCCTGGTTTCGTGCCCACCGCTCTCACGAGTGTCCTGACCGACGAACAGAAGAACGCGGCGATCGCCGTGACACCGCTCGGCCGTTTCGCTAAGCCTGAGGAGATCGCCTACGCTGTCACTTTTCTCGCCAGCGACCGCGCCGCCTTCATCACGGGCCAGGTCCTCAGCGTAGACGGTGGCCTGGTGATGCAATAGGGGGGACAGATGGAAGAAATCCAAGGCAAGGTCACCATTGCACCGCCGGTGCTAACGACCATCGTGCGCCAAACGGCACTGGAGCAGCGCGGGATCAATCGGCTGGCTGCCTTGCCAGCCAAGATGCGCGGGTTGCGCGGCGGGCTCTGCGCTCGACGAAGGCATCCTCATTGACGTCACCGACGAGGGTGTTAAAGTTGAGGTGCACGTAGTTGCCGAGCCAGGGATCAATGTGCTTAAGCTGGGCGCGGCCCTGCAAACCGAGATTACACGCGCACTCGAAGAGATGATCGGCATGTCCGTCACGGCTGTCGACGTCCATGTAGACGACGTCGCTCGCGCCGCCCCCAAGGCGGACTAGGCGCACCGGACGGGAGTATCATGAGCGTGCAAGCTCGCCGCCAGGCACGGATCAGCGCCCTTCAAGCGCTATACGAGATCGACTCCACACAGCACCCGGCCGGTGATGTCATAAGCCATCGTCTGGAAGATACACCCCTGCCGCCTGAGGGGGAAACATTCCTGCGAAACCTCGTAAGCGGGATCGTGCGTCATCGGGAGCAGCTCGATCTGCTGATCCAAAAGTACGCGCCTGCTTGGCCCGTGGCCCAAATCGCGGTGGTCGATCGCAATATATTGCGTATCGCGCTGTATGAGCTGAGCGGCGCCTCAGGAACACCTCCTAAGGTAGCCATCAATGAAGCCGTGGATCTCGCCAAGCTTTTTGGCAGCGACAACAGCTCACGCTTCGTCAACGGGGTTCTGGGCACGGCAGTGGCTGGTGGCGAACGCATCACGCTACCCGCATTGGCCGAAGATGCGATAATGGGGAAGGACTGACTGTGGATATCCTTGGCATCGGTCCCATGGAATTGATCTTGATTCTCATCGTCGCTCTGATGGTTTTTGGACCTGATCGCCTGCCCACCATCGGGTCGAAACTAGGCCGCGCCATGCGCGACATGCGACGCGCGACACGGGCGATCTCCGAGGAGATTAGCTCGACGCGTGCGGCTATTGAGAATCCCGCCAGAGAGCTCGCTGAGCCATTCCAGGATGTTGCCGATGCGGCCAAATCCATGGGCAGCGTCTCGGCAGCCGTCCGCAATCCGGGTGAAGCCATCCGACAGTCCGTGCTCAAAGAGCTCAATGCGCCGGCCAAGGCCGAGCAGGCCCCTGCCCCGCCGATCGAGCCCGAGAACACCATCGCTCCGCCCGATCTGATCCAGGAGGCTCCTCCAGAGGCGGACGCTACGTTGCCATCCTCAGACGGGGCCCCTGTACTTCCCGATGCCTCACCTTCTGCCGCGACCGATTTACCCGCCGCGATCGACCCACCACCTGATGCGATCAGCGTAGACGGCGCCAATGAGGGAAATCCTCAGGAAGCTCGGCACCAGGACGGAGACGAAACGCCACCCCAGACCTCAGACGCTGCGCCTCGCGTCCCGGAGCAATAGCGCATGTCTTTCACCGGCGTATTCGGACTAATCCTGTTGGTTATCGTCGCACTTGCGCTGCTTGGGCCTTCTAAGCTTCCGGCTGGCATCGAACAACTCTGGCTAATGCTCACCAATTTCCGCCGTTCACAAGCAGAGCTGGATCCGCTCACCCTCGAACAGGCGCGCAACGTGTGGAAGCACAGCCAGAGTCCGCTCTACGACGTCGTCCAGATCCTGTACGGCACAGTCGATCATCTGGTGGAGTTGCGCAAGCGGATCTTCATCGTCCTCGGCACCCTGCTCCTGGGTGCGATCGTTGCGGGCATCTTCGCTAATCGCATCCTGGAGTTCCTGACTTTGCCTGCGGGAGGCGTTCCGCTTGTGGTGCTGCGGCCCACAGATATGATCTGGACGTATTTTGAAGTCATCTTCAGCGCGGCCGCCGTTGTAACTCTGCCCGTACTCCTTTATCAGGCCCTGCTTTTCATCCGCCCTGCCCTCGAATCACCCCAGGAGATCGCCGTATATAGGACCGTAGGCATCATCGGGATGCCGATGGTTGCGATTTTCTTCATGTTTGGTCTGGCCTTCGCCTATTTCATCCTGTTGCCTTTCGGACTCCGCTATTTGCAGGGTTTCGGCAGCGACATCGCCCAGGCGAACTGGAATATTCGGGAATACTTCTCATTCGTCCTGGCCGTGATGCTATGGATCGGGGCCGCATTTGAGACACCTGTCATCATGGCTGCGCTCGCTCGATTGGGCATCGTATCACCGCACACCATGGCGAAGCAGTGGCGGTACGCGATCGTTGGAATCGCGTTCGTTGCTGCAGCTATTACCCCTACGGTTGATCCGGTCAACATGGCGCTGGTCATGGGCCCGCTATTGGGGCTTTACTTTCTCGGCGTCTTGATGGCGCGTGCTACATACCGCCCACGCTCAAATACATCGTAAGGAGTGGATGATTCAATGTCGAAGCTACGTCTTCTGATCATGGGCGCCGCAGGGCGCGACTTTCACAACTTCAATACGGTGTTCCGGGATAATAAGGCGTACGAAGTTGTCGCCTTCACTGCCACCCAAATCCCTAATATCGAGGGCCGCCGCTATCCGCCAGAATTGGCGGGCGCGCTGTATCCCACCGGCATCCCCATTTACCCGGAAGACGAAATGCCGACGCTCATCCGGATGTTGGGCGTGGACCAAGTCGTGTTCGCATATTCGGACGTCAACAACCAGTACGTCATGAGCAAGGCCGCGACCGTCATCGCGGCAGGCGCCGACTTTCGGTTCATGGGCCCGAAGGACACCATGGTGTCCTCCAACAAACCCGTCGTGGCCGTGTGCGCCGTGCGCACCGGCAGCGGCAAGTCACAGACCACGCGCTACGTCGCAGGCCGGCTTCAGGCCATGGGCAAGCGGGTTGTAGCGGTTCGCCACCCCATGCCTTACGGCGATCTGGTGAAGCAACGTGTACAGCGCTTTGCATCCTACGAAGACCTGGACCTCCACAAAACCACCATCGAAGAGCGTGAGGAGTATGAGCCGCATATCGACAGGGGGATCATCGTCTATGCGGGCGTAGACTACGAGGCCATCCTCCGCCAGGCCGAGCTCGAAGCTGATGTCATTCTATGGGATGGCGGTAACAATGACCTGCCCTTCTACAAGCCGGACCTGCATATCGTCGTCGCCGATCCTCACCGTGCTGGCCATGAGCTAACCTATTGGCCGGGTGCTGCCAACTTCCGCATGGCTGATGTGATCATCATTAACAAGGTGGACACGGCCGACCTGGGACCCATCACTGCTGTGCGAAACAGCGCGGCGGCGGTCAACCCAGGCGCGATGATTATTGAAGCGGCTTCCCCGATCTTTGTTGACGATCCTGTGGCTATCCGCGGCAAGCGGGTCCTGGTCATTGAAGACGGCCCCACCCTCACCCACGGTGAGATGAAGTACGGCGCGGGCATCGTCGCCGCGCAACGCTTCGGTGCAGCAGAAATCATTGATCCCCGGCCCTACACTGTCGGAACCATTACCGAAACCTTCGAGAAGTACCCGGATATCGGCACGTTGCTGCCAGCCATGGGCTATGGCGGCGAGCAGATCAGAGACCTGGAAGAAACCATCCGACGCGTGCCATGCGACCTGGTTCTCTCGGCCACTCCCATCGACCTTACCCGCGTCGCTAACATATATCACCCATTTCAGCGCGTCAGCTATGAGCTACAGATTATCGGGCAACCCACGCTGGAAGAGATTCTCAAGCAGAAAGTCGGCTGAATCGCGCCGCCGCAAACGGCGCGCGAGGTTCGCCAAAGCGGAGGCACAACGTCGTGCCTCCGCTTCTGTCTCCTGGCAAAGAATCGGCTCTTACGCGCTCGTTGACGTCTGTGGTACAATCCTGCTGTGGCTCGGCGCGCCGCGAGCGCCCCTTGCTCGGTGAGAAAAACCGTGGTAAAGGTAGCCGTGGACGAGTAGCATGGGGAAGATTCTGTAACGGAGCGAAAATGAACGGGATCGATGACCTCTGTGACCAGATTGCAGCGCTTCCAGCTGCCGATCAAGCGCTCGTGCGCGAGTTCTTGACCTTTTTGGACTGGCGACAGAACAACCCACGCAAGAGCGAGGATGCGGGCCAACGTGCATGGCAGTACAACTTTCTGGAGCATTTCGCTCAAGCCGACGTTCGCGCAGCCAAAGAGCCGGCGGGCATGGAAGTGAAAGCCGCGGTGGCTTCAGTCGGCGGCGAGACTCGTCCAGCCCTGTGGGAGCATCCGCCTGTAAACGGCGAAGCACTGGCAGAATTCCATGTTCCTGTCCCTGCCGGCTTGCGCAACCTTCGGCTGCGTTTTGCCACAGGCATCCGGGATGGCTCGCAAGGCGTCGAACAACTGGTCGCGTTTCGCATCCGGGTGGACGGCTGGCAGGTATGGAGCCGCGCAGGCTGGCCAGTACGCTGGGAGGCGGCCGAGATCGAATTGCCGTTCCACTCTGGCAACATGTTGAGGTTAGCCTTCGCCACGGATGGGTTGGGCAGCCATCGGTGGGCGTGGGCCGCATGGGGGGAGCCTGAGTTGGTTGGCGAACTCGGGGAGTAGGTGAAGATATCGGTCTGCCCAAACCGTTGGGGCGGAGAATCGCCTGATCCCCACCGTTACAAGTGAAGGATCCTATGGCAGAGGAACATCCGCTCGTCCAGCTCGCCCGCAAGACAATCGATGCTTATGTGCGCACGAGCCGAAAAATCAAACCGGAGGACGCACCTGAACCAATCGAAGGAGAACCTGCAGGCGCGTTCGTCACCCTCCACACCGCGAGCACCCGGGAACTGCGCGGTTGTATTGGCACCATCCAGCCGACCGAGGACTCGTTAGCGCAGGAGGTTATCAACAATGCAATCTCCGCCGCCACGCGCGACCCGCGCTTCCGCCCCGTAACCCCAGCCGAGTTGGAGGATCTGGTAATCGACGTCAGTGTGCTGTATCCACCTGAACCGATCGAATCGATCAACCAGCTGAATCCGAAGGTTTACGGCGTGATCGTTCAACGGGACTGGCGTCGAGGTCTGCTACTGCCGGACATCGAGGGTATCAACGACAGCGAGACCCAGGTACGGTATGCGCGTCTTAAAGGCGGCATCGCACAAGGCGAAAAGGTGGACCTGTATCGCTTCAAAGTCGAGAAGTATGTCTGAGCCGCGAGGACCGGCACTAGCCGATCAACTAGCGGGACTAAATGAGATCACCGACTTGCTGCACGAAGGAGGCGACGCGCAGCAGTTGCTCTCGCGTGCGCTGGAGCGTCTCCTCGCCTTGATGCGGCTGAGCACAGGGTGGATCTTCCTGGTCGATCCCGTCGCGCAGGATAGGCGGTTCGGACCGGGTTATGTTCTCGCGGCGCATCATGGTTTGCCGACCGAGCTGTCGCCCGACCTACGCCTGCCCTGGGATGGTCCTTGCGAGTGTCAGCGTCGATGCAACGCCGGCCTACTTCAGGCCGGATACAACATCCTCCAATGCTCTCGACTGGCTGTGGCGAGGCTCGATCAGGCTCCATCAAACGATGCCACTGAACCGCGGCGCGAGGGCTACGACTCGATCACGCCCGTCATACATGCCTCCGCCCCATTACAGGCCGGCTCCCACAGTATCGGCATCCTCAATGTTCTCGCCCCTGATCGCTCCGCCTTGACATCGGACGCACTTGCCCTCCTGACACATGCGGGCCGCCAGATGGGCATAGCAATTGAACTCGTTCGTCTCACCCAAATGATACAAGCGAAACATGCGCGTGAACTCACCGCGCTGCTGGAGTTTTCGAATCGCCTTCTCGGTCACGGTGATCTGGATGTTCTCATGCGCCACCTGGTTGATGAGGTCCGCAGGTTACTCAACGCAGATGCCTGTGCACTTATCCTGCCGGATACCTCGGGCGATACGCTCCTCTTCCGCGCAGCAAGCGGCTGGCGCGAAGACCCGGTGGCTGCCAATCGAGAAGTCAGTTTTGACGAGCGCAGCGGCCCAGGTCGGGCCATTCTGTCCCAGCAGCCCGTGATCATAGAGGATGTCTCGGCTGATTCGCATGGCATCCTGGTGCCCGGATGGGCTGCTATCGAAGACTTCCGCGGACATTGCGTTGCGCCACTGTTAGCGGAGGGTAGGACGATCGGCGCCCTGATGGTCGATATGCGCCGCGTGCATCGCGCAAGCGACGATGACGTGCGCCTACTGCAACTGATGGCCAACCAGGCCGCGCTGGCGCTGGAGACCGCCCGTCTCCAGGAAGAATCGTCGCACCAGGAGCGGCTAGACGAACAGTTACAAGTGGCGCGTCAAATCCAGCTGAGCCTTCTACCCGAAGATGCACCTGAGGTGCCGGGTTGGGACTTCGCCGCCGCCTATCGCCCTGCACAGATCGTTGGCGGCGATTTCTACGACTATTTCTACTTGCCCGGCACACCTTTGCGCATGGGTGTGGTCATCGCCGATGTCGCTGACAAAGGCGTGCCAGCGGCGTTGTTTATGGCCCTGAGCCGGACGGTCATTCGTACCAGCGCGTTAGGTGGCCGCCGGCCCGGCGCAGTCCTCACGCGCGCTAACAGCATGATCCTGGGCGACAGCCAATCCGATGTATTTCTGACCGCGTGTTACGTAACGATCGATCTCACCACAGGCCGCAGCGTGTTCGCAAATGGGGGCCACAACCGGCCATTGCTCTGGAGTGCAGCAACGAAAAAATGCACAGAACTCCCAACGAAAGGGCTAGTTCTGGGCGCCTTTGAGGATATTGTCCTGCAGGAACTTGAGGCCTCACTGGGTCTTGGAGACGTTCTGTTGCTCTACTCTGACGGGGTCACGGATGCCAGTGATCCTTCAGGCAATACTTTCGGCGATGAGCGCCTCCAGGTGGCACTGCTCGCTCACGCAGGAGAGAGCGCGTCCACGTTGATCCAGAGTATTCTTCACGCCCTCGATGAATTCACCGGCGGCGCGGCCCAGTACGATGACATGACCCTCGTTGCGGTGCGCCACCAGACCACCGCACCTGTTGATGCCATCCCCACCGACTGGACGCGGGCGAGTTTTCCCTCACAGCATATGCCCTCCTACGTTCGTCGGCGAGCCGTGTAGCCGAATCGCGCCGGAGGTTCTTCCCCCCCCGGTGCTCTAGCTCATCGCAAATGACAATCCTGGATCCCCTGCGTCCACCACGACGTGTGCGCCTTTCTCCGGGGCGGCGGTGAGCAGCCAGTCAGCCAGCCGCTCGCGGAGGTTCTTCTGAATGATTCGACGCAACGGCCGCGCGCCCCATTCAGGGTGATCGTTCTGACTGAGCAGCCACGACTTCGCCGCCTCGGTGATCTCCAGCGTCACACCCTGCGCCTGCAGCATTTTGACTTCCTTCTTTAGTTGCAGGTCGAGGATCTGGCTTAATTGATCTGACGATAGCGGCAGGAACAAGATAATCTCATCCAAACGATTCAAGAATTCGGGCCGCAGCGTTCCGCGCATGACCTCCAACACCTCTTCGCGCATCTCATCGGTCATCACGGGCTTATCCAAGTGTTCAGACCCCAGGTTGCTGGTCAGGATGATCACCGTTTCGCTGAACGATGTGACACGGCCCTGTGCATCGGTCAGCCGGCCCTCTTCCATGATCTGAAGCAGGACATCCAGCACGCGAGGATGGGCCTTTTCTACCTCATCAAACAGTACAACCGTATGCGGACGCTGCCGGACTTTCTCTGTAAGCTGCCCACCTGCCTCAAATCCAACATAGCCTGGAGGTGCACCGATCAGGCGGTTCACGGTGTGATCCTGCTGGTACTCGCTCATGTCCAGCACGACCATGGCGTCCTCCGACCCAAACATGAATTCGGCCAACGCCTTTGCCAGTTCCGTTTTGCCTACACCTGTAGGGCCAAGGAACAGGAATGAACCGATAGGTCGTTTGGGATCCTTCAGGCCGACGCGTGCAATCTTGACCGCACGGCTGACAGCCATCACGGCTTCCTCTTGGCCGATGATGCGTTGGTGCAGGGCATCCACCATGTGGGCGTAGCGTGCCCGTTCGTCAAGACCTAGCTTGCTCACCGGGATGCCGGTCATAACGCTGACGGCGACAGCGACGTCATCGCCGTCCAGCAGGGAGTCTGTTGCGTCTGCAGTCGCCGCCGGCCCCATACTCCCAGCTGACTGAACTCCCTCTGCGGACGGTGCGCCTGTTCCATCCTGGGGAGTTACCGGCGAAGCCGGTCGGTGGACTGTTGATTGTGCGGCCAACTTGAGCAAGGCGCCGGCGCGATGCAGCACGGCAAGAGCCGAGGCAGGCAGCGGTGTCCCGGCCACATATCGCTTTGCCATATTTGCGGCCGCAGGAAGCGCGCCGTCATCGATCTTGACTCGATAGTCGTGCTCGAGCCGGGACTTGTGGACAGAGAGGATCTTGACCGATTCCTCTGCCGATGGCTCAGGCACGCGCAGCCGGTGGCTGTTTTCGCGCACGGTGCTGTCAGCCGCCAGTCTGTCGTTCCACGCAGCGTCCGTGGTGCTGGCGATGACCACGGGGAGCACATTAAGGAATGCGCGCTGGACTGCTCGAGTTGCCTTGGGGAACTCCGCGTTAACCGCTGCACTACCGAAAAAGCGCTCAACGTTGGGGATGAAGAGGATGCCGTCACGCGCCTGCTGCGCGGCGCTGTCGACCGCCTTCTCAGCGTCGATAAGAAGCGCATGCTCCGAGACCGTCACAAGATTGCTGAGCTCAGCTGGCCCTTTGCCCTCTGCCATGAGCAGGGCGAGGCCCTGCACTAATGACCGGCGGCCCACACCTGCATCGCCGACCAATACCACATGCCGGTGATTCGCTAACGCCAACAGGCCGAGCAGATCATGCATCAACTCCTCGCGCACGTACACCGGCGCAGTGTCGCCTCCCTTTGCCCGCGCAACCTGATCCTGGCCAGCGGTCCGCTGCGTCTGCGCGTGGTTGGCGAGCCGACTGGCCAGCGTCTCGCGGGAGATGCCGTAGCGCCGGAGGATGCCCGCTGTGCCGACACCGCGCTCTGCGAGTCCACCCAGCGCGTGTTCCGTCCCCACCTGGCTCTCCCCTGCCGCATCGGCAATACTGCGCCCCTCATCGAGGACGATCAGCATTTCGGTGGACAGTCGAATGGGACCATTCTCGCCTTCATACACAAAATCGGCATCCTTGCCCGGTGCAGCGCGCGCGAACGCCTCAGCCGACGCTGCAAGCTCGTCCAACCGGAAGCTTCGCTCTGCGGCCAAGCCAGTCAATAGGCGATAGGCCGCGCTGCCCGGCTCCTTGACAAAGGTCAGCAACAGCATTGCGGGCGTTAGGAGCGTGCGTCCGGATGCACGCATGCGCGTCGATGCGGCATTAAGCGCCCTCGCCAGTTCAGGTGATGGTATGTTTGGATTCAGCGTGCCCAGAGCGCAGCCTCCTTTGAGCTAGCATCCGCTGCGGTATCGCTAAGAGAGACAAGTATAACACCGCAATCCGAAATTGGCCGGGTTTGGACTCGGTTCCAGATTGTGTTGGTCGGTGTAGCGACAGGGGCTATTGACAAAAATGGGCCAAACGGCCATTGTGTAGTTATGACACCGCACAAGAAAGCCGCACGGCCCATGAACATTATAGAGCGAGGCAGGGCACACCTGCAATCCTTAGTTGTAATGGGATCATACGTTTGTCCTCTACATAGGGCAGAGAGGTTTGTCCGGTTGGCGCGGTGGCTTCCACGGGCAAGTCGTGATCCAGGCCTGCTGGGGGGTGTAGACCTCCAGACCGATGTCGGTGGGGACCACGGCGAGCGTTTGGCCCTTGTGGCCGATGCCGACGAAGTAGAGGCGGTTGTGAAAGGAAATCTGGCCGTTCTGGTTGACGCGGCGACTTGGCAGAGTGCAGTTCGTTGTTGGTGACGTAGGAGGGGTCTTGGGCTGCGCGGGAGTGGCTTTGGTGGGCGGTTGCGGATACAGATGCTTACAGGGTAAGGTCTTCTGCGTGCCATCAGGTAGGCTGACCGTCCAGGTATCCTGGCTGCGTTGGATGGTCAGGGTCTGACCGGTCCAGGCGATCCCGACATAGTAACGGTAGCACTGAAGCGTCAGACAGCCTGCGCGATCTATCTTGCGGCGCACGGGCTGCGGCAGGGCTGGTGGCGGCGGTGGTACGGCTGGTTGCACGGCTTGTGCGTGGAGGTCCCAGGTACGTTGCCAGCCATCCGCCACTTGACCGACGGCCGACCAGCCAGTGACCGTCACGGTGATGGCCTGGTGCGCATAGCGCCGGCTGAACGGCAAGCTGCGGCCGGCCAGGCGGATGTGTCCGTTGGCATCTACTTGCCGGGATAGCACCAGGGACTCTTGGGTGAAGGGCACTTGCGCAGGATCGAAACCGGCCGGTACGCGGCGTGCACTCGATTGATAGACCGTCACCGGGGGCTGATCCTGACAGCGGCTGTGACAGCGCTGCTCGTTGTAGAAGTGGCGGGCTGTTTCGACGGCCTGCGGCAGCTGCGGGTCATCGCCCGGCGGCAAGACGACTTCCTGGCGACACGTGCGCACATAGCGTTCGACGACGCCGTTCCACCAAGGCTGTTTGGGGCCCACTAACAGGTGATAGACGCCCAAGGCGCTGAGCACGCGCGTCAGGGGACTCGGTAGGCCGCTCACCCCGTCGTACCACAGCTTGTCATGATCGGTCTTGACGATTCGGGGCAGACCATACTGCTGGGCGACATTCAGAAAGCTGTGCACGACCAACGCCTCGCTCAAGCGTTGCGCCGTCAGCTGGCCCAACTCAAAACGGCTATGCAGATCCAGCCAATGCAGGGTGTACCAGATACTCCCGTCCGGGAGGTGCGTTTCGTGGATGTCCGCCGCCCAGGATCAGGTTGCAGGTCAGGTAGTCGATGTGCCGCGGCGGGGGGCGCTCCGACGCTGGGGCGGGCGGATCCAGTTCCGGATGGCGAGCCAGGACCCGCCGCACACGGCCGACACTAACCCAGCGTTGGCGTTCGGGCTCGTTACGCCACTGCCAGCGCAGTTGCTTGGCAATCTGGCGTCGCCCCCAAGCCCCGTGGGCTTGTTTCAACGCACACATCGCCACCTCGATCTCGGGCGGTGTCTGTTGCGGCGAGCGCTGCGGCCGGGACGAATGATCGCACAGGCTGGTCATCCCGACCGCCGCATCATAGCGGCCCACCGTGCGGCGCACCCAACGCACCGGACGCTGCAACCTGGCCGCAATCTCACACTGACGCAGCCCACGCTGTTGCAGTTCGATGGCCAAACAGCGATCAGCGTAATCTCGAGCCGGACATCGTGGCATGGCAGCACCCCCTCGCTCCACAAAGGAAGTACTGCCAGCTTAGGCGATTTATCTGTCGTCGATCAAGGGCAAGAGGACAAACGTCTGTGCCCACTCTGTAGAGGACAAACCTCTCTGCCCACTACACCTTAGTGACGCTGGCCAAGCGCAGCGTTTGGGACTGGAAGCGCTGTCCGACCTGTGGCGGGACGTGGACGAGTTGCTGGGGCACGTATCCCCGTCACCCCTGGTTCCTGGATCGGGGCCGGCAGGAGGTGCGCATCCAGCGCCACAAGTGCTACGCCTGCAACAAGACGTATTCGGAGCGGTCGGCCCTGCTGGTGCGCGGTAGTTGGTATGCCCGGGACGTTCACCGTTGTGCGGTCGACCACTGGCAACACGGCGGCACCTCATTACGGCGGACGGCGGAGTTGCTGCGCTCCTGGTTGGGGCACCAGGAACGTTGGTTGCTCTGGCGACCGCTGGATCCCGAGAGCGGCGAGCGGTGTTATTTGGCGGCCAGCACCGTGCAGCGCTGGCTGGACGGGGCCGGCAAAACGGCTCAAGCCAGCGTGGACGGGCAACTGGCGGGCATTGCCCACACGCACGCGGTGGGCACGGACGGCTTATGGGCCAAGCTGAAAGGCAAGGCGCAGCGGGTCGTGCTGCTCATCGTGGACAGCGTTACCGGCCTGGTCTATCCGCCAGTCGTGGCCAAAGGCGAAGAGTCGGCAGGATCGTGGCAGCGGCTGTTTGAACGGGCTAAGCGGGCCGGACTGGACGTGGATGCCCTGCGCGGCGCAACGTCCGATGGCGCACAGGGGCTGCTGGCTTACTTGCGCCGGAGCCTCGCCTGGGTCCAGCATCAGCGCTGCGTCTGGCATTTGTGGCGCAACCTGGGAGGCGAGCTCGCCAAAGCCGCCAGCGAAGCGGCGGGCGACCTGACCGGCGAAGCTGCCGAGCACATCCGCAAGCAAACCCGAGATGAGTTGGGCGGGCTGATTCACAAGATCATGGACGCCCAGAGTTACACTGAGGCGGAAGCAGCGTTAGCCACGCTGCTGGGGCATCCGCTAGGCGCAACCCTCGGCAAGCTGCTCAATGAGCAACTCGATCGGGTGCTCGTGCACCTGCTGGCTTACTACCAAGGCTTGCAGCGGGTGACACCCGAGTGGTACTGGCGAGATTTTCGCTTACGACTCAGCCGCGGCCGCAACCACCGCTCGGATCAGCGCCTGGAGCGGGCGACCCTGGTCTGGGCGATCTACCATAACTTCGAGCCCGCTCAAGGGAGGTCTGAGCGTAAACGTCATTACCGGCATCCCGGCCAAAGTGCCCTCCAAGTCGCCGGCGTGCCACCCGGAAAAGTGAGCTACCTGGACGCTTTGGGCGTGTAAACGCCCACGGTCCCGTCGCTTGTCGCCCCTTACCGGCGGCGAGCGACGGGAGGCGAAGTCTGCGCAGCCGTCTGCCGACTATCACCTACCAACAGGCCGACTCGGTCCGCCAACATAGGACGGAACCGAGTCCGGGTTTGCGTTCACCTGCAGTTGCGGCTAAAATGCGCCAGAATGCTGGTCGTCAGACCGTCGTGCATGATCATGGCGGTTATTATTGCGTTGTTAGCGATGGGATATGGTGAAGCTATGGTGGACGTGGATGACATCGTGCCTAAGCCCGAAGTAACGGTAACCAAACCGATATACTTGCCATTTATAACCAGGCCAAAGTCCAACACGCCGGTGCAGCTGCTGAGCAAGGAGGTTCGTGCACTTTGGGTCTCACGCTTCGATCTTGGCAGCCCGCCGATCAGGCGTGAGCGACTGGTGGAGTTAATCAATCGAGCGGCTGATGCCGGGTTCAATGTAATTCTACTCCAGGTGCGCGCCACCGGCGATGCCTATTATTCTCCGGGCCTGGAACCCTGGTCCTACCGGTTGACGTCATCAAGGATCGACGATCTTGGTCGCGACCCTGGCTGGGATCCCCTGGCCGTCGCTATCGAGACCGCCCATGCCCGCGGCTTGGAGCTTCACGCTTACGTCAACACTTTCAGTTTGTGGGAGTGCGGTCGGGGCGCACCGCCACACACGATCCCTGAACACCCCTATTGGCGACTCGCAAATTATAACGCAGATGATGTGTTCTACGACCCTACCTGGCGCGCCTATGCCAAGGTAAACGGCGTACCCACACCCATGGGCGATGCCAAGTCAGATCCTGTCGCCTGCTTCGAATATATCGTCGGTAGCCCAGGAGTGGAACGCGTCCACAACCAAAACCTGGCGGTATTCAAGGATATCGCCACGCGGTATGCGGTCGATGGCATTCACCTGGATCGCGTCCGCTATCCGGGGCGCCAGTATTCTTATGATCCCGAAACCATCGCGGCATGGCAGAGCATAGCCCCGCCGGTCACCTTCGATAACTGGCAGCGAGATAACCTGAGTTACTGGATGACGCGCTACGCCTCCGAGGTCAGGGCAATTCGACCCAACACAACAATGAGCGCTGCGGTCTGGTTCACCTACAAGAAAACGGCCACAATCACCTTCCCGACATCGCAGGGCTACTACGACTACTACCAGGACTCACACCGCTGGCTCAGGGAGGGCAGTGTTGATGCGATCGCGCCCATGATCTATGGGACGACATTAACCAGGACATCAACAAGTGGAAGATCCTGGCCGATGACCATCTCAGCGTGCAAGGCGCCCGCCAGGTGTGGCTGGGACTGGGCGCAGACCAACCGAATTTCGGCTTGATCGCCGAACGCATCGCTTATGCCCGGCTGCGCGGCACGCGCGGCGTTGCGATTTGGTCTGCCAGAGCCCTGGATAGTCAGGGCTATTGGGATGACCTCAAGGCCGGCCCATTCCGCGAGCCCGCCATACCGGCGCCAAAGGAAGCGCAGCGCAGTGCCGTTGCAGCACGCTAAGCGACCGAGGATCCGTGATGAGACTCGGCCGATGCGTCCTCTCGCAGCAACTCTAGGGCGTGCGGCAGCACCGGCAGAATCACACCAAGGCTTTCTACGGCTCCACGCGGGCTGCCCGGCAAGTTCACGATTAACGTGTGCTTGCGGATTCCTGCCACCCCGCGACTGAGCATCGCATGAGCGGTGATGCGGAGGCTTTCCACCGCGAATGGCTTCAGCTAACCCGGGCGCCTCCCGATCGAGTACGCTGCGTGTCGCTTCTGGGGTCACATCACGTGGAGCGAAGCCAGTGCCGCCGGTGGTCAGAATCAGATCGAGCAACTGCCTGTCGCACCACTCAATCAGTTGCGCCGCGATCTGTTCGCGCTCATCCGGCACGATCGCAGTCTCGATAACCAATGTTTCGAACTGGTCCACCTGTGCCTGGGTAATCCAACCTTCTCTCATAGCGTGCGCGAGGGCCGGTCCACCCAAATCCTGCCGCTCCCCGCTAAAACTACGATCGCTGACTGTCAAGATCCCAACCCTGACCCGTGAAGCAGATCTATCAACCATCGGAGCCATCCTATAGCTTGTGGAGATGTTCTCGCACAGGCGGGCACACCTCTGAAAGCCAACACAATATCCCCTGTGGAAACACGAAAAGCCCGATACTACGCGGCGCCCTATGGGCTAACCACGAGTATCGAGCCTTTATGATTGAGAATCGAGCCGCTAGTTAAGACTAGCGCTTCGTGTACTGCGGGGCCTTGCGGGCGCGCTTCAGACCGTACTTCTTGCGTTCCTTGGCGCGCGAGTCGCGAACCAGGAATCCGTTCTTCTTCAGCACGGGCCGCAAGTTTTCATCGGAGACGCACAGCGCGCGGGCGATGCCCAATGCAGCAGCACCCGCCTGTCCGGTCAGACCGCCACCTTCAACACGGATGCTAATGTTGAAGTTGCTCAGTGTATCGCTCGTCTGGAGCGGTCGCGAGATCAGCAACTGGTCAGTCTCACGAGGAAAGTATTCGGAGACTGGGCGCTCATTCACGACGATGGTCCCCGTTCCGGGGTACAGGCGCACACGGGCGCTGGACGTCTTGCGGCGGCCGACCGCCTCGTAATATCTGGCTGACATCAAAATCTATCTCCTAATCCACCCGTAAGGGCGCGGCATGCCGCATGTCTAGGCGAGCGGGAACGGCTTCGGCTGCTGGGCCGTGTGCGGATGCTCGCTGCCTGCGTACACCTTAAGCTTCTTGATCAACTGCCGGCGCAGCTTGTTGCGGGCCAGCATACCCAAAACCGCCGACTGAATAACCCGGTCGGGATGCGTGGCCATCTGCTTGCGCAGAGTGACGTCAATCAGGCCCCTGGGATACCCAGAGTAATGATAGTAATGCTTCTGGTCGAGTTTGTCACCGGTGACCCGGATTTTGTCCGCGTTGACCACAATCACGAAGTCGCCGCAGTCCATGCCGGGCGTGTAAATCGGCTTGTGCTTGCCCTTAAGCACATTTGCGATCTGCGTGGCAAGGCGGCCAAGGTTCTTACCCGTAGCGTCGACGACGTACCACTCGCGGCTGGCCTCGGCATCCGCGGCGGTTGCGCTATAAGTTCTCACTGCTCTAACTCCTCTGACGATTGCAGATTACAGATTGAAGATCCCAGATTCAAGGTAGTTTCACCGCACTGCGGCACAAATGCCGATCTGCAATCTGTAATCAGTAATCTTCAACATTCAATATTCCACGTGCACGAGACACAGCCCACAAGCGGGTGCCGGCGCTGCGGCCATGCTGCGATCTCTAGCGGCCAGCACTTGGGCTAATCGTTCCACGGTCCACTGGTCATTAGGCCGTCCTGCAGATTGTGCAGAACCTCCAACGCGCAGCATGTTCCCTACCAAGCTTCGAATCATCCCCCGTAGAAAAGCGTTCCCGACCACATCGAAGTTCAACAAATGGTCCACAGCGCTCCATTCTGCACGATGGATGATCCGGACGGTCGTCTCCCCAGCTTGCATTGGCCGACCGAAGCTAGCAAAGTCATGCTCGCCCACCAGAGTCTCAGCCGCGCTCTGCAGCAGATCTATCCGTAACGGCTGAGTGACAAGATGCGCATAGCGCCTCATCAACGGCGACCGCGACGGACGATTGAGGATCGTGTACCGATAATGTCGCCACCTTGCACTGAAGCGCGGGTGCCAACCCTCGGTCGCTGCGCTCAACTCGTCAACTGCGATATCGGGCGGAAGCACAGCGTTAAGTGCACGATGCAAATCCGCCAGATCGTGACGCCAGGAAGTGCGAAAGGCTACCACCTGACCCGCGGCATGGACACCTGCATCTGTACGCCCGGATCCGACGACACGCGTCTCAGCCCCGGTCAATCGGCACAACGCTGCCTCGAGCACACCCTGCACCGTGCGGCCGCTCGCCTGAAGCTGAAACCCCAGGAAGTCTGTGCCGTCATAGGCAATGGTAGCTCGTACGTACTGCACGTTATTATGACCTGGTAAGGTGCTTCATTGCGAAACATGCCCACTGCGCCGCAAGTGTCCCTGTTGAGACGATGATGCCTGGGGCGAGTCTGCCTCGCCCCAGCACGCAACTACTTTTCTTCTCGCTTGCCGCGGAGGCGGCCAGTGGCTTCGCGCATGCGCGAGCCGAAGCTCCCCGCGCCTTCTTCTCAGGGCCCTTGGCGCCCTCTCCTGAGCCTTTCTCGACAAGTTCGAGAACGACCATCTCTGCGCCATCACCCATGCCGCGGACCGATCTTGACCATCCGGGTGTATCCACCTGGACGCTCGGTGAACCGCGGCGCGATGTCATTGAACAGACGCTTGGTTATCTCTGGATCGGTGATGACTGTCGCCGCGAGGCGGTGTGCGTGCACGTTGTTACCGCCATCGGCCAGGCCGCGCTTGGCGACCGTGATCAAATGTTCGGCATCGCCGCGCATAGAACGCGCCTTGGCCTCGGTCGTGCTGATGCGGTCGTGCCGGAAGAGTTCTGTGATGAGACCCCGCCACAGGGCGGAGCGCTGAGCACTGTCACGGCCCAGTTTGCGTCCTGCAACTCGATGTCTCATTCGAATACTCCGTTTAGGACATCTCGGTGTCGTCGGCGTCGCCGTCGTCTTCCAGCTCAGCCGCTACGTTGGGCTGATACGAAATCGCCGACAAGAAGCCCTTCTGGTCCAGCCGATCCACCAGTTCATTCAACGACTTACGACCGAAATTGCGAATGGCCAGGATCTCTTCCTCGCCCTTCTCCAGCCGTTCCAGAACTTCGCCGACCTTGGTGATGCCGGCGCGCTTCAGGCAGTTGTACGCCCGCACGCTCAGCTCCAAGTCCTCAATCGGCACATCGTAGATGCGGCTAGGCACCCCGCGTCCCTCGGCTGCGGCCTGTTCAGCCGGCAACACATCGGCGCCGGCGACCAGTGTCAGGTGGCGCAGCAGCAACTGGGCCGATTCGCGCAGAGCCGCCTCGGGCGTCATCGTGCCGTCAGTCCAGATTTCCAGGACCAGACGATCATAGTTAGTCTGCTGACCGATGCGTGCACGCGATACGGTGTAGTTCACCTTGCGCACAGGGCTGTAAATCGCATCCACCGGGATCTCACCCAGCGGCAGCTTGCCGCGCTCCTCGGCCGGCGAGTAGCCGCGACCACGGTTGACGGTCAGCTCAATATCCAGATCCACATCCGGCGAATCGGCAGTCAGCAGTAGCAACTCAGGGTTGACGATCTCGACCTCAGGCGGGCAGATCAGATCGCCGGCCGTAACGGCCCTTCGCTGCGCACATCGACATGCAGCCGCACCGGCTCGTCCACGTCGGACTTCATCCGCAACTGCTTAACATTCAGAAGCAGCGCAGTCGTATCCTCCCGGACGTATGGGATCGGCGAGAACTCGTGATGCACACCGCTGATGCGAATCGAAGTGACCGCCGCGCCGGGCAGCGATGACAGCAACACCCGCCGCAGCGCATTGCCCAGCGTAATGCCGTAGCCACTCTCCATCGGGCCGATCACAAACCGCCCGTAATTGCGCGCGCTCGCTTCACGCTCAATCTTGGGCAGCACAAAATTCAACAAGGATGCACCCTCCCTTTACTGCTTGCCACAGGGACCGGTGAGGACCAAGAAGACTCGCCCCCAGCCGCAAAACCGCAATGGCTAGCCGTATTAGCGGCTATAGTACTCGACGATCAACTGCTCGTTGAGCGGGATTTCAACGGCCTGACGATCGGGTGTACCAACAATGCGACCGGCCAACCGGTTCTCGTCAAACTGCAGCCAATCCGGCACTGCGCGCTGCCCAGGTGATCTGCCACGCTCTTGAAGTAGCCGTTGCTGCGGCTGTTCGGGCGCACCTCAACCACGTCACCGACTTCGACCAGGTAGGACGGGATGTTGTGGTTGTGGCCGTTGAGCGTGAAATGCCCGTGGCGCACCAATTGGCGCGCCTGTGGGCGAGAATCGGCCAGGCCCAAGCGGTACACCACGTTATCCAGCCGGCGTTCCAGCGTCAGCAGCAGAGTCACGCCGGTCATGCCCTTCACGCGTTGCGCGCTGCGGAAGTAGCGGCGGAACTGTCGCTCCTGCACGCCGTAGATGCGGCGGGCCTTCTGCTTCTCACGCAACTGCAGCGCAAAGTCGGATTCCTTGTGCTTGAATGTGCCCTTCTTGCCGTGCATGCCCGGCGCGTAGGTGCGCTTCTCGACAGAGCACTTGGGCGAGTAGCAGCGCTCGCCCTTCAAGAAGAGCTTCATGCCTTCCCGGCGGCAGAGCCTGCACACCGGATCTATATTTCGTGCCAATTGATCCTCCTATACAGTTATCAGACCCGGACGAGAGGTTTACGGCTTGGCAACCTTCATCCCTCTCCGATGTCACCGATCCGCCGCAGAGATCACGGAGACCCCGGAAGAAACTCCGAGGTTCCGACATGTGTCCTCTGTGGCAGACAAATACTACACGCGGCGCTTCTTGGGCGGCCGGCAGCCGTTGTGCGGGATCGGCGTGACGTCCGTGATCGAGCGCACGCGCAGCCCGGCAGCCTGCAGCGAGCGGATCGCAGACTCGCGGCCGGGGCCAGGCCCCTTCAAGAACACATCCGCCTCGCGCATGCCCATGTCCATCGCCTGCTTGGCGGCCTGTGTGGCTGCCATCTGCGCGGCGTAGGGCGTGCTCTTGCGCGAACCCTTGAAACCCGAGCCGCCGGTGCTGGTCCAGGCGAGGGTATTGCCCTGCGGGTCAGTGACCGTCACGATCGTGTTGTTGAACGTCGACTGAATATGAACCTGACCCTGCGGCACCAGGCGCTTCTCACGCCGCGGCCCAGCGCGTCGAGCGGCGCTTGCCGCCGCAGCAGGCTGAGCTGTTGGTTTTGGCATTCCTTGTTCTCCGCTACGTTACGCACGCCCTCCAGCGTGCGCCCAGCATTACTTGCGGGCGCGCTTCTTGCCGGGCACCGTCCGGCGAGCGCCGCGCTTCGTGCGGGCATTCGTGCGCGTGCGCTGGCCGTGCGCCGGCAGGTTGCGGCGATGACGCAGACCACGGTAGCTGCCGATTTCCTGCAGGCGCTTGATGTTCATCGCCACTTCGCGGCGCAGGTCGCCTTCCACCTTGTAGTTGCGCTCGATCACCTCACGCAGCTTGGCAACCTGCGCCTCGTCCAGATCCTTGATCCGGACGTCGGGGTTGACACCCGTCATCCTCAGGATCTCTCTGCTCGACGTAAGGCCAATGCCGTAGATGTAAGTCAGGCCAATCTCGACCCGCTTATCACGCGGCAGGTCTACACCAGCAATACGAGCCATTCGCTTCCTCCGATTCTGTTACCCTTGGCGCTGCTTGTGCTTCGGGTTGGTGCAGATGACCTGCACGACGCCATGGCGCCGGATGATCTTGCACTTGTCACAAATGCGCTTGACCGACGGTCGAACTTTCATCTTGCTTCTCCTATGCTGCAACATAGAGACACACGCCTGCTGGCGTGCAGTGTCTCTACAATACAGTCAATATCTCCGGCTCGCCGTCGGTCACGGCGATCGTGTGCTCAAAGTGCGCAGAGCGCTTGCCGTCGGCCGTCACGACCGTCCAACCATCGCTAGCACCTTGGTGCGCCACGTACCAACGCCCACCATGGGCTCGAATGCGAGCGTCATACCCGATTTGAGCTTCGGTCCGCGCCCCGCACCGGCGGCACATAGTTGAGCACCTGCGGTTCTTCGTGCATCCGGCGGCCCACCCCGTGGCCCGTATACTCGCGCACCACTGGAAGCCGCGCTGCACGACGAAGGTTTCCACGGCCTTCGAGACATCGGCCAGGAAGTTGCCGGCCCGGGCCTGACTGATGCCGGCCCACAGGCTACCCTTCGGTTGCATCAAGCAGGCGCCTGACCCTCAGCATCAATGGGTCCCACCGCGTAGGTCCAGGCAGAATCCCCCACCCAGCCCTGATACGTGGCGCCGACGTCGATACTGATGATGTCGCCAGGCTCCAGCCACCGCTTGCTACTGGGGATCCCATGCACCAGCTCCTCGATTGATCGAGGCGCAGATGCTGGCGGGAAAGTCGTTCTTCCCGGTATGCGGATAGCCCAGGAAGGTCGGCACAGCCCCATGCTGGCGGATTATTTCTTCGGCTCGCGCATCAAGCTCGGCGGTAGTGACCCCAGGCCGAACCATGGTCGCGCATGGCCTCGTGCACTCGAGCAACGATACGCCCCGCCTCGCGCATCTAGCGCGATTTCAGGCCGACTTTTCAAGATGATCATTGACTCGCCCAGGTTACCACTATACTCACACATCCACCACAATCAAAAACGGTACACCGTCGCGGCCAGATCCTTCTGGACTTGCTCTATGGGTCGACTACCATCCAGGCTCACCAACAGGCGGTGAGCGAAGTAGTAGCCGATCAAGGGTGCTGTCTGTTTGTAATACACAAACAGCCGGTTGCGCACGGTTTCGGGTTCGTCATCGGCACGCCGGTACAACTCCCCGCCGCACTTGTCGCACCTCCCCGTAACCGTGGGAGGCGAAAACACAAGATGGTACATGGCTTGGCAGTCGCGACAAACGCGGCGGCCAGCCAAACGGTCGATGACGGCCTCATCGCTGACCTCAAGCAGGGGCACAACCGTGATGCCAAAACCCTTGCTCTCCAGCGCCGTATCTAGAGCATCTGCCTGCGCCAGCGTGCGCGGGAATCCGTCCAGTACAGCCCCATGCTCAGCATCAGTGCGGCTCAACCGGTCCATCACCATATCGATGGTGACGTCCGTCGGGCACCAACTCGCCCTTGTCCATATACTGCTTTGCGAGCAGTCCGAGCGGCGTCTGATTCTTCAGGTTCTCCCGGAAGATGTCACCGGAAGAGACCTGGGGAATGCCCAGCTCCTCCGAGAGCATTCGCGGCTTGGGTCCCCTTGCCCGCGCCCGGCGCACCCAGCATGACGATGTACTTCGGCGTTACTTGGTCGATCATGCTTACCCCCTCAATACGGCTGAAAACGCTTCAACCTTACCAGTCTTAACTATTGCGCAGGGTCGTTTGGGACCTCAGTCGTCTCTACTTCCGGATGAACCCTTCGTAATGACGCATCAACAACTGCGCTTCGAGCTGCTTCATGGTGTCAAGCACAACACCGACCACGATCAGCAGACCCGTGCTTGAGATCAGCAACGTGCTGGTCGAAGCTCGGCTGGCGCCTGCTCCACCAAAAATCAAGTGGACGAGCCACGGCAGAATCGCCACGAACCCCAGGAACAGCGCGCCCACCAGGGTAATGCGGGAAAGCACGGTGTTCAAGTACTTCTCGGTATTCATGCCTGGCCGGATGCCTGGAATAAAACCACCCTGCCGCTGCAGCGTCTCTGGCAGGTTCTGCTGCCTGAAGATCACGTCCGTATAGAAATACGTAAACGCAATGACCAGCAGGAAGTACATGATCCAATACCAACCATTGGCCGGCGTGAAGAAGCTATAGAAAAAGTTAGCAACCGAGCTTACGAAACTAGACCCCGAGTTCACGAAGTAGCTTGCGATGGTGCTCGGAAAGATCAGCATTGACGATGCAAAAATCAACGGGATCATGCCCGCCGAGTTCACACGCATCGGCACATGAGTGCTCTGCCCGCCAACCACCATGAGCCGGTTGCCGCGCATTGCGCGCACCCGCTTGCCGTACTGCACCGGAATGCGGCGCTGCCCTTCCTGAACCACAACGATGATTGCCACGGTCAGGATCGTCACCACGATGAAGATGAGCAACTGCAGAATGCCGCCTTGCACAAAAGTGTTCACGATATTCTGAGGCATGGCCGCAATGATGCCGCCGAAGATAATGATCGAGATACCATTGCCGATGCCCTGCTCGGTGATCAACTGGCCCAACCACATGGCCAACATCGTGCCTGCGGTCAGCGACATGAGAATGACAACGGTCTGCAACGGATAGTTGCGGAACCCGAACTGAGCCAACACCGGCCCCGTCGAGCCGCTGGACTGCGCAAGCAAGGAAGACTGACCGAAGCCTTGCAGCAGCGCCAACGGAATGGTCAACCAGTTCGTGTACTGGTTGAGCCGGTTACGGCCCGCCTCGCCTTCCTTCTGCAGTTCCTGCCACGCCGGGACGATCGGGATAAGCAACTGCACGATGATCGATGCAGTGATGTACGGGTATACACCCATCGCCATCACCGAGAAGTTTTGCAGCGCGCCACCCGACAGCAGGTTCAACAGGCCCAACAACTGGTTAGAGCTGAAGATCGAGGACAACGCTTCGCGGTTAACGCCGGGCACCGGGATGTGCGACATCAAGCGGTAGATCACCAGGATGCCCAAGGTGACCAACAGCTTGCGACGAAGGTCCGGCAGCCGGAACGCATTACGAACGGCTTCAAGCATCGAAAGCTCCTTGCCACGAGTGGTGGTAGCGCAAGTCGACAACCTGCGCTACACGCACTGTGGGTCTCATTCCAGCGTCAGCTCTTGAACTGAGCCGCCGGCGGCTTGGATTTTCTCACGCGCGGACGCGGAGAACTTGTGCGCCTTCACGGTCAGTGCGACGGTCAAATCGCCCTCGCCCAGAACCTTCACTGGCCGGTTGGGTGACTTGATGACGCCCGCAGCGGCCATCAGCGCAGGGTCAACTTCCGTGCCAGTCGGGAAGACATTGAGACGCTCGATGTTGACCGGCGCATACTCGATCCGCCAAAGGTTCGTGAAGCCGCCGAGGTGGGGCAGGCGCCGAACCAGAGGCAACTGACCACCTTCAAAGTACGCTCGCTTGGACCCACCGGAGCGGGAATTCTGGCCCTTGGTACCCCGACCGGCGGTCTTGCCTCGACCGGCCGAGATGCCGCGGCCAGAGCGGGTCCGCGCCTTGTTGGAGCCCGGAGCGGGCTGCAAATCATTCTGCTTCATCTTACGCCTCGAACTCTTCGACCGTGAGCAGGTGGCGCACCTTATGGATCATCCCGCGCAGCACCGGCGAATCCGGCTGCTCCACGGTCTGGCCCAGCTTGCGCAAGCCCAGCCGGCGCACCGTATCCTTCTGGTCTCCCTCAACGCCGATCGAGCTGGTGGAGTACGTGATGCGCAGCATCTTTTGCTTACTGCTGATCTGCATCTTTCCCCCTCCGCAGCCAGTATGGCGTCAGAGCCTCCACCGGCCGCCCACGGCGCTTCGCTTCTTCCTCAGGGTCCTTGAGCGCTTCGAGCGCTTTGAAGGTAGCGGCGACCACGTTCAACATGTTCGCACTGCCCTGGGACTTGGTCAGAATATCGCGGATGCCCGCAGCTTCGAGCACGGCGCGAACGCCGCCGCCAGCGATGACGCCCGTGCCTGCTGATGCAGGACGCAGGAGCACCCTCGCCGCGCTGAAGTCGCCCAAAGCAATGTGCGGGATGGTTGTGCCGGCCATCGGAATGCGACGCATGTGATTGCGTGCATGCTCCGAAGCCTTGCGAACCGCATCCGGCACTTCGCGAGCCTTGCCCACGCCGAAGCCCACCTGGCCATGATTGTCGCCTACGACAACCACTGCCCGGAAGGCGAAGCGGCGGCCGCCCTTCAGCACCTTCGACGTACGCGCAACATGCACCACGCGCTCGTCGAGCTGTTCGCGCTCTTCATCACGTTCGCGGGCGCCGCTGTCGATCACGGCCCTGACCACCGGGCCCACTCGGCCGTCCGCCTTGCTGTTCGCGGCCTGCACCCTCGCGTTGATTTCGTTCCTTGCCTGGCATCGGTCCTCCTAGAACTCCAGCCCGCCCTCACGCGCGCCGTCGGCCAGAGCCTTCACGCGGCCATGGTAGGGGTAGCCACCGCGGTCGAACACGACCTTCTTCAGTCCCTTATCAAGGGCGCGCTGGGCCACCATCTGGCCCACCCGTGCCGCCTGCTGCGACTTGTTCAGGCCGTCCAGTTGCTTGCGCAACTCAGGATCCACGGTTGACGCAGCGACCAACGTATTGCCCATGTCATCGTCTATTACCTGGGCGTAAATGTGCTCCAGGCTGCGGAATACGTTCAGACGAGGGCGCTCGGACGTGCCGTGAATGTGTCGGCGAATGCGCTCATGTCGGCGCTTGCGAGCTTCAAGACTCGTTTTCTCGGCCATTGACCTTGATCCTCCGCTTTACTTCTTGCCCTTGCCGCCGACCTTACCACTCTTGCCGGCCTTCTGGCGGATCTTCTCGCCCCTGTAGCGGATGCCCTTGCCTTTGTAAGGCTCGGGCGGGCGCAAATCATGAATATTCGCGGCCATCTGGCCCACTACTTGCTTATCGATACCCGTGATGGTGATAGTGCGCCCCGTTTTGTCTACCTCGAACGCGATATTCGCCGGCGGGACGATTTCAACCGGGTGCGAATAACCCACCAGGACCACCAGATTCTTATTCAAAACACCAGCGCGATACCCCACGCCTTCGACCTCAAGCACCCGCGTAAAGCCGGTGTTGACACCCGTCACCATGTTGCTGAGCAGCGCACGGCTGAGGCCATGCAACGCACGATGGTTCTTAGCGTCGGTGGGCCGAGTGACCTGGACCTCGCTGCCTTCGATCGTGAAGGCCATTTCCGATGGGAATCTGCTGCTCGAGCTGTCCCTTTGGACCCTTCACGGTAACATAGTTCCCCTCGCCAACCGTCACGCTCACGCCTTTCGGCAGCGCAACCGGCATTTTCCCAATACGCGACACAGTCCTGCCTCCTACCAGATGTAGCAGAGCACCTCGCCGCCCAATCCGAGCCGGCGGGCCTTCTGGTCCGTCATGATGCCTTGCGGCGTACTCAGAATGGCGACCCCGAGGCCACTCAGGACCCACGGGATATCGGTGCGTTTGACATAGACTCGCCGCCCGGGCCGGCTGACCCGCTGCATCCCGGTGATGATCGACTTGCGTTCGCGATCATACTTCAAAACCAGGCGCAACTGAGCCTGCGGCTCGTCCTTGGTGACTTCAAAGTCCTTAATAAACCCTTCGTCCTTCAGGATGCGGGCCAGTGCCAGCTTAACCTTTGAACCAGGCACGACTATCTGCTTCTGTCGCACCAGGACGCCGTTGCGGATGCGAGTCAGCATATCGGCAATCGGATCACTAATCATAACTTGCTCCTTCGGAGTTCGGATCACCTGTTGCTTGCGACCGGTCCAGGTTGAGCCTGTGCTTCGCACTCACCCTGCGATGTCGCAGCCCAGGATTCCGCATTCCCGCGCAAATTGAAGTTTGCGCTACCAGCTCGACTTCACCACGCCAGGCAGATTGCCCTTCAGCGCCTGTTCGCGGAAGCAAACGCGGCACAGATCAAACCGGCGCATGTAGCCACGCGGCCGGGCACAGATGCTGCAGCGGTTGCGAACGCGCACTTCATACTTACGGCGTTGCTCCCGAATTGGCATACACGTCTTTGCCACAGAGACTCCTCCTGTAGGTGGGCTGCACCCCACCAGTGGGCAATTTGCCCTACTTCTGGAACGGCATGCCCAGCAATTGTAGCAGCCGGAGGCCTTCCTCATCGGTCTTGGCTGTCGTGACGATCGTCACCGCCATGCCGCGCACCTTATCGACCTTTTCATAATGGATCTCCGGGAACATAAGCTGCTCACGAAGGCCCAGGCTATAATTGCCGTGACCATCAAACGAGTCGGGCGATGATGCCCCGGAAGTCACGCAGACGCGGCAGCGCGATACTCATCAGGCGATCCAGGAAACTCCACATCCGCTCCTGTCGCAGAGTCACAGTCACGCCGATGGTGTTGCCCTCGCGCAACTTGAAGTTCGCAATGGAACGCTTGGCCTTAGTGAAGACGGGCTTTTGACCGGCAATTGCCGTCAAGTCACCCGCGGCTGCGTCCAGGCTCTTCGCGTTCGTCAGTGCTTCGCCCATGCCGATATTCAGCACGACCTTCTCGACGCGCGGCACCTGCATCACGTTCTTGTAGCCAAACTCTTTTTCCAGCGCCGGCGCCACCTCGTCCCGGTAGCGGTCCAGCATTCTCGGTTTTGCCATTATCTACTCCTATCCTATACAGGGCCGCGCTGTGCAACCCTGATCCGGATTCGATTGAAAATTGCGCCCTGCCCAGGGGGGCAGCGGAAATCTTCAATCTTACGCGTCGATTCCCTCGCCGCATTTCTTGCAAGCCCGTGAACGGCTGCCATCGGCGTGGATCATGTGACCTACGCGGGTGGGTTTGCCGCATTTCGGGCACACCAACATGACGTTCGACAGGTGGAGTGGTGCTTCGCGCTCGATGATACCGAACTGGGTGTTCACGTTGCCGGTTCGCCGCTGGTGCTTTTTCACCAGGTTGATGCCAGCCACCACCACACGGTCGGCCTGCTGCTTCCGCTGACCGGCCTTGCGGCCTTTGCCCCACTTCGCCCGGACCACGCGCTGAACTTCGCCTTCACTGCCGCGATCATCGCCCGAAATCACTTGAACCTTATCGCCCTTTTTGATATCCATACGTACCTCTTACAGAACCTCGGGCGCCAGCGAAACGATGCGCATGAAGCCGCGATCGCGCAACTCGCGGGCCACCGGCCCGAAGATACGAGTGCCGCGCGGCGCCTTCATCGTATCGATGATGACGGCTGCATTGTCATCGAAGCGGATGGACGAGCCATCGCGACGCTTCTGCGAATAGGTCGTGCGGACAACCACTGCACGCACCACATCGCCCTCTTTGACCGCTGCATTCGGCGCGGCCTGCTTCACCGTGGCGATGATCACATCACCAATGTGGGCATACCGGCGGGTGGAGCCACCCAAGACCCGGATGCATAGAATTTCTTTGGCGCCGGTGTTGTCGGCGACCTTGAGCCTGGATTCCTGCTGGATCATGGCCTTACCTCTATACTTCCGCGTCCGGCGACGCGGTCAGGGGCGTGGTGTCAATCTGTGCAGCGCGGTTCAGGATCGCTTCGACCCGGTAGTGCTTGTCCTTACTGTAGGGCCGCGACTCCACGATACGCACCTGATCACCGATCAGACACGCATTGCTCTCGTCGTGCACCTTATAGTGCTTGTGCACCCGGATCACCTTGCCGTAAAGCGGGTGCCGGTGGGTGCGCTCTACCTCGACAACGACCGTCTTCTGCATCTTATTGCTGACGACCCGGCCGGTAAGCCGCTTGCCCTTGCGCTCGTAGGTTGTCTCGTCTGACATCTCTTATTCTCCTTGGGCTGCGGCCAACTCACGCTCGCGCAGAATCGTGCGGAGTCGGGCAATCTCGTGCTTGACCTGGCTCAGCCGGGTCGTATTCTTGAGCTGCCCCGTCGAGTACTGGAAGCGCAAGTTGAACAGCTCCTGATGGGCCTCGTCCAGCTTGCGGGCCACCTCGGCCTCGTTCAGATTGCGAATTTCTGTTGCGCGCATCTTATGCTTGCTCCCCCAGTTCGCGGCGGACGAACTGTGTCCGGATGGGCAGCTTATGCGACGCTAACCGCATCGCCTCACGCGCCTCGTCCTCAGCCACGCCGGCCACTTCGAACAGCATCAGGCCGGGCCGCACGACGGCCGCCCAGTACTCCACCGCGCCCTTGCCACCACCCATGCGGGTTTCGGCCGGCCGCTTGGTCACCGGATGGTCCGGGAACACGCGGATCCACAGCTTACCGCCTCGACGCAGATAGCGTACGATCGCGCGGCGTGCCGCTTCGATCTGGCGGCTATTCAGCCACGCCGGGCCCAATGCCTGGAGCCCGAACTCACCGAAGTTGACCTCGTTGCCACGGCTGGCCATACCCGCTCGGCGCCCGCGGTGCTGCTTGCGATATTTCACACGCTTAGGCATCAACATAGTAAAAACTCCTACGCCTCAGCACCCGGTAGGCGCTCACCCTTATAGATCCAGACCTTGATCCCGATCCGGCCAAAGGTGGTCAGCGCTTCCTCTTTCGCATAATCGATCTCAGCGCGCAGGGTGTGACGAGGAACCCGCCCCTCACGCACAGTCTCGACACGCGCCATTTCGGAACCGGCCAAGCGACCGCCACAGCGGATCATGCAGCCCTGTGCGCCAGCCTTAAGGGCTCGGAGCACTGCCTGCTTCATGGCCCGTTTGTGCGAAATACGCCGGGCCAAGCTGGTCGGCAATACTGCGAGCCACCAGGAATGAGTCCAACTCAGGTCGCTCAATTTCCGCGATGTCCAGTTTGACGCGCTTGCCCGTCGAATTCTGCAGATCGGTGCGCAGCTGATTCACGGTGGCGCCCTTACGGCCAATGATCACGCCCGGTTTCGCGGAGTGAACAGTGATACGCATCTGATTGGGCGGGAAGCGCTCGATATCCACCTGGGAAATCTGCGCCTCCGGCAACGTGGTCAACACGACCTTGCGGATCCGCCGGTCCTCAGCTACGAGGTTTGTGTATTCCTTGCCCTCGGCAAACCACCGAGAGCGATGCTGCTCTGTTATACCCAGGCGAAAGCCAATGGGATGTACTTTTCGGCCCACTGCTGCCTCCTTATGGCTGCTACTGGCGCTCTTCGAGCACCACGGTGATGTGCGACGACCGCCGAATGATCGGCTTGAACCGGCCGCGCGCACCGAACCGGCGCCAGCGGCGCACAGGGGCACCGTCGGCCATAATCGTTGCGATGAACATATCCTCGCGTGCGAGGCCCAGGTTTTCCTCAGCGTTCGCCAGGGCTGACGCAATAGTCTTTGCCACTGGCTCGGCCGCAGATTGCCTCATGAAGCGCAGTAGGGCAAGCGCTCGCTCTGCCTGCATTCCGCGCACCTGGTCGATCACCCAGCGGGTCTTTTGCGGGGAAATTCCCGTATACTTGGTAATAGCTCGCACTTCCATCATCTCACCTCGTCGGTCTTCTTCTCGCTCTTCACGTGGCCGCGGAAGAATCGAGTGGGTGCGAACTCGCCCAGCTTGTGGCCGACCATATTCTCGGCAATGTAGATGGGAACATGGCGGCGCCCGTCATGGATGGCAATCGTATGACCAACCATCTGCGGGAAGACGGTCGAGGCGCGCGACCAGGTCTTAATGACCGTTTTCTTGCCGGTCCGGTTCATAGCCTCTACCTTCTTCAACAGCTTATTCTGTACGTACGGGCCCTTCTTGAGAGATCGGGTCATTCTCTATATTCCCCCTACTTCTTCCCGCGGCGTCGCACGATAGCGTTCTCGGTGCGCTTGTTCTTGCGAGTCTTATAACCCAGCGCGGGCTTGCCCCACGGGGTCTTGGGACCGGGCATACCCACGGACGAACGGCCTTCGCCACCACCGTGCGGATGCGAATTCGGGTCCTGCGCAGTGCCGCGGACGGTTGGGCGGATGCCGAGCCAGCGCTTGCGACCGGCCTTACCCAGGTTCAAGTTGGCATGGTCCGTGTTGCCCACCTGGCCAATGGTTGCCAGGCAGGTCATCGCGACGCGCCGCACTTCGCCACTCGGCAGGCGCAACTGGGCCATGTCGCCTTCCTTCGCCAACACCTGTGCACCCACGCCCGCGGATCGGGCCATCTGTCCGCCGCGACCGGGCTGCAGTTCGACGTTGTGGACGATGGTCCCCAACGGGATATTGCGCAGGGGCATTGCGTTGCCTACGCGCACTTCGGCCTCAGGGCCGGACATGATCTGGCTGCCGACCTTCAGGCCCACCGGCGCAAGGATGTAGCGTTTTTCGCCATCCGCATACGTCAGCAAGGCAATCCGGGCCGAGCGATTCGGATCGTATTCGATCGAGGAAACCTTGGCCGGAATACCGTGCTTGTCGCGGCGGAAATCGATCAAGCGATACAGACGCTTGTGCCCGCCACCCCGATGGCGCACGGTCACGCGGCCCTGATTGTTGCGCCCTGCGCGTTCGCGCATGGGGCGCAGCAAGGAGCGCTCAGGCGTCGACCGGGTGATCTCATCAAATGTCGAGACACTCATGCCTCGACGCCCCGCCGACGTGGGCTTGTACACCTTGATAGCCATTCAAACTCCTCAGCGGCAAACTAACAGCGCTCGCTTCGTGGCAACTATCTTTCGCTCCAGCCTTCGAGGTTCTTGAACCCTCGAAGGTTTGTGTTGCGAGAGGACAATTGCCAGGCGCCGGGGCAGACGATACTCTTGCCGTCCTAGCCGCCTGCCTCTAACTCCCTACACACCCTCAAAGAACTGGATCGTGTTCCCTGGGGCCAACGTGACAATGGCTTTCTTCATCGCCGTCTTCTTGATCACAGTTGCACGGCCAGCGCGCCCCATTTTCGGCGGAATGTTCACGATGTTGACTTCCAACACCGTCACACTGAAAGCCGTCTCGACCGCATCTTTGATCTGTATCTTGTTCGCCCGCGTCGGTCCACCTGGAAGGTGTACTGGTTGGCTGCGCCAGCTTGCGAATTGCTCTTTTCGGTCACGACCGGGCGCTTGAGAATATCATAAACGTGCATTGTCAGTCTCCTGTCCCTTACGGGATGGTTTCCAAATACGTTAGCTCAAGACGCCTTCGAGCACGGGCAGCGCATCCTGCGGAATGACCAGGTAGTCGTAGTCCAGTAGATCCCGCATATTCAGGTAGCCCGCGCGCAGCAACTTGACGTTGGGCAGGTTGTTCGCAGCGCGTTGGATGTTTTCGTTGGCGTCGGCCATAAGAACCAGCGCGCTGCCTTCGGGCACTACGCGGGCCATCACCGCCGCCATATCCTTCGTCTTCGACATCTCGCCAGCCGTTGAAGCTGCAAGCTTGTCGAGGACCACAATGCGATCCTCCGCCGCTTTAATGGTCAGCGCAGAACAGATTGCTGCACGGCGCATGCGCCGGGGCATCTTCTGCTCGTAAGAACGCGGGCTGGGGCCAAAGATGATGCCACCGCCACGCCACTGGGCGGCCCGGGTCGAACCCTGACGCGCCCGGCCGGTGCCCTTCTGCTTCCAGGGCTTGCGACCACCACCGGCAACCTCGCTGCGACCCTTGACCTTCGCAGTGCCGAGGCGCGCATTTGCCAGTTGGCGCAGCAGGGCCTGATGCATCAATGGTTCGTTGACGGGTGCAGAGAAGATGAGTGTCGGACAGCTCGACCTCGCCGACCTTTTCGCCGGCCATGTTAATGACTGAAACTAACATCATATCACCCCTGCTTCCGAGCTTCCGTGATGACCACAAGGCCACCCTTGGCGCCCGGTACTGGCGCCACGAACCGCCAACAGATTACGCGCCGGATCCACCAGTTCCACACGCAGATTCGAGACGGTAATCGGTCGATTGCCCATATGGCCGGCCATGTGCTTGCCCTTGTAGATGCGGCCGGGTGTGGTGCCGAGCTGCTGGACGCGCCAGGTGCGCGCAAGCGGTCTGATTGACCATGAGTGCGCGGCCCGCCATGGAACCCATGACGCCTCACACCACCCTGGAATCCCTTGCCTTTGGAGACGCCTTTTACGTCAACGCGCTCGCCTGCGGCGAACACATCGGCGAGCAACTTCTGACCCACCTGGTAATCCATCACGTTCTTTATGCGAATCTCGCGCAACACGCGCAAGGTCGGCAAATTGGCGTTGCGCCGGCGTAAGTGACCCACCTCGCCCTTCGTCAGGCGGCGCGGCTTGGTCTCTTGATAGCCGATCTGGATCGCCGTGTATCCATCCGTCTCCAACGTCTTGATCTGTGTGACGTAACAGGGACCCGCTTCGATGACGGTCACCGGAACGACCGTGCCGCGTGCGGTGAGCACTTGCGTCATGCCCACCTTCCGGCCCAATATACCCTTCACAACTTCCTCCTTGGGACTGTCGTGACTCGCCGGTGCGGCAGCCGCATCATCCCCTTGAGCGGCTTGGCGCCGCCCGCTCTTTTGCCACCGGTTTCACCGAAAACGCAGAGTCAAAAGCTGCTTTGCTCGGTGCTCTCTGCGGCCTAAAGCTTGATTTCGATATCCACACCCGCAGGTAGATCAAGCTTCGTCAGGTTCTCGATCGTCTTGGGGCCGGGATCCATCACGTCAATCAGACGCTTGTGCGTCCGCATCTCGAACTGCTCGCGGCTGTCCTTATCGATGAACGGCGAGCGATTCACGGTGAACTTCTCGATCCGAGTGGGCAGCGGGCATAGGGCCGACCACGGCGGCACCCGTGCGCTCCGCAGCATCCACGATCTTGCGGACAGAGTCATCGAGCACCCGATGATCGAATGCCTTCAGCCGAATCCGAATACTGATTCTTAGCCATAATGCCTCCATTGCAGGGCGAAAGACCTGCGAGGTTGTTCGAAGCACCTCGCACGGTCCCCGTGTCTCACTTATTCCAGAATCTTGGTGATGACGCCGGCGCCCACCGTGCGGCCGCCCTCACGAATCGCAAAGTGCGAACCAATTTCCAAGCGCCACCGGCACGATCAACTTGACCATCAGGTTCACGTTGTCGCCCGGCATCACCATCTCCACCCCCGCCGGCAACTCCGACTCACCCGTCACGTCCATCGTCCGAATGTAGAACTGCGGCCGATAGCCCTGGAAGAACGGCGTGTGCCGCCCACCCTCTTCCTTCTTCAACACGTACACTTCCGACTCAGAAACTTCGTGTGCGGCGTGATCGACCCCGGCTTCGCCAACACCTGCCCACGCTCCACGTCCGTCCCGCTCGATGCCCCGCAACAGACAACCCACGTTGTCCCCCGCAATGCCCTTCCTTCAGAATCTTGCGGAACATCTCCACGCCCGTCACCACCGTCGCCCGCGTTTCCTTCAGCCCGATGATCTCGATCGTCTCGCCTACCTTCACCATGCCCCGCTCGATCCGCCCCGTCACCACCGTCCCGCGCCCCTTGATCCCAAACACGTCTTCCACCGGCATCAGGAACGGCTTGTCCGTCTCGCGCA
The DNA here is from genome assembly GCA_963774265.1 of uncultured Chloroflexia bacterium. GTDB lineage: Bacteria > Chloroflexota > Anaerolineae > CG2-30-64-16 > CG2-30-64-16 > JALOOB01. Next base: position 13,093 of record CAVZDU010000007.1, on the reverse strand, counting down.
CCGGCGTCGGGATGTACTCGTCCACCGCATCGCATCAACTCCCAGATGCACGCATACTCCGGCGCATTCGGATCCTTCGACGTGCGACTCCAACGCCTTCAACGCACTCCCGCGGATGATCGGAATGTCGTCCCCAGGGAACTTGCTAGCTCGTCAGCAGCTCGCGCAGCTCCAGCTCCACCAGCTCCAACAACTCCTCGTCTTCCATCATGTCCACTTTGTTCAGAAACACCACCATCGCCGGCACTTCCACCTGCCGCGCCAGCAACACGTGCTCCCGCGTCTGCGGCATCGGCCCGTCCGGCGCCGCCACCACCAGAATCGCCCCGTCCATCTGCGCCGCACCCGTGATCATGTTCTTGATGTAGTCCGCATGCCCCGGACAATCCACGTGCGCATAGTGCCGCTTCTCCGTCTGGTACTCCACGTGCGCAATCGCAATCGTGATGCCGCGCGCCTTCTCTTCCGGCGCATTGTCGATCGAGTCAAACGCCCGGAAATTCGCCCAGCCCTTCATCCCCAATACCTTCGTGATCGCCGCCGTCAGCGTCGTCTTGCCATGATCAATGTGCCCAATCGTCCCCACGTTCACATGGGGCTTCGTGCGCTCAAATACTTCCTTAGCCATAATGACACATGCTCCTTGTGGCGCTTGCTGAACGCAGCCTTCTGTGGACAGCAAGCAGTGTAAGCCTCAACCAAACACCCGCCGCAAGCCCGGCGAGCACCATCCCTTTACAAACAAAGGCCCCGTCCAGCGAGCGCTGACGAGGCATGCAGGGCAAAAACGACCTTGAGGCCGTCGATCAGGCGTCGCCGGCCTGGCATTCTGCACGATTCGTCGGCGCCACTCTGATGGGCGAGCAGCACCTGGTGCCAATCCGAGTCATAGCCCTGCAAGGGCCCTTCCAATCGGCGGCAACTCTCACATTATATGGAAATGGCCTGTTTTGTGCAAATTCAAGCCTGTTGTTCGTTGCGGGCGCCTCTATCAGCCGTCGGGACCCAAGCCAAGGATGGTGCGCGCGCGGTCGATCGGCACAAAATCATAGTGCGCAAACTCCATTGTGAACGTGCCACGTCCCTGAGTGGTTGAACGCAAGGAGGTGGCGTAGCCGAACATTTCAGCCAAAGGCACCGTACCCTTAACGGCCTGTAGACCGACAGAGTGCATTTCCAATCCAGCGATCTGTCCGCGGCGGGCCACTAGATCGCCGATGACATCACCGGTATTCGCTTCAGGGACCACGACCTCAAGACTCATGACAGGTTCAAGCAACGCGGGGCTTCCTTTTTGGGCGCCCTCGCGGAGCGCCATGGAACCCGCAATCTTGAAGGCCATGTCCGAACTATCAACTTCATGATATGAACCACCGGTTAAGGTAGCCCTGATGTCGACGAGGGGATATCCGCCCAGCAGTCCATTCTCCATCGACTCGCGGATGCCCTGCTCCACGGCAGGGATGTACTCTCTCGGGATCACGCCGCCCACAGTCTTGTTGACGAACTCGAAGCCCTTGCCGTGTTCCAATGGCTCGAAGTCCACGATAACGTGGGCATATTGGCCTCGACCTCCGGTCTGACGCACGAAACGCATCTCCACGGACGACTTGCGGGTGATAGTCTCACGATATGCCACCTGATGTCGGCCAACGTGGGCTTGCACTCCAAACTCACGCTGCATCCGGTCAATCAACACTTCCAGGTGCAACTCGCCCATACCGCTGAGCAGTGTCTGACCGGTCTGTTCATCCACACGCACGCGGAAGGTTGGATCCTCTTCGGCCAGCCGCTGCAATGCATTGGCCAGTTTGTCCTGGTCGGCCTTCGTCTTCGGCTCGACGGCAATGGAAATGACCGGTTCGGGAAAGTCGATGGCTTCAAGGACGATCGGCGCCCCGGGGTCGCACAAGGTCTCGCCGGTCGATGTCTGTTTCACCCCGACGATCGCGCCGATATCGCCGGCACGAAGGACAGTGACATCCTCGCGTTTCTCAGCGTAAACCTGCACCAGCCGGCCCACGCGCTCCTTGCGGTCCTTACTGCTGTTGAGCAAGGTTGTGCCCGACTGGAGCTCACCGGAGTACACACGTACATACGCCAGCTTTCCCATGTACGGATCGGTTTGGATTTTGAAGACGAGAGCAGCGACGGGCGCATCCAGCGAGGTGGGACGCTCTTCCTCGCGATCAGTATCTGGGTTGGTTCCCACAACGGCGGGGACGTCGAGCGGCGACGGCAGGTAGTCGATGACCGCATCCAGCAACAGCTGGACGCCCTTAGTGCGCAACGAGGTGCCGCACAGCACAGGCACCAATTGTCGGGCCAATGTGGCCCTGCGCAGCGCCAACCGCAGTTCATCTTCTGAGATTTCGTCGCCGTCCAGGTATTTGGATATCAGTAAATCGTCGGTTTCAGACACCTCTTCGACCAACTGCTCGCGCAGCTCCTCAACCTTCTCCTGCAATTCAACAGGAACTGGCTGTTGGACCGGCGTGGCGCCGAGATTATCCGGGAAGGTCCACGCCGTCCGGGTGATCAGGTCGACCATTCCGGAGAAGAGATCCTCAGAGCCGATAGGCAGCTGCACCGGCAGCGGATGCGCACCCAGGCGGTCCCTGATCATGTCGATCGTGCGCCAGAAATCTGCGCCCGTGCGATCCATCTTGTTTACGAAACAAATACGTGGCACGCCGTATTGGTTGGCCTGGCGCCAGACCGTTTCGGATTGTGGCTCAACGCCTGCAACTGCATCAAAAACGACGACGCCGCCGTCGAGCACTCTCAGGCTGCGCTGTACCTCGGCCGTGAAGTCGATGTGCCCCGGAGTGTCGATAATATTGATCTGGTGCCCGCGCCACTCGCTGGTGATCGCTGCGGATTGAATGGTGATGCCGCGCTCACGTTCCTGCACCATCCAATCGGTCACTGTTGTGCCCTCATCGACATTGCCCATCCGATAGGTCTTTCCCGTGTAGTACAGGATGCGCTCAGTCGTTGTGGTTTTGCCCGCGTCGATATGGGCGATGATGCCAATATTGCGCAATCGCTGCAAGCGCTCGTCTTCAGTTTGGGACACGGTCGCGGTAGACATGATGATAAGCTCGCGATCTCAACCGACAGAAACCCGGCATCCTTCAGGCCGAATGCCGGGTCTCACAGGCAGGAATAAAACGCCGTCGTTCTGACGGCGCATTTGGGCGATCTGCCCGAATTACCAGCGGTAATGCGCGAATGCGCGGTTGGCTTCAGCCATCTTGTGCGTGTCTTCGCGCTTCTTGACCGTGTTACCCTGGTTGTTATGGGCGTCGAACAATTCGCCAGAAAGCTTGTCGATCATGCTCTTGCCCGCGCGCTTGCGAGAGCTCTGAATGAGCCAACGAAGCGCCAACGCCAGCCGCCGGTCCTCACGGATTTCCATCGGGACCTGGTAGGTGGCGCCACCAACACGGCGGGGCCGCACTTCGATCATGGGCGTGGCGTTGCGAATGGCCTGCTCAAGCGCTTCGATGCCCGGCTTCTTGGTACGTTGCTCCAGGACAGTGATGGCGCCGTAGACGATGCTCTCAGCGGTCGACTTCTTGCCGCTCATCATGATCTTATTGACCAGGTGAGAGACCAACATATTACTGTAACGCGGATCCGGCAGGACCACACGTGGTTCGGGACGATTACGTCGAGACATAGGTTACTCCGCGCTCCTTACTTCTTGCCCTTGGCAGGAGCGCCTTTTGCGCCCTTACCCGCTGCAGCAGTGGCCTTCGGAACCTTTGCGCCGTACTTTGAGCGGGCGCGTCGTCGGGCATCAACACCATTCGTATCAAAGGCGCCGCGCACGATGTGATAGCGCACACCAGGTAGATCCTTCACGCGGCCTCCACGCACCAGCACCACGGAGTGCTCTTGCAGGGTATGACCTTCGCCGGGGATATAGGCGGTGACCTCAAGGCCATTACTCAGGCGCACACGCGCGATCTTGCGCAGCGCTGAGTTCGGTTTCTTCGGGGTCATGGTGCGCACCTGGGTGCACACACCACGCTTGAACGGGTTCCCCTTCGACATCCGGCGCAGGCGACCGTGGATGGTGTTGTTCGTGAATTGCAGCGCGGGAGCCTTTTCTTTTTTCGCAAGCGGCTTCCGGCCCTTACGTACGAGCTGATTAATAGTCGGCAAGATGCCCTCCACTAAGACTTATGCGGATCAAAAATACCAGGGCCAGAGCCCGGCTATGACGAATAAACGCGGGCCAGTGTGATCTGGCCCACGAACGATTAGTTTATCACAAGGGACATTTCGGGTCAAATTGCGCCCTATTTCTTCCCACCGAAACGTACCAGGTCTCTCATCTTCGGTGAGAAACCTGGTACTGATAGCGCTGGTTTGTTATGCAGCTTCGTCGGCCAGGTCGTCCGAGAAATCATCGTCAACGAAATCCGCCAAGAGCGGTTCGTCGAGCAACGGCTCCTCTTCGGGCTCATCCAGCAACACATCTTCATCGAACGCCACACGCTGCTGGGCCGATAGCACCGCTTCAGCCGCCCGGCGTCGAGTCTCGAAGCCCGTGCCCACTGGAATCAGCTTGCCGATAATCACATTCTCCTTGAGGCCGCGCAGCGTATCCTTGGCGCCTCGCACCGCTGCATCAGTCAAAACCCGTGTGGTCTCCTGGAAGGAGGCTGCTGCAAGGAAGCTGTCCGTATTCAACGAGGCCTTGGTCACACCCAACAGCACAGGCTCGCCGCGCGCCGGCTCACCGCCGGCCGCCACCATCGCCTCGTTCGCCTCATCGAACTCAAAGCGATCGATCAGCTCGCCGATCAGCATGTCGGTGTCACCACTGCGCAGCACGCGGACCCGCCGCACCAACTGTCGGACAATCACTTCGATATGCTTGTCATGAATGCTCACACCCTGTGAGCGATATACCTTTTGAACCTCGTCCAACAGGTACATCTGCGCCGCCTCGCGGCCCTGGATGCGCAACACCTCACGCGGGTTCTTGGAACCTTCGGTGAGTTGGGTGCCCACTTCCACCCGGTCACCCTTATCCACCTTCAGGCGGGCAGAAGCCGGGATGTCAGTCACCCACTCCTCAACGTCCTCGCGACGGATCACGGCTTTGTAGCCGCCCTCGTCATCGGCGTCGATATAGATATTGCCGTCAAATGCAGCCAGGATCTCCTGGGGTTCGAGTTCGGGCCGCAATGCCCGCGCGATCGGCGTAGTCGCCTGCACGCGGTCATCATTTCCCACCAGCATGTCATAGCCGGGCGCGATCATGTGGGTCTTGCGGCGCAGGCGACTGTTCGTGACCTTCAGCTTGCGCACGTCATCTTCCCAGTAGACGTTAACCACGCCGCCAATTTCGGCGATGACCGCCTCACCCTTCGGTGTACGCGCTTCGAAGAGTTCCTCGACGCGCGGTAGACCCTGGGTGATGTCCTCCGCACCCGCAACACCACCGGTGTGGAAGGTGCGCAGGGTGAGCTGTGTGCCTGGTTCACCGATGGACTGCGCCGCAATGATACCGACAGCCTCACCCATCTTCACCGGCCCACCGCGAGCCAGATCGCTGCCATAGCACAGCTTGCAGAGCCCGAAACGGTTCTCGCAGGTCAGCGCCGACCGCACGTACACCTTATCCACGCCCGCGCGCTTGATTACGCCCAGAGCCAATTCATCAAGAAGCTGATTGCGGCCAATGAGAATCTCCCCGGTTTTCGGATCGGGGATTGCGGCCGCAGTGATCCGGCCCACGATACGCTCATCCAGCTTCTCGCCGGTTTCCTTTGCGCCTGCCTCGGTAAACCAGACACCGGCTTCAGTCTCGCAGTCGTCAGATGTGATGATGACATCTTGCGCCACGTCAACCAGGCGGCGGGTCAGGTAACCCGCGTCTGCCGTGCGCAGGGCGGTGTCGGCCAGACCCTTGCGCGCACCGTGCGTGCTCAGGAAATACTCAAGCGCGGTCAGACCTTCACGGAAGTTCGAACGAATCGGCAGGGCGATAATGCGCCCCGACGGATCCGCCATCAAACCGCGCATACCGGCCAACTGACGGATTGGTTGAATACCGCCCTTGGTTGCGCCGGAGGTGGCCATCGCACCTAATCCGGTCAGCGGATTCAGTAACCCCTTCACGGCCTGCGTGATCTCATCGGTGGCACGCGTCCAGAGCTCGACCACTTTGTTATACTGCTCTTCTTCGGTGATCAGACCCCGGCGGTACTGGCGCTCCGTCTCTTCAACACGCGCTGCAGTCTCATCCAGCACGGTCTGCTTTTGATCCGGCACTACGATGTCGCTCACCGCGATGGTCATGCCTGAAATAGTGGCATAGGTGAACCCCATGCGCTTGATCTCATCCACGACCTCGGCGGTAATCGTTGGCCCCATCAATTCGTAGCAGATGCCGACGAAGTCGTTCAGACGCTTTTTGTCCATCACATCGTCGACGAATTGCAGCGGTCGCGGTAACGACATATTAAACAACACCCGACCGACAGATGTCTCCAGCATGCCGGTCTGCGGCAATTTATCGGGCCGCACATACTTGGCCAGCAGGCTGGCGCGCAAGTCCTCAAGGCCACGGGCGCTCAGGGCGATGTCATCCAACAGCACCGATCGCTTTTGGATCAACGTCCTTACGATATCGCCCGCAGTCTGCATCTTGCGCTGCTTGAGTTGTTGGGCCAGCTCCTCATCCAGGTTCAGGTCCTCAAGAGGGACCTCATCAGCCCAGTCGACAAACCGCACCTTGATCGGTGCTCGCAAACCTACAACCCCGAGCTCATACGCCAAGCGCAGCTCGTCCGGATTGCCAAACGCCTTGCCCGCGCCCTTCGCGTTCACATCCACGACCGTCAGATAGTAACAGCCCAACACCATGTCTTTGGACGGGCCAACGATAGGCTCGCCTGAAGAAGGTTTGAGCAAGTTCACGGAACTCAGCATAAGTTCCTTGGCTTCTTTCACTGCCTGGTCAGACAGGGGTACGTGGACAGCCATCTGGTCGCCGTCGAAGTCGGCGTTGAACGCCGCGCAGACGAGCGGGTGAATCTGGATCGCGCTGCCGTCGATCAACACCACCTCGAACGCCTGGATGCCCAGCCTGTGAAGGGTCGGCGCGCGGTTAAGAAGCACTGGCCGCTCTCGCGTCACCTCTTCAAGGACATCCCAGACCTCAGGACTCTCACGGTCCACCAGGCGCTTGGCGCTCTTGATATTGTGCGCATAGTTGTATTCCACGAGCCGTCGCATGACAAAAGGCTTGAACAGTTCCAAGGCCATCTTCTTCGGTAGACCGCATTGATGCAGTTTGAGTTCCGGGCCAATGACGATGACCGAACGCCCCGAGTAATCCACGCGCTTACCTAGCAGGTTGCGGCGGAAGCGCCCTTGCTTGCCTTTAAGCAGAGTCAGAGAGGCTCTTCAACTTCCGCTTACCGCTGCGGCTCACGGCTCGACCCCGGCGACCGTTGTCGATCAGGCTGTCGACGGCCTCCTGCAACATGCGCTTCTCGTTGCGCACGATAACATCCGGCGCGCCCAGCTCCAACAGCCGTTTCAGACGATTATTGCGGTTGATGACGCGACGATAGAGATCGTTAAGATCTGAGGTAGCGAAGCGTCCACCGTCCAACTGCACCATAGGACGCAGCTCGGGCGGCAACACAGGTAGCAGGGTCAGGATCATCCACTCAGGCCGGTTGCCGCTCTTGCGGAACGACTCAGCCACACGCAACCGCTTTGCAGCCTTCTTCTTGCGTTGCTTCGACTGCGTGATCTGGATCTCCTGGCGCAGTTCCTTGACCATGCCGTCCAGATCGATCTTCGCCACGAGCTCTCGGATCGCCTCAGCGCCCATGCCCGCCCGGAAAACGTTGCCCCACTTGTCCTGCCTGTCCCGATATTCGTTCTCGGTCAAGAGGTCGCGCTCGCGCAGGTCTTTCAACTCTTCCAGCGACTGGGTCATTTGCGTGCGCAGGTGGGCTTTCTGCGTTTCGACCGCCTTGCGCTGCTCGTCGATAGCCTGTTCTATCTCACGGCGAACCAGATCGCGCCGGGCGCCAGTCAGACTCCTGATGTTTTCCCGCTCGCGGTTGATGGTGTCTTCGATATCGCTCAGGCGATGCTGAACCGCGTCATTAAGTGCATTCAGATGCTCGCGAGTAACAGCAACACCCGCACCCACCAATGGTTGATCTTCGGGAAGCCACGATAGTGCGAACGCTTCCGCCGCAGGCTTGCCTTGGACTTTCTCCATGGCCTCCTGCATCCGTTTGCCCAGCGCGATGACCTCTCCGGTCTCCGCAGCCAACCGTTCGGTCAAGACTGTGGACTGTGCCTCTTGCTGGCTGTCTAGCTCGGCCAATCGAGCGGCGCGGTCGGTCTCCAGTTGATCGATCCTGGCCTGGATTTCGCCTTCGAGCCGTGCTGCGCGCAGGTTCAGATCGCGCTCCGCCTTCGTGATGGTGCGATTGCGCGCGTCTTCGTCGACGTTCGTAATTACATACTGTGCGAAGTAAAGAATGCGCTCCAAATTGCGCGGGCTGATATTGAGCAACAGGCCGAGTCGACTCGGCACACCTTTGACATACCATATATGACTGACCGGGCTGGCCAGCTTTATGTGCCCCATTCGTTCGCGACGAACACGGCTGTGCGCGACTTCTACGCCGCACTTATCGCAGATGATGCCCTTGTACCGGGTGCGCTTGTACTTACCGCACGCGCACTCCCAGTCCTTCTGGGGACCAAAGATGCGTTCACAGAATAGACCATCCCGCTCGGGACGAAGCGTACGATAGTTGATCGTCTCGGGCTTGGTCACCTCACCGTGTGACCACTCCATGATTTGTTCGGGAGAAGCCAGCGAGATACGAATGGCATCAAATTCGTTAACTTCCACGGGTTACCCCTTTCCTCAATCCATCCCCTTGGTCATGGGGCCCGGCAAGCTCAGGCTGAAGCCAAGATTCGGCAGCTTCTCTTCAGAATCTTCCCGGCCGAACTGGATCACTTCTTCCTTCGCATCGACTACTTCCACGGAGAGACCCAACGACTGGAGTTCCTTCACCAACACACGGAAGCTCTCGGGTACGCCCGGCGATTCGATACTCTCGCCCTTCACGATGGCCTCGTAGGTTTTCACGCGACCGGTCACATCGTCCGACTTCACAGTCAGCATCTCTTGCAGGCTGTGTGCTGCGCCATATGCCTCCAACGCCCACACCTCCATCTCACCGAAACGCTGACCGCCGAACTGAGCCTTCCCGCCAAGCGGTTGCTGGGTGACGAGGCTGTACGGACCGGTCGATCGGGCGTGAACCTTGTCTTCGACCAAGTGGTGCAGTTTCATCATGTGGATGATGCCCACTGTCACCGCGGAGTCGAACGTCTCGCCCGTCTTGCCGTTCAGCAAGATAGTCTTGCCCCACGACGGCAGCGGTTGGCCAGTTTCGCGGCTGACCAGCAGCGCCTGAGCGACAACCTCATCATCGGAGAGGGCCGAGATCCGGTCCATTTCAGCATATATTTCCGCGCGCTCTTCGGACGACTCGGGCAACTCCTCATACTCGGTCACACCATCATCGCTCGGCTTCGCGCCCAAGGTGATCACACGCATGCGCTCGCGCACGACCCACTTCAACCACTCACGGAGACAAACCACCCGCGCCAGCCGGTCAGCATCTGCCGCGCTCCGGCAGGGGGCGCTCGTCATCCGCGAACAACATCAATGATTCAGGATCATAGCTCTGCGGCTCCTCGCGCAGCCACTCACGCAGCATCGCGCGCCGTGCGTATCCGTAATCGCGATACACCTTCTCGGGGTCGTACCCACGTTCGCCAAGCCATTCGGCCAGGTACAGGCCACGCACCTCGTCGTCGTCCTTAAGTTCGCTCTCGCTGTACCCTTGTTTAAGTCCCCAATCCCACGCTCGCCTCGACGCCTTTTCCCAGGCTCGATCAGCCAGCCAGGCGCGCGCCAACTCTGCTTCGATCTCGCCTTCAGTCGCGCCATCAAAGACTGGCGTCTCTGCGCGGAATCCCAAACGATCGGCCGCCCACCCGAGATGGGTCTCCAAAATCTGGCCGATGTTCATGCGGGCAGGCACGCCCAACGGGTTCAGGATGATATCAACAGGTGTGCCGTCCGGAAGGAAGGGCATATCCTCGACAGGCACGATCCGGGAAATAACGCCCTTGTTTCCGTGACGGCCCGCCATCTTATCGCCTTCCATGATTTTGCGGCGCTGCGCTACGCTAACGCGCACCATGCGCTCGACCCCGGCTGGCAGATCGCGGTGGGCATCTCGGCTGAACTCCTTAATATCGACCACCTTGCCGTACTCACCATGCGGCAGACGCAGGCTTGAGTCTTTGACCTCACGCGCCTTCTCGCCGAAGATGGCTCGCAACAGCTTCTCTTCCGGGCTCAGTTCGGTTTCGCCCTTGGGCGTGATCTTGCCGACCAAGATGTCACCGGGTGCAACAACTGCACCGACGCGTACGATGCCGTACTCGTCCAGATCCTTCAGCGCGTCCTCACCAACGTTGGGGATGTCTCGCGTGATCTCCTCGGGACCAAGTTTCGTATCACGCGCCTCGACCTCATGTTTTTCTATGTGAATCGAGGTGAACTTATCCTCCTGGACCATCCGCTCGCTGATCAGGATGGCATCTTCATAGTTGCCACCCTCCCAACTCAAGAATGCCACCAGCACGTTCTGGCCCAAGGCCATCTCGCCCAGTTCGGTGGAAGATGAGTCGGCCAAGACCTGACCCTTCTCCACGCGATCACCCTTCTGAACCACTGGTCGCTGATCGATGCAGGTGCTCTGATTCGAGCGCTGGTACTTGCGCAGCCGGTAAGCACGGCGAGCGCCATCATCTTCCAGGACAATAACCTCGTCGCTTGAGGCCTTCACGACCTCGCCTGGGTTTGTCGCAATTGCCACCTGACCCGAATCAACCGCGGCTTGCTTCTCAATACCGGTGCCCACAATGGGCGACTCGGGCCGCAACAGCGGCACCGCCTGGCGCTGCATATTCGAGCCCATGAGCGCACGGTTAGCGTCGTCATGTTCCAGGAATGGGATCAAAGCTGCCGAGACCGAGACAATTTGCTTCGGCGACACGTCCATGTACTCGATATGATCCGGCACCTCAAACAGGAATTTCTGCTGGCGGCGTACGGAGACGCGCGACTCGATAAAGTGGCCTTTCTCATCGGTCGGAGCATTTGCCTGAGCGATGGCGTAGCGATCTTCCTCATCGGCCGAGAGGTAGACAATATCGTCGGTAATCTCGGGCATCACCCGGATTTCCGGATACATTTCGCCCAGGGAGGCGATCTGCTCCGCAAGTTCGGCGTCAATCAGCGTGCCATGATTCGCCAGCACGGTGCCATCAGGCAGTGAAATACGCTCGCGCAGAACTTGGCCCACCAACAACTCCGCCCGATTGGAGAGGCGATTGATCACCTTACGGTACGGGGTTTCGATGAAGCCAAACTCGTTGATGCGGCCGTAGGTTGCCAACGAACCGATCAAGCCAATATTGGGGCCTTCCGGCGTTTCGATAGGGCAAATGCGGCCATAGTGGCTGTTATGGACGTCTCGGACGTCAAAACCCGCGCGTTCGCGGCGCAGACCGCCCGGACCAAGCGCGCTCAACCGGCGCTTGTGGGTCAACTCAGCCAATGGGTTGGTTTGGTCCATGAATTGGCTGAGCTGCGACCCGCCGAAGAATTCGCGGATCGCGGCCACCACGGGACGGATGTTGATCAGTGATAGAGGCGTCGTCTGCTCGGAATCGTGGATCGACATGCGTTCGCGAACGACGCGCTCCATGCGCAGCAGGCCAACGCGTAGCTGGTTCTGGATCAATTCGCCCACGGTCTTTACGCGCCGGTTGCCCAGGTGATCGATATCGTCTTCACCCTCGATGCCGTTGTTGATCTGAATCATACGGCGCAGCACAGCGGCCAGGTCCTCGTTGGTCAAAGTGCGGTGGCTCAGCGGCACATCCAGATCGAGGCGGCGGTTCAGCTTGTAGCGTCCGACCTTTCCCAAGTCGTAGCGGCGAGGGACGAAGATCAGGTTCTGCATGAAGCTCTTCGCATTGTCCAAGGTGGGCGGGTCGCCCGGCCTCAGCTTCTTATAGAACTCCAGCAAGGCCCCATCGACACCCTTCGCTGCGTCCGAGGCATTCGGAGTGCGAGTTGGATCCCGCTCAAGTGTCGTTGCGATGTAGGCATGATCGGGGTTGTTGTCAACCTCTGAGAAGAGCTCGAGGATCTGGTCATCAGAGCCATAACCGATTGCGCGCAGCAGGGTGTGGAAGAGGCGACGGCATATGTCCGATTTGCAGCGCTTGCTGACTAGTCACCTGTGCAAAGAATCCGGCGCCACTTCCACAGAGTTGTCCACAGGTGGTGGAAAACATTGGGGCATACCGGGCGCTACCGGTCGATCCACCCCGGGTCTCGATGAGGTCACGCTGTGCACACAGGTGTGGACAACCCTGTGGACGGATGTGGACGTAAATCGCCGGACCCCGCCGCGCGGCGGCCGCCGGAGGGCGTTGGTGCAGCCTCGGTAGGACATCGGTTAGGCATCGACGGGTCCGATGACGCACCGTCGCGACACTGCCAGGAGGCTCTCGAAGAGCGCCTCCCCGTCCGGTACCGGGCCCAGCTGGGCGAAGACCTCGCTCGTCACGGCGCCCAGGAGCAGCGTCCAGGCCGCGATCCCCTGGACCAGGGCAGTGGCGTCGAGTCGGGTCGAGGCGAACATCGGAGTTTCGAGCATGTCGCCGACCGCGGCGCGGGCGCGCTCGTCGACGAGTCCCATGCGCTCGCCTGCGGCGAGCCGGCCCGCCCGTCGCACGTCGTCGAGCAGGCTCACGAGGAGGGTGAGCACGGCGGTGCCTGCCTCCTGGGTGCGTTCGGCCGGTGCTTCGTAGTCCGGGACCGGCGAGCCGTAGATCAGGGCGAAGTCGTGCGGCCGGTCGATTGCCCAGGTGCGCAGGGCCCGTCCGAGGGTGTCCCACCGTGCCTCGAGGTCCTCCCGCGCGACGGTGTCGTGGG
>CAVZDU010000006.1:0-397004 GCA_963774265.1 uncultured Chloroflexia bacterium | reverse complement strand
GGCGCTCACAGCCGGCGTCCCGCTCGTGTTGAAACGGGCCACCAGGATATCACCGGCGAAATTACCGGGGGTGACTTCAGTGACCTTATCCCCCGTCACGTAGGCCACTCCGCTGCGCACGGCGATGGCGTTGCCCGCTTCATCGGCGCTGACGTCCAGGCAGGTCGTGTACACCGGTGCGCCGGATGCGCTGAGCTTGGCGACGACCAGGTCCGTGTCGGTGCCGCTGGCACAACTTGTTGTTGGGGGCAGGCTCATGGAGGAGGAGCTGCCCGTCACGTATGCGTTCGTTTCCTTGAGCCCAAAGTCGTAATCGAGGGCAATGCCGTAGCCTATGTCGGTTCCGTTACCGCCCAGCCGCGACACGTAGCGCACCCCGGTGCCGTTCGCGTTGAGGGCCGCGACAAAGATATCGCTCCCGTCCAGCACCTCTTTGGGCGCCCCGGGGAAATTCATTGAGTCTGTTTCTCCGACGACGTACGCCAGGCCGCCGTCGACCGCGATGCCCCTGCCTGCGTCAGGGCCGTCCCCGCCCAGGTAGGTTACATAAAGAAAGGTATCCCCCGCGGCGTTGAGCTTGGCCACGAAGGCCTCTGTGGGCTCGCCCGGAAAGCCGCTGTTCGCAGGGTCGTAGTGCCCCGCAGTGTTGGGGAGATCGTTGGACTCGGTCTGGCCGGTGATGTAGGCGTTGCCCAGGCCGTCGATGGCAATCGCGTATCCCGTGTCAGAGGCCGTGCCCACCAGGGAGGTGCTGTAGTCCAGCGCCTGAGATGCGTCCGTTACGGCCGCCTTCTCGGCTTGCGCACCTTGTTGTGGCGAGACGACGAACTCGCCGTTTGGGGACTGCCGCAGGATCGCGCTCTCCAGCAGGTCTGCCTGGCCCGCCACCGACCAGGCGGGCAGCGGGAGGTTGACCGCCCGGCCCTTCATCTGCAGGCGCAACTGGCCTGCCGCGGCCGTGACCGTCTCCGCGCCTTCCGCCGCGCAGCGTGACCGCGCTCAGGTCGGCCCCCCGACGGGCTTCCAGCCGCCAGGGCATGGCACCGGCCGCGGCGCCGGATGCGGCGTCGCCGATCACCAGGTCGACGCCGGGGTACAGGTCACGGTAGCGGACGCCCGACCAGACCGGAATATCCGTGTGCCAGAGCGCCGGGTCGCTGCCGATCAGGTAGGACACGTGCGTCGGAACGCGGCCGTAGGGCTCCAGGGTTGGCGCAGGATTGGCGCCCGGGAAGGTGAAGCGGATGGCCGTGCCGGAGCGAGAGCCCGTGCTGGGCGTCCGACGGTGACCTGGCTGGTGCGTCGGGCCCGCGCCGGCCGCAGCAGACTGTTCGCCGGCGGCGACGGGATCTGGCACGGTGAGCCACAACGCATCGTCGGTCAGCCAGATGCGGCGGTCTCCCTGCTTGAGCAGGAAACGCGCTCCGGCTGCATACTGCCCTACGTTCTCCATCACAAGATGAAGCCCCGCCCCTTGTTGCAGGCCTGGCGCTGCGCTTGGGCCAACGGTAGGCGCCGCCGCCGTACCCGTGGTCGCAGTCCCCGCGATCAGCAGAGCCGCGACCAGCAGCACTCTGCCGGTTGTCGCGAGCGCCATGCGCAGCCTGTTAGCGAAAATACTATTGACCCTCATGAGTTCACCCCTTTCATTGTCAGCGCGACCGGCGTGGGTGCGCTTTACAGCCTAAACTGCCACCGTTTGCCGCGGCGTGTCCATCACCTGCTGATGTGCGGAAAGAAAAGCCTGAAGCCATTCGGTTGCGCCGCGAGCAGCGAGAACGACGTGTCGCCCGTCATAGTCTCGTATATGAATTCGCCCGCGCGCCTGCGGAAATACAGCCCGTCGCCCCCTGTGCCCTTGGTCAGTCCCCAGTCGGGCGAAGGTCCGGGCTGGTATGCCACGATCTGCACCCAGTATTTTGTCCCGCCCAGCGCATGGAACGCGGCCGGCAGCAGGAGCCCGTAGTTGTACATCTGTACCCCGCCCAACACCGGGCCGAGCGTTTCACCCGCGTTGCCGCCCACTTCATGGCGCACGAGGGGTGGGCCGGATAGGTCCGGCTGGGTTCCGGCGGGAATCGAGGCGTAGATGCTGACGGTGAAGTTAGCAACGGGACCGCCGGAGCCAAACCTGGCCGGGTCATGTCCGCCGCTCCACCGGATCTCGGTGAGATCCCGGGTCGAGGCCAAGGTGAACGCGTCCCAGGCCCACTGGTCGGTGGCGCTGCCGTCCGGGTCGCGCAGGGAAGACGGGATGAGACCTCCTGCCGGGCTGGGCGGCTGGCTGTAGACGACGGCTGCCGGGGACGTTGCTGTGACGGTGCTGCTGGCACCACGGGTCAGCTCCGACGCCCCCGTCTGCACGACCAGGCCCCCGAAGACTAAGCAAACTGCGGCTGCGCGGGCCCCCATTCGAAACAGTCTCATCACATCAGCACCTATCGCCGTCAAGAGTCCGGCGCCAGCAGCGTGAACGCAGCGTCACCGGACGCGAACCGGAAGATGTAACCCTCGCCCGAAGGTCCGCTTCCGCCGAAGTGGCTCCCGTCGCCGCCCGACGCGGCGGAGAGCCCCCAGTCCGGCGCGCCGGATTGGAACGCCTCGATCTGGACCCAATACCTGGAGCCTGCATCAGCCCGGAAAGGCGCGGGCAGGATGAACCGGTAGTCATACGTTTGCACGCCGCCTAGCACCTCGGCGGGCGTTTCACCGGCGTTGCCCCCCACTTTGTAGTGGGCCAGAGGACGGCCGGCGATGGCCGGCTCGGAGCCGGCCGGGATAGACGGGAAAATGTCAACGATGAAATCCTGCACCGGACCGCCGGAGCCGGACCTGGCAGGATCGTAGCCGCCACGCCAACGCACTTCGGCGATGGTTTTAGCCTGGTCGAACGCGAAACTGTCCCAGATCGACCAGTCGGTGGCGCTGCCGTCCGGGTCGCGCAGGGAAGACGGGATCAGCCCGCCGTCGGACTTGGGCGGCTGGCTGTAGACGACGCCGGCCGCCGGCGCGACGGTGGCCGTAACAGCCGGGGACGGCGATGCGGCCGGCGCCGGCGCGCTGGCCTCCGTCGGTGACGGAGACGCAGGGACTGGCGCGCCGACATTGGCGTCGGTAGACGATGGAGATGCCACGAGTGGCGCTTGCGTCGCCGGCGGCGCAGGGACGCATGATACGATGGCGCACGCCAGGGCCACTACCCCCGCCGTTCGAAGGATTTTGGAGATCACAGGGCCTCCTGGCGTCATCGGGTGAGGGAGCCTTCGCCCCCTCACCTGGTTGCGATCGCCTTCCGGTTCGCGCCGGATGGCGATGTCCGTAGCTTCGGGGGAGAGATCACTCCCTTCCCCGAGGCTGGTAAGTGAGACTTATGGATTCGTTCTGATCGGGAACGGTATTGCGTTCACCGGCGGAGTGGACGGGCCCAGGACGTTGGTTGCCTGGATCCGGTAGTAGTAGTTCGTGTTCCGGGTCAGGCCGGACTGCGTCAGCGTCGTCACGTTGGCGCCGACGGTGACCGTGTTGAGCCCGGCGGTGAAGGTTGCGTTGGTCGCTCGCTGGATGGTGAACCCCGTCTCGTTGTTGGCGTTGTCCGTCCAGGTAAGGACGACCCGCCTCAAATTGCCCTGGTTCGCGCCTTTGGCCGCCGTAAAGTTCGACGGCGCCGCCGGCACTTGCACGACCACCGTAGCCGTGTTCGAGTAGGCAGACAGGCCGAAGCTGTTTGCCGCCGCGACCCGGTAGGTGTAGGTGTTCCCAAGCGCCACCGCGGCATCGACGTAGGTCACGCTGCCGGTGTTGTTGAGCGCGGGCGCCGTGGCGATCTGGACCCACGTGCCGCCATTCGTCTGACGCTCGACCACGAAGTTCGTCTCGGTGGTGGCGTTGTCGGTCCAGGTCAGGTTGACCCCTGGTCCGGCCAGCAGCGTCGCCGCCAGGGCGGTCGGGGCTGGGATCACCGCCATCGGCGCTGAGATGGACTCCACCGCGAGGCTCATGAACTGGCCGCCGTATCCAACCGTGTTCACCGCCTTGATCCGGTAGGCCAGGATGTTCGAGTTCGTCCGGTACGTCGCGTCGGCGTAGGTGCGAGCCCCGTGGATATTCGGCTGGTCCAACGGCGAAGGAACCGTCCCCACGGTGTTCCAGGTTAGGCCGTCGGTCGTATTCTGGACCACGAAGGAAGTCTCGCTGATCGAGTTGTCGTTCCAGGTCAGCGTCAGGACGGTGTCACTGCCGGTCCCCGTCACCGTATCGCGCGAGCCCGTCCGGCTTGATGGGGGGCATCGCTACCGACACCGGCCGCATCATGTCCATCTCTTCATGGCTCAGGATGTGGCAGTGGTAGACGTACTCCCAGCCGAAGTTGACGAGCTGGTTGGTGATGGCCGCGGTCGGGTTGCCGCCTGCGTCGACGTTGTTGAACCCAGACGGTCGAGCCCGTCGGCTGCATCGGGTTGAGCGGCCGGACCGCGTTCGGCAGCTCGAACGGCGTCCACGGGATGATCGGCCGCAGCGCGACGATCGTGTCTTCCAGCGGGCTAACCCGGATGGTGTCCTTCCAGCCGAGCTCGGTCGGTTCCGTCGGAATGATGATGTTGTCCCACGTGACCCGGTTGAGCACCTGTACGTCGTAGAGGTGGAAGTGGATCGGGTGCGTGTCCACGCCGTTGTGCGTGATCTTCCAGATCTGCGTGCCGTCCGCCCCAGCGATGGGCGTGATCTTGACATCGCCGATGGGCCGGCCATTCACGTCCAGGGTCACGATGTTCTTCGGCAGGTTGGTCGCATCGATGAGCTCCGTCGACGGGTTCACGTACGGGTACAGGATGATGTTCTGCAGGGCCGGCGTGGCCGGGACGGCCTCGAGGCCGAGGTTGGCCGTCATCCTGCCGAACTCGTCGAAGGCGGCCGAGTTCATCTCGTCGTGGAGCGCCTTGGGCTCGAGTTTGAGGGCGACCTTACCGAAGCCGGTCGGGTATGATCCGTTCGCGTTCATCCTCAGTGTATCGAACGTGAAGAGGTCGCCGCCCTGCTGGTTGATGCGCGCCAAGCCGTCGCACTTGAAGTTTGGATTCGCCGGCAAGGTGGAGCAGTTACCGGAGGCGGCGAAGCTCTTCCCGTAGGCCGAGTTGTAGGCCGCCTGCCCGACGATGATCGGGTGCTGGCCCTCTTCGAACACGCCTGAGCCGTTCGCCTTGTGCGTGAACGCCGTTCGGAGTTGGCCCAGGCGGTCGTTGGACGTAAGTGGCTTGTCAAAAGCTGCGTTAGGATCGCCAGGAGCAGTCCCGGAGATCTTGACCTGCATGATCGTGCGGGTGTTGGGGCCGTAGCCGGGCAGGACCGCTGCCGGGCCAACCGGGAACTGGTCCGGGTACCCGGTGTAGTAGTCGTAGCTCGGCACGCGAGCCGGGAAGGCCGCGGGCGCATCGTTGTAGAGGATCAGCGTCTGGCCGGCGAACTGCGAGAAGTCGACGATCACGTCGGCGCGCTCGGCGGGCGCCAGCAGCAGCGAGTGCAGGTCCACGTTCCCGACGTCGAACCGTGTCGGGTCGGTGATCCAGGTGGTCTCCTGGTGACCGTTCACGACCGCCGGGGCCGGCAGGAAGCCGCCCTCGCTGCCGATCACGACCCAGTCGGGACCGGGCAGACTGAAGCTCGGGTCAAAGCCACCGCCAACGAGAGGTTCGCTCACCGTATCCGGCGTCGGGAAGACAACCGGGTCGAGCTGCGCCGCCGCCACCTCGGCCTCTTTCAGCGCGACCTCGGTCGCGCCGATCACCTGGGGTGTAGGCAGATTGTTCATTGCGGTGCTCGCGGTGCTTGGGTCGCCCACGTACCACTGGAAGTTGAAGAACCGGTCGTTGGCCGCATTCAAAATACGCAGGCGGTAAGCCTTCGGATCCAGCGTGATCGTCGGGTAGGCCGTACCGTTGACGATCGGCGTGTCGTTGAACTGCTCCATGCCGACCGAGATGTTCGGCGTGCCCGGGATCAGCGGTGGCTCGCAGAACGGGTCGGTCTGGTACGTCCAAGTGCTCGGGTCGTCCAGGTTGCAGGTCGAGACGTAGTACGGGTTGGCGATCGGTCCGTACGGCGGCGTCGCGGGCGGCCAGAACCACGGCCCGTACATCCAGCGGCCGTAGGCGCTCATGCCGCTCGGGTCGCCGGGGTTCTGCGCCGGCATGTAGACGTGGTGGTACCAGAAGCTGCCCATCGTGCCCCAGCGGGCCGCGTCCCACGTTGGATCCTGGAGGGCGAGCTGTGCGGGGTCCGGGACGAACGTGCGGTCCTGGACGATGAGCGGGGTCCCCTCGCCGAGGTCGGAGAACGCACCGGTCGGGCCGAATAGCTTCTGCTCGGTGGGGTCGGTGATCAGGTAGCCCGCGGCCTCGCCCGCATACACGTTCAGGCGGGTGATGCCCCAGGCGTGATCGTGGTAGAACATCAGGCGCGCGCTCTGCTGGTTGGTGTAGTAGAACGTCATGCAGCCGTCGATGGCGGACTCGTCCACGAGCGTGGCCGGGTTGTCCGCTGCACAGGCATTCATGTCGGGCACGTTCTCCACGCTGACGCCTTCGGGCCACGGCGTGGTCTGGTTGGCCGGGGTGATCCACTGGTGGGGCGTCCCGTCGCTGATCCACGGGGAGGTGCCGCCGTGCAGGTGCAGGGTGGCCCGGTTGTCCTTGAAGCAGCTGTCCGGCTTCGGGTACTGGCTGCACAGCGGGTTGCGGACCGCGTCCGTAACGAGGCCCTGGTCCACAGGCGCCGCACCCGCCTGGCCCTCGCCCGAACCCATCAGGCTGGAGTCCGTAGGCAGGAACAAGTCGCCAGCGCTGCCGGTCGGCAGGAGGTTGTGGAACACGATGCGGACCGGCTTGTCCTTGCTTGCGACGATGGTCGGCCCGAGCCACTGCGGCGGGGTCACCGCGTATGCCTGGGTTCCGCCGACGAGGACGGGACTGGCAGGCAGGGTCGGAACAAGGTCCGCGTTCGTCAGCGGGAAGCACTGGCTTCCAGCCGGGAGGAAGGTGCTGTTGCCGACGCCGGGTGCGGAACACGTCAAGTCAAGCTGCACATAGCCGCGGACAAGCGTGTCCGGCAGGCTGGTCGAGAAGTTGGTCCGGTACTGCACCAGGCCGATCACGTACTCGTCGGCCTTGACGCCGTTGTAGTCTTTCTCCGCCGGCACCGCGAGCGGGATGTACTTGCCGCTCGTGGGACAATACGGAGCTGCGGCCGGATTGCACAGCCCCGGCAGCGGATCAGTGAACTTCTGGATGCCGCTCCCGCTCAAGTAGCCCGAGCCGGGGTTGGTGATCGTGATGCCGGTGATGGCGCCGGTCTGCACCGTCGCCGTCGCCGCCGCTAAGGCCGTCGCGGTTAGGCCCGCATCGGTGATGGCCACCGTGGTTGTAGCCTGTGCGTACCCGGAGCCGGGGGCATCCACAGTGACATAGGTGACCTTCAGCGTCGCCGCGGCGACGGCATCCGTGCCGGGCTGGTTGCGAATCGGATCGAATTGCGTCCCGTCCAGGATCGCCACGACCGGAGCGGACGAATAGCCAGAGCCAGAATTTACCAGCGTTATGCCGGTGATTTCCACCACGCCGGGCGTGCCGTCCAGGTTCGGGTTGGAGCAGTCGGTTTGCACACACTCGACGCGCGCAGTGGGCTGCATGCCATTGGGATCATCCGGCAGGCTGAACGAGACCGTCGGGATGTGGTACCCCGTGAGAGGCACATCGGGGCTGGCATTGATGGTGAGTGAGTCCACCCCGCCGAACGCCGTCGCCGCCGCCCCTGTGCCAGCGCCGCCGATGATCACCTGCGGCGTCGTGTACCCCGCGCCTTGTTGGAGGGGATCAACCGCGATTGCTGTGACGGAGCCGGTGGGATTGAAGGTGGCTGTCGCAAAGGCCTGGATGCCGGCCGGGTCAGTCGGCGCGTTGATCGTCACGTTAGGGGCGGCCGTATACCCGCTGCCGAACTTGGTGATGGTGATGCCCGTGATGACGCCACCCAACCCAACCTGGGCCGTCGCCGTCGCGCCGCTGCCGGGGGAGGGAGCGGTACCAACGTTGG
Organism: uncultured Chloroflexia bacterium; assembly: GCA_963774265.1. Lineage (GTDB taxonomy): Bacteria > Chloroflexota > Anaerolineae > CG2-30-64-16 > CG2-30-64-16 > JALOOB01. Next base: position 388,919 of record CAVZDU010000006.1, on the reverse strand, counting down.
CCGCGAAGGAGTATGTGCGCGTCCCGCCGAGCAACGGGAAGCCGGCGCCACCGACGACGAACGGGTTCGTGGGGGCAGTCGGCGCCGGATAGGCAACGACGTCCGTCCCGGCTGTGATGTCGAGCGGGATGCCCTGTCCATAGAAGGCGATTACGTCACCCGCGGCGACCGCCGGCGAACCGGCGACCGGCCACGTGTGGACGCCATCGGCTTCAGCAGGAACCAGCAACGGACCGCTGTCGAACACGATAGTGTACTCGTTCGGGTTGACCGTTGGACGCAGCACGTAAGCATTGAACGTGTTGCCAGGCGATCCCAGCGGTGGGAGGTTCTGGGTGTAAGTCTGGAAATTCAGGAGTGTCCCGGCCGGCAGCGGCGTCGGGATCACCACGAGGACCTGGCCCTGGCCGGGTGTGCCCGACCCCACGGATCCTGCCGTGTCGTCGCTGGCGTACGTCCGTGCCACCAGCGGATTCCCGACAGTGACCAGCGCCGCGCCCGCCGGGGCGATCGTAACGGTCGCCGCCGGCAGCGTCATCGGGCTGTTCGCCCAGTTCGGCCAGGGGCCGAAGTAGTGCGGGTTCTTCGCGGGGTCTGGGGCCTGGGCCAAGACGCGGCTGCTGGCCGCGGCCTGTGGGTCCTGGCTGTTCGAGGCGCCCACCGGACTCACTCCACCCATAACGAGGAGTGAGGCAAGCATCGATACCAGGACAAGAATATTTAATATTTTGCGGTTCAGCCATGGCATTTCTCCTTTTCCGATGGGGTAACTACTAGTAGAATTCCAGAACTCTTCGTACTGCTCCTCATTTCACCTCCAATGACTTGGGTGGAAGAGCGGGCCGGGTCGACCCGTTTCCCCGCTGACAAGCAACCTGGCGAATCGCTGTCAGCAGCGTTGCAACGGGCATGGATTTGGCGACATAAGCGGCCGCGCCCGCCTCCGCCGCGTGCGCCCGGGTGCGCGCATCGTCGTGCAAGCTCAACATGATGATGCCCATCTGCGGGCAGATGCGCCGCAGGCTGCTCGCCGTCGCAATCCCATCTAAACGCGGCATATCGACATCCATGACCACGATATCGGGGTGCAGCCGGGTTGCCAGGTCGAGCGCGGCCGCGCCATCCGGGGCCTCAGCGATCACGCACAAGTCCGGTTCACCGGCCAAGAACATGCGCAGGCCTTTCCGTACGGACGGTTGGTCTTCAACAAGCAGGAGCCGAATCATCGTCACCCCGATCGACGCCAGTAGCAACGTGGATTTTCGTGGTGGTTGTGGTGCAATCATTGCCGCTTCCACATAGGAAAGCCGAACGAACCAACAGGTCGACGCGAAACCACCACGAAAAAGTATAGTTCGTCATGGCGGTTTGCACATCGGGCCGAAGCGTTATAGTCGTCTAATACTTAGGTACTGCATAATCCTCCGTCACAAGCTCAGGAGAAACAGGTCTTGGTCAATTTCAATGCCGGAAGCAGGCCGGCTGTCGTGCATTCTTCCATCGGTGCGTGTACGAAACAGGAATCGAGACTCAGCCGCCTACTGCCCAATGTTTTCGACAGCACCAGACTGTCACCACGCTCAGTCATCACTTTTCGGTGCACGGGACGTACGGAAGGTAGATGCTGTGAGGCTCCGGCGTCGGGATGGGCCCGACCGCAAACGGCCGCATCATCTCGTTGTCCTCGTGATCCACGATGTGGCAGTGCCACACGAACAGGCCCGGGATGTCGAATTTCGCCTTGACGCGCGTGATCTGGCCGGGGTAGGCGATGACCGTGTCCTTGACCCCCGCCTCGTCCGGGTCGGGTAAGGTCACGTCACCTACGGCACCATACATCGGATCGAAGATCTCCCGGTTCACCACCTCGAACATTACCTCGTGGATGTGCATCGGGTGCGCGTCCATCGTGAAGTTGTACATTTCCCAGATCTCGGTCGCGCCGGTGGCCGGGTTCTCGGTGATCGGGTCCATCCACATCATCGGCATGCCCATCGGCATGTCGTCAGAGAAATCCACCGTGCCGAGCCTGGCTTCCCGGGGCCCGAACGGCTCCGCGTCCGATTTATCATCGCACGCCAGCACAATATTGCCGTCGACGTCCACCACGACCAGGACTGTCTCGGAATCCAATTCGTTCAGGGACACCTGGCGAGTCAGCGTCGCCTGAGGCAACGCGGCGCGCGGGGGTAGATTGAGCTGCATCGGCAGGGTGCTCTCATCGACGCTGGCCAGTGGCACGACGCGGAACTGCATCACCTGGCCGGTGGTATCCGGATCCGAGGGGTCAAAATCGGTGCCCGGCGACCCCCCGCCGAACGGCTCGTCAGGCCCGAGGTTTTGCAAAATGACGTTCGTGCCAACCGGGATGGCCGTGAAGTCGAGAATAACGTCCGCGCGCTCGGCCGGCGACATAAGGAGCTCGCTAAGCTGGATCGGTGCGGGCAAGAACCCGCCCTCCGCGCCGATCTGGTAGAAGGGCATGTCGTTGTCCATCTTCAGGATCAGGAAGCGCGCGTTGCACCCGTTGAGGAAGCGGATACGGTAGCGTCGCGGCTCCACCTCCAGGTAGGGCCAGGTCTTGCCGTTGACCATCATGGTGTTGCCGAAGAACTCCGGGTTCCAGATCGGGCTGATGTCGCTCGGTCCGCCGCACGCGGCTTCATCCGGGATGAACGGGATCTGGAGTTTCTCAGGCGCCAGGCCCTCGAAAAAAGCCCGGTTGGACGGGAAGAACAGTGTCCCGTCATCGTTGAAGGAACGGTCCTGGATCGCGATGGGGATCTCGTAGACCTTTGTCCCCGGCGCATCGCCCGCCTTCGGGGCAGGGCCGGGCAGGGTGCCGCCGACCGCGTCGCGCGGACCGCCGCGCAAGAGGTAGAACCCTGCGGGCCCGGCGTACACGTTGCACCGCGTCATCCCCAGCGTGTGATCGTGATACCACAGGGTGGCTGCATCCTGAGCATTCGGGTACTGCGCGATCGCTGAGCCAGGGGTCCAGACCTCGCCATACAGTGCTTTGAACTGCGCCTTGAAGTGGTTGTACCACGTGCCCTCGGTGGCGTAGCCCGCGGGAATATTGGTCGCAGGTGGCAGGAACCATGCCTCCGCGTACCCGTCGCTCTCGTCGCTCACATGCGCGCCGTGGACGTGGGTCACCATGGGCGCCGGACCGGCATACGGCGTAGGGTCCTCGCCCCGATGGTCTCGCATTGTGGCGCCGCCCGGAGGGTTCGCCCAATGCAGCGTCTGGTCCACCGGAAGGATGTGCGGCAGGAACTCCTTCGTGTCCTTGTCAATGAGGTTATTGATCCACTTAACGCGGACCGGCTTGTCATAGGTGGCCTCGAGGGTGAGGGAGGGTGCATTGAAGGTGGCTTCGTTCCCGTATGAGCCGTAGCCCCATACTGTCGTCTTGGGCATGTCGGGCGGCAGTATTTGCTGCTGGAACTGCTGCATCGCGATCTCGTAATAGTCGACGTCGCTGCTGTTGAGCGGGGTGTTCGTCGGCATGACGGGCGGGACAAGCAGGGGCGTCTCATACTTGTGGATGGCGAGTGGGTCGAGCGTGCCGCCGGGCACGGCCTGTGCGGCCTGCAGACTGTGGCTGCGGCGGAGTGCACGCCTTGAGAGTTTGACCGGCGCAGCGACGATCCCGCGCTGCTCACGCTGTGCTAAAAACTGCTGAAAATCCTTCTTTGGGAGGAAGACGACGCTCGCCCCAACCAGCCCGGAAGAGGTGAGATACTGGAGAAACTGCCGGCGGGAGATTTCCATCGGTTTGCTCCTTAATGAGGTTGGGCCAGCAATCACGTCGCGTTGCGGGCATGCTCCTGCTGCTAAGCGCGGTCCGCTGGCCAAGAAAGGTGAATTATCGGCCTGGCTGGGATATCTGTGGTATAATGTCCACGTGTTAGCCGTTGAGCGCAGGATCGCTGACATGGAATATAGCCTTTCAAGACGGTTTACACATCGGGCCGATGTGTGATTCATGTCTAGCACTTTGGGCTAACACTTCTCTCCCCTAAAAGTATCAGGAGGACCCTATGTCGATTCGTGTCCTGATCGCCGATGATCATGGCATCGTCCGCCAGGGGCTTCGCATGTTTCTGGGCTCGGACCCGGAGCTGGACATCATCGGCGAGGCGCGCGACGGCGCCGAGGCGCTCGACCTGGCTCGCCGGCTTTCGCCTGATGTCGTGCTGATGGACCTGCTCATGCCCGTCATGGATGGCATCACCGCCATCGCGGCCATCCGCCACGATCTGCCCGACACCGAAGTCATCGCGTTGACCAGTGTCCTGGAAGACAACGCGGTCATCGACGCGATGCGCGCGGGCGCGATCGGCTATCTGCTCAAGGATACGGACGCCCACGAGCTGCGCCGCGCGATCAAGGCCGCGGCAGCCGGCCAGGTGCAACTCTCCCCCCAGGCCGCGGCCCGCCTGCTGCGTGAAGTGCGCACCCCGGAGAAGAGCGACGAGCCGCTCACCGGCCGTGAGACGGAGGTGTTGCGCCTGCTGGCGCAGGGCAGGTCCAACAAGGAAATCGCCGGGACATTGAACATCGCGGAACAAACCGCCAAGACACACGTCAGCCATATCCTCGACAAATTGGGCGTGCCCAGCCGCACGCAGGCCGCGCTCTACGCCATCCGCATCGGCCTGGTGTCCCCCAAATAGCCTCCTGGTGAGGATGCGTCTCATGAAAAAAGCTATACTCCGAAATGCCGTTCTCCCGGTTGTCCTGGCCGGGAGTTTCATCGCGCTGGATCTGCTCCTGGATCGCCATTTCGGCGCCTTTGGACGGTTGGACTGGCCGCACCTCGTTCTCGCTTCATCGATCGTGCTGATCTCTTACTTTCTGATGAACCGGGCTGTGGACGCGGCCCGGCGTGCGGAAGTCGCGCAGCGCGAGGCGCTGGACGCGCTGGAGAGCCGCGTGGTGGAGCGCACGGCCCAATTGGAGCAGGCCAACCAGGCGCTGCAAGCGGAGGTCGTTGAGCGCAAACGGATCGAGCAGGCGCTGCGGACCAGTGAGGAGACGGCCCGGGCGCTGATGAATGCCTTGTCTGAGTCTGCGATCTTGTTCGACACGGAGGGCATTGTCCTGGCATCCAATGCGACGGCCGCGCGGAGATTGGGCGCCACCGTCGAAGGGTTAGTGGGTTCCCCCTTGTTCGATTTCTTTCCACCTGAAGTGGGCGAGCGCAGACGACCTCTCCTGGATCGCATCTTGACGACCGCTCAACCCGTGCACTTCGTCGATGAGCGGGCAGGCCGGACGTACGAGAACCACGTCTACCCGATCTGTGATAGCGAGGGCAGGATCATCAGGATCGCCGCTTTCGGCATGGACATCACCGAGCGCAAGCGTGCAGAGGCGGATATCCAGCACCTGTCCTCTTTTCCGCGGTTGAACCCCAATCCTGTCCTGGAAGTTGATGCTTCAGGGGCCATCACGTTCCACAACCCGGCCGTCGCAGAAACGCTCGAGAAATTGGGCCTGGCAGACGACGCACGCGCCTTCCTTCCCGACGATATGGCAACGATCTTGGAGGAACTGCATCAAGAACGGGAGTCGAGATTCCAGCGCGAGGTGCAGGTGGGCAGCAGGATTTTCGCTGAGTCAATTCATGTGATTCCTGCATCCAACGTCGTGCGCCTCTATGGCTTCGAGGTCACGAAGCGCGTGCGTGCACAGGAGGCGCTGCTCGCGAGCGAAGAGAAGTACCGTCTGCTCTTCCAGAACATGGCGGAAGGCTTCGCGCTGTACGAGTTGCTCTATGACGAGCAAGGCCAGCCCGCGGACTGGCGGGTCCTGGAAGTGAACGACGCCTATCCGCGGCATACCGGCATCGCCCGCGATCAGATCGTCGGCCGGCGCATCAGCGAGCTTTTCCCCGCGGCGATACCCGAGTATCTGCCGCGTTTTGCGGCGGTGGTCGCTACTCAGACCCCTACTGAGTTCGAGACGTACGCGCAGGCCGTCGGCCGGCATCAGCGCGTCAGTATATTCCCGGCAGGAGGTCGCCGCTTCGCCGGAATCATCGAGGACATTACCAGGCGCAAGCAGTCAGAAGAAGCGTTCCGCGAGGCGCAAGCGGAGCTGGCGCAGGATATGCAGAAACGCAGCGCACTGGAGGAAAGGCAGCGCTTGGCGCGTGAGCTCCATGACTCAGTCTCACAGGCGCTTTACGGTGTCTCCCTGGGAGTGCACTCCGCGCTGGCTCAGCTTGATGCGGACCGCGCGAAAACGCGCGAGGCATTGGACTTCGCGCTCTCACTGGCCCATGCGGGGCTTACGGAGATGCGCGCCCTGATCTTCGAGCTGCGACCTGAATCACTGGAGAGGGAAGGCCTGGTGGCTGCGCTGACGAAGCAAGTGGAGGCCTTGCGCGCACGCCACCACATCGAGGTTGAGGTCAGCCTGTGCGATGAACCCGACGTACCGCTTCCGGTCAAAGAGGCGTTCTATCGCATCGCCCAGGAAGCGCTGCAGAATGCGGTCAAGCACGCGCAGCCCGGCCGGCTGGAAGTCAGCCTGATGTGTGCGGACGGTGGACTGGTTCTGGAGGTGCGCGACAACGGCGCGGGCTTTGATCCAACGGCCGAGTATCCGGGTCACCTGGGATTGCACTCGATGCGAGAGCGCGCCCAGAATCTCGGCGGCACCTTCGAAATCATCAGTGAGCGAGATTGCGGCACACAGATTCAGGTGTGCATCCCGATATGATAGGTGCCCGGCACCTTGGGGCACCTATCTACACCCCATACCTTGCCCGCGCCACATCTAGGATCGCGTTGATGAGCGCGGCGTAACTCATCCCCTCGGCTTCAGCCTCCAGCACCAGGTCGCTCAAGCCGGGATAGAGGCCGGGCAGCGGGTTCACCTCCAGGATGTACGGCTGGTCGCCGTCGTCCGCGTCCAGTCGGAAGTCCACGCGCGCGACATCCACGGCAGCCGGTCACGCGGAAGACCGCGGCCGTCAGCCAGTTGCAGCTGCTCCACCAGCGCCGGCATCCAGCGGCGCCGGGCACAGAATAGCGGAAATCGTGCGCCCACTCCGTCTTCATGCGGTTGGTGTAGACGCCGCCTTCGCTCTCCGGGTAGGCGGCGAAGTCGACCTCGAGCGGTGGCAGGAAGTGCAGCCCCTCGATGCACGCGGGCGGCCTGCTCATCCTCCGGCACGCGCCAGGCGACCGGCGCGTCAGAGTTGCCGATCACGCCGACCGTCACCTCGCGGCCGCGGATGAAGCGCTCGACCAGGATCGGCTGGCGGTAGCGCGCGAGCTGCTCGGCCAGCTGGTCGCGCAGCTCGCGCTTCGTCGTGCACGATCGAATTGCCCGCTGACCCCCATGCCCGTGCCCTCGCGGCTGGGTTTGACGAACAGCGGGAAGCGTCAGATCGGCGTCGAGCGGCTCGTCGGCGCGCTCGAAGACCTGGAACGCGGGCGTCGGCAGGCCGTGGAACGCCAGCACGCGCTTGGTCATCGGCTTGTCCAGGGTCAGCGCCAGGGTCAGCACGCCGCTGGCCGGTGTAGGGGATGCGCAGCATCTCCAGGATGCGCCGGCACGTGCGACTCGCGGCGAGTCGCCCCAGTGCCCCTCGCAGATGTTGAAGCAGATGTCGGGCTTCAGCCTGGGCAAGGTCGTCGACCAGCGTCAGGTTGCCTTCCAGGAACGTCGCCCGGTGCCCGCCCGCCTCCAGGGCCGCGACGATGGCGTTGACCGTGATGTCGGAATCCAGGTCATCCCACGCGTCGGCGGGCATGCCCGCATAGTGCGGCGCGTTCTTCTTCAGGTTCGCCAGGACGGCGACGTTCAAGCCCATGGGTGGCGTTCTCTCGTGGACGTTCGTTGCATCAGAAGACGCCGATGACAGACGCTGATGCAGCTGTCATCTGCGCGTGACTCTATGCAGTCTCTGCGGCTCAATCAGCGGCTTATGCCCGTTCCCGCTATCGCTCGCCGGCGCCGTTGCGACCGGTCGACCGATTCCGGCCGTTGACACCTGCCAGTCGAGCGGCCCGAGCGGCAGCGCTTCCTCACGGACCTGCCGAGCGTGCATGCGTCCGGTCGAAGCCTTCCGGCTTGATGTGATCGCGCTCGCCCGACAGCAGGCCGTGAGACGCCTTCCTGCCCGCGTCGCCGGCTTCGGCAGCTGCCCGCTCGGGCCGGGCGACGGTGTGGCCCGTGTAGTCGTTCGGCTCGTCGTAGGTGGTGATGAAGCCCTCGAAGTTGCGCAGCACCACCTTGCCCGGCGCCTGGCTGATCAGGTACTGCGGCATGACCGGGATCTTGCCGCCGCCGCCGGGCGCATCGACCACGTAGGTCGGGATGGCGTAGCCGCTGGTGTGCCCGCGCAGCCCCTCGATGATCTCGATGCCCTTGCTGACCGTCGTGCGGAAGTGGCCGGCGCCCTCCACCAGGTCGCACTGGTAGAGGTAGTAGGGCCGCACGCGGTTGCGCACCAGCTTGTGCACCAGCTCCTTCATCACCTCGACCGAGTCGTTGACGCCGGCCAGCAGCACGGTCTGCGCGCCCAGCGGGATGCCCGCGTCGGCCAGGCGGGCCAGCGGCCTGCGACGACCTCGGGCGTCAGCTCCTTCGCGTGGTTGAAGTGGATGTTCATCCACAGCGGATGGAACTGGCGCAGCATCGCCACCAGCTCGGGCGTGATGCGCTGCGGCAGGAAGACCGGCACGCGGCTGCCGATGCGGATGATCTCGACGTGCTGGATGGCCCGCAGCCGGCGCAGCATGTCCTCCAGGATCCTGCGGCGGCAGGATCAGCGGGTCGCCGCCGCGAGAGCAGCACGTCGCGGACCTGCGGCGTGCGCGCGATGTAGTCGATCTGCGCGTCGTAGTCGCTGCGGCTGAACTGCGCGCTCGGGTCGCCCACCAGGCGGCTGCGCGTGCAGTAGCGGCAGTAGCTGGCGCACTGGGTCGTGACCAGCATCAGCACCCGGTCGGGATAGCGATGCACCAGGCCGGGCACCGGGCTATGGGCGTCTTCGTTCAGCGAGTCTGCCACCATGCCGTCGAACGCCGACCAACTCCTTGCCGGTCGGGATCACCTGGCGGCGGATCGGGCAGTTCGGGTCGTCGGGGTCGATCAGCGAAGCGAAGTACGGGGTGATGTCCACCCGGAAGTGGTGGCTGCGGCAGCCTTCGACTTCCTCTGGTGTCAGGTTGATGATCTGGCTCAGCTCCTCCAGCGAATTCAGCCGGTGACTGAGCTGCCAGCGCCAATCGTTCCACTGCGCGTCGGGCACATCGGCCCAGATGGCGCGCGGCGCGACTTGCGCTCACCCTGCGCGTCGATCGCGGCCAGGGCGCTCCGTTGGGGAGGCTCCTCAGCTGCGTGAGGTGACTCTTCCACCAAGTCTCGAGTTCGATAACATTGTTCATGACTATCCTCACGGTAAGATGCTTTCCGGGCAAAACAAAACCCCTGCAACGATCAGGCAATACAGACCGCCCGTCGGTCGCTGAAAGCCAGCGCCGCCAGGTGATCTGCACATGGTCGCAGGGGTGTTCGGTCGTTTGTATCGGGCCCTACCGGCGGCGGAAACCCTAGAATGGCCTCTTGCCGGTGGTTACCCAGCTAATTTGCAGTCGTCCAGCCACGCGAGTGGCATCGTCCTCCTGAAATACCCCGTTATGCTGATCGATCGGCATAACCCTTCATCCCTCGTCATCGATTCGTCGTCCTCGACCAGTTCTTCGAACGGCTCGGCTTCCCCGGTGTCTTCGTCCAGGTCATCCCGTACGGGAAGAACTCCAGGGCCTTGCGGCGGCGCTGCAATCCGGACAGGTCTGCGGCGGCTGCGTCCGGCATGCCCTTCTTCGATATAGCCGCACTCCATACATTCCCATTCGCCGGTGATCGCCGGCTCGTGTCGTCGCACGTCCATCCTGCGAGCATGTCCTCAGTCTGCACAGCATACCAGGACGCAGCGAGACAGCTGCCTGATGTGTCAGGCTAGCCAATACGCGCCATAAACTGACAACCTTGTCAGTGTGCCAGCGCCGACAGTACTGAAGCGCACGCGATGGTGACAGAGGGACAGGTCAAGGCCGAGGATGCGTTACGCACTTGTCTCTAACATATCCGTTCTACGCGTAATGTCAATTAACGGCGGACATTTGAATCGCCAGTTTAGCTCGGTTCGTTTGACAGCCGTCCGAGCCCTGTGGCATACTCTCCGTCACAATCGATCACAATCAAAGACTGTGAACCGGGCAAGTAAGCGGCGAAGTGGGCTTCAGAGAGCCTCCGATGGGTGCGAACGAGGCAGCCACGGTGTCGGCGAATGGGCCGGGGAGTCGGAGCCTGAAGAAGCTGTTGCCGGAGACGCCACCGTTACCAGAGGCGCGCCGATGACGCCTCCGTTATCTGGGCGTGCAGTGCGACGTCGGGAGTCGCTGCCGTATCGGCAGAGGGGGCCGGCGTTCGCCGGCCAATCAGGGTGGTACCGCGAGGAATTGCGCCTCGTCCCTGGCTATGCCAGGGACGGGGCGTTTTCTATTGGTACGGTGACAGCGAGGAGCAGCTCGTTACTGCCTCATCGTCATCAGGAGGAATCATGAGAAGAAACGCATTCTCACCGGCGACCGGCCGACCGGCCGCCTGCACCTGGGGCACTACGTGGGCAGCCTGCGCAATCGCGTGCGCCTGCAGGACGAGTACGAGTGCTATCTTCATCATCGCCGACCTGCACATGCTGACCACCAAGAACAGCCGCGGAAGACATCGCCGCGATCGCGGACAACGCCCGCGGCATGGTGCTGGACTACCTGGGCGCCGGCATCGACCCGACGAAGTCCACGATCTTCCTCCAGTCGGCGATCCACGAGACCTATGAGCTGGCGCTGCTCTTCGGCAACCTGGTGACCGTGCCGCGGCTGGCCCGGCTGCCGAGCATCAAGGAGATGGCCCGCGCCGCGCTGATGGACGAGGAGACGATCCCGTTCGGCCTGCTGGGCTATCCGGTGCTGCAGGCCGCCGACATCCTGCTGCCGCGCGCCCACCTGGTGCCGGTCGGCAAGGACAACCAGGCGCACGTCGAGATCACGCGCGAGATCGCGCGCCGCTTCAACTAACCTATACGGCGAGGTCTTCCCCATCCCCGACGACCTGGTGGAGGGCGACACCCTGCCCGGCACCGACGGCCAGGCCAAGATGAGCAAGTCGCTCGGCAACGCCATCTTCCTCAGCGACGACGCGGCGACGGTGCGCAAGAAGGTGCACAGCATGTACACCGATCCCGAACCGCATCCGCGCCGACATCCCCGGCACGGTCGAAGGCAACCCGGTCTTCACCTACCTCGATCACTTCGACCCGGACAAGGCGGTGGTCGAGGAGCTCGAAGACGCGCTATCGGGCCGGCACGGTGGGTGACGTCGAGGTCAAGGAGCGGCTGGCGGACGTCGCTGAACGCCTTCCTCGACCCGATCCGCGAGCGCGTGGCGCACTACGCCGCGCAGAGCGGCCTGGTGGACGAGATCATCTACGAGGGCACGCTGCGCTATCGCGAGATCGCCGGCGAGACGATGCGCGAGGTCAAGAAGGCGATGGGCCTCACAAGCACCTTCAACCGCATCGCCCGCAAGGCGGAGGAGCGCCAGAAGAAGCTGGCGAAGATCGAGCGCGGCCAGGGCGTCCTGATGGCGCTCCAGGGCCACGCGACCCCCGCAGGGACCGGCCGCTTCGCCGCGCGACAGCACGCCGTGGCGCCGTCCGCCGCGGTCAGCGGCCATTTCCGCGTCTTCCAGGGCCTGGCGATTTCCTCGATCGGCTTTGGCTTAGCGGGGGGCGACCCGACCGACGAAGTCGACGCGCGTTATTGTGCAGCAGTCGACGCCGCGGTGCGAGCGGGGTGCAACCATTTCGACGTCGCGGTCAGCTACCGCGGCCAGCGCAGCGAAGTCGTCCTGGGGCGGGCCCTGGCCGAGCTGATTGCGAGCGGCGCAGCCCAACGCGACGAGCTGATCGTGGCCAGCAAGGCCGGGTTCATCCCGTACCAGGTGACCGCACCCGGCGACGCGGGCCACTACGTGTACGATCACTTCATCGCGCCAGGCATCGCCGAGCCTGACGATTTTGCCGGCGGCATCCACTGCATGGCCCCGGACTTTATCGGCCAGCAGATCACCTGGAGCCTCCGCAACACGGGGCTGCGCACCCTGGACATCTTCTATCTGCAGAACCCTGAAACGCAGCTCGCGTTTGTCGATCGCACAACCTTCCGCCGCCGCTTGCAGCTCGCGTGCGCACGGCTGGAGGAAGAGGTCAGCGCGGGACGTCTTGGTTGTTACGGACTGGCGACCTGGGAAGGGCTACGCGAGGCGCCACTCTCAGACAACTACATGAGCCTGGAGGTGCTCGTGCGGCTCGTGACCGAGGTTGCAGGCCCGGATCATCACCTGCGCGTGATACAATTACCGCTCAGCCCCGCCATGTCCGAAGCTGCGACTTTACGTAATCAACCGGTGAAAAACAGCATCCTGTCCGTGCTCTTGGCCGCGGCCGACCTGGGCTTGACAGTGGTGGCCAGTGCCGCCTTGGGGCAGGGACAGATATCGCCGCGTGTGCAGGAAGCCCTGCAGACGGTGTTTGGTTCGCTTGGCAGCAGGGACCAGCGCAGCCTGCAGTTTGTCCGTTCGCTGCCGGGGGTTGCCTCGGCCTTGTTCGGCAGCACACGCGTTGAGCACGTACGCGAGAACCTGGCCGTGCTCGACCAGCCGCTCGATCCCCAAGCGGCGCTGCGGCTCGCACATATGAAGGGGAGATAAGGGCAAGGTGGCGGAACTCAAGGCCGTGTTGTTCGATATGGGCGACACGATCGTCGATCTTGGAGAGGGCCGGGGCAGTTACGAGGAACGTGTGAGGCTGCGCGCCGGCCGCGTCTATGAAGCCCTGGCTGCGCGAGGCGCCACCCTGGGTCAACGAGACGCGTTCTGCGAGGCGCTGGCAGCCGATAGCGAAGGGCAGTACCAGGCCGCACTGGCCGAACAATGGGGGATCGACATCTTCACGGTGATGCGGCGGTTCCTTCAGGCACGGGGACTTCCGGCGGATGACGAGTTAGTCGAAGCGGCCGGCGAAGCTTACTGCCGGGGCGAGGCCGGGCCGGTCACTCCGTTGCGCGAGGGTGCAGTTGACACGTTGGCCGCGCTGAAATCGCGCGGCCTGCTGCTCGGCGCAATTTCGAACACCATTCAGCCCGGCCGTTTCCTGAGCGCTAACCTGCAGCGCTGGGGCCTGTCCGAATTACTTGATGTCCGGATTTATTCTTCGGACATAGGCGTTGCCAAGCCGCATCCCAAGATCTTCCAGGTTGCGCTCGATCGGTTGGGCCTGGCGGCCGAGAACGCGGTGTACGTGGGCGATCGCCTGATCCCCGATGTTGGCGGACCCCATGCGGTCGGCATGAAGGCGGTGCTCATCGAGGTCGATCATCGTGTGGAAAGCCATCCGGCGATTATTCCTGACGCCCGCGTGAAAGAACTGCCGGAACTGCTCCATGTGCTTCCGGCCTTGTTTGACTGAGACAGGTCCAGTGGGCCCGGAGAAAACAAAGGGGAAGGATATGAAGAAGGACGAACCCAAGAACTACCTGATCGACATGGACGGCGTGCTGGTCACCGGCGGCATCGGCATCCCAGGCGCAAACGAATTCATCGGCCGGCTGCGCAGCCGGGGCGCGAAATTCCTCATCCTGACCAACAACTCGCGCTACACCCCGGGTGACCTGTCTTTCCGGCTTGCAGGCAGCGGGCTCGAGATCCCCCCGGAGTGCATCTTCACATCCGCGATGGCCACCGCGCGCTTCATCTCCGCCCAGCGTCCGTACGGCACCGCCTACGTCATCGGCGAGAGCGGGCTGACGTTCGCGGTGCACAGCGAGGGCTACGTGATCACTGAGCGCGATCCCGACTACGTCGTGCTGGGCGAGGCGGCTAACTACTCGCTCGAACAGCTAACCCAGGCCACGCGACTGGTGGCCGCGGGCGCACGCTTCATCGCCACCAATCCCGACGCGATGGGACCGGGCGAAGGCGGCATCGTCCCAGCGTGCGGTGCAGTCGCCGCGCTCATCGAGCGGGCCAGCGGGATCAGCGCCTTCTTCGTCGGCAAACCCAACCCCTTGATGCTGCGCCTCGCGCTCAATTCCATCGGCGCCCATTCCGAAGACACCGTCATGGTTGGCGACCGCATGGACACTGACATCATCGGCGGCGTCCAGACCGGCATGGAGACCATCCTCGTGCTCTCGGGCGTGACTCACGCGGAGGATGTCGATCGCTTCCCCTACCAGCCCACCCGCATCGTCAACTCGATCGCGGATATTGTGCCTTGATCGAAGGTGCCCGGCACTTTCAAAGTGCCGGGCACCGCACGTGCCGGGCGCCTCGGTCAGCGCTGTCGCAAAAGCCTATGCTGCGACCGCCATCTCTTCGGCCTTGACTTCGGCTTTCACCTCGACCGCCTTCGGCGCAAGCGGCGCATCTGCCAGGATCTGGGCGGCATCCTCCGGGGTCACGGTGTTGATGTAGAACCCCGACCCTTCCTCAAATCCCGCCGGTCGCGTCAGGCGCGGGATGATTTCCAGGTGCCAGTGATAGTCGTACTGGATCGTGGACCAGTAGCCCGGCCGCGGGCGCCGGAAGGGCGCGGTGTGGATCAGGAAGTTGAATGGCGGATCGTTCAGGCCATAGCGCATCTTGAGTAGAACGGTCTTGAGCGCCTGCGCCAGCCCGCCGAACTCTGCTTGGCTGATGTTGAGGAAATCGCTGTTGTGCTGCTTCGGCAGCACCCACGTCTCAAAGGGCGCCCGGGCGGCGAATGGCGACAGCACGACAAAGAGATCGTTCTCGAATACCACTCGTTCGCGCGTCAGCCGCGTCTCTTGCCTGATGATGTCGCAGAAGACGCAGCGCCGCTTGAAGTCGTAGTAACGCTGCGCGCCCTGGAGCTCTTCCTTGACGCGTTTGGGCGTGACCGGCGTCGCGATCAGTTGTGAGTGCGCATGAGACATGGTCGCGCCGGCCTGATAGCCCTGGTTCTTGAAGATCAGGACATACTTGAAGCGGTCGTCGCCGCTCAGATCCTGCATCCGCTCGCGGTACGCGCGCAAGACATCGCTGACCTGGCCTTCGCTCAGCTCCGCCAGCTCCTGTGAGTGCTCGGGCGTCTCGACGATGACCTCATGCGCGCCGACGCCGGTCATCATGTCGAAGATGCCGACGCCTTCCCGGACCAGCTTGCCCTCGATGCGGAGCACGGGAAACTTGTTGGGCAGTACGCGGACTTTCCAGCCCGGCGTGTTGGCCGCGGTGCCGTTCGTTCGAATGGCGAAGATTTCATGAGGGTCCAATGACTCCTGACCGCCGCAAAAGACACACGGTGCAGGCTGACGGGGGCTCGCGATGGAGGGCACCTGGTCCGGCCGTAGGCCGCGCTCAGGTGCTACGATCACCCAGCGGCCCATCACGGGATCACGACGCAGTTCTGACACAATCGCCTCCTTTGACCCAGGCGCCTCGCCGTCTCCCCAACATGCCGCCAGCGATAGTGCAATCGAGCCTTGGTCCAGTCGAAAAAAGTTACCCTGAAATATACGAAATGAATCTTACGAAACTGATTTCAATCTAGGGAACCAGTGCATTCCGCCAAATCCACACGACCAGGTGGAACGCCTGGCTCGCGATGATCGCGCTCGCCCCCGCACGCAGCGCGGGCGTTTCGGTCAGTGCCCGCGGCAATGCCCATGCCAGGAGCAGCGCGGCCGGAATAGCCGCTGGCGAGAACAGGTCCCAGTCTCTCTGCCCTCCATAGTCCGCGTTCCACACCAGGGTGAGCAGCAGATAGCAGCCTGCCATCAGCAGCAGGAAGCTGCCGGTTGCATCCCTTCGCGGCAGACGATCGCGGGCCAGCAGCCAGATCAGGATCAACGATGGCCACACCATGGGCGCCACGAGCAGTTGCTGGTTCACGATGTCGACCAGGTGCCCGACCGAGAACATGGTGTAGTGCTGCCATTTGGTCGTGATCTCGAAGAGCGGGACGAACCAGCTTCGGTCACCCCCGCCCGGAAAGTCAACCCCCATCAACGCGTCCAGCCCGTGCTCGCCGGACGACATCAGGGCAACAACACCGGCAAAAACCAGTCCGTAGGGAACGACAACGCTCAGCACGGAGCGGGCATCGATCCGCCAGCCCTTCGTTTTTGAGACGTCCCCTGGTGGAAGGCCGTTCCCCCGCTCAACGGCCAGCGGCGCGAAGGCCAGGTAGAGCAGGCTGGGCGCCAAAATGATGGTGGACGGGTGGAACGCATGCGTGATAGCCAGCGCGGTCGCGGGCCAGACGAGGGAGATCTCACCCCGCAGGCGGCGCAGCGCGAGGTAGGCGTAAATGAACACGCCCAGGGTCATGATGGGGTAGTTCTCGACATACCCGAAGAACAACTGCATCGTGCCGAGCGTCAGGACCAGCCCCACGGTGGCCGCGCGCTCCGTCCGGTTGCGGCCCAACCGGGTCGCGAGGCCGATGAGGACCCAGACGAACGCCACGCCCGCAAGCGTGCTGAGGATGCGATACACCGGGATGGGATCGGGCCAGCCGAACAGGGCATTGCCGAGCTGCCAGCCCTTGGCGTGGAGGAAAACGTCCAGCGGCGCCTGCCACACGTAGGTGAGCCGGTAGGGGTCGGCGAGCGCCTTGACCAGCAGCTTGGCGTCCCCCCAGCGCAGGTGGCGGATAGGGAAGGCAAAGAAGCATGCGCCGGCGATGAGGCTGATGGCCAGCCGCACGGGTGGCGACGTGAAATGGACCCGCCCCAGAGCCGCGCGTATCCATGGCAGCGCCTGCCAGAGCCACCCGCCGCCCCATACCAGCGCAAGCGTGGCCAGGGCGAACAACCAACGCACCAGCGCGGGCAGATAGGCGGCAGGCCAAAGCCCCCAGGCGATCTCTTCCGAGAGGAGCGGTGCAGCGAGATGGAGTGCGATCACCAGCGAGGCCACGACGCGAAGCGCGAGCAGCAGGCGGCGGGCACTTTGGGACAGAGCAGGCGGCATAACCGCGATTTTACTCCATGCGCGGGTGCGCGGCAAAAAGCGCACATGCGGCGTCCGGTGGAGCTGCCAATCTGATTTGGCCGTTCGCCCTCCCGGCATTACAATGTCGTGGTCTCGCGACCATGATCCTAAAAACCCTGTTCCTCCATCCCCTGGGTCCCGCGTTGATCCTGAGCCTCGGCGGCGTCGCGCTGGCAGTGTTGCGGCGAATGGCGCGGCGGAACGCGGTCTCTGAACAGATGATCAGCGGCCGGCTGCTGAAGGCGTTGCCGAAGTCCTGGCTCTACGATGTGCGCCTGCCCCTTGCGTTGTTGGCGGTCCTCGCGTCCACTGCACTGCTGGTCCACCTGCGGACACTGTCGCCGCGTCCGATTTTGGCCTGGACGTGGCAGCCACTGACGGTCGCGGGCAGCGTGATGGAGTGGCGGGTGGATGCGTGGAACTGGACCGCGTCCGCCCTCATCATCGCGCTCACCGGCATTGCACTCCTCCTGGGCGACGGGTTGCTTGACCCGGTGTCCCCCCGCTTGCGCCTCGACGTGATCGGCGTCGACGGGGAGCGCACGCTCTGGCTGGGTGCGGCGGCGCTGGTTTTTGTTTCGTCCGGCAACATCCTGACCCTGGCGAGCAGTTGGCTGATCCTGGACGCGGCCCTGGCCGTGCGGCTGCATTTGAGTCATACCGCCGAAGTTTCCGGTCGTGCCTGGGGCGCGCTGAGCCTGGCAGGCATCCTTCTGCTCTTCCTGTTGGCGCTGCTGGGGGAGAACGGCATCCGTGCCAACCTGATGGAGCGCAGGCTGTCCGTCGGACAGCCGCTGACCGACGGGCAGCTTGTGCTGCTGTGGGTGGCGGCCCTGATCCGGGCGGGGGTCTACCCCTTGCACTTCTGGCTCACCGGTTGGGGCGGCTCGCGGCGAGATTACTGGCTTCCCATCTACCTGATCGGCCCGACGGCGGGCTTGTGGCTGCTGGGTCGTGTGCATGCGTTGGCAGGGGCAGATTGGCTGCGCCGTCCGGAGTGGATCGCACTCAGCGTGCTGGCCCTGCTGGGCACCGCGCTCGTGGCGTGGGCCGTGGAGGACCGCAACCGGCGGTGGCGCTGGATCGCACTGAATCGCGCCAGCCTGGCCGTGATCGCGGCCTACACCGCGTCTGCCGCAGGACCTGAAGCCCTCGTCTGGTCGCTGGCAACCTTCAGCCTCGGTTGCGCGCTGCTGGCCGCCGGGCAGGCCGGCCGCGATTTGCTCGGCTGGCGCGGTCCCATGTGGTTGGCAGCCCTGGCGCTTTGGGGTCTGCCCGGCACGGTCGGCTTTTTCGCGCGCAGTGTGTTAGTGTTCCCCACCGAATTCGCGCTTGCCGTACCGCTATTTGCTGTGGCCCTGCTCGCCGAAATCCTGTTCGTGGCCAGCCTCTGGGAAGCGGTCCGGCGTGACCCGTCGCCGCTGCCTGAGGGTGCTGCGCCAGGCCGCCTGTCGTTCCTGCGTGTGTCTGCGGCGATCGTCTTGCTCGTGATCCCGCTCATTGCCTTCGGCCTCCTTCCCCGCCTGCTTGCGGCCCTGGCCGGCTGGCCCGATGCACAGAACTTCGGGTCGCTCTTCAACAACGCACTGGGCGAGACGCGGCGCTCGGTGTGGGGAGGACTGGCGCTCTCGGCGGTGCTTGGTGTGGCGCTTGGCGCCTTCCGCGAGAGGATTCTCGGCCAGATGCGCGGCTGGCAGGCGGGTATCGTGGCGATTGCCAGCCTGGAGTGGCTCTACAAGGGCGTGACCGCGGGCTTTGCGCTCCTGGCCAACGGCCTCCAGTATTTTGCAGCCCTGGGCGAGGGCGAAGGCTACCTCGGGTGGTTGGCCCTTGCCGGCCTGGTGCTTTGGGTTCTGCTGCGCGGATAGATAAGTATGTCGCTTGCTGATTTGTTTCGCCAACTAAGCCTGTTGGTCGGTGCACCCGCTGTCGTGCTGGCCGGCATCGGGGCAGTGCTGATCGTCGTGCCCAGGGATTGGCGCGTCGTCCTCTTTGGCTACGCCGTGGTGACGGTGATGTTATCGCTGCTCCTCTCGCAGGTCATCCCGACCGAGTGGGCGCTGCAACAAGTGATCGTGGGTGGACTCGTGGCCGTCATGCTGTTCATGTCTGCGCGCCAGTTGCGCACGTCTGCTTATCTTGGGCGCCCGGCCAGTGCGCGATGGCCGCGCATGGCCTCCCTGACCACCTTCCGCGTGTTGGCGGTAGGGCTGGCCGCGATTACATTCGCGGCGGTGCGCGAAGGGGTTTCTCTGCCGCACGTTTCGCCGCTGTTCCGGGACGCGGTCCTATGGTTGGGGTTGATCGGCCTGGTCGGCATGGCCCTCCACGAGGAGCCGCTGCACGCCGGCCTCAGTCTGCTCACGTTTCTAAGCGCAGCCCAGCTCGTGGTCTTCACCCTGATTCAGCGGCGTATGCTGGTGGGCATGCTCCAGGGAGGACAGGTTCTGTTGGGTCTGGCGATCGCCTACCTGATCCTTGCCCATGGCCTGGCCGCGCCTGCGGCCGCGCCCGGGGAGCCTGACCTGTCGGGCTTCGGCGGAGAGGCGCCATGATTTCAGGTCCGCTGCTCCTGCTCGGTGTGCTGGTGCTCGCTGCAGGCGTGTTGTACATCCTCCGGCGCTTTGAATCCCTGGCCGCCAGCATCGCGTCGGGCCTCTCAGCGTTGATTGCCATCGGCCTCTGGCGCCTGCCCATCACCACGCCGGTGATCCTGCTGGGCAGGCCGGTGGACCTCGGGCGTTCGTTCATCTGGGAGGACATCTCGCTCCACATTTCGCCCGCCTCCCGCGCGCTGCTGGTGTTTCTGTTCGTCACCGCCGCCGTGACTTTCATCCTGGCCTGGCGCACCTATCAGGGCCGCACTTTCTATCCGTTCGGGATGCTCCTGTTGGCGATTTGGGGCGTGGTGGTCATGCTGCAGCCCCTGACGTTCGCTCCCATGGCGATTGTCCTGGCCGCGATCCTGTCCGTCTTCCTGATCCAGGCCGGACAGCCCGGCGAAACCTCGGGCGCATGGCGCCAGCTGCTCTTCCCGACGCTGGCCGTGCCGCTTTTTCTCGTCGCATCCTGGTACATCGACCAGGCGCCGCTCAACCCCGACGACCAGACGCCCTACCGCATCGCGGGCTGGCTGCTGATCGCGGGCTTCGTCCTGCTGCTGCAGCCCGCGCCGTCTGCACGTGGCGATCCCTGCCGTGGCCGGCCAGGCGCCGCCGGTGGTGGCGGCCTTCCTGTGGATCGGCGGGCAGTCCGTCACGCTGTTCCTGCTCCAGCGTTTCCTGGTGACCTATCCCTGGCTGAGCGACGGCCGTGGACAGCGCGCGCTGGCTGCTTGGCTGGGGGTGCTGACCGCGGTGCTCGGCGGCGCCACTGACGGCCACGCAACGACGGCTGGGACGCATGCTCGGTTATGCCGCGCTCTACGACTACGGCATCCTGATCGTGGCGATGGGCCTGCGCGGCACGGCCGGGCTGCCCACTGCCATCTGGCTGCTGCTGACGCGCACCTTTGCGCTGCTCACCCTGGCGACGGGTGCGGCGGCTATCCGCCACCACATGGCGTCCGATCGATTCGAGCATCTGCGCGGCGCGGCCTCCCGCTTGCCGTGGGCGGTGATCGCGCTGATCGCCGGTGGGTTTGGCCTGGCGGGCATGCCGTTGACCGCGCAGTTTGCGTCCCGCTGGGCGCTGCTGCAGCTGGTGGCCGAAAATGATCAGGCGCTGGGCCCTGCTCTTGCTGCTCGGCGCGTTTGGCGTCCTGGTCGGCGCCATCCGGGCGGGCCAGGCTTGCTTCGGAGACTTAGAATCCTCCCCCGTCGAGCGTGAGCCGCTGAGCCTGGCGTTCATAGCGGTCCTCCTGGTCGCGGCCGGATTGCTCCTCGGCCTCTTCCCGCAACTGCTGACCGACCCGGTCGCGGCCGTCATCCTGCCGCTTTCCATCCTCGAACCCTGATTCCGATAGGTTTTGAGAGTTTCCGCAGGCTATAGTCTGGCAACCGATACGGGCTGTGGCCCGTTTTTTGTGGAGCAAGGTGAAGCATGGCACGATCTTCTCGCATCAGTGGTTTCTACAACCTCACACCCGCCGAACGCCGGCGCATCGTGGCGGACTGGGCGGCCATGACGCCGGACCAGGCGGCCGCGGCTGAAGAGCTCCTGCGGCGCCGGGCGGGCTGACCCTGGAACAGGCCGACAAGATGGTGGAAAATGTGGTCGGCACCTATGCGCTGCCGCTGGGCATCGCCACCAACTTCGTGGTCAACGGCCGCGACGTGCTGGTGCCGATGGTCATCGAAGAGCCGTCGGTGGTGGCGGGCGCCAGTTTCGCGGCGCGGCTGGCGCGCGCGGGCGGCGGCTTCCACGCCGAGACCACCGAGCCGCTGATGATCGGCCAGATGCAGGTGCTGGACGTGGCCGATCTGGCCCAGGCCGCAGCCGAACGTGGCAGGCGGGCAAGCAGCGGCTGCTCGATCTGGCCAACAGCACCGACCCGGTGATCGTGTCAGCCTGCACGGCGGCGCGCGCGACGTCGAAGTGCGCACCGTGCGCCGAGAGCCCGGTCGGGCCGATGCTGGTCGTGCACCTGATCTACGACTGCCGCGACGCGATGGGCGCCAACATGGTCAACACCGCGTGCGAGGCGCTGGCGCCGCTGGTCGAGGAGATCACCGGCGGGCGGGTCAACCTGCGCATCCTGTCGAACCTGGCCGACCGGCGGCTGGCGCGGGCGCGCTGCGTGGTCCCGGCCAGGGAGCTGGCGACCGGCGACATACCCCGGCGAGCTGGTGGCGCAGCGCATCGTCGAGGCCTACGCGCTGGCCGCGGTCGATCCCTACCGCGCGGCGACGCACAACAAGGGCATCATGAACGGCGTGGATGCCGTGGTCCTGGCCACCGGCAACGACTGGCGCGCGATCGAGGCCGGCGCGCACGCCTACGCCGCCCGCGACGGCCTCGTACCGCTCGCTGTCGACCTGGTCCTACGTCGCCGGCGACCCGGCAACCGGCGCAGGACCCGCGCTGGTCGGCAGCCTGGAGCTGCCGCTGGCGGTCGGCATCGTCGGCGGCGCCACGCGGGTGCACCCGCTGGCGCAGCTTCGCGCTGCAGATCATGGGCGTCGGCGACCGCGCGCGAGCTGGCCGAGATCATCGCCGCGGTCGGGCCTGGCCCAGAACCTGGCGGCCATCCGCGCGCTGGCGACCGAGGGCATCCAGCGGGGCCACATGGCGCTGCACGCGCGGCAGATCGCCATCGCCGCCGGCGCGCGGCGCGACGAGGTGGACCGCGGTCGGCGCCGTGCTGGTCGCGGAGCGGCAGATCCGGGCCGACCGGGCCCAGGAGTGCTCGCCAGGCTGCGGTCGAACCGAGCCTTGACAATCTCGACAAAGCATGTAAGATTGCTATGCAGCTACGGAGAGAGACGATTGAGATGGCTATAATCACGTGCTGAAAGTGCTTTATTGGGAGGACGAACTCCATGTTGAAACCGGATCGTGATGTGGGCATCGTCGGGTACGGCGCCTATGTGCCGCGCTATCGGCTGCCGGCCAGCGGAAGTGGCCCGGGTCTGGACCGATGGCACCGGCGGGCTGCCGATCAAGGAGAAGGCGGTCGCCGGGCTGGACGAAGACACGCTGACCATGTCCATCGAGGCGGCGCGCAATGCGCTGGCGCGGGCCCGGATCGATCCGCCAGGACCTGCGGGCGGTCTGGGTGGGCAGCGAGTCGCACCCGTACGCCGTCAAGCCCACCTCCACCATCGTGGCCGAGGCCATCGGCGCGACGCCGTACATCCAGGCCGCCGACCTGGAGTTCGCCTGCAAGGCGGGCAGCGAGGCGATCGTCGATGGGCATCGGCATCGTCGGCTCGGGGATGGGACGCTATGTGCTGGCCATCGGCATGGACACGGCCCAGGGCCGGCCCGGCGATGCGCTGGAGTACACCGCGGCGTCCGGCGGCGCGGCCTTCATCGTCGGGCCGGCCGAGGAGAGCGTGGCGGTCTACGAGGCGATGCTGTCGCACGTCACCGACACGCCGGACTTCTGGCGGCGGGCCTATGCGCACTATCCCAGCCACGGCCACCGCTTCACGGGCGAGCCGGCCTATTTCGAGCACGTCGTGAGCGCGGGCCGGCGAGCTGATGGAGGAGATGGGCACGCAGCCGTCGGACTACACGCTACGCCGTCTTCCATCAGCCGAACACCAAGTTCCCGCAGCGCGTGGCGCGAGATGCTGGGCTTCACAGCCGGAGCAGATCAAGACGGGGCTGCTGGTGCCGGTCATCGGCAACACCTACGCCGGCTCATCCCTGATCGGCCTGACCGCGATCCTGGATGAGGCCGCGCCGGGCGACCGCATCTTCATGGTCTCGTTCGGCTCGGGCGCCGGGTCGGATGCGTTCTCGATCCGCGTGACCGACCGCATCGTGGAGGCGCGCGACCGGGCGCCCAGCACCCAGGACTACATCGCGCGGCGCAAGGTGATCGACTACGCGACCTACGCGCGCTATCCGCCATAAGCTGCAGATGAACTGAGGAGATAGATGAGAGACGTAGTTATTATCGGGATCGGACAAACGCCGGTGGGGAACACTGGGGCAGGTCGCTGCGCCACCTGGCGCATGATGCGATCATGGCGGCCATGCGGGATGCGGACATCGAGACGGCGGATGCGCTGTACGTGGGCAACATGCTGTCGGGCGAGCTGAGCGGCCAGGAGCACCTGGGCGCGCTCGATCGCGGATTTCGTCGGCCTGCGCGGCATCGAGGCCATGAAGGTCGAGGCGGCCTGCGGCTCCGGCGCGGCGGCGTTGCGCGTGGGCATCATGGCCGTCGCCAGCGGCATGCACGACGTGGTGCTGGTCTGCGGCGTGGAGAAGATGACCGACGCGCTCGGCGATGACGTCACCTCCGGCCTGGCGACCGCGGCCGACCAGGAATACGAGGTCAGCCAGGGCATCAGCTTCGTGGGCCTCAACGCCCTGCTGATGCGCCGCTACATGCACGAGTACGACGTCAAGCACGAGCAGTTTGCCGGGTTCGCCGTCAACGCGCACCGCAACGGCGCCAACAACCCGAACGCCATGTTCCGCAGCCCCATCAGGCCGAGCACCTACCTGCGGGCCGGCATGATCGCCGACCCGATCAACCTGATGGATTCCAGCCCGGTGTGCGACGGCGCGGCGTGCGTCGTCCTGGCGCCGGCGGACCACGTACCGCTCGAAGGCCAAGGCGCAGATCCTGGCGTCGGCCGTGGCGACCGATAGCCTGGCGGTCCACGACCGGCGCGACCCGCTGACGCTGGACGCGGTCGACGCTTTCGAGCCAGAAGGCCTACGCCGCAGGCGCGGGTCACCCCAGCGGACATCGACCTGTTCGAGGTCCACGACGCCTTCAGCATCATGGCCGCGCTGTCGCTGGAGGCCGCCGGCTTTGCCCCGCGCGGCCGGGGCGTCTGCCTGGCCGCGGACGGCGAGATCGGCATCGACGGCCGCGTGCCGATCAGCACGATGGGCGGGCTCAAGGCGCGCGGGCATCCGGTCGGCGCGACGGGCGTCTACCAGATCGTCGAAGTGGTCCAGCAGCTGACGGGCGCAGGCGGGCGCGAACCAGGTGCAGGGCGCGACATCGGCATGGCGCAGAACATCGGCGGCAGCGGCGCGACGGTGATCACGCACATCCTGGGGGGCGTCTGAGCCTGTCAAAACCTATCATTGACCCGTTCCGGGCTGGTCTTGGAGCTAAAGTGATAGTTTTTGGCGGCACAATCGGGTTAGAATGCGCATCGTATCTCAAGCGGAGCTTGAGCGCAAGCATAGCTTGCGAGTTGTATTGAGATCCTTAGGAGGAAACATACTCATGTCGATTCCGCGCAATTGGCGCACTCGCCAGCAGCGTTACAGCTTGAAGGCCGAAATCTGCAATGACTGTGGCAAAGCACATCTTCCCGCCGCGGGACGTCTGTCCGCACTGTGCTGCCGAAAAGCAGAGCTGGACCAACCTGAGCGGCCAGGGTGAAGTATACTCCTTCACGACGATGTACAATGCGCCCGCCGGGTTTGACGAGTATGCGCCGTACACGATGGCCCTGGTCAAGCTGGCCGAGGGGCCGATGGTCACCGCGCAACTCACCGATGTGGACGCCGAGGATGTCAAGATCGGCATGCCGGTCGAGATGGTGACGCGCAAGCTGACCCAGGATGGGGACGAAGGCCAGATCCTGTACGGCTACAAGTTCCGCCCGTTGCTGCGGCAACCCGCGTAACAGGGTGGGGGCGGCCCGGTATGGCCGCCCGTTGTCGTAGTGTAGGGGCGGCCCGGTGTGGCCGCCCTTTTCGCGTCATGGGAAGCCCCGCTTAGGAACCGCCTGGCGTCAGAGCGAAGTCAAAGGCTCCGACGCGATTCGAGGCGAGCGACTTCACGTTACTGCTGGTAACTGCCAGGACCACGTAGTAGTCGTTGGTGGCCGGATCACCGATAACAGGGAACGGCACGGGATCGCCCGGCTGCGCAGGCCGCGGCACGTTCGAGGCGATGCACTCGCCCTCGGGCGCCTGGGGTGCGAAATAGGGCGAAGCACTGTGCCAGATCTCGTAGTGATCGGTGCCTCCCGACACGTCGGTCCAGACCAGCGTGATGGCCGCGTTCCCGTCAACCTCGGCCCGCACATCCTCGACCCTGGGCGGCAGGGCCTCCGCGCTGAGATCGACCTCATGCGGCCCATTATTTTCACCAGACCACAGCACGCTGGCCGGCACGGAGGTTGCCACCGCGCCGTCGACCTTGAACGTCACTGCTTCGCTGCTAGCCATCCCCGGCGTGCCCGTTGCCGCATTTGCGCCGAAGACGCGGATGTAGCCGTAGATACCGGGGTTCGTGACGACGAAGCAGCCGGCCTGCACGCCCTGGCCGTTGACCGCCTCAACGACCGCGCCGCTGGCGGCCGGCGCGCCATCCACCGTGACGTCACCGTAGTACTCGGTGAAGTAGGGTGTGCTTTGGACGGTGCAGCCGCCTTGCGCATGGCCGGGAACGGCTGATGGGGCCAGCGCAATGATCGGGGCCAGCGCTGTGGCAATCAACCAGGAGCGGCGCGCGGGCGGCAGAATGGTATTCATTCCAGGCATCCCTCACCTCTCACCGTTGGACCAGCGGCAGATAGTTGCGTGAACCGACTGGTTACCGCGGCCGGGCCGGTGAACATGGTCTCGGCGGATTACAGGACGCTATAGAGTCACCGACATTGTACCTTTGTGCCGATAGATTGTGCAAAGCCAAACAATGGCACGGCAGCGTGTCATATCGATTCGCGTTTGCCCAGGCGTGTGCGGCATCGTCAACACTTCCGACCAGCCCTGCCTCCCGGAGGATTGCCCTTTTCAGTCACCCATCTCTGCGCGATAATGCCCCCATCGATTGCGGCCATCAAAGTCGCGGAGAGGCACATGAAATCACCTGAGCAGGGCATTCAGGCAGAGACCCGTTCCATCCTGGCAACTGCAGTGCAGGGGAACACCGAATTCGGGCTGGATCTCTACCGCAGGCTGAGGTCTATCGGGGGGAACCTCTTTTTCTCGCCCTACAGCATCTCGACTGCACTGGCCATGACTTATGCCGGCGCGCGGGGGAACACCGAACGCCAGATGGCCCAGGCTCTTCACTTCCTTCTGGATCAGAAGCAGCTTCATCCGGCCTTTGCCCTTCTGGAAGCGAAGTTGGGCGACGTCAGCCAGAAGCGCCAGATGCAACTGAGGATCGCCAACTCGCTCTGGCGGCAGGAAGGGCATGCTCTCCTGGCGGAGTTCCTGGCCCTGATGAAACAATACCACGGCGTGTCGATCGCCACTGTTGACTACGGAAACCCCGAAGCGGCGCGCCACACGATCAACGCGTGGGTCGAAGAAGAGACTGAAAGTAAGATCAAGGATTTGATCCCACCGGAGCTTCTCGGTCCACTTACACGCCTGGTCCTGGTCAACGCCATCTATTTCAAAGGGAACTGGGCCAGCCAGTTTGATCCGCAGCTCACCGCAAAGGCGCCGTTTTGGGTCGCGGCCGGCGAACGCGTCCAGACACCGATGATGACTCAGACGCACGACTTCGTGTATGGCGAAAGCGATGGTCTGCAGATTCTTGAGCTGCCGTACGCGGGGCATGATGTGTCGATGATCGTGCTCTTGCCCACGGAGAACGGTGGACTGGCGAAACTCGAAGACTCTTTGACGGTTGAGAATTTGGGCAGGTGGACAGGGCATCTATGGGAGACGAAGGTCGAGGTATTCCTGCCCAGGTTCGACATAGCCTTCCCGTTCAGGCTGGACGATGCGCTGATATCGATGGGGATGATCGATGCGTTTTCTGCTAAGGCGGACTTTTCGGGAATGGACGAGGCGACCCTGTTCATATCGGCAGTCTTGCACAAGGGTTTTGTTGCCGTGAACGAGAAAGGCGCGGAGGCGGCGGCTGCGACAGCGGTTATCATGGAGAAGGGGCTTCCATCGCGCCCGCCCCTCTTCCGTGCCGATCATCCGTTTGTCTTTCTGATTCGTGAGAATAGCACGGGCAGCGTTCTCTTTCTTGGCAGGGTGATGAATCCCGCAGCCGGGGCTGCCTGACGACCGCCGCCATGAAGGTCCCGCATAGCCTGTTCGCCCTGGCACTGCTTGTGCTCGCGTTGACCTTCCCATCCGCGCTCCCCACCCAAGCAACCGTGTTTTTCCTTGAACCAACCGCAACTGGGACCCCACTGCCTGCGACTGCAAGTCCTGTGAATATCCAGGCAACGCCTGCATCGGTCGGCCAGCCCCCGGGTTCCTTGGCCGGACTGAGGGAACAGGGCATCACGCCGGCAGTACTGCTCGCCGGCGACCTCCTCCTGCTCATCGTGGCCCTGATCATTGTGATCATCGACATGCGCAGGCGGCCGCGTGGGCGATAATGGCGGATGTTGCTGGTGACCCACCACATGAACCAAATTCGGTAGACGAAAACTGCTCAATGGGGTGTATCCTGTAGCAGTCGATTGGCGTAGAGGTGGGGAGGGCCGATGGGCGAGGGCAAAGGATACCGGGTCGAGACGTTTGGCGGCAATCGACAAATGGTTGCTGCAGCCGCGACTGTGAATGGGGAGAAGAACACGATTCACCTCATCACGGAGGTGGATATCACCGAACCGCGCCGTCTCATCGCTGAACATCGCGAGCGCACAGGGGAGAGGTTGTCACTCACAGGTTACATCGTGGCCTGCCTGGCCCGCACGTTTGACGCCTTCCCGAAGTTCAACTCCTTTCGCAAAGGAAGCCGGCTGATCGTGCTCGACGATCTCACGATCAGCGTCCTTTTCGAGCGCGAGATCGATGGCGAGAGCGTCCCTGAGCCGGTAGGAATCCAGGCGGCCAATCGAAAGACGCTCCGTCAGATCAATGACGAGCTGCGGGCGGCCCAGCAGCACGCGGGGGAGCGTCTCGGCGCGGCGACGGGGTTCGCATGGATCCGCTTCATCCCGGGTTTCCTGCTTCGCACCTTCATCCGCCTCGCGTCCCACAATATCGGCATGCAGAAGCGGTTCGGCGTCGTTGGGGTGACTAGCATTGGCATGTATGGCTCAGGGTCGCTGTGGGCCGTACCACTCACCAGCGCAACTGTCACCGTGACCGTTGGCACGATTGCGAGGCGCCCGACGCTCGTCGATGGCGCTCTGCAGGAGCGGGAGCATCTCTGCCTGACGGTCTCGTTCGATCACGACATCGTCGACGGAGCGCCGGCTGTGCGTTTCACGAGCCGTTTCGCGGGGCAACTGTCGACGGGCGACGAGCTTCGTGACCTGACTGGCATATGCCTCGAACCGCAGAAGAATGAGTAGAGGACGGCTAGATCGGAAAGGGAGTACGGTGAAGAGCGTACTCCGCCACCCAATCATTCGTCGGAGGAGCGGACTCTGGGCAAATTGTTCAGAAATGACCCAATCCGCTGGATGAATATCGCGCAAGTCGGTGTATGTTGCGCCAGACAGCGCGACCGATGCATCGTTGAAAGGAGAGCAGAATGTGCGAGTTCTGTACCCAACATGGTGAGGGTAAAAAGTGGTACCTGCAGATGAAGAACTACGCCGACGTGTTGCTCTATGAGGAGCTCACGGCTGCCCAGAAAGGTGCCGTTGCCGCCACGACCCGTCTCGAGTGGAACAATCGCTTCTGGGAGGACTTTGTGCTGCCGGCCATGGGCGGAATAACCAGGACGCCCATGGCGCCACAGGGTGCTCGGTCAGAGGTCACGTCTCCTAAAGTGCCACCGAGCGAGGATGCGATCGTGGCACAGCGCAAGGTCGAGCACTTTGGCCAGGTCTTGCCCATCGAGGACGTTGAGAAGGTGATCAACCTCGCGGACTCGATCACGCGAATGCCTTGCGGATGCCGATTCATCAACACGGGGAAAACGGACCAGCGCTACTGCTTTGGCTTGGGCATGGACAAATGGGGCATCCTGGGGCGTTATCCGGACGCTGCTGCATCACTGGAAGTTTTGGACAAGGAGGAGGCGAAAAGGATATTCCGGCGTTTCGATGAAGAAGGGCTGATGCACAGCGTGTGGACAGGCGTTGCCCCATACGTGATAGGCGTATGCAACTGCGATCGAGATTGCGGGGCATACAGGGGTTACGTCGAGATGCGAGGGGCGCCCAGCTTCTTCCGAGCGGAGTATATCTGCCGGACAGACTGGGATCTCTGCACAGGGTGCAAGGCGTGCATGAGTCAATGTCAGTTCGGTGCCCAATTCTACTCGTCTGCCCTTGCCAAGGTCTACATCGATCCTACCAGGTGTTTCGGGTGCGGTGTTTGCCGGGCAGCATGTCCAAACGATGCCATAAAGCTTATCCCAAGACAGGAGAGTGCCGAGGCGAGGAACGTCTGGCTGAGAGATACGCACCAATAACGAATCATGGCTGGGAATAGCCGCAGATGTGAAGACGGGCTGACCCGGGCAACCCAATTTCCTTAGCGTACCGGGTCGCAGGAGGCACAGGCCATGGCCGAAACGAGTACCACAGGGACCAATCCAGGCAGGACCATCCCCAGTATCCTCATGCCGCTCCCAGATCACGGTTTCGATCCCACCGAAGCCGCGATTCCCTGGAAGGTGTGCGCTTCTCGCCGGTGGGGAGTTGCTTTCAGCACCGAACAGGGAAGCATCGCGCAGGCCGATCTGCACAAGCTGAAAGGGCCGCTCCCGGGACTGCTTAGTGCAAGTGCAGAAGCTCAGGTGGCTTACCGGCAAATGACGGAAGATCCGGCCTACCAGCACCCGATCCCCTACGCCGAGATTGATCCCGACCGATACCAGGCGATACTGCTGCCCGGCGGAGATGCCCCCTGCGTGCGCCAGTACCTGGAAAGCCCAGTACTGCGGAGTAAGGTGCTGCAATTCTGGCAGCAGGGCAGGCTGATCGGCGCACTCTGTCACGGCGTGCTGGTGCTCGCCCGCACAATCGATCCTCAAACCGGACGCAGCATCCTCCATGGTTATAAGGTCACCGCGTTACCCAGGTCGCTAGATCGCGCCGCCTACTTGCTCGACTCCTGGCTGCTCAGGCGTGGCTATCTCATGTATTCCTGCTGCGTGACCGAGGAGGTGCGCGCTTGCCTGGAGCATCCTGACGATTTCTCCAGTGGGCCGAGCATTCTGCGTCCTTATGTGGTCTCCGACGGCAACTTGATCACCTCACGCTGGTGCGGGGATGCGGAGCTATTCGCCGACCGCTTTGCCGACGAGCTGCAGCAACGGATGCCCGCAGAAAGTGGAACTGCGCGTCAGCAATAGGCCGGAGCGGCACACTTCATCACATTGGGATGCCCTCTGAATTCGCTGGATAGGAATCGCGCAGACTCGCCGGCACTAAAGTAAACATAAGACCCGCTGAAATCGCTGTAGTTGGGCGGTTCCTGCTCTTGCGGTGCGCAGCGTCGATATGGATTTCCGGTTATGCACGCGAGACACACCCAACACGGAATCGCCCAATCCTACACCACCGGCCAGCGCGGCCGGATATCGAGGCCGCCGCGCTGAGCAACCTGGCGGTAGCGCCGGCGGGCATCCTCCAGTATAGACTCCTCGTCTAGCGTCAGCAGCTTGCGCCCCTGCATGACGATGCGGCCGTCAATCACCACCGTGTCAACGTCGTTGCCGGTGGCGGCATACACGATTGTCGAAACAGGGTCCCAAGCCGGCGTCAGGTGGGGCGCGTCCATGTTAATGAGGATCAGGTCGGCGCGCTTGCCGATCTCGATGGAACCCACCAGGTCGTCGATTCCCATTGCCCGGGCTCCATTGATCGTTGCCATTTCCAGTATTACCTCAGCAGGCACTGCGGCCGCGTCACCCTCGTGCAGCTTGGCAAGGTAGGCGGCCAGGCGCATATCCCGTATCATGTCATAGGTGTTGTTGCTGGGTCCACCATCACAACCCAGGCTGACGTTCACCCCGCTGGCCAACATGCCGGCCACGGGGGCGATGCCGGTGGCTGTCTTGGCGTTGGAGGCCGGGTTGTGCGACACGTGGGTTCCCATTTGGGCAAGCAAGCGCCAATCCTCAGCATCACTCCACACGAAGTGAGCCAACACCGTGCGAGGCCCCAGAAGCCCGTGCGCCTGAGCAAACTCAGCTGGCGAACGGAAACCCTGGGCAGCCGCGTAGTCCAGATCCTCGCGCACCTCCGATAGATGGATCGTGATGCCCATGTCCCGCTCACGCGCCAGTTGGCTGATTTCGTCGTACAGCGCAGGCGTCACACCGCCCGGCGTGCGCGGTCCAAACCAGACCTGAAGCCGGCCATCTCCTTTGCCGTGCCACCGGTCGTACGCAGCCAGGGTGTTGCGGATGCTCGTCTCGCCATCTTCCACCATGCCCGGATGCATCTGGTTCTCGGAACGCGCATAGGTCGGCAGGTCCATCACGATCTTGCCGATGGCGGCCCGCATGCCGGAACGAAGAAGCACCTCGGCCACGCCGTCAAACCCATAGCGTTCCGCGAGCATGGATTCGATGAAGGCTGTGGTGCCTGACTTGATCATCTCCAGCGCACAGAGCGCGGCACTTGCCTGGCCATCCTCCTCGGTGTAACTGCCCTGCAGCACCCACACTCGCTTGAACAGCCAATCGAGCAGTCGCAGGTCATCGGCGCAGCCGCGCAGCATGGCCTGCGCCGTATGCACGTGGGTATCAATCAGGCCGGGCAGCAGCACGTTTCCGTGACAGTCAATGCGCTTTTTTTCTGGGTACCGCTCGACGATGTGAGCGCGCTTGCCGACCGCGACGATCTCGCGGCCGGAAACAGCAACCGCACCCTGGCTGACTATCTCGCGGCGCGGATTTAGGGTAATGATGGTGGCGTTATCGAAGATCATGCCTCTCCTCCAAAGCGCGCGGCCCAGGACTTTTTGCTCGGCATCAATCGTGGCCGCCGTATGGCTGACCCAAAGCGGCAGGCGGTCGGGCCCGATGCACGAATATCACGAAGGTAACCAGCGTGAGCACGTATGGAAACATGAGCAGAAACTCATACGGAATCGGAACCCCCAGGCCCTGCAGCCGCAATTGCAGCGCGTCAGCCAACCCGAACATGAGGCAGGCCAGAGCGGCGCGCAGCGGGTCCCAGCGGCCGAAGATCACCGCGGCCAGCGCGATGAAGCCCCGGCCGGCCACCAGGCCCTCAGTAAACGCCGAAAGCTGCCCCACGCAAAGAAATGCACCGCCCAGCCCTGCCAGCGCGCCGCTGAAGGTAACGGCGACCATGCGGACCAGGCGCACGGAGATGCCTGCCGTGTCGACGGCCCGGGGATGCTCACCCGCGGCTCTTAGCTTCAGCCCCCATGTCGTCCTGTAAAGGAAAAAGGCCACAGCCGGCACAAGCAGGTAGGCGATGTAGACCAGCGGAATCTGGGTAAACAGTACCGGGCCGAGGACTGGAATCTCAGCGAGGCCAGGGATGGGGTAGATTTGGAAGCCGGGGAAGAACTGCGAGATGCCGTTGCGATACATCGCCCGGTAAAAGAAGGATGTCAGCCCCAGAGCGATGATGTTGACGCCTGTGCCCAGCACGACCTGATCGCCCTGCAACAGGACGGCAAGCACCGCAAACAGGAACCCAACCAGGGCTCCGGCCAGTATGCCGCCCACCACGCCGGCCCACGGATTCTGCCCGACGAGCGCGCCGACATAGCCGCCAAATGTGCCGGCCACCAGCATGCCCTCCAACCCAATATTGAGAACGCCCGAGCGCTCGCTGATGATGCCACCGAGCGCAGCAAAGAGCAGCGATGTGGCCAGGCGGATGCCGGCTGCGGCCAACGAAATAATCAGCGCGACTTCCACGGCAGCCTCCGCACCCGTCCATCGGGCGTCCCGGACCGCGCAAACGCGCGCCTCAGCCAACCCGTCAGCGTCTTGTTGCGCCATGCTACGCTGAGCGCCACCAGGAAGATGATGATGGCCTGGATGATTTCCACAATGGTCGAAGGCACTCCGGCGAGCGCTTCCATCTGGCTCGCGCCTGCCTCCAGCGCGCCGAATACAACCGCAGCCACGACGATGCCGATGGGATTATTCTGACCCAGCAGGGCAATCGCGATGGCCGTATAGCCCGTGCCGGCCGAGAACGCATCGCGTAAGCGGCGTTGCACGGCGAGAATCTCAACCGATCCCGCCACCCCTGCTAACCCGCCGCTGATGAACATCGCCAGCGTAATAACAGGAACGACCCGCATGCCGGCGTAGCGCGCGGCCGGCAGGCTGAGACCCACAGCGCGTGCTTTGAAGCCAAACGAAGTGCGAAACATGATGAACCAGAGCACGGCCGCGGCCACCAGCCCGATGATGAACCCCAGATGGAGGCGGGTGCCGGGCCAGATGAGGGGCAACCGGCTCGTAAGCAACACTTCGGCTGTGTGCGGCAGCGAAGCCGCCGAATTTGGATTCTCCTTCAGAGGGCCGTGAGTGAAATAGCTTACCAGGAAGATTGCGATGTAGTTCAGCAGGATCGTCGTGATAACCTCGTTGACCTGCAACCGTGCCTTCAGGTAACCGGGGATGGCGCCCCATAGCCCGCCACCGATGAAGCCGGCAGCCAATGCCAGCGGCAAGTGAACGTAGGCCGGCAGCCCCCAATACTGCAGCCCAATCACCGTGGCGAACAACGCGCCGATGTAGATCTGTCCCTCGCCGCCGATGTTGAACACGCCACAACGAAAAGCGAACCCCAGGCCCAGGCCGGTGAACAGCAACGGTGTGGCCTTGACCAGGGTGATGCCGATCTGGTAGCGGCTGGCGGCAATCCCCGACCACAACGCGGCGTAGGCGCGCAGGGGGTCGATGCCGATAGCCGACATCATGAGCGCACCAATCAGCAGGGCAACTACGATGGACAGAAGCGGCAGAACCAACTGCTTCGCCTGGCGCAACAGGGATCGGCCAGCAAGCTGGACCCAGCGGTCGGGCGCAGCCAGGCTCATAAGCCGCCACCTTCCTGCGACGCCAGATCCTCGCGTTGGCCCAACATCATGCGCCCGATGACCTCGACGGACGCACCATCGCCAGGAAGAATGCCCATGATTTCCCCGCGGAACATGACGGCGATGCGATCCGCAAGCAGCAGAAGCTCTTCAAGCTCGCTGGAGATCAGCACCACGGCCACACCCTGATCGCGCTGCTCAAGGATGCGCTGTTGTACGTACTCGGTGGCTCCGATATCCATGCCGCGGGTGGGATGCACCGCCACCATCAGCACCGGTCCATCCTCGATTTCGCGCGCCAGCACAACTTTTTGCTGGTTGCCACCGGATAGCTGGCGCACGCGCGTCTCCTGGCCCGCGTCGCGGATATCGTAGGCATCAACCACGCGGCGGGCGTATCCGTGAATGGCGGTCGGGCGCAGCACGCCATGGCGCGAAAAGGCCGGCTGGTCGCTGCGCTTGATGACCAGGTTCTCGTCAACCGAGAAATCCAGAATCAATCCGACGTTCTGGCGATCGGCCGGTACGTAACCCACACCGTGCCGGATAAATACTTCGGGCGGGCATCCGGTCAGATCGGTCCCGCTCACCGTGATCCGCCCCGCGCGCGCCGGGCGCAGCCCGGCCAACACTTCGGCCAACTGTTGTTGACCATTGCCGTCCACCCCGGCAATGCCCAGAACCTCACCGCCGCGCACCTGAAAGCTAACTTCCTTTAACGCCGGTTGTCCGCCATCGTCAACCGCCTCGATCCCGTCGACGCGCAGGATCGGTGGGCCGAAGGGATGCGGCTGAGGTCGCGCCCGAGATACCACCTGACGGCCCACCATCATCTCCGCAAGCACTTGCAGGCTGGCTTGATCGACGGCGATCGTACCAACCTTGCGACCGCGGCGCAACACGGTGATGCGCTGGCTAACCTCCAGCACCTCCTCCAGCTTGTGGGAGATGAAGATCGCCGAGAGCCCTTTCGCCACCAGGCCCTTGAGCACGCGAAAGAAATCGTGGATCTCGCCCGGCGAAAGGACCGCGGTCGGCTCGTCAAGAACCAGTAGCTCGGCCCCGCGGTACAGAGCTTTCAGAATCTCGATGCGCTGCTGGACACCAACGGGCAGATTTGCGACCAGGGCGGTGGGATCAACCGCCAGGCCGTACTCGTCGGACAGGTTGCGGAGCCGCGCGGTTGCCGCTCGCAGATCCAAGAACGGCTCGCGTTCGACAGGGAGCCCCAAGATCACGTTCTCGACAACCGTCAGATTTGGGATGAGCATGAAGTGCTGATGAACCATGCCGATGTGATGGCGGATGGCAGCGCGCGGGGATGTGATGCGTATTGGCACGCCGTTCAGGAGGATTTCGCCTGCATCCGGATGAACCAATCCATACAGGATGTTCATCAGCGTGGTCTTGCCGGCGCCGTTCTCGCCCAACAGCGCATGAACCTCGCCCTGACGGACGTCCAGGTCAATGCCGTCGTTGGCCCGGAGGGCGCCAAAGCTCTTGGTTATTCCGTGCAGTTCAAGGAGGGGAGGCGCGAACGCTTCCCCTCCGCCGTCATTGCCGGTCATCCGAGCCCTATCAGGTGCGCGGCACCACGATCTTGCCGGAGATGATCTCTTCCTGTGCCTTCTTCACAGCCGCCTCTACCTCCGGCGTTACATTGCCGTAGTAGGGGGCCATGATCAGCGCACCGCTGTCCATGCCGTAAAGCAACAACTCGCCTTTGAATGTGCCTTCCTTGACGGCCCTGGCAGTCAGCACGATGGCCCCGGGCGTGTCCTGGATGGCGCTGGTCAACATCAGATCGGGCGCCAGAGCATGTTGGTCGAAGATGCAGCCGATCAATTTCACGTTCTTGGCCTTGGCCGCCTCCTGGATACCCAGCATGGCCTGATCCACGTAGTAGTAGATGACATCCACGCCCTGCTCGGCCATGGCCAGGGCGGCTTCCTTGCCCTTGTTAGCGTCATTGAAGTCGCCAATGATGGTCTTGACAACGGTGACATCAGGCTTGGTGGCTTTAGCGCCCAACTCAAAGCCGTTGCCGTTGCGGACCACCGGTGGGATCTCCAGGCCGCCGATGAAGCCAATTTTGTTGGACTTGGTCGTCATGGCTGCCACGATGCCGGTCAGGTAGGTGAGCTGTTCATCGAACATCGAGATGGAGGCCAGGTTGGCGCCGGTGTTGGCTCCGTTCACGACGGCAAATTTGATGTTGGGAAATTCGGGCGCTACCACCTTGCCCGCCTCAGAGAACTCATCTCCGTGGCCGATCACCAGGTCATACCCCTGGGAAGCGAAGGTGCGCATCGCCTCTTCGGCGTTATCCAACGGCACCCTCTCCTGGAAAGCAATCTCGGCGCCCAACTGCTCTTTGATTTGAGTCAGGCCGTTGTACCCGGCCTCGTTCCAACTCTTGTCGTTGACGGCGCCGTGCAGGACCATCGCGACGCGGAAAGGCTTCGCGGCTGCGGGGGCCGCGGTCGCAGGGGCCGCGATCGGGGCGGCCGCGGTTGGGGCGGCCGGCGCGGCTGTGGGCACCGCAGCGCACCCAGCGACGCTGACGATCAGCACTACAATGAAGAGCAGACTTTGGAAATTGCGTTTGAACACTTTTGACCTCCTGATAAAACCGACTTCGTAGCAGTGTGAATTCCACCGTGGATTCAGCCTGGTGGTGGCGAAGGGAGACGCAGCAGACATCAAGCAGTCGGAAGATCGTGCTCGTGAACAGTATAGCAAACGAGGGGTGCGCTGTCAAAGCGCAGAAAGCGCGGGTAGTGTATCCCGATCGGTTGAAATTCGTCTGAGGGTGGAAACCTGGTAAGGTCAGGTTACAACATCAATACCACGCCAGGAGACCACCCCGATGCGCAGCGTACTCCCGGAATGCCGGCAAGTCAACGGCCATGCTTTGATCGAAGGGGCCATTGCAGAGGCTCATCACCACCTGCTCAACCAAATCGGGCACGGAATCGGCGAGCGTTTGTACGCCGCGGCCGAATACGTCTTGGGCCGGGCGCCCTACGTGCGGCGGGGCCACGTGGCCAGCAGTCTGGAACAGACCCGTGCGTGCCCCAAGTGCCACACCGTGCAGAGCCAGCAGTTCAGTCGCAACGGCAGCCGGCCGCGCCATTTGCTGACCCGCTGGGGCGAAGTGCCGCTGCGCTGGCCCCGCTTCGTCTGTGAGTGCGGCGGCAGCATCACCCTCGATCTGGATGATTGGCTGGCGCCCTACCAGCGCATTGGCAGCGATGTCGACGCTCAAATTCAACGCTGGGGCGCCCTGAGTATCAGCCTGCGCGAGATGCAGGGCGAACTGGCGCATAGCTATATGGGCGTGTTGGGCCAACGCACCCTGCTCCAGCGCTTACACCAACTCCAGCAGCTCACCCCGGGCGCCGATGAGCGGCCCACGCCGCCGATCGTGCAGTTCGATGCCATCTGGTTCACGCAACTGTGTGCGACCGGGCAGTGGCGCACCGACCGCAAGGGCCGCAAGCGCGCCGTCAAGGGCCGCCGGAAGCGCTGCCTCCTGATTGCGTTAGGCGTCTGGCCGGAAACCGGCCGCCAGGAGATCTTGGCCTGGCGGCTGGCCGACAGCGAGGATGCCGAAAGCTGGCTCGCCTTTCTCAGTGAACTGGAAGCCCAAGGCTTCCGCGGCGAACTGGGCCTGGAATTGATCATTCATGATGGCGGCAGTGGTCTATGCGCCGCACTCACCACCATCCACTTTGACGCCATCGAGCAACGCTGCCTCTTCCATAAGCTCCGCAACATCTGGCAAGCCATTCGCATCGCCGACGATTTGCCCGCAGCTGAACGGCGCCGCCAGCGCCGGGCGATCTACCGCGATTTCGTCGCCATCTTTCAGGCCAAACAGCGTGCCACCGTCTTGCGCCGCGCCCTCAAGGTGCTGCAGAAATATCGCAACACCCAACCCGATGCTGTGGCCACGCTCCGGCGCAACTTCCGCGCCACCGTGGCTTACTTCCTCCTGCAAGAACGCCATCCCACCTGGCGCCGCAGCTTTCTCCGCACAACCAGCCGGCTCGAACGCTTCAATCGCTGCCTGCGCCGCCGCATTCGGAGCGCCAACGCCTACCATTCCGATGCTGGCGTCTTGGCCATGATCGCACAGGAGGTGGATCGCAAGTTCATCCTACCTGCCATGCGCAAGTT
Source organism: uncultured Chloroflexia bacterium (assembly GCA_963774265.1). Lineage (GTDB taxonomy): Bacteria > Chloroflexota > Anaerolineae > CG2-30-64-16 > CG2-30-64-16 > JALOOB01. The sequence continues at coordinate 350,123 of CAVZDU010000006.1, read as the reverse complement.
CAACACACACTTCCAACCGAAAGCGATACACTAACAAAGCGCGTGACTGTGCAACCTCAGTCCGCCATGCGCGCCCGTCTGGAAGCCGTCACCGCAAAGCTGCCCCCGGGAGAGAACGACCGGATTCAGCACATCCCTTCACATTCGCTGGTCTCTGTGTGATAATGCTCCCGACGGAACATTCAGGGCGCGGCCGAAGCGCCGCGGGAGGTGAGACGTGGCTTCGACTATGCAGGTGATTGCCGATCTGCGGGGCACGGACGAACAGGAAGCCGAGCGGTTCTTTCGCGAAGTTCAGTCATACTTCCCGGAACCTGTCCCGGAGGGGGCGATTGTCCGGCTTCTCCGAAAACGCCCGGGTAGCGATCTGACGACGAAACAAGTGGCCGCGATCATCGCCAAGGAGAAGACAGAGCGCGCCGCGAGTTCGACCAGTCCATCGACGCCGAGCCGGGACGACCACATCGCCGACTTTGGTGATGGCGCCCAGCCTCTCACTTCTCCCACTCGACGCCACGATTCCCGCAAATCCACGGCAGGGATGGACAGGTGCAAGCACGGTGTTCTGTTGGGACGGCCATGCCATATCTGCAAGAGGAGCCACGACACCTAAAACGAAAGTTGGAATTTTGCAGATTGGAGCCTAATCTTGTCAGGCTGCCAGCCGGCGATCTCAGAAAGGTAGACCCTGCAGCCCCTGCATCCCCTTGACGGCCGCGATCTCTCCCGCGTGCCCGGCAGTATGGGCGACAAATCGGGCAAGCACGTCAGCGACGGAGCTTTCTCTGCCGAAGAAACTCACCTGCCTTTCAAGCTCGTCGTCTGTCAGGCGTGCCAGGTACTCATTAGTGGCGATGCACACCGCTTCGGCATACGCCAACACAAGAGCCAGCACCAGCACCGTCTTCTTGGCTTCTTCCCAGCCCTGGCCACCGCCGGGCACCTGGGCAAGACCGATCCTGCCGGCCCACCCGCCGCTGTCCCACAAGGGTGGCCGACCCTGTATGATTGACTGGACGAAGATGTCTTCGCCCCCAACAGCGTGCAGCAAGGCGCTTTTGATGGGATTGATCGTGCCCGGCGGCAACCAGTTGAAGTGCTCATCCGTGAGGCCAGCTGTGGCGGCATCGATCAGGCCGCGGGCCTCTGCAACTTGTTGGTGAACAAACTGAGTAGCGTTCATGGGACCTCCTTGTATGTCCTGAAGATTATGAACCTGGCCTCTATCATTCCCGGCGCCCGTGCGAGTTACAGTGTGCGCCAGTACCGCAGCAGACGCTTCTCAAGGTCATCTCTTCTCTCAGATCCACTCCAGCGTCTCCACTGGAACCCGCAGGTGCGGGTCGGCACCGAGCGGACTGATCCGGGCAGGGGAGGCGGGCGCCGCCGGCTGTTCGCTCATGCCCTGGCTTTGCCTTTGATCACCGGGAACTGCGTGGGGCCAAAGTAGACGTTGACCCGGCCTTCCGTGGAAATGGTATTGCCCTCAAAGGTGAAGTCGTAGGTGAAGACGAATGGGGTGGTGCACTGGCGCAGGGTCAGACGCAGGGTGTCCGGTTTGACCCAGGCGGCGTGCGCCGCGACGGGACGCTCCGGGTTGACGCCGGGGTGAGGTTCGGCGAAAAGGCTCGACTCGCCGAAGCGGTAGCCGGTATAGTTGAATTCGGTGGAGCGGTCATTGCCCTGGTCCCGCAGGGTGAATTTTCCGCCCTGCGGGGTGAAGTCGAAGCGAACGGTTTTGACCTTAGATTCGTTCGCTTCCATATCGTAGGTCTTGCTACTCACCTGGGCGGCCAGCGGCGAAACCGGTTTGGGGGCGGGGGCGGGGAGGTCCAACCCGTACAGGCGTTCGTGCAGGGCGGCCTCCGCTGCGGGATCGGCGGGCAGCGCGGCGGGGTGCATGGCGGGGAGGAGCTTGTCCCAGACGATGTTCAGCGGCGCCTGCATGTCGGGCACGCCGCTGTTGATCGCCAGCACGGCGTCCATCTCGGGGAGGACGAGGCAGAACTGCCCGAAGGCGCCGTCGCCGCGGTAGCTGTTGTGCTGGCAGCGCCAGAACTGGTAGCCGTAACCCTGGTTCCAGTCACTCTTGGGGTCGGCGCCGTTCTCGACCTGTTTGGAGGTGGCTTCGCTGACCCAGTCCTCGGGCAGGATGCGCTTGCCGTTCCAGACGCCCTTCTGCAGGTACATCTGGCCGAAGCGGGCGATCTCTTCGGTGCGGAGCATCAGCCCCCAGCCGCCCGTGCAGATGCCGCGCGGGTCGCGATCCCAATAGGCGGGCTGGATGCCGAGCGGTTCGAACAGGCGCGGGGTGAGGTAGTCCAGGATGGACTGCCCCGTGACCTTCTCGATGATTGCCGAAAGCACGTGGCTGGCGACGCTGTTGTAGACGAAGGGCGCACCGGGGGCGTGCTCGACCGGCGCGGCGAGGAAGCCTTTGACCCAATCGCCCTCCTTCTGAGAGGTCGCGCGCTCGGTGGAGTCCTTTTTGTGGCCGGTGGACATGCTCAACAGATGGCGCACGCGCATCGCCGCCAAATTTTCGCTGACGCGTTTAGGCGTTTTCTCTGGGAAGAACGAGAGGACCCGGTCATCGACCGTCAGGCGTCCCTCGGCGACCGCGAGGCCAATGGCGGTGGAGGTGAAGCTCTTGGTGAGCGAGAAGAGCATGTGCGGAATCTGGGAACCATAGGGAGCCCACCAGCCTTCGGCGACGACCAGGCTGTGCCGTAGGAGCACGAGGCCGTGCATCTCGGTGATGGTCTTGTCCAGCGTGTCGATGAAGTCGAGCAGCGCGGGCGAGGATATGCCCTGTGCTTCGGGGGAGGTGCGGGGAAGGGGCGGTATGTCAAACATGTGAGTCTCCTTGAGCGGGAGGATTATACCACGAGGGGAGCGCTGCACGATGAATCAACGGAATTGCCACTACAGGCAACTGGCCTATACTTGTGTAATATTTGTTTCTCTGCCAGATTGTCAGACTGGGAATGAATGGACCGAGGAGTTGTGATGACCACCTATTCACACGCAAAACCAGCCGGTACGCCCACCTGGAGCGACCTGATGACGCCAGACATCGACGCGGCGCGCAAGTTCTACCATGCCGTGTTCGGTTGGGAGTACGATATCGGCGGCCCCGAATTTGGCGGCTATACAACCGCTCGCTTGGGACAGCGAACGACGGTCGGCATGATGGGCAATCAGCCCGGCGCCCCGCCCATGCCAGCTGCATGGAATCTGTATTTCGCCACCGACAACATAGAGGCCGATGTGGCACATGCCGTGAAACTGGGGGCCAAGGTGTTGTACTCCGGCCATGGTTGTGGGCGAATTCGGCAGCATGGCGATATGTGAAGACCCCACCGGCGCAGCGTTCGGCTTCTGGCAGGCCGGACAACATGTGGGCTCACAGGTTACCGATGAGCCGGGTTCGACGACCTGGTACGAGCTGTATGCATCGAATGCAAAACAGGCGCGTGATTTCTACACGGCACTGCTTGGCGCCACCGCCGATCCGATGCCGGGAGGATATGGAGTATTACGTGCTCAAGCATGGAGAAGAGATGCTCGGCGGCATCATGCAGATTGATCCTTCGTGGGGCGAGTTTCACCCGCAGTGGATCACCTACTTCGCGGTAGCCAACGCTGACGAAACAGTGGCGACCGTCATCAAGCACGGTGGCAAGGTGATGGGCACCATCGATGATTCGCCATTTGGTCGAATTGCCGCCCTGATGGATCCAGGCGGCGCAACGTTCAAAATCGTCCAGCCCCCGACGGGCTAATCCGCATCAAGTCCCTCATAGCTGAAGGACTTTGCATGGGCACTGCACCGGGCCATGCTCGTCGCAGTGCCCATGGGCGTCGTTCCTGCTGAACACGGATTTCTATCTGAAACAAATCGAGCCGCTGTGACGTCATCATACAAGGTGGCTGGAGTAAACGACCTCGATGGGTCTCTCCGGCAACTGCCGCACCGAACGCCAAGAAAGGCAGATCAGGAGTCTGGGAATGGTGAGATTATCTTTGTTCAGCAAGCGTGTGTTCTATTTCGGCCTGTTGCTCGCCGTCGCGCTTACCGCCCTGCCCGCGCTGGGCGGTTCTACACAGCGGGTTGAAGCTGCGCCCATGCCCACGGTCGTCACGGCCAACCAGCAGAGCGACACGATTATCTACACGGTCCGGGCCGGCGACACCCTGTCGTCAATCGCGAGGCGGTACAACACCACGGTCTACACGTTGATGCAACTCAATCGCATCCAGAATCCGAACCGGATCTACGTTGGCCAGCGGTTGCGTGTGCCGGCTCCGGCCGGCGGTACGCAGACCAACCCCGTTCGTATCAGCTTCCCACCGCGGAGGGGTTGCCACGACGGTCAGGGGAACTGTGACTTGGCCCAACCAGTCTTGTTACGTCGTGAGGGCGCAGGCCGGTCAGTACATGACCGTTGCGGTGACTTCGGCGGCTCAGGTAGCCAATTTCCTGATCACGTCGCTTCATGACAACACGCCGCTCAAACGCCTGGAGAATGAGGACCGGACCTGGACCGCGACGCTGCCTGCCACAGGAGATTATCTGATCTGCGTTGCGACCCCTGCCGGAACGCACTCCTACGACCTGTCGGTTTCAATTCCGCCTGTGAGCAGCGGTTCGACGCCCATCCGCATCCGATTCCCGGCCGGCGGCACCTCGGCGACCGTGACCGGCAACGTCACGGGCGTGGAGCGGCAGTGCTACGTCTTGCGCGCGCTGGCAGGTCAGGTCATGACGGTGACGGTGGGGTCGCAGGGTGACATCGCCAGTTTCTCCGCGGTTGGCGCGGATGGCAGCCCCTTGAAACGGATGGAAGTGGGGGGTTCTTTTGCCATGATGCCTCTGCCGTTGACGCAGGATTACACGGTCTGTGTCGGCATTCCTGATGCCGCACCTACGACGGTCTATTACGAGATGACGGTTGCGGTGAAGAGCTGAACTTCTACCACATAGAACTGGAGGTGGCCTCGGCTGGAGGTGCGGCCACCTCCAGCCTTCACCTGAAACGTTCGCACCCCGTTTCTCCTCTGAATATCATTCGTCGACCCATTTCTGCACGATCCGGGACGCCGAGTGGATGCAGATGATCTCCAGCCGGCCGGCGCCGATGTTCTTGAACTTGTGGGGAGTCTCCGCGGTCACCACCACGATGTCGCCGGGACCGGCCTCGATGCCCGCACCGTCCGCGGTGATCCGCGCCTTTCCGGCCCGGACCACCCAGGTCTCGGAGTAGGGGTGCTTGTGCAGATCAGGCCCTGAACCGGGCTCGTTGTTGACAAGGAAGAGCGAGACCCCCGACCCGTGGGGTTCGCCCTCGAATTTCACCGTGCCTCCAGCATTAGGCGGCAGTTCCCCCGCTCGAATGACGCTGTACATGGAACAACCTTCCTTCTGACGGTTCTCCTTCTTTGTCATTTGCCAGCGTACGCTGGCAAGTTCGAGCAATAGGATACCCTCATTCGTGTCTCGTCGCGGGGATGAATCTTACGTTTACGACTCTAATGGTGTATACTGCTTGTAGCTTATTTGTAGACTGGTGCATTAAAGAATGGATCATGGTTTGTGAGGTTCTGAAGGAGAGGGGCGTATGAACCTGTATGTGGCCCTGCTTCGCGGCATCAATGTTGGCGGTAAGAATCTGATCAAGATGCCTGAATTGGCGGCTTTTTTCGAAGCGTTGGGCTTTACGGAAGTTCGCACCTACATACAAAGCGGCAATGTTATATTTCGAGCGAGCGGGCCAGACCAGCCCAGGTTGACAAGCTCGCTTGAAGATGCTCTGACGAAAAACTTCAACTATGATTCAAGAGTGGTGGTGCGGTCGTATGAGGAAGTGAGAGCTATCGTCACGCAAGCGCCAGAGGGTTTCGGCAGCGACCCGTCTACCTACCGCTACGATGTCATTTTTCTAAAAGAGCCACTTACCTCGTCCGAGGCTATGAAAAGTGTATCCATGAAAGAGGGGGTTGACCAGGTCTTTGCCGGGAACCGCGTGCTTTACTCATCCAGGCTCATCAGTAGAGCAACCCAAAGCCATCTGAGCCGGATCATCACCATGCCAATCTATCAGAACATGACCATCCGCAACTGGAACACGACCACCAGGCTGGTGAATATGATGGAGGCGCTGAACCATTGATCAGGAGGCAGCACTGCCGCTGACACCACTTCTGCTCAACATTCCGAGACACACCCCCGCTGTGCAGCCTCTCCTTCAGGGGATCGGCCGCCGGACGGGAACGATCGAATTTAGCGCACCCCTTCACAGTTGCACTTCTCTGCGCGATAATACCCTTGTTGGGCGTTCACAGCATCATTCAGAGGCGACGTATCACACGGTCCGCTCGTGAAGGAGGATATGCAATGGGACTGTCTGGTGGACCAAAAAGTGAGAGACCCCCGGCAAAGCGCGGCGTGCAGGGATCGATCAAGGCATCGGCCTCGCTGGATGAATCGACCAGTCCATTTCGAGGCTCACAACGCAGAATCACCCATGATTATGCGGATGAGGTCGCAAGTATTGCCGTGGTCGGGGTTGGCGGCGCAGGATCAAACGTCGTCAATCGGATGATCGAGAAGGGTATCCGGGGGGTCAAGCTCATTGCCATCAACACCGATGCCCAGGCGCTGCTACAGTCCAATGCACCCGAGCGACTGCACATCGGCGACAAGCTTACCAAGGGACTCAGCTCGGGCGGCGACCCGAAGATTGGTGAGAAAGCGGCCCAGGAATCGAGCGAAAACATCAAGGCGCTGCTCAAGGACACCGACCTGGTGTTCGTAACTGCCGGCATGGGTGGGGGCACAGGCACTGGCGCCGCGCCGGTGATCGCCGAGCTGGCCAAGGCATGGGGCATATTGACTGTCGGCGTAGTCACCAGACCGTTCACCTTCGAGGGTACGCGGCGACGCCGTGTGGCTGAGGATGGCATCCAACGCCTCAAAGAGTGTGTGGACACCCTGATCGTTATCCCCAACGATCGACTCCTTCACGTGATAGACAAGAAGACCAGCGTCCAGCAGGCCTTCGCACTGGCCGACGACATGCTGCGCCAGGGCATCCAAGGTATCTCTGAATTGATCATCATCCCAGGACTGGTCAACCTGGACTTCGCCGATGTGCGTGCCGTGATGGTCGACGGAGGCTCGGGCCTGATGGCCATCGGCCAGGGCGAGGGCGAGAACCGTGCCGAGGCAGCAGCCGAGCAGGCCATACATAGCGCGCTGCTGGACGCGAGCATCGAAGGCGCCCATGGCCTCCTGTTCAACATCACCGGCGGCCCGGGCCTGACTCTCCATGAAGTCAACAAAGCGGCCGAGATCATCAGCCGCGTCGTGGACCCAGACGCCAATATCATGTTCGGCGCAGTTATTGATCCCAACATGGAGGACAGCATTCGGATCACCATCATCGCCACGGGCTTTGACGCGGTGAATGACACTTAGGTCACCATGCAGGATAGACAACGCCATCAGCAAGAAGTTGAGGCTTTCCTTCAGAAGCATTTGGGGAGCACTCACTGGGATTTTTCGTTTCCCAAGGGGAGCGGAAACGAAACCTACTTCGCACACGGCAACGAGCATACTTACTTCGTGAAATTGGGAGCGCAAACAGCAAGATATGAGGCGATGGCCTCGCTCGGTTTGACGCCCCAGGTATTGGTGGCTGGGTATCTGGCAGATGGTACGTCCGTAGTCGTTCAACCCTACATCGCGGGCAGAAAACCCTCTCGAAAAGATTATCACACCAATCTTGAGAAGATCGCTACCACGATCCACAAAACACATCATAGCCCCGAAGTGAAGCGAGTTCTCCCCGAAGCCTCCTCCGACCTCTACAGCGTAGTTGGACTGGAGTTGCTAACCCGCATTCAGCGCAGATGGAAACACTATAAATCACACGTTCCAGAAGTCGCTGAATTCGTCGATGAAAGCCTTGCTTATTTGGCCCAACAAGTCCAATGCTCTCTGGGAACAGGTTTGGTAGCATCGCATAATGATATCTGTAACGCCAACTGGCTTGTCTCGGCTGACGGGCGACTCTATCTGATCGACCTGGAGTCTATGTCACTGGACGACCCAGCCGTTGATATCGGTGCAACGCTTTGGTGGTATTACCCCCCTCCATTGCGGCGGGGGTTTCTAGAAATTGTCGGTTACGCAGATGATGAGCCGTTTCAATCTCGCATGCGCGTGCGGATGGCAATGCACTGTCTCAGTATTACGCTCCCTCGTGAGCGGAGTTTTGACGCGTTTGACCCCACCTCCTTTGCTCAGTCGTTAACGGATTTCAGGGCTATACTTGCAGATGGAGAAAACCCTGAAGGATATGATGATTGAGGTTATTGCGTTATTGTGTATCCAGCAAGCCCCGTTTTCGAGCTCGGGCGACGGCCTCAGTTCGGTTATGGGCATCCAGCTTGCCTAGAATATGGTTAGTATGACTTTTAACCGTCCCCTCCGTGATTACAAGCTGCTCGGCAATATCACGATTTGTAGCCCCCTGGGAGATGAGACGAAGCACCTCCAGCTCGCGTTCGCTGAGGCTTTCGCCGAAGGATGTCTGAGCGGAGCGGGCCCCGGTGCCCTCCTGTCCCCGAGGAAGGGCTTCTGGCATGCCAATGGCGGACAAAATACGCTCGATATACTCCCTGAAGTTCCCTTGCTGGGCTGCCTCGACAAGCAGTTGAGTCAGGGCTGGCCCCTGGTCAAAGATGCGAATATAACCTTCCGGCTGAGCCAGCATGAGCGCACGCTCCAGGGCGGCACAGGCGCGTGGATGGTCGCCTTCTGCTAGCCAGGCTTGAGCTTCCAGCAGAGAGAGTTCGATCACCCGGTTCGTCAGTCCGTGGTCATTTGCCAGATCAAGTTGGGGGGCGAGGTAAGACATCGCCGCTTTCGCTTCGCCGAGGGCAATTTGGGCGCGTGCCCAGGCGAAATCGGCCAGATAATAGGCCTCGGCAGCCCCAAAAGGACCCAGCCCCGGCGGGGATGTATGTTCACCCCGTGAAGAGAAGAAGTCTTGGCACCAATTGGCCGCCTCCGCCAGCGTGCCCGGATCCTCCGGTGCATTTCTCAAGGAATGCATGACTCGCAGCCCGTTCGTGCAGAAGGCGATATCTGGCCATGCAGCTTCCAGACGATCGAGGTATTTGAGTGTCTCTGCCGAACGACCCTGGATCTCGCACAGGCGAAACAACGCAATGTGCGCCGTCATCAGGTAATGAGGGTTCATCCCCCCGCCCATCAGATTCAGGCCATGGTGGAGGCGTTGTTCGGCCTTATCCAGTTGATTCTGTTCCAGGCAGACGCAGCCCAGCTCGATGTCGAGGCTGCCCAGAGCGGGCAGTTCTTGCCCGGGTTGGGCCAGTAGAGCCGCGATGTCTGCCTGCCCCTGGCGGCAGATCTCCGCCGCGCGGCGGAGCTGCCCCTGGTTGTGCATGAGGCGGGCCAGGTTGAACGAGGACTCCACGATCCCAAAATACAGGTGCTCGCGCTGGGCGATCTGCCTGGCTGTTTCAAGGGTTTTGCCGGCGGCCTGCGCGTCGTGAAGCGCAAGATAAGCATAGCCGGTCAGAAGTCGGCCGGTAAACTGAGCGGGGTCTCCCTCGGCATAGTTGCCCAGCATGCGCTGACCCAGGGCGAGAAGCTCCCTCGGATCAGCAGAGGGATCTGGAGCAAAGGCCATGAACGTGTGGACAACCCCGGCAAACTCGTTGAGCTCACGCACGCTCTGCCTGTCTTCCAGATCAGCAATCAATCGATCGGCCTGCTGCAGCCGCGCTTCAGCCCTGGCCCGGTTCTGCCGTCGAAAACTATACGCCAACGCCAAACCGTGCTGAAGGCAGAGCATCGGATGCCTCTGCATCACCTCCTCAGGAAAAGCCGAGCACCATTCATAAAGCGTCGAGATATCACTGTGAACGATCAGGGTGAAGCTATGCTGTTCGACGAAGGCCGCCGCATATTCCCAGTCTTGGGTTTGAAAGGCATGGTAGGCTGCTTCACGCAAGAATGCGTGTGCCGCCAGCCACTCGCAGGCTGCCCGGTGCAGCACGGGGATGCGTTCCCCCTGGGTCCGGCTCAGCCTGGCCCGCAAAAAATCGCGAAACAGATGATGATAGCGATACCAGATCCCTTCGTCGTCGAGTGGCACAAGGAACAGGTTGGATTTTTCCAGATGCTCCAAAACTGACTGTGAATCGCAGGGGTCAGTTGAGTCCCTGACCCCTTGTCCCCGGTTCTCCAGGATTTGATCGCATAGGGGAGCGCACATGCGCTCGAGGACGGATGTTGACAGGAGAAATGACTGTACCTCTTCCCCCTGGCGATTAACCACCTCTTCCATCAGGTATTCAACCAGATAACGATGGCTGCCGGCGAAGGAAGCGATCACCTGCTCTTTATCCGCACGGCTCGATAGGGAGAGGGCCACCAGTTGCAGCCCGACAACCCAGCCTTCGGTGCGTTCTTCCAACGCAGTGACCCCCTCCGGCGATAATCCGAGCTGCATGACTTCGTTCAGAAACCGGGCTGCTTCATCTGCTTTGAAGCGCAGACCTGCAGTGCGGATCTCGAGCAGTTGCCCGCGCGCACGCAGGCGAGCAAGGGGCAGCGGCGGGTCCGAGCGGCTGCCGATGGCAATGCGCAGGTTCCCAGGAAGGTGCTCGAGGAGATATCCCACGGCAGTGTGAATGGCCGGAGAGCCGATCAGGTGATAGTCGTCGAGGATCAGGACGCACTCCCGGCCGCTCGAAACGATGGCGTTGATGACGACGGGCATGGTTCGCTGCAGGTCTATCTCTGGCGTGGCGCGCAGGAGCTGGGCGATTCTGGTCAGCTCGGGGATGGGACCGAGAGCATGGATCAAGCTGGCGATGAGATAGGAGCTAAAGGGAATCGGATCATCATCGCTTGGGTCCAGAGCGACCCAGGCGACAGCAGTCCCGTTTTTCACGAGAGACTGGGCCCACTCTGCCAGGAGGGTGGTCTTCCCATAGCCGGCAGGCGCGCAAACCAGGACGAAGCTGGCGCCATCCTTTGGAGTGAGAAGATCAACCAGATGCGCGCGGGAGATCAAGCGCGCCCGCGCCGCCGGCACGCGCATCTTGGTGAGGACAAGGGGTGAGCCGGTGAGATTCATTTCTATCTATTCTACTCCCAACCGGCTCGACAGTTATAACTCGCGATCTAACCTTTGATAGATGACGAAGGGAGAGGGTTATCGCTATGATTCAATTGGAAAAGGAGACTGAAACAGATGGAAATCAAGGTTCTGGTGGCTTATGCTTCTACACACGGCTCAACCCAGGAGGTGGCCGAGGCCGTCGTGGCGACTTTGCGTGGCCATGAACTTACGGTCGACCTTCAGCCCGCGCGGGATGTGCGGACACTGGATGGATACGGCGCGGTCGTGTTGGGAGCTGCGCTCTACATGTTTCACCTGCACAAGGATGCGCTGCACTTTCTATCCCGGCATCAAAAAGCGCTCACCGGCGGTCTTCCAATCGCCATTTTTGCGGGCGGCCCCTTCGGCTCCGGAGATGGAAACGAGTGGCAGGAAGTACGCAAGCAGCTTGATCGGGAACTGGCCAGGTTTCCGTGGCTCAGGCCGGTCTCGGTTGAGGTGATCGGGGGTAAGTTCGACCCGTCCGGGCTGCGTCTGCCCTGGAACCTTATTCCCGCGCTCCGACAGATGCCGCCCAGCGACCTGCGCGATTGGGAGGCCATCCGCCGCTGGGCGAGCACGCTGGCGGCCAGCACGCTGGCGGCCAGCACGCGGGCAGGGCAGTATCAGCCCGCTAAGTCACATTGAAGGAAAGAACGGAGATGAAAAACGCAACAAGAACGTTTGCTTCGACCTTCGGCGCCATCATGGCGCTGGCCGGCATCGAGCACGGCATCGGCGAAGTGCTGCAGGGCAGCGTAGCTCCGAGCGGGGTCATGTTCCCGTCCTGGCCTGATTCAGCTTTCTTCCGCAGCCTATCCGGCGAGCCGGCGATGACGGTCATCCCCAACCTGCTGGTCACCGGGGTCCTGGCCGTGCTCGTTTCCCTGGCTTTGCTTGTGTGGTCCGTCCTGTTCGTTCACAGGAAGCACGGGGGGTGGGTCATGGTTCTTCTGTCCATCGCCATGCTGTTGGTGGGCGGAGGCATTTTTCCTCCGATCTTTGGAATCCTGACCGGCGTGGTTGCAACCCGGATCCACGCGCCGGTATCGTCGTCCAAAGCCTCTCGATCGGATGATGGTTTCCAGCGTTTCCTGGCAAAACTGTGGCCCTGGTTTTATACCGCCTGCATCATCGCCTGGCTCTCTATGCTTCCGGGCGTACCTTTGATGGAGACCCTTTTCGGTGTGGACGATCCGATGGTCATCTTGGTGATCAGCTTCCTTGCTCTCGGCACGCTGCTTCTGACCGTGTTCTCCGGCTTTGCATATGATAGTCATGGATTCTGCAGGTTATCCTCCGTGGGCGACGTCAATCGCTGCGTGTAGGTTGTCCCACGAGGCGTCGCCGGGCACAGTGCAGTCCGCGGCCAGGATGAAGCGTTTCGGCGCTTCGGCCAGCACCGCCGCTGCGGCGCGGCGAACCTCTGCTGGCTCACCGGTCGCCAAGACCCCTTTACGCTCCAATCCGCCCATGAAGGGCCGCCCGAACAAGGCGGACGCCTCCCTGGGCGACATTCTCGTTCCGCCGATTTCAAGTGAGCAGTTCACGACATGACCGGGATAGTCGATGAAAGACGCCAGATCGTCGTACGCGCCCTCGTAATCGCAGACATGCAGGATGTTGAAGCGGCACGAGGCGATCTCGTCCCACACCGTCAGGTCCGTTGGCTTCACGAGCTGTTCGAAAATATCCGTACCCCCGAAGCGGAAGGCCTCGCCACCCTGGGTCGACGCATAGAACCCGTCCACCCCTGCGGCCTTGCATGCCCGCACCAGCGTCAGTACGTTCTCCGTACTGATCTCCAGCCCCTTGATAGCCTGGGTCGGGTGCTCGCGCAAGTGCTCGTGCAGCACGTCATCCCCCGCGAGGTGCCGCGCCCACATGAAGGGCGAATACAGGGTGAGGATGACAAGTGCCTCACGGCCTGCGGCCTCGACCAGCCCACGCACCACGCGCACGGTCGGCTCGAAATCCTCCTCGGTCAGTCGCGGTGCGCGGCCCCAGTCCGCCGGCGACGTGATGGGCGCCTGGGACATGCCCTGCTCGTACTGGATTTTGACGAAGTCCATGCCGGTGTACCGGAAGAACTGGAGGTGCCGGTCGATCGCGGCCTGGCCCACGTGGTACTGCAGATCCAAAGTGCAGGAAAAACGCAGCCGGGGTGTAGCCGGCCGGCGCTTTGCCGTCGATCAAGCGCAGCATCACTTCACGTTTGTTCACGGGGGCACTCCTTTCGGGCCGCGGGTTGGTCCCCGCGGACTGCTGACTGCGCCTAAGTATAGCGCGGTCAGACGAATTCTGAGAAGGGGTGAACTCGTGCCATACTTAATCTTCCTGTGGCCGATCATCATCTTGATCAAGTCGAACATGAACGCGTTGCCGATGAATGATAGGGAATTGCAGTCTTGCGCTCATGTCGCCACCTCCCTTGTGATGGCATCGCACTCAGGCGTGCTACATGAACAACCCCGCGATGTAAGGGACCGCGGCCAGCAGCGCCAGCAGCGGGTGGCCGCGGCGCGCGGCGTTGTGGCTGTCCCAGTTGAACAGATAGATCGCCAGCCCGAAGGCCAGCATGCCGCTGCTTCCCAAGATAATGACCGAGCGGACGGGATCGAAAACCGTCTCCTGGCCGAACGCCAACCCGGCGAACGCTTGCATCGCGTGTGCGGAAGGCAGGAGGCCCGCAAAGGGGCGAACAGACTCGGGCAGGACGGAGATGGGCAGCATCAGCCCGCCCAGCAGCATGGAGGGCAGGAAAATGAGCTGGGACCACAGTACGGTGGCGCGCGAGCTCGGCGAGGCGACGCCGATCAACGCGCCGATGGCGCCGAACGTGAAGATCGTCAGGAGCGCCAGGAGCGCCAGCATCCCCCAGTTGGTTGGCGCTGCGGCCCCGAAGAACGGGGGTGCCGTGAGGGCAATGATGGCGGCTACGATCAACGCGTGGATCATCGCGCTGAGCACCGGGATCGCCAGGATCGAGACCGCCGGCACCCCGTTGATCTTGAAGCTGCGGTAGATGCCGGCCTCGCGTGAAGTCACCAGGGGATCGGGAAGCCCCAGGAGGTTGCTGCTCATGGCCGCGATGATCAACATGGCCGGGATCATGGTGTCCCGGAACACCGGATTGATCTGGGTGAACACGATTCCCATCAGGACGTAGAAGCCGAGCGGGAAAAGGTAGTTCATCAGCATGGCTGTGGCGTTACGCAGCCCGGCCTTGAACTCGAACCCAAAGTGGATGGCGAACGCGTTCATCGGGCGCCTCCTGTGTTGGTGAGCTCGAGGAACCTTTCCTCCAGCGACGGCCGTTCGACGCGCAGGTCAATCAGCTTGTCGCCGCACTCCGCGATGCGCGCCAGGATGGCCGACACGGTGAGGCCGGGGTCAGTGCTGAAGAAGATGGTGTAGTCCTCCTCCTGGACCAGTTGTTTCGCCACGGCAGGCAAGGCGTTTGCGGTAGGCGGAGCCCGGAGCAGGTTCTCCTCGGTGCGCACGGAGATTTTGGTGTAGCCAGCGCCGGTCGCGGTCAGCTCGCGCGGTGTGCCCGTCGCGGCCACCTTGCCGGCCAGCAGGATGGCCACCCGGTCGGCCATCTTCTCCGCCTCCGCCATGTCATGGGTCGCCAGCAGGATGGATGTGCCCTCCCCGCGCAGCTCGTGCATCAGCGCGTGCAGCTCGGTCCGTGAGCCAACGTCCAGCCCGGCGGTCGGCTCATCGAGGATGACCACCGGTGGCTTGTGGCTGACGGCCAGCGCCAGCGCCAGTCGCCGCTGTTGCCCCACCGAAAGCGACTGATAGCGGCTGTTCCGCTTCTCAGCCAGGCCAAGGCGTTCGAGCAGCACACCGTTCTCCGCGACGCTGTGGTAGGCGCAGAAGAACCGCATCGCTTCAGCAGGCGTCATATCGGCCGGCAGCGCAGAGGTCTGGAGCTGCACGCCGATCAGGTCGCGAAGCCGGCCGGGCTCGCGTGTCGGGTCAACCCCCAGGATGCTGAGCGTTCCACCGTCCGGCTTGCGGATCCCTTCGAGGGATTCCAGTGTCGTGGTTTTGCCCGCGCCGTTCGGCCCCAGCAGGCCGAAGATCTCCCCCCTGGCCACGTCGAAGCTGATGTCGTCCACCGCGGCCGTCCCACCGTACATTTTCCGCAAATTGCAGATTTCGATGGCCGTATCATTCATGAGGTAATCTCCTGGACCGGTTGGCCCGGCCTGACCTGAATCACCCTGGTCCCCGCTACGCGGTCGCCAAAACGCGCCCGCTCTGCCGAACGCAAAATGAGGATCACGCCCAGGATGTTGAGCGTGGGCAGGCTATCTACTGCACGCAAGATGTTTCGCACCGCACTTTTCCACATGCCGGGCCGGCGGCCATCTATCCCGATCACGCGCAGGCCGCAAACCCACTTACCCAGGGTCGCACCCAGCAGGCCCTCCAGGGAGACGATGTAGAGCGCCATGATGGCCAGAAAGACCAAGCACAGCGGATCGAAGATGAACCACCCGTTGACCCAGTTGTGGTCCTTGGGCGACATCAGCCACACGCCCTTGACCAGCCGCGTGATCGGGAAAAAGAAGGCGCATAACAGCAGGAAGTCAACCAGGAGCGCCAGAAAGCGCTTCCCAAGCCCTGCATATCTAAGATCGCGGTTCATTGGATCATTCCTCATGGCCTGCGACTCCTCTCGGAGGTCTGGCGGCCGCTTTACATACATATATACGATCAACGCCACGTGCAGGTAGCGGAGGGGAATGTCATGTCGAGGGCGTGGTATTCGGGGATTTGTTGCGCTTCGCGTTATAATCCATCCATCTCATCCACCCCTGCGGAGGAACCCCATGAGCAAAGTGGCGACCGAGAAACCGGTGGTCGGTGTTGACCTGGGCGCAACCAAGGTGCTCGCCGGCGTTGTGGACGCCAACCACGCGATCCTTGCGACGGCCAAGCGCGCGACAAAGGGCGGCTTGGGCGTGGAAGCCGTGATTGAGCGCCTGGCGAAGACGGTCAAGGACGCGGTGAAAGCAGCGGGCCTCACGCTGGACGAGATCGCGGGCGTGTGCTCGGCCGCGCCGGGTGCGCTGAACCCCGACGATGGCGTCGTGCGGTTCGCACCCAATATGGAGGGGTGGGAGAACATCCCCTTCGCTCATCTGCTGAGCGAGCAGCTCAGCGGCGTCCCCGTGTTCATCGAAAACGACGGGAACCTGGGCGCACTCGGCGAGCTCACGCTGGGCGTCGCGCGGGGCGTGAGGAACATGGTGGGCATCTTCGTGGGCACGGGCATCGGCGGCGGCATTGTGCTCGACGGAAAGGTCTGGCGCGGCTCCCACATGACCGCCGGCGAGATCGGCCATATGGTCGTGCTCGCGGATGGACCGGTGTGCGGCTGCGGCAAGCGCGGCTGCCTGGAGTCCGTGTCCAGCCGGACTGCGATCGAGCGGGACATCCGGTTGGGGCTGCGCGCGGGCCGCGAGAGCATGATGGCAGAGTGGATCCAGCGCGAGGGCCGCGACCGCATTACGTCAGGTGTGCTGGCCGAAGCGTACGAGAAACGCGATCCACTCGTCTATGAGGTAATCCGCCGTTCGCAACACTATCTCGGTATATTCATCGGCTCGATCATTAACTTCATCGACCCCGACATGATTGTGATCGGTGGAGGGGTGGCTGAGGCGCTGGGTGAGGCATACGTGGAGCCTATACGCGCGGTGGCGTACCAATATGCGATGAACCGCCGCGACGCCCGCACCGTGCCGATTGTGTTGGCCGAGCTGGGGGATAACGCCGTGCTGCTGGGCGCTGCGGTCTACGCCCGACAACGGTTGGCGGAGTAGATCGGACTACTCCACGAATATCTCAACGCGTTCGTTGTCGTCCGCGTCGTCAACGCTCAAGACGCGACCCTGCACGCCGTCTCGGATCGCAGCCTGGATCACATTGCCGTCCATTCCTGCTATCTCCGGTGCGAAGCGCGCGCCCATCTTCAATCCCACGTCGATCAGACCCACCGGGATCGTGACGTTCAGTTTGACACGGCCGCTATGCCGGTCGGTGACCTTGACGCGTAGCCAGCGGGAGCGATTCACTTCCCCGCGCGGCGAGTCGGAGCCCCCTGCGGCCAATGCTTCGAGCAACCGCGCGCCTTCGGCGGCCGTGATCTGCTTATCTGAGATCATTTTGAGGATCCGCATCCGCTCTTCGGCGCTTACCATGAGTCGCTCCTACAACCTTGCGTCTTGTGGTCGGACCGCCCGGCGCATGGTGATCAGGTCACGCTGCACGCGAAAGCCTGCGTTTCGTAGCGCGGCGATCCCTTCCTCGTGCTCACCATCATGTTCTACGATTACCGGATTTGAACCGGACCTGGCAAGCGACCGTAGGCCACGGGCAACCAGCGTCTGTTCCAGCTTTCCACGTACCGTGGGCCGGACCAGAAAGTGCATGGTGGCGTTTTCACTCGCCGCGTTCCTGATCGTCTCAACCGCGCCCATCAACTGATGTTCCTGCCAGACGCCCCAACGCTCGGCGCGATGAAAGCCCGTCAACTTGCCCAGCCACTCGCCGACCATTTGGGTGAAACCGATCCGGTAGTCCGCCGAACGGATCGGTTCAGCCCATTGCGCGAGTGGCGAGCGAGCGGCCTGGGCCAACTCCTGCAGCACTCCGCCGGACCAGGACCGCAGCGGTTCGAGCTGCGTTGACGCTTCGACCGCGTCCGGCTCCAGGGGCGGCGCGGCCAGGCGGTAGATGGCATCGCGCGCCACGTCGTCGAAGTCGAGATCCAGGTAGAGGTCGTGAGCGGCCGGATTGTCGGCCCGAACCTGCAACACCGCCCAATTGCCCTCGCGCTGGGCGATTTCGCGCAATGCGGCCAGCATGAGCGTGCGCGCGATGCCGCGCCGTCGGTAGGACGGCAGCACCGCCACGTTGCTGACCCGCCACCTGGAGCCGGCCTGGTCGATGCTCTGCAACGTCACGTTGCCGACGACCCGTCCGCCCTCAATCCACACCTGGCCGGAGATGTACTCATTAAAGAAGGCCATGCTGAGCGTGTCACCCAGCATCGGGCTGAGCCGGCCGACGAGTTGCATCTCGCGCAGCGCGCTCCGGCCGCGCGCGTCCAGTTCATCCGCAAACACCGTCGCGACCAGGTCGGCAACCTGGCGCATGTGGCGGCTGGGATCGAACGGCTGCGGACCATCCCCCACAGCATCGGAGTGAGCAACGATATAAGAGGCCACGCCTATACCTGTCCAGGCAAATCAGTATGCCGCTTAGTGTAGAATGGCACGCGGCATATGTCAAGCGCCCAGGGCGCGCAACAGCGTATCGGCCTCTTCCGGCGTGATCCGGCCCTCTTCGAGCATTTTCAGAATGGCCATTTTTTCGTCACTCGTGGCGCTGCCCGCGGGGCCTGGCGCCTTGGGCCGTTCGGGCGGCGTTGGCGGTTGGAACCCCTTGAAGGCGCCTCGTGCGGTGCGGCCGCGTCCGATGTTGATCTCTCCCGTATCCGGGTTGATGCCCGCTGCGGTCAGCGACGCCGTGACCTGCTGGCGGATGCGATCGCCCAGGGTGCTGAGGTCTCCAAAGAAGTCCGATCCCGGGCTGCGGTGGCGATCCCATCCGCCCCGCGCTTCTTCTCCGCCCGCGACTTCAATGCGCAAATCGCCCCCACTGGTTACCACCATACGGATCTTGCCCTCCCGGACAGTCGCCGAGTAGGTGGGGGTGCCATCTGCGGTGGGCGTGAGCGGGAGCGAGGCCCGGATGCGGCCCGCCGCGCGTACGACCAGCCGCACGTCATCTTCGCCGGTGAGCCGGATGTGGGTGTCGCCGTCGGTGCGAACCGCGTAGCCCTCGCCTCCGGGGAACGGACCTTCGAGGATCGCGTCGCCATGGACGTGGCCGGCGCTCAGGCCGCCAGCCAGGCCGGCCGCGCGCAGATCGCCCGCAACCTGGCCGAGCACGACCTGGCCTGCCACATCGGCCAGCCGCATGTCGCCGCTGGTCCTCTCGACATGCAGGCTTCCGGTCAGCTTTTCAGCCCACAGATCGCCGTTCACGCGGCCCGCACGCACGCCACCCGCGTCAGCCACGCGCAAATCGCCTCCGACACGCTCCACCTCGAGGTCGCCTCCCCCGTTGAAGCGCATATCGCCTTCGCACTCATTTATATGCAGGGACGCGACGTCTTCGGCGCGCACATCCGCGTGTGCGTTCTCGATCGCGACCCGCGCGGCCGTGCGGCCGAGGCGCAGATCGCCGTTGACCGTTCGCACGCGGAGATCGACGTCGAATCCCTTGACGCGCAGATCGCCGAGGGTCTCCCCGACGGTCAGCGAGATGCCTGGGGGCAGGGTGACGCGGGTTGCGGTCCCGCCGGCGAGCCGCGCCTTGTCGCCCTCGACGATCAATCGGGCGGGGTCTGAGCTATCGGGGCGCACCGTCACCTCGATCAGCTCTGCTTCTGGCAAGACTGCCAGGACTGCATCGGCCGCGAGTGCTTCGAGAATCAGCTCCGTGACGCCTGCCGGGGGAAGGGTGAGTTTGTCGCTCATGGTTGGCCTCCTCGTCGCCCTATAACGCCTGCAACTGGCGCACCGCGTCCGCGGATGAGATCTTGCCCGCGGCCAGGGCGTCCAGGATAGTCTGGCGCTGTTCGACCAGGCGCTGTTTCTCCTCCGCGGGCGGCAGTTCTTTGACCTCGTACCCCATCGCGCGGATCACATCGTCCAGCCGGCTGCGCACGGTCGGGTACGACAGCTTCAGCTCCTGGGCCACCCAGTTGAGCTTGCCCTCGCAGCGCACGAAAAGCTCTACGAACGCGCGGTGCTCCGGGCCGAGCTGTTCGAGCCGGCTGAATTGAAAGCGGCCCTCGACGCTGGTATCGCAGTTTGGGCAGGTGAGCCGCGTCACGGCGAGCTTGTCGCCGCACACGGGGCAGAGGCTGGGTGTACTGTACATGGTCGTCGCTCCCTTCGATATGAGGAGAGTGTACGACGAGTTTCATTTCTTGTCAAGTAGGTTGAAGATTATTCAAGATTGAAGATTGAAGATTGAAGACAAAGAGACCTCGCAGGTCTCGAAGATCTGCGAGGTCTCTTTCATGTTTACATCGTCCGGTATTCGCCGTCGACGACATCCTCGCCGTCTTGTGGTCCACTGGCGCCCGCAGGGCCACCGCCCGTGGATCCGCCATCCCCCGGCGCTTGCGGGCCGGCCTGCTGGTGCATCCGGCGCCGACCTGCTGCCACTCGTCCATCAGCTTGTTGGTCGCGTTCTCCAGCTCATCGGCCCTGGCGTTGCGATCCAGCGCGGCCTTCGACCGCGTCCATGCTGCTCCTGCAGCGACTGCTTGTCCTCGTCGGTCATCTTGTCGCCGTTGTCCTGCAGGAACTTCTGCACCTGGTAGTGCGCGTTGTCGGCCTTGTTGCGCGCCTCGATCTCGGCCTTGCGCTTGCGGTCTTCCTCGGCGTGCTGCTCGGCATCCTTCACCATCTGGTCGACCTGATCCTTGGCCAGGCCGCTCGAAGCGGTGATCTTGATGCTCTGCTCGCGGCCGGTGGCCTTGTCCTTGGCGCTCACGTGCAGGATGCCGTCGGCGTCGATGTCGAAGGTGACTTCGATCTGCGGGCATGCCGCGCGGCGCCGGCGGGATGCCCGTCAGCCGGAAGTTGCCCAGCAGCTTGTTGTCGCGCGCCATCGGCCGCTCGCCCTGCGTCACCACGATCTCGACCTCGGTCTGCATGTCGGCCGCGGTGGAGAAGACCTGCGTCTTCTTGGTCGGGATGGTCGTGTTGCGCTCGATCATCGGCGTGGCGACGCCGCCCAGCGTCTCGATGGACAGGGTCAGCGGCGTCACGTCCAGCAGCAGGATGTCCTTCACCTCGCCGCCGAGCACGCCGGCCTGGATCGCCGCGCCGATCGCCACGACCTCGTCCGGGTTGACGCCCTTGTGCGGCTCGCGGCCGAAGAACTGGCGCACCGCCTCCTGCACCGCGGGCATGCGGGTCATGCCGCCCACCAGCACCACCTCGTCGATGTCCGCCGGCTTCAGCTTGGCGTCGTTCAAGCGCCTGCTGGCACGGCTCGATGGTGCGCTCGATCAGGTCGCCGGTGAGCTGCTCCAGCTTGGCGCGCGTCAGGTTCATCTGCAGGTGCTTGGGGCCGCTGGCGTCCGCGGTGATGAACGGCAGGTTGATCTCCGTCTGCATCACGGTCGACAGCTCGATCTTGGCCTTCTCCGCGGCTTCCTTCAGGCGCTGCAGCGCCATGCGGTCGCTGCGCAGGTCGATGCCCTGCTCGCGCTTGAACTCGTCGGCGATCCAGTTGATGATGCGCTGATCGAAGTCATCGCCGCCCAGGAAGGTGTCGCCGTTGGTGCTCAGCACCTGGAACACGCCCTCGCCCACGTCGAGGATCGAGATGTCGAACGTGCCGCCGCCCAGGTCGTAGACCGCGATCTTCTGGTCGACCTTCTTGTCCAGGCCGTAGGCCAGCGCGCTGGCGGTCGGCTCGTTGATGATGCGCAGCACCTCCAGGCCGGCGATCCGGCCGGCGTCCTTGGTGGCCTGGCGCTGGCTGTCGTTGAAGTAGGCCGGCACCGTGATGACGGCCTGCGTCACCGGTCTCGCCCAGGTAGGCCTCGGCGTCGGTCTTGATCTTCTGCAGGATCATGGCCGAAATCTCCGGCGGGCGAGTACTCCTTGCCGCCCATGGCGACCCAGGCATCGCCGTTGGTGTGCTCGGCGATCTTGTAGGGCAGCACCTTGCGCGCCTTGGCCACCTCCGGGTCGGTGAAGCGCCGGCCCATCAGGCGCTTGACCGAGAAGATGGTGTTGTCCGGATTGGTGATGGCCTGGCGCCGGGCGACCTGGCCGACCATCCGCTCGTTGTTCTTCGGGTTGACCGCGACGACGGAGGGGAAGAGCCGCGAGCCTTCGGCGCTCGGGATGACGACCGGCTCGCCGCCTTCCATGACGGCGACGACTGAGTTGGTGGTGCCCAGGTCGATGCCGACGATCTTTGCTCATAGTGAATGACTCCTTCTACGGATGCGTAACATGCTATCGGTATAGGGCCCAGGTGGCCATTACTGGGCGACGCGGACCATGCTGGGCCGCAGGACCTTGTCGCCCAAGCCTGTAGCCCTTGCGCGACCTCCGCGATGATCTGACCCGCTCTCCACGCCTTCCGCTTCCTCGTGGGTGACGGCGTAGTGCAGCGTCGGATCGAACGTCTGGCCCTCAGCGGCGATGGTCGTCACCCCTTCGCTGTCCAGGAGGCCCTGCAGCTTGCGCTGGATCAGGCGGAAGCCGTTGACCCAATCGCTGTCCGCCTGATCCGGCGGGCACGACGGCGAAGGCGCGGTCCATGTCGTCCACCACCGGCAGCAGCTTCTCCAGCACGCGCTGCGGCCGCATTGCGGATGATACTCCGCCTGCTCGCGCTGCATCCGCTTGCGCGCGTTGCTCAGCTCGGCGATTGACCGGCGCCAGTTATCCAGGTACTCGGCGGCCTGGGCCTGCGCCTGGGCCAACTTCTGCTCCAGGATCTCGCTCAGCCAGCTGCCGTTGTCGTCGCCTGCTGGTCGTTCTGACTCCTGTCGATCGGCTCCTCAACGGTTCACTCGCTCGTTGTTCGATTCAGCCAGTATCAGTTCTCCGCTCTAAATCTCGCACGTCTCGTGCGCCGGTCGCCGATCCGCATCGTACCAATCGCTCGACCAGGTCGCTCATCAGACTCGCGACACGTAGCGCACCGCGCCGATGGTGCGATCGTACGTCATGCGCAGCGGGCCGACGACGCCCAGCAAGCCGCTGGCGCCGCCCTCCACGCCGTAGCGAGAGAGCACCAGGCCAGCTCCGCAAATTCGTGCCAGCGCCCTTCGCCGCCGATCAGCACCTGCACGCCGCCGATCTCCGAGGGGCGCAGCGGTGGCGATGATGTTCGACAGCGATGGGCCTTCGATGACCTGGACCATGTCGCGCACCTGGCCGCCCTGCGGCGAACTCCGGCTCGTCCAGGATGTGGATCAGGCCGTCGCGGTAGAGCGGCATCCTCGCCCTGGCTGATCCACGGCGGCCATGATCTCCGCGACGAAGCGGCCGATCTGGCCGGCCGAGCCAGGCAGAGCACGCACCTGCGGCCTCGATCTGGGCCGTGCGTTGCCCCGCGAAGCTGGTCGTTGAGCTGGTTGGAGAGCCGGCTCAGCGATTCCTGCTCGATGGGCTCGTCCAGGGTCAGCATCTGCTGCTTGACCGTGCCGCCCATCAGGACCAGCACCATCAGGACCAGCGTGTCGCGCAGGCTGATCAGCTCCAGATGCTTGAACTGGCTCTCATCGAGCGCGCGGCGGGGTGGCCAGCGCGGCCTTGCGCGTGGTGTGCGCCAGCACCGCCACGGCCAGTTGCACCCACTGGTCCAACTCCAGCCGCGCCTGGTGGAACTGATGGCGGATCATGTGCTGTTCGGGCAGGGGCAGCTCGGTCTCGCCCAGCAGGTACTCGACGAAGTAGCGATAGCCCTGCTCGGTCGGGATGCGCCCGGCGGAGGTGTGCGGGATGCGTCAGGTAGCCCAGGTCCTCCAGCGCGGCCATCTCGTTGCGGATGGTCGCCGGGCTGATGTCCAGCCCGTATGACTGGACGAACGACCTTCGAGCCGACAGGGGACCCCCGCTCGACATAGGAGCGGATCACCAACCCCAGCACTGCCTGGCGTCGCGGCGTCATGTCCGAATTTATCTTAGCACTCATCGTGTACTAGCATGCCCCTTTAGCACTCATTAGCACTCTTAGTGGGAGAGTGCTAATGATGTGGGCAAATGATAGCACGAAGGGCCAGCCGTGTCAAAAAGGGGGCTTAGTACGCTGATCTGTCGAAGAAGGCCTTGAACGCGGTGCGCAGGATGATCTTGAAGTCGAGCCAGAGCGACCAGTTCTCGATATACCACAGGTCGTACTTGGTGCGCTCGGCGATCGAGGTGTCGCCGCGCAGTCCGTTGATCTGCGCCCAGCCGGTGATGCCGGCCTTTTCGCGGTGGCGCTCCATGTAGCGGGGGATGCTCTGCCGGAACTGCTCGACGTAGGCGGGCTGCTCGGGCCGCGGGCCAACCAGGCTCATGTCGCCCATCAGCACGTTGATGAACTGGGGCAGCTCGTCGACAGAGGTCTTGCGGATGAGGCTGCCGACGCGCGTGCGCCGAGGGTCGTTCTTGGTGGTCCAGCCTGGCCCAGCCGCTCGGCATCCGCGCGCATCGAGCGGAACTTGAGCATCTTGAACGGCTTGGCGTCCAGCCCCATGCGCTCCTGCACGAAGAAGACCGGGCCGGCGAGTCGAGCTTGATCAGCACCGCGGTCAGCATCATGAGCGGCGAGGCAAAGAGCAGGAAACCGCTGCTGGCCAGAATGTCGACGCCGCGCTTGAGGGTCAGCTTCCAGCCGCGCAGGGCCACGTCGCGGATGGTGAGCAGCGGCAGCCCGGCCAGGTCGCTGATCGTGACCTCCGAGGCCATGATCTGGAACACATCCGGGAAGACGCGGATGCTGACCTTTTCGCGCTCGCACTGGGAGATGATGCCGACCAATTCCTGGTGGGTGGCCTCAGGCAGGCCGATGATCACTTCCTCGATGTCTTGGTTTTCGATGATATCCGGCAGATCCTCGATGTGCCGAGCACCGGCAGCCCCATGACACGCTCGGGCCCAGCTCCATTGGCGTCGGCGAAGCCCACCACCTGGTAGCCGAGGCCTGGGGTGTGCTGGATCTTCTGCAGGATCATCCGGCCCACCTCGCCGGTGCCGACGATGAGCACGCGCTCCTGGCCGACGCCGCGGCGCTGCAGCGAACGCTGAACTCGGCTGTGGAGCGCGCGGCCGAGGGTGATGGTGATCAGCGACGCGGCCCAGGCCAGGAGCATCATGGACCGCTGGTAATCCAGGGTGTCGCGCAGCGCAAAGGAGATGAAGGCGACCGTGATCAGCGTCGCGACGGACACCGCGCCGAAGAGGCGGTAAACCTCGTCGAGCAGCAGCGCGGCATGCCGGCGGTGGTAGAACTTGTAGAAGAAGAAGACGACCAGTGTGCTGACGGCCTGGATCGCGGCGGGCGTCAGGTAGTTGGAAACGGACCGATCTCAGCCCCGCGCGTCCAGAGGCGAATCAGATACGCGATGAAGAACGCCAGGACGCTCATGAGGAGGTCGACCAGCACCAGGCTGAGGCCGAACAGGATGCGCGGCCCGTCTCATGGGGTCGTCCTCCCATACTGGCCGCGGCAGGCGCCGCGCCGTCAGGTCGGCCCAGCCGACGATGGCCACGCCGCCCCGGATCAGCCAGTCCAGCCAGAACGGCGTTTCTGGCCTTGTAATGCTTGTCGTAGAAGATGTTCAGCGCACGGTAGAACTCAACGCGTGCCCGATAGGAGTTGCGGCTGCAGCCTCCTTGATGTGCAGCACGGTGACCTTCGGATTGTACCACACTTCCCAGCCTGCATCGGTGATGCGTTTGGCCCAGTCCAGGTCCTCGCCGTACATGAAGAAAGTCTCGTCGAGCAGGCCCGCCCGGAGGATGGCCTCGCCGCGGACCAGCATGAACGCGCCCACGATCGCATCGACGCGGGTGACCTCGTCCGGATCGAGATACGAAAGATTATAGCGGCCGAACCGGGGACTCTTCGGGAAGAGCCGGTCCAGGTATAGCATGTGCCAGAGCGAAGTATCGGGCGTCGGGAAGGAGCGCCGACACGCCTTGTCGAGCGAACCGTCCAGCCGCACCAGTTTGGGTCCCGCAACGCCGATCCGCTCCCCACGCTCGACAAACGCGATCATCCGCGCCAGCGCATCGGGCGGCAGCACGGTGTCCGGGTTCAGCAGCAGCGCAAAGGTTGGTATCCCTCCGGTGCCTGCGCCCGGGTTCGGCCGGTCATTGAACCCGTACAGGCGCAGCCCTTGATTGTTCGCCGCCGGGTAACCGACATTGTGGTCATTCGCGATCACCTGTACCTGCGGGAATTCGTGGCGCACCATCGCGACGCTGTCGTCCGGCGACGCGTTGTCCACCACACACGCGGCAAATGTCAGACGCCGCGGCGAAAGTCCGCGTTCCTCGTCCGGCAGTTGCGCCATATCGAGCTCGCTGGCGTAGACTGACCGGAGGCAATCGCGCAGGAGGGCACAGGTGTTGTAATTGACAATAACTATCACAAGATCGGGGCTGTTGGAGGCCGTTGCGTTCATTGCCGGGGCATTATACACGGCCCGTCGTTAAGGGTCAATTGCTCTCAGCGAAGCTTCATGATAGAATGACTTCACAATAAAGCCCGCATTGTAAAGGCCTTCGAGGTGGCCCCACAATGGATGACCTAACGCGCTTGATCGTGGCCCTGCTGGTCATCGCAGTGCTCGCGCTGGTCGCGGCACTTGCACCGTTCGGCACGCCCGGGAGCGCGGCCACCGTCACCCCTTATGTCCCTGGGGCGTGCATCGAGCGCGTCGTGGACGGAGGGTTTGAGGCCGGCGGGGCTTGGCAGTTAGGCGTCAGCCCCGTGCCGGCCCAGGTGGTCACCTATTCGGCCCATTCCGGAACGCACTCGCTCCAAATGGGAATCACCAGCGGCGCGAATGTCGAAAGCTTCTCTTCCGCGCGCCAGACGGTGGTCATCCCTTCGAGTGCGGTCCAAGCCACCCTCTCCTTTTGGTTCTACGCCATGGCTGAGGCGCCCGCGACGACCGACTACATGGAACTGGTGCTCTTCAACGCGGATGGGTCGGCTATCTTGGGAAAACCGTGGCGGTCGCACAACGACAGCCGGCTATGGAACCGGTCCGCGTTTGATCTGAGCGTGTGGCGCGGCCAGACAGTGCAGCTTTACTTCAACGTATACAACGACGGAATGGGCGGTCGCGTGGCCATGTTCCTGGATGATGTATCGCTGTCGACCTGTCCGGCGCCAGTGACGATCGCTCCGAGGACGGCCACGCCAACCTGCACGCCCGGGGGCCCGACGGCCACACCGACCCGCACACCTGGGGCCCCCACCGCGACACGCACCTGCACTCCGACGGCGACGCCCACGGTGTCGGCCGGCTGCCAGGAGCTGACGCAGAACGGCGGCTTCGAGTCTGGCACCTTGGGGTGGGTCCCGGGGAGCCATCCCTTAGCGCCTCGCCTGGTCAACAATCCAGCCATCGGGGGCTCGTTCAGCCTGCAACTCGGCTCCCAGTTGGAGAACCGGGACGCGTATTCATCGATCCGCCAGACCGTGACTGTGCCGGGCGGTTACGCGCGGGCTATTGTGAGCTTTTGGGCCTACACGTGGGCCGAATCCTCTGGCGGCTCCGACCGGCAGCAGTTCGTTGTGCTGGGTCCCGGCAATGTCGTGTGGGCCGTGCCATGGAAGGTTTTGGAGAACGATCGAGTCTGGAAGCAGCATACATTTGACCTTACGGATATGGTTGGGCAGACGTTCGATCTTTATTTCGCTGCGGTGAACGATGGTAAGGGCGGCCGGACCGCGTTCTTCCTGGACGAGGTGCGCCTGTGGGGCTGCGCGGGCGATGCGTACCCGTCAGTCGTTTCATCTTCTTTCGAGACGGGGGCTGCACCCCTCGTCCTGGAGACCACGGCTTCATCGCAAGGGGTGGGTGTCCCCGACGTGCAGCCAGTGGAGACGCTTTCGGCCGCAGAGATCACCCCGGTCGAGACGCTTTCGGCCGCAGAGATCACCCCGGTTGAGACGCTCTCGGCCGCGGAAATCACCCCGGTTGAGACGCTTTCGGCTGCTGGGGCACGCGCCATCAACGAGACGCCGCTCCCGCCAGACGCCAGGTGGACTGAGGTGGCTATCTACGGTGCAGGTGCACCCACCGCGGCGGAACTGGGGGACGCTGGGACCACGCCTGCCGCGCCGCTGCCGGCAGGTGCGACCTCGGGTTCAGCCCTTGCCCCGCAGGGGGCGGCCGCCCCGACCGCGACACCGACGTGGGCGCCTGGCTTCCTGCAACGAGCGACGGCCAAATGGCCGAAGCAGTGGCCTTGGGTGGTTGGCGGGGTCGCGGTACTCTTCCTGATCCTGATGTGGGTCGCCAGGAGAACCGCTCGGGCCTATTGAAAGGAATTTGTTTGTGGAATGGACTCTCTATCGCGACGATAGCGGTTTTGACGCGCTTCGGAACGAGTGGAACGATCTGCTGAGACGCAGCCGCTTCGACACGATATTTCTGACTTACGAATGGCAGACCACGTGGTGGCGCCACCTGGGGCAGCGCCGCGGCCCGCTTTACATCCTGGCCGCGCGTGACGCCGGCCGGACGGTCGCGATCTTGCCGTTGTACATGCAGGACGATGAGGGCCCGATGCTGGCCGTCGTAGGCTGCATCGAGGTGTCGGACTATCTCGACCTGATCATCGAGAAAGGCTGCGAGGAGGAAGTATTCCGGGGTTTTCTTGCGTGGCTGGAGGGACCGGATGCGCCCGCGTGGAATCGCGTCGACCTGTGCAATCAGCCCGCGTCATCCCTTAGCCACTCCGTTTTGCCCAAACTGGCTGAGGCGGCCGGTTACTCGGTCGAGGTGTTCCAGGAGGACGTCAGCCCGATCCTCACCTTGCCGCGGCCGGGTGACTACGACGAGCCGAGGGAGGAGAACGCCTGGAACGCGTACCTGGAGGCTCTGGACAAGAAAGAGCGGCATGAAATCCGCCGCAAGCTCCGCCGCGTGGAGCGCGACGCGCCGGATGCCGCAATCCGCTTCGTCGACGGCGGCGCGGACCTGGGGGCAGCCGTCGACGCGTTCATCAAGCTCCACCGCAACAGCCGATCCGACAAGCATGCGTTCATGACGGAGGAGATGCAGGCGTATTTCCGCGCCATCGCTGAGGTCCTGGCCGCGCGCGGCTGGCTGCAACTCTCGTTCTTGGAGGTTGGAGGTCAGCCGGTCGCAACGTACTTCTGCTTCGACTACGGGGGGGATATCCTGGTGTACAACTCCGGTTACGATCCTGCCGGCGTGCCCCAGTTGAGCCCCGGCTGGGTCCTGCTGGCGCGGCTGATTCAGCATGCCATCCGCCTGGGCCGGCAGCATTTCGACTTCCTGCAGGGGAACGAGGACTACAAGCACCGCTTCGGTGGCGTGGATACGCTCGTCTTCCGTACGATCATCAGGCGGAAGTAGGGTATGCGAGTCATTGCAGGCTCGGCCAGGGGCCGGCCCCTCGCCTCAGTGCCCGGCGACAGCACCCGGCCTATCACTGACCGGACCAAGGCCGCACTGTTCAGCATCCTCACATCGCAGGAGATGATCGAGGACCGGCGCTACCTGGATTTGTTCGGGGGCACCGGCGCGGTGGGCATCGAGGCATTGAGCCGCGACGCGGCCGAAGTGGTCTTCTGCGAGCGCGATCGCAACGCGCTGCGCACCCTGCAGCGGAACCTCGAAAGCACGGGGGTGGCGGATCGCGGCCGCGTCATCCCGGGCGATGCGTTCGCCTACCTGGTGCGGACCGACCTGGCGCCGTTCGATGTAATCTACGTCGCGCCACCCCAGTACAAGGGACTATGGCTGAAGGCGCTGGAGCTGGTCGACGTGCGGCCTGAGCTCCTTGCGCCGGATGGCCTGGTCATCGTCCAAATCTTTCCCAAGGAGTGGCACGACGTCACCCTGGCGCACCTGGTGCAGACCGACCGCCGCCAATACGGCAGCACGGCGCTCCATTTTTTCAAGAGAGAGCTGACAGGTCTTGGACGTTCCGAGGATGGCCCCGTTGATGGATCCTGAAACGCCGTCACCATCGCGAGAGCTTCCTTCAACTCCGCCGGGCCAACCGCGGCCCAGCTCCGCTCAGGGTGCGGAACCCGCCGCGCCGCGGAAGATCACCCGGCGACAGGCGTGGATGTTGGCCATCCGCCCGCGCACGCTGCCCGCTTCGGTCGCGCCCGTCGTCGTCGGGACGGCGCTGGCCATCCGCGACGGTGCGTTCGACCCCTTTGCCAGCTTGGCCGCGCTCCTGGCCGCGCTGCTCCTTCAGATCGCCTCCAACCTCGCCAATGACCTGGGCGACTTCAAGAAGGGGACGGATACGCCCGAGCGTGTGGGACCCTTGCGGGTGACCACCGTGGGGCTGATCAGTGAGGGTGACATCAAACGCGGCATTCTCGTCGTCCTGGGGCTGGCCGCGATCTGTGGGATTTACCTGATCGTCGTCGGGGGCTGGCCGATCCTCGCGGTCGGCCTCCTCTCGATGGTCGCGGCGGTCGCCTACACCTACGGCCCTCTGCCGTTCGGCTACTACGGATTGGGCGATGTCGCCACGTTCATCTTCTTCGGCCTGATCGCGGTTGTCGGGACATACTACACTCAGGCCCACGCCGCGCCGCCGCTCGTGTGGCTTGCCGCCATTCCCATGGGCGCACTTGTCACCGCGATCCTGGTAGTCAACAACGTGCGGGACGCGGACACGGACCGCCGCGCGGGAAAGCGGACGCTAGCCGTGGTGCTGGGCCGCCGCGGCGCGCGCATCGAGTACCTGATCATGCTTGGCCTGGCTTACGCGGTGCCTCTGCTGTTGTGGTCGGGGTACGGGATGCGCATCACCGTGCTGCTGCCCTTTGTCACCCTGCCGCTGGCTATCCGCCACGCGTGGACGCTGTTCACCGTGCTGGGACCGGCGCTGAACAAGACCCTTGGCGGGACTGCACAGTTGGCGGTGCTATATGCGCTCGCGATCGCGATCGGGATCGTGCTTTAGGGCGGTCAGTGTTCCCACGATGGCCGGCGCGGTCCACAACACGCTTCGCAACTGAAGCGCGTCCGCGCCTACTTCCCAGCAGATCTGCACATCGTCTTCCGTCGTAATCCCGCCGGCAGCGATCAGCGGCAGGCCAAGGTTCAGCTCGGCCACGACCCGCAGCGCCCGCAATGTGAACGGAAACGCGGCCGGTCCACCGACTGGGCCCTCGACAATTGCTCCTCCGGGCGCCCGCGCAGCGGCCTGCGGCGGCGTCGCCACGACCAGCGCACCTGCGCCAGCACCCGCGGCAGACCTCGGCCAGGAGGACGGCGTTCGTCGCGCGCACCTTCGCCAGCACCGGCAACTGGCATCCCCGTTTCAGGTTGGCAATCCACCCGCCGGCCTCGCGCGGGGTCACGCCCGCGGGCAGTTGCGCCTCGAGCGCGGCGATCCCGATCTCCTCTAGCCGCTCGCCCAGCCGCAACCAATCGTCCGGTGCACTGCCCGCAAGCGCCACGATCACCGGCAGTCCCAGGCTGTCCCAGGTGACCACGTCGTCGCGCAGCACGCGGCGCAATCCGGGGTTATGATCGCCAGTATTGAGGATGAAACCGCCAGGGATCTCGGCCAGCCGCGGTCCGGCCATCCCGCGCCGCCCCTGCAGCGTGAGGGGAGGCGTCACGAGCGCTCCGAACCATCCCGGCTCCACACCGGGCGGCCACGCGTCCCCCCAGCCCACCGCGGCGCTGCCAAGCAGGAAGGGGGAGCGGAGGCTGAGGCCGGTTTTGCTGTTGGGCGCCAATTCGATCATGGCCGCTATTATACCGGATCAGCGGTCATGTCGAAGACTCAGAGATTGAGACGAGGTGTCTAGAACGGGGTGTCCGACCCTACATACAGGCATTTGTGGTCCTCGCAGCGACTACACAGCCTGGTAGGGGGACCGTGATTGTCGAGAGCCAGACGGGCAGGGGGACAAAGGTGCAAGTGAATATTCCTGTTTAGGTTGTCGATAAACGATCTTTGTCGCCTCAACATATCCGAACAAATAATTACGTTGCACAACTTCTCATGTTTGGCAATCTTTAAGGATTTTCCCCTGCGAAGATTTGACTCAGGCAATCGTCTATGCTAAAGTGTGTCAGAATTTACTAATGGTGTGAGGATGCTACCTCGTCCGTAGTGGGTGTGGCAGGTCTGGTCCTTCTGAGGGTTTGGGTGAGACGGTGATGCCAGCTTTTTCCTGGTCACCACAGGTTTGGCACTATTTGGTGGTCACTGGGGTGGCCATGCTGTTGGCCGCTTATACTTGGCCGCGACGGTCCGTACGCGGAGGTGCGCCGTTCGTCGCCTGCCTACTTGTGCTCTGCCTTCTTTTCCTCATGCAGATTCTGATAATTACTGCTAACACCCTCCCTCTCAAGGTTCTTTTTTACCAGGCGTGGATGGCTTTGGCTGCGTGGAGCAGTCTGGTGGGGCTGTGGCTCGCGGCAGACTACGTAGGACTGATAACGCGGGTCTCTCGCCGAATGTGGGTGCTGCTTTCACTGCCGCTCTTGATCTTCACCGCTTTAATCGCGACGAACGCAGCAACCGGATTGGTCTGGTTGCGATTATGGG
Source organism: uncultured Chloroflexia bacterium (assembly GCA_963774265.1). Classification (GTDB taxonomy): domain Bacteria; phylum Chloroflexota; class Anaerolineae; order CG2-30-64-16; family CG2-30-64-16; genus JALOOB01. Next base: position 317,572 of record CAVZDU010000006.1, on the reverse strand, counting down.
ATGATGGTGGGCTGCGGAGCACGTTGGGTATCGCGGGCGTCCTGGGCGTGTCTTACGCCTGCGTCCTCGCGTCGATGTGCATGGCCATCCTTCTCTCGCTGTGGAGGGGGGCGCATGGCGCCTTGCGCTGGCAGGTCACCATGCTCGCTGTGGGCGGGCTAATTATCTCCCTCGGCTTCATACCGGAAAAAAGTCGTCTTCTTGTCACTGCCGATTCTGCGATCTCGTCCATCTTATGCTCAGTCGGGCTGCTGATTGTCGCCATCGCGATCTTCAGATTCCGAGCGTTTGATCTGGCACCGGTCAACCGCCAGGCTCTTTTCGAGCAAATGAGCAACGGAGTGATGGTGCTTGACGAGATGAATCGGGTAGTGGACTTGAATCCGGCGGCGAGGGGCTTGCTCCATGTTGAGGGTTGGAGTACAGTCGGCCAGGACGCGATGCTAGCTTTGAGCGCATGGCCTGAGCTTCAGCAGATTGCCTGCAACGGCGGAACGGGCCGCACCGAAGTCACAATCGGTGAAGGGCAGACGAAAAATATCTTCGACGTCAGTGTCTCTCCGCTTGTCGATCCCACTGCTGGCCGTCTGGGAAAAGTGGTGATCTGGAATGACGTGACTGAGATGAAGGCCGCGCAAGCCGAAGTTGAGCGACAGCGGGCTGCGTTAGCGTGCCTGGAGGAGCGGGAACGGGTGGGACGCGAGTTGCATGATGGCCTGGCACAAGCGTTTGGGTACGTTAAACTGCAGGCCCAGGCTGCCCGTGATGCGCTCGATCGGGATCGCCCTGATGAGGCCAACGAAGACCTGGGAAGCATCCTCGCAATCTCACAGGATGCCCACGAGGAAATTCGGGACTTCTTGCTGGGATCCAGGACGGCGACGCGCCTGGGGAGCTGCTTTTGGAGCGCGGTTGCCGATTATGTGGAGCGGTACACTTCGCTGCATGGCCTGGGCGTTCAGGTGTCTATGCCGCCACAGGCCAACGACCTCAACCTTGACCTGGCTACACAAGCCCAGCTTCTGCGCATCATCCAGGAATCTCTTGCCAACGTGCGAAGGCATGCCGGCGTCTCTTCGGCAAGCCTCACGATCACCTGCGAGGGCAATTGTCTGCACTTGACCGTACGTGACGACGGGAAAGGATTCGATCCGCACGCGGTCCTGGGCGCTGAGGACGATCATTACGGCCTGGGCTTCATGCGACAGCGCGCTCGAGGAGATTGGCGGTCGCCTGGATGTGACCAGCGCACCGGGGCAAGGAACGGCGATCTTCGTGCAGGCGCCGGTGGTCAAGAGGAACGGAGCGTATGCGACTGCTTCTCGTGGATGACCATCCCCTGTTTTTGGAGGGTCTTCGCAACCTCTTGACCGGCCGCGGGCTTGAGGTTGTAGGCACGGCGCGTGATGGATTCGAGGCATTGGCGCAGGTCCGTGCATTGCACCCGGACTTGGTGCTGATGGACATCCAGATGCCTAACTGCAACGGCCTGGACGGAACGCGCCTCGTGAAGGCCGAATTTCCCGAGGTTCGAGTTGTGATACTCACCGCATCGGCCGACGACGAGGATCTGTTCGAGGCGATCCGCGTTGGGGCTTCCGGCTACCTGGTCAAAACGCAAAATACTGAAACTTTCTTTTCTTCGCTGGCAGAGCTTGGCCGTGGCGAGGTGGCCTTGGCGCCTGGTTTGGTCAGGCGGGTGATGGGCGAGTTTTCGCGCCTCGTCGAGTGGTCCAATCCCGAAGGCGAAGGAGACGGCCACCTCTCTCCCAGGCAGATACAGATTTTGACGCTGATCTGTCACGGTCTTACCTACAAAGAGGTCGGCATCCAATTGGGCCTGGCCGAGCGGACCGTGAAATACCATATGGGCGAAATCCTTGCCGACTTGCATCTCAAGAATCGCAGCGAGGCTGTGGCGTATGCCCGCGCTCGTGGACTCGACCGCCGGAGCTGAGCGCGGTGGGTGGCTCGGTGTCTCCTCAGACTGTACTTTTGTCCCCTGCTGACTGCACTTTTTCGCCCCCGGCCACTGTCCTTGTGCCGCGCCTGCGGACAGTGACACCCGCGCTGAATAGGGTATGCTTAGATGAGTGAAAATGCGCTTGTTCTCCGAAGGGGGTCACGATGAATCGAAGGATCGCTCTGTTGGGAACGTCGATCGCGATCGACAGCGTCGCTGCTGCACTTGCAGCCGTCCCGGGATTAGAACTATTGCGTTTCGAGTGTCCCCCGGTCGATTACCTCAACAATGTGCCTGTCTTGGCGCCGGATGCAGTGATTTTTGACATGGCGATGGACCTGCCGGATCGGCCCGTCCTCGAGTTGCTGACCCACCTTGATCTGAAGCTGGTTGGCTTCGATCTGGCAACCCAACAAATGTACCTGCTCTCTGGCGAGGCCGCTCGCCTTGCGACCGTGGACGATCTTTTGCAGGTCCTTTTGGCAGAGGACGGACAGCACAAACACGCCGGCGTAGAGGGGCGATAGTTACGTCTCGCCGTCGGATCGTGGCAAATCGGTGCGTTTGTTGTAGCTTTGGCTCCAGCGCATCGCCAGTGTATAACATGCGCCGGGGTAGATCGGCCGCCGGGCGGAGCGCGGCGACCGACCTCGGAGCATGCTTGGAAGCCCGGCTAGAGATCGGGCTCAGAGCGGACGGGTAGGCCTGCTGTGTCCCTGAAAAAGGTTGTGACGATGTGTGACGATGAAGGAGGCGATCCAATTGTCGATGGGTGTTGATCCGAAGGGCTTTATCTCGACTTCCCAAAGTTATGCACCATCTGGAACCCTGACCCGCGGCCGCCGGCTTTACCCGGTCGTGAAGCGGGGTATCGACATGATCGTAGCCCTTACATCACTGGTGGTGCTCGCACCGTTACTCGCGTTGATCGCGGTGCTTATCAGAGCCTATTCACCAGGGTCGGCGCTGTTCGCACAGGAGCGGGTTGGTTATGATGCCCGAACGGGAACCCCGCGGCTGTTCAAGATGTACAAGTTTCGTTCGATGCACTCCGACGCTGACCCCGATCGCCATCGCGAGTATATGGCTGAAGTCATCCGGAACAAGACCGTACCGAGCGCATCCTATGACAGCTTGAAGATGCAGGGCGACCGCCGCATCACTGAAGTAGGGCGCATCCTGCGTAAGACGAGCTTGGACGAACTACCGCAGTTGATCAACGTTCTCAAGGGAGACATGAGCCTGGTCGGGCCCCGGCCTGCTCTCTCGTACGAGGTCGAGCTCTACGAGGACTGGCACAAAGGCCGGCTGTCAGCCATCCCGGGAATCACCGGTCTCTGGCAGGTCAAAGCAAGAAACCGGGTCCCATTCGATGAAATGGTGCGGATAGATTTATACTATATCGAACACATGTCATTCGGGTTGGACCTGCAGATTCTGCTACTGACTCCCCTGGCGGTCGCCAAGGATGCCGTGGGCGACGGAGCCGGGTGACAGGGGATCCTGGCTGCGGGACCCGGCGCAGCCCCTTGGAAAGGAGATTCGGAACATGATAACAGTGGGTGTGGTGGGCCTCGGCTATTGGGGCCCCAAGTTGGCCCGCAACTTCTATGAATTGCCGAGCACGCATCTCTCCTGGGTCTGCGACCTGGACCAGTCGCGGCTAGATCACGTGACAAGCCTCTACGCCGGGACCCAGGCAACGCGGGACTACCGGGAGTTGCTGGCGTCGGGTGTGGATGCAGTTGTCATAGCCACTCCCGTATCCACTCATCACCCACTCGCTATGGCCGCTCTGCGCGCAGGCAAGCACGTGATGGTCGAGAAACCGCTGGCGGCGTCCATGTCCGAGGCGATGGACATCGCCGAGACGGCCGACCGTCTGCACCTGGCTGCAATGGTCGGTCATACCTTCCAGTATAACCCGGCCGTCAATGTCGTGCGTGACCTGATCCGCGATGGAGAACTCGGCCAAATCTACAACATCAACGCCACCCGCGCCAACCTGGGCCTGCTGCAACCCGACGTCAACGTCATGTGGGACCTGGCCCCGCACGATGTGTCGATCCTGCTTGCACATCCTGGGGACCGATCCCTTCCAGGTCAGTGCGAGCGGGCAGGCGTACATTCAACGCCGCAAGGTTCTTCACGAGGTGGCCTATCTAACCTTCTATTTCCCTTCCCATATCCTCGCCAACGTACGGGTGTCGTGGCTCGACCCCGTGAAGCAGCGCAGCATCACGGTCGTCGGCAGTCGCAAGATGCTGGTCTATGATGACATCGCGAACGATAAGGTGCGGCTCTTCGACAACGGGGTGGAAGTCCCGCCCTACTCGGATACGCCGGAGCAATTCCACATGTCGTATCGCCATGGGGCCGAGACCTCCGTGCCGGTGCCCTGGCAAGAGCCGCTTCGACTCGAATGCCAGGCATTCGTAGATTATATCGAGACCGGCCGTCCGGCCTGCAGCGATGCCTGGATGGGCACGAAGGTGGTGCGCATTCTCGAAGCGGCCCAAAAGTCGCTGTTGAATAACGGCGGCCGGGAGAACATCGACCTGTGAGCGAGAACCCAACCATCCGCATAGCGTCCGACGTCAAGCTTGGGCGCGACGTTAAGGTGTATGCCTTCGTCAACCTCTATGGCTGCGAAGTGGGCGACGAGAGCAAGATCGGCACGTTCGTGGAGATCCAGAAGGGAGCCAGGATCGGTCGGCGAGTCAAAATATCGAGCCACACCTTCATCTGCGAAGGGGTCACCATCGAGGACGAGGTATTTATCGGCCACGGCGTGATGTTCATCAACGATCGATACCCACGCGCAGCGACTGACAGCGGTGTGCTGCAAACCGAGGCAGATTGGCAGGTGGTGCCGACCCTGGTCAAGCATGGCGCGTCGATCGGCAGCAATGCCACGATCCTGTGCGGCGTGACCATTGGTGAAGGGGCGATTGTCGGCGCCGGCGCTGTTGTCACGCACGACGTGCCAGCGCGCACGATTGTCGCGGGAAATCCCGCACGCATCATTCGCTGGATTGACGAACCCAAAGGAGAGGCAGGATGAACATCCCATTGGTCGACCTGGGCGCCCAATACCAACCACTCAAAGATGAGATCATTGCCGGCATGGAGCAGGCGCTGGAGGGCATGCACCTCTTTCTGGGTCGACAACGTCCAGGCTTTCGAGAAAGAGTTCGCGCAGTTCTGCGGCGTGAAGCACGGAATCGGCGTGAGTGACGGCACCACAGCGCTACACAGTCATTCTTCGCGCGATGGGCATTGGGGCAGGTGACGAGGTGATCACCGTCTCGCACACTTTCATCGCCACGGCCGAGGCCATCATCCTGGCCGGCGCGCGCCCGGTCTTCGTGGATATCGATCCCGACACCTATCTGATGGACGTCCAGCAGATCGAGGCGAGAATCACCCCTCATACGAAGGCCATCATGCCGGTGCACCTCTACGGTCAGACCGTTGACATGGATCCCCTGATGGAATTGGCGGGCCGTCACGGCCTGAAAGTGATCGAGGACGCCTGTCAGGCGCACGGCGCCGAGTACAAGGGCCGGCGCGCGGGCGGCCTGGGCGATGCCGCGGCCTTCAGCTTCTACTTCTCCAAGAACCTGGGAGCTTACGGTGAGGGCGGTTTCATCACGACGAACGACGACGATCTGGCGCACAAGGTCCGCATGATCCGGGACCACGGTTCCGAGCGCCGTTACTACCACGACCTGATCGGCTGGAACGCGCGCCTCGACGAGCTGCAGGCGGTGGTGCTGCGCGCCAAGCTGCCGCACCTGGAGGCGTGGAACGAGGCGCGGCGTTCGCACGCGGCGCGCTACAATGAGCTACTGAACGGCCTCCCGGTGACCACCCCGGTGGAGCGCTCCGGCAACCGGCATGTGTATCATCTGTATGTGATCCGGGTGTCTGACCGCGACCGGATTCAGGCGTATCTGAAAGAACATGGGATTGGAAGCGGCATCCACTACCCCGTGCCCGTGCACCTGCAGAAAGCGATGGCGTACCTCGGCTACCAGGCCGGCGATCTGCCCGTAACCGAGCGTATTGTCGAGGAAATCCTTTCGCTGCCTATGTATCCGGAATTGAACGATGAGCAAATCAGCTTCATCCATGGACGAATGAGCCTTCTCGGCTAGTTTGAACCGAAGTGGTCTGCCGAAGGAGAGACAGAATATGGAACTGATCGATATACTGCGAGCCATGCGGCGCTGGTTTTGGCTGATCGTGGCCGTGGTGGTGGTGACTGAGCTAGGACTGTGGTTGGGCACGCGCGCCGCTGAACCAGTTTACACCGCTACCCTCAGGCTGCAGATATCAACGCCACAGCGCGAGGAAGTGGCGTTATACGACGAGTACCGCTCCATCGGCCTGCGCGACGAGATCACCGTTGCCATCAACAACTTCGTTGAGTTGTTGCAGAGTGAGGAGGTATTCGCACGTACCGTTAGCCAGCTCGGTTTGAAGGGCAAAGATGCTGACTATGATCTGAAGGGCGAGTCCGTCACCGACGCGGATTTCGTCGATGTTACTGTCAAAGCACGGACGCCCAGTCTGGCAGCGGAGATTGCCAACGCTCACATCCCCGTCGCTATCGCCTACTACGGCGAGTTGCGTGCTCAGGCGACTAAGGCGGAGATGGCGCTCTTGGCCGGACAGCTGCGGGTTGCCGAGGAAGAGTTCCACACTGCTGAGATGGCCCTGGGTGATTTCCGGAACCAGAACGGCATCTACTCACTCGAAAGTCAGTTATCCACGCAGCAAGTGCTCCTCCAACAACTGCAGTTGAGACGCGATGAGCGCTTGTTGGAAGCGGCGACCCAAGACACTACTACTTCGGCTATCACTACTACTTCGGCTATCACTACTACTTCGGCTATCACCACTACTTCGGCTATCACCACTGCGATCATCGATCCTGTAGGCGAGGTTGACAAACTGATTGCCCAGCGCCAGAAAGAGCTGGATCAATTCTCGGCTCTGGCCCCTCAGTACAACGTCCTGGTACAGAAGGCGGAGCAGGCACGCGCCACTTATCAACATCTCCTCAGCAAATATGGCGAGGCGGAGGTAAAGGTCACTGCGATTCAGGCTGCCAACTTCATCCAGGTCATCAAGCCTGCGTACCCGCCATCTGAGCCTGATGCTAACTGGCCCATGCTGGCGGTGCTCGCTTTGGTCGGCAGTTTGGGCCTGGGTGTGGCGCTGGCTTTTTTGCTGGAGTACCTTTCCGGTTTCAAAACAGCGGGCGTTGCTACGCCGGCTCGAAAGCGTGAAGCGTTGACGCCCGAAGGGCAAGCGGAGCTCCCTTCCATGCCATCCTGGAGACTCCGTCAAAATCGGTAGCCTATGACATCCTTGATGGAAGATCAGTAAGAGACAGCGTGAAGTAGGGCAACTGACGTGCAACAGGCCGAATTCTCAAGCAAATCAAGCGGGGCCGGGACACCGTTTCCGGCCACGTTTTACCGCGCACCCAACACCGTGAGGACCTTGATTTGCGTCCTTGTCTTGGCGGTCTTGGCAGCCGGAGCATATTTCGCCCCCTCACTGACTGCTTATGGCCTGGCCTTTCTCAGCTTGGGGATACCCCTTTTTTTGCTGCTCTGGCGCCGGCCTGAGTTTGGGCTGCTGGCGATTATCTTCCTGACGTCCAGCCTTGTTCCAACCGACATCATTGACTTACGTCTTTCGATCGGTGGTGGGTTGGAGTTCCGCGATCTGGTTTTTATCGGGATGCTAGGACTCTTGATCCTGCGAGGGCTGATCCGCAAGACTCTGTCAGTACCATGGTTGCCTGTTAGTACCCCGCTGCTTGTTTTCCTGGGTCTTGCCGTCTTCTCGACTTTATACGCACTGACCTATCAGCATGTGGAATTGAACTGGGCATTCAACGAACTCCGCGCCCTGGCTTACTACTGCGTTTTTTTTGTGACTGGTTGGGCCGTCACAACCAGACGCCAACTAACAACCGTGCTCATCGGCATGTTCATCATTGCGGACCTTATAGCCGGAGTCATTATCCTCCAGCAGTTCCTTGGGGTAAACCATCCTTTGTTGGCCGCAATGTCGGCCAGCAATTGGCAGTTGTACGCGGTGGAGCAGACCGGTGGCGCAGGGAGCTTCGGGATGGTGCGGATCATGCCGCCAGGGGTCGTGCTGGTCTATTTCGTGATGCTCTTGGCTTTCTGCCTGATGGTACTTGCTCCACACGGCCGGCATATGCGCGCCATCCTTGGCCTACAGCTAGTGTATCTCAACGTTGGCCTCCTGCTCACTTATACCCGGGCTCTGTGGCTTGCGGCTGCCATCGCGGTGGGGCTGGTCCTGATCGCCATCTTCTTGAGTTACAAAGCTCGTCTGATCCGCTACTTCGCGATAGGCATCCCGCTGCTTTTGCTGCTCTTCGGTTTGTTATTCGGTCTATTGGGCGCCGAGCTAAGACGAAGCATAGGCAATTCGGCATTGGCCACCTCATTTATTCAGCGAGGCCTTTCCATCCTTGCACCCAAGGAGGCATTGGCGAGTAATTCCTTGGAGTGGCGTGCTTTCGAGACTTCGCTGGGGTTGCAGTCTGTGTCTGAGCACCCGTTGATGGGCGTTGGTCTGGGCAATTCCTATCGTGCGATCACCACTCTTCAAGGAGAGGCCATCGGGTGGATGACAAAAGGCAGTCTGGTGGCAGGGGTGATCTCACGCTTCACGCGGTTTCTCCACAATAGCTACCTGTTTATTGCCGTCAAGATGGGTCTTCCGGGCTTGGCTTGTTTCATTTGGTTCTGCGTGGCACTTGTGATCAACAGCGGGCGGCTCTACAGAACTCTATCCGAGGGGCAGCTCAGAGCGATCGCCTTGGCGCTATTGGCTGGCTCTGTGGGCCTGATGCAATGGTCCTTTTTTCACCAGCATTTCGTACAGGAAGAGAGCACAGCGATCGTCGGCCTCATGGCCGGATTAGCCGCAAGCCTCCATCATGGCGCCGAGAGCCGGAATGGTCTGCTCCAGCCGTCGCATAAAGCATCCGCGAGACTGAGCTCTTGATGCCCCACAGCACTGATGCCATCGGGGAAGAACCGCCGCCGCCGCCGACTCATCGATCGGGCTTTCGCCAGGGGGTTTTTTTCACGAGTCTCGGCACCGTTGTTAATATCATTTCTATCTTCCTGGAGACGATGATCGTTGTACGGTTAGTTTCCACGGAAAGCTATGGCATCTATGTTCTCATGACCGCAGTTGTGAACTTCCTCGTGACGGTCGTTGATTTTGGATTCAAAACATCGGTGACCCAGTATATCTCCGGCGGCGATCATAGCCGGCAGGCGCTAGTAGCATACAGCACTCTGATTTTCCGCCTCTTGGTCCTTGCTGTTGTCTCTGTGATTATCTGGTTGGCACGTGACATTCTGCGATTGGTGGATCCATCGGCAGAGCTTGTGCGCTACGCTGCCTACATTGGGGTGATGCTGGCTTTCGCCAGCCTGGATGAGCTGTTCCAGGCGCTTCTTCAAGGCTTCCGGACCTTTCAGCAAATGGCCATCGCCCAGATCGTTCGCAGCATATTCCGATTGCTCCTATCGATCATCTTTTTGGCTGTGTTCAAGCTGGGGATAATGGGTCTGGTCTATTCATGGGTAATCTCCTTCGCCATATCCAGTGCGTACCAGTACCTTGTTCTACCGATTCCAAAGCGCTTGCTGTGGCAGCGTTCGTTACTGAGGGAGATACTGCGTTTCGGATTTCCGCTTCAACTAGACCGTATTCTCTGGTTCGTATCCAGCCGGGTTGACGTATTGTTGTTGGGCGCGTTTATTGGACCCACCGGAGTGGCCCTCTACAACGTTGCAACAACGATCCCTAGCGCCCTCAGCCGTCTGACACAATCGTACGCGGCGGTGTTCTATCCAACGATGGTTTCTTTGCTGGGTGAGGGAAAGCGCAGACAGGCTACCTGGATGCTTGACCACTCGGTACGCTTGTGCTCATTTGCTGGGGCTTTCGTCGCCATCGGCGCAGTGGTGTTAAGCAAGGAGATCGTAACGCTGGTATTTTCGGAGAAATACGCATCCAGCAGCGTGGCCTTTGCACTACTCATGTTGGGTTTCCACATGACGTTTGTGGTGATGCTGACTGGCTATGCTTTGACTGCAGCCGGCGCTCCTGGGCGCTCGCTGGGCCAGAACACCGTCCGGGTGGTAACAGCTGTTGTGCTAAATCTTTTGCTGATTCCCCGCTTAGGTTTCGTTGGGCCGGCTGTGGCGCATCTGACATCTTCATACGTGGCAAATCCTGTTGCGGTTTGGTTGCTGCGGCGAAGCGGCATCCGCCTGACGGTGACTCATTACGCAAAGCAGACATTGCTGCTCTGGCTGTGCGCAGCGTTATTCTGGTTGACCAAACCTGATGGGTTGGTCTACAAGCTGGCGATCGTCGTTCTCTTTGCCGTGCTCAATGTTGCGCTGGCGACCATCTCGATCGAGGATCTAAAGTTCGTTCTGCCCGAGGGCGTGACCAGGCGCCTGGACTTTCTAAAGGAAACTCTAGCTCACGGTCGGTAACAACATAGAGGGACCGTTGAGAGGAATGATATCGATGCAGCCAACTCAAGAGGCAACTGCGCAAGTGAATGAAATGCAGGAAGGGACAGTGCGTGGCGAGACGTTCCTATGTATTGCGCCCCGAGTCTGGCATTCTCTATGGCGGGACTCCCAACACGTCATGTCGCGTATCGCCAAGCAGAATCGGGTTTTGTATTTCGAGCCCGGGCGCAATCCGGATAGGCGGCATTCGGCCGAGATGTGGCGCAACTTGCCCAATTTCGTCCGCCTGCGCACCGAGTCCGTCAACCAGAATCTGATTACAATTGGGTCACCTTCGACCCTGCCGATCATGCGCCACCATCTGCCGCGCTCAGTGCTGCAGGTCACGACGCCGTGGGTGGTCAGGATCAATGCCTCCATTCTGACCCGGCATGTGCGCCGCGTGATGAAGGCTTACGATGTTCGGGCGCCAATCCTGTGGCTGTACTCGCCATATCAAGTCAGCCTGGCCGGCAAGTTCAACGAGAAGATCGTTTGCTATTACAACTACGACGAGTTCCCCGAATTCGTGCAAAACAAGCGCGTCAAAACTATGCTGCGTGAGTTCGACAATCAGCTGTCAAGTCGCGCTGACGTTGTCTTTGCCACCTCGCGCTCCCAATGGAAACGGCGCCATGACGTCAACCCGAACACCTATTTTTCACCAAACGGCGTTGATTTCGATCTTTTCAATCGTGCGCTGACGTCTAGCCGGCCGCTGCCAAGCGACATCGGCGCCTTGCGGCGGCCGATTATTGGCTTCGCCGGTTGGCTGGGATATCAGATTGATACTGGGCTGCTGTTGCGGTTGAGTGAAGCTTTTCCAGAATGCTCGCTCGTGCTGGTCGGACCGGACGAACTGCCTGATGCAGCGGCGCGGGCACAGCTAAAGGCTCGGCCTAATGTGTTCTTCCTGGGTCGCAAAGAGCTTGAGCAACTTCCGGACTACCTCCAGGCCTTTGACGTGGCACTCATACCCTATGTGCTGGAAGGACACGTGCTTTCCATTTATCCTATGAAGCTGCACGAGTACCTGGCGGCAGGTCGGGCGGTTGTATCGATTAACCTGCCGGAGCTGCAACCCTACAGTCATGTGGTGCGCACGGCTGTAACTCATGACGAGTTTGTCCACCAGACTCGATTGGCACTCCAGGACCACACTCCGGAGGCGATTGCGGCTAGGGTTGCGGTAGCCCGGGAGAACACCTGGGATCATCGGGTTGAAGAAATTCATCGCGTACTGCACCAGCATCTACCTGGTGGAGCCAAGAGTAAGTACGCTGGCGCCCGCTCAGAGATGGACGCAAGTTGAAGATTGCGTTCGTTGCCTGGATGGGTTACCACCGTCGTAGTGACCTTCTTGCACAGCACTTAGGCGCTACGGCATATTTCATTCACTATGAGCCACCATGCAGGGTGCTCCGTCTCCCGATCAAATATGCGGTGCAAGCTTGGCGGACTTGGCGCGCGCTGTGTAAAGATCGGCCTGATATCGTCTTTGTGCAGAACCCACCGATATTCTGTGTCTTGGTTGCTTTTTTCTATGCACGACGATACGGCGCCAAATATGTCATTGATTCCCACACGGGGGCTTTCCTTTCGCCAAAATGGCGCTGGTCCGTGGGGCTTCATCGTCGACTCTCGAAGGGCGCGCTAGCCACTATCGTGCACAATTCCTCGCAAGAGCAGATCGTGAAGGAGTGGGGATGTCGCTACCTGGTGATTGGTTTCACGCCTGGCAGCTATCCCCCAGGTGACGACTTTGCCCTCGATGGGCAGTTCAATGTGGCGGTGGTCAGCAGCTTTCTGTCGGATGAGCCCGTCGACCTTGTGTTCCAGGCGGCGGCGCTCCTTCCAGAGGTGCGTTTCTATGTCACGGGGGACTCTAGGCGCATCGCGCAGCCTTTGTTGTCCAAGATACCTGGCAATTGCCTCTTGACAGGCTATCTCTCCTATGAACACTACGTGGGGTTGTTACGAGGAGTGGATGCCATCATGGTCTTGACGACTGGCGATCATACTCTGCTCATGGGCGCGTTTGAGGCCGTATCCGTTGGGACTCCTCTGATTGTATCCGACTGGCCGGTTCTGCGGGACTACTTCTCAGCAGGGACAGTTCACGTCTCCAACACTGCAGAGGGTATCTGTGAAGGAGTGTGCCTGGCCCGGCGGGAACAGACCAGGTTGCAGCAAGAGATTCTTGTCTTGCAGGAGCGGCTTCAAGCCGAGTGGGAACAGAAGTTCGCCGAACTCCAGCGGTTATTACATGGACAACCGGTATAGTGGATATCGAAGATGCATCGTCGTGCAATTCGTAGTTGAACCTGGGGCAAGAAGGAGACTAAGGCGTGTCGAACACCAGGAAGGCCCTGATTGTTGTAGAGAATGCGTCCGTACCGGAAGACGTTCGTGTCTGGTATGAAGCTACAACGCTGCGAGATGCTGGTTGGCAGACAACCGTAATCTGTCCAACTGAAGAAAAAATCGGCGCGCGCAAACCGGCTCCCGTGGTGTTTGGCCTAGCGGACAGCCTTGAGGGTGTGATGATCTTCCGTTTCCCGCTGGACCATGCACAGGACGGCGCGTTGGGCTACGTGAATGAATACATCACTGCCTGGATTTCCATTGCCAGACTGTCATGGCGTGTATGGCGCGCTAAGCACTTTGACGTCATCCACTTCTGCAATCCACCTGATATCTTCTTCCCGATCGGCTTCTTCTACCGGTTGCTAGGCGCCCGGGTCGTTTTCGATCATCATGATCTTTTCCCCGAGGTCGTAGCCTGGCGCTTCCGTGGCCTGCCTGGCAGACTTCTTCATGCCCTGGCTCGAGTGACGGAATATCTGACGTTCCGCAGCGCTAATGCCGTCATATCGACCAATGAGTCCTACCGACGGATCGCGATGGAACGGGGAGGGGTGCCGGCGAACCGGGTCAGGGTTGTGCGCAATGGCCCGAAACAGGACCGATTCGTGCCGGTTGAGCCCGTACCCGCCCTGAAACGCGGGTTCCCCTACTCAGCCTGCTATGCAGGGGTGATGGGCGAAGACGATGGAGTGCTGGAGCTGCTTTCGTCCATCCGCTACCTGGTCCACGATCTGGGCCGACGCGATATCCTCTTTAATCTCCTGGGCGACGGGGCTGTTCGCTCCCAAGCGCTGAAACAGGTGGTCGCCTGGGGGTTGCAGGACGTCGTGGTTATGCCGGGTATGCTCGATAACTTGCTCATGCGTCAGTATCTGTGCACCGCCGACGTCTGCCTGTCCCCCGAGCCGCTAACGCCCTTCAATGCGCGTTCGACCTTCATCAAGATCGGTGAGTACATGGCGATGGGCAAGCCGATCGTGGCCTATGACCTCCCTGAATCTCGATACACTGCTCAGGAATCGGCCACCTACGTGCAGTCGGGGGACATACAGGGCTATGGCAGGGCGATTGTGGCTCTGCTGGACGATTCTGAGCGTCGGCAACGCATGGGTGCGCTGGGTCGCCAGAGATTTGTGAACTATCTGAGCTGGGAAGGTCAAAAAGACGAGCTACTCCGGGCCTACGACACTGCCCTGGCGGGGAAAAATTCGTAGATGTTGGCTGACCTATTCGTTCGGGGGGTGTTTGTACTATGAGTCGAAGCAGCAGAGAACCCGGGGCCGTGATTATCGGCGGCGGCTTTCACAGCCTGGGAGCGGCTCGAAATTTGGCCAAACACGGCGTGCCCGTGTGCGTTCTAGACAACGGGGTCTGTGTCAGCCAGTTCTCAAGATACGTGAGGAGTTTCCTGAGGTGCCCATCGTTTGACGATGAAGCTGGTTTCGTCGAGTTCCTTCTGCGAATTGCTGCGGAGAAGAACATGGATGGTTGGGTCCTTTTCCCCAGCACCGACGACTCGGTAAGAATACTGGCGCAGCATTGGAGGCGCATAAGCGAGCGCTACCTCGTCACGGTTCCGCCATGGGAGACTGTCCAGTTCCTATACGATAAACGGCTCACCCAGCGGTTAGCCGAAGAGCAGGCAGTACCTATTCCCAAGACCTGCAATCCGCGGGACGTGAATGAACTCATGTCGCTAAACCTGGATTTTCCATTGGTTATCAAACCCACTGTAAGCAAGCATTTCATGGCTGCCACCAAGAAAAAAGCATATCGGGCGAACAATCAGGAAGAACTCATCAGTCTCTATAGGCAAACCACCGAAATCATGAAACCATCTGAGATCCTGATCCAGGAGCTTATCCCCGGCGGGGCTGAGAGTCTGTATTCATACGTCGGGTTCTTTAGGGATGGCACACCGATTGCCGGTCTGTCAGCGAGACGGCGGCGCCAACACCCGATGGAATTTGGCCGGGCCAGCACCTACGTTGAGACCGTCAACGTTCCCGAATTGGAGAAGCTGGCGACCCAATTGCTGACGGGCATCGCCTTCACTGGCCTGGCCGAGGTCGAATTCATGTACGATAGCAAAGATGGGCGATTTGAGTTCCTGGAGGTCAATCCCAGAATTTGGGGCTGGCACACTATTGCGATTCGCGCCGGGCTTGATCTACCCTACCTGGCCTACGCCCACGCTGCCGGAAAGGAAGCGCCAGTCGGTTCAGCCCGTGAGAACGTAAAGTGGGTCCGGCTCGTGACGGACATTCCCACAGTTGCCTCTGAGATTCTGTCCGGTCGACTGACCCTACGCCAGTACTTGACATCTATGTCTGGTGATATAGAGGACGCAGTGCTCTCCTTTCGCGATCCCCTGCCATTCATAGCTGACCTGTTTCTCGGTCCCTATAACTACTTGTCGAACAGGGGGTTCTAGATGGTCTCCGAGGTTGTGAGGCTAATATGAGCTTAGAACTAACGGCCCTCGGCGCTGCACTTTCCGGGCTACTTATGTCAGCATTGGCGATGAAGTGGGATTTGCCGAAGCGACAGGCCTTGGTCGGAATAGCAGTTACCGTGGTTCTGACAGCTTTGCCGTTTATCTGGATCTATCCCCTGGCCAGGTCGGTGTTTGGTCTTGGTATCATTGCCGTCGGTCAGATATCAGCTGCTCTTGTCTTCGCATTGTTCCTGGTCCTGCGACGTTTCTGGAGAGATCCGGAGCGCGTCCCACCCGAGATGAACGGGGTTGTTCTGTCTGCTGCGGATGGAGAGGTAGCGTATGTCTGGCATATTGCTGAGGACGCGACGACGGTGGTGAGCAAGGGTGGAAGGGACTACCGTCTTGACGAGCTCACAGGCACTGCCCTGGCGACGAGTGCGGTCCACGTGGTTGGAGTGGGCATGAGCTTGCTGGATGTGCATGTAAACCGGTGCCCGATTCCTGGCCAAGTCAAGTTGACAAAGCATATCGCCGGCAAGTTCATATCCTTGCGGAGAGACGAGGCGCCATTTGTTAACGAGCGCGCCACGACCGTCATCGAGGGTGATTCCCTGAACGTCGGCGTTGTTCAGATCGCCTCGCGCCTTGTGCGATGCGTTCAGACCTATCTGAAAGTGGGAGACACCGTAGGTGCAGGACAACGGTTGGGCATGATCCGGTTCGGTTCGCTGGTTGCCATCATTATTCCGGACCGAGAGGATGTAAAGATTGAGGTGACGCCAGGCGACTACGTCAAGGCTGGAAGCTCAATCCTGGCTCGTTATAATGTTGAGGACGGATAATGACGAACCTTTGGAGTTCCAATACCCCGGCACATTTTTGGCTCCCCCAGCCTGGTGTTCCGGAGGATCAGTGGAAAGCGGCAATCCAGCGGGCGCTCCCTGTCTTGGGTCTGTCCCTTCAGCCACACGACGTGGACGAGCTACTGGCACTTGTCCTGGGCGAAGGCCAGTTTGGCCCGGACCACTGGCGGCTGAGTTATCCGCGGCGGATGTACTACCGGGTCAAGCCGTTCATGCCACGACCGCTCATCGCCCTCCTGCGGCGAATCCACAGCCGCTCCGCCTCCCGGGAGTTTGTTCTCGGCTGGCCCATCGAGGATCGATATGTCCGCTTCTTGTGGCAGGTGATGTTGGACGTGTTGCTCGGCAGCAGCCACCCATCCATCAGGTACCGCCATTTCTGGCCCGATGGCTGCCAGTTCGCGTTCGTGCTGACTCACGACATCGAGACAGCCCAGGGCCAGGCCTTTGTGCGGGCGGTAGCGGATTTGGAGGAAAGCCTGGGGTTTCGATCCAGTTTTAACTTCGTCGCGGAGCGTTATCCCCTGGATCTTGCCCTCATGGATGAGTTGCGCACGCGCGGGTTCGAGATTGGGGTTCACGGGCTCAAACACGATGGACATTTGTTTCGCTCGCGCGCCGAGTTTGAGCGACGAGCGCGGCGGATCAACGATCACCTGCGTGCCTTGGGCGCGGTGGGCTTTCGCACGCCTCTCTTTCATCGCCAGCCGGAGTGGATGCAGGTCCTGGACGTCGAATACGATCTGTCATTCTTCGATACCGATCCGTACGAGCCCGTTCCCGGGGGCACGATGTGCATCTGGCCGTTTAGGGTGGGCAAGCTCCTCGAGCTGCCGCTTACCATGGTGCAGGATTACACCCTGGTGCGGACCCTGGGTGAGAAAACGCCGCGGGTGTGGCTGCAAAAAATCGAGTTCATCAAGCAGTACTCGGGCCTGGCGCTGATGAACACGCATCCTGACTATCTGCGCGACCCGATCACCTGGCAGGTTTATGCCAGCCTGCTCCGGGAGATGAAGGAACAAAATGGGTACTGGCATGCTTTGCCGAGTGAGGCAGCTCGCTGGTGGCGCGTTCGCTCGGGGGACGTCGCCGGAGCCCAGGACCCTCGCCTGGTGTGGGGCACTCTTACGCTCGACGAGAACAGTCATCGGTTGGTGTTAGCACATGACCCGGAGCGACCATCCCGTTCCCTTCCTGCTGAGCCCTGGAAAGAGCCGGACATCCACCACGAGGAAAGGACCGCAAAGGCATGACACAAACCTACAGTCAACAAGCCTCCGACGATCCAATTCCGATTGCAGAGCAGGGCGAACGCCAGTGGATCTACCTGGCGTGCAAAAGACTCCTTGACGTATCGGTTGTGTCGGTTGCCTTACTCGTGCTGGCGCCGGTCATGCTCCTTATTGCCTTGCTGGTGGTGTTCGACAGCCCAGGACCGGCTATATTCAAACAACCGCGAGTAACCCGGCGGCGCAAGGCAGAGGGGTTCGACGCAGAGGTGCAGGTCGAGCCGTTCACGTTCTATAAGTTTCGCACCATGCATAAGGACACCGATCCCCAGGCCCACCGCGATCTGGTCCGCAAGCTCCTTGAGGAGAGGCAAAACGACACGGCCGCTTCCAATGTCCCTCAGACGGCAGCCTCCGCCTTGGCCGGTGACGCCCGGATCACCCGCATGGGTCGGCTTCTGCGCAAGACCAGCCTTGACGAGCTGCCGCAGCTCTGGAATGTGCTCATCGGAGATATGAGCCTGGTTGGCCCGCGGCCGCCGACCCTCTATGAATGGGAGATGTACAGTCCTCGGCAGCGCCAACGGCTGGCCGCAACACCCGGGCTCACGGGGCTGTGGCAGGTCGCTGGCCACTGCAAGATGGACTATCAGGAAATGATCGAGTTGGACCTTTACTATGTCGAGCATCGGTCCCTCTGGCTTGACCTCAAGATCATGGTACAAACACCCCTCATGGTCCTGCGTCGCAAGAGCGCCGGCTAATGGATGGCATTTCACACCAACAGAATCTCATGCGCAGAAAGGTAACAACTCATGAAATTGACGGGTAAACGAGTGATGGTGACGGGCGGTGCCGGGTTCATCGGGAGTCACCTGGTGGACCGTCTCGTGGCCAACGACAACCAGGTGGTGATCGTGGATGATTTCTCCTTCGGCAAAGAGGAGTACATTGCCCATCACCGGGGCAAGCCGCAGGTTCAGATTGAGCGGGCCGACATCTGCGATCGGGACGAGATGGTGCGTCTGGCACAGGGTGTGGACGTCATCTTGCACCTGGCCGTCATTTGTTTGCGCACCGGCCTGCACGATCCCATCCGGGCGCACGAGGTCGTCGCCACCGGTTCCCTATATATGTGCCAGGCGGCATTGCAGAACAAGGTCGAGCGGTTCCTATATGTCTCCACAGGAGAAGTTTACGGCAGCGCCCTCTATTATCCGCTCGATGAGAATCACCCCATGCGGCCGACCAACGTTTACGGGGCGGCCAAGGCAGCGGGCGAGCTATACGCCCTGAGTTACTACAAGACATACGGCCTGCCCATTTCAATCGTGCGACTCTTTAATACCTACGGCCCACGCGAGCAGTCGGAGGGAACCAGGGCCGAAGTCATCCCCAGATTCATGTTCCGAACGATGGCGGGGCTTAGGCCGGTGATCTTTGGCAACGGCAAGCAGTCGCGGGACTTCACCTATGTCGACGATATCGTCCGGGGCATCCTCCTGGCTGCCGAGAGCGATGCGCTGGTGGGGCAAGCCGTGAACCTGGCCCGCGGGCAGGACGTGGATATCACCACCCTCTGCCAGCTCATTCTCAAGAAGCTCGGCCGCACGGATATCGAGCCATTGTACCTCCACGAGGACCGGCCCGCTGACATCGAGAAGATCCTGGCCGACGTCACGAAGGCAAAGCAGGAGCTTGGCTTCGTGGCCGAGACGGATATCGACACCGGACTGGACCGATACATCGCCTGGATCCAGGAGCAGAACTTGGACCTCGAAAGTTGGGTCAGGCAGGACAGTGTCAAGAACTGGTAGCAAAGTCACGCTGCGTCTTTTTCTGGCTGAAAACCTCGACGGCAGATGTTGAATCGTCGAAAAAAGGAAGTAATCATGGCCGAGAACCTCATCATCAACTTTACACCGACGGGGATGATACCCACCAAAGAGATGACACCATTCGTCCCAGTGACCGTGGCAGAGATCGTGGAAGATGTGCAAGAAGCCTGGGAGATTGGGATCACAATGGTACATCTTCACGCCAGGGATCAATCCACAGGCAAGCCCACATACAAAGCCGAGTTGTACGGAGACATCATTGCAGGAATACGCAAGTTTGCACCGGAGTTGGTGATCTGTGTCTCGTTGAGCGGACGAGACTTTCAGGAATTCGAGAAGCGAGCAGAGCCTCTGCAGCTAGATGGCGCACTTAAACCTGATATGGGGAGCTTGACACTGAGCTCACTCAACTTCAATAAGCAGGCCAGCATGAACGCCCCGGACATGATCCAGGCGTTAGCCAGCGCGATGAAAGAACGTGGCATCAAGCCCGAGCTGGAAGCGTTTGATTTGGGGATGATCAACTACGCTCACTATCTTGAGCGCAAACAGTTGCTCACTGCTCCCCATTACTTCAATCTGCTGTTGGGAAACATCGCTTGCGCTCAGGCAGATCTCCTACATGCTGGCTTGATGATTCGAGACCTGCCACCAGGGGCTTATTGGAGCTTGGCCGGTATAGGTGACTATCAATTGACAATGAATTCGGTTGCCATCGTTGCGGGCGGTGGGGTGCGCGTCGGCCTGGAGGACAATATTTGGTACGATCAGGCGCGAACCAGCCTAGCTCGGAACGCGGACTTGCTCAAGCGTATCCATTTCCTGGCTGAAGCGCATGAACGGCCCCTGATGTCTTCGACGCAATTCAGAAACCTGTTTGACCTGGAGGGAGGAAATGGGAGATATGGTGTTCGAACGTAAGTCTATCCGAATGTGGAGCGGATTGCGACTTACGCCAGAGCAGCCGGTGGTGGAGTGTTTCGCCCTGCCCAGGAGAATGAGGAGATGAGAACCGGGAACGTCGAAGATACATACCCGCTGTCTCCTATGCAGCAGGCGATGCTGTTTCAATATCAACTCGACCCCAAGTCCGGGTTGTACATGCAGCAGGTGCTTTGTTCGTTGCATGAGGGACTGAACATTCCTCTCTTCCAGAGGGCCTGGGAACAGGTCTTGATGAGACACCCTGTCTTGCGAACCAGTTTCCGATGGGAGGGGACTCGCGAGCCCTTGCAAGATGTGCATAACCATATCGGTCTCACGATTGAAGACCAGGATTGGCGAGATCTGACATCGGCAAGCCAACTAAGTCGATTTGAGCAATTCCTGAAGCTGGATCGGAAGAGAGGATTTGATCTCACCCAAGCACCTCTTATGCGCCTGGCCCTTTTCCGAATTGGCGACGCAGACTATGAACTCGTTTGCACCTACCACCACATCATCGCCGATGGATGGGCCCGTCACATCCTGGTAAGGGAAGTGTTCGCCTTCTACGATGCGTATTGTGAGGGTCGTGATCTCGAGTTAGAATGCCCGCGGCCCTATCGCGATCATATCGATTGGCTGCGACAGAAAGGTGCATCAGGATCGGAACCGTACTGGCGGCAGTTGTTGAAGGGCTTTACAGCACCCATCGCGCTGGATACGATTTCCCGCACTGGAAGCCCAAATGACGGTCGAGAGAAGCGCGGAGAACGGGAAATTCGACTCGCGGAGTCCACAACTTCACGTTTGGAGACTGTTGTACGACAACATGATCTTACTCTCAACGCGCTCGTTCAGGGAGCCTGGGCTCTGTTATTGAGCCGTTATGCCGATGCGGAGGATGTGGTCTTTGGGGCTGTGAGAGCATGCCGTCAATCGACGATCAAGGGAGCCGGTTCGATCGTGGGGCTCTTCTTGAACACTCTGCCGGTGCGAGTGCGCATCTCTTCTGGTAAGAATCTGGTTCCATGGCTGGAAGAGCTTAGAGAGCAACACGTCGCGGTCAGGGATCACGAGCAGACGCCAATCAGTCATGTGATGGGGTGGAGTGACGTACCGCGAGGGACGCCGTTGTTCGAAACCATCGTTGTGTTCGATCATGCCCGGCTGAATACCAGGCTGCGAGAACGAGGGGGACGTTGGCTCAACAGAGAGTTTTCCGTCATTGAAGACCCCGCTTTTGCTCTCGTGCTGCACGCATACGGTGAGCCAGAACTACTACTCCGGATGCTCTTTGACAGACGGCGATTTGACGATGCGACGATCGAACGAATGCTTGCACATCTGAAAACGCTGCTGGAGGGTATGGCCGACAACCTCGACAGGCCGATGTCAGATCTACCCATCTTGACCGCAGCCGAGCGACATCAATTGTTGGTGGAGTGGAATCACACCCGGGCTGACTATCCGCCGGGCATATGCCTTCACGACCTGTTTGAGGCCCAGGTGAAGCGGGCACCGGAGGCTGTGGCAGTGGTTTTTGAAGGCGGGCAACTGACTTATGGAGAACTGAACCGCCGAGCGAACCAGTTGGCGCATTACCTGCAGCGGCACGGGGTGGGGCCGGAGGTGCTGGTGGGGGTGCACATGGAGCGCACCGTGGAAATGGTCATTGCACTCTACGGCATCCTCAAAGCAGGAGGGGCGTACGTGCCGCTGGACCCGGAGTATCCTGCCGACCGGGTGGCCTTCATGCTCCAAGATGCTCAGGTGCAAGTGCTGCTCACCCAGAAGAAGTGGGCGGCAAGCCTGCCAGAGCATGGTGCGCAGGTAATTTGTCTTGATTTCGATTGGGCGACGGTCGCTCAGGAGAGTGCAGATAACCCGGCCAGTAGGGCAACGGCTGAGAATCTGGCCTACGTGATCTATACCTCGGGATCAACAGGGAGGCCCAAAGGGGTGATGAACACCCACCGTGGGATCTGCAACCGTTTACTCTGGATGCAGGATGCTTACCGATTGACCGAGGCAGATCGGGTTCTCCAGAAGACCCCCTTCAGTTTTGATGTATCGGTCTGGGAGTTCTTCTGGCCGCTGTTGATAGGAGCGCGTTTGGTCGTGGCCCGGCCGGGGGGGCACAAGGACAGTGCCTATCTTGTTAGCACGATCATCGACCAGAAGATCACCACGATCCATTTTGTGCCCTCCATGCTTCAGTTGTTTCTTGAGGACAAGGATGTCGAAGCGTGTCGATCCCTCAAGCACATCATCTGCAGCGGTGAGGCTCTGCCCTACGACCTTCAGCAGCGGTTCTTTGAGCGGCTGGACGCAGAACTGCACAATCTTTACGGTCCGACAGAAGCAGCCGTGGATGTCAGCTATTGGCAATGCCGGCCTGAGGGCGATCCGAGTAGGGTAGTGCCCATTGGCCGACCGGTGGCCAATACCCAGTTGTATATCCTTGATCGAAACGGGCTGCCGTCGCCCATCGGAGTAGCAGGGGAGTTATACATTGGGGGTGTCCAGGTCGCGCGGGGGTATCTGAACCGTCCCGAGCTGACAGCCGAGAAGTTCGTGCCTGACCCGTTCAGCAAGGATCCGGAGGCCCGCCTCTTCAGAACCGGGGATCGTGTCCGTTACCGATCGGATGGCAACATCGAGTTCCTGGGCCGGCTCGATTTCCAGGTAAAGGTGCGGGGTTTCCGAATCGAACTAGGAGAAATTGAGGCGGTCTTGAGCCAGCACCCAGCGGTCCGTGAAGCGGTTACCCTGGCGCGCGAGGATGTTCCTGGCGACAAACGATTGGTGGCCTATGTCGTGCCAAGACCTGAGTCGCCGCTTCGCATCAATGAGTTGCGTGATTATCTCAAAGAGAGGCTGCCGGAATATATGGTGCCTGCCGCCTTCGTGCGGTTGGAGGCCCTACCACTGACGCCCAATGGCAAAGTGAGCAGACAGAGTCTACCGGCCCCGAGATGGGAAGGCCAACCAGAGGAGGCTTATTCGGCGCCAAAAGATGGATTGGAGAGAGCCATTGCCGGTATTTGGCAGGAGCTGCTGCAAGTGGAAAGGGTGGGCGTCGACGACAGTTTCTTTGATCTAGGTGGACATTCCTTGCTTATCATCCAGGCCCACCGCCGGCTGTCCGAAGTAACTGATAGGGAACTCAATATTACCGACATGTTCAGATTCCCTACCATCCGTGCTTTGGCCCGGTATCTGAGCCAGGATCGGGGCGGTGGCGATCAAACCACGTCACAGCAAGGTGTTGATCGAGGAATGGCGCGCCGAGAAGCCATGATGAGGCGCCGACAACCGAGATGAAAGGCAGGTACGCAGAATATCGACGAGCAACGTATAATCAGCCGACGAGACGGATCTTTTGTGTATCGCCTTCAATTGATCCCTGTCATCCTGATAGGGGAAACGGATACGCTCGGCAAGCGGCCACAAAGGCCCAGAAATCCATGAATTTGAAAGGGGTTGCTTCTAATGATGAAAACGTATGAGAGTCATCCAGTGAGATTTCCATCGTCAGGTCGGTTGGCAGTATTTGTAGGGCTGATCTTGATCCTCTCGTTAGTGATGAGTTCAGCCGCCTTTGCACAGGACGATCCGGCTGCCCAGCCCACGGCCCCTGAAGCCGACACGTACGTGGCTTCGCTGGTGCGAACCATCAATACCTCGCAGTTCTCCCCGCCCAGTCCTGACCCGACAGGCATAGCATACCTCAGCTCATCGAACAGACTGCTGATCTCCGACTCTGAAATCGAAGAGATGCCGCTGTTGTATGCGGATGTCAATCTGTGGGAAATCGGCCTTTCTGGCAACGTGCTCCGCACTTCAAGCACGGTCGTTTTCCCGTATTATGCATATTACGAACCAGAGGGGGTCAGCTACAATCCCGATAACGGGCATCTCTTCTTTGTGGATGACGATCAAGTTACGGTCTTTGAGATGGCCCCAGGTGCTGACGGGGTCTATGGCACGCTGGATGACGCCATCACGTCTTTCGGCACGGCAGCATTTGGCAGTCTCAAACCGTTGGGCGTTGCATACTCGGCCGACCTGGACATGCTTTTCATCGCTGACTATACAAACGCCGAAGTCTACAAAGTCACGCCAGGCGCCAACGGTGTGTTTGACGGCGTCGCACCTGAAGGAGATGATCAAGTAACAAGTTTTGACACGGCAGGTTTCGGAGTCGCTGCAATTGAGGGCATCGCCTTCAACCCCGCCAATGGCCTTCTGTATCTCTGCGGCCAACAACCCAGCAACATGGTGGCGGTGGTGACTACGAGTGGCAATTTGGCCTGGATGATCGACATCTCGGCGGCAAATCCGATCAATCC
Organism: uncultured Chloroflexia bacterium; assembly: GCA_963774265.1. GTDB lineage: Bacteria > Chloroflexota > Anaerolineae > CG2-30-64-16 > CG2-30-64-16 > JALOOB01. The sequence continues at coordinate 292,996 of CAVZDU010000006.1, read as the reverse complement.
ATCAGACCTGACCATTGGCCCCAGCAGTCAGAACCCCGCTGTAACGCACATCTACATCAGCGATAGGGGCGTCGACAATGACGTGAATCCGGAGGAGAACGACGGCAGGGTATTCGAAATGACCCTCCCCTCATCCTCGGACACCACTCCACCCGACACCACGCTCACCGCCATCCCACCCAACCCGGACCGGGACAACACGCCCACTTTTGCTTTCACCGGTAGCGATCCCGGCGGCAGCGGCGTGGCCGGCTTCGAGTGCCAACTGGATAACAGTGGCTGGTTCACCTGCGCCAGCCCTTACACCACCCCGGCCCTGACCGACGGCAACCGCACCTTCAGGGCGCGGGCGGTCGATGGCGCCGGCAACCCAGACCCCAGCCCCGCTGCCTACACCTGGACCGTCGATACGACACCCCCAGCTGCGGCCAACGACAGCGGCACAACCTACACCACCGACGAGAAAACCGCGTTCACGACCGGGAATGTGCTGAACAACGACAGCGACCCTGGCGGCGGCCCCATCAACCTAATCAACTACGACGACAGCACGCTGATCGGCACACTCACTTATAATGGCGACGGCACCTTCGACTATGACCCGGCCGGCGAGTTCGACTCTCTCGGCGCGGGCGAACAGGCCGAGGATATCTTCACCTATACGGTTGCCGACGCCGTTGGCCTGACGGATAGCGCTCAGGTGATCATCACCGTCACGGGGGCCAACGACGCCGGGCCAACCATCTCCGCAATCCCTGACCAGGTCACCCTGGCCGGCGTCGCAGTGGGACCGGTGCCCTTTACCGTCGACGATAGCGACACGCCAGCCGCCAGCTTGAGCCTGACCTTCACCACATCGAATCCGGCGTTGGTCGATCCGCTGAACGGTGTCACTTTTGGCGGCACTGGGAAGGCTCGCACCCTGGTTATCACTCCCAAGCCGGGAATCGTGGGCACTGCAGTAGTCACCATCACTGTGAGCGATGGGGATTTGGAGGCCAGCGCATCCTTTGTGCTGACGGTCGAGCCGCATCGTATCCTCCTGCCGCTCATCCTCCAGGCGCAAGCCGCAGCCCCGGCGCCCTAAGCAGCGCAAGGGCTTGCGGCGGTCCTGCTGCACGGCACCGGCTGCGATCTACAGTCGACGCAGCCGGTGCCGTGCAGCAGGAGAGGGGAGCATTCTTTTATCTCAGTGAGCACTTCTCGCTTATTTTCCGGGCCCACTGCGAATTGTGTGAAGTAACTATCACGCCTCTTGATATTCACAAACCTGAAAGGGGTTGCTTTGAATGGTGGACAAGAATGCGCACCATCCAGTGAGATTTCCATCGTCAGGTCGGCTGGCGGCATTTGTAGGGCTGGTCTTGATCCTCTCATTTGCGATGAGTTCAGCCGCCTTTGCACAAGAGGAACCGGCTGCCCAGCCTACGGCTCCTGAAGCCGACACGTACGTGGCTTCGCTGGTGCGAACCATCAATACCTCGCAGTTCTCCCCGCCCAGTCCTGACCCGACAGGCATAGCATACCTCAGCTCATCGAACAGACTGCTGATCTCCGACTCTGAAATCGAAGAGATGCCGCTGTTGTATGCGGATGTCAATCTGTGGGAAATCGGCCTTTCTGGCAACGTGATCCGCACCTCAAGCACGATACCATTCTCAGCTGAGCCTGAGGGGGTCAGCTTCAATCCCGATAACGGGCATCTCTTCTTTGTGGATGACGATGCCGACAGCGTTTTTGAGATGGCCCCAGGTGCTGACGGGGTCTATGGCACGCTGGATGACGCCATCACGTCTTTCGGCACGGCAGCATTTGGCAGTCTCAAACCGTTGGGCGTTGCATACTCGGCCGACCTGGACATGCTTTTCATCGCTGACTATACAAATGCCGAAGTCTACAAAGTCACGCCAGGCGCCAACGGTGTGTTTGACGGCATCGCACCTGAAGGAGATGATCAAGTAACAAGCTTCGACACGGCAGGCTTCGCGGTTACTGCACTCGAGGGTATCGCCTTCAACCCCGCCAATGGCCTTCTGTATCTCTGCGGCCAGCAACTCAGCAACATGGTGGCGGTGGTGACTACGAGTGGCAATTTGGTCTGGATGATCGACATCTCGGCGGCAAATCCGATCCTCCCATCAGACCTGACCATTGGCCCCAGCAGTCAGAACCCTGCTGTAACGCACATCTACATCAGCGACAGGGGCGTCGACAATGACGTGAATCCGGAGGAGAACGATGGCAGGGTATTCGAAATGACCCTCCCCTCACCCCCGGACACCACCCCACCCGACACCACGCTCACCGCCATCCCACCCAACCCGGACCGGGACAACACGCCCACTTTTGCTTTCACCGGTAGCGATCCCGGCGGCAGCGGCCTGGCCGGCTTCGAGTGCCAACTGGATAACAGTGGCTGGTTCACCTGCGCCAGCCCCTACACCACCCCGGCCCTGACCGATGGCAACCGCACCTTCAGGGTGCGGGCGGTCGATGGCGCCGGCAACCCAGACCCCAGCCCCGCTGCCTACACCTGGACCGTCGATACGACACCCCCAGCTGCGGCCAACGACAGCGGCACGACCTACACCACCGACGAGGAAACCGCTTTCACGACCGGGAATGTGCTGAACAACGACAGCGACCCTGGCGGCGGCCCCATCAACCTAATCAACTACGACGACAGCACGCTGATCGGCACACTCACTTACAATGGCGACGGCACCTTCGACTATGACCCGGCCGGCGAGTTCGACTCTCTCGGCGCGGGCGAACAGGCCGAGGATATCTTCACCTATACGGTTGCCGACGCCGTTGGCCTGACGGATAGCGCTCAGGTGATCATCACCGTCACGGGGGCCAACGACGCCGGGCCAACCATCTCCGCAATCCCTGACCAGGTCACCCTGGCCGGCGTTGCAGTGGGACCGGTGCCCTTTACCGTCGACGATAGCGACACGCCAGCCGCCAGCTTGAGCCTGACCTTCACCACATCGAATCCGGCGTTGGTCGATCCGCTGAACGGCGTCACTTTTGGCGGCACTGGGAAGGCTCGCACCCTGGTTATCACTCCCAAGCCGGGAATCGTGGGCACTGCAGTAGTCACCATCACTGTGAGCGATGGAGATTTGGAGGCCAGCGCATCCTTTGTGCTGACGGTCGAGCCGCATCGTATCCTCCTGCCGCTCATCCTCCAGGCGCAAGCCACGGCCCCGGCGCCCTAAGCAGCGCAAGGGTTTGCGGCAGGAGAGGAGAGCATTCTTTTGATCGTAGTGAATTTACAGAAAGGCGTTGATCGGGGAGAGGCGCGTCGAGAGACGATGTTGCGGTGGCGACAATGCAGATACAACGTAAATAGAGAATGCAAATGAAAGACTTTGAACCAGCCAGCGACAAGGATCTCTTTGGCGTAGCCATCATTGGTATGGCTGGTCGTTTTCCTGACGCCAGAAATGTCGATGAGTTCTGGCACAACCTGCGAGATGGTCTTGGATCGATCAGACCGTTCACTGCAGAGGAATTAGCCGCATCCGGCGTTGACGAAATGACGCTCGCAAAGCCGTCTTTTGTCAATGCCGGCGCGGTCATGCCGGACGCGGACGCCTTTGACGCCTCGTTTTTTGGCATCAACTCCCGAGAAGCCGAGATCATGGATCCCCAGCACCGGGTCCTTCTGGAGACAGCTTGGGAAGCACTCGAGGATGCGGGCTACGATCCGGAAGGCTACCCGGGTCCGATTGGAGTTTTCGCAGGCGTGGGGCCGAACACCTATTTTCGGAGGAACCTGGCAACAAGACCCGATATGCTTGAGTTGCTCGGCCGCTACGCGGTGCTTCTCGCGAGTGAAAAGGAGTATGCGATCACCCGGGTTTCGTTCAAATTAAACCTGACGGGACCGAGTGTGAGTGTGGGCACCGCTTGCTCGACATCAGGTGTTGCCATCCACATGGCCTGTCAGAGTCTACTGAACAATGAGTGTGATATGGCCCTGGCCGGCGGAGGCAGGATCGGTGTACCCTTGAAGGCGGGCTATCAGTATGAAGAAGGGGGCATTCATTCACCTGATGGTCAGTGCCGGGCCTTTGACGCTAAAGCCCGTGGCACAGTCAGCGGCAGCGGCGTCGCCCTGGTCGTACTCAAGCGCCTGCCTGAGGCCATCCGGGATGGTGACCGCGTATATGCCGTGATCAAGGGCTCTGCCGTTAACAATGATGGAGCTCAGAAGGTCGGATTTACCGCCCCAAGCATCCAGGGCCAGGCCAGGGTCATCAGTGAGGCTCTCGCCGTTGCCGACGTCACCCCCGAATCGATAGGGTACGTTGAGGCCCACGGAACTGGGACATCCCTGGGCGATCCGATTGAGATTGCCGCTCTGACTGAGGCCTATCGGCGATGGACGGACAAGAAAGCCTACTGTCCCATCGGTTCGCTTAAGACTAATATCGGACATCTCGATGCTGGTGCCGGCGTGGCCGGGGTCATTAAGGCGGTCCTTGCCCTTGACCATGGCCAAATCCCGCCTAGCCTGAACTTTGAGCGCCCCAACCCGGAGATTGACTTTGTCAATAGCCCGTTTTATGTGAATAGCCAGTTGTCCCCCTGGCCCGCGGGCGCCACACCCCGTCGGGCGGCGGTCAGCTCCTTTGGGCTTGGCGGGACGAATGCTCACATCATCCTGGAAGAAGCCCCACGTGCTAAGCCCACTGGGTCCAGCAGAGCTCACCAGCTCCTTCTGCTTTCTGCCAGGTCTGACGCTGCGCTGGCCCAGGCGACCGAAAATCTGGTTGGGCATCTCCGGCAGCACCCTGATGTCAATCTTGCCGATGTTGCATTCACGCTTCAGACCGGGCGACGAGCCTTCGAGAGACGGAGGATGCTGGTATGCCAGAGCGTCGAGGATGCCCTATCTGCGTTGGACCCTCTCGATCCTAAGCAGGTGATCACTTCAACTCAAGCGCCCCGTGAGCGAGAGGTCGTCTTCATGTTCTCGGGTCAGGGCTCCCAGTACGTCAACATGTGCCAGGGTCTTTACGATAGTGAGCCGGTATTTCGCCAACAGGTGGACCACTGCACCGAGATCTTGAAACCGCTTTTGTCCTGTGACTTGCGCGGGATTCTGTATCCCAAGGATGCTAATCTGGAAGAGGCGGCGCAAATCCTACAGCAGACAGCGTTTACGCAGCCGGCCCTCTTTGTCATCGAATACGCTCTGGCCAGGCTCTGGCTCAGTTGGGGCATACGCCCTCAAGCCATGATCGGTCACAGTATCGGAGAATATGTGGCGGCCTGTCTGGCGGATGTGTTCTCGTTGGAGGACGCTCTGTCCCTGGTGGTTGCCAGAGGTCGTCTCATGCAGGAACTGCCAGCTGGCGCGATGCTTGCCGTGCCCCTGTCACCAGTGGAACTCCAGCCCTTCCTCGACGGACAGTTGGATCTGGCGGTCGTCAATGCGCCGTCTCTCTGTGTAGTATCGGGCGAGCGGCAGGCGGTGGGGGTCTTGGAACGGGAGCTTGCCGAGACGGGTATCAGCTGTCGCCCGTTGCATACCTCTCATGCCTTTCATTCCAGGATGATGGAACCGATTGTGGATGCATTCATGGCCCGGGTCGACCAGATCCGGCCAAGACCGCCCAGCATTCCCTTCGTGTCTAATGTTACGGGGACGTGGATCAGTTCGGAGGAAGCCACCAGCCCGAGCTACTGGGCTGCCCATCTTCGCCAGACGGTGCGTTTTTCTGATGGCCTGCAAGAGTTGCTCAAAGAGCCCGGCAGGATTTTTCTAGAGGTGGGACCGGGCCGGACACTCGAGGCGTTGTCCAAGCAGCATCCCAATAGGACGGAAGATCACATCATGCTTTCTTCCACACGCCATCCGAACGAGCAAACATCGGACCAGGCCCACATCCTGAGCACATTAGGCCAGCTCTGGATGGCTGGCGTCTCCATCGATTGGTCCGGTTTTTACGCCGGCGAACGGCGCGGCCGGCTCTCCCTGCCAACCTATCCCTTTGAGCGCAGAAGATATTGGATCAACCCGGCACAACTGCAATACACTGCAGCATCCAAGGCGCCAGGCTCATCTGAGGAACCGGAAGCGAATTCTCAAGCCGATCGGTTAACCGCTGCAGAGACTGTCGGCAGTCGCCGAGCAGGTGCTCCCCGTACCAAAGTGGAGCACTCGCTTGTGGATATCTGGCGAGGGTTGCTCGGTGTGGACAACTTGACCGTCCACGATAACTTCTTTGATTTAGGTGGGAGCTCTCTGTTGGCGACACGTCTCTTCACCCAGATAGCTGATGTCTTCGGTAAGAAGCTGCCCCTCGCCACAATTTTTGAGGCTCCGACCATTGAGCAGCTTGCTAATCTTCTGGATCAGGACAAGTCTCCGAGGAGACACACTTCTGTCGTCAAGATGCGAGACAGCCGATCCCGTTTTCCGCTATACTACGTGCCGGGCAACATGGGAAATGTCTTCAACGATCTGAGATACGTGGTCCGGTATTTCGATTCCGATCAGCCCTTCTACGGTCTCCAGGATGGCATCGGGCATCCGTCACAAATTGAAGCCTTGGCAACACATTACATCCAAGATATACAGGCCATGCAGCCTAACGGACCTTATCTTCTGGCGGGCAGTTGCCTCGGCGCCGCCGTGGCTTTTGAGATGGCGCAGCAGCTTCGGCGTCAGGGTCAGCTCGTTGCGATGCTGGCACTGGTCGAACCGGCCCCGCTGTGTTTGCCGGGTTCTAACTCGTATAGTAATCTGGCCAAGGACCTTGCGATTCGCTTTCGCCGCCGTTTCAGACGCAACTCCGGGACCGCCGATCGACACGATCGAGAAGGTCAACCAAATAGTCCTCATGGCCTGGACGAATTAGTCAGCCTTACCCGGTTTAAGCTGAAGGTGCTTGCCAACATCTGGGATCTGCGGCGTTACCATCCCCAACCCTATCCAGGCGGTTTCCATCTCTTCCTCACCAAAGAGTCACTTCAAAGTTCTCGTCTTGGCTGGCGCAAGATGGCAATTGGCGCAGTTGAAGTTCATGAGATTCCTGGCACCCACCGCAACATCGTGGGCGATCACGTTCCCATCGACGAAGCGGGCACGCGTATTTTGGGCAAACAGCTGGGAATGTGCGTGGACAATGCTGTATCGTATGCCAAAGGATGAGTGGGGAAGCGACCCGAGCTCCGCACCGCGCCTGAGTTCATGATGTGCCAGCCCGAAGAATCACCGGCAAGTGGAACTGGGAACCGCCCGATATCGCCGAACCCAAGCTCACTTCGTCCAGCCGCACCGCCGAATAGCCGGATACGGTGAAGGTGAGCGCCATCGCCTGGCCGACAGCGGCATCAACCGGGAACCAGACGTGGATCCAATCGGCTGTTGAGACGACCTGCGTGTAACTGATGGCGGTGCCAGCCAGCTCGAGGTTGAGCGTGCTGGCGCCAGCAGCGGCATCATCCAGCCGCACCAGGAATGACAGCGTGGCATTTTCCAACTCCCCCGGCAGAGACAAATCCTGACGCAGCCACGAAGACCCCCCGGCGCCTCCTAGCCTGGCCGCACGGTCGCCGGTATGTCCCCCTGAGATGACGACCGGCATTACGGCCCCACCCGGTAACCAGCCACTCCAGCCAACCGCCTCAAATCCACCATTGTCGACCGCGTCGTCGCGGGGTGAAAGCACAAAGTCCAAGCCGCTCAAGCTGGACGTTACCGACGTGAGGTGCATTGGCGGCGGTGTTTCAAACCCACTGCGCGCTACCGAGAGATCATAGTCCCCGTCGTTTGCCAGGTAGGCGATGTACCGCCCAAAGGTCGACTTGGCGGCTATTGCCCCACTGATGGTAACCTGAGCCCAAATCACCGGTTGGTGGCGGAGGGTGACTATCTCCCCCCTCAGGGTGTGCTTGGCCAGCATAGTGGAGACGGATTCTGACTCAGTCGAATTGCCGGCCTGGTCATGAACGCGCACACGGAAGGTGTACGTCTGACCGTATTGGGGCGCCACTGGGTCGAACATGGCATGGGTGTCCGAAGTCGCTGTCAGCCAGCGTGTCCAGGTCGGTGACGCGCCAACACGGTACTCGACATCAAAGGTCACCGCGCCACAAGTGTCAGCTCCCGTCCAGTAGACCCCAAAGGGTGATTGCTGTACGGGAGGCAGAATACTCACTCGAGCTTCGTGGGGTGAAACGGTATCGACGATTGAGCTGTAACGCGCAGCGCTGTAGCTGCCCACGTTGTCGGCCTGGTCGTGAGCCCGCACCCGGAAGCCCAGCGTGTGGCCGTGAGCACCGCTCGCGTAGACGCTGTTTCTGGCTGTGGTCTCCAGCAGCCAGTTGGTCCAGGCGCCATCATTGTCAGACGCCTGGACATCAAAGAACTGGACGCCCGTGCCAGGAGAAGGATCCGAACCGTCCCAACTCAACAACACATTTGCGCACTCACTCTGAGAGGGCAAGTCATTGATCCAGGCTAAGGGTGGTGCGCTATCCCCCAGCAGTTGTGTCACCGAGGTAATCGAGGAGCCGACACCCTGAGGAATTGCCGGATTGGTGATTGTGAAGTCGAAGTCGGCAAAGCCCTCGCCCACGCCGGCATAGTCGGGATCGACAAACTGCGGATCAGCGCGCTGATTGCAGACACCGGAGTAGTCGCTGATGTTCCAACAGACATTGCCGGTCTTGGTGCCTGCGCCGATCCGGACTTCCCGCCCTCCCACAAACAGAGAGTCATACGCCGCGTATCCGCTGCCCGGAGCATAGATGCTCCAACCTTCAGGTCCTACGTCCCGGACCACCGTCACATGATCGAAAACATAGCCATTGCGTTCGGCAAGTGCATCATTGGCCAGGAAGCCCGCATTGTCAGCGTCGCCGTGGTAACCGACAAAGAGCGAATTTCGGACCGTCACATTGTTGATCCGGCTGGTCTCACCCAGGATGACCCCCTGCATCAAACCGGGGCCAACGATGGAATCTTCGATGGCGATGTTCTGGTGTGTCAGGTTGCCAAAGAACTGGATGCCATCCGAGTGCATGCAATAGTTGAACGGCTCATCACGCACCGTGGGGTGCGGCCGTTGATTGTAGAACCAGCATCGGCGAAAGACCGCATCGTTCACCGGTGTTTTGTACCCGGTCTGGAACTGATCCTGCCCGTTGTCGTGGAGGATCAGCCGTTCAAAGAGCAAGGTGGAGCCGCTGCCGGTGATGGCCTCTTCGTCCGACCCGTTGTTGGCCGACCAGGAGCCGTTATCGAACATCTCTGCATTGCGCAGAGTCACGTCGTGATTGTCCCCATTCCACGATAGGAACGCACCGCGTGTCCAGCCGTAGACCATGATCCCGGACCAATGACTGCCGTCGATCGTGATATAGCTTCGACCATAAACGTGGATCCCGTCGCCGCTGCCTGGCCGGTCGGGGGCATAAGACGACTGTCCACAAAAGGGCAGGGGCGTTGTGCGGCCGCCAAAGATGCGTGCGGTGCCGTTCCGCCCCGGATCGTCGGCCAGCCGGATCGTGATGGGCGCATCCGCCGTGCCGCTCGCACCAATCGTTAGCGGGGTATTGTATACCATCCCGCAGCCGGCAGGCAGTGGCATGTTGGTGCTGTGGGTGACCGTGACGGCGTACCTGCAGGTGACCGAACCGCCGTCTATCAGGATGGTATCCCCCGGCCCGATCGCACCCCAGTCGATCTGCACCAGCTCGTTCCAGGCCGTGGCCCAGGATCTACCGTCGCCATTGCTGCCCGTACGGGAAACGTAGTAGACGGCATCTGCTGCCGGGGCAGTCGGCGCCGCCAGAACTCTCTGACTGCAGGTAGAGAAAGCCAAAAGAAGAAGCAGCACACCCCACATGGACGGCTTGCTTGTATTCACTTGTCCTCCCTAAACGAAGCTTGTGGGGTGACACGCGCAGACAACCTTTGGCTGGGTTGTTCAGCAGTCAGCGCGCATTGCTTCGTTTTTCTTACTGCGAGGCATTATAAACTCACCTGGGAGAACGGCCAATGAGATACCGGGGGCGTCCTGAAGCGGTAGTGATCGTCACTGAGGTCGATCTTGCGTGTTTGATGGACAGAGAAGTTGTTGGTGGGAGACTTGGGCGCCGGTGATCCGGCGCCCAAGTCTTGATTTGATCGCTGCGTCATCCGCATCATGGTCGGCGGGTCAGACAATGAGCGGTTAGCCAGGCCTTCGCCCCACACCTGGGCTACGGGGTCGGTGTGTCGACGCGCTCCCAGGAGAGGCGTGCCACCGCTTTGCCAGTCACCTCGAAGTACTCCATACGCAGCGAGTGCTGCCCGGCGCTGAGATTGTACTCGGCACTGTAGGATGCCACCGCCTGCACGCGCCACCGATCGATGAGCAGCTGGTCGTCCACGTAAAGCCGCACACCGTCGTCGGTGGTTGTCGTAAAGCGGTAGACCCCGGCCTCGAACGTCACGGTGCGCGTCCAGCGGACCGAGAAGTAGTCATCTGGCATTAGGGCATCGCGTGAGGCTTCTCCCCAGTTGAAGTTGATCGCTGCGTCATCCCGGATCATGGCGGGCGAGCCAGACAGCGAGGTGCCGACGAAGTACTCGCCGTGCCAAGCATCTGGGGAGGGCGATTCGTCGATGCGTGTCCACGAGAGGCGCGCCTCCGCGTCTCCGGATGCCTCGTAATACTCCATGCGCAGTGAGTGCTGTCCGGCGCCGAGGTCACGCTCGGTGATGTGGACGGTCGATGACTGGTCGCGCCACCGATCGATGATCAATATACCATCCAAATAGAGCCGGACACCGTCATCGGTGGTCGTCGCGAAGCGGTAGCGCCCGGCCTCGAACGTCACGGTGCGCGTCCAGCGGACCGAGAAATTGTCGTCCGGAATCGGATAGGCGGGCGAGCCGGCGCCCCAGTTGAAGTTGATCGTCGCATCATCCCGTACTATACCGGGTGAGCCGGAGAGCAAGGGGTCGGCAAAGTACTCGCCGCGCCAGGCGGCCTGCTCGGGTGTGGCTGTTGGTGTGCTGGTCGGTGTGGCCGTGGCCGTCGGCGTCCTTGTCGGTGTGCTGGTCGGTGTGGCCGTGGCCGTTGGCGTCCGTGTCGGCGTGTTGGTCGGTGTGGCCGTGGCCGTCGGCGTCCTTGTCGGCGTGTTGGTCCGTGTGGCTGTGGCCGTCGCCGTCATTGTCGGCGTGATCGTGTCGTAGATGACCGTCAGGTCGTGGCTGTCCCGGTTGCCGATGTACACCTTCTGGGTGGTGGGGTTGACCACTGCACCATAGGGGTTTTTGCCAGCAGGAATACTCTTGATGATCTGGTCCGTGGCGCCGCTCACGACACTTACAGTATGGTCGCCGCTGTTCGTGAAGAAGACGTTGCCGCTTGCCCTGTTGACGGCCACTCCACCTCCTCCCGTATCGCTCCCATTTCCGATATTGAAGAAAGCCAGAGGCGTCATGCCGGCGGGGCCGGCCACATAAATGGCCGCCGAATCAACATTATGGGATGGCGAACAAGCAATGTACAGCTTGTTATTGACGGGGTTGAAGCCGAGGCTGTAGGGGGCGGAACTCGTCCCTCCGCACGGCCTGATCGATTGCGAGGAGAGGACTTGGTAGCCGTTGTTGCCGTCCAGCGTGGTCACTGTTCCCGAATCGCGATTGCTGACGTAGACCCGATTGAGGTTCGGGTTTACGGCAAGGCCCCATGATCCCACGCCGCCGGTTCCCACGTTGTATTCGATCGCATCTGTGTCTCCATTGATGACAACCAGAGTGTTGCTGCCATACTCCACAGTGTAGATGCGGTTTGTCTGCGGGTTTACCTCCACGAAGGTTGGACTAGCCCCTACGTATATGCTGTTCAGCAAGGTGCGCGTGGTGGCGTCCAGGACCGTGAGGTCATGGGTGCCCCAGTTGGCCACATAGACTTTGTTGGTCGCCGTGTTTACGGCAACTCCCCACGGCAGGCTTCCCACGCCTACGTTGCCCACGACGTTCAGGGTGACGCCATCCACGACGAACAGCCGGTCGTTATCCCTGCTGGTGACGTACACCAGATCGGTTCTCGGATCAACCGCCAATCCGTTCGCGTACAAAATGGACGGATCCTCAGCGGCGGGCGAGGTTGCCGTGGGTTCGGGCGTATTGGTGCTTGTGGGGGTGTTGGTTGGCGGCTGTGTCGGCGTATTGGTCGGTGCAGGCGTGGCTGTCGCTGTATCGGTCGGTGCGGGCGTGGTGGTCGGCGTGTTGGTCGGCCCGGTGGTGGCCGTCGGTGTATCGGTCGGTGCAGGCGTGGCGGTCGGCGTGTTGGTTGGTGTGGGCGTGGCCGTCGATGTGCTGGTCGGTGGCATCGTGGCGGTTGGCGTGTTGGTTGGCCCGGTGGTGGCCGTCGGTGTGCTGGTCGGTGGCATCGTGGCGGTTGGCGTGTTGGTCGGTGTGGGCGTGGCTGTCGATGTGCTGGTCGGTGGCACCGTGGCGGTTGGCGTGTTGGTCGGCCCGGTGGTGGCCGTCGGTGTGCTGGTCGGTGGCACCGTGGCGGTTGGCGTCCTGGTTAGCGTGGCGGTTGGTGTCTTGGTGGGTTCGCTTGTCGCCTCAAACTCATAAGCCCCGATGTCCCAGGCTGTCCCCACTGGCCTGGTGACGCCATCGCGATCTGAGGTAAAATAGCTGCTGAGTGACGTTCCGGCATCAATGCACGGCGACGTGGCGTTCAGCCGGTACTCATTTCCCTTGCTGTAATCCGGATCTGCGTTAATGCCATTCGGGTCGTAGCCAGCTGCCTGATGCTGCACCCACGTTCTATTTGTTCCGTTCATGTATGACACGTATGAACCGCTCGACCGATAGAGGAGGTTATGATCCATCTTGCTTGGGGTGACCGCAGTGTTGAGGAATACGGGGTAGCCGTTCGGGCTGTAGATGATGTTGTTCTTTATTGCGCCGAACTCGGCATCAGTCATACTGTTAGACTTCAAAGCAATTCCCGTGGGGTGCTGTGCTATGATGATATTGTTCCAGATATAGTGTACGCCGCCATCAGCTGCCTTAAACAGCGCAGCCTGATACGGATTATTGGAGCCGCCCAGGACCACGTTGTTGTAGAAATACACCCAATCGCTTGAGCCTTCAATGATGAACGTCTGGCTTTGGTTATTACCCAGCCCATTCGTCCATTCTAGCCAGTTGCTACGGATGATGAGCCGGTTCTCCTGATTTGCTACCTGCAGGCAGTCCATGTGGTTGGTGGAATCCGCGTTGCTGATAACCACGTAGTTACTTTCCACTATGTTATCGTTTCCGAACTGCAGGTAGAGGCCGTCCGTTTCAGCATTGTAGTTCACGGAACCGGTGCGTACCTCGGAGCCTCGAATGCGGCTGTGATCCGCGTTGTCGAAGAAGACGCCTCGCGACTTACCATTGTCCACTTTGACGTAGTCGATGTAGGTGTAGCTACTGTTGCGCACCTGTACAGAGCCGACCCCCGTGCCGATATGATTTCGCACCAGCAGTTTGTAGGTAGCCGCTCCATACAAGCCGTTGACATTGATGTAATTGTAGTTGTAGATCACGATGCCGGAGTTGCGCGACGATCCGCCGTCGATGATGACTGTGCCGTCGTGCCCGGAAGGTGAAGGGCTGTTAGCTCCCACGTCAATCGTAATGAAGGAGCCAGGACTTCCACTAGCTGCCACCGTGAGCGTTTCATAGTATGTCTTTGAGCTAGACCCACCCGAAATATAGAGCGTGTCGCCGGCTTTTAACCCGCCAGTCCCCCAGTCAATATCGGCAAACGATTTCCAGGCATTTGTCCATGACGTGCCGTTGTTGTTTCCAGTGGCAGCATTGTCTACATACCAGTAGGTGGGGGCTGTCGGGGCTCTAGGCGTCTCAACAGGCGGCAAGCCGACGCAGCCAACCAATACCCACACTGCGATAAACGCCAGGGCCACATTTGCAACTCGCCGCGGAGTCGGCTTTTCTGACATGATGACCTCTTCCACATCTCGGCTGCAACCGCTGCCGCCGAGAGGACGGCCGCAGCAATTGGTGGCATCACCAGTAACCCTCTTCTATTGCAAATATTACTATATAATAAGTGAGTCGTCAAGTCCGAGTTTTCGACATGTCGATTCGTTTGACTCGCGGCACGGTGGCACATCAGGTGGCATGCTAGATTGGAAAGAGCGGATGTTCACCAAAAGCGAACACTCACAAGGAGGCGAGTATCAGAATCGCCGTCAATTGCCTTCCTGTAGGCCCCAAAGTAGACCCCAAGATGGTGTCAGAGCTTGAGGTAGAGTGAACTTATCGGGGCTTCCGGGTGGGGATTTCAAATTGAAGCGTTGACTCTGAGAGGGCAACTTACCAATCCAGGCTCAGGGTGGCGTGGCATCTCCTAGCAGCCGTGCCACCGAGGTAATCGAGGAGCCGACACCCTGAGGAATTGCCGGATTGGTGATTGTGAAGTCGAAGTCGGCAAAGCCCTCGCCCACGCCGGCATAGTCGGGATCGACAAACTGTGGATCAGCGCGTTGATTGCAGACACCCGAATAGTCGCTGATGTCCCAACAGACATTGCCGGTCTTGGTGCCTGCGCCGATCCGGACTTCCCGCCCTCCCACAAACAGAGAGTCATACGCCGCGTATCCGCTGCCCGGAGCATAGATGCTCCACCATGGAGCCTCCACGTCCCGGACTACCGTCACATGATCGAAAACATAGCCATGGCGTTCGGCAAGTGTCTCCTTGACCAGGAAGCCCGCATTGTCAGCATCGCCGTGGTAACCGACAAAGAGCGAATTTCGGACCGTCACATTGTTGATCCGGCCGGTCTCACCCAGGATGACCCCCTGCATCAAACCGGGGCCAACGATGGAATCCTCGATGGCGATGTTCTGGTGTGTCAGGTTGCCAAAGAACTGGATGCCATCCGAGTGCGTGCAATAGTTGAACGGTTCATCACGAACTGTGGGGTGCGGCCGTTGGTTGTAGAACCAGCATCGGCGAAAGACCGCATCGTTCACCGGCAGTTTGTACCCGGTCTGGAACTGATCCTGCCCATTGTCGTGGAGGATCAGCCGTTCAAAGAGCAAGGTGGAGCCGCTGCCGGTGATGGCCTCTTCGTCCGACCCGTTGTTGGCCGACCAGGAGCCGTTATCGAACATCTCTGCATTGCGCAGAGTCACGTCGTGATTGTCCCCATTGGGTGACAGGTCCATACCTTGCGTCCAGCCGTAGACCATGATCCCGGACCAATGGCTGCCGTCAATCACGATATGGCTTCGACCATTTACGTGGATCCCGTCGCCGCTGCCTGGCCGGTCGGGGGCATAGGACGACTGTCCACAAAAGGGCAGGGGCGTTGTGCGGCCGCCAAAGATGCGTGCGGTGCCGTTCCGCCCCGGATCGTCGGCCAGCCGGATCGTGATGGGCGCATCCGCCGTGCCGCTCGCACCAATCGTCAGCGGGGTGTTGTATACCATCCCGCAGCCGGCAGGCAGTGGCATGTTGGTGCTGTGGGTGACCGTCACGGCGTACCTGCAGGTGACTGAACCGCCGTCTATCAGGATGGTATCTCCCGGCTCGATCGCACCCCAGTCGATCTGATCCAGCTCGTTCCAGGCCGTGGCCCAGGATATGCCGTCGCCATTGCTGCCCGAACGGGAAACGTAGTAGACGGCATCCGCTGCCGGGGCAGTCGGCGTCGCGGGTGGCTGGATGTTGGGAGTCCCGTCCTCAGCTGGTGGGACAGTGCCGATCGTAGGAGTGATGGTCGGACCAGCAGGCGCTGTGTTGTCTGGAATGGAGATGGGAGCTGCAGCGGGTGCAAGGGCGCCAGGTGCGCATGATGCTGCCTGCAACAAGAAAGCAAGAGCTAGTATGAAGTGCAAGATTGACCTCTTCATTGATAATCCTTACAGAAAACCAGCGATATTTCGTATGAGGGACCGAGCAGCTCGGGTTTTCCGGGCCGCTGCGGACGGAGGCTAATATAACACATGTGGTCGGAAGATACAGGTTTCGGATAGTAGTGTATCGCCTTCGGAGGAGCGGCCTCCCGCGAAAAGGGGGGGTTGCCGCAGAAAGGCAACGCGAGCAACGTCCGGATCAATCAGCGACTTTGCGGGGAAAGCGCAAATGGGGGCCTTCGCAGGCAAGCGGTCGGTCACGGCCAGATCAACGCGGGCTTCAGGTCTCCGTGCGATCGGGCCGAGCGACGAACCTTACCGGAATAGGCACTGGGTCGGTGGATGCACGCGTGGGGCGCAGAACCGGCTGGTATGCGTCTTCGTCCAGCACCGGGTCGTCCAGAAAACGCTCCGTCCGTCCGGCCAGAATGCAGGATGCCATGGCGATCGATGTGGCGGCCAGGACAGGCACGGCCAAGATAATCAGAGGTGTCATTGTGAAAGCTCCAAACAACAGGATGGCGATCCACGACCGGGTTTGCAGCGAACCTTCTTTTGCCGGCCGCGGTCAGCTCCGCTCGGGAAACACACCTGATCTTTAACACAAACGAGGCGCGGGCACAACGGATACGATTTCCCGCGAGAATGGGAGGGGCTGGCCGGTCACGGCCAGCCCAAAACGGACTTCAAAACTCCGGGTGATCGGGCCGAGCAGCCATCCTTACCGGAATGGGCGCCGGATTGGCGGATGCAGGCGTGGGGCGCAAAGCCGGCCGGTATGCGTCTTCGTTCAGCGCCGGATTCTCCAAGAACTGTTCCGTCCGCCCGGCCAGAATGCAGGATGCCATCACGATTGCTGTAGCTGCCAGGACAGGCACCACCAAGATAAGTAGAGGTGACACTAGCAACACTCCAATTGACAGAATCGCCAAACTAAAATCAAGTCTACGACAACTTTATCTGTTTGTCAAACGAGTGGAGCCGGGGGCCCCGGCTTTCCGACATTGACACCGGAGTTAAATGATATATACTTAATTAGATAATGTCAATCGCCTCAACCCAGGGTCGTTTCATTCTCTCTTTACACCGCGTGCGGAGTTGAAGATGCAAAGAAGGGCACGGGTCATCGTTCCTGCAGCCGTCATCGTGGGCGTGCTTTTGCTCGGTGTGCGGGAGCCGATCCTCTTGGCGGTCGGCGATTTTCTTGTGATTCAGGACGCACTGCAACCCGCAGACGTGATCCACGTCATTAGCGGACCAGAGGACCGCACGGACCACGCGATCCAACTTTACAAACAAGGCTATGGTAATGTAATATTTTTTACTGGCGGCTGGTGTACCTTCCATGGTTACTACCATGGACAACACGGCGTCGAACGCGCCGAGGCCCAGGGAATAGAACGGCAGAGCATCGTCATCGATGAGTCACCAGTAACCAGCACATATGCTGAGGCCGTTCTGTTGAAGGAGTTCATAGCTCGCAGCCCGACTGCGGTTCGCTCCGTGATCGTCGTCAGCGATCCTCCTCACATGCGGCGGGCGCGATGGATCTATCGGCAGGTCGTGGGGCCAGGGGTAACGTTGGAGATGGCGCCGGTACCCTTCGGGGTATCGCCCTATCAACGCCGCTGGTGGGCCGATGCGAAGTCGCGGGCGTACGTGAGAGACGAATACCTGAAGCTTGTCTATAACTACGCCCGCTACCGCCTGAGCTGGGGACCCCTGCAGACATGGTTGGCGTCGCTCGACACGGAGTGATCAGAGGCGAGTGTGTTTCGACGCTACGAATTTGACACAGTTTTTGCAAGAGTGATGCTGATAGATGAACGTACGGCAAAAAGCAGCTGAGGGAATTGTATGGTCAGCCGCCCAAACCTGGGGCGCACGGGCCATTACGTTTCTTGTGACGTTGACTTTGGCCCGCCTCGTGCTGCCAGAAGCGTTTGGCCTGGTGGCTTATGCATCTGTCTTTATTGCTTTCGCGCAGATTTTTGTTGAACAAGGCTTTGGCGATGCGATTGTGCAATGTCCCGAGCTTGAGCGTGAACATCTCAATACGGCTTTTTGGATGGGGCTCCTCGCGGGTGCCCTATTAACGGCGGTTGGCATCGTCGCTTCGGGCGCGATAGCACAACTTTTTCGGGAGCCGAAACTGGCGCCAATCGTGAGTTGGCTATCACTCAGTTTTGTTTTCAGTGCCCTGACCACCGTCCAGCAATCTCTTCTTCGGCGCAATCTGGCTTTCAAGACCCTGGCAGTCCGTTCGCTCGCAGTGACAATTGTCAGCGGCGTAGTGGCCATCAGCATGGCTTTCCTTGGTTATGGTGTCTGGAGCCTGGTGGCCAAACAACTGGTAAGCAGCCTGGCTAACGTCATAGTCCTATGGCAAGTCTGCGATTGGCGCCCCAGCTTCCGTTTCTCGATGAGGCACTTTAGGGAGCTGTTTTCTTTCGGCATCAACATTCTTGGCGGAAATATTGTGAGTTTCTTTAGTGTCCACGCGGATGATTTTCTTATCGGCTACTTTTTAGGATCAGTCGTGTTGGGTTATTACAGCCTGGCTTACACGCTATTGATGGCGATGACAGATCTCTTGGTGGCCGTGCCCAATGCTGTAGTGTTTCCGGTCTTTTCTCGCCTTCAGAGCGAGCGTATCAAAATAAAGGAATCGTTCTATCAAGTCACGCGGTTGCAGAGTATCGTTGCTTTTCCCATCTTTCTCGGATTATCTGTCACAGCTCGTGAAGTGGTCATTTGCTTGTATGGTCAGAAGTGGGAGCCCAGTATCGCGGTGGTCCAGATACTGATGTTGATGGGCATCGTCCGCTCCGCATCCTATTTCTATAGCAGTGTGTTCAAAGCCGCCGGCAAGCCGTCCTGGCGCTTCGGTATATGGTCAGTGGCCGCTGTATTGAATGTGATTGGTTTTGCACTGGTGGTGCGCAGAGGGATCATTGCCGTAGCGGCAGTGTATGTAATCGTCGGATACATGCTCTTGCCTCTCTACATTCTGATGATTCGCAGCTTGATCGATGTTTCTGTCCGCACCCATCTCAAGCAGTACGTTCCCGCGCTGTGCAGCTCTCTCGTGATGATCGTCATCATACTGTCGCTCAAATCTATCGTCGGGGATAGTCTGGGATTGCCTGTGCGCTTGTTCGTTTTTGTTTTGGTGGGGGCTTTAGCTTACCTGGCGGTCCTGCGCCTCATTCAGCCATTGCTGTATAAGCAAATGCTGGACTTGGCTCGGCTGGCTCTACCTAGATTGCGGTCAGGGGATGTTTGAAGCGGGCGGATGCGCGAGAGCCGCATCATAAAAAGGAGTCTCCGATTGTCGTAGTCGGATGCGGGGGATACTTCTTTCGTCGAATAAGGAGAAGACCGATGCCAACCGTTAGATCGATTGCCTGGCGCAGTGTGCTGAACTCGCATGTCGAGTTGACGACTGAATTCATTATCACACTGAACGACGGAACCTTGGGCGTTGGCGCATCCCCCAAGGGCGAGACGATCAGCATCTACGAAGATCGGAAAGTATCGATTACGCCCGAGACGATTATCCGCAGCCTGGAGGCGGATGGATATGTCGGTCGCCCGGTCGATCAGGCAGAATTCGACGACTATCTGCAGAGACACATCGCCGCCTTCGGTAGAAACAACGCCTACAGCCTCTCGCTCGCGTTGTTCAACGCAACGTCCGCCTCTCGATCCCTCTTTGATCTTTTCGGTAAACCGATTGCGCCACTGACGCCGCCGCGCCTCTGCTGCAATATCCTCAACGGCGGGTGGCACGCGTACACCAACCCGGTGCAGAGTGACTTTTCGGAGTATATGCTGGTCGCAAGGGACAACCGCATCGATGAGGTGATCGGGTGTCACAACGAGATCCAACATCTCGTCAAGGAGCGGCTGCTCAGACAACCGACCACAGTCGTGGGCGGCAATCCGGTCCATTGCTTCTCGACGGCCGATAACCGTGAGTGCATCGAATTCCTGCTGGACGTCTGCGCCAGCCTGGGGCTTTCTGACCGGTTTGATTTGATGATCGATGCCTCGGCCGGTGACCTGTGGACCGGCGAGGGATACCGGTTGGCCATCACCGATGGCTTGACGCGTTCGAGTGAGAAATTCCACGACTATTGGATCTCGATCATCGATCAGTACCCCCTTCGCTTCTTGGAGGATCCGTTTCGCGAGGTGGATGTCGCGAGTTGGCAGCGCCTGACGACATCACAGCAGGCCTGTTATATAATCGGTGACAACTTCTACTCATCCGATGCGGATCGGATTGAGGAGGGCGCCGCCAAGAAGCACACACATGGCGCAGTGGTCAAGCCGAACCAGGCCGGCACTGTCACCGCAGTCAGGCGGGCGATCGAGGCCGCCCAGCGCACCGGCCAGATCGTTATCACGTCACACCGTTCTATCAGCACGGAGGAGACCTTTGTTTCCACCCTTACCTGCATGTACGGCGTGCCGTATATCAAAATCGGGCCGCTGTTGACCGACTACTCGTCGGTGCTGCGCCTCAACGAGATTATCCGGCTGACGGAGTAACGAATATGAACTCGCCAGTCACCACGATAAGCACCCTCAGGCATGCTCACACCCGCTACAACGCCGAGAGGAGATACGCCGGGTCGATTGACGTGCCGTTGAGTGAAGCAGGGATTCGGGACGCGAGCGAAGCTGCCACGAAACTCCGCGGGTCAGGCTTCGACGTTGTGATCAGCTCGACGCTTCAGAGGGCATTTCAGACCGCCCGCATCCTTGTGGGTGACGCCGTCCCGATCGTCCAGTCCAGGCTGTGCAACGAGCGCAACTTCGGGATCATGGAGGGTCTGACATGGGACGAGATCCAGAGCCTCCAGCCGCCTGTCCTGTTGATCACCGTTGGAAACGATCTGCACACCGTGAATCCGCAAAGAGGGGAGCCTTTCGAGGATGTGTGGGAACGCGCAAAGGAGTTTCGCCGGTTCCTCTTCAGAACGTACGAGGGCTCGAATATCCTGGTGGTTTCACACGGCGTCTTTCTGCAGATGTTCCATGGCGTGCTCAGGGGCTCGAACTGCATCGAGTCCCTCGCAACGTATCCTTCCAACCTTGAACTCGCCACCTTCCGGTTTGCCGGCGACCGCCTCGAGGCCGAAAGGGTGGTGAAGCTGATGGGGTCCGAGGCGTTGCATTGGTGAGCGAAGCCTGATGAAGGGGGCGCTGTGATGGAGATGTTGAAACAGAACAGGGGGCTGCTAAGGTTCAGCAAGACCCCCGGCTACGCTCGCTTCAGGCAGCATTTCCCGATGGCTGAGCCGGGCTACGTCGATGACCGCCCCGGCATCAATGATGCGGAAATCGTGCGCATCGATTGGCCGGCGCACGTGAAGAAACCGAGGTTTGGGATTGTACGGGATCCCTCACCGCATCCGCGCTGGACCAAGTATTGCCGGTTCCTGGACAATAACTCGTTTGGTTATGGCATCTTCGACATTCACGCCCATGATTGGATCGAAAATGCCAGGGAGTTCGACATCGTTGTTGGTTTTGTGTCTTCTCGGCCGTGGCACCTGGACGAGATGCGCAGGAAATACTACTTCCTGGAGAAGTACCTGGGGATAGCGACCTATCCATCTCCTGATCACGCCTATTTGTATGAGGACAAGAGCCTGGAGGTGTATTTGGCCGAGGTGTGCGGGATTCCATCTGCCAGGACCTATGTATCACACGACAGGGATGATGCGATGCGCCTGGTCCAAGGCCTGCGATTCCCTGTCGTCTCGAAAATCGTCCCCGCCTCCGGCTCCATCGGAATCGAGTTAGTGCGCACGCCCGACCACGCACGGCGGATCATCAGGCAGGCTTTTTCCATGACCGGCCGAAAGTCTCACCTGGTCTGTTCCCGTCAGAAGAACTACGTCTACTTTCAGGACTTCGTTCCGAATGACGGCTACGACATCCGGGTGATCGTGGTTGGCAACTGGGTGTTTGGTTATTATCGACGGACGCCGCCGGGAGATTTCAGGGCATCCGGCATGCATCTGGTGGAGAAGCGTGAGCTGCCCCAAGAAGCTATGAAGATCGCCCTGGACGCCAATAAATTCATCGCAAGCCCGATGTTGGTTGTGGACATGCTGCATGGCCTGGACGACAAGTACTACGTCATCGAGATCTCTCCCGTATGTGCGATGGAGCTCCCGGAACAACTACACGTAAACGGCATCCCTGGCGTGACCATTTTCGGCGATGATGGCTCTTTTCGTTTTGAGCCGGGAAGATACTGGGTGCACGAGCTGGCACTGAGGGAGTTTCTTCTGACGCACTATTTGAAACGGGTTGCGCCTGCGGCAGAGAGCCATTAAGATGTTTCTGAGTTTTGCAATCTCGGCCGCCGTTTTCGCCTTGGGGACCTAACGATGGAACGACTGGCAATCTTCTTGCCCGGACTTTATGGTGGTGGTGCAGAGCGCACGATGCTTAAGCTCGCCGGCGGGATGGCTCGTCGCGGATATGGGGTAGATCTGGTGCTCGTGCGCGCAGAAGGGCCCTATTTGGCCGAAGTTCCGGCTGGAGTTCGGCTGGTTGACCTCCGGGCTGCGAGGTCTATTCTCAGTGTGGTTTCCCTCGTCCGCTACCTGCGACGTGAGCGGCCAGACGTCCTGCTTTCGGGCTTGTTTACGAATGTGATTGCGCTTGTGGCTGGGCGTTTGGCTCGGACCCGCGTTGTGGTGACTGAGCGCAACGCGCTCTCGAGCGCGGTCCAGCACTATAGATTCGATACTCGCATGCGGCTCCTGCCGCGCCTTATCAAGCACCTCTACAGGTGGGCAGACGGTATTGTCGCCGTCTCGCGTGGAGTGGCAGATGACCTTGCTCAGGTGACGGGGATTCCTCGCGAGCGTATCCGCGTGATCTATAACCCAGTAGTGACACCCGAATTGCACGCCATGGCTCAAGCGCCACTCTGCCATCCCTGGTTCGGGCCCGGTGAGCCCCCAGTAGTGCTGGCGGTTGGTCGCCTCACCGCACAGAAGGACTACACGACTCTGGTTCAGGCTTTTGCTCGGGTCCGCCGCTCGCGCATGGCGCGTCTCATGATCCTGGGCGAGGGGGAGGAACGATCTGCTCTTGAGGCATTGGTGAAGCAACTTGGCCTGGAACAGGATACGAGCCTTCCCGGATTCGTGCCTAACCCATACCCCTACATGCGCCAGGCATCGGTTTTTGTTCTGTCTTCGCGTTGGGAAGGGTTGCCGGGTGTCCTGATCGAGGCGCTTTGCTGTGGCCTACCGATCGTTTCTACAGACTGTCCTGGTGGACCAAAGGAGATTTTGGCCGATGGGGCATATGGCTGTTTGGTTCCGCTGGGTGATATGGTCTCCATGGCGTCGGCCATTGAAGCAGCCCTTGATGGCAGGACGCCGCGACCACTGCCGGAGAGCTATAGGCCCTTTGAAGCAGAGGCAGTGGTAGACCAGTATGTGGATGTGCTGTTCGGAACCGGTTTGCGCGCGCCAGATGAGCCAAATCGGTTCACGCCTAAGCAGAGGTCTTTACTGATCGTTGGTCCGTTGCCGCCACCCATTGGCGGCTCACCGCTGACCCTTCAGGCCTTCGCCGACGAGATGCATAAGGATCCTTCAGTGCGCCTGGCGATCATCAATACGTCTCCTGCCACAGACCCCAGGGAGAAGATGACTGGCTTCAACCTGGAGAAGGTGCGGCGAATGGCCGTCATTTTTGCGGAGTACGTTCGGCGAGTTCACGGGACCGGCGCTGTCCTGGTGTTCGCCAACAATCTCTTTGCGCTTACTATCGTTCCGGTGCTGCTGCTGGTGGCACGAGGCTTTCACGCGCGCTTTTATGTTAAGCCTGTCGGAGGAGATCTCGACCTGTTTTTGGCAAAGCATGGGAGGTTGATTCAGTCCTATGGGCTCAGGATCTTACGCTCCGCAGATGGCGTGCTGGCTCAAACACAGCTCCTTCAGGCAGGGCTGACTCGCTTGGGCTGTTCAAATGTGCATTACGTGCCGGGGTGCAGACCTCTGCCGGAGATTCAGCGGTCGCCAAATGGCCGCAGTCCGGAGCTACATTTGGTATTTCTTTCGCACATTCACAGGGACAAGGGTCCATTGGTTCTCCTTGATGCGCTGCAACTTGTTGCGCAAACCTGCCCGATACCTGTGAGTTGTGACTTTTACGGGCCGCTCCATACGGCAATCCGCGAGGAGTTTCTGCGGAAATTGGAGGTGAGCCCCAATTCCCGCTACTGCGGTACTGTGAAGGTTGGTGATGCCTCCCAGGTGATAGCAGGCTACGACGCACTCGTGTTACCGACATTCTTCGCGTGCGAAGGACACCCGGGCGTCGTCATTGAGGCCATGCACGCGGGCGTTCCTGTGATCAGCACTCAACACAGCGCGCTTGCGGAACTCGTCACGGATGGTGAAAACGGGTTGCTGGTTCCTGCGCGCGATCCGGAGGCATTGGCCCAGGCCGTTGGACGACTGGCCTTGGATCCTCAGCTGCGGGATCGCATGGCGAAGGCGAATCAGCAGCGGGGGCGGGAGTTCAGCGCCGACGTTGTCGTGGCGCATCTGCTCGAGATCATGTTTCCAGGGCAGCGCGACGCGGAATTGGCCGATGATAAAGGGGCCCTTTGAAGGGCTGATCGTCGTCCGCCAGGTGAGCATTGTGATCGGATTGACAAATGCGCATCATGTTCATGGCGCAGCTCTATGCGCCGGAGGAAATCAGCGCAGCGGTGCTGATCACTGAACTCGCTACCGACCTGGTCAAGCGGGGGCATGAGGTCACGTTCATCACCGGTGCGCCGAATTATCCCTATGGACGCGTATTCGCGGGTTATCGAAACCGGGCTTACCAGGTCGAATGGCTGGACGGAGTGCGGGTGATCCGAACGTGGAGCTATATCTCACCGAGCAAGACAGTCTGGCCGAGGCTGCTGCATTATGGCACCTACAGCGCGTCTGCTTTCTACGGCGGACTATTCGCAGGCAAGCCGGATATCGTGGTGAGCTACTCGCCGCCACTGCCCCTGGGATTGTCGGCCTGGTTGCTCAGCCGTCTGTGGCGGGGGCCCTGGGTGCTTGAGCTGGAGGACCTGTATCCGGACGCCGCGGTGGCCGCTGGCGTGCTACGAAACCAGCACATGATCGCATTCTTTTCGGCCATGGAGCGCTTTCTCTATCGGCATGCGACCCATATATCGGTGATCTCAGAGAGTTTTCGGAGAAACCTGGATCGCAAGGGTGTGCCACCGGAGAAAATTACCCTGATTCCGGTGTGGGCCGATCCTGATATCGTGCGGTCGCTGCCGAAGGAGAATGGTTTTCGCCAGCAGTTCGGCCTGTCCGGAAAGTTCGTGGTGATGTACGCCGGCAACCTGGGGCTGACCTCCTGCCTGGAGGATGTTCTCGGTGCGGCGAAGCTGCTGAAGGAAGAGGCTGACATCCGCTTTGTCATCATCGGCGAGGGGGTCAAGAAAAACGATCTCGAGGCCATGGCGCAGGAGGCTCAACTCGCGAACGTTATGTTCCTTCCCTACCAGCCCAGGGAGATTTTCCCTGAAATGCTGGCCGCAGCTGATGTGGGTCTCGTGACGTTGAATCACGATTCAGCCGCGTCCTCCCTGCCGAGCAAGATTTTCAACGTGATGGCCAGCGCCAGGCCGATTCTGGCAGTTGCGCCAGGGGATAGCGATCTCGCACAACTGGTGGACGACGCGCACTGCGGCATCGTCGTGCCGCCGGATCACCCCGAGCGTTTGGCGGATGCCCTGCTGGATCTGCGAGGGCAAGCTGGCGCATTGGCCGAAATGGGCCAGAACGGGCGCACGCAGCTCGAAAGCCGTTACTCCCGCGGAAGCTGCGTCGATGCTTTTGAGGACATGCTGTCGGGGTTATGCCGGGGGGGAGCCGGAACGCCATGAACGTCGAGACCTTTGCAGAGTGGCTGAGACGCCAGGGGCATCAGGTGATTCGCACCCCGAGCAGCTACTGGTATGAGGCGGGGCCGCGGGTCTTCCAGGCATTCCCGTACCATTGGCTCATCCAACCCTCTGCGGGAGAATTGCGCGGCCTCACGCTGGGCAGGGGGATCGCGGCTTTGCGCTACTCGACGCCGCTGGACGCCCCGCAGGGCATGGTTAGCTACCATGTCGTGCTGCGCGGTCCATACACCCTGGATATGCTGCGTGCCCAGGCCCGCAACGGCGTTCGCCGAGGCCTGAGCCGTTTTAAGGTGGAACGCATCGCCTTTGAGCGGCTGGCCGGGGAAGGCTGGAGCCTGCAGGCCGATACGCTGGAGCGCCAGGAGCGCACCAAGTCCATGGATCAGGCGGAGTGGCAGCGCATTTGTCGGGCCGCGGATGGCCTGCCGGGGTTCGAGGCCTGGGGGGCGATCTGCGATGGCGAGCTCGCCGCAGCGCTGCTGACGGCCCGCATCGACGATAGGTGGTGCGTGCCGTACGCGCTGAGTCGTTCCAAGTTTCTGCGGGAGCATGTCAACAACGCCCTGTTCTATGCTGTCTGTTGCGATCTGCTGGCGCGCAAGGGCGTGGCCGAGATCTTCTTCACCCTCCAGTCGTTGGATGCCCCGGAGAGCGTCGACGAGTTCAAGTTCCGCATGGGGCTGCAGCCAGTGCCGGTGCGCCAGCGGGTGGTCTTCCATCCCCTCCTCCGGCCCCTGGCGACGCGCAGATCGTACGCGTTCCTCCTCGGGCGGCTCGACCGCGATCCGGGCAATCCGCTCCTTGCCAAGGCTGAGGGCATGCTTCGCTTCCACCTGGCAGGAAAGCACCCACTGGAGGATCAGGAGTGGCCGGCATGCCTGGCCGAAGTCCGACCGCAAGCGGCGGAGTTCCCGGCGCCAGCCCGGGGGCAGGCTGCCGGACCAGAGAAGTCTGCCGGCAACCCAGCACACGAGAAGGGAGACGTCCGATATGAAGCTAGCTGAAGAAGCCGAGGACTGCCAGGTTCCGTGCCTGCAGCGAATCGCGGAGGGGCACGCCGAGATGCCGCCCCAGTCGCTCGCGCGGCGACTTAAGCTGATGATCCGCCGCAGAATGAGCCCGCAAGTGGAACGTCGGTTCAAGAAGCGCACGAACGACCTGATGAATTGGTTGAGCCGGATCAGAGGCAGGCCTGAGCTTCCTGCGGTCCGGCCGGCTGTCAGTTCGGCCACCCATCTGGCAGCTGGTGACCTGGTGCGCGTCCGGCCCAGGGCGGAGATAGACGCCATGCTCAATCACTGGCGGCAGCTCCGAGGGTGCACCTTTATGCCGGAAATGACCCAGTATTGCGGCACGACTCAGCGGGTTCTCAAGCGCCTGGAGCGATTCGTCGACGAGCGTGATCTGCGCGTCAAGACATCGAAAGGCATCGTGCTTCTCGATGGGGTCGTCTGCCAGGGCACTGCGGACTTTGGGCCCTGTGATCGTTGTTGTGCACTATTCTGGAGAGAGGAATGGCTGGAGAAGATCGACCAGCCATCAGCCTGAACGTGTACCGGGAGGGCTCATTATGACCGAGAAGAGTCTCAGGCGCGTCTCTCGTGTCGCCAACTATCGCATCTGGCGCAGCGGGCCGATGAAGAGGGCGTCCGACATCATCATCTCGCTGATCGTGTTGATCTGGCTCGCGCCCTTATTCTGCCTGATCGCCATCTGGATCAAGCGGGATTCACCCGGACCGGTCTTCTATCGGGGCACGCGCGTGGGTAGAAATGGGCAGCCCTTCAAGATCCTGAAGTTCCGCACCATGTACGAGACGCAGGCCAGCTACTCGGGCCCCAAGGTCACCGCCCGCGACGATGCCCGGGTGACGCCGTTGGGGCGCTGGCTGCGGGATACGAAGCTGAACGAGCTGCCCCAGTTCTGGAATGTGCTGGTCGGCGACATGAGCCTCGTGGGGCCTCGTCCGGAAGATCCTGACATCGTGCGCAGCTGGCCTGCTGTGGCTCGCGTCAAGATCCTTTCGGTGCGCCCGGGCGTCACCAGCCCGGCATCCGTTCTTTACCACAACGAGGAAACGCTCCTGACCACTGCCAACGTATTCCGGCAGTACATCGGCGAGCTCGCTCCAGATAAGCAGCGCCTCGATGAGCTCTACGTGCGCTATCACTCGTTTTGCCTGGACATGGACACCTTGTTGTGGACCGCGTATATCATCCTGCCCGGGATCGGCTCTCACGAGCCGCCCGAGCGGCTGTTGTTTGTCGGTCCCGTCACCCGTCTCATGCACCGGCACATCAACTGGTTCGCGGCCGACACGCTCATCGCACTGGTCGCTGTCGGCATCGTGGGCGTCATCTGGCGCATCTACGAGCCTCTGAACGTGGGCTGGCTGAAGTCCTTCGGCGCGGCCGTCGCGCTCGCGCTTCTCTTCGGCATCACAGGGGCGCTGATTGGCGTCGACCGTGTCGTGTGGCCCAAGGCTGCGCCCGAAGATGCCTACGACCTCGTCGCAGCATGGGCCGTGGCCGCGCTTGTCGCTTTCATGGCCAATCTCCTGCTCCGTCTCTTTCCACTCGGGTTGATTGCGATCTCCTCGATACTCGCCCTCATAGGATTCGTTGCGTTCAGATATCGCGGCCGCCTGGCGACCGGCGCCGTCAGTTACATCACCCGCCGTCGTATGAGAGCTATCGGCGCGAGCGAGCGCGTTCTGATCGTCGGCTCCGGTTATACTGCCCGGAATGCGGCGTGGGTCCTGGATCAGCCTGAGAATGCGCAGCAGTTCCAGGTGGTTGGATTTGTGGACGATGATGTGCTTGAACAGGGAATGCGCGTTCACGGCGTCCGTGTCGTGGGCACCCGCAACGACATCCCGAGACTGGTGGCTCAACTGAATATCAAGGTGATCATTCTGGCCGATCGACGCATCTCTGCCGAACAGCAGCGTTCGATCATCAAGGTCTGCCAGTCCGCCAAGACCAGATTGGTCGTGATGCCCGATATGGTTGACTCGCTGAGCCGCCTGTGCAGGGGTGCACCGTCGACGGGCCAGGCCGGAGGCGGGCCCGGAAACGGCGCGGATGTCGATTGTCTGCAGTGCTACGCGAAACGCACCGCGCCGCACCTGGCATCCCTGTCACAGGAATCAGACGGAGGAAAGGTCCGATGACGGATCCCTGGCACGGCAGGCAGGTGTTAGTGACCGGCGCGGGGGGCTTCATCGGGAGTCACCTGGTAGAGTCGCTGGCGCGGAGTGGGGCGCAAGTCCGGGCATTTGTGCGCTACAACTCGCGAGGAGATCTCGGGCTGCTGTCGCTGGCGCCTCCGGAGCTGCGCGCGAACATTGACGTTATCGCGGGAGATCTGCGCGATCTGCCGGCGTTGATGGCCGCATCGCGGGACGTTGAGATCGTCTTTCACCTGGGCGCCCTGATTGCGATACCCTACTCCTATGTGCACCCGGCGGAAGTGGTAGAATCCAATGTGCTGGGAACCTTGAATATCTTGCTGGCTGGCCGCGAGAACGGCGTGCGGCGCATCGTGCACACCTCCACGAGCGAAGTGTATGGGACGGCGTTGAGGGTTCCGATCGACGAGAGTCACCCGCTCCAGGGGCAATCGCCGTATTCCGCCAGCAAGATCGGCGCGGACAAGCTGGTCGAGAGCTTCTATTGCGCCTATGATCTGCCGGCGGTCACCGTTCGTCCGTTCAACACTTATGGCCCGCGCCAGTCTGCGCGGGCCGTGATCCCGGCCATCATTACGCAGGCGCTCACCCAGGATGTGATACACCTCGGGAACCTGGATGCCCGGCGTGACTTCACATATGTCGCGGACACGGTCGATGGTTTCCTGGCAGCGGCGCAGACGCCGGGCGTAGAAGGAGAGACGTTCAACCTGGGGTTTGGGAGCGAGATCCGGGTCGGAGATCTGGCCGCGGAAATCCTCTCGCTGCTTGATGTACAGAAAGAGATCGAAGTGACCCCGATGCGCCTGCGACCCGGGAAGAGCGAGGTACAACGTCTGATCTCAGACAACAGCCGTGCGCGGGCTCGCCTGGGATGGACGCCCCGCGTCAGCCTGCGACAGGGGCTTGCGGAGACAATCGAATGGATTGCGGCGAATTTACGTCTTTATCGCCCTGAGCACTATCAACTGTAGAAGAGGGATTATATGAAAGCGGTCATTCTGGCAGGGGGGAAGGGGAGCCGCCTGGCTCCCTACACAAAGGTGTTGCCCAAACCGCTCATGCCGATTGGCGACGATATGCCGATACTGGAGATCCTGCTCAGGCAGCTGAAGCGATTCGGCGTCGACGAGGTGACCCTGGCGGTGGGATACTCCGCCGGCCTGCTTCGCGCGTTCTTCCAGGATGGCAGCCGGCTTGGATTGAATATCTCCTATAGCTTCGAAGATCAACCGCTCGGCACCGCCGGGCCACTTTCCTTGCTGGATGGTCTGGATGATACCTTTCTGGTCATGAATGGGGACGTGTTGACCTCATTGCACTTTCCAGATCTGATCGACAGCCATCGAAAGAGCCGCGCCGCGGCGACGATCGCATCGTATATCAAGAAGGTGCGGATCGATCTCGGGGTGCTCCGCACGAGCACCGACCATGAGGTCGTCGGATACATAGAGAAACCTACCTACGAGTTTACCGTGAGCATGGGCATCTATGTCTTCGAGCCTAGCGTCCTTTCCTACATCGGATACCGTGAGCATTTGGACTTCCCGGACCTGGTATTGCGATTGATCGCTGCAGCCGAGAAAGTTGTAAGTTATCCGTTCGATGGTTATTGGATGGACCTGGGGCGATTCGAAGACTATGAGCAGGCCGTCAAAGACTTCGAGTGGTTGAAGCCGCAGCTGTTGGGAGAGCAGGACGGCGAGTCGGCTTCGCTGCCGGAGTATTCTGAGCAGGCGCCGGCCGGCGCGTGACCGCGTGCGGCTGATTCACTTGGAGATGGGGGCGGTATGGAGTGGCGTGTTCCGCTGTCAGACCTTGACTACGGCCCCGAAGAAGAGCAGGCCGCGCTCGACGTGATCCGGCGCCGCTGGCTGACGATGGGCGCGGTGACCCAGGAGTTCGAGCGCGCCTTCTCCGATCTCACGCGAGCCAGATACACGTTGGCGGTTTCGAACGCTACGGAAGCGCTCCATCTGGCTTGCCTGGCGCTCGGGATCGGACCCGGCGATGAGGTGATTGTCCCCTCCCTGACCTTCGTCGCCACTGCGAATGCTGTCTTGTACACGAATGCTGAAGTGCGCTTCGCCGATATCATCGGGGCGGACGATCTCAATATTTCTCCCGAGGACATTGAAAGACAAATCACATCCCGCACCAAGGCCATCATCGTGGTTCACTATGGCGGGTATCCCTGCCGGATGCCCGATATCATGGAGATTGCCAGGCGCCATGGGTTGTCCGTCATCGAGGACGCTGCGCACGCGCCTGGCGCATCGCTTGACGGGCAGGCCCTGGGCACATGGGGGGACGTGGGCTGTTACAGCTTTTTCTCGAACAAGAACCTCGCCACCGGGGAAGGCGGGATGCTGGTCACCAACCGTGATGAGTTAGCCGAGAAGGCCAGACTGCTGCGGTCTCATGGCATGACCACACTCACCTGGGACCGCCACCGCGGGCATGCCTCCACTTACGATGTGGAGGCGCTGGGTTATAATTATCGCATCGATGAGATTCGCTCCGCCTTAGGGTTGGCGCAACTGGGCAAGCTTCCAAAGAACAACGCTCGCCGAAGGGTCCTCACCGATCGCTATTGGCGGGGATTGGCAGGCGCCTCTTTTGATGGGATCGAGCTGCCCTTTGGGAAGGCGAGCGGAGAATCCTCCCATCATATCTTGCCGATTTTGCTTCCGGAGCGCGCCGACCGCCAGGTATTCATGGATTCGATGCGGGAATCGGGGATCCAAACGAGCATTCACTACCCCCCGATCCACCAATTCAGTTACTATCGTGAACGTTATCCCGGTGTGTCTGTTCCGATCACCGAAAGGTTGGCGGCCCGCGAGGTCACCCTGCCGTTGTATCCAACGATGAGTGATGAGCAGGTCGATATGGTTCTGACAGCAGCGGCCACAGCGTTGGCTATCGCACGCGCGGAGAGCAAACCATGAAGAAAGCAATCGTATGTGGAGCAGGCGGATTTATCGGAGGGCACCTGGTCAAGAAGCTAAAAGCTGAGGGCTACTGGGTGCGCGGTGTGGACATCAAGCAGCATGAATTCGCCCGGTCAGCGGCCGACGAATTTCGGGTGCTGGACCTGCGTGAGCCGGAGAACTGCCGCTCGGCATTGACCCTGGGCGATGGCACGTTTGACGAGGTTTACCAGCTCGCCGCGGACATGGGCGGCATGGGGTTCATTCACTCAGCCGAGTGCGAGATCATGCACAATAGCGTGTTGATCAACGTCCACATGACGCACACGGCGGCTGAGCTGGGCGTGCCGCGCTACTTTTTCTCGTCATCGGTTTGTGTCTACCGCGACATGCAGCCAGGCGAGCCGGAGATGACCGAGGCGCAAGCAGTGCCGGCGAATCCCGACAATGAGTATGGGTGGGAGAAACTCTATTCGGAGCGGATGCTGCAGGCCTACGGCCGGCACCATGGCATGAAGGTGCGGATCGCGCGCTTCCAGAATTGTTTTGGACCTGAGGGTACATGGACCGGGGGCCGTGAGAAGGCGCCCGCCGCGACCTGCCGGAAAGTTGCGGAAGTCCCAGATGGCGGCACGATCCCAGTGTGGGGCGACGGCACCGCCATCCGGTCGTATACCTATGTCAACGACATGGTTGACGGCATCTACCGGCTTATGCAATCGGACCTGGAAGGTGCGGTCAATATCGGGAGCCCCGAGTACGTGTCGGTGAAGGAACTGGTCGACATTGTGGCTGCGGTCGCGGGGAAGCGTATTAATGTCGAGTGGGTCAAGGGTCCGGTGGGCGTGCAGTCGCGCAATTTCAGCAATGAACGAATCTACTCGCTGGGGTGGCGCGCGCGATATTCGTTGCGGCAAGGGATTTCGGAAACCTATCCGTGGATAGAGCGGCAGGTGGCGATGGCGCAGGGTCGCGCTCCGGTGGGGCCTGCCTGAAGACCTGGCCGTTAGCCTCGCAGATCCACCAGGTCAAAAACTGGCCCGCGCAGGCAGACACGGCGCCGGCCCCCGGCCACGTCCGCCACGCACGCCTGGCACGCGCCCGTGCCGCACAATAACTGCATCGGATAGATGACCTGGGCGAAACCGCGCGTCAAAGTGAAACGCGCAGATGCCACGGTCTCGGCAAGCGGGCCGTATGCGTCGAGGGATGCAGACGCACATAACGCTTCCGCCCACGGCAGAAGGTCGGATAGGGTAGACATCAACGGCCGCAGCACATCGGGCCGGCCGTCGCTCGTGACCATCTGGTACTCGACCCCTGCGGGCAGCCGCCCGGCAGGCAGGCTACCGCGCGTGCTCCTCGCGGCCGCAACCAACGTCACGGATAGCCCCGCCGCGTCGGCCCACTGCACTACCGGCAATAGATGCCACGCGGCCTCGCCCTCTCCCACACAGAGCAGGTTGCGCACACGCGGGTCGAGGCTGAAGCCGAGGCCGACCGGCCCGAGACAGTCGATGGTCGCGCCTACGGCCGCGGTCCGCAGCCAGGCATCGCCCCAATCTGCGGACGGCGGGATGCGCAGGGTGAAACTCTCTTCGTCGAGCGAAGTGGGATAGAGCGTACGCCTGAGGTAAGGAGCCAACCCCGGTCCGGCTTTGACGAGCACCGGCTGTCCGGGGTGGAGAAGGCGGCTGAGCGCCGGTTCGGCCAACACCAGCTCCACAGCCGGACCTGTTACCCGCCGCTCGACGACGGTTGCAGTGTATTGCGTCACGGTCATGGAGCGATTATACTCGCAAATGGGCAAGGGCGCGATGGGACGGGGCACCGTAACTGTTCAGCGTTACCCTTGACAGGCTATGGCATGATTAGGGCATGACCCTTGATGAAGAGCAGGCATTCGAGCGCCTGAGAGCGGCGAATGCCGAGTTGCGGGAGCAGTTAGCGCTCGCCCTAGCGCGGATCAATGAGCTGGAAGCGCAGCTGCAGCAGCGGGGTGATCCGCCGGCGTTCGTAAAGCCGAATCGCCAGAAGGCTCAGACCCCGCCCGCGCCGCGTAAGAAGCGCGCGGCCGAGCACAACACGTCGCGCAAGCGGATGGTTGCGACGCGTGTCGAGCGGCATGCGTTGGCGCGCTGTCCGGACTGCCAGTATCCTTTGCACGGCGAGAGCCTCGACTATAGCCGTGAAGTGGTGGAGTTGCCGCCGCCGCAGCCGGTGGAAGTGATCGAGCATCAGGTGGTGAAGCGCTGGTGTCCGCACTGTGTGCGCTGGCGCAGCCCCCAACTGGATCTGAGCGGTCAGGTATTTGGGCAGGGGCGGATTGGGGTGCGCATCGCCAGCGTGGTGGCGTACTTGCGCACGACGTTGCGACTGCCGGTGCGGCTGGTGCAGAGTTACTTGCAGACGCTGCATGGCCTGCACCTCAGCATTGGGGAGATCGCCGAATTGGCGCACGATGTCCAGCAGCACTTGCAGCCGCTCGCGGAGCAACTCAAACGGGCCGTACAGGCCAGCCCGGTAGTGCATGGCGACGAAACGAGCTGGCGCGAGTGCGGTCAGAACGGTTGGGCCTGGGCTTTTGTGACCGCAGGTCCGGCGGCCGTGCGCTACTACGCGTACGATCCCGGCCGCAGCCACTTCGTGCCGCAGCGGGTCTTGGGTCCCGACTGGCGGGGTTGTCTGGTCACGGATTTCTATGCGGCCTACAACCCGATCCCCGGCCACCATCAGCGCTGCTGGGTGCATCTGTTGCGCGACCTGCATGCCCTCAAAGAGGCCCACGGGGCGACGGCGGAGGTGCTGGCGTGGGCCGCGGCCGTCCGCCAACTCTACGAGGACGCCCAGACCTGGCTCCACGAGCACCCGACGCCCAGCGCCGCGGCCCGGACCCAGCAGTATCTGCGCCTGCACACCCGCGCCTGTGTCCTGGGTCAGCAGTATGCGCTGGAGCCCGCCCAGCCCTGTGCGGTCCTGGCGAAACGCCTGCTGCGCCACCAAGACGAGTTATTTCAGTTTGTACTCCTGCCGGAGGTGCCAGCCGATAATAATCTGGCTGAGCGCAGCATTCGGCCCTTGGTCGTGCTGCGCAAAATCAGCGGCGGCTCGCGCTCCGCCGCCGGCACCGATACCCGCTTCACCTTGGCCAGTGTGTTCGGTACCTGGCAGGCCCGCCGCCTGAATCCGCTGACCGAGTGTCTGCGCGCCCTCCAACTACCCCAGACCGCCTGCGCACCCGCACCCATCTAAACTCCCTTACCCCAACGCTGAACAGTTACGGGGCACCGCCCATTTGATGTTTTTCGCAGGCCTCGCTATACTACCCTGTGCAGAGAGGCACATAGAGATCTTCGAGGCTTCGAAACCCTGCAGCACGGTGCACAGGCGGCCTCCAGAATCTATGCTGCTATGAGAGCGGTGGAATGCAGAATCTCGACCCCTTGATCGAAGAAGCGTATGGCCACGCGCTTGATATCCTTCGACGCTGTGTGACACCTCACGGCTTTCGGGCCTCCGGGTTGCTCCCAGGTTACCCCCAGGTATGGGCACGCGACAGTATCATCACCGGGTTAGGTGCGGTCCTGACCGGCGAGACCGAGCTGGTTGCGGCCTACCGCGCATCGCTAGACACCCTCGGTGAACACCAATCTCCGCTGGGTCTGATTCCCCTCAACGTGCATCCTGAGAGCGGCGAATGCTCCACGGAGAACGCCGGCGCAGTGGACGCCAACCTCTGGTTTATTCTCGGCCACTACTATCACTACCTCCGCACCGGCGACCTGGCGTATCTGCGGGCTAACTGGCAGCGACTCGAACTTGCGACGCTTTGGTTGCGCTACCAGGACATGAACGAGTGCGGCCTGCTTGAGGTGCCCGAGGCCGGCGACTGGATGGACCTGCTGGCCGTGCGCTACAACGTGCTCTACGACAACGTGCTGTACGGCGCGGCCTTGAAGGCCATGGTCGCATGGCCCAGGCGTGCGGTGAAGATGGCGTCCGAACATCCGAGACCTCGAAGGTTTTGCAGCTTGAGGCGCGCTGCGGGGCCGATGTGTTCGAGCGGCTCAACCTGCTGCTGTGGATCGACCGCTGCTGGGTGCCGGCGCACTTCGCCGAGCACCTGGAACGGCTGAAGGCGATGCGCCTGGAATGGTACATGCTCTATCACAACGTGGGCACCATCTCCAGCCGTCCGTTCTATCTGCCGTATGTCGCGTTTCGCGAGTACGGCGATTACTGCGACACCCTGGGCAACCTGCTTGCCGTCCTGACCGGCCTGGCCGATGAGCACCGGGCCGATCACATCATGCGCTATCTCTACCAGGTGGGTATCGCGCACCCGTCGCCGAGCAAGGCGATCTACCCGCCGATCTTCCCCGGCAACTCCGACTGGCGCGAGTACTACCGCAGCCGCAACCTAAACCTGCCCCACCAGTACCACAATGGCGGCATCTGGCCCTTCATCGGCGGCTTCCACATCGCCGCGCTCGTGAAGATGGGCTGGATGAACGAGGCTCGCAACCTTCTGGGCGATCTGGCCGCCGCAAACCGGCTCGGCGTGCACGAGGAATGGGAGTTCAACGAGTGGCTGCATGGCGAAAGTGGCCACCCGATGGGCTACCCGTATCAGGCCTGGTCGGCCGGCATGTACATCTACGCGTATCACGCGGTCAAGAGCGGAGAGGTTCCGCTGTTTGCCGAGTTAACTCGATAAAATTGAAGGGAAACTCGAAAGGAGAAGATCATGGTTCGTAAATTCTGGTCCGTCCTCAGTGTATTGGTCGTCCTGATGCTGGTGGTATCGGCGTGCGCGGCGGTGCCCACGCAGCAGACGCAACCGACCGCAGCGGCAGCCCAGCCTGCTGCGCAGCCGACCGAAGCCCCGGCCGCCCAGCCTGCGGCGGAGTCGGTGACCCTGACCTGGGCGTTCTGGGGCGGCCCTGAGGAAGCGGTCAGCCACAAGCGGTCGCGGATGCGTTTATGAAGGAGCATCCGGAGATCAAGGTCGAGACCTGGAACGAGCCCTGGGACGACTATTTCACCAAGATCCAGGCGCTGTGGGCCAGCGGCGACTCGAAGACGATCCCCGACATCGCGTTCCTGTGGCCGACGCCCAAGTACGCGGCCGAAGGCGTGCTGGAGAACCTGGATCCGTACATCCAGAAGTCCGGCTACGATCTGAACGACTACTGGCCGGGGCTGCTGGAATCTGCCAAGTACAACGGCAGCGTCTACGGCCTGCCGCGCGACATCGAAGTCAACATCCTGTACTACAACAAGGACCTCTTCGACAAGGCCGGCGTCAAGTATCCCGACGAGAACTGGACCTGGGACGACCTGCTGGCCGCGGCCGAGAAGCTGACGGTCAAGGATGCCAGCGGCAAGGTCACGCAGTACGCGCTGGCCATGGAGAACAACGGCAAGTACGACAAGTGGGTCAACCAGAACGGCGGCGCCATCCTCGACGACATGCGCAACCCGTCGCAAATGCATGCTGGCTGATCCGAAATCGGTCGAGGCGGTCGACGTTCTTCGCAGACATGATGGCGAAGGGCTATGCCATGCGCGATGCCGACCTGAACCAGGCCGGCGGCGACGCGGGCGCGTTCCAGAGCGGCCAGGCGGCCATGATCATCCAGAACACCAGCCGCGTCTCGGCTTTCAACAAGGCCAAGATGAACTACGACGTGGCCGTCGTGCCGATTCCCAAGGGCGGCAAGCGCTGGAATACGGCCGGTGGCGCCGCGCTGGGTGATGAGCGCCAAGAGCGACAACAAGGACGCGGCCTGGACCTTCCTGCAGTGGCTGCAGAGCACGGATGGCGGCGAGAAGCTCTACACGGAGCGTGGCGAGATCTTCCCGGCACTGCAGTCGGTGGCCAACTCGCCAGCGTTCATGACCGATCAGCCGCCGGCCAACAAGAAGGCGATCATCGACGAGGCGGCGTCCTCGGCCGTGGGCGGCTTCGGCTACTTCCCCGAGTGGGACGAGCTGGACGGTTCCATCATTCAGCCCGGGCTGGAGCGCATCTGGACCGGCGAAGTGATGGCCGACGGACGCGTCTGCCCGACCTGTGCAAGCAGGTCGATCAGTTCCTGAAGGATAAGGGATTCCCGAAGAAGTAGGGATATGAGAGACGGTAACGTCGGTAGGGGCGACCGGCCGGTCGCCCCTGTCACTTGATCATCGCAATACATCGCCATGACAACACCATACCGATTCCTGCCGCAGCCTCCCGGCGCAACCCCTTTCGCTGGCGCCCCGACCAGCAATGGGAGGCGCTATCTGTTCATCCTTCCCAGCCTGCTCGGCTTCCTGCTCTTCGTCTTCCTGGCCGTCGGCGCGTCGCTTGAGCATCAGCTTCCTGGATTGGGGCCTGACCGGCCCGAAGGGCTTCGCGGGACTTGCCAACTACCGCGAGCTGCTGCGCGACCCGGTCTTCTGGCGGACCTGCAGCAACACCGTGTTCTATATCGTCACCATCGTGCCCCTGCAGCTTGCCCTGGGGCTGGTGATGGCGTTGCGTTGAACCAGGCGATCCGCGGGACTGAATTTCTTCCGGCTGGTCTACTTCCTGCCCGTCGTCACCACCATCGTCGCCGGCGCGATCGTGTTCCGCATCGCTGCTCGCCCGCAACGGGCCGCTGGCAGATGCGGTCTCGTGGTTTGGCGGGCTGCTTGGTTTGCCTTTGAGCCTGCCCGATTTGCTCGGCAGCACCCGGTACTCCAAGTGGTCGGTCGTGCTCCTGACGCTGTGGAAGAACACCGGGTTCACCATGGTCGTCTACCTGGCCGCGCTGCAGGGCGTGCCCCGGAACTGTACGATGCCGCGCACGTGGACGGCGCCAGGCGCCTGGCAGCGCTTTCGCAACGTGACCGTGCCGATGATCAGCCCGACGACCTTTTTCCTGTTCATCCTCCAGACCATCGGCGCGTTCCAGCTCTTCACCGAGCCATTCGTCATGACGAACGGCGGCCCGGCGCAGTCATCCATGCCGGTCGTGCAATACATCTATCGACAACGCCTTCCGCTACACCCGCATGGGCAAGGCGTCGGCCATCGCCTGGTTCCTGTTCATCTTCATCTTCGGCTTTACGCTTGATCCAGAACCGTCATGCAGCGGCGGTGGGTGCACTATGAAACAGAGTGACGCGCGCTGCGCGTGAACGTGCCGGTCGCAGACGGATCGTGCTAGTACGCCGTCGCGTCGAACTTCTCGGCAGCCTGCCATCATCGCTTTGCGCCGTCTCGGCAGTATCATGCTGGCGTTCATTATGCTGTCTCGCTGTGGCCGAATGAGGCGTTGCTGTCGCGCCGCTTTCCGCTCAACCAGATCACGCTCAACAACTACTTCGAGACGTTCCGGGTGATCCCCTTCGGCCGCTACTTCCTGAACAGCACCATCGTCACCGTCACCGTGACTGTGCTGCAGACTCCTCATTTCGTCGCTGGCCGCGTTCGCGTTTGCCCGGCTGCGTTTCCGCGGCCGCGAGGCGCATCTTCCTGCTCTACCTGGCCACGCTCATGATCCCGTCGCAGGTGACGCTGATCCCCAACTTCCTCATCATCAAGAACCTGGGCTGGTACGACACGCTATCTGGCGCTGATCGTCCCCGGCCTTTTCAGCGCGCTCGAGCACATTCCTGCTGCGCCAATACTACCGCGGCATTCCCGCTCGACCTGGACGAGGCGGCGCGGATGGACGGCGCGTCCAGCCTGCGCATCTGGTGGCAGATCATCGTGCCGCTCAGCTGGCCGGTGATGGCGGCGCTCGCCATCTTCACTTTCCAGGCCACCTGGAACGACTTCCTGTGGCCGCTGGTCGTCACCGGCTCCGAGCAGATGCGCACCATCCCCATTGGCCTCTCCTACTTCGTCGGCCAGTACAGCACGGCGTGGAACCTGCTGATGGCCGGCTCGGTGCTCGCGCTGCTGCCGGTCCTCGTAATCTACCTCCTCGCACAGAAGACCTTCGTCCAGGGGATTACGCTCAGCGGCATGGGTGGGCGTTGAGTCGCTGCTCGGCGCCTTCGCGCATCTCCGTGCTTGGGTGATCCAGCCCCGCAACACAAACCGCCTGCCCTGCGTATTGTTTAAGGAGGATCGTCTCCCATGTCACATACCGATACAAACCTTGAAATCCTCGCGGCCGATCGGATGCGTTTGGTCGCGCGGCTGCTCCTCGGTCGCGCGGAACTACTCGAACAGCTTACCGGCCTCCCCGCGGAGACGCTGACTACGCAGCCCGTCTTCGATGACTCGACCGCAGCCAACATTCTGACCCACATCGCCAGTTGGGATGAGTTCTTTGCGATGCGGTTGGAGGAGGTGCTCGCGGGCCGGGGCGCAGCGATTCAGCCCGTCGATGTGGACGAGCGCAACGCGCGTACCAGCCAGGAGCGGCGCGTTTGGACCCTAGACCGCTCGCTCGCTGCGCTCACCACGGGCCG
The DNA here is from genome assembly GCA_963774265.1 of uncultured Chloroflexia bacterium. GTDB lineage: Bacteria > Chloroflexota > Anaerolineae > CG2-30-64-16 > CG2-30-64-16 > JALOOB01. Next base: position 252,543 of record CAVZDU010000006.1, on the reverse strand, counting down.
CGCGGAACTGCTTGCGGCGTTCAACGACATCCCCCCTGGGGCCCTGCACGCAGTCATCGGCGTTCCATGGGGGCAGCCGACCGCCGCGCGCTGGATCGAGATCTGCATCAAACACGACGCGGAGCACGCCAGCCACCTCCGGGAGTGGCGGACCACGCTGGGCGAGGCCGCGCAGGACACATGGCACACATCCGGACCCGGTTCGGTCCTCGCCGCAGCACTTAATGCGCGCCGCGAGGCGCTGCTGGCGCACATGGCGTTCGTGCCCCCTCAGGAACAGGAGACGCGGCCGATCGCCGGCACATGGACGCTCAAGGATCTCATCGGCCATGTGACGGACTGGGAGTTGCAGGCGCTGGTGTTCATCCGCGCGATACTGGCCCGCGAAGAACCCGCGGCCGAATCCGACTGGAACCTCGACCGGTGGAACGCGGAGAAGGCCGCGGCCCGCCTGGGCGAATCGTGGGAGAAGACGTGGGGCGACTTCCTGGCAGCGCGTCGCGAGCTGCTGGCCCTCCTGCGGACTCTCGACGATGAAGCGCTTAACACCGCGTTCGAAGGCCCGCTTGGGGGCACGCCCTATAACTGGTTCTACATGGCCATCGACCACGACCGCGAGCACACGGAAGATTTGCGGCGTTTCGATGCATCGAACACGGCCAACTGAAGCATGAAAGGCAACCTTCCGATGGACATCAGCATGACGACAACCGCTAACGAACTGCACGGCTATCGTGTCGTGCGCAGCCTGGGCGTGGTGCGCGGGATAACCGTCCGCTCGCGCGGGCTGGCAGGCCAGGTCGCCGCGGGGCTGCGCAGCATGGTGGGCGGCAAGATTCACGAGTACGTCACGGTTTGTGAGGAGGCGCGCGAAGAAGCTTTCGACCTGATGATGCAGCACGCAGCGGAGAAGGGCGCGAATGCCATCATCGCCGTGCGCTACGACGCGACCGAGATGGGCGAAAGCATGACCGAGGTGCTGGCCTACGGCACTGCGGCGGTTGTCGAGAGGGCGTAAAGGCAGGGAGCAGGATTCACCACTGTGTCCCACAGGGATGCTTCGCAAGGAACACGGAGACGAACCTGGATCGACGGTGTGACTCATGTTGACAGATCGGGCGGCAACCCGAGCCGCAGTCGAACAGCTATACGATAGCAACCCGCAGCGCGAGTGGGAGCGGGCTGAGCGGCATCGGACCGAATTCGCGATCACCCTGCGCGCCCTGGCGCAACACCTGCCGCCGGCCCCGAGCCGCGTGCTCGACTGTGGGGGTGGACCAGGGTATTACGCCATTGAACTGGCGCGGCTGGGCTACGAGGTGACGTTGTTCGACCTGTCCGCGGGCAATCTGGCGTTGGCGCGAGAGAAGGCGGTGGAGGCAGGCGTTGCCCTCGCCGCGATCGAGCAAGGGACCGCGTTGGACCTGTCCCGCTACGTGGAGGACAGCTTCGATGCTGTGCTCCTCATGGGACCGCTCTATCATCTGCTTGATGAGGAGGAGCGCATCCGGGCGTTGTCGGAGGCGCGGCGGGTGCTAAAGCCAGGCGGTCCGCTGTTCGCCGCGTTTATTACCCGTTACGCCGCGCATCGCGAACGCGGCCGTGCACTACATCACGGAGCCGCTCACGCTGCCCGGCCTCTACGAAACCATCGAGCAGACCGGCCAGTTGCCGCCGGGCGAGGGTGGGGGTTTCGTGGCTTACTTCGCCCACCCGGACGAGGTCGAGCCATTGGTGCGTCGCGCTGGGTTGGAGATCGACCAGATCTTGGCGGTCGAGGGGTTGGTGAGCGTCATCGAGGATGGCGGCGTCAATGCGCTGACCGGACCGGCCTGGGACTGGTGGCTGGAGGCGAACTGGCGTGCGGCGCACGAAGGGACACTGCGGGGTGCGGTCGAGCATCTGCTGGTCGTGGCCCACAATCCGGCGTGGCGTAGCGTGCTGGTCCAGGTCGTGCGGCGGATGGATGAAGCGGGCATTCCCTGCAAGGTCATCGCCGGCGCATCCGCGACGCTCCACGGTGTGCCCCTGAAGGTGAAGGACATCGACATCGAGACAGATGCTGCGGGGGTATATCGCTGCGCCGAGTTGTTCGGCGCGCACCTCCTCGGGCCGGTGACGCAGAGCGACAACGGCGTATATCGGTCACATTTTGCGCGGTTCAATTTCGAGGGCGTCGATGTGGAGATCATGGGCGACCTGCATCGGCGGGAAGGCGACGCTTGGGCGCCGACGGTTTCTCTCACAGAAACTACGGTGAAACTGGAAGGCATCACGATCCGCGTGCCGTGGCTGGAGGAAGAGCTCCTGGCATACATGCGGCGGGGACGGCTGCAACGCGCAGCGCAGATCCTGCCGTACTGCGACCAAGGGCGACTGCTGGCGCTCCTGCGCGGACAGGTGAAGACGCAGGTAATCTAGGGGAGGGCTGATGGAAGAGCCTTTTAGCACCAACGAACGGATCGATCGAGAGCTGATCGGCGATACAATCAGCGCGGGGCGCCATGACGTGACCCCGTTTGCACGCCTACAGGGCCGGTGGGGGACCAGCGGGGGTGAAGGACATCAATTCGGATATGCCTTGCTCAAGCTGACGCCCGTCAAAATCAGCGTGCGGGATTCGTACGGCCGCACCGAGGAAATCGAGCTCACCGACGTGAACGCGCGGGCCGTGGCCGCGATGAGCATGATCGCGCTCGTCGTCGCCGCTGTCTGCCTGGTCATCCCAATCGCACGTAAGTTGTTCCAATAGGAGGCGCATTAATGGAAGAGCAAATCCGCGAGGCACACGCCAAAGCCAGCGCGCAGATCGAAGAGATGATTCAACGTCTGAACGTGTCGGCCGCGTTCGGCGAGCCGACTCAGCAAGGCGACGTAACCTTGATCCCCGTGGCGACCGTGGGCTACGGCTTCGGCAGCGGGCAGGGCTGGGGCCGCGGCCCGAAGGGGGCCGGCGCTGAGGAAGGCGCGGCGGACGCTGAGGCAAAGACCGGTGAAGGCGGTGGCGGGGGTGGCGGCGGCCTGGCGCGGCCGATGGGCTACATCCGCATCGACCAGAGCGGTGCGGCCTGGGAGCCGCTCGTCGACCCCATGAAGAGGAGCATGGCAGGCATGCTCTTCATCGGGTGGGTCATCTTCTGGGTGCTGAAGACGCTTCGCACATTTGCGAAGAAGGGCTGACGGCGTCCGGACCGATAGGGGCGGCACACACTTGCGCTGCCCCTATCAGTCACCAAAGTCGGATTACGGCTCCGTCCAGGGTTGGCACGCCAGTTACGACGACGCCGTTCGCGTCCGCCATCACCCCAGCCTGTCCGAACAGCACCCTCGCATTGCCGGCCTGCACCGGCAGGACCAGCCGTCCGATCGCTTCCCCGCGATTGACCACCACCATCACGCGCTCCCCATTGCGCTCCCGCACGAACGCGAACGCGTCCTTCTTCTGCCACACCGCGCGCCAATCGCCCAGCCGCAGCGCAGCCTGTGCCTTGCGCAGCCGCGTCAAGGCTCGCACCGTTTGTAGCATTTCCCGATCCCACGTCTCCGGGGCGTCCCAGGGGAATGCGCGGCGGCAGTCCGGGTCATCGCCGCCCGTCATCCCGATCTCGTCGCCGTAGTATAGGCCGGCCGCGCCGGGAAGCGTGAGCTGGAAAATCGTCGCCAGTCGCAACCGAGCCGCGTCCTCCCTTGCCTCATGGCGGAAGCGCGGCACATCGTGCGAGGAGAACAGGTTGTGGTTGACCGACGTCACCTCGGCCGAGTACATCACCAGCATTTGCTGCACGCCGTCCAGGAAGCCGGCGGTGTCCAGGTCGTCCCGCGCGAACCACCCCAAGCACAGATCACGGAAGAAGTAGTTCATCGTCGCGTCGAAGCGGTCGCCCTGCAGCCAGCGCGAGGTGTCCCCCCAGATCTCTGCCACCAGGTACGCATCGGGCCGGACCGCGTGGCAAGCTGCCGCGGAAATCCAGCCAGAAATCGGACGTGACATGCCGCGCCACATCCATGCGCCAGCCGTCGATGTGGAACTCGCGGAGCCAGTGTTGCGCCACGTTCAGGAAGTACTGCCGCGTTTCGGGGTTATGCTGGTTTAGCTTAGGCATATCCAGCACGCCCATCCACGCCAGGTAGGTCGGATCGAGGAACGGGCCGTTGCTGTCCGCCACCTCCACCACGGGCACGCCGGTGCGTTTCGGGAGTTCAAGACGCCACGCGGTGTACGCCTCGCGGGTGGGATCGCCCGAGAAGTCCGGCGCGAGATGGGGCCGATATTTGACGCGCACGGGCCACTCGCGCACGGTGAACCAGTCGTGGTAGCGCGACGCGGAGCCGTTCTGGAGCAGGTCCTGAAACGCGAAGAAACGAGGACTGCAATGATTGAACGACGCGTCGAGCATAATCCGCATCCCCCGGCTGTGCAACGCGTCGACCAGTTTGCGCAAGGCGTCATCCCCGCCGAAATGGGGATCGACGTGCAGGAAGTCCATGCAGTCGTATTTGTGCGTCGAGGGGCTGGCGAAGATCGGCGTCAGGTAGACCAGGTCCACACCCAGGTCGTGCAGGTAGTCCGCCTTCTCTGCGATCCCGGCCAGGTCGCCGCCCTGAAAGTCCCGCCAGCGCGGCGCCGTACCCCACGGCACGACCCCCGGCGGATCGTTCGCCCCATCGCCGTTGCGGAACCGCTCGGGGAAAATCTGGTAGATCACTGCACCCTGCGCCCACGTCGGGATCTCGTGGGGTGGCGCCGCGTCGAGATTGAGCTCCCAGCGGTCCATCACCTCGGCGGTGTGGTCGATGCCGTGCTCGGTGAAGTAGACCGGCCTGCCTTCTTTTGTGCGCAACGCGAAGGAGTAGGTAAACCGCCCCGCCGTGGGGTGGATGACGACCTCCCAATACGCGAAGCGGCGGTCACTCGCGGTGCGCGTCATCTCCGCAGCGCGCACTTCGCCGTCGTTATACACCAGGACCGCTGCACGCATCCCCGGTTCCGTCCACAGTCGAAACCGGACACCCCCATCGCGCAGGGGGCTGCAAAACGCGCGGTTGCCCGCGTCGTAGCGGATGTCGTGCGGGTGCAGCACACCCACTTCGCCGTAATACGCATTCTCGCGGAACATAAGAAGCTGCTTTCTCCCCGGCCGGCGAGCTTCAAGCGCGCGCTCGCCGCCAGTCTCATCGTTCCAGTAAGCCCATGAGATCGGCCAGTGTCCCGCGATGCGTCGGTTCGGGCGTCTCAGGCTTCAGCGCGGTCGCCGGACCTTCGACCAGGAAAGTCTCGCACCCGATGTGCCTGGCCACCATGTCTATGTGCTCATCCCCGACGACCAGGCAATTCTCCGGCGCATGGCCTACGTGCGAACAGGCATCGTCGAAGTAGCGCAAGTTCGGCTTGGCATAGCGGCTGTTCTCGTAGGTCGTCACCCACTTGAATGGTAAGTCGTCTACTCCGGCCCACTGCATCCTCTGGCGGATCGCGGTCTCGGGGAAGAGCGGATTGGTGACGACTGCAACGTCATAACCCAGCGCAATCGCGAGCTGGACGACGTGCCGCGCCTCGGGTTTGCGCCGGGTCACGGCCTGGAGCTTCGGAAAATCCTCGGCATAGAAAGCATCGAAGATTGGCTCCAGTTCCGCCCGGCTGTGGCCGCCGAACGGATAAAAGGCCTGGGCGAACACCTCGGCGTTGGTCGCGCGGCCGTCGTTCGCGATCATCTGTTCGGTCGCGTCCAGCAAATGTGCGATGAAGACCTTCGGCTCGAAAAGATGCGCCACCCGGCCGGCCAGCGCCTTAAGATAAACCGGCAGGAACTTGTCCATGCTGCTGTCGAGCAGCGTGCCGTCGAGATCGAAAAGAATGGCTCGGATTGCATCGGTCATGCACGTGACTCCCTATTTGGAGATGGCTGGGTTGGTCCGACCGTGCATGATACCACACTTGCGAACGGGGCCGTAGTTGACGCGCATTCGCCATTGCGCCCACTACGGCCCCGTTCGCAGGCAGCATCGTGCGCCTGCCCGCTACGGATTGGCTTGCGCGTCCGTTATCCGTTGTTTGACATCCGCTGGCAGATCGTTCAGAACTGAGTGAATCGCGATCGCCTCGTTCAGGATGGTCACCGCCACGGGTTGGCCGTCGATCACTTCCTGCGGAACTTGCTCCTGCGGCACCGCGGTGCTGGCGTGGTGCAGGCCGACCACCTGCCAGATGTCGTTGCAGACGGGCGAGCCGGATGCGCCGGGCTCGCTGTCGGTCTGGTAGCGGATGAACTGCGGAGCATCTCCCAAGCGGACGAAGAAGTTGTTGCGGATGGCATATTGCAGCGCGCCGCCGCGAGAGTGCTGCACCAGGTTCATGCGAGCGCCCCGCATCAGTGTAGGCGGTTGAGGGACGACAGGAAGCGCCTTGCGGTCGGCGACTTTGTCTGCCTCAGTTAGTTGGATGACCGCATAGTCCAGCTGCCTGTTGCTGGCGAGCAACTGCGCGCCGCGGCACTTTTTGGGGTCGCCGCCGATTTCCCGGTAGTAGTCGAACCACGCCTCCACTGACTCTGCCTGCACCTTGAAGTCTTCAGCGATGGCCGGCGCCTCTCCCCCACGGAGATCCCGGTTCTCGATCACGTGATGATTGGTTATAACGACCCCTGGGGCGATCAGCCAGCCTGTACCATAGCCGACACCCGGCTGCAGGAAGCCGTTGATGATGCGCGGCACGCTCAAGCGCGTCACGCTGCGGGCCGTGCGCAGCGCGCCCTCAGCAAAGGCGTAGGCCAGGCGGTTGTCGCGCTGCCGGCCGAAGACCAGCGCCTCCAGGTCCTGCTGCACCGTCTCGACCGCCCCTTGGACATCGCCGCCGTAGTATTCGGCCAGGAGGCGTTTGACATCGTTGAGCACCTGGGCGACTTCACTCCCGGACGGAACATACGCCAGGGCATTGTCCACCACGACGATCAGCGGGCGAGTGCCGCCCTGGTCGGTGAGCCGGCCCAGCTTTTGAAGCCCCCCGACCATGCGGTTCAGATCGAGACGGGGGATGCTCTGGTCGCGAATCAAGCCCGGGTCAGGCAGTCCATCCAAGAGGCTCGTTCTGCCTGATGGTGTCTCCATGGCCGGAATCTTGAGCAAGGTGTCAACCAGCTTGCGCTGAATTTCAATAAACTCCATGGCTTGCCTCCTTTCGGCGCCGATTGATGCGCCGGGAACGATCAGATTGCTACGATAGCTGCTGCCGTATCGCCCGCAGCTTCCCTTCGCCCTCGAATCCACTTGCGTAGGGCAGTGCATTGTCGATCAGCTTCACGACAGCCATCTCGCCGTTGGCCAGGCGTCCGCGTTGGGCCAATTGCGTGACGATCAGGTCCAGGTCCAGCCGCCGGATATTTGCATCTCGATTCAACGTATCGGCTCCGGGAATGCCGTCCAGCAGGCTGGAGCGCCCGAGATTGGATTCCGTGACGGGCAGCCTGATCAGTTCGTCGATCAACTGTCCTTTCAGTCCCTTGAGCAGATCAATAGCTTGACCGGCAGTAACCTCCGAAATGAGTGAAGTCGGTTCAGTGACGGTAAGGCGTGTGGGCGTCTGGACAGGAAGCTGCACCTTGATACGCACCCGGGTCTGTGCGGCCAGTGCTTCGTCCGCCTGGTACGCATTGACGATGATTGACTGCTGGCCGGGCTTGTGGGCGGTCACCTGGAAATACCGGGGCGGAGAGTTGGCGTCTTTGCGCAGCAGAATCTCGTAGTGCGATGGCTCTACCGTGCAGTCGGTCCCTGTCACCTCGATCCGGTACTTGATGATTGCCTCACCGGCAGGCCGGAACACGGACCCTTCCTCAGAAAGGACCTTGGGCAGATCATCGATGGCGAGCACAGGCGCATCGGGCTGGCGGACCGCCACAGCCAGGTCGAACGGTTCGTCAACGAACACCTCCGCCGGATGTGCGACGTCGAGGCGGATGCGTTCTTCACTGAGCGCTGCCTCGTCAGTTACGCCAGGACCACCCATGCTGAAGGCTTCATAGCTGCCGGTCCCAACGTCGGCAACGGGATCCTTTGGCGCAGGCGGAGGTGGTGCCGGGGGTCGGGCCGACCTGTAGAAGGGATAAACCTTTCCGGCGACCTCCGCGTCGGCATCGGAGGGTTCATCGCTCCAGCCGGCGGCGTCCTGGTGCTCATGGGTCAACCCCAGCACATGTCCGAACGCATGAAGTACGCAGATCCGAACCGCTTGATCATCCGCCTTTGGCGTCAAGGCGCCCAGGCACATGGTCGGCTGGCCGGCAGGTACGAGCAGGGTGTCGGTTCCCACGTAACTCCAGAGCTCGGGCGCGGCGAACGTGATCCGTATCTCAGCATCGCTTGCGTCGCCGAACGCAAAGGTGATGTTGGCATAACGCGACCATGCCATCGCGGCCTGTTCAACACGCTGCTGCAAGGACGGATCGCCGTCGAGAAAGCGAACCCTCAGCAGCGCCTCCCTCCGCCAGTAGCGAGTGTGTGGGCGCCCTGGGAAGGAGCGGTTTTTGGCGTTTTCCTGGTAAGCGCGCCGGCGGGCTTCATCACGCAGATCAGGCGCAAGTTCCATTTCGGTGCACAAGGGCAGTGTTTCAGACATCGGACGCTCCCGGGCGCGTGTCAGCAGGCGCTGTAGGCCTGTTCCAGGGCTTGTTTGACATTGCTGATGACACCGTGAACCGCATAACCCTGGGGATAGGGCAAGATATTGTCGATGACCAGAAGCAGCGGCCATTGACCCGAATCCAACCGCCCCAGCCCATCGAGTTGCGCGAAGATCGTATCGAGGTCGGCTCGTGCGTTGTTAGGATTGCGGCTCGGCGGTGCGGGCAGGCCCAGCAAGAACGCCGAGCGTCCGTCATAGGTGTCGGATGCCGGAATCAGTAGAACCGCATCTACGAGTTGTTGGCGCAGTGGCTGAGTGAGAACACGCGGCGGGAGCCCGGGAACCCCACCGGCGCTATGGCGTCGCGCCTGGTATTCGATCTCGAATTCGCTTAGCAAGTCGTCGCCAGGATTCCCTGTGCGCGCACCACGGATGAGATCGGCAGTGCGACCGTTGACCTCCGCCCACACGATCAGCTTGACCAGCACTTCACCATAGTCCTCATTCCCGGTGATCTGCCCCAGATCCTCATGCAACTGGTCGAAGATCACCTGCGCCAATGCCGAGCGAGAGCGGAAGGCGGAACGCAGAGATCTCCGCAGCTTTACACCCTCTCGAAAAGTAAGCTCGACCATGGGTTTTCACTCTCCGCAACCACACGCACCTACTTCGCCTGGTAGAAGGTCAGCAGCCGCTTGTAGACTTTTTCCAGCCGCACTTCAGCCTCCGTGCCCGTGGCATACGCCCGCGCATTATCGGCCAGGATCAGGAGCGGCCATGCACCCGACTTGAGCTGTCCCAAAGAGCCCAACTGGTCAACCATCGTCTCCAGGTCGGAACGTACATCCTCCAAACCGCGTGACAGGCTGGACCGCCACGGGATGCCGATCAGGAGCGCACTGCGAACCTCGAAGTTTTCGATCTCAGGGATCAGCAGCAGCGAATCAACCAGAGCCCGGCGCAAGGGCGCGGTCAGCCTGGGTGATGAGGCCGGAATGGTCTTCTCATCTTGTCGTGTCGACCGCGGGAGAGAGTCCACGAATTTAGAAATCTCGGAGCTTTGAGTCCACTGCTGCGTCGCACGGATGAGTGCGGCGGTATTTCCCGTTTTTTCGGCCCACCAGACCAGCTCATAAACGGTGGCATACGGGTCTGTGGCAGAACTGGAAATGTCGTCGAGATTCGCGCCAAGCTGGTAGCTGACCATTTGGGCCAGCGCCGAGCGCGAGGGAAAGGAGTTCAGCAAGACTTCGGTCAAGGATTTCAGTTCAGGCGGAGTGAGTTGCATTAGTTCACGCCTCCATCAATAGGTTGCCACCAGCCTGGATCACCTACGCCGGCGCCAGGGTACGGTCATCGAATCCGATCGGCAGACTGCAATAGCGGCGTTCCTGACTGGGCCCAACCGGGCCAATGTAGCTATAGTCTATATCCGGCTAAGGGGCATGTCAAGTGTCAAAAAAGATTGTGACGCAATTCCGCGATCCGGTGAACTGTGCTACAATGCCGGACCAGCAAGTGCGAGGGAACGAGGGGCATGATCACTGGAACGATCTTCGACATTCGCAAATACTCCATTCACGACGGCCCCGGCATCCGCACCGCGGTCTTCCTGAAAGGATGCCCCCTGCGCTGCGCCTGGTGCCACAACCCCGAAAGTCAGTCGCTCGAGCCGGAGATGATCGTGCGCGAAAGCCGCTGCATCCGCTGCGGCGCGTGCGTCGAGGCGTGCCCCGAGGACGCGATCACGTGGGTCGGGGATCGCCCTGTCACCGACTGGGACCGGTGCGAGCGGTGCGGGGTGTGCGCGGCAGCTTGCTTTGCTGATGCGCGAGAGCGCATCGGTCGCGAGGTGACGGTCGACGCGGTCCTGGCCGAGATCCTGCGCGATGTCGCGTTCTACGACGAGTCCGGCGGCGGCGTCACCCTGACGGGCGGGGAGCCGCTGGCGCAGCGGGAGTTCACCCTGTCGCTGCTGCGGGCGTGCAAGGCGCGGGAGATTCACACTGCGCTGGACACCTGTGGCTTCGCATCGTGGGGTGCGCTGGACCAGGTTCGGCGGTATGTCGACCTTTTTCTGTACGACCTGAAGCAGATGGACGACGCGCGGCACCGCGAGGTCACCGGCGCGCCGGTCGGCCCGATCCTCGCGAACCTGCGGGCGCTGTCGGAACACGGCCATGCGATCCGCATCCGGGTGCCGGTGATCCCTGGCGTCAACGACGATGATGCAAGCATCCTGCAGATCGCCGCGTTTGCCGCGTCGCTCCCGCGGGTGGAGGGAATTGATCTGCTGCCGTATCACGCGACCGCTGCGGACAAATACGCGCGGATGAACCGGCCGTACGCGTTGGCCGGCGCCCGTCCATTGTCCGAAGCACGGATGGCGCAGCTTGCGGACATCGTGCGAGAATATGTAGAATAGGGACGATTACCTTGAGGATCTATTTCACCCGGCATGGAGAAAGCCATGCCAACGTGCTTCGCCAGATTTCCAATCGCGGGCTGACGCATCCCCTGACGCACAGGGGCCGAGAGCAGGCAGCAGCGTTGGCCGATAAGCTTCAGGATCGCGCCCTCACGCGAATCTACTCCAGCCCCATGCTGCGCGCCATCGAAACCAGCATCATCATCGCCAACCGGCTGGGTGTGGATTACGAGGTAGTGGACGGCCTGGCTGAATATGACTGCGGCATCGCCGAAGGCAGGGCCGATGAGGTCGGCTGGCAGATGTGGCAGGCGCTGTTTGACGATTGGGTGATTCACAAACGGTGGGAGCGGCGCATCGAGGGCGGCGAAAGCTTCTTGGACATTCGGGACCGCTTCGTGCCGTTTGTGGAGGGCCTTGTGACCCAATACGGCGACACCGATGCGAACCTCCTTTGTGTGGCGCACGGCGGCGTTCTCTGGATGATGCTGCCGCTGGTGCTGACGAACGTAGACAATGAGCTGATGGCGAAACACGGGTTCGTCAATACCACGTGCCTTGTTGCGGAACCGGGGCCGGATGGCCTGCGCTGTGTCGAATGGGACGGTGTCGAAATCTGAGATGTTGCTCATGAGGAGAAGTTGCGAATGATCACCCCGCGTGTTGCCGCACTACGCCAGCAGAGCCTGGACGCGATCCCCACCATCTCGGCCGAGCGCGCGGTCCTGATGACTGAAGCGTACCGCCTGCACGATGGTCTGCTCTCCGCGCCCATGCGCCGAGCCCTGGCGTTACGTCACGTGATCGAGCATCGGACGATCACCATCGGCGACGGCGAGCTGATCGTCGGCGAGAAGGGCCCGGCGCCCAAGGCCACGCCCACCTATCCGGAGCTGTGCTGCCACACCCTCAGCGACCTGGACATCCTGGATTCGCGCGAGAAGATCCCGTTCAAGGTCAGCCCCGAAACGCGGCAGGTCTACGAGAAGCAGATCATCCCGTTCTGGCAGGGCAAGACCATGCGCGAGCGGCTCTTTGCGGAGATGACCGACGAGTGGATCGCCGCGTACGAGGCCGGCATCTTCACCGAGTTCATGGAGCAGCGCGCGCCGGGCCACACCGTGCTGGACGACAAGATCTACCGCCGCGGCCTTCGCGACTTCCAGGCTGACATCGACGCCAGTCTGGCAAGGCTCGACTACGCGGCCGACCGCGACGCGTACGCCAGGGGCGAGGAGCTCAAGGCCATGCGCATCGCCGCGGACGCGGTGATCCGCTTCGCGGAGCGGCACGCGGAGAAGGCGCGCGAATTGGCCGCGGGCGAGGCTGACTCCGGCGCGCCAGGCCGAGCTGGAGCGCATCGCCGAGGTGTGCACCCGCGTGCCCGCGCACGCGCCGCGCGATTTCTGGGAGGCGCTGCAGGCCTACTGGTTCGTCCACCTGGGCGTCACCACCGAGCTGAACACCTGGGACGCGTTCTGCCCCGGCCACCTCGACCGGCATCTGGTCCCGTTCTACCGGCAGGGGCTGGCTGACGGGACGCTGACGCATGACGCGGCCGAAGAGCTGCTCCAGTGCTTCTGGATCAAGTTCAACAACCAGCCCGCGCCGCCCAAGGTGGGCGTGACTGCGGCCGAGAGCGGCACCTACACCGACTTCGCGCAGATCAACGCGGGCGGCATCATGGCGGATGGCTCGGACGGCGTCAACGATGTGACCTACCTGATGCTCGACGTGATCGAAGACATGCGGCTGCTCCAGCCGAGCTCGTCCATCCAGGTCAGCCGCAAGAACCCCGACCGGTTCATCAAGCGCGCGGGTAAGATTATCCGCACCGGATTCGGCCAGCCGTCGGTCTTCAACGCGGACCTGATCGTGCAGGAACTGGTGCGGATGGGCAAGTGCGTGGAGGATGCGCGGGACGGCGGCTCCAGCGGCTGCGTCGAGGTGGGCGCGTTCGGCAAGGAGGCGTACATCCTCGCCGGCTACTTCAACATCCCGAAGATGCTGGAACTGGCTTTGCACGACGGAGTTGACCCGCGGACGGGCCGGCAGCTTGGCCCGCGGACCGGCGATCGCGACGTCCTTCGTCACGTTCGAGGACCTTTTCGCCGCGTTCCTGGCGCAGATGCGCTACTTCGTCGAGATCAAGGTGCGCGGGAACAGCGTCATCGAGCGGCTGTACGCGACCTACATGCCCGCGCCGTTCCTGTCCACGTTGATCGACGACTGCATTGCGAAAGGCCGCGACTACCACGATGGCGGCCCGCGCTACGACACCACCTACATCCAGGGTGTCGGCATCGGCACGATCACCGACGCGCTGTCCGCGATCAAGCACCACGTCTTCGAGCGGCAAGACCTGACGATGGCGGATTTGCTGGCAGCGCTCGACGCTGACTTCGCCGGCTACGAGCGGGAGCGCCAGCTACTGCTCAACCGCACCCCGCGCTACGGCAACGACGACGACGCGGCCGACGCGCATCATGGTGCGCTGTCTTCAACGCGTTCTTCGACCTGATCGACGGCCGGAAGAACACCCGCGGGGGCACGTATCACCTGAACATGCTGCCGACCACCTGCCACGTCTACTTCGGCTCGGTGATCGGCGCGACGCCGGACGGCCGCCGGGCACACACGCCGCTCTCCGAAGGCATCTCCCCCGTGCAGGGCGCCGACCGCCACGGCCCCACCGCGGTCATCAAATCCGCCGCGAAGATGGATCACGTCCGCACCGGCGGCACGCTGCTCAACCAGAAGTTCACGCCGCAACTGCTGGCGAACGACGAGGGGCTGGACAAGCTGACGCAGCTCATCCGCAGCTACTTCCGGCTGGACGGCCACCACATCCAGTTCAACGTCGTGGACGTCGAGACCCTGCGCGCCGCACAGGCCCATCCCGAGCAACACCGCGACCTGATCGTGCGCGTGGCCGGCTACAGCGACTACTTCTGCGACCTGAGCGTGGCGTTGCAGGACGAGATCATCGCGAGGACAGAGCACGCCGCGTTCTGAAGAGCAGAATGAGGCTATCGCAGGGGCGAAGCCATGAATGCACGTGCAGGCGCGATACCGCAAAGGTAGCATCGCCTGGGCTTACGCTGTCGCAGCCATGCATCGAGAAGTGCGCGCCTCACATTTTGCGCGCTTATTATTCCCTTATCAACTCTCTTAGTCCTGGGACCAGCCTGTACTTCCGCCCGTGCTTGGTGATCAAACCTTCGCAGTATGCGCGCCACTCTTTTGCGCGGCCGGCGGCCAGGTGGGCACGCTTGACCTTCTCTAGCCAATCGAGAGCGTGACCGTAGTACTTCGACTGGCCTGCATCCATGATCGACTCGGCCTGCCGCCGGCACTTGCGGATGACCCAATCGGGATGTGATGCGACGGCCGCGTCCGCCACGCGGGCCAGGGTGGCGTAGTCCACGTCGGACTGGCTACCCACCAGTTTGACCGCGTCGTCCACCAGCCCTTCGTGCAAGTAGATGTCGATCGGTCCGCTGATCCAGGCGAAGGTCCGCCCGCTGAGCTCTCGCAGCAGTCCCGCTCGCAGCGCCGCCCAGCCTTCGCCTGCGGCCGCCTGCACCGCCAGGTAATCCGCCAGGTCGGTAGACTCCCTGAACGCGCGGCGCGCGGCCCGGAACGCCAGCGATGCATCGCCCAATGCGGTCGCGGCCTGTCGCAGCCAGACGGCCAGCTCGTGGGCCTGCGGTCCTCCTCGTTCCAGGCAGTGCTCGGCAACGCGCACGGCGGCGCGATGTTCGCCGTGTTCCCGCAACACCTTCGCCAGTGCCAACGCGTCGGACGGGGTCAGGGACCGGTTCAGGCCGTAATCAATGGCCTCCTGCACCCGGTTGGCCTTCACCAGCACGGTCAGATAGCGCGAGATCCGCCCTTTAGCACGCGCGAGGTTGAGGAATTCAGCCGTCCGGCCCTGGCGTTCGAGCACGTTGAGCCACGCCTCCGTCAGCTCGTCTGCGAACCACGGCTCCTCGTCATCGCCTTCTTCATCGATCTCGTCCTCGATCTCCTCTTCACCGAGCGCATCGTCGGACACCTCGTCGGGCAGAGCCTCACCTTGCGCGGCACGCTGCAGCGGCGCGTAGTCCCAGCCATACTCGGCTGCGCACAGCGCCGCGTCGAAGGCATCATCCACGCCGTAGTCGTCCAGCTCGGCCTGCCACTTCTCCAGGCGTGGCGTCCACGCCTTGCGCACCGCGGGTGGCAGGTCCGCGGTCAGCAGCGCCTCGGCGATGACCGCGCCCAACCGGCTGAACCACTCGCCAAACTCGCCGTCGGAGTCGTATTCCTCCCAGCCGGGGATGGTCTCCTCGGCGATGGTGGCTGTGATGGCCAGGGCGTTCTCCCCGTCATTCGCGTCCAACGCCTGGACCGCCTGCGCCAGGATGTTGTTCAGGCCGCTCACCGCCCCACCCGCATAGTAGTCGTCGCTGCCACGCATCTGGTAGCGCACTTGACGTCGGATGGCGTTCGTGTCTACGGGCGACCGAGGCGGTTTGGCTGGCGCCTGGGCTGGGGACGGCGCGGCGGGCTGGCTTCTTGCGGTCCGAAGCGCAATTTGTGTCTCGACCCAGGGGATGAGCTCGCCGCGCACGGCGAGCAGGCTGCTCAGCAGGCCGCGGAGCGTCTCCGCGTCCAGGCCGGCTAGTAGTGCATCAGGGGGCGGCCGCTCGGCGATCTCCTCTCGATTGCGGATGTGGGTGAGCAGCACCGCCACGATGTGCTTGCAGCAGCCGCCCCAATCGTAGGGACAGGAGCAATCGGCGGTGACGATGCCGCTGTCGTCCAGCTCGA
The DNA here is from genome assembly GCA_963774265.1 of uncultured Chloroflexia bacterium. GTDB lineage: Bacteria > Chloroflexota > Anaerolineae > CG2-30-64-16 > CG2-30-64-16 > JALOOB01. The sequence goes on along the minus strand of CAVZDU010000006.1, from coordinate 236,683 downwards.
TCGTCACCTGGTACGGCTCGTAGCTGCTGCCCTCGACTTCAGCGCGCAGTACGTTGCCCCGGCGCTCGATGTCGCTTACGCGGCCGGAACGGTAGTACTCCTCTCCGCGGCTGAAGCTCTCCGGTGTGGTCAGGCTGCGGACGGCTGCTTCGGTGATGATGGGGTCGCTCATTTTCGGCTCCTCGCGTGGTGATATTGTACCGCACCGGGTATCAGGTCTTGCAGTTGGTACAGCCATTCGCAAAGCGTGCGCAGCCCCAAGGTCTTAAGGTGGCAGTGCTACAGCCTGTACCTTACCAGATTCACGCTCCACCGCACATTTCCACCGAAGGGATACACCACCTTCAACCCGAAAAGACTACTCCCCCGCGACTACCTGTGGTATCATCATCATGATTGCACTGCTGCCGTGATCTGTTCATCGGACAAGAGGATTTGCACTTGCAGCTTTCATTCTTCAATGAACCATCAATTGCTACTCCCGAAGCGCTAGATCTGAAAGCCGCCAGATCAGGCACCTTTGTGGACAACATGGCGTTGCCTGTCCACCGGTGGTTTCGTTACTCTGCGGGGTTCGCGGCCGAATGGGTCGGGCAGGTGCTGGATGATTGGCGCGTCAGGCCAGGACAGGTGGTCCTCGATCCTTTCGCCGGATCGGGCACGGTGCCGGTAGTGTGCGACGGCCGTGGCATCAGAAGCGTAGGCGTCGAGGCCCATTCGATGGTTGCGCGCATCTGCAAGACGAAGCTATCCTGGAACACCCCGGTTGATCGATTCGTTCGTTTTGCGAATGAGATCACCAAGCGGGCCCGGATTGTGGAGTGCGAATCCTCAGCATACCCTTTGCTCGTTCAAAGAAGTTTCGACGCGGACACGCTGGCTGTGCTTGATGGTCTCAAGTCTGCCTGGTTCGCCCTGAATGACAACTCGCCAGAAGCCGAACTTGTTTGGTTGGCAATCACTGCAATCCTGCGTCCAACCTCCAGGGCGGGGACTGCTCAATGGCAGTATATCCTCCCAAACAAGACCAAGAGCAAAATCGTCGCTCCTCAGCTTGCCTTTCAGCAGCAGTTGGAAATGATGAAGGCGGATATGCGATTGATGCAGGCACGCGCCAGCAGTCCGATGGCGGAGTTGTTTTGGGGTGATGCAAGAAGCCTGAGTGACTTTGTGACCCAGCAGGTGGATGCTGTCATAACTTCGCCGCCCTATGCGAATAACTACGACTACGCCGACGCGCTGCGGTTCGAAATGACCTTCTGGGGCGAAGTGACAGGCTGGGGTGATATACACGACAAGGTCAGGAAATACCTGATTGTCTCGTCATCGCAGCACTCGTCGTGTGAGCGATTTGTGCTTGATGATCTCCTCAACGTGGACGAAGTTGCACCCATTCGAGCGGAGTTGGCTTGTGTCGCCGCTGAATTGGCATCCGTTCGGGAAGAACACGGAGGAAAGAAGCACTATCACACGATGGTCGCGGCGTACTGTCGCGATATCGCCCAAGTGCTGCGACAACTCCGCGGAGTGTGCCGACCAGGGTCCCACATGTGTTGGGTCATCGGCGACTCGGCGCCTTATGGGGTCTACGCGCCCATAGAAAGATGGATCGGCGAACTGGCTCTGGCTGCCGGATTTGGGGGCTATCGCTTTGAGAAACTGCGCGACCGGAATATCAAATGGAAGAATCGCAAACATCGGGTCCCGCTAAAAGAGGGACTTCTATGGATTGAAGGATAGGCATGGCTGAGTCACCGGCGCACAAGTTCGGACAGGTCATCGGTGGGCTTCTGGAGTCAGTGGTCAGGCCGCAGCTCGAAGCATTCTGCCAGCAGCACGGGCTTTATCTCGATCACCAAGGTCGAGATCGTTCGGCCCGTCGTGGGCGCAAGGTTGCATGGCAAGATCACTACGGTAATACGCACGACCTCGATTTCGTCATCGAACGAGATGGCTCTGATGAGGTCGTGGGACAGCCGGTTGCGTTCATCGAGGTGGCCTGGAGACGCTACACCAAGCACTCGCGGAACAAGGCACAGGAGATCCAGGGAGCCATTCTCCCGCTGGCCGAGAAATATCGATGGAATAATCCTTTTATCGGCACAGTACTGGCAGGAGTCTTCACTGAGGGTTCGATAGAGCAGCTCCGATCGCTTGGGTTTCACGTCCTCTATTTCCCATACGAGACCTTCGTGACTGCCTTCGAGGCGGAGGGGATCGACATCCATTTCGATGAAGACACTCCTGATGAGGCGTTTCGGGCGTCCGCGGACTACATCGAAAGTGCACCAGAGAGTGTGGTGGATAGCATCAAGGAGCGACTTATTCTGGCGAACCAGGAGCAGATCAACCACTTCTTTGCAGCGCTCAATCACCGGCTTGGTCGGAATGTTGATCGTGTGCTCGTTGTTCCGCTGTACGGACGCAGCTCCCAGTTTGCGACAATCGAGGCCGCCCTGCGCTTTCTCGATCAGCACAGCATTTACGAAGGCTCAGGCGAGTTTCGGAAGTACGAGGTTCAGATCGAGTTTTCGAACGGAGACAGAGTACAGGGATCTTTTGATTCAAAGTATGGTGCGCAGGAGTTTCTGCAATTCATCTCCATGCAAGTTGCTCACGGTGCGCTGCTCGCCGGTGGACATCCGGAAGTGCGGAACAAGCACAACGACGTCGCAGACAGTCGTGATTGAAGTATGAACCTGCATCTTGCTGCACGACCGCCCTTCTCTTTCTCCGCCGTCGCTGACTCGCACGGTTGGCGTCAGCTTGCGCCCTTCCGCGGCGATGGAGAGACGCTATCCTACGTGATACGCCTAGCCTCTGGCCGCGTAACCGAGCTGCACCTTTCCGGCGCCGGGGATGGCGCAGTTGTCTCGGCCGCAGATGACTTCACTTCGGTCGAGGAGGATGAGATTGCCGCGACCGTCACCTGGATGCTGGGGCTGGATCAGGACCTGTCGGCCTTCTACGAGATCGCGGCCCACGAGCCGAAACTGGCGGCCGCGGCCGCGGGCGCCAAGGGCCGCATCCTCCGCAGCCCCACTTTATTCGAGGACGTGGTCAAGACGATCCTTACCACCAATACTATTTGGGGCAGCACGAAGCGCATGGTGGCCAACCTTGTGAGTCTCTTCGGTGACCCTCTGCCGGCCGACTCCGGCCTCCGGGCCTTCCCGACCCCGGCGCAATTGGCCGCCACCGATGAAGAGACGCTCCGCAACGCTGCCAGGCTCGGCTACCGCGCGCCCTACGTGTTGAACCTCGCGCAGTGCGTCGCCGCGGGTCAGCAAGACCTGGAGGCGCTGCGAACGAGCGATCTGCCGACCCCCGAGCTGCGCAAGCGCCTGCTCAGCCTTAAAGGGGTCGGGCCCTACGCCGTTGCCAATCTGCTGATGCTGCTGGGCCGCTACGATGCGATCCCCATCGATTCGTGGGCGCTCAAGGTTGTGTCAGACGAATGGCATGAGGGCGCACGAGTCGGCCCGGCCGAGGTGGAGGCCGCGTTTGCCCGCTGGGGCCAGTGGAAGGGGCTCGCCTACTGGTTCTGGGATTACTCTCATTGACCTGCGCTGTACGCGGGCGCGGGCTACTCGATGATGAAATGCCGCGCAAATGCCGGCACGGAAGCACATGTCCACTAACACCGTTTTAGCCTGGCTCCTCGACGGCGATCCAGCCATCCGTTGGCAGGTTCGGCGCGATCTGTTGGACGAGCCGCCTGAGGCTTACGAGGAGGAGCGCGACCGCGTGGCAACGGAGGGCTGGGGCGCACGATTGCTGGCCGTACAGGACCTGGCCGGCACCTGGGGTAACGCGCTCTATTCGCCGAAGTGGACCTCCACCACCTACACCCTGCTGCACTTGCGGCAGCTTGGTCTACCGGCTGAGAATCCGCAGGCGAAGCAGGGCTGCTTGCTGCTGCTGGACAAAGGCTTTTACTGCGACGGCGGCATCAATTTCTTCAAGTCGTACAAGTACAGCGAAACGTGCATCACCGGCATGGTCCTGGCGCTGCTGAGCTACTTTCCCTGCGCGGACGAGCGTGTGCACCGGATTGCCGAGCACCTCTGGGGCCAGCAGATGGCCGATGGGGGCTGGAACTGCGAACGGCCCAGGGGCGCGACGCACGGCTCCTTCCACACGACGATCTCGGTGCTGGAAGGGCTGCACGAGTATGCGCTGTACCACCAGGGCGAGGCGGCTGCGGTCGGAGACGCCGTAACGCGCGGCCGGGAATTCCTGCTGGTCCACCGGCTGTACCGCTCGCATCGCACCGGTGAAGTGGCCGACCCGGCCATGGCGCGGATCACTTTCCTTCCGCGCTGGCGCTATGACTTTCTGCGCGGCCTGGAGTACTTTCGCTGGGTAAACGCGCCGCGCGACGAGCGGATGTCGGACGCGATCGAACTGCTGCGCAGCAAACAGACCCCCGACGGCCGCTGGAAACAGGGCCAGAACTGGCCCGGCCGCGTCTTCTTTACCATGGAGCCCGGCGGCCAACCCGGCCGTTGGAACACGCTGGCTGGCCTGCGCGTGTTGAAGTGGTGGGACAGGTCGACGTGATCACGAACATACCCACCCTGACAACTGCGCGACTCACCTTGCGCCCCTTTGCCGCAGCGGATGCCGGGCCGCTCCATCGCATTCTGGCCCAGGATCAGGTCCTAAGCTACTTCCCGCGGCCCGACCCTCCCGACATGGCGCGCGTAGAGCGGCTCATCAGCGGGCAGCTCCGGCACTGGGAGGAGCACGGGCTGGGGTGGTGGGCGGTCGAGCCGGCTGAGGGCGGTGAGCTGCTCGGCTGGTGCGGCCTGCAGCACCTCCCCGAGACCGGCGAGGTGGAGGTGGGCTACCTGTTGAGCCGGTCTCGCTGGGGCCATGGGCTGGCGACCGAGGCCGCCCGGGCTGCGCTGCGTTTTGGCTTCGAAACGCTCGGGCTGCGCAGCATCGTCGGCATCGTTCATCCGGAGAACGCAGCATCCCAGAAGCATGAAAGAATCGACGGGAACAGCCGGGGCCAAAGTGACCAACAAGTCCAGCGTTGACCAGATTCGTGCTCGCTTCGACGGTGACGTCGAACGGTTTTCCAGCCTGGAGACGGGACAATCCTCGACGATGGACGCCCCGCTCTCGCTGGAGCTGATCGCGGCCTGCGCGGCTGCTGCCACGCCGGCCGCAACTCGCGTCGTCGATATCGGTTGCGGCGCGGGCAATTACACCCTGAAGCTGCTCAATCGACTCCCCGATCTCAACGTCACGCTCCTGGACCTCAGCCGGCCCATGCTCGATCGCGCCGTCGAACGCGTGACTGCTGCGACGCGGGGCGAGGTGACCCCCATCCAGGGTGATATTCGGGAGGTCGATCTGGGCGAGTCGGCCTACGATGTGATCATGGCCGCTGCCGTATTCCACCATCTACGCGAGGATGATGAGTGGGAGAGGGTCTTCAGCAAATGCCACCGGGCGCTTGCTCCGGGCGGCGGACTATGGATATCCGATCTCATCTCGCACGAGGACCCGGCTGTGCAGGCGGTGATGTGGTCGCGCTACGGCGCCTATTTGGAAAAGCTGCGCGGACCCGGGTATCGCGACCACGTTTTCGGCTATATCGAGCAAGAAGACACGCCGCGGTCGCTGACTTATCAGGTTGGGCTGCTGAGGCGGGTTGGCTTCACGCAGGTCGACGTGCTGCACAAGAACGCCTGCTTCGCCGCGTTCGGCGGTGTGAAGTAGTGCACACGACACTGGCTACCAACCGAATCAACTGGACTTGCTTCGGTTTGGCTGTTCGAAGGAGATCCTCGCAGATGACACTAGATGCTTCTTTTGTTGAGTTGAACCGCGCTTCAACCGATCGAATCCGCACACTGGTTGCCCGCTTGACCGACAAGGAAATGCAACACCCCGTGGGCGAACACTGGACGGTGGGAGTTGCCCTGGCGCACCTGGCGTTCTGGGACAGACGCGTGATGTATGTACTTGACATGACTGAACGTAACGGCAAACTGTTCATCCCGGGAATCGACATCGTTGTGAATGATCTGTCCTTACCACTTTGGGCCGCCATTCCACCCCGTGAGGCCGGCAGGATAGCCATGGAAGCGGCAGAATCGTTGGACAGGCGGCTGGAAATCTATCCGGCGACCCTGCTCGAGGAGGTCAATGCCTACAACAAGCGTTGGGTTGTGCGCGCCTTCCATCGTGACGAGCATCTGGACGAGGTCGATGTGGCCCTGAAGATGTGAGGGATAGTTAACCGCTGGAATTCCTGGGAAGTCGCTGGACCTCACGATCCCCCACGCAGCAAGGCCAGGTTGGCTTCCACCAGCTTGCGCTGGCCGGCCAGCGAACGGTCGCACTGGATGGCGGCCGCAAACTCCGCGGCCGCGGACTCCGCGTCCGCCTGGGCCGCGTCGCCGCGGGCGAGGTAAGCATTCGCCAGCGCGAAGTGCGCGGCTGGCCACTGCGGCGTGCGGGTCAGCAGCGTCCGGCCTTCGGCGATCGCCTCGTCGAAGGCCGCCGTCGCCTTCTCTGCCTCGTCTCCGCTTTGCGCGCCCTCGTTGAGCCGCGCCAGCGCCAGGCCGCGCCGTGCGGGCAGGGTGACGGCCAGGGTGGCCGCGTTGTCGGCAGATTGAAGGGCGTAATCCGGAAGCAGCTTAAGGGCCTCATCATAGGCGGCCAGGGCGCCAGCCGCATCCCCCTCTCGCAGCGCCAGGTCGCCCAGGGCGGCCCGGGCGTCGGCGTTGGCCGGCATGGCCGCGAGCGCGGCCGTGAACTCGCTCCTCGCCGCAACCAGCTTTTCCTGCGCGTAGTAGAGCTGGCCCAATCCAAGATGGGCCAGCGAGGCAAGCCCGGGTAGGCCGGCGGAGGCCTCTTGACTGACCTGAAACTCCCGTACGGCCTCGTCCGTAGCGGCTGGGTCTACGTTGCCCACCTGCCGGCGCGCCAGGTATGAGCCGGCCAGCAGGTGCGCGACGGCGTCGGTGGCCGGTGCAGCGGCTAGCCCGGCGTAGAGGGACGCGGCCTCGGCAGTACGTCCCTGCGCTTCATAGAGCGACGCCTGGATGCCGCGGTACAGGGTGACCGCCGGCGCCAGGGCGGCCGCGCGGCCTGCGGCCTGCGTGGCTGCGCCCAGGTTGCAGCGTTTGTACTCGATCGAGGCCAGCCCGGAGTGGGCCTGCGACGACCCGGGCTCCATGCTCAGCACGCGCCCGTACGCCGCCGCCGCATCATCCAGCCGGTTCACCCGGCCGTACAGGTTGGCCAATTGAAGCATCGTGGCTGAGTTGCCCGGGTCGGCCTCGGCCGCCTTTTTCAACTCTTCGGCCGCTTCCGCATCCTGCCCCTGGCGCTCGTAGACCGCTGCCAACTGCCTGCGCACGTTCGGGTTATCGCCCAACGCGAGCACCTGCTCGTAGGCCGCTGCTGCATCGGCCAGCTTGTCCTGGGTATCGTAGACCTCGGCCAACCCCAGGTGGGCCAGCGAGCTGGTTGGGTCAAGCGAAATCGCGTGCTGATATTCGGCGATGGCCGCATCCAGCTTCCCTTGCTGGACGTAGCTGAGGCCCAGGAAGGTGCGTAAGGTGGCGTCGTCGCGTAGGGCCAGCGCCCGCTCGTCGGTCGCGGCTTCGTCGGCGTGACGGCCCAGCTTCGAGTAGGCATGCGCCAGGCTGCCCAGGTATTCCTGGTCGGTCGGTTCTGCGCGCACCGCGGCCTCCCACGCGGCAGCCGCCTTTTCGTAAGCCTCCTGTTCCATGTAGACGTTGCCCAACGCGAACTGGGCCTGCGCGAAATCGGGGCGCAATCCCACCGCTGTCTCGAGCGCTGCGGCTGCCTGGACGAGATGCGGATCATCTGGGTCCATCACCCCCGCCTGGCTTTCCCAGGCATGCTGCTCAACCATCGCGCCCAGCAGGTAGAATGCATCGGCGTCCTGCGGATCGATTTCGCTGGCCTTACGGTATTCGGCCGCTGCATCGGCGTAGCGGCCCGCGTCGTAGTAGGCGCCGCCCAGCACCTTGTGCTCGGCTGTGCTGCAGGTCGCCAGGGCCGCGGCGCGCTCGAGCTCGGGCAGCGCCTTCGCGTCGTCCCCCTGCTCGCGGTAGACCATGCCGAGCATCAGGTGTGCGTTGGCATCTTCCGGCGCGACGGCGACCCAATCGCCGTATGCACGTGCCGCATCCGCATAGCGGCCCTGCCAGTAGTAGGCATTGCCCAGGCCGCGAAGGGGCCGGGGGTCCGACGGCAGCAGCTTACGGACCGCCTCGTACTCGGCCAGTGCCTCGTCAAGGCGGCCGGCGCTCACATAGGCGTCGCCCAGGTTCAGATGGACTTCAGCCGAATCAGCCGCCCCTCCGGTGGGCGACGCCTTCTGAGACAGGGCGAGCGCGGCCTCGCCTGCCGCTCGTGCCTTATCGGGCTGGCCGGACTGGTCGTACACGCTGGCCAGCAACTGCTGGGTGCGAGGGTCGCTCGCGTCGAGTTTTTCGGTGACCTGCAACTCGGCCAACGCCTGCTCGTACTGGCCGGCCTGTCGGTAGAGATCGGCCAGCAGATGGCGGCCCTCGACGTCATCCGGCTGGAGACGCACTGCCGTCTGCGCCTCGGTGATGGCCGCGCCCAGTTGCCAATTCGGCGTGCAGCTGGCTGCATACAGGATAGCCAGGTCGCGGTGCGCCTCGACCATATCCGGCTTGAGGGCCAGAGCCTGGCGCAGGTCGGCGGTCGCCTCAGCCAGCCTCCCCTCCTGGTAGAGCAGGGTTGCGCGTTGGAAATACCCGACCTCCAGTCCCATGCTGTCGGTACTGCTCGGAGGGTTGCTGAGCGCCTTATCGTAGAAAGCAAGGGCGTGCGTATCGTCGCCGTTAGCGTAGTAGATCAGGCCCAGCAGCACCATCGAGATGTAGGTCATCTGCTGGGCGCCGTCCTTGACGGATAGACCGAAGTCGTTCATACCGGCCGGCTCGCGGATGTACGGGGCGACCTTGCTCAAGGTCCAGTCCGTCCCGGCGACGCCGTCTCCTGCTGCGCTGGCAATGCCGACCAGGGACAACGGGTTGCTGGGCGGGGGGGCCAGGGAGGGGAAGCGCAGCAGCTCGACGCGCGGGCTGACGCTGGCATCATCGTACCGGCCCCAGATGACCAGGGTGGCCTTGCGATCGGCCCCGTGTTGCCGAGCACTGGCCTGGTCTGCGTAAGCCTCGAAGACGCGCTGCAGGATAACCTTGCCCCCGGTGTCGCCGATCTCCGGTCGGAGAGCCTCGTAGATGTGCTGGCCGAAATCGACGATGCGGCTTCCTCGTTGCTCGAAGTCTGCCACGGCGATGACTACGCCCGGCGGCGGGCGGAGATAGTCATAGAGCGTCCAACCGCCCCACACCAGCCCGACCACCAGCGTCGCGGCGAAGATCAGCGTCGCGCGCCGGCGGCGGAGCGTCGATCCCGGCCGGACCGCCGTGATGAGCGCGAGAAGACCGCCGCAGGCGAGCAGCACCGCGATCACGTAGGGCAGGACGGCCATCAGGGGTGAGAGGCTGCGCGTGACCAGGTCGAGCGCCGTGGCCAGGAACTGGAAGGCGGCCAACAGGATCCCGATCACACCCAGGATGATGGCGGTTTGCCCGCGGCGATCGCGCGGTGCGCCGCGCACTGCCGGCGCGCGGCCGATCAGCGGACCGAGCAGCTCGGCGATCCCGATCAGCGGCCGCAGCCAGCCCGGCGTCTCGTCTTCCGGAGGCCCAGGCGCATCCGAGATCGCCTCACCGCGATTTGCAGCAGCGAAGGCGCGTGCCAGGTCGCGGCCGCGGCTGTAGCGCGCGGCCGGCTCCTTCGCCAACGCCTTTAGCAGCACCTGGCCGACCGGCTCGGGCAGATCCGGCTTGAAGCGATCGGGTACCGGCGGCGGCTCGGTCAGGTGCTGCAGCATGATCTCGGCCGGCGATCCACCGGCGAAGGGCGGCCGCCCGCAGACCATCTCATACGCGAGGACCCCCAGTGCGTAGGTATCGCTGGCCGCGCTGAGCGGTTTGCCGGCTGCCTGCTCAGGTGACACGTAGGTTGCCGGGCCGCCGGCGCCGGCCGGGGCGGCCAGCGACAGGGGGCCCAGGAGCTGAGCGATGCCGAAATCGGTTAGCACGGGCTGGCCGCGCGCCGTGAAGAGGACGTTGGCAGGCGACAGCGCACCGTGGATGAGGCCCAGGGCATGGGCGGCATCCAGCGCGTCGGCCAGAGGTTCCAGGATGCGCGCGATCTCGCTTAACGACATCCCTTCGCCTTGCGCGGCGATTTCTGCCATTCGCTCGGCCAGCGTGCCGCCATCGAGGTATTCCATGACCATGTAGGGCAGGCCGCCTACGGTATCGAACCCGTACACCTGGACGGCATGCGGATGGCGCAGGGCCGCGCAGCGTCGAGCCAGATCACGGAAGCGCTCCTCGAACGCGGCGCCGTCTGATCCGGCCGGCGGATGGAGCACCTTGATCGCCACCCGGCGGTCCAGTTGCGCGTCGCGTGCCTCGAACACCTCGACCGGGCCGCCGCGGCTCAAGGCGCGTGTGACAGTGAAGTTGCCGAAGGTTTGGGGATCCATATGAGCACCCAGCCCGCTTATGTACCGCTTTACAGCGTGTCCTTGCGTTTTTGGACCAGCGCCGTCAAGGCCGTGCAAACCACCGCGAAGGCCAGCAAAACGGCCCACGGCTTCAGGATGTGCGCCAGGTCGTGCTTGTACTCTACATAAAACCCCTGTGACGACAGTCCGATGAGGCTGCCCAGCGCCTGCAGTGACCAGTGGGTCGTGCTCAGGTCGGTGAGCAGCTTGACCGAATCGTCCAGCGGGAAGATCGCGCCGGCGAAGATGATCTGCACAAAAAGCACGAGCAGGATCATGTAGACCACCATATTCGCGTTGCGCGCGAGCGACGAGATGAGCAAGCCAAGCGCGAGGCTGGCCAAGGTGGTCAGAACGAGCGTCAGGTAGATCTCCAGCACCGGCGGCAGCAAGAGGCCTTCGGTCGGGTATTGCACCTTGATGCGCAACACCAATAGAATCAGCGCGCACTGCAGGAGGGAGAAGCTGCCCAGCACCGCGAGCTTGGAGAACAAGTAGGGCAGGATGCCGAGGTTCACCATTCGCTCACGGCGATAGATAGCATCCTCCTTGATGATCTCGTAGGCGGCGGCGAACAGGCCCAACAGGTTCGCCGCCAGGGCCAGCATGAACATCAGGCGCTGGGCCTGGTACGCGGTGACAATGTCGACCGCCAGTGGCTTGCCGCTGCCCACCAGGTCGTTCGGGTGGCTCATCAGGAGCAGGAAGAGGCCAAGAATCGGCATGATCGCCAGCAGGACGAAGAGGCTCATCGGGTCCCGCCACACCAGGTTGAAGTAACGCCGGGTCAGCACCGAGAACTGGCGCAGGGGTGATACATGTGGACGCGTTCGCGGTGCAACGGGCCGGGTCGCCTGCTGGCTGATCACAGACGGGTCCAGGCGAGACGCAACGTGTTTCTGGTAGGCCGGTGAATTGCGAAAATATTCTTCCCAGGCCTGGGCTGCGCTCACGTTGGCCCCCTGGGGTGACTGCCAACCGGGCGGAGGCGGGTTGGTTTCCGGGTTCAGCGGCTGCGAGAGGCGAGTGTAGATGTCGGCGAAGTCCGTTGTGCCGAAGAAGGCCTGCGCTTCCTGGGGCGGGCCGAAGTAGACCAGCCGCCCGTCGGCCAGAAATCCGACATTGGTGCATTGGGTGATATTCGCTGTTGCATGCGTGATGAGCACCACTGTGCGCCCGGCATCGGCCAGCCTGCGCAGTGTGTACATCATCTTCTTTTCCAATCCCGGATCCAGGCCCGAGGTGGGCTCATCCAGGAAGAACAGGCCAGGTCCGGCCAACAGCTCTTCTGCGATGCTCACCCGCTTGCGCTGGCCGCCGCTGAGCCGGCCGACCTGCTTGGACTGGTGGGCCGTCATCTCGACTTCTGCCAGTGCGTCGTCCACCCGGGCCTTGACCTCATCGGATGTAGCATCGGGCAGGCGCATCTCGGCGGCATAGGTCAGGGCGTCACGCACGATCAGGCTATGGTGGATGATATCGTCCTGGGGAACATAGCCGAAGATGCTCTCGTAGGCTGAGTAGTTGGCATAGAGATCGTCTCCGTTGATCAACACCCGGCCTTTCTCCGCGGGCGCGAAGCCGCTCAGCGCCTTGAGCAGGGTGCTCTTGCCGGCCCCGCTGCCGCCGACGAGCGCCACGAACTCGCGCGGGTAGACGGACAGGCTGACGTCGTTGAGGAGTATTTTGGTTGCTCTGCCGTCGGGCAGCAGGCGCCGCGGCGAAAGCGGGCTGCCGATCTGCACGTCGCTCTGCAGGTGCAGGCCGTCCAGCCGATAGTTGCCGTCGGGGGCGTAACGAGTCAAGCCATCCTGGTCGTAGACGAGCTTGAACGGCCCGATCTGGATCACATCCCCGTCCTTGACCGGGCTGGACGTCCGCAGGCGCTGGCCGTTTAGGAATGTGCCGTTGGTGCTTCCGAGGTCGGTTAACTGGTGGCCGGTCGGAGTTTGGTCCATGCGGGCGTGCCGCCGCGAGACCGAGGGATGATCCAGTTGCACCCGGTTCGAGGAATCGCGGCCCAGGATGTAGGATTTGAGGCCGGCCAGCTCCCGCTGATGATCGAGACGGATGATCTCGCGGCCGAGCGCCTCGGGCAGCTCGGTGCTGAAGGTCAGTGAGACCGAATTGCCGTGCTGATCCCCGATGCGGATGATGTCGCCTTCTTTGAGCTTCACGGCCGTGTTGGGCTCCAGGCAGCGACCGTTGACGCTGGTGCCGTTCATGCTGCCAAGGTCCGTAACCCAGTAGTCGGCTCCCCGCTGCTCGATCTGGGCATGCAGCCGAGAAACGGAGTCATGGTGCACGACCACCTGGTTGGCCGGGTCGCGACCAATGCCGCACAATGGCCCCTCGAGCGCGACTGTCGTCTTCGCCTGGCCGGGTTCCTGGACAATCAGGCGTGGGCCGGCTGCGGCGATGGGTATTGTGAGGTCCTCTGCCCCCAGCGCGTGTCCACAGGAGGAACAAAAGCGAACGCCTGGGTTGGGGAGCGCTGCCCCACAGAACTTGCACTGGTCAACCACGGCGAACCCTCCTTCGCTGCCGCCCGTTCACGGGCCGGCTGCATCCTCAACGACGAGCAGGTTGTCGAACTCGACGGTGACCTGCGTGCCGGCGTCGAAGGCGCCCACTCCCAGCCGCAGACCGCCGGCGCCGGCCGGCCCATCCACCGCAAATGATCGCAGCAGTACGTCATTGGCGAAAACCTGGACCAGCGAACCGCGGACGACGACGCCGAAATTGTTGGTGGCCCCCGCGCCGGTCCTGATCTCTGGGCTATCGGTCCAGTCCACGAGGGCCGCATGTTCACCGGCCTGCCAGCGGCTGATCGCGTACGTGCCGTCCGTGGCGAATCGGACCCGGAAGCAATCGTCCAGGCTGTTGTCCCGGCAGCGAAAGATGATGTTGACCTGACCGACCGCCGAATAACTAGTGAAGGTTGTGTCGACCCAAAGGCCGAAGTCGGCTACTTGCAGGTTTGGGATGCCGCGGGAGGTGATGACGGCGCCTTTCGCCGTCACTGACGCGGCCAGTACACCAGCCGTCACCTGGTAATCATCGTCTGAGAGCTCATCGTTGTCCGCCCCGACATTCCAGCCGCGCTTGTTGTCGTCAAAGCGCTCGAAGAGCAGCACGTGAGCCGGAGTGACTTCCTCGGGCAGTTCGTCCGGCGGCGTCTGGCCGGCCGGCTGGACCACGAAGAGGTTGTCGAACTCGACGACGGCATCGTCACCCTGATTGGGGACGCCGACGCCCAGCAGGAAATAACCCGCGTTGGGGTAAGTGCGATCGGTCAGGGTGCGCAGCGTCTGCCCGTTGGCGTAGAGGGTAAAGGTCGAACCTGAGGCCAGAACGGCAAAGGTATTGGTGTCGCCCGGCCGGGTGCGGATGGCCCGGCTGACGACATGCTCCTGGATGGCGGTGTATTCTCCACCCTCCAGCCGTCCGAGGGCATACTCGCCGTTTGAATAGAAATCGGCCACGTAACAATAGTCGGTGAGTGGGTCCTGACAGCGAAAGTAGAGCCGCTGCAGCGCCATCCCGGATGAGCCGATGAGGGTCGCGTCGGTCACGAGCAGAAAATCCCGTAGCGTGAATTCGGGCGCCGCGGCGTAGGCCGTCACATCGACGTCCAGGGCAACGACCTCGATCCGGTAGCGCCCCCGGTTGAGGCTGACCTTCCATTTTGCGAACTCGTTCTCGTCGGCCTCGCTCGGCCAGCCAGTTGAGTCGGAGCTGAACAGTTCGTGTATTAAGGCCGGGCCGAGCACACTCAGGTCGGGCAGCGGTGTGAGGCTTGGCCTCGCAATGGCGCTCCTGGACGAATCGCGCGTTGGCGTCACCGTTGTCGCCGGCGGGAGGGGCGCCTCTGTGCTTGAGGGGACGGGTGTGGGTGAGGGCCTCAGGGTCGGGGACGGGGCCGGCAGGGGAGTCGCTGCCTGCGCCGGCAAAGCTGTGTGTGGCGTGTCCGTGTCCCCGGATGAGATCACAGACAACATGCCCGCCGGCGTCGTTGCCGTAGTCGCGGACAGGCCGGGCGCCGCGGCTCCTGTCTGGATTGTAGACGTAGCAAGGGCGCCGGCAGGTGAGCCCGCTGCACCGGTCACATCAGCCTGGCCCGATGCAGGAGGACCGCTGACATCGGCGACCGACGCGTTCACAATGGGTGTCTGACCGTTGCCCGGAAGCGCGCTGACCGGCGTCGTGCTGCGCGAAGTGGGCATGCGCGGCGGCAAGACGCCGCCCAGGTAGAGCGACAACCCGATGATGGCGGCCAACGCCAGGCCTCCGAGGGCCAGGAGGCGCCGAGGTGGATGAAAACCGGTGGCCCGCGGTTCGGCGCGGCGCGTGACCGGGAGGGCGCCACCCACGGCGCGGGTGGCCGGCGGGGACGCCGCACGGCCTGCGAGCGTGCGCCGCAGCTCCTCGATTGTCTGGAAGCGCTGGGCTGCATGAGGTTCCATGGCCTTGAGGATGGCCGTTTCGGTGGTGCGTGAGATTTCGGGTCGGAGCTGGCGGGGCGGTGCAAAAGACGCGTTCCCTTGCAGACGGTCGACCGAATCAGGCGGGATGCGGCCGGTTAGCGCGGCGTAGAGGGTCGCGCCGAGGGCGTAAATGTCGGAGCGCGCGTCGGTGCGCCCGGCCAGGCCGTATTGCTCGGGGGGAGAAAAGCCTGTGGTGACAGCGCGACCACCCGGCCGGGTCAGCGCCCCGGGGTCGGCGACCTTCGACGTGCCGAAGTCGACCAACATGGCCCGGCCAGCCGGAGTGATGATGATGTTTTGCGGCTTGATATCACGGTGGATGATCGGGCGGAGCTGAGAGTGCAGGTAGGTGAGCGCCTCGCACACCTGGTCGATCCATGGCAGCAGCTCTCCCTCGGACAGCGCACCGCCCCGCTCGGCCATCAGAGTTGCCAGGCTTCGGCCTTCCACGAAATCCATCACCAGGTACTGGCCCTTGTCGGGCAGGACGAAGTGATCGGTGACGCGCGGCAGATTTGGGTGACTGAGGCTGGCCAGGACAACGGCCTCCTGGCCAAACTGGTCCACCGCTGCCTCGCGCGTGTCGAGATTTTCCTTGCAGGCGCAAACCCGGTTCTGGACGAGATCCCAAGCCCTGTAGACGGCGCCGAAGCCGCCCTGGCCGATCAGCGCGTCGATCCGGTAACGTTCTTGGAGGATCTGCCCAGGAGAGAGTGGCATGGCCCTAACTGTCCCCTACCTCGAAACTACCTCGGCTGCAGTCGCATTTTCAAGCCGTGTTTCGGCCGCAAGGTGACGCCCGACTCCATCACGACAGGGTGACCGGGCTCGGGGCGGAGGGTGTAGCGCTGCGCCACCGTTGCGATGATCAGCGCGGCCTCCACCATCGCGAAGCCGCTGCCGATGCACATCCTTGGCCCGCCGCCGAACGGGTAGAACGCATAGCGGTGGCGGCCCGCGACCTCCTCAGCGCTGAACCGTTCTGGGCGGAACGCGTCCGGCTCGGGCCACAGGTCAGCCATGCGCTGGGTGACATAAGGGCTGGTGACCACCAACGCGGTCTTGGGGATGGTGTATCCGCCGATCTCGTCGTCGTCCAGCGCCTTGCGTGTGATGAGCCAGGCGGGTGGGTAGAGGCGCATCGCCTCCTGGAAGACCATGTCCGTGTAGTGCAGGCGCGGCAGATCCCTCGGCAGTGGGCGCACGCCCTCCCAACTCCCGATCCAGCTCCTCGTGCAGCCGCGCCTCCGCGTCCGGGTTTCTGGCCAGCAGGTCCCACGTCCAGGCGAGCGCGCTCGCGACCGTCTCGTGTCCCGCGATCAGCATGGTCATCGACTCGTCGCGCAATTGCTGGTCGGTCATGCCCTCATGGGTCCCCTCGTCCATCGCCCGCATCAGGAGCGCGAGGAGGTCGTCAAGGACTCCCGCAGCCTCTGGAGTAACCTCTGCCGAAACCTCTCCCCCAACCCCAGCCCTGTCTGGGGAGGGGAGCAGATCTTCTCCCTCCCTCAAAGGGAGGGGGGTCGAGGGGGCAGGTCTCCGCGCGGCAATCGTCGCATATACCGCACGATCCAGCACCCCCATGGCCCGTTTGTGTGCGCGATTTCCCCGCGTGGGCAGCCATTCGGGCACGACGCCGAACGTGCGAGCGCGACCGATGATGTGGTCGAGCACGGTCAACGTGGCCGTCGCCAACTCATCTGCCTGGTCGCCGATCTCCGCGCTGAACATGGCCTTGCCGACGATCTGGAGCGCGACGTGCATCATTTCCGCCGCGACATCGATCGATTCCCCGTGGACCGCGTGCTGGTCCCAGCGTCCGAGCATGCCCTCCGTCGCGCTCACGATCATGGGCGCGAAGCCGGCTATACGTCCCTTTTGGAACGCGGGCTGGGCGAGCCGCCGCTGGCGCCGCCAGTGATCGCCGTCGCTGGTCAGCAATCCCCTGCCTGTGATCGTGCTCAGCAGGTTGTACTGAAAGGTGTCCTTGCAGTAGTTTTTGTGGTTATCCTGCAGGATGTGCTTGACGCCATCCGGGCCGGTGACCAGGTAGACTGCGAGCGGTCCAACGGGATAGCGGACGACAGGGCCGTAGTTGCGCGCGACCTGGAGAAAGAACGCATGCGGCCCATCGCGCAGTGCTTTGAGATTATCGATGGGTGGACGGTTGCCGGGTCCGGGAGCGTTGTGTGTCACGCGGCCGCCTTGTGGAATTTGCATTTCGACTCAGCCAGTATACCATACCTTGCCTGCGTGCGGTGCGTATGTTTTGACGAATGTGAACTATTATACGAGGTTTTTCACAGGGGGGGGTGGATGGCAACGCCGAAGAATATCAACGTGGTAGTTTCCTTCCTGCTGGAAATTGCCATGTTACTGGCTTTTGGTTACTGGGGATTTCACATCGGGCAGAGCCTGTGGCTGAAGTTGGCGCTCGGGATCGGCGTGCCGCTGGTGGTGATCTTCCTGTGGGGCCTGTTCCTTGCGCCCAGGGCGGGCTATCGCGCCGGCAGCACCCTGGGAGTCGTTGTCTCCTTGGGCCTATTATATCTCGCGGCGGGGGCGCTTTTTCTGGCTGATCAGCCAGTGCTGGGAGCGGCAATGCTGCTTGTCTCTGCCATCAATCGAACGCTGGTCGTGGTGTGGAACCAGTGGTGACCCTGAAGGGTTGCCTCCAGCTTGAAGGAAGTGCAAAATGCCCGAATTGAGGGTAGCTCCTTACGGCTCATGGAAATCGCCCATCACCTCGGAACTGATCGTTGCCGAGACCATCGGATTGGGCGGGCCACGGTTCGACGGAGGTAATATTTATTGGATCGAAATGCGTCCCAGGGAAGGCGGGCGACTCGTCCTCGTGCAGCGAAACGCAGGGGGCAAGACGACCGACCTCACGCCTCAACCGTACAACGTGCGCACGCGCGTCCACGAGTATGGGGGCCGCGCCTACACCGTCGCGAACGACGTCGTGTACTTCTCCAACTTTGCCGACCAGCGTCTCTATCGGCTGGACCCCGGCGGAGCGACCCGGCCAATCACCCCGGAGGTGAGCCTGCGCTATGCGGACGTCGTTGTTGACTTGCAGCGCAACCTCCTCTTCTGCGTGCGCGAGGATCACAGAGGGGCAGGCGAGGCTGTCAATACGCTCGCGAAAGTGAAGTGCAACGGGGACGAGAACGGCGGAGCAGTCATCGTCTCCGGTAATGACTTCTATGCATCCCCGCGCCTCAGCCCGGATGGCTCGCGGCTGGCGTGGCTCACGTGGAACCATCCGAACATGCCGTGGGACGGCACGGAGTTGTGGGTCGGCGAATTGGATGCGAGTGGGTCGATCATCCATGCAGAGCGCGTCGCGGGCGGCCGCGAGGAATCCATCTTCCAGCCCGAGTGGTCACCCGACTGCGTGCTCTATTTCGTTTCTGACCGGACGGGTTGGTGGAACCTGTACCGCTGGCATGGGGGTCGCGCTGAGGCGCTGTGCCCGATGGAAGCCGAGTTCGGACAACCGCAGTGGGTTTTCGGCATGTCCACCTATGCATTCGAGTCTGCCGGGCGCATCATTTGCACCTACACGCGGGCCGGTACGTCGCACCTCGCAAGCCTCGACACCGGGACACTGGAACTGAAAGAAATCGCAACACCCTACACATCCATCAGCAGTGTCTCGGCGGTCCCCGGCAGCGCGCTTTTCCTTGCCGGTTCACCCACGGAAACACCGGCGGTTGTGCGATTCGATCTCTCCCCAGAGCAGGTGGAGGTCCTGCGCCGTTCGAGTGCGATCGACATTGACCGGGGCTACGTCTCGATTGCACGGGAGATCGAGTTCCCCACCGAAGGTGGGCTGACGGCGTTCGGCTTCTTCTACGGGCCGCGTAACAAGGACTTTGCCGCGCCACAGGGCGAGCGGCCGCCCCTGCTCGTGATGAGTCACGGCGGACCGACGGGCGCCTCGGATGCCGTGCTCGACAGCCAAATCCAGTATTGGACCAGCCGGGGCATCGCGGTGCTCGACGTCAACTACGGGGGCAGCACCGGCTACGGCCGCGCCTACCGCCAACGGCTCAACGATCGGTGGGGCATCGTGGACGTGGACGATTGCGTCAACGGCGCTCGCTACCTGGTTGAGGCTGGCGAGGT
Organism: uncultured Chloroflexia bacterium; assembly: GCA_963774265.1. Lineage (GTDB taxonomy): Bacteria > Chloroflexota > Anaerolineae > CG2-30-64-16 > CG2-30-64-16 > JALOOB01. Next base: position 217,453 of record CAVZDU010000006.1, on the reverse strand, counting down.
GGATGGGGACCGGCTGATGATCAGGGGAGGGAGCGCGGGGGGTTACACAACCCTGTGCGTGCTCACCTTCCGCAACGTCTTCAAGGCAGGTGCGAGCTACTTCGGCATCGCCGATCTTGAGGCACTCGCCAAGGACACCCACAAGTTCGAGTCCCGCTACCTGGACAACCTGGTCGGCCCCTACCCGGCCCGCCGCGACCTGTATGTCCAACGCTCCGCGATTCACTTCACCGACCGCCTCGCGTGCCCGCTTATTGTTTTCCAGGGGTCAGAGGACCTGGTTGTCCTGCCCGATCAGTCCCGTCAGATGGTCGAGGCGCTCAAGGCCAAGGGGCTGCCGGTGGCCTATCTGGAGTTTGAAGGCGAGCAGCACGGCTTCCGCAAGGCTGAGAACATCAAACGCTCGCTCGACGCCGAACTGTACTTTTACTCCAGGGTGTTTGGCTTCCAGTTGGCCGATCCGGTCGAGCCGGTCGCGATCGAGAACCTGTAGGTGCTGGGCGGAGGGTGTTCATGTCCTCGAATCTGCTTGTTTTCAACTGCGGCAGCTCCTCATTGACCTACAGGGTCTATCATGCGGAGGCCGGCCAGGAATTGTCTGTTCTGGCCGCGGGCAAGGCCCACCACGTCGGGACTGTCACGCAGGAGGCCGCGTACCTGAGCCACTCGCTCGGGGCAGAGACCGTGAAGGATGTGCGTCCGCTGTCGAGCCATCGTGACGCGGCCGCAGCGGTGCTGGCGCATTTGCGGGATCACGGTCTGCGGGTGGACGCGATCGGCCATCGTTTCGTGACCGACGGCGGACGCTTCCCCGAGGCTGTGGTCATCACCGACGCGACCCTGCCCGAGGTGGAGGCCTGCAACCGCCTGGCGCCGATCCATAACCCGACCTCCATGAGCGTGGTTCATCTGTGCCGGGCGGTCTTGCCCCAGGTGCTGCAGTATGCAGTGTTCGACACCGCTTTCCACGCGACGCTGCCCGAAGTGGCCTACCGATACGCGCTGCCCCTGGCGCTGGCCGATCGCTTCGGTTTTCGTAAGTTCGGTGCACACGGGCTGTCCTATGAGTACGTCACGCGGGAGGTCGCCCGCGTGCTCGACCGGCCGATCGCAGACCAAAAGATCGTCGCCTGCCACCTGGGCACGGGCGGCTCGAGCGTTGCGGCGATCGACGGTGGGCGAAGTGTCGAGACCTCGATGGGCTTTACGCCGTTGCCCGGCCTGGTGATGAGCACCCGGAGTGGCGACGTCGACCCGTCCATCGTGCTCGCACTGATCGCCGAGCACGGTTATACCGCCGAGGCGGTGGATCGCCTGCTCAACCGCGAGAGTGGGCTGATCGGCATCTCCGGCACGTCCAGCGATCTGTTTGAGCTGATTCGGCTGGCCGATGAGGCCGGGGACAGCCGCGCCCAATTGGCGGTGGCGATGTACATCCACCGGCTAAAGCTCTACATCGGCGCGTACGCGGCAGTGCTGGGCGGGCTCGACGTGCTTGCTTTCACCGACTCCATCGGCGTGCGCGGCTGGCAGGTGCGCGAACGGGCGTGCGCGAGCCTGGGGTGGTGTGGCGTGGTCCTCGATGTGGAGGCGAATCGGCGCGCGCCGGTCGACGCGGTCGCCGTCGTGAGCTCAGCCGTGAGCCGCGTCAAGGTCATGTCCATCCCGACCGATGAAGAGATTATGATTGCGCGCGCTTACATGACGCTCAGCGAGCCATAGTCCAGCCATTCCTTGCCGCGCCGACCGGCCTGTGGGCCTTTGCCCTTGAGCGTGTCGCTTGGGGTAGCGGCAGCTTCTACCCGATGCGTACAGGCGTCCCTGAGCGGCCTGACTTGCTGATGGCATCGAGCACCTTGAGCACGCGCCGGCCCTCGGTCACCGTGCAGGACGGCTGCTTACCTTCGCGGATCGCTTGCACGAACTCGGCGAGCTGCGCCTGGTGTTTCAGAACTCTGAGATCGGCGATCTGCGGAAAGCGGATGCTCGCCGGTGCCGCATAAGCGGGCAGCACGTCGCTCGCCACCTCTACACTGTAGGCGAGGCCGGCGCCACGCAGGCCGACGCGCCCCTGGCGTCCCCAGATGTCGATGTCGTGGAAGAAACCGGAGGCGGCTTGCGTCACCATGCCCTGCGCCACCGCGCCGTGCGCAAAGCGGATTTGGAACGTCACCGTTTCCTCGGCGCGCGTGTCCGCGCGATAGCGGATGTCGGCAGCCGCCTCGATCGGATCGTCGCCCAGGTACCAGAGGATTTGGTCCACCAGGTGGGACCCGACATAGAGCATAGGACCCCCGCCGGTCTCGGGGCTGGCTCGCCAGCCTGTCGACATGGGGCCAATGCCGATGCTCCCGGTGATCGTGTGGATCTCACCCACCGCGCCGGCCTGCAGTAGCTCGCGCACCTTTTGCCAGGCCGCGATGTAGCGGAAGGAATAGCCCGCCATGAAGCAGACGTTCGCTCGCGCAACCGCCTCTTCGAGCTGTGCCGCTTCCTTCTCGTCCATGCCGATAGGCTTCTCGGCGAGGACGTGTTTGCCGGCCTGAATGGCGGCGAGGGCGCATTCATACAGGGCGGCATGCGATGTGGCGACGAGGACGGCGTCCACGTCGGCGTGCTGGAGCAGCTCCTCCGCCGACGCGTACACCGCGGCGTCTTCGGCCGCAAGGGCGGCCACACGCGCGGCCGCGGCCTGATCGGGATCGGCGCATGCAGTGACCTGCAGGTCAGTGTCTTGGGCGATCGTCCGCGCCAGGACGCCCCCCTGGTAGCCGCAGCCGACGATTCCTACGCGTAACGGAGCTTGATCTTCCATGTTGGTCCTCCGGGTCGTGCAACCTGGCAGGCCTCGCCAACCTGCCAGGTTGCGAAAAGTGCTACTTACGCCTGTCCGCCCAACTGCTGCATCAACGCAGGCATATCCCCTAGCATCCAGTGATCCACGATCTTGCCGTCCGCGATCCGGTAGATGATGACGCCCGGCATGGCGACCTGCTGGCCCGTGGCTGGGATGTCCATGAACCCACCTCCGTAGGTGGCGCGGAAGGTGAAACGCACCACCACCTTGTCTGCTTCTGCGATCATGTCGTCGACGATCATTTCGTAGCGCGGGAAAGCAGCTTCAAAGCCCGCAATGTGCTGCTTCAAGGTCGCGTCGGCCTCGGAGATGAACTGATCGACCACTGCGGCCGGCTTCTCCTTGCCGCTGAGCGCGTCCAGATACCGGCTGATGAACGCCTTGTTCTCACTGACTGACATCGTATCCTCCCTTTTGAGCTGGCGAATGATTTGGGGTGTCGTGCAATTGCGATCACCCCGGCTGGCACAACTGAACTGCATGCAGTGTACAATGCCCAGCGTTTCCAAAGCGTTTCCTGGAGCGTTTGCGGGGCAGGAATTTGAGGGCAATTCACATGAGAGCAAACGGATTAGAGGTAGTGCATCTGTTGAGCGAGGGCCAGCGACTGGCTCGAGCTTATCGCGCGCCGCTTTGGGCGCGCCCTCGTCCCAGGACCTGGACGGCCTGTTCGAGGTTGGCGGATCAGCGCGTCGGGCACGCGCTGTTGGCCGGGATCGAGCAGCGTGCGCACCGCATCGATCGCCAGGGAGAGTCTGCTCCGCATGCAATGTCGCCGCAATCAAGGGCCACAGCGCCAGCCATTGGAATGGCGCGCTGGCATGACCGGATGGCAGCTGCTGCCAGAAGGTCAGCGCGGCGCGCGCGAGTTCGTGGGTTTGGGCCAGGTCACCCGCCCAGCCACGCCAGCCAGGCCTGGTTCGCCTTGGCGGTGGCCACATATTCGGGCATGTGGCTGGACGTGGCCGCTTCCAGGCTGCGTTCAGCGTACCGGCGAGTTGCTTCCACTTGTCCGCACTGCCTGCAGGCAACGGTCAGATAGGTCAGGCAGCGCGCGCGAAGATTCACGTCGCCGGTCTGCTCGGCCAGGTGAAGCGCGGTCTCGATGCGGCTCCAGCGCCGCCTGTCGGGTCGCCGCTCCACAACAGGGCAAAGCCAACGCCAAAGTGCGCCGCAGGGAATGCCTGCCTGATTGCTTGCCTCTATCTGGGCTGCCAATGCCGCCTTGGCCAAGCCACGATATCGGCCGTCGCCACGCTGCGATTGCGCCTGAATTCGATCCAGGCCATCTCCTGAAAATAGACAGCCCGCTGAACGGGAGCTCCATGCTGCTCGACGGCTGGTTGCAGCCTGCGGCGCAATTCGTCGCTCTCCGGCAGACGCCCCTGCCAGTAGTACACCAGATTGATCTCCAGCGCTGTCTGGATCCACGCCTGCCACCATGCTGCTGTCGTTTCGAGCGGGGCTTGATCCAGGATGCGCTCTGACTCCGTATAGGCCTGCAGCGCTTCCGCATAGCGGTATTGCTCGCGCCAGGTGTTGCCGATCTTGCGCTGCAAACGCGCCCGGCCGATCGACTCGGCCTGCGGACTTGCAGCCGCGGCGCGCTGGAAGATCTGCCCGGCCTCTTCGTATTGCCCGGTCAAATGCAGCAGGTCGCCGAGATGTTCATGTAGCCCCCAGGCCAATGCCGATCCAGCCGCGGCCGGCCCTTCCAGCAGCGCGAGCGCGCGTCGATCGTAGCGAATGGCGTCGGCATTGGCGTAGACCTGTTGCGCCACCTCTGCCGCCCGTTGGTAGTGGGGGATGGCCTGCTCATAGCGTCCGGCCAACTCGTAATGTGTCGCGACCTGGCCGCTGACGGCGTCCGGCATGTGCGCATGCACGCTCTCCATCGCCTGGGCGATGCGGCGATGCAGCAGACGCCGCCGCGCGGCGCTCAGGCTGTTGTAGGCCACCTCGCGCAGCTTGTCGTGGGTGAAGTCATAGGCCTCCGTGCCGTGTCCCGAAGCATCGCGCACGATGCGCCGCTGCCACAGTTCATCCAGGCTGCGCACCAGCCCGTCTTCATCCTGGTCGCTTGCCCTGGCCAGCACCGGCAAGGTAAACTCGCGGCCGATGGCCGCCGCCTGCTCGGCCAACTCGCGGGCCGGAGCGCTGAGCTGGGACAGCCGGGCATGCAAGACGCCGTGCACCGGGGGGACAGCGGAAGTGACGCTCCTGTTGAGCCGGACCCGGGGGCCCGGCCCTCGCCCGCTTGCTCGGCATGGCGGCCTGCCGCCGGGTCGAACCGCATCGTCTCGATAAGAAACAGCGGATTGCCTTCCGTCTCGCGATACAGCCAGTTTAGCTGCTCCGGCGTCAGGGTTCGCTCCGACAAGCCGACTGCCAACGATGCTGCTTCGTTGGCGCTCAACGGCGCAAGGGGCAAGTCCGTAAGTTGGTTGTCGCGGCGCAGCGCCGACAACAGGGCTGTTAGCGGCTGGTTGTCGGCCGCATCTCCGTCGCGCAGGGTGCCGAGGACCAGAAGTTGGCCGGCCGGGTCGAAACGCAGCAGGTAGTGCAGCCACTCCAGTGTGTCGCGGTCGCACCATTGCAGATCGTCGATCAGGAGCAGCAGCGGTCTCCCGCGCTCGAGCACCGCCCGGGCCAGTGCCTCGAACAGCCGCTGGCGCTGGTTAGCCTCGCCCATCGGCCCCGGCCGCGGCAGACCGGGTCGCTCGGTCAGCAGCTCGGGCAGCAAACGTGCCACCTCGGTCAGCCACACCGGTTCGAGCGCGGCCAGCCGCTGGCGCAACGCGGGGCTGCGCAGCCAGGCGATGACCGGCGCATAGGCCAAAGCCCCCTCAGCCGCGTAGCAACGGGCGGCAGCGGCAATGTCGCCCTGGCGGTTGGTCCAGGTCACCAGCTCTTCGGCCAGGCGCGTCTTGCCGATGCCCGCCTCGCCGGTCAAGAGAACGCAGCCCGGTTTGCCGCTGCTCGCCGCGCGCCAGGCCGACTGCAACGCCTGCCATTCGTCTTGGCGTCCGACCAGGCGTGGTTGGCTCTGGGCCGCGCTCGACGCGCGGCGCTGGCGGTCGCGGCAGCGTTCCATAACAGACGCTCGTAGAGGTCACGCGTTTCCGGGGCAGGATCGGCGCCGAATTCGTCCTGGAGCGTCGTGACACAGGTATGATAGGTGCGCAGGACGCTGGCGTGATCCTGGACCGCGGCATGCAATCGCATGAGCGTACGATGCGCCTCCTCGTTCAATGGATCGTCTGGCGCAGGTGTTGGCCGTAACTGATGGCTGCCTTGTGATCGCCTTCCTTTTCCAACGCCTCGATCAGCTGCGCCAGTGCGTGCGACGCCATCTGCTGTCACCGTTCACGTTCCGGCACGATCCAGTCGTCGTAGCAACTGGGCAGCAACTCGCCCCGATACAAGGCTGTCGCTCGCTCGAGGTCGGCCCGCGCGGTAGACCGCGCCAGCGACTCGAACTCGACCACATCGAGGCTGCTGGGGGAGTCAACCCGCCAATGGACCGCGTGGGTATCGGCGTCGAAGAAGGAGTCGGGGTCGGGGAGTGCCTGGCGCAGCTTGTGGAGCAGGTTGCGCAGATTCGTCAGGGCCTGCGCCTCGTTCGTATCGGGCCAGAAGAGGAAGGCCAGGTGGCGCCGCGCCTGGGGCGCGTGGCGATGGAGGATCAGGTAGGCCAGCAGCGCTTGCAGGCGTGGGGTGTTGACGGTTGTCAACGGTTGGTCTCCGTAGGTCAACCGGAAATCGCCAAGAAGCTGGACGCCGAGCACGGCCCCGGCAGCAAGCGCAGACAGCGCGGGCGCATCGCGCAACGGCGTCTCTGCAGCCGGCGTCGGCGCCGCGAAACGACTTTGGACGCGGCCAGTCGGAACTGGAGTGATCGGTTCGCGACCCTTGAGCAGCGCCTCCAGCTCCGCGCCGACCAGCCGGACGCTCGGGATGCGCTGCTGGCGGTCCTTCTCCAGCATGCGGTAGACCAGGTCGACCAGACCGTCCGGCAGCCCGGGGACGAGCGCGGCCAGATCGGGCACGGGTCGCGTCAGAATGGCGGTGAGGCGCGCTGTCAGGCTGTCGCCGCCGAAAGGCGCCTGACCGCTGAGCATCTCGAACAGCATGACGCCGAAGGCCCAGATGTCCGCGCGTTCGTCGAGCGGCTCGCCCCGGCAAGCCTCGGGGCTGAGGTAGTCCACGGTGCCCATGAGCATGCCGGACTGGGTCAGGGGGCTGGCTGCGGCGAGGTGAGCCAGGCCGAAGTCGGCCAGGCGCGGCGTGCCATCTGCGGCGAGGAGGACATTGGCGGGCTTGAGGTCGCGATGGATGATGCCGAGGCGGTGCGCGCGGGTGAGTGCGTCGGCCAGGTCGAGGCTGATCTCGATGGCGCGCTGGGGCGGCAGGCGGTGCTCCGCATCGAGGAGCTGCTGCAGGGAGCGGCCGGGCACGTACTCCATGACCAGGTAATGGCAGCCGTCCTCCTCGCAGGCCGCGATCATGTGGACGATGTTAGGATGGTTGAGTTGGCGCAGGGCTTCGCCCTCGCGGAGGAAGCGCGCGAGGAGGTCGGGATCGTGGGCGAGCACGTTCGGGTTGAGGGCCTTGACCGCGACTGTCTCGCCGGTCTGCGAATCGGTCGCGCGGTAGACCTCGCCCATGCCGCCGCGGCCGAGCAGGTCGCGGTCCGGGTCGCCGATCAGAAAGCGATTGGTGATGAGTTGCCCTGAGCCCATGGCGTCCCTCTGCCCTCGCTCATTGTTCAGTATCTCGGCCTTGTCCGCAACTATCGCTTCACTGCCACCGTCTCGAGATAATCAAAGGGAAGCACCAAAGTTTCATCCCCCGACTGGTTGTAGGCGTCCAGCGCCTCAGCCAGGTCTCGCCTCAGCTCATTCTGCCGGTCTCCAGTGAGCTTTTCTAGTCGCTGCATGGCAGGGCCAAAGGAGGTCAGTACAGTGTCCACGTACGCCTCGACGGAACGGAAGCGGTAGAGGACATTGCGCGGCGTGACCCGAAGCGAGGTGACCCGATCACCCAAAAGGTCGCGGAGTCCCTCCTCAGACCCCCACAGGCTGCGCGGGGCGCCGGGGGCGGGCGGGAAGTACATGTCGAGCACACGATCTTCCGCAACGTTGGCATTGGTCGGCGCCCAGTTGGCCAGGCCGATCTTGCCCCCGTTGCGGCACACACGGAGCACTTCCTGGGCGCCCTTGTGCTGGTCGGCAACGAGGGACACGCCGAATGTGGATAGCACCGCGTCAAAAGTCCCGTCCGCAAATGGCAGCTCTTCTGCGTCACCTTCCTGAAAGTGGACAGGCAGGTGCTCTGCAGCTGCTCGCCCGCGCGCCTGCTCCAGCAAGGCCGGAGTAAAATCGATGCCGGTCACATCACATTCCCGGCGAGCTGCCGCGAGGGCGGCATTGCCATGACCCGTAGCCACGTCGAGCACGCGCTGGCCGGCGCGCAGGTCGACCGCTTCGCAAAGGAGTTCACTCACGATGACGAGTCTCGATCCGATCAGGGCATAGTCCCCGGCGGTCCAGCTCGCTTGTTGTTGGGTTTTGAGTTTGTCAGGTCCGCTCATGTTCCCCTGCTCCAAGCTCGTCCAAAATCTCCTCCACGGTGACGCGCAGGTCCCGGTCGCGGCCGCGTGCCTCAGCCGCTGCGACCACATCGGCGGGGAGCTCTGCCCGCAGCCTGGCGAGCAGGGATCCTGAGCTGTCCTTGGCCCATTGCCAGGTGCGGCGGTCGTGAAACACCAGGGCGAGGAGCTCCAGGGCGCGCTCGCGTTCACCGTTGGCGGCCAAGAGGGCGGACACGCCGGCCAGCACGTGCAATGCGCGAGCGGGATACCACGCCTCGAGTTCGCTCTGAAGCGCCTGGCTGAAGTATTCAGCGGCTGCCCGGGTATCTCCCAGACCAAGCGAAGCGATACCCAGAACCCGCAGCTCCCAATCGGCGAGACCGCGTGACCGTTTGACCATGAGATCCAGGCTCTGTTGGGCATACTTGGCCGCTTCTGCATATCGCTCCAGAAAATTGCACCCCTCACCAATGTCGCCCAGATCATCGGCCATTCCCCAGCGGTCGCCGATCTCAGCATAGATCGCAAAGCTCTCGCGCCAGAGCCGCAACGCTTCTTCCATCTGCTGCATGCCACAGGCGTCGATGGCCAGGTCGGCAAGCGCGCGCGCCGTGCCTCGGCGGTCATTGGCTTCCCGGCACAGGGCCAGCATTTCGCCGTGGCAACCCCGAGCCTGCCCGTAGTCGCCCATGATCCAGGCGACGTAGCCGCGGCCGCCCAGGCTCGCGGCCAGGCCCTCCGCATCGCCGAGTGCGCGAAAGGCATCGACGCTCTCCTGAAACCTGCCTCGGGCGATTGGATAGTCCCCTTGATGTAATGCACCCCAGCCCAGGCCGCGCAACGTGGTGGCGATGCCCCACCGATCGTCCAACTCCTCGAAGATGGCCAGCGCCTGCAAGCAGGATTCGCACCTGCTGGCGCCGTACATGCTGGCACTCCCCCCAAGATAGCTCAACGCCACCGCCATCTCTCGCCGGGCGCCGAGCGATCGGGCCAGCGCGACGCTGGCGGTCAGTAGCCGGCCCGCCTCTTCATCCTCTCCGAGGTACTCGCAGAACAGTCCTTGCAGCGCCTGCACGTGTGCCAACACCAACCGCGCTTGCACATCGCCCTCATTCGCGCCGGCCAAGAGGCGCGTCGCACGGGCAAGGGCGTCTCGAGCCTCCCTGAGCCATCCGTGCACCCGGCAGAACTCGGCCATGCCCTCCAGGCTGCGGCCGATCGCCGCCACGTCGCCCCTCACGATCGCCCGATCCCATGCCGTACGCGCGTTCTCGATGTCGGCTCCGATCTCCGCCAGCGCGGCCCTCTGGCTGCTGCCGTGCAGCAGTCCCGCGCGCTCCTGCAGGAAGCCGGCATAGTAGGCGGCGTGACGGTCGCGCACAGCGCCTTCTTCGCCCAGGTCGGCTTGGAGTTTCTCGGCCGCGTACTGGCGGAGCAGCTCGTGCATCTCGTAACGGCCTGCGGGTGTGCGCTGGATCAGCGACTTGGTGGTCAGGCCCATCAGGTCGCGCAGCGTGGCCCCGGCGACCTCCCGGGCAGCCTCGCGAGTAAAGCCGCCGCGGAATACTGAGAGCGCGGCCAAGGCCTGGCGCTCGTGTGTGGCTAGCAGGCCCCAGGAATAGTCGAACACGGCCCGGACGCTACGTTGGCGGGTTGCGCCCACGGCCTGATCGGTCTGCAGTAGGTCCAGGTTGGTGCCCAGCTCGGCCGCGATCTCGACGGGCGCCAGCAGTTCGGCCCAGGCCGCTGCCAACAGGATTGCCAGCGGCATCCCCTGCACCAGCCGGCAAATCCGGATCACCGGCTCTGCGTCGACGGGACCGAGCTCGAAGCCGGGGCGGACGCGGCGCGCGCCCTGGAGGAACAGCTGGACTGCGCTCGATCGGAGCGCCTCCTCGACTGAGTCGTGGGCGGGCGCGTCCATGCCGCTCAGGAGGAACAGGTGCTCTTCCGGCAGGCCCAGGCGGAGCCGTGAGGTGGCCAGGATTTTGACCCTGGCTGCCGCCTGCATGAGGTCCTCTATGAGCCGGCCGGTCTCTCCGTCACCGTCCCCTCGACCCGGCTCGGGGGGATCAGGAGGTGCTCGCAGTTGTCCAGGACCAGCAGGATGTCCTTCGTCCGCAGGTAGTCGAGCAATTGTTGCGGGGGATCGCCGCCGTCGTAGAAGCTGAAGTGCAGCGCCTGGGCCACTGCCGGGACGATCGCGCCGGCCGTTTGCAGGGGCGCCAGGGAGACGAAAAAGACGCCGTCGGCGAAGCCTGGCAGCGCGGCCGCCGCGGCCTCCAGGGCCAGGCGGGTCTTGCCCATGCCACCCAGGGCGACGATCGACACCAGGCGTACCGCCGGGTCCGCCAGCAGGCGGGCCAGTATGGCCAGCTCGGCCTGGCGGCCGACGAAGGGGGTGGTCTGGCTGGGCAGGTTGTGCCGCGGGGCCTCGGCCGCGGGCGCTGTGAAGCGGCTCTCTGGGGGCACCGCGCGTGCTGCCGGGAAGGGTAAGCGGCCGTCCGTCGCAGCATCCCGCCCCTTGAGCAGCGCCTCGAGCTCCGCGCCGACGAGGCGGACGCTGGGGATGCGCTGCCCGCGGTCCTTCTCCAGCATACGGTAGACCAGGTCGACCAGACCGTCCGGCAGGCCGGGGACCAGTGCGGCGAGGTCCGGGACCGGTCGCGTCAGGATGGCGGTGAGGCGCGCGGTCAGGCTGTCACCCCCGAAAGGCGCCTGACCGCTGAGCACCTCGAACAACATGACGCCGAAGGCCCAGATGTCCGCGCGCTCGTCGAGCGGCTCGCCCTGGCAGGCCTCCGGGCTGAGGTAATCCACCGTGCCCATGAGCATGCCGGACCGGGTCAGCCGGCTGGCTGCGGCGAGGTGGGCCAGGCCGAAGTCCGCGAGCCGCGGTGTGCCGTCGGCCGCGAGGAGCACGTTGGCGGGCTTGAGGTCGCGATGGATGATGCCCAGGCGGTGGGCGCGGGTGAGCGCGTCGGCCAGGTCGAGGCTGATCTCGATGGCGCGCTGGGGCGGCAGGCGGTGCTCCGCATCGAGGAGCTGCTGCAGGGAGCGGCCGGGCACGTACTCCATGACCAGGTAATGGCAACCGTCTTGCTCGCAGGCTGCGATCATGTGGACGATGTTGGGATGGTTGAGCTGGCGCAGGGCCTCTCCCTCGCGGAGGAAGCGGGCGAGGAGGTCGGGGTCGCGGCTGAGGACGGCGGGGTTGAGGGCCTTGACCGCGACGGTGTCGCCGGTCTGCGAATCGGTGGCGCGGTAGACCTCGCCCATGCCGCCGCGGCCGAGCAGGTCGCGGTCCGGGTCGTCTATGACGAAACGGCTCGCAATCTTGAAACCCTTGCTCACGTCTCGACGATCTTCCAGTAGGAATCCTTTCGTACGATCTTGCCGTCCCGGAATGTGAGATGGTCGGTGCCTCGCACCTCCACATGCTCGCCGGACGGTGTGGTGCCCGTGAGGGTCCATTCGGAGAATCCCATGGTCCCACAGACCCAGTGGCGGTCCTCGCCGTAGTGCGCGTCCGGCAGGCCGGCGAAGCGAGCAGCGCACCCTGCACGCACCTGGTCTGTTCCAACGAGCCGTTTGCCCCAGGGATGGGGGCCGCGTGGCGAATCCATCGAGCAGTCCTCTGCGAAGAACGCCATAATGGCATCCAGGTCGTGCCGGTTGAACGCATCAAGGAACTGCCTCAAGGTCTCTACTGTCTGCTCGCTTGCCATTGAGTCCTCCTTCTGGCATACGGCACACCAGCCGTGCAACTTAAGCGGTGCTACTCGCCAGCTCGACCGCCTGCTCCAGCGTCAGCGCCGCGCCCTCGGCCCAGGCAGCTTCGAAGGCGTTGGAATCCAACTGGGAGCGCAGAAAAGCCATGTTTCGTTCATGATCGGAGAGAAGATGGCGATCAAGCTTCTCTTCCGTGCCGTTACGCAGGGTTTCCGCGGCGGCGAGGAGGCGGACAGAGCGTTCTGGTTGATTTCCTGCGTTCGCCAGACAGCCAAACGCCTCCACCGCAACACTGACGGCCCCACCAGATCCTCGATAGAGCGATAGGCTTTCCCTCAGAAGCTCTGTGGCGCGATCGATATCCCCAGCTCGGATCAGCAGGTAGCCCAGGTCGGCCAGGACACTGCGGAGGGTGATCATGCCCAGGCGGCGCTGCTGATCGATTACTTGATTGTAAAGCTCGCGGGCGCGCGCCAGGTCGCCCTCGAGGTGGGACAATCTGGCCATCGAGTGCAGGATATAGGCCGATTGTCCGGGGTTGTTAAGAGCTTGAGAGAGGGCCAGACTGCGTTCCAGTAGCTGGCGCGCCCGAGCCAAATCACCGGTCTCGTCAGCGGTCCAGGATAGTTTGAAGGTCGCGTTGGCGACTCCAGGCAAGTCGTTCAAAGTTTCCGATATCCCCAGGCTCTCCTCAAACAAGGTTTGTGCCACAGGGTATTGGCCCAGATCGCACAGGATCTGGCCAAGGATTTCCAACGCCCGCGCTCGTAGCACATTTGAGCCAGGATTAGCAGTCAGGAGGCGCTGAAGCCAGTCGCGGCCCTCCTTCAGCGGCAGGGAAGAATACCAGAACCAGCGCAGGCGCACGGCCAGCCGTAAGCCTGCCATCGCACTCTCGGCATCGCCGGCATTGAGGCTCCAGTTCAGGGCCGCTCGCAGATTGTCTCGCTCCACGAACAGGCACTGCAACCAGTCCCTCGGGGGCAGTTGCCCGGGTATCTCTCCGGAAGTCCCAGCCAACGACAGCAGATACGCCAGGCGCCGTTCGTGGATCAGGTCCGCCTCCCCACGCTCGACCAGTCGCTCCTCAGCATACTGCCGAAGCAGCTCATGGATGCCGTAGCGGCCCGCCGGGTCGCGTTGGATGAGCGACTTGTCGGTCAGCCCCATAAGGTCGCGCAGCGTGGCGCCGGTCACCTGCTGGGCGGCCTCGCGCGTGAAGCCGCCGCGAAAGACCGATAGCCCTCGGAAGACCTCTTGTTCTCGCGGCGACTGCAGGCTCCACGTGTGGGCAAAGACCGCCCGCATGCTCCGCTGCCGTTCGGGCACGTCGTGCAGACCCGTCTCCAGAAAGTCGAGGCTTTGGCTGATTTCGGTCGCGATCTCCGCGGTCGTCAGCATCCCCGCCCAGCCGGCGGCCAGCAGAATGCCCAGGGGCATACCGTCGACCAGACGGCAGACGCGCGCGCAACCTGCCGTAAGTCGCCGGGGCCGAGCTCAAAGCCGGGATGGACGCGCCGGGCGCTTTGCAGGAACAACCTCACCGAACTGTAACCGGCAGCATCCTCGAAAGACCCTTCCTCAGGGAAGTGCATGCCGCCCAGGTGCAGAAGGTGTTCGCCCTGGAGGTTCAGCCGGACCCGCGAGGTGGACAGAATCTTCACCCCCGGCGCGCTGGTCAGAACATCGCCGATCAGGCCCACGCCGTCCAGCAGATGCTCGAAGTTATCCAGGATGAGCAGCAGTTCTTTCTGGCGCAAATGCTCGAGCAATTGCTGGCGGGGCTCGCCTGCCTCCCGGAACTTGCAGCCAATGGCGGCTGCGGCAGTGGGCACGATGGCCTCCGCCGACAGCAAGGGCGCCAGCGCGACAAACCAGACGCCATCGGGGAAGCAGCCGTCCGGCCCGGCTGCAGCTGCTTCCAGCGCCAGGCGCGTCTTGCCCATGCCGCCCGCACCGACAATGCTCACCAGGCGCACGGCGGGATCGGTCAGCACCCGGGCCAGCTCGGCGAGTTCGGCCTGGCGCCCGACGAAGGGCGTGGTCTGGGCGGGGAGGTTGTGGCGCCGGGCCTCTGCCGCTGGGGTGGGGGCTGCAAAACGGCCCTCGGCGCGCGGAGGGCTCGCGTCGGGGGCCGGGGTGACCGGCGCTCGCCCCTTGAGCAGCGCCTCCAACTCGAGTCCCACCTGCCGCACGCTGGGGACGCGCAGCTGGCGGTCCTTCTCCAGCATGCGGTATACGAGATCCACCAGGCCATCGGGCAAGCCGGGAGCCAGCGCGGCCAGGTCGGGCACGGGTCGCGTCAGGATGGCGGTGAGGCGCGCGGTCAGGTTGTCGCCGCCGAAACGCGCCTGACCGCTGAGCATCTCGAACAGCATGACGCCGAAGGCCCAGATGTCCGCGCGTTCGTCGAGCGGCTCGCCCCGGCAAGCCTCGGGACTGAGGTAATCGACCGTGCCCATGAGCATGCCGGACTGGGTCAGGCGGCTGGCTGCGGCGAGGTGAGCCAGGCCGAAGTCGGCCAGCCGCGGGGTGCCGTCGGCCGCGAGGAGCACGTTGGCGGGCTTGAGGTCGCGATGGATGATGCCCAGGCGGTGGGCGCGGGTGAGCGCGTCGGCCAGGTCGAGGCTGATCTCGATGGCGCGCTGGGGCGGCAGGCGGTGCTCCGCATCGAGGAGCTGCTGCAGGGAGCGGCCGGGCACGTACTCCATGACCAGGTAATGGCAACCGTCCTGCTCACAGGCCGCGATCATGTGGACGATGTTGGGATGGTTGAGCTGGCGCAGGGCCTCTCCCTCGCGCAGGAAGCGCGCGAGCAGGTCGGGGTCGCGGCTGAGGACGACGGGGTTGAGGGCCTTGACCGCGACGGTCTCGCCGGTTTGCGTATCGGTCGCGCGGTAGACCTCGCCCATGCCGCCGCGGCCGAGCAGGTCGCGGTCCGCGTCTTCGACCCGATAGCGGCTGGCAATCAGCAAGCTCTTGCCCATGGCCCGGCACCTTTCGTAGGCCCTGGGCGACCACGCAGGGTCGCCCCTACGCTTTCGCATGCCCTGGGCGACCACGCAGGGTCGCCCCTACTTCAACACCGCCTCCAACGTTCGCGTGGTGGCCACCAGCCGTTCGGATAGCAGGCGCGCGACCAGCCGGTGGAAGCTGGCGGCGAGAGCAGCGTCCTCTTGCTCCATCTGCGCCAGCCCCTGCCGCGTGAGCCGGTAGGCGATGCCCGGCGAATCCGCGATCACGGAAGCGCTGCACTTCGTGCCGAGGTACATGCCCGGCTCGCCGACCGCTGTGCCCAGCCCCAGCGTCTGGAGGCGCACGCACTCGCCGTTATCCAGTTCCAGACACACCGAGACCGTGCCCTGTTCGATGAAATACAGCTCGTCGGCCTCGTCCCCCTGCACCATCAGGCGATCGCCCTGCTCGAAGTCGACCCGTTCCAGGTAGGGCAGCAGCCGGGTCGTCTTCTTCTTCTCGAACCCACTGTCGGCAAGTTGTGCGCTGAGCGTGACAGGCACGTGAATAAAGGTGATGCCCTCGCTGTCCAGGAGCTGGTCTTCGCACCATTCCAGGCCGCGGTCGAGGTCCGGGAACATCCGCACCCCTTCGGCATTGTCTACGATGCCGTCGAGGCTGAAACGACGGCGCATTGCCTCTGTCAGATGCGTCAGCACCAGGGTGCAGCCATGCGTGCTCGCCGATTGCCCGCCCTTGACGAAGCTGATCACGCCGGAGGAATCCAGGCCGGTGGCCCGGCGGAAGTCCAGAATTATGTAGCGCACGAGCGGTTGGGCCTTGTCGGTGAGCCGCGCCCGGATCTTGTCCAGGACCGCAGTGGCCGTTCCGAAGAAGATGAAACCTTGCAGCTCAAGGATGTAGATCCGTTTCCCCAAATCGTCTGCCAACACCTGCCGGTGATACGTGCAGCGTTCGACGTTGCTCCGGCGCTGCGAACCGGACAAGGCCAGGTGAACCGCGCCCATCCGGCTGTAGTCGAGCACAAAGAGGATCACCATCACCAGCAGCCCAACGGCGACGCCGAGCAGGAAGCCCGCGACCGCGATGACGCCAAGAATCAGCACGACGACCGCGTAGTCAACGCGTGAGAGCCTCTTCCAGCCCCGCACGAGCCACTCGACGAGAAAGTCCAGGCCCAGGAAAAGCAGCAGACCGCCGAGGATGGCCTTCGGCACGTAGGCCAGCAGGCTGGAGCCAGCCAGCAGGATGGCCGCGCACAGAGCGGCCGCAACCAATCCCGGCAGGCGGTCCCGGGCGCCCATGCGATGTGCGAGCGCGGTCAGGCTGAGCGTCTGATAGCCGACAAGCCCGCCCGCTAGGCCCGAGGCGATGCCGGCGAAGCCCGCCGCCTTGAGTTCATGGTTCAGGTCAACATCCTGGCCGACGGCCAACTCCAGAGCTGAAGCATTGAGCAGCAGACTGATCACACTCAGTGCGATGACGATCGCGATATTGCCGGCCTGGGTCGCGATCGCGGGCCAATCGACAGCCAGGAGACGGCCCGCGGCCAGGGGATGCGAGATGGTCCCCTGGCTGGCGGTCCCCAATAGCAGGCCGCGCTGGATGGCGGCCTGGAGTGAGGTGCCGCTAGCCCAGAGAACGAAGAAGAAAAGTGCCAGCGAGCCTGCCAGGAGCGCGGGCAGGGCAAGAAGGTGGCGAATGCGCCGGAGGCCGAAGAAGAGCAGCAAGGCGATGGCGAGGCCGGGTCCCCACAGGACCAGTTGCTGCGGATCGAGCAGCGCCGGGATATTGCGCCAGGTCAGCGCATAGTCGGACATGACCCCGAACGACCCGGTCACCAGCAGCCAGCCGGTGCCGGCCAGGAAGCCGCCGATGACCGGGTAAGGAACGAAGCGCACCAGTTTGCCCAGCTTGAAGTAGCCGAGAGCCAGGCAGGTGCAGCCTGTCAGGGTGGTGGCGACGGCAAGTGCGACGAGCACCGTTGCCAGTACGGTCTCGGGCGCGCTGGCAGAGAGGGCTGCGGCGAGACCGGCTGCCATCACGGCCAGCACAACCGCTGGGCTGTCCTGTACGCTGGCTACCACCGCGGGGATGCGGCTGACCAACGCAATGCCGGCCATCAGGATGGTCGCAGAAATGAGCGCCATCCCAACGCCGTAGGGGAGATAGGGCGCCAGCGGACCGGAGAAGATGAGGGTGCCGAGCGACAGGGCGATGATGACTTCGGTCGTGCCAACCAGGATCCCCGCGACCACGCCCGGGAGGAGACTCTCAGACGGGAAGCGTCCTTTCCGCAAGAGCATGGTCCGCCCGGTCACTGTTCGAGGCATATGTCATCTCCAGATGGCCTGGCCAACAGCGAGGGAACCCGACAAGTGATTCGGTCACGCGCCATTCTAGCAGGGGACAGGATCCCGGTCAATAGAATCTTTTTGGATTTCCGGGGCTTCAGACCGGCTGGACAAGTTGAATCAGGTTGCCACAGGTGTCCTCGAACATGACCGCGATAATCGGCCCCATGCTTTTCGGCTCCCCGCGGAAGACCACCCCACGCTCCTTGAGCCGTCTGAATTCGTCCTCCATATTGCTCGTGATAAACGCGGTGAGTGGAATTCCGGCGTCGAACAGGGCTTTTTGATAGGTGCCGCGGGCGGAAATCCCATTGGCTCAAGGACCAGCTCCACCCCCTCCACCCCCTCAGGTGAGGTGACGGTCAACCACCGGTAGTCGCCTATCGGGATGTCGGCCATCTTCTCGAACCCCAGCACCTCCGTATAGAATTGCAGAGCCTTCTCTTGATCGTCAACCAAGACGCTGCTCAAATTGATGCGCATGCGATCCTCCTTATTGATCCGCGGCCGCGAACCACTTTATCATTTGATCGAAGAACCGATCGGGCGGTTCCCCTTCGAGCACGATGAACCCGGCGCCCGCCGCCTCCAGTGCCGCACGCTGCGACAACTCGACTTTCAACACCGCACATTGCACGAGAGGCCGCTGCCGTGCCACTTCTTCCACCAGGCACAGCATCTCGTCCAGCGGCAGGCCCCCGTCGACCACCACCAGGTCCGGCTCAGCTGCCACCATCACCCGGCGCGCGGCCTCACAGTCAACTGCGTCGATTGTGTCCGCACCTGCCAACGCAATCAGCATCGCCCGCAGACTTTCGCGGCGCAAAAGGTCATTTGCTACAGCTAGTGCCAGCATCGGCGCCCTGAGGGAATGGTTAACTTGAGGCCATAGAGACTGACATGCCTCATCTTCCCTTCTGGTCTATATGATGCATCCGGACCGCTGAAAATGCATCGGTCAAATGATAGATTCGAGACAGCCAGGCCGGAGAAACTATTTGTCCTATACTTGCACCTCTTTATATCTTTTTGGTATACTTGTTGTGACTGGGAGAAGGGTTCGATTACAGCAGATGATAATTATGGAAACCAGGAGACTGATTCTTCGACACCTGGCGCCGGGCGACCTCGATGACCTGTTTGCGCTCTATTGTGATCCTCATGTGATCACATACATACCCGACGCTCCCCGCACTTACGAAGAGGCCCGGGAAGAGCTGGAGTGGCATATGAATGGACATCCAGACCATCCTGAACTAGGACTTTGGGCGACCATCCACAAAGAAACGAATCGATTCATCGGGCGGTGTGGCTTGCTGCCGTGGACGATCGATGGGCGACCGGAAGTTGAAGTGGCCTACACGCTGGCCCAGGCGTACTGGGGACAGGGATTGGGAACAGAAGCAGCTCAGGCTATTCTCGCCTATGGCTTCGAACAGCTCCGGCTGCCGCGTCTAGTCTGCTTGGTTGATCGTGAGAATCTGGCCTCGATCAAGGTGGCAACGAAAATCGGCATGGTCTTCGAAAAAGAAGGAAGCGACGATAAGGGCCCATTCCTGTTATATTCGAGAGGGCGGCCGAGCACGGATCAGGCCGCGCGGGGCATGATGTGAGAGGATCTACATCCTCAGCGGCTTCCTGATCCAATAGCTGACGAAGAACGTCACGGGCACGGTGACCAGGCTCACCAGGACGAATTTGACGAACGGTGCGGCTGCCAGGCCGAGCGCCAGCCACTGGAACAGCAAGACCACCGGGATGTGAAACACGTACGCGGTGTATTGGGCCTGCGCCAGCTTCTTGCCCAGCCCGCTTTGCCCGGCGAAATGGTCACGGAAAAGCACGGTCAGGCCGATGCACATGCTGATACACAGCAGCGACTCCCACACCGCGTAGCTCAGCCCTCCCGCAACATCGCTCATGGGCAACCCTTCGGGCAACGTTAGCGCGTACACATACCACAAGGCGGCCAGGAGCAGACCCAGGATCAGCCATGCCCGCCCAGCCCGTGTTGGGAAGCCCAACACCCAGCCCCGGCGGTAGGCCACCGCGCCGATGACGAAAAGACTGAGGTCACGCGGCACGTCCGCAAATGCCACCCGTACAAAACCAAGCAAGTAGACCCACCGGTCGATGGGGTACCAGATGCGGACAACGGCCGAAACAAAGGCCAGGCCGAGCGCAAAGGCCACGATGCGCCACCAGGCCGGTGCGTGGCCGGGCGGGGTGTCTGGAGCGGCGCGACCAGGCCTGATCATCCGCCAACCGGCGTAGGCCACGCTGTAGATCAGCAGGTGCTGCACGAACCACAAGTGACCGATCTCGACCGGCCAAATCAGCCTTCGCTCAATCAAGCCCTGGATCAGCTCCATCATCGCGACCCAGACCAACAGGGGGATGCCAAGCCGCACGAGGCGATCCTTGAGAAAAGGGAGCGGTCCCTTGCGATCGCAGGCGATGACCGTGAAATAGCCCGCGATCATGAAGAACAGGCTCATGCCGAACGAGCGATTGACCGTGAAGAACGGCCCGAGGATGGCCGCGCGGTTTGGCTCCTGGATGAGCCACTCGCCGCCCGTCGGACCGTATGCCTGGCCGACGTGGTGCATGATGACCATGATCATCAAGACCACGCGCAGGTTGTCGAAGAACAGGAGGCGGCGGGTCGCGGTCGCCACCCCCGCGCGGAGCGGTGACGAAACCATGGCGGGCTGCATCAACTCGAACTACTCCTGTTTCTGCAGCAGAGATCCGCTGCACGAGGTGGCATGCCGGGCTGGGATCTTACATCTGATGTGAAGCTATACGCTGCAGCTGTCTGCAGGTTGCGGAAGCGATTGAGTTATAATACGACTATGCAGGCGGCATTCGACACTGTTCAGGTCCCCGACCACGCGGCCTGGCGCGCGTGGCTTGCCGAGCATCACGCGTCCTCTCCCGGGGTATGGCTGATCATCCACAAGAAGAACAGTGTGGAGCCCGGAGTGTCTTACGAAGACGCGGTGGAGGAGGCGCTCTGCTTCGGCTGGATCGACAGCAAGACCACCACCCTCGACGCGACCCGTTTCAAGCAGATCTTTACCCCGCGCAAACCGAAGAGCATCTGGGCGAGGAGCAACAAGGAGCGGGTGGCGCGGCTGATCGAGCAGGGGCTGATGATGCCCGCCGGGCTCGCGGCCATCGAGATCGCGAAGGCAAACGGCACGTGGACAGCCCACGATGCGATCGACGAGCTGGCCGTGCCTGAGGATTTCGCCGCGAGCCTGGCAGCCAATTCTGCGGCAGAGCAGTATTGGAATGGCTTCAGCACATCGGTCAAAAAGGGCATCCTCTACTTCATCGCCTCCGCCAAGCGGCCGGAGACGCGCGCCAGGCGCATCGCGCGCACGGTGGAGCTGGCCGAGCAGAATATTCGGGTGATGTTCGACCAGCCGTAACCCCCCTAACAAAGCAGCCTATACCGTGCCACCTCCACAACGCCGCGATTATCGTGCTGTATGTTCTGACGCGCACCCTGGGCGTTCCGTTCGTTGGCCCGGCTGCCAACGTCGTCCTGCCGGTCACGCCCCTGAGCCTGTTCACCACTCTCGTCGAGGTCGCCGAGGTGGTCGTCCTGGTCGGGTTGGCGCGATTGAGACCCTGAGGGTTTTCGAAATTCCTCAGGGTCTCGAACGTACTGCTTATGCAGCCCGAGGCGGCGGAATGACGCCCAGTTGCTGCATGAGGCCCATGGTGTCGTTCTCACCCCAATGCTCGGCGATCTTACCGTCCGCGATCCGGTGAATGCTGATCAAACTCCACTTCACATGCTTCCCGGTCGGAGGGATGCCCATCAGCAGCCCCTGGTGGGTGCCTTCGACCGTCATGCGGATAACGACTCTGTCGCCTTCGGCGACGATATCCGTCATGGTGGCCTGCAGATCGGGGAACGCCGCGAACTGCCCCTCGAAGAAACGGCGGCTGCTCTCGACCCCGGGCGGCGTTCCCGGAGGTAGTCCGTGATCGACAAAGTTGGAGCTGCACAGGGCGAAGGCCCCAGCCACATCGTGTGCGTTGATCAGGTCGTCGAATCGGCGAACTAAGGCTTTGTTCTGTTCGATTGACATGGTGTCTCTCCTATTAGTTGATGCCTGCAAGATAAGCGTCGATCATTGGGTACGGATCGGAGCGCTCGAATTCGTCGCACAGCCGTGCTGCATTTTGCTTCCACTGAGGTTCGCTCAGAAGCCTGGCGGTCGCCCGCCGGATGGCGTCGGGCTTGGGATTCTCGGTGCGTAGATCGATGCCAACCTTGAAGTAGTCCACATGCGCGTTGACGTCGTTCTTGCCCTCCTTGACGCCCGCTCCAAGCACCGGGACGCCCTTGCTCAGGCTGAGCAGGACGCTCCCGTAGCCGCCGTTCGTGATAAACAGATCCGTGTGGTTGAAGATAAAGTCGAAGTCGACGAAATCCTCGACGATGATGTTGTCCTGCGGATAGCGCTGCCGCAGTCCAGCGGTGTCGCCATGGCCGGTGGTGACGACGAGCAGGGCGCTTGTGTCCTTCAGGGCTTCCAGCGCGGGCACGATCAGCTTGCCCGGGTCTTTGTTATCGACGGTGCCCTGGGAGATCAGGATCACGGGCTTGTACTTGTCGAGCTTCTCGGGCTGTGCGAAGGCCCGGGTGATGGCCCCTTTGTGCGGGAGCAGCGCACCGACGAATTTGGTCTTTGGGTTGTGCTCGCGCCGCGGATATGCAAAACTCGGCACCCCATTTTGAAACGAGACGTCCGGGCTCTGGTACGAGACGTCGAACAGCGTCCCGTCGATGGGCGCAAGCCCCTGCGCGGCCAACATGCTATTGTAGATGCGCTTCGGTCCGTCCATCACCATCCGCTCCATCACCGCCTTCATCCCCCGGTGGACGAGCCGGCCGGCTGTGGTCTTGGCCGGCTTCAGGCCAACGAAGTTGGGTGGCGTGTCCACCGAGCTTTCCAGTGATGGGCCCACATCGACCGAGCACACCCGCTTGCCCAGCTTCTCCTTGACAAGCTTCATGGCGTAGAAGGCGGCATCGCAAAAGAGCACATCGAAGGGGAATGCCGCGTCGATTTCCTGGACGTCCAGGAAGAAGTTCTCGGAGTTGCTGGCGAAGATTATCTCGCCGTCAAACCTCAGGAACGCCATGCCGCGCAGCTTGGCGCGCTCCGGGAAGAGTTCGGCGATGTTGTCCTGGTTGATCTCAATTGCCCGGCGGTACGGGAAGTGCGGGATTCCGAGCCGTTGCAGCTTCTCGGTGTAGCTCAGCCCCGCATACCAGCGCACGTCATGACCGGCGTCCTTGAGGTGCATGGCGATGCCGGTGAGCGGGTTGAAGTGACCGTCAAATGGCATGGTCGCGAAAAGAATATTCATCGGTGTCCCTTCCCTTGCGCCACGCCTATTCCAACGTGGCCTGCGCGTTTCTTGTGTTACGAGGATAGTATGGAGGAAGGGGGTCGGAATGTCATGCGTGCGCGCACGTATTCGTACACGTATCGTAATTCACTTGTGCAATAGTAGTGGTGATCGCTTATAAGGAAGACAGTCGTTGCGACGTCAGGAGGAGTTCGGCTGGCAGATGCTCACCGAGCGACGCGGGTCAGCCCCTGTTCGATGGCCCACTGCACGATTTGGCCACGGTGAGTCATCCCCAATTTCGAGAAGATACTGCTGATGTGTTTCTCGACGGTGCGCTTGCTCAGCACCAGATCATCGGCAATCTCGCCGTTCGACCTGCCGGCTGCAATGAGCGCGGTGACTTCGCGCTCCCGCTCGGTCAGCTCGTCCCGCTCGTCCCGCTCTGTCCTGCTCGCCGGTGTTGCGCCTGATTTGAGCGGCAGATTCAACGCGTAGTCTACTGCCTGTTCGAGGGATAGGACGCGTCCCGTCGCTTCTTCCGCCGCGGAATTCCGCCTCGGTGAGCCCGGCGCGTGCGAGTGCTAGATAGTGGGCGTACTCGGTTCGTGTCGCGGGCCATGCAGACGTGACATGCTGTTCGCTCGTCGCCGCGGCAGCCGCGAGCAGGCGCACGCCGGCCGCGGGTAAGCCGCGCGCGATCGCAGTCGCCGCGAAGCCAACGAGGGATTCTGCCATACCCGGCTCGTTCTGCTGCGCCTGGTGTGCTGCCATGCTCTCACCGAACAGGGCATGGGCACGCTCGACATCGCCCAGGTGCAAGCAAGCGTGTCCAAAATTGCCCAGCGCCGAGGCCAGGTCGCGTTGTGCGCCGACTTCGCGCAGCAGCGCCACGCTTTCCTCGTACGCGGTTTTGGCCGCAGAATAATCCTGCTTGCAGCGCGCCAGGTCGCCGAGGGAGTTCAGTGCGTGCCCGGCCCGAAACGCATCGCCCGCTCTCACGCGCCAGCGCGAGGCTCTCCTCCAGCAAAGCGCGGGCGGTGTCATAGGCGCCGAGTTCAATCGCCAAGCCTCCTTGTGAAAGCAGCGCCATGCCCAAGTGAAATGGCGGCCCGATTTCGCGATAGATGGGTATGATGCGGTCCGCCACAGAAAACGCGGTACGATAGTCACCTGCCGTGCGCGCGGCGGAAGCAAGGCCGGCCAGGGCGAATGCCAGGAGGGCCGGATCTCCTGCGTCCGTCCGTCTCGGCCAGGTCAACCGCTGCTCGCGCATAGGCCGTGCTTGCCGGTGCGTGCCCCAGGAACATCTCCATAAATGAGGCAAAGGTGTAGGCGTTCACGCGGACTGCCAGGGTGACGCCATCATCGGCCCGGGTGAGCAAACGCTCGAACCATGCCAGTCCTTCCTGTACATGCCCCCGGATCTCCCAGAATCGAACGAGTGCATTAGCGATCCGCAGTCCTGCCTCGATGCGACCGCTCTCCAGCGACCAGGCCAGGGCGGCGCGCAGGTTGTCGTGCTCGCCTTCCAGCCAGGCCAGCCAGAGCTGCTGGTACGCGTCGCCCAGCCTCGGAGCGGCCTCTTCGGCGCGGGCGACGAACAGATCCAGGTGGCGGTCGCGCAACCGCGCCGCCTCGCCGGCCTGGCTCATCTTCTCGAGCGCATAGTCGCGGATGGATTCGAGCAGGCGGTAACGCGCCTCGGTGCGCCCCAGTGTGTTGGCGACGATGAGCGATTTGTTGACCAGGGACGAGAGCAGGTCGAGGGTCCGCCCCTCCTCACCGCAGGGCGCCACTCCGTCACCGCCGCAAATGCCTGCGACCGTGTCCAGCGTGAAGCCCGCGGCAAAGACCGCCAGGCGGCGCAGCAAGACCTGCTCCTCCGAAGTGAGCAGATCGTAGCTCCAGTCGATCGCCGTGCGCAGGGTGCGGTGATGGGGGACGGGAGTCGTGCGCTGGCTCGAGACGAGGAAAGCGAACCGGTCGTCGAGCCGCTCCGCGATCTGCTGCACCGTCAATACGCTGGTGCGGGCACTTGCCAGCTCGATGGCCAGTGGGATGCCGTCGAGGCGGCGGCAGATACTGACGATCGACGTGGTGTTCTCTGGAGTCAAAGCAAAGTCGGACAGGATGGCTCTCGTGCGTTCGACAAACAGTTGAATTGCCTCATAGCCGCTCACATCCGGTAGGGTGAGGGCAGTGGATCGGGACACCTGATCCGGGTTCGATTGCGCGTTGGGCGGCAGGGAGAGCGACGACACGTGGTAGAGCGTTTCGCCCGTGATGGCGAGCGGCTCGCGGCTGGTGGCGAGAATCGTCAGATTGGGCGCAACGGACAGCATCGCCTGGCTAAGTCCCGCGCAGGAGGCGATCAGATGTTCGCAGTTGTCGAGAACGAGCAGCATCCGCCGGGTCCGCACATGGCTCAGGAGTAGCTCGTCGACAGGCTGGTTGAGAATTGGATGCACGCCGAGTGCCTGGCTGACGAAGTCTGGCACGAGCGCCGCATCGCGAAGCGCTGCGAGTTCGACCAACCAGACCCCATCAGTGAAGGTCGCGCTCGAGCGCGCCCGCAACCTGCAAGGCGAGCCGCGTCTTGCCGCAGCCGCTCGCGCCCGTGAGGGTGACGAGATGTGAAGACGATAGCAAGCGTTCGACTTCGACGATCTCGCGCCGCCGTCCGACGAAGCTGGTCAGTTGCACTGGCAGATGCGTGCTTGTCACGTTGAGCTGTTCGACCCTTTCCTTGACCGGACCATTGTAGCGTGACCGATGCTGCTTCGCCATAATCCGTCTTACCGAATCGGGAGGAGTGCGCGTGGCATTGCTCACAGGCGCGTGGTCGACGGGCGAGATAGCCACACCTTTCGTCCTGGCAGCGCGGAGCTACAACCGGAGTGGGGGACGCCCTGGTCAAGCAGCGGCATCAAGGCGTCGTGGACCTGCGGCAGAAGGCCTCGACATCCTCTTCGCCGTCTCCAAAGTTGCAGCGATATGCATTTTTGCGACAGGGGCATCACTTACATCTTATTTGTGCAAAATTCGTTTATTATTAGTATAAGTCTTGTACTATTTGCTATGACAAAACCAGACGGAGTCGTCCGCGTTGTCTCGGCCGTCTGGCCATGCAAGCGCCGAAGTTCAACGAGGCAAACGCAGTTCTAGCCGGCCCTAAGCGCGCCGCGGAGAGCATGGAGTAGAGCAAGCGGCCATACGGCCGCTTGTTTCATTGGTCACTCAGCACTCGAGCTTGGACTGTAGAAAGGATACACCGATGCAAACAGACACTTCACAGACTCCCAAACGTCGCGGCCGAAAGCTTCTCCTCTGGCTGGGCGGCGTGATGGTTGTGGTCCTGGGCCTGGTACTGGTGGGGGTCGTTACCGAGTCCGCGACCGAGGCCTCCGATGTGCGAGCCTATCCTCCTGTCGGTCAAATGGTCGACGTGGGCGGTTACCGCTTACACATCAACTGCACGGGCACTGGCAGTCCCACGGTGGTGATCGATGCCGGATGGGGTGATTGGTCGCTCGGGTGGAGCCTCGTGCAGCCGGGGGTGGCCGGGACAACGCGGGTCTGCTCCTACGATCGGGCCGGCATGGGCTACAGCGAGGCCGGTCCCCTGCCACGGGATGCCGGGCAATTCGCTCAAGAACTGCACACATTGCTGGATCAAGCCAGCATTCCGGGCCCCTATGTGCTGGTTGGCCACTCGATGGGCGGTCTGCCGGTGCGGGTGTTTGCTCACGAATATCCGAAGGAAGTCGTTGGGGTTGTGCTGATCGATTCCATGAGCCCCGAACAAACCAGGGAACCGGCCACGGCTGGGGGCTCTCAGGCGGTCTCTCAATCAAGAGGGCCTTCGCTGCCGGTCCTGTTGGCGCGCATCGGATTAGTGCGTTTGCTCACGGGGCCGGGCTCCGGTCAAAATCTGACGCCGGAGGCAAAGCAGGCTTATGCGGCTTTCGCGGTGACACCGCGAGCCGTGCAAGCCTGGGCCGATGAAGGCAGGGGTATGCCGGCGAGTCTCGACCAGGCCGCCGCCGTGAAGTCCATCGGAGATGTGCCATTGATCGTGCTGTCGCGTGGCCTGGATCTGGAGCCGGACTGGCAGAGGCTGCAGGCCGAGCTGCTCCAATTGTCGTCCAACAGCCAGGGGTTGGTTGCTGACAAGAGCGCCCACAACATCCAGTTCGATCAGCCCCAAGCTGCGGTTGGCGCGATCGTGCGTATGGTAGAGCAGCTTCGCCAGACGGCAAGAAAGTAGATCGGGCGAATCTGGCGAAGATCCGAAAAGGAGACTCGATGGCGAAACCGGCTCTGATGGCTGTTGACGCTCAAATCCAGAATCTGGAGACGATCCAACGAGAGCTGCTCAAGCGCTATGCGGACGATTACGACGTCATTTGCGATGCAGAAGCAGAGGCGTCACTCGAGCGGCTGGGGAGGTTACGGGCCGCGGGCGCGCAGATAGTCATCCTGCCGGCGGCGCCCGGGCTGGGTTCGATGACGGGCATTGAGTATTTTGCGCGGGCGCACGAACTCTATCCCCATGCCATGCGCGTCCTGCTTATCCCGTTGGGTAATCGCTCCGAGTCAAAACCGATCCTGAAAGCCATCTCCCTTGGGCAGTTTGACCGCTACGCGGTCAAGCCCGGCCGTGCTCCGGACGAGGAGTTTCATGCGCTCATCGCGGAGCTCCTGCGTGATTGGCAGCGCCGGCAACAGAAAGGCCGCGAGATGGTCACCATCGCCGGCGAGCGCTGGAACGCGCGTACCGCTGAGATTCGCGATCTGCTGGCACGCGGTGGTCTGCCGTTCAAGTATATTGAGGCGGATTCCGAAGAAGGACGCGCGCTGCTGCAGCGCTTCGGGCGGCCCGCAGGCCCATTTCCCGTGTTGGTTCGGTTCGATGGCCAGGTGCTTACCGCGCCCTCAAATGAGCAAGTTGCGCTGGCGCTCGGCGTGCGCCACAGCGTCGAGGAAGGCGCCTTTGATCTTGCCATCGTCGGCGCCGGGCCGGCCGGACTCTCGGCGGCGGTCTACGGCGCGTCGGAAGGATTGCGCACAATCGTCGTGGATCGTGAAACGATCGGTGGCCAGGCGGGCACCAGCTCGCTGATTCGGAACTATCTGGGGTTCCCGCTGGGCATCAGCGGCGCGGACCTGACCAATCGGGCGCTCGACCAGGCTTGGTCGTTCGGGGCAGAAACCTCTGTTTTGCGGGAGGCGATCGCTCTGCGAGTGGAGGGACGCGACCGCATCCTGGAGTTCTCGAATGGGACAGAAATCGTGAGCCGCACGATCCTTCTGGCAACGGGGGCCAGCTACCAGCGTCTCGGCATCCCCGGTCTTGAAGCGCTGGTTGGCGCAGGGGTTTTCTATGGAGGCGGAATTACCGAGGCTCAAGCCATGGAAGGTCAACACGTCTTCGTTGCGGGTGCAGGCAACTCCGCAGGTCAGGCCGCCGTTAATCTGGCGAAGTACGCACAGCAGGTCACGATCCTCGCGCGTGGAAGCTCGCTGGCCGCCAGTATGTCCGACTACCTGGTGCAGGAGATCGCAGCCAAGACCAACATCGATGTGCGTCTGCACACCAGGATCATCGACGGGCACGGCGCGCACCGGCTCGAAAGCCTGGTACTAGAGGACGGCTCCTCAGGGAAAATCGAAAGCGTCCCGGCATTTGCCTTGTTCGTCCTGATTGGAGCGCAGCCTCACACGGAATGGTTGCCGGCCGGCATCCTGCGCGACCCGCGCGGCTTCCTTCTCACAGGCCCGGATCTGATCGGTGCTAGCGACACTTCCAAGGCAGCATCGCTGCAGCGGCCTCCACTCTTGCTGGAGACCAGCATTCCCGGCGTGTTTGCTGCGGGTGACGTGCGGCATGGCTCCGTCAAACGGGTGGCCTCTGCCGTGGGCGAGGGGGGGATGGCCATCCAGTCCGTTCACCAGTACCTCGCGCGGTCCGGCTGATACACATTGGCTGAACACGATTGATACCGTGACGTCCGGCCTTGACACGCGGCGATAGCCGTGCGTGACGCGGAGAGTGTGGCTCTTTAGCCTGGCGTCGCTCTCGCCGCAACCATCTTGTCACTGACTTCCCACAGCCGCGTCCAGGTGGCCTCGTCATAGGCGGCACGACCGGACGGCACCGCTTTGCTCTTTTCCCAGTATTTCCCGGTCACGTTTTCCACGTCCGGTGAGGTGGCGAGGTAAACAGAGGTCTGTGCGCCTTGCTCTGGTGTTAATCCCACAAAACGCATGAAAAAGCCAAAAACGGCTGACGGAACTGCACCCAGGTTGTTTGCGAATCCGGTGCGCACCAAACCAGGATGTAGCACGTTGGACAGTGACACCCGTACCTGCCAGTCGTCGAGCCAGTTCATAGCTAAACACGACATTGGCGAGCTTGGAACGACCGTAGGCACGGAAGACGAAATTACCCTTCTCGGTCTGCAAATCGTCGAAATCGAGGTGTGCCCCTTTATGCGAGTCTGAGGAGACATTGACAATGCGGGCCGGAGCGCTGGCCTTCAGCGTTTCCAGGAGTAAACTGGTCAGCAGGAAGTAGTTCAGGTGGTTGAGTGCAAAGGTTTTCTCAAACCCCTCGGAGGTGACCTGTCGCTTCCCAAACGCCGCGCCAGCGTTATTGACCAGCACATGCAATTTCTGGTATTTTGCCTTGAACTGATCTGCCACATGCCGGACCTCCGCCATGATCGACAAATCGGCGATGAGTGCCTCCACCGCGTCATTACCGCTGATGTGCTTGATCTTCGCTCACCACTGCCGCACACTTGGCTGGGTTGCGGCCCACAATGACAACTGTTGCGCCCATCTGCGCCAGCGCCTGCGCGGTTGCCTTGCCAATGCCGTTGGTTGCGCCTGTCACGAGGCAGATTTTGTCGTTCATATCAGGTTTAGGCTTATCTCTCACGGGAGTCTCCTTCGTTACTCGACCTCCACTCGCCGGCACTTGTCGGATCGTGTCGTTATGCTGCAACCGTGATGACGACTTTTCCCTGGGCGTGTCCTGTTTCAAGATACCGGAGCGCTTCAGGAACCTCTGCTAACGGGTAACGATCTATCGATAACGGGTCTTACTTTGCCGGCTTCTAGAAGCTCTTTCAGGAAAATCAGATCCTGTTTGTTTGGTTTCATCGTATCCATTGGACCGACTCGCTTACCTCCGGCCTTCGACTTCAACGACCCAAGGATCATGTGTTCGAACAACCGCCGCAGGTTGGTGAATCCAGCAATGACGCAAGTACCCTCGGGTCTTAGTGCGCGCTTGTAATCAGAAATGGAACGATTTCCGACGGCACAGAAAATCAGGTCATACTGCTGCCCGTTGTTGGTGAAGTCTTCTTGCGTGTAATCAATGACGTGGTCTGCGCCTATCGAGCGCACCATGTCCAAATTCCGGGTGCTGCACACGCCGGTAACTTCAGCCCCGAAGGATTTGGCAATCTGCACGGCAAACGTACCTACGCCGCCGGATGCCCCATTAATCAAGACCTTTTGCCCGGAGTGTATCTGTCCTGTATCACGCAGATCCCTGCAAAGCGGTGAAGGCCGCTAAAGGGACGGATGCTGCCTGCTCGAATGTCATCCTGGCTGGTTTCAACGCCAATGCATCTTCCTTGGCACATACGTACTCGGCAAAACTGCTCAGCTCATTGAGGGGCATGCTTCCAAATACATCATCACCCACTTGAAACTGCGTTACGGTTCTGCCAACCGCTTCAACGCGCCCCGCTACATCAGCGCCGAGCCTGGGATTCTTAGGTTTGAAAAATCCGTTTACCAGGCGAGCTAAGAACGGTGCGGCTCTCATGGTATGCCAGTCAGCTGGATTTGCGGATGCTGCGTGAATCTTCACCAGGACTTCATTCTCTTTAGGCGTAGGTTTTTCTACATCTTTGAACTGAAGAACATCCGGTGATCCGTATTCTGTGTATACAATTGCTTTCATTAGGTTATCCTCCATCATTTGACGCTCTCTGAGACCCCCGGCCGCTACCCGCGTTGCTGTGAGTCTCAGAGAGGCTCCGTTCGACGTTTACGCCCTGGTCGGATCCAGGCGTGGTGCAAGTGACGCAGCCGAGCTGCTGGACGTTGTGGCCTGAGAAAACGCAGATGCGTTGAATCCCTTAACGATCAGCCACACCCCTATGAACAGCTCCCACAGGCCGCCCGGAATCGTGTGGATCGAACTCAGGTTGAACCCCATCACCTCCAACACAGACCCGCCCAGGATGACCGCGTATCCAACCAGACCCCAGACGGCGATTGGCCGCGGAACCAGCCTGGCCCTGTAGAACACGTAGCAGAGCATCAAACCGGCTACCCCAAGAAACGTCATGGCGATGTTGTAGGCATACAGGTTCGCCTGGATGGCCACAGTGCTCAGGGCTTGCAGAGAGGAACTGCCAGGGACCGCCGCATTCAGGTACTCGCGGCCCAGCGGGATTTGCAGGAAGAGGAAGACAGCCGCGACGGCAATAAAGACGGCGTCGACGATCCTGAAACCGAAGTAGCCGAAGGCGATTCGCTCGCCGTGTCGCTTCAGGATCGGGAGCATCAGGACGCCGTGAGCGGCGTCGCCTACGCCGGTCATCAGCAAGAGCAGCGCGCCGAAGGCCACCAGCATGCTCTTTGCGGGAATAATGGAAAGGTGATCCGGCGCAGTAAGGATGGATTGAACGAGCATGTGCCCCGCAATGCCTATAACCATCCCTGCGAAGAACAGCGCCCCAACGACTCTTGCGGTCGTTCTGTATGTATTCGTTTCTTCTTTGGTAGTCATCATTTTCTCCTTTTCGAACGATACGGATAAGTTTCGTTGAGTAAACGTCTATGCCGCGCTCAGCAGTTCGGGGGATCATTTCATAGGCGGCCAAAATTCAAGCTTGAGTTTGGGCGGTTAAGCCAGTCATCCGGGTTGAGGGCGGACGACGCAAACGTCCGCTGATAACCAGGGTAATTGCCAGACTAGCTAACCCAATGAGCAGTGGGCGGATTGTCAACCAGAGTGGCCAACCAGAACCTTCAGTCTGTACCGTTCCCGGTCTGTACTCTAGCCGCATCGCATCCAGCACTGCTGTCGGGATATTTTCTTGACGTGCTAAATCTTGTAGAGGCGCATCAAAGGCAAAACCATCGGGGTTGTCTGCGTGAAGGTAGAAAACCTGAGCAGCATTTTCACTTGACTGCCAGGCGCTAACGTCCGCCGCAGCAAGTTGACGCGCGTGGCTTCCGGGCACGATCAAACGCTCCATCCCAGGAGCATCATTGAAGCCCCATCGTGGTACAAGTTGCAGCCCATACTGAGTTGTGATTAGCCGTCGGGTTTGAGAAACGCTCACCAACCTAGTGCTGTAAGAAGCGTAGTAGGTGTCAAAAGTGGAGGCCAGGTCAAGTTCATTGATACCATCATACAAAAGCGCCCCTGCTGTCGCGTGATTCCAGTGAAATAAGGTGTTTATTAGCCCCACCGTAGTCAAGTCGGTGCCAGTGGAATACTGCTCAACCTGCGGCTGATCCACAAAGGCATAGCTGGGATAGTGCATTTTCTCTGAGATGGCCCGCGCTACAACATCTCCATTATGCTGGGCGATGTAATGAAGAACTGCATCAATGCCTGAAGTAATGCCGGCTGATGTCATGTACGTGCCGCCGTCTACATACCGCACACCACGTACCCAATTCACAGCAGGATAAAGTCCTTCGATACGGCCAATATCACCCCAGTGGGTCGTGGCTGTACGACCATCCAGCAATCCCGTCGCCGCAAAGACCTCTGCTCCGACACAGATGGACAAAATGTACGATCCCCGGTCGGATTGTTGCTTGATCCAGGCTAGAACAGGCTTATTCTCCGGGCTTCCGACATTAGGGAAGGCAGGTATCACAACAACATCCGGCGACTTGCCAAGCAGCGCATTAAGGTCAGCATAGGAGTAGTCAGGCATGACCTCTAAACCGCCAGCCAGCGAGGTCGTCTTGCGTTCAGGTGCTACGGCGTAGACATTGTAGGCATCCGAGGCCGAGAATAGCTGGTAGGGAATGAGAAGATCAGTGCTCTCGGTGCGATTACTACCGAGGACAATGGCTACCGTTGGTTTTGTCGGGTCAAAGCTTTTTGTGGACAGTGAACCCACAC
This sequence comes from uncultured Chloroflexia bacterium, assembly GCA_963774265.1. Classification (GTDB taxonomy): domain Bacteria; phylum Chloroflexota; class Anaerolineae; order CG2-30-64-16; family CG2-30-64-16; genus JALOOB01. The sequence continues at coordinate 184,388 of CAVZDU010000006.1, read as the reverse complement.
CCGCTTGTGGAATATCCAACTCGGTTGGTTTGGGCAAAGTCAGAGATAAAATTGAGAAATATCCGATCGTTCCAAGCGCCACAATCGGTAGTGTGAACGCGAGCACGTATATGATAATTCTGATGGACTTCTTCATGCAGTTACTCCTCATATCCTTGTTCGTTCGAAGGGAGGAATTCTCCCTCGCTATCCAATTCTGATCATCCACAGAGTAGCTGTGTTTCTATCATTAGGATACAGCTCGTTCGTTGCTGATATTGCTCGCCCTAAACTGTCGAGGTCCGCGTATTGGATTTCCCAGATCTATCCCCTGGACAGCTTGCCTGACTCGTTCTTTTGTCGCTTGCGATGCGGTCAAGCATCCAGTCCGGGTGCGCCCTAGGCTGGGTGCTTGACTGCGCCCTGCTCCTGCCCGCCGAGAGCCTCGGCAGGCAGGGTTGGTCTACTTGCCGGGGTTGATGATGCCGAGGAATGTTGCCCCGGTGTCGAACAGCGTGATGAGCCCGGCGTTCGCGGGTGCCTCGATGGGACCGACCGACGTCAGTCTCTGCCCGTTTACGGTCGTGGCCAAAGGTAACGTTCCTACCCCCTCGATGACGGCCCAGTAGGGCACACAGGCGCCGCTGACGATGCCCTGCTCACTGCACAGGACGAAGAAGCCGCGCATGAAGACGCTGTAGGCGCCCTAGTTCTGGCTTGGCACGTCTCTAACGGTATGGTCGTGCAGGAAGGGCAACGTGCCCTGGACCGTGTCGGTCTGTGGCGCCACCACGTAGAAGTTGTCCACTTTGTCGGTGGGCCCCACGCCCGGGAATTCCTGGGCCTGCTGCGGGAACGTCATCCTGAGCTGGACCCCGTTGACCCAGACCAACTCATAGCAAGCTCCTGAACGGCCAGCCATGTCGACGCAGTTTGTCAGGCCTGCGGCACGGACAGGGGCCGCGGCGGGCAGCCCGAGCGCCAGCGCGGCGACGACTATGGTGGCGATGAGGATGCGGATAGTCCTCCAGGAAATGGTCATTCTTCTTACCTCTGCTTTCACTTTAGTATCTTCCTTTTATTCAGATCTCAGGCTAAATGGCGGATAGCGGTCGGTCACCAGCAAGAATGCGTAGGCCCCTACCCGCAGCCACCATCGACTCACCCCGACGTTGAAATCAAAGAGGCCCCTCGGGTATCGACCGGTCGCCAGAATTGCGAACCAGGCCAGGATCACTGCAAAGAAGCCGGCAATGCTGAGAAAGAACAGGACGAAATAATGCGGGATCGCGAGCAGCCACTTGACCAGGGGAAGCCACCGATTGAGGTCAGTTTCTGCGTTCGGATAATCGATCTCCAGGTGGACAGACTGCTCTTCGACGGTGGACGGGTACCGGTCCGTGAGCAGGGCCGCGTAGGCGCCGACTCTGGTCTCGAAGCGGGCGAGCTCGCGGGAAAAGTCGAACCACCAGCGTGGATAAAGCCGTCGAAAGAGGATCATTAAGGCCGTGGCTGAAATGAGTCCGCTCGCCAGTCCACCAACCGTCTGTTGAGTCCTCCGGATAACCTCACCGGCCTCATTGAGGAAAACCGTGTTGGTGATCGTCTCTCCAGCCCCTGAGACGAGTCCCAGGACGATGGCGATGGGAATGATCCAGAGTATTCGGAAGAAAGTCGTCATCCGATCCAGTTTCTCCGGATAGTCAACCTCCAGGCGAGCCGCGTATCCGGCGGTTCCATTGTTCGGAATTCATTTTTCGCTCCTTTTGTTAGTTGCGATTGTCTGAGGCGGCCCAGACCAGGCGACCGCACATTCTCCGAGATCCTAGCTTTGTCTTCGGCGCCGATGCATCGAATCCCACTTGACGGGATCTATATTCCTGCTTCTGCGGCGGCCGCAGTTACGGGGGCCGCGCCCTGAGTGGGAACCCTCACCCCTTTGACGAGCAGGTACAGGACCATCCAGACCTCCGCGATCAGGGGCGGGATGACGGCCACGAAAGTGTGGATTCTGCGCGCCGAAGTCGGGGACCAGGAACCGGGCTAGCACGTCGACCAGGTAGCAGACGGCCGCCACAACCAGCACGACGCCCAGCGCCTTGGGGAACATCCCTGACTTGTAGGCGAGATACCCCATCGGCGCCAGCCACAGGCCGAAGAAGATTTGCGCAATCAGAAAGCCGTAGTGCTGCATGTCGAGCAGGAGCAGTACGAGGGCATTCGCACCCTGGGCGCCGAAGGCGGTCGCGTAGGAGCCGTTGGTTGCAACCAGCAACGCGGCAACCTGGAAGACGTTGTTGAGGCACATGATCGTGGTGGCGATGGCTGCAAGGATCACCATTGCGCTGGCCGCGTTCTGGTTCACATGCTTGAGCAGCCGGTAGAGGGTCATCGCCAGGAAGGCCATGACCGTTGCCTGGATGAGGTCGGCCACCACGCCCAGACGGACCAGGCCCGCGTTAGCAAGGACGTTGGCTGCCGTGGTTGCGCCGTCGCCCGGGGCGTACACCTTGGCAAGCACAAACCCGAAGGCGAACCCGCCAAAGATGGCGACAGTGAGATAGAGAAGCCCGGCGATTCTCGCAAGGCGCTTGGGTGCAGTCATGATTTTTCTCCTTGTAGTTTGATTGTCCATCGGCCCGATCGTCCATCGATCCACCCGGATCGGTTCTTGGGTACGCTTGTATTACATTAGTGCAGCTATTGTGGTGTGCTCTGGCATCTCATGATGTAGTGATGGCTACGGTGCTCCTGTCGAGAAAAATTAAAACCCGCCGCGCGGTCAACCAAAGGTAGGGGCGCCACGCCCTTGTCTCTGCGCTCAAGCGCGCCTTCCGCCCACGCAACCCCATCCCCACCTCCCACGTATTGCATGATGTCAGCGATATGTCGGCTTAACCACCGCGCATGCGCGCGCCTCTGTGATACAATGTCAGCCATGGGAGGTGAATCGATGAAACGGCGCACCTACGTCTTCTTGTTGTTTATCGTGCTTTTGCTGGCAGGGGCGCCTGCCGCACTGGCGCAGGAAAAAACTCTCTACTGGCAGCGCTACGATGTCGATCTCACCGTTCTGCAGAGCGGTGATTTTCGCGTCGTGGAAACCCAGGAGTTGGTGTTTACCAGCGGCACGTTCCGATACGGCCAGCGCGAAATCCTGATTAACCGCTTCAGCGACGTCACCGACATCACGGTGGCTGAGGAGAACGGGCCCACGTACGAGTATTCGGACTCGGACGCGCCCTACACCTACCGCTATTATCAGGAGGGCTCGTACGTCAAGGTCCGCTACAACTTCCCCGCCTCCACGGACTCTCGGCGCACTATCGTGATCGGTTACACGATCGTCGGCGGGTTGCGTTACTACCCTGAGAACGGGGTCGATCAGCTTTTCTGGAAGGCCATTCCGTCCGGCAACCCGTTCCCCACGCAGACTTCGACGATCACCCTGCACGTGCCCGAAGGCGCGACGTTCACCAACTACGGGCTTTACGGCGCGGAGGGCGACGCGACTTTTCAGCCCGGCCAAAGCGACGCAACCATCAAGATAAACAGGCGCATTGCCGCCGGGCTGGAGGTTGAGGTCGTTGCAGAGTGGCAGCACGGCATTGTTGCTGGCGCAGCCCAGCCGTGGCAGCAGGAACTCGATCGGGCAGCCGCGCAGCAGGCGCAACAAGACGCTTTCAAGCAGCGATGGGGTTCTGTCTTTGACATAGGTTTCCTATCACTCGGCGGCTTGCTGGCCATCGGCGGCCCGCTCCTGCTGTACCTGTGGTGGTACCGCCGCGGCCGCGACGCGCCGGTTGGCCTCATCGCCGACTATCTGCCCGAGCCGCCGTCGGACCTGCCCGCGGGCATGGTCGGCACGCTGATCGACGAGCGCGGACCTGCAGGACGTGATCGCCACGTTGCTCGACCTGGCAAAGCGCGGCGTGTTGGAAATCGAGGAGTCGCAGGAGCCGGGATTTCTGGGCATCGGCACCAAATCCGACTTCACCTACCGGCTCAAGCAGCACAAGGTCCAGTTGCGCCCGTTTGAGGAGCTCTTCATCAAGGAGTTCTTTGGGCGCAAACAAGAGGTGCAGCTGTCGGACTTGAAGAACAAGTTCTACAGCGCTCTGCCGATGCTACGCAACTCGCTCTATGCTGAGGTGGTCAGCGAGGGCTTCTTCAAGCGGAGCCCGGACAACGTGCGTTCGCAGATCGGCTGCCTCGGCACGGCGGTCCTGGTGGGCGGGCTTGGCGGCGGCATCTTGCTCTTTGGCGCACTGAGCCAGTTCTCCTCGTACGCGCTGTGCGTGCCCCTGGCCCTGGGCGTCATCGGCATCGGCATCATCGTCCTGGCGCGCTACATGCCGAAGCGCACCGAGGTGGGCGCGGAAGCGTATGCGCGCTGGAATGCGTTCAAGCGTTATCTCCAGAACCTGGAGAAATACACGAACGTGGAGGAGGCCGGCCAGATCTTCGGCGATTACCTGCCCTACGCCGTGGCGTTCGGGCTGGAGGATAGCTGGATCGAGAAGTTCCGCAAGGTGGAGGCGCCTCCCCCGACCTGGTGGATCCCGTGGGGCTACCCACGCCCGTACTACGGTTCTGGGCCCACCATGAGCGGCGGCTCTGGAGGTGGCGTATTCCCCACGGGGATGCCCGGCGGCGGCTTACCGAGCGAGGGCGGCGGTTCCCGGCCCACGTTGAGCGACGCTTCGCGCGGCATGGGCCAGTCGTTGGCCGGCATGAGCGCCGGGCTGGGCGCGATGCTCTCGCAGGCGGCCACCACGCTGACCAGCGTGCCGGCCTCTAGTGGCAGCAGGGGGTGGTCTGGTGGCGGCGGCTCCCGCGGGTTTGGCGGGGGCGGTTTCTCGGGCGGCGGTGGCTTCTCGGGCGGCGGTGGTGGTGGCGGCGGAAGCAGCTTCGGATAATTTAAGGAGGGGTTATATGCCGGGTCAAGGTCGGACCATGGGGATCATCCTGATCGTCGTGGCGCTGGTTGCACTGCTTGTGGTGGCCGCGCTGCTGCTCACCCAGGTGTCCAGCGCAGAAACGACCGCCAGTGGCGCGGTATTGGGCATCCTGATCGCGCTGATCGTATTCGTCCTGCCGCTGGGCGGGGGCGGGTTCTACCTGCTCAAGAGCGGCAAACAGGAAGCAGCCGAGTACGCCGAGATGGCGAAAGAGAAGAAGATCCTGAACATGGTGCTCGCCCAGGGCAAGGTGACTCTTTCCGACGTGGCCGTGGAGCTGAACACACCGGTCGACAAGGTCGAAGACATGGTGCGCGATCTGGTGGGCAAGAACCTGTTCAGCGGCGCAATCAACTGGAATGACGGTGTGCTATACTCTAAGCAAGCTTCCGAGATGAAGGCCGATCAGAAGTGCCCGAACTGCGGCGGCCAGCTCACCCTGGCCGGCAAGGACATGATCGAGTGTCCGTTCTGCGGCTCAACCGTGTTTTTGACGAATTGATAGGGAGGGACATGCATGGATCCGGTACAAAGCGCTAAGGACCAGATGGGCGGCGTCGAGAGCTTCTTCGCGAAGCTGCCGGGCATCAAGGGGTATCGCGAAAAGGAGATCCGCCGCGACGCGGACAAGCAGGTGCGCGACAACCTGGCTCGGCGCCTGGAGAGTCGAAGGCGTAAGCTGACCGCTTTGCAGGGCGACCTGCTCAGTTCGGGCGGCCTGATGTGGCTGGACGACGTCGAGCGCGTCGTCGGCCGTCTGCAATTGTTCATCGACCGTATCAAGACTGCGTCGTACGGCTATGCACCGATGTGGGGCATCAACAAGGTGAAAGAAGATGACCTGGATCGGCTGGTGGCCTTCGATCAGGAGCTTTATGAGCAATTGGCCCCGTTGGACGAAGCCATCGGCAAGCTTGAGCAGGCCGTGCAGGCGAATGAAGGCGTCAAGGAAGCGTTGCGCAGCATCGGCGACCTGGTTGCCGGGCTCAACGAGACCTTCAATCGCCGCGCCGAAGTGATCCAGAACGTATCCTAACCTGATCTGTAGGGGCGTAGCATGCTACGCCCCTACCATACCTGCTAGGAGGCAATCGTATGGTCCGAATTTTCGACATCGTCGAGGCGCCCGATCAGGGCCTTAATCAGATGGTCTACCGCGTGCCATCCACCGGCAGCGGCGACTTCCGCATCGGCTCGCAGGTCGTAGTGCGCGAGAGCCAGGCAGCGGTTTTCTTCCGCGATGGCAAAGCGTTGGATGTGTTCGGTCCTGGCCGGCACACTATCACGACCGCCAACATCCCCTTGCTCGTCAATCTCCTCGGGATGGCCTTCGGCGGGCAGACGCCCTTCAAGGCCGAGGTTTACTTCGTCAACATGCGCGACTTCATCGATATGAAGTGGGGCACGCCGGAACCGATCACCCTGCGGGACAAGGAGCTCGGCATGGCCCGGCTGCGCGCCAACGGCCGGTACTCCATGGCCGTGGCCGAGCCGCAGATGTTCGTGGCGAAGATTGTCGGCACGCAAGGGCTCTTTACGACGAATCAGATCGAGGACTACCTGCGCGGCATCATCATCAGCCGGCTGACCGACATGCTGGGCGAGTTGGGTGTGAGCCTGTTCGATATTCCCGCCATGTTCGACGAGCTGAGCGCAGGCATTAGGGCGAAGGTGGCCGACGACTTCGCACAACTTGGCATCCAGCTCAAGCAGATGTTCCTGGGTAGCGTCAGCCCGACCGAAGAGACCCAGAAGGCCATCGACGAGCGCGCGGCCATGGGTGCGATCGGCGACATGCAGAAGTACCTCCAGTACCAGGCGGCCAAATCGATGCGCGATGCGACGGCCCAGGGTGGTGGCGGAGGCGGTGAGGCTGGCAGTGCGGCGGGCACCGGCGTCGGGTTGGGTGCAGGCTTCGGCCTCGGCGCAGGCATGGCCGGCATGATCGGCCAGGCGATGTCCGGCGCGTTCCAGGGGAGCGGCGGCCAGGCGCAGGCCGGTGGACAAGCCCCCGCAGGCGGTGGTCCCAGCGGCGGAGGCGCCGCACCTGAGGTGATGACCCTCGCCGAGGCGGCCGCGTATCTCAAGGTCGCAGCGGCCGATGTGCAGGAGCTCATCAGCTCCGGCCAGGTCAAGGCGAAGAAAATCGGCGCGGAGTTCCGCATCAGCAAGAAGGCGCTGGACGCGTTCCTGTCTGAGTAGTCAAGATAAATCAATCGACTGCCAGCTGAAACGGGGCGGACTGCGGCTATGAAGGCCGGTTCGCCCTGTTTTGGTGTCTTTCAGGAGAGAGCAATGGAATTCACGCATCGCTCGACTGCGACGAGGTTCGTCCTTCCGATCTGGCTTGTCTTAGTCCTGGCCGCCTGCGGCGGCCAGCCTGCTGCAACTTCTTCGCCGGCTGCAACCGCCGCGCCTGCCCAGGCTGCAGCCGCGCCGACAACCGTGCCGGCCGAATCGGTCGCGCCCACCTCGGCTCCGACTAAGGCTCCTACCGTCGTCCCGACCGCAGCGCCCCAGCCGACCGCGGTTCCGACCGAGGCGCCGCAGCCTACTACTACCCCCGCGCCGGCCGAGGCCGCGCCTGCTGGCTCAGATGCCATGGATCTGCTGCTAAACGTGCTGCGGGCGCAGTTGGCTCAGAAGGCATGGCGCACCACCGCGACCATCGATGATGGCGGCGCTGTGACTACCACGATCATCGAGTTCGTCGCACCTGACAGCTTGCACCTGGTGATGGGGGCCGGTCAGGAGATTATCATCCTGAAGGACGGGACCTACCAGAGGAGCGCGGGCGGCCAGTGGCAGAAGCTGCCCATGGACATGTCCTCGATGGTGGCTGGCATCCTCGATCCAGCGAAGGTTGAGGAGCTGATGCGGGACACGACGGTCGACCAATTGAAGTTCCTGGGCCCCGATCTGATCGGCGGTAAGGCGATGTGGGTGTATCAATACGCTTCCAAGATGAACCTGGGTGAGCAGACAATCGCCTCCAACGCGAAGATCTGGATCGGTGTGTTGGATAAGCTCCCTTACAGGGGTGAGAGCGAAGGCGACTCCGTCACCAAGCCCGGCACAAAGGTGAAGAGCACAGTCATCTACGAGTACGATTCGAGCATCAAGATCGAGGCGCCAGTTCAGTAGCTCGACGGCCTGCGGCGCCGGGACGACTCGCCGCGGTGGAAGCAGATTGTGGAGCCGGCGCGGGGCCGCTTCACGAATCATTTCGAGCTCCGCTCGGCCGCGGACATCGACGATGAGGTGCGCGGTTGGCTCAAGGAAGCATGGGATGCCGCGGCTTAGCGGAGTGAAGAGGATACGCGAAACATGAGCGAGAACAGACACATCCGTAAGGTCATTAAGGCTCGGCCCACGATCGAAGGCGCCGGCGTCCACCTGCACCGCGTGATCGGTTTCGGTGATCCCGAGTTGACCGATCCCTTTCTGCTGCTGGATGATTTCCGATCCGACACCCCGGAGCACTATCGTAAGGGCTTCCCCTGGCACCCACATCGCGGCATCGAGACCATCACCTATGTGCTGGCCGGTGATGTCGAGCACGGCGACAGCACGGGTAACGCAGGCGTCATCTCGTCGGGCGACGTGCAGTGGATGACCGCGGGCAACGGCATCATGCACCAGGAGATGCCCGCGGGTGACAGTCAAGGCCGGATGTACGGGTTTCAGCTATGGGCGAACCTCCCGGCCTCCCACAAGATGATGGACCCGCGCTACCAGGGCATCACGGCCAGCCAGATCCCTGAAGTGACCGATGCCGGGGGGAACAAGATCAAGATCATCTGTGGCGAGGTCAACGGTGTCCGGGGACCGGTCCAGGACATTGTGACCGATCCGGAGTATCTCGACGTCACCCTCCCGCCGGGCGCGACCTTCACGCATCCAACGTCGCGCGGTCACACCGTCTTCGCTTACGTCATCGAGGGCAAAGGCGATTTCTGTCGGCAGCGCGACCCCTACAGCTATGACGCCGAGGGGGAAAACTATTTCGACATGGAGCGTGAGCCGCTCATCGGCAATGGGCATCTGGTGCTCTTTGGCGATGGAGATGACGTGCTCGTCAAGGCCGACCAGGATCCGGTGCGCTTCTTGCTGATCTCTGGGAAGCCTATCCGGGAGCCGGTGGCCTGGTACGGTCCCATCGTGATGAACACGCAGCAGGAGCTGCGGACGGCCTTTGAGGAACTGCAGGCTGGCACATTCATCAAAAGCCGCCGGCGCTAGCGTCCGCGTCCTGTTGGCATCCGAATATCACTCATACGCCAGTACATCTCGCACGCTAACTTTCGACGCGTTGCGCGCGGGCAACAAGCTCGCGACCACGGCCAGGACACAGGCGATGGCCAGCCACATGGCCAGGCCGCTCAGGGAGTACAGGTAGTCCAGGCCGATTTTCATGGTGATCGAGCCGATGGCGTCGCTCAAGACCTTGCCGAGCGGGAACGCCAGGATGGCGCCGAAGAACCAGCTGATCAGGCCGATCAGCAGCCCTTCAATCACCACAATTTGGAAGATGCCCCCGTCCGAGGCGCCGATGGCCCGCATGACGCCGATCTCGCGCGTCCGCTCCAGCACGTTCAGGCTCATGGTTCCTGCCAGGCCGATCGCGCCGACCACGGCCAGAATCACAGCCATGATGAGCAGGAATATGATGAGGACGTTGAACCGGGCCGCGATCTGTGTGCGCTCTTCGGTGCTGGTCTGCCGATTGCCGACCGCCATGCCCACCGACTCGAAGTGCTCTTCCAGCGCCTTTGCGGCTGCGGCCTGCGAGGCAGGATCGCGCGGCCGGGTCACGGCGATGGCCACGCCCGCGCGGTCAACCGCGCCCATAAGCCGGGCCAGGTAGGGATAATTGACGTGCAACAGGGACATCGGCGGTGTTCCCGCAACGATACCAACCACTCGCCAATCGGTCTCGCGGCCGTTGATCGTCAGCTTGAGATCACTCCCGACCGTGATGTCGGGCTCATCTTTCAGAAACATGGTGTTGACGACGACCGCGTTCTCGTCTTCGGGGAGGAGCCAACGCCCTTCCACCACCCGCGGCCGAACTAAGGCGCTGTTGGCAGGGATCCCCCGCACCTGCACCGGATCGCTCTCGGTGTCGTCGGGTCGCATGCGGCGGCCCATATCGAAGCGCCACCCTTCGGCCGCAACGACGCCCGGCACGCTCAGCGCCTCACGTTCGATCTGGTCGATCCGGTGCTCTTTTTGAAAACTGATGACCGCATCGTAGTCGATGTATTGGAACATGTTGTCAAGGGTGAGCAGCAGCGAGGAGCGCACGCTGAACACGCCGATGAAGATGGCGCCGCCCAAGACCAGGGTGGCAAGCGTCAGCGCCAGCCGTCCTCGGCGGCGGAATGTATTGCGCAGCGACAGCAGGGTCGGGCGCGAGAAAGGCAGGCGGGATCTCGCTCCCGAACCATCTTTGCGTCCCGGGGAGGGGGCTGAGGCGAGCCCGTAATCGCTCATGGCCTCGCGCGCGGTGATGCGCGTGGCGGTGATGATCGGATAGAGCGCGGCAAGCAGCGGCACGGCCAGACCGATCGCAACCTCCATGCCCAGCACCTTCGGCGGAATGTGGAGGCCGCCGATGTCGAAGTTGAGCAGGTTGGCCATGAACTGCGTCAAGCCCTGGCCGCCCAGCGCGCCCAGGGGCACCGCCAGGACCAGTGCGAGCACGCCGAGAGCCAGAACCATCCCGAAATAGATGCCCATGATCTGGTTGTTGCGCGCGCCGATCGCTTTCATGATGCCCATCTGCCGAACCTGCTGCATCAGCAGCGCCTGCATGGTATTCACGACCAGTAGCCCGCTCAGGATCAACGTCAGAATCCCCAGGACACCCAATATCATCAGCACCGGCTCGACGGTCTCCCCGGCCGGATGCTTGCCCGGCGTGGGGATGTATGTGTAGTACACGGTCCGGCCGCTTTTCTCAACTTTGGAGCGGATCTCCTGCGCCAATTTCGTCAACTGGCTCCGGCTTGGGTTTGCCTCGGCCGCGATCACATTGAGCTCATCGAAGTCCCGCGAGATGCCGAACCAGTCGAGCGTTTCACGGCTGACATAGCCGACGGCCATGGCGTTCCAGGAGGCCTGCATCTGCCCCGGATCGTGGAGCGTGCCCGCGATGCGCAGCTCGCGCCGGCGTCCGTTCCCCGCCTCAACCAACACCGTGTCGCCGACATTCGCGGCCATCCAGCCCAGGGAAGCCCGCTCAATCAGGACCTCCCGGCTGGGAGGCGGCCAGGCCCCGCTCTGCGGCCAGATCTTGCCGACGCGGATCGACTCGTAGTCGGGGTAGAGGTAGAGGACCAGATTGCGCCACTTCGTGTCGTCCGGTGCGGTGAGCTGCGCCGTACCCTGGAAGCGGACGACGATCTGCCGGCGAGCGTCGACCTCCCGCACGCCCGGCATGTGACCCACGGTATAGAGCAACTCCTCATCAAAGAGATCGGTGTAGATCATCACGTTGGCCGGGTTTGTCGAGTTCCAGCTCGCGTCCAGAGCGGTCACGGCGGTCTCTCGTGCGCCGGCGATCATGCCGACCGCGAAGACGCCGACAGCGATGGAGAGCACCACCAGGGCAGTGCGCAGTTTATTACCCCAGATATCGCGCACAACTTTGTGCCAGCGTGGGCTAAGCATTGCCGTTCTCCCCATGATTGCGAGTGGCTACGTTTTCGGCCACTCGCTCCTCGACCGTGTGGTCGATGGCTTCCCGGATGGCTGCCGACTCGACAAGCAGGCGCTCGAATGTAGCCCGGTCGAGCGCCGCTACCTCGACACCCATCACTGGGTCGGCGCGGATGGTGGCGATATTGCTGCCGCCGCGCCGCAGCTCGATCTCACCGAAATACTGGCCCTGGACCATGGTTGCGGCGACAATCTCCTGCCCCTCAGCTCCGGGCAGGACCACCTCCACCCGGCCTCGCGTGATGAGATAGAACTTCTCCGGCGACGAGCCCTGCTTGAGGATCACCGCGCCCGGTGCGTGCTTCTGCGGCTCAAGGTTCCGCGTCGCCTCAATCAACTGTGCCTCGTTCAAGGTCGGGAAGGTCTTGGCCACGTATTCCTCGATGACTGCGCCGTCGGAAAGGATGACGGTGCGCGTGGCCCGGCGGGCCAGGTCGCGGTCGTGAGTCACCATCAGGATCGTCTTTCCCTGCGCCACCAGCGTTTCGAACAGGCTGAAGACCGATTCGGCTGTCTTGGAGTCGAGGTTGCCGGTGGGCTCGTCGGCCGCAAGGATGGGCGGATCGTTGGCCAGGGCGCGGGCGATCGCGACGCGCTGTTGCTGGCCGCCCGACAGGGCCGATGGCAGCTTGTCCGCCTGGTCGGCCACGCCAACCTGCTCCAGCAGATCCATCGCCCGCTCCCGCCGCTCGCGCATCGAGTACATGTGGCAGAAGTCCATGGGCAGCATGACATTTTCGGCGACGGTGAGGGTGGGCAGCAATTGGAAGAACTGGAAGATGATCCCGACATTGCGGCCGCGCCACTCGGCCAGCTTGCCCTCTTTGAGCGTCTGGATGGCCGCATCCCCGATCAGGATCTCGCCCGACGTGGGCCGGTCGATCCCGGTGATCATGTTGACCAGCGTGGACTTGCCGCTTCCCGACTTGCCGATGACCGCGACGAATTCCCCGTGGTCCACTTCCAGGTCGATGTCCTTGAGCGCGGTGAACTCTCCGGCCGCGCTCCGGTATGTCTTGACCACGTCGTGTAGCTCGATCAGATGATCGTTGCCATGACGATAGTGGCCGCCGGATTTGCCATTGCTCAAACCGTTCTTGCGAGACTGGCTCCCCAACATCGTCGCCTCCTGCCTCCATCGGCTATACTTTTCCGTATTATTCTACGCAGCAGACCGGTGACGGGTTGCTACGGGTTACGCGCACTGGACTGCACGATCAATCGTGATATGATCGTGCCATCATATGACGGCAGACGTCCGGCAAGCCAGGAAGAAGGATCTTTCACGATGAATCTGGCGGTTGAAACAGAGAATCTCGCGAAACGATACGGTGACGTAATTGCGGTCGAGCATCTCTCCCTGCGTGTTGCCGAGGGAGAGATCTATGCATTTCTCGGCCTGAACGGCGCAGGGAAGACGACGACCATCCGTATGTTGCTGGGGATGATCAAGCCCAGCGCGGGATGCGCACTCGTGCTGGGAACCAGGGTCCGCATGGGCAGCCCCGAGCCGTGGGCCTCGGTCGGCTATCTGGTGGAGATGCCGCACAGTTATCCCGAGCTGACGGTGCGCGAGAACCTGGAGGTGGCGCGGCGTCTGCATCCCGGTACGCCGGCTCGGGCCGTGAGCCGGTTCATCGAGCGCCTGGGGCTGGCAGCAGATGCCGACCGGCGGGCAGGCACGCTTTCCCAGGGCAACGCGCAGCGGTTGGGGCTGGCCAAGGCGCTGCTGCATGAGCCCAGGCTGCTTCTGCTGGACGAGCCGGCCAACGGCCTGGATCCGGCCGGGATCGTCGAGATCCGCGGCCTGCTGCTCGAGCTGACCCGCGAACAGGGCGTGACGGTCTTCATGTCGAGCCATATCCTGGCGGAGGTGGCGCGCCTGGCCCAGCGCATCGGGATCATCCACGCGGGCCGCCTGCTGCAGGAGCTGGACGTCGACGAGCTGGAGCGGGATCGCCGGCGGCGGCTGTTGGTGCGGGCGCGGGATATCGAGGCTGCCCACAGGGCGCTGACCACCGCAGGGCAGCCGGCTGACATTCTGCCGGACGGGTCGATCGAGCTCAGGAGCGCGGCGGCCGTCGCACACCCTGACGACATCGCCGGCCTGCTGGCCGGCGCCGGGGTTCCGCCGACCCACCTGGTGGTGGAGGAAGAGGAACTGGAGCAGTATTTCCTCAGGCTCGTGGGAGAGAACGGCGGCGCAGGATGAACGATCTCTCAAACATGATCTGGATCGAGATGCGCAAAGCGCTGCGCTCCAGGATGCCTGTGTTTACGGTCGTGGGGTCGCTGTTCATGCCCCTGGGCATCGCCTTCTTGATCTTCCTCGCGACGAACCCCGAGATTTCCCGAAAGCTGGGCCTGGTCAGCGCCAAGGCCAACCTGGTGGCCTATGCGACGACCAGCTGGCCAGGCTACCTCGGATTGACGGCCCAGATAGTCGCTGCCGGCGGGTTCTTTGTCTTCTGCTTCATCATCTCCTGGGTGTTCGGCCGCGAATTCTCCGATGGCACGCTGAAAGACATGCTTGCCGTGCCGGTCCAGCGCGCAAGCATCCTCCTGGCCAAATTCATCGTGGCCGGCATCTGGTCTGCCGCGCTCGCCGCCGTGATGTTGATCGCCTCTCTTGTGACAGGCGCGCTCATCGGGCTCCCGCAGGGCGCGCCTGGCGTCCTGCTGCAAGGCAGCGCGCTGGTGGCGGCGACGGCCGGCCTGACGATCGTAGTCGTCATGCCTTTTGCGTTTTTCGCCAGCGTGGGACGGGGCTACCTGCTGCCCATCGGCGTCGCCATTCTCGCCCTGATCATGGCGAATCTGGTGGTGGTCATCGGGTGGGGCGCCTACTTCCCCTGGGCCGTTCCGGGCCTCTATAGCCAGGGCAAAGGCCACCTGGCGCCGATCAGCTATTCCGATTGCCGTTCTGACCGGACTGGCAGGGATGATCGGGACATATCTGTGGTGGAAGACCGCCGACCAGAGCCGGTAGCGTCCACTACACAGTCACCCTTCTCTGCGCGATCCGGCATCTGGCATGCCAAACCCCGTTGAAACGGGTTACGGCGGGCGGTCGCGGCCCCAACCCGGTTCAATGGAGTTGTCGAATCTGCCATCGCGCTCCATCCAGCGCTTGGTCTCGGGCAGGTGCACCGGCGGCACATCAGTAGGCGTAGCCGCCCTCGCCCAGGCCGACCACCGGTTTGTTGGCCGCTGCGATGTGCGCCGTCACGGCGCTCACGCCAGGGGTGTCGAGATGAATCGCGATCTGCTTGAGAGGTTGGACAAACTCGACTATACTGGCTTGCGGAGGTGGACAGTGAACCAGCGAAGCCCTCTCACGCGCGTCCTCGCCCTGCTCGGAACGATCGCCGTATTGTCGCCCATCGCCCTGATGCTGGTGACGTCGGCGATAGGGTCCAGTCGTGCGGGTTCTTTCAGAATGGATTACCTGATCCCCGGCGAACTGTTTCCCCTCATCATCGTTGGTGGTGGGCTGCTCACCTACGCCGCGCGGCGCGCCGACCGGCGCAGACGCTACATCGGGTGGAGCTTCGCAGTGGCCGTGGCTTCCCTCATCCTCAGCCAGGGCCTGGCCGTCGTCACGGGCCTCGCATCCGGCGCGACGCCGGCGGCAGGATTGCCCTGGGTTCTGGTGGTGGCCTTGCTGGCGATCTATGATGGGGCCGTGATCGCACTCGGCGTGGGTGGGGCGCTGCTGGTGCGTGATCTTTTCACGCAACATCCTGAGGAGTAATAGTGCCATGACACCCACCCCAGACTGGGACTCCATCGCCCGCGATGCAATGGCGACCCTGAGCCGCTACGTTCAATTCAACACCACTAACCCGCCGGGCGACGAGCTGAACGCGGCGCACTGGCTGGCCGATCAACTGCGCACCCGCGGTATCACGCATGACGTTACCGTGCACGAACCAGTGACCGGCCGCGGACTGGTGCTGGCGCGCATCCCCGGCAGCGCGGCGCTCAAGCCGTTACTGGTGAACCACCATATGGACGTGGTCGCCGCCGACCCGGCCGCCTGGACGCACCCACCGTTCGGCGGCGCCATCACGGACGGCTTCGTGTGGGGCCGCGGCACGCTAGACACCAAGAACCTGGGCGTCATCTTCCTGCTCAGCCTGGAGTCGCTTGTCAGGGCGGGCGCTCGCTTCCGGCGACCGATCGTTTTCTCGGCCGTGCCCGACGAGGAGACGGGCGGCACGCACGGTATGCGCTGGCTTGTCGAGCAACATGGGGCCAATCTTGACCCCGAATGGGTGTGGGATGAGGGCGGCGGCGGGTTCAAGGATATGTTTGGGCCGGGTGTCATGTTCGGCCTGACCGTGGCCGAGAAGCAGATCCAACAACTGAAGCTGATCGCACAGGGCAAGCCCGGTCATGCTTCGATGCCGCACAGCGATAACGCCAACGTAACGCTGCTGCACGCGTTGGAACGGGTGTTGGCGACGCCGCGGCCGCTGCGCGTCAACGCCATCACGGCGACGATGTTCCGCACCATCGCGGCCACACAGAAGTTCCCCGCCTCGGCGCTGCTGTCGCGGTTGGACAACCCGCTGGCGCTGCGCCTGGCTGCCCGGCAGCTGCAGGCCGATGCGTCGCTCAACGCCATGCTGCGCGACACTGTCAGCCTGACGATGCTGGCCGCGGGCTATAAGGTCAATGTCATCCCGGAGCGCGCCGAGGCCGAGATCGACTGCCGCCTGCTGCCGGACACCGACGCCGAAGAATTTCGCGGCTGGCTGAAAGCGCGTCTGGCCGATGAGCGGATCTCGGTCGAGGTGACGGAGAGCTCGCCCCCGTCGGGAGCGCGCCGCTAAACGGGCCGTTCTTCGACGCGGTCACGGCCGGCGTGCGCAGGCATCTGCCGGCCGCGGACATCTTCCCGATGCTGGTGCCCGGGGCCACCGATGGCCGCTACTGGCGCCAACGCGGCTATGCGGCATACGGCTTCGCGCCGGTGCTCATGGAGCGAGCCGACCTGGGCCGTGTGCATGGCGTCGACGAGCGCATCTCGGGCGAGAACCTGGTGACGGCCATCAAAATCACCCGCGATATCATCGAAACGCTGTGCGTGGCGTAACCCGGCGGTCGCGGTCGCATTGGTTGAGGCGCAGCCTATTGAGAACTGGTCTCGCATCGCCTTCCAAGAACGACCACATTGTGTTGCGGTAGCTCTATTTCCAGCGCGCCACAGGCGTCATGGCCAGGCCGAGCGCATGGCATACTGCCATCGCGGCTGCGGTCGGCAGTGGCGCCTCCTCGAGCGCGTAAGGCAGCCCAAGCCGGTGGTACTTCGGCCGGCCGAGGTTGGTGTAGGCCAGCAGGTCCCAGCGTTCGACGGTGGGCAGCGCGTCCCGGATGAAGCCGCCGATCGCCGTGATGTTGTCCGGGTCGTCCGTGTAACCGGGGATGACGGGCGTTCTGATCCACATCGGCATGCCCGCCTGGCTGATGTGCCGCGCATTTGCCACGATCAACTCGTTTGACACACCCGTCGCCGCGCGGTGGCGGTCGCAATCCAGGATCTTCAGATCCAGCAGAACCAGGTCTACGAAGGGCAGGATGGACTGATATTGTTCCCAAGCGACCGCGCCGCAAGTGTCCAGGCTGACGTGGAGACCGGCAGCCTTGCAGGCCGGGAGAAAGTCGCGAAGGAACCCTGCCTGTAGCATCGGCTCGCCCCCGCTCAACGTCAGGCCGCCGCCCGAGGTTTCGTAGAAGACCGCGTCTTTGAGCACCTCGGCCAGAAGCTCATCCGCGGTCCAGGTCCGGCCGATGACCTCGAGCGCGGCAGCGGGGCAAGCGTCCGCGCGAACGGCCGCACGCGGTGCACCGCCCGCGGTCGATTTGCATCCCCTCGGTCGTCAGTCGCAGCGAGTCCTCGGGGCAGACAGCCAGGCACTCCCGCGCGGCGATGCAGCGGACGTCGTGCCAGACGACGTCCGGGCCGGCGCGGAGGCCTTCCGGGTTGTGGCACCACGCGCAACGCAAGCCGCACCCTTTGAAGAAGACCGTCGTGCGAATGCCGGGGCCATCTTCCGTTGAGAAGCCCTGGATGTTGAAAGTGGTCGCGGTCGGCATGGTAGGTCGCTAGAGCCGGTGACTCTCGCGCGCGACGATCTCGTCCTGGATTTCCTTGCCCAGGCCGGTGAAGTACGCGTTGTACCCCGTCACCCGGACTAGCAGGTTGCGATACTCATCGGGCCGCTTCTGCGCCTCATGCAGCGTGGCAGCATCGATCACATTGACCTGGAGACACGTGCCGCCGACGCGGTCGTAGGCGCGCAGGAGGCCCATCAGCTTCTGCTGGCCCTCAAGGCTGCGCAGGAGGGAGGGGCTGAAGCTCATGGTGTGACTTGCCCCGTTTGGCGCGGATGCCAACCCGAGATGCCCCACGCTCTTGATCACCGACGTCGGGCCGCGGCGGTCCGCGCCGTTGACCGGGCAGACTGCATTGGATAGATACTGCCCCCGGCGCCGGCCATCGGGCGTGGCTGCGGTCGCAGGCGCGTAGGCGATCCAGTAGTTCCAGGATAAATAGCCGGCCCGATAGCGCTTGCCGGTGGACGACACGTGGCGGAAGGCCGCCTCGTTCCAGAACCGGCTGATGTTCGCCGCAATTCCATCCGCGTAAGGATCGTCATTGCCGTACTTCGGCGCTTTGTGCAGCAGCGTCTGGCGCAGCGGCTCATGACCCTCGAAGTTCGCGGCCAATGCCGCCAGCAGTTGCGCCATCGAGACGCTTCGCTCCTCAAACACGAGCTTCTTGACCGCTGCGAGGCTGTCGGCCACGGTCGCCAGGGCGATCCCTTCGATGGTCAGGAAATTATACTTAGCGCCGCCTGCGTTGGCGTCCTGGCCGCTTTCGAGACAGCCATCCACCAGCGCGCTCAGGTAAGGTACAGGCTCCCAGCGGGCACGTCCTGCGTCGGCCAGGTTGTTCACCCGCACCATCCACTCGAGCAGGTGGTTTAGCTGGGTCTTGAAGGCTCCTTCGAATTGCTCATACGCGGTGAAGGCACGTGGGTCTCCGGTTCTGGGTCCGATCTGCCTGCCCGTCGCCAGATCGCAGCCATCATTGAGCGCCAGCTCCACCGCCTTGGCGAGATTCAGGTTGACATCGACCGTGCCCGACCGGTCGCAGCCCTGCAGCGTGTTCTCCAGGCAGCCGACTGGCGCATAGTCCCACAATTTCTCCTCGGGGATGCCCTCCCAGCGCAAACCGGCCATCGAAGCTTCATCGAAGTTGATCAGGAACGGCGCACCTTGTGAGCGCGACAGCATCTCGACCAGGCGCGCCAGCAGACGGTCGGGCGTGCCCGCGTGCATCCGGACATTGGGCTTCGGCTCCAGTAACGCGAGCTCCTCGATCGCCTCGAGGAATAGGTAGGTCAGGTCGTTGGACGCATCGCTGCCATCGGCCAACATGCCGCCAAGCGTGATGAGCTGGCCGAAGGAGGAGTTGATTCCCTGGTTCGTTCCCGTCCATCCCTGGTAGTCATAGGCATAGTTGTGCTTGATCATCCAGCATTCGAGCCACTCCTTGAGAGTGTCACGCGACCCTCCGGCGCTCATGCTGGCCGCGAAGTAAGGATAGAGGTATTGATCGACCCGGCCAGGAGAGACGCCGGGGCCGGGGTAACTCTCGGCAGCCATCAGCAGTAGGTGTGTGGTCCACAGCGCCTGCAGCGCCTCGGGGAAGGTTTCCGGTGGCTGCCAGGGGACTTTACGGCAAGTAGCCGCGATTTTCGTGAGCTCCGCGCGACGCCCCGCGTCCGGTTCCGCAGCTGCCCGCCGTTCGGCCTCCAACGCGTAGCGCTCGCCGTACAGCCGGACTGCGTCCGAGGAGATCACGATCGCGCGTGCCAGCACGCGCTGCTCCGGCGTGCTGGCACGCGCTTCCAGCACGGCCTGCGCTTCGGCGCAGATGCCCTGCCAGCCGATGCGCAGCGCCTTGGGATAATCCGGGATGAGGTGACCGGGAACGGCGGCGCAGTTGCCCACGCCCAGCTCGTTCAAGACCCGCCATTCTTTCAGGAACGCCCCTTCCTGTCGATCCCGTTCAATCGCCTCACGCCTGGTCAGGCAGCGCGACAGTGCGGTCGAGAAGTGCGAGCCCACCACGAGCTCACCGTCGAAGATGTGCGTGGGCAGGTGATGGCTGACGACCTCACGGAAGAAGAGGGCCTGGCGCACGGGCAGCGGTTCATTCCAGAAGCCGGGTGGCAGCGCAACCGGCGTGGCCGCAGCAAGCAGGTAGGACCGGAACCCTTTCTGAAAGAGCGCGACCTCGGGGACATTGGTCCAGCTCCAGATGGAGTAGACGGTATCCCACGCCGCGCCGGTCGTATAGCTGCGGGCCTCGTTACGGACCTCGCGTTGGTAGAACGACCAGTATTCGTCGCGTAGCCGGCTTACGCGCGGGGTGAGGCTGGCCGCAGGCTGCCAAATGTCGCCCGGAGTGAGCCCCAGAGGGGCGGCGCTCACTCCCCCGCAGGGATCGAGAGATGCTGGCATGGCGCTTCCTCCCTATCTTCAGGCGACGCGGCCGCCCGGATTAGGCGGTCCCCCGGCGTATGCTTCGGTAACCGCTAACAGGCCCGCCCGGCCGTGTTGTGACCAGGTTCCCTTCAGCTGATAGGACACCGCGTCGAAGGTGAGGACGTTGCCTGCCACGCGCGCGCCCCGGGGGCGGCGCGGGCAGCGCCGCATCGAGCCAAGCCGTCATGTGCGCACCCCCGGCCGGTTGCAGCGAAAGCGCTGGCGCCGTAGTCGGGTGTCCGTCGGCTCCAACCCATGCCAGCACCTTCACGGCTTGCAGCAGGCTGAACTCCTTGCGCACCGGGAGCGGCAGGACGCGGCCATCGGTTTTCGGCTGGCCCATTGCGGCGAGCCGGGCGAGTGCGTAATCGCTCACCACACGCAGTTTCGGGATTTTGAAGCTCCCGTCGACATGCGTGACGCGGATCAGCCCCGCGTTGCGGACGCCCGTGTACGCGTTATAGCGCAGGAGGGAGCTGCTCATCTGTCTGTCGACGTAGGGACCTGTTCGCCGGAACTCCAGGAACTCCCCACGCAGCCGCCACCCGACCAGCTCGGGCGTGATGACCAGGATGCCGACGCGGTGGTCGGCTTCGAGATTGGTGATGGTCTTGCGCAGGAGGAAGTTGCCGAAAAAGAGCAGATCACCCTGGTCGTCCGCCGGGAGCAGGGAGATCAGGGGGACGATGTTCGGTTCGCCGTCCGAACTGCGCGTGGCGACAAACTTTGGCGTCATCTCGCCGGCGAGCGCGGCGAGCAAACCGGGTGCGGATCCAAGCAGGGGGTGGATCATACGTCACCTCAATGTGACATTCGGTGCGGTGTCAGTATAGGTCCGCGCGGTGCGGGCGTCAAATGGCAGCCCGGCTGGGCTGCGACAGACAGGTGAGGCAGATTTTCCGCCTCTTAAAACGTTCATCTCGGTTGCGCAGCCCTTCAACTTATGTTAAGATCACCTCAAGTGAAAACAGGCCGCAGCGTTTCTGAAACGTGAGGGTCTGGCATCCGAAGCGGGTCTGGATGGCCAGGGCGTGATGACAACGGACGTGACGGTGATCGAGAAGGTGCGCAAGCCGCGGGAGGGCAAGCGGTCGCCGCGCGTCGCGGTGGACAAGGCCGCCTGAAGAAGCTGCGCCTGGTGGCGGTCGCGTACTCGCACGTCAAGAGCGAGTGGTTCCCGACCCAGGAGGCCTACCAGGCCGAGGTGGAGGTGGAGCAGCGCGCGAAGGATGTCGTTGCGGCCCTCAAGAAGCTGGGGGTGAAAGCCAAGGCGTACCGGGCCGATCGCTATTTCATGGCGAAGCTGCTGGTCGACCAGCCCGACCTCGTCTTGAACCTGGTGGACACGCTGCGGGGGAGCGATGCGCTGCAGGTGTCGATTCCCGGCGCGCTCGAGCTGGCCGGCGTGCCCTACACCGGCGCCGGGATGCGGGGCCTGGTGATCGGCAACGACCGCAACCTGGTCAAGGAGCTGCTCGACGCCAACGACGTGCCGACGCCGCCCTTCCAGTTCGTCACCCGGCGCGGGACGCGGATTCGCGACGACCTGGACCTGCCCCTGATCGTGAAGCTCAACGAGGGCGGCGGCAGCGTCGGCATCGACGACGCGGCCGTGAAGGAGACCTACGAGGAGGCTCAAGAGCAGGCCGACGCGCTGATCGGCACCTACAAGATGCCGGTGGTCGTCGAGCAGTTTATCGAGGGACCCGAGATCACGGTGGTGGCGTTTGACGACGGCGAGCAGGTGCATATCTTCTGCGCCGAGAAGGTCTTCAAGGAGAGCGAGAGCCGCAAGTATCTCTTCACCAGCTTCGAGAGCTACGACGACCTGGACTGCTACCACTACACCGCGGCCGAACCCGCCGTCGCCGAGGCCGTGACCTGGTATGCGCGCCGCGCCTTTGAGGTGCTGCGCTGCCGGGACTACGCCAAGTTCGACGTGCGGATCGACGCGGCGACGGGTACGCCCTACTTCACCGACGCCAACCCCAACACTGCCTTTGGCCCCGACCCGGGCCTCCCGATGACCGAAGTGCTGCACCTGCACGGGGTCAAATTCTCCAGAATACTCGCCAGCCTGATGACAAAACATGCCCGCCGAATCTATGCCCCTGAGCAGCGGCTGTAAGCCGCTCGCGCTGCCTCGCATCCGTCAGATTTCCGAGTATCACTGCGGCCCGGCGGTGTTGCAGATGCTGCTCGGCCAGCGCGGGGTGGCCGCGAACCAGGAACGCCTGACCGAATTGGCCGACGTGGCGGCGACGATTGAAGTGCATGGCGCCCGTGTTGACCAGCTTGCCCAAGCGGTGGCCTGGCTGCGCGCGGGCGTCTGTTTGTGGTACAAGAACCAGGCGAGCGCGGAGGACCTGGTCGCCGTGGTGTGCCGCTACCGCTGCCCGGCAGGTGTGGAGTGGCAGGGATTGTTTGAGGAGAGT
Source organism: uncultured Chloroflexia bacterium (assembly GCA_963774265.1). GTDB lineage: Bacteria > Chloroflexota > Anaerolineae > CG2-30-64-16 > CG2-30-64-16 > JALOOB01. The sequence continues at coordinate 161,728 of CAVZDU010000006.1, read as the reverse complement.
GAGGAAGACGAAGACTTCGATGAGGGCGACTACGGCCACTACAGCATCGTGACGCGCGTCGATCGGCGGCGCGGGCTGATTACACTCCGCGACCCCTACCCGGATTTCTGGCGCGAGGATCGGGTCTTTCGGCTGGAGTGGTTCATCAGGCGCTGGTGGGATGTCAACGCGGTGCCCGCGCCAGAGATCGGCGCGTCTGCGACTGGTCGAAGACCGTCACATGCTGTTTGTCATCACCGGGGAGCGCGCGCGTTTTCCGGCTTCACTGGGCATGACGCGGGGATAGGCAGAGGCTCCGCCGGCCCACACCGCGCAGAGGCGAACGGGGGGGACCCTGACGCCTGACGGTGCCCTGACCTACGAAGAAGGTTATCGGTGCGCGGGCTTTGTATGACGGGAGGGTGATAGGGGGCGTGACCACGCCCCCCCTCGCGCTAGCTCGGAGATACCGTCACAGTAATGTAGTGGATCTCCAGCGAATCATCGGCTTTGACCACCCGGAGGCAATAGGTGGTTGTCGCGTCCAGACAGACCTGCTGTTCTGCGACGCCAGCCACGCCATGCTCCTGCCAGGGTTCGTTCTCGGCGTGGAAGTGGACGGCCTTGACCCCTTCCACGCGCCAGCGGAATGTCACGCATTCACCGGGCCGGATCAGGACCCGGTCGACCGCGACGATCTGATTGCCGACCCAACCCAGGACTCGGACCTGGACGGTAATCTCGTGTTCCTCGATGGAGTCGTCGGCCCTGACCACCCGCAAACGGTAAGTGGTTGTTTGCGCTGGGCAGACCTTCTGCTCGGCCACGCCTGCCACGCCGTGGTTCGGCCAACTCTGGCCCTCAGCGAAGAAGTAGACCGCCTTGACGCCTTCCACATACCAGCGGAAGGTGGCGCATTCGCCGGGCTCCACCGTCGTTGTGTCGACTGAGAACATCTGGCCGACCGGCAGCCTTGCCTGTTCTCGTACGTGAATTTCGATGCTGCGCGTCTCACGCTGGTCATCGCGCCGGATTACCAGCAGGCGGTAGGTGGTCGTCTGGGACGGGCTCACCGTGCGTTCGGCCACGCCTGCCACGCCGTGGTCTTTCCAGTCCTCGCCGTGGGCGAAGAAGTAGACCTCCTTGACGCCTTCGACATGCCAGCGAATGGTCACGGGCTCACCGGGCTTGATCAGGGTGCGATCTGCCGTCAAACTGATGATGGGTTCCGATTCAGCCATGATTTCCTCCAGGGTTACTATTTCCCAACACTACCGCGAGCGCCCGACCGGTAGAAGCCGTAGCCGCCGGCGTTGTTGGTGATCACCGCGCCGTAGCGGGTGTCACCAAAGTAGTTGCTCCACGAGACAGGCGTGTCGGGGCGGACGATGACATACTCGCGCGCGGCATCATCGAAGTAGCCGTAATTCACCGTGTGTCTCCTCCGCCCCGGCTATCTACACCCCGAGCGCGTCGGCCAGATCCTTCAGCCCAAGCTTCTCCAGCCGGCCGCGCGAGGGCCGGCCCTCCGCGTCCAGGTCGCGCAGGGCGTAGAACTCAGGGAGCATCAGCGCCATGTCCGGCGCAGACCCGGCGGTTGGGCCATCCTCCAGCGGTTCCAGCAGCCGCGGCGGCAGGCGGTCGTCGGCCGCGGTGGCGCCCAGCAGGACGTTGATGCCGTGCTTGAGCTGCCACAGCCGCTCACCGGCCCGGCTGATCTCCTCCACGGTATAGGGCGCGCCCGTCACAGCGGCTAACGCCTCGACCACCTGTGTCACGGTGAAGTTGAGGTTGTTCAGCATGCAGAAGCTCGCCGCGTTCTGGATGCATGCGTAGTCCTGCCCTACGGCCGAGACGAACGCCTTGCCCTCGCTCGACTGGTCCGGCAGTCCACCCTCCACGCCAAGCTCCGGGTAGAGGACGCCACCCATCATCAGGTAGACGTTGGCCGCGTTGTGGCACGCGCCGCGCGGCGCGGTGGCATAGCCGAGTCCCAGGCCGTGATAGGTGCGCGGGCTGTGCATGGCGACCTCCAGCCCCTTGACCGTGACCGCGAACTGGGCCGCGTCCGGTCCGAGCCGGGCCGCGACAGCCGCGGATCCTTCGGCCAGCAGATCGCCGATGCCGCGGCGATAGGCGATGGCATCCACTGCATCGAGGATTCCCGCTGCATCCCCCCAGCTGAGGTTGCTTTCCAGCAGCCCAGCCTCAGTCGCTTCGATGGCGAATGCGATGGTCGCGCCGCACGAGATCGTATCCAACCCGTAGCGATTACAGCGGTCGTTGGCCGCGGCGATCGCCTTCAGGTCCGAAACCAGCGTCATGGACCCGAACGCGGCCACCGTTTCGTATTCGGGGCCGGGGCCTTTCGCCACGGGATACGGCCCGTCCGGCACGGCGACCACGCGCTTGCACGCCACCGAGCACGAATGGCAGGTGCCCGTGCCGGTGAGGATCGTCTCCTGCATTACAGCGCCGTCCAGCGCCTGGATCGCGTCGTCATCCCACTCGCCGATGCTCCAGTTGCGGAAGGGCACATCGCCCATCAGCGAACCCACGTACATCGCGCCGTCGGTGCCGAAAGCCTGGATGGTCTGCGACGTGAGGTTGTCCCCCTGCTTCTCCAGAACGTCCTCGCGCAGCGGCTTGAGCGCCGCGGGCGCGGCCACGACCGGCTTGCCCCGGCCCAGCGCCACGATTGCCTTCAAGTGCTTGCTGCCCATCACCGCGCCCATGCCGGTGCGGCCGGCCGCGTGCCCCTTATCGTGGATGACCGCAGCATAGCGCACCAGGTTTTCACCTGCCGGGCCGATGCTCAGCGTACGGGCCGCGGCGCCATGGCGCGCCTTCAGGGCATCGTCGGTCTCGTAGGTGTCGCGGCCCCACAGGTCGGTCGCGTCAACCAGCTCGGCCCGGCCGTTTTCGACGAGCAGATAAACCGGGCTGGCCGCCGCGCCGGTGATGATCAGGCCATCATACCCTGCCGCTTTCAGTGCCGGCGCGAAGAAGCCGCCGCAGCTGGCCTCGCCCCAGAAACCGGTTTGGGGCGAACGGCCGCAGATGGCGAAGCGGCTGGATCCCGGCAGCAGATGGCCCGCCACCGGCCCGGTCATCACGATCAGGGGGCTGGCCGCGTCGAGCGGACCGGGATAGGGCGGCCCACCGAGGTGGTCCAGGTAGAGCCGGGCCGCCAGTCCGCTGCCCCCGATATAGTCCCGCGCCGGCTCCGGCGCCAACGCGATCTCGGTCAGCGTGCCGGCGCTCAGATCAACTTCGAGCAATTTGCCAGCGTAGCCGTACATGAGACACTCTCCTACGCGTTAATAAGGCTCTCCAGCCCCTTCGCTCGCAAGATTTCCGGATATTGCTTGTACGCCGGTGTGATCACAGGCAGCAGCTTCATGATGGCCGGAATGGGGCCTTTGGCGGTCATGACGCCTCGGGTGAGGGCCGCGACGAGGTTCACTTTGCCCAGCCAGAACTGGTGCGCCGTATCGGCCGACATCGCCATGTCCACGATCGGTGTGCGGTCGCAGGGACCGCGGAAGAGCTCGATGGGATCCCGGCTGCCATCGATGGTGATTTCGCTCTCGGGGTCGCTGTACTTGAAGCGGATAACCAGGCCGGACTTGAGTAACGCGGTGGCCACTGATTCATTGTCTCGCAAGTACTCCAGGACGGCGCCGAGGCAATCGTAGAGTTGTTCGGCATCTTTGAAAACTGGCATGAGATTCTCCTTATTGTGTAGTAAGGTGCCCGGCACTTCCCAAGTGCCGGGCACCTGGGGTGGCGCCTGGGTCAGTACGCGGCCTCGTACAGCGCGAGGACATCCTCCTCGCCTGCATACACCGGATTGGTCATCATCATGGCGTCGCCTTGCGAGTCCTCGGCCAGCTGTGCCAGGCCATCGTGGGGCACGCCGACCTCCGACAAGCGGGTGGGCAGACTGCAGTCGCGCGCCAACTGGCGCACGGCCTCAATGCCGGCGGCCGCCGCGGCATCGTCGTCCATCCCGCGCGTGTCGACGCCCAGCGCGGCGGCCACGTCAGCCAGCCGCGAGGCGCAGGCCGGCTGATTGTACTCCATGCCGTAGGGCAGGAGGATGCTGTTGGCGACCCCGTGCGGCACACCGTAACGGCCGCCACACGGGTGCGCCATGGCGTGCACGATGCCACACAGAGAGTTGCTGAACGCGATCCCTGCCATGTTGGCGGCCAGCAGCATGTTGCCGCGTGCCTCCAGGTCCTCGCCGTGGTGCACGGCCTGGCGCAGGTTTGCCGAGATCATCTTAATGGCGCCGATGGCCATTGCGTCGCTCAACGGCTGTGTCCCGGTGGAAACGTAGGACTCGATGGCGTGCGTCAGCGCATCCATCCCCGTGGCCGCGGTGAGGCCGGGGGGCAGGGAGAGGGTCAGCTCCGGGTCCAGGATCGCGACGTCCGGCATCATGAAGGGGCTGTTGAACTCCAGCTTGAGCCCCTGGGCTTCGTCCCGGATCACCGCGGCGATGGTGACCTCGCTGCCTGTGCCCGCGGTGGTGGGAATGGCGATGAGGGGACGGAGGGGACGGGTGAGGAGGCCGGCGCCTTCGTAGTCGAGCAGGCTGCCTCCCTCGGACAGCAGCACGTTCATTCCCTTCGCGGTGTCCATCACACTGCCGCCGCCCAGAGCGATCAGGAGATCGCAGCCGGCATCGCGTGCGAAGTCTGCGCCCCTTTGTACGACACCCACTTCGGAGTTGGGCGGCACATCATCGAAGATGCCGCCCAGCGTCACGCCGGACCCCGCGAGGCCGTCGACGACCTTCTGCGCTAACCCCGCCTGATGCAACACCCTGTCGGTGACAATCACCGCGCACGTGCAGCCGAGTTTCTTCGCCTCGAAGCCAACTTCACGCACGCTGCGAGGGCCGTAGAGGATGCGCGGCCGCACGTAGAACTCGAAGAGCTGTGGAAGAGCCACTCATGTCCTCCTTGACATAAACCGCGTTGAGTGTGGCATGCGGAACAGCGAGGGTACTGTACCATACAAGAGGAGGGTCCCGCAACCGCGACGGCCCTGGGCGCAGGGCCTGAGCTCGGACCGGTGGTTATAGCTACGACACTTCACCAGAAACCGGAGGCTTGTGCATGGTTAGCCGGGTCCGCCAGGGAATCGCGGTTTGACATACCGCCGGCAATCAACTAGACTTGAGTTCTACAGTGGTTCGTTCGCCGCGGCTCCCTGGCTGGGCATCTGTCAATTGCGTGGGGAGGTGAAGCTACTTCGTTTCATGAAGGGGTGACCCGTTCCTCGCACCGCCGATTTTCTCTAGTTGACCGTTCCATTCCAACTCTCAGCAAAGTCAAAGGGAGGAATCCATGAGAAGAGTGTCTTTTGCAGTGGTCGTGCTGACGATCATCAGCCTGGTCCTGACGGGGTGCGCTCCGGCCGCAAGTACGCCACAGACCATCAAGGTTGGCGGCATCGGTGAGCTGACAGGCGACATCCCGGCCGTGGGTGCTTCGTTCAAGAACGCCGCTGAAATAGCGGTGAAGGAGATCAACGACGCCGGGGGGCTCGAAGTCGGCGGCAAGAAGTATCAGATCGAGTTCTTCATCGAGGACAATGCTGGCAAGGCCGACCAATCGGCTGCCGCCGCGCAGAAGCTCATCACCCAGCAGAATGTGGTGGCGATCATCGGCCCCAACGCCAGTCGCTACGCCATCCCCGCATCCGAAATTGCCGAAAGCTCGAAGGTCGTCCTGATCAGCCCGTGGTCCACCAACGCCAAGCTGACTCTGGACGCGAAGACCAATGCGTCAAAGAAGTACGTGTTCCGCGCCTGCTTCATCGACCCATTCCAGGGCCAGGTGGTCGCCAAATTCGCGCTGAACGACCTGAAGGCCAAAAAAGCCGCGGTGCTGTATGACGTGGCGTCGGAATACAACAAGGGCATCGCCGACGTCTTCAAGGCGAGCTTCGAGGCGAACGGCGGCACGGTGGTAGCCTTCGAGACCTACACCACTAACGACAAGGACTTCTCGGCCCAGCTCACCAAGATCAAGGACGCTGCGCCGGACGTGGTCTTCCTGCCCAACTACTACAGCGAAGTGCCACTGCAGATCCAGCAGGCCAAGCGCCTGGGCATCACCGCGCCGTTCGTGGGCAGCGACTCGTGGGGCAGCGCGGAACTGATCAAGTTGTGCGGCACCGACTGCGAGGGCTACTACTTCAGCACGCACTACGCAGCCGACATCGCCACACCGATCGCCAAGAAGTTCATTGACGGCTACAAGGCCAAGTATGGCACCACTCCGGACGACGTGGCCGCGCTGACCTACGACGCTTTTGGTCTGCTGTGGACCGCGCTCAAGAGCGCCGGCAAGGTCGACCGCCAGGCTGTGCGCGACGCGCTGGCCAAGGTGCCGAGCTACGAGGGTGTGACCGGCAACATGAAGTTCCAGGAAGGTTCCGGCGACCCCATCAAGAGCGCCGTAATCCTGCAGATCAAGGGCGACAAGTTCGTCTGGTTCGCGAACGCCAACCCGTAACACGCTGACGCGGTGACAGGGTGACACGGTGAAGTGGAGACACGGTGACACGGTGATGTGTGCAGCGCATGCCATCGCCCTGTCTCCGTGTCTCTCGGTTTCCCCGTCTCTGTGTCACTCCGTGTCGCCTCGTTACCTCGTCACCCCTGAGGCCCCACGATGACCTATTTCCTGCAACAGTCTCTCAATGCCCTCCAATTGGGCAGCATCTACGCGCTGATCGCGCTGGGCTACACCATGGTCTATGGCATCCTGACCATGATCAACTTCGCCCACGGCGATCTGTTCATGGTGGGCGCGTTCGTTTGCTTTGTGGCTGCGGCGATACTCAAGCTCTCTTTCGTGCCGACCCTGCTGGTCTCCATGTTTGCCGTGGCGCTGCTGGGGGTCATGATCGAGCGGCTGGCCTACAAGCCGCTGCGGCAGGCCCCGCGCGTGTCGGCCATCATCACGGCGCTGGGGGTCGGCATCTTCCTCGAGAACTTCACCCTGGCGCTCGATCCCTACCCTGAGCACATCCCGCAGCTGATCCCGAACATCGTCTGGAACGTAGGGGGCGTCTCCATCTCATTCCTGCAGGTCCTGATCATCTTGCTCTCTATCGGATTGATGCTGCTGCTGGACTTCATCGTGAGTCGGACGATGGTAGGGATGGCGATGCGCGCGATCTCGTGGGACAAGACCATCGTGCCGTTGATGGGCGTGCCGCTGAACACGGTCATCTCGATCACCTTCGCCATCGGCACCAGCCTGGGCGCGGCGGCCGGCACTATGTACAGCCTGGCGTTCCCGGTGATTGATCCCTACATGGGCATCATCATCGGCTGGAAGGCGTTCATCGCAGCGGTGGTGGGCGGCATCGGCAACATTCGCGGGGCGATGATCGGCGGGTTCATCCTGGGCGCGGTGGAGATATTCGTGGCAGCGATATGGTCCGGTCCACCTACCGCGATTTCGTGGCGTTCGCGCTCCTGCTGATCTTGCTCATCTTCCGGCCGTACGGGATCCTGGGCAAACCGCGGCCGCAGAAGGTGTAACGATGACAACGCTACCTTCAACGAAAAAGCCCTGGGGCGCACGCTGGGAGGCGCTGGCGGCAAACCGCCGGCTGCTGCCGATCCTGCTGGCCGCCGGTCTGATCCTGTCCTTCGCCATCCCCACACTGGGCTTGCTCGATCAATACGTGCAACTGATCCTCATGTACGTGGGGATCAACATCATCCTGACCACCAGCCTGAACCTGGTCAACGGCTACATGGGCGAGTTCTCCGTGGGCCACGCCGGGTTCATGGCCGTCGGGGCTTACGTCGCTTCAATCCTGACCGTGCGCGTTTTTCCTGCGAGCGCCCAAGCCTTCTTGTTTCCGGTAGCTCTGATCGCGGGCGGGCTGGCGGCCGCGCTGGCCGGATTGATCGTCGCGCTGCCTTCGTTCAAGACGCGCGGCGATTACCTGGCCATCGTGACGCTGGCGTTCCTGATGATCGTCAAATCTGTCATCGAGAACATCGAGGCGATCGGCGGGCCGCGCGGCTTCCTGGGTATGTCAAAGCTCACCACCCTGCCGTGGACGTTCGTTTGCGTGGTGATCACGCTCTGGGTGATCCGCAACTTCATCTACTCCAACTATGGCCGGGGGGTGATCTCGATCCGCGAGGACGAAATCGCTAGCGACCTGATGGGGGTGGACACGAAGCGAGTCAAGCTGCTGGCGTTCACCATCTCCGCCTTCTTTACGGGCGTTGCAGGCGGGCTCTTCGCGCACGTCCTCCAATTCATCAACCCGCGCGTGTTCGATATCATCAAATCCACCGATATTCTGATTATGGTCTACCTGGGCGGCATCGGCTCCATCGCCGGCTCGATCATCGGCGCGACGATCTACACGGTGCTGCTGGAGGTGCTGCGGCCGCTCGGCGTCTGGCGCATGGTTCTCATGCCGTTGGTCCTGGTGCTCCTGATGATCTACCGGCCGCGCGGGATCATGGGGCTGCGCGAGATTCGCTGGTTCGTGCCCGGCTACGACCTGATCGCCAGCCGGCTCTGGCGCCGGGTGCATGCAGGGGCCGGCGCCGCAGAGCAGGAGGTGGCCAATGTCCGCTAACGGCGACAACCTCTTGCTGCAGGCTAAGGGCGTCACCCACTACTTCGGCGGGCTGTGCGCAGTCTCGGGGTTCGATCTCGACCTGGTACCCGGGGAGTTGGTGGGCATCATCGGTCCCAACGGTGCGGGCAAGACCACCATCTTCAACCTGATCACGGGTGTCTATCGCGCATCCAAGGGCAGCATCGTCTTCAACGGCGCCGGCGCCGGGCGCGGCAAGGAGCTGATCGGCAGGACACCCAACCAGATCACCCGGCTGGGTATCGCCCGCACCTTCCAGACGATCCGCCTGTTCAAGGACATGACCGTGCTGGACAACGTCCGCACGGCCCATTACTCATTGGTCGGCTACAGCCCGGTCGAAGCATTGTTCCACGCCGGCCGTTACGGGTCCGAGGAACGGCGGATCACCGAAAACGCCATGGCGCTGCTGGCAGCCTTTAAGCTCGACGGCCTTGCCGATGATCAGGCCAAGAACCTCCCCTACGGCTCGCAGCGCCGTCTGGAGATCGCCCGCGCCCTGGCCACCCGCCCCAAGCTGCTGTTGTTGGATGAACCGGCCGCAGGCATGAACCCCAAGGAAATCAACCAGCTCATGGATTTCATTCAGTGGGTGCGCCGCGAGTTTGATCTGACGATTATCCTGATCGAGCATCAGATGCGCCTCGTGATGGGCATCTGCGAGCGGATCAAGGTGCTGGACTTCGGTGCGACCATCGCTGAGGGGCTGCCTCACGAAATCCAGAACAACCCGAAGGTGCTGGAAGCGTACCTGGGCGAGGAGGCGATGGAATGAGCGAACGAATCGCAATTCGCGACGACCTGCATGCAGGTCGCGGTGTTGTGCTGGCGGTCCACGATCTCAAGGTCTCTTACGGCAACATCGCGGCCGTCAAGGGCATCACTTTCGATGTCCGCGAGGGCGAAATTGTCACCCTGATCGGCGCGAACGGTGCGGGCAAGTCCTCGACGCTGCGCGCGATCTCCGGCGTGACATCCTATACCGGGCAGATCACCTACCGCGGCCAGGATCTACGTCGCGTCCCGGCCGATAGGATCGTAGAGGCGGGTCTGGCCCAGGTCCCGGAAGGCCGCGGCATCTTCGGCAACCTGACGGTGTGGGAGAACCTGAAACTGGCCACCTGGAAGCGCCGGGACAAGGCCGAGATCAAAAAAGACTACGAGCGGGTCTTCGGGATCTTCCCCCGGCTGGACGAGCGCAAAAAACAGCTCGGCGGCACCCTGTCGGGCGGTGAGCAGCAGATGCTGGCGGTGGGCCGCGCGCTGATGAGCCGCGGGCAGACGCTGCTGCTTGATGAGCCCTCGATGGGGTTGGCGCCTGTGTTGGTACGTGAAATCTTTCGGGTGGTGACGGACCTCAACCAGGCCGGCCGGACGATCTTGTTGGTGGAACAAAACGCCTACATGGCGTTGCGGGCCGCGCATCGCGGCTACGTCCTCGAGACGGGCACGATCATCCTGGCCGGCACCGGCCCGGAGCTGCTCGGGAACCCGAAAGTGAAGGAAGCGTATCTGGGTGGGTGATCGCCGGCAGAACGAAACGTGCCTGCGCACAGATGAACTGGTCACCTGGGCCGAAATCGACCTCGACGCGATTGCCCACAACGTGCGCGCGTTCCGGCGGCATGTTGGTGAGCGCGTCGAGGTTTTCGCGGTCGTGAAGGCGAACGCCTATGGCCACGGCGCGGCGCCCGTGGCGCGGGCCGCGCTCGAGGCGGGGGCCACGCGGCTGGCCGTCCACCGGCTCAGTGAGGGCATCGAACTCCGCCAGGCCGGCATCGAGGCGCCCGTCCTCATCATGGGCTACACCCCTGCCGCGGCAGCGGAGAGCGCGGTCCGCTGGCGATTGACCCCCAGCCTGATCACCCCCGAATTTGCCCTGGCGTTCGCGGCCCGCGCCCAGGCCGCAGGCGTGATCGTGCCGGTGCATCTGAAGGTCGACACCGGGATGGGCCGTTATGGCCTCATGCCGGGCGAGGCGCCGGAGTTCGCGGCCTGGCTCCAAGGCCTCGACGGCATCCGCCTGGAGGGTGTCTTTACGCACTTCGCCACGGCCGATGCGGCAGACCAGGTCCAGTTGCGCCGGCAGCTCGGCGTGTTCGACGATGTCCTGGCGGCCCTGCGGGTCGCCGGCATCACCCCCCTGGCCCACGCGGCCAACAGCGCCGCCACCATGCACCTGCCCGGGTCGCACCTTCAGGCCGTGCGGGTCGGCATAGCCATGTATGGGCTCGATCCCTCCTCCGAGTGGCTGCCCCCCTTCGAGATCCGGCCCGCGCTGACACTCAAGAGCCGGGTGAGCCGCGTTCGGGAGCTGCCGGCGGGCAGCGGCATCAGCTATGGCCACACCTATGTGACCTCCGCCCCGACCACCGTCGCCCTGGTTCCCGTGGGCTATGGCGATGGGTATCATCGCATCCTCTCCAACCGGGCAAGTGTGCTGATCCGCGGCCAACGCGCACCGGTCCGGGGCCGCGTGTGCATGGACCAGTTCGTCGTGGACGTGACCCAACTCCCTGGCGTCGGGCAGGATGACGAGGTCGTGCTGGTGGGCAGGCAAGGCAAAGAACAGATACGCGCGGAAGAAGTGGCGCAACTGGCCGGCACGATCAACTACGAGGTGACGACGTCGCTACTGCCCCGGGTGGCGCGGGCTTATGTGCGGGGCGGGCAGATCGTCGACATCATTTCCCAGAACGACTGAGGCCCGTTCCCTATCCGCCCAATTCGCAACCGAAGCGCGGTCTGAGTTATACTGAAGGCCGTATGATTTTGGATCGAGGAGCAGATACCGTGGCAACCAATGAAACAAGCGGCCCGGTCAAGGGCAAGCGGATCGTCGTCAGAAAGAACGGGCCGTATATCGTTGAAGGTGACGTGCCCCTGGTTAGCAAGACACAGGTGGTTTCCGAGTATGGTGAGCCGTTGACCTGGCAAAAGGACGGCGTGCTCGCCGTCAGCGAGGGCGAATATCACCTCTGCCGGTGCGGCCAGTCGAGCGATAAGCCCTTCTGTGATGGCACCCATCGGGTGGAAGGCTTCGACGGCACGGAAACGGCCGACACAGGGGTCACCGAAGAACGCGCGATGATGTTCCCGCGCGGCACACGCATCGTCGTCAGGAAAGATCCCACGCTCTGCATGGAGTCGGGCTTCTGCGGCATGCGCGAGGCCGGTATAGCCCAGTTTGTGACGGCCACCGGTGACACCAAGGTGCGCTCGCTGGTCATGGCCATGGTCGAGCGCTGCCCCTCCGGTGCGCTGACTTATCGCATCGAGGAGAATGGGCCGGACATCGAGCCGGATTTGCCTCAGCAGGTGGCCGTGACCACTGAGATCACCTCCGAGGGTCCCATCGCCGGACCACTCTGGGTGACCGGCGGCATCCCGATCGAGCGTTCGGACGGGCAGCCGTTCGAAACCCGCAACCGCGTCACGCTCTGCAACTGCGGGCACTCGGACAGCAAACCCCTCTGCGACGGCACGCATCGCGATCTGGCGCGACAAGCGGCACGCCGGTGATGCCGGCACGCTAGCCACACAGGTCACCGAGCGCTCATGGGGAGCTTGCGGTCGAAACGAAGGCTCTGCGGGAGAACAGAATCCACATCGCACACGGGGCCGGCCGCGACAAGGCCGCCGGAAGAGGTTGTTGGCTGACCCCTTTCCGCGGCCCTGTCAGAAGCCCTCGAAGACGTTTATGCTACGATCGGGCGAGGTCGAACCGGTCAAGGTTCATGACTTTGTTCCACGCCGCTACAAAGTCGTGCACGAACTTCTCCTGGGAGTCCTCACATCCGTAGACTTCCGCCAGGGCCCGGAGTTGGGAGTTCGAACCGAAGATCAGGTCGACACGGGTGCCGGTCCACTTGAGTGCGCCCGTTGCGCGATCGCGACCCTCGAACACATCATCGTCTTCCGCGGTTGCCTTCCACGTCGTGCTCATGTCGAGCAGATTCACGAAGAAGTCATTGGTGAGCGTCCCTGGCCGCTTGGTGAAGACGCCGTGCTGGGACTGTCCGAAGTTGGCATTCAAGACTCGCATACCGCCAACGAGAACCGTCATCTCAGGCGCGGTCAGCGTCAGCAGTTGCGCACGATCAACCAGCAGTTCCTCTGCCGCTACTGCATATTTCGCTTTTAGATAGTTGCGGAACCCGTCTGCAGCCGGTTCGAGTACGGCGAATGACACCACGTCGGTTTGCTCCTGCGACGCATCCGTGCGTCCCGGCGTGAAGGGAACGGTCACATCGTGACCGGCATTCTTCGCAGCTTGCTCGACGCCTGCGCATCCACCCAGGACGATCAGGTCGGCGAGCGAAACCTTCTTCCCGCCTGACTGCGCGCTGTTGAATGCCTTCTGGATGCCCTCGAGGGTCTGCAGCACCGTCTTCAGTTGGTCAGGCTGGTTGACTTCCCAATCCTTCTGCGGCGCGAGACGGATGCGCGCCCCGTTCGCCCCGCCGCGCTTGTCGGAGCCGCGGAAGGTCGAGGCCGACGCCCAGGCGGTCGAGACGAGTTCCGGGATCGACAGCCCCGAGGCAAGGATCTTGGCCTTGAGCGCCGCGATGTCGGCCGCGTCGATCAGGTCGTGATCGACTGCGGGGACGGGATCCTGCCAGATCAGCTCTTCCGCCGGGACCTCCGGGCCGAGATAGCGCGAGCGGGGACCCATGTCGCGGTGCGTCAGCTTGAACCACGCGCGGGCGAAGGCATCCGCGAACTCTTCCGGGTTCTCGTGGAACCGCCTCGCGATCGGCCGTAGATCGGGTCCATCCGCATCGCCATGTCCGCCGTGGTCATGATGGTCGTCACCCGCTTCGACGGATCGTGCGCGGCCGGCGCGAGATCCTTGTCAGCCGGATTGACCGGGACCCACTGCCAGGCGCCGGCGGGGCTCTTCACCAGATCCCAATCGTAGCCGAACAGCATGTCGAAATAGCCCATGTCCCACTGGGTCGGTTTCGGCGTCCAGGCGCCTTCGATGCCGCTGGTGATCGTGTCATCCCCCTTGCCGCTGCCGAAGCTGCTGATCCAGCCGAGGCCCTGCGCTTCGATGCCGGCGGCTTCCGGCTCAGGCCCGACATGGGACGCAGGGCCGGCGCCGTGGGTTTTGCCGAAAGTGTGCCCGCCCGCGACGAGTGCGACGGTCTCTTCGTCGTTCATCGCCATGCGCGCGAAGGTCTCGCGGATGTCGCGGCCCGAAGCGACCGCACTCGGCTGCCGTTCGGCCCTTCCGGGTTCACGTAGATCAGGCCCATCTGCACGGCGGCGAGGGGATTCTCGAGTTCCCGGTCACCGGAGTAGCGCTTGTCGCCAAGCCACTCGCTCTCGGTCCCCCAGTAGATGTCTTCTTCCGGCTCCCAGACGTCTTCGCGCCCGCCGCCGAAGCCGAAGGTCTTGAAGCCCATCGACTCCAGAGCGCAGTTGCCGGCGAGGATCATCAGGTCGGCCCAGGAGATCTTCTTGCCGTACTTCTGCTTGATCGGCCAGAGCAACCGGCGCGCCTTGTCGAGATTCGACATTGTCCGGCCAACTGTTGAGGGGCGCAAAGCGTTGGGTGCCGGACCCCGCGCCCCCGCGGCCGTCGCCGGTGCGGTAGGTGCCCGCGCTGTGCCACGCCATCCGGATGAAGAGCCCGCCGTAGTGACCGTAGTCGGCCGGCCACCAGTCCTGTGAGTCCGTCATCAGCGCGTAGAGGTCCTTCTTCACGGCCTCGAGGTCGAGTTTCTTGAATTCCTCAGCGTAGTTGAACGCCTCGCCCATGGGATTGGACAAGGAAGAGTTCTGGTGGAGGATCCTGAGGTTCAACTGGTTCGGCCACCAGTCTCGGTTCGACGTGCCTCTGCCGGCCGTGCGTTTGTGAGCCCTGCCCGTTACCGGGATCTTGCTATCTTCATTCATAATGTTTACTCCTTTCGTGGTGTATACAGATACTCATTATTCATTCAAGGCAAAAAAGAGACCCCGCCCCTCCTCTACCGACTCTGCCGGCAATCAGGACACAGCCCGTAGAAATCGAGCCGGTGGCTGAGCACCTGGTAGCCCGATCAGTTCCGCGACTTCTTGCGTCAAATCGTCCACGAGGCTCACCTGGGGTCGCTGATCTTCCGGCAGCGGATGCAGATAAGATGCGGATGCGGATAGGGCCGGCTGCCATCGTAGCGATTGTCATCGTTGCTGAAGCCAAGCTCCAACACCTCGCCCAATTCCTTCAGGAGATTGAGCGTCTTGTAAACGGTCGCTGGGCTGGTCGTCGGGAATTGCGCCTTGATCTGCTCGTACAAGTGGGAGGCGCTGGGGTGTCCCTCGCTGGAGGCGATGAGCCGCAGCAGCGCCACGCGCTGAGGTGTAAGGCGATAATCGCTCGCCTTTAGCTTGGCCACCAACTGCTGAAATCGAGACTCGGGATCAGGCATTGCTAAGCACCTAACTGCGATTTATAATCTATGGATAACCAGTTTCTAAAAAGATGATACTTGGCCTATGCGCGGCTGTCAAGTCATGCCGTTCTGGGGTTTCGAGCCGGGATGGCTTATAATCTTATCTTCCGCCTGACAGCGCTGCGGGCGAACGAGGGACAACGATGACTCCCATCATCCGAGTTAGGAGTTCGCACGATGAACATGACCCCCCGAACGCGCCTCGTGGCGCTGGTGGTCTTGCTGGTTCTGATTCTTGCGGCGGCAATCTTCTTCCGTAACACCCGGCCGCGGCCTGCACCGGATCTTCCGCCGGCCCCAACCTCTCTGAATGTCGACAATGGCCCCGCGACTACCGAAGCGGTCCCAGGCCCGATTAACGTGGTCGCGGCGAAGGCGATCTGGCTGGACGCGGGGACGATCGCCTGGCACGGCGTCACCGGATCGAGCTATAAGCTGCTTTTTGACCCCGACGGCGGCGTGATGAGCGCGGCCGAGGGCACGGCTTGCTTGGCCGCGGCCACCGTCCCCTGCTACGTGCCCCTCACAGCCGAAGGCACGGTCAGCGGCTATCCCAAGAATCCCAACGCAACCGGCCTGACTCCGCCTGGTCACCGGACTGTCTGCGGATGACGCGAAGCACCTGCTCAAGGGCCAGGTCGTCGTCGTCAGCTATGACGGCACGACGCGGCCTCGACGCGACAGCCGTCCAGATCCAGAGCGTGCTGGACGCACTCTACGCGGCCAGCGCCGGGGCGCAGACGTTGGGCGTGACTTACAATGGCGCTGCCGGCGGCGCCACGCCTACGATCAAGGTGTGGGCGCCCACGGCCGTGTCGGTGACGCTGAAGCGCTACGCCACCCCGACGGGTGCGGAGGTGGGCAGCCACCCCATGACCCTGGACCCGGGGTCCGGCGTCGTGGCTCGTGACCGGTGACGCCTCATGGGATCGCCAGTTCTACCTGTTTGACGTCCAGGTGTACGTCCCGTCAGAGGACGCGGTGGTCCACAACCTGGTCACCGACCCCTACGCGGTCAACCTGTCCGCGGACACGACGGCCGCCGCGGACCCGCGCAGCCAGTTCGTGGACCTGGCGGCCCCCGATCTCAAGCCCGCGGGCTGGGACACCCTGCCCAAGCCGGACCTCGCCGCGGCGGAAGACATCGTCATCTACGAGACGCACATCCGCGATTTCAGCATCAATGACGCCACCGTGGCCGAGGCGGATCGCGGCACGTACCGTGCGTTCACCTACGACGGCGACGGACCGGACCCCAACACCGCGCTCTCGGACGGCATGAGCCACTTGCTGCAATTGCAGGAGGCAGGGCTGACCCACATCCACCTGCTGCCGGCCTTCGACATCGCCTCGGTGATCGAGACCCCGGCGCAGCGGACTGAGCCGGTCGTCCAGGCCGCGGCTCGCAACTCGCAGGTCCAGCAGGCCACCGTGGCCGCAACGCGCGGGCTCGATGGCTTTAACTGGGGCTATGACCCCGAGCATTATGGCGCGGCCGAAGGCTCGTACAGCACGGATGCTAACGGCGTGGCGCGCATCGTGGAGTTCCGCGACATGGTGTCCGCACTCAACCGCAACGGCCTGCGTGTGGTGATGGACGTGGTCTACAACCACACCGCGGCCAGCGGGCAGGACGACCATTCGGTGCTCGACAAGGTCGTGCCCGGCTACTACTACCGCTACACCACCGACGGCGCGGCCTACACCGATTCCTGCTGCTCGGACACCGCTTCCGAGTACGAGATGGTCGAGAAGCTGATGATCGACACCCTCACCCGGTGGGCGGTCGACTACAAGGTGGACGGCTTCCGCTTCGACCTGATGAACTTCCACACGCGGCGGAACATGGAGAACATCAAGGCCGCGCTCCAGGCACTGACCGTGGCCGCGAACGGCGTGGACGGGAGCAAGATTTACCTGTACGGCGAGGGGTGGGACTTTGGCTCCGCGCTGGCCAAGGGCTTCACGGATTGCACCGGGGGCTGGTGCTACGCCGGCAAGTGGAACATGACCGGCTCCGGCATCGGCGCGTTCAACGACATCATCCGTGATGCCGCGCACGGCGGCTACAGCCAGGACCCGATCGGCATCCGCCGCCAGGGCTTCATCAACGGCCTGTCGTACGATTGGAATGGCTATCGCTTACGACCAGCGCGGCCAGGGCGACCTGTGGGCTGCCACCGATAGCCTGCGCTCCGCGCTGCGCGGCAGCGGTGCGGACTGGAACGGCCAGGGGACGCCCTTCACCGACGACCCGCAGGAAGCGGTCAACTACGTCGAGAAGCACGACAACGAGACGTTGTTCGACCAGAACATTTTCAAGCTGCCCAACGGCGACGGGAGCGGCAACCCCGGCTGGATCGGGCATCCTGGATCGCGGCATCCCGACCACGGCGATGGCCGACCGGGTGGCTAGCCAGAACATGGGGATCAGCCTCATCGGCCTGGCCCAGGGCATTCCGTTCTTCCAGATGGGCAGCGACATCCTGCGTTCCAAGTCGCTGGACCGCAATAGCTACGACTCGGGCGACTGGTTCAACCGGGTCTACTGGGACAGCAGCAGCAACAACTTCGGCGTGGGCCTGCCGCCGGCCTGGGATAACCAGGGCCGCTGGCAGATCATGGCCCCGCTGCTGGCCGATGGAGACCTCAACCCAACGGCAGCCGACATGAACGCGGCGGCCGCGCATCTGCGTGAGATCCTGCGCATCCGCAAGAGCTCGCCGCTCTTCCGGATGACCAGCGAAGCCAGTATCAACGCACGCACCTGGTTCTACAACACCGGCCAGGACGGGCTGATCGTGATGGCGTTGTCGGATGCGCCGGAGCCCGACCTCGACGCGCGGGTGGAGACGATCCTGGTCTTCTTCAACGCCAACAAGATCAGCCAGACCGTCACCATCAGCGGCGCGGCCGGGTTCACCCTGCACCCGCTGCAGGCCGACTCGCTCGACGCTGACCCGGTGGTCCAGACCGCGGGCTTCGACGAGGCCGCGGGTGCGTTCACCATCCCCGCGCGCACGACCGCGGTCTTCGTCTCGTCCCAGTCGCTGGCCCAGCCCCTTCCGCCCAGCACGTTGGACTGGGTGGGTGACATGTTTCCGCGGGGCGGCGTCGCCAACGAGATCACCCAGGGTGCGGCTGACAGCGGCCTCGACGTGTACGTCCAGGTGTACGAGCCCGGGGTGACCGAGGCCGCGGGCGAAGGCGCAACCGCAGGCGAGACTGCGGCCATCGCGTGCTCGCTGCACTGGGGCGTGTACGGCTCGGCGTGGAACGAGCTGCCCATGACCTGGAACGTCCAAAAAGGAAACAACGACGAGTACAAAGCCACGCTCTCGCAGGCGATGCTCAACACGCTGGCGCCGGGCACCTATGGCTTCACCGCGTCCTGCCGGAAGGCGGGCGAGGCTCAGATGTGGCGGCAGGACGAACGGCGCAGGGTGACGGCCTGCTCACCGTCTTGCCCGCAGCCGACGCATCGCCCGCGCCGGAAGGTGGCGTCTTCGTGCATCTCTTTGAGTGGCGCTGGGCCGACATCGAGAAGGAGTGCCCGTACCTCGCGGAGAAGGGCTACGCCGCGGTGCAGGTCTCACCGCCCCAGGAGCACATCGTCCCGACCGCGAACATGGGCGGCGGCGAGGCCAACGATTACCCCTGGTGGGTGCGCTACCAGCCCGTCTCGCACGACGTGGCCAGGTTCACCTGCCGCAGCGGCACGTGGGCCGAGTTCGAGAGCATGGTGCTTGCGTGCAAGAGCGTCGGGGTGGGCATCTACGTGGACGCCGTAATCAACCACATGGCTGCGATCGAGGTGGGGACGCCCCCGCGGGCACTGCGGGCACGGAATACGATACGGATGCCCGCCACGCGTTTCTATGGGGTACAGTACCAGGCCGGCGACTTCCACCCCGATTGCACCATCAGCAACTACGGGGATCGGACTCAGGTGCAGACCTGTGCGCTTTCGGGCCTGCCGGACCTGAACACCGGGAAGCCCGAGGTGCAGGCCAAGCTCCGGGGCTATCTGCAGGCGCTGCTCGATGCGGGCGTCACGGGCTTCCGGATCGACGGCGGCAAGCACATGGCGGCCCAGGACATCGCCGCAATCCTCGGCGGCCTGCAGGGCAAGTTCTACGTCTTCAGGAAACCATCGACCAGAGCAGCGCGGAGCCGGTGCGCGATTGGGAATACGCGGCCGACGGCGACGTCACCGAGTTCTCCTACAGCGTTCGCGCTGGGCGCTGCGTTCGACGACGCGTGCAGCGGCCGCCTGAGCGACCTGCAAAACCGGTTTTCGCAAGGCGACATGCTGCCCTCGCGGTTTGCCCAGGTGTTCACCGACAACCACGACAACCAGCGCGGGCACGGCGTGGGCTCAGGCTGTGTGGTGGATCACCGCGACGGGCAGGAACACGTGCTGGCCAACATCTTCGCCCTGGCCTATCCCTACGGCTATCCGTCCGTGATGTCCAGCTTCTACTGGCAGACCAGCTCCACGGACAACACCGGCGACAGCATAGGGCCGCCCTCCAGTAACGATGGCGGCAAAACCTGGGGCGTGGGGTTAGGGGCTGAGACCCGCCCGGTCTATGGCCCGGACCAGGTCGCGGGCGACACACCGGCCAACTGCTCGGCGGCCTACGAAAACGGCAAATGGGCGTGCGAGCACCGGCGGACGTCGACTGCTAACATGGTCGCGTTCCGCAAGGCGACCGCGGGCGAGGCGGTCCGGGACTGGCAGAACATCGGCGGCATCCCATCCGATCACATCGCGTTCGGGCTGGGGAGCAAAGGGTTCGTGGCCATCAACGGCACGAGCCGGGATGCGGCCAACGTCATCTACACGACCGGCATGCCCGATGGGGTTTATTGCAATGTCGTCCACTACGACTTCGGTGCGACGTCCGGCAAATGCGTCGACCCCGTCACCGGCCTCGACGCGCCGCCCGAGAGCCTGATCACCGTGGCTAACGGGGGGATCGTCGCATCGCTGCCCGCGATGGATGCATTCGCCATCCACGTGGGCGCGCGCGACTGATTCTGGGCCGGGCCCTGATTCCTACCTTGTCGCGGCAAGGCACAGTGCAGCCCGAGCAGGTGGCGCATCCGGACAGCCGCTTCGTCGTGAACGGCGTCAGGCTGCACTACTTGGTCGCTTGCGGTGAGTCCGGTATACTTGATTGAGCATCGTCTGTTGAGGAAGGGAACAATGGAATCATCACTTGCATCCGATGTCCTGATTGTAGGAGGAGGAATGGCCGGCCTCACGGCCGCGGCCTACCTTTCCAAGGCGGGCTTGAAGGTGCTGCTGTGCGAAAAGGAAAAGAAGACCGGGGGACTGGTCAATTCGTTTGAATACAAAGGGTTTGTTTTCGACGGTGGGATCAGGGCCATAGAAGATTCAGGGATAGTGTTCCCGATGCTCAGGCAGCTGGGCATAGAGGTCGATTTCCTCCCAAACCCTGTCTCCATCGGCATTGGCAAAGATGTGGTCAGGATTTCCTCGCAAGACAGCCTGCGCGCCTACCAGGAGCTCCTGGAAAAGCACTTTCCCGAGAACAGGGAGGATATGCGCCGGCATCGTTCGGGAAATCGGGAAAGTCATGGGATACATGGATATTCTCTATGGCATCGACAATCCGCTGTTTCTCGATCTGAAAAGCAACCCGCAATATGTGTTCAGGACGATTCTGCCGTGGCTGTTGAAATACACGCTGACCATGCCGAAGATCGGGAAACTGCACGAGCCGGTGGAGGAGTACCTGTCAAGGTTTTCCACCAACCAGGCATTGATCGACATCATTGCCCAGCACTTCTTCCAGAAGACCCCGGCGTACTTCGCTCTGAGCTATTTCAGCCTCTACCTGGACTACCGTACCCCAGGGGAGGAACCGGCGCTCTCGCCCGGGCGATGGAGCGGTTTGTGCTGGAGCATGGCGGCGAAGTGCGAACGGAAACAGAGATCACGAGCGTCGATCCCGGCAAGCACCAGGCGATCGATTCTCGTGGGCAATGTCTATCGATACAGGAAACTGGTCTGGGCAGCGGATCCAAAGACCCTCTACCGGATAGTCGACCTGGGATCTTTGACAGACAGCAGGGCAGTCGGGGATATCCGGGCAAAGCAGACAGCCGTATCGGGAAAAGTTGGCGGAGATTCCGTTTTTACGCTCTACCTCACGTTGAACCTGGACAAGACCTACTTTGAAGAGATATCCAGCGCCCATTTTTTCTACACGCCGTCCACAGCCGGTCTCTCCAATGTCCGTCTGGAGGACCTGTTCGATGATGAACCGAATAACCCCGCGGGATTCATCGGCGACAAGGCTCGTATTATCGCCTGGCTGGAACGGTACCTGGAGCTCACCACCTACGAGATATCCTGTCCCGTTCTCAGGGACGATGCGCTTGCCCCCGAGGGCAAAACAGGCCTCATCATCAGCTCGCTGTTCGACTATTCCCTGACGAAGACACATCCAGGCGATGGGATGGTATGAGGAGTTCAGGACACTCATGGCGGACCGCATGATCGAAGTGCTGGATGCGAGCATCTACCCGGGGCTGAAGGCGGCGGTCATCGACAGCTTCACCTCCACGCCGCTAACCATTGAGAAGATCTCGGGAAACTCCGAAGGTGCGATCACCGGATGGGCATTTACCAATGAATTCATCCCGGCTGTGAGCACGCTCCCGAAAGTGGCCAGTTCAGTGCTGACGCCGATTCCGGACACCTACCAGGCGGGGCAGTGGACCTACAGCCCTTCCGGCTTGCCGATCTCGATCCTGACCGGCAAGCTGGCCGCGGACCGGATCCTCAAGGACCTGGGGTAAGGCCGGTCAACTGCATGCTCACGTCCCAGACCTTGCTGCCCTTCTCCCGGTCCAGGGCATGGGCCGCCGGTTTTTCGTCGATGGTGAGGTGGAAGAAGCGGCCGCTCACCTCTGCCAGCTCGGGGGCGGCAGCCAGGTAGTACAGCGCTTCACCGGAAATGACCGGGTCCTTCAGCGTGTGCCAGGTCACATTGTGCAGGAACCACCTGTACAGTGGACCGTTGTTGTTGCCGATGTTCGTCCTCACATCCCCCGGGTGCATCGCGTTGATGGTGACGCCGGAGCCCTTCAGGCGGTCGGCGAATTCCCAGGTGGTCAGAAGCTGGGCTGTCTTGGATGCGCCGTAGCCCCGGAGTCCGATGTAGAGGCGGCGTTTCCAGTCCAGATCATTCAGGTCCAGGCCGCCGAACCGGTGACCCTCGGAATTCACATGGATGATGCGAGCCGGAGCGCTCTGCTTCAGCCGGTCGAGCAGCAGGTAGGTCAGCAGGAACGGCGCGAGATGGTTCACGCAGAAGACCGTCTCAAATCCGGCCGGAGTGGTCGTGCGGCTGTTGCAGATGCAGCCCGGCCGAATTGATCAGCACATCGATGCGGGGATAGTTGCTGAGGAGAGTGGCCGCGGCCGTGCGGACCTGCTCGAGATCGCTGAAATCTGCTGTGACGACGTCGACCCGGACAGCGGTATTGTGCCAGGATCTGTCCGCCGGATGCTTTCGGCCTTCTCAGGGTTCCGGCAGACCATGACGATGTGAGCGCTTCCCCGTGCAAGACGCTTGACGGCTTCCAGCCCCACGCCCGACGTTGACCCCGAAACGACACAGACCTTGCCCGACATCGAAGCGGTCGTGGTCTTCTGGATCGCCCGCCTGTTCGCAATGAACATGAGTTCATCGGGCAGTCTGCGCTTGGCCATTGGCTCCTCCCGCTACCCGAAGCACTTTGCGCATGAACCTGCGATAGGGTTTCTTGAAGTACGGAATCCCGTTGAAGATGTCCCCCCACAGGTCGTAATAGTCGCGCTGCTCGATGATCCTTCCGTCCTCGTGCAGCGTGAGCTTGGTGCTCCCGTAGATCGGAGTGCTGGGAGACTTCTTGAAGACCATGGTCATGGTCCAGTCCATGAGAATGGTATTGGCGTTCTGGGCTATGGAGTGGATCTCCATCTGCAGCATCTCACAGCGCTTTGTCAGGCGCTCGCAGAGGGCGACGAACTCCTCTATCCCTTCGATCCGCTGGATGGAATCCTGGAAGACCACGTCCGGGTGATAATACGGGTAGATATGGGACCAATCCGGTTTTCCATTCGTATTGTAGGTCTTGGACCATAATTCCCTGATCGTGTCGACATTTAGCGGCTCAGATCGATCTGTTTCAATCATCGCGACGGGCGTGGGGCTGACATTCTCTTCTTGTATTTCTGTGGGTTCCCTCTCAGCCTTTACGACGCTGGTTTCCGTCGATAGAGACATAGAAACTCACCTCAACGGGTCATTATGACCTGATTTTAGGATGCCATGATTAGGTTGTCAAGCGCGCGCGGGGACGGCGAGCGTGTTACAGGTTGGGTGCAGGGATCGCAATCGTACGCCAGCCGGCCCACGCGATCAGAAGCGAGAATCTGCACCTTACAGACCGGCAAACAGGTCGTCATCCGGTACAGCAGCCGTGCGCGGCGGCCATGCCTGCGCGTAGGACTCGTAGCGCATCAGCTCCTTCACGGTCGCGTCGGGCAGCCTGCGGAACAGGTTGCCCGGCCCGAACTGCGTCCGGTGGCAGTACAGGGCGGACCACTTGGCCTCCACGGTGGCGGTCACGTCGATCACCGCGGTCACCTCTTCATCGGGCCAGCCGCCGTCGTTTGCATCTTCCAGCCATCCGTACTCGCTCATGTCCATCCCCAGGCCGCGCATCTCCTCAGCCATGCGGCGGAAGAACGAACGGGGGATCGCGGTGTAGAACAGACGCTGCGCCTGCCACGCGGGGCCGAGCTCGGGATAGCGATGGGGGTCCGCCGCGGCATGGAAGGCGGCCACGGTGTGCTTGTGGATCGCGATGTGGTCGGGGTGGCCATAGCCGCCGTTCGGCTCGAAGGTGATGACGATCTGCGGCCGGATCCGGCGGATGATGCCGACAAGTTGCGAGATAACCTCTTCGGCCGGCGCGTTGATGAATGACGCCGGGTCTTGATTCACCGTTGTGCCGGCCATTCCAGAGTCGCAGTAATCCAGGAAGATCAGCTCCCGCACCCCTATCGTGTCTGACGCGCAGCGCAGCTCGTCCTCGCGCACCTGGCCCAGCGTCTCCGGGGTCGCCTCGACCCCCTCGGCGATCTCACCGGCCTCTCCGCGCGTCGCGCACACCAGCGTTGTGGCGACCCCCGCACTCGCATAGCGTGCCAGTGTGCCGCCCGTCCCGAACGCCTCGTCGTCCGGATGCGCAAAAACCGCCAACAAAGAATGCTCCATGTCCCCTCCTGCGTTCTTGATTTCGTTAGCCCGGCACGTTTTTAACATACTTGTCAAAGAAGGCGAGCGAGCGCTGCATCGCGGTGTTGAAGTTCCCCGAGATGTTGTGATTGTCGCCCTGGTACTCGTAGTATTCCACCACACCGCCGGCCTGCGCTATCTGCTGCGCCACGTCGCGCGAGAACTGCACCGGCACTTCGGCATCTCCGGTGGCATGTTGTAACTGCACTGGCCCCGACAGGTCGGCCGCGTACGCTACCGGCGAGATGGAGGCCCAAAACGCGGGGTTCTCCTCCGGCGTGCCGTATTGCTCGATGAACTCCTCCCGCCAGCGCCGCGCGCGCTCCGGAATGTTCAGCGGCGGTGCGTTGGAGGGCCGGCGCCAGTTGTTCATCATGTCGGGGTAGGAGGCCACCACGCCCGCCCAGATCACGCCTGCTTTGATGTCCTTCGTTGTGACCATCGCGCGCAGGGTGACGTGCCCGCCCATGGAATGACCCCACATGCCGATCCGGTTCGGGTCCGCGTCCGCGTACTTCTTGAGCGAGGCCACCGCGTTGAGCACGTCGATCGTGTAGTCCGGGCTGCCGTAGCCCCCGTGCGCCTCACCTTCGGAGTTGCCGTGCCCGCGGAAATCCGGCCGGAAGACGATGTACCCGTTACGTGCGAACCCATCCACGTATGCGACATAACGTTCGGTGGTCCGGTACTGCTCGGGCGGGATGTAGCCGTGGTTGAAGACGATCACCGGCCAGCCCGTCGCGGGTGTCGTCCCGTTCGGCACGGTGAGCAGCGCGTAGATCTTCAGCCCCTCCGACCGGTACGACGCCAGGTAGCGCGCGTAGTTCGCGCCCGCCTCCAGGGTCTGCTCGATCACGATATCGCTGCCGGGATAGTCTGCCTGCCGCATGGCCTCGATCGCCAACGGATTCATTGGCGTTGGGGTCTGCGTTGGCGTGACAGTTGCCGTGGGCGAGGGTGTTTGCGTGGCCGTCGCGGTCGGCGTTTGCGTAGCTGTCACGGTGGCTGTGGCCGCCGGTGCAGTTGTAGCGACCGGTGTGGCGGTCAGCGCTGCGCTGGCCTCGGGCGCCGCCGTGACGACAGAAACGGGCGCGGGCGCCGGTGCGCTGCTTGTGCATGCAGCGAAAACGGCAAGCGCAGCGAGTGCACTGCCCAGCAGAAGGGCCAATCCCAGGCGTCTCATATGTCCTGTCCATGCGCGATACGATGGTAAGTCCCGCCGAAGACCAGGTCCCGAACCTCGTTGGACGCGAGGAAGTCGTGCGGGAAGCCGAGCTCGATGGCGCTGGCCTCATCCAGCCGAGCGATCTGTTCGGGCGTCAGCGGGTTGTCCAGGCTGGCCAGATTATCGCGCAACTGCTCGACCGTGCGCGCGCCGATGAGCGGGATCAGCGTCCCGGGCTGTTGGCGCACCCAGTTGATCGCAACCTGGCTGGCTGCGCACCCAATCTCGCCAGCAACCGTGGCCACCGCCTCCGCGATAGAGAAGTCGCGGTCCTTGAGCTCCCAACGGGCCGCACGGCCCTGTACGGCGCCGCCCCGATCGCGGCCATACTTGCCGGACAGCACGCCTGCACCGAGGACGCTCCACGGCGTGACGGCGAGGTCCAGGCTGCTCGCCATGGGGAGCAGGTCGCGCTCCGCCGCGCGGTCCAACAGGCTGTAGCGAATCTGCAGGCTGACGAAACGCGACCAGCCGCGCAGTTCCGCCAGCATGTTCGCCTGCGACACGACCCACGCGGGCGTATCGGAGATGCCGGCGTGCAGCACCTTGCCCGCGCGGACCAGATCGTCCAGCCCGCGCATCACCTCATCCACGGGGGTGGTGTAGTCCCAGGCATGGACATAAAACAAGTCGACGTAGTCGGTCCCCAGCCGCTTCAGGCTCGCTTCGAGCGACTGGACCATGTTCTTGCGGTGGTTGCCACTCGCGTTCGGGTCGTCGCGGCGGCTGAAGAGGGTGTACTTTGTCGCGACGACGAAATGGCCGCGGTCGGCGGCGATGAACTCCCCGACATATTCCTCGCTCACACCCTCCGTGTAGCGATTGGCTGTGTCGATGAAATTGCCGCCCGCGGAGGCATAGCCGTCGAAGATCTGCCGGGATACATCCTTCGATGCGCCCCAACCCCAGGTTTCACCGAACGTCATCGTACCCAGCGCCAACTCAGACACCCGCAAGCCACTCTTGCCCAACAATCGGTATTTCATACAAGCTCCTACTAGCCCCGGTTCGCCCGCAACGCGTCACATTGTACGTGCACAGCCGCCCTGGTTCTGTAAGCCGGGCCAGGAATTCGAACAACCTCCATTCATTATTGGCGGATTGACGGTTTACCCACTTTGATATATGATAAATATATCAGTACGGTGCAGATGCGCCAGTCATCTGCGCTGTGGCAAGAGAGAGGTGCACGATGGAGTCTCAGGAACTGAAGGAATTCATCGTTGAGTCGATCAGGCGCGAGGTGACGAACTCCGGCAACGTCACCGCCTACCGTGAGCCGCTGGTGGGCTTTGTTTCTGCGGCAGACCCACGCTTCCACGATCTGCAGCGCATTGTCGAGCCGACGCACTTTCTGCCCGAGGAGATGCTGCCGGACGCCCGCACGGTGGTGGCCTTCTTCCTGCCCTTCACGGCGTCAGTGATCGAGGCGAACTCACAGGATCGGAGCAAGGTTGCGCCCGAGTGGCCCGTGGCCTACCTGGAGACGAACGCGCTCATCGGGCGGATCACAGGGCGCCTGATTGACGCGCTGGCCGCGCAGGGCGTGCGAGCCGCCGCCGCTCCCGCGACTCACAACTACGATCCGGACACCCTGATCTGCCGGTGGTCGCACAAGAGCGCAGCGGTCATCGCCGGGCTGGGGAGCTTCGGCCTCCACCGAATGGTGATCACCGATTCCGGGTGCGCCGGGCGTTTTGGCAGCCTTGTCCTCGACGCCGACATCAGCTTCACGCCGCCGGCCCCCAAGGAGCGGTGTCTGGCCTTCTACGACGGCAGTTGCCGGGAATGCATCGATCGCTGCCCTGTTGACGCCCTCTCAATCGATGGGGCGATCGACAAGCAGCGCTGCAACCGCCGCCTGCTCGGCCTGGCGAAGAGCTCCGGCTTGGCGGACGCGTGCGGCAAGTGCGCCATCGGGCCCTGTTCGCTGGCGTCGGCGGTGATGCTCTGAACTGGAAGTCTGAAAGAAGGGGTCGGAAATTCCAATAACTGATCCTGCTGAGGAAAGGATCGATTAATGTCGCCACGTGCCATCTTGAGTGTTTATGATAAGACCGGCCTGGTCGACCTGGCCCGCGGGCTGGTCGAGCTGGGCTTCGAGTTGGTTGCTTCCGGCGGCACCGCGCGAGCGTTGGCCGCGGCCGGCCTGCCCGGTCACCCAGGTGGACCAGGTCACCGGCTTCCCGGAGATCCTGGGCGGCCGCGTCAAGACGCTGCATCCGGCCATTCACGGCGGCATCCTGGCCCGCCGCACGCCGGAGCACCTGGCCGAGCTGGCCGGCCACGGCATCGCGCCCGTCGACCTGGTGGTCTGCAACCTGTATCCCTTTGCGGCGACCGTGGCGAAGCCGGGCGTGACCGAGCCGGAGGCGGTCGAAGAGATCGACATCGGCGGGGTGACGCTGCTGCGCGCTGCGGCCAAGAACTTCGAATCGGTGGCGGTGGTCTGCGATCCGGCCGATTACGCCGCGGTGCTGGCGTCGCAGGCTGCGGTCGGGCGAGCGCTCACGCAGGACCGGCGCCGCAGCCTGGCGCTGAAGGCCTTCCGGCACACCGCGGCGTACGATGCGGCGATCTGCGACTGGCTGGCAACCGTCGCAACGGCTTGCAAGCTGGCCAACCCCGGCCCTGCCCCGCAACCTTGACCCTTGCCGCCGAGCGCGTGCAACTGCTGCGCTACGGCGAGAACCCGCACCAGCAGGCTGCGCTCTACCGCTGGGCCGGCGCGGCGCCGGCCTTCGAGCAGCTCCAAGGCAAGGAGTTGAGCTACAACAACATCGTCGACCTGGAAGCCGCCTGGGCCATGCCGCAGGAGTTCGCTGAGCCGACGGTGGCCATCATCAAGCACACCAACCCCAGCGGGCTGGCGTCGGCCGCGAGCCTGGTCGAGGCGTACCGGCTGGCGTTCGACGTGCGACCCGGTGTCCGCGTTCGGCTCGATCATCGCGGTCAACCGGGAGGTCGACCGGGCGCTGGTGGAGGAGATCGGCTCGCTTTTCGTCGAGGTGCTGGTCGCGCCGGCCTACACGCCCGACGCGCTGGAGTGGCTGGCGGAGCACAAGAAGAACTGCCGGGTGATGGTGGCGCGGATGGCGGCGACGAAGTCGCCCTGGCCTGGTGCTGCGCTCGGTCGCCGGCGGCCTGCTGGCGCAGACGCCGGATGACGCGGGGCGTGGACGAGACCGCGTGGCAGGTGGTCACTCGCCGCTAGCCGACCGAGGCGGAGCGCCGCGGCCTGGCGTTTGCCTGGCTGGCAGCCAAGCACGTCAAATCCAACGCCATCGTGTTCGTCCAGGGCACGGCGACGGTGGGCGTGGGCGCGGGGCAGATGAACCGCGTGGACTCGGTCTACCTGGCCGCGCGCGCGCGCGGGCGACCGGGCCGTGGGGTCGGTGATGGGGTCCGATGCCTTCTTCCCGTTCCCGGACGGGATCGAGGCCGCGGCCGCGGCCGGCGTCACCGCGATCATCCAGCCCGGCGGGTCGCTGCGCGACGAGGAGGCCATCGCCGCGGCCGACCGGCTCGGGGTGGCGATGGTGTTCACCGGGGAGCGGCACTTCCGGCATTGAGTGCTCTCAGGTGCCGGGCACTTCAAAAGTGCCCGGCACCTGTACTTCGGCGATCCGAGGGATCGCCCTCACGGGACCGCTTGGGGCGCGGCTAGCAGCTCGACGAGCACCTGGTTGTGCCGGAGCATGTAGCGCCCGCGGAAGTCGTCGTACTCCTCAGGGGTCATCTCATCCCCGCGCACGATCTTCCAGCCCGGCAGCGGACCTTCCGGCAGCAGCGTCCAGTTGTCCGGGCCCGCGATCTCCAGCCTGGCGCCCATCTGGCGCAGGACATATAGCATGCCGAAGATCGCCGTGTCACGCGCCTGCGCGGTCTCCAGCAGCCGCATCCAGCGCCCGCTGTCGCCCTTCAGCTCGGGCCGGGGATCGATCCAGGGCGGGTCAGGGTCCGGGCGAATGGGCACGGTGAACTTGCCGGCCAGGTAGTCCAGCAGGTCCTGCTTGTGCGCTTCGATCGCCGCGCGCAGCTCGGGCGTCACCGCGCCGCGCGGGCCGTCCACCACCAGGCGGACGCCGGCGGCCGCGATTAAGACGCCTCGCTCCTCCAGGGCAACCAGCAGGCTCGCGAGGTCGATCACACGTAGAATACCTCCCGCTCGGGCTCCGCCTCATCCGCATCCGGCGCACCAGGCAAAAAGTCGTGCAGTCGTGCAGTCGTTTCGGGGGGGGTGGGCGGGGGATATTTTTTTCGCAAATCATCAGGAGACGGCAGGACGCTCGTCTCTTCGGGCATGGGCTCGCCGGTCATCAGCCGGATCGCCTTCCCGTAATGCCTCATCCTGCCCGGCTGGTCGCTCTTCTCGTTGGCCAGGTCGATCAGGTACTCTGCTTCCAGCGCGACACGTACGCGCCGCCTGGCCGAGCTGTCGTCGATGCCCAGGCGGCCGGCCAGCTGCTGGATCGAGACGGCTTTTTCGGTCTCTTTGTAGATCCCGGCCACCGCGTCGACGGCCGCGCGCACCGCGAGCGACACGCTCGCCTTGACGCCCTCATTCACCGTTCCGATCGCCAGGTCGTAGACGGCTGCGTAGTCGTCCAGGGTCGCGATGATACGGCCGCGCTCGTCGCGCGCCGCGTCGCCTGGTGCAGGATGGCATGGCTGCGGACCAGGCTCAGCACCGCGCTGAAGTCGCGGCGGATGCGCACCGCGCGCGGGTCGGACAGAGTCGCCAGGTCATGCGCGTAGGGAATCGTGACCTCGTGGCAGCCCGCGAGGGCCAGCCACGTCTGCAGCGCGTGCCAGGGCGCCAGGTCCACAGTCTGCGGCTCGCGGCCGTTCGCGCGGCCGGCCAGGGCCTGCAAGACGCTTGCGGTCTGGGCGCGGTCGTCGCGGACCGTCAGCGACAGCATCCGGGTCTCATTCTCCGGATGGATTGCAGCCCAAGTCGTCGTGAGCAGCAGGCCGGTGGGTCCGGCCCGCTCGATGAGCTTTGGTTTCATCCCTTCGTTGGTGCTTTCCACCGTCAGATACCGCACGCACGCTTCGGACAGCAGGCTGCGCAGCAGGTAGGTTGCCAGGTCACCGCCCATGCCCGCGGCTTCGTAGATGACCAGGAAGCGGTGGGCCAGCGGCTCCTCATCGTAGGCCAACGCGCGCTCGCTCATGCTCGACAGCGCATAGTAGGCGCCCGGCGGGAAACACTTCAGAACGGTTTCGACCGTAAAGCTCTTGCCGCCCGAGGAGGGTCCTTTCACTACGACGCTGACCGGGCGCTCCAGAAAGCGCGAAACCAGGGCCAGGTAGAGCAGCCTGGCGTTGTGCTCTTCTCCGACCAGGCCCAGGCGCTCGCACAAGGCGCCGAACTCGTCGAGGATGGACGGTACACGCAGCAGGTCGCCGGCGACCTGCCCGGCTTCCCTGGCGGTCTGGTCCAGCGTCTCGGCCTGCAGCGCCGCGTACGGCTGGCTGGCGTCCTTCAGGCGGGCGATCAGCGCGGGCACATGCTCGCCCGCGACATGTGCGGCCGAGATGTCCTTGTAGCCCGCGGGTGCGGCAATGACGCGCAGACCCGGCACGCTGGCGCCGACCCTGGCGATGAATTTCTGGCCGGCTTCGTCGGGCTCCTGCCAGGCATAGACGATGCGGCCCGCGACCCGTTCGGCCCAGGCCGGCTGCCAGTTCTGCGCGCCCGGCACGCCCAGGGCCGGGATGCCGTGATAGACGAGCGTCTGCGTGTCGCTTTCGCCTTCGACCAGCAGCACATCCTCTGCCGCTTTGTCCAGCCGCCAGAGGCCGTACAGGCTCAGCTTGCTGCTGCCCGCCATGCGGAACCTGTCGCTGCCGTCGAGCGCGATGCGATACCTGACGCACAGCTCTGCACCACCCTCGTCCAGGTAGGGCATGCGCAGGGTGAGGCGCCCGCTGCGCTTGCGCTCGGCGATGCCGAAGACGCTCCCCAGGAAGTCCTCGGGCAGGCGCTTCGCCTCCGCGTACCCGGCCAAAGAAATATTTCCCCCGTCTACCCCCCCCGAAACGACTGCACGACTGCACGACTTTATGTCTACGCCAAGATGCCTGGCCAGCTCGACCAGCCCGCCCCTGGCATTGCAGCTGAAGCATTTGTAGCCTTGCTCCGACACCGTGAAGCTGCCGGTATGCCGGTCGGGATGGAAAGGACACAGCGGCCAGTATTCACCCTTGCGGTCCGGCCACCTGGCAGGCGGCGCGTCGCCGCGGTCCAGGCGGGGCAGGATAGCGGCCAGCGCCGCCCTGGCGTCAAACATGGTCGGCCCCTTGCTCCACGCCCGGCGCGACCGTCACCGTCTGATTGATCAGGATGCCCATCGTTCGCTCCCTTGCCTCTCTGCGCCACGCAGCAATCCGGACGATTGTTCTATGACATCATAAGGGGAAAAGAACATGGGTGTCAATGGGTTTGGGGGGTATTTTCCAAGGAAACCGCAGGTTCAAGACTGTACACTTATGAACTCTGTACACTCTTGAAGTCTGTACAGTCCGCGCAGTGGGCGCCGGGCAAGGCTCAGCTGGCGCGGGCCTTGAGCACGTCGCGCAGCGGCAGAATACGGGGATAAGGGGACGTCCTGCCGAGGTTTTCGACGGGCTTGTTCCGCAGATCGGATTCGAACTTCTCGATCAGCGTCATGAGTTCATCGCCGTTCCACTTCTGGCCGGCCGACGCGGGGTCCGGCTTCGTGCGGAACAGGGCGTAGATGTACTCCTCGTCGTCTTCGCCGGCGCCGGCCTCCCATGCGGCAGCGCCCTTGCCCCTGGCGTGCTGCTGGAGCTCCGCGCGCAGCTGCTGCCGCGTGAAGACGCGGAAGCCGGCTTCCCGAAGATTGAGAAATCCGGGTGCGACCATCCCGTCATGTGTTCGCATCACGACGCGCCGCACGCCTGCCAGATTCGGATGCACGTGAAGTGCACCCGCCCGCCGGCCCAGCCGCACATAGATGAAGCCCATCTTCGGCCTGCGCCAGTTCGAGCTGTGCAGCGTTCTCGTACCACGCCACCAGGACCATCTCTTCCGCCGGAGGCAGCGCCCGGTATTCCTTGCCGTAGATGTCTGACTCCGGCAGCTGTAGAGCTGCCGTAGGGCACGGGTTCTTCCTTCACGGTGTAGGATTCGGCGACGTGATAGCTCACCCGCTCCCGCGCCGTGGTCCGGTTGGCCAGGTGTTCGATGACCTGATCGAGGAACTCCGCCAGCGCGCCATCCCCTCGGGCTTGCCATCCTTGTCGGGCCGGATGGCGAACGCACCCAGCCCAGGCAGCACCTCGTGGAAGCCCTGGAACATCTGCCCGTCGCCTGGTTTGCCCGGATAGAGCACGTAAGCCCCCGCCGTGCGCCGAATGGCGTCGCGGTAGGCGTGCATCTTCAGAAGATCCGCGTATTTCGCCAGCGGTCCGTGCCTCGTCCTTGCTCTCCGCGTCTCTTCTCGAAGGCCTTCATCATCCGACGAGTCGCCCAGAAGCTCGCCCACCCGCTCCACGCGATACTTCGCGTCGAAGTGCACGTGCACCATCAGTTCGTTCTGCTCTGCCTCCTGCTGCGAGTATTCCGCCGGCCAGATGCTGATGGTGTAGTCCGGCTGCACCCCACGCGTCCAACTGCCGGCTTGGTCCCGGTCGGCGTGCGGCGTGTACTTGCGGTTGAAGTGGAACTCCGCCTTCAGATGCCGCCCTGCCGTCTTCGACCAGACTGCCGGCGACGGGTGTCCTCAGCTCGACGCCCCGTTTCAACTCGAGTTGCGGCGGCACCTGATCCTTGTTCACCACCAGCGCGTGCAGCGGCTGCTCGCACGTGAAGCGCTGGCGGAAGAGCGCCTCCAGCTGGAAGAACAGCCAGTACTCGTAGAGCGTCGCCACGTTGCGTGCCCCGGCCTCGAACACATCCGCACCGCCATCCCACGCCAGCTGCGCCCCGGCGTGGAACTGCAGCCAGAACCGCAGCAGTTCGCGGTAACCCGCCTTGCGCTGGAGCACCGGACTGCCCAGCGGCAGCACGGTCGGGCGGCAGTACATCGCGGAAGAAGCCCCGCGACAGCTGCGTTTCCAGCATCCCCTGCAGCCGCTCCGCCTCGCGCAGTAGCCGCTCGCGTCTCGCGGCTCATCGCCTTCCTCGCCTTGCGGGCGAGATGCGCGGCTACGTCCGCGAGGAAATCGCGGAACTCCACCAGCACCATCTTGGCGAATCGGTTCTCAGCCGTGTCGAGGAAGTCAGTGCGCACCTGCACGGAGACCTGTGCCGGGCAGCGATTGAACCGTCGCGTGCAGCGGATGCTGCTCGGCACAGCGGCGCGGCGCTGTGCCGACACGCGATCTGCCGCGCGAAGTCCCTGCCGGGCTTGAACGGGCGGGAGATGTCTCGCTCCTCGCGCTCATCCTCCAGCCGCGATGCGGATTCCGCAGCACCTCATCCACGGCAGCGCGGAAAGCCGGCGACTCGAGCGTGTAGCGCAGAAACTCAAGCTGCTGTTCCAGAATGCGCGAGTCCTGCTGCCAGAGCGTGTCGAGGCGCAGTCTTGTCGGTGCGCGGCAGTCCAGGAGCAGACCGGCGCACTTCTCCGCAATATACGACAGCATGCCGCGGTAGTGCTCGCGATAGCCGATCTTGAGCGAGCGCACCTCCACGCTGCCCCGCGCCAGCGGGCGCTGCATGGCATCGCCGCGGCGGATGACGGTCAACGGGAAGCAAGCCGCAGTGGTCCTGCGGTTCGATCAGTCCCCGGTCCTCGTCTTCCGGACTCGACCGGCTGGGCTGCACGCCGCGCTGCCGCAGAAGCTGAAGGTCATCGGGCACACCGGGTGCGGGTCTCAGGCGGTATTCGTAGCGGCCCCGCTCCCGCAATTGCAGGCGTTCCTCGCCGTTGCGTCGCGCTTCCTCTGCGGGCGAGCAGCACCAGCGGATGCGCTTCCCCGGAGAGCCTCGCTGCCGTCGGGAGCGAAAATCTCGACCGCGCCAGCACACGGCCCTCGGGGGTCTTGCACTCCACAACTCGCGCTGCTTCGGCTCCGCCGCCATGTTACGCCTCAGCGAAACTCACGAACTGGTCGCGCACCAGCTTGCGCCACATCCGCATCACCTTGTCGAAGCTCAACGGATAGCGGGCCGCCTTCGCCGGATCGTCGGCATTCTTCGCCTTCAATGCGCTCCACACGACCTCTGGGCCATACCTGCCTTCGTCCTCGGCCTTGCCGGCCTCGTCGAGCTGCTTTGCGAAGTCCTTCCCATCGCGTCGATCGCGTTCCGCACCGCACGCCCACGCCAACGCCCACAGCAGCCCTTCCAGTTTCGAGCGCGAGCCGTGCAGCTTGGGCAGGAACTTCTGCACGATGACGGCATCCATCGCGCCGTTGAACCAGTCCGCTGTCGTCGTCGGGATAGCCGCCGAGCAGCTTGTAGAAATGGACGAAACGCGCCGCCTCGTATCCCGTTCGATAGCCGAACTCCGCGTTGTGCTCGCGCAGCAGATTGAAGAAGAGCAGCATTTCCTTCTCGTAATCGGCCTTGACCGATGCGGCACGCTCGCGCGTCTTGTCTGCTGCCGCCTCAACAAAGTCCTTGCCGAAGGCCGCGCCCTTGCCATCCAACTCCTCCAGCCTGGGTGCCTTCGGAGACGCAGGAACGCCGCCATCTCGCTCGGCTCCATGCGGAACTCGATGACGTTGGCGCGGTCGAGCACCTTTGGGGAGAACATGTAGGTCGTCTCGTCCACGTTGACCGTGCCGATGATGAAGAGATTGTCCGGCAGGCGCAGCCTGCGCGGTACGACCTTCCCGTCGGCCTTTCGTTCGCTGCCCTCGTAAAGCGGGATTTCCTCGCCGGACTCAATGGCCGACAGAAGATCAGCGAAATAGCGTTCCACGTGCGAAAGGTTCATCTCGTCGAGGATGAGGAAGTGCGGCATCGTCGGCGTTGGCCGGCTCAAGCGCGTGCCGAATCAACTCCAGCGCGGGCTTGGTGACGTAATTCGCCGGCTGCAGGCCGTCAGGATAGCTGAGGTTCGCTTCGATGGCATCAGTGGCTGTCTGCGCACCGGGTCGGGTGGATCAAGTAAGCAGTTCGTTTTCGTGGTAGAGGGTGACCAGATGCGCTCGCGACTGCTTTCGACGCGCGAAGCGGCGCGATTGATGGGCGTCCCGGAAGATTACCAGCTTCCTGAAAATTACGGCGACGCTTACCACCTTCTTGGGGATGGTTTGGCCGTTCCAGTTGTAGCGTGGCTGGAGCGAAACCTCCTCACGCCTTTGCTTAGCCAAGACCCCATCTCCATCACCCTACCGGCGAGGATTGAGTCGCAACCGGACGATGCCGAAGCCGCACTTCAACTCACTCTATTCGAGAGGCTATCGTCGACAGCCGAGGACAGCGGCGGTTTCCGGAGGGCGCCAAACCGTTTGACGGTGGCAGGCCGCAGCGATATACTCGCTAGTGCAGCGGTCTTCGCTGCAGGTCATGCCGGAGGGCCGGGCAGCAGGTTGGCCGGAGCCCCGCGCAGGGCCAAGGGCTTATGACAAAAACCGAGCAAGCGATGAATCTTCTCGGATGGTGGGATGCCCTGCCAACATACAGCCAAAACAACGGCTTGCCTGCGCGGGCCACGCTGGCCGGGGCGCTTGTCGTGCTGGACCGACTGCAGAAGAGCTATGCGCTGGACCTGGATGCGCATACTGCCAAGGGCGGAGCACAGATTATCTGGCCTTGGTCGGTCCAGGACTTCGAAAATCCTCGAACGCTTTGGAGAAGAGCGCCCTTTTCTTCAAGAGTGAGGCCGCACGAACCTGGGCACACGTGGGCAGATCCGTCCGCTGCTCGACGCGCTGGCGCCGTTGGCGCTGGACGCGCTGCCGCCCATCCGATCGCAACGCGATCCTGATCGAGATGCAGCGCTGGCTCGTGGAGAAGAAGGTCAGCGAATACTTCAACCGGGAGCGCGTCAAGTTCGACTTTTTCCCCGAACAGACCGCCTGGCAGACGGTCCATGACATCCTCGCGGCCGCGAAGGCCGCCGGCAAGGAAGGCCAGGTCAGCCAGTACCTGGTGGGCGCCAAGCTGGCCCTGCGGTTTCCCGATGTGGAGGTGCGAAACGACCTGTACAGCACCTCAGACGCCCAATCCGGTCTGCACGGTGACTTTGCCCTCGGCTCCACCGTGTTTCACGTGACCGTGGCCCCCATGCCGGCGCACTACGATAAGTGCCGGGCGAATGTCAACGCGGGCTTCGATGTCTGGCTGCTGGTCCCGGATCGGCTGTTGATCGGCGCGCGCCAGATCACGGAACGAGATGCTGCCGGGCCGCATCTCGGTGCAGTCGCTCGAAGCTTTCATCTCGCAGAACCTGGAGGAGCTCAGCGGCTTCAATCGCAGCCAGCGCCTGGCGGGCTTGCGCGACCTGCTTCAGACTTACAACAGCCGCGTCGACGCGATCGAGCCCGACAAGTCGCTGCTCATCGAGATCCCGCCCAACCTGGGCGATTGATGCGGCCTGGCGCCCGGCGCCAGGTTGCGTTGCGACGCGGTCCCCTCCTTTCGAATGCCGGTCCTTCGAATATCACCGCGGTCTGGCAAACACCTGCGTCCAGTAGTGGTGGTACGGGCTCCGCGCCTGGATCATCAGCGGCGTAGGCGTAGCCGACGCCGATTTCGGTGTAGTTGCAGTTCAAGATGTTGGCGCGGTGGCCCGAGCTGCCCATCCAACCGGCCACGACCTCCTCGGGTGATGTATAACCGGCGGCGATATTCTCCCCCCATGCCGACCAATCGTAACCCACCTCAGCAAGCCGTTGGCTGGGCCCCTCGCCGTCAGGGTTGGTGTGGCTGAAGAAGTCGCGGGCGATCATGTCGGCGCTGTGGCCGTAGGCAGCCAGGTGGAGCTTGTCGTTCATCGCGAGGATCACCGAGCAACCGTTATATGCGCGTTCCTGGTTGGTGAGTTCGACGACGCGAACCTCGTAAGCCGACCAGCCAGCCGGCGGCTTGGGGGTAGGGCTGGCAGTGGGTGTGGGCGTGGGAGGCGGCAGTTCCGAGCGCGACACCTGCGGCAGGAAGACATCACCGCCGCTGGCGGCCTGGGTCACGGGGAACCAAAAGAAAAGCGACCAGGACACCAGTAGGAGCCATGCGAGCAATAGAGGTCCGATCCGGCGCCTCATGAAGGTCGAAAGCATAGGGTGCTCCTCTTGACGAATGGGCGATGCCGTCAATGAAACGGGCACGCCCGCGAGAATAGTGCTGCGACACTGCGAGGGGTAATACGATGGGTCTGCTTGGTTGAACGCATCAGCCGGCGGGTTGCTGCCCGCCGGCATGATCATCGCCTGGTTCGTAGAGCTGCGTCAGCCTTGTTCGTACGCCCGCTTCAGTTCCGCAATGTCCAATTTAGTCATTTGAAGCATGGCGCTCATGACTCTCTGCGCTTTCTGAGGATCGCTGTCACCCATCAACTCACCCAGGACCGTCGGCACGATCTGCCAGGAGACACCGTATTTGTCAGTCAGCCAGCCGCATTGGCTCTTTTCTCCGCCCGCCGATAGCTTCTCCCAAAACGCATCGACCTCGTCCTGTGTCTCGCAGTTCACGAAGAACGATATGGCCGGTGTGAATTTGAATTCCGGACCGCCGTTGAGCGCCATGAACTCCTGGCCATCGAGCTCGAACGTGGCGGTCATGACTTTTCCCGGCTTGTCAGGTTCGGTTGCTGGATAACGAGCCACGCTGCCGATCTTCGAGTTCTTGAAGATGGATGTGTAGAAGTTCATTGCCTCTTCGGCCTGGCCATCGAACCAGAGGAATGGGGTAATTTTTCGCATGGTTTTCACTCCTTACCTCAATTTGTTTTCTGCCTGACACTAGTTAGTCGTTTCGCGAGACTCAAAATCGACAATCCCGGCAGGGAGTTTGGTATCTCACGTCGTGCGGAAGCCGTTGCGCCGGTGCATCCCGTCGCAGAATGGCTTGTTGTTCGACTCACCGCAGCGGCACAGCGCCGCGCGGGGTAACTCGCGTACCGCGCCGTCCTGGTTGACGATCCGCACGCGTCCTCGCACGTACAGCGGCCCATCGGGCTGCGCCTCGATCGCGGGCGGCTCGGCGGGCGGCTCCTGCGCCGCGCCATCTGGCCGCTCGAAGCGCAGTGCGCCCGTAGGGCAGCCCATGACGGCCCGCGCCACGGCATCCGCCGGCGCGGCGTCGATCAGAATCCATGGCCGCCGCCGCACATCGAACACCTCTGGCAGCGCGTTCAGGCAGACGCGCCGTGTGGATGCACAACGCCGGCTCCCAATACACGACGATTTCGTCCGTCCGGTACTCGCGCGCGACCCCCGGCTGCTTACGCTCGTTGGGATCGCTCGTCATTCTCGACGTCGTGTGCGTTTCCATAGTGCTCCTTCAGCAAGGCCATTTGCCCGCAGGTTGCCGGCTGCATTATTTTAGCCGCGCGGCCATCCCTGTTCTGTAAGCCCGGCCGCGTTGGAAGACTCGCCCCTCTTTGCAGTATAATTCCCAATATCTTCACGCAGGTGACATGCATGCCAGTCCTACCCTGGACGCTGTTTCTGTTGATCGGGTTGGCGTTGATCTTCGGTTTTCTCAACGGTTTTCACGATAGCGCCAACATCGTCGCGACCATGATCGCTTCGCGCGCGCTCTCAGGCCGGCAGGCGTTGACGCTCACCGCCATCGCGGAGTTCGCCGGTCCCTTTTTGTTCGGCGTGGCCGTCGCCACCACCATCGGCAACGAGGTGCTGAACGGGGAGCAGATCCGGTTCTCCGTCGTCGTGGCCGCGCTCCTCTCTGCCATCGTTTGGAACATCCTGACCTGGTGGTGGGGCATCCCCTCCAGTTCCTCGCACGCGCTCATCGGCGGCTTGATCGGCGCGGGTGTGGTCGAGAGCGGCTGGGGCATTGTCAAGGTGTCGGGGTTTCTCAAAGTCCTGCTCGCGTTGGGCATCTCGCCACCGCTCGGCCTGGCCGCCGGCTTCCTGGTCATGAAGGCCCTCCTGTTCCTGGTGCGCGGGGCCAGCCCCAGGGTCAACATCCTCTTCAAGCGCGGGCAGATTGTGACCGGAGTGGCGCTCGCGCTTTCACATGGGGCTAATGACGGCCAGAAGACGATGGGCATCCTGGTCATGGGGTTGCTCGCGGCCGGCGCGCTGCCCGAATTCAGCGTACCGGTATGGGTCATCGTGCTCAGCGGCGCAGCCCTGGCTTTGGGGACCTTTGTGGGCGGCTGGCGGCTCATCAGGACGCTGGGCGGCGGATTCTACAAGATTCGTCCCGTGCACGGTTTCGCTACGCAGGTGGCTTCGGCCACAGTCATCATCTCCGCGGGGCTCTTCGGCGGACCGGTGAGCACGACGCAGGTCGTCAGCTCGGCTATCATGGGAGTTGGCTCGGGCGAGCGCGTCTCCAAGGTGCGCTGGGGTGCGGCCAGTCAGATCGCCATCGCCTGGGCCATCACAATTCCGGTCACCGCAGCCCTGGCCGCGCTGCTTTCCATCATTCTCAGGAGGCTGCTATGAGCCGGTTCCTGGATTTCTTCAAGCCCCGCCAGGACAACTTCACCAGGCTGCTGATCGAGCAGGCCGCGTGCGTTGTCACGGGACTCGACGCGCTCGGCGCCTACATCAGCGCAGTCGAAGCCAAGGCCGCCGATGCCAGGGCGAGGAGCGCCAAGGCCGGCGATGCCAAGGCGGGGAGCGCCAAGTCCGGCGATGCCAAACCGCCTGATGCCAAGGCGGGGAGCGCAAAGTTTGGCGAAGCCAAACCGCCTGATGCCAAGGCGGCCAGCATCCAGACCGCGGAAGCCAAGGCGGCTGATGCCAAAGCCGGCGACGCCACCCCGGTCGATTTCAAGGCCATCATCGCCCACGCCGTGGAGGCGGTGCGCCAGTGCGAAGAAGACGCCGATGAGGTGCGCCGTATCTTGCTCAACGAGGCTTAACCGCACCTTCGTCACGCCGATGGATCGCGAGGACATCTCCGCACTCTCGCGCGCGGTCGACGACATCATGGACTATGCCTGGACAACCGTGCAGGAGATGGAGCTTCTCCACGTGACGCCGACCGCGCATCTGCAGCGCATGGTCGAGTTATTGCGCGAGGCAGCGCACGAAGTGCACCTGGCCATGCTGCGGATCAAGGACCACCCCGGGGTCGCGGCAGAACACGCGCAGCGCGCCAAAGCGCTGGAAAACCGGGTTGAGGCCGTCTACCGCGAGGCACTCGCCGATCTCTTCAATGGGCCGGCCGGGCCCAAGCGCGTTATCGTGATCTTGAAGATGCGTGAGGTCTATCGCCATCTCTCGAACGCCGCGGACCGTGGCGACGAGGCTGCCAACATCATCAGCGACATTGTCGTGAAGCTGACGTAAGGGCGCATCGCACGATCCGGCGGATCGCACGATCCAGCAGATCGCACGATCCGGCGCTTTCGCCTGCTCCCCGTGGCATGATATAATCTATCCAATCGTTCCTCGCACCGCGAAAGGAGTGAACCTCGATGACTAACAACGGACTCGATGAGCAGCCCGAGGGCTACGAAGAGATCGGCGAAGATGATCTCTATTACTCGCTGGACGACGACCGCCGAGCAGAATTGAACGAAATGGTCGGTCTCAAGGTTCTCGGCATCGAGCTGTGGGAAGAGTCCATCGCTGACGAAGAGGGAGAGCAGCCCCCGGCAGCCGAGGACCGCATGTTCGTTGATTGCGACCTCTACTTCGACGATAACCTGGCGCTCGAGCTCTACGTCACCTCTGTCTACCCCGATCCTGAGGGCGAGCCTGTCGTTGGGGTCGACGCCATGTTCGCCATCGTAGGCCGCCTGGCCGATGATCATCTGGAGTTGATCGACTACGGCGACGCGGACGAGGAAGAGGGCGGCGTTGCCCTGGCGTTCGGCCGCAACGATAATGTCGAAATCGTTCTGGTGGCTAATGCCTGGATGGTGAGCGACTGGGAGCCCGACGAGGACGAGGAAACCGGGGACGAAGAGGCCTGAGTTTGGCGCGATTGCGTCTCGCCGTTCTCGACGTCGACGGCACTCTGAAAGAGGCCGAGTCGCCATATCGATTCCTCCATGCGCGGCTCGGCCTGGAGCATCTCGCCAGGAAGAATCGCGAGCTGGCGTTGGCCGGCAGAATTACCCCCGGCGAGTGGTTGCGCCGCGATGTGGGGCTGTGGGCTGGGCAACCGGTCGACGAGATCCGCCGGCTCTTGAGCGAGAACCCCCTCTTGCCCGGCGCGGCTGACCTGTTGTCCGCGCTCAAGCAGGCCGGTGTCGTCATCGCACTGGTCTCTGCCGGTTTCACCCTCAACACCGATCCGCTTGCAGCCGAGTTCGAAATCGACCATGTATTGGCGAACGAGCTGCTGTACGTAAACGGGACGTTATCCGGCAAGGCGGTCAACCATGTCCCAAAGGGCGGCAAGGCCGCGTTTGCGCGCAGGCTGATGGCGCAACTGGGCGTGCAGCCCGAAGAAACCCTCGCCGCGGGCGACACACACGTTGACCTGGAGTTGTTCGACTGTGCGGGCGTCCGCATCGCGGTCAATCCCCGCTCCGAGGCGTTGGCGGCGGCCGCCGATGTCGTATTTCGGCCGGACCTGACCGGTGCAGTCGCCTGGCTGACCGGCCGCGGTTATCTCGATTGCTCTGGGAGCCCTTGACCCATGGATGCGATCGACTGGCCCGCACTGGCGCGCGGCGCACTCTGGATCACGGGCCTCAGTTGTTCCCTCGCCGCGTTCAGCCACATGCGTTGGACCGCGCAACAAATGGGCGTTCCCCTGCGTACAGCACTTGGGTGGGATTCATTCCTGGCCCCTTTTTTCGCCGGATTCGTGCTTTTTGCCATCGGCCTGGCCTGGGGCGCGACGCGTCTCTGGGAAACGGTAGCGTGGGGCATCCTGGCCGCACTGTTCGCGTGGCAGGCGGTCGTGTCGGTCCGCAACGGTGTGCGGGGACCTCGATAAGGAGAGTATCCATGAAGCGACTTAACGAAACGGTGGGCTGGGGTCTGTTCTTGCTCCTGGCCGGCGTCTTTCTGCTGCTGTGGAACCTCGGCGTGTTGGATCCCTGGGGCGAGCTGGCGTGGGGCGCGCTGTACGCGCTCACGGGTCTCATCTTCCTGATCTGGTTCGCCTTCGGTGTGGCGCACTGGTGGCGCGCCATCCCCGCGTTCACGCTGCTCAGCATCGGCGCGGTGATCATTCTGGCCTGGCGCGGGACTAACCTGGGCGAGTGGCGTG
Source organism: uncultured Chloroflexia bacterium (assembly GCA_963774265.1). Lineage (GTDB taxonomy): Bacteria > Chloroflexota > Anaerolineae > CG2-30-64-16 > CG2-30-64-16 > JALOOB01. The sequence goes on along the minus strand of CAVZDU010000006.1, from coordinate 118,816 downwards.
CGCCGATCGTCCTGTTCGGCATCGCGCTGGGCTTCTGGGCGATCCTGGTGGCGCGCAAGGAACACTGGTGGGCGCTGGTGCCCGCGGGCGTGCTGACCACGGTCGGGGTGCTGTTCGGGCTGTGGTCACGGCTCACCGATGCGGGCCGGCCGCCCGTGCTCTACATCGGCATCGGCCTCGTCTTCCTGCTGCTCTACGTCATCCGCTACGATGAGCGCGACGCCGCGCTGGGCCGCGATCCCCGCGGGCGCGCTGCTGCTGCTCGGCGCTGTGACGCTGGTCGGGGCCTTTTCCCTGCCCGCGTTCCTGGTTGACTGGTGGCCCATCGCGCTGGTGGTCGGCGGCCTCGTGCTCACCACCCTGGGTTTCGCCGTCCGCAGGCCTGCCGCGGTGGCCCCCGCGCCCGCTCAAGAAGGCTTCGAGGACCTGCCCCCGGCCCCCGGCGCATCGGTTCTCACCGACCTGCCCGCCGCGGAGACGACGCCGGTCGCCCCCGCGCCTGCCTCATCCGTTCCCGCGGCCCCGAGCACTGCAGAGGGGGATGTTGACATTTACAAGGTGATCGAAGATCAGCCGTGATCGAAGATCAGCCGTGATCGAAGATCAGCCAAAGGAGCAGGCGCGCGGCCGCGCGCCTGCTAGCTCCATCAACGTCGAAAGGAGACACAATATGACTACCCCAATCGCAAGCACTTTCACCTTCACCGATCGCGACGGCTTCGAGATCTTCGTCCGCAAGTGGGCGCCACCCGCCGGGACAGGGCTAAAGGCTGCCGTCCAGGTCGCGGACGGCGCGTCCGAGCATTCCCTCCGTTACGAGCGGTTCGCCAAATGCCTGGCCGAGGCGGGCTACGTCGTCTATGCGGACGACCACCGCGGCCATGGCATGACCGCCGGCACGCTGGAGAAGGCCGGCGACGCGGGCTCGGACGGCTGGAACGGCATGGTCGCCGGCCTCCATCAACTGACTGGGATCATCAAGGAGCAGAATCCCGGCCTGCCCGTGTTCTTTTTCGGCCACAGCATGGGGTCGATGTTGGGCCAGACCTATGCCGAGCATTGGGGCGATGAGTTGAAGGGCCTCGTGCTGAGCGGCACCTCGGGTTTCTTCCCGAACCACGATGCGATCATTGCCGCGGTTGAGGCCGAACCCCAGGATCAACCCTCCGCCCTTTTCATAGGCATGTTCGCCGGCTTTGCCCAACCCTTTGCGCCGATCAAGACCGGCTTCGAGTGGCTGAGCCGCGACGAGGCGGAAGTCCAGAAGTACGTCGACGACCCGTGGTGCGGCTTCCCCTTCAAGAGCTCGCTGGTGGTCGACTTCATGCGGGGGCTGCGCGATACCTGGCGGCCGGAGAATGAGGCCCGCATCCCCGTGACGCTGCCCATCTACGTGGTTTCCGGCGAAGAGGATCCGGTCGGCGGCAATACGCAGGCCGTCAGCGTGCTCCTCGAGCGCTACGGCAAGCTGGGCATTCAGGACCTCACCCACAAGTTCTATGAGTGCGCGCGGCACGAGATCCTGAACGAGACCTGCCGTGACGAGGTGCAGCAGGACCTGCTCGACTGGTTTGACGCGCACCTGAAGTGATGCCCTGATGTCGTGAAATATCGGAGCCCTGAGTGGATCACCGAGCCGCCGGCCGAAGTCGCCGGCCGGAGGGTGCTGATCGTGGACGAAATCTGCGACAGCGGCGAGACGCTTACCCGCCGGACTACATCGGTCTGATCACCGATGCGCTGATAATGAACCCTTGGGACCGCGAAATCGTGCGAGAAGGCAGGTTCGTGTTTCATCCTGAGTACGGGGACGCCCTGGCGCAGCAGGGCCTGCAGGCTGAACGTCAGATGCTCGTCCCGGCCACGGAGATCACGCTGGCCAAGGGCTGATTCCGTCTCTCCAAGATTTGACTCTGCTGACTTAATTTAAGGTATTGTTCGGCAGATATCTGCTATGATGTTGTAGTGATCACTCGCTCATAACATCGCCGGACGGTCTCCCGGCACAGCCCGAAGCGGGCCACACGTTCGACTCTCGCAGCAATCTCGCACATTTGGACAAGTCCATCGAGGCGCGGCCGGCGCTTTTCCGGCTGTGTACAGCAAGAGGTTGGGTCCACAAGGAGGACACCCATGAAGGCACGGATCGTGTTTGCTCTCGTCGCTCTCGGCCTGGTGCTTGTTGTCTTGTTCCTGCCGGCGTCCGCCGATAAGCCACTCGGGTCGGACGGTCACGACAATGCTGCGGTTGCAGGATCGGCCCCCGGCTCGGCATCGCTGGAGAGTCTGGCCTCAGTCGCACCTCTTCCATCCGGTCCTTCCGCCGCCCCCGCTGCCTGGTCCAATCTGATGACCGAAGGCTTCGAGGGAACCTTCCCCGCATCCGGCTGGACGCTCTACGGGAATCCGACCTGGGGCCGGACCAGTTACCGGCAGAGCAGTGGCAGCTATAGCGCTTACGGCGCCTTGACAGGTAGCCTGGGGGTTGCGCCGCCAGGACCGTACCCCAACGGCGCCAACGGACAGATGATCTACGGACCGTTCAGCCTGAGCGGAGTCACTGCCGCAGAGGTGACTTTCCGCCACTGGACCAAGACAGAATGGGACGGCGTCAACGACCCCGCCAGCAAGCACGACGACATGTGCTTGTTCGCCTCCGTCAACGGGGAGGATTTCTCCGGTCGCTGCTGGTATGGTGACTGGACAAATGAAGCCGGCGCGATCAACGGCTGGAATTCGGCCACGTTTGATTTGGCCAACGTCTACAACCTGGGGAGCCTGCTCGGTCAACCTCAAGTGTGGATCGGGTTCTGGTTCCGCAGCGATTCGGCCACCACCTATGAGGGTGCTTACGTCGATGAGGTCGTCTTGCGCGCCGATACGAGTGCTCCGGTTTGCCCCGGCGCGAGCTCGCGCAGCTATATCACCACCGCGGACAATGAGAACAACGCGGGGACGGGGTCTCCGGACTACGATATGTACCCTGCAAACCCCGCATGCATATTCCGCAATGATCCTCTGCATCCGATCGAGTTCCGTCTCATGGTCGAGAACCCGCCCGCCTTCAGCCAGGCCCAGCTCTCACTGAGCGTATACGATGTCGACGAGCAAGACACAACCTGCGCCGAGGTCGACCAGGTCTATCTCAACGGAACGAATATCGGCAAACTGACAGGCGCCAACGAAGTCTGGAGCACCACCGTACTGAATGTCAATCCGTCTCTGGTGAGGACGGGCGCCAACCTGGCCCAGATTCGCATCAACACCAGCAACTGCGAGGACCCGGGCGATCCGGAAGGGTGGTGGTGCACAGCGGTCAACTGGGGCCAACTGGTGTTGGGCGGAGGAGGAGGCGCGGCATCCATCACCTCCGCTGCGCCCGATCGCACCTGCTACTGGCCCGGCTCGACGATTAACCTGATGGTCGAGGTGGATACGACCCTGGCGAGCCAGGATGTGCGGGTCGAGGTGAACGTCCTGGACGCGGCCACCAATAATCTTGTCGGGTCCACGCAGACCAAAGTCATCAATGGCAGCTCCGTCGACCCGTTTGTCTTCGCGCTGCCGGTCCCCGGTTCCGCGACTACGGGTGACTACAAGATTCAGATCCTGGTCTCGGATGTCTGCAGCAACACGCAGAACGACTACCGGGAGATCCCGATTCGCATCGACCCGACATGCGGCACTGTCACGCCGGTGGTGACTGACACCCCCACGCGCACGCCCACCGCAACCCCGACGCGAACGCAGACTGTCACCAGCACCCCGACGCGAACGCCCACGGCCACGTCGACAGCAAGCCCCTCCGCCACCCCGCCGGATCTTGTAGCGACACTGTGTCCCGGCGAGTGCGTCGAGGAGACAAAAACCATCTTCATCCCTGCCGCGCCGGCAAAGGCCGACGTGCTGTTTGTTTTCGACACGACCGGCAGCATGGGCTCTGTGCTCAGCTCGGCCAAGTCCAACGCACTCACCATCATGGCCAATCTGGCAGGGGTGATCCCGGATATCCAGTTCGGCGTCGTGGACCTGCGGGACTATCCCATCGCACCCTATGGAAACTCGGGCGACTGGCCCTACAAGCTCCGCCAGAGCATCACGGGAGATCGCTCCGCGGTTGAAGCGGCGATCAACGCCACCGGCGCCGGCGGCGGCGACGACTATCCCGAAGCCTACACTCGTGCGCTTTACGAAACCTATTCGGACCCGTCCCTCGGCTGGCGATCCGACACCCGGCGCTTCGTGATCATGTTCGGCGATGATGTGCCCCATGACAACAACCTGAACGAGCGCGTGGCCAGCCCGCCTGTGAGCCCGGGAAGCACCTGGTGCGGCAATACATCGGCCGGCTGCGTGCGCGATCCGGGACGCGATGGCGCACCGGGCACGGCGGACGACCTGGACTTCCAGGCCGTTCTGGACGCGCTGAAGGCCAAGGGGATCACGTTGCTCTATGTGGTGAGCGGAGGCGGGAGCACCAGCCAGTCGAACCTGGTCACGTACTGGAAGCAGTGGGCGAGCTGGACGAATGCCGGAGGCGACGCGCTGCCCCTCAGCGATGCTGCGAATCTGCCATCGGTGATCCAAAGTTTGATCACCAGCGCGAGCCGGCGAATCTCCCGCCTGGAGCTCATCGCGGATCCTGCATCCTACCAGTCGTGGATCACTTCGGAGCCCCCCGTCTACGTCAACCTGGATGTTCCTCCGGGCGGGCTAACCGTCACGTTCAAGGTCCGGGATCCTGCGTTCCCTCCGGGACGCCTTCGGGTGTGTATCACTTCGAACTCAAGGCGGTGGGCGATGGCGCAGTCTATGGCAGGCAACATGACACCATCACGGTGCCCCCCACCTGCGAACCGGAGCGCATGACCTGGAAGGCCGGAGGTTGGATCGACTACGCCCCGAATGGCGTGCCGGATTTCGACTTTCGCCAGGACAACTGGAAAAATCCGCGCTCGGGCAACTGGTCTTACTGCGGACCATTGGCGCTGGCCGACTGCCTGTGGTGGTTTGACTCGAAGCTGGAGCCCAAGCCTGTCCTGCCGCCGGCGATCAACGATAACTATCCCCTGGTGAAATCCTTCAACGCGACCGTGTGGGATGATCACGACCCCCGCAACTTGCCCCCGCTGGTGGCGGACCTGGCGTATCGCATGGATACGGACGGCCAGCGCACCGGCGGCACGTGGGAGGGCACCTATATTACGGACATGCACCAGGCGGTGCTTGCGCTCCTGGCTGAGCGTGGGCTCAGCGCCCAATACGATGTCAAACTGGTGGCGAAGCCCACCTTCGAATGGGTGGCCGAAGAGGTCGCCCGCTCCGAGAACGTCCTCCTGCTGCTCGGATATTGGACGAACGATTCCGGGACCTGGCAGCGGGTCGGCGGCCATTTCGTCACCTCCTCAGGCATCGACCTGGTAGGCCGCCGCATAGCGGTCAGCGATAATCTGAACGACAAGGCGGAATCCGGCGCTCCCGGCAGAGTGTTGAATGGCGTGTTGACCTCGCACCTGCCTGGCCACGACAGCACCGTCCACAACGATGCCGGGAACGTGTCGCACGATATCTATAATGCAGTCAGCGCCAGCGGTCCGACAGCGCTGTGGGGACTCCAGGGGTTCGTTTCCTCCCTGGCCGACGTGCAGCAGTTTGCCGGCATGAACTTCGTGCGCGACTTCCCGGCCGAGCTGCGCTTCGACATGGCGGCCGAGCGCCTCGGGGTGGATGCGCTCGCGGCCGTCCAGACGGATGTGGAGTATGCGCTGGCCATTTCGCCGGTCTGCACCATCACCGGGATCAAGAAAGCCAGCCCCGAGCAGGTGAAGGCCGGTGAGGAAGCGACCGTGATCCTGACCGTCACCGGAGGCGACAATTGTCCGGTCAGCGAGCGGCACGCCGATGTGATGTTGGTGGTCGACCGCTCGGGCAGCATGGCCGGCAAACCTTTGCAGGACGCCAAAAACGCAGCCAAGGCCTTCATGGATCGGCTGGACCTGAGCGCCGGAGGCGATCAGGCGGGCCTCGTGTCCTTTGGGGATTCGGCACGATTGGACCACCAGCTAACGCAGTCCTCCGGGCCGGTGCGCACTGCGATCGATGCACTGGCGTCGGGTGGCAGCACGAATATCACCGAGGGCCTCACGGTCGCCCAACAGGAGCTGGAGAGCATCCGGCACTTCGGCGCCAATCGGCCTGTGATCGTGTTGATGACGGATGGACAGCATAATGTCGGGCCGGGCCCGTCGGCCGTAGCTGCGGCAGCGAAGGCAAAGGGCACGCGCATCATCACCATCGGGCTGGGCAGCATCGACGAGGCCGAGCTGCGCGGCCTGGCTTCCTCGCCGTCTGACTACCACTACGCGACCACCAGCGATGAGCTTGACCGGATCTATGCGCAGATCGCGGGCACGCTGACAGGTATGCCGGCGATCGATCTGGCCCTGACGGACGTCTTGTCGGCCGGAGTGGAATTGACGCCGGGTTCCTTCTTCGGCGCGGTGAGCCCCGCCAGCGTCTCGGGCAAGACGATCGTCTGGAAGTTCCCGGTGATCGGCCGCGGCGAGACAAAGACGGTGGGCTACCGGGTGCGGGTGCCTGCCACGACCCCCGCGGGGCTGCTCTGCATGAACGCCTCCACCCGGGCGACCTACACCAACTCCAGCGGGAACCCCGCCCAACTGGACTACCCGCCCGCGTGCGTGACGGTTACATCCCAACTTAAGGATGTCTTCTGCAAGGACCATCCTGGTGACGCGGGCACGATCCCTTCGAATACGCGCGGTGAGTCCTGGTGGGCGAGCCCCGACATCTGGGTGCGCTATCTGCCCGATGGTGTGGAGGAGCATCAGAACCCTCGCGGCAGCGAAACGAACTACGTGTACGTCCGGGTCCGCAACCGTGGCACCGCCACCATGACCTCGATCGCGGTCGACCTGTACTGGGCGGCAGGCGCTGCAGCGATCCCCTGGCCGGGCGGCTGGACGCCCGTCGGCACGGCCAACATCGCCAGTCTTGCGCCTGGCGCATCGGCGGTCGTGTCATTGCCATGGATTCCGCCGCTCTCGGGCCACTACTGCTTCCTGGCGCGCGTGCACTCAGCGGAAGACCCTGTGAGGTATGAGGGGTTGGTTCCGTTCGATAATAACCTGTGTCAACGCAACATCCACGTGCTCGACCCGGAATCCACACATCACGATAGCTCCATCATCATCGCGAATCCCAAGGGAGCGCCGGCGCATGCGGATGTCAGCTTCAATTCCGCGGTCTTTCCACGCGGTGGCACCGCGATGGTCGAGTTTGGCGATGCCACCCTCTTCCGCCGGTGGCTGGATGCGGGCGGCGATCTTTCAGGTGCGCAGCTGATCCCCGGCACCAACGCGGTGCTCCTGGATGTGGGAAGTTCCGGCAGTCATGGGGTCATCAGCGCCACGCTCGGCCGGATCCCGCTGGGCGCCGGGGAGTCGGGGTCCTTGAGGCTGGAGCTCGGGGCGGCGCCGGGCGACGCGACGTCATTGGGAGTCGTGCAGCGCGTCGATGGCGAGATTGTCGGCGGCGGCATCTATGGGACTGCGGCAGGGTCCACAGTGTATCTGCCGTTGGTCATCAGGCAGTAGTGCATCCCCGCTGAGCAGTCACCGGGAGTGCAACCTTCCGGTGACTGCGCCAATACTCCTCTTGAAACAGATCGTGGACGCGCATGCGCCAGATTTCGCAATTCGCTGTATCCAAACCGGACAAACGGGTGTACACTGAGAGAAGTGCAAGCAAGCGTTCGCGCCAAGGAGGCAACCATGAACCTGGGTCTATTGTTCAAGGGGCGTGCACTCCATCCGTACGTGCTCCTGTTTGTCTTCGGCATCTGTATGTTCTGCATCATGCTGGCAGCTCCACTGCCAGCCGGAGCCCAGGCGGAGCGGCCTGGCGCAGTCGATCCGGCTGAGAACTACGCTCGATGGCCGGATGATGAGATCTTCGTGATGACGCCACTTCTGCCGGAAGGAGGTGCGCCCTATTCACGGATTTATGAGGCTGCCAGCGACCTTTCATCGCTCGCCTTGAAGGAGGAGGTCCAGCACATCGATGCGGCCGATCAGCACGACGCGGTCGCCGCGGCCCAGGGGCATTTCCTGACTCCGGAGCGAGACTCGGTCGCGCTGGCGTACCGCAATGCCACGAACCTGGATATCCGGTTCTACGGGCATCCGGCCGCATCTTACACCCTGCAGAACCTGGCGCCTCGCTTCGCCGGCTCCACCGATTTCTATGCCATTGCATCCGGGGACCTGGATGGCATCCCCTCTGCGGAAGCCGAGAGGGCTGACAATCGCGATGAGCTCGTGGTGGCCTATGCCCAGCCGCAGAGCGCGATGGGCCTGCTGCCCTTACAGGTCGCGGTCCTCGACTTCCGCGCCGCAACAGCGGAGACGCCGACCCCGGTCTCATCGGCGACGGCTTCCACGACCGGCAGCCCCGTCGCAACCAACGTCACCAACGCGAAGCCCTACCCTCCGAACAACGTGGTGACCGTGGCAACGGGCGACTTCGATGGCAATGGTCTCCAGGAGATCGCGGTGGCATACGTGGTTGCACCCGATACGCTGTATATCGACGTGTTTCGCTACACCGTGACGCGCAATCCGGCCACAGGTGTGGTGGTGTCGAGATCGCTGTCCGTTGTGGGCAAGAGTTCCGTCAAGCTGGACACCAGCGGTTCTTTTGCTGCGCTCTCGGCTGCAGCGGGCGATTTCGATGGTGATGGCCGGGCCGATCTGGCGATTGCCACCTCCTATTACTACTCGCCGCTGAATCGGCGAGACGTGAACGTGCGGATCTTCCGGTTCACGGGCGACGCCTTCCTGTCCGTCACCCCCGTTCGAAACATCATCCTCAGGACGGGCGCCATCGACGGCGCGACCGGGCGGGTGGAGCTGACCGCGGGACTGTTTAAGTTCGGCGCAAACCCGGCCGATGGCTGGACCGCCAACCGACGGCAACTGGCAGTCGCCTATCGTACTGTCCCGGGGGTTGTCGAAGTCAGGACCATCGAGCTGCAGACCGACCTCCTCGCGACGGTGAACCCGCCCTGGCAGCTGCCGGGCCAGGACCCGAATGGGGGGTTCCGGATTGCAGCGGGCGGCTTCCGTGGCGCGCTCAGACCGAGCGACCCAACCTGGTCCCTGGCGCTGGCAACCTGGCAAGGCACGAACTGGTACCTGTCCGTATTCCAGACTGCGCCCGGTGCTGCGCCGGTCCGCCAGTCCTTCGTGGAGAGCACAACCACCTTTGCCGCGACCCTGGGATCCCAGCTGGCGCTGAGTGCCGTGGACAGCGACGGAGACACGGTGTACCTGGGTGCGCCGGTGCACTTCACGATCGAGAAGCTGATCAGCGCGGACTTCATCTTGCAGGAGCCGCCCAAACACGCCTACTGGGACGGCAAGAAGATCGAAAACATCAGCCGCTTCGACAATTTCAACGTATCGCTGCTCAGCAAGACGGGGCAACAGACCAGCAGTGACACCCGCGACAAGGCGTCGTGGGCAGTCGGCGGCTCGGTGAAGGCATCCGCGAGCGCAACGGCCAAGGCGGGTGGGGACATTGGCGTGGCCAAGGCTGAGGTATCGGTGACCACCGCGGTGTCGGCAACCATCGGCTACGATTACCAGAACGCGCGTGGCAGCTACGAGAAGAGCTATAAGACGCGGGAAGTGAGCTTCGGCGGCAAGACCGAACGCGATGACATTATCGTGGCCCGGGAGCAGACCATGGATATCTGGCGCTACCGCGTCTACGGGCTGCCCACCGAGACGCCGGGCGTCTATCCGCACTTCGATATCGTGCTGCCGGGCCCGTTCGGCGAAGTCGCGATGAATACGAAGGGCGGGGGGCTCGACTACGACTGGTACCAGCCGATCCACGAGAACGGCAACATTCTATCGTATCCCAGGCGCTTCAAAATCACCGGCGGCGACAACCCGAACATCGTCACCCCACCCGACATGGGCGCGTTCGCGGCGAATGGCACGGTCGTCTCCGAATTCATGTATCCACCCAGCGAGTGGATAACCGGCGGGAGCAGCGGCGAGCTGCCGCTCACCTTCACACAGGCGGGCGAGACCGGCGCCGAATACAGCTCCTCCCACACGCTCAGCGCAAATGCTTCCATCAGCCAGTCGGCCTCGGTGACCGCGGAGGCTTTCGGCAGCGGCCTGACTGCGACCGGAGAGCTTGGGGTCGAGATGCACGGGAACTACAGTTGGGGCAATAATGCGACCAGCAGTTACCTCACCAGCAAAACCACCGGGATCTATCTGAACCAGACGCCCGGCGCCAGCATCTACGCCTACGCTTTCTATCCATTGATCTACACGACCACCGACGGCACCATCAAGGCGATGTTCGCCGTGGATCCCACGAGGAGCAGTTACGGGCAGACTTTCTGGCGCGACACGTACAAGCTGCCGGACCTGGCGCTGAACCTGCCGGCCCGCTTTTATACCGTCCAGGATGACAACTGGCAGGTGAACACTTTCCCCAGCCGAAAACAGATGCGCGGTTTCTTCGTGCGCACGAGCCTGATCAACCCGGTGACGAACGAATACGACCATATCCCGGGCGATGTGAAAGATGGCGCAACCGTGCGCCTGGAAACCCGCGTTTACAACTACAGCGTAGGAGACTACGCGACGACGCCCTATGGCGCCCAGGCTTGTTTCTACAAGATTCGCTTCGACGACGCCAACCGCGTGGAGCTCGACCTGCTGTCGGATCCTGCGAACAAGATCGGCTGCTACGCCCTGCCCCAGATCCCCTCGCAGGAGATGGTGACCGCCTGGGTTGAATGGGACACGACGGGGGCTTCGGGCGGCAATGTGCAGGAGTACCGGATCTACGTGCGACTCGATCCGGACAACCTCGTTACGGAGACCTACGACACCCCGGCCAACGGGACGGAGGAGCCTGAGTACTGCCTGGACGGGACCTGCATCGATCCGGGCCAGAACAACGAGGGCTGGAGCACGGTCAGGGTCTCGCGGATCGGGCGAGGTCTGCCGGGCGCGGTGATCCCGGACCATGTCGGCATGCCGGAAGATGGAGTGGCGGCCGTCGACATGCAGGGTCAGATCGTTACCGGCAGCGTCCGGGCGCGTCTCAACCGGCCGCTGCCCGTTCGCATCACGATCACTTCAGAAACGCGGAATCTCGACTCAACCTACGTGATGCTCTACGATGGCGACCCGGACCTGGACGGCGTGCTGATCGCGTCCAAGCGGGTTTCCACCGGCAACACTGACCCTGAGGGCACCTCGGTCTGGGTTGACTGGGTGCCGACCGAGCTCGGGCCGCACCGGCTGTACGCCGAGGTGCTGCAAAGCGTCAACGACAGCGCGCCCGGCAATAACTCCGCCACACTGGATGTGTTGGTCGTCGCGCCATGGCAGTATTTGCCGCTCATGACCCGGTGATCGCGAGGGATTGTTAGCCGGCTGCCGGGACGGGACAAAGGCTGACTCCGTGCAAGGCGACGCATTCGATCAGGTGGTTCGCAGCGCCTCGCCCTGCCGTTCGGCTCCTGCGCGCCACAGCGCAAAGACGACCGTGAGGACCAGCAGGATCGCGCAAAGCCGGTAAAGGGTGGCGACCGGGGCCGCCGCGGCCGGAAGCCATTGGATCAGCCCCAGGGCCAGCGGCGGGCCGAGCGCGCTGCCCAGGTCACCCAGGGTGTAGACCACGCTGAGCACGCGGCCGCGCTGGCTGGCCCGGATGCGGTCCCCGGCGATGGCCGGGACCAGGGCCTGCACGCCGCCCGCCGCGATCGCAGCCACCAACCCTCCGGTCAGGGCAGCCGGGGGGTTGCGGCCTGCCGCCAGCGCGACGCCTGCTGCGCCGGCCAGCATGACCCCCGCAGCCACCAACCAACGACGGCCGGCCAGGTCCGACAGGTGACCTGCCCCCCTGGCCCCGAGGACGCCGAACAGCGCGCGCAGCGCCACAAATGCTCCGGTCAGCGTGGCAATGGGCACGGCCTGCCCGGCCAGCGACAGCCCGTCGCCCAGCAGTCCGGTCAGCCACAGGATGGCGGTGGCCGTGATGACCCCGGCGAAAACGAACCGGGTCACGAACATGGGGACGGCAGTGAAGATGGCGGCCGGCCAGGGAAACGGTTCACCCGGCGGACCGTCTTTCGCGGGAAGAATATGGCCCGCGCCTCCCGCTTCTGCCCGCGCCGGATTCAGGTCGGGGAGGACGAGCAGCCAGAGCAGCGCGGCAAGCACCGTCAAGCCGCCGCCGATCAGGAGCCCCCGGTGAAAGCCCAGGAGGTCGGTCATGACGCCGCCGAACAGCGCTGCGCCTCCCGCGCCGAGGAAGAACCACATCTGGTATTGCCCGCTCAGCCGGCCGCGATTGTGGGCCGACGAGACGTCGAGCACCGCGGCATTCCCGCCCACCCAGATGCCAGACCAGGCCGTGCCCCACAGCAGCCGCGAGATCAGCAGAGGGCCGGGGCCGCGGCCGATGGCAAAGATGAGGGTGGAGATCGCGCCCAGGAAGAGGGAGGCCGCCAGCACGCGGCGCCGCGGCAGGCGGTCGTAGAGCATGCCGGCCAGGCCGTTGGTCAGCAGGCGCACGACCCGGTTTGCGCCCAGCAGCACCCCGACCATGCCCAGGCTTACCCCGGCCTGTGCCGCGATCTCCGGCCGCGGCAGCACAGTGTAGAGGGTGCTGTCCCCCAACAGTGAGACTGCGGTGCCGATTCCGAGCAGGAGCACCACTCGGGACGGCGAGGCAGGCTGCGCAGCCTGCGGGAGGCCTTTGGGTCCGCTCACGGGACTCATCCTTGCCGGTCGGATCGCACGAGCCTACCACCGGTTGGCTGCGTTGTCCAGGCGCCTGAAAGGAGGCGATTCGATGACCAGATTAGGGGCCCTTCAGGCCGACATCACCACCCTAGCGGTCGATGCGATCGTCAATGCGGCCAATACATCGCTCCTCGGTGGGGGTGGCGTCGACGGTGCAATCCACCGCGCTGGCGGGACCGGAGCTGCTTGCCGAGTGCCGGCTGCTCGGTGGATGCCGGACCGGTGAGGCGAAACTCACGCGCGGCTATCGCCTGCCTGCGCGGTTTGTCATCCACGCGGTGGGTCCCGTGTGGCATGGCGGCACGCGCTGGCGAGCCGGAGCTCCTCGCGTCCTGCTACCGCAACAGCCTGGCCATTGCTGTAGAGCACGGGCTTCGCTCGATCGCGTTCCCGAGCATCAGCACCGGGGTGTATGGATACCCCATCGAGCTGGCGGCTCGGGTTGCCGTCGACACGGTGCGCGACGCGCTCACCGGGCCGTCGACGCTGGAGGAAGTGGTGTTCTGCTGTTTCTCGCGCCGTGATCTCGAGATCTATCAGTCTCTGTTGGCCGGGAGCGCCGCCGATTAAGCAAAGGCGGGAGGCTAAGGGGCCTCCCGCCTTTACCACTCCCTCAGTCGGTCCCTAATTCAGCGGGCACAATTCCCCGGCGGTGAGGCTGGGGTTGGCATAGCCCCAGTCGGCCAGGAAGTTCCACGACGACGGATCCGACTCGGCCAGCTTCGTGGTATCGCGGCAGGCCTGGATCACGCTGCCCGTCGTGCTGTAAGAGGTCAGGAACGCATTGGCCGCCGCGCGGAGCCCGGTATGCTTGATGTCGGTCACGAAGCTGGTCGCGTTGCCTGCCTCGCCCGCAGCAACCTCGGCCACGATCAGCCGGAAGCGCGCGAAGTCCTGCAGCGTGGCAATCTCATCCTCGATCGTTCCGCATGCCTCAGCCTTCTCGTCGGCCAGGGCGGCCGTGTACAGATCGATCGCCGCGCCAAACCCATCCAGTGCCCAGGCGTCGAAGGCTGTGTTGGCGTCCAGGATCTTGTGGTAGAGACAGGTGGATGGGTCGTAAACACGCGACAGGAGCGCGTACTCCCCACCCTTGGCCGAGGCGTAGGTCTCGGTCCACGCACGCTGCGGTCCCGCACCCAGCGATCCGATCACGCCGCCATGGACGAGGATCTCTTCGCCCTGGCCAAGGGCCGACACGTCTTTGAAGGTGTACTCCGGCCCCGCAATGGTCGGGTCATCCGCGATCCAGTCCGCATACGCCTTGCCATCCCAGGAGATCACGGACAGCGTCGCGAAGCAGGTGTGCGCGCCACAACTCGTGTCGCTGTAGGCCAGGTCGAATTTCTTATCCGCGTTGATGTCTGCAGCCTCCAGGAGCGCGATGCGACCCACGCCCTCGACCTGGTGCGCCAGGCTGTAGCCTTCCGCACCCTCGTGGTAGATCAATAGCTGTCCCTGTTTGGAGAGCGGCTTCGCGGCCGGGTCGGTGACGGTCACGACCACATCCTCGCTTTTCGCCCCGGTGATGGCCGCGACGTACGACGCCCTGCTGCTCGGCCGCGAGCACGCCGCAGGCCTCCAGCCACGTCTGCAGAGTCCCGGCCGTATGGGCCTCGTCGTTCAGATAGGCCAGGACTGCATCGCCGTAGTCTTCCAACGCCTCCGGGCAGTTTTCCGGGATGGACGGCAGCGTTTCCGCAGTGGCCGTGGCGGTGGCCGCGGGGGTAGCCGTTGCCTCGACTGCCGGCAGGGGTGTCGGGGTGGCTGAGGGGCTGACCGTCGATGTGGCGGTCGCGGGGGCAGGTTCGGTGGCCGTGGGTGTCGGCGTTGCCTCCGCAACTAGCGGCGTGACTGCTGCTTCAGCCGTTACCGCGACAGCCGCTGTCGCGGTGGCGGTGACCGCGGCCTCGATCGTCGCTCCGGGCGTGGCGGTGGCCGGCCCCGGGAGCCACAGGCGCTGGCCGACGTACAGCCACTGCTTCGCGTTCACGGCATCGGGATTGGCGGCCCACAACTCGGCAACCGATAAATCGTGTGCGCGTGCCACTGAGTTCCAGGTGTCACCTCGCCTGACCTTGTACCACTCCCCGCCCTGCGGCACCGGGATCTTTGTCGCATCGGCCTGCGGGGTCCCCGGCTTGGTCGGCACGCACAGCTTCTCGCCGATGAGCACCCAATCGTATCGGCGCATTGCCTGGGGATTTGTCAGCTTAAGAGTTGTAACGGATACGCCGACGCGCCGCGAGATGATAGACCATGAATCGCCGGTTCTTACGGTATAATAGTAACCGTCGCATCCACCGGCCTGCATGTTGCTCTCGGCGTGTGATATGGCGGCTGGGAAGAGCAAGAAGACCAGCAAGGCCAGGCCCACGAGGGCCGCGCTGGCCAGGAGTCTCACGGTCTGGGTTGTTGATGCTCTCATACTTTCGCTCCTTGGGGGTCTCCCGACAGACCTTCGTGGTTTGCACAACCTTGGAGGCCTTACGACCAATGCATACTGCATGAGCATACTGCCAGAGGCAGTATACACCAGTTGACAAAAAAATCAAACTTACTTTTTAGTTCGTGCATCGGAGGAGCTATGACCAGGCAAGTCGTCGTCTACATGTCGCCATGGTGCGGCAGCAGCGCGGACACCCAACGCGCCCTTAGTGAATGGGGTGTGCCCGCGACCTTCGTCAACATCAAGGAAGACCGCGCAGCCGCGGCCCGGCTGCGCGGTTGGGTCGGCTTCGAGAGCGTGCCGACGGTCATTGTCGCAGAAGATGGGAGCGTTGAACCCTTCGAGTCGCCGGCAGAGCTCGCCGCGGGCAAGAGCCCCCGGGGCCTCGATCGCGGCAGCCTGATCACCGAGGCCACCCGCGTGCAGCTGCGAAGCTGGCTCGTCAAGCACGGGATCCTGTCAGGGTCCTGAGCCAGCCAGCACGGGAATGCGGATCGCCCGTTCCGGGCGGTCCGCTCCGCGTCTGTCTCGGACGGGCAGGCGCTCTCCGGTTGCCAGGTCATAAATCCCCACCAGGACATGGCGTCCCTCGATCCGCGCCCCTGCCGGCAGCGGGATCACGCGGGTGTCCTCGATGATGCTGTCGGGCGTCCAGCTGGTCGCCGGACAAGCCCCTCCGCAAGCAGGACCGTCGGCCTGTCCAACCATTGCTTCTGTCTGGTCCATTACCTGGGCAAATATTGAGTAGTCCACAGGAAGTCGGGCGTCGGTCCGCCAATAAAGCGTCAGCCGGACGCCGTCTTCCGTCTCGGTCACCGCGCTGTACCCGACCAGGCTGATGTGCTCGCCCAGGCGGTAGGCGTCCTCGCTGTTGGGTCGAACCGCGAAAAGCCGAAGCCTGTCCTTCACGACGACCTGGCCGATGGCCACGGTGTTCTCTCCGTTGGCCAACGGTACGCGCTGGCCGGCCGTGTCGATCAGGCCAACCCTGATCGTCGCCTGCACCGGTGGCGTGTTCTCCGGCACGTCCAACCGGAAGTCGTCCACCACGTAGAATCCGGTAGGCCAGCTCCTCGACGGCATGTCGCCCGCGTGCTCCTTGGTCAGATTCGCCCAGGTCACATCACCTGCCGGCGAAACGAGATGAACGAAAGAGCCCAGGTTTTCCCCCAGATCCTCGTGCGTCCGCCAATAGAGCCGCACGGCCAGTTGTCCGCCTTGCCGGACCGAGTCCTGGGGCAGATCGTAGCCGAGCAGCTCAACCCCGTTGGCGAAGGGGATGTGCAGCGGGTGGGTCATGCTCCGCGGCGCATCCACGGGCGACTCCAGCCTGAACCACCCCGTGTGCGGCTCGACCCACAGGATTTTGACCGCGGCCACGACCAGGATGACAGCAGTGGCCAGCCAGGCGGAACCCGGATTTTGCCGCAGAGAGTCCGGAGAACCCTGAGTCTGGCCGGACCGGCGTTCTTTCGCTCCCTCCGTGTTGTCTGTGTCCTCTGTGGCTGTTAAGGGCCGGTCCCTGGCGGACAGAAGCCCCATTGCCGCCACCCCCACAACCCCGACAGCGAACAGCACCCAACCCGCGGTGCGCGGCCAGGTCGTCCCCCACGCCACGCGCAGCTCGTGCACGCCCGCGGGCACGGCGACCGTGATCAGCCCGTAGGGCGAGCTGGGCGAGATGGCCGCATCCTGCCCGTCGATCCACGCGCGCCACCCCGGATAGTAGAAAGAACGTATGATGACCTGGCTGGGTTGCGTCAGATTCAGGCGATAGATGCTACGGAGGGCCGCCGACTTGAGCGTCTCACCCTGGCTGCCCGGGGAAGCGCGGTGGTGTCGAGCCGTTCGGGGGCACGGCCCGCCTCGTAGTCCTGCAGCAGCACCGGGGGCGGGTCCGGGTTTTCAACCCACCGGGGCAGATACTCGTTCGCGCTGGCTGTGCCGCGCGAGCCGCCGGCCGATGACTCGTACCGCCCAATGTCCGCCAGGGTGAAGCCGCCGGCCGGCGCCGGTCGCCAGAGGGATGACGATGGGAAGAGATAGGCTCCGACGCTGAGCGGCGCGAGCAGGAGGACCAGGAGCAGCGCGGCCCGCGCGCCGCGTTCGGGCAGGAGCAGCAGGGGCGCCGCACCGATGAGCGCGGCGAGCAGCCCCGCGGGCCCCAGGAGCCGCCATGGAAACGCAATAAACCTGGCAAGCGGGAGACGGGTCCAGAGCGGCCCGGCCACGGGCAGCATGAGGAGGAGGCAGGCGGCCAATAGGGCCGCGACCACCAGGAGCACGCGCCCGCGGCCGCGCAGCACGACCGCGGCCCCCATGCCAAGCGCAGCCAGAATGGCCTGGAATAGCCCCAGGGTGTACGGCCGCGGCGAGTTGATGCTGGCCGCATCCAGGGTGGCCGCGGGCGCGAAGAGCTGGTCCCAGGGGACCAGGTTCAGCGCAGCGTTGAACGGTCCTGTCTCCATGCGCCCCAGGCTGCCGTAGGACGATTCGAGCACCCACGGCACGACGAACGGCGCGCTGAGCAGCAGTGCGAGCAAGAACGCAGCCGCGACCATGCCGGCCGCGCGCCACCTGCGCTCCGCACCCTCCAGCAGGGCGATGGCCAGGGCCAGCACGCCGAGCAGCGGAAACGCTAGAAAAGCGGACGGGTGATGGGCATAAAGCAGGGCCGCGAGCAGCAGTCCGGCCCCCGCGACGGCGCACCACCGGCGGCCGCGGGCGCCGCCCGAATCGCGGGCGGTCGCGATCAGGGCCCACAGGCACCAGGGCAGGATGCTGAGCGCCAGCAACTGGGAGAGGTTGCCCTGGCTGAACAGCTCGCGGATGCGCAGCGGCGTGAAGATGTAGAGGGCCGCCGCGCCGAGGGCCGCCATCGAGACGATGTGTGGGCTGGCCGTTCCCCGGAAGAGGCTCCGGGCCGCGAGGTAGGCGCCGATGCTGGCCAGGAACAGGCTGAGCACCTGGACTGCGACCAGGCCGCGGATCACGCCCAGGCCGAGCAGCGCCAGGTCGGCGGCCAGCATGTGCGCGCCGGGCGCGTAAAAGAGGAAGAAGGGATAGCCGTAGCCGAAGTAGAAGTCCGGCGCCCATTGGGGATAGATGACGCCTGACCTCATCAATTCGGCCACCTGGAGCGTGCGCAGAAGGTGCACCAGGCCGTCCGAGGTGGCGGCGACGCCGGGTCGGAGCAAGGCCACGATCGGTATGATAGGCAGCAGGGCCGCAGGGATGAGCCAGGGGTCGGAGCTGCGCCTGCGTACGGAAGGTGTCATCAAGGGCGCCTCGGGGATGGGCGGCAGCCCATCTCCGGTATTCTACCACAGGCCTATGCGCTGTGATAACCCTTTCGCTGTAGTAAGTGTTCACCGTTCGGGTAAGGAAGTTTATGGAGGTGCGGTGGCGGTCGGTTGCCGGAGGGCCGCATAGCATTCCAGAAACGGATTGAGGTTGCGGGCGGCCCAAGTATGGAGCAAGCTGGCCAAGGTCAAGCGCGTTTTCGTGCCCTCCTCACTGCGGGAGCCGCCGCTGATCTTGCGCATGATGACCAACGGCCGAATGCTGCGCTCGGCCAGATTATTGTCGGCTGGTAACCCGGGCACCAAGATGAACTGGAACAACTCGTCCTGGTGGCGCAGCAAACGTTTGGCCAGGGTGCAACACGGATGCGCATAGGTCAGGGCATACTGCTCGCCCAAGCGACAGGCCCGGGTGAAAAGGTCGGCGTACGCAGTGCGCCGTTCCGCCAGCGGCGGTGCTGGGTGTGCTGCGAGCCAGGCCTGGGCCTCGTCGTAGAGCTGGCGCACGTCGGTCGCCCATTGTACGACTGTCAGGTTATCCGCCTGCGCCTGTTTGAGGTCGTGGAGATCGCGCAGCAGATGCACCCAGCAGCGTTGATGGCGCCCGGGGATCAGATTGTAAGCCGCATAGAAGTCGGTCACCAACCAACCCCGCCAGTCAGCGCCCAAAATGCGCTGGGCAATCAGATGACCCCGGCTGTGCGCAAACTCGAAGTAGCGCACCGCGGCGGGCCCAGCGGTCACAAAGGCCCAGGCGTAGCCGTTCTGACCGGCCTCCCGCCAACCCGTTTCATCCCCATGCGTCACCGTGCTGGTCTGCAGCGCCACCTTGAGCTGATCGGCCTGCGGCTGCAACTGCTGGCGCACGGCATGGGTCAGTTCCACGATCTCCCCGACACTCAACTGCAAGTGGTGCAGCGTCGCCAGATAGCTCTGAATCAAACGAAACGGCAGCCGTAACGTCGTGCGCAAATAGCTCACCAAACTCGCCACCCGCACCCCGATCCGCCCGTGCCCAATCACTTGACCGCCCAGAGCCAACTTCGGGCTGTGCCACGTCGCGCAATGTGGACACCAGCGCTTGAGCACCTGATGCTCGATCACGTCCACCGGCTGGGGCGGCGGTAACTCGATCACTTCCCGGGTGTAGGCGATGCTCTCGCCGCGCAAGCGATAGCCGCAGTCCGGACAATGCTCCAGCACGTGCCGCTCAATCCGCGTCGGCTGCGACCGCTTCCGGGACGTGTTGTGCGCCGCCGCCCGCTTTTTCCGCGGCCCCTTGGGCTCCGTCGGCTGCGGCCGGTTCGGCTTCACGAACGGCGGCGGCTCACCGCGCTGGTTCAGTTGCGCCTCTAGCTCGATAATCCGCGCCACAGCTAGCGCCAACTGCTGCCGCAACGCCGCATTCTCCGCTCGCAAATACCCAAAGGCTTGCGCTTCATCCCCGGTCATGTCGTAATCATGCCACACCCTGTCAAGGGTAACGCTGAACAGTTACTCGCTGTATCCTCCGGATAGGCGAGATTGCCCAAGCTGACGGTCGCTGCTATACTACCCACCAGCGTAGCCGGCACGGTCGCCTGACCTGTTGCCGGCTTATTTTGTTTGCAGGAGAAGGCAACACCCGATGGACAAAGAACTGCTCTTCATCACCGTGATCGGCCAGGACAAGAAGGGGATCGTCGCCCGAATCTCCGGCCTGTTATACGAGTGCAACGTCAACATCGAGGACATCAGCCAGGGCATCATGGAAGGCTACTTCGTGATGACGATGGCGGTCGACATGCGCTGAGGCCAACCGCGACCTGGAATCCCTCAGCGCCGCGCTGCAGGCAGCTGGGCGATGAGATGGCGATGCGCATCCAGATCCAGCACCAGAACGTGTTCAAGATGATGCACAGGATATAGCCATGAGATTCGACGTCGAAGAACTCTTCGAAACCGCCAACATGACGCTGCACCAGAACCTGGACATCCGGACGACGACGCTGGGGGTCAACCTCAAGGACTGCATCGACTCGGATTTCGCCGCGTTCCAGGAGAAGGTCTACCGGAAGGTCAATGGCTACGCCCGGGCGCTGATCGAGCAGGCGCGGCCGCTGGAGGTGAAGTACGGCATCCCCATCGTCAACAAGCGCATCTCGGTCACGCCCGTCAGCCTGATCATGGAGACGCACGCCGACGCCCGAGAAGTACCTGGCGATGGCGCAGACGCTCGACCGCGCCGCCCGCGACGCGGGGATCGACTTCATCGGTGGGTTCGGCGCGCTGGTGCAGAAGGGCCTGACCCGCTCCGACGCGGTGCTGATCGAGGCGCTGCCCGCAGTGCTGGCCGCGACCGAGCGGGTGTGCGCGTTCCTCAACGTCGGCTCGACGCACGCCGGGCTGAACCTGGACGCGGTCAACCTGCTGGGGCCGATGCTGCAGGAGACCAGCCGGCGCACGCCGGATGCCATCGGCTGCGCCAAGTTCGTGGTCTTCGTCAACGCGCCCGAGGACAATCCCTTCATGGCCGGCGCGTACCACGGCGTGGGCGAGCCGGACGTCACGCTGAACGTCGGCATCAGCGGCCCCGGCGTGGTGCGCAGCGTGGTGGAGAAGAACCGCGACTGCGACCTGACGCAGCTTTCCGAGGTCATCAAGCGCACGGTGTTCAAGATCACCCGCGCGGGCGAGCTGATCGGCCGCGAGCTGGCGCGCAACCTGGACGTCCCGTTCGGCATCGTGGACATCTCGCTGGCGTCCACCACGGCCGCGGGCGATTCCGTCGCCAACGTCGTCGAGGCGTTCGGCATCGAGCACATCGGCGCGCACGGTTCGACCCTGGCGATCGCGCTGTTGATGGACGCGGTGAAAAAGGGCGGTGCGATGGCCAGCGGCAACGTAGGCGGTCTGAGCGGCACTTTCATCCCGGTGAGCGAGGACGCGGGGATGATCGACGCGGTGCTGCGGGGCGCGCTGAGCCTGGACAAGCTGGAGGCGCTGACAGCGGTCTGCTCCGTGGGGCTGGATATGTTCGCCATCCCCGGCGACACGCCTGAGGAGACCATCGCCGCGATCATCGCCGACGAGCTGGCCATCGGCATCATCAACGACAAGACCACCGCCGTCCGGGTGATCCCAGCGCCGGGACGCGGTCGCGGGCGACCTGGTGGCGTTCGGCGGCCTGCTGGGCAGCGCGCCGGTGATGCGGGTCAACCCCTTCTCGGCCCGCGACTTCATGCGCCGAGGGGGCCGGCTGCCTTCGACGGTGATGAGTATGCGTAATTGATGGCGCTATGATATGCTTGGAGTGCCACGCGTGTGGCTGGCCTCGTAACATCTGAATTGCATCGCGATGGAGGGTGCAAATGAAAGACCTCGATCTGTGGCCCCTGATTTGGCAAGCCTGGGGCGCGCTCACGGCCCATTACGGTCCGGCAATCGACCGGGCGGCGGCAGAGCTGGGCATCCCGCTCGGCGAGTGGTATGGGTGGCTTATGGCGGCACGCGTCTTCGAACCCGACCCCGTTTCCGCGCGGCGGCTGCAGGTTCGTTCAGCGTACACGGCTCCGGCCAGGTTGGAGGCCAACCTGGCAAAGGGGGTCCACCTGGGTTTTTTGGAGCCCGTCGGGGCTGGGGACTACCACCTGACTGGTGCGGGCCGCGCGGGGGTTCGGCATCTCGTGGAAACGGCCTACGCTGCGATGGCCCCTCTGCGCCCCCTGCCCGAGGCTGACCTGCAGCGCCTGGCCGACCTGCTCGACCGGCTGGTCGAAGCCATCCTGGCCGCGCCCGAGTCGCCGGGCAAATGGTGCCTGCGCATCGCCCGCCATTTCGATCCCGGGGTGAAGGCGCCGGTGATGGTGCGCCTCGATCAGTATCTCAGTGATCTGGGCGCCTATCGCGACGATGCCCACCTGGCATCCTGGCGGCCCTATGGGGTCAGCGGCCAAGAGTGGGAGGCGTTCACCCTGGTGTGGCAGGGCGCGGCGCAGACCCTCGACGAATTGTGCGCCATGATGGCGCGCCGGGGCTACGCGCGCGAGGATTATGCCCTGGCCCTGCAGGACCTGATCGGCCGAGGGTGGGTTACGGAGAACCAGGGGCGCTACTCGGTGACCGGCCGCGGCGACGTTCTCCGGCAGGAGGCCGAGGCGGCCACTAACCGCTATTTCTATGCAGCCTGGGACTGGCTGACCGACGCCGAGGTAGAGGAACTCCGTGATCTGCTCACGCGGTTCTGCGCTGCGCTGAAGCCGGCGTAAGGGGCTTGGTTGCCGCTGAGCCCTCTACCAGGCGATACGCATCACAATGGGTCAGCGTGTCGCCTGGTTGTATGGCGACGAGCAAGGAGCAGGGCATGACCGAGGCGGCGCTGGGCGTGCACATCGAGAACATCTCCGGTGCGCTGCGCCTCTACGAGCGCTGCGGCTTCCGCCCGGTGCTCAGCGGCGCCATCTATCGCAAGCCGTTTGCCCTGGGAGCTTGATCCCGGTGGGCCCGCCCACCCGGGTGCACCACCACAGGGCCGGCCGCAATCCTCCGATCCGCCCTATTGACATGGGTTCGCGTTCGCGATACGATGAACGCGCCGCACCACTCATTGCCGTTCCATCGCTGTCTGCACCGCATTGCTGCATCCCACTTCCCACCCATCCAGGAGGTGAGCAGTGTTCACCCGGCTCTCCAGGCGTTACGCTATCCCACTGATCTTCGTCCTCACGACCGGCCTGCTGTGCGGCAGCTTCTCGCCCGCGACGGCCCTGGCCCGCCAGGAGCCACCGCCGCCCGCCGGCCGGCTGTCATACGATGGCCTGCCCGCAGCCACGTGGCTGCCGGCAGGGGAGGCCGCCGGTGCGCCGGACGCGGCGCGGGCGCCGCTGGCGCCGGAGTTCGCGGCCTGGACCCGGCTGGTCTTCCAGTCGGCCCGCAACCAGCATGACTGGGAGATCTACGGCGCCCGCGGAGACGGTGCGGAGCAGGTCAACATCTCCAACCACGAAAGCATGGATATTCATCCACGGCTGAACCGGGGGGCCACGCGCGTGGTCTTCGCGTCCAATCGCGCCGGCAACTACGAGATCTACGTGATGAATGCGGACGGCAGCGGCTTGACCCGGTATACGGACGACGGCGCCAATGACACCTATCCGGCCTGGTCCTGGGATGGGGGCCGGATCGCGTTCCAGTCGTACCGCGACGGTCAGGCGGAGATCTATGTGATGAATGCGGACGGCAGCGGCCAGACGCGGCTGACCTACCATGACGACTACGATGGTGAGCCGGCCTGGTCGCCTGACGGCTCGCAGATCGCGTTCACGCGGCGGAGCGGGGACGAGTATCGCATCTGGGTGATGAATGCGGACGGGAGCGGTGCGCGGCAGCTTTCCAATCAAACCAACAGCGAATA
This sequence comes from uncultured Chloroflexia bacterium, assembly GCA_963774265.1. Taxonomy (GTDB): domain Bacteria; phylum Chloroflexota; class Anaerolineae; order CG2-30-64-16; family CG2-30-64-16; genus JALOOB01. The sequence goes on along the minus strand of CAVZDU010000006.1, from coordinate 94,810 downwards.
CCCGGCGTGGTCGCCCGATGGCACTCTGATCGCCTATGACGCGGACGGCGATGGCGACAACTGGCAGGAGATCTGGCTGATGGATGCGGCGGGCGGCAACCAGCGCCAGGTCTACAAGCCGCCGGAAGCCACCACCGACGCCTGGGTCCGGAGCTGGTCGCCGGACGGACGCTATGTTGCGTTCACCCGTGTCTCATTCGTCCAGCAGGGCGGCAGCTGGTACTGGACGACAGGGCACCTGGATGCCTGGGATCGCACCGATCCGGGCAGTGTCGTGCGCTTGAGCTCGAACGGCAGTGACTGGCACCCTGACTGGCAGCCAACCGAGCTGCAACCGCCAACATCCAGCGTGCAGCCGCTGCCGGCCCAGTCGCCCGGACCGTTCACTGTGAGCTGGTCCGGAACGGATGTCGGCCCGGCGGGTGTCGCCAGCTTCGACGTCCAGGTCAGGGTCGGCTCAGGCGGCGCGTGGATGGACTGGCAGATCGCAACCCCCGACCGATCAGCGTCGTATCCGGGCGCCGGGGGACGCACCTACTACTTCCGGTCGCGCGCCAGGGACAATGCCGGCAATGTCGAAGCCTGGCCGGCAGACTACGATGCCCGGACAACGGTCGAGGCGCTCCCGCCTGAGACCGCGATCGAGCCCCTGCCGCCCTACAGTCGCAGCCCCATTCCGGTCCGTTGGAGTGGCAGCGACCCGGGGGGTTCGGGCATTCAACGTTACGAGGTGCAGTTCCGCGTGGACAACGGCGCCTGGACGTACTGGTCTCTGGGAGAAACCGATACCTCCGCGCTCTTCAGCGAATGGGCCGGCAGGCAATGCAGCTTTAGGGTGCGCGGCATCGATCACGCGGGGAACGAGGAGTCCTGGCCCGCAAGCGGCGTGGACGCCACAACCATGATTTACACCTGGGCGGTCGCGGGGAATGCCACGGACAACCGGGGCGCGCCGGTGACGGGGATGGCGGTGACAACCGCGCCTGCGTCGTTGCATGCCGCGTCCAGCGATGCGGCCGGCGTCTACGCCGCCTACGTGGTCGACGTGGCGGATGCCTACACCGTCGATTGGAGCAAGGCTGGTTATGGCAGTCTGCCCTCTACGGCCTTCCGCGGGGGCGAGGATGCGGCCGTGGACCTGGTGCTGCCGCCCGCGGACAACGTCGTACAAAACTGGGGTTTCGAGAGCGGCAGTGACTCGTGGCAGTCTGCCGGGAGCCTGACCGCAACCATCACCAATACCGTCAAACATTCCGGCGCTTCCGCGGCCGTGCTGGGGGCCGTATCCAGCCAGTTTGGACCCGCGACAACCCTGGCCAGCCCGGCGATGTCCGCCTTCACGGACTTCGCTATCGACTATGCGGGAGTCATGCACGCGATTTGGATCGGGCCAGACGGCCACGTCATGGCCGCCAGCAAGCCGCCCGCGGGGTCGTGGGCCGTTCCCGAGCCGCTCCCCGACCCGGCCGGCGACCAGCCCCGACTGCTGATAGATGACGCGGGAACCCTCCACGTCTTGTGGCTTTCGGAGGCGGCGCCCGCGGCCTGTATTACAGCCGCAAACCTGCGGGGTCCGGATGGTCGGCTTCAGAAAGAATCCCTGGGACCGAGGCGGCCGGGAGCGGGGCAGGACTGGCGATGGGCGCCGGAGGCGTGGTCAAGGTGGTCTGGTCGGTCGAGGAGTGGGGCCCATACAATCGAATCTATCCCCCGTATTTCAGCCAGCGCGACCCGAGCGGTATGTGGACTGCCCAGTTAAAGCTTTCTGCCGATGACACCGACAACTGGACCCGGATCGCCACCGATCCCGCGGGGCGAGCCCATGTGCTGTGGCGCAGTAGAGATGACACCGGTAACGCAAACCTCTTCTATGCGGCCGAGACGGATGGCGTGTGGCTGCCGGCCGTGAATCTCTCGCAGGGTAACTTCAATGACGCGGACCTGATCGTCGATTCGCAGGGCACGATCCACGTCGCGTGGATTGACCATGAGGGCGTGTCGTACCGCCAGTGGCCTTCCGGAGGGTCCTGGACTTCGACGGAGAAACCGACTGAGTCACGCGGGGGCTGGGAAATCGCAATGTCCGTGGACAGGCTGGGTGGCGTGCACCTGGTCTGGAACGCCGCATGGTCCGCGCTGCAGATGCGTTACGCCGCGCGTGTAAACGGGGCCTGGTCCGTGCCTGTCGGGCTTGCCCCGCCCAGTACACAGTCTTCATACTACGCGCTGCCAGCCATTGCCGTGAGCGACGACCTTGCCGTTCATGTGCTTTGGAGCGAGTTGAATCAAGCCAACTCTCTGGCTTCGCTGGTCCGCCATGCTGCAAGGGGGCCCGCCGGCGGCTGGTCACTTCCCGTTGACGTCTATCAGGGCCCATACAGCCAGCTGGAGCCGCAGCTTCTGCTCGATGGCGCCGGAAAACCCCACGCCCTGTGGGTGTCACAGAGTGGCCAGACCTGGACTGTGATGGTCGCCGGTCCCGCGCCGGCATCCGCTGCAGGGGAGGCGATCCTGTCACAAGCCCTGCAGATTCCCCCTGCAGCGTCTGCGCCGACCCTGTCGTTCCTTCACCGCTTCGGCGCCGAGTCTTCCTCGAACAGCCGCCTGGAGGCGGTCGTGGACAACGGCGTCTCCCCGACTGTGGTGTTTTCGGCGAACACAGGTGCCGATGCGTGGACGCACGCCTGGGCCGACCTGACGCCGTGGGCGGGCCGCAGCGTTACCTTGCGTTTTAGGCTCATCGACGCGGGCGGCGCCGCGCACGCCTGGGTAACCCTCGACGAGGTGACGGTGGGTTCCGCGCACCCCGACGCCTGGGTGAGCCAATCCGGCCCGGGCCAGGCCCTGCCGGGGCAGCAGATCGTCAGGGTGGTCACTTACGGCAACCGGGGCGGCGTGGCCGCTAGCGCCGGCCGCGTCACCCTGCAACTGCCGCCCGGGCTGGCGCTCATCAGCGCGGACCCGCCACCCGCGGCCACGACACCCGATCTGCGTTGGGATGTGGGCGACCTGGCCGGCCAGAGCGGCCCGGCTACGATCCTGGCCACCCTGCAAGTAGCGCCGTCTGTCGCACTCGGCACGACGCTGACGACCGTTGCCGCCATCGCCAGCGATACCGCGGAGATCGAGCAGACCAACAACACCGCGTCAGCCACTTTGGACGTCGAGGCTTTTCTCTATCTGCCGCTGATACGACGATAGCGCATCCCATGCGGTGAGTTGAGGTGACATGGAAAGCAATGAACCCGAGTTCCAGAAAAGCGATGCGATAGAGAAGACTCTTCTCGTCACCAAGCTCCATGCCCCGGCGCCGTGCCAAATCCTGGTGTCCCGCCCCCGGCTGGCCAATGCCTTATCGAGAGCCCTGAACAGCAGCCTGACGCTCGTTTCTGCCCCCGCCGGCTACGGCAAAACCACGCTGGTCAGCAGCTGGCTGGCTGAAAACGATGTCGCTTCAACCTGGCTCTCCCTTGATGAAGGCGACAACGATCCCATTCGCTTCCTGCAATACTGCATCAGTGCTCTTCGGAAAATCGTCCCCGAGATTCAGTTGGACTTGTTGGGCGTGCTTCAGGAAATGCAGCCGGCCCCATACGACGCGTTGCTGAACATCATCATCAACCAGATCGCCGGACGCGCGACCCCATTCGTGTTCGTTCTGGACGATTTTCACGCGATTCATGCTCGATCGGTTCTGGAGCTAGTCACCTATTTGCTGGACCACGCGCCGCCCCAGCTTCACCTCATGATCCTCTCCCGAACCGACCCGCCCCTGCCGCTTTCCCGCCTGCGCGTCCGCGGCCAACTGATCGATATCCGGGCCGACCGGCTCCGCTTTACACGGGAGGAGATAACCTCTTTTCTGAACGAAGTGATGGGGCTGAGACTGTCCGGCGATGCGATCACCGCTCTCGAAGCCAGGACGGAGGGCTGGATCGCAGGGCTACAGCTGGCTGCCATTTCGATGCAAGGCAGGGAGGATGTATCGGGTTTTGTGTCGGCTTTCACCGGCAGCCACCACTACATCATGGATTACCTGGTCGAGGAAGTGCTCAGTCTCCAGACCCAAACGGTGGGGACCTTTTTGCTGCAATCATCCATTCTCGACCGTATGTGTGGCTCGCTGTGCGAGGCCGTTGTCAATGCGGATCAAGTGGAATCTTTCGATGGGCAGGCAATGCTGGAAGCTCTCGACCAAGCCAACATGTTTGTCATCCCGCTCGACCGCGAAAGGCGCTGGTATCGCTATCATCACCTTTTCGCCGACGTGCTCAACAGACGCCTGGAGCAGGCTGATCCATGTGTGCTTCCCGATCTGTACCGTCGGGCGTCCCGATGGTACGAGCAAAACGGATTGCTCTTTGATGCCATCCGGCATGCCCAGCTGGCGAACGACCTGGATCGGGCTGCTCAACTGCTCGAGCAGAATGGTTGCCTGCTACTCCTGCGCGGTGAAGCGACCAATCTTCTGCGTATGATCGAAACGGTTGAGCCCTATTCACAGACTCTCCCCTGGATCGCGATTCAGAAAGCCTGGGCGCTGTGCCTTACCGGTCCAGCAGATCAGGCAGAAGGCGCCCTGGAGATTGCCGCGCGCCTGGTTTCCCCTCTGCCAGTCACCGACGACCAGCGGACCATGTTGGGAACCCTGACGGCCGCTCGTGCTCATCGAGCCAATGCGCGGGGAGAGCCGGGCCGCGCCTCGGATCTTGCCCGCCAGGCACTGGATTGTCTGCCGGCGAGTAACGATTTTTCGTGCAGCCTGCGGAGCGTCGCATCTTCCCTCCTGGGGGACGCCAGCTGGACGAACGGCAATCTGGCTGAAGCCCAGAGCGCCTACGCCGATTCAGTGTCGGTCAGCCAGGCCGCCGGCAACATATCTGTCGTCATCACCGCAAGTTCCAATCTTGCGGATGCTCTGATGGGGCAAGGAAAACTCCAGCAGGCAGCCAGGATATACTCCGAGGCCTCGCAGATGGTGAACATGGCGGACGGCAGCGTCTCTCCGCTCGCCGGTAGAGTCTATGCCGGTCTGGCCAGGATATCCTATGAGTGGAACAGGATGGACGACGCGACAAAGTATGCCCGGCAGGCCATCGAGCTGTCTGGCTCCTGGGGGAGTCTTGAATACCAGGCCACAGGCCACGTGGTGCTAGCCAGCCTGGCGCACGCGCAGGGCCAATCCGAAGAGGCTCGGGAATCCATGCGGGTCGCCGAGCATCTGATGCGTGAGCACCAACCCACTCCCTGGCGGTCCGACTGGGTGATGTCCGGCCTGGCACGGCTGTGGGTCGCCCAAGGAGATCTGGAAAAAGCGCTCGATCTCGTTCAGGAAAGTGGTGTGCCTATCGATAACCTCCCCCGCGAAGGCAAGATCTCACACCAGCTCGAGCCATTGGTCCTCATCCTGCTGCGTCTGCACCTGGCTCAGAATGACAGCGATGCCGCCCTGGCGCTGGCGCGCTGGTTGCTGCAGCAACTCGAAGGAACCAGCCGGACGGCACGCGTGATCGAAGCCCTGGTCCTGCAGGCACTTGCTTTCCAGGCGAAGAGGGAGGTAGATCAAGCCCTGGCAGCCTTGAAGATGGCCTTCTCGCTCACCCGGCCAGAAGGGTACATGCGCACCTTCCTGGATGCGGGCGAACCGATGGCGAAACTGCTTTATCAGGCCAAATCGCACCTGATTGGGGCCGGCTACGCAGCGGAGTTGTTGTCCGCGATGGGTCATGCTGCCGGTCGCGCCATCCCTCCCGCTCAGCTGTTGATCGAGCCGCTGACCTCGCGTGAGCTGGAAGTCCTGGCGCTCGTCGAAGCCGGATACTCCAACCAGGACATCGCCGCCAGGTTAGTCATTTCCCTGCCAACCGTCAAACGCCACATCAGCAATATTTACGCGAAGCTGGGAACAAGCACCCGGACTCAGGCAATCTCGCGCGGTAAAGAGCTGAATCTCTTCCAATAAACGCGGGCATCGAGCGCTCCCCTCCAAAAGCCGGCCGCGATGGCAGATCCCGACCGGCTTTTTGTTCGGCAAATACATCTACTTCTACAACCCCAGCTGCAACCTTCAGTCGATGATTTCCTCGCGTGAAAATCCTATAATGTCGCTCAGGAAGGTAGAACGATGGCCGACAAGAACAGTCCGATGTCTTATGAGATTCATGTCAGAGGTCACCTCAACAGCCGTTGGTCCGAATGGCTGGACGGTTTGGAGATGAGGTTGTTGGAGAACGGAGAAATGGTTCTCTTCGGGCCCGTCGCCGATCAGGCGGCTCTTCTGGGCGTCTTGAATAAGCTGAGTTATCTGAACCTGACGTTGCTCTCTGCGAATCAGGTGATCAGGAACCATACGAAAGAACCAGGAATGGATCAAGGGGAGGGTTACAATGGTTGAGTCAATCATGAAGCTGCATCGCTGCGCCGATTGTCCGGTCCGGTGTAGGGCGGTGGCGAAGCCGCATTCGCTCTTCGCACGCATCCATCGGTGGCACACCACCTGGTGGCCAGGCTGGAAGGATCTATCAGGCTGAGCTGCGCGACCGGGGAGCCAGGGCGGCACGAGCCTGATAGATCCCGTGGGATGGTTTCCGCACACTTCCTGTTGTGGAAACCATCCCATCCCGTCATGGAGGCACAGACATGGAGACGATGGTGCAGGGTGGTTCTCGGGTGCGCCGGCCGGTGGCGGCCGGCTCTCGCCAGGGGGCTGGGGTGGGGGCTGTTCGGAGGGGCTGCCGGTACGCTGGTCATGGACATTGTCCTGATCGGGGTGTTATCGGCAGCAGGGTTGCCGGCTCTCACTTGCTTCTCGGTGATCGGAAGGACGCTGGCGCGGCTCTTCTCTATGCCGGGCATGGAGTCAGCCGGCTATGTTCGGCTGGGCGTGGCCGCGCACTATCTGATCGGTCCGCTGGTCGGCGCGATCCTTGGCGCAGCCGTGGCTAAAATCGCCGTTCTTCGCGTGGACACGCTCAGGAAAGGCATCATCGTTGCGGTTCTGTACGTGCAGATCTTCAGTCAGCCGCTCCTCGCGACGACCCCCATCCTGTTGAGGTGGACGGCGGCTCAGACGTTGCAGTGGTTCGGCGTGTCCTTTGTGATGCATACCATCCTGGGGCTTGTTCTTGGTGTAATCCTGAGCTACGGCTTGCGGCCCGCACGTTCGATCTAAGCTAAGGTGCTGGCTCTCGTTGCACAAAAATCAACTTTTCATAGGTTTGTCCAGTCAGGGGCAATTGTTTTTGCCGGACGCGTCCCGGGAGGCGGCTCTCGTCGCGCGCCCGGCGTAGATTTGTCTACCCCGCACGTCGCTTTCCCCATTGTTAAATCACCGGCGGAGGGCTAAAATTAATCGGATCAAGTTTCACGGGCGAGGGATGCGATGACGCAGCACGACCAGGCTCTGTCCAGGATTATCCAGGAGTACGTCCCTGGCAAGCAGGTCACCATTGCCCATGTTATCGCAAATCCTGATCGCTCCCTCTGCACCCGTGTCGGGCTTGAAGAGGCGGATGCGATTGGCATCCTCACGGTCACCCCTGGCGAGAGCGCCATCATTGCGGCCGACATTGCACTCAAAGCCGCAAACGTCGAAATCGGCTTCGTCGATCGTTTCAGTGGAACCCTGGTTGTTACCGGTGATCTGTCCAGTGTCGAGACCGCCGTGGAGGCCGTCAATCGCGGCTTGCAGGACGTGCTCGGCTTCCATCCCGCGTTGTTGACGCGCAGCTAGGCGAGTTTTCGTTCCCTTCTGTCGCCTCAGACTATCTGGCCTGGCAGCCCAAGGGAGGTCGCGAATCAGACGGTGGCATTTCATGTTGTGGGGCGGCATCGGGGCCGGCAAGACGACCCTGCTCAACGCTCTGTACCCCAAGGAAAAGACCGTTATCAAAACGCAGATGATCGAGTACGACGGCCAGGCGATCGATACGCCGGGCGAGTACTCGGAGACGGGCCGGTTGCGGCGCCATCTGATGTCCACCGCGGCTGATGCCCAGCTCCTGCTGGTGGCCCAAGACGCCACGCGGACGGACAGCTTCGTCCCGGCCAACTATTTTCTCATGTTTAGACAGCCGGTCCTCGGTGTGGTGACGAAGATCGATGCCCCTTCGGCCCGCCCCGACCAGGCCATCGCAATTCTGCGCCACATCGGCGTGACCGGCGAGATTTTCTGTATCTCTTCGCATTCAGGCGAAGGCATCGATGCGCTCAAATCAGCACTAGATGAAAGGAAAACACAATGGCTAACACAAGCAATGGTGAAGCACTCGGATTGATCGAGACGCGCGGGCTGGTCGGCGCGATCGAGGCGGCTGATGCGATGGTCAAGGCCGCCAACGTCGAGCTCATCGGCTCCGAGAAGATCGGATCCGGCCTCGTGACCGTCATGGTCCGGGGCGATGTAGGTGCGGTGAAGGCGGCCACTGACGCAGGCGCGCAGGCGGCCCGCCGCGTGGGCGAGGTCGTCTCCGTTCACGTGATCCCGCGCCCGCACATGGACACCGAGACGTTGCTGCCGAAACGCAAAGTAGTCGCCTGAGGCCGCTGGCCGATCAGTATGAAGGAGGAAAGTAATGGCTGACGATCTCGTCGAACGTGTCGTACAGCAAGTCATGCGCCAGATTGCCACGGGCGCGCCGGCTGCCGCCGCGCCCGCCGCAGCGGCGCCCGCGGCCGGCCCGATGATCAACCCGGGGCTGACTGAGTTCGTGGGCATCGGGCAAGGCGACACCCTGGGCATTGTGATCGCTAACCTGGAGCCTGTGCTCCATGAGAAGTTGGGGCTCGACAAGCGGTTCCGGTCGGTGGGCATCTTCGGCGGCCGCACCGGCGCCGGCCCGCAAATCATGGCCGCCGATGAGGCGGTGAAGGCTACCAACACTGAGATCGTAAAGATTGAGCTGCCGCGTGATACCAAGGGCGGGGCGGGTCACGGCTGCCTGATCATATTCGGCGCTGAAGAGGTATCGGATGCCCGGCGTGCGGTCGAGGTGGCGCTCAAGGATCTGAAGCGCACCTTCGGCGATGTGTACGCCAATGATGCGGGGCACATCGAGCTCCAATACACGGCTCGCGCCAGCTTTGCGCTGCAGAAGGCGTTCAACGCGCCCGTCGGCCGGGCCTTCGGCCTGACCGTCGGTGCACCTGCGGTCATCGGCGTGCTGATGGTCGATGCGGCGCTGAAGGCTGCCGATGTCGAGTGCATCGGCGTTGCCGGCCCGCAGTCGGGGCTGAGCCTCACCAACGAGATCGTCAGCTTCCTCAGCGGCGATGCTGGGGCCGTCCGCCAGGCAGTGATGGCGGCTCGCGATGTCGGCTTCAAGCTGCTGGGCACCCTGGGCGAGACGCCCAAGCCCGCCGGCGTACCGTATATCTGACGGACGCCAACAGGTTCAAACGTCGGAACGTTGTCACGTTCAAACGTTTTGACGCGGGAGGTGAAAGAGTATGGCACGACGACATAAGCGATTCGAGGTTCTCGAACAGAGGCCGGTGAATCTGGATGGGTTCGTCAAGGAGTGGCCCGAGGTTGGCATGATCGCCATGGGCAGCCCCAATGACCCCTCACCGAGCATCAAGGTCGAGAACGGCAAGATCGTTGAGATGGACGGCCGCCCGCGCAGCAGCTTTGACATGATCGAGCGGTTTATCGCGGACTACTCCATCAATACGGCCATCGCCCAGCGGATGATGGCGCTTGACTCCAAAGAGATCGCCCGTATGGTAGTGGACATCCAGACGCCACGCGCACGCGTGGCCGAGGTCTTCTCCGGGCTAACCGCCGCCAAGATCGCGGAAGTGCTGGATTACCTTAACGTGCTGGAGATGATGATGGGCGCCCAGAAGATGCGGGCGCGCCGCACCCCCTCCACCCAGTGTCACGTGACAAACGTGCAGGATAACCCCGTGCTCATCGCGGCCGACGGCGCCGAGGCCGGCCTCTACGGCTTCTCGGAAATGGAGAATACGGTCGGCGTGGCGCGCTATGCGCCACTCACCGCCCTGGGCCTCCTCGTCGGCTCGCAGACCGGCCGCGGCGGCGTGATCACGCAGTGTGCACTGGAAGAAGCCACGGAGCTCCAGCTCGGCATGCGCGGCATCACCGCCTACGCCGAAACGGTGTCGGTTTACGGCACCGAGCCGGTGTTCGTGGACGGCGACGACACCCCCTGGTCCAAGGCGTTCCTGGCTTCGGCCTACGCCTCGCGCGGCCTGAAGATGCGCTTCACGTCGGGCACCGGCTCCGAAGTGCAGATGGCCTACGCCGAGGGCAAGTCGATGCTCTACCTGGAGATCCGCTGCGTCATGCTCTCCAAGGGCGCCGGCGTGCAGGGCTTGCAGAACGGCTCCATCAGCTGCATCGGCGTGCCCGGCGGCGTGCCCGGCGGCATCCGCGCAGTGCTGGCCGAGAACCTGACCACCATGTGCCTGGACCTGGAAGTGGCCTCGGGCAACGACCAGACCTTCTCGCACTCCGACATCCGCCGCACGGCGCGCATGCTTGATGCAGGCGCTCCCCGGCACAGATCTGATCTTCTCTGGCTACAGCTCCGTGCCGAACTACGACAACATGTTCGCCGGGTCGAACTTCGACTGCGACGACTACGACGACTTCCTGATCCTGCAGCGCGATCTGAAGCTCGAGGGCGGCCTGTCTCCCGTCGCCGAGGCCGACGCCATCGCGATCCGCAACAAGGCCGCGCGGGCGCTGCAAGCCGTCTTCGATGAGCTGGGGCTGCCCAGGATCACCGACGAGGAGGTCGAGGCCGTCACCTACGCGCATGGCAGCAAAGACGTGCCGCTGCGCGATAAGGTGCAAGACACCAAGGCCGCGCAAGAGATGATGGCACGGGCGGTGACAGGGCTTGATGTCGCCAAGGCGCTGGCCAAGCGTGGTTTCGTCGACGTGGCGAACAACGTCTTCAACATCCTGAAGCAGCGCGTCTCCGGCGACTATCTCCACACCTCCGCCATCCTGGACGCCAACTTCAACGTGATCGCCGCGGTCAACGACCTGAACGATTACTTGGGGCCGGGCACGGGTTACCGTATCAGCCCCGAGCGCTGGCACAAGATCCAGGACATCCGGCAGGCCCTGGGGCCCGAGGACATTTGATCCGTTAGGGGGGAGTGGGCTATGGAAATAACCGAAACCATGGTGCGAGAGGTCGTACGTGAGATCGTGAAGCAAATGGTCGCCACGGGGCAGATCCCTGCCGCGCCGGCGCCAGTTGCGATCGATACGTCGGCCGCACTCGTGCTCACAGAAGTCGGCGAAGCAAAGCCGGGCACGTCTCCCAACGAGGTCGTCATCGGCCTGGCGCCTGCTTTCGGCGATAAACTATCCAAACAAACCCTCACCGGCATCCCGCACGCGGCGGTGCTGCGTGAACTGCTGGCCGGCATCGAGGAGCAGGGCATGAAAGCGCGCGTGGTGCGCGTCCTGCGGACCTCCGACGTGGCGTTCATCTCGCATGACGCGGCCAAGCTGAGCGGCTCCGGGGTCGGCATCGGCATCCAGTCGCGCGGGACGACCGTCATTCACCAGCGCGATCTGCAGCCGTTGCAGAACCTGGAGCTCTTCCCACAGGCGCCCGTGATCGACCTGCCCATGTACAGGGCGATCGGTCGCAACGCGGCGCTCTACGCGAAGGGCGAATCTCCGTCCCCGGTGCCGCAGACTAGCGACCAGATGGCGCGCCCCAGCTACCAGGCTAAGGCCGCGGTGTTCCACATCCGCGAAACCGGCTTTGTCCAGCAGGGCGCCAAGCCGGTCGAACTCTCGGTCACGTTCAAGTAGCCGGCGATCGCCAGGAGGTGTAGAGAGTGGCACAACAAGACCTGATCTCCTCAATCGTGCGAGAGGTGCTGGCCGAGCTGAACGGTGGCGCAACCCCGCCAGCTCCCGCGCCTGTCGCAGGTTCTGTCAATACGCCGGGCGGCGGGCTGGACCCGGCGCAGCGACTATCCCATGGCCGCCAAACGGCCCGGATCTCATCAAGACCTCGACCGGGAAGCATCTCAACGAGCTCACCCTGGAAGCGGCCCTGAAGGGCGAGGTGAAGGCCGAAGAGCTGCGCATCACGCCCGAAACGTTGGAGCTGCAGGCGCAGATCGCTGAGAAGATGAGCCGGCCGCAGCTGGCCCGCAATCTTCGGCGCGCTGCCGAGCTGACCCGTGTCTCCGACGAACGCGTGCTCCAGATCTACAACGCGCTGCGCCCGTACCGCTCGAGCAAGGCCGAGCTGCTGGCCATCGCCGACGAGCTGGAGAACAAATACGGGGCCAAGATCAACGCTGCATTCGTCCGCGAGGCGTGCGAGGTCTACGAGACCCGCGGCCGCCTGCGCCAAGACTGAGTCCTGACGCCATCCTCTCCCCCCATCAGGGGAGAGGATGGGGCTGAGGGGGTGCTTCAACGTCATGCGTTTGATTGCCGGAGTCGACGTGGGGAACGCCACCACCGAGGTGGCGCTGGCTGACATCTCAGCCGCCAGCGCGCCGAGGTTCCTGGCATCCGCCAGCGTTCCCACCACAGGTATCAAGGGGACCGTGCGCAACATCCCGGGCATCGTGGATGCCCTGCGCCGGGCCACCCAGGCAATCGAGCTCACCCCTTCAGACGTCTCGTTTGGTGCTCTTGAATGAGGCGACGCCGGTGATCGGCGACATCGCCATGGAGACCATCACCGAGACCCTGGTCACCGAGTCGACGATGATCGGGCACAACCCGGTCTCGCCGGGCGGCCTGGGACTGGGCGTTGGCCGCACGACCCACATTCGCGACCTGGTGTCGGCCACACGCGCCGATCGGGTCATCGTGGTCATTCCCAGGGAGTACGACTTCGAAATCGTCTCCCAGATGCTGCGCCGGGCCCTGGAGGCCGGCGTCGACGTCCAGGGAGGGATCGTCCAGGGGGACGACGGGGTGCTGATCGCCAACCGGCTGCGACAGCCGCTGCCCTTCGTGGATGAGGTGGCGCACATCGATCGGGTGCCCCTTAACATGATGGCCGCCGTCGAGGTGGCCCCGCAGGGACAGTCTGTGCGCCAGCTGAGCAACCCTTACGGCATCGCCAGCCTGTTTGGCCTGTCGCCACAGGAAACGACACTGATCATCCCTATCGCCAAGGCGCTGATCGGCCTGCGCTCGGCGGTGGTGATTCGTACACCGGCAGGCGAGGTCCGCACCCGGCGCATTCCCGCGGGCACGCTGACGCTGACGGGGGAGCGGCTCTCCGCACCGGTCAGCCTGGATACTCGGCGCCGACGCCGTGATGGACACCATCGCCCATGTCGCACCGCTGCGCGATGTGTCGGGAGAGCCGGGCACCAACGTCGGCGGCATGATCGGTCGTATCCGGCAGACCATGGGCGATCTGACTGAGAAGCCGGTCGAGGAGATCAAGATTCCGCGATGTGCTGGCGGTCGATTGCCAGGTGCCGCAGCGAGTGACGGGCGGCGTGGCCCAGGAATTCTCCCTGGAGAACGCCGTCGGGTTGGCCGCCATGGTGAATACCGATCGCCTCCTGATGGAGCGGGTGGCCCGGGCGCTGATCGACGAGATACATGTGCCCACGGAGCTCGGTGGCGTGGAAGCCAACATGGCGATCCTGGGCGCGCTGACCACACCAGGCGCCGACGCGCCGCTGGCCGTGCTGGACCTGGGGGCCGGCTCCACTGATGCGGCGCTGCTGCGCCGGGGCGAGGCGGTGCGCACCACGCATCTGGCCGGCGCCGGCAATATGGTGACGCTGCTGATCAACAGCGAGCTGGGGCTGGGGGATTTTGAAGCCGCTGAGGAGATCAAGCGCTACCCGCTGGCCAAGGTAGAGAGCCTGTTTCACATTCGCAATGAGGACAATACCGTCCGCTTTTTCAACGAGCCGCTGGACCCGCGCCTCTACGGCCGTGTGGCCACCATCCAGGGTGAGCGCCTGGTGCCAATCCCGGGGAACCACACGATGGAGCGGATCCGGCAGGTGCGCCAGGAGGCGAAGCAGAAGGTCTTTTTGCGCAACGCTCTGCGCGCTTTAAGCGCCGTTGCGCCCGCCGGTAACCTTCGCCTGATCGATTTCGTGGTCATCGTCGGCGGCTCGGGTTTGGATTTCGAGCTGCCGCAGATGCTGATACGGCATCTGGGAAGTTATGGCGTCGTGGTCGGATCAGCCAATGTCCGGGGCACCGAGGGTCCGGTGAATGCGGTGGCCACGGGACTGGTGATCAATTACTTCGAGCGCAAAAAAGCGGGGCTTGTATGAGCGCCGAGCCGGTTTACCAACGTGAGGCGCTCGCCGAGAGCCCGGCGATTCATGTGGTGCTGGCGCCGGGAGTCGACCCCCACCTTTTCCGGTGGGTTGAGGTCGGCGCCGAGGAAGAAGGGGTGCCCTGCCGGCTGGCGCCGGCGGGCGTCCAGGGTCTGGTCGCTGCTGCTTACGATGCGGCGCAGGCCTCCAGGCTGGGTGTGGGCGTGGGCGTGGGGGCTGACAAGGTGCTGCTGCATGAGGCGCACATGCCGGCCGGACAGCCGGTCTGGGAGTGGCGATCGGACGGCACGCCGACAGAGGTCTGCCGCATGGCGGGCAGCAATGCGGGGCGTTTTGTGAAGCGCATGCCGCTGCGCCTGGAGGCAGTGGCGCCGCTGCCTGGCGGCCCGCCAGCATCGATTCAGCCCGGCAAGGCGTCGGGTGCACTCGTACAGGCTATCGCCCGTGTTTTGGAACGGAGGGGGCTGGCATGACACAGCAGGCACTCGGATTGATCGAGGCGGTCGGGCTGCCCGTTGCCATTGAGGCAGCCGACGCGGCGCTCAAGGCCGCCAATGTGATCCTGATCGGCTACGAGAAGACCAGGGGCGGTGGGCTCATCGTTGTGAAGTTGCGCGGTGATGTGGGGGCTGTCAAGGCTGCGGTGGAGGCCGGCGTAGCGTCGGCGTCCCGCGTGGGCAAGATCTTCTCCTGGCACATCATTCCCCACCCCCACGAGAACACCGAGCAGATCATAGGCCAGGTCGATCGTGGCCCCGCGAGACCCTTGACGATCGAACAGGCTGCTCCTGCGCCGCCGGTGGTCGAGACGCCGGCGCCGCCGCCAGTCAAGATACTGGCGCCACCACCGGTCGAGACGCCGGCGCTGCCGCCGGTCAAGACGCCTGCGCCGCCACCGGTCGAGACGCCTGCGCCGCCGCCAGTCGAGATACTTGCGCCACCGGCGGTCGAGACGCTCGCCACCTGCAACCTGTGCAATGACCCGGCGTGCCGTCGTCAGCCGGGCCAGCTTCACCGGCTCTGCATTCACTTCAAGCGCTAAGCGGTCCGCAGCGGAGGGATCATGGTTACGATGGTTAAATCGTCAGAGGCTACCACGGCGCAGCCCGGCCTGGAGGCGATCGTCCGCGAAGTCTTGGGCCGCATGATGGTTGGCGCACCTCCCGCGGTTGCCCCCGTGAACGGCGATAAGCGCGAGATGATGGTGCCGTTGGGTGTGTCGAACCGCCACATGCACCTGTGCCGCGAGCACGTCGACATCTTGTTCGGCGAGGGCTACGAGATGAAGACGTTCAAGGAGCTATACCAGCCCGGCTACTTCGCGACCCAGGAGCGCGTCCTGGTGGTCGGCAAGCGTCGCTGCCTCGAGGGTGTGGCCGTTCTCATTCCGCTGCGCCCGATCTCACAGGTCGAGCTGTCCCAAACCGACGCCCTCAGCCTGGGGCTCAAGCTAGGCGTCGCCGAGAGCGGCGCCGACCCGGTCAGCCAGCAGATTCTTCTGGTGGGGCCCAAGGGCCAGGTCGTTCTGCCCGGCGGCAAGGGCGGCGGCGCTTATATCGCCCGGCGCCATGCGCACATGAACCCGGCCGAAGCGGCCTCGCTGGGACTGCAGGAAGGGGACCTGGTGGACGCCGTCATCGACGGCGCCCGTCCCACCACCTACCGCGGCGTGCTGATCCGCATCCGCGAAGGCTGGCGGGCCGAAATTCATCTCGACACCGACGAGTCGAACGCCGCCGGACTGAAAAACGGCGATATGCTCCGACTGGTGGTGCCTTGAAGAAAGAAACTTGAAGCCCGCCGGGCGCGGGCTCAGGGGTTGCAGGGCGGGGCGGTCACATAGGACCGCCCGTACGATAGGGCCGCCCGTACGATAGGGCCGCCCGTACGATAGGGCCGCCCGTACGATAGGACCGCCCGTACGATAGGACCGCCCGTACGGTTGAAGGCTGCATGGAGAGGCGCGATGGATGAGAAAGCATTGGTGCAACTGGTGATCCAGGTGCTTGCCGCGTTGCAGGCCCAGCCCCGGCGCAAGCAAGTGCTGGTGCTGTTCTCCGGCGCATCTGCCGGGCAGCACGAGGGACTGGAGGCCGTGGCCATGCTGAGCCAGGCTGGCCATGGCGTGACCGCCGTGCTCACGCAGGCCGCCGCGCTGATGATCGGCGAAGCCAAGGTCAAGCAGCAGGGCGCCTCTGAGGTGATCTCTCCCGGTAAGTGGGTGGACTCTCCCGCCCTGGTGCGTGCGGCCGACCTGGTCCTGGTGCCTACTTTGTCGATGAACCAGGCCACCGCCATGGCGGCGGGCGCGTTCGATAGCTTGATCTCGACCCTGGCCCTCGGCGCATTGCTGGCGGGCAAGCCCGTCATCGCGATACGCGATGGAGCCGACCCCGAAGGGGCAGGTGGCAGGGTCTGGGGCGCGGGGACCGCAGCGGCCGCGCTGCGCGCCCGCTTGAGCGCTAATCTTAAGGCGCTGGAAGCATATGGTATGCTACTGGTGCATAGCGAGGAATTCCTCGTGACCGTTCAGCAGCGGTTGACCAACGCCGCACCTGTCCAGACTTCGCGGCCGTCACTGGCTCCCACGGTCCAGGTGACGGCGGCCGTGATTACGCAGGCCGATATCGCACATCTGGCGGAGGGAAGTCTGTTGCGTATCCCTAAGGGTAGCCGGCTAACGCCCCTCGCGCAGGAGAGCGCCGGCCGGCTCCAATTGGACGTAGTGTACGAGTAGGGGCGATCCCTGCCCCTGGATAAAGAAGGATGCCGACCATGGAAGTGGCAAAAGTAATCGGGACAGTGGTCTCCACCCGCAAAGATGAGGCGCTGGTGGGCTTCAAGCTCCTGGTTGTGGAGCTCGAGTCCGTACATGCCGACAGGGCTGCCGAGCGCCTGGTGGCGGTCGACTACCTGGGCGCCGGCGTCGGCGAGCGTGTGCTGGTTACGAAAGGCAGCGGCGCGCGCACCTCGCTGGACCGGCCGACGCCGACCGACGCAACCATCGTCGGCATTATCGATACGGTGGATTTGGCAGGGTGAAGACTCAGGTCGGGGGGCGCGGGAAGCGGGCCACGTCTATACCCGGTTCGGCGATAGGGGCCAGACGAAGCTCCTGGGCCGGGTGGTCGTGGGCAAAGATAGCCCGCGCGTGGGCGGCGTACGGCACCATCGACGAGGCAACCTCGGCGCTGGGCCTGGCGCGGGCCACCACGCACTCCGACGACTTATTTGCGTTGATCCTTGAGATCCAGGGCGAGCTGATGCAGTTGATGACGCTGCTGGCGACCCCACCAGGCGTCGAGGCTCCGGTCATGCCGATCAGCGAGGCCCAGGTGATCCGGATGGAGCGGACCATTGATGGCTTCGAGGCCGAGACGCTGGCAACCGGCTTCTTCGTGCGGCCCGGCGGCTCGCAGGCCTCGGCGGCTCTCCACCTGGCGCGGACGGTTGTGCGGCGGGGCGAGCGTGAAGTGCTCGCGCTCAGCCGGTTGGCGCCGGTCGACCCGCTGGTGATCAAGTACTTGAACCGGCTCTCGGACCTGTTGTACATGATGGCTCGTGTGGACGAGCAACGGGAAATCAGGAGGATGGTTGTGAGTGCACTGAATTCTGATCAGGGAGGGGCGCTGCGCTCCGGGGCGCTTACCCTGGCGTTGTGCGACAAGATGATCGAGGCGGGCATGAAGCGCGCCCGCGAGATCGGTGTCCCCATGGTCCTGGCCATCGTGGATGCCGGCGGCAACCTGCTGGAGCAGCGGCGCATGGACGACGCCCTGGTGGTCAGCATTTCGCTCGCCCCTCGCAAGGCGTACACCGCGGCCAGCGTGCGCATGCCGACGAGCCAGCTAGCGGAGCTGGCGCAACCCGGCGCCCCGCTCTTTGGGATCGACGTCAACACGCCCAACCTGACCCTCGTGGGCGGCGGGCTGCCGGTCGTGCTGGGCGGCGCGGTGGCAGGAGGAGTCGGCGTCAGCGGGGGTAGCGTGGAACAGGACACAGCCGTGGCGCAGGCCATGTTGACGGCAATCGGCTGACACGCGGTCGAAGGAGGATGACGATGACAGTTCAGGTGGACGAACGCCAGCTTGACGAGATCGTACGGCGGATTCTTGTGACCATGAATGACCGCCGGATGCCGCAGGCTGTGGGTCCCAAGGGCATCTTCGCGACGGCCGATGAGGCGCTCGCCGCGGTGGAGTGGTCGCAGCGGCGCTTCAGCCGCATCAGCATCGCCAAGCGCAAGGCGTTCATCCATGGCATGCGCGAGACGATCCTGGCGAATAGCCAGCAACTGGCGCAGATGGCGGTGGAGGAGACCAAGCTCGGTCGGGTGGCCGACAAGGTGATCAAGACCGTTCTGGCGGCCGAGAAGACCCCCGGAGTGGAAGACCTGCCTACCAAGGCGTACGTGGGTGACGACGGTCTCACCCTCGAGGAGCCTGCCCCCTTCGGCACGATCCTGGCTATCCTCCCGGTGACGAATCCCACGTCGACGGTCGTCAACAACGCCATCAGCATGATCGCCGTGGGCAACACCGTGTTCTTCGCGCCGCATCCCTCGAGCAAGAATACGTCGTTCGCCACTATCGCCCTGATGAACGAAGCCATCGAACAGGCCGGCGGGCCGCCGCACCTGATGGTCGCCGTGGATGGGGGCAGCCTCGAGCTGGTGCGCGAGCTCATGACGCACCCGAAGATCGCGCTGATCAGCGCCACCGGCGGCAAGGAGATCGTACGGTTGGCCATGTCCAGCGGCAAGCGCGCCATCGGCGCGGCCGCCGGCAATCCACCCGTCATCGTTGACGAGACAGCGAATCCCGAAAAGGCGGCGGCCGAAGTCGTCTCGGGCAACTCTTTTGACAATAACCTGCCCTGCGTGGCCGAGAAAGAATGCATCGTCGTGGAATGGATGGCCGATGCGCTGCTGCGCTGCTTCCCGTCGGCCAATGCCCTGGTGCTGCCCCCGGAGAACCTGGCCCGGCTGGAGAGCCTGCTGCTGCACGGCGAGCACCAGAGACCGAACAAGGACTACGTCGGCAAAAATGCTAACGTGATCCTGCGCCAGCTCGGCATCTCGGCCGACGACAACCTGCGCTCCATCGTTGTGGAGACCCCGGCGAATCATCCATTTGTCACCCACGAGATGATGATGCCGATCCTGCCGGTTGTACGGGCTGCCAGCTTCGAGGAAGCCGTGGATATCGCCGTCGAGGTCGAGGGCGGCCTGCACCACACCGCCGGCATCCACTCGGCCAACATCCATCACATGAGCGACTTCGGCAAGGCGATCAACACGACCATTTTCGTCAAGAACGCGCCACACTACGCCGGCATCGGCTACGGCGGCGAAGGTCCCACCAGCTTCACCATCGCCGGCGCCAGCGGCGAGGGCCTGACGACCGCGCGCGTCTTCACGCGTCGACGGCGCTGCACGTTGGTGGGGGCCTTCTCTTTGGTCTGAGGGACCGGCACCGCATAGGAGCGTATCGTGGTTCAAGCGGCTGAGATAGTGGAGAAAGTCAGGCAGGCAGGCGTTGTGGGCGCCGGGGGCGCCGGCTTCCCCACGCACCTGAAACTGGCCAACCGGGCCGAGGTGGTCATCGCTAATGGCGCGGAATGCGAGCCGCTGGTGCACGTCGACCAGGAGCTGATGATCGAACACGTGCCGGCCCTGCTGCGCGGCGTCGAGGCGACGGTTCAAGCCGCGGGCGCCGCGCGGGCGGTGATCGGCATCAAGCAGCGGTACACGAAGGCCATCGGCGCGGTGTCGGCCGCCCTGCCAGCCGGGGGAACCGTCATGGTGCAGGAGTTGGGCAACTTCTACCCCGCGGGTGACGAGTTCGTGCTGGTCTACGACGTGCTGGGCCGCGTGATCCCGGAAGGGGGCCTGCCACTGCAGGTCGGCGCGATGGTCCAGAACATCGAGACGCTGATCAACGTAGCCCACGCGCTGGATGGCGTGCCTGTAACGCAGAAGTACATCACGGTGCAGGGCGAGGTGCCCCACCCGCTCACGGTCCGCGTCCCGGTAGGCATCACCCTGGCTGAGGTCATCGACCTGGCCGGCGGCTCGCGCGTGGCGGATCCGGTGGTGCTGGTGGGCGGCGCCATGACCGGCAGCGTGGCGGGGGGGCTGGATGACCCGGTCACCAAGACGACCAAGATGCTCCTGGTGCTGCCCCGCGATCACTATGTCAGCAACCTGAGGCTGCAACCTCGGGCGCAATTCGTCCGCCAGGCCACCTCCTCCTGTGACCAGTGCTTCATGTGCACCGATTTCTGCCCGCGCCACGAGCTCGGGCACGCCATCGAGCCGCATAAGCTCATCCTGATGCTGGGGGCCGGGATGCCGGTGACCGATCCACAGCTGGCGGGCGCATTCCTTTGCTGTGAGTGCCGCACCTGCAACTACATCTGTCCCGTACACCTGAAGCCCGGCAACATCGCCATCAGCGTGAAGCGCCAGCTCCAGAAAGCGGGGCTCACGAACCCGTACCATCGCGAGACCGATCCGGATCCCTACCGGGATCTGCGCAGAGTGCCCATCCTGCGGCTGATCGCCCGGTTGCAGCTCTCGCGCTATGACCTGCCCGCACCGCTGACGGAGCTCCAGGGGGCCGATTTCCGGCGGGTGCGCCTGCTGCTCAAGCAGCACGTCGGCGCGCCGGCCCGGCCTACGGTCCGTGTGGGTGACCGCGTGCAAGCCGGGGAGATGGTGGCCGACGTCGCTGAGGGGGTCATGGGCGCGCGCGTCCATGCCAGTATCGCCGGCGTCGTGACCGAAGTATCAGATGCCGTCGTCATCGACGCATCCTAGGGGGTTACGCGTGAAACGATCCATCGGATTGATCGAGCTGCGCAGCATTGCCCGGGGCATTCTAACCACGGATGCGATGCTCAAGGCCGCGGACGTGGAGCTATTGCGGGCGCATGTGGTCTGCCCGGGCAAGTACGTCATCCTCATTGCCGGCGATGTTGGCGCTGTGCGCAGCGCCGTGGCGGCCGGCGAGACGATCGCGCCCGGCGTCATCGTGGACACCTTCGTCCTGCCCAACGCCCATCCGGCCATCTTCCCGGCGCTGACCGCGACCACGGAGGTGTCCCAGGTCCGCTCCCTGGGTGTGATCGAGACCTTCACTCTGGCCGCAGCCATCGTGGCCGCAGACACGGCGGTGAAGGCCGCGCAGATCGACCTGCTGGAGATCCGGCTGCCGTTTGCGCTGGGCGGGAAGGCATTTGCGATCTTTAGCGGCGACGTGTCGTCGGTCCGATCTGCGGTCGACAGCGCCGTGAATCTCCTGAAGGACGAAGGCGTGATCGAGTCGTACGTCGTGATTCCCTCGCCGCACCGCGATCTGGTGGAGAAGCTGTTGTAGGATCGGGCCGGCGTCGGCGCGAAGATTGGTGAAGGGGGGTGATCGCTCAGAGGAGCAGCCGAAGCGCGTAAGACGGCATGTCGATGGTCCCGTGCGGGAGCCACGTCGAATCTATCGTCAGGTCACCATGTGCGGTGACCAAATCATAGCAGGGAGGCTTATCACAATGGCACAAATCATGATCGCGCCCTCGAAGTACATGCAGGGCCCCGGGGCCATCCGCGAGGTCGGCCCTCACGTTGCTGCACTCGGCATGAACGCCGTGATCCTGGGCAGCAAATCCGGCTACGCCGTGGTCAAAGAGGATCTGAATAAGGCCCTCGCCGATGCCGGCGTCAAAGTGCATTTCGAACAGTTCCAGGGCGAGGTCTCGCGCAAAGAGATCGACCGCGTCAACGCGGTCGTCAAGGCCCAGGGCGGCACCGTGGTGCTGGCGGTCGGCGGCGGCAAGTGCATCGACACCGGCAAGGCTGTGGCCCACGAGAACAAGATCCCGGTGGTAGTGATCCCGACCATCGCGTCGACCGATGCACCCTGCAGCGCGTTGACCGTGACCTACACCGAAGACCACGTATTCGAGTCGTACTACGTCCTGCCCCAGAACCCCAACCTGGTGGTGGTGGACTCCGAGCTGATCGCCAAGGCGCCGGCCCGCTTCCTGGTGGCCGGCATGGGCGACGGCCTCGCCACCTGGTTCGAGGCGGACGCCTGCCGCAAGTCCCGCGCCAAGAACATGCCGGGCGGCGATTCCACCGAAGCGGCCCTGGCGTTGGCCCACCTGTGCTTCGATCTGCTGATGCGCTTCGGCCGCCAGGCCAAGGCCGCGGCAGAGGTGCACGCGGCGACCCCCGCCATGAACGCCATCATGGAGGCCAATACCCTCCTGAGCGGCCTCGGCTTCGAGAGCTCGGGGCTGGCGGGCGCCCATGCTGTGCATGACGGCTTCACGGCCCTGCCCGAGTGCCATCACCTGTTCCACGGCGAGAAGGTTGCCTTCGGCACCCTCACTCAGCTTGTCCTCGAGAACCGCGAACTGGACGAGATCGAAGAGGTGCTGGACTTCTGCACCGATGTCGGGCTGCCGGTCACCCTCGCGGAAATGGGCGTCAAGTCGACGGGTAAGGCGCTGGATGACAAGGTCATGCTGGTGGCCAACAACGTCAGCGGCATAATCAACAATGAGCCGTGCAGCACCTGTGTGGCCGACATCGCCGCCGCAATCAAGGGCGCCGACGCTCTCGGCCGCGCCTACCTCGCTCGCACCGGCAAGAAACCGGCGACGTTTGAGGCCATGCACTAAAAAACGCGTTTGAAAAGTGGAACGCCGGACGTGCCACGTCCGGCGGCAGCTTGGGGCTCCCGGGTGCGGCCAGCCCGGGAGCCTGGCAACGACTGGCCGACGACGCATTCATTCAGATCCCAAGGAAGGGAAAAGGAGCATTCAGGTGAAAAAGACTCTCGTTTTGGCCACCAGCATCGCCGTGCTGGCCGGCATCTGGACTGTCATCGTTCTCAACGTCAAGGCCTTTGGCTCCATACCGTTCGTACTCTGGCCCACGTTCGTGGGCTGGGCGGCGTTCTTCTATCTTGGCGCTAACACCGATGCCATGAAGAAGGGCACGATCCAGCTGTGGACGGGCGCCATCCTGAGCGGATTGTTTATCTGGATCTACGGCCTGCTGAAGTTCAACGACCCGGCCTTCATCTGGTTGGGCATCTTCGTCGTCCTCATCGCATGGCCGTTGACCGCGCTGAGCGGGGTCAACAAGCTATGGGCCGCCGTCCCGGCCGGCTTCTGCGGCGCTGCATGCTGGTTCGGCGTCAGTGGGGGTGGCACCGGCCCGTGGGTGACCACGATCGCCACCATGATCCCGCTGCTCTGCGGCATTCTCCTGGGATGGCTTTCCATGTGGATCACCAATCTCGTCGTGCCGGACAAGAAGTAGCGGGCCCGAAGGTTTCTGGTCCATCGTAGGGTCATCCTGACCCCTGCCAGCGTCGGGCAGCGCTTGATTGCAGGCGCTGCCCGACCCATTATAGGGATGGGCGCGGCGCATGCCCTTGCGCTGGCCCCTCCACAGTGATAATATCGCGTTGTACGGCACTCTCACATCCTGCCAGCCCGCGGGTCGCCCCTCGGAAGCATCTGCCGTCCCGTTAGGAGTTTGGCCTTGCTCAGTCACTTTCGCACCAGAGGCCCCGGGGGCCTTGACCTGGCCGATACCGTCGATGTCGCGGTCCTGCAGCGCATCCAGGATACCTTCGCCAAAGCGATGGGGTTTGGCGCCGTCATCGTCGACCGTGTCGGCATACCCGTGACTCGCGATAGCGGCTTCGTGCGCGTGTGCCGCCTGATCCGGGAGACCAGTGCCGGGCTGCGACGCTGCATGGAATGCGACGCCGAGGGGGGCATGGCGGCCAGGGCGCGCCGGGGCCCATACTCCTACGTCTGCAAGGGTGGGCTGATCGACATTGCCGCGCCGATCATCATCGAGGGGGACTACCTGGGCTGTATCCTTTGCGGCCAGGTGGTGCCCGCGGGACAGCGCGATGAGTTTGTGGCCGGGATGGTGGAGCGCAACGCCGGCCTGGGCATCCCCTTGCGCACACTGGAGGATGCCGCCCGCGAGACCCCTAGCGCGCCGCGCGAACGCATCGATGCGGCCGCTGAGATGCTCTTCCAGGTCGCCAACTACATCGTCGAGATGGGGGTCGTCAACCTGACCCAGGCCGCGCTGCTGGAAGAGACGAAGCGCGCGGCGGCATTGCAGGCTGCGCTGCAGGAATCGCAGTTGCGCACGCTCGAGTCGCAGATCAACCCCCATTTCCTCTTCAACGCGCTCGGCCTGATCAGTTACACCGCATTGCGCGAGAATGCCCGGCAGACCGAGGACATCTCGTACTGCCTGACCGATCTGCTGCGTTACAGCCTGCGGAACCTGGCCACGCCGGTGACGCTGGGGCAAGAGGTGGAGGCCGTTCAGCGTTATCTGGCCATCCAAAAGCTGCGCTTCGGCGCGCGGGTCAACGTGGAGGTGGACGTCGACACGACCCTCGAGAACGTGCGCATCCCGTGCATGCTGCTGCAGCCGCTGGTCGAGAACGCGATCGTTCACGCCGTGGAACCGCTGGCCCGGACCGTGACCCTGGTCGTCCGCGCAACGAGCGGCGCCGGGGGTCTTGTCCTCGAGGTCAGCGACGACGGCGCGGGCATGGAGTCGGAAATCCTGGATGCCATTCAGACGCGCCGGTTCGCTTCCCAGCTCGGACATGCGGTGGGCCTCACCAACGTGATCCGCCGGCTCGAGCTCGAGTATGGCGCCCGCGGCAGCATCGACGTTAACAGCACGCCGGGACGCGGCACACGGGTGACCATCCGCCTGCCGTTGGACCCGCCGCAAGCGCAGGGCTCCGGACCGGAGGAATAGGGATGCCAGGCCTGCTAATCGCCGACGACGAAGACATCGTCCGCGAGACGATACGCAGCGTCGTCGGGAGCGCCGGGTTGGACCTGGGGCCCGTTGGCGAGGCGCACACAGGGCAGGAAGCTGTGACCCTGGCGCAGCAGATGCACCCCGATATCATTCTGATGGATGTCCGGATGCCCGGTATGGACGGGTTGGAAGCCACGCGTGCAATTCGCGCCCAGCAGCCCGGCGTCAAGGTGGTGATCCTGACCGCCTATGACGAATTCGAATTTTCGCAAGAGGCGCTGCGCCTGGGCGCCGTGGACTACCTTTTGAAACCTGTCAGGCCGAGCGTACTGATCGAGACCCTCTCCCGCATCAGAACACAGGTCGCGGAGGAACATAAAAGCCGCCACTCCACCGTCGAAACCCGGCTCCGGCTGCAGGCCGCCTTGCCCCTGGTAGAAGCGCGTCTGGTCCTCTCGATGGTGAAGGGAGACACGCCGCCGCGCCAGATGACGGAGCAGCTGGAGGCCTACCTCGGGAAAGAGATCAGTTGGCCGGCGGTCATGGTGGTGACTGTCGATCGCCACGACCCGGACCCCGGTGTGCAGCCTGCGGGGCTGCTCGGCGACATCGTGCGCCGCGCCGTGGCTGATGTGCCCACCGCGCTGGTGGCCGACGTTGAGGCGGGCCAGGCGATTGTGGTGATCTCGGCCGAAGGCCCGTTGGCGAGCACGGCGCGGCTGAAAGAACTGGGGCACCGGATTCGCGTCGCCGTCGAGTCGGGCGCGCCGGTCACGGCCACCGTCACCATCGGGCGTCGCTATCCGACACTGGACCTGGCGCCGGTCTCCTATTCCGAGGCGCAGCGTGCCCAGTGGCTGCGGCTCGCGTCGGGCGGCAACAGCGTCGTCCACGTGGATGACACGCGGAGGACGGATCGAGCGCCACAGCCCTACCCAATGGCAGCGGAGCGGGCGCTGCTGTATCAGATGCGCGTGGGCGACCTGGAGCAGTGCAGCAGGGTGCTGGACCAACTGGTTGACTACCTGTTGGAGCTGCCATGCGATCCGCCCGAAATGGTGCACACCCGCTTTGCCGAGCTGATCACGCTGACCTCGCGCGCCGCCATCGATGCCGGGGCGCCGTTCGAACCGGTGCTGCGGATCGCCCACCAGCGCATCGTGGCTCTCAACGGCCTGCGCAGCGCCGTGGCGTTGCGCGCCTGGGCGCAGGAGAGTCTCAAGCTGCTCAAGGGCCAAATCGCGCCTGTCGCAGCCAAGGATAACGTCGTCGAGCGCGCCGTGCAGTTCCTGACGGAAAATTTCCGTAGGCCCGACCTCCAGTTGAAAGACGTGGCCTCCGTCGCCAACGTCAGCGCGTCGCACCTGGCCCATCTCCTGCACACCCAGGTAGGCGCGAGCTTTGTGCGCTACCTCACTACGTTGCGCATGGAGGAAGCCAAGCGCCTGCTGGCCGAGACAGACCTCAAGGTCGCCGCCGTTGCAGGGCAGGCAGGGTATGATGACCCGACCTATTTTTACCGGGTCTTCCGGCGCGAGACCGGGATGACCCCCCTGGTCTACCGCCGCCGGGCGCGCGATTTCCCGAACAGGATGGCTGTCCATGAAAATCCTGGTGATCAACTCCGGTAGCTCCACCATTAAATACCAGCTCTTCGACGAAGCAGTCGAGGTCGTGCACGCGAAGGGCATCGTAGCACGGCTGGGCGAGGTAGGCTCTTATATCAGCCAGGAGACCGCAGCCACGTCCTTCCGTCGCGACGTGGTGGTGCACGACCATCACGATGCATTCGAGCTGCTGGTCGAAGCGCTTCTTGATCCCGGGCGGGGGGCCATCCGGAGCACCGATGAGGTCACCGCGGTCGGACATCGCGCGGTGCACGGGGCAGACGTCTTCCTTGAGTCCACCCTGATTACCCCCGAGGTCATCGCCAAGCTGGAGGAGTGCGTGCCCCTCGCGCCGCTCCACAACCCGCCGAACCTGATCGGTATCTACGAGGGACAGAAGCTCTTCCCGCATGCTCCACACGTGGCTGTCTTCGACACCTCATTTCACCAGACGATGCCGCGGCCGGCTTACCTGTACGCCATCCCGCTCGAATACTACACGCGGCATAAGATCCGCAAGTACGGCTTCCACGGCACATCGTGCCGTTACGTGGCGAGGCGCGCCGCTCAAATCCTGGATCGACCACTCGATGCACTCAAGATGGTGATCTGCCACCTGGGCAATGGCGTCACGATCGCAGCGGTGGACGGCGGCAAGTCGGTCGATACCAGCATCGGCTTCGCGACCTTTGGCGGGGTTATGATGGGCACGCGCACCGGCGACATCGATCCGGGCCTGGTTTTCTATTTGGTCCGCGACCTGGGCATGACGCTGGACCAGGTCGAGCGGCTTTACTACCGCGAAAGTGGGTTGCTGGGGGTCTCGGGCGTGAGCAACGATATGCGCGTAATCGTCGAGCAGGCCCAGGCGGGCAACGACCGGTGCCGGCTGGCCCTGGACATGTTCGCCTACCGGGTGCGCAGCTATATCGGCTCCTACGCCGCGGCGATGGGCGGGCTTGATGCAGTCGTTTTCACGGCCGGCATCGGAGAGAATTCACCCGACGTGCGCAAGCTCTCCTGTGAGGGGCTCGGTTTCCTCGGGTTGGTCGTGGATGATGTGCTCAACGCTGCGGCACGGGGTGATGCGGTCATCAGTCCGTCCGCTTCCCGTGCCAAGGCGCTGGTGGTTGCCACCAACGAGGAGCGCATGATCGCGCTCGACACCGTGGAGATCGCGAGGCGGGTGTTGGGGCCGAATCAACCCTGAGAGGTGCGATCGCCGGTTGGTTCCGGGGCCGCAAATGAAAGAAGGCCGGCTTCTTGTCGAGGAGCCGGCCTTCTCCGTGTGTGACTGATTCAGTCAGGGCTTACTGTTTGACGATGCGCCCATCCACCACCGGGCCGACCGGCGAATTGTCCGCGACGTAGTTCACCGCCAGCTGGAGCAGGTCGTCGCCGGGCTGCAGGACGTTCGTCGCCTGAGTGAACACGGTGTATCCGTCACCGCCGGTGTACATAAAGTCGAAGTGTGACGAGGCGGACGGTGTCCGCCGGCCCGATCGGGGTGGCCGGTCCCAAGATGCCCTGCGGCGTCTTCCACATGCCGGTCACCACCGGGGTCGTGCCGTTGCAGGTGTAGGTGACCTTGAGCCCCGAGATCTGCGGGAAGCGGCCGGTCGCGATGGCGCGTGTCGCAGTCCGGCGAGAAGCCGTTCAGGAACGCCTGCTCCAGCTGCGCGCCGGTCAGCGTCAGGATCACGGTCCGGTTGCCGAACGGCAGCACGGAGAACATCTCGCCCCACGTAATCTCGCAGGGCTGCTCGCCCGCGCTCGGCGGCGCGCAGTTCAGGTCCGGCGCGCAGGCCGCCCGAGTTGGTATAAGTTGCCTCCAGGCCCGCGTACGACGAGCGCACCGCGTCCGCCACCATGTTGCCCATCGCCGATTCAAACAGCCGCGTCGGACCACGCTTGATGTCAAACTGCTGCGTGCCGATGACCACATTCGCAAGGACGGCCACCTGTGCGTTCGCGTCGTCGACGATGGCCTTCACATCGGGGCGCTGCGCCACGCCCAGGTTCTTGGCCACCCGGTTCGCGGCGCCGGCCCACGCGACATCGCCCCCGGTCACCAGCATCTGCGCGACGGAGTAGGTCGCACCGGCATTGAGCCCTTCGGTGACCAGGATTCTGCCGACCATGGTGTTGGCGATCTTGTGGGTGTGCCCTGCCAGGACCATGTCGACCGTCGTATCCTGCAAGCCCTCGACGATCGTGATCACCGGGCCTTCCCACGGAACTGCGGCGCTGCCATCGACCGCGTTATCGCCGAGGCTCGGCCCTTCGTGGATCGCCACGATCTGCACGCGAACGCCTTGTTGGCGCAGCCGCTCGGATTCCGCGCTGGATGGTCTCGATCGCGGGGAGGAATCTGAGCCCCGCAGTGGCGCTCGCGGAGACGAGCTCGGGCGTGTTCTCCAGGCCCACGCCGATAACGCCCACCTTTACGCCGTTGACCGTGAAGACCTCGCTGGACTTCACCCAGTCCGGATGTTGGCCGGTGCTTTCCTCGACGATATTCACCCCGAGGAAGGGGAAGTTCGCGCGTGCGATCTGCTCTTGCAGCCGGGCGACGCCGTAATCGAACTCGTGGTTGCCGAACGCGGTCGCGTCCAGGCCCCATGCGTTCTCCACATCGATCGCGGGCATGTCTTTCAACAGGCCCGAGTTCGCGGGCGACGCGCCGACGTTGTCGCCCGCGGCGAGGAGCAGTGCGGGCCCGGGCAATTGAGCGGCTTCCTCGTCAAACAGCGTGCCCAGTTGCGCCGCACCGCCGACCGGGACGTTTATATTGTCGATCGTCCGGGTGGTTGGCTCCAACTGCCCGTGGAAGTCGTTCAGCCCGATCACGCTGATGGCCTTGTAGCGCTCGCCGCCGCGCACGATCTCCGTCAGCACCCGGCCTTGCGAGTGCTGCGGCATCGGAACGCCCATCAGGAAGGCCACGGTCGGCGCCAGGTCGATGGTGCGAATGCCGCTGAATTCGCCCTTGGCGATGTTCTGCCCGCCCGCGATGAACGTAGCGCGCATGTTGATGTTCGCGGCAAGGTTCTGGACATCCGGCACATAGCCGTGCTGTCCGAAGAACGCTGAAAGCGCGACCAGCGTGCCGGGCGTCGCGGCATCGAACTGGTAGGGCGGGTAGGCGAACGCAACCACGTCGCCGGTGCGGGTGGGATGCGCCATGTCCGCGGTGCTGCCCGGGCCGTTCGGAATGTAGCGCGCCTCTGCTTTGGTGAAGACCCGGTCGATCACCATCCAGCCCTCAGGCTGGCCGTCGCCCGTCCAGTCGTTCGGATCGCTCAGGGCCTGGAACGCGGCCTTGATCGCGGCGACCGTCGTGGCTTCATCCGCGGCAGCCACCTGCTGGAAACTGGCGTTGACTGGATCACGTCCCGCCAGGTTGAGGTAGATCTGCACGGTCCCGCCGGCCCAACAGGCCTTGGCCTTGCCGATCGTCTCGCCGGTCGCCGGGCGGCAGTTGGAGGTCTGCGGTTTGGACAGCAGCCCCAAATCCACCAGCACCTTGCTGGCATCGACGGCCAGGAACTGCGCTGCAAAACCGTGATCCGACGCCGCAAACGTGGTCGTCTGCTTCGGCATCAATGAATTGACCAGAGACAGGGTGGAGTCCGCACCCTGGTAGGCGCGGCGCAGGAAGCGCTCGCGCACGGAAACACGGCCATCCGGCGTGCCGTTCACCTGCACATCGTCGTACGCCGGGTTCGGCTTCCCGTTTGGCAGGGTCGGCGTGACCAGGCCCAGGAACTGGTGCTGGAATTCGTCGATCGTCGGGTAACCGGCCAACACCAGGTCGGGCTGGTAGGCTTCCAGGATGTAGCGGATGAGCGGCATGTACAGTTTTTCCCACGCCAGCCCTTGTTCCACATAGGTCTCTTCGCTCACGATCCCGGCCTCCACCACGGCATAGTCCGCCGCGGTCGAGGAGGGGAACTTCTGCGCGACGTACTCTTCGAAGTCGCCCGCGAAGCCGGACTCAGACCAGCCGGGCCATGTCGCGATGGCACGGGCTACTGACGTATGGAACAGCCGCACCTTGGAGAGGTCCGGGGTCAGCTCCTCGATCTTGACCAGGAAACCCGCGGTCTTCCCGTCCAGCGCGCCGCCCGAGATCTTCACCTTCACGTCGGCCGACTGACCCCGGGCCAGCGTTGCCACGGCTGCCGCCCCGTCCTTGCCCGCGGCCAGCAGCACCTTGTCATAGTTCACGGCCCCGTCGTTTGTGGCGTCGAAGATGTAGGCGTTAAGCCCGTACTTGTCCGTGCCGAAATCCAGCACCCGCATGCGCAGTTCCTTCGCGGTGCTGTAAGAGGTCGGCACGTTTGTCCATCCTGTGGCGTCGACAGGGGCGGCCCCCGGGAATGCGGCTTGTCCCGCAAAGCCTGCCGGATGATCGAACTGCAGGCCGAAGGCCGCGACGAAATTGGGCAGATCCGTGGGGCTGATGTAGTTGGTGGCCACGCCACGGCCGGAATAGAAATTCCGATAGTCCACGGTCGGGCCGTTGATGAGCGCGCCGCGCCCGCCGGCCCATTCGATCTGTGCGACCTTCTTGCCGCCGCGCTCCGCGGCTTGCGCAATGGTCTCGGCTTGCAGCACGCCCGCGTCAAATGCGGCCTTGCGGTTGCTGAAAGGTGTGCCATTGATATGGAACGTGTTGTTCGTCGAGCCATGCACGCCCGACCAGGCCCCGGTTGCCAGGCTGTACCAGCCTGCGCCCGTGTTGGGCGGCGCCTGGGTTAGCATGCCGCCATCGCTGGCATGGGCGCCCTTTTTCAGCAAGCCGCCCAGCTGCGGAAGCGAACCCTGGGCTGCGTAGCCTGCGACTTTGTTCTGCAGCATGCCATCGGCGGCGAAGAAAACCACTGACTCTCCCGTGGAGGGTGGGGCATTTTGGGGAGACCCGGAGGCCGACACTGCGGCCGGACCGAAGAGGGACAGGATGATCGCGGCGATCATCACATAGACCGACACACTTCGACTTCTCGACGCACTCATAGCCAGGCTCCTTGTCAACTCGACCACCTTTCTGATGGAGCGGCGGCATCGCTCCATCACTGCACGACGCATTTCTCAGCCTAAGTTAAACACAAATCTCTTACATGTCAGATTCTACACGCATTTTAATAATGAGCAAATTTTGGACAATCATCGGGCGTGTGCGGCGATTGCGTTTTTCAGAACACCACCCCTGCCACCAGGATCACGTTGGCGTAGGGCGTGAACTCGCCTGTCCGCACCACCGCGTGCGCCCGAGCGCTTTGCGACTTGAGCTGTTCGTGTAACACCTCGCTCACAGGGGTGGCGCCCAGCACGGTGACGAGCGCTTCACGAGTGGCGGGGCTGCGCTCAGCCATCTCACTGGCCACCATGGCCTCTTCGATCTGCAGCTCGCTCAGCACTGCGGCCACCACATCCACGAAGCGGGGCAGGTTGGGGCTGATAGCCAGGTCGATGCGACGCACGCCGGGCGGAATGGGCAGCCCGGCATCGGCGATCACCAGCATGTCCCGATGCCCCATGCCGGCGATGACTTCTGAGAGATCCTTGTTGAGTAGTCCGGTCTTTTTCATGGCGAGCTCCATTGGAACGTGAATGGTTGGGATGCGCTCTCCAGGTCAGGCGCATTGCGTCAGGTCGTTTCTACTACTGACAGGCATGCCTGTCAAGCTGGATGATGCGTCGTGACAGTCTTACGATGTCCTCTCCCTTCACAGCCTCCGTAACAGGCGCGATAATGCACCCACAGCGTAGATGCGAACGGAGGGGATTATGCGACTTGCGAGGATGATCCAGGCGGTGGATGCGCACGCGTGCGGCGAGCCCGGGCGGGTGATCGTCGGCGGCGTGTTGGACGTGCCCGGCGCGACCATGTACGACAAGATGCAGCACCTGTGGCAGCACGGTGACGGCCTGCGCAAGCTGATGCTGCGCGAGCCGCGCGGTTATCCCGCGCTCTGCGCCAACGTGATCCTGCCGCCGACCCGGGCCGAGGCGGATGCGGGCTTCGTGATCATGGAGCAGGTCGAGTATCCCGGCATGTCGGGCACCAACACGATCTGTGTGGCGACCGTGCTGCTGGAGACGGGCATGGTCCCGATGAAGGAGCCGGTGACCGAGCTGACGCTGGAAGCGCCCGCGGGCCTGATCCGCATCCGCGCGGATTGCGCGGGCGGCAAGGTGCAGCAGATCACCTTCCGCAACGTGCCCGCGTTCGCCACGCACCTGGACGCGCGAGATCGACGTGCCTCACCTGGGGCCGGCTGTCGTGGACGTGGCCTATGGCGGGATGTTTTACGTGATCGCAGAGGCCGGCCAGTTTGGGTTGAACCTGACACCCGACGAAGGCCGGGACATCGTCCGCATCAGCGAGATGGTCAAGGCTGCGGCCGCGGAGCAGCTGCCCGTGACCCATCCGCTCCAGCCCGGCTTCTCCGGCGTGACCATCGCCGAGCTGTCCGCGCCGCCAACGCACCCGGGAGCGCACGCCAGGAATGTCGTGACGGTCTCGACCGGCCAGGTGGACTGGAGCAAGCCGGCCACGTGGACCGGCGTGATCGACCGCTCGCCGTGCGGCACCGGCACCTGCGCCAAGATGGCGACCCTCCACGCCCGCGGCAGGTTGGGGCTAAACCAGGATTTCCGGCACGAGGGGATCCTGGGCACGATCTTCACTGGCCGCCTGGTGGAGGAGACCGCAGTCGGGCCGTACACCGCAGTCGTGCCCACGATCAGCGGGCAGGCGTGGATCACCGGATTCGCCAGCTACGTGGTCGATGACACGGACCCGTTCCCGGAGGGGTATACGATCGGGGATTTGTGGTAGCAGGGGCGTGACACCCCGTCCCGGCCGGCGCATGGAGACGTGAATACCCTTTCCTTTGCCTTCAAGGATCTGGCCCGTTCCAAAACGGAGTGGTCCTGAATGGTTTCAGGGGTTGTACCACGGCGCCCAGATCTCGACGTCATCGACCAGGGCGTGTGAGTCTTCAACTGTTTCGAAGGAAATGCCTCCAGGCGCCAGAGGCTTGGGATCTTCGTAGTCCAGCTTCCGAGCACCGTCCACGAAGACCTGCGAATGTCCATAAGAAATGATAATCGCAACAGTGTACCACCGGTGCAGCTCGTGAGGATCGGTTGAAGCGGTCAAGGTGCTGTATTCGTTGAACACCTCCTTTCTCAAGATGAGTCCTTCCTCACCGAATGCAGCATAGTATCTTATGTTGCCCTTGCTCGGCTCGTGCAGGTGTCGGAAGTTCAGGTGAATTGCCCCCTGCTCAAGCTTGACCCGAAATCGCACGGTGTAGTTCTCCCAGACATATCCCTGCAAATTGTGGAGATTGGCCCACTGGTGATTTTCGCCGCTTAGCACATAGTTGTCGCCCTCCTGCTCGACGCGCCAGCCGGGCTCCAGCCCCCATCGACTGGCCTGGCCGGTTTCGAAGTCGTCACTGAAAACCATATTCGGACCCAGAGGCGGCACCGGCACAGCAGCGCCCGGCTCCGTGGCAGGCAGGACCTCGATGTCGTCGATCTGGGCGGAGGAGTCCTCCCAGCTCTCGAAGGCGATGGATCCACTGGGCAACGGATCGGGGTCGGTGTGGTCCAGCTCGACCTGGCCGTTCACAAGCACCTGGATGTGTCCGCCCCTGCCCGCAATCTCCACCTTGTGCCAGATGTTGAGAGGATGCGACGCCTGGACGCTGACCAGATCCTTCGCGTTCCCATCGATCATGGACTTGCTGAGGGAAAGCCCATCCTCCATAAACCCGATGTAATAGCGCGTGATGCCCACGGGCGCACGGGTGATCCTGTAGTTCAGGGCTAGGCCGCCCTGTAGCAACCTAACTCGGAACTGAACACGATAATCACTCCAGGAGTGGTTATCGAGGGTCGCCCATTTATGGCCGCTTCCACTGAGGAAGTGGTCGCCCCCTGACTCTTCCACCCGCCAGGCAGTGTCCAGCTTCCAATCCTGCGCCTGGCCATTCTCGAAATTCTCACAGAAGAGAACACCCGGCGCGCATCCTTGCACCGACACGGCAGGTGCAGATTCGCCCGTGCTCGTCGGCCGAGTGGCTTGCGTGGAGGGCTGCGGCGTGTCGGTTCTGGCGATTGCGACTGGGGCCGGCGCCGGCGTGCTGACCTGCTCGGACCGACCCCCACCAAGGACGCCGCGCCACCATAAGACGGCCACGACCGTAGCCACCAGGACGAGGGCGCCGGCCGCGGCGAGCACCCAGCCAGGAAGGCGGCGTACGGTGGCCGGTCGGGCCAGACTGGCCAGTTTCTTCCGCGCAGTGGCTTGCACGTTCTTGCGATCGGGGTAGCGGGGATCGCGAGCCTGCACCTGGCCCCATGTTTCCAAGGCTTCCTGGTACTGCCCGGCCTTCAGCAGGTGCACCGCTTCGGCGTAAAACGCGGCCAGCTCGTTCTGCCGCTGCGCCTCGGCCTCTTCCTGCGCCACTTGAACGCGCGCACGGCCGGCAATCCCCTCCGGGTCGGTGAACCCAGCGTCCAGGGCGAGGACTTCCTCTACCTTGGCCAGCGCGGGCCGCCACTGCCGCGCGCTGGCCAGACTCAGGGCCTGCTCGTACAGGGTGCCGATTTGGTCCCGGCGCTGGCGCTCGGCTCTCTCGCGCGCGATCTCGGCCTCAGCCCGGTCCGCAAGCTGCGCCGCCTCGCGGTAGCCGGGGGCTCGCTCCTGCACCTGGCCCAGGAAGAGGCGAGCCTGCTCCCAATCCGCGGCCTCCAGCGCGGCCACGCCCCGCTCATACAGGTCCTCGAGCGCGGCCAGGTGCTGCTGCTCGGCCAGCGCGGCCTGGGCGGCCGGCAGCAGACCCTCGGGGTCGGCATAGCCGCGCGCGATCTCGGCGATGCGGTCAAAGGTTTCCA
Source organism: uncultured Chloroflexia bacterium (assembly GCA_963774265.1). Lineage (GTDB taxonomy): Bacteria > Chloroflexota > Anaerolineae > CG2-30-64-16 > CG2-30-64-16 > JALOOB01. Next base: position 59,206 of record CAVZDU010000006.1, on the reverse strand, counting down.
CCACGGAGGTCCAAGCGCCGGCCCGGTGCTGCTCTTGGGCCTCCGCGTAAAGACCGGCCGCTTTCTGCTGCCTTTTTGCCTCTGCCAGGAGCGCCGCCGCGTCGCGGTAGCCGGCATCTTCACCCACCGTTTCCCGGAGCGCTGCCACGGCCGCAGACCAGTCCCGAGCACTCAGCGCGGCCTGGGCCTGTGCGTAGAGCGTATCCAGTTTGCGCCCGCGCGCGATTTCAGCCTGGGCCCGCGCGGCGATTCCTTGGGGATCCGTGAACTCCGGCTCCAGGCCGCGAATCTCCTTCATCGCGGTCTGTGCCTGCACCCACTGCCCCTCCCCGGCCCAGCGCTGGGCTTGTTTGTAGAGGCCGGCGATCTGCTCCTTGCGCTGGCGCGCGGCCGCCTGCATGGCGATCTGGGCCTCGGCGCATGCCAGCAGCCGGTCGGCGCCGCGAAAGCCGGGTTCGTCAGCCTGCACCTGGACAAGCAGCTCGCGGGCCTCCGGCCAACGGCCGGCATCCAGCTCGCGCACGGCACGGCCGAACAGATCGCCCAGTTTGTCCAGGCGTTCCTGCTGCGCAACCTGCGCCTGCGCGCCGGCAAACAGGCCATCCGGGTCCGCATGGTTCGGGTCGAGCGCGCGAATTTGGGCAAAGACGTTTACGACGGCCTGCCACTTGGCCGCTTTGTGCAGGCGCCCGGCCTGGGCATAGAGATCCGCAAGCTGCCGGCGTCGCCGGGCCGCGGCCAGCAGCTCAGCCGCGTCCCTGAAATCGGGCTTCTCCGCCACCAGCTCGGTCAGGGCCGCGATGGCCTGGTCCCAGTTTCCCGCCGTTTGGGCCGCCTGCGCCTGCGTGTAGAGATCGTCCCACTTCTGCCAGCGCCGGGCCTCCTCCAGTTTGGCTGCCACATCCTGGTAATCGGGCTGCACCGCGACGATATCCTCGAAGCAGCGAACCGCTTTGTCCCATTCCTCCAGCCAGAACGCGCCCAGCCCCGCGGTATAGCGCTCCTCGAATTGTTGCGCCAGCTCCACGTCGTCCACCGTGGCGGGCTGGCTCAAGCGGCGGCGGGCCTGTTGGCCCCTGCTCACCTTGAAGATGGCGCCCTCCGGCGCGCGCATGAACAGGACCGGCGTGGCCCACTCCATGGTCCCGCTTTCGGTTGCCAGGATGGCCTGCCGACCTTGCGCCACGGCATAGTCCACCGGCTGGCCCGCGGCCAGCAGCGAGTAGAAGCGGTTGGCGAAACGAATCGCGGCTCCGTCGGTGATCGGAAACTGCATGGCCACCACCGCCGGGATGCCGGCCATCACCATGGCTGCGGCGACGCCGGCGAAGGGATCCAGGCCTTCCTGCTTGCTGACGCAGGCCGTCTCGCACGCGTTGAGAAAGACCAGGCGCAGCGTCGGCGCGTCGCGCAGTAGCACGCCCAGGGTGCTGCCGTCCACGACCTCGCTGCGGCCATGCTCGTCTTCGAAGAGCAGCACGCCGCTGCCCGAAACCCGGTCGAAGCCGCCGTGGCCCATGAAGTGCAGGGCGTGGTAAGGCTGGCCGGCCAGCCGCTCCTGCAATCCCAGGATGGTGGCCGGCTGGAGGAAATCCACCGCGACGTCCTGCTGTTTGGCCCAGGTGGCCTCGATCTGGCGCCGCTCGCGCGCCAGGTCCAATTGGGGATAGTCCAGCGGGTTGGCGATGACCCCGAGGATGCGCAGCGGCGGCTCCAGGGGCAGCGGGATGCAGGGCACCTGGACATCCAGGTAACGCAGGATGGGAGTGAAGCTTGAGAGGTTCAGGAACTCGCGGGTCTCTTTGCGGTACATCAGCTCCCAGGGGAGACTGGTCAGCCGGGCCAGGCTGGCATCCTCGGGGTCGATGTGGAGCTTGACGCGCAGGCCCTGGTTGCTGCCATGCAGCATCCCCAGGCTCCGGTCGAGCAGGGACCGGATCGGGCCGGCAAAGAGGGCGCTGAAGAGCTGATCGCCGATCTGTTGGGGGCGGGTGCGGGTGGCGCCGGGCGCAGTCTCCCGCACAACCTTCTCCGCGCTGCTGCGCACCGCCTCGCCCAGGTCGACAAGGATATTGCCCAGCTCATCGGGGTCGAAGGGCAGTTTGAATTGGGAGCGGCCTTCGCCCGCGGGAGAACGCAGCACGATGACCGGGTAGAGATCACCTCGCCTCGGCTCGATCTTGAGGGAGAAATCCTCGTACTGAATCATCTCCGTTCTCTGCAAACAGAGTATAGTCTCTGGCCGGACGGTTGTCAACGAATTTTCGCGACCACATGGCCCTGGGATGCCATTATCAGTTGACAATCCCTATGTCGCGACGTATGATCGGCGTGCTTCTTGTCTCTCCAACCGCAGCATTGCTTCTTGTTCCACGCGGGAGGTGCGTATGTCACGGCCCGGCTCTTTGCTCCTCTGTGCGCTCCTCGTAAGCGGTCTTCTCGTACTCGCGGCAACAATCCGGCAGCCTTCAGGCACTGCCAACGCTGCCCCCTTCGCACCCGCCACGACCGTCACCCTCAGCGCCATCTACGATGCCTATACCGACCAGGGTGATCCGGACGGCAAATACGGCGGGCTGCCCGAGCTGCATGTCGGCGCCGACGAAAAAGGCAACCGGCGCTTCGTCTTCCTGCAGTTCGATGTGTCCGGCATCCCGGCCGGCGCGGACATCTCCTACGCCAGGCTGCGCCTTCACCAGCAGTCCGCCAGCGGCGCTAGTGAGTATTGGGTCTGGCCCTGGACCGTCCCGTCCGATTGGCCGGAAGAGAGCATCACCTGGAACACCCAGCCCTGGCCCGACAATCCCTACGGCACGCAGATCGGGCTGACATTGGCAGAGGGCTCCTGGTTCGAGTGGGATGTCATGCCCATCGTCGATGAGTGGATCGCGAAGGGCGCCCCGGCATACGGCATCGTGCTTGCGGGCAGCACCGGCACGGTCGGCGACCATGTCTTCAGCGAGCGCTCTGGCAAGGCCGCTCAGCTCGAGATCGAGTACACCGCGGCCGACACCCCCGGCTTCAGCCTCGCAGTAGAGCCGAACGCGGTGGACCTCGATCTCGATCCCCTCGTCGCAGGCGAGGTCGACAGGGTTGCGGCATCCACGATGGTAGCGGTGAAGAATCTGCAAGGACAGGGCGATGAAGTGAGCTTGAGCATCAAGGGTCCGCCTGCATGGATGAGCTACACCTTCAAGCCCGCCAGCGGAAACCCATCCTTCGAATCGCAACTCGTTCTGTCGGTCTCGCGCAGCGCGCTTCCAGAGCCCGGCGAGTACCCGGTGATCATCCAGGGGACGACCCCGACCGAGTCTGTTCAGGCCGAGCTGACCGTCCGGGTGCTCAGGACCCTTTACGGTGACCTGATAGTCACCGGCGCGGAGGCGGTCCAGGTGGTTGAAAGCCGGATCTTGGCCGCGCACCTGATCCGCAACAAGGCCACTGCGTTCAAGGTCAATGTGACGTCCTCCTTCCCCCGCATGATCAACGTCTATTTCCGGCTGGGGCTGCCGCCCACGGAGTGGGATGCCCCCCTGATCGTCATGCCGCCGGCGGCGACCGGCGCGGCCGCAGCGGCCCCGATCGGCCTGGCACTAACGTATCCGGAGGTGTGGGGGCCATACCAGGTCTATCCGGGCGACAACTCGCTATGGCTGCCATACGTCGCGGATGCGAATGCCAGGGTGGACCTGACCACGAATCCGGCCGGTGTCATCGCTGGCCAGTGCCGGGGTGGGAGTTACTCGCAATGCACCATCGACACCCGGCATGCTCCCCGGCCGATCGCGCCGACGGTTCACTTTACCGTCGCGGCCGATCCGGGGGGTGCCATCGTCGAGCAGTATGAGGGCAACAATAGCTACAGCGAGCCGGGGTGGCCCGCCGTGATCACCCGGCCCTGGCGCTTCTATTTCATTCCCACGCGAACCAACAGCACGCCCAGACGGGATGAGGTGGGCCGCACCGCCAGGCACCTGGTGCAATACCTGGTCGCCAATTTCCCCATCGCCGACACCAAGGTCAGCTATTCGGTCAGCTACGGGTTGGACACACCTGCGGCGAATGAAGGCCGGGGGGTCACGTTGAGCCGCATCCTCGCGCTGGCGCGGTCGGAGAACTACGACTACGCGATCGGCGCCACGACCGGCTGCGGAGGGGGTGGGACCCTGCCCGGCGTTTACGCGGCCCAGTTTGGAAGTGTGTGCATCGACGAGCATGACCAGGAGCTCGAGTGGCCCAATGTGCTGGCTCATGAGTTCGCCCACAGCACGACCGACACCGGCGACACTTATTCGCTGGATACGTTGATCGCATGGGAGGAGTCTTATTGCGAGTACGTGGACGGCGGCACGCTCAAGCGCGAGTACTGCGTATACAGCAACACACCCATTGCGCTCCTGTCGGTCTCACCCTACTGCACGCAAGCATCGCGTAATGTCCCGGCGTCCTGCTCGGGCACGATCACCAAAGAGCTGTTTGTCGACTGCCACTGCTCGTCCAATCACGTGAGTTGGGGACAGGCCTGCAGAGAAACGCCCCCGGTGTGGATGACCAAGGAGGAGTGCAGCGATGCGTGCGAGGTGGCTTGCGACGCAAGGGGCGGCACGGTATACGGCGCCCCGGACAACCGGACCGAGCATCCGGCTGGAGCCGGCATGTGGGTCAACAAGTGGGTTCGAGTCACCTCCGACCTCAACTCCTTCATGGACAGTCACTGGCCCGCGGCCAATACGTTTCCCTTCTTCTGGCAGACGCTGGTCGGCCGCTATAGCCACGTGACCGGTTCCATTCTCAACGACGGTTGGGTGAACCTCACCAACAGCGCGCGCTTCCGACGGTCCAAAGATCCGGAGGCGCTGCTGGTCAGCGGTTCGGTGACGGCCGGGGGCACGGCCACGTTTCAGCCGTTCCTGCGCCTGCCGGAGGCTCTGCTGGACCTGGAGCCGGGCAGCACCGGGGCTTACGAGTTGCGACTGGTTGGCGCGGGAGGTGCGGTGCTCAGCAGCGCTGGCTTTGATCTCAGCTTCGAACAGACCGACCCGTTTGGCGGGCCGGTGGACGAGTCCCCCTTCGTCTACCGCATCGAGTGGGTCGCAGGGACGCAAGCGGTCGAGTTGTGGAGCGGCGGCCAGCAGCTGGCGCGGCGGGTCGTGTCTGCCAACGCACCGAAGCTCACGCTCCTGTCGCCTCAGGGAGGCGGTCATTGGTCCGGCGTGCACGTGAGCTGGGCGGCGCTCGATGATGACGGGGACGCGCTGACCTTCGCGCTCTCGGTCAGCTCCGACGGCGGGGAGACCTGGAATCCCGTGGCGCTCAACCTCACCGGCGACAGCTACGAGCTTTCGCTGGACAGCGTGCCGCCGGGGATCAACTACCGGCTAAAACTTCGCGCGACCGACGGGGTCAACACGACGCAAGTCATCTCGCAGCCGTTCGCGGTAACCGCCGCGGTGTACCTGCCCTTGATGAGAAGGTAGTCATTCGCGTCTTGAGGCTCAGTTCCTGCGAACGCGGCGCGGTGGACCGGGAAACCGGTCGCCGGGGCTACGCCTGGAACAACAACGTGTCCAGCCCGCGCACCAGGCCGGTGATCTCCATCACGCGTCGGGTTGCGAGCAGCGTGCCCGCAATGTAAGGCTCCGCGCCCGACCCGGCATCGTGCCGGATGGTGAGCCGCTCGTCGGGGAGGCCAAAAAGGGTTTCGAACGCGATCACGTAGCCGGGCAGGCGCACCGAATGCACCTGGCTGCCGCCGATGCTGACCCCCCGCGCCTCTTTCGGACCGTGGGTGCTTTCGATCGGGAGCCCCAGCTTGTTGGTCGCGACCTGGCCCAGCGCTTCGGCCAGCTCCTGGGTCGTTCCGCTGGGCGCATCCACCTTGCCGGCATGCGCGTAGTCGATGATCTCCCACGAGGGCAGGTATTTGGCCGCAAGGAGGCTGAAGTGTTTGGCCAGTGCTGCGGTGACCGAGAAGTTGCCGGCCGCGATCACGCCGAGCCCTCGTTCCTCGGCCCGCCGCCCGATCTCGTCATAGTCCGCGGCGACCAGCCCTGAGGTGCCGACGATCACCCGCACGCCACAATCCAGTGCGCTGAGGATGCGCGCCTTCACCGTGCCGGGATGGGTGTAGTCGATGAGCACGTCGGGCTGGACCCGCAGCGCGTCCTCCAACGTCTCGGCGATCTCGACGCCCGCGGCCGGCAGCCCCAGCGCCTCACCCACATCGCGGCCTACGTTGCGCCGCGCGATCGCGCCCACCAACTGAAACTCTTGCGACTCCAGGATGCGCCGCGTGAGCGGGGCGCCCGTCCACCCCGTTGCACCGGCCACACAGACTTTGATCGGCATCTCGCTCCCCCTTGTCTCTGATAATAGCGTCATAGCGCATCTTAGCGACATTTCTGGCCGCGTCAAGAACAGATTCCGCCGGACCCCGGAAAAATAACCCCAAGATATCCCAATATTTCTCGGATATCCCAAGAAGCTATTGACTACGCCCTGTTTTAGAATATAATAGAACAGACGAATCGATTGATTTACAAGATGCAAATCAAGGACGCATTGGGGGTGACTGATGCGGGTGTTGAGCGATCGGGCGGAGATCCTGGCTGCGTGCGGGGCCTTGTTTGCGCCGGGCCAGGTGGTCGAGTTGCGGGCGTTGGAGTGTGTGACGCAGGGGTGGCGGCGGCCGCACACGGTCGCGGGGTATTTCGACGACTGGAACCTTCTGGCGTCGGCCGCGGCCGGGCTGCGCGGGCGCGGTGTGTATGTGACGTTGAACCCGGTGCTGCCCGCGCTGATGGCGCGGTCCGAGAATCACGTGATGGATATCGGTGCGAAGGACCCGCTGGCAGGGGACGCCGATATCGCGTGCCGGCGCTGGCTGCCGATCGACTGCGATCCTGTGCGGCCGGCCGGCATCTCCGCATCGGACGAGGAGCACAGCCTGGCGCTGGACCGGGCGCGTGAGATCCGGGCCGCGCTGGCCGAGCTGAATTGGCCGGATCCGCTCCTCGCGGACTCGGGCAACGGCGCGCATCTCTTGTACCGGGTGCACCTGCCGGCGGGCCCGGACGGTGAGGATGGGCTCATCGCCCAGGTGCTGGCCGGCCTGGCCGGGCGCTTTGACGACGCGCGGGTGACGGTAGATCAGAAGGTGTTCAATCCGGCGCGCATTTGGAAGCTGTATGGGACGGTGGCAGCCAAAGGGGATAACACGGCGGAACGGCCGCACCGCGTGGCGCGCATTTTGGACGCGCCGGGGGAGATGCGGTGTGTGCCGCGGGAGGTGTTGGCTGGCGTGGCGCAAGGGGTTGAGCCGCAAAGAACGCAAAGGGCACAAGTTGAGAATTTCGACCTGCGGCGGTGGATCGAGATCCACCGGGCGCCGGTGGGCGATGAGCGGCCGTGGGGGAATATGGGAGGGCGGCGGTGGGAATTCCCGGAGTGCCCGTGGAACCCCAACCACTTGAGCAGCGCGTATATCGTCCAACAGCCCGATGGCACGATCGCGGCCGGGTGTCACCACAATTCATGCAGGGGGAAAGGCTGGCGGCAGCTGAGGGAGCTCATTGAAGGAAGAGGGAAGCAGGAAGATGGAAAATTCAGCCCTTCCTGCTCCGCTCCCACATCGGGGTGGAAGAGCAGCCCCGGGCAGGCGCCGGCGGTGGGCGGCGAGAGGCTGCCGTACGTGGTGGAGGGCGCTCGGATGTTCCGGGTGGTGTGGGGCATGACGCGGGAGGGGGAGGTGTATGAGGCGCGGCGGCAGACGATCGCGGACTTCTACGTGCAGATCGTGGAGGAGTCGCGGGCGGAGGACGGCCAGGTGTGGTTCACGCTGGCAGGCGCGACCGCCGAGGGGCGGCCGCTGCGGCTAGACATGCCCGTGGATGAGTTCGCCAGCGGCCGCAGCCTGCTGTCTGCCCTGACCGGTGCGGCAGGCGCGCGGTCTGCGGTGCGCGCGGGCATGGAATCGCACCTGCGGCCCGCGATCCAGCTGCTGACCGGCCAGGATGTCGCGACGAAGCGCTGCTACAGCCGGACTGGTTGGGCGAAAGTCGGGGACCGGCTCAAGTTCCTGATGCCGGGGCGCGCGGTGGACGGGCTGGAGGTCAAGGTGCGCAAATTGCCCTACGCGTGGCCCGCGGACCACTCCGCAATTGCCGAATCTTGCGAAGCCTCTGAGAACTCCGTGTTCTCTGTGGCCGCCAAGGCGCTAGACGCGGCGTTGCGCAGCCTGGATCCCTGCCGGACCACGGTGATCGCGGCGCTGCTGTTCCAGGCGCCGCTGGGCAAGCTGGCGGGGTGGACGAACGACCGGTACGCGGTGTTCATCGCAGGCCGAACCGGGAGCCTGAAGACCTCGCTGGCGCAGACGCTGATGTGCCTGTACGGCACGGGGTTCGCCTCAGACCAGTATCTGCTAAAGCTGGGCGAGGGCGCGACGCGCAATGCGATCCTGGCCTACTCGGAATCGGCAAACGACATGGTGCTGTTCGTGGACAACTTCAAGCCGAACACAGGGGACGGGTGCCGGGGGTTCGTGAACCTGCTGCACAACCAGGTGGAGGGCGGCCCGCGAGCGTTTGAACGCGCGGTCAGAGCTGCAGGCGGGCAAGCCGATCGAGTGCTGGCCGCTGTTCACCGGCGAAGACGTGCCGGCGAGCGACACCGCAAGCCTGGCGCGCGTCCTGGTTGTGCCGCTGGCATGGCCGAGCGGCGAGCACAATGCCTTGTTGGCCGCCGCGCAGGCTGACGCGGGGTCGCTGATCCACCTCGGCGCCGCGTGGATCGAGTGGCTGGAAACGGACGCGGGCCGGCTGGCCGCGGAGACCGCGGGACGCGCGTTCGTGGAGCGTCGCGCGGCGTGGGCCGAGCGGTTGACCCGGGCGAGCCGGGGGGTGGTCAATCCGCTGCGCGTGGCGTCGAACCTGGCCTCGAACGAGCTGACGTGGGAGGTGGTGTGCCGCCATCCGCTGCTGGGTCCGCTGGCAGAGAGCCTGGCAGGCGAGCATCGCCGCGGGCTGGAGCTGCTGGCCGATGAGATGGCGCAGCAGACCGCGGACAGCCTGGAGGCCGCGCGTTTCCTCCAGGTGTTGAGCGAGCTGCTGGCGAGCGGCGAGTGCGTGGTGGGCCACCGGGACAAGGCGCTCAGGCCGGAGCTGGTGCACGGGGGTGACCATCGGACGCTGGTGGGGTGGGCCGCGCCGGACGGCGGGACTTATTTGCTGCCGGACATCGCGCTGCGCGAAACGGCGCGGGTACGCGGCGCGGAGTGGCTGAACGGGATCAGTAACGAGGCGCTGTACGCGCAATTGGAGGGGATGGGCCACCTGGCGAGCCACGATGCCGGGCGGCGAACGAAGCTGGTGCGCGTGGCCGGAACCAGGACGCGGGTGCTTCACCTGACGCGGCTGACGTTGGCCGATGCCGCGGAGGACGCTCCAACAGGGCGCGACGAGGCGCCGGCATGAGGTGTCACCGCGTCACCGCTACGAGTTGGGTGTTTTTCAAAAACCAACGTTCTTTTGAAAAACGGGGGGTGTTAAGCGGTGACGCGGTGACGCGGTGACGCGGTGACAAGAGGAAGGAATGAACGAAGTGGAAGAGGCGACGCCGACGCCGGTCACGCTGACGGAGCTGCGGGCAAACCTGCGATACACGATCGATCGGGTGTTGTACTTCAATATGCGGTTTGTGGTGTTGCGGGATGGGATGCCGGTGGCGGTTTTGTTGGGAGTCGAGTCATATCGGGAGTTGATGAGGATGACGACGCCGCGGGCATCTCCCATGGCCGATCAACCGTAGAAACGCCGCGCCCCGTCTTCAATGGTTGACAGCGGAGATTACAGCGTGTTAGTCTTTTGCAAAACCATTGAAGCCGAAAAGGAGTTCCCCGCGTGTCTGCCATAACCATTCGGGGTGCGCGCCTGCACAACCTCAAGAACGTTTCGTTATCGATCCCCAAGAACAAGCTGGTCGTCTTCACCGGGGTGTCCGGCTCGGGCAAGTCGACCATGGCTTTCGACACGCTGCACAAAGAGGGCCAGCGCCAGTACATGGAGTCGCTGGGGATGGTCACCTACGCCAGCAAGCCGCCCGTCGACAGCATCACCGGGCTGTCGCCCTCGATCAGCGTGGACCAGGGCCTGACCAACCGCTCGCCGCGCTCGACGGTGGGCACGGCCACCGAGGTGTTCACCTACCTGCGCGTGCTCTTCGCGCGGGTCGGCCACCGGCCCTGCCCGCAGTGCGGGGAGGACGTTCCGCCCGCGCACGAGGGCGGTTTCGAGGGGCTGTGGGACGACGAGGCGGCTGAGCTGCCGGGGATGGATGACGCCGCGGCGGACGCCGAGGACGGCTGACGACGGGCGGCGGGTGGGTGGCCTGCCCGCACTGCGGCGCGCGCCTGCCCGAGATGAACATGGCCATGTTCTCGTTCAACAAGCCGGCCGGGGCCTGCCCCACCTGCACCGGGCTGGGCACGATCTACGCCCCCGACCTGGCCCGCCTGCTGGACGAAGACAAGAGCATCCTCGACGGCGCGGTGGCGGGCTGGGATCCACGTCTATGCCATTCCGCGCTACGCCGAGACGCTGCGCAGCCGCCGGGCGCCACTACGGCTTCGACTTCGACCCGGCGCTGCCCATCCGCGCGCTGGGCCCGGTCCAGCGTGACCTGCTGCTGTACGGGGTCGACGGGCCAGCCCTTCCAACGGCACTTCCCCGGCGTGGAACCGCCCGCCACCGTCGCCAAAGGCCGCTTCGAGGGCATCGTCACCACCCTGCTGCGCCGCCACGCCGAACACGCCAGCGACGCCGAGTACCTGGAGAAGATCGAGCGCTTCCTGATCCCGCAGACCTGCCCGGACTGCGGCGGGGCGCGCCTGCGGCCCGAATCGCGCGCGGTGACGGTGCTGGGGCGCCACGCTGGTGGCGGAGCGCAAGCGATCCCCGAGCCGAGCAGGCTCTCTCGCGCCTGTCGCTCGCTGGCGCTGGCGGAGTGGATCGACGGTCTGCAGCGCCGCGCTGCCCGCCGAGGACTGGCTCATCGCCGAGCCGATCGTGATCGACCTGCGCGAGCGCGTTCGGCGCCTGGTGGAGGTGGGGCTGGGCTACCTGACCCTCGAACGGGCCACGCCCTCGCTCTCGGCGGGCGAGGCGCAGCGCCTGCGCCTGGCGGCGCTGCTCGGCTCCGGGCTGACCGGCGTGCTGTACGTGCTGGACGAGCCGACCATCGGGCTGCACCCGCGCGACACCCCGCGCCTGATCAACATGCTGCGCGCGCTGCGCGACCTGGGCAACACCGTGCTGGTCATCGAGCACGACCTGGAGATGATCGCCGTCGGCCGACTGGGTGGTCGATTTCGGCCCCGGCGCGGGGCGGAACGGCGGGCAGATCGTGGCCCAGGGCACGCCGGAGCAGGTGGCCGCCAGTCCGGAATCGCTGACCGGGCGCTACCTGAGCGGCGCGGCGCAAATCGCCGTCCCCGCGCAGCGCCGCCGCTCGGACGGCCCGTACCTGACCATCCACGGCGCGCGCGAGCACAACCTGCAGGATATCACCGTGCGCTTTCCCCTGCGCGAAGCCGGCAGCGCGCGCGGGATGCTGGTGGCGGTCACCGGCGTCTCCGGTTCGGGCAAATCCTCGCTGATGTTCGACATCCTCGACCGGGCCGCCCGCCAGCGCTTTTTCGGCGCGGCCGCCGCGCCGGGCGCCCACGACGAGCATCACCGGCTGGGAGCACCTGGACAAGATCATCACCATCGACCAGGCGCCCATCGGGCGGAGCACGCGCTCCAACGCGGCCACCTACACCGACGCCTTCACCGCCATCCGCGAAGTCTTCGCCGCCCAGCCCGCCGCCCGCGCGCGCGGCCTGACCGCCCAGCACTTCTCGTTCAACGTCCCCGGCGGGCGCTGCGAGCGCTGCGAGGGCGCCGGGGTGCTCTCGGTGGAGATGCACTTCCTGCCCGACGTGCTGGTGCGCTGCCCGGCCTGCCGCGGCCGGCGCTACAAGCGCGAGGTGCTGGCGGTGAAGTACACGCGGCGGATACGACATCGCCCAGGTGCTCGACCTGACCATCGCCGAGGCGCTGGCGCTGTTCGAGGGCGTCCCGGCGGCCAAGGCGCGCCTGGCGCTGATGGTCGAGACCGGCCTGGGCTATCTCCAGCTCGGACAGCCCGCCTCCACCTTCTCGGGCGGCGAGGCGCAGCGCGTCAAGCTGGCCAGGGAGCTTGCCCGCCGCGCCACCGGGCGCACGCTCTACCTGCTGGACGAGCCCACCACCGGCCTGCACCCGGCCGACACCGCGCACCTGCTGCTGCCTGCTCCAGCGCCTGGTGGACGCGGGCAACACGGTCATCGTCATCGAGCACAACCTGGACGTGATCAAGGTGGCCGACTGGGTCATCGACCTGGGCCCGGAGGGCGGCGCGGCCGGCGGGCGGGTCATCGCCGAGGGCACGCCCGAAACCGTGGCGGCATACACCCGGCTCGCACACCGGCGCGCTGCTGCGGGTGAGTCTCTCCGCGGCACAACCGTGAGAATCCCTACTTTACAGTAGCTGTCTTGGCTTTAGACTATCTTAGTGGGACGAAGGAACCGCGAGTCTGACGAGCGATTGAGCTCCACCAGGCTGCGCTTAAGGCGTATCGTGGGGTTCACCGCCCCTATCCTGGCGCTGATTCTTTACCTACAGCTGTGATTCACCTATACGGCTTGTCAAACGCACCGGCTCGATTATAATATGTGCATAATGTCCGCATTTGTGGGACATCTTGCACATTGGTGACGTGTGAGTCCGATCAACCATCTTGCCACGCTTTATGAGATCGCCGAAGGCCAGGCCGGTTACGTCACGACGGCACAGGCCGCTGCTGCCGGAGTAGATCGAAGGCGGCTCGCGTACTTCGCAAACGTTGGCCGCGCACTGCGCATCCGTCCTGGCATCTATCGGCTGACGCAGTTTCCGCATTCACGTCACGAAGATCTGGTGATCGCTTGGCTGACGGCCGGCCCCCGCTCGGTGATCTCCCACGAGAGCGCCCTGCTGCTCTACGAACTCTCGGACGTGCTGCCGGAGGCGATCCATGTCACCGTGTCGCCTACCACTTCGCGACGTCATTCGGGCCTCCGCCTGCATACGAATCGGATCGACCCGGCGGATATCACCGAGTATGAGGGACTGCCGGTGACGACAGTGCCGCGTACCATTGCCGATGTGGCGCTCGCCGGACTCTCCGATGAGTTCGTGATGCAGGCGGCGCGTGAGGCAGTGCGCGCCGGATTGACCACTCCGGCAGAGCTGTTGGCAGAGGCGGCACAACGGAGCGCTCGCTTGGTGCAGGTGCTGCGCAGTGCGCTGGCAGAGACCAACTGACCATGAGCTATCAGACCGGCCAGGCCTTCCGGCGCGCGCTCGAAGCGCGTCTCCTCAACCAGAGCACTCAAGGGTCGGTGTCGCTGGTGCGCCTGCGCAAGCTCGTCGCCTTCGACCGTTTCCTGGCCCGCCTGTTGGTCGCGCAGCCGGACGGTTGGCTGTTAAAAGGCGGTCTCGCCCTGCAGCTGCGTTTGGGCGAGCGCGCCCGCACCACCAAGGACATCGATGTGCTGCTGCGCCTGCCCCACCCGCAGATCGGGCCCACCCTGATGCGTGCGGCGGTACTTGACCTGGGTGATTGGTTCAGTTTCACTGTACAGCAGGATCCCGCTCAACTGCCCGGCCTCGCCGATGGGGGCTGGCGCTTCTTCGTTACGGCCCGGCTGGACAGCCGAAGGTTCGAGAGCTTTCACGTGGACATCGGCGTGGGCGATCCGGTGCTGGAGCCCGCCGAGGCGCTGACTACGCCGCCGCTATTGGTATTTGCCGGCATCGCGGCGCTTACGCTGCCGTGCTATCCGCTCAGCCAGCATCTGGCTGAGAAAGTGCACGCCTACGTCAAGCCCGCGCGGCAGCGGCGAGAGCACGCGGGTCAAGGATCTGATCGATATCCTGTTGATCGCCGGCTATGGCCCGGTGGCCGCGTTGCCGCTGCGCGCCGCCATCCAGGCGACCTTTGCTACCCAGGGACCGGGCAAGCCACCCACCAGCCTACCGCAGCCGCCGGCGGCCTGGACGATCCAATACCGCAAGCTGGCCCAAGAGAGCGGGCTGGCGGCCGTGACCCTGGCCGAAGCAGCCGCACAGGCCCGGGCGTTCATCGATCCAGTACTCAATGGCCAAGCCCAGGGCCACTGGGAACCGGAAAGACAGGCCTGGTTATAGCTGCGATGGCGATCGTGCGATGACGATCGTGCGATCGCCATCGAGTACCGTCTACTTTGCTGTTCCGCCGAGTTCCTATTGTGAAAAAAGGGCTCCTCCTACATTTCGGACAGCCCCTTGCCTCTCGGTTTTGACAGCCCTAGTCCTGTGCTCTTGGGCAGAGTCCAGAGCCTGGGACCTTCACTGTCAGGACGCGGAGGTCTTCATGGGGTCCACGCACAACCACGGATTTGCCGTAGCACCTGGTCAAAAAAGCCGAGCGCGGGGCAGTTCGCTAACTCCCGCGCTCGGCCTGTCCTCGCAGTGCTCGCGCTTTACGAGCCGAGCTTTTCGACCAGCCGCCCGGAGACGTACTTGTGCAGGATGCTACCCATTAGCGTCTGATAGGGGATTTCTTCTTCCATCGCTTTGATCTTAATATCTTCCAGGTCCTTCTCCGACAACCTGATATTTACTCGCTGGTCCTTGCTCATCGTGCTCCTGGCATAGCTGCGATGGTGTTCCAACTGTTCGCGGCTTGGTCGTGTGGATTCCAGCTTGCCAGCCTCGAGGGCAATAATGATTTCTCGCTCTTCTTCATCATAGTTACTCATGGCAGTATTCCTTTTCGGCCTTCCGACTCGGTATGATCGTCTTCAGGAAGATTTCATCATCCGTCTCGATGAACGGCACCAGATGGATATAGTCGTGCATCTTGAGCTTCTCATTCTTCTCGTGATCCCAACGAATGACTTTCATGACGGAATCCCATCACATTGGATGCCTTTTGTCAACAGGAATCCCCGAGATCGCCGCATGTCGTTGGGCATTGCCCAGCATCATGGGCTGCCGTTCTTTCTGAAGGGGACCCGCACCAGGACCGTCGCGCCGCGACCGGACGCGGAATACACGTGAAGGTCGCCCCCCACCGCCCCTGCGCGCTCTGCCATGAAGCGCAGTCCGAACCCGTCGCCACCGGCCTGCTGCGGATCGAACCCCTGGCCGTCGTCCGTGATGGTGACCTCGGCCGTGCCGTCGCGGGCGGCCAGGCTGACCCGCGCCTCCGCGGCGTGGGCGTGCTTGGCCGCGTTGGTGAGGGCCTCCTGGATGATGCGCAGCAACTGCACCGCCACGGTGGGTTCGAACGGGTCGTCCGGCACTTCCGGGGACATCTCGAACTCGGTGCGGATGGGGTGGGTCCGGCTGAAGCGGTGCAGGTACTGTTGAAGCGAGGCATGGAAGCCGAGCTCGATGGGTGAGGCGCCGCTGGCCATGAGGATGTAGTCGCGCACGTCGGCATGGGCGTCCTGGGCCGCGGCCAACAGACCGGCTAACTGCGCGTCCGCCTCGGCCGGGCGGTCCTGGGCCAACAGGTTGCGTGCGGACTGGGCCTGCATCTTGACGTAGGCGAGCACCTGGCCCAGGCCATCGTGCAGTTCACGCGCCATCTGCTCACGCTCGGCGATCGCGGCCAACGCGGCCTGCTGCTCCCGGAGCTGCGCCTGGGCCCTCCGCCGCTCGGTGACATCGCGCAGCAGGAGCAGGTGGCCGATGGTCAACCCGCGAAAGTCACTGAGCAGAGAGAGGTTGAGGGCGTAGAGCCGGACGCTGGGTCCTGCACCCAGGTGGATCTCGATGGGATCTGCTGCCCGCGGCGGGGGCGCCGGCGAGGCGCGCGCTCAAGTCGGGGATGGCGGGCAGGAGCTCGGCGAAGGTCTTGCCGCGGGCGCGTGCTGGCGAGATCGACAGCATGGTCGCGGCTGCGGGGTTCAGATTGGCCACGCGCCAGCGCGCATCGAAGACGACCATGCCTTCCGGCATCTGCGCGAGGGCTGTCGCACGCGCGGCCGGCAGCGGGTCCAGGATCCGGAAGCCGAACAGGGCAATGGCATACGTGGTCCAGATCATGAGAAAGCCGGCGAACATGGGTTCGGGAAAGGTCGGCGAAACCGTCTGGGAGATATCCAGCACGTACAGGCCGCGACTCGCGATCTCTGCGAACAGCATCAGCGCCACGGGCCAGCGATGCTGCGGCGAGCGGATGAACAGCCAAAGGAAAGCCGCGATGTTGACCAGGACCAGGCCGAGCCCGCAGGCCATCAGGATCAGGCCCGGTGTGGCAAAGGACCGTACAACCATGCCATCCGGGCCGACCTGCAGGCTGCGCCACATGAGCTGTGCATCGTTGAGGACGATCAGGAGCAGGGCCATCAGCGAAGCCAGCGCAAGCAAGCCCAGGTTACGGCGCGTCAGCCAGCGGCCGGGATAGACGTATTCCAGCGCGAAACAGGTCATGGTGGCGGCCGTAGGCATGTGCCAGGCGGCCTGAAACTTGTGCCAGAGGATCTTCGTGGCCGGGGCAACGGCAGCGGCTTCGAAGGCGAGTCCCAGCAGCCACAGCGCGCCAACCAGCGCGCATGCTGCGAGCGGCAGCGCGGCGGGCACGCTGCGACGCCGCCAGCTGTACCGGCCGAGGACGGCCAGAGAGACGGCGGCGGCCAGCGGCGGCCAGATGGATGCGGTGTAGGCGTAAGCGCCAGGCATGGATGGTCCCCTCAATGGAGAGACGAGTTAAGACAACTATACCACATAATGTGAGGATTCGGTGCGTTGCGTCGAATCGTGTGACGGCAAGCCGCCGCGCAGGCGCCAGTGTCAACCGCTGGCGCATTGGCACGGATTCGGGTAAAGCTCGGAGCATATGATATCATGTTGCTGAACCCAGAGGAAGGATCGCAATGCGCCCGTTGTTGGTAGACGATCATCCCTTGTTCCTCGAAGGTCTGCGACAGATGCTGTCTGCTTACGGCATCGAGGTTGCCGGCACCGCCCGCGATGGGCTGGAGGCGCTGGCCCAGGTGCGTGTGCTGAACCCCGATGTCGTGCTGATGGACATCCAGATGCCTCGCTGCAACGGGCTGGACGCCACCCGCCTTATCAAAGCTGAGTATCCCGATGTGCGGGTGGTCATGCTCACCATGTCCGCCGAGGACGAAGACCTGTTCCAGGCGATTCGCGCGGGCGCGTGCGGCTACCTGCTGAAGACGCAGGACGTCACCGAGTTCTACCAGGCGCTGGACGAGCTGGCCCAGGGGCGGGCCGCGCTCGCGCCGGAGCTTGCACAGCGCGTCCTGGGGGAGTTCTCGCGGCTGAGCGAGCGGGGATCGGATGCGCCCACGGCTGAAGCCGATATCCCCGACGAGCTGTCGCAGCGCCAGGTCCAGGTGCTCACCCTGGTCGCCAGCGGGCAGCCATACAAAGAGGTGGCGCGTCACCTCTGCATCTCCGAGCGCACCGTTAAATACCACATGGGCGAGATTATTGCCCTGCTGCATCTACATAACCGGGCCGAAGCCGCCGCCTTCGCGCGCGCTCACGGCATGGCCGGCAACCCCTGATCTCCCCGACTTCTCGCGCTTAGTCTGCACTTAGCGTGAACTTAGGACAATATTTGTACGAGGCCGGAGGACAGTGACAATTCCGCGCAACGCGCTATCCTGTTAGCGGAAGATTTCTGTCCTCCTCTCCCTAAGGCACCCGCTAATGAACCGTCGCATCGTCATTTACGGCCAATCGGTGGCGATAAACAGCATCGCGGCGGCGCTTGGCGCGTTACCGGACATAGAGTTGCTCCGTGCGCCGATTGCCTCTGAAACCGCGGCCGAAGTTGCGACGCGCATCCTCGCCTTCGAACCCAGGACCGTGATCTTCGATCTGGCCGGGGGGATCCCTGACAACACCCTCTTGCGGCCCCTGGCGCATCAGTGCGTGACCCTGCTGGGCTTCGATCTCGGAAACAATCACATGCTGGTGCTATCCGGGGAGCAGACTCAACTGCTGACGATGGATGATCTGGTGCGCGCGCTGGCGCTGACCCCGGAGGAAGACCCATGTCCCCACCTCGAACATTAATCTTGTTGGTCATGCTCATCGGCGCTCTTATCCCCGGCGTTCCCCTGCGTGCCGCTCCACCGATGCCTGACCCGGCTCCTGACGCCACCGCGTTGGTTCAGGCCGCGAACGGCACGCTGTTAGTCCCCGGACCGGCCGTCGCGCTGCCCATTCAGGTTACCAACGTCCAGAAGCTCGGTGCAGCAACGGTCCTCGTCACCTACGACCCTGCGAGCGTGAAGGCCGCGGCCTGCCAACGCAACACGGCTTTCGATGTCGGCCTCTGCAATACTGCGTACGATCGCAATGCGGACGGGACCGCGGACGCAGTGCTTTTCAACGTCGTGTCGCTCCAGGGCGTGAGCGCGGGCGAAACGCCCGTCGCACTTGTGAACATTACCTGGCAGGCGGCCTCAGGGGTGCAGCCGCCTGCGTACGCGGACCTGGGCGTGCAGGTGCAGACCTTCGCCGACGTCGACGCCAATCCGCTGGCGGTCACCGCGCAAGGTGGCCGCATCACCATCGAGATCGGGTCGCCGCCTGCGCCGACGTACACCCTGTTTCTGCCCCTGGTGTCGCGCTTCGCCGTGACGCCGTGAGCCAGTCGCAAAGCTGACCGGAGGTACTTCTGATGAAAACAAAACAAGGCATTGGGATGATCCTGGGCCTGGCCGTGCTGATCCTGCTGGCGCTGGCGGTGCGGTCGTCCTTCTCACCCGCGGCGGTGGCCGAAGCGCCCCGCGCCGCGCCGCCACCGGCGCTCCCCGCGGCGGTTGTGGAGACGCAGCGGATGAGTAGCGCAGCGGTGGCGCCGGCTGAGGTCAGCGAGACGATGGCCGGCGCAATCGTGACGCAGCAATTTGCGCTGGGCGCGGGGTGGAACGCGATCTACCTCGCGGTCGAGCCGATAAACGGATCGCGCCCGTGAACAGCGACGGGGTCCCCAAGATGTCGGTCATCGAGTGGGTCTTCAAGGGCCTGGCGGAGAGCGGCGCCCTCGAAAGCGTGTGGGCCTACAATCAGCCGGTCTCCCACAAGGACTACATGATCGATCCCAGCGAGGGGTTGTGGGACGAGCCGGGGTGGGAGCGCTATGTGCCGGCGGAGAAGACCGGCGCGGATGGCAAGTCGCAAGGCTTCCTGAGCAATCTCTACACCCTGCACGCCAACACGGGCTACCTCGTGAAGCTCAAGCCGGGGACCAGCGGCACCATCCATGTCCAGGGCAAGCCGGTGGTCGGCCACCACCGCTGGGCGCTGGATGCATACAACGTGGCCGGCTTCCCTCTGCCGGCCACGGGTGGGGCCACGGTAAAAACAATGAAGGACTTTTCACCGATCACTCATATCCGCGGCCTGACGACCGACGGCAACTGGACGGAGCTCGCTGACGGCGCCGCGCTGCAATCCGGCCAAAGCTACCTGGTCTACTATGGGGACCCGGGTGCAGACGGCCGGCAGAACTTTACCGCGCCGCTGGATGTGCTGGAGGTCGCGAGCGACGGTCTGGCGTTCCAGGCCGGCTACCAGGGCAGGCGGCAGGTCTTTGAGCTTGAGAACCTGACGAATGCTAACGTGACGGTCAATCTTAGCCTGAAAAACAGTTCCCTCATCATCAGCCAGGTGACGAGCACATCAGGGAGCGAGGTGCTGACGCGGCTTCCCGTTGACGTCACCGTGAATGCTAACCGTGCGGAATCCATTGTGCTGCAGGTGGACTCGGCAGACCTGCCCGCGGCCGCCGAAGACGTGCTGGAGATCAGTTCGCCGGGCATCCGCTGGCTCGTGCCGATCGCGGCGAAACCCGGCTCATACGACGGTCTGTGGGTCGGCGAGGTGGTGGTCAACAATGTGAGCGAGGCGCGGCTGGGCGGCACCGGAGAGTCCGACCTGACCATCGCCCTGGACCAGCGGAACGCCTCCCTCACGCGCGGCTCCGCACAGATGCACGAAAAGGCGGTGGGTTCGACCACAAGCGTCGACATCACGGTCACGCTCTCGCTCCCCTTGCCCACGCCGGCCCCCGTGCAGTCGATCCAGGGAACCACGCCGTACGTTGGCGGCTACGTGTTCCTGGACGAGAACCTCAACGGGCAGCGCGATGCCACGGAGCGAGGCCTGAGCGGGGTCACGGTTACGTTGGGCGGCAGCCCGGATCAGACCACCGCGGCCGACGGCTCCTATGTCTTCTCGGGAGTTGGCGCGGGCGACCACGCCATTTCCGCCACTGTGGGGGACGGCTATACGGCGTCGTTTGATGTGATACTGCCTGACGATGTGGAACCGGTGTCGCCGGTGGCCAACTTCCTTCCGGCGAGCGTGACGGTGGCAGCGGACGGCATCGGTGGGGTCGCCCCCCGGATCGCCGGATACCTGGCCCAGGTGCTGCCCGAGCCGTACACCACCCTCCCGTATTTCGATGCGACGGGCGCGCGCGTCCAGCCGGCGATCAACTTCGGCTATGCGGTCGCGCACACCGTGAAACTCCGCGCGGGGACCTGCACATCACCCGGCACTTCCCAGCGACGTGATAGCGACGGGCACGGCCATCAATGGCCAGCTACAGCTAACCGCGTGCCCACGACGCTCACGGTTCTCACCGGCCAGCAGCATCATATCGTGGTCGAGCGGTTGTCCCAGGTGGTGGCGTGCGGTGACATCGTCGTCGGTGCACCGACCAAGTTCGCGGACGGGGGCGGCAGCGAGTTCCGCTTCCGCCTGCTGCTGCGAGTTGCTGAACAACGGGGTTGCAGAACTGCTGCCGCATTACGCTTTCGCCGAGACGACCGACGGGCCCGCGTTCCCGCGACTGAGCAGCCCGGCATTGTCCATCGGCGACGCAGTCAACGGCTCGGTTGCATTTGCCGCAGGCAACGAGATAAAGTTCTCGATCGACATTACCGGGCAGGACCCGCTCAACCCCTTCAAGCATAAGTACAACCCGGACCATGACAACCTGGACGCGAAGTTCGAGCCGTACGATCCGACGCAACTCAGCCCCTACCTGTGGGAGTCCTTCGCGGTCAAGCGGACCGTCTCGCTGACGCTCAAGAATGAGCCGGCTTTCGAGGGCATGACCCCCGCGGAGGTCCAGCGGCTGAGCGCCCAGCTGGACTGGGGCGGGCAGAACTGGGGCGGCGATTACGCCGAGGTCATCGAAGGCCTGCACCGTAACGATATTACCGTCAAGGGCTACTTTGTCATCCGCCATGTACTGCCGGGTGACGAGTTCATCTGCCCAGGATTACGACAAGTGAACGCCGCACCAGCGGACAGTGGCCTGGCAGGCGCCAGGCAAGGGAGAACATACCATGAAATGCACTTCTGATCATCGACGGTGAACCGGCGGTGGGGTCCCGGATATCGGCCGCCATGGTGGTCATCTCTCTCCTGCTGTGCGGCGCCGGTACGATGCATCTCGCGGCCGCGCCCGCGATGCCCGCGGAGGATGACCGGGCCGCGGCACCGGCGGCTGCGGCGCCCACCGTTGACGTGGCCGCGCCCGAAGCGCCCCAGGCGCCCGCGGCCCCGGATGACTCGATCACGCTCGGCGCGTGGGGCTGGTGGAAGTTCGACGAGACCACCGGAACCACCGCGGCCGATGCATCCGCGCACGATCATCCCGGCATGCTCGGCGGGGATGGCGCGGGCGAGGACATACCCGTCTGGAAACCCGACGAGACTGCGCCGACCACCATGATCGATGCCGGCAGCGTCTGGTTTGACGGCGATAACGACTGGATCTCCGTCGCTCCGGGCCCGACCATTTCCAGCCAAGCCAGCTTCTCCCTGGTCGCGTGGGTGAAGTGGGAGAAAGGCAAGTCGGCGATATTCTGGCAGGGCAATAATACACAGAACCAGGGGCTGACTCTTGGCATTGACATCAACACCTCTTACCCGAACATCGGCATTCTGACGTGCTCGTTCTGGAACAACGATCTGACCTACACCTTGCCCAACCCCAAGGCCTGGCACCACGTGGCTTGCACCGCCGATTACAACTATGACGGGGCCGGACACAATCGGCGGCGACTCTATGTGGATGGCGCCCAGGTCAACGAGGACTTCCCCACCTCCTGGTACACAGGAAGCGGCGAACTCTGGATCGGAAAGCGAGAGGCGGGGACCTGGCCCTGGCACTACGGAGGCACCATCGACGAGGCAGGCGTGTACGCGCGGGCGCTTACTGCGGCGGAGGTAAGGACGTTGGCCGCGCAACCCTGCCTTGCCCAACCAGTGCGTCCCAATGGTCAGGTTGAGCCGACTATCCCGTCCCCGTTTCACGAGGCTGTGCAACAGGCCGTCGACGCCCTCGGTGCGGCCGGCGGGACGGTGCGCATCTCCGGCGTCTGCGCAGGGGTAGACGGAGGCGGTGCATTAATTCAGACCGTGCAAATTCCGTCTATGAGCGCGAATGCAACCATGACGCTAGAAGGTGGCTGGGACAGCAGCTTTACCGCGCACGATCCCATCTTGTACAACACTGTGCTGGATGCGCAGGGGGCCGGACGGGTGGTGTATGCCCCGGAGGGTATCGGCGCGCTGGTGATCAAAGACCTCACGCTGACCAATGGGGATTCAAGCGCGCTCCCGAACGAACAGGATCCCCCCATTGGCAGCCAACACGAAGGTAGCAGCGGCGGAGCGTTGAGAACCCGCATGGTGACGACCCTCACCAACGTCTACGTCACCAACAACCGCGCCGGATACAGTGGCGGCGGCATCAGGTCGGCCGCGACCTTGACGATGACCGACTGCACCGTCTCAGACAACGAGACGGGGTTTGTGAATCCCTCCAGCGGCTATTGGAATGCCAGCGGCGGCGGCATTTCTGCCTCGGGCACCCTGAACATGACCAACTGCACGGTGACCGGTAACACGGCCACGATCGGCGAGTCCGCGCAGGGCTTCAGCTCCGCGGGCGGCGGCATCTTCACGAACGGCGACTTCACCCTCACGAACTGCCAGGTGACAGACAACACCGCGTATATGGGCGGCGGCCTACTGGTCAATGGCCACACGGGGACGATCAGCGGCAGCACCTTCTCGGGCAACACCGCCACCAGCGGCACCTACACGGGTAACGACGACAACGGCGGCGCCATCCACCTGGTCAGCGGTGCGCTGACCCTCACCAATAGCGCGGTCCTCGGCAACTCGGCGGAGAGGCATGGCGGCGGCATCTACATGGGCGGCGGCACGTTGACCGTGAACGGCGGCAAGATCGGCTACCGGAACGCCGGCGAAGGCAACACGGCCACCGGTGACGGCGGAGGAGTCTATCAGCTCGGCGGCACGGCTACGCTCAACTCGACCGTCCTGGTCTACGGCAACACCGCAGTCAATGGCGCGGGCCTCTACGACATGGGCGGCGCCCTGAGCGTGACCAGCGCGCAGATCGGCAGCACGGCGTCGGGCGAAGGCAACGTGGCTTCGGCTAACGGCGGTGGGGTCTACGTCTCGGCCAGCGGCACGCTCCAGATGTCGACCACCGGGGCAACCATCGTCGGCAACCGGGCGGCCCAAGGCGCCGGTGTCTACGTGTACGGCGGCGCAATGACGACTACTGCCGGCAGCATTACGAGCAATACGGCCACGACGGCAGGTGGCGGCATCTACATCGCAGCCGGCTCCGTGACCCTCGGCTCCACGTCGACGTCGTTCAACTCCGCGCCCAATGGGGCCGGCCTCTACGTCGCGCTCGGCACGGTGGCCGTGACTGGGAGCACCATCGGGTACAACACGGCAGCCGGCACTGGAGCCGGCACGTATTACGGAGGCGGTGCGTATGTATCCGGCACGGGCACGCTGACCCTGACAGGAGCGACGTTGGTGGGCAACACCGCAACGTCCGGCGGAGGCATGCATGTGGCCGGCGGTACAGCCACGCTGGACGCCACAACGATCGTTCGCCACAACTCGGCCCCGACCGGCGGCGGGTTGTCGGTAGCCGGCGGCACCCTGACCGCCACCGGCACGACCATCGGCGGCACGATAGACGATCCTTACGACTGGAACCAAGCGTCAACGCTCGGCGGGGGGGCCTACGTGTCCGGCACCGGCGCGCTGAACCTGACGTCGGTCACGCTGTCCGATAACTTCGCCGGGGTGAACGGGGGTGGGCTGCACGTTGCCGGCGGAACGGCAACGGTGAGCGGCAGCACGATCTCGAGCAGCACTTCAGCGTACGGCGGCGGCGTGTGCACCACCGGGGGCACGACGACCATCACCAACAGCACGATTGCCAGCAACACCGCCTCCATCTCCGGCGGGGGCGTCTATGCGTACGGCGGCACGCTGACGGTCACGGGCGGCGCTATCCACCACAACACGGCCACTGGGACGACTGGGACGGGTGGCGGCGCGGGCACCGGCGGCACCGGCACGATGAACCTCAACTCGCTGACGATTCGCGACAACACGGCTCCCGACGGCGCCGGGCTGTACACGAGCGCCGGAACGCTGAATGTGTCGAACAGCACGATTTCCGCGAACACCGCGACGGCAACCGGCGGCGGTGGGCGCGTGGAGGGCGGGACGGTTAAGCTCAACTTGACGACCGTAACCGAGAACCAGGCGCCCCAGGGGGCCGGGCTGTACGCGGGCGCAGGAACCACGAAGCCGACGAGCAGCATCATCGCAAAGAACAGAACCGCAACGGATGTCTACGGCGGCGATGTAAAGGCGGTCGCGGGCCTCACGAGCGGCGGCGGCAACGTGATCGGGGTGGGTGATGTCACCGCATTCACCGCACAACTGGACCGGAAAGGCATCACTGATCCGGGGCTTGAGACGCTGGGAGCGGATGGCACGCACCATTTAGTGGGCACCAGCGTCGCGGTAGACAACGGCCTCTGCACGATAGGCAGCGTCACGTATACAACGGACCAGCTCGGGCATGCGCGTCCCGGCGGCGGCGGCACGTTCTGCGACTCGGGCGCGTACGAGCTGCAGGTGC
Organism: uncultured Chloroflexia bacterium; assembly: GCA_963774265.1. Lineage (GTDB taxonomy): Bacteria > Chloroflexota > Anaerolineae > CG2-30-64-16 > CG2-30-64-16 > JALOOB01. The sequence continues at coordinate 34,110 of CAVZDU010000006.1, read as the reverse complement.
TGCCTGTCAATTGCGCGGCGAAATCGGGCAGACACGGTCTGACCGGCCCGAACGCCCGCATCGTGCAACAGATGGTAGACCAGGTCACTGCCGGCGCAACCGTCAAGGTGGCGGGCCACTGCACCGGCGTCGCGGGCAGCGACCCGTGGACGCTGGTCATCAACAAGAGTCTCACGATGGAGGGCGGGTATTCGACGGCTGACGACGAGCCGTGGACCGATCCCGATCCGGTCGAGCATCCGACGGTTCTGGACGCCCTGAGCCTGGGCGGCGTGGTCCATATCAGCACCAGCAACACCGATGTCACGCTGCGCTATCTGACCATCACCGGCGGCCAGCGCAGCTGGTACGCGGGCGTGCTGGCAAACACCGGCACCCGCGTCAACGTGGAATACTGCACCATCACCAACAACCACGCCACGACGAACCGAGGCGGCGGCGTCGGCGCCGTTGGCCAGAGCATGAACCTGGTCGGCAGCCTCGTGCAGAACAACTCCGCGAACGATGACGGCCAGGGCGTTGGCGGTGGTGTATACGTGGCCGGCAGTGGCGCCGCCACGATCGCCAACAACACCTTCATCGGTAACAGCGCCCATTGGGGCGGTGCGGTTGCCAATGTCGGCGGCGACCTGACGCTCAGATTCAACACGATTAAGGGAAACACGACCGAGTATGTGGGAGCCAGTCTCTACCTCCAGAGCTCACGAGCGACTCGAGTCGCGGCCAACATCTTTGCCAGTCCCACCCGCGGACACTGCTCCTTTTTGTATTCGAACGTGATCACCTCAGGCGGGTTCAACTACATCGCCGACGGCACTTGCATCCTCGGTGATGCGCCCGCCGGCCGGCCCGACGTGCAGAATGCCACCTTCGAGCTGGGCGAGCTCGACTTCAACGGCGGCAAGACGAAGAACTACCTGCCCGAGGGCACGGTCACCAATCCGATCCTGGACGTCATCCCCGTGAACGCGTGCGACGAGCTGCTGGGCACAGCCCCGCTGGACCAGCGCGGACGGCTGCGGCCCAGCCTGGGCTGGGAGACGCACGAGAACTGGTGCGACCCCGGCTCCGTCGAACGCGGGAAGGAGATCCTGGCGGTCTGCGGCCCGCCGCTCGATATGTCGGACAACAGCCCGCGCAGCCGGTGCCGGTATCTCTCGGTGGCGCAGGCGATGAAGACCGCGGCGGACGGCGACATCATCGTCGTCTCGGGCGTCATCACCGAGAACGTCACCCTGAACAAGGACGTGACGCTGCGCGGCCCCATGCCCGACTGGAACACGCCCGGCACCCACATGGGGTTCGTGCAGGGCGCGACGGCCAAGCCCGACAGCGCGTGCACCGGGGACACCGTCGTCAACGTGCCGGCCGGTTCAACTGTGACGATCGAGGACCTGAACATCCGCTACGGCTGCGCGACGGATGGCGGCGGCATCAAGAACGAAGGCACACTGAACCTTGTCCGCAGCACCGTGTATGACAACCGGGCCAGCGCCGGCGGCGGCGGCATCTACAACGCGGGCACGCTCACGGTGGCCGACAGCACACTGTCTGGCAACGCTGCCGCGGACGGCGGTGGCATCTACAACGCCGCAAGCGCCGTGCTATTGACGGTGCGGCGGTCCACATTCGCGGGGAACACCGCGAGCGCCAGCGGGCAGAGCATCGCCAACCTCGACACTGATCTGGACGCCGCAACGATGGGCGGCTCCATCCTTAGGCGCCAGGCACGATCGCCCAGTGCACCACCAACATCGGCACGGACGCGACGAACCTTGTGAACGGCGCACCTTGTGGCCTCAGCGGGACTATCCCCGGCGACCCGCAGCTTGAAGCCTTGCGTGACAACGGCGGCGCGACGTTGAGCTACGCCATCAAGTCGACCAGCCCGGCGATCAACGTGGGCTACAGCGACGCGACTGAGTGCACCGGCCAGGTGGACCAGCGCGGCCGCAGCCGACCGGCAGGCGCGGCCTGCGACCTGGGTGCCTACGAGTACGGCCCGCGCACGCTGACCGTGGATGCGGCCGCATTGCCGGACCCGGCTGCTCTTCTCTTCGGCGACCTGCAAACCGCGCTCGACCGGGCCATGACGGACGACCTCATCGAAGTCCGAGCGGGCACGTATACCGGCAACTTCACGGCGTACCGCGATGTCACGATCCGCCATGCCGGGGTCAAGGTGAGCAAGCTGAGCCCGGAGCTCGGCTATGACCTGCGCGCCATCCTGCAGGCTTCCTCCCGGACCCCGCAGGAACAGAAAGCGCTCGGATCGTTCGCCGGAACAACACTGACGGTCGCGGGCTACGCCCCAAGCGGCGAGAGTTACGAGGCGACCGGGGATGTCAAAGTCAAGCTGCAGGGGTTGACGATCCGCCACGGCACCGGTGTGCTGGGCGGTGGCGTGCACAACCTGGGCCGGCTGACCATCGAGGGATCGACCATCGAGAGTAACGCCGCGACTGGCGAGCAGGGCGACGACGGCCGCGGCGGCGGCATCTACAACGGCGGCGACCTGGTGGTCGTGCGGAGCACGATCTCGGGCAACCGCGCCGAGCAGTACGGTGGCGCGCTCTTCAACTACAGCCCCGACGTCGAAACACCGGTCACCGCGGTCATCACCGCCACGACGCTGGCCTACAACCTGGCGAGCCGGCTGCCCGATCAGCACGCCGTCGCGGTGCGAAGCAGCGGCTTTGAGCCGAATACTGTGCCGATCGTGTCGGGCGACGAGGTGCGCTTCGAGACCCAGGACAGCCAGGCTCACACGATCGAAGTGAAGTCTGTGGGCGCCGGCGTCTCTTGCGACCCGTCAACGATCGAGGTGCCCCGTTCGGGCATGGGCCTGTCCGCACCGATCATCTGCACGACCGATTCCGCGGTCACATTGCCCTACCCGCGACAGGTGACCCTTGAGGATGCGGACTTCCAGCAGACGCTGACACTGGAGGTCAGCGCCCCGGCCTCGACGCCGGACGGCGCATCCCTGTTCCAGACCGGAAAGAGCAACACCCGGCTCGACCGCTCGATCGTCTACAGCAGCGGCGCCGCGCGTCCCTGCGGGCGGTTCACGGATGATAGCCACGCAACGGTCATGCCGCAAGGCACGAACCTGTTTGGGAACGAGGAGCAGTACAACGACGTGGACGCGGCATACGGTTTGTGCGCGCTGCTGACCGGTGATTACCCGATCCGCGATCCCCTGCTTGGCCCGCTGCAGGATAACAACGCGATCGATTTCGCGGCGGGCACTATCTCCGGCTACACCCACTCTCATGCGCTGCGCCCGGACAGCCCGGCCATCGATGCACTCGCAGTCACGGCCTGTGGTGCAGCCACGGCGGGCATCAACCTCGAGGCCGTCATCGCGAGCAGCCCCGGCACGCTCAGCGTGCGGGCGGGCGATATCGTGCAGTTGTCCAGCACGGAAGCGCGCACCGTCATTTTCGATGACGGCCAGTACAACGAACGCCTGGTAGAGGTGCCGGCAGGTCAGACGCCGGTAGCGATGCAGGTCAACCAGCCCGGCACACTCAGGTATCGCGTCTATAACGCGGCGAGCGCAGAACAGGGGTATGGCAGCATCACGATCTCGGCCCGAAGCGACCGGCCCATAGACCAGCGCGGCATCGCTCTGCCGCAGCGAGGCACGACACAGACCTATCGATGTGATATCGGCGCGTACGAGTTCGCGGCCTGGGTGGTCGGGCAGCCGCTGCCGCGGCCGCCGTCAATCAGCGGAAGCAGCCTGCCTCAATGGACGATTAATGACGAGGACGCCTCGGGCTACCACGCCTGGAGCCCCGCGCCGATGCTGGACCTTGCGATCCGCCCCACCCGGCCGGAAGCCGGTGGCTCTCCCATGGAGACGGCCAAGGTGGCCTGGTCGCTCGGCGGCCTGGAGCAATCCGGCATCGTGGTCTGGCCGGAGAATCCCCAGTTGCACGTCGGCGGCGCTGAGGTCAACCTGGCCCACAGCGCCATCACCGATGGCTTCAATGTCGCGCCGGGCACTGCCCGCGCGTACGAAGGCTATGAGCCGGTCGATGAGCTGGCGGGCGCCCTCCTGGATGGCACCGTCTTCAACCGCACCGAGCTGCACGCGGCGGACGGTGACCCGGAGGAAGGTGACTCGTATTCGGTCGTGCAACTCAGCAAGAGCACGCAGACGAGCGGCAGCCTGAAGGTTCTGGTGATCAAGACGCTGGACTGGGATACGGCGGGCATACGAGACCTGCGCGATCGCGAGACAGCCGACGGCTATAGCGTGACCGATTGCGTCATCGGCCGCGAGCTGGCTTACCCTGATTTCAACGACAAGACCGACCCGGCCTTCAAGCTGCCGGGGCACTCGGACCCGGAGGGACGGTCGGGCTGGATCCTCTACGGCGACGCGTACGACGGCGTCAGGACGTCGGCAGAGCTCATCACGGCCCAGAACACGGTCGATAACCTCATCCCGCCGGCCCATGTGCAGGAGATACGGGATGGCCCGATCATCCCGGTCCTGGAGCAGGCGCCTGCCGAGGGCGAGGACGACAACCGGACGGAAGATGACCTGCGGGTGGCCTGGTACCAAACCGACAGCCGGAACGTGGCCTGGCCGGTCAAGAGCGTGGCCTACCGCTGCCGCTGGCCGGTCGACGTGCAGACCCCGAAGATCGTGATCGCCAGCGAGCTGGGCTCGGAGATGGGCGGCCAGGCCATTCTGAGCACGAAGCAGTTTCGTTGAGCCGACGGTCTATCACCAGGTCGACGACGAGCAGCCGGGCTACAGCCCCAACCATGAACATGCGCTGCTGGCGAGCTCGAATCTGGGCAACCCGCAGCCCGCATTCTATGCGCTGCGCACCGACCTGTTCAACCGCAACACCGACGCGACCCCCGTCCGCTCCTACGCGCTGCTGAAGTACCGCGATGCACGGCAGAACAACCGGACCCAGATCGCCGTGTACCGGGTGCTCCTGACGGAGAATCCCGCCGACATCCTCTACGCGACGGTCCCCGGCGCCATCGGCATTACGAGCGTGGACCCGCCCGGCGGGCCGACGGCCGGCAAGCTGACGCTGCGGGTGGGGACTGCGGTGCTCGGCGGCAACACCACGGCCACCGTGCCGGTCGAGGCGCTGAACGGCACGGGGTTGCACGCTGCCTACGTCGAAATCAGCTACGACTCGAGCAAGCTGGAGCCCGCGGCATGCAAGCCGAACCTCAACCGGTTCGTCGAGCGGCCCTACCTGCCCGCAGTGGCTGCCGATGACAACATCCTGGTGGGCAACGTGGTGCACCTGCGCGTCACGACGGGTGCCGGGTCCGACCTGCGCTACAAGTGGGACTTCGGCGACGGCACGGTGCAATACGACAATCGTGTGGTCAGCCACGTCTACGGTGCGGCGAATACTTACCATGTCACCGTGCAGGTGTCGAGCGGCGTGCTCGAGGGCGTCATCTCTGCGAGCGTCGACGTCCACATCCTCGCCACGCAGACCGTCGCACCGACTTTGCTGGCGCCGGAAGACCCGACGACCATGACCGGCTGCCGCATGAACGACGGCAAGATCGTGCTCGACCTGGTCACGCGCAGCAAGCACGGCCTGACCGCGGATTCGCGGCTGGCCGACCTCACCTTCAAGAAGAAGGACACCTTCACCGCAGGCACCGCTGCCGTTTCGGTGGACAACGCCAACCCGGACGGGCCGGATTACAGCGAGCTCACCTACGGCCTGGATGCGGGGCTGCCGGTGTATGCACCGACGCCCATGCGCGGGCTGCTGGACATCCAGCCGTGCGCTGAAACGCAGGCCAACACCGGCGACACGCCCTTCTGGAAGGACTGGAAGGGGATGCTGTGGGCCCGCGCGGCCGGCGACATGACCGTCAAGTACTTCTACCCGCTGCAGCGGGGCTTCTACCTGAGCGACGAGTACGCGGAGGACCATGGCCTGGTTGATTCGGAGACCGGGAAGGTCCTGACTGAAGAAGAGCGGATCGGCAAGTGCATGCCCTGGCTGGATAACCTGAGTGTGAGTGCCTATCCGGCCGGCTCCGGAGTCACCTACCAGGACTACCTCCGGCGTCGAGCAGACAGGGTATGTGTATCCGGTCGGCTACCGCGTGCGCTGGCCGGAGCTGCCCGCGCTGCTGAACGTGGGCGAGACAGTATTCCAGCGCGCCAAGGGCGGCGTCTCCGCCGTGGCCAGCCAGGTCGCGGTCACACGCATCTACGACGACCTGGCGGAATCGACCTGGGACAACGACGCGGGTGTGATCGCCATGGCCCCGGCCGGCGTCACCCGGTCGGTCGCGCAGCTCATCGACCCGATGGCCGAGGTGGAGGTCGAGCTGCCCGTGGTGATCGAGGACCAACCGGGGCTGCCGCCGGACATCACGACGCAGAGGCTGCTCTTCGGCGGAGGCACCGCACTGACCGGCAACGTCGATGACCCGAACCTGGCGCTGCCGTTCGCGCTGCGCAGCCGCATCGTGTTCCGCGACACTGCGGTCGACCTGGACGGCGACGACGTGGCCAACGGCAGGCTCGTCTTCAAGGGCTACTACGACGGCGCATCGCCCGAGTACATCAAGGGCGACCCGCTGCTCCTGCTGAACGTGATGTCGGAGTCCGACAGGCAGCGGCTGCTGGACCTCTGCCCGAGCGATTCGACGGCGGACGGGGACGAAGACAAGATCCCGGACTGCCGGGAGTATGCAGATGCCATCGAGGCGCTGTACTGGAAGACGCTGAACCCGCGTGATCTCGACCTGTGCCGGGACGCGACCGGCAAGCTATCCGTGAACGATAACAACCCGGCGCTCAACCAGACGCCTGTAACAGGCCTGCCCACTGATCTGCCGGCCGGGCTCTCACAGAACTGCGGCACGGGCACCTACCGCGACGGCGTCGCCGATCACGCCATGCTCATCGCGGTGGATGACACGCCGTCCCTTGACCTGTACGACGCCGAGGGCAACCTGGTCGCGGGGGGCAGGAGTCCGATGGCGAGGCCGACACGCCGGACGGCATCCCCGAGCCTTTCGAGGGCCTGGGCAAGGGCAAGGCGCTGACCGCGGGCAACGCGGCCGGGCACCGGCTACATCACCGTGGCCTACAACAACGATTCCTCGCTCGGCGGGCTGCCGGTGTCGCTCCAGGTCATCAAGGTGCAGTGCGCCAAGAACGCTGCGGGCGAGGAGAGCCCGTATCGCGGCAACCTGCTGGTCATCAAGTCGGACAACCTGTTCGACGAGAAGCTGACCCTGCGCCACACCGGCGACTTCGGCGGCCGGCCGGACAACTTCACGTTCGACTGGTGGATCGCGGCGGTGGACGACACCGCGGTTTCGCCCGTGCTGGCGCCGCCGAGCTACCCCTGGCAGCCGTGGACCGCGCCGGAAAAGGGCGCGACGACGCTGGGGCCGCAGATCACCATCGAGGGCGCGAACCCGACCACGCTGCGCGACAACTGGATCATCGTGCGCTACAAGAACAAGACCTGCCCGGTCTGCGGCAACCAGTACACCTGGAGCGCATTCGCCGGCGACCCGTCGGCCAAGCCTTCCGAGATACGGGCGCAGCTGGCGGAGGGCTGGATCAAGCGGGTGACCAACGCACTGAACCCGTTCGACACCCGCGTGGACGATTTCGTGAGCGCGCCGACCAACACGACGGTCGACATGATCCGGCAGGCCGGCCCGCGCTACGAGGGGCCGGTGGCGATGAACAACGACCCCGAGACCCTGAACAACATGGGGCTGATCGAGGCCTACCAGACGGTGCTGGACCGCGGGCGCGACCTCTCCATCGACGCGGGCGTCAACGACCAGGGCGCCAACGCCGCGCTGCTCAACGTGACGTCCCGCATCGCGAGCCTCTACATGCTGCTGGCCAACGATGCATACATGGACGCGCTGGATCCGACCATCGGGCTGGGCACGAGCAGCAGCCTGGGGGTCCGGGCGCCCGCGGTGTTCGCCTTCACGAACCAGTTCCGGTCCGACCAGTTCGGCCTGATCGACGAGGAGCTGGCGCTGCTGCGAGGCCGCGACGAGACGCTGGGCGGCGTGGCGGCCGCGCCCACCTACAACCGCCTGACATGGAACTTCACCAACGGCGACGGCGAAGTGGCCTACGTGATGAACTACAACATCAAGGACGTCAACCAGGACGGGTTCGTGAACGAGGCCGATGCGGCCATCATGTACCCGCAGGGCCACGGCGACGCCTGGGGGCAGTTCCTGACCGCGCTGACCAAGTACTACGAGCTGCTGCGGCACCAGAATTACACCTGGGTGCCGCGCGCCGAGCCGATCAGCGTGGCCGGCGCGCCGGTCGTGGTGGACTACTACGACGAGCGACGGTTCGCCACCGCAGCGGCTGAGAAGGCCCGCATGGGCGCGGAGATCGTCGACCTTACCTATCGCAAGTACTACGCAGACCCCAGCCAACCAGGAATACGTCAGACACGAAGATAGATGCATCCGACAGCATGGCTCGGGCGTGGGGCGTGGTCGACTGGGCGGAGCGCGCCGGCCAGGGCGCCTACTTCGACTGGGTCGTGGCGAACGCGATCATCCCGCCCGAGGACGACCGCTACACCGACCTGCGCAAGATCGACCGCACGACCGTGATGGACATCGTCGAGATTGCCAACCAGTACGCGGCGATCGAGGACAAACTCGACAATGCGGACAACCTGGCGAACCCGCTCGGCCTGACGGGCGACGCCGTGCTGTTCGACCTCGATCCGGCGCTCACCAAGACGACGCCCACGTCTGAAGGGAAGACCCACTTCGAGCAGGTGTACGACCGATCGCTGGGCAGCCTGAGCAACGCGCTGAAGCTGTTCGACTATGCCAACGAGGTGAAGCTCGAGCAGCGGCAGGCGCAGGACGAACAGCGCGACTTTGCGCTGAGCATCGTCGACGAGGACCGGGCGCGCGTCAACGAGCTGATCGAGATCTTCGGCTATCCCTACGACGCGGACATCGGTGTGAACGGCACATACCCGGCCGGGTACGACGGGCCCGACATCTACAACTTCGACCTGATCGACCGCACCGAGATCACAGACGCCGAGATGCGCTGCAGCGAGGCGGAGATCGCGGAAGACAATTGCCCGGCCGAGACGGCCTCCTATGTGCTCGAGTACGCGCCCATGGAGTGCCTGGGCAACTACGTGACGACCCTGACAGGCTACACCTACGGGCAGCCGTTCAAGGTGGAGGATGTCTGCAGTTCGGTGATGCCCACGGAGAATTTGGAGCTGGATTACACCGTGGGCGTCGGCCTCGATGCAGGCTTCGGCCGGTACAAGCCCTCGACGTGGCCGGACGACAGCGCGCGCAAGTCGTGGGGGGAGATCCAGCGCAAGATGTGGGGGGTCTACGACGCTAAGACCGAATACGAGACCGCCGCCCTGGCCTACCGGAACCAGGTCGAAGCGCTCGAGGAGCACTACCTGGCCATGAAGGACCGGGCCGAGTACCTGGAGAGGAAGAACGCCCTCGATGCAGCCACCAAGGGCATCGTCCTGGGTCTCGACGAGACGCTTAAGGCAATCGATATCGGCAAGGACGTCTACGACATCATTAAGACCAGCATCTACGACAAGAGCTGGGCGACGGCCATGGGCCAGCCTTTTGTGGTCGGCATCGACAACGACTTGGGTTTCATGGGAAGACTTACCGCGATGATGGCGGGCTTCGCCTTTAAGGACGCAATGGATACCTTGGAGAGCCAGCTCAAGCTGACGGGAAGCGCCATCGAGATGTTCAAGGACGCTTACGAGACGGCGACCCAAATCGCGATGTTCGACTTCGACGCGGACATGGAGCTCAAGCAGATGGGCTACGAGATGAACGGCCTGCTGCGCGAGGAGGGCACGCTGCGTCTCGACCTCTACCTGGCGGTCGACAACTACTACGGAAGCTTTGACGACTACAAGGCCGAGGTAGAGGGCGGCTACCGCAAGCTCCAGGACCTGATCCGGCTGCGCAAGCGCTGGGCCGGGCAGATCGCGGAGCAGCGCTACGGCGACATGGCGTATCGCATCTACCAGAACGACGCACTGCTCAAGTACCGCCGGCAATTCGACCTGGCCCAGACATACACCTACCTGACCGCGGCGGCCTACGACTACGAGACCAACCTGCGGGGCGAGGACCCGGCCGCCGGCGGCAAGTTCCTGCGCAACATCGTGGCCACCCGCTCGCTGGGCGAGCTGCGCTGGACGACCGGGCCGTGGGATGTCGAGCCGATCGTGGGTTCGGGCGGACTGGCCGAGCCGCTCGGCAAGATGCGCGACAACTTCGTGGTGCTGAAAGGCCAGATGGGCTTCAACAACCCGCAGGCCGAGGCCAACCGCTTCTCGCTGCGGCACGAGCTGTTCCGGCTGCGCGACGAATCGGATGCGGCATGGCGGCAGACGCTGGCGCGCTACTACACGCCCAACATCTACGGCGATCCGATCGTGGCGCAGCTGGCCAAGCGCCCCTACGGCGAGGCGGGGCCGGAGCCCGGGCTGGTGATCCCGTTCGGCTCGACCATCACCCGGCGGCTGAACTACTTCGGCAACCCGCTCGGACCCGGGGACAGCGCGTACAGCGCGACGCAGTTCGCGACCAAGATCGCCAGCGTGGGCATCTGGTTCGAGGGCTACGACACGGGGCGGCTGAGCCAGACCCCGCGGGTCTACCTGCTGCCCGGCGGAAATGATGTGATCCGGCCGCGAAACACAGACGGGCGTGCTGCGCTACTGGAACGTGACCGAGCAGCTCCTGCCGGTGCCGTATCCCATCACGCAGGCGGACATGCAGAATCCGAACTGGATTCCGAGCATCAACGGCCTGCAGGGGCAGTTCCTCAAGGTCAAGCCGTACGCCGACATGCGGGCGTATCCTTATAGCGAGAATCTGGAACCCCAGGAACTGAACACCGATACGCGGTTGATCGGCCGGTCGGTCTGGAACACCGAGTGGGTGCTGGTGATCCCCGGCGCCACGCTGCTGGCCGATCCGGACATGGGCATCGACCGCTTCCTGCAGGACGTGAACGACATCTACGTCTACTTCCAGACATACGCGTATGCCGGGACGATGGCGGCCGCTGCAGAGGCGGAGAGTGCGCAGGCGGGGGCTGCCCTGCCGGCCGCGGGCATCCCGGCTGCGAGAGTGGCCGCAGATGCGAAGGCGATGCCCCAGCCCGATGCGCTGTTCTACGGCGTAGCCATGCGTGACGGTGCAGTCCTGAAGAGCGGGACGCTGACGGCCGTGCTGCCGAGAGGCGGCGTGGTGACGACCCAGATCGCGGCCATCACCGGAACGGATTACAACTATGTGCTGGCGGTGCCGCTCAGCGCCTACGACCCGGGCGTCACCCCCACCGCGATCGACTCGGCCCGCATCGCCGAGACGATCAGCTTCACCGTAGACGGGGTGCCGGCGGTGCTGCGAGATAAGGATGGCACGTACCAGGCGTACCGGATCGGCGCGGCCGGCAGCGGGTATAGCGTGACGGTGGACGTCAGCGGACCGGGCAGCTACCCGCTCGGTGACGTCAACGTGAGCGGCAGGCGCGACTCGGCGGATGCCCTGCTCGTGTTGAAGTATGACGTGGGGCTGACCCCCGGGGTGACGACATGGCCGCCCGGGCCGGGCACCGTGTACCTGCCCCTGTGCGATGTGACACAGGATGGCCGCTGCAACTCCAGCGACGCCCTGCGGATCCTGATGTGCGACGTCGCAATGGCCAGTTGCCCCTCGGCGGGAGCAGCCGCGGCGGATGCTGCCAGCCTGGGCGATGCGCAGCCGGCCTTCTTCCGGCTCGAGCAGGAGCCCGACGGAAGCGAGTGGGTGGTCCGGGTGGTTGCCGAATCGCCACATGCACCGCTCGGCGCCGCGGTCCTCAGCCTGACCTACGACCCGGCCCGGCTCGCGGTCGTCAGTTGCAGCGAGAACCCGGCGGGGCGGATGGACCTGGCCGTGTGCAACGGGGCGTACGCCGAGGGCACGGTCAAATACACCGGCATCACGACCGGCGGCATCGTGGAAGCCGCGCCGCTGGTCGAGATCCGCTTCGGCGTGTTGGATCCCACGTTGGCAGATCAGCTCGCCCAGGGAACCGCGCTGGCCGAGCTTGCCGTGGAGGCCGCCTTCGACCTTGACCTGAACGCCCTGCGGGCCGAATACGGCCAGCCCGTGGCGCCCGGTGCGCCGCTCACCATCTACCTGCCCCTGATCACTAACGGATGGTCGCAGTCGCCTGGGCCGGGGATGGCGTCCGACGTGATCCCGGATGGCACGCTGCCGCCCGCGGCAGAACCGCCGGCGGCCGAACCTCAGCCTATCGTGCCTCCTGCGGAGGGGCCACCTGCGGTGGAGCCTCCTGCGGAGGAGCCACCTGCGGTAGAGCCACCGGCGACCGAACCTGCGCCGATCACGCCTCCTGCGGAGGAGCCGCCGGCGAGCGAACCTGCGCCGGTGCTGCCACCTGCCGACGACCCGCCTGCGCTCGAACCCGCACCGCCGGCGATCGAGGCGATGTAGGTCCGGCCCTGAGGGTCAAAACAGGAGGAACACAATGGCACTGCATGCCGTATCACGAGGAGTCCTGAATCGCACGGGAAGTCCGCGGGCTTTCGTGCTCGGCATCGCATTGATCAGCGTGCTCCTCCTCATTGCCCCGAGTGCGGCGTTGCGTTCCACCGCTCAACTGGAGGCGACCTACCAGGTGTCACTGACGGTGGGCGCGGCGCCGTATACCTACGAGGTGCACCAGGGCGGCAGCATCACCCTGCCCATCAAGATCAACGTCAGCGGCGCGCTGCCGCTCGCGGCCATCTCCGCGCTCATCCAGTATAACCCTACCGAGCTGCGCCCGACCGCATGTGTCGCGCGCCCCGATGGGCCCGGCGGTTACTGCAATCCCGTCTACGACCAGGCGAACGGCCTGGTTCGATTCAATGTCCTGGCCAGCCCAGATACCGGAATTATGGGGGAGGCCGCCCTGTTCGACCTGACCTTCGAGACGGCCGCAAGCCCCAAACTGAACCAGATAAACTCAGTGACACCGTTGATCGAGAGCGCGGCCGACTCGCACGGCAACTACATGACGTCTCAGTCGGTCGGCAGCACGATACGCGTCCTGAAGCCGATCAACGCGGGCGCGATCGTCTATGTGGGCACGCCCGATCAATCGAAGCCCTTCAGCGTCATCCGCGGCCTGACCACAACCGTCCCGATCTGGGTGACGGGGGTCACGGGCCTCGGCTCGGCCACGTTCTCCCTGGCCTTCAACCCCGCGGTCGTCCGCCCGCTTGAATGCCGCCCTGGATTCGGGACGTGCGCGTTGCATGCTGACCATGTAGCTGCCAATGTGATTTCATCCACGGGCCTGTCCGGATCGGTGCTGGCACTCGAGATTGCCTTCACGGCGGTTGGCGGTGGCAGCAGCCCCCTCAACCTGACCCTCGAGGCATTCAACACCCCGGCCGGTGCGCCGATACCCGTTCGCGTGAGCAACAACTCGATCGACGTCTTGTCGGATCCCGGCCCCGCCCTGCCGCTGCTCCGCATCGAGCCCGCGACACAAAATCTCTACAGCGATGCCCGGGTGACCGTGCATCTCTTCCTGGATCGGGGAACGGAGGTGGCCGCAGGAAGTTGGGGCATCCGCTACGACCCGAATGTGCTGATCGCCGAGACCTGCCAGTTCTCGGTTGGTCTGCAGAACGCGGTCTGCAATCCCTCGGGCGAGCCGGGCATCGTGCGCATGGCTTTGCTCGCCGCAGAACCATTGGCAGCAACCACCGATATCGCGACCTTGACCTTCCGCCGCAACCCGGAGGCGCATGCTGGCCGATATTCAAACCTGACCTTCGATGTCTTCAACTTCGCGAATTTGGCGGGGGAGTCTGCTGCCCTACAGCACCCAACCCGGGCGGATTCAGCTACACGGTGAATTGCCGGGCGGCGCCGAGGTGCTGGTGCAGTTCACGGGCGCGCCGGCTGGCGGGTATCGTCTTTCGGGCGGCGCAAGCCTGGATGTGCCGATTAGCCTCCAAATCGCGCCCGATCAGGCGGTGGGCGCCCTAAGCGGGACGGTGCGCTACAATCCCGCGGTGCTGCGGCCGACGCGGTGCCTGCGGGCAGGGGCTGATCTTGCGTTCATGGGCTACTGCAACGCACAGCATGATGTGGCCGGCGGGATTGTCCGCTTTAACCTGGTCTCCGCCGACGGCCTGTCCGGCACGCTGACGCCTTTCACGTTGACATTTGAGGCGATGTCCCAGGCGGTGACCGGGCAATCCAGCCCCTTGAATCTGGCCCTTGAGGCCGTGACCGGGCCGCTCGGCGAGGCGCGCACGTGGCAAGCGATCGACAGCACGGTTCTGATCCGAGATCCCATCACCGCGCCCCGCGTGCTCATCGGCCCACCTGCGGCGAACGGCGTCTATACCGTCACGCTGGGGACCACGCAAACGGTCCCGGTGTGGATCGAGGGGGTGACCGATCTGGGTGCGGCGAGCCTCTCCATCCGCTACAACCCGGCGGTGGCACAGGCGATGGGATGCCGCCTGCGCGGCGACCTGATGGCGGGAGCTGTCGGCGGCTTCTGCATTGCGCCAACCGGCACGGGGACGATCCGCGCGAACCTGTTGGCAGAGCAAGGCTTCAGCGGCACGGGGCAGGTCTACGAGATTGTTTTCGCGCCGCTGTCGAGCCTGGCGTGCGGCGTAAGCACCCCGCTAACCGTGATCATCGACAACTTCGTCTCAACGACTGAGCTCCCCATTGCGTCTACGGCACGGCATGGCCGTTTGGACGTCGCATGCCCTTTCACACCGACGCCGACGGCACCGCCACTGCGACTGCGACCGCAACCGCCACACCGACGGCGACCGCAACCGCCACTGCGACTGCGACCGCAACGCCAACTGCGATCCCCACTCTGCCCAAGCCGCCGGTCGTGACGTCGATCTCGTTGAGCGGAAGCAACGATGTCATCCTGGCGTGGGATGCCGTGACCGAGGACGTCAAAAACAACCCGACGACGATCATCAAGTACCAGGTGTACGGCAGCAACACGAATCCGTACTTCACTTCGGGCGGAACGCTGCTCGGTGAGCCAACGACACCGACGTTCACGCACACGAACGGTTCGACCGGCGCCACTAACTGGTACTACCTGGTGCGCGCGGTCAATGCCGTCGGGTCGTCCGAATACTCAGTCCGGCGGACCGGCCGGTTCGGGTTCACATTGGTGCCAGGGACCTCGCCCTGACCCCCGATAGTGCTCACCTTGCTCCAGAACCAACCGGAGCAAGGTGACGCCGCGTGAGCGAGGCGTCCATCGTGTCGATGGCGCCAGGCATCCAATCTCCCCTCGCAGTTCAGGCAACCCGGGACGCACGCTCACCGCGCACGCACACCGCGCCATTTGGCGCGGTGTGCGTGCGTCATTTTACGCTGGTATCAGGTAGCGGGTCCAGCCATAATATCCCAATGCACAACTTACGGAAGTGGACGGAACACAACTATGTCTGAAATCCGCCAACTCACCCTCCCCATCACCGGCATGACGTGCGCCAACTGCGTCGCCTCGGTCGAACGCAATCTGAAGAAGCTGGACGGGGTGCAGGCATCGATCGTCAATTTATCGTCCGAACGCGCCAGCGTGGAGTTCGACTCGGTCAAATTGGGGCTGGCCGATCTGATCGCGCGCGTCGAGCGCGCGGGCTACGGGGTGGCGACGGGCGAAGCCGACCTGGTCATCAAGCGGCTGGCCGACGACAACGACGCCCGGCGCCTCGAAAACGCGTTGCGCAAGCTGGAGGGCGTGGTCGAGGCCCAGGTAACCTACGCGGCCGAGAAAGCGCGCGTCCGCTACGTGCCGACGGTCGTCAGCCAGGCGGAGATCCGCCGCGCTGTGGCAGCGCTGGGCTTCGAGGCCGTCGAGTTGGGCGGCGATGCCCAAGATGCTGAGGCCGCGGCCCGCGAGCACGAAATCGCGACCCAACGCCGGCTCCTGATCGTCGGCCTGGCCTTCACCATCCCGCTGTTCCTGCTCTCGATGGGCCGCGATCTTGGGTGGCTGCCGGCCTTCCTGTATGTGCCAAAGCAAGCGATGGTCGGGATGCGTGAGGCGCAGCCGTGGTTCAACTGGCTCCTCCTGGCGCTGGCGATCCCGGTCCAGTTCTATGTCGGCTGGCAGTACTACGTCGGCGCGTTCAAGGCGCTGCGCAACCGCTCGGCCAACATGGATGTGCTGATCGCCCTGGGTTCGTCGGCCGCGTTCTTCTACAGCCTGCCCATCACCTTCGGCTGGATCCCCGGACACGTCTATTTTGAGACCGCCGCGGTCATCATCACGCTGATCAAGCTGGGCAAATACCTGGAGGCAAAGGCCAAGGGACGCACCAGTGAGGCGATCAAGAAGCTGATGGGCTTGCGGGCAAAGACCGCCCGCGTGGTGCGCAACGGGCAAGAGATGGAAGTCCCGACGGATGACGTCCTGGTCGGCGACGTGGTGCTGGTGCGCCCAGGCGAGAAGATCCCGGTGGACGGCGTCGTCGTCGAGGGGCGGTCGGCTGTGGACGAGTCGATGCTCACCGGCGAATCGCTGCCCGTGGAGAAGGGCCCCGGCGACCCGGTCATCGGCGCGACGCTCAACAAGCTCGGCCTGCTGCGATTCGAGGCCACGAAGGTGGGCAAAGAGACCGCGCTGAGCCAGATCATCCGCCTGGTGGAAGACGCGCAGGCCAGCAAGGCGCCGATCCAGAAACTTGCCGACCAGGTTTCGGCGGTCTTCGTCCCGGCGGTGATCGGGTTGGCGCTCCTGACATTCCTGGGCTGGTTTTTCTTCGGCCCGCCGCTGCCGATCAACGCCGACATCAGCCCATTCACGCGCGCGCTGGTCAACATGGTGGCCGTCCTGGTCATCGCCTGTCCGTGCGCGATGGGGCTGGCTACGCCGACAGCCGTCATGGTGGGCACGGGCAAGGGCGCAGAGCTGGGCATCCTGTTCCGCAACTCCGAGGCGCTGGAGCGTGCCGGAAAGGTGAACGTCGTCGTGCTCGACAAGACCGGCACGATCACGAAGGGGCAGCCCGCGGTGACGGATATCATCACGGACGGGAAGCTGACCGGGGACGAGCTGCTGCGCCTGGCCGCATCGGTGGAGAAGGGCAGCGAACACCCTCTGGGCGAGGCCATCTGGGCTGAAGCGACCGTCCGTGGCCTTTCGCTCGACGAGCTTCACGGGTTCCGGGCGGAAGTGGGGCATGGCGTGGAGGCCGACATCGATGGCCGGCGCGTGGCCGTCGGCAACGTGCGGATGATGGCCGGCCGCGGCCATGTGCTCAACGGCCTGGAGGCCGCGGTCGGGCGGCTGCAAGCCGAGGCCAAGACCGCGATGTTGGTTGCCGTCGACGGCGCCGTACGGGGCGTCATCGCGGTGGCCGACACGATCAAGGATGGCTCACCCGAGGCGATCGCCGAGCTGCACCGCATGGGGTTGCAGGTCGTCATGCTTACCGGTGACAACCGGCGCACCGCGGAGGCAATTGCCCACCAGCTTGCGGGCAGCGGCGGCGAAGGGGTGGGCGTGGATCAGGTGCTTGCCGAGGTGCTGCCCGGCGAGAAAGCCAGCCAGGTGAAGGCGTTGCAGGCCTCCGCAGCCCGTAATGGGCAGTCGGTCGTCGCGATGGTCGGCGACGGGGTGAACGACGCGCCCGCGCTGGCCCAGGCCGACGTGGGGCTGGCGATCGGCACCGGCGCCGACGTGGCGATGGCCGCCGCGCCCGTCACGCTGATCAGCGGCGACCTGCGTGGGGTAGGCCGCGCCATCTCGCTCTCGCGCAGAACGCTGCGCACGATCAGGCAGAACCTGTTCTGGGCTTTCTTCTACAACGTCATCCTGATCCCGGCGGCCGCGCTGGGCTATCTGAACCCGATGCTGGCGGCCGGCGCGATGGCCTTCAGCAGCGTGTTCGTGGTCAGCAACAGCCTGCGCCTGCGCGGGCAGAAGATTGGATAGGAAAGTGTGGGAAGGGGGCAAGCGTTAGGTTATGGATCAGATCGTCCTGGCTTTCATCACGGGTTTGACGACGGGTGGACTGAGCTGCCTGGCTGTGCAGGGCGGTTTGCTCGCCAGCTCCATCGCACATGATGTAGAGTTGTCGGTCCAGGGCCAGCCTGCGCGGGGCGGAAAACCGGCGGCGCAGCAGCGTGCCAGCCGGCCGATCCTGCTCTTCCTGGCGGCCAAACTGATCGCCTACACCATCCTGGGTTTTTTGCTGGGGCTGCTGGGGTCGGTTCTACAGCTGACGCCAACGATGCGCGCCATCTTGCTGGCCGCCATCGGGGTTTTCATGGTGGGTACGGCGCTCCGGATGCTCAATATCCACCCCATTTTCCGTTATTTTGCCCTCGAGCCGCCTGCGTTTGTCACGCGCTATATCAGGCGGAAAGCGAAGGGCCAGGCGAGTGCGGTGACGCCGCTGTTCCTGGGCGCGCTCACGGTCCTCATCCCCTGCGGCGTGACCCAGGCTATGATGGCCGTAGCGATGGGCGTGGGGGATCCCGTGAGGGCCGCGACCATGATGTTCGCCTTCACGCTGGGGACAAGCCCGGTGTTTTTCACCGTCGCGTATCTGGCAACACGGCTCGGCGCCAGGCTGGAGAAGAACTTCATGCGCATCGTGGCGCTCATGGTGCTGGTCCTGGGGCTGATCTCCATCGACAGCGGTCTTACGCTGGCAGGCTGGCCTTTTTCCGTCGCCAACCTGCGGATGGCCGCAGCCAGCGCAGGCATTGCGCCGTCCTCGGCGCGACTCCACGCCGAGGAGCCATTACCCGCCCTGGATCCGCCGCAAAACGCGGCGCCGGCCCAGGGTGCAGGCGAGTTGACCGGCGCCTTCGGTCCCCCAGCGACCGCGAGCAATGCGATCACCATCAATGTGGCGAACAGCGGCTACCGTCCGAAAATTTCTCATGCCAAGCCCGACCAACCGCTTCAACTGTCACTGGTGTCGAATGAGACTTATACTTGTGCGCTGGCGTTCGTGATCCAATCGCTCGGTGTCGAAAAGATGCTTCCGTCGACCGGCAGGGTCGTCATCGACATCCCCCCCCAGGCTGCGGGCAGCAAACTCTTCTACAGTTGCTCGATGGGCATGTACAGCGGCGTCATCGTCTTCGACGGATGAGGGGCGGGTAGATGGTCAAGCAAATCTTCCGCGTGACGGATATGCACTGCACGAACTGCGCGATGCGATTGGAAGGGCTGGAAGACGACCTGCCCGGCGTGAAACGCGTCCGGGCAAGTTACAGAAGCCAGCAGATGGAAGTCGAATTCGACGATGGCGTCGTTAGCGTGGATCAGATTATGGCGGCGATCCAGCACCTGGGCTACACCGTTCAGCGATAGAAAACCCCCGTGGGGTGCTGCAAGGCGGATTGGGCCTTGCGATCGCGGCTCCGGGCGAGTATAATGACCGGCAGGACCAGGGAGGTCCGGAATCGTCTGTTCGCCAGGAGCCTGTACTATGCCGTACTCATTTTCTCGTTCGGCCAGAATGGCCCTCGTGTTGGTGGGTGTGGTTCTACTCGTCGTGAGTCCAACCTACGCGGCCGGCCTGCCCCAACAGACCGGTGGTGTTGCGGGCGGGATGTACAACTGGTATGCCCTGGCGCCCGGCCAGGCAGTAGAGTGGGTGTTCCACTATCCGGGGCATGGTGACGCGGCCCTCATTGCATTCGGCGTCGATCCAGCCAACTCGATTGCGATCAATGTCTACACCGACGAGCAGTGGCGGTCGCTGGGCGCAGGCATTTGGCCGGTCGATCCGGTTGGCCGGGGTACGCCGGGGACGCTCGATGAGTGGCGTGACAGCCAGGACCTGATCAACAACGGCAGCCTGTTCTGGGAGGCCGTGACCTGGCCTGAGGTGCTCTTTCATATCCAAATAACCAACTCATCGCAGGGTGAGGCCCGCTACTGGATTGCGCACGCCGGGCCCGGCGCGGGCGAGCTGGCCCCGTATGCTCCGATTGCGGCAGTCGTCCCGGCCGCGCCGCCCCCTGCCCCCGCGACAGCTCCGGCAGCTCAGACACAACCTCAACCGGCCGCCTCTGCCCAGGGATCGCAGCCGCCCCAGACCCTGCCCGTCACAGGCGGCGCGGCGTTGATCCCCTGGTTGGCCGCGGGATTGGCGCTCGTTGTCGCGGGCCGGCGGGTCCGCGCCCTCACTGCTTAGCTAGTGCATCTCGGCCGCGCAGACGCCGATCCCAGGGCGGTAGAAGTTGAACTGGACGTTCGGGTGATCGGCCAGCAATGACATCGGCACCGCTGAATCGGGCGTGTGCTGGGAGATCATCAGGGTCGTCAGGCGCATGCCGAATGGGTTGTCGTGGTTGCCAGCCTGCCAGATGGAGACCTTTTCGGCCTGCCACGTCTCGGCCGGGCCCACGCTCAGCGCCTGGCTGGGCACCATTTGCACCACGCCGCCGCCAGAGGTCCGGGCATTCTGGATCAGCGTCATCGGATGGAGCTCAACGACTCGCGTGGCCAGCTTGCGGTACTCTTCGGGCGACGGCGGTGCGTCGCGGTAGACGCCCGTGCGCCGCGGCGGATCGTTGAACGCCCAGTGCTTCACTTCACCCTGGCCGCCCTGCATGACCAGGCAGCGGGCGTGCTTCCAGCTCTCCTGGTATGCTGTGGAACCGACTGCCGGGAAATGCAGGTTTTCTTCCGGCATCCGCAGGTCCGGGCGGATGCGGTTGAAACACAGCTCCATGTCGGCGCGGCGGAAGCTCAGCGGATGTTCGATGGGCGCCTCACGCCCATCCACCACCCATTCATCCATGCCCCAGAAATGAGCGTGGCGCAGGTCGATCTCCAACTCGTTAACCAGCCGGGCCACCAACGGAAGCTGCTCGGTGGGGCCGATCGGCCCGCAAATACCGGCCGGCGCATGCGCGCCGTCGCCTGGCGCCAGGCGTTGATATACTCCAGGGCCTCGGCCAGGTAGAAATCCTCCAGCGTGTCGTAGAACACCACCCTGAACCCCGGCCGCGGAAGGCCGAGAAGGTCATCAGCACCGAGCTGGGCGGCTTCGTCCAGGAGTGCCCGGTCCAATGTGGTGTAGTCCCACCAGTCGGGAGCAACTTTGCTCAGTGGTCGCATCGGTTTTCCTCCATATGGTAGAATGCTCCGCACAAGGGACGCCTGGCCAGGGGCGGCGCTTGAGAGCGGAGGCAGGATGAACAGCCGACAACGAATGGCTGCGGCCATGTCCATGCAGAAACCGGACCGTGTGCCTGTGATGTGCCAGCTTGCCCTTGGGCACTACTTTCTTAATACTGACTTCGCACCACACGAAATCTGGTTTGACTCGGAAGCATTCGCCACAGCGCTGGTCACGCTCCAGCGACGCTACCGGTTCGATGGCATCCTGGTCAACATCCCCGGTCGTCCGCCCGATTTGCTGGACCAGGTGGCGAGCATCGAGGCCGGACCCGACGGCGAGCGACTGACCTGGAAAAACGGCGACATTACGGTCTGCCCGTGGGATGACAATCCGTACCACACGGATGCAGCCGGCGAGATGGCGCCGCGCGCCGATTTCTACACGATCGATCCGGACCACCTCGACGAGTTGGATGCTCTCACCGGGTACACCTGGGGCGTGTATCACCTCCCCCGGTTGAGCGGCCGACCAGATCATGGGCTATTGCGGGAGATCCCGCCCTACTTCTTGCGGGCACTCGATCTTGTCCGCGCGAAAGCGGGTGACGACGTCGCGGTTCACGGCGAGGTATTCTCTCCGTTCACCCACTTCCTCGAGTTATTCGGTTATGAGCAAGCCTTGCTGCACATGTTGAACGATCCAGCGAAGGCCATCGCGCTATTGGACCGCTTAACCGAAGCATCGGTTGCATGGGCAGTCGCACAGGCGCGGCACGGTGTGGATGCCGTTCTGATCTCCTCGGCGTTCGCCGGCGGCCCCTTCCTGTCCCGCAGCATGTACGAGACCTACGTGATTCCCTTCGAGCGCCGGGTGACTGAGGCCGTTAAGGCGACCGGCACACCGGTCTACACGCACACCTGTGGGCGAATCGGCGACCGCCTGGATCTGATGCTTGAGACGGGTACCCAAGGCGTCGACACCATGGATCCCCCGCCCCTCGGCAACACAGAGCTGGCAGCGGCCAAATCCCAGATTGGCCATCGGGTCTTCCTGAAGGGCAATATGGATTCGGTCGTGCTGCTGCGCGCCAGGACACGAGACGAAGTCATTGCCCACGCGACCGATCGGATCCGCACGGGCATGCCGGGCGGCGGGTATATTCTGAGCACCGCGTGCTCGGTGGCCCCGCGCGTCGAGGCATGGAAACTCGAGCTCCTGACACCGCTCGCGGAAGAGATTGGTCGCTACCGCTAACCGTAATTTCGCAAGAGCGTCATTCGACGCCACACCAGTCGATCACGAACAGCAGCAAAACCTCCCAGAAGGCGAACAGGCTCTCCAGATCGACGTATTCGTCCGCCGCGTGGGCGTTGGCGCCGGTCGGGCCGAAGATGATGCCCGGGATGTTGAAGATCTGCTGCAGGGCGAACATGTCGCAGGCGAAGGGCGCGCCCAGCACCTGGCGGATCGCTCCCGAGCACCTGCCGAGCGCACTGTCCGTCATGGTCGTCACCAGCGGATGGTCCGGCGCGATGGCCGTCGGCACCATCCAGCGGATGCGATGGCGGATCTCGGGCCGGGTGACGAAGGCGTCCTCATGGCGGGCGATCACGCTGTCCAGCCAGTCGGTCATCTCCTTGTACACCGCTTCCCGCGTCTCGCCGGGCAGCGTCTGCATGATCAGCTCGATGCGGCCTTCGGGCGGCACCGCGATCGGCACCTGGTTGCCCCAGCCGCCGGCGTAGACCTTCGTCACCTGCACCGGGCACCGGGTCGGGATAGCTGGCGTAGAGCGGAGTGCACCGGATGCTGGCGGCGGATCGCGCTCAGCTCGTCGATGTGGGTCAGGAAGAGCCCGATCTGCTTGACGGCATCGGCCGTCTTTGCGGCGCTCTTGCCGACGTCCAGCCAGGTGCCCTTGGTGCTGCTGAAGATGAAGTCGGTGATCAGCGCGCCGCGCGCCGCCGGGTAGATCTTCAGGTCGGTGCCCTCGGGGATCAGCGCACCGTCCACCGCGCCGTAGCGCAGCCGGCCGGCGATGGTGGCGTTGACGCCGCCCTCCTCCTCGTCCACCACGCACTCATAGTTCAGCGCGCCCTTCAGGCGCACGCCCTTCTCCGCGATGGCCTTGTACAGCACCGCCATCGCGCCCATCGCGCCCTTCATGTCGATCGCTGCCCAGGCCGTACAGCTTGCCGTCGTGGATCTCGGCGGCGAAGGGCGGGTGGGTCCAGACGTTGTCGCCGAGCGCCACGGTGTCGACGTGACCGGTCAGCAGCAGCGAGCGGCCGCCGCCCCGGCCCGGCAGGTGCGAGTGCAGGTTGGGCCGGTTGCGGTAGTCGCGCCCCGGCCAGTACGCCGGATGCTCCACCAAGCCGGGCACCTGGTCCGGCTCGTACAGATCGACGGCCAGGCCGGCGCTGCCGCAGGTAGCTCGGCGAGGTACTCCTGGCAGGCCAGCTCCTCGCCGCCGGGCGGCATGTTCCGCGACGGCATGCGGATGAGGTCCTGCACCACCTGGATGATCTCGTCCCGGTACTCGTCAGCAGCTCGTGCGCGAACGTGCGAGTCCATGGATGCATCCCGTGAGACGAATGGCATGCGTAGCGATTCACATGCAGACCACGGTCTATCGCTATTGTCCAGCCATGCTACAGCTCGATGATCTCCCGCCGGTACGACGTCAGCTCCTCGATGCCGTCGTCGGTCACGACGATGCCGTCCTCGTAGCGCAGGCCGTACTCGCCGTCGTTCAGCCAGACGTCGATGTTGAACTGCATGCCGGGCTGGATGATCAGATCGCTGCCGGCGCCCAGCCAGAGTCCTTCCACCTCGGACGACCCGGTGCCGTGGGCCGGGCCGTAGAGCGTGAACTGCTCGAAACCGTACCTTCGCCAGGGTGTCGTAGTAGTTGTCGGAAGACGGTCTTGGCAGGGCACGCCGGGCCGGATGTCGCGCAGCGCGCCGTGGACCCCTTCCAACGCCACGCTCATCAGGGTGCGGGCGCGCTCCGGCGCCTTGCCGATGGCGAAGGGCCGGCACATGTTGCCGCAGTAACCCATGTGCCGCGCGCCGAAGGTGAGCTGCACCAGCTCGTTGCGCCTGATGCGCCGGTTGGTGGAGCGGCACAGGCTCTGATGGGTGTTCGGCCCCGAGCAGACCCAGATCGGGTACGATGTCCCCTCCGCGCCGAGCCGGCGCATGGTCGTGTGCGCGCGCGCTTCGATCTCCCACTCCGCCTGCCCCTCAGCCACCGAGTCGAGCACGTCGATCATCGCCTGCTCGGTGATCCAGTAGGCCTGGCGGATCGCGGCGATCTCGTAGGGCGACTTGATGCACTTGGCGCGGAGCAGCACCTCGTCAGCCGGCACGATCTCGGCCCCGGCCGCGGCGCGCTGCAGGTCGGCGAAGATGGGGTGTGGGAAGATGTTCCAGTCGGCCACGCCGATCCGCACCGGCAGACGGCCGCAGACCGCCTTGAGGATCGAGGCGAAATCCTCGTAGGTCACCGGCGGCACCCAGTCGGGCGCGGAGCTTTCGACGAAGAGCGGATGGATGTGGATGTTCTTGATGCGCGAGAACTGCCTGGCGAACTCGTACGACTCCGGCCCGCCGGTGACCAGCGCCGGCGCGCCCTCGCGCGGCACGATCACGCCGGCAAAATCGAAGAAGGGCCAGAAGTCGGCCAGGTAACGGCTGCTGGCCGGCTCGGACTCGGACGAGTAGGTGACCAGCACGTCCAGGTTGGCTCGCGCCAGCTCCAGTTGCAGGCGCCTGACGCGGTCCTCAAAATCGGAATCCGGGATGATCGTGGTGCGCATCTGTTCGCGTCTCCCTTCTTGTCTGGCAAGTCACGGCTAAGTTGTTGCTCACCGGTTCCGTGAGCCTTGCTTCTAGTTGAGCGATGTCCTATATCGGGGCATCGCTAAGAGCTCCCGCGTGGCATCAGCCAGGGGAAAGTCAGCAGCCGCCGCGCAGGCCCGCAGCGCGGCCCAGTCGAGCTGATCGTGGATGGTGTGCGGTGATGTAATCGCGACCGCAGCGACCAGCGCGCCGAGCTGATGCGCTGGCCGGCAGGGGTAGCCCGGCCGCCAATCCCACCAGGGTCCCGGCCAGATGCGCGTCCCCGGCGCCCGCGGTGCTGACCACGGGCACGGGCAGTGCAGGCAGGTGGGCCAGCGTCGTCCCATCCCACGACCAGCTTCCCCTGGCGCCTGCAGTGACGGTGAGCATCGTCTCGGGACCGATCTGTGCCAACGCGGCGCTCACGATGGCCTCAGGTTCGCCCGTGTCGACGGAAACCTTCGCCAGCGCGGCGGCTTCATCCAGGTTCAGGGCCAGCAAGTCCACGTCGCCCAACTCACCGGCCAACTCCAGGATCTCGGCGGTGGTGAACGACGCCACCCGCAAGAAGCCATGCCCGGCGCCCAACGCCAGCAGTTTCCGCCGCGCGGCCAGGGGCACCTCAGGCAGCGCCAGCGCGATGCCGCGGCCGGCGAAGCGCGCGAACTCAGGCTCGCGCGGCCGCGACGGCGCCGGCATCCACGTGCCGCGCAGGCCGAGTCGTTCGCGGTCAGGTTGCCGCCGCTGCCGTCGGGATAGACCAGGCAGAGTGCGAACAGCGTCTGCTCGCCTGCACCGCGGGCTGACGTAGCGCACGTCCAGCCCGCGGCGGCCATCTCGGCCAGCAGCCGCGTCGCCCGTCTCGTCCGCGCCGACCTTGCCCGATAGCAATGGCCGTGAAGCTCGGCCCCAGCAGCGGTCGGACGTAGTGGCTGACGATGTGCAGCTTGCAGTAGTCGCGCCGGTCGAGGAAGCGGCCGCTGCGGCTCTCCTCGCGGCCGAGCGTGTGGTTGCCGTCCAGCGCAAAGAAGCGGCCCGAGCCGATGCCGCCGGTGCCGATCATGCGCGTCGAAAACGCACGTCTGCATAGTTGATGGAGTCCGCGGCTCACGTCGCAGCGCCCAACATCCCACTCCGGATGCTCGCTCACGGGATGCCGCGCCGTGTCCACCGTCGCCGTGATCAGCGCGTCGGGATGCTCCTGCAGCAGGGTGATCGGATACTCGGGCGTCGGCGGGCTGAACAGGGCCACCCGCAGCGCCGTCTGCTTCCACGCGCCGGTGTCGCTGAAGAGCCGCACCTTGGCCGCGGACAGGCACTCCTTCACGCCGAGCGTCACCGACATCGGCGGCACGAACTGGTAGGCCGCGCCGAAGGTCCGCTGGGCCAGCGCGATGATCGTGTCCAGGTTGTTCTCCTGCACCCGGATGGTGGACTCGCGGACGTCGTCGAGCGTCACGTGGCTGAACGGGTGGCGCCGCGCCTGGTTGTAGGCGACGTGCCCGTCCTGCCCCCAGCCGCCGTAGGTGATGTCGATCGGCGCGGCCCAGATGCGCTCGCGCACGTCGTCGACGTTGCGCCCGTTGAGCCAGACCCGGTTCTCTTCGGGCACGGCCAGTTCCGGGTCGACCGGCCCGTAGAAGTGCTCCTCCATGAAGCCGCGGAAGCTGTAGGGATGGCGCCGCGGCAGTTCGCGGCCCTGCCAGTCCAGGCATTCGTCCATGTGGAAGACCACCAGGTCCCGCAGGCTGACTCGCTCGCGGTTGACCAGGTCGGTGAACGGCCTGGTACCAGCAGCTCGGCCCGCAGGGGATGATGGCGCGCGTCGGCTCGCCCTGCGCGTTGTGCGCCTGAATCTCGTCGACCAGCTCGCGCGCCATGAGCGCGCCCATCTCGGCCGAATCCGCGCAGAGGCGAAAAGCGACGCGCCGCGTCGGGGTGGGCGGCCAGGTCCCCAACGGGGACCCGGCACCATCTGAGAAGAGATTCAGGCGAGATGAAGCTCATCTTGCGGCTCCTCCGATTCCCGCGCTACAAAGCCGCCTCGGTCTTCAAGTCGAACAAATGGATCTTGTTGAGATTGATCTGCACGCCCACGGTCTCGCCTTCGTTGGGCCGGGCATCGGCCGGGGTGCGGACGACGAGGTTGTCGCCGCTGAGTGTAAGGCTGACATAGGCGTCGGAGCCCAGGCCCTCCACCAGGTCGACGGTAGCCCGCAGGCTTGCCCCGTCCGGTGCGAGAGCGCCGCCGCGCCTGCCTCCGCGGGCGGTGCGGTCAGCAGGATATCCTCGGCCCGGATGCCCCACATGACCTCGCGTGGCCCGGCCTCGGCAGAAGCATCGGAGCGCAGGCGGGCAGCCGTCTGTGGGGGCAGCGGCAGCGACCCGCTGCGCGTGCGCAGCGCAACGCCGTTCCCGTCCCACTCCAGCCGGCCGGGCGAGATGTTCATCGCCGGGCTGCCGATGAAGCCGGCGACAAAGATGTTGGCCGGCGCATTGTAGAGCTGTTCGGGCGCGCCGATCTGCTGGATGCGGCCGTTCCGGAGGACCATGATCCGATCGCCCATCGTCATGGCCTCGACCTGGTCGTGCGTGACGTAGATCGTCGTGGTGCCCAGCACGCGCTGCAAGCGGATGATCTCGCGACGCATCTGGACGCGCAGCTTGGCATCGAGGTTGCTCAGCGGCTCGTCCATCAGATAGAGGCGGGGTTTGCGCACGATCGCGCGCCCCAGTGCAACGCGCTGCCGCTCGCCGCCGGAGAGCTGCCGCGGCCAGCGATCCAGCAGGCGCTCGATGTCCAGCAGGCGCGCGGCTTCACCCACGCGCTGCTTGATCTCCGCCTTGGATACGCCGTGCAGCTTGAGGGGGTAGGCGATATTGTCGAACACCTTCTTGTGCGGGTAGAGCGCGTAGTTCTGGAACACCATGGCGATGTCGCGATGCCGCGGGGCCACGTTGTTCACCACCTTATCGTCGATGAGAATCTCGCCCGGCGGACACCGTCTCCAGCCCGCCGATCATGCGCAAGGTGGTGGTCTTGCCGCAGCCGGATGGGCCGACGAACACCATGAACTCGCCGTCGTTGATTTCGACGTTGACGTGGTCCACGGCCAGCGTATCGGCGAAGCGTTTGACCAGATTCCTGCAAACGACAACGCTCATCCTATTTCTCCCCAATGGCGACCATGCCCCGAGTCAGCTTGTCCTGCACCAGCATGAACAGTGCAACCACCACGACGGTCGCCAGGAATGAACCGGTCATCAGATTGTGCCACTGGATCTGGAAGCGAGTGTTGAACCGGAACAGGCCGATGGTCAATGGCAGGTAGTCCTGCGTGCGGATAAAGGTCAGCGAGAAGAGGAACTCGTTCCAGCCGTCCATGAAGGCGAAGATCGCCACGGCCACCAGGCCCGGCCACGAGAGGGGCAGCGTCATCTTCAGCATGGCGCCCAGTCGCGAGTGGCCGTCCATCATGGCGGCCTCCTCGATTTCCGGCGGGATGGCCGAGAAATAGCCGGTCAGCAGCCAGATGCAGAACGCCAGGTTGAACGCGGCTGCGATCACCGCGACCACGGCCAGGTTGTCCACCAGCCCGTAGGCGGCCACCAGGCGGAAGATCCCCAGGATCACCACCACCGGCGGGAACATCTGCGTGAACAGCAGGAAGATCATGTACGGGCCGCGGCCGGCGAAGCGGAACCGGCACAGCGAATAGGCGGCCGGGATGCCCAGCAACAGAACCAGCGCCATCTCGCCGACGCCCAGCAGGAAGCTGTTGCGGAAATGCTTGGCCAGCGGGATGATGTTCCAGACATCACGGTAGTTCTCCAGCGTCGGCGCGCGCGGGATGAAGGTGGGCGGCATCTGGCTGACCTCCTGCAGCGTCTTGAAGGACGTCGAGATCATCACGATGAACGGGAAAAGCAGGATCAGAGCAGCATCGGGATCAGGAAGAAGATGATCGAAAGCCATGCGGAGCGTGCGGAGGCCGTTCATCGTCATCCCTCCTCGCTGCGCAGGACGCGCGTGTAGATGACGCTGAAGACGACCAGCAGCAGGAAGGTGACAAATGCCAGCGCAAACCCCTGCCCGAAGGTCAGGTTCTTGAACGCCAGCTTGTAGAGGTAGGTCACCGAGATGTCGGTGCGATAGAACGGGTTGCCCTGCGTCATAGTCCAGATGACGGTGAAGGAGCGAAAGGCCCAGATCACCGACAGCAGCGACGACGATCATGAAGATCCGCTTCATCTGCGGGATCGTCATGTCCCACAACTCGTGCCAGGGATTGGCCCCGTCCATCTTGGCCGCGTCGTAGATGTGCGGCGGGATGGACTGCAGCCCGGCCAAAAGGTGATGGTCATGAATGGCATCGACGACCAGACCTCCACGAACATCACCGCGGCAAGGGCGAGCCTGGCGTCCGTCAGCCAGACGATGTTCTGGTCAATGAGGCCCATCAGGTGCAAGAGATAGTTGAGCGCACCGAGCTGATCGTGGAAGATCCAACGCCAGGTCATGGCGGAGATTGCCAGCGGCGCGGCCCACGGCAGCAACAGGATCCCCTTGGCGATCGCTGCGCCGGGGAAGCGCTCGTTGAAGATGAGCGCCAGGGGGAAGGAGACGACGACGGTCAGTATCACGGTGCCGAAGACAAAGATGAAGGTCTGTCGCAGGATGCCCGGCATGTAGGGATCGCGGAGCAACTCCCGAAAGTTCGCCAGTGTACCGAACGACGGTGACGCGGCCGACTGCGTCGGTGTTGGCGAAGGCGCCCGACATGGTGTTGATCAGCGGGAAGATGACAAGCGCCAGAAAGGCCAACACACTGGGCAGGAGCAACAGATAGGCCGTCCGGTTCTCGCGCAGATCGGCACGCACGCGCGTCAGCCACGGCTCCTTCTCCTCCATCAGGCCAGTGCTATCAAGCGGTTCTGCGTATGAGGTCATAGGCGGTGAAGTCCTGAACCAACCTGCCCGGCTCCCATACGCGTCGTTGAGTAAAGGAGCCGGGCGGAACGGTCTCGTTATGCCAATCCGTTCGTCTTATCGGCGTACGCCGCAGCCTGCTTCATCGCTTCTTCTGCCGAAATCTCTCCCATGCACGCGCTGGCCCACCAGATTTTCGGCCTCGGTGTAGACCTTGTACAGCGTGTTGGGGAAAGGCGACTCGTACGCGTTGTATGCCGTGGCGAGTTGCCCGACAAAGAACTTCTCGATGTCGCTGACCGCGTACGCCGGATCCGTGCCCACATCGATGCGCTCCGGGATGACGCCGCGCTGTTTGGCGAAGAGCAGCCGGTTCTCCTTGTTGAACATCCACTGCAGGAACTTGGCCGCTTCTTTCGGGTGTTTCGACTGCTTGAACATCATCACGCAGTCGGGCCAGAACGCGGTGACCGGCTTCATACCGGCCTTGGCGACCGGGATCGGCGCGATGCCGTATTTCATGTCCGGCGCATTATTCTTCAGCAGTGTCGGGAACCAGGAGCCGGTCTGCAGAATCGCCAACTTGCCGGCATAGAAGAGCGGCTGGAGGTCGCCATCGCGGCTGGCAGTGGGGATGTCGGCGTTGGTCACCTTGTGCTTCTGCGCCAGGTCCACCAGGAATTGGGTGGCGGCGATCCCCTCGGGGGTGTTGAAGCGGCTCTTGCCTTGCTCATCCCACAGGCTGAGCTTCGCGTCCGCGCCGTTGGCGCCGAGCCACGCGTACCACCAGTAATCCATGTCATCCGACTTGCGGGAGAAGGCCAGACCGATGCCGGTCATGTCGGGCGGTGCGTGCAACGCCACGGCGGCAGCAGTCAGATCATCCCACGTCTCCGGCGGTTTCAGACCGGCCTTATCGAACAGGTCCTTACGGTAGTACGTGGCGCGTGGATCAAGGAAGTAGGGCATGGCCATGAGCTGGTCCTTGACCGTAAACGCGTTGAGGCCCGCGGGCACGAAGCCTGCGAGGAAGTCCTTGGGCAGCAGCGCGGTCAGCGACTGCACCTCGTTGATGCCGGCCCACTCGCCCAGCCACTGCGAGTTGCCGTTGGCGAGATCGGGCGCCTGACCGCCGGAAATCTGGGTCACCAGGGTGTCATGACCATCGTTCCAGCTGTAGACGTCCAGCTTGACCTCGATTTCACCCTGGCTGGCGTTGAACTGATCGATCAGCGCCTGGGTGTCGGGCCGCATCTTCTCGTCGTAGTCCATGACGACCAGCCGAATCGGTGCTTTCGCTTTGACAACGGCCGGCGCAGCGGTGGCGGCCGCCGCTGCGGGCGCTGAAGTGGCCGCCGGGGCCGGCGCGGCAGCCGGCGCGCAACCGGCTGCGATCAGGCCGGCGCCGGTGAGGGCGGTCAGCCGCAGGAACTCGCGGCGGTTGACCTTGGGTTGGGTAGAAGATTGGTCGGACATGGGTTCATTCCCTCCTTAAAAGTGGTTTACAGTTTAACTTACTTGTCCTAACTGGCCAATAGTCATGATCGTTTATGTGGCTCTTCGGCATCAGACACCCAGCGCGTGCTGCATCTAAAGCGCAATGACCTTAATGCCGGCCAGTTCTCCGAAAGCGATCAAGTCCTCATATAGATGCGCACCGTAGCCCAGCACGGCGTACTCGTTGTTCCACGCCTGCAACAGCGCGTCGATGTCGCACTGAGCGGTGACGAATGCGTGGGGCCAGAAGGGGATGCCGCACTCGGCCTTGCGTCGGGCTAACTCCTCGGCATTGGCCGGTTCGGCAACGGTGCACCGCGTGACCACCAGCTCGAACTCGCCCCGGTCGCGACCCAGCCGCGCCAGAACGCCTTCGCCAGGCCGGCACGTCAATTGAACCGATAAGCCGCCCGCGGCGCCTTCGGTCGGTATGCCGTGCGTTGCAAAGGTCGCAGGCTCCAGTGCACCGGCCAGCCCGGGCGGACAGGCGCCGTCACCGATGATCTTAATCTCCCGCGTCGCCTTGTCGATGTGCTGCAGGTCGCCGTAGTAGACGCGCTCACCGCTCAGGTCCATCAACAGCTTAACGGATAGGGTCGTGTTGAAATCGCTCAGGGTTGCGGTCGGCACGCCGTCTTGCACCATCATGCTCTGCGCAAAACAGGTAGCACTGTAGTCGTCGCCAAGGCCGGGGAAGGATTGGATCGTGTAGAAGTCCCAACCTTCCTGCGCCACCAGTTTTTTGAGCGCTATGTACAGGCGGATGGAGCGCTCGGAGGCCTCATCAAGGGGAATGGGAACGCTGAAGAGGGGTTGGAGGTGCGTTCGCGCAGCCTGGACCTCCCCCGGCGTGACGGCCCTGGCCGTGTTGAGCAGCAGTGTAGTATCGCGCGAATCAATGTCCACGCCGAAAACGCGCATCCACTGCGATGGGTCCGCCACTCCGCACGTCTGCCCCATGCCGCGGCCGCCGAACACGCCGACCGTGCTCATGTTCAATCGATTCACCAGACTGCTCGCGCGGCAGTACGCGGCAATGCGCTCGATGGCGTACGGGTCGTCGTAACCGCCATACACGAAGCGGTGAGCGATGCCGATCTCCTTAAGCCCCCCATGCATCACCAACCCGCCCACCGGCCGCCATCCCTGCGAACCGGGATTCGTCCAGAGCACGATCCCCTTGCCGGTCCTGGCAAAATCGCGCAGCGCGGCGACCAGGTGCGCCGCCCACACCCATGTGCCGGAGAAGAGGACAATGGCGTCCAGGTCGTCTTGCTTCTTGAATTTATTGAGGCAGGCCGTCGCCTCGGCCTTGGTCGCCAGGATGACGTCGTGCTCAACAAGTTCGATATCCGCCTGGCGCAGGGCGTCTTTGGCCCGAGCGATCAGTGTGTCGTCAATAAACGGTGTGCCCATCGGATCGAGCAGACCATCTTTGTGCACGCCGAAGACGATGAAAGCGACTTTAGGAATGAGCTTCATGGCAGCAGGTACTCCGTGTGTACGCAATTTGGGCCGCGATGTGTTCTTCGAGGAGGGTTGTGTAGGGTGCGCTGGGGAGCACCGCGTCCCCAGCGCACAGTGTCTGTTTCGGGGTGGCCCCACCCTACGCCGTACGAATCTTCACAACACCTCGCCTCAGTGCATATCAGCCACGCGGACAATCTGTCCGGTCGCGGCCGATTTCTCGGCGGCCAGGCAGGCCACCACGGCAGCCCTGGATTCTTCGGGCGTAATCACCGTCGGTGGTGTCCCGCTGAGAATGCAGTTCAGGAAGTAATTCAACTCCTCAGCCAGCGCGCCGCCGCGAACGCCGGGCCGAATCTCGGGCCAGTAGGTCGGGTCGGGCGTGTAGGAGCCGTGAGTGTCCACCACCTGCAGGCTGGGATATGTCTCTTGCAGGTAGATGCCGCCTTCGGTGCCGATGATCTCCATCCGTTCATCGGGGAAGTAGCCCTTGTTGTCCGGCATGCACCAGACGTTCTCGCAGACGCCGATCGCACCCGAATCAAACCGGTATGTCGTCCAGCCGATGTCAGGGTACTTGTGCCCGTGAACGTTGAGGGTCTGGGCGTAGGCCGTCTCGATCTTGGCGCCTGTATACCAGAGCATGATGTCGGTGTCGTGCACGCCGTCGCCGATGATCGGCCCGATCTTGGGCAGCACGGCGTTCCCGACAGAGACCGGCACGTTGCGCCTGGCATACATCGAGACGATCTTGCCGATCTTGCCGGCGGCGATCTCGCGTTGGGCGGCCCAGTACCGCGGGTTGAAGCGGACGATGTGTCCCACCATCAGATATTTGTCAGATGCCCGCGCGGCCTTAACGATGGCATCGCAATCCGCCACGGTCGAAGCCATCGGTTTTTCCAGGAAGACGTGTTTGCCGGCTTGCAGCGCCGCCAGGGTCGGCTCAGCGTGCTGGTCCCACATGGTCGTGACGCTGACGACGTCCAGGTCAGGATCGGCCAGCATTTCGTGGTAGTCGGTATACAGGCGGGATACGCCGAACTTCTTGCCCACGCCGGCGAGCCGGTCCTTGTTGCGGGTGCACAGGCTGTAAATCTCAGCGTTAGGCAGGCCTGCCAGCGCATCGCCGTGGTATTCGCCGAACCAGCCGATGCCGATGATGCCCCATTTCACTTTCCCCAT
>CAVZDU010000005.1:0-553670 GCA_963774265.1 uncultured Chloroflexia bacterium | reverse complement strand
CAGCGCCTTCTGCCCAGGCCTGAGCGAAACCGGCTTCGCCCAGGCGGCTGCGGGCCAGCGCGACGGCCGCCTCGTAGCGCGGCCGATCGACCAGGAAGATGCATGAGGCGCCGGAGCTGCGCAAGCAATGGGCAGCACTCCACAGGTGGACGGCCGGGGCCGGCTGGGCCAGGTTCAGGTGCACCAGCCCCAAGCCCTCCAGGCCGGCGGCCAGGCTGGCGCGGTCTCCCAGCTCCTGATGCAAGTCGAGGCTGCGGGCGTACAATGAGCGAGCCTCGGAATAGCTGCCCTCCCGGTTGGCGAGATCGGCCAGGGCCGCCAGGGAAAAAGCAATGCCCCTCTCGTCGCCCGCCTGTTCGCGCAAGGTCAGGCTTTCAGTGAGGAGAGCGTGGGCGCCGGCGTGGTCCCCCTGGTGCGCCGCAAGGTCGCCCAGGTTACCGAGCAGGAGCGCGATGCCGTACTCGTCCTTCAGTTGGCGGCGGAGGGCCAGGCTTTCCTCATACAACGCCCGCGCCCGCTCGTAGTCGCCCTGCCAGGCAGCGCCGATGCCCAGGTTGAGCAGGGCCCGGGCAGTGCCGGCCCGGTCGTCCAGCTCGCGCATCAGCGCCAATGCCCGCTCCAGCAGAGCGCGGCCTTCACCATAGTCGCCCGTGCGGTTGGCAAGCGTGCCCAGGTTCATCAGGCAGAGGCACATGCGCCGGCGGTCCCCGGTCTCTCCAGCCAGCTCCAGCGCCTGCCGTAGAAAGGCGCGCGCGGCCGGGTAATCCCCCTGGTTCATGGCCAGGTTGCCGGCCGCGGTCAGAGCCTTGGCCCGCAGGTGCGGGGAGATCAACCCCGGTCGAGAGCCATCATCCTCATCCCGACCTGCGGCGGCGTTCTGCAGGGCCAGCTGCAGCCAGCGGCGACCCTCGCCGACATAACCGCGCATGTCCCAGAACCGCCCCAACGCACTGCTCAATCGCAAAGCCAACTCCGCAACAGCGCCCGCAGTTGCGGCCGCAGTATCGGGCCCGCCGGCGACCGACCATGCCAGCGCGGCCCGGATGTTGTTGTGCTCCTCCTCCAGCCGCCGCACCCAGGCTCCCTGCTCGGGCCCCGCCAGGACCTCGGGTGAGGCTGCCTCGGCCAAGGCCAGGTAGTACTCCAGGTGACAGCGCAAGATCTCCCGTTCTCCGCCGCTCTCGGCCAGCCGCTCCAGCGCATACTCGCGGATGGTCTCCAGCATCGCCAGCCGGCGCTCGGCATCCGGAACAGGACCGGCAGGCAGGCCGGGGCGCGGCGGGGCTGCTACCAGAAGGCTCTTCCGCAGAAGGGATGCCAGACCTGCAGGCATCCCCAGCGGCAGGTCCCCGCGGCTGTTGCAGACCGCCTCGGCTGCGCTGAGTGTGAAGCCGCCGGCGAACACGCCCAGGCGGGCGAAGAGCACCTGTTCCCCCGGGCCGAGCAGATCATAGCTCCAGCCGATGGCGTCGCGCAGGCTGCGCTGGCGGGCAGGCAGGTCGCGCGGTGCGGCTGCCAGGTCAGCGTCGACGGCCAGGCGGCTGTCCAGGCCGGCGAGCAAAGCGGCCGGCGTGAGAAGATCCATGTGCGCAGCAGCCAGCTCGATCGCGAGGGGGAGCCCGTCGAAGCGGGCGCAGATGGCGGCCACTGCCGCGCCGGCCGCTTCGTCCAGGCTGAAGTCGGGAGCCACGTCGCAGGCCCGCTCCACGAAGAGAGCGACCGGCGGCAGGCCGGCCAGGACGGCCAGGGGCGGCAACTGCGCGAGATCGGGCAGGGGCAGGGGGGGCACGTGGAACTGCCGCTCCCCACGCACCCGCAGGCCCTCGCGGCTGGTGGCCAGGATGCGCAACGCAGGGCAGCAGGCGAGCAGGTCGCTGACGTCCGGGGCTGCCGCGAGCAGGTGCTCGAAGTTGTCCAGCAGCAGCAGGATGTGCCGGCCGGCCAGGCGCCGGCAAAGGCGATCTGCCAGCGGCTCGCTGGCTTCGCCTACCCCTACCCGGCGGGCGATTGCGTCGAGCACCAGGCCCGGATCACGCAGGGAGGAAAGCGAAACGAAGCGGACGCCATCCGGGAACCGGTCCGCCAGGCGCCAGGCAAGGGCGATGGCCAGGCGCGTCTTGCCCACGCCGCCCGGGCCCGTGAGGGTGAGTAGCCGCACGTCCTCGGCGCCCAGCAGTGTCGCCAACTGAGCCAGCTCGTGCTCGCGGCCGATGAGGCGATCGAGGGGAGCGGGCAGATCGGTAGCAGGGAGGAGCGGGAGGGGAGCCGTCGACTCCGATGTGGGCTGCAAGAGCGTCCGGGCCAGGCGCATGAAGGCTGCCTGCTCCTCGGGCAGCACCTCCAGGCAGCGGGCCAACAGCTCGGCCACCTGCCGGGAGGGCCGGCGCTGGCCGGCCTCGATCTTCACGATGGTGGGCAGCGAGACGTCGATGGCCGCGGCCAGTTGCTCCTGGGTTAGGTCGAGCGCCTTGCGGCGCTGCCTGAGCCAGGTTCCAAAAGGAGTCCCGGCGGAGGGGGAAGCCTGGGCCATCGGTCTCACCGGCGGCGCTTGTACCAGTTTCTGTACAGGTTTTGGTGGCGATCATTATAGCCGATTTCGCCCTATTATGGAAGCAGATGAACGGGAGGTGACCTCAATTGGTGCAGATGAAAGAAGAAGGCATGGCCGGTGAACCGGGCAGCCCAAGGGTATCCCGCCTGTTCTTGCTGCGGGTGTGGCGGCAGGAAGGGGGCTGGCGGGGCCGGCTGCTGGACCTGGCGAGCGGCGA
This sequence comes from uncultured Chloroflexia bacterium, assembly GCA_963774265.1. Taxonomy (GTDB): domain Bacteria; phylum Chloroflexota; class Anaerolineae; order CG2-30-64-16; family CG2-30-64-16; genus JALOOB01. The sequence goes on along the minus strand of CAVZDU010000005.1, from coordinate 550,902 downwards.
GGCGTGCAGCTTTGCCGGTTGGCAGGAGTTGATTGCGGCGTTGTTGGGCAGGCATGCCCATTCACAATTCGGGCCTTGCGCCCGGGAGGATTCAGATGTTCACCCCGAAATATAAACACCCGTCAAAGTGATATTTCGCTGGACGCCGACGGCACCGCGCGTGTCGTCTGGGCTCAGCCGAAGGTGGTCTACCCGTACGATATGGACGTCTACAGCCTGACCTTCGTGCCGCCGGCGCCCTCATCAGCCCTGACGGTGCAGCCGTCCTGGCCAAAGGGAGTCTGTCAGGACTGTCCGGATTTCGTCGGTCACACATCCGATTGCGAAAGCAGACATGCAGTATATTGGTGAATAGTTGAAGAAGGAGGTGCGCATGAAAACCGTGTCTGTCGCTGGGCTGCTGATTCTGACCGTCGTCATCCTGGGGGGCTGCGTCGCCGGCCCTAACACGCTGGTCAACGTTCCCAATGAGGATGGCACTATCGCCGGTTTCTGGCTGGGCCTCTGGCACGGCATCATCGCGCCGGTGACGTTCGTCATCTCGCTTTTCTCAGACGCGGTCCACGTGTACGAGGTGCACAACAACGGGAGTTGGTACACCTTCGGCTTTCTGCTGGGCATCGTGTCGATCTGGGGTGGCGGAGGTAGCCGGGTGGCGTCACGACGGCGTTGAGTCCGCGCGGTTCCCAAGCTGCAGTTGCAGCTTGGGAACCGCGAGCCGATTGACTTGCGTTTGAGAAGCGAAAGGGCCCGGAGCGGTGGGTTGAAGGTTGAAGGTTGAAAGTGGACAACCTGCAACATGGTGACTGGAATCAGGTCTGCTGGGCAGCGGCCGCGTACTCTGGGACGTGCCGCTGCAGTATGTGGAAGCGGCGTGGGTGGCGGGCTGCGCTTGGGATATGTGGCATCGCCCTACGGATGAGATCAACTCCGACCGAGCGGCGCGTGACTTGAGTGCCCTGTTGGGTGTACAGTGGGCGACCTGAATACTCGCCGCGACCCCAGCCAGCATTCGTGCTCCCCAGCAAGAAGCAAACTCACTCCCCCGACTGAAACCGAAGCCTTAGGGCCTTTTCAGCGTGATCACCCGCGGGCTGAGCGTCAGCTCCGCAGCGGGTCCCCGCTGCGTACCGGGGAGAAGGTAATCGCGCACCGAAAGGACGAGCATCGCGCACGTCAGATCCGCAGGGTCGTAACAGTCCGGGAGCTTGTCGCCGATCGAGTAGCAGTGGCTGCCGGCAGTCAGGTCCTCGAGGCCGGCGCAGTCCCGGGCGAAATACTGCAGGAAGAAGCGATCGTGGTTGAGCACTTGCGGGTATCGGTCCGCGGAGCCAGCCAGCTTGTCGTCATCGATGTTGTCGAAGCCCAACTGGGTCAGGCTCGAGTTCAGGCCCAAGCCCACATAGGTGGCGTTGCGGGTCCGGGTGCCCAGGGCGCCGACCACGGCGTAGACCCGGTCATCGGGGAGCGGCAGCCTCGGGCTCATGAAATAAGCCGCGTCCTCATTGGGGGCAAGGCAGTTCATCCCGACCTTCACGCACTCGGGCCCGGTCCAGGACAGGGCTGGTCGCATGTTCAGCAACGGCGGCACGCGTTGGTTAAATGCATCCCCTTCAAGGTCACAGGGTTGTCCCCATCTGCTGCAGATGGCCTTGGCCAGCGTGATGAGGTTAGGGGCGTAGGTGATTTCGGGCGGTGTGGCGCCGAACCGGGTCTCGAACTTGACCGACGGGTAAGGCTGCGGTTTGTGGGCCGGCCGCGTGTCCCGGATGCGCAGGACGACGAGAGGCAAGCGTTCTCGCCACGCAGTCGAGCGGGCGCGGTCCCCACCGCCGTCGACAGGCATCGCGTACCGCAGCACGGTCAGGAAATCATCCGACCCCTCGGTGAGCCCGACCGCCATTGGCAGGCCGCCGAGCCTGGATGGAATCTGCTCGGTGAAGACATCCTTGTCCCGGATGCCAAGCCCGACGAGGGCTTGCCGGACCGCGCGGTTCATGTTCTCGTCCGGCGTGATGACGAAGGTGCGCACCTGGTCCCAGACGTCGCCTGACCCCTTCTTGATCACCACATTGTTGATGGGGTCGCTCAGGTCCGCGAAGAGCTGCAGGCGCTCGTCGTTCTTGGGCAGCTTCGTGAAGAATGTATTGAGCAAGGCGGGGACGTACTTCGCCACGAACTTGTACTGATCGCTGCCCTTATTCCACTCGCCCGGGCGCGAGAGCAAATAGGTCTGCAGCCCGAAGTAGCGAGCGGGTGGTGGGAGCTCGCCGAGGATCACGATCGCCTCGCGCGGGTCGAGGCGGTAAGAAGCGTTGTAACCCTTCACCGTGGGTCCGATCAGGCCGGCCGTCCCGCGATCCACCCACTCGTCGGGCCAGGCAGGCACGACGGGCAACACGTAAGGCGCGGCAGGATTGTTGCCCAAACAGGACTTCAACACTTCGTAGGAGTACGGGCAATCGTCTTTGGTGTAGAGCTTGAAGTAACCGCGGGCAACCTCGTAGCCTTGCTGCTTGAGACCGTTTGCGAGCCGACGAGCCTTGCTTTCCACCCATCCGGGAACCTTGTTCTCCGGCATCGGACTGTCGGCGGCTGCCGGAGCCATTCCTCCCACCATCAGCAGGAGGACGACGAGCTGCAGACAAACGAGGATCTTGCGAGGTGAGTTCATCTGACTGTCTCCTTTGGCAGCTTCTTGCCTCATCGAATACCCGGGACCCACCGAATCGATTATGCCATAGAAGTTATGCACCTGCAATCTGCTGATCTTTCATCAGGTTCTAATATGCCTCGTATACAAACATACAGAACGAGTAGTAAGTTAGATATAATCGTACGACAAAATTAACACAAGTATGGTACGATAAGAGATGTGGTCGATGGAAAACGAAGGAAAGTCGGGCTCCGAACCCATCACGGTGCTGCTTGTGAGAAATGTCAGGCCGGACCGTGTCGATGACTTCGAGGAGTGGGTCAAGGGGATCAATCGAGTCGTGAAGAAGTTCGACGGCTATCTGGGCACGGATCTCATCCGGCCCCGCGATCGCTCTCATCCGGAGTATGCCATCGTGCTTCGATTTGACGGCTACGAGCACCTGGGAGCCTGGATGGGATCGGCAGAACGCGCAGAATGGGTGAAAAGATCAGAGGACATGACAATCGGCGAGATTCAGTTCCAGGAGGCGGAGGGGTTGGCGCCCTGGTTCACCTTGCCGGGTCAACCCGCCGTTTTGACAGCACCTCCCAAGTACAAGATGGCATTACTCACCATCCTGGCCCTCTACCCTTCGCTTCTTGTTCTCAGCACGATACTCTCCCGGTTTATTCATGGTTGGCCGCGGCCATTGCTAATGCTCCTGACTGTGCTCATGCTGGTCCCGATCATGACGTACTACCTCATGCCGGGCATAACCCGGCTGTTTCGTCACTGGCTCTATCCGGAATCACCCGCCTGAATCGCTGATTTGTTTCAGTCGGGCGCTTTGCGTTTCGCCGCTGCGGGAGCTGGATCTGCGAGAGTCCGCTGTCGGCGCTATCATCTGGGCCACCGACCTCACGGGCGATCTCAGTTGGATACATCTGCCGGTCCTTGGCGCCGACGACGGGCCGGTGCAGCCGTTTTCCGGTCATATCAGGCTGTGATATCATCTCTTCAATCCAAAGGAGCGCCTGTGAACCTCCAACAACTCACTCAACTCTACGACTTCACCGGCCGAACCTTCGTGGTAACCGGCGGCACCGGCGTACTGGGCAGCGAGGTAGCGTGCGCGCTGGCAGGCGTCGGTGCCAACGTCGTCCTCCTCGACCGCAATCTCGACCCGGTTCAGGGCATCCTGGAGCGGATGGGGCGATCCTTCGGATCGCGATCCGAAGGATCACCGCACGCCTGCCGGGCTGAGGCGGTGCACGGCGACGTGCTGGACCGAGAGAGCCTGCTCAAAGCAGCAACGATCATCAACGAGCGCTTCGGCTGCATCTACGGCCTGGTCAACGCGGCCGGGGGCAACAAGCCGACCGCCACCACTGGCCCAGATTTGAGCTTCTTCGACCTGCCCGAGGACGCGCTGCGCTTCGTGCTCGACCTGAACCTGATGGGCACGATTCTGCCCTGCCAGGTGTTCGGCCAGCAAATGGCGCAGCGCGGCGAGGGTGTGATCCTCAACTTCTCGTCGATGAACGCGTTCCGGCCGCTGACGCGCACCCCCGCCTACTCGGCCGGCAAGGCCGGCATCAGCAACTTCACCCAGTGGCTGGCCGTGCACATAGCGCAGCAGTATACACGGCAAATTCGAGTCAACGCGATCGCGCCCGGCTTCTTCCTGGGCGAGCAAAACCGCTACCTGCTGACCGACCGCGAGACCGGCGCATTGACCCCGCGCGGCCAGGCAATTATCGACCACACCCCCATGGGCCGCTTTGGCGAGCCAGCAGACCTGCTGGGCACCATCCTTTGGCTGCTCTCCGAGGCCTCGGCGTTCGTCACGGGCATCACCGTGCCGGTGGACGGCGGGTTCTCGGCGTTCAGCGGGGTGTAGCAAGCCGGTTGAAGGTTACAGAACGGCGACTTGGTGAATGACGGCCATTACTCCCAGCGGAATGTCTTCGCCGAGACGATAATCCCCAGCAGGAGCATCCCGGCCAGCACGCCGACATCCAGCAGGTGATTTCCCCAGGGCTCGCCGATCCACAGGCCGCGCAGCAGGTTGACCACGTAGGTCAGCGGCAGGAAGGCCGAGACCTTCTGGACGGTTGCGGGCATCAGTTCGCGCGGCCAGGCGGCCCCGGAGAGGATCAACATCGGGTACAGCAGCACCATCGCGACGATCTGGGCGGTGCGCGCCGTGGGCATGATGCCCGCCAGGATGAATCCGATCCCGAAGAAACTCAGGCTGCTCAGGATGAAGCCGGCCAGCATGCTGAAGGCGTTGCCCTCGAAGCGCACGTGGTAGACCAGCTTCCCGGCGGCGACGAGCAGGAGCATGCCCAGGCAGGTCATGGCGAAGACCACGATCACCTGCGCGGCCATGACGACCAGCGGGCTGACCGGCGTGGTCCGCAGGCGGCGCAGGATGCCGTTCTCCCGGTAGGTGGCCATGGTGATGGTGATGGACATCAGTCCGGTGATGCCGATGATCATGGCGGTCAAGGCCGGGATCAACAGTGTCGATCGCCCCCTGGCCGCCGGACTGCGGTGCGGGTTGGTTGCCATAGATGGCTGCCGAACAGGAACAGCATCATCAAGGGGAAGACCAGCGTGAAAAAGGCGCCCACCGGCTCGCGCAGGAACAGCTTGGCTTCCATCCAGGTCATTTTCAACAGGCTTTTCATCTCACACCTCACTCTCTCATCTCGCGGCCGGTCAGGCTCAGGAAGACATCTTCCAGGGTCGGCTGCTCGGTGCGCAGGTCGCGGAACGGGATCCCCTGTCCGGTCAGCAGGCTGACCACCTCGCTCACCAGCGGGACCTTGCGGCCGTTCTTCCCGTGGACGATCACCCGCTCTCCCTGGACCTCGAGCCGGACCGCGCCGGAAAGGGCTTTTTCGAAGCCTGCCGGCAGAGCCCCGTCCAGGCTGAAGACGACCCGTTCCTCCGCCCCCAGGCCGCGGATCAGGGCCGCCGGGGTGTCCAGCGCCACGATCCGGCCGTGGTCGAGGATGGCTACCCGGTCGCACAGGCGCTCGGCCTCTTCCATGAAATGGGTGGTCAGCAGGACCGTCTTGCCCCTGGCGCGCACGTCGCGCACCAGGTCCCAGATGGCGTGCCGCGCCTGGGGGTCGAGGCCGGTGGTCAGCTCGTCCAGGAAGACCAGCTGCGGGTCCGGGAGGAGCGCCAGGGCGATGAACAGGCGCTGCTTCTGCCCGCCGGAGAGTTTCGAGAAGGGGGCATTGCGTTTCTCCTCCAGCCCCAGCTGGGCGAGCAGTTCCTTCCAGTCGGCCGCTTTGGGGTAGAACGAGGCATACAGGTCCAGCGCCTCCCAAACGCGCATCCGGTCCGGCAGGTTGGACTGCTGCAGCTGCATCCCGGTGCGTTCGCGCAGGGTCTGGCCGTCGCGCTGCGGGTCCACGCCCAGGACGCGGACCGATTCCCCGGTCCGGTTTGCGCAGGCCTTCCAGGCATTCGATGGTGGTGGTCTTGCCGGCCCCGTTCGGGCCGACCATCCCAAAGATCTCGCCTTCGCGGACCTCGAACGAGATCTCGTCCACGGCGACGGTTGCCCCGTAGATCTTGCGCAGTCCTTCAACTTGCACGATGGTGTCCATATCTTGCCTCACTTCCTTTTCAAGATCGATTCCAGTGCTGCCACGTGCTCCTGGAAGACCTTGCGTCCCGCGGCGGTGGCGGCGACGAAGGTGCGCGGCTTGCGTTCGACGAAGGTCTTGTTGACGGCGATGTAGCCGGCCTCTTCCAGTTTGCGCAGGTGGGCGCCCAGGTTGCCGTCGGTGACCTCGAGCAGGTCGCGCAGGTAGGTGAAGTCCACCTCGTTGCCCGCCTCCAGGGTCACCAGGGCGGCCATGATGCGCAGGCGCACCGGCTGGTGGATGGTTTCATTCAACTCGGCCATGGCTTACCACCTCGAGCGGATGTACAGGCCGAGGGCGATCATCCCGCCGCCGACCAGGATGGCCATCCACAGATAGAAGATACCGGGCAGCAGGAAGTAGCCGACCAGCGCCAGGGCGGTGATCGGCAGCGCCCACCAGATGGAGGAGAAAGAGAGCAGCAGGCCCATGGCCAGCTGGCCGATCATGATGAACAGGATGATGAACATGGTCACCTGCTTCCCGTCCGTGGGCCGGGCGATGGCGATGGCGGCAATGCCGTAGAAGACCAGCAGCAGCCAGAAGATGCCGGCTCGCTTTGCGGAGGCGGCGGCTGATGGCCCGCGGACGCGCGTGCCCATCCGGGTGCCGAGCAGGATGGACAGAGCGCTGCCAAGGAGGCTCATCCCGATCCAGATATAGGCGACGATTTCACCGGTCAGGAACTGGGTGGACAGAAATCCGACCAGCCAGATGATGCCCGTGACGATCAGGAAAATGTAGGCGCCGCTGCTGGCAATCGAGTGGCGGGTCTTCTGCGTCATCCTTTGGATGGCCGCCAGCGCTTCTTCGGCTTCGTCAGGGGAGATGTTCATTGGATCACTCCTTTAGAGTACTCTGTACTACAGAGTATTCTATACCATTATTCTGACTTTGTCAAGAGTGGAATTCCGATTTGTTGATTTGGGAAAAGCTTGACACCCCATACGCGTCGTGCTATTGTGAAGCAACAACGACGCGTGCCTCTGTTCAAGGATGGGCCGCCTCACAAAGTCGCATCGTCACCTCATGGCTTCCCTTCCATTCCAGGACACCTTCGTCTTGGGGGGTTGGAAGCCTTTTTTGTCCCCCCAACCACCGGTCAACGGGAAAACATTCATGTATTGCCGAGTCGGAGCTTAGACGTTAGGCTGCCCAACTCATGCAAACTGACCGGCCCAGACCCCGGAACTTACTCCACGATGGAGGCGCCGGACTGCACGCGCCACGACGGCAACCCGCTGGACGAATGGGAGGTCGTCGATGTCAGCGCGCCCAGCGATGCTCGCAGCCTGGGCGGATTATCGTTCTCCGGGTGGCTGGACGATTCACCCGCTGGTAGAGAAGAGGTGGCTGAAGTGGCAATGCCGTACGTTCCGGATGTCAAGGCTGCCTCGTGGCGCCATCCCTACCAATTCAGCGGACGACTCCCGTTTAGAGCCCTGGCGTTGATGGTTGGCGTCGGCGTCCCGGCCGCGCTGATCGCTGGCGGGGGTGGCTACTTCGGGGGCGCGGTCACGCGTTGGATCGGCATCCAGACCACCCATCTCAGCGCGGCGGTCGCCGCCTGGCTGTCAGATGTGGGGCTGGTCGGCAACGGAGTGGCCGTGTTCGTGCTCATTTTCCCCGCGTTGATGGTCGGCATCGGCTATCCGCTCCTAATCGGCGCGGTCGCCGGAAGCGCAGTGGCATCGGGGGCGAGGGTGGGCAAGTGTCGGAAGCCCTGGGTCGCGGGCCTGCTTGGGTTGCTGACCGGGGGTCTGACCTACACGGCGTTCATGGGAACCGCTGTGCTGATGAACGCGCCGCTCCACGAGAGCTCGCGGATTCTGGAGACGGTCGATCCGCCGTTCAACTATGGGCTAATGGTGATCGACGGGCTGCTTGTCCTGTTGGGTGCCACGATGACCGCCGCCGGGTCCTACAAGAGCCCGTTCTGCGAATCGTGCGAGACTTGGTACGGCACACCAAAGACGACGACAATCCCGATCGAGGGCGCGCCGCCGCTCGTCGAAGCGCTGGCCAGCGAATCGGCCCTGCCACTCCAGGCCGTGCCGATCCGCGTCACCGATCCCGCCCGGATCCAGCTCGACCTGTCGCGATGCGAGTGCGGCCGGAGTGACTACAACCTTGTCACCACGGTGCACTGGGACGAGCTCAAGCAGGACAAGAAAGACAAGAAGGGCAAGACCAGCACCGAGTCGAAGACCGAGACCTGGTTCAGCACGACCCTGCCGGCATCGCTCGGCGCTGAGATCGAGCGTTGGTCGATGCCCATGCACCTGCCGGCGATCCCGGCACGCCCAGCTCCGCGACGTGAAGTGGGCCAGGGCGCCCGCCTTGCGGCCCTAATGCTGGTGCTGGTGATCGTGGCAGCGGGTGCAGTCTTGCTGCTGCCGGCTATGGGTCTGAAGCTGCCCGCGTTCTCTCGGAATCGAGGGCTCGTCACGGCGACCACCTCGGAGGCTGTCAGCCAGCAGGCAACGGCTATGCCGGTAGCCGAAGGCTCTCGGGCAGCGACGGAGCTTTTGCTGTCGACAGACACTGCCACCCCAACGCTCCGCCCTTCGGCCACGCCCGCCGCCACCCTCACCGCCAGTTTGCCGCGTGCTGTCGTCACCACCGATACGCTCAATGTGCGGACTGGGCCTGGCACGAACTACCCGAAGACTCGCGTAGTGCGTAAGGGAGTTCAGATGGTGGTCACCGGCCGGACCGAGGCCGGCGACTGGCTGGCGGTGACCCTGGCCGACGGGAAGAAGGGCTGGGTGGCGGCTTCGCTGGTCAAGCTGGACGTGCCGGTGGCGTCACTGCCGGTGGTCGACTGGGTGCTCGCCCAGTCATCGTGCCGGACGGTCGTTGGGTCAAATTCAGCGGCGACCGCCGTTTGCTGCGGAATGAGTTCGACATCTGTCCGTCTACTGACAAGTTGTGCGAAGACAAACATGAGCAAGTTCGCTGTTTGACTTACATTGCACAATTGGGAGGGTACAATGAACATAAAATTCAACTCAAAACTCACTGCGCTCTCATTGACTATGACAATGATCGTTGTCGCTCTGTTGGCGTTGGGTTCGGCTAAGTCAGGAGTCGCATTGGCTCAAGGAGGGTCTTGGTTTTTCAATCCTGCCAATGGTCACCATTACCGGCCTACAGATCCAATGAGTTGGTTTGATGCAGAGACTCAGGCGGTAGCTTGGGGTGGTCATCTTGTGACCCTTGACAACTCAGAAGAGGAGCTTTGGGTCAAGGATACCTTCGGCAGGCTCGAGCATTTCTATATAGGCTTTAATGACATCGCAGACGAGGGCAATTGGGTCTGGTCAAGTGGGGCACCGGTCACTTACACGAACTGGGAGCAAGAGGAGCCAAACAATTGCTGCTTCTGTACGGAATACCCGGGTTGCGAGGATGCCGCTGTAATGAATTGGCAGACAGACGTAGGTAGCGGTAGCTTTGGAGACTATTGGAATGACGTGCCCCCTGACGGTGGGCAGCGAGGAATAGTTGAACGAGTTGATCCGCCTCTTAGCACGGTATACCTGCCGCTAGCGCTGAAAGGCTTCCCACCCTTTCCGGCAGCGCCGGTGCTGAACGCCATCGAGAACTCGGACGGGGATGGCAACTACACCGTATCGTGGAGCGCGTCAGCCAACGCCACCGGCTATCTCCTTCAAGAGGACGACAATGCTGCATTCCCGAGCCCGGAGGCGCGCTATTCGGGCTCCAGCACTTCCTGGACCGCCACCGGCAGGGCGGCTGGCACCTACTACTATCGAGTGCAGGCGAGCAACACCTGGGGTGCGAGCGGGTGGAGTAACGTGGCATCGGTGATCGTGCAGCCGCCCGGGGGCTGCTCAACAATTCCCACACTTCTTAGCCCTACCAATGGAAGCAGTCTGAACACTATTGCACCCCTATATAGGTGGGATAATGGCAACAACCCGAGCGCAACCACATTGCGTTTGCAGGTAGCCGAGGACTCTGGTTTCACGCACGTTGCTGGTGACTTGTGGTCCTCAACGCCTCACCCCGGAGTGAGAGAACACCGCTTCTCGCAAAACCTTGACCCCGCCACGACTTACTACTGGCGAGCCTGGCTAGTGTGCGGTGACATCCAAGGACCATATTCGGAAGTGTGGTCTTTCACTACGGGCTCAGGAGGAACTATCCTGCCCGCCCCTACCCTGGTTGCCCCTGCCAACGGAAGTACAGCGTCAACCACGACAGTAACTCTGCAATGGTCGTCTGTGTCTGGCGCAGTAGAGTATCTGACGCATTGGCGGGGGGTTGGCCAACAGGGGTACGATTATGACTGGGTGAATGACACAGGGTCCACAGTTTGGTTGAGTGCCAATACCACCTACCAGTGGTGGGTTTCGGCGCGAAATGACTATGCCATTGGCACTGATTCCGAGACTTGGCAGGTTACCACGCCTGCTGGATCCTCGTCGCTCTCGTCCCGAGACTTGGACCATAACATCGTGGTAGAAGACGGCAGTACGAGCATCATATCGGAGGGACGCAACAACAAGTAGCAGAATCGCTGTATGGAGAATTACGTGTACTCTGATGGATCGTACCTTACAAGAGCTGGGCAAGTAGCTCTTGCCACTGGGATGAGTGCTCGGCCCAGACGACGGACAGCCATCGACACCGGCAACCTGTTCCTGGAGGATAGGGGACCGGCAGCCCATCTTGACCGTGTTACTGTGCAACACGATGCCTGACAGTACACATATTTCGCAAACAGTATCAGCAGCAAAGGGGAGACCGATGAAACGCCCAGTTAATACAGTTGCCAGTGTACTAGCGCAGGTTTTGTGCAATCAGCGGTCGAATCATAGAAAACGGCCCGAAATTCGAACTTTTATAATCGACAGGCAACCGTTATGCTCGGGGCGAATCTCCGCTCAGTTAAGGAGGAATCCGCCATGCGTGAAGTCGCCACTCAACCGAGCCATACGGAGCATGCGCTCTTGGTACTTCTGGGCCAGTACGCCCAGCATCTCGGGCTCATTCAGGTCCTGATGGCGGCATCTCTGCATCAGAAGACCCGCACGCATCAGCCACAAACCAAGGTGGTCGAGTTCCTGGTGGCGATTCTGGCTGGCCTGCCGCATCTCGAGGACATCAGTCGCGATGCGCGGCCGTTGGACCAAGACCTGGTTGTGGCGACTGCCTGGCAGCAGGACGGCTGGGCCGACTACAGTGGCGTTGGGCGGACCTTACAGGCGCTCACTCAACCGGAAGCGGAACGGATCGCCGCTGCCTTAAGCCAAATCAGCCATCCCTTCATTGACGATCAGGTGGCGCAGGCGCTGCTCCAGGAGGGCCGGCTCATTTACGACGGCGATCTTACCGGCCGACCCGTCTCCAATACCAGCACGAGCTACCCCGGGGCTGCCTTTGGCCACATGGACGATGCGGTACGCCTCGGCTACCAAGCGGCTGTCGTCAGCCTAAAGAGCCCGACCTATGGTCGACTGTGGCTCTCAGTCAAGCCGCATCCAGGCAACGTGCTTTCCTGTCAAGTAGCCGAAGAGATGGTGCTGGCTGCAGAAGGCCAGACCGGGGTGCGTCCCCGACGGCGTACCGAATTACTGGGCCAGCGCCTGCACGCCGTGAGCCAAGAGCGGGCGCTGGTTGAGCAGCGCCTTCAGCAACGCTGCCAGGCGTTCAGCGCAGCACAGGCGTTGATGCAGGCTCGCAGCGAGCAGGTAGGTCAGGCGAATGCCGCCTTGACTGGCCTGATGGCCGCCAGCGAGCAGGCCGCGCAGCGCAAGGGGCGACCGCATTGCCGTCTGGCACAGGCTCGGGCGCATCTCGCCGCCTGCGAACGCCGCTTGCAGCGCCAGCAGCAGCGCTTTCTGCAGGCTCAGCGTAGCGTCGCGCGTGAGCAGGTGCGGTTCGCGGCCTTACGGGCTATGGAGCGGACCTTAGGCCAGCGGCTTGACGACTTCAACCGGGAGAATGCTGCCAATCCGGCCCCCATCCATGCCGTCTTTCGATTGGATGCCGGGTTCGGCACCTGGGAAAACGTCGCCCGCTTGATCGAACTGGGCTACGAGGTCTACACCCGACCCTACAGTCAGAAGGTCAAGGCCAGTTTGCTGCATAGGATCGAGGATACGACGCCCTGGGTGCGCGTAGGTGCCAATGCCGAGATGATCGCCTGGTCTGGCGTGCTCTTCAAGGGCAACCCCTACCCGGTCGATGTTGCCCTTGAGCACTTCTATACAGGCAAGACCGAGCGGTACGGCGCGCTCCTACACTTCGGGTCGGACGCTGTCACCAAAGATCTGGGTGGCTGGTTTGCCTTCTACAATGGTCGCCAGACGGTCGAGGCGGGCATCAAGGAAGGTAAGGGCGTGTTCCAGATGCACCATCTCAAGGTGCGTTCCCTACCGGCGCTCTGGCTGCAAGAACAGTTCGCCGCCTTTGCGGCCAACTTCCTGCGCTGGGCCGCCCATTGGTTGTGCCATGACTGCGGACAAGTGCCTAACCAGTGGCTCGTACCGGTCACAGCGAGCATCAAAACGCTGGTCCAGGTTGCTGCTCACACGCCTGCCAGTGTCCAGTGGCTACCCAACGGTTGCTTGTTAAGGTTCTCGGATGATAGTCTCTATGCCGGTCGCATCATTCAGGTCGGCAGCTGGGTCGTCCAGCTCAGCCTGCCGCTCTTCCAAAGTTGTCATTTCGAGCCGATTTCCATGACTCCGGCTCTGATTGCACAAAACTTACGCTAGGGATGGCGGCTATGCTATCCCTTCTGCTGCCCACGACTGTTTTTGCGCAGAGCGAAGACACCGATGTCGCTGTGGCCCTCTGTGGCATTGCGGTTGGAATCGTTGCACTGGCGATTAACATCGCTCTCCTCGTCTGGGTCATCAAGGAGGCCAAAAAGCGGGGAGCCAGGGCAGGGTGCTGGTTCGTGATCGTACTTCTGTTCGGCGTCTTTGGGATTCTGGTCTATTTAGTTGCGAGACCCAAAGGCAAGCTGTTGATCAACGGGACCGACGAGAGGAGCAGCGCGGCACCGGCGGGCGCTCAGGAGCAGATTCAGGAGTCCCCGATCTTCCCCGACACCCTGGCCGTCAAGGTCTCGCACAGGCGGCACCTACGAGGCCACGGCGGTCACCATCCCAGCGGCGACAAAGCCGAACTGGAGGAGGTGCGTGCTGATCGCGGGCGCGATCGCTCTCCTGGCCAGCGGACTGATGATCGCGGCCTCGTTCATGCCCTGGCTGGGGTCCGAAGCCGGCCGCACGTGGAGCGGGTGGGACCTCTACGAGCTCCAGCGCGATTCCGGCAACAACGTCCTTATCATCCCGGGCTTCTTCACTCACCCTGGAGGTGGTTCCCTTCCGTTCTTCACAGGGTTGGCGACGCTCATCAGCGGGCTGTGCGTCGCGGGTTTGACGATCGTCTTCCTCGCCCTATCCAGCCTGCTGCGACGGGGGAAGTCACTGGCCCCCGACCGGCCGCCCCTGCGTGCTCGTCTGGTGTGGGTGTTGCATCTCCTGGCACTCGCCGTTGCCGTGAGCCCCCCGCGCTGAACGCGATGTTCTACTTCGAAGGGGGCGCCGCTTCGGGCGCATCGCTTGAGTACGATCTGATCCTCCTGTGGGCCGCGACCTACGTGGGCTTGCTTGGCTCGTTCCTCGGCGTGTATTCGCCGTGGGATCGCTCGAAGAGACCGATACTTACCTACCTGGGGTTCGCGTTGGTGTGCGTGATCGCCATCGTCGCCGTGAGCCTTCTACGTAGATAGTGAGACGCATCGTTGCGCGGCACGCTGTCATGAGGATCGCGCGGCCACGGCTCCTCAGCCTGGCCACTCTGGTCGCGAGGCGCTTGGCGGCCAGCTGGTCAAGCCGTGACTGTAGCGCTCGCGGCGCCACTGGGTATGACCGAGAATGTGCGACAATCCGGACGAGTTGCAAGGCAAAGAAGGGAGCTTGAAATGAATCCAATCAAGATGATTCCGTTGGTGATCCTCGTCGTTGCCGCAATTTCGGGCTGCAGCGACTCGGGGGCTGGGAAGCCGGCCGTTGCGATCGACGGCTCCATCGTCTTCGCTTCGCCGCACAAGGGGGGCAAGTACGCCGACATCTACCTGCTCGATGCCCAGGGGACGCGCCGGCTGGCGGGGGCTGGCTTCGTCAATCAATCCTATCCGGTCTGGTCGCCCGATGGCACGCAGATCGCCTACATCACCGACAAATGGCAGCTCGCCGTCGTCAAGAGCGACGGCAGTGGCGGTGCCTTCCTGACCCCCGAGACTAGCGATGGTTCCTTGTGGCCCTCGCGACCGGCGTGGCTACCCGACGGGAACATCTCCTTCTTCGCCGCGGGGAAGCTTGCCGTGATGCGTCCCGACGGCTCGGGTGTGCGCGTGCTGGCACTCTCCAGCCCTAATTGGAAGAACAGTTTTTCTGGTGCCTATGCCTGGTCGCCGGACGGGACCCAGATCGTCTTCGACTGCACGGCCTTCTCGTCCTCCGAGGTCTGTCTCTTCGATGTGGAGAGCGGCGAGTCGCGGACGCTCCTTGAGCCGCCGTGGCGGTTCCAGGCGTTCGCCTGGTCGCCCGACGGCAAGAAGATCCTGGCTGGCGACTGGTGCTGCGGTACACAAGGGGGCGAAGAACTGCCGGAGGATCTGTACATCTTCGACGCGGACGGGAGCGGCCTGCACGCGCTCGCTCAACCCGGTAGCGAAGCGAATCCCGCGTGGTCACCCGACGGGAAGATGATCGTCTACGATGCCTTCACCGAGAACTCAGAGGGTTCCAGCCAGGGTCTCTGGGTGATGAATGCCGACGGCTCCGGGGCGCAGCAGCTGCTGAGCGGGATCACCGGCGTCCAGCCGGACTGGACTGCAGGTTCTCGGGCACAGACGGTGCTTTCGCAGGCGACAGACACGGCTACCTCAACGCCCGGCCCTTCGGCCACGCGCGCCACCACCGTCACCGCCAGTTCGCCGCGTGCTGTCGTCACCACTGATGTGCTCAACGTGCGGACTGGGCCAGGCACCAACTACCCGAAGATCGGCGTACTGCGTAAGGGAGATCAGGTGGGGGTCACCGGCCGGACCAAGACCGGCGACTGGCTGGCGGTGACCCTGGCCGACGGGAAGAAGGGCTGGGTTGCGGCTTCGCTGGTCAAGTTGGATGTGCCGGTGAGCGGCATTGCAGAGGCGCAGAATATCCCCAAGCCTCCCACCCCAGCCGCCACGAGCAAACCGGTCGTCCCCAAGGCGACGCTCACCATCGACGAACAAATCGCCGCGGTTGCCAAAGGGACGCACGGTGCGCTGCCACAACCGGGTGACATGGGCGGGGTGTCGGCGGGCGGGGAGACCGAGGTGACGATCGTCAACGACACACCGCACGTGCTCACGGTGCTTGTCGGCTCGCCCAGCTCCACATCGATCACGATCGAAGCTTGCTCGAGCTGCAAGCACTATAGCGTCGGCCCAAGCTCTTGTCAGGAGGAGGGCCGCCCGAAGAGGACGATCCGCCTGAAGCCAGGCAGCAGCCAGGTGGTGGCGCGCGTGGACGACCGCAGCGTGACCCCCTTCCTGGGGACCTGGGAGCTCAAGCCTGACACGGCCTATTTCAACTGCTTCTTCATCGTGGTCAGGTAGAGTTCGCGCACAGACCGGCACGGTGCCATAGGGATAATCAGGATACACGGAGAGTGCAAGCAATGGAAACCTTCAGGTAGCCAGGTGATCTTTGCAATCCTGGATTGGTCGACGGCAAAGAGGTTCATCGGGCCGTTCCAGCGCGTCTTCGCGGGTGACATTGACCAGACGTAAGCTGCACGCCCTGTGGGCGAGGCGCCCGGTCGACGTGTCATACGAAGCCGCTCCCGCTCTCCAGCGCCGCAACGTCCCGCACCAGCAGGCTGCTCGCCCCCCCATCCCGCTGCGTCACGCCCCGAACAATGAGCGCGGACGCTCGGTGCAGGACGGCGCGCTTTCGCTCATACAGGTCGGGCCGGATGATGAGGTTCGCCAGGCCGGACTCGTCTTCCAGCGTGATGAACAAGTGTCCCTTCGCGGTCGGCGGCGCCTGCCGCACGATGACCAGCCCTGCGACGACGACCAATTGCCCGGCCGGCCGCCGCGCCAGTTCCGCGGCAGTGAGCACGCCCCGGCCCCGCAGCGACTCAAGAGTCGCCCGCATGAGCCGCATGGGGTGATCCAGCGATCCTGTGCCGGATCGCGGCGACACGCCCATGAGTTCGTAGTCCCAGGCCAGCGCCTCCGCTTCGCTCAGGGGTGGCAGGTCCGCTTCGAGGGGGGGAACTTCGACAAGTTGCTCTTCGTCGTACTGCACATCGCCCAGCAGCCACAGCATCTGCCGGCGGGCCGGCTGCGGCTCCTGGCCGCTGCCCACTGCTTCACTGCCCACTTCGCAGGCATTCACGTTCCGTTTGGTGGGCGTGCCGTCTCCCTTTTGGGTGCTGAGCCCGTCCAATGCACCGGCCCGGATCAGGTCGCCGATCAGTGTGCGCGGCAGCCGCGTGCGCCGGCAGAAGTCGGTCAACGAGGTAAACGGTTGGTCGCACGACTCGTGGTCGCACGACTCGTGGTCGCACGACCCGTGGTCGCCGCGGCGATCCAGGGATCGCGCGGCCAGCACGCGACCGCACCCCGCTTCCCCAAGCCCATGCAGATAGCGCAATCCCAATCGCAGCGAACCTGCCTCGATGGTGCAGGCATCCAGGCTCAGATTGACGTTCGGCCGCATGATCTTGATGCCGTGCCGCTGCGCGTCGCCCATAACCACTTCAGGCGCGTAAAAGCCCATGGGCTGGTGATTCAGCAGCGCACAGGTGTATTCGAGCGGGTGATGTGCCTTGAGCCACAGCGTCTGATAGGCGATGAGCGCAAAACTCGCTGCGTGCGACTTGCAGAACCCGTAGGTGGCGAAACCCTGAAGCTGGCGGAAGACTTCCTGGGCGACCGCCGGTGCAACACCGTTCGCCACCGCGCCGGCCAAAAACCGTTCCTGCAATTCGGCCATCGCTTGCGCGGACCGGCTCCGGCTCATCGCGCGGCGCAGCAGATCCGCCTCGCCGGGCGTGAACCTGGCCAGCACCATTGCCACGCGCAAGACCTGTTCCTGAAAAAGGATCACGCCCAGGGTCTCGCGCAAAACCGGCTCCAGGCTGGGATGGAGGTAAGTCACAGGCTCCAGCCCCTGCCGCCGGCGCAGGTATGGATGCACCATGCCGCCTTGAATGGGCCCGGGCCGGACAATGCTCACCTGGATGATCAGGTCTTCGAAGCGTGCTGGTTTCAGTCGCGGCAGCATCTGGGCCTGGGCGCGACTTTCGACCTGAAACGCGCCGATGGTGTCGCCCGCGGCCAGGAGGCGATAGACCGCGGGATCGTCCAACGGCAGTGCGGCCAAATCCGGCGCAGACCCGCTGCGCTGCGCAATCAACGCGCAAGCTTCGCTGATGGCATCCAATGTCCGCAGGCAAAGCAGATCGATTTTGATGAGTCCCGCGTCCTCGACGCTGTCTTTGTTCCATTGCGCGACGACGATCCCTTCTTTGGTGGCCCGTTCCAGCGGCACGATCTCCACCAGCGGCTGCGCAGTGATCAACATCCCGCCGACGTGCACGGAGAGGTGCCGCGGCGTGTCGATCAATTGCGCCGCCAACTCCAGCACTAGCGCCGAACGAAAAGGAAGAGGGAAGAGGGAAGAGGGAAGATTTTCCTTTTTCCTTTTTCCTTCTTCCTTCACCTGTGCGTCCTTCGGCCGGTTCTCGCGCGCCCACTCAGCAATCCGGTCTACATCCTCCGGCTGGTACCCCAATGCGCGCGCCGCATCGCGCACCGCGCTGCGCCATTGATAGGTGTTGACATTGCACACCATGGCCGCATGCTCGACGCCGTAGCGCTCGTAAATATACGCCACCACCTCGTCCCGCCGGTCGGACGCGAAATCCAGATCGATGTCAGGAGTGGTGTCGTGCCGGTCGCTCAGGAATCGTTCAAAGAGGAGATCGTACTGCAGGGGATCGACCGGCGTGATGCCCAGGACGTATGCCACCACCGAATTGGCGGCGCTGCCGCGGCCCTGGCACCGGATGTTTTGCGAGCGCGCAAACCGGACGATATCCCATACGATCAGAAAGTAATCAGCCAGTCCCGCGTTCTCGATCACCGTCAATTCGTGGCTGAGTTGGCGCAGGGCGGCCGGGGTGACCGGGCGATACTGCGATCCTTCGGATCGCTCGGTCAACCCGGCATGGCTGAGCCGGTACAAATAGCTGAACGGCGTTTCGCCGGCGGGGAGCCCGGCGGTGAAGTCCGCGGTTTGAGGGGGAAAGGCGGGTGTGCGCCGCTGTGAAAAATCAAGGTCGACGCTGCAGCGCTCGGCAATCGCCTGCGTCTCCGTGATGGCGTGGGGCAGGTCGGCAAAGAGGGCGGCCATCTCGGCCTCGCTCTTGAGATAAAACTCGGTTGAGGCTTGCGCGGCCACAAGGCCCGGCGGCAGCCGCGCAACCAGCTCGCCCAGGGAACAGTTGAGACGGGTGGCAGTCAGCACTTCGCGCAGTCGATGGCCCTCCGGCGCCGCGTAATGAACGTCGTTCGTCGCCACCACGGGCAGGCCGGTCCCCTGCGCGACCGCAACCAGCCCCGCATTCAACCGTGCATCGTCCGGCAGCCAGTGGCGCTGCACCTCGACCCACGTTCGATCGCGGCCGAAGATATCAGCGAGCCTGCCCGCGGCCCGTCGCGCCCGCGGTGTGTCATCGGCCAGCACGGCCGCGGCCACTGCGCCTTGCGGGCATCCCGTCAGGCACAGCAGCCCGCCCGCGTGCCGGGCCACGTCCTCGATCGCCAGGCGGGGGTTGCCCTTACTCCCCGCCAGTTGCCCGATGCTGATGAGCCGGCTAAGGTTGGCGTAACCCGCCTGCGTTTCTGCCAGTAAAGTCAGGTGCGAGCCGTGGGCCAGGGTGAGCTCCGCACCGATGATGGGCCGCACGCCCCGCGCCTGCGCCGCGCGCCAGAACGCCACGGCCCCATAGAGACCGTCATGGTCGGTGAGGGCCAGCGCAGCCACGCCTTCCGCGGCCGCGGCCTCGACCAACGCCTCGGGTGCGGATGCGGCATCGAGAAGAGAGTAATACGAGTGGCAATGCAGTTCACAGTACATGACCAGGCGCTATTTCAGTCGTACACCCGCGCACAATACCAGGCGCTGTCCTGCAGATCGCGATAGAGGTGCAAAGCAGCCCATCGGTGGAAGCGAGCTTGAAATACTCGCGCGATGCCGCAGTCCTTGGATCGTCGCGTTGCGTGACCGCTTCCGACAGCCACCAGGCCGTGTGCACGCGCCAGCGATTGGCAATGAACGCGACCTTCATGCCAGTCACCCCACAGCTGGAAGCGCGCCGGTGCACCGTCGTTCCGCGCCACCACCTGCACCGGCGCTCCTGCGGCCGAAGTCGCGTCATGACCTCTAACTGAACTCCTTCCAGTTGGCCCGCCGTTCGGGAAGTGGATGGCCGGGTTCCGTCAGGGCAGCCATCTGGAATGCGTGTGGCCCGACGCGTGGCGAACCGATCGAGGAGGGCCGTCAACGCCGCAGCGCGAGGTTGGCCCGCCGTCGAATAAAGACAACTGCAGCGATACGGGTATCGCCGCATCACTGATGTCGCCCAGATGAGCGTGACCTCGCTCGCACCTTCACTATTCTGCGATCCAAGGATCGCCGCGGATAGGTCCAGGCCGCAGCCAACGCCAGCCGGATGGTTGCCATGGCGGCGGTGGGCAGTGAGAAAGTGTGATTTGCGGGCAGGACACGCCGATCCGCGGCCAGGACGACCAGGGTCAGCCGCCCGACGGCCTGCAGGTTTGCGTGCAACGGGGCCAGCAGCGTTGATGTGCGCTGCAACAAGGCGCCCAACAGGATGTCTCGATCGGTCACCGGCGTCTCGAACTCGATGCGGGAGGTAACTTGCGGCAGCTCATCAGGTAGGGTGACAGGGCGCTCATCGTGGCCTTGCGCCCAACGTTGTGCGGTCCGGCCCGCCTCACCGAAACGGGCGAGCACTCCCGCGGCGGGCAGGCGCGCGTACTCACCCAGCGATCGGATGCCGAGATGCCGGAGGTGCAGCAACGTCGCGGCATCCAGCGGCAACAACGTGACCGGCTGGGCGGCCACGAATGATCGTTCTACGGTCGAACTCATCACCAGCATGCTGTTGCGCCCTGCGGCCTGGCCCGCGGCAAAGGCGCCGAATTTAGAGCTGGTCAAGCCAAGACTGGGCGTCAGGCCGAGGCTGCGGATATCAACCGCAAGCGCCTGGCACCAGGTCATCAGGGGATCGCTCCCAATTCCCAGGCCCTCAGTGTCCAGGTAGGCGCAGCCCAGGCCCGCAGGCTGCCAGCGGCCGGCATAATGCGCCACGGCCGCGATGAACTCGGTTTGCACCTCAAAAAGGGGATAACGGCTGGCAGGGCGCAGTGTGGCAACGGGACACCGCGCCATCGCCTGCGACTCAGTCTGTCCCGGCATGATGCCGCTACGCGCCGCCAGCGCGTTGAGAGTCAGCACGCGGCCCTGGTCATCCAACAGCGCCCACGGGCCCTCACATAAGGCGGGGTCGACACGGCCATGCTGCCGACGCTTGCGTCGCCATCGCTGCAATACCTGGGCGCCAAACTCGGGTGCGACGAGGTAGGCGATACGTCGATCCCGTGGGGGCGGTTCCCAGCCGGCGGTCATAGGCCATCACCCCGCACCGTGCCGTTGAACGTGATGCGCACCGTGGCCCGCACGCCCGAATTCCCAAAGCGATTCTTCGCGATCTCCGCCTGCCCGATATACCCCCGCACGTCACCGTCGTCGCGGGTGATCCATCGCTCGCGACGGAGGATGATACGCACGGCGGCTGCGTGTCCCAAAGCGCGCGATTGTCCACGTAGCTCAGATAGAAAGACAAGGGCGGTGGCGGTGCGCGGCAGCATGGAAGAGAGCCGGGCCAACGCGGCCGCCTGCTCGACGAACGCAGCTTCCGCATCCCACAGGGATGGCTCCCAGTCAACGACAAGCAGGGCCAGCGCGTTGCTCTCGACCAGGTGCAACATGATGGAGAGTGCGTCCTCCGGATTGACCGGATGCACGACCAGCAGCCGGTCCAAATCAACGCCGCAACGGTGCATATAGTCGGGATCACATGAGTAACCGGGATCGATCCAGGCGGCCAGGACATCCGCATCCAGGTGGTGCGCCATCGCAATGGCTTTGGCGGCCACGGTTAGCTTGCCGGAAGTTGCAGGACCGGAAATTTCCGTGATGCGCCCCTGGGGCAGCCCGCCGTCGAGGGCCGCGTCTAGCTCAGCGAATGAAGTCGCAATACGCGCGATGGGCGGCGTCTTCTCGTCGGGGTCGGCCCGACGGATAGCACGCGGTCCATACGCCAGTTGCAACCGGGCGACAACCGCATCCAATTTGCGATGACGTTGAGATGTCATATGCCTGACCTGAACAGGTGTTCCGGCATTATAGTCGAAATATCGGAAAGAGAAAAAATCGAGAACGCGGAGCGAACAACCGTACGCAATACGACGTCGAAAACCACTCTGAAGGCTCCCGTGCTGGACTATCTGAAAAAGCACGGCAGGCGGCAGGTCATCCCGCTGGAATCGGGCTGGCGATCGTGATACTCGCGGCAGGCGCGCTATTGGCCCAGTCACCAACCAAGCCTGCACCAATGCCCACGGTTGCGGCAGAAATGCCAACTTCCGCAACGGAGGCCGACGATCTCGTAACGAAGATGCCAGAGCCAACGGCCGCGCCGAAGCTGAGGCTATAGATTAAAGCAAAACCGGCAACCCTTACGGGTCGCCGGTCAATGTCCAGGCTCCTCGAGGAGGACTGGAGCCTCCGACCTTGCGGGCAAAAAGCCGCTTGCCCTGCCGATGGAGTTGTCAAGTCGTATGAGGCGAATAGCGAGGCTCGCACAGGATCAGGCGAAGATCACCACGATCTTATCGAGCCGGAGGTGATAACTAAGGTCGTCTGTCAGCGAAACGTCGTCGATCCAGGCGCAGTGCCCGCATCTCAAGCCGGCCCAGACGCCCAGGTAGTCCCCTTCAGCGTACGGGCCGGCGAAGAAAAGCGGATCGCTGCAGACTTGCTCCCCAGCCTGGAACAGGTCGGCGTCCACACTGCAGATGGTCCCCTCGCCGATGTGTATCCAGGCGTCGTCCCATATGAACTGCTGAGCTCCGGTTCCGCCCAGTGCTCCCCTGACGGTCGTCTCACGCATTTCACTGCTGCCGGCGGGCCAGACCCGCTTCACGGTGAGGCGGGCCGAAAGCCATTGCATAAACCTGAGCCGCGACCATCCACATTCCTCGTCCCAGGAACCGCGGCTTTCCGAACGCTCATTCGCGAAGACTGCGGTCAGCCATAGACTGGTACAGCCGTGGGGGACGCAGGCCAGCGACCCGACTTGATGCACGCTCTCCATATAGACTTCATCGTGGTTGCTTGCATCGTAGACCCTCATCCAGGAGTCGTGTTCCATTCTCCCTGTGACGTTATCGCAGGAGCGGGTAAGACCATAATGATCTGGCCCTCTGTTGCTCCACGCATACTCAGTGCATTGCTTTTCAAGATAGGGCGCTTCCAGGTCGATGGCCCCGCCGCCTCCCCCGAGGGGCATTGCCCCTTCCGCTTGCGTGGCGCTTGCACCAGGCCGGTCCGGAAAAATGGCACAGAGCGCCGCTGTGTGTTGCTGTCGAAGGCGGGTCAACTGGTCGATGTCGATCCCGGAACGCTGGAATAGCTTGTACGACTCCGCAATGTTGTGCGCCCTGCGTTCTGCGAGTATCCGCGCACCATCAGGGGTGGCCGGTGTCGTTTCGCGCAGTTTGAGCATGTTGCGGACGCGTCGCTCGTGGAGGTGCAGATAACGCTGAAGATTCGCCGGTCCGATGAGGCCGTACAAGCCATCCAGGTACTCTGCCCTGAGTTGCTGCAGTGCCTCGCCATACTGCTGGCCCGGCGGTTCGGCCGCGGAGGACTGCATGGCTTGCCGATAGGCCTCTTCGGGCACACTTTCCCGGCTGAGTGAGGTCACATCCGATTGACTCATGGTAATTGCTCCTCTCTTCAGGACAATCGTTCCGTCGCAAAAAGGGAGAAACCTGCGGTCCAATCGACATCCTAGCACAAATCTGCCGCTTTGTATATGGAATGCGCACAAGTCAGGGCAGCTTCATTGACTGAAGACCGCCGCCCAGTCACTTCAACCACACTACATTCGCTTGGCTAGGGAAAGCGCCAGGTCAAGGCCGCCTTCTGCGCCGTGAGGGGTGCGGGTGTACGCCGTGTGAAGCGTTGTCGACAAGACATCCTCTGGCCATCCGTGTACGCTTCGTTGTCGCGACGTACTACGGCCTCATCGCGGAGTGGGGCCGCAACCACGCAGCGCTTCGCTTCAAAAGGGCCGCCGTCACTCTACCGACGATCGATCTTCCTGAAGAGTACAACTATGCCAGCCACGACAAACAGCGCCATGGCGATTGAGGCAAGGGGCGTGATTCCAACAGCCACCACCGCTTCCCATAGGGCTCTCAAATCCATCGTGTTCGCTCCTCACACCGCGAAGACAAAGTACCATCGAGGGGCGCAGCTCGATGAGCGCCATCAGAGTCGGAATCATATACCGGAGCCATGTCCGCCTACCGTAAGGCCACTCCCGAATCAGCGGTGATGTCGCGGAGGAGGCTGGACTTTCAGCCGCAAAACCCATACCACGAGGCACGTCTTACCCGAGGTGCAGGGCCGGGATGAGCGAGCGGACGATCACCGCGCTCGTGCGGTGGTTTGAGAATGCAATCGGCGTCGAGGGGTTAAGCGCGCACGATCTGCGGCACGCATGGGCGACGCGTGCCGCGCGGAACGGGACGCCGCTGGACCGGCTGCAGGACGCGGGTGGGTGGAGCTTGCCCAAGCTAAATGCAGTTGAACCGATGCCGCTCAGGTATGTGGAGGCGGCGCGAGTGGCGAATGAGGGGGTGAGGGTGTAGACTGGATGAATGACGGGCTGATCTCATGGGGAAACGATGGAGAGTCTTGAAGACAAGGTGCGCCGCGTCACAGCTGAGGTTGTCGACATCGTCGACTACGACCCCGCGTGGCCCGCTCGCTTTGAGCAGGAAAAACAACACCTGCTTGCTTGTTTCCCCGAAGGTTCCATCATCCGCATTGAGCACATCGGCAGCACCGCCGTCCCCAGACTGGCGGCAAAGCCCATCATCGACATTCTCGCCGGTGTCAATGATCTGGCACTCGTGCGTGAGGAGATCGCTCCGCTTCTGGAAGCGCAGGGCTACGACTATTTTTGGCGTCCGACACGCGGTGATGCTGGCCCGCCTTTTTACCCCTGGTTCATCAAGCGCGATGACGCGGGCGAGCGAACGCATCACATCCACGTGGTGGAGATGGGATTCGCTGAGCATTGGGATCG
The DNA here is from genome assembly GCA_963774265.1 of uncultured Chloroflexia bacterium. GTDB lineage: Bacteria > Chloroflexota > Anaerolineae > CG2-30-64-16 > CG2-30-64-16 > JALOOB01. The sequence goes on along the minus strand of CAVZDU010000005.1, from coordinate 526,086 downwards.
GGTGCTTTTCCGCGACTACTTGATCGCCCACCCCGAAACGGCTGCTCAGTATGCCACGCTCAAGCGCCGGCTTGCCGCGGAGTTCGCAGGTGACCGCGTCCGCTACACCGAAGAGAAGACGGCCTTCATCGTTGCAGTGACAGAGCGAGCGAAGCGCGCATGCCAGGGCCCAACAGGCGTATCACCCTGACCAGTGAGAGTCGCAGTCCCGCCGCGTCGCCTTACTCGGCCAGCCAGATCTCTTCCTCGCAATACGCCGCAAACGGCCGCATGCCCGTCTCGTAGTTCCGCCCGAACCGCAACCGGTCGTCCAGCCGCCGGATCAGCGTTTCCACCGAGCGTTCCGTCGCCGCCCGGCACACCACCCGAGTGTCCAGCCCTAGCCGCCGGCAGCCTTCCAGCATCGAGCAGAAGTTGACCGAACGCCAGACGATCCGCCGACCGTCCTCATACACGACCGGGACCTCCCCCTCATCCAACCCCAGGTATTCAAGCAGGAACAGCGTGTAGGCCTGGCGCTCGGGGGAGCCGGACAGCCGCAGCTGCCCGCGGTTGGCCTCCCACCAGGCCAGCCGCTTTTGCTCGAGCTCCGTGTGAATGCTCTGGTAGTCGCCCTGGCAGGCCCGCAGCTGCTCGATCGTGCGCAGCACCCGCCGTTCCTGGTCCTCCGTAAACCGCGCTCCGTTCTCTGCTAACGCCATCGCCGTCGCCTCCCGACCAGCTGCATCGCCTCGCTCCTGGGCCGCACCAGCCCGCGCTCGTGCAGCAGCTCGTACACCCCGTTCTCGCCCACCCTCAATTCTCGCGCGATGGCCGGCGCCGACTGCCCGCCGCCATACAACTCCACCGCCCGCGCCTGCACGGCCGCCGGCGCGTCCTGACGACCCTGCGCCATTGACACGGCCTCCGGTCACCCGCAACCGCCACTACGCGGCGGCAAGCACCTGCTCCAGCGCGTCCATCTCGGCCGCCAGGGCTCTCATGCCCGGAAACGGCCGGCCCGCCTGCCGGTACCAGTAGCGCGAGTTGCCCTCGTCGGGCTCTGCCATGTGCACGACACCATGCAGCCAGGATCCAAGGGTCGTGTCGTCTTCCTGGGCGATCTTGTGCGCCCGGTCCCATTCACCCTGCCGCAGCAGACGCAGCCCGTTGAGTAGATCCATACTACCTCTCCTGTGCTGCCCCGACCCCTGGCGGGGCTCAAAACGAGGTCGCACATAAGCGTTTCTACGAAGTATACGCAGAAGGCCCGGATATGGATATCCCGCTCTCAGAGGCGCAACGAAGCCGCGACATCCCACAATACGACTTTGCGGTCATCCCGCTCCGTGCTATCATGGCGACATTAACGTCGCCGCAGTCGGACGCCATCATGCCTCGCACGTGACGTTGAATCCAAGGATCTCCGCCCATGACCGACCGCCATGACCTCTTTCGCCGGATGCGCGTGGCCCTGGCCAAGTGCTATCCCCAACGCGCTCGCGCCGAGCTTTTCGCGCAAGATATCGGCCTGAGTCTGGCGCAGATCGATCTTTCCGGCGCCCCGATCGAATTCTGGCAGCGCATCCTGGAAGAGGCTGAGCGGCAGGGTAAGGTCGAGGCGTTGTTGGAGCTTGCCTCCAGGCAGGCCCCGGCAAGTCGGGACCTGGCCGACCTGCGCGAGGAATTCCGGCAGTGGAAGGAGACTGGGCAACCAGAATCGGAACCTCCGCGCACACCAACTGTGCCACCCACCGCGCGAGAGGAAGCGATCGCGTGGGCTGAGTTCATCAGGGCTATAGGGACCGCGGATATCAGCACGATCAAAGCGTCAATCAATAACCACAAGACGGTTCTGAACGGAGTACCTCAATATCTTGCAGGCGACCCAATAATTGAAGATGTGCTGGACTTTCCAGTGAGTGAAGGCCTCGCACCAGATTTCACCAGGTTCATTTTTCAGCCCCAGGCTTCACAGATTCCGAACTACATCATCTTCATCGATTTTCTCAACCCAAAGGACAGCGTATTCCTGGAGGGCACTACCAAAAGCCCCGAGCTTGACGAGGGTGAGAAAGTTGTCATGAGCTACATCGATTTCGTAAAGAACAACTATGATTCGTATTGCAGACGGGCAGTTATGCTGGACACTTTCAGGATCCCTTTGCATACGCTACAAGGTCTGGGGGGGTTCTTTGGCCCAGCGTACTCTCGTGGTTTTTTACAGGGAGTACTGGTAGTCGGAAGAAGAAAATACTTGACGACGGAGCAACTATATTATTTATCCGAAAGCAATCGGAGTGCAGCAATGGGCTCTGGCGGAATCAGCATCATCACTTACGATACCCTGGTCGAGTATTCCAGGTCGAAAGCGAGATAATGTTGCCCCAAGATGCCCTCCGAATACGACTCCACGCTCACCGCGCTCTACGGTATCATGGCGACATTAATGTCGCCACAGTCGGACGCCATCACACCCTGCACCTGACGTTGAGCCCCGAGCCGCGTCCGCAAGGGCGGCGCCGACTGCCCACCGCAATACAGCGCTACGATCCGCTCCGCCAGACCATTCCAGCCCGTTAAATGCAAAACGAGCGCCTGGCCGGGCGCCCGTTTCCAAGCCTCTTGTTGTCGAGTTACGGGGCACGCACCTTAACAACCTAACCGATCCACATCGGGCATTGAGGCTTAGCTCCTCGAGGAGGACTCGAACCTCCAACCTTGCGGTTAACAGCCGCTTGCTCTGCCAATTGAGCTATCGAGGATCGTGACTTCCCCATTATACCGATAAGGGCTGCTCCGTCAAAATGACGGGGGGGTGCGCTCCTTAGCCCAGGTAGTCGCGCAGTTTCCGGCTGCGAATCGGGTGGCGCAGCTTGCGCAATGCCTTTGCTTCGATCTGGCGGATGCGCTCGCGCGTGACGCCGAATTCCTGTCCGACCTCTTCCAGCGTGCGCGCCGTGCCGTCCTTCAGACCGAAGCGCATCTCCAGCACCTTGCGCTCGCGCTCGCTCAGCCCGTTCAGGATTTCGTTCATCTGCTCCTTGAGGAGGTGCCGGCTGGCCTGGTCCGCCGGACCCGGCAGGCTGTCGTCCTCGATGAAGTCGCCCAGTGAGCTGTTCTCTTCGGTGCCGACCGGCGTCTCCAGCGACATCGGCTCCTGCGAGATGCGCATTATCCGGCGCACCTTGGCCGCCGCGATCGCCAGCCGGCGGTTCAGCCCTAGCTCCAGCGGCTCGCCCGCAGCCAGGGCCTCCTCGATCAGCTCTCGGTCCTCGGCCGGGAGATAGTCCATCTCCAGCGCGACCTCCTCGGGCGTCGGCTCGCGGCCCAACTCTTGCATCAGCCGCCGCTGCACCCGGATCTGCCGGTTGATGCTCTCGACCATGTGCACGGGGATGCGGATGGTGCGCGCCTGGTCGGCGATCGCCCGGCTGATGGCCTGGCGGATCCACCACGTCGCATAGGTGCTGAACTTGTAGCCCAGGGTCGGATCGAACTTGTCCACCGCGCGCAACAGGCCGATGTTGCCTTCCTGGATCAGATCCAGGAACGACATGCCGCGACCGACGTAGCGTTTGGCAACGCTGACCACCAGCCGCAGGTTGGCCTGCGCCAGGCGCTGTTCCGCGTTACGACCGCGCTGCCGCGTCAGGGTGAGCGCTTCGCGCGTCTCCGCATCCAGGTCATCGCCTTTGAGCGCTTCGCAACGCCTGCTTGCCTGCGATGATCGCATTCGCCAGGGTGACTTCTTCCTCGGCCGAAAGCAGCGCTGTCCGGCCGATCTCGTGCAGGTACATCCGCACCGGATCGCTGGTCGCGGTGGGATCTCCCCAATCGTCGAGCACCTCGTCCAGCGGCTTGCGCACCTCGCGTTCGACTTCCTGCTCGAGTTTGATGTCCCGCGGTATCGCGGGCACCTTGCCGTCCTCTGAGCCGTCAGGTAGCATCGTCGGCAGGCCATCCGGGCCCAGGGTCACGCGCACCTCGATCAGGTCCTCGCCATCGAGCGCATCGTCCGGCTCGACGACGGGCATGATGGCCGGTTTTTCGACCGGTGGGTCGGTCTTAGCCCCGCGCCGCGGGGGGCGACCCGGCCGCGCTGCCCGGCGCGCGGTCGTGCCGAGCGCATCCGGTGCAGGCTCTTCCTTGAGTGCGTCTGCAGGAGGGCGGGTAGTATTGCGCCGGCGTTCGGCATTAGTTGGCATTACTTCCCCTTTGGGCTCAGTTCTCGGCAAGCGGTTTGCGCTGAGCCAATACTCCAGCAATGGAGCGCATGTTGAGCAACTTCTGGATGTAGCGCTTTTGCGCCGTGTAGGTCATCATCAACTCCCGCAGCCGCCGTATCTCCTCCCGGTCGTCGGCCGTGGTGGTGTCGCGAATCAGGAATTCGAGTTGCTGCACCTGACGCTTCAAATTGCGCTCTCGGGTGCGCAGCAACGAGTCACCCAGGTCCTTGATCAGCTTTTCATCGGTCAACGGTGGCCGCAACCGTACCTCCGCAATGGCAGCCTGCGCCCGCGCATGGAGCGGTTCGGCCAACTCAATCAGTCGCTCCTCGAGCGCCATGTCCGGCGGGACCGGCATTTGCGCCAGCAGGGCCGCCAGCAGCGCCTGGTTCATCGCGCTGCTCAGATCATCCAGGCCCAGCGGCGGCGCTTGCTGGCCGATCATCTCCTCGTCCAGCCCTCCCAACAACTCGGGTCGCAGGAACAGCCAACCCAAAATATACTCTTCCGGGCCAAAAACAGGGGGCGCCTCGACCCGCTTCCGACCACTGCCCGTCGGACTGCGGCGCCGCGCCGACTCTTCTGCGCTCGCCTGCACGCGGCGCTCTTCCAGCCGCCCGCCACGCGGAATCTGATCGGCTACCAGGCGCTCATCGATCTGGATTGCCCGCGCCAGCGCCTGGATGTAGTGCGTGCGCTCAATCGGGTTGGCGATTTCCAGGATCAAGGGCGCCAGTCGCTCGATAGCCTTCGCCTTGCCAGATCCGGTCGTCAGATCTTCTTCGCGCGTCACCAGCGCCAGGTAGTAGTCCACGATCGGTTTGGCATTGTCGATCACCTGCCGCCAGCGTTCCACATCGCGGTAAGCCAACTCATCCGGGTCCAGCCCGTCGGGCAACGCTGCGATGCGTAACTGCGCCTTCAGCCGGCTTTCGTGACGCACCAGCCCAGTCGGACTGAAAACCGGCTCCCAGTCACGCTCCAGCGACGACCGGGCAGCCTCCAAACCGCGAACTGCCGCATGTTCACCTGCCACGTCCGGGTCCAGTGCCAGCGTAATGTTGGCCGTGTACCGTTTGAGCAGCCGCATCTGCGCTTCAGTCAGCGCTGTGCCCATACCGGCGACCACGTGCGCGACGCCCACCTGGTGTGACATCAGCACGTCCATGTATCCCTCGACGATCACTGCGAGGTTAGCGTCGCGGATCGCCCTGCGGGCCATATCCAGGCCAAAAAGGACGCTTCCTTTGTCAAAGAGCGGTGTTTGCGGCGAGTTCATGTACTTCGGGCTCGGGTGGGCCGGGTCCTCACGCAGGACACGCGCCCCAAAGCCTATCGTTCGCCCCTGCCCATCGCGGATCGGGATCATCAACCGGCCGCGGAACCGGTCGAAATAACTGCTGGTCTCCTCCTTACGGATGACCAGACCGGCCTCTTCAAGTTCCTCGGGGCGATAACCTTTGCCCTGCAACCGGTTTTTCAGGGCGTCCCAACTATCCAACGAGTAACCAAGCTGCCAGGTTTCCCAAGTCTCGCGCGCCAGGCCGCGGCGTTCCAGGTACTCCCGGGCGATGACCCCTTCTTCCGACTTGCTGAGGAGGTGATGGAAGTAGACCGCCGCGTCCGTCTGAATGGCCCGCAGCCGCTCGAGCCGGCTATCCTCCCCCGCAGCCTGGTCTGATTGCGGCTTCAGCTCAACGCCCGCCCTGGCGGCCAGGATCGCCAGGGCATCGCCGAAATCGAGATTCTCGCGCTTCATCACGAACGAGAAGATATCACCGCCCGTCCCGCAGGCGCCGAAGCAGTGCCAGTTCTGGCTGTCGGGGAACACCACGAACGAGGGTGTTTTCTCGTTATGGAACGGGCACAGCCCCTTATAGGTGCGGCCCGCCTTCTTAAGCTGCACGTAAGTGGACACCACGTCGATGATGTCCAGGCGGTCCTTGATCTCGTCGATAACAGTCATCCGTCAGCCTGGCCGAAAGGTGAAAAGAATTATACCCGCGGCGGGGGGGAGTGTCAAACAAAAATCCGGGTTCCGCAAGGGCGTACGCATCTAATAAATGTCATATTGTTTGCTTGGATGGTAGACGCGGCAGGCGAAATGGGCTATCCTTGAGTTGTCAGGAGGGTAGCCATGAACAACGAGCCTACCGCTTCGATCAGCGAGCACTTTGCGAGCCTGGAAGATCCCCGGATCGACCGGACGAAGCTGCATCAGCTGCTCGACATCCTCGTCATTGCGATCTGCGCCATCATCTGTGGTGCCGATGATTGGGTCGAGGTGGAACTGTTCGGGAACGCCAAGCTGGCGTGGCTGACGGACGTTCCTTGAACTGCCCAACGGCATCCCTTCGCACGACACCTTTGGGCGGGTGTTTGCTCGGCTGAATCCCGAGCAGTTCCAGCAGTGTTTTCTGGCATGGATTCAGGCCGTGAGCGAGGTGACCTGCGGCCAAGTCATTGCGATTGATGGTAAGGTGCTGCGCGGCTCCTGCAACCGGCTGCTGGGCAAGGCGGGCATCGACATGGTCAGTGCCTGGGCCACGGCCAATCATTTGGTGCTGGGTCAGGTCAAGGTGGACGACAAATCCAACGAGATCACGGCCATCCCCAAGCTGCTGCAAGTGCTGGAAATTGCCGGCTGCATCGTGACCATCGACGCCATCGGCTGCCAAACCGAGATCGCCCAGGCGATTGTCGAGCAGGACGCCGACTACGTGCTGGCGGTCAAGGAGAACCAGGGCCATCTCTACGAAGACATCCAAGCGCTGTTTGATGCCGCCCAAGAAGTGAACTTCAAGGACGTGCCGCACGATTACCACAAGACCACGGACAAGGAGCATGGCCGCCTGGAAATCCGCCAGTGTTGGACCATCTCCGATGCGCAGTCTGGTCAGCTACCTGCGCAACCGGGCCGGGTGGCGCAACCTGCGCACCATCGTCAAGGTCGTCGCCGAGCGCCGCATGAACGGGCGAGACGACGATCGAAGACCCGTTACTTCATCTCCAGCCTGGACGGCGATGCCCGGCGCATGCTCAAAGCGGTGCGCAGCCATTGGGGCATCGAAAACTCGCTGCACTGGGTGCTCGACATCGCCTTCGATGAAGATCACCAGCGGGTGCGCAAGGACAACGGCCCGGCCAACTTCGCTGTCCTCCGGCACATTGCCCTCAACCTGCTCAAACAGGAAAAGACTGTCAAGGCCGGCATCAAGGCCAAACGCCTCAAAGCCGGCTGGGACGAGCCGTACCTGCTCAAAGTGCTCTTCGGCCAGGGCAATTAAGATGCGATTGCCCTACGGGTTCCGCCTGTTATCTTGCCCGTAACCCAGTGGGTGTACAATCCAATTCATTGCGGCGCGTCCGCGTCGCGTATCGTTTCATGACTTAGAGGAGCAAACAATGCACTGGTTTAGCTTTGTCGTAGGCGCACTGGTTGGCTGGCTTGTCGAATGGCTCATCGACATTTTCTACTGGCGACGTCGGTGGCAGAAGTGCCAAGAGGATGAGGCGCGGCTGCGCGAAGAGTTGGCGAACGCGAAAAACGAGACGGCGCGGCTCCGGGCAGTTGGCCCGGAAACCAGCCAGCTGCGGAGTGAGTTGACCGCGGCTCGCGCACGCATCGCCGAGTTGGATGTTCAGCTTCCTGGCCTGCGCGGCGAGCTTGACGTAGCGCATGCACGTATCGCTGAGCTGGACGCACAACTGCCTGATCTGCGCGGCGAGCTTGACGTAGCGAACGCACGCAGCGCCGATCTGGACGCCCAACTGCCTGTCCTGAAAAGCGAGCTGGACGCGGCATACACACGCATTGCTGAATTGAACGCCCGCCTGAGCGCTCCACACATCGAGGCGCCCTCGTTCGAGGCGCCCTCGTTCGAGGCACGTGCAGTTGCAGCGCCCGACCTGGAAGCACCCGAAGTGACCTACCCGAGTGAGCGCACCGGCCAGCTCGAGCTGCCGGACGTCGATCTTGGGGTTGCCGGCCTCGGCGCCTCGGTGCGGTCATTGCTGCCTGACGATCTGAAACTCATCGAGGGAATCGGCCCCGCCATCGCCCGTTTACTGGACGAGCAGGGCATCCGCACTTTCGCAGAGCTGGCCGGGACGCCCCTGGTCACCCTCCAGCGCATCCTGGCCGATGCAGGGCCGCGCTTCCGTGTGGCCGATCCGGGCTCGTGGGCCCAGCAGGCACTCCTGGCCGCTAGCGGCGACTGGGATGGCTTGAAGGCCCTGCAAGACCAGCTTAAGGGCGGCCGGTGAGCGGATAAAGGTGAAGGAGAGGTACAGCAGATGACGCTCAACACTGCGGGCCGTCCGGAAGCACGACCGCTCGATATCTTCAAGACCATCGTGGCCGTGATCCTGGCGATCATCGCGCTCATCCTGCTTCTGCAGGGCGGCGCGAGCTACGGCATGCCGACGACAGGCACAAACATCGTCGTCGATTTGCCGCAGATCGACAAAAGCGGCGCGTTCACGATCAGTGGCCTGGCTGCGCCCGGTGCGCGGCTCCAACTCGTCGCCAACGGCATATCTCTGGGTGAAGTGACTGCCGGTGCGGATGGCCGATGGCAACTGGCAGGAGATTTCGCCGGGAGCCTGAAAGACAGCCTCAAGGCCGGCACATACGACCTGGTGGCCCGCCGAACGGACGCGGGCGGAGCGGGAACGCAGTCGCCGCAGATCAAGCTGATCGTGCCGGACCTCTCGGCTTCAGCCAGCGCGATGGCCGCCGCGGCCACAACCGCACCGGCCCTCCAGCCGACGACCCTGTCGACTGAGGCGCCGTCCGCCGCGCCGACCGAGGCCCCGACGGCAGCACCCACGCAGGCGCCAACCACAGCGCCGACGGCGATGCCGACTGAAGCTCCAGCGGCTGAACCCACTGCTCAGCCGGTGGCAGCGGCTACTGAGGCGCCGACCGCGGCGCCCGCAACCGCGTCAACTGCTGCGCAAGGCGAGCGCCAGGCGCGTGTGATGGTGACTGGCGGTTTGAATGTGCGTGAATCGGCGAGCACCGAGGCCAAACAGGTTGGCACCCTGCGCATGAATACGCTCGTAACCGTGCTCGAAGGTCCGACCCGTGCGGGCGGCTACGACTGGTACCGCCTCGATAACGGCGCGGACGTGGTCGGTTGGGTCGCGGCCGGACCGCAGAATGATCCCTGGCTGCAGCTCGAGGTGCCAGCGCTCGCGCCGCTGGCAGCGGCTGCTGCGGCGCCGATCGCGGCAGCTACTGCAGCGCCCACCCCGGCTCCGACCGCGGGGAGCGCCGGAGAGCAGGAGTACATCGTCCAAAAAGGCGATTCGCTCTACGGGCTCGCACAGCGCTTCTACGGCAGCGGCGAGCGATGGCGGCAGATCTTCGAGGCTACCAACGCTCGCGCAGCCACTGACAGCACCTTCCAGGTGATTGCCAGGCCGCAAATGATACGACCCGGGCAGAAGCTGATCATCCCGGCGCCATAACCCGTCGGCGTACACCACGATCGAAAGGCCGGTGACAACCTATGTCGCCGGCCCGGCTTTCTCCCGGTCAGTGCAGAGGCATGAGATCGCCGCCGGTTTCGGCCTCACCCCTGCGTCCAATGTGGGCGCAAACCAAAAACCTGCGCAATGGGCACCACGAAGAGCAGTCCACTGTCCGGCGCGTTGAAGTCGCCGCCCACCGCCTGTTCGGTGGCCCGCAACAGCCCCTGCAAGTCGAAGTCGTCTCCCACCACCACGAAGGCTGTCCGGTGATGGTATTCCTCGGCCTCCAAGAGGTGGCGCAGTGACGGCATGAGTGGCATGTCATCGCGACCGCCCGCGCACCTGCTTCAGTTTGTGCAGTCCTGCGCTTTCGACGATCGTGATGCCGGTGACGCCCAGGCGATCCCAGGCTTGAAGCACATCGTGGCAGCGATCTATGTTCGGCAATATCGCAACGATCAGGCTAGGCATGAGTCGTCTCCTTATTCGTAAAGACCTGCCGCAAGAGCGGCGGCGTAATGAGTGTCGTGAGCAACACGATAATCGTGACAACCGAGAACAGCCCGGTCTTGATCAGGCCGGCATTCACGCCGACACTGGCGACGATGAGCCCTACCTCTCCGCGGCTGATCATTCCGACACCCACGCGCAAAGACCCACGGTTGTTGAAACCGCCCAGGCGCGCGCCCAGGCCGCCGCCCAGCACTTTGGACACTACGGCGACAAGCACCAGCACGAACACTAGCAGGAGATCTGGCCCGGTCAACAGCCGCGCGTTGGTTTTGAGTCCGATGCTCACAAAGAAGATCGGCACCAGGAACGCGTAGGCGATCGTATGTATGGAGCGTCCTATTGCAGCGTGCAGGCGGCTGCGGCCGAAACCCACGCCAGCAATGAAGGCGCCGGTGATTGCTGCCAGCCCCCCGCCCACCTCGGCCGTCCAGGCAAAGACGAGGATCACCACCAGGACCATCGCGGCCAATCCTTCGCTGATCGACTGGTCATCGGCCCAATTGGCCAGTTGCGGCAGCAACAGAAAGCGCGGCCGCAGTCGCTAATCCCAGGTAGAGCAGCATGCGTACGACAACCAGCACGATGGCGCCAACCCCAGAGCCGGAGGCTGCGAGGGCGACGAAAACCGAAAGCAGCAAGATCACCAGGACGTCGTCGACCACCGCGGCGCCCAACAGCGCGATCCCCTCTCGGCTGCGCAGCACGCCCAGCTCGAGCAGCGTCTGCGCGCTGATGCTGACGCTGGTGGCGGTCAGGATCATTCCCACAAAGAGGGCGGCTTGGCCGTGATAGCCGAACGGCAGCATCACCAGCGCCCCCAGCACCAGTGGGAAGATCACCCCGCTGACACCTGCCAGCGTCGCCACGCGCCCCGTCCGGCGCATCTCCCGCACATCCACCTCCAGGCCGGCCAGAAACATCAGACAGATGACCCCCAACTCGGCCAGGTGGTAGATCATCTCGGTCAGCAGGTGTGGCTCGACCACATTCGCAAGGAGCGGCCAGTGCAGCAGATCGAGCAGGCTGGGGCCGAGCAGGACGCCAACCAGCAACTCACCCAGGACGGCTGGTTGGCGCAAGCGCACTGCCAACCAGCCGCCGGCCTTGGCGGCCATGATGATGACGATCAAAGAAAAGACCAACTGGAGAAAAGGTGTCATAGGCATCATCCTTCAATCTGAATATCGGTAGTTCGGTGCGTAGCCGATCCCGAAGCTGCGCCTGCCACCTGAAGCCGGCGGCCGAACCGATCATCCCGGTCGCTTGAGCGTCAGAAAGGTGTAAAGCACATCGATCAGTCCCACCTGGGCCACGCGCGCGCCCAGGGGGTAACCGTGCCCCGGAGCCTCCTGCGCTGCAGAGCAAAGGCTGATATCTGCGAGTCGGGCGATCGGCGACGCCGGGTGGTTGGTGAGTGCGATCGTCTGCGCGCCTGCTTCCCTGGCCATCTCCAGTGCTCGGAGCACGTCCGGCGCGGCGCCCGAATGGGAAATGCCGACGGCCAGGTCAGCCGGGGTCAGGAGGGATGCGGACAGTGCCTGCAATTGGGCGTCGGTGTATGCCAGCGCCCGCACCCCCACGCGCATCAGTTTGTACTGCAGGTCGAGCGCGGCGACCGCGCTGCCGCCCGAGCCGTAGATGTCCACCCGTCGCGCGGCCAGCAGCGCCTCTGCCGCACGCACCAGTGCGCCCAGATCCAGGACGCGCAAGGTGTCCTCCAGTGACTTCATATCGTCCGTGATCACCTTATGCGCGGCCTGGGCCAACGCGTCACCGGCTGCCTCAGCCGCAAATATGGCAGGCGTGGCCTGTGGCAGCTCGCGCGCAAGGGAGATTTTGAAATCCTGGTAACCCTCGGTTCGGACGCGGCGGCAAAAGCGGAAGATCGTCGTATCGCCTACGCCGCAGCGTACTGCGAGGTCTGCCATCGGCAGGTGGATGACTTCATATGGATGGTCGAGCACATATTGGCCGACCTTCTGTTCCTGCTCGTTCAGCGAAGGGAGCAGACCGCGAATCGTCAGCATCAAATTGGGTGCGGGCAGGTCACCACCGGCCATAAAAGTCGCCTCCGTGAAATCGTGTTTGACAGATTGTCAGGATGATAGTATCATAAAGAAAGATATATCCTTTGTCAAACTTGATATGGATGATATTTCCTTATGAATTCTCATAAACAGAAAACAGTTGTCGCTGCGGCGCTGGGCGAATGCGTCCATGTCGCCGGCGTCATGAACTTTCTGCGCCTGGCCGAGGCGGCCGGCTGGCAGACGGTCTTCCTGGGGCCGGCCGTCCCGGTCGAGCGCGTGCTTGAGGCGGCGCGCGCCGAAGCATGCGGCGTCACTGGTCGGCGTTTCCTACCGGCTGACCCCGGAGACCGGCGAACGGCTGCTGGTCGAGTTCGCCGAAGCCGCCGACGATCTGCGCGCCGGCAGGGGTGCGCTTCGCGTTCGGCGGCACGCCGCCGGTGGCCGAGCGAGCGGCCGCTCATCGGCTTCTTCGAGCGCGTTTTCGACGGCTCGGAGCCGACCGAGGAAGTGTTGGCCTACCTGCGTGGGCGCGTCAGTACACAGCGACCGAGGCCGACTATCCCACAGACGACCGTTGAGCGCATCGCCTGGAAAGCGCCCTATCCGCTCATGCGCCATCACTTCGGCCTGCCGACGGTGGAAGCCACGCGCGCAGGGCATCGAGCAAATCGCCGACGCACGCGTGCTGGACGTGATTTCGCTGGGCATCGACCAGGATGCGCAGGAGAACTTCTTCCACCCGGAGCGACAGGACCCGCGGCGCACGGGCGCAGGCGGCGTGCCGGTGCGCAGCGCCGATGACTACCGGCAGCTCTACGCCGCCAGCCGCCGCGGCAACCACCCACTGATGCGCACCTATTCGGGCACCGACGACTTCATCCGGCTGGCGGAGATGTACGTCGAGACGATCAATATCGCCTGGGCCGCGGTGCCGCTCTTCTGGTTCAACGCGATGGATGGCCGCGGCCCACACGACCTCGAGATCTTCGATCCGAGAGCACCAGCAGTTGATGGCCTGGTACGGCGCACGGGGCATCCCGGTGGAGCTCAACGAGCCGCATCATTGGGGCATGCGCGATGCGCCGGACGTGGTCTTCGTCGTCGCCGCCTATCTGTCGGCCTACAACGCTCGCGCGCTTCGGCGTGCGCGACTACATCGCACAGATGATGTTCAACAGTCCGCCCGGCCTCTCGGATGCGATGGATCTGGCCAAGATGCTGGCGTGTCTGGAGATGATCGAGCCCCTTGCTTCGGCAGAGGCCGGAGTGAGGGCAGCTTTCGCATCTACCGGCAGACCCGCGTCGGCCTGCTGAGCCACCCGCTCGATCCGGAAGCGGCGCGCGGGCACCTGGCAGCGGCCACCTATCTGCAGATGGCGCTCAAGCCGCACATCGTGCACGTGGTCGGCCACACTGAGGCGCATCACGCCGCCACCGCCGAGGATGTGATCGCCGCCTGCAAGGTCGCGCGGCGAGCCATCGAGAATGCCGTGGCCGGCGCTCCGGACATGACCGGCTGACCCGCGCGTCCAGGCGCGCAAGCAGGAACTGATCGCCGAGGCGCAGGTCGACGCTGGACGCCATCCGTGCGCCTGGCTGGCGCCGGACGTGCGCCGATCCCTTCACGCGATCCGGCCACGCTGGCGCGGGCCGTGACCTCCGGTATCCTGGACGCGCCGCACCTGCGCAACAACCGCTACGCGTGCGGGCGGATCGTCACCCGCATCGACGAACGGGGCGCCTGCGTCGCAGTGGATGCCGCCGGTAGTCCTCTGAGCGAACTCACCATCTGGCTGAGCTGAGTAACGGCTCCGCACGGTCGAGGCCGTGAGACAGCACTCCGCCGTCTCGTGGCCTGATCCACTCTATTCCATGAGGAGGCAGTCAATGAGCACGACTCCAAACTACACCGTCATCGGCGCGGGGCACGGCGGCAAGGCGATGGCCGCCCACCTGGCGCTGATGGGATTCCGCGTGACCCTGTTCAACCGCACCCCCGAGCGCGTGGCGGCCATCAAGGCTCGCCGCGGGATCGACCTGGAGAGCTACGACGGCGGCCCGCACGGCTTCGGCCGGCTGGCGGCCGTCACGTCAGACATGGGCGAAGCGCTGGCGGAGGCCGACGTGGTGCATGTCGTCGTGCCTTCTTCGGCCCACGCCGAGATCGCCAAGACCGCGGCGCCGCACCTGCGCGACGGGCAGATCGTCGTGCTGCATCCTGGCCGCACCCTGGGCGCCATCGAGTTCGACAAGGTGCTCTGCGACCAGGGCTGCCAGGCCGATGTCACCGTCGCCGAGGCCGGCACCTTCATCTATGCCAGCCGTTCCGATGGCCCGGCCCAGGCGCGCATCTTCCGCATCAAGGAGGCCGTGCCGCTGGCCGCGCTGCCGGCCACGCGCACGGCGCAAGTCCTGGAAGCCCTGGCGCCGGCCTATCCGCAGTTCATCGACGGGATCAACGTGCTGCGCACCGGGCTCGACAACATGGGCGCGATCTTCCATCCGGCGCTGACCCTGCTCAACGCGGGCCGCATCGAGTCCACCCACGGCGACTACGAGTTCTACATCGAGGGGGTGACGCCGTCGGTGGCGCGGGTGCTGGAGGTGCTGGATCGCGAGCGGGTGACCGTGGCTGCCTCGCTGGGCATCCGCGCGCAGACGGCCCAGGAGTGGCTCAAGATGGCCTACGACGCCGAAGGCGAAGACCTCAACGAGGCCATCCACAACCAGCCCGGCTACTATGGCATCAAGGCGCCCAGCACGCTGAACCATCGTTACATCTTCGAGGACATTCCGATGAGCCTGGTGCCCATTGCGGCGCTGGGCCAGCACTATCGGCGTCTCGGTGCGCGGCATGGATGCGATCATCCGCCTGGCGTGCATCATCCACCGCACCGACTACTGGCGCCGCGGCCGTACGCTGGACAAGCTGGGCATCGACCGGCTGAGCGTCGGCGAGCTGACGCAGTTCGTCAACGAGGGGGTGCGTAGCTGGGAGGGATAGGCATGTTGTGTCCGGTATTTCTTCAACCGATCAACAGCGACTCTTCCGGGTAGGTCACCGGATGCGTCATCAGGATGAGCCAGGTGGCGCCGCCGACCACCAACAGTGAGGCGGTGATGATGGCGCTTGCCCGGCGCACGGCCTCAAGCGAGAGCACCAGCGCGGCGCAACACAGAATCCGCGGCACGCATAAGCTCTCTTACCCAATCTGCCGGCATATCACGATAGACTGGGTCCATGCTCGGCCATCTGAATGGCGACCTTCATGGCCTGTCCCGACCGCATCAGGCTTACGCCCTCCGCCAGGGCCGAGAGCGGCAGACGATGCGTGATCAAAACACCGGGATGGAAGGTTCCGACCAGCGCGTCGTCGGCCGCCTGGGGATGTGGCACGAGGCGGTCCTCGTAGGCCAACTCACCATAGCCGGCGAACACCGGGACGTGCATTTGGAGGGGTAAGGGCGACCCCTGCGGTCGCCCGGCTGTTGTGATCATCGGGGTTATGTCCGTTCAATCCGTTCAACGTCCGCCCATCGGTTCTCGCGGGCGGAGGCTTGCGCCGCGTCCAGCATGGCCTGGACGGCCACGCCGTCCCAGAAATCGGGCTCGGGTGCACGATCTTCCCAGATGGCCTTCAAAAACTGGTACTGGCATTCTGCGTGTGAGCGCACGAAGCTCATCGGTTGGGTCCAATCCGGTGCAAGCGCGCCGTCGAAACGTTGAATGGTTTCCACCCGGGTGTAGCCGCGGCGCCCGCCCACCGGCTTGTCCGCCGCGCGTGTATCGTAAATGTGCAGCCAGTTCGGGTCGGTGAGGTTGAGACGAACGGCGCCCGACTCGCCGAAAATCTCGAGCTCGAAGTCGTTCGTGGCGCCGGTGGCCAGCCGCGAAGTCTCGGCGGCGCCGGGCGTACCGTCGGCCAGCCGCATGTGCAGAAAGGCCAGGTCATCGACCTCTACCTTGCCCATCCTGGATGGATCGCCGGCTACCGGGCGCTCGAGGATGCGCGTCTCCAGCATGGCGCGTACCTGGGCCACATCCCCCAACAGGAACCTGATCAGGTCCAGCAGGTGCGAGCCCAGGTCAAAGAGCGCGCCGCCGCCCGACACTTCCCGGCTGAAGCGCCAGGTGAGCGGCCGCTGTGGCGAGATGTAACTGGAACGAAAATACCAGGTCCGAAAGGAAAAGACGCGACCGACCAGGCCTTCGTCGAGAAGCTGGCGGGCCCTCAACACAGCGGGAACGAATCGGAAGTTGAAGGTCACCTGTGCCTTGACACCGGCCTCCTCGACCGCGTGCGCCATGCGTTCCGCCTGGGCCGCATCCAGCGCGAGTGGCTTCTCGCAGTAGATGTGCTTACCTGCTGCAGCCGCGGCCAGCACGATCTCCTCGTGCCGGTCGTTGGGCACAGACACGTCGACGACCTGTACATCGTCACGTGCCAGCAGATCCCGGTAATCGGCCGTCCAGATCGGGCAACCGATCTCGCGCGCCGCCTTCTCAGCCGTTTCGGCCCTTGTCGTCGCGACGCCGACCAGTCGCACCGCATCGGCCGGCAAGCCATAGTGGAAGCCGAGGTCGCGGTAGCCCATGGCGTGAACCCGCCCGATTCCGCCGTAGCCGATCATAGCGATGCCGAGTGGCCGGAGGGTGTTCGTCATCGTGTTACCTGCCGGCCACGGCCCGATCGAGCGCCGCACGCACGCGGGCCACGGCGGCCGCGATTTCGCCCGTGCCGGGGCGCAGCTTGCCGCCCGGACCCTTGAGCAGCGGCGAGGAGAATTCGCCCACGGTCATGCCCGCGGCAACAAACTGCGCGACGTTGCCGGCGTTCAGGCCTCCGTCTTCCATCAGATCGACCCGGTCCGCGACTCCACGGCCGACCAACATGTCATGGAGCGTGCCGATGCTTTCGATCACGATCGGGTCGATCGTATGCGGGCTCTGTCCCGGCTTCAACGGCGCCCAGAACGGCGCCCGGCTCTCGTATTCGATGATGTCTACGAACGGCAGGTAGGGATCGAAGAAAACCAATGGGCAACCCTGCCAGGCCCATACGCCTACTTTGAGGCCCAGAGTCTCTTTGATGTAGGAGATGCTCTGGATCAGGGTTTCCCCGGTGGTCTCGATGGGCAGGGAAATCGGATTGGCGCCCGCGTCCGCCAACTGGCGGAACAGTTCGTGATCAGGTCGCATCATCTGTAGCTGGACTTCGATGTCCAGATCGGTGTGGTCGCGCGCCCCTTCGAGAATATCGATGCCGCCGCGCGGAACGCTGAAGTTCATGTATTTGCCGTCGCGCATCTCCAGGTGGATCCAATCCACGCCGCCTGCAGTCAGTTCCTCCACCTGGGCGCCAAGAACGCCGTAATCGGCCCAGAACAGGCCGGCCGCGATTTTGGTCCTGCCGTCAATCTTCCCGATGGTTTCTTTCATCTCTTACAGACCTCGCCCCTCATGTGACACCCGAACCCTGACCCCCTTAGCCGCCGATTCTACTGCGGCCCACACGACCTCCAACCCTCGCAGACCGTCCTCACCGGTAATGGGCGGCGGGACACCGCGCTGGATGGCATCGATGAAGGCGTCGATGACGCCGCTGTTCGTCTGGTTGTCGTTGGTCTGGATCTCGCCGACCTTATACAGCGCCTCCTCGCCATCAACCTTCCGGATCACGATCTGATAGGTGGGATCGCCGTACAGTTGCATGATCCCGCGCTGGCAGTAGAGCGTAGTGCTATTGCTCTCGGGGCCGTAGTGGGTCCAACTCACCGTCAGCGTGCCGAAAGCACCGCGTTCGGTCTTGAGCAAAGCCACCAGGTTGTCGCTGCTGGAAATGGGCTGACCTGAGGAGTCGACCTTGTCGAGGACCCCTTCCTGGGCGCAAACCTCAACAAATTCATCATCCAACAAGTAACGCAGGAGATCCACCTTGTGGATGCCCAGGTCGCCGGTGACGCCGAACCCCGAACGGACGCGATCGAAGAACCACGTTGCCTTGCTCTTGTCGGCGCTCCAGTACTCGGGGCCTTTGTGCCCGAAGACGGTGGCGAAGGTCAGCACCTTGCCGAGCTCTCCGCCCTCGAGAATGGCCCTGGCCTTACGGTGCGCGGGGGCGAGGCGCTGGTTGTGGCCGAGCATCAAGATCTTGCCCGACTTACGGCTCGCATCCAGCATCATGTGGGCGCCTTCGCGGGTCAACGCCATCGGTTTCTCGCAAAGTACGTGCTTGTCGTGCTCCAGTGCAGCCGTAGTGATAATGTGATGCATCTCGTTTGTCGAGCAATCGCTGATGGCATCAATCTCCGGGTCTTCGATGATCTCACGGTAATCGGTCGCGACCCGCCCGCCGTACCTGGCTGCCAGTCTCGCGGCCCTGTCCCCCTGCGGGTCGCAATAGGCGACGAGCCTGGCGCTGCGATTGGCGGCGTACTCGGGGACGTGCCGGAACTCGCTGATGGAGCCACAACCGACGATGCCGATACGAATCACCATCTTGAAGCCTCCTCGGATGGACAACAGGTCTCCACTATGACCGCACCGCCTGGCGGATGATCCAGCCGCACCCGAGAATGGGCCCGTCATCCGGCAGGTCGCAGCTAACGATCCGCACGCGGCTGGCGACCGAGCGGAAGGCGTGGCGCGGCACAGCCTCGCGTGCAGGTTGGAGCAACAGATCACCCGCCTTGGACACGCTGCTGCCAATAACATAGAGGTCGATATTGAGGATCATCGCCAGGGAGGCGACTGCGACGCCCAGCGCTTCGCCGGCACGCGCCATCGCGACCACGGCCAGTGGATCACCCCCTGCCACGCGGCGGGCGACCACCTCGCCCGTCACCTCGTCAGGGCTGGGCGCGCCTGGGGGCAAGATCGCGGCCTCCTGCAGTGAGCGGCGATATGCCCGCACCAGCCCAGGGCCGGCGAGGAACGTCTCGACGCAGCCGATCGAGCCGCAAGAACAACGCTCGCCGTGCGGATCGATGGTGACGTGACCGATCTCGCCCGCGGAGTTGTGTTCCCCCCGGAATAGTTGGCCGTCCACGATGATCGCCGCGCCGACCCCCGTGCCGACGACGATATACACCATGCTCCGGGCGCCTTTTCCCGCACCGTAATAGTACTCGCCCAAGGCGGCGGCCTTGGCGTCGTGCTCCAGGCGAACCGGCAGGGCCAGTCGATCTTGGAGGAGTTGCGCAAGCGGGACGTTGTGCAGGGCAGGTACGTTAGGAGGATCGAGGATGATGCCGCTCTGGTGATCGAGCGGGCCGGGACTGCACAGGGCCACGCCGACAGGGTGCTGGCCGAAGGGCAGGCTGGCGGATAGTTCGGTCACCGCTCCGGCGATGCGGTCCACGACGGCAGCTGCAGAAGGCGCCTCGGTCATCGCAAAGCGCCTGCGAGCCACAATCCGATTCTCAGGATCGATCAGGCCGAGAGCCACCTTGGTCGCGCCGAGATCTATGCCGACAACCCAGGGTTCCATATGAGCACCCTCACCGGCTAAGTGCGGTTCAAACTATACAGGTCTGTGCAACTGAACGAAGCGGCGAAGAGGATGTGCAATTGCACAATCAGCGAACACTTGCACAGTTTAGCACGAGAGCCAGTGCTTGTCAAGAAGGAATTCTGTTTTCAGGTCCCCGGCGTTCGATCCTGCTCCAGCCAGCACTTCAGGTCCAGGTCCTGCTGGCGTATCCACTGGATGTAGCTATCCAGGCCTGCGTCGATATCGACGTAGGCCTTAAAGCCAAACAACTGCCCTGCTTTGCAAACATTGATAACGGCCCGATCGCGATCCGGCGATGACCCGTTGGGGACGAAAACAGGTTCCAGGTCCGGGCGATCCAGCTTCTGCAGGATCATGCGACACACCGTCCCGATGCTCACATCCTGCCCCCGGCCCAGGTTCACACATTCGCCAACCAGGGCGTCGCATTCCGTGGCAAGGAGCAGACCGCGCACGATGTCGTCCACGTAGGTGAAATCGCGGGTCTGCTCGCCGGTGCCCCAGATGATTGGCCGCTCGCCAGCCCGAATGCGCATCACGAACTTGGGTATTACTTCGGCGCGCCTGCCCTCCGACGGCTCGCGCGGGCCGTAGGTGCTCGACAGCCGGACGATGGCTGTGGGCAGGCCATAGGTTTTCCAATAGCTGAGGGCGTGCATCTCACCGGCGGCCTTGCTGGCTCCATACATGTTCGTTGGCCAAAGGGGGTGCCTCTCGTCCACAGGCAAGTACTGGGCGTCGCCATACACGCCAACCGAAGAGACATATATCAGCCGCCTGACACGATGCCGCCGGGCGGCCTCGCACACGTTCAGCGAGCCAACGGCGTTCACTCCATCGGCTTGGGCCGGGTTGGAGGCCGAGGTGCGCGCGCAGCAGACGGCCAAGTGCAGGACCACGTCCACGCCCCTCATGGCGCGATCTAGCTCGTCATAATTGCGGATGTCTGCCCGAATGATGCGCACCAGCGGATTGCCCCGGTGGTGGTGGACGTTCGCCTCTTTGCCGCAGGAGAAATCGTCGATGATCGTCACGCAGTTGCCGGCGGCCACAACCCGGTCGACCAGATGGCTGCCGATGAACCCGGCCCCGCCTGTAATCAAGATGTTCTTTCCAAATAACTCCACTGGAAGGTACCTCCAAGCCCAACCAAAGTCCAGATAAAACGCACACGTTGCTGAAGCCGGCCTTGTCTTCGGGACCCTGCGGCCTCGATAAGCGTGTTTGAAGGCTGCACCCTGGCTGTCGCATTTCAAAAGGGGCTATCACTGCCGGCCACGCAGAGCGCACTCCATCCGCTCCAGAGCTTCGAAAAGTGTGCTGCGGGGACAGCCAAAGTTGAGACGCGCGAACCCTTCGCTGCCCGGGCCAAATGCTGCAGCCTCCTTCAGAGCGACTCCGGCATGTTTGAGAAAGAACTGCTGGGGATCTTCGCCCAGGCCTGCCGCCCGAAAGTCCAGCCATGCGAGGTAGGTCGCCTCGGGTAAGGCCATGAAAACGCCAGACAGCCGCTCTGCAACGAACTGCATCAGGGTATCACGGTTCTGGCGCAGGTAAGCGATGCACGCCTCCAGCCACGGCTCGCCCTCGGTGTAGGCGGCCAGCGCGGCGGTGTAGCCTAACACGTTTGTGTGGGGCACGATGTCGCGACTGGCCATCCTGAATCGCTGCCGCAGGTCGGGATCCTCGATAATCGCGAATGCAGAACCCAGGCCCGGGAGGTTGAATGTCTTGCTCGGCGCCATCAGCGTGATGGTGTGGCGTGCGATCTCCGCATCGAGGCTGGCGATCGGCAAGTGCTGATGGGGCTCAAAGATCAAGTCGCAGTGAATCTCGTCGGAGCAGATCGTCAATCCCCGGCGCAGACAGATGTCGGCCATGTCTATCAACTCGTCGCGAGTGAAGGCGCGGCCTGTCGGGTTGTGAGGATTGCACAACAGGAAGAGCCGTGTTCGGTCCGTTATGGTGTTCGCCATGCAGCTGTAGTCCACCGTATAGCGGCCGCTTGAATCCTGAGTCAGCTCCATCTCGTCGCACGACAGATTGAAGTTAGCCGGCGCAGTGCGAATGTGAGGATACACCGGCGCCTGCACCAACACGCCGTCGCCCGACGCACAGAAGGCGCGACACGCGACATTGAAGGCTGAAACCACGCCGGATGCGAAAACGAACGCGTCGGAAGAAACGGTCCAACCGAAGCGCCGCTGCAACCACGTGCAGATCGTCTCGCGCAGCATAGGTGGCTCGTCTGGGTAGCCGAATACGCCATGATCCACCCGGGCATGAAGCGCCTGAATCACAGCTTCCGGTGCTGCAAAATCCATGTCAGCCACCCACATAGGAATGGCCTCTCCATACCGGCGCCACTTGATGCTATCCGTAGTGCGGCGTTCGATGACACGATCGAAGTCGAAGGCCATGGCCGCTTTCCGCTGCGAATCACGCAAGTCAAAACGTATGTCGCGCATTTGCCTGAGACAGACGGTAGGCTTCTGACAACTTGCCTTCCGTGTTGTGATGGAGTTGGAGGTGCCTGGTCTACCTCGTCTGGTTAGTGTAACGGGGCCAAATGAAACCGAAGTGAAATCCGTCATGCACATGATTAACTAATGTTCAGGTCAAGTGTCCAGGCTGATCCGATCAACAGGTCTCAGGCCTTTTCGCTCAGATAGAAGTGCCACAGCAACCGCGCGGCGACCGCGCGCCACGGCCGCCACGCGTCCGCCAGGGCCTCCAGCTGCTCGTAACCTGGCGCAGTCGCCAGGTTAAGCGCGCGGCCGGCCGCGGTCGCCAACGCCAGATCGCCTCTCGGCCACACATCGGGCCGGCCCAGCGCCATTAGCAGATAGATTTCCGCAGTCCACCGACCGATGCCCTTTACGGTCATCAACTCGCGGCGCACCGCATCATCGTCCAGCATTCCCAGGTGATCCAGATCGAGCCTGCCGGACCTGACCGCTGCTGCCAACTCACGACCGTAGCACGCTTTCTGGCGGCTAAAGCCGGCCCCCTTGAGCGCCGCGTCATCCAGCGCCAGAAATCGGTCTGGCGTGAGTGGTGACGCAATGAGAAGTAGCTTGTCGTACGCGGCCCTGGCCGAGGCCAGCGACACCTGCTGTTCCAGTATGATGCGGAGCAGGGTGGGGAAGCCGGGTTCACGGCTCCACAAAGGCGGCGGACCATATGCGTCGAAGATACGCGCCAGCCGGCCATCGCGGCCGGCCAGCTCTGCAGCGGCCTCCCGGAGCGTGACTTCATCCAGCGACGGCCAGGGGTGGGCGCACGTGGTCACCCCTCCGCCTGCCTGTGCAGCGCCAGCGCCGCGCGAAGCAGCGCGGCCACCGCGGGATCGTCGACATCCTCCTGCCGGCGCAGCTTGACGTGCCGTCCGCGTTTGCCGGTCCCCTGCAGCAGGCCCGTAGGATCGGGCAGCTCCGCACCGCGTGCAAACATCAGATTGACGTAGGCGCGTTGCAGTGCGAGGCCGCACACCAGCCCTTTGTACGTGCGATCGGTCCCGTATCCCACCAGCCGCGCGGGCTCATCCAGCATCTCGACCGCGTCGGGGAAGATGTCAAGGATCAGCGTGCGACCGTACAAGGCGAGATCGCGGATGTTCGCGGGATGGACGGCGAGGAAGTTCTCCAGTTCGGTTGTGCCGGTCATGCTCAAGTCTCCTGATTCGTTCCTGTAGTATAATCGGTGCTCAAACGGATCACAAGCAGTTGTGAAGAAGGGAGGACCTTGAGAATGACCGCTAAATGTTCCGTCTTCGTTGGCGTCAGCCTCGACGGCTTCATCGCGCGCTCCGACGGGGCCATCGACTGGCTGGAACAGGCTAATACCGGCGTACCGCCCGGTGAGGACTTCGGCTTCGCCCAGTTCATGGCGACCGTGGACGCGCTCATCATGGGCCGCAACACCTTCGAGCAGGTGCTGACGTTCGACGAGTGGCCCTATGGCGTCACACCGGTGATTGTTATGAGCCACACCCTCCGCTCGCTGCCGGGCAAAGCGCCCCCTACCGTCTCGATCTCTCAAGAGGCGCCGGCAGTTCTCGTCGCCAGGCTCTCTGCGGACGGCGCGCGCCATCTCTACATCGACGGCGGCCGGACGATCCAGAGCTTTCTGGCCGCGGGATTGATCGACGATCTCACCGTCACCGTCCTCCCCATTCTCCTAGGCGCGGGCAAGCCGCTGTTCGGCCCGCTGCCTGCCGATATGCACCTGACCCACATCGCCACGCAAGTCTATGATTTCGGCTTCGTGCAGCATAAATACCGCGTACGGGGCCTATCGTGAACGCCTATAACTGCCCAACGAACACAGAGGACGACATCACAAAACAGCAGGGCGTCCTGATCCGGCCGTTTCGACCGGCCGACCAGGCCGAGACCCGGGCCCTCGTACTGACCGGGCTCGGCGAGCACTTTGGGTTCATCGACGAGACAGCCAACCCGGACCTCGACGACATCGACGCACACTTCAGTCGTCGCGGGAGTGAGTTCTTCATCGCGGAGCTCGACGGCCGGATCGTTGGCACCGCCGGCCTGATCTTCGAGTCAGCCGGCGTGGCGCGCATCGTCCGCATGTCCGTGGACGCCGGGCACAGAAGGTGTGGGATCGCATCGGCATTGGTGGCCGCGTGCAAGGCGGCCGCGCAACGCCGCGGCGCCTTCGACCTGCATGTGTTCACAGAACCGCATTGGAGAAATGCCCTGGCGTTCTACGCATCGCAGGGCTTTGTCCAATATGGTCGCGACAGCGTAGATGTTCACCTGCGGCTCCCTCTTGACAAATCTAGTAACTCGTTGTATTATTTCTCCGAATCTAGTAACTTGTAGAGTAGTAACATTTTGACCTTCATCAGAGGTGTCAGTTGACCGTCCGCCATGCCGTTCTCGGATTGCTGGCGCAGCGCCCGCGTCACGGGTACGAGCTGCGCGCGGCGTTCGAGGCTGTGGCGGGCGGCGCAGAGAACTGGGACGTTAAGCCGGCGCAAGTTTACACGACATTGACTCGCATGGAGAAAAGCGGCCTTGTCACGGAGCAGTCAATCGAGCAGGACGGGGGGCCCGAAAAGCGTATTTACGCCATCACACCCGAGGGACATCAGGCTCTGCGAGCCTGGTTTGAAGAGGGCGTGTTGCCGGAGCATCGAGCGCGACGAATTCTTCATGAAGCTGATGCTCGCGCTGATCTCGGGGGCCGCCGATCCCTATCGGCTGATCCACACACAACGAACGTGCCTGTACCGGGAACTCCATGCGATCACGGGCCAGCGCACGCGTGCTGATGCCGGTCAAGAGCTGGCCAAGATCCTGCTGCTCGACAAAGCCGCCATGCATCTGGAAGCGGACCTCCGCTGGCTGGACATGACGGAGGCTCGTCTA
Organism: uncultured Chloroflexia bacterium; assembly: GCA_963774265.1. GTDB lineage: Bacteria > Chloroflexota > Anaerolineae > CG2-30-64-16 > CG2-30-64-16 > JALOOB01. The sequence continues at coordinate 500,950 of CAVZDU010000005.1, read as the reverse complement.
GACGAAATCAAGCGCCAACCGCTGCCTGAGCCCGAACTCAGGCAGCGCGGACGTCCCAAAAGAACGCCGGATAATCATTAGTACCCGGAGGAAACCATGCCACTCGTTCGAACCGAGAACCTGACCAAAGTGTACGGTAAAGGCGAAACCGCGGTCGTCGCCCTCGACCACGTAAACATGAGCGTGGACGCGGGCGAGCTTGTCGCGGTGATGGGCCCCAGCGGCTGCGGCAAGTCGACGCTGCTGCACCTCCTGGGCGGCCTCGACCGGCCGACGGAGGGCAGCGTGATGATCGACGGTAAGTCGCTATCGAGCCTGTCCGACAACGCGCTGTCGCAGCTCCGGCGCCGCAAGATCGGCTTCATCTTTCAGTTTTTCAACCTGATCCCGATCCTCGACGCCGTGGACAACGCCGCGCTGCCGCTGCTGCTGGACGGCGAGAACAGCAAGCAGGCCAAGGAGAGAGCAACCGAGTGGCTGGAGAGAGTGGGCCTGGGCGCGCGGCTGAGCAACCGGCCCGACGAGCTGTCCGCGGGGCAGCAGCAGCGCGTGGCGATCGCGCGCGCGTTGCTCACCGACCCGATGCTGGTCCTTGCCGATGAGCCGACAGGGAACCTGGATTCGCGCGCGGCGGACGAGATCGCTGGCTTGCTGAATCAGGTCGCGAAGGAGTGGGGCCATGCCGTGCTCATGGTGACGCACGACCCACGTATTGCCGCCTACGCAGATCGCATCGTCTTCCTGAAAGACGGCACAGTTGTGAGCGAGACCGACCTGGCAGCCAGCACCGCGAGCGAGCGGGAAACGGTGGCCGGCCAGGTGCAAGCCGTCTTACAGTGACGGGGGTGGGATATGACCAAAGGCGCCATCCGTAGCCTGTGGGTGATTTTATTGCTGGCCCTCGCTCTTGCCGGGTGCCGTTCGACAGAGATACCGGTGAAACCGACGCCCACCGCGGCACCGATTACGGTCGCCGGCGGAGGACAGCCCGCCAGCCGTATTGTCGCAGAGGGGCGAGTGATCCCCGCCAAGAGCGTAACCCTTAGCTTTGCGACCGGCGGCATTGTGTCTCAAGTCCCAGTTGCACTTGGCGAGCAGGTGGCCGCGGGCCAGGTGCTGGCACAGCTCGACATCGGGGTGCTCGAGCAACAGCTTGCACAGGCCGAAGCCAACCTGGCCGGCGCCCAGGCTCGACTGGACCTGCTCGATCGCGGCCCAACCGAGCAGGATTTGACGGCAGCCAGGCAGAACGTGGCCTCGGCACAGGCAGCCTACGACCAACTGGCCGCGGGACCCAGCGCGGCGGACCTTGCCGCGGCAAGAGCGGCGCTGACGGCTGCACAGCAGAATTCTGTGCGCGTGGCCGCGGGACCGTCTGCCGATGATTTGGCGCAACTGAGCGCGCAGGTAGCCAACGCCAGGGCCAGCCTGGAGCAAGCGCAGGCAGCCTACGATCAGGTCAAAGCCAACGCAAACCTAGCCATGCTCCCGCAAAGCTTGGCGCTCCAGCAGGCGACGAACAACTACAACGCGGCCATCGCCGCGTACCAGGCCGCAGCCGGTCATCCGACCCCGGCCGAGTTGTCCGCGGCCCAGGCGGAGGTGCAAGCGGCGCAAGCCAGCCTCGATCGCCTGACGCCTCGCTCGGCTCAGATCCAGGCAGCGCTGGCTGCGGTTGAGAACGCCAAGGCCCAACTGGCGCAGCTTGAGCAGCCGGCGGATGACCGCGCGGTGTTGGAGGCTAGCCTCAAGGCAGCCCAAGCTGGCCGCGACCTGGCTGCCAGCCAGCTCAAGAACGCCACGTTGGCTGCGCCGTTCGCAGGCGCTGTGATGAAGCTCGATATCCATCCAGGCGAATATGCCGCGCCGGGCGCTGCAGTCCTGCTGCTGGCCGATACGTCGGCCTGGCAGGTCGAAACCACCGACCTGACCGAGTTGAATGTAGCGGAGATCAGCGAGGAGTCACCGGTCACTGTCGCGTTCGAGGCGATCCCTGGGCTGGAGTTGCCGGGCCGCGTGGGCATGGTCGAGCCGTACGGCGAGAGCAAGCAGGGCGACATCGTCTACACCGTCAGCGTCATCCTTGACCGCCAGGACCCGCGGCTGCGCTGGAACATGACGGCCAAAGTTACCATCGAGTCCAAGTAGGAGTGCCCATGAGATTCCAACTATCGCTCGCCGCCCGCTATCTGTGGGGCCGCAAGCTGCGCTCTTTCCTGACGACCCTGGCCATCGTCATCGGCGTGATGATGATCTTCGGCATGGGCACCGTGCTGCCGACGATGATGCAGGCATTCCAGCAGAGCCTCCTCGCGGTCTCGGGCCAGACGGACGTGACCATCACCCACAAGACCGGCGAGGCTTTCGCCGCGAGCACGCTGGACAAAGTCGGAACGTCGACGGGGTGGCAGCCATCGCCGGCTCGATCTCGCGGCCGATGAACCTGCCGCCCAACTTCTACGGCCGGGGCTCGACCGTCACGAGCCTCACGCTGACCGGCGTCGACCCGGTCGCCGGACCTTTGCTGCACGACTACACCCCAAAGGAGGGGCGTTTCCTGAAGCCGGGCGACGGCAATGTGGCGGTGATCCGGACGAGCCTGGCCGATCAGTTGGAGTTGAAGCTGGGCGACACGCTGCGTGTCCCGACCACCGAGGGCGTCGTCAAGCTTGAGATCGTCGGCCTGCTGCCGGGCCGGCCCATGGCCGGCGAAGAGGTGTTCATCACGCTGGCGCAGGCGCAGAAACTGCTCGACATGCAGGGGCGGCTCAACGTCATCGAAGCCAACCTGAACACCACGGACGAAGCGCAGCGGCAGGCGATCATCGACCAAATCCAGGCGCAGCTGGGCAAGACCTACAGCATCAACGCGCTCGGCAGCGGCTCCGAGATCTTCGCGAGCATCGGCATGGCGCAGGCCGCCTTCAACATCCTCGGCTTCCTGACGCTGTTCATGGGCGCGTTCATCATCTTCAACACCTTCCGCACCATCGTCGCCGAGCGGCGTCACGACATCGGCATGCTGCGCGCGATCGGCGCGAGCCGGGGCACGATCGTTGGCCTGATCCTGAGCGAGGGCCTGGTGCAGGGGCTCGTCGGCACGGCGCTGGGCCTGGTGCTGGGTTATCTCCTGGGCGTGGTCATTTCCAACGGCACCCAAACCATCTACCGGCAATTCCTCAGCGTCACTCCTGGGCCGCCGGTCATCTCGCCGGCCTGGTCATCACCTCCGTCGTGCTGGGCGTCGGCGTGACACTGCTGGCCGGGCTGCTCCCCGCCCTGAGCGCCAGCCGCGTGACGCCGATGGAAGTGCTGCGGCCGATGGCAGGCGACAAATCGCAGCGCATCGGCCGGGGCATCACGATCGTGGGCGCGGTCATGATCGTCCTGGCCATCGCCGGGCTTTTGTCGGGCATCTTTGCGTTGGTCGCGCTCGGTGGGCTGCTCTTCCTCCTGGGCCTGGTGCTCCTCGCGCCTGTGCTCGTCAAGCCGATCGCCCGGCTGCTTAGCGGGCTGGTGTCGCTGGCATTGCCCGCGAGGGCACGGGCGAGCTGGCGCAGGGCAACATCACGCGCCAGCCGTCGCGCTCGGCCATCACGGCCAGCGCGACCATGATCGGCCTGGCCATTGTCGTCGGCGTGGGCGGCCTGATGTGGAGCCTCCAGGGCAGCGTGATCGGGATGTTCCAGAAGTCGATGGGCAGCGACTACATGCTCGTCCCGCCCTCGGTTGCCGTCTGGAAGGGCGACGTCGGCGCGACCGCGATCCTGGCCGACAAGATCCGCTCGGTGCCGGGCGTCGGCACGGTCACCTCCTTGCGCTATGCCAGGTCCGAGTTCCCGTCCAGCGCCGCGCGCGGGACCGGGGACGTGGAAATCTCGGTGCTGGGCATCGATCCCCCGACCTATCGCGAGGTCTCGGGGATGGATTTCACCGAGGGCGACCCTGACGGCGCCTACGCCGCCTGGGTGAGGGGCGGAACATCATCGTCAACGGCATCCTGGCGGCCCAGGCGGGCCTCAAGATCGGCGACACGGTGGCGCTGTCCACGCCCCAGGGCCAGATGGATTATCGCATCGTCGCGGTGGGCGGCGACGTGCTGAACATGAAGATCAACACGGCCTACATCTCGCAGGCCATGATGCGCGAGGACTTCAACAAGACCGAGGACATCTTCGTGCAGGTCAACCTGGCGCAGGGCGCGGACCCGGCCGCGGTGGAAGAGCGGCTGAAGCCGATCGTGGAGGACTATCCGCAGTTCCGTTTGGTCTCGACGCGCGAATACCTGGCCGAGTTCAGCAAGCAGTTCGATGCGATGTTTGCGGGGGTGTACGTCCTGCTGGCCGTGCTCTCGGTGCCGTCGCTGATCGCGATCCTCAACACGCTGGCCATCGGCGTCATCGAACGCACGCGCGAGATCGGCATGCTGCGCGCGATCGGTGCGGCGCGCGGCCAGGTGCGTCGGATGATCGTCGCCGAGGCGCTGCTGCTGGCCGCGATCGGCACGGCCTTCGGCCTCCTGGGCGGGCTGTATCTCGGCTACGTGATGGTCGCCGGCCTGAGCGCCAGCGGGGTCTTCAAGATGGAATACACGTTCCCCCTGGCCAGCCTCCTCGCGGCCACCGCGGCCGGGCTGATCTTCGGCGTTCTGGCCGCGCTATACCCCGCGCGCCGCGCCGCGCAGATGGAGATTATCAAGGCGTTGCGGTACGAATGAGGCGAAAATGCGTCGGCGCCCACCACGGAGGTTCTTATGCCGTGGTGGGCATTCCCGATCCGCTGGCGCTGAAAGCGGTGTACTCCACCGTCTGCCCCGGCTCTATGACGACGAAATCGCCGTTCGCGTGGGCCGCTGGCTGGTCCCAGTCTCCCTCCACCAGCTTGCGCAAGAACACGTCTGACCCCTCGATTTCCTCGAACGCCATGCCGAAGAAATCCGCGACGCGCTTCATCTCGTCCCCAAGCGTCGCGCAGCTGATTATATGCGTTCGCAATAATGCTTCTCCCATGGGTCGCGTGGCAGTCTGTCAGATGCGCCACCATACCACGAAACCCTGGTTCAGAACGAAGCGATACTGTGGCAGGATTGTGCATCCCCTTCGTTGCCCTGTGTTGGCCAACCCACAACCTTCTGATATACTTGGACAATGCGGTGTTCAGTACGCCGAGCCAAACGACACCAAAGACCTGTACCAGCATCGTCATACCCCAAGGCACGGGGTGCGCAACGCGCATAAGCGTAGCCAACGATCGATTCCAGGCTGAATAACCTTGGGAAGCTAGCCATCGTTAGAAATGCCATGACTCAAGCAATCCGCATCGGCTTACAGTTTGCGACCGGTGACCCGTTCTGGGTCCTTGTACGTGAGGCGATCTATCACCGCGCGGGTCAACTCAACATCGCGCTGATCCCTTTGGAATGGGATCTCACACCTCTTGCGCCAGAAGAACGTGTGAGCATCCTGGAGGAATGCCTGGCGCAGAACCTGGATGCGCTGATCGTCAGCGGGGTGGACATCGCGCTGGCGAACCTCATCCTCGATGCAGGCGTGCCGCTCATCACCGCTACAGAAATCGACCTGTCTCATCCCCGCGCAACTTCGCCGTACGGCCTCTACGAGGCGGCCGCCATCGGCGCGTCCTACCTGGCCGAGAGGCTGAATGGTCAGGGTTGCGTCCTGCTGGTCGGCGGCCTGCACGAAGGCTTCGAGAAGGGCGCCAGCCGTCTGGCAGCGTGCCACGATGTGCTTTGCCGCTTCCCCGGCATCAGCCTGACCCATAGGCCGGCGCCTTGGACCTATGGCCCGGCCTACAGTAAGCTGAGCGAGACGTTATGCGACTGCACGACGCCGTTTGACGGCCTCTTCGGTCTCTCCGACTCGCTGGCACTGGCCGGCCGGGATGCCGCTAGGGTCGCGGGCTTGGCCACGGACGCGACGCTGGTTGTCGGCATCAACGGCGACCCGCTGGCGCTGGCCGCGATTATCGAGGGCACGATGGCCGCCACGGTCGAGACACCCGCCGCGGAGCTCGGCCGCCAGATGATGGATCTCGCATGTCAGGCAGCGCGCGGCGAACCGTTGCCGCCCCATTTCAGCTACAAGCCACGGCTCGTGACTCGAGAGAACGTCGCGGTAATTGCGGCGGAAAAGCTCGTCACTTCCGCCACCATTCCCAGCCGGCTGGTGGGTTTCAGTCGGGAGCAGGAGGTGCAGCGGCTGCGGCAGCTCGAGACCACCCTTGCGATCGGCCAACGCGTCGGCACGATCCTGGATCGCCAGCAACTGAGTCGCGAGATCGCAGAGACCATTCGCATCAGCTACGATTATGACCGGGTGCAGATTTTCTTATGGTCGGAGGCCGACCAGGCGCTGGTTCCGGAACTGGGGGTAAGCGCGGGCAGCCTGGCCCCCATCCCGCTGACCGAATCGGGATTGTTGGGCGACACACTGCAGCGCAACCAGCCCACCTTCGTCCCCGACATGCAACGCAGCGAGCGCTTCTCGCTGGACCCACGTGCGCCTGACTGCCGCTCGCGCGTCATCGTGCCGATTCGATTCGGGCAGCAAGTGCTGGGGGTGCTGGACCTGCAAAGTGCTCGCACCACGCAGCACAGCCACCTGGATTTGGTGGGCCTACAGGTCCTGGGCAGCCAGTTGGGCATCGCGATACGCAATGCCGAGTTATATGGCGAGGCGCTGGCGGCCCAGGCTCAAGCCGGCCGCGCCAGCGAGCTTAAAGCGCGCCTGCTGGCCAATGTCAGCCACGAGCTGCGCCAGCCACTCAACATCATCCAGGGGTATAGCCAATCTGCCCTGGCCACGCCCAACCCATACGGGATCGATCTGCCGGCCGAGCTATCGCGCGACCTGCGGCATATCTATCGTAGCAGCGAGCACCTGGGCTGGCTCATCAACGATCTCCTGGATCTGTCTCGTGCGGAGATCAGCGACCTGGACATCTTCCCCGAGCAGATTGCAACCAACGCGTTTCTGGAAGAGGTCTTCCAGGCCATGATGGGCAGTTTGCCTTCGCGTCCCGAGGTCAGGTGGCGGCTGGAGTTGCCCGAGTCTCTGCCCATGGTCCTGGCTGACCCGGTTCGGCTCCGCCAGATCGTGTTCAACCTGCTGAGCAATGCACACAAGTTCACCGAGGTCGGCAACATCACCTTGGGCGCTCTGCCCACTGCCACACACCTGCACCTGTGGGTCGATGATACGGGCTCAGGTATCTCACTGGAGCGGCAGAAGCACATCTTTCGCTCCTTTATCACTGCCGAAAGCCCGCGGCGGGCGCCTGAAGGGCTGGGGTTAGGGCTGCGCGTGACGCACGAGCTCGTCAAGCTGCACGATGGCGCCATCACCTTCACCAGCTTGCCCGGTGCGGGCACCACATTCCATGTCTATCTGCCGTTTCCAGAGCCAGAGAGCCGGCCGAGGTTCCGTCCTGATGCGCCTGCGAGCACATTGCCCAGCGAAACTAACCTGCCCCCGCAGTGCAACAACCTGACCCGCGAAACCGTGCTTTGTCTTCGCGAAAATTACGCGGACACAGATCTGTTCGCGCGGCCAGATTGCGGCGCAAGTCGCAGCCAGCGAGAGCTACCTCACGCGCATCTTCCGCCGCGATCTGGGCATCGCACCCTGGGAGTATTTGACCCGCTTCCGCATCGAGCAAGCCAAGACCCTGCTGCGCTTCACGAATCTCACTATCACTGAGATCGGGAATCGGGTTGGTTACGACGATAGCGCCTACTTCAGCCGGGTCTTCCACCAGGAAGCCGGCCGCAGTCCCCTCGTTTTCCGCCGCCAGGTGCGCTAGCCGGCCGGGAGGACCCCCCAATTCTCACAGCCCACAGGATGAGCCGGCCCCTGTCCCCAATTCTCCAAAAATGCGTCCCTCTTGTACAAGACAGCCACCGCCAGATTCTGTATCATTACAACATCCATTACGCGCTAGCAAACCACTGCTCAACCATGAAGACAGGCTATGTCAAACGCCTTGCCAGCGCTCCTACTCCTCGAGGCGGACGATGTGACTCGAGAGCTTTACCGGCGAGAGCTCAGCAGCCATTATCTCGTGCAGACCTGCCAGCATGAAGAGGAGGTGTTGCAGCGCCTGCTCACCGGCGATATTCATGTCATCGTGCTAGAACCCGCGTGGGCGGATGGCCAGGGCTGGCACCTGATGGAAAGCATACGGAACACGCGGTCTGGCGCACCGTTGCCCATTGTCTTTTGCACCGCTTTGGACGAACGCAGGCGCGGCATGGACCTGGGAGCCGCTGCATACCTGGTCAAACCGGTTCTGCCCCAGACCTTGCTTGACACACTGCAAAAAGTCCTTCAAGGCTAGTTCAGAGAGGAGAAGAGTATGAGCGTTCAGTCAACCGCTATCCCGAAACTCGTGATAGGCGCGGAACCCAAGCGACGATGGCGACCCCGCGAAACCGTCTTCGGGCTGCTGTTCATCCTGCCCAGCCTGATTGGCTTTACCGTCTTCTATGCCATACCGGCCGTGCGCGGAGTGTTGATCAGCTTCACCAACTGGGATCTGCTGACGCCGGCCAAGTCCGTTGGCCTGGCGAACTACGCCAGACTTCTGCAGGACCCGAACTTCTGGAACTCCCTCAAGGTAACGGTCTACTACGTCTTACTCAACATCCCAATCCAAACGGTGCTGGCGATGGTCATCGCGGTGATGATGTCCCGCTTAACAAAGTCCATCATCATCAGGGCTATGATCATCCTGCCATGGCTGATGCCGGGTGTGGTCGTCGGCCTGCTCTGGTTGTGGCTGCTGGATCCGACCATCGGCATCGTGAACGTGGTGCTCCGCGCGATAGGGGTGGGCACGATCCCGTTCCTGAACCTTCCGAAGTATGCGATGCCGTCGATTGCGATGATCAACATCTGGCAGTACGTTGGCTATACCGCGCTGTTGCTCTTCGCCGGCCTCCAGTCCATTGACAACTCGGTATACGAGGCCGCCTCCATCGACGGCGCCTCGGAGACGCAGATGTTCTGGAAGGTCACGGTGCCTCTGCTGCGCCCGGTGCTGGTCTTCGTCCTCGTCACCTCCGTCATCGGTTCTTTCCAGATCTTCGATACGATAGCCATCACGACCAAGGGCGGCCCGGTGAACGCGACTAAGGTGTTCAACTGGTACATTTACGAGCAGGCATTCACGCGTTTCAACATGGGTTACGCGACGGCCATTTCCATGGTGCTGTTCCTGATCCTGATCTTCATCAGCCTGATGCAGATGCGCCTGATGCGCGCCGGAGAGTCCGACGTGTAGTCGCAGGCGGCAGCCTTTCCCGCCATTTCGTGTGCGCCGGCAGACCCGAGCGCAAAAAGGAGCAATCATCATGACCGCACCCGCTCAAACCATTCACACACCGCGCCGGCCTATCCCATGGGGCAGGATCTTGGCATGGGCCGGTGTCGGCCTGCTGCTGTTTGTCACCCTGTTTCCCTTCTACTGGATGCTGCGCACGGCGTTTACCTTTCCGACGGCCATCTTCAAAAACACCAGCTCGCTCCTGCCGGTGCAGCCGACCCTGATCAACTTCCAACGTGTGCTGGGCACGCTCGACGTGGCGACCGCCGTGGCGCTGGGCGGAACAGGGCAGTCGATCAATTTCCTCCTGGCCCTGCGCAACTCGATCATCGTTTCGGTGCTCATAGTGGCGGGGCAGATAACCTTCTGCGCCATGGCGGCCTACGCCTTCGCGCGCCTGCAGTTCCCCTTCCGCAATCAAATTTTCGCCATCTACATCGCGGCGCTGATGGTGCCTGGGATCGTCATGACCATCCCCAACTTCATCCTGGTGCGCAATCTGGGGTGGCTCGACACCTTTGCCGGGATCGTCGCGCCTACATTCTTGATGACGCCGTTCGCGATTTTCTTCTTGCGCCAGTTCTTCCTGGGCATCAACCGGGAGGTGGAAGAGGCGTCCTTGATCGACGGCGCCGACGTTCCGGTGGTGTTCTTCCGGATCGTGCTGCCGATGACCATACCGGCAATCACGACGCTGGCGGTCATCACCTTCATCAATTCGTGGAACAACTACATGTGGCCCCTGATCATCGGCAACAAGGAGAACGTCCGTGTGCTGACGGTCGCATTGGGTGTCTTCCGATCACAGACGCCTCAAGGCGCGCCTGACTGGACGGGCTTGATGGCCGGCACGACGCTGGCGATCATCCCGACGTTCATCCTCTTCATGGTCGTGGGGCGTAAGATCCTGGACTCGATCCAGTTTAGCGGCTTCAAGTAATGCGATCAGGCGGGGTCGATGCAAGGAGCCGCGTCGCACCACCTTGCCAGCCCACAAGATGCCATGCGTCGCCGTGAAGCGATTCAACCAAAACAGCCGTGCGGAGGTGTAAATGAACTAACCCACAGTCGACTCTTTGAAAGCCAGACAATTCTGTGAAGCAGGCCCGCTCGGGCCAACCATTCAGTTCCAGGAGGATAAGAAACCTATGAACCGTCGTCTTCTGCTACTTGTGAGCCTTTTGACCGTGATCAGCGTGTTGCTCGGCGCCTGCGGTGGCGGCGCCCAGCCGGCTCCGACTCAAGCCCCGGCGGCGGCAGCCACCCAAGCTCCGGCGGCTGCGCCAGCAGCTACCGCAGCCCCAGCGGCTGCAGCCCCGGCGGCCGGCGGTGAAGCGGTGCCCGTGGCGTATTGGCTGTGGGACGCTAACCAGCTCCCAGCCTACCAGAAGTGCGCCGACGACTTCATGGCCAAGAACCCCAACATCAAGATCAACATCACCCAGCAGGGTTGGGACGACTATTGGAGTGGCATCCAAAACGGCATGATCGCCGGGAACGCGCCCGACGTCTTCACCGACCACCTGGCCAAGTATCCTGAATTCGCGGCCAAGAACCAGTTGCTCGACATCCAGCCGTTCATCGATCGCGACAAGGTGGACACGAGCGTCTACCTGAGCGGCCTGGCCGACCTTTGGGCTCGCGACGGCAAGCGCTTCGGCCTGCCCAAGGACTGGGACACGATCGCCATCGTGTACAACAAGGATATGCTCGATAAAGCCGGCGTCACCGTAGACGATGTCAGCAACGCCACCTGGAACCCGGACGACGGCGGCACCTTCGCCCAACTGATCGCCAAGCTGACGGTGGACGAGAACGGCAAGAATGCCCTGGACCCGGCCTTCGACAAGAGCAAGGTCGCGCAGTATGGCCTGATCGTCAACGGCGCCGGCGAAGGCTACGGTCAGACCGAATGGAGCTGGCTGACCGACACCACCGGCTGGCGGCATATCGATAAACTCTACGCCACTGCCTACCACTACGACGACCCGCGCTTCATCAAGACCATCCAATGGTATGCGGACATGATGGCTGCGGGCAAGATCATGCCGCTGGAGCTGGTCACCAGCCTGGGCGGCGCGGCGGCCTTCGAAGCCGGCAAGGGGGCGCTGCACTCCAACGGCTCGTGGATGATCGGCGACTTTGCCAAGAACGCAACCTTCCCCTTCGGTTTCGCCCGCCTGCCCCAGGGACCGGAAGGCCGTAAGAGCATGTTCAACGGCCTGGCGGACTCGATCTATATCGGCACCAAGCATCCAGAAGAAGCCTGGCAGTGGGTGAAGTACCTGGCCTCGGCCGACTGCGCCAACACGGTGGGTGATGCCGGCGTCGTCTTCCCGGCGCAGCAGTCCGGCGTCGAAAAGGCTGTCGCCGCCTACAAGGCCGCCAAAAACCTGGACGTGTCGGCCTTCACCGCGCAAGCGTTGGAGAAGGACGGCACCTTCCTCTTCCCGGTCACCGATCATGCGTCCGAGATCTCGGGCATCATGAGACCGGTCATGCAGAGCATCATGCTAGGCCAGGTCAAGGCCGCTGATGCCCTGCCTGCCGCCAACGCTGAAGTCAACGTGCTCTTCAAGTAAGCGCGCGGATATCGACTCTTGCTGAACTGTTCGCCGCCTCAGACTGAGGCGGCGAACAATTATCCCCGGTGGTCGAAGCGGCCATCCCGAGCTCCCTTGCGGCACATCATTCATTCTTGGGGACACCGTGACAATGATCCACTTCGACCTAACCACGAAAACCTTCAACCTGGTTCTCGCGACCAGTATCTACGCCTTCCGCGTCGACGGCGAGGGCCGGCTGCTGCACCTGGCCTGGGGCGCGCGGTCCGCGGGCGCGCCTGACATGTCCGGGCTGAGCGGCCCCGGCTTTGACTCGGTGCCCCCTGTCCGACCGGACGTACCTGAGGGTTTGCACCACGATTACCCTCCGGTGATTCGTCGTTATGAACTGAGCACCTTCGCCGATAGCGCGCTCCAGGAAGTGTCGCTCAAGGTCAGTTTCCCGGCGCTGCCCAGCCAGATGGTCCGCGGCGACGCGCCACATTTGCCGGTGCGCGATGTGCGGCTGCGCTACGTCGGATACGATGTCGTGACCGATTCCCGGCCCGGCCTGGCGCCAGCTCACGGACAACCCACGCGGGTTAGCTCCCCGCGAGAGACATTGCGCGTGCGTCTGGCAGACCCGGTGCAGCCGTTCGAAGTTACGTTGTGCTACCGGCTGACGCCGGAGCACGACATCATCGAGCGCTGGTGCGTGGTCGCCAACACCGGCCATGAGCCGCTGGCCGTGGAGGCACTTGCGTTCGCCACGCTGCATTTCCCCAATGGCACGATTGAGCTGACGTCCGTATCCGGCTGGTGGGCCCGCGAGTTCATGACGGCCCGCGAGCGCCTACCCATGGGCCTGCGGGTTATTGAGCAACGTGCGGTGCAAACCGGGCATCAGAGTAATCCCTTCTTCTTGCTCAACCGGCCCGGCCAGGCCTGGGAAGAGAGCGGCGAGGTGTATTTCGGTGCGCTGGCCTACAGCGGCGCGTGGCGCATCGCGTTCGAGCAGTTGTTCTCACTCGATGTGCGCTGCCACGCAGGCTACAACCCCTTCGACTTCGGTCTGACCCTGGCGCCCGGCGAGCGTCACACCACGCCGGCCATCGTGATCGGCGCCTGCCCGGACGGCTGGGGCGGCGCGAGCCGGCGGCTGCACGCCTTCACGATGGAGCGGGTGCTGCCCAATCCCGTGGGCGGGACGGCCTTGCGCCCGGTGTTATACAATAGCTGGGAGGCTACCTACTTCAATTTGAGCCTGGCGGGGCAGGTGGCGCTGGCGCGCAAGGCCGCAGCTATGGGCGTAGAGTTGTTCTGCGTCGACGATGGCTGGTTCGGCGGCCGCCGCGACGATCACGCCGGTCTGGGCGACTGGACCGTCAGCCTCGACGTTTTTCCAGAGGGCTTCGAGCCGTTGATCGACGAGGTGCATCGCCTGGGCATGCAGTTCGGCCTATGGGTTGAGCCAGAGATGGTCAACCCGGACTCGGATCTCTCCCGCAGCCATCCGGATTGGGTGCTGCATTTCCCTGGCCGGCCGCGCACCGAATGGCGCCATCAGTTGATTCTGGATTTCGGCCGGCCTGAGGTGGTAGAGCACATCTACAACGCTCTACATCGACTTCTTTCCCGCTACGGCATCGACTTTTTCAAGTGGGACATGAACCGTTATGCAACCGAGCCGGGATCGAGCGCGGGCCAAGCCATCTGGCGCGCGCACACGGCGGGAGTCTACGCGATCATGGACCGACTGCGCCACGATTTCCCCCGCCTGCAGATCGAAAGCTGCGCCAGCGGCGGCGGCAGGGTGGACCTGGGCATCCTGGCCCGCACCGACCAGGTATGGACCAGCGACAATACCGACGCATACGACCGCATTCGCATCCAGGAGGGGTGCAGCCTCGTCTATCCCAGCCGGGCCATGGAAGCGTGGGTCACTCACGCGCGCAATCACCAGACCGGCGTGGTCAGCCCGCTGAGCCTGCGTTTCGACGTGGCCATGCGCGGCGGCCTGGGCATCGGCTCCAACCTCAACGAGCTGGATGATGCCGAATCTGCCGAGTACGCCAGATACATCGCGTTCTACAAGCGCATCCGCCCGGTGGTGCAGGGCGGCCAGCTCTATCGCCTGCAGCGGCTGGAGGAGTACGGCGCATCGATTGTCGAGTACGTCTCCCCTGATCGCAGAGAAGCAGTTTACTCGGTCGTGGTGATGTCTTATCAACTGGGCTGGACGCGGCCGCCCGCGCCGTTGGCTGGCCTTGACCCGATCGCGATCTACGCAGTCACTGATCGGCACGGGACTGAAGTCTACCGGGCCAGCGGGTTCGAGTTGATGCTGACCGGCATCCCAGGTGACGCCTGGGGTGGGACCGGCTACAGCCGCACGCTCCATTTGCAGAAGGTGTGAAGCCATGGAAACGTTCGTCCCCACCAAACACGTCCATCGTCGTTTCAACCCGTTGACAGGCGAGTGGGTGCTGGTGTCGCCGCACCGCACCCAGCGGCCCTGGCAGGGCCAGGTGGAGCGCCTGCCCGGCGAGCAGCGCCCGGACCATGATCCGACCTGTTACCTCTGCCCCGGAAACGGCCGCGCCGGGGGCGCACGCAACCCGGCCTACGAGAGCACCTTCGTCTTCACCAACGACTTCGCCGCGCTCGTGCCTGACGCACCAGCTGCAGGCAGTGACGATCCGCTCTTTCGGGCCACACCGGTCCCGGGTGACTGCCGGGTGATCTGCTTCTCCCCGCGACATGACCTGTCCCTGCCGGAGATGCCTGTCGAGCAGATTCGTACGGTGGTCGACGTGTGGGCGGCGCAGACCGCGGAGCTGGGTCAAACGTACCGTTGGGTGCAAGTGTTCGAGAACAAGGGGGCGGTGATGGGCTGCTCCAACCCGCATCCCCACGGCCAGATCTGGGCACTGGACGCGCTGCCCAATGAGCCGGCCAAGGAGGATCGCCAGCAACGGAGCTACACCGCCGAGCACGGGCGGCCGCTGCTACTGGATTATCTCGCGGCCGAGCTGGACCGCGGGGAGCGCGTGGTGGTGGCGAACGATGCCTGGGTCGCGGTTGTCCCCTACTGGGCCGTCTGGCCGTTTGAGGTCCTGCTGATGCCGCGGCAGCACGTGCTGCGCCTCCCTGACCTGGACGCCGCCCAGCGTGACGCGCTGGCGGACGTCCTCAAGCGCCTGCTGACGCGCTACGACAACGTCTTCGAGACCTCGTTCCCCTATTCGATGGGCTGGCACGGTGCGCCCTGGCAGGATGGCGATTTGAGCCACTGGCAGCTGCACGCGCACTTCTACCCGCCGCTGCTGCGCTCGGCCACGGTGAAGAAGTTCATGGTCGGTTTCGAGATGCTTGGTGAGGCGCAGCGTGACATCACCGCCGAGCAGGCAGCAGCGCGGTTGCAGGAAATGCCGGAAGTACATTATAAGGAACGATGAAGGGAGTCGCCATGAAGATACTCGTCAGCGGCGGCGCGGGCTACATCGGCAGCACCGTTGCGCAGCAATTGCTGGCGGCCGGCCACAGCGTCACCATCTACGACAACCTGTCGAGCGGCCACCTGGCGGCCATCCCTGCGGCCGCCACGTTCGTGCACGGTAACACGCTCGACCGCGCGGCCCTGGACGCAACTCTGGCTGGCGCAGGCTTCGAAGCCATCCTGCACTTCGCCGCCTTCATCGAGGCGGGTGAATCGATGCGTGAGCCGGGCCGGTTTTTTCGCAATAATGTCACCGGCAGCCTGAACCTGGTCGATGCGGCGGTGGCTCACGGCGTGGGGCGTTTCGTCTTCTCTTCCACCGCGGGCGTCTACGCCAGCAAGGACAGCCCGCTCCTGGAGACCGACCCGGTCGGGCCGGCCAGCGTCTACGGCGCCACGAAGTACATGGTGGAGCAAACGCTGGAGTGGTACCACCGCATTCACGGCCTACGGGTGGCCGTCCTGCGCTACTTCAATGCCGCGGGCGCGGCCGGCACACGCGGGGAGGCGCACCGACCCGAAACGCATCTGATCCCCCTGGTGCTGCAAGTGGCGCTGGGCAAGCGGAAGGAGATCGCCATCTTCGGCGATGACTACCCCACGCCTGACGGCACCTGCGTGCGCGATTACATCCACATTGAGGACCTGGCGACGGCCCACGTTCTCGCGCTGGACGGGCTGGCTGAGCGGCCCTTCATGCGCTTCAACCTGGGCAACGGCGCCGGCTACTCCGTGCGCGAGGTGATCGAGTCCGCGCGGCGCGTCACCGGCCATCCCATCCCGGCTGTGGTGCATCCGCGCCGTCCCGGGGATCCGGCCATCCTGATTGCGGGCAGCGCCAGGATCCAGGAAGTGCTTGGCTGGCAGCCACAGCATCCTGAGTTGGATCGCATCATCGAGAGCGCCTGGCGTTGGCACCTGACGCACCCGAACGGATACGAGGAAGCGCAGTAGGGGTGGCCCCGCGGCTGACGCCGCGGGGGCTCTGTGGCCGCCCCAGGGCGCGTGGAGGTAACGTCGATGCCCGTAGAAGTCAAAGTCATCCAAGTCTTTGAGGCCAGCCATCGTCAGCCACCTGCCATCCTGGTGCGCGCGCCCGGTCGCGTCAACCTGATCGGCGAGCACACCGATTACAACGACGGGTTCGTGCTGCCACTGGCCATCGACCGGGCCGCGTGGATCGCATTGCGGCCGCGATCCGACCGCCGGGTTGTCGTCCAGGCGTTGGATTTTCAGGAAACGGACGACTTTCACCTGGATGACCTCGTTCCTAAGCCTGGCTCGTGGGCTGACTACGTGCGTGGGGTGGCCTGGGCGCTGCAGCAGCGCGGCTATACGCCGGTCGGTTGGGAGGGCGTGATGGCCGGTGATGTGCCGCTGGGCGCGGGGCTCTCCTCCTCGGCCGCGCTGGAGATGGCTGTGGCGCGCGCGTTCGCGGCGGTCGCCGGCTGGCCCTGGGATGCGCCAGCGATGGCGCTGAGCGGTCAATTGGCCGAGAATAAGTGGGTGGGCGTCAACACCGGCATCATGGACCAGATGATCTCGGCCGCGGGCGTGGCCGAACACGCGCTCCTCATCGACTGCCGTTCGCTGGACACAACGCCCATCCCGCTGCCCGCGGGCTTTGCGGTCGTCGTGCTGGATACGTCCACGCGGCGCGGGCTGGTCGGTTCGGCATACAACGAGCGCCGTTCGCAGTGCGAGACCGCAGCCCGCCATTTTGGGGTCAAGGCGCTGCGTGACGTTAGCGCCGCGCAACTCGAGGCGGCGAGATCCGAGCTCGAGCCCTGATCTACCGCCGCGCCCGGCATGTCGTCACTGAGAACGACCGGGTGTTGCAGGCGTGCGATGCGATGCGGGCCGGCGATGCCCACGCAGTGGGCCGGCTGTTGGACGCCAGCCACGTCAGCATGCGCGACGATTTCCAGATCTCCAACCGCGAATTGGATATCTTCGTCGAGATCGCGGCGGCCCACCCGGCGTGCGTCGGCGCACGCATGACCGGCGGCGGGTTTGGCGGGTGCGCGGTGGCCCTGGTGGAGGATGCGGGTATTCCGGCGTTCGTCAAGAGCGTGGCTGCCGAGTACACTGTTCGCACCGGCCTGTCGCCGCGCGTCTATGTTTGCCGCGCGACTAATGGCGCGGAGATCGTTGCACGCTCCAAAGGGAGGCCCCTGTCCTGAAAATCACCACAGAGATGAAAGCAGCGAAGATGCATGACCTCAAATGGTGGCAACGGGCCGTTTTCTACCAGATCTATCCGCGCAGCTTCGCCGACGGCAACGGGGACGGCATCGGGGATTTCCCAGGGATGACCGCCAGATTAGGCTACCTGGCCGATCTCGGCATCGATGCCATCTGGCTGTCGCCGCATCATCCATCACCGTTTCTGGACTGTGGTTATGACATCTCCGACTACATGAGCGTCGGGCCGGAATATGGATCGCTGGCTGACTTCACCGTCTTCCTTCAGGAGGCGCACAAGCTGGGTATTCGCGTCATTCTGGACCTGGTCCTCAATCACACCTCCGACCAGCACCCCTGGTTCCTGGAGTCGCGCACCAGCCGCAACAACCCGAAACGGGATTGGTATATCTGGCGCGATGGGAAGGACGGTCCACCCAATAACTGGGCCTCGATCTTCGGCGGATCGGCCTGGGAGCTCGACCCCCAGACGAACCAATACTACTATCACGCCTTTCTCCAGGAGCAGCCGGACCTTAACTGGCGCAACCTGGAAGTCAAGCAGGCCATCTGGGATGTGGTGCGCTTCTGGCTCGACTTGGGGGTGGATGGCTTCCGGCTTGATGCCATTGCCACGATCTACGAACAGCCTGACCTGCCTGACCATACGCTACCTCTGTCACCGGACGATTTTTTCGACGCCAATACCCTCCCAATGGCAGACTATGATCAACTCATGCAGTTCCAGATCCGGCAGCCGGGCATCCACGAGCTCATGAAGGAGTTGCGGGCGCTCGTGCACGGGTACCCCGGCGATCGGATGCTGGTGGGAGAGGACGACGACGTCGCATTCCACGGCGCCGGTGACGATGAGCTGCACCTTGTTTTCAATTTCCCGCTCCTAAGAGCTGAACGCTTGACACCGTCGCACATTTACGCCAACCAGGCCGAGCGCCTCGCCGCGCTGCCTGCCGGCGCGTGGCCGTGCAACACCCTGAGCAACCACGATTCCTCGCGCGTCTGGAGCCGGTGGGGCGATGGGACAAGCAGCGACGCGGCCCTGGCGCGGCTGCACCTGGCATTGATGCTAACGCTCAAGGGCACGCCCTTCCTCTACAACGGCGAGGAGATCGGCATGACCGATCTCGAACTCGCTGACCTGGGACAGCTGCGGGACACCATGGCCATCAAGCAGTATCACACGATGACCCAAAGGCTCGGGATTGCGCCAGAACAGGCCCTGGCCGCGGCGATCGCAAGCACGCGCGATCGCTGCCGCAGCCCGCTTCAGTGGAGCGATGCGCCAAATGGCGGCTTTTGTCCGCCTGGCGTTAGGCCCTGGCTGCCGGTGAATCCAAACTACGCGGCCGGGGTCAACGTTGCCAGCCAGGCAAACGATCCCACATCGCTGCTCACCTTCTACCGGCGGTTGCTCCGTCTGCGCCGAACGTCCCCCGCATTGATCGCCGGTGATTACAAGGCATTGCACCCGCAAAGCGAAGCATATCTGGCCTTCATGCGCGGCGACGTAGGCCTGGGCCAGGCGTGCCTGGTGATCCTCAATTTCTCTCCTGAAGAGCAGGTGGTCGCCTTGGAGCTCAGTGATATGCGGCCGCGCCTGCTGTTCTCTAACCAGCCGCGCGTCGTCCAGACGCTGATCCTCGACAGGCTCACCATCGCACCCCATGAGGTGTTCATTGCCGAACTTGTTCATCGCTAAGCTTGCGGGATAAGGCGCCATTTTCTTGTCGTTTGATGGCTCTTGGATTGCCACCCGTTGCGCCAACGCACCTCCTTTGATATACTGGTCCCGTGCGGCAAGACACAGACGGGCCGCCGTTTGGCGCCTCGTCACACACCACACTGGGACCCCACCCCTGGTCGAAGAGGATGCTTCATGAAGAAAGCATGGTGGAAGGAAAGCGTCGTCTACCAGATCTACCCGCGCAGCTTTTGCGACGGCAACGACGACGGCATCGGCGATCTACGCGGGATCATCGGCAAGCTCGACTATCTCGAGGACTTCGGCGTCGATGTCGTGTGGCTCTCCCCCGTGTATAAGTCACCCAACGACGATAACGGCTACGATATCAGCGACTACCGCGACATCATGGACGACTTCGGCACGCTGGCTGATTGGGAAGAACTGCTCGCCGGGATGCACCGGCGCGGCATCAAGCTGGTAATGGACCTGGTGGTCAATCACACCTCGGACGAGCACCCCTGGTTCATCGAGTCCCGCAAGTCAGTGGACAACCCCTACCGCGCCTACTACATCTGGCGCCCCCCCAGGGATGGTCATGAGCCAAACAACTGGGTTTCCCACTTCAGCGGCTCGGCCTGGCAGTACGACGAAGTTACGGGCGAGTATTACCTCCACCTCTTCTCCAAGAAGCAGCCAGACCTCAACTGGGAAAACCCCAAGGTGCGCGCCGAGGTCTTCGATCTGATGCGCTGGTGGCTCGACAAGGGCATCGATGGCTTCCGCATGGATGTCATCAACATGATCTCCAAGACACCCGGCCTGCCCGACGCGACCCCGGTCACGCCTGACCGCTACCAGTATGGCGGCGAGCATTTTCTCAACGGGCCGCGGCTGCATTGAGTTCCTCGGCGAGATGAAGGACGAGGTCCTCTCGAAAGTCGATATCCTCACCGTCGGCGAGACGCCAGGGGTGACCACCCAACATGCGCTTGGCCTTACGGATGCGGAGGTCGGGGCGCTGAGCATGGTGTTTCAGTTCGAGCACATGCACCTGGACGTCGCCCCCGAGGCTGGCTCCTCGCGGGCAAGCATTCGAAAGTGGAGCCTTCTCGAGCTCAAACAGATCATGACGCGCTGGCAGAAGGACCTCGAGGGCCGCGGCTGGAACAGTATCTACCTGGCAAACCACGACCAGCCGCGGGCGGTGTCCCGGTTCGGCAACGACGGCCTTTACCGTGTCGAGTCGGCCAAGATGCTCGCCACCTTCATCCACATGCTGCAGGGCACGCCCTATGTCTACCAGGGCGAAGAGATCGGGATGACGAATGTCGCGTTCGAATCGATCGAAGATTACCGCGACATCCAGACGTTGAACCTGTACCGTGAGATGGTGGAGGAGAAGGGCATGGCGCCCGAAGAGCTCATGCCGATCGTCCATGCTAAGAGCCGCGACAACGCGCGTACCCCGATGCAGTGGGATGCCGGGGCGAATGCCGGCTTCACTGCAGGCGTCCCCTGGATCAAGGTCAACCCCAACTACACGGAGATCAACGTCGAGCAGGCCCGAGCTGAACCGAATTCGATCTTCTATTATTATCAGAAGCTGATCCGACTGCGCAAGGCGAATCCCGTCATCGTCTACGGCGCGTATGATCTGATCCTCGATGACCACGAGCAGATCTATGCCTTCACGCGGACCCTGGCGGATGAGCAGCTATTAGTCATACTGAACTTCACCGGGGAAACGCCCACGTTTACGCTGCCCCAAGGTCTAGCCTTTGCGGACAAGGAACTGCTTATCAGCAACTACGACGTGGACCCTGCCGAGGGCATTGACCAACTGGCGTTGCGTCCTTTTGAGGCGCGCGTCTACCGATTGCGATCATAGACCCCCAACCGAATATGCGAGATCATTCTCGAACGGCTTACCGGCAACAGGAGCGAAACAGGATGGAATTAGAGCGCAGCAACGTACAACTTCATGCCCGGGTGGCCAACAAAGCGGAGGCCATCAGAAAGGCCGGCACCCTGCTGGTCGAGAGCCAGTACATGAAACCCGGCTACATTGACAGCATGATGGCCCGGGAAAAGGTGGCCAACACCTTTCTCGGCAACGGCATCGCGATCCCGCACGGACTGCCGAAGGATCGCGACCTGATCCTGCGCACAGGCATCGCCGTCCTGCAGGTGCCCGATGGGGTGCAGTGGAACCGGGGTGAAACGGTCTACCTGGTCGTCGCCATCGCCGCCCGCTCGGACGAGCACATCGGCATCCTGGCGAACCTGACCAACGTCCTGACCGACGAAGAGACCGTCCGCAAGCTCGCCACGACGAACGACCCCAACGACATCATCGACGCGCTGAGCGGCCGGCGCCCACAGCAAGCTGCGCGCCGCCGAGACGCTGGCCGATTTCCCCGCCTACGTTGACCTGACCATCCGCAATCCCACCGGCCTGCACGCCCGGCCCGCCACCACCTTTGCCAGCCTGGCGAAGGAGTTCCAGTCCGAGGTGCGGGTGCGCTACGGCGACAAGGTCGTCCAACGGCAAGAGCCTGGCTTCGCTGCTCAAGCTGGGCGTCGGAAGGCGGCAGCGTCATCCGGGTGATGGCGCAAGGCCCGGACGAGGCGGCCGCGCTCCAGGCGCTGCAAGGAGGCGGTGGAAAGCGGCCTGGGCGAGGAAGAAGAAGCGCCGGCTGCCGAAGCCGCTCTGCCGGCCTACGAATGGGAAGCCGAACCCGGCGCCAAGGTCATCCCCGGCGTCCCGGCCTCGCCGGGACTCGCCATCGGCCCGCTGCGCTTCTTCAAGCGCAGCAAGATCGTCGTCGAAGCGACCGCCAAGGACGCCGACGCTCGAAACGACCCACCTGAAGCAGGCCATCGCAGGCCGCCCGGGCGCAGTTGAACGACCTCTACCAGGAGGTCAAAGCACGGTCGGGCGCAGGCAAGGCGTCGATCTTCCTGGCGCACGCCGAGTTCCTCGACGATCCCGACCTGGTGCAGGCGGTCGTCAGCCACATCGAACCGGGCGCCAGCGCCGGCTGGGCCTGGCAGCAGACGATCGAGCAGCGGGTCGCGGAGCTGAAGAAGGTGGACGATCCGCTGATCGCCGAGCGGGCGGTCGACCTGGGCGATGTCGGCAGCCGGGTGCTGCGGCTTCCTGGCGCCGCAGTCGAAGAAGGGCCGCTGCTGCCCGCGGAGCCGGTCATCCTGCTGGCCGAGGATCTGACGCCCTCCGACACCGCCGGCCTGGATCCGGCCTTCGTCCTGGGCTTCTGCACCGCCGGCGGCGGCCCCACCTCGCACAGCGCCATCATCGCCCGCGCGTTGGGCATCCCGGCGGTCGTCGGCGCCGGCCCGGCCCTGCTGCACCAGCCCGAGGGCGGCGATGGCCATCCTGGATGGCAACCGGGGCAACCTCTACGTGGCGCCCAGCCCGGCGACCCTGGCGGCGGCCCAGCAGGCGCGGCAGGCGATGGAGGCGCAGCGCGAGGCCGAGAAGCTGCGCTGCTACGAACCGGCCCTCATGACCGATGGGCACCGCGTCGAGGTGGTGGCGAACATCGGCCGCGTCGAGGAGGCCGAGCAGGCCGTCAACGCGGGCGGCGAAGGCGTGGGCCTGCTGCGCACCGAGTTCCTGTTCCTGGACCGCACCTCCCCGCCCACCGAAGAGGAGCAGTTCGAGGCCTACCGGGCGATGGTGCAGGCGTTGAACGGCCTGCCGCTCATCATCCGCACCCTGGACATCGGCGGCGACAAGGCCGCGCCTTACCTCAACATGCCGGCCGAGGAGAACCCCTTCCTGGGCGTGCGCGGCATCCGCCTCTGCCTGGCCAGGCCGGAGCTCTTCCGGGCCCAGCTGCGCGCCATCTACCGCGCGGCGCAATACGGGCCGGTCAGGATCATGTTCCCGATGATTGCGACCCTGGAAGACCTGATGGCGGCCAAGGCGATCGCCGCCGAGGTGCGCTGGGAGTTGGGCGCGCCGGCCGTGGAGATCGGCATCATGATCGAGGTGCCGTCGGCGGTCATGATGGCCGACGAGCTGGCGCAGCAGGTCGACTTCTTCTCCATCGGCACCAACGACCTGACCCAGTACACGCTGGCGATGGATCGCGGGCATCCAATGCTGGCGAAGCAGGCCGACGGGCTGCATCCGGCCGTGCTGCGGATGATCGAGCGCACGGTGCAGGCGGCGACGGCCGCCGGCAAGTGGGTGGGGGTGTGCGGCGGCATGGCCGGCGATCCCAAGGGCGCGGTGCTCCTGACCGGCCTGGGCGTGACCGAGCTCAGCATGTCCATCCCCAGCATCGCGGCGATCAAGGCGCAGCTGCGCCGCCTCTCCCTGGACAAGTGCCAGGCCTATGCCCGGCAGGCGCTGGCCTGCCGCACGGCCGCCGAGGTGCGCGCGCTGCCGCTGCCATAGAAAGGACTCGACTATGAGCCAAGTCGAACAGGGTCGTCACCGTCACCATCAATCCGGCCATCGATCAGACCATCTCCATCCCGAACTTCACGGCCGGGGCCGTGAACCGGGTGCAGTCCTCCCAGATGGATGCGGGCGGCAAGGGCATCAACGTGGCCTCATTCCTGTCGGACTTCGGCCAGCCTGCCACGGTCACCGGGTTCCTGGGCGCCGACAATGACGAGATCTTCCGCCGCCTGTTCGAGCACAAGGGGATCGAGGACCGCTGCGTCCGCATCGCCGGCCGACCCGCATCGGCGTCAAGATCAGCGACGATGGCCCAGCATCAGACCACCGATATCAACTTCCCCGGTCAGACGCCCAGCCGGCCGATATCGAGCGCCTCTTCGAGATCCTCACGGAGCTCGCCGCCGACCACGAGTGGTTCGTGCTCTCGGGCAGCATCCCGCCGGGGTGTCCGCGGGCATCTACGCGGAGATGGTGCAAGACGCTGGCGGGCAAGAAAGTCGTGCTGGACACCAGCGGCGAGGGTTTCGGCCAGGCCGTCGCCGCGGGGCCCTGGCTCATCAAGCCCAACGTCGATGAGCTGGGGGAATTCGTCGGGGAGAAACTGGAGACCGGCGACGCCATCGTGCGGGTGGCGCGCGCGCTCATGCAGCGCTACAACATCGCGAGTGTGGTCGTCTCCATGGGAAAGGAGGGCGCCATCTTCGTCGAAGGCAACGAGACGATCTGGGCGGTGCCGCCGTCCGTCGAGGTCAAGAGCACGGTCGGCGCCGGCGATGCAATGGTCGCCGGTATCGTCGCCGGGAAGATCCGCGGCCTCTCCCTGGCCGAGTGCGCCCGGCTGGCGACGGCGTTCTCGATGACCGCCATCAGCCACATCGGGTCGGGGCTGCCCTCCATCGAAGCAGTCGAAGCGGCACGAGAGCGGGTCACGATCCGCGAGCTATGAATCGAAGATTGACGATTCAAACCGAAATCTGCAATCAATCGAAAGGAGCTGACATATGGCCAAAATTGTAGCAGTCATGGCCTGCCCGACGGGGATTGCCCACACCGTGATGGCGGCGGAGGCCCTTGAGAAAACCGCCAAAGCTGATGGGGCACACCCTCCGGGCGGAAATGCAGGGCTCGGTCGGGGCGAAGAACGTCCTCACCGAGCAGGAGATCCGTGAAGCCGATATGGTCATCATCGCCACCGATATCCACATCAACATGGACCGCTTCGGCGGCAAGCCCGTCTATGCGGTCTCGACCAGCGATGCCATCCGCAAGACCCGCGCCGTGATCGAGGAGGCGCTGGCGGAGGCGGAAGAGGCGAAAGCGGCAGCGGCCGCGCCCGCGCCGGCGTCGCCGCGCCCGTACGCCGCGCCGCCGGCCGAGCCCGGCGCCTCGAAGTTCCTGGTGGGCGTCACCTCGTGCCCCACCGGCATCGCGCACACCTTTATGGCGGCGGAGGCGCCTGAGCAAGGCAGCCAAGGCCCTGGGCTATGAGATGAAAGTCGAGACGCAGGGCTCGGTGGGCGCGCAGAACACCCTGACGTTCGAGGAGATCGGCCGGGCCGACGCGGTGATCATCGCGGCGGATGCCTTCGTCGACAAGACCCGCTTTGCCGGCAAGCGGCTCTATGAAACCTCGACCAAGGCCGCCCTGCACGAGGGGCAGGAAGTGGTCAAGAAAGCCCTGGCCCTGCCGGAGCCGGGGGGCACCGACCTGGCCGACCTGGCCAAGGAGATGAAGAAGGCCCGCGCCGCCAAGGTGACCGGCCCGTACAAGCACCTGATGACCGGCGTGTCGTACATGCTGCCCATCGTCGTCGCCGGCGGCATCCTGATCGCCCTGGCGTTTGCCTTCGGCGGCATCAAGCCCGAGGGGTATCCCGAAGGCACGCTGGCGTGGGCTTTGATGAAGATCGGCGGCGGCACGGCGTTCGCCCTGTTCGTGCCCGTCCTGGCGGCGTTCATCGCCTACTCGATCGCCGACCGGCCCGGCATCGCGCCCGGCATCATCGGCGGCATGCTGGCCACCAGCCGTGGGGTCCGGGTTCCTGGGCGGCCTCGTGGCCGGTTTCCTGGCCGGCTACCTGACCCTGGCGCTGAACACCTACATCAAGCTGCCGAAGAACCTGCAAGGCCTGAAGCCCGTCCTGATCCTGCCGCTGCTCTCCACGCTGATCGTCGGCCTGGCCATGGTCTTCGTCATCGGCCCGCCGATGAAAGTGGTCAATGACGCCATGACGAACTGGCTCAAGGGGATGCAGACCGGCAGCGCCGTCGTGCTCGGCCTGATCCTGGGCGCGATGATGGCCTTTGACATGGGCGGCCCGGTCAACAAAGCGGCCTATGCCTTCTCGGTCGGCCTGCTGGCCAGCCAGGTCTACGAGCCGATGGCGGCGGTGATGGCCGCCGGGCATGACGCCGCCGCTCGGCCTGGCGCTGGCCGCCTTCCTCTTCAAGAACCGCTTCACGGCCGATGAACAGGAAGCCGGCCAGCGCGGCGGCCGTCCTGGGCATCTCGTTCATCACCGAAGGGGCGATCCCCTTCGCGGCGCGCGATCCGCTCCGCACCATCCCGAGCCTGATGGTCGGGTCGGCGGTGACCGGCGCGCTCTCGATGGTCTTCGGGTGCGAGCTGCATGGTGCCCCACGGCGGCATCTTCGTGCTGCCCATCCCCAATGCGGTCGACAACCTGGGCGGCTATCTGATCGCCATCGTCGCGGGGACCCTGGTCACGGCCGGCATGCTGTTTGTGCTGAAGAAGCCCTTGCCGCCAAGACACAGGCGTTCGCACGGGAGACGGCGGCAGCCTAAGACAGTTGGTGCACTGAGAACTGCCGATTGTCGATAACCGTCAATCTTGAATCTCCAGCACCTGCGCGGAGCCGCAGGTGCTGGGCCCTCGGGGATGGGGTATGTGAATATGGACGACCTTCACCTCCACTATCTCCAACTTCTGGCCAAACAATATCCCTCGATCCGGGCCGCCTCGACCGCGATTGTCGATCTGACCGCGCAGTTGAGCTTGCCCAAGGGCACCGAACATTTCGTGTCCGATGTTCACGGCGAGTACGAGGCCTTTCGCCACGTGCTGAAGAATGGCTCCGGCTCGATCAAACGCAGGATCGACGAAGTCTTCGGAGAGGCTCTGTCCCCCGCAGAGAAACGCACCCTGGCCACGCTGATCTACTATCCCGAGGAAAAATTGCCGCTGATCCTGAAATCGCTGGCGGATCCGGCTGAATGGTATCGCACGACCCTGATGCAACTGGTCGAGCTGGGCCGGGACCTCTCGGGCAAGTACCCATGCGCCTGGGTCCGCTCGTTTCTGCCGGACGACCTGGCCGGCATCATCGAGGAGCTGCTCTACGAGCAAGACAACCTTAGGGACAAGGCCGAGTACTATCAAAGCATCCGAGAAACCATCATCGCAACGGACAGCGCCGCGACCGTGATTATCGCCCTGGTCGAGCTGATCCAGCGCCTGGCGATCGCCCGCCTGCATGTCATCGGCGACATCTATGATCGCGGCCCTGCGGCTGACCTGATCGTGGATACGCTGCATGAAGTATCACAGCGTAGATGTGCTGTGGGGCAACCACGACATCGTGTGGATGGGCGCCGCGGCCGGAAGCGAGGCCTGTATCGCCAATGTCATCCGCATCGGCCTGCGCTACAACAACGTGGACACGCTGGAACACGGCTACGGCGTCAGCCTCCTGCCGCTGGCTTCCTTTGCAATCGACACCTATGGCGATGATCCCTGCGAGCGGTTCTTGCCGCCGCCCAGTGAGGATGACGAGCTGACCGGTGACGAGCGCCAACTAGTCGCGAAGATGCACAAGGCGATCACGATTCTGCAGCTCAAGCTGGAGGCGCAGATCATTCTGAGGCGGCCCCACTTCCAGATGGACAACCGCTTGCTCCTGGATAAGGTGGACTTCGCCAGCGGCACGATCTGCCTGGACGGTATGGTCTATCCGCTGCTGGATACCCATTTCCCGACCGTCGACCCGCAGCAGCCGTATGAACTGACCCCACGCGAGAAGGCGCTGATCGAGCGGCTCAGGCTTTCATTTACAAGCAGCCCAAGGCTCCAACGCCATGTCCGTTTTCTCTTTTCCAAAGGGAGCATGTACCTGGTCTACAACGGGAATCTGCTCTACCACGGCTGCATCCCGATGAACGAGGATGGTTCCTTCAAAGCCGTGCAGGTGGACGAGGGCATGGTGTCTGGGAGGGCACTGATGGAGCGGTTCGATCGCCTGGCCCGTCAGGGTTACTTCGCCACCGACAACCCGGACCGGAAGCAGGAAGGGATGGACACCATGTGGCGGCTGTGGAGCGATGCCCAATCCCCCTTGTTCGGCAATGAAAAGATGGCGACCTTTGAACGTTACTTCATCGATGACAAGGCCACGCATTTCGAGAAGCGCAATGCCTACTACAACTTCCGTGATCGGGAAGACAGCGCACGCCAGATCCTCACTGAGTTCGGCGTAAACCCGGAGACGGGGCACATCATCAACGGTCATGTGCCGGTCAGGGTCAAGCGCGGCGAGAGCCCGGTCAAGGCCAACGGCAAACTACTTGTCATCGACGGTGGATTTGCGAAGGCCTATCAGGGTGAAACCGGCATTGCCGGCTACACGCTGGTGTACAACTCCTAGGGTCTGCTCCTGGCGGCGCATCCGCCATTTGATTCTGCGCAGAAGGCGATCGACGAAGAAACGAGTTTAGTTTCTACCACCCAAATTCTGGAACAAAACGATGTCAGGATTCGGGTGAAAGACATCGACCTCGGCCGGAGTATGCAGAAGCAGATCGATGACCTGCAAATGCTGCTGGCCGCGTACCGCTCCGGTTTGATTCAGGAGAGCTAGGGAAGCCAAGGACAAAAAGGAGCAGCCGAGATGATCATCCCTTTGTGGCCGGAGAGCGCAGCAGGCGCTGATGAGTGGCCCCCGGCAGAGCAGGAGGCGGTTCGCCCGAACGGCAGTCGCGGCATTCGCAATGTCACGCGGCCGACGCTGACGGCCTACCTGCCAGATCCGCGGTCCTCCAGCGGCCAAGCGGCCAAGGCCGCCGTGATCGTCTGTCCCGGTGGGGCCTGGCACTATCTCGCGACCCATCACGAAGGGGTGGACGTTGCGACCTGGCTTACTGCCCACGGGATCGCGGCCTTCATCTTGAAATATCGTCTTGTCCACACAGGAGACGATTTCAACCGGGAGATAGAGGAAGCGATCGCGGACCCTGCCAGGCTCGCAGCCGTGATCTCGGCCATCGAGCCACTGGTGCTGGCCGACGGGCAACAGGCCATGCGCCTGGTGCGCCAGGCCGCGGCCGAGTGGGGCATCGCCCCTGACCGCATTGGCATGCTGGGCTTCTCGGCCGGCAGCATGGTGGCGACCAGTGTCGCGCTGGTGCACGATGCGGCCAGCCGACCCGACTTCCTGGCCGCGATCTACACCGCCCCGTACGCGGATATCCCCGTCCCGGCCGATGCGCCGCCGCTGTTCGCCCTCTGCGCGGCCGATGATCAAATGGCCGCGCCCCTGAGCCTGCGCCTCTTTTCTCAGTGGCGGGCTGCCGGTCACCCGGCCGAGCTGCACATCTACGCCCAGGGCGGCCACGGCTTCGGCATGAAAAAGCTGGACCTGCCCTCTGACACCTGGATCGAACGCTTCCGCGATTGGCTTCAGGCGCAAGGCCTAACGTGACACAGTTGACTTAAAACGGTACCCAAACGGGTACTAGACCCTCCGGCGGACACCTGCTACATTGTGCGTGGCCGTCGTTTCGTTAGGACGGATGGGCGCGGCCGATGGGCGCACGCGCACGTCCGTCCTAACGAGACGAGACACATAAACCGGAGGTTGTACGATGGACAGCATTAATGCAGGTGACACTGCCTGGGTTCTGATTTCCACCACCCTGGTGCTGATGATGACCCCAGCCCTGGCATTCTTCTACGGCGGAATGGTGCGTAAGAAGAACGTGCTCTCTACGCTGAACTTCAGCTTCATCCTCATGGCACTCATCAGCATCCAGTGGGTTTTGTTTGGCTTCACGCTGGCATTCGGCAAGAGTGCAGGTGGCATCATCGGCAGTCTCAACTACCTGGGGCTGGCCGGTGTGGGCGCCGAACCGAACGCGGATTATGCAGGATCAATCCCTTTCCTGCTCTTCGTCGCCTACCAAATGATGTTCGCAGTGATTACCCCGGCGCTGATCACCGGCACGTTTGTGGAACGCGTCCGCTTCAAGGCTTTTCTGATCTTCAGCCTGCTATGGGCGACGCTGGTCTACGACCCGGTGGCCCATTGGGTTTGGGGCGTAGGCGGCGTTCTACGGGGGTTGGGCGCCTTGGACTTTGCGGGCGGCACGGTCGTGCATATCACTGCAGGCTTCTCGGCTCTGGCCTTTGCCCAGGTGATCCGCGCCCGCCGAGGATTCGGTAACGGCAGTATGGAACCGCACAACATCCCCTACTCGGTTCTGGGTGCCGGGCTGCTGTGGATGGGTTGGTTCGGGTTCAACGGCGGCAGCGCGCTGGCCGCCAACGGCGTGGCAGTCACAGCGTTGTTGAACACCAACACCGCCGCGGCCGCTGCGGGGTTAGTCTGGATGCTGCTGAGCTGGCGCACTCACAAGCCGAGCGTGTTGGGTATCATTACCGGCGCCGTGGTGGGCCTGGTGGCCATCACGCCTGCGGCCGGCTATGTGACGCCGCTCGCGGCCCTGGCCATCGGCGCGGTGGCCGCACCCATTAGCTTCTTCGCCATCAAGCTGCGTCAGGGCCGCCACCTGGACGAGTCACTGGACGTGTGGGCGTGTCACGGTATGGGCGGTCTATGGGGCGCGTTGGCGACCGGCCTCTTCGCCTCGAAGGCGATCAACACAGCCGGAGCCGATGGTCTTTTCTACGGTAATCCGCGCCAGTTCCTGGTGCAACTTCTTGCCGTCGCAATTACAGTCGTATTTGCATTCGGCGTGACGTTCGTGCTGGCGAAGGCTCTCAAGCACACCGTCGGTCTCAGCGTGTCGGAAACCGAGGAGCAGGTAGGGCTGGATATCGCCGAGCACGGCGAACGAGCGTATGCATAGAGCACAGATGCGCTGGCATGAGCTACAGGAGATAGGACCATGACCAAGAAAATCGAAGCGATCATCCGAGAAGAAAAACTGAACGACGTCAAGGATGCGCTGCAACACGTCGGCTTTGTGGGCATGAACGTGACGGAATGCCGGGGCCACGGCCGGCAGGGCGGCATCGATCTTGTGGGCCGCACTGGCGCCTATAAGGTTGACATGCTGCCACGCGTGCAAATCAACATCGTGCTGAGCGACCACAACCTGGAAAAGGCCATCGAAACGATCTGCCAGGCTGCCCAGACGGGCAACGTAGGCGACGGCTTGATCTTCGTCTATCCGATCGAAGACGTCATCCGCATCCGCACAGGGGAGCGCGGGCGCGAGGCATTGCAGTATCCGCATGACATCGATGCGCGGTGAGTTGTCTGGAATTGCCTGGCCCACGCGCATTGGCGAAGCCAAGTAGGCCCCGATTCAGCCACGTAAACCAGTAAACCAGTAAACCAGAGCGCATTTGACTCTTGGCGTATCTCATGATACAAATGCAGCACCGTTCGGTTGAGGGTCCCAACCGACCCCCGGCTTCGATAAATGATTCTTGCCAACGATGAGGTTGCACCCTTCATGCCCAGGTAGCGGCATGGAGGTGGCAACCTTCTTTTCTAATTATTCGCTCAACGATGAAGCCACCCGCGCACTGATGCGCGCCGGGTGGCTTTTTGCTTAAATGTGGCGCTGAGCGCCAACCTCTGAGGCCTTATGTACATTCCTGACCCCGGTTTATTGCAGGGCACCCTTTACGATCCGGCACGGGAGCACGCGTGCATGCGGTGTGGGGTTCGTCGCCGATATTGATGGCCGGCGTTCGAATCAGATCCTGCGCCATGCACTCACCGTCCTGGTGAACCTGCGACATCGCGGCGCGTGTGGCTGCGAGCCCAACACAGGCGACGGAGCGGGCGTCCTCTTCCAGATGCCTCATCACTTCCTGCAAGCCGTTTGCGCCGATCACGGCATCGCGCTACCGGAACCGGGCGCGTACGGCGTCGGGATGGTGTACCTGCCGCACGATCCCGACCAGCGCCGCGGCTGCGAGATCAAACTGGAAGAGATGATCCGTGAGGAGGGGCAGACCTTGCTCGGCTGGCGCACTGTGCCCACGAACGATGCCACGCTCGGCGCGACTGCCCGATCGGGTGAGCCTGTCGTGCGGCAGGTGTTCGTGGGCCGCAACGACCATCCTGAGCGGAGCGCAGCGGAGTCGAAGGATGACCTGGCGTTCGAGCGCAAGCTGTACGTCATCCGCCAGCTTGCCGAGCACACGGTTCACCAGTCGAAGCTGCCGGGCCGCGATCACTTCTACATCCCCAGCCTCTCATATAAGACCATCGTTTACAAGGGCATGCTGACCTCGCAGCAGTTGGAGGAGTTCTACCCGGAACTGGGCGATCCGCGGATGGATACCGCGCTCGCCATGATCCACTCCCGTTTCAGCACCAACACCTTCCCGAGTTGGGCGCGCGCCCAGCCGTTCCGCTACATGCTGCACAACGGAGAGATCAATACGATTCGCGGCAACCTGAACTGGATGAACGCGCGACAGAAGATGCTCGTTTCTGAGCTGTTCGGCGACGACTTGCCCAGGCTGCTGCCCATCATCGACCCCGACGGCAGTGACTCGGCGATGTTCGACAACGTGCTTGAGCTACTCGTCCTGGGCGGCCGGCCGCTGGCGCACGCTGTAATGATGATGATCCCGGAGCCGTGGGAGCACGACGCCGAGATGAGCGATGCGCGCCGTGCGTTCTACGAGTATCATGGCTGTCTCATGGAGCCGTGGGACGGTCCGGCGTCGATCCTCTTTTCCGATGGTGTGACGGTCGGCGCGACGCTGGACCGGAACGGGCTGCGGCCGTCGCGCTACTGTGTAACAAAAGATAACCTGGTCGTGCTGGCCTCAGAGGTCGGTGTTCTGGACATCCCGGATGAAGATATCGTGCTGAAGGGAAGGTTGCAGCCGGGCAAGATGCTGCTGGTGGATACGGCCGGTCACCGCCTTATCAGCGACGCCCAAATCAAGGAAGAGGTCGCTGCCGCGCAGCCCTATCGCCAGTGGCTCGATGCGCAAATGGTTGCGCTGGAGGACCTGCCCGCCCCGGTTGATGCGCCCCAGCCTGAGCCGGCCACCTTGCTGCAGCGCCAGCAGGCGTTCGGTTACACCTACGAGGATCTGAACATGATCCTCATGCCGATGGGCCGGGACAGCATCGAGCCGATTGGGTCCATGGGCAACGATACCCCGCTGGCCGTGCTGTCGGAAAGACCACAACTGCTCTACAACTACTTCAAACAGCTTTTTGCCCAGGTCACCAACCCACCCATCGACGCACTGCGCGAAGAGATCGTCATCGGCACAGGAGTGGCGTTGGGGTCAGAGCGCAACCTTCTCCGCCCGGAGCCGGAGAGCTGTCGGGAGCTTAAGCTCCCGAAGCCGATCCTGACCGACCAGCAGCTCGCCCGGCTGCGCCAGGTTGATTTGCCGGGGCTGAAGGCTGTGACGCTTTCCACGCTGTTCCCCGCCGGGAAAGGGGAAGCGTTCATGCCACACCCGGCCACCCGCCGCAGTATCTCAGCGCGAGGCATCCCCACTGCTGCAGCGAAAGCGCCGTGGAGTGGTTCGCCGCTGGTGACCCAAGGTGGCGATGCAGCAGAAGAGGACGATAGCAGCCCGGACCTCCGGTCGCCCGAGGCCGCCCCAGGGGCGCTGGCTGGCGCCAAGTCCCCGCTGGCCCAGGCGATGGAAACGCTGTGCAACGCTGCGGATCGCGCTGTGGAAAATGGCGCCAGCATCCTGATCTTGTCTGACCGCGGCGTGGATCGCGAGCACGCGGCCATCCCTGCACTGCTGGCGCTGTCCGGACTCCACCATCACCTGGTGCGGCAGGGCAGCCGCACGCGCGTCGGCCTGGTGGTTGAATCAGGCGAACCGCGCGAGATCCACCATTTTGCGCTGCTGATCGGCTATGGCGCGGGCGCGGTCAATCCCTACCTGGCCCTGGAAACCCTGGCCGACATGACCCACCAGGGCCTGCTGACCGGCGTCACCGCCGAAGAGGCGCAGGGCCACTACCTCAAGGCGGTGATGAAGGGTGTGGTCAAGGTCATGTCGAAGATGGGCATCTGCACCGTCGACGGCTACCGCGGCGCGCAGATCTTCGAGGCGTTGGGGCTCGAACAGGATTTGGTCGATCGCCACTTCACCGGCACATCCTCGCGCGTGAGCGGCGCGGGGATCGAGGTGATCGCGGAGGAAACCTTGCGCCGGCACCGCGCCGCATTCGCGCAGCGCGGGGCGGGCGGCGCTGTGCTGGATACCGGGCGGCCAATACCAGTGGCGCTCCGACGGCGAATACCACAACTTCAACCCGCTGACGGTGTACAATCTGCAAGTTGCCTGCCGCACTAACAACTACTCGATCTACCAGGAATACTCCGCGCAGATCAACGATCCAGCCAAGACGCCGGTTGTGCTGCGACACCTGCTGGACTTCGCGGTGTCCCAGCCCGTGCCCATCGACGAGGTCGAGCCAGTTGAGGAGATCTGCAAGCGGTTCAAGACCGGTGCGATGTCCTACGGCTCCATCAGCCCGGAGGCGCATGAGGCGCTGGCCATCGCCATGAACCGCATCGGGGGCAAGAGCAATTCGGGCGAGGGCGGCGAGGACCCCTCCCGCTACCTGCCAAACGCGAACGGCGACCTGCGGTCCAGCGCGATCAAACAGGTCGCGTCCGGCCGGTTCGGCGTCACCAGCTTCTACCTGAACAACGCGCAGGAGATCCAGATCAAGATCGCGCAAGGCGCGAAACCAGGCGAGGGCGGCCAGTTGCCCGGCCGCAAAGTCTACCCCTGGATCGCACGGGTGCGGCTCTCAACGCCCGGCGTGGGGCTGATCTCGCCCCCACCGCATCACGACATCTACTCCATCGAAGACCTGGCCGAGCTCATCTACGACCTGAAGAACGCCAACCCGCGCGCCCGGATCAGCGTCAAGCTGGTGTCTGAGGTGGGTGTGGGCACCATCGCGGCCGGTGTGGCGAAAGGCCACGCGGACGTGATCCTGGTGAGCGGCTTCGACGGCGGCACCGGCGCATCGCCGCAGACCGGCATCAAGCACGCGGGCCTGCCCTGGGAGCTGGCCGTTGCTGAGACGCATCAGACGCTCCTGGTCAACAATCTACGCAGCCGGGTACGGCTGGAAACCGACGGCCAGCTTAAGACCGGTCGGGACGTCGTGATCGCGGCGCTCCTGGGCGCCGAGGAATTCGGTTTTGCCACCGCGCCGCTGGTCGCGCTGGGCTGCACCATGATGCGCGTCTGCCACCTGGATACGTGTCCGGTGGGCGTCGCCACGCAGAACCCGGAGCTGCGGAAAAACTTCCGCGGCGACCCGTCGCACGTGGTGAACTTCATGCACTTCGTCGCACGCGAAGTGCGCGAGCTCATGGCCCGGCTCGGGTTTCGCACCTTCAACGAGATGGTAGGCCGCACCGATAAGCTGGCCCCGCGGCAAAGCATCGATCACTGGAAAGCCAACACGGTCGACCTGTCCCGGCTTCTGGCGCGGCCGCAGGTCCCGCCCTCGGTCGGGCGGTACTGCCAGATCAGCCAGGACCACGAGCTGGAGAAGACGCTCGACGCCCAGGTGCTCGTCCCGCTCTGCCAGCCAGCCCTCGAACGAGGCGAGCCGGTGTCAGCCACCCTGCCCATCCGCAACGCTAACCGGGTGACCGGTACGATCCTCGGCAGCGAGGTCACCCAGCGGTACGGCGCGGAGGGGCTGCCCGAAGACACGATTCACCTGCACTTCCGGGGTTCGGCCGGCCAGAGCTTCGGCGCGTTCCTGCCCCCCGGCATCACGCTGGAGCTCGAAGGGGATGCCAACGACTACGTCGGCAAGGGGCTTTCGGGCGGCAAGATCATCATCCGCCCGCCGGAGGGCGCCACCTTCGCGCCGGAGGAAAACATCATCATCGGCAACGTCGCGTTCTACGGCGCGACCAGCGGCGAGGCGTACATCGGCGGGATGGCCGGCGAGCGCTTCTGTGTGCGCAACAGCGGCGTGCACGCGGTGGTGGAGGCGATCGGCGATCACGGCTGCGAGTACATGACCGGCGGCCGGGTGGTGGTGCTCGGCGCCACAGGGCGCAATTTCGGCGCTGGCATGTCTGGCGGCATCGCCTATGTGCTGGACGAGCTGGGCGGCTTCGCTTCACGCTGCAACCGGGAGATGGTGGATCTGGAGCGCATGGAACCGGCAGAGGCCGAGGAGGTTCAGAACATGATCCAGCGCCACGCGGATGCCACCGGGAGCTGTACGCGGCCAGGTCGTGCTGGCGCATTGGGATGACATGGCGCCGCAGTTCGTCAAGGTGATCCCGCGTGACTTCAAGCGCATGCTGGCCGCGATGCAAAACATCCGGCGCACCGGTCTGAGCGGTGAGGCCGCGATTATGGCGGCCTTCGAGCTGAACAAGGCCGACGCGGCGCGCGTGTCGGGAAACTAGAGGAATCGTATGAGCAGACCTACAGGCTTCATGGAATATGGGCGCGAGCTCGGCGGCGATCGCTTGCCCGGCGTGCGCACATTTGACTATCTTGAAATGCACCTCGACCTGCCGGAGAAGAAGCTGCAGACGCAGGCAGCCCGGTGCATGAGCTGCGGCATTCCCTTCTGCCACACGGGGACGCTGCTCAACGGCATGGCGTCGGGGTGCCCGATCAACAACCTGATCCCGGAGTGGAATAGCCTGGTGTATCGCGGGCTGTGGGAGGAGGCGCTGAAGCGTCTGCTGCGCACCAACAACTTCCCGGAGTTCACCGGCCGGGTCTGCCCCGCACCGTGCGAGGGCTCTTGCACGCTCTCGCTGCACGAGGAGGCGGTCACTGTCAAGCAGATCGAGCACGCCATTATCGAGCGGGGCTTCGCCGAAGGCTGGGTTGCGCCCAGGCCACCAGCCGAGCGCACCGGCAGGCGGGTGGCCGTGGTCGGCTCCGGCCCGGCCGGGCTAGCCGCCGCGGATCAACTCAACAAGGCCGGCCACCTGGTGACGGTCTACGAGCGCTCCGATCGGATCGGCGGACTGTTGATGTATGGCATCCCGAACATGAAGCTCGACAAAGAGGTCGTCCGGCGCCGGGTGAGCCTGATGACGGCCGAAGGCGTCGAGTTCGTGACCAGGGTCGAGGTGGGGAAAGACGTGCCCGCCAGCCAACTCCGAGAGGAGTTCGATGCTATCGTCCTCTGCGGCGGAGCCACACGGCCGCGCGATCTGCCCGTCGAAGGTCGCCATCTCAAGGGCATCCACTTTGCCGTCGACTTCCTCCGTGCGGACACGCGCAGCCTGCTCGGCGCTGATTCACCCGCGGACGAGTGGATATCGGCCCGGCACAAATCCGTGGTGGTGATCGGCGGCGGCGATACGGGGACCGATTGCGTGGGTACGTCGGTGCGCCATGGCTGCACCGGCATCGTCCAACTGGAAATCATGCCCCGGCCCCCGGACACCCGTCCAGCCGACAATCCGTGGCCCGAATGGCCCAGGACCTTCCACATCGACTACGGCCAGGAAGAGGCCAAGGAGATCTTCGGCCGGGACCCGCGCGAGTTTGCGATCCTCACCAAGCGTTTCGTCGGAGATGCCAGCGGCCGCGTGGCTGAAGTGCATACGGTGCGGGTTGAATGGGAGCAGCGGGACGGCCGGTCGAGCTTCCGGGAGCTGCCCGGCACCGAGCAGCGTTGGCCCGCGCACCTGGTGCTATTGGCGATGGGGTTCCTGGGACCGGAGAAGACGCTGATCGAGCAGTTTGGCCTCGAACAGGATGCCCGCTCCAACGTGCGCACGCACGCAAGTGCGCCTGGATACGGGCAGTTCGCCACGGGCGTGCCGGGCGTCTTCGCGGCCGGGGATATGCGCCGCGGACAAAGCCTGGTCGTCTGGGCCATCAATGAAGGGCGCGGCGCGGCCCGCGAGTGCGATCGCTACCTGATGGGGACGACGCATTTGCCTTGAAATAGCGCTGGACGATTACCGCGGCACGGCGCCCAACACGACTTCCTTGCGCTGCCGTACGCCCAGGTAGGCCGCCTGGACCGCCGGGTTGTGCAGGAGATCCTGTCCCTTGCCGCTGAGCACGATGCGTCCCGTCTCCAGCACGTAGGCGTCCTGGCGATCTCCAACGCCTTGAACGCGTTCTGCTCCACCAGCAGGATCGTCGTCCCCTGCCGGCTGATCTCCTGGACGGCCTCGAAGACCTGGTTCGCCAGCACCGGCGCCAGGCCGAGCGACGGCTCATCGAGCAGCAGCAGGGTGGGCCGGGACATCAACGCACGGGCGATGGCAAGCATCTGCTGCTCGCCGCCGGAGAGGGTGCCGGCGTACTGCTTGAAGCGTTGCTGGAGCACCGGAAACAGGCGGAAGAGGTATGCCTCATCCTCGGGCGATGCCGGCGCGATCGCTGCGCAGGTACGCGCCCAGGTTCAGGTTCTCGCGCACGGTCAGGTTGGCGAAGAGGCGGCGCCGCTCAGGCACCAGGGCGATGCCGGCGGCCACGGCCAGGTGAGGCACCGCGGGCAGCGGCTTGCCGCGAAAGGTGATCGCTGCCGGACTTCGGCTTGTACAGCCCGGCCAGCGTCCACATCAGCGTGGATTTCCCTGCGCCGTTGGCCCCGATGATCGAGACGATCTCGCCCTCGGGCACCACGAAGCTCACATCGCGCAGCGCGTGGATCGCCTCGCCGTGAAAAACGTTCAGGCCCTCAACGGATAGCAACATCAGGCTTTGTCCCCCAGATACGCCTTCAACACCACCGGGTTGGCCTGGATCTCATCCGGCGTGCCCTCGGCGATGACGCCGCCGAAGTTCAACACGGTGATGCGCGAGCAGAGATTCATCACGACGTCCATGTGATGCTCGATCAAGACGATCGCCAGATCACGGGTGGCGTGGATTTGCTCGACGAGTTCCACCAATGCCAGCGACTCCTCCGGGTTCATGCCGGCCGCCGGCTCATCCAGCAGCAGCAGCTTGGGCTGCAAGGCCAATGCACGGGCGATCTCCAGCTTGCGTTGCAGGCCGTAGGGCAGCGTCCCGGCCACCTGATCGGCGTGCCCCTCCAGGCCGACAACCTTCAGCAGCTCCAGCGCAGTCATCGCGCAAGCCGCTGCTCGGTCTTGCGCACCGTCCACGGCCACGCCAGGAACGCCTCGGGCAGGCTGTAGTCGCTCAGCGGGTGCAGCGCCGTCTGCACGTTCTGCAGGACGGTCATCTTGGAGAAGAGCCGGATGTTCTGGAAAGTGCGCGAGATGCCCTTGCCGACGATCCGGTCGGGCGCCACCCCCACCAACTCCCCGCCGGCGAAGCGGATGCTGCCGGCATCGGCCTTGTAGACGCCGGAAATCAGGTTGAAAACCGTGGTCTTGCCGGAGCCGTTCGGGCCCGATCAGCCCGACCACCTCGCCCGGCCGCACCTGCAGGTCTACCCCATTCACCGCCACGACGCCGCCGAATGCTTTGCGCAGGCCGGTGACCGCGAGCAGCGGCGCAGCCGTGGGGGCAACCCTCGCTGCGAGCCCATGCGCGGGTGTGCCGACCGGGGTCGGGTGTAGAAGCTGCCCCTGAGATGCCCGGCCGCGTAGTGACACCCCTGATTCGCGTTGCCCCCGCTGCAGTTGCCCCGG
The DNA here is from genome assembly GCA_963774265.1 of uncultured Chloroflexia bacterium. Lineage (GTDB taxonomy): Bacteria > Chloroflexota > Anaerolineae > CG2-30-64-16 > CG2-30-64-16 > JALOOB01. Next base: position 461,413 of record CAVZDU010000005.1, on the reverse strand, counting down.
CGATGCGCCGCCCAAAAAGCGGCGCAGCCCAGCGCGTCCACGCGCGGCCCACGCCGAGGCTGAGCGCCAGCACGGCCGCCCCAGCAGCGATGCCAATCAACACGGCGAGGACAGCGCCCAGGTAGTTCAGCGTAGTAGTTGTAGATGCCGACGCCGACCGCCAACGCAACGGACGCGCCCAGGATGATCAACAGCTTGGGGAAATTGGCGACGCTCAGCTCTTCGTACCCGAAGAGCCCCTTCGGCCGGTAGTTGATGATGACCACCAGCACGACGCCGTACAGCACCAGCCGCCACAGCGCCAGCCCACGGAACAGCTCGGGGATGCCCACGAACAGAGCAATCGCCACCACCGGGCCGGTGAGGCTGCCCATGCCGCCGGCCACCACACCCGCGGTCAACAGCCCGGAGAGATCCATGCTGAAGATGGACGGCTGGATGAAGGTGAGGTAATGCGCCAGCAGGCCGCCGGACAGTCCCGGCAAACGCCGCGCTGATCGCCAGGCTGAGCATGCGGTTGGGCAGCAGCCGGATGCCGATCATCTCGGCCGCCACGGGATCCTGGCCGATGGCGATGGTGTTGCGGCCAAAGGTGCTGCGCAGGAAATTGCGCGAAAGCCAGATGACCGCGATCAGGATCAGGCCAGGCGATGAGCGGGCTGGTGTATTTCGGCAGACCCGGCAGGCCGCGCGCGCCCTGCGTCAACGTCAGGTTCTCCAACAGCACCCGCACCGCCTCACCGAAACCCAGGGTGGCGATGGCGAAATAGTCGGAGCGCAGCTTGACGCGCAAGGTCGGGATAGCCGATGATGATGCTGGCCAACACGGCAACCACCATCCCCACCAGCAGCGCCGGGATGAACGGCCAATGCAGGAAGTAGGTCAGGATGGCGGTCGTGTATGCGCCAAGGGCCATGAAAGCCGCGTGTCCCAGCGAAAACAGCCCGGTGTAGCCGGTGAAAATTGCCAGGCCCACCGTCGCGATGGCGTAGATGGCGGCATTGGTGAAGATGGCTTGGGCGTATTCCATGGCTAGAGTTTCTCTTCGACTTCCCGGCCAAACAGGCCGGTGGGGCGGAAGATCAGCAGGAGCGATCAGGATGCCGAAACTAAAGACATCCCGGTAGAGCGAGAGGTGTACCGGGCCGATGTTCGCCACCGAGACCAGCGCCTCGATCAGCCCCAGCAAGATGCCGCCCACGATCGCGCCGGGCAGGCTGCCCAGGCCGCCGATCACCGCGCCGATGTAGGCCTTGTTGGTGATCCAGCCCATGCTCGGGTAGACCATGTACTTGACGCCCATGAACACCCCGGCCATCCCGCCCAGGGCGCCGGCGATCAGGAACAGCACGGCGACCAGCACGTCCAGGTTCACGCCGAGCACCGACACCATCTCCATGTCGTAGGAGGCGGCGCGGATCGCGGTGCCGACCTTGGTGCGGGTCAGGATGAAGTTGAGGATTGCGATGGCAATCACCGAAAACCCGAAGGCGAACAGATCCATCTTGCTGATGACCGCGCTCCCGACCTGGAGCGAGTCCTGGGCGAACACCTGGGGCAGTGCGTAGAGCTTGGCGCCGATGGTGGCGTAGAGCAGGTTTTGCAGGGCAATCGCCACGCCCATCGCGCTGATCATCAGATAGAGCGACGGGCGCATGGCGCTGCCGCAGCGGTCGATAGGCGATTCGCTCGATCAGAAAAGCCAGTATGCCGGCCCCGGCCATGGAAATCAGCAGGCTCGGCAAAAACGGCAGATGGAGCCAGTGTTGCATCACCGCCCAGGCGATGTACGCGCCCAGCGTGATGACCGCGCCGTGGGCGAAGTTGGAGAAGTTGAGAACCGAGAAGACCAGCGAGTAACCCACAGCCATCAGCGCGTAGACGCTGCCGATGCTGAGCCCTGTAATGACGGTCTGCAGAATCAAGGGGAACCCCTTCGGTCGTGACACGATGATCGGATGACACGTAGACCCAGTGGCCCGTGACAGGCGCCCGGCACCTGGCAAGTGCCGGGCGCCTGTCGATAGGGAGATACGGTGACCATGCAGTCACCCGTGTCACCGCATCACGCCGTCAGTCCGTGGTCACGAACGTCTTCACGTAAATGAACTTGCCGTCCTTCACCTGCTGGATCACGGCCGGCTTGTTCAGCGGGTTGTGCGTCTTGGGATCAACCGTCAGCTTGCCGGTGAGCACCTGCAGGTCCTTGGTCTGCTCCATGGCGTCCCGGACCTTGGTGCCGTCGGTCGAGCCGGCGCGCTTCATGGCATCCGCCAGCCAGTAGATCGCATCGTAGGCCATCAGCGGGATTGGGGAGCACCGGGTCCTGGTTGTACTTCGCCTTGTACTCCTTGACGAAGTCCTGGATGGCCGGGTCTTCCAGCGCTGCGATGTTGACGAAGTAGGCGCCCTCGACGGCCTGGCCGCCCAGGTCCATCAGGTCAGGGCTGCCCCAGCCGTCGCCGCCCATAAAGATGGCGGTGATGCCCAGGTCGCGCGCCTGTTTGGAGGCCAGTGCTGCTTCCTTCTGCATCGTCGGGATGAAGAGGACCTCGGGGTTGCCCTCCTTGATCTTGCCAAGCTGGGCGCGGAAGTCCAGCTCGCCGGAGCGGAACGCCTCGTTGGCGACGATCTTGCCGCCGCCCTTCTCGAACGCTTCGACGAAGTACTTGCCGAGAACTGCGAGTACTCATCGCCCACGTCATAGAGCACCGCGGCGGTCTTGGCGTTCAGATCCTTGAGCGCGAACTGCGCCGCGACGGTGCCCTGGAACGGGTCGATGAAGCAGACGCGGAAGGTGTAGGGCACGACCGAGCCGTCCTCCTGCACCGTGACCGTGGGATTGGTGGCTGTGGTGGCGACGACCGGGAACCTTCGCCGAGTTGGTGACCTCGCGGATCGCGTTGGTCACGCCGCTCTGGGCCGGGCCGATGATGGCCGCGACCTTGTCCTGCTCGACCAGGCGCTTGGCGACGTTGACCGCCTCCACCCTGTCGGCCCGGTTGTCGTAGGCCACGACCTCGAGCTGCCTGCCGAGGACGCCGCCCTCCTTGTTGATCTTCTCAACGGCCATCTTCAAGGCGTTGGACTCCGATTGGCCCCACGTGGCATTCGAGCCGGTCAGGGCGACTTCGTGGCCGATCTTGATGGTGGGCTGTGCGGCGGGCGCCGGCACACAGCCGGCGACCGTCACCATCAACACGGCGACGACCAGAGTCAGAGTAAGTACTCTACTGCGCATGTTTCCTCCCTTATGCTGATTGAATGAAAAAGCACGACGCCAAGGTCGATCTGATGAGCGGCAAGTATCATCGCTGAGCAGCACCTCCTGTTTGTCCGGCATCAGCCGGCCCTCAGGCACAAGTCGATGCGCCGCACCGCAATGTGGAGTCGTGACCTATGCTGGCGGCTGGGAAATACGCAAGCACAGCCATTGAGTAAAGGACATCAAATCTGTGGGAGACGCCCGGCACGGAGTCAACCTCGACAGGCCGGACCGGGCCTTATTATAGCGTATTCCCCCCGACCGTCAATGTGCGCGGCCGGGGGGGGAAGCCTGGAGCATCCTATCCGGCAATCGATCAAGAGGCCTTCGCGCTGCGCGCACGCAGGTAGGCCTTGGTCAGCTCGGCTGCGACCGAGGCCAGCAGGATAAACGGCGCCATCATCAGCCAATCGCCGAGGTTCAAGGCCACCGTGCCGAAGACAGACTGCAAGAACGGCACGTAGATCACCAACAGCAGCAGGATCAGAGACGCACCCACGGCATATTGCATCCACTTGTTGCCGAACACCCCGATCTTGAGCAGCGCGTAGCGCTCGGAGCGTGCCGTGTACGCCCGCAGCAGCTCGGACATGACCAGCGTCGTGAACGCGATGGTCTGCCACTTGGGCAGCATGGGATCGTTGGCGTCTGCGCCCGGACGAGCGCCCGCGATAAGATAGGCCGCTAACACGGCTGAGGTCATGGCGATGGCCTGAACGGCGACACCCAGCAGCATCTCACGATTGATCACCGGCTCCTTGGTCGGCCGCGGCGGTCGCTGCATGATGTCGGGATCGCCCTTTTCCAAACCCAGCGCCAAGGCTGGCGCGCCATCGGTCACCAGGTTCAGCCACAGGAGCTGGATCGGCCGCAATGGGATGGGTAGGCCCGCCAACATCGCCAGGAAGATGATCAGGATCTCGCCGATATTGCACGAGATCAGGTAGAACACGAACTTGCGGATGTTGGAGTAGATAATGCGGCCTTCTTCGATGGCCGAGACGATGCTGGCGTAGTTGTCGTCGGTCAGCACCATGTCGGCGGTCTCCTTGGTCACATCAGTGCCGGTGATGCCCATGGCCACGCCGATGTTGGCGCGCTTCAACGCCGGCGCGTCGTTCACGCCGTCGCCCGTCATGGCCACGATGTGGCCGCGAGTCTTGAGGGCCTCAACGATGCGCATCTTGTGCTGCGGAGACACACGGGCGCAAACATCCAGGTGGTCAACCATTGCGTTCAGCTCATCGTCATCCATAGCATCGAGTTGAGCGCCGGTGAGCACCTGGCCACCCTTGGTGAGCATGCCGATCTGGCCCGCAATGGCCTGGGCCGTATCGCGGTAGTCGCCCGTAATCATGATGCTCTTCAGACCCGCCTGCTTCGCGACGTCCACGGCCACCTTGACCTCGGGCCGGGCCGGGTCGATCATGCCCGTCAGGCCCAGGAAGGTCAGGTTGCGCTCGATTTCGTCCGATGTGGATTCATCGGGCACGGCGTCCAGCGGCCGGCACGCCAGGCCCAGCACGCGCAGCGCCTGGCGCGCCATGCTGGTGTTGGCCGCCAGGATTTCCCCGCGCAACTCCGCGGTCAGAGGCGCCACACGGTCATCCAGCATGATGTCGTCGCAGTACTCCAACACAATGTCGGGCGCGCCCTTAACAAACGCCAGCCAGGATTGTGGCGTCTGCCCAGGAGCAGGTGTCCTGGCATCCCCGAAGTCGGAAACGCGTAAGCCCAGGTCGCCCACCTGATGGATGGTGGTCATCCGCTTGCGGTCAGAGTCGAAGGGGATTTCGGCCACGCGCGGCATGCTGTTCTCCATGTCGGCGCGCCACAGACCCGCCTTGGCCGCGGCCACCACCAGCGCACCCTCGGTGGGATCGCCCATCATACGCCAGGTACGCTCGCCGGACTCCTCACCGCTCGGCTCCAGCTTCGCATCATTGCATAGCAACGCGCCCTGCAAGAGCATCGAGGTCGCCGGGTCATTGGCCGGTGCAAACGGCGTCTCAGTCCGGTAGAACTGACCTTCGGGGTTGTAACCTTCGCCGGTGACCTGGAAAGCGTGACCGCCCGCCCAACCGGCCACCACCGTCATCTCGTTCTGAGTGAGGGTGCCGGTCTTGTCGGAGCAGATCACCGTCGCGCAACCCAGGGTCTCAACTGCCGGCAGCTTGCGGATCAGCGCATGGCGGGTGACCATTCGCTGCATGCCGAGCGCCAGGCAGATGGTGACGACTGCGGGCAACCCTTCAGGCACGGCTGCAATAGCCAAACTCACTGCGGTCATGAACAGGCCGATGAGATCTTTTTCGTGCGCGGCGAGGTAACCGCTGATGCCCTCCTGAAAGATCATGCCGGGATTCGTGTCACGAATCACGCCGTACAGGAAGATGAAACCACAGATGGCGAGTGAGACGATGCCCAATGTTTTACCGAGCTGCGCCAGTTTCTCCTGCAGGGGCGTCGCTTCATCTTCGTAGGATTGAAGCATTTCAGCGATCATGCCGATCTGAGTGGTCATGCCCGTGGAGGTGACCAACCCCTTGCCGCGGCCGTAGGTCACCACGGTGGCCATGAACGCTGAATTCTTGCGGTCGCCGAGGGGGATATCGGCATCGAACACCATGCGGGCATCCTTATTGACAGGCACCGACTCGCCGGTGAGCGAAGCCTCCTCGACTTTGAGATTGACGCTCTCCACAAGGCGCAGATCCGCCGGCACGTAGTTCCCAGCCTCCAACAGCACGATGTCGCCGGGAACCAGCTCACGGGCCGGGAGTGTGACCTGCAGGCCATCGCGCAACACCTGGGCGTTGGGAGAGGCCATCTTCTTGAGCGCAGCGAGCGCTTGCTCGGCCTTCGACTCCTGGACGACGCCGAGGACGGAATTCAGCACCACGATTGCCAGGATCGCCAGTGCATCGATCGTCTCGCCCAGCAGCAGCGATATCACGGCCGCAACGATCAGGATGATGATCAGGAAATTGTTGAGTTGATCGAATAGCAGTTTCAGGAAGCCCGGCCGCGGTTTCTCCTGTAGCTCGTTTAGGCCATAGCGTTCCCGGCGGAGTTGGACTTCCTGGCTGGTCAGACCGGTCTCCAGTTGGACATCAAACTCCCCCAATGCGTCTCTCACAGGCAATGTGTAGACAGGCTGATCCGTCACGATTCCTCCTATGTGATGCAGTTCGTCGTACTCTCTGTTTTGGTCCGCGCAGCGGGGCAAGGAAGGAGCGGGACGCGGTGCAGTATATAACGCGCGTGGCGGGGTGAGCAAGCGGCCGGGGGAATCACCATTTTTCCCAAAGCACGCAAACGCAGGAGGCTGGGCAGAGAGTCTTCTTAGGGTTGTGATGCTTTGGCCCTATGCGTGTATAATGTTCAGCAAGAAGGGAGTTGTCGATTAGCCGTTGGCTCACCGTTGACGGATGAAAATGGGGGCGTAGAATGGTGGAGACGCCCTGGCATGAAGTCGGATGAATTACCTGGTGCCACGAGTCCGCAAGGGAGTTTGGCTCGAGTGCCTGCAGGCACCGTAGACTGTGGCCCTCCAATTTGGGGGAGTACGCGAAGGAGACTCTTCGCATATCAGGCACTCCGCTGGGGCGATCACGAGCAAGCGGAGGCGCACGATGCAAGTGGTCTATGAGCGGTGCTGCGGGATCGATGTGCACAAGCGCACGGTGGTGGCGTGTGCGATCGTGCCTGGGCCGGATGGGCAATCGGTGAAGGAGACCCGCACGTTTGATACCTTGACCGAGAACCTGGAAGCACTGGCGGAATGGTTGCAGGGCCTTGGGGTCACGCACGTGGCGATGGAGAGCACCGGGGTGTACTGGAAGCCGGTGTACAACCTGCTCGACGGGCGGTTTGCCATTCTGGTGGTCAATGCAGAGCACATCAAGGCGTTAGCTGGCCGCAAGACGGATGTGCAAGATGCGGAGCGGATTGCGGATCTGCTGCGGCACGGGCTGCTCAAAGGGAGCTTCATTCCTTCGGCTGAGCTACGTGCGCTACGCGATCTGACTCGCTACCGCACCAAGCTGGGCGATGAGCGCGTCAGTGAGATCAATCGGGTGCAGAAGGTGCTGGAAGACGCCAACATCAAGCTGGCGAGCGTGGCGACCGATGTGATGGGTGTCAGCGGACGAGCGATGCTGGATCAGATCGTGCAAGGCCAGGCCGATCCAGCCGTGTTAGCCGAGCTGGCCAAGGGTCGCCTGCGGGACAAGCTGGACCTGCTGCAGAAGGCGCTAAGTGGACGCGTGCAGGCGCATCATCGCTTCATGTTGGCGCAGCACCTGAGCCACATCGACTTCTTGGACGAGGCCATCGACCGGCTCGACCAGCAGATCGCGGAGCAGATGCACCCTTTTGCGCCGGCGCTGGCGGCCTGGGACTCGCTGCCGGGGATCAACCAGCGGATTGCGGAGATCGTCGTCGCTGAGATTGGGGCCGACCTGCAGCCGTTCGAGGATGCGGAGCATCTGGCTTCGTGGGCGGGCATGTGTCCCGGCAACAACGAAAGTGCCGGCAAACGCTACAGTGGCAAGACCCGCAAAGGCAGTCCCTGGCTGCGGCGAGCCTTGGTGGAAGCGGCGCACGGCGCTGCCCGCACCAAGCACAAGTACTTCCAGGCGCTCTATGGGCGCCTGGCGGCCCGGCGGGGCAAACAACGGGCGCTAATGGCCGTCGGGCACAGCTTGCTGGTCACCGGTTACTACTTGATCACTCGGCAAACCAAGTACGAGGACTTAGGCGGCAACTACTTCGACGAGCGCGACCGTGAAGCTGTGAAGCGGCGGGCCGTCAAACGCCTGGAGAAGCTGGGCTATCAGGTCCAACTGGTGCCAGCCGCCGTCCCAACCGGGTAATCGAGATCATTTTCGAAGGAGGTCAGCATGTCCGAACCTCGCTGCGCAGATTGCCCGATTCGCAAGAAGGCTGAGGCCAATCCGAAGACGCTGATGGCGCGGCTGTGGAAGTGGCACACCAGCTGGTGCCCCGGCTGGAAGGCCTATCAGAAGTCGCTCACCCAAGGGAAATCATAACACTCAACGACCACCGACCTGACCCCTCCCCAGGGGTTCTTCTCCCTGTTACACCTTACATCGCACCATCCCATCGCTGACCGTCTTGATGCTCCGTCGACCGTTTGGTAGTGTCCACAGGAGGCTCCTCTCATGAAGATCAGAATCGCGACACTTGCCTGCTCGATTGTCGTCGTCTGTCTCCTCACCGCGGGCTCGACCCCGGCACTCTCAGCCGCACCCGGCTTCCCCGCCTCTGCCGATCAGATGTCAACCAGCGCTTCTGAGGTCCATCTCAACGAGGTGCTGGCCCGTCCGCTTGCAGGGCAGCACCAGTGGGTTGAGTTGTCCGCGGTTGGAACGAACTACCTGCTGTATCTGCCCCTCGTGATGAAGGGGTCGGGCCCGGTTGCCGGCTCGGCCGCAACGCCATCCTTTGTCGCACCCACCGCGGAGTCCGGTCCGGACATCAGCGGCTGGCAGGTGAGCAATCAGAGCGGCGGGAACTACACTATCCCGGCCGCCCTGCCGGGGATTCCGCCGGGCTGCTTCGTGGTGATTTACTTCGACGGGCTTGGCCCGGCCGCGGATGACTACAGCTTCGGCGACGGCCGCGCCGTGCTGCATTCACCCCCCGGTTTGGTGGACATGTTCAACCCGGAAAGCGACCAGGTCGCGCTCTATGCCGGATCAACACATGACCCTCAGACCATTCGGGACTTCGTGGCCTACGGCGCGGCCCCCGGCGAGGGCGCCACTGATGCGATCGCGGCCGGGCTGTGGAGGTCAGACTGGTGGGTTGATTTCAACGTCGGCTCCGGCGCGCAGGACGCGTCCGCGCCGCTTCCCGCCAATCGAACGATCGGCCTCTATCCCGGCCACGTCAATCTTTCCCCCGATGACTGGGCCGCCTACGGCCCGGAGGATCATACCCCGGGCACGTCCAACCCGGTGCCGCGCTCCATCTGGAGCACGGTCGGCGATGGCGCGGTCATGGCAAGCGATGGCTTCGCACTGGGCTGGATGCTGGTGCCCGGCGCAACCTATCAGCTCCAGATCGACAATGACCCAGGCTTCAGCTCGCCGTTGGTCGACGTCGAGCTGACCCAACCATACTACACGCCTGCGTCGCCGCTGCCCGGTGGCGCCTTCTGGTGGCGCGTCCGGAGCCGCCTCGGCGCGTTGCAGTCCGCCTGGTCGACGCCCCTCAGCGTGACGGTGATCCCCGTAACCAGCGCTATGGCCGCAGGCGACACTGCGGAGGCCCTGAGCATCGGCCCTGATGTCGTGCTATCCATGACATGGCTGCGCCAAAAGAAGGATAACCCCCTGCTGTGTCTCGACGGCGACAACGAGGGCAACCCCGCGACGTCAGGGGAGGAAGAGGCATGGGACGCGGTGCACCCGGACGGGATCTACACCCACGGCCGGAACAGTTGCGTCCGCGCATCCATCGCCATGATCGTGACGCACTACGGCGGCAATCTGAGCATGGATCGCATCGGGTACTACCAGTTCGAGAACTGGGGCAGCCCATTGGCCGATATTGGGGAGAAGAATAACCCGCTGCGTGACCTCGGCCACGACCGCACCACCAGTGTGTGCGGCGGTGACGGCAGCCATGGCGGCCAGATGCTGTCCTGGGCGCTGAACGGCGCCAGCTTCGACTACGCGTACGCCAAGCCGACCTTCGCGCAGGTGACAGGCTGGATCGATGCCAGCAGGCCGATCATGCGCTTCTTCAACGGCCATCAGACGGTGATCGGCGGCTACCGCACCCTGGCCGATAGTACGCAGCAAATCCGGCTGTTCGACCCCTGGAGCGGCACGACGTGGCAAAACTACAGTTCGTTGAGCATCACCTGCTACTACGTCCCACCTGTGCCAGCTTCTGTCTCTCCTCGCTCGGATGAGCCCGGGATCTGGACCGACGCAGACGGCGACGGAGTGATGGACTGGGACGAGCAGAATCGCTTCCACACTATGCCGGCCTACGCGGATTCGGACGACGACTGGGTGCAGGACAAACAGGACCTTCGGGAGTATGTGTTCGACACCGCGGGCACATACAGTCTGCGCACCGCAGATCATGATTCCGATGGCCAGCGCAAGGAGCTGGACGCCAACAACGACAATGACAGCTCGGTGGATGGCTGTGAGGACACAGACCGAGACGGCAAGTATGAGCCCGCCCTGGGCGAGACCGACAACTTCAACGCGTCCAGTCACCAGGCTTGCACGCCGATCTTCGACATCCTTCAGCCCACTGAGACCAACCCCACGAACGCGGGCGCGTTCAACGATCCGGACAAAATCCTGGTGCAGGTGAAGACCGCCACGCCACCCAGCAGCTCGCCGGTCACCTACACCGCAAGCGACTTCACAGTGCGCATCGGCGGGCAGGACAGCCCCGTAATCTCCGCCTATCGCTCCCTCGACACCCACTTCCTCGTCGTCAGCGCACACACGCAGCCTGCGGCGGACTACTATGACCTGGAGGTGACGCTGGGCGCGCAAACGGATACCGAGAAGCGCGCCGTATTCTACCTGCCGAAGCTAAACGCCGACCAGGTGCTGGTGATCGACCGCTCCGGGAGCATGGCCGATTATGACAAGCTTGAGGCCGCGAAGAATGCCGCGCGTGCGTTCATCGACCACACCAATGTCGACGACATGATCGGCGTAGTCTCCTTTGAGTCAAGCGCGGCGGTTAACTACGGGCTGACGACCGTCACCGGCGATCCGGAATGGAACGCGGCCAAGACCGCGGTCAACGCGCTGACGACCGGCAACCTGACCGCGCTGGGCCCGGGCGCGAAGCTCGGCTATGACGAACTCCTCGCACGGGGTAAGGAAGACCATGACTGGAGCCTGGCGCTGCTGAGCGACGGCATGGAGAACGTATCGCCCTACTGGGCTGATGCGACGGTCGGTGGCGTGATCATACCGTCGCGGGTGGTGGTGCACACGGTGGCGCTCGGCCGCGACGCGGATACGGCGCTTCTGGGTGATATCGCGGCAGACACGGACGGCCGCGCGTTCCAGGCGGGCGTGGACATCTTGCCGCTGGCGGCCGCAGCCGACGCCGCGGCAACCGAGGCGCCGGCGGCCGTGCCCGGTCCCAACCTGCCCACCACGCTCCCCAACCGTCTGGCCGACATCTACAAGGCTATGGGCGAGGTAAACGGCCACCAGCAGCGGGTCTGGGAGAGCACCGGCTACATCTGCGAGATGCCGGTGATCTTCGAGCTCCCCGTCGAAAAGGGGCTGCCCGAGGCGATCTTCACGACAAACTGGGACGACCCCGCGGTTTCCATCGAGATGATTCTCACCGACCCGGACGGCAATCTGGTCAAGCACAATCCGCCGAAGGTGCGGGAGATTCGGGACGCCACCCACCACCAGTTCCGCGTGCAGGATCCGCTCGGGGGTCCCTGGAAGGTGGAGCTACAAGCCAAGGGGTGCGCCAACTACCTCTTCATCCTCTCTGCCAGATCGCAAACCAGCATGCACCTGGGCTTCGGACTGCCGCCTGAGGAACGGACCGTCGGCGCGAAGATCCCGATCCTGGTCGTGCTGTCTGACGAGAAGCCGATCGCGGGTGCGGAAGTATGGGCGCTGGTGAAGGGGCCAAACTCGGACTTGATGCAACTGCTCCAGCTCTTCGACGACGGCCGGAACATGGACGGAAGGGCCGGCGACGGGGTCTATGGCGGAGTCTTCACTCAGGCACTGTTGCCCGGCCAGTATGTCGTAAAGGCAACCGGCTGGGGCAGGAATAACTCCGATCAGCTCTTCGTGCGGCATCGCACGGGCGGCTTCTCAGTGCGGCCGCGCGTGGCCTACATCTGGTTGAACAACCTTCCGGCCGCGGTGGCCTACCAGAGACTGCTCCAAGCGGGCTCTTATTCGGTCGACCTTGTCCCCATGGCTGAGGTCGCCAAGACCGTGTGGGGCAGCTACGACCTGATCGTGATCGGACCGGAGACGGGCGACGGGGCCGACTGGGGCACGTCCGCGGCGGTGGGTGCCTTGCTGCAGTACTCCACACCGATCCTTGGCCTTGGAGAGGGTGGCTACGCGTTCTTCGGCAAGGCGGGGCTGGCCATCGGCTATCCGAATGGCTGGCACGGAAACGAGGCGTACACTTATGCTGTAGATGCGGTGAACGACGTGTGGCACAGCCCATACGGCATCCCGATGGGCCGGGACCGGCTTGTCCGGGTCTATGGCAAGACGGCCCATGTCGGCGTCCGGGTCGAGAAGCCGCCAGCCAGTATACTGCTGATCGGCCGCGAGCCCGCGGACGAGACGCACTACAACCTGGTGCAGCAGGATTTGCGGGAGAGGCGTTTCCTGCTTTGGGGCTTCCAGGCCGGCCCGCCGCTCATGACAGCTGACGGGCGTCACCTGTTCATCAACGTGGCGCGGCATCTGGCCGGGATGTGAGTGAATTCGGCCTGGCAGACCTGGGAGGTCTGCCAGGCCGATAACCTTTGAGGACGATCTCACTGCGAATTCACGCGGCCCGACATGAAGTGCCCGTCCCGGCGCCTGCGGCCACGAGCGCCTGGAATTGCGCCAACAGATTCTCGTCTGGGGTGCCGTCGGGAATCTCGCAGCCGGCCATGATGAAGGAGCACGCGTTCCCCTCGGCAAGGCAGTGGCGCACGGCCTGCTGCACTTCCTCGGGCGCACCCTGAAGCATCACCCTGACCGGGTCGAAATTGCCGCAGGCTGCGACCCCGCTTTCCGCTTCCAGGGTCCGCACAGCCTGGCCCCAATCCACCATCCAGTCCAGGTCTACGATCAGCGCGCCGCTGCGGGCCATGTCGGCCACGATGCGGCTCGTGTTGCCACAGATGTGAAGGCGCCCCACCGCGCCCATCTCACGGATCGCGGCGAAGATGCGCTGTTCGTACGGCAGGGCGAACTGGCGATACATCCTGGGCGATATTTGTGAGCACACCGCGTCCCCCACGCCAATCATGTCCGCGCCGGCTGCGATTTGCGCCCGGGCGAAGGCGATCGCCTCCCCGGCGCAGAACTCAACCAACGTCGTCACCCATTCGGGCCGGTCGTAGAGATCGGACATGAGCTGCCCCACACCTCGCAGGTCGGCCGCCTCGGCCAGGGCGCCTTCCACCCAGCCCATGATCGGCGTCTGGCCGCCAGCCTGCCCGCGGAAGCTGCTGATCGCCTCCAGTCGATCGTTCATCCGCCGGCCCGCCTCGGGCGCGACCGGCCGCAGCTGCGCCAGATCGTCCGGGCCGGTCAGCAGAGGCGCCTTGCTCAGCGGCAGGCCATCCTGGGGGAACTCGACCTCCAGCCCGTGGTCCGCGGCCTCGCGATAGGGATCTGAGATGGCCTGGAGGATGTCCAGGTGGAAATCCTCTGCCACCGCCACGTTCGCCGCAACGAGGACGCGATGGTCGAGATAGTAACGGGAGAGCGGCTGTCCGATGTGGTGTGCCGCGTACTGCATCATGATATCGAAGTTGGGGGCGCGGTCCACCGGCTCGCCGCGCAGCCGGGCCTCATAGCGTTCGTAGGAATTCATCAGCGATCGTCCGTCTCCAGATGAGTTGGCGCGTTCCTGCGCGGGGATTATAGGTCACCCTACGCGGATTCTGAAACTTGTGCGCGGCTACACCTGGTAGTAAGCTACTGAACATGGTTGCAGACGATTTTCCGGATCAGCAACCCTCACTGACTCCTCACATGCGGAAAGGGATCTAATCATGCCCCATCGTGAAATGCATCGTTTCGATCGTATCGGCTGGTTGCGCGCCGCGGTCCTGGGCGCCAACGACGGCATTGTGTCGACCGCCAGCCTCATCCTCGGCGTGGCCGCCGCGGGCGCCCCGGGTAGCAGCGTGGCCGTCGCGGGCATGGCGGGCCTGGTTGCAGGGGCCATGTCCATGGCCGCCGGCGAGTACATCTCGGTCAGCTCGCAAGCCGACACCGAAGCGGCCGACCTGGCACGCGAGCGCCATGAGCTGGCCACCCAGATCGATTCGGAGAAGGCGGAGTTGGCGGGGATCTACGAAGCCCGCGGGCTCGAACCGGGGCTTGCGCGGCAGGTCTCGGAGCAGCTCATGGCCCACGATGCCCTCGGCGCGCACCTGCGTGATGAGTTGGGCATCACGGAGATGCAGCGCGCACGGCCGGTGCAGGCCGCCCTGTCTTCCGCGGGCTCGTTTGCCGTCGGAGCTGCAGTCCCGCTGCTGGTGGCAGTGCTGGTTCCCGCCAAGGGCCTGGGCCTGGTGGCCTTTGTCCTGATCACCTCGCTCGTCTCCCTCGCGCTCCTGGGATGGGTGTCCGCGCGTATCGGCGGCGCGGGGAAGGCCAGGGGTGTCCTGCGCGTCACATTCTGGGGCGCGCTCGCCATGGCCATCACATATGCGGTCGGCGCCCTTTTCGGCGCGGTGGTGTGATCCCATTCTTTGAGGTGCCCTCATGCGCAAAATAACCCCCGACGACGCACTCGAATACCACCGCCTGGGCGGTAAGCCCGGCAAGCTGGCCGTCGTGCCCACCAAGCCGATGGCGACCCAGTATGACCTGGGGCTGGCGTACACGCCCGGCGTGGCTGTGCCCGTGCTGGAAATCGCCCGGGATGCCGATCTGGCCTACGACTACACGGCCAAGGGCAACCTGGTCGCGGTGGTCACTAACGGCACCGCCATCCTCGGCCTGGGCGACCGCGGCGCGCTGGCCAGCAAGCCGGTCATGGAGGGCAAGGCGGTCCTGTTCAAAAAGTTCGCCGACATCGACGTGTTCGACATCGAGCTGGACAGCCACGACCCCGAGGTTGTGATCCAGACGGTCAAGGCCATCGCGCCGACCTTCGGCGGCATCAACCTGGAGGACATCAAGGCGCCGGAATGCTTCGACATCGAGCAGACGCTGCGCGCGGCGCTGGACATCCCGGTGTTCCACGATGACCAGCACGGCACAGCCATCATCTCGGCCGCGGGGTTGCTCAACGCGCTGGAGCTGACCGGCAAGCGCATCGATGAGATTCGGATCTGCGTCTCCGGCGCGGGCGCGGCCGCGATTTCGTGCTCCGAGCTGATGGTGCGGCTGGGTGTGCCCCGCGAGAACATCCTCATGGTGGACTCGCGCGGGGTGATCTACCGCGGCCGGACCGAATCGATGAACAAGTACAAAGAACGCTTCGCGGCGGACACCAACGCCAGGACGCTGGCGGACGCTGTGCGGGGAGCAGACGTTTTCTACGGCTTGTCGGCCGCGGATGTATTGAAGCCCGAGATGGTGAAGACGATGGCCGAGCGGCCCCTGATCTTCGCAATGGCCAACCCTGACCCGGAAATCCGCTACGAGCTGGCGCGCGATGCCCGTCCCGATGCGATCATCGCCACCGGCCGCTCGGACTACCCCAACCAGATCAACAACGTGCTCGGCTTCCCGTTTATCTTCCGCGGCGCGCTGGACGTGCGGGCGCGCACCATCAACGAGGAGATGAAGCTGGCCGCGGCCCACGCCCTGGCTGCGTTGACGCGCGAAGACGTGCCGGATAGCGTGCTGCGGGCGTACGGTCTGGAGAGTCTCCGCTTCGGGCCCGACTACATCGTGCCCAAGCCGCTGGACCCGCGCGTCATCCTGTGGGAGGCGCCCGCGGTTGCGGCCGCGGCCATGGAGAGCGGCGTCGCGCGGCGGCAGCTCGACCTGGACGAGTACCGCGAGCAGTTGGCCTGCCGCCTGGGCAGAGGCGAACAGGTGCGGCATCACTTCCTCCACGCCGCGCAACGTTCGGGCGGTGGAAAGCGGGTCGTGTTCGCCGAGGGCGAAGAACCCAAGATCCTGCGCGCCGCAGTCCGGCTGGTGCAAGAAAAGATCGCGCTGCCGATCCTGCTGGGCCGGCCCGAGGTGATCAACCGTGAGCTGGATCGGTTGGGGCTGGAGTGCTGTGCCGAGGTGGTGGACCCCGAAGCCTTCGACCGCCGCGAGGTGTACGCCGTGGCCTACCAGGAGCTGCGGCAGCGCAAGGGCATGACGCTGCAGGATGCCCGCCGGCTGATGCGCGATCCGAACGTCCTGGCGCCTATGATGGTTAAGCTGGGCGACGCCGACGCTGCGCTCTCCGGCCTGGTGCACCACTACCCGGACGTCATCCGGCCCGCGCTGCAGATCCACCATACCGCATCCGGCTCGCGCCTGGTGGCCGGCGTGTACATCATGATCGTGAATGACCGGCCCTACCTCTTCACCGATGCGACGGTCAACATCGAGCCGACTGCCGAAGACCTGGCCGACATCGCCTGCCTGGCAGCCGAATTTGCGCGGCGGCTCGGCCTGGAGCCCCGCGTCGCGCTGCTCTCCTTCTCAAACTTCGGCAGCACCCGGCATCCCGTGACCGAAAAGGTGCGCCGGGCCGTCGAGCTGGTCCGGGAGCGCTGTCCCGGTCTCGCGGTGGACGGCGAGATGCAGGCCGACACCGCGGTCGTGCCGGAGATCGTGGAGGAGCGCTACCCGTTCAGCCAGGTGAAGGACGCCAATGTGCTGGTTTTCCCCTCGCTGGAAGCCGCGAACGTGGCTTACAAGTTGCTGGCGCGGCTGGGGAACGCCGAGACCATCGGCCCGATCCTGCTGGGCATGGGCGCGCCGGTGCACGTGCTGCAGATGGGCGACGATGTGCGGGACATCGTGGACATCGCCGCGGTGGCGGTGATGGATGCGGTGGACGGCTGAGACCTGCCGCGCGCCGTGAAAAGATGCCCGGACGGATGGCATCCCGAATCCCGCCCCCAGCGCCGGAGTTGATAGGCTACTGCGCCAGGTACAGATACCGCCGGCCGGCGCCGTTGACGTAGGCCCGTTCGATCCCGTTCGCCTCGCCCAGGTGGCTGTCGTAAAGGAACTGGTTGCCCTCCGACTCGAACTGCGCCTTGAGGGCCTGCAGGACCGGCTTCCTGCGGCGCACGTGCGCCAGCATCTTCCCGGTGTAGTCCCACGTCCGATACGATAACCCGAGGCGTTGCAGCGCCTGGGCCAGCTCGGTGCTGTCGGGCAGGGTCAGATCCTTGGGATAGCTTTCCTGCGGCGTGTCTGGTCCGCAGCTCTGGTCGAAGAACGCAGCCAGCCGGCCGCCAGGCCGGAGCATGGGAATGATCGGCCGCAGCGTCTCGTATGCGTCCCCGAAGTAGAGGGTGTCAATCGAGATGACGACATCGAAGCTGGCCGGCGGGAAGTCCAGGCGGGACATGTCCATCACGAGGAACGCCAGGCGCTCCCGCTTGGCTTCTGTGCGCGCCTGCGCATCCCGAATAGCCCGCTCGATGAAGTCGATCCCGGTGACGTGCGCGCCGGTCTGATCTGCGATGGTCTCGGCGATCATGCCGTTGCCGCAGCCCAGGTCGAGCACGCGACTGCTCGCCGAAATGCCGCTGACATGGACCATCTCGTCCAGGTCGGGCAGGTCGGCGAACCCATGCTGGCACAGGTTGCGGCCATAGACGCGGTCGCAGTACTCGGCGTTGGCCGCGCTGGATGCAGCGGCCTCGTAGAAGCGGGTGTAGAAGTCGAACATGAACCGGCTCGTTTCGTCGGTTTGGGTTTCCATGTCTGGCACGGTGACGCGGCCGGGTAACCGATCTGGGTAGCGACTTTGCCGGAGTTCAATCGGGAGGGAAGGGGCCGCACGGTCTCTTTCCTCCCTGTTCTTTACCTTACACAAACCTGTACATCGTCGAGTTGCGCCACCGAGTTCTCAATGGTTTCAAAGGCGATTGTGCCGATGCCCAACGGATTTGGATCCGTATAGTCAAGCTGCTCAACGCCGTCCACGAATACCTCGATGTGCCCGCCACGAACCGCCATCTGCACCAGATGCCACTCGCCCAATTTGAACGGCGTGCTCGTCCTGGTCAGGTCTCGGAAGGCCGAGCCTTGCTGCCGGTTCAGATAGAGGTTGCCTGCCTGGAAGCCAAGGAAATAGCGATCCTGGCCCTGCTTGCGGACGTTGAGATGGATCGTGCCTCGCTCCAACAGCAACCAGGTTGAGAGCTGATAGTCCCCCCAACCGCTGCCCCGCACCGTGGCCCAAAAGTGATTGCGGCCCCGCAGCACCCACGAGCCAGACAGGGACTCGACTCGCCACGCCGGATCGGCGGCCCATGCCGAACCCAAGCCGCGTTCGAAGTCGTCCCGAAAGACCAGTTTGCCGCTGCACCCGGCCGCTGCGCCAATCGGAATGGGGCCCGGCGGACGGATAGCTCCAAAAAGCTTGACCGCCGAAAGAATCCCGCTGCGACGCACACCCACGGGCGCCTCCCACTTAAGCCAGCAGGTCCCCGTACCGCCTGCCGTGTCCGGTTGCACGTACGCCAGCGCGGCGCAGCACGAGTCTGCCCGGCAACGGTCCATGCACTCTTGTGGGGAACCAACTGGCCAGGAACCAAAATCGCTGCCGGCCCGATCGATTCCTTCTTCCCAAGCGCCGAACGTCCTGAAGCCCGAGATGAAACCCGCACTCGCCACCGCCGCTGGCGTCGCATCCTTCAACCAGCAGTGGGCCCGCTCCGACCGCAGCCCGGGCTCGGCGTAGACGTAGGCCTGGCAGCGCTCCTCGCGCTGGCACGCCAGCTGACAAAGATCCGGCACGGCTGCCGATAAGTCGAAGTGGCGATAGTCTCTGCCTCCCCGATCCACGTCGTACTCGATCACCCACTGGACCGGCGAGTTGGCCTGAGTATAACGAGCCTCTTGCTCCTTGTACGGTGGTGCACCGTTGGATTGTGCGGAAAGCGCAGCCAGCTTTGGCGGCGGCGATGGCGGCGGCTTTGGTAGTGGCAACTTGCTAATCTGGCCCGTACAAACCACGTCTCCGGCCATCACCCAGGCATTCAGATTCGAGGCAGTTATGTGTAGCCATGTCGCGTCTGCATTGCGGGCGTCCGCTGTGACCTGGCTGCCGGCGGGCAGCATCTTCACCAGGGGATAGTTGACGCCCGGCCCCTGGCGTGCGCGCAGGAAGTCGTTCCTGACCGTACAAGAAAACGGCGCGGCTGGCGGGTTCTCGGCCGCCTGGACTCCGCCCGCATATCCCATCAGACACAGCAACACGACGAACCAGGCGCGGCTAGCCACCCCCAGCAGATAACGCCTGGCAGCGGTTGAGGCAAACATCGTCCGAACAGGCACTTTGTCCTCCCTGCAACTTATTCATGCACAGTTGCGTGCAGGCCTCCTGGTTTGAGCAGTCCGCTTTGAAGTCATCAACAAACCTGGAATGGCTCTCGCCGAGTTGTATGTCGGCAAACCGGGCGCACTCGGCGAAGTGCGCTCGGGCCTCCTCGTAGAAGCTGGCGCTTTGGGTCAGATCCTGGCCACACCACAGATATCCCTTCTGGTGGAACGCAATGGCCAGGTCGTAATGGGCCAGGCCGCGCAGCTCCGCGATCTGTCCCGGTGAAGACTTCGCCTGGTCAGCCCCGGCCAGGGCCAATTGCCCCTCCTCGATCATCAGGTTGAGCGCGTCATCGGCCTCGGGATAATGACCTGCCTCCATCTCTGCTTGCGCTTGCACCTGGTACGCGGTGCAGCGGTCGAGCCGGGCTTTGACCGCTAGCGCCTCGCCCGGCGAAGTGGTCGCAGCCGCAAGCGCCTTGGCGTAACGCGCGATCGCCTCGTCGACCAGGCGCAGCCGCGCGTCCAACTGGTCGGCCGGCAGGTGACGCGCACGCTCCAGCGCCACGTTGCCCAACCCTAATTGCGGCCGCGCATACTCCGGGTTGAGCTCCAGGGATTTCTCAAAGGCCTCCGTCGCCCCATCGTAGTTGCCAGCCTTCAACTGCGCGCGGCCGATGAAAAAATAAGCGATCTCCTTCCCCTGGTCATCGTGCCAGCCAGGCACCTGCGCGGCGCGGCTGTAGGGGTCGACTGCCTCCTGGGGCTGACCCTGAAACTCGAAGTTCAGCCCTTTCACGATGAAAACCAGCGCCTCAACCCGTGATGTAATCTCGTAGCTGACTCCGAGCTCAGGCCGCGTAGGGTTGGTGACCGGGATTGGCCTCCCAAGTTGTTGTTCGCCCAACAGTTCCCGGCTGTCAGCAAGTTCAGGCGCGTAGATGCGCAACCACAATTTGGCGTCGCGGCCTTCTCCATCGAGTTGGCCATAGATCACCACGTCCGCGGAGACGGCGTCAGCCAGCCTCCGGGCTGCAGTCTGCCGTATCTCGGACGAACTTCCGTCTACAATGCCAAGGGCGGTGCGTTTCTGAGTCCAGCCCAAGCTGTCGTGCCAAATCTGGACCTCAGGGGGATCAGGGATGGGGTTTGGATTCCCCGAGGGACGTGAAGGCAGCACCGCCTGCAACCGGTCGTACACCATGCGGCTCACAGCCTGTTCGAAGGGCGAGCTTTGGTGCTGGTTGTCGGCATTGAGCGACCCGAACTCGGCTACGGCCACGGTGAAAGACGCCGTCATCGTCGCAGGCACGCGCCACCAGTAGAGGCCTGCAGCCGCGGCCAGCACGATGACCGCCAGCCCAACCAGGCTGGCGATTTTCCGTCTGGAGATGCGCCATCGGGCGCGCGCGGAAGGCGACATATCGGGGCCAGTCGTGGTCACCGGCTGCCAGCCGGCCGCCTGGCGGGTGCGGCATTCCTCGATCAGCGCACCAAACTCGTCGACAGCCGGCGCACGGCGGCATGCCTCAACAAGAAGCGCCTCGACCTTGCCCACCGCGTCCAGCTTCTTCGACGATAGCCTGCCAGAAGACAGCCGGCGCGTTGGCAAGATCGATGTGGGTCAGATCCAGGCCAGCATCGTGTGCGAGCAACCTGGCGGTTTCGCGTTGTGAGTAGGTCCCGGCCAGGACCTCGCGCATGCGGCGGTTGAAGTCGCTATCTGGAGGCATAGCTATCGGCCCCGAGAGATTGCGTATGTGGTCAATTCTAATAATACGGCCTGCAGCCGCCTGTGTCAATGGGACAAAAATCTATTGACGCTAACCGCGCGGAATGCTACACTGTGCGCAGGGTGTGCGAAGACCATCCGCCCTCGCTGACAGGTCTGATGCCGGATTCCGGGAGGTAAACATGTCCCTTGACTATCGGACCATGGCCAACCTGCGCGATCTGCTCGCGCGGCTGTACTACCGCGACCGGGATATCGAGCGCATCCTGACCAGCGTCGGGCTGGAGCCGTCGTACATCGCGTGGGACGATCGGCCGGTCAACACCTGGCAAAGCGTACTAACCGAGGCCGACCACCACGCCAAGGTGCTCGCGATCATCGACCTGGCCCGCCAGGAGAAACCCGAGGTGCAGTCGCTCCAACTAGCCGCCCAGGATGCGCTATTGGCGGTTCGCACGCCCGAGATGACCGAGGACGCGTGGCGCGGCCCAGCGGATGCGGCCGGGTTGGAGAAGATCACGGGCGCGGTCAGCAGCCTGCGGCCGATTGGATTTCTGCTCCGCGGCTACCAGGTTTCCAGGCCGGTTGCTCGCGTGGTCCTGGCCAACCGCAGCAGCGGCTCCGGATTCCTGATCGCGGACAACCTGCTGATCACCAACCACCACGTGCTCAATGCGTCCGACGTCGCGGCCACCGCTTATGTAGAGTTCAACTACCAGAAAACGCCGGAGGGCCGCGATGAACCCATCGATCGCTACGAGCTGGCGCCTGATCAGGTATTCGCGACCTCGCCCACGGACGATCAAGGCGGCGACGACTGGACCGTCGTCAAAGTGAAGGGTGATCCGGCCGCGAAGTGGGGTGTGCTGCCGCTCGCACCGCTCCCCGACGGCGCCCCTCGCAAAGGCGATGAAGTCATTATCGTCCAGCACCCTGGCGGCGGGCCGAAGCAGATCGCGTTGTCGCACAACGTGGTCGCGTATGCCGATGCGCGCCGCGTGCAGTACATGACAGATACGCTGGAAGGGTCGTCGGGATCGCCAGTGTTCGACACCGATTGGCGGGTCGTCGCGCTGCATCACAAGGGAGGCTGGCTGGTCGAACCGGAATCGAACCAGAAGTATATGCGCAACCAGGGGATCCACATCAACGTGGTCATCGCGGGGCTGACGGACAAGGGGGTGCGGTAGCCCATGTCCTGGGACCCGGCACTCAATGATTTGCAGGCCGTCCTGGCCGATCTGTACACCCGCGAGGCCGATGCTCGGCGCGTGGCCGCGGGAGCCGGCCTGGATGCGGCCTTCATCGACTTCGACGGCCCTGCGATCGATGTCTGGCACCAGGTGCTGAACGAGGCGCTGAACCGCGATCGGGTGGCCGCGGTCATCACGGTCACCCAGCAAGACTACGGCGACAATGCTGAGCTGGCCGCGGCAGTCGCCGCATTCCATGCGGGCAGTACTGTGGCCGCGCCGGAGCTTGTGATCGCGGCCCAGCCACAGCCGTGGCGTATGCTGACCCCCCGGCCGCGTCTCGCGATCGCGGCCGGCGTGCTGGTACTCGCGGTGATTGGGGTGCTGGTGCTGCGCCCGGCGACCGCCCCACCGGGCCCGATCGCAGAAGCCTCGCCCAGCGCGACCGCTCGCACCGAGGCGACCGCATCCCCCACCGCCACGCTCGTGCCTTCAACTGCGACCGCCACCATTCCGCCGCCAACCTGGACGCCGGCCCGACCAACCCCCTTTCCCGCAGTGGCCTTCGTCTCGAACTACGTGTTCGTCGACCCGGAATACCTGACGCCGACCGAGTATCGTTACGAGCCAGGGATCCTGGCATCCGAGACGATCACGGATTTTCTGCGCCTGACGCGCTTCGAGTACGGCGAGATCGTCGCGACGGACGGCGCCACGCCGGCCTTGAGCTTCACCTTCGCCATAAGGAACACCGGCAACCAGCCAATCGCCCTCGACCTGGACCAACGCTTCTTTCAGCTCGTCGATACCCAGGGTCGAGCAGGCGACCTGGTCTACTTCTGCTGCGCATCCCGCGGTGAACTCTTGGCGCCCGACCGCGTGCGCGAGATCATACTCATCTACCGGCCCTATCCCGGTTGGTTCGGGAAATCCGGCGGCGCGAGCCAGGCCCGGCTCGAAGTCCGCGGCCTCCGCCCGATCCTTGGGGCAAGCTGGACCATCCCGCTGCCCGTGACCGCGGACTGACTCCCATCAGCGGTCCACCGTGAGATCGTATTCAAGGTGAATATCTTCCGGCTCCAAGCGGTATAATAGCATGCAAGGCTGTCCCGCTCCGCCCTTCTTGCTCCGGTCTGAAAGAGGTGTCGCCCATGCCCCGCACCGCGCGCTACGCCCTATTCGCCCTGCTCTATTTCGCACAGGGTAGCATCCTCTCCTACTTCACCGCGCTCAACGCGCTCTACCTGCTCTCGTTCAACCTCACGATGGGGCAGATTGGGCTGTTCGGCGCGATCGCGCTGACGCCGTTCGTGCTCAAGATCTTCCTCGGCATGGTGAGCGACCGCTTCAACCTGCTCGGCCGCGGCCACCGCATCCCGTACATCGTGCTGGGTCTGCTCATGCAGGCCGGCGGCCTCGTCATCGTGCCCTTCCTGAATCCGGCGACGCAATTCGGGCTGTTCGCCGGCCTGGCATTCTTCATTATGACGGGCATGGCGCTCTACGACACCTGCACGGACGGCCTCGCCCTCGACACCACCACGGTAGAGGAACAGGGCCGTGTGCAAGGAATCATGGTGGG
This sequence comes from uncultured Chloroflexia bacterium, assembly GCA_963774265.1. Lineage (GTDB taxonomy): Bacteria > Chloroflexota > Anaerolineae > CG2-30-64-16 > CG2-30-64-16 > JALOOB01. The sequence goes on along the minus strand of CAVZDU010000005.1, from coordinate 437,456 downwards.
CGGCCGCGCGGCGGGCGTGGTCATCGTGTCCGCAGCAATTGGTGCGCTGGCGCAGCTTTCGTCGTGGCAGATCGCTTTCTGGACGCTGGCCGCGGTGACGCTGCTGCCGTTGCCCCTCGTGCTGATGACACGAGAGCCGGCCCGCCCGCCGGAGCGCCGCTTCGAGTGGGCCGCGTTCCGGTCGTTCGCGGCTTGGCCTGTCATCGCGCTGGGGCTGCTGGGCGCGCTCTACTCGCTCATCATCAACGGCGCTAACCAGGTGGTCAATCCGTTCCTTCAGGCCGAGTACGGCATCTCTTACCTTACCGCGGGGTTCTACACCGCCGCGTGGGGCGTGGGCGTGATTCTCGGCGGGGTGGACGGCGGGCGGCGAGCTGATCGGCTGGGACATCGCCGCGCCGTGCAGGGCGCGCTGATGGCTGCGCTCGTCGCCATCGCGGTGCTCGCGCTCATCAACGGGCCGAAGATTGCCTGGCCGCTGGTGATTGCGTTCGGATTTGCGTTCGGCTTCTACGAAGCGGTCTATTTTGCGGCCGCGATGCGGTTCTCCGACCTGCGGATCGCCGCCTCTATGTTCGCCATCCTCATGGCCATTGCGAATCTGGGCACGGGGATCGGCCTGGCAGTGTCAGGCATGCTGGTCGATGCGGTGGGCTATCGCACGACCTTCCTCATCCTGGCTGCGCTGAATCTGGCTGCGCTGCCGCTGGTGAACGCGGTATTCGCAGCACCCAGGGGCAAGGGGCTACGCGTGTGAGCCGTAATTAAGGAGCGCAGGCCACAGCCTCCGCGCCATTAGTCGCGCGGCAAACATAGACGCGCGGCGACAGGCCGGTACGAACTGTGTACTCGGCAGCCACGCTCTTGACGAACCCCGGAATACCCGCATCCCCAACCAGGGCCACCGCGCACCCGCCAAACCCGCCGCCGGTCATGCGTGCGCCTACGCACGCCGGGTGGGCCGCCGCGATCTCGACGAAGATATCCAATTCGCGGTTGGAAATCTGGAAATCGTCGCGCATGCTGACGTGGCTGGCGTCCAACAGCCGGCCCGCTGCGTGGGCATCGCCGGCCCGCATCGCATCGCACGCCTGTAACACCCGGTCGTTCTCAGTGACGACATGCCGGGCGCGGCGGTAGATCAGGGGATCGAGCTCGGATCTCGCCGCCTCGAGTTGCCGCGTCGCTGACGTCACGCAGCGCCTTAACCCCAAAATGGCGGGCTGCGGTCTCGCACTGCAAACGGCGCTCGTTGTACGCCGAACCGACCAGCCCGCGCCGCGTGGACGTATCCAGCACAACGACCGCAAAGCCCGCGGGCAGCGGGATGGGCGTTGTGTCCAGCGAACGGCAGTCGATGAGGAGCGCGTGTTCGGCCACACCCGCGGCCGAGATCATCTGGTCCATGATGCCGGTGTTGACACCCACCCACTTATTCTCGGCCAATTGACCGCTCAGCGCCATGGCTCGGCGCATCCCAAGGCCAGCCGGCCACCGCCGCGAACGCGCGCGCCACAGCCATCTCCAGCGCGGCCGAGGACGAGAGCCCCGCGCCCAGTGGCACATCACCGGCCATCACGCCCTCCCAACCGGCCGGCGTATAGCCGCGCTGCTGCAGCGCCCAGGTCACCCCGCGCACATAATTGGCCCACGAGCCGGGTTGTGGGGTCAGGCGGTCCAGATCGAAGGTGTCCACCTCACCGAAATCCAGGGAGTGGACGGTCACCACCGAACCCGGCACGGGCCGCAGCGCGATCCACGCGGCCCGGTCGATGGCCAGTGGCAGCACAAACCCGTCGTTATAGTCGGTGTGCTCGCCGATCAGGTTGACTCGGCCGGGCGCGCGCACCACAAAGGCCGGCGCCGCGCCGAAACGCTCCTCAAAGGCCTGGACGACTTGTCGATCAACCGTCATTGGGTTCTCCGTAACCGTGTGGATGGTCCTGGTGCCACAGCCGGGCGCTCTCGACGATCTCGCGCAGCTCGGGGTGGCTGGGCCACCAACAACTGCTGTGCAACCGTGCTCCCGATATAGCCGGCGCCGCCGCTGACAAGTACCTTCATCACGACCCCCTCAGTGCTCCTTATAGTGAACTTCGGACATTTCCTGTAATCGACGGGCGGCCTGTTCAGCAGTGATATCGCGCTGGGCCTCGGCCAGCAGCTCGTAGCCGACCATGAACTTCTTCACCGTGGCCGACCGCAGCAGGGGCGGGTAGAAATGCGCGTGCAACTGCCAGTGATCCCGGTCAGACCCGTCCAGGTCATCGGAAGTCCGATGGGTCGCTCCGAACGGCGCGCCGTGCCAGCCCATCGAATAGGGGAACGAAGTCTCAAAGACGTTGTCGTAGCGCGTCAGCAGGCGCTTGAGGATATCCGCCAGCGCGTCACGCTGGGCGTCGTCCAGATCGAGTAGGCGCAGCATGTGCTGCCGCAGTATCAGCAGGATCTCGAACGGCCAGACGGCCCAGTAGGGGACGACCGCGACCCAGGCATCGTTCGCCACCACCACGCGCTCCCCGCGGTCCAGCTCGACCGCCAGATAGTCCAGCAGCAGCGGCCGCCTGTGCTCGGCGTGGTAGCTCCGCTGCTGGCGGTCCTCCTTGGCCGGCTCATTGGGCAGCGCGTCCAGCGCCCAGACTTGGCCGTGGGGATGCGGGTTGGAGCTGCCCATGACCGCCCCCTTGTTCTCAAAGACCTGCACCCAACGGTACGTTTGACCCAGCTCCGCAGTCTGCGCCGCCCACACGTCGACCACCGTGCGAATCTGCTCGACGGGCATCTCCGGCAGGGACAGGTCATGCCGCGGGGAGAAGCAGATCACCCGGCAGTCACCCGGGACCGGCGTGGCCCGAAAGAGCGGATCGTCACTGCCTGCGGCTGGTGCGTCAGGCACGAGCGCGGCGAAGTCGTTGGTGAAGACGAACGTGCTCTCGTAGGCCGGGTTGCGTGCGCCCCCGGCGCGGCCGTTCCCGGGGCAGAGGTAACAGGTCGGGTCATAGGCCGGGCGCTGCTCGCCGGGCAGCCGCTCCACCTGGCCCTGCCACGGCCGCTGGGTGCGGTGCGGCGACACCAGCACCCACTCGCCTGTCAGCGGATTGAGACGACGATGGACGTGTTTGGTCGGGACAAACGTTTCCATGGGTTTCACCTGCATCAGATACAGCGTACGGCCGTAGCCGGGATTACCGCCACTGAGAAGACGGCCTCCTGCCCCTCGTCCGACACTTATTCTAACACGGCTACGCCCCATTCCCTGATCTAAAGCTGAGGTGGACCCGTCTGCCGATGATCTTGCGAGGGCAATAACGCGCCGCGGCTCTGACTTGTGGGTCGCCCGCCCGCCACTGGTCGGGCGGGCGACCTGCATTTAGGCTCCCATTCGTGCCAATTCAGCCAGAAGCGCATCGAGGCGATCATAGCCCTCGTTCGCGCCTTCCTCAGCCCCCTCTTGCATCATCCCGTCGCGATCCTGCTTCGAGTCGAACGAAGATGTGATCGTCATCTTCGTCTTGCCGTGCAGATCTTCCAAGGTCATGGTGTCAATCGATACATGGCCCGGCTCGGCCTCATATTCAAAGGTGTTGACGAGCCGCTCGGGCGGCACGACTTCGCGATACTCGCCACGAAACGCATACTCATTGCCGTCGGCATCGTGTTGGATAAAGCGCCAGGCGCCACCCGGTCTCACATCCATCTTGTCGATCGTCGTCGTCAGGCGCCCGGGCCCCCACCACCTCGGTATCAGGGTCGGATCTGTGTACGCCCGGAACACGAGCTCGCGCGGTGCATCGAATACGCGCTCTATCTTAATCTCCGCATCCGTCGGGAACGTCCAGATTGTGATGCCGTTTCCCGTTTTATCCTTTGACATCTGACTGCTCCTCTTCATTTTTCAGTTTCTCTGCCTTCAACACCGCATCCAGAGCATCAAGACGCTGCTGCCAGAGTTGCGTCATGTGCCTGGCCCAGTCTTCCACCTCCAGCATGGCCTCCGGATTGATCCGGTAGAGGCGCTGCTGCGCCCGTTTCTCCATCTGCACCAACTTCGACTCACGCAGGACCTTGAGATGCTGTGAGATTGCGGAGGAGCTGACATCAAATCGGTCGGCTATCTCTGTGGCAGATAACTGACCCTCCCCCGCCAGCATCTCCAGTATCCTTCGTCTTGTAGGCTCAGCGAGTGCGTAGAATCTATCCATGACCGGATTATACAGCGAACACTTAATTAAGTCAATACTTAATTATAACTTAAAGCACATTTTTAAGGATCAACCTCAGTGCTTTGTAGCGAAAACACCATAGAAACACCGTACTTATGTGCTAGAGTTGTTGTGGTCTTTGGATTCGTCGGACCGGAAGAATCGAGATGGTGAGCGAGCACAAGGTTGATGAGGTCAGCGCGACACTGGAGGACGTTTATCGTTCCGAGTCGCGCCGGATTCTCGCGACCCTGATCCGGCTGCTGGGCGACTTCGACCTCGCCGAGGAAGCCTTGCAGGAAGCTTTCGCCGCGGCCGTGCGGCAGTGGCCGCGAGATGGCGTGCCCAGGAATCCCCGGGCGTGGCTGGTCTCGGCCGGTCGCTTCAAGGCCATCGATACGATCCGCCGACGCGTCCGGTTCGACACCAAGCTGGCAGGATTGGCAGAACGACTTCGCGCATCCACGAGTGATTCTGAAGGATGGGACCCTGAGGTCGTGGAGGACGATCGCCTGCGGCTGATTTTCACCTGCTGCCATCCGGCTCTGCCGCCTGAGGCCCGGGTGGCGCTAACGTTGCGGGAGGTGTGCGGGCTCACAACCGAGGAAATCGCTCACGCCTTTCTCACCGCCCCGTCTACGCTGGCACAACGCATCGTGCGCGCCAAGGCGAAGATCCGCGACGCAGCCATCCCCTACCAGGTGCCGCCGCCGGAGGAGTTGCCCGCCCGCCTGGACACTGTTCTTCAAGTAATCTACCTGGTGTTCAACGAAGGATACACCGCCTCGGAGGGTGCATCGTTGACCCGGCCCGATCTTTCGGGTGAGGCGATCCACCTGGGCCGGCTGCTGATCGGGCTGCTGCCAGATCCCGAGGTGACAGGATTGCTGGCATTGATGCTGCTACAGGAATCACGACGCGCCGCGCGCATCTCGGCGGCAGGAGACCTGGTGCTGCTGGAAGATCAGGACCGCTCGCTCTGGAACCGAGGTCAGATTGCGGAGGGCGTGGCTCTGGCTGAAAGGGCGTTATCTTCGGGCCGGTTCGGCCCTTACACTCTCCAGGCCGCGATCGCAGCCGTGCACGCGCAGGCGCTCGATTTTGCAGCGACGGACTGGGTGCGGATTGTCGAGTTGTACGACATGCTCGCGCAGACGGCGTCGTCGCCTGTGGTGGCGTTGAATCGTGCCGTGGCGGTGGCGATGGTTGACGGCCCTGCCGCCGGTCTGGCCCTGATTGACGCTATCCTGGCCAACGGCGATTTGTCGGACTATCACCTGGCGCACGCAGCGCGGGCCGAGCTGTGCCGACGACTGGGAAAAACGATGGATGCCCGCATCTCTTACGGACGGGCGCTGGGTCTCGCGAAACAGGAGACGCAGCGCCGATTTCTCGAACAGCGACTGGCCGGCCTGCTTGATTGAAGAGATCGGCCAGAGCACATCTGGCAGTGTAGGAAGGAGCAAACGATGAGTGGCGTACGGGTTCTGGTAGGTACGCGCAAGGGCGCGTTCATTCTCACATCCGATGGCAAACGCGAGCGGTGGGACATCAATGGTCCTCACTTTGGAGGCTGGGAGATCTATCACGTCAAAGGTTCACCTGTGGATCCCGACCGGGTATATGCCTCGCAATCCAGCTCGTGGTTCGGGCAGACGATCCACCGTTCCGATGACGGCGGTAGGACATGGGCGCCGGTCGGCAATCAGTTCGCGTACGAAGGGGGGGTCGGCACACACCAGTGGTACGACGGCACGCAGCATCCCTGGGAATTCGCGCGGGTGTGGCATCTCGAACCGTCTCTGACAGATCCGGATACGGTCTACGCCGGGGTGGAAGACGCCGCCCTTTTCCGCACCGTGGACGGCGGCAAGACATGGGAGGAGCTCTCCGGCCTGCGCCGGCACCCCTCAGGGCCCTCCTGGAGCCCGGGCGCAGGGGGGATGTGCCTGCACACGATTCTGCTCGATCCGGGCAATCCGCAGCGGATGTTCATCGCCATCTCGGCCGCGGGCGCGTTCCGCACCGACGATGCCGGCCAGACGTGGCGGCCGATCAACCAGGGCCTGAAGTCCGAGTATATCCCTGATCCCGCGGCCGAAACCGGCCACTGTGTCCACCGCATCGCGATGCACCCTTCGCGACCTGACGTGCTGTTCATGCAGAAGCACTGGGATGTGATGCGCAGCGACGACGCGGGTGAGTCATGGCATGAGGTGAGCGGCAACCTGCCATCCGACTTTGGCTTCCCGATTGCAGTCCACACGCATGAGCCGGACACGGTCTACGTTGTACCGATCAAAAGCGATTCCGAGCATTACCCGCCGGATGGTAAGCTGCGCGTGTACCGCAGCCGGACCGGCGGAAACGAGTGGGAGGCGCTCACGCGTGGTCTGCCGCAGAGTGACTGCTACGTCAACGTACTGCGCGACGCGATGGCCGTAGACTCACTCGATCCGTGCGGCGTGTACTTCGGCACCTCCGGCGGGCAGGTGTATGCCTCGGCCAATGCTGGCGACACCTGGGTCCCCATCGCACGCGATCTGCCGGCCGTCATGTCCGTCGAAGTGCAGATGCTGCCATGATCCGCGTCGTGCTTCCATACCATCTGCGGAACCTGGCGCAAGTCGGAAAAGAGGTGGAGCTGCAGGTTGAGGGTCCGGTGACACAGCGCTCGGTCCTCGACGCGCTCGAGAGCGCCTATCCCGCCCTGCGCGGGACGATCCGCGACCAGGTCACACAGCAGCGCCGGCCGTTGATGAGGTTCTACGCCGTCGGACGCGATCTATCCCATCAACCGCCGGATGCTCCTCTGCCCGATGCGGTGGTGACGGGTGCGGAACCGCTTAAGATTCTCGGGGCCATCGCCGGAGGCTAGTGTGTCGATGCAGGGCCGCAGGCGGCAATGTCGATTTGGGTCCCCCAAAAACGACTATCTAGTGTTCACAGCCAATCAACGCCCCGGTGCGACGGTTTGCTGTGACACTGGTGCCAGCATGCAGCCGGCCGAGATCGACCGGAAACGTAAATAAAGAAGGAGATAAGGCGATGCGATTCATGATGATGATCAAGGGTGATGAGCAGTCGGAAGCGGGCGTGCTGCCGGATGAAAAACTGATTTCCGAAATGGTCAAGTACAACGACGCCCTGGTGAAGGCGGGCGCGCTGCTCGCGGGCGAGGGACTCCACCCGACTTCGAAGGGGGCGCGCATCAAATTCTCGAAAGGTAAGCCCACCGTGACCGACGGGCCTTTCGCCGAGGCAAAAGAAGTGATCGCAGGCTACTGGATCATTCAGGCGAAGTCGAAGCAAGAGGCGATCGAATGGGCCAAGCGCATCCCCTTCGAGGCCGGCGAGACTCCGGCCAACCGTGACGGGGTTGGCGAAGTCGAGGTGCGCCAGATCTTCGAGTTGGAGGACTTCCCCGTCAGTGCGGAAGAATCCGGGTGGCGCGAGAAGGAAGCGGAATTCCGGGCGGGGAGCACTGAATCGCCTGCGGTCAACCCCAGGCTGAAGCGGTTCGTGATCTTTCGGAAGGCCGATAAGGACACCGAGGCGAACGCGGCGGCGAGCGAGGAGCTCCTCGCCGCGATGGGAGCGTACAACGAAGAAGGGATCAACGCGGGCGTCTTTCTCGCGGGTGAAGGACTTCACCCAAGCTCGAAGGGCGCGCGAGTCAGGTACTCAAGAGGGAAGCGGACTGTGATCGACGGGCCTTTCACTGAGTCGAAGGAGCTCGTCGCCGGCTTCACGATGATCCAGGTGCATTCGATGGAAGAGGCGCTTGCATGGGTGAGGCGCTGGCCGGCGCTCGACGCTGACGGCGAGGTCGAGCTCGAGCTTCGCCAGGTATTCGGTGAGGACGACTTTGGCGAGGAGTTCACGCCCGAGCTGAGGGAAGCAGAGGCGCACCAGCGTGCGCAGATAGCCGCGCAGCAGTGGCCGCCCGACTATTAGAGATCGAGTTCATTCTGCCCCTGATCTGATGAGCAGGCAGGGGCGGACTACCGTGAAGGTCGCCGTGCGCGTAACAGCCCGGCGACCTTCCGCGAGAACGAGATGCACGCGGCCGCGTTGCAGTTCATCAGCAAGATCAGCGGCTTCATCAAACCGTCCCAGGTAGACGAGATCGAGTTCTACGCGGCGGTCGATGACATCGCCCAGATCGCGGGGCGACTTCTCGGCCCCGAAAAAATTGGGGATTGACAAACCCCGTAAACGGTCGTATAGTGATGTTACCGGTAAAGTGACCGGTAACATGCCCTCTCCGGTGGCCCAATATGACCCGGTCGTCGACGAAGCGTCCCACGTTGCGCGACGTGGCCCTGTTGGCGGGAGTCTCCCACCAGACTGTTTCGCGCGTGATCAACGGCGCGCCGGGTGTGATGCCCCAAACCCAGTCTCGCGTCGAATCAGCGATCCAGGATCTCGATTTCCGGCCCCACGCGATTGCCCGCTCGATGGCCCAAGGCCGCACCAACACCCTGGCCTGCCTGGCGCCCAACCTCACCGATTTCACCTATGCATCCAACATGGAAGGCGCCGAATCTGTGGCGCGCGAGCGCGGATACTACCTGCTCTGCGCTCCATTCGCGGATGAGCGCCAGTTCGTAGCCCTCGTGGATGAACTGGTGGCCCCCCGGCGTGTGGATGGGCTGATCATTATCAGCCCGTTTGTCGAGCTGCCCGTGCAGCATTTGCCAACTGCTTTCGCAACCGTGCTGATGGGCGGTTGCCAACGCGATGACGTGCAAAACCTGGTATATCTGGACAACCATCAGGCAGCTTACGTGGCCACGCAGCACCTCACGCAGTTGGGCCACCAGCGCATTGCACAGGTCACTGGTCCCCTGACCGAGGACTGCGCCCAGGAACGCAGCCGCGGGTATGGCGACGCGCTGACCGCAGCGGGCATCCAGCCCGACCCGGCGCTGGTGATGGAGGGGGATTGGTCGGCTACGTCGGGGCATACCGCCCTGCGGGAACTGCTGACCCGGGCGCCCGACCTCACTGCAGTCGTGGCCCAAAACGATCGGATGGCCGTAGGCATCCTCCAGGCCGCGCGTGAGCTGGGTCTGCGGGTGCCCGACAACCTCTCGGTGATCGGTTTCGACGACATGCCCCTGGCCTCCTACTTCGATCCGCCTCTGACGACTATGCGCCAGGACACCTTCGCCATCGGACAGGCGTGTGCATGCCTGCTGATGGAAGCCCTCAGCCAGCCTGACGCCGGTCCCCGGCAGATCCGGCTGGAAGCGTCGCTGGTGGTGCGCCAGACCACTGCATCGTTTACTCCCCGTTGAATGGAGGTGAAGCCCCGCTCGCGATTGGGGATCGGAGACACATCCCTGGCTGTCTGACTTGCCGTTTGTTCCAATCTAGCACCCAAAGGAGGGAAGCAACCATGCGGTCCAAGTGGTTCAAGTTGCTAAGCGTTTTTGCCGTATTCGCCATGGTGGCGATGCTGGCTGCCTGCGCCGCCCCAACCCCTCAAGTGGTCGAGAAGATCGTCACCCAGGTGGTCACGCAGGAGAAAGTTGTCGAGAAGCCGGTCGAGGTCGAGAAGGTCGTGACCCAGGTGGTCGAGAAATCGGTTGAAAAGATCGTGGAGAAGCAGGTCACCGTGGCCCCCAAGACCATGTTGGTCTACAACACCTACCAGAGTGATCCCGCACCGCGCGCGGCCGACGCAGAAACCGTGAAGATGTTCATGGCGAAATACCCGAACATCGAGGTGATCCAAAGCACCGTCGCACATGAGGACTTCAAGCAAGCGATTCGCGCCTACCTGACCTCGTCGCAGCCGCCGGACGTCATGACCTGGTTCGCGGGCAACCGCGCCCGGTTCTTCATCGACAAGGGCCAGATCATGGACATCAGCGACGTCTGGACCAAGGAAGGCTGGGACAAGTCCTATCCCAAGGGCTTCCAGGCGCTGAGCACGGTCAACGGCAAGCAGTACTTTGTGCCGACCAGCTACTACTGGTGGGCGGTCTACTACAGCAAGCCGATCTTTGCCAAGTACAACCTGCAGCCGCCCAAGACGTGGGACGAATTCCTGACCGTCTGTGAGACTCTAAAGAAGAACGGGATCACCCCCATCGTCAGCGGCACCAAGGACGCATGGCCCGCGGCGGCCTGGTTCGACTACTTGAACATGCGGGTCAATGGCCCTGAGTTCCACATCAACCTGATGCTCGGCACGGAGAAGTATGACGACCCGCGTGTGAAGAAGGCCTTCGAGTACTGGGCGACGCTCCTGGACAAAGGCTACTTTATCGAGAACGCTGCCTCCTACGCCTGGCAGGATGTAATCCCGTTCATGCTGCAGGGCAAGGCCGCGATGTACCTGATGGGCCAGTTCGTCATGGACTCGGTCCCTGCGGAGAACAAGGCGGATTTCGACTTCTTCCGCTTCCCGATCATCGACCCGAAGGTCCCTGTCGGCGAAGATGCACCGACCGATGGCTACTTTGCGGCTGCCAACGCACCGCATCCTGAGGCCGCCAAGCAGTTCCTGGCGTTCCTGGGTTCCAAGGAAACCCAGACCTATTTCGCGGGCACGCTCAAGCGCCTGCCCACCAACCTCGACGTGGATACGACTGGTTACGACGAGGCGTCGAAGAAGGGCATGGAGCTGCTCAAGGGCGCGGACTACATCGCGCAGTTCTACGATCGCGACACCACGCCCGAAATGGCCGAGAAAGGCATGGCCGCGTTCCAGGCGTTCTGGAACGATACCAAACAGATCGACAAGATCCTGACCGGCCTGGAAAAGGAACGGGCGCTGATCTTCGCTCCGCAGTAACACGCAAGACGCGCTGCATGATGCGTGGGGCGTGACGCCGTTGCTCACGTTTCACGCATCATGCCCCCACGGAGGGTGCACCATGGCAACCAAGAGCGCCACACGACCCGGCCGCTGGCGGCAGTCTGGCGGGAAGGCCGCGTGGATTCCTTATCTCTTCCTGGCAGCCCCGCTCGCCCTGTTCCTCATGTGGGTCATCGGCCCGATGATCTATTCTTTCTATCTCAGCCTGACCAACTGGGATGGCGTGTCGACGCCGGGGTTCATCGGCCTGCGGAACTACGTGCGACTGTTCGATGATCCGATTTTCTGGACCGCACTCGCCAACAACGCCAAGTGGGTGGTCTCTTTCATCACCGCGCCGGTGGTCATCGGCCTGGCCCTGGCGATGGTCCTGAACCGCGACATCCCGGGCGCCAGGGCCATCAAATCGGCCTTTTACTCGCCTTACATCATCGCACCGGTGGTCATCGGCCTGATCTGGGGCTGGATGTACCAGCCTGCCTCCGGGCTTTTCACCAGCGTGCTGAATGCGCTCGGAATTACTAAGACGCCGGGTTGGCTGAGCGATCCCCGGCTGGCGACGTGGTGCATCATCGCCGCAGCGATCTGGCGCCAGGTAGGGTACGTCATGACATTGTACCTGGCCGGCCTGCAGGGCGTGGATCCATCGTTGATCGATGCCTCACAGGTGGATGGGGCCAGTTTCTGGCAGACGTTCCGCCACGTGATCTTGCCGCTGCTCAGCCCGATCACGGTCGTGGTGGTGGTCATCAGCATCATCGACTCCCTGCGGTCCTTCGACCTGGTCTTCGTGATGACGCGCGGGGGTCCGGCCAACTCCTCGAGCGTGCTCGCGAATTTGATGTACATCGAAGCGTTCAACAATTACAAGATGGGCTATGGCGCCGCGATCGCGGTGATCCTGTTCCTGATCACCGCCGTCTTCATCTTCATCTACCTGTGGCAGACACTGCGCACCGAGCTGGAGTATTAGGAGGCCGCCATGACTGACAAACAAAAGGGTCTGCTCCAGCGCTGGGCTGTCTACATTTTTATCTACGCGCTGACCCTCCTGTGGCTGGTGCCGGTGCTCACCGCGCTGATCACCGCGCTGCGCACCAACAACGACATCCTCACCCATGGGTTTTGGTCCCTGCCCAGTGTGCTGACACTCAAGAACTTCGGCGAGGCGTGGACGCGCGGCGGCCTGACGCATTACCTGCCCAACAGCTTCATCATCACCCTCCCGTCGTTGGTGTTGACGTTGTTTCTCTCATCCCTGGCGGGCTACGCGCTCTCGCGGTTCCGCTTCCGGGGTGACCGGCTGATCCTGTTTGTCTTTGTCGCGGGCATGATGCTGCCGTTCCAGATCCTGCTGCTGCCGGTCTTTCGATTGGTGAACGCCATCGGCCTCTACAATACCTACTGGGCGCTAATCATCTTCCACACGGCCTTCCAGCTAGGATTTTGCACCTTCGTCCTGCGCAACTACATGCGCACAATCCCGGACGAAATCCTGGAGGCCGCGCGCATGGACGGCTGCAGTGAGTTCCGCATCTATCGGCAGATCATGATGCCGCTGACGTTACCCGCAATGGCTGCCCTGGCGACGCTGGAGTTCACCTGGATCTTCAACGACTTCTTGTGGGCGTTGATCCTGGTGCAAAACGACAAGCTGAAGCCGGTGACGACCGGTCTCGCTGCACTGCGTGGGCAATATGTCATGGACTGGACTGTCATTATCTCCGGCTCACTCATCGCGACCCTGCCCACGGTGCTCGTCTTCCTGTTCCTGCAGCGCTACTTCATCGCGGGGCTGACACTGGGCGCCACCAAAGGGTAATGGAGTCAAGACATGAAGATGGAAAACGGCCGCTACGTCGTGTACGGCAACGCACTCAGCGAATCAGCATCCCGTAAGGCCACCAAGTGGCAGGCGATGTTCGTCAAGAAGTTCAACTACGACCCGCACGAGAAGTACGCACTCTGCCTAAAGGACAACCCGTATGGGGGCTCGATCTTTGGGCTGAAGGACATCCTGCGCGGGGATGATGGTGAGCCGATCGTTGCCGACAACGCGGTCATCTGCAGCACGATCCGCATGGGGTTCGGGCACTACCGTATCGCGATGGCCGGCGCGTCGTGCGCCAGGGCGATGGGCTTCACCCCGTACTGGTTGGACATGTTGGCGATCCCCGGCATCACCACCGACGTGATCAACTGGTGCAACACCTGGTACAGCCGCTGGTCCCGCATCTCGCAGCGGAGCGAGCTGTTCAACAAATATGTCTGGGAGTCGGTCACCACCGGAGAGCGCACGCTGCCGGGGCTTTGGTCGTTCCTGAACAGCTGGACCGTGGGCTGGCCCTGGCGCTTTCTGAAGACCAACGTCAAAGACTATAAGATGAGCGAGCTGTTCCGCAACCTGCACGAGGCTTTACCCTCCGACATGCCGGTGCTCACGTCGCACATGTGGACCTGCATGGGTGCGGTCGCGGGCGGCATGACCAACGTCGTCGACATGATGTTCGACAACTGGCCGATGGCCTTCCAGCTGACCGAGGGCGCCAAGCACGGGGTGCAGTCTCCTTCGGGCTACTACGGCTTCCGTGCGATGCGCGGCTTCGACGAAAAGGGTGCGATCCTGAACCCAACCCCGCCCGATGCGATCTACTACACCGGCCACCACGTGGACCACGAGCTGGTGGAGAACATCGAGGTCGATTGCGCTGCGCGGCTCGCGCGCATGCGAGGCGGAGCGCCGCGTCGCTTCCTCGTCACCATGGGCGGCGCAGGCGCGCAACGCGAGCTATTCAAGGCCATCATCGAGCACTGCATCCCGCTGGTCAAGGCCGGCAAGATCACACTGTTCGTCAACCTGGGCGATCACAAGGACAACTGGGTCTGGCTGCAGGGTGAGCTGACCTCGTACAAGGAACTTATCCAGACGCACTTCACGTGGGATGACACCAAGGTGCTGGTCGACCAGATTCGGTCCGGGCCGGCCGAAGGGATGCACGTGTTCCTGCACGACAACACCTTCCATGCCGTCTATGCCACCAACTACCTGATGCGAGTGATCGACGTCATGATCACCAAGCCCAGCGAGCTGGCCTTCTATCCTGTGCCGAAGATCTTCAACGCGCGCGTGGGCGGGCACGAGATGTGGGGCGCGATCCGCGGCGCGGAGCTAGGCGACGGCACCGTCGAAACGCGCACCATCCCGCAGACCCTGCAGGCGATCGACCTGCTGACAAACGGCGCCGATCTGCTGGAGCTGTACTGCGACTGCATCGTCAAGAACAAGCGCATCGGCATCTACGACGGCGCGTACAAGTGCGTCGAGCTGGCGACCGGCAAGAGGTTCGAACGCCCGTAGGGCAGGGGTCCACGCGGGGTGGGCGCAGCACAGGCGCGCGCTAAGAGGTGCCGGGCACTTGCGAAGTGCCCGGCACCTGGCGACAAGTGCCCGGCACCTGGCAGCACCTGGCATGCTCCGGTAAACATGAAAATCGGCATCTTCACGGACTGCTACCTGCCCACCAAGAATGGCGTGACGACTGCTATCGTTCAGGCCAGGCGGGAGTTGGAGCGCCGCGGCCACGAAGTGGTCCTGTTCACCGTCGCCAGCCCCGGCGCGGCCGAGTGCGATCCCTCCGTCTACCGCTTTCCCTCGCTCCCGTTCAACGCACAAATCGAAATCCGGCTCGGGTTGACGTCACAGGCGGCCATTGACCGCATCGTGGCGCGGGAGAAGTTGGACATCATCCACACGCACACCGAATTCGCCCTGGGCTGGGCCGGCAAACGCGCGGCCAGGCGGGCGAACCTGCCGCTGGTTCACACCCTGCACACGCTTTACCCAGCCTACCGGCACTATGTGCCGTTGGGCCATCTGCTGCCCGAACGGGCGATCTCCGGGTTGCTTGCATCGCTCCTGCGCGGGTATGATATGGCGGTCTGCCCGTCGGAAAGGGGCGCGCCTATGTCGCCTCCTTCATCCCGGAGCTCCGCACAAGTGTGATCGGCAACGGTGCGTCCACCGAGTGGTTTGATCCGGACCGCATCACAGGCGCGGACTGCGACCAGGCGCGCGCTGCCCTTGGCCTCGACCCGGCGGACCGCGTCATCCTTTACGTCGGCCGGCTGGCGCAGGAGAAGCGGGTGCTGGCACTCCTGGAGGCGCTGCGGCCCGTCTTGCAGACGCAAGAACGCTACAGGGCGCTCTTCGTAGGCACAGGCCCCGCGCGGGCCGAGCTGGCAGCCGCGGCCCATGCGGCCGGCCTCAGTCGCCAGGTGCTGCTGGCGGGACCGATCGCCTGGGAGCGAATGCCCGAGATTTATTCGATCGCGCATGTGTTCGCGACCGTCTCGCTCAGCGAAATCCATCCGATGACGCTGATCGAAGCGACCTTGTGCGGCTTGCCGATCGTGGCAAGGCGTGATGGCAGCTTCAGCGATCTGGTTCGCCAGGGCTTCAACGGTTACCTGGCCGACACAGACGCAGAGGTCGCGGACAGGCTTTCCGAAATCTTGCAGGACGAGGCGAGCCGGCGCGCCTTCGCCAGCAATGCACGGGAGCTCTCGGCGCAGTTCAAGATCGAGGCGCACGTGGACCGGCTGGAGGGGCTGTACCGGCAGGTCATCGACCATCATCGAGCGTGAAAGGCATCCACCTAATGAAACTTGGCGTCTGTTATTACCCCGAACACTGGCCGCACGACCGCTGGCCGATCGACGCGCAAATGATGCGTGACGCGGGCCTGGACTACGTCCGTATCGGCGAATTCGCGTGGCACCTCATGGAGCCGGTCGAGGGACGGTTCGCCTGGGACTGGCTGGATGAGGCCATCGCGACCCTGGCCGGCGCAGGCTTGCAGGTGGTGTTGGGCACGCCGACGGCCGCGCCGCCCGCCTGGCTGACCCACAACTATCCCGACGTGCTGCCGGTGGACGCGGCGGGCCGCGTGCGGAACAGCGGGACGCGGCGCCACTATTGCCCCACCAGCCCCACCTATCGCCGCCACAGCGAACGCATCGTGCGAGCCATGGCCGAGCATTACGGTGGGCGCCCGGCCGTGGTCGGCTGGCAGATCGACAACGAGTTCGGCTGTCATGACACCGCACGCTGCTACTGCGACCAGTGTGCGGCTGCATTCAGGGAGTGGTTGAAGCGCAAATACGGGACCCTCGATGCGCTGAACGAAGCCTGGGGCGCAGTGTTCTGGAGCCAGAGCTATGGCCGATGGGAGGAGATCCGGCTGCCCAACCTGACCCCCACAGGCGCCAATCCGAGCCACGTGCTGGACTACGCGCGGTTCGCATCCGAGACAACCGTGTCATACCAGCAGCTGCAGGTAGACCTCCTGCGCCAAAACACGGCCGGCCAGTTTATCACCACCAACACGCTCGGCGACTTCGAAGACCTGGATTATCACGACCTGGCCCGGCCGCTTGATTTCATCGCCTGGGATTCCTACCCGACCGGCCATGCCGAGCACATGGGGCAGGCCCTCTATCTGCCGGAGAAACCGGGCTGCACCTTCCCCTATGACATGGGCGACCCGACCATCACTGGCTTCTGCCACGCACAGGCGCGCGGGCACAAGCAGGCGCCCTTTTGGGTGATGGAGCAGCAGTGCGGCCCCATCAACTGGAGCCGGTTCAACACCGCTGTGCGCCCCGGCACGATGCGCCTGTGGACCTGGCACGCGCTGGCCGAAGGCGCGGACGCCGTGGTCTACTTCCGCTGGCGCGCGTGCCGGTACGCGTTCGAGCAGTACCACTCCGGCATGTTGCATCACGACGCGACGCTCGCGACCGGCTACCGCGAGCTGCTGGCCATGGCTGGCGAGCGAACCCTGATGGCGGAGATCGCTGCGCATCCCGTCACGGCGGAGGTGGCGCTGCTGCTGGACTACAACGACCTATGGGCCATCCAGATCCAGCCGCACCGCCAGGATTTCACCCACCTCCGCCACCTGTTCCTCTTCCACCGCAGCCTGGCAAAGCTGGGCATCCTAGCGGATATCATCCCGCCAGACGCGGACCTGAGCCGCTACAAGTTGGTTGCAGCCCCTTCGGCGATCCTGGCCAGCGAGGCGTTGACCGAGCGATTGGCTGCGTACGCCCGTGCGGGGGGCACGGTGCTGTTCGGCGTGCGATCCGGGGTCAAGACCCCCAGCAACCTGGTGACCGACCAGCCGTTGCCGGGCGTATTGCGTGACCTGGTAGGCGCGACTGTAACTGACTGGGGCAGCCTGCCGCCGGGCATCGGCTACGATCTCAGCACGGACCTGCCCGGCCTGCCGGAACAGGCTTCCTTCTGGGTCGAGGCGCTGGCGCCTGATCCGGACACATCGGCCCTGGCCCGATACACCTCTGGACCGTTCGCCGGCGCTGCGGCGCTGACGGCCCGCGCGGCCGGCAGCGGGCAGGTGCTCTATCTCGGCTGGTATCCCACCGAAGCGCAGGCATCGGCCATCCTGGGCTACCTGGCCGGCGGGGCCGGCGTGGCGCGCCTGGCGGATGATTTGCCGCCCGGTGTGATGGCTGCTCGTCGCGGCCCGTACACACTGCTGCTCAACTTCACCGATGAAACGCAGACCGTCCGCGCAGCAGCCGGCGCCGTCGAGATTGGGCCGCGCGATGTGCGGGTAGTACGCAAGGAAAGGTGAGTGGCGCGTCCATCACCCCGGCCGTCCGTCGTTCAGCACCCGTTGCATGACCTCCCGATACGACTGCAGGGCCGCCCGGCCCTGATCGGTCAAGCGGATCATCGTGTGCGGTTTCTTGTTGACGAACGCTTTCTCCGCCGCGACATACCCGCCTTCCTCCAGCTTGCTCAGGTGCGAGGAGAGATTGCCCCACGTCAGCCCCGTCAGGCGCATCAAGAAGACGAAATCCGCACTCTGGACCGCGTCCAAATAGCTCAGAACCATCAGCCGGGCCGGCTCGTGAACCATCCGGTCGATGCTGGCCAGGGGATGCAGCTCCCCGCCGGACTCGCTCAGCTTTGTCATCTCAGTTGTCCTCGGTCGGGACGGGATAGCGGCGCAGGAAGCGCCAGAACAGGTTGGCGCCCACCAGGACGATGATCAGCCCGACAAGCGCGAGTGGCAGGCTGAAGGTGAAACCGGCGTAGAGCGCCAGCGCGGCCGAGGCCAGGTTCCCCAGCCCCAGGAGCCAGCCATACAGGTGCAGGCGCGGGACGCCGGTGAAATGTGCGAACAGCGTAAAGAAGCCAATGATCAGTGCAGCGAAAAAGATGTCGCCGCTCAACCGGTTGAGCCACGGGGGCGCTCCGGCCAACGCCGGCTGCTTCACCGTTTGGGTCATGAACAACGTGGCGAAGACCAGTGTCACCGTAACCACAAACAAGGTGATCCGGGCGACAGTGGCCAGCGGACTGTGGCTGAGCTTCGCCATGCCCACGCGGGGGATCGACAGCGTGCGCCGGGCGACGCTCATGGCCGCGATGAGCAACGCCAACAGGCCAAAAAAGAGGAACAGGTTGAGGGTTCGCCCCAAGAGGTTCCTGGTGACCGGATAGATGCTGAGCAGAATGAAGACCTTGCCCAGCAGCATGTCCCACAAGCCATCCTCAAACGTACTGAGCTGGGCGACCCTGCGCCGAGCTTCCTGACTGCTGATCTGCCCTGTCATATCAACCCTCCTGTAGATAGTCGGGGCTTTCTGCGCTGTAATGTACTTTGCACAACAAAGTACTTGGCGCAATTGTACGCCTCGAAGGAGGATTTGTCAAGACCCAATTTGCGAAGTTCGGCTATAATGGCTGCAGCGGTCTTACTCCAGCCGGAAATGAGTCGCATGCATCAGATCAGCGTTGAAGGCCTTGCCGTCGAAGTCATCCGCAAAAAAGTCAGGCATCTGCGCCTGACCGTCTACCCGTCCGAGGGCCGCGTCCGCGTGTCCGCACCGCTTAGGGCGGACGACGAGGCGGTGCGCCAGGCGGTCGTCGCGCGGCTGGCTTGGATCAGGCGCCACCTGGCGAGCAGCGGCGGTCGGGTGGCCCACGCGCCGCGCGAATATGTCTCGGGCGAGACCCACGATTTCGGCGGCGTCGGCCACCTGTTGAACGTCATCGAGCACGATGGGCGGGGCAGAGTGGTTCGACGCGACGGCGACGAAGCCGACCATACATACTTGCGCCCCTCGCCCATCAGGGACAGCCGCCCCCCCGTGATCGACCTGTACGTGCGGAGGGGCAGCAACGTTGCGCAGCGCGCGGCCGTGTTGGCCGCGTGGTATCGGGCGGAGCTCAAGGCACAGATCCCCGCCCTATTGGCGAAGTGGCAGCCGGTGATCGGCGTCGAGGCTGCCGCGTGGGGCGTCAAGGATATGCGAACCCGGTGGGGGTCGTGCAATTCCACGGCGCGGCGCATCTGGCTCAACCTGGAGCTGGCCAAGAAGCCGCCCCGCCTGCTGGAATACGTCCTCGTCCACGAGCTCGTCCACCTGCTCGAACGCGGCCACGGGGTCCGCTTCAAAGCCCACATGGATCGCTTCCTCCCGGGATGGCGGCAATTGCGCGCAGAGCTGGACCATTCCCGCGCTCCGGCGTAGGGGTATTAGGCAAAATCGACGGGCCGGTGTTAAATGACCCCATACCACGCGACGCAGCTGGAGGCATGATGTCACAGAGTCACGGCTCCCACCCGAACAGCCACCCACCCGTCCCCGCTGACGCGGCGCTTGCGCGCTTGCACGCCGGCAACCAATCCTTCCGTGACAGCTGCTTCAGCAGCGCAGTGCAATCCGGATGCGCTCAGGAGTTGCTGCAGGCGCAGCACCCCTTTGCTGCGATCCTCTGTTGCTCCGATTCGCGCGTTCCGCCCGAGATCATCTTCGACCGGGGCCTCGGAGAGCTGTTCGTCGTCCGCAACGCGGGCAACGTGCTCGACGATATCAGCTTGGGCAGCCTGGAATATGCGGTCGAGCACCTCGGCGTGCAGTTGATCGTTGTCCTGGGCCACGAGAAGTGCGGCGCGGTCACCGCCACAGTGGCCAGTTACGCGGCGACGGCTCCCAACGCGCCTGCCCAGGGCCATCTTCCGAACATCATGAGCTGCATCCGCCCTGCGCTGGAGAAGGTGCGCGGGCAGGACGGCGACCCGGTGGCAAATGTCATCGACGCGCACATCGTCGAGACCGTGGCCCGCCTCAAAGGTGAGCCGGTGTTGGCCGAAGCAATCAGCCACGGCGGTTTGCAGGTGGTGGGAATGCGCTACAGCCTGCATGACGCGACCGTCACATCGCTCGCATAATGACTCAGAGCGCCGCGAGGGAGGGAGATTTCATGAGAAAAGGAATATTGGCCCTCTGCGTCACTATTCTCTTGGGCCTGGCTTTCTCGGTTGCGATCGCGTCGGCCTGCGGACTGCAAACGCGGGATCGAGAGGCGCAGCCGGTCTCTCTCCCGGAATCGAGCCGGGCAACGGTCATTTCGCCCACCGGGGTTGTACGAGAGATGCTGGGACAAGTCGACCGGGCCAGAGCCCTGCGCGATCTCCGCCGGCTGACCGGTGAAGAGCCCATCTGTGCCGGGACCGACTGCTATACGATCACCAATCGGCTGACCGGCAGTGAGGGGCTCAAACGGGCAACTGACTATATTGCCAAAGAGCTTGTCAGCCTGGGTTACTCGGTTGAGCTTAAGAATTGGTCTCGTTCCGGACGTTCTGATCGCAACGTGATCGCCAGGAAACCGGGATCCCGTGCTCCGGCCGAGGAGGTCTACCTTGTCGCTCATGTCGATGGCGTCAGGCCAAACGCCAAAGAACGGTTTCCTGCCGCGGATGACAACGCCAGTGGCGCAGTTGATCTGCTGGAGGTGGCGAGGATTCTCAGCAGCCAACAATTCAGCCGTACGGTGGTTCTGCTGTTCTCGACGGGAGAAGAGCAAGGTAAGCTTGGAGTCCGGAGTTATCTCGATCAGCTCTCGCCGTCAGAAATAGACGCCATCAAGGTTGCCGTAGATATCGACGTGGTTGGCTATGACGGCAACCGCGATGGCGTCATGGAGCTTTGGCACGGAGGGCGTCCGCAATCCACAGTCGTGACAGAGATGATGAGTGAGACAATCAAGGCCTATCGACTTGACCTGGCGCCCAGGCTCGTTGTCGGCTGCGGCTGAGGGGACGAGCTCCCCTTCCGTGAGAAGGGCATACCGACGGGGCTGCAGATCGAGAGCTACGAGAACGAACGAACTCCCTACGACCACACCTCAGAAGACACGATTGCCCATATGAATCTCGACTACTGGCTGGAGCAGGTGAAGGCCACGACAGCGATTGCCGCGCATTTGGCAGTTCCAGTCGAACAGGTTCCGATGCCAGCACGGAGGGGCTACCTGCCGGTCTTGATCAGGCTTAGACCCGACTGACACGCCCGTGGTGCCGGTGGCCGCTCAGCCCTGCGAGGGGATGCGCGCCCGGCCAAAATCCACTGCAGTGAGATGCTCAGGCTCAGAGCCGGCCTGGCTCACCACAGGGCGACCGCCGGTGAGGTGGGCCAGGTCGTCCAATCCGCTGACCGTCGCAACCATGTCCGAGCATATCGACGTGGACCTGACAGGCTTGCTGCTATTTCGCGCCACAGCCTGTACGGCAAGACTGCTGCAAGTAAGTCACAAATGATGTCCGAGTGTGCTTCAGCCATCGGGGTGATGCCCTGGGCCAACGCCACAATTCCGCTGTTACGATCGTAAAGGTTGAGGCTGTCGATGAGATACGGATATTCCGGCAAGACTCTGCGGGTCGATCTGACAAACCACAAGGCCTGGACGGAGTCGCTGAGCGAGGAGTTCTATCATCTCTATCCCGGCGGCAAGGCGCTCGCTGCGGCCATCCTGCTCCGAGAGCTGGACCCCGGCGTGGATCCCCTTGGACCGGACAACATCCTGATCCTGGCCAATGGGCTGCTGACCGGCGCCCCATTCTCGACCGCAACGCGCTTCTCAGCAGTCGCCCGCTCGCCGCTCACCGGCGGTTTCGGCGAATCGGAGGCGGGCGGCTTCTGGGGCCCCGAGCTGAAGCTGGCGGGCTGGGAAGCGATCGTCATGACCGGCCGCTCGGCCGATCCGGTCTACCTGTGGATCAAGGACGACCTGGTCGAGATTCGGGATGCCCGGCATCTGTGGCGCCATGACCCCGAAGAGGTCCAGACCACGATCCGGCAGGAGACAGAGGAGAAGCTGACCCGGGTGCTGCAGATCGGCCTCGGCGCGGAAAACCTGGTGCGCTACGGCGCCTTGACCAACGAGCTGCGGCACTTCAACGGCCGGTCGGGCTTGGGCGCGGTAATGGGTTCCAAACAGGTAAAGGCGGTCGCAGTGCGCGGTTCGGGCAAGTACCTCGACGCAGCCCACGAAGCGCCGCCCCTCGGCGACCTGGGCCGGCGCCTCGCGAAGGCGGTCAAAGAGCATCCCAGCAGCTGGGATTTGCAGGTGCGCGGCACGCCGGGCCTCACCGCGGGCCTCAACGCGGCCGGCATCCTGCCCACGCGCAATTTCCGGCAGGGTGCGTTCGAAGGCGTCGATGGCCTGCGGTGGGAGACGTACGAGAAAGAACTGCTCAGCGGCCGGCGCAGCTGCTACGCCTGCGCGGTGCGCTGCAAGCGCGAGGTCAAGGTAAACGACCGATACCAGGTCAGCGACTCGTACGGCGGCCCGGAATACGAGACCGTAGCCGGCTTCGGCTCGAACTGCGGCATCGACGATCTGCAGGCGGTCGCCAAGGCCAACGAGCTTTGCAACCGCTACACCATCGATACGATCTCAGCCAGCTCGGCGATTTCATTCGCCATGGAATGTTTCGAGCACGGGCTGATCGGCCCAAAGGAAACGGGTGGATTGGATCTGCGCTTCGGGAATGCCGAGGCCATGGTCGCGTGCGTGGAGTTGATCGCGCGACGCGAGCACATCGGCGACCTGCTGGCCGAGGGCGTGCGCCGCGCGGCCGAGACCATCGGCGGCGGCGCCGCGCTCTTCGCCATGCATGTGAAGGGCCAGGAGCTGGCCATGCACGACCCGCGCGGCAAGGTGGGGCTGGGGTTGGGCTATGCGATCAACGAAGCAGGCGCCGATCATCTGACCGCGGTGCACGATCCCGCGCTGGCGAACCCCGATTCGTTGAGCTTCAAGGGCGCGCAGCCGCTCGGAATCACCGAGGCGCTGCCGCCCCGGGAGCTCAGCGCCAGGAAGGCTCGCAACTACTGGCTGATGGAAAACTGGGCCAGCTTCGAAAAGGTCATCGGCCTCTGCTTTTTCGGCCCCACGCCGCGTTCGTTCATTCCAGTTGAAGATGTTTTGACCGCGGTGCGTGCAGCCAGCGGTTGGCAGGTCGACGCCGGGGATCTCTTGCGCATCGGCGAGCGGGCAACCAACCTGGCGCGCCTCTTCAACGTGCGCGAGGGCTTCACCCGCCGCGATGACACGCTGCCCGAGCGCCTCTTCCAGCCACTGGAAAACGGCGCGCTGGCGGGCATTGCCATTTCCAGAGAGGAATTCGAGCAGGCCATGACGGCCTTGTACCAGTGGAAAGGGTGGGACCCGGTCACGACGGTCCCCACCCGCGGCCGCCTGGCTGAGCTGGAGCTCGAGTGGGCCGCTAACCTGGTGGGCGTGTAGCGGGGCGAGTGACGATGCGGGTCCATCTCGGCGGCCACCTGAGCTGGTACGATCCCCAGAAACGGCCCTGGCTGGAGCTGCCCCAGCCGGGGCCGATCACCCTGCTCGAGTTGGTGCGCAAGTTGGGCATCCCGGCCGCGGAGATCGCCGTCGCAACAGTGAACCGTCGCGCGGTCGACCTTGAGACGAGCGTCGCCGGGGACGGGGATACGGTCGAGTTCTTTACGGCGGTGGGTGGTGGGTAGAGCCGGCGGACCCATGGAGCAGGGGCGACCGGCCGGTCGCCCCTGCTTTATCGGGGGGACACAGCGCATCGGGTTCCCCGAATTTCACGTGCAGATATACTCGTAACAAACCAGATGCAAATCCTCGCGACGCAGGCCCCTTGCCGTGCCATAGGCAGACGCTTCCTCCCGCATCACGCTCTGCTCCCTGGCGATCTCACGCACGGTCGTCACGAGCGGCAGGACATCTGACGTGGCAGTGAAGGCCTTCAACGCGCGGCGCAGCTCCTGGACCGACGCGCCCACCAGTGGTTCTTTCAAGAACTTGCGGAGCTCTCGCACCTCGTTGCGATCCAAGGTCGAATCGTTGAGATGCTCGCGCAAGATGTGGGAGGCGGTCATCTGCTCCTCCGCCACCGGCTTGGCCACCAACGCGGCGCCTTGCTGCTCCTCGGCCTGACCTACGATGTCGGCAAGCACGCGGCCCTGTACATCGTAGATGTCGACCTCGTCGTAGGGCGGCGGATGGCGCGGCGTCTCCGGCGTGCAGGCGATGAGTTGCACGATCTGATAGCGGTTGTCGATGATCTCTCGTCGCCGCAGATCGTAGTAACGCCAGAAGTGGGATGTGCTGCCGTTGCCGCGGCGGGCCTTGAAATAGAAGAAGACACCCCGCGCACCTTCCCGGCGCGAGCCCTGAATGAATCCCATCGTCCAGGTCGGTCACCCAACGCGCGGCCTCGGTCGCCAGCACCCGCTGCAACTCGGCCAGCATGGCTTCGCTGCTCGCCAGCTCGAGGAAAGATTCCTGCTCCTCGATCACCGTGTTGTCCTCCTCCGCGATGCGGCGGAGCGTGTTGAAGTCGCGCGGGGTGACCACCTCGCCCAGCACGCTGGCATCGAGGAAGCCGGTCTGGTTGATCACGTCGATCTTGGCCGTCAGGCTGCGCGACGAGACCGAGCAGGTCCTCCAGCCCCTCCTCGGGGAACATGTTGTAGATCGAGAGCGTGTCGAATTCGGGCCCGAGGCGATCGATGCGGCCCGGCGCGCTGCACCATGCGCGTCGGGTTCCAGTGCAGGTCGTAGTTGAGCAGGTAGCCGCAGTCCTGCAGGTTCTGGCCTTCGGAGAGCACGTCGGTCGAGATCAGGATGTCGATCTCCCGGTCGCTGCCCGCGAGCTCCGGCCGGTTGTTGGCACGTGGCGCGAACGCCTCGATCAGCCGCACCCGGTCCCGTCGGATCGGCGCCGCTGTCGATGCGGCGGATCGTGCGGATCGCCCGCGGCCTCGCGCCAGCCGCGCCTCTCCGCCGTCGGTCAGCGCGCGATAGAGATAACGCGCCGTGTCCTTGTAGTAGGTGAAGACCAGCACTTTCTTGCCCTGCGCAGCTCCGCCTGGAGCAGCGCCTTGAACGCGGCCAGCTTGTCGTCTTGCTACGTAGGTGATGTCGCGGACCTTGTACCAGATGTCGGTCGAGCGTCTCGATGTCGCTGGTCAGGTCGCGGTGCAGCTGCCGGCGGTCGTATTTCGTGGGGTCGAGCCGCGGGAGGCTCTCGATGATGGCCCGCGCTTCGGCGACTTCATCGATCCGCTCGGCCTGCGAGCCGGGCACGTGGCCGTTCGAGCCGCCATCAGCGTCTTCCTCATCTGCAGCGACCAACCGCATGGCGGCCTGGAACGAGGCGGCGTCCAGGATAACGCCTTCCTGCACGTATTCGTCAAACGTCTTGACGAACTCCAGCGCGCGACGGATCGAGATGCGAAACGCGTCGATGCTCGACTCGAGTCGCTTTAGGAACCGGCTCTTGAAGATGCCGACCAGCGCCTCCTGCCGACCCAGCTCGAAGTCATCCTGTTTCTGCTGATCCGCCTTGTACGACTCCAGGTTGTAGTGCGGCAGGTGCAGCGCCTCGATATCGCGGCACGACCTCCCGATAGAGCCCCTCGTAAGTCGCCTCCAGGTCGTAGCGTACCGTGCGCAGCCGCCGCTCGGGCCAGTGGATGCGCTTGCCGCCGATGGTCGCCTCGGGATAGGCCTTGCGGATGAACTGGCGCGTGCGGCGGACGACGACTTCTTCGAGCAGGTTGAAGATGCGCACGCTGCCCTGCTCGATCGAATCGCGCCGGGCGGCCAGGAAATACTTGTACAGATCGCCGATGCCCGCGCTCGCGAAGTAGGTCCGGTCGTTGCCTGCAAACAGGTTGATCTGGTTGTAGAGGTCGAAGATGTTGTTGTTGATCGGCGTGGCAGTCAGCAGGATCAGCTTCTTACGGCCCCCGCTCCGCCCCCGGCGGCCGTTGAGGGCCAGCAACTGCTCAAGGGCTGCATAGCGCGCGGTGCGCCGGTTTCGGAAGTTGTGCGCCTCGTCGACCAGCACGACATCCACGTCGGCCAGCCGCCGCAGATCGAAGTCCTCCTGGCCGAGCTCTTCCTGCGAGAGAACGGCTGCCGAGATCGTGGCCGACTGCAGCTCGTGCTCCCACATGAGACGCAGTGACGCGGGGCAGATGACGAGCGCCTTCTGCCGCTGATGATAGGCGAAATCCTCCAGCAGCTTCTTGCCGATCCACGTCTTGCCCAGCCCCACCGAGTCCGCGACCAGGACGCCATCGTAGCGCGCCAGGATGCGCCGCGCCTTCTTGACCGCATCGTCCTGAAACTCCGACAGCTCCACGGCCGAACGGGTCGCGGCCTGCGGCGCCTCGCCTTCCAGGTCATCGCGGAAGTACTCGAAGAGCGCCTTCATGTAGATCTCGTACGGGGTGTACTCCCGGCCGCCGAACTTCGAGTTCTCCAGCATCTCGATCAGCCGATCCTTGAAATCCTCCGCCAGCCGCCACTGGTCGTCGTACCACTCGACCAGATCGAGGATGGCGCGCGCACCGACTTCGCTCTTCATCAGTTGCCGGTTTTCGGGCAGCACGTGTCCATCGACGCGGTGCTGGCCCTGGCGAGTCACGGCCGCGGCCGCCAGCGGGTCCTCCACCTCGTCGGGCGCGAGCAGCGTCTTGTGCACCAGGTTGAGCTCGCGGTTGGAAACGAGGCCGGGCGCGGTGAAATTGCTCGACCCCACGATGCCGATCAGGGGGTTCAGGTGCGTGATGAGCGACGTCCGGCCATGTGTATCGCCGTACAGCAGGTAGCACTTGGCGTGCAGGAAACGCCGCCGCTCGTTTTCCCCGGGCTCATACCCCAAATACAGCCGCACCTCCACACTCTCGCGGTGCAGGAAGCGCACCAACTCCTCCACCAGCCGCCGCGTCGCCTCGCTCAGCGGCTCCGCGTTCAACTCGTGACGGAGATATGCGGCGGAGTCGGGTCCCAATCCGATGTCGTCGCCCGCCGCAGGTTGATCGCCCAGCAGCAGGCGGAAATGGCGCACCGACCGCAGATTATCCCGCAGCAGCGCCCACCCGCGCACGCTGAAGTAGGCCGTGGCGATATCTAACTGCCGGCCGCCCTGCTCCGCAATAAGCTGGTTCAGCACGTCGGCCAGCGTGACCGAGATGTTGTCGATGACGTAAGGGATGCGCTTCACGTTGCTAACCACTCCGCCAGGGCCTGTTCGGGCGTCAGGACTATAACCTCCACAGGCGCGCGGCCTCGCTTGCTCTTGATCGAGCGTGATGAGTGGAATCTGCATTTCGCGCGCTAATGCCACGTAAATAGCGTCGCAACCTTTGATTCTGTGGCTCAGCGCCAACTCTGCAGCGACATCAGCCAGCGACTCCAGCACAGGCCGCAAGTGCAGGTTGGGTGTTTCCCTGAAACGCGAGAGCAACTTGAACGCGGTAGGTTGCGACCGCCGGCCGCGACCAAGACCGGAGGCTAGCTCCGGCAATCCAATCACTGGCATCAAGATCTGCATCGGGCTTGCTGCCAGTTGGCGCATAAGTACTCTCGCACTCTGGTGCCCATCTTCCATCTGGCTGACCGAGGCAACGAGGACACTGGGATCGAGTACGATGATCGAAGGAATCACGACTGGCGCCTCTGCTCAAAGAAGTATTCCAACGGGCTCTTCTCAGCGTCCCATGTTGCGGCCAACTCATCCGCCAACGCGTCCATCTCGTCCCAAAACGCCTCATGAGACCGCATTGTCTCTTCCGATGCTTCCTCGAACGGCACGATCATCGCAACCGGCCGGCCGCGGTGGGTGATCACATACTCCACCCGGCCTTCGCGCACCGCGCGCACGATTTCTGATGCCTGGCTCTTCAATTCACGAATGCCAATCTCCGGCATGATACACCTCGTCCCTTTGTGACCACTTCATGTGGTCACATTGTAGCACTGCCGGCCAGGCGTGTCAATGCGCTTCGGTCAGGTGCCCCGCCAGGTGCCCGGCACTTCGAAGTGCCGGGCACCTAAGTCCGCACCTCTACAGATTCCGCAGCACCGCAAACGCCCACGCACGCACGGCTTTCGCCGCCTCGCGGTCGAGCACCTTGTCGTGCGCGGCCGCGTTGCGCAGATCGATATTCGCCTGATCGCTCAACAGCTTGAGCACCCCCGCCTTCCCGTAGATCACTTCATCCACGCGCGGGTAGATGCGACGGACGAACGCGTGCAACGCCTTCTCCTTGGAACTGAACAGCATGGTGAAGCTGCCGAGCGTGATCTTCTTATCCGGGTTCCCCATGAACGGCTTGAACACCTCTTCGTTTTGGACATCATCCGCGGTGCACCCGGCCTCCGCGCGAAAGCGCAGGAAGATGCGATGATAGATCGCGGCCTCCACTGCCTTGCCGTACTCCACAACCGTCCCGGAGAAGTCCAGGCCATCGGGCATGCTGCGGATCGAATATTCGCCCGTGAGCAGCGCCTTGGCGACGTCGTCGGGAAAGAGGTTCCACCCGGGCAGCGCCGCATCGAGCAGCCTGCGCTCTTCTGCCAGCGAGAGCTGATTGACCACCCGCTCGCCCGCCAGCGCGCACCCGGTCGGCCATCTCTGCAAGGGCCTTGTCCGGGTCGGCCTGCAGCTCTTTGTCCCCGACCACCGCCGCCTTCGCGTCGGCCTGTGCCTGCTCGAACGCGGGCCCCTCGATGATCGCGATCTCCTCCTCGGTCAGGCCGTAGAGCCGATAGACGATCTTGTCGATCAGGTTGTCGGTGGCCGCAAGCTGCTGCTTGATCGGCTGCAGCACCGCCAGCGACTTCTCGTACTCAGCTTCGATCTCGCCCCTGACGTCCGCCAGGACCACGCCGAAGCGCCGGCGATTCTGAAAGAGGCGGCCGTAGAACTCATCCCACGTCCGCTCCCGCTCGCCCTTCTGGTAATCGCCCAGGTAGTTCTGGAGGATGGACTTGCCCGCCAGTGAGTCGATGCCGGTCGCGCCGTCCTTGTCCAGTTTGATGTGGAGGCGCGATTCGAGCCAGGTGAGGAAACGCTTGGTCTCGACGGCGCGGCGTTTGTTGAGGTCGAGCATTCGGTGAGCCAAACGAGCCAAGTTTTCCTGTGATAGTTCTTCGTGCTCTTCATTCACCGGCTTGTTGAGAATCGGAAAGGGGAGACTGCCGATGAGGTAAGCCGGAAGACTGTTCGTTACGCTCAGTTTCTCAACGAGCCAATTCACGAAGTTGCTGGCATAAATCGCCAAGAAGGCGAACATGTCTATCTTGTAATCGGTGAAGTAGCAGATTTTGTGACCGCAAATCGCCCCCGCTGGGAGATATGTGGGCACTACACGTCGCCAGGCATCGATAGCAGATCCTTCTTGATACACGATTCGAGGGTGTTTGAAAGCAAAAGCCTTAGAGTCTGTACCTGCTTGCGCCAGGTATGCGGCCGTGTTCAAGTATTCAGGAACCCCTTGCTTCGCCTTTTCAACGAGTTCGTAGCGTTGGACGTGACTACCCCTCAAGATCAGATCATAGTGACTGTCGGAGGTCATGTACGGACGTGTGGCGGCATTAAAGATGATTTCCCCGGATGTGGGGACTGCTCCGTGGGCGTCAAGGCGACCAAGGTTCGAATCCTGAGCAAGCCGGGATAATATTCGCCATTCGTCCGGAGTAACGAGAGGGATCAGCCAGGAATTGGGGCTTAAAGCCATGATTGCACTGAGATTAGCTTCATAATGTGGACTCGGAAGAATCAAACGTCCTGGGTGCACTCGAACCCGCAGCTCTGCCTGCACGATGCCCTTTTGCGAGACGAAGATACTTGTAGGCAGTTTGGCTTCATAAAAGACTCGATCTCTCGGATCGTCCTTCTGAGGAAAGGCTTCAACGCGAAGCGGTGTGTGCTCGCGGAGCATCCATCTTCGCACACCGACGGTGAAGCTGTCCCCCATCCAAGACATCGGTACAATGAAGCTGCATAGGCCAGCATGTCTTGCCAGATTGAGGCCTTGAACCATGAAGTAGTGATACCAGTTGAGTCGGCCTTCGGATTCTTGTGCGGATCCGAATCCTGGGTACGAGTTAAAAAAATCCTTCTCAGGTAAAGAACGACCAGCATCGAGTTCCGAAAGCTCTGCATACGGCGGATTCCCCACCACCGCGTCGAACCCCGCGCCCTCGCGTAGATCGATGTCCTGCCCGCCTGGCGTGCTCGCGGCGAAAAACACCTCCGGGAACTCCAGCTCCCAATGAAAGAAGCGTTTTCCCTTTGCCGCGGCCAGCGCGGTCGCTGCCACGCCCCGCGCGTCCATGTAGTCTCTCTCGGGGAAGGCTTTCGTCGGATCGTTCAACCAGTCAACCGCGTCGTCACGTTTCAGGAACGCGATCGTCGGGTCGAACGCCTTGGCCTTCCCCAGATTCGGGTGGTTGCCGAACCAGCGCGACGTGTACACGTCCAACATGCGTTTGTAAGGCGCAAGGTGGGCGACGGCCTGCTCATACTGCCGCCGGCTCTCTTCCAACTGACTCACCGTGTTATCGCTGAGATAGCCCACCTGCCGCATCAGGTCGGTCGCCAGCATCACGCCCGCGAATTGGCTCTGCTCCAGCAGCCCCAACTGCTCGGCTTCGGCCGCCTCGAGCGCGTCCTCCACCTCTTTGATACGCACGCCGATCAGGCTGTTGCCGTTCTTCAGGTGGTGATCCAAAAAGCTCAGCGGAGCGCCCAGCGTGAACGCATCCAGCCACAGCGACAGCTTGGCCAGCTCCACGGCCATCTCGTTCAGGTCGACGCCGTAGATGCCGCGCTTGAGCACCGCGCGCTTGAGCAGGTTGACGCGCGTCAGCTTGCGCCGATCGATGGTCACCTCCTGGCGCACCATGTCGGCCAGGATGTCCTCCTGCGTGCGGGCCAGCAGCCCCCACACCGGGTTCTCGCTCCAGCCGTTCAGGAAGTCGATCAGTTGGTTGGAGACGAAATCGACCGCCTCGACGAGGAAATGGCCGCTGCCCATGGCCGGATCGAGCACCTTGATGTCCAGGCAGTCGTCCGCCAGCCGGGCCATGGCGTCATTCTTCCAGAAGAGCTCAGGCGGCTGCAGATTGCCGCTCGCGAGCACATTCTTCTTATGATTGCGATACTTCCGCTGTGCGTCGTCGAGCTGCGGGCGCAACCCCTCGAACTTGCGTTGGAGCACCGGGCCCACGGTGTGCGCCACGATGTACTTGACGATGTAGTCGGGCGTGTAATACGAGCCGCTGGCCTTGCGCTCCCGCTTATCGTTCTCGAGGTAGACGTCGCCGATAGCCTTCGCCGCGACGCACGCGTTTGCCCTTGGCCTTTTCGAGCGGCAAGTAAACCTCATTGCCGCCCTCGCGCACGACCGCGAGCGGCTCCCCCGCGATTCGCAGCTTGAATTCGAGCAGCCCTTCGTAGATCGAGCCGAGCTCGCGCACGCCCAGCGTCTTGTAGTCGACCATGACCAGGGCGTGGGTCTTGTCGTCCAGGTCGCGGCACAGCCGGTCGAGACCGAGCGCCAGGTAGCGGTCCGGGATGGCGTGGCTCGCCAGGAACTGGCCCGCAGGCGTGGTCTTGCTGAACAGGCCGCCGTTGTAACGCGGCAGGTTGAGGCCCGCGTCGCCCTGGTCGACCGCGGTGAAGAGCTCGCTGAGCCGCCGGTACAGATCCGTGTTGTCGGCGCGATACGCCGCGGCCAGCCGGGCAGGCGCTTCATCCTCCACATCGCCCCCCGCGAGGGCGATTTCATGCTTGAGCCGCCCCATGCTCTTTTCGCCGTAGCCGCGCGCTTCATATTCGGGCAGCAGCCCCAGGCTCTCCGCATAAAGGATGAACATCAGCCGGTACAGGAAGGTCATCGTGCCGCCGAACGCGTCATCGAGGGATGGTTCGGCGCCCCGCGCGCGGCCGTACAGGATGAACCCCTCGGCGAAGGCCGCAAAGACATCCTCGAAGACGCGGTCCTTCAAGCGCTCGCGTAGCCCCTTGGCGTACTCGGCCGACCCCTTCAGCATGCGGTCGAGAAACCCGGTGAACGCCTCGCGGCGGAAGAAGAGCCACCAGTATTTGGTAGCGGTCAGGTGGTCGACCGAGGCCAACGCTTCTTCCAGGTCGATCTCGTAGTAGTTGGTCGCGCGGTTGTCCGCGTTGGCCGCATAGAGCCGCCAGGCCTTGCCGTTGGTGACGATCGCCCAGTTGACGCCCCCTTCGGCCAGCACGCTGACCACACGCGCGCCGGGGATCTCGTCCCCCCGCTCGGGGTCGCGCTGGCGGTCCGCGTCGTCGAGGTTGCGATCCCAGGGATAGATGAGCGCGGCCGCCAGCGCGGCGGTCCGGTCATCGGGGTCGAAGAGCAGGTAGTCGGGCTGAGCCTGCCTGGCCGTCGCGGCGTTCCTGGGCGGTGCCTCCGGCTTCAGGCGTAGATCCTTGAAGAGCGGCTCGAAAAGCTCACGCCGGATGACGGACTGAGGCTGGTTGGCCAGTCGCGACCCGCGCGTTGACCAGCAGCCGGCTGGCCGCTCGCGCGAGGTAGCGCGCCTGGTCTTCCTCCTGCCATTCGGGGGTCAGTTGCCGGTCGGTCAGGCGGTGGGTCAGGTAGTAATCGGAGAAGAGCGCACGGTTGTTGAAGAACTCGCCCGCGGTGGCCGCGTAGGTGAACGCGGCGACGAGCTTGTCCCACTGCTGGTCGCTTTCGGCCTCGGTAAAGGTAAACCGTTTGAGCACGCGCAGGTGCACGGTCGACACCTTTCGCCGGTCGACCTTGATGCTCCGGGTTTCAACGCCATAGCGCACCACGCCATCGCGGCCCGGGGTCCGTTTCTGGGGCAGCACCAGGACGAAATCGAGCTGCTCGTAATCGTGGGTCAGAACCAGCAGGGGTGAGCCGCCCCGGCTGCCGAACGGCCGGCTGACCGCGTCGATGAGCGCTTTGGTGACTGAGCGCACTTCGTAGAGGTAGATGACAATCTCGCCATCCTCCGGGTCCGCGGCGAGGCGGTAGATGGAGTGCACCTGGTGCTTCAGGTCCTCCGCGTCCAGGCCCAGGCTGCTGTGCGGCGTCTTCGCCGCATCGTCGACGTTGTAGCCCAGTCGCGCAAAGAGCGCGATCAGCGCCTCACGGTTCTCTAACCGACCGATGTCGCCGGGAGTCAGATCGAGGTCGTAGTGGTCGTCAGGCATGGATAGGATATCCCTGGTGTGAGATGGACGTGCGGTCACATTATATGTCGCGCGGCGGCGAGCGCGCTAGAAGTCCTTCACGGCCACGTCAGTCGCGGACCCGATAGGCGTGATGGCGCGCCAGAAACCGACGAGGAGCAGGAGCGCGCCCAACAGCTCGCTCAGGTAAAGCGCGCCGCCGATGCCAAGCCGGCTGAACGCGCCACCGAACGCGGGCAAGATCGCACCGACCGCGATCAGGACATTCCCGATCGCGCGGTGGAGAAGCACGCGCTTCCGCCAGAAAACCCAGGCCGAGTACGCGGCGCCGCCGACCAGGGTCACGGTGCCGTAGAGATTGAAGAACGGCGTCAGGCTCCGTACGCCGGGTGTTACGATCGCGTGGCCGCTCATCTCGCTGCCGGTGTGCACGCTGCCAGTCATCAAGGTCGGGTCGAGCTGGGCGCCGAAAACGCGAATCGCGGCGTACAGGGAGGCCAGCCCCAACACAACCATGAGGATGTTGGCTACCCTACGCCACGCGAGCAAGTAGACCGTTCCCTGGCCCAGCCACGCGGCGACCAGCACCGCGCCGAAGAGATACCACATCCTGAACACCAGCGGGTTCCAACCGGCGACACCGTGATAGCCTTCGCACAGTCCCCCAATACCGTAAAAGACCATGCCCAGCCCCCAGAGCAACTGGTGCGCGCCGCGTTTCGCGGCGTAGCGTCTGAGCAGGGCGGCTGCCAGGATGAAGCTTACAACACAAGAAACGAAAGGCAAGACTCGATAGATTGCAGGCATATTTCGACTCCGAAAACGAATGAGGAGGGTGACCGGCGTCTTCCGGCGCAGGCCTTAGCGGCCGCCGGGCGTCAGCCCAAGCGCAACCGCAACGACAAAAATCAGCAGTGCGAGGATGAGAAGGCCGATGATGGCGACCGCGATGGGCACTGCGCGCTCCCAGAACCGAGGGTAGCGCCGCTTTGTAGATGGTGACTCTTTCAATCGAACGGGACTCCTTTGAAAACAATAGCGGCACGGTCTCAGTTCAGCCGGCTCCCGCCAGGGCCAGGGTCGTGCGATAGAGCACCTCAGCGCCCGCGACGATGTCCTCCGGCGAGCTGTACTCGCGCGGGCTGTGGCTGATGCCATCCTGGCTCCGCACAAAAATCATCGCCGTGTCGGTGATCTCGGCCATCACTTGCGCGTCGTGGCCCGCGCCGCTGGGTAGCCGGTGGATTGGGACGCCCGCGGCTTCGCACGCACCGACTACCGCATTCACCATGTGCTCGGGCAGCAGCACGGGCTTATGGCGGGTGAGTTCCTCCACCTCGTAGGCCAGCCCGGCCGCGGACGCGATCCGGTCGATGGCCGCGCGTACGGTCTGCTCCAGGCGGTCGCGCTGGG
The DNA here is from genome assembly GCA_963774265.1 of uncultured Chloroflexia bacterium. Taxonomy (GTDB): domain Bacteria; phylum Chloroflexota; class Anaerolineae; order CG2-30-64-16; family CG2-30-64-16; genus JALOOB01. Next base: position 402,636 of record CAVZDU010000005.1, on the reverse strand, counting down.
CTTCGACGATGTCGCGCAGGTCAAATGTCATGAAGACTTCACCCGGGATCGCATTGATGGCGCCGGGGCTCACCTCCAACCGTCCAACCGTGGCCACAGCCGTGGGCGACACGGTCGCGGGGGCCTCTTGTGCGGCCAATACCAATTGGCTGGCGGCCACGAGGGCATCGCGGCGCAGGTGCATGGGTGTTGCGCCTGCATGGTCGGTGCGCCCCCGCAGGCGCAACGCGAGGAACAGCGGGCCTGCAATGCCTGTCACCGCGCCCACTGGCAGCCCCAGGCTCTCGAGCACCGCGCCCTGTTCGATGTGCAGTTCAACGTAAGCGTGGAACTCGTCCGCCGCGCGGGCCGCTTCACGGAAACGGCTGGGGTCCAGGCCCGCGCCGGCCAGCGCCTGGCTGATGGTCACACCCTGGCGGTCGGTCCGCTGCTGCACGAACTCCTCGGAGATGAGGCCGAGCATCAAACGGCTGCCCAACATCGCAGTGGCCCATCGCGTCCCTTCTTCTTCGATGAACGCAATGACTTCCAGCGGATGCTGCAGGCGCACCCCGTCCTCGTGCAGCGCCTGCGCGACCTCGATCCCGGTCAACACGCCCAGCGCGCCATCGTAGCGGCCACCGCTGATGACAGTGTCAATGTGTGAGCCCAGGGCAACAGCAGGGAAACCGGACCGCGTGCCTTCCCGGCGGCCGATCAGATTGCCCACCGCGTCCCGGCGGACGGTCAGCCCAGCCTCGGCCATCCAGCCGGCGACCACCTCCGCGGCCTGCATATACGCGGGCGTGAACGTGGGCCGCGTGACCCCACCTTCAGGGGTCTGGCCGAACGCGGCCAATCGTGCCAGCCGGTCGTTGAGCCGTTTTCCATCGATCTTCATGTTGACTCCTATTTCAGGGCGCCCAGGAGATGCGCTCGTCGGTCCAGCCGCGCGTGCTGAAGTCGGGCTCCTGGCGGACGCGGCCATCGGGCGGGCCGGGCAGGTCGACCAGCTTGCGTTGAGCGCTGCCGTCGGCGTTCATCACCCACAACGCCCAGGCGCCGCTCCTGTCTGACAAGAAAGCGATGCTGCGGCCGTCAGGCGACCAGGCCGGCAGGCCATCGTTAGCGCCGTTCTCGGTGAGCCGGACGCGACCGCCGCCAGCGGCGTTCACACGGTAGATATCCCACGACCCGCCCACTTGCGACATGTAGGCCACGGCCTGCCCGTCCGGGGCGGGTGAAGGCGCTGTGGCCGAGCCGTCCGCCACGACCTGAGCGAAGCCTCCCCCATCCGGGTTCATGAGCCCCACGCCGACATCGGGCCAATCTGTGTGATAGAGCACCTGATTGTTGGCGGCCCAGGTCGGGTGCTGCCCGTAAACCGGCCCCCCGTCTCGCTGCAACTGCCAGTCGCCGCCGCCGGCCACCTCCACCGCGTAAATCCGCGACTGGCGATCGCTCTCGCGCCGCGAGGAGAAGATGAGGGTGCGAGCATCGGGCGACCAGGTGGGCAGCGCGTCCTCCAGGAAGTTGCTGAGGCGCTTCTTGTTGCCGCCGTAGGTGTCCATCACCACAACCCCGCGATCATCGCTCTTCCAGCGGCGAAACGCCAGGCGCCGTCCGTCCGGGCTGAGGGCCGGCTGGCTGGCGTCGTCGATCACGCGATCCATGCAGTTGCAGGCGGGGTCAAAAATGTAAATATCGTAGGTCGCGCGATCGGGGGCATAGATCGGCACCGCGATCCGGCCCGCTAAGGGTGCGGGCACGGACTCCCCTGATGGGGCAGTTGGCCCGGACTCGGTGGTAGGTGCGGGCGTCGGGCTGGCTTCCGGCGGCGCCGTTGGGCTCGCCGTTGGACGCGCTATCGGCTCTACGGTCGTCGCCATCTCATCCACGTAGATGACGCCACGACTCGCCTGACCGTCGGGCACGCCGTCCAGCACCAACGCGTTGAGGCTCACCGGGAAGTCCACCTGGCCGTTGTCCGGGCCGTCAATATGTCCGTTAGGCCACCCCCGCGCGTCGTCGAACCAGGCAGTCATCTGTTGCCAGCCGGCCTGCCCCACAGGGCCGAACGTGTAAGATCGGCGTTCGCCTCCCGCGTCCCGCAGCCAGATATTGAGGAAGTGACCCGATCCGTCACCATACACCCAGGCGGTGATGCCGGAAGGCTTGCCGGGCAACGGTATGGCCGGCCGCGGCTCGAACACCACGAAGTTGCCGGCCACCGCAGGGAAGTCGTAGCTCAGCCTACCCGAGTAGGAACCCGTTTTGGGCCGGTCCGCGGAACGTTCGAAGGTCCCATAGGGCTGGTTGCCCCGCACCCAACTGATCGCCGACTCGAAGTCGGGCAACCGCGCGGGGCCGGCGGTGGCGCGCGGCTGGGGCGTGGCGCTGGGGCGCGGGGATGCGCCAGGCGTGATCGTAGGCACCGGGCTGGCCGTGATCGTCGGGGTCGCCACGACGGTCGGGCTCGGCGTGTCGGTTGGGGCACTCTCAGGGGTCGGGGTGGAGCGGGGCGTCGCCGTTTCCGTAGGGACAGCGGTCAATGTGGCCGTGGGCGGGGTGGTAGCGGTCTCGGTGGGTGGCTCGGTGGTGACCGTGGCCGCCTGAGCAGCCGTTGCGGGCGGCGGAGTTGCCGGCACCTGGCACGCGGCCATGAAGGATGCAGCGATCAGGAGGATGATGACGACTCTGACAGCCCATCCGGCAGGTCGTCGGGCGAGAGATGGCCTGATCCAGTACATGGCTGGCTCCTATCGGTAAGGGGGGACCCGCGAACGCAAATGTGGCGCCGGGTGGCGCCACATAGCCCTGGCTGACGTGTAGTCTAGCACGCTTTTGACGCTTTGTCACCAGGGCGAATTGACTCACGCCAAATCTTACTTTCCAAGGATCGTTGCCTCAGATCATAATCTTACCGGCGTGTCGTCACAGCCAAGACGAGGGGCCGGGGAGAATGTGAGGCATGATGAGTCCGACAAGCAAGCGCGAGTTGCTGAAGGCGATCCGGCCACGCTATACGCTGGGCCAACGGCCGGCTAAGCAGCAGATTTTGGACGAATTTGTGGCGGCTACGGGCTACCACCGCAAGTATGCGATTCACTTGCTGAACCATCCGCCGCCGCGCAGCGTGGCCAGGCGGCGGCCGCGGCGCAGCAAGTATGGCGGCCGGGTGCAGGCGGCCCTCGAAAACGTGTGGCGCGTGGCCAACGGTATCTGCGGCAAACGCTTGGTCGCCGTCCTGCCCCACTACGTCGAGGCCCTGGAACGGCATGGTGAGTTGGCGTTGGATCCCGAAACGTGGGGTTTGCTGCTGCAGATCAGTGCAGCCACGGCCGATCGGCTGCTCGTGCGGGCGCGGGCGGCGACCAAGCCCCACGGCTTGGGTACGACCAAACCGGGGACGCTGCTGAAGGCGGCGATTCCCGTGCGGACGTTCGCCGAGTGGGACGATGCGCAGCCCGGCTTCATGGAAGTCGATTTGGTCGCCCACTGTGGCCCCAGCACGGCCGGCGAGTATCTCCATAGTCTGGATATGGTCGATGTCAAGACGCGCTGGGTCGAGTCAGCAATTCTAAATATGGCGGGGAGTGGTAGACTGGGAGGTGAGCCAGCGAATCCGGCGTGAGGTGGGGCGAGGCATGGGTGGGAAACAGGTAAGGTTCAGCGAGTTGCTGCGGTTTTTGCGGGCCAGCCTGGAACGGATTCCGGAGCACCGGCGGGGTGAGAACGGGCACTATGCGATTGCGGATGCCGGGCTAGCGGCTTTCTCGGTGTTCTTCATGCAGGAGCCCTCCTTTCTGGCCTACCAAACGAACCTGCAGGAGAACCACGGGCGCAATAACGCCAAGAGCCTGTTTGGCGTGGCGGAGATTCCCAGCGATGGGCAGACTCGCAATCTGCTCGATCCAGTCGATCCGGTCCTGCTGGGCGAACCCTTTTGGGCGAGCTACGAACTGCTGGCCCGGCGTGGGGCGCTGCGGGACTATCACGGTGCGACTGGTAGTCAGTTGGTGTCGCTGGACGGCACGCAGTCCTTTGCATCCCAGAAGGTGCACTGTGACAACTGCCGGGTGACGGTACGCGACGGACGTACCTATTATGCGCATCAAGTGTTGCTTGCAGTAGTGGGCGCGCCCGCGCAGCCGCACGTGGTCTGTCTGCCGCCGGAGTTCATCACGCCGCAGGACGGGGCAGACAAACAGGACTGCGAGCAGCGGGCCATCAAGCGCTGGGTCAAGCAGCATGCCGGGCGCTTTGCGCCTTGGAGTACGACCGTCTTGACCGACGATCTGCATGCGCACCAGCCGGTCTGTCAATTACTCTTGGATCACCACCTGCACTTCATCCTCACCTGCAAACCCGACTCGCACCCGACGCTGTACGAAGAGTTGCAGCTTCTGGAGCGGGTCGAGGGGGCAGTGGGAAGCAAGCGCATCCGGCGCTGGAACGGCCGCCATCATGAGGTCTGGCAATATCGTTGGGCGAGTGAGTTGCCGATCCGCGAAGGGCAGGACGCACTCAAGGTCAACTGGTGTGAGTTGCGGCTGATCAACCAGGAGAGCGGCGAGCAGCTGTATCACAACGCCTGGCTCACCGACCACGCTTTGGACGAAACTTCAGTCGAGGCCGTCGCCCAGGATGGGCGGAGCCGCTGGAAGGTCGAAAACGAAGGCATCAACGTGCTCAAGCAGCGCGGCTACCATTTCGAGCACAACTACGGACATGGCGACCAGCACCTGGCCGCTGTGCTTTTGAGTTTGCTGCTGCTGGCCTTCCTGTTCCACACGGCGCTGGACCTGGCCTGCCTGATGTACCAGGCCATCCGCCAGAAGCTGCGCACCCGCCGCAAGTTCTTCGATGACCTGCGCGGCTTGACGACCTATCTCTACTGGCGCAGCTTCCAGCACCTGCTCAGCTTCATGTATCGCCAACTGGAGTTGGGTCCGCCAGCCCCAGCCTAATGCCCGATGGGCCTGACCGCCCATTGATCCCGGCCCCGGTCGGAGGCTGTCGCCTGTCCAGCGCCAGCGCCCAGTGCCGCCAGCTCCACTCCCGGCCGCCCGACCCGCCTCTTTCCGGCCCTCAATCTGCCACCGCGGCTGTCCACCCGCACGCAGGCAGCCCCCGGCTACCTCCGACCTTGACTTCACCGGCTTGGAGCCATGCCAAATTCAGAATTGCTGGGGTCGAGTTAGCGGCCTTACGCAACCGCAGTCAAGCCACGGTGCTGGCCGCCCTGATCGACTGTCAGATTCGCTTGCCCTATCCCTTACGGGGCCTGGATTCGGATAACGGCAGCGAATTCATCAACTACGACCTCAAACACTTCTGCGAACAGGAGCAGATCACCTTCACCCGTTGCCGACCCTACCAGAAAAATGATCAGGCCTATGTCGAGCAAAAGAACTGGACCGCCGTGCGCCAGCTGGTCGGCTACGAGCGCTACGAAGGTGACCGCGCCTGCACCGCACTGCAGGCTCTGTACCACGTCGTGCGCCTGTACCTCAACTTCTTTCAACCCGTCATGGTCCTGGTCGACAAGCAGCGCCTCGGCGCCCAGGTCAAAAAGCGGTATGATGTACCCAAGACACCCTACCAGCGGGTCCTGGAGGCCCCGGAGATCGATGCCGCCACCAAAGTGCGCTTACGCCAACTCTACGACACGCTCAACCCAGCCGAACTGCTGCGCCAAATCCAGCGCCGGCAAGCCGCACTCTGGCAGCTCGCCTGTGCGCCGGCTGTGCCAGCCGTGCCGGGGGGAACCCAGGTTCCCCCCACCCCTCCTTAACCTTAACAAGCTGCTACGTTTTGCCGCGGTAAAAGTAAGATCTCTTTATGAGGCAACGATAACCCTAAAGTAAGATTCTTACGTGAGGCAATACGCAGGGACTTAGCGTAACCGATCCTGCGAGTCCAAGCTCCGGGGGGCGGACGCGAAGCGCGGCGCTGAGGTGGAGCTACCCGGGGCCAGCCCGGGCTGCCTGGCCTGGATGATGTGGCGGACGCGGGCCCGGGCTCGCGACAGCCGCGACTTCACAGTGCCGACGGGCGTCCGGATGATGTCCGCGATCTCGTTATGCGGGAGACCTTCGACATCGCTGAGGATCAGGACTGTGCGCTGGTCAACCGGTAGGGAATCGATGGCCGCCTCAAGACGTTCGGCGACCTCACGCCGCAGCACGTAGTCCTCCGGCCGCTCACCGGGATCCTGCAGATTGCTGCTCCACTCGTCGTCGCCGCAATCCAGGTCGATGCTCACGACGCGTGCGCTGTGCCTGCGCTGGCTGCGCAGCATGTCGTAACACGTGTTGACCACGATCCGCATCAACCAGGCGCGAAAAGATGTCCCGCCGCCGCGATATTGGTCGAGCCGCTTGTAGGCTTTAAGGAAACTGTCCTGGGTCGCATCAGCGGCCGCATCGGCATTGCCCAGCATGCGATGAGCCACACCGTACGCCAGCGCCTGGTGCCGCAAGACGAGCTGGTTGTACGCGTCAAGCCGTCCCCCGCGTGCCCGGTCGATCAGTACCTTATCTGCCGTGTAACCATCCAGGTCGGCGTGTGCCATCGCATCTTCTCTTCCGTCACCAGACGACGTTTTACCACGGCTCGAGCATCCGCCGCTGGTGCAAGTATCGCGCAACCTAGTCGTGGGCGCCTCCGCAAAGACTATGGTCTTGGATACTCGATTAGTAGGAAGGAAGGTCTACGCCAAAAGGATTAGGACGTGCAACTTAAGAGGGTCGTGCGATAAACAGCTTCTTCGTCCTCTTCAACTCCTTAGCCGTAGACAGGTACGGGTACAGGTGCGAAAGCCGGCATAGCTTCGGGCAGAGTGACTGCAACCGGTGCATCATGGACGCCCGCATCGGCCAGGGCCAGGATGTCGGCCGGGTCAGTAATCTCGCGTGCGAGCTTGCCGTCGCGCATCTGGAGCACCCGGTCCACGTACTGCACCATGCGCAGATCGTGCGTGACCATGATGCCCGCGCGGTTCTGCTCGCGGATCATCGTCGCAAAAGTCTCGACCACCTGGAACGCCCGCTCGGTGTCCAGGCTGGCCGTCGGCTCGTCGGCCAGCACGACGGCGGGCTCATGGATCAGCGCACGGGCGATGGCCACACGCTGCTGCTGGCCGCCGGAAAGCTGCCGCGGCAGGTTGTTCAACCGGTCGCCCAGCCCCAGCCGGACGAGCAGGTCCTTAGCGCGGGCCTTGCCTTCCCGATTCAGCCGGCCGTTCAGCCGCAGCATCAGCTCGACGTTTTCCAGGCGGTCAGGTAGGGCACCAGGTTGTTGGCCTGGAAAGTGAAGCCGATCTTCTCCCGGCGGAAGGCCGTGCGAGGATTATCCTTCATCCGCCCCAGGTCCGCGTCGGCGATGATGATCTCGCCGTCGGTGGGGCGCAGCAGCCCGGCCAGCATGGCCAGCAGTGTCGTCTTGCCTGAGCCGCTCGGCCCGACCAGCGCCACGAACTCACCAGCACGCACGCTGACCGATACGTTATCCACTGCCTTCGTCGCGGTCGCGCCCGTGCCGTAGGTCTTTGTTACATTACGAGTCTCGAGTGCCATTTCCATCTTCTGCATCCTCTTTCTTAGGTGCCGGGCACCTACGGCTGCTGCTACTGCGCCAACCCCAGCGCGGTCAAGGGTTCGACCTTCAACGAATAACGCACGGACACCAGCCCGCCGATCGGCCCGATGAGCAGCAGCGAACCGATGGCCGCCGCGACTGCCGACGGCGAAAAGATAATCGGCACCTGGGGCGGGAAGCCGAGCGACAGCGCCAGTGACGCGGCCGCACCCCCCGCAACGCCGACGACCGTCACCGCGATGATCTGCAGGATCGCCGCGGCGCCGATGACGGAGTTCGGTGCGCCGATTGCCTTGAGCATGCCGATCTGGGCCACCTTCTGCAGGGTCAGGATCTGGAAGAAGCCGCCGATGACCAGGATGCCGATCAGCAGGGCGAAATAGCGCTGCGTGTCCAGCGTGCTCTGCTGCGCGCTGTAACCTGGCGTCGCCTTGTACGCAGTAACGGTGTCCACCGCCTCCACGTTGCGCACCTCATCGTCGATGCGCTGCGCCATGGCTTCCCGGTCGGCCGGGTTGTCAAGCTGGACCGCCACGATGTTGGCCACCAGCTCGGCGCCCGGCGTGCCACCGATCACCGCCTGCGGCCGCAATTCATCCCACGTCCGGAAGGGCACGACGATGGACGGCTGCAGCGAATACTGCCGCCCGTCGCTGATCCCCACCACACGCAGCTCGTAGAATTGCTCCCGGGTGTCCTGGATGGACTTAATGGTGAGCACATCGCCCACCTGCAGACCCGTGCGGAGCGCTACATTGCGATCCAGCACTGCCTCGCGACTCTGGCGGCCGCCGAGTTGGCGGCCCTCGAACGCGGGCGGCTCGCCCGGCAGCCCCGGCTCCACACCGATCAACGCGACATTGAGCGGGTCGGCGCCCTCCTTCAGGGGGCTGACGAGCGCCACACTTGCCGCGCCGATCGGCCCGACCGCTCTCACGCCATCCACCCGGCGAATTTTGTTCATCCCGGACACGTTGATGCGCGAGGCCGACGCAGAAAGGTCCAGCTTGTCCTGATAGACGACCAGGTCTGCGTTCAACTTCTCGATATACTGCCGGTTGCCGGAGCCGAGCCCTTCGGCCAGCGCGGCCACAAACAGCACCAGCATCGTGATCAGCGCGATCACGCCGCTGAACAGGAGAAAGCGGCCCCGTGTCCGCCAGATTTCCTTGATGGCAAGGTAAAACGCCATATATCCTCCACGCTTCGCTTACTTATACAAACTGTATACATATATATCATGTTTGTTCAATCTTGTCAAGTCTTTTGCGAAAACTCGTTTGGAAAATTCCGGCAGTTTGTCGTAGGCGCGCTGCGGTTTATAATCCGGCCATATGAATCCAGCCAAACTTGAATCGCAACAGAAGCTCGAACTCTACTATTGGATGCGCCTGACGCGCACCTTCGACGAGCGCATGGTGGCGCTCTGGAAACAGGGCCGCGGGGTGGGCGGCACCTTCTCCCAGCGCGGCCATGAGGCGACCAGCGTGGGCGTCGGCTACGCGCTCGGCCCCGACGACGTGGTCGCTCCCATGCACCGCGACCTGGGCACGTTTCTACTGCGCGGCATCACCCCGCGGCGCATGTTCGCCAACCTGCTGGGCCGCGAGACGGGGCCGACCGGCGGCCGCGACGTGAACCTGCACGGCGTCGGTGACCTGGATCTCGGCATCTTCAGCTTCATCAGCCACCTGCCCCAGTCGCTGCCCGTGGGGCTCGGTGCGGCGATGTCTTTTCGTTATCGTGACGAACCGCGCGTCGCGGTCGCCTTCACCGGCGATGGCGCGAGCAATGCCGGGTTGTTTCACGAGACGCTGAACATGGCCAGCCTCTACAACGCGCCGCTGGTGGTAGTGGTCGAAAACAACCAGTACGCCTACTCCACCCCCACGCACGACACGATGAAGGTGACCGAGATCGCGCAACGCGCCGGGGGCTACGGCATCCCGGGGCTGTCCGTGGACGGCAACGACGTGGAGGCGGTCTACAATGTGGCCGCTGAAGCCATCGAAAGAGCGCGCCGGGGCGGCGGACCGACCCTCATCGAGGCGAAGACGATGCGCATGCTCGGCCACGCCATCCACGACGGCGCGGAATACGTGCCCGCGGGGCTGTTGGCTGAGTGGGAGGCGCGCGACCCCGTAATCGGCTATGCCGCGCGGCTGGTGCAGGAAGGCGTCACGGATCCGGTGGAACTGGACGAGATCGAAGGCCGCTGCCAGGTGGAAGTGACGGACGCGGTGACGTTCGCGGAAGCCAGCCCCCTGCCTCGCCCAGAGACGGTGACGGAGGGCGTCTATGCTGAGTCGCCGGGCGCGGGGAAAAACCCGCAACCTGCAACCCGTAACCTGCGTCCGGAGGTGCAGCGTTGAGCGCCGGCACAAGCGAGGAACGCACGCTCACCTACCTGGCCGCGATCACCGAAGCGCTGGCAGAGGAGATGCGCCGCGACGCGGACGTGCTCGTCATGGGCGAGGACGTGGGTGGTGACTTCGGCGGCGCGTTCAAGGCCACCAAAGGGCTCGCCGCGGAATTTGGCCCCAAGCGGGTGATGAACACGCCGCTCGCCGAATTGGGATTCACCGGCATGGCCGTGGGCATGGCATTCATGGGGCTGCGGCCCGTGGTGGAGATGCAGTTCGCGGACTTCATCAGCACCGCGTTCGACAGCATCGTGCAGCTCGCGGCGACCTCGCATTATCGCTGGGGCGCGGCCGTCCCCCTGGTGATCCGAGCGCCTTCCGACGGCGGGCTGCATTCCGGCCCGTTCCACAGCCAGAACCCCGAAGCGTGGTTCGTGCACACGCCCGGGCTCAAGGTCGTCGCGCCCGCCACGCCCGCGGATGCGAAGGGCTTGCTCTCCGCCGCGATCCGCGATAACAACCCCGTGATCTACTTCGAGAGCAAACCCTTGTACCGCTCGCTGACCGGTCCTGTGCCGTCCGGGGAATACGTCGTCCCGATCGGGGTGGCGCGCCTCGCCCGCGCGGGTGCCGACCTGTCCATCATCACCTACGGCGCACAGGTACACCAGGCCTTGGCGGCCGCCGAGCGGCTCGCGGCCGACGGCGTTGAATGCGACGTGTTGGACCTGCGGACGCTCAAGCCGCTCGACGAGGGTGCGATCCTCGAAAGTGCAAGCAAGACCGGCAAGGTGCTGGTCGTCCACTCCGCGAACCGGCTTGCCGGCCTGGGCGCCGAGATTGCGGCCCTCATCTCCGACCGCGCGTTTCGCTACCTGGACGGCCCGGTGCGCCGCCTCGGCGGGCTCGACACCCCGGTCCCCTTCAGCCCTCCACTCGAGGACGCGTACCGGCCGAACGCGGAGAAGATCTACCGGGAGGCGCTCGACCTGGCGCGATTCTAGGTAGTGCAAGGGTCCAAATCCCCTGGCAACGAGGAAGCAGGGCAGGCCATGTCTGGCCTGCCCTCCGCGCCTTCTACTACTTCGCAATCAGCGGCACGTAGAACCGCCGCATAGGCGGAGGCTGTGAGGGTTGTGTGCCGTACAACCCCGATCCCATCGTGCCGGCCAGGAGCAAAGGCGATTCCTCAGAGCTGATTGCCAGCGAGAAAACCACCTGGTTGAACAGCCCGGAGCTGTAGACGGACCAATGCTCGCCGCCGTCGACGGAGCGCAGCACCCCGATCCCCTCCGTGCCCCCGGGTCCGTAACTCGGCACGTAGCCCGTACCGGCGTAGACCCAGTCGGGATTCCTGGGATCGAATACAAAGTCCGTGATGGTGCTCGCACCGAGCTGCTTCGGCTGCCACGTCTGCCCGCCGTCGGTGGACTTATAGATCCCGCCGGTCCTGCCGCCCGACCCGCGGTAGTCTCCGGTTCCCACCAGGATCGTATTGCTGTCTCCGGGCCTGACGGCCACCGCGTCGACGTCAGGCATGTCGAGGAAGCCCTTATACTGCCAGCTTTCACCGCCGTCCGGCGACCGCACCAGGCCTTCCACGGCAGTCCCCGCCCAGACGATGGCCGTGTTGTTGGGGTCCACGGCCAGGCTCATGACCTGCGCTGGGTCGCCACTACTGTTGGTTGGGAAGGTGCTGTCCTTAGGCACCCATGTCAGGCCGCCGTCGATGCTTTTGTATACACCATCGCGGCCGCCTGCATACACGGGGTTCGAGGCGCCAGGCGTGACGGCCAGGCAGGTTGCGTTGACATCTTCAATGACCGTGAAGCTGACACCCTGGTCGTTGGAAACCATGAAGTAATAATCGGCGGCGGCATAGACCTTCATGGAATCGAGCGGATCCACGACAATATCCTGGATCTGGCCGTCGGTCGCGGTGTAGTCCCAGGTGACGCCGCGATTGGTGCTCCGCCAGACGCCCGAATACCCCTCCGAGCGTCCGGCGTAAAGGTTGTTCGCGTTCTGTGGATCAATTGCGACGCCCTGGATCGGGTGGGCGGCAATGCCCGACGAGGCATCGATCCAGTTGACGCCGCCGTTCAGCGACTTCCGCACGCCGGCCGCTCTGTCGCCATAGGTCACCTGGTTGGCGGCCAGGAGCGCGTTCGGAGCCGACCGGTGAAAGGCCATGTCGGGATGCCCCCAGCTGTAAGAATCACCGGAGATTGACACCCAGGTTATCCCGCCATCGCTGCTCTTGGTCAGCTGATCTCCCGCACTGTAGATGATGTTGGTGTCGGTGGGATGGAAGACCAGATGCGCGTGCTCCCAGCTGCTGTTGATCCCGTAGCCCGTGCTGACCAGGGACCACTTGTTGTCGGTCCCGAAGACATAGTACTTGCCGTCAATGATGCCTGCGGGCCGGTTGTCGTGCAGGTGGTCGACCGCAAGCGCGGTCACCTCTTTGTATTCATCTCTGTAAAATGGCACGCCCTCGTTCAGGGGCGTCCAGTTTGCACCGCCGTCGATGGTCTTGTAAACGCCGTCCTTGCGCACCCCCGCGTACAATACGGAGGACTGAGTGGGATCGATGGCTAACGCCGTGATCTCGTCGGTGTACGTGTCATCGTCCCGGGGGATGCCGTTGTCCATCACCCACCAGATGGCGCCGCCGTCGGTCGTCTTGTAGATCTGCCCGGCGTAGCCTCCCAGGCCCACGTAAACGGTGTTGCTGTTGTTCGGATCGACGACGATGTTGTACGGCAAATACGCGTCGGCGAACGTGCCAGTCTCCATGTTATGGGTGATGTTCGTCCACGTTGCGCCCGCGTCCTGCGATTTCCAGATGATGCCCACCTCGTCCGTGCCCGCGTACAGGGAGTTCGAATTTTGCGGGTCCACCGCCAGGCTGATCACCTTTGCAGTGGGGGGAAGGCCGCTGCGCGCCGGCTGCCAGGTCGAGCCTGCATCGGTGGCCTTGAACACACCTGCGCTTTCGGTGCCGGCGTAGAACACCTGGGAGTTGTTGGGATCGCTGACCAGTGCCTCCATGTTGCCGCCATAGATCGGATAGAGACTCCAGATGGCGGCCTCTGGCGAAGCTGCCGTTTCGGCCGCGTTTCCTTCGAGGGCTTGCGCTCCTGCCAGCGATGCCGGCAGACAGGCGGCGAGCAGCGTCAGCAGCAGGCATGTCCGTACGAAGCCAGCGCGTCTCATGCGTGCGGCCGTCGGGCGAAACGCAAAGGCGCCTTTGGCTGACCGATTTCTGCTGCGGATGATGTGATCTTCCTGACACATAAGAGCACCCCTTTCTGCGTTGTCCCTCTTGTAAGGACGGTTGCACTCCAGCCAACTCACCGCTGCACCGTCAGCCGAATCTCGCACGGCGACGGATAGTTGCCTGATCGGTCCACCGCAATCAGTCGGAAGTCGTATACGCCCGGCGCGATGGTCGTGGTAAAGAAGTCCATCAGCTTGTCGTTGATCACCGTCTTGCCGTCAACCTGGGTAAGGTACTGCCAGGTCGGGGAGCTGGCAGGCTTGTACTCGAACTTGTAATAGGCCTGGTCCGGCAGGTTGGCTGTGCCGAGGAAATTGGTCACTCCGGAAATGGCCGCGCCATTGGCCGGGTAGGTGATCCGGGCCCGCGAGTCCGCGCAGGCAGCTGCCGGCGCAGTCGCCGGTTTAGGCTGGGTGGCCGCGCGGGTCGGAGCCGCGGTCGGCGGAGCCGCACCCCGGGCAGTCGGCGCCGCGGTCGGGGGGACGGCCGTGGCCGAGGCGAGCGGGACGGACGGCGTGGCGGTGGCCGCGGGCGGTGGGGTGATCGTCACGGCATCTCCGATGACCCAGGTGTACTCATAGCCGGCGAGAAGCAAGATTTTGCCGTAGTAGGCGACCGGCTCCGCTGCGTTGGCGCCGACGAAAAGGGTGAAGGCGCCGCCTTTGGCGATCGCGGCCGACCAGGTCTCGCCCGGTGCTGCGGCGGCCGACTGGTGTACGTCGCCGCCGCTGGTGCTGTCCAGCGCCACGATGAGCGGCGCAGAGAGACCATTGGCCACGTGGAGGATGGCGTTGGTGCTGCCCGGCAAGGCCCGGAAAGACGGCCGCGGCAGGGGCAATTGGCCCTCCACACCCGCCTCCGAGCTTGAGCGGAGTTCCGATGGCAATTCTACATCGACTGCCGCCTGGCGTAAAGCGAACTGATAGATCTCGCGTGTGTCCGCCACGCTGACCCAGAGAAAACCGTCCCCATCCCAGGCCAACGCCGGATCTTTGGCGAATACCTCCATCGGCAGCTCAGCTGACGCGAGGTATTCCCCATCGAAGCTGAATCGATGCCATTTCCCGAACCCGCTTAGCATCCAGAGGCCGTCCGGCGCCCAGGCCAGGCTCTCCATGCTGCCGAACACCGGCACGTTGAGCGTCTGCCGCAGCTCGCCACCGGCGCCGAGCTCCAGCAGGAAGCCATCTGACCCTGAGACGATGGTCCAGAAGGACTCGTCGACCGCGTTCCACGTGAGATCGCGGAGGTCGGCCGGCACCGTGAAGGTGGAAAGGACCTTGCCCTGCACATCGAGGCGGATCACCTGGCTGCCCAACTGGTAGTCGTGCACCAGCAGCCGCAGCGCCTCGCCGTCCCAGGCCAGGCCGCGGAATTCACCCTGCGCTTTGACCTGGAACGAACCCACGGGCGCGCCGCTGCGGTCCAGGTGGTGGATGCGCTTTTGTTCGCCGTCCGCCACCCAGATGGCGTCCCTGGTGACCGCGATGCCGGCGGTGTCCGGGCCGGGTGCGAAGAGCTTCAGGACTTGCGTATCGAGAACCGTGGTCGTAGCAACGACGGCCGTCGTGGGCATTGGCGCCGGCGCAGGCGTCGCGGCGTCGGGCTGCCAGACCCTGCTGACGCAGGGTCCGCTACGCGTCCCGCCCAGCCCGGTCGGGTTGCTCTGCAAGCAGTCCGGCACCGTGCAAGCTTGCCCGAACAACTGCGCACACTCCTGGTCGAGGCGCGCGGACTGCAGCAGTGCGGCAACCATCTGGCGTTCCGGCGAATACCCGCGATCGGCCATCTCCTGCCAGGTCGGATGGTCGGTTACCGTCCAGACCGCGGCCTGGATGGCATCGATATCCTGCTCCGCTCCGGGCACCCGGGCAGCGGCGGCCAGGACTGCAGCAACGGCCGGAGACACCAGGCTGCCGGCGTCCACGGCCATCGACGTGGTCGCGCTGGGATTGCCCTTGTGGAAGTTGAGGCAGTAGGCATCCACGACGTAGGACTGCGGGCCTGCGGCGAGGCCGGGGAGGAAGATGACCTCAGTGGGAGAATATCTCTGCTCGCCCTGGCGCAGGCCGAGGAGCCGCCGCACCACCATGTCCTGTTCGCCGGGGACGGAGCTGCGCAGGACCGTGCCGGGCGCGATCTCGATCGAGACAGACCTGCTGCCGGTCGCGTTGGCAATGATCTGGATGCTCGCGCCCGATGCGCCGCCCATGCCCAGGATCTGGATGTCGGCCAACTTCTTGTCCAACGCCTCGCCCAGCGAGACCGGGGCCGCCGCCTCCAAGGTTGGAGCGGTGGTCGGGCTAGCGGTCGGCGACGGCCGCGGCGTGGCGGTGGCGGTCGGGATCCTGGTGGGCGTCCGGGTCGGTGTCCTGGTCGGCGCCACGAGCGGCGCTGCGGTCGACGCACGGCTCACCTCCGCTGCCGTGGCTGCCTGGGGCGGGCCGAGCGAAGCGGTCCAGCTGCCGGTGGTGTCCTGCGTGACAGTCGCGGTGCCCCCGGCGATCTTTGTTCCCTTGGTCAGGACCCAGGTTCCGGAGGCCTCTGTCGGGGAGGTGAACGCGCCCTCGATCGTTACCTGCCCGCCATCGCGGGCCTTCCGATATGAGAGACGGCCGTTCTCGATCCGAATCTCGTCGTTCAGGTAGTAGAAGTAGACTTGAACCTGATCGCCCTTGCTGGTGATCAGGGTGAGCATGGGATCGGTGATGACGCAGCCGGAGAGGCTGAAGCCAAGCGTCCCTGTCCATTTGCCGTCCTGCACGCTGCAGCGGACCGCGGCCGCGGCCCCTGCGTTCGTGGGGGCCGCAACAGCCGTGGCTGCCAGCCGCACAGGCGCCGCAGTTGCCCTGGGCGACAGGGTTGCCATCGGCGATGCCGTCCGGCTGGCGATGGCTGCGATGCCCGTCACGATGGCGATCAGCAACCCGATGCCGAGCTGCGCATATCCCAGTGTCATGCCGGCGGTGGCTATGCCCGCACCGGTCAGCCGGTTGGGATTCTGGCGGATCTGCTTCTTCGCCAGGTGGCCGGTGACGATAGCTGCGATGGCGCCAACGAGGGGCAGGATGATCCAGGTGGCGATCCCGGTCGCGAGGCTGGCGATCGCCATGCGGCTCGTCTCCGGTGGGGCAGGGGGCGCGCCGGGCTGTGATCCCCCTCGCGCCGGGACGTTGGCAGTCGCTGCCTGCACCGGCGCAGTGGCCCAGACCTGGGTGCGGCCCAAGGAGCGCCAGAAGTCCGTCTCGGCGAAGCAGGCTTCCGCGTGCTTGGGCGATATGGCTGTCCTGATTCCTCTCAACCGGCTATCCTTCTTTGCGATAAATTTGACAAAACATACAGTCGACAGGAGTAAGGAATAAGCCTCAGCGAGTTCGATATGCTCCACCGATTCCCAAGGGATGAAACGCGATCCGGAGCTAGCGCCGGCCGCATTCATGCTGATGGCGCTCGCCAGGGCACCCCGGCTCCCCGGCGGCACAACGCTGGGGTTCGTCTTGAGCCAGCGATCGCGGCTTCCCTGCCGCTCGGCGCGCGTGCGGCCCAACGCCTCGATCGGGTCTATCCCGCCCTCGCGGAAGGCCTTCCAGGAGGCTATTACCACCCGGCCCTCGAGGTCGGCCAGCACGAACTTGAAGAACCCGTCCAGGGTTTGGTATTGCCGAGCGAGCTCCGACTCCAACTCGGCATACTCGTCATCCGACAAGGAGTCCAGGTTCAGGTAGCGGTAGCGCGTCTGCGACGGCAGGATGGCCCGCCACTTGAACTGCTGGGGCAGGAACAGGTATGCAAAACGCAACGCTTGTGGAGTCATGGAGATGGTGCGTTCGGAGAAGCCGCCGGTTCGGAAGACCCACCGCTCGCCGTCGCGCTCGACTTTGCCGTGGGCGACGATAATCGAGAGGTTTTGCACGGGTCCAGGTCCACCGGCTGACGCGGACGGCAGGGAACCCTCGGCCTCCGGTCCGGCGGCCAGGTCGTCGTTCGTGCCTGTCGGGGCGCCGGGTGCGGCAGGTGCGGCGACCAGGCCATCAGCATTCTCGGCCGGGCCTGGCTCTGCAAGCCTGACCAGCGCTTCTTCGCAGGCACGGCGCACCAGCGGACTCCCCTCAGCCGCAGCCGCCCGGAGGGCAGCGACGGCAGCCGGGTCTCCGATCTTGCCCAGCACCTCCGCCGCCCCGGCTCGCTCCGCGGAGCTGCCGGATCCCTGCAGGACAGCCGTCAGCTGGGACAGCGCTGCTGGCCCCAGCTTGGCAAGCGAGTCGCTCGCCACGACGCCGACGATCGCATCACGATCCCCCAGCAGCCCTACTAAGGCCGCGATTACTTCGTCGAGAGCGCCGGCATACATTTGTGGGGCGATCGAGTCCAGCGCCAGCGCCGCCGCCATGCGGACGGAGGACTTTGGGGATTTTGCTGCGGAAAGCAGCGCCGGCACGGCAGCGGCGCCCAGGCTCACCAACGCCTCGGCTGCCTCGCCCATTTCTTCGGTCTTCCGGCTGTCCAGGAGCCTGCTCAAGCCGGCGACGTCGCCTGCGGCCTTCAAAGCATCGATCTTCTGCGACATGGGGCACCTCCTCGCTGGTGAACATCACGGTTGGTGCAGGGCTGATCAACGCCCTTCTGTAATCTAAAGAGCGCGAGGAGAGCGTCGCGTTACGGCCTCGCAGTGTTTGATGATTGCACAGCGGCAGCTGCCCCAACGAGACGCGTCAAGGATGGCACGCGTCGGGGCAGCCTGACGCAGCACTTCATGGCCCAATGCTGAAGTCAGACAGATGACTCACGTAGGCCCAGGTCTCTATGCGCGCGGGAACGCCATCGTAATCAACCGCCATCGTCATCCAGATGTCGACGTCGACCTGCGCGTTGGCCGGCACGTTATACACGGGATTAGCGCCAAAACCGACCATCCGCCCACCGGCATCGTAGGCGATTGCGACGACTACCACCGGCTGCGTCATCGGCTTCTTCCAGCTGTTCGTGAGAACGCAGGTCACGTGCGGAGACGAGCGCTGCACCGCGTACGCAACGCCGGTGACTCCGAAGGGATTTCCTTCGATCCCCAGGCCGCGGAAGTCGAGCAGATCAGTTTCCGGCGTCAGCGGGCTGATCTGCACCTCGCCGCGAGCGATCGAGCTCCCGGGAGGAATGGCGAACCGGGAGACGATCACGGCCACCTCCTCGCCCGGGAACACGATCGGGGTGTTGCCCGTCTGGGTGCCCAACACGAAGTCCTGGGCGTCATACACGGTGACCTGGTACGGCAGGCTGCCGGTCCCGCGGTCGGCATTGGGATTGGCCACGCGAAAGACCGCATTGGCCAGGTCGTCGCCGGTGGCATCGCGGCCGATCACCAGCTCGCCCACCCGGAGCGTCGGGCGATCGTCTCGGACGGGACCGGTGAGCCAGCTGCCCTTCGGCACGGCCAGCAGCTCCACGCGGGCAGCTTCGAGATTGTAGGGGACGCGCACGGATACGCCCGCCTGTCCCCGGGGCGGCACGAAGTGGAGCGACGGCATCTCGCCGAAGCCGATCAACCGGTCCTGTTGATCGTAGAGCAAAGCGGTCAGCACGGGCATCCTCATCAGGAAGTCCGAGCGGTTCGTGGCAATGCCGGTCACGGCGCCCGCCTCAGGCCAGTACTGCACGCGCTCGATGCTCAGGCTGTCGGCGGCCAGGCTCGTCCGCCCGGGTTCGCCTTGCCCGACGATCGTGAACTCCAGCCGGGCGGCCGGCGCGCCTTCCTGGCTGCGGATGCCCAGGTAAATCTTGCGGCGCTCGCCGGGATAGAGCACGTCGATCCTGGATTCATCCGTTTCCAGGACGGCCCCGCCGCTGTCGTAGCCGGTGAGCCGGTATTGGATGTTCTGGATGGCGAGATCGGGATTGGGATTTTCGAGCACCAGCAGCTGCCCGCAGCTGTCCTTCCACACGCTGAGCACCTCGATCACTTCCGCCACGCGCACGGCTTGGGCCTCGGCGTCGACCGGCGAGATTGCCAGCGGCTCGGCAGCGCCCCCCAGGACCGGTGCGTTGCCTGACGCCACCACGCCCGGATAGGCCTCCTGGGCAGGGGGTTGTTCCGATGCCGGGGGGGCCGCGGTCAGGGCCGGAGGCTGCGCGACCGGGGGCGCGGGCTCGCTGCCCGGCGCGGCAGGTAAGACGGCGCGCTCTGTCTCGGCGGTGGGCGTGCTGGTAGCTGCGGGAGGAGCCGACCGGCAGCCGCCCAATGCCGGGGCCGCCAGGACCAGGAGGAGTATCACCGTGCACAGCTTGGTTTGCGCCGTCATGTTCGCCTCTCTCTCACGGTCTCAATCGAGTTCTGCCGGGCCGGCATAGATCTCCACGCGGTCCGGGACTCCGGTCGAATCGACCATCATCTCCACCGGGATCTGGCCGTTGGCGGGCACACGATCGACCTGTTCTCCGCCCCCGCCGATGATGCGGCCGTCCCTGTCGTAGAGGACGGCATAGACGTTGACCCGTGTGATCTCTTTTTCGCTGCTGTTCAGGACCAGCCCGGTGACCTTCGGATAGGTCTCGGCCACATAAGTCGCCTTGTCGCCGGCCAGGGGATTCCGACCCGGCGCCAGTTTCGCCTCCCTCTGATCCCACATTACATCCACCCTGGCGACCTGGGCCTGCGCCGGCACCTCGAAGCTGGTCACGACGGCGGTCCTGCCGCCGGGATAGACGGCGGGAAGAGGATCTCTGTCACCGGCGAGCGTGCACAGGAGTGCGCCGACCGAGTCGTATGCCGCGAGCTGATACGCGGCGCCGGAGATGGCCTGCCCAGGGTTGGGGTTTTCGACCACGATGGCCGCGGTCACCCTGCCGGGGTTTTGCGGGTGCTGTGCAAAACCGGCAGCGACCACGTTGAGAGGCTGAAGGCCCGAAGCGGCCTGCGGACCGCCCGTCATCGGCGCGTAGAAGGGGTAGAGCTCGGCCCGGACGGGCACACCCGTCGTGGCGATCTTCACGGCCACCGGTGCCTGGCCGCCTGCCGGGATGAAATAATCATCGTGGCCTTCTCCCGCGCCGACGAGTCGATCACTGTCGTCGAAGACCAACGCATTAGCCCTCACGCCGGCCACCGGCTGGCCGAGGGCGTTGCCGACCCGGCCCGAGACGGCATTCCAGTCGCCATAGCTGGCGAGGACCGCCGGCCCGGCTTGGGGCGCGACTTGTGCGCCGGCAGGAGCCTGCGGCCGTCCGGGCGCGGCGATGGCTGCCTCGATTCTCGCCGGAATCTCGTCGTTGTCGACCACGAGGGTGTTTATTATGCCCAGCCGGCCGCCGGCAGGCAGCCAGTCGAGCCAGGCCGTGCTGGATGCCACGGCCAAACCGGCGTCGTCGTAGGCCACCACCTGGTATTCGATGTCGTGCAGGTCGAGGGATGGATTCGGATTCGCCAGAAGGAGCGCGTAGTCGAATACACTCGCATTCGAGCTGTTCTGCATGAACCAGCTCGCCAGGATCTCGGGGGCCTGGGCACTGGGCGGCGGCGTCTCCTGCGCGCCGGACGGGGACGCTGGCTGGGCCGCGGAAGCGCCCAGACCGGCAGGCGGGTGGTAGAAGAAGGGAATGACTTCCGCGCGGTCCACGTCGCCCATGATGTCCACATCGATCTCCGCCTGCATCTGGCCGCCCGTGGGCAGGACGCCGAGGCTGTTGCTGCCGCTGCCGACGATCTGCCCTGCGACGTCGTACAGCAGCGCGGTGGCGCCGGCCGAGTCGATGGGCTGATCCGAGGTATTGCTCAATAGGGCCGTGACCTTGTCGTGGCGGTGGTCTATGCTGGGCCAGTACTGCGCGCTCCCGGCCGCGATCGGTATGGAGCCGCTCCCCGCTGCACCCTGGTTGTCGCCCCGGTCGTCAAGGTTCGGCCGGATGCGCAAATCCACCCGGGCCACCGAGATGCTGCGGTCATAGAAGAGCCGCGCTTCGTGGGCTGACCGGCTGTTCGGGAAGATGAAGCCAATCTCGCCGTCAAGTTCTGCGACGGCCCGGTCCTGTAGATCGTAGAGGGAGAGGTGGTAGGTGACCGGCGCATAGCCGCGCGGCGCATGGTTCTCGAGCACAAAGACCGTCTTCACCGTCCCGGGAAAAATCCGCAGCGCTCCCATTCGCTCCACTCCGACAGGCGAGGCCTGCACACCCGGGAATGCGGGCGAAGGGGCGGTGGGCGCGGCCCGCGCCACGGCAGTGGGCGTCGACTCCGCCGCAGC
This sequence comes from uncultured Chloroflexia bacterium, assembly GCA_963774265.1. Classification (GTDB taxonomy): domain Bacteria; phylum Chloroflexota; class Anaerolineae; order CG2-30-64-16; family CG2-30-64-16; genus JALOOB01. The sequence goes on along the minus strand of CAVZDU010000005.1, from coordinate 381,178 downwards.
CGCGGTGCTCGCGGGTTCTGTTCGCTCTCGCGGCGCAGCTCCCTGGCAGGCTGCCACGGCCAGCAGCACAAGTGCCATCCACAGGATACGAGCAGGTTGGGTCCGCATGGCGCTTCCCTTTCATTGTCATGGCGAACGGCCTTCGCGGCGGCGTCTGTGCGAATCGGTGCAAGTGGAGATCATCCCGGCCAGCACGGTATGATAGATCAGGTGCGGCCAGCGGCAAAGGCAGACAACTCCCTATTTTCTATGGATAAAAGAGCAGCTGCGGCCGATCGTGTTACAGCCTTTCGCCCCGGCCTCCACCGACTTGGCAAGAATCGCGGCGTGCGCTATCATGCGGTCGCCTCCAGTCGCGATGGAATTCACCGGCGTCCGGGCAGCCAGGCGCCTCCAGAACCCATGTGGACGCAGCCGTCATGGATGAGATAACAGCCGAGGAACCCATCTCCTCAGATTATGCTCGCGCGGCCTGCCGGTCGGCGGTGATTACGCTGATGGCCAGGGGCGCCTGGACGTGCGCCGGCGAAGAAGAGCTCGTGGACCGCGTCTGGCGTGCTGCCGGGCCCGACGCTTCGTCTGCCACCTTCGACCGGCTCGCCAAGCACCACTACTCGGCCCTTCTGTACGAAGCATGTCTCCAAAACCGGGACCCTCAAAAGCGCGAGGCCGCCTTCGGGGACCTGCACCGCGTCCTATACCGCGCGGCCTATAACCGCTGGCCCGAGCTGGCGGAGGACGCGGCCCAGCGCGCGCTGGTCCTGGTCTATGTGCAGCTCGATCGCTGCCGCGAGCCCGGCACTTTCCTGGCGTTTGCGCTGAACAAGCTGCGCCATGCTTTCCAGCAGGAGCAGCGTGCCCGGAAAGGGAGCGATGTCGTGCTGGATGATCTGGCCGAAATGCTTGCCGATGGTCAAGCGGGTGCGTTGGCCGAGCGCCTGCTGTCCGCAGAGAGCACGGCCGCGCTGCTGCAAGCAATCGAGCGGCTGCCTTATCCCCGGCAGCGCTCCGTTGTATTATGGAAGTTCTTCGGTGGGTTGAGCGATGAAGATATCGGCCATCGTCTTGGCATAACGTCCGGACATGTGCGCGTCCTGCGCCACAGGGGAGTGGACCGGCTCCGGGCTGACGCGGCAGCTGAACGCAGCCTTGTCAAGCGAGCCTCCTGGTTCTCGACGTTGAGAACTGTAACGTTTTGCGGCTCGGGCTCTCTTTCATGTTCGGACGATGCTATTCAAGGGGGAATAATGACATGGCGAAGACCGGTTGCCGCGAGGTGATCGAGGCGTTCGAGGAATTTCTGAATGCTCCGGAGACGCGCCGCTCCGAAATCGTGGGGGTGCACGATCATTTCAGGGCGTGCCCCGCGTGCAGAGGGCGAGCAAGTCACCTGGTGCGACTGCTGGCGGCAGAGATAGCGGACGAAGACGTCCTCACCTGCGAGGAGTGCCAGGGGGTTCTGCCCGGTTATCTGGCCGCAGAGAGCCTGGGCGAATCCGACGGGCCTGAGTGGGTCCACGTCAGGCGTCACCTGGAGGCGTGTCCCCACTGCGCCGCCGCGCAAACGTCGCTGATCGGCCTGTTTTCACTGGCTGATGGGGAGAGTGGCGCGGAACCACCCTCCTACCCGAGGCCGGACCTGTCCTTCCTGCCGGGCGTGCAATCTGGCCTCTGGAAGCAAACCGCCGAGGGCCTGCATCGTCTGGCCGCCACCATCCCGGTGTTGATCGACCGCGCCGGCGCCTCATTCGGCGTGCTGGCCGCGCCCTTGACCGTCCAGTTGGCGCCCATCCCGGTATACCGGGACAAAAGGCCGCGTGCCCCCGCTGAGGAAGCACGGGATTTTCTCGAACTGCTCGCGCTGCCCCATCCCGAGGCCAATCTGATGCTCAAGGTCAGTCTCGGGCCGGTCTTCGAGGACAGGGGCGTGCTCGCCCTGGCGGCCGGCACGATCGATCCGCCCCAACCCATCGCGCAGGCCCGTGTGACGTTGCGGGATGCCGATGGGACCTTGCTGGAGGGCGCCTCCACCGGCGCAGATGGCGTGGTTCTGTTCCGTGACCTGGATATCGGTGAGTACCTGATTCGCGTCGAGTACGCCGAGAAGGCGTGGGAGTTTCCGCTATTATTTGCATCGGCCTGATGGTCGAAAGGGGTTTCCCGTGTCGTCACCCGCGGTCTTATCGCTGCTGCAGGAGGGCGATTCGTGCCAGTTCATGTGGCAGCCGGCCGGCTCACGGCCCGGTGCCGCCATCCTGCTGGCGCGGGAACCGCGGTCCCCGGAGGCCGATCGGGCGCAGCGGGCCGAGCTCGACCGCGCGGCGCGTTTGCTCGGCCAACGCATCCTGCGCCCCCACGCTGCCGCTTCTGCCAGCGACTCTACGGCGATCGATCCTCTCTTCCGCATCGCGCGCCTGATCTACAACCGGCTGCCCCCGGCCGTCATGCAAGCCCTCGCCGAGCTCCCCCCCGGGGCGTCGCTGTTGATCGACGCCAGCGCTGGGGAGCTATCGTGGGAGCTGGCGCACGATGGCGAGGACTACCTGGCCCTCAAGGTTGCAGTTGCCCGGCGGTTCCTATTGGCGCACCCGCCGCGGCAAAACCCCCTGCCCCCTCGCCGGCAGTTCACCGCGCTGATCATCGGCAACCCCACCGGTGATCTGCCCCATGCAGATCGGGAAGTCGAGGAGCTGGTGCGCTTGCTCCAGGCCACGCCGGGCACAGCCCCGCCGCGCATCCTGATGCGCCGCCGCGCGACCCGTTCGGCGGTGCTGGGCGAGCTCGCCAGCGGCGCATACGACCTGGTCCACTACTCCGGCCACGCTTTTTTCGACCCTGCCACACCCGAAGGCGGCGGGCTGATCCTGGCGCCGAACGAGGTGCTGACAGGCGCCGAGATCGAGAAGAACCTTGGCGGACGGCCGTTCGTTTTCCTCAACGGGTGCGAAACCGCGCGCCAGCAGGTCGACGCCGCAAGCGTGGACGACCCCGCAGGCCTGGCCTACCTTGGCCAGAACGCCGCCGGTCTGGCCTCCGCCTTTGTCCAGGGCGGCGCGGCAGGCGGTCATCGGCACCCTCTGGCCGGTGGCCGACCCCAACGCGCCCGTGTTCGTCCTCTCCTTCTACCAGGCGGCGCTGCGCGGGATGCCGGCGGGGGAAGCAATGCGTCAGGCGCGGCAGGGCGGCGCGCACGGCTAACCCCGCGGATCCGCTGTGGGCCTCCTTTGCCCTCTACGGCGACCCCGACGCGCCACTGCTGGCCCCGCCACGGGTCGAACGCCGGCCTGCATCCGTGTTGGCCGCTCGCCTGCTGGGCGTCCAGGCGCTGTGGGGGGAGCCGGATCGCGAGAAAAAAGGTGCAGAAGGTGCCCGGCACTTTCGAAGTGCCGGGCACCTGGGGGGGCACCTGGGGAGTGCCGGCGCGCCGCTCGTGGGCGAGCTGGCGGAGCAGGTCGAGGCGCTGGCCGGGCTGATCCTCCGCTACGGCGGCCGGCCGCTGGATTTCGGCCACGATCTCCTCATTGGCGTCTTTGGCCTGTCTGGGACGCGCGAGAACGACGCAGAACGGGCCGTGCGCGCGGCGCTGGAGATGATCGCAGTGAATGAGAGCCGTCCCCGTGGGACGCAGGGCCCCAGCGCCGGCCGCGGCCCGGGCGTTGCCGTGGGCCTGAGCAGCGGCGACCTTCTCGCAGCCGAGGACCGCGGCGGGGGGCCTCCACAGGACGGTTGGAGGTCGCATCTCGTGACACTGCTGGGCGAGGCGGTGAACCAGGCCGTGTGGCTGGCCCGGCAGGCTGGCGACGGCGCCATCCTGGCCGCCGAACCAGTGCGGCGCCTGACCGGTTCTCTCTTCGAGCTGGCCGCCCGGCCGGATGTGCGGCTGGAAGCTGATCCCGCTTTCGCGGCTTACCAGGTGTTGGGGCCGACCGCCGGTGATCCGTTCCGCTGGCAGGCGCCCGGACACCAGGCGCCGCTCATCGGGCGACAGCGCGAGTTGGCTACGCTCCAGGAAGCCTGGCATGTATGCCGCCAGGGCCGGGGACAGATCGTCAGCATCGCAGGTGAGGCGGGGTCGGGCAAGTCGCGACTGCTGCAGGAATTTCGCCAGGGAGTTGACCCACCGGGAACCGGCCCTGCGGAACAAGGGACCTCCGGCTCCACCAGGGAGATCCGCTGGTTGGCCGCAGCCTGCCGATCATCCTATCGTCCTGGCCCATACGAACTGGTGGCGGATCTATTTCGCGGCCTGTTGGACCTTGCGCCATCCCTTGCCGGCGCGGAGGCGCGCAGTCATTTGGCCGCGGCGCTCGGCCGCGCGCTGGGGGTGGATGCAGCGGGGTTGGCCCATTCGGAAGACGTAGCCGTCCTGGCAGAAATTCTCGCCGTGACTTCACCGATCGATCTCCCGCAGGCCCAGGTTGAGCCCAGGGCCCTCCAGCGCCGGATCGTGCGCCTGCTCGGCAGGCTGCTGGCACGGCGCGCCGTCCATCAGCCGCTGATCGTCATTCTGGACGATTTGCATTGGGCCGACGATGCCAGCCTCGACGTGCTCGACCAGTTTGCCGGCGGCTTTGAGCGGCTGCCCGTGCTGCTCATCGCGCTTTTCCGTTCCGAGACCTCCTGGCAGCCGCCCTGGTGGAACCGGCAGAATCATCGCTGGCTGCGGCTGGCCAGCCTTGGGGAAGCTGAGAGCGCTAGCCTGCTGGCTGCGTTGTTCGCGCCTGAGGTCGTTCCCCCCGCCCTGTCTCGGGCGATCCTCGATCGGGCGGGGGGGAACCCGTTCTTCCTCCGTGAGCTGACGCTGGCGGTGCGAGAATCCGCAACCTCGGCCTCGGCCGAGGCCGCGTCGCCGGCTCTCCTGCCGAGCACGGTGCAACGCCTCATCTTGACTCGCATGGACGCGTTGCCGGAAGCCGCGCGGCGTGTGTTGTCGATGGCTGCGGTCGCCGGCGATCAGGTGGACGTCGAGGTGTTGGCCGCAGCACTGGCCGAGACCGGCGGCGATGCCGCGCTGGATGAGGGTCTGCTGCAATTGGAAGCCCGCGAGTTTCTCTACCATCGCTGGGGCGAACCGAGCTACCGCTTCACGCACGCCCTGCTTCGCGAAGTTGCCTACGATGCACTCACCGCCGACGCACAGCCGCGCACACATCTATGCCTGGGACGGGCGTTGGAGCGGGTTTACGCGGGCCGCGAGGTCGAGGCTCTCGAGCTGTTGGCGCATCATTTCGACCGCAGCGACGACCGCTGTTCAGCCCTTCGCTATTGCCTGTGGGCTGCCCGACGCGCCGCCGATACGTGGGCCAATACCATCGCGCTGAACTGGTTCGACCGGGCGCTGGCAAAAGCCAGGAACTTCGCGACCCTGCCGCCCGATGAGGCCGAACAGGAGCGCGGCGCCACGTTGGATCAGCTCCTCCGTTGGCGCGTCGAGGCCAGCGAGGGGCAGGCCGGCGTCCAAGCCGCGATCGGCCGCCTGGATGAGGCGATCGCCGGCTATACGCTTGCGCTGGAGTTGGTGGCAGGCTCAGCGATCTTCGCCGCGCCGCGGCAGGCCGATCTGTACCGCAGGCTGGCGATGGCGTTGCACGACCGGGGCGATCTCGTCGCAGCCCAGGCTGCGCTGGAAAAAGGGTTGTCCGTCGTAGACGGGCAGGCGTGCCTGGAGGCGGGCCGGCTGCACGTGTGGAATGGATTGCTGCGTTTTCGCCGCGGCGAGCTGGCCCAATCGCTGGCGTCCTGCGAACAGGGAATCGCCATCCTGGCGCAGGCCGATAGCCCGCAGGATCTCGCCCAGGCGTACAACCTTCAAGGCCTCATCCACCGCAACATGGGCGAGAGCGGGCCGGCCATCGAGGCGCACGAGCGCAGCATCGCCCTTTACGAGGCAGCCGGCGACAGCGCCGGACTCGAACGCGCCACCAGCAACCTCGGCTGCGTGTACCAGGACCTGAGCCGGTGGCCCGAGGCGTTGCGTTGTTTCGAGCGCAGCGCCGAGCTGGCCGAGCGGACCGGTGAAACATGGCGACAGGCCGCCGCGGCCATCAACCTGGGCGAGATCTACCGCCGGCAGGGCGATCTGGAACGGGCGATCGCGGTCTACGAACGGGCTCGGCAGATCGGCGAGGAGTTCGGCTTCCAGGAGGCCACCGGCATGGCGTTCATGAACCTGGGCGCATCCTACCTGAAGCAGGGTGCGGTCGCGCAGGCCGCGGAGCACCTGGAGCAAGGCCTGGCCACTTTTCAGCGCATCGGGACTGACGTGTACCTGCCGGAGATATTGCGCTACCAGGCTGAGCTTCAGCTATTGGGCGGGCGTCCGGACGAAGCGCTGATGCTGGCGCAGCAGGCCGTGGATTGGGCGACCCGACTGGAGCGTCGCATCGAGCTGGGTCAGGCGCGGTGCATCCTGGGCCAAGTCTACTTTGCGTTGGAACGGCGTGTCGAGGCAGAAACCTCCTTACGCGAGAGCCTGGCCATCCTCGAAGCGCAGCGCAACCCGTACGAAATGGCCTTGACGTTGGTTGTGCTCGCCCGGTTGCAGGGAGCAGGGGCCGACGGGGCGACACGCGTACAAGCCCGGTCGACTTGCGAGCGCGCCCTCGCCATCTTCGACGAGTTGGGCGCGCGCCTCGACGCCGAGCTGGCGCGCGACCTCCGCCGATCGCTCTGATCATCTGCCCGGTGGCGCCCGGCACTTAGTGCCAGGAGGTGCCGGGTATTCAGAAGAGGAAAGACCATGTTCAGACGGATCATTTTCATAGTCATCTGCGCCGCTCTTGCAGGAGGAGGAGGTGCCCGGCACCTTGAAGGTGCCGGGCACCTGGACGGGGAAAGTGCCGCGCACCTGGACGCGCACCTGGCCGGCGGCGCCCTCTACGACGAGCCGAAGGCGCTTGCACCGTATGCCCCTGCCGGACGCCGTCGGGTGAAGGCGGAGCTTCGGTCTCCGAAGGCTGCTGCGATCGCTGACACCGCCGGAGCCGTGCTGCCCGAACACGGCCGCGCGGAGTCGAAAGCGCGGTTGGCCGGCCTTAGCGACCGCCAGGCCATCATCGGCACGCTCGCCACCTGCACGGTCACGACCCGGGCTGACAGCGGTTCGGGCAGCCTCCGCGCGTGCCTCTTGCAGGCGGCCGTGAACGGGACCATCCTCTTCGACGCCGGCGTCTTTCCGCCGGCAAGCCCCGCCGCGATCAAGCTGGCGTCGGTCCTGCCCGCCATCACCGTAAACGGCCTGACCATCGATGGCAGCAATGCCGGCGCGGTGCTGGACGGAAGCGGCCTGTCCGCGGGCGCGGGCCTGGTCGTGTCGGGAGCCGGCAGCGTGACCATTCGCGGGCTACAGATTGAAGGTTTCCCCAGCGACGGCATCGAGCTGCTCGACGGCGCGCACGATTGCGTCATCGGCGGCGATCGAGGGATCGGCACGGGGCCCCTGGGTCAGGGCAACCTGGTGAGCGGGAACGGGGATACGGGCGTCTGGCTGGAGGGGCCGGGCGTCATCAACAATCGCATCCAGGGCAACTTTATCGGGACAGACCTGAACGGCACAAGCGCCATCCCAAACAGCGTCGATGGGGTGGTCCTGCTGGCGGCCGATGACAACCTGGTGGGCGGGGAGGAGCCGGGCACGGGCAACCTGATCAGCGGCAACGGCCGGATCGGCGTCAACCTCAACGAGGACTGCTCGGGCAACCGGGTCGTGGGGAACATCATCGGCACGGAAGTGAACGGTGCGGCCGATCTGGGCAATGGCCAACTGGGCGTCCTTATCGGCTTCGGCGCGCACGATAACGTGGTGGGCGGCGCAACGGTCGCGTTGCGGAATGTAATCAGCGGCAACGGCCTGTCCGGTGTGCTCATCAAGGACGCAGATACGACGGGCAACCGGGTGACGGGCAACTTCATCGGCACGGCCGCCTCAGGGATCGTCGCCCTAGGCAACGAAGAGGCTGGCCTCCTGATTGGTTTTGGCGCTCACGGCAATACCATCGGCGGGACGTCCGCGGGCGCGGGCAACCTGATCAGCGGCAACGGAGGTTCCGGCGTGTGGATCCAAAACGCGGGGACCACGGGAAACCAGGTGTTGGGTAACCTGATCGGCGTTGATGTGACTGGTATCAGTGCGCTAAGCAACGGCAACGACGGCATCACTATCCTCGGTGGCGCGGGCGGCAACTCCATCGGTGGGAACGCAGCGGGCGCGGGCAACGTCATCAGCGGCAACGGCGACCGGGGCATCACCATACAGGGTTTGGGTTCCGACGACAATCGGATTCTGGGCAACACCGTCGGCGCGGACGCGACAGGCACGAAGGCCGTGGCAAACTCCGGAGACGGCATCGTCATCATGGCCGGCGCCAGCAACAATGTGGTGGGCGGCGATACACCGGGTGCACGCAATTTGATCAGCGGAAATAGCGATGGGAACGATGAGACTGATGAGGCCGGCATCTACCTCCAGGACGCAGACACAGCCGGCAACCGGATATTGGGCAACTACATTGGCACCGATGGTACGGGCACGGGCAGCTTAGGCAATGGGGACGTGGGCATCGTGCTGGCCCTCGGCGCGCACGACACCATCATCGGCGGAGAGACGCCGGGTGCGGCCAACGTTATCAGTGGCAACGGCGGGCACGGGGTGTCTCTCCAGCAAGCCGGCACCGATCACAACCGGATCGTCGGCAACACTATCGGCCTGGACGCAACGGGCACGCATTCCCTGACCAACGGCGAGACAGGCGTGTTCATCGGCTTCACGGCCAGCAACAACGTGGTCGGTGGGGAAGCTCCTGGCACGCGCAACTTGATCAACGGCGGCGTGTGGCTGCAGGATCCAGGGACGACCGGCAACCAGGTGCTGGGCAATTACGTCGGCACAGACGCGAACGGCACAACCGCGCCCGGCAACCAGGGTGATGGCGTTGCCCTTATCGACGGTCCCAGCGGAAACGTGGTGGGCGGAGAAACGCCTGCTGCGGCTAACATTATCAGCGGCAATGCTAAGCACGGGGTTTTCATGCAGGGCGCCGGGACCACGGCCAACGAAGTTAAGGGCAACACCATCGGCGCCGATGTCACGGGCGCACAATCGCTCGGCAACGGACTGAACGGTGTTCTGATCATGTATGGGTCCACCAGCAACGTGGTCGGTGGAAACACGGCAGGCGCGCGCAATGTCATCAGCGGCAACGGTCTGTATGGGGTACAGCTACAAGACCCGGGGACGACCGGCAACCGGGTGCAGGGCAACTACATCGGCACAGACGTGAACGGCACGGCCGCGCTCGCCAACGCGAAGGATGGGGTGATCATTTCCCAGGGCGCCAGCGACAACCTGGTCGGCGGGGAGACGCCGGGGGATGGCAACCTCATCAGCGGAAACGCCGAGATGGGCGTCAATATCAACCAGGATGTCACCGGCAACCGCGTGCTGGGCAACACTATCGGCGCCGACGTAACCGGCGCGAAAGCGCTCGGTAACGGGCAGGCCGGCGTCCATATCGGTTTCGGCGCATTTGACAACGTGGTAGGCGGTGCAGAGGCCGGTATGCGCAACATCATCAGCGGGAACGAGATGGCCGGCGTTTACATCAAAAACCTGGGGACGACCGGGAACAACGTGCTTGGCAACTACATCGGCACGGATGTTAGCGGTGCTCACGCCATACCCAATGCGGCGGATGGGGTGGCGATCTGTTTTGCCGCCAGCGGCAACGTTGTGGGCGGGGAGGCGGCGGGCGAGGGCAACCTGATCAGTGGCAACAGCGGGGCTGGCGTATGGATTCAGAACACCGGGACAACCCTCAACCGGGTGGCCGGCAATATCATCGGCGCCCGCGCAGCGGGCACGGGCGATCTGGGTAACCTGAATGGCGGCATCGTACTCACCGGGGAGAGCCAGGGCAACATCCTCGGGCCGTACAACTCGATCCTCTTCAACGACCTGGCCGGCGTGATCATCAGCGGTGAGAAGACCCTGCGCAACACGATCACTCGTAACGCGATCCACCACAACGCCGGGCTCCCGATTGACTTCGTGGACACACCGCAACCGATTGGGCCGGTGAACGCCCCAGTCCTCGGCCAGTACACGATCGAGAGCAGCACGCTGACCGGAGCCGCGTGCGCGGGCTGTCGGGTGGAGGTTTTCGCCAACCTCGACGCGCAGCCGGCGGGTACGGTCTACCTGGCGGCTGCCACCGCGAACGCGACCAACACGTTCACGGTGACGCTGAGCAGCCCGCCGCCGCTGCCGTTCTTGCACGCCACGGCCACGGATCCGCAGGGAACCACGTCCGAGTTCTCGTTCGGCCTCGACACGCACCTGAGACAGATCTACCTGCCGATAGTGCTGAGGTAGATGCACGCTTTGGGAGGGACCTATGGCTGCCAGGAGAACCACCACCGTGGCGCAGCGTTCACGAACGAAAAGCGGATACGCAGGGCTCCCCTGCCTGCGCATCGTCTTCGTCGTCCTCCTGGCGCTAGGCTTTGCGCCGCCCCAGTCTATCGTGGGCCAGGTCCTGGCGCCGGCCGCGCGCAGCGTCGTCGTCACCAGCCCGGCTGACGGCGGGTTGGGCACGCTGCGCGCGGCGCTCACCGATGCGCAGGCAGGCGACGTCATCACGTTCGACCCCGCGGTGTTCCCTCCTTCAGCTCCCATGACGATCTCCTTGCAGAGCGGGCTTCCCGTGATCACGGCCGGGTCACTGACAGTCGACGCCAGCAACGCCGGCGTGATCCTGGAGGGGAGCGGGGCGCAGTACAGCTCCGGCCTCAGCATCAAGGGCGCCGAGGGCGTGACAGTTCGCGGGCTGCAAGTCCTGAACTTCCCGCGTTATGGCATCGCGTTGACCGACGGCGCGCGAAATGCCGTCATCGGTGGATCGCGAACTATCGGCGCGGCGCCCCTGGGACAGGGCAACCTCATCAGCGCCAACCGGGAGGATGGAGTCCTCATCCAAGACACCGGCACCTCGGCTAACCGCGTGCTGGGCAACATCATCGGCGCCGACCTGGCAGGCCTGCGCGCCATGGCAAACGGACAAAACGGCGTGATTATCAGCGACGGCGCTAATGAGAACGTGGTGGAAGGCAACCTGATCAGCGGCAACCGGCAGGACGGCGTCCGCATCCAAATCAGTGGCACGTCCGCCAATCGCGTCCTGGACAACATCATCGGCGCCGATGCGACGGGCCGCGCCTCGCTCGGCAACCAGGGACATGGAATCCTGGTCTCCGATGCGGACCACAACGTGATCGGCGAGGCTGGCGCGGGCAATCTTATCAGCGGTAACATCCAGAGCGGCGTCTGGATCCAGGAAACCGGCGCGGAACACAACCGGGTCGCGGGCAACATCATCGGGGCCAATGCCACGGGCACGGACATGTTGCCAAACGGCGGGGATGGCATCCACCTCGGCAGCGCGGGCCAGAACATGATCGGCGGAACGGGCTACGGCGCGGCCAATCTGATCAGCGGCAATCAGGGCAACGGCATCTCGATCCAAAATCCAGGCGCGGCGGGCAACGTGGTGGCGGGCAACCGGATTGGCGTCGATGCCGCGGGCCAGGCAGCTCTCGGAAACGGCGACGATGGGATCTTCATTCACCTCGGCAGTGCCGACAACGTGATAGGCGGACAAACGCCAGCAGAACGCAATGTCATCAGCGGCAACGGGAGCAACGGCCTGGCCCTCGAATCGCCCGGCACATCGGGTAACCAGGTGCTGGGCAACTATATCGGCACCGACGTCACGGGCAGCCATGCTGTGCCGAACGCCCTCGCGGGCGTGAAGCTCCACGGCGGCGCCAGCGACAATATCGTCGGCACGGGTACGGCTGGCAACCTGATTAGCGGCAACCGAGGCGAAGGAATCGTGCTCAAAGGATCGGATTTCCTCGTAACAGGCAACCAGATCGCGGGCAATCGCATCGGGGCGGACGCGTCCGGCGCCAAGCCGGTCCCGAACAACGCCGGCATCAGGCTGGATGACGCCGCGAACAACCAGATTGGCGGGGCCGATGCCGCGGCCGGCAACCTGATCGAGTTCAACCGCACGGTTGGGCTGGAGCTACTGTCGAATTGCACCGGCAACGTCTTCCAAAAGAACACGATCTCTAATCAAGGCGGCCTGGCGGCTCGGCTGACCCTGGGGAATCCCCTGGTGGACAACCGTTTCTCGGCCAACGGCGAGAACGTCGTTCAGGTGACCGGCGGAACAGTCGGTGAGCGCGACGAGACGTGGACACCCCAGGGCGACCTGGACACCTACCGCGTTGTCAGCGACGACATCTCCGTACCGGCCGGCCGGACGTGGACGCTGGCGCCGGGCGTGAACGTACAGTTCGACTTCGGCCGGGGCGCCCAGATCGCCGGAGTGCTGGTGGCCATTGGGAGTGAAACAGGCCCGGTCCGTTTCACCAGCGCCGGGCGCTTCGCAGCGCCCCTGCCGGGTGATTGGAAAGGGCTCTCATTCTCAGCCGGCAGCACCGGTTCGCTGAGCTACACCAGCGTCGAGTTCGCGGCAAACGGCATCACGCAGGATGGAGGCACGCTCAACGTCATCTCCAGCACCATCGCCGCCAGCCGGGAGGACGGCATCCTGGCGCGCGGCGGCGCCCTGACACTTGTGGGCAACTCGCTGGCGGGCAACGGCGGGTTCGCGATCGAAAACGGCAGCGACAGTCCCATCGACGCGTCCGGCGCCTGGTGGGGCAGCGCCACGGGGCCACATACGCCGGGCAACCCGGCCGGCGCGGGCGATGCGGTCAGCGGCGACGTGAACGTGCTCAACTGGCGCACGGACCCCGGTGCGAAGGACGCCTGGCTCACCGCACCCGTTCTGGTGCCCGGCGTTCATCACTTCACCATCTCCGGCGAGCGAGATCCGCAGTGGTTCCGCATCCCGGTGGGTGCCCGCAACGCGGCGATCACCGCCACACTGAGCGCCCTGCCGCAGGACTACGATGCGTTCTTGTTTGGCGGACTGGAGCAAGCCCCGGGGGCCTCGCCCGGTGGCGTCGGGAACCTGCAAGGCATCGGCAACCTCCAGGGGATCGGGAACCTGCAGGGCATCCCCGGCGAGTTGGGGAGCGGCGAGAGCTGCTCACCGACGTACCTGGGGCAGGTGGCCGGCGTGGGCCTGGCGGCAGACACCGGCGCCTTGCTGCGCGCCAGTTGCCGCACCGGCGTCCAATCGGAGACGGTCGGCACGGACGTCTGGGACCAGAGCGGCTGGTATCACCTGCTGGTGGCCGGCCACAACGGCGCCAACGATCCCCAGCACGCCTACACCCTGGCGATCACTGTGACACAAGGCCAGGCGGTGTTGGACCCCGGGTTTCAGCCGCCGGTCTTCGCGGCGCCGGACGCCGCGCACGGGGGGGTCAAGACGCTGATCCTGACCAACGGGACGCGGCTCAAGGCACGCTACGGCGTTGCGCGGACACAAGCGCTTCTGGATAAACTCGGTGAGCTGGCGCGGCATCCCCAGGTTGCCGGCGAGGTAATCGACCTGAACACATACGGCCCAGTCAGGGCCGTCTACGGGCTGTGGGATGGTAGCCGGTCCGATCCGGCGCACGCCAACCTGGTCGCGGCCGCGATCAAGGCCCTGCTGTCAGCGCTCCGCCCCGCCTATCCCGATCTGGAGAACCTGGTGATCGCCGGGGATGATGAAGTGGTGCCTTTCCGTCGCATCCCCGACGAGGTGCCGGTGGCCAACGAAGAGGACTACCACGCTTTCCTGGCTGACGACTCTCCCCTGGGCGCCAGCTTACGGGGGCGCTACTTCCTGAGTGATACCTACTACGCCGGGTTCTCCCCGTTCTCCTGGCGCGGGCGAGAGCTGACCCTGCCCGACTACGCCATCGGCCGGCTCGTGGAGACCCCGGAAGAGATCGCCGCGGCGATCGATGTCTTCCTGCAGCAGCCGGTTCTCGCCGCGCAGACCGGGCTGGCCGTCGGCTACGACTTTCTCAAGGATCAGGCCCGTGCTGTGGCGGACGCGATGCAGAGCGCCGGCCTGGACACCGACACCAGCCTGATCAACGACTCCTGGCAGGCGGCCGCGCTAAAGGCCAAATGGCTGGATGACCGTCACGACCTGAGCTCGATCAACGCGCATTTCGAGCACTGGCACGCCCTCCCGGCCGAGGGCGCCGGGGGGGATCTGGATCCCGAGCAGGTGCGCGCAAGCAGCCAACTCTCTGGCACCGTGGTCTTCTCCGTGGGCTGCCACTCCGGCCTCCCCGTGCCCGACGAGCAGGCCACTGCCCACCAGCTCGATTTCGCACAGGCGCTCGTGGGGAAGGGCGTCACATACCTCGCCAACACGGGATATGGCTACGGGGACGCCAATGCCATCGGTTACTCGGAACGATTGATGACGCTCTTTGCCCAGCACCTGCGGGCGGATGGCGCAGTGGGCCAGGCGTTACGCGGGGCTGAGATCGAATACTTCAACTCGGTCGGCGTCCATTCGCTGACACCCTACGACGAAAAGGTGTTGGCCGTAGCCACCCTGTATGGACTGCCTATGTATCGCGTGCAGATGCCGGGCGCGGCGGCTGCCGCGACGACCGACACGATCGCGCGACACGGTCGCGGCGATATCGCCGCCGGACAACCGAGCGAGGCCGAGAATTGCCCTGAGGGTCTGATCTGCCGCCGGGTGCTGGTGGCGCCGAACTATGATGCGCCCAACACGGTATCTTCAGGCGACACAACGCGGACTTACTACAGCATCGGCGGTGAAACGCAGGTGGCGCCGGGCCAGCCGATCCAGCCGCGCACCGGGATCAGTGTCACATTGGCGGGCACGGTGGCGCGCGGGACACTGTTCGAGGGGGGGCGCTACGAGACCCACGCCATGTTCTCCCCTGTGCTTACGCAGCCGACCAGCGACGACACGCGCAGCGTTGGCGCCGCGATCGATCCCGGCTTCGACACAAGGGTCTGGACACCGTCATCCTGGGGCGTGATCAATACGGTGCGCGCGCCCGAAGGCCTGCTCCAGCGATTGATCTTGATCCCTGCACAATACCAGGCGATCGGCGCGACGCAGGGGGTAGAGCGGCTGTTCAACGAAATGACGTACATGGTCTATTATTCCGCGTCCGGCGATGTCATCCCGCCCAGCATCTGGGCCGTGCGCGATCAGCAGCAGGGCGACGCTTCGACAACCGTGCTGGTGGATGTAACGGACTTCTCCGGGGTCGTTCGGGTCGTGGCGACCTACACGGTTGGTGACGGCATATGGCAGGCCGTCGAGCTAGCGCCGCGCCAGGATCCGAAGATATGGGAAGGTTCACTGCCCGCTCAATTTGGCCTGGCCTACTTCATACAAGCAGTGGACGGCGCTGGGAATGTGGCGGTCGCTGACAATCGAGGGCGCTACTTCACACAAGCCACGCAGTCACAATATCTGCCCTTCATCGCGCGGAACGTCCCGTGAATGCACCCGTCGGCGATTTCACGCACCGCCGCAACCCAAGCGGTGCGTGACTATAGTGGGCGGTCACGAATCCCGTCCGCGCGTCCATCTTATGGCTTCGTCTTGATCTCACCCGCGATGATGCCGGCCTTGACCTGCGCCAGCTCGGCCTTGATCTCCAGTGTGACCAGGCCATCCAGGCCGTGGAAGGGCGCGATGCTGACGCCGCCGTTCTCCAGCGTGCCGAGGTGCGGGCCTCCAGTGAACGTGCCGGCCGCCAGATCCTCGACCGCAGACGCCACGCTCACATCCACGCGTTTCTCGATGCTGGTCAGCACGATGTCCGCGTACTCAGCAGCAGTCAGCGCCCAATCGGTATCCACGCCGATGAGATAGGCGTTCCCGCGCTCCTTGATCGCCGCCGCAGTCCCCATGCCGACAGACCCCGCCACCGGCAGGAGAATGTCCGCACCCTCATCCATCAACCGGACGCCGATCTGGCGGCCCAGGCGCGTGTCCGTAAAGCTGTCGGCGAACAGGCCGTCGCGCCTTTGGACGTCCCACCCGAGCACCTGGACCTGCGCCCGGTGCTGTTCGTTGTAGTGGGCCACGCCCAGGCTGAACCCGTCCAGGAAGTCGGTCACCGGGGGAAAATCAACGCCGCCAAATGTCCCCACCTTACCGGTCTTCGTAACCGCGGCCGCGAGATAGCCGGCGAGGAAGCCTGCCTGGTCGACCGCGTACGTTTGCACCCAGACATTATCCTGCGGCACGACCTCGGCCCACTCCACGGTCAGAAACTTGCGATCGGGATTGCCGGCAGCCGCAGCCTTGATGATTTCCCCGAAATAGCTCCCGATCGGCGCCACAATGAGATGGCAACCGGACTCGACCGCCTTAGCGATGTTGATCTCATAGTCCGCCGGCTGCTGTGATTCGAGAACCGCGTACGACAATCCCAACCTGGCCGCGGCATCCTGCATGCCCCGGAAGGCGCCCTGGTTGTAGAAGCCGTCGTTCACGCCGCTCGAGTCGGTTACTTCGCAAACCTTGAAGCCCTGAATGCTATCGCGGGCGGGCCCCGCCTGAGTGGGCAGCACGGAAACCGGCGCTGCTGCCGCGCTGGTCGCGGGTGCGGTCACCGCCGTAGCCTCGTCACCACACTGCTCGAGCATCAGGTGCAGGTACTGCCGGCACTCCGCAGGCGTCAGGGAGCGCGTCAGGCGCGCGGCAGCCAGGTCCATCAGGTCTTCGATCTGCAGCAGATAGGCGCGCACGATCCCGTTGACGCTCGTCGTGAACAGTTGTGGCCGGCACCCGGCCTCCTCGCAGCCTGAGGCAAAGCCGACGGCAGCTACCGCATCGGCCTGGCCGTACAGGGTAAGCACCTCCCGGCCGGTGCGGGCATCCCAGAGCTTCGCCGTTCCATCCTGGCCCGCAGTGGCCAGGAGCAGTCCACCTGTGCCGCCGCCTGGTGGCGCCGGGCTGAACGCGATGCCGTTGACCGGGCCGTTGTGACCGGCCAACGTGAGTAGCTCCCTGGCAGTGTGGGCGCCATCTCCAGGGGGCGCGGCATCCCACACCTTGGCTGTCCCATCGTTGCCGGCGGTGGCCAGGAGCTCGCCAGCGGCGCCGCCACCTGTACCGGCGCCGCCTGACGGCGGTGGCGCCGGGCTGAAGGCGACGCCCCAGACCCCACCCGCGTGACCGCGCGCCACCAGGACTTCGTCGCCCGCCGCTACATCCCAGACCTTCGCCGTCCCATCGTTCAAGCCCGCCGCGACACGCGTTGCGTCCTGGTTGAAGGCGACAGCAGAGCCCCAGGTGGAGAGGGGCAGCGTCTGCAACAGCCGACCGGAGGCAACATCCCACACCCTGACGGCTTGATCCCTGCCAATGGTGGCCAAGCGCTCGCCGCCTGGGCTGAAGACGACCGCGAGGACCTGGCCGGCCTGGCCAGCCAGTGCGCGGAGCTTCGCCCCGGTGGCCGGGTCCCACAGGATCACCGCCTTGTCTTCTCCCGCTGTCGCGAGCTGCTCCCCGTCCGGGCTGAAGGCCAGGGCTGTGATCCTTCCGTCATGCGCGTGCCATGCCATAAGCAGCCTGCCGGCGACCTCACCGGCGCCAGGTGGGCTTGCGACATCCCGCACCTGCACCGTTCCATCCGGCAGGCCGGTGGCCAGGCGAGCGCCGCCTGGGCTGACCGCTACCGCGGAGGCGGAGGGCGCGGCCACCGTGAGCAATTCGCGAGCAAAGGAGGTGTTCCAAATCTTGGCCGTCCCATCCAGGTGCGCCGTGGCCAGGTGGGTCCCGCACAACTCCGCAGGTGACGAGGCGCCCAGTTGGTCTTGCGCAGCATCCCCAGCAGGCGTCGGGCAATCCGGGCTGAAGGCCAGGCCAGAGACCGCGCCCGACGGGCCGGAGAGGGTCAGCAACTCCTGCCCGGTTGCGGCGTCCCAGAGCTTCACCCTGCCGTCGACACCGGCCGTCGCCAACCGCCGTCCATCCGGGCTGAAGGCCACATCCGAGACCGCATCCGTGTGACCGCGCAGGGTCAGGAGCAGCCGGCCTGTCGCGTCCCACAGCCTGGCCGTCCCGTCGTCACCGGCCGTGGCCAGGCGCGCGCCGTCTGTGCCGCCGCCAGGCCGCGCGGGGCTGAACGCGATGGCGACGACGCCGTTGGTGTGGCCGGAGAGGGTGAGCAGCCGCTCGCCGCTCGCCGCATCCCACACGATCGCAATCCCGTCCGCCCCGGCTGTGGCCACGCGCGTCCCGTCTGGGCTGAACGCCACATCGGACACCTCGGCTGTGTGGCCCGTTAAGACAAGCAGGGGCTGGCCTGTCACCGCGTCCCAGATTCTTGCCGTCCGATCCTCGCTGGCCGTGGCGAGGCGTCGCCCATCCGGGCTGAAGGCAACGCCCGTAACCCAGTTCGTGTGGCCGATCAGGTTCAGCAGTGCCGCACCCGTCTCCGCATCCCACACCTTGGCCAGGCCCATTTCGCCGGCTGTGAGCAGGCGCGTCCCGCCTGTGCCGCCGCCCGGCGGCGCCGGGCTAAAGGCGATGCCCTGGTGCCCGCGCGTGGCGTTGGTGGGCAGGACCAGCAGCTCGTGGCCCGTCGCGGCGGACCAGATATGCGCGGTTCCGTCATCGCTGGCGGCGGCCAGGAGCTCGCCGTCTGTGCCGCCGCCAGGAGGCGCGGGACTGAAGGCCACGGCCCAGGCCCGGCCCTTGGAGCCAGAAGGCGACAGGGTCAGCCGCGCGCGCGATGCCAACAGGCCGCGGCGCAGGGCGTCTTCTGCCTCGGCCGTCTCGGTCCGGTCCTGAGCATAGGTCACCGACACCGCTTGCATCGCGAGCAAAATGCTCAGCTCGGGGTCTACGGCCAGGTTGTTGATCGCCTCCGCGGCCAGTTCCCGCGAGAAACCGATGCGGCGCTCGTTTTGCGCCGCGGCCGCGGCCTGCCGCGCCTGCGAACCGAAATAGAGCGTCACAAATGCCATCGCCAGCGCCACGGTGAATGCCCCGGCCAGAAAGACGGCCCGCTTGCGAAGCTGTGCAGCATAACAGGACTGCTCCTCAGCTCGTTGCCTTTCGGCATCGGCCAGCTTCTGCGCGGCGACGAGCTCACGCTGGCGCTGCTCCTCGCGCTCCGCAACCTCGCGTTCGCTGAGACTACTGGATGCAGCCAGGAACTCGCGCTCCTGAGCGTTCAGCTCTTCATCGTAGGCCGCGGCCCATTCACGTGCCTGGAAGAGCCGCGCACCGCGGTACAACAAGTCCGGCTCGCGGCCCGCCTTCAGCCATTCGAGCGCCGCGTCGGCGAGGTTCCGGTGCAGGCGCAGGCTTTCCCGATTCTCCGTGAGCCAGCCGCGCAACGTCGGCCATTCACGGATGAGCGCCTCGTGCGCCACCTCGGCAGAGTGCTCGCTGGTGGTGATCAGACGGGCGTCGGCCAGAATCGTCAACACAGACTGCGTGACGGCCGCTTCATCCGGTTTCGCGATCAATTCGTCAAACGTGGCGCGGCGCCGCGTGTCGCCCGTCGCGGTCTCATCGCCCAGCTCAGTCAGGCGCAGGAAGATCCGACGCGCGATCTTTCGCTGTTCGGCCGTGAACTGATCCGCAAACACGGACTCCGCGGTCTCGGCGATGGCCCCACGCACACCGCCCGATGAGGTGTATCCGCTCAGTGTGAGTGTGCGTCCCCGCCGGCGCTGCCACGTCTCCCACAAGGCATGTGACAGCAACGGAAGCGCACCCGGCTCTTGGCCTGCATCGCGCAGCAGCAGATCGACCAGGCCGGGCTCAAGGTCCCACCGCCCGCGGCGAGCAGGCTCCTCGATGGCACGGCGCAGCTCCGTCGCATCCATCGCGCCGATGTATTCTTGCTGCCCGGCCAACGCCTCCCGTAGTTGTGGGTAGTCCGCACAATAGGAATAAAAGTCCGCGCGCAGGGTGATGACGACGACCACGCGGCCGTCCGTCTCGCTCGCCGCGGTGAGCAGGTTATCGATGAACATGGATCGTTCGTCATCAGACCGGCACAACGTGAACAACTCCTCGAACTGATCGACCACCAGTGCGAGATGCGACGCGCCGGACAGTTTCAACACCCGCCGGCTGAAGAGGCCCAGGCTGCGCGGCTCCTGCGCCAGGTCATCCATCAGGCTGGCCGTGGCTGCCACGGAGCCTGCGTCGTGCGTCAAACTGGCGGCCAGGCTTTCGAGAGGATGGGCCGTGGGAGTGAAGACGTGGATGGGCCACCCCGCCGAGACCCGGTTCCAGCGCAGCGCAGGCGCCAAGCCGGCCCGGACGAGGGAGGATTTGCCGCTGCCCGAAGCCCCGATGATGGCGAGGAATCGCGAGGGACCCGTCATGGGGCCGGAGCTGAGCGTAAGGACGCGCTCGATCAGCTTCGCGGTCAGCGTTTCGCGCCCGACGAACAGATCCGCGTCCGTTTCCTCATAACAATCCAATCCTTTGTAGGGACAGAGCCCCGGCCCGGGTGCGTCCTCGCGGCGGACGTTGGCAGCCAGCTCCAGCAGCCGCGCGACGGCCTTGGGTTCATCTTCCAGCCCAAGCGCCGAAACGAAGCGCGCCTCGATCGTGGGGATGTCGGGCAGCCGCAGATTCTGTTCGAGCCGGCTGATCTGGGCGTCACTGTAGTTGACTGCGATCGACAGCTCCAACTGCGTGAGGCCCGCGCGGCGTCTCAGGTAGCGCAGCAGATCGCCAAAAGTCGTGAATTTCTCTAACGTGCCGGACGGAATGGCTGGCATAGTGCTTCCTCTGGAAACTCACCTTGAAAGTACTGTTATTGTACTATATTTGTCAGAATAATACAATCAGGGACCTCTTGGAGATTTTTGGTAGGAAATGGCAAGCCTGGCAAGCGCCGCCGTGCTATCGTGAGAGCATCAATACGGCGGAACGCAGTCAAGCGAACGCCAAACTGGTTTGGAGGCTAGGATGAAAGCGAATCGGTGGTTCAAGATGTTGATCGTCATTGCGTTGGTAGCGGTAGTGGGACTGACTATTCGAGAGGCCGTCTTTACGTCGTCCGTCGTTCATGCGGATAATTCGGCCACGGTGGTGATGACGCATAATGCGCGTGCCGCCGAAACAGCACGTTGGGCGGCGATGAGCTTGTACTATCAGAAGCTGCAGGCGGCACAGGCTGCACTCAAGCAGCAGCGGGCCTTCGAGGCGTTCAAGGCGCGCTGGGTGGCGATGGGGGAGCGGTATCAGAAAATGGCCGAGCAGCAACTGAGGGCGCAGCCGCAAGGTGCGGTGCAATGAGGAGGCGGCTACTGAACAAGCAGCCGTAGAGAGCCGGTGACCCCTGAGTGACACCGGGCGATCAAACAGTATGGATCAACACCCGAAGGGTTTCCAGGCCCTTCGGGTGTTTTCTTGTCCAGCTTCGTCCAGCGCGCAGATTCACGCACTGCGTTGACTTGGTACGACAATTGTGCTATCTTCGTATGAAACCGCAGACAACGAAAGGGACTGACGATGGGCATTCTCGAAAAACCTGAAGAGACCCTGGACCCGCAGGACTGGGGCGCGATGCGCGCACTCGGCCACCGTATGGTGGATGACATGCTCGCCTGGCTCCAGTCCGCACGCGAGCGGAAGGTGTGGCAGCCCGTCCCCGCGGAGGTGAAGGCACACTTCCAGCAGCCCGTCCCCACGGAGCCGGCGTCGCCCGAAGAGATCTACGCGGACTTCCAGCAGACTATCCTGCCCTATGCGATGGGCAACACCCACCCGCGCTTCTGGGGCTGGGTCATGGGCAACGGCACCGCGCTGGGCATGCTGGCCGAGATGCTGGCCGCGGGCATGAACCCCAACATGGGCGGCGGCGAGCACGCCGGCATCTATGTCGAGCGGCAGGTGATCGACTGGACGAAAGCACTGCTCGGCTTCCCCGCAGACGCGAGCGGCCTGCTGGTGAGCGGCGGATCGATGGCGAACCTCGTCGGGCTGGCCGTGGCGCGTAACACCCGCGCCGGATTCGATGTGCGCAAGGTGGGGCTGCAGGGCTGCACGGGGCGGCTGACGGTGTACACTTCAGTCGAGGCGCACAGCTCGATCCAGAAGGCCGTGGAACTGCTCGGGCTGGGCAGCGAAAGCCTGCGGCTGATCCCGGTGGACGACGCGTACCGCATCGACGTGCCCGCATTGGAGACCACGCTCGCCGCAGATCGCGCCGCGGGGCTACAGCCGATCTGCCTCATCGGACACGCTGGCACGGTCAACAGCGGCGCGATCGACCCCCTCGAAAGGCTGGCGGACATTGCAGAGCGCGAAGGGCTGTGGTTCCACGTGGACGGCGCGATCGGTGCGCTGGCCGTCCTGGCGCCCGATTTACAGCCCAAGTTCGCGGGCATGCGCCGCGCGGATTCGCTCGCGCTGGACTTCCACAAGTGGCTGTATGTGCAGTTCGAGGCGGGGTGCGTTCTGGTCCGTGACGAGGCTGCGCACCGCGGGACCTTCAGCCTCACGCCTGAGTACCTGGCACACCAAGAGCGCGGCGTGGCTGGGGGGTCGCGCTGGCCGAACGAGTACGGCGTGCAGTTGACGCGCAATTTCCGAGCGCTGAAGGTCTGGATGTCGTTGCGCGAGCATGGCGTGGAGAAGTACGGCCGGCTCATCTCGCAGAACGCGGCCCAGGCGCGCTACCTGGGGGAGCTGGTCGTGTCATCCCCCGACCTGGAGCTCATCGCGCCGGTCGACCTGAACATCGTCTGCTTCCGCTTCAACCCCGGCAAGCGTGAGGGCGGCAGCCTTCCCAACATGGGCGACGCCGCACTCAACGCGCTCAACGAGGAGATCCTCCTCCGGCTGCATGAGAGCGGCGTCGCTGCGCCAACCTACACCACGTTGCGCGGCCGCTATGCGCTGCGCGCAGCCATCACCAACCACCGCAGCCGCCGCGAGGACTTCGACCTGCTGGTCCGCGAGGTCGTGCGGCTCGGGCGCGAGGTCGTGAAGTAGGGGCGACCAGCCGGTCGCCCCTACCCCTGCCCCTCTCCCGGGAGAAGAAGGGAGACCCGCTGGGTCGCCGCCTCGTCAGGCTTTCAGGCCACCAGCGTCTGGCTGCCCGCCCAGGTCGCGCCTGGCACCAGCTCCACCGGCGCGCCGACCGTCGCGGTCTCGATGCAGACGAATTTGAGGTAGTCCTCGGGCTCCAGATCGACCATAGTCGCACACTTGGCCGCAGCCGGGTTCCACACCACGGCATCGGTGAAGCCCGCGGCCCGGCTGATGAGCGTGCGATCCCCGTCGACCAGCCGCACCTCGGCCGGCGCATCGAGATAGACCCGGTTCACCTCACCGCCGAACACCACCTGCGGCTCGATATCCTGCACCTCGACCCCGCCGGCCGCGTTATCGCGGTAGTTCAGGCCGCTCAGCCCGTCGACATGAGCCGCGGCGAGGTCCTTCACGGCCAGGTAGGTGTGCAGCGCGGTCGTGAAGGTGAACGGCGCCGCACCGGTGTTCGTGGCCGAGAGCTTGACCGTCAGCTCAGTTCCGCCAACCGTGACGGCCAGCTCGGTCTTAAACGCGTGCGTCCAAAGTCCTCGGGTCTCCTCAGAATCGACCAGGCGGAGGATCACCATCGCCCGCCTGCCCTGAAGATCTACGGAGGCAAGCTCCCACGACCGGATGCGCACGATGCCATGCAAGGGCAGCGGCCCATTCCCCCCGAACTGGGGCCACACCAGCGGCACGCCCCCGCGGATCGGCGCGCCCGGCTTGAACGCGGACAGCCGGCTCAAAAACAGGCGTTCCTCGCCACCTGCCGGAACCCACGACGCGACGTGCGCGCCGTAGAGGTAGACTTCGGCCCGCGCGCCGTCCGGCGCAACGAGGGTTAGCTTGGGCAGGTCGCCCGCGCCGGGTGCGATGGTCACGAGAGGATCATGGGCAGAATGCATTTGGATACTCCTTCCAATGGATCGATTTTCTGGCTCTTTTCGAACGAACCCGATGTCTTGCCAAAACCGGGCGGCCATTGCAGTCACTTTTCGAATTCCTCCGCGTCCAAAGTGACGGCCTGCGCCTGCTCGCTTACCCAGTGCTCGGTTTGAAGGATGCGCCGAACGCCGATCTCAGCCGCGCATGATGATCGAATTGGACTCCGCGCGGCGCCCGCGATAGTGCACGCCGTGCAGCAGCGGGCCATCCGTGATCGCAGTGGCCGAGAAAAAGGCGATCTTTCCCTTCACCAGCTCGTCGACAGAGCGGATGCCCCGAAATTCCGGGGATGCGGCGAGCAGCTGAGTCTTCTCCTCCGGATTCTGCGGCGCCAGCCTGCCCAGCATCGCCCCGCCCGCGGCCTTGACGGCGCAGGCGGCCATCAGTCCTTGCGGCACACCGCCCGTCCCCATCAGCAGATCGACCGTGCCGTCGCGCAGTCACGCCATCGAGCGCGCCCGCAACATCGCCGCCGGCGCGCAGCAGGACGTGTGCGCCCGCGGCGCGAATCTCGGCCACCAAATCGGCATGCCGCGGACGATCCAGGACGAAAACGACCAGGTCACGGACCTGCTTTCCCTTGGCACGCGCCACCAGCGCCAGTGTCCACGCAGCCGGGGCATCCAGACACTCGGGCACCAACGTTGGACGCGACCTCCTGCATTGACGACGATTTTTTCCATGTAGCGGATCCCCGGCGGGTTCCGGATGGCGCCGGCCGGCGCCACCGCCACGGTCGCCAGCGCGCCCGGGTAACCGCCGGCCAGCAGTCGTCCCCCTTCGAGCGCCTTGGCCAGCACATCAACGCCGGGCCGCGGCCGGCGCCCAGATGTTGGCCCGTGACGAACGTCACCCCTTCGCCCAGGCGGCTCTCCCCTCGCTCAGGCACACGACGCCATCGATCTCGATTCTCTCCAGCACCCTGATCATCGCCTCCGTGCCGGCACGTTCGGCCTCATTCGGGTTCCCCAGGCCGGACCAACGTCCGGCAGCCAACGCGGCCTGCCTCGGTGGCGCGCACCAGGTCCAGCCCGAGTTGGGACGAGATATCGATTTGATCGGTCATTCGCTGGCCTCCAGCAAATTGGCAGACTCCCAGGCCAACATGCCGCCCTCCAGAGAAGCGACATTCGGGTGGCCAGCCGCCAGTAGCGCGGCGGCGGCCCGCGCACTGCGCCGGCCGCCGCGACAGACCAGCACCACGGCCTGGTCGCGCGGGACCTGGTCCAGGTTGGTCAGCAGCTTGGGCAGCGGGATGAGCTGGCTGCCCGGCACGTGGCCCTGGCCGAACTCGCGCGGCTCGCGCACATCGATCGCCAACGGCGGTGTTTCGCTCCGCAGCGCCTGCCACAGGGCAAGCGGCTCGATCGTCGGCGCAGGCGCCGTGAGCGGCCCAAGGTGCACCGGCGCAAACTCTGCATGAAGCTGCTTGGGCAGGTTCTGGCACTGCTCGAACACCCGCAGCGGGCATTCATAGATGCAGATTGCCGGGTCGAGCACACGATGATACAGATAGTCGATGGCCGAGTCATCTGCCAGCAGGTGATCCTCGCCCGAGACTCTTCAGAAAACCGGAGGACGCTCATCTATCTGCATGACCGGCGGCGCACCCGCGACATGAAGACCTCGCCGCCCTGCTCGTGGTACGACGCGCAAGATGGATTCCAACGCGTGGATGCCGCTGATGTCGCAGTTACGAACACCTTGCATGCGCAGCAGCAGGAAACGCTGGCCCGGATGGTCGACCAGGTTGCGATATACCTGCTCGTCGATGTGCTGCACCGCTCCGAAATACAGGTCGCCCAGGATCTCCGTGACGCCCAGTTGGGGGCACGGCTGCACGCCCGGCTGGTGCTCGTAGTGACGAAAATCCTTCGTAGGAAGCACCGTGCGTACGCGCGGGGTGCTGGTCTGTAGCAGATAGCCGCCCAACGACATCAGGATGCCCGCCATAATCGCGAACTGCAGCGGCAGCAACAGGGTGGCCACCAGCGTGACCACCAGGGTGAGCCGGTCGGCGCCGCCCCCGCGCCAGATGCGGCTGATCTCCTTGCGGTCGATCAGGCTGTAGGCCGTCACCAACACCACCCCGGCCAGCGACGGCCTCGGGAGCAGCGAGGCCGCGGGTCCCACGAAGAGGAGCGCGATGATGACCATCAGGCCGATGAATACATTGGCCATCGGTGTCTTCGCGCCCGCCTGCAAGTTGAGATTGGAGCGGCCGAACGAACCGGTGACCGGGCAGCCGGTGAAGAACCCGCATGCGATGTTGGCCATACCCTGGCCGACGAACTCCTGGTTGCTGTCCAGGCGCTGGCCGGTCTGGCTGGCCATGGCGCGCGCGTTGGAGATCGCCTCGACCAGTCCGATCGCGGCGACGGACAACGCCGTGGTCGATAGCTGACCGATCAACTTCAGATCGGTCAGCGGCGGGATGCTGAAAGGGGGGAGGCCGCGGGGCAGAGCATTCACCATCCTGACATCCAGGCCCAGCAGCGCGACCGCAGCCCCTGCCACGATGATCGCAATCAACGGCCCCGGGATGCGCTTGTTGATTCGCCTGAGCCCGACGATCAGGCCGATCGCCAGCAGGCCCACCGCCAGGCTGGGCAGGTGCGCCTGATTCAGGTTGAGCGCGATCGCCTTCACCGTCTCCACCAACTCGGCAGTGGATGGCAGAGTAAGCCCGAGCAGGTCGCGGAAGCTGGTTGACCGACGATGAGCACACCTGCGCCCGCGGTGAAGCCCACGATGACCGCATCAGAGACGAAGCGCACCAGCAGGCCGAGCCGGGCCAGCCCCATCACCAGGCGCAGCACGCCGCCCATGAGAGCCAGAAGGCCGGCCGCAGCCAGGTATCCCGGCGTGCCGATCGCTGCCAGCGGGGTAATTGCGGCCAGGGTCAGCAGCGCAACAGTGTTGCTGGGGCCGGTCTGGAGCTGGATGGACGAGCCCCACAGTGCGCCGACGATGCTCGCGACCGCGGCTGAGTAGAGCCCCACCTCCGGCGGGAGCCCGCCCAAGATGGCATAGGCCATGGTCTGCGGCAGCACGACCATGGTCACGGTCAACGCCGCGAACAGGTCGGCGCCCAGGTTCTCGCGGCGGAGGCCGCGCGAGTATGTCGGCCGGCCGGCCGAGCAGCCGGAGCGTGCTGCCCAGAGTATTCCAGGTCATGCTGCGCATAGGCTGGGTCGTAGTCATGTTTGGCGCATGCCAGTCTAGCGAATCACCCGCGGCAGGTAGACCTTGACCGAACATGGGTCCGGTATTGCCGGTGGGCCATCATTCCAGTTTTACGATCAGCGGCAGATACAGCGCTGCCGGGTAGTAAAGCGGCATCGACTTATACTGCCAGGTCCTGGCCAGTTCAACCTGATCCAGATAGTGTGGGTCGGCGTGAACGTAGCCGTCGGAACCGACGAGCACGGTGCCGCTTTGGCCCGGTGGCAGGATGTTGATGCCCCGCGCCAGAGGTCGGGTCAGCTCGATGAACTGCATGTAGGAGCCCCGACTGTACCAGGGGATTCTGGCGACGACCGCCGGACCCAGCGTGAAATCGATGGTGCCCGGATCGAATTTCCACTGGGTCATGTCCGACGTGCCATAGCTGCTGGTCAGGCTGTCCAACGCGGCGCTCAGGCTCTCCACCAGGGCCGTCTCGGGTTCGATGCCGTCGAAGTAGTCGTGGACCACCGGCAGCGAGGCCGCGGGACCCTGGAGCGCGCGGAGCAGCAGCGAGTCGCCAACCGGGTTGAACCAGTCCTGAAGCGGGACCAGGAAGGCGCCCAGCTCGTCGCCGAGCGTATCGCTAAAGACCTGCGTGCGCCAGGCGTTGAAGATGCTTTCGCCCACCGCGCCATCGTCCGCTCGGTGATCCCAATCGCTCAGGATCTGCTTCACCTGGGGCAGCCGCCCATCGGCCGGGACCCCGGGGACCGCGAGGGCATCGAGCAGGTACGGCAGCAGCGCGTCGGCCCGATAGTCATTCCGGCCGATGTCGGGCGCGAGGTCCTTGGCCATCTCCGGCGACATTGGTGCATTGCCCCCCAGCCGGGTGAAGATGCGCTGCACGCGATCCACTGCGCCCCAGTTGACCGCGTCGCCGTTCGGCCAGCCCGGCATCGGCTTGTTGTTCCAGTTGCCCAGCGCGCCTCCCGCGGGATCGACCACGTGCGGCATGTCCTCAGGCGCCAGGAAGCCTATCCACTCCGCCTCCCCTGTGCCTGGCAACGGCATACGGGGATCGAAACCGGACGCGCGCACGGGTTGGCGCCCAGCCTGGCGATAGCCGATGTGCCCATCCTGGTCGGCGAACAAGAAGTTCAGCGAGAGCGGGAGAGTCTCGATTGCCTCCAACCCTGCGGCCACGGTTCCCAGGGCGTTAAATTGCAGCCAGGCTTGCCAGGCCGCCAGCTCCTGTCCCCAGTGGGCCCGGCGCTCGGACAGGGCCGTATGTGAGGTCGGGTCCACCGCGAAGACGGGACCGTGTACGGTGCGCCAGATCGTCTCGGTGACCGGAGCGCCTCCCTTCACCTGGTACGTTTCCGTGCGCTGCTCCATGACGTGCCAGGCGCCCCCTTGCCAGTAGCGCGAAGGGTCGGCCGGATCGAGCGTCTCGACGTAGACGTCCACCTGGTCGCTGAAACCGGATGTGATGCTCCAGGCGAGACGGCCGTTGTAGCCGATTAGCACCCCCGGCACGCCTGCAACAGACATCCCCCGCACATCAAAGCCGGCGCCGTGCAGGCTGATTTCGTGGCCGACATTGGGTGTCGCATATCCCATCTGTGGCCCACCGAACAGCAACGCGCGGCCGGTGGACGAGCGCGCACCGGTGATGGCCCACCAGAAGCTGCCCAGCTTGGTCGGCACCCCGATCGATTCGCGAGCCTGGCGCACGCGCGCCTCCCGAGCCTGCGCGTCTTCCAGCAGATCACTTTCAACGGCCAGCGGCGAACGCGTGACTTGGACGCCAGCCGCGCCGGCGGGGGGAGCCACCTGGATCGTCGTGGCGGCAGCCGGGTCCTCGATCGGGACCACGTCGTTAAAGATCGCTGCCCCTTGGCTGCTGCCGAAGGTTTCCACCAGGTGCTGGTAGAAGCTTTGGTTGTTAAGCTCGTTGCCACCAGCACCGCCGTACTCCCCAAACGTGCGGCCCATGTACAACAGGATCGCCACGCAGTCATCGACCTGCCAGTCTGCGGGCGTCACCCCCTGGATGCTCAAATCCCAGGGCATCAGCGAGGCATCGGCTCGCACCTCGGCCAGCCTGGCGTTGATGCCGTCGGTGTAAGCTTCGAGGATGCGCTGCTGCTCAACGGGGAGCGCCTTGAGCATTGCGTCTCGCTCGACGAGCGTGTAGGACTCGTGACGGGTATCCATGTCGGTCTCGAGATAACTGGAGCCCATCATCTCGGCGAGTCGTCCCAGCCCGGCGCGTCGATAG
This sequence comes from uncultured Chloroflexia bacterium, assembly GCA_963774265.1. Classification (GTDB taxonomy): domain Bacteria; phylum Chloroflexota; class Anaerolineae; order CG2-30-64-16; family CG2-30-64-16; genus JALOOB01. The sequence continues at coordinate 351,796 of CAVZDU010000005.1, read as the reverse complement.
AGTTCGAGCTGGCTCAGGCGATCCTGAGCCACCGCGTACCCATTGGCATAGAAAAGATCGTAGGCGTTGTCGGCATAGATGTGCGGCACGCCGTACGAATCACGGATGATTCGCGCCGCGACGGCGCGCGAGGCAGACGCGGGGCCGCAGGTCGGCGCCACCAGCGCCAGGACAAGCAGCCCAAGCAGGACGAGGTAGGGGCGCGACTTCATGGCTATCACCTCTCTAGCGTGGTGGGAAACCGCATAGTTCGGCCGGACGGCAGTGGGAAACAGGTCACACCCCATTTTATGCCGTTTTCTGAGAGTGTCAAGCATCCTTGCAGATATTCGTGCGCCCATCCGCGGAACGAATTCTTCATAGAATTTTCATCTGGGTTGACTATTCTGCGATCCTAAAGATGCAAGCTCCTGCCGCCTTACTTGCTGGCACGCGCACCGGCCGACGCGGCCAGGATCTTGTTGCTTGCGGCCGGCATCTGGTCTATTATTAGCTCAATCCTGCTCGCTGTTTGGCCTGATGGGTTCTTATGTAAACAAGGAGGTTCCCATGCCCAGGCTGTCACTCATCATGCTGCCCCGTCTGAGCGCTTTGGTTGTGCTCGCGCTCCTCCTAGGGCTGCTGCCGGCAACGGCCAGCGCGACCGTGCCGGTCGCCGCCGATGCGACCTGGCGCGGCGAGTACTTTGCCAGCCAGGACCTCTCCGGCAGCCCCGTTCTCGTGCGTTCCGATGCCAGCCTCAACTTCAACTGGGGTTGGGGCGCGCCCAACAGTAAGCTCGCGGCCGATCACTTTTCGGCCCGATGGACCCGCACCGCCAATTTCTCAGCCGGCACGTACCGCTTCAACGTCACGGTCGACGACGGCGTCCGCCTCTACGTGGACGGCCAGGCCATCATCGACCAGTGGCACATTACTGCGCCGATCACCTACACCGCAAGCATCAACTTGACCGCGGGCGCACACCTCGTGAAGGTCGACTACTACGAGAACACCGAGCGAGCGCAGATTCGCGTGTGGTGGGATAAGGGCACGGCAACCCCGGCCACGGTCTCCCCGGTCCCGGTCTCCTCGGTCCCGGCTGTCACCTGGCGGCCCCCCACGGTCCTGGGCACGTGGCAGGCCGATTATTTCGACAACAAGACGCTCGAAGGCAATCCAGCCTTCGAACGCGATGATGCATTCGTCTATTTCGATTGGGGCGACAGTGGACCTGGGGGCGGCTTCGACGGCAAAGACTTCTCGGTGCGCTGGAACCGCGTGGTGGAGTTTGCGGACGGAACCTATCAGTTCAAGGTCACAGCCGATGATGGCGTGCGCGTCTGGCTCGACTGGGTGGCGATCATCGATGAGTGGCGCGAAAGCTCGGCGCGGACCTATACCGTGGAGAAGGCGATCAAGAGCGGCAAACACGAGATCGTCGTGGAGTATTTCCAGGCCGGCGGTGAGGCCCAGATCAAGCTCGAATGGAAAGACACCAGCGTCGACTGGATCGGAAACCTGACCACCTGCATGTGGCCCGAGAAATCGTGGATCAAGCTATATCGCCTGGCACCCAACACGACTTGGGAGGACCTCAAGCCGGACGGGTACGGTCCGTCGGCCCAAAACGGCGAGCTCAAGCTGTTCGGCCTGCCCATCTCCGCGCTCTACGGCTGGGACGGCCAGCCCTACAAGGTGGAGCTATGGGAGGACGGCAAGTTGATCCGCACCGAGGGCGACGTCCTGGCCGGCCAGAAGGCGCTGATCCTCCAGCCCAACGGGGCCATTCAGACGTCGTGGCCCTGCGGCGCAAACGTCCCGCGAAAGTAGGATGGCCGGTTGACGCATAGGCGCGAGAAGGGGTATGAACACAATGGGCACTCGGTTTGATATGAGGTGAAGGTCATCGAGTTCATTCCCAAGAACGAGGTCCATCGGTGTTCGATATCCGTAACTACAGCAGCTTCGTTGCCGCGATCACCGTCTTCCAGCTCATCCCGGGGCCGGGCACCCTCACCATCCTGAACGCCACGGCCAGAAACGGAGTCGGCGCAGGACTTGGGGCGGTGCTGGGCACGCTCACCGGTGACTTTCTCTTCATGGTCGCTGCGGTCGCAGGCCTGGCCGCGGTCATGAACGCAAACCCGATCCTGTTTCAGGCGTTGCAGTGGTTCGGAGCAGGCTACCTGTGCTGGATGGGGCTTCAGCTCTTGCGCGCAGGCGCGACGGGTGAGGGGGGCGCCGCCGAACCCAAGAAGTCGGCCCGGGTCTATTACCGCCAGGCCTTGACGGTGAGCCTCACAAACCCGAAGGTCGTCCTGTTTTTCGTGGCATTCTTCCCGCTCTTCCTGCGTCCTGGATCGTCCAACGCGACGCTCGCGGCTATGATGGTGCATGTCACCGGCATCAGCCTCCTGTACCAGGCCGGCCTCGTGTTCGTTGGCAATGCGGTGGCGAAACGGCTGAAATCCATACCCTCGGCCCGAAAAGTCGCCACGCGCCTCGCAGGGATCGCGCTGATCGGCTTCGGCATCAAGCTGGCGGTCAATAATCGTTAGTGAGTCCGCTAATGGAGCCACCACCGTGTGTGAAATCCAGAAGGATGCTTGGCGTTCCGGCGTACTACCATTCCGCAGTCAGCCCGCCCCTCTTTCCTTGCACGACCGGTGCTGACCACTCGGGGAGGTTGGTTTGGCATTCCTTGACCTGCTGAACGGCGACCGGGTTTACTACGAACTCATCGAAGGGCCGGCGGATCGTCCCGTCCTGGTCTTCTTGCATGAAGGCCTTGGCTGCACGGCCATGTGGAAGACGTTCCCACGACGGCTTTCCGCGGCCACGGGGCGCGCGGGGCTCGTCTACGATCGGGTGAGCTACGGAAAGTCATCGCCCGGCCGCGGGCCACGCACCATCCACTACCTGCATGAAGCCGCGCTGCAGGAACTCCCCACCGTGCTGGCAGGAGTCATCCCCGGCCGCAAGCACATCCTCATCGGGCACTCAGATGGTGGGAGCATTGCACTGATCTATGCCGCGGAGCGTCCCCCGGCGCTGCTTGGGGTGATCACGGAGGCCGCGCATGTCTTTGTCGAGACCGATACGAAGGCCGGCCTCCAGACGGCCGTCCGCGCTTACGAGGCCGGCAAGCTGGCGGGCCTGGCCCGCTACCATGGAGAAAAGACCGACGCGGTATTCTGGTCTTGGGCAGCCACCTGGTCTGCGCCGTGGTTCCGTTCGTGGAGCCTCGTGTATGCCCTGCCGGCCATTGAGGTCCCCGTCCTCGTGCTGCAGGGCGACGGCGATCAGTACGGGACACCGGCGCAGGTGGCGGAAATCGTCGGAGGGCGCGCGGAGCGCCGCGGGGTGCTGGTTGAGGGCAGCGGGCACGCGCCCCACGCCGATCAGCCCGAGGTGCTGCTCGGCCTCATGGGGTCGTTTATCGCTGAACTGGGGGGCGGGGCCTGAGTCAGGCCGGCCGCGCTGGCTATTGTCGCTCTAGCGACTCATCCCCGCGCGCCGGGTGCGTCTTTGCGTGATGTGCCGGCGCCTGCCGAGCCACCCCGCCGATCCCCCGGCGCCCCGCGTCAGCCGCCTCTTCCTCGAACTGCTGCAGGTCCGGTGGAACCGGGTTGCCAAAGGCCGGCGGCAACTGGCGGAACGGACCCCCGAAGAGCCAGCGGTAGAACCGCCTGGGCCAACTTGCGCGCTGCTCGCTCATGAGTCACCTCCTGCGGAGCCTGTCCGCGCTTCACCACATGCCTATTATACACCCGAAAGAGTCGCCGTGAAGGGGTCAGTTTTTGAGATTCGAGACGGTACGGGCGCCACGTCAGCCGCTCCCGTGATTGACCTTGGGGACAACTGAGCAGGGCGGAAATTTGTCCTACGCCACCACGGGCGTACAATATCTAATCCGTCGCGGACGGGAAGGAGTCACCCTTGATCAAGACACTGGCCGGCTACGTGGGCCGGTACAAAAAGTACGTTTTCCTGACGCCCATCTTCATCCTGCTCGATGTCATGGCGAGCTGAGCATGCCGCTGCTCATGTCCACGATCGTCGACGTGGGCATCGCGAACAAGGATGTCGGCTACATCGCGCGGATCGGGCTCTACATGGTGCTGCTGGCCCTCGCGGCGATCGGCTTCGGCATCATCTTCATGCGCCTGTCGACGGTCGGCAGCATGGGCTTCGGCGCTAACCTGCGCGACGCGCTCTTCGCGAAGGTGCAGCAGTTCTCCTTCACCAACATCGACCAGTTCAGCACCGCGTCCCTGGTCACCCGCCTGACCAACGACGTCAACAACCTGCAGATCACCTTCATGATGGCGCTGCGCATCCTGCTTGCGCGCGCCGCTGCATGCTGATCATCGCCTTTGTCCTGGCCTACAGCATCAACGCCGAGCTCTCCGTGGTGCTCGCGATCGCCATCCCGCTGCTGGTGCTCGGCATCGCGTTCATCCTCAGGACGGCCACCAGGCGGTTCGCCATCGTGCAGGAGACGCATCGACGCGATCAACAGCACGATCCAGGAGAACCTGATCGGCCAGCGGGTCGTCAAGGCGTTCGTGCGTCAGGATTTCGAGATCGCGAAGTTCCAGAAGTCCAACGACGCCCTGACCAACGCATTCATCCGGGCCGTCAGCATCGTCATCCTCGAACATGCCGGTGATGATGCTGGTCATGAACGGCGCGACCCTCGCCATCATCTGGCTGGGCGGGCACATGGTCTTCGCAGGAACGCTGGGCGCGGGCGAGCTGATCAGCTTCCTCAGCTACGTGTTCCAGATCCTGATGAGCGTGATGATGATCTCGATGGTCTTCATCATGTCCGCGCGCGCCCAGGCCAGCGGGCGTGCGCGTGCTCGAGGTGCTGGACGACCGAGGTGGACATCGTCGACAAGCCCGCACGCTGGCCGCACGGCGGCCAGCCGACTGCCGCAGGTGACCGCAGGGCAAGGTCGAGTTCCGCGGATGTATCCTTCAAATACAGCCTGACCGGCACCGGCGAAGAGGTGCTCTCGGGCATCAGCTTCACGGCCGAACCCGGCGAGGTGGTCGGCCATCGTCGGCGGCACCGGCTCCGGCAAATCCACCCTGGTCAACCTGATCCCCCGGCTCTACGACGTCACGGCGCGGCGCGGTCCTGGTGGACGGCGTCGATGTGCGCGACTATCACGCTCGACGGCCTGCGCGGCGCCATCGGCGTGGTGCTGCAGAACAACACGCTCTTCTCCGGCACGATCCGCGAGAACCTGCTGTGGGGCCGGGCGGACGCGACCCAGGCGGAGATCGAGGCCGCCTGCGAGGATGCCCAGGCCCACGATTTCATCATGTCCTTCCCCGAGGGCTACGACACCGAGCTCGGGCCAGGGCGGGGTGAACCTGTCCGGCGGGCAGAAGCAGCGGCTGTGCATCGCCCGCGCCATGCTCAAGCAGCCGAAGATCCTGATCCTCGACGACAGCACCAGCGCGGTGGACTCGGCGACCGAGGCCCGCATCCGCGAGTCCTTCTACCACAACCTGGCGCAGACGACCATCTTCATCATCGCCCAGCGCATCAGCTCGGTGCGCGACGCGGACAAGATCATCGTGCTCGACGACGGCAAGATCGTCGGCGTCGGCACCCACCGAGTCCCTGCTGGCCGACAACACGGTCTACCAGGAAATCAACCAATCGCAGCAGGAGGGGGTGCTGGCGCAATGAGCGACACGAGAAGCACCACGACTCAGAAGGCCGCCCAGCGCGGCCGGCCGCATGCCAGGGCCGCGGGCCCCGGGGCCACGCGGCCACTTTGAGAAGCCCAAGGACGCCACGAAGATCGCCCTCCGCCTGTTGGGCTATCTGAAGGCGCGTAGGCTGACGCTGCTGGTCGTTGTTCTGGTCCTGATGCTGCTCAGCTCGGCAGCATGTTGGCCGGCAACTACTTCCTGAAGCCGCTGATCAACAACTACATCCTGCCGGGTGACTTCGCCGGCCTGGCGCGCGGCCTGATCGTGCTGGCCGGCATCTACCTGGTCGGCGTGGCCGCGTCCTACGGGCAGAGCCGGCTCATGATCCAGGTGGCCCAGCGCACCTGCCAACACCCTGCGCCGCGATCTGTTCGCCAAGATGCAGAGCCTGCCCCTGCGCTACTTCGACAGCCACACCCACGGCGAGCTGATGAGCCGCTTCACCAACGACATCGACAACGTGCAGATGGCGTTCGAGCAGAGCCTGGTACAGCTCATCTCCAGCGTGCTCAGCTTTGTCGGCGCGATCGTGCTGATGCTGATGCTCAGCCCGATCCTGTTCCTCGTCACCGCGGCTGGTGCTGGCCTGATGTTCTTCATCATGCGCAAGATCGGCGGCAAGAGCCGCAACTACTTCCGGCAGCAGCAGCAGAACCTGGGCAACGTCAACGGCTACGTCGAGGAGATGGTGGAGGGGCTGAAGGTCGTCAAGGTGTTCGGCCACGAGCACGCGGCCATCGCCGAGTTCAAGAAGCGCAACGAAGCCTACCGCCAGGCCGCCACCGAGCGCCAACTTCTTCGCCGCGCGTCGTGATGCCCGTCGTGGGCAACCTGAACAACATCGCCTATGCGGCCACGGCCCTCGTGGGCGGGCGTGCTCGCGGTGATGGGCCGCTTCGACATCGGCTCGCTGGCGGCCTTCCTGCAGTACACCCGCCAGGTGGGCATGCCCGTGCAGCAGATCTCCAACCAGTTCAACACGGTGCTGGCGGCGCTGGCCGGCGCCGAGCGGGTCTTCGAGATGATGGATCAAGCGCCCGAGGTGGACGAAGGGTGCGTGACACTGGTGGGAGCGACGATCGGGCAGGACGGCGACCATCGAGGCGAGCCGCAACGGCGCACATCCCACGCACTGGGCCTGGCACTGTCCCGAGGCTGAGGAGCTGCCGCCCTACACCGAGCTAAAGGGCGACGTCCGCTTCTCACAACGTCACCTTCGGCTACGTCGCCGGACAAGGTCGTGCTGCACGACGTCTCGCTGTATGCCAAGCCGGGCCAGAAGATCGCCTTCGTCGGGTCGACCGGCGCGGGCAAGACCACCATCACGAACCTGATCAACCGCTTCTACGAGATCGAGCAGGGCAGTATCACCTTCGACGGGATCGACATCAAGCAAATCCGCAAGGATGGCCTGCGCGATTCGATCGGCATGGTGCTGCAGGACACCCACCTCTTCACCGGCACGGTCATGGAGAACATCCGCTACGGCCGGCTGGACGCCACCGACGAGGAGTGCATGCAAGCGGCCAAGCAGGCCAACGCACATTCGTTCATCAAGCGCCTGCCGCAGGGCTATCAGACCGATGATCACCGCGGACGGCGCGAACCTGTCGCAGGGGCAGCGCCAGCTCCTGGCGATCGCACGCACCGCGGTGGCCGACCCGCCGGTGATGATCCTGGACGAGGCGACCAGCTCGATCGACACGCGCACCGAGCGCCTGATCGAAAAGGGCATGGACACGCTGATGAAGGACCGGACCGTCTTCGTGATCGCGCACCGCCTCTCGACCGTGCGCAACGCCAACGCGATCCTGGTGATCGAGGACGGGAAGATCATCGAGCGTGGGGACCACGACGATCTGCTGGCGCAGCGCGGGCGGTACTACGAGCTGTACACGGGGCAGCACGAATTGGACTAGGCGCGCATCACCCACAGGGTTAACCCGCATTGGCGATAACCGCGCCCCACGCGGGGATAGACACGGCAGCGCACGCACTCTATAATGCGCAGCATGGTGGGCCGCCCCCGCGCGTTCCGCCCGTTCGTCGTTTGGAGTTAATGCCAGTGCCAGGGATTCGCCTTACGCTCGACATCTTCGCATCGGATAGCCTCGTTTTCTCCGATGCGAGGCCACGCCGCGGCCGCATTGCCTTCTTCCAGCGCTGGTACGGGCTGATCGTTGCGGGCGGCATCACCCTCGTCCTGCTGGTGACCGTGACACCCTATGAGCCCATCCTTGGCCTGGTGACGGTCCTGGGCTACTGGGTGGTTTTCTTGCTCAGACACTGGCGTCGCGCACGCGACGCCGCGCAGGGACGCCCCGAGCGCAAGGTATACGAGTTGGTCCGCGCCCTCATGCTTATTGCGGCCGTCACCGCGCTCCAAATCTATCTCTACGTGTTCACTACCTTTCTCCAGCGTGGCGGGCTCAACCACACGCTGTGGCTACTCCTGTTCCTCGGCACGCTCTTCGTCAGCCAGCGCAGCTCCACCGAGCATATGCTGATCGCCTTGGCAGCGGCCATCGCCTCTCTCGTACTCACCACAGTCATCGCAGCAGATGTGGCGCCCGCCATCACGCAAACGGAGCCCATCGCGCTCGGTCTGATGGAGAAGATCGTGTGGCTCTCGCTGCTCAGCTTCACCTTGCATCTGTTCGTCCGTTTTGTGGGCAACCTGTACGCCGACGTAGAACTGCTGCACAATGTCACCGGTGAGATGCGGGAACACGAGCAGAGCGCCATTGCCAACCTTGGTCCGCAGAACATGGCGCTGGCGCTCAAATCGACCGTCAGTCGCATTCGGGAAGACTACGCGTTCCCCCACGTCAACGTGTTTCAGCAGCAGCCCGACGGTAAGCTCACGTGTGTCGCTGCGGCCTCGCCCGCCGGGCAGCAACTGGTGGATGCCGGGTTCAGCCTGACCAACGAACGCAGCCTCGTCGTCGCCGCCGCGAAGACCGGGCAGACTCAGCTGCGCAACGACACGGAGCATGCGGACGACTACCTGCCCCATGTGGTATTCGAGAAAACGAAAGCGGAGCTGGTCGTGCCCATCCAGCGCGATCAGCGGCTGCTGGGCGTGCTCGATGTGCAGGCGCATCGATCGCAGGCGTTCATGCCGCACGACCAGGCCGTGATGGAGGTGCTCGCTGTGCAGCTGGCCCGCACGATGGATAATGTGGGTGCACACCGCTGGCGGCGTCGCTTCAGCGAGCTGATCCAAAGCATGGCGGTGCGGCTGCTGGCGCAGAACGATCTGGAGGGCACCCTGCAGCAGATCGCGGAAGGCGTCCGCGACCTTCTGCAGGCGGACATCGTCGCGCTGTACGAGCGCAACCCGCAAACGGGCGCGGTCAGCTCGCCCACGTGCGCCGGCAAACTGAATTTGCCCGACCTGGTGCACGCGCCGCGCATGGTTCCGGGCGGCCTGTTTGTGCGGCTGCTGGCCGACCCGGCATTGTGCTACTACCGCGAAGACCTCTGTTCACCCGCACCCGACCTGCCGTTCTGGCCCGATTCCCAGCGCAGAAGCTCCCGCTCCCACGGGTTCGAGGTGCGGGAAGAGGTGCGAGCGCGCGCCGTGTACAAGCTCGCCGCCGGGTACGATTGCGTCGGCATCATGTTCGTGAACTTCCGCCAGCCGCAGGAGTTCAACGATGCGTTTAAGAAGGGCGCGAATGTGTTTGCCGACCTGGCCGCGCTCGCCATCCGGCAGGCGCAGTTGGACGAACGGGAGCTGGAGCTGCAACGCCAGGAAATCGGCGCACTGGTGCACGATCAACTCAAAGGCAACACCAGCCACGCCGGCAGTGCCATCCGCGACGTGCTACAGCGCGGGGCGCTCGATGCCATCGATGCGGAGCGACTGACCGCGGGCCTGGAGATGCTGGACGAGATGGCGCAGGCGATCACTTATCTCAATCAATCGCTGGAAGATGCGATAGTGAGGCCCCTCTCCGCAGAAGTGGAGGTGGTGGCAAACCGGCTGCGCAAGATCTACCAAATGACCGTAGCTGTGGACTGGACGGCCGCCGCGGATAGTCTGCCTCCACCCTATCCCACCGAGATCGAGTTGATGCTGAGCGAGCTGATCCTGAACGCCCTGCGCCACGGCAAGACCACGCATCTGGCGTTGTCGTGCGATCTCGAGGACGATGGGGTGTGTATTCAGGTGGTGGACAACGGCCGGGGCTTCAACCCGGAGTGGGTGCAGCCACGCGGACTGAAACACGCCCGCGATCGCGCGGAGCGACTGCGCGGCACCTGCAACATTCAGGCGGCGCCCGGCAAAGGCGCCCACATCACGATCCGCCTGCCCTTGCCGGTAGGAGAAAGGGTGGCGGCATGATCGCCGAACCGCGCATCATCTCCGTCGCAGTGCTGGAGGATAACCGCTGGGAACGCGCGGGCATCGTCCGCGACCTGACCAGCGCTGGCGATATCCGCGTCATCGGCGATACCGATGAGCCGGGTAAATTCTTCGATCTTGTGCTGGCGGAGCAGCCCGACATCGCCATCGTCGACCTGATCATCTCAGATGACGACCGCGCCGGGCTCAACATGTTGGAGCGGTTGCGGAGCGCCGGTTCGCCCACGCACACCATCGTCCTCTCGCATTTCCCAAACCTGGCCCGCTTCATCGCCGCGCTCGATCGGGGGGCCGCGGCCTTTGTGAGCAAGGAAATGCCGGAGGCCCGGCGGCCTGACCTTGCCGCCATCGTGCGGATGCTGGTGGCGGGTGGGACCTATTACGATGGCGCGCTCGTGCAGGCACTGCGTCTCCACCTCGATCTGCCATCGGAGAAACTGCTGGAGGCCGACGCTAACAGGCTCCCCCCGCTGTCGCCCGCGGAGCGCGTCGTGCTCGCCGGTTTCGCCCAAGGCCTGTCGTACCAGGCCCTGGCGGCCGCGCGCAACACATCCATTGATACCATCAAGAGCCAGTTGACCAGCATTCGCAACAAGTTCGGCGTGCAGAAGACGCAACAGGCCGTCGCGCTCGCGCGCTTCCTGGGCATGCTGAATGATTAACCTGCGCGGTTAACCCGCGACGCACCGCGCACATCACCCACCCCATCCCACCTGTGGTTACGAACCCGCGGGCGAAGTCGCTTTCGGCTTTTCATGCCACGGGGCGATAGACCGCGCCCTCGAAACATGGTTTACTTCCGGCATGAGGCGACGCACTACAAGTCAGGACGACGGGGGCCTGACCTCCCAATCGTCGCTGGATCAAGAAAGGATGGTGGCGATATGGACCCAGAAGTGACTCTGATCTTGATACTGATTGCCTTCATCCTTGGCCTAATCATCGGAGTAGTTCTGGCACGACCGACGATCTCGACGCGGTACTAATGGCAGGCGGACCTCCGGGTTCGCCACGAACCCGAAGGTCCTGGCAAAAGCGGACGGACGCAGGCGCCTGTCCGCTTTTCGTTCCAAGAAAAAAACCTGCGTTGCCAATCCAGTTCTATAGGCTGATCACAAAACCGGCCTTGCACAGCGCTGTGCAAGGCCGGTAGTTTTCGTGCGCCCGGGTCAGGGGGCGATTCCCGGAAGCAAGCGCGCGATCACAACGATAAGGTACCAGTTACACGCCCCCGGTCTCCTTGGGCTCGACATGAATCGTTATCCGCGTTTTGGGCCACCGACTGCGGAGCTCGGCCTCGATCGCGGTGCACCGATCGTGCGCGGCCCGCACACTGAGATTGCCGGGCACCAACAGATGGAATTCCACGTAGCGCCGTGAGGCAGACTTACGCGTACGAAACTTGTGATAGACGACATCCTGGCCTTCCTTCGCCCGCAGCACTTCCTCGATCTGATCCATCTCGTCCGCGGGCAAGCTGATATCCATCAATCCGGCTGCCGACCGCTTCACGAGGTTCACGCCGGTGCGAATGATGTTCAAAGCCACAGCCACGGCGATGATCGGATCGAGGATCGCCCAGCTCGGCGGCGCGAACATCACCACGACGAGGGCAGCGACCACGCCCACCGACGTCCAGACGTCGGTCATGAGATGGTGGGCATCGGCCTCCAGGGTGATGCTGTCGTACTTGTTCGGCCTTGTGCAGCATGAAGCGTGAGACGCCGAAGTTGATGCCGGAGGCTACCAAGGCAATGCCCAGGCCGGGACCGAGATCCGTACAACGGAGAGGGGTTGAGGAAGCGGTTGATCGCCGTGTAGATGATAGTCACCGCTGCGACCAGGATCAGCGCGCCTTCCACGCCGCTGGAGAAGTATTCGGCCTTTTCGTATCCGTAACGGAACTCTTCGTCGGCAGGCCGCGCACGCGACGGTGAGAGCGCCGAATGCCACCAGCGCGGCCACCAGGTTCACCGACGACTCGGCCGCATCCGAGAGGAGGCTGACCGAATGCGTGAGCATGTACGCCCCGAACTTGAGCAGCATGGTGACGATGGATGCCGCAATGGAGACCAGAACGATGCGGCGGGCGGGAGATCGGCTGGCCGGACTGGCAGCGACACTGGCCATGATGATGCCTCCTGTATGAGCAACGGACGGACGGCATTATACCACGCCGGAGGTCAAGAATCTCCTTGTTCTGCAAAAGGCGTGAGAAGGCATCGATGTGCAGGCGAGGAAACACGTATTTTGCGGAAATGAAAAGTCTTTTCACCCGGCTGCTTTTCCAAGTTGGAAGTGGCAGATGCGCACTGGCTTGAGCAGGTGATAGATGGGTGCCATCCAGCGAAAGGGGTCCAGCCGCGGCTCAGGCCGGTCGAAGACTCCCCATTCATCGAGCAGGCGGATGCTGCCGGCAGCTCGGCTGGCGCCGACCCAGCCTTCGATCTCCCGGCCGTGCCAGGTACCCCAGTGGGCACGGGCACTGAGCTTGGAGCGAGAGATTGCGAAGTTGCACTCCCAGACGCCGAACGGCGAAAAGACATCGAAGACCATCTCCGAGCCTGGGAAACGATTGAGCAGGGTCAGCACCAGCGACTTGACCTGCGCTTCTTCGAAGTACACAAACACACCTTCGGCCAGAAACAGGAAGGGGCGTTGGCGATGTACGCTGACCGCCTCCAGCCAGGTGTCCTCGAACACCGAACAGCCCAGCAGATGATACCGCTCTTTCTCATCGCTAATGAACCTGCGGCGCAGTTCAATGATTTCCGGCAAGTCCATGTCGTACCACTCCGCCTGGCCGTTGTCCGGCCGCTCAGAGCAGACGCGCTCAAAGCGCGAATCGAGGCCACACCCGATGTCAACCACCACCGCCTCCGGGTGACGGTTGAGGAAATCCCGGGCGTAGCGGTCCATTTCGCGGACTTGCATGATCCGCATTACGTTGAGCGCCTCGTTCATCGGGATCTGCCTGACCCCGGTGAAGTCGAAGCTCTTCTGCGTGACCAGCGCCACGGCTTTCTCATCCTTCATCATAGCGTCTGGGCGCTGCGATTCTATCGCCCGGACGTAGAGCGGAATGAGCAACGTTTCAGGCACGCCGCTCAGGGTTACCGACTCTGTCTCAGGCATGGTCAACCTCCTCCGGAGTAACACACTCTATAACCAGCATCCAGTATCCAGCCTCCAACCTCACCAGATGCCCGGCAGCAGGCGATAACGCACCTGGCGCGCATAATCAGCATAGCCGATCAGCTCCGCCTGCAAGGTGCGGTCTTCGAGCGGGATATGGTCTCCCGAATGGCATAACGAGTGAGAGCAGCAGTGTGCATTTACCCCTCGCCTTCCCGGAGCGTGTGCGGCAGCCAGGCCGGCACGCGCCGGCAGTAGGCTCCCCAGGCCGCGCCGAATTCGGCCGACAGCGCCTCCTCCTCCCGGTGGGCGCGGACGGTCAGACCGAACATCGCCACCGCAAAAAGCAGCATCGCCCACGTGCGGTAGAGCAGCAGCCCACCGATGCCCGCGGTGATGACGGCCAGGTACATCGGGTGTCGGATCAGCGCATAGGGGCCGGTCGTGATTAGCCGATGCCCCGCCTGGAGCCTGACGCCGAACCCGCTGGAAGGTGTGAACATGGCGCCCAGTGCTCGTAGCCCCCACAGGTAGAGGCCGAGGCTGGGAAAGTAGAGCAGCGCGCCAAGCGCCAGGCAGGCCAACCGTACAGGCGCGGGCAGGGCGAGGGGCAGCGGGCGCCAGAGCCACGCCATCACGGCCGCGAACAGGAGTGTCGCCAGGGCCAGGATCGGGGCGCGCAAGAACCGAGCGCCGGGGCCGGTCTGGCGGCCAGCCGGGTGACCTACGCTGCGCAGCATGTGCCAGACCGCGAGTGCAAGCGTCGCAAAGCCTGCCAATCCGCCGCTGCGGCCCAACCATAACTCAAAGATGTCCATGTTTTCCTTCCGGCCTTGTTCGTCTGCCTGGGCGGGCGACGCGTGGGAACAACCGGCCCGTCCGCTGCATATACGATACATACTCTGACCCAAACTCGTCCAGCATCATCTGCTCCTCGCGCGGCACGCGGCTGAACAGCCCGACGATGCTCAGGATGCCGAAGGCCACGAAGACCCAATGGGCGGTGACCAGGGCGAAGGCTGCAGTCATCCCCAACATGGCGGTGTAGAGCGGATGACGCACCCGGGTATAAGGCCCTGTGGTGATCAGGTGATGTTCTTCCCGGAGCTGCAATTGCGCAGACCAATGCGTGCCCAACGCCGATTGCGTCCAGGCCCACCAGGCCAGGCTGATCAGCCCCAGCACGAAACCGGCCCAGCGCAGCCACGGCGGCAGCGGGATCGAGAGGCCAGCCAGCCACGGCACATTCAGCGCGTAGAGCGCCAGAAACGCAAGCAGCACAAAGAACGCGACGAAGCGAACGGCAAACGCGACCCGACCTTCGCGCTCGATGGCCGCGCGGTCGGGCAACAGCCGTTCCCCGGCCCGGCGTACCTCGAGGGAGAAGACCATCCGCATCACCAGAACGCCGCCAAAGAGAATCCAAAAGAGCGTTCGGAATAGGATCTCTGTGCCCATGGAATCTCGCCTCCAGCGGCCCTCCATACTTCCTGGCTTACCAGATGCCCGGCATCAGACGGTAACGGACCTCCTGGGCGTACTCCTGGTAGCCGGGCAGCTCGGCCTGCAGCGTGCGATCCTCGAGAACCGTCCGGATGACCATCGAAACCAGCCCTACCATCGCGGGGACGAACGCCCAGGACGATCCGAGCAGCAACGGAAGGCCCAGCATCTGAAGCATGAACCCCACGTACCCCGGGTGACGCACGAACCGATACGGCCCGGTGCGACACACCGTATGGCCGCGTTCGCTCTGGATCCGCACCACCGTCGAAAAGTATGCATTGGAGATCATGGCCCAGGCAGCCAGCCCGAATCCCGCCGTGAGTCCCACAGCACCCACCAGATGCCACGTCACGCCGAACGCGGGGGTCCAACCGAAACGCATATCCAGGCCCGCCACCAATGGCAGCGCCAGGTAGACAGCCAGGCTCCCGATGCCGCTGACGACCTTGTCCCAACTCCTCATCTCCCTGGGGCGGCCGCGCTCGGCGATGGTCTCAGGGCTGGTGCGGAGCATGATCGTGCCGTTGATCAGCACGGTCACGAGGGAAATCCCCAGGTAGACCCACGCCCAGAGCCAATCCAGCCGGCCTGCGCCGCTGAACAGGAGCGCCGCTTGCACGGCGAGGGTGGCCGCGATCGCTCCGAGCCGCATAGCGATGCCCGTTGCGATGTTCGAGCGTTTATTGTTGCCCTGTGTCATGTTCAACCTCCCTCCGCTGACAGTTGAATGTCCGTTCATGTATTTGAGCTAAAAAGAAGAGGCCCAACCGCTGGCCCCACTTATTCCATCAGCCCTGGTCGAAATGCGCCAGGGCCAGGCTGCAGAGTTTCCGCCTTGTGACGGATTTGCAGACATGAATGATAACTCATATAATAAAGCCTACCGCCTGACTTGTCAAGAGGCGCCACAAGGCAGCTGCGCCTGCGTTGGCTGTGCTCTGGCTCCGCTTGACACAGATTGTTGGGTATCCAAAGACGGAGGCTAACGATGGCGGATTCACCGATCAGCCCCGAAAGCGCCCAGGTCGTGTTGGTTGTCGAGGATGACCAGGCGATCATGTCGCTCGTCTCCCTCGGCTTGCGCTATGAGGGTTACACAATCCTTGCCGCAGCAGACGGCCTTGAGGGGCTCCGCCTTTTCGAAGAAGAACAGCCTGACCTGGTCATCGTGGATTGGATGCTGCCGCGGCATGGACGGCATCACGCTCTGTCGCCGTATCCGCGCGGGCTCCGAAACACCCGTCATCATCATCACCGCCCGCGACGCGCTGTCCGACCGCGTCGCGGGTCTGGACAGTGGCGCAGATGACTACATCGTCAAGCCTTTCTACATCGAGGAACTGCTGGCGCGGGTGCGTGCTCGGCTGCGCCATAAGATGCCCGCAGCCAACCAACTTGCCTTCAGCGATCTCACTCTGGACACTGAAACGCATGAAGTGCTCCGCGGCAGCCGTCGGGTGACGTTGACCGCCACCGAGTACAAAGTGCTGCTTCACCTCCTGCGCCACCCGCGCCAGGTCCTCTCCAAAGAGAGCCTGTTGGAGGCCGTGTGGGGCTATGACTTCGGCGGAGATGCCAATATCGTCGAGCAGTACGTGCATTCCCTACGCCAGAAGGTCGGCCCTCCAGCCCTCATTCAAACACTGCGCGGGGCGGGCTACATTCTGCGCGAGGAGGCCGAATGAGAACCCGTCTGTCTTTCCGCGGCCTGATCGTCCTGCTCTACCTGGGCAGCCTGATCCCCCTGCTGACTTTGGTTGGGCTGGTAGGCTTCCGCATGCAGCAGGACTTTCTCCTGACCGATGCACGCGATCGTCTGATCGAGTTTGTCCGGGCTGACGTAACCGAGTTGGCGCCCGACGCCGATCTCACCAACCTGGCGGTGCAGTTGGGCGAGCACTTACGCGTATTAGGCGCCGACTTGTTTGTTCAGGATGCTGAGGGGCGACCTGTACCGCCTGCGCTGGGCACCGGCCCGTGGCTCGACGACGCCGCACACCGGACAGCCCGTGAGACGCGGCGTCGGCTCGCTGCAGACGATTCCTGCAGGTTCCTCGCACCGGATGGTCTACCTGGTCCCCGTACTGGATACCCAGGGCAACGTGCTCTGCACCGTAGAAGCCAGCCTGCCATTGGAGACGATCGAGGCCGAGTTGGCAGGGCTACGCCTGCGATTCATCTGGATCATCGGCGCAGCAGCGATGTTGGGGGTCGTGTTTTCCTTCATTATTGCCGGCGTCAGCATTCGCCAGTTGGAGGCTCTTCTGCACACCTCTCGGGCGGTCGCGCAGGGCGACCTGACGAGCCGCACGCCGCTGCCACGAGTGAGCGAAGCGCGCGACCTCGCTCGTACATTCAATGCGATGCTCGACCGCATTCAGGCCTCCATCGACCGCCAGGCCCAGTTGACCGATGAGATGCGCCGCTTTGCCAGCGACGCCTCTCACGAGCTGCGCTCACCCCTGGCGGTGCTGCGCAATGGCTTGGAGATGCAGGAGGCGGCCCGCCTCCACGGTGACGAAACCCAGGCGCAGAATATCCATCATCTGATGACCCATGAGGTGGATGCGATGTCCGCATTGGTCGATGACTTGCTCTTCCTGGCCCGCATCGATGACGCGGCGGATCATCTCGAAGGACTGCCCAATCGCGTCCTGGTCGACCCACTGCCGCTCCTCGAAGAAGTCTGCGAGCGCGCCCAGGTGCTGGCTGCAGGACAGATTCTGCATCCTGGAGTGGCCGGACCATCCCATCCCCCCGCTCCACGCCGACCGTGAGATGTTCGCGCCGCGCGTTGAACAACCTGGTTGAAAACGCGCTCCACTATACGCCGGTCGGTCGCGAGATTCATCTGCGGGTGGAAGCGGATGCCCGCGCTTGCCGGTGGATCGTTCAAGATCAAGGTAGTGGGATGCAGCCCGAGACATTGGCGCACATCTTCGAGCGCTTCTATCGCGGCGATCAATCCCGCGGCGCCAAGGCCCAGGCTCAGGATTGGGATTGCCGATTGTTGCCGCCATCGCCCAGGCGCATGGCGGGACCATTCAGGCCGCATCCCAACCCGGTGAAGGAACCACTTTCACCCTGACGCTGCCCTACGCCGGCTGATTTCTTCAGCCGATTTACAGCGAGACTTCAACCAGTCTTCAGGTGCACGCCGTATCATGAAACAAGGAAGTCACCGGCGACTTCCGATCCGCTAAAGGAGAAAATCCCATGTTCAAGCGTGCATTGTCACTGTCCCTGGCGGGGGGCTTGTTGAGCGCCCTGCTGCTTCTCGGCGGCACCGCCGTGATGAGCACCATCGGCTCCAGTGCAGCCGCTCCACTCCCGGCCCTGATAGCCGGAGGATCAGCACAGGCATCTGACTCCAACTCTCAACCCACCGACATGACTGTCGACCTGAACCAGGGTGACAAGACGGCCACCCTCGACGCCTGGCAGGCGCTAGCTGCTTCAGCGGAAGTTAGCGCAGCGTCCCTGGTCACCTCCCAATCACAGGTGGCTTCCAACGTAACGGCGAGCCGAAGTCCTGCAGCCACCGTGACCATCGCCCAACTGCTGGCCAACCCATCCGGTTTCCTCGGACAGATCGTGACCACCGCCGGGCGAGTCACCCAACTCACCAGCGATAAGTTCCTTATCAACGACGGCACTGGTCAGATCATTGTCGATCTGGACGATGACGTGGAGAGGGTCTCTCTCGCCAACGGCAGCATCGTCACGGTGGTGGGCAAATTCAAGGACAGCGGCTATGGCGGCGCATTTGCGATCGCGGCCCGCACATTGAGAGATCGTAGCGGCGCCTCCATCACCGACGACGATGACGACATAAATGACGACGACGATGACCCAGCCCGGCCCACAGCCCGGCCCACAGCCCAGCCCGCTACCAAGGTCGGTTGCGATGACGATGATTGCGGGCCTGACGACAGCGATGATGACGACGACATAAATGACGACGATGACGATATGGATAACGATGACGATGATGACGACAATAGCGATGACGGTGACGACGACAGCGGCGACGATGATGATGACTAAAACCAAAACTGGACGGCGGCGATACCAGTAGCTGCGGCAACAGTGACAACAGAAGCCGCAAGCTACATCTGGGCCACAGCCTGAAGATGAAACCGGCCCTGCACGGCGTTGTGCAAGGCCGGTTCTATCTCGTGGCCCCGTTCAGGGCGATGCCGCGGCGACAGTGTAGCACAGGGTTAAAGTACAGGCGAAACGTTCCCAGGCGTCTGGGTCGCCATCACATCTCACGTCCACGCAGTACTTCCACGCTCCCCGCGTCCCCATCCACCGTGATCATCGTCCAACATCAGGGCCGGCTTCTCGGCAGGGATCGGATTCATGAAGTCAACATCGTAGAGGATGTGAAAGCCGTCGGGCACGGGCAGGCCGGCCGCGGCCAGGCGCGCCAGCGAAGCACCCTTACCGCCCACCTGCAACAGTTCGGCAGAGGCATCAGCGAGAGGCAGGATGAAGTTGGGTCTCGCTTGCACAGAGTCCTCCCTAGTGTGGGGCGTCCTCGGTGGGCTCCAGCCTGCCCGTGCAGTCCGGGCGTACGTACATCGCGAGGACGTCGGATTGGGGTGTTGCGAAAGCACCCGCCGCGTCCACGCGGCAGAACCGGAAGTTGCACCGGTCGTCGCCCCGGCCGAGCGTCTTCGTGCGTTCCCAGGAGACGCCGGGGAGGCTGCCGTAGAGCAGATCATCCCCCTGGCAGTAGTGAGCCGTCAACTCCGGCGCACCGTAGGCGGTGAGCACGTTCAAGTAGAAGCACTCGTGGATGTCGTAGGCGACGCAGCGGTCGCTATCTTCCAACCACTCCAACCTCCACCCCTCCGGTGGGAAGCCCGTTTTCAGCACCAGGCGGTTGCCGATTCGCAGGATCGCGAACGGATCGGGCAAGCGCCCCAAGAGCCGCATCCGCTTGCGTTGGTCCGAATGCTCCACCCAGGCGGTGAAAAGCCGGTCAATCTCCGTCAGGACCGCTTCCCGGTCGCCATTTTCCTCCCGCAGCTCCCGGTAAAGCGCCAGGCCGGGTAGGATGCTCGCCTCGAGATGCCGGCGCAGCGCCGGATGGTCAAAGCGGGGCCCGCGGGCCACCAACTCATCGTAACGAGCCTGCACGCGCGCGGCCAGCAGGGCCGCCCGGACCTCACCGCGCGTCTCGGCCAGCACGCGCCGGCTGATGTCCAGGTGCGGCATCCAGCGCGGCCGGTCCATCCGCCGCCTCACCAGTAGCCCACCTAGCGCACCGGCCGCCAGGCCGGCCAGGAACACACGTCTGTCTGTCATCGGTTGCCTCCCAAAGGTCTTTTCACCAGCCGCCTCTCCGAGCCGGAAGATGTAGAGAGTCATGAGCATGGTTGCGGGCACGCCGCTCAGGGCAGGAGATGCTTCCTCAAACATGGTCAGCCTCCTCCGGAGTAACACACCCCATGACCAGCATCCAGCCTCCAACCTCACCAGATGCCCGGCAGCAAGGCGATAACGCACCTGGCGCGCATAATCGGCATAGCCGATCAGTTCCGCCTGCAAGGTGCGGTCTTCGAGCGCGGTGCGCAGGATGAGCAGAACGACGCTCAACCCGCTGACGATCAAGGCCGGCCAGGAAGCGAGCAGGACGGGCACGGCCAGCTCATACAGGATCGCGCCAGCGTAAGCGGGGTGCCGCACCGTATGGTACGGGCCGCCGGTCGCGACCGCGTGGCCGCGCTCGCTCTGGATGCGCACGATCTGCGAGAAGAAGGTGTTGGAAGCCGTCGCCCAGACGACCAGGGCATAGCCCAGGATGCACAAGGTCAACGCGGCAAGCTGAACCGCCACAGGCAAGCCACCCGTCCAGCCATAACGCTGATCCAGTCCGGCGATGATATAACGCGCCAACTGGATCAGGCCCAGGAGGCTCATGATGGCCGTGTCCCAGGATTTTGCGCCCTTGCGCGGCCCCAGGCGCTCGGCCAGCAGCGTCGGGGTTGTAGCGGAGGATGACGATGGCCGTCGCTATGATCCAGGCGGCCATCACCGCGAGGCTGGCCCAGGCCGGCCACCAGTTCATCCGGCCGGCGGACCAGAACAGCGCCACCCCCATGACGACGAGACCCATGGTCTCCCGAATGGCATAACGAGTGCGAGCTGAAGATTTCATCTCACCCCCTCCCCACCTACCAGATGCCCGGAACGAGCCGGTCGCGGACATCCTGGGCATATTCCCGGTAGCCTGGCAGCTCAGCCTGCAGCATCCGGTCCTCCAACGCAGTCCGGATCACCATCGAAACCAGCCCTGCCATCGCGGGGACGAACGCCCAGGACGATCCGAACAGCAACGGAAGGCCCAGCATCTGAAGCATGAACCCCACGTACCCCGGGTGACGCACGAACCGATACGGCCCGGTGCGACACACCGTATGGCCGCGTTCGCTCTGGATCCGCACCACCGTCGAAAAGTATGCATTGGAGATCATGGCCCAGGCAGCCAGCCAGAATCCCGCCGTGAGTCCCGCAGCACCCACCAGATGCCACGTCACGCTGAACGCGGGGGTCCAACCGAAGCGCATATCCAGGCCCGCCACCAATGGCAGCGCCAGGTAGACAGCCAGGATCCCGATGCCGCTGACGACCTTGTCCCAACTCCTCATCTCCCTGGGGCGGCCGCGTTCGGCGATGGTCTCAGGGCTGGTGCGGAGCATGATCGTGCCGTTGATCAGCACGGTCACGAGGGAAATCCCCAGGTAGACCCACACCCAGAGCCAATCCAGCCGGCCGGCGCCGCCGAACAGGAGCGCCGCTTGCACGGCGAGGGTGGCCGCGATCGCTCCGAGTCGCATAGCGATGCCCGTTGCGATGTTCGAGCGCTTGTTGTTGCCCTGTGTCATGTTCAACCTCCCTCCGCCTCAACGCGGCCCGACGACCGCCGAGGCAATCGCATAACCATCCGCCACCTTGCGCGGGCGGAGGACGCTGGAGTACGCCTTCTCCAAAGCGAAGTGGTCGGCGTTCTTCACCCGGGTGAAGCCGCGTTCCTCCAGGAACGACTCGATCTTGGCGATCGGGATGCCGAAGGCCAGGCCTTCGCCGGTCAGACCCCGGTAGCGGCGCATGCTGCTGACCTCGCCATGGCGCGGCGCGCCGCCCAGCAGGGCTGCGTCCATGTAGTCGAAAATGATGATGCTGCCCTGCCCGGAATGCCCCGCCACAAAGGCCAGGGTGTCATCCACCGCAGCAGGGGTCAGGTATTGCGTCACGCCCTGCCAGATGAACAGGGTCTTGAGCCGCTCGTCATAGCCGCTGGCGAAGAGCCGTTCCGCCAGGGTCTCCCGGTCGAAGTCGATCGGAACGTAGGTGACGTGCGCCGGCCGGGCACCGAAGATGGCAGCCAGCTTCCTGAGCTTGACCGCCTGGGTGGCGGGGTGGTCCACCTCGAAGACCTTGATCCCCGTCTTGAGCGCCTCGAAACGATAAGCCCTCGCGTCGTAGCCGGCGCCCAGGATCACCAATTGCTCCAGTCCTTCGCTCAGGCAGATTTCCAGGTAGTCGTCGATGTACCGCTCGCGCACGGCCAGGAACTCCCACACCCCCGGGCCTCTCCAGGCGGCATACCCCACCGCGGTGAAGAACTTCATGACGTAGTAGAGACCGGCGCCGACGAAGCGGCGGGCGTAGGGGTCGAAGCAGAGCCGCTCTCCGGCAGGCTTCTCGGATTCCAGGGCGCGCACGACCGCGATGCCGGCGGCAGTCAGGCTGGATTGGTTTCTCTTCATGCGTGCTCTCCTTCAGGCAGGGGTTGCATCACGGCCGCAAGAACGTGGCCGCCAGCGGGATGAAGAGGGCCAGCACCAGCAGTTGCAGCGGCACGACCACCCGTGCTGGCAGCCCCAGAAGCTTGCGCATCCCGATGACGGCGAGTGCGAGACCCCAGGGCCAGAAGACCAGGGCGTGAGCCGCGCCCATCAGCACCGTGTTCTCGCTCCACCCCGCCGCGTACACGATCCAGTCCCAGACGCGGATGGCCGGGTCAATGATGAGTGCGGTGATGCCGGAGAGGTTCAGGAGGACATCGTAGTCGCTCGGCAGCCGCAGCAGCCGCAGCGCCAGGTGCATGATCGCGGCCAGCAGCAGCCATTTGGCAAGCTCGAAGACCGGGAAGTACCAGAGCGCGTGCCAGTAGTAGCTCTCGACGGGCGGGAAGGGCAACACCGGCGCCAGGGCCGGCCGGAGGCCCATGAGCGCGCGCGGCAGATACCACACCACCCCCATTATCAGCCCGCGCAGAAGCACGCCGTACAGACCCCAATGAGGAGCGGGCTTGTCACGCAGCGCCTCGAAGGCGCGGCCGGGATGCAGATAGCCGGTCAGCCACAGTCGAAAGAAGCTCATACGCCCTCCTTACTCACCGGGTTTTCTGAACTCCAGACAGTACATCCAGCCCTTCCATACATCGAAGACGCGCACCTCTTGCATCCCCGGCGGCACGGCGTCCACCGGGGCCGCGACCGCCTGGCGGCCGTCCTGGAAGGAGCGCTTGAAGCCGGGGAGGGTGCGCTCGTAGGCCTGCGCCCCGCGCTCGTTCTCGTCGCAGATCACGATGCGCGTCCCGGGCCTGGCCACGCGGACCATCTCCGCGATAGCCTTCGCCTTATCGTTGAAGAAGTTGATGCCGCCGATGTGGAAGACCGCGTCGAAGGTCGCATCCCCGAACGGCAGCTCTTCCGCGTTGGCCAGGTAGAGCGGCACGGACCATCCTCGCCCCTGCAGGTAGCTGCGGCAGCGCCGCAACTGGCCCGGGGAGATGTCCAGCCCATGCACTTCCCCCACGTCCGGACGACCGACCAGGTAGGGCAGGTTGACTCCGGGGCCGACGGAGACCTCGAGCACGCGGCCGCCATCTGGCTCCAACCGGTCGAGCACTTCCCGCCGCGCGGTCTCCTCGGGCATGCCGATGAACGCGAACGCGACCCTCGAGAAGAGCCGGTAGAACCACGAGAACCAGTCGTAGAGGTGTGCAAAGCGCCGGTTGAAGCCGGTCAGCATCTCAGGCTCGATGAAGTGCGGGATGCCCTGCCGCACCGGGTAGTCCACCCCGCAGGCTGTACAGCGCAGGGCGTTCTCTGCATCGCGCCACATCAGGCTGGCGTGGCAGGCCGGGCAGGCCATCACCTCCATGCCGGCCGGTGGGTCGACGGTCACCCGGCGGAAGTTCAGCGCGTATTCCCAGAAGTTGCCGTGTCGCTCTGCCAGGCGGAAGCCCGCAGCCTCAACCCGCCGGATGGCCTCCGATGGGAAGGCGTAGTCAGGATCCATAAACGCCTCGCCGATCGACAGCACGCCGTCCGGCGCGAGCACGCGATTCAGCTCGGCCAGCGCGCGGTCTGGGTCCGGAATCTCGCCTAGCACGGTGATCAAAAAGGCGCGATTCACGCTGGCAGCGGGCAGGGGCAAGTTGTGCGCGCTGGCGACGTG
Source organism: uncultured Chloroflexia bacterium (assembly GCA_963774265.1). Classification (GTDB taxonomy): domain Bacteria; phylum Chloroflexota; class Anaerolineae; order CG2-30-64-16; family CG2-30-64-16; genus JALOOB01. The sequence goes on along the minus strand of CAVZDU010000005.1, from coordinate 327,588 downwards.
CGTCTCGACGTTGGTCAACCCGGCCTGACGCACGCGCGCCTCCACCTGGGCGATCATGGCTGGCTGGATGTCGACGGCGATCAGCCGGCCCTGCGGCCCGGCGCGCTGCGCGGCTTCCACGCTGAACGCCCCGGGTCCAGGCCCGAGTTCCAACACCCGTTCTCCCGGCCGGATGCCTACCCGGTCCAGCAGCCGAGGAACCGCATTATGGCGGACAGAATTGTCAACCAGCCAGCTCAGCTCGGACGGACAGGGCCCCGAGACGCCGAAGCTGGCCGCGACGCGTGAGATGATCTTCATCACGACGAGCCAAAAGAAAGCCAACCCCAGGGGAATGGCGAGTAGAATCTTGAGAAACTTGCGCATGGTGTGCTCCTGTTGATGTGTAAGCATGACGGCAGACCCGCCTGCGGTTCGAAATCGGTGGCGTCTCTGGCCGAGCTCGGTCTGCGAGCCGGTGCGGTGACCCGCATGGTCCCGCGGCCGGTGAGCACGGTGGCGCCCATGAAACGGTATCCGTATATGAGTGATCGTTCATATATTTGATCCTAAGAGAAGGGCGATCGACGACGACCACCCTTCGACTACTGTTCCTGGATGTGCTCCAGGCCTTGCTCGAACAAACTCCGCACGTGCGGATCGTCAAGACGATAGAAGATGTAGCGCCCCTCGCGGCGGAAGCTCACCAGTCCCAAATTGCGCATGTCGCGGAGCTGATGCGAGATAGTGGACTGCTCCATCTCCAGTGTCGCAACCAGGTCCGTCACACAGAGCTCCCGCTCGGCCAGCAACGAGATGATGCGCAGGCGGGTTGGATCGCTTAGTGATTTGAACACGCTTGCCAGCCGTTGCGCCACCGCGACCGCCACAGGCACCGCCGCAGGCGGTGCGATAGGCCCTGCCGGCGCGGCAGTCGCACCGGATGTGCCAGCCGGGGGCTGGGTGTGTGCTTCGTTCATGGTCGTCCTGGGCACGACCCAGTCTCGCGTTCTACGCCTGAACTCATGTGCATATACTCATATATAAGGCCATTTTGGCGCTTTGTCAAGTAGCAAAAGCCCTTGCGGCACCTCACTTTCTGACATGACACGGGCCACCAGTGTTTTGAGCGAAAGCGGTGGTGCCAGGGCAGCCAATAAGGTGGAACCTGAATTCTCACCTAAGCACAGGAGGTATCTCTGTGGGTTGAGTTTTGACTGCCAACTTATTGCTATCCCGCTCTAACTTCCTGCTTGACCTCGATTCACCATGGGTGCTATACTCATTCAGGAAGAAAAGCAGAAGTTCTGCCGCATTGAGGGTTACACGATGAGCGAAGCAACCGTCCAATTACGTGACAAAGGCGTGATCACGCTGCCGATCAGCTTGCGGCGCAAGTATGGCCTGCGACCAGGTGATGTGTTTACCCTGGTCGAGTTGGGCGATGGTGCATTCACACTGACTCCCAAGATTTCGAAAGTGGCCGCGCTGGGCGATAAGGTGAGCGAAATCCTCCAGGAGGCCGGCGTCAGCGTGGAGGATGTGCTCCTGACTCTGAACGAGGAACGCGAAAGCTACTATCACGACCATTACGCCGATGCCCCAAACAGCTAAACCTGACCTCTTCTTCGACTCCAGTGCGCTTTTCGCAGGCGTCGCGTCAAGCACGGGCGCGGGGCGTGTTTTGTTGCAGTTGGCAGAGGCGAGGGTGGTGGTGATCACCGTTTCCGAACAGGTGATTGTGGAGACCGAGCGTGCCCTGGCACGACGGGCAGCCGCGGCCCTGCCTTTCTTCCGGCAAGCGCTGCGCGCCAGCCACATTCGCATCATCAAGGATCCCACTCTGGCCGAGGTGCTGGTCGCCCGCAACCTGATCAGCCATGAAGCCGACGCACCAATCCTGGCCGCAGCCATGCAGGTCAAGACGGACTTTCTGGTCACCCTCAATCGCCGGCACTTTGTGGATGATCCGCAGGTGGCCCAACGTTCGGGTCTCCGCATCGGCATGCCAGGCGATGCCCTGGCATGGGTGCGGAAGGAGTTGGCGGGAAAATAGGTCGGGCCAGCCAGTACCGACTTCCGTCACACCGGACTGCCCCGAGCAACTGAAGTCAGCAGGTCAGCCGGCTCACCCGCGGCCAGGCCGCTGCAGCCGCTCCAACAGCGCGGCGTTGGTGGGGTATCGCGCGAGGAACCGCAACAGCCGTGTCATTGCCTGCGCGGGCGGGTAGGAGGCCAGATCGCGGCGCAGCCGGGCCAACCCCGCCATCTCGGCCGCGCTGTACAGGTGCTCCTCCTTGCGGGTGCCGGTGCGGTGTACGTCGATGGCCGGGAAGATCTGCTCCTGGGCCAGGCCCCGGTCCAGCACGATCTCGCTGTTGCCGGTGCTCTTGAACTCCTCGTAGATGAGCTGGTCCATGCGCGAGCCGGTGTCGATCAGCGCGGTGGCCAGCAGCGTGACCGAACCGCCGTGCTCCACGTTGCGCGCCAGGCCGAAGAAACGCCGGGGGATCACCAGCGCGCTGGCGTCCATCCCGCCCGACAGACTGCGCCCCGTGCCGCGGCTGCCCAGGTTGAACGCGCGGGCCAGCCGTGTCAGGCTGTCCAGCAACACCACAATGTCGTTGCCGCACTCCAGCTCCACCCGGATATGCGCCAGCAGCAGCTCGGCCAGCGCGATGTGCTGCGCCGGCTCCTGGTCGCTCGAGCTGGCGAACACTTCGGCCGCCACCGTGCGCCGGAAGTAGGTCAGCTCCTCCGGCCGCTCGTCGATCAGCAGCACCACGATGCGCGCGGCCGGCCGCTCCAGCCGGATGGCGCGGGCGATACCCTCCAGCATCGTCGTCTTGCCCGCCTTGGGCGGCGCCACAATCAGGCCCCGTGTGCCCCGACCGATGGGCGCCAACAGGTCTACCGCGCGCATCGCTATGTCGCCGCTCGCGCCCAGGTCGAAGCGTTCGACCGGATCGATGGCGACGAGTTTCTCGAAGGGCGTGCGGGAGCGATACGCCTCGGGCGTCACGCCGCAGATGGTCTCCACCTCTGCCAGCTCGCAGCCCTCGCGGCCCTGGTGGACCGGCCCCGTCACCGTGGCGCCTTCCACCAGGGCATACGCCTGCAACAGGCGCGACGACACCAACACGTCTGCAGCCGCCCCCTGGACCGCGTTGATGAGGGTCGCACTGCCGCCGCGATTGCGGTCGCGTTTCAGGATCCCTGACGCCTGCTCAACCAACGTTCATCACCACGGCCTTCACCCACCCCATGCGGCCATCTTCCAGCAGTTGTCCCACAAGAACCTCCCCCCGCTCATACCCCCTCAGGCCGCCAGACGACCTGGTCCGGGATGTCCGTCCGCCCGGTCGCCGCGGCCAGGTCGGCCAGGAACGATGTGTCGCGCGCCAGCGGCTGAAAGATGAAGTGGCTGGTCAGGTAATCGCGCAGCGAGCCACCCCGCGTCAGCTCCGCCCGGCACAACTCGATCAACCTGGCCTGCCATTTGGCGTATAGGATGTTGTTGCCAGCCCGCAACGCAGGGCCGGGATCGGCCGCGTTATCGGCCAGGCTGGCATTGTAAAAGTGATGCACGTAGACGGCCCCGGTCCGGGCCACCTGTCCATCGTGCTCGCCGATGCGCCAACACAGGTCTACATCTTCGCTGCCGTACCCCACGAACCGTGGATCGGCCACGCCGCCGGCCTCGGCGACAAACTGCTTGTCCAGCAGTGCGCAGGCGGTGCCGATGAAATCCGGCGGGCAGGCCTGGGGACGCAACGGCCCCGCGTTGCTGCTGCACATCAGCTCGTCAAACTCGTCGATGCTCAACCCCCGGGAATACGCGTGGAACTGGTGTAGTGGTGACAGCCGAGGGTGGTCTTGTTTGACCCCAAACCACTCAGTCGCACTGTCCTCCGGCCCGAAGGGGTGGCCCACGCTGGGGTTATGGCCCAGAGGGGCCAGCAGCTTGACGCGGGGATGCCGCTCGAACTCGGCGACCAGCCGCGACAGCCAACCTCGGGGCACCAGCACGTCGCTGTCGATCAGGCAGACCAGGTCACCCCGGGCCAGCGCCACCCCCTGCCGGTTCGCGGCCCCCGGCCCGACGTTCGCCCGATTCTCCACCAGGCGCACGCGGCCATCTTCCTGGGCCAGGCCGCGTAGGAAGCTCACCATTTCCGGTCGCGAGCCGTTGTCGATCACGATCAACTCGAACGACCCATCGCTGTTGTTCAGCAGGGTGCGCACACACAGCCGGACGTGCGGGAGCGCGTTCCAGGTCTTCATGATGATGCTGACCGACTTCGTGCCTGCTGTCGGGTCAGCCGCTGGGCCGGGCGTTTCGCTGGGTAAGACCATCAGAGATATTATAACTGTACAGAGTTCATAAGTGTACAGTCTTCAACCGGCATTTTCGACCCAAATTGACCTCCCAAACCCCTTGACCTCGCCCCCGCGTCGTGTCATAGTGGCTATAGAACAAGCGTTTAGATTATCCGTTCAACGTGTTGGTCGATGGTGAGGATGGACGATATGCCGGCAAGCGAAGTGAGTAGATCGTGGGAGAAAGGGCCGGCTCGGGATGCCGGCGGGATCGCAGGACGCCACCGCGCGGATGAAGGCCGGCCGCCGGCCGCCATTGCCGCACGGGCTGCCATCCAGGCCCTGCTGAACGGTGAGCCGCCTAACGGTGTCAAGCCGGACGAGCTGGGGCCGTGGTCCGAAACCTACGCGGCCCTGGCCGAGGCGCACATGGACGGGGGCCCACCAGGGGTGCGCACCGCGTTCCGCGCCCTCGTCGCGGCGGACCCCAACCTGGGGCGGTTGATCGCGGGAAACGAACCCCGGGCGACCGGCCTGCGCCTGCTGCCCGCGGATGCCCTGGACAGCCTGCCTCCGGTGCGCCACCTGGACGCGAACCACGAGATCCCCACGGAGAGCCTGGTGTCCCTCTATGGCGCATCGGGCGCGGGCAAAACCTTCGCGGCCCTGGACTACGCCGCGCGCACGGCCCAGTCCTCGCCCGTGGTCTATATCGCCGGGGAAGGCGCGGTGGGCCTCGCGTCACGCAAGCTCGCCTGGTGCAAACACCACCGGCTCCGCGCGGGCGAGCTTTTCTTCGTGCCGCAGGCCGTCAACATGCTGGACCCGGCCGAAGTGAATGCGATCATCAGCCTGATCGCACCCTTGCGCCCGGCCCTCTTGGTCATCGACACGTTGGCCCGCTGCATGATCGGCGGCGACGAAAACAGCGCCAGGGACATGGGCCTCTTCGTGGCCGCGTGCGACGAGGTCAGGGTGGCCACGGGCGCGACCATCCTGATCGTGCACCACACGGGAAAGACGGGCGCGTTGGAGCGCGGCAGCTCGGCCCTGCGCGCCGCGTGCGATCAAATGATCGGTCTGAGCAACGACGACGGACTGATCACCCTGAGCTGCGAGAAATCGAAAGACTCGGTCCCCTTTAGCCCGCGAACTCTGCGCTTGCTGCCGGTGGAAACCGGCCGCGCAGGCGAGGATGGGCAGCCCGAAACGAGCTGTGTCCTCGAGGCGAGCGAGCGCGTCCTGATGACGGAAGCGCTGACCCTCAGCCGCCGCAAGATCTTGGAGGTCCTTAACCAGGAGACCTTCACGACGGCCGGCGCAAAGTCGGCTGTCATCTCTGAGTTAACTGGCTTGAAAGGCGCAACGCTTTACCGATCGCTCAGCGCCCTGCTGCGCGACGGGTACGTGCGGCAAAACGAACGCGGCGATCCGTACCACCTTACAGATGCGGGCGAGGCACGCGTGAACTCTCACGACTCTCAGTGAACTCTCATGACAGTCACGAAAGTGCACTCTCTCTCCTCTCTACCCCCCTATAAGGGGGTAGAGAGGAGAGAGAGTGGAGTGAGAGAGTGAAAGTGAGGAAAGCTGGCTGATGGATACCACCTCCGTTGACCTGCTCTCCCTGACCGGCGCGGATGTACGGCTCAAGAAAGTTGCCGCGACCCGCGGCGGCGAATGGGCCGGACCGTGCCCGTTCTGCGGCGGCGCGGAGAAGCAGGGTTCCGATCGGTTCCGCGTATGGCCCGCGGAGGGACGCTTCTGGTGCCGCCGCTGCAATCGCAACGGCGATGCCATCGCTTATGTGCGCCAGCGCCATGGGGTGAACTTTTTCGACGCGCTCGACCGGCTGGGACTGAGAGACGAATTTCCCCACAAGGCCACAGAGAGCACTGAGAACACAAAGAACACGAGCCGGGAAGGGGCCGCGCCGCAGCCGGTCGCACGGCGCGCGGGCCCACGCCGGCCTGCTGCGACTGGCTCAACCGGCCTTCCCGGCTTGCCGGCTCTCCCTCTGCCGCGATATGATCCGCTGGAGCCGCCCTCGGATGCCTGGCAGGGCCGTGCGATTGACTTCTGCTCGGAGTGCACAGACCGGCTTTGGGACCCGGCCGGGGCCAAGGCGCGGGCCTGGTTGCGCGACAGCCGCGGCCTGAGCGAGCAGACGATCATGAATGCCAGCCTGGGCTACAACGCCGAAGACCGGCGTGAGGCGCCCGACCTGTGGGGGTTCGGGGACGATCACAAGCCGGTCTGGCTGCCGCGCGGGATCACAATCCCGTGGGCCGCGGGCGGCCACGCGTGGCGCGTCAGTATCCGGCGTCCCGAAAAAGATCCGAAATACGTCGCCGCGGCTGGCTCGGCGAATGCGCTGTACCGGGTCGACACGCTGGCGCCCGGCTTCGGAGTGGTCCTGGTGGAAGGCGAATTTGACGCGCTGACGATCTGGCAGCACGCGGGCGGGATCATCTCGTCGGTGGCGACAGGAAGCACGAGCGGTGCGCGACGGCCGCACTGGCTGACCCGCCTCGCGAGCTGTGGCGTTGTGCTGGCCGCCTTCGATGACGACGAGGCGGGAGAAGAGGCCGCGGCCTACTGGCTCGACGTCCTGCCGAATGCCCGGCGTTGGCGGCCCTACTACGGCAAGGATGCGAATGGCCTGGCCACGAGTGGCGGAGACGTGGCCGCGTGGATCCTGGATGGGCTGGGCAGTGCGCCGTGGTGATGACGAACCATTCCAGGTTGAAGATCGGGCGGCTCCTCTTGCATGCGGTGCAGGTGGAGCCGCCCGATTTATGGTGTGACGGGGATACGCGATCTACTCAGATGCGTCACCCCCCATCCACCCTCTCCGGCAGGGGCGACCGGCCGGTCGCCCCTGCCGCCAATTCACACGGTTGCCCTTGCCGCCTGGGCCGCGGCCTTGCGGCGGCACGCGGGGCACAGGCCCCACAGGTGCTCGCTGGCGTCAGCCAGGGAGGTCAGGAAGGCCATGGGCTCGGGCGCGAAGGGCTGGCCGCAGCCAGGGCAGGGCTTCAGCGGCACGACGGTGTTCCAGGTGACCAGGTGGCGCCGCCCCCCGATATCCTCGATTTTGACCGCGCCGGTCGGGCAGACCGCCGCGCACGCGCCACAGCCGATGCAGGCCTCGGCCTGGATGTGGAACGGCGCGGCCACCTCACGCCCCGCGCCCCGACCGGTGAACGCGATGGCCGCCGCGCCCACTAGGTCACGGCACACGCGCACGCACAGCCCGCACAGCACACACAACTCACCCTCGCCGGCCGCGCCGCCGCCGCCCGCGCTGCGGTCGGCGCCATCGAAGCGCGACGTAGTCAGGCCGGCCTCCGCGGCCAGTTCACGGATCACGCCGGACGTCGGGCAGCGCGCCAGCAGGAATTCCAGCATCATCCGACGAACGGCCACAGCCCCGGGCGCTTGGGTCCGCACCTGGAGGCCCTCGGCCGCGGGATGCGTGCACGCGGCAACCACCTGCGGCCGGGAGGAACCTTCCGCCGCCACCTCCACCATGCAGAGCCGGCACGCGCCGTAGGGCGGCAGTCCCTCCCAGTGGCACAGGGTCGGCAGATGCGCGCCGGCCAGGCGCACCGCCTGCAGCACCGTGGCGCCGTCGGGAACGCTCACCGTGCGAGCGGAGATCGCATCGTCGATGGTCAACGTGGGCATGTGGCCAGCTCCTTACGCCTGCTCCATGTGGCACTTGCCCGCGGGGCAGCGGTGCTCGTAGACATGCGCCTCATACTCGTCCCGGAAATAACGGAGCGTCGACAGCACCGGATTGGGTGCGGTCTGGCCCAGGCCGCAGAGCGAGCCCGCCTTCACGGCCTCGCCCACCTCTTCGAGCAAGCCCAGGTCACCCACGCGGCCCTGCCCGTGCGTGATGCGGGTGAGGATCTGCTCCAGGTGGCGCGCTCCCTCGCGGCAGGCGGTGCACTTGCCGCACGATTCGGCACGCGTGAAGTCCAGGAAGTAGCGCGCCACGTCGACCATGCACGCGGTCTCGTCGAGCACCACCATGCCCCCGGAGCCCATGATCGAGCCCGCGGCTTTCATGCTCTCGTAATCGATCGACAGGAAGTCCAGCGTGGCCGGCAAACATCCGCCCGAAGGCCCGCCGGTCTGCACGGCCTTGATGCGGCGACCCTGGCCGTCGCGCCCAACCGCACCGCCTCCGCCGATCTCCTGGAGCAGCACGCCCAGCTTCGTGCCCAGCGGCACCTCCACCAGGCCGGTGTTGGCGATCTGGCCGACCAGTGAAAAGACCACCGTGCCCGCGTTCCCCGGGCAGCCCTGGGACGCGTACCACTCAGCCCCGCGGGCCAGCACGACAGGCACCGTGGCCCACGTCTTGACGTTGTTGATGACCGTCGGCTGGCCCCACAGGCCCGCCTCGGCCGGGTAGGGCGGCTTGGGACGCGGCTCGCCCAGGCCGCCCTCGATCGAGGCGAGCAGCGCGGTCTCCTCACCGCAGACGAACGCGCCCGCGCCCCGCACGAGCTGGATCGAAAAGCTGAAGGGGGAGCCGAGAATGTTCTCGCCCAGCAAGCCCTGCGCCTCGGCCTGTGCGATGGCCGCCGCGAACCGCTCCACGGCCAGGGGATACTCGTCCCGGATGTAGGCGAAGCCCCGGGCCGCGCCCACCGCGTACGCACCGATGATCATCCCCTCGATCACGCTGTGCGGGTCGCTCTCCAGCACGGTGCGATCCATGTACGCGCCCGGATCGCCCTCGTCGCCGTTGCAGATGATGAACTTCTCAGAGCCACGCGCGTCCGCCGCAGCCTGCCATTTGCGCCCCGTCGGGAACCCGCCGCCGCCCCGCCCGCGCAGCCCCGAGCGGGTCACCTCGTCGATGACCTGTTGGGGCGCGAACTCGGCCAACGCGCGGCGCAAGGCGCGGTAGCCGCCCCTGGCGATGGTTTCAGCCAGGCTGGCCGGGTCGATGAAGCCGCAGTTGCGCAGGACGATCTTCTGCTGGCGTGCGAAGAAGGGCGCGGACGCGTATGCGGGCACTGCCGCAAGTTCCGGAGGCCGGTCAAAGCGCCGCTCACGGCCGTCGAGCAGCGTCTCCTCCGCGTCGATCACCACCCACGCGCCATCGGGGGACAAGGCGCCCCGGCTGAGAGAATCGATCAATGCCCGGGCGCGCGGCCGGGTCATGTCCCGGTACAGCACCCGGCCCTGTCCGGGCAGCCGCACGTCGACGAGCGGCTCACCCTGGCAGTAGCCGATGCAGCCGGTGCTTGCCATGATTATGTCTAGTCCACGCTGGCTGCTGCGCTGCTCCAGCGTCTCATATACGGCCTCGGCCCCGGCCGCGCGGCCGCAGGTCGCCATGCCGACGGTGATCTTGATCTTGTCCGGGTAGAGCCGAGCCTCACCTGCCGCGGCCAGCGCGTCCAGATCCGGGAGCATGCATCCTCCTAAGACCGTCCAGACGTGATGAACGTTAAGAATCTATCCGAGTCACAGGCAGTGATCTCTCCGCCGCCCGGACGTAAACGTCCGGGCTACGCAGCGGCGCCCCATAAATGGGGCTAACGGACCACTCACAGCCTTGTTTAGCCCGCTTCAGCGGGCGCTGCTTTGTAGCCCGATCCCTTTAGGGTCGGGCGGCTTAGCCCTTCACGCGCGGCCTAGCGATATTTCGCCAGCACGGCATCCAGCGCGTCGGGCGTCAGGTGGCCGTAGGTGTCGCCGTCGACGCGCACGACGGGCGCCAGGCCGCATGAGCCGACGCAGCGCACCCGCTTCAGGGTGAACGCCAGGTCGGCGGTGGTCTCGTCGAGCGCGACGCCCAACTCAGCCTGCAACTGCGCCATAAGCTCCGGCGAGCCTTTGACGTAGCACGCGGTGCCCTCGCAGACCTGGAGCTTATGCCGGCCGCACGGCTTGAAGCTGAACGCGGCATAGAACGTGGCCGCGCTGAACATCTGGCTCAGCGGCATGCCGAGCTCCGCGGCCGCGTCGCGCAGTGCGTCCACGGGCAGGTAGCCATGGTGAGCCGTGATCTCGTGCAACGCGGCCAACACCGCGCCGGGGTCGGGACGGCGGTAGGCTTGTGATGGGAGCATAGACTAGATCCCCAATCCCGCGCGGCGCTCTTTCAGCGCGGCGACCAGCTTGCCCGCCGCGGCGACCGGGTCCGGTTCCACGATGAAGTAGCCGCCCAGCAGGTCCTTGGCGGTCTCGGTCAGCACCTTGACGACCAGGGGACTGCCGGTGACCGGCGGGACCACGCCCACGTGGGTCGGCAGGCCCATTGCGACGGCCCACGTGCCGATCGAGACCGCCTTCTCCATGGCCGCCTCGGGCGCGGTGGCGACCACGGGCAGCTGGCTTACGTCCACACCCAGCTTGTTCGCGATCGCGGTGGCGATGGCCGCGGCGCGGGTGTTGTCCACGCAGGAGCCGGTGTGAAGCGCGAGCGGCAGCGGGCCACCCAATCCGGCCGCCTGGCCGAGTGCAGTGAGCACGGCTTTCAGCCCGGGGCCGGCATACTTCTCCGTGGCGGCCGGGGTCAGCAGGCCGTGCCGGGCGAAGCTGCCCGCGCCGCAGCCGGTGCAGAGGATCAGCACGTTCTGGGCCACCAGCTCCTTGATCAGCGCCACGAACATTTTGTCCTGCGTGATCTTCACGTCGTTGCAGCCCGCGAAGAGACAGACCCCCAGGATGTTGCCGTTGACGATGTTGTCGATGAGCGGCTTGAGCGGATCCACGGGGTCCACCAGGCTCAGGACCTTGACGATCGTCTCGGCCGACATGCCGGCCCACGCTTCGTTCACGATGGGCGGGATGTTGACCTTGGCGGGGTCGCGGCGGCCGTACGCCTCGATGGCCAGCCGCAGGACCTGCTGCGCGCGTTCGCCCGCGTGCGCCTCGTCGAACTCGATGTGGGTGGCGCCCGTGATCTTGGCAATCGGCATGGTCGTGACGACCGCGGTGTGGTAATGCTTCGCCACCTCGGGCAGGCTGGGCATAACGCACTGGTAGTCCACCACGATGGCGTCCACCGCGCCGGTCACCAGCGCCAGCTCCTGCGACAGAGAGTTGGTGGCATAGGGGATGCCGTGCCGCATCAGCAGCTCGTGGCCGGTGCAGCAGATGCCCACCAGGTTGAATCCTGCGCTCGCACCCGCGGCCTGGGCTTCGCCCTTCAGCCGCTCAGCCTCGGCCAGGATAACCTCGCTGAGCACGGGGTTGTGCCCGTGGACCGCGATGTTGACCGCGTCCGCCTTCAGGCAGCCCAGGTTGGCGCGTCCCAGCACGGGTGCAGGCGTGCCGAAAAGGATATCGGAGAGGTCGGTGCCCAGGTACATGCCGGTGTAATCGCCCACCGCGCACTTGATCGCGCCCAGCAGCACATTGACCGCGTCCGCGTCGACGCCGTTGGTGGTGCGGTGCATCACCTCGGCCACGCCCGAGTCGAGCCCCGGCGGCACGAGGCCCAGGCTAGCAAGCTTCTTCATACGGGCCGGCGTAACGGTGGTCTCCAGCCAGACCGGCGGCTCCTCGCGCTCGGAGAACTCGGCCAGCGCCAGGTGGGCCAGCTCGCCGGCCAGCTCCCGGTCGCTCTTCCCGTCGCGGCTGATGCCGACGCGGGCGAGCACCGCATTGAACTTGTCGTGGTCCTTGATCCCGTAGTCCGGCGCCTCCCCGCGGCTCCATTTGAGCAGGGTGTGCACCAGGTGTTTGGCGTGTGCGGAGTGCGAGGCAGTGCCGCCCGCGATGCTCCGCGCCAGCCCGCGCGCGACGATCGTGTCCGCGTTCGCGCCGCAGATGCCCAGCTTGGGCCCGGTCAGGCCGAATGGGTCGATACGGCAGGGGCCTTGCAGGCAATGGCGGCAGCAGAGGCCGGTCTCGCCGAAACCGCACTGGGGCAACTGCGCCTCGTAGCGATCCCAGGCGAGGGTGACGCCCGCGGATTGGGCGGCCTTGATCATCAGGATCGAATCAGGGCTGATTGAGCGTTCCATAGAAAGACCTCCGTACGTGCAAGTAGGGGCATGCCTCCGAGCATTGACCCTGGGCGACCGCAAGGGTCGCCCCTACTCTTGTTGCGCCTGAACGAGCGTCGCCTCGCGTACCTGGCGGGCGGTGGCGAGCACGGCGCTGGCGCGCTGCCGCGCGCCATGGCTGAACTCATCGCCTTCCACAAACAGGATCGCACCGGTCGGACAGGCCGTCACACATGCGGGGACGGGCCGGTCCGGACAGAGGTCGCATTTGACGGCCATCACCCGGTAGCCCGAGGGGGACAGGTCGTCGGGCGTGGCCGCGCGGCCGATCATGCCGAAGGGGCACGTCATAATGCACATGCCACAGGCGATGCACGCGTGCTTCCCGCCGACATTGGTCACCTCATCGCGCGGGCCGCGGTGCATGGCTTGCGGGATGCATGCGGCGATGCACGGCGCCGGATCGCAGTGGCGGCAGGCCATGGGTTGTTTCAGGATCTCGAAGGAGGCGACCGGGACGGCTTCAATGTAGATACGGGTGTGGGGCGGGGGCGACTCGAGCATGGCCCCCAGCAGGTTCTGGCTGCGGGAGTGTGCGACGGCGCAAGCCAGCTCACACGTCTTGCAGCCGGTGCAGAGCTCCGGACGGATGAACAACTTATTCATCGACAATCCTCCTGTGATCGCCAGTGAACACAGCTCGCGGCAGGCAGAGCGAGGGAGATAGCCAGTGAGGACCGTTGGAAGGGACGGTCCACAACTCAGTCGATACGATTGTCTGGATGGTAATCTAGCACCGATGTGGGGGGGCTGTCAAGACAGGGTTTTGACGCTATTTCGGCGCAGCCACCCTACCTCCGCGGCCGCAACGCCAGGGCGGTCCGAATCCCTTGGTCCGCCTTGTGGCACTTACGGATAGGAAGCCTCGCTCAATCTGCAGAAGGTGGCGCAACCCCCCATCACTCGAGTATAATGATAGACGAGGAGCAGCCGGTGCCAGCAAAAAGTACGTGCGGTCGTGATGTATTGTGGGTCGAAGAGTGCCACCAAGAATATCAAGGATATTGCGAATAGCCCTGCCCCCCTCCCTCAACAGTTTCGTCGGGCATGCGGACGATCTCGCCGAGATTACGCGCCTGTTCACCCCCCTTCCCCACGGGGCCGCACCTCTTAACGGCGCACACGACCGGGTCCGCCTGGTCACCCTCACCGGGCCAGCCGGCATCGGCAAATCGCGTCTGGGCAGCCAGGCAACCGGTGACCTCGAAAAACACTACCGGGATGGTGGCCGCGTTATCCCGCTGGCGGCAGTGCAGGATCCCGCCCTGCTCATCACTGCCATCGCCGAGGGGCTGGGCGTGGTCCCCTCTCCCAGACACCCTCCGGCCGATTCGGTGGCATCTTTCCTGCGGGACAAGCAGATGCTGTTGTTGCTCGATGATTTCGACCCGGTGATCGCGGCTGCGCCGTTGGTGGTCGAGCTGTTGGCGGCGGCCCCCAACCTGACGCTCCTGGTGACCAGTCGGGAACCGCTGCATCTCCCGGGTGAGCAGGAATACCTGGTGCCTCCACTGGATTTGCCGCCTCTCCATCCGCTGCCTCCGCTTGAGACCCTGAATCAATACGCAGGTATCGCCCTCTTTGTCCAGCGGGCGCGATCCGTTCAGCCCGGCTTTGCCCTGACGGACGATAACGCGAGCGCCGTGGCCCTCATCTGTTATGGGTTGGATGGCTTGCCGCTCGCCATCGAGCTGGCCGCGGCGCGGATCAAAACACTCCCGGTTACGCAGATTGCAGATCGGCTCTGCGACTGTCTCGATCTACTGACTCAGGGCAGTCGCACCGCGCAACCCCGCCACCACACCCTGCGCACCGCGTTGGACTGGAGTTTTGATCTGTTGACCGGGCCAGAGCAGGCGCTACTCAGGCGACTATCAGTGTTCGCGGGCGGCTTTAGCCTCGCGGGCGCGGAAGCGGTGGGCGCCGGCGGGCCGGTGCAGGGATCCGCGATCCTCGATCTGGTTGCAGCTTTGGTGGACAAATCACTGGTGGCCGTCCTGCCATCAAGCAACGAGGGCCGCTACCGGCTCCTCAAGACGATCCGCAGTTATGCGCAGGACGAGCTGGCGGCCGCGGGCGAGGCCGCAGCGACCGAACGCCGGCACTTCGATTTCTACGACCGCATGGTGCAACAAGGGGAAGCGCAACTGTCCGCGCCCGGTCAGGAAGTCTGGCTGGCCCGCTTGAAGCTTGAGCATCACAACCTGGAAGTCGCATTGCGCTGGTGTCGTGAAAACGGGGAACATCAGGCTGAGCAGCGGCTGACCGCGGCGTTGGAAGCATTTGGGCGGCTGGCGCCCGTCGACTCCCGGCAGCAGCCTTCCCCGCAGGGTGCCATTCCTCGCGACGCTGCCAGCCGCGCTGCGAACATCTTCGGACCTTCACCTGCAGGGGCGCCTGGGGAACCGCAGCTCACCATCTTCACCCTGGGCGCGGGACAGGTATTTCGAGACGGCCGCGCCCTCACCATGAATGATTGGACCTACGGCAAAGCTCGCGAACTGCTCTTCTATCTTGTGTGCCATCCGTCCCGATCCAAGGAACAGATCGGCCTGGCGCTTTGGCCGGACGTCTCTGACGCCCAATTGCGCAACAACTTCCGCGTGGTCCTGTATCATCTGCGTCAGGCATTGGGCCGCGCGGAATGGATTCACTTCAAGGATGGAAGCTACGGCTTCAACCGATCGCTGCCCTGCTGGATCGACTGCCAGGCTTTCGAGTCTCGCGTCGCTGCAGCCAGGGCGGCGCTCGATGCCGACCAGGCAATCCTGGACCTCCAGGAGGCGATCGCTCTCTACCGCGAGGAGTTCCTGACCGACCTGGCAGTCGACTGGCCTGTGCTGCACCGGGAGGAATTGCGCAGACTCTATCAGGGGGCGTTGCTGCTGCTCGGCAAGCTGCTCCTTGCCGCGGACCGCTATGCGGAGGCCGAGCCGATTTACCAACGCGCGCTGGACCAGGACAGTTACCTGGAGGCCGCCCACCGGGGGATGATGCGCTGCCTGGTTCACCTGGGTGAGCGGGGGCAGGCGCTGCGCCATTACGATGCACTGGTGACCCTGCTGGCGCAGGATCTGGGCTCGCAGCCGGCCCGCGAAACGGTCGCGCTCGGCGCACGGCTGCGGCGCGGGGAGGAACCCTGAAGCAGGCCCTGATCCGCAACGGGCTCTGGAGAGATGGCCGTGGAATATAACCGATTTGTAGCTCTTCTTATAACCTCTTGGCGCGAGTATGCCAGTGAAATGCGAACCGGGAGGTTACACAATGCAGGCTTCAGAAACTTTGAAGAAGGATCCTCGATGGATCAGTCGGGTCGTGATTGCGCTCATCGTCGTGGCCCTGTTGGTGGGAGCCGCCTACGTGTGGGGCAATAGGCTGTATGCTGACACCCAGCAGTCGACCACGCAGAGGTCGTCCGAGGCTTCGGCATCTCGGTACGGCGCTTCGCTCGGGGTATCTGCAGTACGAGCAGCGGAGGCCGCGGCCTCACAAAGGAGCAGCCTGGTGGGCGTGGCGGGGGTACGGGCGCTGGACCAAGCCGCGATCTCAACAGGTCAACTCCGCACGGGCGCCCAGGTTCAGGGATCGAGCAGTCTGGAACTGTGGCGATCCAGGGGGCTTAGCCCGGCGAAGGCAATGAATGCCGGCGCTCGGTCGACAACCGGTTATAGCCGCGGCGGGGAGCAACATGCACCCGGTGGCGGGCGGTAACGGTCAGCGAGTTCGAAAAACCGAATATATCAGCATTAAGGCCGCCGAGGGTGACACCCGGCGGCTTTTTCCTGTCAGGTTCACGCCACCAGCGTCTGCGTCCCCTGCCAGCGCTGGCCGGTCGCAAGAGCCACCAGCGCTCCTGCGACCGCAGCCTCCACACTGCTGAATGACCACTGATCCACGGGCGGTTTCGCCAGCGTATTAATACTATAGATAGTAGAATAATCTATCAAATCCAAATGTGCGGAGGATGTAGATGAACACGAAGTCGTTGTTGGCAGGAGTGAAGAGGAGCGGTGTGATGGTCGGCATGGTCGCGCTGCTGATGGTGTTGGCAAGTTGTGCCCCTAGTGCGATCCCTGTTCCAGCGGCCCAGGCTCCAGCCGCGACCAATATCCCGGCGGCGCCCCCAACCACTGCGCCGACGACTGCGCCGGCGACCGCGCCGACGATCGCGCCGGCTGCCGTCAGCGTGGGCACGTTGGTCAAGATGGCGACGGATGAGAAGTTCGGCAGTTTCCTGGTCGACGAGAAGGGCATGACGCTGTACCTGTACACCAAGGACACGAAGAACGTGAGCAACTGCTACGACAAGTGTGCGGTGAACTGGCCGGTGCTGTTCACTACGGGCGCTCCGCAGGCCGGTGACGGGTTGAACGCTTCACTGCTCGGCACGACGACTCGCACGGACGGCAAGCTGCAGGTGACGTATAACGGCTGGCCGCTTTACTACTGGATCAAGGACACGAAGGCCGGCGACACCTCAGGCCAGGATGTGGGCGGCGTCTGGTTCCTGGTCTCGCCCCAGGGCGAGATGGTCAAGACGCCGGCTGCCGCCAGCGTGGGCACGCTGGTCAAGATGGCGACGGATGAGAAGTTCGGCAGTTTCCTGGTCGATGAGAAGGGCATGACGCTGTACCTGTACACCAAGGACACCAAGAACGTAAGCAATTGCTACGACAAGTGTGCGGTGAACTGGCCGGTGCTGTTCACTACGGGCGCTCCGCAGGCCAGTGACGGGTTGAACGCTTCACTGCTCGGCACGACGACTCGCACGGACGGCAAGCTGCAGGTGACGTATAACGGCTGGCCGCTTTACTACTGGATCAAGGACACGAAGGCCGGCGACACCTCAGGCCAGGATGTGGGCGGCGTCTGGTTCCTGGTCTCGCCCCAGGGCGAGATGGTCAAGACGCCGGCTGCCGCCAGCGAGACACCGACTGCCGCCAGCGCGGCGCCGGCTGCACCGGCAAAGACCGCGAGCATCAGCATTCAGAACTTCAGCTATGGCGCGCCGCTGACGGTGCAGGTCGGGACGACTGTGACCTGGACAAATGCCGATCAGATGAGTCACACGGTGACGGAAGCGGGCGGCGCATTCGACTCCGGCAACATGGCCAAGGGCGCCACGTTCAGCTATACCTTCACGAAAGAAGGGACGTACGACTACACTTGCACCTACCATCCCAACATGAAGGGCCAGGTGATCGTGACGAAGTAACACCTCCGGCCGTGGGGTCTCCGACCTGGCAATGAGTGTCGCTTGCAACGGTACACACGCCAGGTCGGAGACCCAGTCCCGGGCCAGGCTCGCCGGGCCTTTCCCCATCTGGCTGACTGGCTCGACCCATGATACACTGCAGCAGCCTCGGTTAGGAGTACCCCACAAGGTGGCTGCTCGTCATGCGCCGGGGCAGAGGGGTCCAGGCGATGGAAGTCGGTGGGTCCGACGATGGAATTCTGCTGCAAAGGGTCGTGGCTGGCGAAAGCGATGCGCTCCTGGCGCTGTACAAACGCTACGCCAACCTGGTCTATAGCATGTCCTGGCGCGTGTTGCAGGACGTAGGCCTGGCGGAAGAGGTGACACAGGACGTCTTTCTGAAGCTATGGCAGAAGAGCCAGCGCTACGATCCGGGACGCGGCCAGTTCTCCCACTGGCTGCTGGGCGTGACCCGCTTCGCAGCGATCGACCGCCTGCGCCTGGAAGGCCGCCGTCCGCGCGCGGTCGAGCTTCCGGGTGACGATCCTGAAGCTGAGACAGCCCTGGAACGGTTGCTGTCCACTGACCATGCAGCCTGGGAGCGCGGGCAACACCTGCGGCTGCTCCTGGCCCAACTGCCCCTTGAGCAGCGCCAGGTCATCGAGCTCGCCTTCTTCGGCGGCCTGACACACAGCGAGCTCGCTGAGCAGTTGGGGCTCCCATTGGGCACGGTGAAGGGCCGGCTTCGCCTGGGGCTTGAGAAGCTGCGGTCTGTGTGGCTTGACGATCCGATCAGGAATCTGTGAAAGATAGAGGCGTGATCCATACCCGTGTGTCGCAACGTATACATATTCAGAGAGGTCTCACATGGATCATGAGGCAATCGAAGCCCTCATACCGGCCTACGCGGTTGGTGCCACCGATGAGCAAGAGAGCCAACTGGCAGCCGCTCACCTGGCGTCCTGCTCTGCCTGTCAAGAGCTGCTGGCCGACTACCGGAGGCTGAGCGACGATCTGCTCTATGCAGTGCCGGTGCAGGCCGCTCCGGTCGGCCTGGGCGAACGGTTGCGGGCGCGCGTGGCATCGGCTCCACCAGCACAGCCCGCGGCCCGGTGGTCCCGTTGGCTGCCCGCTTTCCGCCCGGTCTGGGCGTGGACCGCCGTGGCGGCCGCCGTCCTCGTCCTTGCGGCGACCAATGTCTACTGGTTCGGGCGGGTTGGCCGGCTGGAGAGAGAGGCGAGCCTGCAGGCTGCGGCCGTGGAAAGCCTCACGCGCAATCCGGGCGTTTCCCTGTATGCAGCAGTGCCGGAGATGGCCGGCCGCGGCGTAATGTACGCGTCAGCGGCAGGGGACGTGGCGCTTCTGTGCGTATATAATATGCCGGTCCTGTCGCCGGATCGCAGCTACCAGCTTTGGCTGATAAAGGATGGCGCGAGAGAGAGCGCGGGGGTCTTTGAGGTAAGTCCGGAGGGCTACGGCGTGCTGCTGTTGAAACCATCCCGGCCCTTCGGGGAATACGACGCACTGGGCATCACCGTCGAACCGGCGGGCGGCAGCCCGGGACCGACCACTCCGCGCATCCTAGGCACAGAGCTCTGAATCATGCACACCCGGCTGGATATCAGCGGCGCCTCCTCGACAGCGGTGAAACATTTCCTTGAGCCACGGCCCGCCGCGCGATGATGCAAACCCACTCCTCTTAGTGTTCCTGGGCTAGCAACTCCAACCCTGAGTCTGCCAGGCAAGCATAAACTGCCGGCGTTTGACTGCGCAGGATCCCGGACAGGATCAACCAGCCGCCCGCGCTCAACGTCTCTGGCAGGCCCTGCTCGAAAAATCCGACGATCACGTGCGACAGGATATTCGTCACCACCCACGACGCCCGCCCCTGCCCCCACCGGCGAGCCAGCGCGTCGGATAGCGTGCCCTGCACGACCTGAACCCTATCATCCACACCGTTGTTGATGATGTTACCTCGCGCCACGTGCACGGCTTCAAGATCCGTGTCCAGTGCCAGGACCGCTCCGGCGCCCAGCTTTGCGCCCGCGATCGAAAGAATCCCGCTGCCGGCACCGAGGTCCAGCAGCGCGATGCCGGGCTTGAGATGCCGCTCGAGCGCACGGAGACACAGCTGCGTGGTCGGGTGCGCGCCCGTGCCGAAGGCTGGACCCGGATCGAGCCAGATCGGGACAAGGCCCGGTTCGACAGGCGGCTCGGTTCCGCGCGGCCCAATCCACAGGTGTCGCCCGACGCGGAGCGGACGAATGCCGGCTTCGGCGAAGCTCGTTCGGCTCATGTGTCTCCCCATGTGACAAGCGCGATTATAGCACAGCGCCGGAGACGAATGGGGTGTGGCTGCGTGTTTCACGCCATCCTGGGCGGCTTTGTGTTGGATGGGGTCTGTGCTAAACTCTGCACGTTGCGACATAGATCCTCGCGCAGCCGCAGCACTAAGGATCCCATGCAAGCCAGACTCGCCAAATATCGTTCACGTCTCGGACTCATTCTGCTCGCCTATGTCGCGTTCATCTCGCTCGGGCTGCCGGACGGCCTGCTGGGGGTCGCGTGGCCGTCGATCCGGGCCAGTTTCAGCCGGCCCCTCGACTCGCTGGGCATGATGCTCATGGCATCGATGGCGGGCTATCTAACCTCAAGCTTTGCCAGCGGGCGCATCATGGCACGGCTGGGCGTGGGGAAGACGCTCGCCTTAAGTTGTGCGGCCACCGGCCTCGGGCTCATCGGCTACACGCTCGCACCGGCGTGGTGGATGATGGTGACCCTGGCGGTCCTGGCGGGGCTGGGGGCAGGGGCGATCGATGCGGGGCTCAACACCTACGTCGCCTCACATTTCGGGGAAGGGCTCATGCAGTGGCTGCACGCCTGCTTCGGGATTGGCGTCACGCTGGGTCCCATCATCATGACCCTGGGCCTCAACTACTTCCGCTCCTGGCGGGTGGGCTATGCCGTAGTCGGCACGGCCCAGCTGACGCTGGCGGCCTGTTTTGTGCTGACGCTCGCCATGTGGCAGGACAAAAGTGACCCTGCTGCAGCCGAAAGACCCCAGCGCCTCACGGACTACAAGACCTCCATCCCCGAGACGCTGCGCCACGGTGCGGTCTGGCTGAGCATGCTGTTGTTCTTCATCTATACGGGCGTCGAAGCGACGCTGGGGAACTGGACCTACTCACTGCTCACGGAGGCGCGCGGCATCGCACCGCAGCAGGCAGGCTTCTGGGCCGGCTCCTATTGGGCCACCTTCACCATCGGCCGCATGGTGGCGGGCCTCTACGCCAGGCGCGTCGGCGTTCACACGGTGGTCCGGTCGAGCCTGCTCGCGGCATTATGCGGTGCGATCATCCTGTGGTGGAACCCGCTGGAGGTGGCCAGCCTGGTGGGCGTGGCCATCATCGGGCTTGCCATTGCGCCCATCTTCCCGGCCCTGGTCTCGGGCACCAGCGCGCGCGTCAGCCCGCGCTATGCGGCCAACACCATCGGCATCCAGATCGGCGCGGCGGGGCTGGGTGCGGCCACGCTGCCAGGGTTTGCCGGCTTCCTGGCGCGGCGCACCTCGCTCGAGATCATCCCGGCCTACGTGCTGACCGCGCTCGTCCTGCTCATCGGGCTGTATATGGTGTCGATTCGCCGCGGGGATGCGCAGATCGAGTAAAACCAAACCCACGGCGATGTGTGAGGGAGGGTCCCATGATCCGCATCGGCACATCCGGTTTCTCCTACGACGACTGGATCGGCCCGGTCTACCCCGAGGGACTGCCGCGCGCGACCACCTGGCCTTCTATGCCCGCGAATTTTCCACCGTCGAGATCAACACGACCTACTACCGCGTGCCCGATGTGCGCATGGTGCAGGGATGGGTGGCCAAGACCCCCGGCGACTTCCTGTTCTCCGTCAAGGCGTACCAGGGGCTGACGCACGAGCGAGAGCAGCCCGACTTCGCGCCGTTCGTCGCCGCGCTCCGGCCCCTGGTCGAGACCGGCAAGCTGGCCTGCGTGCTTGCCCAGTTCCCCTACTCGTTTCACCCGACCCCGGACAATCGAGACTATCTCAAACGCCTGCGCGATGGGTTCGGCGACCTGCCTGCGGTGGTGGAGTTCCGGAACGCCGGCTGGGTAGGACAGCCGACCTTCGACCTGCTGCGATCGCTGGGGCTGGGCTTCTGCTGCGTGGATGAGCCGCGGCTGAGGGGGCTGCTGCCACCGGTGGCGGTCGCAACCGGTCCGGTGGCATATGTCCGCTTTCACGGCCGGAACGCAGCCAAGTGGTATCAGCACGAACAGGCGTGGGAGCGCTACAACTACGCCTACTCGCCAGCCGAGCTGCGTGAGTGGACGCCGAAGCTGCGCGAGCTCGACGCCGCGGCCGAACTCACGCTGGTCTATTTCAACAACCACTATGTGGGTCAGGCCGCGCGCGGGGCGCGCGATCTGGGGCAACTGCTCCTGATCCCGGAGTAACTGGCAGTCAATCACATGGAGGGTGAATGAACTACCTCGTTGCCGGCCTCATTGCCGTGATCCTTGTTCTCTCCATTGCGGTCATCATGCTGTGGCGCCAGACTCGCCGCGTCTCGCTAGGCCTGAACGAAATCACGGAAGACACCCTCAAGGCGCTCTACCACCTCTCGCGCCAGCAGCCCCTCGTGCGGCAACGCGATCTGATCCGCGCGGCCGATCTGCAACCGGGGCGCTTCGCGTTGATCGAATCCGAGCTCCGCCGCCGCGGCTGGGCGCAGGCCGAAGGCGAGGCGCTGCGGATCGCATCCGCGGGCGAAAGCGCGCGCTGCAACTGATCCGTGCCCACCGACTGTGGGAGCGCTACCTGTCGGACAAAGAAGGGCTGGCGCTGGGCGAGCTTCACGACGAAGCCATGCGCCGCGAGCACCTGTCCACGCCGGATGAGGTCGACGCGCTGGAGCGCGAGCTGGGCTACCCAGCCTTCGATCCGCACGGCGATCCCATCCCGACGCGAGAAGGTGAATTGCCCGCAGAGCAAGGCACGCCCCTCTCGCGCTGGCCGGAGCATCGCATCGGCCGCATCGTGCACGTCGAAGATGAGCCGCCTTCGCTGTTCGCGCAACTGGCCCTCATGGGCCTGACCCGCGGCGCACAGGTGGAGATCGACGAGCGGACGCCGGGAAGGGTCCTCGTTTGGAGCGGACGCCAGCGCCTCAGCCTCACGCCTGCCGCCGTCGAAAACATCTCGGTTATCGAAGCCCCTGCCAGAGCGTGTGCCCCTGTCCGAGATCGAGATCGGGCAGGGCGCGCGGGTCATGTCCATCGGCGAATCGCCGGCGCTGCGTCAGCGTTTGGACGCTGCTGGTGTGAAGCCGGGGACGGAAATCGCGGCGATACGCGCCGATCCCCTGGGCGACCCGACGATGTACCGGGTGGACGGCGCCGAGATTGCCCTCCCGCGCGTCGAAGCCAACCAGATCCTGCTGGACGCGGCGACCATTCGCGAGATCGTCCTGCCGCGGCGCGCCTGGCTGGCAGAAGAGCTGGCGCGCATCCGGGAGTTGTTCGTCCGCTACGGCAGCCTCACCGTGCTCAGGCGCGCCCTGGTCTTCTTCGGCCCCGCTTTTGTCATCAGCGTGGGCTACATGGATCCGGGCAACTGGGGCACGGATATCGAAGGCGGCGCACGGTTCGGCTACCGCCTGCTGTGGGTGATCTTCGTCGCGAACATGATGGCGATCCTGCTGCAGACGATGTCGGCCAAGCTCGGCATCGCCACCGGCAGAACGCTTCCCGAGGTCTGCCGCGACCGCTATCCGCGCTGGGCCAGCGTCGGCCTCTGGGTGACCGCCGAGCTGGCCGCGATGGCGACCGATCTGGCCGAATTCTTGGGCGGTGCGGTGGGCTTTAACCTGTTGTTCGGCATCCCACTCTTCCCGGCCGCGCTGCTCACCGGGGTCGTCATCTCGCTGATCCTGCTGTTGGAGCGCTACGGATTTCGCAAGGTGGAGTTGGTGATCATCGGGCTGATCGCGGTCATCGGGTTCGGCTACATGGCTGAAATCTGGCTGGCCAAGCCGCCATTCGGCGAGATGATGCGCGGGCTGGTCGTGCCGTCACTGCCGATCGGCGCGACCCTGGTGGCCGTCGGCATCATCGGCGCCACCGTGATGCCGCACAACCTGTACCTGCACAGCGCGCTCATCCAGACGCGCGTGCGTCCGAGCGATTCGCTGCAACGCAAACGGTCGGTGTACCGGTTGGCCATCGTGGATTCGCTGGTCGCGTTGAACGGCGCGTTCTTCGTCAACGCCGCGATCCTGGTGATGGCGGCGACCGCGTTTTCAGGGGGCAAGCTGGCCGAGTACTCGCTGGAGTCGGCGCACCGGACGCTGACGCCGCTGCTCGGACCGCTGGCCGGGATCGCGTTCGCGCTGGCCCTGCTAGCCTCCGGGCTGGCCTCGTCCACCACCGCTACGATGGCCGGCCAGGTGATCATGGAAGGCTTCATCCATTACAAGATGAACGTCTGGTTGCGCCGCCTCATCACCATGCTGCCGACCCTGATCATCATCGGGCTGGGCATCGATCCGCTGCGGATCCTGGTGCTGTCGCAGGTCAGCCTCTCCTTCCAGCTGCCGTTCGCGATGGTGCCTCTGGTGTTGTTCACCAGCAAGCCTGAGATCATGGGGCCGTTCACCAACGGCCGTATCACAAAGGTGCTGGCCTGGGCCACGACAGCGGTGATCCTGGGGCTGAATGCTGTATTGCTTATTCAGACGTTCGCCGGGTAGGCCGCAGGTCTGCCCCCTCAAAGAAGATGGTCAGCGCCAAGGCAAGCGCCGCCTCCTCCGTGCCAGCATCCGGGTCGTGCGCTGCATCAAGGAAGGGATAAATCATCCCCAGGAACAGCCACGTGGCCTGGCGCGGATCAAGCTCGCGCAGCTCGCGCCGCGCCACGCCATCGGCCAGCATCGCCTCCACCTGGCCGATGAACCTGGCCTGGTAGAGGCGACCAAACTGCTCCAGGGCCTGCTGGCTCAAGGCCGCCATTTCCTGGCGCGCCACCCGGACGATCGCCCGCTGATCGGGAGATTGGGCGAAGATGCCGTTCAGCATCTCGCGCACCTGCTCGCGCGTCGTCCCGCCCGTGGCCCGCGCCGCCTGGATGATGGCTCCCAGGCGATCCAGGCTCGCGGTCAAGACCGCCAGGAAGAGCGCTTCTTTGTCGCTGAAATGGTAGTAAAGCGCAGCCTTGGTCACCCCCACCGCCCCGGCAATCTCCCGCATGGAGATAGCGTGATAGCCGCGGCTTACGAACAGGCGCGTGGCCTGCTCGATGATGCGGTCGCGAGTGGTGGAGGAGTCGGTGGCTGGCATTGAATCTCCTTCTCGATGACTGAAAGCGCCGGGCGCGTTACGAACGCCTGCCGGTTGTGCATCGTCTGCAGTGGCCTGCGTGTGGCGCTGCACCGTCGCCATTTCCGACGCGCGACCCTTCAGACCGAGCGCGAGCAGCGTCAATAACACCGCGACCGCAGCGATCACCAGGTAGGCCGAGGTGTAGCCCGCCGCGCCACCGCCGCGGGACGCGGCCACCGCGCCCACGGCCGCGCCGCTGATCAACTGGCCGGTGCTGGTGAAGAGGGTGATGGCGCCCTGGGCGGCGGCGCGATCGGATCCCGGCGCCTCGTTGAGCATGATGTAGCGCACCGGCGCGCCGAGCAGAGCCGACAGCCCCAGGCCGATCAGCGAACCCGCGACGATGAAGAGCGCCAGGCTGGCAGCGCCCTGGCTGAGCAGGACCATGCCCGCGGCCAGCAGCGCCGCGCCCGTCACTACCACCACCTTCGAGCCGAGACGGTCCAGGAACCGGCCAGCCATGGGCGATCCGACCGACATCGCCAGCACCACCGGCATCAGCATGAAGCTGGCCTTCGAGCCGGTCATGCCGAGCGCCGCGGTCGCCAGCGCGGGCATGAAGACCAATCCCGCCTCACCCAGGCCTGCACCCGCCGACAGAACGTTCGCCAAGACCGCCTGGCGCGTACCGAAGAGGCTCATGCGCAGGACCGGGTCGGCTGCACGCAGTTCGATCTGCCGGAAGACCGGCACCAGGATCATGGCCAACAGAAGGAAGGGCCAGACGTTCAGCGAGATCAGGCTGGCGCCGAAGTGCGCTGTGTCAATCTGATTGATGCCGTAGGTCAACGCGATCAGCAGCGCGCTCGAGAACGACCATACCCGGCCAATCGAACGGCTTGCGCTCTGCCGCACGCGTTGCGGGCAGCAAGCGCAGGCTCATGACGATCACTACCAGGGCTATCGGTATGTTGACGATAAAGAGCCATTGCCAGCCAACCATCAGCAGGACGCCGCCGAGAATGGGGCCGATGATGAACGCCAGGCCAAACACCGCGCCGATCAGGCCCAACGCGCTGCCCCGCTTTTCAGGCGGAAAGGTGTCGCCGATCACGGCGCTTGCCACCGGGAAGATGCCGCCGGCGCCGAACCCTTGCAGCGCACGGCCGACCAGGAGCATCGGAAAGGACGCTGACAGAGCTACCACCAACGATCCGATGGCGAACAGCGTCACATCAGCCACGTAAACGCCGCGGCGGCCGAAGATATCGGACAGCTTCGCCATGAGCGGTGTGCCGATCAGATTGAAGAGGACATAGATGGTGAAGATCCAGGCCAGCAGGCGATCATCCACGCCGAAGGTGGTCTTGATCGAGTGCAACGCCGGGCCAACGATAGCGATATCCAGCGCGCCCATCAGCACGCCCAGGAAGAGCACCAGGAGAATGCGGTTGCGAGTACGGTTGTCGACGATGTTCACAGTGCCTCCATAAGTAGTTCTACTAACCGGTCGGTAAGTACGACCAATTTAGCATAGATGGAACCACTTGTCAAAACAGGTGATTGCGGTATTGCGGTATCGAGACTCGGTTCCGTCCTATGTTGGCGGACCGAGTCGGCCTGTTGGTAGGTGATAATCGGCAGACGGCTGCGCAGACTTTGCCTCCCGTCGCTCGCCGCCGGTAAGGGGCGACAAGCGACGGGACCGTGGGCGTTTACACGCCCAAAGCGTCCAGGTAGCTCACTTTTCCGGGTGGCACGCCGGCGACTTGGAGGGCACTTTGGCCGGGATGCCGGTAATGACGTTTACGCTCAGACCTCCCTTGAGCGGGCTCGAAGTTATGGTAGATCGCCCAGACCAGGGTCGCCCGCTCCAGGCGCTGATCCGAGCGGTGGTTGCGGCCGCGGCTGAGTCGTAAGCGAAAATCTCGCCAGTACCACTCGGGTGTCACCCGCTGCAAGCCTTGGTAGTAAGCCAGCAGGTGCACGAGTACCCGATCGAGTTGCTCATTGAGCAGCTTGCCGAGGGTTGCGCCTAGCGGATGCCCCAGCAGCGTGGCTAACGCTGCTTCCGCCTCAGTGTAACTCTGGGCGTCCATGATCTTGTGAATCAGCCCGCCCAACTCATCTCGGGTTTGCTTGCGGATGTGCTCGGCAGCTTCGCCGGTCAGGTCGCCCGCCGCTTCGCTGGCGGCTTTGGCGAGCTCGCCTCCCAGGTTGCGCCACAAATGCCAGACGCAGCGCTGATGCTGGACCCAGGCGAGGCTCCGGCGCAAGTAAGCCAGCAGCCCCTGTGCGCCATCGGACGTTGCGCCGCGCAGGGCATCCACGTCCAGTCCGGCCCGCTTAGCCCGTTCAAACAGCCGCTGCCACGGTCCTACCGACCCTTCGCCTTTGGCCACGACTGGCGGATAGACCAGGCCGGTAACGCTGTCCACGATGAGCAGCACGACCCGCTGCGCCTTGCCTTTCAGCTTGGCCCATAAGCCGTCCGTGCCCACCGCGTGCGTGTGGGCAATGCCCGCTAGTTGCCCGTCCACGCTGGCTTGAGCCGTTTTGCCGGCCCCGTCCAGCCAGCGCTGCACGGTGCTGGCCGCCAAATAACACCGCTCGCCGCTCTCGGGATCCAGCGGTCGCCAGAGCAACCAACGTTCCTGGTGCCCCAACCAGGAGCGCAGCAACTCCGCCGTCCGCCGTAATGAGGTGCCGCCGTGTTGCCAGTGGTCGACCGCACAACGGTGAACGTCCCGGGCATACCAACTACCGCGCACCAGCAGGGCCGACCGCTCCGAATACGTCTTGTTGCAGGCGTAGCACTTGTGGCGCTGGATGCGCACCTCCTGCCGGCCCCGATCCAGGAACCAGGGGTGACGGGGATACGTGCCCCAGCAACTCGTCCACGTCCCGCCACAGGTCGGACAGCGCTTCCAGTCCCAAACGCTGCGCTTGGCCAGCGCCACTAAGGATTGCAGGTGTGCCCTGCCTCGCTCTATAATGTTCATGGGCCGTGCGGCTTTCTTGTGCGGTGTCACAACTACACAATGGCCGTTTGGCCCATTTTTGTCAATAGCCCCTGTCGCTACACCGACCAACACAATCTGGAACCGAGTCGGTATCGATCGGTTGACAACACACAAACACTATTATATTATACTGCAAGATACTGTATCCTGGTGACAGTCTGATGGCGCAAACTATCACCGGCCTCTCGCGGCGAGAGGCCGAATTCCTTTCCCGCCTGGCTGCGGAGAACCGATCCATCTTTCGCTACGAAGAGGTCGCTGACACCTGGCCGAACTCTGCCATGGCGCACCATGCGCTCAGTCGGCTGCAACGCGGCGGCTGGCTGAAGCGCATCGAGCGCGGCCTCTACATCGTGGTGCCCCTCAGCGCGGGTCCCGATCGGGTTTGGACCGAAAATGCGTTGGTGATCGGCACGCGCCTCATTGAGCCGAGCGCGGTCGCGTACTGGTCGGCGCTGCGCTTTTGGAACTTCACTGAGCAGGTGCCGCACACGGTCTTCGTGCAGTCCCCACGGCGCAAATTGCAGTCCAAGCTGGTCCTGGCAGGCGTGCAGTACCAGATCGTAACTATTGGTGAGCCACGCTTTTTCGGGCTGATTCGCCGGGCAGTGGATGGACAGCCCATCCAGGTGACCGACCGCGCGAAGTCGGTCGTGGATGCGGCTGACCGGCCGGACTTGAGTGGCGGCATCTGGCAGTTGGCGCAGGCGCTGCGCGGCCACTGGGCCGAGGTAGAGTGGCCCAAGCTCGACGAGTACCTGATCCGCTTCGCTTCCGGCGCCGTGTACAAGCGCCTGGGCTACCTGGTCGAGACGTTGGACCTGCCGATCCCTGATCGGGCGGAGCGTCTGGCCGGCTGGCAGACCCACCTCACTGCCGGCATCGCGCTTCTCGATCCTGGCGAAATCGCTGGTGGCTCAGTGAGCATGCGCTGGCGCGTGCGTGACAACATCGGTTTGGCGCCGGCCGGAGGAGGCCCGATGTGATCATTGAAGCAGAATTGCGGCGCCATGCCGTTGCCGCTGGTGTGGACACCATGGTCCAGGACCTCGACTACGGGTTGGGCTGGTTTCTCGCCGGTCTTTTTACGCAAACGCCCGCGGCGCAATACCTGGTCTTCAAGGGCGGCACCTGCTTGCGGAAGTGCTACTTTGCCAACTATCGCTTCTCGGAGGACCTGGACTTCACATTGAGCCAGGCCTGGCCGATTGAAGCATTGGCCGAGGCGCTGGAGCAGGTGCGGGCCTGGGGTCTTGATGCCGACGGGCCGGACTTCGGCGCGGCCCCGGTGCGCATAGAGGTTGTCAATGACGAATATGGGCTGGAATCATTCCAGGCCCGGGTCTACTATCGTGGGCCGTTGCGTTGGGTTGGCCCGCCGCGCGCGATCCAACTCGACTGGAACTGGTCACTGCGCTGCAAGCACCGGAATCGGCCTCCGATCCATAATCAGTCAAATGCAGATCAGTTTCATCCGAGATACTATCTCAAAGGGAGTCAGCCATGATTCGGTTCATCGCTGGTATACTCTGCGTTTTCATCCTCGGCGGTTCCGGTCACCACGGCCCGCAAGGGTCTTGCACCCTTCAGAACTGCCCTGCCAGCCGGCGTCGTCCGCCGGGCTGCCGCTGGCGATGTCCTCAACCAACGCACCCTTCTGGCTCTGCGATCAACCCATCGTCTGCGCCAGCTCGGACGGGGCAAATGTCGAAAATTACGACATCTTAAGATCAGACTGTCAATTCTTGACAGATTGCGCAAAGCAGCGCGTTAATCCTTCGTGAGATCCGCCACTTTTCGTGGAGGTCAAGCATGGACAAAAAGCGACAATGGCTTGCACTGGGTCTGGCGTTTTTCGCGTGCTTGGCAATCGCCATCAGCGTCATAGCGAATGGCATTACGGTCTATCTCCCTGTGGTGATGCAGGGGTGGGCCAGTAGCACAGCACCCACCACCACGGCAACGCTTACCGCCACGGCGACGCCCACCAGCACCGCAACGCCTACCGCCACGGCGACGCCCACCAGCACCGCAACGCCCACCAGCACCGCAACGCCTACCGCCACGGCCTTTGACCTGAGCGCCGCAGTCGACAACTACGTCAGCGCGCTGCCCGATGGCTTCGGCCTGATCTGGGCTGCTGCTCTGAATAACCAGATCGAGACCGGGAATCCGTTCATCCTGGACGTCGCGCGCGGCGAACGAGATCGCCAGCGCCGGCACGATCGAGGGCGCGGTGAACATCCCCATCCGCGACCTGGCGAAGAACCTGGATAAGCTGCCGGCCAAGGACCAGCCGATCGTCGCGATCTGCGGCAGCGGCCACCGGAGCGCCATCGCGATGGCCACGCTGCAGATGCTGGGCTACACTGACGTCAAGAGCCTGGCCAGAGGCTTCAGTGACTGGAAGGCTGCCGGCCTGCCCGTCGCCGCTGCCGCGGTCGCGCCCACGCCCGGCACGGCGCCCGAAGTGGATCAGGGCATGTTGACCGCGCTGGACGAGTACCTGAGCAGCCTGCCCAACGGCTGGGGGACGATCTCGCCGGCAGACCTCAAGGCGCAGATCGCGGCCGGAGGGCTGACCCTCATCGACGTGCGCGAGCTCTCAGAAGTCAGCAGCGCCGGAAAGATCGAAAGCTCCATCAACATCCCCATCCGCACATTGACCAAGAATCTGAACATGCTGCCCCCGGACAAGGCCGCGCCCATCGTCGTCTACTGCGCGATCGGGCACCGGGGCGCTCTCGGCATGATGGCCCTGCAACTGCTGGACTATGCCAACGTCAAGAGCCTCGCGGGCGGGTTTGCCGCCTGGACCTCAGCCGGCCTGCCGGTCGTCAAGTAAAGATCAACGGGTCTCCCGCATCGGGTGCTCAGATGAGTGAAGCGTGAATTGTAGAATCGTATAGGAGCTCCCCACACTCTACGATGGGCTGGAATCGTTCCAGGCCCGGGTCTACTATCTGCGGCATAGCAAAGCCCGCAGGTCCGGCATGCGCCGGCCTGCGGGCCAGGGGTTGTCACCTGTGACTGTTTTAGTTGACCGTTGCCGGTCGCGCGGCCAGGTTCACCTCGACCTTCAACTCCTTGCCGTCTCGCAGTACGGTCAACACCACGTTGTCTCCCGCCTGATGGGCCTTGATGGCCGCCGACAGGTCCTGCATCGTCCTGATAGCCTTGCCGTCCACCGCGGTCACCACATCGCCGCCGACCATCACCTGCTGGCCGTCCTGCGTCTGGAACGACTCAGAACTGCCCTGCAAGCCGGCGTCGTCCGCCGGGCTGCCGCTGACGATGTCCTCAACCAACGCACCCTTCTGGCTCTGCGATAAACCCATCGTCTGCGCCAGCTCGGACGTCAGGTCCATGCCGCTGATGCCCAGCCAGGCGCTGCCGCGCGCTGCCTGAGGCTGTCCGCTGCCTTCGGTCCCAGCAGTGGCCTTGTTGGCAGGACGCGCGGCCAGGGTCAACGGCACGGTGGAGGTCTTGCCGTCTCGCAGTACGGTCAACTCAACCTTCTGGTTCACCTTGCCCGACCGTGCCAGGTAGGCGGTCAGGTCCTCGAAGTCCTTGACCGGCTGCCCATCGATGGCCGTGATCACGTCCCCGCCGACCTGCACCTGCTCGCCGTCGATCGTCACTTCCTTGGCGCTGCCGAGGAGCCCCGCGTCATCTGCCGGGCTACCCGAGGTCACGCTCACCACCAGGGCGCCGCGTTGCGTCTCGGGCAAGTCCATGGCCTTCGCCACCTTGGAGTTGACGGTGCCGCCGCTGATTCCGATATACGGATGCTCGAAGACGCCCTTGTCGATCAGCTCAGGCACGACGTTCTGCACAATCACTGAAGGCACGGCAAAGCCGACCCCCGCCGAAGAACGCACCGACGACTCGATGGCCGTGGGCACGCCGACCAGTTGGCCTGCCAGATCCAACAACACGCCACCGGAATTGCCGGGGTTCACCGGTGCATCGGTCTGGATGACATCAGGGATGGTGTAGCTGAGCGCGCTGCCCGTCCCCTGGCTCGTCTCACTGCTGGCGGGCATGCTGCGCCCCACCGCACTGACGATGCCGAAGCTCATGCTGCCCTCCAGGCCGAACGGGTTACCGATGGCCACCACCAACTGGCCCGGCTTGACCTGGGTTGAGTCGGCGATGGTCACAGGCTGGAGCGTGACCTTCGCAGGATCCACCGAAATCACTGCGAGATCGCTATCGGGGTCACGGCCCACCAGCTTCGCCGGCAGCGAAGTGCCGTCAACGAAAGTGACGGTGATGTCGGTCGCGCCATCCACCACGTGGTTGTTCGTTACGATATGGCCCTGCTTGTCCCAAACGAACCCGGAGCCTTCCGCAGTGGCCTGGGGGGTCGTTCCCTGGTCAGGCCCCTGGCCGAACGGGAACTGTTGTCCCGGCAATTGTTGCAGGCCACCGGTCTGCGCCTGCATGGCAACCTGAATGTTGACGACCGACGGATTGGCCGTCGCGTACACCTCTTCCAGAGCGGATTGCAGGTCATTCAAACTGACAACCGGCGCGGCAGCTTGCGCCGCGGTGTTAGCCGAAGTCGTCACCGCGGTTTGTGCGCGCGACGAAATGTTACTCGCGCTCTTGCCCAGGTTATTCAGGCTCATGGCCGTCCCGGGCAGCACGGTCGAGCAGGCCGATAGAGCCAACACAACCACTAACAAAACTGCCAAGGTCAAAACGCGTATCTTTCTCATATCCTATACCTCCGTTATCCCAGCACATGTTATACTCTCAATTCAGGGAGCTTGCGTTAAAAAGAACTTAGGAATGACTAAACATCAGGTTAGAGGCCGGCCAGATCCGACGGCCGAACGCATGCCCGGGCTCAACCAGAACAATTGCGTGCGATGCGCTTATGAGCTAGAATCAGGCGCACACACGTGATGCAATGATATGACAAACCAATTGGTGCTAACCCTGGTCATCGTACTTGTGGCGTTCGCCTTGCTGCTGAGCGAACGCCTGCGCGCCGACCTGGTGGCGCTCCTGGTTGTAGTTGCCCTGGGCATCAGCGGCATCCTCACCCCACGCGAGGCCTTCTCAGGGTTCGCCAACTCGGCCATCGTCACGATCGTCTCCATCTTCGTCCTCACTGAGGCCCTGCGCCTGACGGGTATCACCGAACGCGCCGGGGAGCTGTTGGCGCGCGCCGGGGGGAGCGGCGAGACCCGGCTCGTTGTTGTCATCATGCTGGCCGGCGCGGCCTTGTCCCTGCTGATGAACAACATCGCTGCGGCCGCGGTCCTGATGCCGGCAGTGTCGGGTCTGGCGCACCGGAGCCGTGTTAGCCCCGCGCGCTTGCTCATCCCCCTGGCCTTCGCCACCATCCTGGGCGGCATGGCCACCCTGTTCACCACGACCAACATTGTCGTGAGCGGCATCTTGCGCGGCCAGGATCTCCCCGGCTTCAGCGTGCTGGACTTTGCCCCGGTGGGCATCCCCATCGTCGTAGTGGGGGTCGCGTACATGGCGGTCTGGGGCCGACGTCTGCTGCCCACACAAACCGCTATGCAGGACGCGCGACCCAAAAGCGATCGCGACCTCGACCTGGTCGATGTATACCGCCTGGACGAGCGAGTGTTCCGCGCGCGTGTGCCGGTCGGCTCGAGCCTGGACGGCAAACCGTTGGAGCAAAGCCGCCTGCGCGAGACCTACGGCGTCAACCTGGTGGCCCTGGAGCGGCAAGGGCATCTCATCTCTGCTCCGTCTGCCGCTACGGTGTTGAGCACGGGAGATATCCTCTTCCTGGAAGGCAGACTGGATGAATTCCAGGCGCGCGATGTTGACCCGCGTCTGGAGCTCTTGCCCGCGCCCGACTGGCCAGCCAGCGCCCTGAAATCGGACGCGGTGACGATCGCTGAGGCAGTCCTGGCGCCCCGTTCTACGCTACTCGGCCAGACGCTGCGCGCGGCGCACTTTCGTGAGAAGTACGGCATGGCCGTCCTCGGTATCTGGCGTGCAGGTCGGCCGATCCGCACCAACCTGGGCGAGCTGCCGCTGGCCTTCGGGGATGCGCTGCTGCTGCAGGGGTCACGCGCCCAGATCCCCCTATTGCGCACCGAACCGGATCTGATCTTGTTGAACAGTGGGGAAGCCGAGCCCCCGGCCGTCACCGCAACCGGTAGGCGCTGGCTGGCCGCGGCCATCATGGGCGCGGCGCTGCTCCTGGCTGCGTTCAACACCCCACTGGTCGGGGAGATCATGCTGGGCGCCGCGCTGCTGACGGTGCTGGCCGCGATTCTCACCATGGATCAGGCCTACGGCGCGATCGAATGGCGCAGCGTCTTCCTGGTGGCGGGGATGCTGCCGCTGGGCCTGGCAATGACCAAGAGCGGCGCGGCCGGCTTGCTGGCCGACAAGCTCATCGCCGCACTGGGTCCAGCGGGGCCGCTTGCGCTACTGGCCGGCTTGTTCCTCTTGACAACCGTCCTGACCCAAGCCATGAATGGGGCCGCGGTGGCGACGGTGGTCGCCCCGATCGCCATCCGAGCGGCGCAGGAAACCGGGCTCGACCCGCGCGCAATGGTGATGGGGGTCGCGCTGGCGAGTTCCATGGCGTTCCTGACACCGCTGGGACACCCGGTCAATGTGCTCGTGATGGGACCGGGCGGCTATCGATTTCGCGACTATCTCAAGGTGGGCTGGCCGTTGACCTTGCTGATTTTCGGGCTGGTGATGCTGCTGCTCCCCGTTTTTTGGCCGCTGGCACAGAAGTAAGGGAGCGTCTGTTTCGACCGTGCGTCTCCGGACAGAGGAGGTATTCGTAATGTCAGGAAAAACGAACGGGGCGTCTCCTACACGGCCGTCAAGCATCAACGCGTTGTCGCCAGGGCAGCTCTGGAGTCAGCCGGCCGCGACGCTGTTGACTGCCCTGCGAAGCAGCCCGGACGGTTTAACCGGTGACGAGGCCCGCATCCGCCTGACCCGCACCGGCGCCAACAGCCTAGAGACCGGCCAACACGCGCGTTGGCCCGCGCTCCTGCTGAGCCAGTTCAAGAGCCCCATCGTCCTGATCCTGCTCTTTGCGACCATCGTTTCTGCGATCTTGCAGGACTGGGTCGACGCCGCCATTATCCTCGCCATCGTGGGTGGCAGCGCAGCGCTGAGCTTCGTGCAGGAGTACAGCGCGGGCAACGCGGCCGAGAAGCTGCGTTCGCAGATCCGGATCAAAACGACCGTGCTGCGCGATGGCGCGCCCAGCTCCTGCCTGCGGAAGAGGTCGTGCCGGGGGACATCGTCCTGCTTTCGGCCGGCAGCCTGATTCCCGCCGACGGCGTGGTGCTGGAGGCCAAGGACTTCTTCGTCAGCCAGGCGACCCTCACCGGCGAGACCTTCCCGGTGGAGAAGCTGCCCGGCGTTGTGCCTGAGCGCGCGGGCCTGGCTGAACGTACGAACACCGTCTTCATGGGCACCAGCGTGCGTAGCGGCACGGCGCGGGCCGTCATCGTGCAGACCGGCAAGGCCACCGCGTTCGGCCAGATCGCCAGCGGCTGCAGCTGCGACCGCCCGAAACAGAGTTCGAGCGCGGCATCCGCCAACTGGGCTACCTGCTCAGCGAGGTGACGTTCGTGTTGGTGCTGGCGGTGTTTGCAGTCAACGTCTTCTTCCACAAACCCGTCGTGGACTCCCTGCTGTTCTCGTTGGCCCTGGCCGTGGGCCTGACGCCCCAACTCCTGCCCGCCATCATCAACATCAACCTGTCGCGCGGCGCGCAGCGCATGGCCGGCGCACGGCGTGATCGTGCGGCGCCTGGCAGCCATCGAGAACTTCGGCAGCATGGACGTGCTCTGCACCGACAAGACCGGCACGCTCACCGAGGGGGTGGTCCGGCTGGACGGCGCGCTGGACGCAGCCGGGAAGCCCGTCGGATCGGGTGTTGCGGCTCGCTTACCTCAACGCCCATTTTCAAACCGGCCTGGCCAACCCACTGGATGAAGCCATCCGGGCCGCAGCCTCGCCCGACCTGGCCGGCATCGCCAAGGTGGACGAGATTCCCTATGACTTCGTGCGCAAACGGCTCAGCGTGGTGGTGGATGAAGGGGGCGGCGCCGGGCCCCTGATGATCACCAAGGGCGCGCTGGAAGGGGTCCTGGCCGCATGCACAGCGGTCGAGGAGGGCGAGGCCGTTGCGCCCCTGGATGAAGCGCGGCGCGCCGGGCTGATGGCTCGTTATGCCGAATGGAGCGGGCAAGGCTACCGTGTGCTGGGGATCGCGACGGTCCGCTGCACGGCAACGGAGCATCCCTGCACCTACACCCGGGATGACGAGCAGGCGATGATCTTTGCCGGGTTCCTGCTGTTCTTCGACCCGCCCAAGCCCGGCGTCCAGCAGACCGTGACG
The DNA here is from genome assembly GCA_963774265.1 of uncultured Chloroflexia bacterium. GTDB lineage: Bacteria > Chloroflexota > Anaerolineae > CG2-30-64-16 > CG2-30-64-16 > JALOOB01. Next base: position 291,325 of record CAVZDU010000005.1, on the reverse strand, counting down.
GACCTGGCGGACCTGGGTGTGCAGCTCAAGATCATCACCGGGGACAATCACCTGGTTGCGCGTTCACACAGCCGAGTCCATCGGCCTGCCGGTGGCCGGTGTTCTCACCGGCGCCGAGATCGACGACATGCGCGACGAAGCGCTGTGGCAGGCCGCGGAACGCACGAACCTGTTTTGCGAAGTGGACCCCAACCAGAAAGAGCGCATCATCCTGGCCCTGAAGAAGACGCGCCACGTGGTCGGCTACATGGGCGACGGCATCAACGACGCGCCGGCACTGCACTCGCGCAGACGTGGGCATCTCGGTGGACACCGCCGTGGATGTGGCCAAGGATGCCGCGGATTTCGTCCTGCTGCGGAAGGACCTTTCGGTATTGCGCGAGGGCATCGTCCAGGGACGCATCACCTTCGGCAATACGCTCAAATACGTCTTCATGGCGACCAGCGCCAACTTCGGCAACATGTTCAGCGTCGCGGGCGCCTCGCTGTTTCTGCCGTTCCTGCCGATGCTGCCCAAGCAAATCCTGCTGATCAACTTCCTGACCGACCTGCCGGAAATGACCATCGCCGGGGATAACGTGGATGCCGAGTTCGTGCGCCGGCCGCGGCGCTGGGATATTGGCTTCATCCGGCGCTTCATGCTGACCTTCGGGCCGCTGAGCTCGCTATTCGACTTCGTGACCTTCGGCGCCTTGCTTTGGCTGACGCGTGGCAACCCGGCTCGCGAGACGCTGTTCCACACCGGCTGGTTCATTGAATCAATCCTGTCAGCCGGCGTTGGTAGTCTTTGTGCTGCGAACACGCGGACCCCTGCTGCGCAGCCGGCCCAGCCGGGCTATGTTGGCAGTGACCGTTTTCGTCGCGGCCCTGGTCATCGGGCTGCCCTTTTCGCCCGTGGGTGAGGTCCTCGGTTTCCACCCGCTGCCGGTATCGTTTCTCGCCGCCATCGTAGTCATCGTAGCCGCCTATCTGATATCTGCTGAACTGATCAAGGCCTGGTTCTACCGCCGTACTGAAAAACATGGCAGCTATGAAAAGTAGGCTTCGAGTTCCCGCACGTAATCTGCGCGCTGCCGCAGCCGTAGCGCTGCTGATCCTGCTCGCCGGACTGGCCCAGCTCACCCGGCCCAGCGCGCCTCTGCAGCCTGGCTCGCCGCTTCAGCCCACTGCGTCACTTCAGCCCGCTGCAGGGTTCAATGCGTCGGAATTAACCTTCAGCGCGGTTGATCGCATCCTGATCCTGGCGCCGCACCCGGACGACGAGACCATCGCCTGCGGTGGCGTCATCCAGAAAGCTCTCGACATGGGCCTGCCGGTCCGCGTGGTCTTCCTGACCTATGGCGACGCCAACGAGTGGTCGTTCGTGCTCTATCGCAAGCGACCGGAGCTGCTGCCTGGCCAGGTCGAGGCGATGGGCCTGGTCCGCCACGACGAGGCGCTGGCGGCTGCCCGCATCCTGGGGCTGGCGCCAGGGCAGCTCACCTTCCTCGGCTACCCCGACTTCGGCACGCTGGGGATCTGGACGGAACACTGGGGCGCTCAGCCGCCTCTGCGCAGCATGCTCACCCGCGTCACGCAGGTACCCTACGCCAGCGCCTACCGCCCGGGCGCGGCCTATAAAGGCGAAGAGGTGCTGGCCGATCTGGAGGCCTCGCTGAAGGAGTTTCGACCCACCAAGGTGTTTCTCTCGCACCCTGCGGATCACAACCCGGACCATCTGGCGCTGTACACCTTCACCCGCGTCGCGCTGTGGGACCTGGGGATGGCGCCGGAGCTGTACCCGTACCTGGTGCACGGCTCACGCTGGCCCGAGCCAACCGGCCAGGCGCCCGCTCGTTCGCTCGCGCCGCCGTCCTCACTGGCGGGGCAAGTGTCGTGGTGGACCCTGCCGCTGAGTAGCGAGGAAACCGGCCGCAAGCTGGCGGCCCTGCAGGCGCACCACACCCAGTATGAAGCGAACGCCCGCTACCTGTCCTCTTTCATCCGCGCCAACGAGTTGTTCGGTGACTACCCCGAGGTTGCCTTGGGCGCAGAGGTTGCTGACATGGGCCTGAATGCAGCCGGGCCCGGGGAGGCGCCGGCAGAGCTCACCGACGCAGAACGGGCCGCGTTCGTGGGCCTGGAGTGGCATACGTGTGCGCCGCGCAGGCAGCGACCTGGTGCTCTCACTTGCGCTGTCGAAGCCGCTGGCAGAGGGCGTGGAGTTGTCGGCCTATCTCTTCGGCTACCGGCCGGACCATCCGTTCGCCACCATGCCCAAGATCCACATCCAAGGTGGGCGAGCTGTCCCACGTAGTTTACGACCAAAGCCGCGAGCTGGGGGATACGGGCGTGCAGGTAAATCGTGACGCCCACGACATCGTGCTACGCGTGCCGCTGGCGTTGCTGGGCGACCCGGACCGTGCGTTTGTCTACGCGCGCACCTACCTGGGTGACCTGCCGCTCGACTCGGCCGCCTGGCGGGTGCTGAACCTGAAAGCGGATTGACCATGAGCGCCACATCCTCACGGCTCGACGCCATCGACCAGTTTCGAGGTTTCGCCATCCTGCTGATGGTGCTGGCGGATTACCTGTCGGATGTGAATCGGGCGCCGGCCTGGCTGAAGCACGCCCCCGACGTCGGGTACACGGTCATCGACCTGATCGCGCCTATGTTCCTGTTTGCGATCGGCCTGACCTATGGCCTCTCGTTTCGGCGGAGGCTGGCGCGCGACGGCGCCCGGCAGACCTACGAGCACGCCATCGTCCGCAACCTGGCGCTCATCGGCCTGGGTTTCCTGATGACGTTGGGCGGCAATCTGTCCGGGGTGTACGCCAGCACGGTCAACTGGGGCCTGCTTCAGGCGCTGGGCGCGGCGGGGATGCTGGCCCTGCCGGTCATCCGCCTGCCTGCCGGCTGGCGGGTGGGCGTGGGCCTGGGACTGCTGGCCGTGTATCAGGCGCGGCTGGATTGCTGCTGGCTGGATGCGGTGCGAAGCGCGCCGCACAACGGGCCGTGGGGGGCGTTGAGCTGGGGTGCGTTTCTCATCCTCGCGACCGTGCTGGCCGACTGGTATCACGACCCGACCCGGCGCTGGAGCAGGATGCCGTGGGCCAGCCTTGCGGCGCTCCTGGCCGGCCTGGCGGCGGCCGTGGTGATCCCAGTCAGCAAAGCGCGTGCTTCTGCCAGCTACATGCTCATCGGCCTGGGCCTGAGCGCCTTCGTTTTCCTGGGGTTTCACGTGCTGGGCCAGAGGGGGCTGCGCCTGCCGATCCTGTCCGCGTGGGGACGCAACCCCCTGGTGCTCTATCTGCTGCACGGTGTTCTGTTGGGCGCCTTTGTGCTGCCGTCCCTCCCCGGCTGGTATGTCGACGCGCCGCTGTGGCTGGTCGGCCTGCAGGCTGCGGCCTTGATCGCCATTCTGAGTTGGATCGGGTGGTGGCTCGATAAGCGACGCTGGTACGTTTCGCTGTGAGCGCTCGTCACGCCGGATCCGCGACCCTGCCCATAAAGAGAATGCCGCCGGTGCGCCGGTCGCGCAGCAGGAAGAGGAACGGGTGGTCGGCGCGGAAGACGGGCCGCGGCATGGGCATGCCCCTGCCCATGATCACCGCGGTGGCAGCGGCCGCCTCCGCGCCTTCCTCATTCACCTCGACGAACGCCTGGTGCACGACGGCTGAGATGAACAGTGAAAGCGTGCCGTCCATGCCGGAAAAATCTGCGGGGCCAAAGGCATCGACCATCCCCAGCGACTTGAGCGCTTTGCCCAGCTCGAACGCGCCGGTCACCTTAAAGCGCGGCAGGTAGACCTCCACTTCGTCTTCCCAGAGGTTACCCGTCCACCGCTCCAGATCCTCGACCGTCAGGGCCGTCTCGAGCGCCGCGAACCCGCCAGGGTCCGCGGGCAGCAGGAAGGTCATCGCCAGATCCTCGCCCACATAGGGCAGCTCGAGTATCTGGCAGCCTGCGATCTCAGCGTAGCCGAAATGCGCGGTCTGGTGCATCATGGACACTTCGACTTTATCTGCGGTCGTTCTCCAGAACGGAGCCGGCTCCGTCCGTTGTGGGTCAAACTGCCTCGCCCAGTTCCCCTTGAAGTAGATCGCGTTGACCAGGACCAGCGTCGTCATCGGGCTCAGGAGCCCGGGACCGATCAGGTCCTTGATCTTCTCATGCGTTTTCTCCCCGACCCAGGCGTTGATCGCGAGGCGCGCGGCCTCGGGATCGCCGTAATCGACCGGGGTGATCGACACGCCGTAGTATGCCTTGGTCAGCGCCAGGAACTCCTCAAGAAAAGGGTAACCCACCTGGGGCCACAGCTTGTTGGCGACCTGCATCAGGACATGGCCCTGGTCCTGGCTGGCTCGCAGCGCGGCCTCCAGTTCCGCAAAGGCAGGATGCAGCCGCGCCCCTTCGAGCATGAAGTGCAGCGCCTGTGCCATTTGCAGCTCGGTCTCACCCCGCGCGCCGGCATAGGTCATCGCGAGCGCGGTCGAGATGGAGTAGGGCGAGAAACACAGGTTGCCGCTCTCCGCGGCGAGGATCCGGTAGAGATCGAGGGCGAATGCGGCGTTCCCGCGGGCCGTGATCGCGGCGTCGGACTGACCTTCTGTTTGGATGCTCTGGCCAGATCGCTTCATCTTGCGCTCCTCCTGACAATGCGCTTCATACGTCACCGATGAGCTCGCCGTGCCCGGCCAGCCAGCCGGCCAGTTCCAGGCTCTCGCCGCGCCGACGGGCCGCGGCAAACTGGTCCGGAGGCAATGCCGCAGCAAGTTCCGCTAACCTCTGCCCGGTGTCCTGGCGGACGATAGGCGGCGTCGCGATATGGCGTGCAATCAGGGCCAGCAGCTCGACTGCGTCCTCAGACGCGGCCCCGGCGATCCAGGAGCCCGGCCCAGCCCTCGAGGGTGTCAAGAAGCTCACCCGGGTTATCGATCCCGGCTGCCGTACGCAACGCCCTTCGCAGCTCCGTCTCTGCCCGGGGGAGATCGCCCAGCACCAGGGCCAGCTCCCCAAGGTTCCGATGGCCGATCGTGCTGACCCACCCGTAATCGATGCCGTCGGCAAGAGCGGTGCCCTCACCATACAGTCGCTCAGCTTCAGGGTAGTTCGCACTCGCCCGGGCGATATTGCCCAGGCTGTTCAGGGCCATGGCTATGCCGCCGATATCATCGAGTTGTTGATAGAGCTCCAGGCTGCGGCGGTGGCAGGCCTCAGATCGCTCGATCTGGCCCTGACAGTAAGCCACCCAACCCAGGCAGCCAAGATGCGAGGCAAGCTGCCTGCGGCGGCCCATTTCGGTCAGGAACGCCAGGTCCTCCTCAAAGTAGCTGCGGGCCTCATCATAAGCGCCTTGGTCCATGGCGATTAGCCCCATCTGAAAGCGGACGCCCACGTTCGTCTGTCGATCCCCCAGCTCTTGATAGAGCACCAGGCTTCTGAGCGAAAACTCATGAGCCGCAGCGTAGTCGCCCGCCCAGCGAGCGATGTCCGTCATGGCAGCGTAACATCCGGCCACCCGCCAGCGGTCGCCCAAGGCTTCGAAGACAGCCAGGCTCTTGCGGCAAAGCGCGATGCGCTCGGCGGAGTCAAACGACGCTGCGATCACGCCGCTCGTGTCCCACACATATGAGAGCGTTGTGGCCCAAACCAGGTTGACGGCGGCGGCGGCCCAACGATCGTCCCTTTCTTGCGCAATCTCGAGGCTCTGCCGGTAGAGCCCGTACGACTCATCGAACGGCAGAATTCCCAATCCGAAACCGGCCAGCGCGAATGCAAGCGCCTTTTCGATTCTGTCGGGCAGCACGCGTGCGGTGGCCACTGCCTCGCCATACAGCGGCACAGCCTCTTCGCGTCGATCACGCATCTCGGCAAATTCCGCACCCCACGCCAAGGCCAGGGCCAGGGAAACGGTCACCTCTTCGCAGCCTGGTTCTGCCGCGTGGAGCGACCGCAGGTGGGCCAGCGCCGACCGCAGCGCCTCTTCCCCTTGGGAGACGAGCCCGAGCCTCATGTCGGTGTACAGGATCAGCGCTATCAATGCGCGGCGAAGCGCGCCAGGGTTATTCTCGATGAGCCAGTCCAAGGTCACGCGCACGTTGGCCTCCTCGATCTGCAGTCGCGCCGCAGCCGCGAGTTGCCCGGGACCCTTGAATTCGGTCTCCAGGTGAGCCAACAGGTCACCGTAGTACGCGGCGTGCCGCGCCCGGACCTGCTCGGCTGCCCCCGGCATCTCGGCCAGCTTCCCCGCGGCATACTGCTTCAGGACCTCGTGCAGATCGTACCGGGCCTCCGCCTGGCCCGGGCCTGCGGGGGAGCGGTGCAGGAGCGACTTGTCGCCGAGCGATGACAGCGTCGCCAGCGTCGCACCGGCCACGTGCGCGGCTGCATCGCGGGTGAACCCGCCCCGGAAGACCGCCAATCCGGCGAAGACGCGGCGCTCCTCCTCGTCGAGCAGCCGCCACGAATGCTCGAACACCGCGGCCAGGCTGCGATGCCGTTCGGGCAGGCCCCGCTCCGAGGCAGTCAGAAAATCCAGGTTCCGCTCGATCTCGGCTGCGATTTCCGCGGCCGGCAGCAGCCGGGTCCAGGCCGACGCCAGCTCGATGGCCAACGGCATGCCCTCCACCGTCCGGCAGATACCGGCGATGGAGGTCAGGTCAACCTCCGCCGGAGCGAGCCCCGGCTCGACGCGGCGCGCGTTTTGCAGGAAGAGCTGGACCGCGCTGTAGGATGCCAACGTCATGCCCTCTTCGGCCGCGGCGAGGGCCGGCGTCTCCGCCGCGGTCTCGCAGTCGCCCCCGGCGACAGAAGAGCGTATGGACTGGGGGTAGGCCATCCCGTGCACGGAAAGCAGCCACTCGCCGTGCATGTTGAGCCGCGCTCGCGACGTGACCAACAGCTTCACTTGCTGCGCGGATGCCAAAATCTCCGCCACCAGGTCGACCGCGTCAGCCTGCCCATCCACCCGGCCGATCAGGTGCTCGAAGTTATCGAGCACGAGCAGCAGCTCCCGGCTGCGCAGGTAGTCGAGAAGCTGCGCCTGGATGCTCTCCCCCGGCTGGTCACCCGTGCGCGCCTCGCCCAGCGCCAGGCCCAACGCGGCGGCTATCGCCGGCGCCACCATCCCGGGCGAGCCGACCGCGGCCAGCGGCACGAAGCAAGCCCCATCGGGGTAGTTCACACCTCGTACTGCGGCTGCCTGGATGGCCAGCCGCGTCTTACCGATGCCGCCCGGCCCCACCAGGGTGAGCAGGCGACAGGCGGGATCTGCCAGCAATCGGGAAATCTCCGCCAGCTCGGCGCTGCGGCCGACGAAGGCGGTGGCCTGAGGGGGCAGATTGGCGTGGGCTGGCCTGGCCGGCGGAGCAGGCGTGAGGCTTGGCGCCGCGGCATGGGGCGGCGGCGTCAAGCCTCCGGCATGAATTCGCTCATAGAGCGCAGTGGTCTCCGCCTCCGGCGCCGCGCCGACCTCCTCTTTCAGGATGCGGGCGCACTCGGTGTACTGGCGCAGTGCGGCATTCCGCTGGCCCGCCGCGACGTAGAGCCGCATCAATTCGCGGTGGGCGGGTTCCTGGAGGGGATCGAGCGCCAGCCAGCGTCGCGCGTAGCCGATGGCCGGCTCCCAGTCGTGCGTCGCCGCGTGTCCCTCTGCCAGACGTTCCAGTGCCTCGGCCAGCTCGCGGCGCAGCGTCTCAGCCTGGAAGAATTGCCATTCATCGAAGTCGGGGCTATCGCGCAGAGTGAAGCCGGCGAGGAAGTCCCCGCGATAGAGCGCGGCGGCCCCGGCCAGGGCAGCCAGGCAGAGCGGGACACGTCTCGGACGCCGCATGGCCATGCCGAGCCGCAACCTTGCCGCCCCCGCCGCCCTCCGCCAGCCGGCCGCGGAACTCGGCGACGTCCACCCAGAAGCCCTGCGCCCCTCGCGACTGAGGGCGCCAGGCTGACGGCCTCTGCGCCGGCATCCAGCCAGGCCTCTCCCAGCGTCTTATTCAGCGTCCAGAGGGTCCGCCGCAGGTTGGCGTACGCCCTGGCCTGGTCGTAGTCGAGCCAGAACAGCGCGGCCAACGCCTCGCGGCCGTGCGCCCGCCCGGTCACGGCCAGGTAAGCCAGAAGTGCGACAGCCTTGCGGGTGTCCATCTCGACCGGCGAGCCGTCCAGCTCGATGATCGGCGTTCCGAGCAGGTGCAGCCTGAGTTGCGACATCACTGACATCCCCCGTCCGACCCATTCTACCGCAAAGCAAGACCGTTGTGAATCAACTGCCTTCTCCTCGTGACGCGTTCCGTGACGCGCATCGCGACGATCCGGTGACGGGCGGAGACTAGACTGAAGGCACAAGGTTGAAAGAGGAGGGCGCCATGTTCGAGACCAGCGCACTGACAGACACGATGCAGAGCGGCCTGCTCACCGGGATGGCAGCCCGCCAGTTGGGCTTCGAGTCGCAGGCGATGCAGCAGGCCCTGCACCTCTATCGGGATGTCCGCGTCTCCAGGCGAGCCTGGCTCGCGTCTGGGTCAACCTGACGGGACGCCAGCGGGAGCTGGCTTCCCTGGCCCAGACCACGATAGCCGCCCCGGTCTGCGACCGGCATTACGCCGGCACCCGGACCGTCGCAATCGCCAGCGTCCGCGGCAGCGAGAACCGCACCCACGACTTTGACCGGGACTTCCTCCCGCTCCAGGAGCAGTACGCGGGACCGCTGGCTGAACGTGGTGAGGGCGCGGCTGAGCCGGGTAGCGCTGCCGCCCGTCGAGCTGCTCCAGGTCGGCGACGACCTACTACGTGCGCGACGGGCACCATCGCATCTCAGTGGCGAAAGCCCTGGGTGAAAGCTTCATCGAGGCCGAGGTGACAACCTGGTAATGCCTGACTGCCACACTCGCTGCGGGCGGAGCGATGGCCGCAGCGAGGCATCTCCGCGCTTCGATCGTTCTGCGCTCCGTCGCGACAAGCAACCCTGCATCCTCTGTTTGCGTATAGAGTCAACGAAGGAGCGGTGCAGGCATGTTCGAGCTACCCGAGTTCATCACCCTCGCCCGGCAGATCAACGAAACCCTGACCGGCAAAACCATCAGCTGGGGAAGCCTCGGTAACTCGCCCCATAAATTCGTCTGGCACAACCGTACCCACGAAGAGTTTGCTGAGCTCGCTGCGGGCAAGACCGTCGGCCAGGCGCGTCGCGCGGGGCAAGTGGCTGTTCGTGCCTCTCGACCCTGGCTATCTGCTGCTGGCCGGCGAATGCGGGGGCCGGTTCCTCTACCATCCGCCGGGCGCGCAGCTGCCGGAGAAGTATCACCTGTGGCTGGCGTTCGCAGACGGCTCATCGCTCACCGCGCTGACGCAGATGTGGGGCGCGTACGAGCTGTACGAGGCCGGTCAGGAGGCGGAGCGCCAGTACGTGAAGGGGATGCGCCCCACCCCGGTCGAACCCGAATTCACCTTCGACACCTTCGCCGCCCTGATTGCGAGCCTGCTGGCTGGTGAAAAGCGAAGCGTCAAGGGGCTGCTGACCCAAGAACAGCTCATCCCCGGCTTGGGAAATGCGCTCGCACAGGATATCATGTTCCGCGCCGGGCTGCATCCGAAACACACGATCAGCGACCTCGAGCGCGGCCCAGCAACGCAGCCTGTATGATGCCATCCTTGCCACGGTAAACGCGGCCATCGCCGGAGGCGGCCGCTGCGATGAGTTCGATCTCTACAACCGGCCCGGTGGCTACATACGCCTGATGGACAGCCGGACCGCGGGCCAACCGTGCCCGACCTGCGGCGCAACCATCGAGAAGATCCAATACCTCGGTGGCGCGTGCTACCTTTGCCCGCGCTGCCAGATCTGAATAGAAAGGTCAACATTGTGAAAGCTATCGTCGTCTACGAATCCCATTGGGGGAACACCGCGGCAGTTGCCCGCGCCATTGCGGAAGGGATCGGCCCTGAGGCGCGCGCCCTTTCAACCGCCGAAGCATCGGCTGCCACGCTTGCGGGCGTGGACCTTATCGTGGCGGGCGCTCCGCTGTTGGGCTTCAGCCTCCCTACGGAAAGCATGGTCAAGTCGCTCGCTGCGAACCCGGGAAAGGACCCGACGCCGCCTGATCTCTCGCACCCCGCGATGCGCGTCTGGCTCGACGCGCTGAGCAAGGGGGCCGGCCGCGCGGCCTCGTTCGAGACGCGCATCTGGTGGTCGCCGGGGAGCGCCGCCAAGGCGATCCTGGCCTTGCTGGAAGGTGCGGGTTATCGCGCCATCGCCAAGCCCCAGAAATTCATCGTGCAGGGAAAGTACGGTCCGCTTCGCGACGGCGAGCTCGGGCGCGCCAAGCAATGGGGCGCCGAACTCGCGCGGTCGATGAAGTGACATCAACACTGCACTAACGAATCCGTGTCAGCAAGAGGTAGACCGGGGCGCCAAGGGCTGCGGCAACGGCGAAGGTGAACAACTACGAGAAAGATGCTGCGTGCGGCGAGATCAGCAACCGGCAGCTCACGCTGTCATACGGTGCGACCGGCACGCAGACCGTGAACGACACGGTCCAGAACTGGCGCAACGTCTTGCCGTGCGGAAATTAGTGGATTAACCCGTGGGTTGCGTGAACAAGACCTTCGAAGTCTTTAGGACCTCGAAGGTCTTGTGCCCTCATCGGGTGGAGAACCCTCGGGAGTGGGCTACTGATTCGTCGAAACCATGGCCTGTTCTGCCGGCGGTGTCTGCCCATACACCTCTTTGCTGACCTCGTAAGCGTGCTGCTCCAGTTTCAGCGCCTCGGCGCGCGCTTCCGCCAACTCGTCCTGGCTCAGTTGCTCAATCTTGACCAGCTCGAGGGTTTCCTTGGTTTTCTCTCCCCCACCCCGCCAGCCGACGCGCACATTGCCGACGTCGCGTGCGTAGTATTTGAGCTGTTGGGCATCCGGCTCCGCCTGGCTCGTCTCCGCGATCACCAGAACATCCTCATAGCAGGCCACCGGGACACAGGTCTGCTGGCCTAGCTGGTCCACCTGACCGCGATCCGTCCAGCCGACCGCAGGACCCCAACCCTGCGCATAGCTGGGCGTGCCGGTCTGCGGGTCGGCCTGCATCATGACGCCCGCCCGGGCATCCTCAAACCCATGGATCCAGGCCGGCGCCTCGATGAACTTGCCGTCCTCGTAGACCTCCGGGTACTCACCCATGCGCCAGACGCGGCCGTCATCGTCTTGAGCGAAGAAGGCCAGCTCTGCTTCCACCAACTCGTCGTCGCTGTAGTCCAGATCCCAAGTCACCGCCGAGCGCACGCCGCCGATCGCCTTGGTCAGGTCGGTCACATTGATCACGATGCGGTGCGGGACCGCCGTGCCATCGTCCTCGATCGTGGTCCCCTCATAGGTCAGCCGCGTCCCCGGCGTCAGAGGCATCCATGGATTATCGACCGGCGTCGAGCGGCTGAAGTTGTTGGGGTCGAAGTCCTCGAACAGCTTCGCGGCTCCAGTTGTCGCCGCAGGCGATGGTTCACTTTCGGCCGTCGCTGCCGGCGAAGGCGCACTCACGGCGGTCGCTGCCGGCGAAGGTGCACTCATAGCCGTCGCTGCCGACGTGGGTGCACTTTGCACGGCGGCTGGCTGGACAGGGCCACTGCTACACGCGGCAGCCATCACCAGGAGCACGACACCAGCAAAAACGATGTGACGATTCCTCATCTCAACCCCCTGAAGATCGACCGGTCCGCATCAGCTTCGAGACGGCGTTCACCACGAAGACTCCCGCGGCGATCAATAGCGCGTCAACCAGGACGCCGAGAAAGTCGAATGTACGAGCATCGATCCATTCCTTCGCCTGCATGACGACAAAGGCAACGATAGCCACCTTCAAGCTGGTGAGGACGAGATCCAGCCAGCCGGTAGGAACGGCCGTACTGAAACCTGTCTTTGCGCTCTCCATCGTCTCTTTCCTTTCATTTCTCTACGACTGCCTCTGCGGGCGAATCCTCCAGGAATCGTGCAGGGCTCAGAACCACCTGATCGAAACCGACCCCTTCCATCCCCGCCTGCAAGCGCACTGTCGTCGCACCGCTGATGCCGAAATAGATCAGCGGATCGGTATTGTCCTCTCGGTCGCAACCCACCCAGGTCCAGCCCTCGGCCGCCGGTCCTTGCGCGGTCAGGTAGCTGTCCGTATCCGGCCTGAAGATTGCCTTATTATCCTTGTCGACCGCGTCTGAAAATTGCACCCAGATCACGTTCGCCTGCGACTTCCCCTTGGGCGCGCCTACCTTCATATGAATCCAACAACGGTAGGGGATATCGCTCAGCACCTGGACCTCGAAGGTCGCGTGCGGGTCGTTCTCGGGGGGAGGGTCTAGCTCATCACCGTTGTTGGGCAGGCCGATCATCTTGCCCCCGGGCGATGCCGGGTCACTCCAGATTTCCAACTCGGATAGGGCGCCTTGGGGCAGATCGGACGCGTAGACAATGACCTCGGTCCTCCCGTCGCCGCCCGATGCCGGCGGGTTGCCGGGCGCTGTGATCGGGGTCTCGACAACCGCTGCCGGGCTGGCCGGCACTGCGACCGGGGTCTCAAGAACCACGGTCGTGTTGGCTGCCACCGGCGCCGCGGGCGCGCGGTTGATGGCCGCGCTGCTCGCGGCTGAGTTGGCGGCGGCCTGCGACGGCGTCCGTCCCGCACATGCCGACAATGTAACCAGCACCAAGCCGGCCAAGGCGAGCGTTCTCAAGGATGCGCCGACCGAGGTCATCACCAAAAATCGAACCATGGACCTCAATCCTCCTGTCACAGGGCAACTGCCGTAGAGACGTGGCATTTCACGTCCCTACGGCACCCCAATCATTCGCTCAAGCAGCGATTGCACCTTCAGCGGGAGTTGAACCAACTGCGGACCCGGCCCTCCCAAACCGCAAGTACAGGCTTGGAACAACGAACAGGTTCAGCAAGGTTGAAGTGACCAGCCCACCCAGGATGACGATAGCCATCGGGTGCTCGATCTCTTGACCCGGAATATTCCCGGCAATCACCAGGGGCACGAGGGCCAGCCCGGTGGTCAGCGCCGTCATCATGATCGGTGCAATTCTTTCTTTCGCACCACGCAGAACCAACGCCGGCCCGAAGGGTATGCCTTCCTGTTCCTCGAGGTGTCGGAAGTGGCTGATCATCATGATCCCGTTCCGCGTCGCGATCCCGAGAATCGTAAACAGCCCGACCAGCGAACCGAGCGTCAGCGTGCCGCTCGTTACGGAAGCGGCGAGCACGCCGCCCACCAGGGCCCACGGTAGGGTTACGAAGGTCAACGTTGCCAGGCGCCAACTCCCGAAAGACGTATACAGAAGGAAGAAGATCCCGAGCACTGCAACGATCCCCGCGAGGAGGATGCGCTGCTGGGCCGCCTGGCGCTCCGCGTACTCGCCAAGCACTTCTGCGTGGTACCCAAGCGGGAACTCGACATCCTTCAGGGTGCGTTCGACGGCCTTGGCCACCGACCCGAGATCGCTGCCCCGCACGTTGGCCGAGACGTCGATCTTGCGGGACTGACCTTCCCGCTCAACGACGTTTGGTGCGGGGACGAGGTGTACGTCAGCCACCTCTTCTAGGCGCACGCGCGTGCCGCTGTGTGTGTCGATCAGGAGGTCGCGAATGCTGTTCAGACTGTTGCGCGTGGCAGGTGTGCTCCACACATTGACATCGTAGGTCTTGCCTTCCCGGAAGATATCGCCGACTTCTTCCCCAGCAAGCAAGGTGGCTGCCGCGCGACGGATATCGCCGGGTTTGAGGCCGTAGCGTTGGGCCGCCGCGAGATTGGCCTCAACCTGCACCTGCGGTATGTCAACGTGGAGCTCCTGCTTCAGGTCCGCAATGCCGTCGATCCCCGACAGGGCGTGTCGCACCGTCTCTGCCTGGCTGCGCAAGACCTCCAATTCGGGGCCATAAATACGCACCACAATCGTGTCGCTCGATCCGGTCAGCACCTCGCGGATGCGTTCCTTCAAATAGGTCTGCACATCACGCACCAAGCCGGGATAGCCGCTCACCAGCTCCTGAACGGCAGCCAGCGTCTTATCGTAGTCAACCGCGGGATCGATGCTGATCCAGTTCTCGGTAAAGTAGATCCCCACGACTTCATCCGCGGCCAGGGCTTGTCCGATGTGGGACCCGCAATTGCGAACGCCCGGGATGGTTCGCAGCTCACTACAGGCCCGTTGCGTGATCCGGAACATTTCCGTATGGGACGAGCCGGGCTTGAGCAGCCAGTGCATCAGGAAATCCCTTTCCTTAAAAGAAGGAAGCAACTCCTGCTTGAGCCCTGGGGTCACTGCAAGACCAGCCAGCACGATCACCGTCACGGCGGTATAGGCCATGATGGGCTTGCGGATGATCGGTGTCAGAAGCTTGTCGTAGGCCTGGTGCAGCCATGGGATGATCGGCGACTGCCGGTGCTCGGTCGGTGCATTCTTCAACAGAATGTAGACCAAGGCCGGTGTGACGGTCAGCGCGATCACCGGCGAGACAAGTCCGGCCACGACATAGGCACTGGCAAGCGGTTGAAAGAACGCACCGGATAGGCCCTGCAGGAAGAAGACCGGCAGTAAGGCCGAAATCTCGATCAGCGATGCGTAGACAATAGCGCCTCGCACCTCGAGCGAGGCCTCCAAAACAATGCGCGCCGTGGGCTCTGTGCTGCCTTCCTTACGCAGTTGACGCAGACGCCGCACGATGTTCTCTACATCCACGATCGCGTCATCGACAACCGCGCCGATGGCGATTGAAAGGCCGGCCAGAGTCATGACATTGATGGTCACGCCACGCAAATTCAGCACGAACATGGATGCCATCAGCGATAACGGAATGATCGTCGCGCTGATCAAGGCGACTCGCCACTCAAAGAGGAAGAGGAAAAGCACGAGCACCACGAGCAGCCCGCCGATCAGCAACGATTCCGTGAGATTAGAAATCGCCATCTCGATGAAGGTTGCTGGTCGGAAGATGGTGGTGTCAATCTTGATGCCGGGCAGACCGGGTTGCATCTCTGCGATCGCCACTTCCACGCCCCGCGTCACGTCCAGGGTGTTGGCCCAAGGGAGCTTCTCAACGATGAGCATGAGGCCCGGCCCATCGTTGATGACGGCGTCTCCGAAGAGCTGCCAGGTGTCCCATTTCACGTCGGCAACATCATTCAGGCGCAGCGGCGTGCCATCCTGCTTCTTTTTGTCCAGGATAGGCACCAGGCCCAGGTCCTGGGGCTCCAGAATCGGCAAGACGGGCCGGACACCCAATCGCTGATTAGCGGTCTCGATGAATCCGCCGGTGCCGATGACCGCTCCGTTCGTGAACCGCAGCAGCCCCGCGTCCAGGGCATCTGAAGTAACGGCCATTGCCTCATCGAGTGTCACATCGTACGCGCGCAGGCGTTCCGGATCGACTTGCACCTGCGGCATCTTGATCCGCTCGCCCCAGATGGGCACATTGGCTACGCCAGGCACGCCCAGCAGGCGCGCCCTGATCTTCCAGTAGGCGATCATGGACAAGTCCATCATGGAAATGTCCTTGGAGGTCATCCCGATCTTCATCACGCGGCTTGTTGAAGACAAGGGTTGGATCATGAGCGGTGGAGCCGCCCAGGTTGGCAAGGTTGGCGTCACCGTGGCAACGCGCTCGGAAACGAGCTGCCGCGCCCGAATGAGGTCCGTCCCGGGCTTGAAGATGAGGACGATCGACGACAGGTCAGGCACCGACTTGGAGCGCATCACATCTAAACCGGGCACGCCGTTGAGGGCCTGCTCCAGTGGAATCGTGACGAGTTCTTCGACGGAGGCCGCCGAGAGCCCAAGACTGATGGTCTGGACCTCTACCTTCGGCGGCGCAAATTCAGGAAAGACGTCCACAGGCGTGTCGCTCAGCCGGGTGATGCCGATGGCCATCAGCGCCGTGGCGACAAACACCACCAGGTATCGAAAACGCAAACTCGTCGCTACGATCCAACGCATCACTGGCCTCCCGGCACCGTTAGTGCCCGCCGCCGATCCCTGACTCGACGCCAAACAGCTCGGCCCCTCCAACCGTCACAACTTCGGTGCCGATGGATGGACCCTCCAACAGAACCGCCTGTTCACCTTCGATGTAGTCGACGGCGACGGATTGCCGAACAAAAGCCAGGGGCTCGGGCTGGGTGTACACCCAGGTCTCGCCCTCCAGGCCGTAGATCAGCGCCGCGAACGGGACGATCATTCGTTCCCCTCCGTCACCCGACAGCGTCATCTCAACGAACACAGGTTGCCCAGGGACCAGGCCGTGGTTCGAGCCGTTCACCACGTAACGCACTACCCTGGTCCCGTCATTGGAGTCAGCATCCTCAGGGTCGTCCGCGTCATCATCCGGTTCGGCGGTCAAGTCCTCGTCTTCGCTGTCACCATTCTCCTCGCCAGCGCGAACCAGGCGATGCAAGGCGACGGATTGGCCCCTGTCCAGCCGGTTCAGGTCACCCTCGCTCAGGTTCACGCGCACCCAGACTGCAGCCGAATCGAGTGTTCCTGTAGCGGAGGCCGAGCCGGCGGCCGAAGCCGACGCTGACCCGGCCACGGTCCGGCCGGCCGGCAGGGCCTCGACCTGGCCACCCACCCAGCGCTTCCGCGCGATCTGCTGGGAGCGAACGGGAGCGGTCTCGATGCCGAGCCGTTCGGCCGCCTTCTCGGTCAACACCACGCGCTTGAGGTCCGTCCCCTCAATCGGCTCCACGTGGGCGGCTGCGGTCTTCTCCGTGGCGACCGCCTGAGTGCAGCCCGAAAATGCCAACACGGCAACAATCAACGTCAGCCAACGATATCCGACTCGCATCGCATCCTCCCATACCCTGGTCTTCAAGCCAGTGCCTGTGCCCTCGCCAGGGCGCAAAACCGTTCCCTGTACCCTGGCGCAGCGATTGGCGCGGCAGGTCTACCCAGGCGCGCCTACATCGATCTGACGGCGTCGAAGCCGAACTACCGCGAATATCGCCACTCCCAACACCAGGGGCCCGCCGACGGCATAAGGCACTATGCCAAGAGGGTTAAGCCTGGTGAACGGCGTCACCGTCAGGTGAATGCCCGAGCTCGCGACGGGCAAGCTGGTCGCCTCCTGGCCATCGGGCTCAGGGATGACGACCATGTACACCATGTAATCGCCATCCAGGATGGTGTTGATAGTCCAGTCAAGCCTGGCGGAATCGCCCGGCGGCACATTCTCCAGGTATTGTGTTCGCTGCGGCGACCAATCCTCCGGATCCACCACATCTCCCTTTGCGTCGAGGTTGATGATGTTCATGGCCAGGATTAAGGGCGCAGACGCCTCGGAACCGTCGTTAATCACCGTCGTACTGAACTCGACCTTGTCACCGGTCTTCACAACCTCGACTGCCGTGTCGATCATCACCCGCAGGGTGGATTCGCTGGCCGAGGGTGGGCTTGCCTGGGCTGCGGCGCGTAAGGCCATGGCCGGGGACGCCGTCAGGGCGGCCGCAAGGATCGCAATCGCCAACAAGCGGACTCCACGTCCCAACCATGAGCGCAGCCCGCTGGCCCGGCCCGCCTCGAGCCGCAGCCCTGGGCCGGCGTACAGGAAGAGCACTCCGAGAACAAGGACCGCAAACACCACAGGGGATATCAGCCAGGTCCAAAACTCGCTCAGCGGCCGGTAATTCACCAGGTGCTTGGAGAGGAAATGGTTGACGGCTGCCAATGGGTTCACCCACTGGACGAATTGCCCCGCGGCGCCGGTCTGGGCACGCCCGGGCAGTTGGGCCGGGACCAGAAAGAAGATGTAGAGCGCCAGGCTTACAAAATAACTGGTGCGGTTTGAGCCGGACCAGAAGCTCACGAGCATGCCCAGGCCGGTGTAGGCCGGGGCCAGGATGCTGCCAGTGATGATGCCCCAAAGAACCGCGGGGCCGAAGATCTCGTCGCCCTGTGCGAGCACCTTCAGGTAGGGGATGACGATCGCCATCGCTGCGGGCCACACCGAAACGGCTGCCAGGAATTTGCCGATCACGATCTGACGGCGGCTGGTTGGTGTCAAGAGGAGCCCTTCGAGGGTTGCGCGTTCCCGTTCACCACTGAGGCTATCGGCGCCGATGATCAGACCGATGAACAACGCGAAACCCATCGCGGTCTTAATGGTCTCGTACACCATTTCTTTCGGTGGAATCAGGCTCAGTTCACTGTTGGTCGCCAGCAGATAGGTCATTGCGCCCAACACGATCGTGTAAATCAGGGTCAGGTACATCGCCTTGCCCGAGATCCACAGATCGGCCAGCTCACGCTTGAAAACAACCCACCAGGTCGGAAACCCCTTGCGCGGCGTCGCCATCAGACGTTCGCTCGCAATCTGTTGAACGCTCATCTCACCACCTCCTCAGTCAGGTACATGAACACCTCGCTCAGCCGCCCGCCGGCGGCTTCAAAATTCAGGATGGGAATCTGAGCGCGGATCAGGACCTCCAGGATGCGATTATTGACTGTCAGGTCTTGCGTTCCGCCGCCGTTCTTGCCGGGCATGAGCTCAATTCGAAGCCAGCCCGCCGCCTCGCCAGTCGCTGTCGCCTCCCTGACATCCGCCAGCGCTGCCAGAAGCGCCTGGGCTGATGCAATCGATGGCGGCGGCACCTGGATGCGCAGGGCGTTGCGCTGAGTAGCAGTGCCCTGGGCGCGGCCCACTACCTCGGTGACAGTGCCGGCCGCCGCGACCTGGCCCACATTCAAAATGACCACGTCGTCGCAAACGACTTCAATCTCCCATAATGCATGACTGCACAAGACCACGCCGACGTTTCGCTCTTCCGCGGTCCGCCTCACCAACGCCAACAACTCCTGCTGTCCGCGTGGGTCCAGCCCCAGGGTGGGTTCGTCCAGGAATATGACGGACGGATCGTTGACAAGCGCCCGCGCGATGCCGATTCTTTGCCGCATCCCGTGACTGTAGCTGCCCAGCAGGGATTTGGCCCGCTTCTGCAACCCCACTTCTTCAAGCAACTTGAAGCCGTAGGCCCTGGCGTCGGCGGCCGTCCGCCCGTAGAGCTGGCCGAAGTAGCTCAGGTACTCAATTCCCGTGATGTGCTTGGGAAATCCCAGGTTCTCGGGCAGAACACCGATTTTGTAGCGGATCTGGTCGGGATGCTCCGAGCCGATGCCATCGACGGTGAAGTGACCCGAGTCGGGTTCCATCATGGTGGTCAGGATCCGGATCGCCGTCGTTTTCCCCGCTCCGTTTGGACCCAGGAAGCCCAGAATGTGCCCTGCCTGCAAAGAAAACGACAGCCCGCGCAACGCCTGCCTGGGACCGTACGACTTGCGCAGGTCTTGGGCTAATAACAGCGCCCCGGTATGAACGCCCGCTCCAATAGAGTTCGTCGATCCGTTGTTCGAACTATGCATGTGGCCAACCCTCCATCGACCAACGTTTAGGTAGTCGCGAATTCAGTCGCCTGAGATGTGACGGCTTGGGGGCTGGTCCCAAACCGGCGGTACAGAACGGGAACAAGAAACAGGCTGACCAGGGTTGAAGTGACCAGGCCACCCAGGACGATGCCAGCCATGGGCCGCACCAGCTCATTGCCCGGAATATTGCCGGCCAACGCGAAGGGCGCAAAGGCAACGGCGGTTGCCAACGCTGTTGTCAACATCGGCGCCAGGCGTTCCTTTGACCCGCGCAGGATCAACGCCGGACCGAAAGCCATCCCTTCTTGGCGTTCGAGATATCGATAGTGGTTCATCAGCATGATGCCGTTGCGCACAGCGATGGCCGAAAGCGTCAGGAATCCAACAAGCGAACCGAGCGAAATGATGCGCCCACCTGCAAACGCCGCCAGCACACCACCCGCGAGGGCCACGGGCAAGGCGAGTAAGGCAACCGACGCCAGGCGCCAGCTGTCCAGGGCCGCCTGAAGAAGGAGGAAAACCCCGATCGTGGCGATAATAACCGCTAGCAAGATGCGTTGCTGGGCCGTCTGCCGCTCCGCATACTCACCGATCACCTCGGCGTGGTACTCCAGAGGGAACTCGATCTTGCGGATGGCCAGTTTCACGTCATTCACCACAGAACCCAGATCACGGCCCTGCACATTGAAGGCCACATCCACGTAATGTGAGGCGCCCTCACGCTGGATGGCACTTGGTGATGACGCGATGCGTACATCGGCCACCTCATCCAAGCGCACGTGACCGCCGCTGGGCGTGTCGATCAACAGGTCATGGATGCTGGTCAGGCTGCCTCGCGTTTCTGGCTTGCCCCAGACGACCACATCGAACACCTTCTGCTCTTCGAAGAGGCTGCCGACCTGCAGACCTGACAACAGCGTGGCGGCCGCGCGACGAACGTCACCGGGTTTGACGCCGTAGCGCTGGGCGGCGGCGAGGTCAACCTGGAGTTCCAGGGTCGGCTCAAGAACGGGGAGTTCCACCCGCAAATCAACGACACCGGGGATCCCAGCGGCGGCCTGCTTGATCTGTTCGGCCTTGTCGCGGAGAACCTGAGAGTCCTCGCCATAAACGCGTGCAACAATGGCCTCGGAGGCACCTGTCAGCGCATGTCTGAGGGTCTGTTGCAGATACGTGCTCACCTCATGACCTAATCCGACGTAACCGTCCATCACCTCCTGTACGGCAGCCACTGTCGCATCATAGTCGGCTGCCGGGTCGATGCTGACCCACAATTGGGCGGAATCGATGCCGACGACTTGATCCCCGAGCACCGCGCGTCCGACGTGGACACCGACATTGCGCACACCTGGAATCGCGCGCAACTCACCGCTGGCCCGGGCCGTGATCCGGTCCATTTCTGGCCGCGACGTGCCGGGCGCGCCCTCCAACTGGATCGTGAGGTCCACTTCCTTGAACGAAGGGAGCAACGATTCTTGCCGGAGGAACGGCGCGGCCGCGAGGCCGGCCAACAGGATGATCCCCAGAACGCCATACACCAGGACCTGGCGGCGCATCACCGACGCCAACACCCTTCCGTACCCGGCCTGCAACCACCGGGCGAGAAGCGGCTGGCGGGGTTCGCGGGTCGCAGGCGACACGCCCGACAGGAGAATCAGGCTCATAGCCGGGGTGATCAGCAAAGCGACAGCCATCGAGGTCAGCGTCGCTGCCGCAGTCGCGAGCGCCAGCGGTCGGAAGAAGGAACCTGACACACCTCTCAGGAAGAAGATCGGCAAAATCGTTAGCAGCACGATCAGGGTAGCGAAGAACATGGCGCTGCGCATCTCGACCAATGCTTCGAGAACAAGGATCTGGCGCGACTTCCCAGCGTCCTCTTGCCGCGGCAGGCGGAAACGCTGCATAACGTTTTCGGAATCGATGATCGCGTCGTCCACGATGACACCGAGGGCGATCATCAGGCCCAGCAAGACCATCGTGTTTAGCGTAGCGCCGAGCAGATAGAGCACGAACACGGCAGCGAATAGCGACAACACGATGGCGACGAGGCTGGTCAGGGCGACACGCCAGCTCCACAGAAAAGCCAGGAGCACCAGCACCACGAGAACAGCCGCGATGAGCAGCAGCCTGGTGAGATTGGCGAGCGCCATCTCGATGAACGTCGCCGGCCGGAAGAAGGTGGTATCGATCTCGATGCCAGCCAGACCCGGTCGCAACACATCGAGCGCGGCTTCCACCCCGCGAGTCACCTCAAGCGTGTTGGCCCCCGGCGATTTCTCAATGACGAGCAGATAACCCTGGTCTTCATTGATCATAGCGTCGCCGATCAAAGGCTGATGATCTTCCACCACATCGGTCACATCACCCAGGCGCAACCCCGGGGCGCCGTCGACGGGCACCTGGGCCAGCTCCTGAGGCGATGAAATGGGTAGGACATGCCAGATTCCGAGCCTTTGTTGGGGGGTGTCGACAAACCCGCCGGTGCCGGGCGTCGATGCTTCCAGGAAGGTCAGAGATGACACCCACAGGGCGTTCCCGGTGGTCTCGAGGACCTGCTGGAGCGACACACCCTGCGCGCGCAACCGTTCCGGATCAACCTGAACCTGGAGCTGTCGCTCACGCTGACCCCAGATGGCTACATTGGCAACGCCGGGTACACCCATCAAACGCGGGCCAATCGTCCAACGGGCAAGAACCCCCATCTCGATTAACGAGACCTCCTTTGAGGAGAGCCCGACGATCAGAAACCGGCTCGTCGAGGACAGGGGCTGGAGCATACCAGGCGCCTTTGACACGTGCGGCAACGCGAAGGCTTGCGTCAGCCGTTCAGCGACCATCTGCCGCGCGCGATAGAGATCGGTGCCGGGCTCAAAGAAGAGGATGATGGAAGATAGTCCAGGGACCGACTCGGAGCGGATGGAATCGAGCCACGCCACGCCATTGAGCAAATCCTGCTCGAGCGGGACGGTGATAAGTTGTTCCACTTCTTCCGCAGAAAGTCCCAGGGCCTCGGTCTGGATCTCCACATACGGCGGTGAGAACTCCGGCAAGACGTCCACCGGCATGTTGCGGAGCTGCGCGACGCCGAAGGATATCAGCGCCGCGGCGATAACAATCGCGAGGAATCGGAATTTCAGGCTCGCACCAACGATCGAACGAATCATGGCTCGGCATCTCCTTCCGCGGTCGACCACTCATCAGCAACTCGGGACTGTTGCTTGCTCAGGTGTCGACGAAGGCAGCGAGCCATAGGGACGAGGGTGGAGGCTTGGCGATGTGAGGGTGCAAAGCCTGGTGGCCCCACCATGCAACGATGTGGCGAGGATCAGTCGTTGACAACCATCGCACAAGTAGTGTACTTTTTGAACTGACTGGATGCAACCGGAAAAAGTAGGAGATTCTCTACGTCAAATGTATTAGTAAGGGGTCATTCCGTGATACGCGCGCCAGAGGGCCAGCCACAAGCCGGCGGCAACGAAGACCAGTCCCACCAGGAATGGCGTCGAGATCTCTTCGGCGAGGAACACCGCACCGAGAATGGTCGCGGTGATGGGGCTGAGCGCGAGGAACACGGTCACGTTCGTCGGAGAGGTGTGGCCCAGCGCCCATAACCAGAGATAGTAGCCCACCCCGCTGGCAACCCCGATGAACAGGACGGCCAACCAACCACCCGCCGTGAAGCGCGGGAGCGCGCTGAAGAACCCTTCGCCGGCTGCAAACACGGCCAGAAACAGGACTGAGGCCAGCATCGCGAAGGCGCTGACCTGCAGTGTCGGATACTTCTTCAGATAGGGCCGGTACAGAACGCTGCACAGCGCGCCACTGAAGGCGCTCACGAATACGGCCAGCTCGCCGATCCACTCGTTGGTTGCGCTGCCCGTCTGGAACGCCTTCTCTCCCAGCGCGATCCCTACACCCGCGACGGTCAATAGGACACCCAGGGCCTTGGTCAACGTCAGGCGCTCGTAGCCTAGCAGCGTCGCAAGGATCATCGTGAGCAGAGGAAACGTCGCGAAGATCAGCGCCGAACGGGATGAGGGGATGTATTGCAGCGCGAAGTTCAGGAGCGTGACCAGGATGCCGAATTGGGTGATGCCGAGCAATGCGATCGGCAGCACATCACGTCGCGCGAACCGCACGCGCGTCGAAAGCAACACGATGGGGAACAGGCAACAGAAGCCAATAAAGTATCGCAGCAAAGCCAAAGAGGCAGGACTGCTCTGGCTGATGACAAAGCGCGTGGCGACCATGGCGGATCCGACCAGGATGCCGTTCACGCTCGCCGTGATCAGCGGGAGATACTTCTTCATAGGGCGTTACAACTTCAGCGCCCAGGTCTCGCCGACCAGGTCGTGGCCAAAACTATGATGCGGCTCCGCTTCGATGAGTTGAAAGCCGGCCTTCTCGTAGATGTGCCGCGCGGCCAGCAAAACGCTGTTCGTCCACAGTACAATCTCCGTGTAGCCGACCTGCCGGGCGAAGCGAATGCACTCATCGACCAGCCGCCCGCCCACACCCAGCCCGCGCGCTTTTGGCTCGACGATCAACAGCCGCAACTTCGCCACCGTCTCTGACTTCCTCACCAGAAAGACCGAGCCGATGTTCTCGCCATCCTTCTCCGCGATCCAGCAGCGCTCACGCTGGGGATCGAAATTCTGGATGAACTTGGCGACGATCTCAGCGACCAGGGCCTCGAACTGCTCATTCCAGCCGTATTCCTCGGCATAGAGCAAGCCATGTCGCTGGACCACCCAGCCCATGTCGCCGATTCGATGGGGCCGCAGGATGTACGGGACCGCGGGCGCAGCCACTGCCCCAGGCAGATCTTCGTTCATGCCCTTCGCCTCCGCGCAATGATTGATTGACAAGTTTGCTCAGATCACAGCGAGTAGAGCGACGGGCCCATTGTCGCGCAGAGTCCGGCGTTTGTGAAGTTGTACGACCTGATTGTGCAAGACGTGTCAATTGGCAGCCCAAATATGCGCTGCGTCATACCCGTCTTGCGGCAAAGGGGTACAATCGGGGATAGACCGCGGCATTGAAGGCCGTCGGAGGCCTTTCAACGCCAGAAAGGACGTGGACCATGCGCGCGAGGGCGCTCGCACGAGCAGCGCAACCCGTGGCTGCGCTGGACCTTTCACACCCCCACGAGCCCGATCTGCTGACGTACATCGAGCGAGCGACGGGCGAAAACATCAGGAACTGCTACCAATGCGGCAAGTGTGCGGCGGGGTGCCCCCTCTCCGCCGCGATGGACCTTCAGCCGCAACAAATCCTCCGGGCACTGCAACTGGGCCAAACGGACCTCATCTTTTCGAGCGACACGTTGTGGTTGTGCGTGAGCTGCCAGACGTGCGTCACCCGCTGCCCCTGTGAGGTGGACCTGCCGCGCGTGATGGATGCACTGCGCGCCTGGGCGGTCGTCCACCACTATGCGGCGGCGCAGCGCGAAGTCGTCGCGTTCCAGCGCGCCTTCATCAAGTCGATCGAATTGACCGGACGGGTTTATGAAATCGGCCTCATCGGCGGCTACAACATGACCTCGGGCCACCTGCTGAGCGGGTTCGATCTGGCTGCGCCCATGCTGTTCAAGGGGAAAATCAAGCCGCTGCCACAACGGGTGAGGGCCATGGATGAAGTGGCCGGCATTTTCCGCCGCGCAAAGGAAGTCCAGGAGCGCGAGGCGCAACCCGAACGCGCTGAGGGGAAGAAGGGAGGCGCGCATTGACCGCTTATGCGTATTTCCCCGGGTGCTCGCTGCACGGCACCGCGTGCGACTATGGCCAGTCCACCGAGCAGCTGTGTGATCGGCTGGACATCGAGCTCCGGGAGCTGGAAGACTGGAATTGCTGCGGCGCGTCCCCGCGCACATGGTTAGCCCGTGGCTCGCGCTGGGCCTGGTGGGCCGCAATCTCCGCCTGGCCGCGCAAACCGGCCTGGACACGGTGGTCCTGCCCTGCGCGGCGTGCTATGCGAGATTCAAAGAGACTCAGCACGCACTCCGCGACCAGGAGATGGCCGCCAAGATCGCATATGTGGCCGGCGGCGACGTGCCGGTGGGACTGAAGATCGAGCCGCTACTGGGCCTGCTCGGCCAACCGGAGAACAGGGTCAAACTGCACGATTACCAACAGAGGTCGCTGGCGGGGCTGAAGCTGGCGCCCTACTACGGCTGCCTGCTGACGCGACCGGCCGACGTGGCCCAGTTCGACGATCCGGAAGACCCCCGTTCGCTGGACCAACTGCTGGCTGCCCTGGGCGCCGAGGTCGTGGCCTGGCCGGGCAAGATCTCCTGCTGCGGCGCGAGCCTGCCGATCAGCCGGCCTGAGCTGGTCTGGCGGATGAGCGGCCAACTGCTGTCCTGGGCGGTGGAGGCGGGCGCGGACGCAATCGTCACCGCCTGCCCCATGTGTCACAGCAACCTCGACACACGCCAGGGACAGATCCGCCGCGCGGGGCTGGGCGACTACCATCTGCCGATCTACTACTTCACCCAGGTGGTCGGTTATGCGCTGGGGCTGGACGAAGCGCAGCTCGGCATCGGGCGGCACCTGACCGATGCGACCGGGCTGCTCGGCCGCCGTCCTGCCGTAACCCAGGCGGGTTAGGAGACTTCGTATGGCACGAATCGGTGTTTTCGTCTGCCATTGCGGCTCGAACATCGCCGCAAACGTCGACTGCCACGCGGTGGCCGCCGCGGCCGGCCAGATGCCGGGTGTGGTGCACGCCACCGACTACAAATACATGTGCTCGGAGCCGGGCCAGAAGATGATCCAGGAGGCCATCAGCCAGCACCAGCTCGACCGGGTGGTGGTTGCCTCCTGCTCGCCCCGCATGCACGAGCCGACCTTCCGCCGCGCGGTTGCGGCTGCGGGTGTCAACCCGTACCGGATGGAGATGGCCAACCTGCGCGAGCACTGCTCGTGGGTGCACAACGACCGCCCCCTCGCCACGGCCAAAGCCATCGAGATCGTGGGTATGCTCGTGGCCAAGGTGGGTCGCGATGAGGCGCTTACCGCGGGCCGCGCGGAGCTGACCAAGCGGCTCCTGGTGATCGGCGGCGGGATCGCGGGCATCCAGGCCGCGTTGGATGTAGCCAATGCCGGCTACCAGGTGACACTGGTCGAGCGCACGCCCACCATCGGCGGCAAGATGGCCATGCTCGACAAGACATTCCCCACGCTGGACTGTTCGGCGTGCATCCTCACCCCCCTGATGGTAGACGTCGCCCAGCACCCGAATATCGAGCTGCGCGCCTACGCCGAGGTGGAACGGGTGCAGGGTTTCGTCGGCAACTTCAATGTGACTATCCGGCAGAAGGTGCGCTACGTGAACCACGCCACCTGCACCGGCTGCGGCACCTGCTGGGGCAAATGCCCGACGAAGGACATCCTCTCGGAGTTCGACCAGGGACTCGGCAAGCGCACCTCGATCTACATCCCGTTCCCCCAGGCGATCCCGAACAAGCCGGTGATCGATGCGGAACACTGCCGCTACCTGGCGTATCGCCGCGCGTATGCCGAGCAGGTCGCAGCCCTCGGGTTGACCGGTGAGGAGGCCACGAAGTACAAGCCGGTCGGTCCCGACGGCAAGAAGATGCCGCCGTGCCAGATTTGCCAGAAGATGTGTCCCACGGGTGCGATCGAGTGGGACCAGACCGATCGAGCTGATCGAGCAGCCGTTCGGCGCGATCATCGTCGCGAACGGGTTCGATCTGTTCATGCTCGACGGCAGCCACGAAGAAGGGGGCGCGTCGATGCCGGCATCGCCGGGGCCCTACTACGGCGAGTACGGGTACGGCAAATATCCCGATGTCATCACGGCCCTGCAGTTAGAGCGCTTGATGAACGCTTCGGGACCTACCGGCGGCGAGATCGTCCGGCCCTCCGATGGGAAGCACCCGCACTCGGTGGTGTTCATCGCCTGCGTCGGCTCGCGCGACGACAAAGTGGGCCGGCCCTACTGCTCGCGCATCTGCTGCATGTACACGGCCAAGCAGGCGATCATGCTGAAGGAGCACGCGCCCGCAGACCGACGCATACGTGTTCTACATGGACGTGCGCGCGGGAGGCCGCAGCTACGACGAATTTGTCCGCCGCGCACAGGAGGTCTACGGCACGCACTACCTGCGGGGCCGCGTGAGCCGGATCTACCGCAAGGGTGAAAAATACGTCGTCATGGGCTACGATGCCAACATCGGCCGTGCAGTGACCGTGGAGGCCGACCTGGTGGTGCTGGCGAACGGGGCCACCTCCGCGCGCGGCGCGGTGGACCTCATGCAGACGCTCAGCATTTCCTACGATCAGTACGGCTTCATCAACGAGGCGCACGTCAAGCTGCGGCCGGTGGAAACGAACACCGCGGGCATCTACCTGGCGGGCTGCAGCGCGGGGCCGAAGGACATTCCCGACACGGTGGCCCAGGCCAGCGCGGCCGCGGCCAAGGTCTGCGGCCTGTTCGCTCGACCCTTCATCGAAACCGAGCCGACCGTTGCCGAGGTGGATGCGCGGCGATGCGTGGCCTGTCACCTGTGCGAGGAGGTCTGCCCGTACAGCGCGGTGTCCTTCGTCACCCTCCGCGACGGCCGGCTGGCCGCACAGATCAACCCGGCAGTGTGCAAAGGCTGCGGCCTTTGCGCATCGGGCTGCCGCGGCAGGGCCATCTTCCTGCACGGCTTCAGCGACCAGCAGCTGCTGGCTGAGGTTGACTCCCTGCTGGCACCGCCGTTGACGCTCCGCCTGCCCACGGCCCTTGAGGCCGCGCTCGTGCCGGTCGATTGAGAGGACCCAGGAGTCGGCTATGACAGATAATTTCGAGCCGAGGATCGTCGGCTTCTTGTGCAACTGGTGCTCGTACGCCGGCGCGGACCTGGCCGGCACAAGCCGGCTGAGTTACCCGCCCAACATCCGCATCGTCCGGGTGCCCTGCTCGGGCCGCGTGGACCCGCTCTTCGTCCTCCGTGCGCTGCGCGACGGTGCGGACGGCGTGCTGGTGCTCGGCTGCCATCCGGGCGACTGCCACTACAGCGACGGCAACTATCACGCGCGGCGCCGCTTCGCGGTGATGCACGAGCTGCTGTCGTTCGTGGGCTACGAGCCCGAGCGGGTGCGCGTGGACTGGGTGAGCGCGAGCGAGGGCGCGCGCTTCGCCCGGGTGGTGGGCGAATTCACCGAGACGGTGCGCGGCCTGGGACGGCGGTCCCCGGTTGCGGATCCCGGGTTGCGGGCTGCAGGTTCGGGGTTGGCGCCAGCCGCAGGCAGAGCGCCGGGACCGGAGCAGACCCGGCAATTGCGGGAGCTGGCCGGCCGGCTTCTCGCGGAGAAACAGGTCGACCTCGTGCTCGGCTGGGAGAACGGCAGCGTGCGGGAGCGGCCGCTCTTCGCGACCACAGCCGAGCAGGCCAGCCGGCTGGTCCTGCCCCGGGACCCAGGCGCCAGCCTCAACCTGACGACCTACCTGCACCAACTGCACGGCAAGAAAGCGGCCGTGGTGGTGAGGCCCGCGGATGCACGCGCGGTCAATGTCCTGATACGCGAGGGACAGCTCCTCCGGAAGGACGTATTCCTGATCGGGGCCGGCGATACCGGCTTTGGGGGCGAGGCGGGCGCGGGACCGCTGCCGGCCTCGGCGTACGATGCTTGTATCGCCGATGCTGGCATCACTGATGCCGCCCTCACTCCCACGTCCCCTCAGGGGACGCCGCCCCTGATGGACGAGATGGAGGGCTGGCCCGTCGCGCAGCGCGCGGCGTTCTGGAATGCCCAATTCGACAAATGCCTGCGCTGTTACGCGTGCCGGCAGGCCTGCCCCATGTGCTATTGCGCCGAATGCCTGTCGGAGCAGCTCAACCCCGCCTGGCAGAGCATCGCGATCGAGGGCAGCGAGCAAGCCTTCTTCCATGTCATGCGCGCGTTCCACCTGGCAGGCCGCTGCACGGGCTGCAACGCGTGCAGCAATGCCTGTCCGATGGACATACCGCTGGGGTTGCTGAACCAGAAGGTGGCGCGCGAAATGGCGCGCCACTTCGGGCCGGACGGCGCCAAAGGGACGGGCTATCAGGCGGGGCTGCGGGCCGACGCGGCGCTGCCGTTCACAGTGTTCACCAAGGATGAGCTGGCAGGAGGTCACGCATGAACCGAGAGATCATCTCCCGCCAGGAGCTGAGCCGGTGGCTGGAGAGCCTGCTGCAGAGCGGCGCCGGAGGCGCGGCCTACACCGTCAGTGCGCCGGTGCAACGCGAGGGCCGCGACTTCTTCGCGATCATCGGATCGGCCGGCGAGGTGGCCTGGGACGCGGGACGGACCGCCAACCCGGCCAAGGAGTTCTTCTTCCCTCCCAGCGAGGCGATCGTGCGCTGGCGGACGGGGCCGGCCGGCTTGCAGGTCGAGGCGCCCCTGGCGACGCGGCCGCAAGTGCTGTTCGGCGCGCGGCCGTGCGACGGCAAGGCGCTGGACGTGTTGGATCGCCTGCTGCTCGCTGACCCGGTCGACCCCTACTACAAGGCGCGGCGCGCCAACACCACCGTGGTGGGCTGGGCGTGCGAGCAGCAGTACGAGGGGTGCTTCTGCGAAACGCTGGGCGGCGGGCCGGCTGACAGCCGGTTCCTGGATGTGATGCTCACGCGTCACGGGGACGACTATGCGATCGACGCGGTCACCGAGAAGGGCCGGCAGCTGCTGTCCGGCGCGAAGACAGAGCCGCGCGATCTTCCGGCATTGACCCCGCGGGATGCGCCCGACCTCCGGATGCCCCCGTCCTCGGCGTGGCGCGCGCAGTTCGATGCCGCGTTCTGGACGGAGCTGGCCCAGCGCTGCCTGGGGTGCCGCACCTGCACCTACGACTGCCCCGTGTGCTACTGTTTCGACGTGCGGGACCGGGCGCTGCCTGACGGGACGCATCGAGCGGCTGCGCTGCTGGGACTCGTGCCAGGGCATGCAGTGTTTCGCCATCGCGGGCGGGCACAACCCTCGGCCGACCCAGGCCGCGCGGCAGCGCCAGCGCTACATGCACAAGTTCCTGTACTACCCCGAGCGCGAAGGCGTGGCGCTATGCGTCGGCTGCGGCCGCTGCGTGGTGGACTGCCCGGTCAACATCGACATCCGCGAAGTGATCGCGGCGATTTCGATCGCGGCAGTTGCGACTGCGGCGGTTGCGACCGCAGCCGCCGAGAGGGTTTCGGCATGAACGATAATCCATTCCTACCTGCCCTGGCTCGCCTGACCGAGATCCGCGACCTGGCGACGGGCATCAAGCTGTTTCGCTGCGAGTTCATCGACAAGGGGGCGGAGCTCCACTACCGGCCGGGCCAGTTCGGCTTCCTATCAGCCATCGGGGTGGGCGAGGCGCCGTTTGGCCTGGCCGTGAGCGAGGCGCGCAGTGGCGGCCTCGCGGAGTTCGCGGTGCAGCGGATCGGCACGGTCACCGACGCCCTGCACGAGATGCAGCCGGGCGACTTGGTCGGCGTGCGCGGACCGATGGGCAACTGCTTCCCGATGGACCAGCTCAAGGGGGACAGGCGCATCATCATCCTGGGCGGCGGCATCGGGCTTGCGCCCCTGCGGCCGGTGATCCAGGAGATCCTCGACCACCGGGACGAATACGGGCCGCTGGAGCTCTTCTGCGCCGCGCGCTCGCCTGAGCTGCTCGTGTTTCGTGACGAGTTCGAGGAGTGGGGCGCTGCCCCGCGCACGACCATGCACGTCACCGTGGACAAGGGGACGGAGGGTTGGACCGGCCAGGTCGGGCTGATCACGCAGGTCCTGGCGCAGGTTGCGCCCTCGCCCGATAATGCGGTCGCGATCACCTGTGGGCCGCCGATCATGATCAAGTTCGTGCTCAAGGAGCTCGACCGGCTCGGCTTCGCTCCCGAGCAGGTGATCATGACCCTGGAGAGCAAGATGAAGTGCGGGCTCGGCAAGTGCGGCCGCTGCAACGTCGGGGACCAGTACATCTGCCAGGATGGGCCGGTCTTCCGGTATGACCAGGTCCAGGAGTTTCTGGAGGCGTTTTAGTCCTTCGTAAGGTCATCTGCGAGAAGATCTTGATACGTTTCGGGTCCGGTCTTCTCGCGGCTGGCCAGGATATAGATTTCCCCGCCATCCTCATCAACCTGGTAGATGATCCGCCATGAACCCACTCGGATGCGCCAACCGTCCTCGAGATCACGCGGAGCTTTTGCTTTGGCGGGACGCGCTTCTTCGCTCAGTTGCTCAACGATGCGTTTGACTCGTTGACGATAAAAACCCGGTAGAATGCGCAGCGCTCGCCGGGTTTCCTCACTGTACCTGAGCCGATAACTCACCCCGAGCCTCCAGGTCTGCTATCTCAGCCCAGATCTCATCGTGGGAGTAGGTCCGTTGGTCGCCTTGATTGATCCGCGCTCGAATCTCCTTCGCCATGCGGGCGTCGTCTGCGTCCTGCAGTGCATCGATGACGTAGTCCTGCAGCGCTTCCCGCACCACATTCGAGATGTTTTCCCCACGCAAAGCAGCCACCGCCCTTGCCCGACGGTGCAAATCGTCCGGCACGACTACAGTCAACTTGGTAGTCATAGTACCTCCATACAGCTTGCCGTATCGCCGTAAGCATAATGGTTCTTGAGCGCTATGTCAAGGACCTCCATGTGGTGGATGAGATCACTTCGCGGCGCCCGCCTGCCCGCGGCCCTTCCACGAGCCCTACCGGCAGCTCGATCGTGCGCCGCGCCAGCGGCGTCCGGTGCTGCTCCACGAGGACGAGCTTGTTCTCAATCGTGGTCGCCATCATGGTGACACCCTGGCTGGCTTTGGACCGGTGCACGTACTCCCAGCCGTTCGCCGCGCGACAGAGATGCAGATGCTTCCCTTCAAAGATGATCTCGTCCATACTCACCTCCCCATACTACAAATCGCCTGATCCACTGCTTGAATGTCCGCCCGGAATTCTAATCTGCTATAATGACGCGGGCCATTCAGAATCTTGGAACCACTGTAGGAAAGAGTACCCCTCGTTTGCCATTATACCACCAAGGGAAGCTACTTGACAATTTCCCAGAATGGGAATATCATACTTATGAGAATCGTTGCTGTCAAGACATTGCGCACCTTCTGGGAATTGCACCGGGACGTCGAGAACGATCTAAAAGCTTGGGCGGCGGAAGCCGAAGAGGCGCGATGGACCACTCCGCAAGACATTCGTGACCGGTATCGCACTGCGGACGTTCTGCCCGGCAATCGCGTCGTGTTCAACATCAAAGGCAATCATTACCGCCTAATCGTGCAGATTCACTACAACACGGGGTTTGTTTTCATCCGGTTCGTGGGGACTCATAAGGAGTACGACCGGATCGATGCGGAGAAGATCTGATGAAACCCAAAGTACTTAAGACCGAGGCGGAGTATGAGGCCGCGCTGGCGCACATGGCTGGCCTGATGGACGCCGCGCCCGGCTCGCCCGAAGAAGCGGAGCTGGAGCTGTTCGGGCTGCTGATCGAGCAGTACGAGAAAGAGCACTACCCGATCGGGTTGCCGGACCCGATCGATGCGATCCTGTTCCGGATGGACCAGGAAGGGTTGACGCGCAAGGACTTGGCCAAGTATATCGGCAGCCCAAGCAAGGTGTCGGAAATACTGAACCGCAAGCGACCGCTGAGCCTGGCGATGATGCGCGGCCTCCACGAAGGACTGGGCATTCCGGCCGCGGTTCTGCTGCAGGAGCCAGGGCGCAAGTTGCCCGAAAACCACTTCGACTGGCGCGACTACCCTTTTGGGGAGATGCTGAAGCGCGGGTATTTCGGGGAGTACCGTGGCAAGTTGAGCGAGGCGCGGGAGTATGCGGAGGAATTGTTGGAGCAGTTTTTTGCCGTGCTCGGCCCTCGCTCGGCTGAGCTGGTTCTGTGTCGCCGGTCGGAGCGCGGGATGGATATGAACGCGCTGCGGGCGTGGCAGGCGCGCGCGGTGACGCTGGCCGCGACCCAGGCGCTGCCTCCCTTCACGGAGCAAGGGATCGACGAAGGGTTCATGTCCAAGGCGATGCACCTGAGCTACTACACGGAAGGGCCGGCGCTGGTGCGCGAGTTGCTGCAAAAGCGCGGCGTTCACTTTGTGGTGGCCAAGCATCTCCCGGGGACGTACCTGGACGGCGCCTGTTTCCGCGCGCCAGTGGGTGCTCCGATCATCGGCATGACCTTGCGGCACGACCGGCTGGACAATTTCTGGTTCACCCTGGCGCACGAATTGGCGCACCTGCGGCTGCATCTGCGCGATGACGTGGCGTTCTTTGACGACACCGAACGGGAGGGATGTGAGGACGACGACCCGCGCGAGGATGAGGCGAATGCTGCCGCGCGACGCACTGATCCCCGACGAGGTGTGGCGCGAGGTGGGGCCTGGGCTGGTGCGCGAGGGTGACGAAGATGAGGTTATTGCGCTTGCGGAACGGCTGGAGATTGCGCCCTCAATCGTGGCGGGACGCGTCCGGTTCGAGCGCGCGCGGATTATGGGGGGTTGGCCGAGTTGGTGGGGCGGGGGAAGGTACGCGGTATGTTTGGAGAGTGGGGCCAATAAAATGGATTCGGACGAGCTTGTGGCTTCCACACAGAGTAGGCTTGATGGAGTTTGGGCCTTGCATCAGGATTGGTGGGAACACGCGAGCGCTGCCGATTTGGGAGTCATGCCTGCAGTCGGGGAAAAGCGAACATTGACGGAAACCCATGTAAGGGCGTGCATCTGGTGTTGCAAGAGGCGTCCACCCGGCGCAAGCACCGAGGCGATGCCACGCGCCCAGACCGCCAGGTCGGAAAGCCAGCCGATCGCGCCGTAGGAGCTGAAGACCCGGTCGAAGCGCAGCCCTTCCTGGGCTGCGCCCGGCTGCCAGTCGTACATGTCCGCGCGATGGAAGGTCGCGGGAACGCCCGCGTCCACGAAGAGACGGCGGGCGACGTCGATCGCGGTATCGCTGATGTCCACGCCGGACACGACCGCGCCGAGGCGGGCGAGGCTGAGGGTGTTCTGTGACGCGGAGGCGTGCCAGATCGGCGCCTCAGGTGTTCCCGAACCGCTGCGCGCCGGCGCGCCTTCGCCCTGGCTGCCTCAGCCTGTCGGTTCTTCGGCGCGGCGGTCGATTCGAGCGAAGCCAGCAATTTGCCCGAGATCCGCGCGATGTCGTCGACTGCGGCGTGGAAGGCGGCCTCATTCATCTTGGAGGGTGTGTTGAAGCCGCTGATCTTCCTGACGAACTGCAGCGCTGCGGCGTGGATCTCTTCCTCGGTGACCGGCGGGTCAAAGTTGTAGAGCGTCTTGATGTTTCGACACATGGTTTCTTGCGTCCGTTCTATGACAGGCCGGCAGAGTGGATTTAATGGCGCACCCGTCAGTCAGTGTGACTGCACTGTGACGACATCGAGCGAGGAGCTACCCCACCACCCGCGCCAACCGCTGCCGCAGCACGGCGGCCGGCTGCGCGCCGACGATCTGATCCACAACCTTGCCGCCGCTGAAGATCAGGAGCGTGGGGATGCTCATAATGCCGTATTGCCCCGCGGTTTGCGGGTTCTCGTCGACGTTCATCTTGGCCACGACCGCGCGGCCGGCGAACTCCTGCGCTAACGCCGCGACGTGCGGCGCGATCATCTTGCACGGGACGCACCACACGGCCCAGAAGTCGACGAGCACCGGCGCCTTGCTGCTGCGGATGGTTTGCTCGAAGTTCGCGTCGGTGAGGACGATCGGCCCGGCCTTCACATCCGTCGCGGCGCCCTGCGGCGACTGCGCCGGAGGCCGGCTCGCCGTGGATGCGGTCGCGGCTCGGGGGCGCCGGCCCCGGGCCGCAGCGGTGTGCTCGGGCCCGAGGGCGCGGCAGGTCGTGCGCCATTCCCGCGGCAGGTGATCGAGCCAGGCAGCCAGATCTTGCTCGGCCGCGGCGCCAACGCCCCGCTCGACCTCCTTGCCCTCCTTGTAGAGGAAGAGCGCGGGCAGGCTGGACGCGCCGAGACGCTGGCTGAGCGCCGACTCATCGTCCGCATTCACCTTCACCACCAATGCCTTGTCCGCATACGCCTTCGCCAATCGGTCCAATATCGGGTTCAACTGCTCACACGCAGGGCAATCGTGGCGCCATAACACGACCAAAACCGGCAGGCCGGCGTTCAGGACGCGGTTGAAGTTGACTGCGTTGCAGTGGACGGGTGCATCAATCGCCATGTTTCCTCCGAGAGATCAAGCTCAATACAGCTCCAATGACCATCAAAAGCGACACGCCCGCGGCAAGCAGCCAGCCTGTCCGCCACAGGTCCGGGGCAAAACGCAATTCCACCCGGTGCTCGCCTTGCGGCACGCCCACAGCCTGGAACAGATAGTCCGCGCGCAACGGCGCACCAGCAGGCCGGCCGTCGATGGAGACCTGCCAACCGGGATACCACACCTGGCTCACAAAAACGAGTGCGGGAGCATCCGTATTCGTGCGAAACGACAGGCGGTTCGGCCCGG
This sequence comes from uncultured Chloroflexia bacterium, assembly GCA_963774265.1. Lineage (GTDB taxonomy): Bacteria > Chloroflexota > Anaerolineae > CG2-30-64-16 > CG2-30-64-16 > JALOOB01. Next base: position 255,493 of record CAVZDU010000005.1, on the reverse strand, counting down.
TGCGCAAGTCGGTCACTGCGCCAGCGCCTGCGGCGCTGGCGATCACGCCGCCGGCGGCAAGGTCGGCCGGACCTTCGATGATCGCGGTCGCGGTCGGGTCGAAGTTCCCGGCGCCGATGGCCTCAAGCGCGGCCTCGTGCGAGGCCACGAGCTGAACCGCGGGCACGATAAACGTGCGCGGCAGCGCACGGCGGTTTTCGTAGACGTTCAACTCCGGATCGCCGTCGTAGACCAGGCCGAATTTGTCCCAGTCCAGCACGACATCCTTCTTCCCCAGGACGTAGCGCACGTTGAGCAGGTCGTACAGGGGGGTCGAACGGGAGCCGAGCGCCTGCCAATAGCGATCGACGTCGGCCAGGAGGAGCGGGTTGGTCAAGCCCCCAACCTCTTCCAGGCCGTAAAGCAGCGCCGTATCCGGCTGCCACAAGTCTTCGATCTGCGTGCGGCTGTCGATGCGGAACGGCCCGGGCTGCGCCGCCAGGAACGCGGCGATTTCGTCATGCTCGAACGTCGCGCTGGGGTCGACCTGGCCCAGTGTCGACGTACGCGCCCAGGCTGGCGACATCGAAGAAGATCAGCGCGAGGGCGAGCCAGCCCAGCGTGGCCGGCCGGCCGAACTCCTTACGCCGCGCCACGAGCCAGGCCAGGCTGGCCACGAGCAAGGCGGCGAAAGAGACGACACCGATCAAGGTGACCGAGACGCGGCTGACGATCGCAGCATCCTGGCTTTGCACCAGGAGGAGCGTCACATAGGCCAGGGGCAGGATGATGCCGAAGGTCGCGGCGGCCGCCCAGGCCAGGCCGCGTGTCCAGTTCGCGATCGTCCGGCCGTCCTCTTCGGCCAGCGGCCGCAGGAGCGCGTCGAGGCCCCAGGCAGCCAGGGCGGCCAGCGCGAAGTCGGTGAGCACGACGAACCGCGCGGGCGCGCGCAACTGGCCGAAGCCGGGCAACAGCGTCAGCCAGCCGTGCGGGATGGCGTAGATGCCGAGGGCCAGCGCAAGGCTCACGCAGGCCAGGGCCGCCCAGGGCCAGATGACTTTGCCTGCCGCCCGGCGCTGCAGGGCCACGGCCAGGCCGGCCAGGACCAGCGGCAGGATGCCGAGGTAGCCCACCTCCACGCGCGGCCACAGCCCCCAGTGGAACTGCGGGTCCGCGGCCGAAGAAGCCGGGGATCAGCCAGCCGATCAGCTGGGCCGGCGAGAGCGAGTAGCCTGCCGCGTGGCTGTGTAGTTCCACTCCGCGCGGACCGTCTGGCCCGCGAGCTGCAGGCGGGCAGCAGCACCGGCGCGGCCAACAGGGCTGCGAGGAGAACCATCACCCCGTAGCCCAGAGCGCAGTCCACAAGGCTCGGCGCCAGGGCCTCGGTTCGTCCCGCCGCAGCCAAAGCCAGAACGCGGTGTACAGCCCGAGCGCCGAGAATGATGAACAGGTCGCCTGGATGTGCCCGGCCGAGATCGAGAGCGCCAGCAGGACTGCGCTGACCGCCACGCCCCGCCAGGCGCGGACCGCGGTCAGCCGTTGCCCCGCCAACACCCCCAGCCACGCCCAGAAAACCCACGGCAGCCAGCTCAGCGCGGCATTGAGGTTCAGGTTGCCGAAGTGCGTGAGGAAGGCATCGGAGAACATGAAGGCCAGCGCGCCGGCCAGCGCAGCCACGCGGCGCAGCCCGAAGCCGCGGGCCAGCAGCAGGTACATGCCTGCGCCGGCAAACCAGATGTGCGCCATGCTCAGCGACTGCAGCGCGGCGTAAGGGAAACGTCGGGTTCGTGAGGAAGAGAAGCAGGTTCGGCGGATAGAGGAAGCCGGCCTGGATATCGCCGACGTGCGGCGCGCCGCCGTACAGGTACGGATTCCAGAGCGGCCAGGCGCCGTGAGCCAGGCTCGCGGCGGCGAAACGGTAGGTCGGGAAGAGGAACGAGACCAGGTCGCCGCCGTCGGCGGGCATCCAGTTCTCCCCCGTGACGACCCGCCAGAAGAAGCCCAGAACCGCCAGCGCCAGCAGCCCAAGGCGGCCACGTCGAGATGCCACGGCGTGCGCAAACGCTGCCTGCGAAACAAGGACCAGCGCGATCGGCGAGCGCAGCAAGCCAGATGATGGCCAGGATGATCCAGCCCATGATGGTGTGAATCCTCTCGAGAAGGGACGCTGGAGCGATGATACCACAGCCCGCGAAGGAAGGGGAAACGCTCGGACCCACGTACCCATGTGCCGGGCACTTCGCAAGTGCCCGGCACGTACGGCGGCGCGTGCGGCGATCGTTCTGTGCGGTTTTTCCCCAAATGGGTTATGATGGCCGCAACACCATCACGGAGACTTCCTGCATGCCCTTCATCCGCCGGCGCTTTTGGGCGCTGATCCTGATTTGCACTGCCCTGGCCGCGGCGATCCTGCTGCTCATGCCCCTCGAAAAGACGTTGGGGCAGGTCATCAAAATCGTCTACCTCCACGGCGCGCTGAGCCGCGCGGGCATGATCGGCCTCGTCGCAGCAGGCGTGGTGGGCGCACTCTATCTCATCACAAAGCGGCCCGCGTCTAGCCAGGTTGACGCGAGGGCTGCTGATCAGCGGCTGGGCTTTCTGGGTCGCGCACTTCATCGTCAGCATGCCCGCCACCCGCCTGACGTGGGGACCGTGGATCGCCTGGGGCGAGCCGCGCGTCACGATGACGCTCCAGCTTGCGGCGGCGGGCTTGGTGGTGCTGCTCGTCACGTGGATGGTGAAGGATAGCCGGTTCACTGCTTTCGCCGCCGTGTTGTTGGCAGTCGCAGTGGTTTGGATGGCCGCCACCACCGGGGTCTTCCGGCATCCCCTGGATCCCATTGGATCATCCCCCTCGGTCACATTCCAGTTGGTCTACCTGGCCCTGCTCGCGCCCATTATCGGCAGCATGGCCCTCGTTGCCTGGCGATTGTCCATGGAGGCGCCCGATGAAGCTCGTTAATGTCGAGGAGATGCGTCGCATCGAGCAATTGACCGATGCCCGCGGCCAATCCTATGCGGCCATGATGGAAAAGGCAGGTTGGTCGGTCGCCACGCTGGCGTTGACGATGCAACTGAGCCACAGCGGAAACCGCGTTCTCATCCTGGTTGGACCTGGCAATAACGGCGGCGATGGGCTGGTGGCCGCACACTACCTACGCGAGGTGGACTGCGAGGTGACGCTCTACGTCTGGAAGCGCGACATCAAGGGCGACGGCAACTTCAGCCGCCTCAAGCGCCGCCGCCGCGGGATGGCAATATTGTGGGCTGACAACGACCCTGACTTCTCCAAGCTGCGCGCCGAGCTCCGGCAAACCGGCCTCGTCATCGACGCGCTGCTGGGCACGGGCGCTACACGGCCGCTGGAAGGCCGGCTGGCCGAACTGTTGACCGTGGTCAGGGAAGAGCTGGTCGTCCGAAACAATGCTCAGACAGATGCACAGGCGGCCATGTCTGCCGTTGCGGCCCTCATCCCCCGCTTTCCCCTATCCGAGGCGCTCGGCGCGCCGCCGATGCCGTCATCCTTGTGGTCTGCGCCCAGGGGCGGGCCGAATGATGACCTGCGCGACGAAAGGTTATGGGATGACGAGGCCGATGATTGGGCAGACGAAGAGGACGGATTCGACGAGGAGTTGCCGCCCTGGCCCATCGTCCCGGTCCTGGCCGTGGATTGTCCAAGCGGGCTAAACTGCGACACCGGTGAGCTCGATCCCGCGGCCATCCCTGCGACGTTAACGGTCACTTTTGCCTTCCCTAAATGGGGCCAATTGCAATACCCCGGCGCGGGGGCGTGTGGACTGCTCGGCGTCGTCGACATCGGCGTGCCGGCAGACCTGGGGGACGGCCTTCAGGTCGAGATGGTGGAGCGCGCCGACGCGGCTGCACTCTTGCCCGGCCGGCCGCAGGACGCGCACAAAGGCACGTTTGGCAAAGCCCTGGTCGTGGGCGGCTCATGTCTTTACACCGGCGCGCCCGCGTTCAGCGGGAGCGCGGCAGCACGCGCAGGCGCGGGGCTGGTCACCGTAGCGGTCCCCCGGGAGCTGCATCCCGCCTTGGCGGGCGTGCTCCTGGATCTCACCTGGCTGCCGCTGCCGAGCGAGGCGGGCGTCCTCAGCCCGGATGCAGCCCCCCAGGTGCTGCGGAAGGCGCAAGGCTACGACGCGCTCCTGATCGGGCCCGGGCTAACCACAGACGAAGCCGCCAGGGCCCTCCTGCACGCCCTGCTTGCGCCCGCCGCGCTCGATCCAGACAAGTGGCGCGGTCGTGCGATTTTCGATGCCGACGCGCTGAACATCCTGGCCATCTCTCCAGGCTGGCCGGCGCTGCTGCCCCCGCTCAGCATCCTGACCCCCCATCCGGGGGAGATGAGCAGGCTGACGGGTCTGAGCGTCGCGGAGATCAACGTGAAGCGGATCGCGACGGCGCGTCGATATGCCGGGGAATGGGGTCACATCGTTCTGCTGAAGGGAGCGCACACCGTCATCGCACATCCTGATGGCCGGACTGCGGTCCTGCCCTTCGCAGAGCCGGCGCTGGCGAAGGCCGGCAGCGGCGATGTGTTGGCAGGCGTGATCCTTGCCATGCTCAGCCAGGGGCTGGCGCCGTTCGAGGCAGCCGCGGCTGGCGCGTACGTGCACGCGCTTTGCGGCACACTCGTGGGCCAGACGTTAGGTCCTGCGTCAGTGACCGCGCGCGACCTGGTCGCCGGCCTCGGCACGGCTCTAACCAACCTGGCCGGACGCGCCCCGCACCCCACCTACCGATAGAATTGCCATAGAGAACACAGTGGTCAACGTAAAAGGCCGGGACGATGCCCGGCCTGCAAAGGTGTGCGGTTCGTGTCGAGTTATGAAAGGGGGTCGATCGCAGGCGGTTCGCTGGCGAGCTTGTCTTTCGCGTCCAGAACGACCTGTTGCGCCTTGCGGACGTTCTCGCTGATGACGATGCGGCCCTTCTCCCCAACAACCTCAACCTGGCCTCGGGCCTGCTCTGTGAGACGCTGTGCCTGCAGCTTCGCGTCTTCGGAAAGGCGGGACGCCTGCATCTTGGCGTCCTCGGCAAGGCGTTGTGCCTGCGCTTTCGCGTCCTCGGCCGCGCGTGCGGCATCATCCTTCAAACTGACACCCTTCTGCTCGAGGGTCTGCCGTAGCTCTTCGCCCGATTGTGGGGTCATGAGCAGAGCCGCCGCCGCGCCCGCCATCGCACCGATCAAAAAGCCGAGGAAGAAGCTTCCACCGCCGCCGTTTTCACTCATGCTACCCTCCTTATTTGCGTCCGTTCTTTCGTCCAAAAAGCACGCCAACAGCCTGTCGCGCGCCAGCCGCCATGCTGGACACCTTGACAACCGGTTGCACCAGGTGATCGCTCATGAAATCAGCCGTGCCGCGCACTGTGCTCACGGTATCCTGTGTCGATCGCAAGATAGGCATGGCCTCGTCGCGCAGCAAGCGCACCAACTTCATCACCTGAATCACCAGTATGGCCAGTAACACGCCGATAATGATTGACTCAAGTGCCAACACGATGATAGCGATGTCGCGCGCCGTCCCCATTCTCCCACCTCCGTACTGGTCAAGTGTAGCACAGCCGGTGCGATTCGTAAAGGTGTCTTGAACACAAAACGCGCGTTTAACACGCACGCTTAATGCCTTGTTGAACCGGACCTCGTTTTGACCGGCAACACGCGCGGCTTCAGCAGCCGCCGGCCGATCAGCAAGAAGAACACACTCGCCAAAGAGCCCCACAACAGATGCACCTCACCCACGCGCAACGTGGGTAGCCGCAAGACCGAAGCAATCAGTTGACCCACGACGAACCCGATCACGCCAACACCGGCATCGCGCGCCAACTGGCGCCAGCCACCCCCGCGCCACAACGTGAAGAGAGCGCCGTAGATCACCCCAAAGACCACGCACAACCACAGCGTGGGCGATAGGGCAAAGTCAAGCATTATATCCTGAAAGGACTGCACTTCTTCCGCCTCCCGGCCCGCTCAGCCTCGCAAGATCAGGCCGTTGCCAAGGCAGTTTTCGCCCTGATAGAAGACCGCGGCCTGCCCGGGCGTCACGTCGCGCAGTGGAGCGGTCACCTGGACACGGGCGCCGCCACTCTCGCGATCGACAGTGATCGTGGCGGCCGCGGGCTGGGCATGATAGCGGATCTGCACCTCGGCCTCAAAGGACTCGGCCGGCGGGCTACCCGCCACCCAGTGGACCGAACCGGTTCGAAAGTCGACCGTCCCCAGCTCGTCCCGCGTGCCAACCACGAGGGTGTTCCGCTCGACGTCCAGCGAAAGCACGAATAGTGGCTGCGGCGCCGCCAGGCCCAGCCCGCTGCGCTGGCCCACAGTGTAGAAGGGCAACCCGCGGTGTGCGCCCAGCACGCGGCCCCCGGAATCAACGATCGGACCGGGGCGTAATGCATCGGCGGCGACCTCGGCCAGAAAACGCCGATAATCGCCGTCGGAGATGAAGCACAGGTCCTGGCTGTCCATGCGCGAGGCCGTGGGCAGCCCTCGCTCGGCGGCCAACGCGCGCACCTGCATTTTCGTGCGCTCGCCCACCGGAAAAAGCACCGACTGCAGCTCGGCCTGGCCGAGCACACTCAAGACATAGGATTGGTCCTTGGCGCGATCGACCCCCCGCCATAACTGCAGACGACCATCGTTGCCCCGGCCGATGCGCGCGTAATGTCCGGTGGCCAGGTAGGCCGCGTCGAGCGAACGCGCATAATCAAGCAAAAAGCCGAAGCGGATGCACCGGTTGCACGACAGGCACGGATTGGGTGTCAGCCCGGCCGCGTAGCCGGCAATCCAGCCGTCCACCACCTGCTGCTTGAACGGCGCCTGGGCATCGATCACGTAGAACGGAATGCCAAGCCGGTCGGCCACCGCCCGGGCGTCGTGAACTGACTCCACCGAACAACAGCGATTGTTCGCTGTTTCGACGTCACCGCCCAACACCGGCCACGCGGGTTCCGACCAGAGGCGCAGCATGATGCCGACGACGTCGTACCCTTGTTCCAGCAACAGGGCAGCCGCGACGGAGCTATCGACCCCGCCGCTCATTGCCACCACGGCTCGCTCAGACACCCCGAATCCTCTTGACGATCTCGGGGAGCTGATCGAGCACTGTGTCAACGTCGGCCTCGCTGTTGGAGCGCCCCAGGGTCAGCCGCAGCGCGCCCAACGCCTCATTCGGCGCGAACCCCATCGCGCGGAGCACGCCGCTGGGAGTCGGCGCACCGCTGGCGCAAGCCGAGCCCGATGATGCAGCGATACCCACCAGATCGAGGGCGATCAGGAGCGACTGGGCCTCGACGCCGCGGATGATGAAACTCAGATGCCCCGGCAGCCGGTGCTCGCGGTGACCGGTTAACTCAACATCCGGGATACGCTCCAGAATGCCCGCCAGGAGTCGCTCGCGCAATGCCAGGAGACGCGCCGACTCTGCCGCGCGGTCTGCAGCGGCCAGCTCCAGGGCGCGTGCCATCCCGACGATGTAGGGGACGTTCTCCGTGCCCGCGCGGCGGCCGCGCTCCTGGCTGCCGCCTGTCTGGACGAGTCCCATCCGCGTGCCCTTGCGCACGTAGAGCAGCCCGACGCCTTTTGGGCCGTGAAATTTGTGCGCAGAGAGCGCCAGAAGATCGACCTGGAGCGCCTCGACATCGAGCGGCAGACTCGCAGCGGCCTGCACCGCGTCAGTATGAAACGGAATGCCGAACTGCCGCGCGATCGCCCCGATCTCGGCAATCGGCTCGATCGTGCCGACTTCGTTGTTGGCCGTCATCACGCTGATCAGTGCGGTGTCCGGGCGGATGGCGGCTCTCACATCGGCGGTGTCAACCAATCCACTGCGATCCACGGGGACGTGGGTCACCTCAAAGTCGAAACGCTCGACCAGGTCGGCCACTGTATGCAGCACCGCATGATGTTCGATCGGTGTTGTGATAAGATGACGTCGACCTTTGGCAGTGGCGGCCAATGCTACGCCGCGGATGGCCAGATTGTCGCTCTCCGTCCCGCAACTGGTGAAAACGATCTCGGTGGGTTGGGCGTTCAAAATCTGAGCGACCGTTCTGCGTGCATCCTCCAATGCCGCTGCTGAGCGGCGGCCCAGGCTGTACACGCTGGACGGGTTCCCGTACATGTCGGTCCAATAAGGTGCCATCGCGTCAACGACCCGCCCGTCTACCGGTGTGGTCGCAGAATGATCCAGGTAAATCATGGGATACTCCTCGCCGTCAATTGTACGCAATTCGCGGCGTTGGGGCAAACCCTATGAGACATGATGTGCATCATTTATTAAATGTTCGAATCGAGCCATAATGCACAGGTGACCTGCTCCGAACCAAAACAGGGGCAGATAATTGCTCGCGTGATAAAGCGGTAGATGGCTTTGCATTCACCCCAAAGAGCCATCACAACCCTTTGAAGGGGAGTTGCACATGCTCGAAATGTTCACCGAACCTGGGGGCGTTGCTGTCATTGGCGCGTCCACGGACCCCGCAAAGCTGGGGTACCAAGTCCTCAACAACGTAATCCAGTACGGCTACGAAGGCGGGATTTACCCGGTCAACCCCACGGCGCCAGAGATCCTGGGGAAGAAAGCGTATCCATCCGTATTGGAATGCCCTGACCCGGTCGACCTGGCGGTCATTCTGGTGCCGAACAAAGTCGTACCGGGCGTAATTGAGCAGTGCGGACAACGCGGACTCAAGGGCGCAGTGATCATCACTGCCGGGTTCCGCGAGGCCGGCCCACAGGGCAGGGTCCTTCAGCAGCAGGTGGTCGATATCGCCAAGCAGTATGGCATACGCTTGATCGGCCCGAACGTCTTGGGCATCATCGACACCGTCATCAAGCTGAACGCATCGTTCGCCGCGGGCATGCCCCGCCGCGGCAAAATCGCGTTCATGTCCCAGTCGGGTGCGCTCTGCACCTCGATCCTGGACATGGCCCTGGGCCAGGGCATCGGCTTCTCCCGCTTCTACAGCATCGGCAACAAGGCTGACATCAACGAGCTGGACCTGATTACCACCTGGGCCCAGGACGACGAGACGCGCGCCATCATGGCCTATCTCGAAGGCATTACCAACGGCCCCGAGTTCATCCGCATGGCCAGCGAAGTGACCCGTCACAAGCCGATCATCGCGATCAAATCAGGCACCACCAGCGCCGGCTCGAAGGCCGTCTCGTCGCACACCGGTAGCCTGGCCGGCTCGGAAGCCTCATACGATGCCGCCTTCAAGCAGTCGGGCATCATCCGCGCCGAATCGGTGCAGGACCTGTTCGACATCGCGCAGGCCTTCGCGCGCCAGCCCCTGATCAAGGGTGATGCCATCGGCGTCATCACCAACGCTGGCGGCCCCGGCATCATGGCTTCAGATGCGCTCGAGCACGCCGGCCTGCGCCTGGCTTCGTTGACTGACGAGACCAAACAGGCGCTGCAGGCCAAGCTGCCCGCGGCCGCCAGCGTGGCCAACCCGGTTGACGTGTTGGGCGACGCGCTATGCGGACCGCTACGCGATGGCGATCGACTACGTATTGGCCGACCCGAACGTCAACGCGCTGATGGTCGTGCTGACCCCCCAGACGATGACGCAAATCCCCGAAACTGCGGAGGCGCTGGGCACGATCTCCAAGAAGTACGGCAAGCCGGTATTCGGCTGCTTCATGGGAGACCTCGCGATCGCCAAGGGCGTGCAGGTGCTCCGCTCGTACGACGTGCCGAACTACCAGGTGCCCGAGCGCGCTGTGAAGGCGATTGCGGCCATGCGTGATCACCGGAACTGGCTGAATACGCCGCCCTTGCAGGTGGAATCTTTCGAGGCCAATAAAGAAAAAGTCGCCGCGCTCTTCGCTGCGGCGCGGGCCGATGGCCGGGTCACGATGGGCGATTCGGAGGCACGCGAGGTGCTCGAGGCGTACGGCATCCCGCTGCCAAAATCGGGCGTGGCTGCCACAGCCGATGAGGCAGTGACCATGGCCGAGCAAATCGGCTATCCGGTCGTCATGAAGATCGCTTCGCCAGACATCCTGCACAAATCGGACATCGGCGGCATCAAGCTGAACATCACCTCGGCGACGGAAGTGCGCGATGCGTTCGACCTGCTAGTCTACCGGGCGAAGCGCTTCATGCCCGACGCCACCATCTGGGGCTGCCAGATTCAGCAGATGGTCAAGGGCGGCCGCGAGGTCATCATTGGTGTGAACCGTGACCCGCAGTTCGGTCCCCTGATTATGTTCGGTCTGGGCGGCATCTATGTGGAAGCGCTGAAGGACGTCACCTTCCGTGTGGCGCCCATCGACCGGCGCCAGGCCACCGAAATGCTGGACGAGATTCGCTCCTACAGGCTGTTGCGCGGTGTCCGCGGCGAGAAACCGTCAGACCGCCCAGCCATTGTAGAGACCCTGCTGCGCATCTCCCAACTGGTCACCGATTTTCCCGAGATCGTCGAGCTCGACATCAATCCGTTGATGGTGTTTGAGCAGGGCCGCGGCGTTTTGGGAATTGACATGCGGCTCGCGTTAAAGTAGTCTAGTATCAGGAGCGCTGAATAATATGAAGACACTATACATTACTTCCGCCGAGACCTACTCGGGCAAGTCGGCCCTGTGCGTTGGCCTGGGCATGCAGTTCCGCAAGGATGGGCTCAAGGCCGGCTACATGAAGCCTATCAACGTCAACGTTCCCATCCGGGAAGGTATGCCATACGACGAAGATGTGGTCTTCGCCAAGCAGGTCTACAGCATGCCTGAGCCGGCCGAGCTGATCTCGCCCGTAGCGCTCACCCCGTCCAAGTTGGAGCAGCAGCTCCGCGGCCCGGAAGTGGACTACCAGCCGAAGCTGATGGAAGCCTTTGCGAAGATGTCTGAGGGCCGCGACGTCCTGATCATGGAAGGTGGCCGCAGCCTGCGCGAAGGCTACGTGGCCGGCTTGCCGCCCAAGAAGGTCGTGGAACTGGTGGACGCGCAGGTGATCGAAGTCATCCGGTACGATGACACCCTGCTGTACGATCGCGCCATGACCGGTCAGAACTACTTCGGGAAGAACATGGTCGGCGTGGTCATCAACGAGGTGCCCAAGGGCCAGCAGGAGTTCATTCAAGAGGTCGTCGTGCCCTACTTTACCCGCCGCGGCATCCGCACCTTCGGCGTCTTGCCCAAGGAAAACATGCTTTCGGCGCCGAGTGTCAAGGAGCTGGCGGAAGGACTGAACGCGGAGCTCCTGTGCTCATCAGAGTGCAGCGACGAGCTGGTCGAGCACATGCTGGTGGGCGCAATGAGCGTCGAGAGTGCGCTGACTTACTTCCGCCGAAAGCCGAACAAGGCCGTGATCACCGGCGGCGACCGCGCCGATATCCAGCTGGCTGCATTGGAGACCTCGACGCGCTGCCTGATCTTGACCGGCCACATCTATCCCAGCCCGGCGGTCATCAACCGCGCGGAGGAGTTGTGCGTGCCGGTGCTGCTCACCCGCCTTGACACGCTGAGCAGCATCGAGATCATCGAGAACTTCTTTGGCAAGAGTCGTTTCCATCAACCGCAGAAGATAGAACGGTTCACAGAGCTGCTGAACGCTCACTTCGACTTCGCCAGCCTGTACAAGGTGATGGGCATCGAGAAGTAGCGCATTAGGGGGGTAATCACCGCTGGGCGCTGCCGATATGGCGGCGCCCATTTTCGTTAGATCAACCCATGCTCGTGCGCGTAGAGCGCGGCCTGGGTCCGGTCGCGCAAACCCAGCCGGCTGAGGATGCTGGAGACGTGATTCTTGACCGTGCCCTCGCTGACCACCAACCTGTCCGCGATCTCCCGGTTGGTGGCGCCGGTGCCGATGAGACGCAGCACCTCCAATTCGCGCTCGGTGAGATCGGTTTCGAACGGCAAGCCTGGCGCTGCGGGCGTCCGCTCTGGGCGAGCGTCGCTCAGCATACCCACCAACTTGCCGGCGACCGATGGCTCAAGCTGATAGATGCCGCTGTGGGCCAGTTGCACCGCGCGCGCCAATTGGGAGGCCGGGATGTCCTTCAGCAGGTAGCCGACCGCCCCCGCACGCAGTGACTTGACGATGTATTCCTCGTCGTCGAAGGTGGTCAGCATGATCACCTGGCATTCGGGCAACTGCCGGTGGATCTGCCCGGTGGCCACGATGCCATCCACCACAGGCATCCGCACGTCCATCAGGATGACGTCGGGGCGCAATGCCAGCGCCTTTTCGATGGCTTCCTGGCCGTTGACGGCTTCGCCCACCACGCTGATGCCTGCCTGAATGTCCAGCAGTGAGGCAATGCCCTCCCGCACCAGGCGTTGATCGTCGACAACCAGGACCGTCACCACATTGGTTGCGTCCGGACTGCTCGTCAGGTTAGGTCCGCTCATATTGCCGCCACCTGCGCCCCGTATTTGGGAATGATGATCGTGAGTTCCGTGCCGCTTCGGGCAGTCGCTGGTGATACGCATCTGTCCCCTTACCAGCTCCAGCCGCTCCTGGAGCCCTTGAAGGCCGTAGCCGCGAACGAGCCTCGCGGAGCGACCCAGCCCTACTGCCAGTGCGCCCGTGTCGAAGCCCACGCCGTCATCGCGGAGCCTAAGGCACGCGTCCGCCTCACCAAACTGCACATCCAGCTGTACGTGCCGGGCTTGGGCGTGCTTCTGGACATTAGTGAGGCCTTCCTGGGCCGCACGGTAGAGCGCGGCCAGCACGGGACCCGCATAGTCCGCCTCATCCCCTTCGACGTTGCAGGCGATCTCAAGAGAACCGCTGTCCATCCGTCCCACCAGCTCGGCCAGCGACTGCCGGAAAGAAAACCGGTCTTCCGCGTCGCGCAGCGTGCTGACCGACTGGCGCACGTCCTGCAACGCCTCGCGCGCGGTCTGCTTGGCGTCGCGGATGGCCCGATCCGCTTCCTCCGGGTTGCGCTCCCGGTAGGCCTGGGCCTTCTCCAGCTGGATGCTGATCGCCGTCAGGTAGTGCCCCAGGCTGTCGTGGATGTCCCGCGCCAACCGGTTGCGCTCCGCGGCGGCTGCCAGCTCGGCCACCCGGCCCGCGTAGGCCTGCAGCTGGCGGTGGGACGCTTCCAATTGAGCCAGCAACTGTCGCATCTGCTGCTTGCTCCGCTGATCCCGGTCGATATGGCCCGCGATGACGTGCACGAAAATCAGCAGCAGCGTGAAGATCACCACGATCGTGAGAGAATCCAGGCTCAATCTGATGCCGGCGCCGCCCGCTTGCCAGGCCCGGATGGCCACCAGGCACCAGTAGGCAAATTCGATGATGTGGCTGATGCCAGGACCCAGGACGAAAAAGACGGCGAAGGGCACGACGGCATAGAGCAAGACCGCCAGCCCGGTGCAGTCGAGCATCACGACGCCTTGTACGAACACAATACGGAGGATCAGCAGTCCGACGGCCAGACCGCGCGATGGCGGCCGCGAGTCCCGCGCCAGCTCGAAACGTTCGACGACCAGCATCATGACCAGGAGGCCAATCGTCACCCATTGCCGCGCCGATGGCAGTGGTTCGTAGCACGGGCTGACGAAGTTGGAGTACGCGACCAGCGCGCCCACCACGCCGATATACGCCGCGACAAAGCTCAGGCGCAATGCCCCCGGCGTATCGGGATAGGGATTAAGCCACCGTCTGGCCCGCGCGAACATGAACGCTCCCTCAGCTTGAAATCGGCATGGCGCAAACTACACTTGTCTTGACGAGTATAGCACGCCCAGAAATGGCGCGACAATATGCCGCAGGATAGAGTCTGCAGCCCACCTGGAGTCATGTGCCCTTTGGCTGCGCGAATAGGTCTACCGGCATGGGAGGGACATTCCCCGCGACACATGCGCTGCAAGCTGGCGAGCACTATAATCAGCGTGGGACCCTCATTCTGAAAGGACAAAGATGACCCACCCTCGCGCTCGAGTGGCTGGGCACCGGCGCCTCCGGCAAGCGAAGTCTTCGGTTGACGCCCATCGTGCTCGGTGGCCTGCTGATTCTCTCCCTCTTTATGATTCCAGCCGGCGGCGTCTCGGCAGGTTCGCTCCACCCAGACACCGGCACGACATTGGCGATGGTGCGCGCCGGCGGCGCAGGCCTGTACGACGGTTCAGGGGTGCTCATCGTCGACATGCCGGGCGGCACGACTCTCAAGATCAGCGGCCGAACGTCCGACAATCGCTGGTTCTATGGCTCGAACAAAACCGGCGCGACCGGCTGGGTCAGCTCGGCCGGCGTCGTGATCTTCGGCGTGAGCAATGTGCCCGTGCGCGAGGGCTTCACAGAGCCCGCGGCCGCGAGTGTAACAAGTGCGGCGAGCCCGACTGCGCAGCCTGCTGCCACGCCTGCAGCCAGCACCTCAACCAGCAGCCGCAAACCGGCGCAAAGCAAGGCTCCGGCAACAGGCCTGTCCGGCAAGCTGGTTTTCCAGGAGCGGAGCGGCGGCAAGATCTACGTCTATGACCTAGCCAGCAGCGCGCTGCGCCAACTGACAACCGGCGCGGACCCGGCCATCAGCCCTGACGGCCGTACGGTGGTCTTCTGGCGCGATACCGGCGAGCAAGGGCTTTATCTCATCGGCATCGACGGCGGGGGCGAGCGACGCATCCTGGCTCGTGGAGAGCTTTTGCGCTCGCCGGCCTGGAGCCCCGACGGCCAGAAAATCGTGTTCAGCCATGTGACCGGAGAAAACCGTTGTCGCTACGCCGGTTACATCATCTGCTTTCCCGACAAATTCCCGTACAACCTCCCATCACCCTATGGGTTGCCGCTTGTGACGACGGACAGCCGGGGTCTGGCTCGCGTGGATCTTAACGGCGGTAGCTACCAGGATCTGGCGACGCAGCCCAACGCCATTTCACCCAGCTGGACCGATCAAGGTATCTTGTACGGGAGTACGGCTGACTTCTACGGTGGGGCGGGCATCCAGATCACCCAGGACGCCACCGGCGTCAACGAGACTGCCTCGCTTGACCGTCAGATGCGTGCGGTCGCGGGCGAATTCCGGTATCAGGACCCCGCAGGGCAGGTCGACGGCGATCGCGTGGTCTTCCATTCCCAGGAGAAGGATCATTGGGAGATCTTTGCCGTGAACGTCGATGGCTCGGGCCTGGCCGCACTCACCCATCCGGACCCTCTCGCCTCGCCATTGCCGCACAACGTCAGCCCGGCCTGGAGCCCGGATGGCCGGAGCATCGTGTTCCTGAGCAATCGGAGCGGCCAATGGCGGCTCTGGGTGATGAATGCCGACGGTGGCAATCAACGTCTGCTGCCGGTCGACGTCCCTATCGAATACAACTATCAGGCCGAACAGGTTGTGAGCTGGGGCCAGTAGAGAGGAAGAGTTCAGCATGCACACAAGCGGAGTCAATCCAGTGAGCCCTCGCTGGCGCGGCGTGGCCCTGATGCTAACCGTCTCAGCAATGGCCGTAGCTCTAAGTATGTCACAAAAAGTACGGGTCACTTTTCAGTCGAGACTGGCCCAGGTCAACGCCATCGCTGGCGTCATATGGTCGAAGAAGCGTGTGACGGCGTCCAGCAGACCATGCAGCGAACCGTACAAGCGGTCAGCGGCGGTCTGGCCTTTGAGACGCAGCCAGATGTTCTCAACCGGATTCAGATGCGAGCAGTACTTCGGCAGGTAGTGCAACTGGAGTCGCGGGTGCTCAGTCAGCCAGGCATCGATGGCCTTAGCCGTATGGCTGGAGTAGTTATCGACGATCAGAATGATCGGACCGCTGGCATACACCGTCAACAGGTGTTCCAGGAAAGTGATGAAGTCTTCTTTGTGCATATGCTCGCGGATCAACCACGTCCACTGGCCCGTGCGAATGTTGAGCGCTCCAAATAGGCTGCGCGTCTGATTGCTGCCGGGCGTCGGGACACGGATCTGCTGGCCCAGCCGATGCCACATTGCTCGAATCAACGGTAGCATCTGGATGCGCGATTCGTCGGCGTACAGCACGACTGCAGCTGGGCCAGCCCCAATCACGGCCTGCACTATTGCCCACTGCTTGGCCGCCTTCTGCGGATCAGTCTTGCGGGGCATGGCGAGTCGTGGGCGGCTCCAGGCCAGGCCGGCCGCATGCAGCGTCTGACGCAGGGTGCTATGGCTCAGATACACGCCGATCTTCTCGGCCAAGGCTAAGGCCAGCATCGCAACCGTCCACAAGGTCGCGGGATAGTCCGACTGCTCGGGATCCTGCTCGCTCATGTCGACCAAAGTGTCACGGACACGGTCGGTCAGCGTCCGCGGCCGCCCACTGCGCGGCTCATCATACAGTCCGGCCGGCCCGGCCGCATTGAAGCGGCGGAGCCATTTGCGCACGGTCTTGTACTTGACGCCAAAGATGACGGCGATCTCAGGCACCGTGCGCTGCTGCGCTGAGAGCAGAACCATCTGCGCTCGTTGGCTAACCCGCCCGATCTCATGGCGGGTCATTCGCTTGAGCTCTTGCAGTTCAGCATCCGTTGGTGTTCGTACATAGATCATGGCACCCTCCGTAACCCCAGTATATCAGGCAACGAAGAAGTGCCCCGAATTTTCTGTTACCTACTTAGGGGGCTGTTCAGCTGCTGATCGGGTTAGCAGCCCAAACGCCCAGCCGGCCGCGCCCGCGATCGCGACGCCGGTCCCGGCGCCCTCTCCGGTCATCGTCAGCACGCCATCCGACACCCTGACGAGCAGCACGGCCTCGAGCGGCAGCGAGAAGACGCAGCGGCTGGACACCGCGAGCCTGACCTACAACGGCGAGATCATGGCCGAGGCCATCGTGCCCGTCGTGGCCCAGGTGGCCGGCCAGATCGAAGAGGTCAAGATCGCGGTCGGCGACAGCGTCAAGAAGGGCGATCTCCTGGTGCGCATCGACAGCACGGTCGCGGAAGCGCAGCGCGCCCAGGCCCAGGCCGCGCTGGAGCTGGCTCAGTCGCAGGTCGAGCTGGCCAAGACCCAGCCCCAGAAGACCGATCTGGATGCGACGCAGGCCGCGGTAAGCGCGGCCGCGCGCGGCCTACAACCGCGCGCTGCAGGGCGCAACCGAGGAAGAGAAGCGCATGGCGCTGGCCCAGCTCCGGCAGGCCGAGGCCGCGGTATCGGTCTACCAGGCGCAGTACGACCGCATCGCCGGCAATCCGTTTGCCGGGATGATGCTGGAGAGCCTGCAAGTTGCAGCAGGCCACCCTGGCTAAAGAGGCCGCGCAGGCGCAGTACGACAAGGTGCTGAAGGGCGCGACCGCGGATCAGATCGCCGGTGCCTACGCTGCAGCTCACCGGCGCCCAGGCCCAACTGGCGCGGCTGCAGCGCGGCGCCGAGCCGGCCCAGATCAAGGCCGCGGAGGCCGGGGTCAAGCAGGCCGAAGCCGCCGTCTACCTGGCGCAGTTGCAGCTTGACAAGACCAACGTCGAGGCGCCCGCGGACGGTTTCATCTATAAGCTGGATGCCGTGGAGGGCGGGATGGCCGGGCCAGGCACGGCCCTGGCGGTCATCTTCGCCAACGAAGTGAAAATCGTGATCCCGGTGGAAGAATCCCGCTACCAGAATGTGTCCGTGGGCCAGCCGGTCGTCATCCGCGTGGATGCATACGCCGACCGCACCTTCGAGGGCAAGGTCTCGGAGATCGCGCCGACGTTCGACCATGCCACGCGCACCGTGCAGGTGACGGTGCGGCCCACCGGTGACGGCGCCGCGGACCTCAAGCCCGGCATGTTCGCCACCGTCGAGCTGATGGAGCAATAGACATGCGACTCTGGGACATCTCGATCCGGAATCCGGTCTTCATCACCATGATCATGCTGGCGCTGGTCGTCGCTGGGCGTGATCGCGTACACCGGCATGCCGCTGGACTTCTTCCCCGATGTCTCCTACCCGACCATGGCGGTCATCACCGTCTATCCGGGCGCCGGCCCCGGCGAGGTCGAGACCCAGGTGACCAAGCCCATCGAAGAGGCGATGGTCACCGCGCCGGGCGTGGAAGAGGTGCAGTCGCGTTCCAGCGAAGGCTACTCGATGGTGATCGTGAGCTTCAGCCTGGACAAGGACGTCGAAGCGTGGCGCTTCAGGAGGTGCGCGAGAAGATCGCCAACGTGCGCAGCGACCTGCCGGACGACGTCCTCGAACCCACCGTCACGGCCTACGACCCGTCCTCGCTGCCCATCCTGCGCATCTCGGTGGCAATCCACAGGACGGCCTGCGGGCCAGTCCGGCGGAGCGGAACATGCGACAGATGTTCGCTTGACGGTCACAGAGGATGTGCTGCCCCGGCTGCAGCGCATCGACGGCGTCGCCGATGCGGTCGTGACCGGCGGCCGCGAGCGGGAGATCCAGGTCTTGCTGGACGCCAATGCGCTCAAGGCCCGCCGCGTGGCGCCCCAGCAGGTGATCGCAGACCATCGTCGCCGAGAGCTACAGCATCCCGGGCGGCAGCGTCCAGCAGGCCGGGCAGAACCTCCTGCTGCGCACGCCCGGCAACTTCAACACGGTCGAAGACGTGGCCAACCTGCAGATCGCCACGGCGCTCGGCGCGGTGCGCGTGGGCGATATCGCCACGGTGCAGGACGGCTGGAAGGAGCAAGACACCTACAGCCGGCTGGACGGGCAGGAGGCCGTGGTCGTCGCCGTCCGCAAGCAGTCGGGCACGAACACCGTGCAGGTGGCCGAGCGGGTGAAGAAGGCGCTGGCCGAACTCGGCACGGAACGGCCGGATCTCAACCTGGTCGACGGTCCAGGATCAATCGATCTTCGTCCAGGCAGAGCTTCAACGACGCCATGCGCGAGCTGCTGATCGGCGCGCTGATGGCGTCGCTGGTCGTTTTCGTCTTCTTCCGCAATCTTCGCAACACCCTGGTGACGGTGGCCGGCCTGCCCATCATCCTGCTGGGCACCTTTGCCGTCATGTCGGCGCTGCGGCATGACGCTCAACATCGTCTCCCTGATGGCCCTGTCGCTCTCGGTCGGCCTGATCATCGACGATGCCATCGTGGTGCGCGAGAACATCTTCCGCCACATGGAGATGGGCAAGACGCCCAAGGAGGCATCCAGCGAGGGCACCGCCGAGGTGGCCATGCCGGTGCGTCGCCATGTCGCTGACCATCGTCTCGGTCTTCCTGCCCATCGCCTTCGTCGGCGGCCTGATCGGCAAGTTCCTGAACTCCTTCGGCCTGGTGGTCAGCATCGCGGTGCTGATCTCGCTGGTCGAGGCGCTGACCTTCGCGCCGATGCTTTCGGCTTACCTGTTCAAGCAGCAGAAAGCCAAAGATCGCGGTCGCGGATGCCGAGGATCCGGGTATCGCAGCATGCCAGCCTGGGCTGGCTCGAACGCCTATACGTGCGCTCGCTGGATTGGACGTTGCGCCACCGGCTGGTCACGCTGGCGCTCGGCATCGCGCTCCTGGCGGCCAGCCGTGTACGGTGCGACGTTCCTGAAGCAGATCTTCGTGCCATCGATCGATCAGGGCAGCCGTCAACGTGGCGCTGCACGCTGCCGCCGGGCACGGTCGCTGACGCAGACCGATCAGAAGGCCCGCGAGGTCTGGAGACCCGCCTGCTGGCGCTGGAGCCGAGTCAAGTCCGTCCTGACCACCGTCGGCGGCCGCGGCACGCCTGAGACGGCCAGATTTCACATTAATCTCAAGGAGGGCCATCCGATCGAGGAGTTTCTGGCGACGGCCCGCGGCGAGTTGGCGGATGTGCCCGGCCTGTCGATCAGCGGCGGCAGCTTCACCGCGATGGCCGCGCGGCGGCTCCTCCGTCATGGGCAAGCCGATCCAGATCACGCTGCAGACCATCGGCGACGCGGACGACGCTGAACCAGTTCAGCCTGGAGCTGGCCGAGCAACTGAAGCAGGTGCCGGGCCTGGTGGACATGGACGTCTCGTACCAACCGGGCAAGCCTGAGGTGCTGCTGGTAGTGGACCGGCGCAAGGCCGCGGACCTGGGCATCAACATCGCCACGGTGGGCAGCACCATCCGCACGTTGGTGGAAGGCGACGAGGTGGCCACCTTCCGCGGCGAAGGCGCCGAGGCCGACATCCGGGTGCAGCTCCAGGAAGCGGACCGCCAGAAGCTCGACCAGATCCTGGACCTGCAGGTGCCGACGCCGCGCGGCTTCGTGCCGTTGCGCCAGATCGCGCACATGGAAGAGGCCAGCGGCCCGACGCAGATCAACCGCGTCGACCGGCAAGCCGCGGTGATCATCGGCGCCGACACCTTCGGCCGGGTGCAAGCCGACGTGGTGGCCGACGTGACCCAGGTCCTGGAGGAGACGCCCATGCCGGCCGGCGTCACGTGGGCGTTCTCCGGCGAGCAGAAGTTGCAGAACGAGGCCTTCGGCGCGCTGGGCATCGCGATGCTGCTGGCGGTCGTCTTCGTCTACATGGTGCTGGCCTCGCAGTTCGGCTCCTTCATCCAGCCGCTGGTCATCATGCTGGCGCTGCCGCTGGCTGCCATCGGCGGCCTGCTGGCGCTGCTGGTCTTCAAGATGCCGCTGGACATGACGGCCATGATCGGCCTGATCCTGCTGATGGGCCTGGTGACCAAGAACTCGATCCTGCTGGTGGATCTGACCAACAAGATGCGGCGGCAGCGGGGCATGGACATCCACGCAGGCGCTCACGACTGCCGGCCCGATCCGGCTGCGCCCCATCCTGATGACCACGCTGGCGCTGATCCTGGGCATGCTGCCGGTGGCGATCGGCCTGGGCTCCGGCAGCGACTTCCGCCAGCCGATGGCCATCACCGTCATCGGCGGCCTGATCACCTCGACCATCCTGACCCTGCTGCTGGTGCCCACGGCGTACAGCCTGGTTGAGGGCGCGCTCGCGCGGTTCGAGCGTTCCCGCCAGGCGCGGGCTGCCCGTCATGCCGCGGACGCGGCAGCCAAGCAGCGGGCCAAGGAATCGACCGCGGCGTAGACATATAAAAAGGGGCGGCTAACCACCCCCTACTACTTGTGCGTGAGAATTCGCCAGAAAGCGAATCGACGCGCAATCGACGCAATCTTCAGAAGACCCGGGTGGCTGCCGCCAGCGCAGCACCACGTTGCGCGGCTAGGCCGCCGGCTTGTTCTGCCACGGCAGCCGGAAACGCGACCCATTCGATCCCTTGGGGGACGACCTGCGCCGCTCCCCGGTTTCATCCTCGGAATAGTAGTAATAGTAGTAGTAGTTATATCCGCGCCGCGCGTCCAGCCGGTTCAGCGCGACCCCGAGAACGTTGGCGCCTGTCTTCTGAAGCTCGTTGGCCGCGCTGGCCAATGCCCCTTCCTTGGTGCGGCCCGCATCGGCGACAACCAGCACGCCATCCACCTGGCGCGCCATGACGGTCGCGTCCGTGACCGCAAGCACAGGCGGGCTGTCAAAGATGACAATGTCTGCCTCATTGGCCAGCGCCTGGATCAGGTGTCCCATCCGATGTGAGCCGAGCAGCTCCGATGGGTTGGGGGGGATCGGGCCACTGGGCAGGAGCATCAGATTCTCGATCTCGGTGGGTTGCAGGTGCTCCCCCGCTGTCCAGGCCTCGCCTGCAAGCAGTGCAGTTGTCAGCCCGGTGTTGTTAGGCACGCCGAACACCTTGTGCAGCACGGGGCGGCGTAGATCCGTGTCAACCACGATGACCTTCTGACTGGTTTGTGCGAGGACGACTGCGAGGTTCGCCGTGGTCATGCTCTTGCCCTCACCCGGGCTGGAGCTGGTGACCAGCAGCGTGCGGATCGGCTTATCAACGCTAGAAAATTGGATATTCGTGCGGAGCGTGCGGTATGCCTCTGACTCGGGCGCCTTGGTGCGCAGCCAGGCGATGAGCTGCCGTGTGCCGCCGGCGTCTTTCAGCCGCGCGATCGCACCGAGCGTCGACAGACCGCTGACCCGCTCGATGTCGTCGGGCGTTTTGACTGTGTCGTCCAGGTACTCGATCAGGAATGCCGCGCCGATGGCCAGCATAGCGCCGATCACGGCCGCGAGGAGAGTGTTCGTCAACGTGCGAGGGCGAACAGGATCCTCGGGCACGATCGCCGGCTCCGAAACCACGAGGTTATTCGTCGCCTGCGCCTCAGCGATCTTAGCCTGCTGCGCACTCGCCAGCAGGCTGGAGTAGGTGGTGCGATATTGTGCGAGGCTGCCCTCCAATCGCGTCTTTTGGGTGTCGTCGGCAGCCTTCAAGTCTTCCTGCGTGCGTGCAATGTCTGCGAGGGTCGCTTCGATCTCGGTTTCCAAGCCCTCGCGCCACTGGATGACCTGGCCGAGCTGTTGCTCTCGGTCACGATCGATAAAGACCTCAGGCAGTACGTTGGCGATGTCCGCGATCAACCGCGGATCAGGTCCCTCGACCTTAATCTCCAGGAGCAATGTGTCACGCACGGCCGTCACGCTTACGGCATCCGCGAGCCCCTCAGCCTCGATGCCCAGCCGGAGCGCGGTCTCTTCGAGCACGGGGCGACTGGTCAAGAGGGTGGCGTAGGTGCGCGCCAACCGCTCGCTTGTCAGAATATCCGCGTAGGCGACGGTGGTGGCGGGGTTGGAGGCCTGGTTTACGCGCAGGATGGAGGACG
Organism: uncultured Chloroflexia bacterium; assembly: GCA_963774265.1. GTDB lineage: Bacteria > Chloroflexota > Anaerolineae > CG2-30-64-16 > CG2-30-64-16 > JALOOB01. The sequence goes on along the minus strand of CAVZDU010000005.1, from coordinate 232,976 downwards.
CCTCATAGATCGGCGTCATGTTCTTGCTGACAAGATAGGCGATGACGCCGGCAAGCAGCGTGCACAGTAGGATCAGCCAGAGCCATTTACGTATTAGACCAACGTATTCGCGTAATTCCATCTTCTCTCCACATATCAGCCCTATTGTATCATCATGCCATGATTCGCGCCAAGCTTATTTGGAGCGCAGCTTCATCCTGCGCCCGAGCTGTGCGTCGAAATGCGCCTCAAACAATTCCCGCGATCGCTTTGTGAGGAGCCCGACCTTGCCGTCGCCGACGGGCTGGTCGTCGATACTCGTCACCGGCATGACGTGCCGGCTGGTGCTTGTAATAAAGCACTCGTCCCAGCAGCTGATCTCATCGAGGGGCAGCAACATCTCGCGTACGTGGATGCCGGCCCCCGCGCCAGCGCAATCAGAACATCTCGTGTGACGCCGGCCAGCACCTCTTGATCCGGTGCGGTCAGCACCACGTCGTTCACCACGGCAAACAGGTTGCTGTTCGAGCCCTCGGTCAGGCAGCCGTCATGATAGAGAAACGCCTCGTGGACGCCCGCGGCACGCGCCCGGCGCTGCGCCAGGAAACTCGCCAGCGTGTTGAGCGATTTCGCCTCGGGCAGGTAGCGCCGCGCCTCAAATGTGATCGCGCTGACGCCCTCCGTGTAGAAAATGGGGGGATACACTGCCGGCGGCTGCGCCCAGATGTAGGCCGCGGGCTCGCCGCCGTTGTCCGGCCCCACCACGAACAGACGAATGGTGCAATCCTGGCGACCGTGTGCGGCCACCACGCCGGCGATCCAGGTTCCGATGGTCGCCAAGTCGGCCGGCAGAGGCAGCTCGATGATCTGCGCGGAATGCGCGAGCCGGCGCAGATGCGCTTCTTGCTCAAAAACTGCGCCGCCGATCACCTGCATCGACTCGTACACCCCGTAAGAGCCGTAAATCGCCGGATTGAAGACGGAGATGCTCGCCTCGGCGGCAGGAATCATCACACCGTTGCGCGAGACGAAAACAAAAGAAGACATAAAACCGTAGCTCCGAACTAGATAATCTGCAGGACCGCTTATCGCGGCTGTGCGCGCATGAGCGCGAGGATGTCGGCCAGGGAGGGAGGAGGTTCTTTTGAATGATCCCGCTCACAGTTCAAGGCAGCCGCCGCGCACGCAAACTTCACCTTTTGCTCCAATGGCCACTCGGTCTGCAGCCAGCCGTAGATGATGCCAGCCTTGAAGAGATCGCCCGCACCGCTCGTGTCGACCACGCGGCGCACTTTGTAGGGCTCAACCCCGAACGGCGCACCGTCCGCCCGCACCACGAGCACGGGTTTATTGCCATCGGTGATGATCACCACGCCCGCACCCCGCTCTTGCAGGTCCAGCGCATGGTCATAATCAAACACACCCGGGAAATTGGTTTGCAGCCAGGCGGAGGAGATTGTCACCACGTCAGAAACGCTGGCGAGGGGATATTGCGGCCAGATGGCATCGGCGGCTATGACCGTTTTACCGAGCTCGCGCGCGATCTGGGCCGCGCGATCGCGCTCACTCCGGCCGTACGCGTCCACACTGAGCACCTTTGCCTGCGCCATCACCGAGCGCGTCAACTCATCCTTTGGCACGTCATCGTACCAGTAGGCGATGCGGCTGCGCTCGCCGTCGGGGGTGACAAGCACGCGCGTGAAAGGAGTCGTGACATTAGGGTGCTGGGTCAGGTAGCGCGTGTCGACTCCAGGGTGGCGCGCCAGTTCAGTACGAATGAACTCGGCCTTGCGATCTGTGCCGATGAAGTTGCCCACCACTGCCACGCGCAGTCCCCACGTGGCCAGGGGCAACGCCACATTCAGCGCCTCGCCGCCCAGGTCGTCATATTCAAATCTGGCCGTTGCGTCGCGCCGCGGGGTCGGCAGGTGCGACAGATGCGTGATGTTCTCGACGCTGATCGTGCCGTAGCATAACACGTCGTAAAGGTCGTCCTCGGTCCCGCGATCCTTGAGGCTAGCTCCACTATCCGCCATGCTGCCTCACCCACGCGAGTGTCTGTTCGGTCACGAACCGCCATTGCGCATCAGCAGTGATCACATGCCCGGACCCTTCGATTTTGATGATGTGCTTGTCTTTCGAGCCGACTCGATCGTAAGTGCGCTGCGCGCTGGTCGGGTGGATGGAGCCGTCGCCCGTGCTGTAGACGATCAGGAGCGGACAGGTGATTTTCGGCAGCAGGCGCCGCACCCGTACGGCCAGGGCGTAGAGCTGGGATGCTGCAAAAACGGGATATAGGTCATAAGACCACACTTGCCGATCGGCCAGGGGATCGACCAGATCGCTGTCGCGCCCTTTGGGCTTTGACTTAATGAAGTAGCGCAAGAGCGGCGTCAGGGGAAGCAGCCGGTTCTGAACCCAGGTGGCCGGGGAATAGGCGATTGCGCCGGGAATCTCGGGATGGTGCGCTGCAAAATGGAGGGTCAACAGGCCTCCCATCGACAGGCCGGCCACGAAGACCCGCTCGCACCGCTCCCGCAGCGCTTCGTAAGATCGCTCCACGTGTTCCGTCCAATCCGACCACTTGCAGCGATTCATCTCCTCGACCGTCGTCCCATGCCCGGGCAAGCGGGGTCCGGCAACGGTCAGCCCTGCCGCGTTGCAGCGTGTCGCCGACCAGGCGCATCTCGGGCGGCGAGCCGGTGAAGCCGTGGATCATCAGGATGCCGTTCGGACCACCCTGCAAGAAGAACGCGGATGGATCAAGGTGTGCGTGCTGAGCCATAGAAGATCATTTTAGCACAAGAAGGGCTGTGATGCCTAGCGCCAAGAGAGCTCGAAGGGCGCGTTTCAGGCCCGGGACGGGACCTAACCCCCCTCTCCTCGAAAGCAAAGGGCAGGGGCGGCGGTCACGCATACATCTCCGGACGGCGATCATTCAGCAGGTGATTGCGCGTCGTCGGGCATTTGTCGTCCGCGTCCGCCGGGTCGATCTCCGCCAGGAGCACGCAATCCCCTTCGACGGGCGCGTGAAGCAGCCGCACGCCCTTGGGGCTCATGAGCTGCGAGGCGCCGGTGAAAGTCAGGCTCTTCTCGCCCAACGTCTCTGTGCCGTAGCGGTTCGTGGTGATCGCGAACACCCGGTTCTCGAGGCAGCGCGTCACCATGGCCGTCTGGCAGTTGGGCAGCACCAGGTTCGAGGGATGGGCGATGATCTGCGCCCCGCGCAGGGCCAGGGTGCGCGCAGACTCGGGGAAATACCAGTCGAAGCAGATCATCATCCCGATGCGAGCTCCGGCGTGTTCGAAAACGCTGAACCCGGTATCGCCCGGCAGGAACAGGTCCTGCTCCTCGAAAAACAGGTGCGTTTTGCGGTAGAGATGCATGACCCCCGTGGAACCGACCGCGATGGCCGAGTTGAATAGCCCAGCCTGGCCTCGCTCGGCCAACCCTGTCACGATGATGCCCCCGGTCTTTCCAGCACAGGCCTGGAGTGCGGTCAGGAAGGGACCGGAGCCGTCGGCCGGCTCGGTGAAAGGCGCCAGATCTGCGGGTGCAGCATACACATAGCCCGAGTTCGCCAACTCGGGCAGCACCAGCAGATCCGCCCGGACGCCCTGCAGGAGCTTCTCGACCCGGGCGATATTCGCCGCGACATCGTACCGGACGGGGTTGAATTGGACCAGGCCAACGATCATCTGTTGCACTCCTTACACTCGGCGCCAGAGGACGCGCCGCTCCTCCGTGTCGTACAGTGCGTAGCAGGCGCCGGGTCCATCGTGCGGGTCGCCGACGCTGCCCACGCCCACAAGCCAGCGACTCTCGTCTTCGAGGACCAGCTCGCCGTCCGTGCAGGCCGCGGCCTCGATGCGCAGCGGCTCCTCGCCTGGCCGCAACCGCCATGCTTCCTGCAGATGCGTATGGCCATGAAAGAATACCGCGGCCCCTCCGGCCTCCAAAGCAGCAAATGCCGCAGCTCGGCCGCCTTCGGAAAACTGCATCGAGGGAAAGAGGTGCGTCCAGTGCAGCCCGCGCGAGCGCAGATGCTCGACCACGCCGCCGATGTCGAGGCCATCCGGCCAGACCGGGCTGGCGTGCGCGGCCCAAAACCCATCGTAGCGCAGGACTGCAGGCCAGCGCGCCACCCAGCCACGGTACGGCGCGGGGAGGCCGCGCAGCCCGGAGGCCTCCCAGTTTCCGAAGGCGCAGATCGCGCCGGCGCGGTCGAGCTCCGTCAGCGCGCTGGTGCTGGCGATGTCGCCGAGCGCCAGGATTTGTTCGGCGCGCTGCGCCTGGATGTCGGCAAGCACGCGCGACAGCCGGTCACGGCGGCCGTGGACATCGGAGAGGAGCGCCCAAATCGTCATAGGGTACCACTTATACTTGGGGCGGGTGCGCCTGTCAAATTGGCGAGGAGGGGAGCGGCAGCGGTGGCTGATATGGCGGCCGTTTGCCGTTCAACAGCACATAGGGCGCGGACTGATCCGCGCGTGCGCCCAGCCGGCGCAGATCGCCGATCTCACATAGGGGAGCCAGGTGACGGGCTTCGATGATCGCGGCCGCCGAGTGGGGGCCGATGCCGGGGATGCGGAGCAGCTGGCTCAGCGGCGCCTGGTTGACCTCGATCGGGAAGCGCTCCGGGTGGGCGCGCGCCCAGGCCGCCTTTGGGTCGACATCGGTCCGCAGTTGACCTGCGGGATCGAAAGGCAACTCGTCGGCCGCGAAGTCGTAGAAACGCATCAGCCAATCGGCCTGGTACAGCCGATGCTCGCGAAGAGGAGAAGTGGGCGGCTCGCCTTCCAGGGGGGTGCGGGCGACAGGTGTGAACGCGCTATAGTAGGTCCGCGAGAGGTGCAACTCCCGATAGAGCATCTGGACCGTCGCCAGCAGCTCGCGGTCGCTCTCGCCCGCGGGCCCCACGACGAACTGAGTGGACAGGCCGAGCCAGGCGTTGCCCCAACGATGCGCCTGGGCCGCGCCCGAGGATCCGCTTCGCGACCAGCGATCGCCGCGGGGGGGCAGTTCACCCGACTCGATCAGCCGCCGGCGAACCTGCGCCGCAGTGCGCAACGGAGCCAGGAGTTCTTCTGTCTGCTTTTTCGGCGCCAGCCGCGCCAGGCGCTCGGGCGTCGCGCCCTCCAGATTGACTGACACGCGGTCGGCCAGCCGCACTGCGGCCTCCACGTGGGCCGCCTCCGCGCCGGGGAGCAGCTTCAGGTGCACGTAGCCGCGAAACCCATACTTCTCCCGGACCAGTTCCACGGTCGCCAGCATCTCATCCATCGTCCGATTCACCCCAACGATGCCGGAGGACAGGAACATCCCCTCGACCAGGCCGGCGCGATACATGAGATCAAAACTGCGGGCCATCTCGTCAGGTGTGACGTGTGTACGGCGGGTGTCGCGGCCGGCTCGGAACGCGCAATAGTGGCAGTCGTTCTGGCACGAGCTGGTCTGAAGGACCTTGAGGATCGCGCGACGTTGGCCATCGGGCGTGCTGAGGTGCGAGACGCAGGGGAGGACACGGGCGTCGATCGGGCCGGTGTCGTCCGAGGGGACGAACAACCCTCGACCATCGCCCGAAGACTCGCCACTGGGCGTCGTCAGGTCATCGTAGGCTGCCGCCCGGCACAGTATCGCCAATCGTTCTCGAACGTCCATCACCGCTTGCCCTGAGCTAGCTCATTGAAGTTGGTTGCCGATATCATTATACGAACAAAAGTTCATAAAGTCAACCGGCAATCTTCTGTGTTCTGTAGAGTTCCCCCACGCGTTTTTGTAGTGGTTTCCCCGACGAAATGCGCGGACGCCGGGTGTATAGTGTGTACAAGATTGACACATGAGATATACCAATACAATGAAAGGATGACACAATGACTCGCTACATGGTCGAACGAACCTTCCCCGACGGCCTGGCCATCCCGGTAAACGAGCAGGGCGCGGCCACCTGCTTGCTGGTGGTGGACAACAACACCCAAGACGGCGTCACCTGGATACAGTCCTATGTGACCGGGGACAAGCGCAAAACCTTCTGCATTTACGATGGCCCGACGCCGGACGCCGTGCGCAGCGCGGCCCAGCGCAACGGCCTACCCGTCGACCGCATCACGCCGGTGAGCGTGCTCGACCCCTACTTCTACCGGTAGAGCTACCTGAAGCGCCAAGAAGAGAATCAGGAGTGTATAAGATGAAACTTACAGGAGAAAAGAAGATGAACGTCTCAAGCAGAATTAGTCCGCGGACCCTGGCATTCCTTGGCGTAGCGGCTTTGCTGCTCGTCCTTGGAGCGATCATGAGCGTGCGATCGCAAGCGAGCGTTGCCGCTACTGCCGTGAGTGCCCCCTCGTCCGTGAATGTCGCCGCAGAGCACGACAATGCGGCAAGGCTTCAGCGCAGCAACGCCGCCGCTGCCGCCCGCTCCACCGCGATGGGCGAGGCTTACGCCGCCAGTGATGCGGCCAGGCTTGAGCGCAGCAATGCCGCCGCCGCCGCCCGGTACACCGCAATGGCCGAGTACTATGCGCACGGTCCTCTCATGCTCGCCAAACCCGCTATTGGCAACGGTTCGGTGAACAGCGAAATTGCCCCGACGGGCAGGTCCTATGCGGGACGCACCGCGCCTTCGGAGAAGCACGTGCCGGGTGGTGGGCGGTAACGAGTTGGAGATACGGCGACTGGGGTCTTCTGAGGGTCAGAGCCCCCAGTTGCTCGGCAAGCGAGTGAGTGTCGAGCACATCATAACATACCCAATGCTGGCAACCAGACATCCAATTAAGGAGAAATGTCATGAACAGGAAAAACCTGGCGATAGGTCTCGCCATAAGTTGTATGCTCGTCCTTGGCAGTGTCACCGCATACGCAGCCCCAATTTCGTCCGGGGCGCCCACTGCCTCCCTGCTGGTCTCGGGCCTGCAAGGTGGCTCGGGCAGCACCATCGGCCCGGATGGTGCGCTGTATGTCACCGAAACCGCAGCCGGCAGGATCTTGCGTGTCGATCCCAAGACCGGGAACGTCAAGACGTTCGCCAGCGGTCTGCCGAAAAGGATCAAACCTCTGGGTGGAGCGATGGACATCGCGTTCATCGATAAGACCGCGTACGTACTCGTCACGCTCGTTGGCTCCGATGTGGGTGGCAGCGATGTTGTCGGCATCTACCGGGTAGACGACCTGGACTCCTTCACCGTCATCGCGGACATTGGCACGTTCTCCATGAACCACCCGCCGAACACTCCATTCGGCGTTCCGACCGGAGTGCAGTACGCGATGCAACCCTACCGTGGCGGCTTTCTGGTCACCGATGGACACCTCAACCGCGTGTTGCGGGTCAGGCTCGACGGCAGCGTCACCGAGTTGATCGCGTTCGGCAACATTGTGCCGACCGGGCTGGCAGTGTGGGGCAACACGATTTACATGGCCGAGGCCGGCCCCCTCCCCCACCTGCCCCAGGACGGCAAGGTGGTATCGTTCGAGTCGAAGTCGCCCACCGCCAGTCGGTGGTGGCCTCCGGCGGAAGGCTCCTCGTCGACGTGGAGTTTGGCCTCGGTCGCAAGCTCTACGCCCTCTCGCAGGGTGTCTGGGAGGGGACCATCCCTGACGATGCAGGCAGTCCGGCGAAGCCGAACACCGGCGCGCTCGTGGAGGTCAACGGGAACGGCACGTTCACCGTTATCATTGGCGGTCTGAACCAACCGACCTCGCTCGAGTTCATCGGGAACACCGCGTACGTGGTCACCCTCACCGGGGAGATCTGGAAGATCGACCACGTCTCGACTCCGCCCCACGGCGTATCGCGTTGAGTAACCAGGGGGGCCTGACGCCTGTCGCTTCGCGGGTACGTGAGCAGTCACTCACCTTGCGACGGCAAGGCCCCCCTTTTCCCGCCCAATCTCGGAACAACCTTGGCCGCCATTCGCCTTCTTTAACGGCTCCCCCGCAATGAGCGTGACCTTGATCGCTCCCCTGCCTGCTAAGTGATCAGTCAAAATGCATAACAGACTCTAGTGGGTTACCTGCGGTCGCCCCCACAACCCGGACGCACATACCATCCCCAGACCCTGTGTTATAATAGCACCTGTCTTGTCCCACACGGACCAGTCAAGTGACGGCACGCGCGATGAACCACACATACCGTGACCCTGTTTCGCCTGGCAACCTGCCGGCGCCGCTGACCAGGTTCATTGGCCGCGGCCGTGAGACCGCCGAGGTTATCCGCCTGTTAGCCGAGCACCGCCTGGTGACCCTGATCGGGCCGGGCGGTTCGGGCAAGACGCGCTTGGCGCTGCATGTGGCGCGCAGCGTGCAGCAGAACTACCCCGATGGAGCCTGGCTGACCGAGTTCGCCCCGCTGAGCGAGGATCAGCGCGTCCCGCAGGCCGTTGCGACAGCCCTGGGGGTGCGGGAGAGCGCGGGGCTGACGGTGAGCGAATTCCTGCAGAACCACTTACAAGCCCGCGCCGCGCTCCTGGTCCTCGACAACTGCGAACATCTCCTCGGGACCCTCGCCGACCTTACGGCCACGCTGCTCCAGGCGTGTCCCCACCTCCGCCTGCTGGCGACGAGCCGCGAGTCGCTGGGCGTGCCCGGGGAGCTAGTCTGGGTCGTCCCACCCCTTACCGTTCCAAACCGCCAGCCGTGGCTCTCTCCTGCGAGCAAACGCGCCGCGCTCGATGCCTTTCGGGAGTCCGAGGCGGTGCAGTTATTCGCGGCCAGGGCCACAGAAGCTGTCCCCACCTTCCAACTCACTGCCGAAAACGGTCCGTGGATTGCCGATATCTGCCGCCGCCTGGACGGGCTGCCGTTGGCGATCGAGCTGGCGGCAGCCCGGATGCGCGTGCTCTCCGTGCAGCAAATCGCCGGGCGCCTGGACGACCGCTTCCACCTGCTCACCAGCAGCCTGCGCACCGCGCCCCAGCGCCATCGCGCGCTCGAGGCCACCTTCGACTGGAGCCACGAGTTGCTGTCGGCTGCGGAGCGGACGGTCTTTCGGCGGCTCGCGGTGTTCGTTGGAGGCTGGAGGCTTGAGGCGGCGGAGGCCGTCTGTGCCGGCGGTGATGTCCGCTCCGAGGCGGTGCTTGACCTATTACAGGCCCTGGTGGACAAATCGCTGGTGGTAGTGGAAAACCGGGAGGGTCAGTCGCGCTACCGCCTGCTGGAGACCATCAGGGAGTATGCGCTCCAGAAGCTGGCGGACGCCGGGGAGCATGCGGTGGTCCGGGATCGACACCTGGCGTATTATCTCGGCTGGGCCGAGGCCAATACGTTGCGCCTGGCCAGCGCGGTCCAAATCGAGTGGCGGCGGCTTTTCGACCTCGAGCACGACAACTTCCGCGCGGCGTTGGTGTGGGCGTACGGGATGCCGGATAAGCACCCGGCGGGGCTCCGCCTGGCCGCAACGCTCGGGCCGTTCTGGCGCTGGGGCGGCTACATGAGCGAAGGTCGCGAGCGGCTGGCGACGGCCCTCGCTCTGCCCGGGGCGCAGGCGAGCACGTTCACGCGCGGCTGGGCCAGCTCGTGGGCTGCCAGCATCGCTTTTATGCAGAGCGACTTTCCCGCCACTCGCATCCTGGCCGAAGACGGCTTGAAGATCAGCCGTGAGGCCGGCCCGCCCGGTAGGCCAGGCGTGGCCCTGGCGCTCTACATCCTGGGCGATCTCGCGACCGAGGTCGGCGATGATGATGCGGCCCCCGGGTTGTTCTCGGATGCGTTGGAGATCTTCCGGGAGTTGGGAGACACGCGGGGGATCACCGACACGCTGCTGCTACTGGGCTGGGCTGCGATGCGTGCGGGGGACTACGCTCGCGCCGAGCAGTTGCTGAACGAGCCCCTGCCCTTCTTGCGAGAGCGGAAGGAAGGCGGCCTGCTCGCCCTCGGTTTGGCAGGCCTCGGTGAGCTGTGCGTTCGCCAGGGCAAGCTGGACCGGGCCCATAACCTGCTTGCAGAAAGCCTGGCGATCCGCCGCGAGTCGGGCGATCTATGGGGCTGCGCCGGGGCGCTCGGTTCATTGGGATGGGTGGCCGTGCTACGCCGAGATTTCAGCCGGATGCGCGAGTTGCTCGGCGAAAGCATGCGGATTCGCCAGGAAATCGGTGACCGTGGCGGCCTGGCCTGGTGCCTGGAGAAACTGGCCGCGGCCGCGACCCTGGAAGCGCAGGCGCGGCCCGCGCCACAGCGTCGAGAAACCCAGCAGGCCGCGGTTCGCATGTTGGGCGCGGCCGCGGCTTTGCGCGCGCCGGTCGGCTCGGCGATCGACACGGCCGACCGTCCCAGCTACGAGCGCCTGTTGGCCGGGCTGCGCCACACACTGGGCGACACCGCCTTTGATGCCAGCTGGGCCGAAGGCGCCGGTCTGCCCGTCAGCCAGGTCATCGATCTCGCCGTGACCCCGCCACCGTCCGATGTCACCGAATTATCCGCCAGCGGATCTGCCAAGGCGGCATTCGGCGGCCTGAGCTCCCGCGAGCGTGAGACCGCCGCGCTGATCGCGGCCGGGCTCTCAAACCGCGAAATCGCCAGTCACATGGTCGTCGGGCTGAAGACCGTGGAGACCTACGTCACCCGCATCCTCATCAAGCTGGGCTTTGACTCACGCGTGCAAATCGCCACCTGGGCCCGCGAAGTGGGCCTTCCCGAATCCCCCCGCAACGCTTCCTAACGCCGGCAGCGCGCAGTTCTTATCGGGGCGTTTACCACCAAGGCACGAACACACAATTGGAGCGCACCCTCTTCTGTCGGGTGAGGCTCATCAGAGCATGATCTCCACCTGGTGCGGGTGCGCCGTCGTCGTGCAGCTCGACGAGACTGCCCTGCACCGCTTGTCCGTCGACGGTCATGGTCGCCTCACCAACTTCGCCCGACGCTCCGCGATTGCGGACCCGAATATGATAGGTCGTGGCGCCGAAGCGATAGGACGCCTCGTAACCTGGCCAATCGGGAGGGAGGCGCGGCTCGATGAGCAGCCCAGCCGCGACGCGGCGCAGCCCGAGGATGCCTTCGATTCCCAGGCGGTACATCCAGGCCGCCGAGCCGGTGTACCAGGTCCAACCGCCGCGGCCGGTGTGCGGAGCGACGCCGTAGATGTCGGCGGCGACGACATAGGGCTCGACCTTGTAACGCTCGACCGCTGCCGGCGTGTCCGCATGATAGATGGGGTTGAGCAGCCGGAAGAGGCTTTCCGCTGTTTCCGTTCGGCCCAACTCGGCAAAGGCCCAGGCGGTCCACACCGCCGCGTGCGTGTATTGGCCGCCGTTCTCGCGGATGCCCGGCAGGTAACCCTTGATATAGCCGGGGTCGCGCGGAGTCTTGTCGAAGGGCGGGGTGAAAAGCAGGAGAAGACGGTCCTCCGCGCGCACCAGACGATGGAGAACAGCATCCATGGCCTGTGTCGAGCGTTCCGGATCCCCGGCGCCGGACAGCACTGCCCACGACTGGGCGATCGCGTCTATCTGGCATTCGTCGTTCTGACTGGAGCCCAGCGGGGAGCCATCGTCGTAGAAGGCGCGCAAGTACCACTGGCCATCCCAACCATAGCGCTCCAACGCCTCATGCAGCGCCGCCGCCTGCTCGCGGTAGGCCGCGCCCTGGGCGGCGTCGCCTTGGCGTTCGCACAAGCCGGCAAAGCGCGACAGCGTGGCATGGAGGAACCAGCCGAGCCAGACGCTCTCGCCCCGACCACCGGCGCCTACCCGATTCATGCCGTCATTCCAATCGCCGCTGCCCATCAGCGGCAGGCCATGAGACCCGGCTGTCGTCCCCCGCTCGAGCGCGCGGCGGCAGTGATCGTACAGCGATGCGTTCCCGCTTCCGGTTGGGTACTCACCGTAGCGGTCATCCTCGCCGGCTGCCAATGGGGCCGCCTGCAAGAAGGGCGTCCGCTCTGCCAGGATGGAGTCGTCGCCGGTAGCCTCGACATAGTGTGCGGTGACGAAAGGCAGCCACAACAGGTCGTCGGAACAGCGCGTCCGCACCCCGCGGCCCGAGGGTGGGTGCCACCAATGGAGCACGTCTCCCGCCTCGAACTGGCGCCCGGCCGCGGTCAGGATGTGCTGGCGCGCCAGCCCAGGCGCGGCGTGGACTAACCCCATCACGTCCTGCAACTGATCGCGGAAGCCGAACGCGCCGCTCGATTGGTAGAAAGCAGAGCGGCCCCAGATCCGGCAAGACAGGCTCTGGTAGAGCAGCCAGCGGTTGAGCAGCAAATCCATCGCGGGATCGGGCGTGTGTACCACTACTGCACCGAGCAGATCGTTCCAGAAATCATTCGCGGCCTGCCAGGCCTGCTCCACCTGCGCGGCATCCTGGTAACGCGTCGCCAGGGTGATGGCGTCCGCGCGGTCCCCGCCCTGGCCAAGCAGGAACCATATCTCGTCGCTCTCCCCCGGGGGAAGATCGATGTGCAGTTGGAGCGCGGCACAGGGATCGAGACCAGCCTGGACAACGCCGCGCAGACCGATGCGGCCCAATGCGGCGGGCCGCTGCACGCTGCCCAGGCGGCCCAGGAATTCGCTGCGATCGGTAGTGAGGCCGTGTAGCCGCCGGCTGGGGGCGGCGAAAGCCACGCGCTCGCCGAACTCAGGGCGCCATGGGTTGCGCGCCAGCAGCGCCTGGCTGCCTTCGTCAAAATCCGGGATGATGTGTTGGACCCCGGTGTCGCGCGTGACGCCCAGCACCCACTCGGCATAGAAGGTGGCGGTGAAGCGGCGCGGCCGCTGCGTGGCGTTCTCCAGCCGCAAGTGCCAGACCTTGACGGGTGCATCAGGCGGGACAAAAAGGCGCACCCGCTGGCGGAGCCCGTGGCTGTTGTGTTCAAAGACCGTGTAACCCGCGCCGTGCCGCACCAGGTAGGGCGAGCGAGCTCCGGCCGGCTGTGGCGTGGGCGTCCAAACCTCGGCCGTCTCCTCGTCGCGCAGGTAAAGCACCTCTCCGGACGGGTCGGTGACCGGGTCGTTGGACCAGGGAGTCAGCCGGTTCTCGCCGCTGTTCAGCGCCCAAGTGGGGCCGCTGCCGGACTCTGACACCAGGAAGCCGAACTCCGGATTGGCGATGACGTTCACCCAGGGCGCGGGCGGTTGTTGCTCGCCGTCCAGATAGATAACATACTCGCGGCCATCCGAACTGAAACCACCCAAGCCGTTATCGAAAATGAGTCCGGCGGGTCGCGCCACAGGCGGCAAGTGCAACTCACCTTCCTCCACAACGGCACTTGGGGCAAATGGCGGCAACTGCTCGGGCTGGCGACGCAAGATCGCCATCGCGGTGCTCAGGTCTGTCACGCCGGCATCGAGGACGACGCGGGCGGCCGCCTGCAGCAGGACGGTATCGGCCTCGTTCAACTGATGCGCGTACAGCATGAAGATGCCGCCGCGCTGGTTGAGCCAGATCTCGCCCTGCATCAATACCAGCAGGCGCTGGATCTGGTCGCGCAGTTCCTGGTTGTAACCTGCCATGCGCGTGTTCAGGATCACCAGATCGATTTTCAAGCCACGCTTGCGCCAGTAGGCATGCGCCTGCAGCAATTCTTGAACGACAGGCAGCCCCTCTTCTTCGGCGATGCGCACAAGGAGGATCGGATAGTCACCCGAAATTCCGTAAGCCCACAGCCCGGGCTGTCCCCGAGTGTTGGCGGCCAGGATCTGAGGCCTCGGCCCGCAGACCGTGATAGGGGTAAAGCAGGGCCGATAAGAGTGTTTGAAAACGTTCCAGCTCGACCGTGGAAAGACCGGACTGGCGCAGCTCCAATTCGGAACGCGAGCGGGTCTGACCGATCGAGTGCTCGATGGCCGGCCAGGTTTGGTAACGCCCCACGAGTGTCAATACCTCGGCCCGTGAAGCGGCGGCCACCGTGAGAAACGCCAACTGCTCGGTCTCACCCGCCTGCAACTCAACCTCGCGTTGTAGCGCCATGATCGGATCGAGCGTAGCTCCCACCCCGCCGCTCAGCTGCGGCGCATGCCCGCACCCGGGACGGTCACGAGAGCGAGCAGGTGCGCGGGCGCCCGCGCCACCCCGTCCGAGGAAGATTGCCCGGTCGCTTTCATAACCGGTGGTCGACCCTGACTTGCCTCCCTCACACAATACGAAATGCGCCACGAACACGGGGGCGTCGCTCTCGGCGCGCGGGCGCCGGCGGAAGAGCAGCGCGTCCGAGGTCCGGCACATACTCGCTTTCGATGAACAGCTTGTTGAAGGCAGGGTGGCGTTGATCGGTCGCCGGGTCTGCCATGACGACCTCTGCGTAACTGGTCAGCGCCAGGCGGCGCGGTCTCTCACCCTGGTTGTGCAGGGTCACACGCCGGATCTCCACGTCATCGTCCGCCGCGACGGCGATTTCCAGTGTCAGAGCGATCTGGTCATCGGTGCGCCGGAACTCCGCTTTGTGGGCATAGAAGCGGACGTCGTGCGTGGTTGGCGACACGCCGGTTGGCTGGTAGCCTGCGGACCACAACTTGCCACTCTCCCGGTCCTGCACATAGAGCCACGTCCCCCAGTCATCCCGCGTGGTATCTGCGCGCCAACGGGTCAGGTCGAAGTCGCCCCAACGGCTGAACCCCCCGCCCGTGGCCGAAATGAGCATGCTGTATCGCCCGTTGGAGAGGTAGTGGACCTGTGGCGTGGGTGCGCCGGTGGGCGCCTCCCACGGGGTAGAGATGACCGGCGGCAGCGAGCGCCGGGTTGGGGCGAGATCACCCGGCTGGGGGAATTCAAGCGGCACGTCCATCGGCACGCGCTCTTGCAGCAGGAGATCGACGCTTTGCAGGCGCGGATCTGAGTGGAAGCGCTGCAGCATCACTGCGTCCCGCTCCGTGGCGACCTCAGAGAGGTAGTTGTCCAATGCCACCAGGATCATACCCTGGTGATGCGTCATGTATTCGCTCACGACAGCATGGTTACGGCCGAGCGGCAGACGGGACGGGGAAAAATCGACGGCCTCGTAAAGTCCATAGATGCCGAGCGCACCCAGCCGGGCAAGGCGCGTGAGGTTCTCGGCGACGGCCCCAGGTTGAAACGGCAACGCGATCAGCGAGGCATACGGGGCGACCACCGAATCCTCGGCCAGGTTGCGCTTGAAGCCCAGGCCCGGCACGCCGAAGGCGCGGTACTGGTAGTTGCTGTTGCCGTCGAACGCGTAGTAGCCCGACTCGGAGATGCCCCAGGGCAGGCCTTGGCGTTGGCCATAGGCGATCTGAATGTCCACGGCGGCCGCCGCGCTCTCATGCAGCAGGGTGCCTGCATACGAGCGCATGAAGAGCGTCGGCATCAGGTACTCGAACATGGTCGCGCTCCAGGAGAGGAGCACGCGGGCGCCGTCAACCTGTGTCAGCGGACGGGCGAGATGCAACCAGTGGCTGCGTGGCACCTCGTGCTTGGCCAGAGCCACCAGGCTGGCAATGCGCGCCTCGGAAGCCAGCAAGTCGTAGAAGTTGGCGTCGAGTTTGCCGGCGGTCACGTTGTACCCAATGTGGAAGACTTCTCGTCGCGGCTCGAACAGGAAGCCAAAGTCCATCTCACGGAAATAGGTTTCCGCCAGGGCAGCGATGTCAACCAGGCCCGCCAACAGATCCTCACCCATCGCCCGGGCAGCCCTGAGCTTTTCGCGCAGGGTCTCGCATGATGCGCGCGCCTCGGTCAATTGGGCCGCGCCGTAGCGGCCCGCGGGCAGTCGGTCCAATGCGGTGACGAGCCGGTCGAGTGCCGCTTCCGCAGTGGCGCATGCCGCCGGGTGCCCTGCAAAGGTGGGGACGAACCGGAGGGTCTCGGCCAACGCACAGTAAGGGCTCGACCAAGCTCGACGGGCATTCCTGGATCGCGGAACAGTGGCGGGCTTTCGTTGAGCCAGGCAAGGCCGGGAAGGAGCAGCTCCACCGACCGGTGGAAGGTGATAGATCTGGTTGCTGATGCGGCCGGCGGCAATCCGCAGCGCGCCCAGCGCGGCCGCGCCCAGGACGGTGGCGTTTTCTTCGACGAGGCGCGTGAGCAGCGTTTCGAGGCGCTGCCAGCCTTCTCCGGCTACGTAGTCGAGGGCCGGACGCCACGCCGCGGGATCAGCCTTGACCGCTCGCACGCCGTCGCGCAATTCCCGGGCAAGCACACGCAGCTCCCTGGCTGCCGGGATGTTCTGAGCTGTTTCCAGGTCGCTCATGAAATCGTCCAGCAGGCCGAAGGTGTCGGCCACGCCCTCCCAGCGCGACCAACGCAGCACGGGCGCATCCTGCAGCCTCTGGCAGGCCTGGCTGAGGATGCACAGGCACGCGGCCAGGTTGCCGCTGTCGACGGTGGAAACATAACGCGGCAACAGAGGGGTCAAGCTGCGCGTGTCATACCAGTTCAAAAAATGGCCGCGGAAGCGCTCCAGCCGTTCAAGGCTTTCAAAGGTCGCACGCAGCCGGGACACAAGACCAATGGTGCCGATGTACCCCAGGTCGTACGCGGCGAGCGTGGAGAGCAGGAGCAACCCGATGTTGGTGGGCGAAGTATACGGCGCGACCTTGCCGAGCGGCGTTTCCTGGTAGTGGTCTGGGGGCAGCCAGTGATCGTCCGGCCCGACAAAGTCCTCGAAGAACAGCCAGGTGCGCCGCGCCAGGCTGCGCAGGGCGATGGTCTGCGCTTCCGTGATGGGCTCGGGGGTATGCCGGACCGGCTCGCTGATGCGCAAGGCGATCTCGGGCGCCAGCGCCCAGCCGAGAAGCAGCGGCAGGGCCACGAGCAGACTGGATGGCCGGAAGCGAGAGAACGAGGATTCCAATGGCCGCGGCGAGGAGCAGCGCGCTCAGCATGAAGCGCCACATCCGCCCGCGGCTGCCGATTGCGGTTTCGCGTTGGGCAGACCTCGCGGCGGTGAGCCATTCCAACAGGCGCCGGCGGGTGATCATCACTCGAACCAGGCTGGTGACGACTGCCTCGAGCATTTGGACGGCTTCAAAAGGCAGAAAGGCGATGGCGAGGAGCCAACGCCGCAGCCCATCTCTCACGGAGCGGGCTGATTGCCGCCATGCCGCCCAACTGGGCCCCCGCGCAAACGGCGTCAATGAGCCGATGAGCGCAGGCGGCAGCCAGCGCGGTCAGCGCGGCCAGCGTCCAGGCCCAAGCCGCGCCGGGCAGAAGGAGCCAGCCCACTACGAGCATAAGCAGCAGCGCCGGTGGCAGCAGGCTGCGGCGCAGGTTGTCGAGGAGTTTCCAGGTGTCGATCAGCCCGAAGTCGGCCTTGATCTCCGGCTAGCCCGGCAGGCTTCAGGGCGTGCGGCAATAACCACGGCAGGAGCTGCCAATCGCCGCGCGTCCAGCGACGCAGCCGGCGTATATGCGTCAGGTAGGTGGGCGGGTAGTCCTCGTACAAGACGATGTCGGTGACCAGGCCAACGCGGGCGTGAATGCCCTCGAACAGGTCGTGGCTGAGCAACGTGTTTTCGGGGACGCGGCCGGCCAGGCTCCTTTCGAAAGCGTCTACATCGTAGATGCCTTTGCCGACGTAGATGCCGCTGCCGAAGAGATCCTGATAAACGTTGGAGACGGCGTTGGTGTAGAGATCCAGGCCGATGTCGCCAGCGAAGATGCGACTGAAGCGCGAGAAGTTGGCGCTGGTCGGCGTGATCTCAGTGCGCGGCTGCAACAGCCCGTAGCCACGCAGCACGCGTCCTGTGCTTGGATCAGCCTGGGCGTGGTTCAATGGATGAGCCAGCGTGCCTATCAGCTCGTGGGCTCCGTCTCGCCCCAGGATCGTGTCGGAATCCAGGGTGATCACGTACTTCACCTGCCGGAGTTCGGCGGCCGGTCCGATGGAGGACACGATGGACGTGTCGGTGGCGCCACGGAGCCACCGATTCAACTCGTGGAGTTTGCCGCGTTTGCGTTCCCACCCGATCCACCGATTCTCTGTTTCGTTCCAGAGACGCTCGCGGTGGAACATGCAGAATGGGCCAGGATGACCCCCGGTGCCGGTCAGCGCGGCGTAACGCTCGTTCAGCGAGACGATGCCGGCCTGTTGTTGCTCCAACAGCGCGGCGTCGCCGGGCATATGTTGTTGGGCGGCATCACCGAAGTCGGTCAGAAGCGCGAAGTACAGGTTGGGGTCGGGGTTGCGCAGGTAGTGCTGCTCGATCTGGCGCAACAGCGAGGTCACGTCATGCACGCTGCCAAGGAGCGCTGGAACGACCACCATCGTGCGACAGGAGTCGGGGATGCCGCTTGCGCCCGATTGCCCGGAGAGGTTCAGCTTGGGCAGGATGCGGGGCGGGACGGCAAGGGTGACGACCCAATCGACCAGGGCAATCGCAGCCGCGAGGGCGGGCATGAAGGTGACCGCAGCAGCCAGCAGCACTTGCAGCACAGAACCGTCACGGGCAGCGGCGTAGAAGGTGGACCCGGCCAGCATCAACAGCGTCAGCAGGAGGATTGAACCCAGGTAAACCACGGACGGGTGCTTCAGGATCCAACGCGCGAGCTTCTTTCCCGGCGTGGGGCGGTAGCCGACGCTGTCCTCCAGGGCCACACGGCCGTCGTCTACCAGATAGTAGCCCACGTGCGCAGCGGGAGGCATGTCTAGTCCCAGCCAAACAGCCGCATCTGCCTGACCTTCGTCTTCGATGGGTTCCTCTCGGACGGGGGCAGGTTCTGCCCGTCCCCTCGAGCCAGTGCGACCGCTGCATGGGCGACATCCGGCTCGCTCTGACCACTCTCCGCGGCCAGTTCCTCGATGACGCCGCGATACCGATTGCGCGTCGTGAGGTCCATTCGGGCGTAAACGGCAGAGGGATCGGTCCGCAGGACACGCTCCACCTGGCTCACGCTCTCGAAGAAGTCTGCGCCAATCATAGTTGGCGATGGTTCGCAGGCTGGTGAAGCAGTTCGCAACGACTTCGTCACCGGTGGGCGAGCCGGACAGGGGCGGGACGGAGGGTCCACCCTGGCCGCGAGATTTTTTGACCTGGGGGGTCAATCCGGTGATTTGACCGGCTGCCTGTGCCAGGACCGTCAGAACACTCCAGCGCAGCATGACCGGCAAAGCCCAAAGCTCACCGGTCGTGAGTGGTTGGATCTCCTGGTAGAGCCACACGAAGTGCTGCACATGTTCCAGATCCAGCCGTGCATCACTCTGGGCCACAAGCTGCTGCGCAAGATCGTAGATGCGCGGATAACCCTGTAAGGGACCGGCAACCAGCTTGGGCAACTGCCGATAGAAGCTGCGCGGCATGTCGCCGCGGACCTGGCGCAACGACTGCTGGGCCAGGTAGAAGTTGTCCAGCATCCACTCGGCCGCATGGGAGAGGGTCTCTTGTCCCTGCCCACTTCGGAAATGGTCTACCGTACTCTCGAGAAATGCCTCCTGCTGCCTTCAGACCGGCCAACAACCAGGGTTCGGCGCCAGGTCCGGGTGTGGCTGCGCCAGCAGCAGCGGCCGGTGTGCCCGAGTCCCGAATTTCCTCCTGCGCGTAATCGGCCGGCCGGCGCCGGTTCTAATATCTCCTCGTTGGTCATGCCCTACCGACTTTCGTAGTTGCGCACGGCGGCTTCGGCCTGGGTCAGTGTGGACTGCTCACCGGGTGCGTCCTGAAAGATCAGCAAGGGACATGAACCATACGCCACGAAGCTGGCAACCAACCCGCCGTGCGGCCAGCGCGTTTCGCCGGAGTAGCCATGGGCGCTTAGGAGCACCAGATCGATGCGCTCCTGATCGACCAGACTCGTGCAACGTACTCGCCGCCTGGTTGCCGACAAGCACTCGGGTCTCAACTGCCGACGGCGGGAGCTGGAGGCGAACAACCTCCAGGTAGTTCTCGGCCTCGATGCGGTTGCGCTCCACGAGCCGGTCGGCCAATTCGATCTCCTCCTGGCTCGGGGGCGTGCGGCGGGGCATCGCCGGGCGCTGCACCACGTGGGCCAGCAGGATCTGGGTCTCTGGGATGCGGGCCAGGACGGCAGCGAGCGGGAGGACGCATTCTGCACGCGCCGAGTTGTCCAACGGCGCCAGGATCCGCTGGTATTGCAGGGTGAAGCTGTCGGTTTGCGCCGGCTCATATGCGCGTACGATCATGAGCGAAGCGCGGGCGCGCATGATGACCTTTTGCACGACGCTGCTGACGTTCCAGCCGCTAAGGCCGCTCTGACCGTGGCTGGCCATCAGCACCAGACCAATATCGTGGTCGTGAGCGAAGTCCACGATCATCTCCGCGGCATCGCCATCAGTCACCTGGGCCTCGCTCGGGACCCCTGCCTCCTGGAGCCGCGCACAGACCGCCTGGAGGTAGCTTTCGGCCTCGGCCCGGCGCAGCTGCCATTCCAGAGGGTCCACCGCGCGCAGGCGATCCGGTTTGTCGGACACCGACAAGACGTGAAGCAGAATCAGTTGGGAGTCGAGCGCGCGGGCCAGCGCGATGGCATGCGGCAAGACGCACTCGGCCAGCGCTGAGCGGTCCAGGGGGACCAAGATCTTGTCGAACATGATATTCCTCTCCAGCAAGGGAATCTGGCAGGGGATGACCTAACCAAGATCCAACTGATTCACGGCCGCGCGCAAGGCAGCCTGAGCCTCGAGCACCGTGGTGCGGTCAACCAGTGCCGCTTCGGCGACCAGGCGTTGGCACGACTTGTCGAGCCAGGCTCTCTCACCCTTTGACAGCGTTCGCTCACGACTCTGAGCCAGTACATCGCGCACGGAATCAGCCAGCGCGGTTGGCTCGGCGCCTTGTTCGCGCACCTGCAGGGCTGCGGCCCGCTCCCGGTAATTGCTGGGCAAGCCCTGTGCAGGAGAGTTCAGACAACGCTTGATCGTCTCAATACCGACCGATAGGCGGCGTAAACCAACGCTTTCGGCCCGCTGGACAGGCACAAGCAGCGTCCCTCCCTGGCTGAGATGGATTTCGTAATAGTCTTCCACCCGGTCGGATCCAAGATCGGCCACGGAAGGCTCGTCGATCGGTTGGCTGCGGTCACGACGCGTCAGGCCCTGAATGGTGCCGAAACCGTACCGGGGATGAAAGATAGGGTCACCCGGTCGCAGCTTACTGGGCGGGGACTGCGCATCATTGTGCCTCTGTTGTGGCTCCATGGTCGGATTCCTTCCTCCGGACAGTACATGGAATTGTGCACGGTCCGGAAACAAAAAGCCCAGGCACGAAAGGCCTGGGCTCCTAAGACGGTTGATTCGGGACCTGTCACGCTGTTGGAGGCTATTATATCATACAAAAATGGATCATCCTAACGAAGTCACGCCAGGCTCCCGAACCACGCTGCAGCCTGGGCCACGTCCACGTTTCCGCCGCTGATCACCGCGCCGACGCGCTTGCCCATTACGTCAAGACGATGGTTGAATACCGCCGCCAGGCCCAGCACCCCGGTCGGCTCCACCACCAGCTTCATACGCGTCCAGACGAAAACCATCGTCCGCACCAGGTCCTCGTCTTCGACGGTCATCATATCGTCCACGTACTGGCGCACCAAGGGGAAGGTCACCTGCCCCAGGTAGGGCGTGCGCGCGCCGTCCGCGATGGTCCGCGGGTTATGAACGGTCTGGAGGACGCCGGTCTTGAAAGAGCGCGTCGCGTCATCGCCTGCGGCCGGTTCGACGCCGATCACCTTGCACTTGGGCGACATGGCTTTCGCAGCAATGGCGCAGCCGCTCAACAACCCTGCTCCGCCGCACGGCACGAAGAGGTAGTCCAGCTCGCCCACCTCCTGGAACAGCTCCAGGGCCGCGGTCCCTGCGCCCGCGACAATGTGCGGGTGATCGTAAGGCGGCACGAGGGTATAGCCGTGCGCCGCAGCCAGCCGGCCCGAGATGGCCTCGCGCGTGTCCACCGCGGTGTCATAGACGACGATCTCCGCGCCGTAGTCGCGCGTCGCGGCCAGCTTCATGGCCGGCGCATCTTGGGGCATGACGATGGTGGCCTTCACGCCGAGAATACGGCACACCAGCGCGAGCGCCTGCGCATGGTTGCCCGACGAATGGGTTATGACTCCCCGCGACCGCTCCTCGTCGCTCAGCCGGCTGACCGCGTTATATGCGCCGCGGAATTTGAACGCGCCCACGCGCTGCAGGTTCTCGCACTTGAGGAACAGCTCCGCCCGGCAGACCTCGTTGAGGAGTCGCGAAGAGGCGACCGGGGTGCGATGAGCGATGCCGTCGATGCGTTCGGCGGCAGAGAGGACGTCGTCGAATGTGACCACGGGATACCTACGCTACCGAGACGCGCGACCCGGTGGCGTGCTTGACCACGTCGATGCGCGCGCCGAATTGATCCTTCAACTCTTCGATGTGGGTGATCACCACGATGAGCTGGAAGTCGTCTTTGATGGAGTTGATGGTTTCGACCACCAGGCTCAACCCGCGCGTGTCCTGCGAGCCGAAGCCTTCATCGATGATCAGTGTCTGCAATTGCGCACCCGCGCGCCGCGCCAGCAGCTTGCTGAGCGCGATACGCAGGGCCAGGTTCGCGCGAAATCCCTCGCCCCCGGAAAAGAGCTCGTAAGGCCGCGAGCCCAGTTCGTCCCCGATGATGATGTCGAGGGTCTCCGCGACGCCGCCGGTAACCTTCTCGCGCTGTGTCTCCAGGCGCACGTTCATCCGGCCCTCACTCATCCGCTGGAGCAGTCGGTTCGCCTCGACCTCAACCTCGGGAATGGCGCTCTCGATGATCATCGCCTGGATGCCCTTCTTGCCGAAGGCCTCGCGCAGCTCCGCGTAGATGCCGATCTCGACGTTGAGCGCATCCAGTTGCCCGCGCAGCGACTGGCCGCGTTCCACAAGCCGGTCCAACGCGTCCAGTTGCTGCTGTGCGGCGCCCTGCTGCTGCTGCGCGCGGCGGCTGGCCTGGTCCGCGGCCTGCACCTGTGCATCCGCCTGCCTGAGCACCGCCTCCAACTGCGGCAGCTCAGCGACGGCCGCCTCCAGTTCGCCTCGGCGCACCTGGTCCTCGGCCAGGTCCTCCGCCCACCGCGCGACCTGGCCGGCGAGCAACTCGCAGCGCTCTTGCGCCTCAACCAGGCCGTCCAGCGCGGGGAGCAAGTGGCGTTGGTAACGCTCATCGAACGGCAGCAGCCGCTCGACCTCCTTGCGGGCCCCGGCATGGGCCTGTCCGTCGTAACCCGTCTCGACGATGGCGGCCAGGATACCGGCCAGCTCCAGTCGGGCCGATCCGCCATAGTCTTCCCTTGCCAGGCGCTGTTCAACCTGGGCGAGCTGCTCGGCCACGCTGACCAGTTGGGTGGCTGCAGCCTCACCGTCCGCGACGAGCGTTTCCGTCTGAGCGGCCTGCCGCTGCCGGGCGTCGCGGGTGTGGAGCGCTTGTGCGAGCTCGCGCTCCTCCGCTTCGAGGCTGGACTTGCGTTCGGCCAGCTCCTTGATCTGCGCGGTCGCGACCCGGTAGCGCTCGGCCAGTGCGTCGCGCTCGCTGGAGAGCTGTTGTTCGGCGTGCTCGCGATGCTCGGGGCTCAATGACTGATCACACACCGGGCAGACCGCGGCTTCCGACTCGTGCAGCAGGGTCAGCCGATCCTTCACGGCCTGCCCTTCGGCCTTGACACGGTCTCTCTCATTGCGCAGCCCGGCCGCGGCCTCGATCACTTCACGTAGCTCGGCGGCGATCGTTTCGCGGCGGGCTTGCTGTTCTGCCATCTCCGCGAGGAGCGCCTGTACCTGGGCCAGCGTCCGCCGGTGCCCTTCGACGGCGACCGCTTTGCTGTCCAGCTCCGTCGCGTGCGCCTGCAGCCGGCGTTGCTCCGCGAGGAGGTCGGCGCGCGCCTGATCCACCGCGCGCTGCGCCCCGTTGAGCTTGGCCTGGAGCTGGCTGTGCGCGAGTAGACGATTGTTCCACCCGGCCTCGGCCTCCCGCGCGATCCCCAACTGCTTCCAGCCAGCCTCAATCTCCGCGCGCTGCGCCAGCACGTCTTCGAGCATCTTGAGCCGCGCCTGCGCCTGCCCGAGCTGAGCTCGCAGATCGGCCAGCTCCCTTTCGCCCCGCGTCATGTGACCGCGCAGGTCATTGAGTTGCCCCTGTTGGCCGCGCAGCGCCTGGACCTGCGTCCGAAACTGCCCCTGCTCCGCCTCCGCGAGGCGCAGGCTGGCCATAGCCTGCTCGACCGAACGTGCGGCTTCAAGCAGCCTGGCGGCGTACTCCTCCCGATGCGTCAGCTCCGCGTCGATGCTCCTCAGTTCTGCGTCGATGCCGATAGTGCGCTCTTTGCGAGCCTGGACCTGCTCCTTGGCGCGCTCTTCGTAGTGGTCGTACCGACTGAGGCCCAGGATGTCCGCGAGGATTTGCTTGCGTTCGGTGGGTGTCTTGACGGTGAACGAATCCGCCCGGCCCTGCAGCAGAAACGCCGAGTTGACGAAGGTGTCGTAGTCGAGGCGCAGAGTGCGCGTGATCTGTGCCTGCCGCTCGAGCAGGTTGCCCTCGTCGAGCAACTGCCAGTCATTGCCAGACGGGTTCCAGACGTAGAAATGCAGGTCGCTCTGGCCCCGGCCTTTCTTGCTGCGCTGCCGCGAGACGCGGATAGCGTCTGGGGCCCGAGCGAGAACTCCAGGTCGACCCACATGTCCGTCTCGCCGAGCGTGATCAGCTCGTCATCGCGCCGCGCCCGCGCCCGGCCCCACAAGACCCAGGTGATGGCATCGAGCAGCGCCGACTTGCCGTGCCCATTGTCGCCGGTCAGGCAGGTCAGGTGCATACCGGAGAAGTCGAGAGTCTGCTCCTCGCGGTAGCACATGAAGTTGCGGACGTGCAGTTTATGTGGAATCATGTTCCTGCAAAACCTTCGAAGTCTGCGACTAAAATCCCTGCAGCTGGCTCAGGTCGGCAATGCCCGTCAGGCAATGCCGCCATGCGCTGCACCAGCGCCAGCCGCGCCTGGCGCACGGCCGGATCCTCGGCCATCACCAGCACGTCGGTGAAGAAGCGGTTGATCGGCGCCTGCAGGTCCGCGCAGGACCTCGCCCAGCAGGGCCATCGTCGCCGATCGGCCTGCGCCATGCGCCGACTCGGCTGCCAGGACGGCATCGTACAGCCCGCGCGTGGCCGGCTCGGTGTAGTGCTCGGGCGCCAGCGTGATATGTCTCGGTCAGGGTGCGGACGATGCGCTTGCAGCGGGCATAAGCCGTGAGACATGTCGCTCCAGCCGGGCCGCCTGTGTCAGGGCCGGCCAGCTCACGTGCGGCCACGGCCGCGCGGTAGGGATCGTGGGCCCGCTCGGCCAGCACCGCGGCGACCACGTCGTGCGGCAGCCCCTGGTCGCGCAGCCACACATAAAGCCGGTCGCGGATGAAGGTCAGCACGTCGGCCAGGACCTGGCGTCGCGAGACCGCCACGGGCATCTGCGCAGCAGCGGCATCGCAGGGCCGGCCGCAGATCGAACGGTCTGCTGGCGTCCCACCAGGGCGCCGACCAGCCCGAGCGCGTCGCGGCGCAGCCCGAACGGATCGGCGGTGCTCGGTGGGCGCCAGGCCCACGGCGAACAGGCCGACCAGCGAGTCGAGCCGGTTGGCGATGCCCAGCAGCAGGCCGGGTTCGCATGCGACTCCTGGTCGGCACTGCGTCGCCCTGGAAGCGCGGCAGATAGTGCTCGTAGATCGCGTTCGCGACCGCCTCCGGCTCGCCGGAGAGCCGCGCGTACTCGCGGCCCATGATGCCCTGCAGCGAGGTCAGCTCGACCACCATCTGCGTCGCCAGGTCGCTCTTGAAGAGCGCTGGCCGCGCGCTGCGGCAGTGGCCCGCTCCGCCTCGTCCAGGCCCAGCTGGCCGGCCAGCGCTGGCACCACCGCTCGACGCGGTGCACCTTGTCGAGCATCGAGCCGAGCTTCTCCTGGAAGGTCAGCGTGGCCAGCCGGGGCGTGAACGCCTCCAGCGGCCGCGCCGTGTCGGCACGGAAGAAGTAGGCCGCATCGGCATAGCGAGCCCGGATCACGCCCTCGTTGCCCTCGCGTGACGACGTCGCACGTGCTCGGCCGGGCCGTTGCGCACGGTGATGAAGTAGGGCAGCATGCGCTCAGCCGTGCCGGCGTGGCCGCCGGCACGGCTGAGGTTACGATCGGGAAGTAGCGCTGGTGCTTCTTCATGACCGTGATCAGCACCTCTTTGGGCAGGCGCAGGTAGTCGTCGGCGAAGCTGCCGCGCAGCGCGGTGGGCTGCTCCACCAGGTCGGTCACCTCGTCGAGCAGGCCGGGATCGTCGGGGATCGCGCCGCCAACCTCGGCCGCCAGCGCGGCGACCTGGGCCACGATGGCCTGCCGGCGGGCTGCCCGGTCGACGATCACCTGGTGCCCGGCCATCAGCGGCAAATATGCGTCGGCGTTGCGCGACCTCCAGCTCGGGCGAGCCCTCGGCGCGCGGGCCGCGCGTGGTGCGTGCCGGCGGTCAGGCCGGCATAGCTGAACGGCACGACCGTCTCGCCCCAGCAGCGAGACAAACCAGCGGATCGGCCGCGAGAAGGCGACGTTGGACGCGTTCCAGCGCATCGTCTTGCCGAACTTGATGCCGGCGACCAGGCCCGGCAAGCGCCTCGGCCAGCACGTCGAGCGTCGGCTGGCCCTCGCGGCGCACGACCGCGTAAAGCGTAGCGGCCGGCCGCCTTCCTCGCGCACTTCGAGCGCCTCGACCGGCACGCCGTTCTTCCGCGCAAAGCCGACCGCCGCCGGGGTGGCCGCGCCGCTGGCATCGAAGGCACGCTCGGCCGGCGGGCCCTTGACCAGCGATCTCCTCGTTCGCCTGGCGCTGGCGGCCAGCGCCTCGACCAGCACCGCCAGCCGCCGCGGCGTGCCCGTGACACGTGATCTCGCCGTGGGCCAGCCGCAGCTCGTCGAGCAGCTTCGGCACGCTCGCCTTCAAGCTGCGCGATCGCGTCGACCAGGTCGCCGGCGGGCAGCTCCTCGGTGCCGATTTCCAGCAGATACGGCGAAGATTGAGGATTGAAGATCGAAGATTGACGATTGGAACGTGACAGATCGCGCGTAAGCCTCGTCAACCTTCAATCCGGTATCTTCCAGCCACGGGTACTCCTCATGCTCCCGCTGTTCGACGTAGGCCTCGGACACCTGCCGCGCCAGGTCGCGCATGCGCGCGAAGAAGTGCGGCGCGCTCGGTGACGCCGATGGCGCCGCGCGCATCCAGCAGGTTGAAGGTGTGCGAGCAGCGCAGGACGTAGTCGTGCGCCGGGATGACCAGCCGGTGCGCCAGGCAGCTCTTGGCCTCGGCCTCGAACAGATCGTACATCTGCTTCAGGCGGCTCGACGTCGGCCACCTCGAAGTCGTACTTGCAGTGCTCGATCTCGGGCTGCTTGAGCACGTCGCCGTAGGTGCGGTGGCCGTCCCAGTCGATCTGCCAGACCTCTTTGACGCTCTGCAGGTACATGACGATGCGCTCCAGACCGTAGGTGTACTCGACGGGCACCGGGTCCAGCGGGAAGCCGCCGGCCTGCTGGAAATAGGTGTACTGGGTGATCTCCAGCCCGTCGAGCCAGACCTCCCAGCCCAGGCCCCACGCGCCCAGCGCAGGCGACTCCCAGTTGTCCTCGACGAAGCGGATGTCATGCTTGTGGCGGTCGATGCCGATGGCCTCCAGGCTGCCCAGGTACAGCTCCTGGGAGTTGGCCGGGCGCCGGCTTCAGGATCACCTGAAACTGGGTGTGCATCTGCATGCGGTTGGGATTCTCGGCGTAGCGGCCATCGTCGGGCCGGTAGCTCGGCTCCACGTAGGCCACGTTCCACGGCTCGGGTCCCAGCACGCGCAGCACGGTGGCCGGGTTGCGCCGTGCCCGCGCCCACCTTCTCGCTGTACGGCTGCCAGATCAGGCAGCCCTGCTCTGCCCAGTATGCCTGCAGGCGCATGATGACTTCCTGGAAAGACAGTGGTTTCATGATTGACATTTCCTACCTCAAAAAGAGAAAACCGGCACTTGGTTCAAGGCCGGCTCAACACTCATGGCTATGCAAAACCTCACCGAAATAATACCCTGCCGGGCCGGCTCTCGTCAATACGCGGCGGGGTGCAGTTCGCAGGATCACTTCCCCAATAACCGCTCGCGTTCCTCGTTCTGTCGGGCGTGATAGCGCGCCAGCATGCCCTCGGCGGCCGCGACATCCTCGTAGCGGGTGTCAGCCTTGGCCTGGCCGCGGGCCAGCGCCGCCTCTATATCGATGCCGGTCTGATACGCCAGCTTGAAGAGGAAGGTAAAAACGTCGGAGAGTTCCTCTTCGAGCTCGGCATGCAGCTTGTCGGCGCTCTCGGCCTGCTTGTAGCCCTCCCATTGCAGCATCAGCCGGGCGACCTCGCCCAATTCCTCAAACGCGTGGATCAGCGTGTGGGAAGGGGAGACGCGGTCCCACCCGCGCGCCTTGTCCCACGCCTCGAGCCATTGCTGGTATGCTTTCATTTCCATGCTGAACGCCCCCCGATTAAGGAAGAAGCAAGAAGGAAAAAGGAAGATCTTCATTTTCCATTTTCGTTTTCCTTCTTCCTTTTTACGTTTTCCTTTCCGTCTATCGTCGTATCTTCTCGAGAAACGCGGGTGCGCGGAGCGACCGTTCGAGATGATAAACGATATAACGCGCCAGGATGGACTCCACCTGGGCCAGCACCTCAGGCCGCAGCTGCAGCACCGCGATCTGCTCCCAATTGCGCGTCTGGAGATACCGCAGGACCTTCAGCACGTCGAGCGGCAAGGCCACCGTGCCGGCCGCGTTGGCCCCGTGCTGTGGACATAGGCAGCCACCGCGCTCCAGGCTCAGAAAATTGACCACGGGCTGGAGCGGCTGATCGCACTGGACGCAGCGGAAAAGCTGGGGCTGGTAGCCCGCCAGATCGAGCATGTGCAGCTCGTAGTAGCGCACCACGAGGTTTGAATGCTCCCCTGAGTCCAGGCGGCCGAGCGTTTCGAGCAGCAGCTCGAACAACAGCGCGTTCGGGTCCTCATCCTGGGTGAACGCATCGGCCAGCTCGACGACGGTGTAGGCCAGGCCGCTCAGCCAGAGGTCCTCGCGCACGTGACGGTGTGCCGTGATCGTCTCGGCCTGGGTCACCAGGTCCAGGTTCGCGCCCTTCGCGACGAGCAGGTCCGTGTAGGTAAATGGCTCGAGGTGGCCAGCCTTTCGGCTCGCCGGACGGCGCACGCCCTTGGCCAGCAGCGTGATCTTGCCGCGGTCCCGCGTGAATACCGTGAGCAGGCGGTCGGCTTCGCCCATATCCCGCCGCCGCAGCACGATCCCTGCCAGCCGGTATAGCCGCTGCCGGCGCGCCCCTGCGTAATCCACCATAGTACTGTCGGTTCCTAGACCGCGCGGTGAGCACACCGCACGGCGCGATTATAGCATCTCCGCGTGGAGCGACCAAGGCGCGACGGAGCTTGCGGCACCCCACTTTGTAATGCCAGCTAGCTGAAGAAGGGGAAAACGATCGGCGCCGGATTGGTAACGTAGACGATGTCTCGATCACAGGTCGAACACCACCCTCTTCTCCGTAGGCAAGTCCGTCAGTCCGTCACTCATTTCGGGGGGGATAACCAACAAATATTTTTTTCTCAAGTCATGGGGGCTCGGCAGGACGCCCTTCTCGTTGGCCAGGTCATAGACGGCCGCGTCGTCGTCCGGAGTCGCGATGATGCTGCCGTGCTCGTTGCGCTCGCGCGTCGCCTAGTGCAGGATGGCATGGCTGCGTATTAAATTTAACACCGCGCGCGGCCCCCCTTGGCGGTCTTCAAGGGAAATATTTCTATCTGCTATCCCCCCCGAAACGCGTGACGGACTGACGGACTTCAGGTCGATGTCGAGGCGCCGGGCACTTTGTTCTGCTACATCATAGAGAAAAAGAACGCACGTGTCAATGGATTCCGGGGGGGCTTTGAAGAAAAGTGGAGAAGTCAGGAGTGTACACTTGTTAACTCTGTACAATCTTGTTCTAAGTATGATAGAATCGTGCTACGTAAGACGAAAATCCTATCGATCGGGAGGAAGTATGGAGGCAGTTCTGGTTTCCCCGAAGTTTCAAGTTGTGATCCCACGCGCAGTGCGCGAGGCGCTTCGCATTCGCCCCGGACAAAGAATGCAGGTGATCCAGTATGAAGACCGGATCGAGCTGATCCTTATCCGGCCAACGAGCGAGATGCGCGGCTTCCTCAAAGGCATCGATACGACTATCGAGCGGGAGCTGGACCGGCTATGAACGTCGTCGATTCATCCGGCTGGCTCGAGTACTTTGCCGATGGACCCAATGCGGATTTCTTTGCACCGGCGATTGAAGTCGCGGCCGACCTGGTCGTGCCTGCGATCAGCGTTTACGAAGTATTCAAACGCATCCTTCAGCAGCGCAGCGAGAGTGAGGGCTTTCTGGCTGCTGCCGTGATGATGCGGGGACGGATCGTGGATCTTGATGTGCAGCTTGCTCTGGCTGCCGCCAGGGTCTCGCTGCAGCACCGGATCCCGATGGCCGACAGCATCATCCTGGCGACGGCCAACGCGCACGACGCAACGCTCTGGACGCAAGATGAGCACTTCGGACATATTGCCGGTGTGCAGTATGTGGCCTGCCAATAAAAGTAGTTGACAGGCAGTCATTGGGCGGCAGCCCAGGATTTGCCCAGGGGAACGCATGAAAACCGATCAATCAACGCCCAAAAGTATAGATGAATATATCGCCGGCTTTCCGCCTGATATCCGGGAGATCCTGGAAAGAATCAGGCTGACGATCAGAGAAGCGGCGCCCAGGGCGGAAGAAGCTATCAGCTATCAGATGCCGACCTTCAGACTGCACGGAAACCTGGTGCATTTCGCCGCGTTCAAGAACCACATCGGGTTCTATCCCACGCCAACAGGAACTGAGGAATTCCAGAAGCAGCTGTCTGCCTACAAGGGCGGGAAGGGTTCGGTGAGGTTTCCTCTGGATCAGCCGATTCCTTTCGACCTGATCGGCGAGATTGTGAAGTTCAGGGTAGAAGAGAACCTGGGAAAAGCCGAAGCAAGGGGCAAGAAGAATTCGAGGCCATCGAACTGCTGACGGACGACAATGTGTCGCTGGCCGGATGGTACGCGCCTTCCACGAATGGGGCAGCACTCATCTTGCTTCATGGCGCAGGGGGTTCACGCGAACAAATGCGTCTCTATGCAGAAATGTTGATCAGTCACGGATTCGGTGTTCTCGCGCTGGACCTCCGAGGACATGGAATGAGCAGTGGCGCGACAAACCGTTTGGGCTGGCAAGGCACATCTGATGTCGGCGCCGCGATTCAGTATTTGCAGCAGCGCGAGGAGGTTAATCGAATCGGCGCACTCGGTCTTTCGATGGGTGCAGAAGTCCTGCTCGGTGCGGTGTCCGAGTACCCGTCCCTTCTGGCCGTAGCCGCTGACGGCGCAACGAGACGTTGTACTGAGGAGTTGCTTGCCCTGCCTTCAGAGCGATCTCTCTACCGAAATTTCACTGCCCGGGTGATGTATGCGACCGTGCAATTTCTCAGCGTCGAAAAACCACCCAAGCCATTGTTAGCATCTATGGTCGAAGCGAACTCCGCCAAATTCCTGTTGATTGCGGGCGGCGCTAATGGTCTGGAAGTAAAATTCAATGAGCTATTCGCTGCAACGGTCGGGGCACGCGCAACCTTGTGGATCCCCCCGATGCCCCGCACACTGGCGCATTCACTCGCTATCCCGACGAGTACGAGCAGCGTGTGATTGCATTCTTCGACCAATCCCTGGGGTGATTGCGCATCGGCCGTGACTCCGACCGCTTCTTCGTGCTCCTTGCGCTCTTTGGATCTTTGTGGTTAGATACACTACAATAATTCAAGGACAGATCAAGGAGGCAACCATGAGTGAACTTTCGACCCAGGAGCGTTTCAAACGCGGAGCGGCAGACGCGCCGCGCTACTTCCAGTTCATGGCTGACTTCATCGGCTTCACCCCCGCGGATGCGCAGACCATACGCGATACCCGGCCTTTCATCGAACCGCACCTCCCGGCCATCATCGGCGAATTTTACGCGCAACTGCTGCGCTTTCCCGCCACCCGCAAGCACTTCCTGAAGAAGGACGGCACGGTCGACCAGGACTACCTCGAGCTGCGCATGCAGCACCAGGCCAGTTTCTGGCGTCGAACGTTGACCGGTGTGTTCGATGATGACTACGCGCGGTTCGTGGATTACGTAGGACGGGCGCACACTTCTCAGGGCGCGGATCCACGCGTTTACATCTCCGAACGCTACGTGATCGGGATGGTGGGCTTCGTCCAACAGCGCATCGCGGCCGTGCTCGCAAATGCACTGAATGGCGTCAACGAGGAGCTGGAGGCGCGCGGGCTGCGCCGCGTGGAGCGCCTTGCTCGCCGTCCTGACCGAGCAGCTATCGCGCGTCTACGGTGAAGGCAAGGAGCCCGAGACGTACGAGCCAAAGCAGGAAGTGAAGGAGGAACCTTTGCACGAGCTCGCCGAGGACTCCTTTGAGCGCGCCAGCGGCCTGATAAAACCGTCGAGCTACCGGCGGGTGCTGGTTGGCCCGGTCACCGGTACTGCGGAAGGCGAGCGCAAGATTATCGAGGTCGATGGTCATTCCATCGGCGTTTTTCACGTCAAGGAGGGATGGGTTGCGCTGAGCAACAGCTGCCTCCACCGCGGCGGCCCTGTCTGCACCGGAGCGCTGGAAGGAACCACGCTCACCTGTCCCTGGCATGGCTACCAGTACAACCTGCTCACCGGCCAGCTCCTGCTGGACCATACGACTGCACTCCCGATGTATCGGGTCACCGTTGAGAATGATCAAGTTTATGTCGACCTCCCCATTTTCACGGCTGACGAGCCCGAAGTCTCGCTCGCGAACCTGTTCGCAGCAGCCGCACCCGCCCCGGAGACATTGGGACCAGACCAGTTCCGTGTCGCAGACTTGAAGCCCGGGCATTCACGCCGGGTCACGGTCGGTGGACGCGCGGTGGCCGTCTACAACATCGACGGAACGTATTACGCCACTCAGGATGAATGCACCCACGCGGAAGGGCCGTTGAGCGAGGGGGACATCGACGGTTGCGCCGTGATCTGTCCCTGGCACGCGTCCGCCTTCGATGTCCGGGACGGCAGTGTGCTCAACGGGCCGGCGAGCGAGCCGCTGCGGACCTATCGCGTGGTGATCGAGGGGGAAATCGGCCGCGCGCAAGAATAGAAATCGCTCGCCTGGTGCTCTCCGCGCCCTTTTGAGATCTGCGGAGCAAACCCCTTCTACAGCCCGAGCACCTTCTGAAGAGCCCACTGCAGAAGCCACACCGCCAGTGGCAGCAGCAGCGCCGCTACTACACCGCGGAAGGTGCCGGGCTGCCACGGCCAGGTGGGCACGCGCACCAGCGCCTCACGCTCCGCGCGCACCGCGGCCAGTGCATCGTGGACCTCGCTCGCGCCCACGAACTGTTGGCTCTCAACCCGATGGTACAAGTCCGCGCGACCCTCCTTGAGCATACGGGCGTTCTCCCACAACGCACGTTCCTTCGCCTCCACGAGTAAGCCATGCACACCCACCAGCGGCCAGAGAAACGAAATCAACGCGAAAATCGGGAAGAGCGCGCCGAAGAGCACGCCCGCCGGATCGCTCACCAGGTCAGGCACCGTGACGTACCAGCCATAAGGGATCAGCAGCAGCCCGATCGCAGTTAGCGCGCTGACGGTCGAAAAATGGAATAGCGGCTGGTAGTGGTCCAGGTCGATACGCGTGTGCTGTGTGTAAATGTGATTGATGAGACGCAGTTGGTGGAAAGTGTGGTAGAACAGCACGCCGAAAAGGACCCAGGTCAGGATTAGCCAGGCTTCGAGGAAGAAGCGCCCGGACCCTGGCCAGATAAAAGCGTCGAACACGGCAGGCAACCCAAACCGCTCAAGGATCGCCGCGCCGATGCCCACAACGAGACCACACAATCCGACCACCAGGGTGGGCATGGCCGGAAGCGACGTCAATTGCCGGTGGACCAGCGCGCTATCGGCCGGCTTATCGACGAGCAAGGCTTCCATCCGGTCGAGCGCACGCCCCGCGCGGTGATTCAACAGATGGATCAGGGCGACCGTATAGACCGGCTCGAGAGCCAGTACGAGATGGAATGGCTTCAGCGCTCCGACCAGCAGCCCTGTGTTCAGCCAGTCGTTGACCACGAAAAGCAGCACCGAGACAACGGCCAGAATCGCGTACAGAAGCGGCGGGGGTAGGGGCAGGCGTTCAACGCGTGAAGTGAGCCGATCGATCCAGCTCTCCCGAAACGCGACAGCAGGGACGACCAGTGAGTTCGAGTCCGGTTCTTGCGCGCTCACCCTCCGGTGCATGTCTCAACTGTACTATGTTTGTGCAATACTTGCAAGCATCATCGGTCACCACTCGGTGAGCTTCCAGATCTCCGGCCGCGCCTCCCCCGCCTGCATCCCCACCTCTGCGAAGAGCGCCACCGCGGCCTTCAGTTCGGCCATGGCCTCCTCCTCCCGACCGGCTGCATGGAGCAGGTCCGCCAGGTTGTTGCGCAGGGCGGCCTCGCGATGGCGATCACCCTGCCTGCTGCAGGCGGCCAGCGCCTCCTGCAGCAGCGGGGCCGCGCGGGAGAAATCGCCGGCCGCGCCCAGCGCAAGCGCCAGGTTGTTGAGTGCGGCCGCGCGCACGCCTGGATCACCCAAGGCTTCAGCGAGTTCGCAGCTCCGCTCCAGGCTCGCGATGGCTGCACGAAAATCGCCGCGGGCGCGGCCCAGCACCCCCGCGATATTGTGCGCCTGGGCCAGCGCGCGGCGGTCGCCCGTCCGCTCCGCGCAATCCAGCGCTCTGCCGGCCAACGCCGCAGCCCGATCCACAGCGCCCTGTTGATGACAGGCCAGGCTCCAATCCGCATACAGGCTCGCCCTGTCGCCATCGCAGTCGCCCATGAGCGCCCCATCGGCAGCCACGAAGTAGCTCTCCGCAGCCTCCCAGTTCCCCAGCCGGGCGTGCAGGTTGGCCAGCTTGTGCTCGATCGCGGGCGCATGGCTCGAGCCGGGGGGCAAGGCCGCGGCCGCGGCCTCGTATGACGCCAACGCGACCCCGTAGTCGCCGCCCAGCGTCACTAGATCGCCGATGGCCTCGTGAATGAGCGCTACGTCCGCATGCCCGAGGCCCAACGCGGACCGGTAATGGGCCAGGGCATCGACATTGGCGAAGATCTGCGCCGCGTGCCGCGCGGCGACCAGATGCTGCGCTGCAGCCTCTTCAGCCAGCCCGGCCTCCTCGAAGTGATGGGCGGCCTGGGCAGCAAAGGCTTCGGCCGCACGGCGCCGGCTGCCTGCCGCAACCAGGCCGCGGCCGGCCCTCTCGTGGAGCAGCCGCCGCCGCGCCAGGCTGGTCTCCTCGTAGATGAGCGAGCGCAGCTTCTCGTGGTCAAAATCGTAGAGGAGGACCGGCCCCGTCCCGGCAAGCTCATGGATCAGCCCGCGGGCCGCCAGACGGTCCAGGCTGCCCAAGGTTTCCTCGGCCGTACGGCCTGATATCGCCTGGAGCACATCCACGTCAAACGAGCGGCCCAGGACCGCCGCGGCCTGGAGAAGCTGGCGCTCGGTCTCGCCCAGGCCGCGCAGCCGCGCGGCCAGCAGATCGCGTACCCCGCGGGGCAGGTCGCGGACCTCGCGGGGCGGGTCCGGCGCGCCGGGAATGGCGCCCTCTCGCGCCGCCTCCAGATAGGCGGCCTCCAGGTAGGCCACAACAAACAGAGGCACGCCTTCGCTCTCGTGGTAGACGCGGCCGGCCAGGCCATCGGGCAGCGACCGCCCCTCGCCGCCCACAGCAGAGGCAAGCTCCAGCACATCGGCCAGGCTCAGGCGGCGCAGAGCGAGCAGACCGCCACGCCCAGCCCGCATCGCATCGACCAGCAATGCCCGGAGCTGCTCGACCTGGGGCGAACCGTCCGGCCGCCAGGAGAGCAGGACGAAAAGCGGCTGCCCCACAAGGCGGCGGACGAGATAGACCAGGAAATCGAGCGAAGCGGCGTCGGCCCAGTGGAGATCATCAAAGAAAAGCACCGTAGGGGCGGTCCCGGTGCACAGCCCGGTCAGAAACTGGCGCAACCCCTCCAGGAAACGGGCGGCCGCGCCGGGATCCTGACCAAGGGGCGCCGCCGCGGGCGCCCGGGCCGCCAGCTCCGGCAGAAGGCGGGCTGCCTCGCTCAGCGCAAAAGCAGGCATTTGAGCCAGCCGCTCTTGACACCCGGATTCTCCGATCAAGGCCCGCAGCGCCCCGGTGATCGCCCCGTACGCCACGCCGGATTCGCCCTCGTAGCACCGGGCCCCGACCACCGCAGCGCCCCGGGAACGCGCATGCGCCAGAAAATCCTCCGCCAACCGGGTCTTGCCGATGCCGGCCTCGCCCTCGAGCGCCAGGCAATAACCGCCCTGAGCATCGCGGCCATAGGCGCGCGTCAACGTCGTCCATTCCCGCGCGCGGCCCACCAGCGACCAGGGTCTGCCGGCCCGCGGAGAGACCGGGCCCGCTGCCGCTGCTTCCGCCAGGCGCTCCGCGACGGAAGCAGTGGCGGCGCGCGGGGCAGGCCGGACCAGTGCCTTCTCCCGGATGGCTTGGTACAACTCGGCCGTTTCGGCCAGTGGCGTCACCCCCAGTTCCTGGTCCAGCACGCGAACGCACTCGCGATACTGGCGCAGCGCCGAGCCCTGGGCCCCACTGATCGCGTAGAGCTGCATCAGCAGCCGGTGCGCCTCCTCGTTAAGCGGATCGAGCGATAGCAGGCGCCGCGCGTGCGCGAGTGCGGCCGGGGTGTCGCCCTGGTCCGCCAGATCGCGGGCCAGCCGGTCGAGGGCCGCAGCCAGCTCCCTGTCCAGCGCCTCACCCTCCAGGAACTGCCACTCTTCGAAATCGGGGCTGTCGCGTAGGCTGAAGCCGGCCATGAAAGGGCCGGTATTGTGGGTGACCGCCGCAACAAGCGCCGGCAACTGCGATGCAGCGCCACCGGATGACTGACCCGCCTTGCCAAGCTCGGCCCTGAACGCGGTCACATCGCACCATAGCCCGGGACCAAGGCCGATGGTATCGTCCGCCGCGTTCAGCACGCCTTCACCCACGGCCGAACGCAGCACAGAGAGCGTCCGGCGCAGCGCGCCGCGCGCGTGCTGCTGATCCGAATCACCCCAAAGCAAGGTCGCGAGCGCGTCGCGCGTGTGCGGCCGGCCGGTCACGGCCAGGTAGGCCAGCAGCGCGATCGCCTTGCGGGTGTCGGTGGTCACCGCCGCGCCATCCTTTTCCAGGCGGGGTGCACCGAATAGATAGAGGCAAAGCTTGGACACGGCCTGATTTTCTCCATCGTAGCGCTCGCCGTAACGCTCGCCGTAACGAACCTCGGACGCCCGGCCTGTACGCTCACAGACGATATTGATTGTAACTTACAAGGCCGGGAGGGTAAAGTGATGACAAACGAAAGAACCTTGACCAAGTCGCCATCCGGCGTAGCAGACGCTGCCGTGGATGGCTTGCTGCGCGGGGTGGTTGGGGGCGTCATGATGGCGATCGTGCTGATCGTCGCCGGGCTGTTTGCGGGGCTCAAGGCCGACTTCGTCCTGGCGCGCTTCGATCCCACGTTTACGGGTTCTGCCCTCGCCGGCACACTGGCGCATCTTGCCAGCGCGGGCGTTTACGGTGCCATCTTCGGCCTCCTCATTGCGCCGGTCGCGCGCCGCCTGGGAAGCCGGCTGGTTCTGGCCGGGCTGGTGTACGGGATCATCCTCCTCCTCATTTCGCGCGGCCTCATGGCGAGCGAGCTCGGCGCGGGGCTGGCCGCCCTGCCGGATTGGGGCTGGACGGCCGCCCACTTGATCTACGGCGCCACGCTGGGATGGTTGATGGCGCGGCGGTAACACACAAGGGGGCCGGATAGCAGTGAGGCTCACCGTATCATGTTCACAATATCAGTACAATAATTATTCAGATCGGCGTGATGATCCGGACAGGGGAGGAGAAACGAACTAGCATGCATACAAGGCACGACGGCCGGCGCGATGTGAACTGGTGGCTCCGTGCCGCCTCC
The DNA here is from genome assembly GCA_963774265.1 of uncultured Chloroflexia bacterium. Taxonomy (GTDB): domain Bacteria; phylum Chloroflexota; class Anaerolineae; order CG2-30-64-16; family CG2-30-64-16; genus JALOOB01. The sequence goes on along the minus strand of CAVZDU010000005.1, from coordinate 195,021 downwards.
GCGTTCCTGATCGTCACGGACCTTTTGGGCCTTGCGCTCGGGTTGGCGAGCATCCCCGGCTACGTTCGGCGCGCCGGAACACTGACCGTCATCCCCTACCAGGTAGGGGTCAACAGCGGTGTCAGCAACGAGACAATCCTGGGCGCCGCGGCCCGCGCGCGGCATGTCACCCTCCACATACGCCGTTTATGCTTCCGCCGTCGCGCTCTTCTTCGCCCTGACATTCACGCTGGTGGGCGCGATCGTGCTATGGCGGGCGCACGCCCACTGGTTCACCTGGCTGACGGCCCACGTCATGCTCTTCCTGGCGGCGTTTCCCCTGTACGAGCCCATGCAGGTGGCGCGGCTGGTGCCGCCCTTCTGGATCGAAATCCGTGCAATCTCGTGGCCCTTGTTCGTGCTCTTTTTCTTCCTGTTCCCGAACGGTCGGGCCGTGCCGCGCTGGGCTCGCTGGCCTCTGGCAATCTATGCGGTGATGCACTTCGCCGGCCAGTTGTTGGCCCCACTGGCCGTCGCACTTCCCGGCATCGCCCCCGCAGTTCCCCTTTGGGAGGAGGGGCTCCGCGTTCTCCAAGGCGTGATCTTCGTCGTCTTCCCGTTCATTCTGGGCTGCCAGATCTACCGCTACGCGCGCGTGTCCACGTCCCAGGAACGCCTCCAAACCAAATGGTTTGTCTACGGATTCGCGCTGTTCTTTGGGCTGAGCGCCATCAACGACCAGGTTGGCAGCTCCACCGGATTTGGGACGGAGTTCGGCCTGATTGCGATGGCCTTCCTGCCGTTGTCACTTGCATTTGCCATTCTGCGCTACCGGCTCTGGGACATTGATGTCATCATCCGCCGCACACTAGTCTATGCCGTAGTGACTGCCTTGCTTGCGCTCGTCTTCTACGGCAGCGTTGTCATACTGCAGTCGCTCTTTACAGGCATCAGCGGCCAGCAATCGCCGGTCGCGATCGTGGCCTCGACGCTGGCCATCGCCGCATTATTCAGCCCGCTCCGTCGCCGCGTGCAGGACTTCGTCGACCGTCGCTTCTTCCGCCGCAAGTACGACGCGCAGCGGGTATTGGCCGGCTTTGCGGAGGTCGCGCGCGATGAGACCGACCTCGCCACCCTGACAAATGCGCTGTTGAGCACCATGCAAGAAACGGTGCAGCCGAAGACGGTGAGTGTCTGGATTGCACACGAATGACGGGCACACCATTGCGCTCGATGCCCGAGCCGGAAGAATGCAACGAATCGCGGCGCGGCAACGGTTGCCGTAACGATTCGCGGACACCGGCAGGCCATGATGACGATACATTGAGCGATGAGATTCAGTCTGTGAGGAGGTTCTGATGTTCGGCAACATCATCAGTCTGTTGGTGATCGTCCTGCTCGCCGTGTTGTTCGCCTGGCTCTTCAGCCGGGCGCTGGCCGCGCGACGCATTTGGGTCAAGGCGCCTGGGCTTATCCTGGCCGGGCTGCTGACCCTGGTCTGTGCGGCCGCGGCTGTTGTGGCCGTGATCGGTCTCGTCAAGCTGGAAGGGCGCCACGCAAACCCGGTCGCCGAGCTCCAGGTCGCGGGCACGCCCGAGCAGATCGTCGCGCGGCGCACAGCTGGCCTGGGGCTGCGCCGACTGCCACTGCGCCGGCGCAGGAGCTGCCGCTCAGCGGCGGCATCGAAAACTTCATCGCGGGCGGGCCGCCTCTTGGCGTCATGTACGCACCCAACCTGACGCCCGGCGGGCCGCTGCCGGGGTGGACGGACGGCGAGATCGTGCGCGCGATCCGCGAGGGGATCGACCAAGACGGCCGGGCGCTGGTCGTCATGCCGTCGCAGGCCTATCGCAACCTGAGCGACGCCGATGTGCAGGCGCTGGTGGCGTACCTGCGCTCGCAGCCCGCGGTGGAGAACCCGCAGCCGGCGCGCAACCTCAACGTCCTGGCCGCGCTCTTCCTGGGCGCGGGCCTGTTCCCCACCAGCGCCCAGGCGCCCGTGGGCTCGGTGGCCGCGCCGCCGGCCGGTCCCACGGCGGCGTACGGCGAATACCTGGTCGTCCATCGGCGGTTGCGCCGACTGCCATGGCGTCAAACTGGACGGCGTGCCGCCCAACTCCTTCGTGCCGCCCGGGCCTCCTCTGAAGCCGTTCGCCGCCGGCATGAGCGAGGCCCAGTTCCTGGCCGTCTTCCGCGAGGGACGCCGGATCGACGGGAGCCCGATGGGCGAAGGGATGCCGTGGAAGAACATCGGCAAGACCATGAGCGACGATGACCTGCGCGCGGTCCAGGCGTACCTGAAGACGCTGCCGTGACGCAGCCAGGTTCTGCACGGTGGGTGTCTGGATTGCGCACGGAGGTATGAGTGAGGCATGAGCCGATAATGACGCACAAGAAGAGCGTGCCACAATGACGCGTTTCGCGTTGCCCGCCGCGCGGTGGGCAGTGATGGGGATCTTCCTGGCGATGATCGCGGTCACGATCGTCGGCACGATCCGCTTCCCAGCGTACCTGCCGGGACATCTCAGCGAGTTCGCGCCGAATGATAGTTGGACGTTCGAGCAGACGCAGGCAGGGCTGGCGCAACTGGGCTGGCCGGCGGATACGGTGGGCTGGCTGCAACTGGTGCGTGACATCCTCGGCTTCGGCTTGGCGTCGGCGATCCTGTTCCTGCTCGTCTGGCGTCGCGCCAGCGATTGGTTCCGCCTGTATGTCGCGTTCGTCTTCTACGGCAGCGTGGTCCTGCTGCAGAACCTCTTCACAGGGATCAGTGGGCAGCAGTCGCCGGTCGCGATCGTTGCTTCGACCCTGACGATCGCGGCGCTGTTTAGCCCCCTGCGCCGCCGGGTGCAGGACTTCGTCGATCGCCGCTTCTATCGCCGCAAGTACGACGCGCAGCAGGTGTTGGCCGGCTTCGCCGTGACCCGCGCGACGAGACCGATCTGGATGTCATAACGGGCGAGCTGGCGCGCGTCGTGCAGGAGACCGTGCAGCCCGGCAGGGTGGATGTATGGCTTCGAAACACTTAAGCGGACAAACGAAGGACGCAATCGTGAATCCGAGAACCCGCTCGATCCTGGCCTGGATGCTGTCCGCGATCATCGTCATCGCCACACTTTTCACCGTCGGCAGCGATCTGGTCCAAGGGACCATCCAGGGAAACACGGGGGATAACCTCATCAAACAGGCCGGTGACCTGCTGTGGAAACTGCTACCGATTGAGTTTGCGATTCTGGCTGCCCTGCTCGTCTCCAACCAGCCGCGCAATTCGCTCGGTTCGTTGTTGATGATTCCCGCCGTCACTTCCGTGCTGGCGTGGTTCGCCGATAGATCCCTATCCCAAATCTCGGAAGCGACGTCGCCCGGCCCTCCCCAGATCATGGCGCTCTGGTTCTCTGGCTGGTCGTGGCTGCCGGTCATCTTTTCGATCCTTCTCGTCCCGCTGCTCTTTCCGACGGGCAGGCCCCCTTCACCGCGTTGGCGCTGGGTCATCTATCTCGCCCTCACGATGTGTGTGGTTTTCACGTTCCTGACGCTGTTCGTAGACGTGATGCAGCACCCGACAAAAAGCGAATTGCGTTTCGCTAATCCGATCGGCTTCATTCCTTCGGGGCCGCTCGAGAGCAATCTATTCATGGTGCCCTGGTCCATTGGCCTCGGTGTGTTGACGTTGGGCAGCGTAGCTGCGCTGTTCGTCCGATATCGCCGGGCAGCTGCTGTTGAGCGACAGCAGATCAAGTGGCTGCTTTACGCCTGCGGCCTGTTCGCCGCGGTGTATGTGCCCGGTTTGCCTCTCGAGGGGCTGAATAATGGCCTGGTTGGCTATGTCGTGAATCTGCTGTTTGCGCTGGCCATTTTGCTCATCCCCGTAGCGATTGGCATCGCCATTCTGCGCTACCGGCTGTTCGACATCGATCTGATCATCCGCAAGACCCTGGTTTATGCGGCGCTGTCCGCTTTCCTGGCGCTGGTCTATTTCGGCGTCGTCGTCTTGCTTCAGCAAGTCTTCCGCAGCGCGACCGGCGAGACGTCGGCCGTGGCCATCGTCCTCTCCACCCTTGCCATCGCCGCACTCTTCAGCCCGCTGCGGCGGCGCGTGCAGGACTTCGTCGACCGGCGCTTCTACCGCCGCAAGTATGACGCGCAGCGGGTGTTGGCGCAGTTCGCAAAGGTCGCCCGCGAGGAAACCGACCTGGACGCCCTATCGGGCGCACTGGAGCACGCGGTTCAAGAGACAATCCAGCCGGCAAAAACCGATGTGTGGCTGCGGCCGGCGGACGGAAAGCGCACGTGATTCGGGCCGACTTCGTAACGATTTGCGGACGCGAGCAGGCTATCGTAGGGGCAGATTGATGTGGAGATGAGCGAGATGGTCGACATTTGCGTGATTGGGGGCGGGCCTGCGGGCGTCACCGCGGCGTTGCGGGCGCGCGAGCTGGGCGCGTCCGTGGCGTTGGTCGAGGCGGGGCAGTTGGGCGGAACCTGCACCAACGATGGGTGCGTGCCCACGCGCGTGCTCGCGCACGCGGCGCGGCTGATGAGCAACGCGCGGCAGTACGCCGCGTACGGCATCACGCTGCCCGACCCCGAGCTCGACTTCCAGCGCCTCCTCGCCCGCACGCAAGAGATCGTGTACGAGGTGCACGAGAAGAAGCAGCTTGCCGCACACCTTGAGGCATCCGGCGTCCAGGTCTTTGCACCGGCCGGTGCAGCCCGCTTCGTGGACCCGCACACAATCGAACTGGGCGAGAGCGGCCAGCGAGTCCAGGCGCGACGTTTCATCCTGTGCGCCGGTGGCCGCGCCCGCCGGCTGGATTTTCCCGGCGAGGAACTCAGCCTGACCCACAGCGACATCTGGCGCCTGGACCGGCTGCCCCGCTCGATCGCCGTGGTCGGGGGCGCGGCGACCGGGTGCCAGCTGGCGAGCATCTTCGATGCCTTCGGCGCACAGGTCACTTTGCTGGAAGTCGCGCCGCGCATCTTGCGCGCCGAAGACGACTCCATCTCCGCGGCCATCACAGCGGCTTTCACCCGGCGCGGCATGACCGTGGTCACAGGTATCAGCGGCATCCAATCGATCGAGCGCGCCGCAGATGGACTGGCGCTAAACTACACCAACAATGGAGAAGGACGCGTTGTGCGTGCCGGGGCCGTCATCATGTCGACCGGCTGGCTCGGCAACGTGGCATCACTCAACCTCGTCGCTGCGGGGGTGCAGACGGACGGCCGGTACGTACAGACGGACGAGACTATGCGCACCTCCGCGCCGCACATCTTCGCAGCGGGCGACATCACGGGCCGCATCATGCTGGTGCAGACCGCAGGCGCGGAGGCCCGCCTCGCGGCGGAGAATGCCGTGTTGGGCGCGGGTCAACGGCAGGACGCCTCCGCCCGAATCGTCCCGCACGGCGGCTTCACCGAACCCGAGTATGCCAGCGTGGGCCCGTCCGAGGAGGAAGCACGCAAGCAGCTGGACTGCGCGATCTCCACCGTCCCGTACGCCGACATGGATCGCGCGGTGATCGACGGCCGCACCGAAGGCTTCTGCAAGCTGATCGTCTCGCGGGAGACGCACCGGCTGATCGCCGCCCATGTGGTGGGTGACCAGGCGCTCGAGATCGTCCACATCGTCGCGGCAGGGATGGCCGCCGACATGTGGGCGGAACAACTCGCCGAGCTGCAGATCGCCTACCCCACGTATAACGCGATCCTGGGCCTGGCCGCGCGGCGCATCGTGGATCAACTGGGGGTGATGCCGCTGGCGCCCGAGTGGCGGTCGTTGGGCCGGCCGCCGGCCGAGTGGGAACGGCGCGAGCGCGAGGAAGCCGCGGTCCTGGACCAGGTCAAGGGCGTGAACTGATGAGAGATGAACGCCGTTTCGATGCCGGCGCCTGGCTGACACTCGCCGTATCGGTTGGCTGGCTCGTGGTCTTCATTGCGTTCGGCCTCTACGTGTACCAGTTCCCGCAAGACGGCTGGCGCTATGGCTCGGCCGATGGCCGTTTCGGGGCCTTTGTCGCCGAAGCGAACCTGACGGGCCGGCCATCGGTGCTCCAACCCGGCGACCGGGTGGTGGCCATCGAGGGTCAAGGTCTGATCCCGGAGGGTGCGCCGCCGTTTCCACCCGATCTGCGCGTCGGGCGAACCGTGCGCTACACGGTCGAGCGGGACGGGCAGACCATGGAACTCCTTGTTCCGCTGATTCAACTTCGCGCCACCACGCCGCTGGTCAACATCCTCGATTCTCTGAGGGAGGAACCCCGAGAACTAATCGTCTCGCTGGTCATCGTGCTGGTAGCTGGGTATGCCTTCTTCGTGCGGCCGGGAAACCTGGGCGCCCGCTACCTGTTTCTGATCTTCTCCTACTACTTCGCGGTCTCGTGGCTAGGTTTCACGGTCTCATCACTCTATCAGTCGACCTTTCCATTTTTGGCCCAGCTTGCTACCAACGTTTTTGGCTATTCATGGTTCTGGTTCTTCTTCGCCTCGTTAATCCAGTTGCCGCTCGCTTTCCCGGTGGTCAAGGCGCCGCTCCGGCGCTTCCCGCGCCTGTTGCCCGCTGTTCTATACAGTTTCGCGATCCTGACGACCCTGGTTCTCGGCCATCTGGAGCTCACCACGGCCAGTCCGCTGTGGACGTCAATGGCATTCGTTTGCTTCGGCCTGTATATCGCCCTGACAGTCGCGTCGATTTTTGGGACGCTAATTCACAACTGGCTGACACTGCGCGATCCGATCGCCCGCGCGCAACTGCGCTGGATGACGCTCGGCATGGGCCTGGGGTTGGGCGGACCCTTCATGCTGATGCTGGTGATCGTCGTCCAGCGGGGAACGCTGTCAGGCGCTGGAGCGGACATGCTTTGGCTCTTGATCCTGCTGCCCGTCTGCCTGGCTGTCGCGATCACGCGCTATCGCTTGTTCGACATCGATGTCATCATCCGGCGCACGCTGGTTTACGCAGTTGTCACGTCCCTCCTCGCGTTGGCATTCTACGGCAGCGTGCTGGTGCTGCAGCAGCTTTTCAGAGGCGCAACAGGAGCGCAGTCGCCCGTCGCCATCGTTGCGTCGACCCTGGCGATCGCGGCGCTGTTCAGCCCGCTGCGGCGCCGCGTGCAGGATTTCGTCGACCGGCGCTTCTTCCGCCGCAAGTACGACGCGCAGCAAGTGCTCGCCTGGTTCGCGACGGTTGCACGCGACGAGACAGACCTGGACGCGCTGACCGGCGAGCTGGCGCGCGTCGTGCGGGAGACGATGCAGCCGGAAGACGTAAGCGTGTGGCTGAACGAAACGGGTCGTGAGTCAATCGGGATCGGATAGACCTGGTGGCCAGGTATCCGATACATTCATACAACAAATGTCTTTGGGGGCCGTAACGGTTCCCGTAACGCCCGGCGGACGCGGGGACGCTATGCTACGGATGTAGGTTTGTAGAGACGTTGCATGCAACGTCTCTACAGGGTAATGCCCCGATTGGGGAGGAGGTTCGATGGTCAATATCAAGTCGCTCTGGCAGCGGCGAACGCAAGACAAAGAGCAGACCGCTGCGCCTGCCGATGAGCGGCCGGCCCAACCAAAGGCGCCCGCGACGGCCGTCACGCGACTCGACCTGGACATCGCGCCGAACGACCCGCTGCTCGCCTATCTGCAGAGCGCGCCCGGACCGGTCGAGGTGAGCAAGCTGCGGCTTGATTCGCCCGCACTGGACAGGCTGCGCGCGGACGGCGCGGTCGTGGTTCTGCCGCTGGTAAGCCAGGGCGAGCTGGTTGGGCTGGTTAATCTCGGTCCCCGTCTGAGCGAACAGGAGTACTCGGCGGATGACCGCAAGCTGTTGGCCGATCTCGCGAGCCAGGCTGCGCCCGCGGTGCGGGTGGCCCAACTCGTCCGGCAGCAGCAGGTCGAGACGCAGGCTCGTGAGCGGCTGGAGCAGCAGCTCCGGGTGGCGCGCGTGATCCAGCAGACGTTGCTGCCGAAGGACGTGCCCGCACTGCCCGGCTGGCAGATCGCAGCCCACTGGCAGCCGGCCTTGGCGGTCAGCGGCGATTTTTACGATTTCATAGAGCTGCCCGGCGGCAAGTTGGGTTTCGTGGAGGCAGACGTCACCGACAAGGGTGTGCCGGCCGCGCTGGTGATGGCCACCGCGCGCACGATGCTGCGCCTGGCAGCCGAGCAATATCCCACATCGCCGGCCGCGGTGCTGGAGCGGGTCAACAACCTGCTCTGTCCCGATATCCCCTCGAACATGTTTGTGACTTGCCTCTACGGCGTGTTGGATCCCCTCACGGGGCGACTGATCTTCGCCAATGCCGGGCACAACTTACCTGCCAAGTGCACGCGCGAAGCGGTGATCGAGTTGCGGGCCACCGGCATGCCGCTCGGCCTGCTGCCTGACATGGCTTATGACGAGACCGAAGCGATGCTGGGACCGGGCGAGAGCATCCTGGTCTACAGCGATGGCCTGGTGGAGGCGCACAACCCACAGGGCGAGATGTTCGGCTTCCCCCGGCTGCGTGAAATGGCGTGCAGCCTCGGCAGCGGGCAGGAGCTGATCGACCATCTGCGCGGCGCACTGGCGGACTTCACGGGTCCCGGCTGGGAACAGGAGGACGACGTGACCTTTGTCGTGCTCGAACGGCTCCCCCTCCCTGAAGCAAAGAAGGACGGCGAAGGCTGGCGTGAGGTCGCAAGGTTCGAGATCCCAAGCGAGCCGGGCAATGAGCGGCTGGCGATGGACCGGGTCGCGGACGTGATCGCCGGCTTTGATCTCCCTGTCACTCAGGCAGACCGGCTCAAGACCGCCGTGTCTGAGGCTACCATGAACGCGATGGAGCACGGCAACAAGTACCGGCGCGACACGCCAGCCCAGATCACGGTGTTCAGGGGCGATCGTTCGCTGCGGGTGGACGTCACCGACCACGGAGGCGGCGCCGCGATCCCTGAGGCCGAGTTGCCGGATCTAGAGGCGAAGTTGGAGGGGCTGCAGTCGCCGCGCGGCTGGGGCCTGTTCCTGATCCAAAACATGGTGGACGAAATGAACGTCCGCGCGGATGAGCAACACCACACAGTGGAACTGATCGTCAACCTGGCCGCGGCCGAGGGAGGGTCCAATGCCTGACATGCACTTTAGCGCCAGCATCCGACAGGAGAGCGACGCGGCCATCATCGATTTGAAGGGCGACATCAACGGAGGGGCTGATGAAGCCTTGAGCAGCGCGTACGCCGAGGCCGAATCGACCAACCCGCCGGGCATTGTGCTGAACTTCACCGGCGTGAACTACATCAACAGCACCGGCATCGCACTGATCGTCGGGCTCCTCGCCCGCGCGCGTAAAGCGCGGCGCCGCCTGTCGGTCTACGGGTTGAGCCCGCATTACCAGGAGATCTTTCAGATCACCCGGTTGGCCGATTTCATGAGCATCTATGCGGATGAGGCCAGCGCGCTGGCCGTACCGCAGTCCTGAGGAGGTATTGAGATGGCACAAGGTAAGATTGACATTCACGTTCGCCAGCCAAACGGGCGGACAGCGATTCTGGACATCCGGGGCGAAGTCACCAACCAGGCCGAAGCTGCGCTGATGGAAGCGTACGGCCGGGCCTGCGATGGCGGCGCAAAGGCGCTCGTGCTCAACTTCACCGGGTTGGACTATATGAACAGTTCCGGGATCGGCCTCCTGGTCACGATGCTTATCCGGGCGAAGAGGCTGAGCCAGAAGCTGCTGGCCTACGGGCTGACCGATCACTACAAGCAGATCTTCGAGTTAACGCAGTTGGATAAGGCGATCGGCATCTATGCCGATGAAGCTGCCGCCGTCGCGGCTGCGTGACCATGCAGGATGGCCGAGGCAGGCCAGGACGGGGGAAAACATGATGGGGCAGAATGAGAAACAAGCGAGCACAACGACCAACGAACGCTCGGCAGGCAACTGGGCGCAGCCGGTCACCAGGCTTACGGCGCCGGCAATTCCGGGATCGGCCGTCAACCTGAACGTGGAGGGCCGGCAGTTGTCGGGGCCGCTGCTCGGCTTCGGTCAGATGTGGCAGAAGACGTATCGCATCCCCTTGGCTGGGTCGCGAGCGACGCCACAAGAAGTCATCGAAGTCTGGAAGGCCAATTTCGCGAAATTCTGGCCCGCCGGGAACCGTTTTTACGGCGCCGACGGTCCCATCGCGGCCGGTCAGGTGGCCGTGCTGAATCTTGCCGGGCCGGGCGGTATGACCGCGCCGGGCGGGGGCCCGATCATCTCGACCGGCATCCTGGTGATCTATTCGGACGACGAATCGTTTTCGTTCATGACACCCCAGGGCCACATGTTCGCCGGTATGAATACCTTCAGCGCGGAGCCGGGCGAAGATGGACCGGTCGTTCAGATGCAGGCCTTGATTCGAGCCAGCGACCCGATTTGGGAGCTGGGTAGCCGGCTGCGCGTGGTAGGTCCCAACGAGGACCGGTTCTGGCATGGGACGCTGAAGAACCTGGCGGCCCACTTCGGTGTCACCGGCGAAGTGTCTCAACAAAACCAACTTGTCGACCCCAGGGTGCAATGGGCGCAATGGCGAAATGTCTGGCATAATGCGGCCGTGCGCACCACCCTCTACACCCTTGCCACGCCGGTCCGGTGGGCCGGCAGTCTCATGCGGGGCGAAAACTGGCCGGCCTGACATGCGTACTCCCGATTATGACGCGGTGATCGTCGGCTCCGGCCCCAACGGGCTGGCGGCCGGCATCACGCTGGCCAGGGCCGGGCAGCGGGTGCTGCTGATCGAGGGCAAGGACACAATCGGCGGCGGCATGCGCTCCGCCGGGCTGACCTTGCCGGGTTTCGTCCACGACAGTTGCTCCGCCATCCACCCGCTGGGGGTTTCCTCGCCCTTCTTTCGCGGCCTGCAGCTCTCGGACGCGGAGGTGCGGTGGGTCTTTCCACCCGCCGCCATTGCGCACCCGCTGGATGACGGCACGGCCGTCACCATCGAGCGCCCGGTCGCGGCCACCGCCGAGCAGCTCGGTCCCGATGCAGGCCGCTATTACGGGCTGATGGCGCCGCTGGCCGCGGACTGGCGCAACATCCTCGCTGAGCTGCTCGGCCCGCTGCGCCTGCCGCGCCATCCCCTAACCATGGCCCGCTTCGGCGCCTGGGGTCTGCTGCCCGCGTCTGCACTGGCCCGCCTGCTATTTCGCGGAGAGCGCGCCCGTGCGGTCTTCGCCGGGATGGCTGCGCACGCGATCATGCCGTTGGAGTGGCCGGCCACCGCCGCGTTCGGGCTGATGTTAGGGCTGCTCGGCCATGCGCGGGGCTGGCCGATGGTCGAGGGAGGTTCCCAGCGTCTCGCGGACGCGCTGGCATGCCGCCTGCGCTCGCTGGGCGGGGAGATCGCGACCGGGAAGTGGGTTGGGGGGATGGAAGATGTGCCGCGGAGCCGGGCGGTGCTGTTTGACGTGACGCCCCGGCAGTTGGTGGCCATCGCCGGGGACAAGCTACCCGCCCCCTACCGGCGCAAGTTGTCCGGTTACCGCTATGGGCCGGGCGTGTTCAAGGTGGATTATGCGCTGGACGGCCCAGCGCCCTGGCAGGCAGGCGCCTGTCGACGTGCGGGCACCGTGCATTTGGGAGGCACGCTGGATGAGATTGCGGCCTCCGAATCGGCCATCTGGCGCGGCGAGCACCCCGAGCGGCCGTACGTCATTTTCGTCCAGCAAACCCCCTTCGATCCCACGCGCGCGCCCGCGGGCAAGCATACGGCCTGGGCCTACTGCCATGTGCCCCATGGATCCACCGAAGATATGACCGGCCGCATCGAAGCCCAGATCGAACGTTTCGCGCCCGGCTTTCGGGACCGAATCCTCGCCCGCGCCACGCACAACGCCGCCGAGATGCAGGCCTACAACCCCAACTATGTGGGAGGCGACATCAACGGCGGCGTTCAAGATCTACGCCAGTTATTCACCCGGCCGGTGGCCCGGCTCGATCCCTACGCCACGCCGGTCGAGGGGGTTTACATCTGCTCGTCAGCCACGCCCCCCGGCGGCGGGGTGCATGGGATGTGCGGCTATTTCGCCGCGCAGTCCGCCCTGCGAGGTTCTTCGGTTAGTGGTTGCCGTCCCTACCGTCCAGATGCGCGGGGGTGAAGGCGTCAGGCAAAAGCTCATTCATGGTATAGATGCATCGATTGCCGGCTGCGTCGCCGACGATGACGGTCATCTCCGGCCCAAACTCGGCGAGCACCTGGCGGCACGCGCCGCATGGCGTCACGCCATTCCCTGTCACCACCGCGATGACATCGAAGCGCCGGGCGCCCTCCGCGACTGCGTGGGCCACCGCATTCCGCTCTGCGCAGATCGTCAGCCCATACGAAGCGTTCTCGACATTACACCCCGTAAACACCCGCCCGTCCTCCGCACGCAACGCGGCGCCGACGGCAAAGTGAGAATAGGGCACGTAGGCAGCCTTAGCAGCCTCAGCCGCCCGGGCCAGGAGGCGGTCGATTTCCGATAGCGTCAGTGTCATCTCATTCCCAGAAAGTTCACGCATCAAAATAGACTCAAAAAGGCCAGCAGACCGGCGCCACTGCTCTCGCCGATGGGCTTGACGCCCTGGCGCTCGCCCGCCGGAGGTGGGGGAGCGCCGTCATCCGGGGTCGTCACAGTCGCCCGCACCTGCTTGATGCGGCGTCCGGCTACTGATAGCACTTCGATCGTCACATTCTCGAACTCGATTCGGTCGCCAAGCGCCGGCACCTTGCCAAGCTGACTGTAGATGAAGCCGCCCAGGGTGTCGCCGCCCTCGCTCGGCAACTCCACGTCCAACAGCTTGTTCACCTCGTCGAGAGACACGCGCGCATCAAACAGATACTCGTGACTGTTGATCGCTTCAACAGTGGGCTCTTCCGAGTCGTATTCGTCCTGAATCTCACCGACGATCTCTTCGAGCAGGTCCTCGATGGTCACCAGACCAGCGGTGCCGCCATACTCGTCCACCACCACGGCCATGTGGACCTTGCGCTGCTGCAACTCCTGCAGAAGCTCGTCCACCTTCTTTGATTCCGGTATGAAGTACGCGGGCCGCACGATCCTGGCCAACGGTGTTTCCGTCCGGCCATCGCGCAGATACTTGAGCAGGTCTTTCGCGTAAAGGATGCCCTGAACATTATCGATGGAGTCGCGATAAACGGGGATGCGGGAGTGTCCGGCCTTGAGGATGACCTCCAACGCCTGAAGCATCGGGGTCTCCACCGTCACGCCTGTCACGTCGATGCGCGGCACCATCACTTCACGGACCAATTTGTCGCTGAAGTCGAAGATGGACTGGATCATCTCCTTTTCCTCTTGCTCGATGACCGATTCTTCGTCGGAGACGTGGAGGAGGAAACGCAACCCATCTTCGCTCAGAAAGACGCTCTCAGGAGCGGCGCCCTTTGGAACCGCACCACCGCCAATGCGCCAGAGGATAGATGTCACCGGCTTTAGGATCAAGGCCAGCAAACGCACCAGGGGCGCAAGCGCGACCGCAGTCCGTTCTTCCTTGTTGATCACCCAGGCCCGGCTCAAGATCTGCACCAAGAGCAGCACGGCTACGCCGCCGAAAAGCCACCAGCCGAGCCAACGATAGTTGCCATAGAGGCGCGCCAGAAACATCGCGCTGACGATCAGCGCCGTGGAGGCCAGAACTCTGGTCACCATGAGCGTCGACAACAAATGCGCGGGATGGCTGAGCAGCAACTCCGCGATCTCGCCCCGTCGTTTTTGCTCGGCCGCCAACTGACGCAGTTGATTTCTGTTAAGGCAGGCGAAGGCCATCTCAGCCGCCGCAACCAACCCAAGGAACACGATGCTCAGGACCGCCGGCAAAAACCAGGGCAGTCCGCTTACAAACCAATTACTGATACTACTGTCACCGTCCAAAAGGACAACTCCTGTGTCTCATCCCTGCACAGAGGCGAAAGGACCAATCTGTCGGCCCTCAGCCAAGATCGCACCTCGCAGGTACGACATAACAACCGTGCAGCGATCGCCAATTACACTGTTCTCAATCAGGCTATTGGGCCCAATCTGACACCCGGCTCCAACGGTGGTTGCGCCGCGCAACATACTGTTGGGCAGGATCACCGTGTCCTGGCCGATGGTCACATCGGGTTCGATCGTCGTCGCGGCCGGATCGACCAGGGTCACCCCGGCCTCCATCCAACGGCGATTGATGCGCCTGCGCAGCGCGGCTTCCGCTTCCGCAAGATGCACGCGCGTGTTGATGCCAAGCAACTCATCCTGATCTTCGCAAATCACCGCATCGACGCGACATCCCTGCGCCACAGCCATCGCGACCGCATCCGTCAGGTAGTACTCACCCTTGCGGCTTATGGGCAGCCGCTCCAGATTATCCCACAACCACGCTGCGTCGAAGCAATAGACGCCCGCGTTCAACTCACGGATCGCCGACTGTTCAGGCGTGCAGTCAACCTCTTCGATGACTGCGCTCACTCGCCCCTCGGCATTGCGGATGACGCGACCGAAGCCGTGCGGGTCCTCCGCGATCACCGTCAGTATGGTAAACGTCGCCCCACTGGACGAGTGCTGCTCGACCAGTCTGCGCAGTGTGTCGGCAGTGATGAGCGGCATGTCTGCATACCAGACAAGCACCGCATCGGAGCGGCCCACCAATTGCTGGCGAGCCTGGAGCACTGCGTGGCCCGTGCCAAGCTGCTCGGCCTGCAAGGCGTAGTGTGCCCGTGCGCCCAGCGTTTGCCGAACCTGGTCTGCGCCATGTCCAATCACAAGAAGCGGCGATGCGCCGGTCACTTCGAGGGCGCTCGCCACTGCGTATTCGACGAGAGGCCGGCCGGCCAGGGGATGCAACACCTTCGGCGTGGCCGATTTCATACGCGTGCCCTGGCCCGCTGCCAGGACGACCGCCGCAAGCCGCATGTTCACCTCATTGATACAAGTCCATCAATAATTATATTACAAATAGACAGCAGCCCAAAAAGCAACGGCCCCCCCAGTTTTGGGGAGGCCGTTGCCGATAAAGGAGGGTGGGATAAATAAAGAAGAAAGGCTGATTAATAAAGAAGAAGCTCTGTTGGCAATGACCTACTCTCGCAGGAGCTTGCGCTCCAACTACCATCGGCGCTGAGGAGCTTAACTGCCGGGTTCGGGATGGGACCGGGTGTTTCCCCCTCGCTATCGTCACCACCAAAGCTTCACTCTACACTTGTCAAGGACCCGTGCACCCCCGGTGCACCTGCCCAACTGAGCGGAATAGAAGTTATCAAGTCCTGCCTTCTCACGTGAACTAAGCCTCTCGTGCATTAGTACGGCTCGGCTCAACACATTGCTATGCGTACACCTGCCGCCTATCAAGCTGGTAGTCTTCCAGCGCACTTAGTTCGAAACGGGGGATCTTATCTTGAGGCAAGTTTCCCACTTAGATGCTTTCAGCGGTTATCTCTGCCCAACTTAGCTACCCAGCGATGCCCCTGGCGGGACAACTGGCACACCAGCGGTTGGTCCACTCCGGTCCTCTCGTACTAGGAGCAGCTCCCCTCAAATCCCCTACGCCCACAGCGGATAGAGACCGACCTGTCTCACGACGGTCTGAACCCAGCTCGCGTACCGCTTTAATGGGCGAACAGCCCAACCCTTGGGAGTTACTTCACCCCCAGGATGCGACGAGCCGACATCGAGGTGCCGAGCGGTGCCGTCGATGTGAACTCTTGGGCACCACCAGCCTGTTATCCCCGGGGTAGCTTTTGTCCGTTAAGCCACGGCCCTTCCACTCGGAGCCGTAGGATCATTAAGCCCGACTTTCGTCTCTGCTCGACTTGTTGGTCTCGCAGTCAAGCTCCCTTATGCCTTTGCACTCTACGGCTGGTTTCCATTCAGCCTGAGGGAACCTTTGGGCGCCTCCGTTACCTTTTAGGAGGCGACCGCCCCAGTCAAACTGCCCACCTGGTACTGTCCCCACGCCCGATTAGGGTCGCAGGTTAGGGTCAAAACTGAATCAGGCTGGTATTCCAACGACGACTCCACCGAGGCTAGCGCCCCAGTTTCCCAGTCTCCCAGCTATCCTACACAGATTCAGCCCTAACACAATGCCAGGCTGCAGTAAAGCTCCACGGGGTCTTTTTGTCCTGCTGCGGGTAAGACGCATCTTCACGCCTATTTCAATTTCACCGGGTCCTTCGTCGAGACAGTGCCCCACTCGTTACGCCATTCGTGCGGGTCGGAACTTACCCGACAAGGAATTTCGCTACCTTAGGACCGTTATAGTTACGGCCGCCGTTCACCGGGGCTTCAGTTCAAAGCTTCGCTTGCGCTAACCTCTCCCTTTAACCTTCCGGCACTGGGCAGGCGTCAGCCCCTATACTTCCGCTTGCGCGTTAGCAGAGACCTGTGATTTTGGTAAACAGTCGGTAGGGCCACTTCTCTGCGGCCGCCTCGGACTCAGTACTGCTTGCACTTCATCTTACCGCGGCACTCCTTATCCCGAAGTTACGGAGTTATGTTGCCTAATTCCTTAACGAAGGTTCTCCCGATCCCCTTGGTATTCTCTACCCGTCCACCAGTGTCGGTTTGCGGTACGGACACCCAAGACTCAACGCTTAGAGGCTTTTCTCGGCAGTATGGGCTCAGTCACTTGTGGCCCTTACGGGCTCCGCCCACCCCTCAGGATCAGAAACCGGATTTACCTGGTTCCCTCATCTCCCTACAGGCTTAGCACCTCAATCCAGTAAGAGGCTGACCTACCCTCCTGCGTCCCCCCCTCGCTCCTCTTAGGTGGTACAGGAATATTAACCTGTTATCCATCGCTTACGCCTTTCGGCCTGGGCTTAGGACCGACTAACCCGACGCGGATTAACCTTCCGTCGGAAACCTTGGACTTACGGGGTGCATGGTTCTCACATGCATTACGCTACTCATGCCGGCATTCTCACTTCCGATTGCTCCACCGGTCCTCACGGTCCGGCTTCAACGCCACGGAACGCTCCCCTACCACTCACCTCCCTAAGAGGTGAATCCGTAGCTTCGGTGGCAAGCTTGAGCCCCGGTATATTTTAGGCGCAGAATCACTAGACCAGTGAGCTATTACGCACTCTTTAAAGGATGGCTGCTTCTAAGCCAACCTCCTGGCTGTCCCAGTAACCCCACATCCTTTTCCACTTAGCTTGCACTTAAGGACCTTAGCTGACGATCTGGGCTGTTTCCCTTTCGTCGATGAAACTCATCTCCCACCGACCGACTGCCACGCTTGGAGTAACGGCATTCGGAGTTTGGTTTGGATCGGTAAGCTATACGCCCCCTAGCCAATCCAGTGCTCTACCTCCGTTACTGAACACGTGACGCTAGCCCTAGAGCTATTTCGGGGAGAACCAGCTATCTCCGGGTTCGTTTGGCATATCACCCCTACCCACAGCTCATCCCCTAATTTTGCAACATTAGTGAGTTCGGCCCTCCACGAGGCATTACCCTCGCTTCAGCCTGGCCATGGGTAGCTCACCCGGTTTCGGGTCTACTCCGTGCGACTAAACGCCCTATTCAGACTCGCTTTCGCTACGGCTCCGCCTGTCACTGGCTTAACCTCGCCACACAAAGTAACTCGCCGGCTCATTCTCCAAGAGGCACGCCGTCAGGCCTGGCATAGCCATCGCCCTTCGACTGCTTGTAGGCATGCGGTTTCAGGTTCTTTTAACTCCCCTCACCGGGGTGCTTTTCACCTTTCCCTCACGGTACTTGTTCACTATCGGTCGCCAAGAGTATTTAGCCTTGGGAGGTGGACCTCCCTGCTTCCCACAGGATTAGCGTGCCCCGTGGTACTCAAGGTCAGCACCCGGAGTTCAACAACTTTCGCCTACGAGGGTCTCACTCCCTATGCCCACGCTTTCCAGCGTGTTCGACTAGCTGTTGATTTTGTAACTCCGTCGAGCCGCTGCTACGACTCCGATGCGCCTGTCAACCCCCATCCTGCAACGCATGCAGGCTATCACACAAGATGGGTTTAGGCTCTTCCCCTTTCGCTCGCCACTACTCAGGGAATCTTTCTCTCTTCCTGGGGGTACTTAGATGTTTCAGTTCCCCCCGTGCCCTCCAACTGGCCTATAGATTCAGCCAGCGGTGACCGAGTATTGCTCGGCCGGGTTTCCCCATTCGGGTGCCTCCGGATCAACGTCTGATGACAACTCCCCGAAGCTTATCGCAGCCATCCGCGCCCTTCATCGGCTCTTAGCGCCAAGGCATCCACCGCATGCCCTTAGTAGCTTAATTCACGTGAGACGGCAACACTTGATTCTTACGTACACCCTGCAATGCAACGCGTACGCCGTGTTTTACGTCTTACTTCTATTCCGCTCAGTTGTTAAGGTGCCCCGGTGCCTCGCACCGGTTCCCCATCGATCTCCCGGATCACTCGATCCTCAGATCGCTTGATCCCCGGATCGCTGGCGGCTGCCCCCGAACTCCCGCTCAGGCTCACCCGCCAGTTATCCGGACCCCCATAACACAAAACTGCCCGGCGCAACGCCAGGCAGCCTAAACCGTCCTTGCGTGTACCTTCGACCCGTGTCTTATGGGGTGCCCAATTGCTTCTGCTGTTGTGTCAAATGCGTACCTGTGTGGGCCTGAGTGGATTCGAACCACTGACCCCTGCGTTATCAGCACAGTGCTCTAACCACCTGAGCTACAGGCCCATCCCCGCCAGATACCTTAACCCCTGAAAAGTGACAGAAAGCTCGCCGCCAACCCTCAAATGGCTCGCCCGGCTCCGAAGAGTCCGAGCATCCTGGGATCGATCACCCGCCAGCTTCAACAGCTTCGGTAGATCCGACATCCCTAGAAAGGAGGTGATCCAGCCGCACCTTCCGGTACAGCTACCTTGTTACGACTTCGTCCCAGTCACCAGTCCCACCCTCGGCAGCTGCCTCCCTTACGGGTCAGCACACCGACTTCAGGTGTTACCAGCTCCCATGACGTGACGGGCGGTGTGTACAAGGCCCGGGAACGTATTCAACGCCGTATAGCTGACCGGCGTTTACTAGCAACTCCGACTTCAAGGAGGCGGGTTGCAGCCTCCTATCCGAACTGAGGCCGGTTTTGATGCGATTAGCTCCGCCTCGCGGCTTGGCAACGCTTTGTACCGACCATTGTAGCGTGTGTGTAGCCCCAGATATAAAGGCCATGCTGACTTGACGTCATCCCCACCTTCCTCCGGCTTGATACCGGCAGTCTCGCCAGACACGTGTAACTGGCAACAGGGGTTGCGCTCGTTGCGGGACTTAACCCAACATCTCACGACACGAGCTGACGACAGCCATGCAGCACCTGTGATCGCTGCCCGAAGGCTCGTTCCCCTTTCGGTTCACTACTACGACCATGTCAAACCTGGGTAAGGTTCTTCGTGTTGCATCGAATTAAACCACACGCTCCGCTGCTTGTGCGGGCCCCCGTCAATTCCTTTGAGTTTTAGCCTTGCGGCCGTAGTCCCCAGGCGGTCAACTTAACGCGTTAGCTTCGGCACCGATAGTGTAAAACTACCGACACCCAGTTGACATCGTTTACAGCGTGGACTACCAGGGTATCTAATCCTGTTTGCTACCCACGCTTTCGTACCTCAGCGTCAGGTGTGGGCCAGGACGCCGCTTGCGCCACTGGTGTTCCTCCCGATATCTACGCATTCCACCACTACACCGGGAATTCCACGTCCCTCTCCCAACCTCAAGCCTCGCAGTATCGAACAACCTCTCCCAGTTAAGCCGGGAGCTTTCATGTCCGACTCACGAAGCCACCTGCGTACGCTTTACGCCCAGTAAATCCGGATAACGCTCGCCTCCTACGTTTTACCGCGGCTGCTGGCACGTAGTTAGCCGAGACTTATTCCTGAGGTACCGTCCTTGCTCTTCCCTCAGAAAAGAGGTTTACGACCCGAAGGCCTTCGTCCCTCACGCGGCGTTGCTGCATCAGGCTTTCGCCCATTGTGCAATATTCCTCACTGCTGCCTCCCGTAGGAGTCTGGCCCGTGTCTCAGTGCCAGTGTGGGGGGCCACGCTCTCACGCCCCCTACGGATCATCGCCTTGGTAGGCCGTTACCCCACCAACTAGCTAATCCGCCGCAGGCCCATCCCCAAGCGCATTACTGCTTTACTCGCCCTACCGAAAGAGCGAACGTATGCGGTATTAGCTCCGCGTTAGCGGAGTTGTTCCCCACTTGAGGGCAGGTCACCCACGTGTTACGCACCCGTCTGCCACTAACCATACGAATATGGTCCGTTCGACTTGCATGTGTTAAGCACGCCGCCAGCGTTCATCCTGAGCCAGGATCAAACTCTCCGTAAAATCTTACTTACGTTTGCCTGTCAGGCTCCACTCAAAAGCTGACTTCGATTCTTCCTGTCACTCTTCAGTTGTTAAAGTACCCTCGTTTGAGAGAACTGCGCTAACCCCTACAGTATTTCAGGGCGATAAAATCGCCGACTTGCGTCGGCGCTTTCTACTCCTGTCATTCTGTTGCCGTCTGGGTCAACGATCCGCTAGATTATCACACCCTGATCGGGCTGTCAAATCCAGTGAGTCGTTCACTTTGACTCAATCGGCGTCTTCAACTGGGAAGGGGTCGCTGCCCTCAACGGAGGTCACTCCGTTTTCGGCGCAACGATCGGTGATCTTACTACAGGCTTTCAACCCTGTCAAATCGGGTCACGATCGTTGTTTTGAGCCTTGTGCGTCCGCTTTTTCAAGGGTGGTGCGCCCCGTCAGGCATGGCCGTTTCGGGCGCAACGAGGGTCGAATTTACCACGAGCCGTGCAGGCTGTCAAATTCAAGCCTTGATGCTTTCGCTGCAAGCCGACTCACATCGACCTGCGACCTTCCAGCGCACGGGAAAGGGTCACCTCATCGGCGTATTCCAGGTCCCCGCCCATGGGCAAACCGCGAGCCAACCGCGTCACCGGCACCCCGGCGCCGGCCAGTTGCTGGTAGATGTAGGCCGCAGTGTTCTCACCCTCCAGGCTCGGATTGGTCGCCAGAATCACCTCATGTGGGTGCGTGTCGCGCACCCGATCCACCAGCTCCGCAATCCGCAGCTTCTCGGGATAAACCCCATCGATGGGCGACAACGCACCGTGCAACACGTGATACGCGCCCCGATACGCGCCGGTGCGCTCGACGGCCAACACATCCATAGGCTCTTCAACCACGCAGATCAAACTTTGGTCGCGTCCCGGGTCCGCGCACAGCGGACACGGGCTCTGCTCCGCGATATTGAAGCAGCGCTCGCACTGCACGGTGCCGCTGCTGAGCGCGGCCAGGGCTTCCGCAAGCGCGTCGGCCAACCCGCCGGGCTCGCGCAACAGGTAGAATGTCAGCCGCGAAGCGGTCTTCGGACCTACGCCCGGCAGCCGCGCCAACAGCTCGATCAGATTGGATACCGGCCGCGCCAGGGTTTGCGCCATCCGCGCCCTCCTACATCAGGCCGGGGATATTCAGTCCGCCGGTCAACCCCTGCATCTGCTGCGCGGCCAACCCCTGCGATTGCTCTACGGCTTCGTTGACCGCGGCCATAATCATGTCCTGCAGCATCTCAACATCTTCGGGATCGACCACGTCCGGAGAGATGGTGATGGACAGGAGCTTCTGATGCCCGTTCATCACCGCCTTAACCGCGCCACCACCTACCGTCACCTCGACGGTCTGATCGCCCAACAGCTCCTGCGTCTTGGCGAATTCCTCTTGAAGCCGTTGCAGCTGCCCCGACATGCCGCCTCCGCCACCTCCACCGCCGGGGGTGGGTTTACGGATGCCATATGCAGGACGTGCTTTGCCTTTTGCCATGCGCTTGCCTCCATCTCCTTCCGTGGGTACCGGGCCGCCGGCCCATCAATCCAACGGCGTGATCACCGCGCCGCGACGTTTTGCATCTTCCAGGAGGGCATCGCCCCCGGACTCCCCGCTCTCATCGCGCGATTCCACTGTCTTGGCCGCCGGGGATGCGCCCACCAGGGTGCAGCGGACGGTCACGTCCTCCCCCAGCACCTGCCGCCAGGCGTCTTCCACGTGCAGCCTGTTCTCCCCCTCGTTGATCACATCTCGGGAGAAGCCGTGCGCCGCGCCGAAATGCAGTTCCAGCGTCCGGCCCACGACCGCCACCTCTTTCACGTTACGGAGCGCGGCCTGGATCTTGATGCCATACAGCTGGCGCGACAGCGCCATAAACCGGTCCCAGTTCGCGTTCACCCGTCCCTGCAAATCCTCGCCCGTTGCGAGAGGCTCGTGCGTCTGGGCAGACGTCGGCTGAGGTGCGGGCGCTGCCTGCACCGGTCCCTGTGTGGCCCGGCGAGTAGGTTGAGGCGCCGGTGCGGGTCCCTGGGCGGACTGTGCCGCGCGGGTCGGCGGCGCCACATCAGGCGTCCTGGCCGGTGCGCTCTCGACGCCGGGTCGCGCCTGGCTGGGCGATGGGCCTGCCGCCACAACCTGAGCCGGCGCGGTCGCAGCGGCAGCCACCACGGGCGGCGGCGCCGAAACGGCATCCACCAACGCCGCGCCCGCGGAACGCAGGAAAGCCATCTCGAGCGGCAGTTGCGGCACGCCCGGCACCTGGTCGCGCAGCGCGCCGCGCGCCTCGGTCCACTCTTTGACAGCAGCCAGCAAAGTCGGCGTGCTCATCCGCTGCGCCTGCCTGGCCATGAGCGCCCGCACGTCCTGGGGCAGGTCCAACAAGTCTGGCGACTGGGAAATGCGCACCAGCATCACCCCGCGCAAATAGGCCACGACCTGGTCCACAAGCTGGCCCAGCTCGACGCCCTCAGCCACCAGCCGGTTCAAGAGCGCCAGCCCTTGGCCGGCATCGCTCCCAGCCATATAGTCCACCAACGCACCGATGGTTCCCTGGTTGATCAGGCCCAGTACGGCCTCCACGCGGGCCAGGGTCAACGTCTCATCGCCGTAAGAAAGCAATTGGTCCAGCAGGCTGATAGCATCACGCATACTGCCCGTGCTGCGGCGAGCAATCGCCACCAGCGCCTCGGAGTCGGCTTTGCCACCCTCGCTCTGAACTATGTGACTCAGGTGCTCCACAATCTCGGCGGTGGGGATGCGGCGGAAGTCAAACCGCTGACAGCGTGAGCGAACGGTCTCCGGCACACGGTCGGGTTCGGTCGTCGCCAGCACGAACACCGCGTGCGGAGGCGGCTCCTCGAGCGTCTTCAGGAGCGCGTTGAACGCCTCCTTAGTCAGCATGTGGACTTCGTCGATGATGTAGACTTTGTAGCGCGCCTCGTTGGGCCGAAACTGAATCTTCTCGCGCAGGTCGCGGATCTCATCGATGCCGCGGTTCGAGGCCGCGTCGATCTCGATCAGGTCCAGCAGCCGGCCTTCGTTGATGGCCGTGCAGATCGCAGCACGCGTTGCAGGGCCGCTGCATGGGGCTTTCATGGAGGCAGTTGATCGCCTTGGCCAGGATGCGGGCCGTGCTGGTCTTGCCCGTGCCGCGCGGCCCGGTGAGCAGATAGGCGTGCGACATGCGGCCGTCGCGCAGCGCGTTGCGCAGGGTCAGGGCCACATGTTCCTGGCCGACAACGGTCTCAAACGTCTGCGAGCGCCATTTGCGATACAGGGCCTGGCTGGCCATCACGCCTCCTGGTGACCGGTGCGGATCAGGCCGCCCCGGCAAGGTACGCCGGCGTTGCGAGGCTTCGCATCGGCCGGCACGGGATCAGTTTACCATTTCGGGGCGCATCTCGCAATCGAAGGATTGCAGGATCCAGGCAACGGGCGGCTATTTGGCATATCACTCCGCCTCTTCCGGCTCGCCGGACTTTGCACCGGTCAGCTTCCGCTCGACGCGCGCCAGGCGGTGTCGCAGTTGCGCCACTGCATCCTCGCGCTCGAACCCGGCCGGCCACCCCTCTGCGATGCGCAGCGCCCATGCGGCCCACCCGCGCGTGGCCGCCAGCTCGCCCGTGTGCCACTCATGGTGCTTGGCCAGCTCGATATAAGGCGTCAGATCCTCCCCGGGCACCATGCTGACCCACTCTTCCCACAACTCGGCCGCCTGCTCGCGCCACGCCTGGCGCTTGTACAGCAAGCTCAACTCGCGCAGGGCGAGCACCTGGCTCTCCGCCGCGGTGGACCGCTGCAGCGCCGCTTGGTAGGAGCGCACGCTCGCCTCCACCCAGCCGAGCGTATCGTAACAGCGGCCCAGGCTGACGCATTCCGCCGCGTCCAAATCCACTACGAAGGCTTCCACCTGCTCGCGGCGGAAGTAACGGGCCATGCGCGCGCCGAGCAGCGCCATGGAAACGACGTCTTGCAGGTTGTGATAGAAGACGCGGGCCAGCATCTCGGTCGCCGCGCCCGTCAGGTAGTACTGGCGATAAATGTCGGGAATCAGATAGCCGGGCACATCCTCAGTCGTCCGCTGCACGCCTAGAACATTGCGTTCCAGACTGCCCAGACTGCATGAGCCCCAACGCGCCTTCCACAGCCGGCGGGCGGGCGGCAGCAGGTCCAAATGCGGCGCGCCGGCCAGGGGCGGCGGCATGGAAGCGAGCACGAAACGGTTGTTGACCAGCGGCATGTCAAACCCGCGGCCGTTGAATGACACGATGCCCGTGGCGAGGCCCAGCACCTCATCGACCAGGTGAAGCTGGCGCGTGTTCTTCACCCGGATGGCGCATGAAGAACTGCCGCACAACGAACGCGCCCCCCGGCCCGCAGCCGACGACATTCTCCGTAGCAGCGGGCTCGTAGAGGCCTACTCCGATGAGAAAGGTGTATGTGCCCGCACCGAGTGACAGGCCAGTGGTTTCGGTGTCAATGAAGGCGGCTTGAGACGGGATCAAATGGATGAGCGGGTCAATCCGATCGAGTGCCGCCAACGTCTCAGGCGCCACACGCAACCACTCCGCCAGTTCCTCGTGCTCATCGAGCGGATAACGCACCTCGCGCACCCACGCGGGGCCAAAGGGGGTTGTCACCTCTTCGCCCGGCAGATGTGGATCCTCGACGGGAGGATCCACCCGTAGCGGTGGGGGCGCCGGCGCCGCCACAGGCGGGCTGATCTCGTGCGCGCCCTTGCGCACTCCCAGCTTCCGCAACCGTGTCAGCCTCTGCAGCCGTCGCTGCGCTTCGCTCTGTTCAGTCATCCGCATTCGTCTGTTCCAAGATGCCGCATCGAAGACCTTCAAGGTCTCTGAGCAAAGACCTTCGAGGTTTTCGAAACCTCGAAGGTCCGGTCTCAGTCTACCGCAAATCGCACCGTCCTTCAAGTCGTGGCTCATCCCCTTCAGGGCGATTTCATTGTGAGGGCCTGCCCACGATCTGGCAGCGGGAGTTGCAGGATACGAGCAAAACTTGACCTCCAGCAGACAGACCCAGTTGACGCAACTCGGTTTTGCCGCCGTAGGCGCAGGTTTCACTGCCGGTGCGTGCTCGTTGCTGCAACATGAAATCGCCCTGCATCCCCTTCCGTGAAAGTATTCACACAAAAATATGCTTGACACCACCCCGCCCCCCCCTTATAATGACGGTATTTCCGTGCCCCGGTTTGTTGAACCGGCCCCATCTTCGAGGAGGAAGTGAGATGGAAGCACCGTGGCTGGCCTACTACGAACCCGATGTTCCGCGGACTATCGACTACCCCAAGATGCCACTGCACCAGATGCTCGAGGACAGTGCGCGCAAGTATCCCGATCACACCGCGGCCAGTTTAATCCTGCGCTACGTGGGCCCCCTGCGACTGGGGGGCACAATGACCTACCGGCAACTCATGGACAACGTCAACCGCTTTGCTGCCGCCCTACATGCGCTCGGCGTGCGCAAGGGCGACCGGGTGGCACTCATGCTGCCCAACCTGCCTCAGTTTCGTCATCGCCTTCTTCGGTGCACTTAAGCTAGGTGCAATCGTCGTCAATACGAACCCGACTTACACCCCGCGCGAGATCCAGCACCAGTTCGCCGATGCGGGCGCAGAGACCGTGGTCCTGCTTAGCTCATTCTATCCCCGGCTCAAAGAGATCCAGGCTCAGACCCAGATCAAGAGTGTGATCGTCACCGATGTGCCCGACTACGTGCCTGTACCGTTCAACCTGCTCGTGAAGAGCAATGTGAAAAAGCACGGCCTGATGATAGACGTGCCCGTGGGCAACGGCGTTTACAGCTTCAAGACGCTGCTGGCACAGCACCCCGAAGCCCCACCGCAGGTCAAGGTGGAGGCAGAGGACACTGCGCTCTTCCAGTACACGGGCGGGACCACCGGCGTGCCCAAGGCCGCCATGCTGTCACACTACAACCTTGTCGCCAATACGGTCCAGGTGAAAAACTGGATGCACACCCTGGAGGAAGGCAAAGAGCGGATCATGGGCGCGATCCCCTTCTTTCACGTGTACGGCATGACGGTGGCCATGCTGCTTGCCATATCCCTGGGCGCCGAGCTCGTGATCTTGCCCAACCCGCGGCCCATCGACGGCGTGATGATGGCGATCCAGAAGGAACGCGCGACCATCTACCCTGGCGTGCCGACCATGTACATCGGCATCATCAACCACCCGAAGGTCAAGGAATATGATCTGCGCTCGGTCAAGGCCTGCATCAGCGGCGCCGCACCGCTGCCCATGGACGTGCAGATCAAGTTCGGCGAGATCACCGGCGGCCGGCTGGTCGAGGGATACGGCCTGACCGAGGCTGCGCCCGTCACCCACTGTAACCCGATCTACGGTGAGCGCCGGGCCGGCTCGATCGGCTTGCCTTTCCCCGACGTCGATGCCCGCATCATGGACTACGAAAAGCTCACCGAGAAGAACGTCGGTGAAGACGGTGAGCTGTGGGTCAAGGGACCGCAGGTGATGCAGGGCTACTGGGCCAAGCCTGACGAGACCGCCAAGACGATCACGGAAGATGGCTGGCTGCGCACCGGCGACATCGCGCGCCGTGGACGCAGAAGGCTACTTCTACATCGTCGATCGCCTGAAGGATATCATCATTGCGTCCGGCTTCAACATCGTCCCGCGCGAGGTGGAGGAGGTGCTCTTCCTCCATCCGAAGGTTCAGGAGGCGGTGGTGATCGGCGTGCCGGACAAATTCCGCGGAGAGAGCGTGAAGGCCTTTGTTGTGCTCAAAGAAGGCCAGACCGCCACCGTGGAGGAGATTGTCGCGTTCTGCAAGGAACGGCTCGCGCCCTACAAAGTGCCGCGGCAGATCGAGTTCCGCTCCGAGCTACCCAAGACGCAGGTCGGCAAGTTCCTGCGCCGGGTGCTGGTGGAGGAAGAAAAGTCGAAATTACAACAGACCTAGGGATCTGCCGGGGGTTTGAAACCCCCCGTCGGCACTGAAGAGAACTGGGACTTGCGAAAACCGCTCTCAAAGGGCGGTTTTTGCGTCCATGGTATGCTCTCTCGACCTGGTCGTTGGAGGAGCCGAATGTCCGGTGAATCCTACTCCTTGGGCGTCTTTGCCGCCATTGTCGCAGGCGCAGCCTTCAACCTCGGCATGGTGATCCAGAAGGTGGCGGTCAAACGCGTGGGAGATGGCGCCGGGCTCATGCGCCAGTTGGTCCGCAGCCCCGTATGGCTTGCGGGCTTTGCCGTACAGTTCATAATCGGGACGCCGCTGCTCGTGCTTGCCCAGGCAACCCTCGGCCCAGCGATCGTCCCTGGCCTGATGACCACGGGGCTGATCGTGCTGGCTGTGGGGGCCGTGGTTCTGGCTCACGAAACGCTTGGTCCGAAAGATGTGGCCGGCATCCTCCTGGTGATGGGAGCCGTCACCCTCTTCGGCCTGAGCAGGCTCAGCGTCGATATGAAGGCGGTGGACCTCTACGATGCGGCATTTCTGGTCCGGCTGGTCGCCTTTACCGCCGTAGTCGCTGCCTTTTCGGCCGCCTGTTACCTCCTGCAAAGACAGTCCATTCGATGGCGCGGGGTCCTGCGCACGCTCGATGCCGGGCTGCTTCTCGTACAATCGAACCTGTGGCTGGGGGTGTTTGTGGGATTCCTCACCAGGGGAGGCAACGGGCAACTTTCGCCCCGGGATGTTCCATCGGCGGGCGTGGCCGTGGCGATCGCCTTGGCTGCCAACTTTTTGGCAATCGCTGAGACACAACGGGCCTTCCAGGTGGGAGACGCGGCCAGGCTGGTGCCGATTCAATTTCTGCCGCAGCAGATCCTGTCCCTTAGCAGCTATTTTGCCGTGTTTGCGCTCACCCCACCGGTTCCGGCCGCACTTCCGCTGGCGGGAGCCGGGGTTGTCGTGATCCTCGTCGGGTCAGGCTTGCTGGCGCGGCGCCAGGTGCTGTAGGCAAGTCAGGGGGAAGGTTCTGATCCTCTGTTTGCGCACGCAACCGCCGGACGTTACAATGCGCTGATCCTGCATCGATCCGGAGCCAGTCATTGTCAAATCCGCTCGCTACCCGTCTCGCCCATCAGCGCGCCTCCACACGCTCTCTGTTGCCTTACGCGGCCCTTATAGGCGGCGTCCTCTGCATCAGCTTCACGGGGATTTTCACCAAGTGGGCGGCCATGCCCGGTCCGGTCACGGGCGCCTGGCGTATGTTCGTCGCCGCCATCGTGCTCGCCGTGCCGTTCGCGCGTGAGGCGCGAGGGTGGTCAGCCGGTGAGCGCCAAGGCGTTACGTGGGGTGTTTTGGGCGGGCTCTGGTTTGCAATCAATCTCGGCATGCTGACCTCAGCCCTCCTGCTGACCTCGGCAGCCAACGCCACGCTGCTCGACAACACAGCGCCGATCTGGGTGGGCCTCGGCGCACTGTTTATCTTCAAGGAGCGATTGGGCCGCGTCTACTGGATCGGCCTGGCGCTAGCGCTGACCGGCGCCGCCGTAGTCACTGGTTTCAATCCGGCCGGAGGCATGCACCTGGGCACCGGTGATGCGTTGGCGTTCGCGGGGGCACTGTTCTACGCCGGCTACCTGCTCAACACACAACGCGCCCGGCGCAATCTCAGCAGCCTCTCCTACGCCTGGCTGGTGGCCATCACAGCTGCAGCCACGCTCATCGCCGTCAGCGTGGCCATGGGATTCTCCCTGACCGGCTACCCGCTCAAATCCATGGCCTCTGTGATCATGATGGGCATCCTTTCACAGGCCGGCGGCTGGTTGCTCATCGGCTATGCACTGGGGCACCTCCCGGCGTCCACCGCGGTGATCGTCCTCCTCGCGCAACCGGTGCTCACAGGGCTGCTGGCCGTGCCGCTGCTGGGCGAGGCATTGACCTTACCGCAAGTGACCGGAGGCGCGCTTGCCCTCACAGGCATCTATCTATGTCTGCGCAGCAAGGACGCGGCGGCTGTGATTGACGAGAACGTGGTATGACACAAGAAGAGGCGCCGGGCAGCACGCGCCAGCGCGTTGCAGCATTCCTCGCAGACCACACGACGCTTACCCTGGCGACTGTGGACCCGGATGGCGCGCCAGCCGCTGCGGCCGTCTTCTACGCCGCCGACGACGCGCTTAGGCTCTACTTTCTGTCCGAAGAGCGCACCGATCACGGCCGCAACCTGTACAATCGCCCCCTGGTCGCTGGCGCGATCCAGGCTGACGGCCAGGACTGGCGCACGATCCGCGGTCTCCAGCTTCGCGGGGTTGCAGCGATCGTCACGGCTGCAGAGTTGCCCCATGCGGCCGCGGTATACGGGAGGCGGTTCGCCTTTGTCGGCGCGCTGCTCGCGGCCCAACGGGCCGGGCAAGCCGGCCCTCTGGCCTTAACCGGTCCGCTGGCACGCGCCCGGTTCTGGGTCTTGCGACCAACGTGGTTCCGGCTCATCGATAACACGATCCGGTTCGGCCACAAGGAAGAACTCCTCATGGAGCCAACGCAATGAGCGGTCTCTTTTCGCCCGGCGACGTCCAACTCGAGATCGCGCCGGGCATGATCGACTTTCGGTGGGGCCATCCCGCGGCGGAGCTGCTGCCGGCTGAGGAGTTTGCCCGAGCGGCAGACGCTGCCCTGGTGCGCAATGGGGTAGCCGCGCTCAGCTACGGCCGCAATGACGGGCCAATGTCACTCATCGAGCCTCTGACGGACTGGCTGGCGCGACACGACGATCCGATCCCCGAAGGGCACCGCATTTTCATCACCGCGGGCATCTCACAGGGGTTGGACCTGATCTGTACGCTCTTTTCGTCACCCGGCGAGGTCATCCTCGTCGAATCGCCGGTGTACCACCTGGCGCTGAAGGTATTCCGGGACCACGGGCTGATGCTGGTCCCGGTGGACGCTGATGCCGAGGGAATGCGCCCTACCGCCCTGGCCGAGGCTCTGGACCGGTTACGCTCTGCGGACCGACGCGCCCGCTTTATCTACACGGTCCCCACATTCAATAACCCGTCCGCCAGCCTGATGCCCGCGGCGCGGCGCCGCGAGATTGTTTCACTGGCCCGGTCGGCTGGCACACTCATCCTGGAGGATGACGTATATCGCCACCTCTGGTTCTATGCCCCACCCCCGCCGCCATTGCAGAGGTACGGCCCGCCCGGCGCGGTAGTCCGCCTTGGCTCGTTCTCCAAGCTCCTCGCACCTGGTCTGCGCCTGGGGTGGCTGCTCGCGCCGCCAGAGATGGTCGAACGGTGCAACGACAGTGGGCTGCTCGACAGTGGCGGCGGAGTAAGCCACCTCGTCGCGCATATGGCAGGCGAGTTCATCCGCATGAGGCTATTCGATCCACTGGTGGCGCGGCTGGCCGCGAGCTACCGAGCGCGTTGCGAGGCGTTGCTGGAAGGGTTGGCCGAACAAATGCCGGAGGGGGTCAGGTGGACCCGACCCGGCGGGGGATTCTTCACCTGGGTTACGCTGCCCCAGGGGGTGGAAAGCGCCGCGATGCAGCCTGGAGCCGCAGCCGAAGGCGTTGCATACATCCCCGGAGGGCCATTCTGCTGCGGCGGCGGGGGCCAACAGAATCTGCGACTGGCGTTCAGTATGCTCTCCCCCGACGAGCTGCGGGAAGGCGCTCGTCGGCTGGGGCGGGCAATCCGGCGCGGGATGGCTGAGGAATAGGGAGAGCAAGTTGATGGCTGAAGGCAAAGGAGATCCATTTCGCCGAACCGACGACGAGGCTGCACGACGAGGGCATCCATCCTACGTGTGGCGCGCGGGCCAGGACCGGCGGTTGGCGCTTGTCCGTCAGTGGGCGGAGTTGGACGGTGCGCGAATCCTGGACAACGGCTGCGGCGTGGGGATGTACACCGCGAGGTTTCGCCAGTTATCCCCCCAGGTTGCCGGCGTCGAGATCGACCCGGCGGTCGCGGCTCAGGCGCGGGCGCGCACAGAGGCCCACATCGCAGTTGGCCGCGGTGAAGCACTGCCCTTCTCGGACCGTAGCTTCGATGTGATCTTCTCCCACGAAGTAATCGAACACGTCGACGACGATCGACGATATGCGCGCGAGATGGTGCGCGTGCTGGCTCCCGGTGGCCGCATCGTCCTCTTCTGCCCGAATCGCCTGTACCCGTTCGAGACGCACGGCCACTATTGGCGCGGGAAGTACCATTTTGGCAACAGCCCGCTCATCAACTGGCTGCCCAACCCCCTGCGCAACCGCCTCGCACCCCATGTCAGAGCGTACACCGGTCCGGGGCTGCGGGACCTCTTCGCGGGACAGCCTGTCCGCGTGATCCACCACCAGGTCATCTATCCCGGCTTCGACAACATCGTCGCGACCCGGCCCAAGACCGGCCGTTGGCTGCGCCGGGCGCTGTATACCGCGGAGCACACGCCACTACAGGTGTTCGGGCTGAGCCACTTTTTGGTGCTGGAACGGTTAGCACGCTCGTAGCTTTTGCCTCGCGCACCACATTCTGCTATAATCGCATTTGCTCATCGTGCGGGGGGTGGAGGGACTACCCCCCGCACGCTTTAACCGCGGCCCTCTGCTGCAGGATGGGCCGCACATGCCAGGAACCAATTCGGGGGCCAGGCGTCTGTAGCGTAGTGTATCTGCAAGCGCAGGGCATCTGCGCCAACATTCCGCCTGCGCTCTGGAGATTTCCACTCGACCATGTATCGCACCAATCAAATCCACCAAAGGCGACGTTATCGCCGCGCACACAGCCGGCCCCAGTACGGCAAGTGGTTTCTCATCGTCTTCGGCGGCCTGCTGGCCGCATCCGTCGTCCTGGTTCTCACCGCGGTCCTAGGGGTCACGGCGTCCGCCGCGAGCGTCTATACGCTCTTCGCACAGAACTTGCCCGACCCCTCGTCCATCCAAACCGAGCAGGAA
Organism: uncultured Chloroflexia bacterium; assembly: GCA_963774265.1. Classification (GTDB taxonomy): domain Bacteria; phylum Chloroflexota; class Anaerolineae; order CG2-30-64-16; family CG2-30-64-16; genus JALOOB01. The sequence continues at coordinate 162,847 of CAVZDU010000005.1, read as the reverse complement.
ACCTACGAGACGGTCAAAATCTACGACCGCACCGGCCAGCACCTTCTGTACGAGTCTATCGATCCTCGCCCCTTCCGCGGCGACCGCACTTACTTGACGGCCGACCAGATACCCGCGCTGATTAAGAACGCGACCATTGCGTTGGAAGACCGCGACTTCTACACCAATATCGGTGTGAACCTGCGCGGCCTTTCGCGCGCGTTGATCTCGAACCTTCGCGGCAACAGCGTGCAAGGCGCGAGTTCCATCACGCAGCAATTGGTCAAAAACGTCCTGATCGACCCCAAAGAACGCTATGAACAGTCGTATGCTCGCAAGGCAAAGGAAGCGATCCTGGCCATCGAGATCACGCGCAAGTATCCGGGCCGCGAAGGCAAAGAGAAGATCCTGGAGTGGTATCTCAACTATAACTTCTACGGCAACGCGGCCTACGGCATCGAGGCCGCGGCACAGGTCTACTACAACAAGAGCGTCGCGGATCTCACGCTGGACGAGGTGGCTGTTCTGGCTGCTGTCCCCCAGTATCCCGGCCTGAATCCGTTCCAGGCGCCCGGCGACGCGTATCGCCGCCAGCGCAAGGTGCTGACCTCGATGGTCGAGGCGAGCTACCTGACGCCCGAGCAGGCTGATGCTGCGCGGCGCTACTTCAACACACCCTTGCTCAACGACCTCGTCGAGCAAGGTCTGCTGGACCAGGGTGACCTGCCGCTCGTGGCGACCGGTGACAGGCCGGCCACCGCCCGCGCGCTCAACGCGTTGGTCAAGGCCGATGAACTCACCAAAGACGAAGCCGACGCGGCCAAGCGCTTGACCGGCACACTCTGGCAGTACACGCGTGAATCGGCGCAGGAACGCTTCGAGATTCCGCCCGATGCGCCGCACTTCGCGCTGACCGTGCTGGACCAAGTCCAACAGCAGTACAATACGCCTGAAGACCCATACTTCATCTGGCAGAACGGGCTGCGGGTTTACACCACACTGGACTGGGATTTGCAGGCATACGCTGAATGCGTGGCGCGCAGCCACATCGGCTCGCTCCAACAGCGGGAACCCAAGCCTTGCCGGAATGACCTGGCGACCATCCCGCCGGTCCCGGAGGCGCTCAAGCAGGCGTTCGACCACGAAGTGGGCAACGCATCGGTGGTGGCCATCCGGCCGACCACCGGTGAGGTGTTGGTGATGGTCGGCAGCCTGGACTACTTCGACGAGTCCATCGACGGCCAGGTCAACATGGCGACCTCACCTGCGCAACCCGGGTCCTCCTTCAAGCCCTACACCTATCTGACAGCGTTCGAGTCGGGCGCGTTTGCCCCATCGTCGATGGTCATGGATGTGCGGACGGTGTTCCCGGACCCGGGCAACCCACCGTATGTCCCCGAGAACTACGATCGTCGCTACCACGGCCCGCAATCGCTGCGCCAAGCGCTGCAGCGCTCCTACAACATCCCGGCCGTCTGGCTGATGGACCAGATAGGAATTTCGAACGTCATCAAAACCGCGCGCCGCGTGGGCGTCAGCAGCCTGAACCGCGAGCTGAATACCTACGGCCTGAGCCTCACCCTCGGCGGCGGACGAGGTCTCGTTGCTCGACCACACCTATGCGTTCAGCGTCTTTGCCAACAGCGGCGTGATGGCCGGCAAGCCGGTTCCAGACGAGCTGCAGCGGCCCGGTTACCGCAAGCTGGATCCCGTGACCGTGCTCAAGATCGAAGACAAGGACGGCAAGGTGATCGAGGAGTACACCCAGGCGTCCACCGAACGCGTGGTCGATCCTGCGCCGATGTACCTGCTCAACAACGTGCTCAGCGACAATGGCCCACGCCCGGTCGCGTTCGGCAGTTACGCCAACTATCTGACCCTCCCCAACCGTCCGGTCGCTGCAAAGACGGGCACAACGAATGAATGGAAAGACGCCTGGACCGTGGGTTATACCCCGCAATTGGCGGTAGGCGTCTGGACCGGCAACGCCGACAGCAAGGCCATGAAACTGGCGGACGGCTCGATCACGGCTGCGCCGATTTTCAGCAAGATCCTGGCCAAAGGTGTTGACGGCCTGCCCGCGCAGGGTTGGACTGAACCAGCGGGCATCTCCAAGGTTCGCGTCTGCGTGCCGTCCGGCCTGCTTCCCACCGCCGACTGCCCGTCGAGCGCCGTCGGGCTGTTCCTGCGGGGCAAGGAACCGAAGCAGCAAGACAACATCTACCAGGCGTTCGAGATCAACGGCACGAACGGCAAGCGTGCGTCCGCATGCACCCCACCCGATCAGTTGCAGCGCGTGACCTACCAGGTCTTCGGGCCTAACGCGGCAGATTGGGTTCGCGATCAAGGCATTGCCCAGCCGCCGGTCGAGGTCGATGGGCCGTGCGGGGGCGGTGAACTGGCCGGCGATGTGCAGATCGGTTCACCATTCATCGGCGCGCGCGTCAAGGGCGGCGTGCAGATCACCGGCAACGCCCGCGCGGGCGACTTCCGCGCGTATCGCGTCGAGGTGGGCAGCGGCGGCGAATGGACGCCCGTTGGCGGCGAGCACGGCGAACAGATCAGCAACGGACCGCTGGAGTTCTGGGACACGACAGGCTTCGCCGGCATGTACACACTGCGTCTCGTCGTGATGGAGAACAGTGGCAATATCCTGACCTATGAGATGCCGGTCGTCGTGGACAATAACGCGCCGAAGGTGGAGATCGTCCATCCGGCAGTCGACCAGATCTACGTCATGGAGACCGACGAGCTGGTATCCATCACGGCCGACGCGCAGGATGACTGGGAGATGGACCGCGTCGAGTTCTATCTCGACGGTGCCAAACTCGGCGAAACCACGGTCGCACCGTACAGCGTCCGCTGGACCATCAAGATGACGGATGTTGTGCCCAAGAGCGGGCCGACGGTGTACGCCACGAAGGTAATCACCAACCCTGACGGCACGGTGACGACCGAGCAGGTAATCGACCGCGAAACAAAGACCGAGAAATACAAGAAGCCAGACGGGACGACCGCTCAGCGCGTGGTCATCATGACCGGCGGCGGCGCAGGTGCGACAGTCATGGACGGCAAGTTGCACGAGATCCACACGATCTGGGTCAAGGCGTTCGATAAGGCCGGCAACGAGGTCAAGAGTTCACCGGTGCGCATCTTTGTCAAACACAAGGATAAAGAACCGACAACGCCGTGACATGTGCACGTGTGCAATTGGCGGTTGAGCCGGTCACCGTTACAATTGGGCCAATCATCGACTCCGTGATCGTCTCTTAAAGGTAGAGGTCTAACCCTTCGTGAGCTTCAAACCGATACCGTGCGCGGACCGCTGGCTTGGCCTGCTAGCCATACTGGGCCTGATCGTGCTGGACGTTCTGCTCGTGCGAATCCTGACTAAGCGCCCCGTGGACGGCCTCAGCTTTCTGCTGGCCCTGGTCGTGCTGGTCAGCCTGCTGGCCATCTTCTACCTGTACTACCGCAGCCGGGGCGCGTTCAACCTGGAGTACTGGGTCGACCGGGACGGGATCACGCTGGTGTGGGGACCGACACGGCAGATCGTGCCGATGGGCCAGATCCAGCGCGTGGTTCCATCGTCGAAGGTGGCGCCGCTGGATGCCGCCTCGCCCTGGCACTGGCCTTGTCCGCATCGCCGCCGCATGCGAACCGAGACGTACGGCACAGTGAACGCGTACGGCACAGTGCCGTTGGGCGAACAGATCGTCCTGGTGACCAGTGATGAGAACTACAGCATCTCGCCATTGGACCCGCAGGAATTTCTCAATGCGCTGCAAGAACGCTTCGCGCTCGGCGTCAATCGCACCCTCGAGTCAGAGCTGCGGCGTCCTCCGATCTGGACATGGCCGTTGTGGCGCGATCTGGCGGCCCTGTTCCTCATTGGGACCGGTCTGCTTGGCATCCTTGTGTTGTTCGGCGCGCTATGCTTTCGCTACCCCGGGCTGTCAGCCGACCTGCCTTTGCACTTTGACGTCACCGGGTTGCCGGATCGCATCTCGCCCAAGTCGGAGCTATTCACGCTGCCGCTGATCGGCCTCGCAGTCTGGATTTTCAACACAGGGGCGGGCGTCTGGTTGTACCGCCATGTGCAGCGAGGAGCCGCCTATCTGCTCTGGTTCGGCGCGCTGGCGGTGCAAGGCATCGCGGGGCTGGCGCTCTTCAACCTGATGCGGTGGTGAGCATCGCGCTTTCATTTCGCCATCCTGAGTTCGAGCTAGATATGGACCAGCAACCTCTTCTCAGCATCATCATCCCGGCGTACAACGAGGAGCATCGCCTCCCCAAATCGCTCGACAGCATTGTCGCGTTTGTGGCCCGGCTGACCTACCCGATCGAAGTCTTGATCGTCGAGAACGGCAGCCGCGACCGGACGACGGAAATCGCCGAAGCCTACGCAGCAAAACATCCTTTTATCCAGGTGCTACACAGTACGAAGGGCAAGGGGGCCGCGGTGCGAGCGGGGATGATGGCCGGTCAGGGCCGCTATCTCTTCATGTGCGACTCAGATCTATCCATGCCCATCGACGAGGTGCGCAAATTCCTGCCGCCCGCCCTGGAGGACTACGATGTCGCCATTGCTTCCCGCGAGGGGCCGGGAGCGCATCGGTACAATGAGCCGCCCTTCCGCCACTTGATGGGCCGTGTCTTCAACCTGATCGTACGGGTGATCGCCATCCCACGCTTCCAGGACACGCAATGTGGGTTCAAGAGCTTCCGGCGTGATGTCGCCCGCGAGATATTCCAGGATGGGACAATGGACGGTTGGGCATTCGATGTCGAGGCGCTCTTCATCGCCTTGCACCGCGGCTACAAGGTGGTTGCTGTGCCGATCAACTGGTACCACGACCCGGACAGCCGGGTCAATCCCGTCCACGACACCTGGCGCATGTTCCGCGATGTCCTTCGCATTCGCATAAACGGTTGGAAAGGCGACTATAAGCGGCAGACCAGGACCGCGGCCTAGCGCAGGTTTTGTGCAATCAGCGGTCGAATCATAGAAAACGGCCCGAAATTCGAACTTTTATAATCGACAGGCAACCGTTATGCTCGGGGCGAATCTCCGCTCAGTTAAGGAGGAATCCGCCATGCGTGAAGTCGCCACTCAACCGAGCCATACGGAGCATGCGCTCTTGGTACTTCTGGGCCAGTACGCCCAGCATCTCGGGCTCATTCAGGTCCTGATGGCGGCATCTCTGCATCAGAAGACCCGCACGCATCAGCCACAAACCAAGGTGGTCGAGTTCCTGGTGGCGATTCTGGCTGGCCTGCCGCATCTCGAGGACATCAGTCGCGATGCGCGGCCGTTGGACCAAGACCTGGTTGTGGCGACTGCCTGGCAGCAGGACGGCTGGGCCGACTACAGTGGCGTTGGGCGGACCTTACAGGCGCTCACTCAACCGGAAGCGGAACGGATCGCCGCTGCCTTAAGCCAAATCAGCCATCCCTTCATTGACGATCAGGTGGCGCAGGCGCTGCTCCAGGAGGGCCGGCTCATTTACGACGGCGATCTTACCGGCCGACCCGTCTCCAATACCAGCACGAGCTACCCCGGGGCTGCCTTTGGCCACATGGACGATGCGGTACGCCTCGGCTACCAAGCGGCTGTCGTCAGCCTAAAGAGCCCGACCTATGGTCGACTGTGGCTCTCAGTCAAGCCGCATCCAGGCAACGTGCTTTCCTGTCAAGTAGCCGAAGAGATGGTGCTGGCTGCAGAAGGCCAGACCGGGGTGCGTCCCCGACGGCGTACCGAATTACTGGGCCAGCGCCTGCACGCCGTGAGCCAAGAGCGGGCGCTGGTTGAGCAGCGCCTTCAGCAACGCTGCCAGGCGTTCAGCGCAGCACAGGCGTTGATGCAGGCTCGCAGCGAGCAGGTAGGTCAGGCGAATGCCGCCTTGACTGGCCTGATGGCCGCCAGCGAGCAGGCCGCGCAGCGCAAGGGGCGACCGCATTGCCGTCTGGCACAGGCTCGGGCGCATCTCGCCGCCTGCGAACGCCGCTTGCAGCGCCAGCAGCAGCGCTTTCTGCAGGCTCAGCGTAGCGTCGCGCGTGAGCAGGTGCGGTTCGCGGCCTTACGGGCTATGGAGCGGACCTTAGGCCAGCGGCTTGACGACTTCAACCGGGAGAATGCTGCCAATCCGGCCCCCATCCATGCCGTCTTTCGATTGGATGCCGGGTTCGGCACCTGGGAAAACGTCGCCCGCTTGATCGAACTGGGCTACGAGGTCTACACCCGACCCTACAGTCAGAAGGTCAAGGCCAGTTTGCTGCATAGGATCGAGGATACGACGCCCTGGGTGCGCGTAGGTGCCAATGCCGAGATGATCGCCTGGTCTGGCGTGCTCTTCAAGGGCAACCCCTACCCGGTCGATGTTGCCCTTGAGCACTTCTATACAGGCAAGACCGAGCGGTACGGCGCGCTCCTACACTTCGGGTCGGACGCTGTCACCAAAGATCTGGGTGGCTGGTTTGCCTTCTACAATGGTCGCCAGACGGTCGAGGCGGGCATCAAGGAAGGTAAGGGCGTGTTCCAGATGCACCATCTCAAGGTGCGTTCCCTACCGGCGCTCTGGCTGCAAGAACAGTTCGCCGCCTTTGCGGCCAACTTCCTGCGCTGGGCCGCCCATTGGTTGTGCCATGACTGCGGACAAGTGCCTAACCAGTGGCTCGTACCGGTCACAGCGAGCATCAAAACGCTGGTCCAGGTTGCTGCTCACACGCCTGCCAGTGTCCAGTGGCTACCCAACGGTTGCTTGTTAAGGTTCTCGGATGATAGTCTCTATGCCGGTCGCATCATTCAGGTCGGCAGCTGGGTCGTCCAGCTCAGTCTGCCGCTCTTCCAAAGTTGTCATTTCGAGCCGATTTCCATGACTCCGGCTCTGATTGCACAAAACTTACGCTAGCGCAGGAAAAAGAACCAGATCAAAAAACCGACTTGTGCCGCGATGATCAGCCAGAAAACCACCTGGAACCGGTGATCCCGAATCTTGTGCCGCAACTGGCGCATGGCGATGAACGCGCCCGGCGTGCCGCCCAAGGCGCCGAGCAAATGCAGCACAACCTCTGGCACGCGTAGGCCGCCCGCCTGGGCCTGCATCTTGTCGTACCAGTACACGCCAAAGGTGGCCATGCTGAACGCGAGGGACCAGAGACCGATCCACAACGCCAGCGAAGCTGGCCGGTCGAGCACCATCGTCAGGCCAGCGAGCAGGATCAACGCCATGGCGACCCCGATCAGGAGAAACTTGAGATACGGGATGCTGAATATCGAGCCGGGCCGCACCTTGATCGCGGTGACGCCTTTGTCGGTGCGCGTCAGATAGTAACTGACGCTCTGCCCGGGGCGCAAGGCCTTGTGCCCTTCAATTTGCCGTATGCTGAAGTGGACATCTCGTCCCCCAGCGCGATCAGAACCGTCGGGCCTGATAAATCCATACCCTTCCTTGGGGTTCACCATTACCACGTAGCCCTGTTGTAGGCCGGTGGGCAGTTTTTCTTGTAGTGTGGGTGGCGCTTTCGGAGTCTGGCCGGTCCGGGCTTTGTTGGACGGGGTGGGTATCTTTGACTGGACGCCAGGAAGGTTTGGCTGGCTGGGCTTGGGCATCGCACGCTTCCTCCATTCGCGGTGTGCAGGTGGGATGCACGGAATCATAGCGCAGGCCCGCCACAATGGACAAGTGTGGACACGCAGAGACGTGGCAGCCTACGTACCGACACTGCCGCAACAGTGCAACACCCTGCCCTAGTTGGCGTTCAGCGGCTTCTCGGCTATAATATCTCTCAAATTCAATCTAATAATTCACAGGACGAGCTTAAGCATGGCATATTCCTGGCCGTGGACGAAGCAGAAGGCGAAGATCGTGTGGATTGACCTGGGCGACCTGGGCGACCTGGTGCACCCCGACGGGCCGCACGAGCAGTGGCAGGATCACGGGCTGGGCCTGCTGCGCACCATCCTGCATCAGAACGGCATCGAGACCGACCTCGTCTCGACGCGCGCAGTGACCTCCTGGGATCAGCTCGCGCAAGCAGCTCGCCGGCTACGACATGGCGCTCATGAACGTGCGCAGCTATACCTTCCCGTCGGGCCGCAAGGCTGCGCAGCTCTTCAAGGAGGTCAACCCGCAAGGGCATGGTGCTGGCCGGCGGCATGCACGCCACCGTCGCGCCGGACGAGATGCTGGCGGTCGCCCGAGTTCGACCACATCTGCCAGGGGCCGGGCGAGAAGGTGATCGTCGACCTGGTGCAAGGACCCGGCGGCGTTCCCGCGCCTCTTCCAGGGCGAGAGCGCCAAGTCGATGGCCGAGTGGCCGATGATCGACCGCACGCTGTGGCCCAAGCCGGCGAGCCGGCAGACTGCGCGCGACAGTTCAACTGGCCGCTGGAGCCGGAGTGCGGCTGGGGGCCGGGGCCGGTGGCGACCATCCTCACCAGCCGCGTCTGCCCGTGGCAGTGCGTCTTCTGCAACGAGAACTCCTACATCCCCAACATGGGCCGCAAGCCGGTGGACCAGGTCATCGACGAGCTGAACTACCTGGACGACAACTACGGCGTCGGCTCGGTGGTCATCCACGACTCGATGTTCTTCCAGAACCCGAGCTGGCTGAAGGAATGGATCGAGAAGTACCCGCGCAAGGCCAACAAGCGCTGGCCCTACTGGGCGGCCGGCCGCGCCGACACCGTGCGCCAATGGCCCGACCTGTTCGAGGCGCTGCGTGCGAGAGACCAACTGGAACCTGATCTCCATCGGCTTCGAGTCGGGCAGCGACCGCATCCTCCGGCTGCTCAACAAGGAATGCACCGAGGAAGACAACTACTTCGCCATCGACCTGGTGAACCGCATCGGCGACGACATGGCAGGCGCAGGGCAAGCAGCCGCCGAAGTTCTGGTCCAACATCATGCTCGGCATCCCCGGCGAGACGCCCGAGGACGCCTTCAAGACCATGCGCATGCTCAAGCGGATGAAGCGCGTCTTCCCGTCCATCTCCTACTACGCGCCCTACCCCGGCTCGGCGCTGGGCTTCCAGCTCATCGCCGAAGGCAAGAGCCTGATGTCGAAGGACAACTACCACCGCTTCCCCGACGACGAAAAGGTCGAAGGGCGTCGACTACGCCTTCTACCGCGAGCTGCTGGCCGGCAAGTACGATGACGAGGTCAACCGGGGCCTGAGCGCCGGAAGAGCAGCGGCCGCGGCTACTCAGGCCTGTACGCGCGTAACGAAAGCCTAAAGCAAATCAGGGCACAAGCATGAGCAGCTTCTCCAATCCTCACTACATGTACCTGTTCGATCTGAAGAACGGCAAGAAGAAGCTGGCCTACGGCCAGTCGCCCGAGGATGCGCTGAACATCCTGCGCATTCGCCTGAGCGAGGCGGAGATGGCCGAGATTCTGCCGGACGAATTCCAGAAGATCAACCAGCGCCAGTTGCAGCAGTATGCAAAAGACCTGGGTTAACGACACACGTTGCCACCAACCATGCGCCTGGCTCCCCCCCAACGCCACATCCTCCGCGCCATTCGTGACGGCGCGACGCTCAAGGTCCATCGCACGCTGGACGGCGAGAAGACCCACCGGCTCTATCCCCTTGCTGGCGAACCGGAAACCGTCGAGCGCGGCCTCGTTGAATCCCTCGTTACCCTCGGCCTGATCCAGAGCAACCTCAAATTCCCCGCGGCGACGTATGTGTTGACGAACGCGGGCGTACAGGCGTTGGCGCATATGCTCGAGAAGTAGCCTGCCAGCAGTCTCTCGATGCGGCAGTATTGACGTTTGCTTGAAAATATGATATCTTGATATTTGGATATATTGAACGGGAGGACGACATGCAGCCTTCGGCACGGATTGTGCAATTGCCGGCGCGTGGCCAGATCACGCTGCCAACCGATTTCAGGCGTAAGCTAGGGCTGAAAGAAGGCTCCCTGCTTGAGATGCAGCTCGTGGGCGATAAGATCGAGATCCGCCTGGTCCCTGCTACCACGCAATCGCTGCGGGAGTACACGGAGGCCGAAATCCAGCAGTTCCTGGACGACGATAAGATCAGCGATGAAACCGCCAACGCCGTGCGCCGGCTGCTGGCATCTGGTCAGCTATGACGGGTCAACCGGCGAAACAGCGCGTTTTCATCGACGCGTCGGTATGGGTGGCTGCCAGCGCTTCGCCCTCCGGAGGCTCGTCCCTCGTTCTTGACATCTGCCGTGGCAAACAGTACGCTGCCGTGTGCACGCAGCGCGTCCTGATGGAGGCGCAGACCAACATACGGCATAAGCTCCCCCAGGCGGCGCTCGTGCGTTTCTACGACTCCTTGGCTTCGGTCCCCGTCGAGATACTACCCGAGGTTGAAGAGGAACAGGAACGTGCGGCGGAGGGGATCGTGGCGCCAAAAGACGCGCATGTCCTTGCAGCCGCGACGGCGAGTCAGGTTGAATTGCTGATCACCCTTGATCGCAAGCACCTGGCCAACGACACGGTGCGCGAGGCCGTGCGGCCGCTGCGAATTCTGCTCCCCGGGGAGTTCATCCAGCAGGTCTTGCCGGGAAGTTGAGGAGGCTATCCTTGGATACCAGTCGCCCGCATGGTGGCAGGCCGCGGCACATCGCCTCTTGCTGTGATATTTCACGCGCCATCGTTCGGGCACACGTGCCCCAGCACCCTCTCACACTTCACTAACACCCCACCAATACCCCGCTAACGCACCTCAAATACAATAGATTCGTAACCGAGAAAAGGACGGAGGATTGAGCATGAATCTGAACCGGTATACTCGAGCGCGGCCAAGAGGCCATTATGGCCTCCCAGGAACTCGCGCAAAGCCATAATCATTCCCAAATTGAGCCCGAACACCTCCTGCTGGCCCTGCTCCAACAGGAGGACGGCGTCGCGGGCGAGATCCTGCGCCAGGTCGGCGCGGACCCGGGCACGATCGCCGGACAGTTGGAAGGTGACCTCTCCCGCCGGCCGAAGGCCTATGGCGGCAATGTCCAGCCTGGGCTGAGCGGGCAGGTGTCACGCGCCCTGCAGGATGCCTACGCGGAAGCCAACCAGATGAAGGACGACTACGTCAGCACGGAGCACATCCTGCTGGCGCTCGCGGGCGACAATGGCGGCAACGTGGCGCGGCTGCTCGGCCGGCTGGGCGTGACGCGCGATCGTATCCTGGCCGCGCTCACCGCCATCCGCGGCAGTCAGCGCGTCACCAGCCAGAACCCCGAAGCAACCTACCAGGCGCTTGAGAAGTACGGCCGCGACCTGACCCAATGGCGCGGCAGGGCAAGCTCGATCCGGTCATCGGCCGCGACGAGGAAATCCGCCGCACGATCCAGATCCTCTCCCGGCGCACCAAGAACAACCCGGTGCTCATCGGCGAGCCGGGCGTGGGCAAGACCGCCATCGTGGAAGGGCTGGCGCAACGCATCGTCCGCGGGGATGTGCCCGAAGGGCTGAAGGACAAGCGCGTCATTGCGTTGGACATGGGCGCGCTGGTGGCCGGCGCCAAGTATCGCGGTGAGTTCGAGGAGCGGCTCAAGGCGGTGCTGAAGGAAATCACCGACAGCGGCTGGGCAGGTCATCCTCTTCATCGATGAGCTGCACACCGTCGTCGGCGCGGGCGCGGCCGAGGGCGCGATGGACGCGAGCAACATGCTCAAGCCCATGCTGGCGCGCGGCGAGCTGCACGCGATCGGCGCGACGACGCTGGACGAATATCCGCAAGCACATCGAGAAGGACCCGGCCCTCGAGCGGCGCTTCCAGCCCGTGCTGGTGGAAGAGCCGTCAGTCGAGGACACTATCTCGATCCTGCGCGGCCTGAAGGAGCGCTACGAGGTGCACCACAACGTACGCATCAACGATGGCGCGGTCATCGCGGCCGCGACCCTGTCGCACCGCTACATCTCCGATCGTTTCCTGCCCGATAAGGCCATCGACCTGATCGACGAGGCGGCCAGCCGGCTGCGCATGGAGATCACGTCGGACCCCGCGGAGCTGGACGAGATCAAGCGCCGCAGCATGCAGCTTGAAATCGAGCGCGAGGCGCTGAAGAAGGAGTAGCGACGACGCGTCCAAGGCGCGGCTGACCAGCCTGGAACGCGAGCTGGCCGACCTGAACGAGGAGCGCAATACGCTGGACGCGCGGCTGACCGGCGAACGGGAGGTCATCGGGCGTGTGGCAGCCGTCAAGCAGGAGATCGACGCGACCCGCAACGAAATCGAGCAGGCGCAGCGGCAGATGGACTACGGCCGGGCGTCCGAGCTGAAATACGGCAAGCTGGCCGGCCTGGAGCAGCAGCTCAAAGCCGCGGAGGCAGAGCTGAGCGCGATGCAAGGCCGCGGCATGCTGCTCAAGGAAGAGGTCGGCGCGGAGGAAGTCGCAGAGGTGGTGGCGACCTGGACGCACATCCCTGTCTCGAAGCTGCTCGAAGGCGAGATCGAGAAGCTGCTCAAGATGGAAGAGCGGCTGCACGAGCGGGTGATCGGCCAGGACCAGGCGCTGGGCGCCGTGGCCGACGCGGTGCGCCGCGCGCGCGCCGGGCTGCAGGACCCCAACCGGCCCATCGGCAGCTTCATCTTCCTGGGCCCCACGGGCGTCGGCAAGACCGAGCTGGCCCGCGCGCTGGCGGAGTTCCTGTTCGACGACGAGAGCGCGATGATCCGCATCGACATGTCGGAGTACCAGGAGCGCCACACGGTGAGCCGGCTGATCGGCGCGCCGCCCGGGTACGTGGGTTACGACGAGGGCGGCCAGCTGACCGAGGCCGTGCGCCGCAAGCCGTACAGCGTGGTGCTGTTCGACGAGATCGAGAAGGCGCACCGCGAAGTGTTCAACACGCTGCTCCAGATGCTGGACGACGGCCGCCTGACCGACGGCCACGGCCGCACGGTGGACTTCAAGAATACCGTGGTGATCATGACGTCGAACATCGGCAGCCAGTTCATCAACGACCCGTCGCTGACGGATGAGCAGCGGCGCGATGCCGCGATGGCCGCGCTGCGCCAGAACTTCCCGCCGGAGTTCCTGAACCGGGTGGACGACATCATCGTGTTCCACAGCCTGTCACGCGCAGACCTGGCCCAGATCATCCAGGTTCAGCTCAAGCGGCTGCGCAAGATCCTGGCGGGCCAGGGGCTGAACCTGCAGCTAACAGACGCCGCGATCGCCTTCCTGGCCGAAAAGGGTTACGATCCGGCCTACGGCGCCCGGCCGCTGAAGCGGGCCATCCAGCAATACGTTCAGGATCCGCTCGCGCTCGACCTTCTGCAGGGTCATTTCAAGCGAGGCGATACGATCCTGGCGGATGTAGACCCGGCGCGCGAGAAGATCGTGTTTGCCAAGGAAGTCGCACGAGAGATGGCGGCGTAGTATGCGAAGACCCTAAGGGCTTCGGGAACCCTTAGGGTCTGGTGTTGGGCCTGGCGACCCGAAGGTGATGGGGCTATGCCCGGGGCTTCACCGCGTACGTCCACCCATACGGGTCGGCTGCGCGGCCGTACTGGATATCCGTCAGCGCCTCGTACAGATGCCGCGCCACCGGGCCGGACTCGTTATTGTTGATCGTCTCCACCTGGTTCTCGTCCCCCAGCCGACCGACCGGCGCGATCACCGCCGCGGTCCCGATGCCGAACGCCTCAGTCACCCGCCCCGCGCGAATGTCGCTCAGCACCTGGTTCACGTCCAGGCGATCTTCGCACACTTCGTAGCCCAGGTCAGGCGCCAGGCGCAGCACTGAATCGCGCGTGATGCCGGGCAAGATGCTGCCGGATAACGCGGGCGTCACGATGCGCTTGCCGTCATAGACAAACGCAATATTCATCGCGCCGACTTCTTCCACGTACCGCCGCTCCACCGCATCGAGCCACAGCACCTGCTGGAAGCCGAGCTTTTGCACTTCCTCCGCCACGTAGAGACTCGCAGCATAGTTGCCGCCCGTCTTGGCCTCGCCGGTGCCCCCGCGCACTGCGCGCACCTTGTCGCGGGATACGTAAACCGCCACGGGATTGAAGCCCGTGGCGAAGTAGGGGCCCACCGGACCGACAATGATGAAGTGCAGATAGCTCTTGCTTGCATGGACGCCCAGGCCCACATCCGTAGCGATCAAGGTTGGGCGGATATAGAGTGACGAGTCGGGCTGCGAAGGAACGGCCTCATGCACGACGCTCACCAAAGCCGCGATCGCCTCGACATGATCTTCAGGATCAACCAGCGCCATCGCCATCCGTTGGGCCGACCGGTTGAAACGCGCCGTGTTCTCCCAAGGCCTGAACAGATTGATCCGCCCGTCGGATCGGCGGTAAGCCTTCAGGCCTTCGAAAATCTCCTGGCCGTAGTGAAAGACGACCGCGGCAGGGTCCATGACCAACGGCTCGTACGGCCCAATGCAGGCATCATGCCAGCCCTTGGCGAGCGTATAACGCTGGCTGAACATGCGGTCGGCGAAGTAGCGGCCAAACCCCAACTGTTGGGGGAATGGTTTTTGCTCGCCCGGTTTGAGTGTATGGATATCGATTTGCACGGCTGTGCCTCCCGGAGGATGTGAAAGTTAGTGCTGGCCGCATGATAACACCGTCTTGGGCCGGGTGACAACTGCACCGGACGAGTTAACCGCAAAGAACGCAGAGAGCACAAAAAACCAGACCTCCGAGGTCTGCGAAACCTCGGAGGTCCTTGCGTTCACTTTTTACATTCTCTACGGCAGCTCGACAACCGCGGTCATATTCCACAACAGCCGCGTGTCCGGCTCCTGCACCCGCACCACCGCCATATACGTCATGTCCCCGAGCTTCTTCTCGCCCTTCGGCTGAATACGCTCGACAGTGCCGCGCAATTCCAGGCCTGCGATCGCGTCGAAGGTCAATTGCACTTCCTGCCCGGGTTGCACTCGCACCACATCGAGCTCGCTCAGGTCATCCGTCTCCACAAGCCAATTGCTCACGTCACCGATCTCAGCGACCGGAGCACCCTGGACCACCTGCTCCCCGGACCGCACGTGCAGAACGGCCAGCAGCCCATCGAACGGTGCAGCCAACTCGGTGTCGCCGAGTGCGGCTGCGGCCTGCTGGCGCGCGGCTTCAGCCTGGGCCACTGCAGCCTCGGCTGATGCGATCTCTTGCTGACGAGCGCCGGCCTGCAGCAGCTCGAGCTGCGCCGCGACCTGCCGCACCGCAGCCTGGGCCTCAGCCAGATCCGCGTCCGTCACCGGGTCCACCAGGCGACCGAAATCAGCCTGGGCGGCCTTGATAGCTGCGGTCACCTGCGCCACCTGATCCGCCCTCGGCGGGGCCACCACCTCAGCATAGCGCGCCTGGGCGGCCTTGTAGGCGTTCGTCGCCTGTTCGAGTTGCAGGCTCTGCGGCATCATCGCGACGTCGCTCCGCTCCTTGATCTTGTCGTAAGCTGACTGCGCGCTCCGCAGCACAGCTTCTGCGTTCGCCAGGTCCGCCGCAGCTGCGGTGCGGGTGTTCTCGTCCGCTCCCTGATACAACCGCTGGAGCGCGGCCTGGCTGGCCTGCACGTTCGCCCGCGCCGCAGCCACATCGCCGTCACGGCTGCCTTCTTCGAGCCGAGCCACCCGCGCCTGCATGACGTCCAGACCGGCCTGCGCCGCCGCGATCTCCTCGCTGCGCGCACCGGCCTGAACAATGGCAAGTTGCGCCTGCGCGGCGAGCACCGCCGCGTCAGCCTCTGCCAGCGCGGCCCGCTGCCGCTCATCACGCAACCGCAGGATAACATCGCCCGCCACCACCGGCTGCCCTTCCTTGACCAGGACCTCGGCCACAATCCCACTGGCTGCCATGCTCAGCGTCGCGCGCTCGGCCGGCACGACGATGCCTTTGGCGATCACAGCTCGATCCTCGGACTTCGGGGATTCGACCGTGGGCATCACCTCAGCCGTTGGAGTCTGAGTCCCGGCGCGTTCCTGCGCAAACACCACCACCCCACCGATCACAAGGCCGGCGATCACGAGCAGGCCGATCAAGGCAACAATCATCTTGCGATGCTTCTTCATCTGAACTCCTATCATCCCCCCCCGCTGGTAGAGACGTAGCAAGCTACGTCTCTACAGTCATCTGCATGCAAGGTCTCCACTATGCTCTAACAATCTCATCGACAATCAGCCCGTCGGCCAGGATCACCGTACGCGGCAGCCCGCTCGGCCAGTTCGTCGTCATGCGTCACCATGACGATCGTCTTGCCGGCGGCCGCCGACGCCTCAAACAGCGCGAAGATCGCTTCGGCGGCTCGCGAGTCCAGGTTGCCGGTCGGCTCGTCGGCCACGATGATGGCCGGATCGTTGGCCAGCGCACGGGCAATCGCCGCCCGCTGCTGCTGCCCGCCGGACACGCCTGCGGGGAACTTGTGCCGCGTCGTCGGCCAGTCCCACCTGCTCCAGCAGATGGTAAGCGCGGTCATAGCGCTCGCCGGGCGCGTAGAGCCTCGCACAGATCCATGGGCAGCATGACGTTCTCGACCAGCGTCAGCGTGGGCAGCAGCTGAAAAAACTGGAACACGATGCCCATCGTCCGCCCGCGCCACTGCGGCCATCTGGCCTTCGTTCAGCTCGCGCACGCGCGTCCCGGCCACGATGATCTCCCCATCGGTCGGATGATCGATTCCCGTGAACATGTTGATCAGCGTCGATTTCCCGCTGCCCGACTTGCCGACCACTGCGATAAACTCGCCTGGCTGGATCTGCAGGTCAATGCCACGAAGCGCGGAAAACGGCCCGACCGGCGTCTGGTAGATCTTGGTCAGCCCGCGCAGATCGATCATGGGTAATACGGAGCTATCAATCATGATGCACCGCGCTCGCCACAATCCGGCCATCCGCGATGTGTACCCGGCGCGTCGCGTGGCCAGCCAGATCACGGTCGTGCGTCACCAGCAGGATCGTCTTGCCCTCATCAACCAGGGAGCCAAACAAGTCGAACATTTCGCTGGTCGTCCTGGAATCCAGGTTGCCGGTCGGCTCGTCCGCGGCCAGCAGCATCGGATCGTTGGCCAGCGCACGGGCGATCGCCACACGCTGCCGCTGCCCGCCGGACACGGCCGATGGCAGCTTATCGGCATGCTCGGCGATGCCGACGCGTTCGAGCAGGTGCAGGGCGCGCTCGCGACGTTCCCGCGGTCCTCCGTACAGCCCCGCGAAGTCCATCGGCATCATCACGTTCTGGGCGCAGGTCAGCATGGGCAGCAGCTGGAAGAACTGGAACACCACGCCCACGTTACGACCGCGCCAGGCGGCAATCTGGTCCTCGCTCATGTTCTGGATCGCGTCTTGCCCACCCAGATCTCACCCGCGGTCGGACGGTCGATGCCGGTCAACATGTTGATCAAGGTCGACTTTCCCGCGCCCGACTTGCCCACCACCGCGAGAAACTCGCCGGGCTGAACGGCCAGATCGATGCCCTTCAACGCGTGGAAATCACCCGCGGGCGTCTTGTATGCCTTGCGGACGTCCTTCAGTCGGATCAATGCACCATTCTCACTCATATGCCAACACTTCCCGCACTGTCAGGCGGACGGCATTGCGGGCCGGCGCCAGGCTGGCGACTGCGGCAATGCCCGATAGGACAAAGAACCAGATCACGGCGCCTAAGGCCGAATAGTGATACTGCAACGGGATCTTGATCAGCGCGAGCCCCAGTTGATCGCTGAAGACGGGCGCGAGCAGCAGCGACAGGAACACACCCGCCACCCAACTGATCACCGACATGGCGATGCCCTCAGCCAGGACGATGCCGCGGACAGATGCATTCGACGCGCCGATGGCCCGCAACACCCCCACCTCGCGCACCCGCTCCATCATGTTGATGCTCATGGTCGTGCTCAGACCCAGCCCGCCCACCGCGGCCAACAGCAGGGCCATCAGGATGAGGAAGGCGACAACAATCGTGAACAGCAGGTTGTTCTCCGTTTGCGTCACCTCCGCCGTTTGCGTTTCGCTGACCTTCAGTCCAACCGCGTCGAGATGTTCGCGCAGTTGCACGGCCATCTCGTCCTGCGTCACGTGCGCGCCCTGGGCGATGCGCACCTGCACCCGATTGCCCTGGCCGGCCAGCCGGACCGCGTACGCATAGTCGTCACGATGCACATAGACTGCCGCCCCACGCGACTCGGTGCTCACAATGCCGACCACCCGCCAGGTGGATTCGCGGCCATCGACGTCGAGCACGATCTCGCGGCCCACGTCCACCCCTCGCTCGTCATCCACCAGGTCTGAGTTGACAACGACCGCATTGGGGATGCTTCCGGCCGCCGGCAGCCATTGCCCCGAGATCAGCTCCGGATCCATGAACGACGTCTCGGGGGGTACCGCGACCACGCGGAACGGGTTGCTCTCGGTGTCATCGGCGCGCACGCGGGTCGCACCGCCGCTCGACCACACCTCGACGGCATCCACGTGCGGGACCTCGCGTGCAGCCGCCTCGAGCCGCGTGATCAGCTCCCCCTGCTCCATGACCACTGACACGTCGTAGCGATGGAAGCGCATGAAGGCATCCAGCGTTGCATCCACCGAGGCCCGCACGCTGAACACGGAGACAAAGAGCGCAGTGCCGAACACCAGCACGACCAACGTCTGGGCTAACCGGCCCTTGTGACGCAGCGTATTGCGGATCGCCAGAAGCACGGGCCGTTCGATGCGGCGAATCTGTTGCACCCGCGCCAGCAGCCGCTCCGTGAAGCCGCGGCCAGAGGCGCCGCCACCCATGCCGACATCGTTCAGCGCCTGGTGGGTCGTGACCCGTGTGCCGCGGATCACCGGCGCCAGACCGGCTGCGAGCGGCAGAAGGAGTCCCACGGCGGCCTGTGCAAGAAGGAACGGCAAGCCAATGCTATAACTCTCTACCCGCACGTTCAGCAGCGGTTCCACAAGCTGGCTCATCAGCAAGCGCGCGGTCAACCCCGCCAAGGGCAGCGCGAGGACCACCGCCAACAGGCCGTAGATCAGCACGGTGGTCAGATACAGGGCCATGATCTGCCCGCGCCGCGCGCCGATCAACTTCATCACCCCGATCTGAGGCACCTGCTGAGTGATCAGCGCGGACATGGCATTGACAACCAGGAAGCCGGACAGCAGCAGGATCACCACGCCGAACCCGGTGAGGATCAACACCACGCTGCCGATAAAGGGATCGGCCGCGCTTTCGGTGTTGATCTGTCGGCCGGCGACTGTCCGTCCGGTGTCTTCGAGGAGGGTCTCCACCTGGTCCAGCGCGGCGACGATGTGGGCCTCGTCCTGGCTCGGCTCGGTCACGCGAATCCGCAGTTCGGTATTCATTGCGCTGTAGCCGAGGCTTGCCAGCGTGTCAGGCGTGACATAGGCGGTGGCGATGCCGGCCAGCATCGGGCTGAACCGTTGCGCATCGTGCACCGTCCCCACGATTCGTAGGGTGCGGACCGCATCGTTGCTCATCTCCACGGTGATCTCATCGCCGATCCCTGCACCCAGGCTCGCCAGCGACGCGCCCTCGACGACCACTTCCCGGCGCCCAGGCGGATACTGGCCGGCCAGGGGCGCGATAGTGTCCACCTTCATATTCTCGAAATCAGGGACAGCCATCAGCACGATCTCTTGGGGTGAGTCATCTGCGCGAGAGACGCGACCGGTTGCGGAGTTTCGCCCCTCCGCGGCCGCCACCAGGGGCAAGCGGGCCGCACTTTCGGCCAGATCATCCTCAAAAGGCCTGCTGGTGTACACGACCGCGGACGCCATCTGCGCCTTCGCCTGATCCTGCTGGTACTCGCGCACCAGGATTTCACGAGCGTTGAGCACCACACCGACTGCATACACACCGACTGCAATGGCCAGGGCCACAACCAATGTCCGCACACGGTGCTCCCAGAGGTCGATCAGTACTTTCGCCCACGGTGTCGTCAACACAAATTCCTACTTACTACGCTTCGAACGCGAAATAGCGCCGCCTCAGCGTCGCCATGGGCAGTATATGCCCCGGCCTGTCATGCAGCATAGTGTCACCAGTCACGAAGATGTCATATGACACTTGTCTTGCAGCGTGCTATACTCGCTGCATGGAAGACAACGCACCGGAGCCCGGGTTTATCCCAGCTTACCGTCTTTTCGTGGTGATCCGGATTCTCTTCTGGCTGGCGCTGGGTCCGGTCCTGATCCTTCTGGAGATCGCCGGCGACCCCATGTTGACCGGCGACCGCGTGGCCGGTGAACGCCTGATTCGCAACCTTTCGTTGCCAAACATTGCGCCGCTGCTCGTGATCGAGGTGCTTTTGCTGGCCCTCCTGATATGGCCAAAGGCACAGCGCCTGGGCCGGTGGTTCGTGCCGTTGACCCTTAGCCTGGGCCTGATCCCGCTTCTCGCTGGTTACTATCTGTGGCCTGCGGACAATCCGCTCCAATCGCCCTTTGTGATGTTCTTCTTCGTCACAGCCGTTCTCGTCGCCTGGGAATACAAATATCGCTACCTGTATCTCTTCGTCATCGCGCTCACTCTCTACCAGGTGCTCGTGTCCCCAGCGAAGGCCAATGTCCCGTGGACGGTGCCGGTGGGCTTCCAGGTGCTCCAGGCGGTGATGATGCTCCTGGCCGGATATGTCACAGCCACACTGGCGACCGTCCAGGCCAACCAGCGAGCCGCCTTGTCCGAGGCGTACCAACGCCAGGCCGCGGCCAACGAACGGCTGAAGCAATATGCCGCCACCCTTGAGGAGCTGGCCATCAGCCGCGAACGCAACCGGCTGGCCCGCGAATTGCACGACACACTTGCCCACTCCCTGAGCGCACTCACCGTCCAATTGGAGGCGGTGCAGGCGCTGTGGGCGAAACACCCGGGCAAGGCCCACCACATCCTCGGCCAGGCCGATGAGACCGCGCGCACCGGCCTGGCCGAGGCGCGGCGCGCGCTGCAGGCGCTGCGCGCCTCCCCCCTAGAGGACCTCGGCCTGTTCCCCGCGCTGCAGGAGCTTGCTGAAAGCGCGGCGCAGCGGACGGGTGCGCGACTGACGGTGCGCTTGCCCGCTTCTGTTGGGGGCTGCCTGGCGCTGGGCGTCGAGCAGGGGGTGTACCGCATCGCGCAGGAGACATTGGAGAACGTCGTCCGCCACGCCGGCGCACGATCCATCACGGTCGAATTGGTCGAAGGCCCGGGTTCACTGGTGCTTACGGTGCAGGATGATGGCCAGGGCATCGGCGCCGAGACGTTGACTGCCGCGGGGGATGATGACGACCGCCTGGGTATTCGCGGCATGCACGAACGTGCGGGACTGATCGGCGCCCAACTGGATATCAGCAGCGCGGCCGGGCAGGGAACGCGCGTGCGACGCTGACTGTGCCCCTGGAGAAAGGCGCCGATGATTCGTGTTCTAATCTGTGACGACCAGACCGTCGTCCGCGACGGCCTGGAGGCCATCCTCAGCACCGACGATGAAATCGAGGTCGTGGGAGTCGCGCGGCACGGCGAAGAAGCGGTGACCCTGGCCGAAGAACGGCAGCCGGATGTCGTCCTGATGGACTTGAAGATGCCGGTGATGAACGGAGTCCAGGCGACCGCGCGGCTGCGGGCGCGCCGTCCGGCCATCCGGGTGCTGATCCTCACCACCTACGCAGACGATGCCTGGGTGCTGGACGCGATGCGCGCCGGCGCATCAGGCTATCTGCTCAAGGACACGCGGCGCGACATTCTGATTGCCGCGATCAAGGGGACTGCGGCGGGGCAGACGTTTCTCGATCCAACCATTGCCGGCAAGGTGCTGGCGCAGATGGTCGCACCTGCGGAGCCCTTGAAACCGTCCGCCGAGGTGCTCACGGAACGCGAACTCGGCGTGCTGCGGCTGATCTGCCGCGGCTACAGCAACCCGGAAATCGCCCAGCAGTTGCACCTTGCGCCCGGCACCGTGCGCAACTACGTCAGCGCGATCCTGCAGAAGATGGGCGTGGAAGACCGCACGCAGGCTGCAGTCGCGGCGTACCAACGCGGGCTGGTGCCAGGAAAGGAATAGATCGAGCCTGAGCGCCGTTGAAGCCGGTCCCAAAAACGCGTGTGACACAAGGTGGGTGGCAATCTCCCTGCTGAGGCGGCGTTACTCACCCGGCTCAAAGATGCCGCCCCCGCTCACCGTCCCGTCAACCTCCTGGTGGGGGCAGCACCCGGTGTCGGAGTTGCGGTGCACAGGATCGGTGGGGTTGGGATAGGGACCATCCCTTCTCAAGGCCCGGAAATCTACCGCAATCCAACTCATCGACGGCGATCCTGAAAGGCCCCGCATCCCCCAGCCCCTGATTCCGAATACAGGCCATCATGACCAGTACATTCATTTCGTGACACAACTGCCGTCATATCCGCGCATCCTCAAGGAGACGTGGTCCACGACGAGATTCGGCAGAGGCTGCGGACCATTCCAGCCCTGCCACACCAGGGGGAAGTAGCTGAACCGGGAGAAAGGAGCCGGAGTTCCAGCCGCACAGGCTGCCGGACGCGCCGCAGACGATCGCGCACCGTAGCCCTCCTCGGCGCCGCTGCCAGCTTCGAGTCCCGCCAGGACGGCAGAGCCGCCTGCGGGCGCAGAATCAGGCGCCACAGCGGTCGGCGGCGGCGGTACGATTGGGGTCTCGGTCGGCGGCGGCAGAGTGGGTGTATCGGTTGGCGGCGGCACAGTCGGCGTGTCCGTCGTCGGCGTGGTCGGCGTCGCAGTCGGTGTGTCGGTCGGTGGCACAGTTGGTGCGTCCGTCGGCGGCGGCACGGTCGGCGTCGCTGTGGACGTGACGGTCGGCGGCGGCACGGTCGGTGTCGCAGTCGGTGTGTCGGTCGGTGGCACAGTTGGTGCGTCCGTCGGCGGCGGCACGGTCGGCGTCGCTGTGGACGTGACGGTCGGCGTTGCGGTTGGCGTTGTGGTCGGTGTGTCGGTCGGCGTCGCAATCGGCGTTGCGGTTGGTGTGAAGGTCGGCGTCGCAGTCGGCGTGTCGGTCGGCGCCGGGGTCGATGTGGCCTCATACTCGTAAGCGCCGATGTCCCAAGCCAGCCCGATTGGCCTGGTCAATCCGTCGCGATCCGTGTTGAAATGAGAGCTGAGGGTGGCGCCGCTGTCGATACAACAGGCCGAAGAGCCGGTCAGCCGGTATCCATCGCTGGTGTCGTAATATGGATACAGGTTGTAGCCATGAGCGTCGTATCCCTCTGCCCGGTATTGCGCCCAGGTCTTGGAGCCATTGATATAGGCGATATACTGGCCGCCCGTGTACAGATCGTTGTAGTCCACCTTGCTGGCCATGGGAGCCTCGAGACTGAAAATCGCGTAATGCCCGGGGCTGATGATGAGGTTGTTCTTGATCTCGCCGATCTCGTCATCGGTGCAGTTGAGCAGGTTCAACGCCACACCCGTCGGGTGCTGCGCAACGATAGTGTTGTTCCAGATGTAATAAATGCCGCCTGGGTCTGCCTCCTTGAATAGCGCGGCCTGGTAGGGGTTCTCGGAACTGCCGAGCACGACGTTATTGTAGAAGTACACCCAGTCACTGGAATCTTCGATGATGAATCCCTGGCTTAGCGAGTTGCCGCGCCCGTTGGTCCATTCCAACCAGTTATTGCGCACGATGAGCCGGTTTTCGCCGTTGGCCGCCTGCAGCGCATCATTATGGTTGGTGCCGCTATTGCCCAAAACAACCACGTTGTCCTCCACCACATTGTCATTGCCGAATTGGGCATAGACTCCGTCTGTTTCAGTGGCGTTGCTGACCGATCCAGTGCGGATATCGCAACCTCGTACGCGGCTGTGGTCGGCATTATCCAAAAAGACGCCGCGATCTGTGGCGATGTCGATCTTAATATAGTCTGCATGTACGTAAGATGCATTGTTAATGTCAACTGATCCTGTAGTATCAGTAACATGATTCCGCACCAGCAGCTTGTAGTCCGATCTGCTCAGCCCGTTGATCCGGATGTACGCCTTGCCGTTAATGTAGATGCCGGCGTGACGGGATGATTCGCCATCAATGATGACCGCACCCTCGTGCCCGGAAGGTGAAGGACTGTTGGCGCCCACGTCGATGGTAATAAGGTGGTCTGCGCCTCCGCTGGCTCCCACGGCCAACATCTCATAGTATGTCTTTGAACTGGACCCACCCGAAATGTAGAGCGTATCTCCCGATGTCACGCCGCCAGTTCCCCAGTCAATATCGGCAAACGACTCCCAGGCATCTCTCCACGACGTGCCGTTGTTGGCGCCATGAGCAGCATTGTCCACATACCAGTAGGTGTGGGCTTCGGTCGCGGTCGGTGTAACAGTCGGCGTATGGGTTGCAGTCGGTGTCGTGGTCGCTGTGGCAGTGGGCGCATCGGTCGATGTCTCGGTCGGCGTGGGCGTGTCAGTCGGCACCGGCGCAGTCGGTGTCGCGGTTGGCGTGGCCGTATCGGTCGGCGACGCAGTGGGCGTGTCGGTCGGCAGCGGTGCAGTCGGCGTGTCAGTAGGCGTCAGGGTCGACGTCTCGGTCGGTGTCAGGGTGGGTTCCGTGGCTCCCCCGCCTCCCTGCTCCAAAGCAAAATCGAACTCGCCAACACGATTCGATGGCACGGATCGATCGCCGCTCGCGCCGACGGCCAGCACCAGGTAGAAGTAATTGACCGCCGGATCACCGATCGCGGCTGCATTGGTGCAGGTGATCGTATCCCCTATGAGGGCACACATTTCCATGTCAACTGGAGTGGCCTCGCCGTCGACCGGAGCGGCAACGAAGTAGGGCGTTGTGCCGCGCCACAGCTCATAGCTCTCTACTTCGTCACCCGGCACGCTCCAACTCAGCTGCGCGTCCGTACCGGACCGTGTAATACTCAGGTCGGTCACCGGCGCGATCGCATCCAGCGCGAAGTCCTGCGCTGCAGTTTGCGCCTCCAGCACATCGCCGCCTGAAGGATAGGGGCTCACGGACGCGCCGGACAGGGGGGTGCTGTCGCCGCCATCGGTGACCGTGCCCGACGGCGTGCCGGTCCCGCTCGGCGGCTCGATGATCTGATGCGCGGCGAACGGTCCTCCAGCCGCGGTCGCTGTTGACCACGCCACCGGGCGTAGATGCTGCCAATCGGCCAGGAAAAACGAGCGCGAGTATCAGTAGAGCCGTCGAGAGGCTGAACTTGATGAACATTCGTTACCTGTGTGGGGCATATCTAAATCAAACAAACGGATGTTTGGGCTTATAGATGCTGGCCCCGTTCACGATTGGCAGGTCAGTTTACTTTACACGTATCACCTCCAGGCCAGGCATGCCGGTCGCCGGTTCCGCGGCATTGATGCCGGCGCCGCTGCCTGGTGCACCCATCGCCGCTGCAGCATATCGCCAGGTCGCAGTCGAAGACCAGGGCCCGCCGCTGATAAAACCACATCCATCGATGTAGAAATTGCTGAGCCCCGCGGTCACGTTGGCAGCAGTCGTCGACGAAAACGTGCCGGACCCATAGAACGGCCCGCTGAAGGTGAACGCATTGCCGGAGATCGGTTCTGGCACGACGTGTGTGATCTTGTAATCTCCACAGTCGCCGGTAATGTAGATTGCGAAATCGTCCACGTACTTCCGGTCTGAGGTCACATAGAATTCCAGGCGCAGGTCATCCCGCCAGTAACCGGGCTGAGGCCCTGTCAGGCCTTTGACGGTCTGCGGCAGATAGACCTTGCGCTGCGTGCTCACGGGGAACAGCACCGCATTCGATGTGCGGCCGCCAGACGCCGGGTTGAAGACAGTGATGCTGGCCGTTGAAGTCGTAGCAATATCTGCTGCAGTGATTGTCGCCGTCAGCCGTGTGCTGCTCACATACGTCGTGACGCGGTCCGCACCGTTCCAACGCACCACCGAATTGTTGGCAAAGTTCGTGCCGTTGACGGTCAGCGTGAAGGCCGGACCGCCCGGTGTCGCGGAGGCGGGAACGAGCCCGGTGATTGTCGGCGTGGGTATTGTGGGCACGGCCGGATTCACGATGCCGACGGCCAGTAGCAGCCGGCCTGAATAGGACCCGCCCCAGGTCATCGAGTGCGTCAGATAATCCCACGTGTCATTCAGGTAGACCGTTGACGGATCGGCATAGCCGACGCCAACCACAAAGTGCCCTGTAAGCATGAGAAAAACGGGATAACCTGCATCGATCTGCGCCTTGTAGTTTGCAAAGGAGAATCCACCGCCATTGTTATCGGTTTTTTGGTTGTAGCATTCAGTCACTGAATAGCCGCGCGCCTCGTAGAACAGCTTGCGTCCATAGGTGGCATCTTCGTCCGCAATACCGTCTGACACCATCTGCGCACACATCAGCGGCGCTGCGGATGACGTCCAGGTGTAAAGGACTGACGAGCCGTCTGCATTGCCGTAGGCGGATTGGCTGGTCTTCATGTAGTCGCCAAATGCATCGCCCCAAGCGTGTTGCGCCCACCCACCCGTAAGGTAGGGATCTGGGGCAGTGCTCCCATCAGCCACCCAGTAGTCGTCGATAGAGCCGCGAATTGTCCTGCCATCCGATCCGTTGCGTGAAGCCACAAGTGGGTTTCCGGGATAGGTGACGCCAACGCTGTCCGTCCATTTCGGCCAGATGCTGTTATCCATCGGCATGATGCCGCCGTTCGTAGGACCGGTGTATATGTCCGGAAGCCCGTTTCGGTCGAAGTACGCGCCGATCATCGCGCCTGAGACGGCGCCACATCCGAAGACCCAGTTGTATGCTGGAACGGTCAGGCTGGAGGCAACCCCCGGCCTGTTGAGCCCAGACGCCGCCACGGGTGCGCGCTCGAGTTCGTAACCTGGCGGCGGCTTGGCCGGGCCATTGATCGTCGTCCGATCCACCTGTGTGCCGTCACTGAGCGTGATGGTTTGGACGCTGTAGTACGGGTCGGATGATTCCCCTGCTGCCACTACTGGCGGTGTGGCCTTCGTCGACGCCAAAGGACCAGATGGCGCCGTCTGGCCATTTGCTTGCGCGGCAACGGCGATTGGCGCTGAGCCTGGCCCAATAGCCAGCACCACGATGAGGAACGCCACCAGACGCAGACGGATGATGATTCCCTTGAACATGCCGCCTCCCTTGGAATAAATGTTTTAGGCGTCCAAAGCCTGACTGGTTTTCGGATCGAGATGGGGTATTTCGATTTTTCAAGATGGGGATATTTACTTCGTTCTCATTGTAACAAGGGGATTAATAAGATGCAAACAGGAGCGTTGGATCAACTGAATTGTTGCCGAGGTAGTCCTAGTGGGGCAAATTGCACAAGAGCCTCCGGAACGACCTGTTCGCGGAGGCTCTCATCTCGAGTTCACTCGATCGCTATCATGCGCGCAGCGTCGCGCCCGCCTCCCGCTCCAGCCGCGCCACGATCTTCTGCCGCGCTTTTGCGGTGTCCTCTGCGGTCAGCGTCCGGTCCAGCGCCTGGAAGGTGAGCGAGTAAGCAAGGCTCTTCTTTCCCTGCGCCACCTGCCCGCCGCGATACACGTCGAACAATCGTAGATCGACCAGCAGCTTCCCGCCCGTCTGGCGAATCAGGCTGGCCACCTGGGCGGCAGGCACGCTCTCGTCCACGATCAACGCCAGGTCCTCAAACACGGCCGGTTGGGACGAGAAGTCAGACATCTCTTGCTTTGCGCCCCAACCGGAGAGCAACGCTTCGAGATCCAGTTCCATTGCTGCAACGGGCAGGTTTGGTAGGTCGAACGCGACTCGCACCCGCGGATGCAACTCGCCCAGCATGCCCACGGCTATGCCGTTGACGACAATCTGTGCGGTTCGCCCGGGGTGCATCGTCGGGTGGCTGCCTCGCTCCCAGGCCACATTCGTCAGCCCGAGGCGGAGCAACAACGTCTCGGCCACACCCTTGAGATCGAAAAAGCCCATTGGCTCCGCATCGTGTCCCAACCAGGTCCCGGCCTCTCGCGGGCCAACGAGCAGGACAGCCAGCCGCCGCGGCTCGGCAGGTAGCGTCTGATCGGGCCGTGGCAGATACACGCGGCCGATCTCGAAGATCGCAACCCGTTCGCCGAACCGTAGATTTGCCTGCGCGGTCTCGATCAAAGACGGCAGCAGCGTCACGCGCAGATGGCCGCGCTCAGCCGACAGCGGGTTCAACACCGTTACGTGCGGCTGCAGGGCTGTGGTCGCCTCGCCCAGCCACTTGGCCTCGTCGCGCACATCGACCATCGAGTAGGTGATCACCTCGTCCAACCCACACCCGACCAGCACGTCGCGCACCTTCTCCTCAGCCTCAAGAGCCACGTTGCGCGGGGTCCGCGGCAACTCGTCTTCCAGAAGGGTGCTCGGCAGCCGGTCGTAACCGTAGATGCGCCCGATCTCCTCCACCAGGTCAGCCGGGATATTCACATCCTGCCGGTGGCTGGGTACGCCAACGCTGAGGACCGGGCCCGAGCTTTCCACGATGAATTCAAGCGCCCTCAGGATGCGGGCCATCTCAGCCGCGGGCAGATCCACGCCGAGCAGCCGGTTGGCATAGCTTGGGTCGAGCTCGATCTGATTCGCGCCGGTCTTGCCTGGGTAGTTGTCGCCGTAGAGGGGCCGCGCCTTACCGCCGGCCAGCTGCTCCAGCAACTGGCACGCACGCGCCAGCGCCTTGACCGTCAGTTCCGGGTCCACCCGCTTGCCGAAGCGACTACCTGCCTCGCTGCGCAGCCCCAACATCTGGCCGGTCCGTCGAATGCTCAGGAAGTTGAAGTTGGCCGACTCGAGCAGAATAGTGCTCGTGCCAGCGCTGACCTCGGTATCCGCGCCGCCCATCACCCCGGCCACCGCGATGGAGCCCGCGGTGTCGGTGATCATCAGCATTTCGGGGTCGAGCTGCCGGTCCTGGCCGTCGAGCGTTTTCAGACGCTCGCCGGGATGGGCGCGGCGCATGATGATCGTGGGCCGGCCACCCCCTGCGCGCTGGCGTAACAAGTCGTAGTCGAACGCGTGCAACGGCTGCCCCAGCTCGAGCATCACGTAGTTCGTCACGTCAACGACGTTATCGATGGGGCGCATCCCCGCGCGCAGCAGGCGCTGTTGCATCCACATGGGCGAAGGCCCGACCTTCACGCCCTCGATCAACGCGGCCGAGTAGCGCAGGCACAAGTCCGGGGCTTCGATCTCGATGCCGGTGAAATCCGCATCGCGGCGTGATCGCCACCGGTTCCCGTTCCAGGATCGTCATCACGTCCCGGCGCAGCGGCTGCCCCGTCATGGCGGACACCTCCCGCGCCGATGCCGATAGATGCACTGCAAGTGCGCGATCGCGCCCTTGACGTCATAGTCGAGCACGACATCGCCCATGTAATCGAACAACGGCATTCCCACCGGCGCATCGTCGGGCAGCACCAGGTTGCCCTCGTGGCTGTCGCTGAGGTCCAGCTCCTTCTCCGAGCAGACCATGCCCTCGGAGACAACCCCGCGAATCTTGCTCGGCTTCAACCGCACGATCTTGCGCTCTTCGCTGTGGCCGTCGACCAACCGCGCGCCCGACATCGCGTACGCGACCTTGGGCCCCTTGCCGCCGGACAGGTCCTGTCCGATGTAGGGCATCATGTTGGGCGCGCCGGTAACGACGGTCATGGGCTGCGCCGCGCCGTAGTCGACGCGTACGAGGGTTAGCCGCTCCGCGTCCGGGTGGCGCACCACCTCAAGAATCTGACCCACGAAAATCTTATCGCGGTCCCAGAACTCACCGATCTTCGTAATCGATTCGACCTCCAGCCCGGCCAACGTGAGCCTTTCCGCCAATGCCTCGGGCGTCATGGTGATATCGACGTAATCTTTCAGCCAACTCAGTGGTAGTTTCATGGTCAACCTTCAACTTTCAGCCTGCAACCCGCAGATCAACCGAACTGCCCGAGAAAACGCAGGTCGTTCGAGTAAAAATACCGGATGTCGCTGATTGCATGCCGCAGCATGGCCGGCCGCTCGACACCCATGCCGAACGCGAAGCCGGTGAACACGTCGGGGTCGTAGCCGCCGTTCCGCAGCACGACCGGGTGCACCATACCCGCGCCGGCGATCTCCAGCCAGCCGGTATACTTGCATACGCCGCACCCCTTCCCGTCGCACAGAACGCAATTCATGTCGGCCTCGATGCTCGGCTCAGTGAAGGGGAAGTAGCTGCCGCGCACCCGCAGCTCGCCTGCGCCGTACATCTTCACAGCGAACTGCTTGAGGGTGCCGATCAGATCGGTCAGGCGGATGTTCTTGCCCACCGCCAACCCTTCGATCTGGTAGAACTGGTGCTCCGAACGCGCCGTAATCTGCTCGTAGCGGTAGCACTTGCCCGGCAGAATGACGCGGATCGGCTCGGGGCAGCGCTCCCGCATCGCGCGAATCTGGCCCGGGCTGGTGTGTGTGCGCATCACCAAGGTGCGCTGTCCCGGATCGGGCCGCACGTCCTGGCTGACCCAGAAGGTGTCCCACATATCGCGAGCCGGGTGGTAAGGCGGAATGTTCAGCAGGCCGAAGTTGTTCTCGTCCGTTTCGACATCCGGCGCGTCGTAGACCTCGAAGCCCATCTCCGCAAAGACGGCTCGATATTCGCGCAGGTTCTGCGTCGTGATGTGCAGGTGGCCGATGCTGGGCGGCCGGCCGGGCAGCGTGACATCCACGATCCCACCGGCGAGCTCCGCGGCCAGAGCCTCCTGCTTCAGCGCTTCCTGCCGTGCGCCGAACGCCTCTTCCAGGCTGGCCTTCACCTCGTTGGCCGCCTGGCCGTATGCGGGTCGTTCCTCGCGCGGCAACTTGCCGATCACATCCATGGCCGCAGACAACGCGCCGCCCTTTCGGCTCAGATAGCGCACGCGCCACGCTTCGAGCGCGTCCGCCTCCGTCGCCGCGGCCAGCGCCTCCAGCGCCTCAGCCTGCAGCTTGCTCAGGTTATCGTGCATACTGACACCTCCGACATACTACGCCTCGCATGAACAGTTCGACGTCCTTTGTGATCTTTGTGCTTGTTTGTGGCTTTGCGATTGGGAAAGCCCCTCTTAACGCAAAACGCGCCCTCCGTCACAGCTTCCCATTGACAATAGATACAATGCCTTACGCCATCGCGGCGCGTTTTGAGCTTGCGAATTGTAAGACTAAAGGCCGATAAGGGCAAAGTCGGAGCTTTTACGGGCGCCTGGTCGACTTGACAGGCGCCTGTTCTGTGTTATAATCGCTAGTGATAATCTAACTTGTAAGAAGACAAGCGCAAGCGCCAAGGAGTAAACACCATGACCGCAAGCCTGACCGTTATCGAGAATGACGCCCTTCAGCGCATCGCTGCCGAGCTAGAGAGCGACCCGCGCCTGCGGTCGCTGAACACGAAGCGCGGCTATCTGCGCGATCTGCACACCTTCGAGACCTGGCGCGGCAGCCGGCCATTGTCAAAGCTGCTGGTCGAATCCTACGCGGCCGAGCTTCAGCAGGCCGGCAAGGCGCCAAGAACGATCAACCGCACGCTGGCCGCGATCCGCTGGTATGCGCGCCGGCTGTCCGACAAGGCGCAAGATCGACCCGCCCGCGACGACAAAGAACGCGCTGAGCGTGCCGAGATCGTCGCCCAAGCCGAGCGCGTCGCTGGCGTGCGCGACGTGCGCGGCGAGCGCACACAGAAGGGCCGGCATATCACGACCGGCGAAGTCAAGGCGCTGCTGGAAGCCTGCGTCAACGATCCGTCGCCCGCAGGCGCCCGCGACGCGGCAATCATCGCCCTGGGCTGGTCGACCGGCGCGCGCCGGTCCGAATTGGCCGGCCTGAAGCGAGCTGACTACATCAATACGGGCGCCAACGAAGGCGATCTGCACATCTTCGGCAAGGGCCAGAAGCCGCGCGTCGTCTATGTCTTCAATGGCGCCGCAAGCTATCTGGCCGACTGGCTGGCCCTGCGCGGCGACGCCGCAGGGCCGCTATTCTATGCGATCAATAAGGGCGGCGCGATCGACGCCGGGCACGGTCCGAGCGACGAAGCGCTGGCGCAAATGCTACAGAAGCGCCGCGAGCAGGCCGGCGTCGCACCGCTCAGCTGGCATGACTTCCGACGCACCTTCGCGGGCAACCTGCTAGATAATGGTAACGACCTAGTTACGGTGCAAAAGCTAATGGGCCACAGCAGCCCGACGACGACCGCCAACTATGACCGGCGCGGCGACGAAGTCAAGCGCAAGGCGAGCAAGAGCTTGCACATTCCGTACATCACACGCCGAGACTGAAGCCGGCCAAAAACGCAAACGCAAACGCAGAGGTGAGACGATGGAAGAGATCAAATGCAAGGGCACACCGGCGCAGATCGCCCGGCGCGTGCTGGCCGTCCTGGCCGAAGACCCTGACCTTCGTCCTGTGGTGTATCCCCACGAAGACCGGCCTACCAGTATGGCCGATGTTACCAGGAAGGTGCGCAACTGGTCGACACTGGACCTACCAGAAGAGACGCCCGTTATCGTGATCGAAGTCATAGGCCGATATTCGCCCGATAGGCAGGGATTCAGGGGCGGCATGTTTCAAGCCGAGAAGCTAACCGACTACACCCTGTTAACTGCGAGTGCGCGCATCGTCCAGTATACCAAGACTGATCGCGACAAGCCCGCGCAAAGCGAACTGGTCGAAGACTTTTCGAGTATGGCGCCACTATGGGAGAAGGTCCAGGCCGAACTAACGCAGCGCGGGCTGGTGATCGACCAGACGCAGGCCGAGCCGCCGCGAGCGCGCGACGTACGGCGCGCCACGACTGGCAGACCTGGAGCCTGGCGACCCACGCCGCGAGGTCATGGAGGGCGAACTGAGAAAGTATCTTCGCTATTACCTGGAGAACGGCAATAGCCGAGACGAAGCTGCGCAATTGGTCGGCAAGGCGCGGTCGACCCTGGAGCGCTACCGTGAGACTTGGCCTGAGATCGAAGCCGAGATCAAGCGAGAGATCGAAACTAGGCTTGTGCGAAAAGTGCGAAATGTCTAAATAGACCTAAGCGAACGGCAAACCATATGAGAATGGGCGTGATCGAAAGTCACGCCCATTCTTGTTTTTGGAGATGCATATGACCGTAGGCTGGCAAAGGATAAGACTACCGCTAATGGAGCGCCTGGCGCTGGCCGAGCTTGCCGAGAAGCGCCGCGAACCTGAAGAAGCCGTTCTGGCGCAGCTTGTGCGCGACGCTGTCAAGCGCGAGCTATCCACCGAGCCGGCGCCGGCTGCCGAGCCGCAAGGAGCGCAGCATGACCGCCAAAGCTGACCGACCGACCGCCGCACCCATGACCGACGAAGAGCGCAAGCGGCGCCTGGGCGCGGTTTATGCCCTATTGCTGGACCTGGCCGCGCGGCAACGCGCGCAGGCTGCCGACCAGACTACCCAACAGACCGAAATCGAGACAACCAATGCCAGACAGAAGCTACCTGTCGCCTGAGCATCGCGCCATATTGCGCGAGGAATCGGCTATCAGCGACGCCGTGATCCAAGCGCGCGGCTACTTCACCGCGACGGCCCGCGAAGAACTGGCCGACCTGGGCTTTGCACCTGCGCAGCGCCGCGTGCCGGCGCTGGTCTTGCCCGTCTGCCCGCCCGATGCCAGTAATGGCCTGTATGTGATTCGACCCGATGCGCCGCGCGTCTTCGACAAGAAGGACAAGCCGAAGCTTCCAGACGGCACCTACCCGCAGGACGTCCTGAAGTATGAGCAACCGAAGAAGGCTTCGATGCGCCTGGACTGCCCGCCTACCTGTCGCCCGCAACTTGGCGACCCGACCGTCGACCTATGGCTGACAGAGGGCCAGAAGAAGGCCGACGCGCTGGCTTCGCAAGGCTATTGCGCTATCGCCCTACTTGGCGTCTGGAACTGGCGCGGCAGCAATGACGTGGGCGGCACAACTGCCCTAGCCGACTGGGAAGACGTCGCCCTGAAGGGCCGCGCTGTGCGCATCGTCTTCGACAGTGACGTAACGCGCAAGTTTGAAGTGCAACAAGCCCTGAAGCGCCTGACGCCCTTCCTACAGCGCCGCGGCGCGCGCGTAACCGTTGTCTATCTGCCGCCCGGCGAGGGCGGCAAGAAACAAGGTATTGACGACTTCTTCGCAGCCGGTCATACCCGCGCCGAGCTGGAAGCCCTGGTCGAAGCACCGCGACCGCTGCCGACGCCGTCGCCGGCACAGATCGAATTACTGGAGGCCGAGCCGCGCATGATAGGCCGCCCGCTGGCCTTGATCGACGGCCGCGCCTACGCGGCGACCTGGCTATACGTCAAGGTCACGCAGACCGAGAGCATATCGAAGACCGGCGAGATCGTGCGGCATAACCCGCCTATTATCACGACAACGCGACAGGTCTTCGTGATCCGTGACGATGGCCGCATCTTTGGCGACGGCGGCGACGCCAGCTTCGAGGAGCTGGCTATCGAAGTGCATCTGCCTGAAATCCCGCCCGCTGAGAAGCTATGGAGCGCCCGCGCTGTCAAGGCATATAAAGCCGGTCAGCGACCCGACCCGGCCGGCGTCTTCGCCCGCGTGACTGACACTGTCGACCGCTTCATTGACTTCAACAAGTCATTGGCTGACCAGCGCACAATGGCTGAGCTAAACGCCTGCTACGTGCTGGCTTCCTACTTTCTGGACGCCTTCAACGTGGTCGGCTTCCTATGGCCGAACGGCGACCGCGGCAGCGGCAAGACGCAGTTACTGACCGTCGATGCTGAACTTGGCTACTTGGGCCAAGTGATCTTGGCGGGCGGCAGCTTTGCAAGTCTGCGCGATTTGGCCGACTATGGCGCCATGCTGGCCTTCGACGACGCCGAGAACATGAGCGACGCAAAGTCAAGTGATCCTGACAAGCGCGCGCTGCTACTGGCCGGCAACCGGCGCGGCAATACCGTGCCGGTAAAAGAGTCTGCCGGCGAGCGCCAATGGCGCACACGCTATGTCAACACCTTCTGCCCGCGTCTCTTCAGCGCAACTAAGCTACCCGACGCAATCCTGGCAAGCCGCACAATCATCGTGCCGTTAATCCGCACACCCGACCGCTACCGGGCGAACGCTGACCCGCTGGACTATGAGCTATGGCCGCACGACCGGCGCAGCTTACTTGACGATCTATGGGCCTTGGGCCTGAGCCGGCTGCCTGAGCTGCCGCGCTATGAGACGCTGGTTAACGAGCGCGGCCGCCTGACTGGTCGCAACCTGGAGCCTTGGCGCGCGATCCTGGCCGTCGCCTTATGGCTGGACGATAACGGCACAGCCGGCTTATGGGACCGCATCGAAGCCCTGAGCCTAGCCTACCAGGAAGAGCGCGTCGATCTGGAGATCGGCGACCTGACCGCCATCGTCATTCGCGCCTTGTGCCGTTATGCCGCCAATGCCATTAGTGCCGTTAATAAGGAGACTGTCGAGAAGGCATTTACCTTCAAGACTTCAGCCATCACGCAGGCCGCGAAGGAAGTAGTCGAGGAAATCGAGGCCGACATGGACCCGGATAGCGTAACGTCGCGCCGCGTCGGTCGCGTCCTGGGCAAGATGCGCCTGAAGGCCGAGCGCACGTCGAAAGCGAAGGGCTGGCATATCAGCGCGGCCGACCTTGTCGGCTGGCTGGTCGCCTATGGGCTGCCGATACCTGAAGAACTGGAGAAGACCCAAGGCGATACTCTCTATATTAACGGCACAAACGGCAGCGACGGCATAACGGCACAGACTGACGACCAGGTAGTCGCGCCTGTCGAAGTGGAGGTCTTCGAGCTATGACAATGCCTTCTTACAAGCGACATTATCAAGAGCTATCTGACCTGCTAAACGAGTGCGAAGGCCGGCAAATCGGGCTTGCCGCGCGCGGCGAGAGACTGTATGTCGAAGCGCCGAAGGGCGCCATAGACGACGATCTGCGCGCCGGCCTGGCCGAGCATAAGGCCGAGCTGCTCGACTACCTGCGCCGGCTGTCCTGGCGCAGCGACCCGAACGCGCAACCGCTGCATATCCCGTTATCGTGGGACTTCACGCCGAGCGAGTACCTGGCCGAGCGCGGGCTGCGCATCGTCGGGGGCGACCCGACGACCGGCACGCTGTATGTAGCCGACTTGGAGGCTGCCGCCTGAGAACACAAACGCAGACGTGCCTGGACCGCACAAACGCAGACGTGCCTGGACCGCACACACGCAGACGCAACCCAAAGCCGCAAGGCACACAGCACACTTAGGAGCAATCGCAATGGGAATCAAAATTGAACAGACGAAGTATGAACCTATCCCGGCTGGCGTCTATATGGCGCAGGTCGGCAACGTAGAGCAGGCCGAAGGGCAATTCGGTAGTCAGCTTAAGATCCGCTTCGACCTGCTGGACCCTGACTTCAGCGATCGGTCGCTGACCGGCTGGACGTCCTGCAAGCTGTCACCCAAGGCGAAGCTATGGGCCTGGGCCAAGGCCGCGATCTTTGGCGGGCGTGCCATTCCCGACGACTACACCTTCGACAGCGACGACCTGTTGGACAAGCGCGTCCAGATCGTCGTCAGCACCGAGCGCGGCAGCGACGGCGAGACCTATAACAAGGTCAAAGATGTGCTGCCGGTCCGCGCCGCGCTGCCGACCAGAAGGGCACAGCCAGCGCCAGACGCGCAGCCGCCCGCGATGCAACCGCGGGCGACCGTAGCGCAGACTTCGCACGCCGAGCCGCCCGGCTGGCCCGAACTGAGTGACGACGACCTAGCCGATCCAGGCCCGACTGACGAAGACCTGGCCTAAGCATACACCTGCGCCGGCCTGCTGACAAGAGGTCGCAGGCCGGCCCAAGCACAGGAGATCGAAGATATGAGCAAGCATAAGAAGCGCAGCGCCCCGCAGGTCGCCGTCTGGCTACCTGCGAAGCTGGAGCCGGTTTACAGCAATCACGCGATTATCAGCCATGCTGAGTCTGAGATTGTGATCGACTTCGCCAAGCTGCTGCCTAGCCCGTTGACGGTCCAGGTCGACGCCCGCATCATCATGACGCCGCATAACGCCTGGCTGCTACTGTACGCCCTCCAGGAGAACCTGGCGAAGCACCTGCGCAGGTATGGCGCGCACAAGCCCGACGCAGAGTCTAACCCCTTCGCCGGCATGGCGCCCGACTGGCTGGTCGAAGACGAATAAATGAGGCAACGAAAATGACGCGACCTTGCACGATCTGCACCCACCCGCAGCGCGAAGCTATCGACCGTGCGCTGGCTGCCGGTAGCGTCTCAAATCGCGAGATTGCGACGCTATACGACGTTATCGAGACGTCGCTGCGCCGGCACAAAGAGAAGCACCTTCCCGCGGCGCTGGCGAAGGCGCAGGAAGCGCGCGAGGTCGCGCAGGCCGATGATCTGCTGGCGCAAATGAAGCGCTTGCAGATCGTCACCATGAACATACTGAAAATCGCTTACGAGGCGCAAGACCTGCGCACCGCGCTGCAAGCTGTCAGCCAAGCGCGGCAGAACCTGGAGCTGGTCGGGCGCATCGTCGGAGAACTGGAGGCCGAGCGCGTGCAAGTCGCCGTGCTGGTCCAGTCGCCCGACTGGCAGCGCGTGCGCGGCGTGATCCTTGACGCGCTGGCGCCGTACCCTGACGCCCGTATCGCCGTCGCGGAGGCGCTGCGCAATGTTGACTGACGACCTGGCCGTCGCGCTTGACCCATCGCTGGTCATGGCCCGCGCCGGCCTGGACCCCGACCAATGGCAGCGTGATCTACTGCGCAGCCGAGCGCCGCGGTCGCTGCTGTTATGCACCCGGCAGGCCGGCAAGTCAACCGTGACCGCCTGCGCGGCCTTGTGGGAAGCAATCTATCGCCCGCCTGCGCTGGTCTTACTGCTGTCGCCGTCGCTGCGCCAGTCTGGCGAGCTTTTCCGCAAGGTCATGTCATTCTACGCGCAATTCGCCACAGAAGCACCTAGCGCCGCAGAGAGCGCCCTGGCGCTGCACCTGAAGAACGGCAGCCGCATCGTATCGCTGCCGGGCAAGGAAGAGACGATCCGCGGCTACAGTGGCGTCAATCTACTGGTCCTGGACGAAGCCGCGCGCGTACCCGACGACCTATACTTCAGCGTGCGGCCCATGCTGGCCGTATCGGGCGGGCGGCTGGTCGGCCTGAGCACGCCCTTCGGCAAGCGCGGCTGGTACTTCGATACCTGGACCAATGGCGGCGCCGGCTGGCAGCGTGTCAAGGTCACAGCGCACGACTGCCCGCGCGATCGCGCCGGCCTTCCTGGCAGAAGAGCGCGCCGCGCTTGGCGACTTCTGGTATCGCCAAGAATACCTTTGCGAATTTGTCGAAACCGTCGACCAGGTCTTCGGCTATGACCTAGTCATGTCGAGCATTACGGCAGACGTCAAGCCGCTATTCGGAGGTTGAATATGACATACTTTGTCGGGCTGGACCTGGGCCAAGCGACCGACTACACGGCTATAACCGTGATCGAGCGCCTGGAGACCGAGCCGATAACCTACGCCTTGCGGCATATCGAACGCCCGAAGTTAGGCACGCCATACCCGGCCATCGTCGCGCGCGTCAAAGAGCTGGTCGAAGGTCCAGAGATCGACGGGCGTTACATCATCGTCGCGGATGCGACCGGCGTAGGCGCGCCCGTGGTCGACCTGCT
Organism: uncultured Chloroflexia bacterium; assembly: GCA_963774265.1. Classification (GTDB taxonomy): domain Bacteria; phylum Chloroflexota; class Anaerolineae; order CG2-30-64-16; family CG2-30-64-16; genus JALOOB01. The sequence continues at coordinate 124,338 of CAVZDU010000005.1, read as the reverse complement.
GCACCAGGCGCAGCTGGCCGTCGCACCCGTAACCATTACGGGCGGCGACAAGCCCGTCTGCGAAGCCGGTCATTGGCGCGTGCCGAAGCGCGATCTAGTCTTCGGCCTGCTGACCGTCTTGCAGACTGGCCGGCTGAAGGTCGCTGACGGCCTGGCTTTAGGCCCGACCATGATAACCGAGCTTCTAAACTTCAAGGTCAAGATCGACCCGCAAACGGCCCATGACAGCTATGCTGCCTGGCGCGAGGGCGTACACGACGATCTCGTCCTGAGCGCAGCGCTTGCCTGCTGGTATGCCGAGCGCGTGCCAGACAGCAGGAAGCTATTCGCATTTATCACCTTCTAGTTTGTTAGCAAATGGCAGCCCTAAGCGGGCAGAAAGGAACACAGCATGACAGGCGGATTTTTCTCAAGGTGGTCGGGTTGGATTGGGTTGGAACCCATGACAGAGGACCGGCAAGCGACAATCGACGCGGCAAATATCGCAGTTGCCCACGCCGATGCGGAACGCCGGGCTGAAGCGCTGCGCCCCACGGTCGAGCGGGTTTCGGAAATCAAGGCGGAACTTGTTGCGCTTGTCCCGCAAGCCCTGGCTGACGATGTGCGCGCGACGGCCGCAGAGCAAGCGCGGTTGCATGGCGTAGTGCTTGAAGCGACGCGGGCGCTGGCCGCGCATTTGGAGCACGAGCCGACGGAAGAGGCGCAACTTGACGCTTGGCTACAGCGGCGCGCGGAACTGGAAACGCGTATCCCGTTCTTACGGCGCTTTGAGACACGCGCGAACGTGGCAGCTAACGCCGCGCTAGAACGTGCGCGGCAAAGTATCGCGCCATTCGCGGCGGAGCAAAAGCAGGCTGCGGGTGAGTCTCGCGACACCCTACGGGAAGAGGCGCGGCGCGTGGTGGAAGAGGCACAACTTACCTTCGTGATCGTCTCCCAAGCGTGCGCGTTGGCAACCACCCTGACGGTCAACGACCTGGAATCAGAGAGAGAGGCGGGGTAATGAACGTCTTTTTCTTGGCGCGTGTAGCATCGAAAATGTGCGGTGAACGGTGCATTGTCTACCCGGCGTACGAGCCTGGCGGGCTGGCGTGCGCGCGCATGGGCGAAGGTGAACGCGCCTGGCACATCGTGATTGACCCGCGCATCGCGATACATGGCGACCCCAGCAAGCCCAGCTTGCTTTGGGCGTTGAGTCATGAAATCGCGCACATCAAGCTAGGCCATTGCGCGCGGCGGCACATCTCCGAACGGGAACAAGCCGAACGTGTCGCGCGGATAGCCGAACTTGACGCGCAACTTGGGCCTGCGAGTGCGGCGCGCAGTAATGCGAAGGCGGCAAGTGTCAACGCACAACAGGAACGCGAGGCCAACGCATGGGCAGACGAAAACGCACCGCTCATTGAGCTGTGGTGTCAACGGACGTATGGCAGAGATTTTGACGACCTGGCGATAAACGGTTTCTAACCCTCCCGCGCGGGGGAAAGGTGCGAAAATGGGCGAGAACGTAACAGCGCGGCGAACTTTCGTTTGCGACCGCGGCCCGCATGGCTGACGTCACGACGCGTCGCGCCGCGATCAAGCCCACCCTGGCGCAGCAAGTTGAAGAGCTGACGTTAGAAGTGCTGGCCGCGCTGGACGTCATCGAATGGGCCAAGCTACACGACGCAGCCATGCGCCACAGTCAAGGCCAACTGTCAGAAGTCGCCTGGCGCAGCATGAGCGCGGCAGTCATGGCGTCGGCGATCTGCGAGATCGAGCAGCACGGTCGGCTGCGCGTCGGTCGGACCGAGTAGGCTATAACTTCTTATAACTGGCATTATCACTAGGGATAATGCCAGTTACGCACCTTGACAACCGACTTGCGCGGCACTTCGCCAATTTGACACCTGTGTCGCCTTGGGTTATAGTCCCTTCAGTGACACATGAGGGACACATGATACCGAAGGATAAGAGCTTTCGCTTCAGACTACCGCAGGAACTCTTCGACCGAGCCGAGAAGAAGGCGCAGGCCGAAGATATCACGCTGGCGCAAGTCTTGCGCCGGCTGCTGAGCGCCTGGACCAATGGCGAGATCGAGTTACCGAAGTATCAAGGAGAAGCGACCGAAGACTGACGAAAAGCAGACCGCGCAAGTGCTACTAACACCTGCGCGGCCCTGGCCGCAACCGCCGAAGCTACCGGCGACACGGTTATAACGATTCTACCATTACAGCGCAGCCGTGCAACTTACGCCGGTCAGCTTGGCGACATATCAGCCGAGCCGACCGGCGTTTGTTTTTGGAAGATACACAGCATGGCAACTAGGCGATTGATCGACACAATACCGGCGCATTACACGCAGCGCAACCTGAGCCGCCAAGAGATCGAAGGCGAGCTGCTGCCGGCGCTGCCTGAAGACGTGAGGCCGCCTGAAGGCTGGAGGCCGCGCCTGCCGGCACCCGTGATCCAGCTACACCTGCCGCAAGCGCACCAGGAAGACGAATCCGTCGCGCAATACGAGACCAGGAAGGCGCAGCGCGCCGTGACCTGGGAAAGTGACGTCCAAGTGCCGGCAGCGCAAGCCTTCCTGACGTCCTGCGCCTTCGGCGTCATGGCCGGCCTGCTGGCCTGGGCGGCCGGCTGGTCCTGGCGCGTGCCCGTGATCGTCTTCGCCGTGGTCCTGGCGCTGGCCTGGCTATGGCGCCTGCGCCTGGCCGACGCCCTGCTATGGCAGATCGAAACTATCACGCAGCGCGACCTGGACGGCGACCGCTATGTCGGCAGGCCGACCGTCAACGCCGCGCCCGTGCTGGTCAATCCAAGCGAAGCCCGCGACGGCCGGCCGCATCCAGAAGGCAAACGCAGCGCAGGCCGAACTGGTCGACCTGCTGGCCTTCGTGACCAAGTGCGCGAATGTCGGCACGTCCGAGAGCGCGCAAGGCATCCCGCCCGCGCCGGCAGCGCGCGCCGCCTTCGCCAAGAAGCGCGATATCTTGATCGACCTGGGCGTCGCCGCATGGCGCGATCCTGAGCGCCGGCGCCTGGGCTGGCAACTGACCATGACGCCCGCGCAAGCGACGCCCATCTTGCGCCGGCACGTCATGGGCCGAGACGTTACTAACTAACTTGCTTACATGCTTACAGGTCGGCAGCTTCGACCATAAGCAAGACACGATAGAGCAGGGGAAGGAGGGCACAGCGAGAGACCAAGGAAAGAAGAGGCCCGGCGAGCGCTGACACGCACGCCGAGCCGGTCGGCAATGGCAGAACCATACGCCGGGCACATCATACCATAATGCCCGGCCCTATCACAAGGAGGGCTTTGACAATGGCTATCTTGACCGTGACCTGGAAAGAGCTACCCGGCGTGCAACGCAATCATGTTACATGGCTGGACGAACGAGAACTTTGCCCGCAGGTCAACGCTTATGCGCATGGCGGCGCGCAACCTGACATGCTGCGCGATATCTGCACCTGTTCGGCCTACGCGGCTGGCAACTGCCGCCGCGCGGGCGCCTTCGAGCCGTGCGCGTTCCATGATCCTGACTTCAATTGGCGCAAGGCGCGCGACTGGGCCGCGCTGCCTGAAGGCATGTTTTATGACCCGCAGCCGACCAGGTCGCTGCGCCGCAATGGCAAGACACGACAATAGAATCGCCGAGAAAGGAAATCCGACCATGACAAAGACCTTTGCAGACGCCTTCGAGGGCGTCGTAACCGTGCAAGCAAGCGACCGCGCGCAGGCCGAGAGCGCCGCCTTCAGCGCCCTGATTGAGAAGCTGCGCACCGTCGCACCGCAGCATGACGCCCTGGTCCTGGACCTGGAGGCTGCCGGCAGCGCTTACGCTGCCGCGTATGGCGAAGCTTGCTTCGCTATTGGCGTGGAGCTGGCCGCGCAGCCCGCTAACCTGTTACTAAAGGACGCTGACTAGCCGACTGACGCCCTGCGCAGCATGACGTCATGCTGCGCAGCCGTGAGGCGACTAGCCCAAGAAGGAGAACACACCATGACCAAGCGATCCGTTTTATACGCCAGAGTCAGCAGCGACGATACCAAGCGCGAAGGCCGCAACCTGGCCGGTCAATTGGAGATGTGCCGCAAGTATGCGACCGAGCACGGCTATGAGATCATCGCTGAGCTGCACGAAGACGACCGCGGCGCGTCGGGCGCCGCCTTCGAGCTGGAGCGACTGAACCGCGTTCGTGACATGGCGCGTGCGGGCGACTTCGACGTCTTGATCGTGCGCGAGATCGACCGGCTATCGCGGTCGCTGGCAAAGCAGCTCGTCGTCGAAGAAGAGCTAAGGCGGGCTGGCGTGCAGATCGAATACGTGCTTGGCGAGTATCCCGATTCGCCCGAAGGCCGGCTAAACAAGCATATCAAGGCGACTATAGCCGAATACGAACGCGAGAAGATCAACGAACGCATGACGCGTGGGCGCGTGCTGAAGGTCCAGGCCGGCAGCGTCATGGTACACGGCAGGCCGCCCTATGGCTATCGTTATCGGTCAGAGAATGGCAAGTTTGCGCTGGTTATCGAGGAAGCTGAAGCAAGCATTGTACGGCTTATCTTCCAGTGGTATACGACCGGCGACGGCGCGGGCGGTGCGCTGAGCATGACCGCGATTAAGAACGCGCTGGACGCCATGTGTGCGCCGACCTACGAAGACACGCGGCAAGTACACACCAAGAAGCGCAAGCACGGCGTATGGGCGCGCGGCACGATATCCAAGATACTGAGTAACGAGACCTACGCCGGCCTTTGGCGCTACCACCGCGACTTCACACAAGACGCTGCGCTGTCCGTGACCGTGCCCGCCCTGATAAGTCGCGAGACCTTCGCCCAAGCCCAAGTACGTATGGACCACAATCGCACAAGCCTGCGCCGTAAGTCGATCTACGATTATCTAATGAGTGGTCGGCTGCGCTGCGTCCATTGCGGCGCGCGCCTGGTCGCCAATTCGCAGACCGCGACGCGGCGCTATTATATCTGTCATGCTAAACGTGAGATATCGCACTCCTGCGAGGTCGGCCCGCGAGCGCATGCCGACGACGTCGACGCTATCGTGTGGGGTTGGGTGCGGTCCTTCCTGCTTGATCCGCAAAAACTAGCTGACGGCCTGGAGTCATACCGCGAGCGACAAGAAGCCGAGCATACGCCAATACGAACGCGGCTGAAGGTAGTGGAAGACCTGATCCGCGAGAATCGCACGCAGCTAGAGCGTCTGCTTGACCTATATCTTTCGGGCGACTTCTCCAAGGACCTGCTGACCGAGCGCCGCACCCGTATCGAGACGACCATAGGCGCGCTGGAGAAGGAGCGCGCCGGCCTGGCCGACTACCTGACGGCGCACCTGCTGACCGCTGACCAGATAGCGGACCTGCAAGACTTCGCCGCTAAGATTGCGGTCAGTCTGGAAGGCGCCGAATCAGACTTCGCGACGCGGCGAAGAGCCATAGAAACACTGAACGTCGAAGGAACACTGGCATACGAGGACGGTAAGAAGGTACTTTGGGTGAGCTGTGAGCTTGCGCAGCCTATGCAGTTTATTGTCAACGGGCAGAGGGACGAAGTGCGCGTATTCACTCCGCGGTGCCACCCTGGTTCGAGCTTCCCTTGGGAAGCCGCTCTCTGGCCGGCGGCCCGGCTGTACAGGCTTACCGGCTGCCCCATAACGGTGGGCTGCCGTGGCGGACTACTTCACGATTGCTTTCACCCGCCCGCTCAGGAGGGAACTTCATCGGGGTTGGGGCCGGCCGGGCTTTCAGCCCCCTCGCAGGGGCCCGGCTTCTCTGGGGTCATCCCCCCGCCTACTTTCCTCCGTCATCGCTTTATGGCTGCGCCAATGGCGATTCAATTATGACCAGATTATGCCCGAAGCCGCGGTCCTTGTCAAGCAACGCCGCGCAAACATTCAACTCGGACTCCAGCACAACCCCGCCGTCACTTGCATCCACCGCGCGCTGTGCTAACATGAGTGCAGACACCGAGAATCCCACCAAGATTTGAGTCACATGCGATCCCAAATTGATGATGATGACGCACCCAGCATACATCACCAGCTGGCCGGCGAAAAACCGCAGCGCTCGTGGCTGACCCTTCTCACCGGCGACCCACTGGCCACCGCCGAAGCGCCCCACCAGGCGATTCGCAAGATCGTCGGACTGGCGGTGTTTGCATCGGACGCGCTCTCGTCGACCGCGTACGCCACGCAGGAAATGCTTGTGGTGCTGGCAGCCGCGGGCACGATAGCCTTCGGTCTTTCCATTCCGTTATCACTCGGCATCGTCGCGCTGCTGGCGATCGTCACGGCGTCCTATGAGCAGACGATCCACGCCTATCCCGGCGGCGGCGGCGCGTATATTGTCGCGCGCGATAACCTGGGCGACCCCCCCGCGGCTATCGCAGGCGCAGCGCTGCTGATTGACTACATCCTCACGGTCGCAGTCTCCATTTCGTCCGGGGTCGCGCAGATCACATCTGCGTTCCCGCGGCTTTTCGAGTATCGCGTGGAGCTGGCCGTCGGGTTGGCCCTGCTCGTCATGCTGATCAACCTGCGCGGGGTGCGCGAATCGGGCACGATCTTCGCAATCCCAACCTATTTCTTCGTGATCATGATGTTCACCACCGTGATCATCGGCTTCTTCCGTCACTTCACAGGCTCGCTCGGTATGGTTACAGACCCGCCCCCGATGGAGGTGCTCGGCGGGCCGCAGGGGCTGACGCTCTTCCTGATCCTCCGCGCGTTTTCCTCCGGCACCACCGCGCTGACGGGCGTCGAGGCGATTGCAAACGGCGTGCCGGCCTTCAAAGAGCCGCGCAGCCGTAACGCCGGCATTACACTCCTCTGGATGGGCGGCATCCTGGCCGTGCTCCTGGTTGCTATCACCTTCCTGGCCGTCCAGGTGGGCGCGATCCCTTCGGAGGAAGAAACGATCATCTCGCAGGTGGCGCGCACTGCCGATGGGGCACGCGGTCTGCTCTATCTGCTCACGATTGCAGGCACGACCGTCATCTTGATCATGGCCGCCAACACCTCCTACAACGGCTTCCCGCGGCTGAGTGCACTGCTGGCTATGGATGGCTTCCTGCCGCGCCAGCTTTCGTACCAGGGCAGCCGGCTGGTCTACTCGCGCGGCATCGTCGTCCTGGCGCTGCTCGCCTCCGGATTCATTATCCTCTTCAGGGCCAGCGTTACGGCGTTGATTCCACTGTACGCGATCGGCGTGTTTCTTTCGTTCAGCCTGTCGCAAGCGGGCATGTCGCGGCGCTGGTGGAAGGCCGGTCAACTGGGATCCCAGGAAACGCGCGCGGAACGGGGGTCAGTCCTGAAGTACGAAACGGGCTGGCAGAGCAAAATGGCCATTAACGCCCTGGGTGCTTTCATTACGGTCGTCGTCACGGTGATTTTTGCCGTTACGAAGTTCAGCCAGGGCGCCTGGATCATCCTGATCCTTTTGCCCGCGCTGGTGCTGCTCTTTTTCCGCATCCACCGGCACTATCGCCATCTCGCCTCGCGCCTGACCCTGGAAAACTTCAATCCCGGGCCGCCTCCTCAGCGCCACCGTGTGATCCTCCCCATCAGTGGGGTTCACCAGGGCACGCTAGCGGCGCTGGAATACGCGCAGCTCCTATCCTCGGATGTGACCGCGGTCCACGTCTCCATCGATCCGGTTTCAGCCGCGCGCGTGGAGCAACGCTGGCAGATGTGGGGGGAAGGGGTGCGCCTGGTGATCGTGGAGTCGCCCTACCGGCTGATGCACGAACCGCTGCTGCGGTATATCCGTCAACTGGCGGCCGCGCGACGGCCAAACGAAGTCATCACCGTCGTCGTGCCCCAGTTTGTGCCGCGCCATTGGTTCGATAACCTGCTGCACACCCAGACCGCCACCTTCCTGCGGCTGGCGCTCATGTTCATCCCCGGCGTGATCGTTGTTGACGTGCCATACCAGGTGGACTGAAGACCAGGGACGTCGACGAATAGACCTTCAAGGTCTGCGAGATCGCGCAGCCTCCTCACGTGACCTCGAAGGTCTCCGACAAGCGCCCTAGCTGGCTACCGGTTCCTCAGCCGGCCGGTGATCGTAATCCGGCAGGCGATCCTCGGCATCCCGGATAGCCGGCACGAGATACCCGCCCAGCGCCACCGCAGCGGCAAGGATGCCGCTGAGCGCGATCAGCAGCCCCATCCCGGAGCCCGGCCCCGTGCCGAATAGCCCGCCAAAGACCAGGGCCAGCCCGCGACCGGAGCGCATCGCCGGTTCCAGGATATAGTCGGCCGCCGCACCGGCAATAATCGGGCTGATGGGCTGGGCGAACCAGGCAATCAATCGCCGCGCGGAAAACACCCTGCCTTGCACATCGGGCGCCACCTTAGATTGCCAGATGGCCTGGTTCGAACCGTTGATCAGCGGGCTCCACAGATCCGCGAAGACGGCGGCCGCCACCCACACCGGCACAACCCTCCCCAACCCCAACGGGATGAGTCCCAACGCGGCCAACAGCCAACCGAAGATGACGCCGTAGGTGCGGCGTTTGAAGCCACCCCACGCACTCATGATGACGCCGCCGGCCACGGCGGCAAGGGCCCCGGCTGACTGCACGGTGGCGAGGGCCAGGCTGTTATTGTCCGTGCGAGCCAGGACCATGGGTGCGGTCAGCGTCATGGCGATGCCCCAGAAAAGATTGCCCGCGAAGAAAAGCAGCTGCAGGCCAAGCAGGCTTGGCCGCGCAAAAATGTAACGAAAGCCGTAGGCCGCTTCTTTAAGGAAGCTGCCCTGCGCCTCGCGCCCTGCCGCTGTGCGCTCGGGCTGCGGAATGAACACGATGGCGAGGCCCACGATCGCGAGAAGGAAGGTCGCGACATCGATGCCCAAGATACCCGTCAGCCCGATCAGCGGCAGCAGTGCACCCGCCATGAGCGGCGCCAGCACGCCCGGTCCGGCTTCGATCAGCGACATCATGCCATTGGCCCGGCCAAGCTGTTCTTTCGGGACCATGACCGCGATGGCCGCGGAATAGGCCGGCCATTGGAACGTGTTGCCGATGCCCTGGAAGGCCGCTGCGACGTAAAAGTGCCACACCTCCAACCGGCCTGCGGCTGAGAGGATCAACAGCCCAACGGTGGGGAGGATCGCCACCAGGTCGCTCACCATCATCATGAGCTTCCGGTTGTAGCGATCGACCATCACGCCGGCGACAGGCGAAAGGATCAGGAAGGGAACGATGAAGCAGACTTGCACCAATCCGAGCGCCATTGCGCTGCCCGTCTCCTGGAACACCCAGATCGACTGAGCGAAGGCGGTCATATTGGTGGCGAGGACCGATATTATCTGGCCGAGCCAGACGACAGTGAAGGCCGTCATCCCAGTTGGCCGGCCGCGGCTCGAGTCAGAGGGTCCTTGCACTCGCTTCACCCCTATTGCGCTTGAGAATCGCAGCCAGGTCGCGCGCCCGTTCCGGCGCATCGCCCACGTAAGGGGATGCATCCAACCAGCCGCGCATCTCTTCAACTGAGGCATATTGCGTCAGGCGCGCATCCGCGCACAGCGACTCGATCAACGGGTTTACGCCGCCCGCCTGCACGACAACCCAGGCAGCCATGGCGTGCTCCCGAATGACCTCGTGCACGGCCTGCCGGTCCGCGCCGCGGCGCGCTAGCGCCATCAGCAGCCGTTCGGTCGCGGCGAAAGGACCGTAGGTGCTCAGCAGCCGCTCGGCAGCGCTGCGGTCAACCTGTAGCCCGGTGATCAGACGCGTCGACCGGGTGACCAACTCGTCAGCGATCAAGAATCCCTCCGGCAGAATGGTGCGCCGGTTCGCCGAGTCATCGAGAGTCCGCTCCAAAAGGCTATGTGCCGCATTGTCCCACGCGACGCGTGGCAGAGCCGCGAGCAGGCGTGCAAGACTATCTACGTTCTCGGCGTGGATCGGGTTGCGCTTGAAGGGCATGGCGCTGGAGCCCACCTGTGCCTTGCCAAAGGGCTCGGCCCATTCTCCGATGGGGGGCGACTGAAGAAACCGCAAGTCAAACGCGAACTTGTAAAGCGACTGTGCCAGACTGGCCAACGCTGACAAGACCGTGTAGTCTTGCTTGCGGGGATAAATCTGCGTCGCGACGGGGAACGCTTCGAGGTCGAGGCCGCGGAGCACGCGCGCTTCGAGTTCTCTGGGGCTTACATCCGTGCCGGACAGCAGTTCGGCATAGGACGCCGAGGTGCCGACCGCCCCCTTCAATCCCTTGCCGCGCACCTCCCCGCGCACCCTCCGTAAGTCACCATAGTCGCTGAGTAAATCCTGGGCGTACTGGGCCAGGCGGTAACCCACGGTCGTCGGTTCTGCAGGCTGCAAGTGCGTGAACGCCATGGTCGGAGCGTCGGCCCATCGCTCGATCTGGTCCGAAAATGCAATCAGGAGGGCCGACAGCTTGCCGAGGAGCAGGTCCAATGCCTCGCGCATCCGCAGCGCCTCGGCGTTATCCTCGATGTCCATCGAAGTCGCGCCCAGGTGGATAATCCCGCCGCCGATGGGGCACTGTTCCGCATAGGTGCGCACCTCTGCCATCAGGTCGTGATGGATCTCCGCCTCAATGGCGAGCGCGCGCGGCAGATCGATTTCCTCCGCGTGCGCCTTCAAGTCCGCCACCTGCGCCGCCGTGACCAACCCGGCAGACTGCTCGGCTTCGGCCAGCGCCACCCACATCCGCCGCCACAGACGCCGCCGGTGCAGCTCGCTCCACACGCGGCGCATCTCCGCGGAGCCATAGCGCCAGGTGTAGGGCGACAGATAAGTATCGTGGGAATAGGAGACCGGCTCGCTCATACTAGAGGACGATCAACTGCTCGCGGCCCGGGCCGACGGAGATATACTCAAGCGGCGTGCCGGCCAGTTCAGAGATGCGGTCCAGGTAGGCGCGCGCTGGCTGGGGCAACTGGCTCCAGCGCCGCACGTCACGCGTGGGCTCTTGCCAGCCGGGCCACGTCTCGTAGACCGGCTCCGCACGGGCCATGTCGACGGTGTCGGGCACGCGGTTGATCGGCTGCCCATCCATGAGGTAACCGGTGCAGATCTTGAGCTCGGGCAGCTCGTCCAGCACATCCAGCTTGGTGATCGCCAGGCCGGTGAAGCCGTTGAGCCATGCAGCGTACGGCAGCGCCACGCCGTCGAGCCAGCCGCAGCGCCGCGGCCGGCCGGTGGTCGCGCCGTACTCCTGGCCCACCGCTCGCAGCCGGGCGCCGACCTCGTCGATCAGCTCCGTCGGGAAGGGCCCGGCGCCGACCGCGGTGCAGTACGCCTTCACCACGCCGACCACACGGTCGATCGCGCGTGGCGGCAGACCGGCTCCCGCATAGCCGCCGCCGGCGATGGGATTGGACGAAGTCACGTACGGATAGGTGCCCCAGTCGAGATCGCGCATGACGCCAAGTTGGCCCTCCAGCAGGATGTCCGCACCGTAGCGGACCGCTTCCTGGACCAGCGGCAGGGTGTCCACGATGCGCGCGCCGAGCGCCTCGCCCCAACCGGTCGCCTGGCTGAGCAACTGGTCTGCGTCGAGTTCTTCGGCGCCGAAGTGGGCGAGGGTGCGGTTGTTCTTGGGGAGGGCCTGGGCCAGCCGGGCAGTCAGGTAGTAAGGCCGGAGCAGGTCGCCCAGGCGGATGCCGCTGCGCGCGGCTTTGTCGGCATAGGCCGGGCCGATGCCGCGCTTGGTTGTGCCGATCTGGCTCCCTCCGCGCGCCGATTCCTCCAGCCCGTCGAGCAGGCGATGGTAGGGCATGACCACGTGGGCGCGGTCCGAGAGCCAAAGATTGTCGACCGCAATCCCGGCGCGCGTCAGCTCGGCCATTTCCTCGAGGAGCGTGGGCGGATGGACAACCGTGCCCGTGCCGATGATGCAGACGGTTGCGGGGTTGAAGATGCCCGAAGGCACGAGATGAAGGCGGAACGTCCCATGGTCGTTGACCACCGTGTGTCCTGCGTTGTCGCCGCCCTGGAAGCGGATCACCATCCTGGCCTCCTGTGCCAGGTAGTCGACGATGCGGCCCTTGCCTTCATCCCCCCATTGTGCGCCCACGACGGCAGTTACGGTCATGATAGAGCCTCCCGCTACCCCTCTACGTTGATTTCGCTCGGAGTATACCATCCGAGTTGACTGGTGCCTAACCGTTCTGGGACGCTGCGTCAGTGGCTAATGTGCGGTGGCGACGGTCGAGGAGTTCAGCATTGATCAGGGTCGAAGACGATGCCTTCTGCGTACACGTGTGGCGCGCGGCGATCTGGCCGCGCAGCACGGAATCCTCGAGCGAATAGCTGCCCAGCACATAGCTGCTGAGGAATCCCACAGCCAGCGCGTCGCCAGCGCCGTTAGTATCGATCACAGGCTCGGGCCACGCCACGGGTCCGAAGAACCGGACGCCCGCGCTCGTGCCCAGCGCACAGCCGGCCGCACCCATGCCGCAGACGACGATCCGATCCGGCACGTTTCCGAGAAAGTACTGGATCAAGGGCGAGGGGTCAGCGTAGTTGGCCGCGGAGAAAAGAAGGATGTCAGCCTGCTCGACGAAATCCCGGCGATATGGATCGTCGGGCGAGACGACATCCTGCAAATCGACGGCGATCTTGACGCCCAGCTCGCGCGCCAGGGGCAGAAGTTGGCGCGCCCAATTGGGGATGTTGAAGTGCGCCAGCCGCGCGCCTGCCAGCACCGCGCGGCAGGCCGCCAGGTCAGGCTCCAGCGCCATGTGGCCTTTGCCGTCGTAGAAATTCTTCCGCCGGCCGTCGCGATACATCAGGTTGACGCTGCGCGCGGTGCCTTGGGGATCGACGAACAGGCCGGCCAGGTCGATGCCATCCCGGGCCAGTTCCTCACGGATGAACCGGCCGTGATAGTCGTCCCCCACCGTGCCGATGAAGGCGGTCCCGTGTCCCAGGCGGGCGTAACCCCGGCTTGCGTACCCACCCGCCTGCCCCACGTAGTCCAGGTTTTGCGTGAAGTTGGCCTCGACGCTCCAGTCGACATCCGCGCCGTAGAGGTAGATGTTGGTGTCGATCCCGACGTTGCCGATGACCACGACTTCAGGAGGCAGATGCATGTGGCCGTTCCCCCCGGCTCAGTGAGAAGAGATATCATTTTGCTACGAGAAACGGAGATAGGCAGCAAGAAACGCAACGCCCTGACAGGTCTCCGGCCTATCAGGGCGCGCATCTGGTTCAATACTCAACGTCGGTTGCCGGGCTAGGGAAGCCCCCCGCGGGACAAGGTCGAAGCTGAACTCACCCGCCCGGCATTAGCTGACTGACGCGCCAGTCTATTGCGTCCCCGGCACCAACCCGAAATTGAAGCTTCCCGCCCCGTTCGACAGCACCTCGCCGACCGCTTTCACTCCCCGCACAACGTAGAACCAGTTCGTCAGCGGAGGAGTGAAAGCGGTGTCATCGACGTATGTCACATTCTGGCCGAGGTCAGGGAGTCCGTCCGCTTCGCCGATTTTGACGGATGCATTCTCGCCGGGTGGGGCAAAGGGATTCGGCCCTCGGTACACTTCGTATCGCTGGATTTGCGGATCCCGGTGCACCCAACTGAACTGGATTGCGCCAAGCAACCTCCTGGCACCAACCCTTAGCGGCGTTGCTGCCAGGCTTTCGAAGGAGCCAATGTCGCAATGTCCACCTTGCGGCTGCGGCCGCGCCACGCCGCGTTGGTCGGCTGGCGGGCAGTTGATGTCAACCGCAGCATCAATCGCTGGGCTATCCATCAGCAAGGCGAAGGTCTGAGTGGCGCCACCGTTGTGGGCCAACGTGCCAAGCTTCGGATCGCTGTTGATACCAGGACAGGTCGTGTCGCCCCACGTCAGGTTGCCGCCCCCGTCTGTCATTGCGGGATCAGTAGCGCAGTTCCCCCCCGTCGTGCTGTTGGCGACGATCGTGTTCGCGAGCGTGACGGCCGCGCCGAAGCTGTAGATGCCGCCATCGGAGCCGGCACCATTTCCCGAGAGGGTGCTGTTCACGATCCAGGCCTGCGCGGCGGCGTTCACGACAGCGATACCGCCGCCTCGGCCGCCGCTGGCGGTGTTGCCAGAAAAAGTGTTATTCGTCAGGGTCAGGGTACCCGCTTCGGAGAGGATGCCGCCCCCGTTACCATCGGCCCGCGCCTGGTTACCGGAGAATGTGCTGTTAGTGACGGTCAGCGCACCTGCGTTGTAAATCCCGCCGCCGCCGCCGTGATACATACTGGCAATGTTGCCCACGAGGCTGCTGTTGGTGACGGTCATCGTACCCTCATTGTCGATGCCGCCACCCGAGTAGTATACGCTGCCGGTAAGGGCAGCGCCGGTGATCGTCGCGTTGCCGGCGTTGTAGATACATCCGCCACCGCCGTATGCGCTGTTAGGGTTGAAACTGCTGTTGGTGACTTGAAGTTTACCGAAATTGGCGATGCCGCCACCATTGCCACCCGCGGCATTATTGCTCGAGAAAGTGCTGTCGGTGACCGTGAGCGCACCGGTGCTGTAGATCGCACCGCCATAACTCCGCCAGGTGGCAGCAGCTGTGTTGCGCAAGAAGCTGACGTTGGTCGCGGTCAGCGCGCCTTCGTTCACAATGCCACCACCGGTAATGTAGTAGCCGCTTACTTTACCGTCCGCCACCGTCAGATTTCTCAGCGTAGCGTCGACACCTGAGTTCACATGGAACACGCGGCTGGCATTGTTGCCGCTGATGGTGATGTTGTTCCCAGAGCCATCAACCGTTAAGCTCGTCGTGACCGTGAGTGGGCTGGTCAGCATGATGGTAGAGTCACCTGCAAAGGTGATCGTGCCGCCCGAACATACGCTCCCTATCGCATCGCGGAGCGACCCCGCGCCGCTGTCAGCGTCACTGGCGACAGTAATGGCTGACTGGCAGGGCAACGTGCCGGTCACCGTCACCAAGGTCGTGGCGGTCACGGAACCGCGGCCGTTCAAGGCGGTGACCGTCGCCGTGTAGGCGCCGGGCGCGGCGTACATGTGGCTTGCCTGCGCACCGGTTCCGGAGGCGCCGTCGCCGAAGTCCCAGGTGTATGTTGCGTTTGTGCCGGCCGTGATCGTCGCGGCGAAGTTGGTGGCCGCGCCGAGCTCGGTTGGGCTGTCGTTGGTCGCGACCAGACCCACGATTGGCACGTCGATCACAGATACGGTCGTGGTGGCAATCACAGTCCCGCGGCCGTTCAGCGCGGTGACCGTCGCCGTATAGGCGCCGACCGCGGCGTACACGTGCGCCACCTGCGCACCGGTTCCGGAGGCACCGTCGCCGAAGTCCCAGGTGTAGGTTGCATTTGTGCCGGCCGTGATCGTCGCGGCGAAGTTGGTGGCCACACCGAGCTCGGTTGGGCTGTCGTTGGTGGCAGCCAGGCCCGCGATCGGGATGTCGAGGACCGCCACCTGGGCCGTCGCCGCAGCGTCGCCGCTGGTCGCTGTGACGTCGATGGTCGTCGCGACCGTGGGCGCGGTCAGGGTGGCGACCGCCACTCCACTGGCGTTTGTCGTCATCAGAGCCGGGCTGATCGTGCCGTTCGAGGCCGCGAAGCTGATCGGTTGTGCGGCCAGCGTCGCCCCCAGGCTGTCCTTCACGATGGCCGTGACCGTCGCGGTGCTCGTCCCGTCGGCCAGCAGGGTTGCCGGCGTAACTTGCAGCTCGACGGACGCCGGAATGCTTGCAGGCAGCAGCTGCGTGGTCGCCTCGGCGGCGTTCTTGGCCGCTTCTCGGTTGCCGGCATTGTCGGCCGCGAGGGCATAGAACCCGTAGGTATGACCGGCCTTACCGCTAAAGATCGTAGTGGTCTGTGCAATGTTGCTCTGCGCTAACACGAACGGCCCGCCGTCCTCCGACGCGTACAGTTCGATACCCGCCAGCCCGGAGCCGCCTGCGTCATCGCTGCCGCTCCACTGCAGCAGGACATCGGTACTGGCGGTTGTCGCAGGCAGGGCATCCAGCAAGGAGGTGGGCAGACCCGCGTCCACGGTGCTAAAGGTCGGTGGCGTGTCGATCGGATCGTTGGTGTCGAACACGATGCGCGCCAGCGCGTCGATCACATCGCCAGTGGCTGAGGAGACCGACGGCGTGACGGTGTAGGAGACGAAGCCTTGGCCCTCTCCCTCGACCGCGTCAGGCGGCAGGAAACCTGCCATGGCGTCCGTGGGCGGCTTGCCCGTCGCTGGGTCGATGGACTGGAAGATCCAGAACGCCTTGCGGTTCACCACATCGATGCCCGCGTTGACGTCCACGTATAGCGTGTTGCCTGTCACCTCCACCGGTCCAAGCCGCGCCTGGTAGAAAGCTCGGTTGGCCGGCGGTGTGTAGATCTGCCCGCCGAACCCGAATGCACCCAGCCGGAAGCTGCTGACGTTTAGGTCGCCATCAAGTGTCTGCTCGATAGTCACCCGCTGCGCGGGCGCGGTGGCCAGCGCAGGGTCGTTCTCGAAGCGGATGGTGTAGCCGAGCGAGTTACTGGCCGCGACCCATTTCGCGTCGCCGTAGCCGGCCGGGCCGACGATGTCGTTGGGGTCAACAGGTTGGACGATTAGTATCTCATGGGGATTTGTCGGTGAGGCTGGTGATACACAGTGAAGTCTGTCATCCAGGACGACTTTGCCAGTTATTGTCTCCTGGAGTGCAATCGAGCTAAAGAATGGCGTGGCTTCGCCACACACCTGTAAGTTGTAGGCCCAATCATCCCAAGGGCTCATCCCGATGTGTGCGGGTGTCCATTGGTAGAAGTCGGCAAATCTGTATCCGATCCTGACCGCGTAGGATGCGACTGTTCCCTCTTCACAGGCCGGCGATTGCTGGACGGTCGCCTGGCCATCCGTCGTGGTGGCGCTAGACGGCTCGCCCATCACTCCGAAGGCGCAAGCCAAATCGCTCCCTGGCCAAACAGGGTAATCGACAGGACAGCGATTGTCCGAATGCTTTGGGTAGAAGACGGGACGGCCAACTTCAGTGTCGTCTAGATCAATATCTGTCATAACGTATTGTGGACCAGTCTGCGCACGGATCTGTGTTTCTATCTCAGTCCTGACCCTACCTTCGACAGCCGCATGGATCTCAGAATAGCTCTTCAGCGTGTGACCGTATAAGCGCGTCTCCAGCGCAACAAGCGAGTAGACGTCGTTGTCTCTGGGAGAGCCATCGCCATCCAGGAAGTGCTGTAGATAGTTGCTTGCGGTGGGCGCCATGAAAGGCGTGACGAACAGCGCGGCAATCGCCTCTAGTCCAGTTCGCTGCCCGTCTATCGTTGTCTGTGAGCAGTCGGGCACATCGTCGGGTGAGAGAGCACGGGGCTCAGTTGAAGGAACGTCGGACGGAGGGGTCAGCAGTCTCCTTCCACCCTGGTAGGAATCCGACAATTGTACGCTGGATTGTGCCGAAGCTGAGGCTTCTTGCATGATATCGGCAAGTGTCGCTAGAAGCAGGCTATCTGCATCTATCTGTCGGGTGCCTCTCTCATCCAAGCCAGTTGCGGTCTGAGCCAGGCGTTTTTCGTAGCTTTCCCAATTGTCCCCAGCTTCGGTCGCGAGGATGTTCACACCTTCGCTCCACAGAGGCTCATCCGGTGTTACGCCAACCTCTCTCAACTCGCTAGCTAGATCAAAGACCACAACTGTCTCACTGATAGGAGCAACCTCGATCTGCAACAGGCCCGATGTTGTGGGTGCAATCCCCGCAAGCCGAATCGTCGTGACAGCCCCCGCCCGCATGATGCCGGCGGGACCGTCAGGCGAGATCACCAGCGCCTTGCGAGCGCCAAACGAGAAGTTGCTGTCGCCTGCCAACCTTGTTCGAAAATCCGGGACTCCGTAGATCAACAACAGCGGACTTACCATATCGTTGTTGGCAGGATTGGCAACCTCTATCACTGATTCGAAGTACTGATTTGGACGCAACGCATTCGGCGTGCTTACTCTAATGGCTGGCTTAAGGATCTTGGGGGGCACGACAGTGAAGGCGCTTGGCAAGACCGATTGCACAGTGTTCGTGAACACCTCAATCGGGCTATCGTAATCATCGTTGAACTGGATCTGCGATACCACTTGTTGAATCGATAGATCATAGGTGCCTAGCGCCACATCTGCAAGGTCAAACGTAGCGTACACCTTGGTCGCATCAGACCAATAGAGCTCTGAAGCTTGAAGGTGGGTCACGGCGCTGTCGAGAAATGCCGTGAGGTTGGGTTGCAGAGCCGCGCCATCCAGCCGAACGGTGATCTTGCCGCCCTGGCCGCCCTCGCTGGGACTGACCGAGCGCAGGCCAAAAGTCAGGATGCTCGCGGTCAGGTCGAAACTTGGCGTTCCCGCCACCCCGGCGCCATAAAGCAGGACGTAGTATGTCCCGGTCTGCGTCGATGGGACGACCACCTCTTGGTCCGGCTGAAGCGGTGCGGAGTAACCATAGTCGAACACGCCGCGCGACGGGATCGCGCCGTAGCGAACGTACAATTCGTTCGCGCCCTCGATCGCGCTGCTATCGAGCGTGACCAGCAGTGTCTGGCCCGCAGTTACCTCCACCCGATAAAAGCGGGCCTCGCCACTGGCCAGCGTGCCGCTGGTGGGTGTGCCCAACGTCAGCTCTTCCACATCCACCGCGAGAGTGTCGGCGGAAGCGCCGGTGTTGTTGGCGTCGTCGGTCTCGCGGATCTGGTTGCGGATGTCGGCGCGTACGATCGCGTAGTAGGCGCCGGGTGTGACGCCGGGCATGCCGCCGGTCCAGTCAGTGTCAGCCGCCAACGCGGCCAGCGTCTCCCGGTCGGGCATACGCATCTGCATCTGCACGCTGCCGGTGGCGCCGGGCGCGAGATTGATGGTCCTGCAGTTGTCGCCGGTGTGCGCGTCGTCGATGTCCCAGGCCTGGTCGCCGGAAATGTAGACCGCGTCGCACAGATAGCCGCTGGCCGCCGAATCCCCCTGGTTCTGCAGCGTCCAGCCGATGCTGACGATTTCGCCAGGCACAGCGGTGCTGGGGACCGTTACCCCGGTCACGATCAGGTCCGAGGGCTGCGGCACGGTGACCTCGATCGGCCACGCGATCACGTTGTTGGCTTCGGCTTCGTGCTCGTATACCGCGCCGCGGCTGTCGGCCTTAACGAGTAGGTAGTACTGGCCCGCCGTACTGCTTGGCAGGGTGAGCGTCTCCGACTGGTTGTAGACGCTCCCCGACGCCAGGCCGCCGATGTGAGCGCGGCTGGCGAGCTGGGTGTCACCGGCGCCCAGCGAAGCATCGATCGACCAGTAGACAGCATCGTACCAGCTGCCCGCGGCCGCGCCTGCCCCACCGTTCGTCACCGACCAGCTCACCTCCACCGGCTGGCTGGCAATCCCGCTGGTCGTCGGGTTGACCGCGGCCGGGACCAGGTCAGGCGAGGGCGACAGGGTGACGGCGATCGGCGTCGCCAGGTAGCCGGTGTTGTTCAGCCAATTGCTGTCATTGCCCGCCTGGTTCACGTCGGCCCGGAAGAACAGATAGTACTCGCCGGAGATCCCGTTCGGCAGCGTGACATCAAGCGTGCGAACATACGATGCGCCGACCGCCAGGAACCCTGAGCGCGAGGCACTGCCCAGGGTAATGTCGCTGGCCGGGTTCAGGCTGGCATCGGCCGAGAGATAGATCCGGTCCAGCCAGGAACTGGCCGAAGTCGCGCCGGCCCCCGCGTTGGTTACCGTCCAACCGACCGAGAGAACCGTACCCGAATCGCCGGTCGCCGGGCCCGTCAGGCTGCCGATCTCAAGGTCAGCCTTGGGCGCGTCCGGCGGCCGCGTGACTGTGAGCTGAGCCAGGCTGCGCGTGATGTTATTGGACTCCGAGTTATGCTCGTAGATCGCGTTGCTCACGTCCGCGCGCGCGTAGATGTAGTAGACGCCCGCGGCCAGGCTGGCGGGCAGCACGACGGAACGATCCTGCGTGTATGACCCGCCGGCCGGGAGCGGCCAGGGCCGACCAAAGCTCCCAAGGTAGACGCCACTGCCGGGCCAGGTCGCGCTCGCCGAAAGGTACAGGGCATCGGACCAACTGGCGGCAGCAGCACCTTCGCCCAGGTTAGCGACGGTCCACGTCATGATCGCTGCCGAGCCGGCCACGACTGGTCCCTCGGCGCCGGTGGCCACACTGGTGACCTGAAGGTCGGGCGACGGCGACAGGCTCACCGTTAGCGGCACATGGCTCACGTTGTTGTCGTCTGAGTTGAACTCGAAGACCCGGTTCAGGCTATCCGCGTGCACCAGGACATAGAAATCGCCGCTGATGCCGTTCGGCACGGTGAGATCGCGCGTCATCGAGTAGCTGTCGCCCGGCTCGAGGATGCCGCTGTGCGAGATACTGGCCGAGCAAGACCCTCGCGGGGTCCGTGATGCTGGTCGACGGCGACAGGTAAACCGCGTCAGACCAGGAGGTCTCGAAGGACGCGCCCGCGCCATTGTTGGTGACCTGCCACGTCACCTGCAGGCTCGCGCCCGAGCTTGCAGGGTTGGGGCTGACACCTAGGGTGGAGACCTGGAGATCGGGCGGCGGCGTCAAGGTGATCTGCAGCGGCTCGCTCGTGGGGCTCGTGTTATTGCTCTCACCTGCGTGCTCGTAGATCTGGTTGTAGATGTCGGTGACCGCGAAAACGTAGTACGTGCCGTAGATCGCCTGCGGCAGCGTGACGGTGTGCGAGCCCTCGTAGGACGCGCCGGACGCCAGCGCGCCGCTGTGGCCGGCGAGCTTGAGGATCGTGTCGGTGCTCTCCCATGTCGCGTCGGCCGAGAGGTAGATCCGATCCGACCAGGCTGTGCCCACCGTGCCGCCTGTGCCATTGTTGGCTACAGTCCATTGCACCGGCACGGTGGTGCCGGAGAAAGCGTTCGCCGGGCCGCTGATCGCCTGCACCTGCAGGTCGGGCGGCGGGGTCAGCCCCACATCGCTGGCATTGACGCTGCGGCCGGTGTTATTGGTCTCATTCGACTCCCGGAGCGCATTGGCGGTGTCGGTGAGCACGTAGGCGTAGTACTGGCCGCTGATGCCTTGTGGCAGGGTGAACGTCCCTTCCTTGCGGTAACTCTCCCCTGGGCCAAGATATGCCGGATTCGTGACCTGCCCCAGGTAGGTCGCGGCAACAGGGTCGAAGGTCGGGGCCGTTGAGATGTACACGCGGTCGTACCAGGTGGACACGGTCGTGCCGCGGTTCCCCGCATTCAGCACATCCCACGTGACCATGAATGCCTGCCCCGAGAAAGCAGTCGGCGGCACGGTGACGGCCGTTACCTGCAGATCGGGTATCCCCTCGCTCGTGAAGGACCACGCCGGCCCCTGTGTCGTCCCGCCGGAATTGCGCGCAACCACGTCCCAATGGTAAAGGGTTCCCGTCGCCAGGTCGCCCGGCGGGTTGAAGCTCGTCTGGGTCAAGGCAGCGGCCGTGGGCGTGCCCGGGCGTGACTGTCCATCGGGCCAAAGAGTCAGGTCGTAGGAGCCCGCCGCGCTGAAGCTTGCCATGTCAACGAGGCATCGACGCGCACGTTGACCTCGCCGTCCTGAGGCGTCGGGCCGGCTGGCGCGCCGGGAGGCTGCTGCACGACGGTCAGCGTGACCGGGATGACCTTGGTGCCGGCCGACGGGTCATTCGAGTGAATCTCGATCGCGCCGGTATGCGTGCCCAGGGCAAAAAGCCGGCCATCAAAGGTGGCTGTGATGGTTTGGCTGGCGCTGCTAGACAGAGTGCCTGCCGTTGGCTCCAGGCTCACCACGCCGCCGGTCGTCGTCAGATCGAAGGTCAGGGAGCTCAAACCGTTGTTTTCGATGGTCAAGGCACGGGTGATGACCTGGTCGGCGTTGACGGTGACATCGAAGCTGGACGGGCTGTAGGCCAGCTCCGGCGGGTAGCCGAGGGTGAAGCGCCAGACGGCAGTCCAGGCGCCGTCCGGCAGTGCGCGCACGCGCCAGTAACGTGTGCCGATGGTGGATAGGTCGTGGGTGTAGCTGGCGCCGGTGACGGTCTGATCGATCAGTCCGGCCGAGTCGAAGGTAGGCACGGTGTCGATCTGGATCTCGTAGGTGCCGCCGGTCGCCCCCCGCCAATTGAAGGTCACGTCGCCAACCGGCAGCGGCACGCCGTCGGCGGGCGCCTGTAGCGTCGGATTCGGGGTCACGCCCCGCAACCAGGCCAGGGTGCGCTCCATCACCGCGTTGCGATCAGCACGGGAGTTGATGCCCTCAAAGCCAAAACCAAAGTAGACGACTTTGTACGTGCCGGTGTCGACGCGCAGGCCGGCGGTGCCGGAAGAGATGCTCCCCTCCAGGCCTGCGGTTTTCGACGCATCTGCCGGAGGCTGCTTCTGACCCGCGCCAGGTGGGATGGGCAAGATCTGGGGCTGCAGCAAGCTGGCAGCTTCCCCCCAAGTGCCGGCGGCGACAGCACCACCTCCGCCGGCGCCATAGGTGAAGACCGGCGTTGCGGGGCTGACTGAGTCGAATTCATCGCCATCCCCTTGATTGCTGGCGCCGTCACCACCGGACAGAGACAGAACCAGCCCATCACCGATGGGATCGCTGGATGCACCTGTCACTGCATACAGAGCCGTGCTGTCTTGTATGTAAGTAGCGTGCAGGTAGTTATTTAAGAACCCAGTGTTGCCCCATTCGTTCAGGTAGTATCCGGTATCCTGGCTGGTCAGGAACAGCCGGCCGCCTTGATCCAGGTAGGATTGCACCGCGGAGAAGGTGTCTGGGTAGATGATGTATCCCCAATACGGTGTTGTCCAGATGACAGCGCCGCCCAGGTATCGGTCCAACACCCAACTCTGGGGCGCCCCCAGTGCTTCGGCGTCCCAGACATCATAGCTGTGTCCCAACTCGTTCAGCGACGTTGTGTAGTAAGGCCTGAACCAATCGGTGTCGTTGCCGCCGCAGTCCAGCACTAGCAACAAGTCGCTGGTTTTGAGTGGCGGCGCGACGCTGAAGCCGAGAACGCTGCGATCGTTGGCAAACCCGGCTTCGGGCGAGAGATACCGCTGTGGGATCGTCACAAGGCTGCTGCTGCCGGGCAGTTGCCACTGCAGCCGCGCGCCTGCGCCGCCGCCGCCCTCCTCTGTGTCGAACTGGACGGCATACCATTGCCCGCCTGTCAGCACGATCTGCCCGGAACGAGTCTCCATGCCGTGTTGCGTCCAGTCGTCCACCAACTGTTGGCTGTCGACCCAAAGCCTGGCTCCGTCATCGGTGACGGTGGCGAATGTGTAGGTTCCATCCAACGGTGCATAGACATACCCAGTCCAACGGACTGCAAACCAATTGGAGTGAACTATCCCGGATTGCGGCGAGCCTTCTCCCCAATCGAAGTCCACCGTCGGGTCGACCCGGCGCAACGTGAGCACACCGTTCCCGAAGGGGTCGTTGGGCGGCATGCCGATGGCGTCGCCGTCATACTGGTAGTAGCTGCCGGTGAGTCCGCTGCCGGTTGCGTCCGTTTCAGTGTCACTGGTGGAGATCTCGGCCGCGTTGTCCAGCCGGGTCCCTGCTGGCGTATTAGCGGCGATCTTAGCGGTGAGCAAGATGACGCCGGAGGCGGCCGGCGCAGTCAGGCGAGGCAGTGAACCAAGATCCCAAGTGAGGGTTTGTCCGGTCACGGTTGGTTCCACCGGTCCGGTCGCGCTCACGTATTCCATCCCGGCGGGAAGAGTGTCTACGATACGCACATCGCTTGCGCTTTGATTGCCCAAGTTAGCGTAAGCCAGCCGGAAAGTCAACGTAGCGTCCGGCTCGGCAGGACCCGAGTCGGGTTCCAGCGACTTCTGGATGGTCAGATCGCGTGAAAGGATGCTCGGGGACATACCTAACCAGTCGAGCACCCGGCCCATCACCCTGGCCCGATCGGCTCCGCTGTTGATTCCCTCGAAGCCGAACGCCAAGTAGACCACCTTGTAGGTGCCGGTGTCCACGCGCAGCCCGGCCGTGCCCGAGCTGA
This sequence comes from uncultured Chloroflexia bacterium, assembly GCA_963774265.1. GTDB lineage: Bacteria > Chloroflexota > Anaerolineae > CG2-30-64-16 > CG2-30-64-16 > JALOOB01. The sequence continues at coordinate 100,396 of CAVZDU010000005.1, read as the reverse complement.
TGTTGGCCTCCGGCGCAGCAGTCACGCGAGCAAGCGGCTCAGCCTCGATATCCGGCTGAAGCGCCGCGCCAGGCTCGCCGGGCAAAGATTGGTGGTGCGGATCCGGCGGGTCGATCGGCGAGAGGCCAGTGAGCCGGCTCGGCTCAGCCAACATCTGACTGGACCCAGCCAGGTAGGTCAAGATCGTCTCGGCCGGGCTGATGGGGTCTATCTCATCCTTCGTGTACTGGTTGTTGGCGCCATCACCGCCGGAGAGGTTCAACGCCAATCCGTCCCCGATGGGGTCGGAAGCCGTACCCGCCAGTTCATACAACCCCGTGTCGTCCTGCACATAGCTGGCGTGCAAGTAGCCGGTCAGAAATGCGTAGCCGCTCAAACTTGTTGCGATGTTCTGGCCTGAGATGAAGAGCTTGCCACCGCCCACCAGGTAATCCTGCACCGCTGTGCGCTGGCTGCTGTTGTCGGTGATATAGCCCCAATAGGGTGCAGCCCAGATCACGCTGCCCCCAACATACTGGTTCATGATGCTACCGGGCACAACCCCCCGCCATCTTGTATCCCAGACATCATAGGTATATCCGAGGGCATCCAGCGCATTCGTGTAATAAGGCTGGAACCAGGTTGTATCGTTGCCACCGTAGTCGGGCACGAACAAAATGTCAGACGTCTTGACAAACGGAGACAGCACCGTGAAGGAGTACTGCCCTGATACAGAGGTGTTGTCGTCGGTGTCGGCGGCGCGGACTCGGTAGGTGACCTGACTGCCCGCCCCCAGCGCCGCGTGCTGCACGCCCCAGACCCCGTCGCCGGCTGCGCTGTCGCCATGCGCGCCGTCGTCAACCATCGGCAGGTCAGGCTGGGCCACGCCGTCCAGAGTCCAGACCAGATCCACGCTCGTCACGCCAGTTTCGTCTGTCACCCCGGCGCGGAAAGTGATGGAGTCGTCGCTGTCCGGGTTGGGCGAGGGTTGGTGTTGGGCACTTGATATGTAAGGCGGCGGGTTGAGGTCCTCCCGCTCGCCAGGGATGCCGTACCAAATGTCGTAGTTGCCGCTGCGGTTCGAATACCAGGCCACGCCGATCCTGCCGTCAGTCAAGGAAGCGAGGGCAGGCCGATAATCCAACCCAGCGAAGCGCGTGAAGCGCATGTCCGAGGACCATGTGACGCCGTCATCGCTCGAGGTCTTGTACCACAGATCATAGGCTCCGGAGCGGGACGAAGACCAGACCACCCAGAACGTACCGTCATCGGCCTGCGTGATTGCTGGATAACGGTCGGTGTTGCCGTGTGTAGTGTTCTGCGTATCGGCCGACCAGGTCGCGCCGCCGTCGGCCGTGGTCTTGTACCAAAGATCGTAGTTTCCGGAGCGGGACGAAGACCAGACCACCCACAGCCTGCCATCACCGGCCCAGGTCATGGCCGGAAGGTAGTCGGTGCCGGTATGGGTGGTGAGTTGAGTATCGGCTGTCCAGGTCACGCCGCCGTCGGCCGTAGTCTTGTACCAGAGATCGTAGTTGCCCGAGCGATAGGAGGTCCAGACCACCCACAGCGTGCCGTCAGCCGCCTGGGTGACGGCCGGATAGTAATCGGTATTGCCGTCCGTGATGAGCTGCGTCTCGATCGACCAGGTCGCGCCCCCATCGCTCGATGTCTTATACCAGAGGTCGGCGTTACCGGAGCGGTAAGAGGACCAGACCGCCCACAGCGTGCCGTCGGCAGTCTGGGTGACGGCCGGATAGTAATCGGTATTGCCGTCCGTGGTGAGCTGCGTATCGGCCGTCCAGGTGGCCCCGCCATCGCTCGATATCTTGTACCAGAGGTCGGCGTTACCGGAGCGGTAAGAGGACCAGACCGCCCACAGCGTGCCGTCGCTTGTCCGCGTCATAGCCGGCCAGTAGTCGGTATTAGTGTCGGTCGTCACCTGCACCAACGGCCCGGCAACGGCGAAGGTCCAGGCCGTGGTCCAGTCCCCGCCGAGGAGAGCGCGCACGCGCCAGTAGCGCGTGCCAAGGGTGGTGAAGTTGTGGGTATAGCTCAGCTCTGTGACCGTCTGGTCGATCAACCCGGCCGACTCGAACGTCGGCACGGTGTCGATCTGGATCTCATAGCCCGCCGCGCCAGGTACGCCCGCCCAGCTGAACGCCACGTCACCAGTTGGGAGCGCCTGCCCATCCGCCGGCGTCAGCAGCCCCGGCCGCGGCAAGACTCCACTGAGCCAGGCCAGACTGCGTTCCATCACCACGGCGCGCTGGCTGGCGTCGTTGATCCCCTCGAAACCGAACGCGAAGTAGACCACCTTGTAGGTTCCCGTATCCACCTTTAACCCCGCCGTGCCCGAGCCGATGATGTCCTGCGGCCCTGTCGCCGCAGCGGCAGCGAGCTGCATAGATCGTTCCTTGCCAGGCAGCTCGCCGGCCAGGTCAGGCAACCGTCCATCTGGTTCTCCCTGTCCGACTGGCGCCTCCTGCGCAGGAACGACCGGGGCCCGCAGCATCTGGCTGGCTCCCGCCTGGTAGGTGAAGACCGCCTCAGCCGGACTGATGGGGTCGACCTCGTCCTTCGTGTACTGGTTGTTGGCCCCGTCACCCCCCGACAGGTTCAACGTCAATCCGTCCCCGATGGGGTCGGAAGCCGTGCCCACCAGTCCATACAACCCCGTGTCGTCCTGCACATAGCTGGCGTGCAAGTAGCCGGTCAGAAATGCGTTGCCGTTCAGGTTTGCTGCGATGTTCTGACCTGAGATGAAGAGCTTCCCACCGGCATCCAGATAGGCCTGCATGGCCGCGCGCTGGTCGCTATCGTTGATGATGTATCCCCAATCGGGCACACCCCAGATCACGTTGCCCACGGCATACTGGTTTAGGATGCTGTCGGGTACAGCCCCCCGCAATCCGGTGTCCCACACATCATAGGTGTAGCCGAGGGTGTCCAATGCATTGGTGTAATAGGGCTGGAACCAGGTTGTATCGTTGCCGCCGTGGTCCGGCACGAAAAGGATGTCGGCCGTCTTAATGAACGGCGTCAACACTATGAATGAGTTCTCATACCGGTAGAGGTAGGTGTTGCCGTCAATATCGGTGGCGCGGACTCGGTAGATCACCTGGCTGCCCGCCGGCAGGGGTGTGTGTTGCACGCCCCAGACCCCGTCGCCGGCTGCTCTGTCGCCATGCGCGCCGTCGTCAACCATCGGCAGGTCAGGCTGGGCCACGCCGTCCAGAGTCCAGACCAGATCCCACGCTCGCCACGCCAGTTTCGTCTTGCGCCCACGCACGGACCGTGATGGTGTCGTCGCTGTCCGGGTTGGGCGAGGGCTGGTGGTCGGTACTGGACACGTAGGGTGGCGGGTTGAGGTCCTCCCGCTCGCCGGGGATTCCGAACCAGATGTCCCTGTAGTCGTTACTCCGGTCGGAGTCCCAGGCAATACCGATCTTGCCGTTCGTCAAGGAAGCGAGCGCTGGCCGTTCGTCCCTCCCGATGAAACGCGTGAAGCGCGTGTCCGTGCCCCACGTAGCGCCAGCATCGTTCGAGGTCTTGTACCAAATATCAGGGTTTCCGGAGCGATACGAGACCCAGGCAACCCACAGCTTGCCATCACTGGCCTGCGTTATGGCGGGTTCCCTGTGGAAGCTGCTGTCCGTGGTGAGCTGTGTGTCGACCGACCAGGTCGCGCCGCCGTCGGTCGTGGTTTTGTACCAGAGATCGTAGTTGCCGGAACGACCAGAGTTCCAGACGATCCACAACTTGCCGTCACTTGCCTGGGTGATGGCAGGAACGTCGTCGCCGTCGGTATGGTCGGTCAGCTGCGTGTCGGCCGACCAAGTGGCGCCGCCGTCGCCCGAGGTCTTGTACCAAAGATCGTAGTTTCCGGAGCGGGACGAAGACCAGACCACCCACATCTTACCGTCACTGGCCTGAGTGATGGCCGGATAGTAATCGATGCTGCTATGAGTGGTCAACTGAGTGTCGGCAGACCATGTGGCGCCGTCGTCGGTCGACGCCTTGTACCACAGATCGTAGTTGCCAGTACGGTCAGAGGTCCAAACCGTCCACAGCTTGCCGTCATCGGCCTGGGTGATGGCGGAGTATCCGTCGAAGTTGCCGACCGTGGTGAGCTGTGTGTCAGCCGACCAGCTCGCGCCGCCATCGCCCGATGTTTTGTACCAGAGGTTATAGTCGCCTGTTCGGGGAGACGACCAGACGGTCCACAGCTTGCCGTCGCTCGTGCGTGCGATGGACGGCGAGTGATCATAATCAACATGGGTCGTCACCTGCACCACGTCGCCGGCGACGGTGAACCGCCACGCGGCCATCCAGTCCCCACCGGGGAGGGCGCGCACGCGCCAGTAGCGCATGCCGAGGGTAGTGAAGTTGCCGATGTAGGTCGTTTCTGTGACGGTCTGGTCGATCAACCCGGCCGAATCGAACGTCGGCACGGTGTCGATTTGGATCTGATAGCTCGTGGCGCCGGGTGCATTGATCCAACTGAACGCCACGTCACCAGTCGGGACTGCCTGCCCGCCGGCGGGCGCCAGCAGGCCCGGCCGCGGCAGCACCCCGTTCAGCCAGGCCAGGGCGCGCTCCATCACCGCGGCACGCTGGCTGGCGTCGTTGATCCCCTCGAAGCCGAATGCTAAGTAGACTACTTTATAGGCACCGGTATCGACGCGCAGCCCGGCCGTGCCCGAGCTGATAGTAGCCTCCGGCGCGGCTGCCGGCGCCGCAAACCTGGTCGGCAGGTCCGGTGCTCCGGCGCGCGTTAGTGAGTCGTTGGCCTGTGACCCTGGCGCCTGGGGAGTTGATCTTGACTGAAGCTGGCCGGGCAATGCCGTAGGCAGGACTCCGGGCACTTGAAGCGGCGCGCCTCGATCTGTGCCGGCCTGAGGTGTGGGTGTCGGAGTCGGTGTTTGAGTCGGTATGGGCGGGGGCTCCGTGGTCAGCTTGGGTTCGGGGCCGAGCAAACTCTTGCTCGCCTGGTATGTGAAGACGGCTTGGGCTGGTGTGATGAGGTCGATTTCATCCTTGGAACTCTGATTGTTGGCCCCATCGCCGCCGGAGAGGCTGAGCGTCAACCCGTCCCCGATGGGGTCGCCGGCCGCGCCCGCCAGCGCATACAGCCCGGTATCCGTTTGGACATACGTGGCGTGCAGGTAGTTCGTCAAGAAGCTGTTTCCGTTGAGCCTTTCTGCGATGTTTTGGCCGCTGATGAACAACTTGCCCCCGGCATCAAGGTACCCCTGTACTGCCGTGCGCTGGTTGCCATCGTTGGTGATGTAGCCCCCATCAGGGACGCCCCAGATGACCCGGCCAGCGGTGTACTGGTTCAGCACATCGGCAGGTACGAAACCGCGAACGCCCGTGTCCCATGTGTCATAGGTATAGCCCAAAGAGTCCAGGGCATTAATGTAGAACGAACGGAATCCCGAAGTGTTGCCGCCGCCGGAGTCGGGCACGAGTAAGATATCGGCGGTTCTGACGAAGGGTGAGTTCACAGTAAAGGAATAGCGGCTGGGTGGATGCACAATGATATTGCCGTCGCTATCGGTCGCGCGTGCCTGGTAGGTGATGGCCGTGCCGGCCGGGAAGGATCCAATCGTGCCTCCCCAGCGGTTGTCACCGGCCGAGTCGTCGCCATGGAAACCGTCGTCATACATCGGAACATTGCTCTGCGAGACGTCGTCCTTCCACCACATCACTTCCATGGATAGCCCGGGTGACTCATCCACGGCGTTGACGGTGATATTCACCGTATTCGTTGAGTCGGGAAAGCTCGGCACAGGCCAAATCCACCCCACGAAAGGCGGAGGATTGATATCCTCATGCACGCCAAACACGCCGTACCAGATGTTTGACCACCACTGCTGGCCTCGGTCGGAATGCCAGGCGAGCGCAACTTGCCCATCTGCAAGCACGACGACCTCCGGCATCCCATCAGAACCTATGTAGCGGGTGAAGTCCGTCGCTGTGGACCAGCTTGCGCCACTATCCGCGCTGGTCTGATACCATATGTCGCCAGCTCGTTCATCGGCCAGCCAGAGTGTGCCATCCTGCGCTGTAACGAGATTGGCATAGTGGTCGTAGCAGCAGGTATCGGGAATCTCCGCTTCGGATGCCCAGGTTGCGCCGCCGTCGTCGCTCGTTTGATACCAGAGCCGGCCGCTGCGCGTCCAAACGATCCAGAGCTTACCGTCGGCCGCTTGGGCGATGGTCGGCAGGATCTCGCTCTCAGTCGAGGCAGTGAGTTGGGTGTCGGACGACCAGGTAGCGCCGGCATCGGTGCTGGTCTTGTACCAGATGTCGTTGTTGCCGGAGCGATCCGATTGCCAGACGACCCACAGCTTGCCGTCGGTTGCCTGAATGATGTCGGGAAAGTAGTCGCCGGCGGGATCGGTCGTCAGGCGCGTGGCTGTGGACCAGATGGCGCCGTTGTCGGTGCTTGATCTAAACCAGACATTGTTGCCGCCCTCCGTGCGTCGCCAGACAACATACAGCTCCCCGTCGTCGGAGCTGGCAGCAGCCGGGTCATAGTCGTCATCAAAGATCTGGGTAAACGCTGAGGCTGACGACCATGTCGCGCCGCCGTCGGTGCTGGTCTGGGACCACAGATAGTCCCAGCCATTGTCCCGATAAGAGTTGAAGAAAAGCCACAGTTTGCCATCTGAAGCCTGGACAAGCGCGGGATTGTTGTCGCCATTAGTATTGGTGACCTGCACCACATCATCGCTCTCAAGCCCTTCCGCGAACTTCACCACGAACGCGTCGGCGCCACCGCTGTAGCTCGTGTCGAAGGCACCCGCCGTGGTCGGAAAGTCAGTGGAAGAAGTGATTCCCGTCACATAGGCGCTGCCCGCTCCGTCCACGGCAAGGCCCATGCCCATGCCGTATTCATCCCCACTGCCGCCCAGGAAGGTGGCATAGGTCAGCCCACCGCCGGCCGCATCCAACTTGACCATAAACGCGTCGTAGGAACCACCGCTGTAGCTCGTATCGAAGGCGCCCGCCGTGGTCGGAAAGTCAGTGGAAGAAGTGTAGCCCGTCACGTAGGCGCTGCCCGCTCCGTCCACGGCAAGGCCCATGCCCATGCCGAATTCATCCCCACTCCCACCCAGGAAGGTGGCATAGGTCAGCCCACTGCCGGCCGCATCCAACTTGACCACGAACGCGTCGGCGCCACCGCTGTAGCTCGTGTCGAAGGCGCCCGCCGTGGTCGGAAAGTCAGTGGAAGAAGTGTAGCCCGTCACGTAGGCGCTGCCCGCTCCGTCCACGGCAATGTCAGAGCTTTCGTCATCCCCACTGCCGCCCAGGAAGGTGGCATAGGTCAGCCGGCTGCCGGCCGCATCCAACTTGACCATGAACGCGTCGTAGGAACCACCGCTGTAGCTCGTGTCGAAGGCACCCGCCGTGGTCGGAAAGTCAGTGGAAGAAGTGATTCCCGTCACATAGGCGCTGCCCGCTCCGTCCACGGCAATGCCCATGCCCATGCCCATGCCGAATTCATCCCCACTGCCGCCCAGGAAGGTGGCATAGGTCAGCCCACTGCCGGCCGCATTCAACTTGACCACAAACGCATCGTAGGAACCACCGCTGTAGCTCGTATCGAAGGCGCCCGCCGTGGTCGGAAAGTCAGTGGAAGAAGTGATTCCCGTCACATAGGCGCTGCCCGCTCCGTCCACGGCAATGCCCATGCCGTATTCATCCCCACTGCCGCCCAGGAAGGTGGCATAGGTCAGCCCACCGCCGGCCGCATTCAACTTGACCACGAAGGCGTCGTAGGAACCACCGTTGTAGCTCGTATCGAAGGCGCCCGCCGTGGTCGGAAAGTCAGTGGAAGAAGTGACGCCCGTCACGTAGGCGCTGCCCGCTCCGTCCACGGCGATGTCAAAGCTTCCGTCATCCCCACTGCCGCCCAGGAAGGTGGCATAGGTCAGCCGGCTGCCGGCCGCATTCAACTTGACCACGAAGGCGTCGGCACCACCGCTGTAGCTCGTGTCGAAGGCGCCCGGCGTGGTTGGGAAATCAGTGGAAGAAGTGTAGCCCGTCACGTAGGCGCTGCCCGCTCCGTCCACGGCAATGCCCATGCCGTATTCATCCCCACTCCCGCCCAGGAAGGTGGCGTAGAGGACGTCAGCGGGGTTGTCGGCGAGGGATTGTGGACTGATTGCGTCCCGCGGAGCGGGATTTGTGGTTGCCGACCCAGCACCTTCGGGCATGACTGGTCGGGAAGCGGAATTAGCATTTGAAACCTCAAAGGGCGCGGCGATTCTGAACGCCTGCGTGCCGCGCGGCTGTACTTGCGTGCCAGCAACCTGCAGCCCGTCCACCCGCAACATGGGCAGGATCACGTTGCCCGCATCGGTGCTCAGGTGCAGCGCGTCCCCGTCCGCCGTCACAGCATCCGCACCCTCCACCTGCAGTTGCACCACCGTCAGGTCCGCGCCGGGGCGCGCCGCCAATCTTTGGACCAACTGCCCGTCTTCGCTCGTGATCTCCAAATCGACGCCGGGGTACAGATCCACGTAACGCACGCCGCCCCATACCGGCACGTCCGGCCGCCATTGAGTCGGGTCATTGCCGATGAAGTAGCTGACAACAGTATCCAGCCGGTCGAACGTTTCGACAGGTGGGTGCGGATTTGCCCCTGCGAAGGATATCTTGATATTGGAGGCCAGTCGGGATTCGTTGGCTCGTTCAGCGTTAACGCGGTTCGGCCCGAATCGTGCCGGCGGATCAGCGCGAGAATTCGCCGCATCGTCAGTCGACTGCTCGACCACCGTGAGCCAAAGTGCATCATCTGCCAGCCAAAGGATAGTGCCGCCGCCCCAAACCTGGAAACGCGCGCCAGCCTCCCATTGGCCGACATTTTCGATAAACATGACCGGGCTTGAACCCGAGTTCTTGGAATTGGTGTTCTGCGCCTCTTGAGCGGCCGAGTAGAGTGCGACAGAAGGGGGTAGTAAAGCCAGAAGCACCAGCAGGCTGAGAAGACGCCTAGTCATCGTTGACCTCCAATGCAGAAAAAGCCGTCGGTCAAACACGAGGTGATAACTGGAGAGGAGCTTTGAGGGCTATTATACAAGGAGTCCCGATCGCAGGCAAACTGAAGATCGGAGTCAACGCTCTGTGGCGACATACGGTGATGAGTGAGTACTGGCCTTGCCAGAAGTACTCACACTCCCCTCGGATTCACAGTCGCGTGCGTTTTCTCTCCCGGGGCAGTGCGCAACGCGGGCGTGACAAGCCGTCTTGCTGGGACAGAATTCTCACGCGGATCATTAATGCAGACAGGAGCGGAGCAGAAGTGAACCTGCGGGATACGCGCAGTATCGTGGGGCGTGACGACATCTTGCAGATCAACGGCAATCTTGACACCCAACTCGCACCAGGGTCAGTAGTTGGCGCGCCCAGTGTCCGGGTTCTGCGTGAAGTTGGCCTCGACACTCCAGTCGACATCCGCGCCGCAGAGGTAGATGTTGGTGTCGATGCCCACGTTGCCGATGACGACGACTTCAGAAGGGGCGCCGCTCATCTCCACTCGCTTCACTTCGCGTCTTCGTGCTCCGCGCTGCCCCGATCATCCCCTCCCATCAGCGCCATCTCCAGCGCCTCGCGCAGCGTGCGCGCGCCGAGCACTTGTAGCCCAGCCGGGGGATGTTCGAGCTTCCGCGCCGCGGTGGCCGGCACCAGCACGCGCGTGAACCCGAGCTTCGCAGCCTCGTTAAGGCGCCGGGGGAGCTGTCCCACGCTGCGCAGCTCGCCGCTCAACCCGACCTCACCCACCAGCGCCAGGTCGGCCGCGACCGGGCGGTTGCGAGCCGATGAGGCCACCGCGACGGCCACGGCCAGGTCCACCGCGGGCTCATCCACCTGCAGCCCGCCGACCACGTTGACGAAGATGTCCTGGTCCCCCAGCCGCACCCGCGCCCGCTTGGCGAGCACCGCGGTGATCAGCAGCAGCCGGTTGAAGTCGACGCCGTTGGCCGTGCGTCGGGGCTGTGCGAAGGTCGTCGCGCTGGAAAGCGCCTGCACCTCCACCAGGATCGGTCGCGTGCCCTCCATGGTGACCGCAATAGCCGAGCCGGGCGCGTTGGGGATGCGCTCGGCCAGGAATGCCTCTGACGGATTGTTTACCTCCACCAGCCCGCTCTCGGCCATCTCAAAGACGCCGACCTCGTTGGTCGACCCAAAACGGTTCTTAACAGAGCGCAGGAGGCGGAACGAGTGGAAACGCTCGCCCTCCAGGTACAGGACGGTGTCGACCATGTGCTCCAGCACGCGGGGGCCCGCGATAGACCCTTCCTTTGTCACGTGACCCACCAGGAAAAGCGGAAACGTCTGTGACTTGGCCAACCTCAGCAGGTGCGCGGAGCAATCGCGGACCTGCGTCACGCTGCCCGCGCCCGACTGGATCATCTCGGAGTAAATGCTCTGCACAGAGTCGACGACGACCATGCGCGGCTGAAGTTGTTGGATGGTGTTAGAGATCGTTTCCAGGTGTGTCTCGGCCAGCACCTGGATGTCGCGGGAGACAATGCCCAGCCGCTCCGCGCGCAGCTTGATCTGCGCGGCAGACTCTTCGCCCGAGACGTATAACACCGGACCCTCGCCCGCGGTGGCGTCCCCCGGTCGCGCCAGCGCGTCGCACAACTGGATCAGCAGCGTACTCTTCCCGATCCCAGGATCGCCGCTGATGAGCACCACCGACCCAGGTACGATGCCGCCGCCCAACACCCGGCTCAGTTCACCGATCGGCACGGGGATGCGCTCATAGCCGTCGGCAGGGATATCGGGCAAGGCCTGTGGGCCAGCGCCACCTCCCGCAATGGCCGTGGCCGACGGCCGCCCTGGGGCCGCTTCTTGCACAATCGTCTCCACCAGTGTGTTCCACTCGCCGCAATCAGGGCAACGTCCCATCCATTTCGGCTGAGCACTGCCGCAATTGGAGCAGACGTAACGGGTTTTGGTCTTTGCCATTGCAGGACCCTTCCAGTGAAAGGCATGATCGCTCATTTGTTCGCTAATTGTAACCGGAACGAGGCGCATCGTCAAGCCGTTGCCGCATGGGATCGCAAATCTGCCTGCCTGGTGTACAATCTGCGTATCCTCTCTCTGCACAAGGAGACGCGATGAAGACAATCCTTTGCTACGGCGATTCGAATACGTGGGGCTACAATGCCATAACAGGGGCGCGCTACCCGCTCGAGCAACGCTGGGTGACCCTCCTGGCCCGTGAACTTGGTCCCGACTACCTGGTCATTCCCGAAGGACTGAACGGCCGCACCACCGTCTGGCCCGATCCGGTTGAAGGCGAATACAAGAGCGGGAAAAGCACGCTTATCCCCATTTTGGAATCACACCATCCCCTCGATCTGGTGGTCCTGATGCTGGGAACCAACGACTTGAAGCACCGGTTTGGCCTTTCGGCCTCGGATATTGCGAATTCAGCACAGACGCTCGTTGAGATGATCCAGAACAGCACGTTCGGGCCCGACGGCCACGCGCCCCAGGTGCTGTTAATTGCACCGCCGCCCACCTGCGTGCCGGACACATGCTTTGAAGAAACGTTCGCGGGAGGCGATGAAAAATCGCAGCGGCTGGCTCACTACTATAAATTGGCCGCAGATGAGGCCGGCTGCGGCTTCCTGGACGCCGGGCGTTACGTCGTCTCATCGAAGGTCGACGGTATCCACCTGGACGCCGGCGAACTACCAAAGTTGGCCGTAGCAGTGGCAGCCAGCGTCCGTGAGCTGCTGAGGTGATCCCGCTGATCTACACGACGAGGACCTGATGGCAAAACGGCTGGTGGAGAGTTACCAGGTCGGCGACCGCGTCGATCTGCTCTTTTCAAATGATGAGATGGAAGAGTGGCGGGCGGGGCGCGTCGTCAGCCTGCAACACCCAGCGGTGTGGGTGCAGACCGACGACAATCGGAGGCTGTGGTTTGTGACGAACGGAAAACGGATCCGGCCGCAGGTCAGCCCAGGGCTACATCCAGCAGCATCATGAGGGCGAACCCCATCATGGCGCCCCAGGTGGACATGTGCGTGTCGTCATGGCGTTGTGATTCCGGAATCAGCTCTTCGACGACCACGTAGATCATCGCGCCGGCCGCGAAGGCAAGGGCATACGGGAGCAGCGGCCGGACAAGCAGCACGGCTGCCGCGCCCAGCACGCCCGCGATCGGTTCGACTAGGACCGAAGCAACCTGCGCGCGAGCAGGCCGCGGCCAGGGGCAAAGACGAGAGCCAACAGGAAGAACGCGGTGCACACGAGAACAATGGCGGCGCCGGATGCCACGTTGACGTAATACGACAGGTACAGACCGATAACAGCCGACGCAGCGCCGGCCAATGCGGCGACGACCATCATGACGGGCAGCCTTCGCGTCAGCAAAGACGCAGTTGCAGCCGGGGTGACCAACATTGCGACCATCAGCCCTACACCCACCGTCTGGAGCGCAATAACCACGGTCACTGCAAGCATAACCAGCAGAAGGTAGCGAAAGGCCTGGTCGGGGATGCGCAAGATTTGCGCCAGCACCGGATCAAAGGAAATGACGAGGAACTCCTTGTAGAAGGCAACCACGAGCAGCAGCACCAGCCCACCGAAGATCAAGGTCAGCAGCAGGTTGGCCGGCGACACGCCGAGCACGTTGCCGAACATGAAATGTGTCAGATCAATGCTGAAGTTGCGCACGGTGGAGATCAACGCCACGCCAAGCGCGAACATGCCTGCAAAGATGACTCCGATGGCTGTGTCCTCGCGCACCTGGCCGGTCTTGCTGAGCGCGCCGATGCCCAGCGCAGTGCCCACGCCGGCGACCAACCCACCCCAAAATAACGGCCCCTGGGCGCCGCCTCCCAACAGGTAGGCAACCGCGACGCCGGGCAGAATGGCGTGCGCCAGGGCGTCGCCGAAGAAGGTCATACCCCGGAGCACCACATAGGAGCCCAGCACCGCACATACCACCCCGACCGTGACGGCCGCCACCAATCCGCGCACCATGAACTCATACCGCAGGGGTGAAAGCAGGAACTCAAGCATGATCATCCCCCTCGCAGCAGGTGTCACTGAGCGCCAACATGCCATCCGATCCGGGCAGCACCGTCAGGTGCGTGCCATACGCACGCTGCAAATTCGCCGCAGTCAACACCTCATTGGGGTGGCCGAAACCAATGAGGCCGCGTTTGAGCAGCATCAGCCGGTCAAACTTGTCCGACGCAAGCTGCAGATCATGCGTGGACACCAGCACGGTCATGCGCGCCTGCCTGAGAAGGTCGAGAATCTCGAAGATCGCTTCTTGCGAGGGGATATCCAGTCCGGTAAGCGGCTCATCCATGAGCAGCAACTCGGCCTCTTGGGCCAACGCACGCGCGATGAACACCCGCTGCTGCTGTCCACCCGACAGATCGCCGATTTGCCGGCCTGCAAATTTTGACATGCCGACCTGGTTGAGGCTTTCTCGCACGCGCTCCCAGTCGCGGCGACCTGCCTGGCGCAGCAACCCGATCTGCGCCACGCGGCCCATCATCACCACCTCAGAGACTGTGACCGGGAACTTCCAATCGACGTTCGAACGCTGGGGCACGTAGCCGATGCAGATGTGGCCGCCCGCGCCGTACCCGTACACATCCGCTTTTCCGCTGGTGGGCGTCAGGATGCCGGCGACAAGCTTGAGCAGCGTGCTCTTGCCCGCGCCATTGGGCCCGACCACGGCCACCCGCTCGCCGGGCCATAATTCGAAGGACACGTCATCCAGCGCGGGTGAGTCATTGTCGTACCGAACACTCACATGATCGAACGAGACGACGGGGGCGTCTTGGCGGTGCGCTTCGTGTCTTTTCAGCAGTGTTGCCAGGGCCATGCTCACTCCTACCTCAGCGCGTCGACGATAAGTTTCACGTCATAGCGCATCATGCTCAGGTAATCCGGCGCCGGCCCGTCCTTGGCGGTGACCGAGTGGGTCAGCAGGTCCGTCACAACTTTGATGCCGGTTTCCCGCGCCAGCTGGTCGGCCAGTTGTGTAGTGGCGCCGGCCTCCAGGAAAACCGCGGGCGCGCCCACTGCCTTAACCTGATCTGCCAGGTGAGCCAACTGCTGGGCCGACGGAGACGCGGCGGAGCTGACGCTGGGGATAACTGCGCCGACCACCCGGAAGCCGTAACGATCCGCAAAATAGCCGAAGCTCTCGTGGTTCGTCACGAGCAGGCGCCGTGCCTCAGGAATCGTGGCCGCCTGCTCTGTGATCCAGGCATCCAACTCCTTAAGCTTCGCAATGTACGCTTCGGCGTTTGCGGCGTAGGCGTCCTTGCCAGAGGGGTCTGCCGCGGTCAACCCGTCGCGAATATTCTCCGCGTACCTGACGGTGGAGCTCGGGTCGAGCCAGAAATGCGGATCGCCCTCCGCATGGGCACGGTCCACTTCGCCTTCCGGGTGCTCTCCGGGTTGCGGCTGGCGAGGGGTCAGTCCCGCGGCGGCTTCGATGACCGTCCGTTGGCCGCCCGCGTTCTTCAGCAACGGCTCCAGGAAAGCCTCGAATCCGGCGCCGTTGACGATCAGCAAAGTGCTGTCGGCCACCTTGCGCACGTCGGTTGGCGTCGGCTCAAAGCTGTGAGGATCGACGCCGAACGGGATCAACGCCTCAACGGTCAGGCGGTCTCCCGCCACGTTTTGCGCGATATCTGCCAGGAAGGTCTCTGCTGCCAGCACTTTTGGCTGGCCTGCCGCCTCAGGTGGCGTTTGGGCCACGGGCGCGGCGCACGCAGCGAGACAAACACCCAAAACCAGGTTAAGCCACAGAGAACGCAGAGCGACAAAAAGAGTGCTGCCGATGGCGGCTTTCACAAGACTTCTCCCGATACCGAATAACTCCGGCGAGCGGCCGCGCGCCGCGTGCCGGACCTGGTTGTTCACCTTAGCAGAGGCCACATGCCCTGTCAAGAAGAAGACAGGAACTGCCGAGATGCCAAGTGCCGGGCACTTGATAGCACTTGATGCCGGCGCGACTTAAGGGCGAGCCGGACGTATAGGAGGATGCAAGGAGCGTGCCCATGTCCCCAGAATCCGTCTTGATCATCGGCGCCGGCATCGCAGGGCTGTCGGCCGGCTGCTACGCCCAAATGAACGGCTTTTCCTCGCGCATTTTCGAGCTGCACTTCCTGCCCGGCGGCCTGTGCACCTCCTGGCGCCGGGGACACTACACCTTTGACGGCGGAGTACGCCTGTTGACCAGCGTGAACCCGGACATCCCCGGCAGTGCGCTCTGGAAGGAGCTCGGCCTGCTCGAAGGGCGCGCCATGCACTTCTATGAAGAGTTCACCCGCTACGAAGGGACGGATGGACGGACCTTCATCTTGTATACGGACACCGATCGCCTGCATCGGCACATGCTGGAGCTGTCACCTGATGACGAGGCTGTGATCGATGACTTCATCGATGCGCTGCACGCGTTTCGCAAGATGAATCTGCCGGTTGATATCACACCCGCTGACCCGTTGGAGTCGCTGGAGATGGGCAAGGCGATGCTGCCCGTGCTCGTCCCCGCGCTGCAATGGGCGCGCGTGACGGTTGCCGAGTTCGCCGCGCGCTTCAAAGACCCGCTGCTCCGTGAGGCGCTGCCCCAATTCTTCCAGTTCTCGCGGCCTGATTTCCCGATGATGCTGATGCTCTCCTCCATCGCCGGAATGCACGACCACGAAGGCGGCTACCCGCTGGGTGGCTCACTGGCGTTTGCCGAGGCGCTGGCCAAACGCTATGAGGGGTTGGGCGGGCAGATCCAGTATAAGTCGCGCGTCGAGCAGATTCTCGTAGAGAACGGGCGCGCGGTGGGCGTCCGGACGGATGATGGCGCTGAGCACCGCGGCGACCTGGTGATCTCCGCATGCGACGGCCGGACGACTTTGTTCGATTTGCTCGATGCACGCTATCTCGACGACAAGACGCGGGACTACTACACGACCCTACCCCCGACGAGGTCGCTGCTGCAGATCTCGCTCGGGGTTGACCGCGACTTCTCGGCTGAGCCTCCATCGGTCAGCTTTCCACTGGCTGAGCCGGTTTTGTTGGGCAACCTGGCGCACGACCGGCTGGTGGTGAAACATTACTGCTTCGACCCATCGATGGCGCCGGCGGGCAAATCCGTGCTCAGCGTATGGTGCGAGGCCGATTACACTTACTGGCATGGGCTGCGCGACGAGCCGGACCGATACCTTAAGGTCAAGGATGCGGTCGCCCAACAAGTAATCCGCGGCCTGGACGCTCGCTACCCCGGCCTCGCTGCGCAGGTCGAGGTGATCGACGTCGCCACGCCCATGACCTACGAGCGCTACACGGCCAACTGGCGCGGCGCGTTCGCGGGCTGGGCCATGACCACGCGGAAGATGAGCATGCTGATGGGCCAGGGAATGAAGAGGGTCCTTCCCGGTCTGGACAACTTCTACATGATCGGTCAGTGGGTTGAGCCGGGCGGGAACATTGAGCTCGCGGCCGGCTCAGGGCGCGACGTCATCAAGGATATCTGCAAGGCCAAGGATCGACCATTTCTGACCACAGCCTGATCGGGTGTATACTGGAGCCGTAACCCGTCTTGGGTGGAGGCTGGCCGTGGCTATCATCGAATTACTCGCCCTTTTGCTTGTCGGCACGCTACTGATTACGGTCCTGGTGCGCGTGTTCGGCAAACCGTCCCTTTCGGCATCGAGCGGGGCGGCTGTCAAGCTGGTACGCACCGCCCGTACGCCGGACGGTCGCGAAGAGACGCGCTTGCTGGTCAATGACACGGTTATCCTCACGGCCTCAAACGACGGGGTGCGCCTGGCGGAGTATGCCGACGAGGTCGAGCAGTTGGAGGCCGTTGCGGCCCGCCTTGCCGCCTCGCTCGGCGTGACGGTCGAGTTCACACGCGTTGGGCCCCGTACACCAGGCGCCGACTCGGGCATCCCCGTCCGCGATCTGCCGCCCCTGCAAGAAGAGGAAGATCTCGCCCCGCGCCGCGCCCGGTTGGATGATACACAGAACGGGAGTTGAAGTTGCGTCCAGGCGCCGGGCGCCTCAATTTCACTGCTGCAAAGCCGCAATCTGTTTGACAGCCCTCTCAAAGCATGCTATAACTCTTACTCATGTAAGTGCTTTCATGGAAGTTGTTTATCCATGCCGCCAGCCACCAGAGACCGGAGCTACATGTCACAGGTGACAGTGTACGAAGTGGCCAGGAAGGCCGGGGTCAGCATTGCCACAGTCTCCCGCGTGCTCAACACTCCCGAGCGCGTGGGTGAGATCACGCGCACCCGCGTCCACCACGCCATCGACGAACTGGGTTTCGTGCCCAAGGCGGAAGCCACCGCACGGGCCCGCAAGAGCCATGCCCGGATCGGCGTGCTGGCGCCATTCTTCACCTTTCCATCATTTGTGGCCCGGCTCCGGGGCGTTGCCAACGCCCTGAGTGACGCGCCTTTCGATCTCACGATCTACAACGTCGATTCCTCTTCCCGCCGCGCTGGCCTGCTCGCCAGCCTGCCGGTCACGCGCCGCGTCGACGCGCTGATCATCATGGCCCTGCCCTTTAATGACGAGGCCGGCGAACGCCTGATCACACACGATCTGCCGACCGTACTCATCGAGACCTCGCGACCACCCTTCAGCAGCGTGCGCATCGACGATGTCGCCGGTGGCGCCATGGCCGCTCAGCATCTTCTCAGTCTCGGCCATCAGCGCTGCGGCTTCGTCGGCGATTCGGACGTACCCGATTACGCTATGCGGAACAGCGAGGTGCGGCTGGCGGGCTATCGCCAGGCGCTGACCGAAGCCGGCATCGACCTGCCTGTCGACTATATCGCGTGTGCCCCTCACGGCATGGATTCCGCTCGGCTGTCCGCTCATGCCCTGTTTGATCTTCCCCATCCCCCCACGGCGATCTTCGCCGCCAGTGACACCCAGGCCATGGGCGTGCTCAAGGCCGCGCGCGAGCGCAGCGTGCGCGTGCCCGCGGACCTGGCCGTCATCGGCTTCGATGATATCGACGTGGCAGATTACATCGGCCTGACCACCATCCGCCAGCACCTCGAGGAGTCGGGCCGGGTGGCGGTTGATTTGCTTTTGTCGCGCCTGGCCGACCCCTCGCGGGCCGCCCAGGAAGTCTGGTTACCGCTCAGCCTCGTGCAGCGGGAGACCGCTTGAGCCCGTGCTGAGAACGAAAGGAGGCCCATATCGATCCTACGACAGACAAGAAAAACGAGCCCGGATCACAACTGACAGTCCGCATGCATATCTACCGAATGCATATCTCAAGAAGGAGAAGCACATGAAGCGTTGGAGTATCCTGACCATCATCATGATCATGGCGCTGGTTCTGACAGGGTGTGGCGCAAAGGCCACGCCCGCGCCGACAGCCGCGCCTGCACCGGCCGCGGCGCCGACAGAGGCCCCCAAGGCCACCGAGGCGCCGGCTGCGGCGCCGGCTGCCACTGAGGCGCCGGCGGCCCCCGCACCGGCAGCAGCCGGAGGCGTCGGCGCGAGCGCCGAGGGCGCCAAGAGCAAGGGCCTGACCGAGCTGGTCGATGCCTATGGTGGCAAGTACAAGGGCACCAAGGTCACGATGGACGGCCCGTTCACCGACAACGACGCCGTCAAGTTCGATGAATCGGTCAAGGCCTTCGAAGCGGCCACCGGCATCGATATCCGTCTACACCGGCTCGAAGGAATTCGAGGCCTCGATCGCGATCAAGGTCGACGGCGGCAACCCGCCCGACATCGTCGACTTCCCGCAGCCCGGCCTGCTGGCCAACATGGCCAAGAAGGGCCAAGTCGTCGACCTGAGCAAGGTCATCAACACCGACTGGCTCAAGGAAAACTACAGCCAGGCCTGGCTCGAACATGGGCCAGATGCACGGGCAAGGATGGCCCCATCACCGCCGGCATCTGGGCCCGCGCCAACGGTAAGTCGCTCGTCTGGTACCCCAAGGCCGAGTTCGACGCCGCGGGCTACAAAGTCCCCACCACCTGGGATGAGCTGATCGCCCTCTCCGACCAGATCGAGGCCGACGGCGACGCCCCCTGGTGCATCGGCATCGAGTCCGGCGCGGCCACCGGCTGGCCCATGACCGACTGGATCGAAGAGATGATGCTGCGCACCACCACCCCGGAGAACTACGACAAGTGGGTCGCCGGCACGCTCAAGTTCGATTCACCTGAAGTCCGCAAGGCCATCGACGCCGTCACCAAGATCTGGTTCAACGACGAGTACGTCTACGGCGGCCGCAAGCGCCATCGCCACCACCGCCTTCGGCGATGCCCCCAAGCCCATGTTCGAGAAGCCGCCCAAGTGCTGGCTCCACAAGCAGGGCAACTTCATCACCACCTTCTTCCCCGAAGGCCTGGAGGCCGGCGAAGACTACGACTTCTTCTACCTGCCCGCGCATCGATCCAGCCGTACGGCAAGCCCGTCCTGGTGCGCTGGCGACATCTACGCCATGTTCAACGACCGGCCCGAAGTCCGCGCGGTCATCCAGTACTTCTCCACCGGCGACTTCGTCAAGGGCTGGGTCGAAGCCGGCGGCGCCATCTCACCGCACAAGGACGCCGCCCTCGACTGGTACCAGGACCCCGTCACCCGCAAGGTCGCCGAGATCCTGCAGAATGCCACTACCTTCCGCTTCGACGCCTCTGACCTGATGCCGAGCGCAGTCGGCTCCGGCTCCTTCTGGAAGTCCATGACCTCCTTCGTCTCCGGCTCCATCGACGAAGACACCGCCCTCAAGGAAATCGACGCCTCCTGGCCGGCCAGCACCGGTGCGACGCCGGCTAAGCGGCTCGCTGCCGCTGCCGCGTCGGCGCGAGCGCCGAGGGCGCCAAGAGCAAGGGCCTGACCGAGCTGGTCGATGCCTATGGTGGCAAGTACAAGGGCACCAAGGTCACCATGGACGGCCCGTTCACCGACAACGACGCCGTCAAGTTCGACGAATCGGTCAAGGACTTCGAAGACAGCACCGGCATCGACATCCAGTACACCGGCTCGAAGGAATTCGAAGCCTCCATCTCGATCCAGGTCGACGGCGGCAACCCGCCCGACATCGTCGACTTCCCGCAGCCCGGCCTGCTGGCCAACCATGGTCAAGAAGGGCAAAGTCATCGACCTGAACAAGGTCATCAACCCCGACTGGCTCAAGCAGAACTACATCCAGTCCTGGCTCGACATGGGCACCATGCAGGGCCCCAGGATGGCCCGATCATGGCCGGCATCTGGGCCCGCGTCAACGGCAAGTCGCTGGTCTGGTACCCCAAGGCCGAGTTCGACGCCGCCGGCTACAAAGTCCCCACCACCTGGGACGAGCTGATGGCCCTCACCGACCAGATCGCGGAGACGGCGACACCCCCTGGTGCATCGGCATCGAGTCCGGCGCGGCCACCGGCTGGCCGATGACCGACTGGATCGAAGAGATCATGCTGCGCACCACCACCCTGGAGAACTACGACAAGTGGGTCGCGGGCAGCTCAAGTTCGATTCCCCCGAAGTCCGCAAGGCCATCGACGTCGTCACCAAGATCTGGTTCAACGACGAGTACGTCTACGGCGGCCGCAAGGCCATCGCCACCACCGCCTTCGGCGATGCCCCCAAGCCCATGTTCGAGAAGCCGCCCAAGTGCTGGCTCCACAAGCAGGGCAACTTCATCACCACCTTCTTCCCCGAAGGCCTGGTGGCCGGCGAAGACTACGACTTCTTCTACCTGCCCGCGCATCGATCCAGCCTACGGCAAGCCCGTCCTGGTGCGCTGGCGACATCTACGCCATGTTCAACGACCGGCCCGAAGTCCGCGCCGTCATCCAGTACTTCTCCACCGGCGACTTCGGTCAAGGGCTGGGTGGAGGCCGGCGGCGCCATCTCACCGCACAAGGACGCCAGCCTCGACTGGTACCAGGACCCCGTCACCCGCAAGGTCGCCGAGATCCTGCAGAACGCCACCACCTTCCGCTTCGACGGCTCTGACCTGATGCCCGGCGCGGTCGGCGCCGGCTCCTTCTGGAAGTCAATGACCGCCTTCGTCTCCGGCTCCATCAGCCTGGACACCGCCCTCAAGGAGATCGACGCCTCCTGGCCCAAGTAATCCGGCCAGGTAGGACCTGACTTGCCACGGCCTCGCTCGGCGACGAGCACACGGTGCACTCCGAGGCCGGGGCGCCCGATCCACTGCTCCCATCATCTCGAGCAGATACGAGGAGGCGACATGACTAGCTCCAGAGATACCGAAGCAATCCGGCGGTCCGCTGGCCTGGCTGGCGACCGGTCTGGGACGAATCCTGGTGTCCATATTCGTGCCGCTTATCACGTTCCTCGTCCTCTGGCAGGGGTTCATCTTTCTTCGCAACAGCCAGGCCCCCCAGATCGTCATGGTCATCGTGGCGATCCTGTGGGGTGTCGGCGGCGTGGCCCTGCTGTTCTGCGGTCTCCAACTGGTTGGTGGAGAAGCTTCCCGGACGACGCCCGCCGCTTGATCCAGCCGTTCGTCTTTGTGGGCCCGGCTCTCGCCATCCTGGCCTGGTTCCTGGCGATCCCGGTCGTTCGCACGCTGATTCTCAGCTTCCAGGACGAGACCGGCTCGACCTTCGTGGGCCTGACCAACTACATCTTCGCCTTCACCGACCGCATCATGCTGGAAGCGCTTCCGCAACAACCTGCTGTGGATGATCTTCGGCACCGGACTTCTGCGTTGGCCTGGGACTGCTGATCGCCGTGCTGGCAGACCGCAGCCGGTTCGAGTCTGTCTACAAGGCCATCATCTTCATGCCCATGGCCATCTCCTTCGTCGGCGCGGGCGTGATCTGGAAATTCATCTACACCTACAAGGGCGAAGGCCAGGGCATCGCAGGAGATTGGCCTGATGAACGCCATCGTCACTGGCCCTGGGCGGCCAGTCGCAGCCCTGGCTGTCGCTGCCGCCCTGGAACAACTTCTTCCTGATCATCATCATGGTCTGGCTGCAGACCGGCTACGCCATGGTGATCATCTCCTCCGCGATCAAGGGGATGCCCGTCTGAGCTGCTGGAAGCGGCCCGGATGGACGGCGCGAACGAGATGCAGAGCCTTCTTCAGCATCACCATCCCCTACATCAAGGGCACCCTCATCACCGTCACCACCACGATCGTCATCTTCAGCCTGAAGCTGTTCGATATCGTGCGCGTGATGACCGGCGGCAACAACGGCACCAACGTCATCGCCAACGAGTTCTACCTGCAGCGCTTCACCTACAGCCACACCGGCCGTGCCTCGGCCATCGCCATCATCCTGCTGCTCGCAGTCATCCCGGTCATGATCTACAACCTGCGGCAGTTCGGCGAAAGGAAGGCCTTCTGATGAGCGCAACAGGTGGTCTCAAAAGGCAGCAGCGGATGACGCCAGTGTGCTCGTGAACGGCATTCTGATCCTGATCTGCATGCTCTGGCTGGTGCCCGTCGCTGGGCGTCTTCGTCACCTCCTTCCGCCAGAGCCAGGACATCTTCAGCTCGGGCTGGTGGACGGTCCTGCCACACCAGCGATACGTGGAAGAAGAGCGAGATCAAGCTCCCTGACACCGTGGACGTCAACGGGTCCTTCGAGATCGAGGGCGTCACCACCACGTTCGAGGAGTTGCGCGAGGGCGTCACCCTGCCGGACGGCCGCCAGCTGCACCTGGTTCGGCAACAAGCGCACCCGCCTGATCAAGGTTTCCGAGCAGCAGTGGGTGGGCTTCGGCGCCAATCTGACCCTGGACAACTACAAGAATGTTCTCACCGGCAAAGAGATCAGGTTCAAGGATGCGTCCGGCCAGGAGATCATCCGCAAGGGCAACAACCTGGGCACGGCGTTCCTGAACTCGATCGCGGTGGCCGTGCCCGCCACGATCATCCCCATCCTGATCGCCGCCTTCTGCCGCCTACGGCTTTGCCTGGATGAATTTCCCCGGCCGCAAGTTCCTCTTCACGCTGGTGGTGGCGCTGCTGGTGGTGCCGCTGCAGATCGCCCTGGTGCCCATCCTGCAGGACTACACCAAGCTCAACCTGAACGGCACCTTCCTGGCCATCTGGCTGGCGCACACCGGCTTTGGCCTGCCGCTGGCCATCTACCTGCTGTTCAACTACATCAGCGAGCCTGCCGCGCGATATCCTCGAATCGGCCTTCATCGACGGCGCGTCGCAGCTTCACCATCTTCACCCAGCTGATCCTGCCGCTGTCGGTGCCGGCGCTGGCTTCGTTCGCCATCTTCCAGTTCCTGTGGGTCTGGAATGACTACCTGGTGGCCCTGGTCTTCCTGGGCGACCAGAACCGGGTGGTCACCGAGCGCCCTGGCCGCCATCGTCGGCGAAAAGGGCCAGGACTGGCACCTGCTCACCGCCGGCGCGTTCATCAGCATGATCCTGCCGCTGGCGGTGTTCTTCGCCCTGCAGCGCTACTTCGTGCGCGGGCTGATGGCCGGGTCGGTGAAGGGCTAGATCTCGTACTGGCAACAGCACCAAAGGGTGAGCTAAGTGGCTCACCCTTTGCATTTGACCCCAAGGAGCGCCTGCATGGACGGCAATGTGTCTCCGCAATGGCTGCGCCAGCAAGCTCAGTTGACACTGGGCCGCGTCCTGCCGCACCTGGCCGCAACCTTCGCCAATATCCCCGCGGCAGAATGGCAGCTCTTCGAAGCCAGGCTGCGGGATAATTTCGAGCATCTCTTCGGCCTCCTCCATCACCTGTACGGCGGCCGTTATGACTTCTTCTACCATCTCGAACAGATCCTGGAGACCGCCGCCCGGCTGTACCTGGCCCGCCCGGCCGACCTGAAGGCGTTGGACGCCGCGCGAGTCGGACACGACGTGGTTCCAGTCGCAGCAGATGCTGGGTGGCGTGTGTTATGTCGACTTGTTTGCGGGGAACCTGCGAGGACTGCAGGGACAAGCTGCCTTACCTCAAGGAGCTGGGCCTCACCTACCTGCACCTGATGCCCCTGTTCAAAGCCCCGGAGGGCGAGAACGACGGCGGCTACGCGGTCAGCTCCTACCGCGAGGTGGACCCGAAGCTGGGCACGATGGCCGAGTTGTCGGACGTGGCCGGCGAGCTGCGGCGAGAAGGCATCAGCCTGACGGTCGACTTCGTGTTCAACCACACGTCGGACGAGCACGAATGGGCGCGGGCCGCGCAGGCGGGCGATGAGGAATATGCGGACTACTACCACATCTTCCCTGACCGCACGATGCCCGATGCGTACGAGCGCACCCTTCGCGAGATCTTCCCGGAGGCGCGGGCGGGCAGCTTCACCTATCGCCCCGATATGGGCAAGTGGGTGTGGACCACCTTCTACAGCTTTCAGTGGGATCTGAACTACGGCAACCCCGCCGTGTTCCGCGCCATGCTCGAAGAAATGCTGTCTTTGGCCAATGCCGGCGTGGAGGTGTTGCGGCTGGACGCGGTCGCGTTCATTTGGAAGCAGATGGGCACGAACTGCGAAAACCTACTCGAAGCGCACATGATCATCCAGGCGTACAACGCGCTGGCGCGCATTGCGGCCCCGGCGCTTCTCTTCAAATCCGAGGCCATCGTCCACCCGGATGAGGTGGCGCGCTATATCTCGCCGCAGGAATGCCAGCTCTCGTACAACCCATTGCTGATGGCGCTCCTGTGGGAGTCGCTCGCAACGCGTGAAGTGAGGCTGCTCCAACACTCCATGTCCGAACGGTTTCGCATCACGCCGGGCTGCGCGTGGGTCAACTACGTGCGCGTGCACGATGACATCGGGTGGACGTTCGACGACGCAGCCGCTAACCGCCTTGGCATGAACGGCTACGACCACAGAAGGTTCCTTAATGCCTTCTACACGGGCCGCTTCCCCGGCA
Organism: uncultured Chloroflexia bacterium; assembly: GCA_963774265.1. Taxonomy (GTDB): domain Bacteria; phylum Chloroflexota; class Anaerolineae; order CG2-30-64-16; family CG2-30-64-16; genus JALOOB01. The sequence continues at coordinate 75,555 of CAVZDU010000005.1, read as the reverse complement.
GCTTCAGCCGCGGCCTGCCCTTCATGGAGAACCCGCGCACTGGCGATGCGCGCATCTCAGGCACGTGCGCGTCTTTGGCGGGGCTGGAGAAGGCGTTGCGCGAGGGGGACAATGGGGAGATCGAGCTGGCCGTCCGGCGCGTCTTGCTCATCCACAGCGTCATCCTCTCCATCGGCGGGATCCCGTTGCTCTACCTGGGCGATGAAGTGGGCACGCTGAACGACTATTCGTACCGGGATGATCCAGCCAAAGCCACAGACAGCCGCTGGGTGCATCGTCCCTTCACGGATTGGTCTCGGGTCAGTCAGCGTCATGATGGCGGGAGCACTGCAGGTCGGATCTACGGGCAACTGCACCGCCTGATCGAGGTGCGCGAGGGAAGTGTTGCGTTTGCAGGCGTCAACATGCAGGTCGTGGATCCCGGCAACGGCCACGTCTTCGCGTACGTGCGTCAGGGCGGCGAAGGCCGTGTGCTCGTCCTGTGCAACTTCAGCGAGCACGAGCAGCGCGTGACTGCGAATACCGTCCGCGCGAACGGCCTGAGCTATACATTCCGGGATTTGGTCAGCGGCGAGGACGTGGAGTTGAAGGACGAGTTGCTCCTCGCGCCGTACCAGTTCGTGTGGCTGATCGCGAAGTAGGATTAACTTCAGGCGCCCGGCTAGGTGGCTAGGTGCCCGGTACTTTTCGGAGTGAATGGCACTAAGAATTCAGATCAAGTTTGCAGCTGAGGGCGAAGTGGCATCAAGATACCTCATCTTGAGCACCAAGGGGAGGATCTATGCCACTTACGCCGACAGCACCCGTCACTATAGCAGAGATTTGGGTCGTCTTCCAGCAATTGCTGTGTGCCGAACACGTCCGAGCCTTGCTGGCGTCGCACACCCAGCGCTTTTACGAGCGCTTGTTCACACCCTGGATCGTCGTCTGGTGTTTGATCTACCAACGCCTGCACGCCGACCATAGCTGTGGTGCGGTGGTCAGTTTCATGGCCAGTGGCGGGCTCGACGGGTTGGCCGATACGCATGCGCGCCCGCGCTCGCAGCGGCTCGCCTCGCTCAGCACCTCGGCGTACTGTCAGGCCCGGCAGCGGCTGCCGGGGGAGCTCTTGCCGGACTTACTGACGCACAGTGCCGAGTGGATCCGCCACCAGGCGGCCGCCGACCAGCACTGGTTGGGGCACCCCGTCTGCGTGGTGGATGGCAGCACCTTGCTGCTCTGGCCGCATGCTAGCTTAGTGGCGCACTATGGGCGGCATCAACCGCGCTTTGGCACGGGGTATTGGCTGATCCCACGCCTGGTGGCGGCCTTCGATCTGCACACCGGCGCCGTGCTGCAGGTAGCCGATGGCGCCTATGCCACGAGTGAGCAGTGCTTGACCGAAACGCTGCTGCGCAATGCCGCGCCAGACAGTGTGTGGCTCGGCGATGCGAATTTCGGCATCTTTAGCCTGACCCAACTCCTGGTCCAGCGCCGAGCGCACGCCGTCTGGCGGCTCCAGGCCAAGCGCGCCCATGCGCTGGCCAAGCGGGTCGGTCTGGCACATGTGCTACCCGGTTGCGATGTGCCGCTGTTGTGGCGGCCGAGTGCTAAGGACCGCCGGCATCATCCCGGGCTGCCGCACGACCCCATCCCCGGACGGTTGCTCTGTGTGCGCATCGGCACCGGCACGAGCCGGACCCGCATCATGTACCTGTTCACGACGCTGACCGACGCGGACCACTACCCCGCAGCCGACATCATCCAACTCTACGGCCGCCGCTGGACAGCCGAACTGTGTCTGCGCAGTCTGAAGAGCACAATGGGCCTGGAGCGGCTCACCTGTAAATCGGTCGATCTGGTCCGCAAGGAGCTCTGCGCCACCTTGCTCGCCTACAATTTAGTGCGTTGGCTCATGTTGCACGCGGCGCAGGCCAGCGCTCTGCCGCCCAGCCAACTCAGTTTCGCCGACTGCTGGCGCAGCGTTGCCGCGCTGTGGTGCGCCGCCCGGCCGCCGACTGGGTCCAGCCCGTGGCTGACCGCTTGGTTGCTGCGCCTGGCCTCACGCCGCATACCGCACCGCCCGCCCGGCCGGGTAGAACCACGGGCCTGTCATTACAAACCCCGGGTCTACCCAGTTCTTAACGAACCACGCAACCAGGAGCGTCAACGGCTACGACAACAACTTGCCGAGAATTCTTAGTGACATTCACTTTTCGGAGTGCCGGGCACCTATACGCACAAGCAGGAACTCCCCTGATTCCACACCCTTCCCTCCAGATCACCTCCAGCAACAAGTGGCGCGATGCCGGCAGCATTGGCAGGATCTATCTCTGGGGGGTATACTTGCCCTAAGATAGTCACCCATTCCCGATGCTGTGCTCGCCTCCGGGAGGCGATCCGGTTGACGAGGCGTCATGTTTGAGACAGTCCCCATCGCTGATGCTTTTGAAGAACAAGCACGTGTGGTGGTATATCCCGGCGATTGCCTGGATTTCCTGCGCACGATCCCTCGCGCCACCGTCCAGCTTGTCGTTACCTCTCCGCCCTATAATATCGGCAAGGAGTACGAAAAACGACTGGATCTTGATCGTTATGTAGAGCAGCAGGCACGCGTCATTGAAGAGAGTGTGCGGGTGTTACGGCCCGCTGGCAGCATCTGCTGGCAGGTGGGCAACTATGTGGATCGCGGCTCGATCATCCCCCTCGACACAATCCTTTATCCCCTTTTTAGCCGCCTCGGGCTGCGTATGCGCAACCGTATCGTCTGGCATTTCGAACACGGGCTCCACTGCAGCAATCGGTTTTCGGGCCGCTACGAGACGATCATGTGGTTCACTAAGAGTGACGATTATGTCTTCAATCTCGACCCGATCCGCGTGCCACAGAAGTATCCTGGCAAGAAGCACTTCAAGGGACCCAATGCTGGGCAGTACTCTGGCAATCCTTTAGGCAAGAACCCGGGCGATGTATGGATCATCCCAAACGTCAAAAGCAATCATGTCGAGAAAACCGACCACCCCTGCCAATTTCCGGTTGAACTCATCGAACGGCTTGTGTTGTCAATGACCAACGAGGACGACTGGGTGCTTGATCCGTTCCTTGGCACAGGCACATCGGTGATTGCAGCCGTTTTTCACGGACGCCGCGCCGCTGGCGCTGAGATCTTTCCCCAGTACGTCGAACTCGCCAAAGATCGTATCCGCCGCGGACTGGCAGGCACGCTGCGCACTCGCCCGATGAACCGGCCAGTCTACGATCCTAAGTCAGCCGGCAATCCCCTGACCGCGGTTCCCTGGGAGCCCAATCCGACCGAGGCGCAACTGACGCTCCTGGAGCGACAAGGGGGCTACGAAGAAGATGAAGATAGCTGAGACCTATTCGCACCTGAACGGGCTCGAATTCCTCCTCGTCAGACGGCCCGCCCTTTGGGAAGAAGTCCAGACCGTTATAGAAGCCGTCGACGCAGAGCAGTGTAGGACAAAGGTCTCAAAGGAGGTCCGAACCCTGGGCAAGCTGCTCTACAGCCCGGTCGATCTCAACACCAGCTTCAATCGTCTGCTGCGTGCCCGAGGATGGAGTGAAAGTCGAGTGAGCTACTGGGTGACGCGCAGCGAAAAACTTATCCGCAAGACACTGACCATGAGTGCGGCCGAACAGAAGGCGGCGATTGAAGCTGCAGGCGAAATCCCAATTCACAGTTACAACCAGACGGATTTCGTCAAAGATCGCGTCGCCATCGAGGTGCAGTTCGGCAAATACTCGTTCGTAGCTTATGACTTGTTCGTCAAGCACCTGGCCTTCTACGTGGGCGATCAGATCGATGTCGGCATCGAGATACTGCCGATGAAAACGCTTCAGCAGCAAATGAGCTCCGGTGTTTCTTACTATGAAGGGGAACTGTACAACGTAATCCGGCAGGGACGAGGGGTGCCGGCCGTCCCACTGGTGTTGGTGGGAATACAAGCCTGAGGTGTGTGGGTTGGTGCGAAAGCGATCCCGGCGCGTCCAGCGCTGCAGCATCTCCAGAGGCTAAGGTGCCCGGCACTTCTCGGGCTAGGTGAGGTGCCCGGCACTTTTCGAAGTGCCGGGCACCTTAGATGCTTCGCGCTACTACTGCTGCAGCGACTCCGGCGTATCCTCCAGCGTTGCCTGCACCTGTATCGCCTCCCCATCGCGCAGGAGATCGAGCGTCACCGTCTGCCCGACGCTCGCACCCTCATCCAGGTACGCGTTGAGCTGCTCCCAGGTCGTCAACGGCCGGCCATCGATCGCGGTCAGCACATCACCCCCAACCAGATAACGCCGGTTGCCGAAGATCACTTCTTCCCGCGCGCTACGCACCCCGGCCTGATCCGCCGGGCTGTCCCGGTAGATGCGGGCGATCAGCAGCCCCTGCTCCACAGGTAGACGCAACGCGCGCGCCAGCGCGGGCGAAATCTCATAGCCCAGCTCTTCCAAGCCCAGCCACGGATGCGGGTAGCGGCCGTTCTCAATCAGGGCCGGAACGACGCGGCTCACCTTGTCTACCGGAATCGCCAGCGCCACCCCCGCCGATGTCCCCGTGGGCGAGTAGATGGCCGAATTGACGCCGATCAGCCGGCCGCTCGAATCGAGGAGCGGCCCGCCGGAGTTGCCGCGGTTGATCGCCGCGTCCGTCTGGATCACCCCGCGCAGCACCGTGCTTTCCGTTTCGATGGTCCGATTAAGCGCGCTGATGATGCCCTCGGTCATCGTGCGCTCGAACTGGCCGAACGGGTTGCCGATCGCGATGGCCGATTGACCCACCTTGAGGCTGCTAGAAGCGCCGACCGGGATGGGCTGTACGCCGGCTGGGATCGTCCCATCGGCCCGCAGGACCGCCAGGTCATTCTGCGGATCCACACCGACAACAGTCGCAGTCAGGATCACGTCGTCCCCGAAGCTAACCGATATCTCCTGCGCATCCTCGATCACGTGGTAATTGGTCACCACGTGCCCCGCATGATCCCACAGAAAGCCGGAGCCGCTGCCTTCTTCTGGCGTTGCACCCCAGAAGAAGTCGGAGCGCAAGACCTGGGTCGTGATATTGACAACCGCGGGCGCGACTTGCTCATAGATGGCAACGCGCCGCGCTTCTTCGGTGTCAGCGCTGCTAATCGCCTCCGAGACCGGAGCCAGTGGCACAGGCGTGGGCGTCGCAATGACCACGACGACTTGTGGCGTAGGAGGGGCTTGCGTCGCGACAGCCTGGCCTAGCTCAAGCAATCCCGGCAGCGCGCTGCAACCGGCAAGCACGAAGATGCTTGCGAAGACGGCAGTGACGAAGCCGGCATTTCGTCGTATCATCAACATGTTTCCCACATTAAGCCGCCCGGCGACCCTATCGCCGGGCGGTTAGGCAACGCGTGATCGATCCGTCGAGCCTCACGGGGAGGTTGCTGGCCGATCACCAAGGGTCACGGTCAGGGTTTGCTCGTCCTGGCCGGCCCGCAGAAAGCGTAATTGCACTTTGTCGCCAGGCGACTTGTAGCTCTCCAGGTAGATCAGGATGTCGTCAAATGTGGTGACGGGCTGATCGTCGATGCCGACGATCAGGTCACCGCCACGCTGCAGGTAGAGCACCCCGCCCGTGCCGGCTGCCAACGGAATATTGGTGTCTCGGCTGCCGCCGCGCAAGCCGGCTCGCTGCGATGGGCCATTCTGGATCACGGCCATCACGTAAGCGCCGCGCGCCTCCTGGGGAAACCCCAACGCACCTGCCCACGCCGGGCTGTAGGTCCTGCCGCTGACGCCGAGCCACGCGTGGTGGTACTCACCGGTCTCGATCAGGGATGGGACCACGCGCTCCACGATATTGACCGGGATGGCAAACCCAACACCTGAGCTGCTCGCTACCGCTGAGCGGATGAGGAAGTTGACGCCGATCACCTGGCCGCGCTCGTTGAGCAACGGACCGCCCGAATTGCCCGGGTTAATCGCCGCGTCTGTTTGAATCGCGAGCGGGATGCTGTAGCCGGTCTGCGACTCAATGCTGCGCCCCAACGCACTCACAATGCCCGTGGTCATGCTGTTGTCATAACCGAATGGATTGCCGATAGCGATCGCACGCTGCCCCACCACGACCTCGTCCAGCCTTCCGCGCTCAGCAGGGACAAGCTGCACCAGCGTCGAATCGATCCGGATGACGGCCAGGTCACTGTCGGCATTCGAACCAACCAGTTCGGCCGGCATCTCGACGCCGTCTGCGAAAGTCACCGACAACGCATCCGCACCCTCAACCACGTGGTGATTCGTAACAATATAGCCATTTGTGTCCCATATCCACCCGGAACCCTGGCTCTCGGGCAGTGTGTCACCCGAACTGAGATTTTGCGATATCGTCGTGAGGTTGTCGATACGCACGACCGACGGGCTGACTTTACGATACACGGCTGTGTAGATATCAGTCTCGGTATCCGCGCCGGGCGCGATGGTGATCGGGGCAGGCGCAGGCGCCGCCAGTTGAGCCGGCGCCTGTTGGGCAGGGGCCTGCTGCGCGGGCTCCTCGGCCTGCGCAAAGGGCACGGGCGTGGCCAGGGGCAAACGCGTCGGGCGCACGACCGGCGTCGGCGTTGCGGCTGTGTCAGAGAGCAACCGAGCCGATGTTGTAATCAGGCCGCAGCCCGTCAAGGCAAGACTGAGCGCCAGTAGTGCCACAACCAGAGCCAGAGTTCGGGAACGCCTCATCAAAGTCCTCCTCATGGCCCTCCGTCTCAGTCGCGGCGGCGGCCCAAAATCGAAACGTAGTATAGCAGCGTCATCAAGGTCTGCGCAAGGGCGGCCACGTAAGTCAGGGCGGCTGCATCGAGCACCGCCTTCGCGCCCTGGAGCTCCCGACCATCGGCCAGGCTGTAGCTCTGCAGCAGGCCCAGCGCCCGGCGGCTCGCGTCAAACTCGACGGGCAGCGTGACCAACGCGAAGACCACGCTCGCACCGAACAGGATCACGCCCACCCACGCAAGCTGGGTCATGCCTAACAAGAGCCCGGCAAAGAAGAGCAACGGTGCGACCCACACGCTGACCTGCACAGCCGGCACGATGGCCCCGCGCAGCTTCAGCGGCGCATAGCCCTGGTGGTCCTGCAACGCATGCCCGATTTCGTGTGCGACGATTGCCAGCGAAGCAACGCTCGGCTGTTGGGCCACGCCCGCGGACAGGGCCAACTTCTTGGATCGCGGGTCGTAGTGGTCGGTCAACTCGCCGGGCGTACCCTCGACTTGCACGTCACCAAGGCCCTCGGGGCCGAGGATCATGCCGCGCCGCATCTAGCCCGGTTAGCCCGCGCGAGTTGGGTGTCTTGGTGTAGGTGGCGTACGCGCGGCGCACCTTCATTTGGGCAAAAAACGCCAGCAGCAGCGCCGGCGCCATGAAGACCAAATACATGGGATCAAAGTACATAGTATCTCTCCTCTGCGACTCACGTGATAATCAGATTATAACAAACTAGCCATCGACAACCCTGTTACGCGGCCGACAATTGGCCGACATAACAAGGCAAAACGACTGGCGCCACGGAAAAGTTCCGTGTGCGCCAGTCGCCTTTTTACCTGTAGCACCCCGTTATCAGACCTGCCGGTACTCGCCCTCGACGACATCGTCAGAACCGCGCTCCCGGGAACCGTACGAACCGTTTCCATTGCCATCGCTGGCACCGTCGCTGGCCTGATCGTACGCGCCTTGCGAAATGCGGCTCGCGGCCTGCTCCAGGCGCTGCATCGCGTCCCGGATGGCCGTCACATCCTCGCCCTGGGCGGTGCGGCGCACCTCTGCGATCAGTTGCTCCAGCGCACGCCGATCGTCGCCGCCGACCTTGCCATCCAGGTCCTTCAGGCTGCGTTCGGTCACGTAAGCCATCTGGTCAGCATGGTTGCGCGCCTCAATCAATTCCTTGCGCCGCTGATCGGCCGCCTTGTTGATCTCAGCCTGGCGCACCATCCGATCGACGTCCTCCTTGTTAAGGTTCGTCGACGCAGTGACGGTGATCTTCTGCTCTTTGCCGGTTGCCTTATCCTGTGCGCTGACGTTCAGGATGCCGTTCGCATCGATGTCGAATGTCACCTCGATTTGCGGCAGGCCCCGTGGCGCCGGCGCAATACCCTCCAGGTTGAACTGCCCCAGCGACATGTTATCCACCGCCATCGGTCGCTCGCCCTGCAGGACGTGGATAGTCACCGCGCCCTGGTTGTCTTCCGCCGTGCTGAAGATCTGGCTCTTCTTCACCGGGATGGTCGTGTTGCGCTCGATGATCGGGGTCAACACGTTGCCCAGGGTCTCGACGCCCAGGGTCAACGGGGTCACGTCCAGCAACAAGACATCCTTGACCTCACCGCTCAACACGCCGCCTTGCAGCGCCGCGCCGAGTGCCACCACCTCATCGGGATTCACGCCACGATTAGGCTCCTTGCCCGTCAGCCGGCGCACCAGCTCCTGCACCATCGGCATACGGGTGGAACCACCAACCAGCACAACCTCATCGATGTCGCTGGACTTCAGCTTCGCATCGCGCAACGCCTGCTCGAACGGCATTTTGCAGCGTCCCAACAGATCTTCGGTCAATTGCTCGAACTTGGACCGCGCCAGTTTTGTCTGAAGATGCTTGGGACCGCCGGCATCCGCCGTGATGAAGGGCAGGTTGACTTCCGTCTCCATCACTGTTGACAGCTCAATTTTAGCCTTCTCGGCCGCTTCCTTGAGCCGCTGCAGCGCCTGCCGGTCGTTCCGCAGATCGATGCCGTTTTCCTTCTTGAACTCATCGGCGATGAAGTCCACCAGCCGCTGGTCCCAGTCGTCGCCGCCCAGGTGCGTATCGCCATTAGTGGCCTTCACCTCGACCACGCCGTCGCCCACCTCGAGGATGGAGACATCGAAGGTGCCACCGCCCAGGTCAAAGACGAGGATGGTCTCGCTATCCTTCTTGTCAAGCCCGTACGCCAACGCAGCTGCGGTCGGTTCGTTGATGATGCGCAGCACATCCAGGCCCGCGATCTTGCCTGCGTCCTTGGTTGCCTGGCGCTGGCTGTCATTGAAATAGGCCGGCACCGTAATCACGGCCTGCGTGACCGGCTCACCCAGGTATGCCTCGGCGTCAGCCTTGAGCTTGCCCAGGATCATGCCTGAGATCTCCTGCGGGGTATATTCCTTCCCATTCACAGGAATCTTCACGCGCACATCGCCCGACTTGCCTTCGATGACCTTATAGGGAATGGTCCCGCGCTCAGTTGCGGTCTCGCTATAGTGACGCCCCATGAAGCGCTTGATCGAAAACACCGTATTCTCAGGATTGACGACAGACTGCCGCTTCGCGGTCTGACCGACCAATCGCTCACCGTTTTTTGTGAAAGCCACGATTGAAGGCACGAGCCGGCCACCCTCCGCGCTCGGGATGACGACGGCATCCCCGCCTTCCACCACAGCTACGACACTGTTGGTGGTGCCCAAATCAATACCCACTACTTTACTCATTGTCTGACTCCTCATCGCTGCATTACCTACTGCATGTTACGATGAGGGCATTAGATGAGTGTAAGCGGGTTGTTAGTGTTGCGTTAGAGGGGGAAAGTGAAACACCTTCGGCGAACGTCTCGACCTAGGGTTAGGCCCCAGCTGCGTCGGCGAGCGCACGACCCTCAGCGAGCAGTGCCTGGACAGTGTCCTGCGTGTGGGCCTCGGCGTAGACGCGCAGCACCGGCTCGGTGCCCGAGGGGCGGATGAGCAGCCAGCTATCATCGGTCAGAACGTACTTCACACCATCGCGCGTATTGACGGATGCCAACGCAATGCCGCCCAGCGAAGACGGCGCCATTGCGACCAGGCTCGACACCAATGCCTTCTTCTCAAAAGGCTTCACCTTGAAATCGTTGCGTGCATACTCGAAGTGGCCGATTTCGCCCATCACCTCGTCCAACAGCGCCTCGGGTGACTTGCCGTTGGTGGCCACCAACTCAGTCAGCAGCAGCCCCATTAGCACACCATCACCCTCGGGAATATGGCCCTTGATACTGATGCCGCCGGATTCCTCACCACCGATGAGGACATCCTCGGCCATCATCAGATCGCCGATATAGTTGAAGCCGACCGGTGTTTCGTGAAGCGGTAGATTGTATTGGCGGGCCAGCCGGTTGAGCATCTGGGTGGTGGATACCGTCTTGACCACCGAACCGCGCAACTCGCGCGTCTCGACCAGATGGCGCAAGGCGAGCGTCATGATGCAGTGCGGGTCGATGAAGCGACCACTCGGGCCAACAGCGCCGATGCGGTCCGCATCTCCGTCGGTCGCCAGCCCCAGGTCGAAACCGCCATTCGGCACGAGTTCCATCAGCGGCCCCAGGTGCTTTGCGATGGGTTCCGGATGGATGCCGTTGAAGCCGGGGTTCATCTCCCCCCGGATCTCGATGACGTCGCAACCGCCCTCTTCGAGTAGTCGTTTGAGGTAGCCGCGCCCAGCGCCGTACATGGCATCCACCGCCACGCGCAACTTCGCCCGGTGGATCGTCCGAAAGTCGATCAGTCCGCGCAGGTGGTCGGCGTATGCATCAAACGGGTCAAAACGAGTGACGCGGCCCTCGCTCAAGGCGACATCGATCTCCATCCGCTGCGGCTCGCGGTCCTCGGCCAACGCCTCGGCAATCTTGGCTTCCACGCGCTTTGTGTCAGACACCCTCGCGCTGCCGCCGTGAGCCGACTTAAGTTTAATGCCGTTGTAGCGCGGCGGATTGTGACTGGCAGTGATCATGACGCCACCGATCGCGCCAAGGTTGGGAACCGCGAACGAGATAGCCGGCGTTGGCGCATCGGCTTTTGCCAGAGCGACATCCAGCCCGTTTGCCGCCAGCACCTCGGCCACCGCGCGCGCGTAGCGATCCGAGAGGAAACGCGTATCGAAACCAACCACGGCCAACGGCCGCTCATTCACCGCATCGCGGCCGGCCGCATTTTCGAGCAGCACCTCGGCAATGGCTTGCGCAACGCGTCGCACATTGGCAAACGTAAATTCGTCGCTGATGACGGCACGCCAGCCGTCAGTCCCAAAAGTAATGGACATCGGTTAAATACCTCTTAGGAACAGGGTGATGATTTCAGCTCTGGCGCCCGTCTCTGCCGTGCGGTAGTTCTTTGGGGGGAGCGCATGGATCTTGAATATACCGCTGAACTAAGCCGCCGTAATCGGCGATCAGCTCTTGTGCGGAAGGGAAAGACTTCGCTTCAGCCGTGAGATGGAATACCGTTGTATCGTTGTCGGGCCGGATCAACACCCACTCATGATCCCCAAGATGCACCTTGATGCCATCCACGGTTTCGTGCTGCATTTTGGAGAACTGATCGATCAGGCAGCGCATCACGCGGCCCTTGCTCTCCCACGAGCCCTCGACGACGCCCGCAGCGACGTTAAACGGTGGCAGCGCTGCGATGACCTTGGATAGGGTGGTGTGTTGATGGGCCAGCAATTCCAGAAGTTTGCCCACGGCAAACAAGCCGTCGATGCCGGGATAGAGCTTGGGGAACGCGAAATTCCCGCTGCCGTCGGTGGCCATGACGACGTTTGCCGTAGTGGCCGCGGACATAAGTGCCTGTAGATCGACCTGCGTCCAGTGTATCTGCCCACCATACTGCTGGGCTAGCTGCTCATACACTTGGGGCTGATCGACCGTCACAGCAACGGTGCAGCCCGGATAGTCGCGAAAGACCAGAGCGGCCATGGCGGCTGCCATCACGCGATCCGGCACGTCGGCCCCGGTGTCGTCGGCCACAAACAGCTTTTCGCCACCTACATCCAACCGTACACCGAGCGAAACGGCGTCCAATGCCTGCACGATGCGCGCCATTTGCGCCCGGCCAGCACGGAGTTCGTCCTGGGCTACTGAAAGCCTGGCGGCATCGACAACCCCGTTCAGAGGCGTCACGCCGACCGAAAGCCGGTTCAGCAGATCGGGCAATACCTCGGCAGCTGGCGCATGGGCATAGTCCACCACAATCTTGAAACCGGCGCCCTGGATGGCTGCCACGTCCAACGACTGCAAATAGCCCTTCGCATAAACATCCACAGCATCGACTGCATAATCGATATTGCCGATATCATCCAGGTAAACTCGCCGGTAGTCTTCCCGAAAGAAAACACGTTCGATGGCACGTTCCTGCTCGCGCGTCAGGTTCAGCCCGTCGGTGCCCATGAAACGTATGTCTACAACACGGGGGTCGTAAGGCGAGAGGCGCACATGGACACCGCCGGCCGCCCCAATCTTGCGGGTGTAGTACCGGGCTACGGGGATCGGCAAGCTGCGCAGGTCCATGACATTGTTGCCCGCGGAAGGAAGGCCTGAAATCAGCGCACGCTTGATCATGCGTGGGCTGCGGTGAGGGTCGCGATTAATAGTCACCGTGCTCCCCTTGGGCAACACAGATCCGAAAGCCGCACCCAGCCGCGCGACAAAATCCGGGGTCAGGTCAACGTTTACCACACCCGTGACGCCGTAACGGCCGAACAGCACCTTGCGGCCCTGCGATCCCCAGATCACGCTGTGATTGATCTTGGCCCCGTTCTCGACTTCCTTGTTCGGCCACACCTTGACGCCGGCCTGGATGATCGCATCTTCGCCGACCACTGTGCCGTCACCCACCACCGCACCTTCAAACACCGTCGCACGCGACTTCAGGCTGCACTGCCGGCCAATCACCGCACCGTGCAAAGTCACTCCCTCGCCGATGTAGCAGTTGCGCCAGATAATGCTGTGATGGACGCGCGCCCGGTTGTCCAGGATAGTGTAGTCGCGAACCACCGAGGGGCCTGCCACGACGACGCCGCGCATGATCTTTACCTCTTCGCCAAGGTAGACCGGCCCGATGAGTTGCGCGTCCGGCTCGATGGTCACCGGCCCCCCGGCCCAGATATCCGGCCCGATCCGCTCCCCCAGGTCACCCAAATTCAACCTGCCGTTGAGCAGGTCGGCGCTGGCCCTCTGATATTCCGACAGCGTGCCGATGTCACACCAATAGCCCTCCGCTACATGGCCGTACAAGGGTGAGCCTGTCCTGAGCATGCCGGGAAACACGTCTTGGCTCCAGTCCAATCGCACATTCGCTGGAATGCCCTCCAACGCCTCATGCTCAATCACATAGATGCCGGTGTTGACCGTGTCAGAGGTCACCTCGGCCCAGCTTGGCTTTTCCAGGTACTGGAGGACGCGTCCATCATCTTCGGTGTTGATCACGCCGTATTCGAGGGGGTTGGGCACGTGCGTCAACGCCATCGTCATAGCTGCCCCGCGCTGTCGATGAATCACAGCAAGCTGGGTCAGGTCGAAATCGGTGAGGGCGTCTCCGCTGATCACCAGGAGCGACTCATCTGTGCACAGGCGGTCGGCCGCGTTGCGCACGCTGCCGGCTGTGCCGAGAGGAGACTCCTCCACGACATACTCGATGTTCATGCCGAACGACCGTCCATCGCCGAAATAATCCTGGATTTGCGCGGCCAGGTACTGGACGGTCAGGATCACGTCAGTGATGTTGTGTTGCTTGAGCAGGTGGAGGATATGGCCGAGGACCGGACGATTGACCACCGGCAACATCGGTTTGGGACGCGTTAACGTCAGAGGGCGGAGACGCGAGCCCTCTCCGCCGGCCATCACAACCGCTTTCATCCGCCTACCTCAACATTTAACGTCTGCGAAAATGGAGCCTTTTAGACATGATATCACAGGACCCCAAAGGGCGAAAACATTGGCCGGATCGCGCGGCTGTGCTATACTCGGCCGCATGGACGCAAGAACTTTGCGCGTGCTGGAGTTCGACAAGATCCGGGACCGGCTCGCAGGGCACACCTCCTTTTCACTCGGGCGGGAGCGCGCGCGCGCGCTGGCGCCCACGGACGACATTCGCCAGGCCGTCGTCTGGCAGGCCGAAACACGCGAGGCCCGACGGCTGCTCGACGAGAAGAGCGACGTGCACCTGGACGGCGTTCACGACCTGCGCCCGTTCGTGGAGCAGGCGACCATCGGGAGCACCCTCACTCCCATGGACCTGCTCACAATCCGCTCGACCCTGGTCCGCGCGCGCACGCTGAGCCGGACGCTTGGCCGGCTGTCCGAAGGGTTCCCGAACATCGCCGACGTGGCGCAGCGCATCGCCGTCCCCAATGACGTGGTGGACGAGATCGGCCGCTGCATCGACGAACGCGGGGAGGTGCTGGACTCGGCCAGCGACGCGTTGCTGCGCATCCGCCGGGAGTTGCGGGAGGCGCACGCCCACCTGATGGAGCGCCTTCAGCGGATCATCGGGACCTCCACCAATGCGCAATTCTTGCAGGAAGCCATCATCACGCAGCGCCAGGGGCGTTATGTCATCCCGCTGCGCGCCGAGTTCAAAGGGCGCATCCCCGGGCTTATCCACGACCAGTCGGGTTCGGGCGCCACCTTATTCATCGAGCCCCTGGCCATCGTAGACCTGAACAACCGCTGGCGCCAGGCGCAACTCGCGGAACAGGAAGAGATCCAGCGCATCCTGGCTGCACTCACCGGGCTGATCGCCGCGGCGGGCGGCATCATCGTCCGCACTGTGGATGCCCTGGGCGACCTGGACCTGATCTTTGCGAGAGCACGCTATGCGTACGCACTGAATGGGGTCGAGCCGGAGCTGATCCCGTTCAAGACGGGGGCCAAACCATCCGGGCGTGCTTCGCGTCACAAAGCCGCCGTCGAAGGCGCGGACCTGGCGGTGACCTCGGCGGGTTCCGAGCCGACCGTCACCCATCCCGGCTCGACACTCGCCTTCATCAAGGCGCGTCACCCGCTTCTCGACCCGCTCACCGTAGTCCCGGTCGACATCTATATTGAGGACGACTACTTCATCATCCTGATCACCGGCCCAAACACCGGGGGCAAGACGGTGTCGCTTAAGACAACCGGCCTGCTGATCCTCATGGCACAGGCCGGCCTGGCGATTCCGGCCGATGAGGGGTCCAAGACATCGGTTTTCGAGCAGGTGTTCGCCGACATCGGTGACGAGCAGAGCATCGAACAGAGCCTGTCGACGTTCTCTTCGCACATGACGCACATCGTCGACATCCTGGCACGCGCAGACAATCGCTCGCTGGTGCTGCTGGATGAACTCGGCGCGGGCACGGATCCCGAGGAAGGCGCCGCGCTGGCACAGGCCATCCTCAAGACCCTGTTGCAGGCCGGCATCACAACCCTGGCCACGACCCATTACTCTGAGCTGAAGGTGTTCGCACACACGACGGCCTACGTCGCCAACGCATCGGTCGAGTTCGACATTGAAACGCTCAGTCCCACCTATCATCTCAGCATCGGGCTGCCGGGCCGCTCGAACGCCTTCGCGATCGCGCGCCGGCTCGGCCTTGCCCAGGAGATCGTCGGCCAGGCTGAGGCGCTCGTGTCGCCCCAGTCCGCGGAGGCCGAGGCGATGTTGGCCGAGATCAAACGGGCGCGCGAGGCCGCACTGACAGCCGAACAGGAGGCGAAGACCGCACTGCGCCGAATCGAGGCGCTCAGGGCTGACCTCAATTACCGGCTGTCGAAGGTCGAAGAAGCACGCCGCGAGGTGCTCGCCGAAACGCGCCAGGCTGCTGAAGCGGAATTGACGGCCATCCGCGAGGAGATTGAGGGGGTGCGGGGACAACTGGCGCTGGCGCCGCGTGAACGCGGCCAGGCGGCCAGGAGCCTGCACGAACAATGGATGGCGGAAGCCCAAGACGTATTGGCTCAGCGCAGCGCCCAGTTCCAGGCGCCACCTCGCATGGAGACGCCCCAACCCGTCGTGATAGACGGTCCACTGCAACCCGGCGACAAGGTATGGGTGCCTTCGCTCCAGGCCAGCGGCGAGGTGGTCGCGGTCGGGCCGCATGACGTCGAGGTGAGAGTCGGGGGGTTCCGTATGAAGCTCGGCCAAAGCCGCGTGGAGCTCCAGCAGCGCGGCGAGCAACTGGCCGTACAGATCCAATCGAGCGGCAAGACCCCCCGACCGCCCAGTCCGGGCATGGAGTTGGATCTGCGAGGCCTGACGGTCGACGACATGCTCATCGAGTTGGATCATTACCTGGATCAGGCGTACCTGGCCGGCCTGCCCTTCGTGCGGATCATCCACGGCAAGGGCACCGGGGCGCTGCGACAGGCCGTGCGCGAGGAACTTCGGGGGCATCCCCTGGTCGGCGAGTTCCGCGCAGGCGAAAACAACGAAGGCGGCGAAGGCGTCACCGTCGCGAAGTTAGTGCAGCGCTAACCACAAAGGCTCCGGGACTCCCTCAACCCGATGAGCCTTTGTGTCCTCGTGACCTGGTAGTGGAAGGAAAGTGAAATGGCAAAGCGTTCTTTTGCGCAGATGCTGCGCCAACACCACGCGATCGAGCATGCGACCGTCACGCTCTTGAGCCAGCGGCTGCCCGGCGTGCCCCTCATGGCTCGCAGCGATCTGCAGGGGTTCATCCTGTTCGGCGACGCGGACACCCATCTCGTCGCGGAGGTTGCCCTGGAGGCACTCAGCCGGCTTCAGGCGGGCGAGGCCGGGCTGGCCGTGCACCCGAACTGCGGCACCAATCTTGTCACTTCGGGCATGTTGTCGGGCATGGCCGTCCTGCTGGTAGCCAACGACCGCAAACGCTCCTGGGCGGATCGCATCCCTTCGTCACTTTTAGCCGCCACGCTTGCGCTGATCTTCGCCGTACCCGCGGGGCGATGGATGCAGCAAAACGTCACGACCAGTCCCCATGTCCATGGGCTGCACATCAAGGGTGTCACCCAGCTCAAAGGCGACCGGGTCGCTCGGCACCGGGTCGCAATCGGATGAGGGTGCGGCCATGATCACCCTCATCCATGGCCCCGCGGAGCTGTTGCGCGCAGAGGCGCTGGTCGAGCTGGCCGCCGCGTGTGGCGACGACCTGGAGCTGGTCGACCTGAACACGACGCGGCTTGACGGCCGCACGGTGTCGCCAGCCGAGCTGGAGAACGCGTGCGGCACGCTGCCTTTCCTGGCCGAGCGACGGCTCGTCGTGGTCGACGGGTTGTTGGCGCGACTCGCCGCTCCCTCGAAGGCGAAGGCGCGGGCCGGCGAGGCGCCTGCGGACGAACCTGGCGACGGGCCTGCGGCCGAGGCGCCCAGGGGCCATGCCAGGGCGATCCTGGCTTACCTGGATCATATACCTTCCACCACCCTCCTGGTGCTCATTGAAGAAGACACGGCCGGCGGCCAGGCGCTGCGCAAGTTGCAGGAAATGAGCCGTGACGGCCGCGCGAAGGTCATCACCTGCGAAAAACCCAAGCGCAACGACCTGCCGAACTGGATTCGGGCGCGCACACAGCAGCGCAAGGTGAAGCTGGACGCCGGGGCGGTGATGGATCTGGCCGAGTTCGTGGGCGATGAGTTGCGCCAGCTCGACCAGGAACTCATCAAGCTCGGCGATTATGCGGGCGGCCGGACGGTGACGCGCGAGGACGTGCGCAAACTCACGCCGGCAACGCGCGCTGCGAGCGTGTTCGAACTGGTCGACGCGTTAGGAGGAGGCAACGGGCCTGTCGCGGCGCGGCTGATGACACACGCGCTGGACATCGACGGCGAGCCGCCTTTGCGGCTGCTGGGCATGATCGCATGGCACTACCGGCAGTTGATCCAGCTAAAGGCGCTGCAAGCCCAGGGGGTGCGCGCGCCGGAGGTCGCTCGCACGTTGGGGATCTTCGAGTGGAAGATGACGGGGTTGGCCAACCAGGCCAACCGCCATAGCTTCGCCCGGTTGGAGCAGGCGATGGAGCGCATCCTGGCAGCGGATGAATCCATCAAGACCGGCAAGATGACCGATCGCGAAGCTATGGACGTGTTGCTGGCCGAACTTATGCCGTCCTAACCGTCGTTTCGCCCGATCCAGAAATGGTTGACCAGCATGTTGCTGGCCGGCACGAGGCGCAACTCACCCTCATGAAAGGGTATGCTCATCTCTCCATCTTTCAATGACCGCTCGCTGACATAGCAGACATCGGGCGTGATGCCGTACTTCTCCTCAAAGCGCTCCGCCGCGGCCGTGGCCTTGATGATCGTCGAGCGGCCAGGTTCGCTATCGAACCAGAGCAAGCCTGCTTGCATGTCCACCTCCCTGTGAAGACGGCGACTTCTTGATCTCCTCCGGCGCCGTCCGGGTGCATCCAGCCCGCCGGAGCGTGGCAGGGAGCGAGTAGCGCGGCCTGCGCGCCATCTGCGCCATCGTGCGACCAAACCATGATGGGCTACGCCGCATCTGCCATAACCCGGTGCGAGTCTGCTGCGCCAGCTCATAAACTCCTTCAACCGTGCGCACGCGGAACCAACGCTCGGGACCACGTGTCCGCAACCCTTCGACGTACAGCACGCGTAAGTCTCGCCCCGCCCAGCGGAATGCCTGCGGATAGAAACCATCCCCAGCCAGCGTCACCCGCACCTGATCAACCGAATCTGCCATTTGATCCTCCACCGAAAAATCGCCTGAGGCAACCGCCCGGGCAGTCATTCCGGGCAGCGCCATCCTACCAATCGCGTCCGTTCCATTCGTCGTCGGAGCCAACCACCCGCAGACGACGCATCCCGGCATCAGCCGCGTACTCAGCCGGAGGCAACGGCATCTGGAACTGGGGGTTGCGCCCCATAGCGAATTGCGAGGGGTCCAACACGATGACATTGGGCTGCTGCGGCAAGGCGCCATAGGGATTCCAGCTTGCCTCGCGCGGCATATCCTGCACCCGGTGGTCGTTGCTTGTCCGCTCCTTTCGCAGGAGCGCCACCAGCAAGAGGCTGGTCGGCACACTCGCAGCCACACCCACCGCCACGCCGATGACGACGGCCATGGCGTCGGTGCTCATCCGTTGCCCGATGACGATGGCCAGCGCCACCCCAAAACCAAGTAAGATCAGTGGTATGAGACGTTTCACGGTGTTCTCTCCGATATCATTTGTGTCGACGCCGCGCCGCGACTAAACGCTCACGCCGCGTGCCGGCAGAGCGAGCGTGCCCTGTCCGCTCCACGATCGCCTGCGGCGTCCGCCGGCGCGCACCTGCGCAACCAGCCCCGCCAACTCACGGTTGTCCGCATACGCGGCCTGGAACCGGATCACCTGGCCCTTTGCGACCAGCAGGAAGTCCCCTCGCCCCAGGAGTCGTTCGGCATTGGAGCCGGCGAGGCCCGACGCCACTTTCGCATCCTCGGCGCTGACCACGCTGCCCACCAGGCGCACCGGAAAGTTCGCCTTCACCATCCCGCCCACCTGGGTTGCGGCGGGGCGCTGGGTTGCGGCGATCACGTGCAGCCCTGCCTCCCGGCCGCGCTGCGTCAGCCGCTGCAGGGCATCCCCCACCGTCTTGCCGCCGCTTTGCAGGAGGTCAGCCAGCTCATCGATCGCGATCACGATGTGCGGCAGGCTTCGATTCAGCCGGTCGCGACGCTCCATCTCCATTACCAGCGCCTCGAGCAGTTTTGCTGCCGCGGCCGGTTCCTGCACCACGCCCCGGCCGCCCCAGATGTGAGGCAGCGCGCCGAGCGGACCGAAACCACGGCCTTTGGGGTCGATGAGGGCGATCTGCAACATGCCGGCGTGGTTGTGCATGGCCAGTGATGCAAGCAGCGTGCGCAGAAGCGCGGTCTTGCCGCTGCCGGTGGTGCCGGCAAGAAGAACATGGGCGACATCGGGGCTGTCCAGCCTGAGCAGCAAGGGCGCGCCCCCCTCGTCCACACCCAGCACCGCGCAGTTCGCGGGCACGGAGTTGAGTCCCCCGCACACCCCAGCCAGGTCCACCGCGCGCGAGACCTCCCTTGGCACCTCGACGTGCAGCACACCACCTTCACGGTACACCCGCGCGGACCGCACTCCCAGTGAGAAGGCCAACTCTTCGGCCAGGTTGCTGACTTTCGTCAGTTTCGTTCCAAGCGCGGTAATGATGTCGAAGCGCACGAACCGGGGAGTCACGTTCGCCTGCAACACTCGTGCGGGAACTTTGTGCGCACCGAGCACCGTCTCAATGCGAGCGGCCTGGAGCTCGTACTTATTGGCCATCGCTAGCTCTCCAAACGGCTAAAGCGAGCACCTGGCTCGCCTTGCGATATCTCTGCGATATCCTGCGATATAGTACATCTGTTCTCAACCAGGAATCGTACCACGTTCCGAGGGCATCCGCAATAGAACATAACCCAACTTATCGATAACATATCGTCAAATCCGGAGGAATTCGCGATCACGCTGAAAGGCGGCGTCGCGAGCATCTCGGTCGCGCTTGCGGCGCACCCCGGCATTCATGCTATAATGACAAGTGGAGGCACTAATGGGGCAACACACCGCACGTCGCAGCTTCGGCACCGCCCTGCTGGGCCTGGGCCTGATCCTGGTTTTGGTGGTGGCCGGCTACTTTGCCTGGTCCGAGATTCAGAGCGCACAGGTGCGTGCGCAGCTGCGGAAAACCGCGTCCGGCGCGACCGTCCATGCGGCAGCGGTCGCCGCCGATCCTGCAGCGGAATCCACCGCGCCGGCGCCCACTCAGGCCGCCCCCAAGGCGACCCAAACCAAATCAGCCCAGGCAGCGGTGGTCGCTGAGGCCACGCGGACTGCCACGCGCAAACCGGTGCAGGTCACTGCCACCCGCCGGCCTGCCACGGCGACTCTCGCGCCGAGCGCCACGGCAGCACCGCCGAAAAGCTCAGCCGCAGGCGCTTCAGCGGCCGCACCTCCACCGACCGGCACTTCGTCGATCGACCCGGTGCGGATGACGATTCCCGATCTGAAGATAGATGCCGCAGTTGTGCCCATGGGTTGGAAGGTCGTTCAGACACCGAGCGGCCCGGTCACGCAATGGATGATCCCAGAGGCTGCTGCCGGACACCACATTAACAGCGCAGGCATCGGCGAGCCCGGCAACCTGGTCATCTCGGGGCACAACAACATTTACGGCCAGGTGTTCAAGCCGATCAGCCTGGCGTGGGACAATGACACACGCGTCAAGGTCGACAACTTCACCGACAAGTCGGATATCCTGAACGGGCGAACCATCGAGCTGTTCGACGCGCAGGGGAAGCAGTATTCCTACACCATCACCGGGTTCTACCGGTTGAAGGACACTGGCGTCTCGCAGGCGCAACGCATCGCCAACGGCAAGTACATACTGCCTACTGAGGACGAGCGCCTTACCATTGTGACCTGCTGGCCGCCGACCAACAATACCCACCGCCTGATTGTCATCGCCGAACCCAAGGATTGAGTGTAGGCAGGGAGATATGAAGAGATGAAGCAAAAGGGACATCTTGCCGTGTATGGAGCGGTGGGGGCTGCTCTGTTGATTGTGCTGATCGCCGCACCGGGCGTCTGGGCCACGACCGGCCAAAGCAACCACGCGCAAACGGTGCCCACTCGCACCCCCGTGCCGGCTCCGATCGAGCCGACGGATCGCCCGCCGGCCGACACCCCGGTCCCGGCCGCGTCCGTTTCGCCTCAGCCGGGGACAACGGCCGTTCCGACGGTCGTTCCCCGCGTGACGAGAATCGTCGTGGCGACGGTGGTTCGCGGCGGCTTGGGCCCTGCACCGGTCGAGCTACCGGCCACAGGAGGCTGCCTCCAGCCGTAAGGGGATGATGACGTGAGGCGCTGGCCCGCACTCATTGCAGGCCTCGGTGCGTTCGCCCTTTACGGCTTGACGCTTGCGCCGGGGCTCACCTGGGCGCACGGTGGCGCGGACGGCGGCGATCTGCTCGCTGCAGCGCTAACCCACGGTGTACCTCATCCCACCGGCTATCCGACCTATCAACTTGCCCTCCGAGCGGCCATTGCTATCCTTGGCGGCGATCCCGCCCGCGCGGGGGCCTGGCTCTCGGCCATCTGCGCCGCGTTGGCAGCCGCGCTTCTGGCTGACCTGGCCCAGCGGATGCTCGCGGCTCCCGGCACCATCGAGGTGCCGGAGACCTCGAAGGTCACCCAGATCGGGAAGGCCCCATGGCCGGCAGCGATTGCCAGTACAGTCGCCGCGCTCGCGTGGGCTGCAGCACCTGCCGTGTGGGGACAGGCGACCATCACCGAGGTCTATGCGCTCAACGCGCTGGCCTCCGTGGCGCTATTATGGCTGATGTGGCGCTGGGCTGAGGACGCCGATGGCCGTTCGCTGCAGGCCGCGGGCCTGGTCCTTGGGCTGGGGCTGGGCAACCACCTGACGCTGGCCCTGATCCTGCCCGGGTTGGCGGCCTGGGTTTGGGCGAATAGGCGGGGCATCCCTCGGGGCGGACGGGATACTGGCCGTTGCGGGCCTTTGCACCCTCCTCGGCCTGTTCGTGTACGGCTACTTGCCCCTCGCCGCGGCAGGTCGCCCGCCAATCAACTGGGGCGATCCTGTCACGCCGGGGCGCTTCCTGTGGACGGTCTCAGGCCGGCTGTACGCAGGGCTGCCGTTCGGGCTGCCCCTGGTCGATGCACCCGCACGCCTACTCGGCTGGATCAGCGAGGCCATGTGGCAGTTCGGCGGACCGTGGGGACTGCTGCTGGCGCTGGCCGGGCTCTGGCGGCTCCGGTGGCGGGATCGCGCGTGGTGGCGCGCGACGCTGCTCGTCTTCCTGGCCTTCACAATTTACGGGATCGGCTATAATACGACCGATTCGAACGTCTATCTGATCCCGGCGTGGGCCGCGGTCGCATTGTGGGCCGCCCTGGCCATCGACTGGGCGATCGAACGACTGCGCGGGACGGCATGGCGTGCAGCTGCGGTGATCGTATTGCTGGCCGCACTGCCGGCCGCGTCGCTGGTGCGCAACTGGGCGGCCCATGATCTGCGAAGCGACCGTGAGGCACGTGATTTCCTCTCCGCTGCGCTGGCGGAGGCCGAGCCGGACTCGCTCATCCTGACAACCGGCGACCGGACCACATTTGCGCTGTGGTATGGCGTCTATGGTTTGCGCCAGCGGAATGATGTGGCCGTGTTGAACGTGAACCTCTACGGCTTTGACTGGTACGACGCGACCTTCGCCGAGACGCACCCGGGTGTGCTGCCATCGAAGGCGCCACTGGAAGAATCACTTCAAGCGGCATGGGCCGCTCAACGACCGGTATATCGGGCCGATGACCTGGCATTAGCCCTGCCTGGCATCGTCGAAGAACAGACCGGCGTGCTGGTGCGCCTGCGCCCTGCACGCAACGACCTATCCGTCATACGATGACACATCGCTGAATGACACATGGCTCGATGATCGAAGCACAGGGGGAACAAACTCGAGAGCAAACCCTCCGGCGATGGCTGGCCGTAGCGCTCATCGTCACGACGCTCGCGCTGGTGGGATGGCTGGGCTGGCGCGCGGCGCGCGCCGGCATCTACGCGCGCGCTGCGCTGGCCGACCTTGATCGGCTGCAGGCCGCCATGGCGCAGCCTTCCCTCGAATCGCTGTCCCACGTTCAGGCCGATATCGCCAGCCTGGACACCCATCTCAAAGAGGCTCAAGCCGCGGCCGGCCCGTTCCTCCGCCTCGCGCCGCACCTGGGCTGGGCGCCGCGCTTTGGCCCGGACATCGTCATCGCGCCCCAGCTGCTCGATATGGCGGGGGCGCTGTCGACGGCGGGCCGCACCGCGGTGGACGCGCTCGCGCCGATCGGCGAAATGGTGGCCGGTGGCGGCGGGCTGGACGCGCTGCCGCAGGCGGTCGACGCGCTCCAGGCCGCGCAGCCTCAACTGCAGGCTGCACGCGCGGGCATGGCCCGCGCAGCCGAACTCCGCGCAGCGCTGCCGCCGCTGACCGAACCGAAGCTGGCGGATCAGCTCACGAAACTCGACGCGCTGTTGCCGCTGGCGATCGATGGGCTGGAGCTTGCGGAGATCGCCCGCGCTCCTCGGCGTCGATGGCCCGCGCACCTACCTCGTGCTCGCCCAGAATAACGATGAGCTGCGCGGCACAGGCGGCTTCATCAGCGGCGCCGGACACGTGACGTTCGACCGGGGGAAAATCACCGACCTGACGCTGGCAGACAGCTATGCGGTCGATAACTTCGAGCAGCCCCACACCGCGCCGCCAGCGCCGCTGGCCAAGTACATGGCCGCGGATCTCTGGCTGCTGCGTGACAGCAACTGGTCGCCCGATTTCCCCGAAGCTGCCGACGTGGCGCGCGCGCTGTACTTGCAGGATCGTGGCATACAGACCGATGGTGCGGTTGCGCTGGATCTCGAGGCGGTGCGCCTGCTCGTGGGCGCAGTGGGACCTCTCCAGGTGCCCGGCATCAATGAACCCGTGACGGGCGATAACGCCATTCAGTGGATGAAAGCCGCCTGGCAGGCGCCCGTGGGCAGTGAAACCGGGCCGGAGACCGGCGGCGGCACGGCCTGGTGGGAGCAGCGCAAGGACTTCATGGGCGAGCTGGTCAAGGCCGCGTTGGGCCGGGTGCAAGGCGGACCGCTGCAAAGCGGCGCGGATATAGACATGGCGGCCCTCGCACGGGCGCTCTACACCGCGCTCGAGGCGCGCAATCTGCAAGTGGCGGTGGACGACCCGGCTCTGGCCGCGCTGCTGGCCGAGCGACGCTGGGATGGCGGTGTGCGTCCGCCGGATGACAGCGACTTTCTGCTTGTGGTCGACAGCAACGTTGGCTTCAACAAGGCAAACCTGCTCGTGCAGCAGCGGATCGACTACACGGTCGAGGAGCAGGACGGCCGCCTGGTGGCCTCGCTGAAGCTGACCTACACCCACACGGCCCCCATCGGTTCCGAGCCGATTTGCGACCGCGCCCGCGCTACGGTGCGACGTATGATGACCTGGCGCGGCGCTGCTACTGGAGTTACGTGCGCATCTACGCGCCGGGCGGCAGCGAGTTGATTTCGATCGAAGGGCTCAACGACCCGGCAACCGAGGCCGGCGTGCGCGACACGACCATTTTCACGGGCGATTTCGTGCTCAAACCTGGCGAACAGCACCTGGTGGCGCTTCATTACCGCCTGCCGCCGGGCGTGCCGGCCAGGCCCTACCGCCTTTTCGTGCGCAAACAGGCCGGCGCCATGGGCAGCGCTCTTTCAGTGGCAGCCGGTGCATGCCGTGAGGAAACCACACTGGAAAGGGATTTTCGCTTTGAGTGTCCATAGGTCATTCGCCACCCACCGCTCACCCTCCACCCTACTGGCCGTGCTGATCTTCGTCCTGGTGCTCGGGGGCTGCAGTGCGCCGGTGCGCGTCACCTGGAAGACCGAAACCGAGATGAACACGGCCGGCTTCAACCTCTACCGCGGCCTCTCGCCCGATGGGCCGTTCGAGGCCAAGATCAATGATGCGCTGATACCGCCGTCAGCAGATCCGATGACCGGCGGAGAGTACAGCTACGTCGACCGCACGGCCCAGGCGGGTGTGACTTACTATTACGAATTGCAGGAGGTCGAGCGCAACGGCGCGATCAACAAATTCGGCCCCATCAGCGTGCGCGCCGGCGGGCTGGACTGGCGCCACGGCCTGGTGCTGGGGGGACTTGCGCTGCTCGTGCTCGTGGTCTGGTGGCGCGGTGGCCGGCTGCTGCAGAAGACGCGCGCCCATACCGGCTGAACGCGTTTGCGCGATGCGATGGACCACCACACGATGTATTTGAATTTGGCCGGCTGGCGCCTCAGGCTGGAACTTCATCCGCCGGCGCTTGGCGCAGCCATCGCGCCGCGCTATGCGCCTTTTTGCAGCCCGGATGAGGGCCAGGCGGCAGACCTGATCGTTGAGATCGCCGCTGAGGCGGGCGCTGAGGCGAGCACCGAGGCGAGCGCCAGTCTCCTGGACGCCATCTTAAGGACGAGTGGGGACAAATTCCTACTTGACGGCAGCAATTTCTGTGGTATGATTGCCCCATTCGAAGCACGTGCATCGTTGCGCGTGCGCTCCGATGCTTTGACGCGTGAAATCGAGTATTTCCTGCGTGTCGCGTTGGCGCTGTTCGCCTATCATGCCGGCGGCCTGTTGGTTCACTGTGCGGCCCTCAAAGCAGGCGCAGGCATCTATCTGTTCATCGGACAGAGCGGCAGCGGCAAGTCAACCGTTGTTTCGCTTTCAAGAGCAAGCCGGCGAGCGACAGCGCTAGGGGACGACTTGATCCTCTTACGTCGAGAGGCTCAAGGCTGGTGGGCATACGGCACGCCCTTTTGGAACCTGGAGACCGGGGACCACGACGGGCAACTTGACAACGGTTCGATTCGCGCGATTTACAAGCTAGCTCAGGACCCGGACGTCTTTGTTTCGCCGATGAGCGCCGGGGCGGCAACAGCAGAGCTGACGGCCAATTGCCCGATTATCAACAGTCAGCCAGCCCTGTTGCCCGGCCTGCTCGACCGATGCCGGGACATTGTCGTAACTGTAGGTGTAGAGCGGTTGCACTTCCGCAAAGACGACTCGTTTTGGGATGTCATCAACGCCGGAACGAACCGTCGAGATGGGTAGAGGCATGGTGTTGAGCGACCATCCCCGCCGTGTATCGGGCGTTGCCAGCCGCACGCTCGACGGTGAGGCGGTCCTGGTTCATCCGGTGCAGGGCAAAGTTGTCGTGTTGAACGGAGTCGGCGCCAGGCTGTGGGAACTGGCCGATGGCCAACACACGGTGACCGGCATGGCCCGGGTGATCGCCGTCGAGTACGAGGTCAGCCTGGACAAGGCAGAGGCGGATGCCCTGGCTTTCTGCCGTGACCTGGCCGGACGAGGGCTGCTGAGCCTCGACGAACCGCTTTTGTAGTTGTAGTGTCACAATCAGTTTTAGGAGGAATTTATGGAGCAGAAACTGGAGCGCAAGCCATACGAGGAGCCCGCGGTGGTCTACGAGTCAGTGCTGGAAGTCCGGGCGGGTACTCGCCTTGGCATCGAGGATCCGCTTGATCTGACGGGCGCCAACAAGTAGGACGCCATCACCTGCGAAATTTCTCGTTGTTCCGCTCGCCTTTCGAGGTGGCAAGAGAGCCCGCAGGTGGGACGTATATGCCTCCGTGGTCGCGGGCGATCTCAACTTCCGGTAGAGGTTAAGGGCTGCACCTCAATTGTGCAGCCCTATTCCACATTGTGACCGTCCCCTTCGGGACGATGGATTCCCTGGTTGCCAGGCCGGCGCCACTCCCATGGACTGGGCCGCATTCACGAGCAGTAGCCCTTGCTGGTTCCCTTCCGAGGAATGCCGAAGTCATCCCGACTTATGCTACTTAATGCCAATTGACAACCACCGCGGGGGGATGTACAATCTATCATACCTCACCTAGGCGCATCTCAACTTTACGCGGCCCTGCGATGGCCGATCGACCGGCTCAAGGAGGTAACTTCTTATGAAACGAGTTTTGACCACAGTCCTCGCCGTCGCCCTGCTCCTTGGGCTGGGCGCACTGGCCGTGTTGGCGCTGCCCAACGCGGGTGCGCCCCTGGCGGCCGCGCCGGTTGTGTCCGCGGCGGCTGCGCCGGACGCGCCGGATGTAACGTATAGATATAACGTTGTTGCCCTTCCCCTGGATGCCACAGGTTCCATTCCGAATGCTGTCGCGCTGGTGGATTACCTCAACAAGGCGCCAGTTGGACAGCCCAAGACAGTGGATCAGGTCCTGCATTGGAATGCTGCTGCTCAGGACTTCACCGATTACTACTTACCCAATACTATTCCTCATGGAGCTAACTTCTCGCTTGAGGTAGGAGGCGTATACTGGATCCGGCTTGATTCGACTGCACCATCCGTATTCTCGATTGTTGGCGACGTTCCTCCGGTTGGAGATGTAAAGTACAATAATTTGGTCGGCGCGAGTCCGAATTGTGCCTACAACAACATCATCATTCCACTGGACCAATGGAACGCTGGTATCAGTCACGCATCGGATCTGGTTACTGCGATGGGTGGGCCCTCTGTGGTGGACCAAGTGCTACAGTGGCAGGCCGCCGACCAGGATTTTACGGACTACTGGCTGCCGAACGTCATCCCGCATGGAACGGATTTTGCAGTACAGCCCGGGTATCCTTACATGGTCTGTTTAAAAGCCAACACTTCCTGGCCCTAGACCCAGGCTTCTTCTAACGCGAACTAGATAAGGAGTCGAACATGTACAAACGAATTCTTCTTTTCGCCATCATAAGTCTCTTGGTTCTCTCCGCGGGGACACGTGCTGGCTCAGCTCAATTCTGGTGGCCCTGATCAGGCTGCAACTGCAGCCTCTGGTGACTCCACTCCCTATCCCGACGTGCTGAGCGCGACGGCGACAGGTTCTTTTTCTGCATGCAACCCCAAGACGGCGGTCTACATGCAATGGAGCATGTCGAACGGGTCAATCAGCGGCACCCCAAAGCCTACCAAATTAACACTCGCTCTGGCAGGAGTTGATCCTGGAGCGGGGGTGTCGTTTACGCTGTATGGAATCGCCGATTCTGGTGAGAATTGGGCCAAGGCCAGCTTGAATGGTGGTACAACTTTCCCCCCGATCGCTTCAAATGGGACTCTTGGAACCGCGTCGATTTCCGGTAGCCAACTTGTATTTGATAGCAGTACTAATGCTCCGGGCTTGATCAACTATTTGAATGCCAAACCTGCCAGCTCGGGCGGGACATTGTTCGTCATGATGACGGGCTGCCCATTTGGCGGAGCGAATGCGACGTTCAGCAGTGCCGATCTCAGCATGTACGATGCCAACTCTGTCACACTCTCCACCTTCGCCGCCGGCGATCCCGTCCCCACCTGGCCGCTATATGCCGGCCTCGGCGCCGTGGCGTTGCTCGTCGTGGCCGGCCTGGCCATCAGCCGCCGCCGCACGGCCTGACGTATAACATCTCCTGATTACCGGTGCACGGTGCGTTGCCATCAAGGCAGCCACCGTGCGTTTTTTGTTCCGTCATCCACGCACACCGTCCGCGCCGCGTCATCATGTAGGGGCGAGTGTGGCGCCGGCGCGATTCTGTCGGCGGCGCGCCGTGCATGGGATCACGCACATGTGTGACGGCGAACGTCCGTACGCTGCACTCGCCCTCTCGTTGCGGCGCGCGTCGAATGGAACCACGCATCGCACACGCCGAACGTCACGCCACAAGGGCGAGACGCATGTCGCATCGAACCAGGCATCGCGCACGCCGCCGATGCATCGTTCGCGGTGACCGGACCAGGGCGCGTGCGGCGCAAAAAGGTTCGTGGTAGAGAATGTGCGTGGTCCGATGTAGGGCTCCGGGATGTTGGCCTTCTCGCCGGCGCCACACTCGCCCCTACGCGTGGTTCTCGCCGCCCCCAAATGTGATGCTGTGGTCCTGCCGGAGGAGCGCCAGAAATGAGGTACGATCCTGATAAACACGATCGTCATTCGATCCGGCTGCCAGGATATGATTATGCGCAGAGCGGCGCCTATTTCGTGACGATCGTAACACAGGGGCGAGAATGCCTGTTTGATGATGCCATCCTGCAGGGGATCGCGGAATCCTTCTGGCTGCGACTACCAAAGCGCTTCTCGCACGTGTCCCTCGATGCGTGGGTGGTGATGCCCAATCACTTGCACGGCATCCTGATCATCAACCAAGCCAGGCTCAACCCCGTTCACGCCCCATCCCTTCCGTCCACGCCTCCCGCCGGCGCGCCGACCGGCTCCCTGGGCGCCATCATTGGCGCATACAAATCAACCACGACCCAACGCATAAACCGGATCCGAGGCGTGACCGGCCGCCAGGTCTGGCAGAGAAACTACTACGAACGCATCATCCGCTCCGACGCCAATCTGGACGCGATTCGCAAATACATCCACGACAACCCCCTCAACTGGCCGCACGACGAACACCACCCCCAAATCCCCGGTGCGTAATTGCGTAGGGGCGAGTGTGGCGCCGGCGCGACCCACGATACGGCGCGTGGTGGATGGGATCGCAAACATGCGCCACGACAAACATCTGTGCGCCGCACTCGCCCTTGTTGGCGGCGCGTGCCGCATCGAACCACGTATCGCGCACGCCGTCCATGCACTGTTCGCGGCGACCGACCAGGGCGAGTGCGGCGTAGAAAGGTTTGTGGTAGCGGATGTATGTGGTCCGATGTGGGACGCCTGGATGCCGGTCTTCTCGCCGGCGCCACACTCGCCCCTACGTGTGGATTGCGCCACGGCCCCCACGTGTAGGTCGCGATGCAGCCCCCGCGTGTGGATCGCGCGGCAGACCGGACTTTGTCCGTTCGGCCAACCAAGGGTATGATCGAGCGCGACGATGTTCTACTTACGCCTCTGCCTGGCAATTTGGCTCGGCATCTATCTGCCCATCGTGATGGCCGGCCCGCCCGCCACCGATCCGTTCCTTCTGACCGCGCCCTACGTGCAGGACGTGACGCAGACTTCGGCGGTGGTAGCCTGGGCGACGCTCGTGGGCGGGGCGGCTGAGGTGCGCTATGGCTTGGATGGTGCGCTGACCCGCCGCGCGGCCGCCCAAGAACATACGGCAAATGGCCGGACCGACTACTTCGCCACCCTGACCGGTCTTGAACCCGAGCAACAGGTCACTTACCAGGCATGGCGCGGATTCCAGCCCGCAGCACCCCCGCAGACGTTCACCACCGCGACCCTGGGAGGGACGTTCACCTTTGCGGTGACGGGTGAAAGCCAGGGTGCATCCACTGCCGCGGTCGCCATCGCGACAGGCATGGCCGCCAGGCGGCCCGCGTTCGTCCTTCACACGGGCGACCTCACGAGGGGCGGCACGACCGCGGAGCATGACACGGATGTCTTCGCCGTGTATCGTGACCTGATGTCATTTGCACCCATCTATCCGGCGGCCGGCGACGGGGATCTGAAGGTCGATCCGCCCGCCGCCTATCTGCAAGCGTTCTATCTTCCCCAAAACGGGCCGGCCGGCTTGGCCGAGCGTGTATACTCCTTCGACTGGGGCGCAGCACATTTTGTCGCGTTGGATACGTCTGCGCCGTTCGGCGCGGGATCACCGCAGCACGCGTGGTTGGCCGCCGACCTGGCCGCGAGCAGGCAGCCGTGGAAGTTCGTCACCCTGCACGAGCCGCCGTACAGTTCCGGGGCACAGGGAAGCGATCTCGAGGTGCGCCATGCGCTGGGTCCCCTGTTCGAGCAGGGCGGCGTGGACGTCGTCTTCGCGGGCCACGACCGCGACTACGAGCGCACCGTGCCGCTGTGGCAGGAGCAGCCCGCGGCCCCCGACCAACCGGGCGTCACCTACATCGTAACCGGCGGCGGCGGTGCACTCCTCGACAGCGTTGGCCACAGCGCGTGGACAGCCTTCAGTGCGTCCAGGTACAGCTTCGTTGCAGCCGATGTGCGAGGTTGCAGTCTCACCCTCACCGCCATCGACGACCAGCGCGAGCCGTTCGACGCGGTCACGTTGGATAAGTGCGCGTTGGCATGGACGCAGGTCAACAGGCCCGGGTTTGGCGAACACGTGGACGAATACACCGGTCAGGAGGGTTTCGAGCTGACCGTGTTCAGGGATCAGCTCTACCTGGGCATGGAGGGCAGGGCGTGCGCGCGAATCTGGCGCAGCAAGGCGGGCGTCCTGGCGCCGGCAAGCCAGGAGGATTGGGAACAGGTTGTCTCCGACGGCTTCGACGGGTCCACCGACTGTGCGGTGCTGCCGCCCACCACCGACAACGACCACATTGACAGCATCGAGCCGTTCGACGGCTTCCTGTACGCGTCCACCGCCATGCAGACGGGCGATAAGCGCGGGTCGCAGGTGTGGCGCAGCGCAACGGGCGATCCCCGAAGCTGGGAACGCGTGAACCAACCGGGATTCGGGCAACAGAGCAACGAAAACTTCAAGGATATGATCGTCTTCCGCAGCCGGCTGTGCGGGGGCACGAGCAATTGGGGCGGGCCAGGCCAGGCGCCCGGCGCGCAGGTGTGGTGCACCGACGGGGTCACGCGCGATCCGCAGGATCCGACCCTCCTCCAGTGGCGGCAGCGAAACGCGGACGGTTTCGGGGACCCGAACAACGTCAAAATCTGGTCGTCGGCCGAGTTCGACGGCGCGCTCTATTTCGGCGTGGAGGCCCAGCCGGTCACTGCGATGACGAAGCCAGGATCCATCTGGCGCACGCGCAACGTCGATGACCCCGCCGCGTGGGAAAAGGTGTTTTCTCCCGTGGACGCCGGTCTGGGAAATGACATCGCTCGCGTGGATGTACTGGACAGCTACGATGGCGCGCTCTACATTGGGTTTTCGCTGCCCGGCAAGGGCGCGCAGGATCTGGCGCAGCACCACGGGCGACCGCGGATCCTGGCAGCTGTCCAGCCCCGTCAGCTTCGGTGCGCGCAGCACGGGCCGCTTCATCTCCGATGCCGCTGTCGCCACTGGCGATGGGCTGTACGTGGCCGCGCTCGACAGCACGCTCGGCACAAGCGTGTGGCGAACGCGCGATGGTTCAGCCTGGGAGCAGGTGGGGCCGACCGGTTTCGGTAGCCCGGCGAACAATGCTGCAGAGCTCACGGCCTTCGGGGGGGACATCTATGCCTGGACCAGCAACTATGCGGCCGGCCAGGGCGTGTGGCGAGGCCAGGCCATCCCGTAAATCATTTGACAACCCCCCCTGCGACCGATATACTTGTGCTAACGATCCAGCCCTACGTTCGCACTGTTGCGCCAGACGCCTCGCCTTGATCCGGGCGTGCGTCTGGCGTATTTTTCCTTCGAAGGTTTCACGATGCAACTAACACCGATCATGCACTCCAAGGTGCGGCCGGCCGTTCGCTTTTCCCGGTCCGCATCCCTTGTCCTGGCCCTGCTTCTGGCCCTGACTGCCATGCTGCCGCCCGCAACCGCGCGGCGTACCGAGGCCGCAGGGCCTGTCCGCGTCCGCATTGGCGTCGTCAAAGACGGCATCACAAAGGTCACGCCGGCCGATCTGGCGAACGCCGATCCAAATCTCGCGGGCGCCAACCCAAACACTTTCGCCCTGTCGAGCCTGGGGCAACCTGTCGCAATCCATGTGACGGATGATGGCAACGGGATATTCGACGGGGGTGATGCGCTCTATTTCTTCGGCGAGAAGTTCCGCGGGCCAGAAATGGACCAGAAGTACACGGATGAACGCGTGTATTGGCTGGACATCGGGGGCGCCACGGGGCCGCGCATCGAGGTGCGGGATGCCACACCTCAATACGATCGCACCCCGCCTACGGATTTTGCGACCACGTTACGAGCCGAGGAGTCGAATGTTTGGTGGACATTATACACCCTGGGCTTGGATACACAGGACACGTGGTTTTGGAGCCGCTTGAGCCCGGTGGCATTATCTGCAGGGGCCGCAGCACCGGCCGTCGAGAGGCGATCCGAACCCGATCAAATCTGGAACGGGATCCTGGCTCAGACGGCCACCGCCGATTTGCCCTACGTGGTGCCATATCCGGCGGCCGCGGCCGCCACGCTGCGCCTGGAGGAAATCAGCAACGCATACGTGTGGAATCTGAACCCCGACCATCGCACGGTGGCGACGCTAAACGGTGCGACAATCCTCGACGAGAATTGGGATGGCCTCTCCGTACGAAAGGTGTTCAACGCTCCTGTTCCCGCAGGAGGTCTGACACATGGAACCAACACGCTGACAGTGAGCGCCATGCTGCTTCCCGGCGTCCCCAATGACGACATTTATGTGAACTATTGGGAGCTGGATTATCGTCGCCTTTTCCGCGCGTGGGGGGACCGGCTAGACTTCCGATCGGAGGAGGGAGGAATCCAGGA
Source organism: uncultured Chloroflexia bacterium (assembly GCA_963774265.1). Lineage (GTDB taxonomy): Bacteria > Chloroflexota > Anaerolineae > CG2-30-64-16 > CG2-30-64-16 > JALOOB01. The sequence goes on along the minus strand of CAVZDU010000005.1, from coordinate 41,927 downwards.
GTACGCCGCATCAGGCTGGTCAAGCCCTGAGACGCTCATTTGGGATATCACCGACACAAAGCATCCTGTACGTCTATCCGCTCCACCCGCATCAGGTCCCGATGTGACCGTCCGGTTCCGCGTCAATACCACCGTCGGCAGCCGGTATTGGATACAAACCGCAACCACCGCTGAGGCGCCAGCTTCGATCCGGATACGGCCCCCCACCGGGTTACGCAATCCCGCGGGAGGCGCCGACGCAGTTATCGTTACTTCGGCTGAACTAAGGGTCGCGGCAGAGCAACTGGCAGGGTGGCATCGCGCTCATGACCGCCGTGCCCTGGTGGTCGATATCCAGGACGCGTACGATGAGTTTAACGACGGCATCTTCCATCCAAAGGCCGTGCAGGTGATGATGAAATGGGCCGTGGCCAATTGGCAGTCGCCTGCGCCGGCTTACTTGACCCTCGTCGGCGACGGCCATTGGAACTTCAAGGGTAACAATCAAGCAGTCTACCCCCTGCAGCCCCAGCACATTCCGCCCTTCTTAGCGTGGGTGGACCCATGGCAGGGCGAGGTGCCGGCAGATGCCCAGTTCGGTGATATCGATGACGACAGGGTGCCTGAGATTGCGGTGGGCCGGCTCGCCGTGAATACACTGGCCGAGGCGCGAACCGTGGTGGACAAGATCGTTTCTTACGACGAAAACCTGCGCATTGCGGACTGGCAGCGCCGCGCGCTATTCGTGGCCGACAATCCGGACTCTTCCGGCGACTTTCCCGCAGTGTCCGACGAGATCATCGCCGGCTATACCCCAACGGATCTCCAGGTGGTGCGTGCGTACCTGCCCGGCGATGCCGTCACACCTGCCACTCCCGAGCAGATCGCGGCAACCCACTCGACCCTCGCGGACGCGCTCCAGGCCGGCGCCTTCATGGTTCAATTCACCGGACACGGCGCGCCGGAGCGATGGACTCACGAAAGCATCTGGCGCAGCTCCCACATCCCTGCCCTCGTAAATGGCGAGAAGCTGCCCCTGATCATGACCTTCAACTGTCTCGATGGCTACTTCGCACATCCGGACCCTGCGAGGTTCAGCATCGCGGAACTGATGCAGCGCCACGCCGGGGGCGGCTCCATTGCCGCCGTCTCGCCGTCCGGCTTGGGCACAACGTCGCACCAGCTGGCATTCCGGAAGATCCTTCTCGACGTTATGTTCAAAGACAACATACGAGAGGTTGGTGTTGCGTTGACCATCGCAAAGCAGCAGTTCAGCCAAGTGTATGGCAAGCACTACCTGATCGACACGATGACCTTGTTTGGCGATCCCGCCATGCGGTTGCCGGCCTCGCCAACGAGACTGTTCTTGCCGGTGGTCACGCGGTGATGTTCGCGCCCGGGAGTAGAAACATCGACATGCACCGTAAACATCTACTGGCCGTCATGATCATGGCTGTGTTGTGTCTGGTCGTGCCTGTTCACACCGTTCTGGCCGCCGTAACCCTGGTGCGCTTTGAGGCAAGCGCGCACCAAGGCAATTCCATCCTGGTCGTGTGGGAGACTGCAACCGAACTGGATACCTCTGGCTTTCGGCTCTTTCGCGCTCAGATCGCTTCGCCATCCAGTTGGGGGACGCCCATCGATGCTCAAGGTCCAAAAGGCAACGTCGTCACCGGCGCAATCTACGAGTACACTGATCTGACAGTGACGAGTGGGGTCAGGTACTTCTACCTCCTGGAGGAACTGTCAAACGCGGGCACGTCACAATTCGGGCCAATCTGGGCCGGGATTGATCTGCCCGCCGACACCTCAACATCTACCGCCACGGCCACGGTCACCAGGAATCCGACCGCGACCTCGCGCCCTACGATAACTGGCATCCCTCTGACTGACACGCCGCCGCCGACGGCAACACGGCAGTTCACAAACACCCCGGCCGTTCCATCCGGCACGCCGCTTCCAGGCGTTCAGTCTACCGCGCCCCCCGTCGTGCGGCGAACGGCAACGTCCCTGCCGGCTGCGTCGGTGAAGACGCCCACCGGCACAGCCCCACAAGCGCCGGCCAGCGTCGTTCCCGCTCCAATTGAGCCGGCGCCCACTCAACTGCCGGCGCTGACCCCAACGCCCCAGGTCCAGCCTGCAGGCCTGGAAACCGCGACGCCGCGGCCGCCACGCGAAAGCACGCCAAGCATCTTCGAGGCCTCGGGCCCGAGCGCCACACCGTCGCCGGACGCAGCCTCGCAGGCAGCGGCGCAGAGTGGAAGGAACACAGCACTTGCCTGGGTGATCGGCGGCAGCGCCATCGGGCTGGCCGGGCTGTTGGCTGCGGCGCTGCTGTATATGCGTTCCCGACAACCTTGAGTTCTATGGTCAATGTCCGAACTTACTCCCGCTCGATCCCGATCGGCCTTGCGTTCCTTGGCCTGGCGCTTGTCGCCCTCCTCTCGGGGTGCGTTGCGCCGCCGGCAGAGAGCGTGTCCGCGGTCAAGATCAGCCTGGAGGAAGATGGCATTTACCAGGTGACGGCCGCGGAGCTGGCCAGGGCTGGATTCGACCTGGCGTCAGCCACCGCCGATCAGCTCGCGCTATCGGTCGGAGGGCAGCCCATCGCGTTCGAGTTGGTGGGCCAGGGCCGTGACGCTGCCGTGCGTTTTCATGGCCTGCGGCTTTCTTCCGATTCCTATACGCCCCGCAACGTCTACTGGCTGCGTCGCGTCACAGGGGCAACCCAGGGCGCAGCAGAGACCGCGCCTCGCCCGCAAGCGACGCCAACGCCGGTTTCAACGACCGGCGTCGTCACTGCCACCGTCCGTCTTGAACGAGACCTGGCTTACGATGGCCAGGCCGAAGCGATCTCCGATCGCTGGTACTGGCAGACGCTCTTCGCCCCGGCCGAAGCGAAAATCACACTCGCTGCCCCGGGCATGACTGCGGGACCCGGCGAGCTGCGGGTCTTCGTCATCAGCAAGTCGTCTGCGCCTGTTGACCCGGATCACCGGCTCCTCATCAGCCTCAACGGAACGCTTATTTCTGATGCTGCGTGGGATGGCGCGCGTCCGCACCTTGTCACCGCCCTCATCCCGGCCGGCGTGCTGAAGCCGGACGAGAATCAATTGGTCATCGACGCACCGGGCGACACCGGCGCGGCCGCGGACTCGCTGCATCTGCGGTGGGTGGAAATAGCCTACCCCCGCACGCCCGCGCCGGATGATGCGGCCGCCAATGCGGCCGCGGTGCTGACCCCAGTCGCCATCGCGGCCACCACAGAGAATCCGCTGCCCGACTGGCCCGGCGGCGCGGACCTCGTCATCATCACCGTGCCCCAGTTCCGCGATACCCTCAAGCCATTGGTTGCAGCGCGCACGGCGCAGGGGCTGCGCGTCGCGGTGCTCGATGTCGAGCAGGTCTACGACGCGTTCAGCCACGGGCGCATCGATCCCGCAGCCCTCCAGGCGCTCATGCGGCACGCCCGGCAGAAGTGGACTGCGCCGGCCCCAGCCTACCTGTTGTTGGCCGGCGACGCGAGCTACGATCCGATGGGCTGGCTGAAGGGGACTGAAAGCGATCTCGTGCCGACCCGGAGCGTCTACACGACCTTCTCGGGCTGGACCGGCTCGGATGTGTGGTACGCGCTGCCCGACGACGGGCCGACAACAAGACCCGCTTTCGCCGTGGGGCGCTTCCCGGCGCAGACCGCCGAGCAGTTGGCGATTATGGTGCAGAAGACGCTGGCCTACGAGCGCCAGGCCGGCGACCTGAGGTGGCGATCGGACGTGTTGCTGGTCGCGGACAACGATGAGCCGGGCTTCGCCGAGGAAGCGGCCGCGTTCGCCAACCGCCTGGGCTACACCTCGCAGCAGGTGACCATCGAGGGCGACGGCGCGAACGCCCGCGCAGCTTTGGGGGCCAGCTTTCGGGACGGCGCCGGATTGATCGGCTACTTCGGACACGGCAGCGTGACGCTGTGGGCCAAGGAAAAGGTGTTCGACGTAGAGGATGCGGCGAAACTGGACAATTCCGGGCGCCTGCCGATCGTCTTCACGGTGACCTGCCTGAGCGGCTTCTTCGAGCACCCCACCACGGTCTCGTTGAGCGAGGTGCTGCTACGCCGCGCGGGCGGAGGCGCGGTCGCAGCGCTGGTGCCGAGCAGTGCGGCGGTGCTGACTGATCAGCGGCTGTTGGCGCTGGGGCTGGCCGATGCGCTGGCCAGGCCAGGCACGCGCTCGTTGGGCGATATCGTGCTCGACGCGCAAATGGCGCTGCCCGATCAGGCCGGTGGCGTGCGCGACATCCTGCTGACGTTCAATCTGTTGGGCGATCCGTCACTCAAACTCGCGCGCTGAGCTCAGCCGCCCCTCACTTGCAGGAGTTGAGCACTTCGGGCTGAGGGAACAAGGTGCGCGCATCGACCGCGTGCGCCCAGATATTGCTATAGGTCGGCACCCCGTCGACCGTCACCCAGAAGAAAAGCCGGTTCAGCGAATCGTTCGCCGCGCTGACATCCACATCGTTGAAGTCCCACGCAAGGAAGCTCACACCGTTCGCGCCGCTCACCACGCGCGGTGCGCCCAACACGCCCTGCCCCGGCGCGGCCTCCGCCTCGTTGCCAACGCTCCAGTGCAGCCGCACACCCGGCGACCACCCGGTGTCAGGGGCGACAGCCTGCATCGTGCCCACGGTGAAGAGATAGACGGTGATATTGGCCGCCTGCGCCTGCTGCACGGGCAAGCCATCCTTAGGCCACACGATCTGGATGCGGGCATCGACGGCTGGGGGCCGGACGCGCAGGACGCTGGTCGGATTGTCCTGCTGGGGGAAGAGGGTGCGCGCGTCCGCCGCGTGGGCCCAGACATTGGATAGGGTCCGCACGCCATCCACCGTGACATAGAATGCGAGCTTGTTGGCCGGATCGCGCGCGGCCTTCACGTCGACGTCATTGAAGTCCCATGCGCGGAACGTACGACCTGACGCGGTCACCATGCGCTTCTCCCCGATGCCTACCTGCCGCATCGGCTGGTTGTTGACCGCGGACCACAGGCGCACGGTCGGGCTCCAATCGCACCGCGACGAATCGAGCAGCGCGGGCGTGGGAGCCGTACCGTCCCCGGCCAACAGGTAAACGGTGATGTTCGCGAGGTCCGCCTCCTCGACGGCCGCGCCGCCGTGGGGCCAGACGATCTCGATCTTCGGGCGCACCACGTCCGGCGTTGCCGGCCGCGACGGCCGCGGGACCGTCGCCTCTGGCGCGGGCGAGGCGGTCGGGCTAGGCGTGGAGGTCGGCTGCGCGGTCGGTATGGGAGAGGGGGTGTGAGTAGCCTCAGAGGTGGCAGTCGCGGTTGGCGCCGGCTGCGGCGTATCGGTTCCCCCCCGGCAGCCCCCAAGCGCGCCGCCGGCGAGCAAAAACACCAGCGCGGCGATCAAGCGAACCAGGGGGCGATGACTCAACGGGCGTACTCCAGACCGTGGTTGATTCAGAATATCACATCAAGCGCCGCAAACCAAACGGACTGGCGACAGGAAGTCCACATGTGTGTCTCCTAAAAGAAGGGACAACTACCAACTGCATCTCGGGGTGAACAGCGACGATGGCGTTGTGCCGTTTCGCCGACATACATGCCCAACTCCGCATATTGCAGGCGATCCGCCTCGCTTAGCTGCCGCTGAAGGGCTTCTCAAACGCGTCTTGGTTGAGCCGGCTGAGAAACTCGCGCCGAAACATCCCGGCCCACGATGTCTCGAGACGTTGCCGCCGCTTCTCGGGCAACTCATTCACATTGCTGATGTGCGCCGGTTGCAGATGCCGCCTGTTCGCACGATACAGGCTACTTCAACCCCGTGATCGACTGCTGCACGCTTACAGCTACGATTGTACCGAGTTCCTTAAGAACGCGAGTTCGGCCCCCTTCTCTTATAGGGGACTCGCAGTTGGAAATCCTGGCGCGTCAATTCGATGACTTGTTGCTTTTTGTAGAGTCTGGTATAATTATCCGCGTCAAGGCCACGTGACCGCCTGTCCCGCTGAGTAATCCGTCACCTGCAGGCGGACTTCATCGATCGGTAGATAGAGCAGCAGGTCTTCTTGTCTCGATCTCGCGGCCGCTGACAAATGAAGTGTGATCACCTGCGCAAGTCATTATTCTCGCGGCTGCTCCCGGCGGCCGCACCAACCAGCAAAGGAGACCCCATGAAACGAACTTTCGCCATCGCTCTGACCCTGATCCTCCTGGCCCAGGGGCTGCTTGTGCCCCTGCCACTGACCGCCGCGCCGGCATCGCCGGCATCAGCGATCGCCGTGACCAATAGTCGACCGGCGCAGGTCGTGCTGTACTTCAAGCCGATCTTCCCCGGTCACGATTTGGGCCACCGATGTCACGGCCGACATGGAACACGCTTTCGTCACGACCGCCTGGTCGGCGAACGGCGGGCCGCTGCAGGTTGGGCTGCCACCGGAGCTGGCCCTGGCGCCCAGCGGCTGTACGCCGAGCGGCGGTGAGACCACCTGCACCTGGATGCTGTCCGGCACGATGGCGGTCGCCGCCGGGCACGTACATCGTGCGCGTCACGGTCACCGACCCCCAGGAGGGTGTCGGGTACACAGACATCACGATCACGGTCGTGTTCATCGACCCGAACTACCCGCCCACGGCTGAGGCCGGCGGCCCCTACACGGTGGCCGAGGGCCATCAGATTACCTTGACCGGCACGGGCACCGACCCGGACGGCGACACGCTGACCTACTTCTGGGACCTCGACAACAACGGCAGCTTCGAGACGGCCGGCCAGAACGTGACCTTCTACGGCGACGATGGGCCTGCAGAGCGGGTCGTGGTGCTGCAGGTGTGTGACGACCTGGGCGAGTGTGACGAAGACACGACGACGATCACCATCACCAACGTGGCGCCGCTGGTGACCAACAACCTGCCCGGCGCAGCTTGTTCCGCGCTACACCGCGCTCCAGGTGGTCACCATCTCCGCGGCCGATGTGCCGGGCGATATACCCTTCGGCGTCTCGACCACGTGGACCAAAGATGGCGGCGCTGCCAACAGCGGGCTGCCGGCCGGCCTGACGCTGACCGCGGGCAGCTGCACTCCGGGCGACCCGTTGACCACGTGCACCTGGCTCCTGGGCGGCGTGGCGCAGATGGGGCGCGGCCTCTACCGCGTGACGATCTCCTTCGACGATCACGATGGCGGCGTCGAGCTCGACCGCCATCGAGATCACCGTCCCCAATGAATTGCCGACGGCCGACGCCGGCGGCCCCTACGTCGTGAACGAGGGCGAGCAGATCACGCTGGCCGGCACGGCCACCGACCCGGAAGGCGGACCCGTTGACGTACGTCTGGGACCTGAACAACGACGGCACCTTCGAAACGACCGGCCAGAACCCCGTCTTCTCCGCGCTCATCCGCGACGGGCCGGACACGCAGACGGTGACGCTGCAGGTGTGTGACGACCGGGGTGGGTGTGATACGGCAACTGCCACGATCACCATCGCCAACGTGGCCCCAGTCGTGACCAATGATCGACCGACGCAGACGGTGCAGTATCCAGGTGCGGTCGCGGTGGTCACGGTGTCGGCCACGGATGTGACAGTCGATATGCCGCTCTCCGTGGTGACCAGTTGGACCAAGAATGGCGGCGCGTCGCAGCCAGGGCTGCCTTCGGGGCTGGGGGTAACGCCCCTGCCCACCTGCACGCCGAGTGGCGCCAAGACCACTTGTACGATGGCGACCCTGCCGGGATCGAAGCTGGCGGTGGGGACCTACGTCCTGAAGGTAACCGTCAGCGACGGTGACGGGGGCATTGGCAGCACGGAGTTTACGATCACAGTGGTTTCGATGAAGCTCTTCGCGCCGCTGATCTTCAGGCCGTGATGCCTGGGACGGGTCTGCTGCGCCAGGCGGCGCGGGCAGTGCCGGGGCGTTGAGTTGCGGGGGCCGAGAGACTAGCTCGGCCTCTCCAGGTAGGGAGCGGATCTGCCGGTAGTGTGGCAGGTCCGCTCTTCGTTTTCCGCCCGATCGACCCGCACGGATCGCCATGACACGTTTGGCCGCATCCCACTTGGTGTTCGGCACCTTCCCCGCGATTGGAATTCCTGGCTACATGCTGAATGCCGTCGTGGACGGCCCTCTTCGCCGGCCCACGACGGCAGATCGACCCAGGCTAACTACTGCCCGGCGCCAGGATAAAACCGATCACCCCGGTGCGATCGGAATCCGAGAACGCGCCGCCTTGTGCCGCGTAGGACGCGCGCACCACGTAGAAAGAGGTGATTGGCGGGTTGGTGATGGCGTCCACGAGTGTGCACGTGACGGAGGCGCCGGAGATCTTGCAGACGTTCCCCAGGTTGGTCCCCTCGCTCAACACGACAAAATCAGGATGTGCCCCGCGCCAGACCTGATAGGTGACGCCTTCTCCCGCGTGCGCGAAAGTCAAGAGGACGTTGTTTCCGCTATTCGACGAACCCACGTTCAGCGCGGGCGGCGGATTCTGGCGCTCGTAAGCGCCCATATCGACCGCACCGTTGACGACACGCGGGTAGCTGTCCAGGTCCAGGGGGATCGCTTCTGTCGCGTTGCCGTCTCTGTCCAGATCGGTCGTATCGGCGGGCAGCAAGCTGTTGCTGCCCGCGTTCATGGCCGGCGAGCCCGCACCCAGCCGCACATCATCGTCTGCGGTGCCGAGAACACCATCCGCACCGTCCGGATCCACAAACAACGGATCCTGGTTGATGTTGAACCCTGGAGACGCGTACCCGCCCTGAATATCGCTGTATCGAACGGCTCCATCCGCCAACTTGGGGCTGGAGAGGATCTGGCTATTCTTGTTGCCCCACAGGATGCAGTTAGTCAGTGTTGTAAGTCGGGAGGCGTAGTTGATCATCCCCCCAGTGCCAAGTCCAGGGGTCGAGTTGCCCCAGAAGGTGCAGCCAACCAATTGAGGCGCGGAGCCGGCGTTGTACATCCCGCCGCCGTCTCTGGCCGAGTTGCCCGTGAAAATGGAGTTGATAAGTCGAGGCACGGCGGAATTGTGGTTGGACATCCCGCCCCCGTCCCCGTTTGCGCCGGCTGAATTGCCGGCAAAAACGCAGTTAGTCAGCACCGGCGATCCGGTGTTGTAAATCCCGCCGCCGTTGGCTGCCGCGTTGTTGCCTACGAAGATGCAGCGGGTCAGCGTCGGCGAGCCGGTGTTGTACATCCCACCGCCCGAGGACTCGGGGCCGCTGCTGCCGTTTGCGTTGCCGCCCGTGATCGTAAAGCCGTCCAGGATGGCGCTGCTGTCGAGATTCGTGCCGCTCGGGTGGTAGAAGACGTGGTAGCTGTTATCAGCGTTGTCGGCGGGAGTCCCCAGGTCGCCGCTGAGGATGGTGGGGTGAGCCACCCAGTTGCGTTCCGGGAAGGTGTCGTGGCCCACGCTCGGGTCGAACCCGCCGTAGAGGGCCACGCCGTTCCGCAGCTGGAAAGACTTGTAGCGGTCGCCCGTGCCGCCGTATGTAGTTGTTGGCTTGTAGGTTCCCTCCGCCACCCAGATCTCAGCGGGTGAGGTTGCGGCTGCATCCAGGCCATCTTGCAGGTTAGTGAAGGCATTCGCCCACGACATCCCGGTTTGGGTTCCGGTTGCATCGGCATCGACATAGATGGTGGTGCCCGCCGCCAGGGAATACTGCGTCCCTGGCGCAATCATTGCGAGCGCCAATGCCAAGGCCAGCACCCCCAGGCCGGCCCTCGGCGATCTTTTCCAGTGAGTCATTTCGATTGCTCCTTGCCTCTGAGAGGGCGGTATGATGTGTAGGTCGCATGTCTCGCCCTTGGGTCGAAGACCCCTCAGTGGCGCACTTTGATGAGCACGCCCACGGCTATAGCGACCAGCAGCGCGCCCAGCCCGCCCCACAGCGCAACCGACCGGCCGGGGCCGGCACCGGTGTTGGTCGGAGCAGCATCACCCAGGGCGGGAGGCGTTCCCTCCTTCAGAATCGGCTCCGAGGTCACGACCCCTGCCACCGTGGCCGGCGTCCGGGTGGGCAGCGGGGTCGCCACTGCAGCGGCCTGCGCCTCCGTGGGTGCGGCAGAAACGGCAGCCGCGGGCGCGGTTTCCGGCGTGCCGGAGACTGCAGGTCCGGCAGCCTGCGGTGGGGGGCCGGTCGGCGTGGCCACGACCGCGCCCGGCAATGTGGTGGCTGTAGAGCCCGGCCTGGCCGTGGCGATGGGTGCAGCGGTCTGGACAGCGGTTGCCCCCTGGACCGGCGTGTTGGTGGGTCCGGTGGTCAGCCGCGTGGCCGTAGGCGCGGGGCCTGGAGTCGGTGTTGGGTCAGTGATGCCAACCTGGGCCCTGATCGTCGGGCTAGCGGTGGCTGCACCCACGACGCCGGTCGTGGGCGTGGCGGTGGACGTCTCGGCAGGCTGCACCGGGGCGCCCACTCTCAGGTTCAGTCGGGTAACCCTCTCGAACGCGAACGGGAAGCTGCTCTGCCATACGCCATCAGGCGTCGCGCACTCAGCCTTGACGCCATTGACATAAAACTCAATGGGTGTCCCATCTGCGATCTGACCCTGGATCAACAGCTTCGGCTCGGTGCCCCCACCGTACTCTCCTGCAACCTTCGCGATCACCGGGTTGTCTTTGAGTTCGGGGTTGTCGCTCAGGGTTATCACGCCCGCGCCCCTGGCTTCAACTCTTGTATCCACAGGCGCCGGTTGGCCGTTGATCTCTACGGAGCCGTAAAAGAACTGAAACACAGGCGGAAGACCTTGCGCGTATGTAGCGGTCGCACCGAAAACGGCGACCAAGACCAGAATCAACAATAAGAACAATTGCCTGCTCATAAGTCCCTACTTGAACACTATATCTGAAGCAAGGGTTTTGTGAAAACTCGCATTCTAACGGACTCGGTTAGTCTGCAAATACTCATCAAACCCTTGCTTCCCCGGTATCGAATGTGAGGTTAGGCGCGTCGAATCTCCCCTAACGCATCAACAAGGGGAGGTACGCGTAGTAGCCCACTCTGAGGTTGAGCTCGGTGACAACCCCGGATGCAAACGGATAGCTGCTTGCCCACAAGCCGCCCGGAGCGGCGCACTCGGCCTTCACGCCATCGACATAGAACTCGATGGCCGCACCCTCCTGTATGTTGCCCTGGACGAAAAGCTTGCCGTCGGCCCACCCGGGACCGCCGAACTGCCCCGTCACGGTCACAGCCAGGGGGTTGCCTGATATGTCGATCACTACGCCCTCGCCACACGCGCCTCGACCTGCGCGCCGACAGGCGCGGGGCGGCCGTAAACCAATACGGTGCCATAGTAGGCCTGGGGCGGAGGAGGGGGTTCTTGAGCGTACACCGTGGTCGCCGCCAAAGCAGCGACAAGAAACAGGATCAACAGTTTGGCTAGTTGCCTTATCATGGGTCCCTGCTGAGTCACACGCTCCGAAGCAAGGAGGTCCTGCCTCCCTGCTTCGGAAACTACGTGGTAGTACGCGGTTGAGAGGCTGTCGTGATCAGCGAGGCGGTCAGGTTTCCGCCTTCCAGCAACGCTGCCTGGCGCTGCTCAACCGCGCGAAGAACGTGTCTTCCGTCTACTTCATGATGATCGGAAGGAACAGCTTGTACGCCGCCTTCGCGAAGGTGGCCTCGATCGTGTGGTTGGACGTCACATTGTTGAAGAGATAGACCGAAACCGCACCGACGGAGACGCCATCCACCTTCACATCGGCCACACGGTAGCCGCTGTTGGGCGTGATGGTGAATGTCTGGCTGCCGCCGTAGTTCACCGTCACCGCGCCTGCGGGCGCGATGACGCCGTTGGCGCCGGCCACCGCCGTGATCACGAAGGTCTGCACCTTGAAGGATGCAAAGATGGTGTGGTTGGCAGTCACGTTGCTGAAGGTGTAGCTCGTGATCGCACCCTGCGGGGCGCCATCCACGAGCACATTGTCGACCAGGAAGCCGGTGTCAGGCACGATGTTGAAGGTGAGGCTGTCGCCGTAGAACACCGTCTGGATCGTTCCCGGGTTGATGGAGCCGCCCGAGGCCCAGGTGGGCGTGATCGTGAACTGCTTCCGTGCGCAGGTCGCGGCAATGGTATGATCCGCATCGACGTTGGAGAACGTCACGCTGGTTACGGGGCCCTGTGACACGCCGTCCTTCAACACGTCGACCAGGTCATAGCCGGTGTTGGCGACGATCGTGAACGTGATGTTTCCCTTGTAGGGCACGGTCACAGTCGGGCCAGGCGGCGTGATGGTGCAGCCCGCGCCCGCGTTCACCGTGAAGTAGTAGTTCGCGCGCACGAAGGTGACGTGGATGGTGTGGTTCGCTCTCACGTTCTGGAATGTGTACTCGCCCACAGTCACCGCCGCGGGTTTGGACACCCCATCCACCAGGACATCGAGGATCAGGTAGTTGTCGGCTGGTGTGAACGTGAACTTCTGGTTGAAGCCATAATCCACCGATACCGCGCCCGACGGCGAGATACTGCCGTTAGGGCCGGCCGTGGCCGTGATCGTCTGCTTGATGGCTGCCTCGAGGTCCAGATTGGTGTGCCCGCCCGGACTGAAGGGGTACGTAGATGACCAGACGCCTGTCGCTACGTTACGCACCCGCGCCTGCACGCCGAGCACATAGAACGCGATCGGCTCGCCCGATACCGCGCCGCTTCCAGGCTGATCACCATCCAATCCGGGAACGTAGAAGCCCGTGTCCCCATAGCCATAGTTGCCGTCCGCATCCACGGCGCCGGTCATCGTGCCGGTCCAACCACCTGTAGCAGCCCGCGTGCTCCGCGCAAGCACCTCGGCGCCCTCCGAGACCTGGATGCCCTTATCCGTGAAAACCTTCCCCCAGAAGAAGTGCGGGAAGCCCGGAATGTCCGGAGCATCGGGAGTGGCCGGTTGTGCGAAGGCAACCGTACCCAGCGACAGCGAGAGGAGCAGGGTCACGATCAGGGCCAGGCCCAGTTTCCCGGCGAGTCTGCCAGCTGCATGTCTCATAGTTTTCGACTCCTTCAGCGAGGAAAGCGCCACCAGGCCGGCTTTCCCGTTCGCCCAGTCTTTTTCACCCCAGGGTGAGACCTTCAGTAACCAAGAACTGGCAGGTGCCAGAAGGCTCCTGCCAGTTCACCAGCATAGACCTCGGCGCTAGATACCGGTCGAGGACCTAACCGATCTTACCACTGCGCGGGGTAGATCGTCCCGTCGGTGTCGGTCGCCATCCAGTAGCCCTTGCCCAGCTCCATGGGATCCCAGTATTGCGCGGCCTCGTAGAGCCCGGTCAAGGCATTGTACTTCACCAGCGCCTGCACGCCCCCACCCACACCGGGGATCGGGGTCATGATGTTGGCCAGGTAGTCGCCTGCCAGGCTGGGTGCGAAGAACGGCGCGGTCGGCCGGCCCCACTGCACGTAACCAAGCAGGTTCCAGCCCTTGAACACCGAGATCGACTGCGGCAGGTTGTTGCCGACCTGCTTCCAGGTGCCCCAGAAGGTCAAGGGGAGCTGCCCAGTGGCTTCGCCGTTCATCCAGATCCAGTAGCCCTTGCCAGGCTCGATGGTCGTCAGAGAGTCCGGGCCAGCCCCGGGATCGAACATCTTCCAGCCGCCGCAGCCGCCGCACTTGTCGTAGGAATAGACCACGCCCACCTTGTTCAGGACGAGCAGGTGATGCAGGACATCCTCGATGTCGTCATCGTACAGCGCGGTCGGCGTGGAGATCAGGTTCCAGCCGGGCCGGAGATTGATGCTGAATTCGTTGTCGATCCAGACCACGCTGTAATCACAGCTCTTGTTGCCGGCCAGATCCCACACGCAGATGCGGACCACGCCCTCATCATCCGGAACCATGGTCGTGTCAAAGTTCCCCGTGTACTCGGTCCCGCCGTACTCGTTGATGACGCCGCTCACCGCGCCGTCGGAAACCTTGATCCAGCTCGCGTCATTGGCACCGCACTTCCAATCCCACTTCCCAAGATCATCCTGGAAGGTGATGAAGTTGGTGATGGCGCAGTACTGGAACTCGGCCCCCTTGAGGCCCCAAACGTCCTGGCCGCCGCCGACCAGGTATTCCTGGTCCGTCAGCCAGACGCCCTTTGCAGGATTACCCGTGGGCGGCCAGACGACGCCCGGCTTGTCCAGCCAGGCCCCGGGTGCGTGCGTATCGACGAGAAACGCGTTCTCCTCGGTGTCGCACCACAGCCAAGTCTCGGGCCAGATATCGGCCTCCATCGCGCAGACCTTCAAGTCGTACCAGCCTTCGTTCAAACCCGCCAGAACCGCCTTGTCGAACGTGAGCGGGGTCAGGCCGGTGTCAGGGGCGGCTGCCGCCTTCCTGTACTTGACTACGCCATCGTTCAGCAGTTGGTTCGCGAGCACGTTGTTCGAAGAATAGTCCCACGCCTTCACGTCCTTGGACTTGTCGATAAGCTCGGCCTTCACCCAAACATCGTCCACCTGATAAAGGCCGATGGTGACGTCGAACTCGACGTACAGGGTGCCACTCGCGCCTGCGCCGATATAGGCCGGCTTGCCGGTGGTCGGGGAGACGACCGAGATCCCATGCAACACTTCTGGCGCGGCCATTGCGGCCGGCACCACCATCGCCAGCATCATGACCACGCTCAAGGCGATCATGAGGCTCTTGCGTCCGTTAAACATTTCGTCCTCCTCAGGTTCTGATATGGATGTAAGAACTTTGCGATGGGTCCCATCGTGGCTTGCGGAGAGCCCGGGTTGGGAGCCACAAAAATGCAGATGGTCGACTTCTGCGTGCCGCTGGATCACCCCCTTTCGGTGGTTCCTGGTGTTCACAAGTCCTGGAGAATTCGATCGTCCGAATTGTGCACTTGCGAGAGCCGCCCCGATCGTTTGATGGCTTCAACTCACAAAGTAGCAGGAAGGAACAGAAGTGACAAAGATTGCGCTTTTTCGGACAATGCCCATCCTATTGCTTGTTCCGTAAATTGTCAAGCTGTCGTGGGGTCCGGGAAAAGCAGTGTTGGATCTGCACCTTCAAGTTCGGCAAGTTGTGCTTATCGTAACGTGTCCAAATGAAGCCGCTATGAAATCTATGACGAGAAAGATTAATTTTCTTTCAGATACACCAAAAGGCCCTCACGCCAGGCCACGAGGAGGCCGACGAGGCCAACCGGCACGATCTCGATGGCGTGAAACGCCAGGCTCGCGGCCAGCGCAGCCTCAGGCGGCACATGCCACAGCCCCAACACGGTCACGCCGGCCAGCTCCTGCGTGCCAATGTAGCCAGGCGCCGCGGGGATGGCGCTGCTGAGCCCGATGGCGCTGACGCAGAACGCAGCGCCGGCCGGGCTGAGCGCTGCGCCCATCGCAGCCATGGCCAGCCAATACTCAATCACGCTCGCGGCCCAGGCCAACGCAGTGACGAGGGCCACCTGCGCCAGCAGCGCCGGTGAACGCAGCGCAGCAAGGCCATCGAGGAAGCGCAAAATCCAGGCCGACAGGGGGGCGAGCAGCGGGAAGCGCGCGACCACGCGATCGAGAAGCGTTGACACCCAGGGCCGGGCGATCAGCATGAGCCAGAGCCCGAGGATGCCGGCGCCGAAAACGACGCCCGCCACCCGGCTCGCGGTGACCAGCCAGGTGGGCGCGGTCGCGGGCAAGAGGTGGCTTGTGAGCAGAATCAGCCCAACCGTGGCCAACCCGTCCATCATGCGTTCGGCGGCAATCGTGGCCAATCCAGCACTCATCGGCACACCGCGCGAGCGCAAGGCCGCCGCGCGGAGCAGCTCACCCAACCGGGCGGGCAGCACCAGGTTGCCGGCGTAGCCGAGGGCGGTGACAGGCCAAATCTGGCGCCAACTGAGATGTTTGATGGGCCGGAGTAGGATCGCCCAACGCCATGCGCGCAGCGACAGGCTGACGAAGTACAAGACCACGGCCACCGCAAGCAACGGGACGCGGGCCTGGGATAATGCCGCGCCGACCTGTCGCAAATCAACCTGGCGCAGGAGGAGCCAAACGGAAAATGCGCTGACCGCGAGGCCCAACGCCCATCGCAAGGGCCGGCGGCCGCGGGCAGGCCTCCGCTCCGTCATGCCGGGCCGCCTCGCTCACGCTTGGCGGAGTCATACGCATCCTGAGTGGAGCGGAAAGGAAGCGGAGTCGAAGGAGCGGAGCGCAGCACCTCACCGGCATGATAGCGCGAAATGATATCTCCCAGCCGGACCTGGAACTGCCGGTGGCGCCGTAACCCCGCCCGGTGTAAGAAGAAGCGCCACATCACACCCAGCGTGCTCAGGCCGTACGTTACACTGCGGCGGAAATCGACGGAGGATGCCTCGGCAAAGTACCGCGTCGGCACCCCAACCTCGCCGATCTTGAATCCGAACGCGACCGCCTGGGCGATGACCTCCGTATCAAAAACGAAATCGTCCGAATTGAGCAGGAAGGGGATCGTCTCCAGCATCCGGCGGCTGTAAGCGCGAAAACCGCTGTGCATCTCGGACAGGCGCTGGCCCAGGGTCACGTTCTCGACGGTCGTGAGGAACCGGTTGGAGATGTACTTCCAGATGGGCATGCCACCTGCAAGCGTGTCGCCGCCCAGGAGTCGCGAGCCGATCATCATGTCGACCTCGCCCCGTTCGATCGGTGCGATCAGTGCGGGGATGCGCGTGGAGTCGTACTGGTAGTCGGGGTGCAGCATCACGACGATGTCCGCGCCCTCGCGTAACGCTTCCACGTAGCAGGTCTTCTGGTTGCCGCCGTACCCGCGGTTCTGAATATGGATGATCACCTGAAGCCCAAGCTGCCGCGCGATATCGACGGTCTCATCCTTACTGACGTCATCGACGAGGATGACCTTATCCACGGTATTCGGCGGGATATCGTTGTAGGTTCGCTCTAGCGTGCGGGCCGCGTTGTACGCGGGCATGACCACCACGACCTTCAGCTTTTCAGACACGCACTCGTTCCCCCAATACCGAATTTGATGGTTGAGATGGGCAGGGTCTTGACTCACGCACCCTGCATCGCGCTCTGGCCTGCATCGTCGAGAGGCAACGAAGGCGGGTGGTGGGGCGTCATGAAGTCGATCGTGGGCGCCTCGGCAGGCCGCAGATCAATGGGCAGCTCGACATGGAAGGAGCTGCCGCGACCGGAGATGCCATCGCTTTCAACCCAAATGGAACCGTCGTGACGCTCGACGATATGCCGCGAAATGCTCAGCCCCAGGCCCGTTCCCCGGTAGGCGCGCTTCTCACCGCGATCCACCTGGTAGAACTGGTCGAAGATCTTCTCCTGCTCATCCGGCGGGATGCCGATGCCCGTGTCCTGGACAGTCAATCGCACGTGGTCTCCATACCGCAGGGCGCTGATCGCGATTTCGCCGTGTGGGGGCGTGAATTTGATGGCATTTTCCACCAGGTTCGTAAGCACCTGTTCCAGCCGTGCTCTGTCACCCTGAATCGCGGGCAGATCATGGGGGAAGTTCAGGTAGAGCGCCAGCTTCCCCTCCTCGGCCAACGGTGCGAGCTTCATCCCCACGCCCTGCGCGATGGCGGGGAGCGAAACCTCCTCCAGGTTCAGCTTGATGCGCCCCGCTCCCATGCGTGAAAACTCCAACAGGTCGTCGATCATCCGTTGGAGCGCGGTCGTCTGTGTGCTCACCGTCTTGAGAAAATCCTCCTGCAACTCCGTCATCGGGCCGGTTTTGCCCATCAGGATGATCTCGACGAAGCCCTTGATGGAATGCAGCGGAGTACGCAGCTCGTGGCTCACTACGGAAAGGAAGTTGGACTTCATGCGCTCCACTTCCTTTTGTGCGGTGATGTCGCGCAACACGGCCACAACACCGCTGACTTCCGCGTCGGCGTCCAGGATGGGCGATGCCAACGCGCCATAGGTGCGAAGCTCGCCGTCAGTCCGTTCGTAAGCGCCGGCGGGCAGGCGGCGCACCGCGGGCAAGTCCAGCTCGCGAATTTGCTCTTGCACGCTCGCCAATGTCTCCCTGAGAAGGTCCGCAAACGCAGGTGCGGCGAGGTAGGGCCGCAAAGGCACGCCGCCCGGCGGCTCCGATTCAAGGCCGAGGATATCGCGCGCCACCGGATTCATCAGAAGCAACGAGAGGTCCGTATCTACCACGACCACGCCGTCGCCGATGCCGGCAAGCACGGCCTCCAGCTCGCGGCGCTTCTCGTACGCATCCTGGTACAGGCGGGCGTTCTCCGTGGCGGTTGCGGCGAAGTAGGCAAAGCTGGTGAGCAGCTCCTTGGATGTGTTCAGCGAGGGCGACATATCCGGACGGCCGGCCGCGCTGCCATGCTCAGCAACGTACAATGCGCCGATGGCATGGCCGCGCGAGACCAGCGCGGTGACGAAATACGGGTGGCCGCCCAGTTGTGCACCGAGATTGCCACCACTTCCGGACGGTGCACGCAATGGTTGGCTGCTCTCGCACGCTGCCAACGTCACCGGTTCTTCGGCGAGCAGTACACGGAAAGCGACAGGCTCCGGCAGGTCGTCGCTAATCAATGCACCTTCGAGTGCGGCGCCCTCGCGTGCGGCGGCTGCGCTATCGCGGTCGATCAAGGCCACGGCGCAATGGCTGCTGCCAGTCACCTGAGCCAATGTCGCGACCACCAGTTGGAGCGTCTCTTCGGTTCTCAGGGTGGTCGCCAACGCCTTCGCCACTTCCTGCAAGGACCGCAACTCCAGGAGCCTGTCGCCCAGGTCGGTGGCGGTGCGTTGGAGCACTTCGCTCTTCTGCGCCAGGACGGCCTGTTGCTGGGCCAGGGCCACATCCAGGCTGTACACTTGCCGTGTGCGCCGGGCCAGCTCATGCCCGATGAGGACGACGCCGATCAGCCAGATCCAAAACGGGATGTAGCGGCCGAGAAAGCCGCTGTCATTGAGAAAGCCCAGGCTCCCCGAAGCCAGCCAGAGCGCCACGACGTAGAGGGGGCCGAACGCAAATGATAGCCATACCAACGAGGGCAGCAGGGGACTTGCGCCGAGCGCCTTGACGGCCAGCAGAACGAGCAGGATGTAAAGGGGGCTGCTGAGCCCGCCGTCGCGCCAGATCAGGGCGCAGACAAAAATGGCATCGGCGAGATAGGATCCATAGGCAACGGCCACCGCTGGCTGGCTGTGTGCGGCATCCTCGACCCGGCGGAGCCAGAACACGGTCGTGCCCAGCGCAAGCAGCCCGTAGGCCCCTGCCAGCCATGGCCACGGGCCTTGCAGGCCTGCGTCGCGCGGTACGGTAAAGCACCCAGATGCCGAAGATCAGCAGCGTCCAGCGCGTGGGCACATCCACCTGGCGCTGGATGCGCGCCAGGGACAGTGGGCGCAGGCGCCCCGCAGCGCCGGAACCATCAGAGGGGGAAACGCTCGTGTCCATCATCGTTCCGGTGGCGGCGGAGGCGGCGGCGCGTCCGTCGGCACCACGCCCGGTCCACCTGGGTCTCCGCCAGGCGTGGGCGGCGGCGCCCATGCCGGTGCAGTCGTCGGCGTGAGCGTGGCGGTGGGCGTCAGCGTCGGCCGGCGGGTAGGTCGCGGCGGTGGCCGACGGCGTCGCGGTCGGCGGCGGCGTGGCTGTGCTCGTCGGCGTTGGGGTGGGCGTGCTGGTCAAGGTCGGGGTTCGGGTCGCGGTGGGCGTCAGCGTCGGCCGGACCGTGGCGGTGGCAGTCGGTGTGTGGGTAGGCGTGGGTGTCTCCGTGTACGTTGGCGTCGGCGTGGGTTCCAGCGCGGCGACGCGGCGGGCCCAGACGCCATCACCCGTCGCGGCGTACAGGATGCTGCGCCCCTCCGGCTCCAGGACCAGGGCGGTGATCTCTGTTGTGCCGGGTGCATGGAGGAGCTGCCAATCTTGCCCACCGCGGTCGCTGCGATAGATCGCGCCGCCGCGCACCGCGGCATAGAGCATCTCAGACACCCTCGGATCGACTTGCAGCGCCACGATATGACCTCTAGTGCTTCCCGACCATCCGCCCGGCTCACCCGGAAGGGGCAGCTCGGACCAGCTCCCGCCGCCATCCGCGCTGGCGGCGGCGCCTGCATCGCCGGCGGCCCAGATGTGCAACCCAGCACGCGGTTCGAGAGCCACTGCCCGGGCGTCTCTCTGCAAACCGGACTCGTGCCAGGAGAGACCGCCGTTACCGCTGGCCCACACCCGGCCCGAACGGGCAAGCGCCACCAGCCGGTTGGGTACAGCGGCCCCCGCCAGCAGTACGGCCACGGGGTCGTCGGATTCCGCCACAGCCTCGGGCCACTCGCCGCCCGGCGCCCATGTCTCGCCGCCGTTCGTGCTGCGCTGCACGCGCGTCGAGGTTGCGATCAGGATCGTATCCGCCGAACTTTGGGGGCCGGACAGGACGATCATGGCGGGCGACTGCGACTGGCCGGGCGCGGGACCGATGGCCCGCCAGGATGCGCCGCCATCGTCCGTGCGATACAACTGCCGCGCATCTTGCGGACCGGCCAGGGCATACATCCCGAGCGGATGACCGGGCACGGTGCACCACGCGGCGACATCCGGCGCGCCGAGGGGCGAATGGGGCAGGCCCGTATCGATGCGCTGCCAGGCGCCGCCATCATTCCGCCACAATCCCGCAGGCGTCCCGGCGTACAGGATGGTCCCATCCCGACCGGCCGCCGCGGACAGGCTCAGCACGGTCTCTCCGCGCAGCCCGACCGGCTGCCACGCGCTCGCGTCCACCGCACCGAGAAGCGGCAGGGCCAGCAGCGGCGACAGGAACAGCACCGACGCAAAGAACAGCCCGAACCACCGGTTGAGCCGGTGGAAACGATGAAACAAGGGCGTCTCTCCAGGTAGGCTGCTCATCGGGACATCATCGCGGGGGCGTGGGCAGAGCCGCGCGGTCCTCTCGTTCCCTCACGCTCCAGAAATCTGCAGATACACACGCCGCGGCCGGCGCCACTTCGATCGAGGCCGGCTGCGGGCTGAGGGCGCGCCAGCCTGGGGGGAGGGTGACCCAGACCTTGTACACGCCGGGCGCAAGGTTGTCGAACCGGTACTGCCCCGCACCGTCGGAGATGGTTGTGGTCGCGGCGCCCGTCGCACGGGCCAGCGTGACGGTCCACTCCCGAAGCGACACGGCGCCGGCCGCATCGTACAACCGTCCGTGAATGCATTTTACCAGGACAGGTGTATTGGTCGGCCTGGCGCGCACGGCGGCAGGTGGCCGGGGCGTCGCGGGGACGACGGCGGGAAGGCTCGCCGGCTCGGGCGTCGGCGATGGCTCCACCGTCTGCGATAACGCCGCGGTGGCGGTAGGCGTGGCCGCGGCGACACTCGCAAGCTGGTAACCGTTTCGCGCAGCACTGGTGTCTTTCACCGGCAGGCCCTGCGCCTGTTCGAAAATTGCCAGCGCGGCCGGAATATTGCCGCCCGCGAGCGCCTTCTGGCCCTGGGATACCGACAGCTTGTACAGCAGGCGCATCGCCTCCCCGCCCGCATAGGAACGATCCAGAGTCAACAACAGGCTCAACTGAGACTGCGCACGCTCCACCTCACCACCGGCCGCGGCCCGCATGGCGGCCAGGTAGAGCGTGCTGCGCTGGCTCATGTCGAAGGCCACGAGATGGCCCGGTTGCAGGTCAAGGGCCCGGTCGAAGTAGCCCGCGGCCCGCTCCACCGCGCCCAGGTCCGTGCCGCGCGTGGCGATCAGGTCCTGGCCGGCCAAGATATAGCAGGCGATCAGGCGGTCAGAGACAGTCTCTTCGAGATAACGGGCATCTATCTCGCGCATCTTCTCAAATTTCGCGAGGGCTTCCTCCCACTTGCTCTCGCCATACAGCCGGTTGCCGTCCTCATAGAGCCCGTCCAGTGTCTGGCGCTGCGCGACAAAGCCGGCCAGCGAACGTGCGTCTTTGTAACCGGGATCTGTGTCCAGGATCTCCTCCAGCTCGATCCTGGCGCGTTCCCAGGACTCTTCCGCAATGGCTGCGCTGGCCGCCGCGTACCGCTGTGCCAGCTCCCGTTCGCGCTGCACATCCTCGATCCCATGCTTCGCCTGGGCCGAATCGGGCGAGAGGAGCAGTATCTTCTCGAACACCATCTCCGAGCCGTCGAAATCGCCAGCGGCCTTGCGCTCCTCCGCCTGGACGAATAGTGTTTCGATCTCCTGCTTGTTGGCCTCGTTCTGCCAGGGAAGCCGGCCCTCAAACGCGACGAACAACAGGCTGGCAACACCGAACACCGCCAGGATGACCAGCAGCGCTATACGCAAGGGCGCCAGCCTGCGCCACCAGCTTCTCACGCTGCGGCCGGGGGCAGGCATCTCCTGTCCATCGAACGCCGGCGCCGCGGCCTGGAGCTGCAGGAACCAGCTGACCTCGTCAAGAAGCGCGTCCAGGCCCGGGCGCGTAGGTTGGAGTTCTTTGAGCCGCGTGAAGCATTCAAGAGCCTCGTCCCAATGACGATGCTGGTACGCGGCCATGCCTTCGTAATACCACGCTTCGACGGGATTAGGCGGCGGCAAGGTGGCGGCGCGTGGGCCGCGGACGGCGTTGATGCTGCCGTCACGCGGGCGAGCAGGCGCACTGCCGTTCGCCGCGCCTGCCCCGGAAAGCCCGGGAACCTGCGTTTCTTTTGCGTCCTGCCCCGCGGGTCCCATCACTTGATTGTCCAACACTCCAACTCCTGGAAGGACACCCTGCTTCACCGGACCGATTCTTCGCTCTCGACGGTCAGGGGCCCGGCCTCTTGAGGCGGCTCAATGGCCGCCGCGGCGGCGCGAACACCTGGCACAGAGATAAGAGGCGCGAAGGTGCGCCGGAGATCGACGATCCGAATTTCGGCGACGTAGCTCCAGGTGTTGTACTTATTGTCGATGCGGTTCTCGTTGGCAAACACGAACTGCAGCGTCTGGCCCGCATACTGCCTGAGATCGATCTGCGCGGCCTTCCATCCCGTGTCGTACAGGGGTGGAGCGCCCTTGTACAAATCCCACCACACGGAGCCGTTCATCGGGTTGCCGTCGCGCAGCAGCAGCTTCGTCTCCTTGCCAGCGTACGGGCCCGTGCAGAGCGTGCCAACCGCGCACAGTTTCACGTCAAATGTATCGCCGTCCCTTTGACGTGTCTGGCTGTACATGACATCATACGTCTGGACCCTGTACCAGAAAGTCAAAGCAGGCCACTGCACCTGGCTGCGCGGAGGAATGGTGATCACCTGGCTGATCGTCGAGCTGTCCTGCGGTATCGAGCCAGGATCCTCGAACTGTGGACCGTAGTAGTCTTCTGAGCCAAGGTGCGCGGCCTGGATTGGCTCACCATCAGGACCAGGGGTCCACCCGACGGCCTCTGGCAGCTGGCCGCCCGTGGTCCAATCCCCGAAAACATTGTCGAATCCGCCGTTCAGAACAGGCTGGACCAGGACACGCGTGGTTCCTCCCACCAACTGCCGGTTGCCAGCACGATCCCGGGCAAAGACCCGGAAGAAATGGGTGTGGCCCCGCTGCCCATTGAACTGGGTGGATGTCAGCTGTGTCTCCTGCAGCCACGCCTCCCAGCCGGCATCATAGCCGTCGCGCACCTCAACGTCGTAGCTCGCGAGCCCTGAGCCGTTCGCACTATCCGCGCCGGACCAGGTGACTTCGAAACTCGTGTCAGATTGGGTGCTGCCAGGCCCTGTGAAGAACGCCTGCGGCGGCGTGTGATCGATTGCCACAGGGTAACCGCGGGGGATTTCCTCGTTGCCGGCGTTGTCGATCGCCTTGATGCTGATCGTGTGGTAACCATCCTCGCCGTAGATGAACGTCCCGCTCGAAACCCAACCTCCATCGTCAACTTCGTGAAGGACTTCCCGCACACCGGACGTCGCGTCGGTGGCAAACATGGCAAACGTCACCGGTTCCACATACCAGCCGTTCAGCCCTAAAGCAGCGGTAGGCGTGACCACGGTGGCGGGGGGATGGGTATCGTAACGCAGTGCATCGCGCAAGACAACTGCCCTCAGGGGGTCCAGGTTGCCCGCAGCATCAACCAACCAGACGTAAGCTGTGTGCCGGCCCTCACCCGGGACCTCCACGCCTTCCACCGCATCGACGCCCGCGTAGTAGGTTCCATCGGTCGGGCCGGATGGCGGCGAGCCAAATCGCACGTAAGCGCCCGCGACCCCGGAGAGATCCTCAACCGGGGGCCATTCCAGCCGGAAACTGTTGATGGCGCTCCCGAGCTCGGGCAGCACGTTCACCCGAAGGGGCACAGGTGCGGTGAAGTCCAGGTTCAAAGCGCTCGTCTTCACCGCCTCCACGTTGCCTGCCACGTCCTGGGCGTAACACTCTACAAGGTGATTGCCGGCCTCCGAAAACGCGAGGCTGACCGTGGCATTCGAAGTCAATTGCCACTCACCCCCGTTGACGCGGTAGCGCAGCGCCGAGATACCCGATGCACTATCTGCCGCAGACAGTGTGACATCCACAGGTGAACGATACCAACCGTTCGAGCCCACATTGCCATCCACCTGGATGACGGTGGTCGGCGCGGTTGCATCGTACCGCAGGAGCGGGCCTTGAGCAGAAGCGGTGGTGTGATCGACGTTGCCGGCCTTATCGCGGGACCACAGATACAACCGGTAGACGCCTTCAGCCGGTACGGCGAGATTCTCGATCCCGGCGGTCCCTGAGATGAAGACGCCATCGCGAGGCCCGGTGGGCGCGGCGCCAAGCTTGTAATATGCGCCGGCAACACCGCTCAGGTCACCTGGTGGGGTCCAGGTCACATCAAAGGCATTGGTGCGAGTCCAGACGGCCGGCGAGGCCTGGATCGCGGTCGGAGCACCCGGCGCGGTGGTGTCGATCTTGACCTGCCGGGTGACAGGCAGCTCGGCATTGCCTGCTGTGTCCACGGAGGCGTAGGACACATTGTAGATGCCGTCATCTGCCATCAAAAACTGCAGGCCCGTCTTCCAGCCGGTCTCGTTGATCCGATACTGCGTCTGGGCCACGCCCGAGACGTTATCCGCGGGCAGCAACCGGACGGTCACGTCAGAGACGTACCAGTCATTGTCGCCGAGCGTTCCATCAATCGCCCAAGCGGTCACTGGCGCAGTGGCGTCGACATGCACTGCTTTAGTGACAATTGCGGAGCGGTTGCCCGCTTTATCCTGTCCATAGGCTTCGACCTGATAGTTCCCATCGGTCGCCAGCGTGAAGCCTGTTCCCGTCTGCCAGTCACCGTCATTCAAGCGGTAGTAGCCCACCGGCTCGCCGGACACAGAGTCCGACAGGCTCAGTGTGTGGGTGACGCTGGCCGTATACCAGCCACTGGCGTTTGGCAAACGGTCCGCAGCCAGGGAGACCGTTGGGGGGGTCTTGTCGATGCCGAAGGCGATCGTCGTGATAGACTCCATGTTGCCGGCCTTGTCGCGGGCCTGGTATCGCAGGCTTTGTGAGCCTTCAGTTGCCACGACCAGCTGGGTAAAGGGCTTCCAGACGCCTCCGTTGAGCGATGTGTAGACGAGTGGCGGAAAGCTCAGGTCCTCAGGCAAGTCGGTGGCTGCAAAGCTGAAGGTGACGCTTGTCGTGTACCAGCCGGAGGCCGGTAGCGGTGGAGTCCAGGTTGCCGTGCTCGCGGGCAGTGTCGTATCCACTTTCACGATGTAGCTGGGACTGAGAGCCTCGATATTGCCGGTTTCATAGGTGCGAAAACGAATCAGATTCTGGGTTGCGGAATCTGGAAAAGTCAGGCCGGTCACCGAAATGTTGTGCGTGGAAGAGACGGGAATGCTCGTGCTGAGTCCGCTGGTCGACCACACCGACCAGGTGGCGCCGCCGTCCTGGCTCACCTGATAGGCATCGCCGGATTCGAGCCCAGCGGGCGAGCTTGCCGTGATCGTACTCATAAAGGGCGCCGCCACCCAACCTGTCGGCGTGAAACCGCTCCACGTCACTGCCTGGATGGCACGCGGCGCGCTTTGCGATCCCACCGGGGGCTCGTCGATCGGCATTGCCGCCCAACCGGCACCCGGCAAGGCCAGGCACAGCACCAGGGCAAGCAAGGGGATGGTCCAGACGGCCAACCGGGGAGGGCCGTAGAACGAGCATAGCGCGGTGACCGGCGTGCAGCCATCATCGCTGCGCACCTCGTGCGCGCCGTCACACGCAGAAAAAACAGCTTTTGAAACGGGGAACATGCTTACTATTACCTCCGGAGATACCAGCGCCGGATTATGAGCGCCGGCGCGCCATCAACCACCGACTTCGAATTTGTAGCCCAGGCCGCGCACGGTCACGATGTGGTGGGGATCGTCTGGGTTGGGCTCCAGCTTGGAGCGCAGCCGTCGCACATACACGGCCACCTGATTGGAATACCCCTCGTTGTCATATCCCCAAACCGTGCTGAGCAGTTGCTCGTGCGTCAGCACCCGGCCATTATTGCGCATCAGGTAGTGCAGCAGACGGAACTCGATGGGTGTCAGCTCCAGTGTGCGGCCGCCGGGCGTGGTCACGGTGCTATTCAACGGATCCAGGCGGAATCCCTCAACTGAGAGCTGCGTTGGTGGCTCACCGAAAGTGAAGGCCTCCGCGCGACGCAGGACTGCGCGCACGCGCGCAAGCAGCTCCGACGGCTCGAATGGCTTGGCCAGATAATCATCGGCGCCCAGGTCCAGGCCGAATACCCGGTCGCTGGTTTCGCCCTTAGCGGAGAGGATCAGGATCGGGAGGGTCGTCGTGCGCCGCAGATGGCGGGTGACTTCCCACCCATCCATGCCGGGCATCATTACGTCCAGAATGAGCAGATCCGGGGTCTTCTCGTCGATTTGGCGCAAGGCTTCCTGCCCGTTGTCTGCAGTAAATACCGTGTATCCTTCCTCTCGCAGCAAGAACGCAGTCATCTTCAGGCTGGGGCGGTCATCGTCAACAATCAGGATCCGCATAGCACCGGGTCACTCCTCGCCCACACGGTGCGGGCGATTGATATCCTTTGGCTGATCAGGGCATTATTATACCGTGAATTGGGCGAGACAACAATACCGTCGGGTTTCACTTCGCCCCGCAAGCATAGTTTCGGGCACAACTTGCCTTCAAATTCCTCTGCAGGACTGCACCATTGTATCTATGCAACGGTATGCAGGGCCTGCTCCAGATCGACGATGATGTCCCCAGGGTCCTCGACGCCAACGGAGAGGCGCACGAGGCCGTCACCAATGCCGATGCGGCGCCGGGTTTCGGGATCGAGCGCCCGATGGGATGACATGGCGGGATACAGCATCAACGTGTAGACGTCGCCAAGCGTCGTGGCCGGTTGGATCAGGCGGAGAGCATCCATGAAGCGGAACACCCCAGCGGGCCGGCATCGGCCACGTCGAAGCTGATCATCGCGCCGAAAAGATCGCCGCCAAAAAGCGGATGCGAGAGCATGCTGCTCGTGTGATGGCAGGCCCGGGTAATTGACCCTCGCTACCTCCGGCCGCCCGCTCAGCCATTGGGCGACGATCGCCGCGTTATGGCACTGGCGCTCTACGCGCAAAGGCAGGGTCTTCAGGCCGCGGTGGGCGAGCCAGGCTTCCTGGGGGGCCAGGTTTGCGCCCAACAGCTTGTTGATCTCGTTGAGCGAACGCCGCATCTCGGGCCTGCCGACTGCCACGATGCCGCCGAGGACATCGCCGTGGCCACCCAGGTATTTGGTGGCGCTGTGAACCACGTAATCCGCGCCCAATGAGAGCGGGCGACAAAGCACCGGCGATGCGAACGTGTTGTCTACAATGAACGCCGCGCCGGCCGCATGGCTGAGCTGCGCGAGCGCAGACAAGTCAGCCACTTTGAGCAGGGGATTCGAGACCGTTTCTGCCAAAAGCGTCACGGGCTTCAGCTCCTGCAGGGCCAGGGAGACCGCGTGCAGGTCGGCCACATCGACGAAACGGACGGTCACGCCCTGGCTGGTGAGCAGCCGGTTGAGCAGGGTGTAGGTTGCCCCGTAGACGTCGTGTGCGGCGACGACAGCTGCGCCCGCGCGCACACCCGCAGCCAGGAGCGCGCCATGCAGCGCGGCCATGCCGGAACTATACGCCAGCGCAGCCGCGCCGCCTTCCAACGCGGCGACCGCGGCCTCAAACGCGTTGACGGTCGGGTTGCCGTAGCGGGTGTACACGGGGTTCTCTGATGCTCCCGCAAACACCGCATCCAAATCTTCCGTGTCCTCATAGGTGTATCCCACGCTGTGATGAACCGGGGTGACGACCGGCTTGTAGCTGCGACCGGCATCGGGGCCGCTCAAGGGCGTGGTGATGGTCGAATGCTCGCCGGCATGCACGGCCAGCGTGAAGATAGATTGCTCTGACATCCGCTCTCCCATCGGTGCGCCGTTTTCTAACGCATCTCTAATGTCGCATTTGCATCAAACTAACACTGTAGGGTAAACCTATCTTCGCGCAACACGAGCAAGGAGGCAAAGTTATGACAGATGAAAACCAGGCGGCCCAAACACAGGTCCCTGAAACCCTGGAGTTTCGCGCGGAAGTTCAGCAACTGCTCAACATCCTGGCGCACTCCCTGTACACCGAACGCGAGATTTTCCTGCGCGAACTCATCTCCAACGCATCGGATGCGTTGCATCGGATCCAATTCGAGCTGCTGACCAACCGCGACGTCGTGGATCCCGATGTGGAGCTGGCAGTCCGCATCGAGTCGGACGAGGAGGCGCGCACGCTGACGATCACCGACACGGGCATCGGCATGACGCGCGAAGAGCTGATCGAGAATCTGGGAACCATCGCACACTCCGGCGCGATGGTGTTCCTGCAGAAGATCGGCGAGGGTCAGAAGCCGGTGGACATCATCGGCCAGTTTGGCGTGGGGTTCCACTCTGTGTTTATGGTTGCGGACGAAGTAGTGGTGACTTCCCGGTCTTGCCGGCCCGGCTCCGAGGCGTGGAGCTGGAGGTCAACGGGAGACAGCCGCTTCACGCTGACGCCGGCCGAGAAAGCATCGCGAGGCACGGAGATCCTGGTCAGGTTAAAGGAGGACGCGAAGGAGTTTACAGCCCCCTGGAGACTGGAAAGCATCGTCAAGAAACATTCCGACTACGTTTCCTTCCCCGTGTATGTCAGAGGGGAAGTCGCAAACCGGCAGACCGCTTTGTGGCGCAAGCCGATGAGCGAGGTCAAGCCGGAAGAGTACGACGAGTTCTACCGCCAACTGACGCTCGACCCTGAGCCGCCGCTGCTCCACACGCACATCGTCACCGACGCGCCGGTGGAAATCCGCAGCGTCCTGTACGTGCCTCGCAGAATGGACCGCGGAGCCTTGAGCCTGCGTTCGGACTATGGGCTGCGTCTGTATTCGCGGAAGGTGTTGATCCAGGAGTTCAACAAGGAGCTGCTGCCCGAGCACCTGCGCTTCGTCGAGGGCGTGGTCGACTCGGAGGACATCCCGCTGAACGTGTCGCGCGAGACGGTGCAGAGCAACCGGGTGCTGCGCGCGATGCAGAAGGTGCTGGCGGGCCGTGTCGTTCAAGGTGCTGGCCGAGTTGGCGGAGGAGAAGCCCGAAGAGTACGCCACCTTCTGGAAGGAGATGGGCGTGTTCATCAAGCAGGGCGTAGCGTCCGGTGCGGCGGACCGAGAAGAGTTGCTCGGGCTGCTGCGCTTTGTGTCGACGCGCTCCGAGGGGAAGGCCGTTTCACTCAACGAGACCATCGGCCGGATGGTTGAGGGACAGACCGACATTTACTATCTGCTGGGCAGTGACCCCGTCTCGGTGGCGACCAGCCCACACCTGGACCCCTTCAAGGCGCGCGGCATCGAGGTCCTGCTGTTGAGCGATCCCTTCGACGGGTTCATGATGCAGAGCGTTCACGAGTTCCAGGGCAAAGTGTTCCGAAACGTGGACGATCCGGGCCTGGCGCTGCCGGGCGAGGTGCAGGAAAAAACGGAGGAAGCCGCACCCGTCGCCGACGCCGAATGGGCGGAGGTCGTGGCGCGCTTCAAGACGGTGCTGGGCGACCGGGTGACCGAGGTCCGCGAGTCGCAATTGCTCACCGGCAGCCCGGCGCGACTCGTATCAACCAATGCGGGGTTCGAGCGCGACATGCAGCGCGTGCGGCGGCTGGTCGAGCAGGATTATCAGGCGCCGCCCAAGATTATGGAGCTGAACCGGCGGCATCCGCTGATGCGCAACCTGGCTGCGCGGATTACGACCGAGCCGGCCGCTTCGTTGATCGATCCCGCGATTGAATTGCTCTTCGACAACCTGTTGCTTTTGGAGGGCCTACACCCGAACCCAGCGAAGATGGCGCCGCGCATCCAGATGATGCTGGAACGCGCGACGCAGTCAGGGATCCGCTACTTACGCCACCGTCAGGCGCAGCCGCTCCACCTGGGCGGCGTGCTCTTCCGCATCAGGCGCACCGGTATCCTGCTCGTATTCCACCGCGACCTGCATGACTTCTGCGGCGCGGGCGAGCTGGCCGGTGCGCTGCAGCAACATGCCGAGCATCCAGGAATGCCGCGCACGGCTGGCGTGGTCGCCCAGCTCACCAAAGATCTCGACGGCCTGGCTGTAGTGGTCGATCGTGCGGCGGGTGTCCTCCAGCTCCATCAGGGCCAGGCCAAGATTGGCAAGGCGATTTGCCTCTTTGCGGCGTTCGCCCAGCGCGCGGCTGATGGCCAGCGCCTGGCGGTAGTTCTCGGTCGCAGCCTGCATGTTGTTGACGTCGGCGTACGCGTTGCCGAGGTCGTCGAGCACGTTGCCCTCCAGCGGTCGATCGCGGGTCTCCCGGCTGGCGGCAAGCGCCTTGTGATAGAAGTCGATGGCATCCTTGGGCATGCCGAGATGCGCGGAGGCGTTGCCCAGGCTGTTGAGTAGCCCCGCTTCCGTGCGCCGGTCGCCCACCGCCCGGCTCAGGAACAGCGCCTGGCGGTAGCACACCATCGCCTGGGCATGGTCGCCTGAGTCGGTATAAGCATCGCCCAAGGTGCGCAGCACCGGCGCCCGGTTCGGCCACGA
Source organism: uncultured Chloroflexia bacterium (assembly GCA_963774265.1). Lineage (GTDB taxonomy): Bacteria > Chloroflexota > Anaerolineae > CG2-30-64-16 > CG2-30-64-16 > JALOOB01. Next base: position 11,018 of record CAVZDU010000005.1, on the reverse strand, counting down.
AACGGCCGAGCGTGCAGCCACCATCGCACGTTCACCGAAGGCGATTGCCTGCTGCGCGTCGCCGGCGCTTGCGTAGACCATCCCGAGCTTGCCCGCAACATCGGCTTCGGTCGCGGGGTCACCCTGGGCCACGGCTGCTGCTAACGCCTCGTTGTAGCAGTGGATGGCGTCCTGGACCTGCGACAGTCCGGCGTAAACATCTCCCAGCCGCTGCAGGACATCCATCCTGGCCACATCATCGCCGAGCGTCTTCAGGAGCGAGGCGGCGGCTTCGTAGCTTGCCGCGGCTTCCTCACCCTTGCCGGATGAGGCGCAAGCCGCGGCAAGCAGGCGCAGGACGTTCGCCTCGCCTGCACCGTCGCCCATTTCGCGCTGGACCTGCAGGGCCGCGCGGTAGCCCTCGATCGCGGCGTTCGCCTCACCCGCGGCCAGCCACGCATCGCCTTGCGCCAGAAGGATCTTCACCTCAACGGCCGGATCATGGGTAGCGCGGCTGAGCGTCAACGCATTGCGGTAGCAATCGGCGGCGCGACGCGGCTGGCCCAGGCGCGTGACCACCGGCGCAAGGCCGAGCAGCACGGCCATCTCACTCTGTTCGTCGCTCAACTCACGCGCGAGCGACAAGGCCTGGTCGTAGTGGCGCGCGGCCTCGGTGTTCTCGTCCAGTCCGGCTTCCGCATCGCCCAGTCGGCGGAGGAGCGCCAGCTCCTGAGACCGGTCGCCAAACTGCCGCGCCAGAACAAGCGCCCAGCGGTCCTGCTCGATCGCATTGGAGATATCGCCGATGGACACGTATAGCGCGGCAAGCCCCGCTCGGATTCGCACCTCTGCCATTCGATCGGTGAGTTTGTTCGCCAGGGCCAGCGCACTGCGATAATCTGCAATCGCCCCCGGTGCATCGCCGGCAGCGGCCTGTTCCTCTGCCATCGCCATCAGGGCAACCAGTTCGCCGCGACTGTCGCCGCGTTCTCGGCTGACGACCAGGGCGAGGGGCATGGACCTGAGCGCCGAGCCGCGTTCCTCTTCACTGCTCGCGGCTGCAACCAGTCCAAGCGCGGCCTCAGCCTCGCCCGGACGGTCACCCAACGAGCGCGCCAGCGCCAGAGCATCTGTAAGGTAAGTGTGCGCGCCACTGTCCCGCTTACCAACCCCCAGCAGGGCACGCAGCTCGGCCGGTGCATCGCCCAGCTCGCGGCTCAACGCCAATGCCGCCCTGTAGTGGAATATCGATGGGCCGGAAAAGGGCGCCGTTTCTTTTTACGCTCTGTCAAGTCAGAGTAATTGCCAGGCTATCTTGGCTCATATCCCCAAAATTAGTAAAAGTTTAGAAAATTAGTCCGATATAAAAGTCTACGGATATCATTTGACAACAAGCTGTCCGGAAAGAGAAGAGGCATGAATGGATTCATTAATAGGGGCAAATTTCCACCATCGACAATTTTCACGATCTATAACCATATTTCATTGAGGATTTTTTTATGAAACACTGCAAATGGACCGGCATTTTATTCCTGTTGGCCTTCGCGCTTGTCGCAAATGTCCCGGGATATGCCGTCACCGACACCATTTATTTTTCCATCAATGGCGATACGACCACGAACAGCGCCATCCAGGGCGATTATATCGGCTGGACCGGTAACTGCGAGGTCGGTGCCACAACCGGCTGGGAGATTTATCTCGATGTGGATTCCAGTCAGACCATTGATGATCCGGGCGATAAACTTCTGTTTAGCTTTTATATCATCGACGGCGATATCAGCGGCTATAACGGCCCTTCCGATAGCGACAGTATCCCCGATGGCAAAATAATTGTTTCTCCGCTTCTTTTGGGATTTACGCCGGGCTATTACATCATGCGGGCCACCGACTTCAGCGATTTTTCCAGCGCCGAAAACTGGCTGTCAATCTCCGAAATGCCGCCCGCCCCCAATAAATTCACCGGTTACAATTACCATCGTCGGTCATCCGGCTCCCGATGAACTTTTGAAGAATATCTGGATAGTGGCCGAGTCCGACAGTATGGGGATGCAGATGTGGAGCGCCCTGACCGATGACAGCGGCTATTATTCTTTGAATATCGGCGACTCCGGAACCGGCATGCCTTTCCGGATTTCGGCCGAAGTGCTCCCGGATTTTGTGACCCCGGCTCCCCAGTATCTTTATGCTTCGGGTCAAATTGACAATATTGATTTCGAATATCAGGCTCCGGCCGATTCGGTTTATGGATACCTTGTCGATGAAGGTGATAATAGCATCGATAACGCCGGATTCTATGCCGAACCGCAGGGCGGCGGCGAGTCCAAAGATTATAACAGCACCGACGGCCATTATGTCATTTATTTCGGAGACGCCGAACTCGGCATGTGGAATGTCGGCGTGAGCAGTGATTTATTGATTCCCGCCTACATGGTGCCGCAGAATTTTACCTATGACAATTCCGTCAATCATGGCGTGGAACATAATTTCACCGCTTACACCGCCGATACCGTTCTTTATGTCCGCGTCACCGAATCCGGCGGGGAACCTGCCCATCAATATCGGATTCAGGCCTATTCCACGACCCTTTATAATTATACCGATGGTGTTTCCGGGAACCGGAGCGGATAATATCCTGGCTCTGCATGTCTCTTCGCTCGATAATTCGTATAATTTGATGCTGCAAACCTGGGATGACCGCTATCCTATCCCGGCCCGGATATATCCTGCAAGGGGGCGAGGTTCAGAATGTCGCTCCCGGCGATACCGCCACCATCAATCTGATTATGGGAGTCCTGGTTCAGGATACGATTAAAGTCGCTCTGCCCGATCCCGGTGTGAACTGGAGTCAAGTTTGGGTAAGTCTCTGGTCGCCAGGCAAGTTTTTCGGGGTCAATCCGGACAACAACGGCGTTTTCTCAATCTATGCCGACACCGGTACATATAGTCTGAATGTCAACGCTAATCGCTATTGCGTTCTCCCTCAAAGCTATACCGTCCACGTTACCGGTGATACCGTCGGCGGTATGGGATTTACGATGAATTATTCCGTTTGTCATGTGACCGGTCAAATTAGCGGCGTTTCTCTGCCGCTCGACAGCGGCTTATGGGTTAATGCACAATCGGGTGTTTCCCCCAATCAGTATACATACAGCACTCAGGTTGATCCCGCCACCGGAACTTACAGCATGTATGTCTGCGACGGTGATTGGATGTTTTATCCTCCCACCATATCCAATGCCCACACTCCCACCAGCCAGGGCGCTACCGTAATCGAAAGCGATACTTCTCTGGTCATCAATTTTGAGTATCAACCGATGTTTCTGGTGCACGATACCGTGAAAGTCGACGCCGGCGACCCGGCCGTTATCATGACCAATGTCAATATTACCTTGTCCGGCCCGGGCGGTTTTTTCACCGGTCATCCCGATGTTAACGGTGTCTTATGATATCTATGTCGATTCCGGCCTGTTTAATATGAACGCCTATTACAACAATTATCTTGCCACTCCCACCGCCTATAGTCTCCATATTACCGGAGATACCGCCGGCGGACTGGGCCTGTTCCTTAATCAAATAGATGTTCATGTATCCGGTCACCTAATCGGCGTATCGCTTCCGCTTACCTCCAACAGCCTGCATGTAAACGCGTAGCCCGATACCTGTCCCGATGGATATCACACCACTTCCATTACCATCGACAGTATCACCGGCCAATATCATATCTATCTCTGTGACGGCTCCTGGACCTTCACGGCTCCCGATATGCCCGGCTATTTTTCGCCGGATACCTGGAGCACGCTTTTGGTGGAGAAAACGATACTGCCGCCTCCCACGACTTCTCCTACGCTCCAGCGGACTCAGTGACAATACCCGGGTCTCGGCGGTACCGAAAGACTTCAACCTGTCACAGAACAGTCCTAATCCATTCAATACTTCCACCCGGATTGATTTCGCCCTGCCGGTGCAATCCACGGGTTGACCTGAGCATATATAATATTCTGGGTCAGAAAGTAAAGACTCTGGCGCAGGGCGACTATACACCGCGGGCAGTGTATGCTGAAGATCTGGGACGGTACCAATCAGACCGGCCATTCGGTCGCCAGCGGCATTTATTTCTACAGATTAAATGCCGGCGACAGAGTCATGCTCAAAAAGATGGTACTGCTCAAATAATCTGCTTCATTCGAATCAAAAAAAGCCGTCCCGCCTATGTGGGACGGCTTTCTTATTTCCATACTTGAAATTACTGAATGGTCATTTCTTTCAGAACCGTATCGGCGTGATATACCTTGTCGAGCAGGAATAAGACATACCTGATATCGACCGCAATAGTTCGCGTGATTGCCGGATCGAAGAGATAATCCGATGTCATCGCTTCATAATTGCCGTCAAACGCCAGTCCCACCAATTCTCCTTTGCCGTTCAGCACCGGGCTGCCCGAATTGCCGTTGGTGATATCATTGGTCGTCAGGAAATCGACCGGCACATCTCCGATGGAATTAACCAAATGATTGCCGTAATCTTTTTTCTGGTACGCCTGCACCAGTTCCTTCGGTGCATCGAACGGATCAACTCCCGAATTCTTTTCCAATACCCCGGCGAATGTTGTCACCCAGTCGTATCCGACGGCATCCCGCGGTTTATATCCCTTGACCGTCCCGTAATTGAAACGAATAGTGCCGTTGGCGTCGGGATAAAACCGACCGTTCTTCCATATCTCCAGAGCGGCGATTAATTTTGCCTGCAGCTTATTGGTCCATCGCCGTATACTCTTTTTCCTTATTGCGGATCTCTTCCCGGTCAGCCTCGAAAGAACGAGCAAATCCCATAAAGGCATCATTTGATTTATCCAGTTCCGCTTTGGTCATATGGAACGCTTTCAACCGTCCTTCGACGGTACCCAATTGCGTATTGCTGTATAGACTATCCGCGAAAGCCTTGATGGCGGCGTCATTCTTGCCCGCCAGCACTTTTTCAACCGCTGCGATTTTCTGACCCTGCGGAAGCGCCAGCGCCTGTTTCAGGAAATAGACAAAGACTTCTTTATCCGCGGGCGGAACCAGATTGGTCTGGGCATCCCGAAGCGACTCGATTTCATCGAGCGTATCGCGATTCTGATACCCCTGTTCGCGATCCATATCTTTCTTTTCTCTTTCGATCGCCCATTTATAGACGAGTCGATCCGAACCTGCAGATAACTGACCCGACACCCCATCCATCCCTGAATGTCCTCTTTCTCGCGCCAGGTCTTATGGGTCTGGTAAAGACTGTCGATCGTGGCCAGCACCGTCCCGTATTTGGCTTTCAGATTCGGCTTGGAATTGACAAATTCCATCAGATCGCTTCTCTTCATTAATTTTACTGTGAAGCAAATTGGTTTTCTTGAATCCATCCAATCATCCCGCGATTTTTCTTCAGGTAATTATACAGCCCTTTAATGCCGGATGATAACTTGATGGCATCCGCCGAATCTTTGGCCGCTTCGGCCTCCAGAATGGCGATTACATCCAGCCGCGTGCTGATATCGCGCGGATAATCGAAATTGACCATGTCATCGAGAAAACTGGTATTCATGTAGCGGTTGGTTTGGCCCGGAAAACCGATAACCATCGTAAAATCATTTTCCTTAACCCCGGCCGAAGATACCTTGAAATAACGCCTTTGTCTTGTATGGTACATTCTGCGGGGAATAATCGGCCGCTTTGCCGTCGGGAGCGACATACGCCCGAAGGACCGTAAAATCCCCGGCGTGACGGGGCCACATCCAGTTGTCGGTTTCGCCGCCGTAATCGCCGATAGCGCGCGGAGGAGCAAAAACAATCCGCACATCCCGGATTTTGAAATAAGTGACCAGGACATATTTGGAGCCGCTGTAATAGGACGCCACACTGCACTTGACATCCCTCCCTTTTTCGGCCCGGGCGATGATTTTCTTGGTCACTTTCTCGATCGCATCATGTCTCTGCCGGCCGGTCATTTTGTCATTGACCGATGCCAGAACTTCTTTGGTACATCCTCAAAACCCTTTGACCACCCGGATATCATACCCGATCGCCGGAATTTCGTCGGCTTTGGTCTTGGCGTAAAATCCGTTCTCCAGATAATTATGTTCGGGCTGCTGGCCCGCTGAATGGCCGCTGAAGGCGACATGGTGGTTGGTTATAATCAGTCCATCGGGCGAAATAAATGACCCGCTGCTGCCGCTGACACTGACCGCGGCGTCCGCGATTCCTCCGCCGGCCGGATTGTAAATCTCCTCGGCGCTCAGTTGACACCCCATCATCTTGAGCGAATCGAACGGTAATTTATCGATATCCCCCAGCATCCACATCCCCTCATCGGCGAGAAGGGGAGAGGCAAAAATGAATAATAAGGCTGGAACGATGAGAACATACTCTCAGGGACCTGAACATCTTGCTCCTCCAATCAAAGGTTGAAAATAGAATAATCAATTTTGCCGGAATTTACAAGGGCGGATTTACGGGCCCAATCCCCCGCCGGTCACGCGAAGACCCGGGCCTAATCGCGGAGCGGGCGGTTTTTTTTAGCTTTCCCGAAAAAAAGATTCGAAATATCTTGACAAATCATTGGAACCAATTTATGCATATATACGTATATGTACATATGGCTATGAAAAAGAAAGATCAGGAAACGACCGCAATCCCCGGCTGGACCGGCCTTCCGGGCCATGGCCGACACCACCCGGCTCAAGATTCTCCTGATGCTGGAATCCCGGCCGCGGACGGTGGGGGAAATCGTCTCGTTTTTCAACCTGTCCCAGCCGACCATCACCCGGCATTTGCAGACATTGACTGCCGCCGGGCTGGTCCGACGGCGGCGGCAGGGACAGCATGTCGCCTATGAACTCAACGCCGACAATCTCCGGCTGGTCTGCACCGATCTCGTGGCCTGTTTCCCCTGTTGTTGCATAACCGTGACGGCTGACGGATACGTGGCAGCCTGTGCCTCAGCGGAATAAGAACAAGGTATCCGGGCTCCGGCAGGGGCCCGGACCCGTAGATACAAAAAAAACCAAAGAAAGGAGGTTAAAATGAAACGGTTCGGTACTCCCCGCGTGGCTCATTGTTGCGGCGGCGCCCGAAGGTCCCGGGCAGGACAATAAAAGGCCCATCCGACTTCAGCACCACGGGGCCCCTTGCGGGGCCCCTGTTTTTTTCAGTCCGGACGGGCCATCCTCAATATATACGATTCTCTTCCCGCCGCAATAAAATTTCATTCCGTGCGCCCTCCCGATTGTGGGCCCGATACCTTCTGGAGAATAATAGGGCGAAGAAAACGACCCACATGAATCATCACGAATACGTATTTCTGCAAAACCAAAAGTGGATATTCTTTAAACTGCTGGAGGCAAAATGTTCATCCTGAGAATTGAGCATGCGGTAATGGACTTTGACAGCTGGAAAAGGGCTTTCGACAACGACCCCGTGGGCCGTCAAAAATCCGGGGTGCGCCGCTACCATATTATGCGGCCCGTTGACAATCCCAAATATGTCATAGTTGATCTTGAGTTGGATTCAGCCGATCAAGCCGAATCCCTGCTCGGCGCCTTGCGCGGGGTCTGGCGGCAAGTCGAGGGGAAAGCCATAATGAATCCCAAAGCGCAAATAGTCGAAGCGGTCGAAACCAAATCCTTCTGAGCAGGCCCTTGAGTCCGGGTAGGTTGGAATCCCCGTGGTTCCGACATCTTTTCGAGCGTGCCAGATATCCTATCCGCCCGCCGGTATTGTACGCGGCAGACTTTCAGTCTGCCGTCCCTCTCATACATCGTTCTGCCTCCCGCAGGATTGCAAGATGTTGAAAGACAGTCGGTTGAATTTCCGCCGAGAGAGCGAACCCAAATAGCAATTTTCGAATATGATGAACGGCAACGGGATAGAGGAAGTTGGGTTCCTTTTTAGAAAAAATTTCCTCTCAGTAAAAGGCGCGAATTTTCACGGTAACAGACTGTACTAAAGCAAGTTGGGGAAAATGGCGGAAAAAGCGAAAATTCGGGTTCGCTCTGGTTTTCAGGCAGGGGGCGATCATAAGGCCCTTTCTAAAATTTTGATAACGGCCTGCTCGAGGAATTTTCTTTCAATTTTGCCGGAGCGCAACCCCTGACCAGTAATGATATCAGGCGGGATTGGTAACGTGCGGGAAGCAACGGAATAACAGAGGTAACATCAAAGCACGAGTAACGACCATGCTTGAGAATACAGCTGGAGCGAAACTTGCCCGCAAAGGTTTTGGGGCCGGTCGATTTTTGGGCGTTGAGCCGGTTGGCGATAAGTTGACGTTCGGAACAAGGCATAGATATTGTTTCTCCTTTCTACTAAAGGAGCCGTATGCACCAAACAACATCAAATTGGTAGGAAAAATGTACATCAGGAGTACAGACCAAACGCCCACCCCAAGGGGATGGGTTACCGAGTTTCAGATTCCGCCGAAGGCGGAAGCGTGACCCGCCGCCGCGCTCCGAATGTCTCCGTGTATCATTTTCCCCTTGCCTTTAAATTCATGATGCTATATGTTGCACTTAGCAGGCACCTGGGTGTTCGGGACGAAGGGATGATAATCGGGTTAGATCAGGCGATATGCAACAAGCCCACACGTTGGGTGAGTTACTGGTTTGGCAGAACCGCAAGACTTCGTCTGGGGTTACTGCCCTCACGACGACTAACGCCTTCTTTTACCGTCAGGTCATCATCCCGACCGTTGGTCGGAATTTAGGACCTGACGGAACACACATCTCTTCTCTCGTGGGGACAGGACTCGCGTCAAATGCGAGAAGGGCGCTTGTGGCAATTACCCTTTTGGGATCATATCATCCGGGACGAAACGGACATGAATCGTCATATCGATTACATTCATTTCAATCCTGTGAAGCATAAAATGGCAGCCCGCCCGTCCGAATATGAATATTCCTCGTTCAGGGATTATATTAAAATGGATTTTACTCAGAAGAATGGGGAGCGACCAAAGTACCCAAATTTACCGGGGAATGTGGAGAATAAAGAAGTCAAGACCGCCCCCTGCCCTGTACCCATCCACCCCAATCGGGGTCTTGACCTACGCTGCTGCCGATCGCGATTGGCAAAGTCCGAACCACGTCCCGATGAATCGGGACTCAGGGGTTCGGACCTACGCCGCCTACCGGTCACTATCGAGGCTTTTGGTTTTTTTCAAAGAGGGGGGCGCAGTCTACAATGAAAGCGGTTACTGCACCAGTAATACCATGCTTCGCGCCATTGGGCCGGGCATAAGAAGAAATAAAGGCCGTCCCGGCGATACCGTCGGGGCGAGAATTCTTCGCCGATAGTATTGATAAGATTTCCGAGATTCACCGACTCAGTTCCAGGAACCGTCCTCATTATGATAACTGATATAAAGATCGGAGCCACCGTAGCCGCCCGGTCTGTTTTGGGCATCGAATATCATAAAACTTTCATCGGGAGCAATGTCACGGATGAGCCTCGTTGTATCCTTTGTTAATGGCTGTCCCCAGTTTCACCGGTGTTAGGTACAATTTCTTCAAATAGCTGCGAGACATAAATGCCGGGGGGAAAAACTAAAATATTGGTGAAATATATATTCCGTTGAAACTCTGGGTAGAAATACATCATTAAGACGCTATTCAACAGGACCCCTGGGTCTGCGGTTCCGACCAGTCCGACCCGAATCTGGTGACATACCAGTTGGCTATACCGCAGCCGGAACAAGGCCGGTCGCTGCCAAAGAGAAGTTTCTGTCCGTCAGGGGTAATAAGGGGCTCCATGTTCATGTACAGAACCACAGAAAGGGGCGATAGCCGGGGCAGTCCAGGAGCCATCCTGAATTTTCGTAAAATAGATTTTGTTTATGTTGTCGCTTCCTCTTCGGGTGAAATAGAATTCCTGCAATGTGGGATCAAAGGAGGCGGTAAATTCCATATCGGCGGTGGAGATAAATGCCGGAGCGAAGATCTGTGGCACCGAATCCGGGGGAACCTGCCCCAGATAGACAGAGCGGTAAGGGGATTCGCCCCCTTTTGTAAAGAGAATTAATCAGATAAGAACATCGAGGATGTTGACGGCATTGCTGTTGTTAACATCGGCGGCTTTACGTGGGTACCGGGGCCGGGCCGCTCTTATATAGAAAATTGATTATATACGAGACATCCAGAATATTGACTGCCCCATTATTGTTGGCGTCACCGCAGATGGTCGCGAATAACGGCAGGGCCGCGCTTAGAAAATGATGCCGATTAACGCCGTTATTTTTGATTTCATAACCTTACCCCGGTAAATGTTGTTAATGATTAAAGCTTCTGGCCATTGATACTTCATCAGACTCCCGTCAAATTCACTAATGTGTTGGCAATCATCAGTGAATATTCTTACAATCCTTTTTACATTCGTTGTGAGGCAAGAAGGTTAGGAGGGGAAGGCGGAACCGCAGAGTTCCGCCATAAATTATGTCAGGCGATCAAGCCCGGAAAATTTTCACATCGCCGAATGTCGTGGTGGCGGCGATATCAGAGTTTGGTCGAAGCGGCGTCGTACCGTCGGTCTTCTGCACGACCCGATTCGAGATACCGCTCGCTGTCCCAACCCAGAGCATTGATATCGCCAAAGGTGGTCGCGGCATTGATCATAACCTCGACATTATTGGGCACAATGACCGTGATATCACCAAAGGTCGAGGAGACGCCAATCGTATTTATCCCCGGTTTCAATTTCCCGCCGCTCAAGTTGAGATTGGTGTCGCCGAACGTGACCGAGGCGGAAAGGCCGTCGATCTCCATATCTTTGCCGTCGAGTTGAATGTCACCGAAGAGCGGGCGAAGCGGTTGCCGTCCTGTTTCAATTGGTCGCCGCCGCAGTTTATCGATATGAAGGACGATTTATCCGGCCCGGCATAGTGATGCCAGATAATATAAAGGCCAATCACGATCAGCACAATCGGCCAGAACGTATGCCAGAAGCGGTGCCAGGAAAAATAAATAATATCGAGATTGCCCAGCAGGAGCAGGGCGCCCAGTGCCAAAAGAACCAGCCCCC
>CAVZDU010000004.1:0-35312 GCA_963774265.1 uncultured Chloroflexia bacterium | reverse complement strand
GCAGGGAATCGAACCCTGAACCCGCGGCTTAAAAGGCCGCTGCTCTGCCAATTGAGCTACGCGCCCGTAACGGGGCCATGTTAGCACAATTGGGGCGGGCTGACAAAACATAGGGGCCGCATCCCTCGAGTGCGTCCCCTTCGAGGCCTCCGCTCAGGATGCTCGCTCAGGCATTTTCAGGCAGTACGGTGGCCGAGAAGGCCATGACAACTCCGCTCAGGACGCTCCGTCAGGGCGAAGGATGCGGCTGCTCCTCGCCCTCTTCACGACGCGAAATACTTCCCCGCCTCCCCCGGCGCAAACTGATCCAGCACCTTGCGCGGGACGCCGTTGGCCTGCGCGATGCGACCGTAAACCGCGGCGCTTGTGCGCGGTGTGCGCTCGCCCGTCGCAGGATCCAGCTCGATCAGCCCAAAGCGCAGGTTCCACCCCTCCGCCCACTCGAAGTTGTCCACCAGGGTCCAGTGATAGTAACCCCGCACGTCAACACCGTCCTGGATGGCCCGCCACACCTCCGACAGGTAGGTGGCCAGCAGGTAAGGCCGCTGCACATCCTCGCGGTCCGGCAGGCCGTTTTCGGTGATGTACACCGGTTTGCCGTACTCCTGCAGCTCTTTGAGCGCGAGGTACATCCCCTCAGGGTTGATCTCGCAAAAGGGCTGGCCGTCAGACGTACACTCGCACGACGCCAGCTCAGGCACGAAGGTCTGCCTGGCAAACATCATGCGAGGTCGGCTTTGGTCGAACCGTACGTGCGTCGTCGAGTAGTAGTTGAGGCCGATATAGTCGCTTGTGTCGATGAGCTGCGAGGCGACCTGCCCCAGGCCCACGACCGGACCCAGCTTGCCGGTAGTCACCGCGTCCAGCGTCGACCGGTTGGCGATCTGGTCATAGAAGGCTGTGATGCGGCGGTCGAGCGGGTTCGCAGGATCAGCGGGCAGGAAATAGCGCAAGTGATGCGCCAGGCCCGCCCGTGCGTCGTTCTGGAGCCGGTGAATGGTACGATACGCGCGGCCGTGCGCCAGCAGCATGTTGCGCAACACAGCCACCGCGCGGCGCCAGCTTCTTCCGCCCGGCGGGAAGAGCCCCTCGCGGAAACCGTAGAACGCGTAGACAGTCGGCTCGTTGATCGTGCACCACAGGTTGACCTGGTCGCCCAGCGCATCGACTACCTTCGTCGTGAAGCGCGAGAAGTAGTCACTGATGAGCGGGTTCTCCCAGCCGCCCAATTCGCCGAGCCACACGGGGTCCGTGAAGTGGTGCAGCGTGACCATCGGTTCCAGCCCGCGCTCCCGCAGTAGGCGGACCATCTCGCCGTACTTTGCCAGCGCTCGGGGATCGAACTCGCCCGGGCTCGGGCTCGATGCGGCTCCACTCGACCGAGATGCGCAGGCCGTTCAACCCCAATTCGGCTGCACGGTCGAAGTCGGCCGCGGCGGTCTCGAGGTCCCACCAGTTAGTGGCCGGGCCGCACACCTGCCCATCGACGATGCGACGGGGCTGTTGCTCCCATAAGGACCAGTTATTGGTGCTGTTGCCGCCCTCGTTCTGGTGCGCGGCCGTGGCCGCACCCCAGCGGAAACCATCCGGAAAGCGCAAGAGATTGCTCATAGCTCCATCACTAATTGGCCGGCTCGTTATCGCTCACGTCGTTCAGGACCGGCACGGCGGACCAGTGCTCCAACTCCACGCCCGCGTCTGTCAGGAACGCGACCGCGTTCTCGTCGGGGTAATGGCCGGCATAGACAACGCGCTCGATACCCGCGTTGATGATCATCTTGGCGCAGGTCAGGCACGGCTGGTGCGTGACGTAGATCGTGCCGCCTGCGACGCTGACGCCGTGCAGCGCGGCCTGGATCAGGGCATTTTGCTCCGCGTGCAGGGTACGCACACAGTGGCCCGCGATCATCAGATGGCCGATCTCGTCGCAATGCGGTAAGCCGGCCGGCGAGCCATTGTAGCCCGTGGTCAGAATGCGCCGATCCTTAACGACGATCGAGCCGACGCGGGCCCGGTCGCAAGTGCTGCGCTTGGCCACCTCGAAAGTGATGCTCATAAAATAGTCATCCCAGGAGGGACGGATATGCTGGTTTGCCATCAACCGGTTCCAAACTGGCGGTCGCCCGCGTCGCCCAAGCCGGGCACGATGTAACCGATGTCGTTCAGCCGCTCGTCGATCGCGGCCAGGTGGATTGGCACATCGGGATGATCGCCATGCAGCCGCGCGACGCCCTCGGGCGCGCCGATGATGCCGACGTACTTGATGCGCTGCGCGCCCCACTTCTTGAGGATATCGACCGTGGCTGAGGACGAGCCGCCGGTCGCGAGCATCGGATCGAGGATCAGGCATACTTGCACGGTTGGGGCGATGGGCAACTTGTTGTAGTACTGCACCGGACGGAGGGTGCGCTCATCGCGAAACAGGCCGATGTGCCAGACTTCAGCGCCGGGCATCATCTCCCAGATGCCCTCGACCATGCCCAGGCCCGCACGCAGGACTGGGACCAGCCCGATGGTGTCGGTCAGCTCCCGACAGTGGGCGGTCGCCAGCGGGGTTTCGACGTCCTTCGCCCGCAGGCTGAGGTCAGATGTGGCTTCATAGGCCATCAGGATGGAAATCTCGCGAATCAATTCGCGGAACTTTTTCGGCTCAATGCTCTTGTCGCGTAGGATGGAGAGCTTGTGCTGGATCAAGGGGTGGTTTGAGACGAAGACGTTCTCAGGCAAAGTAGACACACAATCCTCCTGGGTGCATGGGGTGTCAACAAAAAACGGGCTGAGTCTCCCCCGCTAAGAGGCGCCCAACCCGTCGTTCGGTGGGCCGGCCTTCACATGCCGGCCTCACGCAAAGAACGCTCATGCGTCACTCGATTTCTTGTTGATCGCGCGGCATCAACCCGCGCTTGATGAGCTTCTCGACCTCGATCTGACACGACAGACAGAGCGTGGCGTCCGGGCGCACTTCCAGGCGCTCTGTGGGGATTTCAATGCCGCAGCGCTCACAGGTTCCATATCGCCCCTTGTCGATCGAGCGCAACGCGGCCTGGACGCGCGCCAGGCGTCCCTCCAACTGGGCGACGAGCGCGACGTTCTTCTCCCGCTCAATCAGATCGGGGTCCCCCTCTTCGGCGTCTACATCCACTTCCACCTTCAGGGCTTCGCGGAGACGCTCAAGCTCGCCCGCCATGCGTTGCTGTTCTACCGCCAACTTGCGGCGCTCGCGGGCAATGATTTCTGGTCTTGTTGTCACGGCAAGGCTCCTCATTCAGCCGGGAAAAAGGCTGGCCCTTTATACCATAGATTGTCAGGGGCGTCAACGCGCGACGAGTAAGCCTCAACTGCACCCCAATGGGGTGAGGGATTGTCAAACGGGGAAGGTGAGCGCACCGTGCAGGCACTCCCACCGAACGATTCATCTGAGCCGCGCGGCTCAACCCTGCATCTGCTGGATATAGCGCGTCGCAGCGAACATCTCGTCGCGGTCAGGCGTACGGACCATGTAAACATAGTCGCTCATGGCCAGGCTGAAGATGGGGCTGACCGTCTCATGGTGCACGATGCAGTACCCAAACGCGCTCAAGACGTCCTCATGTGTGTGCAGGTAGGACTTGTTGAACTTCCGGCCCACGTAACAGCAGTAGTACTTGCGGCTGTAGCTGTCGACGAACCGGTTGTTCACCACGACATTGGCCCAGCCCCAATACAAGTCGACTTCGCAAGAAATGTTATACACGTCGAGAGCGGCCCCACCGGGCGGCCGGACGTTGACCTCCAACGCGACCAGGCGGCCGTCGGGGGTGCGAAAGAACTCGAAGTGGAAGAAGCGCTCGCGTATGTCGAACTCCTTGAGAATGCGGCGCCCTGCCTCTTCCAGATCAGGCGCGATCTCGCGCTCAGTGTAGAAGTAGAGGTGGCGGTCCTCATTCACGGTCTCCATGATGCCCTGGCTGAAGACGAGTGAGCCGTAGAAGACCGGCTTGCCGTCCCGATCGGCTATGCCGTCGAACGAGACAATCTCGCCCACAACGAATTCTTCAAGAAGATAGTCAACCGGAGGCTTCGTGGCGAAAAAGCGTTCGAGCGCCGCGCGGTTATCGATGCGGAACGTGTTGGCCGCGCCGACGCCGATATCGGGTTTGGCGCACAGGGGGTAGCCGGTCCGGTCGACCACAGCCAACGCGTCTCCGAGGGTTTGGACGAGCGCACCGGCCGCGACCGGCACACCCGCACGTATGTAGGCTGCCTTCATGAGCGACTTACGCTTGTAGGCCGCGATATCGCCCAGGCGGGGACCAGGAATGTTGAAATCGGTGCGCAGCCGGGCCTCGGTCTCCATCCAGTACTCGGAATGCGCGTCGAGTCGGTGGAGCCTGCCGTGCCGATGCGTCAGGTAACCGCAGGCGCGCAGCAGATCATCGTAGTTATGCATGTCGCTGACATAGTAGTACTCAGCCAGGATTTCGCGGAGTTCGGGGCGGAGATTCTCATACGGCTCGTCAGCAAGCCCGAGGACGTTGACGCTAAGGCGCGCCAGGTTGACCGAAAAGAGATAGTAGTTCGGCGGAAAGTGCGGAGAGAGATGGACGTAGTTCATCAGGGCGCCTCGATAACGTGCAGGTAAGATCTAAGCAAAACAAGCATGGAACATTCCGCACATATTGTATATGTAGGAGAGAGCGAGTGTCAACGCGCAGCGGCCCCACCGCGCCCGGCTCAGCCGCCTCGGCTGAGATAGCTCCCCATCGCCCACCATTGACGGCTGCGACAGGTAGATGGTCCTGACAGGCTACATGGAAAGCTTGCTGCGGTAGCGCGCGGCACGCCGGATAGAAACCTAAGCCCGATGGCATCGGGCGTCACATCGAAGGTGCGAAGAGCAGAGAACCTGTTCACTGGCCCCTGGCATCTTGTCCTCGTGTCAGGGAATACTATCGTCACTTCCCCGCACTCAGAGCTTCCGCCAATCCTCCAGCCGGAGACCTTGAAAAGCCGTATAATCGTCGCAGTTGAACGTCACCAGGCTCAAGCCATTCGTAACGGCAACTGCAGCAATCTGGCCATCGGCAAACGGCGGCGGACGGCCGATCTGTGCCAGCCGTGCTCTTTCCTCTGCATGCCACAGCGCCGCCCGCTGATCATACGGCAGGACCAGGATCGTACGGGCAACAACTTCCTTAAGATAAGCCTCGATCGTTGTGCGCTTGGTCGATGGCGGCAACCGATAGCAGCCATACCACAATTCGTGCCAGACCACAGATGCGATGGCGATCTCAGTCTGATGCTCCCGGAAGTGATCCAGCACCACTGGGTCGGGAAGGGGCCGCAGCGTTTCGGAAACAATGTTGGTATCGAGAAGGTAATGGAGCGTCACCAGCTCAGCTCCCGACCCAGGGATGGATCACGCAGATTCTCGAAGACTTCCGGCTCAATTCCTTCTTTCGCCAGGTCATGCGTGTTCCGAAAGGCGTCATAAGCGCTCGTAAAGGTGATGTTCCCAGCGCGTAGCATTTCAAACTCTTCAATGGAGATGAGAATTGCCACCGGCCGGCCCCGCCGCGTCACCTCAACCCGTGAGACATGCTTGAGGTCATGGACAATCTCAGCAAAACGGTTACGCGTTTCAGCGATGGAGTATCTAGGCATCATAGCACCCTCCAAATAGCCATCTCGATAGCCATTCTACATCGACTGCGGTTGAATGTCAAGCGTGGCGCGCTTGGCGCTTGGCGCGCTTGGCCCTCCTGAGCTCCCCGCGCCAGCGATCGTCCCACACCCTACACCATCCGCGATGTGCGCCGGGCTGATCAGCAAGGTGTCACGACTTGGCCAGTGGCGACATCGAAGTTGATCATGAATGACGGCGTGCCGTGCCGGTTGTGACCGGCTGCGTAACCATGTATAATGCCCCCGAACAAACGTATCGCTGGATAGCAACCTATGTCAGATCGAACCATCTCGCCGCAAGGGCGGCCGGAAGAAGTCGTGGTGGATGCGGCGCTGCGTCCACGCACGCTCGACGAAATGCTGGGGCAGGATCGCCTGCGCGAAAACCTGCGCATTCTCCTCCAGGCGGCCCGCGCGCGCGGTGAGCCGCTGGACCACGTCCTCTTCTACGGCCCGCCCGGCCTGGGCAAGACGTCGCTGGCGTACGTGCTCAGCCACGAGATGGGCGTAGGCATGAAGGTGACCGCGGGGCCGGCCATCGAGCGTGCGGGAGACCTGGCCGCGATCCTGACCAACCTCCGCCAGGGCGACATCCTCTTCATCGACGAGGTGCACCGGCTGGGCCGCGCGGTCGAAGAGGTGCTCTACCCGGCGATGGAAGACTTCGCGCTGGACATTGTGATCGGCAAGGGACCGAGCGCGCGCAACATCCGCCTGAAGCTGCCCCGGTTCACCCTGATCGGCGCAACCACGCGGCTGGCGCTGATGACTGCGCCGCTGCGCGCCCGCTTCGGCGCGGTGTACCGCTTCGACTTCTACGACCTGCCTGCGATGGAAGCCATCGTGGCCCGCGCGGCGCGGCTGCTGCAGGTGTCGATCACGCCCGAGGGGATCCGCGAGATCGCCCGCCGCGGCCGCGGCACCCCGCGCGTCGCGCTGCGCCTGCTGCGCCGTGTGCGCGACTTCGCGCAGGTGCGGTCGGAAGGGACGATCACCGCTGACACGGCGCGGGAGGCGCTGGCCCTGATGGACATCGACGACCTGGGGCTGGACGCGCTCGACCGCGGCGTGCTGGGCCGCATCATCCGCGACTTCCGCGGTGGGCCGGTGGGGCTGGAGACTATCGCCGCAGCCTTGAGCGAAGAATCCGACACGATCATGGACGTGGTCGAGCCATATCTCCTCCAGCTCGGCTTCCTGGAGCGCACCCCGCGCGGCCGCGTGGCCACACGCAAGGCCTACGAGCACCTCGGCGAGCCCTATCCCGAGTCCGCGGAGCAGCCCGGCCTGTTCAACGAGCAAAACGGAGTATGACCACAAGCACCTTCGCGGCTGAAACATGACGCATGAAGACGAACGAATTTGACTACAACCTTCCCCCCGAGCTGATCGCGCAAACGCCGATCGAGCCGCGCGATGCGTCGCGACTGCTGGTGCTGGACCGCGCGACAGGCCAACTGACGCACCGGGTCTTCGCCGACATCCTTGACTACCTGCGTCCGGGCGATCTGCTGGTGGGCAACAACAGCCGGGTGATCCCCGCGCGGCTGCATGGCGTCAAGGAGACAGGCGGTGCGGTCGAGATCTTCCTGCTGCGCCCGGCACAGGTGGGGGCTGCACGCGAAGACGCGAAGATCGCGCAGCATCCCTCCGGGACGCGAAGCACTGCTGCGCTGAGCGCGGCCTGGGAATGCCTGGTCGGGGGGAAAGGGCTGCGTCCCGGCGTACGCGTGGACCTGCAAAATACGCGCGGCGACGCGATCGGCGTCATCGCCACGATCCTCGCCGAAACTGAAACCGGAGGCCGGGTCATCGCGTTCGATCCTCCGGTCGACGAGTGGTTGTGGGATGTGGGCGAGACGCCCTTGCCCCCCTATATCCACGAACCCCTCTCTGACGCAGAGCGCTATCAGACCGTCTACAGCCGGATCGAGGGGTCGGTGGCCTCGTCGACCGCTGGGCTGCATTTCACCCCAGAGTTGCTGATTGCGCTCCGCTCGCGGAGCGTCCGGTTCGCTACGGTGACGCTGCATATCGGGCTGGACACATTCAAGCCTGTGCAGGTTGAGGACATTGAAGACCACCAGATCCACCGTGAGTGGGCCGAGCTGTCCAAGGAGACGGCGAAGGCGGTCAACGAGACGCGACTGGGGGGCGGTCGGGTGATCGCCGTCGGGACCACAGTTGTGCGCACGCTTGAGAGCGCGGCCAAGATCGCATTGGGGCTCAAGCCGTGCGATGACGTCCCCGAGGGCATCGTCTGCGGGTGGCAGACAGTCGCCGCATTCACCGGCGAAACCGACCTGTTCATCCGCCCGGGGCACCGCTTCCGTGCGGTGGACGCCATGATCACCAACTTCCACCTGCCCAAGTCGACCCTACTCATGTTGGTCAGCGCGTTCGCGGGTAAGGAATTGATCGACCGTGCGTATGCGGAGGCGATCCGCGAGCGGTATCGGTTCTACAGCTTCGGGGATGCGATGGCCATCTTGTAAGATGCCAGGAGGCGAGCGCGATGCCGGCATATTTCAAAGGCGCAGGAAGTGGCCGGGGCTCAGGTCCGGGGATCGAGCACGATGAGATCGAGGCACTGCCAAGCGGGCCGGAGCCAGTCCACGTCACTTGTTTGGACTACGGTCCCTCCCTTTACGTCGAACAGCAGGTCGATGACATCGAGGACTTCGTCAATCGCCATCGTCCTGATTGGGCGGCGGTGCGTTGGATCGACGTCGACGGTCTCTCGGACATGAGTGTGGTTCACACGCTGGCGACCAAGTACGAGTTGCACCCGCTGGCAGTCGAGGATCTGCTCAACCTGCACGACCGGCCCAAAGTTGAGCCGTATGGCGGCGAAGATACCGGAATTCGGGCACGGCTCTTCATCGTGGCCCGCATCCTCGAGCTCGTCGACGAGCGGTTGATCAGCGAACAGATCTCGATCTTCCTCGGGCACAACACCGTGCTCACGTTTCGCGAGACTCCGGGCCCCGAATGGGATCTGGTTCGACAGCGCCTGCACGCCAAGGGCTCGCGTCTGCGGCACAGCGACGCCAGTTTCCTGGTCCACTCGCTCCTGGATGCAATTGTGGACACCTGCTTCCCCATCCTCGAATACTACGAGGAGCACATGGAGGAGATCGAAGGTGTGCTACTCGAAGGCCCGGAACGCAATTCAAACCAGAAAATCAACAAGATCAAGCATGATTTGATGCTGCTCCGCTGGGTGATGTGGCCCATGCGGGATATGGTCGCCCAGCTCCAGCGCGACACCCATGAATGCGTGAGCGACAACACTCGCATCTATCTGCGCGACCTGTACGATCACGTCATGCAGATCATCGAAATCGTCGAGATGTATCGCGAAACGCGCGACTGGTTTGTATGAGAGCTATATGTCAGCGGTCTCGAACCGTATGAACCAGATCATGAAGGTGCTGACCGTCATCTCCACCATCTTCATCCCCTTGACGTTCATGGCCGGCGTTTACGGCATGAACTTCCACTACTTCCCGGAGCTGGAACAGCCCTGGGCCTACCCGGCCTTCTGGCTCGTCTGCATCGCGGTGGCAACGGGGCTGGTGGTGACCTTCCGCCGCCGCCAGTGGCTGTGAGCCCGCGTGCAGCCAGCACAGAGGTGCCCACGAAAGGTGGGGCTGCGAAAGGTGCCCGGCACTGCGATCCTCCGAATCGTTGAAGTGCCGGGCACCTGGGTCGACCGGCGGAGCCAGTCCGCCAATCTTCAATCTTCCATCTTCCATCCTCAGTCCGAGCGTCGTTACTTCTTCACGCCCAGCACCTCGCGCAACTTCGGCACATCCCAGTCCACAATGATCGTCCCGTGGCAGTCGAAGGTCGGGGTGGTTTCGCTGCCGTGCGCCCACTCCTTCACCCGCCTGGCCGCCGCGCGGTCCTTCGAGATGTCCACCTCAACATAGGGGATGTTATGCTCCTTGAGCCACACGCGCGCCTGCCGGCAGTCCGAACACCAGGGCGTGCAGTACATTGTCAGGCCGGATTGGGGCGTCGGCTGTGGCGCCATCGCAGCCTGGCGAGCCTGCTCCTGCGCCTCCCACAGCGCCGCGGCCGCCGGCTCGAGCCTCGCCAACTCCTCAAATAACACATCGTTATCCGGCTGGCTGTCGATGTCGTGCACGTCCACATAGCGGACGATGCCTTCCTTGTCGATGATGAAGATCGACCGCTCCGAGTAGCCCTCCGGCCTCAACACACCGTAGAGCTGTGACACCTGTCCATGCGGGAAGAAATCGCTCAGCAGGGGGTAATCGATCCCCCCGAGGCTGTCGGCCCACGCCCGCAGACAATCCGTGCTATCCACGCTTAGGCCCATGACCTGGGCCTTCATCCCGCGGAACCGGGCCAGCTCGGCCTGGTATGACGGGATCTGGCTCGTTCAGACCGGGGTCCAGGCGAGCGGGAAGAACACCAGGACGACGTTCGTTCCGCGGTAGTCGCTCAGACACACCGGCTTTCCGACATGACTCTTGAGATTGAAATCGGGTGCAACCTGTCCCACTCCAATAGCCATAGACAACTCCTTCAGATGGTCTCACCAGGGTCGATGAATGGCAGAGCCCAAAGTGCCGATCTGCAACCTTCAATCTGCAATCAACTTGTGCGCCAGCCAGTCGCCGACCCCTGACAGATCCTCTGTCGGTAAGTAGTGGCTGGCGTGCGCGTCGAACAACACTTGCACGCGGCCCGGGAACTCCTCGTCCCCCTCCCAAAGCTGTACCGCTAGGGCCAACCGCGGGAACGCCTGGAAGCGGTAGGCCGCGTCGGGCGGCGCCAGACCCGCGCCGGGCGCCGCAGTCAGCAGATCGCCGCCCAGCGAGCTGCACGCGCTGTGGAAGCCCTCGACATCCGAGCCGAACTTCTCGGCCAGCAGCCCCTCCGCGTGCCCCGCGAAGGCCGCCGAATAGAACAGGCCATTGGGCAACTCGCGGAACGTCAACCAACGGTCTGCCGGCGCGACGCCATCCGCAGTAAGCAGATAGTGCCACAGCACGATGGCGATGGACGCATGGGCCGGTTTGCCGGTGGCCGCATTGATCACCTCGCCCTCCGGGTGCGGGACGAGGTGAGGCCGGCCGAAATAGGTCACCTGGACCCCTTCAGGCGCCAGCACACCGCCAGCCAACGCAGCAGCCCGCGCCGGGTCGGCCGGGGCCCATGCGGCGCGGGTGCGATCATACGCGATCTCGAAACGACGATCCAGTTGCGACAACGCTACTGCCTCGGGTTGGTGTACTCATTGCCGATCAGTTCACGGGCAATGATCATCCGCATGATGTTCATACCGCCCTCGGCGCCGATGGAGTACGATCGTACGCCCCGGATGCCCATCTCGATGGGATATTCCTTCGAGTAGCCCATCGCGCCGAGCCAATTCGCCACCTCGTTGAACGTCTCAAACGCCATGATCGGCGCGCGCAGCTTGGACATTGCGCCCCACAGCGCGACGTCCTTGGGCTTGCCCTTCCCCCGCTCGTACATCTGGTCGGCCATCCACGCGGCCTTGTAGGTGAGGAGCCGCGCGGCCTCGATGTCGGTGTAGCGCTCCGCGGCCGGGAAGTTAATGCCCTGGTATGCAGCGAGCGGCTTGCCGAACGACTTGCGCTGGCGGATGTACTCCACACCCATGCCGAGAGCAGTGTCGGCCGCACCGCAGCAGGTTGCGCCGATCAGGGCGCGCGCGTAGGTGTAGCCCTCCATGGCGTAGTAGAAGCCCCTGCCCTCCTCGCCGATGCGGTAGTGATCGGACAGCGGCATGTCATCCATGGTGAAGCCGCCGGTCGAGATGCCGGTGCGGCCCCAGTTGTGGATCAGGGTTGTGGAGACCTTCGGGTTGTCCTTGATGTCGACCGCAAAAAAGGTGAAGCCCTTGTGGCCGGCTTGCGGATCGCTGCGGACGAGGGTCATGTATGCGCCGCCCATGCGCTCCGATTCCTTAATGCCGCTGATGTAGAGCTTCTCGCCGTTAAGGATCCAGTTGCCGTCGGCCTGCCTGGTTCCCGTGCAGCGGGTGACGCCTTCGATATCGGAGCCTCCGCCCGCTTCGGTGGACGCGATGCCCAGGAACTGCTTGCCCGCCGTCACCTGGGGCAGCAACTCAGCCTTCAGCGCTTCGCTGGCGTAACGTTCGAAGACGTAACCCCAGCTTGCCTGCACCAGGTACATGACCGGCAACGCCAGGCTGATGTCGGCCCGGCCCAGCTCCTCCGCGGCGATGGTGGCCATCGTGACATTCAGACCGCTGCCGCCGTACTTCTCCGACACAGTTGGCGCCCACAGCCCCATGTCCGCCATGGCCTTGATGATATCCTGGGGGATGTTGCTGGTGTCATCGATTTCCCGGACGCGCGGAGCGATCTTCTTCTGGGCAAAATCGTGCACGGCCTTGCGCCACATTCTCTGTTCTTCGGTCCACCCGAACTCCATAACTTCCTCCTTGAAGCGATTAGGGTTTCTTGGATACGAGCGCCATAACGAGGTCCGAGCTGGAGATAACGCCGGCCAGCTTGTGCGTCTCGATGACAATCGCGTTTTGAATCCCGAAACGAGCGAATAGTTGAGCAACGAACGGCAGCCGCAGGGTCGGGTTGACGACAATCAGCGGCTTGATCATGATTTCGCCGACGCGCGTGCGCGTGGGCGACAATGATTTAGACACGACACGGTAGACGATTTCCTGGTAGGTCATGATGCCGTACGCGTCGTCATCATCGGCGCGGTCCACGATGGCAACCTGGCAGTTGCACGCCATCATCTTGGCGAGCGCGTCCTGCACCGTGTCCAAGGGCGAGACCAGCGCAAACTCGCGATTCATCACGTCACGTGCGCGGAGTGAATAGATCTCATGGGGTTGCATCATCAGGCTCCTTTACCCGTGAAGCGCAGATGTAGAGAAGCTGCACGCCTTCGGCGAACGTCTCTACTGCCGCCCGCTATTGTAACAGTTCTGAGCCTGAGTGAAAATGACGAAGGTCACCCGCGCAGCCGGGGGATTGGCGGATTTCCGAGCGCGCCGAAAAGGAACGGGCCGATAACCTCGCCTAACGCGTTGGTTGGCCGTGCATCGTAGCGACGCTGCATGCGACGTCGCTACGATGCACGGCGCCCGCAGGCGATACTTGTACGGCGTGGTGGTCGCGATCTTCACAAAACCGTGCTTCTCCAGGATGGGCCGGCTCATCTCGCTGGCGTCTACGGTCAGGAAGCGATAGCCTTTGTCTCGCGCCTCCCGGCCCCGGACGGCCAGCAGCGCCGTGTAAAGACCCCGCTTGCGGAAAAGCGCGACCGTGGAGCCGCCCCACAGGCTGGCAAACTGGGTTCCTGGATGAAAGCGAATCCACGCCGTACTGACGGGAGACCTATCGACGTACGCGCAGTAGACGCTGATGCGGTCAGGTCCGTCTGCCATCTCGTGCGCCAACTCGTCGACGATCCAATCGTGTGACGCATCCCCCCACACTGCGTTTTCCACGGCCATAACATCCACCAGGCCGGCCCGGTCCGTGATGCGCCGGACCGCGTCATTTGGGGCTTGCCATAAGGCGGGCGGCACGGCGTGCAGATCCAGCACCATGAGAGATTCCGGGTCCTCCGGTTCGAACCCATGCGCAATAAGCCGCCCCGGCAGGTCGGGGGGTTCGTCGTGGCTGTACCACTTCCACTCGAAGTTGAAACCAAGAGCCATGAAATACGCGATTTGCTCCTCGATCACGGCATCAACGTCCGCGCCGGTGAGCTTCGAATACACGATCCAGCCCCAGCGCACATCCTCATGGCGCGGGACGTGCCGCACCACGTACGGGGTGACTTCGCGCAGCGACTCATGCGAGACGCCCTCGCGGCGTTGCTCGCGGTCGAAAATAGCGAGGATCTCGGTCTTGTTCATTCATTACTCACACAGGCAAGAAAACCTCCGAGGTCTCAGGCCAACCAATGGCTGGCACGACCTCGGAGGTTTGGGTCAGTCACAATGGACCATGAGGGTCCGGCTCAGCCCTAGACGCCGGCGGCGCGGAAGGCAGCGCTGACCATGGCTTCGGCTTCACCCTGGAGCTGGTGCAGGTGATCCTCACCGAGGAAGCTTTCTGCATAGATTTTGTACACATCCTCAGTGCCCGAAGGCCGTGCTGCGAACCAGCCGTTCTTCGTCACGACCTTCAATCCGCCGATCGGCGCGTTGTTGCCCGGCGCACGGGTCAGCTTGGCCAGGATCGGCTCGCCGGCCAGCTCGGTGGCGGTCACCAACTCGGGCGACAGGTTGCTCAGCACCGCCTTCTGGGCCGTGTTGGCCACCGCGTCCTTGCGCTGATAGACCGGGCTGCCGAACTCCGCCTCGATGGCCCTGTAGTGCTCGCCCGGATCCTTGCCCGTCACGGCAATGATCTCAGCCGCGAGCAGGTCCATGATGATGCCGTCCTTATCCGTGGTCCAGGCGGTGCCGTCCTTGCGCAGGAACGATGCGCCCGCGCTCTCTTCCCCGCCAAAGCCGTACGAGCCGTCGACCAGGCCTTCGACGAACCACTTGAAGCCCACCGGCACTTCCGCCAGCCGCCGCCCCAGCTTGCCGACCACCCGGTCGATGATGGAGCTGGAGACGAGGGTCTTGCCCACTGCAGCATCCGCGCGCCAGTTCGGGCGGTGCCCAAACAAATACTGGATCGCGACGGCCAGGTAGTGGTTCGGGTTGAGCAGGCCGGACGAGCGCGTGACGATGCCGTGGCGGTCCGCGTCGGGATCGTTGCCCCAGGCTACGTCGAAGCGATCCTTCAGGCCGATCAGGGTGGCCATCGCGTAAGGCGACGAGCAGTCCATGCGGATCTTGCCGTCATGATCGAGGGTCATGAACGAGAAGGTGGGGTCTGCCTTCGGGTTGACGACCGTGATATTCAGCTTGTAAGTCTCTGCGATGGGGACCCAGAACGGCAGGCTGGCGCCTCCCATCGGGTCCGCGCCCAGGCTCAATCCCGCACCTTGGATCGCCTCGATGTCAATGACGTTGCGCAAATCCTCCACGTAGGGCCGGATGTAGTCGTGGTCATGGACGTAGCCAGAGGCGCGCGCGGCGGCCAGGCTCATGCGGCGCACCGGCTTCAGCCCGAGGGCGAGAATCTCGTTCGCGCGGTCCTGGATAATCTTGGTCACGCCAGTGTCCGCCGGGCCGCCGGAAGGCGGATTGTACTTGAAACCGCCATCAGTCGGTGGGTTGTGCGACGGGGTGACGACGACGCCGTCCGCCACGCCGCCCTTACCGAGGTTGTTGTGGGTCAGAATGGCGTGCGAGATGACCGGCGTGGGCGTGAAGTCATACTTGGGATGGGCCATCACGTGGACTTCGTTCGCCGCGAAGACCTCGAGCGCAGTGTCGAGCGCAGGCCGCGACAGCGCGTGGGTGTCCATGCCGATGTACAGCGGGCCATCGTAGCCCTGTCCCTTGCGGTACTCGGCAATGGCCTGCGAGATGGCCGCGATGTGGTCGTCGTTGAAGCTCTGACCGAGTGACTTGCCGCGGTGCCCGGAGGTGCCGAAAGACACGGCGTGGGCCGGATTGCCCGGCTCAGGGTGCAGGTCGTAGTAGGCTGCAATCAGCTGGTCGACGTCAATAAGAGAGTCCGCCGGTGCTGGTTGGCCGGCCAACGGGTGAGCCATGGGATTTCCTCCTCATAGTTCCAAAAGCAATACGGGGATGTCAATTAGCAATGATTGTACCTCAGAAACTGGTTGGGCAAAAGAAACTGGTTGGGCAAGAGTACGGAAGCACCGCGAAGACACACTCACCGGCTCGCCCAACGGAACGATTTTCTCAGCATTCTCACAGCCACAACACAGCTTCCTCACAGCCACACGCTCTAGAATCCAATTCGTGCGGCGATGAGGCGATTGCATCGCGTGATCGTATCGCCGATATGCCATGGAATCAACCACGCGGAGGAAGATAATGAAAAAGTGGCTCAAGGCAGGCCTGACCATAGCAGCCGTGGGCGCGATTGCGACCGGCGCCTACCTGTACTTCCGGCCTGCAAAGGTTAACGCGGAGACCAGCGTCGCCACGGCGAGGGTGGCCCGCGGAACCATCTCCAGTTACGTGAGCGCCGTGGGCAATCTGAAGGCGCACCAATCTGTCGATCTCAGCTTCGGCCAGAGTGGCACGGTCAAGAAAATTAACGTCAATTTGGGCGATCAGGTCAAGGCCGGCGCTGTGCTCGCCGAGATTGACACGACCGAGCTGGAGCTACAGCTGCGCAGCGCCGAGGTAAGCCTCAAGAATGCGCAGCTCAGCCTGGCCAAGGCCCAAACCCCGGCCACCGAGGCGGAAGTCGCCACTGCGCGTGCGGCCTACGAATCGGCGCAGGCCAAATACGACGATCTGGCCAAGGGCGCCAGCGCCTCCGACTTGGCGGTTGCCCAGGCATCGGTCGGCAGCGCACGGGCGGCCTACAACTCGGCCGTTGCATCGGCCAACGCAGGAGACAGTTCGCTTGCGTCTGCCGCCGCGTCCTTTGAAAAGGCCCGCCTCACCCTGCAAGCGGCGCAAGGTGCGTACGACCGGGTCTCCTGGCGCGGCGATGTGGCTGCCAGCAGCGAAGCAGCCGTCCTGCAGACTGCCACGATCGACTACAACACGGCCAAGGCTGCTTACGAATCAGCCGCCGCCACATCCGGGACCGATACGGCCTCCAAGATTGCCTCGGCTTTGGCGTCGCTCAAGTCCGCGCAGGCCAACCTGGCCGACCTCAAGAACCAGGTGACCGAAGCCGACCTGGCGACCGCCAAGGCGGCGCTACTTTCGGCCCAGTACGAGCTGGACACCCTGCTGGCCGGCCCGGACGCCACCACGCTCGCCCAGGCCCAGAACAGCGTCGAAACAGCACAGATCAACCTCGACCAGGTTAAGCTCCAGCTCGCGGGCGCGCAGATCGTCGCTCCCTTTGACGGCGTGATCACGGCGGTCAATGTCACGGTGGGCGAAACCGGCAGCAGCGCTGCCTTCACCATCGCCGACCTCAGCAAAATGGAGATCATCGTCAGCATGGCCGAGACCGACGTGAACCAGATCAAAGCCGGCCAGCAGGTTGAGATCACCCTGGATGCCGTCTCGGGCCTGACCCTGAAGGGCACGGTTTCGCAGGTCGCCCCCTCCGGCACGCAGAGCAGCGGCGTGGTCACTTACCCGGTTACCGTGGTCCTGACGGACGCCAATGACGCGGCCAAGGCGGGCATGACGACCAACCTGAACATCATCCTCTCGCAGCGCGAAAACGTCCTGACCGTGCCGAACAAGTACGTGAAGACGGTCAACGGGCAGAAGGTGGCCACGATCAAGGCGGCTGAAGGCCAGGTCCAGGTGCCGGTCGAGGTCGGGCTGACCGACGACACGCACACCGAGATCGTTAGCGGCTTGAAGGAAGGCGACGTCGTGGTGAGCGTATCGACCACCTCATCCACGACCGCTTCTACGGGGACCCGGACCGGGCGTGAGGGCGCCGGCGTGATGCGCGAAGTGATGGGTGGAGGTGTGCCCATCGGTGGTGGTATTCCTGGCGGTGCGCCGCCCGGACGTTGATTGGGAACCATCCCCGTTAGGGATCAGCAGCCTGATTGAGATACTCTGGGATGCTGAACAGCGCGGAGGACACAATGATCGAGATAGAGGATATCACCAAGGTTTACCGGTTGGGCGAGATAGAAGTGCGGGCGCTCAATGGTGTGAGCCTATGCGTGAACGAGGGCGAGTCGGTCGCCATTACCGGACCTTCCGGTTCAGGGAAATCCACCCTGATGAACATCATCGGCTGCCTGGACCAACCGACATCCGGCTCTTATCGGCTCGACGGCGTCGAAGTGGCCAGCCTGAGCGACCGTGAACTGGCGGCCGTGCGCAATCGCAAGATCGGTTTCGTCTTTCAAACGTTCAACCTGCTCGCGCGCACAACCGCGCTATCCAATGTGGAGCTGCCAATGGTTTATTCCGGGATGCATGATCCCAAGGCGCGTCATGAACGCGCCACTGCCGTACTGCAGCGCGTGGGGCTGGGTGAGCGCCTGAACCACCGGCCGAACGAGCTCTCCGGCGGTCAGCAGCAGCGCGTGGCCATCGCCCGCGCCCTGATCAATGACCCGGTCATCATCCTGGCCGACGAGCCGACCGGCAACCTCGATTCGAAATCGGGGGAGGAGATCATCGAGTATCTTCCGGGAGGTGCACAATCAGGGCATGACCATCGTGATGGTGACCCATGATCCGGATATCGCCGCCCTTTGCCAGCGCATCGTGCGCATCAAGGACGGGCGGATTGAAAGCGACGTGAAGAACGGCCACGGCATCGGCCGCGGCATCCCGGTCTCGCTGCCACAGGCAGCGCCGCTGCCCGTCGCGCCAAAGGCGGAGGTGCATCAATGAATCTCTTCGAGAGCCTGCGCATCGCGCTGGTGAGCCTCACGGCGAACAAGCTGCGCTCGGCCCTGACCATGCTGGGCGTCATCATCGGCGTCGCATCCGTGATCGCCCTCATGGGTATCGGTCGCGGGGCCTCGGCCGGCATCACCAATCGGATCAGCAGCATGGGCACCAACCTGCTCTTCGTCACGCCCGGCAGCACCAGCACGAGCGGCGTGCGCTCGGCGATGGGATCGGCCGCGACCCTGACCTACCAGGACGCGCTGGCCTTGGTCGATCCCGAGAATGCGTCGGCCGTGGCTGCGGTGGCGCCCAACGTGGAAGCTTTCGGCCAGCTCGTGTACAAGGGCAACAACACCATGACCCGGGTCATGGGCGTGACTGCGGATTATGCGACCGTCCGCAACACAGAGGTCGAGCAAGGCGAATTCATTACGGCGGCTCAGGTGACCTCCAAAGCGACCGTCGTCGTGCTGGGCGCCAACGTGGTGAGCCAGCTCTTTACAGAAGGTCAGGACCCGGTCGGTCAGAACGTCCGCATCAATAATATCAACTTCAAGGTGGTGGGTGTACTGAAATCCCAGGGCGGGACCGGCATGGGCAACCAGGACGACCAGGTGATCGTGCCGATCACCACTGCGATGGCGCGGCTGTCGCGAAGCCGGACCGCCACCGGGACCACGGTCAGCCAGGTCAGCGTGCAAGTCACCGACGCGTCCCAGATGGACGCGGCGACCGCACAGATCCAAGACATCCTGAGGCAGCGCCACAAGGTCAGCGTGGGCGCAGAGGACTTCACGGTGCAGAGCCAGGAGTCCCTGCTGGAAAGCGCCACGCAGGTGACGGACATCCTGACGTTCTTCCTGGGCGGCGTGGCCGGCATCTCCCTGCTGGTAGGCGGCATCGGCGTCATGAACATCATGCTCGTTTCGGTCACCGAGCGCACGCGGGAAATCGGCATCCGCAAGGCCATCGGGGCCACACGCCAGAACATCCTGTGGCAGTTCCTCAGCGAGGCAACCTTGCTGAGTGTGATGGGTGGCCTGATCGGCGTGGCCCTGGGCTGGGGCCTGGCCAAGATCATGTCGGGCATCAGCCTGGGCAGCACGACCATCACATCGGTGGTGCAGCCCGACTCGATCCTGCTGGCCACCGGGTTCGCGCTGGCCACCGGGCTGTTCTTCGGCATCTACCCGGCCTATCGGGCCGCATCGCTCAACCCGATCGACGCCCTGCATTATGAGTAAAGCACCACGTGCCGGGCACTTGCGATCCTTCGGATCGTTTGAGTGCCCGGCACATAATGATGCGAGCAGAGTCGTAACGGACGAATGAGGTCACACAATGAGAAATCGTAAACAACTGATTATCATAGCGCTCATGCTGGTTTTGCTCACGTTGGCAGCCGTTCCGGCCGCCAGCGCCGCAGGCGCCGCCGGCACCGTAGACGCAGCCAAGTCGAAGACCAGTCACGTGATCGTCTTTCAAGTGAGCAGCGGCGGCGCGATCTACGCCGTCAACCCGGACGGCAGCGGCCTGCGCTACCTGACCACGGGCATGGACCCCGCCCTGTCGCCTGATGGGAAGCAAGTGGCTTTCACCCGCTGGCAAGGGCAGAGCAACGGCGCCAACGGCAGCGTGTGGGTCGTCAACGTGGATGGCACGGGCGAACGCCAGGTCATCGGTGGAACCAACCAGGCCAAGTCGCCCACCTGGTCCGCGGACGGCAGCCAGATCATCATCAGCGTGCAGCAGGACGGCACACTGGTCGACACCTACAAGTGCATGGTCGACGACAAGCCGACCTTCTTGGAAGCGCCCATCGAGGGCGAGCGCTGCATGAAGCAGGCGGCAAACCCCTACTGGGGGCTGCGGCGGGTGAACGTCGCCACCGGGTCCTATGAGGATCTGCCGCGCGAGGCCCACTCCTTTGCGCCCACCTGGAACACGGCCAATGGTTGGCAAGTCGTATTCCGCGGGGATAAAGGGCTGGAAAGCCTGGATCTGAACCAGAAAACGCTCACTGTGCTGAGCGCCAAGGGCTCGTACCGCGGGCCGGTCCTCTCACCCAACGGCAGCAAGATCGCCGTGACCTTCAATCAGAACGCCCACTGGGAAGTGCACGTCCTGAACGCCAACGGCAGCAGCGAAGTTCGCTTGACCGAGACGCCGATGAGCGTGATCGTCGCTCAGCAACTGGCAGACAAGGAAGTGGTCCAGTGGAACAACGCGGCGCCGGCCTGGTCGCCCGATGGCAAGCAGATCGCCTTCATCTCGGATCGCTCCGGGCAGTACGAGATCTGGGTGATGAATGCCGACGGCTCGAACCAACACGTGTTGGTCTCCGCGGCAAAGCTGAAGGGTCTGAAGATCCAGTACGATGGCAACGACGAACGCGTTATTTCGTGGCGGTGAGGCAAACAACAGCCGTGCATCGGGTGCCCGGCACTGCGATCCTATGGTATGATCGCTAGCAAAACATAAGCAGGGAGGACGCGATGGCCTTGAACAGCCTGACACCTGAAGAAAAACGCATCATCGTCCAGCACGGGACCGAGCGGCCCTTTACGGGGGAGTACGATGACTTCTACAAGCCAGGGACGTACATCTGCCGGCGCTGCAACGCTCCACTGTTCTCATCACAGAGCAAGTTTGACGCCGGTTGCGGATGGCCGGCGCATGGAAATCAGGTGCGCTAACTGCGACGGTCACCTGGGGCATGAGTTCGTGGGCGAACGGCTGACCGAGAAGAACACGCGCGAGTGCGTCAATTCGCTGTCGATTCGGTTTGTAGCGGCAGGACAGGCGTTGCCCGAGGTCCTGAAGCCGTAAAGGCAGAAGTCAGCGACCGCCCGCTCGGTTGCGCCCGTCTGCTCGACCAAATTGGCCATTGCTGAGGCTCGGCCCGAGTGCCGCTTGACCGGCCAGACCATCTTGCTGAACGGGTCCACCGGGAAGATCCGGCTGTTAGAGGAGCTTCACAATGGCTGAAACGAGAGTTGACGTCTTAGTCGGCCGACTGGAAAAGGGCCGGAACAAGACGCGTGAAACGCTGGCCGGCCTGTCGCCCGACCAGTGGCAGACCCCCGTCTACCCCGACCCACCCTGGACCGTGCGGGAGCTGCTGGCGCACTTCGTCTCATCGGAGGAGCGGCTGCTGGAGCTCGCCCAGAATGTGGCTGCGGGCGGTGCGGGCGCGCCGGAAGGCTTTGACTTCGACGACTTTAACGCCGAAGAGAGAGAGCGCCTGGCCGATGAGCCGCCACAGGCGCTCCTCGCCGCGCTGGACGCGGCCCGCCAACGCACGCTGGACTGGGTCGGTTCGCTGAACGAGGGGCAGCTCGACCAGGTCGGAAGCCATCCCGCACTCGGGCAGATCAGCCTGGAGACCATGATCACTGCCATCTACGGCCATCAGCTCCTGCATATCCGCGACCTGGTTGAACAGATGCGCCGCCGCTAGCCGTCCGGAGTCGCCGGGCTCCACAGGAGGTCATACATGCCTCAGGAAGAGCCGAGTCCGGTTTGGAGGTTGCCATGCCACCTGACCTGTGGTCGCTGTACGCGTCTGATGCTGAGGTGCCGGCTATTCGAGGAGGCGGTCGCCCAACTCTGGCGCGACGGCCTGATCTCGGGCGAGATGCACCTGGGAACAGGGGAGGAAGCGATCATCGCGGGCATCGTCCCCCAACTGCTCGAAGGCGATGCCCTGGCGCTGGATCATCGCGGCACCGCCGCGCTGCTGCTGCGTGGCGTGGAGCCGGCGTCGATCCTGCCGAGCTGCTGGGACGCCCGGACGGCTTATGCGGGGGCATGGGCGGGCACATGCACCTGTTCTCCAGGGAGCACCTGGCTGCCTCGTCGGGCATCGTCGGCGCGACGGGACCGGCTGCCGCTGGTCTTCGCGCTGGCGGCCCGCACTCTGCGCCCCGGCACGCTCGCCGTGGCCTTCTTCGGTGAGGGCGCCATGAACCAGGGTATGCTGCTGGAGGCGCTGAACCTGGCCGCGGTCTGGACGCTACCCGTCCTGTTCGTCTGCAAGGACGACGGCTGGTCCATCACCACCCCTTCCAGCGCGATGACCGGCGGCGACCTCGGCGAGCGAGCCCGCGGCCTGGGTGTCCGTGCGGTCGAGATCGACGGCCGCGACGTGGACCAGGTCTGGGAAGCCGCCGGGCAAGCCATCGCACTTGCCCGCGCCGGAGAGGGACCCACCTTCCTGCACGCCCGGTGCGTACATCTGGAAGGCCACTTCCTGGGTTATCAACCGCTCCGGGTCACCCGTGACCCGCTCCGGGAAATGCCGCGGATCACTGGTCCACTCGTGCGGGCGTTCACCCGCCCAGGCGGCGCCAGGCTTTGCGCGAGCGTCTGGACGGAATGGGCCTTGTCACCGGGTCGATCGCAACGACGCTGCGCGACCCCCGGCGCCAGCGCAGCAATGATCCCCTGGCTCGCGCGCGTGATCAGCTGCGCACAGACCCGCCGCGGCTGCGAGAACTCGAAGCGGCCGTGGCGGCAAGAGACCAATACGCTCTTGGCGGCGATGCGGCAGGAGGGTGGGGCATGAAGACCATGGAGTTCACGCGCCGCGATCGACGACGCGCTCGCCCAGGCGATGGCCGGCGACCCGCGCATCATCGTGATCGGGGAGGATGCCCCCCTTCTGCGCCGCAATCTGCTCGTGCGCTTCGGTCCGCAGCGCGTCCTGGCCGCGCCGATCAGCGAGAGCGCATTCCTGGGGGCCGCGGTGTCGGCCGCGATGGCTGGCTTGCGACCTGTGGTCGAAGTTTACATGGTGGACTTCCTCGGGGTCGCCATGGACGCCCTGCTCAACCAGGCTGCCAAGGTCGCCGCCTTCTCGGGTGGGCGATGGACTGCGCCCCTCGTGGTGCGCGCGCCCTGCGGCGGGGGGTACGGGGATGGCGGGCAGCACGAGCAGGCACTCTGGGGCTGGCTGGCTCACATCCCCGGCCTGACTGTGGTCGTCCCGTCCACGCCGGCCGATGCGGGCAGCCTGCTGCTCGCAGCCCTCGGACACGATGGCCCGGTCATATTCCTGGAGCACAAGCTGCTCTCGCAAACCTGGACGGAGTTGCTGGGTTCAGGCGGACGTCGCTCAGTGCACTACGATATCCCAAAGGCAGGCGCACGCGGCCCTGTGCCGGGCCATTGGGAGCCGGCGGACCTCGGCAAGGCCGTTCTGCGCCGCGCCGGGACAGACGTGACTCTGGTCAGCGTGGGGGTGGGCGTCCATCGCGCGCTGGCCGCGGCTGACCTGCTCGCGGAAGATAGGATTTCGGCCGCTGTCCTCGACCTGCGCACCGTGTCGCCGCTCGATCGCGACGCGCTCTGCACCGCGGTCAGGGGGACCGGCCGCCTCCTGGTGGTGGACGAGGACTACGAGGGCTTCGGCCTCTCAGGCGAATTGGCGGCCGTCGTGCTGGAGGCCGGCATCTGCGTGCGCTACGCCCGCGTCTGCACGCAGACGACCATCCCGTATGCCCGCCACCTGGAAGACCAGGCCTTACCCAATGTCCGACGCATCAGCTCCGCGGCCATGATGCTGATGGAGAACAGGTGAGCACAGTCTTGAATGGAGACGTAAGATGAGTGACCAGCCATCCCCGATCAGCAATGCGTTTCAGACCTTCATGCGCGAAGCCCCGCAGCATGCACAGGCGTGGGGTGCGATGGTGCAAGGCCTGGCATCCGCGAGCGCGTTGGACAAGAAGACATCTGCCTTGGCCTACCTGGCCGTGCTGGCTGCCTTGCGCCTGGAAAGCGGCGTTCCCTTCCATGTGCAGGCTGCCAGGCAGGCAGGCGCCTCGCGCGAGGAGGTCATCGGCGCGATCCTGGTCGGATTACCGGCCGCCGGGCACAGTGTCACGCAGGTCCTGCCGGCAGCACTAGCGGCCTACGATGCCATGTAGGGGCCAGACAAGGCCTTCGCGACCCAAGGCGCGGGACAGAGGCGGGAATAGCGCCACCTAGGTCGCGCGTGAGTTGAGCCCCGGAAACACGCCGCGCGGCAGGGGTGGTTTTCGGCATGTGATTGAAAACCACTTAAGCCGTCCGTAAGCATTCGCGAGGGTCTTGTGCCCTGCCCGGCTCCGCCCGCCTTCGCCTCCGCGACGGTCCGGTCGAACGCGCCCCAGGCGTCTGGATTCATCGTGCTGGCCGGCCCGCTCGCGTGGGGATCGATGGGCCGCCTGTCCGATTTTCCGAGCCGCACCGCCATGCTCGCTCCCCCTGCTCGGATCGCTTGATTCAACCCTGTGCCATTGACGCGAGGCTGAGGTGGATGGAACAGCTATTCGAGATTGGCGCGCATCCGGCGCAGCGCGAAGACCTGCTTGCTGGGCTCGTTGGTGCAGGCTCTGCGCGACCGGCGGGCCGTCTCTTCGTATACTATGATGTAAATTGTTGAGAGAGCCCCCGCACTCGAGTAGCGCAGAACGAGGAAAGGAGCGCAGCCAATGACAACTATGTCGATCCGAGACACCTCTCTGTTCGTAAAGGTGATCGGCCGCGGCTATCCGTTGTTGCTCATGCACGGCGGACCCAGCCTGGATCACACGTCCCTGCTGCCCTTAGAGTCTCTGGCGGATCGATTCACCCTGGTCTTCTATGACCACCGGTGCAACGGCCGCTCGGATGGGGCGGAGGTCACCTCCATGACGTGGGAGAACCTGACCGCGGACGCAGACGCGCTGCGCCAGGCGCTGGGCTTCGACAAGTGGGCGGTGCTGGGACATTCCTTCGGCGGGAACGTCGCCCTGGAGTATGCGCTGCGCTATCCGCAAAGCCTCTCGCACCTGATATTGATGAATACCGGCGGCGACCAATGGTGGGTGAATCAGAATTCGCCTGAGCTCCTCGCGAAACGGGGCTACAGCGCCCGCGCCGTGGAGGCGGCTCGTCGTTTCTTCAACGGCGAGATCACTCCCGAGAACTACCAGCGCACCATCATCAAATTCGGGACCGGGTACTTCTACGGCATGAACCCGCTGACCATGGCTCTCGGCATGCTCACGGGGCCTCATACCGTGTATCGACCCGAGGCCCTCATCTTCGGCTACGGCCAGCTTCTCAAGGGCTGGTCGGTGATGGACCGGCTCGGCGAGATCCGGACCCCTACTCTGGTGGCGGCCGGACGCTACGACTTTCTGTTCCCGCCGGAGCACCAGGCGATCCTCGCGGACCGACTGCCGAATGCGAAGCTGGTGCTGATCGAGCGTGCCGGGCACAATCCGCAAATGGAGCGGACCGCGGAGACCATTCGGACTATCCGGGACTTCATGGCTGCCGCGCAGCCGGCATGAACGGAGGAAAGAACATGAACCTGAAAGGACTTGTCGGAAGCGGAGACAAAATCATGCTGCTGACGCTGCCGTTCCTGGTCATCGGTCTGGTTCTGAACATCCTGCGGCCGTCTCTGTTCAGTGTCGGCGGTCCTCCCATGGCTCTGAAGGTGCTGTCCATCATCCTCCTGATCCCTGGGGTCACGATATGGCTGTGGTCAGTCGTTCTGATCCTGACCAGGGTGCCCAGGGGAGAGCTGATCACAGGCGGACCCTACGCCCTGGTCAAGCACCCGCTGTACACAAGTGTGGCTTTGCTGGTGCTGCCCTGGTTCGGTTCTCTGCTCGACACATGGCTGGGAGCTCTGGTCGGAGTCGTCCTCTACGTTGCATCGAGGACATATGCGCCCGAGGAAGAGACTGCGCTGGCCAAGACGTTCGGCGCCGCCTGGGATGAATACTGCAAGCGAGTGTGGATACCATGGCTATGATGAAAGACAGCACCTCCTTTGAGGCAATCGACGCATACATCGAAGGGCAGATGCGCCGCCTGAAGATACCCGGTGCATCTCTCGCGATCGTCGAAGGCGACAAGATCGTGTACGCCGCGCGGCTTTGGCCGAGCCCGGCCCGGCGGCGAAGCGCCTACCCCACAGACGCCCTTCTTCATCGGCTCGCTCACCAAATCATTCACCGCCCTGGCCGTGATGCAGCTGGTCGAGGCCGGCAAGGTCGAGCTGGATGCCCCGGTCCAGCGCTACCTGCCCTGGTTCCGAGTGGCGGATCCCCAGGCATCCGCCCAGATGACCGTGCGCCACCTGCTTGAACCAGACCAGCGGCCTGCCCACGATGGCCGGGGAGCTCGCCCTGGCGGATTTCGACGACAGCCCGGACGCCCTCGAGCGCCAGGTGCGGGCTCTGTCGACCCTCAAGATCACCCGCCCGGTCGGCTCGACGGTCCGAGTACTGCAACCTGAACTACAACATACTGGGGCTGATCGTCGAGACCGCCAGCGGTGAATCGTACGCCGATTACGTTCAGAACCACATCTTCAACCCGCTCGAAATGAGCCACAGCTACACGTCGAAGGCAGCGGCGAAACAGGATGGCCTGGCCGATGGGTCACCGCCACTGGTTCGGTTACCCCATCCCTGCGCCCGATCTGCCCATCCCGGGCGGTTCGCTTCCGTCCGGTCAGCTCATCTCCTGCGCCGAAGACATGGCGCACTACCTGATCGCCCATCTCAACGGGGGACGGTATGGGGCGGACGCGCAGATCCTCTCGAGCGCCGGCATCGACGAGCTGCACCGCGGGGCGGCGGAATTGGATGATGGGGCATCTCGGTGGGACAGTACGGCATGGGATGGTTCGACGTCCGACCTGGGCCAGACGAAGACCTTCTCGCACGGCGGCAACGTCCCCGACTTCTCCGCCTTCATGGCGCTCCTGCCGGAGCAGAAGAAAGGCGTGGTCCTGCTCTTCAACGCCGACCCCTATGGATTGCCCCCCATCACTGCAGGAGGTTGGGGCGGGCGTGACGGCCCTGCTCGCCGGCGAGCAGCCCCCTCCGATCCGGCTGGGCTTTGTCCCCTGGATCATGCGCGCTCCTGCCGCTGATCCCGCTGCTCCAGATCGCCGGCGTCGTCGCCACCCTGCGGTCGCTGCGCCGCTGGCGCCGGGACCCGGCGCTCCGCCCCAGCGGTGGACGCACTGTGGGGGCGGCACGTCCTGCTGCCGCTGATCCCCAACCTGTCGCTAGCGGCCATCCTGGCGTACCTGCGGTCCAGCGGCCTGCTCGGTTTCTTGCACCTCTTCATGCCCGACCTTGCCTGGATTGCCCGGATCAGCGGCGGATTCGCGGGCATCTGGGCCGTCCTGCGCACCGGGCTGCTCCTCAGGGCCCTGGGCAAGACCTTGCCGTCCCGTCCCTTTGTCGGGCGGCAGGGTGCCGGGCAAGGAGGCTGACCCTTGACACACTTCGTTCTTCCGATTCATAGGGAGGGTACCTTGCAATGAACAAGAACGTTGGACCGTACCATGTCGTCGATCTCACACCGGGGCGCCGCGCGTGGTTGAACACGCTCGACCTGTCCGGACCGACACATTGGATGTACGGCCTGCTGGAAGTGGACGTGACGGTTCGCCCGGCAGTTCATCGCGGAGCACAAAGCGCGCACCGGTGAGACCCTTTCCTTCACCGGTTTCCTCGTCTTCTGCCTGGCCCGCGCGGTGGACGAAAACAAGGCGGTGCAGGCCTACCTGAAAGGCCGCAAGCAGCTCGTCATGTTTGACGACGTCAACGTTGGGATGATGATCGAACACAAGGATGGAGAAAAGCGCGCCCTGATGGGGCATATCATCCGGGCCGCCAACCGCAAGACCTACCGGGAGATCCACGAGGAGATCCGCTCGGCACAGTCCGAACCGGCGCCGGCGAACAGAGGCATGCCCAACTGGTTCCGTTCTGCCATGCTGCTTCCGTGGCCACTCTCCAGGCTGGTTAGAGCGCTGATGAGCATGGCCACGCGCCGTGACCCGACGATCCGTGTGTCGGCGGCGGGCACGGTTGATGTGACCGCGGTAGGGATGTTTGGCAAGGGCCATAGCGGCTGGGGGATTGCCACAACACCCGTCTCGCTCTCCCTGGTGGTGGGGAGCACTGCCTGGAAGCCGGCCGTCGTCGAGGGGCGAATCGAGCCGCGCGAGATCCTCAACCTGACGGTGATGTTCGACCACGATGTTGTCGACGGGGCTCCAGCGACCCGCTTTGTCAAGCGGCTCGTGGAGCTGATCGAGAGCGGCGATGGGCTGGTCGAGACGCATAACGGTGAATGATGATCGGCCACTGAAAGGCGGACCGTCCAATGCCAGAGATAATCACCACCGATGATGCCCAATATGCCTACGATATCGTTAAGACGATCTGCACGGACGTGGGTCCCGGTTCGCCCGGCACTCCCCAGGAACGGGAACGGGCGGAGATCATCAAGAAGGAGCTGGAGTCGCACCTCGGGGCCGCCAACGTAGCGGTCGAGGAGTTCAGCCTTGCGCCGGGCGCGTTCCTGGGCGCGTTTCCCATGAGCGCAACCCTCCTGCTGATCGCCGCGCTGCTGAACCTCTCCATGGGGCGCATCCCGGGAATCTCGCCCTGGCTGACCGCCGGCGCGGCGCTGGTGTTCGCCATCCTCTCGCCATTGCCGCACGTCTTCGAGTTCATGCTCTGCTATGAGCTGATCGATCCGCTCTTCCCGAAGCGCCAGTCCGTGAATGTGATCGGCGCGCTGCGCCAGCCCGGCGCCAGAGAAGTGAAGCGGGTGCTCATCCTGAGCGGCCACCACGACAGCGCCCTGGAAAACACCTGGATTCGTTTCCTGGGCTACGCAATGTATATCATCATACCGACGGGGTTCATCGCCTACATCGCCATGCTGGCGATGAGCGTCATCCAGCTGGCGGGCGTGATCACGGGCAACGCCGGCACGGTGCGCGCCGGGACGCTGGGCCCGGTCCTGCTGGCCTACCCGATCGTGCCCGCGATCGTCTTCATGATGTTCTTCAATATGGGCAGGACAGGGCGGAGGGACCGTGCCGGGCGCGGCGGACAATCTCTCGGCCAGCGCGCTCGCGGTGGCGATGTGCAGGTTCCTCGTGGCAAACCCTTCCTGTATCCCGGCTGACACGGAGATCCGGTTCGTCTCCTTCGGCAGCGAGGAAGCCGGCATGCGCGGCTCGCGGCAATACCTGGCGCGCCACCTGGACGAGCTAAAGCGCCTCGACGCGCGGGTCCTCAATTATGAGACGGTCGCCTATCCGGAAATCAGAATCAACACGGCCGACCACCGCGGGGTGAAGCATTCCCCCGAGATGTTGAGAAGCGTGGTCGCGGCGGCGGAGCGCGCAGGGGTCCCCTACAAGGTGTCCTCTCCCCCCATCACCGGCGGAGGTGGGACCGACGCGGGGCCCTTCAGCCAGGCCGGCCTCAAGGCTACGACACTGCTTCCTTTCAAGATGCCCCAACAGATCGTGGCCTTCTATCACCAGAAGTGGGATCGGCCGGAGGTCCTGACCATCGAGCCGCTGCTCAACGTGCTGAAACTCACCTTCGAGTGGGTGCGCAATGGCGGGGAGTAGGCGGGCCGATATCCGAAAGACCTGAGAGGAGACTATACCATGGCTGACAAGGAAAGAATCGCGGGGATTCTCAACGTTTACCGCGACGAGATACGGGCCAAGAGCCCCAAGTCGTTCGCTGCCTGGCAGAGGAACCGCACCGTCATGCCGGCGGGCGTCGGGAGCCTCTTCCGGCTGGCGGATCCGTTTCCGATGGTGGTTAAGCGGGCGAAAGGCGCCAGGCTATGGGACGCGGATGACAACGAGTACCTGGACTTCATGCTCGGCTTCTCGGTCATGATCCTCGGGAACGCAGCCGGACGAAGTCGAAGCCGCGATCAGGGAGGCGCTGCCAGCTGGGACGCACTATGGACAGTGCCACGAGCACGAATATGCGTTTGCGAGAGCTGTTCTGCGACATGGCGCCGGGCGTAGACAAGGTGACCTTCTGCAACTCAGGGACCGAGGCAACCATGTATGCGCTACGGCTGGCCCGTGCCACGACAGAGCGCCCGTTGATTGCGAAATTCGAGGGCGGATATCACGGTACGCACGATCTTGCTGGCCGTCAGCCTCGGCCGGCCGCATCCAGGCCTTGATCCGAGCGGACCCGACGAAGACCCGGCGGCAGTTCCCGAAAGCCCCGGGCTTGCCGATGGAGCCTGGAAGGACACCATTGTCCTGCCCTTCAATCACCCGGCAGCCTTCGACAAGATCCGCCGCCATGCAGACCGGCTGGCCGGCGTGATTATCGAGCCCGTGCAGGGCGCCGCGGGCACCATACCGGCTGACAGGGAATTCCTATCAGAGTTACGCAGGATCACACGCGAGATCGGGGCCTTCCTCATCTTTGACGAAGTGATCACCGGCTTTCGGCTGGCTCCAGGCGGGGCCCAGGAGTTCTATGGGGTCATCCCTGATGTGAGCGCCTACGGCAAGGTCGCGGGCGGCGGTCTTCCCTTTGGCGCAGTGGGTGGCACCGCCGAGGCAATGCGCCTGATGGAATACGATACCGAGCCAGGTTCGATCCTCATGGCGGGAACATTCAATGGGAACCCACTGGTCACAGCGGCCGGGACTGCTGTCCTGCGCCGCCTGAGCAGTGAGCCGCAGCTGTATGCACGCATGAATGCGATGGGTGACCGCTTCCGGACCGAGATCAACCGGTTTGCTCAGGAAAAGGATTATCCGGCGGTAGCCACAGGCGTGGGCTCCATGTTCTGGATGCACACCACGCGTGGACCGGTCAAATGCGTCCGGGATCTGTGGAAGAGGGACGGCGATGCCAACACCGGCCTAAGGCTGCTGTACCGCAAGAACGGGTTGCACATCTCGCCCAATCATGGGTTCATGTGCACGGCCCACACAGACGAGGACATCACCCGGCTGATCGAGATTCATAAAGCCGCGATGGAGGAATTGAGGGCGCAAGGCGTGTGGTGAAGCAAGAACAGACTGCCGCACGTGGCCGTCCGATTTCGCACCATGACAGGTGCCAAACACATGCAAGGAGAGTTTCCAATGGCTGATTATCCTGAATACGCTGCTCGTCTGGAGATCGACTATCCGGAGAAACTGGACAGGCTGACAACCTTCTTCCGCCTTCTCTGGATCATTCCCATCGCCGTCATCCTCGCCCTCATCTCGGGGGCCGGCGAAACGGTCACCAACACGATTATCCTCAATGAGGCCGGAGAGATTGTGAAGAAAACTCGGGACACGGCCGGCGGGCTGGTGAGCGGCATCGCTGCCGCCACTGCCTTGATGATCATCTTTCGACAGCGCTATCCGCGCTGGTGGTTCGACTTCTCTCGCGAGCTGACCCGCTTCGGGTACAGGGTCTGCGCCTACTTCTGCCTGCTCACCGACCAATACCCGTCGACCGTCGAAGAGCAGGCC
Source organism: uncultured Chloroflexia bacterium (assembly GCA_963774265.1). Taxonomy (GTDB): domain Bacteria; phylum Chloroflexota; class Anaerolineae; order CG2-30-64-16; family CG2-30-64-16; genus JALOOB01. The sequence goes on along the minus strand of CAVZDU010000004.1, from coordinate 3,906 downwards.
GTCCACCTCGAGATCGACTACCCCGATGTGGCCAAGGACCTCAACCGGTGGATGCCCCTGGTGAAATGGTTCCTGGCGATCCCGCACTACGTCGTCCTGGCTTTCCTCGCCATTGGCGCATGGTTCGCAGGGATTATTGCCTGGTTCGCCATTCTCTTCACGGGCCAATACCCGAGAGGTCTGTTCGACTTTGTCGTCGGCGTCGGTCGCTGGGGCCTGCGGGTGAGTGCCTACGCATTCCTGCTGGTGACCGACCGCTATCCGCCATTCAGCTTGCGCTAGATTATAGCCAGAGACTAAAGTGTGGTGCGACCAGAAAGGAGTCAATCCATGGAGAGACTAGCCTCAAAAATGCCGGTGGATTTTATTGACGACCGCGCAGCAATGAACGTAGATCAGCCAGATCGGGTTGCTTTGCGACGCCTCGGCTTCTGGTCGGCGCTTGCCACCGCACTGTTCGGTTTTGGATATGGCCTGACGGTCATCCTCATGGTCGTTTCAAACCTGTCATCTGGGGAAGCAGCGACCGGCTGGCAGGGAATTGAGGCGTACGCGGCAGCTTTCCAGCCCATGTGGCTGCTGCCACTCTATCCGTCGCTGATGCTCGCCCCGGCGTTCGCCGCCCTGATGGTCTGTGTGCATTACTACGCCGCCCCGGCGAAGCGGATTTGGAGTCACTTGGCCCTGGTCTACACGATGATCTATGCCGTTATGGCATTTGTAAACTACGCGACGCAACTGCTGTCTGTTCGAGCGCGCCCTGATCAATGGAGAAACAGACGGTTTATCCATGCTGGCGAACGGTAACCCGCACGCGATCTTCTGGTCACTGGTTTCCGCCTATGTGTTTATGAACCTGGCCATGTTGTTCGCCGCCCCTATCTTCTCCGGCGGACGGCTTGAACGATGGATTGGCCGGCTCTTTTTGCTCAATGGCCTCTCGGTGATCGTAACAATCGCCAGCATCCTGGTGGATAACCCGACTGTGTTCTTACTGGGTAGTCTGGTGATATGGTGTCCCCTCTTCGTTGCTGCAACTGTCCTGCTGGTCGTGCTGTTCAACCGCCTGGATGGCCACTTTGGGCGAGGCGAACATGATTGAGGAGGGCGCGTCCGAGATGGACCAGGAGGCGCGGGTGCTGTTCGTGATGAATCCCCTGACAGCGCCCGTCATTGATGCCGCCATCCGGGCGTTGCATCTGCCGCTGGGGAGTCGAGGGCTGGACGTTGGTTGCGGCATCGGTCTGCAGGCCATGCGACTGGCCGAGGCAGTGGGGTCCTCTGGACATGTCACGGGCCTCGACCTGTCGCCCCGGCTGCTGGAGCACGCCAACCGTTTGGTAGAGCAATCCGGCCTGGCGGAATGCGTCTCGTTTCGGGAAGGCGACATGACCCGGATGCCATTTGCGGACAACACCTTCGACTGGTTGTGGAGCGCGGATTGCGCCGGATATGCTCCAGTTGCGGACCCTTCGAGGTTGTTGAACGAACTGGCGCGCGTCATCAGGCCCGGCGGCACCGTCGCGATCCTGTTCTGGTCGTCCCAAATGCTGCTGCCGGGCTACCCTGTCCTGGAGGCGCGCCTGAACGCGACACGCGGGGACTAGCGCCTTTCGGTGCGGAGATGGCGCCCGATTGCCATTACCTGCTGACCCTGGGCTGGCTGCGGACGGCGGGTCTGGTCAATGCCTGGGCCGAAACCTTCGTTCGCACCGTGTTTGCCCCTATCGAGAAGGGCATTCGAGAGGCGCTCATCGCCCTGCTCACGATGCGCTGGGCAGGCGCCGAGCCGGAGCTTTCAAGGTCCGAACAGGCGGAATATCGGCGCCTGTGTCAGATAGAGTCACCGGACTTCATCCTCAACCGGCCAGACTACTATGCCTTCTTCACGTATTCTCTGTTCTGCGGCCAGGTCGCGAGGTGAGATGATATGGGCTACGAAATCCTGCCATTCCCGTCGGACAGAAAGGTGAAGGTAACGATTCTCGGGGCCGGAAACATGGCGGAGGCGATATCCCGAACTCCTATCACCAGGCGCCGAAAGTGTTGACTTAGTCCAGGACTTAGTCTATACTCACCCTACAGTGGTTATGATGAGCTGCTGCAAGGAGAGATGGGGCATGATTGAGACCGTAAATGTCCACGAAGCGAAGACTCATTTCTCGCGGTTGCTTGCAAGGGTCAGCAAGGGTGAGGAAATCGTGATTGCTCGGGCAGGCAAACCGGTCGCCCGGCTGGTGCCGCTCGTCAGCAGCACGACGCGACGAACACCCGGGAGCGCGGCAGGTGCGGTGCGCGTTTCTGACGACTTCGATGCTCCTCTGCCTGAAGACCTGCAGGCGGCGTTTGAACAATGAGAGTCCTCTTGGACACGCATAGCTTTCTGTGGTGGGTTACAGATGATCCCCGGTTGTCGCCTCGCGCACGGGAGATCATCAGTAACGGCGAGAACGCCCTCTTCTTCAGTGCGGCGAGTGCGTGGGAAATCGGCGTCAAAGCGCGTCTTGGCCGGCTGATCCTCTCGGAGCCTGTCGCGGTGTTTGTACCGGCCCAACTGGCCTTGAACGCGATAGAGGGCCTGCCGATTGCCCTAAACCATGCGCTCCATGTGGGATCGCTTCCGGATCATCACCGGGACCCCTTTGACCGCATGCTGGTTGCCCAGAGCCAGGTCGAAAACCTGCCGATCTTAACCGGAGATCCGTTGATCGCGCAGTACGGGGTGGAAGCCATTTGGTGATGCCTCAAGACCGGATTGAAACGCATTGAGGCGATGTCCACCTGGACTCTTAAAGCGAATGAAGGCTTCAACCCGTTCGTCGGTTGAAGCCTTCATTCTTGATCGTTAAGAGGGCTAAGTGGACGCCGGCGCAGGGACAGGCGCGGCAGCGCTTGCCGTCTCGATCGCCGGCCGGGGATACAATCCGAGCCCCTGCACGATCTGCGGCACGGCCGCCGGCCAGTTGACCGCCATCACGTGAAGGCCCTTCACGCCCTCGATCTCCGACACCTGCCGCGCGATCTCGAGGCACATATCCAGGCCGGCCTTCTGCTGGTCTTCCTTAGACAGCCCCTCCATCCGCTTGAGCACCCAGTCGGGCACGTCCATGCCAGCCACTTCGTTCTTCATGTATTCCGCGACCTTGAGGGACTTGGTGGGCCCGACGCCGGCCAGGATCAAACACTTCTCATGCAGGCCCAGGTCCACGACGCGCTTCATGAACTCGCGGAAGCGGGAGACGTTGAAGATGAGCCGTGTCTGGAAGAACTGCGCGCCCGCGACGATCTTTTTTGCCAGCCGCATGGGCCGGTAGTCGTAGGGCGGCGCAAAGGGATTCTCCACTGCGCCGATGTAGAAGTCGGGCGCCTTCTTGGGGATCTGCTTGCCGTTCTCGAAGACCTGGTTGTCCCGCATCATGCGCACCATGCGGATGATGTTGATTGAGTCCATGTCGTACACAGGCTTGGTCGCTGGATGGTCGCCCCAGATCGGATGGTCACCCGACAGACACAGGACCGTGTTGATGCCGAACACCGCGGCGCCCAACAGATCGCCCTGGAGGCCCAGCCGGTTGCGGTCGCGTGCGGTGAACTGGATCACCGGCTCCATGCCTGCCTGCTTGAGCATGATACTCACCGCAAGGCTGGAGACGTGCACCATAGCCGACTGGTTGTCGGTCACATTGTAGGCGTCGCCGTAGCCCTTAAGCGTCTTGATCTCGCGCTCGATAGCTTCAACGTTCGGGCCGACGGGCGGGGAGACCTCAACGCAGACCGCGAAGTGGCCTGCATTGACAACCTTGGCCAGGTTGCTGACGTTGCCGCGGCAAGCCGGTCTGAATCGGCGCGGGTGGTGCGACGGGAGGCGGCGTCACGAGTGGCGGCGTCACGAGTGACGTGGGAGCG
>CAVZDU010000003.1:0-617560 GCA_963774265.1 uncultured Chloroflexia bacterium | reverse complement strand
CTGCGCCCTCACACGAGTTGATGCGGATGCTCGGTCTGACCGCCGAGGATGTCGCTGCGGCGGCCCGTGAGGCCATTGCTGCGAAACGCTAATGGTTGGGGCAGAAGGATCTTTTGATGCTACGCGATGAACTGCGGGCTCTGGACGCCCAGGGGCACATCATCCGCATCGGCGCGAACGGCGCGGGGTGGATGGGCAGCGGGTTTGTGGCCGCGGCCGCGCACGTGCCCGGCATGCAAGTATCGGTACTGTCGGACCGTGACGTGGAAGCTGCGCGGCAGGCCTATCGCGCGGCCGGAGTCCCGGATGAGGAGATCGCCGAAGCCGAGGCGGCGGGCCCCGCGATGGATGCACTGCGTGCCGGGCAACGCGTTGTCACGGGCGATATAACCCTCGCCGCGCGGCTCGATGCCATCGACATCGTTACCGACGTGACCCCTTCGCCCGCAAGCGGCGCCGAAGTGGCGCTCGCCGGCATCACGCACGGCAAGGATGTGGTGCTGATCAACATCGAAGCCGATGTAACGGTGGGGCGCATCCTGGCGCGGCGAGCCCGCCAAGGCGGGGTGCTCTACAGCGTTTCCTCAGGTGATGAGCCGGGCTGCCTGATGGAGCTGTACGATTTCGTGACCACCCTCGGCTATCAGCCCGTGGTCATCGGCAAGGGCAAGAACAACCCGCTCGACACATCGGCCACGCCAGAGACCGTCGCGGAGTCGGCCCGGCGCGCCGGCAAAGACGCGTTCCAGGTCGCTTCGTACGTCGACGGCACCAAGACCATGTTCGAGATGGCCTGCGCAGCCAACGCGACCGACTGTCCGCCGATGCAACGCGGGATGATCGGCCCAGAAGCGGACCTGAAAACCATCTCACAAATTTTCGCTCTGAGCGAGGACGGCGGCTTGGCCCGCTTTGCCGGCGCGGTCGATTTCGTCCAGGGCAGCGCGATGTCAGGCGGCGTCTTCGCCACCGTGCGCGTCGATGACTCCCGCATCTGCAACGACCTGGCGTATCTGAAGGTGGGTAAGGGCAAGTACTACACCTTCTTCCGGCCTTATCATCTGTGGTTCCTGGAAGCGCCCATTTCCTTCGCGCGGGCACACCTGCACCGCCACGTCACCCTGGCGCCCAAGGAGCATCCTGTCGCCGATGTGATGACGGTCGCCAAGCGCGCCCTGCGGCCCGGCGACCGCCTGGACGATTTCGGAGGCTACACCTTCCACGGTGTGATCGACCGCGCGGCCGAGGCGCGCCGCCTCAACGCGCTGCCTGCAGGACTGGCCCCCGGAGCGCGTATCGCGCGCGCCGTGGCGGCTGGTCAGATCGTGACTTGGGACGACGTGGTGTTGGACGAAGAAAGTGACGTCGTGAAGCTGTGCCGGGAACAGGACGCAGCCGTCTAAATGAGAAGGGGGCCGGCGATATCCGCCAGCCGCCAACAGCCAACCTACAGTCAAGGAGGACCCTATGCGCATCGGTGTATTCACTGCCCTGTGGGGCAATCTCACCTTCGAAACGGCGCTGGACAAGGCTGCGCAAGCAGGCTTGACTGCGGTCGAAATTGGGGCCGGCGGCCTGCCCGGTGGCCCGCACTGCCCGGTAGATGAACTGCTCGAGAGCGCTGACAAGCGCCGGGCATACCTGGATGCTGTCCGTTCGCGCGGGCTGATCATCAGCGCGCTGAGCTGTCACGACAATCCGCTCCATCCAAACCAGGAGATCGCGACCCGGGCCGACGAGACCTTCCGCAAGACTGTCCGGCTGGCCGCCTTGCTTGATGTGCCGGTGGTCAACACCTTCTCCGGCTGCGCCGGCGGCTCCCCACAGGACGCCAACATCAACTGGATCACCTGTCCGTGGCCACCTGAATTTACGGAGATGCTGAGGTACCAGTGGGAAGACGTAGCGATTCCCTACTGGCGCCAGGCGGGGCCGTTCGCCGTCGAGCACGGCATCAAGGTAGCACTGGAGATGCACCCTGGCATGATGGTCTACAACGTGGACACCTTGTTCCGGCTGCGCGACGCCATCGGCCCGGTGATCGGCGCCAACTTCGACCCCAGCCACCTCTTTTGGAACGGCGTAGACCCTGTTGCAGCTATCCGCAAGCTGGGGCCTGCCATCTTCCACATGCACGGTAAAGATGTGTACGTGGATCCGTTCAATGTGGCCGTCAACGGCTGCAACGACAACAAGCCGTACACCCGCATTCTGGAGCGTTCCTGGACCTTCCGCAGCATCGGCTACGGACACGATGCCCGCGTGTGGAAGGACATCGTCAGCGCGCTGCGCATGGTTGGTTACGACTACGTGATCTCCATCGAGCACGAAGACGGGCTGATGTCGACCGACGAAGGCCTCGCCAAGGGGATCGCCTTGCTCAAGGAAGTGACCATCACTGAGGCGCCCGGCGAGATGTTCTGGGCCTAAGAGCGCCTGTCTCGAGACTGTCGAAGCGGTTCGCCGTTTCGCCGGTGCGTGGTATACTGGCTGCCTGGCCGCCCGAGGGAGTGGCCGTCTCGCGCGTTCAGCCAGAGCGACTGACTGCTCCTGGCTGGCAAGGAGAGATGATCGTGGATCCTGCACCTGGGAGAGAAACGGAGACGCCTGTTCTTGGTTCCGAAGTGGGTGAGGCGACACTCGTACAGCAACTCTTGCACCAGGCGAACCTCAAGCTGGACCGCCGCGCCCTCCAGCTCCAGGCCGCGGCTGAGGTCTCGCGCGCCACGGGCAGCATACTCGATCCGGACGAACTGATCCACCAGGTAGTAGAGCTGACCCGCGAGCGGTTCGGCTTGTACTATGTTGGCCTCTACCTGGTGGGGCGTACGGATGAAACACGCAAATGGGGGTATTTCGCGCGGGCACGGGCGAGGCTGGCCGGCAGATGGTGGCCCAGGGACGCAAGATCGAGGTGGGCGGCGATTCGATGGTGGGCTGGTGCATCGCCAACCGACGATACAACCTGGCAGAGAATGTCACCGAGGAGGCGGCGTTACAGAAAAACCCACTGCTTCCGGCGACGCGCTCAAAACTGGCACTGCCGCTCATCAGTCGGGGACAAGCGATCGGTGCCATGACCATTCAATCGGCACAGACGGCAGCGTTCACTGAGGAAGACATCACCACGCTGCAGACGATGGCCGACCAGCTCGCCAACGCGATCGAAAACGCACGTCTCTTTGCCGAGCACCGGCAGGTCGAACAGGCACTGGCGGAGCACGCGAGGCAACTGGAGGAGACGACCGCTTTCTTGAACTCCGTGGTCGAAAACATTCCCCTTATGTTCTTTGTCAAAGAGGCCAAGGATTTGAAGTGGGTGCGCTGGAACAAAGCCGGCGCGGAGACGATCGGCTTCTCCCGCGAGGAGTTGATCGGCAAGACCGATTATGACGTTTTCCCGAAAGAAGAGGCTGATTTCTTCACGGCCAGAGATCGGGAGGCGTTGACCGGCGGGAAATTGGTGGATACGCCGGAAGAACCGGTGCATACACGGCACAAGGGCGTCAGAATCCTGCACACGCTCAAGGTGCCGATCCTGGACGCGGAGGGCAAGCCGCAGTATCTGATGGGCATTTCCGAAGACATCACGGAACGGAAACGCGCCGAGGAGGAAGCCAATCGCACCCGCGCGTTCCTCGATTCCGTCGTCGAAAACATCCCCATCATGATCTTCGTCAAAGACGCCAAGGACCTCAAGTTCGTGCGTTGGGGCAAGGTCGGCGCGGAGTTGGTCGGTTTCTCCAACGAAGAAATGGTCGGCAACACCGACTATGACCTCTTCCCAAAAGAGCAAGCCGACTACTTTGTGGCTCAAGACCGCCAGGTCCTGGCCGAACGAAGAATGATTGACTTCCCGGAAGAGCCCATCCAGACCCGGTACAACGGCATCCGCCTTCTTCACACGCTTAAGGTGCCGATCCTGGATGCGGACGGGACACCGCAATACTTGCTGGGAATCTCGGAGGACATCACCGAACGCAAACAGGCCGAAGAAGCCCTCCGCCGGGCGCACGATGAGCTGGAGACGCGCGTCCAGGAGCGGACCGCCGAACTACTCAGCGCTAACCAGGCACTGCAAGCCGAGATCGCCGAGCGCACCCGAGCCGAAGAAGAAATCCAACGGCGCAGCCAGGACCTGGCCGCCCTCAACATGATTGCCACAACCATAGGGCAATCCATCGGCCTGGATCAGATCTTGAATGCAACCTTGGACCTCACGCTGAATCTGCTGGATATAGATGGCGGATGGATCCAATTGCTGGACGACGATGGGCTTGTGCTAAAGCTGGCTGCTCATCGCGGAATCCCCGAGCCCGCCAGCGAGATGATCAAACGCATCTGGCTGACTGAGAATCGAGAGGGAAAGCGACCCGAGCCGACTCCCGCTATACGCATCGATGACGTACTGGAGACCGTCCGGCAAAGAGTAGAGTCCTCCCAACCAGACGTGATGTTCACCCTCACCGGGGTGCCGATCCAGTCAAAGGACAGGACGTTGGGACTCCTGGGCAGCATCAGCCACAGCTCGAAAGCCTTGAGCGCGAACCGGGTGCAGCTTCTCACGACCATCGGGCATCAGATCGGTATTGCCGTAGACAACGCACGGCTGGCCCAGCAAGCGGCCGAAGTGAAGATCCTCCGTGAGGTGGATCGGCTACGGTCCGAACTGATCGCCAACGTCTCCCACGAGCTTCGCACGCCGCTGGGCCTGATCAAGATTTCCGCGTCTTCTTTGTTGATGGATGATGCCAGTTTTGATCGCACCACCCAGCAGGAATTCCTGCACAGCATCAGCGAAGAAACCACCAAGCTTGAGAGAATCGTGGAGCACCTGCTGGACCTGGGGCGCATCGAAAGCGGACGACTGCGCCTGGATAAACAGCCCACTGACCTGGGAGGACTCGTCGACAACACCATCAAGTCCATGGAGGCTCTTGCGACCCGGCATCGCCTGGTGAGCGATCTTCCAAACGAGCCATTGGTGGCAACGGTAGACGCCAAACGCGTCGAGCAGGTGCTGCGCAATCTGCTGGACAACGCAATCAAGTACTCGCCGCAAGGTGGGAATATCACGGTGCAGGCGTATCGGGACGACCTGCAGATCCTGGTTGCGGTCAGCGACGAGGGCATCGGCATTCCGGTCGAGGAATGGGAGAGAATCTTCGAACGATTCCACCGGGTCGAGAATGAGATCACGCGTCGCATGAGAGGCGCTGGATTGGGACTGGCCGTGTGCCGTGGGATCGTGGAGGCGCATAACGGACGCATCTGGGCGGAGAGCCAGCCCGGCGCAGGCAGCACCTTCTGCTTCACCTTGCCCGTTCGTGTCAGGGAGGAGGCACGATGAAGAAGGTCCGTATCCTGGTTGCGGAGGATGAACCCCGATACGTCTGGGCGATCCAGGCCAACCTGGAAGCCAGGGACTATGAGGTGCTCACCGCCTCGGACGGCCACGAGGCCGTACAACTGGCTGCGGACGCGCAACCCGATCTGATTCTGTTGGACATCAAAATGCCCGTCATGAACGGCTACGAGGCATGCAGACGGATCCGTGAGTTCTCCACAGTGCCGATCATCATGATCACCGCGATGGCGGAGGAGGCTGATAAGGTGCTGGGCCTGGATCTGGGAGCCGATGACTATATCTCTAAACCATTCAGTGTCCCCGAGCTCCTGGCCAGAGTGCGGTCCGCCCTGCGGCGGGTCGAATTTACCGAGGGGCTGCCCTCCGACTCAAGCTACGTGGCCGGCGAGCTTCGAGTGGATTTCGTTCAGCACCGGGTGTTCGTTCGCGGGCAAGAAGTCGAACTAACGCCGACCGAATACCGCCTGCTGTGCGAGCTGGTCAAGCAGCCTGGACGCGTTTTGATGTCGGGCTACCTTACCGAAAAAGTATGGGGACCCGGATACGAAGAAGGTGACAAACTAATACGCCAGGCGATCCACCGCCTGCGCCGCAAGATCGAGTTAGATCCTCGCAGCCCCGAGTACATTCGCACCAGACCCGGAATGGGCTACGTATTTCGCCCTTCCGAGTAGACCCCGCGTCTTTGGAACGATTTTGGAACACTTCCACGCTGCTTTGTGACGATTTTGGAACACCGAGGTGATATGATTTCGGTGTCTCACGATTGTACTACCTGCCCCATTTGAGACTATCGAGGCCAGCGCACACCTGTACTTGTAGCCGCAGGTGCAAGCGTCTCGGCAATCCGCAGGATTGCTTCGCCAATGACGACGGAAGTGATGAGCAAACGAGTCCACGTCCTCTGTGACCATGATGCTCTCTTTGCGGCGATTGAACTGAAGCTCAGCAACCTCCCGCAAGTGCATGTGATCCGCCTCGACTCAGCGCCGCCTGCGCGGCCGGAAAACGGCCAATCCACGGGGGCGTCTGACTTGATCATTGTTGCCCCGGTGCCGCCCCTGAAAGATCCGATATCGATCCTTTCGAGAGCATCACTCCTCGGTCAGGTAGGCCACGTGCCGGTGCTGATCATTTCCGAGCAACCATCTCAGACCGGAGTCTGATGACAGAATCACGTACCTGAACTTCCCGTTCGACATCGATGATCTGAACGACACGGTAGCGGGGATCCTGGAAATGCGCCCTGGCTCAGACCCAGAGCGCGCTTGCTAAGGGCAAATGGCCCGAGGCAGCCCGCGACATCACGGCGACAAGAGGGTCGCCCGAAAGGAGGCAAGACCACCGCCCTATATCGAGGCCTGAATCCGCATATCGCAACTTGAGATTTCCATTCACACTTTCGAAGAGGAGAGAGCTACCATGTTAAAGAAAGTGGTGTTTCTGTTGGTAGTGCTGGTCGATGGCGTTATCGCTGATTTCGTGTGGCGGCGCCAAGACCCCAGCACCCGTGCCAACCGCAGCGCCCGCGGCTGTCGCAACCGACCGCCGCCCCCGCCGCCGCCGAACCGACTAAGGCGCCCGAACCGGCAGCTGCCAAGCCTGCTGCCGGCAACGTCAAGGAATTGACGATCTGGTGGGCCCAGTGGGACCCGGCCAACTACCTGCAGGAAATCGGCAACCTGTACGAGCAGGAGACCGGCATCAAGGTCACCGTCGTGCAGGAACCCTGGGGCAGCTACCAGAACAAGGTCTCGGCTGAATGGGCCGCCCGCGGCACCGGCTTCGACATGGTCGTCGGCGACTCCCAGTGGATCGGCCAGGCCGTCACCGAAGGCCACTACGTCGACATGACCGACTTCCTGGTCTCCAACGGCCTGGACAAGGACACTGTCACCGAGGCCACCCTCAAGTACTACGGCGAGTACCCGGCCGGCTCGGGCAAGTACTACGCCTACCCCACCGAGGGCGACGCCAACGGCTGGGCCTACCGCAAGGACATCGTCGATAACCCCGACGAGATGAAGGCCTTCGAGGCCAAGTACGGCTACGCCTACACCATCCCGCCCAAGGACTACAAGGTGTTCGTCGACATGTCGGAGTTCTTCTATCGGCCCGACGCCACCCCGCCCATGTACGGCGCGGCGGTCTACACCCAGAAGGACTACGACGCCATCACCATGGGCTTCCAGAACGCCCTCTTCACCTACGGCTGTGACTGGAACAAGGACTTCAAGGTCGAAGGCGTCCTCAACGCCCCGCACTGCGTCGAGGCCCTCGAAGCCTACAAGAAGATGTACGACTCCGGCCCGCCCGGCAACACCAACACCTTCTTCACCGAGATGAACAACTACTTCATCGCCGGGCAGGCCACCTTCGCCATGAACTACTTCGCCTTCCTGCCCGCCCTCGCCAACCAGGGCACCGACCCCGACTTCTACGACAAGGTCGGCTTCTTCTCCAACCCGCAGGGCCCCTACGGCCAGCAGTACGCCTCCTTGGGCGGCCAGGGCACCAGCATCAGCACCTACATCTCGGATGAGCGCAAGCAGGCATCCTTCGACTTCATCAAGTGGTTCGCCCAGGACGACATCCAGATGAAGTGGGCTGAGCTCGGCGGCTACACCTGCAACAAGAAGGCCCTGGCCACCGATGCGTTCCTCGCCGCGGCGCCCTACAACGCCGCCTTCGGCGAGACGATGGGGATGGTCAAGGACTTCTACAACATCCCCGAGTACGGCCTGCTCCTGCCCCCCGCCCAGACCGCCCTCAGCGCCTACGTCGTCGAGGGTAAGGGCACCGCCAAGGAAGCGCTCGACGCCATCGCCGCAGAGCACACGAAGATCCTGAAGGAGTACGGCTACCTCAAGGAAGGCGCTGCGGCTGCTCCGCGCCGCAGCCGGCGCAAGCCCAACATCCCGGCAAGCGTCAAAGAACTGACGATCTGGTGGGCGCAGTGGGACCCGGCCAACTACCTGCAGGAAATCGGCAACCTGTTCGAGCAGGAGACCGGCGTCAAGGTCACCGTCGTGCAGGAACCCTGGGGCAGCTACTCAGAACAAGGTCTCGGCTGAATGGGCCGCCCGCGGCACCGGCTTCGACATGGTCGTCGGCGACTCCCAGTGGATCGGCCAGGCCGTCACCGAGGGCCACTACGTCGATATGACCGACTTCTGGTCTCCAACGGCCTGGCACAAGACACCGTCACCGAGGCCACCCTCAAGTACTACGGCGAGTACCCGGCCGGCTCCGGCAAGTACTACGCCTACCCCACCGAGGGCGACGCCAACGGCTGGGCCTACCGCAAGGACATCGTCGATAACCCCGACGAGATGAAAGCCTTCGAGGCCAAGTACGGCTACGCCTACACCATCCCGCCCAAGGACTACAAGGTGTTCGTCGACATGTCGGAGTTCTTCTATCGGCCCGACGCCAACCCGCCCATGTACGGCGCGGCGGTCTACACCCAGAAGGACTACGACGCCATCACCATGGGCTTCCAGAACGCCCTCTTCACCTACGGCTGTGACTGGAACAAGGACTTCGAGGTCGAAGGCGTCCTGAACGCCCCGCACTGCGTCGAGGCCCTCGAAGCCTACAAGAAGATGTACGACTCCGGCCCGCCCGGCAACACCAACTCCTTCTTCACCGAGATGAACAACTACTTCATCGCCGGGCAGGCCACCTTCGCCATGAACTACTTCGCCTTCCTGCCCGCCCTCGCCAACCAGGGCACCGACCCCGACTTCTACGACAAGGTCGGCTTCTTCTCCAACCCGCCCGGCCCCTACGGCCAGCAGTTCGCCTCCCTGGGCGGCCAGGGCACCAGCATCAACACCTACATCTCGGACGAGCGCAAGCAGGCGTCCTTCGAGTTCATCAAGTGGTTCGCCCAGGACGACGTCCAGCAGAAGTGGGCTGAGCTCGGTGGCTACACCTGCAACAAGAAGGCCCTGGCCACCGATGCGTTCCTCGCCGCGGCGCCCTACAACGCCGCCTTCGGCGAGACGATGGGGATGGTCAAGGACTTCTACAACATCCCCGAGTACGGCCTGCTCCTGCCCCCCGCCCAGACCGCCCTGAGCGACTACGTCGTCGAGGGCAAGGGCACCGCCAAGGAAGCACTCGACGCCATCGCCGCAGAGCACGAGAAGATCCTGAAGGAGTACGGCTACCTCAAGTAGCACGTCGCCTTACACGTCGTTCGCTTCTGGCGGGTCAGTAACCCGCCAGAAGCGCGGCCTGAACATCCGGGGCGGTGGCGGCGCCACCGCCCCGGATTCCGAGCGACGATCGCCACGTCGTCCTGTTTTATCGGAAACGAGGAAATCGTATGGTCACTCCACCGCATTCGCCCAGGGCCAGCCGCCGCAAGCCCGTCCGCGACGGCAAGTCAGCGACAGCACGATCCAGAGGCTATTCATCCTGCCCACCCTGGTTCTGCTGATCCTGTGGAACATCTTTCCGCTGTTCTACAGCCTGTTCCTCAGCTTCACCAAATACTCGCACAGCGGCAAGCTGCCACCCCTCTGGATCGGGACAGGCAACTTATGACGCCCTGCTGAGCGACCCAAAGGTCTGGGACGAGCTTCGCGGTCACCGGGAACTATGCGCTGTTGTCGGTGTTGTTTCAGGCGCTGATCGGCTTCGGCCTGGCGCTGTTGCTGCGAGCCAAGTTCAAAGCCAGCGGTCTGCTGACCACGCTGATCCTGATCCCAATGATGCTCTCGCCCGTGGTGGTCGGACAGTTCTGGAAGCTGATCTTCAACCCGCTGTACGGCATCTTCAATTACCTGATCGGTTTCTGGAACCCCGCCACGGCCCCGATCTTGCTAAAAGACTATGCGCTCATCTCGGTGGTCATCGTGGATGTCTGGATGTGGAGCCCGTTCGTGATGCTGCTCTGCCTCTCCGGTCTGAAGGCGATCCCGGACTACATTTATGAGGCGGCGGCGGTCGACCGGGCCAGCTCCTGGCGCCAGTTCTGGCGGATCACCCTGCCATCGGTCGCGCCGCTGCTGACTGCTCGCCGTGCTCTTCCGCACCATCGAGGCGCTCAAGGCGTTCGACCTGGTGATGGGCCTCACGGGCGGCGGTCCGGGCAACACCACGGAGACCGTCTCGATCACCCTCTACCGGATGGTGTTCCAGGGACAGGCCCGCACCGGAGAGGCCAGCGCCCTCGCCTACATCATGCTGATCGTCATCATCGGCGTCAGTAACGTGTACATCTGGTATCTGAACAGGATGAAGGAGGCATAGCCATGACGCAGCAATGCGAGTGCCAAGGCGCACCTTCGCCGAAACCGGGCCCGGCTCACCGGTTGTCGAATCCATTCGCGTGGACCAGGTCACGCCCGCGGCCAGGGCTGGAATCACCGTGCGGCTGATCCTGGCTATCCTGGTCGCCTTCATCATGCTGATTCCCGTGTTCTGGATGGGCATGACAGCCATCAAGTCGCGCCCCGACGCGACGGCGGTGCCGCCGAAGGTCTTTTTCAAGCCGTCGTGGGATGGATTCATCGGCCTCTTCACGAATCGCACGCAGTTGATCCAGCCGGGCGCCCTGGCGACGCAACAGAAGCGGACCGACCTGAGCTTTTGGGAGAAGCAGGCGCTGCTTCGCGGCATGAAGATCCTGGGGCCGAGCAAGTTCGTGGGGCAGACTCCAGAACTCCTTGATCATCTCGCTGGCGTCGACGTTCCTGGCAGTCGCGCTGGGCCTGCTCTCCGCCTACGCCTTCAGCCGCTACGACATACCAGGCAAGGGAGACTGGCTCTTCTTCATCCTGAGCACGCGCATGCTGCCGGCCGTCGTGGTCACCATCCCCATTTTCCTGATGTACCGCGCCCTGGGATTGTACGACACCCACATCGGCATGATCCTACTCTATACCGCCTTCAACCTCTCCTTCTCGGTCTGGCTGCTCAAGGGGTTCATCGACGAGATCCCGATCGAGTACGAGGAGGCAGCGCTGGTGGACGGCTACAGCCGCCTGCAGGCGTTCCGCAAGATCGTGCTGCCCCAGTGTGTGACCGGCATCGCGGCGACGGCCGTCTTCTGCCTGATCTTCGCCTGGAACGAGTACGCGTTCTCGCTCATGCTCACCAGTTCCAGGGCCCGCACCGCGCCGCCCGGCATCGCGACCATCCAGGGCGTTGGGGGCGTCGAGTGGGGCGCGATCGCCGCCGGCTCGCTGCTCTTCCTGATCCCGGTCGTCATCGTCACGTTTGCGCTGCGCAAGTACCTCCTGCGCGGCGTCACCTTCGGCGCGATTCGCGGGTAGGGGGATCGATATGGCTGAGATCGAACTACGACAAGTTGCAAAGAAATTCGGTGAGACTGGGCCGTGAAGCCGATGGACCTCACCATCCAGACGGTGAGTTCGTGGCGCTGCTCGGCCCCTCGGGCTGCGGCAAGACCACGACGCTGCGCATGATCTCCGGGCTGGAAGCGGTCACCGAGGGCAGGGTGTACATCGACGGCAAGGACGTCACCTGGCTGACTGCCAGCCAGCGCGACATCGCCTTCGTGTTCCAGTTCTTCGCCCTCTACCCGCAGATGACCGTGCGCCAGAACATCGCGTTCCCGCTGGAATCGCAGGGCGATGAAGCGTGCCGAGATCAACCAGCGGATCGACGAGGTCGTCGAAGATGCTGCGAATCGAGCACCTGCTCAAACGGAAGCCCGGCGCACTGAGCGGCGGCGACAAGCAGCGCGTGGCGCTGGCGCGGTCGCTGGTGCGCAAGCCGGCCTGCTTCCTGATGGACGAGCCGCTTGGGCGCCCTGGACGCCGAGTTCCGCGAGGCGATGCGCGCCGAGATCAAGCGGCTGCACCTGGCCGAGAAAGCAACCACCGTCTACGTGACGCACGACCAGGTCGAGGCGATGGCGATGGGCGACCGCATCGTGGTCATGTCTGCCGCCGTGGTGCAGCAGATCGGCACGCCGGCAGCAGGTCTACCACAACCCGGCCAACCTGTTCGTCGCAAACTTCATCGGTAGTCCCGGGCATGAACCTTGTGCCGGGAAAGTACGCCGATGGCGTGCGTCCATACTGCTCGGTGGCAGCACCTATACGGTGCCCGCAGGCGTGGCAGCCGGCCCTTGCGCGCGGGCCTGCAGAGCGATGATGTCGTCGTCGGCTTTCGCCCCGAAGCGGCGCAGGTCAACCCAACGGGCGAGTTGCGCGGCAAAGTCTACACCTCCGACCTGCACGGGGCATACACGATGCTGCATGTCACGCCATACGATGGATGAGACAACGGCGCGGAACCGAGGACAAGATGGCGCACATCCGGACCCACCGCGAAGTGGACCATGCGATAGGCGCGGAGATTCGCTTCGACCTGAATCCCGAGATGGTGCGCTTCTTCGATCCCAAGACCGAAAATGCGTTGACTACGGGAGGTGCGGGCATGAGCCAGATCACGCTGCAGAACATCACCAAGCGCTTCGGGGCTATCACCGCCCTCAACGACGTTTCCTTCGAGGTCAGGGACGCGGAGTTCTTTGTGCTGCTCGGCCCCACCGGGGCAGGGCAAGACCACCACGCTGCGCGTGATCGCCGGCCTGACAAAGCAGGACATCGGGAACGTGACGTTTCGACGGGCAACCCATCGATTCGCTGCCGCCGGCCGACCGGGACGTTGCGTTTGTGTTCCAGCAGTACTCGCTGTATCCCGACAATGACCGTTTATGACAACCTGGCCTTTCCGCTGCGCTCGCCCCTCCGCAAGTTACGGGAGCCCGAGATCAAGAAGCTCGAGTGACGGAGACCGCCGAGGTGCTGCGGATCGGCCATCTGCTGCAGCGCAAGACGGCGAAGCTCTCCGGCGGCGAGATGCAGCGCGTCTCGATCGGCCGTGCCATCGTTCGCCAGCCGCGGGCCTATCTGATGGACGAGCCGCTGTCGAACCTGGACGCCAAGCTGCGCGAGGCGCTGCGTGTCGAGCTATCGCACCTGCAGCGCACCCAGGGCAGCACCACCCTGTTCGTCACCCACGACCAGATCGAGGCGCTGACCATGGCGGACCGCATCGGTGTGCTCAACCACGGCAGCCTCGTTCAGGTGGGCACCCCGGAAGACATCTACGATCGCCCTGCGACCACCTTCGTCGCCCAGCTCGTCGGCTCGCCGAAGATCAACCTTCTCAACGCGGCCACAGAGAACGGCACGATGAACCTTCAGGGCAGCGACGTCCACCTGCCCGTCCTGCGAGGTCTGCAACGATCCGAAGAACCTGCCGGAACGAGTTCATCCTGGGCATCCGGCCCGAGGATGTGCGTCCGGACCCAGAGGGCTTATTCGCGGGCGAGATCGTCCTGACCGAGCCGCTGGGCGTGGAGACGTTGTTGCACATCAAAATCGGCGAGCAGACGATGGTCAGCACCGTGCCGGGCATCTCGGCGCTGGCGACGCGGAGACACGGTGGAGTTCGGCATCGTGCGCGAGCGGCTACACTTCTTCAATCGTGTCTCTGGGGAGCGGTTCAACGCATGAGTCAGGATGAGGACCCTAAGGGCGTTTGACAGCCTTGGAGCCCTTCGAGCGATACTTTCAAGCGGAGGCACATATGGCAAAGGTCGCAATCATCGGCGCCGGGAGCATCGTATTCTGCCAGACGCTGATCCTGGACATCCTGGGTACGCCGGGCGTCGACGGAACGGAGTTCGCGCTCATGGCGCCCTCGACCAACCGCACGTCGCAGGTTGAGGCGTTCGCGCAGCGTGTGATCGCGGACAACAAGCTGCCCGCCAAGGTCTGGAAGACCACGGACCGGCGTGCCGCGCTGGATGGCGCGGACTACGTGATCGCCACCTTCCAGGTCGGCGGGATGCAGGGCTTCGAGTACGACTACAAGATCCCCTTCAAGTACGGGGTCGATCAGTGCATCGGCGATACGCTGGGTCCGGGCGGCATCTTCCGTACGCTGCGCAGTATCCCGACCGTCCTCGGCATGGCGCAGGACATCAAGGAGGTGGCGCCGGACGCGTACGTGCTCAACTATGTCAACCCGATGGCCACGATCTGCTGGACCCTGGGGACGACGGGCGTGAAGTTCGTCGGCCTCTGCCACGGCGTCCAAACCACGCTGGACCTGATCTCCGGCTACGTCGACGCACCCAAGGAAGAGATCGATTTCCTGTGCGCGGGCCTCAATCACATGGGGTGGTTCCTCAAACTGTCGCACAAGGGCGTCGACCTGTATCCCAGGCTGCGCGAGCGCTTCGAAGAGCCGGAGTACTACATCAACGAGAAGGTCCGTGGTGAAGTCTTCCGCCACTTTGGCTATTTCATGACGGAATCGACCGGCCATCTGTCGGAGTACGTACCCTGGTTCCGAAAGAACCGGAAGGCCCTCGACCTCTATTGCGACGAACCGGGATTCGGCGGCGAGACGGGCGCATACTACAACTGGTGCAAGTACGTGGCCGCCAAGTATGAAGGGCAGGACATCCTTGCCGGGCAGTCCACTCAGCTGCCCCGGCGCAGCGTCGAATACGGCTCGTACATTATCGAGGCGCTGGAAACCGGCAAGACTTTCAAGCTGAACGGTAACGTGATCAATCGCGGCATGATCACCAACCTGCCGGCGGACTGCTGCGCCGAAGGGCCGCTGTACGTGGATCGCACGGGCATCCACCAGACCATCGTCGGCGACCTGCCCACGCAGTGCGCCGCGCTCAACATGACCAACATCAACGTGCAGCGGCTGGCCGTGGAAGCAGGCATCACCGGCGACCCCGAGAAAGCCGTGTTGGCCTGTGCGATGGATCCGCTGACGAGCGCGACGCTGACCCTGAAAGAAACGCGTGAGATGGCGACGGAGATGCTCGAGGCCGAGGCCGAATGGCTGCCGCAGTTCGCGGGCAAGAAGCCGCGGTCCACACCGACCATCAGCACGCCCAAGGGCACCGCACATGCCAACGTGCCAGTAGACCCGGCGTTGGCGATCGCGGCTCGGTTCGGAGAGCTTGCACGATAAACTCATCACAAAGGACAAGAGGTATGACTGAAACCAACAAGCGTGCAATTGTGAAGGAAGCCCTGGAAAAGGGCGGTGGCATCTTGCGAATGACGCCGGCGTGGGTGGCGCGGGACTTTCTGCCGCCGGGCAAGCGTCTTGGCCTGAAGGATGAGGAGTATGAGGTCGGCGAACGCGGTTGGATCAGCGAGCGCTGGATCGGATCGACCACCAAGGCGGACAATCGCGTCGGTCCGCCCGACGAAGGCTTGAGTCATCTGGTGATCGACGGACACGATCTCACGTTGGCAGACGCGGTCGAAGCCGCGGGCGATCTGATTATGGGCGCCGAGTACGCGAAGACGCACAAGGGGCTGGGCCGGCTGGCCAAGATTTACGACTTCGGCGCGCGCATCCCCTTCCACATCCACCAGATGAAGAAGGATGCGGCCAAACTAGGCCGTAATCCCAAAGAGGAAGCGTACTACTTCCCGGAAGACGTTGACCTGGGACCTCACCCTGAGACGTTCTTTGGGGTGCATCCGTACATCGTGCGGGAGGGCAAGCAGGAAATCCTGCTGCAATACCTCCGAGACTGGAAGGATGACCTGATCCTGCAGCACTCGCGCGCGTACCTCAATGTGCGCGGCGAGGGGTTCCATTTGCCTTCAGGTGTCCCCCATGCGCCGGGCACCGCGCTCACGATCGAGCTGCAAGAAGACTCCGACGTCTTTGCCATGCTGCAAGCTCTCAATGCGGGCAAGATCATCTCTAAGGACCTGCTCTTCAAGGATGTAACCGCAGAGGATCGGGCGACCAAGGGCGAGTCGGCCATCCTGGAACAGGTCGACTGGGAGATCAGCGGCGATCCGTTCTTTTATGAGAATCGCCATACGCCCCCCGTGCCAGTCGAAGAGACGCAACAGGCGGGGGGCCAGGAGACGTGGATCTACTACAACACCACGAAGTTCAGCGGTAAGCGTCTCGTGGTGCGGCCGGGCCAGACCTTCAGGGGTGTCGACAAGGGCGTGTACAATGTCCTGGTGTGGCGCGGCAAGGGGCGCTACGCCGGCCATGACGTCGAAGGGCTGAACTTCGGCCACGATGAATTGCTCATCAGCCATGACGCAGCGCTCAAGTCGATCACGGTTGAGAACACCGGCTCAGAGGACCTGATCATCTTCAAGTTCTTCGGCCCGGACATCAATCTGGACATACCCTATATCCAGCCCTATCACGGGTAATACACCATCCGAACGAGGAGGTTTTCATGGCTAAGAAGATTTCTGTGGGTACCTGGGCGTATATCTGGGGCGGTTATGCGGACAAGCCGATCGACTTGCCAGTCGTAGCCAAGAAGCTGCAGGAATACAAGTTCGACGGCGTCGAGCTGGGCATCTTTGGGCCGCATCTCTCACTCGATGATGCCAGGAACCCCAACAAGGTCCGCGAGGTGAAGAAGCTCCTGGACGACCACGGGCTAGGCGTCTCGGCCATCGCCGCAGATTTCGGCGCGGTGCCGCCGCCCTATGCAAGCTTGCCGGACTACATCGACATTGTCCTGAGGCACGTGGAAATCTGCCAGCTCCTTGGCACGAACAAGATCCGCACCGATTTAATCATCGACGTCGACAAAATGCCAGTCCAGGAATACGAAACGGCTTTCTGGCGCAGTGCGCACCTGTTCCGCATCGCCTCGGACGTAGCAGGCAAGCACGGCGTCAAGTTCATCTGGGAATTTGAGCCGGAGTTCTTCGTCAACAAGCCCAGCGAGATCGTGCGCATGTGCAACGCGGTGGGCCATCCGAACTTCGGCGTGCTCTTCGACTCCTGCCATGCGCACATGGTGGGCGTAGTCGGCGCGCGGCAGAAGGGCGAGAAGGAAACGCTCCCCGGCGGCGTGGTCCAGTTCGCGCACATGCTGACAGGTTGGATCAAGCACGTGCACTTCATCGACAGCGATCAGACGCTGCATGATGACCGAACTTCGACCCACGCACCATTCGGTCAGGGCGTCCTCGACTTTCCGTCGATCATCCGGGCACTCGACGATGCCGGGTACAAGGATGAGTGGTGGCCGATGGACTTGTGCTACTGGCCTGGCGCGCTCGAAGCCACGGGGCCGGCGAAGAAATTCATGGACGAGCTATCGGCCGCACACGGCTGAGCCAACTGCCCATCCAAGGAGACTTTACCATGGCACAACTGATGAAGGCGGCCATCTTCACCAAGACCGAAACGATTGAAATGGCTGAAGTCCCAATCCCCCGGGTCGGCGAAGCAGACGTGCTCGTGCGGGTCAAGAACTGCGGCATCTGCGGCTCGGACATCTCCTACTTCTACGGCCTCAGCCCGACCGGCAAGATGCCGATTATCCTGGGCCACGAATTCACCGGCGAAGTCGTCGAGGTGGGAGCGATCGCGAAGGGCATGGGCCTGTTCAAGCCCGGCGACCGGGTCGTCGTCAACCCGGTGCAGCACTGCAACGCCTGCTACGCTTGCGCATCAGGCCACACGAACCTCTGCGAGAACGTGAACGTGCCGGGAGTTAACGCCGACGGCGCATTCGCCGAGTATACGGTCTCGCGCTACACGGGCCTCTTCAAGCTCGACGACAACGTCAGCTATGCGGCGGGCGCGTTCATCGAGCCCCTGGCGTGCGCGGTCTACGCGATGAACAAGCTTGAAATCGTACCGGGGAATTCTGTCGCCATCTTCGGCCCTGGGCCGATCGGCATCATGATGGTGCAAATCGCGAAGAAGACCGGAGCCGGCAAGGTGATCATGGTCGGCACCCGCGACTACCGGCTCGAAGAGGCCCGCAAGTGGGGCGCTAGCCACATCTTCAACGTCAAGGATGCAAAGTCGCCGTACTACGCCAGCGACCTCAAGGCGGCCATCGCGGATGCGACGGATGGCAAGCTGGCCGACCGCGCGATCAATCCAACTGGTGACAATTCAGCCTTCGAGCAGTCCATCGACGTCACCGGCGGCGCGGCAATCATCGTTCACTTTGGCCTGCCCAATGAGGACGATGTCATCCATATCCCGGCCGATGCCTTCCACAAAGCCGACAAGCAGATCCGCGCCTCATGGCTGGCGCCGGGAGTCTGGCCGCAGACCATCCGGATGATCTCAGAAGGGCTGCTGAACCTGGAGCCGCTGGTGTCGCACACCAGGCCGCTCAGCGAGGCTGCGCAGGCCATCATCGATCTACGCGCGCGCAAGGGCGACCCGATCAAGGTGCAAATCACACCGTGACGCGCGTGCCCGGACGATCGCGTACGGGCGACCCTTGTGGTCGCCCTATGAAGGTCGCCCCGGACAGGCGTCCGATAAGGAGATCAACGAATGATCCAGTACGGCATCAATAGTTTCGTGTGGGCGTCGCCGTTCCAGACGAAGGATCTACACTTCCTGGACCATGCTAAGGCCCTCGGCTTTGACCTGTTCGAAATCCCGATCGAGAGCATCGGCGATGTGGACTTCGACAAGACCGCCGAGGCCTACAAACGGACCGGGCTGGCTGCGAGCATCTGCGCAGTAATGGGCGCCAGCCGCGATCCATCCCATCCGGACCAGGCGATTCAGCAGGCGGGCATCGACTATCTGAGACACCTTACCGACGCCGCGGCCGCGTTTGGCAGCAAGCTTGTCGCCGGTCCGCTCTACTCCGCTGTTGGTCGCCAATGGCAGCAGACACCACAGATGCGCAGGGAAGACCTCGCGCGCACCGCGAAGAACCTGCGCGTTGCCGCCGACTACGCAGAGAGCAAGGGCGTCAAGCTCGCCCTCGAGCCACTGAATCGCTTCGAGACTAGCTTCATCAACCTCACCGAGCAGGCCCTTGAACTGGTCGATCTGACCGGCAGCCCTGCCGTCGGCCTGATGATGGACACCTTCCACGCCAACATCGAGGAAAAGCACCTGGGCAAGGCCATCGAATTGGCCGGCGATAAGCTGTGGCATATTCATGCCAACGAAAATGACCGCGGCACGCCGGGCACCGGCCACGTCGCGTGGGATGAGGTGGCCGCGGCACTGAAGAAGATCAACTACAACGGCGCTCTGGTCATCGAGTCCTTCTCCACCGAGGTGAAGGAAATCGCGCGCGCGGCCGCGGTGTGGCGCCCGCTGGCCGATAGCGCCGACAGCCTCGGGGTCGACGGCATGGGGTTCCTGAAGAAGCTGATGGCTTGATTCGAGGCACGGGAGCGGACGATGATCATTCACAACGTCTTCTGGGCTCTTCACGACAACTCATCTGCCGCGCGGCAGGCGCTTATGGACGGCTGTTGGAAGTATCTCTCCCGCCATCCCGGCATCCTGCATTTCTGGGTGGGTGACCGCGCAGCCGATCACGTTCGCTCCGTCAATGACCTCGATTGGGACGTTGGGCTGCATGTCGTCTACAGGGACAAGGCGGCCCATGACACCTATCACAAGCATCCACTGCACGACCAGTTCGTTGCCGAGTTCGAGGGCAACTGGAAGGCATCGCGGGTCTTCGACTCGATCGTACCGCTACGGGAGCCTTGACCTGACTCTCGAGCAAAGGAGCATGCACAATGACCAACAAGATCAACGTCGCTATCGTTGGGCTCGGGTTCGGCGCGGAGTTCATCCCAATCTACCAGCGCCATCCGAACACCAACATGTACGCGATCTGCCAGCGCAATCCAGAGAAGCTCACCGAGATCGGCGATAAGTTCGGGATTCAAAAGCGGTACACCGACTTCGCTGAGATGATCGCCGATTCGGAGATCGATGCGGTCCACGTCAACTCCCCCATCGACGACCATGCCTGGATGAGCATCGACGCGCTTAAGGCCGGCAAGCACGTTGCGTCCACCGTGCCGATGGCGCGCACGATCGAGGAATGCCGGTTGGTGGTCGAGGCACAACAGCAGTCGGGAAAGAAGTACTACATGATGGAGACGACCGTCTTCACGCGCGAGTACCTCTTTGTCAAGGAACTGGTCAGCAAGGGCGAGCTGGGGCGCATCCAGTTCGTCCGCGCCGCGCATCACCAGGAAATGGCAGCAGGGAGCTGGCCAAGTTACTGGCCGGGCATGCCCCCGATGCACTACGCGACCCATTGTGTTGGTCCGGTGCTTGGGCTAACAGGCAAGCGAACCGAATGGGTGTCGTGCCTGGGTTCGGGCCGCGTCGACGACAAATACGCGCGCCACTACGGCTCACCCTTTGCGGTCGAAACCACCCACATGAAGCTCAAGGACTCCGATGTCCATGCGGAGATCACGCGCTCTCTGTACAACACGGCGCGCGAATACGTGGAAAGCTTCGATGTGTACGGAAGCAAGGCCAGCTTCGAGTGGCAGCAGATCGCGGCTGAAGAGCCGGTGGTTCACTACGGCGAAGAGGCCAAACGCGTCCCGGTGCCCGACTACGCGCATCTGTTGCCCGATCCCATCCAACGCTTCACGACCAAAGGCGTGTATGACCTGGAGGGTGAGACGCACATGTCCTTCATCCAGGGTGCAGGGCACGGCGGATCGCATCCCCACCTGGTGCACGAGTTCATCTCAGCCATCGTGGAGGACCGGGATCCGTTCCCGAATGCCGCGGAGGCAGCGAACTGGACGTGTACGGGCATTTGCGCCCATGATTCAGCCTTGCGGGGCGGCGAGATCGTCCGTCTTCCGGCGTTCACTCTAGCCTAAAAGGAGGAAAACTGATGCCACGACCCGTCACCCTCTTCACCGGCCAGTGGGCCGACCTGACCGTTCGACACAGTCTGCGCAAAAGCCAAGGCCTTCGGCTACGACGGCGTCGAGATCGCCTGCTGGGGCGATCACTTCGAAGTGGACAAGGCGCTGGAAAGCGATAAGCTATGTCCAGCGGCCGCTGGGACATCCTGGACAAGCACGGCCTGAAGTGCTTCGCCATCAGCACGCACCTGGTCGGGCCAGTGCGTGTGCGACGACCCGATCGACGAGCGCCACAAGAGCATCCTGCCCTCACGCATCTGGGGCGATGGCGACCCGGAAGGCGTCCGCCAGCGCGCCGCCGAAGAGGTCAAGAACACGGCCCGGGCTGCGGCCAAGTTCGGCGTGAAAGTCGTCAACGGCTTCACCGGCTCGAAGATCTGGCACAGGTCGTCGCCATGTTCCCGCCGGTGCCGCCGCGATGATCGAGAACGGGCTACCAGGACTTCGCCGATCGCTGGAATCCCATCCTCGACGTGTTCGACGAGGTCGGGGTCAAGTTCGCGCTGGAAGTGCATCCGTCCGAGATCGCCTACGACTTCTGGACGGCGCGGCAGGGTGCTGGAAGCCATCGAGCATCGCCCGGCCTTCGGCTTCAACTTCGATCCCAGCCACCTTGTACTGGCAGATGGTCGACCCGGTCGCGTTCGTCTATGAGTACGCCGATCGGATCTACCACATGCACGTCAAAGAGTCGGTCCGCAACGCTGAACGGCCGCAATGGCATCTTGGCGTCACACCTGCTCTTGGCGATCACCGTCGAGGCTGGGACTTCGTCTCGCCGGGCCGCGGCGGCGTGCCGTTCGAGCGTATCTTCCGCGCGCTGAACGATGTCGGCTACGCAGGTCCGCTCTCGGTCGAGTGGGAAGACAATGGCATGAACCGCGATCAGGGTGCGCCTGAAGCGCTGGCGCATGTGCCGCCGGCTGGACCTCACCCCGTCCGACGTGCGCGTTCGACGCGGCGTTTGCATCAAAGAAGTAGACGCTTTTGCCGATTCAAACCAGGCTCCACAATGAGCCTGGTTTGTCCAGACTTCAACGGAGAGTATCGATGGGCGAACAATCCTTCACCAGCCATGGCCGGCCCGAAGGCCGAGGGCGAGGCGCCGGAGATCGGCGTCGGCATGCTGGGCTACGCCTTCATGGGCAAGGCGCACAGCAACGCCTACAAGAAGATCCCGTACATGATGTATCCGCCGCCGGCCGATCCCGAGTGCTGGTCGCGATCTGCGGCCGCAACGACGAAGCGGTCCAGGAAGCGGCCAAACGCTACGGCTATCGAGAAGGTCTACACCGACTGGCGCGAGATGCTGGCTGACCCCGCCGTCCAGCTTTTCGACAACGGCGGCCCCAACGACACGCACGCCGAGCCGTGCATCGCCGCCGCGGCCGGCAGGCAAGCACATCCTCTGCGAAAAGCCGCTGGCCCGCAACGCCGAAGAGGCGAAGATCGATGCTCGACGCCGCGAACAAGGCCGGCGTCAAGCACATGGTCGCGCACAACTACCGCTTCGTGCCCGCCATCCGCCAGGCCTACGATCTGATCCAG
This sequence comes from uncultured Chloroflexia bacterium, assembly GCA_963774265.1. Classification (GTDB taxonomy): domain Bacteria; phylum Chloroflexota; class Anaerolineae; order CG2-30-64-16; family CG2-30-64-16; genus JALOOB01. The sequence goes on along the minus strand of CAVZDU010000003.1, from coordinate 594,943 downwards.
AGCGGCGAGCTGGGCCGCATCTACCACTTCCGCGCCGTCTACCTGCAGGAATGGATCATGCCGCACTACGGCACGCGCGATGATCTGGCGCCTGGACAAGGCAGGCCGCGGGCAGCGGCGCGCTCGGTGACCTGGGCGCGCACATCATCGACCTGGCCCGCTTCCTGGTCGGTGAGGTGAAGAGCGTGAGCGCCATGACCAAGACTTTCATCCCGGAGCGGCCCAACCCGGATGGCACGATGGGCAAGGTGGAGGTCGATGATGCCTTTGCGGCCGTGGTGGAGTTCGAAAACGGCGCCATCGGCACGCTGGAAGCGACGCGCTTCGCCGCCGGCCGCAAGAACTACAACTGCCTGGAGATCAACGGCGAAAAGGGCAGCATTCACTTCAACCTGGAGCGCATGAACGAGCTCGAGGTCTTCTGGGTCGATGAGCAGCCGAAGGAGACCCAGGGCTTCCACAAGGTGATCGTCACCGAAGGCTACCATCCGTGGATCAGCAACTGGTGGCCCCACGGACACATCATCGGCTGGGAGCACACCTTCGTCCACGAGATCACATCACCTGCTGGATTGCATCGTGAACAACAAGGACGTGGCGCCCTTCGGCGCAACCTTCGAGGATGGCTATCGCAACGCCGTGGTCTGCGATGCGATCGTCGAGTCTGCCGCCACGCGAGCGGCAGGTCGATTTGAAGTACTAGCCCCCAGCCTTGCGCGTGCCTGAGACACCAGACACGCGGCAAGGAACTGCGGTGTTGAAAGAGGAGCAAAGAACTGTGACTTCTCAGATTGCTATCCCGCTCATCGTGGCCTTGCTCGCGGCCTTCTGGTTTGTCGTCGCTTTCGTATCTCGCAGCACAAACCCCGGCACATCCAAGCTTGCCATGAGAGGAGGCATCCTCGCGGTGGCCATCGGCGTCGCCGTCGTGGTGGTGAACTCGCTGAAGATGCCAATCTCCGCGGCCGTCGCGATTCCGCTATTTCTGGGCGCGATCGTTGAGTTCGGGTTCATCATCGCCCTTACATCGCGTACGCTCAGTGGCCGGGTCGAACAGCGGCACTTTATGGTCGGGGCGCTGACGATTATCGCGGCTATCTTGGGCGGTGTCGTGCTGATGTTTCAGCCGGTGACACCCGTGGTGTTCAACCTCGGGTTTGACTTCGTGCTCATTGCGCTCCTCGCGTTCAACATCTGGAGTCATGTCACGCCGCTGCCGCGACAGCAGAAATAGGGTGGAGGAATACATGGAAAAATATGGCTACCGATTCTCCTTCGGACCCTGGAACATCCATGAAGGCGCGGATCCGTTTGGACCGGTAGTACGGCCCTCGTTGACCTTCGCCCAGAAGCTGCCTCTCTACAAAGAGCTGGGCTTCGATGCGGTGCAGTTCCACGATGACGACGCGGTGCCGAACCTGGATGAGCTGACCCCCGCGCAGATCGGCCGCACCGCATCGCAGATGCGCCATATGCTGGAGGACCACGGACTCGTGGCCGAGTTTGTGGCGCCCCGCCTGTGGGAGAGCCCCAGGACGATCGACGGTGGCTTCACTTCCAACTCTCCTGCAGAACGCAAGTACGCGTTGGACCGGTCAAAGATAGCAGCCGATATCGCACGCGAGCTGGGCTGCACTCTCATGGTTCTGTGGCTGGCGCGCGAAGGCACCTACATGCGCGAATCGAAAGACGTTGGCAATCGGCGCATTATCTGCTTGACGCCATCAACAGACTGTTGGCCTATGACAAGGATCTGCGCATCGCGATCGAGCCGAAACCAAACGAGCCGATGGACCTCGCCTACATCCCTACGATGGGTCATGCGCTTGCCTTAGGGCTGCTGGCCAGCGAACCGAAGCGTGTCGGCGTACTAATGGAATCGGCGCACTCTATTCTTGCCGGCCTGGACCCGGCGGACGAGATCGGGTTTGCCATGGCCTTCGGCAAACTATGGAGCGTGCATCTCAACGATCAGAACGGCCTGAAGTTCGATCAGGACCGCTCGTTTGGTGCAGTGGACATCCGCCGGGCCTTTAACCAGGTGCGCGTGCTCGACGAAAATCGCTTCTGGGAAGTCGGCATGGTGGGCCTGGACGTCAAGGCGCTGCGCACCCAGCCGGCCGGGCTGGCTACCAAGCACCTTCGCAACTCCCTGGCCATGTTCCTGCAGCTGGTGAAGCTGAGCCGCTCTCTCGATCGCGCCCAGGTGCAAGCTCTCGTCACTGCTCGCGACTACGAGGAATTGGACTGGCTCATTCTGAGTCATCTCACGCGCGAATAAAGCGAACCTCAGACACCTGCAGCTCGCGCCCACATGGATCCCGCCGTCCCAGTCGCTGGAGACGGCGGGTTTTTTGCGCCTTCACGAATCGATGAGCTCCCCGCGCCCCTCCCCCGAATCACGCTGGCTATGTTGCTTCGTCTGAAAGAAAGTTAATTTATCTTGTGATGGATTTCATCGCGGTTTCATTCGGACACGCTATTATTCGGTTATGAAGGCCTGAGGGCTAGACTGCCAGAAAGAAACGTTTTTATTGATCCTCGGTGAAATACGATCAAGACAGGCTGGAGGAGGATAATCCCATGAGCATGATGCTGAACAAGCTCTTTGGCATGGTTGACGAGGCTGAGACGAAGTTGAAAGCGCGCGGGATCAAATACACCGATGATTTATTGACCGCTTGCGGATCCGCGACCGAGTTGAGCGAGTTGGCCAAGGTCACTGGCGTCGACCGCAATTACCTGGCCAAGATGTCGCACCGTGCAGACCTCGAGCGCATCCGCGGCATCGGTGACGCGTACATAGCATTACTCGAGGAAGTCGGCGTGAATAGCGCCCGCGATCTCGCCAGTATCTCACCTGATGAACTTCGGGAGCGATTGAACAAGGTCAACGACGAGAAAAATCTTGTGGGCCGCATCCCGGCGCCGGCTATGGTGAATGGCTGGGTCAAGCGGGCCCAATACCTCACAACATCGGCACACTAGTCCGAGCTTATACGGCGTTTGCCCAGCAGGGGGGCATCGCGCGATTGCGCGATGTCCCCCTTTTCGTTTTGCCTTCAATTACCAGAAAACACCGCGTCAAAAATTATGTCACGCGCGTGGAGCAAATATTGTGCGATCGGCGTCATGAGGGTATACTGCGCCAAACTTGTCAGCGCGTAGTTTCCCATTCCCATCACATTTGTGGTAGGCGCCATGAGTACAACAAACACATCCACGCCATCGGTCCAGCAGCCGCGCCGCAGCATCGCACCCTGGGTGTTCGTGATTTTCTGGTTCCTGATCCTGGCGCTGATCGCTGTGTTGGTTCTCTCACTAGCCAACATATACCAGGGCGAGGTGATTCTGTCAGGCGTCAGCGCCCTCGGCCAGGATCTTGGGGGGCGCACCCGTTCTGAGGCCGCCCAAATCCTCAGGGATGAATGGCAGACCCGCAAGATCATCCTCGAAGGTCGTGAACGAAGCTGGACGCTGTCACCCGAGCAGGTGGGCGTGATCCTCGATGCCGAAGCTGTGGCAGAAGACGCATACAAGCAGGGACGCGGAGAGCCCGGCGTCAGCTCGCTGCTGCCCACGGCTCGGCGCATCCTGGCATCCTCGGGGCTCTTCGCGATCGACACCGAACCAACTGAAATCACCCCCACCTGGCACTTCGACCGCGACCTGGCCACCGAAACCGTTCGCACCCTCGCGGGGCAGATCGACATTCCGGTGCGAAACGCCGGAGTCACTGTGGTCGACGGCCACGTCCAGACGACGCCCGCGGAGACCGGTCGCGTCCTGGATGTGGGTGCGCTGCTGACCACGCTCGAATCGCATCCCTGGGAGGTGGCCCTGGCACGGTCGCAGAACCTGTCGCTCCGGTTCACTTTGCCGGTCGTCGACCAATCGCCGGCCATCGGCGATGTCTCCAGCCTTGTCGCTGAGATCACCCCCCTGCTAGCTGACTCGATCACCGTCGACCTTTTTGACCCAATTCGCAACGAGCGCGTAGAGTGGACGGTGCAACCCGCGGACATGGGCCTTTGGGTGGGCATCGGCGAGGGGCAGGACGAAAAGACGGGTCAGAAGAATCTGGCGTGGTCAGTGGATGAGACGCGGGTGCGCGAATACCTGGCGAACCGTAATGCCACCTTCGGCGATGAACGTTATGTCGACCCAGACGTCGCTGCACCCGCTCTCGCCGATGCATTTCGGCAGCAGCAGGTTGCGGTCAAACTGACGGTGAGCCACGGCGAACGCGAACATGTCGTGCGGTCCGGTGAAACGCTTTCGAGCATTGCTTATGACTACGGTTTCCCCTACCCCTATCTGATGCTGGCCAATCCGGGTGCTGACATGCTCCTGGTCGGTGATCACATTAAAATTCCGTCACCTGATGTATTGACGCCACTGCCTGTCATCGAAGACAAGCGCATCGTCGTCAGCATAACAAATCAAACCACGAAGGCCTTCGAAGACGGCCAACTCAAGTGGGATTGGAAAGCCAGCACCGGGATCGACTCAAGCCCTACGTCGCCGGGCGTATTCCAAGTCCAAACTCACGAGGAAATGGCCTATGCCGCAAACTGGGACCTGTACATGCCCTGGTTCATGGGCATCTACCGACCAGTGCCCGGACAGGAGTTCATGAACGGTTTTCACGGCTTCCCGAGCCGCGACCGGCGGCAGTTGCTCTGGACCAAAAACCTGGGGCGACGCGTCACGTACGGGTGCATCCTGATCAGCAGCGAGAACGCCAAGATGCTCTATGACTGGGCGGAGGAAGGCGTGATCGTGGAAATCCAGAAGTAACACTCGCGGAACTGAGGGTGTATCGGTTGCGTCTTAACGATTGTTGTCAAACCGAAGGAGGATGACCGATATGCATAAGCAACATCTCATCACGCGCACTGCGTTGATATCCATCCTGATAGTCGCAGCCGTTGCGATGTCGGCTTGCGCGAACCTGCCCCCCCCCATCCTGGGCGGCGCACCCGCGACCGGCGAGACCGCTTCACCGCCGGGGGGGAGATCACCCCGGCGCCCGTTCCACCCGCAACAGAAGCGCCACCGGCAGGCAACGCCGCGCATGTCGATGCCGCACGGCAAGCGCTTGCCCAAGAGCTAGGCGTAAAACTCGAAGATATCCACGTGGTGTCTGTGGAACAGGTCGATTGGCCGAATGGCTGCCTGGGCATCGAGACGCCAGGCATGATGTGCACCGATGCGATCGTGCCAGGCTATCAAATCATCCTCGAAGCCAACGGCAAACAATACGAATACCGGTCGGATCTGGCCGGCCGCCAGGTTGTACTGGCCCCTGAGGGAACGGGTGATGCTGCGACCCCCGCCGTACCGAGCACGGACCAGCCGGCCGCGATCCCGGTAATCGGGTTGCAGAGCGATGAGGGTGGTTGCTTCAATGCACACATCGATCTGAACGGCGTGACGTTCGGCGCGTGCGGCGAGGAGATGGCTTCCGGCCAGTTCCCGGGGGATGCCAACCGGGTGGAACAACTCACGGATATGCAACGGATCTACAGCTCTTTCGGCGCAAGCACGCCGGCCGGCAAGGTGACCTTTGTCGGGAAAGGCCCCATCGAGGCAACGCCCGTCGAGCAACGGATGATCGCCGAATGGGCAAACCTCGTTGCGCAGGAGGTCAAGACAGGTCCGGGAGTCGCGGGGTATGGTCTGGCCTGGCATCGGGAAGGCGGCATCGCTGGTTTCTGTGATGACCTCACCGTTGAACTGAGCGGGCATGCAACGTTGCGTTCCTGCAAGGACGCCACAGACACGGCCCCGAGCTGGCGACGGCTGACGAGCGAGGAGCTGACCACTTTCTACGGTTGGATCGACCAACTGGGTCAATTGGAGTTCGAGCAAACGGATGCGGCCGTGGCAGATGCGATGACGGTCCGCGGATTGCTCGCAGGCCGCGGCACGGGCGAAGGGTCCGAGGCAGATAAGGCTGCCCTGGTCCAGTTCGTCTCAGATTTGCTCGCACAGTGGGCTGAGGCGACGCCGGTGCAGTCCATCGACACGCTCGCAGAGGTCAACCTCCGCCAGGGACCGAACGAGGAGTTCGAGGTGATCGAAAAGATTGCGGCCGGACAGCAGGCACTCGTCACTGGCGTGAACCGTGGCAGCACGTGGTGGCGCGTGATCTGCCCGGATGGCACGGTGGGCCACTGTTGGGTATCGGCCGATGCCACGCTTACGCGACCCGTCACTCCAGCCGGCTCCACCGGCGAAGCGCCCGTCGACGAGACCGGCATCCTGGCGGCGGTCGTCCGGCAGGTCTATACGGTTGACGACACCTACGGTGGTCAGGGTAACTTTGCGACCGTGTATCTGTTGGCCGTGGATGACACCGAGACAGGCGCGATCCCCTACTCCAGCACGGCTCGCTCCGTACCCGCGCCGGTCCAGCAGGGTGTCGTGGCGGCGCTCACGGACCTGCCATCCCAGTTCAAGTGGATCGCCACCGCGGGCGAAGCACCGCGCGGCGAGAACAACGTCGTTGAAGGCAACGGTGCGATCGTCACCGTCGGCAACGTCCGCTCGCAGCCGGATGGCACGGTCCAGGTCGCATCAAGCATCTACGTGGGTATGCTGGCTGCCGGCGGGCAGACCTACGTGCTGGAGCGCCAGGATGGCGTCTGGAAGATTACCGGGACCACGGGCACGATCTGGATCAGTTGAGTTGCCAGATGTGGGAGGACCCAGCGTGAGCGAGAAGCAGGCTATCGAACTCATTGCGTTTGACGCTGATGACACGCTCTGGCACAGCGAGAACCTCTACGCGGCCGCTCAGGAGCGCTTCAGCCAGCTCATGGCCGCGTATGCGGGTTCTGACGACGCCCTCGCCGCACTGCACGAGAGGGAAATCCGCAACCTGCCCCTCTATGGCTATGGCGTGAAAGCCTTCGTCCTTTCCATGATCGAAGGGGCTATCCATCTCAGCCGCGGCCAGGTGACCTCAGATCAAGTTGCGGCCCTGCTTGCGACGGGAAAGGACATGCTCGCGGCAGAGGTCCACCTGCTCGATGGCGTCGAGGAAGCGGTTGCAGCGCTTGCGACCGAGTTCCCTCTCATGATCATCACAAAGGGCGATCTGGGGCACCAGGCATCCAAACTGGAGCGCTCTGGGCTGGCGAAGTATTTCCAATACGTCGAAATCGTCACCGACAAAACGGATGAAGTGTATGAGAAGTTGTTCGCCAAGCACGGGTTTGATCCGGCGCGTGTGCTGATGGTGGGAAATTCACTCAAGTCCGACATCATACCGGTGCTGCGGCTGGGCGGCTGGGGCGTGTTTGTTCCCCATCGCATCCTATGGTCGTACGAACACGCCGAAATGCCGCCGGCTCTTTCTGCCCGCTTCCGCGAAATCGAGCGGCTCGGGGCACTCCCCGCGCTCGTGCGCGATATCTCGGTCTAGGGTGACGAAATCACCACAGCCCCGCAGATCGCGGGACTGTGGTGAATGGCGACGCCTTACCGGGACTGCGGCAGGACAAACTCCCGCATTCCGCCAACTTCCTCAAGCTGTGGCATCTCCGCACTTTCTGGCATGAACACGTCACGCGGCTGCGGCGCGGACAGATACAGATCCATGGTCTGCTTGCCAGCCTCGAACTGCTCTTCGATGTGATCGAAGTCATTAAAGGGCAGATCCGCAAACGCACAGATCTGAATATGGTGCAACTCGATCGCAGGATCCATCCTCGCGCGTCGCAGATCCGTGTAGAGAGTCTGCACTAACCACGTTTCCACGGTGCGCATGAAGATATTGAAGAGCCCCTTGACCGGCGCACCCGGTTCTTCGCCCGCGCCAAGGTTGACCGCATAGATCACCTGCGCCCCGCGATCCATGGCGATACTGCAGGGCACCTCCGCGAGCACGCCGCCATCCACGAGCTGCTTGCTGGCGTACATAAGCGGCGGCTGCAGCACGGGGATGACGCTCGACGCCATCATGCCTTCGATCAGGGGCGCCTCCGGGAAATCACCGAAGACGAACAGCTTGCGGCTGATGAGGTCGACCGCGGACAAATAGCACTCGGCCTTGAGCTGGCCGAAGGTGCGTACGTCCGGCGGCAGGTGGCTCTGGATCAGCCGGCGCATGCCGTCCGTGGGGAAGAGTCCATCATCGCCCGACACCAGTCGGCCAGCGATGGTGAAGATATTGCCGGGATAGACTACATCGCGCGTGGCCGAGCGCCAGGCATCCTTCAGGTAACGGATGCTGTCCAAGATCGGGCCATGTGCGGCGAGGAAGCCCGAATTGAGCGAGCCTGCGGATGTGCCGACGAACATGTCCGGCTGGATGCCGTGTTCGAGAAGCGATTCGAGTGCGCCGACTTGCAGCGGGCCTCGGATGCCGCCGCCACTAAGAACAACTGCCACCTTCTTTCCGTTCTGCATGGGGAGCCTCCTGAATGGATCTTCTATATGATAGCGACCGCAGTCGCGACAGTAGTCGCTACTGCGCCGCCTGTGGTATCGGCAGCCACGCGGAGATCGTTGCGCCGTGATCCGGCGCTGAATCAATTGCCAGGCGACCGCCATGTAGTAGCGTTCGTTCACGCATACCCATCAAGCCGAAATGACCGTTGCGAGCCAGATCCGCCGGTTGTTCGGGCGGTTCGAAACCACGACCATCATCCTGTACGGTCAGGAGCAACTCGTTTTCACTGAACACCACCCTGACAGTCGCGCTCTCCGCGCGAGCATGCACCGCGGCATTGGCCAAAGCCTGTTGCGCAATTCGGTATGCGGCCAGCTCCAGGTCAGGCGCCAGCCGCACCGTTTCACCCTCCACCTGCAGTTGCACCCTCAGCCCGTGCCGCGCCTCAGTTTGCTGCACCAGCATCTCCAACGCAGGGACAAACCCCAAATCCTCGAGATAAATGGGCCGCAAATCGCCAATGAGCCGTCGCAAATTGGTAAGTTCCTGGTCGATCAACCCCATCAGCTCGTCAAGGCGCTCACTGGCGCGGGCTGGATCCGGGGCGGCGCCCCCAAGCGACTTACGGGCCATCTGTGCACGCTGGCGGAGTGCAATCAGCGCCTGGACCGTGTCGTCGTGAAGATCGTGCGCCAGGCGCTCGCGCTCCGCTTCCTGCGCCTGAGTCACGGCGCTCAGATAGTCGCGCATCCCAGCCTGGTATGCGCGTATCCGCTCCGCCATTTGCGCAAGAGTTGCACGCAACTCATCCATCTCTTGAACGCCGCCGACTGGCGCATTTACGGCATCGAAATCCCCCCAAGCCACGCGACGCGCCCGGCGGTCCAGCTCCTGAAGCGGCCGGACGACGTTGGCGACGCCAAAGGAAAGCGCCAGTAGGGCCAAGACGGCGATGAATAAGAGCACCATCGGAAGAAGCTCGACGACGCTGAGACCCATTGTGTCAATTGCGTGAACGTCTTCGGCGATGGCAAGAGTCCACCCCGTCGGAGCAACGCGGGCGTATGCGATCAGCAGGTCGTGCTCTCCACCCGTCAAATGCGAGACGCCTGCACCGCCCGGGTCGACAGGCGGCAGGTCGGCGATCCCGGAAAGATGCAGACTGTCATTGCCGAGGCCGAACAGGATGCGTCCGGTGCCGTCCAGGACCAACGCTGCGCCATGCGTCTCCGTTTGGATCAGGCTACCACTGTCGACCAGGCCAAGCAAGGCCGCGGGCACTGCGCCGAGCAGGGCGCGATCACCCTTTACGGCAACACCGACGAGCAGATGCGGCTCTTCGCCGGCGGCGAAGTGGCTTTCGAATTGAGGTTGAGCCATCGATCGGGCCCGCGCAGCCAGCACCTGAGCCTCTTCGCTATCGATCCACCCGTGGTCGACGCCAAGACGTTCCACGACGCGGCCATCGCCCTTCAACAGGGCAAGGCCGGAGGGAAAGAATTCGAGCAGGTCCGGCGGCAGTGGGGGCAGGTCTGTCGCGGCAGCACTTTGCGACAGCGCGGCGGCTCGATTGTCAATTTCACGCGCAAGTCGATTCGCCTCCGCAAGGGCCAGACCGCGATCGCGATCCTCCACAAGTTGAGTCATGGCCTGGCGGTGTCGCGAGATGCTGACGAGCGAGAGGACGATCAGCACGAGGGCAAGCGGCAGGATCGTCCACAGGAGGAGCTGCACGCGGAGACCGCGTAATCTGCGCAGGAACGGCAACGAGGCGGTAGGCGAGCGCTCAGGAAGGGTCATACTACCTGTCCAGGACGATCCAACCCAGCTTGAGGGCTTTAGTGACGGCCTCGGTGCGCGAGGCGACGCCGAGCTTGCCGTAGATGTTGGCCAGGTGCCCCTGCACCGTGCGATCGCTAATGCTCAGGGTATGGCCAATCGCCTTGTTGGTCAGGCCCTGGCCGGCCAGCCTCAGCACGTCCAGCTCGCGATCCGAGAGCGGCTCGACCTGCTCGTGTGCTGCGGCCGGCTTGCCCGTAGTCATCTGAGCGATCACCCTGGCCGCGACGGCCGGATCCAGGACCTTATCGCCCTCGGCGACCGACTTCACTGCCCGGACGATCTCATCTGCATCCGCATTCTTGAGGATGTACCCGTCCGCGCCCGCGCGTAGCAGCGCGAAGATGTAGGGATCATCCTCATAGGCGGTCAACACCAATACGCGGACTGCCGGAAGCTGAGCCTTTATCTGAGTCGTGGCGTCGATGCCGTTCATCACGGGCATCTGAATGTCGAGCACAGCTACATCGGGCAGATGCTCGGCGGCCAGGCGCAGAGCCTCCTGCCCATTGGTCGCCTCGGCCACGATGGCGATATCGGGGTCTTCTTCGAGAAACTCCCTGATCCCCTTGCGAACAATCGCATGGTCATCGGCAAGTAGGACGCGAATGGGATTGGGCATTCAAGCTCCTGAACTCACTTCGTAGCTGGATACGATTAGGGATATTGTCGCGTCCCTCAGGCGCCGTGTCCATTGTGACGCTTACAAAGCGTGGGGGGGCGCCAATGGACGTGTCGCTCGCGGCGTCCCAGCGCGTCAGCATGGACGCCGGAATGCCCGAATTCGGATCATTGTATACAGACGAGGAATGGTGGGCGATGGTAAAGTATTTACGCATATTCCTATTTTTAAAGTAGAGAAAGTCCTTTTTGAGCCAACTGGGGAGCGGATGGTGCTATCGGATTGGATCGAATAGCGCAGTGATCAAAGCGAGCAGGAGGAGTCATGGCGAAACGTCGTACAACAGTGCCCAAAAACGTGCCAGCAATGAAGACGGCGGCCAAAAGGCAAAATCAGAAGCTGTACCGTAGCCTCACCTGGGTGGGCGGGGCGCTTGTAGCCATCGGCGTCATCGTTGCGTTGGTGCTGCTGGTTCAGTCGAACGTCGCGCTGGCCGGCGCGCCCGGCGAACGCATCCCGATCCAGGGCGCGGACCATATCGCGGATGGACAGTCGCATCCCCCGTACAACTCCGACCCTCCGACGTCCGGCCCACACTATATCAACCCACTGGACGCAGGCTTCTACGACACTCCGCAATTGGATGAAAGGCTGGTTCACAATCTCGAACACGGCCACATCGTGATCGCCTACGATTGCAGCCGGCTCGCGGACTGTGAGACGACGAAGCAACAGCTTCGAGGTATTTTCGACTCGTATGATGGCTGGAAGATGGTCGTCGTCCCGCGGCAGAACAAGGACGCTGCCCTCGCGCTGACCGCATGGGGTTGGCTGGACAAGATGGACAGCTTCGATGGGGCTCGCATCCGCAAGTTCATCGACGCATGGCGGGACAAGGGCCCTGAGCGGACGATAGAGTAGACGACCGGTTGGTCCGAGGGCAGTGACCAGGAAGTCGTAGAGGGGCGCAGAGGCGCGGAGCGCGGAGCGTGGAGTCTTTTTCCGTGCTTCGCGCCTCTTCGTTATTCCGCACCTTCCTGGTCCACGCTCGGTTTCCGCCAGAAAAACGCCCGGTACAGGGCCACCGACACCGTGTAGAGCACGATCGTCAACACGAACGGTGGGCCGAAACCGTAGCGCACTTGCAGCCATCCACTGACGATCGGGGAGAATGCCCAACCGAAGTTCCACGACATGCTCACCAGGCTCGCCACCGTAGCCCGGGCAGAGGGATCCACGCGTTCCATCACAAAGGTCTGGTAGATCGGGCTGCTCATGTTCATGAGTGCGACGCGCACCAGGTATGCGATCACGCTCAGCCAGAACCACGGCGCGAACCCAAGCAAAATCAGGAACGGGATTGACAGCGCCTGGGTGATTACAACGAGCTGGATCTTGCCCATCCGCTCGGCCAGCGGCGGCGCGACGATCAGGCCTACCCCCATTGCCAGGGACCCCCACGCAAACAGCGCGCCGATCGCCGGGTCAGGCTGGCCGTACTGCTGCCGGAAGAAGACGTTCATGAACGGCATGATCAGGCCGGCGCCGATGGAAGTGACCAGCATCGGCAGGACCAGCTTGCCGAGAAGCGCCGGGTGCCGTTGCGCGTAAGTGATCGGTGCGAAGACGGTGCGCTGCGTCTGCGACAGTTGTGGCATTCGCATCAAGACCAGCGGCAGCAACGACACGCCAGCAACACCCGCGATGATTAACAGTGAGGCGCCATAGGCCTGACTGCTCATCGGGTCGACTCCCTGCGCCCGGCCCACCCAGCCCGGCATCACGCCGCCAATCCAATTCCCCACCGACTGGGATGCCATCTGCAACCCCGAGCTGAAGCTGAACAGGTAGGTGCGCTCCGCCTCGCCGCTGTTTTCCATGAGGAACGGGCTCATGGTCACCGCGGCCAGCGACTGGCTGATGCCGAAGAGGATATTAGCGGTATAGAGCATCGTAGTGGATGGCACGAGGACCATCAGCACGACCGACAGGCTGGTGAGTGCGCCCGAGATGAGGAGCGAACGCTTGCGGCCGAGCGCATCCGCAGCATAGCCGATGGGCAGCGCGACGATCAGCGAGGTGAGGCTATTGATCGTGACGAGTCCGCCGAGCAAGGCTTCATCGAAGCCGCGAGACAGAATGAAAAAATTAAAGATGAGCCGGAATACGCCCATTGCCACGCCCGCGATGACCACGTTGGCGAGGTAGAGGCGGGCGTTGGGACGAAACATGCGGAGTCGAGCGCCATAGTTGCGCACCGAGCGCACGACGGCCACGGCTGTAGGTGACATGAAAGGTTCCGAGCAAAGAAAACTCCCGGCATCACTGCCGGGGCTTTGCATAGTATAGCACAGGCGCCCCGATTGTCACAGATACCTGGTTCGAGGTCTTTCCGGACAATCTCTGCCGTTACCGCCAGCTCTCAGGGCGCCAGGAGCACCTTGCCGCTTGTGCCCCGGCTGGCCAGCGCCTGGTGGGCCGCCCCAGCCTCGGCAAGCGGGTAGGTGCGGTCGATGCGCAGGTGCAGCCGGCCGGCCTGGATCCAATCCAGCACGACACCGGCGTATCGCAGCAAATCCTCCCGGCGCCGGACGTACGTGAAGATCGTGGGCCGGGTGAGGTAGGCGCTCTTCGGCCCGCCCAAGCGGAGGATGTCGAAAGGCGGCACCACGCCGCTCGACTGGCCAAACGACGCGAGGCAGCCCGCGCGGGGCCAGGCAGGCCAGGCTCTTGTCGAAGGTGTCCTTGCCGACCGAGTCGTACACCACCTGCACGCCCTGCCCGCCCGTGATGCGCTTGACCTCGGCCTCGAAATCCTGCTGCGTGTATAGGATCACCTCGTTCGCCCCGGCCTCCCGGGCCCGCTGCGCCTTTTCCTCGGTGGATGTTGTGCCGATGACGTAGGCGCCCGCCATCTTGGCCATCTGGCACAACAGCAGCCCAACGCCACCGGCAGCGGCATGGACCAGGCAGCGATCTCCCGGCTGCAAGCGATAGGTCTCATGGGAGAGCGCATACGCGGTCAGGCCCTGGACCATCGCTGCGGCGCCCAACTCAAAACTGATGCCATCCGGGAGCGGCACCAGCTTGTCCGCCGGCGCCAGCGCCTCCGTGGCGTAGGTTCCCGAGCCGCCCAGCCAGGCCACCCGATCGCCCGGCTTCACCTCGGTAACGCCGGGCCCCACGGTCTCCACCGTGCCTGCGCCCTCGCCGCCCAAGACGAATGGGAGGTCCACCTGATACACGCCCGAGCGTTGGTAGATCTCTACGAAGTTGACGCCGATTGCGGCCATCTTAAGGAGAGCCTGTCCCGGACCAGGCTGCGGCGTCGGCCGCTCCTCCAGCTTAAGCACCTCCGGCCCACCGGTCTCGTGGATAACGACGACTTTCATTTACCCCTCCTACCTCGAAGATCAGACAAGTTTTTAGACTGCGCCCGCGGCTGCTGCGGCAGCCTTCGCCTTCTCGCGCTTCCGCCACCCCTTGATCCACATCCGCCCGTATTCATCGTGCCATAGAAACAGGTCCGCGGCGAGGATCGCGGCGAGGATCGCGGTGCGCAGCGCTGGCCTCGATCTGTGCCAGGGCATCGGAGCGGACGCGCGAGAAATCGCCCGAAGCCAGTTCTGCGGCCAGCTTCTTGCGGCCAGTAGGGTTGATTCGCTCGCCGATAATCACAAACGGCGCCTCAGGGCTGATCACAACAGTCACGGTTCTGGATGAGAGAACGGTTTCCATGTGTCATCTCCAGTTTTGATACGACTACGCCGGCCGGGCTTCTTCGTCGGCCAGGATCGTCTGAATGGCTTGCTCCGCTTCGGCTGATAACGCGGCCGGTTGATGCTTCGTCAGGATCTTGCGCACCTTGTCGTTGACCCGCTGGCTGGTGTCGCGGCTCCCGGCCTGCTCCCAGATGGCGTATTGGTTGCGATCGAGCACGGTTGGCATCCACACTTCGCGGCGGGAGAGGACTGCCGATGCCGACTCCTCCAGGAAGTGGCCACCCGGCCCAATCTTCTCGATCAGGTCCAACATGATAGTCTCGCGGTTGACCTCGACCCCGCGGATGATGCGCTTGACCATTCCGATGATCTCGTCGACCAGGACGAGCATCGACAATGAGCCGATGTCCGCACAGTCGAGAAAACCGGCGTCGTGGACGAGCGACGCGCCGCTGAGCGCGGACATGAGGACCTGGAGCGCGGCTTCCAGCCCCGCCTGCGCGTCGAGCAGCTTGCTCTCCGAGGCGCCCGCGGTGCCCATGAAGGGCAGCCCGAGGTAGCGGGCCAGATCGGCCGCGGCCGCCGCTGAGCAGACTGGCCTCGGGTGAACCGTAAGAAGGCCGCGCGGTGTGGAGGTCCATCGGCGAAGGCAGCCCGCCGATGGCCGCAGCCGCCCCGCGATGCGCAAGCTGGATGATCGTCAACCCGCTCAGCGCTGCGGCCTGGTGGATCACCAGCGCACTGGCGCTGCTGAACGGCGACTCGATACCCACGATCGGTCCGCCCAGGTAAACCACCGGGATGCGATGCCGCGCGGCCCACAGGGCGTTCGCCAGGTCCTCGTCCGTATGGCGCAGCGGCGAGGGGTAGGTCGAGAAGAGCGCGAAGATCGGGCGCCGGGCGAGTGCATCCTCGCCGCCCACGACCGCTGCAGCCATGCGGTGCATGGCCGCGACGTTGCTCGGCTGGTGCGCCCAGGCAATGATGGGCTTGCCGGTGTTCGCAAGCATCTCGGCGAACTCGTAGACCGACGCCAGGTCTGCGCGACCGTCACCGATCAGGCCGAGGCCCATCACGTAGTCGATGTTGGGCAGCGCGTCGGCCACACGTGCGGTCATGGCCGGGTCGCCACGGCGGGAAGCGCGGCGCTCGCCACTCTCCGGGTCGATGAAGTAAGTGCTGGTGAGGCCGGGGCCGAAATGAACGCGATCGCCCGCCACGTCCATCGGGTTGTCGCCGGTGCGGCCCCAGACGGTGAAGGTTGGCGGCGTGGCCGCAATAGCATCGCGAACGAGATCGCGCGGGGATGCGGACCGCGGCGCCCTTCAACCGACGCGCCGGCCGCAGCCAGCAGACCGCGTGCCTCCGCGTTTGCCACGTTGACGCCGATGCGCTCGAGGCATTCCAGCGATGCCAGGGTTAGTTCGCGGCACTGTTCGTCCGAGAGCACGCGAAGACGTGGCGTGCCGCGATCGGCAAAATTGGCGGTGATCACCGGCTAAGCCCTCCCGACTGCGTCGGCGATCCGGTCGATCGCCTCGCGGAGATTCTCCATCGAGTTGGCAAAACACAGCCGCAGATACCCCTCGCCGTGCGCACCGAACGAGGTGCCGGGCAGGACCGCCACGCCCGCCTGCTCCAGCAGGAAGTCTGCCCACCAGGACGATGTCTTGCCGTAGCCGAGATGTTGGGGAACACGTAGAACGCGCCCTGCGGCGACCGGCAGCGCCACCCGGGAATCCTGTTCAGCCCGGCCACGAGCACGTCGCGGCGCCGCTGGTACTCGGCCACCACTGCATCGACCTGGTCCTGCGGCCCTGTCAGCGCCTCGATGCCGGCCACCTGCGTGAAGCTCGCGGTGCAGCCGACCGAATGGGTCAGCAAGCAGCTCGACGCGCTCGGCCAGCGCCTCAGGCATGATGCCGTAGCCCAGCCGCCAGCCGGTCATCGCGTAGGTCTTGGAGAAGCCGTCGCAGATGATCGTGCGCTCGGCCATGCCCGGGCAGCGCCGCGATGGTCGGAACCTCGCAGACCGTCGAACGCGAGGCGCATGTAGATCTCGTCCGAGAGCACCCAGATGTCGCGCTCGATCGCGACGGCTGGCGATGTGCTCCAGCGCGGCGAGCGGCATGACGCCGCCGGTCGGGTTGCTGGGCGAGTTGAGGATGATCAGCCGCGTGCGGTCGGACACCAGCCGGTCGAACGCGGCGAGGTCGAACGAGAAGTCCTGTTCCTCGAACAGCGGCACGGGCACGGGCCTTGCCGCCAGCCACGCCGATCATGGCCGCGTAGGTGGGGAAGCCCGGATCGGGGTAGATCACCTCGTCGCCGGGGCGCACCAGTGCCAGGGTCGGGAAGAAGAGGGCCGGCTTCGCGCCGGGGCCGACGACCACCTGGCTGGGACTGAAGCTCATGCCGCGGCGCCGCCCTGCGTCCTCGGCGATCGCCTTCCGCAGGGCCGGCATGCCGGCGGGGGCCGTGTAACGGGTGAAGCCGTCCTCGATCGCCTTGATGCCCGCCGTGCTGATGTTCTCGAAGGTCGGCACGTCCGGCTGGCCGATCTTCGAGGTGGATGATGTGGCGGCCCTCGCTTCGAGCGCCTGGGCGCGGGCGAGCATGAGATAGGCGCCTTCGGGCGCGAGATGGGTGACACGGTCGGCGAAGGTCATAGTGTTCTCCGATTCCAGATTGAATGAACGAATTGATCAGTTACACGTGGCCGTAATAGTCGCGGTGGACGGCCACGGAATAGGCGTAAGTCGAGCAGCGTGCCCCAGGAGAAGACCGGCGATGTCGATCTCGCGCTTGCAAGCGCGCGGGCGAAGGGCGGGAAGCCGGTGCATTCTAGCACCAGGGCGCCCATGTTTGGATACTGCCGCACGAAGGCCGAGGCCACGCTCACGAACTCCCGCTCGGCCTTTTCATAGTTCGCGCTCGGCGGATCAGCTGCGCAGGCCGCCGGTCCACAGGTGGTCGAACTCCTCGCACAGCAGACCCGACATAGCATCCCCGACCACGTAGTTCGAGCCGAGCCGCACGCCTGCCAGCAGTCAGGTGGTGCTCGGTCAGGTAGTTGGCGTTGGCCATCAGGATGCCGACGACCCGGTTCGGGCCGATGAGCTGCTGGGCAAACGGGACCTGGAGCAGGACTGGACATGAACGACCGGCACACGGACGGCCGCAGCGACCTCGCGCTGGAAGTAGGCGAAGTAACCGCACTCGGCCGCGATCGCCCGGCAGCCCATGCGCTCCAGCCGCCGCGCAGAGGCGAGGATCGGCTCCAGGCAGGGCGACTTGTCCTCCTCCTCGACGAGGCGTGGATGTCCACGCCCTCGGCCACATCGTACTGGATCGGGAAGGGATACGCGCTGGCGTTGCGGACGTCGCCGGGGAAGCCGGGTAGACGTCATCGAGGATGATGATGCCCAGCCCCATGCCGTAGCAGCGCCGGTCGGGCCGGGCGCGGATGGTGTGTATGTTGGGGTCGTGTGATTGGTTCTGCATAACGCGTGCTCCACCGCAACGGATGACGGAACAGATCAATTACTCGCCAGCGCCTGGTCCAGGTCGGCGATCAGGTCCTCGACGTCCTCCAGCCCGACCGACAGGCGGATCAGGCCATCGTCGATGCCCGCGCGGTCGCGCTCCTCCTGCGTCATGTGCTCGTGCGTGATAGTGCGCGGGTGCATGACGATCGTCCGGCTGGTGCCGAAGGTGACGGCATGGATGATCAGCTTGAAGCTATCCATCACGGTGCGCACGACCGGGATGCCGCCCCGCACGACGAAGGAGAGCATGCCGCCGCCCGCCCGCATCTGCCGCTGCGCGAGTGCGTGCTGCGGATGGTCAGGCAGCCCGGTGTAGTTGACACGCGTCACCTTCGGATGGCTTTGCCAGATACTCGGCCAGGGCCTGCGCGTTGGCGCTGTGCTTGGCCATTCGCAACGGCAGCGTCTCGAGATACTGGACCGTCAGCCACGAGTCGAACGGCTGCATGGTGCAGCCGATGAACTCGGTGGTGTTCCAGCGGATATCCTCGGTCAGTGCCTCCGGTCCGACGATGGCGCCGCCGAGCACGGTCGCGTTGCCGGCGAGGAACTTGGTGACGGAGAGCAGGATGATGTCGGCGCCCAGCGCCATCGGCTTCTGCAGCGCGGCGGTGGCCGTGGTGTTGTCGACCAGAAGGGGAAGACCCCTGCCGTGTGCCACATCCGCCACCGCGCTGAATGTCGGTGACGAAGAGCGTCGGGTTGCTCGGCGTTTCGACCCACACCAGCTTGGTCCGCTCGTCGATCGCTGCATCCCAGCACTTGCGGATCTTCAGGATTCTGAACGAAGCGGAACTGCACACCGCAGCGCTCGGGGAAGATCGTGGCCGCCTGCTTGTATCCCTCGCCGAAGGTCATCAGCGAGGTGACGATGTTGTCGCCGGGCCGCGCGATGGTGAAGAGCAGGTTGAACAGCGCCTGCGAGCCGGAACCCGCGGTCACGCACGCTTCGCCGCCCTCGAGCACCGCCAGCCGCTCCTCCAGCACCGAGGTCGTCGGCGTCTTGGTGCGGCCATAGACCGGGTACGGGATCTTGTCGAACTGCTCGTAAGGATAGGTCATCGACGGCACGATGGGCAGGCTGAAGGTGTTGAATCGACCCATCCCGGTCAGCGGGCGGAAACCGGCGTGAAGTGCCTGCGTGGCGAAACCCATCTCATCCTCTGGCCGGGGCGCGGCTTCCGAGGCCGGAGTCAAACACCCACGGCTGGCGCATGAAAAACACGTCATCCTGTTGCATTGAAAGTTCCTCTACTGCTCATTGATCCATGCCTGCTCGCGCTCGACGATCGCCCGGATGGCACGCTTGGACGTCGGCGGGGAGCGGCTCGGGCTTGTGCTTTGCCAGGATCGTGTCCACCTGCTTCGCGGCGCGGTGCTTCCATGGTGGTCGCGCCCTTCTTCTGCCAGACGGCATAGGGGCTCTTGTCAGCCAGTTTGGAGTAGAACGGCTCGCGGTAGTGGCGGATGGTGTGCTCGTGCTCCAGGTAGCTGCCGGTCGGGCCGAGCTGGTCGATCACGTCGAGGGCCAGCGTCTCATCGTTGACCACGACACCCCGCGGTCATCGCACGGATGAAGCCGAGGTAGTCGTTGCAGAGCACCAGCTGCTGGAGCGAGCCTTGCATGCCTGCATCCATGAAAGCCACGTCGTGGACGATGTTCGCGCCGTGCAGCAGCGCGGTCATCAGGCTGATCGTCGCCTCGAAGCCGGCCTGCTGATCCAGCGCCTTGGAGTCGGTGGAGCCGCCCAGGCCGAACACGGGCAGGTCGTAGTACTTGCCCATGCTGGTGGGCACGCCCTGCTCGTCGGCCAGCACGTAGTTGCCGACCATGGTCTGCAGGTTGTATGGGCCGCCGTTCCAGCCGGGCACGCCCACCGGCGTCCCTTCGCGGACCAGCTGAGCCAGGACGATGCCCAGCAGGATGCCGGCGTTCATGGAGGCCATGCAGCCGGCCGTGGTGACCGGCGAGTTGACGCCGCCCGCGTTGAGCGGGATCCACAGCAGGGGCAGCCCCTTCTCCGCCAGGTACATGCACTTCTGCAGCGCCTCGGCGTTCATGATCATGCCGGAGGTGACGTTGATGTAGCAGGTGGCAAACGGCCGGCGCTGGAAGGCCTCCGCGCCGCCCGCGACCGCCTCGCACATCTCCACCGCCGCGACACAGCCCTCGAAGTCGGGCGTGACGAACACGATCGGCTTGGTCGTGTTGTTCAGCATGACTTCCATCTGGTAGCGGTCGTAGATGCGCTGGTCCACATCCTCGGGCAGGAAGGCCGACATGACGAAGTCGATCTCGGGCAGCGCGTCCATCAGGGTGGCTGCCTGGCAGCACGTCCTCGAGGGTCGGCCTGCGCCGCTGGCCCGTGTGGTGGTCAAGAATGTTCAGGCAGTCGGACCCGCCGCCGTAGTACGTGTTGTAGCCCCCGGCACGCATGGCAACCTGTCCCTTGCGGTTGTAGAGGTTCATGCGATGGGGTGTCACAGACAGCGCGCGGCTGACCATGAATTCGGGGATGCGCACCCGGATGCCCGTCGGCCTTCGCGCCGCCCTTGACCAGGACCTGTAGGGCCTTATCGTCGTGGACGTCCAGGCCGACCCTATCCAGGATCTCCAGTGAGGCGAGGTGAATCTGCTCGCACTCCTGCCGCCCCATGCGCGCATAGTGCGCGCTGGCCATGTTTGTCTGATGGGTTGTGATCATTGAGGAAGACTCTTTCAACCGGATTTCTCAACTGGCATCCGTATAGCTGCGCAGCAAGGTCGCGCCCGCCGCGCTGGTGACGGCGAATTCGCCCAGGGCCGCGGGCAGCAGGGCAAAGCGAACGGCTTCGAGTCGCTCGCCTGCGACGTCCGCACGCCCATCGAGCACGCCCCAGATTTCCATCGTCGAACCGTCACAATTTCCACGATACGTCGCGGCCGGAGCCAGCTCGACGCGCTCGGCGGTGAAGTAGCGATTGCGGCACAAGCGCGTGCGACGGCAGCCATCCTCGTCTATGATCGGCTCCGGTGGACACGTGCCCGGCTCGATATTGCTGAAGTCGATCACGTCGAGCGCCTTTTCAACATGCATCGGCCGGGGCTTCCCATCTGCGCCGAGGCGGTTCCAGTCGTACACGCGATAGGTGGCGTTCGAATTCTGTTGAATTTCGGCCATGATCAGCCCGCTCATGATGGCGTGGAGGGTGCCGGCCGGCACGCAGAAATGATCGCCAGCCTGCACAGAGATGCGGTGAAGATGCGGGTCGAGCCGGCCTGCGAGCAGGGACTTGCGAAATGCCTCCCGCGTCGTCCCTGCGGTCACGCCGAGCACCAGTTCAGCGCCTGGCTCCGCGTGGAGGACATACCACATCTCTGTCTTGCCCAACTCGTTTTCCTCGTGCGCCAGCGCATACTCGTCGTCCGGATGCACCTGCACGGAAAGCGGCTGGGCCGCGTCGATCAGCTTGACGAGGAGCGGGAACTTGCCGCGGGCCTGCGCCCAGGCATTGTTCGCACCGATCAGATCCAGCCCGAGCGCAGCATGAACCGCGGTCAAAGGCTGCCCGGCGAAATAGCCGTTGGACACCACCGTCGTGCCGTCCTGGTGCGCGGAGATTTCCCAACTCTCCGCGACGACGCCCTTCCGCGGCAATGCGCGTCCCAGGCGCTCGAAGTGGCGACCACCCCAGATGTAATCCTTGAGCACCGGCTCAAAGAGCAGCGGATAGACTGTCTTGGTCACGATCGACTCCTATCGCTGAGCCCAGAATGGCGTCATTCTAAGGCAGGGAGGGCAATCTGGGAAAACTGGGACTTGTCAACATGGATCATTTGAAGTATCATCTGCCTCACATTGCCCCCTCGCATGCTCGGTCGAATCTTGTGCATGCACCGCGCTGTTGCGCGCGGCATTGAAAGATCACCGATCCGCGTGGCTGCTCGGCAACGAAAGAAGGTGACGCCCCCACATCTCTCCGGTCACTCTCAAACCCATGTGCGGGCCTGCCTGCGCACCATCAAGACCCGCGACGCAAGGTCCATCCCTACCCCACTCCAAGGAGGAGCAAGCTATGGATTTCCTGTTCAGGAAGAAGCAGAGTGAAGTACATCCGTATGTTCCGGAGCTGAAGGACCTGTATCAGCAGGGCCGAATCTCACGCAGAGAGTTTCTGCGAACCGCGACGCTGCTGGGCATGTCAGCCGCAGCCGCCACGGCTTTTGTGTCGGGATGTTCGCAACCGACCCCCGCTCCGGCTGCGCAGCCTGCCCCTGCGGCCACGGCTTTGCCAGCCACGGCCTTGCCAGCCACAGCGATCCCGGCGACTGCTATCCCGGCCACTGCTGTCCCGGCCACAGCCGTAGCGGTCGCAGCCGGCCCCAAGCGCGGCGGCACCCTCACCATTGCCACCCGCGTACAGCGACTCGACCACCCGGCTCGCCTTTCCTGGATCGAAGGCGTCAACCAGATGCGCCAGATTTGCGAGTATCTCACCTACACCGGCTACGACAACATCACGGTTCCCTGGCTGCTCGACAAGTGGGAAGCCAGCGCAGATGTTAAAGAGTGGACCCTGTTCCTGAAGAAGGGCATCAAGTTCAACGACGGCCAGGAGTTCACCGCCGATGACGTCGTCTTCAACCTGGAGCAGTGGCTTGATCCCGACATCGGCTCTTCGATGCTGGGCATGATGAGCTACTTGCAGCCCGCCAACGTCGAGAAGGTAGACGACTACACTGTCAAGCTGCATCTCGATGCGGGCCAGATTGCCGTCCCGGAGCACCTTTTCCACTATCCGGCCATGATCGTCCCCAAGACTTTCGAGGGCGACATCATCAAGCAGCCGGTAGGCACCGGACCTTTCCTGCTGGAAGAGTACGTGGAGACCGAGCGTTGCGTCCTCAAGCGCCGCCCGGACTACTACCGCATGGGTGCGGATGGTAAGTCGCTGCCGTACCTCGACAAACTGGTTTACCTGGATCTCGGCGAAGAGGTGGCGGCCAAGATTGCGGCGCTTCAGAGCGGCCAGGTGGACAACATCTTCAACCCCGGCGGCGAGGAATGGCAGGCCCTCAAGGACCTACCACAACTCAGAGTATATTCCGCGCCGACTGCGCAGACTTTCGTCATCCGCATGCGCGTCGACAAGGAGCCCTGGACAGATAATCGCGTCCGCCAGGCACTGAAGAAATGCCTGGAGCGCCAGAAGATGCTGGACCTGGCCTGGTTCGGCGCCGGCGTACTCGGGCCGGACACGCATGTCGCGCCCGTGCACCCTGCGTTCTGCGAGAAGGAAATCCCGGCCTATGACCCCGAAGGCGCCAAGAAACTGCTGGCTGAGGCTGGGTTCCCTGACGGGCTCGAGGTGGAGCTCTCGACGCAACAGGCCCGGGCAGAGCCGGCCGTCGCGCAGGTGTTGAAGGAATCGGCTGCCGCCGCCGGCTTCAACATCAAGCTGAATATCCTGCCATCCAGCGACTACTGGAACATTTGGACCGAAGTGCCGCTGGGGATCACCATCTGGGCGCATCGCCCTCTGGACACCATGGCGTTGGCCCTGGCCTACACGGCCGATGCGGAGGGCAAGCCGGGTGCGTGGAATGAAACCGCCTGGGTGGACGAGGAATTCTCGAAGCTTCTGAAGGAAGCCGAGCTCACGCTGGATGTTGAAAAGCGCCGCGATATCATGTGCAAGCTGGAGGACATCCAGATCGAACGGGGTTCCATCGCCATCCCATTCTGGACCAGCGTCTGGTACATCGCGCACAAGAAGCTGCAGAACGTCGCCGCTCATCCGACGAACTACGATATCCTCAACGAGGCATGGATCGACGAATCGGCGTAACGTCCGCGCCGTCGCGCGAGTAAGGCAAGAAGTGCAGCCTGTTATGCTGAGCGGGTCGAAAATCGAGTCAACCCGCTCAGCATAACGATCTCTTTCGCCCCATAAACACGGTGCGGGTGCTGCCCGACCCGCCCAGCCACAGGGAGAGCCTCGCCATGGCCCGTTTTATCCTGCGCCGTCTCGGTTTCATGGTGCTGACCATGCTCCTGGTCTCCATGGTTATCTTCGGCATCTCGGAGATCGCACCCGGTGACGTCGCGCGCCACATCCTCGGCCAGTTCGCCACCCAGGAGCAGGTCGATCTGCTCCGCGTGCAGATGGGGCTTGATCAGTCGCTGCCGGTGCGCTACCTCGACTGGCTTGTCGGGAACGATTGGCGCCTGGACAAGCTCGTGGGCCGGAAGTTGACCCAGCACCAGGCCACGGCGCTCGGCGACGCGACCTGGTGGGTGGTCGAGCCCGATGGCACGCTGAAACAATGGCGCTCGCGGAAAGCGGTGGGGCTGGTCGAAATCAGCTTGCGTCCGGATGGCACCCAGCAGGAGATGCCGGTGACCCAGTGGCAGCAGGACGCTAACGGCGAAGACATCTTCTGGGGTGTCGACACTGCCAGCCATGTGGTGATGTGGCGGCGAAACAGCCAGGAACAACGCACCGGCCCCGCTTCAGCGGGCCGCACCATGACCGAGGCCAGCGGCGAGGAATATTATCCCATCCGCAAGGGGCTGCTGCGTGGGGATCCCGGTATCTCTCTGCGCACAAATCGCCCGGTCGGACCTACCCTCGCGCGCCGGCTGCGCAACTCCTTCACCCTGGCGGGCATCGCTTTCGCGTTCATCATGCCGTTGGCCCTGCTGTTTGGCATCCTGGCCGGGCTGCGAGAAGGCAGCCGGACTGACCGCACCATCTCGCTGATCAGCTTGATTACGACCTCAGTCCCGGAATTTGCCAGTGGTATTATCCTGATCCTTGTCTTTGCCTTCTGGCTCAAGCTGTTGCCGGGAGCGGCCGTATACACCAGCGACATCGCGCCCTGGAAAGACCCGAAACTGCTGATCCTGCCGGTGGCGACGCTCACGCTCGTCGAGGTTGGTTATGTCACACGCATGACCCGGGCCAGCATGATCGAGGTGATGAACGCACCATACATCCGCACGGCCTACCTCAAAGGCCTTCCTTATTGGCGCATCGTCATGAAGCACGCGGTGCGCAACGCGCTCGATGGCGCCGATCACCGTGATTATGCTCCATGTGAACTGGTTGGTCGGCGGTATCGTGGTGGTCGAGTCGGTGTTCGGTTACCCCGGACTGGGGATGTACCTGCTTGATTCGGCGCTGTTCAAGGACATCAACGCCATCGAGGCAGGCGCCCTGGTGATGGTGGCCCTTGCCGTCGGCACCCAGTTGATAGCGGACATCATCTACACCTTCCTGAACCCGCGCATCCGATTCAGCTAGGGGGAGGATCAACATGACAGCCGGCGGAAAGACATTGGATCAAGCCACCAGGAACCGTGCCCGCGCTCGACTGCGCGACACTTTTTCGATCATCACCAGCTCGCGGGTCGCAGTTATCGGGTTGGTGCTCGTGCTGTTCTGGATTGTCGTCGCGATCTTGGCGCCCGTCATTGCGCCCTATAGCCCCTCTGCCCAGGACGGCCAGGCCGTGAATAAGGCGCCCTCAGCCGCGCACCTGTTGGGGACCGACCACCTGGGCCGCGACCTTTTGTCCCGGCTGATCTACGGCAGCCGCACCATTCTCACCCTGGCGCCTCTCTCCGTGCTGGCAGCCGTCGCTGTGGGCACGTTCCTCGGCCTGCTGGGCGGCTACTATGGCGGCTTGGTGGACGAGATCGTGATGCGAATCCTCGACGCGATCATGGCGTTCCCCACCATTCTGCTGTACCTAATCATTATCTCGGCCATTGGGGCTTCGGCCGTCAATGTGGTCATCGCCATCACCTTCGTGGGCGCACCGGGCATCGCCCGCCTCGTGCGCAGCCTGACCCTGGACATCCGCGTGCGCGACTACATTGCCGCAGCCCAACTGCGCGGGGAGAACCCACTCTACGTCATGTTCGTGGAAATCCTCCCCAACGCACGCGGGCCACTCATCATCGACTCGATGCTGCGCGTAGGGTATGCGGTCTTCGCCATCGGCACCTTGGGCTTCCTGGGGCTGGGCCTGCCGCCGCCAACGCCGGACTGGGGCGGCATGATCGCGAACGCTCGCAAGTTCATCTGGGTCAACCCGTGGGGAGTGCTCTGGCCGGCGTTGGCTATCGCCTCCCTGGTGGTGGGTCTGAACCTCTTCGCCGATGGCCTGCGCGAAGAGTCTACCCGCTACCAGTGATGCCTGCGCTTGCCGGGAACTGATGAGGGACGAAACAATGGATGCACATAAGCCTCAGACACCGGTGCTAGACGTACAGAACCTGGCCATCTCCTACAAAACGCGCCGCGGCGACGTGCCGGCTGTGCGCGACGTGCACTTCGAGATACGGCGCGGCGAGGCGTACAGCATCGTGGGGGAGTCCGGATGCGGCAAGAGCACCGTCGCATTCGGCATCGTGAACTTCCTGGGCCGCAACGGCAGAATTGTCGATGGTCGCATCCTGTTCCAGGGTCAAGACCTGGTAGGTCGGTCTCCTGAGGAGTTGCGCCGGATTCGCGGCGACCGCATCGCGATGGTGTATCAGGACCCGATGGCCGGCGTTGAACCCCTCCATGCGCATCGGCGACCAGATGGCCGAAGTGCTTATCGTCCATCGCCTCATGAAGCCCAAAGAGGCCGAGGACGCGTGCATTGAGATGTTGAAGCGCGTGCACATGCCGGATCCCTCCAACGTCGTTCGCCGCTTTCCACACCAGATCTCGGGCGGACAGCAGCAGCGCGTGGTCATCGGCATGGCCCTGCTCAACGATCCGGCGCTCCTGATCATGGATGAGCCAACGACCGCCCTGGACGTTACAGTGGAAGCGGCCGTCCTGGACCTCGTCCGCGACCTGCAAAACGAGTTCCAAACCGCCATCATGTACATCAGCCATAACCTGGGCGTGGTGGCGCGGGTCTCTAATCGGGTGGCCGTGATGTATGCCGGCGAGATCGTGGAACGCGCCTCAGTGCAGGATCTGTTCGCGAGTCCGCAGCATCCCTACACCCAGGGCCTCCTGCGCTGCGTGCCGCGGCTGGGCACGGACAAACGCGACAGCGTTCTCTACCCGATCCGGGGCCGGGTGCCATCACCCACTGCGCTGCCTCCCGGCTGCATCTTTGAACCCCGCTGCGACTACGCCCGCGCGGAATGCCACCTCCGCAAGCCAGAGCTCCGCCTGGTGCACACTGCTCACATAGCGCGCTGCCACTTCGCTGAAGAGATCAGGCAGACGGGTTGGCAGCCGCCCGAAGACCTCCTGGCCCAGGTTTCCGCGCCTCCCGCTGAGACTGCCGAAACCATCCTGCGCGTCTCGAATGCCAGGACTTACTACCAGGTGCCGTCCCGCAAGCTCTTCACTCGCGAGAAGCTCCAGGTCAAGGCGGTCGATGACGTGAGCATCGAGATCCGGAAGGGCCACACCCTGGGCATCGTCGGTGAGTCGGGTTGCGGCAAGAGCACGCTGGTCAAGACGATCGTTGGCATGGAGCGGCCGACCGGCGGCGAGTTCGAGTTCATGGGCGTCGACATCTCCGGACCGGTCTCAACACGCACTCTGGATACCATCAAAGAGATGCAGATGGTGTTCCAGAACCCCGACTCGACCCTCAATCCATCCTTCACCGTGGGCTACCAAATCGGACGGCCCTTGCGCCGATTCAAGACGGTGCCCGCAAACCAGGTACGCGACGAGGTGGTGCGGCTGCTGGATATGATGAAGCTGGGCGAGCGCTACTACGACCGCTACCCGCGCCAGCTCAGCGGCGGTGAGAAGCAGCGCGTGGGTATCGCACGCGCCATCGCGGCCCGACCCGGCCTGGTGCTGTGCGATGAGCCGGTTTCGGCATTGGATGTCTCGGTGCAGGCTGCGGTCCTCAACCTGCTGCTGGAGATCCAGAAGGAACTGGGCGCCACGCTGGCCTTCATCGCCCATGATCTGAGCGTCGTCCGCTTCTTCTGCGACCGCATCGCGGTCATGTACCTGGGCAAGATCGTGGAGATTGGTCCGGCAGAGGCCATCTACGCGCCGCCCTATCATCCTTACACCGAGGCGCTGCTGTCCGCGGTGCCCATACCGGACCCGCGCGTCGAGCAGAAACACATCCGCCTGCTTGGCTCGGTCCCCAGCGCGCTCAACCCGCCCAGCGGATGCCGCTTCCACACGCGCTGCCCGCGCAAGGTCGGTGATATCTGCGAACGAGAGGAGCCGCCCTGGCTCGATAACGGCAACGGGCATCGCATCGCCTGTCACATCCCGCTGGGGGATTTGCGCAGGATGGAAGCTGTCGTGACTGTGCCTTCAGCATCGGCCCGGGCCCGGGCCTAGCCAACACCCGCATAAACAGCTGCTCGCTTCCTTGGGAGGAGACACGAATGCTAGTTAGAGACTACATGACACGGCACCCGCTGATGGCCACCCCAACGATGTCGGTCATCGAAGCGCAGAAGTTCATGGGCGAGAACAAGATCCGGCACCTGCCTGTGGTGGGAGACGGCAAGCGCTTGCTGGGCCTGGTCACCCGTCAGACACTGCTGATCGATCCGGGACGGCTGGGCAGCCTCTCGGTCTGGGATATCGCCCGCACCCTGTCGAGCTTAAGCGTAAGGGATGTCATGCTGAAGCTCCAGGAGGTTGTGACGATCGACTCCAACCTCACCATCGAGGAGGCCGCCAGTGTGATGGTGGAGAAGCGGATCGGCTGCCTTCCTGTGGTAGAGAAAGGTATCCTGGTCGGCATTATCACCGAGCTGGACCTGCTCGCCCAGCTCTCGGAACTCATGGCTGCGCGCGAGCACGGCGTCCGCGTCACCATCCGCATGCCGTCGGGAGTGCCCGGGGAGCTGGCCAAGTTGGTGTCTGCCATTGCGGCCCAGGGCTGGGGCATCGAAGCCTGTGGCGGCTCGGTCAGCCCGAAGGCGCCCGGCAAGTGGGATGCAGTGGTCAAGCTGAAGGTGACCATGGATGAGGCCCGCACGGCATTGAGCAGGATCCCGGACCAGGAAATCGTGGATATCCGAGAGGTCTAGCGTAAGTTTTGTGCAATCAGAGCCGGAGTCATGGAAATCGGCTCGAAATGACAACTTTGGAAGAGCGGCAGACTGAGCTGGACGACCCAGCTGCCGACCTGAATGATGCGACCGGCATAGAGACTATCATCCGAGAACCTTAACAAGCAACCGTTGGGTAGCCACTGGACACTGGCAGGCGTGTGAGCAGCAACCTGGACCAGCGTTTTGATGCTCGCTGTGACCGGTACGAGCCACTGGTTAGGCACTTGTCCGCAGTCATGGCACAACCAATGGGCGGCCCAGCGCAGGAAGTTGGCCGCAAAGGCGGCGAACTGTTCTTGCAGCCAGAGCGCCGGTAGGGAACGCACCTTGAGATGGTGCATCTGGAACACGCCCTTACCTTCCTTGATGCCCGCCTCGACCGTCTGGCGACCATTGTAGAAGGCAAACCAGCCACCCAGATCTTTGGTGACAGCGTCCGACCCGAAGTGTAGGAGCGCGCCGTACCGCTCGGTCTTGCCTGTATAGAAGTGCTCAAGGGCAACATCGACCGGGTAGGGGTTGCCCTTGAAGAGCACGCCAGACCAGGCGATCATCTCGGCATTGGCACCTACGCGCACCCAGGGCGTCGTATCCTCGATCCTATGCAGCAAACTGGCCTTGACCTTCTGACTGTAGGGTCGGGTGTAGACCTCGTAGCCCAGTTCGATCAAGCGGGCGACGTTTTCCCAGGTGCCGAACCCGGCATCCAATCGAAAGACGGCATGGATGGGGGCCGGATTGGCAGCATTCTCCCGGTTGAAGTCGTCAAGCCGCTGGCCTAAGGTCCGCTCCATAGCCCGTAAGGCCGCGAACCGCACCTGCTCACGCGCGACGCTACGCTGAGCCTGCAGAAAGCGCTGCTGCTGGCGCTGCAAGCGGCGTTCGCAGGCGGCGAGATGCGCCCGAGCCTGTGCCAGACGGCAATGCGGTCGCCCCTTGCGCTGCGCGGCCTGCTCGCTGGCGGCCATCAGGCCAGTCAAGGCGGCATTCGCCTGACCTACCTGCTCGCTGCGAGCCTGCATCAACGCCTGTGCTGCGCTGAACGCCTGGCAGCGTTGCTGAAGGCGCTGCTCAACCAGCGCCCGCTCTTGGCTCACGGCGTGCAGGCGCTGGCCCAGTAATTCGGTACGCCGTCGGGGACGCACCCCGGTCTGGCCTTCTGCAGCCAGCACCATCTCTTCGGCTACTTGACAGGAAAGCACGTTGCCTGGATGCGGCTTGACTGAGAGCCACAGTCGACCATAGGTCGGGCTCTTTAGGCTGACGACAGCCGCTTGGTAGCCGAGGCGTACCGCATCGTCCATGTGGCCAAAGGCAGCCCCGGGGTAGCTCGTGCTGGTATTGGAGACGGGTCGGCCGGTAAGATCGCCGTCGTAAATGAGCCGGCCCTCCTGGAGCAGCGCCTGCGCCACCTGATCGTCAATGAAGGGATGGCTGATTTGGCTTAAGGCAGCGGCGATCCGTTCCGCTTCCGGTTGAGTGAGCGCCTGTAAGGTCCGCCCAACGCCACTGTAGTCGGCCCAGCCGTCCTGCTGCCAGGCAGTCGCCACAACCAGGTCTTGGTCCAACGGCCGCGCATCGCGACTGATGTCCTCGAGATGCGGCAGGCCAGCCAGAATCGCCACCAGGAACTCGACCACCTTGGTTTGTGGCTGATGCGTGCGGGTCTTCTGATGCAGAGATGCCGCCATCAGGACCTGAATGAGCCCGAGATGCTGGGCGTACTGGCCCAGAAGTACCAAGAGCGCATGCTCCGTATGGCTCGGTTGAGTGGCGACTTCACGCATGGCGGATTCCTCCTTAACTGAGCGGAGATTCGCCCCGAGCATAACGGTTGCCTGTCGATTATAAAAGTTCGAATTTCGGGCCGTTTTCTATGATTCGACCGCTGATTGCACAAAACCTGCGCTAGGCACGCGAAGCATGTCCACGGATACAAAAGGCACTTTCAAGGTGGAGCAAAAAGGAGAGATCATGACCGACCAGATATCCATTTCGACCTTGCACCCGACGACCCGCATGCTGTCGGACGACCAGATTAAGGAGATCCACAACACATCGTTGGACATCCTGGCCCACACGGGCATCGTGATGAAGAACGAGCGCGCGGCCAGCTTGCTTCTGGAAGCTGGCGCATGGGAAGCCGATGGCAAGATCAAGATCCCGGAATATATGGTGATGAACGCCATCGCCAGCGCGCCAGCGCGCATCCCCATGTACAACCGGCTCGGCCAGCAGACGATGCCGCTGCAGGCCGGGAAGGTTTTCTTCGGGTCTGGGTCGGATTGCATCTTCACGGTCGATGTGGATACCGGCGAACGCCGTCCGACAACGACGGAGGACGTCCGCAGAATCGCCCAGCTTTGCGATGGTCTGGAACAAATCGATTTCACGATGTCGATGGGCAACCCCGGCGAAGTCGACCCCCTGGACGCCTATGTCCACGAGTTTGTCGCCATGATGCGCGGCTCGGTCAAGCCTACCTGCTACACGGCAAACAACCGGCGAGACATGGAGGACATCTACCAAATCGCCTGCGCCATCGCGGGTGGTGAGACGGAGCTTCGCGAGAAGCCGTTCCTCATCCTTTACGCAGAGCCCATCTCCCCCCTGCTCTTCCCGGATGAGTCGGTCGACAAGCTGCTGTTCTGTGCTGAGAAGGGCATTCCAGTGACCTATCCGCCATCGCCGAACACCGGCGGCGGCGGCCCGATCACGTTGGCAGGCGCGCTGGCCCTGGGAAACGCCGAGTGCCTGGTGGGGCTGGTTCTGACACAACTCGTCCGCAAGGGAACGCCTTTCCTGTACGGCATGAATACCGCGGCGCTGGACATGGGATCCACGATCGTCGGCTATGGTGCGCCGGAGTGGCCCACGGGGATGATGGCCTGGTGCGATATCGCCCGCAGCTACGATCTTCCGGTCTGGGGCGCAGCCGGCGCGAGCGACAGCAAACTGGCCGACGCGCAGGCAGGCATCGAAGCGACGATCACCATCATGAGCGCGTACCTGGCGCGCTGCAACCTGGTCCACGATGTTGGCTACATCGAATATGGCTCGACCTCCTCCATGGAGATGCTGGTGATCGCCGATGAAATCATCCGCAACGTGCGCTTCATCATGGACGGTGTCGAGGTCAGCGAACGCACGCTGGCTCGCGATGCCATCCACCGCGCCAAACCGGGAGCGGGCTTCCTGGCTGATGATCACACGCTGGACAATTGGCGCTGGGCCCAGTGGCACCCGAAGTTGTTCGACCGCAACCGCTACGACGCCTGGGTGGCGGCGGGCGGCCAGGATATGACCCAACGCGCGAACCGGCGTGCGAAGAAAATCCTGCGGGAACACAAGGTGCCAGGCCTGCCGCCGACGGCTGAAGCGACCATCACCGAAGTGCTGAACCGCCGGCGTGCTGAGGCGGGGTGAGGCCAAGCCCAAAGGAGAAGTCATGCCAAGGCCAGGCCCGATGGGCGGGCAGTATTGCCCACTCACCCAAGAACAAATCCGGCAGGTGCACGAGGCTTCGATGCGGGTGCTGGAACGCACGGGGGTGCACGTGGAGCACGAAACCGCCCGTGACCTGTTTCGGCAGGGCGGCGCGCGGTATTGATGGCGCGCGGGTCTACATCTCCGAACAAATGGTGGAAAAGGCCCTCGCGCTCGCACCGTCGCGCGTCCTCCTTGCCGGCCGCGATCCGGCCAACGACATCGTGCTCGAAGACAAAAGAGTCTACGCCGGCACCGGCGGGTCGCCGACCGCGGTGCTCGATTTGGGTGCGACCAGCGTGCGGCCCGCCACGTTGGCCGATCTACGGCAAATGGTTGCCCTGGTCGACAAACTGCCGAACTGCGACTTCGTGGTGATGCCAATCTATCCGACTGATATCCCGGCGGAGCATGTCCCGGTGAATCGCTTCCACACGTGTTTGACCCACACAACGAAGCACGTGATGGGTGGCGTGGACTCGGCGGTAGGTGCGCGCCAGGTGATCGAGCTGGCGACGCTCATCGCCGGCTCGCTGGAGGCGCTGCAGGCCCGGCCCATCGTGTCGGCCATCGCGTGCTGGATGGTCAGCCCGCTGCATCTCGATACATCGGTGACCGACATCCTGCTGACATGGTGCCAACAGGGGCTCCCGCTTGCGCTCTCATCCGCGCCCATGGCGGGTTCCACTTCACCGGTGACCCTGGCCGGGACGTTGACCCAGCTCAACGCCGAGCAATTGAGCGGCATCGTGCTCACGCAGCTGGTGCGGCCGGGCACGCCCGTACTCGCCGGTTACATCCCGGGTGTGGCGGACATGCGCAGCGGTGGCTACCTGGGCGGCGCGGTGGAGTTCGGGATCATGCAGGCGGCTGCCGCGCAATTAGCACATTTCTACCGAACGCCCATCTACTGCTCCGGCGGGATGACCGATGCCAAGGTGCCGGACGCGCAGGCGGGCTACGAGAAGATGGCCACTTTCCTGCTGGCTGCTATGAGCGGCGCCGACTACATCCACCACGCCATCGGGATGATCAACAACATGAGCACCGCCTCGCTGGAGCAGGCGGTGATCGATGACGAAATTGTGGGGATGGCCATGCGGACGCTGCGCGGCATCGAGCTGACCTCCGACACCCTGGCGGTGGAGGCGATCGACCGTGTCGGGCCGGGCGGCCACTACCTGACCGATCCGCTGACCCTACAATACATGCGCTCGGAGTACTACCAACCCTGTGTGTCGGATCGGCGCAACCGGACGGCATGGGAGGACGCGGGGCGACAGGAGACACGCCAGCGGGCCGCGGCTCGCGTCGCCCGGTTGTTGGCCGGCTCTACGGGAACAGGGCTCGCGCCGGAAGTGGACGCAGCCATCCGCTCGCGATTCCAAATCCTGGGCGAGTGATGAAATGCCGGAGGACTGATGCGCGCGCGACGAGCCCTGCTCTACATGCCGGGCGATGATGAGCGGAAGATTCGGAAGGCAACCACCTTGGATGTGGATTGCGTATGTCTCGATATGGAAGACGGTGTCGCGCTGAGCCGGAAGGCTGAGGCGCGCGCCACCATCCCCGCGACGCTCCGAGAGTTAAGCTTCGGCCGCGCCGAGCGGCTGGTGCGCATCAACCCTGTGGGATCAGGATTGGAGGCAGACGACATTCGGGCGGGGTTGACGGTGCGGCCCGATGGGATCGTGATCCCCAAAGTGGAGGACGCTGATGCGATCCGCTGGGCAAGCGACCGCATCACGTCCGCTGAGCGGGCGAACGGCTGGCCCGCCGGCGGGATCATCCTCATCGTCATGGTCGAAACTGCTGCCGGCATCGTTAACTTGAGGGAGATCGCGAGCGCTGACCCCCGTCTCCAAGCGCTGATCTTCGGCGCAGAAGACCTGGCGGGCGACATCGGCGCGATCCGCACGCCTGCGGCCTGGGAAGTGTTCTACGCGCGCAGCGCGGTGGTCACCCACGCGGCCGCGTTCGGCCTGCAGGCCATCGATATGGTGTACATTGATTACCACGATACCGAAGGATTGGTCGCGGAGGCCATGCAGGCCAGCCAGATGGGTTACGCGGGGAAACAGGTCATCCACCCGAATCAAATCGACCCGGTGCAGGCCGCGTTCACGCCGGACGATGCGGCTGTAAGCCACGCGCTCCGCGTCATGAATGCCATGCGAGAGCACCAGCTGGCTGGCCGCGGCGCGTTCAGCCTGGATGGCAAGATGATCGACATGCCCCTGGTGAAAGCCGCCGCGCGGGTGCTGGCGCGCGCCCGCGTGGCCGGAAAGATCCCTGATCTGCCCACTTACTTAGGACGCAATCGTTGGCTCGACAGGCTCCCCTACGTCCTCAATAGATGCTGAGATTTTGAATGTTGGCCCTTGACAAATCTTTCGTCTCGCTATATACTAAATTTAGTTATACAAAAATTACACTTGAGAGAAGCAAAATGACATCCCAGTCGGTGCAGGACTATCTGAAGGCGCTGTACGAGCTCGTGTGCGAGGGGGGGCAGGAGTGGGCATCCACCACAAAACTCGCACACGTCCTGGAACTCGCGCCCGCATCGGTCACGGCCATGCTCAAGAAGCTGTCCGTCATGGATCCCCCCCTGGTGGTGCACGAGCTTTACCGGGGCGCCCGCCTGACCGAGGCCGGGGAAAGGGCCGCACTCGAGGTTGTCCGCCACCACCGCCTCATCGAGAGCTTCCTCACCGCAGCGCTTGGGTATTCCTGGGACAGGGTGCACGCGGAGGCGCACCGGCTGGAACACGCGATCTCCGAGGAGTTGGTGGATGACATCGCACGCTACCTGGGTGAACCGGCGCGCGATCCGCATGGGTCACCCATCCCCGGCCGCGATGGCGCCATGGAGGCGCTGCATGACATCCCCCTGACCGACCTGCCGCCCGGTCGACCCGCGGAGGTGAGGCGGGTGCTGGATGATGATCCTGCGCTCCTGCGTTACTTGAACGACCTTGGGCTGGTGCTGGGAGCACATGTGGAAGTCACGGAGCGCGTGCCCTTTCAGGGACCACTCCTGGTGCGGGTAGCGGAGCCCGCCGGGGTGCATGCCCTGGGACCAGGCATTACGGATCAGGTTTTCGTTGTACTGGACCAGACAGCCGGTGAATTGACCCTGCGAGAGGTATAGAGGTGTTGAAATGGATTCTCAAACGACTGCTCGACTGAGCAGACGAGCATTTCTGACGGCCGGCGCGGCCACGCTGTTGACGGCCGGCGGCGCTGCCGCGCAGGGACATGCGCCCACGGCCGGCCATGATGGCGCGACCGCTGACGCCCCTGCTCCGGCCATGGTCCATGGAGAAAATAGCGGGCTGGTTGGCGAGGTCAACCTGTCCGATTTCGATCCGACCAGGTTCCTGACTGAATTCGATTGGGGCCGGGAGAGCATTGCGTCTGATGGACGGACGGTCCGTGAATGGGACGTGTACGCGGCCGATAAGGAGATCGAGGTTGCGCCGGGCGTGTTCTTCCCCGCCTGGACCTATAACGGCCAGGTGCCGGGTCCCACCTTCCGATGCCGGCAAGGCGACTGGTTGCGCTTCCGCTTCCACAACGCCTCATCCATGCCGCACACCATCCACTTCCACGGCATCCATCCACCGAGCATGGACGGCGTGACGCCTGTGGTGCCGACCGGCGGCGACTTCGTTTACGAGTTCGAGGCCAAGCCGTTCGGGCTGCAACTGTATCACTGCCACGTGATGCCCCTGAAGCGGCACATCCACAAGGGTCTGTACGGCGCGTTCATCATCGACCCGCCAGGGGGCCGACCGCCGGCCCGTGAAATGGTGATGGTGATGAACGCCTTCGACACCAATTTCGACAACGAAAACGAAATCTACGCCGTCAACACCGTGGCGTTTCACTACGCGAAGCATCCAATCCAGGTCAAGGTGGGCGAGCCAATTCGGGTTTATTTGGTCAATGCGACCGAGTTCGACCCTGTCAATTCGTTCCATCTGCATGCGGGCATGTATCGGCTCTACCGTACGGGAACGGACCTGGAGCGGTACGAGTTGACCGATAACGTGATCATGGGACAGGGCGAACGCCATGTGTTGGAATTCTCCCTCGAGTACCCCGGCCAATACATGTTCCACGCGCACCAGAGCGAGCTGGCGGAGTTGGGTTGGATGGGCTTTTTCGAGGCATCGGCCGACGAGACGGCATCGCCAGATTGAGGACAGAGGTGGCACGATGACGACTACAGAACGAGAAATGACCACCGCTGGGAGGCTGCCACTATGGGTGTCAGGCCTCATTCCGCTGGTGGCATTGGCATTGATGTTGGCGGTCTTTGCCTTCGGCAATCCGCTGGCCATCTTTCGGGCCAGCCTACCGCCCATCGAAAACCTCACCTTCGAGCGCATCGCGGTCACGCCGTCCGGGTTCGAGGCAGGGCTCATCAACGGCGGGCCGGACCCTGTCACGGTGGCGCAAGTGATGGTGGACGATGCGTACTGGCAGTTCCGCGCCTCCCCGTCCGCGACGATTCCCCGCCTGGGACGAGCGGTGCTCTCCATCCCCTATCCGTGGGTGGAAGCTGAGCCAAACGTGATCCGCATCGTCACCTCAACGGGCGTCACGTTCGACGGTGTGGTCAGCATTGCCACACCGACCCCCCGGCCGGGCCTGGCCCAGTTTGCGGCCTACGGCCTGCTCGGCGTCTACGTTGGCATCGTGCCGGTCGGACTGGGGCTGCTCTGGTTTCCCGTCATGAAGCGGATGGGCCGCAAGGCGCTCGGCGCGGTGCTCAGCCTGACCCTGGGGCTGCTGGTGTTCCTGTTGATCGACACGCTCCTGGAAGCGTTCGAGGTGGCCGCCTTGCTCCCTGGTGCATTCCAGGGGATACCGCTGGTGCTCTTTGCCGCCCTGCTGACCTGGCTGGTGCTGCTGGCGCTCCGTGCTCAGCCGCGCCGCGGACCGGGCGCGCAGCCGGCCGGGCGTCGCGGCCTTTCGCTGGCCGCCTTGATCGCCTTCAGCATCGGCCTGCACAACCTCGGCGAGGGCCTGGCAATCGGCGCGGCCTTTGCCCTCGGTGAAGCGGCGCTGGGGTCTTTCCTGGTAATCGGCTTCACGCTGCACAATATCACCGAAGGAATCGGCATCGCAGCGCCGATGGCGCATGGGAAGCAGGGAGCCAGCGCGTCCGCCGCCGGCCGGGAGGATCCCGGTCTTCCGGCGTTCGTGGGACTCGCCTTGCTGGCCGGCTCACCGGCCATCCTTGGCGCCTGGATTGGCGGGTTCGCCTACTCGCCATTGCTGGCATGCTTGTTCCTGGGGATGGGTGTGGGAGCCATCTGGCAGGTCATTGTGGAAGTGACCTCGCTGCTGCAGGGGTACGCCGGACGGGAGGGTGACTCCATAACCTCATGGGCAAATGTCGGCGGGTTCGTGGCCGGGCTGGCCATCATGTACTCGACTGCGCTGCTTGTGAACTAAGCGGCCCTGAAGTGCGCTAAACCGTTGACCCGGACCTGCCAGAGCGTTATACTGAAATTGCTTGAGGCTGACCCTGATAGATGGCCTCTACCAACAGATCAGCCCTGGTAGAGGCCATTTTGTAAACGGGAACGCAACCGCATCTTCATCGTGTCGTAGCTGATTAGCTTTGCGTGACAGTGCTCTGCTGGGAGGCCCTCATGGCTTACTGGATACCAGGATTCTCCGGCGGTCGCAACTCCCAAGGAAGGCCGCGGCTCATGGTTTTGAGTCGCCGGTCCTTCCTTGTCACGACTCTCCAGGCGGTGGTGAGCCTGGCCGCCTGCACAGCGCCGCCACCGGCGCCCCTGGTTAGCCCCCTGCCCTCGCCGGCCAACGACCAGGGAGCCAGCAGCGCGTCGGGCACGCCCAGGGCGCCGCTCTGGCCGAGCGGCGCCTGTGCTCGCAGCCTGCCCACCGTCGTGCCGCCCACACCGCTGCCATATCCCGGCTACGCCCAGCAGGAGCCAGAGACCGGCCTCCACGTGGTCGGACCGGCCCAGACGGTGGACCTGGCTAGCTACCGGCTGACAGTGAGCGGGCTAACCCAGCAACCGCTCAGCCTGACCTATGGCGAACTGCGCTGTCTGCCCAAGGTCGGGGCCAGGGTCACGCTGGACTGCCCGGGCTTTTTCGTGGACGAGTCCAACCTGGCCGGGACGACCCTGGCGACTGTGATCGCGCTGGCAGGTCCTCAGCAACATGCGGCACTCGTAACCCTGACCAGCATTGAAGGCTATGAGCACCCTTTCTCGCTGGCAGACGCGCAAGCCGAGGGTAACTTCCTGGCCTACGAGTGGGAAGGCGAGCCGCTGCCTGCCTCGCACGGTTTCCCGTTACGTGCCGTCTTTCCAGGAAAGGCGGGGAGCGCCTGGGTGAAATGGGTGACGGAGATCAAATTGTCTTAGGCAGAACGTTCCCCTCTTTGAGATTTGCGTCTTCTGCGTTAAGATAGATGTAATCTTAATCTGATCCTTTCATCGGAGCCTTGCATGGGCCGCTATCAGGATGCCCTCGATTACATCTTCGGCTACGTCAACTACGAGAAGAAAGCCCGTTACCCATACGACGCCGCCACCTTCGATCTGAGCCGCATGGAGCGCGTGCTCGACCTGCTCGGCCGGCCCCACGACCGGTTCCGTTCGGTGCATATCGCGGGCACCAAGGGCAAGGGGTCCACCTCGGCCATGGTCGAGTCTGTGCTGCGCACTGCGGGCTACCGCACGGGCCTGTTCACCTCGCCCCACCTGCACTCGTTCCGGGAGCGCATCCGCGTCGGCAGCCAGCTGATGAGCAAGGCTGACCTGGTGGACCTGCTCGACCGCTGCCGTCCCGCGCTGGAAGCCGTTGACGGCATCACCGCGTTCGAAGTGATGACCGCCATGGCTTTCAAGCATTTCGCGGAGCAGGGCGTCGAATGGGCGGTCGTCGAGGTGGGCCTGGGCGGCCGGCTCGATGCGACCAACGTCGTCCACCCCGCGGTCTGCGCCATCACGTCGCTCAGCTACGACCACGTCGAGCTGCTCGGACACACGCTGTCGCTGATCGCCTTCGAGAAGGCCGGCATCATCAAGCATGGCGTGCCTGTGGTCAGCGCACCGCAGGAACCCGAGGCCATGGCCGTGATCCAGCGCGTCTGTCATGACACGCGCGCGAAGCTCACCGTGGTCGGCAGCGACTGGATGATGGAAAGGGACGGCTTCGACCTGTCCGGCCAGACGCTCACGATCCGCGGACCCGGCGGCGATCCCACCTTCGTCGATCTGCGCATCCCGCTGCTGGGACGGCATCAGTCGGACAACGCGACCACCGCGGTCGCCATTCTTCAGCAATTGCGCGATAGAGGGGTGGCCATCAGCGAGCCTGCCATCCGTGCGGGCCTGCTCAACGCGCGTTGGCCTGGCCGCTTCGAACTGCTGAACCACGAGCCGGTGCTGGTGGTGGACAGCGCGCACAATGAGAACTCCGCACTCAAGCTGCGCTCAGCGCTGGCCGACTACTTCCCGCGGCCGCCCCGCCGCCAGCTCTGCCTGGTGTTCGGCGCGTCGTCGGACAAGGACATTGACGGCATGCTGCGCCAGTTTCTCGATGGGTCCGCCGTCGCGGGCTATCTGCCCGCCGACAAGGTGATCGTCACGAAGAGCGGCCACCCGCGCTCCGCTGAGCCGGCGCAGCTTGCCGACCTGGTGCGCCGGCTCAGCACGCAGATGCCGATC
Source organism: uncultured Chloroflexia bacterium (assembly GCA_963774265.1). Taxonomy (GTDB): domain Bacteria; phylum Chloroflexota; class Anaerolineae; order CG2-30-64-16; family CG2-30-64-16; genus JALOOB01. The sequence continues at coordinate 554,565 of CAVZDU010000003.1, read as the reverse complement.
AGCGTGCAGCCGAACCTGAGCAGCGCGCTGCGTGAAGCCCTGGCCTGGGCGGAACCCCATGATTTGGTCTGCATCACCGGCTCCATCTTCGTCGTCGCGCAGGCGCGCCGTGAATGGGCCGAGCGACATCCCGAGGCGTTCGCCGCGGATGATTGGGTTTGGCAGGACGAAACTGCCGGCGAGGTCGTACCGGATTGAGTGACGACGTGGATCGTACAGAGGCTGATTTGGACGGTAATATTGATGACCTGAACCAGCACGGGCCGCATGTCAGCCCGGGCTGGTCGCTTTTGCAGATGCTGGCGCGGCGCAAACCGGGACGGCAACGCGAGGTGCGGCGCTCGCGGCCGCACGACCTGGACACCCTCGAGGGCAACGAGTACCCGGTGCTGCCCTGCCCGACACGGTCGTCTTCCCGAACCTGGTCACGCCGCTCTTTCTGGGCCGCGATCGCACTTCGCGCGCGTCGAAGCGGCCGAGGCGATGGATGCCCCGCTGCTGGTGGTCGCGCAGCGCAACCCGGAGGTGACCGAACCTGACCTCTCCGACCTGTACAACATCGGCACCGCGGTCGAGATCGGCCGCGTGCTGCGCATGCCCGACGGCAGCACGACCGTGCTGGTGCAGGGCATCGAACGCGTCCGCATCGTCGAGATTGATCGAGACCGAACCGTACCTGCGCGTCCGCGGCGTCCCCCTCTACGAGGATGAGCGCCACGACATGGCCAGCGAGGCGCTGATGCGCGCCGTGCTGGCGCTGTTCGAGAAGGTCGTCGGCCTCAACCCGAACCTGCCCGAAGATTCCTACGTGGCCGCCATGAACGAGAAGGAGCCGGGCAGCCTGGCCGATCTGCTGGCGCACGTCCTCGACCTGGAGCTGCCCAGCGCCAGGAGCTGCTGGAGACCCTGGACGCGAACGAGCCGGCTGCAACGGCTGAGCATCATCCTGGGCCAGGAGCTCGACGTGCTGGAGCTGGAAGACCGCATCCAGAACCAGGTGCAGCAAGAGGTCGACAAGAGCCAGCGCGAGTACTACCTGCGCGAGCAGATGCGCGCCATCCAGACCGAGCTGGGCGAGGTCGACGAGGCGCAGCGCGAACTGGGCGAGCTCAAGGAGAAGATCGCGGCCGCCGGACTGCCTGAGGCGGTCCGCGCCAAGGCCGAGAAAGAGATCGAGCAAGCTGGCCGCCATGCCGCCGGCCTCGCCCGAAACCACCGTCGTCCGCAACTACCTGGACTGGCTGCTCGATCTGCCCTGGCAGACGGCAACCGAGGACAACCTGGATGTGCAAGGCAGCGGCCAAGGTGCTCGAGCGCAACCACTACGGCCTGCCGCAAGGTCAAGGAGCGCATCCTGGAACACATCGCCGTGCGCAAGCTGGCCCAGGACAAGATGAAAAGCCCGATCCTGTGCTTCGTCGGCCCGCCGGGCACCGGCAAGACCAGCCTGGGCAAGTCCATCGCCGAGGCGCTGGGCCGCAAGTTCGTCCGCCTCAGCCTGGGCGGCGTGCGCGATGAGGCCGAAATCCGCGGCCACCGGCGCACCTACATCGGCTCGCTGCCGGGCCGCATCATCCAGACCATGCACACTGCGGGCACGATCAACCCGCTCTTCATGCTGGACGAGATCGACAAGCTGGGCATCGACTTCCGCGGCGATCCGTCGTCGGCGCTGCTGGAGGTGCTCGACCCGGAGCAGAACCACGCGTTCAGCGATCACTACCTGGAAGTGCCCTACGACCTCAGCAAGGTGATGTTCATCACCACGGCCAACATCCTGGACCCGATCCCGCCGGCCCTGCGCGACCGGATGGAGGTGATCGAGTTCCCCGGCTACATCGAGGAAGAGAAGCTGGCCATCGCGCGGCAGTTCCTGATCCCGCGCCAGCTCGAAGCGCACGGCCTGAAGCCCAGCAGGTGCAGTTCACGCCCAGCTGCGCTGCAGCTCGATGATCCGCGAATACACCTACGAGGCCGGCGTGCGCAACCTGGAGCGCGCGATCGCCAACGTCTGCCGCAAGATCGCCCGCCGCGTGGCCGAAGGCAAGCCGCGCGCCGCACCGCATCACCCCATGCCTCGTGAACAAGTTCCTGGGCCCGCCGCAGTTCACCGAGTGGCTGGCGAACGAGGTCGACGAGATCGGCGTGGCCAACGGCCTGGCCTGGACCGAGGCCGGCGGCGACGTGATGCAGGTCGAAGTCTCGGTCATGGACGGCAAGGGCAGCCTGACCCTCACCGGCCAGATTGGGCGAGGTGATGCAGGAGTCGGCGCAGGCCGCGCTGACCTACGCCCGCTCGCACGCGCCATCGAGTTCGGCCTGCGGCGATGTCGATTTCGACAAGATCGACCTGCACATCCACGTGCCCGAAGGCGGCATCCCGAAGGATGGTCCCAGCGCCGGCGTCACCATGGCCACGGCGCTGATCTCGGCGCTCAGCGAGCGGCCGATCCGCCACGACGTCGCCATGACGGGCGAGATCACCCTGCGCGGCCGCGTGCTGCCCATCGGCGGGCTTGAAAGAGAAGCTGATGGCCGCGCACCGGCATGCACCTGAAGACCGTGCTGATCCCGAGGCGCAACCAGAAGGACCTGGTCGATGTGCCGCGCGACGTGCAGCGCGAACTTAACCTGGTGCTGGTCGAGCGCATGGACGAGCTCCTGCCGCACGCGCTGCTTGAGCCGCCGCAGCCGGAGCCGAAGCCCAAGCGCCGTTCGCGCGAAGAAAGTTGCTGAGACATCCGGCGCTGCTGAGTCATAGCTCAAGTCCTGGTTCGCCCCATCGGAGGAGCAAATAGATGTTCAAAGGTCGCGGTGGCGTGTTGCTCACAATCATCATTGTCCTGTTGACTGTCGCCGCGTTCCTTTACTTCCGGGACAAGAGCGGCGGGCCTGGCCTTTTCGGCTCGCGCCAGGACACGTCTGTCATTCCGCTTGACCTTAAGACCCTCATCCCTTCGAGCTGGGAGGTGCAGCGCACACCCCAGGAGGCCTGCGACTTTGACAATGACGGGGCTAACGAGCGGTTGATTATCTATCGCTATGATGCGATCACCGTCACCCTGCCGCTGGCCAAAGCGCCGCATATGATCGCACCCTTCGGCGGTGTCATCTTCGACACACAGGCGGACACCCTGCCGGAGCGGCCCCTTAATCCCGGCCCCTACCGCGCATCCAACATCGTGCCTTACAATCTGTTGCCCGACTTCTATGCGGGCAAGGGTCAAGGGTACCTGGGCGAGACGGGCGTTGAGATTCGCTACTTCCCCGAGCTGAAGAAGGGCGACGCCTGCAAGGTCACTGAGATCAACGTCTTCGGCTTCACGGGCACGGAGCTGCCCACCCGCCTTTCCATCTTCCGCTGGGCGGATAAGGCGTCGGGCTACCAGGGCGAGCACTTCGCCGGCAACGCGCGCGTCGAATCCGACGTTCAGCCCGAGGGCGGCAGCCAGATTGCTCGGGTCACCACCTATAACCGCCTGCTCAACCACCGGAGCCTGCTGTGCGATGTCGACAGCTACACCCGGCCCAACATGGAGCTGGTGCGGTTCATCCCCGATCCTGCGCAGAAGACCATCGACTTCTGCTTTGGCGCACCCGATGACCCGGTCTATCCTGAAGGTGTCGTCGTAGCCTTGCTGCGCGGCCAGAACCCGTCTGACCGCGTGTCGTCCCACTATGTGCTCGACAATGCTTTCGTCGCCCCAGACCTGGCCGTGTTGCGCAAAGCCGAGCGCGCCCCTATCAACCTCGTTTCCGTGGGCAATCCTCCGAGCGTTGAGCCGGAGCAAGCCCGCGGCGCCTGGTGCAGTGCGGATCAGATCAAGGGCGTTGCCCAGGATAGTCTTTGGTGCGGTCGCGAGCGGGTGCGAGTCGAAACGCGCATCGTGCTCGATGGCGTGGTGCGCCAGGCCGTCTGGATTCTCATCAGCATTGCTGCCGACCTCCCTGACGCCGAACTCCACTGGCGCGTCGATGAGGTGGAGCTCTCATGACCCGTCCGGGCGAGGACCTGGGCCCGGCGGAGATTGAGCAACTGCTGGCCGGGGGACCGGGCGAGGCCGTGGCGTTTGTCCCCTCAAATCCAAGCCCTGCCCGGCTGGCCGAAACCCTCATCGCACTGGCTAACACCCACGGTGGGGTGGTCCTGCTGGGCGCCGGCGCCAATGGCAAGCCCCTGGGTGTCGCAGACGAAGTGGCTGCCAAGGAGGCCGTCCGTGCTGCCGGCCTCCTGGCGACGCCGCCGCTGATCCTTCCCGTGGTCGCAATCGTGGAGGTCGCTGAGAAGACCCTCTGCGCAGCCTATGTCCCACCTGGCCTGTCGCATGTCTACAGCTTGAACGGGCGCTACCTCGCGCGTGCGGGCGCGCGGAACCGGCTGCTCAGCGCAACGGAGTTGACCGCATTACTACTGAGCCGCGACGAGTCGGGTTTCGAGGCCCGCCCCGCGCCCAGCGCCGCACTCGCGGACCTGGACCGCGACGCGGTGGACGGGTATGTGGCCGGCCTGCCAGGCACGGCCGGCGAGGGATGGCAGCGGGTGCTGCTCGACCGCGGCTGCCTGACCGAGCTCGGCGGTGAGTTGGTCCCCACCTACGCGGGCATCCTCCTGTTCGGCCGCCAGCCGCAGCGCTTCCTGCGCAACGCCGCGATCACCCTGATCCGCTACCCCGGTGCAGCGATGGGCGACGACTTCGTGCGCGACGAAGCGACCGGGCGCGCTCCCTGTGCAAATCCGCCAGGCGGAGGCCTTCGTCGCCGCAAACATGCGCCGCGGGCTGCGCATCCGCGGCCTGACGCGCACCGAGGTGACCGAGTATCCGCTCGCGGTGGTTCGCGAGGCGATCGTCAACGCGGTGGCGCATCGCGACTATGCCATCCGTGGGGATGACATCCGGGTTCTCATGTTCAGCGACCGCATGGAAATCTACAGCCCCGGCCGCCTGCCCGGCCACGTGACGCTCGAAAACCTGCTGACCGAGCGCTTCTCGCGCAACGAGGCGATTGTCCAGGCCCTGTCGGACCTGGGCTTTGTCGAGCGCCTCGGCTACGGCATCGACCGCATCGTCGCCGCGATGAGCGAAGCCGGCCTCCCCGCGCCCGTGTTCGAAGAGACCGTCGCGGGCTTCCGCGTCACCCTGACCGGCCGCGGCGACGACCTGGTCAGCCCCGAGCCGGCACCCCGCTGGGCGAACCGCCGCCTCGACCCGCGGCAGGAGCGCGCGCTGGCCTATCTCGCGGAGCACGGTGCGATCACCAACCGTGAGTTCCGCGATCTCATCCCCGACCTCAGCGATGAGACCATCCGCCGCCTGCTGGCCGACCTGGTCGATCAGGGGCTGCTCCTGAAGGTGGGCGAGCGCAAGGCGACGTACTATATCCTGAAGTAGTCGAACCCCATGTCACCCGCCAACCATCGCGGCGCACGGGTCCACCCTTCGCCACGTTTGCCCGCATCTTTTCCACGTGGGCCGGGTTTATACTTTATTGGATTTATCTGCTTCTCATTGACAAACCCCCGCCATGCACCTAAGATGTGCAGGCCAGCTCATTTCAGGAGTTGTTGCACCATGATCCGCATTATCACTGATTCAACTTGCGAAGCCCCGCCGGAGGTCCTGCACCATCCTGCGGTCACCGTCGTCCCGCTAAGCGTCGTGTTCGGCCAGGAGGCACTGCGCGACGGCATCGAAATCACCCGCGAGCAGTTCTGGGCCCGTCTGCCGGCCAGCGATCCGCTGCCCAGCACCTCACAAGCGATCCCCTCCGATTTTCTCGGCCTCTTCGAGAATTTCACCGCTGCGGGCGACGAGGTGATTGCCCTCGTGCTCTCGTCCAAGCTGAGCGGCACATACAGCGCGGCGGTAGTTGCTTATGAGAGCAACCCAGGCTGGTCCGTCGAGGTGATCGACTCGACCACCATTTCCGTTGGGCTCGGGTTGATGGTGCAGGAGGCCGTGGCCATGATCGACGCAGGTGCAACTCGCGCGGAGATTGTCGCGCGGTTGCTCGCCATGCGCGAGCACGTCCATTTGGTGTTCGTGCTGGAAACGCTGGAGTATCTGCAGCGCGGCGGGCGAATCGGGAAGGCCCAGGCCTTAGTCGGCACCCTGCTCAAATTCAAACCCCTGCTGGGTATCGTCGACGGCGAGGTCGTGCCCCTGGGACGCGTGCGCAGCAAGTCCAAGGCACTCGAGAGCGCTCAGGAAATCCTGCTGAAGCGCGTCACAGATCGCGGCGCAAACGCCCGGTTGGCGCTTACCCATGCTGTCGCCGCAGAGGAGACGTGGGCGCTGGCTGCCAAATTGAGTAAAGCCTTTGACTGCCCGACATTCTTCGTCGCGGAGCTTGGTCCCGTGATCGGCGTGCACGTTGGACCGGGGACGGTCGGTGTAGCGGTGGTTGGCAGAACGGCGTATGAGAAGGCCTGACGCGGCGCTCCGCGTCCTTTGGGGTCTGCGGGTGTTCTAATTTATGCCACGTTCGCAGGATCTGGTGACAGAGGAGGTGGCGGCTGGCCCGTTCGTCGGCCTGACCGAAGCTGCCTTGATCGAGTTGGCGAAGGCTGACGCGGATGCCTTCGGCGAGCTTTACCGGCGGCATGTAGATCGCATCTACACCTATATCTACTACCGCACGGGCAATGCTCACGATGCTGAGGACCTCGCTGCGCGCACCTTCCACCAGGCTTTGACGCACCTGCCAAGGTACACCGATCATGGGGTGCCGTTTGTGGCATGGCTGTATCGCATCGCGCACAACTTGGTGGCCAACCATCACCGGGCGCACAGCCGGTGGAAATTCACATCAATCGAGGACCTTGAACTGACCAGCAAGCCGTCCGATGGCCCCGAGCGGTCCGCTGAGACGAACGAGCGCAAACAGGCGCTCTGGTCGGCGATCGGCCGCCAACCTGAAGAGCGCCAGCGGCTGTTGATCATGAAGTACGCGGACCGACTCTCAAACGAGGAAATCGGCGAGGCGATGGGGCGAACGGAGAGCGCGATCAAGTCGTTGTATTTTCGAACGTTAAAGGCCCTCAGGGCCGACCTGCAAGCACGCGGTTGGTAGCGGCCCGCATGCGTTCTCTGCTATGAAAGGTTCACGATGGCTGTGAGTCGTCTCGTTCTTCCTTCACGAATTCTTTTGGCCACGCGTGCGCCTGGCCTCAGCCGGCCGGGCGCCGTGCTGTCAGTCGTTCCGTTCCTGGGCCTCGCACGCGAGCTTGCAGCGCTCTTTGTCCCTGTCCAGTTGAGGCCGCAATTTCGCGCGGACCTGGAGCGCAGCCTGCTTGCTGCGGCCCGGCAGCAGAACGCGCGCGCTGCCATGGCCGGCTTCGCCTCACCCGCGACGCTCGGCGGCGCCCGTTTCGACGCGTTCGAGCGGCGCTGGGTGATCGGCGCTGCGGCCGCCGCAGCGGTTGGCTCGGCGGTTTCCATAGCGGGAATCGTCGCCTACATGTTGTACCGGCGGGGCGACCGCGCGGCATAGCTTCAGCTCCAACCGCCGATGTAACCTCCATGGGGGTTCCCGCGTCCAATCCAAGACAAGCGAGAGTGAGTTCTGCCTGGAGGATGCATGGGAAGAATCGACGTAAAGTGGTTGGGCGAGGAGAGCCGGATGTTCGTCGGCCGCGACACAACTGGCCGCACGGTTGTCGCCGGCTATTGGCAGAAGCCCAACGACCCTACCTGGACCGAAGCACGCGGCTCCAAGGCTTCGGACCTGCTGGTAATCGCGCTGGCCTCATGTTCGGCCTATGATGTGGTCGATATTCTGCAAAAGCAGCACGAGCCGCTGACCGACCTGATCATCAGTGCGGACGCGGAGCAGGCGCCCGAACCTCCCTGGCCATTCACCAGGATCCACCTGCATTACCAGGCCACCGGCAAAGGGTTGGACGCAAAGAAGGTCGAACGCGCAATCAAGCTGTCTGAGGAGAAGTATTGCTCCGTGGCCGCCACAATTCGCGGTGTCACGGAAATCACGCACAGCTTCGAAATCTGCCCGGAGGCGCCGCCTGCTCGTGATGCACGTTGAGAATTTGTCCGTGCTTGCGACGCCACAGACTAAAAAGATTCTGCTGGCAAACAGCTAGGGCTGAAGTGGCGTGCGACGGCGTTGACAAAACAGAGCGGGGCGGGTAGTGTGGGCCGCACGCTAGCAAGCCTATGTTCAGCCGGAGGTTCTGCATGTCACTACCCGCCGCATCATTTCCCATCCTGCCGGAGGCGACCGCGCGTGTTGCGAAGGCGGCATTCAGACGTAAGGGCAACATCTACGTGACGATTGGCGACCATCTGGGCAACCTCTTCGAGGGCCTGGATTTTGCAGCCCTGTACGCCGCCGACGGTGCGCCGGCACTGTCGCCCAATCTGCTGGCTTTGGTCACGATCTTCCAGTTCATGGAGAACCTGCCCGATAGCGAAGCGGCTGACGCCGTGCGCTCGCGCATTGACTGGAAATATGCTCTGCATCTGGCCTTGGAGGACACGGGCTTCGATAGCTCGGTGCTGAGCGAGTTTCGGCAACGACTGGCCGCACACGAGCGCGCCCAAGATATGTTTGAACACGTGCTGAAGCGCTTGGTGGCTTTGAACCTGCTCAAGAAGGGGGGCCGGCAACGCACCGATTCGGCGGCCGTGCTGGCGGCGACGCAGTTGCTGAACCGGCTGCAGTTGGTGGCCGAGACGGTCCGGCTGGCGCTGGAAGCGCTGTCCGAGTACCGGCCGGCCTGGTTGCGGACGATTGCCCTGCCACATTGGTCCGCGCGCTATGGTCTGGTGCTGACCGGCTTTCGGCTGCCGCGCACCAAGGAGAAGCAGGCGGCGCTGGCCCTGGACATCGGGCGGGACGGTTATCATCTGCTGGACGCCCTGCAGCGAGCGGACGTGCCCAGCCAGGCGGCGACCTTGCCGGCGGTGGTTGTCTTGGCCGAGGTCTGGACGCAGCAATTCGAACGCCCTGCGGATGGGCCGCGCTGGCGCGCCAAGGCTGATAAGCCTCCAGCTGGGCAGGTCATTGTCACTCCGCATGATCCAGAGGCGCGTTTCACGGCGCATGATGCCCAGGCGTGGACCGGCTACGCCGTGCATTGGACCGAGACCTGCGACCACGACCAGCCGCACCTGATCACCCATGTGGCAACGACCTCCACCGCCGAGCGCGATGTCGAACTGCTCCCCAAGATTCATGCCGACCTGCAGCGACGCGCTCTGCTGCCCAGCGCCCATTGGGTCGATGGCGGTTACACCTCGGGACGCAACGTCGTTGACAGCGCCGCCGACTACGGGGTGCGCCTGATCGGCCCCCTGCCCGCCGATGTCAGTTGGCAAGCCCATACGCAGGGTGGCATCACCCTGGATCAGTTCCACATCGATCACCAGCAGCAACACGCCATCTGTCCGCAAGGCCAAACATCCTATCGCTGGCGGGCCAGTGCCCGCGCTGAGCCGCGCGAAATCCAGATCGAGTTTCCACAAGCCACCTGCCGCGCCTGTCCTGTGCGGGAGCGCTGCACGCGCAGTGAGACGGGGGGTCGCACACTCAAACTCAAGGCCTACTACGAGACCCTGCAGACCGGTCGCCAGCATCAGCAGACCGCTGACTTTCACGCCGAGTACACCCTGCGGGCGGGCGTCGAAGGCACCATCTCCGCCCTGATCCGCGCCCATGGCGCTCGCCGCTCGCGCTACAAGGGCGCCACCAAAACACACGTCCAAAACCTGCTGATTGCCATCGCCGTCAACGTCAGACGCGCGGCCCTGTGGCTCATGGGCTATCGCCCTGGTACCACGCGGCCGCCCAGCCTGGCTTGTCTGGCTGCCATACAGTTAGCGGCTTAGTGTTTGCCAGCAGAATCGCTTGAACCGCAGGCTGATTAGCGTGCTGTGCAGGCGGCCTAGCGCCACGCCTCCAGCAGCGCTGTAAACAACCGCACGCCGTACCCAGTCGCACCTTTGGGCTTCGCCGGCTTATCCTCGTCCGACAGCGACATCGATGCCATATCGACGTGCGCCCAGGGATAGCCCTCGGTGAAGTGTTCGAGGAATTTGGCGCTCGTTCCCAGGCCTACATGACGGCCGGCGCTGTTCTTCACATCAGCCACCTGGCTCTTGATCGGCTCCGCATACTCTTCGTATAGCGGAAAGCGCCACAATCGCTCACCCGAGGCCGTCGCCGCCGCGTTCAGCCGCTCAGCCACTGACTCGTCATTTGCGAAAAAGCCTGCCGCATGGGGACCGAGCGACATGCTCTGCACGCCGGTGAGCGTAGCGATGTCGATCACCGCGGCAGGGTTGAAACGCGCCGCGTAAGCGAGCGCATCGGCCAACAGCATGCGCCCTTCCGCGTCCGTGCTGATGACCTCCATGGTCTTGCCCTTCATGCCGGTGAACACATCGCCAGGCTTCTGTGCGCGGCCGCCCGGCAGATTCTCTGCGCACGGTGCGAGACCTACTACACGAAGTGGTAAGTTCAATCGCGCGACCACGCCCAATGCACCGATGACTGCCGCCGCGCCGGCCATATCACCCTTCATCTTCCACATCTCATCGCCCGGCTTGAGCGAGATGCCGCCTGAGTCGAAGGTCACGCCCTTGCCCACCAGGACCACTGTCGGCAGGTCGCTGCGTCCGGCGTTGTGTTCCAGGACGATCAGCTTCGGCTCCTCCTCGGATTCCTCGGCAACGGCCATGAAGATGCCCATGCCCAGCGCCTTGCACTCCGCACGGCCGAGAGCCTCGAAACGCAGCCCCGTCTGGCCCGCCAGGTTCTCGGCCATCTGGGCCATCGCGGAGGGCGTCATGCGGTTGGCCGGTGTGTTGACCATGTGACGGGCGAGGGTGACGCCGGCTGCGATGCTCTCTGCGCGGAGTACGCCGGCCTCCAGCGCCGCGACGCGCTCCCCGCTGAATTCGACAATCGTCATCTTCTCTGGGTCGGGTTTCCAGTCCTTGGGCGGCTGTGAGCGGTAACCCTCGTATCGGTACAGTCCCAGCAATGCGCCCTCGGTGACCGCCTGACCGGCGGCTTCCGGCGCAAACCCGCCGATGCCCGCGCCATGGACGATGGTGGCAAAGTGCTTCACACCCAGCTCGCGCGCCTTCCGCGCTGCCGTGGCCGCTGCGTTGCACGCCCCTTGCAGATCGAATTTCTCTGCCTCGCCCAGCCCCACGATGAGGACTCGCGGCGAAGGGATCGCGCCGCGGGTGTACAGGAGCAGTGTCTCTCCGGCCTTACCCGCAAAATCTTTCAACACGAGTGCGTCCCGGATCATCCCGCCGAGCACGCTGTCCACCGCACCGGTCGCACCCGCAGGGACCATCACGTCCTTGAACAAATTCACGACGATCAGCTCGGCCCGCTCTTCCGCAATGTTGCCTTGCTTGACGACAATTTCCACGACAACCTCTCCTTATCAAACGACGTTATGTTCTCGCACCAAATCCCCCTCAGCAAAGCGGCTGAAGCGAAGCTGGTGGATATCCAGCGTGTGGGCGCGGCCATCGAGGACCAGTTCCGAGATGAGCAGGCCCGCGATGGGGCCGTGCATGAAGCCGTGGCCGCTGAACCCTGCGACGACATAGAACCCGTCCGGCTCTGCCAGCCCGTCGATCACAGGGTGTGCATCGGGCGTCATCTCGTACAGCCCCGCCCACTCACGCAGCAGCCCCGCCCTGGCCAGCAACGGGAAACGCCACATCGCATTCTCCAGGTGCTGCTCGGTCCAGGCATGGTCGAGCGTCTGTTCGAAGCCAGGCGCTTCATTCGCGTTCGATTGCCCTGTCAGGATCCCCTTCCCCTCCCGGTGGAAATACAGGCTCCGGCTGAAATCGAGCACGAAGGGGAAGTCATCCGGCACACCCTTCAGGGGCGCGGTGACCACAATCTGCCGCCTCAAAGGCCAAACCGGCAGCTCAAGCCCCACGAGGCCGGCCACCTTGCCAGCCCAGGATCCCGCGGCGTTGACCACTGCAGGCGTGCTGATGGGGCCTCTCGGCGTCGAGACCCCCGTCACCCGGCCGCCCTCGACCCGGATGCCCGTCACCTCGGTCGCAGTAAATATCTGCGCGCCTAGCCGCCGAGCTGCGGCCGCATAGCCTTGCACCACACCGTTCGGGTCGGCCAGCCCATCGCCCGCGTGCCATGCACCGGCCAAAACGCCCTCCAGATTGAGCAGCGGAATACGCCGGCTGACTTCCTCAGTGGTGAGGATGCACGACGGGATGCCCAGCCCGTTCTGCATGGCGACATTCTGACGGAACACGGCTACATCGTGCTCGTTGTCCAGAAGGAACAGGTAACCCGGCCAGCGCAGGTCGATGCTCTGACCGGTCTCGGCTTCGAACCGTTCGAGCATAGGCAGGCTCAGCAGCGAGAGACGGACATTGATCTCCGTGCTGAACTGGTAGCGGATGCCGCCGGCACACTTGCCGGTTGACTCAGCGCCGAGAAACTCGTGCTTCTCCAATAGAACGACGTTCTTCATGCCGCGGGCCGCCAGGTGATAGGCAGCGCTGGCGCCCATGACGCCACCGCCGATGACGACGGCATCCGCAGTCGAGGGAAACATGCTCACTCCTTCGCCTTTCCAAAATCCTCCGGTATCCGGACGCAGATCACCTCGCCCCGGGCGCACAATTCGCCTTCGGCGGTCAGGGTTATGTCAAGCACAACTTTACGGCCCCGGATCTCTTTCGTGCGCGCCCGCAGCTCCAGCATGGGTCCCAGCGGCGTGGGCCGCAGGAAATCGACCTTGAGCGAGGCAGTCACAAAGCGGAGAGCGGGCTCAGACCCGGGCGCACGGCCCTCTGCCGCATAGCCGGCCGCCGCGGCCGCACCTGTGCCGTGACAATCGATCAGCGAAGCGATCAGGCCGCCGTACACATAGCCCGGGACCGCGGTGTGATAGGGCTGCGGCCGGAAATGACAGACAACTTCGTCGCCCTCCACATAGCTTTTGATCTGCAAACCGTGCTCGTTCAGCCGGCCGCAGCCATAGCACTGGGCGAGATTGTCGGGATAGAGGTCCTGCATAGGGATGTGTTCATTCATCAGTCGTCCCGCCTGGCCGGTGCTTTTCCCGGCATTTGATCGTAGTTAGCACAGTTAGGCTCTTGCCCGGGGGTCGGATAAAGACAGACGAGCATGGCGCCACCCTTGAAGCGTGCGATGACGGCCGCATGCTGGTCGAAGTTCGACGACGGTCGCAGCTCCATGAAGCGGTCCAGATCGTACGTGGTCCACTCCAGGGTGTAGCCTGCGGGTTGCACGGGCGGAAAGACCGACATCGCAGGCCCGCGCAAGGGGGCCGGCAACTGGGCCGCGGAGGATGCCCGCAAGCCTGCCTGGATCAGCGCATCGGTCCGCCGCAGATTATCCCGCGCATCTGCGGGGAGCAACTCAAAGCTGGCCAGAAATGCCATCACCAGGAACAATGCGACGGGAATGCGGGCGCGCACGAGGAGGGGGTCGCCATCGCGCTGCGCACTGACCAGGCGTTCCGCAGCCCAGCGGAGCAGGGCGACCACCGGCACGGTCAGCCAGGCCATCGGCGCCGAGAGCAGCACGCTGCTGACCAGCGCCCCGCCCAAGCCGAGCCCGCCCAGCCGAACGATCATGTACGCGAAGATGCCGACCAGCGAGGCGCTGCCGCCCAAGACGAGGCCCCCGGCTGCGCTGGCAGGGAAGCACGTCAGCGCACCGAACACGCCGCCCATGAGGCTGCTGAGGAGAACGTTGACGAACGCACCCGCCGGCGGCTGATACAGCGGGATGCCGGGCATGGCGATGGGGTTGATGAGCTGCGAAACGCCACCATAGCCCAGGCCCAGCAGGGCCCCCAGAAGCACCCCCGTGCGCTGCCGCGCACGCCCCCGCGCGGCCTGCTCGATGGGGCCCACTGCGGTGACACGCTCCCACACTGAGCGATCCTGTTGCCGTTTTTGTGATTTCACCAGGGGACGCGGTCCCTCCTGTCAAGGCAAAACATCGAAACCCCGGCATAACGGCGGCTCCTCAGCCGCAACGTACACGCACACCAGGCTCCAGCCAGTCGCGTAGCGTGCGATGACCGCAGAGTGCATGTCAAAATTGCGCGCCGGCCGCGGGATGCGGAAACGCTCGATATCCTGGCCCTCCCAGGACAACTGATAGCGGTCGTGACGGTGAGCGGCGAATTGATCCACCGAACCGAACGCCGGCGGGAAGTCGCCTGTCGTCTGCGTTTCCTCCAGCATCGCGTGCGTCCGCTGAAGGAGGTCGCGGCCACGCGGAGGATATAATGCCGTCGTTCCCACCAGCCCGACTACGACGAGCAGCACCAGTGGGCCAGGTGCGCGGCTCCATCCCGGCCGGCGGTCTCGCTGCGCCTCTTCCTGGCGCCCGATCACCCACCTTAAGGCTCCGAAGACCGGCACGAGCATGCCCCAGAAGGGCAGCCCCAGGAAGATACCCACGATCGTGTGAACCAGCAAATTGCCGTTGAGGTTTTTAGCATCCAACAGCGATACAACGACGATGGCCGCGGCGCTGCCGGCTGCCACCAGAAATGTCCCCTTGATCCCGCTCATGGGCCACGCGACCAGCAGCCCAAGCAGCGCTGCCCCGAAGGTGTACACAACGATATTGCCGGCCGGGCCGAACGGTGGGCTGTAAAGCGGCACGCCAGGCAGCGCGAGCCGGTCGCCCAGTTGCGACACCAGGCCAAAAACGAGGCCCAGCAGCGCACCCAACAGCAGGCCCGTGATCCGCCGATAGCGGTCGTTGGGCATGGAGATTCTCAATTGACTCACGGTGCAAATCGAATCACAAACGTGCTGTAGGCCGGCAGGGTAGGAATCGGCTGGTACCCCGTGAAACCGCTCGTCTGGATCGCCGGAATGTCACCCGCCGCGCCGGCGGGTCCGAAGACCAGTTCGGCCTTGACCGGCTTCGCGGCCGCGGCTGCACCCGCCTCCGATTCCAGGCTGAGCTGATAGTCCGTCACGGGTTCGTCACCCAGGTTGATCAGCACCAGGAAACGCTCCTCCCCCAGCGTACGCATGAAGGCATGGAGCGACGGCTTCTCTTTTGGCGCGGTCACGAGCCGCCAGTCGCCCGTGCGGAGCGCGGGGTAGGTGTTCCGCAGGCGAATGAGGCCGCGATAGTGGTTGAGCAGCGACGCAGGGTCATCCCCCTGGTTGGCGACGTTGCGCTCTGCAACATCATCATAATACGCCCGCCACGGCGTGCCCGTCGTGAAACCTCCCTTGGCCGTCCGCTGCATGGGCCTGCGGATATCCTCATCCGGTTTCTTGCCCATCATTCCGATCTCTTCGCCGTAGTAGATGAACGGGACGCCAGGATAGAGCAGCTGGAGGCTGGCCGCCACGAAGGCCTGCTGCTCCACCGTCATGCGCGAGCGCGTGCGATCCTGATCGTGGTTTGCCAGGAAGGTGGCGAATTGTCCCGGCGGATAGGTCTTGTTGACATTGCTCTGGGCGCGCTCCACGCGTGCGCGATCGCCAACCTGGGCCGACTGGATCATCGCGTCTGCCAGGCTGAACTCAAATGCGATATCGACCTTATCCGGCACGTAGTACTCAGCAATCATGGTTTCGGCCCACACCTCGCCCACCGCGAGGGCATCGGGCTTGATACCTTTGTAGAATTTGTGGAATTTTAGGAGCCACGCGAAGGTGGCGGGCGCGTGCTCGATTGTGCGGCCTTCTTCTGCAATGTACTTGATCGCGTCCAGCCGGAAGCCGTCGACGTGCATGTCCTCCAGCCAGAAGCGCACGACGTCAAACATGGCCTCGGTCACCGCCGGGTTGTTGTAGTTCAGATCGGGCATGTGCCCGCCGAAGTAACCATAGTACTTCTCGCTTTTCCCCGCATCATGCCAGCCAGGTCCCACGGGGTCAGCGGACCAAACGTACCAGTCATGCTTCGGCGAATTCGGGTTTATGGACTCCATGAACCAGGGGTGCAGCGATGAGGTGTGGTTCATGACGAGGTCGATGATGACCTTGATGCCGCGCTTGTGGGCCTCCTCGATGAGCCGCGTGAAGTCCTCGGCAGTGCCGTACTCATCGTCAACCGCCTTGTAATCGACGACATCGTAACCGTGATAGGAAGGCGATTGTGCGATGGGCATCAGCCAGATGCCGGTGACACCGAGATCGGTTGTTGTCGCGGGGTCGCCGTCGTTCAGATAGTCAAGTTTCTCGACAAGCCCGGGGAGATTGCCAACGCCGTTGCCGTCCGAATCATAGAAGCTGCGGACAAACACCTCGTAGAACACCGCATCGTTCCACCACGGAGCGGTCGCCACCGGGACGGTGGCTGCCGGGGTCGGCTCCGCGGACGGGCTGGGAGCCGCGGCCGGCGCAGCAGTGGGCGCCGTCGCGGGAGGCGCGGCCGGGGTGCAGCCGGCCAGCAGGGTCAGCGCGACAAGCAGGAGGGCGAACGCTGGAATACGGGACCGCATGTGAATTATCTCCTCAGGCAGGGCAAATCGCGAGACAAAGTATCGCCGTAAGCAATGGGTTTGTCAATGCCACAATCGTTTGGGCGCCTCGCCAACCTGTGATACACTTTGCTATTGGAGTCTGGCAGGCGTCCCAACTGCGGCCTGACCAGATCCCTTACTCCAGGTGTGAGGTGCTCGGGCCTATGAAGAGGCCACTCCTTTTTGCCACCCTGACCGTGTTTGCAGCCCTGGTCTTCGCGGTGCTGCCTGCCCTTGGCGCGCCTGCTGCGCAGGAGACGCAGCCCGTGATTGCCCAGCCCGCACCCGATGCGGCCGTACGTGATGCCATTCAGATAATCGGCACCGCCACGCATCCGCAGTTCCAGCGCTATGAGCTGTACTACGCGCCGTCGCCGGTTCCGTCCGATCAGTCGTGGATCTTCATCGGTGATGCGCATTTTACGCAGCAGCCCTTGGGCCTGCTGGGGGTGTGGGATACGCGCTCTGTGCCTGATGGTGCATATGCGTTGCGTGTGCGTGTCGTCAGGGCGGATGGCAACTACATCGACAGCGACGCGCGCCGTGTCATCGTCGCAAACACGCGGCCGGCGGAAACGCCCACCCCCGCAGAGCCGGAAACGCCGCTGCCCGAGCTTCCGCCGACAGACGCTCCTGCGCCCCAAGGCACTGCGGTAGTTGAGGCGCCTACCGGGGTCGTCGAAATCCCGACCATTGCCCCGACCGCCACGCGTGACGTCACGCCTCTGCCCGGGGCCGAGATAACACCCTTCACGTCGAGCTCCACAGGCGGTACTACGACCGGGAGCGCTGGCGGCACTACGGACGGCGCAAGCGCTGCCGCTATCGCGGATCAGTTATTCAGTGGAAACCGGTTGCTTGAGACGGCCCGCAAGGCAGCTATTTACACGGTTGCCGCGTTCCTGGTCGTCGGTGCGTTCTTCGGGTTGAAGGCCATCCTGGTCTGGCTTTGGTATAAAATTAAGCCGTAGGCGTAGACCATGCCTTCTCTCCGCGCCCTGCTGGGCCAGCGCACCCCGCCCGCCAGCGCAGCCGGCGCTCCCACCGTGATGATCGTCGGTCTCGGCAATCCGGGGCCCGAGTATGCGCGCCATCGGCACAATATCGGCTTCCAGGTGCTCGATCTGTTCGCCGAACGCCATGGGCTTGCCTTTGATAAGTTCCAAAAGCGAGGCCGGCTTGCCATCGGCCCGGTCAGCCTGCCAGGCCGATGGACCGGTCGCGTGCTCCTGGTCAAGCCCATGACCTACATGAACAACTCGGGCGAAGCCGTGGGCCAACTGGCCGCTTTCTACAAGATCGCACCCGGAGGCATCCTGGTGGTCCATGATGATCTCGATCTGCCGCTGGGTCGTCTGCGCTTGCGTGCCAATGGCAGTCCAGGTGGCCAGAAGGGTGTCGCGTCCATCATTCGGGCTTTGGGTAGCGATGCCTTTGGCCGGCTCAAGGTGGGGATCAGCCGGCCGGGCGGACAGAACAGCGGCGCACCGCCCGCGATGGATCCCGCCGATTACGTGCTACAGCCATTCTCAGCCGAGCAGGAAAAAGAAATGCTGCTCGCGCGCGTCGGGCGGCCGATGCCATCGAATTATGGCTCAGCGCAGGTATTGATGCTGCCATGAACGCCTACAACGCCGTCACATCACAAGAGGCATGACGGCTCCGGCCGTCCATTCCGTCCGATTGATTTGTCGTGAAACTTAACGGCTTACTTGACCTGGGCCTGGCCCTGCCCGCCATCGACGAGCTGGCAGCCGCCCTGGCCGCGGGCCAATCGCCCGCGGCCCCGCTCGATATCTATCACGCCGCGCGGCCCTACCTGGTGGCGGTCCTTGCGCGCGCTGTTGAATCGCCCGCTGGTCGTCGTCACCGCGCGCACCGGCCGCGCGCGCCAATGGGTGGACGAGCTGCGCATCTGGCTGCCCGACGAAGTGCCCGTCCACATCTTCGCCGATCCCGACGCGCTGCCCTACGAGCGCATCCCCTGGGCGCCCGAGACGCGCCAGCGCCGGCTCGAAGCGCTGGTCGGCCTGCTCTGACGTGCGGACCGGACCGGAGGCGCAGGCGTCCGCAACGCATCCGCATCGCGCCCGCATCGTCGTCGCCTCGGCCCGCGCGCCTCATGCAGATGACGCTGCCCGTGCGCGAGATGCGCGCTCGCGCTGCGCCCGATGCGCCAGGGCCAGGCCTTCGATCTCGAACGAATGCTGGCGACGTGGGTGGGCCTGGGCTACGAGAGCGCGGCGGTGGTCGAGGCGCCGGGGCAGTTCAGCCGGCGCGGCGGCATCGTGGATATCTGGCCGCCCAACCTGCGCAAGCCGCTGCGCATCGAGCTCTTCGGCGACGAGATCGACAGCCTGCGCACCTTCGACCCGTCGACCCAGCGCACCCTCGCGCGGGTCGCAGCAGGCCTGGATCGGCCCGGCGAGCGAGGCGCTGCCCAAGCTCGGCGAGCGCGTCGCCGAGACGCCTCGCGCGAGCTTCGACCTGGCGGCGTGCCATCCGCCCGCGCGCATCGAGTTCGAGCGCGAGATCGAGCAGCTTGCGTCACGGGCAGCGGCTTCCGCAACCTGGAATGGTACATCCCCTACCTCTACAGCCAGCCTGGCAGCCCTGGCCGACTACCTGCCGGCCCATGACGCGTGGCTGATGGTCGACGACGCCGGCGAGCTGATGGCGAGCCTGGCCGATCTGGAAGGCCAGGCCGAGCAGTTGGCGCCGCGATCTGACGGCCGCGGGTGACGTCCCCGTGGTTGTAGCCCCACCCTATTTCGCTGCGCGACGTCCTGACCGAGCGGCTGACCGTCGTCGGCCGACCGCGCGGCCGGTGATCTATCTGGGCCACACCACCCTCGACGAAGGTCGGCGCCGCCGCGGAGCCTGAGGCGCGGACTGGCCGGCGCCAATTCGTCGGCGGGGCCGCGCTTCGGCGGCCAGGTGCGCACCATCCTGACCGAGGTCGAACGCCGCTCCGCCGCGGGCGACCACGTCGTCATGGTCAGCCGCCAGGCGCCGCGCCTGGCCGAGCTGCTCCGCGAGAGCGGCCATGCGATCGTCGCCCGTCGAAGCATCCCCCAACCCGCCGCCGCCCGGCCTGACGCTCGTTCAGGGCGTGATGGAAGAGGGCTGGCGGCTGGACGGCGAGATGGCCAGACCAGACCGATCCGATGCCGGGGAAGGCGACCACGCTCCAGGCGGACTCTGGTTCCTCACCGACGCCGAGCTGTTCGGCTGGGGCAAGCCGAAGCCGCGGCGGCCGCAGCGCACCGCGTGCCGTTGCGCCCGAGGTCTTCTTCGCCGACGTCAAGCCCGGCGACTACGTCGTGCACATCGAGCACGGCATCGGCCAGTTCCAGGGGCTCGATCAAGATGGCCGTGGACGGCGTCGAGCGCGAGTACCTGCAGGTCGAGTACGCCCAGGGCGACCAGCTCTACGTGCCGGTCCACCAGGCCGACCGGCTGGCGCGCTACGTGGGCGTCGGGCGAGGCTGCGCCCGGCGCTGCACCGGCTGGGCACCGCCGAGTGGGAGCAGGTCAAGGCGCGCGCCAGAAGGCCGTCGCCGAGATCGCCGACGACCTGCTGGAGCTCTACGCCGCGCGCGAGGTGGTGCAGGGCCACGCCTTCAGCCCCGACGCGCCCTGGCAGCACGAGCTGGAGGCCAGCTTCCCCTACGTCGAGACCGAGGACCAGCTCGTCGCCATCGAGGCGGTCAAGCACGACATGGAGCAGCCGCGGCCGATGGATCGCCTGATCTGCGGCGACGTGGGCTACGGCAAGACCGAGGTGGCGCTTGCGCGCGGCGTTCAAGGCGATCATGGACGGCAAGCAGGTCGCCGTGCTGGTGCCGACCACCGTCCTGGCGCAGCAGCACTACACCAACTTCAGCCGCCGGCTGGCCGCGTTCCCGGTCACCGTGGCCATGCTCTCGCGCTTCCAGACGCCCGTCGCAGCAGGATCGCGTTCTGGCGGGCCTGGCGAACGGCAGCGTCGACCTGGTGATCGGCACGCATCGCCTGCTGAGCAAGGATGTGGCGTTCAAGGACCTGGGCCTGCTGATCGTCGACGAGGAGCAGCGCTTCGGCGTGGCGCACAAGGAGCGCATCAAGCAGCTGCGCACCGAGGTGGACGTGCTGACGCTCACCGCCACGCCGATCCCGCGCACCCTGCACATGAGCCTGACCGGCGTGCGCGACCTGAGCACCATCGACACGCCGCCCGAGGAGCGCCTGCCGATCAAGACCTTCGTGGGCGAGTTCGACGAGACGCTGGTGCGCCAGGCGATCCTGCGCGAGCTGGACCGCAACGGCCAGGTCTACTTCGTCCACAACCGCGTCCAGGGCATCGAGCAGATGGCCGCGCAGCGTCCAGCAAGATCGTGCCCGAGGCGCGCATCGCCATCGGCCACGGCCAGATGCCCGAGAAGGAGCTGTCGGCGGTCATGCTGGCCTTCGCCGAGGGCGAGTACGACGTGCTGGTCTGCACCAGCATCATCGAGAGCGGGCTGGACATCCCCAACGCCAACACCATCATCATCAACCGCGCCGACCAGTTCGGCCTGGCGCAGCTCTACCAGTTGCGCGGCCGCGTCGGCCGGTCGGCGGTGCGCGCCTACGCCTACCTGCTGGTGGACAAGTACAAGACGCTGACCGAGGACGCGCGCCGCCGGCTGGAGGCGATCCAGGAGGCCAGCGAGCTGGGCGCGGGCTTCCGCATCGCCATGCACGACCTGGAGATCCGCGGCGCGGGCGAGCTGCTCGGCGCGCGGCAGCACGGCCACATCGCCGCCGTCGGGCTTCGACCTCTACACCCGGCTGCTGGCGCAGGCCGTGCAGGAGGCGCGGGAGCAGCGCCAGGACGCCCGGAGGGCAGCCGGTTCCGTGATGACGAGGAGGCCGAGCGCCAGGATCAGACGCCGGTCGTCGCAACGTCGCTGGAAGACCCACTGGCGCCGACCGTCAGCTCGATCTCAACCTGCCGGCGCGCATTCCCGGAGAGCTATGTGCCTGAGGCGGCCGCTGCGCCTGCAGCTCTACCGCCGCCTGGCCGGCCTGACCACGCTCGAAGCCGTCGACGAGATCGCCAGGAATTCGCCGATCGCTTCGGCCCCGTGCCGGAGGAGGTGGAGAACCTGCTCTACGTCGTGCGCGTCAAGGTGCTGGCGGTGAATGTTGGCGTTGAGGCCATCGGGCTGGAAGAGGGCCAGGTGCTGATTAAGTGCTCGTGTCTGGAGACCGATGGACCGCGCCCAGCTCCAGGATCGGCTGAAGGCCCAGGGCAGTCCCTGCGCGCGTCGCCCGCCGCGCACTCTGGATGGAGATGCGCGAAGCCGACGGTTGGCGCCGCGACCTGGTCAAAGCGCTGGATCTGATCGCGCGCACAGAGTGAGTAGGAAGTCTCCTCTCAAGGTGACCAAAAAGGACCTCCGAGGGGCAGCCCCCGGAGGTCCTTGCGTTACCTGACTCGCGTCAAGCCGGCTCTTCAGCCTCTTCCTTTGATTTCTTACGCTTGACCTTCCCGTACGCGACCAGCTCAATTTCGATCTGGGCGCCCCTGGGCAGAGCCGCCACGCCAATCGTCGTGCGTGCAGGATAAGGCTTCTCGAACATCGTCTCGTATATCGCATTCATGGCAGCGAAATCCGCGAGGTTCGTCATGTAGACGTTGGCCTTGATCACATTCTTCGGGCCCAGCCCAGCCGCTGCAAGCACCGAGAACAGGTTCTTGAAACACTGTTCGGTCTGTGCTCCGATGTCACCCACGGCCAGCTGGCCGGTCGCCGGGTCCACCGGCGTCTGACCGGACAGGTAAAGTCGTTTCCCCGACCAGACCGCGTGTGAGTAGGGGCCGATCGCGGCTGCAAACGATGCTTCGACTGCTTTCCGTGACATATAACCCTCCTTGTAACAGTCCACTCTGCGCACGCACAGTGCGCGGCTATGTGGCAAACGCGTGGGATAACGAGGGATAAGTGTGGGATAAACACACCGATCTTATCCGCCGACATATCCCACGAGCGGGATAAGCGCATCCGCCACGCCAAGCTTACACACCCGATAGATGGCCCGGTTGATCGCGCCGGGAACGCACAACGCCTTGTGCCGGTCGAATGCTCGCAGCGAATCACGCACGACCGCGTCCGCAGGCGCCCACAGAAACCCTGGTCCTCGGCGCTTAAACTGCACGCGCTCCTGGTCGTCGTGAAACTCCGTCACGGTGAACCCCGGGCACAGCGCCTGCACCGTCACGCCCCTTCGCCGCACTTCGAGGTGGACGGCGCGGGAGAACCGCATCAAATAAGCCTTGGTCGCGGAGTAATTCGCGTTGCCAGGCAGCGACACGAACGCGGCCAGCGACGCGACGTTGATCACGCCTCCACTTCGCCGCGCGAGCATGGCGGGCAGCGCGGCGTGTGTCAACCGCATCGGCGCGACCATGTGCACGCTGAGCATGGCGGCCTGGCCCGCGAGATCCGCCTGCGCAAACGGTTTCCGAATGTCGAACCCGGCGTTGTTCACGAGCAGATGCACGTCTCCCCGCTTCAAGCGCGCCTCGACTGCAGCGATTCCTGCCTCCGCGCTCAAATCCGCGCCCAGCACCTCATACGCCACGCCATGCCGGGCCGCCAACTCCTCCCCCAACGCGGCCAGCCGTGCCTCCCGCCGCGCGCTCAGCACCAGGTCATTGCCCCGCGCCGCGAGCTGCCGCGCGAACTCCGCCCCCATGCCGCTGGATGCACCCGTCACCAGCGCTATCTGCCTCTCCACTCGTCCAGCTCCTGCCACCGATCTCACTCCGATCTTTCCTCTTCCTTTTTCCTTCTTTCCGTTCATCCCTTCGGCACGTGGGGCGCCGGCCACATCGGCGACTTATGGCAGTGCACCAACTGCCACCCCTTGTCCCGGCGCTGGAAGACACGCGTCTCGTTGTGCTCCGTGTGACGCACACCCTCCGCAGTCGTATAGCGCATCAGCAGGGTATAGGTGATGATGGCCACATCGCCATAGATCTGCACCTTCGGCTGCAGCACCTCATGTTCGATCTCATACCGCTCCCCGCTGCTGCGCCGATCCTCGACCGCGCGGAAATTGGCCGCTGTCTCTCGCAGGTGAAAGTCCAGCCCATCGATCCGCTGCGTGCTGATGTACCACTCGAAGAAGGTGACATCCTCCCCAGTCGTCGCGCGGTACGTGACCAGGTCTCCGTCCCAGATGCTTCGCAGGTGCCGGTCAAGCAATGCCAGCAGTTCCGTCTCCATGGTGACCTCTCCTTCGAAGGTCCATTCTACCATGACCTTCATCATTGCATCACCCTTGTGAGCCGCCGCATAATGTGCTACACTATCGCATGGGTTCGCAGTCGAGCCCCACATTACTCGCGTTGCTGCAAGGAGTATGCCTGTCATGTCATCTGCCAGAATCCTCGTCGTCGACGACGACCCCGACTTCGTCGAAATCATGCGCACCATCCTGGAGTCCAACGATTACGAGGTCGTGACCGCCGCTAACGGCACCCAGGCCCTCTCGCAGGTCAAGGCAGAGCGCCCGGACCTGATGATCCTGGACATCATGATGTCCTCTGTCCTCGACGGACTTGATGTCAGCGAAAAGCTGGCCCAGGATCCCGACGCGCGTTTCATGCCGGTGATCATGGTGTCGTCCATCGCGGAGACGCCCTATGCGCACGTCTTCCCGATGGAGGAACAGCCCCACATGGACGCCTGGCTGTCTAAGCCTGTCGACCCGAAGGTGCTGCTGGACAAAGTTGCCGAGCTGCTCAAGTAGCCGAGCCCCGGAGAAGCTCTCGTGTCATCGCCGACAACGCAGGACTCCGTCCCTTACCGGGTCGTGATCATCGACGACGATCCGGATTTCCGTGAGTTCGTCCATATCGTGCTAGAGAGCCACGGCTACCAGGTTCACGAGGCCGACAACGCGAGCGACGGCCTCGCCCTGATGCGCGAGGTCGCTCCCGACCTGGTTCTGCTCGATGCCATGATGTCCTATGAGTTGGCTGGTGTCGGTGCAATCCGTGCGGTGCGCGCCGATCCGTCCCTGGCCCATGTGCCGCTGATCCTCATTTCCGCGGTCCTCAGCGAAGACGAAGACCGCTTTCTTCCTCCTGACGAAAAGAACATGGTTGACCGCTTTCTGACCAAGCCGATCAGCCCTGACGAGCTGCTGGCTGAGGTCGCAAGCATCCTACGCGGCGAAGCATCGCCCGAGAAAGAGGAGTCGGCATGAACCAACAGGTTCACGGGGAGGCGCCCAAAGCCCAGCCCGTTGGCTCCGCGGTCATCGATCCTGGCCAAACAAGCAATCCTGCTGGCCGCGCTCTACATTGCGCAGGAACAAAAAGGGTATCTGACTCCCGAAGCCATCGAACGGGTGGCGAAACGATTGGGGCTCCGCCCCGGCGACGTCTATAGCACTGCCAGTTTCTACACGCTGTTTCGCACCGAGCCGATCGGTCGCCACGTGATCCAGGTGTGCGACGGCCTGTCGTGCTATCTCTGCGATGGCGCCGAACCGCATCGCCGACTATGTTGGCGCCAAGCTCGGGCTTGCGCCCGGCGAGACCTCGCCTGACGGCCGCTTCACCCTCGAAATGGTCCAATGCCTGGCTTCATGCGGGACCGCGCCGGCCATGCGCGTCAACGATCAGCTGTACGAAAACCTGACGCCGGCGAGCGATCGATATGATCCTCGAGCGGCTGATGGGGGAGGTGTGATATGACAACCTGGGAGCCCATCCTGCTGGCCAACGTGAACCGGCCCAACTCCGAGAAGATCACCACCTATCTCCAGTCCGGCGGCTATGAGGCCCTGCGCAAAGCGCTGGCGATGTCGCCCGAGGAGGTGATCGCTGAGGTAAAGCTGTCCGGGTTGCGCGGGCGCGGCGGCGCCGGTTTCCCCACCGGTGTGAAGTGGGGCTTCATCCCCAAGGACGCGCCGATCAAGTACCTGGCGGTCAACACCGATGAGGGCGAACCGGGCACCTTCAAGGACCGCCTGATCGTCGAACGCGATCCGCACTCGATCCTCGAAGGCGTCATCATTGCCGCGTATGCCATCGGCGCGCATCGGGCCTTCGTGTACATCCGGGGTGAGTTCTTCCTGGGCGTCAAGCGTTGGATCAAGGCCATCGCCGACGCCTATCAGTACGGCTTCCTGGGCAAGAACATCCTGGGCAGCGGCTTCGACCTGGACGTTTCGGTCCACCGCGGCGCTGGCGCGTACATCTGCGGTGAAGAGACCGCCATGATTGAGTCGCTGGAAGGCAAGCGCGGTGAGCCCCGGCTCAAGCCGCCGTATCCCGCGCAGATTGGCCTGTGGGGCCAGCCGACGCTCGTCCAGAACGTCGAGACCCTTGTCAATATCCCCCATATCATCCTGCGTGGCGGCCAGTGGTACGCTTCCATCGGCACCGAGCAGAGCAAGGGCCCCAAGATTTTCTGCGTCAGCGGTCACGTCAACCGGCCGGGCAACTACGAGCTGCCGCTCGGGGTGACGCTGCGCGAGGTGATCTACGGGCACGCGGGTGGCGTTCGCCTTGGCCGCAACATCAAGGCGGTCATCCCCGGCGGCGCGTCGACCCCCATGCTCACGCCCGACCACCTCGACGTGCCCATGGCCTTTGAGACGCTGCAGGCGGCTGGCTCTGCGTTGGGCACCGGCGCGGTGATCGTGATGGATGAGACCACTGATATGGTTGAGGTGGTCAGGCGCATCACCAGTTTCTTCGTCCACGAGTCATGCGGCATCTGCACGCCCTGTCGCCTCGGCGGCAGGCGCCTGCTTGACTCGCTGGAGCTACTTGCCTCTGGCCGCGGGACGACCAGGGAACTGATCAGGCTGGAGGAGCTCACCCACGGCATCTCCGGCGCGACGTTCTGTCCCATGGGCACCGGCATGTGCGAACCGGTTACGTCGGGTCTTTCGCGGTTCCGCGGTGAGTTCGAAGCTCGTATTCGCGCCCAGTGATACGGAGGAGAGGTCCCAATGCCCAAAGCCAAGATCCTGATCGTCGATGACGACCCCGACTTCGTGGAATACACGCGCACTGTGCTTGAGAACAGCGATTACCGTGTGATCAGCGCCGGCAACAGCGATCAGGGGATGCTTGTTTTGACGCGGGAGAAGCCGGACCTGGTCGTGCTTGACGTGATCATGTCCTGCGTGCTTGATGGTCTGAGCATGAGCCAGCGCATGGCGGATGATCCCGATTTGAAGCACGTCCCGGTGGTGATGGTCACCTCCATCGCCAACACGGACTACCTGGCGCTCTTTCCGACCGACGAAAGCATCCACATCGACGCGTTTTTGACCAAGCCCATCGCACCGGCCGAACTCCTGCGCCAGATCAATCGCTTGATCGGCTAGACAAATGAGAGATAGCGGAGTGAGGGAAATGCCTGAAAAGATCAAAGTAGGCGGCGTAATCCAAAACGACCAACTCGCGAGCATCGGGGTGTTGGCCATGAAGGATCGGCCCGGCATCGCAGCCGCGGTGCTCGACGCGCTTGGCCAACGAGGCCTCAATGTGCAGTTTGTCGTCCAGGTCATCGACCACGAGGAAAACGATCAGATGGTCCTTTGCGTGGACCGTGGCGACCTGCAAGCATCGCTCGCCGCCCTGGAGGGTCTGCGACCCGGGCTTCAGCCCGCCGCGGTGCATCCGCGGCCCGATGTGGCTGCCATCGCCATCTTCGGCCCCGACTTTCGCGAGCGCCCAGGCATCGCAGGCCGGATGTTCCGTGCGCTTGCTGGCCGCGGCATCAACATCCTTGCGATTAGCACATCCATTTCCACGGTGAACTGCATCATCGCCCTCTCTGATCTGAAGGAGGCCTACACCGCCATCTGCGAGCATTTTGACGTGCCTTGATGGCGGACCAGCGTCCATGACCACTTACCTGAATGATCGTCAGCCGGGCCGCAGGGATCGTCTCCGCTGGTTGGCTGTGGCGCGCGTGGTCGTCCTGGGGGTGGCGGCGGTGCTGGCCCTGGTCGTGGGCCGCGCGCCTGCGCAGATCGCTCTCGTCCCCTTGCTCGTGACGTTGGCTGTGCTTGCAGCCCTGAATCTCGTCTTTCTCGCCTATCTTCGCGCAGCATCGCCGGTGGGTCTTTCGCTCGCCACACAACAGCGCATCTTCACCATTCAGGTGCTCGCCGACATCATCGGTCTGACGCTCGTCATCCACTTCGCCGGTGGCGCCGAAAATCCCTTCTATCCGCTCTACGCGTTTCCGATCATCGTGGCGGCGGTCCTCTCGGGGCACGCGGCCGCGCTCGGCTCCGCTGCGCTCGCGTCAGGTCTCTACAGTGCGGTTCTGGTTGCCGAGCGGCTGGGTTGGCTGCCGCATCACGGTGTTTTTCCGGAGGGCCTGGCCCTTTCCAGCAGCAGCGCATATGTCATAGCCCAGTGCGTGGCCGTCGTCGTGACCTCGTTCCTTGCGGCCGAGGGGACCACCCTGTTGGTCGGCGCGCTACATGCGCGCGCTCGTGACCTGGAAGAAAACCAAGAGCGTGTCGAAGAACGCGCGGGTGAGATGCGCAGCCTGAACGAGCAATTGCGCACGGCCAATGTCGAGCTCCTCCATCGCCGCGCTCATCTCGACGCGGCCTATGCTGAGCTGCAAAGCGCGCATGAGCGTTTGCAGGTTCGTTCGAGCCATATGAGCGAGCTCAATGAGAAGCTTCGCGTGGCCAATGCCGAGTGTAAGTCCAGCCGCGAAGAACTGGCCGAGGTGAACGCCAAGCTGCAGGACGCCTACAATCGCCTGGAAGCGCGTACGAGCCACATGGGCGAGTTGAACGATCTGCTGCGTGCTGCTAACGCCGAATGTCGTGCTCGCCGCGATGATCTTGAGCGCGTCAATGCGGAGCTGGCCCTGGCCAACCGCAAGCTGCGCGAATTGGAGGATGTGCGCGCCCAGTTCACCCTATTGACCACACACGAGCTCCGCGCGCCGGTTGCCGCGATCCAAAGTTTTCTGAAGCTGATCCTCGAGGGCTACGTTCCACAGACCAAGGTGCGCGAGACACTCGAGAAGGCGGAGCGCCGCGCGATGGAGCAATTAGCCCTCATCGCCGACCTGCTGGAGTTAGGGCGCATTGGATCGGCCGACGCGCGCGGCCTGGTGCAGCCGGTGCAGCTCGAACAATTGCTCGGGGAGCAACTCGAGCTTCTTGCCGCCAGCGCGCGAGAGCGTCGCATTACGGTTGAAACACACATCGGACCCGACCTGCCGCCCGTGCTCGCCAACCCCGACCAGATGAAGAGCCTCTGGAATAACCTGGTTAGCAATGCGATCAAGTACAATCGCGACGGCGGCCGCGTGACCATTACCCTGGTGCAGCAAGATGGCCGCCTGGTCGCGAGCGTGGCCGACACAGGTATCGGCATCCCCAAAGAGGCTATGTCCCGCCTCTTCGCCGAGTTTTTCCGCGCGGACAACGCCAAGGCTCTCTCGCGCATGGGTACGGGGCTCGGCCTCTCCATCGTCAAAGAAATCGTCGAACGCACCGGCGGCCAGATCACGGTCGAGTCGGAGCTGGACCAGGGGACCACCTTCCACTTCTGGGTGCCCACGCACCGCGCCGAAAGCTGAGCCTGTTTTTCGTGGGTCACGGTAGGGGCAAGGCGAGAGACGCACCCGACACGAGGCTTGACGCTGGAATCGCGGCGAACGCCTCTTCGAGCGACAGCTGCTGTCCCGCCGTGAACGCCTCGGCAAAGAGCGCAGGGTCAAGCGCCGCGCGCACCGTCGCCAGCGCAGCATCGGCCAGCAGGCGCGCCGGCCCGGCCAGCTCATAATGGATGCTGGCTGCGGACCCCTTCCGCCAACCCGAAGAGCGTGGCGGCGCGCAGATAGGCGCCTTGCGCGGTCGCCAGGCGGGCGGCCACAAAGAGACGCTCGACCTGGTCCATTCTGATCCGGCGCGGATCGGCGTGATAGGCCAGGCTCTGCGCCAGCCATTGCTCGGCCTCAGCCAGCTCGCCTTCCCATAGCGCTGTCTCTGCCAGATAGGTGCAGACCCGCGCCAGGAAGCACCTTGTCATTCAGATCGAGACAGAGACGCAGGCTGTCCTCCAACAGCCGGCGCGCCTCCGGAACATCCCCGCCGTACAGGGTGACGAGCCCCAGGAGTGGCTGCAAGTTGCCCAGCATCTCCTGATAGTTGAAGTCCCTGGCGAGGGTCACTGCTTCGTGCAGGAGCGCGTGCGCCTTTGGCATATCGCCCTGCAGCAGCGCCAGGCGTCCCAACGTGCCGAGGCTATCGGCCATTTCGTAACGGCTCCCCCGCGCCTGGAAGAGTCTGGCGCTCTCCATGAGGAGCGGCGCGGCCCGCGCGAACTCGCCGTGCTCGATCAGGCGATCCGCATACGCCCAGAGATGATGTGCCAAGCACGAAGTCGCGGTCGCTGACGACGCCGAATTCGGGACCCAGCCCCGGCGCTTCACGGGCGGCGCGGGCGCACGCGATCGACCGCTCCCACGCGGCGGTGGCCTCGGCAAGATCCGGCAGAATAGACCCGCGATAAAATGCCAGGCCGCCGCATGCAGGAGCTTGTCCGGGCAGACCTCCAATAACCCCAGCAGCTCATCGGTGTAGCGATCGATCGGCTGGAACTCTTCCGACGCGCGCGCGACGGCATAGAAGTTGATCAAGAGCGCCAGGCGCAGGTCGGCATCGAGCGCCTCTCGGTGGGGCAGCAGTTGCGCGATCCACCTGCCCGACTCATGCCAGTGGCCGATGTGGAACCAGAACCACGTGACGGCAAGCAGCAGCCACGCCATGTCCGCATAGCGCCCTTCGTCCAAGCGCCCACTGCAAGGCGGCGCGCAGATTGTCCTGTTCGGGTTCCAGGCGCGCCAGCCAGGCTGTCGCCTCCGGCCCGCGCAGACGAGCTATCCGCCGTGCGGAAGAGCTGCAGGATGGCGGCATAGTGACGCTGGCGCAACGAGATCTTCCTCGCCCTCTGCCCGCGCTTGCTCCAACGCAAACTCACGGATGGTCTCCAGCAGCAGGTAGCGCCCCGCGCCGTCCGGCAGTCGTTTCAGACGCGCACCAGGCTCTTGCCGATCAGCGAGTGCAGGGTCGCAAGCAGCGCGCGTCCGGGCATTTTCTGGCCCCAGGCGCTGACGGCTTCGAGCGCCTCCAGATCACACCCGCCCACGAAGACGCCCAGGCTGCGGAAGAGGGCGCGCTCCCCTTCATCCAGCAAGATCGTAACTATGCCCGATGGCGTTGCGCAACGTGCGCTGCTGTGGGGGCAAATCCTGCGCGCCGTCCACCAGCAGCTCGAGCCGGCGATCTCTGCAGGCCGCGCCAGGAGTTGGGGCGGCGAGAGGAGATCGATCTGCGCCGCACACAATTCGAGCGCCAACGGCAGACGGTCCACCTGTTGGCAGATCGCTTCGATGGTGGGGCGATTCGCTGCGGTGAGGGTGAACTCGGCGTCCACGGCGGTGCACCGCTGGACGAACAAGTCTACCGCCGCCGCCAGCGCCAACGGCTGGACACGATAGCGTTGCTCGGCGCGCAGATGCAGCCGTTCGCGGCTGGTGACGAGGATGCGCAGGCCCGGGCATTCGGCCAGCAATTCCGCCACCAACGCGACCGCCGGCTGAGGGGGCGGCGATCAGCTGCTCGAAATTGTCCAACACCAGCAGCATCTCTTTGCGGCGCAGATGCTCGATCAGGCGGGTTTGCGGCGGCCTGGCTCGAGCCATCCTGCAGCTTCAATGCCGACACCAGGGCGGAAGCGACCAGCGCCGGATCGCTCACCGCCGCCAGAGGAACGAAACATGCGCCGTCCCGGTAGAACGTCTGGCAGCTGTGCGCCCACCGCCTGCGCCAGGCGCGTCTTGCCCACCCCCGGCGGTCCGACCAGGGTCAACAGGCGCCCGTGGTGCCCCAGCAGGCGATTGCAGAGGTGGTCGATCTCCTCGTCGCGCCCAAGGATTTCTGTCGGTGGGACGGGAAAACAGTGCGCCTCTTCTTCCCCTTCCTGCGTGATCACCGGGTGGCGCTCACGCTTGAAGGTCAAGGAGGACGGAGGTCGTTCGCCGCGTGCCAGGGCAGCCAGCTCTACAAGCTGGGCCGCCAGGAGCGGCTCTTCCTGCAAGCCCAACGCGGGGAGATAGGTCTGGATCACCACCTCGATGTCGGGCAGACGGTCGTTGCGCTCCAATGCCCCGATCAGCGAGCGGCTGTAGCCGATGGCTGCCGCCAGATCGTCCTGCGTCATGCCGGCGCGTTTGCGCAAGCGTTTCAGGAGATCGCCAAAGGTCGTTGTCGTGACACTGGAGTGTTCATTCACCAGATCGTTTCCTTGCCCATATCACAAGTGCAAGCACAGATTGGATTGCCGAGCGCCATCTTGCTCAGCATATTGTAGCAGATGAATCCGAATTCCCCAAGTCAGTCTTTGAAAGTGCCATCATTGTAGCATTCTTGTAGTAAATTTGCTTCCATGTCAGCCCGTCCATCGAGTAAGCTACTGGCATGGGCAAGAGAATCCGGCGCACTGCCACCGTTACCATCACTGAAACCTGGACAGTCACCCGGGCCGGTGATGGGCGCCGCCGCTGGAAGGAGACCCAGAACAGATTGTTCAACCTACACATAAGGAGCAAGAAAATGAAGACCCGTCTGATGTTCGTTGCGTTGCTTGCGGTTGTCGCCATGACGATCACGACCGCTGGATTCGCCGCCCCCGTGCTCGCGCGGTCCCAACAGGCCGCCCCGACCGGCGCAGAGGTAAGGCTGGCGCAAGCCGCCCCGACTACGAAGGCGACGCCCTTTAAAGGCAGCTGGGACTCGTCCGAAACCCCAACTTTTGCCCCCGTTGCCCCGCCGGACGCCACCCTCATGTTCGTGGACGGCAAAGCCTCGGGAAACGCCACGCAGCTCGGCAAGTACACCGCCACTTTCAAGGCGACGGTCGACCTGGCATGCGGCTGCTCGCAAGGCGACTCGGTTCACTTCATTGCTGCCAATGGCGACGGCCTGTACGGCCTTGGACAAGGTGTTGGCGTCCCGGACAAACCGGGCTTCAATCGGGTCACCCAAGCCTATAGGATCATGGGCGGCACGGGCCGGTTCGCCGGTGCAACCGGCAACTTCGTCGTGATACGCCTGGCGAACAACGCCACGGGTGTGAGCTCCGGTTCATTCGACGGAAGCATCGTGATGCCAAGCGGGATGTAGAATAGAACGGGGCGACACTCGCGAAGTATCGGATCCAGTGAGAGCCTGCGTATGAATGCGCAGGCTCTCACTGCAGCTTGCTCCATTCGGAAATTTGGCCTCGATCTCCTTGATGGAAGCGTGCGTGCCGGGCGGAAGTGGATGGGGGGGCCACATACATCATGAGAGGCCGTCTTGAGTGATACTAGCGGGGTATTTGTAGCGTCATGGCACGGGCTCCGGGTGCGTGTTGTGTAGCGACAGAAGGGTGAGAAATGATGTCAAATGAGATTGTGTATCGGCCGGCCGGGACGGGCCAGGCATACTGGGTAATGGGGGATTTGTTCACGTATCTCGTGACCGGGGCGGAGTCGGGGGGAAGCTACTTTACGCTGGAAGTAGCCGTGAGCCCGGGCGGCGGCCCGCCTCCGCACGTCCACCATCTCGAGGAGGAACAGTTTTACGTCCTCGAGGGCGAGCTGACTTTCCAGGTTGGTGGGCAATCGTTCCGGCTCTCCGGCGGGGACTTCGTGCATATCCCTCGAGACACGGTGCATGCCTTCAAGAACGGACCGGCGCCGGCCAGGCTGCTCGCGACCTTCTCCCCGGCCGGCATCGAAGGGTTCTTCCAGGCAGCGGGCGAAGCGGTGGCGGACCGTTCAGCGCCCCCGCCACCGGTTACGGCAGAGACCATCGCGCGGCTTGTGGCGGCTGAGGCCGGCGGCTGGCGGGATCACCACGCGACCCTCCCGCCACCGCCAAACCGCAAAGACAACTGACACCAAACGACCTCCTGGAGCGACCGGAAGTCGCTTGTCTCTGCCCGGGAGTGTCATGAGTTCGGCTTGAACCTTAGGAGTAGTATGAGGAGTAACCTGAGAAGCAGCATCCTGCTAACGTCGCCGCAATTGTGTACGATGAGGTAGCATCTGCTATGAGCGAGCCGCCGGACAGGCGGCTATTTTATTGCCTACCTGCTGGTTTCACGTAATCGAGATACCGGTTCACGACCCTGAACCCCACCGACTCGTAGAGTCGTCGCGCCGGCGTGTTCGTCTCCCCCGTCGAGACGCAGACGCGGTTCATCCCGGCCGCCTGCATCCGGCGCAGACATTCCAGCAGCGCCGCGCGCATGAAGCCCTGCCGGCGGTAAGCCTGCCGCGCGCTGACCGCGTCGAGCTCACCGATCCGGTTGACCGGGTCAGCCCAGCCGGTCACCAGGGCGGCGACGACCCCAGCCGGCGTGACGGCGTCACCGAGGGTGACGGCGACGATGTCGAGATCGCGGTCGTAGCCGGGCAGCCGCATGAAGTGGGCGTAGTCCTCGTTGCTCATATTGCCGTCCGTCCACGGCAGCCACACCTCGCGATAAGCCGCGGTGCGCTCGGCGATCTCGGCCGCGTTATCCACCAGTGGCCGGACCTGGTAACCGGCAGGCAGCACGGCCGGAGGAAGCGGCTCGGCCAACGAGCGCAGCATGTTGACTTCGGTGAATTCCCCGCGATACCGGAAGCCGCGCCGCTCCAGAAACGCGATGCGTTCGGTATTGTCCTGCCGGACGCCGGTGACCAAAGGCCCGCCCCAACGGCTGGCGTCGCGCCGGCGGAGCGCGCGGAGACGCGTTTCCGCCCAGTCGAGCGCCTCAGCCTCCAGCCCGACCCCGTCATATTCCGGCGCCACCTCGCAATCGAAGGCGGGATCCTCGCCCAGCAGCGCGTAGGCAATCAAACGGCCGTATTGATCATGCCAGAGCCGGACGTGTCGGCGTGCGTCCAGGTGGCAAGCCACCATGAAGAAGCGAAAGGTGGCCACGCCCAGATGCGAATAGCGCCGGTCGCCGGTTTGCGCCCGCGCGGCCATCAGCATGGCCTGCATCTGACGTAAGTCGTGCTCGGATTCGTAGTAACGGGATGTGAACACAGGCTCTCCTAATTGATCAAGACGGTCGCGAGGCAGTTATTGGCGATGTGCGTCAGGGTCGGCGGCCAGATGGACGCGCTGTCGAGGTAGAGCCACCCGGCCAGCAGGCTGAAGAGGAAGACACCCCCCGCATTGGTCAGCATCGTCGCGCTCAGGCCACCGTGCGACAACCAGAAGGGCAGATGAATCCCGACAAAGAGCAGCGAGTTCAGCAGCACGGCGCCCCAGCGCGACAGCAGCGCTGCCAGCTCATGTAACAGCAGCCCACGAAACAGCAGCTCTTCAAGGAATGCCGAGGCGGCGAGCGCGAGCAGGCCGGGCGCCGTGAGCGCAGCATGAACGCCGATCAGGGGAACCCGCCTGCCTCCCACGATGGTTTCAAAACCAACCTGCGCACCCAGGAGAAGTCCGATGATGATGAGGTACTTGAGCCACTGCCGGGCGGAGGGCAGGGTTGCAAGGCCCAGATAGCGAAACGGTGATTGCCGCCGCACCCAGCGCGCATAACCGAACGCCGGCACGCCCCACAGGAGCAGCTTGACCACGAGCGAGTAGACGGTGCGCAGCGCATCTGAGGCGATGGCATCGTCGATCCCATAGAGATAAGTGGCGCGCACCGTCCAAGCTGCGAAGAAACACAGGATGAACAGGCAAATCGCTCTTGCCGAACGCTGTTGGATCATGCGCCAAAGCACACCAAATCGCCGGGCGTGTCGGCGAAGAGGTCCAGGATCTCGACATCACCCCAACGCGGGCTCTCGGCCACGAGCGAGCTGCCATCCGCGGCCAGCGCGAAGTGTACGACGACCAGGCGTACGCCCCGGATCGTCCCGCTGATCATATGCGGCAGACCGGTCGTGACCCATGCCTCGTGGTTGCCCTTTGAAATGATAGGCAGTGACATCTTCAGAACAGCAGATAGGGAGCAGCCTTGGGCGGCCGGCATCAGGTCGCCGCCCCCGGGTCAAGCGCCTGCGCACCGGTTGCGATGGCTGTCAGGGGCGTGACCGTCACGCGGTCTGCCAACGGACATCGTCAGTCGCCGGGGTCGTCTTCCCGCACTGGCGCGGGCCGATGAGCGCGACGACGCGGCTGCGCGTCAGCCCTTACTGAATCGTGTCTTGGAGGGCGGTGCGTTCGATCATGACACCGTTATACCTTGAAAATCCCGCATGTCAAGCAGGATTTTCAAGGTGTTTGAGGGTGTAGCGGCCGCTGGCGCCGTGCGCGCTGGTGGCGGCCAGCGCGATGCCGGCGGCCAGGTTGATCGCCCTCACGTTTGTTTTCTGGCGGTCATGCATCTGAACGGAGCAGTCCATACCAGAGCACATCGACCAGGTCGCCGGCCTTCTTGCGATGCCTCTGGCGCATGCGCCCCTCATACACAAAGCCGCAGCGTTCAACCACCCGCTTGCTTGCCTGATTGTCCGCCCGGCACTGCAACTCGACCCGCAGAACCCCCAGGTGCTCGAAGGCAAACCGCACTGTGGCGCGCGCAGCTTCCGTCGCGTAGCCTTTCCCGGTCTGCGACTGGACGACAAAATACCCGACTTCGATGCGGGGAACATCCCAATCCGCATTCGCCAGATAGCTCTCGCCCACATAGACCCCGCTCTCCTTCTCCCAGATCCCGAAGATGAACAGGTTGCGTAAAGTCCAGTCGGCCATTAACCGGCGAATGAGTTCCTCAGCCATCTCCTCGCTTTGCACCGCCAGGTGGGATGGCGCCAGGAATTCAAACAAGTGGTCCCAGTTCGCGCGTAGCATGTCGAAGTACAGCGCGCCGTCGCCAGGGCGGTAACAGCGGAGCAGGAGTCGCTCGGAAACAAATTCCGTCGGGAGATCAAGCAGCAGCGGATTCATGCGAGTTCACCATCCTTGAACGGCAGTGATAGCCAGGTCAGCACCTATTGTGTCAAAGACGGCAGGATCTGGCCGGTCAATTGGCCGCACATGAAGCGGATGTTGGAATTGTAGAAGCGCGGCAGAAGCCAATCGGCATATCTTTCAGGAACGCGCAGTTGATCGAGCTCGCCTTCGGAAGCATGTCCGCCATCCACCAGCGCGCGCGCCGTTGCCTGGCAATCCTCGACATATGCGATCATCAGCTTGAGATCGTCTGCAGTCCCCACCGGTCCGTGGCCGGGCACGAAGCAAGTCGCATTCAGTTGGCTGACTGCCTGCAAAGCCTTCAGCAGTTGCGCCGGATTGCCATCGGCGAGATAAGGATGGAAACCGACGAAAAGCAGGTCGCTCATGAACACGATGCCTGCCTGGGGGAGATGAAGAACTGTGTCGTGTCCTGTGTGGCCACCCTCATAGGCGATCAACTCGGCCGTGTATCTGGAGCCATGAATCTCCAGGTGGTCATCGAAAGTGATGTTGGGCATGCATACCGTCAGGTGCGGTAAGGCCTCGGCAATCCCGCCATATTCGCCCATCCACAGCAGCAACTCCTGCCGTTGCTGTTCGTCCGCGGTCTGATATTGCGCGCGGAGAGCTTCAAGCCGCTGAGCAGAATTGGCCGAATACCACTTAAACTCGTCCGCTCCTTCGGTCGCAATCAGTTCGCGAGTGCGACGACTGGAAACGATCTGTGCATCGGCCGCGAAGACCTGGTTACCCCAAATATGATCGTTGTGATAGTGGCTGTTGACCACGATGCAGGATATCGGCCCGAAGCGGTCGGCGATCGCCTGCCGGAGATCCCTGGCGGCTTGGGGCGTCAGAAAGGTGTCGTAAACCAGCGCCTGTCCCCCGAGATCGATGATGCCCGCGTTGCAGATGGCCGATCCACCGTTCGTGGCAATGGCGGCGAAGACACCTTCGGCCAACGGTTGAAGTCGAAAGTGACTGGACTCTGTGGTTGGAGCTTGGTTCATTTCGAACATCTCTGATCTCCTCCAGGTATTTCATCGCAAAAAGGAGCGAAGAGCGATGGAGAATATCTCCTGGCTGTAGAGCAAGCAATCCATAGGGATAGTCCCCGTTGCTGTCGCTGATTGCCAGGTCCCTCCCGCTCCTGAAGCCGTGCTTACAGTAATTGTGCGGCCGAGGCCCTTGGCGGCAAAAAGTGAGTGCTGAATCAGCCTGGATCCAATACCCTGTCTCTGATACTCAGGGTGTACACGCTCACGGGGCCAAAGGATGCCATATCAAGGAGTTCCCCCTGAGCCCGGAGAATAGAGGTTCCAAAAGGCTTCTCTTGTCACCTCTTCAACAACACGGGTGTCCTCTTCGCGTTCGTTTCTGATCAGGATCTCCATCAATGCTCCTTTCGTCGGTGTTCTGCGGGTATCTGGAGCAGCAATACTTGTGGCAGCAGATGGTAACGCACCCGTCCGGCATAGGTCATTGTGCCGCGCTTCTGCCCGCCCCCGCTTGCCTCATCACCCTCCGCAAGCGCGCGCCCTGCGCGGCGCTCATCACCGCCAGCCGGCGCTCGAGCGCGGCGACGAACGCGTCCGCGTGCGCCGCGTCCACAGCCAGCACGATCGCCTCAGCGTGCTGGGGCACATCCTTCGGCCGGCAGGTCTGCAGGTGGTGGACCAGGTAGGGGAGCAGCTCGGCCCGGTAAGCATCGTCCGCCGCCGCAACCGCGGCCAGGACCTTGACGCCGTTATCCAATGTGATCACCGAGCCTTCGGCCATCGCGTCCTGGATGCGTTGGCGCTGCTGGAACAGCTCCTCAGGGCGGAGGGGTGCGATGGTGGCGAGTGCCATCATGCTGCCCCAGACCATGCGGTTGTTGCGGTCGCGCAACATGCGGACGAACTCGCCGGTGTAGTCGGCGATCAGCTCGGGCTTGAGATAGCCGACCTCGTACAGGGTCTTCAGGCAGTCGCTCCGCACGTTCTGGTCGGCGTGGTGCAGGTTGGCGACCAGCTCGCGGATGCCGGCGCGATACTCCCGCTCGGCCAGGTCGCGCGCCAGCTCCTGGTTGGGCGCCTCGTCGCGGCGGCCCTGTGCAGCAGCGATACGGTTCAGGACTGACATGGCTTCCTCCTTATCACCCTTGCTTACGCCACGGCCTTCAGCACCCGCAACGCCCGCAGCGTGACCCACGGGTTGGGCTGCTTCTTCGGCCCGAAGTCGACCCAGGTCTTGCCGGTGTAATCATAGCTCCAGCGGCCAGCGGCCGGCGGCATCCTGCTTCTCCCGGATGACGTCGAGCGCGTGGGCCAGGCGCGGGTCGCGGCCGTAGCCCAGCGCGACCAGCGCCTCGACGATCTGCAGCAGGTCGGTGACGTAGAAGACGGGGAAGCCGAACTTCCACC
This sequence comes from uncultured Chloroflexia bacterium, assembly GCA_963774265.1. Taxonomy (GTDB): domain Bacteria; phylum Chloroflexota; class Anaerolineae; order CG2-30-64-16; family CG2-30-64-16; genus JALOOB01. The sequence continues at coordinate 515,679 of CAVZDU010000003.1, read as the reverse complement.
AGTTGCCGCTCGGCTTGTCGCTGTAGCCGTTGGGGTACTCGGCCAGTGCGGGGTCCGATGCCCAACAGGAAGGCGACGCCATGCTCGATGGCCCGTTCCATGACCGGCGTCCGCCGCTCGCGGGCCACCTGCCCAGCGCCAGCATCACCTTGACCGCGCCCCAGGCACACGGCAGCTTGTTGTTGGCTCCGCAGGCGAAGTCCGGCCCGCACTTGCCGGCATAGTAGCGCACCGGCGCGGCTCGCTCTGTCATCGGCGCGATGCCCTCGCCGGTGACGCTGCGCGCCAGCCAGTCGAACGCGGTCTCCAGCCGGGGATCGCCGCAGCCCAGCTCGAGCAAGGCCCAGCACAGGTTGCCCTGCAGGCAGTCCACCGTGCCGGAGGGTGGGCCGGATATCGAGAACTGGCCGCCCGGGTTCGAGCGCGTGGTCCAGGACGTAGGCGCACGCCCGTCCGATGCGCTCGTCTTCGTCGATGGAGGCGCCCAGTTGCGCCAGAGTGATGACCGACCAGACGGTTGACCGGTACTTGGGCAGGTAGCCGGGACCAGGCTCGGCCCAGAAACCCGCTGCGATCCATCTGGTCAAGGATGGCCGCAATCGGTCCGGCCTGATGCGCCGCGCGGCGGGCGGCCGCGAGCTGCGGGTCGTCCGGCGCCAGGTCGAGCAGGTCGCGCAACGCCAGGTAGCGCACGCCCGGCGCGTTCGTGTCCAGGAGCCACGGCACTGGATCGGCTTTGAGTTGCGCTTGCCACGACATAGGTTACTCCTCGGTCCTGCGCCGTCTCAGCCTCGGGATCAGGAACGGCACTTGGCGCCGATAGGCCAGGTACTCCTCGCCGAAACGCGCCACCATCTCCTGCTCCTCCACGACCTTGATGTAGGTCAACAGCGCAACTGCGCCCAGAAGCACCAGCAGTGCGGCGCCCAGCGATCCCATGACCACGCTCACGCCCGAGTAGGCGATGATCGCGCCGAGGGCCATGGGGTTGCGGCAGTAGGCGTAGGGCGGCCGGATGATCAGCTTCTGCGTGGCCATCACGGGCACCGGTGTGCCCCGGCCCAGGGTAAACTGGAGGTAGTTGGACCATATGCCGAGCAGCCAGCCGGCCAGGATCATCAGCCCGCCGGCGATGGCGTTCACCGGCGGGTGGACTAGCGCCGGCCAATCCAGCAGGCGATCCAGCCGTCCGCCCAGGCGGACGAGGGCCCACGGCAGGATGACTATGAAGAGCACGCCGGCGGCCGCCAGCAGCGCCGCCCGCTGGCGGGGACTGTATTCACGTTTCGTCTGCTTGAGGAAGCGATCTCGCATAAGTCACCTCCCGACGAAGGACATGGGGCGCATTGGACCGCCAGCGGGGACACACTGCTGCCGGCCATTTGTCCGCGTGAAATCAGTATAGCACGGCCGCTCGGGGGAAGCCAGGCGTCGCGTTAGGCCAGCTAAAATGTTACCGAAGCAGGTATAGTTAGGCCAAATGAAAATGTTACCGAGGGCCTATGCCTGCTGAAGACAAAATGACAATCAACGAACGCCGCAAGTGTCTGCTGCGCATGCGTCTGCGTTATGTGCAGGCGCACCGTAGCGAGCGCAGCCGGTTGCTGGATGAGATGGTCCACGTGACCGCGTTAGGCCAGCTAGAATGTTACCGAAGCAGGTATAGCTAGGTCAAATGAAAATGTTACCGAGGGCCTATGCCTGCTGAAGACAAAATGACGATCAACAAACGCCACAAATATCGGCTGCGCATGCGCCTGCGTTACGTCCGGGCGCATCATAGCGCGCGAGTCGCATACTGGATGAGATGGTCCACGTGACCGAGTTGCACCGCAAGAGCCTGATTCGGCTGATGTGTGAAATCAGAGAGCCGAGTGTCCGGCGTTACGCCTGAACGCGCGCTGGTTCTCTCTGGGCTGCCCGCGCTGCACCAGCCCTTGCTGCACCAGCCGCTCGATCATCTGGCTGGCGCCCGCGGGCGATAGCTGCAGAAGCTCGCCGCACGCCATCGCCTCGCGCGGGCCCCGGTAGTGGAGGAGGATCATCACCGCCATCTGCGCCCACGACAGCCCGGAGCCGCGCGCGAAGCGGAGGAAGTCGTTCATTGACAGCCGCATGAAGATGGCGGTCCAGTCCAAGATGGCTTGTGTTGCTTCGCGGTCGTTCATGGCGCCCATACTTTACTTTGGTGAAATATTCAGTATAATGAATTATACATCGTAACGCCGGTTTGTAAAGCAGGGCCCCACAGACACGCAACGCCGCGGGGAGCCACGGTGAGCGGAGAGGTCATCGGTGAAACGTTCTTGTCTTCTCAATATCTTCCTATGCCACCGCGCAATTCATCGGCGCGCCCTTGATGGGCCGCCTGTCGGACCGCTTCGGCCGCCGGCCAGCCCGGAGCCGTTGCCCGCCAGCCCACAGGCAAGGTGATGCGCATCTTGAAACGCGTTCTGGTTATCCTGCTGGTCGCACTGCTCGTGGGTGGTGCGGGATTTGCCGCCTGGGCGTACACACCGCTGGGACCGCTGCCCGAGGCAACCACCGCGCTTCGGTCTGATGCCGCGGTTCAGGTCACGAGCGCGCCGTGGCTGACCTTCGTGCCCGCGGCGAGGCAGCCGACCACGGGCTTCATCTTCTACCCCGGCGGCCGCGTGGATGCTCGCAGTTATGCGCCGGCCGCCCGCGCGATCACCGCGCAGGGATACCTGGCAGTGATCGTGCCCGTGCCGTTCAATCTGGCGGTGTTCAGGCCGGCCGCAGCCGAGGCGGTGATCGCCGCACATCCGGAGGTTGAGCAGTGGGCGATCGGCGGCCACAGCCTGGGCGGTGCGATGGCCGCCAACTTCGCTTACACGCACCCGGATGCCGTGCAGGGGCTGGTGTTGTGGGCGGCCTACCCGGCCGGCAACAACAGCCTGGCAGGCCGCCGGCTGGCAACTGTCTCGATCTACGGCACGCAAGACGGCCTGGCAACCCGCGCAAAGATCGCCGCTTCCCGGCCGCTGTTGCCGGCCGACACGCAGTTCGTGCCGATTGAGGGCGGCAACCACGCCCAGATGGGGTGGTATGGCCCACAAGGTGGCGACGGCGTTGCCAGTATCAGCCGCGAGGCGCAGCAGGCGCAGGTGGTGGATGCGACAGTTGCCTTGCTGGCGAGGCTGGGGAATTAGCGTTCTGCCGGTCCTGGGGGATAAGCGCGCAGGCGCGCCAGAGGAGTTGTTCAACATGAGGCTATTGGTGTTCGGGGCTACAGGGGGAACGGGGCGAGCGCTGCTGACCCAGGGGTTGGAGCAGGGCCACCAGGTGACGGCGTTTGTGCGTAACCCGGCCGCGCTGGAGGCGCGGCCGGGACTCACGATCGTCGAGGGCGATGTGACAGATGCGGCGGCCGTCGGCCACGGCGTGACCGGTCATGAGGCCGTCCTGTCAGCGCTGGGGCCACGCGGTGGGCAATACGGCGTGCTGCCGGGCGGCGTCCAGAACATCGTTGCGGCGATGAGCCAGGCTGGGGTCATGCGTCTGATTCACGTGTCTTCGTTCGGGGTCGGCGATAGCCGGGAGCAGATGGGGTGGGTGGCGCGTCAGATCGTTGTGCCGCTGTTCCTGCGCAAGGCACTGGACGAGAAGGAGATCGAGGAGGGGATCATCCGCGCGAGCGACCTCGACTGGATCATTGCCAGGCCGGGCGGACTGGAGGATGGCCCCCGGACCGGCATCTACCGCTGCATCACCGACCCGCGGAGAAGATTAGCCAACCACGCATTGCGCGCGCCGATGTGGCCGACTTCATGTTGCAGAACCTGGCGGATGAGCGCTTCGTGCGCCGCGCGGTCGGTTTGACTTACTAGAGCCTGGGTACCAGATACCTTCTCCCCGGTTTTGCATCCCCGTGCCCCTGTGTGTACGACGTAATCGCAGGCGTCACATGGAGAATTGGGTGATCACAGAGAACAAGAGCCTTCGCTCCGAACAGCCCGGTACGGGACAGAAGACCTCCCGGACGGTGCAGACAGTCTTGCGCATCCTGTTGGGCGCATTCCTGGTCTTTGCCGGGACCACCCATCTCACGGTGGCGCGGGCCGAGTTTCTGGCCCAGGTGCCGACCTGGCTGCCAGTGAATGGCGATCTGGTCGTCATCCTGTCCGGGATCGCTGAGATTGCGCTGGGGCTAGCCCTGATCTTCCTGTTCAAACAGCGCGTGCTCGTCGGCCTGGCCGCTGCTGCGTTCTTTGTGCTGATCTTCCCGGGCAACATCTCCCAGTACGTCAACCGGATCGATGCCTTCGGGTTGAACACCGATCAGGCCCGCTTCGTTCGGCTGTTCTTCCAGCCGGTGCTCGTGCTCTGGGCAATGTGGTCCACCGGCGCCTGGCGGGCGTTGTTCACAAGAAAAGAGGAAGCAATGCCGCTACTAGTTCGCCGGAGCCGGCTAGATGTCGGCTCGGACAGCGTCAGATTTCCCGTAGTTTCAGGATTCAACCTGAACCGCCAGGAACTCGAGTTCCCGCGCGACTTCCGGGGCGATCTCAATCTCCTGTTCGTGCCGTTTTTGCAGTTCCAGCAGACCATCGTCAACACCTGGATTCCTTTCGCGGACAAGCTGGAATCCTCCTTTTCTGAGCTCGCCTACTATGAATTGCCCACCATTAATGAGCTGCCCGCGCTCTCGCGTACCTTCATCAACGAGGGCATGCGGGCAGGCATCCCCAACGCCAGGGCGCGCGAACGCACCATCACGCTTTACATCGACCTGGCAAGGTTCATGCGGGCGCTCGGCATCCCCAGCAAGAACGAGGTTCACGTCCTGCTGGTCGACCGCCAGGGCGGCATCCTGTGGCGCACGACCGGCAGCTTCGACGAGGCGAAGGGCAGCGCGCTGGCGGGAGAGATTTCGTCCTATCTGAGGCGCGCTGACGTATCACAATGAGTCGAAGCCTGCTGATCCTGAAGCGGGCCCGCAACCTGCCGAAAGTATCATACAAGGAGCGAAACTATGCAACGCGATACCCTTCGTCAGGTTGTCACCATTATCGGACTGGTGGCAACCCTTGTCATCAATGCGCTGGCTAACATCCTGCCGCTCAACGGCATGCGATCCGGCGAAGTCACCGACCAGTTTCCGGTCTTGTTCGTGCCGGCGGCCTATGTCTTCGCGATCTGGGGCGTCATATACCTGGGCCTCATCGCCTTCGCGATCTTCCAGGCGCTCCCCAGCCGACGGGAGAACAGCCGGCTGCGGCGCATCGGCGGCCTCTTCGTCGTGGCGAGCCTGGCGAATATCGCCTGGATCTTCGCGTGGCACTACGAGCATTTCCCGCTCAGCATGCTGTTCATGCTGATACTGCTGGGCGCCCTGATCGGCATTTATCTGCGCCTGGGCACGGGGCGGACCCGCGTCGCCCCAAATGAGACTTGGGCGGTGGGCGTGCCATTCAGCATCTACCTGGGCTGGATCACCGTGGCGACCATCGCCAACGCGTCGCAACTGCTCTATGTGCTGGGCTGGGACGGCTGGGGCATTGCGCCGGCGACCTGGACGATCATCATGTTGGCGGCAGCCGTGGCCGTCGCCGCCTTGGTGGCCGTGACGCGGCGCGACGTGGCCTATCTGGCCGTGCCGGTTTGGGCTTTGATCGGCATCGCCCTCAGGCAAGCGCCCATCCCCGCAGTCTCGCTGGCGGCATGGGTCGCAGCTGGGATCGTCGCAGTGTTGTTGATCTGGAGCGGGGTGCGCCCACTCCGGTTGCCGGCAAGCTCAGCAAACAGCAGGCCGGCCGCATAGCACGAGAGGATTTCCTTCTGTTGTTCGCCGAGTGCCAGCACCGGGTTTCGCCGAGCTATCTCTGCCGGGCTGTCAGTAGCACGTTCCTCATCCGCTAGCCAGGCCCTCTTAGAAGTTGCGGCGTGTGTGACAGATTCAGTCACACACGCGGCTTTTCAGGGAGCCTCGCCATGTCGGCGATGAAGGCTGCCGGGCCCGCCGCTGGGACGCTACCTGCATGTGGCGACCAGCGCTGAGGGGGTTTGGCGGCCCACGATCGCCTGCGTCTCATGAATGAGTTCATCATCCTCCATGGCGGCCACCATGAGTGGAGCGGTCAGTCACTTGATGATGATGCGGCGAGCCTGCTCTGCTACTCGCCCACAAGTCCCGCTTGCCGCAGCCAACGATTTGTCTCACGAATCACGGTATCCAGGTGTGGCAGGTCGGGCATCTGGCCCTTCAGTCGTGGCTCCCATAGCCGGCGCAAGGTCTCCTGTTTGCGTACCAACACGCCGCCCAGTTCGGCCCGTTGCACCTTGCTATGCGCCATCTTGGCATCTACCCGATACGAAACAGCCTGGGCATCCGCCAGGTCGTGCTCCAGAATGTAATATACATCGTACAGATCGCGCGGCTCTGTGCGTCCGAGCAGCGCGCACAGCTTCTCGGCCAGAATCTCCTCGGGCGAGTAGACGCGCAACGTCTGGCTGCGCGATTGACAATCGCTGTACGGCACATGCAAAGGCGCCTCGACCAGTGGGAAGAGAAGCACTTCATCGCGCGTGAAGTCCGTCTTGAAAAACCGAGTGATCAGGTCGCCGCCCAAAGGACCTGTGTAGTTCAGATAGATCGCCGGGTTCCCGGTCTGGTGCACCTTCAGCCGGCGGACGGCGAGCGTGATGTTGGCCTCGCGTCGCAACCAGGTGAAGAGGGCCTCCACTGCACCGACCAGCTCATCGTTGGACATTCTCAGCCAGCAATGTGAAGTCGAGATCTTCTGAGAACCGATACTCCGGCACGTAGACCCTCTTGAGCGCGGTGCCGCCCTTGAAGGCCAGGCGGTCACGCAGCGGTGAGTCCGCGACCGCCAGCAGCGTCCACGTCAGCGCGTAGTCCTTTTCGACGGTCTTGTCGCCAAGGCCCAAGCGGTGGGCTAGGCGCGCGATTTCAGCAGGTTGGATCACGGGTCACGTCCTGCTGACAGCTTCCAGGCTGGCTGGCTCGATATTGATGCGTAGACGCCAGCCGCGCCAGGTAAGGCCCCTCGTCGGGCAACCGCGGGGCGAGACGCACGTACCCGGTCGCCGTTAGCGCTTGCAGCCGGGCAAGCAACGCTGGCGATCCCAATTCGAAGAGCTCGAGCAGATAACCCAGGCGCTGCGCTGCAGCCTGTCCTCCCAGCTTTTCGGCGTAATCCCCCAGCTTGTCCCAGTCCAGGTCGGTGTGGCGCATCCATAACGCCGTGGCGACCTCGCTGATGCCTGCGCAGAGATCTGGGCGGGCCAGCCCGTCCAGCAGGGTCCGCTCCAGGTCGCTTACGGTCACCTGTTCGTAGGGCGTCACCCAGATCGGCGCATGGCCCCAGAGGGCTGTAGGCGGCGCATAGATGAAACGATACGGGATGCCCAGGATCGTGCTCCCAGCCAACCGGCGCGGCGACGTCGCACTGACAAGGGTGATGGGCCGGGTCAGCATGTCGTGGATGTCCATGGCGCTGTCGTGCGAGATGTAGTACGGCGCCGGCTCCAGCAGTTCGCGCATGATGACGTAGCGGTTCACCTGGGGCGCGGACGTGCTCCCGGAGGACAGCGGGATCATGGCATAGCGGCCCGCGGTCAGGCGCACGACCCAGCCGGCGCGTGCCAGCCGGCGGAGTGTATGCACGACGGCATCGTACTCGCCACCGATCACGGCTTGGGCTTTTGTAAAGGCACGGACAATGCCTGTATCGCTAGACCGCCCAGGAGCGCAGCCCGGCCCTTTTTCGCGGGGTTGCCAAAGTGCGCGGGCCTGTGCTATGATTCGAACAGTGGGGGGCGCAGGCAGTGTTGCAGCAAAAAACCTCCCAGGTCGTGCCAACCGTTGGTTGGCCTGAGACCTGGGAGGTTTCGATTAAGGACCCAGTACCCCCAGCAGGATTCGAACCCGCGGCCTACTGATCCGAAGTCAGTCGCTCTATCCACTGAGCTATGGGGGCATTTGCTCGACGAGTATAGCATCAGGCAGGACGAAGAGCAAAACGGGTATGGGGAATTGGTGAGTGTATGAGTTGGGAATCGCTTCGAGAGCATCTGCCGAAAAGCTATTCGCCGCAGGACACGGCCCTCGTCCACCGTGCGTACGAGTATGCCGACGCGGCCCACGTCGAGCAGAAGCGCAAGACGGGCGAGCCCTACATAATCCATCCCGAGGCCGTCGCCGCTATCCTTGCTGACCTGCGGCTGGATGCGCGCACCGTCGCTGCCGCACTTCTGCACGACGTTGCCGAGGACACCCTCCATAAAGTCCCTATCCTCATCGAGGAGTTCGGCCCCGAAGTCGCCAGCATGGTCGACGGCGTCACCAAGCTGCAAAACATCTCCGACATGGCGGCGTATCCCGAGGATAGCCGCGATCCCAAGGTGGAAAGCTTCCGCAAGATGCTGCTGGCCATGGTCAACGATGTGCGCGTGGTCCTCATCAAGCTGGCGGATCGGCTGCACAACATGCGCACTCTCGGCGCCATGTCGGCCAGCCAGCAGCAGCGCATCGCGCGCGAGACGCTCGATGTCTACGCACCCCTCGCCAGCGTCCTGGGCATCTACCAGATCAAATGGGAATTGGAGGATCTCGCGTTTCGCTACCTGGAGCCGGATACCTACGAGAAGATGGCGAAGGAGCTCTCCGCGCGGCGCGAGGAGCGCGAGGCGCAAGTCGAGGCTGTCGTTCAGACGCTGAAACGAGAGCTTGAAAAGCACAACGTCCAGGCGAACATCTCGGGCCGGCCCAAGCATATCTATAGCATCTGGCGCAAGATGAAGCGCAAGGGCGTCACCCTCGATCAGGTGTATGACCAGCACGGCATTCGGCTGATCGTACCGGAATTGGCAGATTGCTACGCGGCCTTGGGGGTGGTGCATTCTCTGTGGCGGCCCATCCCGGGTGAATTTGATGACTACATCGCGAGCCCGAAGGATAACCAATATCAGTCGCTCCACACCGCGGTTGTGGGGCCCAACGGGCGGCCGCTCGAAGTGCAAATCCGAACGCCCGAGATGGACCGTATCGCCGATGTGGGTATCGCCGCACACTGGCGCTACAAATCGCAAACCCGCCACGATGATGCTTACGACCGCAAGATCAAGTGGCTGCGTTCGGTGCTCGACTGGCAGTCTCAGGAGCAGGCCGGCGGCAGCGAATTCATCGCCACAGCCAAGGATGAGCTTTTCAAAGATCGTGTGTACGTCTTCACCCCGAAGGGAGAGGTGATTGACCTGCCCGCGGGCGCCACGCCGATCGACTTCGCGTATCGCGTTCACACGGAGATCGGCCATCGCTGTCGCGGGGCCAAGGTGCGCGGCAAGCTCGTGAGCCTGGACACCCCCCTCCAGAGCGGGGATCAGGTGGAAGTGCTGACCGCCAAGCGCGGCGGCCCCAGCCGCGACTGGCTCAATCCGCACCTGGGTTATGTCAAAACCTCCCGCGCCCGGACCAAGATTCGCCAGTGGTTCAAACTACAAAACCGGGACGAGAATATTTCGGCGGGACGCGACCTGCTCGATCGCGAACTGCACCGCCTCAATATCGATCAGATGACGTACCAGGATGTGGCAGGGTTGTTCGGTTATCAGAACCTGGATGACTTCCTCACTGAGGTGGGCACAAGCGACATCACCACTGCGGACATTGCCAAGCGGGTGCTGCAGCTCAATAAGCCCGACGAGGCGCTCAAGGAGGCCCGGGAAGAGCTGCCGCACACCGATCAGCGGCAGTCGACAGCGGCTGCTCCCCACGTGGAAGGGATTGCGGTGCAGGGCGCAGGGAACCTGTTGACCGTCATTTCCAAATGCTGCAATCCTATGCCACCGGATGATATCGTCGGTTTCGTAACGCGCGGCCGCGGGGTGTCGGTCCATCGCAGCGACTGCCCGAACGTGCAGCGGCTCGACCGCGACCGCATCATCCGCGTGGACTGGGGCTCGACGCCGCCGCAACTTTCACGCGTGAAAATCCGGGTGATGGCCTACGACCGGGCCGGGCTTCTGAAGGATATCGTCGGGGTGTTGGACCTGGAGAACATCAACCTCGAGGATGCGTCGGCTGTCACTGCCCGCCGCGACAACCTGGCGATGATCACCGCCACCCTGGAAGTGCGCGACGCAGAACAACTCGATCGGGTGCTCTATAAGATCAACCAGGTGCAGAACGTCCGCGAGGTCCGAAGACAGAACGGCTAAAGAGAGGACGCAGACCTCAGCTGATCTGCGTCCCCTTGAGCTTATCCCGCCGACGGCGTCGGTGGGAGTTTGTCCAGTGTCCAGGTGCGCTCAATTTTAGCTGCGTTGCGCACATCAGTCAGCCACGTGCTGTAGGCTTCCTGCTTCTTCTGGTACAGCGTGTACGCGTCCAGCTCGCGGTTCGGGTCCTTCTCTTCCACCTGGATGATATGGTAACCGAACTGCGTCAGGACCGGATCGCTGATCTGCCCAACTTCCAGGCCGAAGGCCGCATCCTCAAACTCCTGGACCAGTCCCTGGCCCTTTGAGTACCAACCCAACTCGCCGCCTTGCGCCTTGCTGCCCGAATCATCCGAATAGACGACGGCCAGCGAAGTGAAGTCCTCGCCTGCAGCCAGCTTCTGCTTGATCTCCTGGGCCAGTTGCAGGGCCTCGGCGTCCGTGCGCGGGGCAGGGGTCGGCTGGGGCGTCGGCGTTGCAGTCGCGCCAGGCGCCACTGTTGGGGCCGGCGTCGCGTCCGCTCCCGGTGTTGCAGTCGGCTCCGGGGTTGGTTGAGGCGCGCGAATTGCGATCAGGATGTGGCGGAGCCGTAGCTGCTCGCCCGTGGTCGGAACGTCCTTGGTGACGTCCTCGTACAGCTTCTGCTGGAGCAATTCCGCTTCAACCAGCTTGCGCCAGTCCGCCTCGGTCATGTCCGTGGTCGCGGTGAGCGTGTCCATGTACCGCTTGAGGTCAGCCTTAAACGACTCTTCGGTGAAGGGCGTGGCCGTGGGTGCGGGCGTGCTTGTCGGCGCGACCGTGCCCGGGGGCGCCGGCGTCGGCGAGGCATTGGGATCGGGCGTTCTTGTCGGGAACGGGGTCGGCGTCTGGCGGTAGAAGCCAAAGGCCTGTTCCACCCGGTCGGACACTTCCTGCTGGGTCACGGTGATGCCGCGTTGGGCAGCCTGTTCGCGAAGCAGTTCGAGATCGATCATCTGGTCCAGCACCTCGAGGCCGGAGCCCTGGGGGTCAGCGACTGGCGTACCCTGCTGGAGCTGCTGGTACCAACTGAACTTCACCTGCTTCTGGTAATCCTGCAAGCCGATGCGTTGCCCGTTGATCGTTGCGACGGGTTGTCGAGGCTTGAGAACGAGTTCCTGAACAACGCCTGCAATGATAAGCAGGAGCAAGAGTGCGCCGACTGCGCCCAGGCCCAACATCAGCTTACGATTGGCCTGCTCATCCCGGCGACGACGGTGCGCCTGCTTCTTAGTCTCCTCGCGGAGTTCGTCTTCTTTGCGCTTGGCCATAGGTGTTCCTTACTAGGCGAACGGAGGGCGTCCCCCGCTCGCCATAACATCAACCGTAGCGGCGAATGTGCTCGGCGGTGTAAGGCAACAGCGCCAGGAAGCGAGCCCGCTTGACGGCCTCGGTGACGCGACGCTGATGGCGAGCGCATGTGCCCGTGCGACGCCGCGAATCAATCTGACCGGTGTCAGATACGAAGCGACGCAGCAAGTTGACATCCTTATAGTCGATTTTGTCGACCTTATCGACGCAGAAGGCGCAGATGCGGCGGCGCTGGAAACGCCCCCGACCACCGCCCGGTCCACCACGCGGGCGGCGATCCATCCGATCGCCGCGCTCTGGCCGGTCGACACGCTCCATGGGAGCGGGCGACGTGCTGTTCATTTCTCTTTCGTCTGCCATATGAAGTTCTCCGTATGTCGGGGCCTGACCCTACGGTCTAGAAGCCCATTTCCTCTTCGTAACCGAAATCATCCGGTTCGTTATTGCCGGGTCGGCTGTCCAGGATCATCATCTCGTTGGCGACCACCTCGGTGCGCGAATGCCGCTGCCCATCGGGATCGTCCCAACTCCGCGTTTGCAGCCGTCCCTCAACATAGACGCGCGAGCCTTTACGCAGATACTGGTTGCAAATCTCGGCCAGGTTGCCCCAGGCGATGACATTGAACCATTCCGTGGCCTCGCGGCGTTCGCCTGCGCTTGTCGTCCAGCCGCGGCTCACCGCCACACTGAACGAAGTGACCGGCTTACCGCTCGGCGTATACCGCATTTCGGGATCGCGGCCCAGGTTGCCGATGATTAGGACCTTGTTTAAGCCTCTTGCCACGGTCCACGTCTCCCTTCCACCGTCAGGTCGGGGCTATACCTCGTCCAGGCGGATTACCAGGTGTCGGATGACGTTCTCATCCAGTCGCAGGTTGCGCTCGAGCTCGCGGCTCGCGCTGGGCAGCAACTGAAAATTGAACTGCACGTAGTAGCCTTCAGTTTGCTTCTTGATCGCGTACGCGAGCGAACGACGGCCCCAAACATTGGTGTTGGAAACCGTTCCCTTCGCGCCCGTAATCCAACCACTCACACGCTGGGTCAGACTGCTCAGGCCTTCATCATCTAACTGCGGGGCAGCGATGACGATCATCTCATAATCGCGCATAATGTCGGACATACCGCGTCGGTACCTCCTTTCTTCGGAAATGCCCCTCCCCAGGAGGGGGATTGCCGCCGGTCAACCCAGCTTGGAGCTGCGCGCCGGGGGCAGAAAGAGCGAGGGCTGGAGCCCTCGCGCGGTAGATAAGTTATAGCACAGAGGTGAGAGTATGGCAAGAATGGAGAGGAAGCAATATGCGCACGATGCAAAGGGTGCTCAAGTGAACACTGTCTGCATCGTCCGCGAACCGCGACTACTTCCGCACGAGCGGCAAATAGGTCGGTGTCTCGCCATCACCATCGAGCAGCAGGGCATTGGCCGCCTCCAGTACAGCCCACTGTGCGTTGGTGAGAGCTGGCGCCTGCGGGCCTGCCGGGGCAGAGCTGGTTTGCGCTGATACCAGCGCGCCGCCCAGGTAGGCCAACACCATGACCAACACCGTGGCCACGATCAGCGCGCCGCGCATTCGTGTTTTCATGGCGCGATCGCCAATCCGGTGATGAGCCGGCAATCGTCGGTCTGGCACCCTGGCGGATTGGCTGTCGAGCTGTCGTTAAAGGCCACCAACACTGGCTTGCCCAACGCATAGGCGGTGTTCAGGATGGCCAGGTACCGATTTGCCTGCCGGGACTGCGCAGAGGAAAGTACCGAGTAGGCGAAATACTTGATCAGGCCAACGTGAGCCGGGCAGTAGACGTGAATGCGGTTCTCGTACACCGCAACGTTCCCGATGGTGCACGAGAATTCCCCTTCTGGAGCCGTCAGATCAGTGGGGTTGTTGGCGCCCTGGGCGCTCACGGGCTGATCACTGGTGGCCAGGCTGCCCGCGTAGAAGCACACTGCGAGCAGGATCGCCAACGCTGCGACATACGCGAACTTCGGAGGAAAGGGCTTCGACCTCATCTGTCACACTCCTTTGCATGTGAGGGCGCCCTCGCGGATCGTCGCTGCTGCGAACAACAAGGTGCCCCCGGAGAATTGAGAGGTACGGCATGCCGCGAGGCTCATGCAGTGGGGCGCCGGTCGCAACCCCAACACAAATATTTTAGCACAAGACGGTCACGTTGACAAGGGGCTCATAAGTGTTTGTGGTTTCCCGCGTTTGTGTGTTCACACATTGAATCTGAAGGCGATCACATCGCCATCCTGCACCACGTACTCCTTGCCTTCCAGCCGGACGTGCCCCTGGCTGCGCGCGCCGGCCACGCCGCCTGCTGCGATCAGCGCAGGTTGGGGGACTACCTCAGCGCGAATGAAGCCGCGCTGGATGTCAGTGTGCACCTTGCCCGCTGCCTCATAAGCTGTCTGGCCTCGCTTGAGGTTCCAGGCGCGGCTCTCCTTGCCGCCCGCAATGGTGAAGAAGGTAATCAGGTCTAGCAGACGGTAACTCACCCGGATGAGCTGAGTGAGGCCCGACTCCGCCAGCCCCAGGTCCTTGCGGTACTCCGCCGCTTCATCCGGCGGCCAGCCGATCAGCTCCGCCTCGCACGCGGCGCACAGGGTCAGGCAAGGTGCACCTTCAGCCTGTGCTCTTGCCCGGACGGGGGCCGCCAGCGGGTCGCCGGTCGGCAGCGTATCTTCGCCCACGTTGACGACGTAGAGTCGCGGTTTGCCGCTCAGGAGCGGGAAGTCGGTCGTCCAGTCCGCGTGGTGGGCCGGCTCAGGGAAGGTCACTGCGCTCCGCCCGTCGTCGAGATGTCCACGCAGCCGCCCCAGCCACGCCAATTGCTCCGCGAAGTCGCGCGGCCGCCCCTTGGCCTGGCCCTGCACCCTCTCGATGCGTCGATCCGTGGCCGTCAGATCGGCCAGGATCAGCTCCAATTCCAACGTTTCGAGGTCGACGAGGGGATCGACCTGCTCGCCCGCGGTCGGTACATCGGGGTCCTCGAACCCGCGCAGCACCAGCAGCACTGCGTCGACGTTGCGGATATGGCCGAGAAACTGGTTGCCCAGCCCCTCGCCGTGGCTCGCGCCCTTGACCAGGCCGGCGATATCCACGAACTCCACCGTGGCGGGTGAGACCTTCTCGGGTTTGACCAGGGCCACCAGTTGATCGAGCCGCGGGTCCGGCACAGCCGCGATGCCCAGGTTCGGGTCGATGGTCGTGAAGGGATAGGGCGCGATGGCCGCGCCTGCTTGCGTCAGGGCGTTGAAGAGGGTGGATTTGCCCGGCGTTGGGCAGGCCGACGATGCCGATCTGCAGGCTCATGGCGACCTCCTGTGTGTGGGTAAGATAGCACAGGGCGCGCGGCCGCGCAAGGGAGGAGCGTGCGGCCCGTTTTTGCATTTCTGCGCCGTGAGCGGTATACTCCGTCTCGTTCGGGGAGTAGCGCAGCCAGGCTAGCGCGCACGGTTCGGGTCCGTGAGGTCGGAGGTTCAAATCCTCTCTCCCCGACTAGACGATCTTTGGCAGATTGACGCCCGTCGCGTTGCAATACGTTTCGTGATATATGCGATCCCGCGATAGCTCACGCCACGCCTGCCACAGCGCTGCGAGTTCCGCGTCGATCTCGGACATGCGGGTGCCCCAGGCGTTGAACCTGACTTGCAACTCCGCGCGTTGTCCTTTCAGATCAGCGATCTGTCCGACTTCAGCCATCCCGATCTCCTTCCGTTCAGTCGCGCGGGTGTTTTGGCAAGATCCCGCTGCGACCGTCCATGATGCGATCCAGGATGGGTTTGACCGCGCTTACATCGATCGGGGGCAGAACGCCATCCACGCCCGCCGCGATGCAAGACTGTTCGTGATGGTAGCGATCTCGCAAGAGCTGACGCCACGCCTGCCACAGCGCTGCGAGTTCCGCGTCGATCTCGGACATGCGGGTGCCCCAGGCGTTGAACCTGACTTGCAGCTCCGCGCGTTGTCCTTTCAGATCCTCGATCTGTGCATCTTGATCCGTCATGGTAGCCTCTCGACCTTTTCTAACATCTCTGCCTCGCTCATGTCGAGATGGAAGCGCCGCTTCAAATCTTTGAGACGTTCCAATTCCGCTTGCTGGTTCGTCGTAAGTACATCCAGCCTCTTTTGCCAGGCTGACTTCGGATCAAGCTTGAACCGACGCCTTATCGACGCATCATAGTCATCATCCATCCCCGTACCTCCCAAGAACGGCCGGCGCGGGAGGCTGCCCCGCGACCGGCCCCTGATCCGTACTGCCTCGCGAACGATCGGCGCGGTGGCTGCCCCGCGACCGGCCCCTGATCCGTACTGCCTCGCAACTCAAAACCTCTCGGTGTTGATGCAACTCACGTCCCCTAATTCTGTGTTACCGTGCCCTACGCCCGCCCAGCAAGCGCCCTTGCAATCGCCCGGTCGATGATCTTCTCTATCTTCATGTCGCCAGCGCCTGGCTCTCGTTGCCGATCGGCCCCGCTGCCGCCAAGCGCGCCGATGCGATCAGCAACATCATTCGCCCCGAGGACTCCATAGACCTGATCCGTGATCGTCAGGCTGCTGTGCATCAGGTTTTGGCTGATCGCTTTCAGGTCGCTGATCGTTTCGGCACCTGCTAGCGTGTGCATCGTGTGGCCATGGCGCAGTTTGTGCGGAGACTTGAAGGTGACCCCTGCCGCCGAGCATAGACGCTTCAGTCCGCGGTAGAAGTCCGTCGCGCGATCGGGAGTCGCCGGTTTCCCTTCGACAATCCTGTCGCCATCGCGATAGGATCGGATACCAAAGATCGTTCTCCGAGGATCGAGATCGGACCAACGCGTCCCACTGCCCGACCACTTCGAGCAGATCGGGAACGTCCAGAAAATAGGTAGTTGCTGCCTTACGGTTTTTGGTGACTACCCCCAGGTCCGGCCACTGCCGCACACGGCGATGCTCCACGTCGACGCACCGCGTCGTCATCGTGACGAATGCGCCGATCCGCGCTCCCGAAATGAACAGGAATGCTACCGCTGCCTGATCCCGCCGCGTGAGGAGGCTATCAGCGGGCACGCTCAACAACTGGCGCACCTCCTCGACCGTGTAGAATTCGTGCTCGCGGATCGCTCCCTGCCGCTGCCGCTGCGCGGTAAGGGTTTCAAGCCAACTCTCCGAGAGATCGCGGTACGGTCCCCCTTCGGACATGCGAAGCCACGTCAGGAACGCCCGCGTGGCCGCGCTCACTCGCCGCGCGTAGGCTGACGTGAGGGGTTTCCCGTCGCCGTTACCGTCGGCCTCTAACAAGAACTTCGGGAACGACGGTCGGATCGTGTGGACCCTGAATAACGGCTGCTCATCTGCCCACTCCAACAGGTAGACCAGTTCTTTCCGGTACTTGTCGACCGTGAGTCGATCCAACTGCTTCATATCGGAGAGATAGGACAGATACCGCTTGTAAGCCTTGTAGTTATCCCGGTTGATCATCGCCCCCCCTTCTGCGTGCCCGGTTGACGATCCCGCCGCATTCCGCGCACGTGCCCGTGAGCAACTCCAGATAACGACCTGACGGCCGCACGCCAGTGGCCTTCATCGTCACCCGTTTGCGACATCTGAAGCAATACGCCTGACCTTCAAGCATCTTATCGTGTTCGGTGCGGTCGCCTGTCGCCTGAGACTTGGCCCACTGGCGAAACAGCGTGCCGACGATCCATATCCGATCATTCTCGTCCCGTTCGTGTGGACAACCGGCCTTGATGAACTGGTAGACCAGGTCCTTGTTCGGAAGACCAATCTCATCCGCGATCTCCGAAGGCGCATACTTCATGTGCAGCAGGTGCTGCGCTCGAATTACCTGCACCCTGGACATTCGCCCCTTGACCCGTTGTGTTGGACCTGCCATGCGTCCCCCTAGATGTAAACCCGTGTCTATATTATATGTGGTGTGTCAATAGGTTTATCCATTTTCAGGGACGGTAACACTTTGTTAGTGAATGGGGAATGACCCCAATTTCGCAACTTCGCGAAACTTTAAGGTTCGGTCCCCAATCTGACACCACACATGCCTGACACGGCTGAGCAGGGGAAGATCAGAAGCTTAACGAAGGCCCCCCACGGTTTGGGGTTACTGAGGAATGCAAAGCGTACTCAATACAGGATATAAGAATGTGTCCGTGAGGTCGGAGGTTCAAATCCTCTCTCCCCGACTAAACATCATCATCAGGCGTACCTGGAACCCCACGGATAGCTATCTGTGGGGTTCCGTGCATTCTGAGGTATCTGCACTTTAGATCGGGCTCGATCCAGCGACCAGTATTTGATACGCACACCGGCGGTCACATCCCCGGCGAGCAAAGCTTCACGGCGCGGGTGATCGGTCCCTTCGGGTCGTGGAAGACGCGATCCAGGCGGCTCTGGTCAATGGTGAACCCCGCGTCACGCAGTAGATCTACGAGGGCGTAACCGGTAGGCGCAATCACGATGACGGATCGACCGCGGGGCCGCAGATCCAGATCTCCGCGAGTGGTGCTGTTTCGGCAGGTCGAGTGCCGTCATCTTCTTGCCAAAACTGTTTATGGGTCTTCCAGGCACGCTCCTGACCCCAGGAGCGACCACGACGGTTTTCGGCCGGTGGCAAGCCCTGCCCTCGTGGAAAATGACCCCGCAATGACGAGCGCGGCATGCAGTGTGGGGTTCACAGCTATGAAAGATCGAAGAGCGTACGACAGACCATACAATCCTTAGAGCAAGGTAATCTGTTTCGTCACGGAGACCTGCTATCATTTCATTTTAGATGTGGTTTGGCTCGTTTGAGTCCCACAGTCGTGTTGTAGAAAGGAGAAGAGAATGGACAGCCTGATCGAACTCATCGGCAAGCAGCTCACGCCCGATGTAGTAGACACACTCGGCAGTCTGAGCGGGACTTCCGCCGCGCAGACGCAGAATGCTCTGGGGGCAGTCGTACCCAGCCTGGTGGGCGCGTTGGCCAAACAGGGTGGGACGCCCGCCGGCGCGGCAAGGGATCCTGGACCTGGTGAGGAATCAGACCGGCGGTGCGGATGTACTGGGCAACCTCGCTGGCCTTCTTGGCGGCTCCGATTCGAGCCAGAACCTGCTTTCTTCGGGCGCTGGCATCGTCAGCAGCCTCTTGGGCGGCAACACCAGCAAGGTGATTGACGCGATTGCCTCGATCGCGGGCATCCGGGGAGGGTCCGCCTCCACACTTCTCAACAGCATTGCCCCTATGGTCTTGGCTTTGGTGGGCAGGCAGGTCACCCGCGGCAATTTGAACGCGTCAGGCCTGGCCAACCTGCTGGCCGGGCAAACGGACTTCGTGAAGGCCGCTGCGCCGAAGGCGCTGGCCGACACGCTGGGCCTAAGCGCCGGCCCAATAATCAGCACGCCTGCGCCAACAGTGCCGCGCGTCACGCCGCCTGCGGCGCCGTCGCCCAGGCTCAATCCTCAGCCTGAACCGCCGTCACCCGTGCGATCCATGAAGTGGCTATGGTGGCTGCTCGGCGCTGTGGCCGTGCTGGCCATCTTGTGGCTCCTGTTCCTGCGCCCGAAGCCGATCACGCTTCAGGCGCTGCCGGCCGACTTGCAGGCGCCGGTCTGTACGGCCATCAGCACGCTCGACCAGACGGTCAAGGGCCTGCCCACGATCAACGCCAACACCACTGTCACTGACCTTAAGGCCGGCCAGGACAAGGTGAAAGCTGCATTCGACGGCGTCGTGAATGTCTTGGGAACGGTGCGCCCGGCAGAGACGGCGACGCTCCAGAATGTCTACAAGACCTACAGCGATTTCGTCAGCGGCATCACCGGCACCACCGTAGGTGCGTCGGCGCAGAAGGTTTTGAGCGCGCGTCAAGCGGTGGTCGATGCCGAGGGCAAACTCCTGCAAGGCTATAACTGCAAGTAGGTGTCAGTCCCAGAGAGGTCGTCGCACAGGGGTGCGTAACTCAGGCCGCAGCGGATCAGACTGAACTGATCCCTGCGGCCTGTATCGTTAAGAAGGGAGTGGGGGGAACAGGGCAATTGCACCTTAGTTGCCCTGGCCGAAAAGCACTTTGAGTAAATTGATTGACATGACCGCCTGAGGCCCAATTCACACGGTAAGGTTGAAGAGAAAGCGGATCGAGCGGTTCCATGGCTCGCTCCGCTTTTTGTGTTCATCATTCCGGTGATAGAATATTCCTAACCGAGAGCCAGACTGGATCTATTTGCTGAGGGAAAATGACCGCCTTACAGGCCTATGCCTTCGATGCCTACGGCACGCTCTTTGACGTTCATTCAGTGGTCGACGCCGCCGAAGGGGCTTTTCCGGGGCGCGGCAAAGCCCTCAGCCAGCTCTGGCGGGCCAAGCAGCTTGAGTATACCTGGCTGCGCAGCCTCATGGGCAGCTACGAAGATTTTTGGCGCATCACCAGGACTCGCTGGGATATGCCTGCCAGGCGCTAGCCCTCGAATGCCCTGTTGACCGGCAACATCGGCATGCTCGGCGGCGGCGCGACCTGCGAATTGATGCCGACCGGTTATCCAATCCTCTTTAACGACTTCCCCATCGCGTTCCCTGATGGGATCGAGGGGATCAAGGCGAAATACATCCGCCAGGATGATTTCTTCGAGCAGGTCAAGACCGGCAAGCCCTATCCGATTAAGGCCTTTATCAAAGCCAACGGCAACCCGGTGCACAACTGCCCGAACCGCTCACGCTGGGAGAAAGAAACCTTCCCGCAGATGGAACTGGTGGTCGACTTCGACATCTGGATGACCGATACGGGCGAGCTGGCCGACTACGTACTGCCCGACTGCACCTCCTTCGAGCGCATGGAGATTATCGCCTCGGCCTGTTACAACCACATCGTCCTGCAGGAACCGGCGATCGAGCCGCTAGGCGAAGCCCGCGACCCGAACTTCTTCTGGAGCGAGCTGGCCAAGCGCGTCGGCCTGGGCGAATACTTCGACAAGACCACCGAAGAGTGGCTCGATATCCGGCTGCAGTCGCCCTACCCGATGATCGCCGACATCCAGCCGCCGCTGACGATGGAGCGCCTGAAGAAGGAAAAACGCGTCCGGGCGGCTGTGCCGGAAACGCCTAACGATCCCTGGGCATCGCGCCGGTTCCCGAGCGAATCCGGCCGCGTCGAGTTCTACGTCGAGCGCCTGGCGGACCTGGGCGAGGCGTTGGCAAAATACAGGCCCACGCTCGAGGTTCCGGATGGCGTGCGCGAGAACCCATACACTTACCACTTCTTCACCGGTCGGCAGCGCTTCTTCATGCAGTCCATCTTCACCGATGACCCCTGGATGACCAAGCTTTCCGGTGGCGGGCCATCGGCGCGCATGAACCCCGTCGACGCAGCCAAGGAAGGCCTCAAAGACGGCGACACCATCGAGTGCTTCAACCAGCGCGGCAAGGTCAAGACCATCTTGCGCCTGGACGAGGCTATCCCGCCCGGGACGGTGCAGGTCTGGTTCGGCTGGCGCAAGCGCCAGTTCGAGGAAGGCACCTATGCGGAGCTGCTCGTCCCGCTGGGAGGCATGGAAACCATTGACGATCTGACAAAGCGCTGGTGGCAATGTATTGCGGATGAGGGAAAGATCGGGAACATGTTTGCCGGCGGCGAGTCGGTCCTGGCCGGCGCCTGGGATACGATCTGGGACTGCGCGTGCGATGTGCGCAAAGTAAACGGCAAGAATGGAGGTCAGAAATGACTCAGCCAACCATCCTGATCAACCTGCAGCGCTGCACCGGCTGCTGGACCTGCTCCCTGGCCTGCAAGGTCGGCAACCAGCTAGCCGACGACGAGTGGTGGCAGCACGTGCGCACCCTGGGCAGCGGCGAAGGCATCGACCGCCCTTCGGGCGTGTGGCCTAATCTGCGCATGAGCTGGATCCCCATCCACACCACCGACTGCACGTTGTGCGGGGGGCGCACAAAGCAGGAGCAAGATCCCTACTGCGTCCACAACTGCCCCAACGGCGCCATGACTTATGGCGACCTGGACGACGCGCAAAGCGAAGTGGCGAAAAAGCTCGATGAGCTGCGCGGGCGCGGCTACCGGATCTTCAAGCTGCCCGAGTGGGAGCGCAGCCGCACCGAGATCGTGTACGCCAGCAAGGGCTAGAATAAGTGTCAGTGTGGGCGCGGGATGACCGCGCCCACGTCTTCAGAGGATGAAGCGCCGAAGGCGCCGCCCGCACCGCCCAAGAAACCGGGCGAATAGAAGAGTCCTCGCCACATCGGATGGCTCATGGAAACCGCTTCAGGCAGGCGCACCGCTTATCTTTCCGACGCCGAGGTGGTGGGCGCCATCCCAGCAGGTAGCTTCAACGTCTTCAATAAGAATCCGATCCAGTTTGCGCGCCATGCTCATTCTCCGCGGCTGTCGGCCAGGCCGGCGCCCTCGCTCGCAGACTCGGCCAGTCGGAGCAGCGTCGCTGCGGTGCGGTCGGTCACGTCAGGCTCCACATACTGCCCCAAGAGCGGGCGCAGATCGCGTTCCCAATCCCGTCGCGCGCGTGTCAGCGCCGCCTCAACCACCGTCGGCGTCAAGGTCATCTCGTAGAGCTTGAGCTTCTGCCGGATCAGGTCGGCGTCCAGCTGGACCCCCTGCTCGACCATCAGCCAGACGTCATAAAGATCGCGCGGCTTGGCCCGCACCAGCAAGGCGCGCACCTTCTCGGCCAGCAGATGTTCCGGACTGAGCACAGTGACGACAAACGGCCGCACATCGTCGTACTCCGAGCGCACCAACTCCCGACGGGTAGCCGATGGTTCGCCGCGCAAGCTGACATCGACGCGCACCTTCCCCTTGCTCCGATCGCGACCATCGTACAGCGGCCCCTGGTAGCTCACGTCGAAGCTGAGCCCAACCTCACCCTGCCGAACGTTGCGTATCTCGCCCTCGGCGCCGAAGTCGCGTAAGTCGGCCACGACCGCCTGCCACAGGCGGCGCAACTCGGCGATTCGGGCTGGTGCAGCAACCGGCTCCCCGCTGATCAAGGCGCTGAAGTCCAAATCCTCCGAATAGCGGACTCCCCGGTACACCAGGCGTAGCGCGGTGCCGCCCTTGAAGATGAGTGCCTGTGAGCGGGCGTAGAAAAGCATCAGCAACAGGTGCTGGAGGTAGTCGCGCTCCTGGGCCTGCATGCCGATGTGATTGCGCTGCGCCAGACGTTGGATTTGTGTGCGAGTCAGCATCAGCCGATACCCTCCCCTCTCAGTTCTTCAAGCGATAAGTTTATGTCAATTCTCCAACGAGTATCGCGCCGGCCTTGCCCCGGTCGGCCGGGATCGAGCTTGACCGACGAGGTGGAGCGGATGAGTTGAGGCGTCCCCTCGCCCGTCTTCGGGGCAGGCGACCCCATCGCAGGGCGAGACAACGCGACCCACGAGGCCCAGCAAATAACCGAGGCGGGAGCCCAGTGTTTTGTCACCGAGCCGGTTGGCGTATTCCACCAACGTATTGAGATCGATCGTCTCGATCGCTGTGCGCAGCGCCTTCGCGACCTCAGCGATCCCGCCCGGCATATTCCGGCTCGCTCAAGCTGTCAATGAGCGCCTTGGCCTCATCGGCGATCAAAACCGGCAACCCACCCACCTGCTCGCGGCGGTAGCCGAAGAACTTGCGCGGCTGGATCGTCACAAAACGAAAGCGCTGTCCGGCGTATTCGACAGGCGACTTCTTCCTGGTGGTCGCCACGTACACCGTAAGCGGCACCTGTTCCGTGAAACCATAGGTGTGCAGAGCCGACCAGTAGGACACGTATCCGGGTGTAATCAAATGGGAGCCGATGAAGAGCGGGTTGGCGAGCACGCGCTCCGGCTCAAAGCCGAGGAGCAAGTACTTGCCGTTCTCGATCTCAGCTATAAGACCAGCCCGCACCAACTGACGCACGAGCGGATGGACCTGGGAAAGGTCGCGGCCGAGCAGGTCAGCAAGGGTGCGCGACGAGAAGTAGAACAGTTCCTGCTCGTGCAACATCCGGGCTACAGAAATCGCGGTAAGATTATCGGCCATTTTTGCTAAATCCAATCTCGATTTATCGTACGATATCACACTCCGTGATGGTAGGCAAATGAACTTTGTGGCAAACATAAACGCCGGATCTGTGCTGGGGCATTCCGATATCGAGATGGAGGCGTCCGTAGAACCGACACATAACATACACTTGAACGCGGGCGGAGCAGGTGCTCCGCCCGCGGCTCCCACCCGGGCAGGCAAGTCCTAATACTGAAGTGTCTCCACGATCTCGGCAATTCGTGCCTGTGGGTTCATCATAATCTGGCCCTGCACGCGCGCCCACACCGCGCGCATCGCAGCCAAGAGGCCCGCTGCTTCGCTCTCAGTGGCAAACTCCAGGTCGATACTCACGTGGTTGGGATCGTCCACAGCCCGCGAAATCCAGTACCGCCGCACTCCAGATCGCACACGCCCGACGGGGTCGCTGTTAAATGCCTTCTTCCAGCCCTCGAAATCGGGGACAGGGTGTTCGATGTGCAAGATGTACATACTTCACCTGCTCACCCGGCCACAGGCTCGCGCCGTTGGGATAGCAGTCCCAACTGCTCGGCCTGGCTGAAACGATCAGCAATGCCCCAATGTTCGACGATTCGGCCGTCGCTGAAGCGGGCAATATCGATGACGTCGATCGTCATACGCTTGCCCGTTGGCGGTACTTGGCCAAAAGGCCCAAGGTGCGTGCCGCGTGCCGTGAAGTGGCACCAGACCATGTCGCCATCCGCCACGATGTGCTGCAGTGTGACCTGGAAATCGGGAAACGCCGTGTGCAGGAACCGGATCGCCCGCTTGACGCCTTCGCGATTCGGCGGCTCGATGCCCGGTTGATGCTCCACCGCGTTAGCGTCCACCACCTCGTCCACCACCTGCAGATCGCCCCGTCCAAACCCACCCTCGATCAGCCGCTGAAGCGCGGCGATGTTCTGCTTGCTTGACATTTGAACCCTCCTTGTACCCTATCTCAACACTAAGGGTAGGATAACAGGCGCGGCCGGTTCCGGCATCGGCGGCAGCACCCACTTTTTCAGGGCCGAGCACTCAGATTTTCGTGGGGGATGGCTACGGCGAAGGGAGGTTTTCAGTCACCCACGCCGCGAGGTGGACGCGCGATGCCAGCCCGAGTTTGGCGAGGACATTGGCGACATGGCGCTCCACGGTGCGTTCGGAAATGACCAGGGCGTCCGCGATCTCCCGGTTCGAGTGCCCGCGGGCCACCAGCGTGGCCACGGAGCGCTCGCGCTCGGTGAGCCCATGATGCGCCTGCGCCACCACTCGCCGTTCAGTTGGCACGGGGGGAAGGGGGATGGTCGCCAGGGCTTTCCGCATAAACGCTTCGCGGCAGGTTCGCGTCCGGTACGGCGCTGGCAAGCCCGGCTATCAGCGCACGGGCACGACCAAACTCATCCTGGGCCACACGACGTTGCTTCAGATCCAGGCGCAGCCTGCCGAGGGCCGCGTGAGCGCGCCACAGCAAGGGCTCACGGCCTTGGGCATCCGCGCCGGCCACGGCCGCCTGGAGCGCATCCTCTGCCTCTTCAGTACGTCCTACCGCCATGAGGGCTCGGCCCAATAGCAGCGCAAGGCGCGGAATCGCGGATAAGCCGTGGCTCGGAAGGTGGCGCGTTGCTGCGATCAGAGATTCGAGAGTGCCCACCGCAGCGGCGGACCGCCCTTGCGCCAGCTCGAGCTCCGCACGCGTGGCCAGGGCCTCGCGCGGATTGCGGCCTCCTCGCAGAGTACTGCCGGAGAGCAAGCCGGCCAGCAGATCGGCAGCCTCGGCCAGGTCCCCAGGCCCACAGCGGGCTGCCAGCGTTTGCGCGAGGGCCAGGGCCGCGATGTCCGCAAACAGGAGGGCGCCGGCCCCGGTTGCCAGCGTCCACGCACGGCGCAGCCGGTCAGCCGCTTCATCGAAGGCCAACAGGTCGAGCAAGATAGATGCGATCATGCGCTCTGACGCGGAGATCCCGGCGGCATGATCGAGTTGCTCGGCCAACTGCAGACTCTCGTGAAGGCGTGCCAGGCCGCGATCGTAGTGCCCAAGAAGCCCATGAAACCCGCCCAGTAGCCCGAGCGCCTGCGCTTCGCCGCCCGCCCAGCTCATCGCACGCGCCAGCGCCAGAGCCTCCTCCCCCAACTGAACCAGGCGTTGAGATTCTACCGGTGGCCCCACCTCGGTCTCGAACCGAACAGGCAGGAGCAGGTGAATCGACGCGTGAAAGACGACGGAGCGGGCGCCGGCCGCGCGAGCCAGAGCGAGCGCCCGCTCTTCGCACTCTGCACCCGCCAACACATCGGGCAGGTTATAGTTGCTGACCGCCATCAACTCCAGCGTGTTGGCCTGGCCCGCCAAATCCCCGACCAACTCAAACGCGGCCAGCGCCGCCTGGTGATAGGGCAAGGCCGCGTCAGGCAGGTCGCGGTTGAGGTAAACGTTGCCGATGAGGTTCAAGGTTTCTGCCTGGACCAGGGGATCCTCCAACGCATTGGCGACGGCCAACGCGCGCTCGAACCAGGCCAGGCTGCGATCATAGTCGTGGGCAGCCCACAGGTACCCCAGTTTCGAGAGTGCCTGCCATGACTCAGCCAGGCGGGTCGCCTGCTCTGCTCCGTGCAGGGCCGCGGTCAGGTCGGCATCAGCTGCATTGAACTCGCCGACCCGCTCGTAGAGATCGGCTCGCGCCAGCAACAGGTCGAGCGGCGCCTCGCTGCCCAGATGCTGCGCGCAGTCCAGTGCGCGGGTGAAGTGGCTGAGCGCCTCGCGGTGTCGCGTCGAGCTGCCGCGCCCGCTCTCCGGCGCGGCGTGCATGGGGCAGCGCCTGTTCCCAGGCCGCCGCTTCATGGTAGTGGTATGCCAGCTCGGCCGTGTACGCTCCCACATCCGCGCCGTGCAGGCGTTCGAGCGCGCCCGCGATCTGCGCGTGGAGCGTACGCCGCTCGCGCGCCAATAGTTGCCCCTGCACTGCCTCTCTCAGCAGCGGGTGCCGGAAGACGAAGGCATCTGCGCGCTCTTCGCTGATGAAGCCGGCCCGGATCAGCTCCTTCAACCCCGCGTAGAAGGTCCCCCTCGCCCAGGCCCGTAACCTGGCTGAGCATCTCGAAGTCAAATTCGCGGCCGGCCACCGCGGCCAGCGTCAGCACTCGCCGCGCTTCGGGAGTCAGTTTCTCGGTGCGCCGCTGCACACCGTCTTGCATGTTGCGCGGCACACGCAGCTCGTGCACGGGTTTGCGCGCCCAGACGCCGTCGGCCTGGTAGATATCGCCGGCCTGGATCATCGCAGCCACGAGCTCTTCGACGAGGAGGGGGTTGCCTTCGGAAAAAGCCGTGACCGCATCAAGGAAATCTGCGCTGATGGGTTGTGCGCTGTCAAGGATGCTGCGCAGGAGGCCCTCCACCTCAGCGCGAACCAGCGGCGCAAGTGTAATGTGCTGCGCGAGATGCTCGCGCTCCAGTGCAACGTTCAGGTCCGCGAGGGTCTCGGGGACCGTGCCGGGCCGGTAGGTCCCGATGAGCAGAACCGCACGGCTCCTCAGCCGCCGCGCCAGGAAACGGATGAACGCCAGCGTGCTCTCGTCGCTCCAGTGCAGGTCCTCGAAGACGACGAGCAGGGGCTGACGGGCTGCCAGGTCAAACAGCAGCCCGGCCATCGCCTCAAAGAGCACGCGCTGGCTCGCGGTCGGATTGCCCTCTTCCCCGGCAAGGGGACGTGCAGTGCTACGATCGGCCAGCTCGGGCAGCAGGCGGGCCAGGCCATCGGCGCGGTGCTCCAGTAGTTCGGCCACTGCCGCATCCGCAGCCTCGAGCAACCCTCGCAGCGCAGCCTGCAGTGGGGCGAACGCGAAGGAGGTTTCTTCTTCGTAGCATTGCCCCGCGAAGACGCGCCCCTGGAAGCCTGCACGCAGCTCCGCGATCAGCCGGGTCTTGCCGATGCCCGCGTCGCCCGCAATCAGGACACACTGGCCTGCACCCCGCACGGCCTCGGACAAGGCGCTGCCTAGCCGTCCGATCTCCTCCTGCCGGCCAATCAATCGGGGTGACACTCGCCTGTCGGCGCCCGCCTCCATCGCACTCCCACTCCTCGTGGTCGCATATCTGCCCTCAGCGCACATCCCGCCACACCTTCGCCATCACCTATCTGCGCAACGAGGGCGACCTGTTCACGCTGCAGGCGCTGCTGGGGCATTCCGATATCGAGATGGTGAAGCGCTACGCCCGCATCCCGCAGACCGACTGCGCCAGGGCGCACCAGAAGGCGTCACCGGTGGATAATTGGCGGTTGTAACGAACTTTGGGATGTTCAAATGTAGCGGAGTTGGTTGACCATTTCGTCCCTTGTGATCGAGTTGAGCAGAGTCAACAGCCTGGCAACAACATCTGAATCGCTTGGACGACGTCGCGCCAGGATAATACCGTAGTGTTGACGTCCTTCTGCCAGATATTGGCTGTGCCTCTGTTCGAAATCGAATCGGTTGTGGGTGAACAGGGCGCGTTGGGTGGCTACTGCGAAAGCCAGTTGCGCGTCGTCATCCAGGTGTAAGCGATTAGCTTCACGGGCGCTCAGCACATCAAAGCCGCGCTGGAGCATGTTTTCGACGATGCCGGCAGACACATCTTCGTCGCAGTAAAGGTGCACGTAGAGCGCCTCCAACTCCTGGTCGGCGCGTTCAGCCATCGGCTGCGACTCGGTTTAGGGCGATCAAACGCTCGACTTCGGCGCGGTGGTCGTCGTAATAGCTAACGCATCGAAGACTTCCGCCAAGCGCAAGTGCGGCAGCTTGCGGACGATTTCTTCAGGTGCATCACCGAATTTCCAGTGCTCCACCACTGCCCGCACTGGCGTTCGGGTTCCCTTGATGATGGGCTCGCCACCCAAGATACTCTGTACCTGCGTGATATATAGGTGATCGGCCGCAGTCGACGGGGATACCGATTGGGACTTGGCTGTCACCAGATCGCGCAACTGCCGCAGCTCGTTTTCTAGCACTCCCAAGCGTCCGACAACCGTCTGGTAATCGGCTGCCAATTCAGACATTGCACAACTCCTGCACCAAGTGACATTCTCATGAGTTAGGATACCACAATCGTCATAACAGCACAATGGCTCGCGACCGGTCTTCTCTCGTGACGTTTGTGAGCCATCAGGGGCAATCGGGGGTATACTGAGGGCGCACAAAAAAGGAGGCACAGCCATGCGCGATCGCTTGGAGCAGGCACTGAAGTCGCACGACGTCGAGTACCCGGATATCCGTATCGAGGAACGGCGAAATCGTGGGCCGCGTGAAGGATGTCATGCTGGCCGGCAACGCGTACGGCGCGCTGCGTGACATCGCGAGCATCAGCCAGGAGCGCGAGTGGGTGAGCGGGCCAGGAGCGTGGCACCCTG
This sequence comes from uncultured Chloroflexia bacterium, assembly GCA_963774265.1. Lineage (GTDB taxonomy): Bacteria > Chloroflexota > Anaerolineae > CG2-30-64-16 > CG2-30-64-16 > JALOOB01. The sequence continues at coordinate 486,771 of CAVZDU010000003.1, read as the reverse complement.
GTCTGCTGCCGTACATCCAGGTAAGCAGGCTCAGCGTTGTGGCAAAGTAGCGCTGGACTTGACTCGATCATCGGCGGTGGTGGCGACTCTCACGGCGTTTGCGACGCCCATTGCGTGTCAAGCACCCGGTCGATGTATGATATACTGAATTCTGCATCCGGGCAGTGATCCGCATTTTCCTGCTGCCATTGACTCAAGGAGGAGTACGATGAGAAGGTTCTGTCTGTTCGCAGTCGTGGTCGCGCTGGTGCTTACGGCCTGTGCGACCCCCGCAGCACCCCAGGCGACCACCGCCCCGGCCGCGGCGGAGCCAGCCGCGGCAACCGCAAAGCCCGCAGAAGCGACCCAGGCACCCGCAGCCGCAACCGAAAAGCCCGCAGAAGCGACTCAGGCCCCCGCAGCCGCACCCCAGGAGAAGGTCACCCTTCGCCTCTGGTCACACCAGAATGAGTCGTTCAGCAGCGGCTTCCGGGTGCTGGCCGACAAGTACAAGCTGACCCACCCCAATGTCGAGATCGTGTTCGAGACCTTCGACTACGATACGTACATCCAGACCCTGCAAACTGCACTGCCGGCCAAGACTGAAGCCGACATTTTGCACCTCTTCGGTTCGTGGGTGTGTTCGTTTGCCGAAGGCGGTAACCTGGCCCCGGTCCCGGATACGGTCATCTCCGCAACGGATGCTGAGGCCAAGCTGTTCGCCGCGCCGCTTGGCGGCTATCAGTGCGACGGAAAGTTGTACGGACTGCCACAGGAGTTCAACATCGAGTACGGCGCCGTGCTGCTGAACACCAAGCTGGCCAAGGAAGCCGGCGCCACCGGGTACCAGGATGGCTGGGCGGACTGGGATGAGGTCATCGCCGACGCCAAGAAGCTAGCCGTGGTGCAGGACGGCGTGATGACCCGTGCCGGGCTCAACTTCACCGGGTCGGACGGCATCGCCACCATGTTCCACTCTCTTTTCCTGCAGTACGGCGGCCAATACCTCAAGGACGGTGTCTACACCGTGAACACCCCCGAAGGGGTCAAGACCCTCGAGATGATGAAGCGCCTGGTGGACGAGGGGCTGGTGGACCCGAAGCTCTTCACGGATGAGGTGAACTGGGTCGGCGACTCGTTCTTCGCCGAGACCAGCGCCATCGGCCTGGTCGGACCGTGGGCCATTCCCGAGTACAGCGGAGACTACCCGGAGGTCGCCGCCGCGACGATCTACCAGCCTCTGCCCAGCGTCGGCGCTGAGCCGGTCTTTGCGGCTGCCTCCGGCTGGGGGCTTGCCGTCTCGGCCAACAGCAAGGCTCAGGATGCCGCATGGGAATTCGTCAAGTTTGCCGCGCTCGATCCCGCCAATGCGGCGGAGTGGAACCTGGCCTCCGGGACGCTGCCGGCGCTTGTGGAGAACGTGGCGGGCGCCAACGCCGAGAAGCTGGTGGGCGAGTTCCCCTACTTCGAACCCTTCTTTGGCTTGCTCAAGTACGGGCAGTTTGAGGGTCGATTCCCCGACCGCGACTTCGTCTGGTATGAGGTCACCTACCCGACGGTCCTAAACTTCCTGCAGGGGAATGCCACGCTCGAAGAGACGCTTCAGACCGTCGAGAGCGAGGTGCGGGGCTCGTTCGAGTAGGCTACGGGGAGCTGGCGTTGGCGCAATCCCACCATTTCCGTCCGCGGGAAGCTCGCCAGGGGCGCGACGCGGCCGAGAGGCGCTTTGTACGCCTCGCGGTTTCGCCGTTGGTCCTCTACATGGCGTTCTGGACTTTGTTCCCCCTGGTCTGGGGGTTGGCGCTGGCGTTTTTCGACTACAGCGCGCGCCGGGCAGGCGGAGGTTTCCTCGGTTTTGGCGAGAACAACCCCTTCATCGGGTTGGGCAACTTCCGCAACATGCTGGACTTCGCACCCGGCGCGCCGCTGGAGGTCCGCCAGTTCCACATCGGTGTCAAGACGACGCTCCTCTTTGCGGCCATCGTCGTCCCGCTTAACCTGCTGGTCACCCTGCCCCTTGCGGTCTTGATCGAATCGGTGCACGAGGGTGTCAAGGGCATCTTCCGCACCTTCTTCTTCCTGGCAGTGTTGGCGCCTTCCGTGGGTGTGGCCATCATGTGGCAGTTCATCTACCACCCGCAGAGAGGCCTGTTGAACGGCATCATCCGGCTCTTCACGGGCAAGCTGACCGGCATCAACTGGACCGGCGATCCCAACCTCGTCGTCCTGGGCGTCCCGGTGGCCTTGCTGGCCGTCATCGTCGCCTACCTGTGGCAAGACCTGGGCTACAACCTGGTCATCTTCATCGCCGCGCTCCAGGGCATCCCGCAGACCATCAAAGACGCGGCCCGGATCGATGGCGCCAATGGTTGGCACATGCTGACGCGCATCGTTGTGCCGCTGCTGATGCCCACGATCCTCCTGGCCGCAGTCCTGACCATGATCTCTGCCTTCCAGGTGTTCGACATTATCCAGGTGATGACCCAGGGCGGGCCAGAGGACCAGACCCAGGTGCTGCTGCTGAACATCTACAACTACGCCTTCCGTTACCAGAAGATGGGCTGGGCCGCGGCCGTTTCGCTGGTGATGTTCCTGATGATCCTCTCCATCTCGATCGTCCAGACGCGCCTGATGCGCACGGAATGGGAGTACTAGCCGTGGCAACTGCAACTCACTCCCGATATCGGCCCCGGCGGCGGCTCAACCTGGCCTACTTCATCCTGGTTCCGGCCAGCCTGATCACCTTGCTGCCGTTCGCGTGGATGGTGCTGAGCTCGTTCAAGCCGCTGGCCGAGATCCGCCAGGTGCCTCCCACCTTCTTCCCGCAGGATTTCACGCTGGCCAACTACACGCGCGTCCTGAACGACCCCAACCTCCCGCTGGGAAATTTCTACAGGAACTCCGCGATCATCGCGCTCGCCAACGTGGTCCAGGTGCTTTTCACCAGCTCGCTTTTCGGGTTCATCTTCGCCAAGTACCAATTCGAGGGGAAGCGGGTGCTCTTCTGGTTCATCCTGGCGACGATGATGATCCCCAGCCAGATCATCATGATCCCCGCCTACCTGATACTGGCCAGGCTCGGCCTGATCAACAACCTGGCGGGCTTGATCATCCCCGCCGCGATCGACGCCTTTGGCATCTTCCTGTTTCGGCAGTTCGCCATGTCCATCCCCAATGAGTTGATCGACGCCGCGCGTGTGGATGGGGCCGGCGAGTTTCAGATTTACCGGCGCATCGTGCTCCCGCAGCTTGGTCCGGCCCTGGCCACATTCGGCATGTTGACTTTCATGTTCAACTGGAACTCCTACCTGTGGCCGCTCATCGTCCTGACCGAGAAGAACGTCCGCACGCTGCCCATCATCCTGACCTGGTACTCCAGCCAGATGGTTGACAAGACCAATCTCACCATGGCAGCCTCGGTGCTGGTGATCCTGCCGGTGCTGCTCATCTTTTTGCTCGTCCAGCGTTGGATCGTGGAAGGCATCACGCTCAGCGGGCTGGGGGGCAAGTAAGCTCATCAACAATGCAAAGGTGTGACACATGACCAAGATCGCCTTCATCGGCGCCGGGAGTCTCGGCTTCACCGGCGAGCTCGTGCGCGACATCCTCACCTTCCCGATCCTGCAGGATGCCACCATCGCCTTGATGGACATCAACACGGAGCGGCTGGACTTTGCCCGTCGCGGCGTGACCAGGCTGATCGAGGCCACCGGCACGCCGGCCAAAGTTGAGGCAACGCTGGACCGCGTCGAGGCGCTCCGCGGCGCGGACGTCGTTCTGACGACCATCCTGGCCGGCAGCACCGATGTCTGGCGGCACGATATCGAGATCCCCAAGAAGTACGGAGTGGATATCAACGTGGGCGACACCCGCGGGCCCAGCGGCATCTTCCGCTTCCTGCGCACGCTGCCGCCCATGATGGATATCGTGCGCGACATGGAGCGGGTCTGCCCGGAAGCCGTGCTGCTCAACTACACCAATCCGATGGCGATGCTGTGCGGCGCGCTCCAGAGGCAGACCTTCATCCCCGTGACCGGGCTTTGCCATTCGGTGCAGGGCACAGCCATGATGCTGGCCGACTGGATCGGCGCGCCGTACAGCGAGATCACCTATACCTGCGCGGGCATCAACCACCAGGCCTGGTACCTGGACTACCGCTGGAACGGGGTGGACGCCTACCCCTTGATCCACGAGGCGATCACGGAGCGCGCCGAGGTCTACAACGAGGAGCCGGTGCGCAACGAGATGTACCTGGCGCTGGGCCACTACGTGACCGAGTCGAGCGGGCACAACTCCGAGTACAACTGGTGGTTCCGCAAGCGTCCCGACCTGATCGAAAAGTACTGCACCCACGGCACCGGCTGGAATCCGGGAGAATACGCCTACATCCTGAAGGAATACCAGGACAACGAGGCCACCTGGGTGGAGATCGTCAAGAAGGAGTTGGCGCGGGAGCTTGCGCCGGAAGACCTGGCGCGCGGTGAAGAGTACGCGGCCCACATCATCAACGCGCTGCGCGGGGGCGAGAAATTCGTGTTCAACGGCAACGTGCCCAACACCGACCTGATCACGAACCTGCCGAGGGGCGCGTGCGTCGAGGTGCCGGTGCTGGTGGACAAGGCCGGGTTCCATCCGATACATGTCGGCGCGCTGCCGCCCGAATGCGCGCTCCTGACCCAGCTCTCCAGCGGCATCGAAGAACTCGCGATCCAGGCGGCGCTGACCGGCGATCCCGTGGCGGTCTATCGCGCCATCTGCCACGACCCGCTGACGGCCGCGGTGCTATCGCTGGCCGAGATCCGGTCGATGACCAACGAGCTATTCGCGCAGCACCGTGACTACCTGCCCCAGTTCAAGGTGCACCGGGTGTAACTCTAGAAAACCCTTCGGGCAGGCAAGACCCGAAGGGTTTGACGTTACCTATCGCAGCGAGCCCGGAGGAGCGCCGGTGGACAGGCACGCGGCCGCGCGTTGTTCGAAGCTGCGGATTCTCGGCTTCGCCTTCCAGTACACCGATTTCCACGCGCAACTCCTGCGCGGCGCCCGCGGCCAGATAGGGTAGAAGATCCTTTGCACGCAGCGAGCCACGGTTTTCGCAAGGGGCGTTGCAGGGTTCCAGGGCTGCCACGTAGTCACCTTCCCCCATCATTTTCCACTCGTTCAGGTAGGGCAGGGCCCGGCCGTCGAACTTGATGTAGACACCCAGCCCGCCGTGCAGGGTGGGGTTGATCAGCGCGGCGCAGGTCCACCCTTCGGCGTCGATCCCCATGCGGTGGGAGAAGTTCTGCTCCTCGTAAAGCGGCACAGGATCGGAGAACGCCAGCATATCGGGCATGCCCTCTGCCGAACGCGCATCGTAGGGCGTGCTCTCGGCCGCGGCGACGATGGCGCGACTGCCGGCATCGAGGAGCGGAAAACCAAAGTTGATGTGGTACAGGATCGTAAAGGGCGACGGGCGGTGGCCGAAGTTCTCCACGACGTCGTGGATGGCCAGGGACTTGGCGCCGGCGCGAGTGGTGATGGTTCGCGTCAGGCGCAGCTTGTCGCCGAAGAGCCGGCATTCCTCCATCACCCCCGAGACTTCCAGGACGTAGTCGTCGCCCTCCCATCGTGAGCGATCACAGACCCGGCGCGCCGGGGTGGCCGCGTAGCGGCCATGCAGCCCCAGATCCTCATCGCCGTCGCGGCCGGGAGCCCCCAGGTAGGTCAGCCCGCAGGTGGTCAGCAGGCCGCCGAAGAAGGTGCGCAGCCAGCCCAGCCCTTCCGGCTCATAGAACGCCGGGTGCACTTCGCCGTTCGGGGTCTGGTACACCAGGTTAGTGCCTCTATATCCCGCCGCCGAGATGTCCAGGCCCCGGTCGGGCAGGACGATGAATCGCAGTCCTGCGCCGGTGTCGAAATCGATCGCTGCGATTCCTTTTGCGCGGCCTTCCGCCAATACGGTGTGTCGTGTGCCGGCGAGCTGGCTGACGTTTCCGACACGACGCAGGACTTCAGAGCGTGTGTAGTCCCGGTTTGCGATGCGCATTGTTGTTGATGCCTCCCGCTTGAATTCTCATACACGCTAGTGGGTTCGTGGCGCCTGCTGTACTGCGGCGCCCTGTTTGAGCCAATCCACCAGTTCACGCGCCTTCTCAGGTGTCTCGGCCTCGGCGAAAATGCGAAGCACCGGTTCGGTGCCTGAGAAGCGCAGCAGCACCCACGCCCCGGAGGCCACTCGGGGATCACCTGACTGGAAGGTGATTTTTGTGCCATCGATTTCGGAGACCTGGGCCACGGGATAGGGCGCTTGGCCGTCTGTCACTAACGCCTTGACGCGTTGGGGTACGATGATGCGCATATCCGCGGTCGCGGGCAGATTATCCTCGGCGGAGTAGAGTCGTCCGGTGATGTTCCAGACCAACTCCTGCAGTTCTGAGATGTGCTTGCCTGTCACCGCCAGCATCTCGATGATCAGCGCCGCGGCGAAGATGCCATCTTTGCCCAGGATGTGGCCGCGAATGGTCAGGCCGCCGCTGGACTCACCGCCCAGCAGCGCCTTGTTCTCCACCATGGCCGCGGCAATCCATTTGAACCCGACCGGCGTCTCAATGCACTTCTCGCCGAACGAGTCCGCCAGCCGGTCCAGCAGATGGGTGGTTGCCAGGTTGCGCACCACGCCCCCGCGTTGCCCCTTGACCTCGTGCAGATACCAGTAGAGCAGCAGCAACAGATCGTTGATGTCGATGAAGTTTCCGCGCTCGTCGATCAGCGCGATGCGGTCTGCGTCGCCATCGGTAGCCAGGCCCAGGTCGAAGTGCTCCTCGCGCACGATCGTCCGCAGCAAGCGCAGCGCCTCCAGATCGGGCGCGGGCGATCGACCGCCGAAGAGCGGATTGCGCCGCTCGTGGATGAAGGTCACCCGGCAGCGCGCCTCATTGAGGATGATGCCCAACGTCAGATGTCCCACGCCGTACATCGGGTCCACAACGACCTTCAGCCCCGCCTGGCGAATGGCATCCAGGTCGACGAAGGACTCGACCCGGTCCACGTACTCGTTGACGAAGTCCCGGCGCACGACGATGCCGGCCGCGAGCGCGATATCCAGCGGGATCTTCACCACGTCGTCCAGGTTCAGGTGATTGGTTTCGTCCTCGATCTGATCGGTCTCCTCGGTCCGCAGCAGCGAGCCGTCGCCGTGGAAGACTTTGAGACCGTTCCAGTCCGGCGGGTTATGGCTGGCGGTAAACGCCAACCCAAAGGCCGAGTTGACAAGCTCGGTGGCGTAGTTAATCAGCGGGGTGGGTGCGTCTTCGGTCAGCAGGATGGTTTGGATGTTGTTGCCGGCGAAAACCTCCGCCGCAGCCTCTGCGGCCTGGTTGGACAGGAACCGGCGGTCGTAGCCGATCAGCACACCCCGTTTCTCCAGCCCACGGCGGGTAATGTCGTTGGCCAGCGCCTGGCACAGCCGGCGCACATTGTGGAGGGTGAATCCTTCACCGATGACAGCACGCCAGCCGCCGGTGCCGAACTGGACGATATTGCGTTCTTCCTGCCGTCGTGGTCGGAAAAGACGTCGTTGCAGGATGAACTCGGCCCGCTCCAGATCGGCGCGAGTGTTGATACCCTGGATCTCGTCGGGATCGTAGATCTGGTAACTCTCGACGGCCAGGCCATAGTGAATCAAGCGGTGGGCCGAGTCGGTCAGCCGGAACTCGTCGTCCACCGGCGACGGTGTGAGCGCCTCCAGCACCGGCCAGATTTGCTGTGCAGAAACGACGTACGCGCCGACGTTCAGTTCTCGAATCTCCCTCACGCGAGCCGATGCCTGCGCCTCCTCGATGATATCGACGATGCGGCCATCGCTGTCGCGGATCACGCGACCGTAAGGGTATGGCCGGTCGGCAACCGCCGTGAGCAATGTCAAGTTGGCCGCACGCAGGCGGTGGCGGTTGATCAGGCCTCGAATCGAGGCCGACCCAAAGAGTGGCGTGTCACCGTAAAGGATCAACAGGTCGCCGTCGTAGTCCCGGAGCAGCGGCCGGATCTGGCGGACCGCATCGCCCGTGCCACGCGCCGTCTCCTGCACGACGTATTGGTAGCCCGGCCCCAAATGCGCCTGGATGGCCTCCCGGCGGTGGCCTACGACGACATAGGTGTCGGCCGGCGCCACGACCTGCGCCGCGTTGGCAACGACATAGTCGATGATCTTGCGCCCGCTCAATTCCTGGAGCAGCAGGGGCAGGCCATCCCCGGTGATGGACCTGGCGCCGGCAGCCAGGATGACGGCTTTCAAGGGGCGGTGCAGGTGGGTGAATGGCTGATCAGGCATGAGATCCTTCGCTGACGTGTCAGCTCTTCAGAAGGCCCTTAAGCACCCGGATGCGTTCTGCATCGGTCAGGCTCAGGGTATACTCGGGCGGTCGCAGCTCGCCGCCCATGAAGACGCGCGGGTTGCGATACACCATCCGGCCGTCGAGGGTCATCGGTGCATAAGTATGCACCTCACGGGCGCCGCTTTGGGTGATGATCCTGGCGAGGCTGCGTTCGCTGACGTTGCCGGGCACCCCAGGCATCAGGATCACCAGCCCGTCTGCCTTTCGGACGAGGTCGGCGATCAGATCCAACCCCTCCAGCACTGACGCTTCCTGGCCGGTTGTCAGGATGCGATCGACCCCCAGGTGGATCAGCATTTCGAGCGCCGCAAATGGATCAACCGTCATATCGAAGGCGCGATGGAAGGTGACGCTCAGCGGCCGGGCCAGTGCGATCAGCTCACGCGTGCGCCCGCTGTCCACCGTGCCGTCGGGATTGAGGATGCCGATCACCACACCCTGCGCACCCACCTGCTTGCAGTAGTCGATGTCCAGCCTCATCGCTGCGAACTCGGCGTCCGAATAGCAGAAGTCGCCACCGCGCGGCCGGATAATGACATGCATGGGGATGGCAAGGAGCTCGCGGGCAAGCTGAATTGTCCCCGGGCTGGGCGTGCATCCGCCTGCGAGTAGATCGGCGCACAACTCCACGCGATCTGCGCCCCCTGCCTGTGCAGCCAGCGCAGCTTCGACGGAGTCGACGCAAGCTTCGAGAATCACGCTGGTGCGCCCCTCCGTTACTTCCGGTTTGCCGTTCATGGTTCCTCCGATTCTACGCGACCCTATCACGTCACCGGTACCGCGTTACGATCGCAACCATGCTGTCATACTGCTTTTCCATGTCATGCAGCATTTGGATCTGCGTGCGTGCGCGGTCCAGGTTATGGGCCGGCCGGTTTATCTTGTAGTAGATATCGCCGTTCAGGTAATCGTTCAGGAAGCGGATGGCCTGCTCCAGGGTGATCAGCCGGGCAGCGAAGGGGAGATAGTCGAGTTCGGTCGGGGTCAGGAAGCCGCGCGCCGCGTCGAGGTAGCCGCGCGTGAGGGCCTCGAAGGTCTCCAGCGAGATGCCGGCTCGGGCGAAATCGGGCTCATCCTCGGCTGCCAGCGCGGCCCCGGCCCGCGCCGCGTCCCCGAAGTCATATAGCACCGAACCCGCCATGACCGTGTCCAGATCGATCACGCACAGGCCCTTCCCGGTGATATCATCCATCAGCACGTTGCTGAACTTGGCATCGTAGTGGGTCACCTGAATCGGCAGCCTCCCCTGGTCCAGGAGCTCTGCCAGCACGGCGGTCTCTGAAGCGCGCTGCTCGATGAATCTGATCTCCTCCCGCGCGCCCGCCGCCCGGTTAACCCGATCGCGCGCCAAAGTTTCAACGAAGGCGGCAAAGCGGCGGGGGGTGTCGTGGAAGCCCGGCAGCACCTCGTGCAGCGCGTTGGCCGGGAAATCCGCCAGCATGCGCTGGAAGTTGCCGAAGGCCTGGCCTGCGTTGTAGACATGCGCCAGGCTGGTCGCCATTTCATAGGCCTGCGCGCCTTCGATGAACAGGTAGGCTCGCCAGGTGTTCCCGGCCGAATCCTTGTGAAAAAGGGCGCCGTCTGTGGTGGGAACAAGATTCAGTGTTTCGCGCTGCGGATCGCCGCCGGCCGCGGAGATCCTGGACCGCAGATGACGGGTGACCCGCTCGATGTTCTCCATCAGGGCGGGGGGATCGGGGAAGACGTTGACATTAATGCACTGCAGAAGATAGCGGCGGCGGCCATCCCCGGGCGCGGCGCAGCGAGTTACGTAGGTGCGGTTGATGTGCCCGGTGCCGTAGGGCATCGCCTCGATGCAGTGGCCCTGGAAACAGAATTGCCTGGCGACTTCGTCAAGTCCGGGGATCATCCACGTACGCTCCCAGCGTTTAGTAGCGCCCGATCTCGTCGGCCGGCTGCGCGTGGGTCTGTCATGGCTGACAAGCCCGGAGCCGAAGACTTCTCGTAGTGTACGGCCAGGGACACACTCCTGTCAAGGCGAATCCGAAGTCCGGGCTTCAGGTGAGGGTCACGCAGTCGCCGCTCGTTGGCACACTGCGCCGCTATGATACTATAATCGCTGTCAGGAGGACAGCATGCGCAGATTCGAGGGCAAGCGGGTGATCGTTACCGGCGGGGCGAATGGCATCGGAAAAGCGACGGTGGCCCGTTTTGCGGCCGAGGGCGCGACTATCATGTTGACGGACGTGGACGGCGCCGCTGCCGATGCCACAGCGCGACAGATCGCCGCTGAGACGGGGGCGGCTGTCTATCCCTTTGCCGCGGATGTGTCGGTCAAGGCGGATGACCTGGCCACCGTTCAGGAGGCGCTGGCGACGATGGGCGGCGTGGATATCCTGGTCAATAACGCCGGCATTTACTACGAGGACCATTTTGAGGACATCACTGAGGCGCGCTGGGACAGCATCATGAACGTGGACCTGAAGGGTACGTTTCTGATGACCCAGGCGGTGATTCCCCACTTCAAGGAGCGCCGCGCGGGCGTGATCGTCAACATGGCGTCGACCAATGGGCTGGCGGGTGAGCGGTACTACGCGCACTACAATGCCGCCAAGGGCGGCGTGGTGCTGCTCACGAAGACGCTGGCGCTTGAGCTGGGCCCTTACGGCATCCGGGTCAACTGCGTCTGTCCCGGCTACATCGTCACCGAGAGCACCTCGTCCATGGACAGCGACGAGTTTGTGAACGCTTACATCCAGAACAAGATCCCGCTGCGGCGCACGGGCAAGCCGGAAGAGGTTGCTGCGGTGATTGCCTTCCTGGCCTCAGACGATGCCTCGTTTGTCCACGGCGATGCAATCCTCATTGACGGCGGACAGTTGGCGGATTGATCTGCGCGAGACAGGGGAGGATAACCGATCATGACCACGGTACCACGCGACGCGATCCTGGCGTGGGTTGAGTCCCACCGGGCCGATGTGGTCGGGCTGGCGCAATCCCTGGTGCGCATACCCAGCGAGAACAAGCCGCCGCACGGCGCCGAAAAGGCGTGCCAGATGTTCGTCGCCGATTACCTGCGCGACCTCGGCTGCCAGCTGGATGTCTTCAACCCGCTCGAAGTTGCAGGCCTGACCGAACATCCGGCGTACTGGCCAGGGCATGACTACACCGATCGGCCCAACGTCGTTGGCGTGTTGACGCCGTTGCCGGGCGGCGATGTGGGCCTGGCATCGGGGCGCAGGTCCTTGCTGTTTACCGGCCACGTCGACGTAGTGCCGGCCGTGGGCGAAGGGACGTATGGCTGGTGGGATGGCACGGTGGTGGACGGCAGCCTGTACGGCCGCGGGGCCAGCGACATGAAGGGCGGCATCGCCGCGTATCTTACCGCCGCGGCCTGCATTCGTGAGCTGGGCTTGCCGCTGAAAGGCGATCTGATCCTGGAGACCGTGGTTGACGAGGAGTTCGGCAGCGCCCAGGGGACCCTGGCCTGCCGGTTGCGCGGTTACAACGCCGATCTTGCCATCTTGCCCGAGCCGAATAACATGCTGGTCAGCACGGCACACCGTGGCGGCCAGCAGTTCCGCCTCTTCACCAGTTCTCAGGGGGCAGGCATGGGGTTCGGTAAGACGGTCTGGCGCGACCCGACGACCGCGCTCGGCCACCTGCTGGCCGCGCTGGACAATTACAACACGGAACGCCAGGCGCGGCCGAAACCCAAAGGGTTCGAGAACGACGTGTTTCCCCTCATGCCCTTCGTATTGCGGGCCGGTGAGTTGTTGCCGTGGGGCACCGGCGAAGCCATCCCCGACACTGCCTGGGTGGAGTTCTGGATCGAGATTCCGCCTGGGGTGACCGAAGATGAGCTGCAAACGGAGCTCAAAGGGGTGGTCGCCCGTGCGACCGAAACGACACCCACTTTGCAGCGGGTGACCACGCGCTGGGAAGAACGTACGCGCTTCCTGGCCGGCAGCAGCATGGTCGAAGATCATCCCGCCGTTGGGGCGTTGGCAGCCAACCTGGGCTCGCTAACCGGTCTGCCACCGACGTTCGGGCCTGCGCCGTTCGCCTGCGATGGATTCATCTTTAACCTGCACAGCCCCACACCCGTCGTGATCCTGGGCCCACGCGGGGCCAACGCGCACGCGCCGGATGAGTGGGTGTCCGTAGAGGACCTGATCACCCTGACCAAGACCTACGCCCTGACCATCGCCGATTGGCTCACGTGATGCGTGCCCGTTTGGCCCTGTTCACCGCTGCTACACGATATCGAAGGGAGAAGAAGCGTGGCACGATCATCTGTCGGCACCGCAAAGGCTGACCTGGATACTCCGGCATTGTGCCTGGATATCGAGGCCGTCGAGACGAATATCCAGCGCATGGCTGACCTCTTTCGAGACGGTCCGGTGCGTCTGCGCCCGCACGCTAAGACGCACAAGTCCCCGATGCTCGCACAAATGCAGATCGCGGCGGGCGCGATCGGCATCACGTGTGCCAAGCTGGGCGAAGCGGAGGTGATGGCCGCCGCAGGCATCAAAGACATCCTGATCGCCAACCAGGTCGTTGGCGCCGGCAAGATTGCGAGACTGGTGAACCTGGCGGGCTACACCGAGGTCATGGTGGCCGTAGATGACGCGGCGAACGTAGCCGAGCTGGATGCGGCGGCGCAAGCGAAGGGCATACGGCTGCGAGTCCTGGTCGAGCTCAATATCGGCATGGATCGCTGCGGGGTGCTGCCTGGTGCGCCGGCCCTTGAATTGGCGCAGCGCGTCGCCGCATCCCCCGGCCTCCGTCTTGAGGGGCTGATGGGTTACGAAGGTCACACGGTGTTCATCCAGGACCTGGAGGAGCGCCGCGAAAAGACCGAAGCCAGCGTGATACAGCTGGTGGATACGGCCGATCTTCTGCGGCGCCACGGCATCCCGGTCAAGATTGTGAGCAGCGGCGGCACCGGCACCAGCCTCATCACGGGGCGCCATCCTGGCGTCACTGAGATCCAGGTCGGTTCGTACATCACGATGGACAGCCAGTATCGGGAGGAGGTCGGCATCGACTTTGCCTATGGGCTGACGGTGCTGGCGACGGTGACCAGCGTGCGTTCTGCTCGACCGGGTGATCATCGACGCCGGGCTCAAGACGCTCACGCGCGACTTCGGACTGCCCAGGCTCAGCGCACCGCCGGGCTGGGAGCTCGTCGGTCTATCGGAGGAGCACGGCCACCTGCGGCGCACGGTGGCGCGCCACTCAAACTCGGCGACAAGGTCGAGCTCGTGCCCAACCACGGCTGCACCACCATCAACCTGCACGACGAGTACCATGTGATCCGCGGCGGGCGTGCTGGAGGCGGTCTGGCCCATCGCGGCGCGTGGGAAGGTCAGCTGAGCCGGGCGATCAGGTCTCGGTATTGAGAACTCCCCGGCTGTTTGCTTTCAGCTCCGCACGAAATGCGGCATCTCAGCCGGCAGGGGCAGCGATAGCTCCACGAACCCCGCATAGACCCCGTCCTCATACCATGGCGCCTGGTAAATCAGCTTCCGCTTGCCGGCCTTCTCGATCGTGTAGATGTTCGCCTGCCCGCTGGCCAGCAGCTCTGCGAGCTTCATGGCCGCGGGCTCGGGATGACAGTCGAGGATGTTCGTCCCGATCAGGTCGCGACCCCCCTCCTGCGTGTCTGCCGCGTGGTCGTTCATTTCAAGCATGATGCCATCCCGGTCGCACACCCAGATCGTGCACGGAAATTCCTTCACCCAGTCATTCTGCTGCATTGGTTTTCTCCTGAAAGCACTGCTAACACTACGAGCACGGCCCACAGACTCGCGGCCGCGGCGACGTGGATCACCAGCAAGAGTGGGCTGGTGCCCGCGGTCAACAACAGCACGCTCGTGGCCATTTCGGCCAGAAACGCCGCACCGGCCGCCGCGGCGGCGCGTCTACGCCCGGATCTCCACGCCTGGACCGTCACAGCCAAGACCAGCACGGCCGCGACTGCCGCAAGAGCGAGCCTGGCGATTTGTGGCCAACCCGCAAGATCGTCCGGCAGCAGCCGCCACATCGGCCAGCCAAGGCAGCGCGTGAGCGAACCCTTGCCGGCGACCAGCACGCCGCTCACGTGCAAGGCGAAGACCGCGGCCAGCGCCCCGATGCCGAGCAGGGCAGGGATGCTGCTAAACGAGAGACGATCCGGCAGGTCAGGATCCGACCACCGCGCCCGAGCGACCACCGTTGCGGTGACAACGAGCGCCAGCACGATCAGTGCGGAACCAAGGTCGATGGCGGCGAGAATCGGCGGCAGGCCGGTCAGCACTGCGAACGCGCCGAAGGTGACGACGGCCAGGAGAAAAACGATCGAGATCGCAAGCGGGCGGCTCACCCATCGGATTGCGCGGGCATTTCGCCAGCTGACGGCTGCGGCTGCGATGATCAGCGGCGACGTCAGGGCCGCGACCAGGCGGTGCGTATACTCGATGATCGCATTGATCTGCGGCGGCGGCACGATGCGGCCGTAACAGCCCGGCCAGTCGGGGCAGCCTGCGCCAGACTCGGTCGCGCAGACGATGCCGCCGAGTGTCACCAGCAGGGTCGTCATGATGGATGCGGCGAGCAACAAGCCGCGATGCGAGCGTGTGATGTGCGGGGTGGCTGTGGTTGCGTCGATCTTCATGTTCCTCGCTGTCCTCGCCTGGCCGGGGTAGCGCCCAGGTGCTTGAGCCGGCGGCCGGAGCCACGGTCAAACTACCTGGGCGCTTGGCGCTGGCGACTGGCTTGGCCGGCTACTTCTTCGCGCTGCTCGTCGTCTTCGATTTCGGTTTCGCCGTGGCTTTGGGCTTGGCGGTGGTCTTTGGCTTCGGTTTTGCCTTAGGCTTGGCAGCAGTCTTCGGCTTCGGTTTCGCCTTGGGCTTGGCAGTGGTCTTCGGCTTCTTCTTGGGTTTCGCCTTGGCGGTCGTCTTTCCTACGCCCAACGCCTTCAGGACGGCCTGGATGATCGTCATGGCGGTCTTGCCGTCGATGCCCGCCTTTTTTGCCAGCTCCTCCGGCAGACCGGTGGCCTCCAACGATGCGGAATCGACCGGCTTCCCGCCGCGGCGAGACTGGCCAGGCCACCGGCCGCCTGCTGCTTGCCGGGTTTGAGCAGGGCGCCCAGCACCAGGGGCAGGGCTGCCGAAAGCGCGGATCTGGACACCCCGGAGCGCTCTGCGATCCCATCGAGTCCCAACCCGGCGCCTTCGCCTCCGCCGCCCAAAAGCCCGGTGAGCAGATCACCCAGGTCCGCAGGGGGTGTCCCCGGCGCAGCTCCTGTCTCTCCTGCCCCTTGGGGCGGGCCGCTCAGCAGCGCGTTGAGGTCCAGCAGGCGCGTCTCCTCGGCGCCGCTCCCTTGCGGCTGGCTGCCAGCTTGCTCGGGGTCGCGACCAGGCTCGACCGGCTGCGCTTTTGTGGTTTTTTTAGGACTCATGGTTGAGAACCTCCCAGTGGTGTCGGGCGTCAATTGAGCGATATTGTACACCCAAAGCGCCAGAATGAAAGGACGCGCGGTCGCGGGTTTGGAAGTGATGCTACGTCCGTAAAACGTATCTTAAGCTACGTTTAGTTGGATAGCTGCCGCAAAGCCTCTGCCCGGCGCCTGTCGCTCAGACATTTTACTCCGGCAGCGAGAAAGGCCGATAGAAATGAACCCACGAGATGTTCTGAAATATGGCCATCTGACCGTGATGCGGACTGTTGAACGCTTCCCCCGGGACAGGGTTGCCATCCCGGAGGCCTTGGGATACTGGTCAGTCAAGGATCTGGTCGCGCACCTGTCTTCGTACGAATTGGTCCTGGTCGAGGTTCTGGGAAACATTATCGAACCCTGCCCGACGCCGCTTGTCGATGAGATCAGCCGTGATGGCCAGGCGTTTAACGACCGGCAGGTGGACGTGTTGCGCAAGGCCATGTCGATGGACGAGGCGATGACGGAGTATACGACTGCGTACGAGCAGGTGGCTGCGCTGGCTGACCTGATCCCGTCCGGCGCCTGGCGGCAGAACGGCATCCTGCCCTGGTACGGCGATAACTACGACCTGGAGGACTACATCGTGTATAGCTTCTACGCACACAAGCGCGAGCACTGCGGCCAGATCGACGTGTTCCGGGACCGCTTCACCAGCGGCTAAGCTCACTGAAAGGTGCAGTCTCCCACGAAAGCGGTGATCAAGGGATCGTTCAGCGATGAGACGTCTCCTCTTGCGGGCAGCAGCCGCCCCACGCTGCCATCCGTGAGCGCGCCCGTATGGATGCCCAGCCGCTTGAGGTCCAGGGTCACATCCGCGGGGAGCGGCCGGTCGGCCAGCTTCTGATTCAGGACGCCGCCCATCAACACCGGGGCATCCACCCCGCGACGGGACAACTCCGACTGCAACCGCTGCGCATATTCGAGCGCCATCCCGTTGTGTGTGCTGAGCAGAATCGCTTCGACGCCATGCGCCGCCGCGCCCTCGGCCACATCGGCCGCGTTCTGCTCGGGGCCCAGGTTGACCACATCCGCGCCTGCCTCGCGCAGCAACGCCTCCAGGACGAATATGGCATGCTGATGGACGTCGGTGGAGGCCAGCAGAAGCTTCCGCCTTCCCATCAGGCCGCGCATCTTATCGGCGGTGAAAATGGGCAAATGCTCGTCGATGATCGACAGCGAACGCGCACATATGTCCGTGGGCGCAAGAGGCCTCCGGCGTCCGGTCGCCTCGTCCAGCTCTCCGATGCCGAACTGCCGCTCGAACTCGACCGGGCCCAGGCCCTCGAGCACATACAGGAGCTGAAGAGGATTCCGCACGTCGACGCCCGCATCCTCCAATCCAGCCAGCGCAGCCTCGCAAACTTCCTTGCCCGCGGCCGTCATCTGGCGCGCGAACGCGCGCGCCGGCCCGAAGTCCACCGCCCCGTGCATCCGGCGCGCGGTCCGCTCGACCTGGCGGCCGAAGGTCTGGATCTCAGCGATCTCCTCCGCGGATGGGATGCGGATGGCCTCGGTGATCGGCAAGGGGTGCACCGCGTGGCCTGTCGGACACTCGAGCTGGGCCAGGATGTCCCAAAGCAGGTACTCGCCCACGATAGCCCAGTTGCGCGGGAAATCCCGGGTGAGCGAGATGGTGTCGCCGTAGATCATCGAGCCGAGACAATCGTGATCGTGGATCTCGTCCAGCGCGAACACCCAGCCCGCGCGCTTGACCGGATCGGTGGTCAGGCCGCCGATGCAGTGGCTGAGCCTGGCGCCGAGCAGGTTCTCCACGATGTAGCGCTCCAGGTAGGCCCAGCCGGCCACGGTTGCGCAATCGAAGAAGAGCGCGCCGAACCCGTCTTCCAGGTACGAGTGGAGCAGCAACCCATCCTCCCGGCGTGCGCCCAGGATCGCGATCCGCGCGCACCGTCTCCGCGACCGTCGTCACAGGATTCTTCCACATGGGCGCTTCGTGGCTGAAGTACTGCGAAAGGTTGCCGATGGTGGTGACGCCGGCCCGGAGCGCGTAGATGGTGTTGAGGGTTGCGGCCGGGAATCCGATCATGAAATCGCCCATGTGAGGCTGGATCGGGACGACCTGGCCGATCTCCCGCCATTCGGCAGGGGTGGTGATCAGGGGGCCGGTCTCCGCCGGGATGCCGTGGCGGAACGCCTCGGGTAGGGCCATGCGCCGGTCGAGGCAGATGCCTGCGCGGTCGAGGCGATAGCCTTCGTGCTGCGCCACCTGGTGGATGTAGTGGAGGGCGTCGACCGTGGCGGGCCAGGAGTCCATGCCGATATGGGCATGATACATGATGGTCCCGTCGGCCTTGCAGCGCGCCTTGTATTCGGCCTCAGAGGACACGCCAAGTTGCTCGCAGAAGAGGGAGCGTCCCAGGGTGAGATCGGCCGCGATGGCGCGGCCTTCCACGATCAGCGAACGGGGGGCAGGGAGTTCAGCGGCCAGCAGTTGCCGGACGCGGCGGTGAAGGTCGGCGGCAGGCATTCCAGTCGGTCCCATGCGCTCCACACGAAGTCATCCTCCTGAAGTATCGTCAATGGCGTGGGCTATTGTAACACAACGCGGACAAGATCGAGTTGTGCGGGCAACGGGTCGCGGGTATGATGATCGTGGACCCGAAATCTATCCATGGTGGTATAGATGACACAACCCCATTTAGCCCTGGCCGTCCTCTGGGATCTTGACGGCACCCTCCTCGACTCGCGCGAGCTGCACTGGCTCGCGTGGCGCGAGGTGCTGGCCGGCGAAGGCTTCGCACTCAGCCGGGAGCAGTTCGACGCAACGTTCGGGCAGCGCAACGATGCCACGCTGGCAGCCTGGCTTGGCCCAGCCGTGGCCCGCGCCGACCTCGCACGCATCAGCGACGCGAAAGAGGAGCGCTACCGCCGGCTGGTGCGCAAGCGTGGGATCGAGCTGCTGCCGGGCGTCGAGATGTGGCTGGGCCGCCTGGCTGCCGGGGGATGGCGCCAGGCGCTGGCCACCTCAGCCCCGCGCCTCAACGTGGATACGACCCTGGAGGTGCTGGGCATCACCAGCATCTTCACGGCGGTTATCACTGCAGAGGATGTGGTGCGGGGTAAGCCCGACCCCGAGGTGTTCCTGACCGCAGCAAAGCGGCTCGCCGTACCGGTCTATCGCTGCATCGTGGTGGAAGATGCGCCGGCCGGCATCGAAGCCGCGCGGCGGGCGGGCATGCGCTGCATCGGCGTCGGCCCACGACACGCCAGCCTCCGGGCGGATTTGACCGCACCGACGCTGTCCGCTCTGGAGGAGGACGCGTTCGACCGGGTGTTGGAAAGTCGCGAGCGTTAAGAGGAAGGAGAAAGGAGCGCGCAACGCTCGGCCCGGCCTGTGCTGGGATCGAGACCGTCATCATCACCGCCAACTCGGCGATGCGCGGCGCTGAGGATCAGGTGGATACGGTGGATCGCCAGGGCAACCGGAACCTGATCGAGGCGGCCCGGGCCGCGGGCATGAAGCAGACTCCGCTGGCCTCCGTTGTTCGCACCATGCTCGGCATCCCGGGTGCATAGAGGGGCGACAATAGCTTGGCTGAATGTCTTCCTGGCAGATGACCCTGTTCCACGATTAGGCGCCCATCACAGCGCGCACCGCCGGCAAGCTGAGAAACAATGGGCGCAAATCGTCCGGGGAGTGCTCCGCGATGTACGCGGCAACCTCCCGCGCTTCGATGCGGACGGCCTCCGCCTCCGCCGGGCGACCGAGCTCGAGCTCCAACTCGCGCAGGGTCATGAGGATCGGCAACAGGCGATAACGCGCCTGCATCGCCTCGGCCCGGACGCGCGCATCCTGCAGCACCGCGCGTGCTTCGTCTGGGCGACCGAGCGCCCACAGCGCCTTGGCCCGCAAATGGTGTGCTGGCGGCAATAGGACCAGAGTTCCGATGCGGCCCACCGACTCGATCACATCGTCCATCAGCGTCAGCGCGCGCTCCGGATCGTTTTGCGCGAGCGCAAGTTCGGCGTGCGCGAACACAGGTTGAGCGGACACAGCACCAGTGGCTTCCAGGAAGCCTTCAACCGGCATGGCCTCAGCGGACGCCAGCAACGCTTCCGCCTCGGCGCGCTGACCCCGTTGCAGATACAGACTGGCCAGAACCGCTTTCGGATACATCACCCGAGCGGGTATTTCAGGGGCGCTCGTCGCGATCGCACGCTCGGCGTACTCGATGGCCCGCGCGAAATCGCCCAAGAAGCCAACCATGGCTGCCAGTTCGACAAGCACCGCCCAATGCGGCCCCGCACGGAGACCCAGTTCCTCACCGATGGCGACCGCCTCCTGGGCTCGCCGAATCGCCATGTCCATCTGACCAAGCTCCTCATACGCCAAACAGCCAAAGCTCGCGGTGATCACCAGCCCGAAGCGATTGCGGATACTTTGATTGAGCGCATAAGATTCTTCACCCGCATGGACGGCCTCGTCGAAGTCGCCAGAGCCAAAACTCTGGGCGGCTTGCCCACCAAGGGCTTCGGCCAGCATCGGCTTGTTGTCCAACTCGCGCCAGAGGCTGATCGCTTCAGGCAAAATGGCCCGCGCCTCAGCGAAGCGCGAGACCATGACGTATGCAACCGCCAGATCCTTCAGTGTGAACGCCAGCTGCTGCTTCGGCCCGAATTCGCGCGCCAGCGCCAGCGATCGCTCGCCGTACTCGACCGCTTTCGCTGCGCCCTCGTTGCCGAAGCGATTGACCAGGAGCAGAATCCAATGAACCCTGGCTTCGGCGGCACGATCGCCCAGGTCACCTGCCAGCGCGAGCGCATCGAGTGCCAGGGCCTGCGCTTTGTCCAAGTCCCACACGCGCGACCCGACAGCGTAGGCGAGCGCGCGCAACATGAGCGCCTCCAACTCGAGGCTGCGATCGCGACGCGCCTGCGCCAACGCCTGCATCTCTTCATAGTTCGCCAACGCCAGGTCGTAGTGCTCCGATAGTTCCAGCGCACGGCCGCGCCGCGTGTAGAGGTGTAGGTGTTGGGCGTCCGTGGCCGCGCCCGACCGCTCCAGCTCGAGTGCGCGCGAGTAATAAGCTGCCGCTTCGGCTTGAGCGTAGGCCCCGAACGCGGCGTCGCCCGCCTGGATCAGATACGCGACCGCCTTCTCATCCTCGCCCGCCTCCTGAAAATGCTGCGCCAGCTGCGCCGAAATCTCGCCGGTGCGATCCGCATACCAGGTCTCGAGCACCCTGCCGACATCACCGTGCAACAGGCGGCGCTCACCCGCGCTCAACTCATCGTAGAGGTATTGCTGGAACAGCGCGTGCGCAAAGCGATACCAGGACAGAAAACGTTTGCCGATACGCACTTCGCCCGTCTCCGACACCAGGTGATGCCGATTCTCCAAATCGCGTGCGAGCAGCTTGACCACCTCGCGCTCCGGCGCATCCTGCACCTGGGCGATGACCTGGGCGGCGAACTCGCGACCCATCACGCTGCCGACGGTCAACGTCTCGCGCGCTTCGTCCGTCAGCCGGGCAAGTCGTTCCGCAATCACACCTTCCACGCGGGCGGGCAGGGTCTCCCAATCCAGCGATGCAGCTTGCACCCAACGCCCGCCGGCATCTTTGATCAGGTCGCCGCGCTCCTCGAGGGTGCGCAGTAGTTCGACCGTGAAGAGCGGGTGGCCTTCGGTGCGAGCATACAACTCCTGGCGGAAGCCCGCGTCGAGCCGGTTAGGCTCGGCATCCACCAGCGCGTCGACGAGCGCCCGGCCCTCATCGATCTGCGCGGCGCCGAGGTCAATCACCACATCGCCCGCATACCGCTTGATCTCGTTGAGGATGGGCTCGAACGGATGGCGCTCGACTCGTCCCGATGTCGCCGAAATACGGCCTAATGCGATGTCGTCGGGGCGATAGGTGCCCACGATCAGCACGCGGCTGTCCGGCCAGTTGACGCTGGAGGTGGAACAGCAGACTCAGCGAGGCGCTGTCCGCCCAGTGGAGGTCGTCGAGGATCAGGATGAGCGGCCGCTGCCGGCTGAGGGCGGCCAACACCTGCGCGTACTGCTCGAAGATCCTCTCTTGGTCCAGGGACGGGTCGGCGGCGCCGCCCCGGCCGGCCTTCACCCGCTCGGCCAACGTGTCGGCCAGCTTGCTCTGCTTGGCGACGGTGGTCGCGAGCTTGGCCAGGAGCGCCGCGCCGGGGACAAAAACCCCGATCAGGTCCGGGCCGACCGAGAGCAGGGTCTCGCCCGAGACGCGCACGAACTCCTTGAGGCGCGAGGCATTGGTCGCGGCGAACCCGCCGCCCGTCCGTTTCGAGTCGCCGGCGCCGGTGAGTTCGGCCAGCACCTGGCGAAACGGCAGGTACGGATCGCCCGCGCCGGTCTGCGCGTTGCACTCGCCGGTGGCCGCGATGACGTCTGGGTTCGCCTCCTCGGCGCGGCGCACGAACTCGTCGACGAGAGAGGATTTGCCCGACACCGGCTTCGCCCGCGACAAAGGCGACCTGGGCCTGTCCCGCCAGCGTGCGCTCGAGAAAACCCGCCAGCGCCCGCAGTTCTCGTTCACGTCCTACAAAGATGTCAGGCATCGTGTCGATCTTCCTTGCGAGTACCGGGGCCATCCCCCTGTTCAGCGGCCGAACAATCCGAAAAGGCCGCCCTTCGGTTTCGGAGTCGCGTGAAATACCAGCCGTGTCGCATCAGGTGACCAGGATTCGAATTCTGCGACGAGGTCACGACTGCTGACCCTGGCAACGCCGCTGCCATCGGCCGCCGCAACGTAGACTGCGGCGTCGCCGCCGCGCGTCGACGAGAATGCAATGCGCCTGCCATCCGGTGACCAGGCCGGCAGATAATCCCACCCATCACCCCCGAGCACGAGGCGCTGGTTGCCACCGTCGGCGTCCATCACGAATATCTCAGCATCGCCGTTACGCTCCGACATAAAGGCAATGTGGCGGCCGTCCGGCGACCAAGCGGGCGAATTGCCGGCGGCGGGAGTGGGCAGAGGCTGCTGGCCCGTGCCGTCGGAATTCATCGTGTAGATGCCCCAATCACCGTCGCGCTTCGTCCCGAACGCGATCTTCTGCCCATCCGGCGACCAGGTGATGCCGTATTCCTGGGCTGAGTTGGTTGTCAGCCGGGTTTCCGGGCCGCTCTCGATATCCTTCGCGTAGATTTCCGCTGCGTCGCCACTGCCGGAAAGGTAGGCCAGCGCGCGTCCATCTGGCGCCCAGGCCACCAGGTAGTTGTTGCGACCGCTCTTCGTCAACTGCCGCACGTTCTTGCCGTCGGCGTCGGCGATAAACAGCTCGGCGACAGGGTTGCCCGGCATTTCCACGGCAGGGATGATGCGGGAAAACACGATCTGCTTGCCGTCAGGCGACCATGACGGACCCCAGAAACCGTACTCCGGGTCCTGCAAAATGCTGCGCTGGCCGCGGCCGTCCGCGCCGGCCAGGTAGAGAGCTGGGTGCGGGGGCGACGCCGAGGCCGGAACCGCCCAGAACGGATCGGGCGGACGCAGGTCGGCAATTGCCGGTATCACACGATCTTTGACCAGGTCGTAGACTCGGGAGTCCTGGGCACTCGCTTGCTCGGGCGCCACGACCGAATCGGCGGTCGTTACAATGATCATGTCCTGATCCGGGAGCAAGATGATGCCTTGCCCGCCATAGCCCCGCGCGGCAATCGCGCGCTGGCCGCCGAAAAGCTGCGGTTTCCAGGTCCACCAACCCATCCCGTACCAATCGATCGGTATCGTCTGGCCGGTCGCAGAATAGACGCCGGTCGCCTGGGGCGTGGTGGTCTGCCGGACCCAGTCGGGCGGGACGAGCTGCCGCCCATCCCACGTGCCGCGGTTCAGATACAGGTAGCCCAGTTTTGCCATGTCGCGCGCCGTGAGGCGCAGTTGGCCGCCGCCCACCGTATGGCCGACACGGTCGCTTTGCCAGTCAAAGGTGCTGATGCCCAACGGTGCGAAAAGGCGTTCGGCTGCATACTCCTTCAAGGACCGTCCGGTCGCGCTTTCGAGCAGCGCAGCGGCCAGCTGCGTGTCGAGCGTGCTGTAGTTCCAGGTGGTTCCGGGCTTATGGACCATGGGCTGATCCAAGGCAACACCGACAATGTCCTGCTGCAGGTAGGCAGGTACCCCGTTGGCGGCGATCAACTTCTCCGCGGTGATGTCATCCCACTGCACGCCAGAGCGCATCATGAGCAGTTCGCGTAGGGTCAGCTTCTGCTTATCGGCGTGTTGGGAGCCGGCAAAAAGCGTCGGCGCAACCTGAGACAAAGATACGTCCGGCCCACCCAACTCCCCGCGTGCCTGCGCGATACCGGCCAGCATCGACGTGACGCTCTTGGTCACCGACCGGATTTCGTTCAGCGACGCAGCGTCCTGACCGTTTGAGTAAGTTTCGTACACAAGACGCCCGTCACGGACGATCAGCAGACTGTTGAGGAACGGCAATTCCGCAGCAATCTCCGGCTCGAGC
Source organism: uncultured Chloroflexia bacterium (assembly GCA_963774265.1). Taxonomy (GTDB): domain Bacteria; phylum Chloroflexota; class Anaerolineae; order CG2-30-64-16; family CG2-30-64-16; genus JALOOB01. The sequence goes on along the minus strand of CAVZDU010000003.1, from coordinate 462,513 downwards.
GCCGCCAGTTTCGCCTCGTCCAAGCCGTGCTGGCCGGCGGGCGCGGTTTGCCAGCCGGCCGTTGGCCAGTAGTCGCGCGGTGTTGGTGTGGATGGCACAGGAGTGGCGGGCGCGGAGCAGGCGGTGACACACAGGGCCGCGACAACCAGCACCGCAGCCACGGCCCGGAAGCCAATGGCACGTCGCGTCAATGACATCGCAAGCGCTCCTTCTGCGTAACACACGCGCTATGCGGTTGCACGAGCCGCCGTCGCGCCGACGATTCTCCTTTGCGCGGCAGAGCCTATCATAGTTACAATAAAATCACAAATGTGACACTATCCCAGCACTGAGAACGCCCTCTACCACTTCTCTCCCCACGGGGTTCGGTCGGCCACCTCTATCGGGTCCACCCCCGGGATCATGAGCGACAGGACCCGGTTCGGTCCGCCCGCCCTGCGCAGGGCTTCGAGCGCCAGCACGCACGCCATCGCCCGGTCGTCGTGTTGCCCCGGCGGCGCAGCCAGCGTGGCGCCGTCGATCGAGGTGAGCTGCCAGTAGGTGGTCTCATCGTGCAGTTTCAGCCCGCCTTCGCGGATGTCCTTCGCCGCCCAATCAAACAGCTGGTGTTTGCTGGAGCCGGTGGTGGTCCAGCCGCGTTCGCCATCCAACCCGCGCAGCAGCAGTGCGCCGAGCTGGCGCAGCGCAAGGATCACGGCATGGCCGTGGTTGTTACGCTCGACCATGATTTCGGCTTCGCCGCCGTGCTCGGCGAGGCTTGCATAGGCCGCGGCCAGGCGGTCCAGGTGTACGGCGAACATCTCCGGATCGCAGCGCAGCCCCATCGTCGCCACCTGCTCGCCGGTGGCATAGTCCAGCACCACCGCGGCGCTCTCATCGCTCTGCGGGTTGCCCTCCGCCGGGTCCGCGCCGATCACGTAGTGGTGGTCGGGCTGCGGCGGCACGTGGACGGTGAGTGATTGAAGATTGAAAATCGAAGATTGCAGATTTCCCTCAATCTTCAATGGCTCGTAGCATCGGTTCAGCCATTCTGCCGGGAAGAACTTGTCCAGCGCGCGGGGCCAGCGCTTCCAGGTCGGTGGCCGGGTACTCCTGGTGCAGGTCATCCAGCCCGCCGGTGCGTGCCTGGATGTCGCGCGCCTGCTCGGCGTACCAGGCGGGGCTGCGGCCGGGGTGCGCGTGCCAGGGCAGGAAGATCGGCGTATAGTCATTCTCGCCGGCCACGGCGGCCCGGTAGATCCGCTTGAGCGGCGACTCGGGCCGGGACTTGTCGACGGTGGACAGGAGCACCAGCCGGCCGCCGGCGTCGATGGTCGGCTTGACCGCATTGAGCAGCCCGTCGAGGTCGTCGGTGTGATCGGCCTCATCCACGATCGCCAGCGAGGCGGTGTAGGAGCGGCCGCCGGTGGTCGGGAACGCCAGCGCGGCCGAGCCGTTGGACAGGCGGAGCTCGTGGGCGTTGTCGCGCACGACCGTGCGCGCCTGGAAGAGGGGCGGCAAGCGGTCGTACATGCCGCGCAGCCGGAAGGTCAACAGGTGGACCGCCTCATCGTCGCGCTGCGAGAAGAGCAGCACGGTGGCTTCGGGGCGGAAGAGCATCTGCCAGAGCCCAAAACCGACCGTCAGCCACGACATGCCGAGCTGGCGCGCCTTGAGGACGACGGCCAGGCGGTGGGACGCGAGCTGCTCCAGGGCCCGCACCTGGGCCGGCCAGAGGCGGAAGCGCGTCCAGCCGCGCGCCAGCGGATCGTAGACATGGCCGAAGCGGTCGAGGAAGCAGGCGGGCGACCGCGAGCAGGCCAGCCAGAGGGCCTGATCCCCATACGAGCCGCCATCCGGGGACGCGCCGGGCATTGGGAACGATCCCTGTGAGACTTGCGAAGTCCGCAGGACCGCTGCGCCCGCGCCCGGCACGTGGCGCCGCCGGCGCTTATCGGGAGAAGTCGGAGCCGTCACTGCCTGAGCCCTCCCGCAGCAGCGCCTCGGCCAGCGCGTAGTCGTCGGCGCAGAACCTTGGCGCCTCGCCGGTTGTTTCTCCCCACTCATCCGGCTTGCCGTCGAGGTACTCGATGATGAGCCTGGTGGCCGCACCGTCGGCGTCCATGATCGCGCGCGTCCACAGCACGCGTGCCAGGAGCTCCCGGCGGGTCATGGCGCGACCCTGGTCGACGCCCCCGGCGGGGTTGCCTGTGCCGGCGTCCCCGGCAGGCGCGCCGCCGGGCAGGGTCACCCATTCGTCGCCGATATGGTCCAGCATTTCAATGATCGACTTCAGCCTGAGGGGCGCGCCCGCGGGGTTCTCGCTGAACCCCCTGGTCCAAACAGTCGTGCTTGACATTGCCATGCGATGTCTCCTTCGATGAAATAGAATCTTTGTTCTTCTGCGAAGTATAACAGAACAGATGGCCGGATGTCAAATCCGGAGGCCCTGCTTGCGCCGAGCGAACGCATATTCTATAATGCCCTGTCGTAACTCACGGCGGGAGGAAAGCGATGGCAGCAACGGTGGTCGACTTCACGATTCCGGACGACGTTTACGCCGTGGAAGCCTGGTTCATGGAGGCGCTGCCGCCCCGGACCGTGGGCGGTCACAGGGAAGACTATCAGGTTGAGTTGTTCCTGTCAGCGCCCAAGGTGAGCCACCGCGCTGTGCCGGTTGTGCGTGTCGAGATTGTGGTGGCGGCAGTCCGGAGAACGACTGTTTCCATCCCGGCGGACTGGGCGCCGGAGGTCGTGACTGAGAGATATGAGCCAAAGATAGAGCACCTGGGGCCGGTGATGCGGTTCCGGTTCGCCGCACTGGGTCGCGAGACTTACGTGAGGGCGAGCTGCTCCGAGCAGCTTCTGCCCGTGCTGAACATTTTCGTGAGCCTGCTGAAGGAGTTGCAGGCACACTATCCCGCGATCGGGCCGGTCTGGCAGACCTACGAAACGGAACGCAAGGAACGCGTGAAGGAAAGCCTGGATCTGGCGTTCGGCGATGCGGAGGGGGACGTGGCTTCCGATCAGGTGCCGGCCGCCTTGCGCTCGGAAGAGGTAACGCGGAGGCGCGGGCCCTACCGTGACTCGCGGATCAAGATGCGTGCGATGTGGGAGAAACGCCAGGCCGGCGTGAGGCTCCCATTCTCAACTGCCTGGCAGGACGAAGGCCTGACCTACGAAACCGTCACCGTGTGGATTCCCAAGCGTGTCGCCCATCTCTGGCAAACGCGCAAGCCGATCTCCTGGGCCGAGTTTACCGAGTTGTGGCCTGAACATCTACGGGACGACACCGAAGACTGAAAGTCGATCCGAAGTTCGAATCGAAGTTCGGAATGATGCCGTTTCGACCGGAGTAGACTCCCTTTAGCATCGCAGCGAAGGGGGTTCTATGAGGCGAGTAGATTCGTTCACGTTCAAGTGCTCGGAAGAAGAACGGCGCATGATCGACGCGCTCGGCGCGCAAGCTCGAACGGACGCAATCCGACGCGATCCGGGTCGTTCTGCGCAAGGCCGCGGTGGAGGCCGGCGCCTGGTTCGAGCGGCCCGAGACCGCCAGCTACCGCGGGCGACCGGACCCGGAGGATGGGGCCGGTGAACTCCGATAGCCTGCTTGAGGTGATCCTGCCGAAGTTGGACCGGGGCGGGTCGCCGGACGGCCGCTTCCCGGACCGGAAGGGCGAGTATTGGGCGCTGTGCCCATTCCACCATGACACCCACGCGCAGAACTTCTCGGTTTCGGCCGCGGGCTACAAGTGCTTCGCCTGCGGGAAGTCGGGCGGTCTCCGTGACCTGGCCGCGCACTTGACTGGTGCACTGGTGCAACTGGAACGCGGGGGTACTACACACACATACCTTCCCCCTACCCTGGAGAACTATGCCCGGGTCAAGGGGCTGCCCCTGGACTTTCTGGATGCGCTCGGCCTGCAGACCGCCCACAGCCTGGGCAAGCCCTACCTGAAAATGCCCTACTATGACGCGGCCGGGACCGAGACCGGCGTCCGGTTGCGCGTGGCGCTGACCGGCGAGAACCGCTTCAGGTGGCGCAGGGGCGCCAAGATTCCAACCGTATGGGCTCTGGCGGCTGGATCGGAGCGCCCCGTATGTTATCCTGTGCGAGGGGGAGAGTGACGCCCAGACCTTCTGGCTTCACGGCATCCCGGCGCTGGGCATCCCCGGCGCGGCCACCTGGAAACCGGAGTGGGCGCGCTATCTGGACGGACTGACGGTGTATGCCTGGCGGGAAAGCGACGGGGGCGGCGCGGCCTTCGCTGAGAAGGTGGGCGAGTCGCTCCCCGATTGCCTTGTCATCACCCCGCCCGAGGGCCGCAAAGACATCAGCGACTGCCACCTGGCCGGCGATGATGTGCCCGCGCTGGTGGACCGGCTCAGGGCCTCTGCCCGGCCGTGGCGCGAGCTCCGGGCCGAAGCCCTGCATGCGGAGGCCGGCCAGGCCAAACAACAGGCTGCCGCGCTGCTCCGTTCCCCCGATATCCTGGCCGAGTTGACCGGGCTGTGCAACAGCCTGGGGCTGGTGGGCGAGGAACGCACCGCGCGGCTGCTCTACCTGGCCGTCACCTCGCGCCTCCTGAAGCGGCCGGTCTCCGTCGTCGTCAAGGGGCCGTCGTCGGGCGGCAAGTCCTTCACGGTCGAGACCGTGCTCCGGGCCTTCCCGCCCAACGCGTTCTATGCACTGTCGTCCATGTCTGAGCGGTCGTTAGCCTACAGCAACGAGCCGTTGGCCCATCGCCACCTGGTGCTGTACGAGGCCGCGGGCCTGACCTCCGACTTTGGCACCTATCTGATGCGCACCCTGCTTTCAGAGGGTTGCATCCGCTATGAGACCGTGGAGAAGACTGCGGATGGGCTTAAGTCGAAACTGATCGAGCGCGCCGGGCCGACGGGACTGATCGTCACGACCACCGGCGCGAGCCTGCACCCTGAAAACGAAACCCGCATGTTCTCGGTGACGGTGCGCGACGACCCAACACAGACCGCGGGGATTCTGCAGGCACTGGCCGATCGCGCGAAGGGCCGCGAGCCTCCGCGGCCGGACTTCTCAGCCTGGCACGGGCTGCAGACCTGGCTCGAGCTGGCCGGCTGCCGCGAGGTGGTCATTCCCTTCGCCGATCGCCTGACCAGCCTGGCCGATGTGCGGGCCGTCCGCCTCCGCCGTGATTTCGGGGCGGTGCTGAATCTCATCCGCAGCCACGCGATTCTGCACCAGGCGCAGCGCGGCCGCGACGAGGGCGGCCGGATCATCGCAACGCCGGAGGACTACCGCGCGGTCTATGAGACGGTCGCGGACGTGATCGGCGACACGGTCCAGGCCGCGGTGAACGCGACCACGCGGGAAACGGTTGAAGCCGTGGCGCAGCTGATCGGGCAGGCCAGGGCCGCGAACAAGCCGGCCGAGGTGAGCCGGGCCCAACTGGCCAATGCCCTGGGGCTGGACAAGTCGGCGGCCGGCCGCCGCGCGCTGCGGGCCATCCATGACGGGTACCTGGTCAATCTTGAGACGCGGGAGAGGCAGCCCGCGCGCTATGCCATCGGCGACCCGATGCCCGCGGACCGGCCGGTGCTGCCGCATCCCGACCACCTGGCCAGGGGAAGTGTGTGTGTGTCTATCCCCCCGAAATCAGGTGCACCAGTGCACCAGTCCGAGCCGCCGGACGCGGGGGACCCGTGGGGTAACCCGGGGCAGGCGGACGATTATGCAGGCCTGGAACCCTGGGAGTTGTCCTTTGTGCGGGAGGTGGACGGCGACGATGATTGAGCGCAGGCGATTTGTAAATTCTCCTGTTCGTCAACCCATCATGGCGCCGCTTCCGCCACGCGCTTGACGTACTTCTACCCGCAGAAGTACGTCGGAGGTCGACTTGTGGGCCGCAAGAAGGCCGGTTGCGACCTTGGATCTCGGCCGGCTCACTCACTGGAGCGGGGGCCCAAGCGATGAGACGCTGCGCAGACGACATCCTCGGCGCAGTGACTTCACCCGCCCGAAGGCGGTGGACCGCTGGACGCCCTTTTCATCAAGACAACCGGCAAGGGAGGAGGAGGCTCGGCCGGCTCGTGGTTGATCAGGCTCATCAACAGGCCTGCGGCGGCCTCGCCGAGTTGGTACGCGGGCTGGCGCACAGTAGTCAGGGGGGGACTAAAGAGCGGCGCCCAATCGGGGTCATCGAAACTGACGAGCGAGATGTCCTCCGGGAATCTTAGCCCACGCGCCTTGAGGGCGTACAACGTGCTAAGGGCTAATTGATTCGTCAGCGCGAACACTGCCGAGGGAGGCCGGGGACCTTCCCAAAGACCGCCCAGCGCCTCATCTACACCGGGCAGCTTCTCGTGCGCCAGCGCAGGCCTGACCGGAGCTATCGCACCCGCGGCATCCGGCAAGGTGCCGTAGAAGACGCGGATCTGCCCGCACGATCAGGTCCTCGTCGATCGGGAGATCCGCCTCCTGCAAGGCTCGCCTCCAGCCTTTGAGCCGTTCACCTTGTGTGCTGATTGCCTCGATGCCAAACAGACAGGCAATCCGTCGGTGCCCCAGGCCGATCAGGTAGCTCACGGCCTGATAGGCGCCCTCTTCGTTGTTGACGCCGACCAGCGGTGCGGTCAAGCCTGGGCTGGTGCGGTCGAGCTGGACGATCGGAACGCCCGATTCCGCCAGCGCCAGGAGCGGTGCGCAACGCACACCCGTGGGTGCGATGATGAGGCCGTCGACGCGCTGCCTCGTCATCAGACGGACAAGCTCCTCTTCGCGCAGCGGATCCTCATCGGTGTTGCCCAGGACCATGCTGTAACGATAGGGGAGGGTCTGATCTTCGATCCCCCGCACCATGGCCGGAAAAAAGGGGTTGGTGATATCGGAGACGATGACGCCGGCGATCTGCGAGATGTTGGTAACCAGGCTCCGCGCCACCGCGCTCGGCACAAAACCCAGAGCTTCGATTGCGTCGTTGACCTTCTGGCGAGTTTCGTCGCTCACGAAGCGGGTGTTGTTGATGACGTTCGACACCGTCGCTGTCGAGACACCTGCTTCTCTGGCAACATCCGCGATGGTCAATCTGCCCATTGATCCCCCTGCCCGTGCGCTGCCTCCCGCAGAAAAGCCTCGACCGCCTGGCGAGTGGGCAGCGCCGGGATGGCGCCCTTTTGGGTGGTGGCCAGCGCGCCCATGGCGTTCCCGAGACGCAGGGCGCGCTCCAGGTCGGCGGCATCCCGCGACAGCCCGCAGTCCAGGAGCCCGGCCAGGAGCCCGGCGACGAAACCATCTCCTGCGCCCGTGGTATCGACTGGATGCACCGCAAAGCCGGGCACCACACCGCTGCCCTCCGGCGTGAAGTACATGCACCCGGCCGGCCCGCGCGTCACCACCAACAGCAGCAGTCGCTGCGACCAGAGAGACCGCGCGGCGCGCTCGATGTCCAGGTCTCCGGTGAGGAATTCCAGCTCCTCTTCGCTGACCTTGATCAGGTCGGCGAACGGCCATGCCGCCAGGATCCCCGCCCGCGCCGCGTCGGGCGAAGGCCACAGTGCCAGCCGCAGATTCGGATCGTACGAGATCAGCGCGCCACCCTCGCGGGCATACTCGACCGCCGCCAGCGTGGCGCTCCGGCTCGGCTCGTTGATCAGCGAGATGGAGCCGTGATGGAAGATGCGCGTGCCCGCCACGTACTCCCGGTCCACATCTTCAGGCCGCCACAACATGTCCGCGCTTGGGTGGCGGTAGAACATGAAGCTGCGCTCGCCGTCGTTGCGCAGGGACACGAACGCCAGTGCGGTGCGGGCCTCGGGCGAAAAGCGCAAGCCACCGACGTCCACTCCGGCCACCGCGATCGTGTCGGCCAGGAAGTGCCCGAAGTCGTCATCGCCCACCTGCCCGAGGAAGCCAGCCCGATATCCCAGCCGCGCGACGCCCACCGCGACGTTGGCAGGCGCGCCACCGGGAGCTTTCTGGAATGCCGGCGCCTGGCCCAGCGTTACGCCAGACTCAGTCGAGACGAAATCGATCAAGAGCTCGCCGCAGGCAATCACATCGAACATCTCAGGGACCCTTCCTTTCAGCGATGAGGTCTCGGTACTGCGCCGCACTGGCCGGGTCAGGCAAGAGCTCCCGGCTGTACTCGATCGTCGCAGTCGCGTCGCGTACGTCAGTGATCGCGCCGGCGCCCACCGCCGCGATCACTGCTGCGCCCCAAACAGCATTTTCAAAGTTGGTGATCTTGATCGGGCAGTCAAACACGTCCGCGGCCATCTGCGCCCAGACCCGGCTGTTCTGCAACCCTTTCCCCGCGCCCACCATGAACCCGGGCCCGTCTGCCAATGTGGGGGGACGCAGCCGGTAGAGATCCAGCAGCACGCCCTCCATGACCGCCCGGGTCTGGTGGCCCACATCCTGCAACTCCGTATGTCCGACGAAGCCTTCGGGACCGCCGGCCGCGCCACGTACGGTCACTTGAAACACCAGCCCGTCTGCGCCAACTGGCACTCTGGAAGCCAGCTCATCCATCTCCTGGTATCCGATGTCGCGCCCCTCGCGGCTCTGCAGCGCCCTGTGCAGATGCGCGTAACTCCGTCCTCCGCCCAGGCTCGGGCCGACGAAAGCGTATGACCGGCTGAAATAGCTGCGAGTGTCGACGCCCGGCTTCCTGGCATACTGGGAGGTGACCTGCGACACCTGCGCGCCGGTGCCGATATTGATCAGGGCCGGCGAACGGCTCGAGACGAGCCCGTTGCCCAGCAGCGACATCTGGTTGTCGCCGCCGCCGTAGACCACGGGCGTCCCCGGCGCCAGGTTCAACTCCTCCGCAACGGCCGAAGGGAGCACGCCCGCCACTTCGGCGCTATCGTGGACGGCCGGCAGGATTTCCCGGGGCAGCCCGAGTTTCGCGATGATGCTCCCGTGCCACCGATTGAGCCGGGTGTTGAAAAGGCCGGTCCCAGACGCGTTGGTCGGATCGGTGGCGCGACCGGAGGCGCGATCGGAGGCGCCCAGCAGCTGCCCGCGGATGAAATCCCCGGGCAGAACGGCCTGGCAAATCCGCTCGAATAGCGCAGGGTCGTTTTCCTTGATATAGAACAGCGTTGCGCTGAGGTAGCCGCTCGGCAGGAGGTCGATGCCCAGGTCGTCAAACTCGGCGCCGGCCAGGAGGGCCATCATCACTTCGATCGTGGTCCGGTTACCGTACCGCCCGAGGGGAATATCGCAGCGCTTGTCTTGCCAATTGATGATTGGCTCGATGACCTCGCCCTGTGCATCGTACATGACGGTCCCGTGCATCTGGCCCGAGAAGCTGATGCCCCGGATGGCACGCGGATCGATCCCGGTGACGGCCTCGCGAACGGTGGCAGCGGTCGCTTGCCACAGCATCTCCGAGGATTGTTCGGGCGCGTTGTCGTAGCCCTGCATGGCCAAAGTGATCAGCTTGAACGTGTCCAGGTCAAGGAGTGCGGCTTTAACGCCCGACGTACCCATGTCGATGCCCAGCGTGCAATGGATCATTGGCTCGCGTACCCCCTGCTTTTTCCAAAGAGACCGGATGCTGCAGTGAACAGGACCGGCCGAGGCCTCCAGCCTGCCCACTGCAGATTCTGATAACGTCGAGAAAGCACGACCCCGACTAACAGCTCACGTCAAGGCCGCGGGTCGGTTCGGCTCACAGAGGCCATGATTCGAGTTTTTCGCCATCCGGCCCGCGGACCGTGAAGAACCTCACCCTACTCCGTCCACGCGCCTACGCAGGCGCCTGTGCTATCCGACCGGCCATCGTTTTGGCGACGGCATCCGCCAGAACAGGATCGACCTGAAGTCGATGCGGTCGTGACCGCATCCTTGCCTGCGCCTTTTGGTCAAGGCTCGGGCCGCTTCCACGATCTGTTTCACGGCCTCGTCCGCTGGACAGCGAGCCCGTAGTCGAGGACCAGATCGAAGTTGGACGGATCATCCCACTGCTTGTTATAGAACCTCTGGACATATTTGCGGTGCACGTTGTCGTCCTCGTCGCACCCGCTCCTCGGCTGGCTGCGAGATCGGTCAGGCCTTCCCTGGCCATCACCCGCTGCACCCGCTCCGAGAAGGGAGCCTGGATGTGCACATTCAGCACATCCGCATACTCGCCCAGGACAGCGAAGCCGGCCCGGCCCAGAATCACGACGTTGCCGCGTTTGGCCAGCGCCTCCAGAATCTCGTTCAACATCGAGACGATCAGCAGATTGTCCGCATTGATGAGGTCCAGGATGCTCGGCGCCGAGTTGTACAAATCGTCGAATTTGGTCAGCCCGTACTGCCGGAAGATGCCATCGGATCGTGCGCTTGTCCACGAACTCATAGCCCAGACTCTTCGCCACCTGCTGGGCGATGTCAAAGCCGCCACTGCCCAGCTCTCTGGAAATCGTAATCACTGCCATGGTTAGCGCCTCCTTGTTGCGGCCAAGATCAAGCGGCCTCGGATCCCACCGCGTACTTCATGATCGCCTCTTCACTGGCCTCGGCTCGCGACAACTCCTTCACGATCGTGCCCTGGCGCATGACCATGATGCGATCGCTCATGCCCAGGACTTCGGGCAGCTCCGATGAGATCATGATGATCCCCACGCCCTTCTTGGTCAGATCCATCCATGATCTGGTAGATCTCAGACTTGCTGCCCACGTCGATGCCGCGGGTCGGTTCGTCCAGGATGAAGATGCGCGTGCCGATGCTGAGCCAGCGGGCCAGGACGACCTTCTGCTGGTTGCCGCCGCTCATGTTGACCACCATGAAAGTTGGGGCCTGGCGTCTTGATGCTCAAGTCCTTGATCATCTGCTTGACCAGGCTGAGTTCCTTGGCCCAGTTGGATCACGCCCAACCGGCACAATTGCTTCAAGCCCGAGATCGTGGTGTTGATGGCCAGACGTTCAACTTGAGGAAGAGTCCCTGGGCCTTGCGATCCTCGGTCACCAGCGCCACCCCGTGGCTGGATCGCATCCGCCGGGGAGTGCGGCTTATACGGCTTGCCCGGAGATGCGCATCTCGCCGGTGAATGGGTCTGCGCCGAAGATGGCCCGCGCCAGCTCGGTCCGCCCGGAGCCGACGATGCCGGCAAAGCCGACGATCTCGCCCGGCGTGCAGTTGGAAGGAAATATCGTGCACGAGCTTGGTCTGGGAGACATTGTTGACCTCCAGCAGGACATCGCTGGGCGTCAGGCTCCGCTTGGGATAGACATCCTTCAGGTCGCGCCCGATCATCAGCTTGACCAGATCGTCCATCGTCACTTCAGAGACGCTCCGGGTGTCAACATAGCGCCCATCTTTGAGGACCGTGACCTCATCGGCCAGCTCGAAGATCTCCTTCAGACGGTGGGAGATGTAGATGATGCCAATGCCCTGCGCCTGGAGCGAGCGGACCACCTGAAACAGCTTTTCGAGGTCTTTTTCGCCCAGCACGGCCGACGGCTCGTCCATGATGAGGATGCGCGTCTTGCGGTTCAGCGATTTGGCAATCTCGACCAACTGCTGTTCAGCCACCGAAAGCGTTGCGGTCAGGCGCATCCACGGAAAAGGTGACGCCCAGAGTGTCCAGGATCTCCTGCGAGCGTGCCTTGACCGTAGCCCAATCGACCGTCGACGCCTTTTCTGGGCAGGTGGCCCAGAAAGATATTCTCGGCGACGGTCAGATCGCGGGCCAGGTTGAACTCCTGATAGATCGTCGAGATACCCAACGCCTGGGCATCGTGCGGGCCCGCGAATCTCAACCGGCTTGCCCTTCGAAGAAGATCTGGCCTTCGTCCTTCGTATAGGCGCCGGACAGAATCTTGATCAGGGTCGACTTGCCGGCCCCGTTCTCACCCAACAGAGCATGGACCTGGCCTTCCCGGACGGTGAGATTGACGCCTTCCAACGCCTTGACGCCGGGGAAGGTTTTGCCGATGCCCTTCATTTCCAGCAGGACTTTACCTGGGGATGCATTCATGGCGACATGCCTCCTGTCTGGCTACTTGCCCCGGTGGGAGAGATAGTCAACGGACACCGCGAGCGATCACCAGGATACCGGTGATCAGCACCTGGTAGATCGACTCGACGCCCATCAGTTGCAGGCCGTTGCGGAACACCCCGACGATGAGCGCGCCGATCAGCGTCCCCATGATTTGGCCTCGACCGCCCAACAGGCTGGTGCCGCCCAGCACCACGGCCGTGATGCTGTCCAGGTTGCCGGTTTGCGCCGGCCTGCGGGTCACCCACGCCCGTGCGGGACACCAGCAGCAGACCGGCGATGCCGTAAGTCAAGGCGGCGATCGTGTAGACCCCGATCAGCACGCGGTTGGTGTTGATGCCGGCCAGGCGGGCGGCCTCCGGGTTATCGCCCACGGCGTAGACGGAGCGTCCGGCCGGCGTCGAGCGCAAGACGAACCAGGTGATCGCGTACAGGATGAGCATCAACACCGAGCCATAGGTGAATCTCGGTGCCGCCGATCGTGAAGGTGTTCCCGAAGAACAACAGGACTGGCGGGCAGGTTGGTGATCGTCGACGTGGTGTAGATACGGACCAGGGCATAGACAATGTTGTAGCGTACCCAGGGTCACGATGAAAGGCGGGCAGCCCGATGGCCGTGATCAGCGCGCCGTTCAACAGACCGAAAGCGACACACACGCCAGATGCCCACCAAGATCGCCAGAATCGGATTGACGCCCGGATCGTACGGCGAGGCCGGTCATGAGCACCGAGGACAGCGCCATGATCATGCCGTTGGAGAGATCGATGCCGCCGGTCAAGATGACCAACGTTTGCCCGATGGCCAGGGTGCCGACCACCATCACCTGCTGCATGATCAAGGAGAAATTGGCGCCAGTCAGGAACTTGTCGCTTTGCGTGGCAAAGAAGATAATCGCCAGCACGAGCGCCGCAAGGGGGCCCATGATCGGCGATCCCCGCAACACGTCTCAGAACGCCGGAACGACGCTTGGTGACCTTACTCACGACTGCGCTCATGGGTAATCCTCCTGAAAAGAGAGTGGCGGTGAGGGTGAGCCTCACCGCCACTCAGTCAGCTTAGGCTATTTCTCGCCCCAGCAGTTCGCCGCGCCATACTTGGAGTCCTTGCTGTCCACGCCCGCCTGCGGCTTGTCAGTGATGAGCGTGACGCCGGTATCGGTGTAGCCGGACGGCTTCTCGCCGGTCTGGGCAAACTTGACCAGTGCTTCCACGCCCATCGAGGCCATCTTCAGCGGGTACTGTTGCGAAGTGGCCGCAATCTGGCCATCGACGACCCCTGCACGCCGCGGCAGCCGCCGTCGACGGACACGATGGTGATGTCTTTCTCCTTGCCCGCGGCCTTGATGGCCTGGTAAGCGCCGAAGGCAGCCGGTTCGTTGATGGTGTAAACCAGGTTGATGTCAGGGTTCTTGCTCAGGCAGTTCTCCATGGCGGTCTGGCCTTCGGTCTGGTCGCCGTGGGTGTCCTGGCAGCAAACCACTTCGGCGGAGGTGACGAGGTCGGACGAGTTCGGGTCCGCCGTGCGCCAGGCCGATAGCCCTGCAGGAACCCGTTGTGGCGCTGCGCGCCGACGGTGATGCCGGGCTGCAGATCGAGCGTGGCGATGACGGGCTTCTTGCCGCCCATGGCCGCCTTGGCCCACTGGCCGATCAGCAGGCCGGCGTTGAAGTTGTTGGTCGCGAACAGGGCGTCAACCGCGCTCTGCGGCTCGGTCGCGGTGTCCAGCGCGATCACGACCACGCCCTTATCGCGCGCTTTCTGGATGCTCGGCACGATCGCCTTGGTGTCGCTGGGGGTGATGAGGATGCCCTTGGCCCCGGCGTTGACCATGTTCTCGAGCGCCGTCACCTGGCCTTCGTTGTCGCCGTCTTTGGCGCCGGCGCCGGTCATCAACTTGACGCCCAATTCGTCGGCCTTGGCCTGAGCGCCTTCCTTCATCTTGACGAAGAACGGGTTGGTCTCGGTCTTGGTGATCAGGCCGACGATAATCGGGTTCCCCAGCGGCCGGCTTTGCGGCTGCAGCAGCAGGGGCGGCGGTAGCGGCAGCAGGTGCCGCAGGAGCGGTGGTCGGGGCTGCGCCGCCGCAGGCGGCCAGCAGCATGACGATCAGGAACAACGGGATGATGAGCTTGTACGACATGTGATCCTCTTTCCTCCAGATTGTAGGGGTGAACTTACGGGTAATACGGCCGAGTTTGCTCTACTGTAGTGGTTCGCTGTGAGCACCTCCTTTACTCTGGATTACGATGACAGTTAGAACTTTGCGAGTGCGTTATCTGTCGTATTCCGAGGTAATCGCTTGATTAAGCGCTTATTTAAGCGATTAAACAATGTATACTACGATTCCTGACGCTTGTCAATCCCCCAATTTCGCAGCTTGTGAAATCTTTAAGGAATGGAATCTGCTCCAGCATCCAGTCAAGAGCCCGCTTCCGTCCTTCCACGATCTTGTCACAGTAAAGGCCAAACTGTTGTTTTCGAGTTTATTCCTGCCCGTTGATAGCAGCGAAGTCATGCCCGCCGACCACCGACTGTTCAAAGGTGATGCCGGGGCAGCCAGAAGCATTCGCGGCGCGTACAAGGAACGATCACAGGCGAACGGAAAACCAGAACTCGGAGTCCTCGGCACTGGACCGGAACCAGTCTGCGGCTTAGGTGGAGTCGGGACGCGAGGCAAATGGCAGCGAACGCACTCGGATACGCTGCTGCTCAAACGCGATGAGGCTGCCGGTCGCCAGGTGCTCCTGAATACTGCTTAAGTTGACCAATAGCAGCGCAGACCTGCTCCATCTCAGGCTTTTGCTCGGCACCAACTCCTTGCTAGCTGACCCTGTCGCTATCCCAGCGGCGGCAGGACGCCAAGCTGCTGCAGAAAGCCCAGGAAATCCGAATAGGCCCACTCTTCAATGATCTTGTCGTCCTTGATGTGAACGACACCACAGCCCTGTAAGGTCACTTCTCTGCTGGTGGGCGGGCCAGGGACGACCGGCGAAACGTTCGTGTGTTTCATGCGAAAGGTGCACCGGAAGGCGATGAACCGCAACGTATTGTTTGTTCGCCTCCAGTCCGTTGAGGTCGGGATATGGCGGCTTGTGAACAACGCAGCCGGCGGCATAGACCTCCCCCAATGCATCTATGTTGCCCTTGCGCCAGGCTTCCTCAAGCGCCCGAAGTCGCGCACCAGGGTCAGGCCCAGGTCGGCGTTGGTGATCAGGTCTGGATTGTCGTCTACCCCTGGCTGGCCAACCAGGCGCGGATAAGCGCCGCAAAACGAGAGAGGTCATCCAGATTCGTCAGGTTATCATACACTTCATCCCAGTCCACAGCCAGATACTCGTGAATCAGGATATTGCGAAACCCGGCGATTGGGGCAAGCTGCTCGGCGAAGTCAGGCGGCAGGACACCCAGCTCTCCCATGCGCAAGATCGCCTCGTGGTAGTCGCGCGGCTTCTGGGCGCCTTCGAGCGCGATGATGCGGTGACAAATATCGATGCAGCATTGCGCAGCAACTTCAAGATTGCGCTCGACGATATCTCGCAAGTAGGGGTCGCTGCTAAAATCAGCTTGTGGTCGGTCGCACAGGGGCGCCAGGCGTGCCAAGCGCTCGCTGAGTTCGTCCAAGCGCCTCTCGATACCGCTGAACTCGACGTTCATCTCCCGCTCCTTCCAGGATATCCTGGCGCTGTGCCCGCAAGAACGGCAGATAATCCCCGTAACGGCTCATGACATCTGCCTCATACTCAACCCGTTCTGCGCGATCACGCTGATAGATGATCTTGCCTTGCGCAATGACGGCGTAGGCCAACTCGATCGGCGCCTGGTTGAGGATGATCAAATCGACGGAATTCCCACCCAAGGCCGCGGACAAGAGATGC
The DNA here is from genome assembly GCA_963774265.1 of uncultured Chloroflexia bacterium. GTDB lineage: Bacteria > Chloroflexota > Anaerolineae > CG2-30-64-16 > CG2-30-64-16 > JALOOB01. The sequence continues at coordinate 446,685 of CAVZDU010000003.1, read as the reverse complement.
GCCAATTGCGCGCGGATACGCGCCACCGGCGCGTCGCGTGCAAGCAGCACACCCAGGTCAACATCGCTGAGCGGCCCGATCTCTCCGCCGACTTGCGATCCGAAGAGGTATACCAGCCGCACCTGACCTTGCGCGTTGACGATAGCTTCTATACGTCGTTGGAGACTTTGGATGTCGATCCCAGGCATCAGCCAACCTCACGAGTTGAAGAACGGAAACATTGGCTCCATTGTACCATATACCGCACTGGCACGAACCACTCAAACAGCCAGTTTTCTGGCTCGACTGCCCACTCACTCCATATGGCCGCGCCCAGAAGCTGGCGACCGGTCTCGTCCACCGCTAGATGACATTCGGCCGTCCTTGGCGAGTGTCGGGCCCGATCATCACCGGGGGGAGGGGCGCCGCACAAGCAAAGTAGGGTTGGCACATGTGTGTTTCAAATTTAATATATTAGCTGTACTATATCTGAACAATAAAGTAGCAATTGTAGACTGTGCTACATGACTGAATCGCCGTCGGCACTAGACTGTCATCAGCATCGGCCAAGATAGGAGTTCACGATGCCCTACACGATGATTCGCCACACTGTTCACAAAGCGTAAGAACGTGCCTCACGCGCATGACGCCACGTATCGCGAGTATCGAGCCCACGCCGGCGTCAGCAGCGCCCCGCCAATTTGCCAGCCTCGAAATGACAACCAGGAGGTCATAAGTACACCACTTATTGTCGCCCGGTCGGTGACAGACGGTTGAATGACCTGAGCCGCGATGGGGCGGTCGGTCAAGCAGATATAGAGGCAGGCTTCAGTGTATCTCAACAAGCAGGACAGGATAGAAAGGGAGTAACAGGATGAAGTGGCCCGAGTTCTCTCAATTCCTCCGCCGGCGGTGGGCGTCGGTGCTGATTCTCGCACTGGTCCTCGCCAGTATGAGCCCCGTATCGGTCGCGCTGGCGGATCCCGTCAGCCCATTGACGGTCACCAAGACCGCGAATCCCAGCCCGGTCGCCTCCGGGGCCCAGATCACCTACACCATCACGATCGTCAACACGGGTGGCGCCAAGGTCACCAACGTTGTCATGACCGACCAGGTGAACGGCGTCGCGGGATTGGGCACCCCGCCCCAACTGCAATTGACCAGTTCCCAAGGCAGTTGTACGCAGAGCAGCCTCAAGGTTACCTGTAACATCGGCAGCATGAGCGGCGGCGCTGGCGTTACGATCACCATCCGCGGCCTTGTTACCGCTGCCAACGGGACCAGCCTCAACAACACGGCGTCCGTTACCGGCACGAGATCGGCCCAAAACTTCACCACGACGGCCAGTGTGTCGACGCTGGTTCAAAACACGAGCGGCTCTTCGCTCGCGGACCTCTCGATCACCAAGACCGGCCCCGCCAGCGTAGTGCTGAGCAGCCCCATGTCATACATCCTGACCGTGAACAACACGGGCGCCGCCAACGCGACTGAACGTGCGCGTGGTCGACACGCTGCCCGCGGGCATGGCCTTTGTGGGCGCGAACGGCACCAGCCTCTTCACCTGCACGTCGGCCGGCTCGCCGGTCACCGTCACTTGTGACGGCGGCGCGGTGAACGCGGGCTCGAACGCGACCATTACGATTGACGCGACCGCGCCCGGAGCGGCGGGCAACATGGCGAATACCGCCGTGGTCGACCCGAACAACACGATTCCGGAAAGCAATGAGCTCAACAACACCTCGGCGACCGTGTCGACGTCGGTGACCACGGGCCCCGCGCCGCAGGGCATCACGATCACCAAGACCGACTCGCCGGACCCGGTCACACCGGGAGCCATCCTGAGCTACACGATCGTCATCAAGAACATCGCGACGAGCCGCGCCGACGACGTCGTGATGGTTGACGGCACGCAGGGCCTGGAAGCAGCGAGCATCACGGCCAGCCAGACCGTCGTCAACGGCACGGTCGGCACCACCGGCGGCTGTGTCGTCAACGCGCCGCAGGTGCAGTGCTCGATCCGCTCGCTCAACGCAGGCGGAACGCTAACGGTCAGCCTCAAGGGCCAGGTCATCGCGTCGGCCGGCTCGACGATCCTGAACACGGCGACCGGCACCGCGAATATCAAGAATGTCGGCGTGTCGGCCACGGCGACGGCCCTGACCACCGTCAAGCCCGCGGTCGACCTGACGATCACCAAGAGCGATGCGCCCGATCCGGTGTGCGCGGCCTCATGGCCCCAGCCGGCGGATCGCCTGGCGAATCCGCCCCAGGGCAAGCTCGCGGGCAGCGGCAGCATACCGACGCTGTTGGGCACGCCCGTGTGTCAGGGCGGCCTGACCTACACCTTTGTCGTGGGTAACAGCGGCATCCAGAACGCGACCGGCGTCGTCGTCCGCGACCCGCTGCCCGCCGGCCTGATTTTCGACAGCTACAGCACCGATGCGGGTTTCGTGTGCGCGGTGGACGCGTCCAACGTCGTCACCTGCAGCGGCGGCACGATCCTGGCGGAGTCGATCAGGAACATCACGTTCATGGTCGCCGCGCCGCCCACCGTGGGCGTGATCTCGAACACGGTGACGGTCGACCCGAACAATGCGATCTACGAAGCGGACGAGACCAACAACACGTTCACCCAGGGCACGACGGTGGCGACCGGCATCGACCTTGTTATCGACAAGCGAGATAGTCCGTCCGACCCGCCCGGCGCGCAGATCGTGCCCGGCGGCTTCGACCCGATCGCCACGAACGGCACCGAGACGTACGTGCTGACCGTCGACAACGTGGGCACGCAGGACGTCACGGGCATCAAGGTGGTCGACACCCTGCCCTCCGGCACCCGGTTCATCTCCGTGTCGGGCGACCGCGGGTTCACCTGCGCGTCTGACGGCGCGGCCACCGGCGGCGTCGTCACCTGCGTCGGGGGCCACCTGCTCGGCACCGAGAGCGAGTTCTACCTCGCGCCGGGTGCTTCCGGCCCCGCGCCCGGCGATGACTTCGCGACCATCAAGATCAAGGTCTTTGCGCAGCCGAACGTCGGCACCATGCACAACGAGGCGCGCGTCGACCCGGACAACACGATCGCGGAGACGAACGAGCTGAACAACCTGGCGACCCAGGACACCACCGTGACGAACGGCGGTGCGCTCCTGAGCGCGTTCAACGAGCTGAGCATCGTCAAGACGCAGACGATCCCGGGCGCGGCCCAGCCGGTCGCGACGAACGGCACCCTGAAGTACTCGCTGACCGTCACCAACGACGCGACCGATCCGGCGCGCAATATTCACGTGCGTGACGTCGTGCCCGCAGGCTCCCGCTTCATCTCGGCGGTCGACACGGTGCCCGGGCCAGATGCCTTCAACTGCACCTTCGCCGTCCCGAACATCGACTGCACGGGCGGCACGCTCGACGGCACGCTCGACCTGCTGGTCGCCCCCATGGGGCAGTCGCGCACGATCGACGTGACCCTCTTCGCGCCGAACACGCCCGGCGACTACTCGAACCAGGCGATCGTCGACCCGGAAGGCGCGATCCCCGAAGGCAACGAGTTCAACAACAACTCGATCATCGTGACGCAGGTCCGCACTGTTGGCAGCGGCGGCAAGAACGCGTTCAACGAGCTGACGATCACCAAGACGCAGGATGACCCGGCGAGCAACACCGTGTCGACCAGCAGCGTGGTGACCTACAAGATCGTGATCGCGAACACCGGCAGCGACCCTGCCTTCAACGTCAAGTTCAGCGACACGCTGCCCGCAGGCTTCGTGTTTATGTCCGCAGTCGACCAGTCGGCCATGCCTGACCCGCAGGCCTTCGTGTGCGATACGACGGCGGACGCGGGCAACACCATCAACTGCTCGGGCGCAACGCTAAGCGGTACGGTCATCGCCTCGAGCGGCGCGCCGACCTCCCGCACGGTCCTCGTGAAGGCGAAGTCGTCATCGGCGCCGGGCAACTACGTCAACACCGCGATCGTCGACCCGAACAACACGATCCCCGAAGGCGATGAGACGAACAACCAGTCGCAGGCCCCGACGAAGGTCGTGGTCGGCGCGGGCTACATCGACCTCCAGATCACCAAGACCGGCCCGGCAAAGGTTGTCCCAGGCGGCTTGATCAGCTACGCCCTGAACGTCACCAACTTGGGCACCGACCCGGCGTTCAACGTCAAGGTGCGCGACGATCTGCCTGCCGGCACAACGTTCGTCTCCGCAGCGGACAGCACCCCGCTCATTCCGGGCGCCTTCAGCTGCAGCCAGGCAGGGGGCAGTGTCACCTGTTCCGGCGGCACGCTCGACGGCACGCTCGACCTGATCCCGGCGCCCGACGTCCCGACCACACGCGTGATCACCGTTAAGGTGCTCGCGCCGCCGGACATCCAGTCGATTGCGCTCGACCCGGGCAACATCAGCGTGACCATCACCAACCAGGCGTTCATCGACCCGGACAACGCCATCGCCGAGTCCAACGAGACGAACAACTCGTCGCAATGGCCGACGACGGTTCGCTCGAAGATCAACCTGAGGGTGACGAAGGACGGCCCGACCGAGGCGACGCAGAACCAGGAAGCGGACTACGTCATCAAGGTCTACAACGAGGACGCCGATGGCAACGGCGCGACCGCAACCGGAGTCGAGGTGGTCGACAACCTGCCGGTCGGCCTGATCCCGCTGTACATCAAGACCGAGCCGGCGAACGCGACCAACTTCCAGTGCCAGGTGCAGGAGAACCCGGTCAACCGGGTGTACTGCTTCGGCGACATGGGGCCGGAGGGCTATGATCCGCCCGCGCCAAGCCCGACGCCGCCCGACACGCACATCGTGACCATCACGGTCCACGTGTTCGTGACCGCGAACGGCGGCACGCTGGACAACGAGGCGTGCGTCGATCCGAACCGTACGATTTCCGAGCAGAACGAGACGGACAACTGCGTCCACAAGATCACGACCGTCGTCCCGCCTGCGCCGGACCTGATGATCAACAAGACCGCGGACGCCAGCGTGGCCACGCCGGGGCAGCAGTTGACGTACACCATCAACGTCTCGAATGTGGGCACGGCCGACACGACGGACACGATCACCGTGGTCGACACGCTGCCGAATCCTGCCGCGGTGACGGTGAGCGGCGCAACCACCGGCAGCAGCTGGCCATGCGCCATCACGCCCACGACCGTGACATGCACGGGCACTGGCGGCCTCACTCAGGGCCAGTCCGAGGCGATCACCATCGTGACCACGGTGAACGCCGATGTGACGCACGGCTTCGCAAACAAGGCATCGGTCAACGTCGTCACCGGCGAGACCAACCCGGCCAACAACGGCCCGGCTATCGCGAGCACATCCGTGGGCGGCACCGGTATCGATCTTATCGTAAGCACGATCGCCGACACGCCCGACCCGGTCAACGTGGGCAACGCGCTGAAGTACGTGTTCACTGTTACCAACGCGGGCACGGCCACCGCAGGCACTGTGGGCGATCCGGCCCAGGTGAAAATCATCTTGCCGCCGACCGGCCTCTCGCTGGGCACCACGACCGCGGCCGGCACCAACGGCTTCAACTGCGAGCTGCCTTCGGGCAACGTCATCACGTGCAACGGCGAGTTCCTCGGCGGCGGCTCGACCGTCATCACCGTGAACACGTCCGTAGTCACCGGCGCCCCGCAGGACCTGACGCTGGTGGCCATCGCCGACCCGACCGACAAATTCGTCGAGGCGGACGAGCTCAACAACTACAAGTCGGAGACGACGACCGTGACCGGCGCTCTCTGTTCGCCCAACTGCATCGACCTGGTGGCCGCGCAGATGCTCGGCACGCCGGACCCGGTGAAGACGGGCACGACTGAGACGTTCACCGGCCAGTTGGTCAACGTGGGTGACCTGACCACGGTCAACGGGTCAGGCGATCACGTCACCGTCGATCTGATCATGCTCTACGACTTCCTGGGACCAGTGAACGTGACGGCGCCGAGCGGCTGGACATGCACGAGCGTAGTGAGTGTCCCGGGCGCCGAGTGGCAGAAGTGCACCGGCAACCTGGCCGCAGGCGCGGGCGCCGTCTTCAACATGTCAGCGACCGCAGGCGCGTCCGGCGGCACGATCTTCGGGTATATCGACGGCACGCTGAGTGGTGCGTTGGTCGCAGAGTTCACGACCAGCAACAACACGGCGACCTATACGAGCAACATCGTTCCGTAACCCTACCCAGGGCGGGGGCAGGATCATGCTCCCCGCCCTGACATGGCGAGCAAACCTGCCCCGGCGCAACTGCCGGGGCAGGTTTCTCGCCCGTACGGCAAGGCGGAAGAAGCGGCGCCACAAGATGCGGCCGCCTCAGCCTTGCTCCTGGCGCACCAGTTGGAGTGTTAAATATGCGGAACATCAACAGGATTAAGGAACGATTGGGCGGGCTGGTTGCGGTCCTCATGCTGCTGAGTCTGGCGGCAGGGACGGCCATAACGCTGCCTGCGCCGGCTGCCGAAGCCGCGGCCGGCCCCAGGATCTACGTCGCGAGCGGCGACGACATTCCCGCCGGGCACGACCTGAACGACGACTCGAGCCGTTACCCGGAAAAGCTGCTCGCCGATCACTTGAATTCGCCCGGTTGGGCGGTCTACAACCAGGGCAAGAACGGCCAGACCTCGTCCGCATACATCACGGGCGGCGGGCTGTCCAGCGCCTACAACATGCGTCCCGACCTGCTCACCCTGCAGCTGGGCGAGCAGAACAGCACGATTGTCAACCTGATCAAGGACTGCTTCGACAAGGCTAAGGACCACGACTTCAGCGGCGCGAACTCGTGCGCGGCCGGAGTGCTGGGCAATTCGGGGCTGTGGACCAACCTGCAGAACAACTACACCACCATCCTGCAGCAGACGCGCGTCATGGCGTCGCAGCGGCCGGGGCTGGTGGTTGCAGTGCTGAATTACCCGAATCCATACCCGTCGGCCACCTCGGCGACGACAAACCTGGCTGAGCTGTGCCCTAAGCTCGTGGACACGATTCTCACGTGCACGGTGCGCTGGGCCCAGTTCCCGCCCGCGCTCATCACGATCGACCAGGCCTTCCAGAAGATGAACACGACGCTGAAGAACGCGCTGGCGCCGTTCCAGGCAGGCCCGAACGGCAGCCGCTGGGTGTACGTCGACATCTACTCGAAGTTCAAAGACCATTGCATGAAGATGGACGTTAGCATCAAGACAACCGTCAACCACGGCGAGTACAGCGATGAGCACGACTCGGAGAAGGACTTCGGCTGCTCGTCGCCCTGGTACATCGAGGGTTCGACCGGCTCCAAGAGCCCCGACTATCTCGATCCCGCGTTGAACGGCGTTCTCGAGAAGAAATCGCAGACGACCACGGGCATGGGCGTGTGGGTCAATTCGGACGGCATGAAGTGCATCGGCGATGCGATCTGGGAAGCCGATACCATCGATCCCGGCACGACGCCGTTGAAGTGGAAGTTGGGCTATGGTGAGGCGGCCAACTCGAACATCTGCCAATGAGGAGGACTGAAGTGAAGCGAGCGATATTCTTCGCAGTCGTGGCGATCCTGGTGCTCGGGTCGGTGCTCACCGCGAGCGTGGGCACGGCCACCGGAACGACTGCCTTACTGGGCACCGCTTCCGCGGGCTCGTCGGTCGACGTGGACGTCTCCGTAGTGAGCGCCACGCCGGTGGTGGCCTACGAATACTCGATGGTCAACGCGTGCTACTTCTCGGGCAAGACCTCGGGACCAGCCGACGCGTACCAGCGCGACGACATCGTGAACTGGGTCTACTCGTCGAGCAACGGGACCATCCCGCACGCGACGATGACCGCGTACCTGACGCAGGTTCCGGCCGGTGCGGTGTGCAAGGTGTACCTGGTGAAGAACAACACGTTTGTGAAGGGCTCGCTGACGCAGTATAGCGTGCACTAAGGCCGCGGCCGGCGCAGACCGGCGGGCGATGTCAGCACCAGGTGGTCCGGGTTGCCATCTCGCAGTCGCGGGATGGCAACCTTTTCTTTTCCGCCATGTGACCACCCTAAGCCACCCAAGCACGAATCTGGGACGCCGTCCACCCCGGTTTTGCGGCACCGTAACGATTTTTCGCGGTGGTTTGACGGACATTCGACGACAGCTTTGCGGTAGGGTCGTATAACGGTCTCAGGATTGCAGTTGGAAGGAAATGCAAGATCAACTCAGTTCATCAACCAGAGCGGAGAGGATGTGACATGAAAGTCCTGGCATGGTGCCGAAGAAGTCGCGACCTGATCAAAGAAGATATCCAGAGCGTCCTGGCCAGAGACCCTGCTGCCAGGTCCGTCTGGGAAGTCATCTGCCTGTACCCCGGCCTGCACGCCATCTGGCTGTATCGCGTGGCCAACGCCCTGTGGCGTCGCCGCCGCTTGTTCCTCAGCCGCATGATCTCGCAGTTCGCGCGGGCGCTGACCGGCATCGAGATTCACCCGGGAGCGACCATCGGGCGACGGGTCTTTATCGACCACGGCATGGGGGTGGTCGTCGGCGAGACCGCAGAAATCGGCGATGACGTGTTGATCTACCAGGGCGTGGTGCTGGGCGGGACCAGCCTGGCACATGGCAAGCGCCATCCGACTATCGGCAGCCGGGTGGTTCTGGGCACACAGGCCCTCGTGTTGGGTTCGATCACCGTGGGCGACGGCGCGCGGGTGGGCGCGGGTGCGGTGGTGCTCCACGACGTGCCCGCAGGGTGCACGGCGGTCGGCGTGCCGGCGCGCCCCACCAACCAGACGGCGCCCAATCCCGCCATGATCGCCGCGACCGAGTCGCTCGAGCGGGCGGCACGGCTCGAGGACCGGGTGCGTCTCCTGGAGAAGAGGTTGGCTGCGCTGCCGGTCATCCTGCCTGAGTACACTTCGCCCAACCGGCCGCTGCCGTCATACAATTGACGCGAGCGCCGGCCGGCAAGCGGCACTGCAGTATCTTAGCTCAGGCTGACGGTCTGGCCGGTGGAAGCTCCGGCTGCGAGGATGCCATGTACCACTTCCTCGAAAGTGTCGGCAGCAGGAACGGCCGGCTGGTTTTCGCTATCTGGATCCAGCCGGCGGAGGATATCTGCAGCTCGAGCGCGGGCAATGCCGGCGCTCGCCGGGTGGAGCGACACCTGCCGGGCCAACTCCAGAGCTCCCTCCCGATCCCCGGCCAGCGCCCGGAGCTCGGCAAAGCCGGCCAACGCACCCAGTGCCAGGGAGATAGCGTCGGCCTCCACGGCGAGCTTCAGTGCCGAGCGGTACTGAAGCTCCGCCTGCCCTACGTTCCCCTCTGCGAGATAGACATCCCCCAGGCTCGCCTCACTCCACGCCCTGTACCAGCTGCCGCCGGCCTCTCGGGTCAGCGCCACGGCTTCCAGCAGTGCTGTCCTGGCGCCGGCCGGGTCACCCTGGGCCAGCACGACTGTGCCCAGGTGCAACAGCGCCACGCCAATCAGCCACCGGTCCTGGGTCTCGCGCGCGATCGGCAGCGCTTCCTGCAGCCGCTCCCTGGCTTCGGCAACCCGGCCCAATGCCAGGAGTGTCGGCGCCCAGTGGACCAGGGTGACGGAGATAATTCGCGGGTCGCCGAGGAGGCGACTGGCGGCCAACGCTTCCCGAAAGCGTCTGTCCGCCTGGGGTTCGTTGTCCATGGCGTGCTCGACCAGTGCCAGGAAGAACAGGGACAACGCCGTTGTCATCTCCACGCTCGCCCCCTGGGAGATCGCCAGGCTTTCCTCTAGCAAATCGTGAGCGCGAGCATAATCGCCCTGCTCCCAGGCGTTCCTCCCCAGAAACGTGAGTGCGGTCGCCAGGTCAAACGGCGCGGCCGCGTGGCGGAGCGCTGCGCAGCCCCGCTCCAGTTCCGGGCGCGCTTCCCTCAGCTTACCCTGGCGGTCCAGGAAATTGCCATGGAAGACGTGCAGCCTGGCCAACAGGTAAGGGTCCGCGTCCGGGCCGTCCCCCAGAGCCTCGAGCGCCCGCCCGAACACCACTTCGCCTTCGTGGAATCCCGCGTGCACCTCGTAGTACCACGTCAGGCCGTTGACCGAGCGTGAGAGAAGATCACAACGGCGGGCTGCCGCGGCCCAGGCCCAGGCGGCCCGCACGTTGTCGATCTCCGCGGCGATTCCGACGATCGCCTGGTGCTGTTCAAGGCTCCGGATCGCGTCGAACTGCTCGGCGAGTATCCCGGCGAAGTACGCGGCGTGGCGCTCGCGCAGCGCCTCCGCGGCGCCCGTGTCGATCAGCCGCTCGAGCGCATACTCGCGGATTGTCTCCAGGAGGCTATAGCGACCCCCTTCGGCGACGACCAGCGAGCGGTCGACCAGCCGGACGAGTAAATCGAGGACCTCCTCCTCGGCCAGACCGCAATCCGTGCATACGGCCTCTGCCGCTGCGAGGGTGCACCCCCCGACAAAGACCGCCAGGTGCTGCAGCAGCAGGCATTCGGCCGGCGAGAGTAGGTTATAACTCCAGTCGATGGACGCCCGCAGAGTCTGCTGGCGCGGCGGAGCCAATGCGCTGCTGGACGCCAGCAGCCGCAGCCGGTTCTCCAGCCGGGTAAGGATGTCGCGAAGGTCCATCGTCCGCACGCGGGCTGCGGCCAGCTCGATCGCCAGGGGGATGCCGTCGAGACGCCGGCAGATCTCAGCCACCTGGGCCGCGTTGTCACCCGTCAGCTCGAACGCCGGCCGGTGCATCCTGGCCCGATCTATGAACAGCCGCACCGCATCGTAACCGAGCAGGCATTCCGCATCCAGGTCTTCATCGGGGGCCGGGACGGCGAAGGTCGGCACCGGCCATAGCTGCTCCCCCGGAACGCCCAGCGGCTCGCGGCTGGTCGCCAATACACACACCGCCGGGCAGGCCTGCAGGATGGCTGCCACCAGGTGAGCGCACGCCTCCAGCAGGTGCTCGCAGTTGTCCAGCAACAGCAGCAGGCTGCGCTCGCGTAGAAAGCTGATCAGCGCCTGCATGGCCGGCTGGCCCGGCGCTGGCGTCATCCCCAGTGCACGCAGAGCCGAGTCGGGCAAAAGCGCGGGATCCCGCAAGGAACTCAGATCGACCCACCAGGCGCCGTGACGGTTCTTTGGGGCCAGGAGCCTGGCCACCTGGATCGCGAGGCGTGTCTTGCCGCTGCCGCCTGCGCCGGTCAGGGTCACCAGCCGGCGCCCTCCGGGGGACGAACCGCTGTCCTGCAGGAGGGCGCAGAGGGCCGCCAGCTCCTGCGCCCGGCCGACAAAGCTGGTCAGCGGCGTGGGTAAGTTAGTGAGCTCGGCCTCGGCCGTCGGCGCCGCAACTGCGGGGGATGCGATGGCCACGCGACTCGGGGCTGGCGCTGCCGCAGCGCCTTCCTGTGCAGGCCAAGAAATCGAGTCGAGGAGCGCCAGGGTCTCGGCCGACGGCTCCACATCGAGCGCCTCTTTCAGGCTGCGGCGGCAGACCTCGAGCTGGCGCAGCGCGGCGGACCGGTTGCCGGTGATCGCATAGAGAACCATGAGGTGCTGGTGCGCCCGCTCCTCGGCCAGATCTGCCGCCAACACCTGCTGAGCGGCTGCGATGGCCTCGCTATAACGCACCAGGTCGCGCAGGCGCCCGACCCGGTGCAGCAGGGCGTCCAGGTAGAGCTGGCGCAGCCGCTCGCGCTCGGCCAGCACCCAGTCGTCGTAGTGGCCGGCCAGCAATTCGCCGCCGTAAAGGCTGGGGTCGAAGAGTGCAGGATCGGCCGCCGCATCGCCGAGAGAGCGCGTGGCCTGGGCGCGGAACTCCAGGACATCGACGCGGAACCCCGGCGGGGGGCTGAACTGCACGGCCACGCGGTCGCTGAACAGCGCCTCGGGGCCCAGGACGGCCCGCAGGTCGGCCAGCGCCGCGCGCAGCGAGCCTTTGGCTTGCTCTTCCGGCGTATCGCCCCAGTAGAGTTCGGCGAGGACCTCGCGCGGGTGGCTGCCGGGGTGGAGGACCAGGTAAGCGAGCAGGCCTTCCTCTTTGCGCGTGCGCAGGCGGATCACCCGGCCATCATGTTGCAGATTGAAGCGGCCGAGGAGTGACAGTCGGGAACCTGCCGCAGGCACGTCAGAGGCGGTCGCGGCCCAAACGGTAGACATAGGCAGCCGCGGTGTTCAGGTCCATTTCGCTCAGGGCCTGAATGAAACAATTCTAGCACAAATTCCGCACATTGTCTAGCCCCTTTCTTGCAAAATCGTAACGATAGTTAGCGCTGATTTGACGGACATTCAACGATGACTTAACGGCCTGGGCGTATACCGGAATCGACGACAAAAACCAAGCGGAGACGCCGCACCAAGTCGGTTCACAAACAAAGGAGGCGAACATGAGTACGTATATTCTGGTGCATGGGGCCTGGCACGGAGCGTGGTGCTGGTACAAAATCCTGCCCCTGCTCGAGAAAGCGGGGCACACGGCCATCGCGGTTGACCTACCCGGCTTCGGACGAGACCGGACGCCCTTGCGCGACGTCTCGCTGCAAAGCTACGTCGATCGCGTCTGTGCAGCCATCGACGAACAGCCCGGGCGGGTCATTCTGGTCGGGCACAGCCGGGGAGGCATCGTCATCTCGCAGACCGCCGAACAGCGGCCGGCCAGGATCGAGAAGCTGGTCTACCTTGCCGCGTTCCTGCTTCCCGGCGGCCAGCCCATGCTCCCCACGGCCATGAACGACACGGGGTCACTGCTTCTCCCGAACCTCATCGTGAACGAAGCGCAGGGCACCATCACGGTGAAGGAGACAGCTTGCCGGGATGCGATGTACGCCGGCTGCTCGGACGAGGACGTCGCCCTGGCTGCCGCCCTGCTGATGCCCGAGCCGATCGCACCTCTCGCCACGCCGCTGGACCTGAGCGAGCGAAATTTCGGCCGGGTGCCGCGTGTGTATATCCATACGCTCGGTGACAACGCAGTGACGCCCCGGGCGCAGAGGGCGATGGTCGGGGCCATGCCCTGCGAAGAGGTCATCTCGATGAACACCAGCCATTCGCCGTTCTTGTCTGCACCACAAGAGCTGGCGGGCTATCTGGCTTCGCTGTAACTAGCTTGAGCATTTCCGCCCGGCGGGCCTTGCTGCAGAGGCGCGCCAACTCTCAATTCGGGCTTTCGGCCCGGGAGGATTCAGATGTTCACCCAGAAACGTAGACCCTCGCCATTCGGCGCCTTCCGGCGACCGGCGCACCTCGCGGCGCTGTTCGTCGTCATCGGCATGCTCGCGGCGATGAGCACACTGCCCGTCTTCGCGATGCCCAGAGATCCCATCGACCCGCCTCCCATCGGAGGAGGCGAGGGCGAGGAGGAACCCTATGTGGCGCCGGCCAACGGCTTCGACTGGAGCGTGCCGGCCCGGTTCGGGCTTGACGTTGACCCTTACGACCACATGATCGACTACCACTGGCGGGATAGCAACGATCCGCAATTCCCGAACACCTACGAGCCCACCCACATCTACCCCAACGTCTGGCCGATCGTCCTCGACGGCTGCCGCACCGGCGCAGACGAAGCGGCCGGGACCTCATCCGACATCTACGTGTGGCACATTCACGGGCAAGGCGGCCTGGTGTATGACTACGCGGGTCCCGTTAACGACTATCGCTGCCGGTTCGAGATAAGCCTACCGGCGCAGGGCAACTACAAAGTGGAGATGACCATTTACGACCCCACCGGGGAAAAGGTCTGGCCTGACGACGACCGGGAGGCGTACGAGCAGCCCGTGTACATCAAGGACTACCTGATCGTCTCGATCGGCGACTCCTATGCGTCGGGTGAAGGAAACCCGGACATCCCCAATCAAGCCTACCCGCCCACGACGGTCAAGTGGCAGGACGCACGCTGCCATCGCTCGGCGATCGCAGGACCGGCCAAGGCTGCCCTGGAGATCGAGAGAAGCGACCCGCACACCTCGGTGACGTTCCTTTCCTTCGCCTGTTCAGGAGCGACCGTCGGCAGGCCGGTATGGGACCCGATCGGATGGGACTGGGTCCCGCCCTTCTATTTCCTGGAGCCCGACGAGCATAAGGCCAGGGGGACCGGCATACTGGGCCGCTATCGAGGCCAGGAAGTGCCGGACAACTACCCCTATCCCCCGGACAACTTCGATGTTGAATCGTATGAGCCTTACCTGCCCTCGCAAATCGATCAGCTCGAGACGGCGCTGACGCCCCCGGATAGCCGGACGCCCCGAACGCCTGATGCCCTCATCATGTCTGCCGGAGGCAACGACGTCTTCTTCGGGGAGATCGCGATGGCATGCGTCGTTACCTGGGACTGCTGGGCCAATGCCAACATGTTCGAATCTCCGGGCAATGGCGGCTGGACCATCAAGACGCTTATCAGGCGCGCGTTGGGCACCGCACTCGGCAGCCCTGACATCACACTGCCGGGGTCTTACGGCCTGCTGAGCGAGGCTCTGGATGGTTTGACCGTCAATGGCGTGAACGTGAAGCCCCTGCACATTTATGCCACCGAATATCCGGATTGGTCGCGCGATGACAACGGCAACTACTGCCGGATGCTGGACGATATCCTTTGGCCGAACCCCTTTGCGGCAATGGAGTCGTGGGAAGCCGAGGAGACGATGACCTTCGGCCTGAAGGCACTAAACGACACGCTGAAATACCGGGCCGACATGTACGGGTGGACCTATGTGGACGGTATGGCGAGGTACCTGGACGATCCGACCCGGCCCGTCCCAATCATCACGGGTCCGGACGGCAAAGGCCACGGCTACTGCGCGACCGACAACTGGATCCGCAGAGCTGACGAATCGGCCCCGATGCAGGGGCCGTCGTCTAGGAAGGACACCAAGGGCACACTGCATCCAACTGCCCGAGCGCACCAGATCTACGAGGAGCGCATACTACACTACATGGCTCCCGATCTCGCAGTACAGCTGCCGGCCAACCCGCCACAGTTCCAGACGTCGCTGACCGTGGACCCGCTCACCAGCTTCGCCACCGTCAATGGCTGGTTCATCAAGAGCTGCACGGGCCCCAACGGTACAGGCACGTGTGAGGACAAGGTCGTGTTGAAGGTGACGGCGAACGCCGATGCAAATGCGACGGCTACGCTGCACGGGGCGACCTCGACAGTCAATGGGGCCGAGGCCTGCCCGGCCGGCGCCGTCTGCAGCGGGCCGTTGCTCAGCAACAACAACAAGACGGCGACCTGGACGTACGCGTTGGCCGCGGACGGCATCTATCACTTCAACTTCACCGCGCAAGACAGTACCGGCCAGACGGCCAGCTTTGTCTATCAACTCAAGGCCGATCTGCACGATCCGCAGCTCACCGCGCCAGCGCCGCTAACGGTGGACGAGGGTGGATCGGTCGTGCTGCAGGCGGAGGCGTCCGATGCCGGCGGCGGGGCGGTTGACCTTGACTGGGACGTGAACAACGACGGAGAGTACGAGACGACGGATGAGCAGCCCACCTTCTCTGCCGCGGCTCTCGACGGGCCGGTCGAGCAGACCGTCGGCGTGCGTGCGAAGGACATGGCGGGCCGGATGGCCGCCACGACGACAACGGTCAGTGTCAGCAACGTTGCCCCGACCCTCAGCAACCTGGCAACCGACATCAGCGCGGTGGACGAGGGCGGCAGCGTGACGCTGACCGGCGACATCAGCGATGCGAGCAGTGCCGACTCGTTCTCGGTCGAGATCGACTGGGGCGACGGCAGCGCGGCCGAAACACTCAGCCCGCCCGCCGGTTCCACTTCCTTCAGCGTGGCCCACACCTACGCGGATGACGACCCGACCGGGACCGCGTCCGACACCAAGATGATCAGCGTCGGGTTGTCCGACGACGACGGTGCCACTGTCAGCCAGTCGACAACGGTGACGGTCAACAACCAGAACCCGATGCTGACCATCACCGGACCGTCGGAGAATACACTCTTCCCGCTGACCGATCTTGTCAACGTCTCGGCGACCCTCACGGACGCGGGTGTGAACGACGCCTTGAGTTGTGAGATCGCGTGGGACGATGGGACGACGACTGCCGGGACAATAGCGGCCGGCGCGTGCACGGCGAGCAAGACCTACGCCGCACCCGGCATCTACAGCATCCAGGTGACGGTCGCGGACGACGACCTCGGTTCGGACACCGAGACGGTCATGATCGTGGTATACGATCCGAGCGCCGGGTTCGTGACCGGCGCGGGTCACCTCGACTCGCCGGCCGGCGCCTACACGGCGGATCCGAGGCTCACCGGGCCGGCGCGCTTCGCCTTCGTCTCGAAGTATCGGAAGGGAGCGCAGCTCCCAGAGGGGCAGACGCAGTTTGTGTTCAGCGTGGCTGACTTCAGGTTCGATGCCACGGCGTACGAATGGCTGGTTGTAGCCGGACCGAAGGCGCAGTACAAGGGCACGGGCACGGTCAACGGTGCCGGGAGCTACAGTTTCCTGCTCACGGCTACCGACGGCCAGATCAACGGCGGGGGCGACGTGGACAAGTTCCGGATCAAGATCTGGGACGCCGCCGGCGTGGCGTATGACAACGTCCTCGGTCGCTCTGATGACATGGACGGCGCCAATCCGCAAGCTATCACCGTCGGCAGCATCGTGATCCACAAGTAGCCCTTGATAGCGGATGGGGGAGCCGGCTCTTCGCTGACTCCCCCGCACCGCGTCGCCCTTACCGCTTGGATCTTGGTCCCCACGACCTCGTCACAGTAAAGCCCAAACTGTGATTTTCGAGTTTGGGCTTTACCCCTTGGTGGGAGTCGAGCTAGGCCGGCTTCCCCTCCGACGGACCAGCCGGTGCCGGGGCGGGCGGCATCGGCCCGGGTGTGCCCTGCCGGCTCTCCTTGAGCCCCTCGCGGATCTGAGCCCGCAACTGGTCCGCTTGCGGGTTCGGTTCTCGCTGCCCGAGCGTCGCTCACTTCCAGGCCCAGCTTGTCGGATAGCAGGAGCGTCAACAGCCCTTCCATCACGCCGCTGCTGGTCGCAGTGCCCCCGGCGCCGCCAATCACCACGCGCGGCACCACGTCCACTCTCGACTGCTGCACCGCCTCGGCAAAGCGGTTCATCACCTGCTGCGTGACCTGGAACTGCGGGCCACCATAGGCCGCCACCTGTTCCTCGATGGCGATGGCCTGGCCGATGCCGACGCGGGCGGTCTTTTCGGCCTCAGCCTCGGCCAGGGCGCGGATCTGCGCCGCCTGCTGCAGCGCCCGGGCGTATTCGGCCTTGCCCTGGTTGCTCTGCACCGTGATGCTCAGCTCCGATTCGGTGATGTTGCGCTGCTGCTCGGCGCGCGCCTGGGCCTCGCGCAGCTCCCGTTCCTTCCCTGCCGCCATCTGCTGCCGTCCATAGGTCTCGATCTGCTCGACGGCGATCTGCCGGGAGCGCAACTGGTTCAGGATCATCTCGAACTGCTTGTCGCTCGGCCATCGCGACCGGCGTGCCGATCAGCACCTCTTCCAGCTCCAGGTTATAGTGCGTGAACCTTTCCTTCATCTCCTGGCTCGAAATCTGCTGGATGTTGCCGCGCTCCTGGATGAGCTGGATCAGCGTGCGCGTCTGGCCGATGTTCTTGAAGTAGGCCGACACCATGGGGTCGAGGGTCTGCTCGACCAGCCGTTTCACGTCGCCGAAGCGCTGGACCACCAGGGGAGCCTTGCGGTAGTCGATGTGCATGACCACCGACAGCGGCAGCGATGGCTCGAAGGCGTCCTTGGTGATCAACGAGATCTCCGCCAGGTTCTCGTCGAAGTGGTGCGAGCCGACCTGGCCCCGGATCCACTTCAGGATGACGTTGGTCGTGGGGACCGGCACGACCTTGCCGGCGTAGGTGTTGAACGCGTACTTGCCCGGCATGAGCGGCACGTCCCACACGCCGCGATGGCCTCGTCTCCACCAGCTCACCATGCCGATAGTCGTCGCCCGACAGGTCACGGCCGGCCTCGCCGGTGTAGAAGACCACCACGCCGACGGTCCCGATTTCGATGATGGTCTTGGGGATCATCTCCACCGTGGCAAACAGCCGGTTGAGATAGTAGGTGCCTTCGACCAGGACCTGCAACTGGCGCCCTCGCAGGCCGCCGGCCTTCAGGAACCGGTCGGGCGCCTGAAAGTTGTTGTGGTACGTCTCCACGTTGGTTGGGTCGCCGCCCACGATGGGCGCGATGATCTCGCCCGGCGACAACGAGGGTCCGTCGTGGACCGTCACAATGCCGGTCTTGTCGTCCTGATCCTTGAGCACCACCGGCCGAAAGCCGTCACGCTCGCCGATCACCTTGGCCATATTCTGGATGACCCCTTCTTCGGCGCGGTTGAGCGGCAGGTAGTAGACCTTTTCCTCGGTGATGACGATAAACTGCGCCAGGTTGATGGCGTAGGTGCCCTCGCGCAGGATTTGACGCTGGGGTCCGCGCTGGCCGCCGTCTTGCAGGAACGCGGCTACATCCTGAAAGTCATTGGCGGTGACGTTCGAAGCCAGCACCTGCATCGGCTCCAGCGGATGCCCGTCGCGCGCAAAGACGTAGCCGATCTTGCCCTGGGTGATGGTCACCAGGGGCGAACGGTGGACGACGATACTGGATCGGCATCCGGTAGTGCAGGCCGCCGCGCAGCAGCTTGGGCTGGAAGCCGGCCTCTCCCTTGAGCGCGATAAGGCCGGTCTCGATGGATTTGGCGCCGAAGCGTTTCTCGACGATGCCAACGCGGTTGTTGGGGATGAAGCGGATGCCCGACAAGACGAGCAACGCCAGCATCACCAGCACCATCAACCCGAGGATGAGCAGAATTGATCCGATAGTCATGATCGTACCCCTTTGAAGCGGACGGGGCCCGCGGCCCTGTGATTATGTAAGCGACCGTGGGCATTATAGCACTGTACGTGCGTGCATGTCATTTTCCTCAGCGATGGCCGCCGCGCGGACGGGCAAATGTCTTTGCACAAAGGCGGAGGGCTTACGTCAACAGGCGTGACGACAGGCTGCGGGCCATCAGCGCGCAGCAATTCTAAATATGGCGGGGAGTGGTAGACTGGGAGGTGAGCCAGCGAATCCGGCGTGAGGTGGGGCGAGGCATGGGTGGGAAACAGGTGAAGTTCAGCGAGTTGCTGCGGTTTTTGCGGGCCAGTCTGGAACGGATTCCGGAGCATCGGCGGGGTGAGAACGGGCACTATGCGATTGCGGATGCCGGGCTAGCGGCTTTCTCGGTGTTCTTCATGCAGGAGCCCTCCTTTCTGGCCTACCAAACGAACATGCAGGAGAACCACGGGCGCAATAACGCCAAGAGCCTGTTTGGGGTGGCGGAGATTCCCAGCGATGGGCAGACTCGCAACCTGCTCGATCCAGTCGATCCGGTCCTGCTGGGCGAACCCTTTTGGGCGAGCTACGAACTGCTGGCCCGGCGTGGGGCGCTGCGGGACTATCACGGTGCGACTGGTACTCAGTTGGTGTCGCTGGACGGCACGCAGTACTTTGCGTCGCAGAAGGTGCACTGTGACAACTGCCGGGTGACGGTGCGCGACGGACGGACCTATTATGCGCATCAAGTGTTGCTGGCAGTGGTGGGCGCGCCCGCACAGCCGCACGTGGTCTGTCTGCCGCCGGAGTTCATCACGCCGCAGGACGGGGCAGAGAAACAGGACTGCGAGCAGCAGGCCATCAAGCGCTGGGTGAAGCAGCATGCCGGGCGCTTTGCGCCCTGGAGTGCGACCGTCTTGACCGACGATCTGCATGCGCACCAGCCGGTCTGTCAGTTACTGTTGGATCACCAGCTGCACTTCATCCTCACCTGCAAGCCCGACTCGCACCCGGCGCTCTACGAGGAGCTGCAGCTGCTGGAGCGGGTCGAGGGGGCCGTGGGAAGCAAGCGCATCCGGCGCTGGAACGGTCGCCATCATGAGGTCTGGCAGTATCGCTGGGCGAGTGAGTTGCCGATCCGCGAGGGGCCGGACGCGCTCAAGGTCAACTGGTGTGAGCTGCGGCTGATCAACCAGGAGAGCGGTGAGCAGCTGTATCACAACGCCTGGCTCACCGACCATGCTTTGGACGAAACGACGGTCGAGGCCGTGGCCCAGGATGGGCGCAGCCGCTGGAAGGTGGAGAACGAGGGCATCAACGTGCTCAAGCAGCGCGGCTACCATTTCGAGCACAACTACGGGCATGGCGACCAGCACCTCTCCGCCGTGCTGCTGAGCCTGCTGCTGCTGGCCTTCCTCTTCCACACGGCCCTCGACCTGGCCTGCTTGATGTACCAGGCCATCCGCCAGAAGCTGCGCACCCGGCGCAAGTTCTTCGATGACCTGCGGGGCTTGACGACCTACCTGTACTGGCGCAGCTTCCAGCACCTGCTGAGCTTCATGTATCGCCAACTGGAGTTGGGTCCGCCGCCCCCGCCTAATGCCCGGTGGGCCTGACCGCCCATTGATCCCGGCCCCGGTCGGAGGCTGTCGCCTGTCCAGCGCCAGCGCCCAGTGCCGCCAGCTCCACTCCCGGCCGCCCGACCCGCCTCTTTCCGGCCCTCAATCTGCCACCGCGGCTGTCCACCCGCACGCAGGCAGCCCCCGGCTACCTCCGACCTTGACTTCACCGGCTTGGAGCCATGCCAAATTCAGAATTGCTGATCAGCGCGGCAACCGCTTGACGTTCGAGCAGTTTGGACTTATAACGGGTTCATAACCGAGGAGGATCCGATGCTGACCAATCCGGTGATTGACACGCTTCTTAACCGCAAGTCCATCCGCAAGTACCGGGCCGAGCAACCGCCTGATGAGGTAGTGGAGACCATCGTGCGGGCCGGCCAGCAGGCCCCCTTCGCCTATCAGCTTTGCAGCCTGCTGCTGAAACGCCATGCGGGTCGCAATCCATTTCACGCGCCGCTGCTCTTTACGATCTGCGTTGATTCGCACCGGCACGAGCTGATCATGGCGCGGCGGGGCTGGTCCATGGTCTCCAACGACCTGTCTGTGCTGATGTTCGGGATGCAGGATGCCGCGCTGGTAGGCGAAAACTTGGTGATCGCTGCGGAAAGCCTGGGGCTGGGGAGCTGCTTCCTCGGCGGGGCGCCCTACATCGCAGACAAGATCGCAGCCGAGTACAAGCTGCCCCCGCGCGTCTTTCCGTTGGTGCAACTGGCGATGGGTTACCCGGCTGAGGAACGCCCCCCGCGGCCGCGCTACCCGCTGGCGTTCACCTTGTTCGAGGACGCCTACCCGGACCCTGACGATGCGGCGATCGAGGACGCCATGCGGACCATGGACGAAGGCTACCTGGCGCAAGATTACTACCGGGGGCAGCGCGCCAAGATCCCGCTCGAAGACGGGCGCCGGGAGACGCACACCTATTCGAGCTACAGTTGGACCGAACACATCTCCAGGAAAACGGGTCAATGGGACGCCGCGCCCCAGGAAATTCTCGATCAATTCGCCAAGCGCGGGTTTCATATCCCAGGCCACAGCGCTTGAAGCCTACGCGCTGCAGCGAAAGGCACCTTGGCCTCCGCTTCAACATCAGCATCAATTCTGGCCGCGCATGGGTTGGGCTCACAAGGGGGAAGAACGCCTCAGGAAGGCCAGGGTTCGATCCCACGCCAGGCTCGCTGCCGCCGGGTTGTATGCCTGCGAGCGGTCAGGTTCAAAGAACCAGTGTCCCGTGCCGCTGTAACGATAGAAAGTCACCGGGCGGCCAGCACGCCTCAGGGATTCCTCCAGGTTGTCGACGTCGGATTGCGGCTCAAACTCATCCGTCTCTGCGAAGTGACCGAGGTAGGCTGCTTTCGAGCTGCTGTAATCACCTGGCCCGGTCCCGTAAAAGATGACGACGGATCGGATGTGCTCGGGAGCGGTCGACCGAGAGATCCAGCGCGTAATAGGCGCCCAGCGAGAAGCCAATCACCGCCAGGCCGCGGTCGGCCTGGCCGGTATGTTCGTCGAGGAACATTGTTGCATCTGCGATGTCGGCCCTGGCCTGGTCTGAGTTTGCATCCAGCGCATCCGCTGAGGGTTTCGGCGCCGGCAATGTTGTCTGCGACCTTGCCATGATAGAGGTCTGGGGCGAAGGCGACGAAACCGGATTCGGCCAGTCGCGTGCAGAAAGCCTTCATCGTGTCGTTCAGCCCCCACCAGGCGTGGAGGACCAACACGCCGTTGCCTTTGCCGGTGGGGGGAACGGCGAGGTAGCCGTCGGGTTTAGTATGTTGCATCTGCGCGCCTTCCGTAGTCAAGGGAGCTCGACGCCCCGCAATCCGTGCGAGCCGAGCAGCAGTGAGAGCTCGCCACCGTGGTGCAAGTCATGCTCTATCAGGTGCCAGACAACCCATCCCCGGGTGAGACTTTCCGTCTGGCCGTCCTCCTCGAGTGTGAACGTGTGCTCGTAATCGCCGGGCTTCCAACGCTCCAGCCCAGCCTTCAGTGGCTGCCAGCTTGCCTCAAGCGCCTGCGACAGTTCTTCCCCGCTGGGGATAAGCGATCCTTGGCGGTCCCAGCGCGCCCAACGCTCCAGGTCCTCGTTACCTTCTCCGAGCACCCGCCGGAGCCAGCGCACGCGTGCCCCAACGATGTGGGCTGCGATCATACCGGCCGGGCGCAAATCGTGCCCAACCCGCAATGCCAACTGCTCCGCGGTTAGCGGACGGATGGCGTCGATCAGCAGCTGCTGATAAGCCTCCCAGCCCTTAGGGAGGTCGGTGAAAAACTGATGCTCTGTCATGATCCCTCCACTGCTCGTGTCGTTTGTCGCCGCGCAGCACATCCTATCCGCTCAGGACACTGATTTCAAGTGTGTCAGGCGACAATTGGAAACCAGGGTGATTTCATAGTGCAATAGCCCCCAACAGTCGCAGAGCACGTTGCGGATGGGCTGCGTAGCAGCGGGTGGCGGCGGCGAGATTGCTCCAACCGTGGAAGCGCAGGGTGGAGACGACGGCGTTGCGAATGGCCGCCAGGGCCTGGGCAGCGGTGCCGGTATGTACTTGACACCGATCTTCACCGAAGGTCTCGTCCCGCACGGAGTGCAGGCGATTCTTGATGGTCCAGTGGCCGCGCCAGACCTGCTCCAACTGTGCCGGACCCGCCCAGGCGGCCGGCAAACATGACTTCGCCCTGTGCAAGTCCTGCGCGCGCTTGCGATCCGACAGTGCCGGTGGTAACATCTCACTCAGCGTGCATTCCATCACAAAACCATGCCGTCATCTGTGAGGTGCCCTGTGCCCACCACTGGTTCTCGCCCCAGACCTGCTCTGCAGGCTAAACCCGAACCGCGCCGCAAAATCCCGCGCCTTGTCATCGTGTTGGCGATCGCCTTCGCAGCGGCTATCCTATTGACCGCGGGTGGTTTCACCTTTGCGGCAACGCAGGAGCAGCGGGATCCCTTTTGCGCCTCGTGCCACACGCAGCCCGAGACGACCTTCTTCGGCCGGGAGACCAGCGCGGTCACCGATCTCGCCTCGGCGCACCACGCCAAGTCCGTGAGGTGCATCGACTGTCACTCTGGGCCGGGCGTCGACGGCCGCGTCCGCGCGGAGCTGCTCGGCGCACACAACGCGCTGGCCTGGGTTACCCACACCGCCGTCCAGCCAGCTCAGATCACCGTCCTCCTGGCGGATGCCAACTGCATCAAATGCCACGCGCAGATCGCCGGCGAGCGCACCATGGAGAACCATTTTCATTACTTCCTGAGCCAGTGGCAAGGCATCGACCCCAACGCGGCCAGGTGCGTCGACTGTCACGAGGGGCACCACACAGACGGGCGCGTGGATATCATGTGGTTGAACGAGACGCGTACGCAGGTGACCTGCCAGGGCTGCCACAGCCGCCTCCGCGGCAATGATTCGAGCGCGGCCGACCGCCAGCCCGGGATGATAGTTACGAATGGCTGCTGGTCGAGACCGTGCGCCATGATCCAGCTTATCGGGCCGCAGCAGGTCATCCAGCGTGATGATCTCGACCTTCCGCACAGTGTTCGTGAAGTGCGTGTGTATGCGGATGGTGTCGATGTCGGAGACGATGAGAATCGGGGGATTATCGAGCGAACCGTAGTACATCAGGAGCTGCACATACGCCTTATCCAGATTGATGTGCTTGCCCTTGTACTCCCACGCGAAGCACGACTTTTTCCAAACGTCGGCCCAGCCTTGTCCGCCGGAAGCCTTACCCGCGCCCTGGCGCAGATCACTGTCACCGCTATCCGTCCCGCCAAAGCGCCCGGTCGTATCGCGGCTCCGGGCGATCCCGCCGGAATGTGCAATACGCCCGGGCAAATGTCGAAAATTCCGACATCTGAAGATCAGAGGAGACCTCAGCGCAGGACCAGCGGCAGATAAGTCTTGATCGCCTGCTGGATCCCAAACACGCCGCCGCCATGTGTCCCCGCATAAAGGGTCGTCGGCATCTTCGGGTCAATCGCCAGGCCGCGCACAACGGCGCTGGTCAGGCCGGTGTTGAACGCGCTCCAATTCGCGGCGCGGTTCGTGCTTTTGAACACGCCGCCATTTGTCCCTACATAGAGGGTGGCCGGCGTGGCCGGGTTAATCGCCAGCACGTAGGGCAAGGCAGAGGCGAGGCCGGTGTTGACCGGGTCCCACCAACCGGCGCCGTCTATGCTCTTGAAGACGCTGTTCCAGGTCAGCGCATAGAGGGTCGTTGGCGTCACCGGGTCAATCGCCAACGCGTAAACCGCGGAAGCGTTGAATCCGCCGCTATAGGGGCCCCACGTCGCGCCGCCGTCCAGGCTCTTGAACACCCCGCCGCCAAATGTCCCCGCATAGAGGAAGGCCTGCAACCCAAGCGGTGACGCCGGCTCGATTGCCAGCGCGAGAACAAGGGGACTGGTCAGGCCGGTGTTGACCGGACTCCAGTTCCCCCCGCCGTCCGTGCTCTTGAACACCCCACCGCCATACGTCCCCGCGTAGAGGGTGGTTGGTGTTGCCGGGTCCAGCGCCAACGCGCGAACATCGGCGCTGGTCAGGCCGGTGCTGGACGCGCTCCAATTCGCGGCGCCGTTGGTGCTCTTGAACACACCGCCATCTGTCGCGGCATAGATTGTGGTTGGCGTCGCCGGGTCGACCGCCAGCGCATGCACGGCGTCGGCGATCAGGCCGGTGTCGGCCGCGCTCCAGGACTCGCCGCCGTTCGCGCTCTTGAATACGCCGCCGTCGTCTGTCGCTGCGTACAGGATGGCAGGCGTCTTCGGGTCAATCGCCAGCGCGTCAACCCACGTCGCCGCCAGGCCGGTGTTACCTGCGCTCCAGTTTCCGCCGCCGTTCGTGCTCTTGAACACGCCGCCGCCAGCGGTCCCTGCATAAAGGATGGCCGGTGTGATCGGGTCAATCGCCAGCGTGTCGACGGTGTGGGGGGTCAGACCCGTGTTAACTGCACTCCACTCCCCGCCGCCGTCCGTGCTCTTGAATAGGCCGCCGGCTGTTCCCACGTAGAGGGTCGCCGGCGTTACAGGCGGCGTCGCCGCCTCGATTGCGAGTGCGTGAATGTCGGTGCTGGTCAGCCCGGTGTTGGCCGCGCTCCACTCCCCGCCGCCGTTCGTGCTCTTGAACACGCCGCCCAAGGTCCTCGCATAGAGCGTGGCCGGCGTCGCCGGGTCAATTGCCAGGTCGAAAACATAGGGCGCCGTCAGGCCCGTGTTGACCGCGTTCCACTCTCCGCCGCCGTCCGTGCTCTTGAACACGCCGCCGCCGACTGTCCCCGCATAAAGGGTGGTGGGTGTCGCGGCCTCGATCGCCAGCGTGCGCACTTCGGCGCTGGTCAGGCCGGTGTTGACCGCGCTCCAGGTGTCGCCGCCGTTCGTGCTCTTGAACACGCCGCCGCCATCTGTCCCCGCATAAAGGGTGGCCGGCGTGACCGGGTCAATCGCCAAAGCGCGAACATCGGTGCTGGTCAGGCCGGAGTTGACCGCGCTCCACGACTCGCCGCCGTTCGTGCTCTTGAACGCGCCGCCCTGTGTCCCCGCATAGAGCGTGGCCGGCGCCGCCGCGTCAAGCGCGAGCGCGAGAACATCGAAAGCAGTCAGGCCGGTGTTAACCGCGCGCCACTGCCCTCCGCCGTTCGTGCTCTTGAACACGCCGCCATATGTCCCCGCATAGAGCGTGGCCGGCGCCGCCGCGTCGATCGCGAGCGTGAGGATGTGCCCGCCCTCGGGCCCGTTGCTGGTCCAGACTTTGGTCCCTGCGGAAACAATACCGCCCTGGCTGGCGAACAGAATGACGAGAAGGCTGAGGAGCAAGACTCTACGAGGTGAGGTTGTGTGTGGCATAGCGGCTCTCCTTGGCAAATTATTCCCCGTGCGTCCCAGAGCTGGCTCGAATTATAGGGCACCGCGCGACCGCCGTCAATAGGTCAAGGTCGTGGTTTCTGCGCGTTTCGAATTGTGAACGTCAGTCGCGGCGGACAGCGTAACGCAGAACAATCACGCCGTTGCCAAACCGACGTTCCTCCATGAGTTCCAGGTCCAGCCGCACACCCTCCGGGAAGAACCGCTTTCCGCCCCCCACGATTACAGGGCAAATAATCATCTGAAACTCATCGACAAGGTCCGAGCGAATCGCCTGCGCGGCGAGTTCAGGACCGTCAACGGAAAGGTCGTGCGGGCTATCAGCTTTGAGGCGTCGGACTGCATTGCCATCAAACTCCCGCTCGATCCGCGTCCGTGCACTGCGATGTTTAGCGAGGGTTCTGGAGTAAACGATCTTCTCGGCTGCCTGCCACTGCCGCGCCCAGTCGAGAATGAACTGCGGTTGGTCGGGAATCGCGTCCGCTGTTTCCCAGTAGACCATCGTCTCGTACATCCTCCGCCCGTACAGGTAGGTGCCGACCGATGACGCGAGCTCGGTGATGTAAGAATGTACGCCCTCGTCGGGAGCGCCCCATCCGAAGTCGCCGCGCTCGTCCTCGGTGTACCCGTCCAACGACGTGATCATTCCGTAGATCAACTTGGCCATGTATCACTCCCTCTTGCCTCGAGCGCCTGCGCCAGGGCTTCCCCTGCCCATAGCGTTTCTTGCCGAGATGCACATCCTATGCCCGCAGGATACTGGCTTCAAGTGTGTAGGCGACAATTTTGTCTTTACCGTCATTGCAGTTAGTGGTAACATCCGTTCCCGTATGGGGCGGACCTACGTGTCCGCCCCAGGGCGATCCGAAACCGGCGCAGGTAGGGGCGGACCTACGTGTCCGCCCCCACACGCGGGGCGACACACACGCGGGGCGATTCGAAACCGGCACGGGTAGGGGCGGACCTGCGTGTCCGCCCCACACGCGGGACGACACACACGCGGGACGACACACACGCGGGGCGACACGCAGGTCGCCCCCTACGAGGACATGCCGGGGGTTCGCATGTCGGCCGGGATCGACCACATCCTCGGCACGCTGGACGAAAAGATCGGGCTCAACCGACGCATCAACACAACCCTGGAGGAGATGGCCCGCGGGCTATGAAACATGATGGCCTACGATTCGGACAACCATCATCGCCGTTCGCTGCGTCTACCCGGCTATGATTACGCTCAGGCCGGTGCGTATTTCGTCACCGTGTGCACACAGGGGCGCGAATGTCTGTTGGGTGATGTGACGCCGACCGGCGAAATCGCCCTGAACCAGGCCGGGCACATGGTTGAACGTTGGTGGCAGGAACTGGAGATCAAATTCCCCCATGTCAACACAGATGCATTCGTGGTGATGCCAAACCATTTCCATGGCATCATCGCGATTGTCACGGCGCCCGCCGTACCGGGCGCAAACGACGTAGGGGCCGACCTGCGTGTCGGCCCCCCATGCGCACCGGACGCACACCCCGTACGGGCCGACCTGCGTGTCGGCCCCCCGGGCGTACCGGAAATCATGCAATGGTTCAAAACAATGACCACGAACGAATACATTCGCGGCGTTAAGACAATGGGGTGGTCGCCCTTCCCTGGCAAACTATGGCAGCGGAACTATTACGACCATGTCATCCGGGATGATGCGGCGTTAGTCCGCATCAGGCGCTACATCGATGAGAATCCATTGCGATGGGCGCTCGATCGCGAGAACCCGGCGGTGTACACCCGCGGAGGCCTGAAACCATGACCCGCTTCACCGAATCCCTTGTCGAAGATGCCGCGCTCGAAAATCAGAAAAGACCTCAGCACCCCGGGGGTTTCGTCAGGAAAGGGTGAGCACCGCAGGCCCGCTCACCGGGCCAGTGCCTCGCATAGTTCCTCGATATCGATCGTGGTGTTGCCGACCTCCTTCAGCAGCGCGCCAGGGGGAATTAGCCGTTCCTGCAGCCCGCTAAGGCAGGATGAAGGGTACGGCTCGATCCTGGCGCGGCACGCATGCGCTGCTGCGTACCGGGCGCAGACGCCGTAGGGGCCGACCTGCGTGTCGGCCCCCCCGGGGGCGCACACAGGTGCGCCCCTACCGCGCGTGCGCCCCTACCGCGTGTGCGCCCCCACCGCGCGTGCGCCCCCACCGTGTGTGCGCCCCCACCGCGTGTGCGCCCCTACCGTGTGCGCCCCTTCCGGAAATCATGCAATGGTTCAAAATCAATCTCTCTTTCACTATTGACAATGCGTGGCTCCCGCGCGATAATTGATATAGTATTTACTGGTAACCACAAGTCAAAGTTCCCGGAGCAGTTTAAGGAGGACCCAATGCAACTCCCCACCCGACGATTTCCCGCAACCAGGCGTGCCTGGATTCTTTTCCTCATTCCGACCCTGCTGTGCGCAGGATGCGCTGCGGTCACCGTTGCCCCGGCCCCCCTTGCTCCGGCGGTGCCAGAGGCCGCTGCTGCGGGGAACTGCATGCAAGACGTTTTCAGCGATACCGATAAGCTCAACTGCACGGCGGAAGACGTTCGCGTCAGCCAGTACAACCTGGTCGAGGGCCCTGAAGAGTGCCTGCCCGGCGAAAAACTCCAGGTTAAGCTGCAGGCCGAGCTGGTGGGGGGCGCCCATGAACGCTACGACATCGGCCTGTTCATCGCGCAGGACGGCGGGAACGCGCTCACCGGCATGTGTTACCGGGACTACCTGGCGCCCCCGCTGGCGAGCACCGGCTATGACCCGGGCAAGCTGTTCACCCCGCCCGCAGAGGGCGGCCAGCCCGTCTACACCGGCGGCGGACCCTTCCTGACCGCGGAAAACGCGGGGGACCTGTGCGGCGACATCAAGCAGGGGGAACACACTTTCCGCGATGTCGGCGAGCTACTGGTTGCCGGAGCTTATGCAGATACCGGTCCAGTGCCGGTCGACGTGATATGCCAGGATAACGGGGGCGCGGACGGCAAACCCGGTGCAGACGGAGTTGCCGATGTCAGCACCTGCGTGAGCTGGGACAACCAGGCCAACGCGAGCACCGTCTGCCTATCGGTCACGGATACCAAACCGAACAACAAGGCGAAGTGCAACTGCTCCTATGTTCCAATCAGCGGCCTGACCGTCCCGAAGGTCGCTCACCTTGAGGTCGTCAAGGACCTGATCCCCCAGAGCAATCCGGGGCTGTTCGACCTGCTCATCGACGGCGCAGTTGCCTCGGGGAGCGCTGGCGTCGGCGACGGAGGCTCCACGGGACGCATTGCGGTGAGCGCCGGCACGCAGTCAGCTCCTGGCGCGGATCACACGGTGGGCGAGGCGGCGCATCCCGGCACGGGCGCCGGCACCGACACAGGCACCGACACAGGCACCGACATAGGCACCGACCTCAGCGCCTACGATATCTCCTACGCCTGCACCAAAAACGATGAAACCGCGGCGTTCGCCTCGGGCGCCGGACCCGGACCCGTGAACCTGCCCCTCAAGCCCGATGACGATGTCATCTGCATCTTTACCAACCGGGCCATTCCGCAGCTGCACCTGGTCAAGGAGGTGTCCAACGATGACGGCGGCACGGCTGTCGTGGCGGACTGGACGCTCGGGGCTGCGGGCGCCCGCACCGACGAACCCACCGACCTCACAGGGACGTCGCCGGTCGACAGCGCTGTCTTGTGGCCGAACTTCAAGCTCGACACCTATACGCTGAGCGAGACATACGTGGGGAGCGACCCTGTCGTCCCTGATGGCTACACTGCCAGCGCATGGACCTGTGTGAAGACCGGAACCACCGACGAGGTTGTCGTCACGGATAGCCGGGTCGCGATCAACTATGGCGACGACATCACCTGCACCATCACCAACGACGACATCCAGCCCAGGCTCAAGCTCGTCAAGATGATGAACATCCAGTACGGCGGCACAGCCACCGCGGCCGACTTCACGGCTGCGGTGTCGGGTGGCGCTGCCACCAGCACAGACGTGGCCTGGGATACCTTCGTCGGCCTCAAGGCCGGCAGCTATGTCGCCAGCGAAACCGGCCCGGCGGGCTACACGGCTTCCGACTGGACCGGCGACTGCGACGCGGACGGCACGATCACCCTCCAGCCCGGCGACGAGAAGACCTGCACCATTACGAACAGCGACTTGCAGCCCAGGCTCAAGCTGGTCAAAATGATGGACATCAAGTACGGCGGCACAGCCACCGCGGCTGACTTCAAGGCTGCGGTCTCGGATGGCGCGGTCAGCACGGACGTGGCCTGGAACACCTTCGCCGGCCTCAAGGTTGGCAGCTATGTCGCCAGCGAGACCGGCCCAGCGGGTTACACGGCGTCCGCCTGGACCGGCGACTGCGCAGCGGACGGCACGATCACCCTCCATTCCGGTGACGAGAAGACCTGCACCATCACGAACAGCGACGTGCAGCCCAAGCTCGAGCTCGTCAAGGCAATGAATATAAAGTACGGCGGCACGGCCACCGCGGGTGATTTCCAGGCTGCGGTGACGGATGGCGCGGTCAGCACGGACGTCGCCTGGAATGCCTTCACCGGCTTCGATGTCGGCACGTACGACGTCAGCGAGACCGGCCCCGCGGGTTACACGGCCTCCGCCTGGTCCGGCGACTGCACACCGGACGGCGCGGTCGCCCTCCTGCCCGGCGACGAGAAGACCTGCACTATCACCAACTCCGACAGCCCGGCCACGCCCAGCGGCGCCACGGCGATGTCCTGGGTGCTGCATGATGAGTTGACCATCGAGGACATCCGCCCACTGGCCGGCAGCCCGGCCAAGGTCACCTTCACGCTGTTCAAGGATAAGAACTGCGAGGCGCCCTGGCTCTTGGAGGGCTCGCCCTATGCCGAAACAGTCCCGATCACGTATGAGGGTTCCACCGGCAAGGCCCGGACGCTCACCGGCTACCCCATACCGGCCCCGGTCGAGGGTGCGCCCTACTCGGGCACCTTCTACTGGCAGGCGACCTACACCGGTGACCCGAACAACCCCGGATTCAAGACCGGCTGTGGCCACGAGATCACCGCAATCGGCGGGACCACGACCGTCACGAAGTCCAAAGCGGGGCTCAACCTCGGCAGGCTGCTGGACCGCATCATCAACCGCGGCGGCATCGAAATCAAGGCCTCGGGCACCACGGCGATGTCCTGGGTGCTGCACGACACCTTGCACATCACCGGCATCCGCCCCCTGGCCGACAGCCCGGCCAAGGTCACCTTCACGCTATTCAAGGATGAGAACTGCCAGGATCCCTGGCTCATGCCCGGCTCGCCCAACTCGCCCTACAGCGAGATCGTCCCGATCACATACGCGGGCGCCACCCGTGCAGCTGCGACGCTCACCGGCTACGGGACCTTGATCCCGGGCAAGTTCTACTGGCAGGCGGCCTACAGCGGTGACTCGTACAACAATGCATTCACGACCGCCTGTGGCCATGAGCTAACCGTCATCGATGGCACCCTCACCCCAATGGACAACATCCCTCTGAAAGCCAAGTAGGGCCGACCAGGCAGGGCACCCCGGGTGTGTTAGGCGCAAGGACGTCCGTATCACACCCGGGGACTGGCCCCGCGCCCAGTATCCCCGCTGACCAGCCGCTGCTGCCCGCTCCTGACCGCTTTGTGAGGACGTGCGGTATATCCCTCCGAAATCCAGTGCTCCAGTGCACAAGAAGACGCCCGGCCCTTTTGAGGTCCCCTACGGGGACGGTTCCCAGTGCCGGGTGCCTGCTTGAGAAGCTCCACCGGGACGTTCTCTGGAACCCCGTGCCATGCTGTGGCATAATGGCGCGGTGATATCCACCGGCGTGTCATCCATCCACGCAGACCGCGCTCCTGGGCGCCCGGCAGTCCGGGTCGCGGCCGTCGTGCTCGCCTACACCGTGCTCGGCCTGGCCCTGACCTGGCCCCTCGCCGCGCGTTTCCTGACCCACGTGCCCGGCGACGGCATCGACGACCCGTCGCTGGCCTGGAACCTGTGGTGGGTGAAGCACGCGCTTGTCGACCAGCCGCAGAACCCTTTCTCCTGCGCGTGGCAGTTTTGGCCCGTGGGCATCAACCTGGCGTTCTACACGCTGACGGTCCTCAACGGCATGCTGAGCGTCCCCCTCCAGGCGGTCTTCGGGCTGATCCCCGCCTACAACGTGCTGCTGCTGTCGTCGTTCGTCCTGAGCGGGTTGGGCGGATACCTGCTGGCCCGTGAGTTCCTGGGGGGGACCGGGCCGGACCGGCTGGCTGGGCCAGGTCGACGCGGGGTCGAGGCCGCCGCCTTCGTAGGCGGTGCGCTGTACGCCTTCGCGTCCGCCAAGCTGTTCTATGCGGCCCTCGGACAGGGCAACATTGCCAGCTCCCAGTGGGCGCCGTTCGCAGCGCTCTACATCTGGCGCGCGGCGCGGCCGGCTGGAACCGCCCGGGACGCCGCGCTGGCCGCGCTCTTCCTGGTCCTGCAGGCATATGCCGAGCTGACCTATGCGTCGTTCCTGGTGATCTTCGCGGTCCTGGCCTTCCTGTGGGGGATGCGGTCCAGGTTCCTGCCGCTCTTGGGTCGGTTTGCGGTGATGGCCGCACTGTTTGCCGTGGGCCTTGCGCCTGTCCTGGCGAACATGCTGCCGGACCTCGCCGCGGAAGGCGATTTCTTCACCTCGGGCGGGGGATTCGCGGATATCTTCTCCGCGGACCTGGCCGGATATGCGGTCCCGACGCAGCTGCACCCGCTGCTCGGGGGGATCGTGCGGGGCTGGTCGGATGAGATCAGCCTGCAGGCCGATGGGCGCCAGTTTGCGATCGACAAGGGGCAGCACATTTACGTGGGCTATGTGGCCGTGGGGCTGGCCGTTGCAGGCGTGTGGCGGGGACGCCGCAGGCGCGCGACCTGGCTCTGGGCCGGCGCGGCCGCGCTTTTCTTCCTGCTGACCCTGGGGCCGAACCTGCGCGTGGCGGGAGCCGATACGGGCATCCCGCTGCCCTTCCGGATCATCGAACAACTCCCGTTCTTCAAGGGCAACCGGTATCCCAGCCGGTACGCCGTGATGCTGCTGCTGTGCCTGGCCCCGCTGGTGGCAGGCGGCGCGCTGGCTGCCCTGGGAGGCGTCGGGCAACCGCGTCGGGAGGGCCCCGTTCACGGGGCGTCGCTGCGTGGCCTGCCCGTGCTCGCATCCGCATTATTGGCGCTGATGCTGTTCGAGCACCTGTCCGCGCCGCTGCCCATCTCCGATCTGCGCGTGCCCGCGCTTTACGAGCGGGTGGCCCAGGAGGCGGGAGATTTCGCACTGCTGGAGCTGCCCCTGGGGTGGCGGAACGGCGCGCGGGTGGCGGGCAAGCAAGATGTGCTGATCATGCAGCAGCTGTGGTATCAGACGACGCACGGGAAGCGGGTGTTGGGAGGCAACACGTCACGCAATCCGGAGTTCAAATTCCAGTATTTCAGCGAGCAGCCGTCGCTGGCGCGGCTGATCGCCATGACGAACGCGGCGGACGTGCCCCAGCATGCTGCCCTGCGTGCCGCGCTGGCGGCCTCCCCGGTGACCGCGGCGGACCGCGACCAGGCCGCAGCCTGGGCGGCCTTCAACAACATCCGGTATGTGATGGTGCACCGGGACAAATTGATGCCGGAGACAGAGGCCGCGGCGCGGGACCTGCTGCCCCTCAGCTTGGTGGCCGAAGAGGGCGACCTGGCGCTGTACCGGGTGGCCCAGGACCTGCCGGCGCCCACGACCTATCGCCTGGCCACAGATGGGGGGCGCATCGCGCTCGGCGAGGGCTGGAGCCCGCCGGGGAACGAAGGCGCCACCGGGGACACGGAGAACCCGGAGGACGAGGGAGTGATCGCACAGCGGAAAGAGGTGCGGCTGCTGCTGCCGGTCGGTCTCGGCGCGACGGTGCTCCGGTTCCGCGCGGCCGCGCTGGTCCCCGATCAGCGGCTGCGCGTCCTGGTCGATGGAGAAGTGCTCGGCGAACAGCCTCTATCGATGGCTCCCGGCTGGGTGAGCTTCGACGTGCCCGCCAATGCCCGGCGCGGCGCGCTCAGCGAGGTGCGGCTACGGTTCAGCCGGACGCTCAGCGTCGACGAGCTCGCGCCTCGGCTGAGCCGCGCGGGGCCGGTGGGCCTCCTGGTGCGCAGCGCGGGCCAGGAAGCCGGCGACTTCGGCCACATCTATCTGAACGGCCGCGATGTTTCACCGAACCAGCGGGGCTACAACCTGGTCAGCCTCGATGCCGCAGGCAACCTGCTGGCAGCTGCGAATTTCGATACGCACGCGGACCCCGTGGCAAGCGCACACCTGGCCAAATGGGTGGCCGCGCAGCCACCGGGAATGGTGGTGGCCGGTGCGGTGCGCGATGAGGCGTCGCTGCACCTGGAAGGTCCGGCGCTGGACGCGCTGCGCTCGCTGGGGCTGACCGCCGATCTGAGCGGGCATTTCCGCTGGGGCCACGCGTTCATCGCAGTGGTCGGCGTGTCAGGCGGCGCCACAAGCACCTCCTGGGTCACGCCCCAGGAAGGCTCGGATGCCGTGCGGCCGGTGCAGGTGTCCTGGGGGCTGCCATTGAGCGAGCCGCGCATGGCCGCGCAATTCTATGAAGTACACCTGGTCGACAAATAAATATAGTTGCTTTTTGTCGTGGCTTGTGCTATGATCGCTCCATCGGACCGCGTCCACGATCGGAAGCAATGCCATGCGACTCATTGATCGTCCCCTTCTATTCAAGACCGGCCTGGCCGCCAGTGCGCTGTTGGGCGCACTGATGCTGTCCGGGGCCGGAATCCTCTCCAGCCAGGCTGGCTCCTCGCTCGATACGTTGAGTCATCGTACACCCCCGGTCGCCGGCGGCGAGTGGCGGATTGTGCCAACCGCACCTGTGGCCGGTCAGCGGATCAACGCGCTCCTCGTGGATCGCACGGGCCGCCTCTGGGCGGGCATAGAAGAGCGGGGCGCGGCTGTTTGGGATGGCGGGGTCTGGAAATCGCTGACCACGCGCGATGGACTGCCCGATAATCGCGTCCTGAACTTGTACGAGGATGAGCAGGGCCGGGTGTGGGTTGCCACCGGCGGCGGACTGGGCTACGCACCCGCGGATGCACCGCCTGATGCGATGGCGTTCCGGCGGCTCGATGTCGCGGGGCTGGCCAGCCTGCCCGTCCTGGCTTTTGCGCAGGGTCCGGACGGTGCGGTCTACATGGGCACGGCCGCCGGCCTGAGCCGGTGGCACGAAGACGGCGCCCTCCAATCTGTGGACGAGCTCGCGGGGCAGCGGGTGACCGCACTCCAGGCTCGCCGCGATGGGACGCTGTGGGCCGGCACGGAGCGCGGGCTGTGGCAGCTCTCCGGGGGGAAGTGGACCGCCATAACGGCTGAGGAAAGCCCCGGCGCAGCTCGCATCCGCGGCATTGTCGAAAGCCCCGAGAGGATGCTTTACGTCTGGGCTGAAGAGGACGAGTTGTGGCGGACGCGCGGGGTGGTTTGGGAGCGCATGGAACTGCCTGCGGCCGTCTCGACGGGTGTCACGGCGCTTGGCTTTAGCAACGGCCGGCTCTGGTTGGGGACGCGCGAGGGTGTGTTGGCCAGCGAATCGACGGTCTGGCAGCACTATGACGCCAGGCTTTTGCCGGACCCCTCGGCGACTGCCTTCGCACCTGCCCTGGATGGAACGCTCTGGATTGGCACAGGGGTCGGGCTGGTCGAATACCGGCCCGAGCGGTCCTCGCCCAGGGTCGAGATTATCGCGGTCAACGGTATGCGACCTGAGAAGGGGGCAGTTGAGCTGGCGCGGGACCGCATCGAACGCGTGGAGGTGCGCGCATCTGACGGCACTACGCCCTCTGACCGGCTGATCATCCTCACGCGGCTGGACGGGGTGGATGACGCGCCGCTGGTGCACCGTGCCCAGGCGATCACCGCGTACAGCGGTCGGCGGCTTGCAGCAGGGAATACGGTCCTGCATGTGTGGGTGCAGGACGAAGCCTTCAACCGGTCCGTGCCGGCGGATGTGACGGTGGTCACGCCTCGCCTGGTGTACCTCCCGGGTGGCGTTGCCCTGCGAAGCGAAGTGGCCTATCCCATCATGGGCGCTATTGTGCTGTTGCTGGTTGCCGGCGTAACCGCGAACGCGGCGATCACGGCGCGACGCCGGGCTGCCGAGCGGGCTGCCGCGGCCGAGCTGGCCCGGGTGCAGACGGTGGTGGCGCAGGGATTCAACCCCTACGCGCACGACGCAGCGGCGGGCAGGGCCATCGACGCGCGGCTGCCTGACGGGCCCGCGCATGAGGTGGTAGCGGCGCTGCAGGGCGGGAACGTGCTGCTGGTGGGGGCCAGAGGGATGGGGAAGACGCCGGCCTTACGGCGAGTGGCTGCAGCGCTGAGGTCCCAACAAGGCGGCGAGCTGATCTCCATCCCGGCGACTCTCGATCTCTCGTCCACGCGGCCGGAGGTGATTCTCCACCTCCTGATGGATCGCGTCATTGCGGGGATGGAACCGCTGATGGTGGGCGAGCAGCCGCGGTTAGGGTGGCACGAAACCTCGTCAACCGCCTACGCCGCGCGCGAATTTCACGCCGACCTGAAACTCCTCCTCGCCTCCCTGCAGCCGGTGGTTGCCCCGCGCCGGGTTCGTGTCGTGCTGCTGCTGGATGAAGCCCAGGCGCTCGAAAGCTACCCGCCCCGCGCACGGGAGAACATCCGTGGCCTCCTGGTCGGGACGATGGGAGGCCAACTGCGCGCAGTGCTGGCCGGCGAGCGTGCCCCGCGGTCTTTGGGTGATCTGGGCGATCTGTTCCGCCAGGTGGACCTCCAGCCGTTGAGCGACGCGGCAGCGCGAGAACTGTTGGTCGAACCGGTGCGCGATGTCTATACATGGGCGCCGGGCGCCGTCGACCGGGTCGTCGAAGAGGCTGCGGGCCGGCCCGAACGGCTGCTGGAGGTCGCGGCGACCTCCGTGCTGCGCGCCCTGGCCGCGGGGCGCATCGCCATCACCGCGGACGACGCGGCCGCCGCGGCCACATCGTCGCCCGGTCGTTAACAGACCGCGAGGTCGCCGTGCGCAACCCGTATGTCATCGGAGCCTTCGTCACCGGCCGGGAATACTATGGCCGGGAGGAGCTCCTTGCCACGCTCCTGGAGAGTGGCGCACGCGCGCACTGGGTGGTCGGCAATCGATGTATCGGCAAGACTTCGCTGCTGCGCCAGCTCGAGCTGCTGACCTCGCGCCGGGGCCGGCTCGTCCCGCTGTACCTGGACATGCAGGGCTGCCACTCCTACGCAGACCTGGGTTGCTGCCTAGCGGAAGTGGTCCGCGATCATCCCGACCGGTTCTCGCCGCTTGGGATGCCGCCCTCGCTCGCAGACGAGGAGGATGCACTGACCTTGCTCGCGCAGTTGCGGCGGCTGGCCGCGCGGTCGGGTCGAGAGCTGCTCCTGCTGTGCGACGAAACCGAGGCTTTGTTGGACATCGCGGCCAACGAGCCGGCGGCCATGCAGCGGCTGCACTGCCTGCTCACCGCAGGCGCGGGCGTGCGGTCGGTCATGGTGTCGACCCGCAGAATCTACCGCCTCTACGATGTGTGTCGCGACTGGACCACCTCCCCCTTCCTCAGCGGGTTCGATATGTCCTACATGCTGGGCAGCCTGTCCGCGCCGGACGCGCGCAGCCTTATCATTCAATCGCACGCCCCGCGCGGTGGAAGAGTCAAGGCCGCAGCCGCAGTCGTGGCGGCCATCAAAGATGCCACAAACAACCACCCCCTGCTCCTGCAACTCCTCTGCTCCCGTCTGTTAGGCGAGGATGGGGAGCTCCGCATGCCTGACGACGCTGACCTGTACGTCGATTCGATGGTTGCGAGCTTTTTGGTGTATGATTTCCGCCAGTTGACCGAAACCGACCGTGAGCTGTTCCTGAGCATCTATCGCATCCACAGGGCAGATCCGCGCGAGCTGGAGCGGATGGACTTCGAGCAGCCGGCCGAGTTGAAGCAGCGCGTGACCAATCTCATCAACCTGGGCTACCTGCGCAGGCTCGGCACGCGTTACGCCATCGGCAACCAGTTCCTGCGGGGCTGGCTCGAGACTCAGGCCGCGACGCTGGCCGGCGTCCCCCCGCTGCAGACGTCGAAGGACGCCATGCGGGCTGTGTTTGCCAGGCAGCGCGAGCACGATGTCAGTTCGCTCGTCATGCAGCTCAATCTGCGACGCGAGCGGCTGGTCGAGCTCGAGAAGGTGCGAGGCCAGGAATTGCTGTCTGCCTCGCCGCAGGTGCTCACCGAGATCGGGCAACTGGAATCGGAAATCGCAGACCTGCGCGGGTTGTTGCAGCGCCGCGGGGTCTAGAAATGGCGCATCTCAATTGGACGCAGCGCACGGTGAGCGGAGCCGCGGGAGCGGCGTAGTCGAAGGACGTTCCCTCGCGCCAACCGCCCTTCTTTGGGTGCTGATCGTCGCCTACGCGTCCTTCTTCAGCGTCTACACCCTGCAA
This sequence comes from uncultured Chloroflexia bacterium, assembly GCA_963774265.1. Classification (GTDB taxonomy): domain Bacteria; phylum Chloroflexota; class Anaerolineae; order CG2-30-64-16; family CG2-30-64-16; genus JALOOB01. The sequence goes on along the minus strand of CAVZDU010000003.1, from coordinate 407,983 downwards.
CGACACGCCACACTGAACACCACCGCGAGCGGCCTGTCCTCCATCGACCAGGCCATGTGGAACACCGTGCACGGGCGGTTCCTCGAACGCACCGTTGGGACGCAGCAGGTCTCGCGCACCACCGGACACCTCGAGCTGATCCTCCTGCCGCTGTCACTCGTCTATGTCCTGTGGGACGACGTGGCCGCGATGCTGATCATCCAATCCCTGGCGCTGGCCGCCGGCGCGCTGCCCGTGTTCTGGATCGCGCGGCGCGCCTATGCGCCGCGCATGGATGCGCCGACCACATTCTCCGGCGTCAGGGGCGCCCCAGGTGCGGGCGACCGCCGGCGCGCAGAGTGGCTGGCGTTGGCCTTTGCCCTGGCCTACCTGCTCATGCCAGCGATACAGGCGGCGAACGTCGCGGGATTCCACACCGCAACGTGGGTGGTCGCGCCGCTGCTCTTCGCTTTCTGGTACGGCACCGAGGGGCGTTGGCGACCGATGTGGGGCTGGGCCCTGGTGGTCATGGCGGCAAGGGAGGATTATGCCCTGCTGACCGCCATGCTGGGGCTGCTGCTGATCCTCAGCGAACGCCGGCCCGAGCGCACGAAGCAGGGGCTCGCCTTGCTGCTGGTCAGCATCGGGTGGTGCGCCGCGGTGTCGTTCCTCATCGTGGCGCCGGCCGCGCGCCAAGCCGCCGGCGGCGCAGCACAGAACGCGTGGTCCTGGGGCAGGCTGGCAGACCTGGCCGCCCTGCGGGAGCCAGCCTGGCTGGACGCCCTGGGCGGCTTGCTCCGTTCGGTCGGCTGGCTGGCGCTGCTCGCGCCCGAAATCCTGCTGCTGGGGCTGCCGTTCCTCGTCACCCACGCGTTGACGACCCCGACCGGACCGGCCGGGGAGCTGTGGGAGCTGGCCGCACCCCTGGCGCCCGTGTTCATCATCGCGTCGATATACGGTGCGCGGCGGCTGCAGCGATTCATCGAGCGCCAGGCGCCCTTCCGGCTGACACCGCTGGCCACCAACGCGACCGTCATCAGCGTGCTCGGCGCGATCTGGCTGCTGGCCTGGGCTGGGAGTGCGCAGATCGAGCGCGGATGGACGCCCCTGGCGCGGCCGTACCAGTGGCCGGCCCTGACAGATCACCACCGCACCCTGGCGCGGCTGACCGGCCAGATTCCCCCCAGCGCGACCGTCTCCGCGACGCCTGCCGTGCATCCCCACCTCAGCCACCGGCATAAGATTTATGTCTACCCTGACGTGTCCGATGCCACCCACCTGCTAATCGACGTCGCAGGGTTCACCGGCATGCCCCCTGGGGACGTCAAATCGTCGGTTGACCGGCTGATCGAAGATGGAGGCTACGGGGTCGTGGACGCTGCGGACGGTTATCTGTTGCTGGCCCGGGGTGCAGCGGCCCGGGCGCTGCCCGACGATTTTTACTCGTTTACCCGTGCGGGCGAGCAGCGGCCGGAGATTCCGGTCGGCGCGCAAATCGGGCCCGGGCTGCGCCTGCTCGGCTTCGATGTCCTCGACGATGTGCGCTCGCGGCTCACCCGTTTCCGCTTTTACTGGCAGGTGGCAGGCGCCACACTGCCCCCCAACCTGGCGATCAGGTACGAGGCCAGGACCCCGGCGGGTGCGGTGGTGGATAGCAGCGAACAGCGCCCCCTGCCCGCGCTGCTCTGGCGCGATCCAGGACAGTGGGGGGCGGGCGAGGTCGTCGTGACGGAAACGGCGCCGTGGTTCCTGCCGCGCGCGTTCGCGCCGGCGTTGCAGGTCACTGATGGGGGGCAGGTCATACGCCCTGAGCTGTCGGGGCCTGATGCGGCCGCTAGCGCAACCCCCGCGGAGGTCGCGGGCGACGGGACGCTGCGGCTCCCCGGCTTCGCGCGCCGCGAAGGCAGGCTTCGGCTATACGAAGGACCGTTGACCTCCATCGAGACGTCCGGCGCGGCCTTCGCGGGGGCGGACTGGACGGTGAGGCTTGCCGAGTGGAGCGCGCCGATGAGCGCAGCGCCCGGTGGCGAGCTCCCGATCCTCTTGTACTGGCAGGCTGCAGGCGCCGCGCCGCAGGCGTACAGCGTGTTCCTCCACCTGGCTGATGTCACTGGCAAAATCGTCGCCGCGGTCGAAGGGGAGCCAACCTGGTTCACCCCGCGTCCTGCGACGACCTGGCAGGTGGGCAGCGATGGCGCAGCGGGCGTTATCGACGCCCATACGATCGCCGTGCCCGGGGACGTCCAACCCGGGCGCTATGAGCTGGTGGTCGGGTGGATCGACGGGCGAAATGGAGAGCGTCTCTCGCACGTGTCGGGCCTGGGGAACTCAGCAGGGGAAGAAGCCGTCCTGGGACCAGTGACGATCGATCCGATGGCCGGACCCCGGCCGGATGCGTGCTGTTTGGCTGCGGAGGCATGTTGCACGTCGATGGAGTAGGGGCGATGAGACCTCGCCCAGGTGTTGACGATCCCGTCCCGGGGCGGGAGGGGTCGCACGTGCAGTCCACGGTGGGCCGTTCCCGTGGGTTGAACGGCGTGCTGCTGTTGGCCATCCTGCTGCTGGCCCTGGCCCTGCGCGTCGTGCGGCTCGACAGCCAGAGCCTGTGGTATGACGAGGCGGTCAGCGCGCAGGTGGCCGCGAAAGGGCTGGCCGAGCTGACGCGGTGGACCGCAGACGATATCCAGCCGCCGCTCTACTACTATCTCCTGGCAGGGTGGACGCGCGCCGCGGGGCACGGCGAATGGGCGCTCAGGTTTCCCTCCGCGCTGTTTGGAACCGCGACTATAGCGCTCCTGTGGAGCCTGGCGCGCAGACTGTTCGGCCGCCGACGCCGCGGTCTCCTGGCAGCGATGCTTGCCGCAGGCATGACCGCGATCGCACCGCTTTACGTTTACTATGCGCAGGAAGCCCGCATGTACACGCAGCTGACCTTCTTCGGCGCGTTGGCGGGCTATGCACTGCTCCGCGCCGTCTCCGCGGCGGAGGCCGCGGCAGGGGGCCGGCGCGTCTCCATGTGGTGGGGAACGGCTGTCGTGGCGTCCCTGGCCGCCCTGTACACGCACTACTTTGCGCTCTTCTTGCTCGCGGCTTACGCCGCCTGTGCGATCGTCGCCCTGGCAGCAGCACACGGTCGGCATTCAGGACCTCGGGTTCGTGAAGCCATCGTCGCCGCCGCGCTGGTCGTCCTGGGCTATCTGCCGTGGTTGCCGGCCATGCTGAATCGGTACCGGGTTGACGCGTCGTACTGGCAGGGTGATCTCAAGCTGGGCGAGGCGCTGCGGCATGTCTTCGTCAGCTTCACCACGGGTGCGCCCGAAACGATGCTGGAAAGCGACGCCGAGCGATGGTTGCCCTGGTTTGCCGTCGCAATGGCGGTCGCACTCGCAGGGCTCTGGGCAGGCGCACGCCGCCGAGGGAAGGCCGGGTGGCAGGAGGCCTGGGTTCCCCTGGTGGCCCTGCTGCTGCCGTTGGCGATGGTGTTGGCGCTGGCAGCGAGGAATCCGAAGTTCAACCCGCGTTACCTGATGCTGGCGTCGCCCGCGTACTTCCTTATCCTGGCCGGCGGGATGGCAGGATTGTGGACCGCGCCCGGCCGCGGCCGGCTGGCGGCTCGCGGTTCGGAGGCCCGCACGCTTGCGGGCCGCGCGGGGGCCGCCGCGATCGCCACGCTGGTGCTGGCCACGTCGGTGATCGGCCTGCGCAACTGGTTCAGCGATCCGGCGTTCACCAAGGCGCAGTGGCGCGAGCTGGCGGCTTACGTGCGAGGCCAAATAGGGCCAGGCGAACGGGTGGTGCTGGTGTCAGGCCATGCCGCGCCCGCGTGGGAGGTCTACGCCGCAGACATCGCGCCGATCCGGCTGCCCCAGATCGACATCCTGGACGTGAATGCGGTGCTCGGGTTCGAGGACGCGCCGGCGCTCGAACAGGGCCTGAGGGGCGGGAACGGCGCGTGGCTGGTGACGTGGCAGGATGAGGTCGTCGATCCGGTGGGGTTCGTCCCCTATTTCCTCGACCGTGCCGGCGTCGAAACAAATCCCGTTGCCCGGTTCTGGCACCTGGGCCTGCGGCATTGGACCCTGCGGGCCGATGCCCGGTATGTGGCTTCGCCCGAGCCGCAGCACGCGGATGCGGCGAACTTCGACCACAAGCTGGCCCTGCTCGGGTGGGACGATCCGGAGGATGGCGAGCTGACCGTCTACTGGCGCGCGCTGAACACGCTGACCGAGGACTACCAGGTGTCGTTGATCCTGGAGGATGCCGCGGGCGCCATCCTGGGACGATGGGATGGCCGGCCTGCGGGCTACGGCTACCCGACCACTCGCTGGTCCGTGGACAAGGCAGTGTTTGGCCGGTACCCGCTGCCGGCGCCTGCGGGGGCCAACGGCGACCTCTATGTCTCGCTGGCCGTCTATGCGCCCGGCGCGCCTGAAGGACTGGATATTCGCGATGTGGCCGACAACCCCGCCGGGAAACGCATCCGGCTGGGGCCGCTGCGCTTTTGACGGTCCATCGACCATCTGCTAGACTGAATGCCCACCATATCAATGGAGGTTCTTCAATGCGGGTTTCCACCCGTCAATGGTTTCCCCTGGTCCTGATCCTGGTTGCGGCCGCATTCGGGCTCAGTGCGTGTGAGTTGAGCCCGTTGCTGTCTGGTGTAAGCGTGCAGCCCGAGGCGATCTCGCCCAACGCAGACGGTCAGGACGATGTGACCCTGATGCGCTATACGGTTGGACGCACGGCCCACGTGTCGATTTACGTGATCGATGCCCAAGGTGTCCGCTACTATTTCCGAAATGGCGAGCGACGCTCGCGCGGGGAATACCAGGTCTACTGGAGCGGCGTGACCGTCGATCCCGAAGTGCGACAGGTTGAGGGCGGCGCCATGCTCGTGTCCAGCCACGTCCTGCCCGATGGGGAATACACCTGGGTGATCGAGGCCGTGGATCTCTCCGGGCAGACGTACAAGCGGGAAGGGCGGATCACGCTGTCGGACGGCGACACGACTCTGCCGGAACTCCACAACTTCGTCGTCGTGCCCCAGGAGTTCACGCCCAACCAGGACGGCATTCACGACCGCGTCTCGATCTCCTATTTTCTGCTGAAGGATGCCGAGCGCATCGAGGTGTACTTGCAGCCCCTGGAGACTGACAAGGGCCCCTCCCTCCTGCACTATCCCATCGCTGAAAATCCCACAGCCTCGATCTCCGAGACCGGCATGGCGGGCTATCACGGCTACGACTACGATGGCGGCGTGGACCAGTCCGCGGAGCCGCCGCCGGATGGCGACTATGCCATCTTCGCTGAGGCGGCAGACAAAGTCGGGAACCGCGTCGTGGTCTCGTCGACCCTGACCATCCGCGAGGGTGGCAAACCGCGCGCGAACATCCTCGGCGGCGAGATAGACTGGTCGGACGAGGTCAGCCGCGACGTGAGCGTCCTCCTGGGACACTCGTTCTGTTTCACCGCAACCGTCGAAAACGACGGACCCGTGCCGATCAGGACGGCAGGGCCGTGGGCAGGGCAGACGTACAAATTCAGTGAGAACTACAACACCCTGGCCGTGCGCGAGGACGAGGAGTCATGGCTTCAGCAGGCTGGCTCGTGGCGATTTGGCGTGAACTTCGATTCGACCGGTGTGGATTTCCCGTTCCGATGGTCCATCGGGCGCAAAGAGGACCTGGAGGAACGCATCATCGACGGTGAGCCGCAGTACTACCTGCTGCCGGGCAAACGCGGACAGGTACACGGATGCATCGAGATGGATGCCGTGCCGCCCGTGGGCACCCAGTTTTGGTGGGGCGGGCTGATTCACGAGTTCGTCCAGGTGGCCAACGACTCGGTGGATCGGATCAGCGTCAACGTCGGAGTTCCATGACGCGGCGAACCACCCTGGCGATCATCCTCGTCAGCTATAAAGTGCGGGACCTCCTCCGGGCGTGCCTGGCTGCGACCTACGCGAGCCTGGCGCGCAGTCCCGAGCTGGATGCGGCGGTGTGGGTCGTCGATAACGCATCGGGTGACGGCAGCGCGGAGCTGGTTGCAGCCGAGTTCCCCCAGGCGACCCTGATCGCACGGCAGGACAACCCTGGCTTTGCCGGGGGGAACAACCTCGCACTACGCGCATGTGGGTTCGGCGACGGGGATGGGCCGCGGCCGGACCTCGTGTTGCTGCTCAACCCGGACGCGGAGCCGCTGGCCGACGCGATCGGGCAGATGGCGGCGCACCTGCTGGCGCATCCCCAGGCGGGCGGCGTTGGTGCGCAGCTCCAATACCCCGACGGCAGGTTCCAGCACGGCGCATTTCGCGTTTCCCGGGCTGCTCCAACTCTGGTTCGACCTGTTCCCACCGCGACCCCGCCGGCTGCTCGACACCCAACTCAATGGCCGGTATTCCCGATCACTCTATGACACGGGCCAACCCTTCCCCATCGACTTTGCCCTGGGCGCCAGCCTGATGGTGCGCCGCGAGGCGATCGAGGCCGCCGGGCTGCTGGACGAAGGCTATTTCATGTACGCGGAAGAAGTCGACTGGTGTTGGCGCATGCAACGCGCGGGCTGGTCGTTCTTCTGTGTGCCGCGTGCCCGGGTGATTCATCACGGCGGCGCCAGCACCCGGCAATTTCGCAGCCAGTCCACGCTCAACCTCTGGCGCAGCCGGCAGCGGTTGTACCGTAGATTCTATAGCCCGTCGCGACAACGTCTGGCCGCGCGGATCGTGCGGCTCGGCATGGCTGCGGAGCAGCGCAGGGCGCAGGCGGCCGCTCGGCGCGGGGAAATCACCGCGGCCGAGCTGGCCGATCGCAGGCAGGCTGCCGCTGCCGTATCTGAGATGTTCTCCCAAAGGGGTGCGCCATGATCCCGAATCGTGAGCCGGACCGTGTCGAATTGACGGTTGTGATATTGACCAAGAACGCCGCAAAGCATATCGTCGACTGCATCGAAACGGTGCGCTTCGCGGACAGGATCGTAGTTTCCGACTCGTTCAGCACGGATGGGACCGCAGAGCTGGCGCAGGCCGCCGGCGCAGAGGTGATCCAGCGGCCTTTCGATAACTTCGCCGGTCAACGCAACGCAGCGTTGGACGCCGTGGATGCCGAGTGGATACTTCTTTGTCGATGCCGACGAACGCATCACCCTGCTGCTGGCGACCGAAGTGCGTCAGATGCTGGTCCGCGAGGAGAACGGCTGGTGGGTGCCGCGGCATAATTTCATCGTTGGGAAACAGGTCCACTACGGGGGGTTCTACCCGGACTATCAGCTCCGGCTGCTGCGTCGGGATCGTGCCCGATACGACCCCGATCGACCCGTGCATGAGGTGGTCATACTGGAGGGCGCATCAGGCCACCTGCAAGAGCCGATGCTGCACTACAACTATGACGATTGGGCACAGTTCCACGCCAAGCAGCGGCGCTACGCGGCCCTGGAGGCCCGCATCCTGGTGGAGCGCGGGATCAAGCCGTGGCCCCACAAGTTCGTGCGCCAGCCGCTTCGCGAATTCTGGCGGCGTTATGTCACCTTACAGGGCTGGCGCGATGGGTGGATCGGGTTCAAGTTGAGCGCGCTGCTCGGATTCTATTACGGTTTCATGCCCCACTGGTACCTGGTGCGTCCCCCGAAGTGACGCCGATTCGTTTCAGAATCCTGGGCATGCCATTGTCGATGAGCGCGGCAAGAAGGCTGGCCGTCTGCACATACTCTTCGAAGGGGCCGCCGTACGGGTCGGAGATGTCATCATACCCGCCTACCATCTCGGTCACCAGGAACACCTTCGCCAGGTGTTCGGGCGCCATGTAGAAAATGGACCGGCGGTGCGACTCTTCCATCACCAGGATGATGTCCGCCTCTCGCAGCAGGGCCGGGGTGAGGGGTTGGGAGCGATGGCTTGTGAGATCGATGTCGCTGCCGCGCAATACGACTGCCGCGTTAGCGCTGGCCCTGGCGCCCGACTCGGCCCACACGCCCGCCGAGATCACCTGGACCTCTGCCGCCAGGCCAGCCGTAGTGATCCGGTCTCGCATGATGGCCGCCGCCATCGGCGAACGGCAAATATTGGCCGTACAAACGAAGAGAATCGTCTTCAACAAGGGCTCCAATAAAGGCCCCCGGAGACAATGATCCCCGGGGGCAGCGACTATCCGAACAACAGGATCAGGCGAGCTCAGGCTGGATCAAGCCATATTGGCCGTTCCGCCGGCGGTAGAGCACGTTGATCTGGCTCTGGTTGGCATTATAGAACACATAGAAGTCATGGCCCAGGAGCTCCATCTGCGCGATGGCTTCGGTTTCATCCATGGGGACCATGCGGAAGTGCTTGACGCGTGAGACTGTCGGCTCTTCCTCCGCCGCCTCTTCCTCCTCGGTGGTCTGCAACACGGCCGCGGTGGCTGCTTCCTGTGCATCCTCGATCCGCTTCGCCCAGCGTTTGCCCTTGTACCGGTCAGCCTGGCGCTGCATCTTATCGACAACCGCGTCAATGGAAGTGAAGATGTCGCCTGATGCTTCCTCCGCGCGGAGCACCACGTTCTTGGTGCGGAGCGTCACCTGGGCGATCTGGCGGTCATCGGCCGCGCGAGCCCCTTCATCCTTTTCGAGTTCCACTCGCCCATCAATAATGTTGGCCAAATAGCGATCTAACCGGCCGATTTTCTTCTCCACGTACTTGCGCACCGTGTCGTTGATCTCGATGTTCTTGCCGGTAATGGTGAGTTGCATACGCCGTCTCCTTTCCGTAATCGTGGCGGAGCGTTGCTCCGAGCTGCCAACGGCGAAAGGTAAGCACTGATGGCCTCGAAGCCGTAGGGCCGCCGGACTGTGGATGGCTCGATTGTACGCGGGGTGTGGGGAAATGTCAACAGCAACTTCGGACAACGAAGAGGTCCGGCTGGCGCCCCAGATGGGGCCAACGTAACGGCGGTCCCAGTTAGTAATTATGATCATGGTGTTGAAATTCGTGATCTTCAGGGGCGTGTGTTGCGGTACTCCAGCAGGATCTGCTTCCACACATCCCCACCTCCGAACCTTTCGGCCCAGTAGGCGATGTAATCCAGGTCGAGCCGATCACCCTGCGCTGCCAGGATGCCCGCGATGTCACGCAGGTGTTTCGGTATCTGGCCCATCACATAGTACTTGAGCTTGTACACCACGACGTCTTCCGGGGAGTAGAGCACGGCGTCCGCTTGTGTTCTGTCGTCGTAGACCTGACGTCGCCTGCGCTGTATGATCGCGCGTTCGTGGTCAGAGGGATTGTCTGGCGGTATCAAGAAGATGTCTGCCTTGAACCCACTCATGGCATCGATGATGTTGAAGGGTTGATTGGCGATGAGCGCATCGAGGACGACGTCGAACGGGCAATAGTAGCCAAGCTGCTGAAACACGGACGCAAAGCGATACGACTCATCAGCAGGCAGCACAACGCTGATGTCAACATCGCGTGTTGACCGGGGATCCCCGTAGATGGAACTGGCCACCGAACCGCCAATGGCGTATGTCAGTCCAAGCCGTTCGAGTGTGTTGATGACCGAATGCAAAAACGCGGAGAAATCCGGCGCGCTCATGGGATCAGTATCCCAATGCGCTCCAGATATCTGCGCTGCAGCGCCTCCGTGCTGATGTCCGGCTCTTCCCTCCGGATCGCGGCCAGCACCGCGTGGCGCAGGAAGTCATTTAATGAGGCCACCTGTCGCAGCCTCTGTGCGGGAGTGAACTGGCGCGAGAGCTCGATCTGTCGCCAATCCAGATCGGCGAAGGCCGCGGCCACATCCGCGGCGATTCGTTCAGGCGTCAGCGCAGGCGGATCCGCGCGGATGGACCAGGTCGGGTGAGCCTCGCGCAACGCAGACCGAACATGAAACGCAACCTCATCATTCATAAACGCATTATATCACGGCCGCGCCCGCCCCGTGTCAAGGTCGCGCATGGCTGGATCAGCTGCGCGCCTGGATCACGGCGAATCGTTGGATTCCCGAACAGCTTCGTCCCGACTGAGACCCGGACCCGGCCGCGCCAGGGTCAGACCCCACACACCGGCTGCACCCGCGTCGCGCAGCGCCTGGCCGCACGCCTCCAGCGTCGCGCCGGTCGTGCACACATCATCCACCAGCACGATGCGTTGGCCGGTGACATCGCCCGCACAGCGAAACGCGCCCGCGATGTTCCGCTTGCGCTCTTCGGCCGTCAGCCCCACCTGCGGCCGCGTGCTCACGGTTCGGACCAACTCCGCAGGCGCCACCGGCGCGTCCACCGCGCGGGCCAGCGCACGCGCCAGCAGCGCGGACTGGTTATAGCCGCGCTCAGCCTCGCGCTTCGGGTGCAAGGGGACGGGGACGATCAGGTCGGCATCCAGGCGGTGCAAGTGCCAGGCGGCCACCAGCCATTCAGCAAGCGGAAGGGCCAGGTCAGCCACACCTTCATACTTGAATTCGTGGATTGCCTGCCGCATAGGATCGGTGAATATCGTGGCCGCGTGGATGCCCTCGAGGCATGAGGGAGAGGCAGCGCAAGACGCGCATAGGCCGCGATGCGCTAACGCGCCGCCGCAGCGAACGCAGACCGATTGAGGATACGCCTGGACCGACCCCCGGCAATCTGCACAAAAAAGCCGGCCCACGCGGCCGCAGCCGGGACACCGGGGCGGATAGATGAGGTCCAACAGACGGCCGCCAGCAGCTTGCAGCCGGTCGAGCACGCCCGCCATCGGACGTTCTTGTTGCCGGCTCATGGCCCAATCAACTGCGACCTGCGAAAAGCCCCTGCAGGGTGTTGACGACCCACAGCCGAAGATCATCGCCCATGATAAGCAGGATCGCCATGATGATGATGGCGATCAGAACGATGATGAGGGCCAGCTCGATCAAGCTGGCGCTGGATCCCTGGTTACGCATCGCGTGATTCTCCCTTTCAGCCGCCGCAGTCCGAGGCGTATCCCCAATCGGTCTGCGTTCGCTGTGGCGGCGCGGCAGGAGATGCGGCGCCGGATTAGTCAGGAAATTGTAGCACAGGTCGCCGCATGAAGTATAATTGCCCCGACAACTTCGTCCTCGGAGGCCTGATGACTCGATCCATTCTCCTCTTGGCGCATTTGAATGATATTGACCTGGCCGTTGACGCCACAAAGACGCGTTTGACCGAGATCGCAGAGGCTCTCCGCGAGCCACCGGCGCTCACTGCCACGCGGCGCAGCGCCGGCGATGCCGAAAAGGAGGTCGATCGCCTGCGCACGGAGCAGCAGAGCCTCGAACGGGACGAGGCCGAGCTGGAGCAGAAGGTCAAAAAGACGGAGCAGCGGCTTTACAGCGGCGAGGTGACGAGCCCGCGGGAGTTGAAGGATGGGGAGCGCGATGTTGCGCAACACCAACACCAGAAGGCCGCAGTGGAGGATCAGCTGCTCGGAATCATGATGGCATTGGAGACCGCGACCGTGACGCTGGACAACGCGCGGGCCGAGGTTGCCAGGCTGGCGGCTGAGTGGGACGCGCGGCAGGCAACGCTTCGCACCGAACAGGCCAGGCTTAAAGCGCGGCTGCCCGGAGAGCAGGACAGGCAGGCTGCGGCGCGCAGGGGCATCCCGGCGGAGATCCTGAGGACATACGACACTCTCCGACCACGTCGCGGCGGCCGCGCAGTGGCTGAGTTGGACGGCGATGAGTGCAGCGCGTGCCTGGTCGCGGTGCCGCCCAGCAAGCTGGAGGCCGCACGGTTCGGCGATGAGCTGGTGTATTGCGGCAACTGCGGACGCTTGCTATTGGGTGAATAGAAGGCTGCGGGGCGTAGCCGCGATTTGACACCCTCCCGCAACTTCTGCTATAGTCCCGCCCACAACCGAATATGCCCATTTCTTATCCAGAGAGGCGGAGGGACCGGCCCGATGAAGCCTCGACAACCCGGTGAGGGCGGCAGTGATGCACGTCACACGTCCGGGTGCCAATTCCGGCAGACAGTATCTGGAACAGACAGGATCTGGAAGATGAGAGGAACATCCGTCACCCGTTGCTTCCTGCTCATCCCCGACCGCGGGGATTTGTTTTTTAGCAGGCGCATCCGTTGACAGCGGAAGGAATCTTGGACGCCCTCTCAGAACGCCAGCCTGAGAGGGCGTTTTTGTTGCGATGCGTGAACAACAGTCCCGGCCGGCGGAGGCCGCATCCGAATGAAGAGAGGAACAAGCCATGATCACCGAACGCAAGCTCGGCTTCACCACCCGCCAACTGCACGCCGGCCAGCAGCCCGACCCGACCACCGGCAGCCGCGCCGTGCCGATCTACCAGACCACCAGCTACCAGTTCCGCGACACCGAGCACGCCGCCAATCTGTTCGCCCTGAAGGAGTTCGGCAACATCTACACCCGCATCATGAACCCGACCACCGACGTGCTCGAGCAGCGCCTGGCCAGACCTGGAAGGCGGCGTCGGCGCGCTGGCGGCCAGTCAGCGGCCACGCCGCGCAGGCCCATGGCGATCCTCACCCTGTGCGGCGCGGGCGACCACATCGTCACCAGCAGCCGGCTCTACGGCGGCACCTACAACCAGTTCGCCTACACCTTCCCGCGCATCGGCATCGACGTGACCTTCGTCGATCCGACCGACCCGGGCGACTTCGAGAAGGCGATCCGGCCCAACACCAAGATCCTCTACGGCGAGACGCTGGGCAATCCCGACATCAGCGTCTTCCCGTTCGAGGAGGTGGCGGCGCTGGCCAGGCAGCACGCGCATCCCGCTCATGATCGACAACACCTTCGCCACGCCCTACCTGTGCCGGCCGTTCGAGTGGGGCGCCAACATCGTCGTCCACAGCACCACCAAGTTCCTCGGCGGCCACGGCACCACCATCGGCGGCGTGATCGTCGACGGCGGCAACTTCGACTGGACCAGCGGCCGCTTCGCCAACTTCACCACGCCCGACCCATCGTACCACGGGCTGGTCTACGCCGACCTGGGCGCGCCGGCGTTCATCCTCAAGGCGCGCGTGCAGATCCTGCGCGACATCGGCGCCTGCCAGGCGCCGTTCAATAGCTGGCAGACCATCCAGGGCATCGAGACCCTCAGCCTGCGCATGGATCGCCACGTGGCCAACGCCCAGGCGGTGGCCGAGTTCCTGGACGGCGCATCCGCGGGTGAGCTGGGTCAGCTATCCCGGGCCTGGCCAGCCATCCCGATCACGAGCGGGCCAAGAAGTATCTGCCCAAGGGCGCCGGGCGCGATCCTGGGCTTCGGCATCAAGGGCGGCGTGGCGGCCGGCCAGCAGGTTCATCGAGAGCCTGCAAGCTCTTCAGCCACCTGGCCAACGTCGGCGACGCCAAGAGCCTGGCCATCCATCCGGCCACGCACCACGCACAGCCAGCTCAGCGAGGACGAGCTGGCGACGGCCGGCGTCACGCCCGACTTCATCCGCCTGAGCGTCGGCCTCGAGGATATCGACGACATCCTGTGGGACCTGGATCAGGCGCTGGAGGCCAGCGCCGCGTAGGTAGGGGCAGCACCTGCGGCTGCCCCTACCTACGCGGCTGCCCTTACCTGCGCACTCAAAACGATACCCGACCGGTGGTTATCCAATGTTTGTGCCTGATTTGTCTTGTCAGGAAGACTGGCTGGACGTATAATTCACGTTGACAGCGTGACGGAATCGGCAAAGCGCACAGGGCGGTTCTGGGGAGTGGATGGGGAGGCCCCATGTCCGAGAAGCAGCTCGTCTTCAATGGCGTCAATGGCGCCACCGGCGACTACGGAATACCGCCCATGACGGGCGAAGAACTTGCGGCGGTCATCCTGCGCCTTGGGACACCTGAGAATTCAAAGGAGCTTCGCTATCACTTGACCGAAAGCGAAGAGAACCGTGGCCTCAAGGAAGGGATCGACCCCAAGAAGCTGGATGAGGCCGGTTGGGGGATCATCTTCGCGGATGACGCCGACCCGGCCATCGAGGAGGCGTTGACAGACCTCCTCGCGCTCCGCAAAACGCAAGCCGGCCCCCACTTTCGCCTCTTCAGCGGCGCGGAGGGTTATCGCCGCGGCGCGGACACCAAATCGAGGTTTCTCGGCCGTTACGGGGCTGGCCCGGGACCGGTCGACCCTGACAAGGTTCCCTATTACCTCTTGATTGTCGGTCATCCTGAAGAGATCCCCTATCGGTTTCAATACGAGCTGGATGTCCAACATGCCGTCGGCCGTCTCGATTTTGACACATTACAGGAGTATGCCAGCTATGCGGGCAGCGTGGTCGCCGCGGAAAAACTTGACACCACGCCGCCCCGCACCGCCACATTTTTCGGAGTCGCCAACCCCGGCGACCGTGCAACGACGCTCTCCACCGGCAACCTCATCGAACCTCTCTACAAGGCCTTCAGTGCGAAGAGTTCCGGTTGGGACATCCGGTCGGTCCTGCGGGATGGCGCGACCAAGGCGCGACTACAGGCACTTCTGGGGGGACCCGAAGCGCCCGCCCTGCTCATGACCGGGAGCCACGGGATGGAGTTTCCGTTCGACGACCCGCGTCAGATGCAGCACCAGGGCGCTCTGCTTTGCCAGGATTGGCCTGGGCCAGAGGCCTGGGGCAGGCGGCCGATCTCACGCGACCACTATTTTGCCGGCGAAGACCTGGCTGAAAGCGCCAACCTTCTGGGCATGGTGGCCTTCTTCTTCGCATGTTATGGGGCGGGCACGCCCAGGGTGGACGAGTATTCGAAACAGGCCTTCGCGCAGCCGAGGCCCATCGCGCCATTCTCCTTTACCGCGGAGCTGCCGAAGAAAATGCTATCCCACCCCCGCGGCGGCGCGCTCGCAGTGGTCGGCCACATCGAACGCGCCTGGTCCTTTTCCTTCGATTGGCCGGATGCGGGAGCGCAGACAACCGTCTTCGAGAGTACGCTCCAGCGCCTGCTCGACGGCCACCCCATCGGCTCAGCGCTCGAATACTTCAATCAACGCTGGGCCGAGCTGTCGACGGTGCTGACCGATGAGCTGGAAGAGATCGAAGCGGGGTTGAAGGTCGACCCCTACGAGTTGGCCCACATGTGGATGGCCAACAATGATGCGCGCGGCTACGCCATTATCGGTGATCCGGCCGTGCGCCTATCGACAGGGCAGAACGTGGAGAACCGCGCCTGACGGCCGATGGCGGGTGCCGGGCAAAGTCAGGGCCACTGGGTGCAGGTCTTGCGGTAGGTCTCGCCGGGGAAGAACTCCACCCATTCCTCCTGGGTGAGATTCCGCCCCGCACCAGAACAGGCCAGGCTGATCAGGTTGTCCAGGGACAAGGACCACAATCGAACGGTGTGGTCCTGGCTGCCTGTGGCCAGCCAGCGGCCCTCCGGGTCAAAAGCCAGGGTGAGGACCCCTGCCGCGTGGCCCCCTAACACGGCAGACTGGGCCGAAGTGTTCGGGGAATGCAGATCCCACAGCCTGGCCGTCTCATCATCGCTGCCGGTGGCAAGCCAATTGCCGTCTGTGCTAAAGGCCAGGGCGGTGATCGACCCCGAGTGGCCGCGCAGGACGAGCGGCTCCCCGCCCGGACCGTCCTCGCCAACAGGCCACACCAGGACTATCTTATCCTTGCTGCCAGCGGCCAGCCAGCGCCCGCACCCCCCCGCCGGCGCTTGGGATGAGCCAGGGCACCCCGGGCTGAAGGCCAGCACGCTAACCTCAGCCTGGGGACCGGTTAGGATTTTGGGATTGGCCGCGGGGTTGGCAGCGCGCATGTCCCATACCCGGATCGTCTTGTCGCTGCTCCCACCTCCGGTGGCCAGCCAGCGGCTGTCGGGACTGAAGGCGAGACTGGTGACGAAATCGCTGTGTTCGTGCAGGGTGTGCGCCGGCCTGATTGGATCCGCGCCCAGCGCGGTGAGGTCCCACAAATAAGTGGTGTAGTCGCTGTTGGTGGCCAGCCAGCGTCCATCCGGGCTGATCGCCAACGCCCTGACGATCGATTCGTGGCCAGCCAAGACGCGTGCGTCTCCGACCGGGCCCGCGGCTGACAGGTTCCAGAGCCGCGCGGTCTTGTCCTGGCTGCCGGTCGCCAGCCAGCGGGCGCACTGCTCCGCTGACCCCTGGGCTGGCACGCTTGTCGCTCCGGTTGAGTTGGCGCACTGTGGGCTGAAGGCGAGAGCAGTGATAGGCCCTGCATGGCCGGTCAGGACGCGGGGCGAGGCGACACCATCCCCGGCGCTTAGGTCCCACAACCTGACGGTACTGTCTCCGCTGCCGGTTGCAAGCCATTGCACACACCGCGCCGCTGACCCTCCGAATGGGGCGCCGCACCTCGGGCTAAAGGCGAGCGTGCTGATCCACTTATCATGGCCGCTCAGGAGGATGGGAGCCGCGGCCGGGCCAGCGGCTCCCACATCCCACAGCCGAACGGCATTGTCGGTATTGTCGCCGCCCGGCGATCCGGCCGGATCGCCCCCACCGGTCGCCAGCCAACGTCCGTCCGGGTCAAATGCCAGGGTGTTGACCTGGTCCTTGTGACTGTTCAAAACGATGGGATCCGCGGTCGGGTCGACGGCGCCCACGACCCACAACCGCGTGGTCATGTCCTTGCTGCCGGTGGCCAACAGACGCGGGCACCCGTCCCCTGTCCCCAGGACTGCTTCGCCGGAGGCCCCAGGCGGGTTGTAGCACCACGGACTGAAGGCGAGGGTATTGACCCAATCTTCATGTCCGCGCAAAACAACTGGGGCCGGGCCGGGGTCTCCCGCACGCAGGTCCCACAGTCGAGCAGTCTTGTCCGTACTGCCGGTCGCCAACCAACGACCCTCGGGGCTGAAGGCGAGGGTGTTGATAGCCCCCTCGTGACCCGTGAGAACCCGTGGAGAGGCGACCGCCTCCGGAGCACTCAGGTCCCACAGCATGACGGTTTTGTCGCCGCTCCCGGTCGCGAGCCATTGCACACACGAATCCGCTGACCCTTCGCGCAGGCGGTCGCACTCCGGGCTGAATGCGAGGGCGTTGACCCAATCGCTGTGCCCGCGCAAAACGCGCGGCTGAGCCTCCGGATCGGCCGCGGCCAGGTCCCACAGCCTGGCCGTCTTGTCTCGACTGCCGGTGGCCAGCCACCGTCCGTCTGCGCTGAAGGCCAGGCTGGTGATCACGCCCTCATGCCCGCGCAGAACTCTCAGGGACGCATCGACATTCCCGGCGGTCATGTCCCAGAGCCGGACGGTCCTGTCATCGCTGCCTGCTGCCAGCCAGTGACCGCCAGGGCTGAAGGCGAGTATGAGGATCGAGCCCTGGTGGCCGGATAGGATGACCGGCGTGGCTCCCGCTACAGGCGCGGCCATGTCCCACAACTGCACCCTTCCGTCGAGGCCGCCGGCGGCCAACCAACGGCCCTCCGGGCTGAAGGCCAATGCATACACGTCACCACCCTGGCTGTTCAGAACCAGGGGATTCGCAGCGGGATCCGCGGCGCGGCAGGTCCCAGAGCCGGAGGGTCTGATCCGCGCTCCCTGAGGCCAGCCAACGGCCCTCCGGGCTGAAGGCCAGGGCGGTGACGCGGTTCTCGTGGCCTGACAGGATGAGTGGACTCGCGGCCCCATCCGTGGCGTCGATGGACCACAACCGGACGGTATTGTCATCGCTGCCGGTGGCCAACCAGTGTCCACACCGCGCCGCTGTCCCAGGGACAGCTCCGCCGGGCGCACTGAGTGAGCCGCCGCACTCCGGGCTGAAGGCCAGGGCCTTGATTTCACCCGTGTGACCGGGCAAGGGTATCCCATGGGGATCGCTGAGAGCACCGCGCAGAGCATTTTCGGCATTCGCCAGGCGCGGCTCACCGGCCTTGAGCGTAACGCTCAGGGCCTCGACGGCCAATAACATGCTGCGAGGCGGAAACGCTTGCAGGGCGGCCTGCGACTGCGCCGCCAACTGGCCCGCACGCGCCAGCCGTTCCTGGCGTCGGGCCAAGTCCCGCTCACGGGCTGCCGTCCTGAAGGCTAGCGAAGCCACGAAGGCAAGCAGCATCGACGCTATTCCCAGCACCAAAATGACCTGGTTGCGTCGCCTCAGGCGTAAGGCACGGATAGCCTGCTCCTGGCTGCCGGCCAGGTAATCCACCTCGGAGGGCAGCAACTCCGCCTGATGGTCCTCCGCCCACAACCTGGCCTGCGCTAGCTCCTGCCCGCGCAGCAGCAGGCTCTCTGGCCGGTCCTGTTGTTCCCACACGTCGGCGCGCTGCTGGACCAGGCTCAGGTTGGCCTTGAACCATGCAGCATTATCCACCGCGAACCGGTCCGATCAGTCGATCGTGGGACAGCTCGAACCAGGTGGCCCCGCCGCGTTTCTCGCCTCGCACCAGATAGGCATCGACCAGGACCGGATAGCACGGTTGTCCAAGCTGCCGCTTCGTTCCTTTCCCATCAGCACCGTGCCGCGCACGCCCTGCTCGGTGATCAGCCGGCGATTGAACCATTCCCGGATGCTGCGCTCGCTTGTCCCGGTTTCGGCCGCGACAGCCGCCACCCGCTCGGCATAGTACTCTGCCAGGGACTGGTCGACCAACGATTGGTCCACCTGCCCGAACGCCGCGAGGTCCTGCTCGGTGATCCGTCCCATGGCGGGACGCGGGGTTTCCCACAGTCGATGGCAAACCACTTGGAGCTGCACCGGCTCGACGTGTGGGCCCAGCTGTGGCGCCACCGAACCATCCGGCTGCTGCACGCGCACCCGGCGCAGATCATCCACCAGTTTTTCAACCGCCGCGTCCTCGAACTCGACCCCGGCTTGCAGGGCCGGTCGCTGGATCGCCTGGCGAGCCGCCTCCAGGCCCAGCAGGTCGAGTCGGAATGTGTTCGCCAAGAGGCTCGGGATAGGCAGCTTGTACGGATCGAGGGCCGCAACATGATCCTCGCGCATGGAAAACAGCGCCCAGCGCTTGGGCGCGGCCAGCGCATCGCCCAGCTGCCTGAAAAACTCCTGCTTGGCAGCCAGGTCCGTGGGATCCAGGGTGAGGATTTCCTCGAACTGGTCGAAGATGAGCACCTGGATGTCGAGTGCGCCTTCCGGCCTGGCCGCTGTGCCAGATAGTCCGAGAGACTCATCCGGGCCAGATCGGCTGACCCAACTTGCTGGCCGGGGGACAGCCCTTCTTCCAGAGACAGCAGAGCGCTGTAGACATAGCGGTTGGATTCAGGGTCCCGGTCCTTCGAATCGGCGAAGCCAGATTGACGCGCACCACAGGCAACACCTGGAACCTGCTCTTCAGCAATCTTGGGATCAGGGCGGCCTGGATCAGGGAGGTCTTGCCCGCGCCGGAAGGGGAATGAAGCAGCACGACCCGTTCAGCGATGATCAGGTTGACCAACTGGCTGGCTTCGTGCTCCCGGCCATAGATGCGCTCGCCCAATTGGAAGGCGCGCGGGCCGATATATGGATTGGGCTCACCTACAGATGTTGCCATAGCGCTTTCAGGAATTCCTCGGTGCTGCCCCAGTAGATAGCGATGTGCTCGCTTTCGAAGTACTCTTCCAGGTACTTGCGGGCGCGCTTGAGATCCAGGATGCGGGTCTCTTCCGGCTCGATCTGCGCCGCAGCATGGCTGTACAGCTTGAGCATTTCCTTCCCTTCCTGCCCTATGAGAAAACGGAAAAAGACCCGGAACTCCCAGTCGTCCATCTGGAAGCCGAGAAACAAGAGGGAGGTGTTGCTTAGGGCTGCCCGCACTGCGCTGGGGATCAGGCTCTTGTTCTGTGTCACTCCGATCAGATAATCGAAGAACGTGTCCTCGGCGAGCACGAGCGAGCTCGGCACGCTCAAGTGGCCGAACAGATGATATACCAGCGGCCTTTCCGGAGTGGGTTCGTCTTCGTAGATGGCCTTTTCCTTTGGGATCCACTTGTTCCATGGGCAGATCCGCACGACCGGCTCAGCGCCGGCCCCGACCAGGGCCTGGGTCATGAAATCGAGTGTCGAGGTGGTGACGTAAATCGGCAAGCGCAACCGCGCCAGCAAGTCATAAGGCTCGGATGGGTTGTCCATCGAATAACGGTCAGACACCAACCCGAGCGCCTGCTGCAACTGAGGAGTTGACCAGGTGGCGACCTGCTGCAGCTCTGCGGGTAGTGCGGCGCTAAAGCGGCACAGCACTGCCTCGCGCAGTGCCTCTCGATAGATAACCGGCACATAGGCCGGCGATTGACGGGTCAGAAGATACTGGGCCACCTGCTGGAGATTGTCCCTGTCCTGGCTGGCCAGGGGGAAGCCGTGTCGCTCGGCCCAGCGAACCGCGATGTCGCGCCGGGAGCCGATGATACTGTCGATTAGCCCGGGTCCCAGGATCGGCGTACAGGTCCGGTCGTGGACGAAACCGGACAGGCTGGACCATTTTTCAAAGTCTTCCTGCTCGTCGGCGAAACCGGGAACATACCAGATGCGCCCGCTTTTGAGGCGCATGAACAAAGCCGGCATCCAATGATCGGGCCGCTGGCGAACCGCGCCCCGCGCCACCGCCACTGCCCGGTCGATCTGACCGTCACGTTGCAGCTCATGGAAAAACACCGGCATGAACTGCGACAACGTCTGCACGCTGATCTTGCCCTGCATCGCCAGCACCGCCGGGATGCCGGCCTCGGCGAATCGAGGTCCGAGGGCAGCAAGCGCATCTCCGGAGCCGTCGCCCGCGCTCTCGCAAGAGGCCAGCACGAGCAAGCGAGGACGCGTCGTCAATTCGCCAAGACGAGTAACCAATTCGACGCCCGAAGCGCGCGCCACTTTACCCTGATCGTCTTCCAGCCAAAGCCAGGGTTCCGACTTGACCAGGGCGCCGTGGCACACCAGGTAGAGAATATCGTACTCGGTCTCGCGCAGCAGCGCGACCAGATTGTTCAAAGTGGCCCGCCGGACGCCATCCGAGTCGGGCAAGGGGGTGATGGGAATCTCGCCGAGCCCATCGCGTGCCCGGACCAGCTCCCCGGCCACGTCGATCGGCGTCAGGCCATAGTCGGAGAGGTTGGATGGGTTCGCAACCACGACGAGAGCCCGCAGCTCACCTTTGGCGCGCAGTCGAACGGGGCGCCAATCCAGGCTGCTCAGATAGCGAGAAAAAAGCAGGTTCTCGCTGGTAGAGAGCGGGCTGTTCCCTTGCGGATCAGCCAGCAACTCCCAATGCAGAGCCTGCAGCTCGCCGGCACTGGCGCCGATCAGCAGCCGGACGCGCAGAGGCGCGCCAAGCGATTGGGCGCTGGCACGCGCCTGCACGAACGCGGTCTGGACGGCGGGCTCCGCGAAGAAGGACTGTGTCAGGTTTTGTCCGTAAGCCGCAGGGTCGTAGACCAGGCTGATGAGTTCAGCCGAGGTCAAAAGCCGCCTGAGCCGATTGGCCCTGATCAAGACGCACATCGGCTTCGCTGTTGGGCTGGCTGAAACGAAACTCGATGACGTAGACGCTGGCATCTCGACGGTGCAGCCCAATCTCCAGGTCGGCGAACTCAGTCATGGTTGGCGCACCGCCAGGTCGTTAACCGCCATGTTACAGGTCACGAACGCTGGCGCGCTTGAAATCCAACCCTTCATATCGCCACTTATGACACGCACATTGATCCATGATCCAACAGCGTCGCGGGCAAGCGGCTCGAATTGAGCGCCGCTTCGCATGACGACCAGCGAAGGGTACGTCATGCCTGGCCCGCTCCGAACATTGAGCGCGTACGCGGTTACCGTGCACACAAGCTGTGGGGTTTCGACCTCGCGGATCGTGGTTGTGCCGTAATGGATGTGGGCGCGCGGGCTGTCCTGCGTCTCGACCAGGAACCCTGCCTCGCCGCTGGCGTAGTCGGCATCGCTGACCTGGCCGACGCTCCTGATCGTTGATGTGGAAGAAGAAGGTCGACCCCTTGGCATCCACGCGCAAGGTGTCGTCAGCCGTCAGACCCTGGATCGAATCATTGCGTGCCTTGCTTCAGGGTCACCAGACCGCTCGGAGAACTCTTCAGCACATACCAGCTCTTGGTGCGCGGCGAGACCACGAACGCATAGTACTGGTTGCCCGAACGACGAAAGACCAGACCGTAACGGAAATCGCCGGTCTTGGCTGTGTTGTTCGGATCGGTCCTGACCTTCGTCTCCATCGTGAAGTCGGCGAAGGTCTGCTTCGGCACGGCACCACCGCCCGGTCGTTCGGCACATGGACTTCCACGTGGTAGTGGTTCGGCTCATGATAGCCAATGTAGTAGTTGTCATACTCCACACTGTTCGGCCAACCACTCTTCAGGATCCGTGAAATCATCCCGATACAGGATGCTCGCTGAAGGCTGAGCAGTCTCGACCTCGCGGATCGTGGTTGTGCCGTAATGGATGTGGGCGCGGGGGCTGTCCTGCGTCTCGACCAGGAAGCCCGCCTCGC
This sequence comes from uncultured Chloroflexia bacterium, assembly GCA_963774265.1. Classification (GTDB taxonomy): domain Bacteria; phylum Chloroflexota; class Anaerolineae; order CG2-30-64-16; family CG2-30-64-16; genus JALOOB01. The sequence goes on along the minus strand of CAVZDU010000003.1, from coordinate 385,675 downwards.
CGCTGGCGTAGTCGGCATCGCTGACCTGGCCGACGCTCCTGATCGTTGATGTGGAAGAAGAAGGTCGACCCCTTGGCATCCACGCGCAAGGTGTCGTCGGCCGTCAGACCCTGGATCGAATCATTGCTGCCTTTCTTCAGAGTCCACCAGACCGCCCGGAGAACTCTTCAGCACATACCAGGTCTTGGTGCGCGGCGAGACCACGAACGCATAGTACTGGTTGCCCGACCGCCGGAAGACCAGACCGTAACGGAAATCGCCGGTCTTGGCTGTGTTGTTCGGATCGGCCCAGACCTTCGTCTCCATCGTGAAGTCGCCGAAGGTCTGCTTCGGCACGGCACCACCGCCCGATCGTTCGGCACATGGACTTCCACGTGGTAGTGATTCGGCTCATGATAGCCAATGTAGTAGTTGCCATACTCCAGACTGTTCGGCCAACCACTCTTCGGATCCGTGAAATCATCCTGATACAGCACGCCCTTCTGGGCGACTGCCTGCTTGACAGGCGCGGCTGCCACGGCGGATGCGGATTCACCCATCGCGGCAGGAGTAGCGCCCATGCCGGCGCCGAAGCCGGCGTTGCGGAAGCCCTCGGACCCGATGCTGCAGCCGGGGCTGTCGCCGAAGCTGCCGGACCGGATCTGCCTGTCGGCGCAGGACTTACAACAGCTTTAGCCCCGGTTGGCGCCGGTTGAACTGCATACCGGTGCAACTGCTGACTGCTAAGACGAGAAACAGCACCCATGCTCTCTCCAGAGTCGAAAAGACCTTTTCATCCCTCACTCTCCTTCCACCTGATCGGCCGCACAGCGAAAACCGGCATAGGGGACGAAACGTCCGCTCTTGGGTTCTGCTTGCTGGCGGTAAGCCATATCCCTGATCCGCCCGTAGCGGCCGCCTCGCACGATCTTCATGCCTTCCGATACGGGGTAGTATGGGTCACCCACCCACTCCCAGACATTGCCGGCCATGTCATAGACACCGAAGGGGCTCATGTTAAAGGCAACGCTGCCGACTTCATAGGTTTCGGTGCGGGGGAGATAGTCAACCTTCCCACCGTCCTCCGGATCGCTACCCCAGGGATACAACGGCGGATCCGCGCTGGGTCCCCGGGCGGCCACTTCCCATTCGGCCTCAGACGGCAAGCGCTTGTTGGCCCAAGCGCAATAGGCAACCGCATCGTCCCAGGTGACACCCTTGACCGGGTGATTATCCTGCCGGCCAAGAAGCGGGTTTCGGATGGCCGGTCTGGTTGAGAACGCTTCATATTGCGCATTTGTCACTTCGTGAATGTCGATCCAGAAGGTCGGCAGCTTCTTCTGTATTGGAGGAATATGAAACTCGTCCGATGCGTGCTGCCGACCGTATAGGCGCCAGCTTCAACCTTGATCATGCCCTCGGACAAAGGAAGGGCCTGAGGCTGGCTGGTGTACACCGCAACCGGCGCCGCTGCAGTTGCGGCAGCACAGGATTCCTGCTTCCATCCTGCGACAAGCTCACCCAAGGCTTTGATCGATCCTGTGCCCAGTTGTTTGTCCAGCCATCCATTCACGTCCCCCAAATGCGCACAAATCGGCGGAAACGGAGGTTTATCCTTAAGGACATATGTGCCCTCACCAGCCTGGACTCTGACCACCTTGCCCTGTCCGACGACCTCCACCTCCCCCTTTAAGACGACGAGGCAGGTCAGCAGGGTTGGATCGTGGCACACCAGGTATTCCGTTCCCGGGTTCCAGGGTCGTGATAGATGCAAAGTCGGTCTCCAGCCGCACCCGCGCGTTCGCATTTCCGTTCAACACGACGTGGGAGTGACCTTTGATCTGCTTCAGTCTCGCGAAGATGGCATCGCCTGGCTCACGTCTGACCTCCGGTATGCTGAAGTCCGCCCCGCGAGAACATCGACCACCAAACGGTCGCCGACCTGCACTACCGCATGCCCACTCTCCGGCACCCCGACCCGGTCATCGATTCCCACGACCACCGTATCATCCTGCTTCAGGCTCGTTTCCCCTGTGTTCGGCCTTGACACCTGCACAGGGAGCACCAGCGCGGTGAGGGTCGCCTGGATGGGAGAGTCAGTGGGCTGCAAAGGAACGAAGGTCGCCGTACAACCCACGAGCATCGAAACGGAGAGTGCCAGCATCGCAGCTTGCCTGATCCGACCCGGAAGGTATTGGTTCATTGGTTGGCCCTCATCTGACGTTCCCCACGACCGTGCTCCAAAGTAAAAAGCCACCACATCACGCGAGTATCGAAATGTCGGCGGCCGATAACATTAATCTTAAAATTTGTTGTTCGATCGTGTATAATTCGTGAAGTATTATACTGCAGCTAAAGCTTCGTAGTCCGTGGGGAAGCCTACTGTGCTGGCGTCGATTCGATGGGTCGATCAGGCGCCTGGTGGCGGTGTTTCTATCTGGCGAGATCGTCGTGTGCTCCTGCTCTGTGGGCCGCGCGGGCGCCGATGTGTCCTGATCGTCCAGTCCGGCATCAATCTCGGTGACGAGGGCCTCGAAAACCTCCTCGGAAATAGCCCCGTCGCGCTGCAGGCCGCGCAACGCGCTTCGCTGGGCACGCAACAGCTCGCGGCGCGCGGTGTCCAGCTCCTTGACGGCGAGCTCCGGGTGTACGCGTTGCAGCGCCCGCACATCCAACGCCAGCCGGTCCACCCGCTCCAGTAACTCAGGCCGGAGCACTTCCCAGGCATGCTCCGATAGGAATCCCTCGCGCTGCATGCGGTCCAGGTGCATCGCGGCTGCGCGGAAAGCCAGCATCCGCGCGTGGCGTGTCTCGTATTCGATCTGGATCGGATCACGGACTGCGATGCCGCAGCCAGCGCAGCAGCGGCTTCATGGTCATGCTTTGAACCACCAGGGTGAAGAGCACGACCCCAAAGCCAGCACGCGAAGCTGAGATCGCGATCCGGACCCAGGGCCGCCGGCAGGCTCAACGCCAGCGCGAGGGCGATGGCGCCGCGCAGCCCGCCCCAGTTCAGAACGTGCAACCACCGCCAGGGGATCGGCTCCGTCACCGGTTGCCCAGCCAGCCCAGCCCATAGAGTGACAATCGCGCGTGCGACGAGCACCGCCAGGATTGCCCAAAGCACCGGCTGCCAGTTGGCGACCAGCGAAGGGATATTCACCTGCAGACCGATCAGCAGAAAGACCAACGAGTTCGCCAGGAACGCCACATACTCCCAGAAGTTGAAGAGTACGATGCGGGTGGTGGGGCTCATCCCCTGGGGACCGATGTTGCCGTTGATCAGTCCGGCCGCCACCACGGCCAGCACGCCGCTGAAGTGCAGGCGCTCGGCGATCAGGTACGCCCCGAAGGCAGCACCGTGGTCAGGGTGGTCTCGATGAGGTAGTCATCGATTCGGGCGATCAGTTGCGCGATCAGCCAGCCCAGGACGAAACCGACCGCCAGCCCGCCGGCCGCGACGCGCAGGAAGTCCAGGCATCCCAGCGACCGGATGGAAGGCGCCGGTGAGGCCGCGGCCACCACCAGGTTGAACACCACGATGGCCGTGCCATCGTTGAAGAGGCTCTCCCCTTCGACCAGCAGCGCGAGCCGTTTGGGTGCGCCAAGCGCCGGAAGAGCGCGACCACGGCACACGGTTCGCCATCATGGGCGGCAGGTCTCGTTCCGAGCGCGGGGCCAGGGCGGTGCCTAACCTGGGCTTGCAGGCCGACCGCCGGAGCTCAAGTAGGGTTGAAATATGCAGGAGGTTCGTTTTTATGCGTCATACTCGCGAGGAAGTAATCAAGCGCACTATTCGGGAGTTCGAACGTCTGGATCGTCTGGTTAACAACCTTACCGATGAGGATTGGAATAGATTGCTAACCAGACCCGAGACCAAAGACCCTTGGACAGTGAAAGATGCACTAGCGCATATTACCCATTGGAAGGCTGACGTGGTCAGAAAAATCAAGAACCAACCTATACCGGTAGAGGAGAAAGGTCTCAGTTGGACGGATGGGAACCACCTCATCTACGAGCGTTGGCGAGATCGCTCCCCACAGGAGGTTTTAGCTTGGCACAGGCAAGTTCAGGAGGATGTACTGGCTGCGCTTCAAGATGCACCTGAAGCATGGTTCAGTGACAGGGAGCGCCGACCGGAATGGCCCTTTGATCTTGACGGTCACTCCAGCTACCATCGCGCAAAGGATATCGAACACGCACTGGAGCCAAGATAGCCACTCACACCGGCGGCTTGCTGCTCGATCGGCGCCTCGGCCGTCCGGCCTTGGCCTTGGCCACTCTCATCATTTGAACCACCCGGACGGTGTCAATATGCATCAAGCGTCTAGATCGCGCCGAGCAGCCACCGGAACAGGAGCAGCGCGGCCATGCCTGAGCCGATGATGAGGAGGACATTCTTCACGCGCAGCGCGACGAGGATCGCCACCGCGGCCGCCCATATCTGCGGGTTGCGCCAGGAGAGGGTCACCGCGCCCTGCCAGGTGATGGTTTCCGGGACGATGATCGCGGACAGGACCGCCGCCGGCACGTAGCGCAGCGCCCGCATAAACCACGCGGGCGCGGTCATCCGGCCCAGCAGATAGATGAATGACAGGCGGATGGCGAAGGTCAGAAAACCCGCAGCGAAGATGGTGAGCCAGGTGTTCATTGGCGCGCCCTCTCGACAAGCAGGCCGGTGACGATCCCAACCAGCGCGGCAACCAACAGGCCGGTCTTCAGTGGGAAACCCATCGTCAGCGCGCCGACCAGGCCCGCCACGAGCGCAGCGATAATCGTGGAGCGCTCCCGGAGCGTGGGGACCACCAGTGCGATGAACGTGAGGGGCAGCACGAATCCCAACGGCCAGTCATCGGGGATGCGAGACCCGACCAGGATGCCCACCGCGGTGCTGACCTGCCAGCACGACCACAGGGTCAAGCCGGCGCCAAGGAAATACCAGTGCCTCCGGCTGGCGTCCCCAGGCTGGTTGTAATGCGTGATGACGACCACATAGGCCTCATCCGTGAGCAGATACGCCAGGACCGCCTTCCACGCGGGCCCCAGGTGCTTCACATGCGGCGCCACGGATGCGCTGTAAAGTGCGTGGCGCAGGTTGACCACGAACACGACCGCCACGATCACCAACCCCGATGCGGACCCCGCGAAGAGCTGCGCAGCGATGAATTGCGCGGAGCCGGCGAAGATCACCGAGGACATGGCCTGCGCTACGACGGCTGAGAGGTGCGCGGACATCGCGAGCGCGCCGAAGATGACGCCAAAGGGTGCGACGCCCAGAAGGATGGGCGCCTCGTCCCGGATCCCGCCCAAAAACTCGCGCCTGCGTGATGGCGCCCGGTTGAGTGAGGTTGTCATGAGAGTAGCCGCAATTCCCCCGAAAAAGCGCAACGGCTGTCTATTTTAGGTCCATTTCAGAGGAATAACAACATTCCCGATTGGAGATTCGAGCCAGGCGGCCCGCATAGGGCTTGCGCCGTTATGATATAATGCAACGGTCGATTTCCCGTGAGTAGGCTCGCGAGGGAGGGGCAATGGGCACACCGGACTGGACCTCGCGCATCTTGCCGCGCGACCTAAACGGCATCATCATGTGGACCGTTTCGTTCTCGATGCTGTTTCTGCTGCTGCGACGGCACGATACGGCCAGGCGGCTGAAGGTCTCCTTCTGGGCCAAGAACACGTTCGTCGAGACTTTTTTCCACCTCTTCATCTGGTGCCTCACCGCCGTGGCTTTTGTCTACTACGTCTTCTTCGGAGGTAACATCGCCGTCGTGCACACCGCTGAGCGCCTGCCGCCGATGCCATCGACCTTCTACTCCATCATCCTATCGGTTGTCGCGTTCGGCACCTTCCTGGTCACGATCCTCCGCTACACCGCGCAGAAGGATCGAAAGTACCCGCCACCGAGAGGGTTCCTGATCGCTTTCGGCATTCTGGCCCTCTTCCTTGGTCTGCGTTACGCCATCCTGGTGGTGGCGCCGCCGTGGGGAGACCCCCTGCAGAGCATCGTCAACCTGGTGATCGACACATCCGTATTCGGCCTGCTCTTCGCCTACATCTTCGCGGCATTGATCCTCTACATGATCAGCGCATTGAGATCAGAATGAAGAGACGGACGATCTTCGTGATCCTGGCACTCGTCGCGGTTGCTGCACTGCTCGCCATGTTCCAGTATGGCTGGCTGGGCACGCCTCCTCCAGGCGGCACCTTCGGTGATGGCAGCACCTACGTGAGCCTGAGATTCGATGACGGCTGGAAGTCTCAGTTGAATGCCGCCAGGCTGCTGGCCCAGTACGACGTCCCCGGCTCGATCTACATCATCAGCGAATCCATGGAACAGGAGGGCTACATGACCTGGGACGACGTCCGCGGCGTCAGCCAGTTGATGGAAATCGGCGGGCACACCCTGTCTCACTCAGATCTTCGTGACCTCGCCTCAATGCAGGAATACGAGGAGGAGATCGCCGCGAACTACCGCGCTTTGACCGATCGCGGTTTCACAGTCACGACCTTCGTCTATCCCTATGGCAACTACAGCCGGGTGGCGATTGACGTCATCAAGAAGTACTATGCCTGCGCTTCGACCCAGGACATCGGCGCCAACACCGGCAAGACCGACCCGTATCTGCTCAAGGATTTCACCGTCCGGGCTACAAACTCCCTCGACGATGTAGCCAGGATGATTGCACCGGGCGCTTGGACCATTCTGACGTTCCATGATGTTGGTGAGCCGGCTCCCGGCGCGAACCCTGCAGAGAAGGGGAACGCGATCACCGAGGCGTTCTTCGAGCAGGTTCTGCAGTGGCTGAAGTCGAACGACGTCCGGGTTATCACGGTCGCTGAAGGCTGCAAGATACTCAGGTCAGCGCAAGGTGAGTAAAAGGGAAGAGGCTCATGAAGCGCAGAACCCGCAACATCCTGATCGGCGTCGCCGCGTTTCCTGATCGTAGCCTACTTCGGGATCGGCCTCTCGTGCTACCTTGTCATCGGCAATGTCCGCGGCTCGTGCGGCGAGCATGTGGCCAACCGGCCTGACAAGATTCTATTCGACGATCATTGGCCACCCATCGACCTGTCGGCCTATGCCATCTCACCCTACGAGACGGTGCGCTTCCCCAGCCGGCAGTCCGGGATCAACATCGCGGGCTTCTGGGCCGAGGCGAAGCCGGACGCGCCCGCCGTAATCCTGGTGCACGGCCTGGGCGGCTGCAAGAACGCTATCGACGTGCTGGTTCCGGCGGGCATGCTTTGGCGCAACGGCTTCAACGTACTGCTCATCGATGTGCGGGATGTGGGTGACTCCGACCCCGAGGATGGCTGGACATCGGTGGGCAACAAGGAATCGCTGGACGTGTTAGGGGCTTGGGACTGGCTGGTGACAGCCAAGGGCTACGCGCCGGGGCGGGTCGGGCTCCTGGGCGTCTCCATGGGCGGGGCGACCGCGCTATATGCCTTTCACGATGAATCGCGCATGGCCGCCCTCTTTCTGGAGGGCACCTTCGCCAGCCTGCTGGCGGTCGTCGCCGACGAGCTGTCTGGCTATGGTTTGCCGGGGTTCATGGCGCAGCCGGCCGCTGTAGTTTTTCGACTCGTGAGCGGCGAGGATGTCATGGCGCACACGCCGATCGAGGCCATCAGCGATGTCGGGGATCGCCCGGTCTACATCGTGCACAGCCACGGCGATCGCCGAATCAGCATCAGCCAGAGCCAAGAGCTCGCCGGCGCCGCCTTGGCAGCCGGGGTGAAGGTGCAGGCCTGGTTTCCGGAGCGGAGCGAGCATCTCCAGACGCCGGCACTATACCCGGAGGAGTTCGAGCGGCGGTTGGTGGGTTTCTTCAGTGAGACGCTGCGCCAGTGAGAATAGAAGGAGGCCCCATGAAGAAGACGTTGGTCCTGAAATCCAGCGCCGTGGCGGCGCTCCCAGTGGCACTGATCGCCACGGTCCTTGCTGCAGGATGGCTGTGGAGCTTGAGCGGCGTGATCGGCCTCCAGGCGCTTGGCGGCTGGCTCACGGCGCCCATGCGGATCATCACATTTCTGGGCGACGAGCAGTTCTATCTCATCGCAATCCCGCTGGTTTACTGGTGCATCCACAAGAGCCTGGGCGTCGATTTTGCCGTGCTGCTGATGCTGTCGAGTCTTACCAATGGCCTGCTCAAGTCGTTTATCAAACACAACCGTCCGTTTTGGGAAGATGCCAGGCTGCAATTGAGCGACGCCAGCAGCTTCTCGACCCCGAGCGGCCACGCGCAGAGCAGCGGGGCGTTGTTCGGCTACCTGGCATGGTTTCAGGCGAACAGACGGCGCGGGGTGCTGTGGATCGTGGTCCTGGGCTTGCTGATTCTCCTGGTAGCGCTTTCGCGGGTCTACCTTGGCGTGCACTTCCCCGGTGACGTCCTGTGGGGCGCAGCAGTGGGCCTGGCTCTGGCCGCGCTCTATGCCAGGTTCAAGCCGTCTCTGGTGCAGCGGCTCAAAAAGCTCTCCTTGGGACTTCATCTGCTGCTGGCGCTGGTTGCCGCTGCGGTCATCCTGGGGCTGGAGGTGCTGCTGCTGGAAATCCCCTTCGGCACGGGGCAGTTGTATCGCGTCCTCTACCCCGGGGCATGGCGCACGACGCTCGACGAGGCCGCGATCATTGCAGGCTTGGGATTCGGGCTGTGGATCGGCCTGGCGTTGGAAAGCCGCTACGTGCGCTTCGCCGTAACCGGACCGTTGTGGCAGCGCGCGTTGCGCTACGTGATCGGCGTGATTGGCCTGGCCGCGATCTGGATGGGCCTGCGCCTGATCTTCCCACAGGAGCCACCGGCGCTCGGGATGGCCCTGCGAAGCGTGCGCTATGGCCTGGCGATGTTCTGGGCCATTTTCATATGGCCCTGGTTGTTCGTGAAGATCGGGCTTGGCACGCGCGAAATCAGCCCTCTGATCGCCCCGCGCCAACGAATGAAGCGCATGAGCGGCCAAATGGCCCGGATATGGGGTGATGTGGGAGGGATTTGATGACAGAAGAAGGCCATGAAGGAATGTCCGAGACCGGACACGCCGGCCATAACGCGCCGGCGACGAATCAACACGCGAGCCACATTGCATCGAACGCGGCCGGACCCGCCGCACACTCCGTGCCGGCAGCCCCAGCCGGGCACGCGGTCCACAGCGTGTCCTCTCCCCCCGATGCGCATGCGGACCATGCGATGCCAACGGCTGCCAGTGCGCACAGGACACATGTCGACCACAGCGGCCACGAAACGATGTTCCGGCGCCGCTTTTGGGTCTCCCTGGCGCTGAGCGTCCCGGTTCTGCTCTACAGCCCCATGATCCAGCACTGGCTCGGCTTCACCATGCCGGCATTCCCAGGCAGCCCATGGCTCACGCCTGTGCTGTCGGTGGTGATCTTTCTCTATGGGGGGCTGCCGTTTCTGCAAATGGCCCGGCCTGAGGTCCGCAACCGCCAGCCCGGCATGATGCTGCTCATCTCGCTGGCCATTTCTGTCGCGTTCGTCTACTCGCTGGCCACCCTGTTTCTGCCCGGCCGGGAATCTTTCTTCTGGGAGCTGGTGACCCTCATCGACATCATGCTCCTGGGCCACTGGGTGGAGATGCGCAGTGTGCGCCAGGCGTCAGGTGCACTCGACGCACTGGCCAGGCTCATGCCGGACACCGCGGAGCGGGTGAACCCGCATGGCGCAGTGGAAATCGTGCGCGCCGAGGAGCTGCTCGGCGGCGACATTGTGCTCGTGCGACCCGGCGCCAACATCCCTGCTGACGGCGAGGTGGTCGAGGGCGAGTCGGACGTGAACGAGGCCATGCTCACCGGCGAGTCTCGGCCTGTTGGCAAGACCGTCGGTGACCGGGTGATCGCAGGCGCTATTAACGGCGACGGCAGCCTGCGCGTACGCGTGACGGCCACGGGCGACAAAACCGCGCTTGCCGGGATCATGCGGCTGGTGCAAGAGGCGCAGACGAGCAAATCGCACACGCAGGTGCTGGCAGACAAGGCAGCCGGCTGGCTCTTCTACGTGGCGATCGGTGTCGCCATGATTACCGCTATCGCCTGGACCGTGGCGCAGGGCTTCGACGTGGATGTCATTGCTCGCGTGGCGACCGTTCTGGTGATCGCATGTCCACATGCGCTGGGGCTAGCGATCCCGCTGGTCGTATCCATCACCACCGCGCTCGGTGCGCGTAACGGCATCCTCGTGGCCGACCGGCTCGCGCTGGAGCGGGCGCGCGAGATCGACACCGTGATCTTCGACAAGACGGGCACGCTGACCAAGGGCGAGTTTGGCGTGGTCGGCGTCGCGGTGCCGGGGCATTCTGAGCAGAGTCACGAAGCGGCTCAGTCAACGGCGCTGCTGCCACGACCGCACGACGCCTGGACCGCAGACCAGGCATTGGCGCTGGCTGCCGCTATTGAAGGCGACTCCGAGCACACGATCGCCCGCGGCATCCGCGCGGCCGCGTCTGAGCGAGGTCTTTCACTTCCCGCGGTGAGCGGCTTCGAAGCCATCAAAGGACGTGGGGCGCGCGCCATCGTCGACGGCTCGACCTGGCAGATCGGCGGTCCGCGTCTGCTGGAAGCCCTGGCTGCGGATCTGCCTCCCGAGCTCGCCAAATTCGAGGAGATGGCCAACGCGCGCGGCCAAACCACGGTTTTCCTCGTGGGTGAGCAAGCCAACGGCAGCGCCGAAGTGCGCGCCGCGTTCGCGCTGGCTGACGTGATACGCGACGAAAGTCGCGCAGCCGTGCGCAAGCTGCACGACATGGGCGTGCAGGTGGCCATGTTGACGGGCGATGCTGAAGCTGTTGCCCGCAGTGTGGCCGAGGATCTGGGCATCGACACCTACTTTGCCGAGGTGCTGCCAGAACACAAGGACCAGAAGGTCATCGAGTTGCAGCGCCAGGGGCGGCGGGTCGCGATGGTCGGTGACGGCGTCAACGATGCGCCTGCACTCACCCGCGCGGACGTCGGCATCGCCATCGGCAGCGGCACGGATGTGGCCGTGCAATCGGCGGGGATTATCCTGGTCCAGAGCAATCCACTTGATGTCGTGCGCGTCATCGGCCTCAGCCGGTCCAGCCACCGCAAGATGGTTCAAAACCTTCTGTGGGCCACCGGATACAATGTGATCGCCCTGCCCCTCGCGGCCGGGGTCCTCGCTCCGGTGGGAATCGTGCTGTCGCCGGCCGTGGGCGCGGTGCTCATGTCGCTCAGCACGATCGTGGTCGCCCTGAACGCACAGTTGCTGCGCCGGCTCGACCTCAGTGCGCAGTGAGCTGGTTTGAAAGGCAGAGGCTTTGAATCACCAGTGCACGGAGGCATGCTCGCGCCCGGTTTCCCAAAACGGGCTTCATGTTGTATCCTCGATGCATCCGCAAGGAGGAGCACCACAATGACTGACCCCGTCTACCGCGCCCTCGCCGAGCGCCTCAACGCGCTCCCCAACGGCTATCCCCCCACACCCGATGGCATTGAGCTGCGCCTGCTGGCCAGGCTCTTCACCCCGGAAGAGGCCGCGCTCGCATCGGAGCTGCGGCTGACTCTCGAGACGCGGGACGAAATTGCCGCGCGCACCGGCCGGGATCGCCGCGAGCTGATGGGGCAGCTCATCGGCATGGCCAAGCGCGGCCTGATCAAAGCCGGCCGCATCCCCACCGGCTGGGGCTTCGGACTGCTGCCCTTCGTCGTCGGCATCTACGAGATGCAGGGACCCACCATCGATTCGGAGCTGGCACAGCTCTTTGAGGATTACTACCAGGCGGCATTCGCCAAGGTCATGGTCACCGCCCCGTCCGTGCACCGCGTCATTCCGGTGGACCGCGCGGTGCGCGTCGACATGGAGATCCGGCCCTACGAGAGCGCGACTGAAATCGTGGAGGAGAACCAGGCGTGGGCGGTGGTCGACTGCATTTGCCGCAAGCAGAAGGCGCTGATCGGCGATCCCTGCGACCATCCGATCGACGTCTGCCTGTCGTTCAGCACCACCCCCGGCGCATTTGACACGGTTCCGGGCATGACGGTGCTCACCAGGGACGAAGCCTTCGCCACGCTGCGGCGGGCGGCCGAGGCCGGCCTTGTCCACAGCGTTAGCAACAACCAAGAAGGCCTCACCTACATATGCAATTGCTGCACATGCTCGTGCGGTGTGCTGCGCGGCCTCTCAGAGCTTGGCATCGCCAACGCCGTGGCTCGCTCGGCCTTCGTCACTGCAGTCGATGCGGAGCTGTGCCAGGGTTGCGGGCTATGCGAGGACGCGTGCCAGTTCGAGGCGCTGGAGGTCGAGGACAAAGCCATCGTGAACGCGTTCCGCTGCGTCGGCTGCGGCCTTTGTGTGCTGGCATGCCCGGAGGGCGCGCTCGCCCTGGTTCGACGGCCTGAGGACGAGATCCTGGCCCCGCCCGTGACCGAGGCGGATTGGCGCGCGGAACGCGCGGCGGCACGGGGGATGGATCTGGGCGCAGTGTCGTGAATGGGAGTGACTGAAAAGCCCGAAATTCATTTGACACCACCGCACCGCTGTGCTAGACTAGTGTCTCACAGGCGATGATGGAAACGAGTAGGCGGCCATCTTGTGGCCCAGCGAGTCCGGGTTGATGCGAGCCGGACGCACAAGAGCGCCGAAAATCCTTCCGGAGCTGCGACCCGAAACACTCACCCGGCGTGGGCGAAGTAGACGTCGCCGGCCCTGCGCACCGTTAGCCAGCGCGGAGGCGTGTTGGCGCCTCACAGAGAGAACGATTGCAGATTAGAGATTCAAGATTGAAGATTGTGCACCTACCGGCCAATCTTCAATCTTCAATTTTCAATCTTCCATCGTTAAACCGGGGTGGTATCGCGGGAGCCGTGCTCTCGTCCCCAGGAAGGGACGGGGGCGTTTTTGTTTAAAGGATTGCAGGCATGACCGATCTTCTCTACCAAACCGATAGCTATGTCCGTGAATTCGAGGCCCAGGTCGTTGCAGTTGATCCGGCGGGCAGCCGTGTCGCGCTGGACCGCACTGCGTTCTATCCCGGTGGCGGCGGCCAGCCCAACGATCTCGGCGCGCTCCGCTTGCACGTCTTTTCGGGGACCGAAACCCCGGAAGTCACCGTGCCGGTTACGGCCGTCAAAAAGGAGGGTGACCTGGTCTGGCACACCCTTAGCGGCGTCGTGCCGCAAGTGGGTGCGGCCGTGACCGGCGTCATTGACTGGGAGCGCCGTTATAAGCTCATGCAGACGCATAGCGCGCTTCATGTCCTGTGCGGCGTCGTCTACCGGGACTTCGGCGCGCTGGTCACGGGCGGCAATATGGACCCCGGCCAGGGCCGGATGGATTTCGAGTTCGCCACCATGCACGGCGAGCTCGTGGCCGAAATCCAGGCGCGCTGCAATGAGGAGATCCGGGCCGCCCGCGATGTGCGCGTCCGCATCCTGCCTCGCGAGGAGGCCTTTCAAATCCCGGACCTGATCCGCACGAAGATCAACCTCCTGCCCGAGGGCATTAAGGAAGTGCGCACCGTCGAGCTCGTCGGACTGGATCTCCAGGCTGATGGCGGCACGCATGTGGCGAACACGCGTGAGATCGGGAAGATTCACGTCACAGACTATAAGTCCAAGGGCGCCATTAACAAACGCATATACATCGAGGTCGGGTGAAGCGATTGATCCCTGCGCTCCTGGTTCTCTACGCGGCCGCCATCGTCGTCTGGTTGCTGGCCCGCGCCGTGTGGGGCGACCAACTGCTGGTGCTCGCGCTGCTCAACAGCTTGCCGACCGCGCCGTTCGTGTTGACGCCGGTCGCGCTGCTGTTGGCCGCGATCGACCGCCGGCCCGTATCGATCGTCACTGCGTTGATCCCCGCGGTCCTGTGGCTGGCCTTCTTCGGGTGGCGGTTCATTCCGAGAGGCGCCAAGGTCGAGCCGGATCAACCGTCCGTGCGGGTGATGGCCCTGAACGTGCTGGTCAGCAACCGCGACGTCGGTGCGATGGCCGCGGCCATCACCGCCGAACAGCCCGACATCATCGCGCTGGCCGAGCTCACCACCAGGCAGGACGCCGCGCTGGCCGCGGCCATCGGTGACGCCTACCCGTATCGCACCCTGGAGCAGGGGGCGCGTGCGAAAGACGGCGTGAGCATCTACAGCCGCTGGCCCATGCAAGAACTGGGAAGCCTGGAAACCGGACTAAATCTCCGGTCGGCGGTGGCAGATGTGACGACGCCACACGGGGTCGTGCGGTTCGTGGGCGTCCATCTGAGATCTGTCGTCGGGGGAACTCGTTCGCATAACGAGCCGGTCGAGCAGCTCACTGAGGGCTTCAGGGGGCGCGAGGCGCAGATCGAGTCCATCTGCGGGTACATCGACCAGTGGCTGGCGTCCGGGCAAGGCTCGGGCAGTATCCCGGTCATCGTTGCCGGCGATTTTAACATGGGTGAGTTCAGCGACGCGTACCGGTGCATGGGCACGCGCATGGTTGACGCATTCAAGAGCGTTGGCCGCGGCTACGGATTCACCTGGCCCGCGGACGAGTGGGGAATGGGCAGAGTCGCTGGTCTGCTGTTCCAAACTCGCATCGACTACATATTTCATTCGCGCCACTGGCGCACCGTTGAAGCGCAGACCCTCAGGTCATCTACGGGATCTGATCATCGGGCTGTCATGGTGACGCTGGCGAGTGCAAATTGAGGGTTGGAGGAATTATGCCCAGATTCAAGGACGTCTCTCCCCAGGTGAACCTGCCCGAAATGGAGCAAGGTGTGCTGACATTCTGGAAGCAGGCAGACGTCTTCAAGCAAACGATCGAACAGACTCGCGATGGGCCGCGCTATGTATTTTACGAGGGACCGCCAACGGCAAATGGCCGCCCAGGCATCCACCACGTCCTTGCGCGTGCCTTCAAGGATATCTTCCCGCGCTACCGGACCATGCGCGGCTACTACGTCTCGCGTAAGGGCGGCTGGGACACCCATGGCCTTCCTGTCGAGCTTGAGGTTGAGAAAAAGCTGGGCTTCACGGGCAAGAAGTCCATTGAAGACTATGGGGTCACCGAGTTCAACCGGCTATGCCGTCAGAGTGTCTTCGACTATGTGGATGACTGGGAGAAGCTCACGGAGCGCATGGGTTACTGGGTCGATCTGCCCACCGCCTATCGCACGCTCACCAATGATTATGTCGAGTCATTGTGGTGGATCCTCAAGCAGTACTGGGATCGCGGCCTGATCTACCAGGGATACAAAGTCGTCCCCTATTGCCCGCGCTGCGGCACGCCCCTGAGCAGCCACGAGCTGGCGCTGGGTTACCAGGAAGGAACGAAAGACCCGAGCATCTTCGTCAAGTTCCCGCTCAAGGATCAGCCCGGTGTCTACCTCCTCGTCTGGACCACGACGCCCTGGACCCTGCCGGGCAACGTCGCGGTGGCCGTGGGCGAGAAGATCGACTATGTCCTGGTGCAGCACGGGGATGATAAGCTGTGGCTGGCCGAGGCGCTCATGGGCAAGGTGTTCGAAGCGCACGCGGACCATGTACAGGTCCTGCGCAAAGCCAAGGGCAAAGAACTGCTGGGTCTGCACTACAAGCCGCTTTACACCTTCCTGCCTGTGACGCAGGATTACTGCTACGTGATCCCCGGCGACTTCGTGAGCACTGAAGACGGCACGGGCCTCGTCCATATCGCGCCGGCGTTCGGCGCGGATGACATGGAAGTGGGCCGCAAGTTCGGCCTGCCGACCCTGATGACCATCGATGCCAGCGGCCGTTTCATCGATGAAGTGGATCCGTGGCGCGGGGTGTTCGTCAAGGAGGCCGACACGTATATCCAGCGCGAGCTGACCGAACGCGGCCTCATGTTCAAGCAAGGCATCTACGAGCACACCTACCCGTTCTGTTGGCGCTGCGACACGCCGCTGCTCTACTACGCGCGCAGCACCTGGTACATCAAGACCACCGCGCTCAAGGACCAGTTGGTGGCGAACAACCAACTGATCAACTGGGTTCCTGAGCACATCCGGGACGGCCGTTTCGGCGAGTGGCTGGAAAACAACATCGACTGGGGACTCGCGCGCGAGCGCTACTGGGGCACCCCGCTGCCGTTCTGGATCTGCGACAACCCGCAATGCGGTCATCAGGAGTGCATCGGGTCGGTCGCGGAACTCAGCCTGAAGACCGGGCGCCGCTTCATGAGCCCGCGCTACCTGGCCCAACAACTTGACCGCTGGCCCGACCCGGCCCAGGAAGACGTGGAGCCGCTGGATCTGCACCGGCCTGCGGTGGATGAACTGACCTGGAAATGCGAGAAATGCGGTGAAGGCACGCTGCGCCGCGTGCGCGAGGTGGCCGACGCCTGGTTCGACTCCGGCTCCATGCCTGTCGCCCAGTGGCACTACCCCTTCGAGAACCGCGAAGTCTTTGCCGAGCAATTCCCCGCGGATTACATCTGCGAGGCCATCGACCAGACGCGCGGTTGGTTCTATACTCTTCATGCCGTGAGCACGCTGCTGTTCGGCACGCCTTCGTTCAAGAACGTCATCTGCCTGGGGCATATCGTCGCCGAAGATGGCAGCAAGATGTCGAAGAGCCGCGGCAACGTGATCAACCCGTGGACCGTGTTCGACCTGCACGGCGCAGACGCCACGCGCTGGTACATGTACACTGCCAGCCCCGCCGGCAACACCCGCCGCTTCAGCGCGAACCTGGTCAAAGAGGTGGTTGGCCGATTCATTCTCCCGCTGTGGAACAGCTACAGCTTCTTCGTAACCTATGCCAATCTGAACAACTTCGACCCGGCCACAAAGCCCCTGCCGCTGGCCGAGCGGTCAGTGCTCGATCGTTGGGTGCTCGCCAAGCTGCACGACCTGGTCACAACCGTGACACAGGCGCTGGAGACGTATGATGTCACGGGGGCCACGCGGCCGATCCAGGACTTCGTCGATGAGCTGAGCACCTGGTACGTGCGCCTCAGCCGGCGGCGCTTCTGGAACGTGGAGGCGGATGCCCGTAGCCAGCGCCTGAGCCTGGCCGCGCACCAGACCATGTACGAAGTATTGGTCACCCTTTCGCACCTGCTTGCGCCTTCCACGCCGTTCCTGGCGGATGAGATGTACTGCAACCTGGTGGGCGGCGGCATGTGCCTTCAGGAGCGTCAAGCGGCCATCAGCGTGCATCTGAGCCGGTGGCCCGAGCCGAACCCGCTGCATGAGGACGGGCAGCTCCTCGCCGACATGGCGCTCGCGCAGAAGGTCGTAGGCCTGGGTCGAGCGGCGCGCGAGAGTGCGTCTCTCAAGCTTCGCCAACCCCTGGCCGAGGCTTTCGTCGGCGTGCCGGCCAAGGGCGATGCCGAGGCAGTGATGCGGCTGGCCGACGAAGTCATCAAAGAGGAACTAAACGTGAAGGCGCTGCACACGGTCGCCGCGGGCAGCGAGCTGGTCGACGTCCAGATCCACCCCTTGCCCAAACAGCTCGGTCAGAAGCATGGCCGCAAATTCCCGGCGATCAAGGCTGCCCTGCTGGAACTTGATCCGCTGACCGTTGCCCACGCCTTGGAGGGGGGGCAACCCGTGGCGGTAAGGGTCGATGGGGAGACGATCCAGGTGCTGCCGGACGAGGTACAGGTGCGCAAGCAGCCGAAGCCCGGCCTGGCAGTTGCCGAGGATGCCGGCTGCCTGGTCGCAGTGACCACGGAGCTGACCGACATGTTGCGCTGGGAAGGCATCGCTCGCGAGGTCGTCCGCAACATCCAGGAGCTACGCAAGAAGTCGGGCTTCGAGATCAGCGACCGGATCCACACGACAGTGCAATCGGGTCCCGCCCTCTCGCCCATGTGGGCCGAATTCGGCGAAGAGATCGCGCGTGAGACGCTCTCGGCGCGCCTCACCCAGGGCGCGCCGGCGGCAGGGGCGTTCACTGTGAGCCTGAAACTTGATGGCGAGGACGTGATGATAGGAGTGCGAAAGGCTTAAGCTTCGGTCCATCGGGACGCGAATGCCCGGACGCAGAGACATTCGCGTCTTTGCTCTTTCGCCCGCTTCAAGCTAGAATACGCGCTCGGGCAGTAATGCCAGCCGAATTGCCGTCTATCATGGAGTAGCACGATACTCCTGCAAGGACAGCCCATGTTGTCAACGGAAAGAATTGAGCGCCTGCGCGGTTATCTCCTGGAACAGCAGGCCTCTCTCAAGCAACAACTTATCGGATTGGAAGACGCGGCCCAGGAAGCCTCGGTAGGACTCGGAAATCACATGGCGGAAGATGCTACCGCGGCGTTTGATCAGGCGACCACCATCTCATTGCGACGGGTACACGAGCGCTCCCTGGCGGATGTGGAAAGCGCGCTCCAACGAATTGCCGAAAACAGCTATGGCAGGTGCGAACGGTGCAACGACGAGATTGATTTCGCGCGTCTCAAGGCCGTTCCCGAAGCCAACCTGTGCATGAACTGCCAACGCCTGATCGAGTTGTGAATTCCTGGACTCTTGCCCGAATCCGACTGAGCCCGTCCATCGTGGGCAGGTGCTCATCAGCAAACGCGCGCCGCGAACGTGGTGCGCAGGAGAACCGTCGTATATATGCGTAACTTACGCTGGCTCTGGATTCTGGCCATCGCGGTCGTCATCGTCTGCCTTGACCAGTGGACCAAGAATCTCATCGAAGCCAACATCCCGCTCTATGGCCAGTTAGCCCCCTTCCCCAACCTCAGCCAATACTTCAACCTGGTGCACTTCCAGAACTCCGGCGCGGCGTTCGGGCTGCTGCGCGGGCAGGCGGGTCTGTTCATCGTGGTGGCCGTAGTGGTCATCATCGTGGTGCTCGTTTACTCCCGTCACATTGTGGACGATAACTGGGCGACGCGCATCGCTCTCGGGCTCCAGCTCGGCGGCGCGTTTGGCAATCTTGTCGACCGCCTGACCCAGGGCGGCCTCGTTACTGATTTTCTCCTCTTTACCCTGCCGGTAGGCGGACGCGTCTATCAGTGGCCGGCGTGGAATATCGCAGACGGCTCGATCGTGGTCGGCACCATCCTGCTGGCCATTCTGCTGTTGCGAAGCGAGTCACAGCGCGCTGAGGTCCAGGCGCCAGGGCACGCAGAATGACGCCTTCGAAAGGGGAGAAAGATGCTTCGGAAGCCCGCGGGGCTTCCGAAGTTTTGTTTGAGGACCCTGCCGACCTGGAAGGCGAGGGCGAGCCTCTCACGCTGGTCGCGGCATCCAGCGGCGACCGTCTGGACAAATGGCTGGCGGGTCAACTGCCCGACCGCTCACGCGCCGAAGTGCAGCGGTGGATGGAAGCAGGGCAAGTCACTTTGGCGGGCCGGGCGTTGAAGGCAAGCCACCGGGTGAGCGAAGGAGATGCCATCGATGTGGTCGTCCCGCCGCCCGAGATCTACGATGTCAAGCCTGAGGACATTCCACTCGACGTGCTGTACGAGGACAGCGACCTGCTCGTCATCAACAAACCGGCGGGCATGGTCGTGCATCCTGCGGCCGGCAACTGGCACGGCACGCTGGTGAATGCTGTGCTATACCATGTGCCTGACCTGGAAGGGATCGGCGGCGTGCACCGGCCCGGCATCGTCCATCGTCTGGACAAAGACACGTCGGGCGTGATCGTCGTCGCCAAGAACGATGCGACAAATCGCAACCTCCAGTCCCAGTTCAAGGCGCGTGAAGTCGAAAAGGAATATCTTGCGCTGGTGTACGGAGGGATGAATCCGGAGCGAGGCGAGATCAGCGCGGCCATCGGCCGCGACCCGCGGGAGCGGAAACGGATGGGCGTCATGGCAGCCAGCCAGGGACGGCCCGCAACCACCCGCTATGAAACCCTGGCCACCTACCGCATGCCCTCGACCGGCGAACGGCTGAGTCTGCTGGCCTGCCGCCCGCTGACAGGACGGACGCACCAGATTCGCGTCCACCTGGCGCATGTCAATCACCCCATCGTGGGCGATGAGGTTTACGGCCCACGGCGCAAGCTGCCGTTTGCCTGCCCCCGCCAGTTTCTCCACGCGCATCGGTTGCGGTTCAGGCTGCCTGCGACCGGCGAATTCGTCGGGTTCAGCGCGCCGCTGCCGCCGGAACTGCAAGCCATCCTTGACCGCATCGTGGCCGGATAAGCTGTTATGCTTCTGACAGCCGGTCCGGCCTGCCCGGCACCTCGTGGTGCTCGCGGCACCGCGCTTCGTATACCTCGCTCGCGCCGACCAGGATAATCGGGTCCGTGTAACGTGCCGGCTGGCCGTTGATCAGCCGCTGGGTGCGGCTCGCGGCCGCTCCACACTGGATGCAGATCGCATGTAGCTTATCCACCATCTCGGCCTCGGCCATCAGCAACGGCATCGGCCCGAACGGCTCGCCGCGAAAGTCCAGATCGAGCCCGGTGATGATCACCCGCAGCCCCCGGTCGGCCAGCAGTCGCGCGACATCCGCCACGCTCCAATCAAAGAACTGCGCCTCATCGATCGCGACCACAGTCGTCTCGGGGTTAAGCTTCTCCAAAACCTCGCTCGCGCGCTCGATCACCTCGGCCGTGTAATGCCCGCCGTCATGCGAGGCAACGCGCATGAGGTCATATCGATTGTCGATCCGCGGCTTGAATACCTGAACGCGCTGGCGGGCGATTTCCGCCCGGCGCACCCGGCGGATCAATTCCTCGGTCTTGCCACTGAACATACTTCCGCAGATGATCTCGATCCACCCGCCTCTCGGCTGGAAGTAGGGAGGCATGCGTCACGTCCTTTGCTGGTAGAGCCTTCTTGAGGTGAAAAAAAGCTGGACGCCGGGTCAACGGCATCCAGCTCTCTGCAGTCAATCTACTGGCTTTGGAGGGTTAGCGGTAATCGACTATGCGTCGCCGCGGCGCCTGGCCAGCCGCTGCTCCTGGACAGTGCGCTTCTGGATGTCTTGCTGCGAGCGGATCGTGTCGACCGTGTCCGCAGTGCGCTCAAGCCGCTTCATGAAGCGATCGACCTGGCCGGCGGTGTCAACGATGCGCTGCTCACCCGTGTAGAATGGGTGGCACTGCGAACAGATGTCTACCTTCAGCTCCGGCGCTGTCGAGCCGGTCGTATAGGTATTACCGCATGCACAGATGATCCGCGCTTCGGGATAGTACTTGGGGTGAATTTTTGCCTTCATAGTTATGCCTCTGGATAAACGCTCACGACCTTGCGCCCGTTCTTCAGCTCGAACTTAACGAAACCTTCAGCCGTTGCGAAGAGGGTGAAATCCCTACCAAGGTCTGTGTTGAGGCCGGCATGGAACTTGGTGCCGTGCTGGCGAATGATGATATTGCCGGAGAGCACGTGCTCTCCGCCGTATTTTTTCACGCCGAGGCGTTGGCCGACGCTATCACGACCGTTGCGGCTGGAACCGCCACCTTTTTTGTGAGCCATTTCAAATCTCCCTTAAACCAGACCCTGGACCGACTCGATCCGCAACCGCGTGAAGGGCTGGCGGTGACCCGTCTTTTTGCGTTCGCGCTTCTTAGGCGCGTACAGGAAGTGCAGCACCTTGCGGCGCCGCGCTTGCAGCGCCACCGTCGTCACCACGGTCGCACCCTTGATGAACGGCTGTCCGATAGTCACGTTTTCGCCATCGGCAACCAGAAGAACCCGGTCCAACGTGATCTGCTCGCCTTTGTCACCCGGCAGCTTCTCGACCTCGATGAACCCCCCCGGCGTTGCTTTGTATTGCTTTCCGCCGGTTTCGACCACTACGAACATGCTCTTTGCTCCTGGCGGGCCGCGCTCATCATGCCTGGGGCAGACGAGACTTGGACTTGGCGGTCCACACACAATTTAGGGCTAATAAACGCGATGGA
This sequence comes from uncultured Chloroflexia bacterium, assembly GCA_963774265.1. Classification (GTDB taxonomy): domain Bacteria; phylum Chloroflexota; class Anaerolineae; order CG2-30-64-16; family CG2-30-64-16; genus JALOOB01. Next base: position 363,913 of record CAVZDU010000003.1, on the reverse strand, counting down.
ACGGCCCGACCAGGGCCGCACCGAACTCTGATTATACGTAGTCCTGGCTTTCCTGTCAAAAAACAGGCGTCACTTCGGTTTATGCCCAATAAACATAGACCGTCGGGCTATTCGCCCCGCCCTTCGCACTCCACTGATAGAGCCACCAGGCGTCGTATGGGCTCAGGTTGACGCACCCGTGGCTGCGCGGGCGTCCGAATTTGTCGTGCCAGTAGGCGGTGTGCAAGGCGTACCCGCCGTAGAAATAGCAGGTCCACGTGACATCCTCGATGTCATAGCCGGGGCCGGACATCTTGCCTGTTTCCAGCCGCCTCCACGTGCGGAAGATCCCTTGCACAGTCGGTGCACCCGCCACTCCCGTCGCAGCCAGCCCAGCAAACACCGGCCGGTCGCCCTCGTAGGCCACCACGGTTTGTTGGGACAAATTGACCGCCACCCACAACGTGCTCGGACCGATGCTCGACGGACGCGGCCGCTTGCGCGCCACCCCCACCTGCCGCGCCTCCACCCACTGTTGTTCTGCGACGCGATACCAACGCGCACCGCCCACAGTCGTCTCCCCCAGGATGGGCAGCACCTGGTTGTGGGTCAACTGTGCAATCACCGGATTGCCTGCACCAACCCCCGGTTGTGCACGGACATCCAGCTTGTCGGGCACAACCCAACCGAGAGGCAGGCTGAGTTTTTGATCCACCAGCCGGATCTGGGCTATCGACTGGTTGAGTGCCTCGACAACCCGCACCCATTGGGCCAAAACCCAGCGATCTGTGCCGATCCGGTACCACACCTCACCGGCCACCGCCCGCTCTTCATAGATGGTCACTTCTGCGCCCGCGCGCAGTGCGGCCACCGGTGGATTCGTCGCGCTGACACCGGGCCGAGCCCTCACGTTAAGGGTCATTGCCGTCACGATGCCCTTACGGCCGGAGGGCTGTGGTGTGGGTTGAGTGTCTGCGGTAAGCCGGATGTAGGCGCCGCTGACCCAGCGGTCAACACCGATCCGATACCACGTCTCGGAACCCACGCGCTGCTCCTCGTAGATCGTGACTTTTTCACCTGCGCGCAGCATTCCCACCACAGAACTGCCTGCCCCCACGCCAGGCCGTGCTCGCACATTCAGGCTGCTCGCCGTGACGACTCCCTGGCGTTGTTCGGAAGGGGGCGGGGGCTCCGGCGGAGGGGGCGGCGGCGCCGCTTCGTCGAGCAACACGCCGCGCAGGTCGGATGGCGTGAAGAAGGTAACCGCATCCGCTCTGATCCAGTCGCCGCCGGCCGTCTGATACCAGGTTGCGCCGCCGACCGTGGTCTCTCGGCGCGCAGTCATCCACACACCCGTGCCCGCGACGCGACGGACTGTGCCGCCCCCGGGCCGGCTGTAGGTGCGCGCACCGCCGGTCTTCGGTTTGAAATTGCGGTAAGGCAGCCAGGGCTGCGACGCCTGCGCCATCCCGACATCTCTCGCGGACGTTTCGGTGACGGATGATGGTGAGCCCACGGCGACATCTGCCTCAGGCGCAGAAATGTCGAGCGGTGTTTGAGCCAGTGTCTCGAGCCAAAAACCCTCGCCGTCGAGCAAGTCCACGGTCACCAGGTAAGACCCAGGCTTGGGGTACACCAGGACCATCTCGGCGGTGACCACCTGCCCTTGCTCTCCAGCCAGCTCGCGCACCTGCCCCGCGCCCGCATCCACGCGCAGCCGCTGTCCAGGCAGCAACGCCGGCGCGTGCAAAGTCATCATTCGCTGCGCCGGTTCATTCCGCACAGGCGCGATTACGAAGAGCGGAACCGCCTCGGATACACCTGCCTCTTCCAGGCCACGCGCCTGAGCCTGCGCCGGCTGGACAACGACACTGGCTGCCACGATCCCGTCGAGAACCAACTCGGCCGTATAGGGACCTGATCCGCGATAGGTGTGCGAGCAGAGCACCCATTGCCGCTGCTCACGCCACGTCACCGTGGTTGGGGGGCAGATCAATCCAGCGTCACACCGGTGACCATCTCCCGTCACGACCTCGGCCGCCGCGCACTCGAGGGCAGCCGATGCATCGTCCTCAGGCGCAGCGAACAGAGCTGCGAAGACGACGACGCCCGTGGACCCCTCTGGGGTCGCCTGCAAACGAACAGCTATAGTGCTCATTCGACCATCCTTTGCTGATGCAGCCCGCCGTTGACCTTCTTCCACCGATCGATAGCAGGAATTGACTTACAAATAAATAATACCATAGTATGGACCCGGTAGACAAGCCCAAAAGGGGCAACTGGCCACATCGATCCGGCCGGACGATACTGCTTGAAGAGCCACATGCCCGCACTTCCGGCCCGCCAAGGGATGCGCTACAATGAGCCACATCTCTTCTTTGTGTGAGGAAAGCTGTCATGGCCGGCGACGACCTGCGACCCGATTTCAGTGTCTTGGAGATCACCGGCCCGGAACCGGCGGAGGGTGATCGTCCCTCCGCATTCCGGCGCGCGGGCCGCACGGTGGAGATAGGTGCGGACTGGTTGGGCGATCGGATCGAAGATGCAGGGGGATGGGTCGCGAACGTCGTGCGTTACTTGCCCACGCGCGTTGCCAGGCTCGCGACGACGCTGATCACCGCCCTGGTCGGCATCGTCACGCTGCTCCCCTCGGGGGTGCGGATCGCGCAACGCGGCGGCCGCCAACATGTGCGCCCCTTCCTGCGGGCTGCCGGCCGTCGCGGCCTGGCCCGCACCATTCAATTCGTGCTGGAAGCCCTGGACCTCCTCGGCGCGCCTGAAATCTTCGCGTTTGCCTGGCGCATCGTCACGCGCACGAGCCCTCTGACGGGCGAGGAGATCGCTGCGGCCGCCGCCGTGCTGGGACCGCGCGCGATGCGCTATCAGGATATTCGCGTGGCGCAGGGCGGCGTGTTGCGATGGATCTTTGCGAAGAACGGACACCGCGCCTTCGCCACCTTTCACACCATCAATCTGCCCGAACGGGGGGAACACCAACGCAGCAACGTCGAAATCGTTGTCCATGAGATCGTCCACGTCTACCAATACGAGCGCGCTGGAAGCCGCTACTTTGCGGAGGCCCTCCTCGCCCAAGAGGAGGAAGGGTACGGCTATGGTGGCGTCGAAGGACTCATGGATGCGCTGCACAAAGGGAAGCAAATAAGGAACTTCAACCGCGAACAGCAGGCGCAAATCGTCCAGGATTACATCGTGCGCAGCAAGGTGCGCGCCGATGTTTCAGCGTATGAGCCATTCATCCGGCAGCTGCGACAAGGTAAGGTCTAGGCAGACGCTGCCGGCCACTCACCACTTCCTCGTCTGTAGGAGCCTCGTGTCCGTCTACTGGCATCTAGCCGTCAAATCGTTCCAGAAGAACCTGGCGTATCGCGCCGCAAACCTGGCCGGCATCGCGACCAATACGTTCTTCGGCGCGATCTACATCCTCATCTATCAGGCGCTCTACGTTGGCCGCGACCAGGTGGGCGGGTTCACGCTGCCCGAAACCATCACCTATGCCATCATCGCACAGTCACTGCTCAACACGATGTCCGCCTTCGGCAACACTGAGCTATCCGACGCCGTCATCAAGGGCACGATCATGACAGACCTGAGCCGTCCGGTGGATTTCTATCTGTACTGGGCCGCCATTGACTTCGGCCGTGCGGTCTACTACATGATTTTCCGCGGCATCCCCGTTTTCGCCCTGGGCGCCCTATTCTTCGGCATTATCACCCCTGCCAGCCCGGAGCAGTGGCTGCTTTTCGTCATCACGGTCGCGTTCGGTATCGTGATCAGCTTCGCGTTTCGCTTCATCACCAACAGCCTCGCCTTTTGGACCAGCGATGCCAGGGGCGCCCTGTACCTGGCCAACACCCTGATCCTCTTCTTCGCCGGCTTCATCGTACCGCTGCGCTTCTTTCCGCCGGCCCTGCGGGCGGTCGCCAATGCGCTCCCGTTCGGCGGCCTGGCCCAACTGCCCGTCGACGTCTACCTCGGCAAACTGACGCCCTCTGAGCTCGGGACGGTGCTCGCACGACAACTGGTCTGGTTGGTCGTTCTCGTCGTGGCTGGGCGCTGGACACTGTCACGCATGGTGCGCCGGGTTGTACTCGCTGGAGGATAATCCCTGTGCAGACTCTCGCCTACTACCTGGATCTGTACCGCCGCCTGATCGGCGTGCAACTCAGATCGCAGATGCAGTACCGCTTCTCTTTCTTCGCAGAAAGCATCGGCACGCTGTTCGTGAGCGGGCTCGATCTGCTGATGGTCGCCATCCTGATGACGCGCTTTCGAGCTATCGGCGGCTGGACCCTGGCGGAGGTCATGTTTCTGTACGGCGCATCGTCAGTGTCGTTCAGCCTGGCCGAAATGTTCGTCGGCGCGTTCGACGACTTCGATAAGCAAGTGGTTAACGGGGATTTCGACCGGATCTTGCTCAAGCCGCTGCCAATCGTCTTCCAAATGATCAGCAACCGCTTCCCCACACGGCGCTTCGGCCGCCTTGCCCAGGGGCTCATCGCGCTCGTTGTCGCGTTCTACCTGCTTCAGCCGGCTTGGCCCCCTGCCAAGTGGGGCTTTCTGCTCGTGATGATCGGCGCGGCCACGCTGCTCTTCTCGGCGGTTCTGATCGTCGGCGCGACCGCCTCGTTCTGGTCGCCGCAATCCCACGAAGCGGCCAACATCTTCACCTACGGCGGCCAGTTCATGACGAGCTATCCCATGCATATTTATCAGCAATGGCTGGTGTCCTTGTTCACGTTCATCATCCCACTGGCCTTCATCAACTACTACCCGTCCCTGTATCTGCTTGACAGACGCGACCCCCTGGGCCTTCCGGCATGGACATCTTTCCTCTCGCCGGCGGTGGCCCTGGCGGCCTTCGGAGGCGCGCTTGCCGTGTGGCGCATGGGCGTGCGCCATTATCAGAGCACTGGGAGCTGATCGAGGCGACCATGATCGAAGTCCGTGATCTTCGCAAGGAGTTCCACGTCTATAAGCATCACCGCGGCGGGCTCGGCGCGATACGCAATCTCGTCACGCGCGAACACACCACCGTGCGCGCCGTAGACGGCATCTCATTTCACATCAACGATGGCGAACTGGTGGGCTACCTGGGGCCCAACGGCGCGGGAAAGTCAACCACCCTGAAGATGCTGACGGGAATTCTGGTCCCCACCTCTGGCGAGGTGCAGATCGATGGCCGCGTTCCCTGGCAGCAACGGCGACAGCACGTACGCGCCATCGGTGCAGTGTTCGGGCAGCGCACATCGCTGTGGTGGGACTTGCCCGTGATTGAGTCGCTCGACCTGCTGCGACACATCTATCGCGTGCCCGAGCCGCGTTACCGGCAGAATATGGCCCTCTTCGGTGACCTGCTCGGGCTTGCCGAATTTCTCGACACGCCCGTGCGCAGCCTCTCCCTGGGCCAGCGCATGCGCGCGGACCTAGCCGCCGCGCTGCTCCACGACCCGCGCCTGCTCTTCCTCGACGAGCCGACCATCGGCCTCGACGTGGTCGCCAAGGAACGCATTCGCGAGTTCATCCGCTCCATGAACCGAGAGCGCGGTACGACGGTCATCCTGACCACGCACGATCTCGGCGATGTCGAAAAGCTCTGCGAGCGCGTGATCATGATCGATCGCGGCAAGCTGATGTTCGACGGTGCACTTGCGACCTTGCGCCGGCAGTTCGGCGAAGGCCGTGTGCTGGTCGTGGACTTTGAGAACCTGCCCCCGACACTAAGTAGGTAACAGAAAATTCGGGGCACTTCTTCGTTGCCTGATATACTGGGGTTACGGAGGGTGCCATGATCTATGTACGAACACCAACGGATGCTGAACTGCAAGAGCTCAAGCGAATGACCCGCCATGAGATCGGGCGGGTTAGCCAACGAGCGCAGATGGTTCTGCTCTCAGCGCAGCAGCGCACGGTGCCTGAGATCGCCGTCATCTTTGGCGTCAAGTACAAGACCGTGCGCAAATGGCTCCGCCGCTTCAATGCGGCCGGGCCGGCCGGACTGTATGATGAGCCGCGCAGTGGGCGGCCGCGGACGCTGACCGACCGTGTCCGTGACACTTTGGTCGACATGAGCGAGCAGGATCCCGAGCAGTCGGACTATCCCGCGACCTTGTGGACGGTTGCGATGCTGGCCTTAGCCTTGGCCGAGAAGATCGGCGTGTATCTGAGCCATAGCACCCTGCGTCAGACGCTGCATGCGGCCGGCCTGGCCTGGAGCCGCCCACGACTCGCCATGCCCCGCAAGACTGATCCGCAGAAGGCGGCCAAGCAGTGGGCAATAGTGCAGGCCGTGATTGGGGCTGGCCCAGCTGCAGTCGTGCTGTACGCCGACGAATCGCGCATCCAGATGCTACCGTTGATTCGAGCAATGTGGCATCGGCTGGGCCAGCAGATCCGTGTCCCGACGCCCGGCAGCAATCAGACGCGCAGCCTATTTGGAGCGCTCAACATTCGCACGGGCCAGTGGACGTGGTTGATCCGCGAGCATATGCACAAAGAAGACTTCATCACTTTCCTGGAACACCTGTTGACGGTGTATGCCAGCGGTCCGATCATTCTGATCGTCGATAACTACTCCAGCCATACGGCTAAGGCCATCGATGCCTGGCTGACTGAGCACCCGCGACTCCAGTTGCACTACCTGCCGAAGTACTGCTCGCATCTGAATCCGGTTGAGAACATCTGGCTGCGTCTCAAAGGCCAGACCGCCGCTGACCGCTTGTACGGTTCGCTGCATGGTCTGCTGGACGCCGTCACACGCTTCTTCGACCATATGACGCCAGCGATGGCGTTGACCTAGGCCAGTCTCGACTGAAAAGTGACCCGTACTTTTTGTGACATACTTAGACCTGCCGGGCGCTGAGTTGATCCGCACCGAGGCTAACCGCGCCTGGCTGCGGGTGAGAGCCCACTCGAACGGAGATGGGGCCGGTCTGGCCGCGGTCGTTGCCGACCTGTTTCGCGATCACTTCATCCTGGATTTGTCCGTGCAGGAGCAGGAGATTGAAGAGATCGTGCGGCGCATCTACGAGGACGATTTGCTGGCCGGTTGACAACGTTTGCACTGCCCGGTATCATTGCCGTGTCCTGCCAGTGACGTTATGAAGGCCGTAAACGAGGAGACACTCAGTGGCAAAAGCTGAGATTGACGCGGGTATCTGTGGGTTCCAGACCACTTGCATCGCTACCCAAAACGACGATGGCACGGTACATCTCACGCTCGAGAGCGGCTGTAAGGCCGTTATGAAATTGGCGGAACAACTCCAGGATGTTGACCCGATGAAGGAAGTCTTCTGGCGTCGTTCGATGCCGCGCACTCTCGAACTCGCACCTGGGTGTTTGTCGCATCCGGCATGTCCGGTGCCGGCCGGCATTATCAAGGCCATCGAGGTCGAAGCCGGGCTAGCCCTGCCCAAAGATGCGACCATTAAGGTTTCCAAATCCAACGAGTAAGGTCCGTTCGCCGCTATGCCCGAATCCAACATCACCGAGACGCTGCTGGCCAGCCTGCGCCGGCAGGGCAGCCGTTTCCCCACCCAGCTACGCGATATCGAAGTGGCGCTGGCCGCACTCGAACTGCCGCGCGCGTTCCGCTTGATGAGTGCGCTGAAAGAGCGCGATCTTTGGCTGCCCACCCCGGAAGAGGAAGAAGCGCTTGAGGATTTTTGGTGGGAGTATGGCCAATAGCCGGCCGCCTCGCAGCAGAGAGGCCCCCTGGTGAACTTCCAGCAACTGGTGACCACCGAATTTGGGACACGCGCGTGGCTGGCGTTGGGAGCGCTGCCCCCGCGCGCCGGTTACGCCTTCGCGCGCTGGTTGACACGGCGCCTCTACCGCCACAAGCAAGGCTTCGTCTACCGCGTCCTCTACGACAATCAGAAGCACATCATTGGCCCGGGAGCGACGGACGAACAAGTTGACGCGGCTGTTGCGGCCGTACTACGTCACGCCGGAATCGCTAACTATGACCTGGTGCGTACCTTATCTCGCGGCGAGCAGGCCGTCAACAACAGCATCGACTTGGGCGCCGATTTCTGGCCGAATCTGGAGACGGCGCGAGCCACGAGCCAGGGCGTCATGGTTTGCGCCGCACACCTCAGCAACTTCAACCTTGGCTTCCTTGCCTTTGCGAGCCAGGGCGGCTTCCCGATCCAGGCCTTATCGGCAGCGGAGGACGCAGGCGGGTTCAAGGTTGTCCGTGACTTGCGATCTCGTGGGATGATCGAGGACACCCCCATCGATTCCGGGTCCCTCAAGCAGGCGATCGTGCGACTTCGAGAGGGCGGCGTGGCGCTGATCGGAGTGGACTGGCCCGTGCCAGATACGGACGACGGCGTTCCGTTCTTTGATGCTCCATCTCTTCTCTCATCCGGCTATGTCCGCCTGGCGCTGGCCGCCAACGCCGTGCTCGTGCCGCTGGCCTGCCGATGGACCCCCGACCGCGGGTACTATGCCATGACCTGTCCACACCTTGAGCTCGAGCGAACCGGCGATCGGAAGCAGGACATCCGGCACAATACTCGCCGCATGATGTCAATCATTGAAGGATGGATCCTCGAGACGCCGGATCAGTGGCTGATGTATCATCCGGTTTGGCCGACGGAAACATGACGCCCGTTCTTGGATGCGCGGTTGCCCGGCGCTATAATACCTCCCGCTTTGTGATTGCACCTCAAGTGAAGGAGATTCCTTGTGACTGAACCCAAGGCGAAAGCCATCCATTATACCGACGTCCCGGCGCGAACTTTCGGCGACGAAGCGCCAGGAGTGACCATCCGCTGGGTCATTGACGAGAAGATCGATGGTGCGCCGAACTACGCGCTGCGCATGATTGAAGTCCAATCCCATGGGCACACACCGAAACATACCCATCCTTACGAGCATGAAAACTTCGTCGTTGACGGACAGGGCCGGGTGCTGCTTGAGGACGAGTGGCACGCCGTTGGGCCAGGCAGCGTGGTGTTCGTCCCTGCCGACGTGCTGCATTGCTACGAGAATACGGGCGAGACGCCGTTCCGCTTCCTCTGCGGCATCCCGACCTCGAAACACATCGACCAGGGCGCGCGCTAAGCTTGCAGAGGGACCACAAGATGCCAACTGTACAGACGCCCGCCTGGGTCAAAGACGCCATCTTCTATCAGATTTTCCCGGACCGCTTCGCCCAATCCAGCCGCGTCAAAAAGTCCTCGAACCTTCAGCCCTGGGGCGCGCCGCCAACCAGCCACGCCTACCAGGGCGGCGACCTGCTGGGCGTGGTCGAGCATCTCGATCATCTGGTCGAGCTCGGCATCAACGCCATCTACTTCAACCCCATCTTCCAGTCCGGCTCGAACCATCGCTACCACACCCACGACTACTACCAGGTCGATCCGATGCTGGGTGGCAATGCCGCGCTGCGCGAGCTGCTCGATGCAGCCCATTCGCCGCGGGATTCGGGTCGTTCTAGATGGTGTGTTCAACCACGCCGGCCGCGGCTTCTTCCAGTTCCACGATCTCCTGGAAAACGGCGCTGAGTCGGCCTACCTCGACTGGTTCACCGTGATAGAGTGGCCCCTGCGTCCCTACGGCAGCAAGACACCCAACTACGCGGCCTGGTGGAACAACGCAGCGTTGCCGAAGCTCAACACGAACACGCCCGCGGTTCGCGAGTTCATTTTCGATGTCGCGCGCCACTGGGTCGAATTCGGCATCGACGGCTGGCGGCTGGATGTGCCCACCGAGATTGACGACGACAGCTTCTGGCAGGAGTTCCGCCGTGTGGTCAAGGGGGCGAACCCCGAAGCCTACATCGTGGGCGAGATCTGGGGCGATGCACGGCGCTGGCTAATGGGCGACCAATACGACGCGGTCATGAACTATGGCGTCTCCCGCGCGGCTCTGGGCCTGTTCGCCCGTGAGTCGTTCGACCGTGAATACCGGCCCGGTGGATTCAAACTCGTCCCCCTCGGCGCCCGCGCCTTCGCGCGCGAAGTTCAACGTCTGATGGAGCTCTATCCATGGGAGGTGGTGCAGGCCCAATTCAACCTGCTGGACAGCCACGACACCGCACGCTTCATCAATCAGGCCAAGGGCGACTGGAATGCCCTCCAGCAGTCCATCCTCTTCCTGATGACCATCCCGGGCGCGCCGTGCCTCTACTACGGCACCGAGATCGGCATGACCGGCGGACCGGACCCTGACTGCCGCCGCGCGTTCCCCTGGCACGATCCCGCATCATGGAAACCGGACGTGCTCGACTTCACCAAACGGGCCATCAAACTTCGCCGCGATCATCCGGCGTTGCGCCGCGGTGTTTATGTCGCCATGTACGCGCATGAAGAGATCCTCGCGTTCGCCGCGACAATCCGTGGAAGAGAAGGCGCTGATGCTGTTCAACGCAGGTCCGGATGTGCGTGCTGTGACGCTTGACGTGGAGGATATGCTTCCCGATGGCCTGCATACGGACGTCTGGTCCGGCGTGCAGGGACGCGTCTCCAGGGGAACGATGCGACACCTGGAGCTGCCCGGCAATACCGCCGCAGTGTTCGTCAGCGATTGACTCATGGCCACCTATCGCCCATTCCTTATCCGGATCGATCAGCCGGTGGATGGCGCGTACCCTCTCACGGCTGAGTTCCAGGGGCTGCAGGCACACTCCTCCATCCCCGGTGACGTGTTGCGCCGGTGCCTCGTCGACCGGCAGACGGATCCCCGTCATATCGGCGCTCATCTTTTCTCGGCCCTCTTTACCGGCGATGTGCTGCGTCTCCACAAGACAGCCATCGAATGGCTCGGCGCAGACGAGCGGCTGCGCATTGTCCTGGCACAGCCGCTTCCCGAGCCGCTCGATAGCCTGCCCTGGGAGCTGATCTTCGACGCGCCGGGCGAGTCGCGTTCCCTGACCGCCGCATCCAACGCGCCCCTGGTTCGCCACACGCCATCATCTGCCACACCGCACCGTCCACCGGGCAAGGGAACTCTGCGCGTGCTGGCTGTCACCGCGTTCGCGCCGGGGGGCCGACACGCAGGTCGGGGGGCCGACACGCAGGTCGGCCCCTACCGACGCCCGACCGTACCGACGCCCGACCACCCCGCGGCGGACCTCACCCGGCCGTTGTCCGCGCACGACACGCTGCGCCTGCTGACGGGTGATGTGGAAGCGGTCGCGGTGGGCGAAGCCTGGCGGCGAGTGTTCAAGGGACGGCGCTATCACGTCACGCTGCTCGAAAATACAACACCTTACGCGCTCCACGAACACCTGGCAGCAGCGGAGTCGGCCGGGTGCGGCTACCATGTCGTGCACTTCTTCGGTCAAGCCGCGGATGATGGCCACTTTCTGCTGCCCGGTGCGTCCGGCGCCTGGGATACCCTGCCCGCCGCTGAGCTGGCCGAACTCACCATCACGGATTCGGTCACCGTTCTGGCCGTCACCCTGTGCCAGCCGGACGCGGCGCCCGACGCGATCCGTCATGTGGCGGAGGAAGCGACACGGCGAGGCGTTCCTGCGGTCGTCGGCATGCACGCACCCCAATTCGATCGCACGGTGGTTGACTTCTCGCGTGAGTTCTATCGCGCCCTGGCCGCAGGCGAACCCATTGAGATCAGCCTGGCCTACGGCCGCAAGCTCGTTCGCCGGCTGCATGGCGCGGAGGTCGCACCGGAGCTCCCTGCGCTCTACATGGGGCACACGGGCGGCCTGGCGCTGCCGTCGCTGGAGCGCGCCCCCCTGCTGCCGCGTACCTGGCAGGTGATCACCGGAATAATCGCAACCGTCCTGGCCATCGTCGGGACGACGTCTGGCATCCTCGACCTGCCCGGTTTCCCTCGCATGTTGCGCGACCGCGCGCCGGTCATCCGCTGCCTCTATCCCAACCCGATGGACGGCAACAAGCTGACCATCGCTTTCCAACCCCTCACCGTTGTGGACGAGAATGGGGCGGCCATCCGAAGCGACGCGGGCCACGCGGTTGCGGAGTTTCTGTACCAGCGCTTCGGACCTGCACTGGCCGATCTTGATCTCGACGTGCCGTATGAGATTCGCCGGCCTACGCTCGCGTGCGCCCTGCCCGGCCGCACCGCAGAAGAACGCGCCTCGGCGGCCGCGACCTATGCCGAGCGAATCTCCGCAGACATCCTGATCTACGGCGTGATCACCGATACGCAGAAGGTCGATCCCGCAGGGACGGCGCCCGGTCGCCTGGCGTTGGCCTTCCACGTCGGATACACCGGCTCCGACCAGGAGGATGAGCTGGCAGGCCCCTATGCGCTCGGTGGCTCCCTGCCCATCACACTTCCGTTCGACCCCGAATCACTGCTTGTTATCGAGCACCCGCCACATCTCGTCCGCATGAATGTGCTGGCGGAACTGGTCGTCGGTCTGTCCTACCTCTCCGCTGACAACCCGGAAAAGGCGCTGACTTATATCCGGCAGGCCGAGGGCGATACGCACTGGCCGGCCGTAGACGGTAAAGAGTTCGCCTATCTGCTGCTGGGCCACGCGCTGGTCCGCCAGGCATCTATCACGGGCCAGGCCGGCGCCCTGCAGGAGGCCCTTGCGGCCTACGACCGCGCACTCGCCATTCAGCCTGAGTACATACGGGCGCAACTGGGCAGGGCGGGCTGCCTGGCGATGCTCTCCGTAGCCGAGCGGGGGGATGAAGGACAGCGTCGCCTGGATCGCACGCGGCTGGACGAGGCCCGCGCCGCATACCAGGCTGTGCTGGCTGGCCCGGTCGGTCGGCTCAGCGCGCGTGAGGTCAGCACGGCCCATACGGGGCTGGGCTACGTTTACCTGACGAGCGGTCTGTACGGCCAGACGGCGGATTTTGAACGCGCACACCTCGAACTGCAGAACGTGATCGAGCAGTATGAGGCGGGTGAAACCGGCATCGGCGATGCCAGCATCGGCGATGCCAGCATCGCCAAGAGTGCGGGCCTGGCATACGGCTACCTGGGCCTGCTCGCGCGCCAGGAGGGCGACCTGCCGACGGCCGTCGCCCACTACAAACGTGCTGCGGATCTCGTAGCGCCCATCTCACGAGCCCTGTATCTTTTCCGGTTGGGTGAACTGGCGTGCCAGCAAGGCGATCACAGCGCCGCGCTCGAGTTGCATCAGCGCGCCATTGACGATGCGCGGCTCTACGGTCGCGCCGCTGAAGTGGACGAGTACACACGCAGGTTGAGGCTGCTGCACAATTCATCTTGTCCTTGATTGCACGAAGGAGCGCTATCGATGAACCATCCACGTGTTCCGGTTCGGTTTGCCTTCGCCGCCATCATCGTTGTCCTGATCTCGAGTTGCGCCTCTGTTCCGGCTGCACCGGGTCAGCAGGCATACCTCGCACCAACTGACACCCCGGCGCCACCCGCGCCGCTGCTCGCACAGTCGCCGGCCGCGAGTGAGTCTCCAACGCCGGATGCCACCGTACAGGAGGAAGTTGCACGCGTGGCTCCGCCTCTGCCTTCCGCCACCGCATCTCCCCCACCTGCGCGTCTGCCGCCGACGGTCACGCCGCAGCCTCAACCGACGGCGCCCCGCCCGGAGCCCACCGCCGCGTTACCGCTAACTCTTCAGGATGAGATTTTCCTGGCGGGCGCGCCCATGTTCGCCATCATGTTCACCTGCGATCAGCTCCCCCCGGAGGTCAGCCTGCCGGCCGTCACCTGGCAGCAGGCCGAAGGCATCGGACAGCTCTGTCTGTACGGTTTCGCCGAAGGCGAAGAAGTCCGTTATGAGATCTACGATAGCGAGGGCGACGCGGTTGAGGCAGGAGCCACACAGTCCACGACCTTCGACAGCCCCCAGCCGGCCGCGGCAGTTGTGCTGACGCTGGGGTCATACCCGCCCGGGCAGTGGGTGATCCGCGCGGCCTCGACCACGGTGAACATGCAGGAGACCTTTGAAGTGGCGCAGCCGGAAGGACCACCCCTGGTGGCGATGCGACTCTCGCCTGGGCAGGAAGCAATCAAAGGGGGACGCGGGCTGGCCGATTTGGCTGGCGGCGATGAAATTCAGATCTATGCCGTTCACCTGCCGCCCGATGCGGAGATACCCGTAGGCGTTTACTACGCAGCAGAGGAGGACTACGTCGAGTCGACGCTCACCCTGCACGAGCAGGCGATCATGCCCACCGACGAAGCCGGGACGCTGTCCATCCGTCTGCAATTGGACCCGTCCTACACACCGGGCTTTTACTGTGTGGTGTTGCCTGCGACAACGGACTATGTGCCTGAGCGCGGCCCAGGCGAGGGCGGCGCGACCGAGTGCTTTACGATCGGGCCGGAGTAGCGACCGTCCGTCCGCACCCGAAGGGAGACACGATGACAGGGTGCACCGTGTCTCCGCGTCATCGCGTCACTGCGTCTCCCACTTCTCCACGAAGTGGATTCCCATCGTCTCAAGCTCGTTCAGCACCGGCTCATAAATCTCCGGCACGACCGGAATCTGCACGCCCGTCAGGTTGATCTTCCCCTCCAGAATCAGCCGTACGCCGATAGCCGAAGGCAGGCCAACCGTGCGCGCCATGGATGTATAGCCGTTCGGGATGCCGAAATCGACCATGATCGACGTGATGCTCTCCCTGCGATCTGCGTAGGCCGCCTCGAACTCGTGACGCAGGATCAGCAGATCTCGCTCCCCTGGCTCGTACCGCAGCTTCTTCAGCATGCGCGCACACAGGATGTCAATCGGCGACTTCTGGCCCGCGGGCAGCGGCTCATCCGAGAATACACCCAGCCAAGCCAGGTCGCCCACAACTTTCGAATCCACGTCGACGCCTAGCTTGGCGGCCAGGTCGGCCCTCAGATCTCCGGATCCTCCCACTAGCTTGCGAGTGAATTCGGCCCACGTCGCGCCACTAAGATCGTCGCGCGGCGTCTCATCCAGGAGTCCCAGGTCCGAAATCCTGCTCAGCGTCGTGCACCAACCCAGGTTGCGCAGCGTACCGCGGAACATGGTTGCCGCACCCCTGATGCCGTAGGTCTCCAGGTAGGACATACTGTCGCGATTTGGGTAAACCTCGTACTCGATGGTCTCGCCCTCGACCGCGATGGGGGTGGTCCAGTAGTGGTCGAAGAGCGTGCCGGCCTTGATATTGACCTCTTTGCCATCCCACAGGTAGTGTGCGGGGTTCTTGCCGGCCAATAGAACACCGCGCGGGCTCCAGGAGAACTTATAACCGAATGGGTTCGTGTTGGCCTCGGGAGCGGGGAGCCCGCCGCAAATCGAGACGAACCTGGTGATCTTCCCGCCCGCGGCCTGCACCTTATGAATCACGCGCATGGCTGTCATGTGGTCAATGCCCGGATCAACGCCCATCTCATTGAGCAGGGTCACGCCCGCGTTCCTGGCGTCCGCATCCAAGCCGGCCATCTCCGGCTTCACGTAGGAAGTCGTCACCATGTGCACGCCGTGCTTGATGCACAGCCTGGCAACGGCAGGGTGGTAGGCGTACGGCAACAGGCTGACCGCGAGGTCGTGCTGTCGAATGAGATCTCCCATCGCGGAAACGTCATCGGAGTTGACCGCGACCGCGTGACCGTGACCACGCCCCTTGACCAATTCCTGCGCCTTGCTCAATGTTCGGCTGGCGACAGTGACCTCGAAACCATGATCGAGCAGATACTCCACATGTGCGCCGGCGACCATGCCCGCGCCGAAAACCACGACCTTCTTCATTCAGAGGCTCCTTTTGCGTCTTATTCCAGATATCGCCGGATATGCGCGTAATCGGGTGTCAGTTCTCCACGGTGGACGATGACGGCGCGCTTGATCGGCGCGGGGAGGTCGAGGTCCTCAAACGGTGCTGAGAAATCCGCCGCAGCAATCGCGGGGATGTAATCCCCCAGCACGCGGCTGAACTCCTCCGACGCGTCACGCGGCAACTCGCTGGGCAGGATATCCACGGCCATGACCGCCACACCCTCGCCCTCGAGGCCATCCCTGGCCTCGCCGGTGAGCGGGTTGACCACGAAACACGGCACATCCGGCTGAGTGGTCTTGAGCGTCACTTCGATCGAACCCTCGATATCGCAAGAGATGTCGCCGATGACCTTCAGCTTCGTTTGCCCGCCTTCCCATAGGCCGCGCAACGCGTCCCTGGTGACCAACCTGGGGTAGCGTGCATCCCAGTAGATCCCGTTGACCAGCACGGTCAGGTAGGGCAGGTAACGCTCAAAAATCGGACGGTAGTTGTCCGGGCACTCGTAGTAGCGCAGGCAGTCAAACTCGCCATCCAGCGGCTCAACAATGTGCTGCTCTTTGAAGGTGGTCCCATAGACCGCGTGGCGCGAGCCAGCAAAACCGCTCACAAGATGGGGGAGCATGTCCGGCTCGATGACCTCCATCGGCAGGAGGTTGAGGATCTCCCATGCGCCGCGCGAGACGTTTCCGTAGCCGGTCACGCCGATCGTCAGGGGTGCGATCTGCTCCGGGATGCCTTCACGCCGGATCGCCTCGCCTACACGCGCCACCGCTTCTTTGGCTGCGCCCAGATCATGATACTGATGTGCGTGGCCTAACTCCTGAAAGGGATTGGCCACGCCATCCCCCGCCAGACGCTGGCCCAGCGCATGGAGCGTCTCGATCATGCCTGCCAGTCCGGCGTAACGCCCAAAGAAGATCAGGCGGCGGCCCTGGTCGTCGATCACCTTCTCATAGTCGATGAGGGTGCACTTGAGCTCCATCAGCCGGCGCAACATGGGCATGTTATACGGCTGCCCCTTGATCACGTGGGCGAAGAACATGTACGCACCGCCGGGGCGGAAAAGGGAGGCAGGGATCTCCTTGACCGCAAAAACGATAGCGCAATGCGCTAGGTCTTCCTGGATGACCGCGCCGTGCTCCTCAAACTCGGTCTCTCCGAAAGCACGGATAGGGGAAGGTTGAACGTAAGTCTGGATGCCGTGTAGCTCCCGGAGTTGACGGGCAATGGCCGGCGTCAGGGGTACA
Source organism: uncultured Chloroflexia bacterium (assembly GCA_963774265.1). Classification (GTDB taxonomy): domain Bacteria; phylum Chloroflexota; class Anaerolineae; order CG2-30-64-16; family CG2-30-64-16; genus JALOOB01. The sequence goes on along the minus strand of CAVZDU010000003.1, from coordinate 346,989 downwards.
CGGCGCTCCCAGTGGCTTTTATCCTCACGACGAATCCCAATGCTGCGATGCATGCCATCCTCCTTGATGGATTACGCTGGCTCTATTTTATCATGGGGATGGCTGCGGCCCGAATAGAAGGGAGGGTCCACGGTCCACAGGACTGCTTCCCTGGTACCCGCGCAGCAGCGCGTCCTTGTCGGCCGTCCGGAAATACGCGCGGAACGCGGCCGTCTCCCGGAGTGCAGCGGAGAGCCGGGCTGCTGCCAGGGTGCGCTCAGGCTCGGGCGCAGGCTGACCCCTTCCCCAGGCGAGCAGAACCGCGCCGTCACCCTCCTCGATAATCGTCAGGTTCCCCTGCGCCACCAGCCACTTCAATCCGAGATGTACGACCAGCTCACGCTGGGCCGTCGCGGCAGCCAGGTCCGCCACTCCCGCGCGGCCGCCCCGAGCCTTCAGCGCATGCTTCACAAGCCCGGCCAATCGACGGAGGAATGCATCCGGCCGATCCAGGCCGAGCTCCATGGCAAACAGCGCGACACGTTCAGGCCGGACTGCGGCCAGCGCGGCCCGCACCTCGCTGGGGCTGGAGGGCGCGGTCCAAAACGCAAGGGTGGCCGCGGGCAGGAGCAACTGGCGATTAGAACCCCGAGCCGCGGTATCCATCTCTCCTTCACCGAAGACCGCGACGTCCCCCCCCGAGAGAAGTTCGGCCAGGTGAACCTCAGCGTCCCGCGCGCGCCGAAAATCCAGCACCTCGATATCCATCGCCGCGATTTCGACCACCGGCGCGCCGGGGGAGGGCCGCGCTGCGAGATACTCGACCTGGACGCTGCGTTCCCCCCGGTAGGTGCTGGCGCGGGCCGTGTAGGCCAGATCAAAAAGCCCTTGCGGCGCTTGCTCGCTGCCCCCGTTCCACCACACCACCTGCCGCGCGAAGCCGGTTTCATCGGCCAGGGTCAGGATGCGATGTTCCTCCTGCCGGCCCACCAATCGACTGGCGCGAACCTCGAGCCGTGGCGCACACAGCATCAGTGCAGGGTTCCCGGGCCCGAACGGCCCCAGCCGCGAAAGGTCGTCGACCAGTTCCAACGAAAGCTCACTCAGGGGGAGCACAGCATCGATGGCGAGACCCTCAGGTTCGGGGATATCAGCCAGTTGGGCTACAACGCGGGCCGACAACGCCGCGCGGAAGGCGCCAATGCGATGAGGTTCGATAGTGAAGCCCGCAGCCATCGGATGACCGCCGAAGCCCAACAAGAGCCCCTGGCATGCGGTGATGGCTGACGATATGTCAACCCCCTCCGCAGAGCGCGCCGATCCACGACCCGGCCCGCCTTGCGCGGTGGACACCAACGCGACCGGCCGGCCATACCGCTCCACCAGCCGGCTGGCGACAATCCCAATGATACCTGCGGGCCAATAAGCGCTGGCGAGCACGAGCGCAGCGTGATCCAACAGCGACCGGTCGGCCTTGAGCTGGGCCTCCGCTTCTTGCGTCACTCTGTCCGTCAGGAACTTACGCCGCGCGTTCAGCGCTTCCAGATCCGCTGCGATGATGCGCGCCTGAGTCAGGTCGGAAGTCGTCAACAACTCCACGCAAGGGCCCGCGTCGGCCAGCCGGCCCGCCGCGTTAAGCCGCGGGGCCAGCACGAAACCGATGTGCTCCTCCCCGAGGTTGCCCGGGTCCAACTCCGTGGACTCGAAAAGCGCCTGCACGCCAATCCGCCGCCCGTTTCGTAGGCTGGCCAAGCCGACTTGCGCCAGGTGACGCGTGTCCCGCGCAGCAGCGCGAGATCGGCGATGATGCCCAGTGCGGCCAGGTCCGCGTGTTTCTCCACTTCACCCGCACGGCCGGCTCGCTCATACAGCGCTTCGGCCAGTTTGTACGCCACACCCACACCGGGGAGATCAGCCAGGGGCGATGAGTCGCGTCCCATAGGGGCGGTCAACAGCTTCGGGTTGAGGATGGCTGCGGCGTCGGGCAACCGGTCAGGCAGATCGTGATGGTCGGTGATGACGACATCTACGCGCTGCGAGCGCGCGAACGCGACCGCATCGTGTGCGGAGATCCCGGTGTCGCAGGTGACGATCAGCCGCGCGCCGTTGGCGATGGCCTGCTCCAGGACCGGCAGATGGATGCCATGTCCTTCGGTCTCCCGCAGGGGGACGTGATAGGTCACGCGGCCGCCCAGATCGCGCAGGGTCGAGACGAGTAGGGCTGTCGACGTCTGGCCGTCAACATCGAAGTCGCCCCACACGCAGATCGACTCGCCCGTCTTGAGGCCGCGGCCGATGCGCGCGACCGCGCGCGCCATACCCGGTAGAGTGTCGGGGGATGAGGGAGTGTACTGCGCAGGGTCGAGGAAGGCCCGCGCTGCAGCGGCGTTCACCACCCCGCGCCGCGCCAACGCCTCCGCGACCAACGGATGTCCCCCCGCTGCCGCACGCAGTTCTGGCGGAACGATCACAGGCGATGGCTCAACCCACGGCCGCACGCATATCTCCTCTTAGAACGCGATCTCCGCGATCTGCTCGAAATCCAAACCCCGCTCCCAATCAAATTCTGGCTCGGGTTCGCCCACATCTTCTGCGCCATCTTCACTGAGCAGACCTGCTTCAACGCCCCGGTTGCACAGCGAGCGGTAGGGGCAAAAGCGACAGCGCCGCACATCGTCCGTCTTCTGAAAATCATCATCCCCGGAGGCGGCGATGCTCGCAGCAAGGCCCGACAGATAGCGCCCATCTGCACCCTGCTGGTTGGCATCGTACAGCAGGATCTCGGGGTGTTCGGGGTCAACCGCAAACCAGTACAGCATGCGGATTTGCTCAGGAGCGATCGCTGCGCCACCGTTAAAGGTGCGCGCCGGCCTGCGCCAGCACATAGCGATACACGCGGGTCTGCAGCCGCGCCGCCAGGAGGCTGGCCGACACGCGGCGGCGCGATGTCTTCCAGTCCACGATCACGGCGCGGCGTCCAGCTTCGATCGCCACGAGATCGAATTTCGCAACCAGCCTGTGCTCGCCCAGGGGAACCGACAGCGCCAGCTCAGGAAATTGCATCCGCGGCAGGTCTGGGGGCGGGGCAGCGAGATAGGCGGCCCACCATTCGGCCAGCAAGGACGAGACCACCGGGCCCGCTTCGCCTGCCACCTCGTCGCCACCACCTGGCTGCAGGTACTCCACCGGGATACCCAAGCGGTGTTGGTGGACCAACCGGTGGAATGTCTCGCCGTCCTGCATGTGCTGCTCGTGCTCTTCGGCCGGCTCGGCCTCGGGCGCGGGCCATTGAAGCTGCAACAAGTAGCGCAACTGGAACCGGCGGGGACATTCGACATAGTCCTGCAGGCTCGCCTGGCTGAACTGGAAATCAGGTGGTAAAGCCATCTTCAGTCTTCAATCTTCAATCGCTCCCACGCGCCCTGCAGCGCCAGCAGTGGGACGGCAGGCGTCACCTTGCCGCTGCGGCCGGTATTCCACGTGAGGAACAGTTCCCGGCGCGCGCGCGTGATGCCGACGTACAGCAGGCGCAACCGCTCCGCCGCGTAGTCAAGACGAGCAACCTCAGTCGGGCGTCCCAGGGGAGGCAGCGGCGCTTCGACGGCTAACGCCTGTAGTTGGGCCAATGCCTCGGCCTGCAAGTTCAATCGGTCCCGGATATACCAACGCTCGGAAATGAATGTGTCGCCGGCCTGGGCCGATGGGAAGTCGTACGCGTTCACAGAGGTCAGATAGACGCGATCCCATTCCAGCCCTTTCGCCTTGTGCGCCGTGACAACTGTGACTTTGCCTCTGTGCGCGTCCGGATTGAAGCCGCTGTCATCCTCCGAGAAGCCCAGGAACTTGCGCTCATTGCGTGCGATGGCGGCCAACTCGTCGATCAGCTCGGGCAGACGCCAGCCTGGATGCTCTGCCGCGGCCTGTCGCAACAGGGCCGCCAGCTTGTGCGTCAACGCCAGCTCGCCAGGCTTATCGAACAGATCCTGCCCGATGGTAATGAGCAACTGGTCGATGGGCAGCGTGGCCGCGCCCTGCCAACGCCGCGCCAGGGACCGGAAGGCGCGCAACTGCTCGTCATAGATCGGGTCCGCGTCGGGAAGCTCGATACAGCCCAGGTCTTCCGACTCAGGCCGTGGCCACAGGAACTCCTCCACGTTTCGGCAACGCTCGATGCTTTTCGATAGTCGCGCCATGCGCTCCCGCGCCTCGGGGTCCTCGCGATCGCGGCGCCGCCACACGCGGTATGCCGTAGCCAGTTTGGATGCGTTCGCCGGCTCTGCCAGGGCAGCCAGGATATTGCCCAGCGCGCCGGCATGGTTACGGGTCTCGCGAGTGCTGCGCAAAAGCTCCACATACTCGATGCCACGGCCCTTAAGCGCACTCACTACCGCCTCACCGCGCTGGTTGCTCGGCACCAGGATCGCCGCGGTCCGGTCCTTGTTCTCCGGAAGCCACCGCGCCAGCGACCGGACAATTGCTTCCAGCTCATCCGCGGGTGAGTATTTTCCCCGGGGCAGGTGGACCGCGCTCGGATCGTCCTCCGGGTTGGGCTGCGGATCGCCCGGGGGCGCCGGCTCAATGTACGTTGGCGCGAGTGCATCGCGCAGGCCCGCCATAGGGTGTTCTGCGCGCGACCATTTGACGAGAAGATTGGCCAGTTGGATGATGCTGCGCGTCGACCGCCCGGAAGTGGGCAGCGTGAGCGCGACCACGCCCTCTTCTTCGAGAAAATCACGCAGATAGCGCGGGTTGGCGGTGGTGAAGGTCTCGAAGATCGCCTGGTTCGGATCCCCCACCCGAACCCAGTTGCCGCCCGGCCCGGCCAGCAGTCTCAGGATTTCCTCCTGAAGCCGGCTGGAGTCTTGCGCCTCATCCTCCAACACGTAGGGCCACCGGTAGCGCAGCCGTTGCAGGTAATCAGGATCGGTCCGCAAGGCCTGCAGCGCGAGACGAATCAGGTCATCGTAGTCGAGCGCCGCGGCGAGCCTCGAGGCTGTGCTCGTAGTCCGCATAGATGGCGACGCCCATCTCCATGAGGGGTGCAGCATGAGGCAGCAGGTCCAGCCGTTCGGCCAACACGCCAGGCGCAAGCTGCAAGTCCTTTGCCAGGCGGATGAAGCTGCCCGCAATATCCGCCACCAGCGTGGGCCACTGGTCGCTCTTGACCCACCCGACACGCCGCTCATCAGTTGCGAGCCCCGGATCGATGAACGGCTCCGCTGCGTCCGGGTTGGCTGAAACCCATGCTGACACTGCAGATTGAAGTATCTGCTGCGTCTCCTGCTCGTCCGCGATGCGGAAATCCTCCGCCAGGCTGACCAGTCCGGGGCGCTCCCTCACGATGTCGTGCGCCAGTCCGTGCAGAGTCCGCACCCGGTAGCCGACGCGTGGCAGCAGCCCACGCTCTTTGACGAACTCGTCCACCCGGGTGGAGAAGTTATCCACAGCAGAATTGACCAGGGTGACGATGAGCACTTCCTGGTCATCCGCCAGGCCGCCGTCCGCAACAAGCCGCGCCGCGAGCGCCGAGAGCACATGTGTCTTACCGCTCCCCGGTGCGGCTGACACGCCCATCATCCCGCCAGGATAGGCGAGGACAGCCGCTTGTGTGGGTCTCGGATCAAATGGCATGGTCAGCTTCTTCGTGCCTTAGTTGTGAAGAGAACGTTCGCTGCGCAGCACATGCTGTACTGTCCGCAGCAGTGCGCCGCGCTGGTCACTGCCGGCTTCGCTGAGCTCGCTTAAAGCCAGATGGACCTGCTTGCGACAGCGATGCACCAGGCCGATGACCAGTTCGGCCATCGCCTCTTGCCGCGCGAAATATTCCTCCAGGTCGGTCCACTGGTTGCCCTGCTCCCACCGGCGACTGAGGATGTAGGGATGCGTCAGCGGCTGGTTCAGCCGCTCCCACCATCCGGTGGCGCCCACATCCAGCCAAAACTGATGATCGACCGCGACGTTGCCCATCAAGAAGGTGTACGCGGGCGCAATCAGAACCGCATCTTCGGCCTGGCGGCGCCAACTGCGCACGTATTGTGCAGCCACCACACCGTCGCGCACCAGCTCGATGTACTCCTGCCCCATCGGGCGGTCAGACCGATCGTGCGATGCTGCGGCATCGTGCGATGCTACGGCATCGCCCGATGCCGTGATCACCTGGCGGAACTTGCGCGCGGATTCGATCACCTTGGCGGTCAACTCACCTGCATCATAACTCTCGTGGAAACCATAGCCCGGCTGAGAAAGTAGCTCGCCGAAAAGGCGCGACAAGAAGTGATCCAGTTCCGCGCGCCGCCGGGACTTGCCCCCACGCGTCATAGCCGAACGCTCCGGCGTGGCCCAGGTTTGATCCACAGAAACCGTGTGCGCGTTGATCCACGTCCTGAGCCCCTCGTACCGCCCGCCCAACAGGAAAGTAATGCGTTCCTGCATCGCGGGCTCGATCTCTGCGAAGGAGGTCAAGGTGGGGATGCCATCGCGCGTGCGATAGGCGATGTCGGCGAGAAGTTGTGCGCGCACCAGGTCCATGTCCGCGATCGTGTGCATCAGCGCCTGGCTGACATCGAAGGCCGCAGGGCGAATGCGCCAGCCCGGGTGGCACAACGCAGCCCAGGTGAGCAGGCACAGGGTGGTCGGCTCCTCACGCAGCGCGCGCGAGGGCCGGTGCGACCGCACTGGAACCCCGTGGTCAGCCAGGCGGTTTTCGAGCGCGAAACGCAGGCCACCGCTGACGAACGGCGCGACGATTGCGATCTCGCCCGGCGAAACACCTTCGTCATGCACCAACACGGCAATACGGTCGGCAACCCAGTCGATCATCTGGTGATGGTAGCGACGGCCTTCATACTCCAACGCGTCCATGATCGCCGGGGCTGGGCCGCTCGCTTGGGTCGCGCCCTCCCGCGCAGGTGCATCGAAATCCAGTTCCTGGGCGAGCACAGGCGACGTCCGCCGCCCCATGACCGGTGCAACCTCACCGGCATTCGGCTTGGGTCGCAGTGCGCGGCGCATAGCCACGCCCAGCGCCTGTACAGCCGGCGAGGTCACAAAGGAGCGATCGAAATAGACGCGCTCCTGGCACAACGCCTTCAGCCGGTAGCCGCTCCCCGGGTCCGCTCCCAGAAACCGGCGATATCCACCTCCCTCGTCATACACGACCAGCGCCGAGGTCGTGTGCGGCAGCCATTCAGCCAGGATATCGTGGCTCACTGGCGTGTCTTCCTCGGTGTTGTCGATGATCAGGTGCCGGTAGCGCGTCAGAAGGTACTCCCGACAAGGGCGCAGCGGCCAGAGATGTCGGGAAAACATCTCGTATTGGAGCGAGAAATCCAGCAGATTGTGGGCCAGGCAGGTGGCGCGGAAACGGTCTGCTGCCTCCTGCGCCTCATCATAGACCCGGAACTGCGCGGATTCACCCAGCCACGCCGCCTTGAGCCGCGGCCCAATCTCCGCCGCATCAAAACCAACCACCGCTGCCTTGTTCAGGTTGTCCAGGATCTGGCTGTAGAGACGGTTACGGTCGATGCGGACGGCATCGAAATTCCCCGCATCGAGCATCGGCCGCACGACCCGGGCCATGAAATACTGTGCGGTCTCCAGGGTGAGGAAGACGGGCGGGTGATCGGGGTGAGCGAAGCCAGCTTGCCGCGCCACAAGCGGCCAGTAGAGCTCGATCATCCGCTGACCCAGGCCGCCTATGGTGACCGTGGCAACCTCCCCGCTCGCAGGTGTGCTGGGCCGGCGCAGGAGTGCGTTGTACGGTGCGGCAAGCGTACGCTGTGGCAGGACGATGAGGATATCGCTCCCGGGCACACCGGAGAGCAGAAGATGCTCCAACCGCGCCACAGCGGCCGTCGTCTTCCCGGCGCCGGCAATGCCTTCGAGGAAAATGCGGCGGTCAGTGGGTAGTGCGGCGAGGGCGCTTTGCGCGTCCGAAAGTTGCACAGGCATTTTTGATGAACTCATTTCGCGCTATCATAGCACAAAAGTACTATCCTCGCCAATTTCAGAGTGGTGAGTCGATCCTCTACGATCGAGCGATCTGAGGATCGAGCAAGCCTGCCAGGAGTGCGGCGCGCTCGGGCAACGAGCTAATGATCACGTGCTCGTGCTGTGCATGGCCGCCATCGCCCGCGACCCCGAGCCCATCCAGCGTCGGCACGCCCAGCGCGGCGGTGAAGTTGCCGTCCGACCCGCCCCCGGTGCCCGTCTCAATCACCGAGAACCCCAGCTGGGTCGCGATGGCGGCTGCCTTCTCGAAGAGAGACACTCCCGCCGGGGTTCGGGTCATCGGAGGACGATTGATGCCCCCGGACACCTCCACGCGTGCGCCTTTCAGATGTGGCCGCAAGCTGCGCAGGGACTTATCCAGGCGCTCGGCCTCGGCCTGATCCATCACCCGCACGTCGACTCGGGCCCACGCGGCCTCCGGCACCACGTTGCTGCGCGTGCCGCCGCCCACAACACCCACATTGACCGTCGTGCCTGCAGCGTAGTCGGTCAACGCCTGGATGGCCACGACCTGGTGGGCGAGTTCTTCAATCGCGTTGACGCCCTCCTCGTGGGCCGCGCCCGCGTGTGCCGAAACGCCGGTCGTGCGCACCTGATACATGCCCACACCCTTGCGCCACGTCTTGAGTGCGGCATGAGGCGGCTGCGCCGGCTCCAGGACGAGAACCGCATCATGCTGGAGAGCCTCCATCTCGATGATCGACCGGGATGTCTTGCTCCCTGTCTCTTCATCAGAGGTGATCAGCAGCGTAATCCGCCGTGCAGGCATCATATTCAGGCCGCGGAGCGCGCGGATCGCCCAGAGCGCAATAACGATGCCGCCCTTCATGTCGAACGCGCCTGGTCCGTAGAGGAGCCCGTCCCGGATGCTGACTGGCCGTTTAGCGACCGTTCCCAGGTCCCAAACCGTATCCATGTGGCACAGCAACAGCAACCCGCCTACGCCTCCCTCATTGTCGCCTCCCCAGCAGGCCCGCAGGTGATCGCCCGTGTGCTCCTGTGGCGATATCTCTACCTGTGCGCCCAGATGACGCAGGCGAGTGGCAAGGTGCTCGGCGAGCCTGTCAAGGGCTGGCTTGTCATCGGTCGGCGATTCCATCTCGACGAGACGGGTCAAGTCGGCGACCATGTCATGCTGATGATCGCGCAGGGCCGCCAATACGCGCTGATTGTGAGTCATGTCGGCTCCTATCGAAGCGGAATACCGCCGGTCGAAGTTACGGATGACCCTGAAGGTCTCTGGCACTGCGCTTAGTTTACCACGCTCGCCCTGTTCGGTGAAGCGCCCGGGCCAGAAGTAGGCGAGTCGCGACCGCGCCAGTATAATGGGCGGTATTCCGCTTCAGGAAAGGCTGGCCGATGACCGACACACTCACCTGGCAAGCGCTCACCCTGCACCTGCGCGTACCCTTTCGGCTCTCCTACGGCGTCAGCGAAACTCGACGCTCGTTCTGGCTGCGCCTCCCGCACGATGAGGGTTGGGGCGAGGCAGCCATTCCTCCGTACTACGGTGTGTCCGACGATGACATGATTGCCACTTGGGCTGGGGCCGCCGCACGCCGCGAGCCTTTTCCTGATGACCTCGAGGGAATCGGTCCCTGGATCGGAGCACAGGGACCGGCGCCCGCGCGCTGTGCGCTGGATCTCGCACTCCACGACCGCATCGCGCGTCGCGCGCGCCAACCGCTGTGGCAGATGCTCGGCCTCCCCCAGCCGCCTGTTCTCGCCACGTGCTTCACCATCGCCATCGCTGAACCCGACGAGATGGCCCACCAGGCTGCCGCCGTGGCGCAATATGACACGCTCAAGATCAAACTTGGATCGGGCGCCGTCCCCGGCGACGATCTTGCCCGGCTTGCAGCAGTACGCGCAGCCCGGCCCGACGCGAAACTACGCATCGACGCGAACGCAGGCTGGTCAACAGACGAAGCGGTCACCATGATCGAACGAATGGAGCCATTCGTCCTCGAACTGATCGAGCAGCCGGTGCGCAAAGACGACTTCGCGGGCATGGGCTATGTCCAGGCGCGCACGTCCATCCCCGTGGTGGCGGATGAGTCGTGCCAGTCGCTGGCGGATGTGGAGGCACTGGCTGGCGCTGGTGTACAGGGGATCAATCTCAAGCTGATGAAAGCAGGCGGATTGGGACCCGGACTGCGCATGGCGCTTTACGCAAGGCAATTGGGCATGCGCCTTATGCTCGGCTGCATGATCGAGACGTCGATCGGCGTCACCGCCATGGCGCACCTGGCCGGCCTCGCTGATTGGCTTGACCTGGATGGGCCGCTGCTCATTGCAAACGATCCCTTTGATGGGCTGCAATACGACGCGCATGGCGGTATCCACCTGCCAGACCGGCCGGGCATCGGCGTGATCGAGCGATCCTGAGGATGGCGCGATCCTGAGGATCGCGCCATCCTCAGGATCGCGCCATCCCCGGTAGCGACCGGGCGGACCTGTAGTAGGGGCGGACCTGTGTGTCCGCCCCTACCTGGTGATCGGGCGGACACACAGGTCCGCCCCTACCTAAGGAACACTTCGATGCGATTCTTCGACGCACACTGCGACGCGGTCATGAACAGTTATGACCGCACATTCGGCTTCGTGGCCGGCGACCCTCGCGGCCACATAGACCTACCCCGCCTGGCCGCCGCGGGGAGTCGCGCCCAGGTCTTCGCGGTCTTCGCCGCGGCCTCCTACTTCCCCCAGCGTGACATCCGCGCACTGGCAGAAGAGGCGATCCGCACCCTGCACGGCTGGGCAGACGAGTCTGGGGAGCGCATGATTATCGCCCGGACAGGAGCCGATATCGCGCGCGCCTTCGAAGATGAAGGCGCGGGGGTGGCAGCGATCGTCGGTTTGGAGGGTGCAGATCCGCTCCCCGATGCTGAGGCGTTGGCTGATTTTTTCGCGCTGGGCGTGCGCCTGGTCATCCCCGCCTGGGACGATAACCACTTCTCTGGGAGCTCGTCCGGCGGCGGTGGGCCATTGAGCGCCGGGGGCCGCCGGCTCATCGAGCTGGCGCGTTCGCTCCGTATCATGGTGGACGTGTCGCACCTGTCAGACGCGGCCTTTCTTGAGGTGTCCGCGTTGATGGGTGACCTGCCCTTCATCGCCAGCCACTCCGACTGCCGCGCCCTGAGCCCCGCCCCGCGCAACCTGACCGATGCACAAATCCGCATCCTGGCCGATCAGGGAGGTGTCATGGGCATCAATCTCGCGCCCGATTTTCTCGACCCGTCCTACCTCGCTGCGTGGGATGCGATCATGGCCCCTGTGAAGGGTGCGGACGCGGCCACGCGGCAAAAGCACCGCATGGCCGCCGGCCCCCAATTGGCCGTGATCCCCCTCCCCAAGCTGGACTGGGTCGGGCGACATGTGCGACATGCACTGCATATCGGCGGAGAAGATTGCATCGGCCTGGGCGGTGATCTGGATGGCATCAATATCACGCCGGCGGGAGTGACCGGGATCGAAAGCTATCCGGGCATCGTGGACGTGCTCCGGGAGGCGGGGCTGACAGCGCCCCAGGTGGAAAAGGTTTGCTGGCGCAACATGGCGCGCGTGTTTGGGGAGGTGTTGCCGTGATAGATGCGATGATGGCCGCGCTGAGCGAGATCGCCAGTGCCTACTCCGACAGCCGCACGCGCTATTGCCGGCTTGCGATGGTCGAAGATTCCGAGGCTGGGGGTATCCTCGATGGTACGGTGTTGGACGAGAGAACGCTTCACGATGTGTTGGATCAACTAGCCGCTCGATTTCCCCTGGCCACATTCGACGCAACGCAAGTGCGCATCCTCCGCCCCGGCGGTCCAACCCTTGTTGTTGGCGCCAACGTAACCGGGCTGTACGCCAAGCCCTCTTTCATGGCCGAGCAGGTGAGCCAGTTGCTCAACGGCTGGTCCGTCGAAGTCTTGCTCGAAGAGGAGCGCTGGCGTTTTGTCCGCCTGGCTGATGGCTATCTCGGCTGGGCCTACGCCCCATACCTCACCGATGCAACGGGCTGCACCGTCACCCATCTGGTGTGCACAACGGAAGCCTGGGTCCGGGCAGAACCCTATGACGCGACCCCGCTCGTCACGCGGCTCCTGGGAGGAACCGCTGTGGCCGTGGACGCAGGCGAAGGCCTGTGGCGCCACGTCGCCCTCGCGGGGACGCACTCCGGCTGGCTTCGCGCCGATGCGCTGCGCGCGTTCGGTGCACTGCCTCACGATGAGGCAGCCCAACGCAGCCAGATCATCCGCGACGCGGCTCAGTTCATTGGCGTTCAGTATCTGTGGGGTGGCTGCACCGCCTGGGGCATCGATTGCTCGGGCTTCAGCCAGCTGCTTCACCGCCTCTCCGGCGTGACCCTGCCGCGCGATGCTGATATGCAATACGCGGTTGGCCGGCCGGTCGACTTCCCCTACCAGCCCGGCGATCTGCTCTTTTTCAGCGAGGCCGGGGACGCAAGAAAGATCACCCACGTGGCAGTTAGCCGCGGTGGATGGGACATCATCCACTCTTCGCGGCGTATCAACGGCGTGTACGAAGACAACGTCCAGCAAGTCGACGGGCTGCGCGAGACGTTTGTGGGCGCACGATCCTTCGTGAAGAACTGAGGGCGGATGGATTTCCTTATGGAAAGTGCGCCTGGCGCACGCACACTGATCAATGGCCGGTGGCGCGACTATTTCGCAGGCACCGGCTACCTGGGATTGCAGGGGCACGAGGGCCTCGTGGCCGCCGCCAGCGAAGCACTGCGCAAATACGGCCTGACCACGGCTACCTCTCGTGGCGGCTATGGCGAGCACCCGATTTTTCACGCAGTCGAACGCGCGGCCGCTGCTTTCCTCGACGAAGAAGCCGCGCTCTACACAGTCTCAGCCTACCTGGGGAGCGAAATCCTGTTGCAGGGCCTGGGGGGTGACTATGACCGAATCTACGTGGACGAGGCTGCGCATTTCAGTGGCCGCGACGCGGCCGGCGCAACCGCTGTCCCGGTGCACACCTACCGCCATGCGGACCCGCACGCGCTCGCCAATGACTTACGGTCAACCTTGGGGCGGGCTGAGCGCCCGCTGGTGCTGACAGACGGCGTGTTCCCGATCTCCGGTGACGTCGCGCCCCTTCAGGACTACGTGCAGGTGCTCGGCAGCTATGAAGGCGCGATCCTCCTCATCGACGACGCGCACGCTACCGGTGTTATCGGCAGCCTCGGTCGCGGCTCGCTGGAGTTCGTATCGGAACGGCAAGGATTCGAACCAAAGTCCATCGAGTCTGATACGGGTGTGCGGTGTCACACAACCCACACACTGAGCAAAGCGCTCGCAGGGCACGGCGGTCTCATCGCCGGATCGTCCCCGTTCATCGAGCGCCTCTGGCGCAACGCACATGCGCCAGAGGGGAGCAGCCCGTCGCCGCTGCCGTCTGCCGCCGCCTCGGCGTGGTCGCTTGATTATGTCCGCACTCACTCTGAGCTTCGGGAACGGCTATGGTCCAACGTTGCGCGTGCCCGCAGGGGGCTGAGAAAGCTCGGCTGGCCTCTCGAAGACACGCCGATTCCGATCATTTGCCTGGGGGCACTCCCTGGAGTCAACCTGGCGAGTATCAAGGCGGAGCTGTTTCAGCGAGACATTTGCGTGGCGCACGTCACCCGCTACAGTAGTACGCCTGAGGGTGGCGCTCTGCGCGTGGCCATCTTCGCCACACATACCAGCGAACAAATTGACCGATTGATCGCCGAAATCGAGAGGATTTCCTAGATCCCCGGATTCGCCTTCGCCAGCACCACCGACATGGGTCGCCATGAAAGCCAGGTCTGGATCTTGGGACGATCGTGCACCCAGTCCATCTGGTTCATCGCCTCGGCAAGTGGGGTGATCTCGACACCGCGGCGCCAAACCCCGATGACGTTGACTTCATCCCGCCCTGCCGCGACGTCATCCATGATCTTGCGGGCGGCATGAGCGCCCAGGCGGCTGCCCTGAACCCGATCGAACGCGGTCGGCACGCCCCCGCGCTGCAGGTGCCCCAGGATCGCTTCGCGCACGTCGAACTGACCGTGCGCCTCCGCCACCATGATGCGACGGACGAACTCGGTGTCGTAGTATGGCGAAGCATCCTCTGCGATGATGACAATCCCCAGTTTCTTGCCGCTGGCAAAGCCTTCACGGAGCTGCTCGATATCCTTCTGCAAGACTCTCAGATCGATTCCATCCTCGTTGAGCAGTTGCATCTCTGCACCGGTCGCGATGCTCGACGCCAGCGCCAGGTAACCGCTCTCCCGGCCCATGACCTCCACGAGGAAGGTACGATGGGCTGCGCCAGCCGTATACTTGATTTTATCCACCGCATCGACGATGTTGTTTAGCGCGGTGTCCGCGCCTACGGTGATCTCGGTGGCGGGCAGGTTGTTGCCGATCGTTGCGGGAACGCAGATCATTGGGATGCGCAGCTCCGCGTAGATGTCACGCGCGGCCTCGAGTTTCGCGATCTGCTGGTATGTCTGTAGACCCCCGACCGCAATGATCCCGCGGATGTCCCATTGGCGGATCTGCTGTGCGATCGCCTTGATCTCCGCATCGTCTAGTTCGTGCCGGATCGCTCCCAATTCGCTGCCGCCCAGATTTATCCAGTTCTGAACGTCCATCCAGTTCAGGTCCCAGACATCCCCACGCGCCAGTCCGCCGAGACCATAGCGGATGCCGATGACATCCTGGCCCTCATTCCGTGCCATGCGGAGCGCTGTGCGCAGGATCGCGTTCATGCCAGGCGAATCAGGTCCCCCTGTCATGATGGCGATGCGACCACGGGCCGCTAGTTCTGCCTTGGGATGCGCGCGTGCCAGCGTCTTTAGCAAGCTGAGCGAGTCCAGGAAACTGCGGCCGCGCATGGCCAACGCCTGGTCGAAATTACCCTGGTCGATCTGGGTGTTGATCTCGAGGCTCTTAGCGACCACTTCATCCAAGGGTGTCGCCTTGGTTTCGTTGTGAACCAGCCCCAACATCACAGGCGTCTCGTCCGGCCCCATGATGTAGTCCACAGCCGCCGCGCCCAGCCGCGATGCCAGGTTACGGTCGAACCCACTGGGCGACCCGCCCCGCTGTACATGTCCCAGAACCGTCACGCGGGCCTCTATGCCCATACGGTTTCTCAAGATTTCGGTGATGGTGTCGGCGCGGATGGGCAGCCCATCCGGGTGCCGCGCACCCTCGGCGAAGATGATGACATCATGCCGGCGGCCCGCTTCCCGGCCGGTCTTCAATGCTTCAATCATCCGAAAATGCCAGCGCGAATCCATTTCCTCTTCGGGGATCAGCAACCAGTCCGCACCCGTGGCCACCGCGCCCATCAAAGCGAGATAACCGCAACGCCTGCCCATCACTTCCACCACGAAGGTGCGCTGGTGGGAGTCCGCGGTCGATTTCAGCTTATCCACCGCCTCAACGATCGTATTCAGCGCAGTGTCAGCCCCGATGCTCATATCCGTGCCGAACTGGTCGTTGTCGATGGATCCAGGCAGGCCGACGATGCGCAGCGATGGGTGAGCCTGGACCTTCTCCGCTGGAATGAGCCCCTCGGCGGCCAATGCGCGGACATGCTCGGCCCATTCCTGCTGCAGTAAAAGGGCGCCGGTGAGCGAGCCATCGCCGCCGATGACCACCATGCCATCGATGTCATTCATGACCAGGTTGCGGGCGGCCTGGCGCCGTCCAGGCACCGTACGGAAGATCTCACAACGCGCCGTACCAAGGATCGTGCCACCGAGCTGCAGAATGCCGCCCACGCTGCGCCAGTTGAACGGCTCGAACTGCTCGCCCCCATCGACCACTCCCTGCCAGCCCTCATGGATGCCGACGACTTCAGTTCCTTTGTCCAGGGCGCATCGGGTGATGGCCCGGACGGCAGCATTCATGCCGGGTGCGTCGCCACCGCTGGTGATAATGCCGATCCGCATCGTAGAAACCCTCCTCCAGGCGCGGTCGAGTGCACACCTGCGCCTCCCAAGGGGCGTGAGTGCAGCGCAGGTGAGACCCGCCCTAACTCAATTGCGATTACCGCTTACCAAAGACCGAAGCCCATCCAGCCACCCGCGCGACTGGTTCAGATCATCATGATCTATATAGCCTGCGTCGCCGATCCGCTGGCTCTGCATCTGCTTGATCAGCTCGGTTTCGTCGAAATCCGTGCGCTGCCACTGACCAACAATCTCGCCGTCGCGCAGCACGCTGATGCGATCCGCGATCTGAACTGCCTCGGCGGGTCGCCGCGTCAAATAGAGCGTTGCGATGTCCCGCTCGGCCAGGCTGCGCACCGCGCGGAACAGTTGGCTGAGATCCTGAGGGGTGGTCAAGGACGCGGAGGGCTCATCCAGGATCACGATCTTGACGTCCAGACTCAGTGCACGCGCGATCATCAGGAGACGCTGTTGGCTGTTGGTCAGATTATTGGCCTTGACAAATGGGTCAAGCCGCAGACCGATCATCTCCATGAGCAGTAGCGCTTGCTCCCGGATGCGCACCTGGTTGATGATGAGACCCTGCATCTGTTTGCCGACGACGACATTATCGGCTACGGTGAGGCCCGTAAAGATGCCCGGCCGGCGAGGAACGATGCCGATGCCGTGCTTGATGGCCTCTTGCGGCGAGCCGATACTAACGGCTGCACCATCAACCTTAACCACACCAGAAAACGCTCCACGACCCAGCATTCCGCTCAAAATCTTAAGCAGTGTGGTCTTGCCCGCACCGTTATCGCCCAGCACCCCATGGATTTCTCCATGCAGCACGGAGAGTGAAAAATCGGAGAGGGCAGCCGTTTCGCCGTAGTGCTTGGTGACGTGCTCCAGTTCAAGGACGGATTCGGAGCTCATAGTGCCCCCTTGGTCCCATAGGGACGGTTCCCAATCAGGTGGTGGCTTCGCGCACGGGCCGGCGAAGTCGGCGATTGACGTAGTTGCGCAGGACGGCAAACTCCTCGCCGTTGAAGGCGCGGAGCGCAAACAGTACCGCACAGTATGCGACGAAGCCGGCAACCAAGGCAACGAGCAGCGGTACGCCCAGTCGTTCTAAGCCCCATACTATAACCAGATTCACACCCGTTGCCAAGAGCGGCCGCCCCAACAACGCAGGCCACGGCATCGGGGCCACGTAGCGCTGCACTGCCCACGCAAAGGGGAAAAACAGGGCCAATTCCGCAGGGATAAGCAAAGCGGCGGCCGCCACCGCGCCATACCGCGGCACGAGCACCCAGTTGCTGATGGCCGCGACGAGGACGCCGATCACGAAGGCGCCCGTCAGGAAACGCTGCTTATGCACCGCAATCAACACGTACTGGGTCACCGAGTTGATGAAGCCGATGGGGATGGACCAGATCATCACCCGCAGGGCGATAGCGGAATCGGGCAAGTAGGCCGCGCCGCCGAGGATCTGAATCAACGGGGTCGCGGCAAAGGTGAAGAAGACCGCGATCGGCAGCGCGGCCATAAACAACAACTGGAGCGCAAGGCGATATGCCTTGACCAGGGAGTCGTTGCCGGCATGGGCATAGCGGCTCATCAGAGGGAAGATGGCCGCAGTGAAGTAGGCCGGGATGACGTTCAGCCCATCGATGTACTTAATGCCGGCCGAAAAAATGCCTACCGCCGCTGGGTTGATGGCCCCTCGCAATACCAATTGGCTGATGCGCCAAAACACCGTCGCCAACAAATGGTTGAGCATCAGCGGACCGGACTCACGCAGCATATACCGCTGGAGCCCCCAGTCCACGCCGCCCGAGCGCCGGGCGCCGTTCAAGTGCCCGTTCAAGTGCCCGGCACTTTCGAAGTGCCGGGCACTTACCGCACTTATCGCCTCTTCTGCCGGCCCCAGCACCTTGCGCTCCAGCAGGATCCAAAGCCAAATCACCTGCACCACGTTCATCAGCACGGCAACGCCTGCCAGCCCGACAAATCCAAGGTTAAGCGGAGGCAGCAGCACCAGGCCACTCAAAGCCACTTTGGCCACCGTGACCGCGGTGGCGCTTGCCGCGGGGTACTCCATTTTCTCAAACGCCATGAAAACCGACGATAGCGCGTCTGCGATATTCGCGAAGAAAAGCGCCCCGGCGAACAGGCCAATAGCCTGAATCTCAGCGCCCGTCAACGGGGTGGGCGATCGCTGGAAAACGAGCAGCGCCAGCGCCATCACCGGCAGGCTGATCATCCACAGAAGCGACCGGAGGAGCACCACGTTGGTCAGGTACTTGCGCGCCCGGCTCCTCTCGAAGGCCACATCACGCGTCAGCAGCGTGCCCAGGCCGAATCGCGTGACGATCTCGGCGATCAGGTAGAAGGTGATGGCGAAGACATAGCTTCCCTCGCCCTCCGGGCTGAGCACGCGCAGCCGCAGCATGGCGAACGCGAAATCGATGCCGCGATTGAACAGGCTCATGACCACCTGGACCGCGCTGTTCTTGGCGACCGTGCCGACCTCGCTGCCTTCCCCCTTGTAGTACCGCCTCCATGCCCACCAGCCGAGCAGCAGGACCAAGGTGACGCCCGCCAGGAAAGTCAAGTACGCGCCTAGCAGCACGCTGCGCGGGGAATAGACAAAGCGAACGGTCCACTGGCCGGCCTGCGGAAGATACACAGCACGGAATGTACCGTCCGCGCGGTACAACGGCAGCTGCTGCTCGACCGACTCGCCGCTGGCGTTCACGCCTTCACCCTCGACGCCAAACGGCCGCAGGTAGGCTTTCCAGCCGTCGAAGTAGTTGTCCGTCACGACCAGCCAACCGCGGTCGCTGATATTGACGTCAATGAAGTATTCGCGATTCCCGCGCTGGCTGAAGCGGACCTCCCGCACCTGGGGTGATGCAGCGGGTGGGAGCCGCTCTGGCGCCAGCCCTTCGATCAACACAACTTCGGCGGGATCAAGCTGCTGCAGCTTATCGAGCGCCTCTGTCTGATCCGATGCGGACATGGCCTGCGGGACGATGAACGCGCGTGGGAAAGCCTGCGTGTTCTCGTAGACCTTGACCTCCTGATCGTACACCAGCTCGTAGCCGTCATTCGGGATCGCCTGGGTGGAGACGACGTAGCGCACGCCGAGCAGGTGCAGCAAGGGGTTGTCGAGCGCACCATAATTGGCTTGGTCGCCAAGTTGAGAATAGATCGCCGCGATGCGGTTGTAGAGCAACTCTCCCTGGGGGTGCAGCCGCCGCATATACGCGACATACTGCCTGGGGATGATGGAATCGTACCCGCGCACATCCTCCAGGCCATACCGCATGGCCGAGTTGGCGTTGAGCACCTTCTCATCCGGCCCATCGAAGCTGGTCAGACGCCACGGCTGGGCAGGGTCCAACTTGCTTTGCAGGAACTCGATGGCGGGAGGGGTGAACTCCAGGAGCTTCTTTTCGACCGCAGGATTGAACCCTCTGCCGACCAGCCACACATCAAGAAGCAAGGTCAGGACCAGGGGCAGCGCTGCCAGGAGCGCCTGTCCGTGCGGCAAGCCGCGGTAGAGACGACCGCGGTCGCACATCAACCACAGAATCGCAAGACCCGTGAGGAGAGCCATCGCGCCGAAGCGTACGATTTGCATCGCCTCATAACTCCAGAACATCGCGCCGTTAGCGAAGCCCCTGCTCTGCGCGAGATCAGACCAGAAACCCCAGTTCAGCAGCCGCTCACCCAGCGCAATGAAAGGACTGGGGATCAAGACACTCAGCACAACGAGGAGCAGAGCGCCGGCGCCGGCGAGGATGGATAGCCACGCCAGGAGCCGGGGCAACCGTTCAGACACTGAAGCAAAACGGACGAGGGAAGACCCGGCACCTGCGGTTCCGGGCAGGTGAGGTAGATCTTCCTGTTTCCTTCGCCCTTCTTCCATTCTCGTCTCGCGCTGCGACAGAAGCCAATCCAGACCGAAACCGGCCAGCGCGGCCATGCTGAGCGTATAAGGAAACACCCAGCGAAACGCCGAATGGAGTTGGCTGTAGCCCGGCAAGCCGTAGTAAAGGATGGCGTAGAGCGGGGTACCGAACGCGAACAGCAGCGACAAGATGGCAAGAATGGTAAAGAACCACGTGTAGGTTGGTCGTGCTGCGCAATGATCGAGTTCAGGGGCGGGGGACCGACCGCGAGGGTCGCCCCTACTCACAACGCCCGCAAGCGCGCCGATGGCCGCCAGGAGCAGCGTAGTAAGTCCGAGGTAATTCCCGCCCTCGACGTAGTTCTTGACGCCCCAGTCGATTGTGCTGAGCGGCTGTCCAAGAGCGTTCTGCGTCACTGGAACCCACGTGCGCTGCCAGATGTCGAAATAGGCGTGGTGCGTTGGGTTGCCGTAAAAATCGGGCAGCAGGAAGGTGATGATTTGACGCGAGGGCCATGCCCAATCGCGCACCTGCTGCAGGCTCGCCGAGCCTTCACGAAAGCTCTGCTGCACTAGCTCGACCAGCGGCAGAATCTGCACACCGCCGAGCGCCATCCCCAGGCCGATCATGATCAGCAGCCACACACCGATACGCACGACCGGCCGCCACGCGCGCAACCTGAGCCACACGCCGGCGAGTCGCCACACGGCGAATAGGCCCGCCACCATGAGCGTATAGTAAGTGATCTCGACGTGCCCGGCGAGGATCTGAGTCGCCAGCACTGCCGCCCCCAACGCTACGAACGGAGCAGGCAAGAAGTTGCGGCCCACGTTCTCCTGTTGCTTGCGCACCACGATCTCGATGCACGCCAACAGCAGCGGCAGCCACGCCGCGGCAGCGATGACCATCGTGAAGTTGACACTGACGATGAAGAAACCGGAGAACGCATATGCGATGCTTGCCAGGACCGCGGCAATGCGCCGCACGCGGAGACTCCGCATGAACAGGTACATGCAGACCGCGGCCAGGCCGATCTGAAGCCAGGTGAAAACACCATAGGCGCGCCACAGAGGCATGACATAGAACAGCAGGCTGAGCGGATACGCGGCAGACTGCTGGCCGGCGGCGAAAAACGGCACGCCGGTGAAGGAACGCGGGTTCCAGAGGATGTCGGCCGGGTTGCCTGCCGCCAACGCGTCGACGATCAGCGACTTCCACTGGAGATTCTCCAGCACCAGGTCACTGATCAGCGCGTTATAGGGAACGTCAACGCCCAATTGGTCGGAAAAGCTCTGCCATGGAGGATACTGAAAGAGATTGTCGGCCGGGAGTAGCGTTTTGTTGCCCAGCGCCTGCGGAGCAAACCAGAGCAGCGGGAGCAGAAGCAAGGCCACAATCGTGACGAACGCACCGGCTCTACGGGAAGATCTCAAGGGTCCCTCGGGTGATGCGATAGCAGTCAGATGTCAGGGGTGTAATCGTTACTGGGAACCGTCGCGTAGGCCTTCGACTCCGCCTCCGGGCGAGCGGCGGGGTCGTCCCCGCGCTCGGGCGGTCGCACGGTAGTCTTCCGATGCCGGTAGCGAATGCGGAAAACGTCAACCGCACCCTGGAGCTTCACGGGCACGCTCATCTTGGACTTTCCGATGCGCCGATCTTCGAAATAGATCGGGATTTCCTTGACGCGATAGCCAAGCCGCTCAGTAAGAAACGCCATTTCGACCTGGAATGCATAGCCGTTCGAAATGACGCGGTCCAACCCAATACCTGACAATGTCGAGCTTCGCCAGCACTTGAAGCCGGCGGTGATGTCGCGCACGCTCAACCCCAGGAGGCGACGCGACCAGATTTCGTTCGCCCACCAGCTCAACAATCGCCGCCACCAACTCCAACGCTCGTCCAGCTGGCCCCCACTAACATACCGGGAGCCGACGACCACGTCGTACTCCCGTATGAGGTCAAGCATGCTGATGATGGTCGCGGGCGGATGCGAAAAATCAGCGTCCATCTGGACGATATAGTCGGCGCCGTCGGCAAGCGCGAGCTTAAAGCCTTCTATATAGGCGCGTCCCAGCCCATCCTTCGCCTCGCGGTGGCGGACCTGCAGGACGCCAGGCAGGCGCTCAGCCAGGGCATCCGCCACACAGCCAGTGCCGTCAGGCGAATTGTCATCCACCACAAGAACAGACAAGCCGGGCACGGCCAGCGCATGGAGCTCGGCGACCAGGCCCGGTAGGTTATCCGCTTCGTTGTAAGTAGGGATGACGACGATGATTTTGGCGCGCTCGGGAGCGCCGCCAGTGCTTTGGGAAGGCATCATGGCGATTTTATCATGCGGGGGAGTAAAGGTCAACCTGTTGCCTTGCGTTCAAACATGCGCTATAATATTCCCTACTGTATTGGAGTGGAAGAGGGGTGTGCATCATGAGCCGGAACTCGACCGCCAAACCTGCCCATATCCTTTACATCGGACGTGAGGATCCCGGGTACGAGAAGGTTTGGCAGAGCATCGAGCAAGAGGGCATCGGCTTGGCGTCTGCCCGCACCCAATCAATGGGTCTGCAATTGGCGCGGGAACTGCAGCCAAATATCGTTGTTATCAATCCGACAAACAGCCATTTTTCTGGCGAACGCCTCTGCATCGAGCTCAGGCGCAAGTTTCCCCAAGTCCGACGCCTGCTGCTGATCGATCGCGGGCAAGGCAGGCAGATCGAGTGCGAAGAGCGGCTGGTCCGGCCCTTTACGCCCAAGAAGCTCCGTGAGACCCTCAGCAGGCTCTTGGACGCGGTCAGCCCCCATGTGCTGAAGGTCGGCCAAATCGAACTGGATCAGATGACGCGCTCGCTTCACAGCCCCCAAGGCGAAGCGCATCTGACGCCCAAACAGGCCCACCTGCTCGCCATTTTCATGCAGCGCCCGAACCAGGTGATTTCCCGTGAAGAACTGATGAAAGAGATCTGGGATACGCAGTACCTGGGGGATACGCGCACGCTTGACGTCCACATTCGCTGGTTGCGCGAGAAAATCGAAAGTGAGCCCACGCGCCCGGTCGTGCTGCTCACCGTCCGCAAAATCGGCTACAAGCTGGCGATCCCCATGCCGAACGCCACGCCCGCCGAGGATGAAGTGCCCCTCCTCAGCGAAGACTGACCGGCAGCCCCGCCGAAAGACAAAAAGGATCGGCGTCTTGCGATGCCGATCCTTTCGTTTTGCTGGGAATCGTAACGGACGATTAGGCCTTGATCGCAGCGGCTGTCTTGGCTGCTCTTGCCCTGTTGAGGGCAGCCATCAGGCGGGACTTGCGTCGTGCAGCGGCGTTCTTGTGGATGACGCCCTTCTGAGCAGCCTTATCCAGCGCGCTGATCGCGTCCAGGATCGCCGCGTCTGCCCCTTCCATCTTGGTGCTAACCAACAACGTGCGCGCCTTCTTGATGAAGGTGCGAGTGCTGGTGCGGACAGCGCCGCGGTAGACGGCCTTGCGCGCGTCCCGGCGCATTGCTTTCAACGCAGATGGGTTCTTCTTCAGGTTTGGCACCGAAAAGCCTCCAGGATTTCTACTGACGAGTGTTGGTCATTTCACGGCTAAGGCCGTCGTTGATAAGACATGAACGTGACCGGCGTCAAGCTGTGCCAGTCACAAGCAGTAAGTATAGCGCAAGATTCTTTTCTGACCAAAATTCGCGATTACGCGTTCGTGCGGGTGGTGCGAATCACATCCTGCATCGCTTCCTCGATGTGAGGATAGGCGAACCACACCGTGGCCGATCCCATAAGCGCACCCGTGAAGAAGCGCAGCGCCGGGAACGATTCTCGCCAGCCGAAAAGCTGAGTAATGCCGTCGACCGCGATCGGAACCAGAAGAAGGACGAACATCCAGACGGGCATCTTCGGCCACTTCGTGCGGCGACGCAAAATTGGGCGCAACAGCCCGAACAGCAGGCCTGCAGCCAAGATCGACCCATAGATCGCCACGTCGCGCTGGCAAAGCGCCACCTTCCAACCAGCCTCGACTGAACCGGCCCATCGCAGCGCCTGGCGTTGAAAAAGTGACAGGCCCGCGGGCAAGTAACCTTCCGCCTCCAGGTCCTGGGCTGTATAGAAATGGTCGTGACCGTAGAAGAAGATCGAACGCTCGGGCAACTGGTGACACGTGACCGCGTAGACTTTATAGATCAGGTTGGCTGGCCCCGTCGCGCCCGCCTCCATTAGCACCGGCGCGAGAAATGGCAACGCAACGAAAAGCGCCACCATCATATTGAAGACAGCCAGCCAGTGCCGTGCGATGCCCACCGCGACCCGGTTGATGGCCGCGTTCAAGCGTTTCGCACCATCGCTCTGAGGCGGCCGGACCTCGACGCTCATGCCCCGGCCTGGGTGGTCGTTGCGCCCGTTGTCGCTGCGGTCGCGTCGGCCGGCGGCGCGGTCTGTGCGCCCCGGTCCGCAACAGTCGTACCGCTCAGATAGCCGATGTAGGCCGGGATCAGCGGCAGCACGCACGGCGAAAGGAACGACAGCAGCCCGGCCAGGAACGCGATGGGTATCGTCACCGCCGTGCTCAGTCCGCCGCTGCCCAGCTCCAGGCTGGCCAGTCCCGTCCCGAAGCGAGACACGAACAGGTTCGAGATCAGGCTCAGGCGGTCCTTGAAGAGCAGCACGCCGACCAAGATCAGGAAGAGGCCGGTGATCTTGGATACGAGCCCAGATGCCGGTTCATCCGTCGCAGGGCCGGGGCCACGCGGCCCATGGCCGCGCCGGTGACGAGGAACGGGATGCCCAGGCCCAGCGAATAGACCAGCAGCAACAGTGCACCCTGGCCGACCGTTGCTGTGTCCGACGCGAGGAGATAGATTGCGGCCAGCACCGGGCCCACGCACGGAATCCAGCCGGCCGAGAAGAAGACGCCCATCAAGGCAGAGGACAGATAACCCCAGCGCCGGTCGACCTTCACCTGCACGCGGCCTTCGGTGTACATCAGGCGAGCCAGCGTGTCGACCCCGTTGATGTACGCACGGCCGAGAGAGGTCCTGTCGCCACCGGCCGAACGGATGCGATCCGCAATCCAGCCGAAGGCGCCCGACACCTGCAGCCCGAACAGGATCAGGATCGCGCCGCCGATCTTGACGAAGGTTGGGAGGAACGTGTTCAGCGCATAGCCGAAGAACGCCACCGACGCGCCCAGGACGACAAACACCAGGCTGAACCCAATCACGAACGCCAGCGCGTGGGAAAACGTCTGCCAGCGATTAGCTGAAGTCATGCACCTTTCTCCTGTCAACAGAGGTTACATCCAGTGGGATGCCTCCGTCGCCCACGTTACACGAATCTCACCGGACGCGATCGTCGCGCTCCTGTGCAAGCTCGCGCAATGATGAGATTTCCCGTTGCAGGGCGCTCTGGCGCCGCACCATGCTGAAGATGAAGACGAACGAGGCCAACCAGATAATCAGGTATGCAGCTACCATGTAAGCCATTGTTATCTCCTAGTATCCCAATTGTTCCTTCAGCTCATCCACCTGTTCCCGGATCCGCTCCAGCCGGTACCGATGCAGGAGCAGGACGACGTAGAGCAGCGTGAAGCTGGCGAGGCTGATGAAGAAGGCCGTCATCATCCCCGGACCGAAACCGAACCCCTCGTTCGGGTCGATCAGCACCGGATGGATAGTGCGCCACCAGCGGATCGACATGAACGTGATCGGCACGCTGAGAAACGCGAAGATCCCGTAGACCGAGGCGAAGCGCGCGCGACGCGCCGGATCTTCCATCGCGCTGCGCAGCATGAAGTAGGCCACGTACAGCAGGAACATGATCGTGTAGGTCGTCAGGCGCGGATCCCAGGTCCACCAGATATTCCAGGCCGGCTTGGCCCAGACTGAGCCGCTGGCAGCCGCGGCAAGGGTGAAGACGAGACCCAGCTCGGCCGACGACATGGCCAAGCTGTCCCACTGGCGCTTGGATGTGATCAGGTAGCCGATGCTCGCCACCATCGTGACGCCAAAGGCCAACATGCTCAGCCAGGCGCTCGGCACGTGGAAGTAGATGATGCGCTGGGCGTAGGTGTTATCTTCGGTGAGACCTACGGCATCCGGCGCGCCGACGAGGGCCAGGTAGGCCGAGAACAGAACCATGACTGCCGAGATGGCGGTCAGGACCATCAACCCACGAGAAGAACGCTCCATGCACTCCCTCCAGGAGTATCTCGCCGTCGGAGCCGGACTAACCACAAAGCCACAAAGTTGGACGAAGATTCGAGGGGGCCTGGCGAACCGTCGTGTCTTGGTGTCCTTGTGGTCAGTCGCTCACTCTTCTACCACGAAGCCAAATGTAAGATAGGCGATAATGGTGAAGCCGATATCGTAAATCGCGACAAGCTTGAGCCAGTTTGCGATCTCGCTCAACGCTTCGCCGTCCAGCAGGCTGCCGGTCATCTTTACACCCGCAACCAGCACCGGCAGCAGCACCGGAAAGAGCAGGATCGGCAGCATGACCTCGCGCGCCCGCGTGTTCACCGCCATGGCCGAAAACACCGTGCCGACCGCTGCAAAACCGTAGGTGCCCAGGAACAGCACCAGCAGATGCGGCCAGGTCAACAGCGACAGGTTGAAGAAGATCATCACCAGCGGCAGCAGGATGATCTCGACGATCAGGATGAACACCAGGTTGCCCAGCATCTTGCCGAAGTAGATGGCGGCCCGGTCGACCGGCGCCAGCAGCAGGCCGGCCAGGCTGCCTTTGTCCTGCTCGATCACAAATGCCCGGTTCAGCCCAAGGGTCCCCGAAAACGTGATCGCCACCCAGACGATGCCGGGCGCAACCATCTTCATATCGGGCACCCGCAACTCGAACGCGAAGTTGAACACGATCACCGAGAGCAGTGCAAATACGAACATGCTGCTGAAGATGTCCTTCGTGCGCCATTCCGCGCGGATGTCCTTCCAGATGATGGCGGTGACGGCTTGCCAGAAGTTCATCGGCCGCCTCCCACCCCATTGCCGGGCGCCTGGGGAGCGGGCCCGCAATAGAGGTCGTAGAGAGGCCGGAACTCGGCAGCGGTCATCCCCTGCACCGAGGCTTCATAGCTTACCCGGCCATTCGCCAGGATCAATACCTTATCTGCGATGGCGAGACCCCGCTCGATGCTATGGGTCACCGTCACGATGGTGCGCGGTCGCTCCACAGGCGCGCCGGCTCGATCCGGCTCGCCGGGGCCGGCGGTCGCACGGCCGCTCAGTTCGGAAAGCAGACCGTGGAGCATCTCAGCGGCCTGGGGATCCAGCCCCGTGTCCGGTTCGTCCAGCAGGAGCACCTCGGGATCATGCAGGAGTGCCCGCGCGATCGCCAGGCGCTGCACCATGCCGCGCGAGAATGTGCGCACCAGGTCGCCTCGGCGGCCATAGAGCCCCACTCGCTGCAGCATCGCCCTGATGCGTTCCTCCGGCTGTTTCATGCCGTACAGTCCGGCGAAGAAGCTCAGATTCTCTTCGGCGGTCAGGCTGTCGTAGAGCAGCGGCGCGTGGGAAACCACGCCCAGGTAGCGCCGGATGCCGTCCGAATGCGTCGCCAGGTCCAGCCCGCCGATGCGCACCGTTCCCCCACTGGGCCGGCTCAGGCTGGAAAGGATACGAACGAGTGTCGTCTTGCCCGCGCCGTTGGGTCCGAAAATCACGAGAGATTCGCCGGGCATGACGCGCAGATTGACACCGCGCAGCGCATGCTTGGCGCCAAACGACTTGACGAGGTTCCTCACCTCAATCATCGGGGTGTCGGATTCACTCACCCTTGAGCTTCCTTACGCGTAAGATCGCGCAACTGGGCCTTTAGCCGCAGGCGCTGGTCACGATAGGTGGATTCGGCTATTTCGCCTGCCTCGTAAGCCAGGTCCAGGTCTGCCAGGGCATCTATCAGTGCGTCACTCCTCGACACACCGGGTTGGTTGCTCGCGAGCAGACCATGCTTGTTTTGTGCACGCAGGATCGGCATCGCAACGAGGAGCACTGCACCAGCTGCCGCCAGAGCAATCAGGCCAATGATCACCCACTTATTCAAGCCGCCGGCAGCGCTGGTTGCGGCCGTGCCGGATGTCGCACCCATGTCGACTCCACCCCCTGTGGGCGAAGGCAAGCCGGTCATGCTGATCCGCACTTCCTTGTTTGCAGGAACGTCTTTGGCTACCAGGTTGTAATAGGAACCGCCCTCCGACGCGCGCTTGCCCTGGTCGGCCAAATCGGGGCTGTTGATCGTCTGGCCGACGTCAGCGATCAACGCATTAACATTCGCTGCCGGATAGGGGAGCGAGCGAACGAGGTCGAGGGCTGAGCCGGTGTAAGGCAGCGCATAGCGGAAAAGCACCTGGCGCACGTTCTGCCCCGGCGGGAGGGGCAACAGGTCGACAAAGCCATTGCCGATCTGAACGAAGCGGCTGCCGAGCTCACCTTCGTTGACCGCCAGATCCTGCGCACCCGGCGGCAACGGGAACTGCAGCACATGGTTGCCGTCCCCGAGATAGGCCCGATCGCCGTCCAGGCTGAACACGATCAGCTCGGCGATCGCGGCGAAACCGCCGCTGAACTCGACGATATAGTGAACGCGCTCAGCGCGCACACCCGCGGGGTCAGTCGTCGTCTCGAATACGGAGAGGGGCAGATCCAGCTCGGTCTTGCCGGCCTCAAAGCTGACGAAGTCCGAGCTATACGGCACATCGGCAGGGTACTCTGCGCGGATGGCATATGCCAAAGTGGCGTCGGTCGGCAAATCTGCGAAGCGATAGTTGCCCGCAGTGTCGGTGGCGCCGGTGCGTTGTTCGAGCTGGCTGGCCTGGTCAAAGATGCCCAACTGGATGGTTAGATCAGGCATCGGCTTGCCGGTGGTCTTGTTGGTCACCGTGCCGCTGATCACGCCCGTGCCTGCGGTCAGGGCTGCGCGGAATAGCGGTCCGCCGAGCGACAAACTGCGGACGTAGGTCAGCGCCGCGCGTTGATCGGCATCGCTCAGTTTGCCCGCAAACGCGGGCATCGTCCCCTTGCCGTTGGCCACGGCCTGCGCCCACTGGGCCTGGCTGGCCTTGCTGGTGACCGTAAAGTCGGCCAGGTCCGGCGCGCCGGCCGCGACGCCCTTGCCATCAGGGCCATGACACGACTCGCAAGAGGCCTCGTACACCGCCTGGCCCCGGTCAGCCTCGTCGCGGCTCGTGTGCAGGCTCCAGGCATAGCCGACCGTGTCCCAAATCTTCTGATCGGTCAGGCGGCTGCCCCAGGGCGGCATCATGCGCTGCATGTTGCCGTTTTTCGTGATATCGAACAGCTCCTGGAACGAGCGCACTGCGATCTTGTCGTACTCTCCGAGTGCCGTAGGGGGAACGCCAAGCCCGGAGGCACTGGCTCCATCGCCCTTGCCTGCTGAGCCATGGCACGGTGCACAGTTCTCTGCAAAGCTGGCCTGGCCGCTGAGCGGCTGAGGCGGGGTGGTCGGGGCTTCCTGGGCCAGGGCCGTCGAGATGGGCAGGATGAGCGAGGCGATAAGTGCGCAGGCAATGACGGTTCGGATGAGTCTCATGAAGCGATGGGACCTTTCTGGACGTGTTGCGCGGTCGGGCAAGCACCGCGCAAGAGTTATATCATAGTGACGCAAAAACGGCCACCCACCGGCTCAAACGCAATGAGCCACTGGCAGGCGACCGTTCAAACGATTCGTCAAGGCGTAGGCTACTTGATAGCCTCGACCCTGATCTCTTCTTGTTCGTATTCCTCGTAGCGAGACGGGCACTTCAGAAGCAGGTTGTTCGCCTCAACCACGCCGTTGGGACCCAGGGAACCCTCAACAATAGCGCTTGCGCCCTCGCGTGAGATTTGGTCAGGTTGGACGCCATGGAAGTACACGGCTAGCTGCTTGTTCGCGTCAGTCGGGTCTGAGATCATGAAGTTCAGATTCAACTTGGCCGCGTCGTAGGTCACGCTTTCAGTGACGACATTGCCGCTCACACGCAGGTTCTTGCCCGCGAGCGCATCGCGCTGTGAGAGCACCTCGCCCACCTCGCGGTAGTACGCGCCAGCGCTGGAGATGGACGAAACGATCAGGTACGCGATGAGTCCGACGATCACGAGCCCACCCGCGATGAACTTAACCTTGCTATTCGCCTTACTGGTCGATACAGCGCCCTTCAAAATGGTGGAGTTTTCCGCCATCAATCCTCCGTTTCGCGTGTTGCCGTGTGGCTGACAAGTCGGAGTATAACATTGGAGCCCCCGAGTGTCAACGACAAACGTCACACATGATTCAGGTCACACAGCCAGCTTGAGCTTGCGCAGCCGCAGCGAGTTCGTCACCACAAAAACCGACGAGAACGCCATCGCGGCCGCGGCGAGCCATGGTGCATTGTGCAGCAGACCGGCCGCAGCCACAGGTATCAAGATTACGTTGTAGAAGAACGCCCAAAACAGATTCTGCTTGATCGTCTTCATCGTGCCCAGGCTTAGCGCGATTGCGTGGTTCACACCGTGCAGGTCACCGCTCATCAAGGTCACGCCCGCTGTTTCCATAGCCACATCCGTGCCGGTGCCGATGGCCATGCCTACGTCAGCCTGCGCCAGCGCGGGCGCATCGTTGATGCCGTCGCCGATCATGGCGACCACAACGCGGCCATCACTCTGAATTGCCTTCACCTGAGCTGCCTTGTCACCCGGCAGCACCTCGGCACGGACCTGATCGATGCCGACCTGTGCGGCGATAGCATCCGCCGTCCGCCGATTGTCGCCGGTGATCATCACGACCTGCAGCCCCTGCCGTTTCAGCCCGGCAATCGCCTCAGCCGCGCCCGGCTTGACCGTATCTGCGATGCCGATCACACCCGCCAGCTTGCCGTCGACGGCCGCAAGCACCGCTGTTTTGCCCTCGCCCTGGAGCCGTTCCACCGCTTGCGCAGCGTCACCCGGTTCGATGCCTTCACTCCCCATCAGGCGCCATGTACCGACGACAACCTCTCGCCCATCCACCATCGCCCTGATCCCGTGTCCGGCGATGGCCTCGAACGACTCGGGCCGACTCAAACGCATGCCGGCCGCGTTAGCCGCTGCCACGATTGCCTCGCCCAGCGGGTGCTCGGACCCACGCTCAGCGGACGCCACCAGCCGCAATACCTCATCATCACTGATGACATCGGTCACCGCGGGTTTGCCCTGGGTGATCGTGCCGGTCTTGTCCAGCACCACCACCTGCACCTTCTCAGCACGCTCCAGCGCCTCGGAGCTGCGAAAAAGAATCCCGTGCTGTGCGCCCTTGCCCGTGCCTACCATGATCGCGGTCGGCGTGGCAAGGCCTAGCGCGCACGGGCAGGCGATGACCAGGACGGCCACCATGTTGATCATGGCCGTCGTGAAGCCGGCGCGACCGAGGAAGGTCCAACCCAGGAACGTCAGCAGCGCGATGGTAATGACGATGGGCACGAAAATTCCCGACACCTTGTCGGCGAGCGCCTGGATGGGCGCTTTCGAACCCTGCGCCTCCTCGACCAGGCGAATAATCTGGGCCAGCGCGCTGTCGGCGCCGACTTTGGTGGCCTGAATCGTGAGCAGGCCGGATTTGTTGATGGTCGCGCCGATGA
Source organism: uncultured Chloroflexia bacterium (assembly GCA_963774265.1). Taxonomy (GTDB): domain Bacteria; phylum Chloroflexota; class Anaerolineae; order CG2-30-64-16; family CG2-30-64-16; genus JALOOB01. Next base: position 315,569 of record CAVZDU010000003.1, on the reverse strand, counting down.
CTTCGCTGCCCGCGCGCTTGTCCACCGGCAAGCTTTCGCCGGTCAACATGGATTCATCCACCGACGATCGGCCGTCCAGCACCAAGCCGTCCACCGGCATCTTCTCACCCGGACGCACCAGAACCGTGTCGCCCGGCCACACGTCTTCGACCGGCACGTCCTGCTCGACCCCACCGCGCACGACGCGTGCCGTCTTCGGCTGCAGCCCCATCAGCGCCTTGATAGCGGCGCTGGTGCGGCCCTTGGCTAGCGCCTCCAGGTACTTGCCGACCTTGATGAGCGTGATGATGAGCGCTGAGGTCTCGAAATAGACCACATGCCCCAGGCTGGGGAACAGCAGGACCGAGACGCTGTAGAAGTACGCGGCTGAGGAACCGAGCGCGATGAGCACATCCATATTGGCGCTGCCGTTTTTCAGCGCCTTGTATGCCCCCGCGTAATACCCTGAGCCGACGTAGAATTGCACCGGCGTTGACAGCGCGAACATGGCCCAGTTGGCCCACGTCGTGTGCGGCAGCAGACCAAGCATGTTGGCCATGCCGATGATGAACACGGGGATCGTGAACACGATGCCAACGAGGAGCATCTGCCGCTGTTGGCTGATCTCACGGTCGCGCGCCTTCGCCTCGACGTCAGTGGACCGCACACCCGCGCTCCCCTCAATCACCCCGTAGCCCACGTCGACGATCTTCTGCTTCAGATCCCTGTGGCTGACGAGTGTCGGGATGAACTCGACGGTGGCGCGCTCGGTCGCGTAATTCACGCTGGCGTTTACCACACCAGGCATTTTGTTCAGGTTTCGCTCAATCGTCGCCGAGCAGTTCGCGCACGTCATGCCGGTGATCGGCAGGGTGATTTGTTTGGTGTCTACCATTCTATTCTCTTGGGGGCTGCGCCGCAACGGAAAACGAAACGGACACCTGCACCCACCGGCAGGTGTCCGTTTTGGCCGCAGGCCATCCGTTGCGTCGCTACTTAGTTCGCTGCCGGGTACCCAATCTCCGCCAGAGTTTCCCTGACGAGGGACAAATCTGCTTCGGTTTTCAGGGTGAAGGTTGCGGTCTTGGTCTCCACATCGGCCTCGACGCTTTCGACGCCGGGCAGGTCCTTGGTCTCGCGCATCACGGTATTGGTGCAATGATGGCAGGAAATATTCGGGATGTTCAGTTTAACATTTACGGACATGGTTCATTCTCCTATGCTATTTGTTGGTGATAGAAAAAACGCCTAAGATTTCGTCGATGACAGCCTCACGACGCTCGGCATCGTCACCCCGGATCGCGGTCGTCACACAGGAGTGCAGGTGCTCATCGAGGATAATCTCCTGCGCCTTGTTCAGAGCCGCCTGCACCGCGCTGATCTGCTTGATCACGTCGATGCAGTACTTATCGTCTTCAACCATGCGCTGGATGCCGCGGACGTGGCCTTCGACGCTCTGCAGCCTCCGGATCACCCCCGCTTTGGTCTGGTCGTCCATTTCGCTAGATATTCCTCCATACAGAGGGCATTCTAGCACAGAAAATGAGGAGGTTCTGTAACGCGGGTTGCGATCCCCTCCCCCGGGGGGGTGGGTTGATGGCGCAAGATGGGCCTTCAAGATTTCGCACGCTGGTCCCAAACTGCCGGGGCGCAGTTCAGTTGGGGATAGTACGAATTGGCGCAAACCTTGAAGGCCGATATTCTATGGCTACTATACCGCTTCGCTGTCCTCGGGTTCAGCCGCCACGGGTTCATGTGCCGCGGGTTCAACCGCTACAGGTTCATCCGGCACGGATTCAAGCGCCGCTGGCTCAGCCACCACGGGTTCATCTGCCACGGGTTCAACCACCGCAGGTTCAACCGCTGCAGGTTCAACCGCCACGGGCTCCGGGACTGCGCGCTGAGGGCGCATGTGGTTAATGATGATGGCAAGGACGCCCGCTGCGATCATTCCGAGGGCAATCCACTGTGCGGTGGCCAGCGCGCCCATGCGCCATGCGTCAGGCCGGAACATCTCGACCCAGTAACGACCGATCCCGTACCAGATCATGTAGGCGAAGAAGATGTCGCCGTCGCGCAGCTTCTTGACCAACGCGCGACCGCCGAACCAGAGGACCAGGAAGCCGGCCAGATTCCATAGCATCTCGTAGAAGAATGTCGGGTGGAAACCGTTGGCGCTGTACCACTCGGCGGCTTCGGGCGTCAGACGGTCGGATAGGCCGCATGCATTGGGCGAACCGGCCGGCTCCTGGCACGGAAAGCGCGGATCGATGTGGAATGCCCAAGGGCGATCCGTCGGCGGACCGTACAGTTCCTGATTGATGCGATTGCCCAACCGGCCTATCGCTTGCGCCACCAGCAGCCCTGGGGTGGGAATGTCCAACCAACGCAGCAGAACCAGTTTGTTGCGCCACGCGTAGATGATGACCGCCAGGACACCGCCCGCGACTGCGCCATAGATGCCCAGGCCGCGGAAACCACCGTTCCAGAACTTGATAATGTCGAGCGGATTCTCGCGATAGTACGCCCAGCCGGCGAAGTTACCGGTGGGCGTGGAGAAAACGTGATACAGTCGCGCGCCGATGATGCCGAGAATCAAGCACCACGTGAGCAAGTTCCACACGTGCTCCGGATCTTCGCCGCGGCGCTGCGCCTCTTTGGTTGCCAGCCAGGCCGCTAACACTGCGCCGAGGACGATCAACAGGCCATACCAGTGCACCTGAAAAGGGCCGAGTTTCAGCAAAACTGGATTCATGGATGACTCCTTCGAAAATGATCTCGATTACCCGGTTGGGACGGCGGCTGGCACCAGTTGGACCTGATAGCCCAGCTTCTCCAGGCGTTTGACGGCCCGCCGCTTCACAGCTTCACAGTCGCGCTCGTCGAAGTAGTTGCCGCCTAAGTCCTCGTACTTGGTTTGCCGGGTGATCAAGTAGTAACCGGTGACCAGCAAGCTGTGCCCGACGGCCATTAGCGCCCGTTGTTTGCCCCGCCGGGCCGCCAGGCGCCCATAGAGCGCCTGGAAGTACTTGTGCTTGGTGCGGGCAGCGCCGTGCGCCGCTTCCACCAAGGCTCGCCGCAGCCAGGGACTGCCTTTGCGGGTCTTGCCACTGTAGCGTTTGCCGGCACTTTCGTTGTTGCCGGGACACATGCCCGCCCACGAAGCCAGATGCTCCGCATCCTCGAACGGCTGCAGGTCGGCCCCAATCTCAGCGACGACGATCTCCGCAATCCGCTGGTTGATCCCCGGCAGCGAGTCCCAGGCCGCCAGCGCCGGCGCAAAAGGGCGCATCTGCTCCGCGATCTGCTGGTCGAGCCGGTCGATGGCCTCGTCCAAGAAGTCGATGTGGCTCAGGTGCTGCGCCAACATGAAGCGATGATGCGCCTGCACGCGTCCACTTAGCGCCTTCTGCAGCAGGTCCAGCTTGTCCCGCAGGCGACCCTTGGCCAGCTCGGCCAACACGGCTGGATCGGCCTGGCCTTGCACGATCTGATCCAGCATCGCTCGTCCGCTGACACCCATCACATCGGTCGCCACGCTCGCCAGCTTGATGTTGGCGTCTTCCAGCACCTTCTGCACCCGATTGATCTCACTGACGCGCTCATCGCCCAGCTTGGTGCGGTAGCGAGTCAGATCGCGCAACGCACGTAGCTCAGCCGAAGGAATGAAGCTCCCTTTGAGCAGCCCGTGCCGCAGCAGGTCCGCAATCCGCTCCGCATCTTGCACATCCGTCTTGCGGCCAGCTAACGCCTTGATGTGCTCTGCATTGACCACCAGAATGGCAAACCGCCCGTCGAGCAGGTTGTACACCGGCTTCCAGTACACCCCGGTGCTCTCCATCGCCACGTGCGTGACCCCAAGGCCCTGCAACCATTCCGCCAGTGCTTCCAGGTTCTCGGTCAAGGTATCAAACGTGCGGGTCTCCTTCACCGATTGCCCATCCGGCCCAGGCACGATCGCACACGCCACCACCGTGCGCTTGTGCACATCGATCCCGCAGCACCGCTCATAGACCACTTGCATCGTGCGCCTCCGCTTGCTCGTGATCGCCCCAGCGGAGTGCCTGATATGCGAAGAGTCTCCTTCGCGTACTCCCCCAAATTGGAGGGCCACAGTCTACGGTGCCTGCAGGCACTCGAGCCAAACTCCCTTGCGGACTCGTGGCACCAGGTAATTCATCCGACTTCATGCCAGGGCGTCTCCACCATTCTACGCCCCCATTTTCATCCGTCAACGGTGAGCCAACGGCTAATCAGCAACTCCCTTGATGAATTGCAGATTGAAAATCAAAGATTGAAGATTATCCGTCGCGTTCGGCCCGCCTTGCAGCGCGGCGCGCCTCGCGCTCGCTCGTGACTTCGCCGACGAGCTGGCGCTGATATTTCAGCCACCTCAGACAGTCAGGGTCATTCCCCAGCAACATATCTGCGGCCATCACGGCTTTCTTCAGCTCGGGCTTGAGCGGGTTCGTGATCGCACTGGTCATGCCGCCCGCGGCCAGCATCGCCAGGAACGTTGCGTTGATCGCCTCCCGATCGGGCAAGCCGAATGACACGTTGCTCGCGCCGCACACGGTGTTACATCCCAGTTCGTCGCCGATCCACCGCAGAATATCGAGCACCGCACGTCCTGCCGCGTGGACCGCGCCTGCGGGCATGACCAGCGGGTCGATCAAGATGTCCTCACGCGGGATGCCGTAGCGCTCCGCCCGCTCCACGATGCGCCTAGCCACCTGAAATCGCACCTTCGGGTCCATGCTTATGCCCGATTCGTCGTTCGAGATCGCGATCACTGCGCATCTGTGCTCTGCGACCAGCGGAAGCACCTTTTCCATGCGCTCCTCCTCGCCGGTGACCGAATTAATCAGCGGCCGGCCGCCTGCTGCCTTCAGCCCAGCCACTAACGCACCGGGCACCGAAGAATCGATGCACAGGGGTATGTCCACCACCGACTGTACGGCCTCGATGGCCCTGGCCATCACCACTGGCTCGAGATCGTGTGCGTTGGCCACGCCCAATCCCGCGTTCACATCCAGCACCGTGGCGCCGGCCTGGACCTGGGCAAGGGCGTCGGCCTTGACCCGTTCGAAGTTGCCAACCAGCATCTCCGCGGCCAGCGCCTTGCGGCCGGTCGGGTTGATCCGCTCGCCGATAATGACGAACGGCTGGTCGGGTCCGATGATGGTCTCAACGCCCGCGGCCGAGCGAAGGATCGTGTGCATGACTTCTCCATCGAAAAGAACAACGGCCGGCTGCACACATGCGGCAGCCTCGGAGATTATAGGACAGGACGGTGCTTGCGGCAAGTTGCTTCGACTTCTGCGCCGCTTGCCTATCACCCCCTCTTATCATACAATCGTCCTCTGGACTGCTTCGCCGGTTCGGTTGTCGCATCATCCTGTTTGTCGAGTTGTCATGCCAGAACACACCTATCGCGTGGTTTTCCAGCCATCCGGACGTCAGGGTGACGTCGCGGCTGGCACGAACCTGTTGGATGCGGCTCGTTCGCTGGGTGTCGAGATCGAATCCATCTGCAACGGCCGCCAGACGTGCGGCAAGTGCCAGGTCGTCGTCGAAGACGGGACGTTCCCGAAACACGGGATCACGTCGTCGCCGGACCACCTGACCCCACCCGATGGCCGCGAGGCCCACTACTGGGATAAGGTGGGATCCCCCCTGGCGGGCCGCCGGCTGGCATGCTCGTGCGAGGTGCGCGGGGATCTGATGGTCTTTGTGCCCGAGGAGAGCCAGGCGCGCAAGCAGGTGGTGCGCAAAGCTGCGACCGAACGCGCCATTGTCGTCGACCCGGCGATCAGGCTGTATTATGTCGAGATCGAGCCGCCAACCCTGGAGCACCAACTCGGCGACTGGGATCGCATCGCAGGCGAGCTCGAGGTCCGTTTCGGATTGAAGGACGTCCGGCTCGACCCTGTGCTGCTCGGCGAGCTGCAACAGGTCATCCGCAAGGGAGACTGGAAGGTTACGGTCACGGTCTGGCAGGATCGTGAAGCGGTGCGCGTGCAGCCCGGATACGTCGAAGAGGCGTACGGCCTGGCGGTCGACATCGGCACGACCACGGTCGCGATGCACCTATGCAATCTTCGCACCGGTGAGATATTGTCGACAGCCAGCCAGATGAACCCGCAGGTTGCTTACGGCGAAGACCTGATGAGCCGCGTCAGCTACTGCGACTTGAACGGTGCGGCAGGGTTAGCGACGCTGCACGATGCGATCATCGGCAGCCTGAACAGCCTTGCGAAGGAAGCCGCGGCCGAGGCGGAGATCACGAGCGAAGCGATTACCGAAATCGTGCTGGTGGGAAACAGCGTGATGCATCACATCCTGCTGAACATCCCGCCGGTTGAGCTCGGACAGTCGCCTTTTGGCCCCGCGATCGGCGATGCGGTGGACATCAAGGCGCGCGACCTGGGGCTGAAGCTCGCGTTGGGCGCCCAGGCGCACGTGCTGCCCCTTGAGGCGGGCCACGTGGGCGCGGACAACGTGGGCGTGATCCTGGCAGAGGAGCCAGACAAGGCGCCCGCCGACGAGGTTTGGTTGATCATCGACGTTGGGACAAACGGCGAGATCCTGTTGGGCAACTCCAAGGAGCTTTACTCCGCGTCCAGCCCAACGGGCCCGGCCTTTGAGGGCGCGCAGATCCGGCACGGAATGCGCGCCGCGCCGGGCGCGATCGAGCGGGTGCGGATCGACGGCGAGACGTTGGAGTGCCGGTTCAAGGTGATCGGGCGGGATGAGTGGAATGACCAGTGGGCGGATGAAGGCGGACGGAAGAAGGAAGAAGGAAGAAGGAAGGTGGGGGACGAGGGTTCCGATGGCGACGACCACAACGATGGGCGCCACGGCAGGAAGGAGCGGCGCGCGCCAGGCACAGATCCTGGCCGCGGGCATCTGCGGGTCGGGCATCATCGAGGCGGTGGCCGAGTTATTCATGGCCGGCGTGCTGACGCCCGACGGCCGGTTTGCGCCTGAGATCGAGCATGCCAGGTTGAGCTGGGCCGGCGCGAAGGCGGAGTACGTGCTCGCCTGGCCGCACGAGTCGAGCACGGGACGGGCGATCGTCATCACCAGTGATGATGTGCGCAACATCCAACTGGGCAAGGCCGCGCTATACGCCGGCGCCCGGCTTCTGATGGAACGGATGGGGGTGGAGCAGGTCACCCGTGTCCTGCTGGCGGGTGCATTCGGCAGCTATATCGACCCGGTGCACGCGATGGTGCTCGGCATGATCCCCGACTGCGACCTGACGCGCGTGGCCACCGTGGGCAACTCGGCCGGCGACGGCGCACGCATCGCACTGCTCAATAAGGGAGAGCGCGAGGATGCGCGGCGGTTGGCGCGCTGGACCAACTATATCGGCATCGCGATGGAACCGCGTTTCCAGGAGGCTTTTGTGGAGGCGATGCCCATCCCACACGGCGCGCATGCATTCCCGCACTTGAACGAGATCACCGCGACGGCATTCGCCCGCCGGCGAGCGCGCGGGGTGTCCGACGTGTTTACGCGGCGCAACCGACGGCCGCGCGTGGCTGAGCCTGAAGCGGCCAGAGCGGTCGCGAGAACACAGGAAGGATAAAGATGACTGCACCTGCTTCGATGACGTGGGCCGAGTTGCTGAACGCGCTGCGATCTGTGCCAGAACGTCTGGCCACGTTGACATCAGATGCGTCGCACGATAGTACGGCCGCGCGGGAGAGCCAGGATGACTGGTCAGTCTGCCAGATTGTGGGGCACCTATGCGCAGTCGAGTCACCTTATCGTGCTCGACTTGTGCGCATCAGTGTGGAGGAGCACCCGCAAGTGGCAGCCATCAGCTGCATCACAGGCGACTACGACCCGGAGACGCCGATCGCGATCCTGGTCGAAACCTTCGCCATGCTGCGCTGTGAGACGATCCGTTTCCTCGAAAGTCTGACCCCGCTCGCGCGCGGGCGGACCGCGGTGCACGAGGAGCTTGGGGACATTACATTGCGCAGCCAGGTGGAAGCCCTGAGCGCTCACGATGAGGTACATCTGTCGCAGATCGCTCGCATACTGAAGAAAGAGTGAGATGGAAGATCGATTCGATAGTCTGGCGGCTGAGCTGCAGGAACACTACTTGAATATGCAGGACGACCTCTACGACGGCATGACCGACGCGGTCGTGGACGCCACTCGGACGGCGCTGGCATGGGGGCAGCCGCCCGCCAACATCCTCGCGCATGGGTTGGTTGCAGGCATGGACATCGTGGGACAGGACTTCGGGGCAGGCATCCTGTTCGTGCCTGAAGTGCTGCGCGCGGCTAACGCTATGAAGGCCGCTATGGAGATTCTGCGCCCTCTGCTGACCGAAACCGGCGTACCGAAGATCGGCACTGCGGTCATCGGCACGGTCAAGGGAGACATTCACGACATCGGAAAGAATCTTGTGGCGATGATGTGGGAAGGCGCCGGGTTCGAGGTGCACAACATCGGCGTCAACGTGGACGCAGACAAGTTCATTAACAAGCTGCGGGAGACAAACGCAGACATCCTGGGCATGTCGGCCCTCCTGACCACCACCATGCCGTACATGGCCAAGGTCATCGAGCGGCTGCAGGCCGACGGCTTGCGGGACAGAATCACCGTGCTGGTGGGCGGTGCACCGCTCAACAGTGCGTTCGCCGAAGACATCGGCGCGGACCGCTACTGCAAGGACGCGGCCGAGGCGGTGCACGCCGCGCGCGTCGTGATGCAAGAGATGAAAAAACGCAGAGGTACAACGGACGAAGGGGGTGTGCATGAATAAGCTCCTGGATCTTCTCAACCGGAATCAGGAGCCCGTGATCGGCGATGGGGCGATGGGGACTATGCTCCAGGCCGCGGGCCTGACCAGTGGCGGCTCGCCTGAGGAGTGGAATGTCGAGCGGCCCGATGTCGTGAAGGACATCCACCAGGCTTACGCTTGACGCGGGAAGCCAGATCATCACAACGAACACGTTCGGCGGCACCCGCCTGCGACTGGGGTTACACAACTACCAGGACCGCGTCCGAGAATTCAATCTCGCGGGTGCGCGATTGGCGCGCGAGGTGGCTGATGCTGCGGGCCATGAGGTGCTGGTGGCAGGTGACATCGGGCCCTTCGGGCGAGATCCTCTTCCCGCTGGGCACGACCCAGCCCGAAGAAGCCAAAGCCGCGTTCGCCGAACAGGCGGCCGCTTTGGCCGAAGGCGGCGTCGACTTCTTCCTGATCGAGACGATGAGCGCGCTGGAAGAGATGCAGGCTGCGATTGACGGCATCCGTTCCGTCTCCGATCTGCCCGATCGCGGCGACCATGACGTTCGACACTCACTTCCGCACGATGATGGGCATCAGGCCTGTACAGGCGGTCAAGGCGCTTCACGACTTCGGGCGTGCGTCGTCATGGGCGCGAACTGCGGCAACGGACCGGCAGAGATCGAACGCATCGTCTCTGAGATGATGGCGTGTGAAGCCTGAGGGCGTGTATGTCATCGCCCAATCGAACGCGGGCCTGCCCAAGTTCGTGAACAAGGAGATCCACTACGACGGCACGCCCGAGATCATGGGTGAGTATGCGCAGAAGATGCGCGGTCTCGGGGTGAACTATCATCGGCGCGTGCTGCGGAAGCACGCCTGAGCACATCCGCGCGATGCGCGCCGCGTTGCGAGCTTAAATCTTCACCACGAAGTCACCGAGTCACGAAGTCCCACCAGGCGCCTATGATGGGTCTTCGAGCCTTGGTGACTTTGTGGTTAATTAGGCCTCTCTCAGCCGCGCGATCTCCACGCTGAGGATACGGCGCAGGATAGCAATAGAGCACGCGTAGGTTGCATCCACACCGAAATAGCTCAGGCTCTTGCTGAGCAGGCTCTGCCGGCGGCTGTATGGGGTGTCTGATGCGTAGTGTAACAGACCGATGTCATAAGGCGCGTTGATGAACAGATTGACAATCTCGTTCATCGGGTAGCGCTGCGGATAGATGTCCTCATACACCGCGCTCAGATATGGCCCCGCCTCCATCTCCAGGTCCGTGTACCCCTCTTGATAGAACACGCTCATGAAATCGCGGTTTTGCAGGAAGGTCCCGCGCACGGTCACGGATTTCTGGTTGTCGAACACCGTGCCGTAGTGCAAATGCAGAGCGACGTCTTCCGACAGAAAGCAATTCTTGAAAAGGAAAGTGTTGCGCGAGTGCTCGTCATAGACCACGTTCGGGATCATCACATCGCCGACACGTCCGTTCAGTGTTGCAGCCTTGCCCATGATGTAGACGCCCAGCAGGTCCGCGCAGCTTGAAGCCACCTGGGAGAGCAGATGGTAAGCCGCAAACCCGAGCGGGTAGTCGACGTTGACGATAATCGCGTTGCTCAGCCGCAACAGGTCCATGTCCTTTTGCTGGAGTCGCGGGTCCAACCACTCCGGCTTGAGCTTGGCCAGCTCGATGATCTGCGCGCTGATGTTCAACGCAGGCGGCTCGTCGAATCGGGTGATTCCCACGGCCTGCTCCGCCTCCGCCCACGCGACCTGCCGCTGCTCGTCGCCCCGCAAGTAGGAGCGTTGCATGTAATAAAGGAAATTGGTGCGCGGGCCGTCATCGTCCTCACCGACCAGGCGCTCCCATTCGTCGGCCAGGCCTTCCGGATTGCCATCCTGCGCCAGCGCGACCAACTCGTCGCGATGCGCCAGGGCAAAGCCTGAAAGCGGATTGGTCACGCTGTGGGGGTTGGACGACACGAAGTAGATCGGCCGGGACGTGACCGAGGCGCCGTCCGCGGCCTCGAGCAGCGCCTCCCACCACTTTTCGACAGCCTTGCGGTAATCGTTGAAACCGCTGGCCAGGGAGTTAATCCGGAGATCCAGCAAATGGCTCGCCACCGCGTGCGCAACCGGCGTCCCACTTTTGGCCCCAGGCTCCTTGCAGCCGTGCCATGTCCTCGTTCGATAGGCCAAGCGCGTTGCCCAGGCCATTCGCCGACTCCGAAGCAAGGGCCGCGCCCGTTGCCAGATCGCGGCCGAGTTGGGTGGCGGCCAACCGGCGGTGAAGCTTGTTCCATTCGATCTGGTAGGCCGTCAGCGAAGGAATCAGGTCGTCGATGTCTGAGACGCTGGAGACAAACGCGGCGAGCATGTCCACACCGTTGAACATCATGCGGCGGCGGCGGGCGAGAGCGTCGACGCGCTGCCATTCGGCGATGTCGCGCAGGCCCCCGCGCATGAACACGTCTTCCGATTGGCCCATGACGATCCGACGGATCTCGTAGATGCAGTCGGGCAGGCGCATTGCCGCGTAGATAAAGGCCGATGTGTCAAAGACCTCGGACTCGGCCTCCAGATGCATGCTCGATTTCATGCCCTCGTGGGACTCCTCGAGCGAGCGGATGCGCACATCACCCGAGCTACGCAGCAGCGAGTAGTAGGTGCGAATGTACAGCTCAATGCCTTCGCTGGTGGTCTCTGGGACCGAGCGGATCATCGGACGCCTCCCGTTGAATGTCGTTCCTGGGGGCATTATACTTGCCGTGCCCATCACAGCCAAGACAGCGTCAGCACCGGCTTGCCATCCCGCTATCCCTTGCGTTACAATCTTGTTCGTCAAACAATCCAGCAATTACACCATTTCATCTGGCACCGGGGATGCACCTATGGCTGTCGAGGCAAGCACGTCCACACCCACAATCGCGCAGGGAATCCTGACGTCGGCAGAGAACGCGCCCAGCAATGCGCCCCTCTATTTGAATCGCGAGCTGAGCTGGTTGGAATTCAATCGTCGCGTCCTGGACGAAGCCCACGACCCGCGCCACCCGCTGCTCGAGCGCGTCAAATTCCTGGCCATCTTCAGCACCAATCTCGACGAATTCTACATGATTCGTGTGTCGGGGCTGAAGGACCAGTTGGCCGCAGGCGTGACCGGCGGTTCGTCGGACGGTAAGTCCCCGGCAGAGACGCTGACCACGCTGCGCGCCCTCGTGCTGCCCATGCTGAAGGAACAGCGACGCTATTTCTACGAGGAGATCCAGACTGCGCTTTCGGCGGCAGGCATCGATATCCTCCATTATGGACAACTCACGGTGGAGGAACAGGATCGCCTGCGCACCTACTTCGTCGACGAAGTGTTGCCTGTGGTGACCCCCCTGGCGTTCGATCCTGGCCGGCCCTTCCCACACATTTCCAACCTCAGCCTGAATCTGGCCGTAAACGTGCGAGGCCCCGAGGGCACCCAGCGGTTTGCGCGGATCAAAGTGCCCACATCCCTGCCGCGGCTGGTGTCTGTCACGCCCGATCACCGTTTCGTCTGGCTCGAAGAGGTCATCGGCGCGAACCTGGGACTGCTCTTCCCCGGCTATGAGATCGTCGAGTCGTACAGTTTTCATGTCATCCGCGATGCAGATATGGAAATCCAGGAGGATGAAGCGCCCGATCTGCTGGAGACCATCGAGGAAGGGTTGCGGCTGCGGCAGTTCGGGCCAGTGGTGCGTCTTGCGGTCGATCATGACATGCCCGAGTCGATGGTGCGTCTGCTGATGGAAAACCTGGAAGTCAGCGCGGAGGACGTCTATTCGATCCAGCCGCCGCTGGCGATGAGCAGCCTCTGGACAATTGCAGGGCTGAGTCGCCCGGAATTGAAGGATACGCCGTTTGTCCCGGCAGCGCCACCTCAGTTGCGCGACGTGAAGACTACCAACGATATCTTCGCCGCGATACGCAAGGGTGACATCCTACTCCACCACCCCTACGACTCGTTTAGGCCGGTGCTCGATTTTATCCAGGCGGCCGCGACCGATCCCCAGGTGCTCGCGATCAAGGTGACACTCTACCGGGTGGGACGCAACGCGCCGGTCGTGCGCTCACTCATGGAGGCGCAGCGCAACGGCAAGCAGGTGGCGGTCCTGGTGGAACTCAAGGCGCGATTCGACGAAGAGAGCAACATCGGTTGGGCCAAGGCGCTGGAAGCCGCGGGCGTCCACGTCGTGTACGGCCTTGTGGGACTAAAGACCCATAGCAAGATCACGCTGGTGGTGCGCAAGGAAGACGGCGGGCTGCGGCGTTACCTACACCTGGCCACTGGAAACTATAACGCGGTCACTGCGAGCATCTACACCGACTGCGGGCTGCTGACTTGCGACCCGGAGATGGGCGCGGACGCGACCGAACTGTTCAACACGCTGACCGGCTATTCGACCCAGGAGTCATACCGCTCCCTGATCGTTGCGCCCGGCTCCATGCGTGAGCGCTTTGAAGGCCTGATCGAACGGGAAACCGAGCATGCGCTCGCCGGACACGGGGGCCGCCTGATCTTCAAGATGAACTCACTGGTGGACGACCAGCTGATCCGCAGGCTCTATGTTGCGTCGCAGGCGGGCGTGCAGATCGACATGATCATCCGCGGGATCTGCTGTTTGCGCCCGGGTGTACCGGGCCTCAGCGACAATATTCGCGTGATCAGCATCGTGGGCCGCTTCCTGGAACACAGCCGGATTTACTATTTCGAGAACGGCGGCAAACCTGAGGTGTACATGGGCAGCGCGGATTTGATGCCGCGCAACCTGGATCGCCGCGTGGAGATTATCTTCCCCGTCAAGGACCCGACGCTGAGGACGTATCTGCGGGACGGCGTCCTGGCGGTTGAGCTGGCGAACAACTCGCGTGCCCGGGAGCTCCAGCCCGACGGCAGCTATGTGTGCCGCGGCCGCGAGCCCGGCGAGCCGGAAATCGACAGCCAGGCCTGGCTCCTGGCGCACCCGCCGCAGGGTGGGCACGGGAAGTTGTTTGTGCGGGATTGAGCCAAGAGATAGGGCGCCAGGGGTGGAAACCCTCCGGCGCCTTATTTTGCCCGCGGTGACAGGACTAAGGCAGGGTCGCTTACTTCGCCGGGGCGAAGATCATCGTTCCGCCGTCCGCCATCAGATCCAACAGCAGCTTGCCATCTTTGGAGCCGACCGTGGCCACGCTGGTCAGGTTCACCAAAAACTGCTCGCCGAGCGACTCGGCCGAGCACATGGCCAGAGTCATCGGGCCCACCGTGAGAGTCAAATTGCCTCCGTCCAGCACGTAGGATCCCGCTGCCTGGTTGCAGTCGGCTTTCATCGCGGCAGTCCCGTCCTCGTTGAAGGTGACGGTGTAGCTGGCGGGATCCGCTACCTTAAGGCTCTGCACTCCCGCGTTGTCGATGAACTCCTCCCAGTTCCAGGTTCCGCCGATCAACTGGGGCGCGGCCACGGCGCCCGCGGGCGCCTCGGTCGCGACGGCAGTCGGCTCAACCGGAGCGACAGGCTCGGCCGCAGGACCGCCGTTGCGGAAGAGCATGCTGTCGCCGGTCTCCTTCAGCCGCAGGACGAGGTCATCGCCGTCGATCATGTATGATCCCACCTGGCCGAGCCGATCCAGGAAGTCGTTGGAGATCGAACCAGGCGTGCATGCCGCGCGGGTGAGCGGCCCAATCTCGATGGTCAGCGCCTCGTTCTCCAGGGTGTAGGTGGCGCGGGCGAGGTTGCAGTCGGCCTGGATGAGGACATTACCCTCGCCGTCAAAGATTGCGGTGTAGCTGGTGGGATTGGGCACGACCGCCTGCGAGGCAGGCTCGGCCTTCAGCAATACGGCCCACTCCCACACCACGCCGACCAGCGGATCGGCGCCCATGACCGGCCCAGCCGCAGCTTCGGTGGCCGGTGCAGCCGCAGCTTCGGTGGCTGATGCAGCCGGTGCGACGGCCGCGGGCTCGGCCGGTGCGACGGCCGCGGGCTCGGCCGGTGCGACAGCCGTGGGCTCGGCCGGTGCGACAGCCGCGGGCTCCGCAGGTGCACCGGCCGCAGCTTCTTCAGCCGGCGCAACCGCTGCCGGCGCGCATGCCGGAAAGACGGGCGGCAATCCGCCACAGCTTGCCAGCAGGACGACCGTCAAGCTCAAAAGAACTACAACACGCAGCGTCTTCATAGTGACACACCCCCTCCGTGATTAGGAAGAACTTCCAAATAAATGATCTATGCAATTGTAAAACACTTTTCGCCAAATTACAAGTCCCAATAATAATATAATTAATGGTGTAGTTTGCCCTTGTCACATTTGCACTTCTATTGTATAATACTTGTGCCTGTAATCTGGTCACTGCTGCCGGTGATAATCCACAGATCAGGCGGGGAGTTCAAACGATGAACAAAATCAAGGACATCCTGCGATACAAGTCGACCGATGTGTGGACCATAGGGCCCGACGACACCGTGTACAGGGCCCTTGAGGTCATGGCCGAAAAGAACGTGGGGGCGCTGCCCGTTACGGAGGGCGACCAGTTGATCGGCATCTTCTCGGAGCGCGACTATGCGCGGCAAGTGTATCCTGATGGGTCGGCACTCGGACAAGACGCTGGTCCGCGAGTTGATGAGCTCGCCGGTGGTGACGATCGACCCTGACTTCGGAATCGACGAGTGTCTTGCTATGATGACGGATCGGCAGTTTCGCCACCTGCCCGTGTTGACGGAGGGGCGGCTGAGCGGCATCGTGAGCATCGGCGACATCGGAAAGTGGATCATCTCGGAGCAGCGTTCTGAGATCCGCAATCTGGAGGGGTATATCAGGGGGCAAAGGGCGCCGCATTGAGAGACGGTGCACCGCTTTGACGCTCAAGTCCCATCATGATAACCTTCACTTCCGCTGAGGTGCAGCGTGTGGAAGCGCGCATCGTCAAGTTGGGGGAGGAGACATGATGACCCAGAACTACCTGGCCCTGGACTTCGGTGCATCCGGCGGACGCGCGATGATCGGGCGCTTCGATGGTGAGCGTTTGCACCTGGAGGAAGTGCACCGCTTTGCCGAACGGGCCGGTGGCGTTGCCGACCGCGTACGGCAGCAGCCTGTATTGGGACGCCGCGCGACTGTACAGCGAGGCCAAAGAAGGGCTGGCTAAGGCGGTGGCGGCCTGCGAACATTCGACCGGCCCAGGGTTGGTGAGCGTCGGCCTGGATGCGTGGGGTGTGGACTTCGGGCTGCTGGACCGCGGCGGGCGTGCTGCTGGGCAATCCCTATCACTACCGGGACAGCCGCACCGACGGCATGCTCGAAGAGGCGTTCCGGCGGGTCCCGCCGTGAGCAGATCTTCGCGGCGACTGGCATCCAGTTCATGCAGATCAACTCGCTCTACCAACTCCTGGCGATGGTCGTGCGGGATCGACCCGGCTCTGAAGGCCGCCGAAACGCTGCTTTTCATACCTGATCTGCTCAACTACTGGCTCGACCGGCCGGAAGGTGAGCGAACGGAGCATCGCCAGCACCAGCCAATGCCTCGACCCCTTCACGGGCGACTGGGCCAGGCCGCTGATTGACCGGATGGGCATTCCGACCGCCATCTTTCCCCGAGATCGTCGCGCCAGGCACGGTGCTGGGCGAGCTGCTGCCACACGTCGGCTGCGGAGACCGGCGCCGCGGGCCTCACGGTCGTCGCGCCCGGCTGCCACGACACGGCCTGCGCCGTCGCCGCGGTGCCGGCACGCGGGCAGAGCGAAGACTACGCCTATCTCAGCTCGGGCACCTGGTCGCTGATGGGCGTCGAAAGCAGCCGAGCCGGTGGTGAACGAGCAAAGCCTGGCGTTCAACGTCACCAACGAAGGCGGCGTCTGCGACACCATCCGCCTGCTCAAGAACATCACCGGGCTGTGGGTGATCCAGGAATGCCGGCGGACCTGGATCCAGGAGAGCGGAGCCGCTGTCCTGGGACGAGATCGTCGTCATGGCAGCGCTAGCGCCTGAGTTCACTGCGCTCATCGACGTCGATGCCAGGGAATTTGTCGACGCCGGGCGACATGCCCGCGCGCATCCGTGCGTATTGCGCGGCCACCGGACAACCCGTGCCCCAGGATCGAGGCACGGTCGCGCGCGTTGTGTTCGAGAGCCTGGCGCTGAAATACCGTCGCACGCTGGAGATGCTGGACCAACTCATCGGGCGACGCAATGCCGTGCTGCACATTGTGGGCGGCGGGACGCAAAATCGGCTCCTGTCGCAGTTTGCGGCTGATGCCACCGGCCGGCCAGTGGTCGCGGGGCCAATCGAGGCCACGGCGGCCGGCAATGTGCTGATGCAGATGCTCGCCACCGGCGCCATCAGCATCGCTGGCCGAAGGTCGCGCGATCATCCGCCGCTCCTTCGATACGGAGGAATTCGAGCCGCAAGACACGGACACATGGGATGAGGCATACGCCCGATTCCGCTAAATCTTCATCAATTCACAATATTGTTTTCTGGTTTCACAATCAAATACAGGTATTGACAAACTCTCACAAACATGGTATGCTGGCGACACTGTAACTACCGGCAACCATCAACCCTTCGGCGACTCAAGGATCGGGCCCAGTGTTGGAAACCCACAAGCGCCGGCAAATCATCCTCTCACTGCTGCGCGAGTCCGGCATGCTGGACGTGGACGAGGTCGCGGCACGCCTTGTCGTCAGCCCCAACACCATCCGCAATGATTTCAACGCGTTAGCCGCAGAAGGACTCCTGCGGCGCATCCGCGGAGGCGCTGCGCTGGCCGAGCCGACCAACGGCGAGCACGGCGCATCCAGCCCGCCATTCCTGGCTCGCTGCGCGATCAATCATGCGGCCAAGGAGCGAATGGCGCGCTGGGCATCGGACCTGATCGAAGACGGCGATTCGATCGTGCTCGATGCCAGCAGCACCGTCTATCACCTTGCCGATTTCCTGATGGATCGGCGCAACCTGACGATCGTCACCAACGGCATCGAGGTGGGCCGGAAGCTGGCGCAGAATCCCACGAACACGGTGATGCTCCTGGGCGGCTTGCTGCGCGGGGACGGCGTGCCCACAACCGACGTCCTCAGCGATCCCATCCTCAAAGACCTGCCACGTCAAACTGGCGTTCGTCTCATGCAGGGCTTTTACACCGGAGGCCGGCCTGACCGAGGCAGACATCCTGGACGCGCAACTCAAAGCCAGGATGGTCGCGGCCGCAGGCTCGGTCATCGCGCTGATCGATGCCAGCAAGTTCGGCAAGGTCGGCCTGGCGCCTTTCGCCCGCGTCGATCAAATCGCCCACATCTTCACCGACAGCAGTGTGTCGCCCGAGTGGATCGAGCAGTTGCGAAGCGCCTGTGTTCCAGCTGACGGTCTGCGACGAGAGCACGATTTCGACCTTCGCCCCGTGCGATACACCTCACGAGGTGGGTGAGGGCCGCCCCTACTACAAAATCGGCTTCGCTAATCTGTCCGAACGGATGCCCTTCGCCGTGCAGGTGCGCCTGGGCCTCGAAGGAGCTGTGGTGGCCCAAAAGAACGTCGAGCTGCTCATCCGCGACAACGACCTGGACCGCCGCCGCGCGCTGGAAAACGTGGACTGGTTCATCGAGCGTCAGGTCGACCTGGTGATCGAGTATCAGATCGACGCTCGAGGCCGGCAACATCATCATGGAGCGCTTCCGCCAGGCCAAAATCCCGGTCATCGCGGTGGACATCCCCCTGCCGGGTGCGATTTTCTTCGGCGCGGACAACTACCGTGCGGGGTACCTGGCCGGCGAAGGGCTGGGCCGCTGGATCCAGGCGCACTGGGCGGGCGCCTTCGATCTCCTGCTGTGCCTGGTGGATGCGCGGGCGGGCAGCACCCCGGCCGCCCGGCTGCAAGGGGGACGCGACGGACTGGAGGCCGTGCTGGGCCGGATCCCGGATGAATGCGTTATGACGCTCCCCTGCCCGACCCTGATGCACGAGGCCCAGGCGATGATAGCCGAGCAACTGCCAAGTCTTCAATCTGCAATTCACAATCTTCGATCTTCAATCCTCAATCCTCAACCCGCCCGCATCGCCATCATCAGCCACAACGACGACGCAGCCCTGGGCGCGCTCGCCGCTTTCGAGGCGGCAGGTCAGCTCGACAGGGTCGCTGCGGTCGGTCAAAACGCGGACCGGCTGGGTCGCGCCGCGCTGCAACGCGCGGACTTCCCGTTTGTCGGCTCCACCAGCTATGCGCCGGAGGCCTACGGCGGCCGGCTGATCGATCTTAGCCTGAAGATCTTGCGCGGCGACCCGGTTCCACCGGCTATCTACATCGACCATACATTCGTTTCGGCCCAAGAGACAGCACCTCAACGGAAGGGGCACACCACGCGATGATCCCACCATCCGACAAAACATTGGGAGCCATGCCTGTGGGGCCGGTTATGGAGATGCGTCACATCTCCAAGCGCTTCGACGCCACCCAGGCCCTGGATGATGTCTCGCTGACCCTCTATCCGGGAGAGGTCCATGCGGTCATCGGCGAGAACGGCGCCGGCAAATCCACGCTCATCAAGATCATGACCGGCGTCTACCAAACCGACACCGGCGACATTCTGCTCGATGGCAAACCCGTGCAGGTCCGCAACTCGCAAGAGGCGCAGACGCTCGGCATCGCCGCCATCTATCAGGAGCCGATGGTCTATCCGGACCTAAACGTGGCAGAGAACATCTTCATCAGCCACGCAAACCGCGGCCCGATCGTGCGCTGGAGCAAAATGTACGCCGATGCCGAGGAGATCCTTGACAAGTTAGGCGTGCAGCTGGACGTGCACGTGCCCGCCCGCGGACTCACCCTGGCCGCGCAACAGGCGGTCGAGATCGCCAAAGCCATCTCGTTGCGGGTCCGCGTGTTGATCATGGACGAACCCACCGCCTCGCTCTCGCAACATGAAGTGTCCCAGCTCTTCACACTGGTGCGCTCGCTGTGCAGCCAGGGCGTTGCCATTCTCTTCATCGGCCACCGTCTCGAAGAAGTCTTTCGGATCGCCGACCGCATCACGGTGCTGCGCGATGGAAAATGGATCTCCTCCCGGCCGCGCGGCCAGGTGAACCACGACATTGTCATCCGAGACATGGTCGGCCGCGATATAAGCGATTTCTTCGCCAAGGGCAAGAGCGAACGCGGTGAGCGGTTGCTCTCGGTTCGGAATCTCGGCAAGAACGGCGTCTTCGAGGGGGTCAATTTCGACGTCTATCGCGGTGAGGTGCTCGGTTTCGCCGGCCTGATCGGCTCGCGGCGCACCGACGTGGGGCTGGCGCTGTTCGGCATCGAGCCGTCCGACACCGGTGAGATCCTCGTCGGAGGGCCAGGCGCGCCGCATCCGATCGCCGGGCGAAGCGCTGCGGCTGGGCATCGCGTACGCCACCGAAGATCGCCGCCAGCTCGGCCTGGCCATGCCGATGTCCGTGGCGGCCAACATCTCGCTGCCGATGCTGTCAAGCTATCTGAGTCCGTTGGGCCTGGTGCGCCAGCGCGATGAAATTGCCACGGCTGAGAAGTTTCGCAAGCGTCTCAACATTCGCACGCCGTCCGTCCTCGCGGAGGTGGCTCGCCTCTCCGGCGGGAACCAGCAGAAGGTGATGCTCAGCAAGTGGCTCAACGCGGACCCCAAGCTGCTGATTCTGGATGAGCCCACCCGCGGTATCGATGTGGGGGCCAAGGCCGAGGTGCACCACATGATCAGCGACCTGGCCAGCCAGGGGCTGGCGGTGATCATGATCTCATCCGATCTACCCGAAGTGCTCGCCATGAGCGATCGCGTACTGGTGATGCGCGAGGGGCGCCAGATGGCGATCCTGGAGCGCGCCGAGGCCACCGAGGAGAGCGTCATGGCCGCCGCGATGGGTCAACCCGTGCAATCTCCAGAACGGAGGGCGTAACATGAAGACACTCGTCAGCCGCTTCCGCCCTGAACAGCTCCGCCTGCTCTTCCTGCTCGTGCTGATGGCCCTGGTCGTGGTCTTCTTCTCCATCCAGATTCCGGGCTACTTCAACGCGCGGTTCATCATCCGTGAATCCACCAGCGTGGTGGTCGTGGCCGTATTGGCGATCGGGCAGACCCTCGTCTTTCTGACCCGCAACTTCGACCTATCGCTCGGCTCCATCGTTGGGGTCACGGCCTACATCGTGGGCCAGCAGCTTTGGCATCATCCGGGCATCCCGCCGTTCGCCGCGGTGCTGATGGCGCTGGCCATCGGCGTGCTAATGGGGTCCATCAACGGCATTCTGATCGCCTACGGCCGCGTGCCCTCGATCATCACCACCATCGCCACCCTGGCGATCTACCGCAGCTTCCTGGTCGAGTACTCCCATGCGATCCCGATCACCACCAACAACCTGCCGGAATGGCTCGTCAACCTGTCGGCCAAGAGCGTGTTGACGATCGGGCAGTTCGACGTGCGCATCTTGTTCGTGGTCATGATCCTGGTGATCATCCTCTTTCAGCTGGTGCTGTCGTTCTTACCGTTCGGCCGGCGGCTGTACGCGATCGGCTCGAACCCGGATGCGGCCCGCATCGCGGGGTTCCCCGCCAAGCGGATCGTGTTTGTGGCCTTCGTCCTGAGCGGCGCGCTGGCGGGCCTGGCGGGCTTCCTGTTCCTGGTCCGGTTCGGCAACATCACCGTGCTGGCCGGCACCGGGCTGGAATTCCAGTCCATCGCGGCCGCGGTGGTGGGCGGCGTCAGCAACGCGGGCGGCTCCGGCACCGTCGTCGGCGCGTTCCTCGGCGCGCTGCTGATCGACCTGCTGCAAAATAGCCTCTTTCGTTGGGCGGTCATCAGCGAGTTCTGGCTCGACGCCATCCTCGGCATGCTGATCCTGCTCGCGGTCGCGCTGGACTTCGTCGTCTTTGGCCGCCTCAAGAACTTGTGGGCGCGCGTCGGGCTGCAAGTCGGAGCGGACAGGCCGGGTGAGGAATCGAAGGAACCGTCGAAGGGGGTGACCCATGTCGGCTAAACCAAGCTTTCTGCGCACCGCCTGGCAGCGGCTCAAGAGCTGGGAGGGGTTGATGTTGGCGCTGCTGATCGTCATCGTCGGGATCAACAGCCTCGTCGCGCCCGGCTATCTGACCATCAACAACCAGATCAACCTATTCACCCTCTCGATCGAAAAGATCATCGTCGCCCTGACCATGACCCTCCTGATCATTAACGGCGAGATCGACCTGTCCGCGCCGTCGATCATGGGGCTGTCGGCCTGTGTGACTTCTTTCCTGTTTCGTGATCACATCCCCTTTGGCGCCGCGCTGCTCATCTCGCTGTCCGTCGGCCTGGCGTGCGGCCTGTTCAACGGTTTCTGGATCGCGCGGGTAGGCCTCAATTCCCTGGTGGTGACGCTATCCATGCTGATCTGCTACCGCGGTCTGGCCCGCGTCCTGCTGGAGGACAAGTCCATCAGCCAGTTCCCGGCCTGGTTCAACCAGCTCGGCCAGAAGAACCTGATCGGCCCCTTCCCGCTATCACTGCTCATCTTCCTCGGGCTGTTCGTACTGGCCTTGATCATTCTGCAGTATGCCGGATTCGGCCGCCAGGTCTACGTGATCGGCAACAACAAGGACATGGCCCGCTACTCTGGGGTTAGGGTGCCCAGGGTCAAGTTCTTGCTGTACATCGCCTCCGGCCTGGTGTCGGCTCTGGCCGGGCTGCTCCTGGCCGCTCGCCTCGGCGCGGTGCGTGGCGACCTGGCCCAGGGTTACGAGCTCGATATCATCACCATGGCGCTGCTTGGCGGCGTCAGCATCTTCGGCGGCTCGGGCACGCTGTACGGCGTGTTCCTGTCGATCCTGATCATTTTGAACGTGCGAAACGGCATGGGCCTCGCCAGCCTGTCCGGTCATTTCCAGACCGGTGTGATCGGCGTCTTACTGATCTTGTCGGTGCTCGGCCCGAATCTGTTAAGAGATGCACGGGCTGCCATGACCCGTCGGCGCCTGCAGGCCAACCTTCAACGCTGACCATGACGTTCAAGTTGAAACCTGCCATCCCGCTTGCGCAGAAAGGAGCGCTACACGCACCAGATGCACGTTGACCCTTTGCTTAGTGAGGTCGCTTTCCAATTCACGTTACGTCTACCCAGGAGGAGACACACATGAAAACCCGGATGTTTCAACTTCTCTCAGCGCTGATGATCTTGAGCATGTTGATCTCGGCATGTGGCGGCGCCGCGCAACCAACACAAGCCCCAGCGCAACCGACCGCCGCTCCGGCGCAGCCGACCGCTGCTCCGGCGGCAGTTGTCCAACCTACTGCCGCACCGGCGTCCGCGGCTGCCGGTGTGATCGAGGCCAAACCCGGCCAGTCGGTCGATATGACCCTGTTGCCCAAGTTCATGGGCAACGCCGTCTTCGACGAGGCCAACGCCGGCGCCGTAGAAGCTCAGAAGGAGCTGCAGAACCCCGGCAAGCTCAATTACGTCGGCCCCACTGCGGATAACAGCGTGGCCGGCCAGATCGAGATCGTCACCAACGCACCCACCCAGGGCGTCAAGGCCCTGATGATCTCCAACAACGCGGGCGATCAGATCGGCCCTGCCGCCGAAGCCGCCCGCACCAAGGGCCTCACCGTCGTCACCTGGGACTCTCCGATCCCCTCGGCCCAGGGCGAACAGGTCTTCATCGCCCAGGTCGACTTCAAAGAGACCGGCACCGTCCTGGCCGACATGGTCCTCGACATCCTCGGCGCCGAGGGCGGCAAGTTCGCGGTCCTCTCCGCCTCCCCCGATGCGGCCAACCAAAACGCCTGGATCGCCGCCATGAAGGACGCGCTCAAGGATCCCAAGTACGCCAAGCTGCAGCTCGTCGACGTCGTCTATGGCAACGACCAGTCCGAGATGAGCTACAACCAAACCCTGGCCCTGATCCAGAAGTACCCCGACCTCAAGCTCATCACCGCACCCACCACCGTCGGCATCGCGTCCGCGGCCAAGGCGCTCCAGGATGAGAAGCTCTGCGACAAGGTCAAGATCTCCGGCCTGGGCCTGCCCTCCGAGATGGTCGCCTACACCAAGAACGGCTGCGCACCCGAGTTCGCCCTCTGGTCGTTCGTCGATCTCGGCTACCTGACCTACTACACCACCTACCTGATCGCCACCGGCCAGATGGAAGCCAAGGAAGGCGTGCAGTTCAAGGCCGGCCGCATGGGCACCTACACCATCACCAAGGACCCGACCCGCGATCAGGGCCTGCGCGTCCTGATGGGCCCCTTCACCAAGTACACCAAGGATAACGTCGAGTCCGGCGGCGCGGCGCCCGCTCCTGCGCCTGCCGCAGTGATCGAGGCGAAGCCCGGCCAATCGGTCGATATGACCCTGCTGCCCAAGTTCATGGGCAACGCCGTCTTCGACGAGGCCAACGCCGGCGCCGTAGAAGCTCAGAAGGAGCTGCAGAACCCCGGCAAGCTCAATTACGTCGGCCCCACTGCGGATAACAGCGTGGCCGGCCAGATCGAGATCGTCACCAACGCACCCACCCAGGGCGTCAAGGCCCTGATGATCTCCAACAACGCGGGCGACCAGATCGGCCCTGCCGCCGAAGCCGCCCGCACCAAGGGCCTCACCGTCGTCACCTGGGACTCTCCGATCCCCTCGGCCCAGGGCGAACAGGTCTTCATCGCCCAGGTCGACTTCAAAGAGACCGGCACCGTCCTGGCCGACATGGTCCTCGACATCCTCGGCGCCGAGGGCGGCAAGTTCGCGGTCCTCTCCGCCTCCCCCGATGCGGCCAACCAAAACGCCTGGATCGCCGCCATGAAGGACGCGCTCAAGGATCCCAAGTACGCCAAGCTGCAGCTCGTCGACGTCGTCTATGGCAACGACCAGTCCGAGATGAGCTACAACCAAACCCTGGCCCTGATCCAGAAGTACCCCGACCTCAAGCTCATCACCGCACCCACCACCGTCGGCATCGCGTCCGCGGCCAAGGCGCTCCAGGATGAGAAGCTCTGCGACAAGGTCAAGATCTCCGGCCTGGGCCTGCCCTCCGAGATGGTCGCCTACACCAAGAACGGCTGCGCACCCGAGTTCGCCCTCTGGTCGTTCGTCGATCTCGGCTACCTGACCTACTACACCACCTACCTGATCGCCACCGGCCAGATGGAAGCCAAGGAAGGCGTGCAGTTCAAGGCCGGCCGCATGGGCACCTACACCATCACCAAGGACCCGACCCGCGATCAGGGCCTGCGCGTCCTGATGGGCCCCTTCACCAAGTACACCAAGGATAACGTCGAGTCCGGCGGCGCGGCGCCCGCTCCTGCGCCTGCCGCAGTGATCGAGGCGAAGCCCGGCCAATCGGTCGATATGACCCTGCTGCCCAAGTTCATGGGCAACGCCGTCTTCGACGAGGCCAACGCCGGCGCCGTAGAAGCTCAGAAGGAGCTGCAGAACCCCGGCAAGCTCAACTACGTCGGCCCCACTGCGGATAACAGCGTGGCCGGCCAGATCGAGATCGTCACCAACGCACCCACCCAGGGCGTCAAGGCCCTGATGATCTCCAACAACGCGGGCGATCAGATCGGCCCTGCCGCCGAAGCCGCCCGCACCAAGGGCCTCACCGTCGTCACCTGGGACTCTCCGATCCCCTCGGCCCAGGGTGAGCAGGTCTTCATCGCCCAGGTCGACTTCAAAGAGACCGGCACCGTCCTGGCCGACATGGTCCTCGACATCCTCGGCGCCGAGGGCGGCAAGTTCGCGGTCCTCTCCGCCTCCCCCGATGCGGCCAACCAAAACGCCTGGATCGCCGCCATGAAGGACGCGCTCAAGGATCCCAAGTACGCCAAGCTGCAGCTCGTCGACGTCGTCTATGGCAACGACCAGTCCGAGATGAGCTACAACCAAACCCTGGCCCTGATCCAGAAGTACCCCGACCTCAAGCTCATCACCGCACCCACCACCGTCGGCATCGCGTCCGCGGCCAAGGCGCTCCAGGATGAGAAGCTCTGCGACAAGGTCAAGATCTCCGGCCTGGGCCTGCCCTCCGAGATGGTCGCCTACACCAAGAACGGCTGCGCACCCGAGTTCGCCCTCTGGTCGTTCGTCGATCTCGGCTACCTGACCTACTACACCACCTACCTGATCGCCACCGGCCAGATGGAAGCCAAGGAAGGCGTGCAGTTCGAAGCCGGCCGCATGGGCACCTACACCATCACCAAGGACCCGACCCGCGAAAAGGGCCTCCGCGTCCTGATGGGCCCCTTCACCAGGTACACTAAAGATAACGTCCAGTAAGCGCCAGCTTCACCTGGCCGAGCCGGCTCCCCGAGACGGGGAGCCGGCTCTGTAACCGACTATCGTCTTCGAGAGGATAGCTGATGCGGCTCAGCGGCAAAGTCGCCATCGTCACCGGCGCGGCGCGAGGGATCGGACGAGCCATCGCACTGCGGTTCGGGCAGGAAGGCGCGCGGGTGGCCGTCGTCGATCAGCGCGAGGCGGAGGCCCGCGAGACTGTCCGCCTGATTGAGGCGGGGGGCGGCCAGGCGATCTTCGTACGAACCGATGTATCCGACGGCAGCCAGGTGCAGGCCATGGTGGCGGACGTCCTGGAGCACTGGAGCACGATCGACATCCTGGTCAACGATGCGGGCATCTGTCCGTTCGCCGGCTTCCTGGAGATGCCCGAGGCGCTGTGGGACCAGGTGCTGGATACGAATCTCAAGGGCTACTTTCTGGTCTCGCAGGCGGTCAGCCGGATCATGGTCGAGCGGGGCATTCGGGGCCGCATCATTGCGATCAGCTCGATCTCGGCCGAGTTCGGCGGCAGCCAGCAGGCGCACTACTGCGCATCCAAAGCGGGCATCAACCTGCTGGTCAAATCCATGGCGATCTCGCTGGGACCGCACGGCATCACCGTCAACGCGGTGCTGCCCGGCACCGTCGAGACCGACATCAACCGCGATGCACTGGCCGATCCGGCGATGCGCGACTACTGGTCAAAGCGCGCCCCGCTGGGCCGGCTGGGCCAGCCCGAGGACATCGCCGGCCCTGTCCTCTTCTTTGCCACCGACGACTCTGCATGGTGCACGGGCGCGACGCTCGTGGTGGACGGGGGGACGTCGGTCAACCTGCAGTGAGACCACAAGCGCAGCGTGGTTGAAAAGGGGCGTGAGCCAATGGCGACCTATTCCATCAAAGCGATCAAGTTCTGCGAGCAATCAGTGCCCGGTCCGCAGATGTTCTACATGGCACGCTGGGACGAATGGCTGACCGCTGACTTTCTCTTTTTCGTATTGCGCCGAGACGACGGCCAAGTGATGCTCGTGGACCCCGGCGTGCGCGACGTGGACGAGATTCAGCCGATGGTAATGGCAGGCGTGGGCGAGCGGGGCAATTCCGCATGGACATGGCGACGCAGAATATCCCGCTGCTCCTGCGGCAAGAGGGCATCAGCCCGGAGGACGTCGCAGCGGTGCTGCTCACTCACCTGCACTACGACCACGTGTCCAACGCCAAGCTATTTCCCAATGCACAATTCATCGTCTCTCGGACCGGTTTCCACCTGACACTCGACCCACCTGTGGAGGGCTTGTGCCCTCACCCGCTCTTCCCACACGACGTGCTGGCCTATTTCGCGAGCGAGGCGCGCGATCGACTGATCCTGGCGGACGATGAAGCGCCCGAGATACTGCCCGGAATCGGTGCGTTCTACATCGGCGGACACACGTTGTGCAGCCAGGCGTTCACGGTGCAGACGAAGCGAGGGGTCGCGGTCTTTCCCGGCGATACGATCTTCTACACGGAGAACCTCAAGAAACGGCATCCGATCGGACTGGCGGTGAACCTCGATCCAGTGCCACCAGGCCATGGAGCGTATCGCCAAAATCGACGGCATCCTGGTTCCACCGCACGATCCGGCCTTGCTCCGGCAGCACCCCGATAGGTTGATCGCGTAGAACGGGAGAGAAAGATGCCGCACCTTCAGACTGCTAACGCCCACAGCTGCCCCATCTACCATCTGCCGGGCCGGGACTGGTACTATCTGCTAGGCCCGCTGAACAGCCCAGCCCGTAACCTGGCCTTTGGCCTGGCGGAGTTCCCCGCCGGCACCCTGGCCGCGGCCCACGTACACGCGGCCGAGGAGGAGATCATCTACATCCTGGAGGGCACGGGCGGCATCATCGAGGACGAGCAGGAAACTCCCCTCGAGCCGGGTGTGGCCGTGTTCATCCCACCAGGACTGCCCCACCAGATTCGCGTCGATGCAGCGGCGCCGTTGAAGCTGGTCACGCTCTTCTCGCCGCCGGTCACGCCGGGCGCTTATGATCCGGGGCGGAAATAGGGACGCCATGCCTCCCGACCAGACGCTCCCCGAAGAACTAGGTGCCATCGCAGCCCGCCTCCGCCGCCATGTCATCAAGATGACATACTACGCCGGCTCGGGACATCCGGGCGGCTCGCTGTCCGCAGCTGACATGATGGCGGCGCTTTACTTCCGCGAGCTGCGGGTCGACCCGGCGCGACCGGACTGGCCCGACCGCGACCGCTTCATCATGTCAAAGGGCCACGCGTGCCCCATCTGGTACGCGGCGTTGGCCGAGCGCGGTTATTTCCCCGTGGACGACCTGTGGGGGCTGCGGCAGGCGCACAGCCACCTGCAGGGCCATCCCGACATGCGCAAAACCCCCGGTGTGGACATGACCGCAGGACCGTTGGGCAGCGGACTGGCTGCGGGAGCCGGCATGGCGATGGGAGCCGCTCATTACCGGCCGGGCCTACCGCACGTATGTCATGCTCGGTGAAGGGGATTTGCAGGAGGGCGCGACCTGGGAGGCGCTTCTGCTGGCCGGGCACCACAAGCTGAGCAACCTGTGTGCCCTGGTCGACTACAACCGCTCGCAGGTGGACGGCAAGTCGGACGACATCCTCTCGCTCGACCCCCTGCCCGACAAACTGCGGGCGTGTCGGTGGAGCGTGCTGGAGATCGACGGCCACGACATCAGCCAGATCCTCGACGCGCTGGATTGGGCCAGGGGTGTGACCGATACTCCCGCGGCGATCATTGCCACACGACCAAGGGCAAGGGTGTGTCGTTCATGCTGGACCGCCACGAGTGGCACGGCAAGGCGCCGAACCGCGAGCAGGCCATCGCTGCACTGGCCGAGTTGGGGGAGGAGCCAGGGGAGAAATCGCTTGAACTTGCTCGCACCGCCCTGGTCGCCAGTTTTCCGGCTCGCCGCGCCCGAGACGGACGCTGCGCGACGCTTTCGGCGCCGAGCTGGTCGACCTGGGCGAACGAGATCCCCAACCTGGTCGTGCTGGACGCCGACATCTCGAGCTCGCTGAAGACCGGTGCATTCCGGCAGGCATATCCCCGACCGTCACATCAACTACGGCGTGGCCGAGCAGGACATGCTGCTCGGCGCGGCCGGGCTGGCGACGGCGGGGTTGATCCCGCTGGCCTGCACCTATGCGACCTTTGCGACCCTGCGCGGCTGCGAGCAGATTCGCAGCTTCATCTGCTATGGCCGGTTGAACGTCAAGGTGATCTGCTCGCACGGTGGGCTGGAGGTGGGCTGGGACGGTCCCGACGCACCAGGGCACCGAGGACGTGGCGATCATGCGCGCGATGCCGAACATGACGGTGGTCGTTCCCGCGGACGCGATCGCGGTTCCGGCGCTGCTCCGGCAGATCGTCGCGCTCGACGGGCCGGCCTACTTCCGCATGGGCCGCAACCCGGTGCCGGTGATCTACGACCCGGCCCAGCAGTTCACCCTGGGCCAGGCGTTCACGGTGCGTGAAGGTGGCGACGTGACGATCATCGCGATGGGCGTGATGGTGTCGCTGGCGCTGGACGCGGCGGACGAGCTGGCGCGCGACGGCATCCAGACGCGCGTGCTCGACATGCACACGGTCAAGCCGCTGGACGGCGACGCGGTCCAGGCCGCGGCCGAGGAGACCGGCGCGATCGTCACCGTCGAGGATCACAGTATCATCGGCGGGCTGGGCGGCGCGGTGGCCGAGTACCTGGTCGAGCACACCCTCGTGCCCATGGCGCGCGTCGGCATCCCCGACACGTTCTGCCGCTCGGGTGACCCGGCCGAGCTGTTCCCGATGTACGGCATGGCCGTGCGGATATCGTCGCAGCGGTGAAGCGGGTGCTGACGAAGCGTGACAGCGGTGATACGGGGACGCGAGGGTGACATGATGAATGATCTGGACGGTCGCACCGCCCTCGTCACCGGCGCGGCGCGCGGGATCGGGCTGGCGATCGCGATCGCATTGGCCGAGCGTGGGGCAGAAGTCGCGCTGCTGGACGTCACAGACCCTGGCAGGCATTGATAGACCTGTCAGCTCCATCGCGCTTCGGGCCGATGTGAGCCGGCCGGACGAGGTGCGCCGCGCGGTCGAGGCGACCGTCGCGGCCTTCGGCGGGCTCGACATCCTGGTCAACAACGCCGGCATCTGCCCGCTCTCAGCCTTCGCCGAGATCAGCGAGGCCGAGTGGGATCGCGTGCTGGCGGTGAACCTCAAGGGCGCGTTCCTGTGCTGCCAGGCGAGCGCTGCCCCACCTGCGGCAGGCCGGCCGACGCGGGCGGATCGTCAACATCGCCTCAGTGGGCGGGCAGATGGGCGGCCTGCTGGTGGGCGCGCACTACGCCGCGTCCAAAGCCGGGCTGATCGGCCTGACCAAGACGCTGGCGAAAGCTGCTGGCGCCGGACGGGGTGACCGTCAACTGCGTGTCGCCGGCGACGACCTCGACCGACCTGACCGCCGCGTGGTCGGACGAGATGCAGGCCCGGGTGCAGGGCGCAGATCCCGCTGGGCCGCTTCGGCGAGCCGGACGAGATCGCCGCCGCCGTCTGCTTCCTGGCCAGCGACGACGCAGCCTTCATCACCGGCGCGACGCTGGACGTGAACGGTGGGCTTGTACTTGAGATAGTACTGCGGACGTAGGTGCATGCCGCCGACTACGCATCCGCACTCAGCTCCGCCACTTTCCGGAGACCTCATGGATCTTGTCGCGACCAACTCTCCGACATGTACCACCGCATGTGGCTGATCCGCTACTTTGATGAAGGCGCGCGGGCGCTGTTCATGGCGAACATGCTGCGCGGCACCACGCACACCTACACCGGGCAGGAAGCGGTGGCGGTCGGCGCGTGCGCGGCGCTCAACCGGGATGACTACATCACCAGCACGCACCGCGGCCACGGCCATTGCCTGGCCAAGGGCGGCGACCCGCGGCGGATGATGGCCGAGTTGCTGGGGCGGGCCACCGGCTACTGCAAGGGCAAGGGCGGCTCGATGCACATCGCCGACTTCGACCTGGGGATCCTCGGCGCCAACGGCATCGTCGGCGGCGGGATCGCCCTCGCCACCGGCGCGGCCTACTCGGCCGACCTGCGCGGCTCCGGCCAGGTGGCGTCTGCTTCTTCGGCGACGGCGCCAGCAACCAGGGGATCCTGATGGAAGCCGGCAACATGGCCGGCCCTCTGGAAGCTGCCGATCATCTACCTGTGCGAGGAGAACCAGTACGCCGAGTTCAGCCCGAGCCGGCCGTTCATCGCGGTCGAGCGGCTGGAGCTGAAGGCGCAGGCGTTCGGCATGCCCGCAGTGACCGTGGACGGCAACGACGTGCTGGCGGTCTACGAAGCGACGCGCCAGGCTGTCGCACAGGCCCGCACCGGCGGCGGTCCCGACCTTCCTGGTCGCGCAGACGTACCGGATCGAGGGCCACACGGTCGGCGATCCGCTCTCGCTACCGTGCCGAAGGAAGAGACCGCGCTGTGGAAATCAGCCGAGCGCGACCCGATCAGCCGGTTCGGGCGACGGCTGATCGCGCGAGTTCGGCTTCGCCGAGGCGGATCTGGAAGCGCTGCGCCTGCAGGCCCGCGCCGACATCGACGACGCCATCGCCTTCGGCAAGGCGAGTCCCGAGCCGGAGATCGGCCTTGGGAAGATGTGTATGCGAAGATTCAACGAATAGCGAGCTGCATCCATCGGCCATGCTATAGCACTAAGCGTGCGAGGAACCACCATGCGTGAAATCCTTACCGTGATGCGCTCAACGAAGCCCTGCACGAGGAAATGGCCCGCGACCCGGCAGTATGCGTCCTGGGTGAGGATGTGGGCCGCTATGGCGGCGTGCTGCAGGTGACCCGCGGCCTCTACGAACGGTTCGGGGCAGAAGCGGGTGCGCGACACGCCCATCTCCGAAGCCGGCTTCACCGGCATCGCGGTGGGCGCGGCGATGACCGGCCTGCGGCCGGTGGTCGAGATCATGTACATCGACTTCAGCGCGCTGGCGATGGATCAGATCGTCAACCAGGCGGCCAAGGCGCGCTATATGTTCGGCGGCAAGGCGAGCGTGCCGCTGGTGATGCGCACGCAGGGCGGCGGCGGCCGCGGCAACGCCGCGCAGCACTCACAGAGCCTGGAGATGTGGTTCGTCCACATCCCCGGCCTGGTCGTGATCCAGCCGTCCACCCCCTACGATGCCAAGGGGCTGCTCAAGTCCGCCATTCGCAGCGACAATCCGGTGATCTTCATCGAGCACAAGCTGCTCTACAACACGACCGGGCCGGTGCCGGATGCAGAGCGAGTACCTGATCCCGATCGGCGTGGCCGACGTCAAACGGCCGGGCAAGGACGTGACGATCGTCGCCACCTCCCGCATGGTGCTCTTCGCGCTCGAAGCGGCCGAGAAGCTGGCGGCAGAGGGGATCGACGCCGAGGTGATCGACCCGCGCACGCTCAAGCCGCTGGACCTGCCTGCCATCGTCCGATCGGTGGAGAAGACCGGACGGCTGGTGGTGGTCAACGAGGGCGCCTTGACCGGCGGCTTCACCGCGGAAGTGGCGGCCCGGGTGCAGCGGGAGGCGTTCGACTGGCTCGACGCGCCGATCATGCAGGTGGCAGCCGAGGACGTGCCGCTGCCGTACAACGGGCGCCTGGAGTTGGCTGCGCTTCCCAACGTCGAGAAAATCATCATGGCGGCCAAAGCTGCGCTTTACCGGGATCGGTGATGGAGCAGCGATGCCGACTGACATCTCAATGCCCAGGCTGGGCCTCACGATGGAAGAAGGAACCGTGGTCCGTTGGCTCGCGGCCGAGGGGGAACTCGTCGTACAAGGACAACCCCTCCTTGAGGTTGAAACCGACAAAGTGACCGTCGAAGTGGAGGCGCAGGCATCCGGGGTGCTGGGCACGCTGGAGGTGCATGCGGGCGAGAAGGCGCGGGTGGGTGCGCTTCTGGCGCGGCTCTATGCGGCGGAGGAAGAGGGCGAAAGGAAGAAGGAAGAAGGAAGAAGGAAGATATTCTCGTCCCCACGGGCGCGCTGGCGCGCGCGGGGGCTTGAGATGGATTGGCGAGCGCTGGTGGGCAGCGGGCCACGCGGCCGCGTGATCGAGCGGGACGTGCTGGCTGCAGCAGCGCAAGAATCAGGGGCAGCCCCAATGGTTGCCTCTACGGGCTTCGGGGGCGCGATCTTCAATCTTCAATCTTCAATCTTCGTTAGCGTCGAGGTCGTCGCGGAGGCGTTACTGAAGCTGCACACAAGACTGGCGCCGGTCGTCGAGAAGCGCGCGGGCGTCCAACTCACCGTCACGGACTTGCTGGTTCGCATCTGCGGCGCGGCGCTGGCCCAGATCCGCGCGCTAATGCGCTTTGGGAGGACGGCCGCGTCGGGCTGCGTGCGCAGGTCGACATCGGGATCGCGACCATCACAGATACAGGGCCGGTCGCGCTGGTCCTCCGGGATGCCGACCGCAAGCCGTTGTCGCAGATCGCGTCCGAGCGGGCGGCGCTGGTCGAGAAGGCACGGCAGGAAACGCTCACGACCTGCAGTCCGCAACCTGTAACCTTAGCCCTCGTGGACCTGGGCACATTCCGGATCGACAGCTTCCAGGCCGTCCTCAACCCGTCCCAATCTGCCGTCCTCGCGATCGGACGAATCGCAGAGCGGCCGGCCGCGGTGGATGGTCGCCTGACGGTGCGGCACACGGCCTTTCTCACGCTATCATGCGACCCCCGCGTGTTTGATGCCGCGCTGGCCGCGCAGTTCCTGGACCGCGTGGTCGATCTGATCGAGGAGCCGTATGGGCTGCTAATTTGACACCGTCTGCAACCTGCAATCTTCAATCTTCAATCCGTCAGGAGGCTCCATGTCCGAACCACTCCGTTTCTCCGCCAACATCAACACCTTCAACGCCTGCGCCGACCGCTACGTGCTTTCCGGCTACGGCGAGCGGCTGACGACCGACCAACTCATCGCGGCCGCGACCCAGGTGCCCGGTCTCACCGGCGTGGAAGTGGTCGGCATGTGGCACGTCAACGACGGCAACGTCGAGCAGATCCGCCGCCAGGTGGCGGACGCCGGCTTCGAGGTGACCTGCGTCACGCCCGACATCTGGGCGTCGGGCAAGTGGGGCTGGGGCTCCTTCGCAGCCAACGATCCGCAAGATCCGCCGCGACGGCGATCCAGGAAGTCAAGAAATCGATGGAATGGGCCAGGCAGCTCGACTGCGAGGTGGTGGATCTCTGGTTCGGGCAGGACGGCTACGACTACCCGTTCCAGGCCGACTACCAGGCCGCCTGGGATCGCATCATCGAGGGCACGATCGAGTGCGCCGAGCACGTGCCCGACGTCAAGCTGGTGCTGGAGTACAAGCCGAAGGAGCCGCGCACCCACTGCTTCATCGCGA
This sequence comes from uncultured Chloroflexia bacterium, assembly GCA_963774265.1. Taxonomy (GTDB): domain Bacteria; phylum Chloroflexota; class Anaerolineae; order CG2-30-64-16; family CG2-30-64-16; genus JALOOB01. The sequence continues at coordinate 281,183 of CAVZDU010000003.1, read as the reverse complement.
CCGTCGGCAAGACGCTTGTTGCTGATCGAGAAGGTCAACCAGCCCAACGTCGGCGCGATGATCGACATCGGCCACAGCGCTGATGGCCTACGAGAACGTCGCCGAGTCGGCCGCGCTGCTGCACTACTTCGGCAACAAGCTGTTCTACATGCACTTCAACGACAACTGGCGGCTGTGGGACGACGACATGACCGTCGGCTCGGTGCACACCATCGAGATGCTGGAGCTGCTCTACTGGCTGGACCGGCTGAACTACACCGGCTGGTATGCGCTCGACATCTTCCCCTACCGCGAGAACGGCATCCGCGCCGCCACCGAAAGCATCAACTGGATCCAGGGGCTGCACGGCCTGCTCGACAAGATCGGCCGCGACCGCATCGCCCAGGTGATCGCGGGCGGCGACGCGATGGACGCGAGTGCGATGCTGCGCGAGGCGTTGCTGGGGTAGGAGTCAGCGTATCAGGTCGGCGTTTGCAATCAGATGGGTACGAATACCAACGGAATCCCTAGGAGACACAATGTCCAAACATCTCTACGACCCGCACATGTTCAACTACATGTGGGAAAGCTGCATCCCCAGCGATGACTTCATCGTCGGCACCTACTACATCGAGGACACGCTGGAAGACCAGGACTTCATCGATCACCTGGGCCAGGTGGAGCGGCTGGCGGCCGAAGGCTCGACCTCGAGCTGGATGGACGTCAAGGAGCTGACGCCGGAGGTGCGCGAGCGGCTGATGAGCAAGGTGCTCGGCTACTACGAGATCCCCGCGCCCAAGGGCACCAAGAAGGCGATCATCCAGCTCGGCTTCCCCACCGCGGCGTGGGATGTCAACGTCAACGTGCCGATGCTGCTGCTCTCGATCGCCGGCAACTGCTTCGCCTTCCCGACCAAGATGCGGCTGCTGGACATCTACATCCCCGAGAAGCTGGCGAAGAAGTTCGAGGGGCCGAAGTTCGGCATCCCCGGCGTGCGGCAAGATCCTGGGCGTCCCCGACCGGCCGCTGACGCTGCAGATCATCAAGCCGAAGATGGGCATGACGCCCGAGGAGACCGCCAACCAGGTCTACCAGAGCGCGCTGGGCGGCGCCGACCTGTGCAAGGACGACGAGATGTGCACCGAGCTGGCCAACTGCCCCTTCGAGGCGCGGCTGGAGGCGGTGCTGAAGGCGCTGCAAGAAGGCCGAGCGAGAGACCGGCCACAAGACGCTCTACATGGTCAGCATCACCGACGAGGTGGATCGCATCCAGGAGAAGGCGCGCAAGGCGTGCGAGATGGGCGCGACCGGCCTGCTGCTGGCCTACTCGGCCGGGCCGTCCATCCTGCGCGTGCTGGCCGAGGACCCGAAGATCACTGCGCCGATCCTGCTGCACGTGTCGCACCTGCTGGCGCTGCTGCCGACGATGAACTTCCCGGTGCTGGCCAAGATCTGCCGCCTGTGCGGCGCGGACATGATGCTCACGCCGAGCATCTGGTCGAGCATCCCGGTGGCATCCACCGGAGGAGTGTCTGCGCACCTCGCAGACGCTGCACGCGCCGTTCTACCACATCAAGCCGATCTTCCCCATGCCGGGCGCGGGCATCTACCCCGGCGCGGTGCCGCCGATGCTGGAAGAGAACGGCCCGGACATGATCTTCATGGCGGGCGGCGGCATGCTGGGCCATCCGATGGGCTACACCGCCGGCGCGATGGCGTTCCGCCAGGCGATCGACGCGGCCATGGCCGGCATCCCGCTGGACGTCGCCGCGCAGGACAAGCCCGAACTGATGGCCGCGCTGAAGACCTGGGGCCTGCGCAAGCGGCCGGTGACGCGCTGGGGCTTCTCCGGCGAGCAGTTCCATCCGAAGTTTGCGGACAAGGGGATTTGAGCGAGTCGACGGAAAAGCAAGGAGCGCAGATACCGGGAACCGGGACGCTGATCCCTGACCGCTGACGCTTGACCTCTTGAAGGAGGCGTTCACTATGAGTGGCAAGACCATCGTCGTTCTGGCAACCCTCGACACCAAAGGCGTCGAAGCTGCCTATTTGCGCGAGCAGATCGCCAGGTTCGGAGACGCGGCCCTGCTCGTAGACACCGGCGTGGTCGGCGCGCCACCACCCCGGCCGACATCACCCGCGAGGAGGTCGCCGAGGCCGGGGGCATGTCGCTGGCGAAGATCCTGGAGCACCCGGACCGCGAGGTGGCCGCGCCGGTGATGGCCGACGGCGCGGCCGCGATCGTGACCAAGCTGGCAGCCGAGGGTAAGGTGCATGGCATCGTCTCAGTGGGCGGCACGCAGGGCACGACGCTCAGCACCGCGGTCATGCGCGCCCTGCCCTACGGTTTTCCCAAGGTGATGGTGTCCACCATGGCCTCCGGCAACGTGGCGCCCTGGGTCGACATCAAGGACATCACCATGATGTTCTCGGTGACCGACATCATGGGCCTGAACCCGGTCACGCGGAAGATCCTGGCCAACGCGGCCGGCGCGGTCTGCGGCATGGCCCAGGTGGACGTCCGGCTCGAACGCGAGGACAAGCCGCTGGTGGCGGTCACCACGGTGGGCATCACCACCCAGGGCGCGATGAGGGCCATCAGGGTGCTGGAGGAAGCCGGCTTCGAGACGATCGTCTTCCACGCCATCGGCCCCGGTGGCCGGGCGATGGAGCAGATGATGAAGGAAGGGATCATCGGCGCGGTGCTGGACTACTCGACCATCGAGGTCTCCAACGAGATGCACCACGCGCTGCTCGCCGGCGGCCCGGAGCGGCTGACGACGGCCGGGAAGCTGGGCCTGCCCCAGGTGATCTGTCCCGGTGCGATCGAGGTGTTGGTCTTCAACGAGCCCGAGACCGTCCCGCCGCCGTTCAACACCCGCACCCTGATCCGCCACAGCCCGAAGATCACCGACGTGCGGCTGAACCGGGAAGAGATGGCCGAGGTGGGCAAGGAGGTTGCACGACGTCTGCAGTACACCGAGCAGGACGCCGTCTTCATGATCCCCACCGCCGGCTACGACTCCTATGCCGTCGAAGGGCATGGGTTTCTACGATCCCGAGGCCGACGCGGCGTTCGTCGCCGAGCTGAAGGCCGGCCTGCCCAAGAACATCCGGATCGTGGAGCGCGACACGCACATCGAGGATCCGGCGTTTGCGATCGAGGCCGCCAACATGCTGATCGACCTGATCCACGCGCAGGCAAAGGAATAGGGAGCGCCGCCATGGCAAAGCGATACACCCGTCAGGAATTCCTCGACCGGCTGTGGGCAGAAATCAAGCGTGGCAAGCCCCTCGTCATGACCGGGGCGGGCAACGGCATCGCCGCGAAGTTCATCGAACGCGGCGGCGTGGACATCCTGGGTGTCTACAACACCGGCTACTTCCGCATGCAGGGCTACGGGTCGCTGGCCGGCATGCTGCCGATGGCCGACGCCAACGAGATGGTCTACCAGATGGGCAAGCGCGAGGTGCTGCCCCAGGTCAAGGAGACGCCCGGTGGTCGCCGGCCTGAACGGCGTGGACGTCCTGCGCGACATGCGGCTGTTTCTGGAAGACATCCGGCACGTCGGCTTCTCGGGCGTACACAACTTCCCGACCGTGGCCTGGTTCGACGGCGAATTCCGCAGGACGCTGGAAGGCACCGGCCTGGGCTACCAGCACGAAATCGACATGCTGAACATCGCCCGCGAGCTGGACCTGCTGACCATCGGCTACGCGTTCAATCGAGGAGGACACGGAGCGGCTGATGAAGAGGCTGCCGCCCGACATCTTCATCTTCCACGCCGGCATCACGCGCGGTGGCTCGACCGGCTACGCCGCCAGCAGCTCGCTGGAGGACATGGCCGCGCGCACGCAGGCCAACTACGACATCGCGTTGAAGATCAAGCCCGACGCGATCCTGCTGGCCCACGGCGCCGCGCTGGTGAACCCGGAGGACGGGCAGTACATGCTCGACCACACCGGCTGTCACGGCGTGCAGCTCGGCTCCAGCATCGAGCGGATGGCGATCGAGGTGCCGCTGCAGGAGCGCGCAGCAGCGTTCAAGGTCGAGCCACTTCCCCGAGGGGAGGAGTCGCGGGTGAGATGACGGTGCGAGCGGTCTTCTTCGGGAGCTCGGACAGCGTCTTCAGCAACCGTGCACTTCGCGGCGCTGCAGGAGGTGGCCTGCGATCACGGTCGCGGTGGTCGACGTGCCGCCTGCACGCCGCACCTCGACCAACACACGAACGCAAGCGGGCGCGCCGCATTTCGTCGAATACGCGCGCGAGCACGGGATCCCCGCGTTCGAGCCTGCTCGACCCGAACCGACCTGAGTTCATCCGAACGCTGGCTGGCCTCCGACCCGACCTATTCCTGGCCGTCGGCTACCTCAACCTGCTGAAGGAGGAGAGTCTGAAGGTCCCGCGTCTGCTGGCGGCCAACTTCCACGCGTCGCTGCTGCCGGCCTACCGGGGCAAGCATCCGCTCTTCTGGGCGCTTCGCCACGACGAACGCCTGGGCCGGACTGACCGTCCACGTGATGAGCCAACGGCCTGGACACCGGTGACATCCTCTACCAGGTGCGCGTCCGCACCCGCCGCGACGACTCGGTGGCGAGCCTGTACGACCGGGTCATGGTCCGCAGCGTGCCGCTGGTTGGCCGGCTGATCGCGGACGCCGAGGCGGGGCGGCTGCGCCCGACACCCCAGGGAGAGCGCAGGTGTTTCCTACTTTTCGTCCGTGACCGAGGCGGACTTTCGGCTCGACTGGTCTCGTCCGGCCGTGCAGCTGCGCCGATGGATCAGCACGTCGCCGGGCCAGTGCTACTTCGATACAGTCGGGCAGCGCGTCTACGTCCTGGCCGCCGAACTGGCGGCGGCGGCGCCCACCACAGCGCCCGGCACCGTGCTCGCCATCGGCCGGAGCACGTGCACCGTGGCGACCGGGCAGGGCGCCTTGCGGCTGAACTCTGTGCGACCCGCGGACGGCCACGCACAGACGGCGGCCCATGGTGTCGGGGCGTCAGTTTACACTCCGGCGACCCGTTGGCCCCGACCTGATTGCCGTGAGGCCGCGAAAACGACACATGCGTCGCGTGACCCATCCGCTCACGCATCACGTTCCCATCGCGAAAGGAACTCATGTCACTCGTTTCCTTTCACGACTCTGATGGCCGACGCCGAACGCAAGGGCTATGCCGTCGGCTACTTCGAAAGCTGGAACCTGGAAAGTCTGCTGGCCGTGGCCGACGCAGCCGAGGCGACGCGCTCACCGGTGATCCTGGGCTTCAGCGGCATCTACATCCCGCACCCCGAACGTATCGTACGCGACCGCCTCGCGCCGTATGCGGCGATGGGGCTCGCGGTCTGTCGCGATCTGTCGGTGCCCTGCTGCTTCCTGTTCAACGAGTCGCCGCACCTCGATTGGGTGTTCGAGTCCATCAAGCTGGGTTTCAACATGACGATGTTCAGCGACGAAGCGATGAGCCTGGCGGAGCAGACGGACGCCGTATGCCAGGCGGTGGCACGGGCCCATCCCGCTGGGGTCGCGGTCGAGGCGGAGATGGTCTCGCTGCCGGGCATCAGTGGTGACCTGTCTGCCGTGCCGGATGACCGCCACCTCACCGACCCGCACGCGGCGCGGACCTTCGTGGAGCGCACGGGCATCGACGCGTTAGCCGTCAACATCGGCCAGGTGCACCTGCACGGCCGCGGTCAGGTCCGGCTCGATCTGGCCCGCCTCGCGGCGCTGAAAGCGGCGGTGCCGGTGCCGCTGGTGCTGCACGGTGCGACATCGGTGCATCGCGCCGATCTGGCCGAGGCTGCCCGTCTCGGCATCCGCAAGATCAACGTGGGCAGCGTCATCAAGCGAGCGTACTTCGAGGCGCTGCGGCAGCGCCGCGGTCGCCGCAGGCGATGCCTACAACCCGTACGATGTCATTGGCTCCGGCTTCGCCACCGACGTGCTGCCGCGGGTCGCGTGGCAATGCAAGTCGTGGTCGAAGAGATGATGCGCCTTTTCGGCAGCGCCGGACAAGGCATAGACATAGCATCGGGAGGCTGTATCACATGCAGGATTCTCGGCCTGAAAGCGCCCTCCAACTGAACATGTACCGCCAGATGCTGACCATCCGGCGGTTCGAGGAGCGCTGCAACTACCTGTTCATGCAGGGCAAGATTCCTTCCACCCTGCACCTCTACATCGGCCAGGAGGCGGTCGCGGTCGGGCGTGTGCGCGCACCTGAGCGACAGCGACTACGTCACCAGCACGCACCGGCCGCACGGCCACGCCATCGCCAAGGGCGTAGCCTCCGCTCGATCATGGCCGAGCTGTTCGCCAAGCGCACCGGCTGCTGCAAGGGCAAGGGCGGCTCGATGCACGTCGGCGACATGAGCGTCGGCATGATCCCCGCCATCGCGATCGTCGGCGGCAACATTCCGCTGGCCACGGGCGCTGGCGCTGGCGTGCAAGCGGCTGGGCGACGGGCAGCGTGGCCGTCTGCTTTCTTGGGTGACGGCGCGACCAACGAAGGCGCGTTCCACGAGGGCGCTCAACATGGCCGCCATCTGGGACCTGCCCGCGCTGTTCGTCTGCGAGAACAACCTCTACGCCGCCTCGACCCCGGTCGGCGTGACGTTCAAGATCCGGAATATCGCGGACCGCGCTGCGGCGCTACGGCATGCCCGGCGAGATCGTGGACGGCATGGATGTGCTGGCCGTGCTACGAGGCGGCGGGCCGGGCCATCGACCGGGCGCGCGCGGGCGGCGGGCCGACCCTGCTCGAGTGCAAGACCTATCGGCTGTGCGGCCACTCGCGCAGCGACCCGCGCACCTACCGGACCAAGGAGGAGGAAGCAGGAGTGGGCCGGCCGCGATCCGCATCCAGCGCATGGCGGCCCATCTGATGGCCGCCGGCCTCGCGACCGATGAGTCCCTGGCGCAGATCGAGAAGGAAGTCGCCGAGGCCATCGACGACGCCGTCGCCTTCGCCGAGAGCAGCCCCTCGCCGGCGCCGGAAGAGGCGCTGGAAGATGTGTTCTACGGCGAAGGGCCCAGTGCCGATCGCTGCGGCAGCCGTCGGAGGTGTCCGATGACCCAGATGAGCATTGCCGAGGCGATGCGCCAGGGCATCCGCGAAGAGATGCGGCGCGATCCGCGCGTCTTCTGCATCGGCGAGGACATCGGCATCCCCGGCGGCTTCGGCGGCGCGTTCACCGTCACCCTGGGCCTCTCGGACGAGTTCGGCCACGAGCGCATCCTCGACACCCCGATCTCCGAGCTGGGGCTGGCCGGCGTCGCGGTCGGCGCGGCGATGGCCGGGCTGCGGCCCATCGCCGACGTGCAGTACGGCGACTTCCTGTTCCTGGCGATGGACCAGCTCGTCAACAAGGCCGCCAAGATGACCTACATGTCGGGCGGCACGGTCGAAGGTGCCGATGGTGATGCGCGCGCCGGTGGGCGCCACGGCCCGCGGCGCGCAGCACGCGCAGAGCCTGGAGGCGTTCTTCTGCCACGTCCCCGGGCTTGAAGGTGGTCGCGCCGGCCACCGCCTACGACGCCAAGGGGCTGCTCAAGAGCGCCGTGCGCGACGACAACCCGGTCCTCGTCTTCGAGCACAAGCTGCTCTACGGCAGCAAGGGACCGCGCACCGAGAAGGGCGCGCTCAGCCCGGTGGGCGAGGTGCCGGACGAGGACTACCTGGTGCCCATCGGCAAGGGCATCATCCGGCGGGAGGGCAAGGATGTGACCATCGTCGGCAAGCTGCTGACGATGTACCGGGCCCTGGCCGCGGCCGAGGAGCTGGCCAAGGAGGGCATCGAGGCCGAGGTGATCGACCCGCGCACGCTGGTGCCGCTCGACAAGGAGCTGATCCTGGAGTCGGTGCGCAAGACCGGCCGGCTGGTGATCGTCGAGGAGGACAACCTCACCGGCGGCTGGGCCGGCGAGCTGGCGGCCATCGTCGCCGAGGAGGCGTTCTTCTGGCTGGACGCGCCGATCAAGCGCGTCTCCGCGCCCGACGTGCCGCCGCCCTTCGCGCCGGTCATGGAGCAGTTCTACGTGCCCAGCGTCGAGCGGGTGGTCGCCGCGGTCAAGGCGTTGTTTTGAGAGGTGCCCCATGACTAGTGCGAAATCTCCCCGTGGCGACCGAAGTGCTGGTTCCCCCCTTGGGGCAAACGGTTGATACGCTCACACTGGTGAGTTGGTACAAGAGCGAAGGTGACGCAGTGCAGCAGGGCGAGCCGCTGTTCGCCGTCGAGACCGACAAGGCGACGCTGGACGTGGAAGCGCCCGCGAGCGGCGTGCTGCGCTGGGGTGACGCGCTGGCGCGGGCGACGAGGTGAAGGTGCTGACCGCGATCGCGACCATCGAAGAGCCTGCATCGTCTGCCCTTCCCCAGCGCGTCTTTGTCTCGCCGCGCGCCCGACGCCTGGCCGAGAGCGAAGGAGTGCCGCTGGACAAGGTGAGGGCCACCGGGCCAGAGGGCGCGATCGTCGAGCGCGATGTGGGGGCGTACACGGGGGAAAGGCGACTGCAAGGGACCGCCCCTACGCCGCCACCGGCGTCAGAAGGCGACCGACGGCCGCAAGGGGTTTCCCCTACACCGGTCGCACGGCGCATGGCCGAAGATGCGGGGCTCGACTGGCGCACCCTGGCGGGTTCGCGGACCGCGCGGGCAGATTACGAAGGAAGATGTCGAACGGGCGGTGAGCCAGAGGGCTCGGCGGCGCCAGCGACCGACAGTCCGGCGTCCGGCCTGCTAGAGCATCCCGCTCACGGGTATCCGCGGGCTCATCGCCGAGCGCATGGCCGCGAGCCACAGCCGAGACCGCGCCGGTGACGCTGACGGCCGAGGTCGACGCGACCGCGCTGGTGGGGCTGCGCCGGCAGTTGGCCGCCGACGGGGTCGCCGTATCGTACAACGACCTCTTCCTGACCATCCTGGCCAAGGCGCTGGCCGAGCACCCACGCTCAACGCGTCGCTGGACGATGACGCGATCAAGATCTGGCCGCAGATCGACATCGGCCTGGCGGTGGACACCGAACGCGGGCTGCTGGTGCCGGTGGTGCGAGAGGTCGACCGCAAGGGGCTGGCGCAGCTGGCCGCAGAGACAGCCGCGCTGGCCGAGCGCGCCCGAAGCGGCCGATGCACGCCCGATGAGCTGACCGGCAGCACCTTCACGCTGACCAACCTGGGCATGTTCGGCATCGACGCGTTCACGCCGATCATCAACCTGCCGGAGTGCGCCATCCTGGGCGTGGGGCGCATCAAGACGCAGCCGGTCTGGATCGGCGATCACGTCGAGCCGCGGCAGATGCGTCTGGCTCAGCCTGACCTTCGATCATCGCCTGGTGGACGGCGGCCCGGCCGCGCGCTTCCTGCAGCGAGTGGTGCAGTTGGTGGAGAAGCCGCACTTGCTGATGGCGTGAGTGACGGCGATGCATGACGCGGAGACGCGGAGAGGCTCTCACACGAGACACGGGGACGTACGGCCAACATCGTGGCCCTTGATCTCGGCGCGGAGAGTGGACGCGCGATCCTCGGCCGGTTCGACGGACGGGCGGCTCGGCCTGTCGGAAGTGCATCGCTTCCCCAACGGCCCGGTCCGCCGTGCCGGGCAGGGACGGTCGCAGTCAGCTTGCACTGGGATGTGCTGCGGCTCTGGGGTGAGATCAAGCAGGGCATCGCCTCTGCCAGCCAGGAAGGGCCGCTGGCGGGCATCGGCGTGGACACCTGGGGAGTCGATTTCGGCCTTGCTGAACCGGGACGGCCGCCTGATCGGCAACCCGTACCACTACCGGGACGGCCGCACCGATGGCATGCTGGCGGAGGCGTTCCGGCGGCTGCCGCGGGCCCAAATCTTCGAGCAGACCGGCATCCAGTTCCTGCAGATCAACTCGCTCTACCAGCTATTGGCAATGGCCCTGAGCCGCGCGCCGGAACTGGAGGCAGCTGCAACACTGCTTCCCATGCCGAACCTGTTCACCTATTGGCTGACCGGCCAGCCTGTCTGCGAGTTCAGCATCGCCACCACGACGCAATGCTACGACCCGCGACGCGAGGCTTGGGCCAGGCCGCTGCTGGACGCCATGGAGATCCCCGTCGACATCTTCCCCCTGGTCGTCCCCGCGGGAACGGTGCTCGGTCCGTTGCAGCCCTCCGTGGCAGAGGAGACAGGCGACCGGCCCCATACCCGTGATCGCGCCGGCATGCCACGACACCGGGTCGGCCGTGGCCGCGGTGCCTGCGAGAGGGTCGGATTTCGCCTGGATCAGCTCGGGCACATGGTCGGTTATGGGCGCCGAGCTCCCTGAACCGGTGATCACCCCACAGAGCCTGGCCTACGACTTCACCAACGAAGGAGGCGCAGGCGGCAGCTTCCGTTTCTGCAAGAACATCATCGGGCTGTGGCTGCTGCAGGAGTGCCGGCGCACGTGGGCCGGCCAGGGAGAGGCGCGTTCCTATGCCGAATGGACCGAGATGGCCGCCGGCGCGAGTCCGTTCTTGCTGCGTGATCGACGTCGATGACGTCGATTTCTGCAAGCCGGGCGACATGCCGGAGCGCATTCGGGCATTTTGCCGGCGCACCGGCCAGCCCGTGCCGGATGAGAAAGGGGCGCTGGTCCGCTGCATCCTCGAAGGGATTGCGCTCAAGTACCGGCTGGTCCTGGAGCGGCTGGAGGAGATGCTGGGCCGCCGGCTGGAGCCGATCCACATTGTCGGCGGCGGCACGCAAAGCCGGCTGCTCTCGCGCTTCACGGCCGACGCCACCGGCCACACGGTCGTCACCGGCCCGGTCGAAGCCACGGCTGCGGGCAACATCCTGGTGCAGGCGGTCGCCCTGGGGCTCCTGGGATCCTACGCTGAGGCGCGCCAGGTCGTAGCTGATTCGTTCGATGTGCTGACATTCGAGCCGGGGCCGCGAAGCGGCTGGGACGAAGCGTACGCGCGTTTGAAGGAGATGATGGCGGCTGGGTTGCCCGTGGTATGATGCACCTACGCGGCTAACCCTGCGCAGCTTCACCGAATAGGGACAAAACGATCCATACCTGGGCACGATTCACCGATGGGAGAGAGGCATGAGTAACCACGCGACCGAGAGGCAGATTTGTGAGGCCTACGAGCTGGCGCGCGAACGCTACGCTGCGCTCGACGTCAATGTCGAGGCGGCCCTGAAGAGGTTGGCGGCGATCCCCATCAGCCTGCACTGCTGGCAGGGCGATGACGTGGGCGGCTTCGAGAACCCCGGCGGCGAACTGACCGGCGGGATCGCAACCACGGGCAACTATCCCGGCAAGGCGCGCAACGCGCAGGAGTTGCGGGGAGACCTGGACAGGGCTTACAGCCTGATTCCGGGCAAGCACCGGTTGGCCCTGCACGCAATCTACGCGGAAACGGACGGGGTCAAGGTGGAGCGGGATGCGTTGCGTCCAGAACACTTTGCGGGCTGGACGGCCTGGGCAAAGGAGCGTGGGCATGGGCTGGATTTCAACCCGACCCTCTTTTCTCACCCGAAGGCCGACAGCGGGCTCACCCTGGCCAGCTACGATGAAGGGATTCGCGCGTTTTGGATCGACCACTGCATCGCCTGCCGCGTCATCGGCGAGTCGTTCGGCCGTGAGCTCGGCACGCCCTGCGTGACCAACATCTGGATCCCGGATGGCATCAAGGACACCCCGGCCGACCGCAAGACACCGCGACAGCTCCTGAAAGACTCGCTTGACAAGGTGCTGGCACACCCTGTGGACCGGCGCTACAATCTGGACGCGGTCGAGGGCAAGCTGTTCGGCATCGGCTCGGAGAGCTACGTCGTCGGCTCGCACGAATTCTACCTGGGTTATGCTATCACGAATAAGACCCTGGTGACCCTGGACAGCGGCCATTACCATCCCACCGAAACGATCGCCGACAAGCTGTCCGCGGTGCTGGCGTTCGTGGATGAGATGTTGCTGCACGTCAGCCGCGGCGTCCGCTGGGACAGCGACCACGTGGTGACACTCAGCGACGATCTCCAGGCAATTGGCCAGGAGTTGGTGCGCGGCGACTTCCTGGACCGGGTGCATATTGGCCTGGACTATTTCGATGCCAGCATCAACCGGGTGGCCGCGTGGGTCATCGGAACGCGCGACGATGCAGCGCGCGCTGCTCATGGCGCTGCTTGAGCCGTTCGGCCAACTGGTCAGCCTGGAACGCGATGGCGACTACACGAATCGGCTGGCTTTACTTGAAGCGCTGAAGGGGTTGCCCTGGGGCGCAGCGTGGGACTATTTCTGCTTACAGCACGATCTGCCGCTCGACAGCGCGTTCATGGCCGAGATCAAGGCATACGAGTCGCAAGTGCAGTCCAAACGCCAGGCCGCCAGGTGAGTTCGACGGGTTTGAGAACCACCATCGTTACGGGCGCCTCGGGTCACCTGGGCGCCAACCTGGTGCGTGGCCTGCTGGCGCAGGGGCGCACCGTGGCCGCGTTGGTGCACGAGGATCGACGCGGGCTGGTCGGGATGGACGTAGAGACCCGTGCGGGCGACGTTCGGGATGCTGCATCGCTGCGGCATGCTTTCGAGGACGCCGATGTGGTCTATCACTGTGCGGGCTACGTCACCATCGAATCAGGCGACTGGCCTCGTCTCCATGCGATCAATGTGGAAGGTACGCGTAACGTAGTGGAGGCGTGCAGGGCCAACCGCGTCCGTCGCCTGGTGCATTTCAGCTCCATCGAGGCGCTTGTCGAGACGCCGCTCGATGTGCCGGTGGATGAACAGCGCCCGTTGGTCGATTCGCGTACTGGTACACTCTATGCCCGCTCCAAATCCGCTGGCGAAGCCATCGTGCGGCAAGCGCTGGCTGAGGGCCTGGATGCCATTGTCCTCAACCCGACGGCCGTCATCGGGCCGCATGATTACAGGTTGACCCCCTGCAATGCGGGCTTGTTGGCGTTGTGCGGCGGTCGCTTGCCTGCGCTGGTCGAGGGCGGATTCAACTGGGTGGACGTTCGCGACGTAGCCACGTCTGCGATTCGCGCCGAGGAGCGCTCTCCGGCCGGCCGGCGATACATACTGGGAGGCCGCTGGGCGTCACTGCGAGAGCTCGCCGCCCTCGCGCATGAGATCAACGGCGCCCGGGTGCCCCGCTGGATATGTCCCATGTGGCTGGCCCGGCTGGCTGCGCCGCTTGTGACGTCCTGGTGTGCCTTGGCCGGTCAGCGCGCCCTGCTGACCGGTTCGGGATTGCGGCCGCTGCGGGGCAACCGGCATATCAGCCATGCGCTGGCAGAGCGGGAGTTAGGCCATCAACCGCGACCATTGCGCGACACGATGACGGATACCTGGCACTGGTTTGAGGAGCACCATCCGACGTGATCAGCAACCTCGTCTTTAATGCAATCATCATCGCCTGGATTGTTCTGGCGGTTGGGGTTTTCGTAAGCCTGTTTTTCATCGCAGCCCCGTACGGGCGGCACAGCCGACGGGGCTGGGGGCCGTCCCTGACGAATCGCGTCGGCTGGATCTTGATGGAGGCGCCTTCAGCATTGATGTTCGCGCTGTGCTTTGTACTCGGCACACACCGCGGAACCTCAACGGCGTGGGTTTTTCTTCTCGTGTGGGAAGCTCATTACGTCCATCGGGCGTTCATCTATCCACTGGAATTGCGGACCTCGGGCAAGCGCATGCCGGTGGCTGTGGTCGCGATGGGCGCGGGCTTCAACCTCATGAACGCCTGGCTCAACGGCTATTATCTGTTCACACTCTCCGGTGGCTACCCGGCAAGTTGGCTAACCGATGTTCGATTCGTTGCCGGCATGGTGTTGGTTGCTGTCGGATACACAATCAACCGCTGGGCCGACCGCAATCTACGCAGCCTACGCAAGGAGGGAGAAGCCTCCTACCGCATCCCATTCGGTGGGCTTTACCGGTTCGTTTCCTGCCCCAACTACCTGGGTGAGATTGTCGAATGGTGCGGTTGGGCGCTGGCAACCTGGTCGCCGGCCGGCCTGGCCTTCGCCGTTTGGACCATTGCCAATCTTGCACCCCGGGCGTACTTCAATCACCGCTGGTACCGGGAGCACTTCCCGGATTATCCGTCTGAGCGACGGGCGCTGGTGCCGGGGCTATGGTAATCCCGCTGAAGTGGGTTCGGGTTGCGTCTTCGAGTGCGTCTCAGCCCCCTTGGCGTGTCAGAGGGCGACTTCGATCGCCGGTTCACGAAAAGGACTCTTATGCGCTTTCAATTACTTCACCCGCGCGACCAACTGGTCGCTATCATGAACCGGATCTACCGCAACGGGATGACCACGCTGTCAGGCGGCAACCTTTCGATCCGGGACGACGACGATAGCATCTGGATTACTCCGGCCGGCGTCGACAAGGGCAAGTTGAACCCCCAGGACATTATCTGCGTTAGGCCCGACGGCAGTATCATCGGCCCACACAGCCCGTCGTCCGAGTTTCCGTTCCATCGGGCGATTTACAGCCAACGGCCTGACCTGCGCGGCGTTGTTCACGCGCACCCGCCCGCGCTGGTCTCGTTCAGCATCGTGCGCGAAACTCCTAAGACCGACATCATACCGCAGGCGCGGCGAGTGTGCGGCCTGGTGGGGTACGCGCCGTACGCCCTGCCAGGCAGCGAGGCGTTGGGCGAGAGCATCGCCGACACGTTCGCCAAGGGCTACAACGTCGTCCTCCTGGAAAATCACGGCATCGCCACCGGTGGACCAGATCCTGTTGACTGCGTTTCACCGGCTGGAGACGTTGGACTTCTGCGCGCGCACGCAGATGAAGGCTTTGGGCCTGGGCAAGATCAGCACCTTGACCGAGGAGCAGCTCCTGCCGTTCGACGTGCAGTACAACCTGCTGCCCGAGTTCCGGCACGAGGTCTTCTCCAGCCGGGAGCGTGAGCTGCGCCAGGAAATCGCGGAGATCGTGCATCGGGCGGTGGATCGCTACCTGATGATCAGCACGGAGGGCGTTGTGTCGGCGCGCCTGGACGACCGCAGCTTCCTGATCACCCCCACTGGCTGCGATCGCGGGAGTGTGGAGATTGACGACCTGGTGCTGATCCGGGAGGGCAAGCGGGAGGCGGGCAAGCTGCCCAGCCGGTCGGTGAGACTGCACGACGCGATCTACCGGAGCCATCCTGATATCAACTGCATCATCACGGCCCAGTCACCCCACGCCACCGCGTACGCGATCAGCGAGCAGCGATTCGACACCTGCACCATCCCCGAATCGTTCATCTTGCTGCGTGACATCCCGGTGATCCCCTATGGGACCCAGTTCCGCGAGCCGCAGCGCGTGGCGGATGCACTGTCTGAGGCCACGCCGGTACTGCTCATCCAAAATGACGCGGTGATGACGACGGCATCCAGCATTCTGAAGGCATTCGACCGCCTGGAAGTGGCCGAGTTCAGCGCGCGGTCGCTGCTGGACACCGCGCTGATCGGCAGCCACGTGCCCATCGGGGAGGCGGAGATCGCCGGATCTCAAGAAAGCATTCAAGCTGGCGGAAGAGGATTAGCAAATATGTCCGAGCAAACCGTTTTGGAGCAACTGGTCGCCCTGTCGAACACCCTCGGGCGGCCGGAGCTGGATTATGTGATCCTGGGAGAGGGCAACACCTCGGCCCGGGTCGACGACGCGACCTTCTGGGTGAAGGCCAGCGGCACCGAGCTGCGCACCATCACAGCCGCTGGGTTCGTGGAGGTGTCATTCGACCGCGCCCTCGGCCTGGTCAAGCGTGAAAACCTTACAGATGCCGACGTGAAGGCGGGGTTGGCTGCCGCCAAGGTGGATGGGGCGGCGCCTGGCCATCCTTCCGTGGAGACGCTGCTGCACGCGTTATGTCTACAGTTACCGGGGATCAACTTCATCGGCCACACGCACGCCACCGCGGTGAACATGCTCACCTGCTCCGTGGGCTTCGAGCAGGCGTACGCAGGCCGGCTCTTCCCGGATGAGATCGTGCTGTGCGGGCCGGCGCCGGTGTTGGTTCGCTACACCGATCCGGGCGTGCCGTTGGCGGTCGAGGTGTGGGCACGCGTCCAGCGCTACATGGATCAGTACGGCGAACAGCCCAAGGTGATCCTGATCCAGAACCACGGCCTGATCGTGCTGGGCAAGAGTCCGCAGCATGTGCTCGACGTCACGGCAATGGCGGTCAAGGCCGCACGCATCCTGTTAGGCACATTTGCCGCGGGCGGGCCGCGCTTCATGTCGGAGCACGACGTGGCGCGCATCCACACCCGTCCGGATGAGCTCTATCGCCGGCAGCAGTTGGGGCTCGACGGGGTTAAGTAACCTGGATTCGCTTGCGAAGCGATAAAGGCCTCCGGGACCGTGCGGTTTCGACCGTGCGGTTTCGACCGTGCGGTTTCGACCGTGCGGTTTCGACCGTGCGGTTTCGACCGTGCGGTTTCGACCGTGCGGTTTCGACCGTGCGGTTTCGACCGTGCGGTTTCGACCGTGCGGTTTCGACCGTGCGGTTTCGACCGTGCGGTTTCGGAGGCCTTGTGCGTGGATCATCTCAAGATGATCGGTAGGAAGATCCAAAGGCCATTGACGGTCGAATTCGAAATAGCATTGTACTGAATCCCGCCATACTGCCACGTCACGGTCGCCCCGTTGTTGATGACAGGGCTCGCTGACATTACGGCCATTGCGCCGAGCATGCCCTCCTGAGCCAGTGTTCGCTGGGTCTGGTCCGCCGGCAGTGGCGGCATGCCGGCAGGCGCACTCAGCCTGCCAGAGCGCGCATCGAGCGGTACCAGCGTCTCGGTGGGTGTCGCGGTCGGTGCCGGCGTCTCGGTGGGTGTCGCGGTCCGGGTTATAAATGGCGGCTGAAACGGCGTTCTGGATGGCGTTGGGGTTCGGGTTGGCGTCGGCGTGTTAGTCGGCGCCTCTACCGGCGTATCGGTTGGCGTCGGCGTGATGGTTGACGTCGGCGTCTCGGTCGGCGTGCTAGTCGGCGTCTCGGTCGGCGTGCTTGTCGGCGTCTCGGTCGGCGTCTCGGTCGGTGTGTTGGTCGGCGTTGGAGTCCAGGCGTCGAACTGCGCGGTCAGTATTGTGTCGGCGTTGCCGGGGATGAACGTGGTGTGTGTGAGATTTGCGTCGCCGAAATTCCCTGGCGTCGCGGTCCAGTTCCGAAAGATGTGGCCGCTGTTGATAGATGTCGCGATTTCCAGTGCGACGCCCGGTATATACCGATTGCTGCCAGGGCAGTTGGGGGGCGGCAAAGAGATGCTCCCTGCACCGGACGGAGTAACTTGAGCGCTAATCGCCACACATGTCTGTACACGGTACGAGAGGGTGCCGCGATGGGTGTCGGGGTCCAAGCTGTCAAAGTGCCACGAGACCTGGCGACCCGTCACTGAGCTGTTGTCGGCCGGTGTGATCGAGCCCAGTATGAGGACTGTGCCCGCGGGAATGATGTTTGTGACGTTGACATTCGAAACAATGCCGACTCCGTCACCCCAGTAATCAAAATAGTAGGTAAGCTGTGCGCCGTTGGACACCATCGTCCTGGGATCGTTGCGTAGGCTGACATGCACTTGGGGCATGGGTGGCGCCCAGATGCCATCGTTGGTTCCAGCAACGATCCGTGGCCTCAGATTGCCGAAGGAACGCAAGTAGTAAACCCTTGCAGCAGCCATCTGCTGAGACACCCACTGCCCACCGATGAAGCGGTAGACCCCGTTTGACCGGGTTCCAGCGTAGAGCTTGCCGTCGACATCGCGGGCAACCGAATAGGCTTCCAGGGGGGCGCCAACAGGGCTCCAGGTTGCGCCACCATCCCAGCTGGTGAAAACACCTGCGGTCGTCGTTGCGGCCCACACTCTCTGCGGATTTGTCGGATCAAACTCGAAATCGAAGACCCGCTGACCCTGAAGGGCAGAGGCATTCCAACTGTTCCCGCCGTCGGTGGAATTGAAAGCGCCGTCTCCAGTGCCGACAAAGACCTTGGTGTCCAGGGAGCGGATTGTCAGGATAGTTTGATTGGTCAGCCCGGCGTTCACGGCGCTCCAGGAATCGCCAGCGTTGACGGACCTGAACACGCCTGTGCTCGCGGTGCCCACAAAAAGCCGGCCCAGGCTGTCGCAGTTCAGAGCCGTGGTATACAGATCATCATTGCCGCCGTTGACCGGCTTCCATGAAGCAGCTTCAGCGCGATACACGCCGCCACCCCAGGTGCCGGCAAACACCTGGCCCGATGGGCACACCGCGATGGTTTGAACCCCCAGGTAGGCTAGCCCGTTGTTGCCGAACAAAGGGCTGGTCTCCCAGGAACGCCCGCCATCACGGCTGCGATACACACCTCCGCCGTCCGGATCACCGCTGTCCGGATCGTAAACAGCCGCGAAGACAGGTTAGGATCGGCAAGTGACGCTGCCAACGATCTGACCATCTGGCCGGTCTGAGCCACGCGCTCCCAGGCGCGCTCGATCGAACCCGTGGTTTCCGCCGATGCAGCCAACGAAGAGTGAAATCCGGCCGAGCCGCACTGAATCAAACTAGCAATTAGCAGCAATCGCACAATCATGAGCCGCAGATTCCTCTGCGTTGCTTTTTCCTGCATCTCAGCACTCCAAACAAATACAACTGAGCAGTCGCTCAGGCCGTTGCTCGCCTCACAGCCGACCCGTCGAACAAATCCGCCCCGAGCCTTCTCTACTAGTCCAAGGGATTCGTAGGCGGCGATGGTGCTCCTCCTGCGGACGAGGCGTACGTGAGGAGCTGCGGGCCGCTCTGTGCGGGTTGGGTCAGTCTGGCATATGGCGTTGTCTGGACGACGATCACAGTCCAGTAGAAATCCTTACTGCGGGCTTGCCCAGACGAATAGAGATAATCCAGGTTTGCAGTCAGGGATGTTTCTGTAGTCGTTGCCGCGATCCCACGTGCGTTAGTGGAGTCCTCATCTGTGTTCCACCACACAACTTCGTACGCGGCGCCCGACGGAAGCGGTCCGACAGGCTGCCACGCGAATTTCACGTTGCCACTCAGTGTCTCATTGGGATGCGGTTCGAGCAGGATTGCCGCGCTAGGGCTTATCGGCGTCGATGACGCTCTGGACGGCACCGATGTAGCTACCCTGACAGTGGGGCTGACCACCTGCAAGGTGGGCGTCCGGCCCGGCGTACCCGTGGTTGAGGGAAGTGACGTCGGCGAGGGCTGCAACGTTCGGGTGGCGGTGGGCGTCGGCGAGGGCTGTAACATCCGGGTCGCCGTGGGTGTCGCAGTGGACGCCGGTGATGGCGTCCTTGTCGACGTCGGGCGCGCTGTCGCCGTTTCCGAGGCCCTGGGGGAAGGCTCGGCCGCTTTAGCGAGCTCAGCAGTTGCGGCGGCTGAGGTTGGAGTCGCCAGGGAATCAGCAGCGCTGCCGGGCACTCCTTGTTCACGGGTCGGCGTCTTGGCGCTGGGTAACAGTGCTTGCGCGGGCTGGGTCACTACTGGCTTGACCGCTGTTGCGACAGCTTGCGCTCCCGAAGCCGATCGTGCCTCCTTCAGGGATGGGAGAAGCAGTCCGACAGCCACCAGAATGCCGACGATGCCCAACGCGACTGCCAGCGCCCACCTCGTCTTCGACGCCAAAAAGGGTTGGCGTGTGGCAGATGGTACGGCGGGGGCTGCTGCGCCGACCATCGCGACTGGCGCGAGCTCCCCCTCCACCCACGCGATTAAGGCCTCACACGCATCGATGTGTCGGTCAAATTCCCCAATGACCTGTTTCTGTATCTCGGCGTCTTGCCGAAGCTCAGTTTCGGTCCTCGCCCAGGTTGCCGCTTGTTGTTGGCTCGAAGGGCCTTGCTCGAGGCGCTGAAGGATATCGGCAAGCGCCTCGGCATGGGTATCACGCTCGGAACGCAGTTGATCGAAGTATGCCGTGGCTTCTGCCAGCACGGCGCGGAAATCGGCCTGAGACCGCGCCCGTGCCACGCTATCATTCAATCGCTTGCTGTTCTTGTTGACCCACGATGCCAGGCTGCTCTGCTGGCTTTCATCGAGCATCGATAACCTCCAGCAAATCCAAATCGTTCCATACGAGTGCAGAACCGCCTTACCAGGGTGTCCGAGACGCGTCTCCTCTGGTCGCAGTCCCGGCGGTGTTCAGACCGTACGGGGCTTTGTGTTGTCTGGCGCGAATGTTACCATAAAACAACCTCAAAAGAAAATTCATGGTGAATGCAACGGGCGAAGCCACGTTGCAGTCGCGTGGCCTACTTGACAAGGTTCACCCCTTGCGCGAGAATATAACTGAACGTTCGTTTATATGGGAGCGCGTCGTGGAAGAGCCACAGATCACGAGGGGAGAGCAGACCCGCCAGGACATCCTGGCCGCGGCCAAGAGGCTGTTCCTAAGCCAGGGCTTCACCGCCACGCCCATGCGCCAGATCGCCCAAGAGGTGGGCATCACCCCGGCTGCCATCTACAACCATTATCCCAGCAAGGATAAGCTCTTCACCACTCTGCTACTAGATGCCGCGCCCTATGACCAGTTGTTCGCCCTGTTCAGCAGAATGGAAGCCGATACGCCGGAGGATCTGGTGCGCCAGATGTTTCGAGCTTCGCTGGGATTCATCACCGACCATCAGGATTATCTTCAGCTGGCCCTGATCGACGCCCAGGAACGCGATGGCGCGGCGGTGGCCGCTTTTCTGCCCCAGATATTGCCCCAGGCGCACGTGTGGTATCAGCGGCTGGTCGCGCTGGACGCCGCGGCTGGCCACGCCCGGCTGCGAGATATCCCCTTCCTGGTGTTCCTCCGGACGCTGGTCAGCCTGCTCTCCGGCTTCATGCTGACTCAGCGGGTGGTCAAGACGGATCGAATTCCCCAATTTTCCGGTATCGACTGGTCAGAGGCGCTGGTGGACGTCTTTCTGCACGGTGTGCTGAGATCGCCGCATGAAAACAGAGAAGGAGCTGCGGGCACATGAATTTCCGCCGCCTGCTTTCGTTGATCCGCAAGGAATTCATCCAGATCGTGCGTGACCCCCGCACCCTGGGCATCACCTTCATCATGCCTGTGATGCAGATCTTCCTGCTCGGCTACGCGGCGACCAACGATGTCCGCAACGTGCCGCTGGCCGTATGGGATCAGGATCGCTCCTGGGCCTCCCGCCAGCTGCTGGATGCCTACCGGGCGGCCGACTATTTCCACCTGGATTATGATGTCGACAGTGAAGACGAACTGCGCCGGTTGATCGACGGCGGCCAGGCCCGCGCGGGACTGATCATCCCGCCCGATTACTCGACCCGGATCGCAGGCGGCCAGACCGCGCAGGTAGCCATGATTGTCGACGGTTCGGACCCTGCGATCGCCAACACTGCGCTCTCGGCGGCCACCATGATCGGCCAGACCAAGGCCACGAACCTGATCGTCGAGCGCGCAGCCAGCCGCGGCCAGTCTGCGGTGACACAGATGCCCGTAGAGGTGCGCACTCAGGTCTGGTATAACCCCGACCTGCTCTCCTCCTATTACATGATCCCGGCCCTGATCGGCCTGATCCTGATGATGATGACCACCCTGCTGACTTCCACGTCCATCGTACGCGAGCGCGAACGCGGCACAATCGAACAGCTCATCGTCACGCCGCTGAGGTCAGTCGAACTGGTGGTGGGCAAGCTGACCCCCTATGTGCTGATCGCCATGATCGACATGGCCGAGATCATCGGCGCCGGAGTGCTGATGTTCGGCGTGCCCATCAACGGCAGCCTGCCCCTGCTGCTCTTGCTGTCTGGCCTGTTCCTGGTATCGACACTAGGCCTGGGGCTGTTCGTCTCGACCCTGGCCAACACGCAGCAAGAAGCCATGCTGACCAGCATGTTCTTCTTGTTGCCCGCGATCTTTCTTTCCGGCTTCTTCTTCCCGCTCGCGGGAATGCCCTGGTACTTGCAGGCTTTCAGCCACGTCATTCCGTTGCGCTACTTCCTGATCATCACGCGCGGCATCATGCTCAAGGGGGTGGCCATCGATGTGCTGTGGGATCAGGTTATCGCGTTAGGCATTTTTGCCGTCGTCATCATGGGCAGCGCGGCCTTGCGGTTCCGCAAGCGGCTGGACTGAGCACGCCGGATCATCGAACCAAGGAGAACGATATGCATGGCACCATTCGCCGGATATTACCAATACTGCTCATCGTGGCGCTGGCGGGAGCCGGGTATTGGTGGTGGCAGGGGCGCAACGCAGCCGGCAACGGGGCCGACACCGTCTCGGGGACCATCGAAGCAACGGAGGTGACGGTCTCCGCCGAAAGCTCGGGCCGCGTCATCACAGTCAATGCCGGCGAAGGCGACGCCGTCCGGGCCGGGCAGGAGCTGGTGGCGTTCGACACAGCCTTACTTCTGGCACAGCGCAAACAGGCTGAGGCGGCGCTTGCCGCGGCCCAGGGCACGTTGGCCGCAGCCGAGGCCAACACCGCAGCCGCCCAGGCCCAGCTGGACCAGGTGCGCGCGGGTGCGCGGGTTCAGGAGATCCGGGCCGAAGAAGAAGCTGTGGCCGCGGCACTAGCCCGCGTCGACATCGCGCAGGCGCAACTGGAGCAGGCCCGCGGCGCCTTACAAGCCTCGCAAGCCCTGCGCGGCCAGGCAGTTGCGAAATACGCCCAGGTCAAGGGCGGCCCTCGCGCGGAAGTGATCGAGCAGGCGCTCGTACAGGTCCAGCAGGCCGCTGCGGCTGTTCGCCTGGCCCAGGCCGACTACGACAAGATCAGGGACCGGGTCGACGCGGGAGCGATGCCGCAAGCGCTGGCACTGGAACGCGCCACACTGGCGCTGCAAGCTGCACAAGCCAGTTACGACGCGCTGGTGAAGGGCGCGACGACGCCGGAGTTGGACCAGGTGCGCGCTGGCGTCGAACAGGCCCAGGCCGGCATCATTCAGGCTTCGGCCGCGGTCAGCCAGACCGAAGCTTCCCTGGCCAGCGCGGGCGCGGGGCTGCGCGCCGAGGAGGCCCGCCTGGCGTTGCTGCGAGCCGGCGCTCGGCCGGAACAAGTCAGGGTCGCCGAGGCCCAGGTCGCGGCAGTCCAGGCGCAAACTGAGGCGGCGCGAGGCCAGGTGGCCGCCGCCCAAGCAGGCCTGGATGTCAGTGACGAGCAGTTGGCCCGTATGACGATCAAGGCGTCGATCGACGGGATCATCCTCAGCCGGTCCGTTGAGCCGGGCGAAGTGGCGCTGCCGGGCGGTGCGCTGCTCGTCCTGGGCGACCTCCAGCATTTGACCGTCACGGTGTACCTTCCCGAGGACCGGTATGGGACAATCAAGGTCGGCCAGGCAACCCAGGTGACCGTTGATTCGTTCCCGGACCGTGTCTTCGCCGGAACGGTGCAGCGAATCGCAGACAAAGGCGAGTACACCCCGCGCAACGTCCAGACCCCTGCGGGGCGTCGCGCGGTGGTCTTTGCGGTCAAGGTGGCAGTCGAGAATCCGGACGGGGAGCTCAAGCCGGGCATGCCCGCGGATATCGTGTTCGGAAAGTAGGCGTCGATGGCCCTCCTGGAAGCGACCGGCCTGACCAAGCACTTTGGCAACCTGACCGCAGTAGACGGCATCTCGCTGATTGTCGAGCCGGGCGAAGCCTATGGGCTGGTCGGGCCCGACGGCGCGGGCAAAACCACGGCCATACGCCTGATGGTCGGCGCACTTAGCCTGGAGCGCGGCCATGTGACCATCGTTGGGCACGACCTGGCCCGGCACGCTGAAAAAGCCCGGTCCGCAATCGGTTACCTGCCCCAGCGCTTCTCGCTCTACGGCGATCTGACGGTCCACGAGAATCTGACCTTCTTCGGTTCAGTCCGGGGCATCGACCGCAAGATCCTGCCCGGCCGCGTGCGGGAGCTTCTGGGTTTTGTGGGGCTGGCCGGATTTGCGGACCGGCTGGCCAGTGCACTTTCTGGCGGAATGAAGCAGAAGCTGGGGCTGGCCTGCGCCCTGATTCATCGCCCGCCGCTTCTCCTGTTGGACGAGCCTACAGGCGGCGTGGACCCGGTCACGCGGCAGGACTTCTGGCAGTTGATCATCCGCCTGTTGGCCGAAGGCGCGGGGGTGGTGGTGAGCACGCCCTACATGGACGAGGCGGTTCGCTGCAGCCGCCTGGGCTTCATGGTCGCCGGCCGCCTGCTCACGACCGGTTCACCGCGCGAGCTGGTGACTCCGCTGGTCGGCCGCATCTTTGAATTGAAGGCCGAACCCAAGGGCCTGGCGCGCCAGGTCTGCCAGGCCGATCCTGAGGTGGAGGATGTCGCCACCTTTGGCGAGTTGCTGCATCTGCGATTGACAGAGAGCACGGAGGGCGATATCAGGGTGCAGGAGGACGTGGGGGCGCGAGCTGGCTGGCCGGAAGATAAGATTAGCAAGCGTCTGTTGCGCGCGCTTGAGGATGCGGGCGTTCGGGTGCATGGCTTGCAGACCCATCGCGCCATCGCTGGAAGACGTCTTCATCTCCACATTGCAAGGCGCGGGGCCGGAGGTGACGCGTGGCTGACCTGGCCGTGCTGGCCGATGGGCTGACCAAGCGGTTCGGCGACTTCACTGCGGTCGAGGATGTCTCGTTCGAGGTGCAGGCCGGTGAGGTGGTGGGCTACCTGGGCCCCAACGGCTCGGGCAAAACCACCACTATCCGCATGCTATTGGGTCTGCTGCGCCCAACCGCCGGCCGCGCCGAGGTGCTGGGGTTCGATGTCGTCCGCCAGACCGAGGCCATCCGCCCGCTGGTAGGCTACATGAGCCAGAAGTTCGCGCTGTACGACGAGCTGACCATGGCCGAGAACCTGGCGTTTTATGCCGGCATCTATGGACTCTCCGCCGCGGATCAGCGCCGGCGCCAGCAGGAAGTCCTGGAACTGGTGGGGCTCAACGGCAGGCAGAACGAGCGGGCAGGGCAGGTTTCCGGCGGCTGGCGCCAGCGCCTGGCATTGGCCATTGCCCTGGTCCACCAGCCGCGGCTGCTCTTCCTGGATGAGCCGACCAGCGGCGTGGATCCGGTGGCACGGCGCGTCTTCTGGGATACGATCGACGAGCTGGCGCAGGCCGGCGCCACCGTTTTCGTGAGCACGCATTTCATGGACGAAGCTGAATATTGCGGCCGCCTGGGCATCATGAGCGCAGGCAGACTCCTGGCCATGGACACCCCATCCGCGCTCAAGCGTGACACCTTGCCCGGACCGGCCTGGAACCTGGTGGTGGACCGCCTGATCCCCGCGCTCGAGGCCGTGGAACGAATGCCAGGGGTGTTCCAGGTGGGCTTGCGCGGAGATCACCTGCATGCCATCACGCTGGCCGGCCAGCACACGGCGGATTCTTTGCAGTCGACGCTCGAGGGGATGGGGTTTAGCGCGCAGGTCGAGCCGGCAGACCCGACCCTGGAAGATGTCTTCATGGCGTTGGCCGGACGAAGGGTTTGAGCAAAAAATCGCTTAGTTCGCTACACAGCTGTGATGTTCGTTGTGGTACAATGATCCTGACTTATGCGGCTGCGTGCCGGGAGGAGCTAGAAAATGAAAGCCAGTGCGTGGAACCGTCGAGGTGCGTATCGCTTCACTGCGGTTGTGTTGTTGGCGGTGCTGTTGGTGGGCGTTTTGCTGGTCCCGTCCACGGGCGCGCAGGACACGGGCGGCCCGGGCCTGACCGTGCTCACTCGAGCGCTCAATGTGCGCTCGGGACCGGGGACCAACTATCCCGTGATCGGCGGACTCAAGCAGGGCGTCGACATCGCGATCGTTGGCCGGCATAGTGCAAGCGGGTGGTGGCAGATTGCCCTGACCGACGGAAAGACAGGCTGGGTGAGCGGTTCCACCGCCCTGGTGAAGGTCAGCGGGGCTACGGACAAGACGCCGGAAGTTGCAGCTCCCGCGGTTCCTGCACGCACTGCGACGACAGCCACAAAGCCTGTAAGCGGCAAAACCATCGTTTTCCAGGAAAGCAGCGGCGGGTGGATCTATGTGATCAGCAGCAATGGGTCGGGCTTGCGCAAGCTGACGACGGGGATGGATCCGGCTTTGTCCCCCGACGGACGCATGGTAGCTTTCACACGCTGGTCGAGCAGCAGCGCCGGTTCTGCGGGCAGCCTGTGGGTGATCAACGTGGATGGCAGCGGCGAACGAATGATTTCCGGTGATTTACGCCAGGCGAAATCGCCCACGTGGTCTCCCGATGGCACGCAGATTGTTGTGAACCAGCAGAATGGCGGAACGGTAGAATCCGAGGCCGTGCCGGTTTTCCTTAACCCGCCGACTTCTCCCGTCGTCCTGTTCGATTGTCCCTGGACCATCCAAACACCGGAAGGTCCAAAGGAGACGCTGGTGCCATGCTACAACCTGCTTGCTAATCCGCAGTGGTCGCTGCGCGTCATTACTGTAAACGACGGGGCCCCCCGGGACTTGCCCAGCGATGTATATGCCTTCTCACCCACCTGGAATCCGACAAACGATTGGCAGGTGCTCTACAAAGCGCGCACGGGGCTGCAAAGCATGGATGTCAAGCGCGATGCGAATTGGGCTGTGACGACAGACACCTCCGACCGGTCGCCAATCTACTCACCCGACGGCACGAAGGTCGCGCTGACCTACGATCAGCACGATCATCTTGAAATCCATGTCATGAACGCCGACGGGAGCGGCCGCAAACGGTTGACGGAGACCCCCCTGAGCATCGCTGTTGATGCTCAGCTCAAGGGCCAGGCAGCTTCTCAGTGGAACAATGCCGCGCCGGCCTGGTCGCCGGACGGCAAGCAGATCACATTCGTCACGGATCGCACGGGCAAGTGGGAGATCTGGGTCATGAACGCGGACGGGAGCTCGCAGCGGCCACTCTTCACTGCCAGCACCCTGAAGGGGATCAATTTGCAGTACAACAAAGTAGACGAACGCGTCTTGTCCTGGCGATAATCAAAATAGCGCTGGCGCCAGGATACGCCAGCGGCGGGACCGGCCTGGCAACGAACGGAGGGCATTCAGCGTGTTCCATCTCGATCCCGCGTTTGTCAAGCCGGCCTACGATGGCTTCAACTTCACTGCCGTGCCGGGCAGCATCGCGGGGCTGCTCGGCCGCGGACCCATTGTGCTTGCGCCGGAAGTGCTGGCCGGGCTGCCGCGGTCCTATCGGAAGGTCGTCGTCATCCTGGCTGATGGCTTCGGCTGGCGCTTCTTCGAGCGATTCGCCGATGCCAACCCCACATTGCGTCGCTTCCGGGATCACGGCACCGTCACCAAATTCACCTCACAGTTTCCATCAGCCACGGCTGGACACATCACTTGCCTGCACACGGGCCTGGAAGTTGGTCAAAGCGGCGTCTATGAATGGCAGTACTACGAGCCGGAAGTAGATGCGATCATCGTCCCACTGCTCTATTCATTTGCCGGCACAAAAGACCGCGAGCAGCTCAAGTCTGCGAGGGTCGACCCGGCTCGCATCCTGCCGAATCGGACGCTCTATCAACAGTTGGCCCAAGGTGGGGTGACGTCGACAGTCTTCCAACACAAGGAATACACGCAATCCACCTACTCCGAGCACGTATTCCGAGGTGCGACACCGGCCGGCTACCACACCCTGCCCGAAGCGCTGGTCAACCTGCGCACGGCGCTGCTCCGCTCACAAGGTCCGGCCTACTTTGTGCTCTACTTCGACAGGATCGACGCCCTGGCCCATCTGTGCGGGCCGGACTCACCCCAGATCGAAGCCGAGATCGACACGTTCCTGGTGACATTGGAACGCCTGTTCCTCTCGCGGATCGGTGGCGGCGACACGCTGGTGTTGCTCACCGCCGACCATGGCGAGGTCGAAATCGATCCCGCAACGACCATCTACCTCAACAGAGATCCGGACTTCCGTGGGATCGAGCGCACCTTCAAAGCCGACCGATTGGGCCGGCCGCTGGTTCCTGCAGGCGCGCCGCGCGACTTCTTCCTGTATGTGCGGGACGAAGCGCTCGACGAGGCCCAGGACTTCCTGGCGCGGCGGTTGGAAGGCCGGGCAGTCGTCTATCGCACCGCGGACTTGATCGCGTCCGGTTTCTTCGGCGCCCAACTCCCCGCCGAGCCCTTCCTGGGCCGCGCCGGCAACCTGGTCATTCTTCCCTATCGCGGGGAGTCGGTATGGTGGTATGAGAAGGGTCGGTTCGAGCAGATTTTCTCCGGGCATCACGGCGGCCTGACGCGCGAAGAAATGGAAATCCCTCTATTAGCCTGCGCGCCTTAGCGGCTGGCTGATCCGCCTCCGACTCAACTCAAAGGAGCCTCCAAGGCATGAAAACCGCGAACTCAGTCTCGTTCAACTCACCTCAGTTTGCTGTCCTGTCGGAGTCGCAGATGCAGGATTTGCATCTGGCCGCATTGGAGACGCTGCGCCGCACCGGCATCCGATTTTTCCACGAAGAAGCCATCGAAATGCTGCACGGCGCCGGAGCCTTTGTCTCGGATGGCAACCTGGTCAAGATCAGCGCTGCGATGGTCGAAGACGCTATCGCCACCGTCGCCCAGCCGGATCATCATGTGCGACCGCGACGGCGCGCCGGCCGTCTTTCTCGAAGGCACCAAGGTCAACTTCGGCACCGGCTCAGACTGTCTGAACTTCCTCGATCCCGATACCGGCGAGCACCGGCCGTTCACCCAGGCCGATCTCATCAACGGCTATCATCTGTGCGATGCCCTGCCGAATATCAGCTTTGTCATGTCCATCGGCATCCCGTCGGATGTGCCGGCGCACGCCACCTACGATGCGCAGATGGCGCTGATGCTGGAGCATACCAGCAAGCCGCTCGTCTTCGTCACGAACGACAAGGCGAGCTGCCAGCGCGCGATCGACATGGCGGCTGCGGTCGCCGGCGGTTACGAGGCCCTGGCCGAGCAGCAGCACATCCTGCTCTACTCCGAGCCCAGCTCGCCGCTGAAGCAATCCGAGACGGCAATGGACAAGCTGCTGCTGATGGCCGACTACCGGCTGCCCGTCGTACACTCGCCGGGCCCGCAGATGGGCGCTACCGCGCCGATCACGATGGCCGGCGGCCTGGTGATGTCGGTAGCCGAGATCATGAGCAGCCTCGTCGTGCACCAGCTGCGCCGGCCCGGCGCGCCGTTCGTCTTCGGCGCGGGCCTGCACCACATGGACATGGGCTCGATGCAGATCTGCTACGCCTCGCCCGAGTTCCAGCTCACCAAGGCGGCCGTCGCACAGTT
Source organism: uncultured Chloroflexia bacterium (assembly GCA_963774265.1). Lineage (GTDB taxonomy): Bacteria > Chloroflexota > Anaerolineae > CG2-30-64-16 > CG2-30-64-16 > JALOOB01. The sequence continues at coordinate 252,066 of CAVZDU010000003.1, read as the reverse complement.
GGGCCGCAAGTACGGCCTCCCAACCTGGGGCTACGCCGGCTGCTCCGACGCCAAGGTGATGGACGAGCAGGCCGCGGTCGAGGCCACGCTGTCGGTGATGATGGCCAAGCTCACCGGCGCCAACCTGATCCACGACGTGGGCTACATGGAGAGCGGCCTGACCGGCTCCTACGAGATGATCGTGCTGACCGACGAGCTGGTGGCGATGACAAACCACCTGATGAAGGGGATCGACGTCAACGACGAGACGCTGCTGGTGGAAGAGCTGGATCGGGTCGGCCCCGGCGGCAACTTCCTGGGCACCGACGCCACACGCGCCCACTACCGCGACTTCTGGTTCCCCAAGCTGCTCGACCGCAAGATCCGGCCGCAGTGGCTGGCCGCGGGCAGCACCACGCTGGGTCAACGGCTGAACGCCAAGACCAAGAAGATCATCAAGGAGCTACAGGCCCAAGCCGCTTGCGCCTGAGAAGAAGCAAAAGGTTCAGGAGATCCTGGCAACGGTTTGGAACTGATCGGAGGTCTTCACATGTCTTCGCTTGACAAGTTCTCAGGACGGCTCTTGCGCACGGGTTTATCGTGGCTGGGACGGCGCAGGCTGCCCCAGGTCGGCGGCACCCTCAGTCTCTCGGGGCTGATGGGTCCGGTGGAAATCATCCGCGATCGCTGGGGCGTGCCCCATATCTACGCCTCAAATGAGCTTGATGCCTTCTTTGCCCTGGGATTCGTCCACGCACAGGACCGCCTGTGGCAGATGGAACTTAACCGCCGCATAGCGCGAGGGCGCCTGAGCGAGATGCTCGGCAGCCTGGCACTGGACACGGACCGCGCCAGCCGCACGTTCGGCTTCGACCGGTTGGGACGCGCTGACTGGGCAATCCTGCCCGAAGAGGACCAGCATAGGTTCCGAGCTTATGTCAAGGGCGTCAATGCCTTCCTGGACAACCAGGCCGGCAAGCGCGGGCTGCCGGTGGAGTTCACACTGCTGCGCCACACCGCGGAACCCTGGGAGATTGAAGACACCATGGCGTTCGCCCGCGTCATGATCTGGCAACTGTCCCATGCCTGGTATAGCGAGATCGTGCGCGCTCAGTTGATCGCGGCCTTGGGACCCGAACGGGCCGCGGAGCTCGAAATCACGGACGCGGCGGGCAACCCCGCTGTGTTGCCGGCCGGCATAGAGATGAACCGGCTGGCCGAGGGGGCGCTGCTGGGAGCGGGGGATCTCTTCCTGAAAAGAAGCATGGGCAGCAATTCGTGGGCCATCTCCCCCGAGCGCAGCGCTACCGGCCATCCCATCCTCTGCAACGACATGCATCTGCCGCTGACTGTGCCCGGCACCTGGTACGAGGCTCATCTGGAGGCCGGCGATCTACGGCTGACTGGGGTCTCCCTGCCGGGCACGCCGATGGTGCTTGTCGGCCACAATGCACATATCGCCTGGGGCATCACACTGGCTTTCACGGACTGCGAGGATCTCTTCGTCGAGAAATTCGACCCGGAGAACCCCAGGCGCTACCAATGTGCAGGCGACTGGCTGGAGGCAGAGGTGATCCCGGAGACAATCCGGGTAAAAGGCCGGGCCGAGTCCCATGTGGAGCCGGTAACCATTACCCGGCACGGGCCGGTCATCTCGGATGCGATCGGGGAACCGGCCCAACGCCTCGCGGTCAACTCCATGGCCCTTCGCCCTGGTCCAGCCATCCATGGCTTTTCCATGTTGGGCCGGGCGCGGACCTGGGACGAGTTTGTTGAGGCGATGCGGCGCATCGAAGCCCCACAGCTCAGCATCTCCTACGCGGATGTCCAGGGCAACATCGGCTACTGGGCGACCGGCAGGACACCGATTCGGGCCAAGGGGCAGGGCCAGGTCCCTGCGCCCGGATGGACGGGCGAGCACGAGTGGATCGGCGAAGTGCCGTTCGAGGAAATGCCGCATGCCCTTAATCCGCGGGCCGGCTACGTGTTGCACAGCAATAACCGGATTGCTCCCGACGATTACCCTTATTACCTGGGCAATGCGTGGATGAACGGCTACCGCGCATGCCGGCTGGCTGAGATGATCGACAGCCGGGGCAAGATCACCGCGGTGGACTGTCGCGAGATGCAAATGGACGTCACCTGCCTGCCCGGGCTCGAATTCGTGAAGCTGGTGCGGGAGATATTCTCGCAGGCAGGTGGCCCGCATGAGAAGGGGGATCTGGGACTGGCCCTAGAGTTGCTGGGCGACTGGGACGGCCGGCTGAGCACGGACTCGGTGGGCGGGACCCTGTACGAGGTGGCCCGCAGGTCCCTCGTGCATGGCCTGTTCGGGCCCGTCCTGGGCCCGGAGCTAACCCAGCGGTGGCTGGGCCAGGCTTTCCACCCGATTCTGAAACCCACTAACGAATTCTACGGCCATGACACCGTGGTCCTGCTGCGCCTGCTCCGCGATCCCGACTCCTGGTGGATCGGCCAGGCCGGCGGCCGCGACGCGCTGCTCAGGCGCTGCCTGGTCGAGGCTGTGACATCCTTGCGATCAGAACTTGGCCCGGACCCGACCGGATGGCAGTGGGGTCGTCTCCACCGGATCACCTTCGCGCATGCCCTCAGTGTCCAGAAGCCGCTTGACCAGGTATTCAACCGCGGGCCGCTGCCCGTCGGCGGTGACACAGATACGCCGTTACAGACTGCAATCCTGCCCAGCGCATCCTACGACAATGACGCCTGGTCCCCTTCGATGCGCTACATCATTGATCTGGGCGACCTCGATAGCAGCCAGGCGGTTGCCCCAATCGGCCAATCTGGCCAGCTTGGCAGCCCGCATTATGACGACCAGGTCGGGCTGTGGCTACAGGGCGAGTACCACCCGATGCCATGGACGCGCGACCAGGTGGAGAAGCACGCGGAGTCCACGCTGACGTTGACACCGCAACCTTGATGATCGAAGACCTCGTCATGCTTCTGGCCAACCAGTAGTCGATCGAATTATGCGTGTCGCCGTTTCCCGGCTATAGTATGCTTCGGTAAGTTTTGCTGGCTTTATGGTCAGCTCGAAAGGACCCAGCAATCATGAAGACAGGAAACGGATCGGTCGCCGTCCGCGGGCTGGAAGGGGTGATCGCCGCAGAGTCGAGCATCTCTTATGTGGACGGAGTCCATGGCCAGTTGTTGTACCAGGGGTACGATATCCACGACATTGCCGAGGCCATGAGCTACTCGGAAACGGTCTTTCTTCTTTGGCGCGGCCGCCTGCCATCGCGGGCGGAGCGTGATGCCTTCCGCTCCGAGCTGGTTGCGGAAATGCGGCTGCCCAGCCAGGTGGTCGAGATGATCAGGCTGACCCCCCGCCACAGCCATCCCATGGCCGTCCTGCGCACCGCGGTCAGCATGTTGGCGAACTTCGATCCTGATGTGGAGGACATCTCACCGGCCGCAAACTTGCGCAAGGCCCGGCGCCTGGTGGCCCAGGTGCCCACGATCATCGCCGACTTGCACCGCATCCGGAGCGGCATGCCGCTGTTGTCGCCCGACCCCACCGACGATGTGCCCGCGAACTTCTTGTACATGCTGCGCGGCACGCCGCCGACCGAGCTGGAGCAGAAGGCCATGGAGGTGCTGATGGTGTTGCTGGCGGATCACGAGTTGAACGCCAGCACCTTCACGGCGCGTGTGGTCGCCAGCACCCTCAGCGACATGCACTCCGCGCTCTCGGCCGCGCTCGGCTCGCTCAAGGGCCCCCTGCACGGGGGCGCGAATCAACGTGTCATGGAAATGATCCTGGACATCCCAGACGCGGAGACCGTCCAGGCCTACATTGCGGGCATGCTGGAAAGCAAGAAACGAATTATGGGTTTCGGCCACCGCGTCTATCGTACAGAGGACCCGCGCACCCCGCACCTGCGCTACTATTCCGAGCAGCTTTGCCAGGCGAACAACCAGATGCATTTGCACGACATCGCGCAGCGGGTCGAGCGAGAGGTGCTCCAGGCGAAGGGCATCTACCCGAACGTCGACTTCTACTCGGCCACGGTCCAGCACGCCATGGGGATTCCGCCGGAGTACTTCACGACGGTGTTTGCGGCCACGCGCACCGCAGGCTGGATCGCGCACATCCTGGAGCAATATGCAGATAACCGGCTCATCCGGCCCACATCGGTGTACGTGGGCCCGATTGACCTCAAGTTTGTGCCCGTCGACCAACGCGGCAGTCCGCTGGGGACGACGCCAGGTACGGCTAGCCAGTAAAGTCGCATAGAAGCAAGAGAGCCGTCTGCACCCTCCGGATGCAAACGGCTTTCACGGAGAATCGCCATGTCCCAACTCGATGCGCTGAGACAGCGAGCGGTTGATCTCGCAAAGGCGAGCAACTGGAGCGATGTAGCGCTGCAGGTCAACGAACAAATTCTGGCCATCGCGCCGAACGATGTGGATTCCCAACTGCGTCTTGCCAAATGCCACGAACTTCGCGAGGACTTGCAGAAAGCCCATGAGCTCTACTCGCGCGTGCTCGCACTCCGACCGGGCACTCGGATTGCAGAAAACGGGCTGGAGCGCGTCGAACAGAAGCTCCGCCAAGCCACGCAACTCCAGAATCTCAAAAAGATCAGGTCTTATGGTCATGCCTTCTCTGCGGCTCAGGATGCCAGACGGCGCGGCGACCTGGATGGCGAGATCGCTGCGCTCTTGCGAGCCTGTGAGTTGGACCGAAGGCCGGAAGCACTAACCATGTTGGCGGCCGCATATCGGCGCTGCCAACGTTGGGCCGATGCAGAAAGACTCTACCAAGAGGCTCTCGCTCTTCATGATACTCCTGTCGCCCATGTAGGATTAGCGGCGGTCTACCGTGATCAGAGGCGCCTGCAAGAGGCCAAGAGCATTCTCGACAAGGTTCTCCGGAGAGATCCCAACAATGGATACGCTCTGCGCGCTTTGGCCGGCGTTTACTCTGACCAGGAAAAGCCAGAGGAGGCGAATCGTTGCATGGCGAGAGCCGCCATGCTAATCTATTCTGACGAAATGGTCGTTTGAGACAATTGGCAATGACCAAGGACACCCACTGTAAGTGCCGGACCGGCTGGTCGCGAGCGCGTCATTGCCGAACACGCCTGCCGCAAGTACAGCGGCCGGGTCGGCCGGAGCGCGGCGGCGAAGGAACTGGATGCCGAGGCCGTGCGGCTGGCGGTCATCGCGCGTGCGTCATTCTGAGACGAACTACGACCTGCTTCTCAGTCAGGGATATGAGCGTAGGGACGCGCGAGCGGAGGTCGAGGTCCAGGTCGCGCGCGTGCTGACGCGATGGTCAGGAAACGCCTGATAGAGCGGAGACATGGCCGATGATGGAGCAGCGCATCGAGAAAGCTGAACTCGTGACCCGCGTTGCGGCGCGCGTCCAGAAGGACGTCGGCCCAGTCGAGGAGATCGTCATATGGAGACAACGATAACATCGCATCCAACACAACGGGAACTGCTACGCCAACTCAATGCCGATATTAGGGGTGGCTATGGGTTGGTCCGGCACGGCAAAACGGCAGCAGGCTGCGACCAGTGGCTCCTGGCGTGGGAAGTTGTCAGCCAGATGACAACCGCGGACATCCGCAGCACTGCAGCCTTTGACCGGCGACACCGGGGCCTGGCAGAACACGTGGCCAACTGGTGCCAGGACTTTGAGATGGAATTGGGCAATGCGGGTCGAGAGGCCCCGCACTATCACGAGGCGCGCGTGCGCTATGTGCGTGAGTTTCTGGCGCTTTTTCCCGACGAGAGCGACCTGGTCTACGTCAACATGCGTCGCGCCGAAGGGGAGGCGCTCTGGGATACTCGATCGGCGCGCCGAGGCAGAGACCGTGTTCGGAGCGTTGGTCGAACGCCTGCCCGACGAAGCCTGGGGCTACATCGGCTGGGCCGACCGCTATTGGTTGCTGGACGACTCGCCGAAGGAGTACGCGACAGCCGAGGCTATCCTGCGGCGCGCCTTGGATCGGCCGAATCTGCAAGACCGCACCGATCTCCTGGAACGGCTCGCAGACATGTATGATGCGTGGGGCAAACCGGCCGAGCGCGATGCCGTGTGGACGGAGATTGAAGCGCTTCAGGAGCGCCACGAACCGCGTCCGAAGCCCGTGCCGCCTGCCGTCCCTGACTTCCTGCCTCGGGAGATTGTGGCGGCGCCGGCCCGGAGGAAATTCGGCCGCAACGATCCCTGTTGGTGTGGCAGCGGGCTGAAGTACAAGCGGTGCCATCTGCGTGCCGACCGACAGAGCGGGTAGCGCGTCCGCACCCTGGGGTGATCAAATGGATGAAACCAGGCTACAGGCGCCGCCTGACCGCGCAGGGGCGCGTGATCCCCGTGTCGGCCTTCACGCGTATCGAGCCGTATCCCTCGCCGGACGGTCAGACGAAGATTGACACGCTTGCAGAAAACGGCATCCTGATTAGCAATGCCGAGGATCTGGCGGCGCTGGCGAAGCTGGTCAAGTAACCTGACGGCCAGTAGGCCAACGTCCCGACTTCAAGTTGACCCTGGCATACCATCAGCCTCGCACCCGGCCCGTGCTCAAGCGCCCGTTTCTGACCGCGTTGCCCACCGCCTTCTCTTCACCTCGGCGGGCTTCAGCCCCGATCATGCCCCCGAATTGAGATGTGTGCCCCGCTCAGCCCGCGGCGCCCAGGATCGCCTTCCTGACCAGCGCCTTCACCACCTCCACCTTGAGCCGGTTCCGCGCGAGCGGCTGCGCGTCCCTGACCGCCAGGCTGGCGGCCTCCTGCGCCAACGCCTCGCTCGGCGCCTGACCCTCCAGCAGCGCCTCGACCGCACGCGCGGCCAACGGGACGGGCGCGACCGCCCCGAGCACGACCCGCGCATCGTGGAATCTGCCCTCCTGCATGTCCGCGCAGAAGGCGACGCCGACGATGGGGAAGTCGATCGCGTTGCGGATGCGGAACTTGTGATAGGCCTGGTGGCTCCCCGGCGGCGGCGCGGGGATCTCGATCTCCTCGATCAGCTCGTCCGGCGCCAGGACCGTCGTCTTGCTCTCGGCCGCGGTGAAGAGATCCTCGGCCGGCAGGCGCCGCTGGGTGGTCTTCACCGTCGCGCGGAGCGCGACGAGGGCCGGCGCGAGGTCCGAGGCGCTGACCGCCACGCAGCCGCAGTTGGCGCAGCGGGTCGGCTCGCGTTCCAGCAGGTCGAGCGACAGGGTCGCCGCAGTCTTCGGCGAGGAGGGTGCGCTGATCCACCGGCAGGCGCGGGGCATGGACCCGCTGGCTGGCCGGCAGCGCAGCCTCGTTGATGACCAGCGGGACGTGGCTCGGGCGGGCAGGTTCGGGCTGCACGCGGGCGAAGTACGCGTCGATGGATGCCGCGGCCCTTTGCCCCGAAGCCATCGCCTGCACCATCGTCGCGGAGCTGCCGGTGACGTCGCCGCCCGCAAAGACGCCCGGCATGGCCGTCGCGCCGGTCACCTTGTCGGCCACGAGCAGCCCGCGCTCCGTCTTGCAGCCCGGGCTCGGCATACGAGAGATCGGCGGCCTGGCCGATGGCGACCAGGATCTGGTCCGCCTCGACCATGGTCTTGACCGCGGGATCGAAGGTCGGCGCGAAACGCCCGTCTTTGTCGAAGACCGAGGTGCAGCGCACCAGCTCCATGCCGGTCAGCTTCCCGTCCTGCTCCACGACGCGCTGGGGTCCCCACGAGGGCAGGATGGTGATCCCTTCCTCCAGCGCCTGCTCGACATCCTCGGGGATGGCCGGCATCGTCTCCAGGCTCTCCAGGCAGGCCATCGTCACCTCGGTCGCGCCGAGGCGCCGCGCGGTGAGCGCCACATCCACCGCCACGCTGCCGCCGCCGATCACCAGCACTCGCTCGCCCACGCTCGGCTGCGCGCTGCCGCCGACCTGGACGTCGATCAGGAATTTCAGGCCGGAGTCGAGCAACTCGCCCTTCTCCAGCCTGAGCGTCTTCCCGTTCCAGAGACCGGTCGCCAGGAACACGCTCTCGATAGCGCTCCCTGAGGTCGTCCAGCGACAGCGCCGTCGCTGCCGAGCGGCCGCGCCCAGCTCGAAGCGGATGCCCATGCCTTCGAGCGCGTGGACCTGGGCCGCCATGACGTCCTTGGGCAGGCGGTAGGCCGGGATGCTGTAGGTCAGCATGCCGCCGGCCTCGGGCATCTGGTCGAAGACCGTCACGTCATGCCCGGCCTGCCGCAGGAAGTAGGCCGCGGTCAGCCCGGCCGGGCCCGCGCCGACGATCGCCACCCGCTTGCCCGATTCCGCCGCGGGCGGCCGGTAGAGGTCCTCGGCGTGTTCCAGCGCATAGTCGCCCAGGAAGCGCTCGACGTCGCGGATCGACACCGGCTCGTCGTAGTCGAACCGGTTGCAGTCCGTCTCGCAGGTGTGCGGACAGACCCGGCCCGTGATCGCCGGCAGCGGGTTGGTGCGCAGCAGGATCGCCACCGCTTCGTCGAGCTCGCCGGCGCGGAGCTTGGCCATGTACGCGGGGATGTCGTTGTGGATGGGGCAGCCGGTGACGCACGGCGCGGCGCTGACGCACATGCCGCCGAAGATGGAGTGGTAGCGATTCTCGGCGAACAACGCGTCGCACCGTCTTGCCGCCCTTGCGCAGGCAGTCGAAGGTGTTGTCGGGGTTGCGGTAGTACCAGCAGCGGGGCTCCTGGCAGAGGTTGCCGGCGATGGTCGCGACGTTGCGAATCTGCGGCGAGGCCACGCTGCGCGCGGCCTCGGCGAGGAGCGGATAGGTCTGCCGGATGACCGGGTGTTTGCGCGATCTCGGCGAGCGTGGTGAGGCTGCCGATGCGCACCCCGTCGGGCATCGGCGTTCACGTAGCGCAGATCCGTCAGCGGCTTGAGGCCGATCAGGAGCTCCGGAGGGGTCGTCGTGGATGGCATCCTTGAGCGCGCCGAGCAGATCGGTGCCGCCCGCGATCACCGCGGCCCCTTCGCCGTGTTCCTGCAGCAGCGCCTCTGCCGCCTGCAGCGAGTCAGCCGGGACGTACTTGAAAGGCTGGAGTGTCATGGCGTCACCTCAAATCTTGCCCAAGGCCCGGAGCACTTTTTCCGGCGTCAGGGGGATTTCATCGACCCGGGCGCCGATGGCGTTGTAGACCGCGTTGGCGATGGCCCGTGGGGTGCAGGTCAGCGTGCCTTCGCCGATGCCGCACGCGCCATACTCGCCCGCGCCCCGCCACACCTCCAGGAGCACCGGCTCGATCGCCGGCATGTCGAGGATGGTCGGCATCTTGTAGTCGATGAAGTTGAAGTTCAGCGGCACGCCGCGCACCGGGTCGTAGATCATCTCCTCGGTCAGCGCCTCGCCGATGGCCATGACCTGGCCGCCGATCTGCTGGGCCTCCGCGCCGGAGGCGTACATGACCGTCCCACAGTCGTTGATGATGACCAGCTTGAGCACCTGCGTGCGGCCGGTGCCGGTGTCCACCTCCACCTCGGCGAAACTGGCGATGTACGGCACGCCGGTCTTCTTCGCTCGAGGGCCGCCGGCTCACCATCACCGACAGCGGCACCAGGTCGCCCTGCCACAGCAGCTCCTTCACGCTGATGCTGCGCCCCGGCCCGATGATCTGGCCGTCCGGTCGATGGTCAACTGGTCGGCCGGGACCCCGAGGACAGGGGCCGCGAGAGCGAGCAGCTTCTCCTTCAGCTCCTCGCGCCGCCACCGCCAGCACCTCGGACTGCAGGAAGGAGACGGCGCTGTCGGTCTGCACGCAGTCGCGCATGCCGCTATCGGTGTCCACGGTCGAGACCCAGGTGATGTCCTCCGGGCGGACGCCCAGGAAGCCGAGCGCCTCGGCGCAGCCAAGCACATTGCAGGTGTTCGAGCCGGTGCCGGTCTCCACGGTGGGCGCGTCCAGCGTGACCGTGCCGTCCGGGTAGAGGGTGATCTTCGCCTGCACCTGCCCGCGGCGCTCTTCCTGCCACTCGGCATGCCAGCCGGGATGCAGGGAGAAGCCCACCCCGCGCCTCTTGACGCCCTCGTAGAGCGGGCCTGCGCCGGGCTTGTGCCGCTTCTCGGCCCAGCCGATGCGCTGCGCGCCCGTCTCCAGCACCGCCGTCAGGCTCTGATCCGGGCAGGTGCCCCATTCGTGCCCGAAGTTCTTGATCGCCAGCTCGATCGGGTCCATATCCAGCCGCTCGGCCAGGCCATCGATCATCCGGCCGAAGATGAAGTTGAACTGGGAATTGCCCACCCCGCGCATCATGCAGCCGGGGATGTGGTTGGTGTAGACGGCATAGGATTCCATCTTGATGTTGGGAATCGGGGCCAGCGCGGCCTCCGAGATCTCGGCCGGGGCGAATTTCAGCGCGAAGACCGAGTGGTCGGCGTGCGCGCCGATGTCGCCGATGGACTTGAAATGGAGCGCGGTGATCGTGCCGTCGGCCGTGGCGCCCACCTTGCAGTGGTAGAGCGCGCGCCTGCCGGGTGTCGTGGAAGCTGTCCCGCCGCGTGTGCTTGAACTTGACGGGCCGCCCGGCCTTCTTCGCCAGCAGCGCGGTGAAGAGGAAGAACGGCTGATCGCCGGTGTCGCCCCGGCCGAACTGCCCGCCCACGTACTTGCTGATGACCCGCACCTTGTGGATCGGCAGCTCCAGCATCTGGCTGACGTGCATGCGGGTCTGGTCGGCCGCGTAGGAATTGGAGACAACGGTCAGCCGGTCCGTCTTGCCACTCGGCCACGCAGCACCAGGGATCGAGGGAGCCTTGCGTCGGGTTGTGGTGGCTGGTGTCCATCTCGAGGACGACATCCGCGGCGGCGAAGCCCTGCTCCACATCGCCCTTGTTCAGGAAGACATCCGGACCGCCGACCGGATCGGGCGGGAGCACGTTGTGCTCGGCGATCTGCGGGTGGATGACCGGCGCGCCGGGCTGCATCGCCGCGAGCGGATCGAGCACGAAGGGCAGCTGCTCCCACTCGACCTCGACCAGCCGCAGCGCCTGCTCCGCGATCTGCTCGCTCTCCGCGGCGATCGCGACGCCCACCTCGTCGCCGGCCCAGGTCGGCGTAGTCGCCCAGCACGCGGCGGTCGCGGAATTTGCGCCACATCATCTTGTCGTAGCTGACCGTGTCGACCGCGTCGGTCCAGCCGGCGTTGGTCGGCTTGAGGCGCGCGACCTCCGGGTCCTGGTAGGTCAGGATGGCCTTGACGCCCGGCAGCGCCGCGGCCTTGGTGGTGTCGAGGTGCTTGATCCTGGCGCGGGGATAAGGGCTGCGCAGCACCCGCGCATGGAGCAGACCGGGGTAGTTGCGCTCGGAGATCATGTCGTCGGCGTAGGGGGCGCGGCCGTGCGCCTTTTCGACCGCGTCGATGCGCGGGCGATAGCCGCCGACGAACTGGCGCGGGACACGGGGTTTGTAGGGTGCGCTCATGCCCGTCCTCCTCTCGCTGCGATCTTCTCGGCAGCATGCCTGACCGCCATGGCGATGCCCGCGTAGCAGCCGCAGCGGCAGAGATTGCCGGAGAGCGCTTCCTTCACCTCGTCCAGGGTCGGCGAGGGATTCTCGTTGAGCAGGGCGCGGGCCGTCATGACAAAGCCGGGGGTGCAGTAGCCGCACTGCAGCGCGGTGCCGTGGCCCGGCTCGCACTGCTCGGCGAAGGCCTCGATCACCGGATCGTCGTCCGGCAGGCCTTCGATGGTCAGCAGGTCATGGCCGTCCGCTTCCACGGCCAGCAGCATGCACGACAGGACCGCCTTGCCGTCCATGATGATCGTGCACGCGCCGCAGGCGCCTTCGTCACAACTGATCTTCAGGCCGGTGTAGCCGAGCCGCTCCCGCAAGAACGCCGAGAGGGTGGTCGTGGGCAGGAGATCGCGTCCGACCTCGAACTCGCGCCGCTCACCGTTGATGCGCATTGTGATGCGCTGGGAAACTGTTGATACGGAAATGGTTGTCAATCATGCCTCCTTGCACCTTCGGTCAGTCGCCTGCATGCATTCGTTGGGGTCAGTCTATTGTATATCAATCGATGGCTTCCACAGTCGCGACGAGCAGCTCGTTCGCGACCGGCTGGCCGGCCGAATTCAGCACGGAAAGGCGCTCGCCGGTCCTCGCGTCGTACAGGCCCGCGAAGACGCGGTAACGCCCCGGGCGCAGATCGCCCGGCAGCACCAGGCGCTGCGTGTCACCGAGAAACTCCCCCGGCTGCCACGCCGATGTCGGGTAAAAGCCCCGAAGCGGCGCCGCATCGGTCTGGGCTGCCGTCCGGTTCTCCTCATCCCGCAGGTGAACGAAGACGGTATAATCTGCGCCCAGCGCCGCAGTCGTCTGCCAGTAGAGCGTCACGGTCATCTCCTGGCCGGGACGGATGCGGTTGCTCGCCAGATCATAACCGACCAATCGCACGCGACCGTCGAGATTGGCGTCGGGTGGGCCGGGAAGCGTGCCGGTCAGGGTGGGCGCGGGCGTGTCCAATGGGATCTTGGTCAGGATGGGGAAGACGACCGGTTGGCCCTGCGCATCCGTCGCGGGCAGCTTCTCCAGGGTGCTAAACCGGTACAGCCCGACGGAGATCCAGGCCGGCGTCGGGCCTTTGGCATCCCCCTGAACGGGGATGAAATGAGTGTCTCGCACGACCTGGCCGGGTGTGAGTTGGCTGGTGGGCCGGTCGCCGCGGTCCGGATAGCTGTCGTGCTGGCCCAACGCCTGCTGCCAGCTGAACATCTGCAGGGAGATGCTGAAATCCTCGCTCATCGGCGCCAGCGCCTGCCAATAGAGTGTCACGGTCAGCACATCGCCGGGGTGCACGCGCTCCTTGCCCACCTCGAAAGCCAACAGCCGCATCACCCCGCCGTAATCCACGTCGAAGCGCAGCGCGGATGCGGGCACGTCGGCCGCGGTCAGCAGCGCTCCGGGCTCATAGGCCGGCCGGATCGCCGCGAAGGGCGTGGCGGCAGCCAAGAGAAACAGCAGCCCGCCGATGCCCCACGTCGCGACCCATTGGCGCCGCGGCGCCAGCAGCCCGGTCAGGCCCAACGCCAGGAAGAGGCAGATCGGGGCGAGCGCGGCGAACATCAGCCGTCCCTGTGAGGCCAGCGTCAGCGATGTCCAGCGCAGCAGCGCGACCGCCTCGACGACGATCCAGGCAGCGAGCAACAACAGCTCCGCCATCGGCGCAGGCACGTGCCGCCTCCACGTTCGCCATGCCCATGCCACCAGCCCGACCAACGCGGTCACTGACAAGAGATCGAGCAGGACATAGACCCAGGCCGGGCGGAGCAAGATGTTGAAACCCGCCTAACACGCCCCAGAAGCTGTAGCGGAACCCTTGAAACTCGCCGAGCAGATCAGACAGCGTGCGGAGCGGCGGGCGGCCCCCGGCGACGGCGACCATCGCGTTCAGCCCGAGCGGATCGCCGTAGAGCTGCTGGTTGCGCACATACCACCATCCCGCGATGATGACCGCGGGAATGATCACCAGAGTGCATTGGCCGGCCCATCTGACGATGCTCGCGCGGTCAACCGGACCACGCCTCAGCGCGGCCAGGGCCAGCGCCAGGCACGCCAGCGGCAGCAGCCCCAGCGCACTCAGCTTCGTCAGGCACGCCAGGCCGATGACGCTGCCCAGCCCCAGCAGCAGCCACGGCGTCGCCTCACGCTGGATCACGCGAACCAGCAGGACCAGGCTCAGCGAGGAGAGGAAGATCACCAGGTTATCGTTGTTAACCGAGGCGCTGATGAAGACAAACATCGGGATGAAGGCATTGATCGCCATCGCCCCTGCGGCGATGGCCGGCCGGTCGGGGAACAGCCAGAGCGCGAGGGTGTAGGTGCAGAGGATCGTCCCAACGCCCAGCAGCACGGAAAAGAACCGGACCAGGTGTACGGCCAGCGCAGTGTCGCGCCAGGGAAATGCCTCCCGTTCCGTGTGGATGAACATATTTGCGTTGTCAGGGGTCCCCGGAACGCCGCTCTGAGCGTGCGGGTTGCGAACCAGGAGCGCGGACATGTCGCCGGTGTTGATCCCTGCTGTGAGCAGCGCGGACACGGCGTAGTAGAGCGGCGGCTGGCTGCCCTCTTGCCCCCACAGCGTCTTCTCGCCGGCGCGCTGGATCGGCAACCCGCCGCCTGTCGCCAGATGTTGGACGAAGGGGTAGTGATTGTGCTCGTCGCTGGGCTCGAACAACGGACTCGTTACGCTATAGATGATGCCGAGCGCCACAAAAAGGCACGTGATGAGCAGCGCGGATCGATGACGACGAATGACGGCCATGCAGCCTCTGTCCAGCCGGATACTGCCATTATAGTCCTGTGCGCGATGATGTCCAACCCATCGTGACGAGTCGAGCTACTCTGAAACTTCCCGGCTCGAAATCCGTAAAGAGAATTGGTTGGAGTGCAAGTCAGAGAGGAGCCATGAATACTAATCAACTGAGACGACAGAATGGTATCGTAGCGGGTGTGTGCGGCGGGCTGGGCGCGTTCTTCGGCATCAATCCGGGGGTCTTCCGCCTGATCTTCCTGATTCTGCTGATCCCCGGCGGCCTGCCAGGAATGGTGCCCTACCTTTTGATGTGGCTGATCATCCCCCCGAGACGATAGTCAACACGCGTATCGCAATAAGCAAGGGCGAAGCGAGTGATCGCTTCGCCCTCTTTTGTGTAGTGCACCGCTCAGTTCGCGCGTCAGGATTTCTTCGTCCGCAGATAGGCGAACCAGTACACCACCGCCCACCAGCCCTGCGCCGCCGACGATGTTGCCGATCGTCACCGGAATCAGGTTGTTGAGGAAGAAGTTGCCCCAGGTCAGCTTGGCAAACGAATCAATCGTGATGGCGGCTGGGGTGGCCTTCGCCAACGCATCAGCGGCCCAGAAGGATGCCGGCGCAAACTGCTTGATCAACAGCCCGATCGGGATGAAGTACATGTTGGCGATGCTGTGCTCGAAGCCCGCCGCCACGAACGCGCTGATCGGGAAGATGATCGCCAGGATCTTGTCGGTGGTGCTGCGGGCGCTGTAGCACAGCCAGACGGCCATGCACACCAGCGCGTTACACATGATGCCCAGGAAGAACGCCTGGACGGGAGTCCAGGGTCGACTTTGGCATTGGCGATGTTCAGCGCGGTCAGGCCCGACGCTGCCCTTGCCGAACGTGTACTGCTGGCGCCAACAGCATGATGACCGCGGTGATCAAGCGCGCCGACGAAGTTGCCAGCATAGACGATGCCCCAGTTGCGCAGCAACTTGCCGGTGCTGACCTTTCCGGCTCGCCCAGCGCCATGACGATCAGGTTGTTGCCGGTGAACAGCTCGGCGCCGGCCACGACGACCAGGATAAGGCCGAGGCAGAAGACCAGGCCGCCCAGCAGGCGGTTCACGCCGTAGGGCAGCGCCGGCCGCCGCCCGTCCATACCGTGGTGGCGAAGATGCGCCCCTGCGCCAATGAATGCGCCGGCCAGGATCGCCAGCGCGAACATCGTCCAGAAGTCCAGGTTCGCCTTCTTGATGCCGATCGCCTCGGCCTTGGCGGCCATCTGCGGCGGCATCAAGGCATCGATGTTGATTTCTCCGTTTGCCATGCGATGATGCCTCCCTTGTCAGAATGAGATATGTCGTGACAAATGATCGACAGACGAACGTACAACGAGAACGAGTCGTCCAAGGTCACTCGTCTACTCGTCTACTCGTCTGCCTCAGCACGTCTCGCACTCACGGCGGGAAGCTTGCTCACCTTCACCGCGCACGCCTTGAACTCCGGGATCTTCGCCACCGGGTCGAGCGCCGGGTTGGTGAGGAAGTTGGCCGCGCTCTCGGCGAAGTGGAAGGTCATGAAGACCACGCCCGGCTGGATCTTCTCGGTGACATCGGTCTTTGACGTTCACCTGGCCGCGGCGGCTGGCGACCTGCACCATCTCGCCGTTCGACCACATCCAACCGTGCCGCGTCCTCCGGGTGCATCTCGATCAAGCCCTTCCGGATAGATGGCCGCCAGCCCCTGGGAGCGCCGGGTCAGCGTGCCGGTGTGATAATGATACAGCACGCGGCCGGTGGTCAGCAGCAGCGGATATGTCTTCGTCCGGCAGTTCGACCGGCGGCAGGAAGTCCATCGGCTGGAAGCTTGCCCAGCCCGCGCGTGAACTTGCCGACGTGCAGGATCGGCGTGCCGGGATGCTTCTCGTCGGGGCACGGCCATTGCAGGCCTGCCAGCTTCTCCAGCCGGTGCATGGCGGATGCCGCCGTAGCTCGGCGTCAGCGTCGGCGATCTCGTCCATGATCTCGGCCGGGTTCATGTAATCCCACGAGCCGTGCGGCGCCGCGGCGACCGTCGCTGCGGCGCTCTCAGGGCGCCGGCCTCGAGCGCCGCTGTACGCTGGCCCAGTTCGGCGATGATCTCCCAATCGGGCCGAGTTTCGCCCAGCGGATTCAGAGCGCGGCGCACCAGCTGCACGCGCCGCTCGCTGTTGGTGAAGGTGCCGTCCTTCTCCGCGAACGACGAGCCCGGCAGCACCACATCGGCCAGTTGCGCGGTTTCGGTCATGAAGATGATCCTGCACCACCAGGAAATCCAGCGACTGCAAGCAGTGGCGCACGTGGTTGCAGGTCGGGGTCGGAGAGCATCGGATTCTCGCCGACGACGTACATCGCCTTGATCTGGCCCGTGCTCGGCCGCGTTCATCATCTCGACCACGGTCAGGCCCGGCTTATCCACCGGCGGCAGCGACGCCCCAGGCCGCCTCGAATTTCTTGCGGCTGGCTTCGAGCGCCACGTTCTGGTAGCCGGTGTAGTAGTTGGGCAGGCCGCCCATGTCGCATGCGCCCTGCACGTTGGATTGGCCGCGCAGCGGATTGACGCCGCCGCCCGACACGCCCATGTTGCCCAGCAGCATCTGCAGGTTGGCGCAGCTCATCACGTTGCCGTGGCCGCTGGTGTGCTGGGTGATGCCCATCGCATACATCAGCGCGCCGGGCCGATGCGCAGCCATCAGCCGCGCCGCCTTGCGGATGTCGTCCGCCTTCACGCCGCAGATCCAGGCCACGCGCTCGGGCGTGTACTCGGCCATCTTGGCCTTGAGATCCTCGAAGCCCTCGGTGCGGTTCGCCACGAAGTCGTGATCGTACAGGTCCTCGGTGATCAACACATGCATCAGGCCGTTGAGCAGTGCCGTATCGGTGCCGGGCTTGTGGCGCAGATGGATCGTCGCGTATTGCGTGATCGGGATGCGCCGCGGATCGGCCACGATGAGCGGCACGCCCGCGCTGCTTGACCGCCTGGCGCAGTTGCATGCCGAACACCGGATGCTGCTCGGTGGTGTTCGAGCCGATGATGAAGAGGCACTTGCGCGTTCTTGGCGATATCCTCGAACGGGTTGGTCATGGCCCCAGAGCCGAAGCGTTGTCACCAGACCGGTGACGGTAGCGCTGTGTCAGAGCCGCGCACAATGGTCGATATTGTGCGTCTGCATCACCTGTCGGGTCAGCTTCATGATGAGGAAGTTCTCCTCGTTGGTGCAGCGGGCCGAAGCCAGAGCGCCGCGAACGCATCGCCGCCGTGCGTCTGCTTGGTCTCGGCGAATTTGCGGGCGACGAGGTCGAGCGCCTGTGTCCCAGTCGGTCTCGACGAATTCCGATCGCTGGATTGGGGGCGACTGACGATCGTGACCATCGTCCTGCGTCTGTGGACGTGTGGGCTTCGTCCCGCCGTCCAGCAGATACCGCCGCACCAGCGGCTTGCTCAGCCGATCCGAGTGATTGACGTAATCGTAACCGAAGCGGCCCTTGACGCAGGTAGAAGCCGTGATTGGACGGGCCGTCGGCGCCCGTCACCTTGACGATCTCGTTGTCCGCGCACGTGCAGATTCAGCTGGCAGCCGACGCCGCAATAGGAGCAGATCGTCTCCACCTGTCTTGAGCTGCCAGGCGCGGCCCTTGCCCATGCTCATCTTGGGCCAGAGCGCGGCCGATCGGGCACACCTCGACGCAGCTCCCGCAGAACTCGCACGGGCTGTCCTCCATCGTGGAGTCCATGCCGAACGCGATCTTGCGCGTTGAACCCGCGGTAGACGATCGCTGATCGCCTCGACGCCGTTGATGTAGTTGCACGCCCGCACGCACCGCCGGCAGAGGATGCACTTGTTGCGATCCACCTGGATGAACGGGTTCGGGTCGTCGATGGGATAGTCGTGCTGCACGCCGCCGGCGTACTCGTCCCCCTTGACCTCGTACTCGTAGGCCAGGTCCTGCAAGCCGGCAGTCGCCCGTCGCTTCGCACGTCATGCAGTCCAGCGGATGGTCGGAGATGATCAGCTCCAGCACGAACTTGCGCGCCTCGCAGCACCTTGGGCGAATGGGTGTGGACGACCATGCCCTCGGTGACGGGGAAGGTGCAGGCCGGCTGGAGGTTGCGCTGCTTCTCGATCTCCACCAGGCAGACGCGGCACGCGCCCTCCGGCGGCAGCGCCGGATGGTGGCACAGCACCGGGATGTCGATCCCGGCGGCCGCGGCCGCCTGGTAGACGGTCTGGCCCATTTGTGCCTGGAGTTTGATCCCATTGATGGTAATGTTTACAACCGCCATTGGGTCACAGGCTCCTTTCTACGGCTTCTATTGCCTCGGGCTTCGGCAACTTCATGAAGTCCAGCCACTCCAGGTCACAGCGCAGGCAGCGCTTGGCTTCCTCGCGCGCCGTGTGTTCGTCGAAGCCCAATTCCACTTCCCGGAAGGTGCCGTGCCGCTCGGTCAGCGCCAATTCGGGCACATGCGGCCGGTGGGCATTGGCATAGTCATCCAGGCTGAAGTACTGGGCGATGTCGGGCCGCTCGGTTTCGTAGCGCGGCTTCGTCATACTGGGCCGTCTTGAGCCAGTGATCGACCGCGACGGCCACCAGGTTGCCCTGGGCCACCGCCTCGATCACCGTCGCCGGCCCGCTCACGGCGTCGCCAGCGGCGAAGACGCCGCGCCCGCGACGTGTTGTACGCGTCACCGACGTCGAACGTGCTGGATCGGCTGACTTTGATGCCGGCCTGCTGCATCCACGACGGTGTCGGTGGTCTGGCCGATGGCCGGGATCAACACGTCGACATCCAGCGTGAAGTCGTCGCCCTCCGCAGGCACGGGCCGCCGCCGGCCGCCGTTGTCGAAATCGCCCAGCCGCTGCCGCTGCACCACGACGCCGGTCACGTGACCGTCGCCCAGCACCTGCACCGGGTTGGCCAGGAAGTGGAACTGGATGCCTTCGTCGTATCGCCGCGTGCACTTCCTCGGCATAGGCGGGCATGTCCTGCGCGCTGGCGCCGGTAGATGACGTGGACCTCGTTGGCGCCCAGCCGCCAGGCGGTGCGTGCCGCGTCGAGGGCCACGTCGCCGCCGCCGACCACGGCCACACGCTTGCCGGCGACTGCCGGCATGAGTGCTGGCCGTCGCCGCCGCCACCGGTTGATCAGGCCGACCTCGCGCAGGAAGTCGGTGCCGTGGACGACGCCGGCCTTCTCCTCGCCAGGGATGCCCAGCTTGCGGCTGCTGTGCGCGCCGATGGCCAGCACCACGGCGTTGTAGCCGTCTCGTTCGAACAGGTCGTCGAGCGTGAAGTCGCTGCCCAGCGCCTGGTTGCAGCGGATCTCCACGCCGGCACGCTGGATGTTCTCGATCTCGGCGAAGAGCGGCTCGCGTGGGCAGGCGGTACTCCGGGATGCCGACCGTCATCATGCCGCCCGGGATAGGCAGCTTCTCGAAGACCACGTCACCCGGTAGCCCCGTTGCGCCAGGCGCAGCGCCGCGGTCAGGCCGGCCGGGCCGGCGCCCACAACGGCGACCTTCTGACCGCTTGGCAGGCTTCGATGTGCTCGGGGGTCCACGGGGCCTGCGACCTCGTGATCGGCCATGAAGCGCTTGACCAGGCGGATGCTGATCGGCTCGTCGATCTCGCCGCGGCGGCACTTCTGCTCGCAGAACGCCGGGCAGACGCGGCCGCAGATCGAGGGCGAACGGGTTGCGCTGGCGATGGATTTCCAGCCCCTCGGCGTAGCGGCCCTGGGCCACCAGCGCCAGGTAGGCCGGGCTCTCGACGCCGGCCGGGCAGGCGTTGATGCACTTGGCGCGCACCAGCGGCTTGCATTGGCCGGCCGGGCAGTTCTTGTCGTCGATGTGGTCGAGGAACTCCTGCTCGAAGAAGCGGATGGCCGACATCACCGGGCCGGGGGTCAGCTGGCCCAGCGAGCACAGCGAGGCCGCCTGCATGTTGGCCGAGATGTACTTGATCGTGTCCACGTCCGCGCGCGTGCCCTTGCCCTCGGTGATCCGCGTCGAGGACCTCCAGCAGCCGCATGCCGCCGACCCGGCAGGGCACGCACTTGCCGCACGACTCGGCGGTGGCGAACTGCAGGAAGTACTTGGCGAACTCCACCATGCAGGTGTCGTCGTCGACGACGATCATGCCGCCCGAGCCCATGGTCGCGCCCGCAGCGGTCAGTGAGTCGAAGTCGACCGGCGTGTTCAGCGCCGAAGCCGGCAGACAGCCGCCCAGCGGGCCGCCCGTCTGCACGGCCTTGAACGGCTTGCCCTTGGGGATGCCGCCGCCCACGTCGAAGATGATCTCGCCCAGGGGGATGCCCATCGGCACTTCGATCAGGCCGGTGTTGTTGATCTTGCCGGTCAGGGCGAAGATCGCGGTGCCGGGCGACTTCTCCGGGCCGATGGCCTTGAACCATGCCGCGCCCTTCAGGATGATCTGGGGCGTCATGGCGTAGCTCTTGACGTTGTTGACGTTGGAGGGCTTGTTCCAGAGGCCGGCGACGGCAGGGAACGGCGGGCGGGGCCGCGGCTCGCCGCGCTTGCCCTCGATGGAGGCCATCAGCGCAGTTTCTTCGCCGCAGACGAAGGCGCCTGCGCCCTCTTTGACCTTCAGATCGAAGGAGAAGTCGACTGCCCAGGATGTTCTCGCCCAAGCAGGCCATACTCGTGCGCCTGCGCGATGGCCGTCTTCAGGCGGTGCGATTGCCAGCGGGTATTCGGCGCGGCAGTAGATGTACCCCTCGCGCGGCGCCGATCGCGTAGCCGGCGATGGTCATGCCTTCCATCAGGCTGTGCGGGTCACCTTCCAGGATCGAGCGATCCATGAACGCGCCCGGGTCGCCCTCGTCGGCGTTGCAGATCGACATACTTGGGGAAGTTCTGCGCTGCGCCGCGCGAACTCCCACTTCAGGCCGGTCAGGAAGCCCGCGCCGCCGCGGCCGCGCAGCCCCGAATCCTTCATCTCGCGCAGCACATCATCCGGCGACATGCTGGTCAAGACCTTGCCCAGCGCAGCATAGCCATCGTGTGCGATGTACTCGTCGATGCTCTCCGGGTTGATCAGGCCGCAGTTGCGGAGCGCGATGCGGATCTGTTTGCCGTAGAACGGAATGTCGTGGTAAAACGGCAGCGCCTTGTGCTGGATCGGTTCCTCATAGGTGAGGCGCTTGACCTGGCGGCCCTTGAGCAGCGTCTCCTCGACGATCTCGGGCACGTCGCTGGGCTGCACCTGGCAGTAGAGGATGCCCTCGGGGTAGATCATCATGACCGGACCCATGGAGCAGAAGCCGCGGCAGCCGGTGGGCACGACGCGTACTTCCCCGGCCAGCCCACGCCGGGCCACCTCGGCCTCCATCGCCATCGTGACCTCATGCGAGTTGGAGGAGTGGCAGCCCGTGCCGCCGCAGATCAGCACTTCGGCGCGGAGCAGTGGATCGATGCGCGGGCCCTCGGTAGCTGAGTTCGTAAACAGGTTGCTATCCATGCTTAGATGTCCTTGTAAACAACCTCTTCGTACGTCTTTTCAAGCACGTACTTATGGCGCAGTTCTTCGGTGGCCAGCATCTCGAAGAGGTTCTGGACGAGCTTGTCGTCGATCATCTCACCCATTGCCTTGTAGAATTCGTGTGCGGCCTTCTCGCGCTGCGCGGCAAAGAGGAGCACGTCCTGGTAGTCGGCCTTGGGATCCAGCGACCCGCCGACCAGGTGATCGCTCAGGCGCAGGTCTGTCACCGGCTCGGCCTTGGAGCGCCGGATGGCCCAGCGCACGTTGCCCGCGAGGATATCCTCCAGCTTGGTCTTGTGTCCCCGCTCCTGCGCGGCCATCTCCAGCAGACGCTGGCGCACGGCGTCATCCTTGATCGTCTGTGCTGCATTGCTGTACATGGTCACGGCCTCGACCTCGAGCTCGATCGCCCGATTGATCACGGCCTCGATGCTGTTGAATTGTTCCATTGGCTGCTCCCCTGTCAATTCTTATCCATACGGCCGACGATCCACTCTTCGACCGGCTGGCCATTTATCAGATGCTCTTCGATCAGGCGTGACACCATATCAGGCCGGACGTTGGCATACGTGATGCGCGGCTGGCCTGCCTGTTCGATATCGACCAATGGCTCCTTGACGCACTGGCCGATGCAGCCGACGGTGGTCACGTGGGCGTCAATATTGCGCTGGGCCAGCTCATCCAGGATGGCGTGCATCGTGTCGCGCGCACCGGCCGCGATGCCGCAGGTGCCCATGCCCACGATGATGGTCGTACCGGTGTCCAGTCGTGTCTTCAGGGTTTGTTGCGCGTCCTCACGGATGCGCCTCAGGTCATCCAGGGACTTGAGCTTGGGCATATGGTTTACCTCAATGAATGAGTTCTGCTTCGCCTTCGGCCAAGAACTCCGCCAGCCACTGCGCCACCCGGGGTTGATTCAGTGGCACGCCGTCAAGTTCGGCACGAATGTCGGCGATGTCAAATGAAAATTCGTTCTCACTAACCAGGTTGCTGGCAGAAACCTGGTTGGTGAGCACGTGATGCGCATACACGAGATCCGGCGCCTGCCCGGTCAGAAGAAATGCCAGCAGCGTCCCCGCCATATCACCGAGCGGCTGCCGGTCTGGGTGACTCAGTTGAAACGTGGTTTCGACCGTAGTCCCCTGTCCTGGCTGCGAGCGGATGCTCAGTCCTCCGCCGGCTCCCTCCGCTGCGGCGGCAAACAGCGGCAATCCAAGGCCCACGTGACGAGTTGTGCGGGTGGTGTAGAAGGGGTTCAGCACCCGCCGCGCGGTTTGTTCGTCCATTCCGCGTCCATTGTCGGTCACGGTGATAGTCAGGCGGTCTGCGGGCTGATCCTCCACGATGCTGAGTCTGACGCGAGTTGCGCCGGCCTCGACCGTATTTTGCAGGATATCCAGTATGTGCAGAGCCAGCTCCAGCATAATCTATGACTCTGTAGAGACGTTGCATGCAACGTCTCTACGGGCATGCAACGTCTCTACGGGCATGTCAACGTCTCTACGGGCATGTCAACGTCTCTACGGGCATGCAACGCCCCTACGGGCATGCAACGTCTCTACGGGCATGCAACACCCCTACGGGCGCGCAACTCCCCTACTATCCAAGCGTCTCGAGTTGCTGTACGAGGACGTTCGGCGTCAAACGGCCGTACACCTTGTCGTCAATCACCGCCACTGGCGCCAGGCCGCAGGAACCCAGGCAGTAGACGATTTCCATCGTGTACTCGTAATCATCAGATGTGCCGCCGGCGGGCACACCAAGTTGTTTCTCCACTGTCTCGATGCACTTGGACGCGCCGCGGACATGACAGGCGGTGCCATCACAGATGCGAATCAGGTGCTTACCGCAGCGGTTCAGCCGGAATTGGGCGTAGAAAGTCGCCACCCCGATCAGCCGGCTCACCGGGATGCCCGTCCGCTTCGAGATCTCGCCCAGGACCTCCTTGGGCAGGAATCCGTAGGCATCCTGAACATGCTGCAGGATAGGGATGACTGCGCCCTTCTGGCCGGCGTACTCCTCAAGGACCTTGTCCAGGGGAGCGAAATCGAGAGTCGTGAGGTCTTCAATCATGAGCAGGATCGTCCGATCGTGAAATATGCCACGTAGGCAATTGTGCAGTATAACATATCGCGCCATAACGTAAAATGACGCATGTCATACCTCGCTGGACCGTCAGGCTTGCAGGGAGACACCGTCCGGTCTCGCCAATGCAGCCTGCAACGTTCCGAATGAGGCGGTCTCCGCCTCAAACGCAATCCCGCGCCGCATATCGCTCAACTGGTGCGCGTCGCTATTCCTGACCAGGGGATACCGGCCAACGGCCGGATGCTTTGCGAGCAATTCGGCGGGCTCCGTCAGGCGGAAGATCTCCAGCGCCGGTGCAGGGAGGGCCGGCGGCACAAATCCCAGGTTCGAGAGCAGGCTAAAGGATGGCCGGTCGATGTGCGCGGGGATAGCCAGCCCCCCAAGGGCTGTCACCCGACGAATCGCCTCTTCCAGCGCCAAATCAGTCGACGTCGCGAGCAGCCGGTCCTCGGTCCGCACATAGTCGCCCTCGCGGTCCACCACATACTGCCCGCCCAGAAGATCCTCCGGGTTCGGCGCGTCCGGCAGATGGTCGAAGACCGTACCCTGCCACGTGAGTGCCTGTTCGAGCGTCTCGAAGAGGCACAGCAAATGCACCTCCTCCGCGGTCTGCATCTCCATCCCGGGCAGGACCACCAGCCCTGTGCCCTCTGCCGCGGCCATCATTGCCGCGCAATTCGCTGCCGCGTTATGGTCGGTGACCGCAAGAAGCCCCAACCCCAGCGCCAGCGCCCGCCGGACGATGAGCGGCGGCACCATCTCCACCTCGGCGCACGGCGACAGGACGGTGTGCAGGTGCAGATCAGCGTAGATCACCTGACCCCCAGATCCCAGAGCCGCCCCGCAACCTGGTACGAAGTCAGCGGGGTCAAGAGTAGCGCCACGCCTTCTTCCTCAGCCTTGAGGGCTGTCTCATTCGACACCGGCTTCCCCTCGGTCACAATCACACCGGCCAGCTCGTTCAGGCTTGCCACGGCCACCACGTTCAGATGCGCCTGCAGAGTGATCCACAGGCTGCCCTGGGCAGCACCTGCCATCGCGCAACTCAACAGATCGGAGGTGTAACCACCGGTCACTTCGACGTCGAGATGGCTGGCTCCTGAGGCCACGCGCAGATCCAGCGCGTCAACTACTTCCGTCAGTCTCATTGCTTGTCTTACCCTCCCCGGGTTTCAGATAGATGACAGCTTCCAGTTTGGTGCTCTTGTGCGGCCATGAATCAAGGTACATTTCATCGGCCGTCGCTTTGATGTTGACCAGCCCCATGCCCGCGCCAAAGCCCATCTCACGAATCCAGTCCGGCGCAGTGCTCCAGCCGGGCTGCATGGCGCGCTGCACGTCTTCAATACCGGGGCCCGAGTCATACGCCAGGATCGCGATCAGGTCAGGGTTGATTTCCGCCACGATGTTGCCGCCGCTGTCGCTGTGAATGACGATGTTCATCTCGGCTTCGTAGGACACGATCGCTACGCGGCGGACGATGCGGGGATCCACACCCAGCCGGACAAGCGTCTGCTTGAGTTGGCTGGATGCGCGGCCAGCACGGGTAAAGTCTCGCAAGGCGATATCATAGCGCAGGATCAGACTCGTCCGGTCCGAGCTGACGTCCTCGAAAAGATGACGCACGCGATATTTGCGGATCTCTTCCTCGTGATACGCCCGCTCCAACGCGCGCAACACCCCGCGCGTAATATCTCCCGGCGTCAGGATGCCAACCAGCCGCCTCTCTTCGTCCACCACAGGCAGCCGGCCGACTGCAGCGCGCGAAAAAACGTTCAGCGCGCGGACCGCGGACTCGCTCTCACCGATGGTGTGAACCAGGCTCGACATGTAACGATTGACATCTGCGTCCAGGTCATTCAGCTCGAGGGCCTGAATCACATTCTCGATGCTGACGATGCCCACAAGGTGATTGTCTCGCATGACCGGCAGGCCAGAGATGCGATGGTCGCGCAGCACCTGCTTCACCTCGCGCATCGTTGTCTCAGGGGTCACGCTGATCAATCGGCGCGTCATGATATCGCCGATCTTTAGCTCGTAGACTAACTCCTGGGCTTTGAATACTTCAGATGGGCTCATTAGTTGCCGTGAAAAGCCTTGCAGGCTGGCAGGCCGGCGGCGTACAGACGACCACACGATTCAAACATCGTCAATTCGGTGCCCAAAAAGGGAACGCCGATTTCCGCGGCCAGTTCTAAGGTTTCCGGGGTCGGAGTTTTGCCCCGCACCATCAGGATGGCGGCCACATCGGCCATCTCGGCCGTGCGCACCACTTGGGGATTCGCCAACCCTGACACCAGCAGGGCCTCTGACAAATCATAACGAAGCGCGTCGCTCATCAAGTCAGCCGCAAACCCTGCTCGTACTTCGGTGCACAGATTGACATTAGGGGAGATGGGGCGAGCTCCCAGGGCCGCCAGCACATCGCGAAGCTGCATGACACCAGCCTTTAACATCGAGTACCCTCGTGTTACCACACGAGGGTGCAAACCGCAATGACGGCTGTCATATGCTCGCCCGGGGCTCAGGGTTTCGCCAGTTGCGCCTGCACTTGATCGTCACCGACGACTACGGTGATATCCCTGTCCTCCGCAGCCGGCTGGGTGCTCACCCGATCCTCCGTGATACCAAACCAATTCATCAGGGCATTCACGGTGGCTGTCTTAATCTCCCCATGGATCACCAGCTCGGACTCGCCGTAATCCGCATTATCCGCGTTGCCTACGGTGGTAACGTTGTAGCCCTGGGTGATCAGCGTGGCTTGCAGTTTCGAGGCCAGACCTTTCTCCTGCGTACCGTTGAGCAGCACGATGCGTGCAGCCTCGGCCTGGATTGTCTGGCGAGCCACCTCTTCCGGGGATGGCCCCGCCGCAACATCGGCGAAGATCGCATCCGCGGCCGCGCGCACCTTCGTCAGGTCAGGCACGAGCGTGTAGCCCAGCTCCGGGTCATTCGGTATGACGCGGCCCATCTTCGGATCGATGACGACGCGCGCGATATTGTTCAAATCCATCTTATC
The DNA here is from genome assembly GCA_963774265.1 of uncultured Chloroflexia bacterium. Lineage (GTDB taxonomy): Bacteria > Chloroflexota > Anaerolineae > CG2-30-64-16 > CG2-30-64-16 > JALOOB01. Next base: position 225,219 of record CAVZDU010000003.1, on the reverse strand, counting down.
AATGGCACGCGCCAGGCCAATCGCCTTGTCGACCGACACATCCGTCTGAACCGAGTTGGCCATGGCCACAGCCAGACCCGGGAGCCGCGGCAGCAGGGCCGCCATCTGTCCTTGCGCCGTCACTTTATCCTTGATGGCCATGATGACCTGTTGTTGGCGCCCGGCGCGCGCGTAGTCGTTGTCGGCATGGCGGGTGCGCGCATATTTCAGCGCCGTGTCACCGTCCATGAGTTGCTTGCCAGGAAGGAAATGCACTGGCGGTAGATAGCCGTATTTCTCATCGGGGTACTTGTCGTCATAGATCTCGTACGGCACAGTGATCTCGACGCCGCCAATCAGGTCTATAATGTCTTTGAAACCGTCGAAGTTGACTACTACGTAGTAGTCGACCGAGTAGCCCAGCAGCTCACTGATCGTCTCTTCAAGCAGCGCCGGGCCCCCGCCGGGATAGCCTGCCGCCTCACCTGCGGGGAACACCGAGGTGATCTTCATGTCGCGATTCAGTGCAGTCGGCCGCACCTTCAAGTCGCGAGGGATCGACAACATGCCCGCTGCACTTGTTTCGGGGTTGAAAGTCAGCAAGATAATGGAATCCGTGCGTGCGATCGTCTGCCCGGGGCGTGCGTCAACGCCCAACAGCAAGATGGTCGTGCGTTTTACGGCTGCAGCCGGCTCATCCTGCTGAGCGCGGCCCGCCGGCCGGAAGAGGGACGACTCGGCTGAGGTCAGTTGGACTGCGTTCTCAGCTGCCGGTCGCATGATCTGCGGCAAGGCAAGCGGCGCCATCTCGGGGGCTTGCTGTGCAGCAACCTGCCCCCAGGAAAGAAACAGGTAAGCGACGTAGGCTAACATCGCTACGAAAACGGTGAGCAATCCACCGAGTATGAGCCCCGACCACAACGATCGGCGGCTCGATGAAGGCTGATTTTCAGACATGGCAATCAATTATACCTTGAAGGATGTTTCGACCCAAAGATTGCGGGCGCGGCCCGCGCTAACGCGCAAAAAGCAGCGCCGCCTCACAAGAGACGGCGCGCCTGGCTTTTTGGTTCCGTAGGATGATTGTTAAGGGGTCTGCGCCGCCTGCGGGACGCTGGCTTTGTACAGCTCATCGGCGGTCAGGATGTAGAACATCCCCTTGGATTCGTCCAGGAACAGGTGACGGACGCCGGAAAGGAGTGTTCCTTCGCGCGCTTTGAACTGGCGCAGGAACTTGCCATCCTTGGTCGCCTCGATGATGCGGCTATTGCCGGGGTCAGCCACATACAACCGGTCCCCTTCCTGCGACAGTGCCAACGCAGTTGGGCCGTTGAGCGGGGTCGGTAGCTGATCCAACACAAATGAACGTTGTTCGCCGCTCAAGAATTTTAGCAGCCGGCCGTCCGAGTGCAGCAACCAGATGTGTCCATCGATGGCCATACCAACCAGGCCCGCCATATCAGGCTTTTTGGCATCCTCAAACCAGGCGGTGGGTTCGCCTTCGTAGCCGTTCGCAGTCGGAGCATAACGCCAGACTTGATCCGCACCAGGATCGGCCACGTACAGGTTGCCGTTGTACCCCGAGATGAGCTGCGCCGTGACCCACTTCGCCCGGTTGATGATGAGCCGCTTCTGCCCGTACACTTCATCATAGCCCACCAGCTCACCGGTCGCGTCTAGCACGTGCAACATGCTCCGCTGGTTCGCGGTTGCCGCGTCGATCCACGTCATGTCGATCAGGTCGCCAAGAGTCTTATCACCCACCGGGTCGCCCTTTTGCACCACTGGTCTGTCGCCCGCGGGTTTGACGCTGTCACCCAATGTCGAGCGGGTGAAGCGATTGACCTGGTTAGTCGCCCTGTCCAGGACAAACACCGATTCGCCGGTCACCATCACGCGGTCGAGTTGATGGCCTGCCTCCGCCTTGAACGGCCACAGCGGCACGATCCCATACAAAGGAGTAATCTTCTCCACTCGCATGACCAGGTTTTCGTAGCGGGTAACCATCTCGGTCAACTGGGCATCGTTCGGTCGCAGCGCCTTGGCCTGATCCAGGAACTCCTTGGCCCCTGCGAGCCGCTGGGCTGCGATGGCATCGTCGGCGGATTGCTCGGCCTGGCTGATGACGTTGTTTGCTCCCGCCAGCACTTCGGCAAACTGGGCATCCGCGGCACGTGTGCGGGCGAACAACATGCCCACCACGACAGCCACGATCAACAGGGGGATAAAGATCAAAGCCAGCACAAGCGGCCACGCGCTGCGGCGCGGAGGTGCGGACAGCTCCAGCGGCTCCGATTCGAGGGGTGCGGACTCCGCCGCGTCGGGCGCCTCGGACTCCACTGCGACTCTCTGCTCCCACGCCGTTCGCTGGCGTTCCTCAGCTGCCGCGGCAGCGCGTCTCTCCTCGAGCGATGGGGCTGGCTCGGATATGACGGCAGGGGATGACGGTGTGATCGTTGGCTTCACCGCAGACGGAATGATGACTTCAAGCTCAGGTTCGGATTCCAGCTCCCTCTCCGTGTCGAGCCGCGCCTCCTCGGCTGTTTCCGGCTCAACGCGCTCTGCCGGCCGACCCCTGCCAAACAACCCGCCGAACAATCCCTTGCCCTGCGGCCTGACAGGTTCAGCCGGGGGCTGTTCAGCCTCTGCCATAACGCCGGTTGCGCCACCCTCAAGGGGTCTGAGGCCGTCCGCACCTGCCTTTACAGAAGGGATGTCATAATCGAACGCGATGAGTAACGCGCTCAGGTCGGCGCGGCCGGCCAGTTGGCCCAGGTATTGCGTCGCCTGACTCACGCTCGGAGCAGCCGCGGCTACAGCCAGCGCCTCCAGTTTGGCCTGCTCTGTCCAGTCGCTCTGCGCCATCAGCACCATGCTGCCCGGCTCGACGTTGCCGTCGTAGACGACCATCTCGGGACGCTCCAGACCACCCAGCGCAGGGCCAGACTCGCCCTGCTTGGCGGGGAACACGTCTACGGTCTTGGGGTGACTGACCAACAGCAGCGCAGGCCCAGCCTGGCCAATGACCAGGTGAGGACCGTAGCGCACCACCATGCTCAGCCCCGCGCGCCATTGCGCCTCGGGCAGCGCCTCGTTGGCGCGCCGTAGAACGGCCTGCACCTCGCGGACCGCCTGTCGCAACGCGACCTCCACGGTGTCGCCTACTTCATAGAAAGCCGTCTGGGCTGCGGTCAGAAGTTGTCGATACAGGGCCGCGTGACCGCCGCCAGCGCCGGTCACCTCGATGAGAATGTACAGGCTGCCCCGTTCCGCCCGCGGATGATCGAGCGCCGGTTCAACCGCGCGCAGGTTCTGGCCGCGCGGCTGCCAACGCCCGCCCGAGCTGCTGAACTGCCCCACTGAAGAGCGGAGAGGTTCGGCCATGAGGATGCTCCTTAGTCTAAAGCAAAAAAAGCCTATATATGAATTCTAAGCCAGTGGCCGCGATTTGTCAATCGCTTGCGTGCAGCGCAACCTCACGTTATAATGCCGACGAATATCTGTTCGGCTAACGGAGGAGTCGTTGACCCTGGAATTGAACCGCTTGACCGGCCAGGTGGATGCCATGGGCGAGAAAATAGCGCAGCGCCGGGACGATGCTCAGAAGCGCGGCGCAGAAGCCCTGGGACTACTCGCCGCGAACCCGCACGTGACCGAAGAACTGCATCGCAAGATCGAAAAGGCCCGCGAGATCGATGAATGGCGGCGCGGCGCCAAGCCGCTTGGCGAGCGGCTGGACGAACGCCGCCGCGTTGCGATGGAAACGGCTGACGTCATCCTCATCGCTGCGGACGGAAGCCAGATCTTCCCGGACCGCCATGCGATCACGACGTATTTTCTTGTTAACACGGGAACTATCGTTCTGCGCAAAGGTTCCGGGCTTGCACCTGCCACCGATAGTACGCCCGAAATCCATTTCGAAGACGACGATGTCTATGACGACGAAGGTCAACTCGTCAGCAACGAGGACATCAGCCTGATCCGCAGCCGCCGCGAAATTGAGGCGCTGGCAAGATTGGCCGAACTGGAACGGGCGGCCCTGGGCGGCGACCTTTCAACGCCCATCGTCGCGCTGGTCGACGGACCGCTCCTCCCCTGGTTGCGGCCCGATCCTCAGCGATCGGACAGGATCAACGAAGAGATCGACTTCGTGATCGCTCAACTGGCCCGGCTGCGTAAGGCCCACGCCATCCCGATCGGTTATGTCGATCGGCCCGGCAGCGCTTTCGTCCTGCGCATTCTCGAGCTGCTGAACCTGCCCATCGAGAAGATCACCCGCGAGGCTCTGCGCCGGGGAGGTTTCATCGGCTTGACGGACCGGGTTCTCTTCGGCGACCTCGCTCCGAATGAGCGCACTGGACTCTTTACGCCTTATACGAATGCCAACGACCGCTACCAGGCGAGGTCTGACGGCGATCGCGTCGCCTTCGCCTATCTCAATCTCGCACACCCAGCGCGGGCTGAGCGCTCAGCCGTCGCCCGCATCGAGATGCCCGGTTGGGTCGCGGCCCGCCCCGACTGGCTCGACGTGGCCCAGGCAGCCATCTACGCCAATTGCGAGCCCACGGCCTACCCGTACGTCCTCGCGCGCGCCCACGAGTTAGCAGTGGTCACACAAGGCGACAAGGGGGAGCTCGATTCGCTCCTGACGCAGGTCATGCTGCGCAACGGACTCATGCCCGAGATTTCGGTCAAGGCCAGCAACAAGCTCATGACCGGCCGCACCCCAGGGAGATGAAATGGACGGAGAAATCCAGGTCGGACGCGTCTTGCGCGCCAGTACGGCCAATTTCACGGTGGGCTGCCGCCAACTCATCGCCGAACAGGACGTAATGACCCCGAAGCTCGGCGCGCTGCTAAAGGCGACCGGCCGCAGCGGCCGCGTCGTCTACGGCATGACCTGCAACGTCACCATCGAGGATGACGCATTTGTGCGCCAATTGGTCGCGGCGGGTGTGGAGAGTGCGGAAATCATCGAAGACCAGCGCCAAAAACGCCAGGTGCCCATCATCGTGGACGTCATCATCGTGGGCCACGGCGAGGCAAACGCTGTCTATCACCGCCTGCCGCCGCAGCCACCCCGCACGCTGGACGAGATCTACACCTGCAACAACGCGGAATGGGTGCGCTTCACCGAGCGCCATGACTGGATCAGGCTGCTTCTGCCGGCGCTCGATGCGCCCGTCGACCAGATCATCGTCGCGGCGTTGCGGATGGCGAGTGAGGCGCGACCGTCACTCATGGAACGCGAGCAGTACCTGATCAGCGCGGGCCGGGAGTTGGCTCGGCTGTTGGCATTGGACCTAACCCGCCTGGACGGTATACTGAAGCAATTGCGTTGAAAGCTGAATTCAATCGAGGAGCACCATTCATGTCACCAAAGACCTCACTCAACGGCCAGATAGCACTCGTCACAGGCGCGAGCTCGGGCATCGGCATGGCCAGCGCCAGCGCGTTGGCTACAGAAGGCATGCGCTTGATCCTGGCTGCGCGGCGGATCGAACGGCTGGAGGAACTCGCGGGCGAGCTCAAAGCGGCGCACGGCACGGAATCGTTGTGCATCCCGCTCGATGTGCGGGATCAGGAGGCCGTGGCTGCCGCGTTCGGCAATCTGCCTGCCGAGTGGCAGGCGGTCGCGGTGCTCGTTAACAACGCGGGTCTCTCGCGCGGCCTCAATCCGCTGCATGCGGGCAGCATCCAGGACTGGGACGAGATGGTCGACACGAACATCAAGGGCCTGCTCTATGTCTCACGCGCCATTCTCCCCGGCATGGTCGAGCGGGGCCACGGCCATGTGGTCAATATCGGGTCGGTGGCCGGTCGCGATCCGTATGCAGGCGGGACCGTTTATTGCGCGACCAAGGCGGCGGTTGGTATGCTTAGCCGCGCTCTGAAGATCGATCTATTGGGTAGCGGCGTGCGCGTCACGAATGTGGAGCCCGGCATGGTGGAGACGGAGTTCAGCATCGTACGCTTCCACGGCGACGAGCAGCGCGCCAGGAAGGTGTACCAGGGCTTGCAGCCCCTATCGCCCGAAGACATTGCGGACGCGATCGTCTGGGCAGTCACGCGACCGCCACACGTCAACATCCAGGATATTCTCATCCTGGCGTCGGCCCAGGCCACGGCCACCCAGGCGCATCGGAAGACAGAATGATGACCGAAAAGAAACTGCAGGAACTCAAGAAACGTTTGACCGACGTCTACGACCTGCGCAACGCTGGCGGCGTCCTGTATTGGGATCAGACCACGTACATGCCCCCGGGCGGAGCGGAGGGGCGAGGCCGCCAGCTGGCATTGCTGGGCCAACTGGCGCACGAGCGATTCATCGACCCGGTGAACGGCCGGCTGCTCGATGAGCTCCAGCCCTACGCGAACTCGCTGCCCCCCGACCATGACGACGCGGCGTATCTCCGCGTGGCGCGGCGCGAGTACGAGCGCTCGGTCAAAGTCCCGTCCCAGTTCATCGCCGAGTTGTACAGCCACCAGAATCAGTCCTACGTGACCTGGGAGCACGCCCGTCCGGAGAATGACTTTGGCAAGGTGCGCCCCTTGCTCGAAAAGACGGTGGAACTGAGCCGCCGCTACGCCGAGTATTTCGCGCCTTTCGCCCATGTCGCGGATCCTCTGATCGACGAGGCCGACTACGGTATGACCGTTGCGGTGATCCGCCCGCTCTTTGCGGAGCTGCGCGCGCGCCTCGCGCCCCTGGTGGACCGGGTCACCGCCCGGGCCCCGGCGGACGATGCTTGCCTGCGGCAGCATTACCCGGAGGCCGAGCAGTGGCAGTTCAACCTGGACATCGCCCGGCAGATCGGTTACGACTTCGGCCGCGGCCGGCTGGACAAGAGCGCGCACCCGTACACCACCGGCCTGGGTGCCGGCGACATCCGCATCACCACACGCATCGACGAGCATGATCTCAGCTATTCGCTGTTCAGCACGATCCACGAAGCGGGGCACGCGATGTACGAGCAAGGCATCGGCCCTGCCTTCGAAGCGGGGCCGCTGGGCCAGGGCACGTCTTCAGGCGTGCATGAAAGCCAATCGCGGTTGTGGGAGAACATCGTCGGCCGCAGCATTGGTTTTTGGGAGCTCTCCTACCCGAAGGCGCAGGCCACCTTCCCCGCGCAACTGGCCGATGTATCGCTCAGCACGTTCCACAAGGCGGTCAACAGGGTCCAGCGCTCGCTCATCCGCACCGAGGCCGATGAGTTGACCTATAACCTCCATGTGATGATCCGCTTCGACCTTGAGCTGGATATGCTCGAGGACAAGCTGTCCATCAAGGATTTGCCGGACGCGTGGAACGCGCGATATCACAGCGACCTGGGCATCGAGCCGCCGAACGACAGGAATGGCTGCATGCAGGACGTTCACTGGTACAGCGGGTTCATCGGCGGCGCATTCCAGGGCTACACGCTGGGCAACATCTTAAGCGGCATGTTCTACGATGCCGCGCTCGCAGCGCATGGGGAGATCCCGGCAGAGATACGCGCGGGCCGCTTCGATGTGTTGCTCGGGTGGCTGCGCGAAAACATCTATCGCCACGGCGCGAAGTTCACCGCGGCAGAGCTCGTCCCGCGCGTGACGGGGCGGGAGATGACGATTGAGCCGTATATCAACTATCTGACGACGAAATACGAAACGCTGTAGTCGCACAGACCGCCCGGACGTAAGCATGATGAACAACGCACTCGATACCGACATCTCATTCGACGATCTCAAGTCGCGGGCCGAAGAAGTGGCCGCACTCAAGGCGAATGCCGGCGCGCGGGAGCAGCTTGGGGTGGTCATCGGCGGGTCGCTGTCCGAAGGGCTGGAGGTCAAGCTCGACCGCGGCAGTCTCCCTCGAAGAGCTGGCCGTGGGCCGCTACGTCGTCGCGCGCGGGCGCAGCGCGCGCTTCTTCTGCATGATCACCGATGTGGCGCTCGACAGCACCAACCCGATGATCGCCAAGCAGCCGCCCGACTATCCGACCCGTTCCTGGCGGACATCTACCAGGGCACGACCACCTTCGGCACGGTGCACCTCAGCCCGCTGCTGATCCTGGAGAAGAGGGCAAGGACGAGCCCAAGCCGGTGAAGACCGTGCCGGAGCACTTCACGCCCGTCTCCACCGCCAGCCAGGCCGAGGTCGATCAGGTCTTCGGCGAGGAGGGTGAGCGCAAGGTCGGCGCGAAGGACGCGCACTTCTTCCACATCGGCGCGCCGCTGGACATGGAGAGCGTCAAGATCACGCTGAACCTGGAGCGGCTGGTCGAGCGCTCGAGCGGCGTCTTCGGCAAGTCGGGCACGGGCAAGACCTTCCTCGCGCGGCTGCTGCTGGCAGGCGTGATCCAGCGAGCGCGTGGCGGTCAACCTGATCTTCGACATGCACAACGAGTACGGCTGGGAGGGCAGCTCGGAGCAGATCAGCCGGGTCAAGGGGCTCAAGCAGATCTTCCCCGGCCAGGTCAGCATCTTCACCCTGGACGATGAATCGTCGCGGCGCCGCGGCTCCAACCCCGACTACACCGTCAACATCGGCTACGACCAGATCGAGCCGGAGGACCTGGAGATGCTGGCAGGCATCCTGAACCTCTCCGAGCCGCAGGTGGGCGCGGTCTATGCGCTCTTCCGCAAGTTCGGGCACGACTGGCTGACCAACTTCCTGGACGACGGCTGGGTGGACGCCTACGGCGGCTTCGACCCCGACACCGGCAAGGAAGTCGAGAGGCCTGAAGGCGCTGGCCGAGGACACTCGGCCAGGGCCAGAACACCCTGGCCGCGCTGCGCCGCCGCTTCGAGCGGATGCGCAACTACTGCTTCCTCAAGCCGAAGGCGCTCGACGACTCGGTCGGGCCGGATCATGAAGTACATCGAGGCAGGCACGCAACGTCGTGCTGGAGTTCGGCCGCTACGGCTCGGACCTCGGCGCATACATCCTGGTGGCGAACTTCCTCACCCGGCGCATCCACCGGCAGTACGTCGAGAGGAAAGAGGAGTCGTTCGGCGAGGCCGGCAAAGAGCCGCATCCCGCTGGTGATCACCATCGAGGAGGCGCACAAGTTCCTCGACCCGACCATCGCGCGGCAACACGATCTTCGGCACCATCGCCCGCGAGCTGCGCAAGTACAACGTGACGCTCTTCATCGTCGACCAGCGGCCCAGCGGCATCGACCCGGAGGTGATGTCGCAGATCGGCACGCGGGTGACGATGCTGCTGGACAACCCGGAGGACATCAAGGCCGTGCTGTCGGGCGTCAGCGGACGGCGAGGGCTGCGCGAGGTGCTGGCCCGGCTGGACACCCAGGAGCAGGCGCTCATCCTGGGCCACGCCGTGCCGATGCCGGTCGTCGTCCAGACGCGGCGCTACGACATGGAGTTCTACAAGGCGATGGGCTTCCGAGAGGCGGACGAACGCGCCGAAGATCTGCAGGCACTCGATAAACGGACTGGTCGCATCCCGGACTTTACCGGGTTCGACTAAGAGAGAGACATGCAACCCATCAAGCTCCTCCACACCGCCGACCTCCACATCGGCATGGAAAATTACGGCCGGATGGACCCTGAAACGGGCATCAATGGTCGGGTGATGGACTTCCTGCGGCGGCTCACCGATATGATCGACTATGCCATCGAGCAGGACGTCGATCTGTTCGTCTTCGCGGGCGACGTGTACAAGACGCGCGATCCCAATCCGACCTTCCAGCGGGAGTTCGCGCGACGCATCAAGCGCCTTGCGGACGCGGGCATGCCTGTAGTGCTGCTCGTGGGCAACCACGATTTGCCGCCGGTGCAACGGCGCGCCACATCGATCAGCATTTTCGATACGCTGAGCGTGCCCAACGTCTACGTCGGGGCCGACTACGCGCTGCGGACCATCACCTGCCGCCGCGGCCAGCGCCTGCAAGTCGCGACTGCGCCGTACCCGCTGCGCCAGGACCACATTCCGCGGGAGGAGGGCGAGGGCAAGAGCCTGGACGAGCTGGACCGGCTGCTGAGCGAACGGCTGACCAGCCGCATCATGGCCCTGGCTGACCAGGCGCGGCTGGATAAGGAGACGCCGGCCATCCTCGTGGGTCATTTCAGCGTCAACGAGGCCAGCCACGGGTCGGAACACAACATCATGATGGGCCGCGATGTGGCGGTCGATCGGGGCGCAGCCTGGCCGACCCGGTCTGGCGTTACGTCGCGCTGGGCCACATCCACAAGCACCAAAGCCTGAACCGCGACCAGCAGCCGCCCATCATCTACAGCGGCAGCATCGAACGCATCGACTTCGGCGAGGAACAAGAACCTAAAGGGTGGGTCGTCGCGACTATCGGCGAGGTGCAGACGATCTGGCATTTCCAGGAAAAGCATCGTCGACCAGCCCGGCCGTTCCGCACGATCGAGGTCGACGTGCGCGACTCCCAGGATCCCACCGCGTTGGTTGCCGAGCGCATCGCGGCGGCCGGCGATCTTTCGCAGACGGTCGTGCGGCTGCGAATTGTGCTCGACGAAGCACAGGAGGCACGGCTGGTCGACCGGGAGATCAAGCTTGCCTTGAGGGACGCGTACGACATCGCTGCGATCCAACGCGACGTCCGGCGCCGGTCGCGCGACCCGCTCGGCGGCATCTCCGTCGAGGCGCTCACCCCCGCCCAAATGCTCGAGCGTTATCTGGAAACGCGCAGCGTCGCCCCCGCACGCGGCCAGCTCCTGCTTCAATATGCTGGTGAGTTGATCCGGGAGGTCGACAGCCAGGAGGGCTGAGGGGTCCAAATCTTAGGCAACAGATTCCCCCGTTTTCGGAGTCACAGTCACCGCAGCAGCTGCACGAGGATCTGCGCGAGCACGATCTTGAAAATCAACACGACCGGAAATGCGCTGGCGTAGGTCACCGCGGGCACACCGGTCGTCGTCTGGTTTTCGGCGGCGGCCAGGGCCGGGGGATTCGTCATCACACCAGCGGTCAGGCCGATCACCGAAAGCAGGTTCATCCTGAAGATCAGGTGCGTCACAATGATGGTGACGCACGTGGCGGTGAGGGTGATCGCGGCTCCTGCCAGGAAGACACCGGCGCCCTGCGCCTGAACCACCTTGGCCAATTGCGTGCCGGCATTTGCGCCCGCACCGCCCAAGAAGAGCATCAGCCCTAGCTCGCGCGAAATGTTCCTGGCCGCGACAGGGACGTACATGCGGAACGGACCGACCCGGCCAAAGTGGCCCAGCAGCAGGCTCACGATGAGCGCGCCGCCCACGGTGCCCAGTTTGATCGACATCCCATTCACCAGCGGAATCGCAATCTGCCCTACGAGGATGCCGAGCAGGATGCCGATAAGGAACGGCACCATGTTGGTCTCATCGATCTTGCGCGCGTCCCCGCTGACCAGGCGGGCGAACTCATCAACCACCGTCGCGTCACCGACGACCCGCAGAGTATCGCCGAACTCCAGCGTGCTGGTGCCCACCGGCGCAAGCTCGACGCCCGCGCGGCGGATGCGCGTGATAACAACCGCGTAGTTATCCCACACGCGCAGGTCCATCAGGCGCTTGCCGGCCAGCTTCGACTCGGTGACGTGCATCTCGCGGGTGACGGTCTGCGTGCTGGGCTCCATCTGGACTTGCACCTCATCGCCGATGAGCAGCCGCAGCTTCTCCAGCTCTGTCTCCGTACCCACCGCCAGTAAGATGTCGCCCACATGGAGCACGACGTCCGGCGTGCCTGTCACCACCTTCCCCTTCTGCTGGATGCGCGAGACGTTCACCTGGCTGACCCGGTGGGTGTCTAAATTACCCAGCCGCTTGCCCTCCAGGTTGTCGTTCGTGATCTTGAACTGCTTCTTGACCAGCAGAGGTTGCTCGCCTGCCTGGCTCGCCAGCCAGTCTTCCTCGGCCTGTTTCACCGGCCGGCGCAGTATCTTGGGCAGGAACGAGACCAGAATTGTCACGCCCACAATACTGAACGGGTACGCGATGCCGTAGCCGACCGAGACCGTGGCGGCCTGCTCCGAATCCAGTCGGCCGACGGCGTCGATCGCGCCGGCCAGCGCGGGGGTGTTCGTCACCGCGCCGGTGAACATGCCCGCGGCCAGCGCATAGGAATAGCCCAGCAGCCGCGCCAGCAGCACGGTTACAATGCCCGCGGCCAGGAGCGCGGCCAGGGACACAATCACGAACTCGCGGCCCTGCTTCTTGAAAGTACGGAAGAAGCGCGGGCCGGCCTGCAGGCCAACCGCATAGACGAAGAGCAGCAGGCCCAGGTCCATCACCGGCTTGGGAATGGTCAGCCCGAAGTGGCCGAACGCCAAACCGACAAAAAACACAGCGGCTGTGCCAAGGGACACGCCGCGCCAGGTTAGACCTCCGAGCCACGAGCCGATGGCAAGGATCGCGAAGAGGACGAGCATCTGCTCGGCGAAGAGTGAGCTCATATCTGCCTCTGTGTGAAACACAAATTCAATGGGTCTACAGGACAGATTGAATTATAGCATGGGGCGTGTGAACCAGCACTACAAAGACCCGGCCGCGGTCCAATTGTGCATTACTTGCACAACTTTCTCAAGGGAATCTATTGTAGTCAATATTACGTTGTCACTTGTTAGATATTTGTACTATGTAAGTTGTACTATTGTCAGATTGATTCGCCGACCCGAAGATGGAGGACCCACCATGACGAGCAGACGAAACTTTATCAAGTACTCCCTGGCCGCCGGCGCAGGCTTGTTCCTGGTCGGCAGGATTGACCTCGAACGTGCACTCGCCGGCCCGGCAGCGGGGCAAGTGCGGCGGCGGGCCCGCCGCGCCTCCAAACGCGCCCTGGCCCAGATCCCGGGCGGCTCGCTGGTACCCCTAGACATCCCGAAATTCATGACGCCGCTCCTGATCCCACCGGTCATGCCGAAGGCCGGCACGATCAAGCAGAGGGGCGGCAAGAACGTCGACTACTATGAGATTTCGGTCAGGCAATTTGATCAGCAGATTCTTCCCCAGGGAATGCCGGTGACGACCGTTTGGGGGTACGGCGCGGTCAGGGCGGCCAGCAAGAAGGGGCTGCTGGTGCACAATGCACCGTCGCTCACCATCGAAGCAAAGTGGAATACGCCGGTGCGCGTCAAATGGATCAACGAACTGGTTGACTCCAGCGGCAACTTTCTTTACCACCTGCTGCCGGTGGATCCGACCCTGCACTGGGCCAACCCGCCGGGAGGCGTCGCAGATCGTGACACACGACCGGAATTTGCCTCTACGCCCGGCCCTTACACCGGTCCCGTCCCGATGGTGACGCATGTCCATGGTGCAGCCGGTGTCGGCGACGAGAGCGATGGATACGCCGAGGCGTGGTACCTGCCGGCCGCCAACAATATCCCGGCGGGCTATGCCCCCGAGGGGACCTGGTACGATTTCTTCAAGGGCAAGGCGACTTCAAAGGGTTATGTGGCGCCTGGCGAGTCGGCGTGGGCACCGGGCACTGCAGTGTTCCAATACCCGAACAGCCAGCGCGCCTCGACTGTCTGGTATCACGACCACACCTTGGGCATGACGCGCGTCAATGTCTATGCCGGTCCCGCCGGGTTCTTTTTGATCCGCGGCGGTCCTGCAGGCGATGGTGCGGTTCTCGACACCCGCACCGGCGCCGCGGCCGTGCTGCCCGGTCCCGCACCTAAGGAGGGGGACAAATTCCCGTCGAACAAGACGTACTACGAGATCCCCATCGCGGTGCAGGACCGTTCGTTTAACGCCGACGGTTCACTCTTCTACCCGGACAGCCGCGCCTTCTTTGACGGTATCGACGGGCCGTACATCCCACAAACCGATATCTCGCCAATCTGGAACCCGGAATTCTTCGGCAACACGATCATGGTCAACGGCAACACCTGGCCGTTTCAGACCGTCGAGCAGCGGCGGTATCGCTTCCGCTTCCTCAATGGCTGCGACGCGCGCTTCCTGATCCTGGACTTCAGCAGCATCCCGGGCGTGGAGGTGTGGCAGATCGGCAACGAGGGTGGTTTTCTGGCCGCACCCGTCAACATGACCGCCCTCAATGGGGGCAAGCTGCTCATGAGCCCGGCCGAACGCGCGGACGTCATCGTGGATTTCACCAATGTGCTGCCAGGCAACCATATCCTGGGCAATATCGGCCCGGACGAGCCCTACGGCGGGGGCGTCCCAGGTGTGGGCTTCCCGGTGTCCGACCTGGACACCACCGGGCAGGTGTTGCAGTTCAGGGTCGTCGCGGCAGTGGCCCCAGATCCGACCACGCCACCGCAATTCCTGCAACTTCCGCCAATCGTGCCTCTGACCGGCGGGGTAGTGCGACGGCTGGCGCTGATCGAAGAGATGTCGATGTACTTCGCGGATGCGCCAGCAGCGGCGATGCTAGGCACGGTCATGGGCAATCCGGCCGCCGACCCTAGTGCATGGATGATGCATATGTGGGCGGATCCGATCACCGAGAATCCTGCTGTCGGCGCGATTGAGGTGTGGGAGCTTTACAACGCCACCGCCGATGCCCATCCTATGCACATCCACGAGGTGCTTTTTGAGGTTGTGGACCGACAGACGATCTTTGTGAACGAGGCGGACAGGATGGTGGAGCTGGTTTCCGGGTCAGCGCCAAGGGCGCCCGAGCCGTGGGAGAACGGCTACAAGGATACGGTCATTGCCTATCCGGGCGAGGTCACCCGCGTCCGCGTGCAGTTCAAGCAGCCCGGCCAGTTTGTCTGGCACTGCCACATCGTCGAGCACGAGGATAACGAGATGATGCGGCCGTATCGCATCGGGCCTGCCCAGCCGGGGCAACCGGGCTAGCGGGCTAGCCGGGGAAAAACTGCCGCTTGCCGGGCAGCGGCGAGAAGGGCAGCGGAAGCGCACCCTGCAGGACGAAGTCGCCGCCATCGCAGCCCGGCCCGGGTCAACAGCTCCGCGGGGAGGAAGCCATCCAACGGCATTCGCTGTTGTTGTGTTATCAGGGCGTCTCTACTCTACTCTCTCTCCTCTCACCCCTAAAGGGGGGTGAGAGGAGAGAGAGTAGATAGTAATGAGTCCACGCTATCGACTATACTCGTGGTATACGTATAGTGATAGAGTACCCGTCAGCGGACGACGATCGTCACCTGGCTCGGCGTCGGGTAATTGCCGGTCGTGTCGACAACGACCAGGCGGATAGTATAGGTGCCACCACACGGCAGGATCCCGGTGTTGAGCACTCCCAGGGTGCCGTATGAGACCTGCGACTGACCACCCGCAAACCAGGACCAGGTGTTGGGGTTGGAGCCCGCACCAACCTCCAGCTTGTAATACGCGAAATTGGCATGCGTCGCGCTGCCTGTGATCGTCACCGCGCCCCAGACGTGCGCGTTCGGACCGGGTGATGTGATCATCGAGCGCGGTTCGGCGTGCGGTGTGGCGCAGCACCCGCCGGGCCAGGTCACAGGCCCAGAGGGGTGCCAGATCACGGGTGCAGACGGGAGTGAAATCATCGGTGCAGGCGCGGGCGCAGGCTTGTGCGCGGGCCAGGGCGCGGGTTTGGGCGCGGGCTTGGCGCATCTGGCCGGGTAGATGGTCAGCACGTTGCCAGCATAGATCCGATCGATATTGCGGATCCCGTTCCACTCCTGCAACTGCCACATCGACACCCCGTAGCGCGAAGCGATGCGTGCGAGAATGTCACCTCGCTGGATCCGGTAGTAGACAGGAGGACATCCTGTCCCCGCCGCCCCTGCGGCAGATGCGGCCGGCGCCAATATGGCGCCGAGCAGAAGCAGGACGACTGTCAACTTCAAGACAACGACGTAACGCGGCGATTTCATAGTGATACACCCCCTCCATAAACTAGAAAGGCCTGCCGAATATATGATCTGTGCAATTATAGACTATTTTTTTCTAAAATACAAGCCCCCAAATTAATGATATATGCTATTTTCGAACGTACGGGCGGCACCGAACCGCGCCTACAGCAACCGCAATACCTGCACCAGGATCTGCGCCAACAGGATCTTGAAGATCAGCACCACCGGGTAGATCGATGCGTAGGTCACCGCAGGCACATCGGTGCCCGACTGCCTGACCGCGGAGGCCAGGCTGGATGCATTGGTCATCACGCCAGCAGTCAGGCCCAGGACCGACAGCAGGTTCATGCGGAAGACCAGGCGCGTGAGGATGACTGTCGCCGCGAACGCGGTGAGCGTGATCGCCGCGCCCGCCAGGAATAAGGCGCCGCTCCCCTCACTGATCACCTTCACCAACTGCGTCCCGGCATTCGCGCCGGCTCCGCCCAGAAAGAGCATCAGCCCTAACTCGCGCGAGATGTTCCTCGCCGCAACCGGAACGTACATGCGGAACGGACCGATGTGGCCAAAGTGCCCCAGCAACAAGCTCACCAGCAGCGCGCCGCCCGCGGCGCCCAGTTTGATCGACATACCGTTGGCGAGCGGGATCGAGATCAGCCCTACGCCGATGCCGAGGAAGATGCCGATGAGGAACGGCACCATGTTGGTCTCATCGATCTTGCGCGTGTCCCGGCCGACCAGCTGGCTGAACTGGACGAGCGCGGGCTCGTCGCCCACGACGCGCAGGGTATCTCCGAGTTCCAGCGTGCTGGCGCCCACCGGGGTGATTTCGACGCCTGCGCGACGGATGCGCGTGATGATCACCCCGTACCTGTCCCACACGTGCAGGTCCATCAGGCGCTTGCCGGCCAGCTTGGCCTCCGTCACTTGCAACTCCCGGCTCGAGGCGTGACCGCTTACCTGCATGGGGACCTGCACCTCTTCGCCGATGAGCAGCCGCAGCTTCTCCAGCTCCACCGGCGCGCCCACTGCCAGCACAACGTCGCCCATGTGGAGCACTACGTCCGGCGTGCCGGCGACCACCTGCCCCTTCTGCAGCACGCGAGAGACGTTCACCTGGCTCACTCGGTGCGTCTCCAGATCACCGAGTCGCTTCCCGTCCAGGTTGACGTTCGCCACCTTGAACTGCTTCTTCGCCAGTTGAGGCTGCTCGCCGGCCTGGCTCGACAGCCAGAGCTCATCAGCCTGCCTGATCGTCTGCCGCAGCAGCTTCGGCAGGAACTGAATCAGGAGGGACACGCCCACAAGGCTGACCGGAAACGCAATGCCGTAACCGACCGAGACCGTAGCGGCCTGGCTCGGGTCCAGCCGGCTGACGGCGTCAACCGCGCTGGCCAGCGAGGGCGTACTTGTCAACGCGCCGGTGAACAACCCGGCAGCCAGGGCGTAGGGCAGGTTCAGCAGCCGCGTGAGCAGGAGGGTGACAATCCCCGCAACCACCAGTGCGACTGCGGCCACACTTACAAACTGACGGCCCTGCCTCCGAAACGTGCGGAAGAAGCGCGGCCCGGCCTGCAGTCCGACCGCATAGACGAAGAGCAGGAGGCCCAGATCCATCACGGGCTTCGGGATGGTCATCCCGAAATGGCCGAACGCCAGGCCAACGAAGAAGACTGCGGAGTTGCCGAGGGACACGCCGCGCCACGAGAGGCTGCCGAGCCACGAACCGAGGGCGAGGATGGCGAAGACAACCAGCATTTGCACAGTCGGAAGCGAACTCATGGTTGACCTCGATCTACTCGATGGGCAGATAGGGCACGATTATAGCACGGGCGCAGACCTGCGCCCGAACCCGGCGCGGACATCCTGCGCGTCGTGATATAATACCCCTGAACTATTCATACGGCCTATCATGCCATTCGACCCGATCGCCTTTCTCAACACGCTGCGGCACACCAAAGGCTACGCGGGGCAGATCGTCCACGCGCAGACCTTTCCGGCGCGCTCGCCGCGCTACGCAGATCTGCACGGACGACTGAGCCCGCCGGTTCAACGCGCGCTCGGGGCCACCGGCTCGGACCGCCTCTACACGCACCAGGCTGAGGCGATCAACCTCGTGCTGGCCGGCCAAAACGTAGTGGTTGCCACATCGACCGCTTCGGGCAAGACGCTGGCCTTCAACGTGCCCGTGCTGGAGGCGCTGGCGCGCGATCCCCTCGCCCGAGCGCTCTACCTCTACCCCACCAAGGCGCTGGCCCAGGACCAGCTCGGCAAGTGGCACGTCCTGATCAAGGCCGCGGGCGAGGGGATCGTCAATCCGCTGGCCGCAACGTACGATGGCGACACGCCCCAAGGCGCCCGGCCGCGACTCCGCAAGAACGCACGCGTGCTGCTGACCAACCCCGACATGCTCCACGCGGGCATCCTCCCCAACCACCCGCTGTGGGCCGAATTCTTCCGCCACCTCCGTTATGTCGTCATCGACGAGGCGCACACCTACCGGGGGGTCTTCGGCTCGCAGGTCGCGTGCGTGCTCCGCCGCTTGCGCCGCGTTTGCGCCATCTACCAGAACGGGGACCCATCCCGTCGCACGCGCGCATCGATCCTGAGGTCCACGGGCACGCGAAGAAAGTTCGCCGCAACGGATGCCCTTCGGGCTGAACGGATCAACAGATCGTCCATGGAAAGTCGCCATGAATCCGTCGACCCGCTTCGCGCCGGAGGCGCATCCGTTGCGGTGTCGCCCCAGTTCATCGCGACCTCCGCGACGATCGCCAACCCGGGCGAGCATTTCACCCTGCTCACGGGACTGCCGGTCACGGTGGTCACGGACGACGGATCGCCGCACGGCCCCCGCACCTTCGCACTGTGGAACCCTCCGTTCATCGACAAGGCGCGCACCAGCCGGCGCAGCGCCAACCACGAGGCCGCGGACCTCTTCACGCAGTTGGTCTCCGGCGGAGTGCGCACGATCGCCTTCGCCCGAGCGCGCGTGGTCGCGGAGCTGCTCCTGCGCTATTCGCGGCAGCAACTCAGCAAGACGCGGCCCGAACTGGCCGAGCGGATCGCGGCGTATCGTGCCGGCTACATGGCGGAGGACCGCCGGCGTATCGAACGCGAACTGTTCGGGGGCCGGCTGGTGGGGGTGACCGCGACGACCGCGTTGGAGCTGGGCATCGACGTGGGCGGGCTGGATGCGTCGCTGCTGGTCGGATATCCGGGCACGATCGCGTCGATGTGGCAGCAAGCGGGCCGCGCAGGACGCGGCTCCGATGCGGCGCTCTCGATGCTCATCGCCCTGGACAACCCGCTGGACCAGTATTACATGCGCCACCCGGATGTCCTGCTGGGCAAGCCGAGCGAGAACGCGCTGCTTGACCCTGACAACGTCTATATCCTTCAGCGCCATCTGCCGTGCGCCGCGCACGAATCGCCGCTGCGCGCAGACGAAGGCGGGCAGGACGACGAGGCGCTGTTCGGCTCCGGCTTTGTCGACGCCATGGTGCAACTTGAACAGAGCGAGACGCTCCGCTACACCGGTGAGAAGTGGGTCTACACCGCGGGCGACTACCCGGCGCAGGATGTCAATTTACGAGACGCGGAGGGCGACCGCTTCGCAGTGCTCGATGCGGACAACACCTACAAGATGATCGAGGAGCTGAGCGCCACCACCGCGCCGCAGCGCGTCCACCCTGGCGCGGTCTACCTGCACCAGGGAGATTCGTACCTGGTGACCGAGTTCAACTACGACCTGCGCCACGCGGTCGTGCAGCAGACGCCGGTCGACTATTACACCCAGGCTCGTGAGCTTAACGACGTGCGGATCGTCCGCTCGCTCAAGCACCGGGAGACGCCGGCCGGCCTCGCCTACCTGGGCCGGGTGCGGGTGCGTTCGCGGGTGATCGGTTACCGCCGCATCCAGCATTTCAGCGAGACTGTGCTGGGTGAGGAGCCGCTGGACATGCCCATGACCGAGTACGAGACCGTGGCGATGTGGTGGGACCTGTCCCCCGAGCTGCCCGCGCAGCTTGCAGCGCGGGGCATGGACTTCCTGGGCGGCATCCACGCGGTCGAGCACGCCGCAATCGGCATCCTGCCGCTGTTCGCAATGTGCGACCGGTGGGACATCGGCGGGCTCTCCACGCCCCGTCACCCGGACACCGACACTGCGCAGATCTTCATCTACGATGGGTTCCCCGGCGGCGTAGGCATCGCAGAGAAGGGATTCGACCTGCTGCCCGAGCTGTGGCGCGCGACGCTGGACGTGATCACGGCCTGTCCGTGCAGTGGAGGGTGCCCGAGTTGCGTGCAAAGCCCTAAGTGTGGCAACTTTAACCAGCCCCTGGACAAAGGGGCCGGCCGCGTGATTCTGAGCACCCTGCTGGGGGGACGCAAGGGATGAGGCGCGAAACGGATCAACGGATGAGACGTACACTGCTTAGCCTGACCTTGATCGGCGGCATCGTCGCGGCGGCCGGCTCGCTGATCATGGCTGTGGTCCTGGCCGCGCTCATGATCCTGGGCCGCGGCGTGCTGAATGGTCAGGGCTTGATGCTGGGCGTCCTGGCTCTGTCGCTGGCCAGCGTCGCGCCGGCGCTGGGTCTGCTGGCGGCGTGGCACGCTGGTCGCGGCCTGGCGGACAGGCCCGCCGCGCCCTTCCGCCTGCCCGCGTGGGGCTGGCTTCTCCTGGCGCTGGTCGTGGTCCTGGCGGGCGGGCAAGCCCTGTTTAACCTCGGCGCCGAACCGGCGGTCGCGCTCAGCCACATCCTCACCGCCATCCTGGCCAGCCTGCTGATGCTCGCCATCCCCGTAGGGGCCGCTCGACGGCGGGGATGGGCGATCAGCCGCCGCGCCGGGGTAGGGAGCCTGGCGTGGGGCGCGTTGGGCGGCGTGGGGCTGGCCGGGATCATCGAGGTCATTCTGGTGGCCGGGATCGTGATTGCCGCCATTCTCGTCCTCAATGCGATCAACCCGACCTGGGTCGAGGACGCGGCCCGGGTTTTCCAGGGCGCGGGCGGCGCCGGAGGGGAAACGCTCGATGCCCTGGCGCCGCTCCTCAAATCGCCAGTGGTCCTGGCCGGCGGGCTGCTCCTGGTGGCCGTCCTCATCCCAGCGATCGAGGAATTCGTCAAGTCGCTGGCCGTCCCCCTGGTATACGCGTCGGGCCGCACGCTGACCCGACTGGACGCGTTTTTGCTGGGCGCGGCCGCGGGCGCCGGATTCACCCTGATCGAGGGCATCACTAACGGCGCGATGGCGCTGATTCAGCCATCGGGCTGGGCAATTGCGATGGCCGCTCGCAGCGGGGTCGCGGTGATCCACGTGCTGGCCTCCGCGCTGGCTGGGCTGGGGTGGCAGACCGGCCTGGTGCAGAGGCGCTGGGGCAAGGCGCTCGCGCTTTTTGGTGTCTCGATTCTTTTGCACGGGATATGGAACGGCGGTGCGGTGACCGTCGCGTGGCTGGGTCTCGGGGTGAGCAGCCGGCCGCCGAATGCAACTGCCATGGGGGGGAACTTGCCGGCTGTTGTGTTCGTCGCCCTATTGGGGGCCGCGTTGGTGGGCAGCCTGGTGTCCTTGGCGGCTTTGCCGGGGCGGCTTGTAGAGATGGCGCCACCACCGGTTGAGGCGGCATCGGTTGAAACCGATGCCTAGAAGGAGCAGCGACATGATTCGACGTTTGTCTATTCCGGCGGCCCTGCTGTTGGCCATGATCGTCGCCGGCTGTTCATTCATCCCCGGCGGCGGGGGCGGCAGCGTGCTGAAGTTCGACGGCGCGACCGAGCAGACCATCGGCATGGGCGAGAGCATCCCGGGCTCCAACATCCGCTTTGTCGGCTACTCGGACCTGGGGGCCGAGGTTTTGATCAATGACCAGGCCGCGGTCAAGAAGCAGGGGGACTCGCTGGATTGGAAGGCGACGCTTGCGCCCGGTGTTGATGTCTCCATGCCGCTGCGCATCATCCTGGCAGACGCTTCGCGTTTGCAGACGGTGGGTACGGTCCACGTGACGATCAGCGGCGCGAACCCACAGCCCGCAGCCGTGCCTGCCGGAGCGCAGTACACCTATAAGGTCGCCACGGGCTACACCGTGCGCAAGGGTGACCGGATCCCCGGGACCACGATCGTGTTCCGCGGGAAGTCAGACGAGGGCGCCCAACTAGAGGGGGTCGACGGGTATCCCTATCGCCGCATCGGGGATTCGGTGACATGGGCAGGCCGGCTCAACAGCTATGCCTATATGGATTCAACAATGCGGGTGGCAGCCTACACCGAGGACATCCTCACGCTGGCAGGGTTGGCGGAGATCGCGATAGTTCCCTGATCATCTCGGGAGTGGACCTTCGAGGCCCCGCAGGACCCGAACCGCGACTATGGATCAATGGAGGGGAGATGTTACCAGCTCAACCGATTCCCCAGCCGGCGCCCGACAACACGGTCGCCCCAGGCCAGCGCCGCACGCCCATCTGGCCGGGCAGGCCTTATCCGCTTGGCGCCACATGGGATGGTGCCGGCGTCAACTTCGCGTTGTTCTCTCAGAACGCGACCGCCGTGGACCTCTGCCTGTTCGATGGCCCCGAAGGCGAGCCAGGAGTTCGAACGCATCCGCATGCCCGAGTACACCGACCACGTCTGGCATGCCTACCTGCCCTCGATCCGGCCGGGTCAGTTGTACGGCTATCGGGTCCACGGCCCCTACACGCCCGAGATCGGTCAGCGCTTCAACCCCAACAAACTCCTGATGGACCCCTACGCCAAAGCGATCTCGGGCCACGTGAAATGGGACAATACCCTGTTTAGCTACATAATCGGAGATCCTAAGGGTGATCTCTCGTTCGATGAACGCGATAGCGGGCCAAACATGCCCAGATCGATGGTGGTGGATCCCGCGTTCAGCTGGGGCAACGACTCGCCCCCGCACACGCCCTGGCACAGGACCCTGATCTATGAGATGCACGTCAAGGGTTTCACCGATCGCGCCATCCGTCCGTCCCTCCAGAGCTGCGCGGAACGTATGCCGGGCTCACCCACCCGGCGATCCTCGAACACCTGCTGAAACTGGACGTGACCGCCGTCGAGTTGATGCCGGTGCACCAGTGCCTGATCGACAAGTCCTTGCTCGACAAAGGACTCACCAACTACTGGGGCTACAACTCCGTCGGTTTCTTCGCACCGGACAGCCGCTTCAGCAGCAGCGGCATGTTGGGCCAACAGGTTACTGAGTTCAAGACCCTGGTGAGGACGCTGCACCGAGAGGGGATCGAGGTGATCCTGGACGTCGTCTACAATCACACCGGCGAGGGCAACCACCTGGGTCCCACCGTCTGCTTCAAGGGCATCGACAACGCGGCATACTACCGGCTGGTCGGCGACAATCCGCGCTATTATTTCGATTATACGGGCACAGGCAACACGCTGAACGCGGTCAATCCGCGCACCTTACAGCTCATCATGGACAGCCTGCGGTATTGGGCCCTGGAGATGCACGTGGATGGCTTCCGCTTCGACCTGGCCTCGGCGCTGGCGCGCGGGCTGCATGAAGTCGACCGGCTGGGCGCCTTCTTCGACATCATCCACCAGGACCCCGTGCTGTCCCAGGTGAAGCTGATTGCGGAGCCATGGGACACCGGCCCCGGGGGCTACCAGGTAGGCAACTTCCCTGTGCTGTGGGCGGAGTGGAACGGCATCTACCGGGACACGGTCCGTAGGTTCTGGAAGGGCGATGCCGGGCAGGTGGGAAGCATGGCCTATCGCCTGACAGGCAGCCCGGACCTCTATGAGAAGGGCGGCCGCCACCCTTATGCCAGCATCAACTTCGTCACCGCGCACGATGGCTTCACCCTGGCCGACCTGGTTAGCTACAATGAGAAGCACAACGACGCCAACGGCGAGGGCAACCGCGACGGGACGAACGACAACGAAAGCTGGAACTGCGGCGTCGAAGGCCCGACAGACGATCCGGCCATCCTGGCGCTGCGCGGCCGCCAGATGCGCAACTTCCTGGCCACGCTGATGTTGTCCCAGGGCGTCGCCATGCTCCAGGCCGGCGACGAGATTGCCCGCACCCAGCGCGGCAACAACAATGCCTACTGCCAGGACAACGAGACCTCCTGGATCGATTGGAACATCGACCGCCCGGAGAAGAGCTGCTGGAGTTCACCCGATACCTGGTTCGCCTGAACCAGCAGCATCCCGGCCTGCGCCGCCGCACGTTCTTCCAGGGCCGGCCAGATTCTCGGCTCCGAGGTCAAGGACCTGACCTGGTTCCGGCCCGACGGTCAAGAGATGGTCGACGCAGACTGGCAAGCCAAAGACGGCCGCCGCGCTCGGCCTCCGCCTGGCCGGCGATGCGATCGATGAGGTCGACCGACGGGGCAGTCCTGTCGTCGACGATACGCTGCTGATCCTGCTCAACCCCACCTGGAAGGCCGTCTCGTTCGTCCTGCCCGTTCAGTCAGGCGGGAACCGGTGGGAGGTGCTGCTGGACACGCGGGAGGCGCTGCCTCCGACCCGGCGCCATTCGGCCAAGGGAGGCACGAAGTACAAACTGGAAGGCACGCAGCCTGGTCCTGTTCAGCACGCCTTCGCACGCATAGCCCGTCAGAGGCCCGTCGAAATTAGCTCGTACGACCTTTCTGCGCTACTATGTTTAGGTTAAGGTGTTATACCGATATAGGACCGGACCAAAGCGGCCTATCGTAGATATGGGATGGAGCAGATGAACGAGAGCACAGCGCAGACAGGCGAGACGACGGCGGCCACTTCATTCTTCGAGCGACCGGGCGTACACGTGGAAACAATCGACGTGGGGCCGGGCGTGCCCCTGGGTATCGAGCAAGCGGCAAATCCCGCCGTGGGCCTTGGCGGCGCGTATGGTACGTGGGGCGCCTGCTGCCCGAACGCAGAACTGACCGCGACGGTGGAGAGCATCCTGGGCCACTCCATCGGCGACAATGGACCGTTGAACGTAGGCGAGCTAGGCTTCCTGTACCGGCACCACGTGCCGGCCTTGTCTGCCCAGGAACACCTGGACCTCGAGATCGAGGTCGGGGCGCGCTTCATCACCGAGGCCAGCCACGCCGCGGGGTGGGAGCCGGCCGAAGTAGACGCGCTGCTAGTCGGCATCACGACGCCGGTCTGCCAGGATTATGTCGAGCGCATCGCCGCCAAGGCAGGCGTGCCCGAGCGCAGCTTGAAGGTCAGCGTCCACAAGGCGTGTGATGGCTCAGTGGCCGCGCTCAACCTGGCGCTGAACCCGGAGGCCGGTTTGGGCCATAACCTGGCCCAGGCGCTGCGGGGCAAGAAGGTGCTGGTGGGCGGCATCGAGGGGCTGAGCCGGGTCATGCGCCAAACGCAGGACGCGCAAGCGCTCCAACTCTTCGGCAATGGCGCGGGCATGTTCGGCCTGATTCCCGGCCAGACTATGGAGTTCATCGCGGGCGGCAGCCAGGAGGTCTACGACACGGAGGGGCTGCTCCAGGTCCGGATGACCTACCCGCACTCCCGGGCGTCCCTGCTCGAAGTGCAGGAGACGGGCGCGCACTCGCTGCGCTTTGCCGGGCTGCAACACGAACCGGCAGTTGGCGCGGGTCCGGTGGTGATGGCCGGCCCGATGGGCATGGTCAAGCTGTTCGTGCGCAGCGGCGTCAGCGCGGTGCGTTCGACCTACGGCGCGTACCGTGACCGCATGGGCCGCCAGGGGACTCCCGGCAAGGACATTGCCGTGGCCATCGTCCACCACGCGAACTACAAGATCAACCTGTTGAAGGCGAAGCAGTTGCAGAAGGAGGGCATCTCCTTCCCCATGCCGTGGCTGCTGAGCGACTTCGGCAACGTCAGCGCGGCCTCAGCGATGATCGCCTTCCTCCGCAAGCTGCGCGAACTGCGCACGGGCGACCATGTGCTGTTCGACGGGTTTGGCGCGGGGACTTATTATGATGTAGTGGCGGTGGAGATGGGCGCGCGAGCGTAGGGCTTACGGCATCGGATGCCCTGAAGAGGCATCCGATGCATCCACCCACGCCTTCGCGACCTGGGGCAGGTTCATCAGCGGCGCCTGCTGGACCGTGCACTCAGGCAGGCTCTCCAGGAACAGTTTCCCGTAGCCCTTCGATGTGACACGCTTGTCCATGACCACAACGACGCCGCGGTCGGTCTTGCTGCGAATCAACCGGCCGAAGCCCTGACGGAAGCGCAGGATCGCGTCGGGCACCTGGTAGTGGTGGAACGGGTCGTCAAATGTCTCCGACCGCGCAGCCACGATGGGGTCGCTCGGCACGGCGAAAGGCAGCCGCACGAGCACCAACGCACTGAGCGCCGGTCCCACCACATCCACCCCCTCCCAGAAGCTCCGCGTGCCCAGCAGCACCATCTTGTTCGACGTCTTGAACGTCTCCAGCAACTGGTGGCGTGAGCTGCCCGCGCCTTGCGCCAGGACGGTGATCCCCGCCTGGGTCAGCGCCGGGCCGATCGCGCTGGCCGTTCGCTTGAGCTGCGCGTAGCTGGTGAACAGGGCCAGCGTCCGACCCTCCAACGCCTTGGCCAGCGCGACCAGCGCGTTCTCGACCACGTTCTGGAAGGCCGGCATGTTGGGCTCAGGCAGATCGGTGGGCAGGTAGAGCAGCGTGCTCTCCTTATAATCGAAGGGCGAGCCGACGAACGTCACGTCTGCGTCCACCGCGGCCAGCCGGTCTCGCACGTAGTCGAATGAGCCGGCCGTGCGCAGCGTGGCTGAGGTCAGGATGACGGTGTCGTTTCGAAAGAGGATGTTGTCCTGCACGAGGTTGCCGACATGCACCGGCGCCATGCGCAAAACCGGCCGGCGCTGTCGCTCGCCGTTGTTCACTTCCACCCAACAGACCTGGTTGCCGTCTGGCCTCATCACCCAGGTTTCCAACGCGGCGGCCGTCTCGGCCAGCCGGGCCATGATTCCCACCAGCTCGCCGGTGAGCCGTTCCAGCTGCCGGGTCTCGGGCATGGCGACCAGCACATCCTGCAGCGCGACCTTGACCGCGTCCAGGTCATCCGTCAGCAACTGCCACGCGGCGCCCAGGTTGTCCCACGCGATCTCAACATCGACCCAAACGGGCTGGGCGCGCACAGCGGAGTTGATGCGCAGTCGCGTGTCGTACTCGTCACGCTCGCCGCGCGGCGCAGCATCTAGCACGAATTCCTCGATCACCTGCCAGAAGAAATCCAACCGGGAGCGCGCGGCCGCCACATCGGCCTGCGTCTGAATAATAGCGTTCTGGATGGGCTCGAAGATGTGCGGCGGCAGGTGGGGGCGGAGCGCCTCAGAGATGTCGCCGAGCAACCCGGTGCGGACCCCAACATGAGCATCCTGAGTGAAGCCGGCAGGCGCAGTCGTGTCGGCGCCCTGGCCCCACAAGGCATCCTGAGCAGAGCCGGCGGGCCCAGTCGAAGGACGTCTCGTGGCGTTCCCGGCTCCCACACCGCTCCCCGGGGAAAACAGCGCACTCAGCCAGGTGCCCAGCGAGAGCCTGTCTGCGCGGAACGACAGCTGCTCCGTGACCGCGTTCTCGAGGTGGTGCGCCTCATCGACGATCAGCCGATGATATTCGGGGAGCACCCGGTTTTGGGTCGCGGCATCGGCCATGAGCAGCGCGTGGTTGACCACGATCACGTGAGCCGCCTCAGCCGCCTTGCGTGCGCGGTAGAAGTAACAGCGGCCGTGCACCTCCCGCTCACACCGGTCCAGCGAGCACCCCTCACTGGCAGCGGACACCTGTCCCCACACCGTGCGGTCGCTCTGCAAGGGCAGGGAGAGCTCCGCCTGGTCGCCCGTCTGCGTCTGGGTCAACCAACAGAGGATGCGCACCATACCGCGCAGCTCGTCGTTCGTCAGAGAGGTCTGGCTGCGCAACGACTCGAAGCGCTCGGTGCACAGGTAGTTGCTGCGGCCCTTCAGCAGGGTGGCCCGGAACGGCTCGCTCCGCGCCCATGCGCGTTCGAGCACGCGCTGCAGGTCGGGCAGATCCTTACGAAAGAGCTGGTCCTGCAGGTTGATGGTGTTGGTGCTGATGACTACCCGGTCATTGTTTTGGGCCGCGTGAGCGATGGCTGGCAGGAGATAGGCGACCGACTTACCGGTGCCGGTGCCGGCCTCGACCATGAGATGATGCCCGATATTGAAGGCCTCGGCCACGGCCTCGAGCATCTGCACCTGCTGGGGACGGTGCTCGTAGGTCGGGAAGAGATCTGCAAATACGCCGCCCGGCTGGAGCATGGCGGCCAGCTCCTCGACATCGACCGGCGTGGATTGATCGTTGAGGGTCATCGGCTCGGCGCACTGCCAGGCGTCAAACAAGCTGCACGAGGGGACGACTTGTTCCAGGGGCGGAGCTGAAGCAGCAACGCGATTCAGCCCCGCGGCCCGCGCTGCATCCATGAAGACCTCGGCCAGGGGCCAGTTGCTCCGATGCACCAGCCGGACAATCTCCGCCAGGACTCCCTTGGGCAGCAGACCGGCATGCTCACAGAGGATCTCGAAGAGCCTGCCGCTGACCTCCGCGTCGTTGAGCGCCCGGTGCTGGCTGGGCGAAGGGATGCCGAAATGGACGGCCAGGCTGCCGAGGCTGTAGGAGGGACGCGCAGGGATCAGGACCGAAGCGAGCTCCCAGGTGTCCAACCCCTGGTTCTCGATGAACAGCCCCTTCGCGCGCAGGAACCCCAGGTCGAAGCTGATGTTGTGACCGACGATGACCGCGGACCCGACGAACCGCTCCAATGCGACGGCGATCCGCTCGAACGAGGGCTTGCCGAGCACGTCCTCGTTGCGAATGCCTGTGATAAGGGTGATCTCGTAAGGGATCGGGCGGCCCGGGTTGATGAGCGTGTCGAATTCTTCGACCGGTTGGCCATCTCGATATTTGACGACGCCGACCTCGATAATGGCATCCTTTTCGGGATTAAGTCCGGTGGTTTCAAGGTCCAGCGCGACGTAGGTGCGCGGCAAAGGGAGGTCTCCAATCTAGGGGTCGGGTTCCACCGGCTCCGACACGACTCTACCACAGAACTGAAGGTCGGGCAAAGAGACTTCGATGCGCCTGAGTTATGACTTTGATCGCAGGCGTGGTATACTGCGCCCGATTCAGCTTCCAAGGAACACATCCATGATCGCCCGACGCATGGTTCTCAAATACCCGACATTTAAGTCGTACACCAGTTGAACTTCGCCAGAGACACGGGGAGCTTATCTCCGTGTCTCTGTTGTTTGAGGGGAAGGGTTATCGTGACTGCATACATCTTCGTCACCGGCGGCGTGGTCAGCGGCCTGGGCAAGGGCGTGACGGCGGCCTCCATCGGCCGGCTGCTCAAGAGCCGGGGTGCTCCGTGTCTCGATCCAGAAGCTCGACCCCTACCTCAACGTCGATCCCGGGCACCATGTCGCCCTACCAGCACGGCGAGGTGTTCGTCACCGACGACGGCGCCGAGACCGACCTGGACCTGGGCCACTACGAGCGGTTCGTCGACGAGAACCTGGGCCAGGCCAACAACGTCACCACCGGGCAGATCTACAGCCAGGTGCTCGGCCAAGGAGCGCCGCGGCGACTACCTGGGCGGCACGATCCAGGTCATCCCGCACGTCACCAACGAGATCAAGCGACGGCATCCATGGACGCCGCCCGGCACAGCAACGCCGACGTGGTGATCGTCGAGGTGGGCGGCACCGTCGGCGACATCGAGGGCGCTGCCGTTCCTCGAGGCGATCCGCCAGATGCGCAAGGACGTGGGCCGGAACCACACGCTTCTACATCCACGTGACCCTGCTGCCCTAGATTTCCGGCAGCAACGAGCTCAAGACCAAGCCCACCCAGCACAGCGTGCGCGAGCTGCGCGGCATCGGCATCCAGCCCGACATGATCGTCTGCCGCTCGGACCATGCCGGTGAGCGAGAGCGTGCGCGAGAAGATCGCGCTCTTCACCGACGTGGAGCCGCGCGCCGTCGTGCCCGGCTACACCGCGCAGAGCGTCTACGAGGTGCCGCTGATGCTGGAGGAGGAGGGCGTGGCCGACTTCATCGCCGAGCGGCTGGGGCTCGACGTGCCGCGCCCGGACCTGGCCGAGTGGCGCGCACTTGGTCGACGAGATCCACCAGACCAAGGCCGCGTGTGCAAGATCGCGCTGGTGGGCAAGTACGTCGAGCTGGAAGACGCCTACATGAGCGTGCGCGAGGCGCTGCGCCATGCGGCCTGGGCGCTCGACCGCGATGTGGAGATCGACTGGATGCAGCGCGGAGTCGCTGGAGAAGCCGGGCGGGCTCGAGCGGTGCTGGCCGGCGTGGACGGCATCCTGGTGCCGGGCGGCTTCGGCGAGCGCGGCATCGAGGGCAAGATCGCGGCGGCGCGCTATGCGCGCGAGCAACGGCATCCCCTACTTCGGGCTGTGCCTGGGCATGCAGGTGATGTGCATCGAGTTCGCCCGCAACGTGCTGCGGCCTGGCGGATGCCAACAGCACCGAGTTCAACCCCAAGACGCCCGACCCGGTCATCAGCCTGATGCCCGATCAGCAGGGGATCGAGGACATGGGCGGCACCATGCGGCTGGGGCTGTGGCCGTGCGCGCTCAAGACCGGGACGCCTGGCGGCCGAGGCGTATGCGCCCGAAGGGTCGGATCCGGGAACGCCACCGCCACCGCTGGGAGTTCAACAACCGCTACCGGGCGCCCGCCACGGCGAGCGGGCATGGTCTTCAGCGGCCTCTCGCCCGATGGCCGGCTGGTGGAGATCGCCGAGCTGGCCCGGGCGCTGCACCCCTGGATGCTGGGCACGCAGTTCCACCCGGAGTTCCGCTCCCGGCCCAACCGGCCGCATCCGTTGTTCAGGGCCTTTCTGCAAGCCGTCATGCGAATCGCAATCCGTAGGGGCGGGCGATTGCGCACCGCCCGGGGCGTCCACGAGAGGCGCCTCTATGGGAACAGACGCATACCAAGGGGGTATACATTCATGTCTGGACATTCAAAATGGGCCACGATCAAGCGCAAGAAGGGCGCGCGCGATGCCAAGCGCGGGCAGATGTTCACCAAGCTGGCGCGTGAAATCCAGTTGGCGGCGCGCGAGGGCGGCGATCCCAACTTCAACTTCCGGCTGCGCCTGATCGTCGACAAGGCCAAGGCCGAGAACATGCCCAAGGACAACATCGAGCGGGCCATCAAGCGCGGGGCCGGGCTGGACAGCGATGGCGCGGCAGCTCGAAGAGGTCACCTACGAGGGCTACGGCCCGCACGGCGTGGCGATCTTCATCCAGGTGGTCACCGACAACAAGAATCGCACCGTGTCCGAAATCCGCCGCGCGCTGACCCGCGGGGGCGGCAACCTGGGCGAGTCGGGCAGCGTGGCTGGCTGTTCGACCAGAAGGGCTATATCACCGTCGCGATGAGGGCCTGAAGGACCAGGACAAGGTCTTCGAGTTGGCGCTGGATGCGGGCGCAGAGGATGTGCAGTTCGGCGAAGAGGTGGCCGAAATCTACACCCTGCCGAGCGATCTGCAGACCGTGCGCCAGGCGTTCCTGGATGCGAAGTATCAAGATCGAGGACGCCGAGGTCGCCATGGTGCCCAAGACGCTAGGTCTCGCTCAAGCCGGCCGACACGCTCCAGGTGATGAACCTGGTCGAGGCGCTCGAAGAGCTGGACGACGTGGCGAAGGTCTACTCGAACCTGGAGATCACGCGACGAAGCGCTGGAGCAGATCGAGGTAGAGTGATCGTCCTGGGGATTGATCCGGGCACGCCACGACCGGCTATGGGCTGGTGGCGGAGGACGAGCGCGGCGAGGTGCGCCTGGTGCGTATGGCGTGATCGAGACCGAAGCCGGGGAGCCGATGCCCGAGCGGCTGCATGTGCTCTACACCGCGATGAGCGCGCTGATGGCCGAGTATCGCCCGGAAGCGGTGGCGGTGGAGGAGCTCTTCTTCGGCCGCAACGTCACGACCGCGCTCACGGTTGGACAGGCGCGGGGAGTGGTGTTGCTGGCCGCGGCGCAGGCGGGGTTGGCGGTCTACGAATACAAGCCCGCCGAGGTCAAGCAGGCGTTGGTCGGGTTACGGCGGCGCTGACAAGCGGCAGATGCAGGAGATGGTGCGCATGCTGCTCGACCTGGACCACATCCCCCGGCCCGACGATGCGGCGGATGCCGTGGCCATTGCCATCTGCCACCTGCACAGCGCAGCGGCTGAGACGACTGATGAACGCGGCGGAGCCCTGACCTGATGATTTCTATCCTTGAAGGCGTCATATACGCCAAATCGAACGACAGCTTGATCGTGATGGTCGGCGGCGTGGGGTTGCGGGTGCTCGTGACCGCAGCCCGCTGCTGGCCGCGGCCGGCCGGGCGAACCGATCCTTCTGCACACCCACCTGGTCGTGCGCGAGGATGAGCTCAGCCTCATCGGCTTTGCGACTGAGGACGAGCTCGACCTCTTCCAGAAGTTCATCACGGTGCCGGGCGTGGGGCCGAAGCTGGCGCTGCGCTCCTTTCCAACATGGCCCCCGATGCGCTGCGCCTCGCGATCGGCCAGGAGCAGCCGGAGGTCCTGGCGCGCGTGCCCGGCATCGGCAAGAAGACCGCGCAGAAGATCGTGCTGGAGCTGAAGGACAAGATGGGCGAGGTGGAGATCGCCGAGGGGCTGGCCGCGCTGACCGAGGCGGACGCGGCGGTGATCGACGCGCTCACCGCGCTGGGCTACAGCATCGTCGAGGCACAGCGCGCCGTGCAGGGGCTGCCGCGGGATCTGACCGATGTGGAGGAACGGCTGCGCCGCGCGCTCTCGTCGTTCGGATCGTAGGCATATTGTAGAGATGTTGCAGCGCGGCGGTCCGTAGAGACGTTGCAGCGCGGCAGTCCGTAGAGACGTTGCAGCGCGGCAGTCCGTAGAGACGTTGCATGCAACGTCTCTACCTATCGCGGGCACGACAGAAATCCTGGAATCCCAAATGACCACACCCGCCATCACCACAACGGCCAACCGCCACATCGTCGAGGCGCGGAAGCTGCGGCAGCGGAAGCACCGGGAGGAGCAGGGGCTGTTCCTGATCGAGGGGCTGCAGTTGCTGCACATGGCCCTGGACGCCGGCCTCAGCGCGGGGCCGGTTTTCTTTTGTCCCGAGCAGTTCGGCGGACCCCAGGCGCCGGCGCTCATCGAGCGGTTCATGGCGGCAGGCGCGCATCTGCACCAGGTCACCGCGGGGGTGATGGCTGCGCTGTCGGATCGCGACGGGCCGCAGGGGATTGTGGCAACATTCCAAACCTTTAACACGTCCTTGTCTGCGCTCCCGCAAACGGGAAACCGCCTGGTCTTGGTGCTGGACCGACCCCAGGATCCCGGAAACCTCGGCGGGCTGATCCGAACCGCGGACGCGGTGGGCGCGGCGGGGGTGGTGATCCTGGAACCGGCCGTGGACCCCTTTGACCCGAAGACGATCCGCGCCAGCATGGGATCGCTGTTCAACTTGCCGGTGGTCCTCGCGGCGGACCTCCCTGTCGCGCTGCGCCACCTGGCCGGCCAGGGGCTGGCGCTCGTCGGCGCGAGCGAACACGCCCCCGAGCCGTGGGGCGAGACCGCGTTGCGCGGGCCGTGTGCGCTGGTGTTGGGCAACGAGGCGCGCGGGCTATCCGACGACGTCACGCCGCACATCGCGCGGTGGGTCAGCCTGCCGATGCGAGGCAAGGCTGAGTCGTTGAATGTGTCGGTGGCGGGCGGCGTGCTGATGTACGCCTGGCTGCGGATCAACTCGGGATAATCGTCCCTGACCTCCGCGATCTTCGCGGTGTCAACCGCGGCGGGTGCGTCTCAGTGTGGGGCAAACTGAAACGCACCCGAAAAGAACACGGAGGAGGAGCTTTCGTCGTGCTCCCCTGCGTGACTACTCCCTGTCTACGACCCACCCGGCACCAACGCAAAGTCGAACTCCCCCACCTCGTTCGACCGCGCGGAGTAGATCTCGAAACCATTCAGATCAGCTTGCGTCGCATCCACCGTGTAGAAGTAGTTTTCCGCCGGATTCCCCACCTTGTTCGCGTCATCCCAGGTGACGTCGCCGGCCGGCCACGATATTTCATCCACGGACGGCAGAGCGACGTCGTAGGGGTGGGTTGCGCGGTAGATCCAATAGCGCTTCACGATGATGCTCGTTCCGTAAATGTCTGTCACCTGAGGCCAGGACAACCGGATATCATCGGTATTCACGATGGCGATCGACACGTCGGGCCCCGCGGGCGGCGCCATGATCTGCACGCGGTAATCCTCCACCTCGCCGTCGGGCGCGGGGCCGACCGGGCCCAGGCCCTTTACACTGCTGCAGCGGAAGCGGGCGGTGCTCAGCCCAATCGCGCTGGTCGGATAAGGGGGAACCTTGAAGGTCGGCAATATCTGGGGAGCGGGACCGGCGCTGACGGGGACATCGGTGACGATCCGCTCCACGGATGTGGCCGAGTTGTCCCAGCCACCGTCGCGGTTATAGTCAATCCAGGCAGTCAAGTAGCAGCCGACGGGTGAGTGCGCCAGGGAAACTGCAATGTTCGCATCCTGGCCGGGCACGAGCCGCGAGTAGAAGAACACGCCATCCTCGTCGGGAAGCCCGTTGCTGTCGTCGCCGGTCGCTGCCGCGTCGGGCTGGCCGTCCGGCTCCGCGTCGACAAAGCGACCCATAAACGGCCCGCCCGCTGTCCGGACGTGGCGCGCGCCGTTGCTGGCCAGCAGCGTGGGGTAACTCGGATCCGGCGCGTCGCCGAAATCGTATGGCTCGGTCGTCAGCACGAACGCCAGGTCCCAACTCACCAGGTCGAGCGTGATCGGCCCGCCATCCTCCCATGTTGAGCCGGGCTCCGGCCTGAGCGGCGCGACGATGCGGACCGCATCGTCGTTGAAGTAATGCGGCCGTGTCTTCCAGCCCCAAGGGTTCTCCGGCTGCATCCCCTGGGGGTACTGAGCCGCAATGCTGAGCCAATAGGCCTTGTTCTCGCCCGGCTTCTGGTGGAACCACGCTTCCTGGGGCAGGCTCAGGTGATACTCGAAGCAGCTGTCGGGCTCCTGCATCATCCCCGGGTGATAGTCACACCCGGCCAGGCGCTCGCCCAGCTCCGCGCGCGTGACAACGTATTGCCAGACCATTGCCAAGGGGTGGCTGAAGGGGTGTTGCTCGTCCACCGGCTGGTCGGTCCAGATGCCGATGTGGAACTTGTCAGGCGCCTGGTCCGACGGCGGGATTCCTTTTTCCCACCCGATATACGAGCCCCACCAGTGAATGTCGGTCACGGGCCGGTCGTCCGTGCACGGCCAGTCGTCCGCGACGATCGGCTTGACGCCGTAGACCGACTGCTCGTCCCAGCCCCAGTAGCAGCCAGGATGTTGAGACTCGGGGTTCAGGACTGGCGGCTGCGCCCACTTGACCGCCTCGATGCGCACCTCATAGTCCTCGACCTCGCCGTCGCCCAACCAACCCTGGGGCGGAATACCGCCCGAGCTGCCCAGGCGGAAGCGGGCGTAGGTGGGGCCTGGTGTGGCGGCTGTGGACACCGCGAAGCAGAGGTTGTTGCTGCCCGCGCTCAGAACGTTGCCGCTGAAGATCCGTTCCGCAGAGGTCGTCGAATCATCCCAGGCGCCGTCGTTGTCGAAGTCGACCCAGGCATAGAGAAGCGCGGTGAGCGGTGGCGAGGTCGTGTTGGTGAGGTAGACATCCACGCACGCCTGCTGGCCCGGCATGAGCAGGTTGAGGATCGTCACGCCGTCCTCGTCGTCGCCTTCCAGGTCGCTATCGTCCCCCGCCGCGTTGGCATCCGGCTGGCCGTCGGGATCCGCATCGATCGCCGCGCCCAGCATAAAGCCTTGAACGATCCCGTGACGCGCGCCGATGTTGGCGTTTAGCGTGGGGTAGCGGGGACTCGCCGGCGAGTCGGGAGCGTCGCCGAAATCCAGGTCGAGAAGTTGAGGATCACCTGCCGATAGTGCGGAAACATAGTCCTGCACCGGTCCGGCCGGGTCGGCTCGGAAAGGTGCGCTGGCGCCTGCTCCGCTGAGCATGACGGCAGCGGTCAGCACCAGAACCATCAACACGATGAAGGTGCACTTGCGTCCCATGGAGCGCCTCCTTCGGGATGAACGTGGCCGCGAGGGAGACGATGCCGGCAGCGATATGCGGCGGGTGGATCAGGTGCGCACATTATCGCGCCGGTGGAGGGAGGCGTCAATGGGTCGCACTTAAGCCCCAGGGCGAAGTCATGTTGCGGCCGAGGCGGCAGGTAGCAGCGCTTGTGGCAATTCGGCATCCACACGTGGGCCAGGCAAGGATCCAGCGGTTAGAATCTCAGTGACAGCAATCACAAGGAGGTTCGTCCCGATGGATCCACTGCAGTCTACCTTGCTGGCCTACCTGAGCCAAGTTCCGGACTTTCGCGGTACCCGCGGCCGCCGCTTTGCCTGGGCGTATCTGTTGGCGTTGCTGGCGGCGGCAGTGGCCGCCGGCCAAACGAGCGTGCTGGCGATGGTTTGTTGGGCGCACGACCATCGCAGCGAGCTGCTGACCACCCTGCAGCCGGCCTGTCCCCGCATTCCCAGTGCGGCGACCTGGCGGCGGTTGGTGGCCTACATCGACATGCGCACCCTGGAGCAGCAAGTGGCGGCGTACCATCAGGCGCTCGATCAGGCGGATGTCTCCTGCGGCGCCATTCGGCTACGCCAGGGTCAGGTGCTGCGCGCCCAGGCGGTCGACGGCAAGGATGTCGCGCGGGGCCAGCGCCCACGGGCAGCATACCTTTCTGGTCAGTCTCGTGCGCCATGAGAGCGCCTATGTCCTGGGCCAAGCGGCCGTGGATGTCAAAACCAATGAGATCACGGCCGTTCCGATCTTGTTGGCCGGTCGCGATCTGACCGGCACCATCACCACGATGGATGCCCTGCTGACGCAGCGCCACCTCGCCCAACAAATCCTGGATCAGGGGGGCCACTACCTGATGATCCTCAAGAAGAATCAGCCGACGCTCTACTGGGCCGCCCAGTTGGTCTTCGACGAACCACCCCTACCACGCCAGCCGGGTGAGCGTGCGTCCAACCGTACGACCGACAAGGCGCATGGGCGCTGGGAACGGCGGACACTGGTCACGACCACGGCCCTGAATGAATACCTCACGTGGCCTGGCGTGGCACAAGTGATGCGGCGCACGTGCCGGCGCATTCACGAGCGCACCGGCAAATACGAAACCGAGGTCACTTATGGGTTGACCAGTTTGCCGGCCACTTTGGCGGGCCCGCCTCAGTTGGAGCAGATCTGGCGGGGCCACTGGACCATCGAGAATCGCTTACACTATGTCCGCGACGAAACGTTCGGTGAAGACCGCTGTCAAGTGCATTCCGGCGCCGCAGCCCAAGCCCTGGCGGCCATCCGTAACGCCGTCGTGTCCACATTGCGCTTTCACGGCTGGAGCAATCTCGCAGCCGCCACCCGTTGCTACGCAGCCCATCCGCAACGCGCCCTGCATTTATTCGGCGCACCCGCACTATGAAATCACCCTGCTTAAGCCCAAGTCGTCGCCGGGTGCGCACATTTCGACTTCGGGGCGTTAGCTGCTTTTCACCCCCATCGTTAAATCCCGGTTACACGCCGCTGATAAGGAGTAGGCAGAATACTGACTACTGACGGCGCCGAGACACACGACGAGAGGTCCGATTCCCTTGCGGAAACCGGGCCTCTACTTTTGGAGGCTGCCCAACTTAGCGGTTAGGGTGGCAGCGCCTCGTTCCCTGAGGCGCGGCCACCGAAACCCGTCAGTGGATCGCCATTTTACTTCTGGCCCCACCTGCCCGGAGGCATGTAGCCGTCGGAGAGGGTCTTCATGAACGCCACGATGGCGTTCTCCTCGCCGCGGGTGAGGCCCAGGTTGCCAAGCTCATCGGTATTAATGGTCTGCGGCACTTCGGGAGCCGGCCAGCCCTCACGGGGAACATCCCTCGTGTTGTAGAAGTGGACGATCTCCAACAGGCTCTTGAAGTAGCCGTTGTGACCGTACGCCTTCACAAACTTCTTGTAGGGGCGCAGATCCACGTTGCGCAGAGTCGGCACCTTGTGCTTGCCCAACTCTGCCTCCCAATCTATCTCCGAGTCGTTCAGGCTCTTGAGAAAACCTCCCAGTCCCGGATCCGCCCAGAGTGGGTTTGCGATGGTGGCTGGGTTCTCCGGGTTCTTCGGGATGCCCAGGTTGTCGTAGGTGAAGTCGGTGAACAGCGGGCGCGGGCCCTCGCTGAGGTGGCAGGCGGAGCACATGGCCTTGCCGTTGAACAGCTCGAGGCCCCACAACTCCTGGTCAGTCAGCTTGGCCTGGCCCTTCAGCCAGTAGTCGTACTTGGACGTGAACGGGCTGACCTCGGAAGAGCGCTCGTAGGCGGCGATTGAGTAGCCGATGCAGTTGTAGATTGCTTCGGTGGTGGCTGTGTCCTCGGGGTCGCACTGAGCGTCAAACAGATCCGCATACACGTCCGATGCCTTGGCGATCTCGATCACGGCTTGCGGCGGCCCGAAAGCGCTTGCTCCTTCGGATTCAGGAAGGGGCCCTGGGCCTGTTCGGCCAGCGGATCGCCGAGAGTCCAGCCTGTGGCCCGGCCGTCCCAGAACATGCCGCCCACCCAAAGCCCGTCAGCGTCTTGATGAAGCACCGGGCTGTCGCCGGCATAGGCGGAAGCAGGCGGCTTGCGGTTGCCGAAGGCGCCCGGGATGGAGCCTTCGTAGACCGCCCCATGAGCGTTGATGTCGGCATGGGGGCCGGTCCAGCCCACCTCCGGCGCGTGACAGGTGGCGCACGATTGGTTGCCGTTGAGGGATAGGTTCTCGTCGAAGAACAGGGCCTCGCCCAACCTTTCCTGGTCAGTCAGGCCGCCTTGAGCGGAAGCGCCCGCGACAATCAACAGCAAGACAGCTGCCGCCGTGAGCGCCAGTGCGAGGATGCTTCGTCTGCGCATGGTGGTTCCTCCTTCGGAATGCCAGGCGAATAGGGGACAACTTCAACGCCAAGCTTCAGGAATTCCGTTTTCGGCGTCACCTCCTTTCTGCCAGTGTCGGCCTACCGCCAACACGAACTCGAGCCAGCCATCTTCGCTTTGCCGGGCGCCGGGCCGTTCGAGGTCGTTCCAGGCCCTTTCGACAGTCGCAAGTGCAGTTTCTACTTCAAGGCATGTTAGTACATGTTATCACCATTTCGAGGAAATGTCAAGACATAGTATACTGACCATATCCAAAAGAACTGTAAGATAATGTCGACTTAGTCTATGAGATTTGATTCTGTCGGTATACGAAAGAGGAGCTGGACGGCAAACGACGTCCCGGAAGAGGTTGACGCGGGAGGAGCTGCCTGGTTAGCCAGACAGCTCCTCTACGATGCTGGAACCTGTAGCGGCTAGCTGGAGACCCGTTGGTGAGCCTCTGCCGCCGACTCCCGATCGAAGATCGTGCCTGGACTCCAGGGGGTGCCCACCAGAGGCAGCACCCAGCGATCCAGGCCCCACCATCCAGCCGTCTTCCAAGCCAGAATGAGCAACACCGCGAAGAGGAACAACAGTGGATTGGTGCTGGCTGAGCCGGCCAGCATAAAGTTCCAGTTCATGAAGCCTCCGAAGAAAGCCGCAATGCCCGTGAAAATACCCAGGATCAGTGCAACACCGATCAAGAGCTCTGCCGCGGTCACCAATTTGGCGAACCACATGTAGGTGCCGCCGTTGAGCAGCGCCTGAAGGAAGGACCGGTACCATTCAAAAACGATCGCAGGCCACGCGGGCGGCGCTGGAACGGCCACAGCATTTGTCCAGAATCCCTTCAGCGCGTCGCCGGTCTGCACCCAGGCCGGATTGCGCAGTTTGCCCAGGCCCGAGGTCAGCCAGGTGTAGCCCAGGTACAGGCGCAAGAGCAACCAGAGCCAGGACCATCTCGTGTCGTTGAAAAGTGCCTTCGCAAATGGTGGGTCATCGAACTGCGCGCGGTTTCGTTGTTGAACGCGACTCATGTCAGCCACAGGAATACCTCCTTGAAGATTAACGTGGAACCAACATACTGCGAATAGGCATTTCATGAAGTATTACAAGTCACCATGTACGCACAATCACAATTCGTCAACTTATCTAAGCGGCACGATGACCGTGACAAGAAATCTACCCGGCAACTTTGACACTCCGCCCCTTCTGTGCTAAAGTTGCATTTCGTGTGACCCGCTAGTGGTCCATTTGACAAACTAAACCTGGACAACTCATCCAGAGGGGGGGAGGGATCGGCCCTGTGAACCCCCGGCAACCACCTGGAGCCCCGGAGACCGGTTGCGACGCACGCGCACAGCGAAAGCTGTGTGAGGGCGGCGGAGCCTCGGTCGGGACGTCCCGGCAGGTGCCAATTCCGTCAGCGTATTCCGCCGGTCTGCGACCGCCGTGAAGCGTCTGGAAGATGAGAGGTCGGCCTCAGCTCTGCCATGCTTATGTGCCCTCCTCTCGGAGGGCATTTTTATTTTCCGGAGAGCGCGCCTTATGCCTCGCACCCTGTGGTGGGAAGATAATCAGCTCAAGATGATCGACCAGCGGATCCTGCCGCTGGAATACAAAATCCTGACCTACGACGACCACCGTGATGTGGCTGCCGCCATCACCGACATGGTCGTGCGCGGCGCGCCGGCGATCGGCGCAGCCGGCGGTTTCGGGATGGCGCTGGCAGCCCTCCGCAGCCCGGCGATGGACCGCGACGGATTGCTCAGCGACCTGAGGCACGCGAAGCAGGCGCTTGACGCGGCTCGGCCGACCGCGGTGAACCTGAGCTGGGCGACGAGCCGGGTCATGGACTATGCGGGCCATCTCGTGCTGCCCAACGTCGACGACATCCGCTCCGCCATCGTGGCCGAGGCGCAGCGCATCGCGGACGAGGATGTGGAGATCAACCGGCGCATGGGCGCGTTCGGTGCGGAGATCATCCCGCAGGGCGGCGAATATCCTCACCCACTGCAACGCAGGCTCGCTGGCAACCGTAGACTATGGCACGACGCTCGGCGTGGTGCGGTCGGCCCACGCCCAGGGCAAAAACATACACGTGTGGGCCGACGAGACGCGGCCCCGGCTGCAAGGCGCGCGGCTGACCGCGTGGGAGCTCATGCAGGACAACATCCCCATAACCCTGATTGCAGACAATGCCGCGGGCATGTTGATGCGGTTGGGCCGGGTGCAGGTGGTGCTGTACGGCGCGGACCGGGTAGCGGCCAACGGCGACGTGGCAAATAAGATCGGCTCGTACAAGTTGGCGGTCTTGGCGAAGGAGAACGGCATCCCATGCTACTCCGTCGTGCCCACGCCGACGATCGACCTCAGCCTGGCGCACGGCGACCTGATCCCCATCGAGGAGCGGGGCTGGGAGGAAGTGGCGAAGGTGGGCAGCGAGCAGATCGCACCGGACAACGTGCCGGTCTACAACCCGGCCTTCGACGTGACGCCCCACCGCTATCTCACCGGGATCATCACGGAAGAGGGCGTCTGCTACCCGCCATTTGAGATGAGTTTGCGACGGGCAGTTGAGGCGGCCGAAGCGCGGCGGCGCACACAAATCTCCGAGGTCTCTGAGACCTCGGGGGTTTAGGGTCTTGTCGGAGAACACGTGAATTCGGAAGAGCAGCCCTGGTTGGATCGGATTTTCTGTGCGGATGCACGTGACATGCGTGCCGTGCCCGACCGCGCCGTGCAACTTGTGGTTACTTCGCCGCCGTACAATGTCGCCAAGGACTACACCGACCACAACGACAGCCTGAGCCTGGACGAGTACCTGGCTATGCTCGATGCGGTGTGGCGGGAATGCCATCGGGTGCTGGCGCCGGGCGGGCGGCTGTGCGTCAACGTCGCGAACACGGACCGCAAGCCGTACCTGTCGCTGGTGAGCCTGATCGACGAGCAGTTGCGCACGAGCGAGTGCACATGGCTGCACCGGGGGCACATCATCTGGCACAAAGGGGCCTCCGCGGGGATCAGCACAGCCTGGGGTAGCTTCCGGCAGTCGAGCAACCCCACTCTGCGCGACGTTCACGAATACATCACGATTTGGAGTAAGGATCAACTCCGGCTGGATAGCCGCGGACTCACCGGCATCACGGGCAACGAGTTTGTGGCGTGGACACGCAGCATCTGGCGGCCAGAGGAGAAGCTCAAGGAACTGGAGCGCAAGATCCTTGCCAAGCTGGCCGATGCCCGGCGCCGCGACAAGGATGACGCCTGGATTGCCGAATCCATCGCCCGGTCGGTGTGGGGCCAGTCTGCCGGAGCAGGGCGAGACCGTCTGGGAGATGACCACGGAAACGAGCGTGGAGCATCCTGCGCCCTTCCCTGAGGAGCTGCCCCGCCGGCTGATGCTGCTCTACACGAAGCCGGGCGACGTCGTGCTGGACCCGTTCATGGGTTCGGGGTCGACGGCGGTGGCCGCGGTGATGACCGGGCGGCGATATGTGGGGTATGACGTGTCGGAAGAGTATTGTCGATTGGCGGAGCAGAGGCTTCTGCAGACGAACAGCCTGGGGAGTAACATGTCAGTCATCGTCACCGGGTCCATCGCGACCGACTATCTGATGAAGTATCCCGGCCAGTTCCGGGAGCATATCCTGATCGAGCAGACGGGCAAGCTGAGCGTCAGCTTCCTCGTCGAAGAGAAGCAGATGAGCCGCGGCGGCATCGGCCCGAACATCGCGTACACCATGGCGCTGCTGGGCGAACGGCCCCGGCTGATGGGCACGGTGGGGCAGGATTTCGGCGACTACCGCGCAGTGGCTGGAGCTGCAGGGGATCGACACGTCGCTCGTCGTGGCCTATCCTGGCGAGTTCACCGCTACCTTCACCGTCATCACCGACGTCGAGCAGAACCAGATCGCCGGGTTCCACTCGGGTGCGATGAGCCGCGGCCGCGAGCTCACCTATCGGGGCCTGGCGAAGGACGAGATCGACTACGTGATCATCTCGCCCCACGATCCCGAAGGGATGCTCCGCAACTGCAGCGAGTGCCGCGAGCCTGGGCATCCGCTTCATCTTCGACCCCAGCCAGCAGCTCGCCCGCCTGGACGGTGCGCAGGTGCTGGCCGGCGATGCAGGGCGCGTTCGCGATGACCGTCAACGACTATGAGCTGGAGCTTGTCAAATCGAAGACCGGGCTGGATGAGGCGGCGATCCTGGACAGGGTCGGGATGCTGATCGTCACGCGCGGGCATGGACGGCTCGACGCTCATGTCGAAGGGCCGCCGGGTGGACGTGCCGATCGTGCCCGCGGACATCGTGGCCGATCCCACGGGCGTGGGCGACGCATTCCGCGGCGGGCTGCTGGTCGGCCTGGTGCGCGGCTATTCGTGGGAGGTCACCGGCCGCATCGGCGCCCTGGCCGCAACCTACTGCCTGGAACAGGTGGGCACGATGAACCACCATTACACCGTGCCAGAGTTCGTGGCGCGCTACCGGGAGCATTTCGGGGACGCGCCGGAATTGGTAGACATGCTGCGAATTGAAGATAGAAAATTGAAGATCGAAGATTCAAATCCCCAATCTTCAATCTTCAATCCGTAATCTGTAATCGGAAAAGGAGTACCTACCGAGTGAGCAACAACTACGACATCAAAGACATCCGCCTGGCCGAGAAGGGCCGCTATCCGCATGCAGTGGGCGGCGCGGGAGATGCCGGTGCTGGATCTGACTC
Source organism: uncultured Chloroflexia bacterium (assembly GCA_963774265.1). Classification (GTDB taxonomy): domain Bacteria; phylum Chloroflexota; class Anaerolineae; order CG2-30-64-16; family CG2-30-64-16; genus JALOOB01. The sequence continues at coordinate 181,790 of CAVZDU010000003.1, read as the reverse complement.
GAAGCCGCGCTTCGCCAAAGAGCGGCCGCTGGCGGGCATGCGCATTTCGGCGTGCTTGCACGTGACGAGCGAGACCGCGAACCTGATGCGCGTGCTGCAGGCCGGCGGCGCCGATGTGGTGCTGACCGCATCCAACCCGCTCTCGACGCAGGACGACGTGGCCGCGACCCTCGTGGCGCACTACGAGATGCCGGTCTACGCCATCAAGGGCGAAGACAACGCGACCTACTACCAGCACATCAAGGCCGCGCTCGACTTCAAGCCGCACATCACCATGGATGACGGCGCGGACCTGGTGAGCACCCTGCACAAGGAGCGCCGCGAGCTGCTGGACGGCATCATCGGCGGCACCGAAGAGACCACGACCGGCGTCATCCGGCTGCGCGCCATGGCCCACGACGGCGAGCTGATGTTCCCGGTCATCGCCGTCAACGACGCGCTGACCAAGCACCTCTTCGACAACCGCTACGGCACCGGCCAGAGCACGATGGACGGCGTCATCCGCGCCACCAACGTGCTGATCGCGGGCAAGACCGTCGTCGTCGCCGGCTACGGCTGGTGCAGCCGCGGCATCGCCATGCCGCGCGATCCGGGCTGGGCGGCAACGTCATCGTGACCGAGATCGACCCGCTGAAGGCGCTGGAAGCGGTCATGGACGGCTACCGGGTCATGCCGATGGCCGAGGCCGCACCGATCGGCGACATCTTCATCACCGCCACCGGCGACATCAACGTGCTCGACAAGCACCATCTTCGAGGCCATGAAGAGCGGCGCGATCATGGCCAACTCCGGCCACTTCAACGTCGAGATCAACATCCCGGCGCTGGAAGAGATGTCGGTGGAAGTCCGCCGGGTGCGCGAGTTCCTGGACGAGTACATCCTGGCAGACGGCCGGCGCCTCTACCTGGCGGGCGAAGGCCGGCTGGTCAACCTGGCCGCCGCCGAGGGACACCCGAGCGCAGTCATGGACATGAGCTTCGCCAACCAGGCGCTGGCCGCCGAGTACATGGTCAAGAACCATGCCAGCCTGAAGAACACCGTCTACAGCGTGCCGCCGAGGAATCGACAACGAAATCGCCCGCCTCAAGCTGGCCGCGATGGGCGTGAACATCGATGTCCTGACGCCAGAGCAGGAAGCGTATCTGAACGAGTGGCGGATGGGGACGTGAGTTGAAGAAGAACAGATGGAAGATGGAAGATTTGCCGCTCACCTTCCAGTACTTCGTCGATCTTCAATCTTCGATCGTGCAATACATCTCCAAGAGGAGCTAGTCCATGACAACCACCTTCGCAAGTTCGCCGAAGTTCTTCTTCACCTCGGAATCGGTGACCGAGGGTCACCCGGACAAGATGTGCGACCAGATCTCGGATGCCGTCCTGGATTCGATCATCAAAGACGACCCGAACGCCCGCGTGGCGTGCGAGACCTTCGCGACGACCGGCATGGTCGTCGTGATGGGCGAGATCACGACCAAGACATACGTGGACATCCCGGCCGTCGTACGCGACACCGTGCGCGAGATCGGCTACACCCGCGCCAAGTACGGTTTCGATGCCGACACCTGCGGCGTGATGGTGAGCATCAAAGAGCAGAGCCCCGACATCGCGCTCGGCGTGGACCAGAACTGGGAGACCAAGCACGGCGAGGCGGCCGATGCGCTGATCGAGGCGACCGGCGCGGGCGACCAGGGCATGATGTTCGGGTTTGCGTGCAACGAGACCGAGAGCTACATGCCGCTGTCGATCGACCTCGCGCACAAGCTCTGCCGGCGCCTCGCAGCCGTGCGCAAGGACGGCACCCTGCCGTACCTGCGGCCCGACGGCAAGAGCCAGGTCACGGTCGAGTACCACAACGGCAAGCCGGTCCGCGTGGACACGATCGTCATCTCGACGCAGCACAGCCCCGACGTCGACCATGCCAAGATCGAGAAGGACATGTACGACCGGGTGATCAAGTACGTCGTGCCCAACGGCTATCTCGATAAGGCACACCAAGATCTACATCAACCCGACCGGCCGATTCGTGATCGGTGGTCCTGCCGGCGACACCGGCCTGACCGGTCGCAAGATCATCGTGGACACCTACGGCGGCGTAGCCCGCCACGGTGGCGGCTGCTTCTCGGGCAAGGACCCGACGAAGGTTGACCGCTCCGCATCCTATATGATGCGCTACGTCGCCAAGAACCTGGTCGCCGCGGGCGTCGCCGACCGCCTGGAGATCCAGGTCAGCTACGCGATCGGCGTGGCCCGCCCCGTGAGCATCGCCGTCGAAACGTTCGGGACCGGCAAGGTCAGCGACGAGTGCATCGTCCAGCTGATCCACGATCAACTTTGACCTGCGCCCGGCCGCGATCATCCGCGACCTGGACCTGCGCCGGCCGATCTACCAGGCGACTGCGGCGTACGGCCACTTCGGCCGCACCGACATCGACGCGCCGTGGGAGAAGCTGGACAAGGTGGCCGCGCTGAAGAAGGCTGCGGGGCTGTAGTTAAGGAGGTGCCCGGCACTTCAACGATCCGCAGGATCGCGGTGCCGGGCACCTTCCTAGAGCAGCGCCAGCTGCTCCGGACCCGGTGGGACCCACGGGGCGACGCGGCGGGCCAGGCCATGACGCGCGGCCAGCTCGGCGAAGACGGCCTCCAGCCTCGCGGTATTGCGCGCAGAGGCCTGATAACGGGTTCCGAAGCTCCGCTCGTAGCGTTCACGAACGCCGGGGAATCGGGCCTCCAACTCCCGGTAAAAGTGGTCGCGCTGGCGGTCGCGCAAGGTGACTCCGAAGGCGGGCACGACATGGTGCGCGCCGCACCCGGCAGCCCGCCGCACAACCTCCGCCACGCTCTCCGGCGCATCCTCCAGAAAGGGCAACACCGGCATGAGCATGACACCGGTGCACAGTCCCCGTTTCGATAGCGCTTCCAGCGCCGCAAACCGGCGCGAGGGCGAGGGTGCACCCGGCTCCAACTGGCGTGCAAGGTCGTCGTCCGCCGTGGTGATCGTGAAGCTGATCACTGCACCGGGAGACTCGGGGGACGCGGCGCGGCGTTCCAGCTCAGCCAGCAGATCCGCATCTCGCAGCACCAGGTCGCTCTTGGTCAGCACATGAACCGGGAAGGCGTGCTCGGCAAGGATCTCCAGTGCGCCGCGCGTGAGCCGCAACTCGCACTCCGCAGGCATGTAGGGGTCGTTCATCGAGCCCGTACCCACGTAGCCCTTCACGCGCTTGCGCTTGAGCTCCTTGCCCAGCAGGTCCAGCGCGTTGGTCTTGACCAGCAGCTCGCCATCGAAATCCGCGATCCCGTAACACTCGCTGCGGCTGTCACAATAGATGCAGCGATGCTGGCAGCCGCGGTAGAGGTTCATCGTGTACTTGATGCCGAACCAGGGGTCCGGCGTCTTCGCGGCGCTCAGCAAAGTCCTGGCCTCGATCTCGCGGACGAAGGTCATGTACGCTCCTCACGACCCATTATAGGGCGCTCGGCCCAGGGCGCAAGGGCAATGCAGACTCACCCCTTGGTCACAGGCTGATCACTTTCCTGGCGCTCAGCAAGGTCTCAGCAATCGCGTACATGTTGGAGATCTCCCCGACCGCGACCTTGTCCTTCAACTCATAGTAACCCAGGCAGGTGCCGCACGCGAGAATGGCGACCCCTCGATCGCTCAGGCCAGAAAGGTCAGCCACCACAGGCGAACCGGCCGCGACGAGCTTGACTCCGCTGTTGAGAAAGATAATCGTGTCGGGCAGCGGCTGCACTTCACCCAGGGCATGGAAGAAACTCCGAACCAGGATATGCCCCAGTTCTTCATCGCCGCGGCCAACGATTTCGCTGGCGACGAGCAGCACCGACGATCCGCCGGCAGACCCGATATCGACAGCATGGCCAGCCGCCTGCTGAACTTGCGCGTCAGACTTCACTGTTCACCTCCGTTATGTTCAAACATCGACGATGTCCTGGATTTCGATCCTGGCATCCTGTACGGTCATGCGGGCAGCCTCGACCTGAGAGCGCAGGATGCGGACGCAGACCCCGCAATCGGAACTGATCCGCCGCGGGACGGGGATCATCTTGCAGGTGATCCCCCGCTCCGCCAGCAGCTTTTCGATGCGCATGGCATGGCTGGTGGAATAAACCAGGATGACTGCGTAGCCTTCCCCGCTCACGCGAAGCGCGCCTCCTGCGCCAGGGAGGCCACTGCGTCCAGCGCGGCCCCCACTTCCTCAGCCGTGTTGAACACACCCAGCCCGAAGCGCACCGTCCCAGAGGGGAAGGTGCCCAAGGTGCGGTGCGCGGCCGGCGAACAGTGCAGCCCAACGCGGCACATGATCCCGTACTCATCGTCCAGGCGCAACCCGACCTCAGACGGTTCGATGCCGGCGATGTTGAAGGACACCGTGGCGGTCTGGCGCTGAGCATCGCCCGTGCCATAGACAGTGACGCCGGGGATGGCATCGAGCCCGGCCAGCAACCGCCCGGTCAGGGCCACCTCGTGCGATCGGATGTGGTCCATCCCCTGCGCCAGGACCCAGCGCGTGCCGGCGGCCAGGCCGGCCAGCCCGACCGCGTTGGGCGTCCCGCTCTCGCACAGGTCGGGCAGAAACTCGGGCTGCTCTTCGTACTCCGAGCGGCTGCCCGTGCCCCCGCGCTTCAGTGGCGCAAGCTGCGACTCATCAACCCGCTCGCCGATGACCAGTCCACCCGTGCCCATCGGCCCGTACAGCGACTTGTGGCCGCTGAACGCGAGCAGGTCGATGGCGTCGGCCTGCACGTCGATGGGGTAAGCGCCCGCGGTCTGCGCCGCGTCGACCAGCAGCAGGATGCCGTGGGATCGTGGGATCCCACGAGATCGTGGGATCCCACGGGATCGAGCGATATGCCCCACCTCCGCCACCGGCAGGAGCGTGCCGGTGACGTTGGATGCGTGGTTGAGGACGATCAGCCGGGTGTCCGGCCGGATAGCCGCCTCAAGCTCCTCCGGATTGAGCTCACCCTGGGGCGAGCAGCGCACCACTGTCAGCGCCACGCCCTGGCGCTCCAGGTTGCGCAGTGGCCGCATCACGGAGTTGTGCTCCATGCTGGCCGTGATCACATGGTCGCCCGGCGTCAGGAGCCCGTTCAGCGCCAGGTTGAGCGCCTCAGTCGCGTTCGCGCCAAAGACCACCCGCAGGGGGTCGGGCGCGCCGAACAATTCGGCCACGGCCTCGCGTGCGCTGTAAATCACGCGTGCCGCATCGACAGCCAGGCGGTGGCCGGACCGGCCCGGGTTGGCGCCGATTTCGGCCAGGTAGTGTGTCATCGCCTCGGCCACGCAGGGCGGCTTGGGCCAGGACGTGGCTGCGTTGTCGAAGTAGATCATTCCCGCTCCTGAAGTGGACAACAAAAAACCGTCGCTCACATACGCGGGCGACGGCTCAGGCGGGAGATGCCAGGCCAGATCAGGGCGGGGCGTCACCGCCGCCGGCCCACGTATGTGGATCACCCCGTGATCGCCGGCCGGCGATCCGGGTGGTGGGTCAGGTTTGGCGGTGATGCAAGGACACGACTGCGCTCCTGATGGTTTGGTGCGGAAATCGGGCCACAGAACCCGGAAGGTCCGATGCAATGAGTGTAACACCGGCCTTGTGAAATACAAAACGAGCCACGTGGGAGAAGACTGGACTTTGGACAATCGTTGCTGTGACGGGTGCATCGCCAGAATTGACGTGATTCACGAAACTGCTCCACGGTGGGGGGATGAACACAAACACCTTCCCGCAGTTGGAACAGTTTCAGTTGGCAGTGTACCACAATTTTGAACACCGTGCGGATGCGACGATGGAATGGGGGGCGGCGTAGCAGTCGGCTCGGCTGGCGCTCCGCCGCACCCAGCTAGCAATAACACAATTAGCGTCAACCCAAACGTCTGATGCAATAGTCTTCTTCTGCTTATTTTTCTGCCCCGTTCTTTGCTCCTCGAAATCAGGTCCGCGTGATTCCTCTTGATCGCCCTTGCCCGGTATTTGAACAGTTATCGTGGCTTTGGCGGCGGCTGGAGCGGTGGCCGTTAGGCCCGTGGCCTCGAACCCAACCACTACACCAAAGCAATGTGCAGCCTGCGTCCAAGCGCGGCCGCTGCCTTTTCCAGAGTTGCCAGCGTGGCCGATTCAGTGTCAGAATCCAGCAACCCATCTACCGCCGCACGGCTTGTGTTCATGCGGCGCGCCATCTCCGCCTTCGTCAACTGCTGTTCTGCCATCAGCTTGGCGATCTGAAACGCCAGCACTCGCTTTGACGCGACCGCTTCCGCCTCAGCCAGTTGCCCTTCTTCGGCCAGCCGTCAGTTGGAAGATTCTGCTGGCAAACAGCTAGGGCTGAAGTGGCGTGCGACGGCGTTGACAAAACAGAGCGGGGCGGGTAGTGTGGGCCGCACGCTAGCAAGCCTATGTTCAGCCGGAGGTTCTGCATGTCACTACCCGCCGCATCATTTCCCATCCTGCCGGAGGCGACCGCGCGTGTTGCGAAGGCGGCATTCAGACGTAAGGGCAACATCTACGTGACGATTGGCGACCATCTGGGCAACCTCTTCGAGGGCCTGGATTTTGCAGCCCTGTACGCCGCCGACGGTGCGCCGGCACTGTCGCCCAATCTGCTGGCTTTGGTCACGATCTTCCAGTTCATGGAGAACCTGCCCGATAGCGAAGCGGCTGACGCCGTGCGCTCGCGCATTGACTGGAAATATGCTCTGCATCTGGCCTTGGAGGACACGGGCTTCGATAGCTCGGTGCTGAGCGAGTTTCGGCAACGACTGGCCGCACACGAGCGCGCCCAAGATATGTTTGAACACGTGCTGAAGCGCTTGGTGGCTTTGAACCTGCTCAAGAAGGGGGGCCGGCAACGCACCGATTCGGCGGCCGTGCTGGCGGCGACGCAGTTGCTGAACCGGCTGCAGTTGGTGGCCGAGACGGTCCGGCTGGCGCTGGAAGCGCTGTCCGAGTACCGGCCGGCCTGGTTGCGGACGATTGCCCTGCCACATTGGTCCGCGCGCTATGGTCTGGTGCTGACCGGCTTTCGGCTGCCGCGCACCAAGGAGAAGCAGGCGGCGCTGGCCCTGGACATCGGGCGGGACGGTTATCATCTGCTGGACGCCCTGCAGCGAGCGGACGTGCCCAGCCAGGCGGCGACCTTGCCGGCGGTGGTTGTCTTGGCCGAGGTCTGGACGCAGCAATTCGAACGCCCTGCGGATGGGCCGCGCTGGCGCGCCAAGGCTGATAAGCCTCCAGCTGGGCAGGTCATTGTCACTCCGCATGATCCAGAGGCGCGTTTCACGGCGCATGATGCCCAGGCGTGGACCGGCTACGCCGTGCATTGGACCGAGACCTGCGACCACGACCAGCCGCACCTGATCACCCATGTGGCAACGACCTCCACCGCCGAGCGCGATGTCGAACTGCTCCCCAAGATTCATGCCGACCTGCAGCGACGCGCTCTGCTGCCCAGCGCCCATTGGGTCGATGGCGGTTACACCTCGGGACGCAACGTCGTTGACAGCGCCGCCGACTACGGGGTGCGCCTGATCGGCCCCCTGCCCGCCGATGTCAGTTGGCAAGCCCATACGCAGGGTGGCATCACCCTGGATCAGTTCCACATCGATCACCAGCAGCAACACGCCATCTGTCCGCAAGGCCAAACATCCTATCGCTGGCGGGCCAGTGCCCGCGCTGAGCCGCGCGAAATCCAGATCGAGTTTCCACAAGCCACCTGCCGCGCCTGTCCTGTGCGGGAGCGCTGCACGCGGAGTGAGACGGGGGGTCGCACACTCAAACTCAAGGCCTACTACGAGACCCTGCAGACCGGTCGCCAGCATCAGCAGACCGCTGACTTTCACGCCGAGTACACCCTGCGGGCGGGCGTCGAAGGCACCATCTCCGCCCTGATCCGCGCCCATGGCGCTCGCCGCTCGCGCTACAAGGGCGCCACCAAAACACACGTCCAAAACCTGCTGATTGCCATCGCCGTCAACGTCAGACGCGCGGCCCTGTGGCTCATGGGCTATCGCCCTGGTACCACGCGGCCGCCCAGCCTGGCTTGTCTGGCTGCCATACAGTTAGCGGCTTAGTGTTTGCCAGCAGAATCTTGGAACCGAAGGTTAGGCCCCGCCCCGATGACCAGCCCCGCCCCACGCGAGCACCACCCACAACGGCGAACCGTGCTGCCCCTTGACGTGCATCCTATCAGCGTAGAACTTGGGCGTCAGAATGCCATTGCGCTTGATAGGCATCGGCCAGGGTTAACACTTCTGGTGTGATGACAAGGGTTTCTGGTGTCAGGGCCAGAGGTAGAGGCGTCACTTTGCCCGCATATGATTGTTCCTTGGGTTGTGCTCCAACTCGCACAGGCCCAACTCTTCCATAAGCGGAGGAAGGTACACGCCGAATCTACCGCGGAGGCCCTTCTTCAAACCATACCAGCCGCCGACTGGGTTGTCTGGTGAACGGCCCCAGGCTTCCACCGTTCCCTCCTTTGCCGGCTTCTGCTCATCGGTGCCGCCAAGTTCCACCCAGTTTCCCGCTGCCTTGAGCATAGTATGAAGGTCTTCGATACACCGCGCATCATAGAGAAGGACTGTAGAACCAACCGTACAGACCAATACGGCCTTCCCATCTTTCTCATCCATGTGCATCGTATACTCGGCTGTACCGGGAGGTGTCTTGAGTCTCCATGGATTCTCTTTTGTACGATCCAGGGTAACCATACTGTCTCCTTTCTGTGTTTGACGGTGAAGGTGCCGGTCGAACGTGTTGCGCATCAGCTGAAGCGCGCCCTGTCGCGCTATCCTACCGCGCATACCTGACGGGGCGCGCTTTCTGCTGGATGCGCTTGTTAGCCAGCATGTCTACTAGCGGTCAGTCGATTGGCTCAACACCCTGTTCCCTGAGCCTCTCGAGGCCATCCTTCATGATCTTGAGCCGCTCGGGGGAGTGCCCCTGCCAGCCCACGACCTCGCCTATGACCCGCAGGGGCTCCCGAGAGCGAAACGACTTTGTCGGATTGCCTGGGAACTTCTTGTCCGTCAGATTCGGGTCATCCTCGATTGCGCCGGTCGGTTCCACTAGGTAGATCCTGCCGCGCCCCTCGCCGAGCGCCAATTCCGCCCCCCAGGTGGCTGCATCCAACGTGCCGGTCAGGTAGACGTAGGTCGTGGTCCGGTCCAGTTTGCCGTAGTTGGCAGCATGACCAGGCTGCGATCAAATCGCCCGTGTTCAGGTCGGCCGTCGTGCCGTGGTAGAACCGCTCCACACCGACGCCATGGCACGTGGGACAAGCCTGCCCGTTGATGTCACCCCGCCCGTGGCACGCGGGACACGGATGGGACACGACGAACGGGCCTGGGTTGGCGACCACCCCGCCGCTGTTCAGATCATCGTTGGATGCCATCGGTTAGCTCCTTGTGCGGTCCGGCGGCGCTTGGCGTTCGTTCGAGTGGCGACCAGCGTGGGCTTATTCGTGCGTCTGGCTAACAACTCATTCTCCCGCTACTTGCACATTAAGCATATCATGAGGCATAAAGATATGCAAGTTGTAGGAGAAGTAGACGAATCCAGATACATATCCCGCATAGCGCGTGAGTTATCTCCGAAATAGCCAGATGCGCGATAAACCCCGTCTGCGAAACTACTCCTACGAGACGGAGAAGACCTACATCAGTTGGGCCAGGCGCTACATCCTCTTTCACGACACGCGCCATCCGCTCGACATGGGCAAGCCCGAGCTGGAAGCCTTCTTGACCCATCTCGTCGTCGAGCATCCGCACGGCGGTCGAAACTGTGGTACACTGCCAACCGAAACGGTTCCAACTGCGGGAAGGTGTTTGTGTTCATCCCCCCACTAATGCCCAAAGTCCAAGAGAAGAACGCAGCAAAAGAAAGGGCGGGTGAAATCGTCCATCCGCCCCTCACTTGCCACCGCGCCGCCGGGCTGCCCCATGGGAAGCGTCCCGCTATACTGCACCCCAACCTGAGCGAACGAAAGGGAGCCCATGCCCGCCGATCTGATCAACCCAGCCACCGACGCCCTGTTGATGCACCCCGATGACAATGCGTTGCTCGCCGTCACCGACCTGCCGGCCGGACATATCACCTTCGCAGGTGGCAAGCCGATCACGCTCCCCGCCCCGATTCCATCCGGTCACAAGCTGGCGCGACAGGCCATCCCCGCTGGCGAGATCCTTGTGAAATACGGACAGCCAATCGGCCGGGCAACCGCGGCCATCGCGCCAGGGGAACACGTTCACGTCCACAATATCGAAAGCTTGCGCGGACGGGGTGACCTGGACGCGCCCCTGCCGATTCTGCGAGGAAGCGGGACGACGACCGACCGCCCCTTACCCGTTCATGCAGAAGCAGCGGTCGCTGCGAGCGATCTGACCTTTCTGGGCTACCGCCGCGCGGATGGCCGCGCCGGGACCCGCAATCACGTGCTGATCCTCCCCTCGGTGCAGTGTGCGAACGGCGCAGTGCGGCGCATCGGCCAGCTTGTCCCGGGCGTCGTCCCGCTGCCCCATGTCTATGGCTGCAGCCAGCTCGGTGCAGACCTGGCGCAGACGACGCGCACCCTCGAAGGCTTCGCTTCCCATCCGAACGTGGCGGCCGTGCTCCTGATCGGGCTGGGCTGTGAGTCGCTGGATGCGGCGGGACTGGCGGAGCGCCTCGCGGCGGCTGGCGTGACAGTGCGGCTGCTCAACATCCAGGATGAGGGCGGCGCGGCCGCAACTGCACAGCGCGGCGCAGCGATCGCGGCCGAGTTGCTGACAGATGCCCAGCATGCGCAGCGCACGCCGATCCCGATTGCTGAACTGATTTTGGGGCTGGAGTGCGGCGGGTCCGATGCCTGGTCGGGAGTCACCGCCAACCCGGCGCTGGGGATCGCCAGCGACCTGCTCGTGGCCGCAGGGGGCAGCGTGATCCTGTCGGAGACCTCGGAGTTCATCGGCGCAGAGCACCTGCTTGCGGGTCGCGCCCAGCCGGTCCAGGCAGAGGCCATCCTGGCGGCCGTCTATCGAGCAGAGGACGCCGCGCGACGGATGGGGGTGGACATGCGGGGCGCGCAGCCGTCCCCGGGCAACATCGCGGGCGGGCTGACCACCATCGAAGAGAAGTCGCTCGGCGCGATCACCAAGGGAGGACACTTTCCCGTACAAGAGATGGTGGGTTACGCCTGCCGCCCCTCAAGACCTGGCCTGGTGCTCATGGATACGCCGGGGAATGATCCCGAATCGATCACGGGCATGGTTGCCGGGGGCGCACAGGTGGTGGCCTTCACTACCGGGCGCGGCACCCCGGTGGGCTGTCCCATCGCGCCCGTCATCAAGCTGGCGACTAACACCGCCATGGCCCGCCGGATGGGAGACGATATGGACCTGAATGCAGGCACGATCATCTCCGAGGGGGAAACCCTTGCCGGCGTGGGAGAACGCATCTTCGCCGAGGTGATCGCCGTGGCCTCGGGCAAGGTGACTGCAACTGAGCATTGGGGCCATGCGGAGTTCTCGATCAACATGATCGGCCCGCGGGTGTGAAACAAGTCATCTGATCAGCTAAGGGAAGCCGGTTTCTTTTGTTTCACCCTGTGATGCGGTATAATCGCTGAGACCGTAACAAACGTCGCCGGACTGGAGGGGGCTGCTTTTGCGCGCGTTGATCACAGGGATTTCCGGTTTTGTGGGCAGTCACCTGGCCGAGCATCTGCTGGATTTGGGTGCGTGGACTGTTGCAGGCACGGTCTACGGCGGAAATGAAAATATCGCGCATCTCCGTGAACGCCTGACGCTCTATGAAGCGGAGTTGTCCGAGCTCCAAACGGTACGCAACATCATCGAGGACAGCCGCCCCGATGCCATCTTCCATCTGGCCGCGCAGCCGATCCCATCGCTCAGCCGCATCGACCCGTGGTTCACCCTTGAAAACAATATCCGGCTGCAAGTGAACGTCCTCGAGGCCGTCAGCCAGATTGCACCGAGAGCGGCCGTACTGGTGGTAGGGACAAGCGAAGAGTATGGCCAGGTGGCAGCGGCAGACCTGCCGCTGCGCGAGGACGTGCCGCTGCGACCGACGTCACCTTACGGGGTGAGCAAAATCGCCCAGGACTTCCTGGGGTTGCAGTATCATCTGAGCCATGGCCTGCGGACCGTGCGCGTCAGGCCGTTCAATCACATCGGGCCGCGGCAGCGTCGCGGATTTGTCGCGCCGGACTTTGCCAGCCAGATCGCGGAGATCGAAGCAGGGTTGCGGCCGCCCCTGATGACCGTGGGGAATCTCGATGTGGCACGCGACTTTTCTGACGTGCGCGACATCGTCCGGGGCTATGTGCTGGCCTTGCTGCAGGGTGTGCCGGGAGAGGTGTATAACCTGGGCGCATGCAAGGCGTACACCGTGCGTGAGTTGCTCGGCGCCCTGTTAGCACGCGTGTCCACACCGATCGAAGTCCGGCAAGACCCGGAACGGCTGCGACCGGTGGATGCGCCGGTGATCGTAGCCGATTGCTCAAAACTGCGCCGCCGGACCGGATGGCAGGCGCTCATCCCGTTCGAACAGACGCTGACCGAAGTGCTCGACTATTGGCGCACACGGGTTTAGGCCATCTCAAAAATAGGTGAGTGAGGAAGCATGCGAAAGGCACTTGTCACCGGCATCACCGGCCAGGATGGTTCGTACCTGGCCGATTTCCTGCTGGACAAAGGCTACGAAGTGATCGGAATGGTGCGCCGCACCAGCACGATCAACTTCGACCGAATACGCCACATCCAGGATAAAATCACGGTCGTGCAGGGTGACCTGCTCGACCAGGTGAGCCTGATCAATATCTTGCAGGAGCAGCGGCCAGATGAGGTGTACAACCTGGCCGCGCAGAGTTTCGTGCCCACCAGCTTCCAGCAGCCGGTGCTGACCGGCGAGTTCACCGGGCTGGGCGTTACCCGCGTGCTCGACGCGATCCGCATTGTCGACCGCCACATCCGGTTCTACCAGGCGTCAAGTTCGGAGATGTTCGGCAAGGTGCAAGAAGTGCCCCAGCGCGAGACAACTCCGTTCTACCCGCGCAGCCCATACGGTGCGGCGAAACTCTATGGGCACTGGATCACCGTCAATTACCGCGAAAGCTACGATCTGTTTGGGTGCTCGGGCATTCTCTTCAATCACGAGTCGCCGCGCCGCGGGCTCGAGTTCGTGACGCACAAGATCACGCACCAGGCGGCGCGGATCAGGCTGGGGCTTGCCGACGAGCTGCGGTTGGGCAACCTGGAAGCTCGTCGCGACTGGGGCTACGTGCCCGACTACGTGCACGCCATGTGGCTAATGCTGCAGGCCGATAAGCCGGACGACTACGTTGTCGCCACGGGCGAGACGCATGCTGTGCGCGAGTTCTGCCAGGTGGCGTTCGAGTGTCTGGATCTGGACTGGGAGAAGTACGTCAAAGTCGATCCCAAGTTCTACCGGCCGGCCGAGGTCGATCTGCTGGTTGGCGACCCAAGCAAGGCGAAACGCAAGCTGGGCTGGGAGCCAAGCGTGACGTTCCGTGATCTCGTACGGATCATGGTCGAGGCGGACATGGCGACCTTGCAGGCGATGGGGGACCACACGCCGCGGATTACAGTATAGATTGAAGATTCAAGATGGGGGACGCATGAGCGATATCGTCTTTGGAACCGATGGGTGGCGCGGTGGGCATCGCGGAAGACTATACGTTTGACAACGTCCGGCGCTGCAGCCAGGGGTTTGCGGAGTACATCCGCGAAACTTATCCCGGCGAGGTGAGCCGAGGCGTGGTGATCGGCGGAGATAAACGGTTCCTGTCCGAGAATTTCGCTGCGGCTGCGGCCGAGGTGCTGGCAGCAAACGGCGTGCCCGTCCATTTCTGCGGCGGCGGCGTGCCAACCCCGATCATCTCCTTTGGCGTGACCCATGCGAAGGCATTAGGTGCGATCAACATCACGGCCAGCCATAACCCGCCCGGAGACAATGGTTTCAAGGTCCGCGATCCCAACGGCGGAGCCATCGATCCGGCGGGGCTGAAAGCCATCGAGTCCAAAATTCCCCCGACCATGAGCGGCGTCAAGCGGATGCGGTTCGATGATGCGGAAACGGCCGGCCTGATCATGCGTTACGATCCTCTGCCGGCGTATGATGCCCGCATCCGGTCACTGGTTGACGTCGAGCGCATCAAAGACGCCGGTTTCAAGGTATTGGTCGACAACATGTGGGGCAACGGGTCCGGGTACCTCTCGCGCTACATCGCGGGCGGCAAAACGCGGGTCATCGAGTATCACGCGGACCGCAACCCCATATTCCCCGAAATGAAGCGGCCAGAGCCGATCCCGCCGAACGTGGACGCGGGGCTGGCCAAGGCGCGCGAGTTGGGTGCAGACGTCGTGTGTATCATGGACGGTGACGCAGACCGCTGCGGGCTGGGCGATGAGAACGGGCAGTTCGTCAACCAATTACGCGTGTACGGCCTGCTGGCCATGTATCTGCTCGATATCCGCGGGGAGCGTGGCGCGATCATCAAGACTCTGAGCACGACGTCGATGCTGGAGAAGCTCGGCCAAAGATTCGGCGTGCCGGTGATCAACACAGGCGTCGGGTTCAAGTACGTCGCGCCGGCCATGATGAAGCACAACGGGCTGATCGGTGGCGAGGAGAGCGGAGGCTTTGCCTTCCGAGGCCACGTGCCGGAGCGCGATGGCATCCTGGCCAACCTGTACCTTCTGGACATGATGTGCAGGACCGGCAAGAAGCCGACGGAGTTGCTGACCCGGCTGTTCGACCTGGTGGGGGGGCCGCATTACTACGATCGCATCGACACCCGGTTGCGCGATAATGACATGAAGAAGGCCGCACAGGCCCGGCTGGATGGGCCGATGCCCGAGACCATTGGTGGACTCAAGGTAACCGGCAAGGACACGACCGACGGGTACAAATTCAACCTGGAAGATGGTGGCTGGCTGCTCGTGCGATTCTCGGGGACGGAGCCGTTGATCCGGGTCTACGGCGAGACCATGCACGGCGACAAGATGCAGGCCATCCTGGCGGACGGTCTGAAAGCCGCAGGGCTTGGCTGAGATCGCCGAGACCCAATCCTCGTTGACCGTCGAAGGCGCCCTGTGCATTGACACGCACTGCCACCTGGACCTGCGGCAGTTCGACGGGGACCGGGAGCAGGTCATCGAGCGGGCAACGGCCGCGGGGGTCAACAACTTCGTCAATCCGGCGATCGACGTGGACTCGTGCCATCGGGTGCTGGCCCTGGCAGACCGCTATGCGGCCATCTATGGCGCCGTGGGGGTCCACCCGAACGACTGCGCTGATTTTGGCAGCGAAACGATGGCAGCGTTACGCGACCTGGCGCAGCACCCAAAGGTGGTCGCCATCGGCGAGATTGGGCTGGACTATTACTGGGAGAAGGTGGATCACGACCAACAGAAGGCTGCGCTGACCGCGGAGTTGGCGCTGGCAAGCGAATTGGGCTTGCCCGTGATCCTGCACACGAGAAACGCCAGGGACGGAAACGAGCGTTGTATCGAGGATCTTCTGTGCGAAATAGCACGATGGTGGCCTGAGATACGGACATCGCGGGGCGAGGATGCTATCTTTGGGGTGTGGCATGCGTTCAGCGGGACGCTGGACCATGCTTTTCGCGCGTATGAGCTTGGGTTAGTTTTGGGGATGGGTGGACCGGTGACGTTTCAGAACGCCCGTCGGCTTCACAGCCTGGCGCCCCGGTTGCGGGCCGATCGGCTGCTTCTTGAGACCGACGCCCCGTATCTCGCGCCACACCCCTATCGGGGACAACGCAACGAGCCGGCATATCTGCCGCTGGTCGCGGGCGCCCTGGCCGAATTGAATGGGATGACGGCAAAGCAAATCGCAGCGCAAACAACGGTGACTGCCCGGCGCTGTTTTACGTTGGAATGATTATGATTAAAGACGTCGCATTACTTAGTTTGGTGCAGGCCGACCTCCAAAGGGTCGAAGCAAAAATGCGCGGCATCGCGTCCGGCGCATACTCGCCGCTGGCAGAGGCCTTTCTGCAGCTCCTGGGCAGTGGCGGGAAACGGCTGCGTCCCGCGTTGGCGCTGGCGGCGTTCAATCTGTTTCGCGAGCCAGCGTCCGACAAGGCCGTAGCAGTGGCTGCCGCCATCGAGATGTTGCACAACGCGACCCTCGTGCACGACGACCTTATCGATAACGCGCTGGTGCGGCGGGGCATCATCACCCTCAACGCGCAGTGGACTAAGGGTGCGACCGTGCTGGCAGGCGATTACCTCTTTGCGCGCGCCGCCAGCTTTGCTGCCGAGACCGAAAACGTGCCGGTGGTCCAGCTCTTCGCCGATACCCTGCGGATCATCGTCGAGGGCGAGTTAGTCCAGCTCTTCTCCAGCAGGCAGTGGGACCAGCCGCAGGAGGCCTACTATCCCCGCATCTTTGCCAAGACGGCGTCGCTATTTGCAGCAGCCACGAAGAGCGGCGCGATCCTGGGCGGCGCGACCGCGGAACAAGAGCAAGCGCTGTTCAACTATGGCAAAGACCTGGGCATGGCGTTCCAGATCGTGGATGATATTCTGGACTACAGCGGTGAAGAAGCGGCGCTGGGCAAGCCGGTCGGCGGTGATCTGCGGCAGGGCATCGTGACGCTGCCATTCTTCTATTTTCTGCAGGGTCATCCTCATCCGGAGCAGGTGATCGCCGCGTTGAACGACGGCGACGACCACGGCGATGGCGACGTGATCGGCGCGATCATCAGCCAGGTGCGCCACTCGGATGCGATAAAGCTGGCAGCGGCCAAGGCGGCGGAGTTCGCGGCCAGCGCAAAGGCTCGCCTCGCATGCTTCCCCCAGGGGTCGTACCGGCAGGCGCTGGAAGATCTGGCCGATTTTGTAGTGTCACGCCATGTTTAGCTGAATTTCCCTCGCATGGCTAACTTAGCTGATCTGTCGATTATCATCGTGAGCTGGAATGTACGTGATCTGCTGCGTACGTGCCTCGCGGCACTGCCGTGTGATGCAGAGGTGATCGTCGTCGATAATGCGTCGTCGGACGGCAGCGCAGCGATGGTGTCCGCAGAGTTTCCGGCCGTCAAGCTGGTGGCCAATAGCGAGAACCGCGGGTTCACAGGCGGGAACAACCAGGGGCTGGCGCTGGCGCATGGGCAGTACATCCTCCTGCTCAACCCGGATACCCTCGTACAGGGCGACGCCTTGGCGACCCTGGTGGAATACCTGGAGAGCCATCCGGCGGCCGGCGTCGTCGGACCGCAATTGCGCTACGGCGACGGCTCGCCCCAATCGTCGCGGCGACGCTTCCCCACCCTGGCCACAGCCCTGCTCGAAAGCACCCCCCTGGCCTGGCATTGGCCTCCCGAGCGAAATCGGTGGGCGCGACGCTATCACCTGGCGGATCGGCCTGGTGATGTGGAGCAGGAGGTCGACTGGCTGGTCGGCGCAGCGCTCCTCACCCGGCGCGCGGTGCTAGACAAGGTCGGCGGGTTCGACGAAGGGTACTTCATGTACTCGGAGGAACTCGACTGGCAGAAGCGGGTTAAGGATGCAGGATGGAAAATCGTCTACCTGCCTGAGGCGGTGATCACGCATTACGAGGGCAGGTCATCGGAGCAGGTGACTGCCGCGCGGCACATCCGCTTCAACACAAGCAAAGTGCGCTATTTTCGCAAACATCACGGGCCGGTCCAGGCCCAGACGTTGCGGCTTGCCCTGCTGGTCATGTTCGCCATAGAATGGGTCATTGAGGCGGCCAAATACGCGCTTGGTTCTAGCCGCCCATTACGCGCAGAGCGGATGCAGGCGTATGGTCAGTTGCTGAAATCGGGGTTAACTTGATGCGGATTCTGTTTGTGACCGGGGAATATCCGTCGATGCAGGGTGGTGTGGGCGACTACACCCGGCGACTCAGTGAAGCGCTCGGCGAACTGGGCGCGGATGTACACGTGCTCACCCATGTCGATGCCGGCGGCGATCACCTGCGCACACCTGCCACACCCTACGAACCCACTGTGTATCCCGTGCTAAGACAACACGGCTGGAACCTGTGGGGGCACGTATTGGCCGCGATCCAGGAAGTGCAACCCCAGGTGGTGCAGATCCAATACCAATCGGCGGCCTATGGGCTGCACCCGGCCGTGAACTTGCTGCCCAAACGGTTGCATTTGCTGCGCAGGCGGCCGCTGGTGCTCACCACGTTTCACGATCTCAAATTCCCGTACTTGTTCCCCAAGGCTGGACCGCTCCGCTGGCAGGCCGTACTGGCGCTGGCGCGCGGGAGCGACGCGTCGGTGGTCACTAATCCCACGGACTGGCTGCGCCTCAATCGGGCCGGGCTGGGCGAAAAGCTCAGGCCCATCCCCATCGGCAGCAACATCCGCTGCGAGACGCCCAAGGGATATGATCGGTCAAGACAGCGCGCGAAGTGGGGTGCGGGGCCCGACACGTGGCTGCTGGCCTACTTCGGATTCCTGAACGCCAACAAAGGCGGCGAGACGCTGGTGCGCTGCCTGGCTGAGCTCGTTCGGCGCAACGCGCCCGCGCGCCTCCTCATGGTGGGCGGCAAAGTGGGTTCCAGCGACCCAACGAACACGGCCTACCTGGCAAAGGTGGAACGGCTCATCGACGATTTGCACGTGGCCGACCGGGTTCAGTGGACCGGTTTCACGTCTTCCGAAGAAGTGTCGGCGAACCTGCTTGCGGTGGATTGTGCGGTGCTGCCGTATCGCGAGGGTGCATCATTGCGGCACGGGAGCCTCATGGCTGCGCTGGCGCACGGGGTGCCCATCGTCAGCACCGCGCTGACGGGCATGACCGCTGAGGCCATGAAGAAGTTCCCCATGCTCGAGGATGGCGAGAGCGCCTTGCTCACCCCGCCAGAGGATCCAGCCCGCATGGCCGAGGCGGTGATCCGCCTGATGACCGGTCCCGCGTTGCGATCGCGGCTCGCCGCAAAAGCCGCAGTGCTGTCCCGCCAGTTCGAGTGGGAAACGATCGCACAGGGGCATCTGTTGGCATATCGCGGGTTGGGGATCCCGATCTGAAGCTTCTTTAGCGGAAGCAAAGCCGTGCATCGGGCACCGCCTCGCCCGATGCCGTGACCACCGCGAGGCGCTCCTCGGTTGCCGCGTCATAGAGCCCCACGCATACTGCCTGCACACCTGGGACCTGCTGCGATGCGTATCGGGGGTGATCTACCACGTATTCCCCGTTCCGCCAGTACGTGACCGGTATGCCGTTGTTTTCCAGGGGCTCGTCCGATTGGGCCAGGATGCGACCATCTGCGCCGAGCAGGTGGACGAAACGCTTGAGCGGGCCGGTGGACGCCGCGCCGGCTTTCCAGTAGAGGGTCAATGCCAGATCCGCGCCGTCCTGACTCAGATCGTAGCCAACCAGGGTGAGTGAATCGCCCCAACGCGCACCGACAGCATGCTGGGGGGGCTGCGCAAGCGCCATAACGGGCGGTTGGCTGATAACCTGAACCCCATCCGCCATCGCACAACCCAGGGTACCGGCCGCCTGCTCGGCGCACACCGTCAGGCGGACCCTGGTTGCT
This sequence comes from uncultured Chloroflexia bacterium, assembly GCA_963774265.1. Lineage (GTDB taxonomy): Bacteria > Chloroflexota > Anaerolineae > CG2-30-64-16 > CG2-30-64-16 > JALOOB01. The sequence goes on along the minus strand of CAVZDU010000003.1, from coordinate 162,210 downwards.
CCCCGTGCACCCTCCTGGGGCTTCACCGTATGGGATAATCGAAGGGTTCGACCGGCCTCCCACACGCGCGGCAAGGCGATCTGTGGGGTCGCGACCTGCTGCCAAAGCAAAGCTAGATTCTCGTCATAAGCGCTGATGCGGAAAGCCAGGCCCTCGGTTTCCAGCTGCTGTTGGGCTTGCCAGGAGACGTGCAGGTTCGTCGATACGCCGGCGACCAGTTTCTCCCAGGGCTCCCACCTGCCGGTCGCACGCAACAGCGCACCGGCTGGGGCGTCACCCGCGTCGTAGGGCGGGGTTGGGGCGTCGGCGAGGGGCCGCATAGCCACGTCGAGCGTCGCGACAGAGATGGGTGTGGATTTGAGCGGGCCGGTTCCCCGTGCCATCGCAAGCGGACCCGCCTTGTCGTCGTAGAGCACCAGGTACAACTGATACGATCCGGCCGGCATGTCAGATGGGAGCGAGAGGCTTATCGTCTCCAGCATGGGCAGGCCCGTGCGAACATTGTGCACCGGCAGCATCAGGGGCGCATCCACGGTGAGCCAGCGATAGCCCGAGCGATCGGTGATAGATAGGCCGACCTTCGGTTGGAGCAGCGGATTACCGGGATCCGCGGAGTGCGGCCAGGGGCCCAGCGCGGTCCACTGCGTTGCCAGCATTGCTTCGGAGCCGTGATCCTGCCACCCTACGGCGTCGAGGCGCAGAGCGGATTCATAAGTCACGGGCAGATCAAGCGGTCGCAGATTCGTATTGGCCGCGGCCCGCTGCAGGACGTCGGGCGCCGCCCGAATCGCCCACACGAGCGCCCTCCCCTGGGCATCACGCAGGTAGTCCTGTTGCGCACCGGCGTCGAGCAGCAATTGGAGCATCGGCGGGATGTCTGCGGTGGTGGGACCGAGGTAGATTGCCCCACCGCGTGCAGGCAAGGGTGGGTTGCCCGGCAGGCGAAACCAGTTGACATCCTTCCGCGACGGCTCATAGAGGGCATATGTTTCGCTATCCAGGTCGATGAGCCGATCCGTGCCGATGAAGATCGCGTCCTGCCCGGCGTTTTGATCCAGGTAGCGTGCGGCCAAGCGGAAATCGGCGTTGTAGATACGCTGCGCGGGCTCTGCCGTGGACCAATCATGAAAGTAAGCGATGGCGTTGTCGACGAAGTGCCAGGAAAGCAGCCCCACCAGCACAGCAGCCGACAACCAGGCTGGCAGCGGACGATGCCTGGCGCCCCGAGCAGGGCGCAACCTCCCGAGCTGACGTTGGCCGAACGCCGCTACGGCCAAGGCGCCGCGCACCGCGATGATAAACAGGATAGGCAGCGCGTAGATGCTGCGCATGTGGATCGCGTCCGTGCTGGTCAACAGGGTCAGCCCGAGGCCCAGCAGCAACGCCACGAGCAGCAAGAAATCGCGACGCCGGCCTAGACGAGCCAACGTAATCACCAGCCCCACGACAAAAAAGACCGCCCATATGGGCTGGAGCACGGCGCGTCCCGGCACGGCGTAGTGAAAAGGCAGCCACGGCGAACCATCCCACAGGAGGGTGCGCGCAAGGTCGATGAAATTGTTGAGCAAAGGCAACAGATTGCCATCCGCAAAGGCCGCGTTGAGCGGACCGGCCAACTCCCCGATGCGACCGTCGGCCTGAAAGGAATGGGTCAACAGATAGACCAGCAGTGGGCCGCTCACCAATAGCATCGCGAGGAGCATCCCCAGCAATCCTGCCATGCGCGGCCGCACCTGCGGCGGCTGTGCACGACCCCGCAGCCGGGCCAGGAGGACAAGCGCTATTTCGTAGCCGAGCAGGATCAACGGCAATGCGTAGAGCGTCCAGCGCGGCGAGGTAGGTGTAATTGGCGGCGCCCGCCATCACCCCCGCAAGGAGGTAAGCCGAGAAGGACGGCCGTGGTTCGGTGCGCGCGAGAAATAGAAGCAGGCCAGTGCAGCCGGCAGAAGTGCGATGGGTTCGAGGCCGAGCCGGCCAGCGAACAGGAACCAGAAGGAACCTGCGGTCAGTGCAGTGGCGAAGAGCGCCGCGCAGCGCCCGAGATACTGGCGGGCAAGAATGAGCGTGAAGGCCAGGCCGAGCATGGCGAAGATGGCCGCCGTAAAACGGATGCCCCAGACGTAGTGCCCTCCGATCAGGCGGAAGATCCCAGCCGCGGCATACATGAATGCCGGATCGAGGCCGAAATTCACGGGAAAATAGATGGGGAAATGACCGCCAACCACTTGCAGCGCGTTCAGAGAGTCGAACGTTTGATCGTGCTGAAAGCCAGGCGGGATGCTGTCCAATCGGAACAACAGGAGAAGCCACGCCGTACAGAAGAGGACGACCACGAGCCGGGTGTGGGTGCGCATGAGGAGATTATAGCGACTTACCGGGAGCCGGACAAGCGCCGAGCCTCAAACGGCCGCGTCCCGGGCTAAAGACGCGTTTGTCCACCGCAAAGGATCCAGGGCACGAAGGCTTACAAGGTTCCTGGCCTTTCCTTTGTGCGTCTCCGTGCCCTCTGTGTCCCTTACGACTGAGTCAGGCTTTCGTTAATCGACTCAACCACCACTTCGATGTCATCCGAGGTCAGGCTCGATGCCGACGGGAGATAGAGACCCCGGCGGCAAAGATCCTCTGCCACGGGATAGCGTTGGCCGCGATACTGGTCAAAGTAAACCGGCTGGCAATGCATGGGAATGAAGAAGGTGCGTGTCTCGATGCCCCGCCGCGCCAGCCGGGCCCGGAGCTCATCGCGTGACAGGCCGAATTCTTTGTCCAGCAAAATGCCATACATCCAGTAAACGTTGCGCGCCCAGGATGCCTCAGGCGGTGTGACGATTCCCGGGATTTGCTTGAGCAGCCGCGTATACTGCGCAGCGTGCGCGCGCCGGGCAGCAACGAACGTCTCCAGCTGCTCGGTCTGAGCCAGGCCGATGGCAGCCTGCAGGTTCGTCATACGATAGTTGAAACCGACGAACTTATGCCAGAAGTGGCGGTCAGTGCTGAATGCATGATCCCGCAAGTTCCAGGCGAGCCGCGCGACATCTTCCCGGTTGGTGGTGATCATGCCGCCCTCACCGGTGGTGATGATCTTGTTGCCATAGAAACTGAAACAGGCCGCATCCCCCAGGCTGCCGACAGGCCGGTCCTTGTAGACTGCGCCGTGCGCTTCGGCTGCATCTTCCAGGACAAAAAGGCCGTGCCGGGCCGCAATTTCATTCACGGCATCCATGTCCACCGGGTGGCCGTAGGTGTGAACCACGGAGATCGCCCGCGTGCGCGGGGTGATCTTGGCCTCGATCTGCTCCGGGTCCATGTTCCAGGTGGCCATCTCGCTGTCCACGAGCACCGGCACCGCGTTCAGATAGGTGACAGCGTTGGCGGTTGCGATCATCGTGAAGGTCGGAATGATCACTTCATCGCCCGGCTCCAGGCCCAGGGTGGCCAACGCCAAGTGCAGCGCGACCGTGCCGTTCATGCAGGCGATGCCGAAGCGCGTGCCCATCTTTTCGGCAAAGAGCGCCTCAAAGCGAGGGATGTATTTGCCCCCGGAAGAGATCCAGTTCGTCTGGACGGCATCGGTGATGTAGGCCAGCTCGTTGCCGCGCAAGGTGGGCTCGCACACTCGTATGATCTCGCGTCGCGGGGTAGGCTCGAATTGAGGGATGGGATAGAGCGCAACCTCCAGGATAGGCTCGGGACCCGGAATGATCTCGGCCAGATCGCCGAGTTCCTCCAGCGTCAGTTCACGTGGCTTGAGCATTCTCAATCAACTCCTTCTTGCAGCCAGCCGGAGTACGGTCATCACATATCCCATGCCCCGGCGCAGATAATCGGTGAAACTTGCACCTGTTTTGGACTCGCCGCTGAAACGCGCCCCGCAGGTATAGGGCACTTCCTCGATACGCATGCCCGCCCGTGCCGCGCGGGCGAGCAAATCGATGCAGTATTCCCCGTAGTCCCCTTGCAGCTTGATGCGATCGAAGACTGTTCGCCGGGCAGCGATGAAGCCGCTCGTATAATCGCGCACTCCAGCCCTCAACATCACGGCAGCGAACGCGTTGATCACCCGTGAGAACGCGCGCGCCATGGCGCTGTGCCCCGGGTCGCTGCCGCCTGGAACGTAGCGAGACCCAACCGCGATATCCGCCCCCGCCTCCAGTCGCTCAAGTAGCCGCGGGATGACATCTGCGGGCATCGCCAGATCAACATCCATCCAGGATACCGCCCCCGTGTCGGCCGCGCAAATGCCGGCCCAGATTGCCGAGGTCAATCCGCGCTCGTCCGTGCGGCGCAGCAGACGGACCCGCCCATCCTCGGCAGCAAGCTGCTCCACGACCTGCCATGTGCCGTCAGGAGAGTTGTCGTCAACAACCAGCATCTGGACCGGACTGCGTACGGACCGCAAGATATCGCCAATCAGTACGGGTGCATTCTCTCGCTCATTATAAGTAGGCAGAATGACGGTCAGAGCGAGTTTCTCGGTTAACGGGCTATCAGGTGGTGGGGTCATGGTTCGGCCCTTACTTCAGCGGTACTCCAGATCACTCCATAGCGAATTGCCACGAGTGGTTCCAACGGCTCAACCGTGATGGTGAAGTCCGCGTCTGGGCTGGCGCTCGAATGCGCCGAAAGCAAATTGTATACCGTCATGGCCGTTCCTCATAATGCAAGGGGAGCGTCAAAACGGTCAATCGGAGAGCAACGAATCCAGCGTTTGTCCGAGCATTTCTGGGATGCTATAATCCGCGCGGCTCCCCTTGCGATTTCGGAAGTAGATGTTTGCGAGGTTGATCCCGTGACGCTAGATTCGCATCCACCGAAATCCCCAGGGCTCAAATCCGGGCCATGGTTGGGAGTGTTTTGCCTGGCTCTTGGGCTCTACGCGATCGCGGGTCTCTCCAATCTCAATCTTCCAGGCCTCTATTACGATGAAGCATTGGACGCGGTTCCCGCGATGCAATTTCTGCGCGGGCTGCCGCTCAACACAGAAGCCACACTGCGTTTGCTCGGTCGCGACTGGCCATTGATGCTGATGCGTTACGTTGGCAGCACCACAACATATCTCTCGATGGCCGCGTTCGCGGTTTTCGGGGTGAGCGTCAGCGTGCTGCGATTGGTCAACTGGACCCTCGGGCTGGCCGCGCTGCTGCTAAGCTGGGGCTTCCTCCGCGAGTACCTTGACGAGCGCGCTGCAGCGATAACTGCGTTGCTCCTGGCCGTCAACCCAACATTCATTTTCTGGACGCGCATGGGTGCGTTCGTCTCCCTCCCCATGCTGCCATTGGCAATCGCGGCCTTGTGGGCGCTGTACCGCTGGTATCGGCGCGGGTCCACGGCGCCGTTGATCCTGGCCATCCTCTGCCTGGGGCTTGGTCTAACGACCAAGCTGCTGTTCTTGTGGTTCTGGATCGGACTAGGTCTGGGCTTTTTGATCCTCAGGTCTCGGTTGCGCCCGCCCCCTGGTTGGCAGGGATGGCTGTTGCCGCCCGGGGGCCAGAGACCCCGCACCTGGCTGCTTGGTGGGATCGCTCTGCTGGTTTCAACCGCGCCACTAATACTATACAATCTGCGCGGGTGGAGCACGTTCAGTTTTGTGCTGGGGGATGTATTGCCGGGCGAGGCATCCCAATTCGGCCAACTGGATTTTCTGGTCCGCCTGCCCGCGGTCATCATCCGCGATTTCGGCAACCTTCTCAGAGGCACCTGGTTCGCGTCCCGCCTGGGTGCGCCTCACGCAAACCCAATTGCCGTGCCTGCCTTCGTCCTGGCGGCCGGTACGATCCTGATTCTCGTGGCGCGCCGACGATTCACCTACAGCACCAAGCGGGTGGCTTTACTGGCGATTCTGCTGATCAGCATCGTGGTTGAAAGCGCTTTGACGACGATGGGACAGGGAGCCGATCACCTGCTGATCACCTGGCCAATCCCGCAAGCGATCGTGGCGGTGACGGTGTTTGGCCTGTCCGACCTGGTTCGCGAAGCATGGGCGCTGCCAGTTGGCCGCCGGTTGTCTTATGGCCTGGTTGGGCTACTTGCGATCATCCTGGTTGGCGCGGAAGCATGGACGACCGCCAGCTATCATCGGACACTGTGGCAGAGCGGGGGGAATGGCGCGTTTTCCGATGCGATTTACGACCTGGCGCGCGATCTGGATCAGGAGGGCACACCACCTGTTGTCGCGCTGGACTGGGGTTTCGCCCGAAATATCCAGCTGCTCACAGATGGCCGCGTCAACCCGGCAGAGTGGTTCACCTATACCTCGCAACCCGACGAGGGGTTCGAGAGGACTATCGGCCAAGTGATTGAACAAGGGCCAGCACTCTATCTGTTCCACGCACCGGAGTATACAGCGTTCCTGGGTCACTGGGAGAAGTTCAGCCGGGTGGCGTATCGTCAACGCCTGACGCCGGTTCTAAGACAAACCTATTTCCAACGGGACGGCAGGCCCGTCAGCCTGGCCTACGCTCTGGAACCCACTCCGCGGGTCTTTGCATTACCCGCGACCGCCCATCCGCTCGATGTCCGGTTGGGTGATGACCTGGCCTTGATCGGCCGAGAAGTACAACAGGGCGACCTCCAGCCGGGCACAGATCTCGAGATACGACTCTACTGGAAGGCACTGCTTCCACAGGCCCGCACCTACAAAGTCTTCGTCCATCTCCTGGATGACAGCGGAAACTTGATGGAGCAATATGATAGCGCTCCAATGTACGGAGCATATCCTATGACCGAGTGGCAGCCTGGTGAGGTGGTGCTTGACTGGATTACGCTGGAGTTGGGGGAAGACATCCCGCCCGGGACCTATCACCTTTTCACCGGGATGTATGATGCGACCACAGGGCAACGACTCGCGCTGCGACTGGCGGACAAACGCTTGAAAGGAGACACCATTCAGCTCGGTGATATCGACGTTCAGCCTGTCTTCAACACCCCACCGTAGCACAATTCGGAACGATTTCGATGTCTTGGCTGCCTCGGCCAGTTCGGTTATAATAAATTGGATGCACCTGATTCATGCGTCCCAATCTCGGCCACCTTTTGTCCGGCGCACCATTCTCCCCATCCTTGTGCTCTTGCTGACCGCCATGGTGCTGGGTTTTCGTGTTTGGCGCCTGAACACGATTCCCCCCGGCCTCTGGTGGGATGAGGCGACGCAAGGGCTTGATGCGGCTGAACTGCTCGCCGGCCGGCTTCGTATCTTCTATCCCAGCGCCCTCGGCAAGGAGCCCCTGTACATCTATTTGGCTGCACCCTTCGTTGCGGCGTGGTTCGGCTCACCTTTCGCCGTACGGCTGACAGGCGCATTACTCAGCACACTGATGATTCCGGTGCTCTACGCGACTGGCCGCGCCCTGTTTGCGCCCGACGCCAAAGCCGGTGCGTGGGCAGGCCTCACCGCGGCAATCCTCTGGGGCACGAACTTCTGGGCGCAGAGCATCAGCCGGATCGGTTTCCAGGTCAACGCATTCCCCCTGCTGCTCACCGTCGCGGTGCTCACCTGGCTCAACTACACGCGCCGGCCCGCCAGAGGCCGCGCGCTCACCTTCGGCATCGTTGCAGGATTGACGCTTTACACGTACCTGGCAGCCCGTATCACGCCTCTGCTCTGGTTGGTGCTGTACCTGCTGCTGCCCCGGATGAAGCGGGCCGCGCTCCGCCCAACCCTGTGGATCGTCCTGGTTGCCTTCCTCGCGGTCGGCCTCCCCTTGGGCGCCCATTTCGCGCTGCATCCCGCCGACTTCTTCAGCCGCATCAACACATTCGATGCGGTCCAGGGCGTCGCCGCACAGCCGGATCCGTGGACCTGGTCGGTTGAGGGAACCCTCAAAGCCTTCTTTGGGATCATCGGCGACCCCATCGCCCGCCACAACCTGCCCGATCAACCATCGTTCACACCGGTCGCGGTCGCGCTTTTCGCGTTGGGACTCGTGACAGGATTCCTGGCGATTTTCCGCCGGCGCGACCAGGGCGCGATGACCGCCCTCGCGTGGTGGGTGCTGCTGTGCATTCCAGCCGCGTTATCGCGCAGCAGCACCCCTCACTATCCGCGCTTGTTCGGCGCGTTGCCCGCGGTTATGCTCATCGCCGCCCTCCCCATCGGATTTCTCGTCCAGGTTCTGCACCGCCGTCGCCGGACGTGGGTGACCCCGCTGCTGGCTGTGCTCCTGGCGGGGCTGCTCGTTTTCGAAACGGCGCACACTGCCCAGGCATATTTCATCCGCTGGGCGCGCGAGACCGACCTGTACACTTTCTACCAGCAGGATCTGTGGGCAATTGGACAAGAAATCAGCAGGACGCCCGATGTCGTGGGCGTTGTCCCGCTGAATCCGGAATACGGCAAGCAACTGGACTACGCTTTCGCCGGCGCGCCCATATTCCAGCTTCCTGCCGGTGAGCCGAACGTCACGTCGTGGCTTGACGCCCGTTTCGGCCAGGCTGCGCACCAGCAGGTGATCGCTGTCGTATGGGGGGAAGGGGCGAACCAGGACGCCGATCCGAAGCAGCTCGTCCCGTACTACCTCGCCCGTGAGGGGAGCTTGCTGGATACGCGTTCGTTCCGGGGTTTCGATCTCCAATCCTACCGCCTGGGCGAAACGCCGCAATTCAACGCGCCAGGACAGACCGAGGCGCTGAGCGCGTCCTTCGAGCCCGGCCTGACCCTGGTGGCGGCTCATTGGGGCGCGGCCCATCCAAACGCCGACCGCAGCAGCCCGTCCGTTGCAGCCGGCACGTCGCTGTGGATAGTCCTCACCTGGCGTCTCGAGGCAACTCAGCCCGAGTGGCGCACCGCCGTCGATCTGCTCGACGCGGCGGGTCATCGTCTGGCAAGCGCCGAAACGCCGCTGATGGACCTGGCTGACCGCCGCAAACCCTGGCAGCCTGGCGACGCCCTGCAAACCTACTATTTACTACCCGTTTCTGCCACGCAGCCACCCGGTCCCGTCACGCTGGCTGCCCGCGTGTATGACATGCAGACCCAAGCACCGATTCTGCTCGCGGGCCGGCCTGCGGATCCGCCGGATACCACCTGCGTTGGCTGCACCCCCTTCATGACACGCGTTGCGCAGCCGACCATTAGCTCCGCACTGACGCAACCGGTGCCGGAGATCCCATATCCGCTCAACTTCACATTCTCTTCAGGCGTCACCTTGCTCGGTGCGGATGAGCCGCCTGCCCTCCTGGCGCCGGGTCAGGTATTCTCCACTCGGCTTTATTGGAGGGTGGAGGAGCCGTCTGCGACTGCGCGTCCGTTCCGTCTCACCCTGGGTGAAACGGCTGCCGGTGCAGAAACGCAGGTTCCGGCAGATCTCGCGCCCGCCAGCGTAGTTCATACCTACGCCGACGTACGCATTCCGCCGGACACCCCGACGGGTAAACACGTGTTGTGGCTGAAAGACTTGCAGCAAGGAGATCAGGTCGAGCTTGGTCCGGTACAGGTGAGCGGCCGGCGCCACACATTCCAACTGCCTTCGTTGACCCAGTCCGTGCGAGCTTCCTTTGGTGAGGCTGTCGAGCTGCAAGGCATCGACGCTCCGCCTTCAGTTGTCGTCAAGCCTGGACAGGTTGTCACGGTGACGCTCGCATGGACTGTGGTTCATCCGCCGGTGACCGATTTGGCCCGTTTTGTGCATGTGCTCGGTCCTGATGGCAGGCCTGTGACCCAGCGCGCTGGCGTGCCTTGCGCCGGACAGGAGGCTCCCCAGCCCGACGCAGCCTGCCCCGCGGCCTCTTGGATTTCAGGCGAGGTGCTGATCGATCGGGTCGAGCTTATGATGCCTGCAGACCTGCCGGCGGGACGCTATCCCCTCGCGACGGGCTGGTATGATCCGCTCACCCTGCAGCGGATCCCCGCGCGTGATGCACGGGGTGAACCTGCGACCGATGACCTGTTGCGCTTGCCCGTCGAGCTCGCGGTGGGAGAATGAAACGGCCATGAACGTTGCCGCCAGATTCTCCGCCTTGCGCCTGAACGCCCTTGCCCTGACGCTGAGAGGTCGCGACAATTCGCGCATTTCGCCGCGCGGCGCTAAAATGATATCGTATGTAATGACTCACCCAGGCGCTGAGATGGCCATCATTCCGCAAGGCGGTCCTCTGAAAGTCACCAACGGATCCGCCAACTTTCCAGACGTGCGGTCCATGACCGGTAACCCGTTGACACGCCCACTCACCTTGTTGGACACGCGCCTCGGCTTCATGGCCGCCATGGTCGCTACCCTCTTGGTGGCATTCTGGCTGCGCGTCTGGCGCCTGGGAACCTATGATTTGTGGCTGGACGAGGCAATCAGCTTCTTTGTCGCAAACCGCCCTCCGCTAGAAGTCATCGCATACAGTGCGCAGAACATACTGGAGCATCCCCCCGGCTATTACTTGCTCCTCCACTTCTGGATGCAGCTCGCAGGTTCAGGCGAGACGGCACTGCGACTCTTCAGTGCGATCGGTGGCACGCTCTGCGTGGCGCTGGTCATCATGTTGGTGCGGCGGTGGTTTGGCCACCGCATGAGCGCGCTGGTTGGGCTGCTGTTCTGTATACAGCCGCTCGCGGTGACACTCAGTCGCGACGCCCGTATGTACACCTGGTATGGCGCAGCGGTTCTGCTAATGGTGTACTTGTTCGATCGGGCGCTTCAGGATGGCCGCGCGCTTCGCTGGTTGCTCTTTGGGGCTGCCGCCTTGACCGCGCTCACTTTCAACTATCTCGCTGCCTTTGTGCTGCTGGCCTTGGCGGTCTTCGCTGTGGTGCAACGGAGAGCCATGGGCCGCCGGGTGGCGCCTTTCGCCCTGGTGCTGCTGGTGTTGCTGGGATTGCCGCTGTTATGGATCGTGACAACGCCCGGACCGCGAGGCAGCGTTCTGCAGTTGCTTGCCGATCTGCGTGTGCCATGGTCACCCGGCCGCCTGGTAGGTCTTTATTTCGGTTGGCCACTGTCCGGCGCCGCGGATGACGGCGCGACGCCGCTGCTGGTCACATTAGCTGGCTTGCGCTGGCTGCTGGTGATTGTCGGAATCCTGGCGATGGGTCAGCCTCGGTTGTGGCAGCGGCGTACGCTTCAGCGGCTCCTGGCGTTGCTGGTATTTATCCCCCCACTGGCAGCCTCGTTCGTGTTTATCATCGTCAAGCAGCGGTACTTCTCGGCGTTACTGGGCTTTTTTGTTTTGGCCGTGGTATTGGGCCTTGCCGCATGCTGGCGCCGTTCCCGCGTACTTGGCGCAGTGCTGGCGGTCTTGCTGGTACTCATGGATGGTCAGGCATCCATCGCACAAGGCCAGGGCGGGTATCGGCCTTTCAGCCCTCCGATGGGATACATCATGGCACGGGCGCGCGAGGGTGAGCCGGTTATCTATACCGATCCCTGGGATAAGTACCTGGACCTGTACTACGATTCAAGACAACTAGCGACGGAGTTCATCCCCACGGGCGATGAACCGATCACCGAAGCAGCTGCTGAGGAGCACGCGCGAAGGATCCTCGGCAGCACAAGGTCCGTCTGGCTTGTTGTGTATCCGTCCAAGCTGAAGCCTGAGACCGTGGTAGCAGGGTTCGACCGGGCAGGATTCCCGGGCGAGAGGGTATGGTTCACCGGTAGCCGGGGAGTGGGGCGCTACTTCGCAGCTCGTCCCATGGTCGAGCACAGCAGCGGCGTAACGTGGGGCGACGATATCCGGTTGGTGCGTTGGTGGACTTCCGGCGCGGAAGTTGCTGCTGGCGACGCGCTCAGGCTGCAGTTCGAATGGCAGAAGTTGACTCCGCCGGACCAAACCGAGCAGGCCGCAGCGGAAAAACCTTCCTCGTTGATCAGCTTGACGTTGGTGGGTGAAGATGGCGAGACCTGGGCCGCCCGAGTCGCTGCTCCGTGCAACGGCGCTTGTAGTCCGGCGGACTGGTACACAAAGCCGGGTCAGGAGCGGCAGGGTTTCTACATACCGCTCGATACCCCCCCCGGCCGGTACGAATTGCAGTTGGCCTGGCTGACGCCCCATGGTCAGTCGATGCTGGCACGCACGGGAACGGATGAGGTGCAGCAGAGCACCTATCGGCTAATGGGTGTCCGCGTGACGCCACCTACTGATGAGACCGGGCCCGAGGCGCCTCTCGCCCAGCAGTCAGGCATGCAGACGACGGATGGCGGCTTGACGCTGATCAGCTTTACCCCACCCCAGGGGCCGGCGCCCGTAGGAAGTCCGGTTTCTCTTCCGATGCAGTGGCAGGTGCACACGCCGCAGCCGTTGCTGGAGGCACGCCTCGAGCTCGCACGCGATGGGCAAGTATGGTCGTTGACGCAGCCGTTGGGACCGGCCTGGCACCCGAGCGATCAGTGGATGCCGGGCAGGATCGTGCGGGTACAGCCGGAATTCAGGTTGCCCGGCACGCTGGCGCCGGGCGAATACGCTGCGTCCTTGACGCTGAAGCGCGCCGGCGCGCCGGAAAGCATGCTGAGCCTGGCGCTGGGCCTGCTCGTCGTCAAGGATCGAGAGCGGCTGTTCGCGATGCCAAACATCGGTGAGGCGGCGGAGGTTGAATGGCAGGAGGGCATCCAGCTGGCGCGCGTCGCAGCGCCCCAGACAGCGAAGGCGGGGGAGACCATTCCGGTGACGCTCATCTGGCGCGCTGACCGGCCGACCGCGGGCAATTGGAAAATCTTCATCCATCTCGCCGATGCGATGGGGACGATGCAGGCGCAGGGCGACGGGTATCCGCAGGGCGGCGCAGCCCTGACACCGACCTGGCAGGCCGGGGAGGTGATTGTTGACACCCATCAGATCAGCCTGCCCAGCGACCTTCCTGAGGGCACGTACCAGCTCAGGATCGGCTTCTATAATGAAGAGACGAACGAACGGCTCCCGCTGAGCCCGGGTGTGGACACCTTCATATGGCCGAAAAGCATCACGATCACGAGGCCCTGATGCCATCCCCGGTCTCAGCAGAGGCAGGGCGCACACGGGGCGCGCTGATCGTTCTGCTGGCACTGCGATTGATCCTCGCGATCGTCTTCAGCCTGGCCACCCCGCTGGGCGAAGCGCCGGATGAGGCGGATCACTACGCGTACGCGGCCTACATCCTGGAGGAAGGCAAGCTGCCCGTCGGGCCGGAGATGACGCAGGGCAAGCACCCCCCGCTGTATCACATCCTCGCGGCCGCCGCCGGCAAGCTTGCCGGCGGTTCGCCCGACTGCAGCTTCCTGCGCGCCAATCCCGACATGGCCTTCGGTCCCCAGAGCCAGGCGACCAATTTCTTCATTCACACGACGGCGGAAGATTGGCCATGGCGCGATGGCGTGCTCACCATGCGTGCGGGGCGCTTCGTGTCAATCCTGGCCGGGTTGGTGCTCGTCCTGGCGACGTATTTGCTGGGCCGCGCGATCTGGCCCGAGCGGCCTGGGCTCGCACTTGCGGGCGCTGTGTTCGCTGCGTTCCTGCCGGAGTCGTTGTTCGTCGGTGGCGCAATGAGCAACGACATGCTGGCCGCGATGTGGGCGACACTGGCGATGTGGTTGGCGCTGCGCGGCCTTAGGCTTCAGCCCCAGGCAATCGCACCAAACCAGCAAGACCGCCCGGCGATCAATCGCCGGGCTACCCAACAACGCCCCATTAATGGGGCTAACGCAGCATTGACGGCCTCGCTTAGCCCGCTTCAGCGGGCGTCGCTTCGTAGCCTGCCCGTTGACGGGCAGGCGGTCGCCGGTGGCGAGCTCGTTAATGTTCACAACGACAGGGCGAATGCCGTGAGTAACCACAAGGCGGTCGCCGGTGCGGTGCTGGCCGGTGTCTGTCTTGGGCTGGCGTTTGTCACGAAGGCGAGCACGGGGTCGCTGGCCCTGATCGTGGCGGCAGTCTTCATCATCTCAACATGGCCGAAAGGGTTGCGCCGCCTGGATTGGCGTACGCTGATGCCGGGCCTGATCCGGGTGGCGCTGGCGGGTGCTGCGGCCTTCCTGATCGCGGCGCCGTGGCTCTGGCGCAACTGGCGTTTGTACGGCGATCCGTTCGGGTGGCCGCTGGTGCTCGCGACCATCGATCGACGCCAGGGACCGCTGGGGCTGGCGGACGTGGTGCAGTTGTTGACCGGATGGTGGCTCAGTTTCTGGGGGAAGTTCGGCGGCGCGGGCCACATCCCCTTGCCGGCTGCGCTTTATGTCATCTGGGCAGCGATCGGCGCAGCCGCCCTCGCAGGATGGGTCTTGTGGCTGACGAAGAAGGTGCACGGCACTGGCGAGGATCAGGTGCACGGCACTTGGCAAGTGCCGGGCACCTCTGGATCATCCTCCTCGGTGCGCCGCTGGTGACCGCGGCAGGCATTTTCTCCTACAGCAGTGTGGCGCTCGGCACCGACCAGGGGCGCCTGTTGTTTCCGGCCCTAGCGCCCATTGCGCTGCTTGTCGCAGGAGGGCTTGGCGCCTGGCTTCCAAGACGCGCCACACGCGTGACGAGCGGCCTGTTTGCCGGCGGCATGGCCGCCGTCGCCATCGCCAGCCTGATCACAGGCCTGGTGCTGCCCTTCGCGCCTCCGCCCGAGCCCAATCCGGAGCGAATCGCCGCAGCACAGGCGATGAATGTGGCCTTCGGTCCCCTGGAATTGGTGGCGGCTGCGTGGGATGATCCGGCGCCGGGCCAATTGACGCTGTTCTGGCGCGCCGCGCAAAAGACGCCCGATGACCTGCGCACGGCATTGCGGCTGCTCGACGCGAACGGCAACCTCCTGTGGGAGTGGAAGCGATCGCCGGGCGCGGGCCGATTCAGCACAGATAAGTGGCCGGTGGGGCGCGTCGTGGCCGACACATACCTGCCGCCGCAAGAGGTGACAAACCAGGCAGTGAGAGCGGAAGTCGGCTTGCGGCCTTTCCCGGAAGGGCCTTGGGTTCCCGTGTCCGGCCACGCGGCGGATCAGCTCCTATCGATACCCAAATGACCATGCACTCATCATTGACCGCGCCTCGTGAGAAAAGAATGACCGAGCGATCACACGGCACTTCACTCCGCTGGATCTGGCTTCTGATTCTGTTGGCCGCGCCTGTCCTCCTTGTATCATTGACCCAGGACATCGGTGCGGTCGCATACGATGCAGCAACAGAACATGTTCTACGCGGCGTGAGCTTCTCCGATGTGATTGATGACGGCGTATTGTATCCGCGCTGGACACAGTCCCTCCATTGGGGATTGGGAAGTCCGCTCTTTACGTTCCAGCCGCCACTCCCGTACTACGGCATGGACCTGCTGTATCGCCTGGGGCTGTCGCATCCGCTCGGCTGGCGTTGCCTGGTGGCAGCCGGGTTTGGCCTGGCGTTCCTCGGCGCCTACTTGCTTGTGCGTGAGATCACCGGACGACGTTGGCCTGCGCTGGTCGCGGCAGTAGCGTATCTGTACGCGCCCTATGTCCTGCGCAACGCGCTCGAACGAGGATCGAACGAGGCGTACAGCATGTTCCTGTATCCGCTGGTGCTGTGGAGCCTGCTTTGGCTTGCCAAGCAGCCGGGGATGGGGCGTTTCCTGGTGGCGGCGCTCGTGTGGGCGGCGTGTATCGGGTCGCATGTGCTTGGACCGCTGATGCTGGCGCCCTTCGCCGGACTTCTGGCGGTATGCCTCTGGTGGCGCCATCGCACTGCTGCACCCCTGTTGGCGCTGGTGGCTGGCGGACTGCTGACGGCATTTATTTGGCTGCCTATGGCCCAGGAACAGAACTGGGTGCATGTCCAGCGCGACTTCACACAGGTAGAGGCCATTCCGGCAAATAACCCAATCCCTCTGGACCAGTTGCTGGCCCCGCCGGTGGTGTACGACGTGGCGCGCGATAATAACAATGTTGGCGACCGCGTAGGGCTGGCCCATACGGTCTTACTGTTGTTGGGTATTCCAGCGACCCTTGTTGCCTGGCGCCGGAACCGGCCAATCGCCTACGCACTCATTGCTGCAACGGTGGCCGGATTGTTCTTGCTCTGGATCCTCACCCCGTTCGCAGATTGGTTTTGGCGTCTTGGAGGGTCCCTGCTGGCAAGGCTGCTGTACCGGACCCGCTTGATGGGGGTTCAGGCGCTGGCGGCCGCGACCGTCGTCGGACTCGTCGTGGCAATCTTGTCGCCCCGCTGGCAGCGCACGCTGGGGATGGCGCTGGCGGGAGTCTTCGTGCTCATCGCACTGCCATCGCTCTATGTGGAGCTCCAACATCGGTACACGGAGTTCCAGCTGCCGGTCGACCTCAGGCAGGTCAGGGCATCAGAAATCGCATCAGGCGGCTCCGCCCTGACCGCCTTCGGAGAATTCACGCCGCTCGCGCGCACCGCGCCCTTTGACGACAAGTTGCTGGCAGAGTTGGGTGACGATTTCGACGCCGCCCGGAAGCCGCTCGCGTCTGGTGATCTACAAGTGCGGTCGGCGCACGTCAAAAACCAGGCATGGAATCTTGAGGTCAGTGCGGCCGCGGCGACCACCGCGACACTGCACCTTCTGTATTACCCCCGCTGGGACGCCACCGTGGACGGCGCGCCCGCGGCGCTGGCCCCACAAGAAGGCACGGGCTACGTGCAACTGGCCGTGCCGGCCGGCGACCACGCGGTGGCGCTGCGCTACCGCACCACCGCGGTCGAACGGCTGGGCTTCTGGGTGAGCGGGCTCAGTGTGCTCGTGTTGGTTCTTGCGAGTGGATGGGCGCTATGGCGCCGGCAAATGAGAAATACTTCCGTTCCCGGCGCCGATGAACGCATGGAGGCGCCGGAGTCCGTGGTCCAAGGGGTGTCAGCCACTCTCCCCGTCTGGTCACTTGTGGGCCTCACGGCGCTGCTGATACTCAAGATCGCTGTTATTGATCCGCACACCACATGGTTCCGGTGTGCGTCGACCCCAGAGCGCGTCTGCGGTGCGCAGGTGACGACGGATGTGCCGTTTGTCGATGGGCCCCGCCTGCGTGGCTACTCTGTCGAGTCATACGATTTGAAGCCTGGGGACCAGGTGAGACTCGAACTGTATTGGCAGGCCGTTGACGGTATGACAGAGACGCTGTGGAGTTTTGCGCACGTGCGTCCCTCAGCCGAGGGGCAACCCGGCAATCCCCGGGCTGCGAACGGCATGTGGGCGCAGGATGAGCACGTTTCGCCCGGTGGGCTGCTGACCCGGGATCATCTACCTGGCAAGCTGTACCGCGACGTGTACCGGCTGCGCTTGCCCGAGGACATGCCGGCCGGGGAGTATTTCCTCGAGGTGGGCTGGTTTAATCCCGAAACCGGGGAGCAGGCGGATGTGCCTCCGGAGTCAGTCCAGGCGCCGCTGCGCATCCTCTGGCGGTCGGTGCTCCTGCCCAACCTGCGCGTCGGATCGACGGCAACGCGGTGACACGCATGAAGGATCGAGGAACGCGAGGCGTCATCGGCCCAGTCCGGGAGTGGCCAACCACCCACTGGGCCGCGGCCGCCCTCGTCGCGGTCTTTGCGGGGGTTCTGCTGCGCACGGCATGGATGAGCGACGACGCCTATATCACGTTACGCACGATAGACAATTTCGTGCACGGCTACGGCCTCACGTGGAACGTCGCGGAGCGGGTCCAGGCCTACACCCACCCGCTGTGGATGTTGGTCCTGTCGGCCTTCTACTTCGTTACGCGCGACGCGTACTTCACAACGCTCCTGGTATCCGCGGCGATCTCGCTGGCGGTGGTTGGGTTAGTCGTGACCCGTGTTGGGGCCTCATGGCAGGCATCGCTTCTCGCAGTGACCGGTCTCACGCTGTCCAAGGCCTTCACGGATTATTCCACCTCGGGCCTGGAGAACCCGCTGACACACCTGCTTCTGGTGCTCTTCTTCATCGTCCTGATGCAAAATGGCGGCGAGCTGCGCCGCCTCTTTCTTCTGTCGCTGATCACCGCGCTCCTCGCCTTGAACCGGCCCGACATCGTCCTCTTCGTCGCACCTGCTTTCGCGTACGTGCTCTGGCAGGGCCGGGCCGAAATTCGCCGGCAGGCGCCCAGAGCGATCGGGATGATCCTGCTGGGTTTCCTGCCCCTCCTGGCATGGGAGGCCTTCTCACTCCTGTATTACGGGTTCCTTGCGCCAAACACCTATTTCGCCAAATTGAGCCACGGCATCGACCAGGTCGCGCTGGTGCGGCAAGGGCTGACGTATCTTGTCCGTTCGACGGCTATCGATCCGCTGAGCTCGCTGCTCATCGTCTTCGGCCTGGCGACCGCGGTCTGGTCACGACGGCCAGGCCTTCTGTTCTGGGCGGCGGGCATCGTCCTTTACCTTGGCTATGTGGTTTGGATCGGCGGCGACTTCATGAGCGGGCGCTTCCTGGCTGCCCCCGTGCTGGGTGCGATGCTGATTGCGGGTAAGCGCCCGGCACCTGGCAGGTGCCGGGCACTTGGGGTGGCTACTGCTAAGTGCCCGGCACTTTCGAAGTGCCGGGCACCTGGGGCACTTTCGCTTATCGCGACCATCCTCATCATCGTCGTCGGATTGGCCGGGCCGTACGCGCCGATTCCTGGGACGCGCTTCATGAAGTGCGACGCGGCGGGGATCGGACCGTCGGGCGTGTCGGACGAACGCAGTTGTTTCTATGAGGGCACGGGACTCCTCAACCAGAAGCAGCCGCCGTATCCCAACCAGGGCCTCGTCGCGTTGGGACTGGAGGCGCGCGAGAATCCGTTTCCCGTGCACATATTCGGGGTCGCCGGCATTTTCGGCTACTATGCCGGCCCGCAAAAGCATCTTGTCGATCTCAACACGCTGGCCGATCCGCTGCTCGCGCGGCTGCCCTTGCCAAAAGACAAACCCTGGCGCATCGGCCATTTCGAGCGTCTCATCCCGGCCGGCTATCTTGAGACCCTGGCTTCGGGTGAGAATAAGCTCTGCAACCAGGGGCTGGCCCAGTACTACGATCGGCTGCGGGTGATTACCCAGGGGCCGCTGTTCACCGGGGAGCGACTGCGCACCAGCTGGGCCATGAATACGGGACAATACGACGATCTTCTGGCACAATACCGAATGCCGGGAGGTGAACCGCTGCCCGATAGCGAGCTGCTATGCAATGCAGCCGCAATCGTGGACGTCGATTTCGCCGGTGGCCCGCACCTGCGGGGATACACGATTTCGCAGCAAAAGGTCGCTCCCGGCGGGCAGATCCTGTTGACGCTCTACTGGCAGGGCAATGCCTCTGAAGGCGTCAAGTTGGCAACCTTCGTGCATGTCCGCCCCGGACCCGGGCAGACTGCCAATCCGGACAACCCGGGAGGCCATTGGGCGCAGGACGAACACTTCAACCCGGGCGGCCGGGAGAATGTCGAGTTCTGGCGCGACCAGGTATACGTCGACCAGGTGCTGTTGCAGATGTCTGCAGGAATTCCACCCGGCGAGTATCTGCTGGAGGTCGGCTGGTTCAATCCCGAGACGGGCGAACAACTCGAGCCAAGGCCCGAGACGGTTCAGCCGCCGCTGAGCATTCTCTGGCGCTCGATCTTGCTGCCATCCTTGCAAGTGGAGTGAGAACCATCTTGTCATGAGAAGCGTTCCGCCACCGCTCTTGCGAGAGCGCTCGCGTGCTGTCGGCATCTTCTTCCTGGTGTTGGGGGTCTACCTCTTCACCTACGTCGGCGCGTTCAAGAGCAACGATGAGCGCGCTTATTTCTCCGGCATGGACAGCTTCGTCAAGCGCGCGGAGTTCACGGCCAACCAGATCTACTGGGACTACACGGCGGTGGGCATGCTCACCATTGCGGGCGACATGGTCCCGAACTACGAACCCGGTCAGATGGTGGCGCCGATCCCCCTATACCTGTGGGGCCGGGCGCTCGATGCAGGGGTGCAGGGCGCGCTCTTCTTCAATGCCATCGTGCTGGCCGCGGCGGCTTCGCTTCTCTACCTGATCTTTATCGAGCTGGGTTACGGTCGTCGGACCGGCCTGCTGGGGACGCTCGTGTTTGCCTTCGCGACGCTGGCGTGGCCGTACAGCCGCACCTTCTTCCGCGAGCCGCTGACGACATTCGCGTACCTGCTCGCGTTCTATGCCCTGCTGCGCTACAGGCCGGCAGGCAGTCCTGTGGACCGGCAACCCTCCCTCCGGCGCTGGGTCTGGCCCAGCCTGGCAGGATTTGGACTCGGGCTGGCCATCGTCACCAAGCTGATCAGCGTCGGCGTGATCCCCGGGTTGGCGCTGCTGGCATTCGGGTGCGAATGGCGGCGGCCGGCGGATCCCGGCAAGGCGTTGTGGCGCAGCCGCCTGGCCATGCTGGTGGCTGCAGCCATCCCCCTCGCGATCTTGCTGCTCCTGTACCAGGCCTACAACTGGATGACCCTCAGCGGGGTTGAAACGTTCGGCCGCAACATCGTCGAGTATACGACCAATCCGCAACTCTCGCAGACCGTGCCCATGCGAATGCTGCGCGCGTTCGTGGGGATCACGGTCAGCCCGTACAAGGGGTTGTTCTGGTACTGCCCGGTGCTGCTGCTCGGCCTGATCGGCGCGTGGCGTTTCACGCGACAGCACCGCTGGGAAGGGTGGACCAGCCTGTTGATCGTCGCGGCCCACGTGGTGGGATACAGCCGCTACAACTACTGGTCGGGCGGCGTCGCGTGGGGGATGCGCTACCTCCTGCCGATCGTGCCTTTCCTGGTGCTGCTCGCCGCGCCGGTTTGGCGAATTCTAGCCACAAAGAGCACAGAGAACTCTGAAACGGGTGTCCCACAACGACGCTCCGCAAACGAGGAAAGAGTCGAGCGCCGTTCGGTCGCGATCTGGAAGGTGGTGGCGTCCTGGTTCTTGATCGTCTTGAGCGTGCTGATCCAGGTTTTGGGGGTGTCGATCGACCTCGTCACATGGGAGATCCGGTGGCTGCTCGACAACATCCCGATCTGGGGTGGGCTGGGCCAAGCCATCGAGGGGTTGATGCTGCGGCCCGAACATTCGCCGGTGCTGGGGCATCTGCGTCTGCTGTTGGGAGGGCAGCCGCTCGATTTCGCCTGGGTGCAGCAGCGGCCGCAGGGTGCGGTGGCCGTCCTCCCCGGGGGGCTGATCCTGTCGCTGGCGCTCGCTCTTGTGGGTGCGAGTGCGCTCGTGGCGATCTGGCGGCGGCCCGCCGCGGCGCGCGTGATCGGTTGGGGGACGGCAGCCGTGATGCTCGCGGGCGCTTCGGGGTTGTTGATGATCTACCGGCAGGGTGATGCGCGCTACGACAAATACGACGTCGACCGGTTCTTGAAGCCGATGATGGCCGAGTTGGAGAACGCGCGCTGCGAACGCCAGGGTCTGCGAGTCCAGTGTCAAGACGTGTTTCTGGTGCCCGATCCGGCGCTGACCGACTATTTCCTCAACTACCTGGCCGCGCCGCTGCCCTGGTACTCGCTGCAGGCCAAACCGGTTGACGAGGCGCTGGCGGGCCGGCTCATGTCGCGCTACGATGCCATCTACCTGGGCCGCGACCGGAACGCCCAGGCGGATGACCAGGAGGAGCGCCGGTCCTGGGAACTTTGGCTCACCGACCATGCGTATAAGCTGAGCGAGCAGAAATTCGAGGAGTGGGCCCGGTTGATCCGTTTCTCGGCGGCGGGCCAGATTGCGGAGCGGCTGGAGGCTGCGCAGACGTTGGGCGAGCTTACGCTGGTGGAGGCACGGCTCGGCGTCGAAGGCAGCCAGGATCCTCACAGCCGACACGCGACGGGGAGGTGCGGGTGCGGAGCGGTGATGTGCTGCAAATCTCGCTCGACTGGCGCGCGGACCGGAAGCCGCAGGCAAATTACACCGTATTCCTGCAACTGCTCGGCGCGGACGGCCAGGTCAAAGCACAGTCGGATCGCTGGCCGGGGGATGGGCTGCACCCAACCGCTGCGCTCGAACCGGGGCAGACCGTAACGGACAATGTTGCACTGGCGCTCGACGCGCCGCCGGGCGCGTATCGGTTGATCGCGGGGATGTACCGGGGCGACGCAGAGGGCGCGCCGCGGCTGACCGGCCCCGGTGGGGATTATGTCGAGTTAGCCGCGGTTGTGGTGGAGCCGTAAGAAGTGAACCACAAAGACCCTGCCCAGCAGGACGCACGCGAAGGCGCGAACAACGCGAACGTGGCCTGGCGTTCTTCGCGCAGCTGGCGAAGCCGCCCTGCGGGTCACTCGCAATCCGCGCGCGGGGTGGCTGTTGCCGCTGCTGCTGGTGCTGCCCGCGCTCGTCCCCCTGCTCCCTCACGGTTTCTTCGTCTCCGACGACGGGCTCTTCCACGTGTACCGTATTGCGGCCCTCGCCGATGCCTGGGAGCATGGGGTCCTCTACCCCCGGCTATTTCCACAGTTCGGCTTTGGGTACGGCCAGGCGGTCCTCAACTTCTACGCGCCGTTGAGCTACGTGCCGGGCGCGCTGCTGGCTGTCCTTGGCATGTCGCCGGCGGCCGCCGCTGAGTGGACCATCGCCCTCGGTTTTGTGCTGGCCGCACTGGCCGCCTACGGCATGGGCAAGTACCTGTGGGGAAAAACGGGCGGGGTCCTGGCAGCCATTGTCTACACTTATTTTCCGTATCACCTGGCCGACGCCTACCTGCGCGGCGCGCTGCCGGAGCATCTGGCGTTCATCTTCCTGCCGCTCATCGTCTGGTCCACCGTCGAGGCATTTCGGGAAGCACACCCCGTGCCGGCCTATCTATGGGGCGGCCTGGCATGGGCCGGGTTGGTTTACACGCACAACCTCACTGCGCTGTTGATGGCGCCCGCCTGGGTTGCCCTGGTCCTCACCCTGGCGGCCGCCACCGGTAATTGGCGGCGGTTTTGGGGCGCGGCCGCAGGCGTAGTCCTGGCGGTAGGCCTGAGCGCGTGGGTGTGGCTGCCGTTCCTGGCTGAAAGCCGCTATGTGGGCATCGGGCTGGGGCCGTCCGACGGGTATGTGCGCCACCTTGCGCCCCTGGGACAGTTGATCCAGACGCTGCCGCTGTACCGGTATCGCTTGTCGCACGGAACCGGCGCGGCGGAACATCCGCTGGGGTGGCCGGCCGCGTCTGCTGCTCGTGGGAATCGCCGGGTGGCTGGTGTGGCGCTGGGCGACGCGAAAGCCGATGACCGGTGCTGTATCCGCGGCTTACGGGCTCGCACTGGCCGGCGCCGCGGCCCTGATGACGAGTACGCCGTCGCTTCCGGTCTGGCAGCTGTTCCAGCCGGTCCTGGCGCAGCTCCAGTACCCCTGGCGGTTTATGGCGCTGGTTGCTCTGGGGCTGACGATCGCGGTAGGCGTGGTTGTGGCTGCGCCGGGGGTCGCACGTGGAGCGGTGCGTGAGGGCGCGCGTGGGTCCGCTCATGGGGGTGCGCGGGGGGTCGCACCCTGAGACCCGCCTGGGGTTGAAACCCCAGGCTACGATGCCACGCCTGCTGAAGCAGGCCACACGACCGCAGGCAGTCCTGTGGCCGACCCGTTCGTGCAGGGGGACGGGGCGCCTACGGCGTCACAGGCCGGCCTCTTCGGCGCCAGCCCTCACAACGTGCAAATCGCGCTGATTGCGCTACTGGCCGCCGTCTACATGCTCAGTGGGTTAGCGTGCACGCCGGCTAAGCCGCTCGCATTGACCGCGGCTGAGGCGTGGGGGACCGCGGCCATGTGGCAAGAGGATGCGGACGCGGGACAGGTGGGCGCGACGTGGACGGGTGAGTTCCTGCCGCGAACGGTGAAGGAGCAAAGATGGGCGCTGGGGCGCCCATTGGAGGGAGCGCAAAGCGGGCCGGTGCTCTCGCCGCTGCCGCGGCTGCACCTGGCGTCGGCCGGCTATGACCGCCTCGATCTGAAGTTCGAATCGGCCGCGCCCCCGACGGTGCGGCTCCACCAGTTCCACCTGCCGGGGTGGCAGAGCTTCGTCGACGGCAAGCGAACGGTCACCTACGCCTCCGGGGAGATGGGCCTGGTGACCGTTGATGTGCTTCCCGATACCGCACAGCTCGCTTTTCGCTTCGGCCCAACGCGCGCTGCGATGGCCGCGAGCTTCATCGTGGCGCTGAGCGCGCTAGGCTGGGCGCTCAGAGGTTGGACTCATCGCTGGCAGATGCGCCGCCGCGATCGAGCCGGCGTCACGATTGTCGCGCCCCTGTTGGTCGGGCTAATTGCGATCATCATCGCCAACGGCGCAGGGCTGGGCGTCAAAACGTGGACCCCAACGCCCGTTCAGAGCACGGTGGAAGATGTGGCGCAGCTGATCGCCTACGATGTCGTCCCGGCGAAGGGCGAGCGTGCGCTCGACGTCACGCTATACTGGTTTGCCTTGCGGGAGACCAATCAGAACTACAAAGTCTTCGTGCACTTGCTGGACGCGAATGGGACTGTGATCGGCCAGCACGACGGGGATCCGGTGGGCGGGTACACGCCCACGACGCGCTGGAAGCAGGGCGAGCTGATCGCGGACACCCATCGCTTGACTCTGCCCTCAGGATCGGCCGGGCAATTCGAGCTTCGCGCCGGCATGTATGAAGTGCGCCCCGGGGAAACGCCGGGCTTCAGGAACTTGTCAGTCGACCCCGCGTCCCCAGACCAAAGGGTTCCGCTGGGCACAGTGACGCTCCCGTAGTGCTTCCGATCCTTCACGGCCCGAGGTATTCGATGTCCACCCGATCCACGGAGAGATCGGCGTTGAAGTCATAGAGTGCGCGAACCTCGACGTCCTCAAGGATCTGGCCGCTCGTGTTGAAGTCGACTGTGAATGCCTGGTAGGCGCCGGCCTGGGCGAAATCTGTTCCTCGAACTTCTCGCTCAACGCGCGGGTAGCCGTCCTTATGCGTGAAGACGTCTATCATGACGACCCGTTCCGGCGGCCGGCTTCCCACCTTCATGATGAACGTCGCCCGATAGACGCCGGGTTGGAGGTCCAGGTAGGGACCGTAGACGAGTCCGTTCCTGCCATCCTCCCGGCGCTGTGCAGGCGTGACAGCTCGAGCCTGCCCACCGCTCGCAGCCACATCGGTGACAAGGGAACCGTCGAAGTCTGAACGCAGCTCCTCGGCCTCCAGGCTGGGTGAGAACATCACGCG
The DNA here is from genome assembly GCA_963774265.1 of uncultured Chloroflexia bacterium. Taxonomy (GTDB): domain Bacteria; phylum Chloroflexota; class Anaerolineae; order CG2-30-64-16; family CG2-30-64-16; genus JALOOB01. The sequence continues at coordinate 137,251 of CAVZDU010000003.1, read as the reverse complement.
CAGGGCGTCTGCGTTGCCCGCCAGGTCATAACCCCGCTTCAAGAGGATCACCCCATCTTCTTCCCGCACCACTCCGAACTGGCCGCTGGTCAAATGAGGGAGCATGTCCCGCAGGGATCGATCGCGCGCCTTGAGGCCCTCATGCGGCCAGTAGTTGGCGTGCAGGTCGGTGTCCAGCAGCAGATACTCGGAATCGGCCACATCGGGGAACAGGTAGATGTCCCTGCGCGTCGTCAGATGCGGTGCAAAGGCGCTCATGGTGCTCACCACCGCGTCGCGAGGATCTCGTTGAAGAAACTCGCGGCAACCCTATCGTGGGAGTTCGGTTGGGGAATTTGCAGTCCAGCCCTGGGCAGGATCTGGCCGTAAAGATAGCTCATGCCGAGGCCAGAGACGAGCAAGGCCGCCGCAAGGGCGCGTTTCAGCGCCGGACCTTTCCGTGCGACACGGCCCAGGGCCAGGGCGGCGAGGAAAAACACCGACGGCAGCAGATGCGCTGAGTAGTGGTAGGTGATGTCGTACTGGGTGTGTGCATTCGTGAGCAGGAGCACGGCCAGCGCAGGCAGCGCCACCAGCCATGCGGCGCCCGGGGCAAGCAAGGGCAGAAACAAGACCGGCAAGAAGACCTGCAGAAGATAGAGGAGCTTGGCCTGGTTGCCGAAGACATGCACGGCCGTGAACCAGGGATTGGTGAACAACGTCCACGCAACGCCGCTCGCGCCGTCGGTCCCAGGCGCCATGTAGTCGCCGAAACGCGTATCGATCTGGGGCGTGCCGCCCAGGTGGGGCATCACCCAGCCGACCACAACGGCAAAATAGACCAGTCCGGCTAACGCCACCGCGGCGCCCAACCGATAACGGCGCTTGCCCAGAAATGCATAGGCGCCAATCGCCGCGACCGTGAGCGCGACTTCCTCTTTAACGATCAACGCCAGCGCCAGCGTGATGAGGAATGGTGCGTCACGATCGGTCTCCAGGAAGTACAGGGCTGCCAGCAGGAAGACAACCACCAGTGCAATCTGGTGGAAGTCGTCCAGGTTGACCCCGTGCAGGGCGGGATGGAACAGGTAGGCGATCACCAGTGTCAGGGCGAGGCAGGTGCTCCGGGTCTTGAGATGCGCGAGCAGGTAAAGCGGCAGTGCGCCGGCGGCCAGGAACAGGCTCTGGAGGATCAACAGCGTCCGCGCATCCTGAAAAAGGGCATAGAGTGGAGCGAGCAGATACAGGATCGGTGAAAAATGGTCGCCGATGTAGTCGATTGCATACGTGCCATAGAGGGTCGAGCGCATATAGCCGCTATGCAGGATGTTATAGATTGCCTGGTCATGGATGCCAAGATCGAAAGCGTTGGTCAGAAAGCTGTTGTGGCGGGCAACCGTGAGCACGCTCATGAAGAGCGCGTAAGCGAGGGCGAGCCCCAGCGCCAAGGCCCATCCACTGCGGGAGGCCGGCGGTCGGGTGGAGGGAGTTCGCGGCCTTGCCTCGCTGCCGGCGTCGCCACGCTCCGGATCCGGCTCGGATGGCGCCGGACCGGCCGCCAGGCCGTCCGCCGGGTTGGCCGGCAGCGGCTGCAGCAGCAGCTTCAGGGCCAGTGCGGCGGTCACGATCGCGCCGGCCAGGCAGGCCAACGCGAAGAACGGGGCCGTATCCTGCGGGGTCGGGATCGCGAGCACGGGCAAGAAGCACAGCGGGGCGGCAAGGAACAGCAGCCTGGCCGCACGCGAAAACGCCCGTCCCAGGGACAGGCCTCGTGGCCGCGCAAGAATCAGGCCCAGTCCCAGCCAAGCGATCAGCCCGAGTCCGATCCCTGCCAGCAGCAACACCGCGAGGTCACGCCGCGCAGGGAGGGGAAGATCGTTGTGGAAGATAAAGTCCGAGAGGATCGCCAGATGGCTGATCTCCCAGATGGCCAGGGCGGCGGAATATCCGCCGATGGCAGCCAGCGCGGCATTGCCCCACTGATCGGGTTGGAGCAGCGTCTGTGCGATCCAGCCCGGTCTCTTTGTGCTCTCTCTGCCCTCTGTGGCTTTGTGATTAGCTCGCGGCATAGACGACCCGTGCGTCAGAGTGCTCACCTTGTAGCCCATTTCACGGCATCTGTCAAAGCAAGCGCCCGGCGCAATTCCGTGGTATGATATTCGAATGATGTCTAGGCGGCTACGGGCGATTACCTCAAGCCGGCGCCACGATCTGATCGCTCTGCTTGGTTATCTGGCCCTCACCGCGGCCTTTTATGCTCCCATCCTGCTCGGCCTGCGCTGGTTTCCGACCGGCGACTTCACGGATCACTTCCTGCCGTTCAGTCTGTTCCAGCGCGCCGAAATCCTGGCGGGGCGGCTGCCGATCTGGAACCCGTACACCTTCTCAGGGCACCCGTTCCTGGCGGATATCCAGGCCGCCGTCTTCTACCCCATCAGCAACCTGGTGCTCGGGCTGACATTGCCCTGGGGCGAGGCCATGTCCCGGCTGTATTGGCTGCAGGTCGAAGCGGCCCTGCAGATTGCCCTGGCCGGCTTCTTCACCTACCTGCTCGCCCGAGACCTCGTGCAAAACCGGGCCGCGGCCTTTCTTGCCGGCTGCCTGTTTGCCTTGTCGGGGTATCTAACCGGCTATCCACCCCTGCAGACGGCCGTCCTCCGCACTGCGATCTGGCTGCCCATGGTCCTGTGGTGCTTGCGACGCGCGTTCGTTGGGGGGACGCGCTGGCGGTGGTGGGTCGCGGCCGCGGGAGCCTACACGGTCGCCTTCCTCGGGGGCCATCCGCAGACCTTCCTATTCCTGAGTTACTGTGTGGCGGGCTGGATCGCGCTGCTGTTTGTGACGGGGGCGGGAGTCAGGTGGGCGCAGCTGCCGAAGGTGGCGGCGTTCTATGCGCTGTTCCTGGGGCTGAGCGCGGCGCAGTTGTGGCCCAGCCTGGAGTTCACGTCCCTCAGCGTGCGGGCCAATGTGGATTACGCGTTCGTCAGCGGTGGGTTTCCGCTCAAAGACACGTGGCAGATGTTCGCACCCGGCGTGGTGAGCCAATTCTCGCCGCTTTTCGTTGGAATCGTGGGGTTGGGACTGGCACTGCTGGCTGCGGTTTCAGGCATCGCGTCTTTGTTCCGGCGCAGGCCGGTGCCTGCGGATGGCCAGGCTGGTGCGAGCCTGCCTGTGGACGCGCACGCGAACGCGCCCCTGCTTTTCTTCGTGACGGTTGCAGTGGCGGCGCTGCTCGCCAGCTATGGGAGCCACAGCTTTCTGTATCCGCTGCTCTACCGGTGGGCGCCCGGCTGGAGCATGTTCCGGGGGCAGGAGCGTGCGGCTTACCTCTGTGCCTTCGCCTTGAGCATCGCCGCCGCGTACGGGGCGTCCGCGCTCTTCGCCTTATCACATCGAAAGCGCCGCTTGGCCGGGTTGGTTTGGGTGGCCATCGCCGCCGCAGCCCTGATCGCGATCGGCCTGGTGCTGGGCCCGACGCTGGACGCAATGGGCCAGGCGGCACTGCTGCGCGGCCGTATTGTCGGCGGGGCCGTGATCGCGGTGATGCTCGTCGTGACGCTGCCGCCGCTGCCCCGAAAGACGGCCGCAGTCCTGGTCACAGCCGCGGTCCTGCTCGAGCTGTTCGTGGCGAACGTGGGCACGAATCTAGGCGACCGGCCTGTCCTCCCTCAGGGGGAGGCCCTTGCGCTGCGGACGATCCTTGCCACGAACAGCGAGGGTGCGGCCCCCCGCGTACAGAACGAGAACATCCTGCCCGCGGACTATGGCATGCTGGTCGGCGTCGAGGACGTGGCGGGCACCAGCCCCCTTCGTCTTGCGCGTTATGAGGCATTGCTGGGCGACTTTCCCAAGATGCGGCTCTGGCAGCTGACGGGCACGCAATACGTGCTAACGTCCCGGGATGACCTCTACACGGCCAGCCAGGTGGTTGCGGAGCTGCCCGGCGCCGAGCAGACGGGCGCCCCCGGCGGGTCTGCCGCACCCGCCTCCGAGACTGCTTCGCTGGTCCATCGCCTGGCGGAAAACCATCCGCGGGCCTGGGTCGTCAACTCGCTGGCTACTGCGGATGACGCAGCCGCGCTCCCGCGGCTCAGCGACGGGGGGTTGAACCTGGCGCAGACCGCGCTGCTGCCGCCGGCCGTCAACGGGTCAGGCCGCCCAATCGGGCTGGAAGACGGCATCCTGGCCAACGCGGGCGCGAGTGAGGTGCAGGTGGAGCAGATTGCCCCTGGTCACCTGCGCATCCATCTCAAGAGTGAATACGGGGGCTACCTGGTGGTCAGCGAAAACTGGCTGCCGGACTGGCATGCGACGATTCAGGACGGCGATCCTTCGACTCCGCTGCGCGCGATGCAAGCGTCGCCCGCTCAGGACGCTTCGTCAGTGGAGGCGCCGGTCCTGCGGACCAACCTTACGTTCCTCGGCCTGCCCGTGGCCGCGGGCGAAAAGACCCTAGAGCTGAGCTACCGACCGGCAAGCGTGCGCTGGGGGCTGCTGATCAGCGGGCTGACGATCGTCCTGCTTGCAGGCGCGATGGTCGTGAGGCGCCGGGGTGTAAACCTGCCAGGTCTTCGAGCCCTGGGAGGTTTGGTCGCCCCCGCGGTCGTCCTGGTGGCGTTCGGCCTGCGGGCCTTCCGCCTGGGGTACCAGGAGCTGCGCGGCGATGAGGCGCTGGGGCGGCTGTTCAGCCTGGAGTCGCTGCCGAAGCTCGTCCGGCAGACGATCGAGCTGGCTGAGCCGCACCCGGTGGCGAGTTACGTGGTCCAGGGGGAGTGGCTCAAGCTGGCCGGCCACACCGAATTTGCGCTGCGTTTCGTGTCCGCGTGGTTCGGCGTGCTGGCGGTCGCCCTGATCTACCGGCTGGCGCGGCGGCTAGGGCTGGGCAAGGGTGCCGCGGCGCTGGCGGGGGGCCTGCTGGCGATCAGCCCGTATGCGATCTGGCACAGCCAGGACGCGCGGATGTACAGCATCAGCCTCGCCCTGACGCTGGCAAGCACCCTGCTGATGCTGGAGGCGCTGGCGCGCGCGCCATCCGTAGGGGCGACCGGCCGGTCGCCCCTACCCCGGTCGCCCCGACGTGCGGGCGCACGCGGGGCGCGACGGCAGTTTGGGCGGCGTATGTGGTCGTCACGTGGCTGGCGCTGCAAACGCACTACTACGCGGCGTACATCATCGTCGCACAGAACCTCTTTGTGCTGGGCCGGGCCATCGCGAACCGCGAGGAGCGGCGGCTCCTGGCGCCGTGGCTGGCCAGCCAGGTCGCCACGGGCTTACTCTACCTGCCCTGGCTGATCGCGGCCCGGTCGACCCTCACCGGGTACGTGGGCAACGGCGACTCGCCTGGCTTTGTCTCCTTGTGGCTGCGGTCGCTGGGCGTATTCGCGGTGGGCGAAACCATGCCGGCCGGCCAACGAGCGGCGGTCGGGGTCCTTGCCGCGATCCTGGCGCTCCTCGGCGCGCTCAGGCTGGCCAGGTCGGCCGCCGGCCGCCGGGCGTTGTGGCTGCTGGTTCCCTACCTGCTCGCACCGCTCCTGATCACCTGGGCCGGAGCCCTCGCCCGGCCCATCTTCAACGAACGCTATATCATCGCGGCGTTGCCGGGATTGCTCCTGATGATCGCGGGGGTGGCCGGCCGCCCGGGGGGCCGCGCGGCAGATCGTCCGGTCGTCTACGTTCGGGCGGCCCTGCTCGCTGTCCTGCTTGTGGCGACGCTCGCATCCCTGCTACATTACTACGATGACCCGGCCTATTCCAAATCCCGCGGGTGGCGCCAGCTTGCTGCGGTGCTGGATCGATATTCCCGCAGCTGGCCGGAGGCAAAGGTGCGCCTCGCCCAGACTTACCCCGACCCCACTCTATGGTATTATGTCACGAGCGGGGTGGATCATTTCGTCCTGCCGCCGGCTGCCAACGATGAGTCCAGAGCGCGTGCGCTGGTGAACCAATTGGCGGCGCAGGACGTCCAACGAGTGGTTGTTGCGGTCCAGCCGAGCGAAAATTGGGATGACAGCGAAATCGCAGCGAGGACGCTTGAGGAGGCCTACAAGCTGATCGGCGAGACGCCGGTCGGCGACTGGCGCGTGCGGGTCTACGAGCGACCGCCCTCAGAGCTGCCGGCAGCAGCGATCTCCTTCGCAAATGGGTTGCAGCTGGCGGGCGCTGCGGTCCTCAGCGAGCGACTCTCTCCGGGAGACGTGGTGTCGATCACTATGCAATGGCAGGATGGGCAGCAGAGTCTCAGCGGGAACGAAAAGCTTACCCTGCAGTTGCTCGACGCAGGGAGCAAAGTGATCGCGCAGATCGACCAACCCTTCGGTCAGGCGGATTTGGAGGCGGCGCCGGCGACCTATTCGCTGCCCCTGGCGCGCACCCTGCCTGCCGGATCCTATCGCCTGATCGCTGCGCTCTACGACCCCACCGTGGAGGGCTCGCCGCGGCTGCAAACCCTTGACGGGAACGATCACGTGGTGCTGGCGAGCTACGAGATTGAAGATTGAAGATTCAAGATTGAGGATTATGCGGATTTTGGATCGCTTCGAATCGGCCTTGTTCAGCCCCCATGCGCGGACGGCCGGGTTGGCCCGCGGTCTGCTGATCGGGATGGGCAGCCTGGCGGCCGCGTTGTTGGTGGCCATCGGCGGGCCGCTCTATGGCACGGCGGCGTTCCTCGTGCTGGTCTTCGGCGTCCTGATGCTGCGGGATATTCGCTGGGGCCTGGTGGCGTTGTTCGCGGTGATCGGATTCCTGCCGTTCGCCACGCTGCCTTTCAAGATCGGCTTCACGCCAACGTTCCTCAACCTGGGCCTGCTGGCCGTGTACTTCGTCTGGATCATGCGCGTGGCCACGCGGCGCGACCGCGAGTTGATCGGCACTCCCATCGGCGCGGCCGTGCTCCTTTTCATGCTCGTCGCGTTCTTCGCGTTCGCCAACGGCCTCCGGTTCAGCCGGCCTACGGTGACGACCATCCGCAATTTCGCGGAGCTGGTGATGGCCATCGGGCTCTTCTTCGTCCTCGTCAACGCCCTGCGGACAAACAGGGACACCGAGCTCCTGGCGCGGCTCATCATGCTCGCGGGCGCGGCGGCCGCGGCCATCGCGGTCGTTTTTTATGTCATCCCCGACACCATGACCATTCGCATCCTCAACGCACTGGGCCGGTTCGGGTATCCGGGCGGCGCGGGCGCACTGCGCTACATCGAGGACGACACCGCGAACCCCATGCGCGCGATCGGGACAATGGTCGACCCGAACGTGTTGGGCGGGTTCCTGATCCTGATCATCGGCCTGACCACACCGCAGCTGGTCAGCCCTGCGCCCCTGTTCCACCGCAGCCTGGTGGCGCTGTTCCTGCTGGTCGAGCTGCTGGCGCTCTACCTCACCTACAGCCGCGGCTCGCTGGTCGGGCTGGCCGTGGGGCTGCTCCTCATCGGCGTGCTGCGCTACCGGAAGCTCCTGCTCCTGGCGCTGGGGGGTGGGCTGCTGCTCCTCTTGTTGCCCCAGACGCAGGCGTACGTCGCGCGCTTCATCGAAGGCATCCAGCTGCAGGACCGCGCCACGCTGATGCGGCTGGGGGAGTACAAGGACGCGCTCGCGCTCATCAGCCGGTATCCCTGGTTCGGCGTGGGCTTTGCGGGCTCGCCCGATGCGGACCTCTACGTCGGCGTGTCCAACCTGTATCTGCTCATGGCCGAGATCATGGGCGTGTTGGGGGTGCTGGCGTTCCTCCTCGTAATCGTCGGTTACCTGGTCAGCCTGTGGCGTGCGTGGCGGCGGACGGTTAGTTCACCACAAAGACGCAAAGGACCCAGAGGGCACGAAGACGGGGAGTCGGTGTGTGCCCGCCAGGAGGCGCTGCTGCTGGGGCTGGCCGCGGCCGTGGTCGGCGCGCTGGTCGGCGGCATCTTCGACCATTACCTGTTCAACCTGGTGTATCCGCACATGAGCGTGCTGCTGTGGAGCTACCTGGGGTTAGGGATGGCCGTGGTCGGGCTCGTCCGTCGCGATGCCGCCTCGACAGTCAAGGGCTAACTGGAGTTGTGCCACCTGCTTGTTTGTGGTATATTGTTTGACCTAAACTAGGTGACTTGTCTCGCCTTTTCCTTGCGACGCTGGCAACCCACGGAGGTAATCACATGGAGTTCTCGAACGTCGACCTGAAGCGCTGTACGCTGGTCCGCCTGGGCGGACGCATCGACGGCAGTGTGGCGCCTGAGCTCGGAACCCAATTACGCAGCCTGACTGACACGGGCCATTTCAAGCTGGTGGTCAATATGAAGGACGTGACCTATACGTCCAGTGCGGCCTTGCGCGAGTTGATCAGTACATGGAAGAGCTGCCGGCGCTGGAACCGGGGCGATATGCGGCTGGCCGAGGTCAATCCGAACATCAAGAAGGTTCTGGACCTGACCGGCCTGAGCAGTCAGTTCATCGTGTATGAGACCGAAGCGGAAGCGGTCGGCAGCTTCTAGGTCGATTGAGTCGAATGCTGAGGCTGGAAACCGGCGCGATGTGAGCTGGTTTCCAGCTTTTTTTCTGTTTTGCCACAGATCTTGGGGGGCGATGGGGCTGTGACGGAAGAGTTTGTGCGGGAGATGAGCTGCGGGGGGGCAATGAGCGATGTGCCGGGCATGCTGGAGTTCGTTGAGGCCGCGTGCGCGGACGCGGGGATCAGCCCCGGTTTGTGCTTCGACCTGACCCTGGCGGTCGAGGAGGCAACAAGCAATGTCATCGCACACGGCTACAAGGGCCGCGGGGGTCCTCTGGCCGTGCGCATTGAAGTCTCGGGCGATGATGTGACAATCGGCGTGCGCGATCGGGCCAAACCGTTCAAGCCCGGCAAGATCGATCCGCCCGACCTGGAAACGCCCCTTGAGGAGCGCCCTGTCGGAGGGCTGGGGCTGCTTCTGATGCACCGGTTGATGGACGAGGTGCACTACGAAACCCTGCCCGACGGCAATCTCCTGACGATGGTTAAGCGGGGAGTGAAGTGACCCAGGCCAGGGTCGCCGGCCGCGCGAGCGCGGGGCGGCGCGCGACCAGCAGAAGCCCATCCGGCCGGCGTCTCGCGCGACGCCTCACCGAGCTGAACACGCTCGCCGAGATCGGCCGGTCGATCCTGCAGGCACAATTGGATCAGGACGCGCTGTGCCGTTTGATCTACGCGCTGGCGGGCCGGATCGTGCCGACCGGTAACTTTCAACTGGGGCTATTCGAAGGCGAACTCTACCATATCAAGGTCTGGGTGAAAGACGGGGAAATTCAGACCCCCACGACGTTCTTCTTGCCGAGGGGCCAGGGCATCATCGGCTGGCTCCGAGACGCACACCAGCCGCTCCTGGTGGGTGATTTCGAGACCGAGATGGAGGACCTGCCCGCCCGTCCGGTCTACCTCAGCGACAACCCACCCCGCTCAGGCATCTACCTGCCGCTGCTGGCCGGCGACACCGCGCTTGGAGCCGTCTCCATCCAAAGCTCGCGGCCCGACGCGTTCGACGAAGGCGACGTCCGCCTGCTCACCATCCTCGCAAACCAGGCCGCCTCAGCGCTGAACAACGCACGCCTTTACGAACGCTCGGAACGACGGCTGAACGCGCTGACGGCCGTCTCAGAGGTGGGCCGGCGGCTGACCAGCATCCTCGATCTGGACCGGCTCCTGCGCCAGGTGGTGGAGCTGATCCACACCCGCTTCGGCTACTATCACGTGCAGATTTTCCTGGTCGAGCACGGCAGCGATCGCGCGGTGTTCCAGGCGTCCAGCGGCCACGGACTGAACGACAAATGGCGGCGGGAGGGATGCACCATGCACATCGGCCGGGAAGGCATCATCGGCTGGACCGCGCAGCACGGCGAGCCGCTCCTGGCGAACGACGTAGCCAAAGAGCCGCGCTACATCCCCGATGACCCCCGGCTATTGCCCGATACGCGCGCAGAGCTCGCCACGCCGCTGCTTGTCGAGGGCGAAGTGTTGGGCGTATTGGACGTGCAGAGCACGGAGGCCGGCGCGTTCGGCGCGGACGACCTGTTCATCCTGGCCACCCTGGCCGACCAGGTGGCGGTGGCGGTGAACTCGGCACGTGCATTCGAGGCGCAGCGCGTTGAGGCATGGGTCACCACGGTCCTGTTGCAGGTGGCCGAGGCAACCAGCCAGGCCGGGAGCATGGAGGACGTGCTCGACATCGCGGTGCGCGTGACCGCGATGTTGGCGGGCGTCGAGTCGACCACCATCTGGCTGTGGCACGAGGAGGCCGGGGCGTTCCAATACGGCGCGTCGTTTGGGCTGGGGGAATCAACCACCAAGCCGCAAAAAGCACAGAGTACACAAAAATCCGAGGAGGGCGAGGACGGGGAGACGGACCTGCGCTCCCTCCTGCGCTTTTTGCCCGGCGAGTGGCCGGCGCTCGATGAGCTGCGCGCGACGCGGGGCGCGGTGGTGCTGGAGCCGGCGGCCCAGCCGGACAGCTTGCCCGCGGCACTCAGGGAGGTGTGCTCGGGCGATCTCGTCGCACTGCTGCCCATGCTCAACCAGGGCGAAGTTTTCGGTGTGCTGGGCGCCGGATTCAGCCGGGAGCGCGTAGCCACCCTGGACGAACGGCGGTTGGCCATGCTGAAGGGCATCGCACACCAGATCGCGGCTGCGGTCGACAATAGCCGGCTGACTGCCATGCGTGAAGAGGAGGCCTGGACGTCGACGGTGTTGCTGCAGGTGGCCGAGGCGATCCGCAGGCTGCAGCCGGTGGATATGACGCTGGAGCAGGTGACGCGAATCGTGCCCGCGCTGACAGGTGTGAACCGCTGTGTGGCGCTGCTCAGCGATAGCGAAGGCAATCTCCGGACCCGCACCGTCCACGGGCAGCGACCCGGTCTGGCGGAGGCCTACCAGGGCGCGCTCATCAAACCGGGCGAACTGCCCTTGCTCGATGACGCGTGCAGGACCGGGCAGCCGTTGGTGGTGGACGATGCGCAGGACAATCCTCGCGTGCCCGAGGCCTGGCGCGAGCGGTTCGGCAGCCGGACGATCCTCGTGGTGCCGCTGTTGGTGGCCGACGAGCCCATCGGCGCGCTGCTGGCCGACGACGTCGATAGCGCGCACGTGTTCAGCCCGCGCCGCGTGCGCATCCTGGTGGGCATCGCGAACCAGGCCGCGATCGCGATCGAGAACGCAAGATTGCAGATCCAGGAGGCGGAACGGGCGCGGCTGGGGCGCGAGCTGGAGCTGGCGCACGACATCCAAAAGACGCTGCTGCCCCAGGAAGCCCCAACGCTGGAGGGTTACGAGGTGGCGTATCGCTGGCGGTCAGCGCGCGAGGTGGGCGGCGATTTCTTCGACTTCATGCAGCTTGACCAGGTCCGTCTGGGGCTGGTGATCGCAGATGTGTCGGATAAGGGAATTCCGGCCGCACTGTACATGATGTTCGCGCGCACCATCATACGCGTGGTCGCGTTCAGCGGCCGCGATCCGGCCACGGCCCTGCAGCGCGCTAACGAGCTGATCCTCTCAGACAGCACGTCCGACATGTTTGTCACGGCCAACTACGGTGTGCTCGATATCGTGGAGCATCGGCTGACATACAGTAGCGCAGGCCATAACCTGGCGCTGCACGCGCCCGCCGCGGGAGCGCACCTCACCGAGCTGAAGACGGATGGCCTGGCGCTGGGAATCATCGACGACGTCAATTTCGAACAAAAAACAGTTGACCTGGACCCCGGAGATGTGGTTCTATTCTATACGGACGGCGCAATCGATACGCTGAACCCGGCGGGCGATGCATTCGGCGAGGAACGGCTGGCAGAGCTGCTGCTCCAGCATAAGGACCAACCGGCCGAGGCCATCGCCGGCGCGATCGACGCGGCAGTGCGAACGTGGGCGGCGGGGGAGTCGCAGTACGACGACTTCACGCTGATCGTGATCAGGCGGAAGCCGGTTTGAAGAGAGGGAGGCATTCGATGGCGAATTCTGCGATCCTGCGTAACCTGAAACGGCTGGGGCACGACTCGTTCCTGTTGGACGGGCGGCCGATCATCTACATCGACCCGTGGAAGCTGCCCCCGGGCTGTCCCATTGCAGATTTGATCCTGGTGACCCACGACCACTTCGACCATTGCTCGGCGGAGGATGTGGAGAAGGTCAGCGGGAAAGGGACCGTGGTCATTGCAGACCCTGGCGCGGCGAAGAAACTGAAGGGGGCGAAAATGCTCCGGCCGGGTGAGTCAATGACCGTGGCAGACGTGACGGTGACCGCGGTTCCGGCGTATAACGTGAACAAGTTCCGCAGCCCGGGCCAGCCGTTCCATCCGAAGAGCATGCAGGCAAACGGCTATCTCATCACGCTGGGCGGGGAGACGCTATACCATGCGGGTGACACGGACTTCATCCCCGAGATGGCAGACCTGACCGTCACTGTGGCGCTGCTGCCGGTGTCGGGCACGTACGTGATGACGGCTGAAGAGGCGTTCGAGGCCGCGAAGGTGATCCGTGCGGAGGTGTTCGTTCCCATGCACTATGGGGATATCGTGGGCGGGATCGCAGATGTGGAGAAGTTTCGCTCGCTGTGCGAGGGGCAAGGGCTGCGGGTGGTGGTGGTGTAGGGGCTCCCCAGGTGCCCGGCACTTGTGAAGTTCCCCAGGTGCCCGGCACTTGAGTACCTAGGTGCCCGGCACCTTCGAGGTGCCGGGCACCTTTTTCAGTCTAGTACATGTCGGGGCTGGGACCCTGCGGCGCAGCCTTTTCCTTCTCCGGGATGTCGGTGATCAGGGCCTCGGTGGTCAGGATCATGGCGGCGATGGAGGCCGCATTCTCCAGACCGCCGCGGGTAACCTTGGCCGGGTCGATGATCTGCTTGGCGACCATGTCGCCGTAGTCCTCGGCCATCACGTCGAAGCCGAAGCGGTTGTTGTTGTTCCTTCTGGTCGCGGCGACGTTCTCGACGATGACCGCGCCGTCGTAGCCGGCGTTCTCGGCCAGGGTGGCCATGGGCATGGGCAGCGCCTTGCGCAGAATCTTGACACCGGTCAGGATGTCGCCCTCAACGCCCTTCTCGACCTCGTCCAGCGCCGCGATGGCGTTCAGCAGCGCGACGCCGCCGCCCGGCACGATGCCTTCCTCAACCGCCGCGCGGGTCGCGCTCAAGGCGTCCTCAACGCGGTGCTTCTTTTCCTTCAGCTCGATCTCGGTGCCGGCGCCGACGCGGATGATCGCCACGCCGCCCGCCAGGCGGGCCAGGCGCTCCTGCAGCTTTTCCTTGTCGTAGTCGCTGGTGGTGTTTTCGATCTCGACGCGGATCTGGTCGATACGGCCCTTGATGCCCTCAGGATCGCCCTTGCCGCCGACGATGGTGGTGTTGTCCTTGTCGGAGATGACCTTGTCGGCCTGGCCGAGGTCGCTGATCAGCGCGGTCTCGAGCTTGCTTGCCGAGTTCCTCGGTGATGACGGTGCCGCCGGTCAGGACGGCGATATCCTGCAGCATGGCCTTGCGGCGATCGCCGAAGCCAGGGGCCTTGATCGGCGAGGCAGTTGAACATGCCGCGCAGCTTGTTCAGCACCAGGGTGGCCAACGCCTCGCCGTCCACGTCCTCGGCGATGATGACGATTTCGCGGTGGCCGAGCTGGACCAGCTTCTCGAGAATCGGGACGATGTCGGCTGGCGGCCGAGATCTTCTTGTCGGTGATCAGGATGTACGGGGTCGACGAGGCTGGCTTCCATCGTCTCGGGGTTGGTGATGAAGTACGGGCTGAGGTAGCCACGATCGAACTGCATACCCTCGACGTACTCGGTCTCGAACTGCAGGCCCTTGGCCTCTTCGACCGTGATGACGCCGTCTTTACCGACCTTCTCCATGACCTCGGCGATCAGGTTGCCGATTTCCTGGTCCTGGGCCGAAATGGCGGCCACGGCGGCGATTTCTTCCTTGGTCGTGATGGTGATGGCCTGGGCCCGGATGTTGGCCGACAGGGCGGCCACGCCCTTCTCGATGCCGCGCTTGAGCAGCATCGGGTTGGCGCCGGCGGCCACGTTCTTCAGGCCTTCGTTGACGATGGCCTGGGCCAGGACGGTCGCGGTGGTGGTGCCGTCACCGGCGATGTCGTTGGTCTTGGTCGCGGCTTCCTTCAGGAGCTGGGCGCCCATGTTCTGGAACGGCTCCTGCAGCTCGATTTCCTTGGCCACGGTCACGCCGTCATGCGTGATGGTGGGGGCGCCCCACTTCTTATCCAGGGCGACGTTGCGGCCCTTGGGGCCGAGGGTGGTCTTGACGGCCTCGGCAAGGGTGTCCACGCCGACCTTCAGGTGGCGGCGAGCTTCCTCGGAGAAAAGCAACTGCTTGGCTGCCATAGTTGATCTATCTCGCTGCAATCTGTTCTATTCGACGATGGCCAGAATGTCGGACTCGCGCAGGATCAGCAGCTTCTTGCCGTCCATCTTGATCTCGGTGCCGGAGTACTTGGCGTAGAGAACGCGTGTCGCCGACCTTGACTTCCATGGCGATGCGCTTGCCCTCCTCATCGGTGCGGCCCGGGCCCAGCGGCGAGGACCTTGCCCTGCTGGGGCTTTTCCTTGGCGGTCTCGGGCAGAATGATGCCACCGGCGGTGACCTCTTCCTGCTCGAGCGGTTCGACGACCAAACGATCAGCGAGCGGCTTGAGATTCATAGTCCAACAGCCTCCCTAGTGAATGGTGTGATGGGCCCAGGATGCCTGGGCAGTGTACACAAAGGAATCAGCCTTGCTTAGCACTCTATGTATGCGAGTGCTAAGCAAGGTTGATTTTACCCAAAGTCTGCGAAGACGTCAAATTTGGGGGTGGGTCTTTATGATGGGCTGACGCGCAGGGCGGCCGCGGCGGGGCGGGGTCGCTTTGCCGTCAGTCCCAAGGTGCTGCGAGTCGCTGCCGCGGAAGCTGGGCGCGGTAATGGCGAAGAAGGTGCAGCGGGAAGCGTCGAGCATCCGGCTCTGCAGCCGTGCGTCGATCTCGTTGATCTGTGCGGTGGTCGTGATCACGGTCGGCAGCTTCGCCGCGTAGCGATGGTTGAGGAGCTGGAACAGCTTCTCGCGCGCCCAGGGCGTCGCGCTCTCCGTGCCGAGATCGTCGAGGATCAGCAGCGAGGTGGACTTGACCTGCTCGAAGACGCGGTCCAGGGATGTGCCGCTGGTAGGGCTGAAGGTGGCGCGCAGGTGATCCAGCAGATCGGGCACGACCACGAACATCGGCGTAGGCCGGCCGGCGGTGAGCTGGTAATTGGCGATCGCGGCCGCCAGGTGGGTCTTGCCGCAGCCATAGGCCCCGCTGAGCACCAGCCAGCCGGTCGGCTGCTCGGCGAAACTGCGCGCCTCGTTGATCGCGCGGGCCAGGTTGTCGCGCCGCGCAGCGTCCATATCCTCGTTCGGCGCGGGGAGAAGTTCTCGAAGGTCTGATCCGTGTGCAACCCAAGGGAGCTCAAGTTGCGTGCACCGCGGTCCAGCAATCCTGCCCCACTGCTGCCTTCCGATAATCAGGCGCAGGGATCTCGAAGACCTGGCTGAGATCCAGGTCGGCCAGCCGCGAGGCGATCCGCGGGTCGAGCTCCTCCAGCCGCTGGTTCGTCGTGATGACGGTGGGCAGGCGGCTGTTGTAGCGGTGGTTGAGGATCTGGAACAGCTTTTCCTGCGCCCAGGG
Source organism: uncultured Chloroflexia bacterium (assembly GCA_963774265.1). Classification (GTDB taxonomy): domain Bacteria; phylum Chloroflexota; class Anaerolineae; order CG2-30-64-16; family CG2-30-64-16; genus JALOOB01. The sequence goes on along the minus strand of CAVZDU010000003.1, from coordinate 121,625 downwards.
CGTGGTGTGGTGTGCGCCGAGATCGTCCAGGATCAGCAGGGGCGTCTCGCGGATCGTCTCCAGACGCTCGTCGACCCCGCTCTCGCTGGTCGGCCCGAAGGCGGCGCGCAGGTGGTCGAGCAGGTCGGGGGTCACGACGAACATGGCAGAGCGGCCCAGCGCGATATTGTAGTTGGCGATGGCCGCGGCCAGGTGGGTCTTGCCGCGCCATAGCCGCCGAGGAGCACCAGCCAGCCATGCGGATGCCTGGCGTACTCCAGGCACATCTCGTACACGCGATGCAGCACGGTGCGGATCGACTCGGGCAGGCTGACGCCGTCGGGCAAAAATGTGTCGAAGGTCATGTGGCCCAGCGCGCCCAGGTTGCTGAACCCGTGGAGCTCGCGGCTGCGGTTGCGCACGATGCGCGCCTCAGTGCAGCGGCACGCCACGAGCTTGCCGAAATCGGGATGGCCAGGAGGCACATCGTAGACCAGGAAGCCCTTGCCCTTGCAGATCGGGCAGACGTCGTCCTCGGGAGGTGTGGGCCGCTCTGGCTTGCCGCCATCCGGGCGGCTGCCTTTTGGGGGTTGAACGTCCCCCAATAAATCTCCTATTCGTTTCACAGCGCTCGCCTCAGTGCTTGATCAAATCCTCGTAGCCCTCGGGCACGTCGTACGCACCCGAACTCGCGTTCCTGCCGCGCGCCCCGCGTCCCTCGGTGCGCCAGCGTTCGAGGATGGCGAGGACGTACTTCCAGCTGCGCTTGTTCTGCAGGACCGCCTCGCGGAACGCGTCCGCGATCCAGTCGGCGGGGAAGTGGCGCTCGGCGTCGCGCAGCTCATCCGCGATCATGGGCGTGAGCATGCCGATGTTCTGCTCGTAGAGCACGAAGATCGGCGGACGCTCCGTCTGGAGCTGGACGTCCTCGCCGGCGTCGCCGAGCAGGTCCAGCTCGCCGCTCTCCAGGTGCTCGAGCACCTCGCGGCCGTTGGCGCTGTTGATCATGTACCATTCCTCGGTCTCACGGCCGCGGGTGACAGTCGTGCGCAGGAGCGCGCCGCGCGCCACCGCGCGCTCCAGCGCATCGCGGAGCATCGGCTCCCCGGCAACCTTCGCTGTGGCCAGGCCATCGAGCAGGCGGCGATCCTCCAACAGCTCATCCAGCCGGGCGTAGCGCAAGGCGCCGCGCTTCTTGCCGATCAGCCAGAAGAGATGCAGGATGACCTTCAGCTCGGCCAGGTTATCGATCAGCGGCAGCAGCTCGCTGAAGAACAGATTGGGCACCGGCGTGGTCGCCAGCTTGCCGGCCGGAAATCCGGGGAAGCCCTGCATGTGCTCGCTCATGACGTCACTCCAGCGCCTCGCGAACCATTTCCAGATTCTCGAACTTGGTCAGCTCCTTGCGGAAGTAGAGCGGAATGGTGTCGGTCGGGCCGTTGCGGTGCTTGGCGACGATGATATCCGCGATGTTCTTCTTGTCGCTGTTCTCCTTGTGCATGTCCTCACGATAGATGAACATCACGATGTCCGCGTCCTGCTCGATCGCGCCGGACTCGCGCAGGTCGGACAACATCGGCTTGTGGTCCGTGCGTGATTCGACGGCGCGCGAAAGCTGGGAGAGCGCGATGAGCGGCGCTTCCAGCTCGCGGGCCAGGCCCTTGAGCGAGCGGGTGATGTAGCTGATCTCCTGAACCCGATTCTCACTCTTGTTGTCGCCGCGCATGAGCTGAAGGTAGTCAACGACGATCAGGTCAAGCCCGTGTTCGGCCTGAAGGCGCCGGGCCTTGGTGCGCAGCTCGAGAGCCGACATGGCGGGCGTGTCGTCGATGTAGAGCATGGTGCTGGAGAGTTCCCCGGCCGCAGCCATGAGCATATCCCAGTCGTGATCCTCGATCTCGCCCTTACGGAGGCGCTGCTGGTCGATGCCGGTCTCGGTGGAAAGCAGGCGCTGCACGAGTTGCTCGGAGCTCATTTCGAGGCTGAAGAAGGCGACGACCTTTCGGAATTTGCGCGCGGCATTGAGCGCAAAGTTGAGCGCCAGGCTCGTTTTGCCCACGGCCGGACGCGCAGCCAGGATGATCAGATCGGACTTCTGAAATCCGCCCAGGAGACGGTCCAGCTGGGTGAATCCGCTGGGGACGCCAAGAATCTGGCCCTGGTGGCGGTGAAGGTAGTCGACACGGTCGACAACGTCGTGCATGATCTGGCGCACGGCGACCAGATCACGTCGAACACGGCGCTCGGAGACGTTGAAGATGATTTGCTCCGCGCGGTCGACGACCTCGTCGACCTCCTGCGCCTCCTCGTAGGCCAGCGCCGCGATCTGTCCGGCTGCGTCGATCAGTCGCCGAAGGGTGGCAGTGCGCTCGACGATGTGGCCGTAATGCTCGACGTAGACCGCGGAGGGGACGTTGTTGATGAGCGGGGTGATATAGGCCGCGCCGCCGATCTCCTGCAGGAGGTTGTTCCGCTCCAGCTCATCGCACAGCGTGACGAAATCCGCCGGCTCGCGGCGCTCGTGCAGCTCCAGGATCGCGCGGTAGATCCAACCGTTGTGCTCGCGGTAGAAATCCTCTGCTTCGAGGAAGGATGCGACCTTGAGCACGGCATCCGGATCGATGAGGAGGGAGCCCAGGACGGCCTCCTCGGCTTCAGGGTTGGCAGGAACGGTTTTGTCGAGCTTATCCACGGACGAAAACTCGTTTCACGATTAAGAAGCCGGCTGGATAGCCGGCTCCGAGACGATGATTGGGCATAAGTAACGAAGGCGCCGTGGCGCCGGCAGATCGCCTCAGTCGAGGCCGCTCAAGTCCAACCCTTCGAGAAACTCACGGAAGGCTTCGGGCGACGTCGGCTCAGCTGGCTCTCCCTCGGCTGCCGGGAGTGAGCTCCCTTCCAGGTCGTCCTCGGGCCTGATGGCAGCTTGCTCCATCACGTCGTCTGCCACGTACACGGGCACGCGCGCGCGAACTGCGAGCGCGATGGCGTCACTGGGCCGGGAATCCACTTCAATCCGTCGGCCGTTCACCATCAGGGAAATCTCTGCGTAGAAGGTGTCGTTGCGCAAGTCGGTGATAGCCACCTGGACGATCTTCGCGCCGAGTTGTTCGATGGTCGCCTTGAGCAGGTCGTGCGTGAGCGGCCGGGCCACCTCGACGCTCTGCAACTCGATGGTGATGGCATCGGCCTCAAAGGGGCCGATCCAGATAGGCAAAAAGCGCGTCGATTCGGACTCACGCAGCACGACGATGCGGTGCTGCGACATGAGGCTGACCCGCACGCTATCGATTGTCACTTCAACCATGTCCACCCTCCGATAGTCTCCCCCGCGCCAGGGCGCAGCGGACCGTGGCAAGGTGATTATACCACAGCGCGGAAATGCAAGGCAACGGTTGATTCCAGCTCAATCCTCGTAGCACGCCAGTTTAGCCTGCAGCCACGCAGCGTCCTCCGGCACGCCGTAGCCCTCAACCACCAACGAGCGGATGAGTCTGCGGCGGAATGCGTTGTCCAGTCGGCCATCCCAGGCTCGCCCGGGGACGAAAAGCAGGTCGAAGTCAGGCATGTCGGGCGATGCGTCGGGCGGGCGAGGGTACTGTGCGCCGGTGACGATCGCGCCATGACGGCGGTAGAACTCCTGACGGCGAACGCCCATCCGGCGTTTGCCACCCGGCGTCAGGCCGGCAAAGGCGACAGCCTCGAGCAGCGTGCCGGTGCAGCCGGCATGGCCGTGCCGCAAGGCAGCATCCTCACCGATGGGAAGGCTGGCGGTGAGGATGCGGGAGCCCCAACCCTGCCCCCGCAGGTCGGCCCGAACGGCAAAATAATGGATATACCACAGCCCACCGACGGGCAGGTATTCGTTGATGATGAAACCCGCCGGGTTGTCCCCTTCCAATGCTGCCATGGCCCAAAACGGCGAGTCGGGCGTCCTCGCAATCTCGTGAAAACGCTCGACGGGCCATTCCCAGGGGGCTGCAAGCGCTTCTTCATAGATCGCGATCACGCGGGCCAACTGTTCCGCGGTCAGCCGCTGGAAGGGGATAAGCACGGGCTACGCTCCCAGGGTCACATCGCGGCGCAGGACGCCGCCACGCTCGGAGATGGCGCTCAGCTTGAGCGTCGCACCCTTGGGCGCGGCCACCACCCACTCGGCCTTGCCGCGGTTGTCCGTGGGCGATACGCCGTTGTAGGCCATATCCATCTTGTTCGAGCGGCCCTGCAACTGGCCGATCTCCTGCTTGATCTTGCCGCCGACCAGCGTCGCGCCATCGGGCAGCACCAGCTCCAGACGGACAGGTTGCACGGCTTTCATCTTGAGCGCCTGCTCGGCCACGTGGGTGGGCAGGAAGCCCAGGTTCTCGACCACGGCCAGGAGATGATACGTGCCTTCGCCCAAGGGCGTCACGACGACGTCGCGCCAGGCTAGGCGGGGCGCGAGGCTGATAAAGCTGATCGCAAAGTCGGCCTGCGGCTTGACCTCAGCCTCGAGCAGCGCGTGCGGCGGGTTGCGCCACGAGTAGAGGGTATGCCAGCCACCGAGCTCCACCTTACCGAGCTGCGGGTGGTCGAACTCGCGCCAGGGGACCAGCGCGTCGGGCGCGTGTTCGTTCACGTAGTCCAGGATCTTGTAGTCGTCCGCGACCGGGTGTTTGCGGAACCAGTCTATGAACTTCTTCTCTTTGCTCTTCTCCTCCACACCCGCCGCGGTGGCCAGGTCCCACAGCTCCACGGTGAGCGCAAAAATGCCTTTGTGATCGTAGAGCCAGTCATCGAAAACGCCCGTGATGACTTCCTTTGGGTGATAGCGGAAATGATGGTACACGGAGACGGACGGATAGCCGGTGAGCTCCGTGCCGCGCTCGGTGATCGCCTCGTAAACCCACTTGTCATTCGGTATCCATCTCGTCGTCGGATTTCGTGCCGTAAGGACGCAGGATCGCGCGGCTGTAGGTGTGATAGGTGATTGCGCCGTAGATGTTCGGATGGCTCGCCATGAACTCGATGACCGCGCGAATCTCCGGCTCAGAGCCGGGAAAATCACCCGCGCCGTGCTGCTCGCCCTCGGGCCGCCACGCGCCGGGGAAGTTGCGGTTGAAGTCGAGGCCCTGAAGGGGCGGCGCGATGGTGATCAGGTGGCCGTCGTAGTTCTCGATCAGGCCCTCGGGGAAGATGCGGTAGTAAGTTCCGCCGGACTCGTCCGGCGCACGCTTGACCATCAGTCGCGGGTCACGGTCCGAGACCTTCCAGTCGCCTGCGGGATCTGCGATCCGCATCTGCAGGATGCGGCCGTCGCCGTCGATGTCCTCAGCGTGCAGGCCGTCCTTCTTGTCCTCGAACGGGTATGGCCGGGTGCTCGAGCGGACGTATTTGGGCGGGCTGGCGAGCGCGAGCTCCACGCCGTCGGGATTGAGCCGCGGCACCACGTAGACGACCTGCTCATCCAGGATGCGCGTGATCGTGGGGACCGTGCCATAACCGTCGACCAGCCGTGTGATGAGGTGCAGCGCCGTCATCGACGCGGTAAGCTCGGTGGCGTGGATGTTGGCGTCGATCCAGAAAGCGGGCTTCTCCGTGTCCGGGCCGGTCTCCCGGTTGGTCAGGACAACGAGCGGGATCTCGCGGCCCTCGTGGGATTTTCCCAGGACGGAGAGGGCCATGATGGCCGGGTGATCTGCAGCGAGCACGGCCAGGCGCTCAGTGAGCTGGGCATAATTGAGATATGTGTCGAACTTGAACTCCATGAGTGATCCTCTCAGCAACCAGGTTTGATCGCGCGTGTGGCGTAGAAGCAAGGCATATAGCGCGACGGAATGTCGCCGACTTCGGGTGCGTAACGATCTTCGTAGAGGGCCGTGATCACGAGGCCGGCGTCACATTGCCCCCCTATCTGATCCTGCAGGGTATGGCTGTGCTCCAGGGGCAAGCCCTGATCCATCGCGGCCTGAAGCTGATCGGCAGGGAGATGCGCCAGGTCGCTGTAGGGCAAGGTGTAGCGGACCACCAGTGCCCCCGTGCGGTCGACGACGTCGCGGTCAAAGATGAAGATGTCGGGGTTCATAAAGCCGGTAAGCAGCACGCCCCCCGGGCGCAGGACGCGATAGGCCTCGCGGTAGACTGGCCGGACCGCCGACGAAAAGAGGTTGGAAACCGGGTGAAAGATCAGATCGAAGGACTTATCGGCAAATACGGACAAGTGAACCATGTCCCCCTCAACGGTGCGCACAGCCAGCCCTTCGCGCTCAGCCACTTCGCGATCCCGGCCGAGTTGCGCGGGGGAGTTGTCGAACACCGTGACGCGTGCGCCGGCAGCGGCGAATATGGGGCACTGCTGGCCCCCGCCACATGCCAGGCCCAACACGTCCTTGCCCGCCAGGGGCGGGAACCACGAAGCAGGGACGGGTTTGACCGCGGTGAGGACGACCGACCAGTCGCCTGCACGCGCACGCGCGATGACCTCCGGCGTGACGGGGCGGGTCCACTCGTTGCCCTCAGCCACCTGCCGATTCCATGCCTGACGGTTGTACGCACGCACATCCAGTTTCACGTCTTCTCCTTTACGGCCCCGCCGCAGCGCCGCGTCACGGGAGGCAGCGGGCCGCCCGCCACGGCGGGCGCTCCATTATACCGCCGAAAGGATCAAGGGTGGTAGAATTGCGGATAAGAAGTCACGATCAGGCTGGAGGGAGAGATGCGAGGAGATGGCCGGCGGCGCGACCAACTGCGCCCGGTGAAGATGGAGCCCGGCTACACGCGCTATGCGGAAGGCTCGGTGCTGATCAGCCAGGGGAACACGGTGGTGCTGTGCAACGCGACGGTGGATGAGCGCATGCCGCCGTGGATGGAGCGCGACTCGGCCAACAAGGGGTGGGTGACGGCTGAATACGCGATGCTCCCGCGCAGCACGCACACGCGATCCTCGCGTGAGACGACACCCCAGGCGCGCACCCAGGAGATCCGGCGGCTGATCGGTCGAAGCCTGCGCGCGCGGCGGTCGACTTGCGCCAGTTGGGCAGACGCCAGATTATCGTCGACTGCGATGTGTTGCAGGCCGATGGCGGCACCCGCACTGCATCGGTGACAGGCGGCTACGTGGCGCTGGCGCTGGCAGCGCGGAAACTAGTCGAGGCCGGACAGGTCAACGCGAGCGTCTTGCTGCCTGCGGTGGCTGCGGTGAGCGTAGGTGTCGTCGATGGTGAACCGCTGCTGGACCTGTGCTATGCAGAGGACTTCCGCGCCGAAATGGACATGAACATCGTCATGAATCGAGACGGCCAGTTTGTCGAGGTGCAGGGTACGGCAGAGGGCCGGCCGTTCGACCGCGCGATGCTTAGCCGGCTGCTGGATTTGGCAACGGGGGGCGTCGGAGAGTTGCTGCGGGCACAGACGGCGGTGCTGGACGATCGGGATTAGTGCGGTTCACCCCTGGGCGGGGAAAAAGGCAATATTGTAGGGCGCAAACAAAAAGGGGTGCAGGACATTGGCGTCCTGCACCCCCTCTGTTATGTGGTTTTGTTCTGCGCTAGCTCAGCGCACGACGGATGGCGCTCTTGGCCTCGTCGACGGCGTTCTCCACGTGATCCGCTGCGCGATCTACATGCCGCTCGGCTGCAGCCTGATCCACCTCGGCATCAACACCCTTCACGAACTTGTTCCATGCGCTCTCCGCGTCTTTGCGAGTGTAGCCGTAGCGCTCCTGCAGCTTGCCCACCATGCGCTCGCTGTTTCCCTCAACCTCAGCGATATCGTCATCCGTCAGCTTTGCGAATGCGGCCTTGACGCCGCCCCTGACCTGCTTCCACTTACCCGCCAATACGTCCTCGTTCATGTTTCGTTCCTTCTCAATTTACCAATTTCGACTCACAGATTCTTCGCTCTTTGCAGATCAAGGATATCGCAGTTCGGCAAAGCGCACTATCGGCGAAGGCCGCTGCCACGTGTAGGAAAACCTGCTCCTGGGACGTGCGACTTGTCCTACACGCAAACCCTCAGCCCTCAACCTCCCTGGACCGAACCAGTAAATCAGCCAGCCGGTCGCTCATGTTCGCCAGCCGAGGCGCGGCGCCCCCATCTAGTTCGCCAATCGTGCCGCGTACTTGCGCCAGGCGGCCCTCCAGCGCCTCAACTCCCGGGACCACGCCGTCTGCGCGTCCCACCGTCGTCGCATGTTCGATCAACTGGCTGACCAGGATATAGGTCGCCATGGCCAGCGGAGGCGATAGCAGCAGGCCGATCAACCCAAACGCATCCGTCATCATGAGCATGACCAGCAGCACCAGGACGTTACTCCTCCCCTCCGGCGTGTACAACCGGCGCTCGACGATGAACTCCAGGAACCAGAGAATCAGCAAGCTGTATACAACCGCCAACGTGGCGATCCAAACGCCGTTTTGCACGAACACGATCAGCCAGAGCGGGATGAGAAAGAGCAGCGCACCCACCAATGGGATGAACCACGTCAGCGCGCCGGCCAATGCCCAGAACACCGGATATTTAAGCCCCATCAAGGAGAAAGCTGGTGCGAGCAGCAGAGCAGCCACGATGCCCTGGACGAGTTCGCTGCGCAGGTAGGCGCCCACGCCGTTTTCCAACTCATACCAGAGGGATCGGGCTCGTGCTCTACGCCAGGCGGGTAGCGTTGAAAGAAACAGCCGTTCAAAGCGTTGACGGTCCGAAATCCAGTAGATGCTCAGGATAAGCGCAACGCTCGCGTAAGTCAGGAAATTGGCGACCCCGCCGGTCATGCCTGCCACCCCCTTGAGCAGCGCCGGCAGCTCCTCGTTGGCCAGCAATTGACCCATCTGCTCAGGGGTGGGCAGCCGCGCGGTCAGCGCAGGCAGGTTCTGCACCACCGCGCCGCCCCATCGAACGGCGATCGTGTGATACACCGTGCTCAGGTCCTCGGTGATCGACCCTAACTCCCGACCCAGGGCCTGGTACAGGAAATAGCCCAGCGCGCTCGACCACCAACAAGATCGAGCCATACACCGCGAGCATAGCCAAGCCGCTCGGGACACGCCGATCCATGAGCCACTCCAATGGCCCGCGCGCAGCAGATGCGATCGCCAAGGAAGCCAGCACGAGAAAGACGATGCTCGACAACCGCCAGAGGACGACTGCGGCCAGTAGCAGCGTGAAGATCAAAAAGACAAAGAAGGCGAAGCGTTTCATGCTGACTGAACCTCCGCACCGGCCAGAATCTTATCCAGATCAAGCGCGATCTCTTCCAGCAGTTCTTCGGCCTGCGCCGCTGCCGGGTCGATCTTGGTCGCCACGTCCGGGTCGCCGCGCGACAACTTCCGCACATCCTGGATCAACTCCTGCGTGGCCAGGCGCAGAGCGCTTGCCCGGCTGCGGCCGACATCGATCGGCGTAGGAGCGCGGAACATGGCGCGGTACGCGATGATTTGCACCATCGCGGCCAGCGGCACAGCCAGCAGCGCACCGACAAAGCCGAACAGTATGCCGAACGCTGTGATTCCCAGGATCGTGACGATGGGGTTCACGCCCACCGAACGGTCCATGATGCGGGGCACGAGCAGGTTATTCTCCGCCATCTGCACGACGAAGACGACGGCAACCGTCCACAGCGCCTTGTCGGGCGCAACGGTCAGGGCCACCAAAATGGCGGGGATTGCACCGAGGGTTGGGCCGATCATGGGGATGGCCTCGGTGACAGCCATGATGAGCGCCAGGCCAACTGCGTAGGGCAGCCCAATGATCAGGTAGCCAACCAGGCTCAACGCACCGACCACCCCGCACAGGATCAGCTGACCGCGAAAGTATGCGCCAACCTTGCCTTCCAACTCGGTGTACAGATTTCGCGCCGCCTCGCGCTTTTCCACCGGCAGCAACAGCAGCAGGCGGCGGACCAGCACTTCGCCCTCTTGCACCCAGAAGAACGCCAACACCAGGATCGCGATCAGAATAAATACCCCCTGTGCCGCGCCCCCGACGATTCCCAGGACCTGGCCCATTGCAGGCGCGGCGCCCACATCGCCCCCGGCAGGCGGGCCGGCAGCCGACGGCATCGAGATCGTGACGGTTATCGGCAACCCCAGGGCCACCCGTTGAATGAAGCGATTGTCCGACAGGATGAGGGCCTGGCGCAAATTCCGGTAGAGCTCCGGCAGCTTATCCACCAGTGCTGTGGCTTGTTCCGCAAGGAGAGGCGCCACGAGCATAAGGAAGAGCGCCAGCACCCCGAACAAGGCCAGATAGATCAGGATGACGCCGATCTGCGGGCGCACCCCGCGCTTCTGCAGCCAGGCGACCGCCGGCTTCGTTGCGATGCCCAGCATCACGGCGACCAGGAACAGGAAGACCGTCATATAAAACCGGAACAGCAGCCAGAATCCCGCGGCAGTGGCCAGAACGACCAGCGTGGCCGTGATCACGCGCCGCGTGGTCCAATCGGCGAAGGGCTCCGGGGCCGCGCCCGGCGCGGGCTCACTTCCGCTGCCGCGATTCTGCCATTCTTCAATCCAGGTCAGCTTGCCCATTATCTTGACTCCGCTCCTTGCAGCGAACCGCTAGACCAACCGGTGATCGATGACGTATCGGATCAATCCCGCGTTGTTCTCCATATTCATCTTTTCCAGAATCCGAGCCCGATAAGTGCTGACGGTCTTCACGCTCAAGCCCAACTCATCCGCAATTTCGCTCACGGACCGACCCGCACCGATCCGCAGGAGCACCGTGAACTCACGATCCGACAGGCTCTCATGCGGCTGACCGTCGATGTCGCCGCCCACCGTCGCGGCCAGCATCTCCGCCAGGCTGGGGCTGATATATCGCCCTCCGGCCACGATCCGCTCGATAGCCTGCACGAGCTGGTCGGGTGCGCTTTCCTTGTTGACGTAGCCGGACACGCCCGCCTTCAGCGCACGCACCGCATACTGATCCTCAGGATGCGCGCTCAGCATCAGGATCGGCAGTTTCGGCTTAACGCTCTTAATCTCGCGCACCAGATCAAGTCCATTCCGATCGGGCAAAGAAATATCCAGGACCAGGATGTCGAACGCACCCTCGTAGACCTTCTTCAGGACCTCCTGCCCGTTGACGGCTTCCTCGACCTGGCAGCTGGTCGCGCTTTCGGTCAGAATCAGGCGCAACCCCTTGCGAACGATTGCGTGATCATCCGCCATAAGTACTTTGATCATCGTAATACTCTCCCACCACACGAACGCAAGCAGCACGGAGAATTGACAAGCGTTGGCTGCACAGATAAGGTTATTATACTGTACCTATAGTGATCAAGAAGAAGGGGAAAACCATGAACTTACCTGATCGAGCGGTCGCCTGGGAACTGGTTCAGGAATGGATTCAAAGCGAGAGCCTGCGCAAACACGTTCTCGCGGTCGAGGCCGCGGTGCGCGCGTATGCCCGGTATTTCGGCGAAGATGAGGAATTCTGGGGCGTCACGGCCCTGCTCCACGACCTGGACTTCGAGCGGCACCCGGACATGGACGATACGGTCGATGGACACCCGCGCACCGCGTTGCGGATGTTCCGTGAGTGGGGCTATCCCGAAGAGATGATCGAGGCGGTGGCCGGCCATGCGCCCTTCCTGGGCATCCCGCGGCGGTCCAGGCTCGCCTCGGCTCTGTGGGCCAGCGATGAACTGACCGGCCTGATCATGGCCGTCGCCTATGTGCGTCCGAGCAAGAGCCTGGCTGATGTCGAGGTCAGCTCGGTCAAGAAGAAGTGGAAAGACAAGGTATTTGCCGCGGCGGTGAACCGGAAGGATATCGAGGAGGGTGCGGCGGAGCTGGGACTGGACACCTGGGAGCACGTGCGCATTGTGCTGGAGGGGATGAAGGTGGTCGCCGGCGATCTGGGGTTGGATGGCAGGTTGGCCGCGGGGCAGGCGTAGCTGAGGGTGGCACGCAAAGCCGAGAAGAGCGCGCAGAGCATGATCAGTCGTAGCTTCGCGGCTTCGCGCCTTCACGTGAACAAGGAACGATGACACTAACGACCCGACCCTCACCGTTTCGCGGCTGGTGGCTGCTGGCGACCCTCCTGATCCTCGCGCTCGCGGGGCTCTTTGTCCGGCTCGGCGCCTGGCAGATCGAACGGCTGGGCGAGCGCCGCGCGGCCAACGCGCTCATCCTGGCGCGGATGGCTGAGCCGGCCCTGGTCATCACCGGTGAGTTGCTCGATCCCGAAGAGGTCGACCTGCGCCGCGCCACCGTACGCGGGACGTATGACTATGATCGGCAGGTTGTCCTGCGCAACCGCACGTGGAACGACTTTCCCGGCGTTCACGTGCTCACGCCCTTACGCATCGCCGGCAGCGACACGGCAATCCTGATCGACCGCGGCTGGATCCCCTACGAATCCGCGGGGGCCGCCGATCGCGGACAATTCCGCGATGTGTCAGGTGAGGTGGAAGTGTACGGCATCCTGCGCAAGAGCCAGGTCCGCCGCGGCATGTCGCCCGAGGATCCATCACCCTCTCTCACGGGTCCGCGCGTCGACGCTTGGCACCGGGTCGACCTGCCGAAGATTCGCCAACAACTGCCCTATCCCTTGCTCACCGTCTTCCTGGAAGAGGACACGCGGCCTGGCGAGAAGCCGCGCCAGTTTCCCAAGCCCCAGCCTGAGATCAGCCTGGATGAAGGGTCGCACATGGGATACGCGATCCAATGGTTCGCGTTCGCGTTCATCGCGGTGGCAGGCTACGTGGGCGTGTACGAGCAGCGCAGCCAGCGTACGCGACGCATCCGGCACGAGACCTGATACGGCAATTTGACAGGGCACATCAGGAAAGCTAAAGTTAATCGGTGACGTGAATTACTGCACATCCTTGTTCGTGCTGGTACTGTGCACCCGTTCACTGTTGGCCATTTTGTTCCATTGCAGACCGTCTGGTGATTGTTCTTGTGGAGAATGCGCCCTATGTCACAAGCCCCCGGTCCTGAAGCGCCCGGCCGCCAGCCGGTCATGTTCGACACGACGAGCCGGCTCGTGGCCATCGTCATCGGCGTCGTAGCTGTGGTCGCCGGCCTTGTGTTGGGCATCAGCAATCCGTTTCTCAATCGCTCTGTGGCCGCCGAAGGGTTAGCCATCGACCGGCTTTTCGGTCTGACGCTTGGCATCGCCACGGTGGTTTTCGTCATCGTCCAGGGCTTCCTGCTCTACTCGGTCATCCGATTTGGCCGGCAGCCGGACGACGACACCGACGGCCCTCCCGTGCGCGGCAACACGAAGCTGGAATTCTTCTGGACCGTTATCCCCGCACTAACCATTTTTTTCATCGGCTTCACCAGCTACCAGGTGCTGGCCAACATCGAGAAGCCACAGGCTGATGCGCTGATCGTGGAGGTCAAAGGCATCCAGTTCGCGTGGCAGTTCTACTACCCCGAGCAGGACGTGACCTCGACCGAGCTGCACATCCCCGTGGATCGCCAGGTGCACCTGAAGATGCGCTCCAATGACGTCATCCATTCTTTCTGGGTGCCCGATATGCGCATCAAGAAGGACGTCATGCCCGACCGGGTGACCGAAACCTTTATCACCGGCACCGAGCCGGGGGCATACCCCATCGTGTGCACCGAATTGTGCGGCGCGGGGCACGCGGTGATGCGCGCGCAACTCATCGTGGAGCAGGATGCCGATTTCCGGGCCTGGCTCGCGAGCCAGCAAACGACAGCCACCCAAGCCGCCAGCGCAGCCGCTGACCCGTTGGCCGCCGGACGCCAGCTATTCAACAACAACGGCTGCAACGCCTGCCACACCCTGGCCGACGCGGGCGCAGCTGGCGCCCTGGGTCCCAAGCTGGATGGATTCAACGCAGTCGCGGGGAGCCGGGTTCCGGGTCAGTCGGCCGAGGAGTACACCCACGAATCGATCGTCAAGCCCAACGCACACGTCGTCGAGGGCTTCCCGGCGAACCTGATGCCGCAGGACTACGGCCTCAGGATTGCGAAGCAAGATCTAGACAAGCTCGTCTCGTACTTATTGTCAACGAAATGAGGTGATGCGACGATGGTAGACACAGCTCGACGCGGCTTCGTCCGCCACGGCGCCCATACCTGGCGCGACTACTTTACCTTCAACACCGATCACAAGGTCATCGGCATCCAGTACATGGTGATGGCCTTCGTCTTCTTCATCATCGGCGGCATCCTGGCCGAGCTGATTCGGACCGAGCTGGCCGCGCCAGGCAAGCAGTTCGTGGGCGGCAGCGCCTACAACCAGTTCTTCACGCTCCACGGCACGATGATGATCTTCCTGTGGATCATCCCGGCTTTCATCGGGTCTGGCGAACTACGTGATGCCGCTGCAGCTGGGCGCCAACGACATGGCCTTCCCCCGGCTGAACGCGCTGTCATTCTGGCTGCTCGTCCCTGGCGCCATCCTCATGCTGATCAGCTTCGCGGTCGGCGGCGCGGAGAGCGGCTGGACCGCCTACCCGCCGCTGAGCCTGACGACCAGCACCGGCCAGACCCTCTGGGCCATTGCGCTCCAGTTCATCGGCTTCTCGTCCATCTTCAGCGGGATCAACTTCCTGGTGACCATCTTCAACATGCGCGCCAAGGGCATGACCCTGAGCCGCATGCCGTTGCTGGCCTGGGCGATGGTCGCCACCTCCATCATCATCGTGCTGGGCACGCCGGTGCTGTCCGGTGCGCTGTTTCTGATGATCTGAGCCGCATCCTGGGCACCAACTTCTTTTCGGCCCCCGCGGGCGGTGATCCGCTGATGTGGCAGAACCTCTTCTGGTTCTACTCGCACCCGGCGGTCTACATCATGATCCTGCCCGGCTTCGGCATCATCTCCGAGGTGCTGCCGGTCTTCTCGCCGCAAGCCGATCTTCGGCTACAAGCTGATCGCGTTCTCCAGCCTGGCCATCGGCATCTTCGGCTTCCTGGTCTGGGCGCACCACATGTTCACCAGCGGCATGGACCCGCTGCTGCGCATCCCGTTCATGATCACGTCGATGATCATCGCGGTGCCCACCGGGGTAAAGATCTTCTGGTGGCTGGCGACCATCTGGGGCGGCAAGCTGCGCTTCACCACCTCCATTATGTTCGCGCTGGCGTTCATCTCGATGTTCGTCATCGGCGGCCTGAGCGGCATCTTCCTGGCCTCGGTGCCGATCGACATCCACGTGCAGGACACCTACTTCGTGGTCGCACACCTGCACTACGTGCTCTTCGGCGGCAGCGTGATGGCCCTGTACGCCGGGCCTCTACTACTGGTATCCCAAGATCACCGGCCGGATGCTGAACGAGCGGCTGGGCCAGGTGCACTTCTGGCTCAACCTCATCGGCTTCAACATGACCTTCCTGCCCCAGCACACCCTGGGCCTGGAGGGCATGCCGCGCCGCGTGGCCGACTACGACCCCGCAGTTCGCCGCGCTGAACCTGGCGTCCACCGTGGGTGCGATCTTGCTGGCGACTCAGCACGCTGCCCTTCCTGATCAATGTGGTCGTCAGCCTCCGTAAGCGGCGCCATCGCAGGGCCGAATCCCTGGCGTGCGTTCGGGCTGGAGTGGACGACCTCGTCGCCGCCGCCGATTCACAACTTCCCCACCCCGCCTGTGGTGGATGGCGATCCGTACGGCTACGGCGAGCGCCCGGTTCCGGTGCGCCGTTAGTTCGCCAGGCTGACAGGCAGGAGTCATGAGCGAAGCAGATCAGCGAACACGCCGATCCCACCAACTCCAGCACCGGTCTCGACAACCGCAAGCTGGGCATGTGGATCTTCCTGGCCACCGAGGTGATGCTCTTCTCGTCGCTGATCGGCGCATTCCTGCAGATGAAGGCGACGCAGCCCGGCTGACGCGAACCACGTGCTGAACGTGCCCATCACCGCCGTCAACACGTTCATCCTGATCGTTTCAGCAGCACCACCGTCGTGCTGGCCCTGGCAGGCCATCAGGAACGGCGACCGGACGCAAGCTGAAGCTGTATCTCGCGGCGACGCTGGCCCTCGGCGCGACCTTCCTGGGCGTCCAGGTTTTCGAGTACACGCAGCTAATCCACGAAGGCCTGACGCCCTCGGGCAGCCTGTTCGGCGGCGGCTTCTACACCGTGACCGGCTTCCACGGCCTGCACGTCTTCATCGGCCTGATGTGGTGCGCGGGGCTGCTGCGGGAGGCGCTGCAGGAGCGGTTCTCGTCGACGAACTACATGCGGATCGAGATCTTCGGTCTGTATTGGCACTTCGTGGACGTCGTGTGGATCATCCTGTTCACGATCATCTACCTGATTTGAGGCGAACATGATGAGCGAGCATCAACCAATGACTGAGAACGACCCCGTCACGACTCATCCGGTCAATGTCCCGACGGATAAGCTCCACAAGAGCCATCCGAACTATTTGCTGGTGTTCTTCTCGCTGGCGGTGCTGACCGCGGTTGAGGTGGGGATCACCCACGTCCCCCAGATCCCGCAGGCGCCGGTGTTACTGTCGCTGTCCGTCTTCAAGGCGCTGTTGGTGATCATGTACTTCATGCACTTGCGCTACGACAGCAAGTGGTTCGCCTTTATCTTCTTCATTCCGTTCGTGTTGGTGATCCCGATGCTGTTCGTCTTGCGCATCGGCTAAAATCAGCGAGGTGCGGCATGTTCTGGGAACGCAAGGATGCCCCAGGCGCAGTGACCCGGTTTTCTCACAACTCCCTGCGCGACCGGTCGCGCAGGGCGTTCTTCTTGGCCGGCATGGCTATCGTGGGACTGGTTCTGCTCGGCGGATGTGGGCGAAGCCAATCCGCTTCGCCTCAGACGCAGGATGACTACCAGGTGACCTTTGCCACCGAGCCCGCCCAACCCCTGACCGGCGACGGAACCGTCATCATCACCGTGAAGGATAAGGCGGGCCAACCTGTCGACGGAGCGCGTCTCTCCATCGAGGCGAATATGAACCACGCGGGGATGGTCCCCGTGAACGCGGAGGCGTCAGGCAGCCAGGCCGGTATGTACCGCCTGCCGCTGAAATGGACCATGGGCGGCGCCTGGTACGTGGATGTGAAGATCATCACGGCTGGCGGCCAGACCATCGCGCGCCGCTTCCCGGTGGATGTGAAGTAGACAGGAACCACCAAGACACCAGGCCTCACCGAACATCGTATAGCTTCGTCTTTTCGCGCTTTTGTGGTTAGGTGCACTTTCATGGTTTCGACGACAGTCCGCCGATCCATCGATATTCTCACCTGGCCGGCTATTGGCCCGTTTCTTAAGTGGCGGCACAGCCGGCTCGCCATGCAGATTCCACTGGGGCTGTTCTCAGCGTGGATCATCTTTGACGGCATGGTGGGCCCGCAACTCGCGCCCAAGAACCTGGCAACCGTCGGCGTCTGGCTGCACTACCGCGGCTTTGTCGTCCTGGCGCTGCTCCTGGCGGGCAACCTCTTTTGTATGGCCTGCCCGTTCATGCTGCCGCGGCGAGCCGGACGGTGGGTGCGCGAGCATCTGCTCCGCGGCGGCCGCCCGGTCCCGCGTGCCCTGCGAAACAAGTGGAGCGCCGTCACGCTGGTGGTCCTGTTCTTCTTCGTGTACGAGCGATACGACCTGTGGGCGACGCCCTGGTGGACGGCCTGGGTCGCGCTCGCGTACTTCGCGGGCGCCCTCCTCGTCGACACGGTTTTCCAAGGCGCGGCATTCTGCAAGCACATTTGCCCGCTGGGCCAGTTCAACTTCTTCGGCTCACTGGCTTCACCGCTTGAGATCAAGGTCCGGGATGCGAGCACGTGCGCGAGCTGTCGCACGAAGGACTGCATCACGGTAAGACCCGGCCCAGCACGAGCGGAGGCATTGCATGCGCCTATACGTGTAGAGACGTTGCATGCAACGTCTCTACAAACGAAGAGAGGGCGGGATGGCCGCGGCTGCGAGCTTGCCCTCTTCCAGGAGCGCAAGGTCGGCAACATGGACTGCACCTTCTGCCTCGACTGCGTCCATGCCTGCCCTTATGACAACATCGGCTTGATCGCACGAATCCCCACGGCGGAGCTTTGGAGCGACCCCTGGCGCTCGGGCATCGGCCGCTTCTCGCAGCGGACCGATCTCGCAGCGCTTGTCACCGTCCTGACCTTCGGCGCATACCTCAACGCGTTCGCGATGATCCGGCCCGTCTACGCGCTCCAGGAGGGTCTCGCGCGGCTGCTTCGCACCGCATCACCCACCCCCGGGCTGCTGCTCATTTTCGCCATCGGCCTGCTGGTTCTGCCCGTCGTCCTGCTTGGCGCAGCGTCCGCGCTGACCCGCATCCAGTCCGCCCCGTCGGCCTCCCTCCTTGAGATCGCGCGGCGGTACGTCTGGGCGCTTGCCCCGATGGGCTTCGGCATGTGGCTCGCGCATTATGCGTTTCACTTCCTCACCGGCGCGCTGACGATCGTGCCCGTGATCCAGTCGTTCCTGGCCGATGTCGGCCTGTACGGCGGCCAGGCGCGCTGGGACCTGGGGCCGCTCGTGCCGCAAGGCTGGCTTTTTCCCATCGAAGCCGCGCTGCTTTACCTGGGCGCGACGGGGTCCATCGTGGTGGCCGTTCGCATTGCGCAGAGCCACCTGGCCGATACCCGCCGTCAAACCGGGACGCGCAGGGGGCCGAACGCGGCTTTGGCGGCTGCGGGACCGTGGCTACTACTGACGCTGTTGTTGCTGGGGTTCGGGCTCTGGATCCTCGTGCAGCCGATGGAAATGCGCGGCACGATGATGATGGTCACAGGAGGATAGCCGCATGATGCCGAAAAGCCCGCGCGAAATTGCAGGTGCTCCCTGGCGCTGGATCGTAGCGGGGCTCCTGGTGCTGCTCCTGATCATCCTGGGAGCCCGCGCCGCGGCGGCGGAGAATCTTGGCCCGGGCGGCGGCACGCGCATCATCGTCGGCGACGAAGTAATCGGCGACTACCGCTTGCTCGTCACATCCGCGCCCAATCCCGCGGTGGTCGGCCCGATCACCTTCGTGGTGCGCGTGAGCGACGTGCAGACAGGCGCCAAGGTGCGCGACGCGGCAGGTCGAGGTGGAGCTGGCACTCACCCAGACCGGCCAGTCGGTCAAGCAGAGCGCGACGCACGCGGATGCGGGCAACGAGATCGACTATGCCGCGCACATCCCCCTGGCGCAGGAAGGGACCTGGGACGGTGTCGTGCGGGTGACCGGCGCGGCGGGGGTGAGCGAGGTAACATTCGTCCAACGGGTGACACCGAAGCGAAGTTTCACGACCGTGATCCTGGTGGGCATCCCGTTCCTGGCGATCCTGGTCGTGTTCGGCGCGATGTGGTATGTGCGCTCGGGTGAGCGCGCAGCAGCACAAAAATAGCACGACCACATCACTAGTTGGGGGCCTGCCGCGCCGCGGGCGTTTTTGCTTAGTTGAAGAGTCATGTATAATCGGCTTGCGTTTCCTCAACGTTCACGAGGCTGTCCCGGCTCGAGGTGCTAGATCGAGCACGCCTCATAGCGAAAGGAGAGAGTAGTATCCCATACCCTGCTCCCTTAGCTTTGCTCTGTACTTGTAAGGTTTTAATCATGCACTGTGTCTCGTCGGCACAGACTGGAGCGTGCATATGATCTTATCACTGATCCGGCAGCATCCGCGCGTGGCCATCGCCCTTGCCGCCGCCCTGGTGCTCCTGGGAGTGGTTGTGGTCGGCGGCGTGTTCTTCCTCTCGAAGGTCTACGCGGCGCCAGAGCAACCGCTCGTCTATCGGCACAGGCAGCACATCGCAGCAGGGGCCACCTGCCTCTACTGTCATGCGGGAGCTGCTCGAGGCGCGGTCGCCGGTCTGCCCTCGCTCAACAAATGCATGGGCTGCCACCTGAACGTCAATCCCAAGGATCCGGCCGACCAAAAGGATATCGATCAGCTCATCAAGTACTGGGATGAGAAGCGCCCTATCGAATGGGTTAAGGTGAACGACCAACCCGACTTCGTGCAGTTCAGGCACCGCCCTCATGTGGCTGCTGCAGTGGCGTGCGAGACGTGTCATGGCAACGTATCACAAATGGACTACGCCACGAGCTATAACCACAACATGGGCTGGTGCCTTGGCTGCCACCGACAACAGCCAGCGGAAATCTCGACCCGGCTGGTCGACTGTGCCACGTGCCACTACTAAAGGGTAACGCTATGATCAAAGAGATCACCCGGAGACAATTCATCCAGCTTGGCGCGTTGACCGGTACGGCGGTGGCGGTGAGCGGCTGCACGATCAACCTGCAGCGCAGCGAGACGATCGAGCCTTATGTCATTCCGCCCGAGGAGGCGCTGCCCGGTGAGAACATCTGGTATGCGACGACATGTCGGATGTGCTCCGCCGGTTGTGGCATCCTCGTGCGGGTCAGCAACGGTCGCGCGAAGAAAATCGAGGGGAACCCGCTGCATCCGCTCAATGCCGGCAAGACGTGCGCCCGCGGACAGGCTGGCCTGCAGTACCTCTACAACCCGGACCGGCTGCGCAATGCGGTGCGAAATGAGGCGCGCGGCTCGGGCGGCGGCTCAATCGATCCGTTCGGTCAGCGCTACGGGCTGAAAGCGACGGCCATCCAGTGGGAGGATGCGATTCGCGAGCTTTCCACTCGCATCACCTCTGCCCGGCCCGGCGCAGTCGCATTCTATGGCAGTCACATCAATGACGGACTGGCCGCGATCGTGACGCCGTTCCTCCAGGCCCTCGGCGCACCCCCTCCCGTCTTTTACGACAACGAGGGCGCATATGCCGGCCGCGGCACGCTCTCACGATTGGTAGGCCAGTACTTCGGGACGGAGACGGCGCTGCCCTTCTTCCACCTCTCTACGAGCGATGTAGTCTTCTCCTTCGGTGGCCCCCTGGTCGACGGTGGGCTGTCGATGGTTGCAGCCAGCCGCTCCTTCGGCGAGATGCGCGGAGGCCGGCTGGGCAAGCGCGGCTACCTCGTACAGTTCGAGCCGCGCATGTCTGCATCGGGCGCAGTGGCCGACGAATGGATCCCCATCCTGCCCGGCACGGAAGGCCAGGTGGCGCTGGCCATCGGCCGCATTATGGTCGATGAAGGGCTCGGTGCTGCAGCGACCAGCCCGGTCGCCGGCGTCTTTGCCGGCGTGGACGTCGCGGCCGCGGCTTCGCTTAGCGGCGTCTCGGAAGATCGTCTCGTCAAACTGGCCCGGACATTCGGCAGCGTCGTCCGCCCCACCGCCATCCCCGGCGGCAGCGTCGCGGCGCAGAGCAACGGCCCGCAGGCCGTAACCGCCATCCTGGCGCTCAACGCGCTGGCCGGGCACCTGGGAGAGGCGGGCAGTGCGTTCACCCTGACACCGCCGGCCGTGGATCCGCTGCTGGGCGGCACGAGCGCGGCGGCCTACTCGGATGTCCAGGCGCTGATCGACCGCATGCAGGGCGGCGAAGTCGACGTCCTTATGGTGCACGGCAATCCACGTTTCGATCTGCCTCTCAACAGCAATTTCGTCGAGGCAGCCGCCAAGGTGCCGTTCGTGGTCTCCTTCAGCTCGGAGGTCGATGAGACGGCCCTCCTGGCCAATATGGTCCTTCCGGATCATCACTTCCTGGAGGGTTGGGGCTACCAGTTCGTCGCACCGGCGACCGACCGGCCCATGCTTTCGGCTCAGCAGCCCGTCGTGACGCCCTTGTACGACACGCGCGCAACCGCGGACGTAATCCTGGCCGTTGCTCAGGCGGTCGGGGGCGCGGCCGCGACGGCCCTACCCTGGCCCAACAACGTCGAATTTCTCAAGGCTGCCGTGGCGAAGCTAGGCGGACAAGACGCCGCGTTCGACACGGCCAACGGAGATACAATTTGGGCGGGCTGGCGGCAGCTTGGCGGCTGGTGGCCAAATGCCGAGGCGCCAATCTTCCCGAATACCGCCCCTGCGCTGCCCGCGACGCTGACGATCACCCCGGCGACTTACGACGGCAACCCTGAGCAGTACCCGTTGCTGCTATATCCCTACCCTTCGGTGACGTTGGGCGATGGCCGTGGGGCGGCATCCTCATGGCTGCAAGAGGCGCCCGACCCAATGACAACCGCCTCATGGGAAACGTGGGTGGAAATCAACCCGGAAACAGCCAAGGGCCTGGGCATCGCCATGGATGACGTGGTGAAGGTGATCTCGCCCTACGGCGAAATCTCAGTTATTGCCTATGTCTATCCCGCCATCCGGCCCGACGTGGTCGCAGTCCCCTTGGGGCAGGGCCATATCGAATATGGCCGGTTCGCCAGGGACCACGGCGCAAACGTTGCGGCCATTTTGGCCCCGGTCACCACGCCAGATGGTGAGCTCGCCTGGGGCGCGACCCGTGTACGCATCGAGAAGCTCGGCCGCAGCCGCAAGCTGCCGCGGATCGAGAACAACGTGGGCGTGGACGCGGCGAACGAATCCGGCGTATTTCCAGGGTAGGAGGAGCGAGCCATGAGCGAAACAACGACGGGCCACAAGTGGACCATGGTCGTCGACCTGGACCATTGCACGGGGTGCCAGGCTTGCGTGGTCGCCTGTCACGCCGAGAACAACGTGCCGACCGTTGGCCCGGAAGAAGTCAACATGGGCCGGTCGCGGCACTGGATCCGCATCGAACGCTACTGGGACGGCGAGTACCCGGACATCAAAGCCCGCTTCATCCCCATCATGTGCCAGCAGTGCGGCCATGCGCCGTGCGAGCCGGTCTGCCCGGTGTTCGCCTCGTACCACAGCGACGTAGAGAACCTGAACATCCAGGTCTACAATCGCTGCATCGGCACCCGCTACTGCGCGAACAACTGCCCCTACAGCGTCCGGATGTTCAACTGGTTCGACCCCTACACCCCGGAGCCGCTGGAACAGCAACTCAATCCGGACGTGACGGTCCGCTACCGCGGCGTCATGGAGAAGTGCACGTTCTGCATCCAGCGCATCAAGCGCGGCGAGGACACCGCCAACGCCGAGGGCCGGCCGCTCCACGACGGCGACGTTGTCCCTGCGTGCGTCCAGGCGTGCCCTACGAAGGTCTTTACCTTCGGCGACCGCAGCGATGAGACCAGCGAGGTGGCTGAACTGGCGCGCAGCCGGCGCGGCTTCCGAGTGTTGGAGGACCTGGGCACTGACCCGTCCGTTGTCTACTTGAAGGGAGGCGAGTCCCATGCTGGGTGACCTCTCCAGATTGCGCAATTTCGTCTGGCCGCACAGGATGACCCCAAAGAGCGGCTCCTGCTGGACCCGATCCCGCAGGAAGAGATGAACCAGATCATGCTGCGGCCGATGATGAAGGCCGGGCCGGGCTACTGGCTGATCGTGGCCTTGCTGGCGCTTGTCGTGCTCGTCGGGCTGGTCGGCTACTGGATCTACATGATGCGCTGGGGCATGGGCATCGCCGGCATCCGCCGACCGGTGGGCTGGGGCATCTTCATCGCCACCTTCGTGTTCTGGATCGGCATCAGCCACTGCGGCACGTTCGTGTCGGCCATCCTGCGGGTGTTCAACGCCGAGTATCGCCGGCCGATCACCCGTGCCGCGGAGCTGATGACTTCGTTCTCTCTTGTCGCCGGCTTCCTGTACCCGCTCATCCATCTGGGCCGGGTCTGGACCGTGTACTTCATGGTGCCAATCCCCAACCAGCGCTACCTGTGGGCCAACTTTCAGTCGCCGCTGGCGTGGGATCTGCTGGCCATCACGACCTACCTGATCAGCAGCACGATCTACGTGTACCTGCCGATGATCCCAGACCTGGCGATGGCGCGTGACCGAACCAAGGGATGGCGGCACGTGCTGTACAAGCTGGCATCGCTGGGCTGGCGTGGGCTGGAGTACGAGTGGCACTACCTGCACAAGACGATCAACATCTTCGCCTTCGCGATCATCCCGATCATGTTCTCGGTGCACACGATCGTGTCGTGGGACTTCGCGATGGCGAAGCAAGTGGGGTGGCACACCAGCATCTTCGGTCCCTACTTCGTGGTCGGCGCCATCTTCTCAGGCGTCTCCGCGGTGATCACCGTGCTCCTGGTGGTGCGCAAGACGATGAACCTGCAGTACTTCCTGCGCAAAGAGCACTTCGAGGCCTTGGCGAAGCTGGTGCTGATCTTCTCGTTCGCCTGGACCTACTTCTTCTTCAACGACTACCTGATAGAGTGGTACGGCGGCGAATGGGTGGGGCACCAATTGCTGACTTTCCAGGCGCGCGGCCCGATCGCACCGCTTTGGTACACGATGCTGTTCTTCAACATCGTGATCCCCTGGGTGACGCTGTGGAGCAAGAAGATCCGGCAGTCGCCCACAGCGCTGTTCCTGATCGCGATGGGCGTTCAAGTCGGCATGTATCTGGAACGCTTCATCATCGTCCCTGGCTTCCTGCAACGACAGCGACTGCCGTTTGACTGGGGCGAGTACAACCCCCGGCTGCCGGAGATCAGCATCGTGATCGGCACGCTGGCCTTGTTCTGTCTGCTGTACGTCCTGGCCAGCCGGGTGATCCCGCTGATCCCGGTGTGGGAGGTGCTGGAAGGACAACTCAGCCACACCCGGCGCCGCATCGGCAAGACCGTCGTGACCTCGGTCGCGGAACTGGAGTAGGAGGGGAGCATGCCACGCAGAATAGTGCTTACGGGCCTCTACACCGACGTGCTCAAAGCGGCCGACGCGATCGACGGGCTGCGACTGCTGGGCCTCCGCGAAGAAGATATCCAGGTCTCGCAAGGGGTGCCGCACTCGGCCAAGATGTTGGGCCGGCCTCACATCCATGAGCGGATCCCGTGGGCCAGCATCCTCGGCGCGCTGATCGGCTTCGGCGTCGGCTTCTTTCTGACATACGGCACACAGTGGTTTTTCTACGCAATCCGGGTCGGCGGCCGGCCGCTCACATCGATCCCAACGTCGGTCATCCCGTTGTACGAGATGACAATGCTGGGGCTGATCCTGGGCACGTTCCTGAACTTCGTGTGGAAGTGCGGGTTCCCGTCCACCAAGCCGCAGCTCTACGACCCGATCATCAACGAAGGCCGTATCGCGATCATGGCGAACATAGACATGCGGTACGAGGAAGACGTGCGCCGGGTGATGGCCGACAAGGGCGCTGAGCGCATCTACGAACCGGAGCGGAGGCCGCTATGATCCCACCTTCTGGTTATCTGCGCCGGGTCATCATGACGTTCGTGATCGTGGCGGCGCCGCTGATGCTGGGCCTGCTGTTCGCCTATGACATCATCAAAATCAACTGGGCCAGCAACATGGAAGACCAGATCGCGATCGAGTATCAGCAGGGGCCGCGCAAGGCCGCGCCGGTCGACTCGGTGCGTTTCGATGGACCGAGCGAGCCTAAGGGCGGACTACTGCAGAATCCGGTGCCTGCGGATCCAGTATCCCTGGAGCGAGGCCGTATCCTGTTCGAGCGCAACTGCACGTTGTGTCATGGCGTGGGTGGCTTGGGCGACGGGAAGATCACGGAGTTCTGGAAAGCCGAGATGGGCCGGCCCGCGAACCTGACCGAGGCGCGCATGACAACCATGTCCGACAGCTCGCTCTACATCACGATCTCGCAAGGTTTCGGCACGATGCCTCCCCTGCGGGAAAACCTGAATGTGCGGGAACGTTGGGACGTTGTGAATTACGTACGGACATTGAGCCAGTGATCCTGGCTGATCGAAGAGGAGCCACTATGAAACCTAGAATCCTGCTGTCCCTCTGCGTGATCGTGCTGGGCCTGGCCCTGGCCGCTTGCAACACCCCAGCGCCGCTGCCCAACGCGCCCACGCCGATCCCGACGTTGATCCCGGCCACGATGCCCGCCCCGGGCGCCCAGAACACGCCTCAGCCTGGGGTAGTCCTGCCTAAGACGGCCCCTGTTGCAGCGGATGGTCAGGCCATTTTCGCTGAGAAATGCGCCGGCTGCCACGGAGAAGACGGCAAAGGCAAGGTGGAAGGTTCGCGCGATTTCACAGATGTGGACTACCTGCGGGCCGCCGCGCCGGTCGACTTCTTCGCGGTGGTGACAAATGGCAAGGGGAAGATGCCGGCGTTCAAGGACGAGCTATCGGACGATAAGCGCTGGAACACCACATACTTCTTGTGGAGTTTTGCGGTGCCGGCCAGCCAGCTCACCCAGGGAAAGACAGTGTATGAGACCGCCGGGTGTGTGAACTGCCACGGCGCGAACGGTCAGGGCGCCATTCCGCAGGCGGCGAAGTTCACGGCGGACTTCATCGCGCTGCATCCGGCGCAGCAATACTACCAGTCGGTGAGCGCGGGTAAGGGCATCATGCCGGCCCACCAGGACCGCCTGAGCGCGGAAGATCGTTGGGCTGCGGTCGAGTTCGTGCGCTCGTTCGGGTATCAGAACGCGAGCAAGTAGCGATGTCTGAGGGCGACGCGCACCTGCGCTGCGGAGCGCAGCTCAGGTGCCTCGCCCAGAGGAAGTACTCCACAGGCGAATCAGGGAATCCCAATACGAGAAAAAAGGATCGCGGCTCGCGCTCAGCAAATCCGCGGTAACTGCTCCCCGCTCAGCATCTCCACGATCCGCTGACCCCCGATCCGCGAGCGCATCACCACCCGCCTCGGATGGTCCGCCACCACCTCGCCGATGACGACAGCATCCCGGCCCAGGGGATGCGTCCGCATCGCGGCGAGAACGGACTCGGCTGCAGGCCGCCCGACGATCACGATCGCCTTACCCTCGTTCGCCACGTAGAGCGGATCGAGTCCCAGGATCTCACAGGCGCCGCGCACCGCGTCCCCCAGGGGGATGCACGTTTCTTGCAGGCGGATGCCCACCCTTGCCGATTGTGCGATCTCGTTTAGCGCGCTGGAAACCCCGCCGCGCGTCGGATCTCGCAAGACATGGACGTGCTCGCCTCCCGCGTTGAGCACCTCCGCAACGAGCATGTTGAGGGGCGCGGAGTCGCTGACTAACTCCGTCTCAAATGCCAGCCCCTCGCGCACCGACATGATCGCCATGCCATGCTCCGCGATGCGACCGCTGACGATGACCACATCCCCCGGCGCTGCGCGCAAGGGTGAAATATGCACGCCGTCAGGGATGACCCCAATTCCTGTCGTGTTGATGTAGATCCCATCGCCCTTGCCGCGGTCCACCACCTTCGTGTCTCCCGTCGCCACAGGTACGCCCACTGCTCTCGCTGCCTCAGCCAGCGAGGTGATGATCCGCCACAACTCGCCCATCGGCAGCCCCTCTTCGAGGATAAACGCCGCCGAGAGCACCAACGGCTGCGCGCCGCACATCGCCAGATCGTTGACCGTGCCGTGGACCGCCAGCGAACCGATGTCGCCGCCCGGGAAAAAGCGAGGGCTGATCACGAACGAATCGGTGCTGAACGCCAGGCGCGATGCGTCCACCTTGAGAATCGCGCCGTCGTGCATGACCTCCAACTGGTCATTCCGGAGCGCGGGCAGGAACATTCGCTCGATGAGCATCTGTGTCAGACGTCCGCCGCCACCGTGCGCAAGTGTGACGGTGGGGTATTCGCTGATGGGGATGGGGCAGGTCAGGTTGAAGGCTGCGGACTGTGAGGGCGGCTCGATGTGGTCGCCCAGTTGAGACTCTTTCACGGCTGAGCCAATCTGTAAGTGTAATAGGCGGCGCACGCGCCTTCGCTCGAAACCATGGGCGCGCCCAACGGGTGTTCGGGCGTGCAGGCCGTCCCGAACGCGGGACAGTCGTGCGGCTTCTTGTGACCGCGAAGGATCGCACCGGCGATGCAGATGGAGGATTCTGCGGCGCGGATCTCACCGACGCCAAAGCGCTGCTCCGCGTCGAACTCGGCATACTCAGGGCGCAGGCGATAACCGCTCAGGGGGATAAGCCCGATGCCGCGCCACTGCCGGTCGGTGGTCTCGAATACCTCAGCCAGGATGCGCTGCGCAGGCAGGTTGCCCTCGCGCGTCACCAGCCGGCTGTATTGATTCTCCACGCTGCTGCGGCCGGCTTCGAGCGCGTCCACCGCCATGTAGATGCCCTGCAGCAGGTCAAGCGGCTCAAATCCGGTGACAACGATGGGAACACCGTAGGTTGCCGCGATAGGCTCGTACTCCCAATAGCCCATGACCGTGCACACATGACCTGCAGCCAAAAATGCCTGCACCTGATTGCCCGGTGCACCCAGGATGGCCTCCATCGCAGGGGGCACCAGGACATGCGAGACAAGGGCGGAGAAATTGGTCAGCCCGAGCTGGCGTGCCGCGTGCACCGCCATCGCGTTGCCCGGCGCCGTGGTCTCGAAGCCTACTGCGAAAAAGACGACCTGCCGGTCGGGGTGCCTCAGTGCCAGCCTGACCGCGTCGAGTGGCGAGTAGACCATCCGCACGTCGCCGCCCTGTGCTTTCACGCTGAGCAGATCGGTCGTCGAGCCAGGCACCCGCAGCATATCACCGAACGAGGTGAAGATGACCCCGGGCTGTCGCGCGATGGCCAGCGCCCGGTCAATCATCTCCAATGGCGTGACGCATATGGGGCAGCCGGGGCCATGCACAAGTGTGATGGCGTCGGGCAACATCCTGTCGATGCCCGATTTGATCAGCGTGTGCGTCTGTCCGCCGCAGATCTCCATGATCGTCCACCGGACTGCTGCGCTTGTCCACTGCTTCGTGACCTTACGCTCGATAGCGCGCAGCAGGATCTGCGCGTCCTCCTCCCTCCGGTACTCATCCACAAAGCGCATAGTTACCTCTGCGTCTAAAGACCGTCGCCCTGTGTCAGCTCATCGACCTCGCTCATCTCAGCCAACAGTGCGAACACGTCCTCGGCCTCCTGCTCGTTTAGCTTGTTGAGCGCGAAGCCGGCGTGGACGATGACATAGTCGCCGACCTCCACCTCGGGCGTATAGGCCAGGCACACTTCTTTCGCCACGCCGCCAAAACTCACCTTGCCCATCGTCATTCCGAACGGGTTCGGCTCGATGCTCAGGATTCTGCCGGGGACTCCCAGACACATAGACTAACCTCTCATTTGGGTTGCGGCCACTGCCACCTGCCCCAGGCTGACACAGCCGTCGTTGGGTGGAATCTGTCGATGGAGCAGCACTTCGAATCCCGCCGCTTCGAGCGCATCCGCCGCACGCTCGGTCAGCAAACGGTTCTGGAAGCAGCCGCCGGTCAGTGCGACGCGCGGTTGGTCGGCTGCACGTGCGACATCTACGATGGCATGAACCAGGCCATTGTGGAAGCGGGCGGCAATGGTGCTGGCAGGAACACCGGCACGTGCGTCTTCGACCACCCTCTCGACCAGGGGTCCCCAGTCGAGCACGTGCGCACCATCACGTAGAGACGTTGCATGCAACGTCTCTACGCCGGGCAACGTCTGTACATTTCGCGTTAACGGATACACACCCCGTTCGGTGACGTCCGCGACGAATTCGAGCCGCATCGCAGCCTGCCCTTCGAAGCTGACAGTCTGATGCAGCCCCGCCAGGCTGGCCACCCCGTCAAAGAGCCGGCCCATACTGGTGGTGACGGGCGCATTCACACCGCGGCCGAGCATCTGGCCCAACAGGCCCCTCTTCGCCTCGCTGAACGCGGCCACCGGCGCCAGATCCATCTCGAACGCGCTGTCGCCGTATAACTCGAACAGCAGTGCCAGTGCCACGCGCCGGGGTTCGTGCACCGCTGCGTCGCCTCCCGGCAAGCGGAACGGCCGCAGATGTGCGACCCGCTCGTAGCCGCTCGCATCTCCCAGCAGGAACTCCCCGCCCCAGATCGTCCCGTCCGTGCCGTAGCCCGTGCCATCCCACGTGACACCCAACGCCGGGCAGTCGACCTGGTTTTCGGCCAGGCACGCGGCCAGGTGCGCGTGGTGATGCTGAACCGGGATCAGGCGCCTCTCCTGCTCGCGCGCCCACTGTGTGGACGCATAATCGGGGTGCAGGTCGTGGGCGATGGCTGCGGGCGTCGCCTCGTACAAGCGCAGGAAGTCGGCGATGACGCGCTCGAACGCGACCATGGCTTCGGGCGTCTCCAGGTCGCCGATGTGCTGGCTGATAAAGACCTGTTTCCCCACGCTGAGACTTACCGTGTTCTTCAGGTGTGGACCGACCGCCAGGATGGGTGGGACCTCCTCCTTAAGCAGCAGGGGCAGGGGCGCATAACCGCGCGCTCGACGCAGCAGCCTCGGGACGCCCCGCACCACCCAGGCGACACTATCATCGACGTGGCGCTCGATGGGCCGGTCGTGGACCAGGAAAAGGTCGGTGATGTGGCCCAGGCGCTGGGCGGCCTCGACCTCGTCCGTGCAGATCGGCTCATCCGCGACGTTGCCGCTAGTCGCAATCATGGGGAAGCCCAGCTCAGCCATCAGCAGGTGGTGCAGCGGCGTGTACGGCAGCATCACGCCCAGGATCGGATTATCGGGCGCGACATCCTCGGCCACACCACCGTCACCGCGCTTACCCAACAGGACGATGGGCGACTCCGCGGATGTCAACGCGGCCTCCGCTTCGGGGGTGACTTCGCAGTGCACCCTGACCCAGGCGAGGTCGGGCGCCATGATCGCGAACGGCCTGTCGCGCCGCGGCTTCCGCTCACGCAAGAGGGTCACTGCCCCATCATCGCGCGCGTCAGCCATCAGGTGGAACCCGCCCAGGCCCTTCACCGCGACGATCCGACCGGCCCGCAGCGCGGCCACCGCTGCCGCCAACGCTCGCGCCCCATACATCTCCTTGTCGTCAACCCCATCGCGTTTTTGTGTGCCTTTGTGCCCCTGGGTATCTTTGTGGTTATGCAATCCACTGTCGTGCGCTCGTCCTGCTCCCCACCACGCGAGCCGTGGACCACACGCCGGGCACGCGTTCGGCTGAGCGTGGAATCGCCGGTCGAGCGGGTCCTCATACTCAGCCTGACACTGTGGACACATCACAAAGCGTCGCATCGTCGTATTGGGCCGGTCATAGGGAAGCGCCTGGATGATCGTGAAGCGCGGGCCACAGTTGGTGCAGTTGGTGAACACGTAGGCATGGCGGCGGCCCGTGGGGTTTAGGACCTCGCTAAGGCAGTCGGGGCAAGTGGCGATGTCGGGCAGGATCGGGGCTGTCTTTGCACCTTGGTCGTCGCTGTGCCGGATCTCAAAGTGGTCGTACCCCGCCACAGGTAACCACGCGTGGTCAAGCGACTGAACGATGGCCCGCGGCGGGACCTCGTCGACCAGCCGCGCCAGGAACCGTTCGGCAATCTCGAGGGACCCTTCGACTTCGATGAACACCCCGCGCGTGTCGTTGATCACCCACCCAGTCAACGCCAATTCCGTCGCCAGACGGTACACGAACGGCCGGAAACCAACCCCCTGCACCGCGCCATGAATTTCGACGCGTAGTCGGGAATTTTCAATCTTCAACCTATAATCCGTTCGTAAGCCAACCCACCCACGCGTCCAGCCCCTCCCCCGTCCGGCATGAGACAACTAGCACCGGCGCATCGGGATTAATCATCGCCACGCCACGACGGAAGTACTCCAGATCGAAATCGAAGTAAACGGCCAGGTCGAACTTGTTGAGCACCACGGCGTCTGCCGCGGCGAACATGCCGGGATACTTGTAGGGCTTGTCGTGGCCCTCGGGGACGCTGGCAACGACGACCGCACGTCCGGCACCAAGGTCGAACTCAGCCGGGCAAACCAGGTTGCCCACGTTCTCGATAAAGAGCAGATCAACCCTGTCGAGCGGGAGTTGGGGCAGTGCCGAGTGGATCATCGGCGCGTCCAGGTGGCAGTTGCCGCCCGTGTTGATCTGTACGGCGGGAATGCCGGCCGCGAGGACCTTCTCTGTGTCGATGCTGGAGGCCAGATCGCCCTCGATCACCGCGAGGCGGACCGCGACCGGGAGCCGTTCCGCGGTCGCGAGGATAACGCTGGTCTTGCCCGCACCCGGCGATGCCATGATGTTGATCGCCAGGATGCTGTGTGCGGCAAAGGCACTGCGGTTCTCAGCCGCCACCTCGTCGTTCGCGCTCAGGATGCGCTTCTGGATCGGGATCTCCGCCATCATCACTAACCTCAATACTATCCACTCGCAACTCGCGGCCGCCCGTCACTTGGAGCTTTGTTCCTCCGCAGTGCGGGCACGTGGAAGGCAACGGTGCGCGGGCCTCAAATTGCCGGCCACAATCCCAGCATCTCACGCTGGCCGGAATGCGCAGGAAGTCCAGCACCGCGCCCTCCGCCGACGTGCCCTTGCTGAGAATATCGAAGTAGAACTGCACCGAATCATCCACGATGCTAGCCAGATCGCCGATGACGAGATGGATGGCCATGATCGGCCGTCCCCCCGCCGCCTCCGACGCGATCTTGAGAATGCCTTCGGTGATCGGTAACTCATGCATCCTCCAATTATACCGTCCCAGCGTTCCTTTCCAAAAGGCGAACTGCTGGCGTAGCCGGTGGCATTCGCCATCATCGGTAAGCTAACAGACCGCGCAATAAGCACCGCTCAAATTTCATTCCGTAACTTTTCGCACTTTCACCCGTTCATCATTTCGTGGGCAAAGATGGCGGGCTAATCCTCCCTGCTCGCCATACGTATCACTCTCCACTGGAGGTGCTCCATGTCGAGCCTCAAACTCAGTCGAGTTGAGCGACTTGAACAACGCGGCGTGACGCGCCGTGACTTCCTAAAATTCTGCTCATTCATGGCGGCGACGCTCGGCGTGGCTGCCACGGAGACAGCGCGCATCTCGCGCGCACTGGCTGCGGCACCGCGGTTGCCCATGGTGTGGCTGGCACTGCAGGACTGCACCGGCGATACGGAATCCTTCCTACGCGCGGGCGATCCAACCGTCACAAACATCCTGCTCGACCTGGTCTCGTTGGACTACCACGAGACCATCATGGCGTCCGCTGGGCACCTAGCCGAGAGGTCGCTGCAGGATACACTGACCAAGTATCCGGGAGGCTATGTCGCCGTCATCGAGGGCGCCATCCCGACTGCCCTCAACGGCTTCTACTGTGCCATTGGCGGCCGCTCTGCCCGAAGTATCGTGCAGCGAGTGTGCGGTTCTGCCATGAAGACCATCGCCGTCGGCGCGTGTGCGTGGGAGGGCGGCTGGCCGGCGGCCACCCCTAACCCAACCGCGGCCACCGGTGTCAAAGGCGCGTTCCCCGATGTACGCAACCTCATCAACATGCCGGGCTGCCCCATTAACGTCGTCAATCTGAGCTCCATCCTGGTGCAGTATCTGACGTATGGCAGCTGGCCCGAGACAGATGGCGAGGGCCGGCCCAAGTTCGCTTATGACAAAGAGATCCACGAAAAATGCGAGCGCAAGGAACACTATGGAGAGGGGCGCTTCGTGCTCGCGTGGGGCGATGAGGGCCATCGCAACGGGTGGTGTCTGAAAAAGATGGGCTGTAAAGGACCCGAGACGAAGCACAACTGCCCTTCAGTTCAATGGAACGACGCGACGAGCTGGCCCATCGCCGCCGGTCATGGCTGCATCGGCTGCGCGACCTCGCGCTTCTGGGACAAGCTAACCCCTCTGTACAGCGGATCCTCAGACGACTAAGGACAGGAGTATCATAATGCCTAAGATATATATGCCATTGGTCTCCGGTGATGGAGACTCCAGTGATGATGATGCAGCGCAGCGCAGGCCGACTCAGACTCCAACGCGAACAAGCACGCCGACCAAGACCAGCACACCGCAACCCGGAGCCACGGCAACCCCGGCCACGGTTACTCCGACAGGGACACCGAGCGCAACTGCCGCGGCGCCAATCGCGACGGCCAGCCCGACACCATCGCCAACTCCAAGCAGCGCCCAGCGGCTGGTGATCGATCCCATCACGCGCATCGAGGGTCACCTGCGCATCGAGGTGCAGGTGCAGGGCGGCCAGGTGACTGACGCCTGGAGCTCGGGGACCAGTTTTCGCGGTATGGAACTGGTGATGAAAGGGAGGGATCCTCGCGATGCCTGGGCCTTCACCCAGCGCATCTGCGGCGTCTGAACGACGGTGCATGCTATCTGCTCCGTGCGAGCAGTTGAAGATGCCTTAGGCATCACTGTACCTGATAACGCCCGTATCATCCGCAACCTTCTGGAAGGCATGCAGTTCGTCCAGGATCACGTGATCCACTTCTACCACCTGCATGCGCTCGATTGGGTGGACGTGGTCAGTGCGCTCTCGGCTGACCCGGCAGCCACCAGCAACCTGCAGCGATCCATCTCCGATTGGCATAACAACAGCCACGATTACTTCGCTTCCGTGCAGGCCCGGTTGCGGTCATTCGTCGATAGCGGCCAGCTCGGCATCTTTTCGAACGCCTACTGGGGACATCCCGCGTACAAGCTGCCTCCGGAAGGCAACCTGCTGGCTGTGGCGCACTACCTCGAAGCCCTAGACTGGCAGCGTGAGGTCATCAAGACCCACGCCATCCTGGGCGGCAAGAACCCCCATCCACAAACCTACCTGGTGGGCGGGATGGCGATCCCAGTGGACCCAAGCAGCGACGCGGCCATCAACGCCGTCCGCATCAGCCAGCTCAAAAGCCACGCGGCCTATGCACTGGACTTCGTATCGCGTGTCTACTACCCCGATCTGCAACTCATCGCCTCGTTGTACCCGGAGTGGGCAAGCCTGGGCGGGACCGCGGGCAACTACCTGTCGTTCGGCGACTTTCCGCAGGATGCTTCAGGCAGCGTAGGTTCGTTTTACCTGCCGCGCGGCATTGTCACGGGCAACAACCTAGCCGCTCCGCCGCAGCCGCTAGATCAGAACCAGATCAAGGAGTACGTGACCCGCTCGTGGTACAGTTATGCGGGGGGTGACGGTGTCGGCCTCCACCCATCGCAGGGCCAAACCCAGCCGAACTACACCGGCCCGCAGCAGGACTACGACTACCTTGACATCGAAGGGAAGTATTCGTGGCTGAAGGCGCCGCGTTACAACGAGATGCCCATGGAAGTCGGACCGCTGGCGCGCATGGCTGTCGCCTACGCGGCAGGGCATGGGCGTGTGCGCGACCTCGTTGACGGATTGCTGTCCAAGCTGGGGCTGCCCGCCCCAAGCCTGTTTTCCACGATCGGTCGCGTCGCCGCGCGTGGCGTGGAGACGGTCGTTCTGGCCGAACAGCTCTCGTCGTGGATCAGCCAACTCGAAACCAACATGAATACCGGCAACCTTGCGATCCACAACAACAGCAAGTGGCTACCGTCCACCTGGCCCACAGAGGCCACAGGTTGGGGCGCAACTGAAGCCCCTCGCGGTGCGCTGGGCCACTGGATACGGATCAAGAACGGCGCGATCGAAAACTACCAGGCGGTGGTAGCGACGGTATGGAACGGCTCACCGCGCGATTCAGCCGGGCAGCGAGGACCCTGGGAGCAGTCGCTCATCGGCACGCCCGTGCACAATCCGGAGCAACCGGTCGAGATTCTGCGCACAGTCCACTCCTTCGACCCGTGCATGGCCTGTGCAGTACATATCGTCGACGCGACTGGGAGTGAGGTGACCCGCATTCAGGTTGTGCCATGACCCAACGCATCCTCGTTCTTGGCCTGGGCAACATCCTGCTGAGTGACGAGGGTCTGGGCGTACGCGCTGTCGCGCGCCTTGCCGAAACCTACCGGCTCGGATCGGAGGTTGAGGCGCTCGATGGCGGTACGCTGGGCCTCGACCTGCTGTACCGGCTGGAAGGTGTGACCGATCTCATCATCGCAGATGCGGTGAAGGTGGGCGGTGCACCGGGCGACCTGATGCGCCTCGAAGGGGACCAGATCCAGGCAGCGTTGGCTCTCAAGATGTCAATGCATCAGGTCGGCCTGCGGGAGTTGCTGGCAGTGAGTGCCCTGCGGGGCACGCTGCCCCCCCGCGTCGTGCTTTTGGGCATGGAGCCCCAGTCGCTGAGTTGGGGCACAGAACTGACGCCTCCGGTCGCGGCCCGCCTGGACCTACTTGTCGCCGCGCTCGCACAAGAAATCGGACCTGCGGGGCTGGTCGCATCTGAATCTTAGGGAATGAACACCACGTAACATACCTCTTCTCCCTCTGTCCCCAAAGTCCGGAGCCATATTCGGTTACCCAAATCACTTGTGACAGGTCCGTGCTTGCGTGTTGCCTGTGGCGTTCGTGAATTGTAGAATAGGCAGGATCGTGTATAATAATGGCGCAGGAGATGGCACGATGGCCTACCAGATTCCTGATCCAATAGACATCCCACAGCTTCAGCAAATCCTGGATTCGCTGCAGGACGAGATTGCCGAACGGGAGCGAGCGACCGCGGCGCTGGCACGCCAGAACACCGAACTGTATGGCGAGCTGCAGAGGCGGCTGGCCGAGAGCGAGAGCTTCAACCGCGTTCTGGTGAGCCTGCTCCAGAAGACGGTTCTGGAACAAGTGCTGGACATCGTCTGCACCGAAGCCCAGGGCTTGATCGGCGCGACCGGCAGCGCGGTCCTGCTGCTGACCGATCAGGCCTGGCTGGAGGTCAAGCACCGCTTGGGCAAACCGTTGGCGGCCGTCACACCCATACCTGTGGACGGCTCGTTGGCGGGTCAGGTCGTGCGCCAGGGTGAGCCGGTGGTGCTGAATGACCCGGCCCTCTTCGAGCAGCGCCCAGGTGTACCAGTGGCCCTCGGATCTCACCGCGCTGCTCGCGGTGCCCCTGCACGTCAACGGTGGTGTCATCGGCGTACTGGATGTCGTGAACAAGGCGGGTGGTTTCTCCGAGGAAGACGTCCCCGTCATGTCCGTTTTCGCCAATCAGGCCGCCATGGCCATCGAGCACGCCCGGCTCCAACAGCAGGCAGAGCAATTGGCGGTGCTGGGGGAACGACAACGGTTGGCCCGTGAGCTGCATGATTCGGTCACACAGTCGCTGTACAGCGTGACCCTGTACGCCAACGCCGCGGCGTTGGCGCTGGCAGCCGGCAAGCAAGATGTCACGGCCGGCTATCTGCAGGAGTTGCAGGAGACCGCGCAGGAGGGCATGCGCGACATGCGGCTGCTCATCTTCCAGTTGCACCCGCCGGTGTTGGAGAGGGAAGGGCTGGTGGCCGCGTTGCAGGCGCGCCTGGCGGCCGTCGAGAACCGCGCCGGCCTGCAAACTGAGTTCCGCATCGAGGAGGAGCGACGGTTGCCCATCGCAATCGAAAGTGAGCTCTTCTGGATTGCCCAGGAGGCGCTCAATAACGTGCGCAAACACGCGGCCGCCCGGCATGTAACCGTGCATCTGCACTTCACCGTCGCCACTGTCCTCCTGGAAGTGCAGGATGACGGCGTGGGGTTCGACCCGGGTGCTGTGCCCACCGAAAGACGGGGCGGCTTGCGCACTATCGCAGAACGCGCCGCGCGCGTCGGAGGGAAACTGACGTACGAAAGCGCGCTGGGCGAGGGCACACGGGTGACCGTTGAGGTGGCGCCGTGACAGATGAAAACCGGCAAACCTCAGAAACGCGTGTTCGTGTTTTGATTGTGGATGATCATGCCATCGTGCGCAAGGGTATTCGCGCCCTGCTCTCTGAAGCCGGTGGCTTCGAAGTGGTGGGGGAAGCCGGTAACGGGCAGGAAGCATTGCTGCGCGCGGAGGAGACCCGCCCTGACGTCATCCTGATGGACCTGCTGATGCCTGGTATGGACGGCATCGAAGCGACGCGCCAGATCACCGGCCGCCAGCCGAAGTCACGCATCCTCGTGCTGACCAGCTTTGCCGCGGACAGCAAGGTGTTCCCCGCGATCAAAGCCGGGGCCTCGGGTTACCTGCTAAAGGACTCCTCGCCTGAAGAGCTCGTGCGGGCCATCCGCCAGGTGCATCGCGGCGAGCCATCGCTCCATCCGACCGTTGCCCGCAAGCTGTTGCAGGAGATCGCGCGCCCGGTCGAGCGACAGCCCGCACCTGAGGCGCTCACTGAGCGTGAGATGACGGTGCTGCGGCTGATTGCGCAGGGACTGAGTAATCGGGAAATTGCCGACCGGATCGCGATCAGCGAGCCGACCGTGCGCACACATGTGAGCCGCATCCTCGGCAAGCTGCACCTCGCCAGCCGCACCCAGGCCGCGCTCTATGCGGTGCGGGAAGGGCTGACGGGCGAGGATGCCGCGAGCGCGGAGGCGTAGTAGCCACAAACTGCGACCTCCTCGGGGAAGCTGTACACCAAACAGCACACATCAAAAACATCAAGGATCGCCCAAAAGGCGGTCCTTTTGCTATATTGGACCAAGCGTTTGCACTGACGACAGGGCCGCCCCCTTCTGTTATGCTACCAGTGGACGGAAATGCGATTCCTCCAGGTTGTTGACGGAGATAGCCGTCTCTCAGGAAAAGGAAGGGTGGAACAATGGGTATTCTCGCATGGCTTGTCGTTGGGTTGATCGCTGGCTTCTTGGCCAGCCAGGTGATGCGCGGTGGCGGCTATGGCCTCATCGGTGACATCATCGTGGGCGTGGTGGGCGCCTTGATCGGCGGCTTCCTCGCCGCGAATCTGCTGAACATGCCGGATGCAGTGAACGGCATCAACGTCACCAGCATCCTTGTGGCCTTTGTCGGCGCGGTGATCCTGATCGCGCTCCTGCGGTTGGTATCCGGCCGTAGGCGTTAGTCAGAACGAACCGTTGCAATCTGCATTCGGCAGTTCACTGTTTCACTAATCCGAAGGTCGGTACACCTGCAGCCTTGTCCGCGCTCACGCGCCACTGGCCGGGATACCCGGTGCCATCGCCGATGTCCCGGCCGACACCCCCGGTGGGGGTGTACGGCGTCATCGCCTTGCTCATCGGGCAGGGCGCTTTCTCCCTGATCTTGAAGAGGAGTCACCATGAAAGGTTTTGTACAAAACATTGAAGGCATCGCGGTCAAGAATGAAGATTTCCGCCAGGTGCTTTACACGGCCAAGAACTGCCAGCTCGTAGTCATGGCATTGAAGCCCAAGGAGGAGATCGGGGCGGAAGTGCACAAGCTCGATCAGTTCTTTCGCGTGGAGGAAGGGACTGGCGAGGCCGTTCTCGATGGCGTTCACACGGCGATCAAAGCGGGCTTTGCCGTGCTCGTCCCTGCTGGGACGAATCACAACATCATCAATACCGGCACTGCTCCCCTGAAGCTCTATACGATCTATGCGCCGCCGAATCATCGCGACGGCGTTGTCCACCATACCCGCGCCGATGCGGAGGCGGACACCGAGCACTTCGACGGTAAAACGACGGAATAGAGAGTCGACTGGATGCCGGGACGATTTGTGTGTTTCGGGATTTGAGGAGCGAAGTTGGCTGTATAGAATGGGAGGTAGCGCTCGTGGATTTGCCGACATTCAGACGCATTCCGAGGCACGTGGCGTTCATACCTGATGGCAACCGCAGATGGGCACAAAACAGAGGATTGCGCAAGGAAGAGGGTTACGCCGCCGGTCTGGAGCCCGGGTTCCAGCTCTATGACATTTGCCGAGCTCTCGGAATCGAGGAGTTGACCGTCTACGGGTTCACAAGCGACAACACAAAGCGGCCTCCCGAACAGACTGCAGCATTTCAACAGGCGTGCGTGGATGCTGTAGAGGGGCTTTCCAAGCTGGACGCTTCGCTACTGGTAGTGGGAAATGACGACTCGCCTCTCTTTCCTCCCGAGCTGAAGCCCTATCGGACCCGGCAGGTACTCGGCAAAGGCATTCTAAAAGTCAATTTCCTTGTGAACTACGATTGGCACTGGGACCTCAGCAAGGCTGCGATAAATCTGAGCGGCACTACCGGCGGCATGCGAAGGTCATTTATGGAGTGCATCGGTTCGTCGGAAGTCTCGAGAATTGACCTTGTGGTGAGGTGGGGAGGCCGCAGAAGGCTGAGCGGTCTGTTGCCCGTGCAGGCAGTATACGCGGATTTCTACATCATCGATGACCTCTGGCCGGATTTCAAGCCGGAGCACTTCTTCAATGCGTTGCGCTGGTATGAGTCGCAGGATGTCACGCTGGGAGGATAGTCACAGAACACGGCACCAGCCAGAAGGCTGGCAATCCCCTGGATCACAAAGCCGATGACCGTCGTCGCAGTAGCCGCTTACAAGTGGAGGAATCGATGGCCGAAAAAGAATATGACTTGATTGTGATCGGCGCAGGCGGCGCGGGCAGCACTGCGGCCACCACCGCGGCAAGGTATGGGCAAGCGTGTCGCGTTGATTGAGCGCGACAAACTTGGCGGCACCTGTCTTAATTATGGCTGCGATCCAACCAAAACACTTTTGCACACAGCACACATGCTTTACCATGCACGGCACGCCTCCGCGCTGGGTTTGCGCATCCCACAAGCCGAAGCCGATTGGGCGGCGGTACAGGCGCATGTGCGGCAGGTGCAGGAAACCATTCGCGGCGGCACGCCCGAACAGGCCCGCGCGGGCATCGCGGCGCAAGGCATTGACCTGTTCATGGGCGAAGCGATGTTCAGCTCACCGCACGAGATCCGCGTGAACGGCGAGACATTGCGCGGCGAAGCGATTCGTCATCGCGACGGGCACAGTTCCCTTCATTCCGGACATTGAGGGGCTGTCAGAGGCTGGCTACATCACCAACGTGGAAGCCGTGTCGTTGCCCGAACTACCGAAGCGCCTGGTGGTGATTGGCGGTGGTCCAATTGGCCTGGAGTTCGCGCAGATGTTCAGCCGCTTCGGCGTGCAGGTGGTGGTGCTCGAGCGTGGCAAGCAGCCCTTGCCGCGCGAAGATCACGAGCTGGCGATGGCGCTATGTTCGCAGCTTACCGCTGAAGGCATCCGGCTGGAATTTGGCGCCGAGATGCGCTGCGGCGAAATCGATGAGCACGGCAAACACATCCACGTCCACTGCCAAGAGGGCAAGGACGAGGACCTGGTAACCGATCAGCTATTGGTGGCGGTGGGGCGGCGACCCGCATTGGACGCGCTCAATCTTGAGGCGGCCGGTGTTCAATATACCGAAGAAGGCATTCCGACCGACGCGACCTTGCGCACGAACGTGCCGCACATCTGGGCCGCCGGCGACATTACCAGCCAATATCAATTCACCCATGTCGCGTCCGATCAAGGCAAACTGGTCGCGCACAACGTGTTTGCCCGCAAGCCGCAAGCGTTCGACGATCGCGTCATCCCCTGGGTGACATTCACCGATCCCGAACTCGCCCGGGTCGGCTTGTCGGAGGCAGACTTGCAAGAGGCAAAGATCGAGTACCGCGTGGGGCGCGCATATTTCAACAAACTCGATCGCGCGATCGCCAACAATCAGACCTTCGGCAGCGTAAAACTCCTGGCGGATGCGGATGGCAAAATACTCGGCGGGCATATCCTCGGCGCGAACGCGGGCGATCTGATTGCGCCCGTAGTTTACGCGATGCGCTTCGGCCTGACGGTTAAGATGATCGCTGAAGCGATGCTGCCGTATCCGACGATGGCTGAAGCGGTGCGCTGGGCCGCCGCTCAATTCTGAGTGTTGCTGACAGGCTAGATCGTCACGCTGCTCGCAATTAGCGCAAACAGCGGAATGGGTGATTATCTCATCATTTGCTTTACGGAGGCAGATTATGGCAAGAAGAGGGGCACTTAGGCTCAATCCACCCAAGGTGGCTACATTCTGGATCGCGGTCCTGCTCGCGCTTATCGGCGTGCTCGCGGAAGTGGCGCCCATCGCATCCCTGGCGGGATACGCGTTGTGGTTCGTCGTTGCGGGCTTCGTACTCCTGGCGTTGGGCAACCTCTTGGAAGGCCTATAACACTCTAAGGGGGTTGCAGCCACCGAGTGCCGCCCAACTCTCGGCGCGGCAATTCTGTTACCCCCTGGCCCTCGCTCTTCTGCCGACCGGGAGAGTGAGCTGCGGGCAAGAACCTTGACGGGATGCCCCATGTGGTTCAGGCCGTGCCGTTGGGTGAGATCACGCCGGGTCAGCACTGGTGATCCACTGCTTGGACCGTTTTCTGCGTACCCCCACCGCTGCAAGGCGGACTAAGAAGCGGTAGATACACCAAACATCATGCATTAAAAGGTGCAAGGGCCGCTCTCTGAGCGGCCCTTTTGCTATGTCAGACCCAGCGTTTACGCTGACGACGGAGCCGCCCGCTTCTGCTATGCTTTGAATAGAGAAGGAAGAGCGATCTTCCAGGTTGTCGACGGGAAGAGCCGTCTCTCAGGAAAGGGAAGGGTGGAACAATGGGTCTTCTTGCATGGCTCGTCGTTGGGTTGATCGCTGGCTTCTTGGCCAACCAGGTGATGCGCGGTGGCGGCTATGGCCTCATCGGTGACATCATCGTGGGCGCGGTGGGCGCCATGATCGGCGGCTTCCTGGCCGCAACGTTGCTGAAGATCCCGAATGCCGTAAACGGCATCAACGTCACCAGCATCCTCGTGGCCTTCATCGGCGCGGTGATCCTGATCGCACTCCTGCGGGCCGTTTCCGGTCGCAGATTATAGCCAGAACGCG
The DNA here is from genome assembly GCA_963774265.1 of uncultured Chloroflexia bacterium. GTDB lineage: Bacteria > Chloroflexota > Anaerolineae > CG2-30-64-16 > CG2-30-64-16 > JALOOB01. The sequence continues at coordinate 79,367 of CAVZDU010000003.1, read as the reverse complement.
CAGTTGAGATCTACTTGATCGGAGAGCACAACACTATGACAATCGAACGACGCGAAGAGTATACCGGGGTCATGAATCCCAACCGTGCGGACGTTAGGACTGTGGATGTAAGCACGAGTGACCCTGCCCATACGACGGCGCACCAGACGGAGACCTTTACCAGCGATCCGTATGCTGTGCGGCGCGAGGGAACCCTCAGAGTCCAAAATGGCATTTATCTGTTGTTCGGAATTCTGGAGGGGTTGCTCGCCATCCGTTTCATCTTGCCCTTGCTCGGCGCCAACACAGACGCAGGTTTTGCGCAGTTCATCTATAGCATCACGAAACCGTTTCTCGCTCCGTTCGTGGGGCTGTTTGGGACGGGGCGCTTTGGGGGTGGCGTGTTCGATGTGAGTCCCCTGGTGGCGATTCTCGTCTACGCCCTGATCGCCTGGGTGCTAGTCAAGTTGGTGGGGCTGGTAACGGGTGACACGTGGCGCGGCGTGCGCACAACATCGAGCCAAATCGATACGAAAATAAAGTAGGTCGTATCTGAAGCCGATCCATAGTCATAAGTTAGGAGATGAGGAAGTGAAACGTGGCTTGATCCTGTGTGTAATCGTCTTGATCTCGCTGGTCGGATTCGGCGTAGTTGCCAACGCGGCAGCAGCCAAGGACTTGAGCATCACCGTCGCACCGGGTGATACGGTACGCATTCCCATAAGACTGTGGTGTCTTGATTTTGGCAAACCCTTCCCCGCAGCCATTGCCGGCCCCGTCAGCCGCCCGCCGGACGCGGCGCTTCTGGCGCTGCAAGCCGCCCTCGCACGAGGCGCGACCGAATCGGATCCCTATCAGACTCAACTGGCCATCTGGCGAGCCGTCGATGGGATTTTCCACGATGACGCAGGCATAGGGCACATCCTGGCTCAACAGATCTACAGTGACTCGCTCAAGCTCACAGTTACGTCAGTGCCCACTAACACACTAGAATCGGCGATCTCCCAGGGCAGCGTCAAGGTCACGTTCGAGAACTTCAGGCCGATCAGCGATACCGTACACTCACAATTGCTGCCCTACACTGGGACAGCCGACCTCATGATTGTGAATACGTCGAGCCAGAGCGTTACCTTCATCCCGGTGGACGGCATGGTCTTCAATCCAGCCAGCGGCACGAGCGAGCAGACCTTGATCTCGCATCTCGACGTGCCGAAGGCACCCGCCACCTTGCCCACCACAGGCGGGACCACCCTACAGAGTGTCTGGGTAGAATCTCTGCTCTTGCTGGTGCTGGGGGCCTCGTTATTTGGCTTTGGCGTGTGGATAAGCTCGGCCGGGCCGCGTCCTTCTGCTAGGCTATGAATGGAAGGCAGAGCGGTCTTCCAGGTTTCAGATTGAAGGAAAGAGGAGGGTTACACGATGAACAGGGACATATTCGAAGGCAAATGGAAGGAAATGCAAGGCCAGGTCAGAGGGTGGTGGGGCGAGCTCACCGACGACGACCTGGACAAGGCGGGGGGCAAAGCCGATCAACTCATCGGCCTGCTCCAGCAGAAGTACGGCTATACCCGTGAGAAAGCCGAACAGGAATTCGATCGTCGGCTAAAAGAGGTCACGGGATAGAGACTAAGGCCCGCCCACAATCGGATCACGCATTCGTGTCTGGGCGGGCCGAATGTCTGGCGCCATCCGGGATGCCGGCATGCCAGCATCCTGAAGTGCAGTAAGTCGTACAAACACGCAGGACTCGTGATTCCCAAACACCAGGAGGTGTCTTGTGAATAATACAGAGATGACTGCCGTCCTTGTTCTGGTATTAGTGGCAATAGCGGCCCTGATAGGCCTGATCCTTGTTCGCCGTAGGCGTTCGAGGCGGCTCCATGATCAGTTGGGACCTGAGTATGATCGCACTGTGCAGGCCATGGGTGGCGAGAAGAAAGCACAAACAGAGCTGGAAGAACGGCGGAAGCATGTTGAGGCTTTGGATATTCGTCCACTTTCTGTAAGCGAGCGCGAGCGTTATCTGGCTGATTGGACTGCTGTCCAATCCAAGTTTGTCGACGAACCGGGACAGGCGATCGTAGATGCCGACCGCCTGATCATGCAAGTCATGCAGACGCGTGCCTATCCAGTATCTGATTTTGAGCAGCGGGCGGCCGATATCTCGGTCAATTATCCTGCTTTGGTGAGCAATTACCGCGCCGCGCGGGAGATCGCGATCAAGAACGAGCAGCACCAGGCAGACACTGAAGAATTAAGGCAGGCAATGATTTATTACCGTTCTCTGTTCGAGGAACTTCTCGGAACAGAGCCAGTCGTTGTAAAGGAGAAACAGACATGAATGAACAGAATACTGGAGAACGTTCCATTCCCTGGAGTATCGTTGAGAGAACCGAAAAGGACACGAACAGCCCGGTAGCAAATTCGGATCCTCTTGCCGATGAAGTCCCAGTGGAAGCGGCGCCTATCCACGAGGCGCCGATGGGCGAGACCGTTGCTGCCGTTGGCCCGATGGACGAGACGATTGTCCAGTCCAACGAGGTCCTACAGCCCCAATGGCCGAGCGATTACCCACGAAGCCCCTGTCGGCACGAATGCCGGATCATCGGCGGCTCTGCTTAACCGCGAGGAATCAGAGCATTTTCGCACGCGCTGGAATGAGATCCAGGGCAAGTTTGTGGATGAACCGCGCTCTGCTGTCCAGCAGGCGGATGCGCTGGTATCTGAGGTGGTCGAGCAAATCACCCAGATGTTTGCCAACGAACATAGCTCGCTGGACGAGCCAGTGGAATCAGGGCAATGATGTCTCTACTGAAGATCTCCGCAAGGCCTTGCAGCGCTACCGCTCCTTCTTCAATCGCCTGGTGGTTTGAAGGCAGAAACGCTGAACAAAGACCTGCTGCTGGCGATTTTCAAGTTCATCTTCCGGGCAGCGGGGCGCTGACGGCCTTTCACTCAGCGTCCCGCTTAGACGGGTCTGATCGCGTTTGCCGCCACCTGATGGGAGCCACGCTAAGGAGTTGTCTATGAGCGAAAACATGCAATCCAAACCGGTCAAGACCACTCACCGGATACGGCGCTTCATCCTCTATGTTACCCAGCTGCTCCTCGCCTTCCTGCTCGGCTTCGTCCCCACGTGGCTCAAATTTCAGGAATGCTCCATTGGTTTTCCTGAGGCAAAGCGCCAACTGAGGCTGGCGAGGATACTGAATAGCCTGGCATCGGCAGTAATTGAGGCGCGGCGGGGCGATTATGAGCCAGCCCGTCAAGCGGCGAGTGACTTCTTCACTTCCTTGCAGGCAGAAGCCGACGCAGGGGTTGATTCGGCCCTGTCGCAGGCACAAATAGAGGGAGTACAGCCGCTGTTTGCCCAGCGTGATGAGCTCGTCACTTTGCTTGCTCGCGGTGATGCTTCTTCCGCAGATATGCTATCTGATGGGTATGTGGCATATCGTAAACTCGTGAACCCGTGAGGCAGCGCGTAGAGGCTTGGCCGTTCCCAGGGGCTGGTTGGCCTCATCGTTTACTGCTCACTAGATCAACCTGGAGGAGTATGAGGGGCGTCCTATGAGAAAACCAACGCAGCTTAGCTCAGACGAAGCCATGCGCAAAGTAGAAAGAGGCAAATCCTGTGTTCCCGATCGGTGATGATGATAGCGCTCGCAGAACTTTCCCGGTGGTCACCTATGTCTTGATCGCTCTAAATGTCCTGTTCTTCTTTGTGGAGTTGAGTGGTGGTGACGCTTTCATCGAGAAGTGGGCCTTTGTCCCCGGCCGCTTCCTTGCCAATCCCGGCGCTGATTTTTTGACCATCTTCACGTCCATGTTCATGCACGCCGGGTGGGTTCACCTGGGAGGCAACATGCTCTACTTATGGATCTTCGGCGACAACGTAGAAGACCGTTTCGGGCATCTCAAGTTCATCATTTTCTACCTACTCTGTGGTATTGCAGCCACTTTCGCCCAGTTGGCTTTTAGCGCGGGATCAAATGTGCCGAATCTGGGAGCCTCGGGAGCGATTGCCGGCGTGCTCGGCGCTTATCTCTTCCTGTTTCCGAAGGGAGCAGTCAACGTGTTGATGGGTACACGCGTGATTCCAATGCCTGCACTGGTGGTCATTGGGCTCTGGATCGTTCTGCAGTTTTTCAGCGGCATCGGTTCCGTTGCCAACACAGCGCAGACGGGTGGCGTCGCCTACATAGCGCACATCGGCGGATTCATCGCAGGGCTTGTGTTGACCTTGTTTCTTAGAGGAAAGTCGACGCCGCGGCTGGCAGGCTAGATCGCCACGCTGCTCGCAATTGGCGCAAACAGCGGAGCTCGGTTGGGTCTGAGACATCAGGCGGGAATGGGGCAGTTTCGGGGCCGCAAGACGGCGTTTATCACGGTCCTCGTAGTGCAGCATTCGCGAGGATGAGGCCTTAACGCTATTTGGCGCGTGTCGAGTCTGGTCTTGCGAGTCGACGGAGGCAGTAATGTCCGAATCATTGTTCTATCATATCTCTAAGGCAGGAGAACTCTCGCAAGTCGCAACCGTTGACGCGGCTCTGGCTGCGGCCAAGGACGGAGGTTTTGTGTGGCTGCATTACTGCCAGACAACGAAGGAGGAACTCTCGAACCTCATCGATCCCTTGGGTCTCCATCCACTTTCTATCGAGGATTGTTTTGACGAAAACGAGATTCCCAAGATTGAAGACTTTCCTAGAAGCACCTTTATTCTCTTCAACTCCTTTGACTATTCAAATAAAGAACTCTCGATCGGCGAGATCGATCTGTTTATCGGCGACAACTTTCTGGTTACCGTCAGCCAACGCAATTCCGAAAATCGCCGGCTTTTGGATGGCATTGAGCACATCGTGGAGACGAACATCCAGAGTGCTCGGCACGGACCGTCCTTCCTGATGCACGTCATCCTGGACTACGTGGTGGATCAAAAGTTTACGGCGATTGAAGCGCTCGAAGACGAGCTGGACACCGTAGAAGGTGCGATGCTGGCTGACGTTTCAAGCTTCAATCCCGCAGAGCTGATCCGATTCCGTCGGTACCTGTTGAGTCTCCGCAAGAGTCTTTTCCACGAGCGGGAGATCCTCGTCAAGATCTGTCGCAAAGATTGTCCCTTCATAACGGAAAAGGCAATCTTCCACTATCGAGACATCTACGACCATCTTGTGGGATTCTTCGAGTTGACCGAGTCTTACCGGGATATCGTCACCAGTCTCATGGAAATGTACCTGTCGATGCTGAACAACCAGATGACCAAAGCCGCCAATGAGACAAACGCGACAGTCAGACGGCTGACTATCATCACCACTATCTTTCATGCCGCTCACGCTCCTGGCTGGAATCGGCGGGATGTCAGAGTGGTCTATGATGATCGGACCTGAGAACTGGAGGATCGCATATCCGGCGTTCCTGTTGGCGATGGTAGTGATCGGTTTTGGCAACTACCACCTGCTCACGTGGCTTGAAAAGAGAAACCGACGACGTGACCTGCGCGCACTGGGATAGACGGCGACACCACGAGGCTCATCCGGCTGCACCGAGTTCGATCTGCAAATGCTTGGCCCGCTTTCTGCGTACCCCCACCGCTGCAAGGCGGACTAAGAAGCGGTAGATACACCAAACAGCATGCAACAAAAGGTGCAAGGGCCGCCCAAAAGGCGGTCCTTTTGCTATGCTAGACCAAGCGTTTGCACTGACGACAGGGCCGCCCCCTTCTGTTATGCTACCAATGGACGGAAAAGCGAATCCGGCAGGTGGTTGACGGAGATAGCCGTCTCTCAGAAAAAGGAAGGGTGGAACAATGGGTATTCTCGCATGGATCGTGGTTGGGTTGATCGCTGGCTTCTTGGCCAGCCAGGTGATGCGCGGCGGAGGCTACGGCCTCATCGGCGACATCATCGTGGGCGCAGTGGGCGCCGTGATCGGCGGCTTCCTGGCCGCAACGTTGCTGAAGATGCCCGAATGCCGTAAACGGCATCAACGTCACCAGCATCCTCGTGGCCTTCATCGGCGCGGTGATCCTGATCGCAATCCTGCGGGCCGTTTCCGGTCGCAGATTATAGCCAGAACGCGAGCAGTTGAGATCTACTTGATCGGAGAGCACAACACTATGACAATCGAACGACGCGAAGAGTATACCGGGGTCATGAATCCCAACCGTGCGGACGTTAGGACTGTGGATGTAAGCACGAGTGACCCTGCCCGTACGACGGCGCACCAGACGGAGACCTTTACCAGCGATCCGTATGCTGTGCGGCGCGAGGGAACCCTCAGAGTCCAAAATGGCATTTATCTGTTGTTCGGAATTCTGGAGGGGCTGCTCGCCATCCGCTTCATCTTGCCTCTGCTCGGCGCTAACCGAAACGCAGGTTTTGCGCAGTTCATCTACAGCATCACGAAACCGTTCCTCGCCCCGTTCGTGGGGCTGTTTGGGACGGCGCGCTTTGGGGGCAGCGTGTTCGAGGTGAATCCACTGGTGGCAATCCTCGTCTACGCACTGATCGCATGGATCCTGGTCAAAGCAGTGGGGCTGGTAACGGGAGACTCGCGCCGCGGCGTGCGCACGACATCGAGCCAAATCGACACGCGTGTCAGATAGATCTGTCTGATTGCAGTTCGCCATATCACCAATCCGGAGGGATGTATGTCTAAGAACACACAGAAGGCTAAGGATGCCGCTCAGGACCTGAAGAACACCGTCAAGGATGCGGCACACAACGCGAAAAACGACGTCAAGGATGCCGCTCATGACGCAAAAAACAAAGCCATGGATACCACCCATGACGCGAAGAACGACGTCAAGGATGCCGCTCACGACGTGAAGAACAAGCTCAAGGATTCCGCACGCGACAGCAAGCGCGGATTGGGCAAAAAGTAACTCGGACTCTGTCATTGCTGTCCGACGAGGCGGTAGCGCCCCTGCTTTATCGCCTCGTCGACCCGATTTCGCTGCCTTTCTGCTCAAGGGCTGTCCCCATAAGTGAGCTATCCACAGGGGTCCACACGGGACGTGCTAACTGATGGCGCCCCGGCAGGAGGCAAATATGTTGGTCGCACACAAGACTTCGCAGGTTCGTAGGATGGTTGAGAAACAGACCGGTTCGCGTCGAATGACCCTCATGCGGGTGATGCTCGGTCTGGCGCTTGGCGTGCTCCTCGGCGGCATGACGCCGGCCGCAGCCGCTTGGCAGACTACTGACAGCACACCGCCGCAGAGGCTCTACACCCGCCAGGCTGACGGCGTCTGGGTCAGCGACGACGCGGGGACCAGCTGGTCGCAGGCCGGCGCTCTGCCAAGCCGGCCGCTGGCGATGGCGGTCCCCCAGGGGACGCCGGGCCTGGTGTTCGTCGGCACTGAGTCCCTCGGCTTGCTCAGGAGCAATGATGGTGGCGCCTCATGGCAGCTGGTTGACAGCACGGTTCTGGCGGGGGGCAATGCAGCGCCGCTCGCGGTGACCGCTTTGGCCATCGATCCGGAGGATGAACAGATCGTCTATGCGGCCACCAACATCTGGCTGGGGACCAACACCGCCCACCTCACCCCGTGGGGCGTTGCCGTGAGCGTAGACGGCGGCCGGCAGTGGCTTCAGTTGAGCCGCGCGGAACTCAGCGACACGCCCGTATGGCGCCTGGAGCCGGTCGCTGGCCAACCGTTATCGGTCGTTGCAGTCAATAGTACAGGCAGCTCTACGGTGAGTCTGCAGATGAGTCCTGAACTGATGGGCTTGCTCCAGGATGGCAACCCCGCCGTCCGCGCCTCTGCGGCGCGGGCCATCGGGCTGATAGGAGGCCCGGCAGCGCTTCCTGATCTGATGAAGGCCCTGGCCGATCCCGACGCCCTTGCCGGGCAGCGCATCGCGGAGGCCATCGGACGCATCGGCGATCGGGCGATCATCGATCGCTCGATCGCCAATCGCTCGGTCAGCGCTGAGCTCATAAACATGCTGGGATCTGCGCCGACAGTAGTGCGAACCAGGGCCGCGCTGGCGCTTGGCTTGCTTAAGTCTCCGCAGGCCGTTCCTGGGCTGGCCGCGTTGCTCGGCGCCGACGACCCCCAAGCCCAGCGGGTGGCGGCCGAGGCGCTGGCGGCCATCGGTACACCTGCGGCCATGGCCGCGCTCATGGCGCCGCTTGTTGACCCGGAGATGACGTCGACGCGGCACGCTGCGATGGGCGGGCTGGAGATGGCAGGCCAGTCCGCGGTGATGCCATTGGTGGCGGCCCTGCGCGACGGCAACGCGGTGGTCCGCGCCAACGCCGCGGAAATGCTCGGCTGGCTGAAACCGGCCGACGCCGCGGCCGATTTGGCCCCGTTGCTTTCGGACCCGAATCCCGCGGTGCGGGCCCAGGCCGCCTGGGCTTTGGGTGAGATCAACACCGAGCCCGCGCACCTGGCGCTCAACCCGGCGCCCATTCAGGCGCCTGTTCTGCTCCCGGTCGCAGTGGCCCCGCTGGCCGCGTTACCCGGTGCAGTCGCCGAAGTCCCGGTCGACCGCTGGGCCCTGGCGGCGATGACCGCCCTGTTGGCGCTCGCGCTGCTGGCGGTCCTGCGAATTTGGAAGGGGTTGCGGCCGACGTCGCATTTGGGGCACGCTTGATCTGCCGTGAGTGCCTTCTCTTTGCGGCGCGGCTCGGCAGCAATCAGGAGCAACTCCCATGCCACAAACACAACACACTGATCAACAGCACCGTGCGATCTTGGAGAGCATTGCCCACAGGGCGATGCTCGAGCGAGGCTTGCTCCCTGACTTTTCGGCCGCGGTGCTTGCCGAACTTGACAGGATTCAGGCGCCCGCAGGCGTGAACGGTGAGCCAGTTGGAGATCCCGTCGGAGATTCGTGACCTGACGGATCTCCTGTGGGCTTCCATTGACAACGATGACTCCCGCGACCTGGATCAGCTCACCGTCGCCGAGGCCCTGCCCGGAGACAAAGTCAAGATTCGTGTGGCCGTGGCTGACGTGGACGCGCTGGTGAAGAACGGCTCAGCCATTGACGAGCACGCGCGCCACAACACGACCTCGGTGTATACGGCGGCCAAGATCTTCCCGATGCTGCCTGAAAAGCTTTCCACCGATCTCACCTCCCTGAATTTCGATGAGGAGCGCCTGGCCGTTGTCGTGGAAATGGTGATCGGCGCGGACGGCTCCTTGCTGGGCTCGGATATCTACCGGGCGCGCGTTCGCAATCATGCGAAGCTCGCCTATAACAGCGTGGCGGCCTGGCTGGAAGGGAACGGCGCGGTCCCCGAGGGGGCGGATGGCAACCATCCGATCGCGGCCGTCAATGGACTGGCGGAGAATCTGCGCGTGCAGGACCGGATCGCCCAGAGCCTGAAGAATTTGCGGCACGTCCACGGGGCGCTGAGCCTGGAAACCATCGAGGCGAAACCGATCTTTGACGGCGACCAAATCCGCGATCTCGAAGTAGAACAAAAGAACCGCGCCAAGGAGCTCATCGAGGATTTCATGATCGCGGCCAACGGCGTGACTGCCCGGTATCTCGCGGCAAGGAAATTCCCTTCCATCCGCCGTGTGGTGCGCACGCCCAAGCGCTGGGATCGGATCGTCGAGCTTGCCCAGGAACACGGATTCAGGCTGCCCGATAACCCGGATTCAAAAGCACTGGATGAGTTCCTCGTCAAGGAGAAAGCAGCCGATCCGCTGCGCTTCCCCGACCTGTCCCTCGCGGTGATCAAACTTCTGGGAGCGGGCGAATATGTCGCAGAACTACCCGGCGACACGGCCCCAGGGCACTTTGGCCTCGCGGTCAAGGACTATGCCCACTCCACCGCCCCGAATCGTCGCTATACCGACCTGATCACGCAACGCCTATTGAAGGCCGCCCTGGCTGGCCGAGCTGCGCCCTACAGCTATGCTGAACTGGATGTGCTGGCCAAGCATTTCACCGAGGAAGAGGATGCCGCCAACAAGGTCGAACGGCAGGTCGGCAAATCCGCGGCCGCGCTCCTGCTTGAATCGAGAATCGGAGAGCAGTTTGATTCGATTGTCACAGGTGCTTCCGAGAAGGGGACGTGGGTTCGGCTTCTCAGTGTGCCAGTTGAAGGCAAGCTGGTGCGGGGGTTCGAGGGCGTGGATGTCGGCGACCGGATTCGCGTGAGATTAACATCCGTTGACGTTCAGCAAGGGTTTATTGATTTCAAGACAGTCAGCTCATCGAAATATTGAGAGGAACAGTTCTATGCTGAGGGTGCAGAAGAAGTCGAGAACAGGAAGATCGGTGGTATTCAGTCACGGTTGGCCCCTCAGTTCGGAGCTCATCGAAACGCTCGATCCGGAGGGGCCGTCCTAACCGGCTTTTCCGTTCGGAGAGAAGCGTCAGTGTAGGGTCCCAAAGCACGAAGGATACTGTCATGAGCACCCCCAACCGTTTTCCCATTGAGCACGTCATTGTTCTCATGCTCGAGAACCGTTCCTACGATCATATGCTGGGCTACCTGCCCAACGGCCATGGACTGACGGGCGACGAATTCAATCTGGTCGATCCGTCAGACCCAACTTCTGAGCGAGTCCGTGTGAGCAACACGTCTGGCTACATAACCGCAGTCGACCCTGCTCACGACTTTGTCAGTGTCGAAAAGCAGTTGTTTGGCGAGTCAGGGCACGTTGTGGACCCGGCGCCAATGAATGGCTTCGTCGCCGTCCACATCGAAAAGGCAAAGGGCGATGTCGAGATTGGCAAGAAGATCATGGAATGCTTCGACCCGGCCAAGATCCCGGCGCTGACCACCCTCGCGCGCGAATTCTGCGTCTGTGATCGCTGGTTCTCTGCGGTTCCAGGTCCTACGTGGCTGAATCGCTTCTACGCTCATGCCGCAACGTGTGACGGAATGATTGTGGACACCGCTAGAGCACAATTACAAGATGAAGACCATTTACGACGCTCTGGGCGAAAATGGGTTGTCATGGAACATCTACTATGGCGACATTCCTCAAAGCATCATCTTGCAGCATCACTGGCGCACGCTGGACCACTTCAAGCGATTCGAGAAATTCTACGCCGATCTGGAGAAGGGGGACCTGGCCGCCTACTACCTTCATCGAGCCTCGCTACCTCAACTTTCATGAGTGGAAAGCGAATGACCAACACCCGCCGCACGACGTGAGGCTGGGCGAATACCTGATTGCCGAGGTCTACGACACCCTGCGCAACAGCCCGTTTTGGGAGAAGAGCTTGCTCGTCGTGCTCTATGACGAACATGGAGGCTTTTTCGATCGGGTTCCACCGCCTGGCTCGGTGCCAAGTCCGGATGGAAAAAAGTCCAAACATCCACCCTTCGATTTCACGCGCCTGGGGGTTCGCGTCCCGGCCATCCTTGTTTCGCCCTTTGTGGAAAAGGGGCAGGTGGATTCAACCATCTATGAGCATTCCTCCCTGCCGGCCACCATCAAGACCCTGTTCAATCTTCCCGAAGGTCTAACGGCCAGAGACAAGGCGGCGAACACGTTCGAGAAGAATCTCTCTCGCAGCATTCCCCGCAGCGACACGCCGCTAACGCTTCCAGTACCTGGTGAACCCGAAGAAGTCCGCCGTCATCGTGACCTGCTTCGCACGAACGCGCTGGAAAAATGGCGCCGGGGTGAGGTAGAGCAGGCAGAGATGTCACAGGAGCCTCTTTCCACGTTTCAGGAGGCGCTCGTAGGGCTCGCACACCTGCTTAACAAGAAGGCGCACGGAAAAGCACTCGCTGCCCAGATTCAGACCGAGCACGAAGCGGCTGTTCACATCCACGAAAGTCTGGCCCGTTTCCTGGGCCCTAGCGTTGGAGACCGAGTCCCTGAGATCACGAAAAAAGCCACTAATAGGAAAGAGTAGTCTCATTGGGATGGGCTTCCGCTCAAGGAAATGAGTTCAGAATGTCAACACAAAAAAGCGAACAACCACCTATCGAAAAGATTAAAGATACGGCCCACCAGGCCACACGTGCCGAGAGCGAACCGGCACCTGTGCGACGTTATCGAGCCCGACTATTCCGGTGGACGCTGGTCCTAACCGCGATTGCTTTTATTCTGGTGACCTTTCTGGTCAAAACCATTTCTTCTTTTTCGGTCGATCTTCAAATCGCGAAAACTATCCAATTGATCCATTTTCCCCCCTTTTCGGTGTTAATGAATGTGGTGAGCTGGCCGGGTGTTTGGCCACAATCCACGATCATCACAGGGCTGGTCATTTTATTGATTTATGGCTTCAGCCTGCATTGGGAAGCGGTAATGGCGCTCGTCGCAGCAGTCTCTTCTACGGCCGTGGACTTGTTGGTGAAGGATTTGATCCGGCGTCCGCGTCCAGCGACAGCTTCGGCTTATGTGATTGCGATCCTCGGCTACAGTTTCCCGAGCGGGCATGTCGTATTCTATGTAGGCTTTCTGGGGTTCATTGGGTTCCTCGCTTTTACCTTGCTGAAACCATCTCCAAAACGCACTGTTCTGCTGGTGTTTCTTAGCGGCCCGATCATCTTGATTGGCGCCTCACGCATCTATCTGGGCCAACACTGGGCAAGTGACGTGTTGGGCGCGTACTTGCTGGGCAGCCTGATACTGGCAGTACTTGTGCAAGTTTACATCTGGGGCAAGACACGCTTCTTCGTCCACCAACCCGTAGCAGCGGCGGCTGGGCCTCAGAAGACCTGAGAAGTATCGGCAATCTCGCATCGCGCCATGCAGAAACTGGTTATTGAAGGAAAAAGATGACATGCCAAAGAAGCCGAGACCCATCCGGGTGAAACTTATCGCCAACCCTGGTGCAGGGGATGTATTAACAGCGGCGTCACGACTCGAGCAAGTTACACACCATCTATTAGATTACGGACTGAAGGTTGACGTAGCTCTGGCAAGGCCCAAAAAAGAAGCCATCCCAATTGCGAGAAGAGCCGTTAAAGATGGCTATGATGTTGTGATCGCCATGGGCGGGGATGGCACGATTGGGGCGGTTATTCGCGGCGTTGCGGGCTCAAAGGTGGCCCTTGGTATTATCGCAGCCGGGACCGAAAATGATATCGCCAGAAGCCTGGGGATTCCTGAAGATCATTAAAAGAAGCATGTGCGTTGATTGCTTCTGGCCACACTCGCAAACTAGATTTAGGTCTGATCAGCACCAGGAAGAGAAAGAAATTCCATTTCTTTATGGTGACGGCCATCGGCCTGACAGCCACCCTTTATCCCGAAATTAGTGAGGTTCCCGAAGGCAAGTGGCAAGGGATTAAGGATGCGGTGATGACGGTTTTGAAATATAAAACACATCCAAAGGTTTATCTGACTCTGGATGGTGAAAGCAAGATCGAAGTTGAAACCATGTTGGTAACAATTGCCAACACGCCGATCATTGGAGCAAAGAACCTGGTCGCCCCAGATGCCTCCATGGACGATGGACTCCTGGATGTTGCTGTTTACCCGGGTCTTAGTAAGGCGGCGTTACTTAGCTATTTCGTAAAGTCAGCACATGAGCGTGTAACTCCGGATGGGCGTATCCAACGCTACCGGGCGAGAAAAATAACGGTGAAAACATCACCTAAGTTAGATATTGCGGCGGAAGGCATTATTCTGGGAAAGGGCGCGGCCAAGATAAAGGTCCTCCCGGGTGCTTTGCGGGTGCTTGCCCCTGAGCCAGGCCCCGGCACGGAAAAACCGCCAGAAGAGTCTACCAGGGAACTACCCGAACCTGTTTCTCCGGTTTCCAAGTAGCCACCAGTGAACCGGAGCACTATCGCCCGCGCATTCGGGAGGACCCGCTCATGGCGACAGAACTCATTCTCATCCGACACGGCAATGCAGTGCGTGTAAACGGAGACTACTATCATGCACCGCTCACACAAGTAGGGCAGGAACAAGCTGCCCAGACGGGTGAGTACTTCAATGCTCCCCAAAACCATATCGACGGTTTCTACTCCAGCCCACTGCGCCGCACCAAGGAGACTGCACACATCATCGGTGAAAAAATCGGGCGAGCTGCGGAGTTTCGAATTGGCCTGCAGGAAGTGCGGTGGCTCGAGCTGCCTGCGTTTGTGATTTTGGAAATCCTTTCGATCACGGATCCTGTAGAAGATTATCTGGATGCTCGTGCAGGTATACCGATTCGATGGCCCATCGAGGGTCGCGTTTCAGCGGTGTTACTAGACATCGTGGCCAGGCATCCCAATCAACGCGTCGCTGTGGTCGCTCATGCCGGCGTGGTCTCGGCGACATTGTCCTGGTATCTACCCGAAAAACGCTGGCGGTGGTGGCGTTCGACCGTCAGCAATTGTTCTCTGACCCGATTCAGAGTGGAAGGCAATCAGGCGGAGCTTTTGGCGGTAAATGATATACAGCATTTGAGTCCTGTGCCTATCACTACACAACCCCCGACGATAATCGTCGAGATTGCCAAGGATGTCCATCCAGTTGAGAAAGCTTTGGTATTTGGTAAGCCGACAGATAAAAAATAACTGATCTAGCGCTTCACTCTCAGCGTACAAAGCGCTGATACACTGCGCGTGATCGGCGGCGCGTTTTGTGTCCAAATTTCGGCGTCCACCATACCTACACCCAACATCGTATAACAAAAGTCGCGGTGGGCCGCCCTTGGGGGCGGCTCTTTTGCGACGTTAGTCCCAGCTTTTGCGCTGACGACAAGACCGCTCCCCTTCGACTATGATTAGAGTGAGAGAGACTGCTCAGAGGGAAGGAGGACGGACCAATGCCGTTCAACAATAGACCCGCCTGGACCCTTCCCAGGTTCAGGACCGGCGGGGGCTGGGGGGCGCGGTGGCACTCGGTGGCGGTGGACTCGGTCTGGTGGTCTTGGTAGTGGCGCTTCTGCTGGGCGTGAACCCTACGGACCTGACGAATGTGGTTGGGCAAGTTTTACCGGCATCGACTGAGGCCGCCAGCGGAATCAACAACCTGGCGGAGGCGTGCCAGACGGGCGCGGACGCGAATACTCGTCAGGATTGCCGCGTCGTAGGCTTCGTCAACAGCATCCAGGCGTTCTGGACCGACGAATTTGCTCGCCAGGGGGGCCAGTACATCCCAGCCAAGACCCAGCTCTTCACGGGGTCAACGCAGGCCGCCTGTGGATACGCTACCGCTGCGGCAGGGCCTTTCTACTGTCCGAGCGACCAGATGGTCTATCTGGACCTCGGGTTCTTCGACGAATTGCACACGCGCTTTGGCGCGCAGGGCGGCCCGTTCGCCGAGGCTTACGTTCTCGCTCACGAGTACGGTCATCACGTACAGAATCTCACCGGTGCGCTGGACCAGACGGGTGGCACGGGCGCCTCGGGGCCGCAGAGCACGTCAGTTCAGACTGAACTCCAGGCCGACTGCCTGGCCGGCGTCTGGGCGTATCACGCCACTGAAACCGGCTACCTGACGCAGTTGACGGATGCGGAGATCGCCCAGAGCCTGGACGCCGCGGCTGCCGTGGGCGACGACCGCATCCAGCGCGAGACGCAGGGCTACGTGTCGCCCGAGTCGTGGACCCATGGATCGTCCGAGCAGCGGCAGCAGGCGCTGAAGGCCGGTCTGCAGACGGGGGATCTGGCCGCCTGCGGGACGTTCTGACCGACGCCACGGTACTGCAACTGTACTTTCGCGGTGGGGCTTTTCCGCCGTTGGTGGTCGCAGTTTCATTCTGCTTCTGCGATTCGCCATTTCACAAATCTGGAGGATTGCGCGACGGTCAGGCAGCCTATGACAAGAAGGAAGTGTGGTGCGCGAGTTCGAGGGCGTGGATGCGTTGATTTCAAGAAAGTCGACGCAGTCGGAAATTGATGTTAAACAAAGGCAAATCAGATGAAACGATTCAGCCTCTTTCCCAGCAAATCTCAGGCGCAACAACCTAAAGGGCTCGAAATTCTGGATGCCTATTGGAGCCTCGCCAGCGACCAACTCATTGCTGCACTGCACACCACCGAGAACGGCATCCAACAGACCGACGCTGAGAGCCGCATCAAACAATACGGGCTAAACGCGCTTAGGACACAAGGACAGACCACGGCGTTGGGCTGCTGTTGCGCCAATTTAAGAGCCCGCTCGTTCTGATCTTGATCTTCGCCGCCATTGTCTCCGCCTTTGTGGGCGAATGGACCGATGCCGTCATCGTGCTGGCAGTGGTGATCGGCAGCACGATGCTCGGTTTTGTGCAGGAATATCGGGCCAGCAACGCCGTTGAAAAACTGCGCTCGCAAGTGACCATCAAATCAAACGTATTGCGCGGCGGTAAACCGCAGATGGTGCCCTCCGAGCAAGTGGTGCCCGGCGACGTGGTTCTGCTCTCAGCGGGCAGCCTGATCCCGGCCGATGGGATTCGTGCTGGAGACCAATGACTTCTTTGTGAACCAGGCGGTGCTGACCGGCGAAACTTTCCCGGTGGAGAAAACACCCGGGATTGTCCCGGCCAAAGCCAGTTTGGCAGAACGCACCAACTGTGTCTTTATGGGTACCAGCGTGCGCAGCGGCACGGCGCATGTATTGATCGTCCAGACCGGCAAATCCACCGTGTTTGGTCAGATTGCCGAACGGCTCAGCCTACGCCCGGCTCAGACCGAGTTTGAACGCGGCGTCCAAAATTTTGGCTACCTGCTGACACAGGTCATGCTGGTGATGGTCGTCGATTGTGCTGGCGATCAACATCTTCCTCGCCAAGCCGCCCATCGACTCGCTGCTCTTTGCGCTTGCGCTGGCAGTTGGCCTGGCGCCCGAACTCCTGCCCGCCATTATCAGCATCACCCTGGCCCACGGCGCACAACAGATGGCAAAACGCGGTGTGATCGTGCGCCGGCTGAACGCGATTGAGAACTTCGGCAGCATGGACGTGCTGTGCACCGACAAGACCGGCACCCTGACCGAAGGCGTTGTCCGGCTGGATGGCGCGCTCGATCCTGAAGGACAGCCATCCACCACCGTTCTAAGTTACACCTATCTCAACGCCCAGTATCAGACCGGGATGAATAATCCATTGGACGATGCCATCCAGTGCTTATGCCCAAAAAGCCGGGCTAAAGATCGGCGTCCGAGCAAAAGATAGATGAAATCCCGTATGACTTCGTACGCAAATGCCTGAGTGTGGTCACGGCCAATGCCCAAGGCGAGCGTACCCTCATCACCAAAGGTGCGCTGGATAACATTCTGAAGATCTGCAGCGATGTGCAAGCTGGGGATAAGAGCCAGCCCACTGGATGCCACGAGCCGGGCCGGGATTGAGCAACACTACAGCGACTGGAGCGAAAAGGGCTTCCGCGTGCTGGGTGTGGCAATCAAGAATCTGGTAGGGCAAGCCGACATCCTATTCGCGCGCCGATGAAACGGAACTGATCTTCGTCGGCTTCCTGCTTTTCTTCGATCCGCCGAAGGCGGATGTGCAGCAAGCGATCGTCGATCTGGCGCAAGCGTGGCGTACAACTCAAGATCATCACCGGCGATAACGAGAAAGTAGCCCGGCACGTCGCAGAGGCTGTGCATCTGCCCATCATCGGGTTGCTGACTGGCAGAGCACTGAACGACATGCCCGACGAGGCCCTCTGGCATGCCGCCGAACGTACGAACATCTTCGCCGAAGTGGACCCCAACCAGAAAGAGCGCATCATCCTGGCCTTGCGAAAGACCAGACACGTGGTCGGTTATATGGGCGATGGCATCAACGATGCGCCAGCCCTGCACGCTGCCGATGTGGGCATCTCGGTGGATACGGCCGTGGATGTGGCCAAAGACGCCGCCGACTTTGTGCTGCTCAAGCAGGATTTGGATATTCTGCGGGAGGGGATTGACGTTGGCCGCGTGACGTTCGCCAACACGCTCAAGTACATTCTGACGACCATCAGCGCCAACTTCGGCAACATGTTCAGCATGGCCGGGGCTTCGCTGTTCCTGCCATTTCTGCCCTTGCTCGCGCCACAAATCCTGCTCAACAACTTCCTGTCTGACATTCCTGCCACCACCATCGCCAGTGACAATGTGGACCCGGAATGGGTGGCGAAGCCGCGCCGCTGGAACACCATCTTCATCCGTGACTACATGGTGCTCTTCGGCCTGGTCAGTTCGATCTTCGACTTCCTGACCTTCGGGGTGCTGTTATTTCTTTTCCGCGCTTCGCCGGAGGAATTTCGCACCGGCTGGTTCATCGAGTCGCTGTTAACAGAATTGGTGATCGCACTGGTCGTGAGAACGCGCGGCGTCTTCTTCCGCAGCCGGCCGGGCAAACTTCTGCTGGTGAGCACGCTGATCGTTGTCGGCGTCACCCTCGTGCTGCCGTATGTTCCCTTCAACTTCCTATTTGGCTTCATCCCGCTGCCTGCGCCGCTCATGCTGATGATGATCGGGCTAACGGCGCTTTACGTCTTGGTCACTGAAATAGCCAAGAAGTATTTCTACTCGCGGATGGAAAATGCGATTACCTAACAAGTCCAGACGGCCAGGTAGAAACCGTCCGCATCCAACCTGGCGCTATTTTGTACCGGCTGGTGGGTATCAAGCACCCATGGCCATGCGCCCACGGATGGCCATGGGTAACTCAAACGTTCACAAAGAGTAAGGAAAACATGGCACTGCGTCCACCCTCACCACCGTATCTATGGACATTTCGGCGCGTCATGTGGGCGACTCTTGTTCTCGCTCTTGTCGCGCTTGGTTTCTGGCTTCTCTATCGGTTTTACCAGGTCGTTTTCATCTTGTTCATCGCCATCGTGATGGGCACGGTGATCAGGCCAGTCGTAACCTGGTTGCACCGGCGAGGCCTCCCCCGGATGGCGGGGGGCATTCTTGTCTACCTGCTCCTGCTCGCCCTGCTCATCGGCTTCGTGCTATTGTTGTTCCCGTTGCTTGTCGAGCAAGGTACAACGATTGCTGCTGCAGTGCCGGGTTACTACCAAAGCGTGCGTGAGTGGATGGTTGATAATCCCAATCAATTGATTGTGCGCTTAAGTGAGTTCCTCCCAGCGACGACTGCCAAGTCTGGAGCCGATCCAGCAAACGGGACAGCAGATGCTGGTTTTTGCAGGGCAAGCGGTGGGTTACCTGGCATCGGCGGCAAAGGTCATCTTTATGGCCACGGCTATTCTGCTATTGGCCTTTCACTGGACGCTCGATGGGCCGCGAACCATTCAGTCATGGTTGCTGCTGGTTCCAAAGGGCCAGCGCGAGAGTATTAGCGAACTGATTTCGGCCATGGAAACCAAGGTTAGTTTCTACATTGCCGGACAAGGCGTCCTTTGCCTGGCTATCGGCATCATGGCGCTGGTTGCCTATCTGCTCATCGGCTTGCCCAATGTCCTGGTGCTGGCGCTCGTGGCGGGCGTGTTGGAGGCCGTACCGATGATTGGGCCGCTGCTTGGCGCCATTCCTGCGGCGGTAATTGCCTTTTCCATAGCGCCTTCCAAGTTGGTCTGGGTGATCGTCGCCACGCTCGTTATTCAGCAGCTGGAAAACAATATCCTGGTGCCGCGCGTCATGCGCAAGGTCGGTGGGGGTCAATCCGTTCGTCTCCCTGCTGGCGATTTTTGCCTTTAGCTCTTTGTTCGGCATTGCCGGCGCGCTCATGGCAATTCCCATAGCAGCCATTATTCAGCTCTTACTCGATCGCTTCGTCTTTCATCCAGCAGCGCTGGAGCCGGAGGTCTCGCCCGGCCGCGATTATGCCAGCCGGCTGCGCTATGAAGCGCAGGACCTGGCCCAAGACCTGCGCAAGCAGGCGCGGCTCAAGAAAGGGGGCTCGGACCTGAGGGTCAAGCAGATCGATCAGGTGATGGATGAGATTGAGACCATCGCAACCGACCTCGATGCTCTGCTGGCACAGGTCCCTACTTCAGGTGCACCATGACGAAGCAACTGCTAGGGTTCGGTACGGCGGTGATGACCACGTTGCTGGCGCTGGTAGTGCTGTGGCAGTTCCATATTGTCGTCGTTTACGTGTTGATCTCGCTAACGCTTGCGGCAGCGCTGCGCCCATTGGTTTACCGCCTGGTCGGACGAGGCGTCGTGGTGCGCGTGGCTTGGATTCTACTGTACCTGGTGGTCCTGGGCAGTTTCGGCTTCTTGCTCTTCCTAACCGGTGAAACCGCGATCAATGAGATTCAACAGTTGGCGCATACTGTGTCGGTGCAGGACGCGTGGAGGCTGCCGATATGGTTGGAGGGCAGCTCGTTCCAACAGGCGCTGGTTGCGCGGCTGCCGCCGCCGAGTAAGCTCTTCGAAGCAGTTACCGGCAGCCAGGGGCAGCTCGTGCTGCCGGCCATACTTGGCTTCACGCAGAGCATTGGCGGCGTCGTGAGCGGCGTAGTCGTCATTCTGTTCTTGAGCATCTATTGGAGCATCAATCAAATTCATTTTGAACGACTCTGGCTCTCGCTGCTTCCATCCGGCCAGCGCAAACAGGCGCGTGGTATTTGGCGCACAATCGAGCCTGACATCGGCGCTTACATACGCAGCCAGGTTATCCAAAGTCTCCTGGCCGGACTGCTATTAGGCCTTGGTTACTGGCTGCTCGGGTCCCCCTACCCAGCGCTCTTGGCGCTGGCTGGCGCCTTGGCATGCCTGATACCCGTGGTTGGGGCGGTCCTGGCGGTCATTCCGCCACTCTTGGTGGGGCTGCTGACCAGTGTGCAGCTTAGCCTGTTTACGGTGCTCTATACGCTTGTCGTCTTGATTGCCCTGCAGCGTATGGGTCAAGCCACGGCTTTTCAACCGCGGATGGGATAATCCGATTCTGACCGTAGTCTTGCTCATTGCCATGGCAGACGCTTTTGGCCTGGTCGGCATCATCGTCGCGCCACCTTTATCGGTTGTATGCCAAATCCTGTGGAGCCGCCTGGTCAGCCACCGCGCTGTTTCAGGGGCTGCGGCTCAGGTTTCAGACCTGAAGGAGCGGCAAGCACGCGTGTGGGCTACCATAGAGGCAATGGATGAACCGCCTCTGCCCTTGGTGACCAGCAGCATGGAGCGGCTTACCCAACTGATTGTGAAAGCCGAACCCATTCTGCAAGCGGCTCTGCCGGCTGAACCTTCCGAAAAGAAGGAGGCCGGGGAAATTGGGGCCAAAGGATAGAGCCGTATGAAAGAAATCCTTGACAAGAAACCTCGCTCCACGAACAAGCGCCACATGAGGGCCAAGCTGATCTTCAATCCCAGCGCAGGGGCAACCAGAGGATCGCCCATCGAGATCGTGGATGTGATCCACGAGATGCAGGCCTGGAAGCTCGTGCCGGAAGCCTTCCTGGTCGAAGCGGGCTGCGACCTGCCAGGAGTGGTCCAGGATGCCCTCGCGCAGGGGATCCGCATGTTCGTGGTCTGCGGCGGTGACGGCACCATTTCTGCCGTGGCCAGAACCCTGGCCGGCACTCCACGCGCGCCACCCTGGGGATCATCCCCATCGGCACGCAAAACAACACGGCCCTCAGCCTGGGCATCCCGGCGGATATCCCGGCCGCCATCGCCATCCTGCGCACGGGCCGCCGCATCAAAGTGGACGTTGGCATGGCCACCTGTCGAGACCTCAGAGAGTGCGAATGACACACCTTTCCTGGAAGTTTGCTCGGTGGGGCTGGTTTCGACGCTTTTCCCGTCTGCCGACGATGTCCAACACGGCAACCTGGCGCGGGTCGGCGATTTCCTGGCAACGCTGGTCAGTTCCCCGCCAGCCGAGATGCACCTGGTGCTGGACGACAAGCAGGAGGTCCGCAGCTCTGGGTCACGTGGTGCTGGTCTCCAACATGCCCTATATCGGCCTCCATTATAAGGTTGGCTCCGCAGCCTCGTTCAATGACGGCTTGTTGGATGTGCTGTTCTTTGCCGACCTGTCCAAGCTGGACCTGCTGGGCTATGTTTTCCAGGGGGTGGGCACAGGTAAGTCGGAAGACCCACGCATCCAGCACTACCACGTGCGCCGGGTGGATATCGACACCCAGCCGGCCATGCCGATCATGGCGGATGGGAACGCGTTGGGAGAAGGGCGGGTGCGGATCGAAGTGCGGCGACGCGTCCTGGCAGTGATGGTCGGCAAGTCGGCGCCAGAGGCGCTGCCCGACCCCGGCGAGATTCTTGAGGCACAGACGCATGCAGCCGCCGGATGAAATGCGCTTGCCTGGAGATCAGAATCCCGGGGCCTGGGGGCGCCTGACCCTTTGGGTGAGTCTCAATCGCCCGCTTGCCTGGCTGGTGGGCCTCACGGCCGGCCTGGTCCTGTTCCTGGCATGGCTGCCTTCCTACGTGCGGATGTTCTTTTGGCACGGCCTGCAGGCCCAGCGCCATCCTGGCAAGCATGACCTTGGGCTTTAGCTTGCTGGCGCTCTCGCTGCTGTGGTCCACCGGCCAGCGTATGGACACCTGGACTTTCCTGTTCTTCAACGTGCGGGGGCGCCACCCACCCTGGCTGGATAGGCTGATGTGGGGCTTCACCCAGATCGGCAACGGCATCGTCAGTCGTGGCGCTTGCCTTGATCTTGTTCTTCGCCGGGGATCATCTGCTGGCTTACGAGCTCATCTTGGGCACTTTGACGTTATGGTTGGTGGTCGAGTTGGTGAAAGCCCTGGTGCACCGGGGACGGCCTTTCATCCGGCTGTCCCAGGCGCGTATCGTCGGCCGGCGGGCCGGCGGGCGTTCATTCCCGAGCGGGCATACCAGCCAGGCCTTTTTCATGGCGACGCTGCTGGCCGGGTACTTCCACGCTGGCGTTTGGGCGGTGTGCCTGCTGTACGCCATCGCGCTGCTGGTGGGCATCACGCGCATGTACGTGGGGGCGCACTACCCGCGGGACGTGCTGGCGGGGGCCATCCTGGGCAGCGCCTGGGGCCTGCTGGGCGGGATCGTCTATGGGTATGCATTGTGAAGCAGGATCGATGGAATCGATTCGAGCAGCAGGAGAACTGAGAGGCAGCAAATACATCAAAAATCATACAACAAAAGCGACCCGGGCCGCCCTCTGGAGCGGCCCTTTTGCTATGTTAGGCCCAGCGTTTGCGCTGACGACAGGGCCGACCGCTTCTGCTATGCTGCGAATGGAAGGCAAAGCGATCTTCCAGGTCATCGGCGGAGATAACCGTCTCAAAAGAAGGAAGGGTGCGAATAATGGGTCTTCTCTCATGGATCGTCGTTGGGCTAGTCGCTGGTTGGTCCTGGCCAGCAGGGTGATGAAAGGTCGCGGCTCCGGCTTGGTCGGCGACCTCGTCCTGGGCGTCGTGGGAGCTCTGTTGGGCGGCTTCCTCGCCCAGGCGCTGCTCAAAATCCCGAATGCCGTGAACGGCATCAACGTCACCAGCATCCTGGTGGCCTTCCTCGGCGCAGTGATCCTGATCGCGCTCCTGCGGGCCGTTACCGGTCGCCGCAGGCTGCTGTAAGCATGACACACAAATGAGCCTGGTAAGGAAGCGGTCATCGAAGAGAGCAACCGGCGGATCAGATAGTCTCCGGAGGACTTCCGTTTGATGCAGCAAAGCCTTCTGAACCAGATGGAAACGGCAGACAATGCCGAAGATAATCCGGCCCTGAGCAACGTCATCGAGCGGAACATTCGGACGATTATTCGCCTGCGCCTGAAGGCGGCACGTGAGCGCGGCTTGCAAGACCGGATCGCCGATGTCATCACCTCGTTTTCTGGGCGCATGATCTTTGTGTATGTGCATATCGTCTGGTTTGGTGTTTGGATTCTGCTGAATACCGGAAGTTTTGGAGTGCCGCCTTTCGACCCGTTTCCGTACGGACTCTTGACGATGGTCGTGTCACTGGAAGCGATTTTCCTGTCCACCTTTGTGCTCATCAGCCAGAACCGTTTGAGCCGAGAAGCCGAGCATCGCGCTGACCTGGATATGCACATCGGTTTGCTGACCGAACATGAGTTGACCCGAGTGCTGCAAATGCTCGATGCCATTCAAGACAAATTGGGAATCGAAAACGATGAGGACAGCGAATTGGCCGACCTTGAAATGGAGACCAGGCCCGAAGATGTGCTGGCCGAAATCGAGCGCCTTCAACAGCGGATAAAGTAAAGCGTGACACGCAGAGGAGGAAAACATGTGCTGTCTCGTCACCACGCTGCTTCTGATCGGTCCCCGGCTGGCCATTCTGGCCTGGTGGTTCATGGATTCGGCGCGCATCAACCTCGCCTTCCAAAACTGGCCGCATCCGCTCAATCTCGCCTTTCCGCAGTGGGTCTGGCCGTTAGTGGGCGCCATCTTCGTGCCGTGGACAACCTTGGCGTATCTTGATCGTCTTTCCGGGGGGCGTCGTGGGCCAGGACTGGCTCTGGCTGGGGCTCGGTCTGCTGATCGACCTTGGCTCGCACTTCGGCGGCGGCTATCGCAACCGCGACCGCATCCCACGCTACAGCAGGTAGACACCTATAGCAACAAAGGAGAATTCTCATGCTTACAACCATCATCGTGATCCTGATTGTGCTATGGCTGCTTGGATTTTTCGGGCCGAGGCTCAGCTCCAGCATCCCACGGACGGGCAACGTCGTCCATACGCTGCTCGTCATCGCTGTGATTCTGATCATCTTGACCTTGCTTCATGTGATCTAGCGAGAGCCGGTTCCCGAGATCGTGCTCATCGACGGGACTTAGCGCGGATGATCGCAAAGCCGGTAGGCATCCTGGGTGATGACCTGCATTGTGCGGGAGTTGTCGGCGGAGTTGAGGAGGCAATAACATGGCGCGCTACGAATTCGTGAAGGGTTTGCCCGTCATCACGATGGCGGAGGGCAAACAAGTCGGCAAGGTTGACGACCTGGTCGTCGACCCTGAGCGCAAGGCGGTGAGCTGGCTGCGCCTGCACAGCGGAGGGATGCTGGGTGGCGAGCGGCTGTGGGTGTCGGCCGAGGCGGTGCATGGCGTGGGTGAGGATGCCGTCACGATCAATGCGGAAGCCGACGTTCGCTCTCCTGCCGACGCGCCCGAAGCCGTCGCCCTGGTCAAAGCCAAGCGTGGGCTCATCGGCAACAAAGTGATCACCGAGAACGGGGAGCGCTTGGGCGAGGTGCGTGATTACGAATTCGACCCAGATACGTTCGCCCTGACCTCCCTGTCCGTTCCCCCAGGCATGAACGTCGTGGGCGACATCTCTGATGATCGCCGGCGATAAGGTGCTCACCATCGGCGAAGACGTGATCGTTGTCGCCGCCGACGCGGTGATGCGGTCGGAGGAGATGGCAGAGGTCGGGAACGCTCGGCCGCTTGAGCCGAGACCGGCGTTACGCTGTCGCGCGGCAAGGAACCGAGGCAAGACGCGCAACCCTCATTCAGGAGAAGTCAGAATGGTCAACCACAACTACGAACACGAGAACGACGCGCATGAGTCGGGGGACTCTTGGGCCGGCCTGCTGGTCGGCATGTACTGATCGGCGGCCTGGCGGGCGCGGTGGCCATGTTGTTGTTGGCGCCGCAATCGGGGAAAAAGACACGGGCCAAGCTCCAACGGCAAAGCCGAAACTGCGCGAGCAGACGGCCGAAACCGTGGAAGACGCGGTGGCGCAGGCTCGCGACAAAGCCCGCCAGATCACGCACGACGTGACGAAAGCAGGCTGAGGAAAAGGTCTTCCAGGCCGACCCACCGTGGTGAGCCTGGGAGCACCGAGCTCTACATTCGGATCTCGCCTTCGCTATGATTCAAGACGATAGTCGCAAGACAGGAGCACTACCATGCATATTCCACTCGTCATTGCCATTCTGGCATTCCTCGCTTTGGTGCTGCTACCGGTGCTGGATCGTTCCGTCAGCTCCGAGATCAACGCCAAGGGCCTACGCTCTTACCTGATCCGTGTCGCACGTTGGACGAATGAGTGAACCGTGTGAAGCCTGGCCTTCTGGCACCACGTAGCTTCTGCCCTTATCATAGAAGGTCGGCAACTTTTTTGTCGTTATGTCTATTGACTTTGCATCAATTCTATAGTATACTGAAATAAAGAATGATGCCAAACTTGTCGCTCCGTCGTTCTCTTCACCTTAGGAGGTAGCAGCCATGTCCAAGCCCATACGTTTGATAGCGGTTCTGTTGGTTTGTGCCGCGCTTCTGCCTGCAGCAGGCAGCCCCTTTTCCACTGCGTCCGCAGCCCCGCTGGCTACCGCGCCAGGCCTCGGAACCGCGACGTCCTTCGCAGTACTGGGTGGATCGACGGTGACCAATGCCGGGGCCTCCGTCGTCAACGGAGACCTGGGTGTCTCGCCTGGCACCTCGATCACTGGCTTTCCGCCGGGCACCGTGACTGGAACGATATACCCAGGTGTTGGGATCGCGCCGGGGGCCCAGAGTGATGTCACCACTGCGTACAATGCTCTAGCAGGCCAGGCGTGCGATTTCACCCTGACTGGTACGGATCTGGGTGAACTCACCCTCATTCCAGGCGTCTATTGTTTTGCCTCGTCGGCACAGTTGACGGGAAACCTCACGCTCGACGCCCAGAATAACCCCGCTGCGGTCTGGGTTTTCCAGATCGGGAGCGAGCTCACGACCGCATCCGGTTCGTCGGTAACCGTGATCAGCCCCGGTAAATCCTGCAATGTGTTTTGGCAGGTCGGCAGCTCTGCGACTCTCGGTACAGGCACTACGTTCGTCGGGAATATTCTCGCGCTCACGAGCATCACGCTGAATACCAGTGCCACCATGTTCGGTGCAGCCCTGGCGCGCAATGGTGCCGTGACGATGGATACCAACAACATCTCGAAATGCTTCGGTCCGAACGCGATCGCGATGCAGGAGTTCGAGGCGACCCCTGCGGTCGATGTTCCCCTCGGGCTGGGTGCGGGCGCCGCGCTCATGTTGGCTCTGGGGCTGATCGTCACACGGCGGCGCGCCCTGGACGCACAAAGCGCTTTGCCATCAGCTCGGCAAGAGCACAGCGAGTGATGCGCATTTCTACCATCCCGTCCATCACTCATCACAGGAGAGCGTTATGAACAACACGAGCCTACAGCGCATGGAAGAACATCCGCTCACGCCGGCCGAGCAGCCTGCGATCTACGAAGCGCCGGCTGTCATCTACGAGGCCACGCTGGAAGTGCGTGCCGGCAGCCTCTTGGGTCTGCCGGACCCGCTGGACCTGCTTGAGACGAAATAGCTGCCGGACCTTCCGGTCACTGATGGGGCATTCGGGCGGTAAGGGCGCTGCTTGGGAGTGAGACTCCTATGGCAGCCCTCTTCCTTCTTGACCCGGCCTCTGGTGCAGGAAGTCAACAATGTGAAGCGATACCGAACATCGTACAACAAAAGTCGCGGGGCCATCCTCTGGGGTGGCCCTTTTGTTACCCAAAACCTAGCGGATGCGCTGACGCCGGACCCGCCTGCTTTTGCTATGCTATAGATTGCGGTGAGAGCGATCTTGAATCAACCGCGGAGATCTATCTGATATGAAGCTCCAACGCCACGCGATCAACCCTATTCTTTGCCCCGATCCCAGTTCTGATTGGGAGTGCTTCAACGTCTTCAACCCGTCTGTGGTGCACCACAACGGGCTGTTTCACATGCACTACCGCGCCCAAGGTATGGATTGGATTAGCCGCATTGGCTACGCGGTCAGCGCTGATGGCGTGCACTGGAACCGTCTGCGCCGGCCGGTGCTCGAGCCGCACGACGGCAGCGACTCCCGAGGGGTAGAGGACCCGCGCGTGACCGCGTTCGACGGTGTCTTCTATATGTGCTACACCGCCTACGGCCAATCGGAAGGTTCAAGCCAGCCGACCCATGCCGGCGGCGGCGGAATCTTGCCGATGATCGCTCGCAGCACCAACCTGATCACCTGGGAGCGCCTCGGTCCGATTACGTGCGGGGCGAGGACAACAAAGACCATGTCCTGTTCCCACGCAAAATCCGCAATCGTTACGCTGCTTTCCACCGCCGCCGGCCGAACGTCTGGCTGGCCTACTCCGACGACCTGCTGACCTGGCATGAGGAGGACATGGCATCGATCTACGGCCCACGACCAGACAACTGGTGGGACTGCGAAAGCGTGGGCAGCAACGGCTCTCCCATCGAGACACCGCAAGGCTGGCTGGTGATCAACCACGGCTACGATGCCGAACACGTCTATTGCTTCGGTGTCTGTCTGCTGGATGTGAACGATCCCGACCCGCGTGCTGCGACGGCCACTAGAGCCGATTTTTGAGCCTGAGGAGTTATGGGAGCTGCGCGGAGACGTGCCGAATGTGGTCTTTTCCTGTGCCAACGTAGTGGTAGGCGACGAGGTCTACATCTACTACGGCGGGGCGGATCACGTCATCGGCCTGGCTACGTGCAAGCTGAATGACCTGCTGGCCTATGCGCTAGAAGGTTAGCGATAAGAAGGAGAACCGCTATGCGTCCAAATCGATTGTTTTCGCTCATGCTTCTCGTCGTCCTGGTGCTGACGGCCAGTTGTTCTCAGCCGGCCGCCCCCGCGACCACGGCCGGTGCGACCACGGCGCCGGCTGCGGCGCCACGCTCCGGCTGCAGCCGCCAAGGTCAAGATCCGCCTGGCCACCTGGGCCGGCGTGGAAGAGGCCAAGGAACTCCAGGCCGTCATCGACAAGGTTAACCAGACGGCCACGGCATTCGAGATCGTCTCTGAGCCGGCCCCTGCCGACTACTACACAAAGCTTCAGACTACCCTGGCCGGTGGCACCGCTGCGGATCTCTTCTGGCTTTCGCAGGAGTACATCGCCGGCTACGCGGACAAGGGTGCACTGCTCGACATTACCGAGAAGCTCAAGGCCGATACGGCCAGCCCCGCGGCCAAGCTTGACGACTACTTCCCGTCGATCCTGGCTTCCGCTCAGTACCAGGGCAAGACCTTTGGCCTTCCCTGGGTCAGCCAACCGGTTGTCCTCTACTATAACCCTGAACTCTTCAAGGCTGCGGGCATCGCCGAGCCTGACGACACCTGGGACTGGGCTAAATTCCAGGATGCCGCGGCCAAGCTGACCGATAAGGCCAAGGGCATCTACGGCACCGGGTTCAACGGCTGGCCGCCCATCCACATGTTCATCTGGCAAGCCGGTGGTGAGGTTATCTCAGAAGATCTCAAGACCTCGCCCATCGACAGCCCTGAGGCAATCCAGGGGGCCAAGTTCTACGGCGACATCATCTACAACGAAACATATGCTCCGTCCGAGGCAACGCTCAAGGAGCAGGGTTTCGGCGAGATGGCCAAGGCAGGCAAGATCGCCATGTTCTTTGGTGGCGCAGCCGATGACCTCGACTACGCCCACGCCAAGGACGCGAAGAACGCTCTGCTGAAGGTCGCCCTGGTGCCCAAAGGGCCGAAGAGCCGCGTCACTTTCGCCTGGACGGCCTCAACGGTCATCAACTCCAAAACTAAAAACCCCGATCAGGCCTACCAGGCCCTGGTTGCCCTCACCGAAGGCATTCATCACTGGAAGATCGTAGCGCCGCGCAAGTCACTGGCAGGCGTCGAGACCATCGTCGCCAGCGTGCCAGACAAAAAGGATTCGGCCGCGGTGATTCTGCAGGCATTGCCAGACATGCGCGCCTTCCGCATCGTTCCCAGGCATCAGGAATGGGACACCATCTTCTGGGAGCAGTTCCAGGATCCGCTCTTCCATAAGAAGGGCACCGCCGAGGACCTGGCCAAGGCTGCCCGGGTCAAGCTCGAGGCTGTCCTGCCCAAGTAACCATGCCGGTCGGTTTTGGGTTACACGGGCGGCCCTGCCGCCCGTGTAACCGGGTGAAACGAAAAGGGGGTACACGATCCCATGATCCGATGGTATACAGCCACCCTCGTCGACTACATCGTTGTCGGTGCGGCCATACTTCTGAGCATGTTCGGCCTTCACTGGCTTCTGCGCAAGCTAGGTGTGAAACGAGAGGCGGCGGCAGGCTATGCCTTGATCCTGCCCTGGTTCCTGGGCTTCCTGATCTGGAACCTGGGTCCGTACATCGCCTCTTTCTACCTCAGCCTGACCGACTATAACGTCCTCCAAGCGCCCAAGTTCGCCGGACTCGCCAACTACAAGTTCATGTTCACCGAGGACCCCAACTTCTGGCCGTCCTTACGCTTCACGCTGCTCTTCTCGGTGATCAACGTGCCGCTGGGCTTGATCGGCGCTCTCATGACCGCCACCTTGCTCAACCAGAAGGTCCGTGCCCAGGGCCTCTGGCGCACGCTCTACTACCTGCCGGCGGTCCTGCCTGCCGCCGCCACGGCCCTGCTCTGGCGTTGGATGTTCGCCCAGACCGGGCTCATCAATTCGTTGCTCAAGCCGTTCCTGTTGTTGACCAATCAGCCTAATCCAGCATGGTTCGCCGAATGAACGCCTGGTATTGCCGGCCTACATTATCATGGGTCTGTGGGGCGTCTTCGGCGCCAACACGATCATTTTGCTCGCCGGCCTGAAGAACATACCACGCGACCTGTACGAGGCGGCTGAGATCGACGGCGCCGGACGCGTCGCCAGCTTCCTCAATGTCACCATCCCCATGCTCAGCGCGACCCTGTTCTACATCCTGATCATGGGCATTATCGGCTCGTTGCAGACCTTCACCGTAGCATTCTTCATCGAAACGCCCCGTTCCGCGGGCGTCTTCATGAACGTATACCTGTACCAGCAGGCCTTCACGCAGTTCAAGATGGGCTACGCGGCGGCCCTCGGCTGGATCATGATGATTCTCATCCTGTTCTTCACCTTGCTGGTCTTCAAGTCCTCACCGGGGTGGGTTTATTACGAATCGGAAAAGGGGGCATGATGGCGAAGTACCGCTTACCTGCCGTATCGTGTCCTGCGGATGGAGGAATTCATGACAACACTTGAACAAGCCCCGCCGGCGGCCCCTATCATGAAGCGGTTACACAGCCGCACCGGTAACCAGCGCGTCTCCCAGGGCATCACCTACGTGCTGATTACGCTCGGCGCGCTCATCGTTCTCGTTCCCTTCGCCTGGATGATATCGACCTCTCTCAAGAGCCCGGAGCGGCTGTTTGTCTATCCACCCGAGTGGCTTCCCAACCCGGTGCGTTGGTCAAATTACGTGGAAGCGTGGAACGCCCTGCCCTTCGGTCGTTTTCTGCTCAACACTCTCTTCATGACCGTCCTGGCCATGCTGGCCGAACTGTTTACCGCAGCCCTGGTCGCCTATGGCTTCGCCCGTTTCCGCTTCCCGTTTCGCAACACCCTGTTCATCATGGTGCTCTCCACCATGATGCTGCCGGGGATACTGACCCTCATTCCCGTCTTCATCATCTGGAAGACCGTGGGCCGGATCGACACCTTCACGCCGATGACCGTCGGCGCCTGGTTTGCCTGGGGTCCGTCCTACATCTTCCTGCTGCGCCAATTCTTTCTCACTGTCCCGCGCGAGATCGAGGAAGCGGCCGTTATCGACGGCGCCAACCTTGTCCGAATCTTCTGGTCCATCATGTTGCCCCTTGTCAAGCCCGCGCTGCTAGCCATCGCGGTGCTTAGTTTCCAGGGCAACTGGAACAATTTCCAGGGCCCATTGATCTACCTGAACACGATGGAAAAGTATCCGATGATCCTGGGCCTCCAGTTCTTCGGCCAGTCACTCTCCAAAGAGGCGCCACAGTGGCATTACATGATGGCCATGTCCACCGTCATGGCCGCCCCAATTCTGGCCCTGTTCTTCATCGCCCAACGCTACTTCATCGAAGGGCTGACCGTGGGGGCAGTGAAGGGGTAGTCTTGTGAGGGGGCCATGAGTACACAACGTCTGCTGTCCCTTGCGCTCGTCGTCGTGCTGCTCGGCCTTGCCGGCTGCGCGGGCACTTCCTCGACGCAACCGACCGCGACGTCTCAGAGCGGGGCTGCCGCGCCCGAAACCGGAACCACCGAACCTGCCCAGGCGGCGGCGCCCACGACTGCTGCCGGGGTCGCAACCCGCGCGCCGGCCGGGCCGAGCGCGACTTTGGTGCCGGTGACGCCTCTCCCCGCCATGCGGCAGGGCGATATCAACCTGGCTCACCTGAACTTCCTCACCGAGCCCGTGCAGATCAACGGCCAGGACATGGCGATCGTTCATATCTACTCGGAATCCCCCAAGTACGATTGGGTTGACGCCTCCGGCGAGGGAATCGCGGCGCTCGACGACGTGGCGCGTGCGGCCCTGGTCTATCTCGCTTATTTCGAGCACACCAAAGACTCGCTGGCCCTTGAGCAGGCCCGGCGCCTGCTCAACTTCACGGTCTACATGCAAGCGGAGGATGGCGAGTACTACAACTTCGTGCTTGACCGGGCGGGCACGATCAATCGCGACGGCCTCACCAGCTACAAGTCCTGGGGATGGTGGGCGGCGCGCGGCCAGTGGGCGCTGGCCGCCGGCTACCGTGTGTTCAAGGAGCTCGATCCGACCTATGCGGGCCTCCTGCAGTCTCACTACCTGATGGGCGAGGAGGCCCTGGCGAGCAAGCTCTCGCCGCCCGGCACGTATAATGAGCTCCACGGCACGCGCGTGCCGGGATGGTTGCTCGGGGAAGGCAGTGACGTGAGCGCGCTGGCCGTGCTCGGCCTGGCCGAGTACCAGGCTGTGGCGCCCAACGACCACACGAAGG
Source organism: uncultured Chloroflexia bacterium (assembly GCA_963774265.1). Lineage (GTDB taxonomy): Bacteria > Chloroflexota > Anaerolineae > CG2-30-64-16 > CG2-30-64-16 > JALOOB01. Next base: position 46,916 of record CAVZDU010000003.1, on the reverse strand, counting down.
GCCTCCTCCTCTCGCTGGGCGATGCCATCGCCGCATACCAGTTGGGAGGTCCCGCCGACTACCCCTTTGCCGCTCACCCTAGTTCGGCCACATCGACTGCCCTGTGGCATGCCTGGGGAAGCCACCAGTGCCATGCCCTCGCTAGCGCCGGCCTGCTCCTGGAGCAGCCCGCCTGGATCGAATCCGCCCGGCGCGAGGCCGACATCTTCTACGGCCATCTCCTGGCTTCTGATTTCCTGAACCAGATGGCCGTGACGCCGGTGCGAGCCGGCCAAATCGCGTACGGCCAGCAAACACTGGTCTCCTGCTTCCAGGCGCTTGCCGTCGCGACCGGCAATCAGACCTATCTCCAGTACGCTGGGCTTGCAGCCGGCTGGTTCTTCGGCAATAATATGGCGCGCGTCGCTATGTACGATCCGGCCACCGGCCGGGGCTACGACGGCATCCAGGGGCCCAGCGAATTCCGCGTTAATCGCAACTCCGGCGCTGAATCGACCATCGAGGCCCTGTACACCTTGATGAAGGTCGCGGACGACCCGGTGGCGTCCCGTTACCTGCGCTACCGCCCAGACTCTGTCGAGACCCCCTATCGGCTGATCGAGGCCGAGGATGGCCAGCCGGCGCCCGGCAAGCCCGCACCTGAGTACGGTCGTCGCAATTCCACGGGGGAGGCCGATTTTTCCGGCGGCCACTACTATGACATGCCTGCTGGAGCTCAGGTGCAGGTCGCCGTCACCTTCCCGACCGAGGCCGACTACTACCTGTACGTGGCGCATCTGCGCCAGGCCTCCCCTCAACCTGGGAAGTCGGCCGAAGCCCTGCGCACGCAAGATCCCATCAAGCTCGACGGCGACCTTACAGAGTGGCAGGCCGCCGCCCCGGTCAAGGTCGACACCAAGGAGAATATCCTGCGCGGGGCCTCGCAGTGGGAAGGCCCGGAGACAGCCAGTTTCGTTGCCTATTTCCTGTGGGACGACCAGAACCTCTATATCGCCGCTGCCGTCCAGGCGCCGGGCCACCGCCAGATCATGACGGGCGCAGAAGTGTGGAAGGGAGACACGCTGTTGGTCTATCTGGATACGAAGCACCAGGGATCGAGCGTCGACCAGAAATTCACCCTTGCCCAAACGCCCGACGGTCCGCAAGTGTGGAACTGGAAAGGGGGAGGCTTCCTGGCAGAGGCACAGATGGCTTGGAAGCAAACCGCCTCCGGCTACAACTATGAGGCCGCCATCCCGTGGAAGAGCCTGTATGTTGACGACGTGGGAGACGGCAAGGTGTTGGGCTTTGATCTGGGCCGCGGCTTCGGGGGCAGCGGCTTTCAGAACTTCACCGGCAAGGACCCCGACACAGCCTCGAATCTGGCTCCGCTCAAGCTCGTCACGGCGCTGTCACCCGCCACTCAGTCGGCTGCCGGCGGCCAGCCTCGGGCAGCCGATGCTGGCATCGCCGATGCTGGCATCGCCGATGCCGTCGCGCTGCGAGTCTGGTTTGAAAGCGCCGACTCACCATCGCTCGACCCGTGGTTTCTGCCCGAATCGGTCGCGCCCGATCGAGATTACCTGTGGCTCGACCGCCTGACGGCGCGCCCGTTCCACCATGCGGCGGGCGACGCGCTGCTCACCTTCGAATCTGCCGGTAGCAATCCATCCCGCTCATCGGTTGTCGATGCCTTCTTGCTGCAGCCGGTTGTCGAGCGCAAGGTGTTCACTGACGATGCGGGCCGTACGCTGACGGTGGTCCATTCGCTGGAAACCGGAGAAACCTCGCTGAGCGAGAAATAACGAGACAACTGAGCGCCGCATAATCCATAGATCGAGAAGAGGAGAGCCATTGAAAGTCTTACTCGTTTATCCTGAGTTCCCCGACACCTTCTGGAGCTTCAAGCACGCGCTCAAGTTCATCCGCAAGAAAGCCGGCGCACCGCCGCTGGGCCTGCTGACAGTGGCCGCCATGCTGCCCGCAGACTGGGAGCCGCGGCTGGTTGACCTCAACGTGCAAAGCCTGAGCGACGAGGACCTCGCGTGGGCCGACATCGCCTTCGTCAGCGCCATGATCGTGCAGCGGGACGCAGCCCGAGCTGCGATCGAGCGCTGCAAGCAGGCGGGCCTGACGGTAGTGGCCGGGGGGCCTCTATTTGTTGGGGAACACGAGCGATTTCCCGCCGTCGACCATTTCGTGCTCAATGAGGCCGAGATCACGCTGCCCCCGTTCCTGGCCGACCTGGCGGCCGGACACCCGCAACGTGTCTACGCGACCGCGGAATTCCCCGATATCCGCCAGACGCCCGTGCCCCGGTGGCAACTCGCGGACCTGCGGCAGTACGATACGGTGAGCATCCAGTTCTCCCGAGGCTGCCCCTTCAACTGCGACTTCTGCAACATCACCGCGCTCCTCGGGCACAAACCCCGCACCAAGACGGCGGACCAAATCATCGCCGAGTTGGAGAATTTGTACGCCATCGGATGGCGCGGTAACGTCTTCTTCGTGGATGACAACTTCATCGGCAACAAGAAGATCCTCAAGACCGAAGTCCTGCCGGCGCTGATCGCGTGGCGCCAGGACAAGGTAGGGATGCCCTTCAGCACCGAGTTGTCGATCAACCTTGCGGATGACGCCGAGTTGATGGGGCTGATGGTCGAGGCGGGCTTCACCACGGTCTTCGTCGGCATCGAGACGCCCAACGATGCCGGGCTGTCGGAGTGCAGCAAGATCCAGAACCGCGGTCGGGACCTGGTTGAGAGTGTCAAGCGACTCCAACGCGCCGGCCTCCAGGTGCAGGGCGGTTTCATCGTCGGCTTCGACAGCGACTCGCCTTCGATCTTCCAGCAACAGGTCGACTTCATCCAGATGAGCGGCATTGTCACCGCCATGGTGGGGCTGCTCCAGGCGCCCTACGGGACACGCCTCTACGAGCGTATGCAGCGTGAGGGCCGCCTGACCAGCGAGATGACCGGCGACAATGTTGATGGCTCGACCAACATCATCCCTGAGATGGGCCTCGAACCCCTACGCCAGGGCTACCGCTGGCTGTTGGGTCAGATCTACTCGCCACGGCTCTACTACGCGCGGGTGCGGACCTTCCTGCGCGAGTACCGGGCGCCGAAGGTCAGCCTGCACCTGGAGCTGGACTATGTCATGGCGTTCTTCCGTTCCGTGTACCAGCTCGGCATTCGGGGCACGGAGCGCGGCGCACTACTGGGCCCTTGCTCTTCTGGGCTCTGTTCCGACGTCCCAAGTTGTTCCCGCTGGCGGTGACTCTCGCGATCTACGGATTCCACTGTCGCCTGGTCACCGAGCTGCACGTGCAGTAGCTGAGTGCGAATTCGGCAGCTCGAAACGCGCGATGTCGCCAGATTTGCATTTTCGTCGGGGCTGTGATATTATCTAATTAATTCATAGAAATCAGTGGTTCGGAACCGATCAGGTCTAGTTGCTCCCTCAGAATAAACGCCTCGCTGCTCTTGCACTGCTGGATGTCTCCATGAATATATCATCAACAGGAGTTAGCGAGACTAACATGTCAGACCAAACACTTACTTGCACGGACTGCGGCCAGCAGTTCACTTTCACCGAGAGCGAACAGGAATTCTTCCAATCCAAGGGTTTCTCCACTCCCGGTCGCTGCCCCGACTGCCGCGCCGCCCGCAAGGCTGCGCGCAACGGCGGCAGCAGCTACGGTGGCGGCAGCAGCTACGGCAGCGAACGCCAGATGTACCCGGCGGTTTGCGCCCAATGTGGCAAGCAGACCGAAGTGCCGTTCCAACCTCGTGGCGACCGGCCGGTTTATTGCTCCGACTGCTTCCGCACCCAGCAGGGCAGCAGCAGCTACAGCGGCCGCTCCAGCGGTTCCCGATCGGGCGGTGGACGCTACTAGAAATAGTCAGCGCCCCATAGCCTAACCAGCGACAGGACCAGGTTTCCATGCGAGACCTGGTCCTTTTTGTGCGCCGGCTGGCGCCTCAACTGGGCGCCAAGACCGCCATACAACAAATGAGATGCGACAAATAGCAGAAGGGCGGCCCTCCGGGGCGGCCCTTCTGCTGTGAAAAACCTAGCGTTTGCGCTGACGACAAGATTGCCCTCCTTCCGCTATGCTTTGAACTGGGACAAGCATAGCTCCCCGGTTCGTAACAAGAATGAGGAGATGGCAAGAATGGCAGACATAACGGACAAGACAGTCATAACGGACAAGACAGTCATAACGGACAAGACAGTCATAACGGACAAGCCAGTCATAACGGACAAGCCAGTCAAAACAGACAAGGCAGACAAGATCAAGCCCAAGCGATTGTCGAAAAGTGAGCGCACACATCGGCGCCGTCTGAAGCAAGCGGCTCACAAGCCCTCCGCAGGCGGCTAACCAACCAGCGCCATGCATCCAGCGGCGACACCCGAACAAAGGAGCAAATACCCATGAAAAGCGCAGCGGGTTTGTGGATTGACCATCGCCAGGCCAGCATAGTCATGCTTTCTGCCGGCGGAGAGAAGACCGAACACATTACATCAGACATAGAGAAGGATGTTCGGTTTTCCGGCGGTTCGCGCTTTGATGGACCCGGGACCTCGCTGGAAGAAGACCAACAAGACAGGCGCTTTGGAAACCAGCTCAGCCAGTACTACGACAAGGTCATCAGAGTTGTGCGAGAGGCAGATGCGATTTTGATCTTTGGTCCTGGTGAGGCAAAGGGTGAACTTCAGCAGCGTCTTGAGCGTGAAGAGCTCGGCGAGCGGATCGTTGGGGTCGAAACCGCAGACAAGATGACGGATCCCCAGATCGCGGCGAAAGTTCGCCAGTACTTTGGGAAAATACGAGGCCAGAAACCCCGTGCAAGAACCCAGGAGACTAGCTGATGAACAACGACATGTTGGAGGCCAGGTGGCGGCTGGTGCGTGGACAGACGAGAAAATGGTGGGGCAAGCTGACCGATGACGACCTGGAAAGGATCGGGGGCAAAGCCGAGCGGCTGGCGGACGCGCTGCAGGAGAAATATGGCTACACCAGGCAGCACGCCGAGTCACAGAGCAACCGATGGATGCATGACCACCAGGACGCCCCGGCGGCCGAACGAGAAGACATCAGGCGAGTGAATATTATGTGCGTACTGCGAGTGCTCATCGCCGACGACCAACCGAGAGCCCGGCGCAGCCTGAAAGCCCTGCTCACGGCTATGCGTTGGAGCACTCCCAGTGATGCCGAGGGAGCCGGGCCAGTGCCGGCTGCTTTCCCCTTGAGATCGTCGGCGAAGCAGAGAATGGCCAGGAGGCGGTCGAGCAGGTGCGGGCGCTCCACCCGGATGTCGTGGTGATGGATCTGCACCTGCACGCGCGTCCGCTCCTGAGCCGAGGCTGGATGGCTGGCCAGCGATCCGAGATGATCAAGAGCAGGTGGCCGGCCATCAGGATCGTGGTGCTGACGATGTATGCCACAGATCGCACGTCCGTTCTGGCAGCCGGTGCAGACGCCTTTCTGCTCAAGGGTTGTCCCACGAGTGAGCTGTTGGACGCGGTGATGCCTAGGGCGCCGGCGGGCTCTGGCTAGCAGCATCTTCAGAGGTATTCCCTGACTCGTGCTCGCCGGCGCGAAGAGGGAACATGTTAAAAGCTTACCGGTCGGGTGCTCAAGTCCTCACTTGGGTTGCTGCTGCCGGTGATCGTAGCGGCCGTGCTGCTCCAGATGCTGTTTGGCGGGTCACTGGGCACGCCCACGACCGAAATGACCTACACCGAGTTCAAGACCGCGCTGCGTGCCGGGCAGATCGAGACCGCCACGGTCGGCATCGACCAGATCTCCGGCAAGCTGGCCGACGGCAAGGCTCTACCACACCGTGCGGGTAGATGACCCGGACTTGCTCAAAGACCTGGAAGCCAACAAGGTCAATGCCACCGGCCAGGTCGCCAGCAACGGGGGCATCCTGGCGTTGCTGGGCTGGGTCCTGCCCCTGGTCCTGTTTGGCGCCTTCGGGTACTTCGATGCTCAAGAGCATGAGGGGCGCGGCGGAGGCGCCGGGGGCGCCGGCGGCATCTTCTCCTTCGGCAAGAGCAAGGCGCGCGTCATCCAGGGCGAGCAGACGGGCGTCACCTTCCAGAACGTGGGTGGGGCCGGCGAGGCAGTGGACGAGTTACGGGAGATCACCGAGTACCTCAAGGACCCGGCCCGCTTCCAACGCCTGGGCGGCAGGATGACCAAGGGCGTCATTCTGGTCGGCGCGCCGGGCACCGGCAAGACGCTGCTGGCCAAGGCCACCGCCGGCGAGGCGGGCGCGCCCTTCTTCTCGGTCAGCGCCTCGGAGTTTGTCGAGATGTTCGTGGGGGTCGGCGCCTCGCGGGTGCGCGACCTGTTCGAGCAGGCCAAGAAGGCCGCGCCCAGCATCATCTTTATCGACGAGCTCGACGCCATCGGCGGCCGGCGGGCCGGGGCGGGCGCCATGGGCGCGCACGAGGAACGGGAACAGACCCTCAACCAACTGCTGGCCGAGATGGACGGCTTCGAGTCGCAGCACGGCGTGATCGTGATGGCAGCCACCAACCGGCCCGAAGTGCTCGACCCGGCGCTCTTGCGGCCCGGCCGCTTCGACCGCCAGATCACGGTGGACCTGCCCGATCTGGTGGGCCGGCAAGAGATCCTGAGCATCCATGCGCGCCCGGTCACCCTGGCAGCCGGATGTGGACCTGCAGGCCGTGGCCCGCATCACGCCCGGCTTCTCGGGCGCCGACCTGGAGAACGTGGTCAACCAGGCCGCGCTGGCAGCCGCCCGTGAGGGCAAGGACGCCGTGGAGATGGCCGACTTTGACGAGGCCATCGAGCGGGTGGTCGCCGGCTCGGAACGGCGCACGCGGGCCATGAACCCGTGGGAGAAGCAGACCGTGGCGGTGCACGAGGCGGGCCACGCCTTGGTGGCGAGCCTGCTGCCCGGCACCGACCCGGTGCACAAGGTCACCATCGTGCCGCGCGGGCGGGCGCTGGGCTACACCATCCAACGGCCCATCGAGGATCGCTACCTGTTGAGCCAGAGTGAGCTGCGGGCACGGCTGGCGGTGATGCTGGGCGGACGGGCGGCCGAGTCGCTGACCTTTGACGAGGTCTCGACGGGCGCCATCCGATGACCTGGCCCGCGCCACCGACCTGGCCCGGCGCATGGTCACCGAGTTTGGCATGAGCCCGGCGCTGGGGCCGGTGCGACTGGCCGGTGACCCGCAGGCCGCCTACCTGGGGCCACAAGCATGGGGGCTGGACAGCCGGGTCAGCCAGGAGACGGCCGGCCAGGTGGATGCCGAAACGCGGCGTCTCGTCGAGGAGGCGCTCGAGCCAGGCCTCGGCATTGTTGAGTGCTCACCGGGCGACCCTCGACCGGCTGGCCGAGCGCCTGTGCGAGCACGAGACGGTGAATGGCAGCGAGGTGACTGCCATGCTCGCGTCTGCGAGCACGGCCGACGCCCACGATGCGAAAGCTGGCAGCCCGGGGCCAGACGGCAGCCTGGCGCCAGACGGCGGTTCGCGGCAAGATGCCAGCTTGTGGCATAATAAGGCTGGAGCTGCACAAGCAGACAGCGCCGCGGCAGGCAAGGCGGCGTTGGCACCGCGATTCAAGACGAGTGAACGCTGAACGAATTGTACGGAAAGGGAGGCAAAGCATGTCGAAGTCTATCTTGGTCGTTTTGACGGTGGTCGTCCTGTTTGTGGCCGCGTGCGGTGGCGGTCAGCCTGCACCCGCTGCGTCGGGTGCTGTAGGAAATGCTTCCAGTGGCGACGCGCTCTTCCACAAGGCAGTCCTGGGCAAAAGCAACGGGCCCGGATGTGCCACGTGCCACTCAACAGAAGCCGGCAAGGTCCTGGTCGGCCCATCGCTGGCTGGAATCGCTACCGATGCTGCTGGCGCCTTCAAGGAGCCGGAATACAAGGGCACGGCCAAGAGCGCTTCAGAATGGTTGCGCGAGATGCTCGTCGACCCCAACGGGGAACTCGTAGAGGGGTTTGGCCCCAGCGTCATGCCCCAGAACTACAAGACCGAGCTGACTGATCAGCAAATCAACGATCTGGTGGCCTATCTCCTGACCCTGAAATAACGTCTCCGCAAGGGCGCCGAGCCTATTCGGCGCCCTTGCATTCCTTCCTCCCCTTCCAGCGTTGCCTCAGGCCTCGTAGTCCCTCTTGCGCGGGTGCTCATCAACCAGCGCCTACAACAGCCCAGCAATCTCCTTATCCTTGACAAGATGGCGAAATCCGCTATGCTGAGCCAACTTTTACCTGCACCCGGCAACCTCTGGCTGACCCGCAAGAGCAAAGGAGGACAGTCCATGGACCCAGTGATCCTGGCCCGATGGCAGTTCGCAATCACCACCGTCTACCACTTCTTCTTCGTGCCCCTGACACTGGGGCTCTCGGTGCTGGTCGCCATCATGCAAACCATCTGGTTCGTCACCGGCGACGAAACGTGGAAGCGCATGACGAAGTTCTGGGGCAAGCTGTTCCTCATCAACTTCGCCATGGGCGTCGTCACCGGCATCGTCCAGGAATTTCAGTTCGGCATGAACTGGTCGGAGTACTCCCGCTTTGTCGGTGACATCTTCGGCGCTCCCCTGGCCATCGAGGCGCTGCTGGCCTTCTTCCTCGAATCCACTTTCCTCGGCATGTGGATCTTCGGCTGGGACAAGCTCCCAAGAAGCTGCATCTGCCGCGATCTGGCTGGTCGCCACTCGGCGCCAACCTCTCCGCGCTCTGGATCCTGATCGCCAACTCCTTCATGCAGGAGCCGGTCGGCTATATCCTCCGCAACGGCCGGGCCGAGATGACCGACTTCGGCGCACTGGTCACCAATCCGCACGTGTGGGTGCAGTGGCCGCACGTCTTCTTCTGCGGCCTGGCCACCGCGGCGTTCTTCATGCTCGGCATCACCGCCTGGCGGTTGCTGTACGGAGGACCGCGACCGGACTTTCTTCTGCAGTCGTTCCAGGTGGCCGCGACGTCGCTGCACTCATCGGCTCGGTGATGGTGATCCTCGTCGGCCACTCGCCAGGCGCAGCACATGGTGCGGACGCAGCCGATGAAGATGGCGGCCGCCGAGGCGTTGTGGGAGAGCGAGAACCCGGCGTCCATGTCGCTCTTCACCATCGGCGATATGCGCAACCGCAAGGACGTGTTCGCCATCCGCATCCCTGCCGCTGTTGAGCATCCTGGCCTACAACCAGCCCAGCGGCGAGGTCAAAGGCATCAACGACCTCCAGGCTGAGTACGAGCAGAAGTACGGCGCGGGCGACTATGTGCCCTTCGTCGTTCGTGATCTACTGGACCTTCCGCGCGATGGTCGGCGCCGGGTTCCTGATGCTGGTGCTCGCGGCTTGGGCATTGTATGCAGGCACTGCGCAACCACGTGGGCGAAGCGGTCGCTGCTGCTCGTCGGCGCTGCCCTTCGCCATCGCCCTGCCCTATCTGGCCAACAGCACCGGCTGGATCCTGACCGAGATGGGCCGGCAGCCGTGGATCGTCTTCGGCCTGCTGAGGACCGAGCAGGGCGTCTCAGCGACCGTCTCCGGCGGGCTGGTGCTGGCCTCCCTGATCGGCTTCACGCTGGTGTACGGCGTGCTGATGGTGGCCGACGTCTACCTGCTGGTCGAAGTACGCGCGGGCCGACACGGAACTGATCGCGAACGACGGCGTGCCCACGATGACCCGGGGCGGCGGCGCATCTGACGAGGACGCGTTCGTGCTGCGCCCGTCCTGATCTCACGGAGGCAACGATGGAACTCAATACGCTCTGGTTCATCCTGATCGGCGTGCTGTTCACCGGTTTCTTCATCCTGGAGGGCTTCGACTACGGCGTCGGCATCCTGCTGCCGTTCCTGGGCAAGAAGGACGAGGAGCGCCGGCATGATCATCAACACCATCGGCCCGTTGTGGGACGGCAACGAGGTGTGGCTGCTGACCGCGGGCGGCGCGATGTTTGCGGCGTTCCCCAACTGGTACGCCACCCTGTTCAGCGGCTTCTACCTGGCCCTGTTCCTGATGCTGGTGGCCCTGATCGTCCGCGGCGGTGGCGTTCGAATTCCGCAGCAAGGACAAGAGTCCCCGCTGGCGCACGCTGTGGGACTGGTCCATCTTCGCCGGCAGCGCGATCCCGGCCCTGCTGTGGGGCGTGGCGATGGCCAACATCGTGCGCGGGGTGCCGATCGACGCGAACATGCAGTACGTCGGCGGCTTCTTCAACCTGCTGAATCCCGTATGCCCTGCTGGGCGGGCTGGCGGGGCTGGGGGTCTTCACCCTGCACGGCGCGCTGCTCCTCAGCCTGCGCACCACGGACGAGGTGCGGGGCCGCGCGGAAGCGCTGGCCAACCAGTTGTGGCCTGTAGTTCTTGTCGTGGGCGCCGCGACCGTCGTGGCAACCTACTTCGCCACGGACATCTTCCAGCGGCTGGGCGTCAACCCGGGCATCAGCGCCATCGGCGCAGGTGCGGCGTTCCTGGTCGGCGGGTGGTTCCTCACCCAGCGGCGGTTCGGCTGGGCCTTCGCCATGACCGCCCTGACCATCGCCCTGACCGTCGTGACCACCTTCCGGGGGCTGTATCCGCGGGTCATGGTCTCCAGCCTGAACCCGGACTGGAGCCTGACCGTGACCAACGCCTCCTCCACGCCCTACACCCTGCGCGTCATGACCATCATCGCGCTGGTGATGGTGCCCGTCGTGTTGCTGTACCAGGGGTGGAATTTCTACATCTTCCGGGTACGTGTCTCGGGGAAGAGCAGGCTGACGTATTAGCAGCGCCCGCAGATCTTCGCGAAAAAGGAGATCAAATGGCCCGCCATGCGCTCTGGGGTGTATAGCGGGCTTGCGCGTCTGCCTACTCCGCTGTATCATACGCGCACCTATGAAGAGATCCGCACTGCTAGCCGGGTTTCTGGTGCTGGTGTTCGCCCTGCTTCTGCACAGCACCGTTCTTGGCGCGCCTGCGACGCCGGTCATAACGACGCCCACTCCCCAGCCAACATCGACTCCCAGGCCACTCACCCTCGAGGAGCTCCTGGCACTCACCCCAGGCGGAGCGCTCTCACGGGTCTACCTGCCGTTCGTTGCCAGCGAGTCACCTGCAGTTCTGAACGCCGCGTCATTCACCTACCTTGTCAAGCCCGACGACACACTCTGGTCGTTGGCCCTCGACTTCGGCCGCGATCTCGACACCATGTCGTGTGTCACGACGCCGACCGGCGCAGACGCTGAAAAATTGACCGCCGGACAAACCATCGTGGTCCCCGCGCTCAACGATCTCTGCTATACCGTTCGCAAGGGTGACACATTGGCCGGGATCGCCCGACGCAGCAAAGTGACGGTCGAGCAGATTGTCGCGATCCCGTGGAACGGCTTCAGCTCGCCGCCGTATGGGGTCACGCCCAAGCAGCGCATCCTCCTGCCCGGCGCACGTACCGACGCCAGGCCCCGCGCGGACCGGACAACGGTCAGCCGGCCGGAAGATCAGTGGGGCGGCACGGAGTACGAGGAATGGCCCTATGGCGACGGGCAGTTCATCTGGCCGGTGACGGGCGGATGGCTTTCCCAGGGCGCGCATGAAGGGCACACCGCGCTCGACATTGCCGTGCCCCTGGGGACTCAAGTCCGGGCTGCAGACCGCGGCAAGGTGATCATGGCAGGGTGGAACCCGACGGGCTACGGCTTCCGGGTGGTGATCGATCATGGCACGGACTACGTGACGCTTTACGCCCACCTGAGCGACATCTACGTGGACACGGGCGAGGTGGTAGGCAAGGGCCAGGTGATCGGATTGACCGGCGCAAACGGGAACATCACCGGTCCACACCTGCATTTCGAGGTCCGCGACTATGGGTGGTTGATCGATCCGCTGAGGGTATTGCCGAAGTAGGTTAAGCTAGCAGACCATTCTCACTAAGACGCGGCCACCTCCCGGCCGCGCGGCGTCAGCGTCAACAGGGGCAAGCGATCTCGCGCGGTCGGGACGGAGCACGCGGCGGCCAGGCCGCATCCCGCGCACCCCGAGCTGCACTCCCCACCGCTCAACGCCACCAGATACCCCCGCCGCGTCAAGTCCTCTGCCATCATCGTCACCAGGCCGTCGCTGACCTCCAACTTCCGGGCGAGCTCGGACGTGGAACGGATGCCGCCGCCGGACAGCAGCCGCAAGAGACGCAGCGGCAGGTTCGCTTCACGCTCGACCATTCTCATCACATCCCAAGCAGGCGGAAGGCCTGGTGGATCAGCACGCCCGCGCCGTATGAGATCGCCACCAGCAGGCCGATGCTCGCGGCGGTCCACTTCCATGAACCCGTCTCTTGTTTGATCGTGGCCACCGTCGCCAGGCACGGAATGAACAGCATGGCGACCGCCAGGAACGCGAGACGTGCGCCGGGGACCATGACCGCTGCGACCTGTGCGGCCAGCGCGGTCCCGGCCTCCGGTGCGCCGAACAGCACGCCGAGTGTGGCGATAGTGTTCTCCTTGGCGAAGAAGCTGGTCAGCAGAGCGACGATCATTCGCCAGTCGGTCATGCCCATCAGCCCGCCCACGGGTGCCAGTGCACGGCCGGCCGTCGCCAAAATGCTCGACTCGACATCCCCGCCCGGCAGGTTGGACAAGGCCCACACCACCGCAGACGACACAAGGATCAACGTACCGGCCTTCTTCAGGAATGACGTCGTGTTGTTCCACACGTACAGTCCGACCGTGCGGGCGTTCGGCACGTGGTAGAGCGGCAGCTCCATGATGAACGCGGTCTGCTCGCCGTGGAACGCCGCCTTGTTGACGACGATGCCGGCCACGGCCAGGATCACCAGGTTGAGCGCCACCAGACCAAGGGTCACCAGTGCGGCGTTCGCGCCAAAGAAGGCGGGCGCCAGGAACGCGAGCACGGCCAGCCGTGCGGTGCACGGCACCAGCGGCGCCAGCAGGATGGTCAGAAGCCGCGCGCGGCGCTCTTCGATGATGCGGGCACCCAGCACGGCCGGAACGTTGCAGCCGAAGCCCAGGAAAAGCGGCAGGAACGACTTGCCGTGCAGCCCCATCAGGTGCATGAAGCGATCCATGACGTACGCGCCGCGCGACAGATAGCCGACGTCCTCCAGCACGCCGAGCAGCGCGAAGAAGATGACCAGGATCGGCAGGAAGGTCAGCACCGTGCCCGCGCCGTCGATCAGGCCGTCGATAACCAGGCCCGAAAGCCATACGGGCGCGCCGGCCAGGGTCACCTGCGCCAGGGAGGTCAGTCCGCCGAGCACAACGCTAGACAGCCACCCGGACAGCGGGGTCGCGACAGCGTAGGTGAGCGAGAAGGCCAGCCCGAAGATCCCCAGCAGCGACACCAGGCCGAAGAAGGGGTGCGTGGCGACGCGGTCGATGCGGTCTGTGAGCGTGATCGCGCCGGCTCGCGGTTCGGTCACCGCGGCGCGCACCATGCGGCCGATCCACTCGTAGCGTCCGCCGGCAATGTCCAGGTACGCGTCCTCGTGCTGCAGCAGGAGCTTGTGGACCTCGTCCCACACCTCGGGCGATACGGACGATTTGATCTGCTGAGTGATCTCGGCATCGCCTTCGAGCAGCTTGAGCGCGGCCCAGTCCGCGCGGTAGCGATCGCACGTGCAGCCGTCGAGCATGGATACCAGCTGATCGAGCACCGGCTGGTGCTCGGGGCGGATCGCCGGCCGGTTGGGCGGAATGCGGCGGGGGCAGCAGCGAGCTCGAGCGCGGCGCCGACCAGCTCGCGGATGCCCTCGTTCCGCGCGGCAACAAGTGGGATCACCGGTACGCCGAGCGCGGCCGCGAGCACGTGCGGCTCGACATGGATGCCGTGCTGCTCGGCCACGTCGATCATGTTGAGGCCGATCACCAGCGGCACGTCCAGCGCCAGCAACTCCGCGACCAGGTAGAGGCTGCGCTCCAGCGCAGCCGCGTTGACCAGCGCGATCACGACGTCGGGGCGCTCGGTGATCAGGTAGTCGCGGGCGATGCGCTCCTCCTCAGAGTTGGCGGTCAGGCTGTAGGTTCCGGGCAGGTCGACGAGGTTGACCGCAGTTGCCTCGTGGTGGAACACGCCGGTTTTCTGCTCCACCGTCTTGCCGGGCCAGTTGCCCACGTGCTGGTTCAGCCCGGTCAGCATGTTGAACACGGTGGACTTGCCCACGTTCGGCTGGCCGACCAGGGCGATGGTCAACGCGTCAGGCGCGGGGGCCATGCCCGGGCCGCTATCGTGACAGACCGGTTGGACAAGGCGCAGATTCGGGCGGCCTGGCCGCGCTTCACGCTCGGGACTGAGGGCCGGGCTAGCCACGGGTGCTGTCATCAGGCCTCGCTCGGGCGGACAAGGATGCACGCCGCCTCAGCGCGACCCAGTGCGACCAGCGTGCCGCGCAGCGCGACGACGATGGGGCCGCGGCCGTAATTCTGGCGCACTTTGACGAGTGCGCCGGTCGTGAACCCCAAATTGGCCATCCGGCTGCAAAAATCGTGCCCGCCGGTCAATGCGTGCACGATGCCGCCCGCTCCGGCGGGCAGGTCGCCAATGAGCCTGATAGGCTGCCTGTTAGGCGGTGAGTCGGTCATGGGAGCGCTCATGCTATTGCTAATCATTTGCAGTAATGCTACACCTGGTTTGCAGAATGCGCTATGACGTACGTCACATGAGGCCTAGAGAGATAAACCTTCGAGGTTACCGTACCTCGAAGGTCTTGACCGTCCTTCAAATTCACGCGTTTGCGAAAGAGTTGTGTTTCATGCGACAATGCGGCGACATCCTATCAATTCGCACTGATAACGGCGACAGCATATCCAGCCGTGGAAGGAGCGCGTAATGCGTGTTGTGGCTCTGATCCTTGCCGGCGGAGCCGGCACGCGGCTCGGTGTCCTCTCCGAGCAGCGCGCCAAGCCGGCCGTGCCCTTTGCCGGTCGCTTCCGCATCATCGATTTCACCCTGTCCAACTGTGTCAACTCCGGCATCTTCGACGTCGGTGTGCTGACGCAGTACCTGCCGCGCTCGCTCAACGACCACATCGGCATCGGCCGGCCGTGGGACCTCGACCGGGCCGTGGCGGCGTGCGCCTGCTGCAGCCCTACCAGGGCCGCGGGCATCAGGAGTGGTACGGCGGCACAGCCGATGCGGTGCTGCAGAACCTCGACTATCTGCGGGAGACGCCGCGCCGACACCGTGGTGATCCTCTCCGGCGACCACATCTACAAGATGGACTACCGGCCGATGCTCCAGCGTGCACGAAGAGCGCCGGGCCGACCTGACGCTGGCGGTGATGAACGTCGGGCCAGAAGAAACCTCCCGTTTCGGCATCGTGCTGACGGACGAGGATGGCCGGGTGACGCGGTTCCTGGAAAAGCCCAAGGAGGCGCCCAGCACGCTGGCCAACATGGGCGTCTACGTCTTCAACGCCAGCGCGCTGATCGAACGGATGCAGGCGCTGCGTCGCAGCATCCGGACCTGGACTTCGGCAAGCACGTGATCCCCAGCATGGTCGAGAGCCACGGCATCTACACCTACCCGTTCGAGGGCTACTGGGTGGACGTGGGCACGGTGGACGCCTACTGGAGCACCAGCATGGAGCTGGTACTCCGGCGAGTCGCAGCTCAACCTCTACGATCCGAGCTGGGTGATCCACACCAGCAGCGAAGAACGCGCAGCCGGCAAAGGTGGGGCCGCAGGGACAGCATCCAGCAGAGCATGATCTGCAACGGCTGCATCGTGCGCGGCCAGGTGATCCGCTCGGTGCTGTCGCCGGCGTCTACGTATCGCCGGGCGCAGTGGTGCGCGAGAGCGTGATCATGAACGACACCTGGATCGGGCCGGGCGCAGTGGTGGATCGCTGCATCGTCGACAAGAATGTGGTGGTCGGAAGTGGCACGCATGCTGGGCTGGGCGATGACTACGACACGCCCAACGAGAAGGATCCGGACAAGCTTCAACACCGGTCCGACCATCGTCGGCAAGCGGGCGCACATCCCGCCAAGCGTGACCATCGGCCGCAACGTGGTGATCGAGGCCGACGTGGACGATGAGGCCTTTGACAAGTTCGATGGCGCCGTGCCGAGCGGCGCGACAGTGGATATGAAGGAGGGCGCCATGTCCTGTTTGGCAATGATCCTGGCCGGCGGCGAAGGCCCGGCGTTGAGCGTCCTGACCGCGCTGCGCTCCGAGGCGGCCGTGCCGTTCGGCGGCAAGTACCGCATCATCGATTTCGCGCTCTCCAACTGCGTCAACTCGGGCATCTTCGACGTGGCCGTGCTGACCCAGTATCAGCCGCGTTCGCTTGAACGAGCACATCGGACGTGGGCCGCCCGTGGGATCTCGACCGTACCACCGGTGGCGTGCGGCTGCTGCAGCCCTACCAGAGCACCAAGGGCGAGTCGGGCGCGTGGCAAGAGGGCACGGCCGATGCGCTGCGTTTCAACCTGGACCTGACCCGTTCCGTCGACGATGTGCTGATCCTGGCCGGCGACCACATCTACAAGATGGACTACAGCCCGCTGCTGCGCTTCCACCGCGAGCGCGAGTGCGGACGTGACGGTGGCGACGCATCTCTGTGCCAGCATTCGAGGCGCACCGCTTCGGCATGATCGCGGACGGACCAGGCCGGTCGGGTCATCGAATATGACGAGAAGCCGAAGCGCACCCGTAACACCACTGGCCAGCATGGGCATCTACGTCTTCAAGCGCGAGACGTGCTGGCTGATTGGCTCAATGGGCCGGGCGGCGAAGGACACCAACCTGGGCGGCGATGTCCTTGCCGGCGCTGGTGCGCATCGGAAAGGTCTACGCATACCGCTTCCAGGGCTACTGGGCAGACGTGGGCACGCTCCAGGCGTACTACGAGGCCAACATGGCGCTCCTGGCCGAAACCCCGGCGCTGGACCTGTACGACCCGAACTGGGTGATCCATACGCGCAGCGAGGAGCGGCCGGCCGCGTTCCTTGGGCCGGAAGGCGCGCGTCCAGGGCAACCTGCTGTGCGACGGCTGCCAGATCGAAGGGCACGGTGATCCGCTCGATCATCTCGCCGGGCGTGCGTGTTGCGCCGGGGCAGAGGTGCGCGATTCCATCATTATGACCGACGCGCAGATTCGAGGCCGGGGCGGTGGTCGACCGGGCCATCCTGGACAAGCGGGTGGTCGTGGAGGAAGGTGCGGTCGTCGGCGAAGGGGACGACCTGACCCCCAACCGAAAATTCCCCAGCCGACTCAACACGGGGCTGACCGTGATCGGCAAGCGCGCGGTTGTGCCGGCCGGCGTCAAGTTGGGGCGCAATGCGCTGGTGTACCCGGGCGTCACGGCCAAAGACTACGGTGGAAAAGACGTGCCCAGCGGCGGAACGGTGGGGTGACGCGGCGCCGTCTTCACGGCGCTGATGCCTGACGATAGCGCAGGGCTCAATCTGTGGGGGCCGGCTTCGATAGCCGGTCCCCTTTTTGGGGGAAGCCAGGGTGCAACCAAAGCCGCAACCATTACGTCTTTATTCACAGTTGTGTCATACTGTCATACTGCCCGCTTATCGGGACTCATTATTCGAGGATGCTTCATAACGATGTCTGATTCATCTCAAGACTGGGGCAGCCGGCCAGCCCGGACGCCCCCCGGCACAGACTCGGCCGGCCAGGAACCGCAACAGCCTGCCGAGAAGACTCCGCCGGAGGTCATCCCCGAGCAGGACCAGGACGTCGAGGTCGAGGATCGCGGCATGGGCGGCGCGGCTACTCTGCCGAGGCCCGCCGGCCCGGGATTCTGGCATCGCCTGGACGCGCAAAAACCGCGGGAAGCAGCGGCAGCCGAGCAGCCAACACCGCCTGCTGAGGCTCCGGCGCCGCAACCGCCAGTTTCATCGCCACAGCCCGCGCAGCCAGCACCGACTGTTCTACCGACAGCAGCGCCAGCGCCGCGTAGTGCAGGTGAGGCGCGAAAAGAAACGGCAGAACCCGCGCCGCGGCCGGTCGCGGTGCAACCGCCTGCGCAGCAGCAACGCCGCGCTAAACCCGGTGCACCACAGGGGCAACAACCCGCTACCTACCAGGCGGCGCCTATTGTACCCGCGCGCAAGCGTGAGCAGCCTCCTGCGCCGCCCCGCCGCGCGGGGGGGCTCCGCAACAGCGCGGCGGATGTGCGCGCTTCGGCGCCACGCTCCTGGTGCTGCTGGCCGTCGGCGCGCTGCTCCTGGGCATCGTCCTCGTCGGCTACGCCAGCGTCGCGCGCGATCTACCCGGGGCCGACGAGTTGCAGGCACGCGTGAGCAGCTTCGCGTCGACGTTGATCTACGACCGCACAGGGCAAATTCTCAACGAGGTCGCAGACCCGAGCTACGGCCGGCGCACCGTGGTGCAGCTCGACCAGATCTCGCCCTATGTGATCGACGCGACCATCGCCACGGAAGATCCGAACTTCTACACGCACCCCGGCGTGGATCCCGTGGGCATCGCACGCGCGATTTACTATGCCATCCGCGAGCGCGATCTGAGTGGTCCGGGCGGCAGCACCATCACCCAGCAGCTCGTCAAACTCACCTATCTCTCCGCTGAGCGGACCATGACACGCAAGGTAAAAGAGGCCATCCTAGCCGCTGAAATCACGCGTCGATATGATAAAGACACCATCCTGCGGATTTACCTGAACGAAATCTACTACGGCAATCTCGCCTACGGCATCGAGGCCGCGGCCGAAACCTACTTCGGGCGACATGCATCCGAGCTCACCCTGGCCCAGGCAGCGATGATCGCCGGGCTGGGCCAGGCTCCCGCCTATTACGATCCCTACACCAAGCTGTGGGAGGCGGACGGCCAGCCCGGGGCAGTCAAGCGGCGACAGGGCGTGGTGCTGCGGCTGATGGTGGAGAAGGGCTACATCAGCAACGCACAGGCCGACGCAGCGTGGGCCGAGGAACTGGTGCTCCAGCCGTTGCGCCAGGTGTACGATTCGCGACACCCGCATTTTGTGCTCTATGCGCGCAGCCAGGTTGAAGAAATGGTGGGGCCGGAGCTTGCCAGCAAGGGCGGGCTCAAGATCTACACCACTCTCGACCCGGACCTCCAGACCGCGGCCGAGGAGTCCGTGCAGAAGCAGGTGGCGAAACTTGCAAACCAGGGTGCGCACAACGGCGCAGTTGTTGCGGTTCGGCCCCAGACGGGCGAAGTGCTGGCCATGGTCGGCAGCGCGGACTTCAACAGCACGGAAATCAGCGGTCAAATCAACATGGCCATTCAGCCGCGCCAACCCGGCTCGGCGCTGAAACCGTTTGTCTACCTGTCCGCATTCGAAATGCCCGCTTCAGTTGCCACAGACGCCAACAGCGTGGGGGTCGCGCTCCAGTCGCGCATCGACAGCCTGTCGATCACCCCCGCGCCGGACGCGGACCCGAACGCGGCCGACCCGCCCAGTGCCATCGAGCCGCCGGGCTACTGGACGCCTGCCACGACCATGATGGACATTACGACTCAGTTCCCGGACCCGGCCGGCCCGTATGTTCCGGGGAACTATGATGGGAAGGAGCACGGGCTGGTCAGCGTGCGGAGCGCGCTGGCAAACTCGCTGAATATTCCGGCGGTCAAAGCGCTGCAGCACGGAGGTCTGGACCGGCTCAAGGATGTTGCGCAGCGCGCGGGCATCACCACCCTGACCCGGCCGGACTATGGCCTGTCGCTGGCCCTTGGCGGCGGTGAAGTCACCCTGACGGAGCTTACCGGCGCGTACGCAACCCTGGCGAACGGGGGAACACGCGTGGCGGTCAGCCCGATCGCCTGTGTGCTGGACGCCGAAGGGCGGCTGATCTGGCGCGGGGCCGCCGCACAAAGCGTACAGGGCTGCCTCGGTGCTGGCGGCGATGCGGCGACGATCGTGGCGATCACCCCCCAGCCTGACGAGCGCGCGTTCGACGCGCAGCACGTGTATCTGATTACGTCGATCCTGTCCGACGTCGCGGCCCGGCAACCCATGTTCGGTAGCGCACAGAAGGTGATGACCCTCGCGGACCGCCCGGTCGCGGTGAAGACAGGCACCACAAACGATTACCGCGATGCCTGGACCATGGGTTTCACACCCGATCTCGCGGTCGGCGTATGGGTGGGTAATGCGGACTACACGGAGATGCAGCGCCTGGCAGGCTCGTTGGGCGCGGCGCCCATCTGGCATGATGTGATGGTTCGCGGTCTGCAAGGGACCGCGCCCAGCCAATTCCCTGCGCCGCAGGGCGTGGGCACGACGAATGTGTGCTCGGACAGCGGCACGCAGCCGAGTGAGGCCTGCCCCACGGACAAGCGCCGCAATGAGGTTTTTGCGGCCAATCAAGGGCCGCTGCCCGCGGGCTACGACCTTTGGCAAAAGGTGCGCGTCGATAGGGTCACCGGGCAGATCGCAAACGAATTCACGCCCGCGGACCGGATCGAAGAACGCAACGTGATGATCTTCCCCGCGAAGTACCAGGCCTGGGCTGAGTCGCACGGCTACCCGGCGCTGGGACCCCAGAAGGCGCCACTCGCGTTTGAGCCGGAGCTTGAGTTGCGTTCCCCGGCCAGTGGCCTGATCACGGAAAACATTGTAGCGCTGGAGGGCCGCATCCGTGTGCCCGAGCCATTGGTTTGGCGGCTGGAATATGGTGTGGGCCCGAACCCTGTGGGCTGGGGTGTCTTGAGTGGTCCGCATGGGGCGGATCCGGGCGATCCGTTCGGTCGAGAGATCGACGGTAGCCTGGGTGAATGGGATATCGCGGCGACGGCCAGCCAGCATGAGACGAATGATTTCACGATCCGGCTGGCTGCGTACTATGACGCGAACCAGACCGACTACCCTGTCGCGGCATCGGCTGCGGTCTATGTGGTGCTCGAAGCACCGACACCTGCGCCAACGGAGACTGCGACGGAGACTCCCACGCCCGAGTTGACGCCAACAGGTACGCCCACCGGGACGCCCACCGCGGCGCTTACGCCGACTGCCTCGCCGACCGGTGGGGTGATCGTGCTCACGCCCACAGAGACTCCGACAGACGTCGCGCCACCGACCGCAACCGCAACCGATTTGCCTCCTTCCACATCGGTGCGAGCCGCCATCACTCAGCCACAGCCGGGCGCACAAGTCAGTGGCATTGTGGACGTACTGGGCATCGCGGATGGGCCAGGATTTGCGGGTTACCAGTTCGATTATGCCATCGGCGACGCACCGGGCGAGACAGGCTGGATGCCACTAGGTATGGCGTCGACGACGCCGGTGACCGATGGGCTCCTGGTTAGCATAGACACACAGGGCATGGCGTCAGGAGTGTACACGGTGCGACTGAGGGTGTACGATACCGGTGGGCAGTACATCGAGGCTCGGGTGACGGTGCAGTTGGTGGCGTCCCAGTAGCGTATAGGTGCCCGGCACTTTGAAAGTGCCGGGCACCTATTGCACCTATATTAGGCAGATACGTGCGAGGATTGATCTTTACGCCTCGCTTGATGACCTCGAAGTGGAGGTGCGGGCCGGTCGAATTGCCGGTGTTGCCCATATTGCCGATCACTGCGCCGCGCGTTACCACATCGCCAGGCCGGACGAAGATCCGGCTGAGATGGCCGTAAAGCGTCTGCAATCCGTTGCCGTGATCGACGACGATGTAGTTGCCGTACCCCGCGTTGCTCCACCCTGCGACGACAATATAGCCGTTGTCGGCCGCCTTGACGGGTGTGCCGACCGAACGAGCCAGGTCCAACGCACGGTGGTACGGTTTGTAGGCCTGCGTCAGCGACCCCGACGTCGGCCAGATCAGCTTCCCGGTGCCCACTTTAGCCCCAGCGGGCGCAGTGCCGCGATAGACGGTCGCGATCTGCGGGATTTCCTTCTTGGCGCCTGGAACAATGATCTTCTGGCCCACAGCGATCTGTGGCGCCTTCGCATCCAGATGGTTCAGAGGGTACGTGACGATAGCCTCAGCCGTAACCTTATAGGTCTTGGCGATCTTGTCCAGCGTCTCATTCTTCGCGACGGTGTGCAGGATGCCATTAACGGGGAGGATGGCCAATTGCTGCCCGAGACGAAGCAGGTCCGGGTTTTTTTCAAGGCCATTGGAGAACATGATCGTCTCAGCGTTAAGCTTGTACTTCTGAGAGATGCCGTAGAGTGTGTCGCCGGGCACGACTGTGTGAGTGATCACGTTGATGCGCGCCCGTTCGGGGATCAGGGTGATCGGCACCGGCGCGCGCGTGAGACCATAAACTTCGGCGGTCGTCACTTCAGCGGCCAACTCCGGCACGACATCGGACTCCTGGCCGATCACTTCTTCAACCGTGGCCGGAGGCGCCTCGACGATATCGAGCGCCGGCAATTGCAGGCGGCTCACCACGAGCACGCCCAAGGCCACAAACAGGATGACCAGGTGGGAACCCACGCGCAAAACCGGCGTGGCGCCCTCCGGTCCCCGCTGCGACAGCATTTTCTTTATAAATTGAAAGAGTTGGTATCCCGGGCCCCAGTTATCCTGCGAAATCGGGATACCCTGCCCTGCGGTGTTTTCGCGCATCCGTGTGTGCCTCGCTAAACGATTACATGCTCTGCGAGAGCGTATCCAGGAAGACCTTGTTGTTGCGCGTGCGGCGCAGGCGCTCCAGCACGGGTTCCAGCGGGTCCTCGCCGGTCTGGCGCAGCATGTCGATCATGCGGCGCAGCGTCCAGACCCGGCTGAGCGTCTCCGGAGCTGAGCAGAAGCTCCTCGCGGCGGGTGCCGGAGCGCACGATGTCGAAGGCCGGGAAGATGCGGCGCTCGGACAGGCGGCGGTCCAGGTGCAACTCCATGTTGCCGGTGCCCTTGAACTCTTCGTAGATCACGTCGTCCATGCGGCTGCCGGTGTCAACCAGGCAGGTCGCGATGATCGTCAGGCTGCCGCCTTCCTCGATCTTGCGGGCGGCGCCGAAGAAGTGCTTGGGCGGGTAGAGCGCGGCCGGATCGATACCGCCGGACAGCGTGCGGCCCGAGGCCGGGACGGTCAGGTTGTAGGCGCGCGTCAGGCGCGTGATCGAGTCCAGCAGGATCACCACGTCGCGGCCGGCCTCCACCAGGCGCTTGGCCCGCTCCAGGCCCATCTCCGCCACCCGCACGTGCGACTGCACCGGCTCGTCGAAGGTGGAGCTGAGCACCTCGGCCTCGACCGAGCGATCCATGTCGGTCACTTCTTCCGGCCGCTCGCCGATCAGCAAGACCATCAGATAGACGTCCGGATAGTTGGTCCGAGATGCCGTTGGCGATCTGCTTGAGGACGGTCGTCTTGCCGGCCTTGGGCGGCGAAACGATCAGGCCGCGCTGGCCGCGGCCGATGGGCGCGACCATGTCGATCAGGCGGGTCGTCAAGAATCGACGGCTGCGTCTCCAGCTCCAACTGCTGGTTCGGGAAGATGGGCGTCAGCTCTTCGAACTTTGGGCCGTCGCTTGGCCACCTCAGGATCCAGGCCGTTGACCGCCTCGACCTTGAGCAGGCCGTAGTACTTCTCAGACTCCTTGGGCGGACGCACCTGGCCCACCACAAAGTCGCCCGTGCGCAGGCCGAAGCGCCGGATCTGGCTTTGTGAGATGTAGACGTCATCCGGGCCCGGGTTCATGTGCTTGTTGGCGCGCAGGAAGCCGATGCCGTCCTGGATGACTTCCAGGGTGCCGCCGCCGAAGATCAGGCCCTGGGCCTCGGTCTCAGCGCGCAGGAGACGCATGATCAGGTCGTATTTCTTGAGGCGCGTATACCCGGTCACCGCCATCGCCCGGGCAGTGTCCTGTAGCTCGGTCAGTGTTTTTGTTTCCAGTTCAGCGATGTTCATGCACAGCTCTCCAGTCGAGAGGAAAGAAAGAGGTATAGCAAAAATAACGAACGGCGCGCTTGGCCCATCCGCCTAATCACACAAGCTGTTGGGTACCCAGTTATGGGGGGTAAGCCCTGCAAGAATTATCCAGATATCTCTCAACCAACTTGCTTCCGGACAACAACTAAACGCGGCCAGTACGATCCTGTGCCGCGCACCGCAATGACAAGTAGAGAGCAGAGAGGGTGGGTGGATTCGACAAACTTTAGTAAACCTACTATAACACAGAGCCAGTTGGCCGTCAAATGTGCAAACAGGTCCCTAATCGAGCTTAATCTGGCTGAACCACATCAGCAAGGACGCCGGTTAAGCAAACATCGCTGCGAACTCGCTGGCATCGACCGTTTCCTTTTCAATCAAGCGGTGCGCCAATTCATCAAGCTTAGCGCGGTAGGTGCGGACAATCTCGCGCGCCTGATCGTGGGCCTCGCGTACGAGGCGGCGCACCTCCGTGTCGATGGCCTCAGCGACCTCTTCCGAGTAGTTGCGCCGCTCGCCGATCTCACGGCCCAGGAAGACCAATTCTTCCTTCTCGCCGAAGGTCCGCGGGCCAAGCAGCTCGCTCATGCCGTACTGCGTCACCATGCGTCGCGCCAGTGACGTGACGCGCTCCAGGTCATTGCTGGCGCCTGTAGTAATTTCGCCGAACACTTCTTCCTCGGCCACTCGGCCGCCCAAGAGGCCGGCCAGCTCATCTCGGAACTTGTTTTTCCCGAACAGCAGATGGTCTTCCACGGGCAGCGGCATGGTGTAGCCCAGCGCCATGCCGCGCGAAACGATGCTGATCTTGTGCACGGGGTCTGAGTTTGGCAGCATCTTCATGACCAGGGCGTGGCCCGCCTCATGATACGCGACGATGAGCTTCTCTTCCTCAGATATGATTCGCGAGCGTCGCTCTGGGCCGGCTATGACGCGTTCAACCGCCTCCTGGAACTCGGGGAGGCCAATGGCTCGCTTGTTGCGCCGCGCGGCCAGGATCGCGGCCTCGTTGACCAGGTTCTCCAGGTCCGCACCCACGAAGCCCGGCGTCCCGCGGGCAACCGTCTCCAGATCGACAGTCGGCTCCAGCGGCTTGCCCCGCACGTGCACCTTCAGGATCTGCTCGCGACCTTTCATGTCCGGCCGGTCCATCACCACCTGCCGGTCGAAGCGGCCGGGCCGCAGCAGCGCCGGGTCCAGAATGTCGGGCCGGTTCGTCGCCGCAATCAGGATCACATTCGTGTCCGTGTCGAAGCCGTCCATCTCCACGAGAATCTGGTTCAGCGTCTGCTCCCGCTCGTCGTGGCTGCCGCCCAGCCCCGCCCCGCGCTGCCGCCCCACCGCATCGATCTCGTCGATGAAGATGATGCACGGCGAGTTGCGCTTGGCCTGCTCGAACAGGTCGCGCACGCGCGACGCACCCACACCGACGAACATCTCGACGAACTCCGAGCCGGAGATGGAGAAGAAGGGCACGCCCGCTTCACCGGAGATGGCCTTGGCCATCAGCGTCTTGCCGGTGCCAGGCGAGCCGACCAGCAGCACGCCCTTCGGGATGCGCGCGCCGAGCGAAGCGAACTTCTGGGGTTCCTTGAGGAACTCGACGACCTCTTGCAGCTCCTGCTTGGCCTCATCCGCACCGGCCACATCCGCAAAGGTCACGGTCGGCTTGTCGCCCGTGAACACGCGTGCCCTGCTCTTGCCAAAGGAAAAGGCCTGGTTGCCTGCGCCTTGAGCCTGCCGCATCAGAAAGATGAAGAAGCCAGCCAGGAGCAACACGGGCACAACCGAGATCAGCAGTGGGGCAAGGCTGACCCACATGCTGGGCGCCTTGACCACGATCTCGATCGGGTTCGGTCCCGCGCCGATCTTATCCTCGGACACGCCAAGGTTCCGCAGGGTTTCGACGATGCTGCCCGAAGCTTCCTTGCGCGCCTGGACAACGCTGCCGTCCTTCAAGTCGATGGTCAGGTCCTCACCGCTCACGGTAATGCGGGCGATGCTGCCATCGTTGGCCAGCTGTGCCACCCGGCCAATATCGATGACATTCGGGCTTTGGTTGTTGCGCATCAAGGTCGAGACCAGGAAGGCCACCAGGATCATCAACAGAAATATGTAAAGCGCGTTATTACGCACCGACTTCATGTTGTTCATTAAACGAGTTGCTCCTCAGGGCGGCTCATAGATGCTGACGCATCAGCAGCCACCAGCCTCGCAGTTTAACATAAGGACCGGGCTGCGTCAAAGAGATTCATGAGCATGATCAATTCTGTGCTGATTATCGCGCAACGCGCGAGGTTTCTACCGTAGTTGGGGTTCCTGTAAAGCCGGCGTGGGTGCCTCGCCGGCGCGTCGGTAACTGTTCAGCGTTACCCTTGACAGGCTATGGCATGATTAGGGCATGACCCTTGATGAAGAGCAGGCATTCGAGCGCCTGAGAGCGGCGAATGCCGAGTTGCGGGAGCAGTTAGCGCTCGCCCTAGCGCGGATCAATGAGCTGGAAGCGCAGCTGCAGCAGCGGGGTGATCCGCCGGCGTTCGTAAAGCCGAATCGCCAGAAGGCTCAGACCCCGCCCGCGCCGCGTAAGAAGCGGGCGGCCGAGCACAACACGTCGCGCAAGCGGATGGTTGCGACGCGTGTCGAGCGGCATGCGTTGGCGCGCTGTCCGGACTGCCAGTATCCTTTGCACGGCGAGAGCCTCGACTATAGCCGTGAAGTGGTGGAGTTGCCGCCGCCGCAGCCGGTGGAAGTGATCGAGCATCAGGTGGTGAAGCGCTGGTGTCCGCACTGTGTGCGCTGGCGCAGCCCCCAACTGGATCTGAGCGGTCAGGTATTTGGGCAGGGGCGGATTGGGGTGCGCATCGCCAGCGTGGTGGCGTACTTGCGCACGACGTTGCGACTGCCGGTGCGGCTGGTGCAGAGTTACTTGCAGACGCTGCATGGCCTGCACCTCAGCATTGGGGAGATCGCCGAATTGGCGCACGATGTCCAGCAGCACTTGCAGCCGCTCGCGGAGCAACTCAAACGGGCCGTACAGGCCAGCCCGGTAGTGCATGGCGACGAAACGAGCTGGCGCGAGTGCGGTCAGAACGGTTGGGCCTGGGCTTTTGTGACCGCAGGTCCGGCGGCCGTGCGCTACTACGCGTACGATCCCGGCCGCAGCCACTTCGTGCCGCAGCGGGTCTTGGGTCCCGACTGGCGGGGTTGTCTGGTCACGGATTTCTATGCGGCCTACAACCCGATCCCCGGCCACCATCAGCGCTGCTGGGTGCATCTGTTGCGCGACCTGCATGCCCTCAAAGAGGCCCACGGGGCGACGGCGGAGGTGCTGGCGTGGGCCGCGGCCGTCCGCCAACTCTACGAGGACGCCCAGACCTGGCTCCACGAGCACCCGACGCCCAGCGCCGCGGCCCGGACCCAGCAGTATCTGCGCCTGCACACCCGCGCCTGTGTCCTGGGTCAGCAGTATGCGCTGGAGCCCGCCCAGCCCTGTGCGGTCCTGGCGAAACGCCTGCTGCGCCACCAAGACGAGTTATTTCAGTTTGTACTCCTGCCGGAGGTGCCAGCCGATAATAATCTGGCTGAGCGCAGCATTCGGCCCTTGGTCGTGCTGCGCAAAATCAGCGGCGGCTCGCGCTCCGCCGCCGGCACCGATACCCGCTTCACCTTGGCCAGTGTGTTCGGTACCTGGCAGGCCCGCCGCCTGAATCCGCTGACCGAGTGTCTGCGCGCCCTCCAACTACCCCAGACCGCCTGCGCACCCGCACCCATCTAAACTCCCTTACCCCAACGCTGAACAGTTACACGCGTCGAATACTTTTGGAGAAGGGGGGTGAAGATGCTATACTATACAAAGTATGCGCCGGGATCATGATCCCGGCGCGACGCGTCTAGGGCAACTGAGGTGGTAAATGGGATTTGACCTGGTCAAACTGATTGAAACGGTCGGCTACGTCGGCCTGTTCCTTATTATCTTTGCGGAGTCCGGGCTATTCTTCGGTTTTTTCTTCCCGGGTGACAGCCTGCTCCTGACCGCGGGGTTGCTCGCGTCACGGGGCATCCTGAACATCTACATCCTCATGCCGCTGCTGTTCGTGGCCGCGGTGCTGGGAGATAATGTCGGATTCTGGTTCGGCGCCAAGACGGGGCCGAAAATCTTCAACCGGCCGAACTCCTTCCTGTTCAAGCGGGAGAACCTGCTCAAAGCCAAAGCATTCTACGAGAAGCACGGCGGGAAGACGATCACTCTGGCCCGCTGGCTGCCCTTCATCCGGACGTTCGCGCCGATCGTGGCCGGCGCGGCGTCAATGAACTACCAACGCTTTGTTTTCTTCAACCTGATCGGCGGTGCGGTCTGGGCCACGGGCATGACGTTGTTGGGTTATATCCTGGGCCGGACCCTGGGCAACATCGAAGGCGTCGACCGATACTTCACGCTGCTCGTGCTGGCCTTCTTCTTCATCCCGGGCCTGCCGACGGTTTGGCATGTGTGGAAGGACAACAAGCACAGCATCATCAACCTCGTCCGCACGAAGCTGCTGGGCAAAGACCCCCTGCCGAAGCCGCCGGCCACTCCCGCGGAGGGAAGCGCGGAATAGGGACCTCGATCACGCGATTCTCGCGCCGGGCTTGTTCTGCGGCAAACACCATCATGTGCGTCTCCAGCGACTCGGCCGGCCCCGACAGGATCAGCGACGGGTCATTCCTGATCAGCGCGCCGACGAAGTGAGTCATCAGCGCCAGGTCACCGCCGCCGTGCCCGCTCAAAGCTTGCCCTGAGCCTGTCGAAGGGATGGAACCATCGCTGGCCGGCGCTACGTCGAGCCGCTCCGTGTTGTCCGTCAGGAAATCGTACACCTCGATGAACTGCCCGTTGCCGTATAGCTCACCGCGCGTGCCGAAGATGTGCGTTTCGCGGTCGCGCTTGCGATTGAACGCAGTCATGGTGAAGCCGGCCGTCGCGCCATCCTCGAACTGCATGTTGACGACCTGGTGGTCCACGACATCGTTGTCGCAGGCGTAGACGCAGCGGCCGTACGGCCCTGTGCGCAGCGCCTCCGTCACGCCAGCTTCGGTCACGTCGGGGGTCAGGACATTCACGGGCCATTCGGTCTCGCCGCGGCGGACGCGGCCCAGGTAGATCTTGGGCGCGGAGTAGGGACAGGCCGGCTCTATGCTGCAGACCAGGCAGCGGTCGGCCGCGCCCGGCGGCCGGTTCTCGGGTCGGAAATGCATCAGGCTGCCGAAGGATGAGACCTGCGTGCAGCGCTTGTCCATGATGTGGCGGAGCCAGTCCAGGTCGTGGCATGACTTGGCAAGCAGCATGGGGGAAGAGTCCCGTTCATTGCGCCAGTTGCCGCGCACGTAAGAGTGAGCCTGGTGCCAGTAGCCGACCGGTTCGAGGTGCCGTATGCTGATGAGTTCGCCGAGCCGACCCGACGCCACGATCTCCTTGACCTTCTTGGTGTAGGTCGTGTAGCGCAGCACGTGGCAGACCGCGAACAGCCCATCGCTGGCCTGCCGCGGCCGCGACGATCCGGCGGCAGTCCTCGGCGTTGGGCGCCATCGGCTTCTCCAGCAGGATGTGATAGCCCAACGCCGCGAAGGCGACGGCCGGCTCGACGTGCAGCGCGTCGGGTGTGGCGATGACCACGGCATCGGCGAACCTGGGGCCTTCGGCCGCCTCTCGCCAGTCCGCGAAGACCTTGCCGGCCGGGACGCCGTGCCGTGCGGTGAGCTGCGCCCGGCAATCTTCGCGGGTCGGCAACGCCCACAACCTCTGCCTGCTCTGGGTACGCGCGTGCGTACTCCGCGTAACCGGCGCCCCGGCTGCCGGCGCCGATGATCATCGGTTTGATCGGGGGCATAGAGGTGGTCCTCCTTGCCAGACTACTTCTCCCGGGCGGAAGGTTGCGGTGGACGCCCGCTGACGACTCTCATCAGCAAGGGCGGCAGTGAAACGTTCGCCGAAGCCCTCTACTTCAGGGCCGTCATGGATGACGCGGCCAGCCAGCGGACCTGGTATCCCGCCAGCTCAACCGCCATCGCGTCCTCGCATACATCATGCGCGGCGCCCTCGAGCAAGTCACGATATGCGCCGCCGGTGCGGATGTTGCCAGCGTTAGTTACGAAACGAACCCTCTGTGGCTCTGGGGAGACGTTCACCAGGCACAGCACCGGCCGTCCGTCTCCTGGCGGTGTCCGCGCCACCGCCAAGATCGACGGCCCCAGGTCGAGGACCTGTTGACCACCGCCCGGGTGGAACGCGGGCTCGGCCCGGCGCAGCCGCAGCATCCGGCAATAGCCGTCGAACACACGGCGCGTGTGCCCCGCGGCATCGGCCAGGTCCGCCTCCAGCGCCGCGCGATCGAACTTGCGGCGGTTCAGAGACGCGGCCGGCCGGTCTCAGCGAAGCAGAAGTGGCAGTTGCGAGAACCGAAGAGGCTGTGGACATAGATGCCCGGCACGCCGGCCAGCGATAGCAGGATGGCCTGTGAGGCCATGAACCGCGGCACATCGACCGCCGGGTCAGGGCTGGCGGGGTCGTTGAGGAAGTCATAGAGGGTGATGTTCAACTCATACGCACTGGTAGAACCGTCCGGGTTCGATTTGTAGGACACCTGCCCGCCGTGGGCCAGAGCGCGGTCTGCCAACCCCTGCACCTGGGCCTCGTTCAGAAAGCCGCGCGCGGGCAGCACGCCGATGCCGTCGTGGGAGGCGATGAAGTTGAAGAAGGTCGCTCCCGCCGAGGGAGGCTTGAGCGTCGCAGCCCACCGGGTCAGGTAGGATGCGTCTGCCGTCTGCAGCGCGTGCAGTGTCAGCGGCGCCAGCGAGAAGTTGTAGACCAGCTGGGCCTCATCAGTGCTGCCCGTCTCAGGAAGGGGCGCGCCGAAGTAGCTGATGTTGTCCGTGTGCGGCACGTTGGTCTCGGTGATCAGCAAGACCTCCGGTGCAACCGCATCCAGCACGGCCCGCCACAGCTTGACCACCGCGTGGGTCTGCGGGAGATGGATGCACGGCGTGCCGATCGTCTTCCAGAGATAGGCGATGGCGTCGAGGCGGATGATCTCCGCGCCCTGGGCGACGTAGTGCTGCAGCACGTCGGTCATCTCCAGGAGCACCTGGGGATTGGCGAAGTTGAGGTCGATTTGGTCGGTGCTGAAGGTGGTCCAGACGTGGCGCGTGCCGCCGGGCGTCTCGACCAGCGTCAGCAACGGCAGCGCCCGCGGCCGCACCACCTGCGAGAGGTCGGCGCGCGGGTCCACGGTGATGAAGTAGTCGTTGTACGGCGCCTTGCCGCGGCGAAAGGCTTTGAACCAGGCGCTGTGCTGCGAGATGTGGTTGGCGACAAAGTCGAACATCAAGCGGTAGCGCTCGCCCAGTGCCGCCACATCATCCCAATCGCCCAGGTTGGGGTCGATCTGCTGGTAGTCGATCACCGAGAAGCCGTCATCCGACGAGTACGGGAAACACGGCAGGATGTGCACCCCACTGATCGCGTCGCGCAGGTAGTCGTCCAGAAAGGTGCGCAGCGTTTGCAGCGGAGGCCGGCCCGGCTCACGAAACTGATCGCCGTAGGTGATCAGGATTGCGTCGCGCTCGGTCAGGCGGTCCTCAGCCGGCTCAGAGACCGGGTTTCTGGCAGAGACCCGGTTTCCGAACCGGCGAAACGCGTCCATCCGGGCGGCCAGCGCCAGCCAGGTCCGTGCCGCTTCCTCTTCGCCGTACAGGGCAGCCAGCAAACGGGTGATGCGGGTGGTGGGGTCGGTCATCTGTGGGCTCTCCTTTGCGGGAGCGCTCAGGCGGCCTGCTCGCCGTGCAGCGCATCGATCAGCAGCGCAGCGGTCCACGAGAACGCCTCGGCGCCGTATCCAGCGCCGGTGTCGGGGTTGAAATACTCGCGAAAGCCGCCCACAGCCGGCAGGTCGGAGATGGCCGACCGCAGCCGCTCGGCGTGGGCAGCGTAGCCGTACGCTGCGAGGCCGTGCATCAGCAGCCAGTTCATTTGGATCCAGGCGGGGCCTCGCCAGTAGCGCTGCGGCTCGTACCCGGGCGCGGTCCGGTCGTAGGAGGCGGCCGGGAAACCGGTCCCGCCGGGCGCCACACCGAACGCCGGGCTCTCCAGGTAGGCGAGCATGCGGCGGGCGCGCGCGGCGTCAGGGATGCCCGCGAACAGGGGCGAGAAACCCGCCAGCGCGGGCACCGGGATCGCCGCGCCGGCTGCCAGATCATAGTCTACATAGAGGCCGCGGTCTTCATCCCACAACTTCGCGTCGATGGCAGCAGCGGTGGCCGCCGCGCGGGCCGCGAACGGCGCGGGGTCCGCGCTCACCAGTCGCGCCAGCGCCGCCATGTCTTGCTCGGCGCGGCACAGCAGGGTGTTGAACAGGACATCCTGCACCAGGAACGGGCAGCCGTCCGCGTAGATGCGCCCCTGGTCGTACCCCCGCTGCCGGAAGAAGTCCACCAGGAAGATGTAGCAATCGTAGTCAGAGTCCAGCGGCCGCTCGGCCGGGTCCACCGCGTTGGTGTCAGCGCGGCGGTAAGGCGGGACCTGCTCGGGCCGCAGCGCCATACGCGCCAGGACCGCGTCCCACAGAGGCGAGTTGTCCTGGCCCGACTCCCACGGGTGGCAGATGTAGACCAGCCCTTCGCGTCGCGGATCGCGCTCGCGATACAGGAA
Source organism: uncultured Chloroflexia bacterium (assembly GCA_963774265.1). Classification (GTDB taxonomy): domain Bacteria; phylum Chloroflexota; class Anaerolineae; order CG2-30-64-16; family CG2-30-64-16; genus JALOOB01. Next base: position 14,437 of record CAVZDU010000003.1, on the reverse strand, counting down.
GTCGTGCCAGGCACGCAGCCGCGGGAACATCTCGGCCACGTAGGCCAGTGCACGCGGCCGGTCCTCTGCACAGCGATAGATGTGGCGTATGGCGGTGGCATGGATGGGTGGCTGCACGATGCCCGTGGTGTGATGGTGGGCCGGCGCATGAGGATTGCGCTCGATCTGCCAGAAGGCCGGCCCAGGGAAGTAGGGCGCCGCCGGATCCGCCTCATGGAAGACGATGTGCGGCACACGGCCATCGGACCACTGCGCCGCGAAGAGGGACCGAAGCTCTTCCTCTGCGCGGTACTGGTCGAATCGCGCGTAGCCAATCGCGACGAAGGCCGAATCCCACGACCACTGGTATGGGTATTGGCGCAGTGCGGGCACGGAGAAGCTGCCCCGCCAGTTCGCGTCCAGAACATCGCGTGCGCGACGCAGCAACTCCCAACGGTCGTCAGGCGAGATGGTCATAAGGGCGCACCCTCCAACAGCGATGCCAATAGCGGCGTGACGGCCTCGAGTGAATAGTGCTGGCGGGCCAGGTGGTAGTTCCACTCCACCATGCGCCGCCGGCGCACCGGGTCGATGATGGCCTCGATCACTGCGTCGATCGTCTCATGTGTCACCGCGGCCAGGTTATTCGGGTCGCCGCCCGCGTCGATCTCCACCAGGTCGAAGCCGAGCGGCCCGATGTCGGCCGCATAAACCGGGTAGCGGTTAACCAGCGCCGGCACGCGAAAGTACAGCGCTTCCAGCAATGCGTTGCCGAAGCCCTCGATCACGCTGGGGTAAGTCACAAAGTCCGCGTGCACATACGCATCCCACAGCGAGTAGACGGGCCGGCCGCCGGTCATGCTGGCCTGCGCCCCAAAGCGCTCGGCAGCGTAGATGAACGGCACGCCGTCCCGTCTGGCCTGCTCTTGAAGCCCCTCCAGGTAGGCCAACCCCTCGTCGCCCGCGTGGTGGGTGATGACCAGGACGGGCTCTTTGCCCAACAGCCGGTGGTGAACCGCAGGCTCCCGCAGCCGCCGCATCAGCTCGATGGCCAGCTCGATCCCCTTGCGCGCGATGACGCGCGTCGGCTGCAGGATCAGCAGTTGCGCGTCGCTGAGCCCCAGGCTGGCCCGCAGGCCGGCGTTGGCGGGGGACATGGCAGGAGCCGCCGCGGCATAGTCAAAGATGTTGGGCAGCACGACAGCCTGGATTCCCTTGCGCTGCGCCATGGCCGCCCGGGCCAGCGAGTTGATGGCCAGGTGGCGGATTGACGGCAGGGCCGGTGGGAAGCAGCGTTCCAGGATACCCGGGATGCAGTTGACCGCGAAGCGCTCGCGCTCCCAGGCCAGGTCGTGGTTATGGGCCAGGGTGGGCATCCCGGTCGCGGTGATGAAGTCAGTCAGGGCCACGCCCAGCGGCACGTGCATGGGGATGGCGAGCGCGTTTTGTGCGAATAGCACGTCGACGCGCTGCTCGTCCACAAAACGGCCGATGGCAGCTTGCAGTAGGTCAGCCATCGCCGCGATGCGCTCGTACAGGCCGGCCGCGGCCTCGGTCGTCCCAAAGCTGTGATCGTGGATCCAGCGCGCCTCGGGGTGGGTGAAGTGCATCTCTGGCACGAGATGTCCCGGCGCGAAGCTTGCGTCCAGCTCGCCCGCGCAATAGCAGCAGTCATGCCCCAGGCGGCGCAGGATCCTGGCCAGCTTGGCAATTTCCAACGACACGCCATCGGTGCCGGCAATGCGTGTAGAGATGAAGCCAATGTTCATAGCCACCTGTCAATCCGTATGTCAGGGAGTTCGTGAAACGTGAAATGTGACTCGGAGCCTGCGAAAGACGTCCCTGACCGCAATCACGTTTCACGCATCATGTTTCACCGCCATCCACAGGCTTCGCAAGATCACCTACCCTGGGTAAAGCGTGCGTTTCGAGTCCGGGTCGATCCAGCGGATGCTGTCGGCCGGGAAGCGCAGCCACACGTCCGCGTCGGCCTGGGTCTCGAAGCTCGGATGAGTGGAGACCTTGATCTTGTGCGTGCCGAAGGCCACGGTCAGCAAGTTCTGCGAGCCCAGAGGCTCAACCACCAGCACGCTGGCCTTCAGTGCATCCTCGGCGGGGCTGTTCAGCGTCTCCATGTTCTCCGCGCGGATCCCCACCATGATCGGTTTGCCATCGTATGGGGACAGCACCGGCTGCATCGGCGGCTGTGGCGTCAGAGTAAAATCACCGAGCTGCACGACGATGTGCCCGTTCTGCCGCTGCACCTGGCCCTCCAGGAAATTCATGGGCGGGTTGCCGATAAAGCCGCCGATGAACTGGTTGGCCGGGAAATCGTAGATAGTGGTCGGGCGGTCCACCTGCTCGATGATGCCGTCCTTCATGACCGCAATGCGGTCGCCCATACTCATCGCCTCGATCTGGTCGTGGGTGACGTAGATGGTCGTGGCGCCCAACTCAGCCAACAGCCGCTTGAGCTCGGCCCGCATCTCCAGTCGCAGCAGTGCGTCGAGGTTGCTCAGCGGCTCATCCATCAGCAGCACCTGCGACTGCATGGCGATCGCGCGCGCCACGGCCACGCGCTGGCGTTGGCCGCCGCTCATCTTGGAAGGATACCTGTCCAGCATCTTCTCGATGTGGAGCAGTTCCGCGGCCCGGTTCACGCGGCGGTCGATCTCCGCCTTATCCAGCTTCTGCATGCTCAGGCCGAAGGCGACGTTGTCGAACACCGTCATGTGCGGGAAGATGGCGTAGCTCTGGAACACCATCGAGATACCCCGCTCGCGTGGGGGCAGGTAGGTCACTTCCCGGCCGCCGATGCTGATCCGCCCCTCGTCGGCTGCGCCCAGTCCGGCGATCGCGCGCAACAGGGTGGTCTTGCCACAGCCGCTGGGGCCGAGTAACACCATGAACTCCCGGTCGCCGATCGTCAGGTTGGCGTCATTGACCGCGACGAAGTTGCCGAAGCGTTTGGTTACATTTTCGATCTTGATCTCAGCCATGCTCGTGCTCCTGTTGGGCTACTTGCTGATCTGTCCCCACATGTTGAACAGGTATTTGCGGATCGCGAAGATGAAGATCACCGAGGGCACCAGCATGAAGAACCCGCCGGCGAACTTGTAGGGCTCTCCCGATGTCTGCAGCGAGACCAGCACCTGCGCGGGCAGGGTGCGGTTTTGCACTGTCAACACGGTGGCCGCGAAAACCTCGTTCCACGACATTACGAAGGTGAAGACGGCGGATGCGGCGATGCCCGGCAGCACCAGGGGCAGCACCACCCGCCGGAACGCCTGGATGGGCGTGCACCCGAACACCTGTGCCGCCTCCTCCAGTTCGTAGGGGATGCTGGCGAACACGCTACCGATCACCAGGATGGTGGTAGGCAGGGTTAGCGCGGTGTGCATCAACGCCAGGCTGTAGACCTTGTCGAAGATGCCCAGGTTGATGAAGGTGACGGCCAGCGGAATAGAGAGGATCACCACCGGGAAGGCGCGCACCGCCAGGATTGAGAGGCGGAAGACATCGCGACCCCGGAACAGGTAACGTGAGATGGCGTAGCCCGCCGGCGCGGCGATCAGCGTCGACAGCGCCAGGGTGAGCATGGCGACCACCACGCTGTTGATCAGGCCGGAGACGATGCCGTTCGACTGCAAGAAGAAGCGCATGGTCTCGAACGAGAAGGGGATGAAGGGCAGCACGCCCTTGGGATAGGAGCGCACCGTCTCGGGCGTGGTCAGTGCCAAAGAGGCGATTAACCAGATCGGCACCAACACCCACAAGCAAAGGACGATGCCCACCAGGTAGGTGAAGGCGCGGCTCACCATCATGCGGCGGCGGGCTTTCGCTGCGCACGGTCGCCATCTCGGCTGAAACCAGGGCGCCGGAGGCGCCGGGAGCGTTTGCGGTTGTCATTGGCCGGCCTCCTCTTGGCTGCGCACCATGCGCAGGTAGAATACGGCGGTGATCATGGAGACCACCAGGATGAACCCCGCATACGCGGCGGCCAGGTTCATGCTGCGTAGGTCGTAGTACTGGCGGTACGTTTCGCGGGCCAACACGGTGACCACCTCGCCGCCCGAGAGGGCCATCACTACGCCGAAGACCTGCAGAGCGAGGATGGTGCGCAGGATCAGGGCCACCTGCAGGCTAGGCTTGAGCATGGGCAGGATGACGTGGCGCACACGCTGCCAGAGCGAGGCGCCGAACACCTCGGCCGCCTCCAGCACTTCCTGCGGGATGGCCTGCAGCCCGGAGACCACGATGATCATCACGATGGCCGTGGCCCGCCACACCTCGGCCAGCCAGATGGCGATGATGATCCAATGGCGGGTATCCGCGGTGAGGTAGGCCTGCGCGCTGCTGATCAGGCCCAGCGCCTGCAGGATGCTGTTGAGATAGCCGCTTTGCGTGAAGACCGAATACCAGACGATGCCCACGGCCAGGTCGGAAGCGGCCAGGGGGATCGCGAAGATGGCCAGGAAAATGGTGCTGAACTTCAGCCGGGCCTGGATCACCAGCGCCATGATGATGGCGAGGATGAACTGCACCGGGATGATGATCACCATCAGCAGTAAGGTGGTGCCCAACGCGGGCTTGAAGAACCGGTCGTTGAGCATCTTCTTGATGTAGGTGGTGGTGAACTGGCCGGTGTCGCCCCTGTCGATGCGGCCGTTGACGCCATCGGTGTACACTTGCAGCGCGCGTGATGGCGCCCAGCCGGTGACGGTCTGTACGTCGCGCTGGCCCTCAACCTTGAACCAGACCTCCAGCACGGCTTGTTCCTTGATGCTCACCACGGCGCCACTGTCCAGACTGCCCACCACTGCACTCGTCCCGGTAGGCTCGGCATACAGGCTGGTGAGCGGATCTGCGGTCGCACCCAGTTTGGCGCGCACGGTGCCCTCTGCCGGTGCGCCCTGCGCATCGGTGCCGCGCACGCGGACGCGACTGTCGGACACCCAGCCCTCCACGCGGCGGCCGTTCGGATCATCCCCCTCGACGCGAAACCACGTCTCGGTGAGGGCGGCGCCGCCGGCCAGCTCGCCGGGCGCGACCACGATCCCCTGTCGGTCCAGCAGGGCGATCTGACTGCCCTGTGGCAGGGCGCCGACCGCGCCGCCCCGGGCGGAGGCTTCCTCGCGCAACGTCAGCAACGCCCCCTCGTCCCACACCGCCAGCCGGATGGCACGAACCATGGGCATGGCGAAGAAGACGGCCAGGTAAATCAGCGAGGGCAAGATCAGCAGATAGGGCGCCCAATTGCGCTTTGGCCGGCCCTTCTTGGCCGGCGCGGCAGGTTCAGTTGTCCGCGGGACTGCTTCGCTTGTCATAGGCCTGCTCCTGTGAAGGATGCTGTCCCCCTCTTCCGGCAGGCTCCAGACCCGCTGTGAGCGGGGGACAGCATCCTGTCAGGCTCGCAGCGGATCCCAGACCCGCCGCGAGCGAAACCATGGGTCAGCGCGGGTTCACCTGGCAGGGTCCGGTGGAAGGTGGATCGGGCGCCCAGCAGGACGCGCCGGTCTCGTTCATCAGTTTCTGCAGGTTGGCTGCCTCCTCGGCGAGCACGCCGGGGATCGCTTCCTTGTTGATCACTGTCCGGTCGTGGGCGTTGCGGAAGATCTGGTTGATCTCACCCCCGCGAGCGCCGAGGCCAACCGGCAGTAGCGACGGAATGGCGTTGGCGGCATTGGCCTGTTTTTCAACCGCGGCCAGCTCGATGGCGATGCCAGGCGGCAGCCCCGTGGTGTCAACACCGCCGATCACCGGGAAGAAGCCCAGGTCCTTGAGGACACGGGCCTGCGCCGCCGACGACGTCAGGTAGTCGATGGCCTTCCTGGCTGCTTCGGGATGGGGTGCGGTCTTGGGGATGCCCAGTCCGACGACGACGGGCATGAAGCCGAGGCCCGCCGGTCCGGAGGGCGCCGGGAAGGCCACGAAGTCATCGGGCTTCTGGTTGAATGCGTCGAGCAGGCGCGCGGTGTGGTCGAAGGCCACCCACACCTCGCCGGCCAGCAGCGGTTCCTGCATGAAGGAATAGCTGATCGACTGCGGGTGCACATAGGGCCACAGGTCGTCGCGCAGCCAGGTGAGCATCTCCTCAGCCTCTTTGCTCTGGAAGTTGGTCACCATGCCGCCGGTAAACGACGGCCACAGGTAACCTTCCAGGAAGCGATGGTACAGTCCCTTGTGAGGCATGCCGCAGAGCGGCTTGCCTTCGCCCTCGTTGATGGCCTTGCACCAGGCGCCGACCTGCTGCCAGGTCAGGCTATCCGGGTTCGCGCCGGACGGCAGATACTTCAGCGCGTCCTTGTGCGCAGCCATAATGTAGGTGGCCTGCAGCCAGGGCACATAGTAGAGGTAGTCCTCGGTGCCCAGCAGGCCGGTGGACAGGAAGGCCGCGGCGAAATCGCGGGTGCCAGAGAGGTCCTCGGCCAGGTCGGCCAGGTTGACCATGGAGTTGCCCTTCTGCAAGGGCGGGAAGGAGCCGTGCAGCGCGCCGACGAGGTCCACTGTGCCCTTGCCGGTCTGCGCCTCAGCGGACACCAGGTCCAGCAGTGGGCCTTCTTCCGAGGCAGTGAAGTCGAAGCCGCCTTCCTTGAGGATGGCGCGGAACTTCTCCTGCTCCTCCACAACGTTGAACTGCGTGGAGAAGAACACCAGGCTCGCCATGTCCACGGCCGGCGCGGCAGTCGGCTCGGGGGCCTTAGTTGGCTCAGGGGCCTTAGTTGGCTCCGGCGCCTTGGTTGGCTCCGGCGCGGCGGCTGCCGGCGCTTTGGTTGGTTCTGGCGCCGCGGCTGCCGGGGCTGTGGTCGGGGCAGCGGCCGGCGTCGAAGCACCGCCGCAAGCGCCAACCAGCATCGTGAATACAACGAGCACTACGAGGATCGAACGCCTTTTCATGAATCTCCTCCTGCGATAGGGATGGTTAGAATAGGGTTGCCATTCGGTTGCCGGGCGACAGCCACATCAGATTCTCGTCCGGCCTGCATGATCGTCCGTCGTATCCCTTCAGCGATATGTCACCTCCTTTTGCCTGCCTCGGCTAGAACGGTCAAGCCAGGGTCGGCTGAAGTGTGCTGCCGCAGGAATGGCGCACCATCAGGGCTGGCTCCAGGATCACCTGGCGAGGGCTCAACTCCTTGCCTTGCAGGAGCTGGATGAGCATGCCGCTCACCATTTTGCCGATCCGGTAGATGGGTTGGCGTACAGTGGTCAGGGGTGGGTGCGAGTGTTCGGCCATAGGGATGTCATCAAAGCCGGTGACGGCGATGTCCCTGCCGACCTCCAACCCGCGCTCCTGAATCGCGCTCATCACCCCCAAGGCCATGAGGTCGTTGCTCGCGACGATGGCGGTCGGCCATTGAGGTCTGTCGAGCAGCTGTCCGGCCGCCAGGAAGCCACTCTTCTGAGTAAGGTCGCCGATGACAACGTCGTCATCGTCCAGCGCGAGGCCACGCGCCTGAAGCGCCTGGCGCAGTCCCAGCAGACGATGCCCGGCAAACATAAAGTCGGGTGGCGGGGCCACATAGGCGATTCGGCGATGTCCCAGCTCGATCAGATGCTCGCCGACCAACCTCATCCCCAGGGTCCCGTTTACACCCACAAAGGGGAAATCCAGCTCGCCTTCGATGCGGCCGAAGGACACGAACGGGAAGCCGGCCTCTCGCAGATAGAGGATGCGGGCGTCGTGTCTTCGTGTCCGCACGATGACGAAGCCGTCGACCTGCCGGCTTTGCACCTTCTGGCGGTAGACTTGCAGCTCGTGGTCGCCGGGCGCCTGGGTGGAGACGAGCAGGTCATAGCCATGCTCGGCGGCCATGTTGCCGACGCCGGCCAGGAACTCACTGAAGAAGGGATCGGCAAAGCGCGGGCCGTAGGTGGGAAGAATCAGGCCGATGGTATCGGAGCGGCGTTTTTGGAGGTGTTGCGCCGTGAGATTGGGCGTGTAGCCCAAGTCGTCGGCCACGCGGCGCACCATAACCTTAGTCTCGGGGCTGACATCGTCGTAATCGGCCAGCGCGCGCGACACCGTGGTGACGGACTTGCCGGTGAGGCGAGCGATCTCCTTGAGCGTTGCGGCCATTACGGTCTCTCCCTCGAGACGCTAAGCCCCGCTGGCGGGTAATGCCTCCATCCAAAACGTTTCGGACAGACCACACTGTACTCCAAAACGTTTCGGCTGTCAATGGTTTTACTCCGATAGGGGCCGAATTGGTTGGACAGATTACGGGCAACCCGGTATCATAACCAGCATCTATCATCGTATCTGGTGCAAAGTGAGAGAAGACATGGGAAAGACCATCGTCCTGGAGGGCCCGGGGTCCATCGGCTGCGAGGAGTATCTCGATCGCGCGCTCGAGCCGCACGAGGTGCGCGTGCGCACCCTTTACTCCGGCATCAGTGCGGGCACCGAGCTGACCGCGTACCGCGGCAGCAACGTAAACCTGCACAAGCGCTGGGCCGGTGAGCAGCGCCTGTTCGTGCCGGACGGTGCGCCCACCAAGCAGTACCCCATGCGAGATCTCGGTTACGAGGAAGCCGGCGAGGTCATCGAGGTGGGCAGCCAGGTGGGCCGGGTGAAATTCGGTGACATCGTCTGCGGGACCTGGGGCCATCGCACGCAGCACATCGCGGCAGAGGACGATATCGCCGGTCGGCTCCTGCCCCCCGGCCTGGACCCGATCCTGGGCATCTACTCCCACATGGCCGCGATCGCGCTTAACGGCATCCTGGACGCAGCGATCCGCCTGGGCGAAACCGTCGCTGTGTTTGGCCTGGGTGTCCCCGGTCAGATCGTCGCACAGATGGCCACGCGTTCCGGCGCAGCGCGTGATCGGAGTCGACCTGATTCCGGCGCGGCTGGCGAAAGCAGTCGAGTTGGGCGCCGTGCACGTGCCCCTGGACGCCCGCACAGGGCGGATTGCGGAGCAGATCAAGGCGTTGACCGAGAACCGCGGGGCCGATGTCTGCATCGAGGCGTCCGGCGCCTACCCCGCGCTTCACGAGGCGGTGCGTGCGGCCGTATACTCGGGCAAGGTGGTGGCGCTGGGCTTTTTCCAGGGGCCCGGGCTGGGGCTCGACCTCGGCGAGGAGTTCCACCACAACCGGATCAACCTGGTCTGCTCGCAGATTTCCGGTGTCGGTCCAGAGTTGAGCTATCGCTGGAACCGCGAGCGCCTGGTGCGCACCGGCATCCGGCTCCAGGCCGAGGGCGTGCTGCAACTCAAGCCATTGATCACCCACGTTGTGCCGTGGCAGGACGCGGCCGAGGCGTATCGCATTCTCGACCAGGAGCCCGAAGCTGCGCTCCAGGTGGTGCTGGACTTCAGGAGGTGACGGATGAGACTCAAGACAGCCATCCTTGGCTGCGGCGGGTTCGCCCATCGACATGCCGCGAACCTGGCCAGCCAGGTCGACAAGTTTGAGCTGGTTGCCTTCTGCGATCGCCACCCCGAGCGCGGCCAGGCCTACGCCGACCGGTATTCGGCCGGCCGGGCCGCAGTCTTCAGCGATCATCACGACCTGTTCGATCGCGCCGCGCTGGATATGTGTGTGATTTGCCTGCCGCCCTACAGCCACAGTGATGAGGTCGAGGTCGCCGCGGCGCACGGCGTGCACCTACTTCTGGAGAAGCCGATCGCGCTCACCTCCGAACACGCGTGGCGCATGGTCGAGGCGGCCGAACGCGCGGGAATCAAGACACAGGTCGGCTTCATGTTTCGCTTCGGCGCGGCCATCGAGCGGCTCAAGGAGCTCGTCGAATCCGGCGAGGCCGGACCGGTCGGCCTGATGAGCGCACGCTATTTCTGCAACGCTCTGCACGCAACGTGGTGGCGTGACCGGGCCCGGTCCGGCGGCCAACTGGTCGAGCAGGTCATCCACATGCTGGACCTGATGCGCTACGTGATGGGCGAGCCAGTGTCAGTCTACAGCCTGCAGAGCAACCTGTTCCATCGCCACCAGCCGGATTACACCATCGAGGATGTGTCGGGCACCCTCATCGGCTTTGAAGGGGGCGGAGTGGGGGTGATCTACGCGACCAACGGCGCGATCCCGGGCAAGTGGATCAACGACTATCGCGTGGTCGCAAGAAATGTAACGGTGGATTTCGCCGATGCGAGCCACGCGATCTTCACTTACACGGACTCGCCGGGGCTGAGGACCGAATCAGTCGCGTCTGACGCAAGTTATCACTTGCGGGAGTTGCTCGACTTACACGCTGGGATTGTCGAATGTCGCCCCACTCGTACACCGATCCGCGAGGGCGCCTTGTCGCTCGACCTGGCGCTGGCCGCGCGGCGTTCTGCGGAGACTCGATCCGCGGTGGTGCTGGCCGGCCTGGAAAGGGGGAATGCCCGCACTTGGGGGGAAGCCGCGCTCTGAGGCGCTGCTGAGGGTCAGGCGGGATAGGCGCCTCTGGGCAACGACTCGCCGATGACCGGGCCCGACCGGCATTGCGTTCGGCAGGCAGCGCACCGAGGCGGGGCGTTCTCTCAACCCTGACTAGCCACGACTACCAGATCCCCGGACGCATTCCGGTCGTACGCCTCGCCGGGCCAGGCCATTCGCGCATAGGCGCGCGGCCGCTCAAAGCCAGCCTCTGCGAGCGCGGCGAACAGGTCCGCCTGGAACAGCGGGCGGTGCGGTGTGGTGTGGACCGCGACCTGCCAACCGCTTTCCCGCCTGGTGAAGTGCGCGATGTGGAACGAGATTTGCCCCGAGGGGACGTCGTAGTCGGCAAAACGCCAGACGAGCACCTCCTGTCCGTCGAGCTCGCCCCCTTGCGCTGCGAACCAGCGCGGCTGCTTCTGCCAACGCAGGTCATAGTTGAGGTTCTGGAGCACGAGCAGCCCCCCCGGTTTGAGCATGGCTCCCATGCCGGTCAGCGCCGCGACCAGGTCGGCCTGCGTCAACAGGTGAGGCAGCGAGTTGCCCAGGCACAGGACCACGTCATAGGGCGCAAGGCGCAGCACGCCGGCAACGCTATCCTCGCGAACTTCGCCTGCGGCCAGCGCGCTCAGACCTCCCAGGTCTGCCACGGCGAAGGGGATGTCGTGGCCAGCCTCAGCAGCCTTGCGCCGGGCCATCTCGACCATGACCGGACTGGCATCCACCCCGGCCGCCGCATAGCCCCACCGCGCCAGGGCCAACGCATGCCCTCCGCTGCCGCAAGCCGCGTCCAGGACGCTCCGGCTACCGGACTGCTCCAACATTGCCCGCAGGAAGGGTCCCTCGGCTGCCAGCCGCCCATCCCAGTCGGTCATCACGTCGAACATGGGCGCAAGTGCGTCGTAGAAGCTCGTTGCATTCTGGTCCATGGCACCTGATCCCTTCCCCCCAACCTTACCGGTTCGCTTCTTGGCCCAATGCTTCGGCCAGGGCCAGGTACTTCTCGTGAACGCCCTCCCCGGTGTCCTCGTGCTCGATCGTCTCGAAGCGCTCCACCAGGACGGCTTGTCGATCGAGCGGTATCATCTCATTGGCCAGTGGAAACAGGACATGATCCTCCTTGCCGATATGCCCGCGCAGCAGCCCGACGTAGCCCAGCGCATTGCTGACCACTTCGCCCTGCGAGGGCCCATCACCCTCAGCCAATCGTTCCGCCGCGGCACGCATTCCTCGCGTGTACGCGCGGCCCTGCTCGTGCTCCGCGAGCATCATGGCGACCGGGCCAACCTTTTGAGGCAGCCCGACATCGACCAGGGCCGTGAACAACACGCCTTCTTCCTTCAAGTGATGACACCCGTCCGCAAAACCCTTGATGAAATCGGCCGCGTCGATAAAGAAACCGGGGCGCACTGCCTCGCCTCCTTGGAGGCGCACGGCCGCCGTCTCAAGGCTGGTCAGGACGCGCTCGATCACGCGATGCTCGTCCATCAAAATATCAGTTGCTTTCATGTCTTCCTCCTGGAACTTTTACCATCATGCTACTCCATGAGGTCGCCCAGCGCAAGGACTTTTATCTCAAAAATATAAGAGAAATTCATCACCACGAGATGTATTTGACAGAGAGGCCGTCCGCGCATATGATTATATGCAACCTCCGGGTGCAGTTGCGCCCGGAGGTTTTGCCGCCCATCGCGCGGCGCCCAATGTCGACATACAATGTTTGCAGGAGCAGTAACGAATGATTGGCGTTCAGGATCTTCGCAAGGGAACGACTTTTACGGAAGACAACGCGCTGTGGCGCGTGATGGACTACCAGCACATCAAATCAGGCCGGGGGAACGCCACGATTCGTGTCAAGGTGCGTAACGTCCGGTCGAATTCGACAATGGAGAAAACGTACCCCTCGGGCGCCCGCGTGCAAGACGTTCGCCTCGATCATACCCAGGTGCAGTACCTCTATCGTGAGGGCAATCTGTACACCTTCATGAATACCGAGACGTACGAACAACCTGTCCTCTCCGCCGACATGCTGGGCGACGCAGTCAATTTCCTGATCGACAACATGGTCCTGGACCTCGAAAGTTACGAGGGCGAGTCGATCAGCGTAGCGCTGCCGACGACCGTCGATCTGGAAGTGATGAAGACGGACCCGGGCTACGCAGGTGACACGGCGACCAACGCCACCAAGCCCGCGATCGTTTCGACCGGCTACCAGGTGCAGGTGCCGCTGTTCGTCAGCATCGGGGATAAGGTTCGCATCGACACCCGCACCGGCGAGTACCTGACACGCGTCTAGACCCGATTCAAAACCTTCGAGATCTTGGCGGCCTCGAAGGTGTTCCTGGCACGAGCGCGGGCCGGCAATTTGCGACGCTCACGCCTTGCGCATATAATTGCTGCATCGTTGGCCCGGACGTATGCGCCTGGCCGCGTGCCACCCTAGCTCAATAGGTAGAGCGAGCGCTTCGTAAGCGCTAGGTTGACGGTTCGATTCCGTCGGGTGGCTCTTCATACGAAGGCCCCGACCTGTCACCGGTTGGGGCCGATCTTTTATCGGCTCCGGACGGCTCGCGTGTGCGGTCCGCCCTGCTGGTGCGTCCGACGGACGATGGCCCTGAACGCTTCACCTGATCCTCGACGCGCTGGGTCCAGGCCCGGCCGTCGCTTCCTGGACAACCTCTGGTATGCCGCCAGCTCTCCGCAAATGACGATTGCGCTGGCGGTCGTCCTGGCGTTCACCTTTGCCCTGGCTGCGTCCATTCCCCTTCGTGCCGATCTTGACCCTGCCGCGTCCGGCGCCTGGATGAAAGCGCTCCTTGCCGCCGCGGCCTTCCATCTCACCCTGCGCGCCGCCAACCAGGCATCCAGGCTGGTCCGCCGTCAAACGTCAGGAATCCCGCTTGCCCCGCAGGGATTGCCCTTCGAGCTGGTGCAATCCCACACCCCCCTGCCCACAATGCACACCCGCGTCGAAGCCGTCTTGAGCGGCATCGGCCAGCACCAGGTCGCAAACAGCGCCGCGGACACGCCACGCCCGCGCACGGACGCGTTTTCCGAACGGCGTGCCTGGGCAGCGATCGGTCCGTTCCTGACGTATCTTGGCCCGCTCCTCATCTTGGGCGGACTGCTGTGGAACTCCGTTGCAGGTTGGCGTGCAAGCGAGATCGCCCTGACCACGGGGATGTCCGTGCAGCCTGCAGAGGCCGGTGGCATCGCCCTCACCCTCATTGATACAAGCGGCTCGGGCGAGGAGCGACCCGTTGTTCTGGGGCTGACCCGGGGCATGGCGAGCGGCAACTTCTGGCTCAGCTACGGGCGGCCGGTGATCTGGAACGGCGCATGGGTGGTCCAGCGCGCCAGCGGCCCCGCGCTGAGCGTACGCGCTGAAGCAGAGGGCCGCGCCCTGGCCCTGCAACCGCTGGAGTCGGGCGCCCCGATCGGCGAATCACTGCAGTTACGGTTCGGCCAGAACCAAAGCGAGCAGGGGTTCAGCATCCCGGGCCGCGGCCTTGCATTTCGCGTCGTCAGTTATGAGAGCCTGCCGGACAGGGCGATCATGGGTCCCGTATTTCTGATCGAAGGCTATCGGGGCAGTGACACGACGCCTCAACTCAACGAATTGGTCGAAGAAACGGGCGCGGTCAACTGGGACGGCGTGACGCTGACATTGCAGCGCGACCGGTACGTAGTGGTAGACTTGGCGGCTGTACCGGGTTGGCCCGCCATGCTCCTGGGAGGGCTCGTGCTGCTGGCCGGCGCAGCCATCACGGCATGGGCCGGCGTCACACGCGCATGGATTAACGCTGCGGTCGATCGCGACGGGACGCTTCTCGCCGTCCGCGTAGCTGCTCCAGCAAAGGGGCAAGACCTGGTGTCACGGTTGGCTGCTGCGCTCGCCGTCAGCGGGGGCAGCTCCCCGGAGGGAACGACGGCCGACCAGGGCACGGCCTACGAGGCCGGGCAGACCTCGAGAGCCCTGCGCATCACCTCCGCAGCCATCATCCTGGCCGGCGCGGCCTTGCTGGCCGGACTTTCCACCCAGGGCGCGGCGGCATCGGCGCCTCAAGCCCGT
>CAVZDU010000002.1:0-909551 GCA_963774265.1 uncultured Chloroflexia bacterium | reverse complement strand
ACACGGCATTCCACATCACATTACGAGACGGCAAACGGTAGTACATGATTTATATGAAGCTTGTGAAATACAAAATCACAGCTAGTGATCAGTCAGGAGAAGAAAAGCATGCAACGACGATTTAGCGTGGTGTTGATTCTTGCGTTGTTACTGAGTGCGTCGGTCTTGCCCGTGAGTGCTGCGGCTAAGCCCGTCTACGACATCAACACGCTGGCAGGTAAAGTGGCATCGGTTAACGGCACGGCCGGTTTGCAGATTCGCTTCTCGGCCTTCATCGAAGAAGAAGCTGCGATCGAATCCCCGAACTTGACGCCTGGTGCACCCATTACGCCCGCCTTTGTATTGTCCAGTCCGTTGGATGGCAGCTCCGTTGCGCCGCCGGCGGTTACGGTGAACCAGGATACCGCGGGTGCACCCCAGAACGAGACGGCCATCGCAGTGGATCCGAACAACCCCAATCGAGTGGTCGCCGGCGCCAATGATTATGTGGCTCGCACCTGGGCCTGCGACGTCAACGGCACGCCCTGCAGTGCCCTGGGGGATGGCTACTCCGGCACGTACTACTCGAATGATGGCGGCCAGACCTGGTGCTGCACCAGTTCCGATCCGGCCCATCTGGGAACGCTGATCCCCGGAGTCGAGCACCTGACAGGCGGTCAATACGATGCTGGCGGCGATCCTGCTCTTGCCTTTGACAGTCGTGGCCAGGTCTTCTACGCAGGCCTCGGTTTCGATC
Organism: uncultured Chloroflexia bacterium; assembly: GCA_963774265.1. Taxonomy (GTDB): domain Bacteria; phylum Chloroflexota; class Anaerolineae; order CG2-30-64-16; family CG2-30-64-16; genus JALOOB01. Next base: position 908,815 of record CAVZDU010000002.1, on the reverse strand, counting down.
GCACAGCTCCACCCAATACAGTCGCCGTCAACAAAGGCACCTTCGACGGCAGTGGGCACTTGATCTTGGGGCCCACCGACCTTTATCAACCCAACCACCTCACCCGCGACCCTCAATGACAAAGAATGGATCGCCGCGGACTGGCACGTTTCCAGCCCCTATCGCGATCGCATCTATGTCAGCTGGACACGCTACATCTTCAATCCGCAAAATGGCAGATATGTCCAGTCGCCGATCTTCTTTGCCTATTCGACGGATGGGGGTAGCACGTTCAGCAATCCGCAGAACATCGCCGGCAACGTGCTGTATTCCCAAGGCTCGCGCCCAATCGTCGGCTACGATGGCGCCGTATTCGTCATCTTCGAGGGAGCGACCCGGCTGTCCACCCTCGACAGCACCTACATCGTCAAGTCGACGGATGGGGGTGTGAGCTTCGGCAAGCCGGTGGCAGTGTCTCAACTGCAAGATGTCATCCCGCTCGCGAACACGGCCTTCCGCGTCAACAGCTTCCCGGCGGGCGCGGCCGCGCCAAACGGCGATCTGTACGTTGCTTGGTCCACCTTGATGAGCGATGGCGGCGGATTGTGCTCATCCTCCACGAATAACGGCTGCCATTCCGCAGCTGTGTACAGCAAATCCACCGATGGCGGCGCGACCTGGAGCGCGCCCGCGGCCATCTTCCCGACACTCGACGCATCGACCCGGGCAGCAGTTGGCTATCCGGTCACACAGCCAGGCGGCGGCACGCTGAATGCACCAACTGCCCGACGCGTGGATACGCTCTGGCCGGGTGTAGCGGTTTCGCCGTCAGGCCGCGTCTACCTGTCGGCCTACGCTGCCGATACCATCTCCCCGTGGCAGACCTGCGCCAGCGCGCCGCCTCCACCAGAGGGGCGCATCAACTGCCTGGCGCTGGGCAACTACATTGACAACGCCCGGCTCAGCTACTACGTGACCAACGCTGGTTCGGGCGTGACCCAGCAAGTGAGCACGCACCCGATCAACACACGCAACGGGTTTGGCGGCGGTTTCTTTGGCGACTACACCGATCTGGCAGTCGGCTCCGATCAGGTCTTCCATGCCTTCTGGACCGACAGCAACAACAAGCAGAACGTGGTCTGGTTCTATGGCTTCGAGTTCGAGCCGACCCCGATCAACCAGGAGGACGTCGTCACGGCGTCAGGCGTAATCTTCTAGCGTTGTGGCGCGCACCCTGCGGGCGCGCCAGGCATGGGGGGAGGCCGCCGAGGCTCTCCCCCCGTTCACTAGCTCACCGCTTTCTTCACGAGCGCGCCGATCCTTGCCTCTTCGGCGGCGGTCAGCTCTTTCAGCGCGTAGGCGGTCGGCCACAGGGCGCCTTCGTCGAGGTTCGCCGCGTCGCTGAAGCCGAGCGTCGCGTACCGCGTGTTGAACTTCTGTGCGCTTTGGAAGAAGCAGACAACCTTGTCGTCCCTGGCATACGCGGGCATCCCGTACCAGGTTTTCGGCGAGAGGGCTGGCGCGCTGGCTTTGATGATCGCATGGAGCCGCTCGGCCATGGCGCGATCCGGTTCCTGCATCGCGGCGATCGCCGCGAGCACGGCGCTTTCCCCGTCCGCCTTCTTCGCCTCCGCCTTCAGCTCCTGGGCGCGCTCCTTCATCGCGGCGCGTTCCTCAGCCGTGAATCCCTTGGACGTCTTGCCGATCGCGCTGGCGCTCTCGGCGGACTCCTGCGTGACTTTCTTTGGGCTCATAGAAGCCTCCTCATACTGACCTGGGTTGGAAATTGCGCCGCATTTCGAGTACGGACCCGCGCGATTCTAGCATGCGCCGCCTGACCTTATTATGATGCGGAATCCATTTTGCCTGATCCCCCGGTGGGGCGTGAAAAGCGGATTGTTTCCCTATCGCCTGACTCCATACGGACGATCACGCGTGGAACAATGCCTGATCCGTCGTTCCTACCGTGATAACCACATTGCCCTTCTTGTGCCCTTTTCGACATACCGATGCGCATCGGCCATCTGTTCCAACGGATAGCATCTGTCAATGACCGCTCTGAACTTCCCGGCCTCAATCAACTCTGTCAGGAAGACGAGATCTTTGATCTTCTCACGAGCCGGCCTCAAACCCGTGGCCGCAAACTTTGCCCTCTTGCCGCCGCGCTTTGCAGGCCATAACGCTTGAAGCATGACTGCCGGCGTCGGGACCGTCGTAAGATAGATGCCTTCATTTGTCAGCGATCCTTTGCACTCCGCAAACGAGCGCTTGCCTACCGTGTCAAAGATAATGTCATAGGTCTTGCCGTTTTGGGTAAAATCCTCCTGGGTGTAATCAATGACCGATTCGGCTCCCAGGGATTTCACCATTTCCGTATTGGCGGTGCTGCATACCCCGGTGACTTTGGCTCCGAAGCACCTGGCAAGCTGTACCGCGGCAGTGCCAACCGATCCGGAAGCGCCATAGATCAGCACGGTTTGTCCACGCCTGGATATTGCCCTGATCTCTCAGGAACGGCAGCGCGGTCAACGCCCCGTTCGGAATGCTGGCCGCATCCACATAGCTCAGATTGACCGGTTTTAGGGTGAGCGCCCCGTCTTCAGGCATACATTTGTATTCGGCATACGCGCCGAACATGCCCATGCCGAATACCTGGTCGCCTGGCCTGAACCGGGTCACGTTTCCGCCAATCGCTTCAATCTCCCCGGCCAGTTCTTGCCCCAGTATCGGGTTTCTGGGTTTCAGAAGACCGTTGAATCCGGGAGATCTTCTCATGTCCGGGTCTTCCTTTGCGACTGTTGTCGCGTATATCTTGATCAGCACCTCATTATCTTTGGGCGTGGGTTTTTCCACCTCTTTGAGTTGAAGCACTTCCGGCTGCCCGAATTTTGTGTATACAATCGCTCTCATCTTTGTATCCTTCCCTGTTTGATTGATGGCAGTCATATTCATTTCTGGTTAGCTGCTGGCTTACGCCGCCGCGCCTGGGCGAACGCGCAACATGACGATGCCCACCCATGCGGACCACACGATCATACCCAGCCCAAAAACCATGATGATATCTTTGACTGCCGGGATGAAAGCCAGGATACCTGTGAGGATGCCCACCACACCGAGCGGCACGCCAAGATAGTTTAGCCCCCTGGGAAGCGCCTTTTGTCCGCAAGGCGGCCAGGCTTAGCAGCAGAACCCACACACTGCCTACAATCTCATTTCCGCTGACCAGCCCGGTTTCCACAGCATCAAGCCCCAACCAGACGGTCTCAGCCTGAACCGGGTTATTACCGTAGAGTTTGGCAACCACGCCGAAGTCAGAGAGCATGAGGTTGCCGCTGCCAATGATCAGGGCGGCCCAGATACACCCGAAAACGGTTGCTATCTGCATCAATGCAGGTGAACCGTTCTTCATCCGTTCGTAGAGCGCCAGCGCCATGACAACCAGCGTGGCGCCGGGCACCCAATAACTGATCAGAATCCCCACGTACATGATAGCCTGGTTGTCTGCGACAAAAGCCATATGCTGGCGGGGACCGGCGTTCAAGAGGGGCGAAAGCAGGATAAGGAACCATACCATGGCTACCGCATAGGCTGCTCCGTGGATCAGTGCGGCGACGCCGCCCGTCTTCTGTAGGTTATTCATTCGTATTCTCCTTTTGATTGATTGAGAGCAATGTCATGCCCAAATCACGCACCTTTCTAAGCAATCCATGCAGCGCGGCCTGGTCAACCACCGGGCCGGTCAATCGTGTGTCGCCGCCCTCTTCCAGCCTCATGGTCAGGCCTTCAAACCAGTCGGCCCACCGCGCATCGAGGTGCCCCTTGATGCGAATTTCGTAAAGCATGGGCGGGTCATGATCCTCAGTTGATGTGTGTGTTTCACTCATGCTGCATCTCTCATGTCGTTCATTTCTTTCTTCGACCCAAAGATACAGGATGATGTGATGAGGCATCATCATCACATGTGATGAACGGTGTGATGATCGATAGATCGGGAGGCTGCAGGGGAAACAAAAGCGCCCCGGCAGATGGCTCGACACACCTGCCAGGGCGCGGGTCGGTGATTGCCCGTTCGTTACAGCAAATCGAGTTCCTCAGCGCGGCGGACGGCCGCCCGGCGATTGTTCATGCCAAGCTTGGTGTAAATGTTTTGGGTGTGGGTGCGCAGGGTGCTCAGTGACACGATGAGCTCGCGGGCAATTTCCGGGCCGCTCAATTCGGTTTTGAGCAGCCTGAGCACTTCCATCTCACGTTCGCTCAATGGCTCGATCAAGGGCTGAGAGACAGGCATTCTGCCTGCAACCTGCCCGTAAGCTGCCCGTAATTGACTCACATAGTTCGCGGCGATACCGCGCACCGCGGCCTCTTGCAGCAGCCGCGCCATGGGCCGCGCCCTCGTTCACGAAGATGCGGACATAGCCCTCCGGCTCCGCCAGGGTCAGCGCCCGCTCCAACGCCGCGAGGGCAGGAGCCAGGTTGCCTTCTGCCTCGTGAGCAAGCGCTTGAAGCACCAGGATCTCGATCACGCTTCCCGTCCGCCCACCTTCTTCCGCCGCACGCAAGAGGCGCTCCAGGAGGCCCAGGGCCTCGTGAATGGCTCCATTTACCCGCTCGCGCTGATACCGGGCGATAAGTACCCTGGCTAACACGAGGTGCTCGAACTCACGCAAGTAGCTGAGGTCGTCGTCAATGGATAGGCCCCGCTGACGTGTCCAGGCCAATGCTTCGGTCAGCCTGCCCTGCGCAACCCAAATCCGTGCCCTCAGTGCCGCGATGGGACGCACATCGGGCAGTGGACTCCTGACATACAGGCGCTCCGCCTCGTCCAGCAGCTCGAGAGCGCCATCCAGGTCTCCCTGGGCCTCCTTTATGCGAGCCTCGGCGACGCACAGGCGATGCTGCCAACCGGTGAGTGCTGCTTGCTCGCTCAGCTTCTTGCCTGTTAACAAGTGTTGTGCGGCGGCTTCCAGGTCGCCCCGTTCGCAGTAAAGCTCACTGATTCCCCGGTACAGGTCCGCCGTCCCCACGGGCAGTGGCTCGCCCTGACTGGCCGCGAGCTGCAATGCCTGCTGGTAGGTGCGGACTGCCTCGTGGAGACGGCCTCGTGCCGTCCTGATGTCGGCCAGGACAAATGTGATGCCGATTGCGGTCAGGATGTCGTCCGCTTTCCACAGATTCGCCAGGAAATCGGCCAGGGACTGGTCGGCTGCCTCCAGGTCTCCGCTCGCATACTGGGCAATCCCCAGGAGCGAGGTTGCCTGCACGTGCCTGATATAGTCTTCCTCCGGTGTGAGTTGGAGCGCCTGCCGCGCGTTCTTCACGGCGCCGGGTACATCGCCGAGGGCCAGGGCGCGGTAGGCTCGGGCGGTGGCGATCGTCGCGGGCAGCGACCGAAATTGTTCTTCGTCCACGACGACCATCTCGTTCGATGGCGTTCCGGCCTCTTCCGCGTCCGCTGGCGTGTCCAGCCACCGTTCGGCGTCCCGCAACCGAGCCTCGCAGGTCTCCATCTCACCGCCATCCAGTAGCGCCCAGGCATAGCCAACGCTGAGCACAGGCCGGGCACGGATCAGCTCGTCCGGCAATGCCCTTGCCCAACCGAGCCACGTGGCGGATTGCATGTTGACGTCCATGGCTGACCAGGCCAGTTCGATCAGGCCCGCCGCGCGCTCGAAATCCTCGGCGGCCAAGCGCATGGCGGATCGCATCGGATGGCAGACCGTTCTGCTCGTACCACTCGCTTGCCCGCCGGTGCAGGCCAGGTACCTGATCAGGCTGCTCCTCCATCAAGCGCGACTGCAAAACATCGGCGAAGAGGTGGTGATAACGATACCACTGGCGCTTGTCATCGAGCGGCACGACGAACAGGTTGCCGCGCTCCAGGGCATCCAGCATCTCTCTGCCATCGTCTCGCCCGGTGACGGCATCGCACAGAGGGCCGCTTAACCGGTCGAGAATAGCGGTTTGCAGCAAGAAGCTAGCGCACCCGTTCGGGCTGGCGATGAAGCACCTCTTCGGCCAGGTAGTCCAGCACAAAACGGTGGCTGCCGGTGAAAGCCTGGATAAAACGGGCGGTGTCTGATCGCCCCTGCATGGCAAGGCTGCATGCCAGGGCGGCCAATTGCAGGCCGGCAATCCAGCCTTCGGTGCGGGCTTCCAGGGCCGCGATGTCTTCCGCGGAGAGATTCGAGGCCCATCACCTGGTTGAGAAATTCGGCGGCTTCGGCGGGGGTGAAACGCAAGTCGGCGGCGCGCAGCTCGGTCAGTTGGCCCCGGGCGCGGTACCGGGCCAGGGGTAGCTGGGGGTCTTCACGGGTGGTGATGACCAGGTGCATCTGGGGCGGCAGGTGGTCGAGCAGAAAGGCGAGCGCGTCGTCGACAGTTACGGTCGACCGCGTCAACCGGTTCAGGTTCAATCACGTGGTAATCGTCAAGGACGAGGACGAAATGGTCCGGGATGGCGGCCATTTCATTGAGCAGGGTCGTCAGAAGCAATTCGGTCGGCGGCGGCTGCGACGACTGCGAGCGCGCCCAACGTCGCTTCTCCAACCGTGGGCGCGATGGTCTGCAAGGCCGCGATGAAATACGCCAGAAAACGCGTCAGATCATTATCGTCTTTGTCCAGCGAAAGCCAGGCCACTGGATTTTGGATTTTGGATTTTGGATTCGCGTTTTCTTCCTGACTCGCTGCCCTCGTCGGCAAGCCAGCCAACCAACTGCTGACCAGCGTGGTTTTGCCGAAGCCGGCGGGGGCAGAGATGAGGGTCAGCTTGCGTCCAAAGCCATGGCTTTGGCGGAGGCCCTCGTTGAGCCGCCCGATCAGGCGGGGGCGGAGGACAACGTTCGATCGATGCGGGGGGATATACAGCTTGGTGGCTAAAATCGGCGCAGACATGGACCGATTATACACCGCCCGTCCGTACTTCGAAAGGCATCCCGCGTTTGTATCACTTCTTGTACAACTTCTTGTCGAGTCCACTGCGGCCGATTTTCCTTTATGATCGAAATCGATCTTGCACCCAGGAGGATTCAGATGTTCACCCAGAGAGGTAGACACTCGCCATTTGGCTCCCTGCGCCGGCCGGCGCACCTCGCGGCGCTGGCCGTTGTTATCGGCCTGCTCGCGGCAATGAACGCATTGCCCACCTTCGCGGTGCCCATCGATCCACCTGGCTTCGAGGGCAACCCGGAAACCGTTGCATCCGCCGGCGGCTCGGGGACCATCGCCTACGTGCAGCGCTCGACGTACGACATCCACGTCATCTCGCCTGACGGCACCGGCGACCGTGTGCTGTGGACCGCTCCCGAGCCGCTCGCCCCCTATCCGGCGTACGATCTCGCCTGGCGGCCCGACGGCCGCGAGCTCGCTTTCTCCAGCGAGCACGAGGAGGCGTGCTCCTGTACGAGAGTGACGTCTACGCCATCGGCTACGACGGCGCGGGCTACCGGCGCGTCACCAATTCGCCGGCCTGCGCCGCGCTCGCCGGCCTGCCAAAGGGCTCGGTGGAGGTAGACGTCAACAACTCCGCAGGTCCCCTGGCAGAGGTCTACGTGCAGGGCGCGCCGGGCGTCAAGTTTGTCCGAGCAGCGGCAGGATGAGATTCGACAACGTCGCCGATCTCGGGCCGGGCGTTCTGCAGCCCGCAGTCGGCATGTACCTCGGCCCCAGGGCAGGACCGTGTGCAGGGGTATCCGCCCTACGCGGACGTCCAGCCGGATCAGACGGTGTTCGGAGGAAGCCTCACCATACCGGGGGCCGGCGCCCTCATGTTCGGCGCCGGCAAGGTCTCCTGGAAGGCCGACGGCTCGGCGCTCGCCTACGGCATGCGGAGCTTCTCCAGCATCAAGCAGATCCCCGCCAGTCCCGCCCTACGGCATCCACCGGCCAGCCGCTCCCGGTGGTCCAGCACGCAGTGCCCACCCTGGTCGCCTGGAGCCCGACTGCCGCGCACAGCGATCAGTATCTCTATGCCTCGAAGGACGACGCGATCTACCTGGACGTCGCGGGGATCTACCTGAACACCGCGGCCGACCCATCCGGTGGCACGATGCTGGTGCCCATCAACGCCTACTACGGCGCCGAGGAGGTGTACGACATCGAATGGCTGCCCGACGCGTCCGGTTTCCTCTTCACCAAGCGCTCCGTCGACCTGGGACCTTCACCAACATCTTCGAGTACAACTTCGCGACGCAAAAGATCACCCAGGTGACGCACCTCCCCGACGACCAGGTCGCCCGCGGGCTCAGCATCTCGCCCGACGGCCGGCAGATCGTCTTCGAGTGGGTGGCGGAGGTGTGGGATCCGACGAGCAGCCTGTGGATCGTGAACCGCGACGGCTCGGGCCTGCACAAACTCGCCGACGATGCCGGTCGTCCTGCCTGGGGGCGGGTCCCATCGTCTCCCCCGCCGACCGCCACCCCTACGGCGACGGCTTCCCCCACGCCGACCGCCACCCGCATTGCGGGCGCGAGAAGGGTCTACCTGCCGCTGGTGTTGAATGGTTCGTCAGCCGCTCCGCAGGCGCCGCCGACGAGGACGCCCGCCAGCACTCCTACCGCGACTGCAACCGCGACCGCACCGCGACCGCCACCGCGGCACCGTCGAACGACGGCATCAACGGTCGCGTTACCTACCAGGGAGCGGCCGCATCAGGCATCGAGTTGCAGCTGCGCTTCTACGATGGGTCGGAGACTACCACCTTAGCGACGACCACCACCGATAGCGCGGGGCATTATCGCTTCATGGGAGCCGCGAGCCTGGGCTCCGGACAGGAGTACTGGGTGCGCTTCCGGTCCCCCAACAATCCTTTGTGGGTCGCGTTCTGGCTGACTCCAAGTATCACCGCGTATACGAGCGGCAGCACAATGGCCGGCGGCGACTTCGATATCGCGAATGTCTCCTTGCTGTCGCCGCCAGCCGGTGCAGCGGAAGCCCTGCCGGTCACCTTCACCTGGCAACAGCGAGGCATCGCAGGAGATACCTATCGCATTGTGTTTACGGATTTGGACACGGACGCTTACTGGTATACCCCGGATCTGGGGAACGTTGGCAGCTTCACCGCAACAAGCCTGTGGGGGGATGCGGTCTTTGGCAAACCATATGGCTGGCTTATCTGGGTGTTCGATGGCCCGGACTCATACGGGCAGTCGTATTTCTATCAGTCGGTCAGCTTCCTGTCGGGCATGGCGGTCTCTCCGGCCGCGCTGGAGGAGTGGCAGATCGGGGAGGAGTTTAGGGAGCCAGGCCTGATGGGCCCCCATTGACCAGACCGCCCGGACGTCAACGTCCGGGCGGCGGTTCTCAGTGACGCTTTGTACCGGGACAGGGAAGAAAGCAGTCGATCATCACGATCGTCAGTTCGAGAGGCCACGCACCGCCCACGCGCGCGCCCGAAGTTGAATGCGCCCGTCGCTTCCGGGGAGCAGGCGCTGCCTGAGCCGCTCTCTCAGCAACTCGCGGCTTGCCAGATCCAGCGACATAACGTAGCCTGGCGCCGGCCCAGTCCCGCGGAGAAACGGCTTCCAGAAGTCATCGAAGTCTTCGAAGTCGGCCGGAATATCCAGCAGGGCAGTTTCCACTTGCGCAAGCCCAGCCGCGCGAAAGAGTGAAACCAGGGCCGGCGCCTGAGCGAGCGAGAAACGCCGGCTTTCGTCGAGGGCGGCTGCGCGCGGGTCTAGGGCGACCGCTTCTTCCCAGAAGTACCGCAGAAACTCCATGCCTTCCGCGTAATCCCAGACGTAAGCGCCGGCGGTGCCTCCCGGACGAAGGCGCTCGCGGATCGACGCCACTGCATGTCCCGGCTCCGGCAGGAAGTTCAGGACGAGCCCTGCAACGACGGCGTCGAATCCGTCGTCTCGGCTTGGAAGGGCGTCGGCTCCGGCAACAACAAACGATACGCGGGCGTCCGGAAGATTTCTCCGAGCGTGCTCGACGAACGGCTCTGACGGATCGCAGGCGACAACCGATGCTGGCTCGCAGAGATCGCAGATCGCGGACGTGAGCGCTCCTGTACCGCATCCGATCTCAAGCCAGTGAGCGAAGGATTTCGGATGCAGCCATTCGACAAATACCCGCGCAAGCTGGCGGCTCCAACGGCCCATGTATGCTTCATACGCGGCGCCGGTCATCCACGAGTCATCAGATGCCCTCGTCATGTCAATCCTCCGCACCTTGCCTGTCCTTGTTTTCTCAATCACCGTATCGATCCGCAGGAAGCGCGGCACATGCAACGCGCGCTAATGTAACACAACGCACACGTCTTCGTCGTAAGGGGCAATGCTGTTTGCAGGGGACACGGGACAGCACTGTCGTATTGATACGCAAGCCTCCTTTGCCACTACATGGCCATTGCTGAACAGTAATCTCACCTACACTTTTGAAGTAATGTGTGCTTTAACGTATAGTGAGGCCAATTCCTGTCCAGCCGGCGATGCGAACCAATTTGGTTGGGGGCTCCCTATGGCCATAAAACTGTTAACCTCCAAACTATTCATCCCTCCGCTCCGTCCCAACCTGGTGCCACGCCCCCGCCTGATCGAATTATTGAATGAGGGACCGACCGCAAAACGCAAGCTGACCCTGGTCTCGGCGCCGGCGGGATTCGGCAAGACCACCCTGGTGGTCGACTGGCTCAACCAGAACGGCCTTCCGGCGGCATGGCTGTCCCTGGACGAGGCCGACAACGAGCTGACGCGCTTTCTGGCTCACCTGGCAGCCGCATTCCAGGGGGCAGACGAGGAAATCGGGGGATCGGTGCTCGGCGTCCTGCAGGCGCCACAGCTTCCTGCCATTGAGAAGGTGCTGGCGGGCTTGCTCAACGAGATTGCCGCCCGAACAGATCCGCTCATCCTGGTGCTGGACGATTTTCACCTGCTCCATAACCCCCCTGTTCTGCAGGTGATGGGATTCTTGCTCGATCACCTGCCTCCGCAGCTCCACCTGGTGCTCACGACACGCGAAGACCCCGACCTGCCCTTGTCGCGGCTAAGAGCCCAGGACCGGCTCACCGAAATCCGCGCCGGGGATCTGCGCTTTACCCGGGGAGAGACCAAAGCGTTCCTGGGGAGCGTCATGGGATTGACGCTTTCCGAGCAGGATGTCGCTGCCTTGGAGGATCGCACCGAAGGCTGGGCGGTGGGCCTGCAACTTGCCGCGCTGTCGATGCAAAAACGGGCCGACCTGCCGTCTTTCATCGCCGATTTCTCCGGCAGCAACCGCCACATATTGGACTACCTGACCGACGAGGTGATCCGGCAGCAGCCCGAAGATACCCGCGCGTTCCTGCTGCAAACCGCGGTTCTCAATCGCCTCAGCGGGCCGCTGTGCGACGCGCTCACCGGGCGGACTGATAGCGGCACGCTGTTGGCCAAGCTGGACGCCGCGAACCTCTTCCTCATCCCCCTGGACGAAGAACGCCATTGGTACCGCTATCACCATCTTTTCTCCGACTTGCTGCGCAACCAGTTGTCCCGCTCCCAGCCCGGGCTCATCCCCGTGCTTCACCGCCGCGCCAGCCGCTGGTACGAGGAACATGGACAAATCCACACCGCAATCGATCACGCGCTGCAGGACAGCGATCTGACCCGAGCCGCGGACCTGATCGAGCGAAACGCCCTCCTGGAGTTGTATCAAGGTCGGGTCACCGTGGTCCTGAGCTGGTTCGACAGGCTGCCTGAGGCGGTCGAGCAGGCTGCCCCCATGTTGTGCATCTACAAGGCCTGGGCGTTGGTCCTGATGAAACGCGGCACGCGCAGGGACGAGGTGGACCGGGCGCTACAGGCCGCGGACCGTGCCCTGGAGATGGTGAACGCGGGGGAAGCGCTGCGCGCCCTGGTCGCCGGACACGCGGCCACCATTCGGGCTTATTTGCTGCGATCGCCCGCGCTGATCGGCGAAAGACCGGAACCGCTGATCGCTCTCTCCCGGGAAGCCCTGCGGCTCTTGCCGGAGGGGGAAAGGGCGATTCGCAGCGTCAACGGCCTGAACATCGGCTACGGTTACCTGGTGCTGGCGGATACTCAGGCTGCCGAGCTCGCCTACAGACAAACCCTGGAGGACGGTTTGGCCGGAGGCAATCTCTACGCCGCCATCTACGGGCCGATCAACCTGGTCCTGATCGCCCTGCTGGCGGGACGCTTGAACGAAGCCCTGCACCTATGTGACGCCTACATCGAACGCTTCCACAAAATCCGGGCCGGTCAGCATTTCCCGCCGATCGGGGGGCTTAGCATCCTGAAGGGCAGCATCCTCCTGGAATACAACTGCCTGGCAGAAGCCGAACCGGTCTTGCTGGAAGGGCTCGATTTGATCCGCTGGACCGGGGACTATGAGGCGCACTATACCGGCTATACCGCGCTGGCCCGCTTGCGCGCCATCCAGGGGGACCGGCCGGCCATGCTGGAAGCGGTGAAGACCCTCGAAGAGGCCTGGCCCGAAGGCGCGCTCTATGCCCAGGCTTTGCGCCACCACCTGTTGATGCGTCATTGGCCCACCGATCCGAACGTGTCGAAGGATGCCCGGGCCTGGTTGGCCCAGTCAGGGATCGAGTACGGCAAGCTGGCCGTGATCCACAGCGTGGTCCCCATGAGCATGGCCCACTTCGAGAGCTATCTCCGCGCAGCCCATGTGCTGGCGCGCCTGGCAAAAGGGCAGCCCGGCGCAACCCCGCTGCAGGACGTTCATGCTTACCTGGAGCGCCAGCACGATTTCGCCGCGGCCCATGATTTCACCGGCCCGGTCGTGGAAATCGCCATCGCCAGGGCCTTGCTCTACCAGGCTGCGGGGAAGAAGCATGAAGCGCTGAAAATGCTCGAGGCGGCGTTGACCACAGCCGCACCCACGGGGCTTTTCCGCATCTTTGTGGATGAATGCGACCTCCTAAAAGCCCTGCTGGCCGAGCTCAGGCCCCGGCTGGCACACGAAACCCTTATGGCATATGCCGACCGTCTCACGGAAGCGATGACCTGCGAACCGGTGCGACCCGAAACCGGAGGCAGGCACGAGACGCTGTTGAGCGAGCGCGAGCTCGAAGTACTGCGTTGCCTGGCCAGGGGGCTGACGTATGAAGCGATCGGCCAGCAGCTCTTCCTCAGCCTGAACACGGTCCAGTTTCACGTCAAGAACATCTACAGTAAGCTGCAGGTCAACAAGCGGGCGCAGGCGATCGAGACAGCCCGCGAGATGAATTTTATCTGACGGCGACGGAAAAAACCACATATTTATCTCTCGAGGAACCACATGGTTATGTGGTTCCTTTTTTTGTCTGCTCCGATAGACTGCTATCGAAAGTGAAACCAGATGAGGGGATGGGAGGAACGCGGCAAGCCATGAATGAAGCAAAACCCATCTTCGATCCAACGACACATTACCGGATTGAGATCCGTGGCCGAGTCGACGTGGAGTGGCTGCAAGGCTTCGGCGGTTCGGCGGAGATCATCGTCGATGAGGCCAGACAGTTGGACGAAGTCACCGTGCTCGATGTGAACACCGATCAAGCGGGCATCGTCGGGCTGGTGCGCAGGCTGCACGGGCTGGGCATAACGATCCAGCAATTTCAGATCATCCAATCCACGTGAGTGCTGTCAGCCCGGGGTTGGTGACCGGCAGAATTGGTCGGCTAATACGACCGGAGGAGTTGGAAATGAACAAGCGAAACGTCGGGTTGTGGAAGGCTGCTTCGCTCGCCCTCGTGCTTCTTGGCGGGCTGCTGCTCGCGGGCTGCGCTCCCGAGGTCATCGTGGGCGCGTTGCAGACCGAGTCCCGCTCGGTCGAGCTGGGAGACGCCAAATCGGTGCGTGTCGAGCTCGACATGGGCGCTGGCGAGCTGAAGGTGAAAGGTGGCGCGGAAAAGCTGCTGGAGGCCGACTTCGCCTACAACGTCGCCAAACTCAAGCCAGAGGTGCAGTACACGAATGGCACGCTCGTCGTTCGGCAGCCCGAGACGAGCGGCTTCCCAAACGTGCGAAGCGTGACGAACTTCCGCAACGAGTGGAACCTGCGCCTCTACGACGGAGTGCCCATGGATCTGAGTGTGGATGTGGGCGCTGGGGTCAGCGATCTGCAACTGACCGGCCTGTCGTTGACCGGGCTCGACGTCAACCTGGGCGCGGGCCAATACACCATCGACCTGAGCGGCGACTGGGCGCGTAACCTGGACGCTACCGTCGATGCCGGCGCAGCTGACATCACGTTGCGGCTGCCCAGGGACGTTGGCGCCCGGATCAAGGTCGAGGACGGACCGCATACGGTTCGGGCCGCAGGGCTGACGAACGATGGAGGCGCGTATACCAACGCTGCCTATGGCTCGTCTAAGGTGACGTTGCAGGTCGACCTTAAGGTCGGTGTCGGCATGATAACTCTGGAAGAAGCTGGGGCAGCCGCGACGACAGCGCCGCAGCCCCAGCAGGGGCAGGACCAACCCGCCTCAGCAGTTGCCGCTCCAAAGCTCTTGAACCAGGAGCTCGGGAAGAAGCTGCAGGCGGCCCTTGAGGCCGCAGTGGCCAGCCCCGACACCAAGTGGCCCGGCGCGCTCCTGTACGTGCGCGCGCCCGGTCTGGGCGACTGGAGCGGCGCGGCCGGCCTCGGCGTCGTGGAAACCAAGACCCCCATGCGGCCGAACGACCGGTTCCGCGCGGGCAGCCTGACCAAGCCCTTCATCTCGGCCGTGGTGCTGCAGTTGGTCGAGGAGGGGCGCTTCGGCCTGGATGACCCGATCACCGCGCTGCTGCCCGCCGAGGTCACCGGCAAGTTCCCGTATGCCGACCGGATAACCGTCCGCATGTTGCTAAACCACACCAGCGGGCTGGCCGACTTCATGGACGACGGCGGGACCCCAGCTCATCGCCCATCCTGACAAAGGTGTGGACAGGTCGAGGAGCTCCTCGACTTCGCCGCGGCCCAGAAGCCGATGTTCGCGCCCGGCGCGGCGCAGTACTACTCAAACACGGACTATCTCTTGCTGGGCATGATCATCGACAAGGCCACCGGCCGGACGTGGCGCGAGGAGCTGCGCCGGCGCATCTTCGAGCCTCTCGGACTGAAGGACACCTTCCTGCCCGCGCCCGAGGAATCGCACCGTCCCAGGCGATCACGTGCACGGCTACGCCGACTTCGGCAACGGACCCTTCGACGCCACCGAGCTGGTCACCGCGTCGGTCGTGGGCGCGGCCGGCGGGCAGTCGCTGATCACGAATGCCCCGGACCTGGCCCGCTTCATGGATGCCCTGATGGCCGGCAAGCTCTTCAAGAAGGCCGGGACGCTGGACCAAATGCTCACATTGGGTCAAGTTCGCGCCGAACCACCCCATGAGCGTGATCCTGACCGATTACGGACTTGGCCTGCAGAAGGCTTCTTTTGGGCCGGATCTGGCGGCGATCGGCCACAGCGGTGACACCGAGGGCGGCTATTCGAGTTTTGTCTTCCACTTTCCGAAGCAGCAAATCACGATCTCGGGGGCTGTGAACATGAACGATGCGGCATCCGGCTTTAGCCAGCTCATGCCGCGCGTCCTGGAGGTGCTGGTGCCGGGATACACGATGCCGGTACCCGTTACCTGCTGAACAGGCCGTGGCCGGTGCGGCCCTGCAAGGGCTCCTCGACGACCAGGTGAAGAAGCAAGGCATCCTGGGCATGGCCATGGCCGTCCGGCTGGCAGATGGCACCGTCGTCTGGAGGAGTTCCGGCTATCTCGAACCTGAAAAGAAAAACCAGTGGACCCCCGACACGGTTACCGCAGTTGGCAGCGTCACCAAGTCGTTTACAGCCGTGGTCATCATGCAACTCGTTCAGGAGGGGAAGCTGTCCCTGGACGACACGATCGACAAGTGGTTCCCGGACCAGCCCAATGGAGACAAGATCACCGTGCGCATGTTGCTTTCCCACACCAGCGGGCTGGCCAACTACATCAACGCCAACAACCACATGGATCCCAAATGGGGTCACGCGTGGGCGCCGCTGCGACCTGGTGGCCGAGGCCAACCGGCATGGGTGCTGTCGACCAGCCGGGCAAGTCTGCTCACTACTCAAACACCGGATTACATTCGTGCTCGGATTGATCATCGAAACGATCACCGGAACGAGCTGGGAGCAGGCGGTTCGCTCGCGCATCATCGAACCCCTCCATCTTCAGCACACCACCTTCCTGAGCGAAAAGGGTGTCGGGGCGGACGCCATGGTGATGGGCTACGCCAAGACGCCGAATGGCTACATCAGCTCGCTGGACATCCCGAACTATCCGCACCTCTCGACTTCCTGGGCGGCCGGCGCGGTCGTGAGCACGCTCTCGGACTTGATGACCTTTGCCACCGCGCTCTTCGACGGCGGGCTCGTATCCAAAAAGACGCTGGCCGAGATGGCGACGCCTGTGGAAAAGGAAGTCGAAAGCGGGTTGGTCTGGGGCCTGGGCGGCGCATCGCTCGAGACGATTCCCGGCTCCTTCGGCATGGGCGGTGACATCCCGGGCTATCACGCCTTCTTCGCCGGCATCCAGGACACCCAGTACGTGGTGGCGGCGCTCGTCAACACCGACGAGGGCGATGTCATCGGCCCCAGCCTGATGGCTCTGGAGTATGCGCGTTCTCAACCACAGACCGCTCAGGCGCCGGCGCCGTCCAATGCCGCTCCTTCGCAGGGCAATGTGGGTGAAGCCCTGCAAGGGCTCCTCGACGACCAGGTGCAGAAGCAAGGCATCCTGGGCATGGCCATGGCCGTCCGCCTGGCGGATGGCACGGTCGTCAGCGGGGTTTCCGGCACTATCGATCCCGAAAAGAAAACCCTGTGGACCCCCGATACGGTCTCCATGCTGGCGAGTGTCACCAAGACCTATACGGCCGTGGTCATTATGCAGCTGGTGAAGGAGGGCAAGCTCTCCCTGGATGACACGATCGACAGGTGGTTCCCGGACCAGCCCAATGGAGACAAGATCACCGTACGCATGTTGCTTTCCCACACGAGTGGGCTGGCCGACTTCATCACAACGGAGAACGATCCCAGGTGGTCTCATGAATTCCCGCCGATGGACGCGGTGGCCGAAGCCAACCGGCTGGGTCCTGTGGATAAACCCGGCACAAAAAACGCCCACTATGCAGACACCAATTACTTCGTGTTGGGAATGATCATCGAAGAGATCACGGGAAACAGCTGGGAGCAGGCGGTGCGGTCGCGCATCATCGAACCCTTACATCTCAAGCACACTGCCTTCGTGAGCGACAAGGGCATTCGGGAGACCCTGGTGCTGGGCTATTTCAAGACCGCGAAAGGCTACATCAGCGTCCTGGAAGTGCCGAATTATCCGAGCACCTCTACGGCCTGGGCGAACGGCGGCGTTGTGAGCAGCGTTTCGGACCTGTTGACCTTTGCCGGCGCGCTCTTCGACGGCGTGCTGGTATCGAAAGAGACGCTGGCTGAGATGGCGACGCCCCTGGCAAAGGAAGCCGGAAGCGGGCTGCTCTGGGGCCTCGGCGGGGCAACGATCGGAGAGCCTGCCGCCGGGCAGCTTCGGCATGGGAGGTGACGCTGAAGCCTATCACGCCTTCTTTGCGGGCATCCAGGGCACCAAGGTCCTGGTGGCGGCGCTTGTCAACACCGCGGAGGGCGATGTGGAAACGCCCAGCTTCATGGCCCTGGAGTATGTGCGGGCTTTACCGCCGGCATCCGTGCCATAACACGTGCGGACGGCCTGCACGGGTCATGCAGGCCGTCCGCACGTGGGTCGTGTCGCTCAGGACTGCACGGCCGTGAGTTAGGCCGTGCAGTCCTTCGATGCCATCAACTCGCCGGAGACGGGGGCGAGCTGCCCCTCCATGAAGTGCCGGGGGCGCCGGCTTGAGCGGCAAGAGAAGGCCGGCCAACAGCGCGAGACGCGGAAGACCACGAACGAACCGGGACTTGAACTGCATTTTTCCTCCTGCGATCGGCCTGTGTATCGTTTCGCCGATCTGATGCCATCATACGCGAATTCACCGCTCATGAGCCCCGACCAGAACTTGTACAAAAAGTAGTACAAACCACTGGAACGGACCCGGTATAGGTGAAGATGTCCCGGGTGAATCAGTCGAAGCGGCGGAATTCCATTTCTTTGCTGTTAGGAAAGTAACTGCAACCTCTCGTTTTTCATCGATGAAGACCTCATTGGTTTGGTCCTCGTTGCCATCTCCGTTGAGTTTTGCACCTTGCGGCACAATGCGCGCCTGTGCTATACTCAGTCCCCAGAGCGTAACATCGATAGAAAACTAAAGCCCCGGCAGTCTGGACGTCAACAGACGACACCACCGGGGCCGACCAGAGCAAGGGGTGCCCTGACAGAAAGATCCTACTCTGAAGGCCGCCTTGGGTCAAACCGCGGGCGGCTTTCTGCCTTATTTGACCTTGGTATTTCGAGGCCTGCAGCATGCCGCGCATTATCGACAACATCGAACAACATCTTCTACCGGCTCTTCAGGAAACGATCCAACTCGCGACCCGGGCCGACTTCTGCGTAGGGTACTTCAATCTGCGAGGCTGGCGAGAGCTAGCGCCGCTGGTCGAGCCGTGGCCGGGCGGCGATGGGCACACGTGTCGTCTGCTGGTCGGCATGCAGCAAGCGCCCCAAGACGAGTTGCGCGCGGTGCTGAGCCTGGCAGACGATGAGCCGGGCATCGACAACCAGACGGCGCTGCGCCTGAAGAAGAAGCTGGCGGAGGAGTTTCGCCAGCAGTTGACCATCGGCGCGCCGACCAATGAGGACGAGGCTGGTCTGCGCCGGCTGGCCGCCCAAATCCGAGCCAAGAAGGTGGTCGTCAAGCTCTTCCTGCGCCACTCCCTCCACGCCAAGCTCTACCTGCTCTATCGCCCCGATCCCATCAATCCGATCATCGGCTACCTCGGCAGCAGCAACCTGACCCTGGCCGGCCTCTCCAAGCAGG
Organism: uncultured Chloroflexia bacterium; assembly: GCA_963774265.1. Lineage (GTDB taxonomy): Bacteria > Chloroflexota > Anaerolineae > CG2-30-64-16 > CG2-30-64-16 > JALOOB01. The sequence goes on along the minus strand of CAVZDU010000002.1, from coordinate 889,938 downwards.
GCGAACTGAACGTCGATGTGCTCGATCCCGACGCCGGCCACAAGCTCGCCAGTGGTTCGAGGATCGCTGGAACGACCGCTGGTGCGTGGACATCTCCGATGAGCTGGTGCAGATCATCGAGGAGAGCTGGGCGCGGGAGGAGCTGATTCCGCCGTACCACATCTACCTCAAGATGGCCTACCACCTGTCGCAGGAAGCGCGCGCCGGGCTGTCCGAGTTCCGCATCCCAGCCGACTTCGGCAACCGGCTGTTCGAGTTCCAGACCGCGGCGGTCAAGATCGCGGCGCATCACCTGAACAAGCGCGGCGGCGTGCTGATCGGCGACGTGGTCGGCCTGGGCAAGACGCTGATGGCGACGGCGCTGGCGCGCATCTTCGAGGATGACTACGGCCTGGAGACGCTGATCATCTGCCCGAAGAACCTGGTCAAGATGTGGGAGGACTATCGCGATCAGTACCGCCTGCGCGCCAGGGTGCTCTCGATCAGCCGGGTGCTGCAGGAGCTGCCCGACCTGCGCCGCTACCGGCTGGTGGTCATCGACGAAAGCCACAACCTGCGCAACCGCGAGGGCAAGCGCTACCGGGCCATCCAGGAGTACATCCAGAAGAACGAGAGCAGCTGCATCCTGCTGTCGGCCACGCCCTACAACAAGACCTACCTCGACCTCTCCAGCCAGCTGCGCCTGTTCGTGCCCGAAGACAAGAACCTGGGCATCCGGCCGGAGCGGCTGCTGCGCGAGATCGGCGAGACGGAGTTCATCCGCCGGCACCAGTGTTCGCCCCGCTCGCTGGCCGCCTTCGAGAAGAGCGACTATCCCGACGACTGGCGCGAGCTGATGCGCCTGTACATGGTGCGGCGCACGCGCAGCTTCATCCAGGACAACTACGCGCAGACCGACCCGGACACGGGGCGCAAGTACCTGACGTTCGAGGACGGCACGCGGTCGTACTTCCCCGACCGCGAGCCGAAGACGGTCAAGTTCGCCATTGCGGACGACGATCCGAACGACCAGTACGCCCGGCTGTATGCCCCGCTCGTGGTGGACACGATCAACGGCCTGCGCCTGCCGCGCTACGGCCTGGGCAACTACGTCGGCGACCCGGCCCAGCACGCCGCCGACGCCGGCCGAGAAGCAAGCAGTTGGACGACCTGTCCCGCGCGGGCAAGCGGCTGATGGGCTTCTGCCGCACCAACCTGTTCAAGCGGCTGGAGAGCAGCGGGCAGGCCTTCATCCAGTCGGTCGAGCGCCACATCCTGCGCAACTACGTCTTCCTGCACGCCATCGAGAACGGCCTGCCGCTGCCCATCGGCACGCAGGACGCGGCGCTGCTGGATAGCCGCGTCCACGATGAGGACGAGGACATCGGCGACGTGATGGATGCCTTCGACGACGAGGGCGAGGAAGAAGGCACCAGCTCCGACATCGAGACGGCCGCAGTCTGCGCACCGAGGCGGAGTTCCGCAGCCGCGCCGCTCAGGTCTACGACGAGTACGCCAGCCCTCTACAAGCGCCGCTTCAAGTGGCTGCGCCCCGACCTGTTCAACGCACACCTGAAGCGAGACCTGGCGGCCGACGCCAGAGCCCTGCTGGATGTGATGCAGCAGTGCGCGTGCGGCGACTGGGACCCGGCCCGCGATGCCAAGCTGAACGCCCTGCACAAGCTGCTCACGGTGGACCACCCCGACGACAAGGTCCTGGTCTTCACGCAGTTCGCCGACACGGTGCGTTATCTGGAGGCGCAGCTGCACGGCCGCGGGCGTGACCGCGCTGGCGGGCGTCACCGGCGACTCGCCGGACCCCACCGGCGCGGCCTGGCGCTTCAGCCCCGTGAGCAACGAGAAGCGCGACCAGGTGCGGCCCGCCGACGAGCTGCGGGTGCTGGTCGCCACCGATGTCCTGAGCGAAGGCCAGAACCTGCAGGACGCCTGGATCGTGGTCAACTACGACCTGCCGTGGGCGATCATCCGGCTGATCCAGCGCGCCGGCCGCGTGGACCGCATCGGGCAGCGGGCCGAGACGATCCTCTGCTACTCGTTCCTGCCGGCCGATGGCGTGGAGCGCATCATCCGGCTGCGCGCCCGCGTGCGGCAGCGGCTGACCGAGAACGCCGAGGTCGTCGGCACGGACGAGGCGTTCTTCGAGGATGACCGCAACGATCAGGCCGTCGTCGACCTCTACAACGAGAAGGCCGGCATCCTGGACGGCGATGACGAGGGCGAGGTGGACCTGGCCTCCTATGCCTACCAGATCTGGAAGAACGCGATCGCGGCCGATCCCAGCCTCCAGCGGGTCATCCCGGCGCTGCCGCCGGTCGTCTACTCGGCACGAGCCGCATATCGCCGCCCCGAACGCGCCCGCCGGAGTGCTGGTCTACATGCGCACGGGCGAGGGCAACGACGCCCTGGTCTGGGTGGATCGGAACGGGGGCAGCGTCACCGAGTCGCAGTTCGCCATCCTGCAGGCGGCCGAGTGTGCGCCCGACACGCCGGCCCTGCCGCGCGATGAAGCCCACCATGACCTGGTGAAGCGCGGCGTCGAGCTGATCGTCGCGGAAGAGCGGTCGGTGGGCGGGCAGTTGGGCCGGCCGTCCGGTGCGCGCTTCCGCACCTTCACGCGGCTCAAGGGGTACGCGGAACGGATCAAGGGCACGCTCTTCGACACGCCTGAGCTGCTCAAGGCGATTGACGACATCTACCGCTACCCGCTGCGCCAGGCGGCCACCGACACGCTGAACCGCCAGCTGCGCGCCGGCATCAGCGATGAAGACCTGGCCGAGCTGGTCGTGGCGTTGCGCGAAGAGGACCGCCTGTGCCTGGTCGAAGATGAGCGCCAGGCCCAGGAGCCGCAGATCATCTGCTCGCTGGGCTTGTTGCCCAATTAAGGAGGAATATGGCTACCTACCGTCAAATCCGAGAGTACGTCAGTGAGCAATACGGCTATGTCCCCAAGACCTGCTGGATCGCCCATGTCAAAGAGTTAAACGGCTCCCCATCAAGCCGGCTCCGAATCGAGGGGGAACTAGAGCGTATCCATGCCCCCCCGGCAAGCAAGCTGACATCACAGCCGCGCTTAAGCACTTTGGTATGTTGGCAAAGGGTCACTAGCACGTCGGAAGGAAAACCATGCTGCTTGACGTTGCTCGCGCTCGTCGTTACCTGAAGGACTTCGACCTCCACACCCTCTTCATCGAGGAGCTGGGCTGGGACCAGCACCGCCAGGAACTGGTCGATGCCCGTCGACGGCCAGGACTTCCACTTGCAGGCCATCGCGCACAAGCGCGGCCTGGTCGCGTTTCGCTGCGCCCCAGCGCCCGATGGCCGCATCCCACCTTATCCCCTGCGCGCGCAAGATCGAGACGCAGGTGGCGAAGTCGGTCAACGAGCACCTGATCATCTACACCGACGCGGCCAGCACACAGCAGGTCTGGCAGTGGGTGAAGCGCGAGACCGGGCAAGCCGACCGCGGCCCGCGAGCAGACCTTCTACCGCGGCCAGACCGGCGAGGCGCTGATCCAGAAGCTGCAGGCGATCGCCTTCAGCCTGGAGGAAGAAGGAACAGCCTGCACCATCGTGGATGTGGCGGGACGGGTGCAGCGCGGGCTTCGATGTGGAGCGGGTCACCAAGCGCTTCTACGAGCGGTTCAAGGCCGAGCACGCCGCCTTCCTCAAGTTCCTGCAGCGGCATCCCCGACGAAGCAGCTGCAGCGCTGGTACGCCTCGGTGATGCTCAACCGGCTGATGTTCATCTACTTCATCCAGAAGAAGGGCTTCCTGGACGGCGATCCCGACTACCTGCGGACCCGGCTGGCGGCCAGCCAGGCGGCCGCGGCGCGGACCGCTTCTACGCGCGACTTCCTCTGCCCGCTGTTCTTCGAGGGCTTTGCCAGGCGGCCGGAGCGAGCGCTCGGCCGCAGACCGAGCCGCTGCTGGGCCAGGTGCCCTACCTGAACGGCGGCATCTTCGAGCGCCACCAGATCGAGAAGCGCCTACGGCGCAGACCATCCAGATCCCCGATGCCGCCTTCGAGCGGCTCTTCGACTTCTTCGACGCGTACCACTGGCACCTGGACGAGCGCCCGCTGCGCGCCGACAACGAGATCAACCCCGACGTGCTGGGCTACATCTTCGAGAAGTACATCAACCAGAAGCAGATGGGGGCCTACTACACCAAGGAGGACATCACCGAGTACATCAGCAAGAACACGATCATCCCCTTCCTGTTCGACGCGGCGCGCAACGGAGCTGCCGGCATCGCCTTCGAGGGCGACGGCAGCCGTCTGGCGGCTGCTGCGCGACGATCCCGACCGCTACATCTACGCGGCGGTGCGCCACGGCGTCGACGCTGCCGCTGCCCGCCGAGATCGCCGCCGGGGTGGACGACGTGGCCGAAGCGCGACGGAGTGGAACCGGCCTGCGCCGGCCGAGTACGCCCTGCCCACCGAGATCTGGCGCGAGGTCGTGGCCCGCCGCCAGCGGTACGAGGAAGTGCGAGGCCAAGCTGGCGGCCGGCGAGGTCCGCGCACGTCAACGACCTCATCACCTACAACCTGGACATCCGCCAGTTCGCCCAGGATGTGATCGAGAGCTGCGAAGGGCCGGAGCTGCTGCGCGCCTTCTGGCAGGCCATCGAGGCGATCACGGTCCTCGATCCCACCTGCGGCTCGGGCGCGTTCCTGTTCGCCGCGCTCAACATCCTGGAGCCGCTCTACGAGGCCTGCCTGGAGCGCATGGAGGCGTTCGTGGACGACCTGGAGCGCTCCGGCGAGCCGCACCGGCCCGGAGAAGTTCAGCGACTTCCGCAAGGTGCTGGCGCGCGTCGCGCCAGCACCCCAACCGCCGCTACTTCATCCTCAAGTCCATCATCGTCAACAACCTCTACGGCGTGGACATCATGGAAGAGGCGGTGGAAATCTGCAAGCTGCGCCTCTTCCTGAAGCTGGTGGCGCAGGTGGAGCGCGTCGAGGACGATCGAGCCGCTGCCCGACATCGACTTCAACATCCGCGCCGGCAACACCCTGGTGGGCTACGCCACACGGGAAGACGTGCAGCGCGCGCTGACCACTGCCACCGATGGGCGAATGAAGCTGATGTTTGAGGAGGAGTCCACCGCGCTCCAGCGGTTCGAGGAGCGGGCCGCCGATGTGGAGCGGCTGTTCGGCCTGTTCCGCCAGCAGCAGACGGAGCTGGGCGGCCAGGTGACGACCGAAGACAAGGCCGAGCTGCGTCGCCGGCTGGACGCGCTGGATGACGAGCTGAATCGGGCGCTCGCACGCGAGTATGGCATGGACTGAGGCGAAGCCGAAGGCTACAAGGACTGGCTGGCATCGCACCGGCCGTTCCATTGGTTTGTGGAGTTCTATGGGATCATGCGGCGCGGTGGGTTTGATGTAGTGATCGGGAATCCGCCGTATGTGGAACTTGCGGCGCTGAATGAGTACGCAACTCGCGGCTATACATGTCTTGATGCAGGCAACCTCTATGCCCTCGTTCTTGAGAGAAGCTTTGCATTGTGTTCGCGGTCTGGCCGTCAAGGATTTATCGTGCCTGTTTCGTCAGTATCCACAGATCGCTACGGGAGTCTGCAGAGGCTCCTAATGTTGAGGGAGTTGCACTACAGCGCTTTTGATGACCGCCCCTCCCGTCTCTTTGACGGACTAGAACACATTCGGTTGACTATCCACCTCATTGGCGTCGAAGGGGTCGGGGCACAGAGACACTCCACGCGCTACAACAAGTGGACTTCGGCAGAAAGACCCAATCTGTTCCACAGATTGACGTACGCTCCTGCAGAGCAATCGCTAATCTCGGGTAGCTTACCCAAGCTATCGTCGGATTTGGAAGAAAGTATCGGCCACAAGTTATCGCTGGACCGCCGTCGTCTAGCGTCCTTCTATGCCGCAACCGCTCAGCATCAGATCTACTACTCTCGGAAAGTCGGTTACTTCCTCCAAGTCCTGGACTTCCAGCCCCGAGTTCTCGATGGTCAGGGCAGATTGCGCCCGCCAACTGAGTTCAAGGAATTAAGCTTTGGCTCCGAAGCTCACGCAAAGGCCACGCTATGCTGCTTGAATTCCAGCCTCTTCTATTGGTTCGTTACGACACTTTCCGACTGCCGCCACGTCAACAAGCGCGAGGTTGACAACTTCCTTGTTGACTTGGACAGACTCACCGCCGCAAATCTCGGCCAGCGGTTGCAGGAGCTTGCCCAGATACTGATGGGCGACCTCCAACACAATTCCCAAGAACGAGTCATGCGGTTCGCCCACGATACTCTGACGGTTCAGTCAATCATCCCGAAGCGCAGCAAGCCCATCATCGATGAGATCGACCGCGTCCTCGCCCGCCACTACGGCTTCACCGACGAGGAACTGGACTTCATCATCAACTACGACATCAAGTATCGGATGGGGGATGAGTTGGAGGCAACGGATGAAACCGAATAGGCAGGTGAACAACCCATGTCCGCCATCTCTAACATGTCGCGTGGTAGCCGCTGCTCATCATCAACTATGACATCAAGTACCGGATGATGGTCTTGTCAACATTGACAAGGGCACCGAAACAAAAGGGACCGTGCCATGACTGCATTCACTACCTTCGATAGCACCAAAGAATCCCTCCTCGATATGTTGCGCAGCATTGCTGACAGCAAGACGCAGTTACCCGACTTTCAACGTGGCTGGGTATGGGATGACGACCACATTCGCAGTCTCCTGGCGAGCCTGTCACTGTCCTATCCCGTTGGGACCGTGATGATGTTGGAAACGGGTGGCGAGGAAGTGCGATTCAAACCCCGCCTGGTGGAGGGTGTAGTGGCGAATGGTCTCAGGCCGGAACGCCTCATCCTCGATGGTCAGCAGCGGCTCACTTCTCTCTATCTGGCCACGCTGTATGGCGGACCGGTAGAAACGCAAGACGCGCGCAAGAAGCAGATCAAGCGCTGGTACTATATCGATATGGCGAAGGCGCTCAACGCCAACGGCGATCGCGACGAAGCCGTTGTGTCGCTGCCGGATGATCGGTTAGTGCGCAACTTCCGCAATGAGGTCACCGCTGATTTTTCGACCCCCGAACGCGAATACGAAACCGGTCTATTCCCGCTGAACCGGGTGTTCAGTTCAGCCGAATGGCGGCGCGGCTTCAATCGCTTCTGGCAGCATGATAGCGCCAAGTCGGAGCTATTCGACCGGTTCGAGGAAATGGTGATCAAGCGATTTGAGCAATATCAGATGCCATTGATCCTGCTGCGTCGGCCGACTCCCAAAGATGCGGTTTGCCAGGTGTTTGAGAAGGTGAACACGGGGGGCGTCTCGTTAACCGTGTTTGAGCTGATGACCGCCACGTTCGCTGCCGACGATTACAATTTGCGCGACGATTGGAACACTCGCCACGTCCGATTACACGCGTATAAAGTTCTGAAGAATGTCCAAACCGGTGAACTGCTCCAGACCACCGCACTGCTGGCGACCGCTGAACGGCGCGGTGCCAAGATAGCTGAAGGTGTTCAGCCCGAGAACGCACCTGGTATCGGGTGCAAGCGCAAAGACATACTTGGCCTGACGTTGCCAGAGTATCAGCGTTGGGTAGATCCGGCGACGGAGGGTTTCATCCGTGCTGCGAAGTTGCTGCGCGGCCAGAAGCTTTTCGATGCACGTGATCTGCCCTACAGCACGCAATTGGCGCCATTAGCCGCCATCATGGCGATGCTGGGTGAACGGTGCGAGCACGATGGTGTCCGCACAAAACTGCTTCAATGGTACTGGTGCGGTGTGTTTGGCGAGTTGTATGGCAGTGCGGTGGAGAGTCGCTTCGCGCGGGACTTGCCTGAAGTGCTTGCCTGGGTGGACACTGGCCCAGAATCGACAACCATTCGCGATGCGAACTTCTTTCCGTCACGTTTGCTCACGTTACGTACGCGTAATAGTGCGGCCTACAAGGGAGTCCATGCCCTGCTCTTACGTGATGGTGCGTTGGACTTCCGCTCCGGTGACCCGATTGAATCCCAGCTGTATTTTGATGAAAGCGTCGACATTCATCACATCTTCCCTAAAGACTGGTGTGTCAAACAAGGCATTGAGCCCAAGTATTACGACTCTATCGTGAACAAGACGCCGCTCTCCGCCAGGACCAACCGCACCGTCGGCAACAAGGGACCCAGCGCCTATCTGACACTGTTGCAGCAGCAGGCTGGCATTGGGGAGCAGAGGATGGATGAAATCCTCGAATCCCACAATATCTATCCGCTTGCCGCACGGTTGGATGAGTTCTACGAGTTCTTCCGCATGCGTGAGGCCGAGCTGTTGCGCCGTATTGAGAACGCCATGGGCAAACCTGTCGTTGGTGTGAGCTCACCGCAGGAGACCTTCGTTGAGGAAGTGGAAGACGAACCTGACGGAGCATGAATCGAGTGAGGTGATGCAACGCCCCGTATCGCGGCCTGCTATGGATCAATCGAAGCTCGCCCGCTGGTACGACTTCTCCGATAAAAGACTGGGTTTCATCATCAACTACAACATCGAGTATCGGATGGGGAAGGATGAGGAGGAAGCCTCATGACGTGGATCACGCCTTTTCATCAAGACTCGGACTTCAAGTGGCCATTATGCCTGGATGACAAGATCCTCATCTTTGAAGAACGGGTCTCTGGCTGGCAGCTCGATATCGCTGATGCCTGCATCAATGGGGGCCAGCCGGCGATGCGCCACAGTGGATGGGCTGTGCTGATGATCGTCTTCAGCTACTTTGAGCTTATCGGGAAATGCAGAGTCGCCGCCGAGGATTCCGAAAAGTCCCAAGATCGCTTCAGGATAGGGTTAGAGGACGTCTTTCCTAGCCTGACCACTATGCCCCCCAGGCTCCACGACGACATTGCGTCCATCCTCTACACTTCCGGTCGCTGCGGCTTCTATCACAGCGGAATGGCACAGCAGCGAATCATCATCAGCGGTGACTACTCGGATTCGGTAGCGCTCTCACCGGGCGGCGTCATCTTGATCAACCCGCACCGACTGGTGCCCGAGTTGAAGGAACATTTACGGCGCTATGTCGCCGAGTTGCGCGATCCGGCCAACGAGGAGACGCGTGCGCAATTTCGAGAAGCATTTCGACTATCTTCACGAGTTGGATCCGTTCGAATTCAAGATCACGAAGAAAACGCCTCTCATCCGCCTGCCTTGTTCCGATTCTCGCTACCCTGCGCGAGTGCGTGCCGCCCTCGGCACGGAGGCTCCCGCAGTTATCACGGCGCTGGGCAACGCGAGCTTGCTTGACCGCCCCCTGTCGGCGGTCTTCTGCTCGATGCGCTGCCCTGGGGTCCTCATCATGCAGGCGCAAGATCTCGCCCATGAATTGCGGGACAAAAGCGCTGCGCTCGTTGGCGGCTTTCACACGCCGGTGGAACAAGCCTTTTTGGATGTGATGCTGGCAGGGGCAGGCCCGCTGGTCGTCTGCCTGGCGCGCGGGATGCCCAAGATGCTGGAGAAGAAGTACAGGAAGCCACTCGAAGACGGCCGGTTGCTCCTACTGTCGCCGTTCGACGATGACGAGCGGCGGATTACGGCGGAATTGGCGGCGGCTCGCAACCGGTTTGTCGCCGCGCTGGCGGAGCGCGTCTTGTTCATTCATGCGGCGCTGGGGGGTCGGACCGAGGCGCTGGCTCGTGAGGTGATCAGGTGGGCCAAGCCGGTCTACACGTTGACGCATGAGGCCAATGGAAATCTGGTGGATTTGGGTGCGCTGGATGCGTCTATTCTCGTTGCGGAGGCGTTGGCTAAAGGGTAGAGTATACAAAGCGGCCGGTTGTATTGGCTTTTTAGGCACCCCTTCAACAAAGCCAGCCAGTTTCGAGCAATTCTTCAGACGAAGGTTCACGTGGCAGAGGACATCCCTCAAATGCTGGTCGAGGTTTACGAGCCGCGTTGTTTCGTCATCGAACCACGCTATCCTCAGTCGTGGGAAAGGAGGTGTATATAGGACAAGACTCGGTATTCTCGAGAGTCTGAGTCTGGAATTCGGCGACTCCGACTGTATTTGTCAAGCGAAACTTACCCCTACTGAGCATCACGAAAAGTGGGGGAGAGCCCCTTTTTGCTTGACAAGTACAAACAGCAGGGTGGGAATGGCGGCGGAGGGTAAGGTCAACCGGGAGGACCAATAGGCAAATGGCCCGCGGTTCAGCCGCCGCCGGGTGGACGCGAATCGTCAGTTTGACGGCGAAAAGCGGTTAACCGCCGAGCTCCGGCGGTCGGCAGGAAGCGACTGTTAGGCCCCACCCTGGTAACCAGCCCCGCCCCCCACGCGAGCGCCGCCCATGAAGGCGAACCGCGCCTTACTGCCGTTGTGGAGAACTATCGCTATTTTACGTTAATCCATTGATTGGACTTGCTGTCCCAGTAGTACACGCCTACTGCTCCAGGATCGTTCTTGGCGCGCATAGCTTCATCAAGAGCCCAAGTTCCGGCTGGGTTCCCATCACAAGTAATCCAAGCTCTGGGTGCGCCTTCAATGAACACGCTGCCATTATCGTTGGCAGCATAGCGCAAGGTGTTTGTCCATCCACCGCTGTTTCCGCCTGTCCATATTCCTGCTTTGCAGAAGCCAACCTCTCCGCTCGTCGGAATACGCCAATTGATAGGCCCTTGGTAATACTTGTATGGATCTTCAGGAGGCCCGAAATTCATGATTTCTTTGTCTGCCAGACTCGATATACGTTGACCGTTCTTGACTATGTACCCCTGGCTATCCTGTCCATACTCCGGCTTCAGCGGGTAATCAAAGATGTGAAATTTCGTTGGGCTTTCACGGACGATTCTATCCTTGGGAATTCCGAAAGCTACTGCTAACTGCTGTCGATTCATTGTCTCGATGGACGTTGCAGGCAGAACTGTCGGCTGCGATAGTACCGGAGCTTGCTGGGATAGGGTAGGGATTGCCACTGAGAGAGTCGACTGGCCGGTTGGCGGCAGGAGTTTCTCGACAACTACTATGACACTGTCGTTTTCTCCGGCAATCTCCCTTACATGTTCCTGGGAGTTAAACCTTACGCGGAATTTCTGCCCGATTTCATACTCGTCCCGCCATATTTGACCTGCTGCGTCCTGCCAAAGAACAAAAAGCATATACTTGCGCTGTCGAGTCAATTGAACAGCGTTATCAATGCCGAATCTCAGGTTCACTGGTCCCAAGCCAACTCGTATCTTGGGGGATGAGATGCCTGTAACCACTGAGACTTCCCCGTTTGTATTTAACGATAGGCCAATCTCAAGAGGCCCCAATTCTGCTGAAACGTATGGTGCTGGATTTGGGCCACAAGCGGTAAGAGTCACAGCCAAATAGGAGACCAATACCAAATGAACAACGCCGAATCTCAGTGCGTGCATTCTTTCCAAAGCACTCCTCTGCTGCCTAATGGCTGTTGCAAGCTTTGGCTGCGCCCGACGCGACTTGCAATCGCACGAGCCCCACCGGTGCAGCCGTCAGGTGGAAGCAAAGCTAGGCCCGTGGCCTCGAACCGTGGCAGCCTAACCTTGCTTGAAAACAGGCGCGACGGGACAAAAACATGAAATGGAAAGGGTGGCGCTACCTGCCGGTCGCCACAAAGACGAAGTGCATTGCTCCCTGGTTGTCGGCAAAGTACGGTTGGTCATCCATACACACAAAAGTCAAAAAATCACCCTTGTTCAGATCAAAGGTCACCGCTGGTGCTGCTCGTGCGCTGTCTTCGCTTTGTGATTGCGTCATCTTAACGTAGTTTCCGGGGAAGATAACATCAGGCGAAGTCGGCTCGTAATAAGTGATGCCAGAGCTGTCGCCTTGTTGAAACGCTCGCGCCCCGAACTGCACGGCTTTGTTGCGATAAATGTTTATGCGAGAACGCCAATGGAGGTCAGATGGCCCCGTCCAGGACTCTGGCGAATAAGAACCGCCAGCATAACTGATCATGTAACGTCCAGAAATGGACACATCAAGACGAGCACCTGCCTTGCTGTTACATGGCACAGATAACTCTCCCTGGATTGTCTCTGGTGGCATTGCCGTAGCCGAGGGTTGAGCCTGTTTTGTGGCAGTCGGCAATGGCAGCGTGGGCGTTGGCGATGTTACAGCCGATGTTGGGCTTGGCCTAGTTTCCACCCGTGCTCTCAATGAATTTGTAGGAGTCGGCAAACCAACCCTTTGTGTTGGCATGGTTGTCTCTGTCTGAGAAGCCTTTGCTAGCGGTGAAGGTCCGATTGGGGCAAATGGCATCAGCCACGTCAGAAGACCAACTATTACACCGATGATGGCGGCAATCGCGGCGGCTGTTTCGAGTTTAGCTTTTGCTGTCATGCTGCGTCGGATGGTCCCCCGTCAGGTGCGTGTCCCATTACTGGCCCTAATCATTATCCTGCAAAACGTCGGATATGTCGCTCCGGCTGCACACTTTAGGATACATGCGCCAGTAGATGGCCTGCGATGAAGTGCTGTGATGTGTGGCTTTGGGGATACTATCACAAACCGCTATGATTACAAAGGGGGGGGCAGTCACTCCGCATGGCGCAGTCGACCACCTGCGCCGCCTCTTATGCTCTCTTGGGTAATATCCCGCCGCTCCTCTTCACACTCCGCCACGCAGATGAAATTGTCGATCGCTTCTCTGACTTTGTCTTCGTCCCAGTTCTCATCAAAACCAGTCGGCCATTCAATCCGTTGCCATGCTGCGCGTTTGTCATTTAGTTGAACGAAAAAGGCCATTCGGCCTCTTGTTTCATAGTTTATTGCTACCCAACCCAAGCGAGAGGGAGCAAGGCGAGTCTCGTTGATTGTCGTTGAACGAGAAGCCCAAGCTGAGCGTGCTGAACTCACTATGGCTAGATCATGCACATTACAGGTTTCCGAATAGTGAAGCCACAATCCTTCATCAACATCAACTTTGTGATGCTTTCCATTATGAAGCTTGAACCAATCGCGCATTTTAACCTCCCCGCTTGGTTTTCAGGCTCGGCCCTGGGACGGAGTTGTCGCTTTGCCTGGAACAGGCGCTACCACAACCCGCCATCACCGCAAATGACGATCCAGAAGGTTATCCCCGGTCTGCTGGAATCGTGGCAGTGGTTGCGATGGGTTGTTTCCTCCATAATAACATCAGTGGAAGGCGGGGGATTCTGATAGTTGGCATAGCCTAACTCCCTTGATTTAAGTCTGCAGGAACTGCGCTCGTCATTTTCTCCTTGAGAACGGCAGTTTTTTCCGTGCCCAGAACCTTCTCAAGTTCATGAAAATCGGCTCTTATGCCGATCTTTAGCTTGCTCGATCTTGTCCAAATATCCTCATAGTACTGCCGAAAAAGGGTAACCAGCTTCGCGTGCCGAAACGCCAGATACGTATAGCCTCCGGTCAAGACGATGACTTCCTCTTCATCAACGATCATGAACTGCAACAGCGGTGCCTTACCCACGGTGTCATAATAGCCGCACGAGTATCCTAGTGTGTCCAGTGAGAGCGAATCGCGTAACTTCTCCTTTCTACCTTCGTTGAATATGAAAATCTCGCGATATGGTATTTTCCTTGCAGTAGCATGTACGAGATCGCGATGCTTTGACCTCTCTGTTGTTATGACTTCGAGGTCATCGCTCGTAATCCTTGCTGGTGCCCATGACAGATCATCAATGCTCTTGCTCGTTGAGCGCAGTCGTTTGTTCACATACTGCAGGCACGACAACTGGTTTTCGAATCTTGTTACGTCCACGCCATCTAGCGACTCAATGATGCGCCGGGTGAATACTTCACCGGATTGCGATATCGTCTGAACCTTGTCATGTATCCCCGACAATTGGCCTCTTCGTTCCAGCAAAATGTAGAATCCCAAAAGCGCTACTGCCAGCAGAGTGAAGGTGGGGATTCTATCCTTCATCTCGGAACTGCCGAGCAATCCAGAGAAGTCCAGAAAGGAGATTACACCGCAAAAAACGATGGTCGCAGCGAGCATTACGACGTCAAATATCTTGATGAAGGCCAATACTTTTTTCTTCATTCTGCCTCCGAATGGCGAGCGATCTACATCGATATGGGGTGAGCGTTTGGTCATTTGTGACCCTTCGGACACCCGCAAAGGAGTCCATCAGCGAAACCCTGATCTACGCAAGCGGCTCGCCGCTCGTGCCGGCACACTCTACACACGCCCGCGATTCGATCATGCAGGGTTTTGTGTCGCCTGGCGCAGATGCTATCACAGACTGCGATGGTCGCAAAGGGGATGACAGTCAAGGTTGGACGTTTTATCACGAGAGGGTGGCGTGCTAGAAGCGCTGAGGACCTGGCCGCCATCGCCATTGAGATCGACTTGGCTGAGCCGGCAACCTGCATTATCGAAGAGACTGTCGATAGGCTGGATCAGGTGGCGGATTTGGTGGATGGGAATGGCGACGGAGGGTAAGGTCAACCGGGAGGACCAATGGGTAATGGCCCAAGGTTCACCTGCGGCTGCACCAATGAACCTGCCGCGACCCACAGCGCGACCGGCGCAGCCGTCAGCTGAAAGCAGTGTTAGGCCCAGCCCAGGTGACCGGCCCGCCCCACGCGAAAGCCGCCCACCATGGCGGCAACTTTGCTGCCGTTCCGCTGCCAGATGCAGTCACCAGGAGATGGTGGAGCTACTCTGCCAACAGCAGGCCAATCTTTTGTAGAACCTCGCTTTGATCCGCCAGGATGACGCCCACCCCGCAAAGACAAGACCCGAAAGGCGTCGCGGCGCCCTTCGGGTCTTCGTCGTGTTTCCGACAACGCCTGCCGGGGGCCTACGGATTCAGTTTGCTCAGCCGCGTGCCCCAGTTGGCGAGGGACGTCCGCGTGCCGCCACAGCTCCCGAAGTCGGCGAGACTCGGCGGGACGGGATAGTACTCGGCATAGGTGCAGGTCTGGCCGATGTATTCCGAGGCGATCCAGATCGAGCTGCCGTCGGTCACGGCAGCGCCGTAGTCGCCCCAACGCGGGCGAACATACCCGAAGGCATTGTAACCGGTGAAGCCGTCGTCCGGGCCAAGCCCGGCCTGCGCGATGTGAATCGGCCCTACAGAGCCGTCCGCACCGATCGACGCGTAACCCGCGCTTGGATAATAGTCCTCACCTGTGACGGTGAACGCAATCGCGCCCTTGCCGTTGGTCCCCATCGCGAGGGCAGGGTAGGTCAGGTTGTTGTTTGCCAGCGCAAGATAGCCTTGCATCCTGACCCGGCCTTCCACCTTCCCAACGCCGTTGATCTTCGGCTGCACTGCGAACCAGGCCACACCCGCCTTGAGCTCGCCATTGACCCACACGGCCGTATCGGCGGATCCCCACAGCACGCCGTTCACGTACCACGTCTGTTGCATGCGGGTATCGTTCGAATCGATGTGCACCTCGACCTCGTTGTGAGCCGGTTCAGGCGGGAGGACGATGATCTGCCAGCAGCCCGGGCCAAATGGCGTAGGCGAGGTGGCGTCGTTGATGCAGTCGGCCACTGGGATGTTGCCGGGCTTTTGGTCTGCCTGGGGCGGGAACACGTATGTCTCGCTGTTGATCAGGCGGCTCGTCCAATTGAGGGCCGGCGTGGCCGAGCCGAGAGACCGGGTGTTGGTGACCGCCCACAGGCCGATACGCCGGGCGGTGCCCGTTGGGTTCCCGGTCTCGGAGCCGTCCCCAGCGATCGTGCTGAGGAAGTATTCGGTGCCGTTCTTATCGCTTGCATACTGCCCGGCCGGTGAAGTCGCAGGCCAAACCGTGAAGCCCGGCGAGCCGTCGACACTGAGGTTTTCGATCAGCGTCATATTGATCGACCCCGGGTGCGCGGCAAGCTGTGCCTTAGAGAAGGCGAAGATCTGTGCGGCGTTGTAGCTGGGTCCGAACAGATCGTACTCGTTCGTCGTGATGTAGACGCCGTATTTGTCGGCGCCGATGTGCGGATAATCCTGGAAGCACGGACCCGGGGTCGTGCCGTCGGTCGTACAACCGTGGTCGGGCGTCCCATCCGTCCCATCGTTTTGGGCTGGAATGTTGTAGATCGTCCAGGCGCCGGTTGGGTCGCCTGTGTTACTGACAGCGACGTCGATCGTGTTCTTACCGTTGTAGTTGCCATCGGCATCCACGTCGAGCGTCGTGATGTCGACAACGAACCGGTTGTTGTCCGGGTCGTAATAGCACTGAGGGTCGATCACGTCGGGGCCGACTACTCCCGTCGCCCGATCGATGGCGGCGGGGTAGCCAAAGAACGTATTGAGATCCTGCACGCCAGACAGCGCGCTGCCGCTCGTGTTCCACACACGGATGACGCTGTTGACGACCTCGACCACGTAGCCGTTGCCTACGCAGAGCCCCTGGTCGGGTGGCTCAAGGGTCCACTGGTTGCCGCCGTTCGCGAGCCGTTGTTGGCGGTGATTCAGGCCGTCGAAGCTGAGGCTGAGCTCAGGGTTCGAGCTGGCGACCGCGCTGGATGGCACGGTTGGGGCGTCGAGCGGCTTCTTCGGGAACTTGCCGTTCTTGAAGCCGGGCCGGGGCCGGTTGAAGCTGCCGGCTCCCTCGTCTTGTGTGGAACCGGGACGCAATTCCGGCTGCTGAAGTCCATCGGGTCCCTCAGGCCCCGACCGGATGCTGGTGAATCCTCCGGCAGGGATCTGCCGGGTGGGCGACGGGCCGAGAGCGCTCGTTTGGGCACTTGCCGGGACAGCCGGCAACAGGCCGATGAGCAGGGCAACTAAACTCAAGACTGCCAATACTCTTCCAGAACGCATTCGGATACTCCTACTGCAGTGTGCTGGGATGCGGGGCCGCTGTGGCAGCTGGACGGCCAACGCTTCCGAGTCGGCCCCGATTATAGGCGCACATTGCAGATTACTCGGCAACACTGCATACGATGTGCCAACTTTGTTCGTCCGCTCGTCTCAGGCGGGGTTGCGCCAGTTCCAGGCAGACCAGACAATGAATGCAGCACACGCGACTTCGATGATCGAATAGAACACGTAGTGCGGCGTTGGCCCCGTGCCAAAAGAGAACGACGCAAGCTGAACAGCCGCCATGATCGTCCCGGCAATGATGTTGGCCCAACGATTCGCCCGGTATTTCAGCACCCTGGACAGGAGAACCATGGCTATCGGAATCTCCATGAGGATCGCGGAGCCCAGCAAGAACGTTGGGGTGACCTGGATGTTCCCCACGCTTCCGGTCAGGTATCCCTGCAGAACCCCAGCCTCCATGTTGCTGAGGATATCGCAGTACAGCCAGTTCAGCATTAGGAATATCCATAATGTCTGAAGTTTCGATTTCATCGATTCCATTGCGGTGATCGTCGTGCTTGTGTTCATTCTTCCTCCCTGGTTCCGTTTGCTCTTTTCTATGACCCAAAGATACCCGATTATATGGTGACGCGTCATCACCAGGTGTGGTGATCGATGTGGTGATTGAGGCTATTCCGATGCCGGGGTGAGGGGTCGGTGAACGGGTGTTGGTTACAGTAAATTGAGTTCTTGCGCGCGGTGGATGGCCGCGCGGCGGCTGTTCACCCCAAGCTTTCCGAAGATGTTTTTGGTGTGGGTTCGCAGGGTGTTCAGGGACACCATGAGCTCGCGGGCAATTTCGGGGCCACTCAAGTCCGTACGGAGCAACCTGAGCACTTCAAGCTCGCGCTCGCTCAGCGGCTCAACCGTAGGCTGACGGGTGACGGATGAAGGACGAGCTTCTTTTGCTCCGCAACCAGCGAGCAATCTGTGGACATACGCCTTCCGTTCTTCGTCTTCCGCCTTCATCCTTGCCAGAAGGTCCGCCATGGCCGGGCCTTCGTCGACAAAGACCCGGATATAGCCTTCCGGCTCGGCGAAAGCCAGGGCGCGTTCCAGGGAGGCGAGAGCCCGGGGGATGTTGCCCTGCGCCCGGTGAGCGAGCGCCTGCAGCGCCAGGATTTCGATCGCGCTCCCTATCCGACCCCCTGCTTCCGCCGCCTGCAAGAGGCGATCCAGGAAGGCGATAGCCTGAAGCACGGAGCGTTCGGCGCGGTGGCTCATGTAGTCGGCGAGGAGCACCCTGGCCAGGGTGATGTGCTCGAACTCGCGCAGGTAGCTGAGATCATCATCAACGGTCAGACCTCGCTCACGAACCCAATCAAAGGCCCTGGTTAGTCGACCTTGCTTGACGTACACCCTGGCTTTCAAGGCCTCTACGGGACGGATATCCGGCACGGGCTCCCTGACATACAGGCGCCTGGCCTCATCCAGCAGGTCAAGAGCGGTTTCCAGATCGCCCCCGGCCTCTTTGAGGCGGGCCTGGGCAAGATGCCAGCGACAGGGCCAGTCAATCAACGAGGTCCCTTCACCCAGCTCCTTGCTTTGGAGCAGGTCTTGTGCGGCGGCTTCCTGATTGTCTTGCTCGTGAAAGATCAAGGCTAAACCCAGGTGGGCATTCGCCGTCATTGGCAGCACGGATTTGTCGCACGCTGACGCGAGCGACAATGTTTGCCGGTATGCGGTTACTGCCTCCCGGAGACGCCCCTGGGACACGATCATATCGGCCAGGTAGCTCATGCTGACAAGGGCAAAAGCGGTATTGCCGGCCTTTTGCATCCCGTTGATCCAATCCTTCATGACCCTCTTGGCCGGCTCCAGCTCGCCGCGCGCCCAGTTGGCCATGCCCAAAATGACGGTTGCCGCTTCGTGATTGAAATCGTCTTCAGAACTGAGAGCGAGCGCCAGCTCAGCGTATTTCACCGTGCCGGCGAAATCGCCCTGGGCCTGGGCATTCGACGCGCGGATAATTGCGATCCTCGCGGGCAAAGCCCGAAACAGCTCCTTATCCACGACAACCATCGCACCCGATGAGGCTTCCGTGACATCCAGCCACCGTTCGGCGTCCCGCAAGCGCGATTCGCTGGCCTCCAGCTCGCCGGCGTCCGTCAAGGCATAGGCAATCTGGGTGCAGAGCACGGGCCGGGCTCGGACCTCCTCGTCCGGCAGTTTTTTGATCCAGCCAAGCCAGGCCGCGGATTGAAAAACCCTGTCCATGCCCACCCATGCTAGCTCGGCCAATCCCGCTGCCCGGCCGTAATCCCCGGCGGCAAGCGCGTGATGGAAGGCTTCGGCCTCATAACCGTTGTTTTCATACCACCGGCTCGCGCGAAGATGCAATTCGGCCGCGTCGTCGCCCTGCTGCAATCGCCCCCGCAACAGATCGGCAAAGAGATGGTGATAGCGGTACCAGCGCCGCTCGTTGTCCAGCGGGACGATGAAGAGGTTGGCGCGTTCGAGATATTCCAGGGTGCCCTGGCCGGCCTCCCCGTTCATAACGGCGTCACACAGGGGGCCGCACAGGCGGTCGAGGATGGATGTGCGCAGCAGGAATGCCTGGATGCTCTGAGGCTGCTGGTGCAGCACTTCTTCAACCAGGTAGTCCAGCACGAAATGGTGGCCCCCGGTGAAGGATTGGATGAAGCCGGTGGCATCCCCATGTCCCCGCATTGAAATCGCGGCTAATTGCAGGCCGGCAATCCAGCCTTCGGTGCGGGTTTCCAGGGCGGCGATGTTTTCCGGCGAGAGGCTTAACCCCATCACCTGGTTGAGAAATTCGGCGGCTTCGGCGGGGGTGAAACGCAAGTCGGCGGCGCGCAGCTCGGTCAACTGGCCCCGGGCGCGGTACCGGGCCAGGGGTAGCTGTGGATCCTCACGCGTGGCGATGGCCAGGTGCATCTGCGGCGGCAAATGTTCCACCAGAAAGATGAGGGCCGCGTCAATCGGTTCAGAATCAACCACGTGGTAGTCATCCAGGACGAGGATGAAATGGTCCGGGACCGCGGCGATTTCATTGAGCAGGGTTGTCAGAAGCAATTCGGTTGGCGGCGGCTGAGCGGATTGCAGGCTAGCCAGCACCCCGGCTCCGATCTCGCCGCCAGCGGACCCTCGGGGCGCGATCGTTTGCAGCGCCGCGACGAGGTAGGCCAGAAAGCGTGCCGTGTCGTTGTCCCCTTCGTCCAGCGACAGCCAGGCAACGCGGACCTTTGGTTCGATGCGCGGCCAACCCGCGACCCATTCGCTGACCAGCGTGGTTTTACCGAAGCCGGCGGGGGCCGAGATGAGGGTCAGCTTGCGGCTAAAGCCCTGGTTTTGGCGCAGACCCTCGTACAGCCGTCCGATCAGGCGGGGGCGAGGGACAACGTTAGGCCGGGGTGGGGGAACATACAGTTTGGTGGCTAAGATGGGTGCGGACATAGGACGATTATAGAACATGCGCCACAATTCAGGAAGCGCCCCAATGTAGAATAGGGCCTGCACGGTGTTACCGTTTGGCCAATGGTTGCATAAATATTGTGCAGAGATTGTGCTTGACAGGAAGCGCTATCACTGTTGTCGGTTCGTACGTACTCTAGCATTCTCTTTATCCAGCCAATACGCATTCAGGAGTGAACCATGATTAAGTCCCGCCTGGTCGGAATCCCGCTGATATTGGCGATGCTTCTTGGCCTTGCCAGTATCGTGTCTGCATCGATCCCGGATGGCACCACCATCACCGCCTGCTACAGCAAGAGCTGCTCGTGCGACAAAACCTGTGGTCGCTCAAAGGCTTCCCGGCCCGTATGGGCAGGCCGGGAAGCCTTGTCGCCATGTAGGAGGTCCGCCCTACTCGTAGCGGAGCGCGTCCGCCGGATAGATGCGCGAGGCCTGTATCGCGGGCAGGATCGTGGTGAGCAGCGAGAAAAGGTACGCGCCCAGGACGATGATCCCGATCTGGCCCCACGGCACGGCCAGGGTGCGCCCGGCCGTGATGACGCTGAACAGTTGGCCGATGATGGCCTGTCCCATCAGGATGCCCGCAGCGGTGCCCAGGCCGATGCCCACCAGGGCGATGAAGCTGGCCTCCAGCACAAAGGAGAGCGCGACCATTTCAGGCTGGTAGCCGATGGCCCGCAGCATGCCCACCTGCTGCCGTCGCTCCACCACGGTGCGGGCGCTGATCACGCCCAGAGCGGCGATGCCCACCAGCAGCCCGAGGGCCAGGAAACCCTGGAACAGTTGCAGGATGCCGCGGGTCAACGCCTGGCCCTGGGCGGAGCTGTCCGCGATCACCGTGGCGTCCAGCGCGGAGCTCAGGAAGGCCCGCTCCACTTCCTGGGCGACTTCCCGCACATTCGCGCCCTCGGTCACCTTGATGAAGAAGGTGTCCGGCCGCACGTCCTCGCCGGTGACGGCGGCGATGGCGCTATCGCACGGCTGTTGACGTGGACCGAGTTCATGCTGACCGTGGTGATGTCCGACAGCACGCCGATCACCTGCACCCGGTGGATGCGCACCTGTCCGCCCGACTTGTCCCGCAGCTCCAGCCACACCTCCGGCAGATCATCCGCCCGGGTGAAGCCGGCCAGCCGGAAGTTGAGCTCATCCTGTGTGGCCTGCGCGTCATCCTGAGAGCCGGCCTCCTCGGCGAGCCCGCCGATGGTGGCCATCAAGTCGTTGCCACCGCCGCCGCCGGAGCTTTCGTAGCTGCTGTCGGGATTGGCCACCAGGAACGGGGTGACGATGGCCACGTCGTCCCGCTCCAGCAGCGCCTGCCAGACCGCGGCGTCGTTCTCGAACCCCGCCGATCGCTGTTGGAAGGTGTAGATCTCCCGGGCCTGGGCCATGAAGCGTTCGTCCATGCCCGTCAGCGCGAGAGAATGCCACGGTCCGGTCGTGCCGGGGCCCGCCTGGCGCACGTCCACCGAGCGGTTGACAATGGCCCCCACTGCCGCCACATCTTCGTGGGGAAAGTCCTTCATCCCGGCTAATTCCCCTTCCAGATCCGTCACCCGGTCAAAGAAGCTGAGCAGGCCAAACGACGTGCTGATGTCAAAGCCGGCGCTGCTCTTGGCGTCCGGCGTGATGACGCTTTGCGTGGCCTCGATGACCACGGACATGAGCACCACTGTGGTGATGATCATGGCGAACATGACCATGGCCACGCCCGTGCGGAAGCGACTGGTCAGGGGATAGGCGATGGCGGTCTTGAGCACCGGCGTCAGTGCGCCGATGCCGCCCAGCACCCGGCTCACCGTCTGCAGCAGAATGTCCGCGCTGAACATGATGACCAGGATACCGCCCAGGATCAGCGCCGGACCCTTTACCACCAGCGAGAGGAGTGTCCATTGGGGATCCTGCTGCAGCAGGCCAAAGCCCCTGCCGGGCAGCAAGGTCTCCCACGGCAGCCCCCAAATGAGCACGAGGCCCAGGCCCATGACTGTATAGACCAGCCGTCGCCTGCGTTCCGTGCGCATGGACGTAGCCGAGAGCGCCCAGCTCACGCTCAGCAACCCGCCGACCAGCACCATGGAGAGCGCGATCAGCAGCAGGGCGCCCGACGCTCCGCCCGCCACGCCGAAGTAGATCCACGCGCCCGCGGCCACGGTCAGCGGGCCGGTGATCAGCCGCCCGATCAGCTTGCCCGTGCCCCGTTGGCCCCCGTCCGGTTCCGGCGTGTCCTGGATCGCCGAGACGATGTTCAGGCGACTGACCCGCCAGGAGGAGAAGGTGACCACGGCAAAGGTCAGGAGCACGCCCAGGGCGTAGGCGATCACCACCGACGTGGGGGCGACGTTGAAGCGGAAGGTGAAGAGGCTGCCGGACAGCTCGCTGCTGATCTTCTGGGCCGCCGTGTTGAAGATGCCGCCCAGAAAGCCGATCATGGCGTAGGAGATGGCCAGCCCCAGGACGATGCCCAGAGCGGCGGCCACCAGATCGTAGATCATGCCCTCGGAGACGAACATCTGCACCAGGTGGCCCCGCTGCATACCGATGGCTCGGGCCATCCCCATCTCGCTGCGTCTCTCCGCCGCCAACATGACGAAGATCAGGAAGATCAGAAGCACCCCGGCGAATATGGAGAAGATGCCAAAGATGGTGAAGACCGTGGTAAATACCCTGCCGCCGATCCCTGCCGCCGCGACCACCGTGTTCTTGCTCAGCACATCCAGCACTTCCAGATCGCTGATCCGGCCCAGGATCTCGTCCAGCCTGGCTCCGGTCTCGCCGGCGAGGGGCAGTCTCCGCAGCCAACTCTGCATGTCCGGCTGGGCCAGGATCACCCGCAGCTCCTGGGAGACGCCGGCGCCCGCCAGTTCCGCGACCAGGCGGGGCGTGCGCTCGGCCAGAGCCACCTTGCCCCCTCCCACGGAGAAGAAGGCCAGGAAGTCGGCCATGTCCTCTCCCTCTCGACTCACGGTGGACGGGGCGGAACCGTCCGCGCCGGCCTCGATGGCAGCCAGCACGTCCGGTTCCCGAAGCAGGGCCACCAACTCCGCCAGGGCGTCCTCGTTCAGGGCCAGCGCTCTCAGTTGCCGGGCCGCGGCCGCCGTGTTCGCCATGCCCGTGTAGGCATCCCCGGCGTTCGAGACGAGCACATTGTTCACCCGCCCCGGCATGAAGAGCAGTTCCTGGGCTTCATCCAGCCGCAGCATGACCACCGGCTTGAGCGCACCCAAGGGGCCGGCCTGCTCCACAACGGCTCGCACCCGGAAGGGCACGGGGATGGGGCCGATGAAGATGTCCAGCACATCTCCCGGCTTCGCGTTGAGCTGCTCCGCGCCCAGTCTGTTGAGGTAGACATCCCCCTGGCGCAGTTCCAGCCCCACCTGCTCCAGCACGCGGTCGATCTCCGTGCCCAGGGTGTTCAGGTTCACGGCGCTGAGGATCGCGTTCGTGTCGATGCCCAACGCCGCTCCCGCCGCGGCCAGGTCGAGGTTGCCCGTCGACAACGCACTGCCCAGTGCCGGCGAGGTCCGGGGTCCGGTCAGGGCCGAGTGGGTTCACCAGGCCGATGCACCCAGCCGTCCCTGACCCTGGGTGATGCAGCGCTCCGGCCTGGGCCACGCCGGCGGCCACGCTGTCCACATTGATGCCGATGCTGTCCGCCCAGCGAAAGAGGTTGCTCGCCTGGGCAAAGATGTTCCCCACGCCCGTGCGCAGGTCCTCCATCTGCACCGGCTCCCCATCCACCGTCGTGAGACCGAACTGCTCGTCGTATTCGTTGTTCACGGCCACGATGAAACCCAGGGGGATGCCCTGGCCGCTTGTCCGGTCACGGATAATGGTAGGGAAGGCGATGGAGGGAGCCAGCCCGTCCACCACGGCGGCGGTGGCCGGGTCTGCCTGGGCCTGATCCCGGAGTTGGGCGTAGCGCTCTTCGCTGATGCCCGGCAACCCCTTCTGGAGCAATCCCAGGATACTGAGCAGGTCCCCCTCCAGCAAGCCGGACAGCTCGGAGCCGGCCAGGGCGTCGGTTGGATTATCCCCTTCCGCGGCATTCGTGGCGAGTCCGGCCAGCGCTGAGAGCAAGGGCGGCGAGATCACCTGATCGATGGTGCCGTAAGCGTTGATGGCGTGGCGGCGCACCGAGAAGCTGAGCGTGTCGCCGATACTGAGCGCGCTGACGATGATGATGGTGCTCAACGTCAGACCCAGGATGATGAGGGCTGACTGGGACGGTCGACGAGGAATGTTGCGCACACCCAGTTTGGCAATGGTGCGGTTGCGCAGCCCCATCACTACCAGGTAGAGCAGGACCAGCGCCACGGCGGCAAGGAGTCCGATGGCCCATGTTTGGGCCGAGCCGAATCCAGGTTGAGTGTCATGGTTGCTCCTATTCCCCTGCCGCCCGGCCGGACGTCCGGTGCGGGATCGGCTACATCATCGTGCCATCGCCACGATCGCCCCATCCTGCATGCGAATGACGCGGTCGCACAGATCACCGATATGGGGGTCATGGGTGACGATCACGAAGGTTTGACCTTGTTCCCGGTTCAAGTCGCGCATGAGCGTGAGCACATCCGTGGCCGCCACGGTGTCCAGGTTGCCGGTGGGCTCGTCGGCCCAGACGATCGCGGGTTGGCTGGCCAGCGCCCGCGCGATGGTAACCCGTTGGCGCTCTCCGCCGGAGAGCTCCGCCGGGCGATGCTCCGCCCGATCGGCCAGTCCCACCTGGGTCAGGCCGCGCAAAGCCCGCTGCCGGGCCTCCCGCGGGCGGACGCGGCTGAGCAGGAGGGGCAGTTCGACGTTCTCCACCGCAGTGATGACGGGGAGCAGGTTGAAGGTTTGGAACACGAAGCCCATGCGTCTGGCCCGATAGCTGGTGCGCGCCCGGTCGCTCATCGCCCGCAGGGAGGTGCCTTCGATTTCCACCTCTCCCGAATCGAAGCTGTCCAGGCCGGAAAGGCAGTTGATCAATGTCGTCTTGCCGCACCCCGATGGCCCCATCACGGCCACCATCTCGCCGGCCGCGATGGACAGATCCACGCCGCGCAGGGCATGCACCTCGATCTTGCCGTTGCGGAAGGTCTTGTGTATGTTTCGAGCCAGGATGATTGGTTTTTCCACGGGACTACTCCTTTTAATAGATCATTGGGATCATTCGTTTTGTCCGTTTTTGATAATTCAAGTAACTTTCTCCCATCTGTTCAATCATGAAGTCTTCTTCCACTTTTATTCGGTAGACATACCCTATCGTAATCGGAGTCATCATTAAGAGAACTGCTAACCAATTCGATAATGAAATAGAGATCCCCGCGAATATCATCAATTGCCCCAGATACCCGGGATGCCTAATGATTTTGTATAGCCCTGTTTCAATCAACTTGTGATTCTCGGTGTGTGCAACGGAATATGTGAAGTATTGTTTGAGGGTCAGTATGGAACGCACCCTGATGATCAATCCTGTCAGAGCCGTTACGACTCCAACTGCAAAAAAGGCATCCCAATGATTCATCCTGCCGATTCTTGTTGCGCCTATTGAAAATGACAAGGCATAGCCAACCGTTATCAGGATATACAACAACCATAGACTCCCTTTATCGCCCGAAGCTGTAGTAGTACTTTTTCCTCTCTGTCTTAAGGCCATAAAGACTTCAAAGAATCCATACAAGTACGAGAACCCTATGATGATGATTAGTTTCATATCCATGGTTGGTCCCTTCTCTCTGTGCGCCAGGCGTCACACTCTTGATGACGCCCCACCACTCAACCATCTCGTCTGCGGCGCCTGGTGCCATTCGTCCGTTTGCTCAAGTCACAAGTAGAATATCGACAATACGGTGTTAGTGTATAGACACTTTGGTGTTGGTCGGAGGTGTTGTCTTGAATTGGAGGAAACAATGAAGACAATAAGACTGACCTGGCTCCCGACTGCCGTCGTCGTTGCCATGCTGCTCTGTACCAGCAGCGCGGGATCCTCGACCGCAGGTGCGTCCCCCGATGTCCCTGCGGGCCAGTTGGCGGGGCCCATCGGAACCCCGCAAGATATCGCTCGCTTCACCGCGGCCCTTGAGAAGAAGGGGTTTGCGGTTCAGCAGGGGCAACTGGCTCGCATGGACTTTGTTACCCTTTGTTGCAGCAACCAAATCCCTACCTGCGAGTGCAATAACGCCGGGGCGCCGTACAAGATGGTCCAGGTGCCGGATGCGCCCGGACAAGCTCCGACCGGGTCTCCCTTGCTCTTCCGGCTGGCCGCCAACGAGGCCATCATCATCGTGGGCCGCACCCCACCCCCGACGAGCTACTTCAGCGTCCAATCGTTCCTGGCCTGGCGATGGGACGAAAGGCAACAGACCTGGGTGGAGCTTCTGGCGCCGCTTGGTGACACCGTCAACAACCTGACGATTCGCACGAGCGGGCCAGCGTCGGACCCATTCGACAAGGACACGATCGTCATACTGACCGCCGATCGGGGTGTTGACGAGCGGGTGCAGGCGGCCGCTCGCCAGGCGGGCTATCCGGCGAGCATCCTCAACACGCTGGTCGTACCGAGCGCCCTAACCCGCTTAGGCAACGATGAGAACACCGATATCTTCAACTTCACGCAAAGGATGTTCCGGCCCAAACCTGGATATGAAGACGCCCTCAATAAGTACCTGGACGCGCCACAGGTGGCGTTGCGTGTGACGCTCGTCGGCGCCGCGCCCGATCCATTCCCGGCCCCACCGCTCAGGGTACGGGGCACAGGACGGACCGAGATGGACCTGATGCCTGCCGTCGAAGGTCTGCGCCAGGCCATTCTGGCACGGCATAGTAGCGTGCCGCGCGAGGAGCAGACCACGCAGGTCTGGCTGACGGACGGCTACGACGGGCTGCAGCGGGGGATCGACCAGTGGGGGCCGTCGCGCGACACAGTGTACTTGCGGACCGTCCCGGAGTTTCGGCTTGGCCCGAATGACTTCGTGATCGTTTACGGGGCCAACCACGAGGCAACCGGAAAAGCGACCTACTCGAACGCCAGCGTATACGCGGGCCACGACATCTACGGCGAAGACCTGCTGCTGGGCCTGGTCAGCGAGCAGAGCGGCAACTTCCCAGGAAGCGCTCGGGATTACCTGGCAAACGCGCCGGATACGTTGTATGCCTGGAAGTTTGCCCGTGACTGTCACGAGGAAGCGCACTGCACACCGATAACGACTACTTGCGCCAGGCTAGACCTGAATAATGATCCACCCGACATGTGGATGGGGTTCCGAGCGTACCTTGAGCCAGCTACAGCGGTCGGGCCGGCGTTCACCGAGATCATCTACGATCGGGCTATCGTATTCCACGGCCAATAACGGGTGATGTCAGAGGTGCTAATGTAAACCATCGAAAGGTTGCAAGACCTCCGGTAGCAGGTAGACTGGACGGGTCAGCCCAGTGAGACTGCGCTTGCGGAGTGTATCCTTCCCTTGCGACATGTGCGAGAACTGACCGCCCACGAACGGGCGGCGCTAACCGAGCTGTACAAAACCAGCCCGGTGACCGAACTGGTGCATCGCAGCCATGCCATCCTGCTGTCGGCGGATGGCTGGCGGGTGACCCAGATCGCCGCGTTGTTGGGTGTCGATCTATCGACCGTGCATCGCTGGTTGGATCGTTTTGAAGCCACGGGCTGGCGGGCCTATCTAAGTATGTCACAAAAAGTACGGGTCACTTTTCAGTCGAGACTGGCCCAGGTCAACGCCATCGCTGGCGTCATATGGTCGAAGAAGCGTGTGACGGCGTCCAGCAGACCATGCAGCGAACCGTACAAGCGGTCAGCGGCGGTCTGGCCTTTGAGACGCAGCCAGATGTTCTCAACCGGATTCAGATGCGAGCAGTACTTCGGCAGGTAGTGCAACTGGAGTCGCGGGTGCTCAGTCAGCCAGGCATCGATGGCCTTAGCCGTATGGCTGGAGTAGTTATCGACGATCAGAATGATCGGACCGCTGGCATACACCGTCAACAGGTGTTCCAGGAAAGTGATGAAGTCTTCTTTGTGCATATGCTCGCGGATCAACCACGTCCACTGGCCCGTGCGAATGTTGAGCGCTCCAAATAGGCTGCGCGTCTGATTGCTGCCGGGCGTCGGGACACGGATCTGCTGGCCCAGCCGATGCCACATTGCTCGAATCAACGGTAGCATCTGGATGCGCGATTCGTCGGCGTACAGCACGACTGCAGCTGGGCCAGCCCCAATCACGGCCTGCACTATTGCCCACTGCTTGGCCGCCTTCTGCGGATCAGTCTTGCGGGGCATGGCGAGTCGTGGGCGGCTCCAGGCCAGGCCGGCCGCATGCAGCGTCTGACGCAGGGTGCTATGGCTCAGATACACGCCGATCTTCTCGGCCAAGGCTAAGGCCAGCATCGCAACCGTCCACAAGGTCGCGGGATAGTCCGACTGCTCGGGATCCTGCTCGCTCATGTCGACCAAAGTGTCACGGACACGGTCGGTCAGCGTCCGCGGCCGCCCACTGCGCGGCTCATCATACAGTCCGGCCGGCCCGGCCGCATTGAAGCGGCGGAGCCATTTGCGCACGGTCTTGTACTTGACGCCAAAGATGACGGCGATCTCAGGCACCGTGCGCTGCTGCGCTGAGAGCAGAACCATCTGCGCTCGTTGGCTAACCCGCCCGATCTCATGGCGGGTCATTCGCTTGAGCTCTTGCAGTTCAGCATCCGTTGGTGTTCGTACATAGATCATGGCACCCTCCGTAACCCCAGTATATCAGGCAACGAAGAAGTGCCCCGAATTTTCTGTTACCTACTTAGTCAATGGAGCGATGGGCGCCCCGTCGCCTGGGACGAGTCCTACGAATGGCTGCTGGTCGAGACCATGCGCCACGATCTGCGCTGGTACGGACTGGAGCAATCGGTGTGGACGTGCTCGCTCTTGGCGGTTACCTGGCCCAGCAGACGGGAATCAGCCTGAGCGCCGAACGCGTGCGGGTGCTATTGCATCAGCATGGCCTCCATCTCAAGCAGCCCATCCCGGTCGTGCATAGCCGCGACTCGCAGTACGACCCAAAAGGGTGAAGGCGGAGACGTCCCCAATACCGGCGAACCGACCGTCGCGGTGTTGGATGTCGATCAGGCCGAACTGGCCTTCAACCCGACCCGCACCCGAGTCTGAACACTCGTGGGTGAGCCCTGGGAAGTCGAGACGCCCGGCAACAACCGCAAGCAGGTCATGTTCGGGGCCGTCAACAGCCGCAGTGGGCAAACGCACTTCCAGTTGCGCGTCCATAAGCGCAGCCTCGACTTCCAGCAGTTCGTCGATCATGAGATCGTCTCCGCCTATCCCGAGGCGGATTTCATCTTTCTGATTGTAGATGGCGCCAGCATCTACAGGTCCAAGAGCACGCGGGCCTGGCTCAAAGAGCGCCCGCGGATTGTGCTCGTGCCGTTGCCCAGCTACGCCCCGACGCTCAATCTGCAGGAGCAGATCTGGCACTGGCTGCGGGCCGACGTGACGCACGATCACTTCTTCGGCTCGCTCGACGCTGCTGTGGCCGCAGCCCGGCGCTTTTTCGCAAAAGTGGCCGAGCAACCGGCAGCTGTCCTCAGTCGCATCGGCCGCACGGTCGCTCCACTGGAGCGAAGTCTTGCAGCCATTACACGAGTTACATTAGCAAGTTAACGCTTCGCCTGCTGCGGTTGTGCAGCTCGACCCAATCGTGATACTCGCCGTCCTCCTCGGCCAGCGTAGTTTGGCCTGCAGCCACGAATTCGGTGATCACCACCACGCTGTGGTTGCTTCCGCTGGCTGCGAGCGACGGGAGGATCAGACGCGCTCTGCCCAGGCTGAGGATGAGCAGAATGCTCTCCAGGATTAGGATCCCCTGAAGTTGCCGTCTGTTGGCGCGACGCGACAGCACCATAAATGGTATGCCCTGCTTTGGCTGAAAGGCCGCGTGATACGATATCTATGTGGGATCATACACAAATTGCCCCTTTACAACCAATCTTGACGGATCGGCGCGATCAGTCGTTTGCCAACGCGATCTTCCGGACCTATAATGACGAGCGGAAAACGGTTTCGGCTTCGCGCCGATGTGGCCGGCAAAGGGAGCATTATGGGGCAAGAATCTGCCGATGAGCGGAGCATCGTTGGTCGTGCGCGCCGAGGCCGGAAGCCAAACCTGCCATACTGGCCCTTCTGGTCGCGGCCTCCGTCTTTCCCGGCCGATGGGCAGGCTGCGACCCCCGGCCTGACTTCGTTCGCCACCTGGGGCGCGGCGCACCCTTGGGTCGCTGTGCCGCTGCTGGCTTTGTCGGCGCTTTGGTCTGTTTTTGCCAACGGGTTGCCGCGGGGTGTGGACAGCCACATCCACCTCGCGCGCGTGGCTGCGCTTGATTATGGTCTGCGGCATGGCACGCTATATCCACGCTGGTTCCCCGAGTTGATGTTGGGGCACGGTTACCCGGTCTTCAACTACTACGCGCCGTTGGCCTACTACGTGATTGAGCTCTGGCGTCTGCTGGGCGCCAGCTACTACCTGGCCTACGCCATCGCAAGCGGGCTGCTGATCCTCGTCGCCGGCTGTGGCATGTATCTGCTGGCCCGCGCTGTCTTCGGTCCCTATGGGCAGGGGGCGGCGCTGGTGGCGGCTGCAGCCTACATGTTCGCCCCTTATTTTCTGACCAATGTCTTCGTGCGCGGAGCGCTGCCCGAGGCGCTGGCCCAGGCGCTGCTGCCCTGGGTGTTTTGGGGTGCACGCGGCCTGATTTGCAGCGTGCGCCCCTGGCGTCATGTGCTGCCGGCATCTCTTGCTTTGGCCGCACTGGTGTTGGCTCATAACCTTACGCTGCTGTTTGTGCCGCTGCCCTGGCTGGCTTACGTCGCGGTCTTGTGGTGGCAAAGCGGGAGGCGCGTCGCCGCGCTCGGCCCGGTCGTTGCCGGCGGGGTTATCGCATTGGGGCTCAGCGCCTTCTTCTGGCTGCCGGTGTTGGCCGAACGTTCGTACATCACCGACGCGAGCCTGGTTGTTGCCCGTGTCTTCCTGCACGAGAATGCCTGGACTTGGCGCAGCTTTCTGGATACGGGATTAGCGTACGGCTATTCTACTGCGATTCCTTTCCGGCTGGGCCTGGTGCAAGTGGGGCTGGCTTTTGCTGGGGCTATCCTCGCTCGGCGTTGGGATGCAGAGTGGCTTTTTTGGGCCGTCCTTGCCCTGTTGGCCTGCCTGGGAATCGGCACGTGGGCGCTGCCGATCTGGCTCAGCAACCCAACGCTGCAGGCGGTTCAGTTCCCCTGGCGGCTGCTCTCCATTGTGTCCTTGAGCCTGGCGCTGTTCAGTTGCGGAATTGTGCGGTGTCTCCGTCTGGGCCGACTGCGAGCGGCTGTAACCTTGGGCCTGTTGGTCCTCATCCTGGCTGCCAATGGGGTGCGACTGAACTGGGGCCAGCTCTTCTTTGAGGGGAGCAGCGACGTTTCGGCAGCGGTGACGGCCCAGGTGGAAGTGGACGCGCACACACTCGGCACAAGCAGCCTGCAGGAGTTTCGGCCGCGTTGGGCCACCGAAGCTGTGGAACTTGCAGTCGAACCGGACCTGCCGGGCATCGAGGGTGAGTTCGTGCCCGATGCCGGCAATGCCTACGATCTGCGAGGCACTGTTATCAGTGACACAGGTGGGCCGCTGCGCTTCAGCACATACTACTTTCCCAGTTGGCGGGTGCTGCTCGACGGCCAGATTGTACCGGCTTACCCGAGCACAAACCTTGGTCTGCTCACCGTCGATGTACCGGCTGGTTCACATCGGCTGGACCTGAGCTTTGAGGCAACGCGTGATCGGCGTATTGGCGGCATTCTGACCCTGGTGACGCTGGCCGTGCTGCTCGTCCAGTCAGGTCGCGGCCGGGTGGGTCGCGGCTGGGCGATTCTGCTGCTAGGTTTGCTCGTTGCCGGGGTCATGGCAACCGTCTGGCCGCGGACCCAGGCAGTCATCCGGCCGCCCGCGGAGGAAGTGACTGGGCCAGGGCTGCGCCTGGCCGGCTATCGGTTCGAGCTCGGTACGCCCGCCCGCCACTATCCCTATCTCTACGTTTACCCGGAATGGTTCGTGACCGCGTCGCAGTCGGCCGAATGGCGCGTTCGTTGGGGTGTGCTTGATTCTGCTGGCCGAGTCCTCGCCGAGACCGTCAGCGCGCCCTGGTACAACACGTCCAGCGCTCGCAACTGGCCGACCGGGACGCTGATTCGGGATGCTTACCAAGTGGCACTACCGCCCGGACTGCCGGCTGGGACTTATCAGCTGGCGGTGCAGCCACCCGCGTCTGCGGGCATCACAACGTGGCGTCGGCTTGGGAATCTGACACTGTCCAAGTCGGTCCCGGATGAGACTCAAGTGCCGAGCCATGCGGCTGAAGCGCGCCTGGGCGACGCGCTCGGCCTGGCTGGTTATGATGTTCATGCAAGCGGCCAGCCACAAGTGAGAACGGGTCAACTCCTTGTGGCTCACCCCGGGGATAGCGTGGCCTATACGTTGTATTGGCAGGCATTCTCTCCGGCCTCCCGTAGCTACCACGGCTTCGTGCATCTCGTGGACCATGCAGGCCAGCCACTTGCACAACAGGACCAACTGCCGGGGCCCATCTTCCGTCCGGCGCTGCTTTGGGACTCCTATCGATTGCAGAGGGACTGGTATCTCCTGCGAATTCCGCCTGGGGCGCTCAGCGGGCTGTACTGGCCGTCTGTGGGGCTCTATGACTTCGACACGGGCGTCCGCCTACCAGCTTTCGGCGCTGAAGGCCAGCCTCTGCCCGATGGTCTGCGACTGCCGCCGATCAAAATCATCAACTCTGAGTCACGCGTCCCGGAACGGTCGGTCAACGCCCACTTCGACGGGCTAGCGTCGCTGGAGGGTTATGATCTGCAGATGCCTGATACCGGGCTTCACGCAGGCCAGGCCTTGACTCTCACGCTGCACTTCAAGAGCGAGCAGACCACGAGCGCCAGCTTCACCCGTTTCGTGCATCTATTGAGCGTCGAGGGGGTTCTGATTGCCGGCGTTGACGACTTGCCTCAAGGCGGCGCTAATCCCACCTGGAGCTGGCAGCCGGGCGAGATGGTTGCCGACCGGGCGGTTCTTAAGATCCCGTCCGGCACGCCGCCGGGCATCTACCGCCTGTCGACGGGCCTGTATGATTTGCAGGCGGCAAGTGTGCGCCTGCCGGTTCGGAATGAACACGGCCAGCTATGGCCGGATGCCGAGGTGTTGCTGAGTGACCTCGACGTTCAGCCGTGAGAGCTGCAGATCGGATATCTCATCGCTCAGACGGCGCCGCACCAGCTCGGTCAAGATGGTGTCTTCCGGGATAGCCACATCGATTGTGCGACCGGGAGTGGGATCTACGATTTACAATCTATGGCTGGCGCCGGTCCAACTGCTACCGGTCAAAGGGCCTGCCCTTGGATATAACAATGTCGACCTTGAACATAGTATCCAGGTGGATCACATTGCAGCTGCTGCGTTGGCAGATCGCCTAGCGGACGGCGCCGTTGTCGAGGTAGAACTTGCCCGTCAGAAGATCAGCAAGTGGCTGCGCCTGTTGAAGCTCAGGTCGGCGACGATATCGACATCCAACGTGGTGCGCACCACACCATGGATTGTGCTGGCGAGCGAGCCGCCGACGACCCAGGTCGCGCCCACCTGCTTCAACGCGTCAATCACTTGTAAGGTCACGGCGATGGGTTCGAGTATCATGGGGTTCCTCTAGAGGCTGCGGTCCGTGGGCGCGGGCAGTAATTCCGATCCGAGCAAGAGATCCGCCAGGTAGCGCTGCATCCACGCCTCTGTTGCTCCGGGGTGCCGTGTTCGCAAACCCAGGAGTGCCAGCTGACGAACAGTCGCGTTCATTTGACGCTAATGTAATGCATTGAAAGCTTGCAAGGGCAGGCGATAACAGCTAGACCGGACAGACAGCCCAAACGAAACTGCTTTTACGGAGCCTATCGTGCCTTTGTGCTAAGTTCGCGAACTGACCGCCCAGGAACGGGCGGCGCTGACTGAATTATACAAGACCAGTCCGGCGGTCGAGGTAGGGCATCGCAGTCACGCCATCCTGCTGTCGGCAGACGGCTGGCGGGTGACCCAGATCGCCGCGTTGTTGGGTGTCGATCAATCGACCGTGCATCGCTGGTTGGATCGTTTTGAAGCCACGGGCTGGCGGGCCTATCCAGTCAATGGAGCGATGGGCGCCCCGTCGCCTGGGACGAGTCCTACGAATGGCTGCTGGTCGAGACCATGCGCCACGATCTGCGCTGGTACGGGCTGGAACAGGTGCTGTGGACCTGCGCTCTCTTGGCCGGCTACCTGGCCCAACAGACCGGCGTCAACTTGAGCGCCGAGCGGGTCCGGGTGCTGCTGCATCAGCATGGCATCCACCTGAAGCAGCCCATCCCGGTCGTGCATAGCCGCGACCCGCAGTGCGACCCAAAAGGGTGAAGGCGGAGGCGATCCGCAACACCGACGAACCGATGGTGGCCGTACCGGATGTGCATCAGGCCGCATTAGCGCTCAATCCCACCCGCACCCGGGTCTGGGCACCGATAGGCGTCCCCTGGGAGGTCGAGACGCCCGGCAACAACCGCAAGCAGATCATGTTCGGGGCGGTCAACAGCCGCAGTGGGCAAACGCACTTCCAGTTGTGCGTCCATAAGCGCAGCCTCGACTTCCAGCAGTTCGTCGATCATGAGATCGTCTCCGCCTATCCCGAGGCGGATTTCATCTTTCTGATTGTCGATGGCGCCAGCATCTATACATCCAAGAGCACGCGGGCTTGGCTCAAAGAACACCCGCAGGTCGTGCTTGTGCAGTTACCCAGCTATGCGCCCAAGCTCCATGTGCAGGAGCAGATCTGGCGCTGGCTACGGGCTGATGTGACGCACGATCACTTCTTCGGCTCACTCGATGCCGCCATCGCTGCGGCCAATCATTTTTCGCCAAAGTCGCCGAGCAACCCGAGGCCGTCCTCAGTCGCATCGGCCGCACGGTCGCTCCACTGGAGCGAAGTCTTGCAGCCATTACATGAGTTACATTAGGCACGGCGCCTGCGCTGTGCCTGGCTTTCAGGGCGACCCAGCCGTGGCCGCAATCCAGCAGGCGCTTTCACATCATCCTAATCCACTTACTTTACGTCAGCAAGGCTATTCGTCCCTGCCAGAACGTCCTCCTGCAAAATCTTCAGCGTTTTTTCGGGCTCTTCAAATATGGGGCTGTGAGCAGACTGCTCAAACGTATAAAACCCTTTTACTGGTGCCTTCAGTTTCTCAAAATAGGATTTTGCCTCCGGGTAGGAGACAGTGTAATCGTATATGCCGCCGAAGAAATAGACGGGGATTTCAAGCTCTGGCACAGTTATGGTCAGATCCGTGGCGATTATTTCACCCCACATAGAGCTAACACCGGTTTGAGATTTGCCACGCCACAGATTGATCTTTTCCAATAGTGTGTACCCCCGGAATGTTAGCGAAGGGAAAAAGATGCCGCTGAGGACCGAATTCATGTCATGTGTCGTGCCGATACCAAGGCTATGCATTGCTTCGTCACGCACTGCAAGATAGGCATCTGGTATGCCGCCCGTCATCGTTACGGGTGCTGCTTCAAGTCTTCGCACCATTTCTAAGTTTCCGTTCTCTTGGAACTGCTGAAGCATATACTCGTACGCCAGTCTTTCAGATTTAAGTTGATTCGACATCTGAGCAACGCCAATATAGGCATAGTACAACTCCGGTGCCCGTGCAGCCGCCTGGATGCCAATAAAGGTTCCCCCCGAATGTCCCATCAGGTATATCTTTTCCTGACCAAAGCGGTGACGCAAGTAATTCGTCAGCTCCAGCGTGTCAGATATCATTTGCTCCAGCGTCATCGTCTCTGGTGGGATATCGGAACTATAGGAGAGTCCTGAACCACGCTGTTCCCACCAAACGACGGTGAATAAGTCTTCAAGACCGGTAGGATACCTTTGTGTAAGGAAGTAATCAGGTATACCCCCATGAAGGTAAAGCAGCACTGGATGCCTTGCATCTTTGCTCGTGACAAACATCCCCTGCTCCACACCGTTGATGTTGACAAATACTTTCTCCGAAACGCTGCCCGCCAGCGGCTTTCCGTTTTCATCCACGAAGGGCGTTGGTTTTCCTGGACTCCATAGCTGCAGCCCGCCCACAAGAATGAGTAGGCAAGCCAACAAGATAGAAAATATGATCAACATAATATGCCCTGCTTTTGGTGCGAAGGATTGATTCGAATTCATAGTCGGCGCTTTCCAAGCCAGCATGGCCGCGCAACTTACCGGATGCGGCGCTTTGGCGGGTTTAGTTGCTGTGTTCCACAGTGATGACAACTTTTCCACGGGCATGTCCTGCTCCAAGATACCGGAGAGCTTCAGCAGCCTCACTTAGCGAGTAGCGTTTATCAATAACCGGTACGACCTTGCCCGCTTCCACAAGCTCTTTGAGCATAACCAAATCTTTCTGGTTCGCTTTCGCCGTGAAGCCTCCCAGCTTCTTACCCCCGTTTTCCGACATCCAACTTCCCAGGAGCATGGCCTGGAAAATCTGCCCTGGCTTGCCTCCAACCATAACGTAAATGCCCTGGGGAGTTAAGGCACGCTTGTACGCTGAAAGCGGATGATATCCGTTAGCGGCAAGAATCAGGTCATATGTCTGCCCATTGCGGGTAAAATCTTCTTTGGTGTAGTCAATGACCCGGTCTGCCCCAAGCGTGCGCGCCATGTCCAAGTTCCGTGTACTGCACACGGCTGTGACTTCAGCGCCGAACGCTTTGGCGATCTGCACCGCAAACGTCCCCACCCCGCCAGACGCCCCGTTGATCAATACCTTCTGCCCCGCCTGAATCCGCCCTTCATCGCGCAGACCCTGCAGGGCAGTGACGGCCGCCATGGGTACAGCCGCGGCTTCCTCGAACGATAGAGTAGCCGGTTTCAGCGCCAGTGCATTCTCAGGAACAGATACATACTCGGCAAAACCGCCATTACCACATGCGGAGATATCCCCGAACACTTCATCACCTGGCCGAAACTGCTTGACGTTACTTCCAGCCGCTTCAATCCGCCCGGCGATGTCCACGCCCGGTATCGCCTTTTTGGGTCTAAGCAGCCCCCCGCCCATGAGGCGAACCAGGAACATGTCAGCGGTCAGTAGATGCCAGTCATACGCATTTACGGATGCAGCATGAACCTTTACCAGTACTTCATCCTCCTTGGGCGTAGGTTTTTCCACCTCTTGGAGCTGAAGTACATCAGGGGGGCCGTATTTTGTGCAGATAATCGCTTTCATGAGTTTCCTCCAAATTCACCTTATATTGACAGCCGTGTAGAGCACACCCAGGATGAAGATGTCGGCATAAGTAGAATATCCGCAATGCGGTGTTAGTGTATAGACACTTTGGTGTTGGTTGGAGGTGTTGCTTTGGATCACTGAAGGAGGAGAGTGTTGAGGAATACGGACCCTGCTGTTACAACAAGCCCAGCTCGCGGGCGCGGGCGATGGCTTCGGTGCGGCTTTGCACCTGGAGTTTGTCGAAGATCCTGCGGTTGTGCCCTTTGACCGTGTCCAGGGCGAGGAAGAGCCGCTCGCCGATCTCACGGTTCGAGAGTCCCTGGATGATCAGCTTCAGGATTTCCAACTCGCGTTGGCTCAATGGCTCGCCCAATGACGAAGGACGAAGGACGGAAGGCGCAAGTTGTGGCGTCTGTCCTTCGTCATGCGTCACATCCTGAAATGCAGCCAGCAGCTTAGCGGTATAGTCCGGCATCATCCCACGGGCAGCCGCCCCGGACAATAGCCGGGCCACCGGCTCGCCTTCGTCCACAAAGGTCCGGATGAAGCCGCCCGGCTCGGCCAGTGCCAGCGCCTCGCCCAGAAGCTGCACGGCTCTGTCCACTTCGCCATGCGCCTGGAGCGCGACCGCCTGGAGGACCATCACCTTGAGCCGTTCATCCTGCCAATTCCTGGCTTCCGCCTGCTGGCGATACGGCCCCAACACCGCCAGCGCTGCGGATGGGTCTCCCTGGGCCAGGTGTACCCTGGCCTGGCTCAGGGGCAGTTCGTGTGCTTGAGCCAATTGTGCAGCTGCCGCCAGATCACCCTGATGAAGCAACACTATCACTTGTTGAGCAGCTACATCGGGTATACGATGCTCGTAGTTATGCTGTTGCACGGAACGGCTGGTTTCAGCCAACATTGCAGCTGCGCTGGCTACATCACCCCGGGCCAGTTTCAAGCGGGCAAGAAACACCTCGCAGATAACGAATCTATCAACCGCGCGATCATACTGCCGCGCTAGTTGAAGGCTCTGCTGCCCGTACTGCTCAGCGGCATCCAGATCGTTCCATTCATAGAATATGCGAGCCAAGCCAATAAACTCTTGATCAGCGTTCGAAGATGACTGATCACTAAGCAGTTGCAGGGAGCGTTGGTAGGTTTCGACCGCCTGATAAAGCTGGTTTTCAGATTCCTGTACGTTGCCCAAGCCGGTTGCAGCTGATACAGTTAGGTAGATATCCCCGGACGCTTGTCTGATAGATATGGCTTCGGTAAAGGCCTGACGGGCCGCGGCACGGTCCCCCTGGAGCTGGTAAGCAAACCCCAGCGCCCGGAAAGCTCTACTACGGAAAGGCGGGTTATCGGGGTGCAGGTACTCCAGGGCGCGGCGCGCCTGGGTGATCGTGGCTTCTGGCTGGTATTGGAGGTGCGCCAATATGGCTCTCACAGCGGCAATTTGTCCAATCAGGTCGCGGGTCTTATCATCAAGATCGGCATTTTGTATGGCTTTTTCAGCTGCTTGTAGTTTTTCTTCGACACCAGTTGTCTGTCCAGCCAGTAGCGCCGATGTGGCAGAACTTACCCACAACCAGGGTCTGGCATCCAATACAGTCTTCGGCAGCGAATCCAGCCAGTCGAGCATGGCGGTCGCCGCGAAAAGTGAATGCAGGGGTATCCCTCCTCCCCCAATCAGCCGCTCGGCGCGTTCAATGTCATGGGCGGCAGCCGCATGACGGAAGGCTTCGATCACCAGGCCATGGTTTTCGTACCATTGGCTGGCCAAGCTGTGTAACTCGGCCCCGCTCCGCCCTTCATCCCCTGATGAAGCGAGGCTCTGCTGCAGCCGCTGCCGCAGCAATTCTGCAAAGAGATGGTGATAGCGGTACCAGCGCCGCTCGTTGTCCAGGGGGACGACAAACAGGTTGGCGTGTTCGAGGTATTCCAGGGTTTCCTGACCGGAAGCAGCAGGCGTGGGACCCTGGTCGCCCTGCGAAACCGCGTCACACAGCGGGCCGCACATGCGGTCCAGGATGGATGTGCGCAGCAAGAAAGCCTGGACGCTTTCGGATTGCTGCCCCAGGACTTCTTCAACCAGGTAGTCCAGCACGAAATGGTGGCTGCCGGTGAAAGACTTGATGAAGCCGGCGGTGTCTTGATGTCCCCGCATTGAAAGTGCGGCCAATTGCAGGCCGGCAATCCAGCCTTCGGTGCGGGTTTCCAGGGCCGCGATGTTTTCGACCGACAAGTGCAGACCCATGGCCTGGTTGAGAAATTCGGCGGCTTCGGCGGGGGTGAAACGCAAATCGGCGGCGCGCAGCTCGGTCAATTGGCCCCGGGCGCGGTACCGGGCCAGGGGGAGATGGGGATCCTCACGCGTGGCAATGACCAGGTGCATCTGCGGTGGTAAATGTTCCACCAGAAAGGTGAGGGCCGCGTCGACGGAGGTCGACGCGGCAACCGGTCGGGCATCGATGACGTGGTAGTCGTCCAGGACGAGGATGAAATTCTCCGGGATGGCCGCAATTTCATTGAGCAGGGTCGTCAGAAGCGATTCGGTTGGTGGCGGCTGGGGGGATTGCAGCGCAGCCAGCACCCCTGCTCCGATCTCGTCGACAGCGGACCCTCGGGGCGCGACTGTCTGCACCGCCGCGACGAGGTAAGTCAGAAAGCGTGCGGGATCGTTGTCCCCTTCATCCAGCGACAGCCAGGCAACGCGGACCTTCGGTTCGCCGCGCTCGCAGCCGGCGACCCATTCGCTGACCAGCGTGGTTTTACCGAAGCCGGCGGAGGCAGAGATGAGGGTCAGTTTGCGTCCAAAGCCGTGGCTTTGGCGCAGACCCTCGTTCAGCCGCTCGATCAGGCGGGGGCGGAGGACGACTTTAGGCCGAAGAAGGGGAACATAAAGTTTGGTGGCCAGGATGGGCGTGGACATGAATCAATCATATACCACGCCCCCCGAAATTCAAACAGCGTCCCAACCCAGCCACAATCTCCTAGCGTATGCGCCCCGCAACTATCATATGGGCTTTGGGGCTGGATCTGCCGGGTCGATGGCAGGTGTCTTTCGCATTCCCACTAGCTGTCGGACTGCTGAAGATACTCCCGCAATCGCAACGCCCAGCATGAACATGGACGGTTGTCGCAACTATTTTTATCAGCACCAATCCTTAGAGCGATAGAACAGATTTCACGATGACCCATAAGTCAGTCGGTTTTGCACTAAAATTATTGTTAAGCAAGATCGCTGCTGCTATCACATAAGCGAAAGACCCAATCACAACGCCTTTTTGCAGTAACGACGTTTTCTGGATCTCCTGTTTTACCTTGACATCACAAATTTCACCGGGGCAGTATTGAGTTTTTTCTTTATGGAACATTGGATAGAACTTGCATCCCAAACAAATGCCGAACACAGCTTCAAAGAATAAGAATAACAGGCAGATTTGACAGACAATCCCGGTAATGAAGCTAGTTGAATTCATTACAACCAACAGCAGGAATATGATCGTAGCTAACACCAGACCGATCGTCCAGGCAAACTTTTTTTGAGCCGCGCCGACATATTCGGGGGTTTGACCGCCTACGATCAACCTCCCGATTATTAATGAAGGTGAATACTTGGGATTGATCAATACCCGTATGATCAAATCTGTCAGGAAGATTGTGTTAACAAACTTGATCAGGAAAAAACTCTCTTTAAATATGACCAGCATCCAGGAAAAGAACATAGATATAAACAGTATCCCTGCCGATGCTCTTATTTCCCGCTCGTTTAAGACAGGGATGTTATATCCTTCCACGGTTTCTCCGAATTGTTTAACTTTTTTCATTTTTCTCTCCTTGTTGTGATTGATTTTGGCGTAAACAAGACGCTCACGCCAATTTACGACTTGACATCTGACGCATCTGCCTGGCCTGTCCCGCGAAGTCCCCGAAGGGGGAGCGTCGTCGGAGGGCCGGGTTCGACAGGAGTGACCGAGACCAATGGCATACCCAGATCACGCACTTTTTTGAGCAATCCATGCAACGCGGCCTGGTCGACCACCGGGCCGGTTAGGAGCGTATCGCCGTCCTCTTCCAGCGTGATGGTCAGGCCGCCAAACCAGTCTGTCCACTGACGGCCCAGATGGCCCTTGAGCCTGATCTGATAGACCACGGGTTGACTTGGATCAGTTGTTGGGTCGAGTTTGTTTGACATCACCTTGTACCTGTTGTGGCCGGTCATACAGCCGGTCTGTGCCACTTGCTCAATGCACAAGTAGTATATCGGCAACACGGTGTTAGTCGTATAGACACTTTGGTGTTGGTGGGAGGTGTTGTTTTGAATTGATTGAAGGGGAGAATAGTGAGGAATACGGCGCTTGCTGTTACAGCAAGCCCAGCTCGCGGGCGCGGGCGATGGCTTCGGTGCGGCTTTGAACCTGCAGTTTGTCGAAGATTCTGCGGTTGTGCCCTTTGACCGTGTCCAGGGCGAGGAAAAGCCGCTCGCCGATCTCACGGTTCGAGAGTCCCTGGGCGATCAGCTTCAGCACTTCCAACTCGCGTTGGCTCAGTGGCTCAAGCATGTGTGGATTGCTGGATTGTTCGATTTTCGATTGTGGCATGGCCGCCGGTTGTGCAAAAGCAGCCAGGAGTTTATCCGCGTAACCGCTCTGGCATGATCCGGCACGCGCGCTGCTTTTCAATCGACAATCGAAGATCAGCACATCGCATCGGCTCGCCTTCGTCCACAAAGAGACGGATGAAGCCGCCCGGCTCGGCCAGCGCCAGCGCCTCACCCAGCAGTTGCACAGCCTTGTCCTTTTCGCCATGCGCATGCAGCGCGACCGCCTGCAGAACCATCACCTTGAGCCGTTCATCCTGCCAACCCTTGGCTTCCATCTGCTGACGCAATGGCTCCAGCACCGCCAGCGCTGCGGACGGGTCTCCCTGGGCCAGGTGTACCCGGGCCTGGCTGATGGGGAGATCGTGCGTCTGGGCCAGATGCAGCGGCTGCCGCCAGATCGCCCTGGCGAAGCAGCGCAAGCACTTGCGCGGCAGCAACCTCGGGCATGCGCTGCACGAAGTTATGCTGGCGCACGGACTGCTCGGTCTCCGCCAACATGGCGGCCGCGCCGGCCACATCGCCCCGGGCCAGTTTCAGGCGGGCCAGGAACACCTCGCAGATAATGAATCGGTCAATCACGCGGTCATACTGCCGCGCCAGTTGCAGGCTCTGTTGTCCGTGCTGCTCAGCGGCATCCAGATCGTTCCATTCGTAGAATATGCGGGCCAGGCCAAGATACGCTTCGCTGGCATTCGGAGGTCCCTGATCGCTAAGCAGTTGCAGGAGCGCCGGTAGGTCTCGGCCGCCTGATAAAGCTGGTTTTCAGATTCCTGTATCTTGCCCAGGCTGGTTGTAGCCAATATAGTGTAGTACGATATTCCCGGACGCCTGGCTGATAGCTATGGCTTCGGTATAGACCTGACGGGCCGCGGCACGGTCCCCCTGGAGCTGGTAAGCAAACCCCAGCGTCCAGATAGCTCGTGCTGCGGAAAGGCAGGTTGTCGGGGTGCAGGTACTCCAGGGCGCGGCGCGCCTGGATGATCGTGGCCTCCGGCTGGTAGCGGAGGAGCGCCAACGTGGCTCTGATGGCGGCAATTTGCCCGATCAGGTCGCGGGTCTTGTCATCAGGATCGGCATCTTGCAGTGGCTGCTTTCGGCCGCTTGCAGTTTCTCTTCGACGCCGGTT
This sequence comes from uncultured Chloroflexia bacterium, assembly GCA_963774265.1. GTDB lineage: Bacteria > Chloroflexota > Anaerolineae > CG2-30-64-16 > CG2-30-64-16 > JALOOB01. The sequence goes on along the minus strand of CAVZDU010000002.1, from coordinate 846,689 downwards.
GTCCGTCCAGCCATCAGCGCCGACGTGGCCGACCTCACCCACAACCGGGGCCTGGCATCCAGTACGGCCTTGGCAGCGAATCCAGCCAGTCGAGTATGGCGGTCACCGCGCCGAGTGAGTGCAGGGGCATCCCCCCTCCCTCAATCAGCCGCTCGGCGCGCTCAATGTCATTGGCGGCAGCCGCATGGTGAAAAGCTTCAATCTCCAGGCCATTGTCTTCATACCATTGGCTGGCACGTGTGTGTAGATCGACCACGCTCCCCTTGTCACTCCCGGTAGGCGAGGCGGCGCTCTGGTGCAGTCGCTGCCGCAGCAATTCGGCAAAGAGATGGTGATAGCGGTACCAACGCCGCTCGTTGTCCAGGGGGACGATGAACAGGTTGGCATGTTCGAGATATTCCAGGGTTTCCTGCCCGGACATCGCGGATGCCCGCCGGCATCCGAGCAGAACGGCATCACACAGAGGGCCGCACAGGCGGTCGAGGATGGACGTGCGCAGCAAGAAAGTCTGGACGCTTTCGGACTGCTGTCCCAGGACTTCTTCAACCAGATAGTCCAGCACGAAATGGTGGCTGCCGGTGAAAGACTTGATGAAGCTGGTGGTGTCTTGATGTCCCTGCATTGAAAGCGCGGCCAATTGCAGGCCGGCAATCCAGCCTTCGGTGCGGGTTTCCAGTGCGGCGATGTCTTCCGCCGAGAGGTTCAGCCCCATCACCTGGTTGAGAAACTCGGCGGCTTCGGCGGGGGTAAAACGCAAGTCGGCGGCGCGCAGCTCGGTCAATTGGCCCCGGGCGCGCAACCGGGCCAGGGGTAGATGCGGATCCTCACGGGTGGCGATGACCAGGTGCATCTGCGGCGGCAGGTGCTCGAGCAGAAAGGTGAGGGCCTGCGTCGACCAGGTTTGGCATCAATCAGCGTGGTAGTCGTCAAGGACGAGGATGAAATTGTCCGGGATGGTGGTGATTTCATTGAGCAGGGTTGTCAGAATCGATTCGGTTGGCGGCGGCTGGGGGGATTGCGAGCGCAGCCAACACCCCTGCTCCGATACCGGCAAAGATGGTCTGCAAAGCCGCGACGAGGTAAGTCAGAAAGCGTGCGGGGTCGTTATCCCCTTCGTCCAGCGACAGCCAGGCGACCGGTCGCGCGTCGCAACCGGCGACCCATTCGCTGACCAGCGTGGTTTTGCCAAAGCCGGCGGGGGCAGAGATGAGGGTCAGTTTGCGCGCCCGGCTGGAGCAGACCCTCGTTCAGCCGCTCGATCAGGCGGGGGCGGAGGACGACTTTAGGCCGAGGTAGGGGAATATAAAGTTTGGTGGCTAAGATGGGCGTGGACATGGATCAATTATATAACACGCCCCCCAAAATTCAAACAGCGTCCCAACCCAGCCACAATTTTCTAGTTGGCTGCATATAGACTCTCTGGGCCGCAGCCCTGGCGAAATCATCCATCTGCCGCTGGATATCGGTCTGCGTCGAAGCGAAGGGGTTGTCCGTCTCGGTCCGGGGCTGCCGGGCGATTTTGTCCAATACGTCAATCAATGTATCAATCTCCTCCGACGCTGTTCTCGATGCCCAGGCTCACGCGGGTGAGGCCAGGCAGGCGCGACCTGCGGGAACAGGGTCAGCGATCACGCCCTGCAATTGCTCCAGCAGTGGAGGAATATCGAGCAGGTGCTTGATCAACAGATGAGCGCAGTGGCAACCGGAGCGCACGCCGATCCCGCCCCGCTCGGCCAGTTCTTTGGCCACCCGGTTGGCCATGATGCCCTCCAGGCGAAAGACAATGACACCGCCTTTTTGGGCGAACCGGGGCGAGTCCGGGTCCTTGATCCCGTAAACCGTGAGGCCGGGTATTTGCGCCAGGCCGCGCAAGGCCCGCCCGGTCAAAGCCTGTTCTTCCTCCTGGATCACATCCAGGCCGATGCGCTGCAACAGCACCAGCGCCTTGCCCAACGCGGCGATGCCGCCGACGTTTTCCTCGCCGGACGATTGGATCTGCTCCAGTTCGGCGGGGCTGAAATGAAGCAGCCCCTTTCTAACCATCAACACCCCGGTGCCGAATGGCGCGTAGGCCTTATGGGCCGAGAAGGCGAGATAGTCGATCCCGCATGCTGCCATCTCGACCTTGCGGTGGGCGACCAACTGGGCCGCATCCACCAGCAGGCGCGCGCCGTATCGGTGCACGATGCGGCTGATCTCCGCCAGATCGTTGCATACGCCCAGGACATTCGAAGCGCCGCTCACGGCCACCAGCTTGATGCGCTGTCTTGCCGTGCTGACCCTCCTGGTTGTAGGCGCGCAAGAGCGTCTCCAGCTCGTTCAAATCCACGAAGCCTTCAGCGTCCACCGGCAACCGGATCAGCGAAACGCCGGGAAGCCTGCGCCACGGCAGCTCGTTCGAGTTGTGTTCCAGGATCGTGTTCACCACGACCGGTTGGATGCCCGGTTCGGATTCCCTGCCCAGGCTTTCGGCGGCCAGGTTGATGGCTTCGGTGGTGTTGGATGTGAAAATCACGTCGTAGTCTGCCGGAGGCGCGCCCAGCACCCCGGCGCAAATGGACTTGACCTCCCGGACGATCTCCCGCTGCACCTGCTCCGGCTGGCGCCAGGCCTGGCAGACCGCATCCCAGATGGGTTCGAAGGTGGGCGTGCTGGCGCCATTATCCAGGTTGATGAAGGGCCTGGCGCCTTCCAGCGTCGGGACGGGAACCCTTTGACCGATCAGGGTCGGCCGGAGTGCAGCCAGCAGTTCCCGCCCGGTGAATTTCTCCAGCTCGTCGTGATACAGGATGTCAGCCGCCGTCCGTTTTTCGGTGTCCGCTCCAAGAAAGGCGTCCTTTCCGAACTGCCGGATCAACTGCAGCGCCCGGGCAAAGGCAATGACGTTAACGATGGCCGGTGTGCCGGCCTCGAATTTGTCCGGCCCCCTGGCCCAGATGACCCAGCTTGGGAAAGACCAGCCGGGCCGTCCCGCCGCCGGGCTGGAAGGGCGCGCCCGCGGGCAGCGCATTCCGTCCGACAGCCACCGCCCGCAGACCCAGGGGCAGGCCGATGTCCCGGCTGGACACGGTGCGGCAGCTCATCCGCCCGAGCTGCGCCTGGAGCAGCTCCGCCCGCCTGGGAGAGCAAAAGATGACGGTGTGGCCGCTCCTTATCCAGCCCCAGATCATCCAGGACAATCTCGCGGGCCTGCTCGTACAAGTGCGTGGAGGTCAGCGAGTTATGCCCGCTGCCGCGGTGGACGTTGGAATAGGTCTCCAGCGCCGCCCGCACGCCGCGCCCAGCTCGGCAAAGGCTTCATGTTGGCCGCTCTCGGCTGAAGACTTCAGCGGTTCGGAGGTTGTGTCTGCCATCGTTTTCATGAGGCTCATCCTTTGTGGCGATCACCGACCTTCTCACGCACTCGAAGCTGGTTTCTGCTCTTTGGCGCCCATAATCAGAAGCCACAAAGTCAAGCCCAAATTCCGCAATGAATCCAAGCGGCCAGCTTACATAGGTTATCGCCCCGAAGCCCGGGAAAAGGAAGAACTGAAGAGCCGTCATCAGCCAGAAAGCACAATGAACCATCAACACAATGCCCAAAATCCTGGGCAGGAAGCCCGACTTGAAAACCAGGTAACCCAGCGGAAAGAGCCAGGCGCCATAGAATATCTGGGCGATCATGAACCCGTTTTTGTTCAGATACAGGGATAACATGGCCAGCGCCGGCAGTTGATCGGCCTGGAATGCTTTCAAGTAATCGGCGCCGCTCAGGAGCAACTGGCTGGCAAACAAGAAAAGATCGCTGAAACACTGGATGGCGACACCGCCCAGGTTCAACAACAGGAACAGCAAAGCGATGTTCTTGTTGACCGGCTTCAGCAGCACGTACAAAGCCCAGGCTGTCAGAAGAAACAAGCGCGGCCGCGAGCAGATCGCCCATAATGCCGATACGGAATTGCCCTGCAGACGCCGTGATATTCCTGGCGGTTGTCGCGGCGTCTCCCCATACAATCAGCCTGGAACGACCGATCACATCTGCGAAGATGTGAATCACCATGTAAATAAGATACAGCAATCCAGCCATTCTTGCGGTCTTGTTGATCGAATTCATTTCTCCTCCTTAGGACAGACCGAGACTAACGGTATGCCCAAATCACGCACTTTTTTAAGCAGCCCATGCAACGCAGCCTGGTCGACCACCGGGCCGGTTAGAAGCGTATCGCCGTCCTCTTCCAGCGTGATGGTCAGGTCCTCAAACCAGTCTGTCCACTGAGAACCCAAATGGCCCTTGAGCCTGATCTGATAGACCAGGGAGTGACTTGGATCAGTTGTCGGGTTAGGATTGTTTGACATTACCTTGCACCTGTCGTGTCCGATTCGCACCATACCGTGATAGCGACGTTGCCTTTCTTGTGTCCTTGCTCGACATAGCGGTGCGCCTCGACGATCTGTTCGAGCGGATAGACCCGGTCAATGACCGGTTTGAGCTTGCCCGCCTCGACCAGTTCTTTGAGCACGAGCAGGTCTTCGAGCTTTTCGCCGCCATCCGAGTCGGCGTGGACGTTGAGGTAGACGCCGCCCGGCTTGAGCGCCTTTTTGCCCTGCGCCGGCGTCAGTTTGCCGACGGCGTCGAAAACCACATCGTAGGTTGCGCCGCTTTGGGTGAAATCCTGCCGGGTGTAATCTATGACCTGGCTCGCCCCCAGCGATTGCACCAGTTCCAGGTTCGCGCCGCTGCACACCCCGGTCACGTCGGCCCCGAAGTGGCGGCTGGCAAGCTGCACCGCATACGTGCCGACCGCGCCGGATGCGCCGTAGATCAAGATCTTCTGCCCGGGTTGGAGGTGGCCCTTTTGAAGACAGCGCCAGGCCGTCTGCCCTGCGCCGGGGACGGCGGCGGCCTCCTCGTAGGTGAGATTGGCCGGTTTGATGGCGATCACCCCGTTTTCGGGCAGGCATTTGTATTCGGCATGACCGCCGAAATTGACGGCGAAGGTGGAGGCGAAGATCGGGTCGCCGGGCTTGAAGCGGGTCACCTTCCTGCCGACAGATTCAATCTCCCCGGCCAGTTCCATCCCCAGGATGGCACGCCTGGGCCTGCGCCACCCCAGGATCAGCCGCGCCATGACCTTCTGCCAGCCATGGATGGGCAGGTTGAGGCTGCGCATGATGGTGTCGCCGATGGTGACGGTGGTGGCATGGACTTTGACCAGCACTTCGTGGTCACGCGGCGCCGGTTTGGGAACATCCGCCAGCCGCAGCACTTCCGGCGGGCCGTATCGGGTGTAAACGACGGCTTTCATCTCAATCCTCCAATCGCGACTGCCTGGCAGACAGGGCAGCGATCGCAGATGGATTGAATCCCTTCACGATCAGCCAGACCGCGAAGACCAGTTCATTCACGCCTATTGGGATGCTCAAATAGGTGTGAACCGACGCCATACCGAAATCACGGGCGAATGAAGCCAGCACGGTTGCTGCCAGTGACAGGACAGCGCCGAGAACACCCCAGCCTGATAGCCACCGGGGGATGAGTTTTGATTGGTACAATATGACGTAATACATCAGGGCGCCCAGGGCAAAGGCAAGCCCTGATATGACATGGAGCTGCCAGTCACGTAGCGCCAACAACAACGTGCCTGAGGTTTGAAATGAGGATGCACCAGGAGCCCCTGCTGCAATGAATTCCTGGCTCAATGTCAACAGTGATAGCAGGCCGAGTGTGCCGATGAGAACGAATACACCCTCAACGACCCGAAAACTGACGGATCCGAGCGCCAGGGCTCCGTTGTACTTTTTCAGGAGTGGATACAGCCCGATGGCGATGCCGGCGCCGGTCGCAGCCCAGATAAACTCCAGCAGCGCCGCGATGATGATCTGATTTGGATCGGCGGCCAGTTGATTGAGATAGTCCGGGGCATTGATCGAGCCGGCCAGCGACGGGCCAAGGATACTGGCAACGGTGCAAGCGATGAATAGTATGCCCACGATGATTGCGGTCTTTCTGTAGGTGTTCATTTTTCTCTCTTTCTCTCCTGTCCGATTCGCACCGGCTGAGCCGCTTGCTCAAGGCACAGGTAATATACCGGCGCCACGGTGTTGTTGTATAGACACTTTGGTGTTGGTTGGAGGTGTTGTTTTGGCTTATAGAGGGGGAGGATGTTGAGGAATACGAATACTTGCGGTTACAACAAGCCCAGCTCGCGGGCGCGGGCGATGGCTTCGGTGCGGCTTTGAACCTGGAGTTTGTCGAAGATTCTGCGGTTGTGCCCTTTGACCGTGTCCAGGGCGAGGAACAGCCGCTCGCCGATCTCCCGATTCGAGAGTCCCTGGGTGATCAGCTGTCAGGATTTCCAGCTCGCGTTGGCTCAGTGGCTCGACCAACGCCGAAGGACCGCTCCGCGTGACGGCGGACGAAGGTCTTGTCGTTTGTCCTTCATCATTCGTCACGTCTTGAAATGCAGCCAGCAGCTTGGCGATATAGTCCGGCATGATCCCACGGGCAGCCGCCTCGGACAATAGCTGAGCCATCGGCGGCCCTTCGTCCACAAAGAGACGGACGAAGCCGCCCGGCTCGGCCAGCGCCAGCGCCTCACCCAGCAGTTGCACGGCCTTGTCCTTCTCGCCGTGCGCAGTGGCAGCGCGACCGCCTGCAGAACCATCACCTTGAGCCGTTCATCCTGCCAGCCCTTGGCTTCCATCTGCTGGCGCAATGGCTCCAGCACCGCCAGCGCTGCGGATGGGTCTCCCTGGGCCAGGAGCACCCGGGCCTGGCTGATGGGGAGATCGTGCGTCTGAGCCAGATCGAGCGGCGGCCGCCACATTGCCCTGGCGAAGCAGGACAAGCACCTGCGCGGCAGCGACCTCGGGCATGCGCATGCACGAAGTTCTGCTGGCGCACGGCTTGCTCGGTCTCGGCTAACATGCGCGGCCGCGCCGGCCACATCGCCCTGGGCCAGTTTCAGGCGGGCCAGAAACACTTCGCTGATAATGAATCGGTCAATCACGCGGTCATACTGCCGCGCCAGTTGCAGGCTCTGTTGTCCGTGCTGCTCGGCGGCCTCCAGGTCGTTCCATTCGTAGCAGATGCGGGCCAGGCCAAGATGCGCTTCGGTGGCACTCGGCAGCGGCTGATCGCCCGCCAGCTGCAGCACACGCCGATAGGTCTCGGCCGCCCGATAAAGCTGGTTCTCCAATTCCTGTAGCCGCCCCAGGTGGCTGGTCGCCAGTATCGTGGAAAACATGCTCCCAGACGCCTGGCTGATCGATAAGGCTTCCGCTAAAGCCCGGCTGGCCGCGGCGCGGTCACCCTGAAGCTGATAGGCAGTCGACAGCGTCCAGTTAGCCGTAAAGCGGAAAGGCAGATTCTCGGGAAGCAGATACTCCAGGGCGCGGTGCGCCTGGATGATCATCGCTTCCGGCTGGTAGCGGGTGACCGCCAACGTGGCCCTGGCGCAGGCAATTTGCCCGATCAGGTCGCGGGTTTGAGGATCAAGATCGGCATTTTGCAGGGCTGCTTCAGCCGCCTGTAGTTTCTCTTCCACGCCGGTTGTCTGGCCGGCCGTCAACGCCATCGTGGCCGACCTCACCCACAACAAGGGTCTGGCATCCAGCACCGACTTCGGCAGCGATGCCAGCCACGCCAGGATAGCGTTCACTGCGCCGCGAAAATGCAGGGGTATCCCTTTGCCTTCCATCAGGCGCTCGGCGCGCTCAACATCATTGGCGGCAGTCGCATGTTGAAACGCTTCAATCTCCAGGCCATTGTCTTCGTACCATTGGCTGGCACGGATGTGATACTCGGCCATGCGTCCAGGTGTCAGGCTCTGCTGCAGCCGTTGTCGCAGTAATTCGGCAAAGAGATGGTGATAGCGGTACCAGCGCCGCTCGTTGTCCAGGGGGACGATGAACAGGTTGGCGTGTTCGAGATATTCCAGGGTTTCCTGCCCGGAAGCAGACGGGGCGAGCAGTAACGGCATCACACAGGGGGCCGCACATGCGGTCGAGGATGGACGTGCGCAGCAGGAAAGTCTGGACGCTTTCGGACTGCTGCTGCAGGACTTCTTCAATCAGATAGTCCAGCACGAAATGGTGGCTGCCGGTGAAGGACTGGATGAAGCTGGTGGTGTCCTGATGTCCCTGCATTGAAATCGCGGCCAATTGCAGGCCGGCGATCCAGCCTTCGGTGCGGGTTTCCAGCGCGGCGATGTCTTCCGCCGAGAGGTTCAGGCCCATCACCTGGTTGAGAAATTCGGCGGCTTCGGCGGGGGTGAAACGCAAGTCGGCGGCGCGCAGCTCGGTCAATTGGCCGCGGGCGCGCAGCCGGGCCAGGGGTAGATGCGGATCCTCACGGGTGGCGATGACCAGGTGCATCTGGGGCGGCAGGTGCTCGAGCAGAAAGGTGAGGGCCGTCGAGTCGACACCGGTTGGGCATCAATCACGTGGTAGTCGTCCAGGACGAGGATGAAATGGTCCGGGACGGTGGTGATCTCGTTGAGCAGGGCCGTCAGAATCGCTTCGGTGGGCGGCGGCTGAGGGGATTGGAGCGCAGCCAACATCCCTGCTCCGATATCCGGCAGCAGATGGTCTGCAAAGCCGCGACGAGGTAAGCCAGAAAGCGTGTGGGGTCGTTATCCCCTTCGTCCAGCGACAGCCAGGCGACGCGGACCTTTGGTTCGCTCGCGGCCAACCGGCGACCCATTCGCTGACCAGCGTGGTTTTGCCAAAGCCGGCGGGGGCAGAGATGAGGGTCAGCTTGCGTCCGAAGCCCTGGTCTTGGCGCAGACCCTCGTTCAGCCGCTCGATCAGGCGGGGGCGGAGGACAACTTTAGGCCGAGGTGGGGGGATATACAGTTTGGTGGCCAAGATGGGCGTGGACATAGGACAATTATAGAACATGCGCCGCAATTCAGGAAGCGCCCCACAGGGGCGACTCGGTTCCGTCCTATGTTGGCGGACCGAGTCGGCCTGTTGGTAGGTGATAATCGGCAGACGGCTGCGCAGACTTTGCCTCCCGTCGCTCGCCGCCGGTAAGGGGCGACAAGCGACGGGACCGTGGGCGTTTACACGCCCAAAGCGTCCAGGTAGCTCACTTTTCCGGGTGGCACGCCGGCGACTTGGAGGGCACTTTGGCCGGGATGCCGGTAATGACGTTTACGCTCAGACCTCCCTTGAGCGGGCTCGAAGTTATGGTAGATCGCCCAGACCAGGGTCGCCCGCTCCAGGCGCTGATCCGAGCGGTGGTTGCGGCCGCGGCTGAGTCGTAAGCGAAAATCTCGCCAGTACCACTCGGGTGTCACCCGCTGCAAGCCTTGGTAGTAAGCCAGCAGGTGCACGAGTACCCGATCGAGTTGCTCATTGAGCAGCTTGCCGAGGGTTGCGCCTAGCGGATGCCCCAGCAGCGTGGCTAACGCTGCTTCCGCCTCAGTGTAACTCTGGGCGTCCATGATCTTGTGAATCAGCCCGCCCAACTCATCTCGGGTTTGCTTGCGGATGTGCTCGGCAGCTTCGCCGGTCAGGTCGCCCGCCGCTTCGCTGGCGGCTTTGGCGAGCTCGCCTCCCAGGTTGCGCCACAAATGCCAGACGCAGCGCTGATGCTGGACCCAGGCGAGGCTCCGGCGCAAGTAAGCCAGCAGCCCCTGTGCGCCATCGGACGTTGCGCCGCGCAGGGCATCCACGTCCAGTCCGGCCCGCTTAGCCCGTTCAAACAGCCGCTGCCACGGTCCTACCGACCCTTCGCCTTTGGCCACGACTGGCGGATAGACCAGGCCGGTAACGCTGTCCACGATGAGCAGCACGACCCGCTGCGCCTTGCCTTTCAGCTTGGCCCATAAGCCGTCCGTGCCCACCGCGTGCGTGTGGGCAATGCCCGCTAGTTGCCCGTCCACGCTGGCTTGAGCCGTTTTGCCGGCCCCGTCCAGCCAGCGCTGCACGGTGCTGGCCGCCAAATAACACCGCTCGCCGCTCTCGGGATCCAGCGGTCGCCAGAGCAACCAACGTTCCTGGTGCCCCAACCAGGAGCGCAGCAACTCCGCCGTCCGCCGTAATGAGGTGCCGCCGTGTTGCCAGTGGTCGACCGCACAACGGTGAACGTCCCGGGCATACCAACTACCGCGCACCAGCAGGGCCGACCGCTCCGAATACGTCTTGTTGCAGGCGTAGCACTTGTGGCGCTGGATGCGCACCTCCTGCCGGCCCCGATCCAGGAACCAGGGGTGACGGGGATACGTGCCCCAGCAACTCGTCCACGTCCCGCCACAGGTCGGACAGCGCTTCCAGTCCCAAACGCTGCGCTTGGCCAGCGCCACTAAGGATTGCAGGTGTGCCCTGCCTCGCTCTATAATGTTCATGGGCCGTGCGGCTTTCTTGTGCGGTGTCACAACTACACAATGGCCGTTTGGCCCATTTTTGTCAATAGCCCCTGTCGCTACACCGACCAACACAATCTGGAACCGAGTCACAGGGGCTCCAGGGATTCCAGGAGAAGCTCGATTTCGGCGAAGCGCTCAAGTTATTGGCCGAGCGTGGGCGTTGAGTTACACCCTCTATACGTGACAGCCGATCGATCTGATTGGCGCCCGCGCGGCCGATCTCCACATCCGTGGCCCGAATTGGCGATTTCCGACTACCTGGCGAGAATAGGCAGGTGTGATCGCCGAAGAGATAATTGGAAAACCGAGGAGGGCATCGTGAATGGACCGCTCGACGCAACCGGCCGGGCAAACGCCCTGTCATTCGGAAGAAGGGTAGGGCGCATTGTGTTGGTCGCGGTTACTACCATATCGGCCTGCTTGGCGTTTTGGTGCTGTTGAGCCCCGGAAAACCGAAACAGTTCCTCGATGAAGCCGGAAGGCCGCTGCCGCGCAGTATTTCCGAGAAGGTTCGCGTCAACATAGGCGGAGTGGAATAGGGGATGTTCATCAAGAGCAAAGACGCAACCCACCCCGTCCTGCAATACCTCCACGGCGGTATGCCGGATTATTTCCTGACCCAGCGGTACCCCACGGGCCTCGAGGACCTGTTCACTGTGGTTTGGTGGGAACAGCGCGGGTCGGGGATCTCTTACAGCCCCCGCATGGCGCCCGGGATGATCACTCTCGAGCAATTGACCTCCGACACGTTGGAGCTGACGAATTACCTGCGCCGGCGATTCGGTCAGGACAAGATCTACCTGATGGGGCACTTGGGGGGCACGTTCGTCGGCATTCAGGCGGCCGCCCGGGCCCCGGAGCTGTACCACGCTTACATCGGCGTCGCTCAGATGTCGAACCAGCTCGAATCCGAGCTGCTTACGTACCAGTATATGCTCGAGCAGTTCAGAAGGAACGGCAGGGCGGATATGGTAAGAAAGCTGGAGGCCGCGTCGGTCACGAGGACAGGCGGGATGCCCCGTGCGTACAGTGCGTCGCTGCGTGACATCGCCATGCACGAGCTGGGCATCGGTACGATGCACGGCCAGAGATCGATCGTCACCGGCCTCTTGCTGCCGTCGTTCTTGCGGAACCCGGAGTACACCCTGGCCGAAAAGATCAACACGTGGCGGGCGAAATCTACAGCCGGCGTCAGCGTGCTGCTCGACCAGGTGCTGGCGACGGACCTGGCCAAACAGTTGCCGGAGGTGGCTCTTCCCGTCTACTTCTTCGAGGGCATATACGACGGTACGTGTGCCTACTCGGTCGCGAGGGACTACTTCGAGACCCTGAGGGCTCCCTTGAAGGGGTTCTACACGTTCGGGAACTCAGCTCATTGCCCGATCTTCGAGGAGCCTCGGAAGGCGCTGCAGATCTTACGGGAGGATGTACTGCAGGGCACGAATCGCCTGGCCGACACCAAGTGAGAATGGGCTTTGACCGGCCCACGGCGGTAGGCGGTTTGAGCCGCATTTGGAATTGCTGGTTTGGGGCAGCTACCACGGCCGGATGGTTGATTGAGCGTTAGCTACGTTACCCGAAATCAGTTGCTGGCAGTGCGGACCTCTGCGTGCCGCTTCTCGGTGGCTGCTCACGTCGCAGCCCGCCCGGACGGCCGCGCGGCCAGCGCTACCCCGCCCACCGCGGCCCCGGCGACGATCACCACGCACGCGACGTTCAGCATCGTTACGATCCCCACCCGGCCGGCCAGCGCGCTCGACACCGCCATCCCCGCCAGCGTGGCGAGCGCGGCCGCGGCGCCGAACGCGCCGAACATCCTTCCGCGGTACTCGTCGGGCGCCTCGGACTGGATGAGCGCGTTGAAGCTGACCACCATGGCCGCGATCGGGATGCCGACGAGCACGAACAGGACCAGCGCCACGGCCACCGAGTCCGCGTTGAAGATCGCGAGGTCGATCACGCCCCAGCCCAGCGCGCCGAGCACCACGAGCAGCCGCGCCTGCTGCGTCTTGCCGGCCGACGCCAGGAGCGCGCCGCCCGCGATGCTGCCGATCGCCTGCATGGTCATCATCCAGCCGAACGTCAAGGAGGTGCCCGCCAGCACGCTGCTGACCCACGGCACGATGAGCACGTCGAGCAGGCCCTCGCCGATGCTGGAGATCGTCCAGAGGAGGAATAAAGCGGTCAGGACGTGGTTGGCGCGCATCAGGTGCAGCCCCGCCAGCAGCTCCCGCCAGACCTGCAGGGCGCCGCCACTCGCGCGGGCGGCGCCCTGCAGCCCACCGGCAGACGGAGCGCCTTCCACGGTGCCCGCAGATGCGGGCACCGCCTCGGGCGACGCCGCGCCCGCAGCCGCACGCGTCGCGGCGGTGGGCACGACCATAAGCGCGATCATCGCCGCGGACACGACGAACGAGAGCACGTCAAAGATCACGACGCTCTGGACCCCGAGCTGCGCGAGCATGAAGCCGCCCACGGCCGGCCCGACCAGCCGCCCGACTTGCTCGCCCACGCTGTTCGCCGAGTTGGCCCGGACCAGTTCCTCGGTCGTGACGATGCGCGGCACCAGCGCATTCTTGGCCGGACCGAAGAACTGCGATATCGCGGCCTCGGCGAACGCGGCCAAGTAGACGATCCACATGTCGCCCGCAGTGTGCACGGCCAGGAGCGGCAGGAGCACGAGCGCACGGCCCAGGTCCGCGACGATCATCGTGCCGCGGCGGTCCCAGCGGTCGACGAACACGCCGGCGACGCTGCCGAGCACGACGCGCGGCACCGTGGACACGATCATCATCGCGCCGCTGGCCAGGACCGAGCCAGTCAGGGCGTAGACGTAGAAGGCGAGCGAAGCAAAGAGGACCCAGTCGCCGGCCACGGAGATCACCTGGCCGAACCAGAGCAGGCCGAAGTTGCGCTGACGGAGGATCGAGATCATCGGGCTGTACCTCCCCCCAGAGTACCAGGGTCCGCAGCTTCAGCCCCCAGAGCCATGAATGATGGGAGACGTTACAACTCGAAAACCGACGTCCCCGTTGCGGCTGTCCGGGTCGCTCCCGAAGCGCACGGCGCAGCGCAGGTATCCCGCACTAAAGTCGAAGGCGCCCCCGCGCAACACACGCATCTTTTCATCCGGGCCTTCTCGGCCATCGTCAACTCGATACGGGTATTCTCGAGGCCCGCTGCTCGTCCACTCCCAGACGTTGCCCGCCATATCAAACAGCCCGTAGAAGCTCGCGCCCTCCGGGTAACTTCCTACATCTCGAGCGCCCGTCACACCACTATAGCGGGCAAGCTTGTCAGTAGGCTCTGCAGAGCCCCACGGATAGATCCGCCCATCCGTACCCCGGCAGGCCTTCTCCCATTCCGCCTCGGTCGGCAGTCGGCCACCCACCCAGCGCGCGTACTCGTTGGCGTTGTGCCAGCTCATTTCGGTCACTGGCCGCTCTGCAATCTCCGCCCGAGTGTAGTCCTCATCGTTTGGTGGTGCACAGGCTCCAGCCCTCACGCAACCGCTGTATTGAGCGTTTGTGATCTCCGTGCGCGATATCCAGAATCCCTCTATGTAGACCCTGTGCTGCGGCTTTTCATCGGAATTAGCCTCAGTATCGGTATTCGCCGACCCCATGGTGAACTCCCCAGCCGGGACCCAGACCATCACCATACCGTCAATGGGGGAGATCATCGTGGCTGCTGGCACCAGGGTTATCTGCGCTGTTGCAGGCGGAGATGGCGCCGAGGTGATTGCCGATGTCTGTCGTGTGGGTGACGGGAGGATGACGGGGATTTCTGAAGTCATCGTGGCCGGAGCTTGCGTAGGGCCTGTCCCAGCTGGCAGCGTGGTAGGCTTCCCGCCTTGCCCACTGATCTGGATGACAGCGTAAACGATCACTGCCAGCAAGCTAGCCACCCCGCCCACGGCCGGCCATACCCGCCTCGGTGTCGAAGCACCTTTCTGAGCGGTGCTGACGGCGGCCGGCTGCGGCTCGTACACAACGAAAGGCGGCACTGCCTGCGCTGACTCCACCATGCTCAGGGCGTGATATTCCTGACGCAGCCTATCAAGCTCAACCTTCGCTGGAGCGCTATCGAATGCCCGCCCCAATAACGCCTCGACCTTACCCTGCCGCTCGGCTTCTTCCAGGATGCGCTGCCAGAACTCGATCGGGGCGCCCGAGAGATCGATCTGCGCTAGGCTCAGGCCGATGTCTTGCGCGAAGAGCTCGGCGCGAGGACGCTGAGGATAGCATTCGGCCAGGGCTTCACGCATGCGGCGAAAGAGGTCATGGCGGTCGGTCATGGGCGGAGATCCTTGGATTCAACGTTACGTGCGAGGCATGAGGGCGTGCAACTAGGGCGACGTTGATGTCGCCATGATACCACGGAGCGGGATGACCGTAAAGTTGTATTGCGGTGGGCATCCCGGGACGCCGCCCTGACCTGCCCCCGTTATGAGTACTACTGGATGTGTTAGATTTTGCCTATTGTAAGCTTGCACTTAGTAAGGAACAAGAATTTCCTTTGCTCTTGCCGCGAGTTCGATTGAAACTCGCGGCACAATCAGAGCGGACTAGTAGTATAATGTGCATGATATCGAATGCATCAGGTGCCATGTAGTTCAGCGTACCCCGGCGGTTGCCGCATGCCGGTCGTTCGGTTGGCCTCGCAGACGCGCCGTAGTCAAACTCCGAACCACCTGCCTCTCGTGTGGCCCGACAAAGCCCCGGGCGAACTCGCACCCGTTGTGATGGCGCTCCATCCCTCGCAAGAGACGTCCCGGATGCCTCACCGCTTGCCGCTCTTGGCAACGAGGGAGTGCGCTGATACCGTGATCCGTGGCTTCTATCCCCCGGCAGCCGCAGCTCCGGCACCGAACGCGGCCCAGGCCGGCAGTGTCGATCAAGTTCAGCCTTGAGGGAGCCCCAGGGGTTGCCGGGGATGGCTGCTGGTTATGGGGCATCGCAGGCGGTGAGCTGTGACAGCCGCAGGCCGGCCGGGTCGTTGCAGGCGCCGCAGCATCTCGCTCTGACAGGGAGGTCCGACAACAGCATAGGGGCCCGTCACCCTGGTTGCCACCCAAGCCTTGCCGCATGACCAAGGAGGTAGAAATGAAAAGCCGTTGGCACTCAATCGCCGTAGTCCTCCTTCTCGCCATCAGCGCCTCACTCCTATTGGGCAGCGTCGCGCCGAGCAGCCACGGGGCGGGCAACGTCCACTCTCTAAAGGCCGCACTCAAGCAAGCGGACTTCTTCGTGCCGAATGAAGACAGCAAGCTCGCTTCATTCGACATGCCCAGTGAGGTGTGTTGCCCCGCGGATGCCAAGTTCAAGTGCATGTACAACAATGTTAATGCGCCATACCTCGTCAGCAAGGTCGAGCCCGGCCCGGACGAGGTCACTGTGCCGCTGCCGAACAATAACTTCCACCTGGGCCAGAACGAGGCGCTCATCCTCATCGGCCAGACGCCGCCGCCCATGGCCTACTTCAGCTACACGGTCTTCATGGGCACCCGCCGCACGACCCGGTACCCGTACAATTTCCCGTTTAATCCTCCGGACGATCGCAACATCTTCTCGCTCGTCAACGACTACGTTGCCGACTCCATCAACAACATGACGGTGCACACGAGCGGCCTACCCAACGACCCGTTCAACCGCCAGATGCTCCTGTTCATCGTCGCCGACCAGGAGGTGGAGGCGCGCGTGCGCGAGGCGGCGCAGAAGGCCGGCTATCCTCCCAGCATGTTCAATACCATCGTCCTGCCGCCGGCCGTGCTGCACCTCGGCGTCGATGCGATGGCCGATAGCTTCTTCCTGGTCCAGCGCACGGCCGTGCCACAGGAGCAGAAGGCGCTGGACAAGTATCTCAAGAAAAGCCAGACCCTCCTCCGCGTGACGCTGCAAGACCCGGCCTGGCAGCCCAAGCCCATCCCGGTGCCCAAGGTGGCGGTACGCGGCACCGGCCAGACCGAGCTCGACCTGGTGCCGGCGGTCGATGCGCTCGGCGAGGCGATCAAAGACCGGTACCGGGACCAGGTTGCGACCGAGCAGAAGCTCGACTGGTACTACTGGGAGGGTTTCACCGGGCTGCAGGAAGAGATCAACGAGATGGCCCCCAGCAGCGACGCCGTGGGCCCGCGCACGGATGAGCAGTTCTTCCTGCCAGAGGGCAGTTTTGCGATGGTCTACGGAGTCAACCACCACGCGACGGGCAAAACCTCGTACTCCAGCTTTAGCATCTACGAGGACACCCTGTGGATCGGGCTGGATTCGGTGTTCGACACGCAATACGCTGGCAGCGCCACGGATTATCTGCACGCGGACACGCCCAACGTCGACAAGCTGTACGCCTGGAAGATCGCGTGGGACTGCGGGGACGACCCGCACTGCATGACGATCAAGCAACCCGACTGCGCCCGCTTGACCCTGACGGACGCTTCGCCCTTCAAGATCATCTTCCGCCTGTACCTCGATCCCGCCACGAAGACCGGGCCGGAGATCCGGGAGGTGTTGTTCGACCGCGTCCTGCTGTTCACGAAGCCCTAGGCTGCGGACGGCGACTGCATGAAAACCCGTGCAGCGCCGTCCGTCGCGTTCCTGCGTCAACCTATCCGGGCATCGAGTTCCCCAGCGCGCTCTGGTTCAGATTCCAGTTGCCAGCCCGCAGCAAACTCAGTGTGTGTTTGATGGGGCCAAATTGGCTTTTCAACCTTCTCGTCTTCCCGCAGGATGCCAACGATCTCTTCCTCCGAAGACCGCTCCAGTTTCACGCAGAACCTCCCGCTTACGCTGAGATTCTAACACATCAGGTGGCGCGACTTTCTGGGGGCATGTCACTAAGTCGCGCGCCCCGTGTTGCCTCACGTAAGAATCTTACTTTAGGGTTATCGTTGCCTCATAAAGAGATCTTACTTTTACCGCGGCAAAACGTAGCCGCTTGTTAAGGTTAAGGAGGGGTGGGGGGAACCTGGGTTCCCCCCGGCACGGCTGGCACAGCCGGCGCACAGGCGAGCTGCCAGAGCGCGGCTTGCCGGCGCTGGATTTGGCGTAGCAGTTCGGCTGGGTTGAGCGTGTCGTAGAGTTGGCGTAAGCGCACTTTGGTGGCGGCATCGATCTCCGGGGCCTCCAGGACCCGCTGGTAGGGTGTCTTAGGTACATCATACCGCTTTTTGACCTGGGCGCCGAGGCGCTGCTTGTCGACCAGAACCATGACGGGTTGAAAGAAGTTGAGGTACAGGCGCACGACGTGGTACAGGGCTTGCAGTGCGGTGCAGGCGCGGTCACCTTCGTAGCGCTCGTAGCCGACGAGCTGGCGCACGGCGGTCCAGTTCTTTTGCTCGACATAGGCCTGATCATTTTTCTGGTAGGGTCGGCAACGGGTGAAGGTGATCTGCTCCTGTTCGCAGAAGTGTTTGAGGTCGTAGTTGATGAATTCGCTGCCGTTATCCGAATCCAGGCCCCGTAAGGGATAGGGCAAGCGGATCTGACAGTCGATCAGGGCGGCCAGCACCGTGGCTTGACTGCGGTTGCGTAAGGCCGCTAACTCGACCCAGCGCGTCTTGACATCGACCATATCCAGACTATGGAGATACTCGCCGGCCGTGCTGGGGCCACAGTGGGCGACCAAATCGACTTCCATGAAGCCGGGCTGCGCATCGTCCCACTCGGCGAACGTCCGCACGGGAATCGCCGCCTTCAGCAGCGTCCCCGGTTTGGTCGTACCCAAGCCGTGGGGCTTGGTCGCCGCCCGCGCCCGCACGAGCAGCCGATCGGCCGTGGCCGCACTGATCTGCAGCAGCAAACCCCGCGTTTCGGGATCCAACGCCAACTCACCATGCCGTTCCAGGGCCTCGACGTAGTGGGGCAGGACGGCGACCAAGCGTTTGCCGCAGATACCGTTGGCCACGCGCCACACGTTTTCGAGGGCCGCCTGCACCCGGCCGCCATACTTGCTGCGCCGCGGCCGCCGCCTGGCCACGCTGCGCGGCGGCGGATGGTTCAGCAAGTGAATCGCATACTTGCGGTGGTAGCCCGTAGCCGCCACAAATTCGTCCAAAATCTGCTGCTTAGCCGGCCGTTGGCCCAGCGTATAGCGTGGCCGGATCGCCTTCAGCAACTCGCGCTTGCTTGTCGGACTCATCATGCCTCACATTCTCCCCGGCCCCTCGTCTTGGCTGTGACGACACGCCGGTAAGATTATGATCTGAGGCAACGATCCTTGGAAAGTAAGATTTGGCGTGAGTCAATTCGCGCCCTTGAAATCGTCACGAGCATATGCTAAAATTGGATCGTCCGCTCAGACGCACTATGGTCTTTCTCTCGGCAGTCGACGCTCCAACCCCGTACGCTGGATGCGCGGGTTCGACCAGACCATTGATCATAAAGGTTGCAGCCTCATGGACGCTGACATGCACCCAGCCGCACCGGTTCTGACCGTGCGGGATGCTCCCCCGGCTTTCCACGTTATGGCGAAGCCCACCGGTGCGACGTGCAACTTGGACTGCCAGTACTGCTTCTTCCTCTCAAAGGAACACCTCTACCCCGACAGCGTCCTCCGCATGACCGAGAAGGTGCAGGAGGCCTACATCCGGCAGTTGCTGGAGGTGCACGCGCGGACGCCCGAAGTCGTCGTGCCCTGGCAGGGCGGCGAGCCGACGATGATGGGCCTGGACTTCTTCCGCCGGTCGATCGAACTCGAACGCCGGTACGCTCGGCCGTGGCAGCGGATTCTCAACACTTTGCAGACGAACGGCACACTGCTCACCGACGACTGGGGCCGGTTTCTGAAGGAGAACGGGTTCCTCGTCGGCATTTCCATCGACGGCCCACCGCACATGCACGATGCCTACCGTGTCGACAAGGGTGGCAGGCCAACGTTCGACCGGGTGATCCACGGCCTGGACGTCCTGAAGAAGCACCACGTCGACTGGAACGTGCTGACGACCGTCCACGCGGTCAACGGGGACCACGGCGGCGCAGTGTACCGTTTCCTCCGGGACGAGCTGGCCGCGACATTCATCCAATTCATCCCGATCGTCGAGCGGGCGACTCCCGAGACGCTCGAGATCGCGGACGCCGGCTGGGGTCGCGGCGAGCCTTCGGGTCGCCCGCTGTACACCCAACAGGGCACACAGGTCACGCGGCGCTCGGTCGGGCCCGAGCAGTTCGGCCGGTTCATGATCGACGTGTTCGAGGAATGGGTCCGTCACGACATCGGCGCGGTCTACGTGCAGATGTTCGACTCCAGCCTGGCGAACTTCTGCCGCGAGCCCGGGGGGCTGTGCTTCTTCGCTGAGACGTGCGGGCAGCAGCTCGTGCTCGAACACAACGGCGACCTCTACGCCTGCGACCACTATGTCGAACCCGGCTACCTCCTCGGCAACATCATGGAAAGGCACATGCTGGAGCTAGCCAACCTCCCGCGACAGCGCAGTTTCGGGCGCGACAAACGTGACACGCTGACGACCACCTGCCGCGACTGTGATGTGCGGTTCGCCTGCCACGGCGGTTGCCCGAAAGACCGGTTTGCGATCTCGCCGTACGGTGAGCCGGGGCAGCAGTACCTCTGCCCCGGCTACAAGGCGTTCTTCACACACGTGCGACGGCCGATGGATGCGATGGCGCAGCTCCTGCGCGAGCGCCGAGCTCCCGCCGAGCTCATGGGCCTCTATGCCGCCGAAGATCAACGCCGGTCGCGCAATGCGCCGTGCACCTGCGGCAGCGGAAAGAAATGGAAGCGCTGTCACGGGTCGCTGAGCCCAGCCCGCAGCTGATGCTGCAGCGTTCACGCCACCTGCGGATGACGCAGGTGTGTCAGGGACACCCAGGGTGAAAGGAGGTCTCCAACCATGAGCCAACGGGTGAAGGGAAACAGCAGTCGGGACCCCGAAGGCGGGATGACGCGGCGTACGTTTCTCAAGTCCGCCGCGCTGGGAGCGGCCGCAGCCAGCGCCGCCAGCATTCTACCTGGCCGCTCACGGGCGCTTGCCGGCGAGAGCAAAGGAGAATCGAACATGTCTCTCAAACCCAACATCATCTATTTCCACGTTGACAACCTGGGCCTGGGTGAATTGGGCTGTTACGGCGGAGGCAAGGTTCGCGGTGCAGAGACCAGGCGGATTGACCAGTTCGCGCGAGAAGGCTTGCAGCTCTGGCACTACGTCGCTGAGCCGCAGTGTTCGCCATCCCGGTCGGCCCTGATGACGGGTCGCCACGCGATCCGCAGCGGCACCCACACGGCGACGATGGGCGGCGACGCAGGGGGTATCGTGGCCTGGGAACGGACGATGGCCGAGGTGCTCTCCGCGGCCGGCTACGCCACGGCATGCTTCGGGAAGTGGCACATCGGCGCTGAGCAGGGGCGCTGGCCGACGGACCACGGCTTTGACGAGTGGTACGGCCCACCCCGCAGCTATGACGAGTGCTTGTGGCCGGATGATCCCTGGTACGACCCACAGGTCGCGCCTGCCGCCTACATGCTGGAGGGACGCAAAGGAGAGCCGGTCCGGGAGCGCCGAGATCAGCAGCTCACCGTTGCCCTCAAACGCGATGTCAACCAGGAGTACAAACGGCGGGCTTTCGACTTCATGCAACGGGGTGTGGATGCAGGCCGGCCGTTCTTCCTGTACTACAATCACCCGCTGATGCACTGGCCGCTGGTTCCCCGTGAAGCATTCAAGGGGAAGAGCCGCAATGGCGATGCCGCGGATTGCCTGCTGCAACTGGACCAGGACCTTGGAGAAATCCTTGACTTTGTGGAGAGCAGTGGGATCACAGACAACACGATTGTCATCTTTGCCGGCGACAACGGGCCGGAGGAAATGCTCCTCTACCGGGGATCGCCGGGCGTCTTCGAAGGTTCCTACTTCACTTCGTCGGAGGGGGGCCTGCGTACGCCCTGCCTGATCCGCTGGCCCGGCCAGGTGCCCGCCGGAGGCACAAGCAATGAGCTGGTGCACCAGGTGGACATGTTCCCGACGCTGCTTGGGTGGGCCGAGTGCGAGGTGCCGCAAGATCGGGTAATCGACGGCATCGATCAAAGATCGTTCTTCCTCGGACGCCAGGGGAACTCGAACCGCGAAGGCTGCCTGGTCTGGGTAGGAGAACGCCTGCACGGTGTCAAGTGGCGGAACTTCAAGGTGCTGTTCGTCCGGCAGCGGTACTTGTTCGATGCTGCTCTGCCGCTCGGTACCCCGCACGTCATCAACCTGATCACCGATCCCAAAGAGCGGGAGCCGGTAAATGCGCAGTATGCGCACACCTGGGTCATGGGACCGGTCGGCCAGCTCCTGAAGCAGTTCCAGGAGAGCGTCAAGCGCGAACCGTTGATCCCGGCTGGCGCGCCACTGGACTACGTGCCCGGAAAGAAAAAGTAGAACCGCAGTCCAGACTGACCAGATCAATGCAATGACAACGAGCGGCTGGACATTCGTCGAAAAGACCATGTATTCAGAAGGCGGCGTCTTCCGCAGCCAAAGGCCCGCGAAGAATGACGAGACGTTCGACCTGAGCGGCAAATACGTCATACCCCCGCTGACTCGACACGTCTCGGCCTGCTATAGGCTGGTTACTGGGGTACGCGACGTCTTGATAGTATCGAGTTCGGCATCCCCGCAACTCGCAACGGTGTAGTCGGACGAAGGCACCAAGTCTGCTGCCTAACAATTCGGCCCCGTTACACTATGGAATCCAAGAGTGGAGCGCGCGCTGTGGCGCATGCTTGCCCTGTCAAACTATGGAACCACTCGATTCCCCGTAACACTTACGATCTGGCTCGATCCGTCGCCATAGCGAACGGTCACGGTGTAAATTGTGCCGGAAGGGGCGTCGCGGAACGGCTTGAAGTAGAGGTCTGCTCGATCGGGCTGAGCGAGCCCGACGTAAAGCATCCAATTTGAGACTGGGTTGCATGGAGTTGCCCACACTCCACCACCCGCGAAATCATCCACCCTATAACTCACCGGTTGGGCCCCACCCTTAAGACCATAGAGGCGAATGTGGACATTGTCCGGATTCGTGCCGACTGCGCATCCTTGACCAGCATAACTAGCGCCATCCTGGCCGATGAAACTCGCCACAAGGGTCTGGACAGCCGAGCCGACAAGCGTAATCGAGTCGCTGCTCCCGTCGTCGTATTGTACTGTAACCACGTAGTTGGTGCCATCTGGAGCGTCCCGGAACGGCTTGATGTACAACTCTGCCTGGCCGTCGGTCCCCCCAACGACATAGAGCAGCCAACCAGACTGACCGGTGCAGGGCGTGGCCCATAGACCGCCTCCTGCTGGGTCTTCGATGCGATACCCTGTCGCCGCTACCCCAGACCGCAGGCCCTCTAGATGGATGTGGATGTTATCTGGGGCGTTGCCCGAAGCACAGTCACGTCCAGCATAGCTTCTTCCATCTTGGCCTAGGAAGCTGCCTCTAATCGTGTCGTATTCGTAGCCATGGTAGACTGCTGCTTCCTTTAGCAAGCCGATCAACTCGTTGGTAAGCAGACCTATATCAGCCCGCGGCGTCCCGCCGTAACCCGGGTAGTAAAGCACGTAGACGGTGCGGGTTGTGACCGCTGGTAGCGAGGACAATGTGGAACCGGAGTGCAACGCCGGCTTGTCTACTGCTGCGCTTGGGCTAATGCGGGCTGAATATTGTCGAGCCGGCTCTGTGGCAAGTTGACGGTCGGGTACCGGTTTTGCAGAAACGGGCCGGCTTGGGACGCTCGTTGCACCGCCGGTGTGCCGATTCAATGTAAGTGGGAGGTACTCCGTGTAAGGCCACGGTGGGGGGCCAAAGAGATAGGACCACCAGTTCCGCTGTTGGCCACCGCTTCGATCTCTGTTGATATTGTTGAGGCCGGGCACATTCTGCATCCACCAGATATGAAAGCCCCAGTGCGAACATCCCCAGGCTTGGCAGTTAACGGTGGTTGGTGTGGCAGAGCCGTCCTGACTCCATGTTGGGCAGATAGTCTGTACCGTGCTGGCATCGTTGTAAACGTAACTTGCGTCTGTCAGTATATTTGGTGGATGGTGGGCGTCGCCACAACCAGCAACATAGCCATTGCCCGAGAAGGGACGGGCAACAAAGCCATACCTGTCGCTTAACAGGCTGCCGCACGAACTGAAGGGCCACACTGTGCTACCGGTCCAGGGCCAAGTGGCCGTAGACAGGTCGCAGGGAAAGTAGTGACTGAAAAAACCTTCCAGTCGATGGTTGAAGCTCTCGAGCGCTACATCTACTTCGCGCAGGTAGTTGAAGGTCATCGTGGTGAGTACTTTGCCACAGTCTGGCGCATCACCGTACCAGTCGGCTCCCGAGGTGGTCCATTCCCACATGTGACCTTTGCTCACACCATCACCATTGCCCGCCCATATCCAAACCTCATCGATCTGCCCTCCGGTCGCTAGCGCGCACAAGTCATGACGTGCAAAGACCGCTCCGTAATCCACGCGTCCACTAGGCAGAACCGGCGGCATGACCGAATCTGTCACAACTGAGCCTCCGTACATGCGGTATTCCAAGTAGGGGGCAGGCGGGGAGGCAAGCCGAGCAGCAACATAGCGCCGTACAAACAACGCTTCGGCATCTGACCGTGTGCCCGCAGCCAAGAGAACCAGAGACGTGAGCACAACGAGTGGAAGGAGTATGAGCGCTGGTGGCTTCATTTGACACCTCTTGCTGCTAAAGACAGCCGACGGCGATCCGTCCATTAGCGAGTGGTGGCGCAATCAGGCGAACACCGGCACGATTATGCAATTATGCAACAGACTACTATGCGCCAATGCTCGATGCAATGACTCGTGTCATGTAGCTGGTGCAAGCAGATCAGAGGCACACTTGGCCGATTGACTATGGTAGCGGGCAGCTGGCGTTTCGTAGTCCGGCGCCTGATGGAGCCGCCGATAGTTGTAGAAATCCAAGTTGACGCAATCTATCAGCCTTCTGTCCGAGGTGCTCATGGACGCCGCCCTGCTGCCCGCCCGCTCCTCGTCGAACGACACCCTCGCCCGCATCGCGGCCGAACTCGCCCGCGACCCGCGCCTCAAATCGCCCAACACCCGCCGGCGCTACCTGGCCGATCTCGCCGCCTTCGAAGCCTGGCGCGCCGGCCGGCCGCTGACCCGGCTCCTCGTCGAGGCCCACGCCGCCGAGTTGCAGGATCTGGGCCGCTCGCCGACGACGATCAACCGCAAGCTGGCGGCGGTGCGCTGGTGGGCCCGGCGCCTGGCGGACCTGGCGCAGGAGGATCCATTGCTCCCTGCCGACGTGCGGCGCGAGATCGTCGAGCAGTCGGCGCGCATTGCGGCGGTTGGCGACGTGCGCGGGCAGCGCGGCCAGAAGGGCCGACATCTGTCGGCCGGCGAGCTGATGGCGCTCCTGTCGGCCTGTGCGCGCGATCCGAAGACCGCGGGCGTGCGGGACGCGGCCCTGATCGCCCTGGCCTGGGCCACCGGTGCGCGGCGCGCGGAGTTGGCTGGGCTGCAGCTGGCCGACTATCGGGCGACGAGCGAGGACGAGGGCGACCTGACCATCCGGGGCAAGGGCGACAAGGTCCGGGTGGCGTACGTCTTTGACGGCGCGGCGGCGTACCTGGTCGACTGGCTGGCGGTGCGCGGGCCGTCGTCGGGGCCGCTGTTCGAGGCGATCAACAAGGGCGATCGGCGGCTGGCGGGGCAGGGGCTGAGCGGCGCGGCGCTGGCCGAGGTCCTGGAGAAGCGGCGGGAGGAGGCCGGGCTGCGGCCGCTCACATGGCCCGACTTCCGGAGGACGTTCGCCGGCAATCTGCTCGACAACGGCAGCGGCCTGGTGACCGTGCAGAAGCTGATGGGCCATTCCTCGCCGAGACGAATGAGAGCACGCCGAGTATCGGGCGCCTGCTGCGCTGGGCCGCAATTCCGTATTCAGACTGCATTCTCCCTACCTCCTGTCATGCCCAACGGCGTCGAACTGAGCCGCCCGGCCAGCCAAGGCTGGTGTCGTGCCGGAGCCAGGATCTGACTGGCCGGGTCGGCTCCGGTGAGTAGTCAGGCAGCACTTCCAAGTGAAGCAGCCTTCGGTGTTCCGAATCATCCTTGCCGGGCCGCCCTTGCAGAACGCAGACCGTAGCTCACGATTAACCCAAGTAGCATGCCCCACATCGCGTGCATGAAAAAGTAGAATTCCAACAACTGTAGCACGGCAGATGCCGTCCATTTCAAGATGATGGGCGGCATCACAAGGAGCGGCACACTTATGACCTCTGCGTACAGAATACCAAGCCCCACGCCCTTCTTCAAAGAGTTCAGGAGAAGAGCATCAATACGGGTCACGGCTACGCCAAAGATGACGCCCAAGGCAAGGCCGATCAGATAGTGCCATACCACGCCCGACAGAACGCCACCGGCCGCGTCTATGCCGAACAAGGAAAAGAAACCCGCCGTCGTATCTCCGATGAGGGCGAACCCGTCATCGGCTCGTTGCCCCTTTAACAGCAAATATCCCATCAAGATCAGATCGATCACGATTGTAGCCACCAGGCCTGCGATTAACCCGAATACCAGTCCTTTGGCGCGGGCACCGCTGCCCCTAGCACCCTCTGCGCGCGAATCATGTTGAAGCCCTTCTTCCATGCCTCCCCCTTTGTGTGTGCGTTGCGGCCGTTCCATGCCGCTCCTTTGAGTATCTTGCCTATCTCAAGGTGCTGCCTGATACCAGTTGTGCCAGATGGCAGGTATTCACCGGCCGAGCACGTCCTTGAGAAGCCGCCTTAGTTCCGGTTCCAGCTGGTCGCCGAAGCGGAGGCGCGTCGAATCCGCCCACGAGTCACCAAGCTGGTGAACCCATTGACGAGGCATCGGAGGCCGGTTCTTCCATTCGGCTTCCGCATCGAAGAAGAGGTAGACATCCCAGGCAACCTTGCCAGTAGCGCCCAGTGAAGCCGCGATGGCCCGACCGGCGCGCCGCGACGGATCGCGAAACCACCGGATCCGGGAATCGGTCATCTCCCCCGCGAGAGCTTCGACGTCGGCCCCTCTGTCTTCAGGCAGGATCTCGACCCAAACGATCATCGCTGCCAGGTCGGCATCCCGGCCTTCGTGTGCGAGAACTTGGTGCACCGCACGGGCGCCGTGGAGGCATGCTGGTCAAGTTGGAGATACCAGAGCGACGAGCCGTGACAGCCCTCTGCTGCGATTGAACGCGAGGGTCAGGGGACGGATGGAGTGTGTGAGCGAGGTGACTACTTGCAGGGCCATTCCAAGTCCTCTGTGGCGAAAGCCTTCACGGATCGCGCTGACAAGAATGTCCGAATTCTGTGGCGCATAGAGAACCACCCTTGTCTTCCCCCAAGTACTCTCTGCGCAAACCTGGATGACGTAAGGCGGCTGCGGTAAGGGCGTATGCTGCCTCTAATGCTGCATTGAACTAAGCGCGAGCACGCAGGGAGCCGTCGAGAGCGTGTCCGACGCTTCCGCAAGACAAGAAAGCTGGTTTTTCAAGTGAGTGTTCGGACCGCCGGGTTACTTTGGCGCCATACTACGACCGGCGAACATCAGCATCTTCCGACTTTCGTCTTTGGGGCTGAATTCGACCATCTCACAATCTTCTTCCATCACAGGGAGGTGACCCGGCGCCAGATAGTAGGCTTCCCCTGCCGTGACGACTTCTTCGTGGTCGGCATATTTCACCCGCATTCTGCCCTTGAGCAAGTAGCCCCAATGGGGACACTCGCAACCGAAGGGCAGCCCTGTGAATAACGGGGTGGAATCAAACCCTGCCGGAAAAGCCCAGAAACCTCCATCCATGCCTCCCCATTCAATTTGCCGGCCATAGGCAGGACCGGCCTGAAATATGATGGGGATACCTTCTCGATCGCTATGCATGTTTGTTTCTCCTTCCATCTGGTGTTGGCTTAAGACGAGGTGTACAGGCTCATAGCTCACGCTTCTTGCTTGGGCCACCTCCATGCATACCAGGTAATCAGTACTGTCGCCACAAGTGCCGTAGCCAGGAGCAGTATGTGATATACAGTTGGCTCTGTCACGGGACCCGGCGGCACAAAAGACAAAGGCACGCCACACATGAAGAAGTGGTAGGTGCCGAGAAGCGTACCGATTATGCCCAGTACGAAGTTCGCCCAGCGGTTGGACGGCCCTTTCACGGCAACTGTCACGAATGCCATCCATAGAGGAATCAGCCAGTAGCTTACCCCAAATAGCCATCCTTCGGCGGGTATCGTCGCGCCCCATTCAAGCATCTTCTTCATAGTGACCGGGTCTATGGTCACCTGGATCATGTGCGCCGAAAAGGCCTCAGCAGCTATGAGCCACAGTACCGCGATTCTTGTCTTCCATTTCAGGGCTTCCATTGTTCATGACCTCCTTGAAGGCGTGCAGAGGGCCGGGGGGGCGGCCAACGCGGCGCCTGGCAACGCGAAAAGTGCCAGGAACAAGATGGCCGGCATGAAAAGACGGGTCATGCGGTTCATCCCCTTGAGTCAGTCGGACAACAAAAGCGGAAGAACTGGGAATGCGTGTGGATGGCCGTAACTGTGGGCCCACCTCCTCGTGCCCGTTGATGGTGCTCGCCAGGCGGGCCAGGGGCAGCGAAGGGCCCGCCGGGCGGGAGTAGAAGGCCGGCTACGAAGCCGTAGCACTGAAAATATTATAGGCTTAGTTAATGGGCAAGTCAAGTGTTCTGCTCAGAGACGGGCGCTGGATGCCCGAAGGGCGAGGCAAGCTTCGAGTGCATCGAGCACGCCAATGGCCATTACAACTACTGCTGCGCCGGTCGGGGACGTGCGCGGGCAGCGCGGCCAGAAGGGTCGGCACCTGTCAGCCGGCGAGCTGATGGCGCTCCTGTCGGCCTGTGCGCGCGATCCGAAGACCGCGGGCGTGCGGGACGCGGCCCTGATCGCCCTGGTCTGAGCCACCGGCGCACGCCGCGCGGAGCTGGCGGGGCTGCAGTTGGCCGACTATCGCGCGACGAGCGAGGACGAGGGCGACCTGACCATCCGGGGCAAGGGCGACAAGGTCCGGGTGGCGTACGTGTTCGACGGCGCGGCAGCGACCTGGTGACCGTGCAGAAGCTGATGGGCCATTCCTCGCCGACGACGACCGCGGGCTACGATCGGCGGGGCGAGGAAGTGAAGCGCCGGGCGAGCCGGAGCCTGTACGTGCCGTACGTGGGGCGGCGGGGGTAGGTGGTGGGCGGACGCGCACCGGCCTTGTGCAATATGCTTTGGCTCGTGACCACCGGCCGAATGCGGCGCGATTGGTTCTCCACGGCTACCTCACTGCTCATTGTCCTGCGGATCGCGGCATGAGTCGATCTGGATACATCATTGGCAGCGAAGCATTCCTTGAAGTCCGTCTTCCGAGGCCTCCCACAGTCAGCTTCCCCTAAGGTCTCTTTGTGGAGGCTTGGATGATGTACGCCGGGGGGGCAAGGGTGTTTGCTTTCTCATAAGGGCTATTGAACTAAGCGCAAGGCGCAGAGCGGACTGCCGGTAGCCTCCGCAACACTTCTGCGAGGGCGCAGGTGCGAGTCACTTGATTGCCCAAGGTGCCGCATGAGCCGTGCAACCGCATGACAGGCTTCAGAGTCGACGCTTACCGCAAAGCGGTTGCGTCGGCTCCATGCGGTGGTTAGATGCCGGTCCATGGTGGACATAACCGCATGGGTTTCAGACCACCATTAACAGAGAAGCCAGCTCGTCAGGGGCTGTCACCATTGAGTCGTGGCCTGCCTCTATGGTCGTGAACGACCAGGTATTGTCACCCCTTATACGGTTATGGGTAGGGACGAGCAAAGCATAGGGTGGTTTGATCGAAGCAATGTAGGTGCGCTTCAATCCATTGCTCCCAGAGTTCTTGAACGTAAAGGTTCCGATATAGGTGCCGACTGGCATAGGCCGCAAGTGCCGCTGCAGCCAAGCCACGTCCGAAGGCTTGGTCACAGCGAAGGCACTGGGCGGAGGTGCCGGGAGCGCCACACCCTTACCCTGTTCTCGCACCGACTTCAATCGCGCTTCACGTGCCTCGGGAGGATTAAAGCCGGCCCAGCTGAAGGATGCGCCTGGCGACATATCGGGTGGAACACTACCATCCAAGTAAACATAGCGAGACACGCGCTCCCGGAGTGTGTCTGCGACGCCAGAGATCACAAAGCCTCCATAGCTATGTCCAACGAGAACGAAGTCGCTCAACTCCTCAGTTTCAACCACGGAAAGGATGTCTTCCACATGGGTCTGCAGCGAAATGTCCTTGGAGAAGAGATGCGCGCGATCCCCCAATCCGGTGAGGCTTGGCGCGAAAACCCTGTGCCCGCGAGCCCTGAGAACATCGGCTACACGACGCCAGCACCAGCCCCCGTGCCACGCACCATGCACCAGGACGAAGGTGCGGGGCTTATCGGTGGCGCTCGCGATTCCGGTATTGCCCACCGCGGTCACGGCACCCGCCGTTGCCGCACTTGATGCCTTTAGAAAACCTCGCCTGGTCATGAAGTCATCCTCCATTTGCTAAGACATCTCGTTATTATGCGGAATCCATTCCGCCTAATCCCCCGGTAGGCACGAAAAGCAGATCGTTTCCTTTCCGCCTAGCTCCGCATGGATGGATGATTCCCTCTTGTTTACCCACATAGAGGGGCATGCACGGATTGGCATACGGCGTCCCAAACACTGAACATGCGGGAACTTCCTAATGTCATGCGCTCCAAGCACCATATCGCAAACGACGAGCGTTAGAAAGCCCCAACACGGAGGCCAACGCCAATGATCAGATCAGAATCCGCTCGATCTCATCCAGGCTGAGGCCTAGCCTCAGCCCTGATGGCGTCGCTCGTAGGGTCATACAACTTGGTCATGGCTGGCGATTCGTGACCCGCACGAAGTGCGGCGCGATCTGCTGGGCGTGCTCAATCGTACCACCATTTTGCAGATAGGTGGTGCTGCCCGTTGCGCGGAAGGTGCGACAGCAGGTCGCGTGCGTCAGCACGCAGTGGAGTGGGACGCGCCCCAGCCCTGCAACACTTGTCCCCTTGCATCCCGACGCCTCCGGTAGTACATTTGTCTCAAATCGTGAAGTCGCGTATAATCGGCTCATCTCAAGTTCGGAGGCGACTCGGTGCCGAGTTTCCTGGCCGAGCGTCTTTGGAAACTGGTGCAGTTGATCGTCCAGGCCGGAGGCTTCGGTAGCGTTACGCTCATCGTAGAGAAGGGCCGGGTGGCCCGCATCGTCTGGAGTGTCGACGAGAAAATAAAAGATCCACAGGCATAGGACCTGTCGGCGGTGTAAGACTCCCGGGGTCGCAGCGTGTAGCTGCGGCCCTTTTTGTTTAACTCGCGACGGGGGCGGTGGTGACCGGACGGCAGCGGGAGATCGCCCGAGGGCTGGCGTTGGGGGACTCGGTGGGCCAGATCGCCCGCCGGCTCGGCATCCGCAGGCAGCAGGCGTCTATTTTTTCGTGTCCGCGACACCGGCTTCGACGGTCAGCAGTACGGCCGAAACAGAAGCGGCAGACTGTAGGGCAAGGCGGACCCCCTTGGCAGAATCCACGATCCCTGACGCCATCATGTTTGTGTATTCCTTCGTCACCGCATTGAAACCAACGCCTGCCGGGCGCCGCTTCACTTCGGCAATGATCGAGCTGCCTTCCATACCCGCATTCACAGCGTTCTGACGGGCTGGTTCCACCAAAGCTTTCAGAATGATCGCCGCGCCGGTCTTCATGTCGCCGGACAAGGTTTCGACATAGGCTCTTATAGCCGGCATAATGTTGATATACGCGACGCCGCCGCCGGGGACGATTCCCTCTGCCATAGCTGCCCTGGCAGCGCTAAGCGCATGCTCCACCCGCAGCTTCTTCTCCCTGATCTCAATTTCGGTAGCGCCTCCCACTTTGATGACAGCCACGCCGCTGCTCAGCTTCGCCAGCCGCTCCTCCAGCTGTTTCGTGTCGAAGTCATATTCTGCCTTTTCAATCAGCATCCGAAGATTTTGGATCCTTGCCGCCAACGCTTTCTTATCGCCGGCTCCGCCAATGATGATGGTCTTCTTCTTTTCGACCCTGACGAACGCTGCGCTGCCTAACATACCGGGCGTTGTCTTTTGCAGCGAATAGCCCATATCTTCGGTGATGAAGGCGCCGCCGGTCAGAAGTGCCAGATCTTCCATTCTGGTCCTTCTTCCGTCACCATAGGCAGGCGGATGTACGGCAACCGCATTGAGCACGCCGTTCATCTTATTGATCACCAGCATACCCAGCGCTCCGCCTTCCACACCCTCCGCAATGATCAGCAGTGGTCTGCCCTGCGCCGCGATCTGCTCCAGTAGAGGAACAAGCTCCTGCGGATCGGCGATTTTCCGGTCGGTGATCAGGATGTATGGATCGTTCAGCTCCGCGACCATCTTTTTCTTGTCGGTGACCATCTCGGGAGCTAGATAGCCGACATCAAGCTGCATACCTTCCCTCACGGTCAGGACGGTGTCTCTGCTTTCGGACTCATCCACCGTGATGACGCCATCCCTCCCCACTTTTTCCATGGCTTGTGCGATCATCTCGCCAATGCCAGTATCTTCAGCCGATGTCGCCGCGACCTGCGCGAGGGCTTCCCGAGTTTCAACAGGCCTGGCCAGCTTTCTGATGGCTGCAGCGGCCAACTGAGTCGCCCCCTGGATTCCTTTTTTCAGTTCCACAGTGTTAGCGCCAGAAGCTACATTCTTGAATCCTTCCCGGATGATGCACTGTGCCAGCACCGTTGCAGTAGTCGATCCATCGCCGACCACATCTTTGGTCTTTAGGGCCGCCTCCCTTATCAACCTCGCGCCCATATTCTCTACACAGTCCTCCAGTTCGATTGCCTTAGCGATCGTCGCGCCGTCATTCGTCACTAACGGCGCACCAGAGGGACTTTGGATCACGACATTGCAACCTTGTGGCCCCAATGTGGTTTTCACCACGTCTGCAAGCTTATCTACACCGGATTGCATTCTTCTCCGGATATCTTCGCTATATACGATTTCCTTGGGCATTTTGCTGTTTACCTTCGAATAATACTTTGACAGCTAAGTGTATCAGCGACTTACTGCTTGTCGAATACTCAAATCTGATAATGTTTTATGCACAATTCTGTGTATTGCCACCTCATTTGCCAGCGCTGTAATATAGTTGCTGTGGTGGGATTTATCAAGAAAGGAAAAGGACACTTGGATAACGAGACTCTATTCTACATGTCCTCGGACCCACTGGAAGACCTCAAGCCGATTAGCAGGATGTTTGACCTAACCGGCAAGGTGGCAGTCGTCACCGGCACCGTGGGTTTGGCGCTCTTCGTGATCAACCGTCTGGCAGAGTGCGGCGCCCGGGTCGTGTTCGGCAGTCGTACCGAGGAATGGGGCAAGCTGGCCGAGGAGACCCTAAAAGACAAGGGATACGACGTCAGCTATTGCAAGACCGACGTACGCAAAGTGGATGATTGCTACGCCCTCGCCGAGTTTGCGGAGAAAACCTACGGTACCGTGGACATCGTCGTACCCGCGGCAGCCACCTGGGGAGCCCGCGCCTTCGTGGATATGAAGGAGGAGGAGTGGGACGATGTCATCGACACCGACCTGAAGGGCCAGTACTTCACTGTGCAGGCTGCTGCTCGCAGTATGATCCGCGGGGGCAAGGGCGGCAAGGTTGTCACAATCGCCTCCGTTGCCCACCGCGGCGATGATATGACTAAGCTTGCCATGATGACCAACTACAACGCGGCCAAGGCCGGCGTTTTGGGCATGACAAAGGGCATGGCTAAGGAACTCAAGCAGTACGGCATTAACGTGAACTGCGTTGCCCCCGGCGGCATGCTCACCCCCGGCGCCATGATGAATAACCTCAAGTCCTCCGCCCTGTACGGCGCGGAGTGGGACCACGAAGTTAAGACCTACGGCCTGGGCACCCCTATCTCCACCACACCAGATGAGGTGGCGCTGATGATAGTGGCTATGTGCACAGACATCTCCAACTTCATGTACGGCCAGCTGATAGAAGTGGACGGCGGCAGCCAGTTCTCCTTCCAGGCGAAGCCCTGGAGCTACACCATGGAGGGCGGCAAGCACGCCTGAGAAGTAGATCCGTCGTCGGCAGAGCCGGTGATGCAGATAAGTAATCCGATGAAAGGAAGACAATCATGGCCATCAATTCCAGGAGCAAATTGAAGGAAATCCTTGCGGATCCTCGCGCCGTCGCGATCATCGAGGAGTACAAGCCCGGCTTCGCCAGTGATCCCCAGATGGGACCCGTCATGGGGATGCGCATAAGTCTCCTGCTCAATTTCCCCCAGGCTGGCTTCTCCGAGGAGGCTAAGAAAGATATCCTCGGGAGAATAGATGCGCTGGATGCCTGAGCGACATTGACCGAAGAGGCACATCTGAAACAGATGTGCCTCTTTGACTATCGGCTGTCATCCCATAACGTACTGTGGATTTGAGTCGGAGTGACAATAGTGAAGCGGGTCAAAAACGCGCCGTCCACCAGGAACGCAGAAATGCGGATAGAGGACGCGATACTCGAGAAGGTCCTGGAAGCCACGGACGTCGAGGTACCGCAGGACCTGGTCGACGGCGAAGTCAGCATGATGGTCCTCGAACTGAATCATCAGCTGAAATACGAGAGCCTGGCGTCCAACCGGTATATCGGCTTCACGCAGGATGAGATGGCCGATCGTATGGAAAAGTTCAGAGAAGAAGCCTTCAAGCTGGTGAAGACCAGACTGGTGCTCAAGCGAATCATAGAAGTAGCGCACTTTGAAGTAACCAAAGAAGAATTGGAGGAAGAGGCGAAGGCCATATCTGTTCGCCAGCAAATGCCGATCGAGATGGTGAAGGATTTTCTCGGCGAGGATCTAGAGCCGCTGAAAGACGATTTGCTGGTGAGGAAGGCAATCGACTCCATCAATGCCAACGCTTAAGTCAGCAAAGGGAGAAACAATAATGGCAGAGATCAAATCGGAAGACAAGAATGTCAAGGGTTCCTTGATGGTGAAGGGCCGCAAGTCCATCGCCTATCTGCAGAAGCTCAAGGACGAGGGCACCCCGATCGTGCAGATGTGCCCCGCAATCAGAGATCAGTTTTGGGTCATGGCCGCTGAGATGGCCGGCTGCGACGTTTGTCGGCTGACCGTTCCCGGCGACGGCACTGCGAATATGGAATGGCAAAGCCATATCGCCGAATGGTGGATCCGCATCGTCCGCAACGCCGCAAAGCTTATCCACATCAACTTCTACATGGATACGACGACCTATGCCTCCAAGGAAAAGGCCGTGGCGACTGGCGCCGCCTATATGTACGCCGGCGCCGACTCCCTGCTTCCCATGGGCGTCAGCAACGAAACCCTGAAGTATATGACCGATAACTACCTGGTAGTATTCGGCCATGTGGGCGCGCTGTCTGGCTGGCAGACGGCCGCACAGGGCGGCTACAAGCGCCTGGGCAGGACCGCCGAGGAAGCTATGAGGGTCTTCCGCATGGCCTATGAGTATCAAGAGAACGGCATGAAGGCGATGACCATCGAACTGACTCCGATCGAGGTCACCAACGCCATCGCAAAGAAACTGCGCGTGCCCGTGATCTCCATCGCCGCCGGCGGCGCTGCAGATGGCTGTGAGATGGTCGACCTCGACACGTTCAACATGATGCCCAGCCCGACTTCTCACGCCAAGTCTTATGCTGACTTCTTCCCGTGGGCCGTTGAAGCCTATGCTGATTGGGCAGAAGACGTTCGCAGCGGCGCTTATCCTGAGGATAAGCACGGCTACCACATGGAAGAGAAAGAACTCGAAAAGTTCCTGGATGCGATCGAGAAGTCCTAACCCTAACCCCTGGATGAAAGGGCATATTGGCAATGCAATATGCCCTTTCATTATTGAGTCTGATGTGCTCGTGCGCTTCAGTGCAGCATACGCACCAGGAGCTGCTGTCTGGTGGAAACCTGCATCTTCTTGTAGATATGAGCGATATGTTTGTTCGTTGTTGATAGAGAAATATGTAGCAATTGGCTGATGTTGGTCGGGGTCAGGCCCTGGCACAGCAGATTCGCAATGTCGTTTTCCCTGGAAGT
This sequence comes from uncultured Chloroflexia bacterium, assembly GCA_963774265.1. Classification (GTDB taxonomy): domain Bacteria; phylum Chloroflexota; class Anaerolineae; order CG2-30-64-16; family CG2-30-64-16; genus JALOOB01. Next base: position 811,263 of record CAVZDU010000002.1, on the reverse strand, counting down.
CAGACAGGCCGTTTCCCAGGAAATCTGTTCGGAACTGTCGTGACTCGCCGGATGATAGTAGAGATTCTTGAACAGATTGTTAAGCTGCGGAACCGCCAGGGACAGGGCAATAACCTCATCTTTCGAGAAGTTTTCGTCCGTTTTCCTGTCCAGGCAAAATAGACTTCTGGTCATGCCGTTAATGTCGAACAGACAAAAGCCGAGGGAATACTTCAGATTGCGCGGACGAATGAATTCGGTAATAAACTCATTCGGAGGCTCATTCATCCAGTCCCGCAGGCTGACCAAAGGCTTGCTGGGATCCTCCATCAAGCGCCGCTGGAGGCCATACCGTCCGTGCTGATAGTTGGAGTAAAACTCAAGATACAGGGCGCTCCATTGTTTGTCATTATCCGTCAGATACTGATCACAGATCCTTCCAGTGGCATCATAGTAATACACGGTTGCCCGGTCGAAGCCGCATAGATCCGGGAGGCCCTTCAAAACTTGAGCAGTGAAGGCCTTTGGTTCATGTATCTGACCGCAGGAAAGCGTGAATCTGTAGATCGTTTCCCAGGGAATTTCAGGGGTGTTCTTCATCGGCTTCACTTCTCGAAACAAAAACCAAAGGCCCTTTTGATTATTTACGTCCATTCCCATCATATCAGCACTCCAAGACCGAGTCAATCAGGCGACTTGACTCTCCATGATGCTACGACAACGATGCCGGTGATGAGGCGTTGGCTGATCTGGCCGCCCGCGTGGACGACCTATGATGAGAGCCTATATTCCGGCGGCATGGGTGGTTAGGACCTCAAGCGTGGAGGCCATTCACATGTCCAGGTTGACTCCGCTCGTTCTCGTGCTCGTGCTCCTGGCCGCTTGCGGAGGAGCACCGGCGGCTGCGCCGGCCACAACCGGACCGGCCCGCGGCGATGACATGAAGATCAGCAGTCCGGCTTTCGCAGAAGGTGCAATGATCCCCGCCCGGTATGCTTGCGATGCGGAGGACATCTCGCCGCCACTGCAATGGACCGCCGTGCCCCCTGAGACAACCACGTTGGCGCTGATTGCCGTCGATCCGGACGCGCCCCTGGGGACGTGGGTTCACTGGGTGGTTTTCAATCTGCCGGCCGCCATGCAGGGCCATGTGCTGGCCGAGGCCACCCTCCTGGGACGGTACCGGCGCTGATGCGGGCCGGGACGCGTCGCTGGTGGCAGGAGTACGTGCCACTGAAGCGCGGATGGCGGATGTACAGGAGCGGGTGGCAGCGTTGCACTGCGATTCCGGAATACGCCTCCTCCTGCCTTCACTACTATCCGATTACTGCCTAACACGATACAACAAAAACCCCCCAGCGGTGTGAGCCAACTGGAGAGTTCTGAGATTGGACAGGTGGATAATCCTTCCCTACGAGACATCCACAAGGGACGACAAGCGGGCAATTGTGTTCGAGAGGGGTTCGCCATCGCCGATCGTCAAGTCAATCGCCTCGTTCGGACATGCTTCGACACATCGTCCGCAGCCCCGGCACGCGTCGGTAATGGCCGCGCGGCCGTCCACCAGGCGGATGGCATCCACAAAACAGACCCCAGCGGCACACGTCCCACAGCCGACGCACCGGTCGGTTACGGTCACCTCGACGCCTGGCATGCGCGTCACCTTGGCGCCGATGGCCGGGTCAAGCTGCGGGATCATTCGCCACAGGCAGCAGCACGGGCAGCAATTGCAGATGGTCATCAGCTTATGGCTCGGCCCCGCGCCCAGCCAGGCAGTATCGAGCTTGTTGCGGCCGATCAGATGGACAAGGCCGGCCTCGCGACAACGGAGGACATGCGTCAGCGCCTCTTCCTTACACACGATCCGGCCGAGCGCGGGGTTGATCTGCAGCACCGCTTCTCCCAGGAAGAGGCAGCCCAGGTCACTGGGGTAGTCGCGGCAGGCGCTGGCATCCCGGCAGATGCAGGCGTTCATGATCCAGTGGTGCGCGGCACGCTCGATGAAATGCTCGACAACCTGTGACGGCAGCACGATGCTCTCAGGCCCGCTGAGCTGCCGGTTGACCGGGATCACGCTGTCCTTGGGCAGGTAGATGATGTCGTCGCCGTCGAATAACATCCGGTCGATGGCGCGTCCGATGACCGGCGTCTTTGTGAGCTGTGCCAGGCGGAACCGGCCAGGGAAGGTTCTCTTGATCAGATTCACGAACCAGACGGGACGGCCCAAGGTAGGATGTCCTTTGGAGTACGACTTCGAGCACTGGCGAAAGTGCAACACGTTTAGAGGGAGAGCCAATGTTGGCGGCATAGCAAACGGGCGATGGTGTACGGTATGTGAAAGCCTGGCGTCTGCATGCAAGTCGCTGGCAAGGCTGACGGTGTCGCTTACCGAGGTATGATATAAGAGTCGCTGGCGACGACAGTCCTTCCACCCGCCAGCCTCCTGCATCTGATCCAGCGTCGTCCCGTTCCGCTCGGTGCGTGTCGCCCACACCTTCCGCAGGTCGTGCGCGCTCAGCCCCTCGATGCCGATCGCCTCCCACCGCTCTCGGACGCACGCCGCCACTTGACCCGCTGAGCTGTTTCCGCGATAATCCCATTGTCGCCCATCATCGCGCCGCCGGGGTCCCATCGCCCATGAATCAGGTCGACCTTGCCGCCCCCGATCACCGCATCTTCGCCGCCGGCCGCACCCTCACCCCGCCTGCTGCCACTCCAAGCGCACCCCGATTCGGATCGATTCGGACCTGGAGTTGTCCACACTGCCACACACGCGTCGCCGTAGGATTATTATTCATCTCAACTGGCACCTTCACCGTCCTTCATGGAAGCAAAGATCGCCCGGGCTTCCATCACAAAGATGACGCCCCCGCTCCCAATCCCAGCTAGAGATAGCGGATCCGACCGCGGTATTTCTCCATATACTGCTGGTTCCATGCGTCGCCACCTGGGCTGTTAGCGCTTTTCCAGACAGCCGGCTCTACTCCGCGGTCAACAAGAAGCTGGACTGTTTCGGCCACCAGGCAGTTGATTGCGAAGGAGTTGGCAATCGTGGAAACCGGACCAGTTCTTTGAGAAAACCCTTCGATCTGAACTACTGCGTCGCCGAGCGGAACGTAGGTATTGATGAAGACGTCCACCAGCTCATAAAGCCCTTTCCCGCACGGATGTCGGGAGGGATGGTTGGGCGCCAACCCTTGCGGGTGTTCGGTGCCGGTGATACCGATAGTGGTCAGTCCCAGCCGTCTTGCCTCCAACGCTGTGTCAATGGTAGCGCTGTTAATGCCGTAGGCATTCACGATAATCATGACTTCTCCCGGCCGCAGATCGTAGGTACTGAGCACCGCCTGCATCATGCCCGGGACTCGCTCAACCGCTCCAGACCGCGTCGCGCCGAAGGAAAGCGAAACGCCTGGTTCGAAGATGGGATCGATTTGCACGAGACCCCCAGCACGCCACGTCATCTCCTCAGCACCGAGATAGCTGTGACCACCGGTCCCTGCGACGTGGATAAGATGTCCCTCCTGTACCTGTTCGGCGAGCAACTCGGCGGCGTGTCGAATGCTTTCCGCCTCGCGTTCAGCGATTGTCGAAACTTGCTGGCACACTGCCTGCAGATAATCGGTGATGTGTGACATGATCTATGCCTCCTTGCACGTGATGCTTCGGACTGGATCATTGGATAGCGGCTCGACCAGGCACATAAGTGGCCCTGCGCAGCCGGTGGGCTACAGTAGTTCGGAGACGCGGTAGGGCCTGTACAGCGACTGACAGGGATGTCCCATCGTGCCCCACATAGTTAATGTCCGTGGGCTGAGGATTGCGCCCGCTTTCGTGTCCGCGCCTGCCTGGCCATGGCGACAGATCGCACCGAGCGGCCCGTGGTTGCGCAGGATGGCTTCAAGGTCAAGGCGACCGCGGGGTGTTGTCTCGGTGAGGTGAGTGAGATTGGCCAGGCGCTCCTCACTGTCCGCTATCATTCCGGCGTAGCCGTAGTGCGCCGCCAACTCGTCGTCGCACATGCATGCGCGGGTAGCCGGAAACTGGGCGTGGTTGGTGTGTAGCAGAGCCGAACCGGTCTGGGGCCGTGCGGTGGCCCTGCCACCCGGTAGCATCTCGACCACGGCTAGGTCTCCTTCGCGGTCCGCAAGCATCAGTGTCTGCCCGAGCCCCGCGACCTCATGTCTACCCAGCTCGGAAATGGCCTCGCTCACACTGCAAAAGCGCGACAGGAAGGCCAAGCTGGTGAGGAACCAGACGCACATGCCGTCCGATCGCGTCTCCTGGCCGACGAGCCCGGAACCGACGTGTGCCAGGCCCGAAGCGCTCAAGCCGGCCTCACTCCAGACGGTCCCCGCCGTGCCATAATGCACGTAGGGATAGCCATCATCCGGAATGACGGTCTGCACGAACAGGAAGTCTGCTTCGGCGGGGGGCAGGTCGATCGTCTTCGCAACGAGCGCGCCCTCCTCGTCGCTGATGATGCCAATGTTGGAGCAATGGGGGGCATCGATGCCGGCCACGTCCAGCGAGAAGTTCAATCGCAAGATATCGACGAATGGCAGGCTCGCTCCGTCAGCAATCCCCTGCAGTTGCTCCAGCAAATCGGCGAAATCACGCCGGTGCCGCTCTGCCATTCGAAGCATGAGCCGATCGCCGTCGCTGCCCAGCAAGCTCGGGAAGCGACAATAGGCGTCATAGCAGCGGCGTATGTCGGCGGCGAGTGCACGCCCATGCTGCATGCCAATCTCGTACGGCGAGCCCCGACAGACCAGGTACTGCTCCACTAATCACCTCTCCGTGAGCGAATCTACAAAGGGCTCTACCCGACTGTGGCGCCGCTCGGAGCGAACTCTAGCCCTTCACTGCACCCGCGGTGAGTCCCTGAATCACGTACCGCTGGAAGATCAAGGCCAGGGTGACCGGGAGAATGCACGCAAGCACGCCCGCGGCAGCCATGGCCGAGTAGTCGACATCGAAAGTCGTAACAAGTTCCGAGATGTTCACCGTCAGTGTCTTGGCTGCCTTACTGGCAAAAATAAGCGGGGTGAAGAAACTGTTCCAGGTGTTTAGGAACGCAAAGGTACCGGCAGCAACCAGGCCCGGTGTCGATAGGGGCCAGATGATCTTAAACAACGTCTGAAGACGGGTACAGCCGTCGACCAACGCCGCATCTTCGATCTCGACGGAGACCGATTGAAACACCCCATACAATATGAAAACCGTAAATGGAAGAATCCAGGCCGTCTCCAAAGCGATCAACAGTTGAAGCGTGTCGATCTGCCCCAACTTGGCGAAAATCATATAGCGCGGGATGTCGGTTGCGATGCCTGGAATCATGCGGGTGGCAATCAGTGCGACGATGACGAACGGCTTCCCGGGCCAGCGGACGCGCGCCAGCGAGTACGCCGCAAGGGAGCCGATGAACAGAGTGATAGCCGTGACTGAAAAGGAAACGATCACGCTGTTCTTCAAACCCGTGATCCATTCTTCGGGTTGTTTGGACACTTTCAACGCCAGTTCGCCCGGACCCGGAGGAGGCCGCTGCACGAAGAGATACTTGAAATTGTCGAGCGTCGGCTCCTCCGGTATGAAGTGGGGAGGAAAGTTCAAGAGTTCCGTCCGCGACATGACAGCCGAAATAATCAGCCAGGCGAAGGGAAACAGCAGCACCAGCAGCGCCAGCAACACCAAGAGGTGCGTCAGGGCGCTACGGACTTGTTTCCCCGCTGAGGCGGTCCGTGTGGGAAACGCCATCCTACATCAACTCCTCGGTATGTAGCAGTTTGTAATAGATCGCCGCAATGCCTGCCAGCAGCAGGCCGAGCAAGTACGCGAGAGCGCTGGCATATCCCATCCGCATTGCTTTGAATGCTTGACGATAGACGAAGTGCGCGATCATATCGGTGAAGCCGCCTGGACCGCCGCCAGTCATAACATAAATCAGGTCGAACACCAGGATGCCAGACTCGGCACCCAGCACTAATGCAACCATTAGTGAGGGACGCGAATAAGGCAGAGTGACGTGACGAAAACGGTGCCATATGTCGGCGCCGTCGACCTTTGCGGCATCGTAGAGCTCCTGGGGAATGGTCTGCAGGCCAGCGAGTAGCAGCAAAGTCACGAACGGGGTTGCTTTCCAGATGCCGCCCAAGAGGATGCTGCTCATCGCTAGCCACGGGCTAGCCATGAAGTTGATCTGACCGTCGATGGGGATCCATCCCAGATAATAGAGAGCGCCACTGAAGACGCCATAGACGGGATGCAGGATCCACTTCCACATAAGACCGGCAACGACCATGGGCACGGCCCAAGGAATGAGCAGCAAACTGCGCGCCAGACCCCTGAGACGAAACTTCTCATTCAACAGAAGGGCCAGCGAGAAAGACAGGAGGATGACCGCGACATTCCACAAGAGCGCGTAGATCAGTGTATTACGGAAAGATAGCAGCGCTGTCGAATCAGTGAAGGCCTCCAGGTAGTTGGATAGGCCAACGAATTTGCTCTGGGTGGGAAAGAGTAGATGGCGATTGGTGAGACTGGTTCCTGCGGCGATGATGAGCGGATAGACCGTCAGGGCGGTGAGCCAGATCAACATGGGCAGCAATAGGAGCCAACCGAACCGCACGTCGCGCATATTGTAGCCCTGGAATACACGCCCGACGCGACGACATCGGAGACGCAATTTATTCGCACTTGCAGCAACTCTTCTGGTCGTCAAGTTGCTTCCTCCCATTATTCACGCACCGTCTTAGTGGGGGTGTAGCACCCGCATTGGCAGGGCGGGCCTGATCCCTGACCGGTGCCCGCCCTGCCTCCTCAGCCGTGGGTCGCCAGGCTCACTTTGAGTGCTGACGTCCATCCTTGATAGCGCGAGCCTCTAGCTTGAGGTAGTCTTCCTCCATCTTTTGCCACATGGTCTTTCCGTCCATGCTGCCTGTATACAGAGCCGATAGGTAAGTCTCCTGGTTCTTCTTCCACTCCGTGATGACACCCAGGCCGGCAAATGGTTTCTCCCACTGTGGGTTAGTCTCTCGCACGATTGACTGCTTATCTTGCTCAGCCCACACCTTCATGAAGGGCAAACCCTTCAATACGCGGGGGTCCTGCTGAATGGATTTGTAGGCCGGCCCTAGTGCCGCTAACTCAGCCCAGACAGTGTTGGCCCAGGGCCCGGCAAGGACTTCGTAGGTCGCAACAACAGCGTCCCAGTTGCGGTCCTTAGCTGCCGTATAGAGATAGTATGCTTCGCCGCCGGCAAAGCTTCCGCCTGAGGTCTTCCCGTCCACGCCTGGGATCAGTGCGCACTGCGCTTGATCGACTATTTTGGACTGGGTTGGGTCAAGCGCCTTGGCAGCCGAATAATAGTATTGGAGCATCGTCGCTGTCTCACCGCCGACATAGATTTCGTCGATGCCAGCACCCTCGAAGGTCATGGAGGCTGGATGAACAATCTGGTCCTTGATGAGTTTTACGATCCACTCCGTTGCTTCCATGTTGGCAGGGTTGGTGGTGAAGGCTGGCTTGATGTCCTTCGGATCTTGCCATCGCTCAAACCAGTAACCGCCGTGGGCCTTGACGATGTTATCAAAAGTGAGCGCGCTGTCGAAGTCCTGCTTGCCAGAGAGGGTGAAGGGGTGCTTGATGACCCCCTTATCGCGAATCTGATACAGCTGCCTGGCGAACTCGGGCCATGTGAGGGCTGGACCATCAGGGAGGTCCGCTTTGTCCCACATACCCTTGTTGTACTCGATTGTGAACCCGTAGTTCTGGTACCAGGGCAGAGTCCAGACCTTCCCCTCATATGTCATGACCTGTTTGTATACGTCGGTCAGGTCATCGATGAGTTCCTTCTTGACGTAATCGCTGGCCGGAAGGATGAATCCGCCGTCGATATGATCCTGTCGGCGACCACCCCAGACTACGATGTCCCAGGTCATCTGGTTAGCGGCGCACATGGTGATTGATTTGTCCGCCATCTCGTCGCCGTTGACCAGTACCACCTCAAGTTCGACCCCCGGCAATTCGCTCTTCACCTTGCCGAAGATTTCATCCCAGGCGGCGCCTCCCCAGCCATCATAGCAGAACGTGACCTTTCCCTTCACGTCCTTGGCTGCAACCGCTACGGCGGTCGGCAGTGCGGCCGGCGCAGTAGTCGGGGCCGCGGCCGGCGCAGTGGTCGGAGCCGCGGCCGGCGCTGGAGCGGCCGTGGGTTGGGCGGGTGCGCAGCCTCCCGCGAGACCGGCGATCCCAAGACCCACGCCGGCACCGACAGTCTTGACGAAATCCCTTCGTGTGATGTGCCTAGTGGACATTTCGCTACCTCCTAACTGATGCCCAGACCTGTTTTTGGGGTCCAACCAGGTTCAGTGGCTGGACCAGCGGGTGGTTTACGGCGTGCAGACACGCCATCACTGTGTGATTTTCGCGACCTCTTCGGTGGCCGCGAGTTGCCGGGTGAGAGATCAGGCAAATTCGCCAGTCGGAACGCCGGCCTGGAGAACCGCCGCCAATGAAAATCCATCGTCAGTTTCTCTGAAGAGCGCGAGATCTGCCCTGGCGCCCGGCACTAATCCACCTCGAACCCCGCCGATGCCGAACAATCGGGCGGGATTACGACTCGCCATAGTAATGGCATCGGCAAAGGACACACCTGCGAAGCGTTGAACGTTGTGGACTGCCTCTGCGAGTGTAGTGCTGGCGCCGGCCAGATACGGTGTGTCGCTCAGGCGCACGGGCCCCCGGCCATCGACGCGAACCCGCATTCCCATGAATTCATAGTCACCGTCTGGCTGGCCGGCTGGAGAGATAACGTCCGAGACCAGAATCGTGCGGCTCACGCCTTTCGCACGAACGAAGCACTTCACGACCTCTGGGGGCAGATGAAAGCCATCCACGACGATGCTAGCTGAAAGTCGATCCTCGGCAAGTTGGTGCCACAGATAATTGGGGTGACGGGGCAGCATGGAGTGGGCGCCGTTGCCGAGGTGCGTGCTGAGGCGCGCGCCCGCAACTACGGCGGCCGCGATCTCCTCGCTTGATGCGGCATGGTGCCCGATCGCAACCACTATGCCTTCAGTTGTGGCTCGCCGGATGAATTCCAGCGCACCAGGCAGTTCGGGCGCCAGCGTGATCAGCCGGATGCGGCCGCCAGCCGCCTCTTGAAAGCGACAGAACTCAGACCAATCGGGGTTGCGGACATGGTCGGGACTGTGTGCTCCACGAGGTCCGTCCAGAGGCGACAGATAGGGGCCTTCCAAGTGGACCCCAATGATGTGTTCTCGGACTCCTTTACTGGACTGGCAGGCGGATGCGATCGTCTGGAGGCTGTGTAGCATTGCGGCCGCCGAATTTGTGGTGACTGTCGGACAGAAGCCAGTAACCCCTACTTCAGCCATTGCAGCCGCGAGCGCTACCACGTCATCTACAGTCGTATCCCCCGAGCAGAGGTCGTGACCTTGGTAACCATTCACCTGCAGGTCGAGCAGACCGGGGGCAATCCACACACCCTCGTCGCCGAAGGTCGCGTGCGTTCCGGGCTCCGCCACGCCAACAATGCTGCCGTTGGCTATGTGGAGGTCACAGACAGTTCCACTTGCGAAATGGCGCCCGCGCAGGATCGTATCCAGCCGGTTCATGCCGTGCTCCTTACGCGACTACCAGATGAGTGCTTTACCTTGCGGCGCTCGAACTCCTCGTCGCGCAAGGGCGGGGAAAAAAGACGATCGATGATGAGTGAGCCAGCGCCAATGGCTGCGGCTTGATCGCCAAGAGTGCTCCCGCAGATCGTCACAGCCCTTCCCGGGGTAGATAGGCCGCGACGCCGTACCATTTCTCGGATCGGTTCTAGAAATGCTTCTCCGAGCACGGCCACGTCACCCCCGATAAGGATCAAGGAAGGATTGATCATGTTGACGACATCTGCCAATGCCAAGCCGACATAGCTTGCTGCTTCCTGGACTACTTCCAGTGCCACGGTATCGCCGTCTATTGCTGCGCGGAATACCATGTCGCTGGTAATCGCCTCCACGACACCGTGGCTATCGGCCAACAGCCGGGAAGATACCTACTTCTTTGACTTTCTGCTTGGCGCGGGCGACCATAGCCGAACTGCTGGCGACTGCTTCCAGACAGCCTTCGTTGCCGCAGCGACAACGTTCTCCGCCAGGGATTACCGTCATGTGGCCGATTTCGCCGGCGCTACCGCTGGCGCCCTCGAACAGACGCCCGTTCACGAGAATGCCAGAACCGATGCCGACGCCGATCGAGACATACAGGAGAACCGACCTGCGGCAGCCGACACCGTGCCAGTACTCGCCAAGCGCACCAGCTGCTTGGCGCTTGACGATTATGGTGTCCATCTGCAGGCGTTCCCCGAGTATGGAGCCCAGAGGAACGTCAAACCAGCCGAGGTTGACCGCCACCAGGACGCTCTGTCGGTCGAGCGCCACCATCCCCGGCACTCCTACCCCAATCCCGAGCAGGCACTCCCGGTTGTGACCCACTAGCAAGTCTTGCACTGCTACCCCGATCGCGTCAACGGCAGTCCGGACTGAGCGATCAGGGAGGGGGTAGCGGACAATCTGCAATGGGGTGCTGTAGAGATCGAGTAGGCCCCCGATGCACTCCGCCCCAGTCAACTCGACTCCGATCGCCAAATAGTACTCGCCGTTGAGGCGAAGACGGACGGGCGGGCGGCCGGCCACGGAAGTCTGCTCGGCCGCCCCGTCCTCGCACAGGAGTCCCTTCTCGATAAAACGCGATACGATTTGAGAGATGGTAGCTTTGCCCAGCCCAGTCCGTCGAATCAAATCCGACCGCGAGATACCAGGTTGCGAGCGCAGAAGCTTCAGCACCAATCGCTGATGCTCGGTTACCACCGTCAGGCTGGGATTGTTCTTCATGCTGACTTTGCCTGGCCCAGTCGTCAACGTCGATCCGGGGGCGCACTGCGTGCCCTACTTATTCGCGGTCACCAGTCCTCGCCCCGCTTCCGGATCGGGGTGATGGCCCAAATGTGCTGCCAGCGTTCCTCATCGAAGCGGGCCCGGCCTTCCTCCGTATCGAGCTCGTCGGCTACGGTCTTGAGTTCTTCAGCCGTCACCTGAACACCGCTGGCATTCAGAGAGTGAGCTGCCACTTCGTACACGCGATCTCCGAATCGCTCGGCTATCGGCTTGATGTATAAGACATACGAAAGCGGTCCGGCCACCCTCCGCTCCATCATGGCGATACGCCGCTCAATTACTTCCTTGGTGGGCAGTTCGCGAAATGTGCTGGTCTGCTGGTGCCACTCTTTCATGTTTCCTCCAGCTTTTTGATGCTGCGCCAGCCGATTTTCTCGGACAGATCCCTGGACCAATGGTCCCAGCTCGGATCAGGGTTCTCCACGTAACGTCGAACATGATAGCAGAAAGGGTCACCACGCAGCTGCGAGTTTACGAAGTCTAGAACCAGATTCGGGTGCAGTCCCCGGACAGCGGCCGCATCGCCCATGCACCAGCTGATGCCGATTTTTCGCTCGTTCAGGCTCATGAAGACTTCTTTGAGGTAGCAGAAGTAGTGGATCAGTTCCCAGCGCTCCTCGATGAAGCGAACATCTTGGGGACCGGTGGTGAGACTCTGTGAACCGTCGTGCTGCGCATGATAGGCGAGTTCGAGTGTCTCAACAGGTGCCTTAAGCGATTCCTCTCGCCAGGTAGAGCCCCCCTCAAATTCGAGGTCCCACCACGTTTGTTCAAGCAGATCGAGCACCTCTTCTTCGCCGAAGGCATCTACCATCGCTCGCGCCAAGCGTGCATAATTCCGGGCCCATTGTCCCTTTGCCTCCCTGAAACGCCAAGCCAACCGCTGCTTATCGTACTCTGACTTTTGGGTTGCGAGATCTCGCTGATCCCATCTGATGATTTCCATCTCACCTCCCCGGGGAATTGTTGGGTCGGTCATTTTGTTCGGATTCAGAACAATTCTAGCACATATGCAGACTCCTGTCAACGGGGTATTTTTCGCTATTCGCCGTGATTAAGCTTCCAAAAAGGCACTTAGCGGTCCAAATCTGGTCCTGCCATCTTCAACAAGAAGCAGAACGCGCAGATCATTGACATTAGCTGCCGGGCGGTATAATATAGGTTCACGTTCCGAACAAAGGCCTCCGGTAACTCACTCGCAGGAGAGATGAGATGACTCCGCCAATCGTGGATGCTGACACCATCGTCGGCTTCTGGCCCATCCGCAAGGTCGACATTTCACCCGCTCAGCTCCAGCGCTGCATGATGCGCCATGGGGTTTCCCGCGCGTGCATATGCTCTGCGCGCGGCATTTGGTATGATTACTTGGAGGGTAACGAAGAGACGGTGCAATTTGCGCAGGCGGATCCTAGCTTTATTCCGGTGATGACCCTCGATCCTCGACGTTGGCTTGGCTGTCGAGATGAGATCCGGCGGCGGGTGGCGGAAGGACACCGCCTGTTTCGCCTCTTCCCTGAATACCAGGGCTGGTCACTAGGACTGACCTCTGTACGGCGGCTGCTCGGTTTCCTGGAGGAGGAGGGCGCCGTGGTAATGCTTGGCGGACCAGCAGACGCAACTATCCCGGTGGTCCGCGAACTCCAGACGCCAGTCATACTGCTCGGCTGTCACTTCTACCAGTTGAGCGAAGCCCTGGCAAGCGTGGACGCCCTGGGCCACGTGTACTTTAGCACGCGCTTCCTGATCGCGCCTGGCTCTCTGGATCTCGCTGCTCGCGAGTTCGGCGCAGAACGGCTGATCTTCGGCTCGCACGCGCCGGTCGCCTACCTCGCGTCGGCACTTCGCGTCGTGCAGGGCGTCGGACTGTCTGATGAGGCACGCACCGGCGTCCTGGGCGGCAATCTGCAGCGGTTGTTGGGAGGCAAACATGGAAATCATTGATAGTCACTGTCATCTTGGAAACTGGCCTTTCCCCCAGGACAACCTCTCAGCCGCTGAACTCGCGGCCGGGCTGCGGTCCGCTGGCATCAGCAAGGGCATCTGCTCGTCGGGGCTGGCGATCGTGTACGACTTCCGAGAGGGAAACCGGGTGCTGGCCGCTGCCGTCGCCGCGCACCCGGGGCTGTTCGGCTACGTAACGATCAACCTGAACTACGCAGCCGAAGGCATTGCCGAAGTGGATCACTACCGAGGGCAGCCGGGCTTTGTGGGCGCCAAAATCCATCCAATGTACTCCCGGCAGCCATTGAGCTCGCCGGCGGGGCGTGAGGTAGTGGCTGCGCTTGCGGAGCGACAGTATCCCCTGCTGGTGCACACGTACAGCAGCGCCGTGGAGAGCCCGTGGGCCGTGGTGTCGGTTGCCAGGGAGCATCCGGATCTGCCGATCATCATGGCGCACATGGGGGGCGACCGATGGTGGGAGGGACTCGAAGCGGCACGAGAATCACCGAATCTGTACGTCGACCCGTGCGCGACGTGGGCAGATGCAGACAAGGTGGCTTGTGCGGTGCGCGAACTCGGCGCTGACCGAGTCCTGTTTGGCTCGGATTACCCGCTCTTCAATGCCGGATACACGCTTGGGATGATCGAGGACGCGGCGATCGCCGAGGAAGAGCGGGCGTTGATTCTGCATGGTAACGCTCAGCGAATCTTCGGTTTCGACTGATCCAGCTTCCTCCCACCCGCTGTTTGCGCTGCCTCGTCCCCGTAGACCGGTAAGGGTGACCGGGGCGGCACGGCGTCTCCTACCCGCGCAGCCGGCGGCCAGTCGGCGACATGGTTTACGCGCGTCTCTCTGATCGCGACTGGCCTACGCCTTTGGTCGAGAGTGTCATTATTATGGCAAGCTCGGTGCTGGCCGGTCGCGACGGCCTCGGCGGCTCGCTATACACCGTTCCTGAGTTGAGCGCCCGCCAACTAGGCCTGCTGGTCGAGACCCCAGCCGACGATCAGAGAGGTCACTCAATCTAATACGGCTGCCCGCTTTGCCGCGCCGGCTGGTCCTAGTTCGTTGTGCGGCATCACAGCTGTTCGCGCCCACCACGCGAGGAGTATGCTCTATGAAATCGCAAACGCCACGCGAGCGCATCCTGGCCGCGCTCTCCTGCCGGACAACCGACATCGTGCCGCTGGACATTGGCGGCACGAACGTCAGCGGGCTCAACATGATCGCGTGTACCCGCCTAGTGAACTACCTGGGTAGGCCCGGCCCTCTCGAATGGAGCTATTACCTGGGCCAGCTCGCGAAGATGCCCGAATGGCTGTACCGCTTCATTGAGCCGGACGTTCGCTACATCTGCGCACCCTATCCCTCTCCCATGCCGGCAGAACTGAGCGCTCCGCACCTTATCGATGCTTTCGGGGTGGAGTGGCATCAGGGCGCGACCGGGCTGTATTATGTACATCGCTCACCACTCGCCAACGCGGAAGCTCCGGCGGATCTGCAGCAGCACAATTGGCCTGACCCCTCCATCCTCGAGCCGGTAGCCGCGCTAGCAGCCAGTGCCCACGATTTGCGTGCCACTAGCAGCTGCGCTATCTGCCTCAACTCCGCGGCTTCTATTGTCCATACTGCACAGAACCTGCGCGGCTTTGAAAACTGGCTGATGGATGCGGCCGGCAACCAACGTCTGTTTGCCGCCTTGCTGGATCGCGTCACCGATATCTACCTAGCTACGATAGCACCCCTCATGACTGCTCTGGCGGCGGATGTTGATCTGGTACTGATTGCCGATGATTTCTCGGGGCAGGATGGACCGTTGCTGCGGCCTGAGACCTACCGCCGCCTGATCAAGCCGTGCCACGCCCGGTTGCTAGCCGAAATCCGCAGATGCAGCCAAGCTAAGATCCTCTTCCACAGTTGTGGCTCGGTTGACTGGGCCATCCCCGATCTAATCGACATTGGCATTGACGGCCTGAACCCTGTGCAGGTGTCTGCTGCACACATGGAACCCACGCGACTCAAGCGCGAGTTTGGCGGCTATGTGTGTTTCTGGGGTGGTGTAGATACGCAGCAACTGCTGCCGCACGGCAGCCCGAGCGACGTGGCCAACGCGGTACGTAGTCTGATAGAAACGTTAGCCACGGATGGCGGCTACGTCGTCGCGCCGGTCCATAACGTTCTGCCCGAGGTGCCTCCGGAAAACATACTAGCCCTTGTCGAAGCCGGTCATCGATATGGCGGCCGCTCGCAAGGCGTCCAATTCCGGAAGCCTTTTATGCTTTTGGGATCGTAACCCTCTTGACAAAAGGGAGGTTTGGCTGTATGATATCATACAGCATTCGTGGGAATCCGTTTATCATCAAACTCGCATTTGTTCGATGTGGCCCGCGAGATTCGTTAAATCTGAACGCCCCTATGAGCGAGATCCTATGATACAGACCACAAGCGGTATCAAACGCAAGAAGCTCTCGCAAGAAATCGCTGAACAGATCATGATGATGGTCGCCGAGCGCGGCCTCGCCCCCGGAGACCAGGTGCCACCCGAAGGCGAACTTGCGACGTTGTTTTGCGTGAGCCGCACCCCCATCCGAGAAGCCATCAAAACCCTCGCCGCCCTGGGCGCCGTACAGGTGCTCCCGGGCAAAGGCATCTACGTGCAGGACATGTTGCTGGGCCCCCTGCGCAATTTGGACGGCCTAATGAGCGAGGATCGCAACACGCTCCTCCTCGATTTGATCGAGTTCCGCCGAATTATTGAGCCTGAGGTAGCGGCTCTGGCCGCTGTTCGCCGCAACGATTCGGATCTGGCGGAACTTCAGCGCTGTGTCGTCGCTCTGGCGGCCGGCATCCTTCGCCACGTGCGGCCCGCCGAAGACCTTGGTTTCCACACTGCGCTGGCGCGCGCCGCCCGCAACACAGCGCTCGCTGATGTTTCCGGCATGATCGGGCGTTTTTACCGTAACGACCCCCACCTGCCGGACGAGGGCGATGTAGCCCAACATGACGCGATCTACCAGGCAGTGCGTGACTGTGATCCTGAGAGGGCACGCCGCTTGATGCTGGAACATCTGGATGTCGTCGCGGCTCATCAAATGGAGGAGTCCGATGCGCGAGCCGAGGCTTTGCGAGGTGACCCTCGATCCTCCGGCAATGCCCCCCGAGGAGTAATTCTGCCCAGATAACGTGTTAGGGTGAATTTCCAATTGCAGAGGAGCAATGCGTGAAAAAACACCTATATGCCAACATGACCTGGGAGGAGGTGGCCGAAGCTGTCGCCGATCGGCGAGTCGTCGTCATCCCCGTGGGTGCCATCGAGCAGCACGGCCCGCATCTCCCGATCAACACCGACAATCTTGCCGTCAATAGCGTAGCGGAACTAGCCGCCGCGAAAGCCTCCGGTATTCTTCTTTGCGCACCACCTATTCACTACGGTTTCAACGAGCACAATATGGATTTTCCCGGCACGATCACGGTGCAGATCGAAACTTTGCTCAACTATGCGTTTGAAGTGGGACAAAGCTTCGCAGCACAAGGTTTCGAGCGTCTACTGTTCTTCAATGGGCATGGGAGTAATGGCCCGGTCTATAATCTGGCTGCGCGCAAGATAACCAATCGCACATCGTTGCTGGCTGCCACCATCAACTGGTGGGACTTGGCTTGGCCTGTTATTGAAGAGGTGTGTCAAGGGTTGCCCGAGAGCGTGGACCACGCATGCGAGTTTGAAACCTCGGTGTATGAATACTTGGCCGGCGACCTGGTTAAGCTGGATCAGATTCGCGATGAGGTCGCCCGCGACCGGGGCGGACCCACCTGGCTCTACCCGCAAATGGGCGGCAGCAACGCGGTACAGTTTATGAACTGGTGGAGCAGGATGTCGGACTCAGGCGTCAACGGCCGTCCTTCGCTGGCTACACCGGCTAAGGGCGAGCGCATCGTCGGTTATGCAGTTGATGCGTTGGTGCAGGTAGCGACTGAGTTCCGTGCCTTGTCTGAGCAGCAGCGCATTGATCATCAGGTGCATCTGAGATGACCGAAATGCCCTTGTCAGCCCTGGACACCGACGCCCTGCCACTGAATCGCGCCACCCACCTGCGGCTGTCTGTGGGACGTGCACCAGATGGCATGCCTATCGAAATCCCGGTGTCTATTCTTTCCGGTCGTGCCCGCCACCCCCGTGTGTTATTCACGGCAGGTGTGCATGGCGACGAGTTTGAGGGGGTGCGCGCTCTGACGCGGATTTGCCACGAGTTGGACGCGGCAGAGCTATCAGGCACTGCAGTGATTGTCCCGCTGCTCAATCCACCCGCCTACAACGGCGCCTGGCGTAGCAGCCCAATCGACGCGCAGAATCTCAACCGGCTCTTCCCGGGCAACCCTGACGGATCGTTCAGTGAGCGCCTGGCTTTCCAGGTGACGCACTACCTTTTGCCTGGCGCCGACCTTCTGGTCGATTTTCATACGGGCGGCGTCCGCCTGCTGCACTCACCGCTGGCCTGCTATTACGCCGGCAGTGGTGAGATCAACCGCCTTAGCCTGAGTGCGGCCGTAGCGTTAGGACTGGATAACGCCTGGAGCGTGCCTCATCGCCACGGCGTGCTGAGCTACGCAGCCATTGAGGCGGGGATACCCGCGGTCGGCGCCGAGCTTGGTGGGGGTGCCCGTTGCGAAGCCGACAATGTGGAACGCTACCGACAGTCCGCGCTGAATGTGTTGCGCGTCTGGGGTGTGCTTCCCGGCAGGGCGACGGATTTTCCTGCGCCGCGGCGGGTGACGGGCGACTGGCTTCAGGCACCCGTGTCAGGTTACCTCGAGAACCATGTGGCACTAAATCAGTCAGTGCGAGCAGGCGACGAACTGGCGCAGGTGTACGACTGGCAGGGCCGCTCGCTGGCCTGTCTGGCTGCGCCGTGCGATGGCTGGGTACTGGGCCTGCGCACTTACCCGCCGGTGTATGCGGGGGACCCCGCGACGTTTGTGCTGGCCGCGGGCGATATGCCGGCTGTTCCGGCCGCAGTTTAGAGGGCTACGAGGCATGCGACTCAGCGCAAGTCTGTACCTGGTAGGCAGTGGTACGCCGCTTGGTTTCGGGCTATCGAATGCGCTCGATTGTCATATCTACGCGGTTGCCGATCAGGGCGAGATCGCTCTGATCGATGCCGGATGCGGACTGGGGCAGGCTCAGGTCGTAGCGAATCTGCTGGCCGACGGACTCGACCCAGGCAGCATTCGCTATGTCCTCTTAACTCATGCTCATGCTGACCATGCGGGCGGCGCAGCGGGTTGGCACGCGGCTACAGGGGCAGCTGTCGTAGCATCGCCACATGTTGCACAGGCAATTCGGACGGCGGACGAAAATGCCACCGGTTTGGCCGCCGCGCGCGGCGGGAGTTTATCCTCCCGATTATGTGCTTCAGTCCTGCCCGACCGTTCAGATAGTGCCCCAAGGGAATATGATCCACGTAGGCAGTGTCGGCCTGACCGCGCTGTCCAGCCCTGGTCACAGCCGCGGCCACGTAGCATGGTACGGTGAGGTAGGCGGGTTGAGTTGTCTGTTTGCCGGCGACAGCGTCTTCTGCGAGGGCCGAATCCTGCTGCAGAATCTTCCTGACTGCGATTTGGAGGAATACTGTACCACCATCCTCCAGTTGGACGGTTTAGCTGTGGATGCGCTCTTGCCCGGTCACTTGATGTTCACAATGCGTGAAGGGCAACATCATATTCACCGGGCCGCTGAAGTGGTGCGTAGCCTGCGCATCCCTCCCAGCGCACTCTGACGAGGATATACACCATGGCTCTCACGCACGATGATATCTATGGTCTGCTCAATCTGCACGAGCATTTGCGCTACCAAAGTCTCAATCTGATCGCATCCGAAAACCGCCTGAGCCCGGCAGTGCGCGGCGCTCTCAACAGTGACCTGATCCAGCGCTACGGCGACTACAACGGTCGCGACCCGGCGGCGCGCAAGTATCGAGGCAATCGCTATCTGCAGACCCTTGAAGAAGGTGTGACCGATTTGGCCACGCAGGTGTTTGGCGCGTCGGAAGTAGAGCTGCGCGCGATCTCGGGCCATGTGGCAGGCGCCGGGGTGGTGATGGGGCTGGCCAAGCCCGGCGATGTGGTGCTGGAGATCGGCAGCGACGGCGGGGGACATCGGCTGGCATCCAAGCTGTGCTATGCCAAGCTCATCTCCCTCGACGTGCAGTTTCTACCCTTTTCCGGCGCTCGTTTCAACCTGGACCTTCAACGGACCTGCGACATGATCCGCCGGGTTCAACCGCGGCTCGTGATCATCGGCTCGTCCGCCTTCCTCTTCCCCCATCCGGTGCGGGCGTTAGCCGAAGTCACGCGCGCGTTACCTGACACACTGCTCGTCTACGACGCCTCCCATGTGCTGGGCCTGATTGCGGCTGGTCGTTTTCAGGACCCGCTGCGCGAGGGTGCACAGGTGATGTTCGGTAGCACGCACAAAACCTTTCCCGGTCCCCAAGGCGGGCTGATTGTATCGAACGACCGGATGCTGATGGATCAAATCAGCCGGGCCGTCTATCCGGCCATCGTGACCAACCATCATCCGTTTCGCATTCCTGCGCTGGGGCTGGCCCTACTTGAGATGCTGCAATGGGGCGGTGCGTATGCAGACCAGATTATTGCCAACGCCCAAGCATTGGCGAGCGAGCTAAAGCAGCTCGGGGTGCCGGTGCTCACATTCGATCACCAGTCCACACTGTCGCACACCTTGCTGCTGGAGGTTGGGCAGTTTGGTACCGGTGTCGATGTGGCGGCGCGGCTTGAAGCAGCCAACATCATAACCACTTCCATGCACCTGCCGACAGAGCGCGGCGGTGAAGGCATTCGTGTTGGCGTTCAAGAGGTTACGAGGCTTGGCATGCGTGAGGCCGAGATGGCCGAAGTAGCCGATTGCATTACCTCCGTCGTCAGGGGGGAGCGTACGCCGCAGGAGATAACGCCACGCGTGGCCGAGTTGAGCGGATCTTTTCAGATGATTCACTACACGTGGATGTTGTGATGACCAAGCTGATTTTAACGATTGACCTGGGCACAAGCAGTTGCAAGAGCACCTTGTTCACTCTGCGAGGTGAGGAACTGGCGCGTGCGACGGCGCCGTATGAGACGTACTATCCCGCGACTGATCAGGCCGAGCAGTCGCCCGAGGAGTGGTGGGAGGCCGTGATTAGTTCCGTGGGCCAGCTGCATCAGCGAATTGACGATATCGCGGGCCGGCTGGCCATTATCGGCGTCACTGGTCAGATGCACGGGTTGGTGTGCGTGGATGCGTGGGGTCAGCCTTTACGACCGTGTATGACCCTCAACGACCGACGGAGCGTGGCTGAGGCGCGTACCCTGTCCAGAGACTGGGAGGGCGGCGCGAAGATTTACGCCATCAGCGGCGAGTGGCTGGACGCCAGCCTGCCGATAGCAAAGCTGCTGTGGCTGCAACGCCATGAGGCGAAGCTTTTCAGCCAGACGCGCTATTTCCTGGCATGTAAGGACTATGTTCGGTTATGTCTCACGGGCCAGGCGGCGACCGATCCTCTGGACGCCGCAGCCACCGGGCTGGCTGATGTCCGCACCGCACAGTGGTCGTCCGAGTTAGTGGATGCCGCAGGAGTTGATCTTGACCGATTGCCGCCCGTGCTGCCCGCCGAGACGGTAGCCGGAGCTCTGCTCGCCGAGCCTGCGCAGGCGCTCGGATTGCGTGCCGGCACACCAGTAGCCGTCGGTGCCGGAGACGATATCGAACTGGTCGGTGCTGGTCTGCTCTCGCCGGGCATCGCATACGAACATCTGGGCAGCACCGGCTCGCTGCTGATGTGCACTGATAGGGTTCAGATGAACTGGGCTGCTGGACTCGAGCTTTACCCGTACCTGGTTCCAGGCTGCTGGGTATTGGGAGGTTCCACCAGCAGTGCGGGAAGCGCGCTGAGGTGGGCCACTCGTATCTTTACGGAGCTGGATGAGCCAGGGCAGGTCCCGGAGGGTACTCGCAATGGCGAGCCCCTGCTATTCCTACCCTACCTGGCGGGTGAACGCTCTCCTACCTGGGCACCTGGGTTGCGCGGCGCGTTTGCGGGTCTGAATATGGGCCACAAGCGGGCTGATATGCTGCGAGCGGTCTATGAAGGCGTGGCATTCTCTTTGCGTCACCTGCTGGACACTCTAGCGAGCGTCGGCGTGCGCCCAACTGAGGTGCGAGTTGCCGCAGGTACCGTCGATGACCGCGGCTGGGCAGCGATGCGAGCATCGATTTACCGGCTGCCCCTGATTGTCTTGCGGCAGGCGGATCCGACAGCCTTGGGCACAATGATCGTGGCGGCTGTGGCTGGTGGCATCTACTCGTGCATTCGGGATGGGATGCAGGAGCTAGTCACCGATGGCGAGGTGATATTGCCCGAAGAGCAGCTTTCGGATCGCTACGACAGCCTGTATCGGCTCTATCGTCAGGTTGGCGAATACGCCCTGGCGCTATCTGAGTCGATGGCGTCTGCTCACCCGCAGGAGAACACATGAGACTGCAAGGCAAGGTCGCGATCGTGACGGGCGGTGGCCGTGGTATCGGCCGCGGGATTTCGCTGCGGTTTGGCGCCGAGGGAGCACGCGTCGTTATCGTCCAGCGCGATGGTCCCTCGGGAGAGGCCACCGCGATGGACATCCGAGCACAGGGCGGGACGGCCATATTCGTCCGGACCGACGTCAGCCGACCAGATGAGGCCGAGGCCCTGATCAAGACCACTTTACAGCACTTCGGACGGGTGGATGTCCTTGTAAATAATGCGGGAATCACGGGCGCCAACGGACATTTTCTGGATATGCCGTTCGAGACATGGGGCCGCGTCATAGAGACTAATCTGACGTCGATGTTTCTCTGCGGGCAGGCCGCAGCGCGCGCCATGGTCGATCAAGGCATTCAGGGTCGCATCATCAACATTGGCTCGATCAACAGCTTCGCTGCCGAGCGTTCATCGGCCGCCTATGTAGCGGCAAAAGGAGGTGTACTGCTATTAACCAAGGCCATGGCCGCAGACCTCGCAGAATACGGCATCGTTGTCAACTGCCTGGCGCCGGGACCCGTGCGCGTCGAGAAGAATTCGGATCTGTTCGACACCGCACAGGTCAGTACTGCCATCGCCAGAGAGACGCCAGTTGGCCGGCCTGGCAAGCCTAGTGAGGTTGCAGCGGCAGCAGTGTTTTTTGCGTCCGACGAGTGTAGCTTCGTAACCGGTGCCAGTTTGCTAATTGACGGTGGGTACAACGCCTACAACTGCTTCGATTAGCCGTGACTCGCCGATCCGGAGTCCAGGGGCCGCCATCGCTTGACGGCGGCTTAACGGCAGATTCAAGGGTTCTCTAGGAGGAGGCCTATGTCATTCAGTCAACGTTCGAAGATCAGTCGCCGACAGTTCCTGAAGGGGGGTGCGGCTCTCGCGGCCACGACCGTCGTGGCCGCCTGTGCACCATCTGCTCCCGCTCCAGCCGTCCAGGCCACCTCGGCCCCGGCGGCAGCCGCGACCACTGTTCCTGCTGTTCCCGCCGCAACTGCAGCACCTGTCGCCGCGACCAGCGGTGGTAATCTTGTCGTGGGCACTGTGGGTGATCTCACCAACCTCGATCCCTTTGTGATGACGTTCGCTAACTACCCGATGACCGAGAACGTCTACGATCAATTCCTGCGCTTGGACAATAACGTGCAGCCCTCGCCGGGTGTCATCACCGAATGGACGCCCAGCGCCGACGGTTTGAGCATGAAGCTTAAGGTGCGCCAGGGCATCAAGTACCATGATGGCACGGTGGCAACGACCGACGACGTTGTGAAGTGCATAATGCGCGCGACCAATATCGACACTGCTGGCCACCAGTATCAGAGCTGGAAGGCGGTCAAGAGCGCCACTGCGAGTGGCAACGACATTATCGACGTCGTCTTCTCTAGCCCGCCTGCGTACATCGTGCCTGCGATGGGCTTCATGTCCTTGATCAAACCCAGCGCCTTTGATTCCCTGAAAGGCCAGGCAGCCGGCAGTGGCCCCTTCAAGGTCAAGGAATGGGTGCCCAACGACCACCTTGCGCTGGTCAAGAATCCTGACTACTGGGACAAGGGCAAGCCATTGCTCGATACTGCACGCATCAACATTTTCAGCGATGCCGCCGCCATGGTCTCTGCACTGGAAGGCGGCACCCTCGACATTGCCATGAACATCCCGCCCAGCGACACCGAGCGCTTGAAGGATAAGTTCACCATCGTGCGCGGTCAGGACGCGGCCAACTTCTACTTCCTGAGCATGCAGACCAAGAAACCGCCATTCGATAAGAAGGAAGTGCGTCAGGCCATGGCATTTGCGCTCGACCGAGAGACGATGTGTCAGAACGTTCTCTTCAATCTCTCTGATCCCATCACTTCGCCCTGGCCGAAGTTCTCTCCCGGCTACTTCCCCGAATTCGACGGAATGTATGACTACAACTTGGATAAAGCCAAGGAACTGCTGACCAAGGCCGGCTATCCGAACGGTATCGAGTTCAACATCGAGACGCCCAACAGCTTCCCGGAGTTGGCCAAGTTCGCCGAGATACTCAAGGCCAGCCTCGCTCAGATAGGCAGCACGGTCACCATCCAGCCGATGGATGCGGCACAGTGGATCCCCATCCTAATCGATGGCACGTACACGGCCACTTTCTCCTTCGCTGGCGGCACGCAGTGGTTCCCGACTCGCATCACGTTGAGCAACAACTTCGCAGTCAGCGACAACTCTGTCTTCCCCGACGGCATCCCGCCGAAAGGTTGGGTAGACGGCATCACCCAGACCGATGCATTGTTTGATGTCGAAAAGCAGAAGGCTGCTATGAAGTTAGCTGCCACCACCTTCATGGAAGAGATGTGGGCTGCCCCCATTGCCTTCCGTTACGATCTGTTTGCTCTACAGAAGTCCGTCCAGGGGTTCGGCTTCGGCGTCTACGATCAGTTGCGGTTGATCAACGCGTTCAAGGCGTAGCCCTGATAGGACACGGATAGACTCAGGCCGCCGAGGGTTAGCCTCAGGCGATCTCCCGGCGGCCAGCTAACGCCCAAGCATGCTGCGAAGGAGAGCTGATGGGTCAGTACATCGGGAAACGGCTTTTACAGACCATCCCGGTCCTTATCCTGGTCTCGGTTCTCGTGTTTGCCATGATACGAGCCATTCCGGGCGATCCCGCGGTGGTTCTGTTGGGCCCGAATGCCTCGGCAGATCAGATCGCCCGTCTGCGTATTCAAATGGGCCTCGACCAACCTGTCTACACGCAGTACCTGATCTGGCTTGGTAACTTGGCACGTGGCGACATGGGTGAATCGTTCCTTAACGGCTTCCCGGTCAGCGACTTGATCTCGCAGAAACTACCTGCCACGATCCAACTAGCCAGCGCCGCACTGCTGTCTGCCATCGTCATCTCGATTCCACTCGGCGCGCTGGCCGCGATGAAGCGCGGAAGCTGGCTTGATCACCTGATCAGCGTTTATACCAGCCTCGGCTTGGGCGTGCCCAACTTCTGGCTGGCGATGCTCCTGGTGTTGCTTTTCTCCCTCACCCTGAAACTGCTCCCTCCTTCAGGTTATGTCTCGATTACTGAAAATCCAGTCGCGGGACTCAAAGCAATCATTCTGCCAACTGTGACGGAGGCGCTATATCTGTCAGCGATTTTCACGCGTTTTGTTAGGTCGTCGATGCTGGAAACCATGCAACAAGAATACGTGCGCACTGCATATGCCAAAGGCCTGGCACGCTCTTCCGTGGTCTGGCGTCACATCCTAAAGAACGCCCTTATTCCGGTCGTGACGGTGTTTGGGATCCAATTTGGGGGACTGCTGGGTGGGACCGTCATCGTCGAATCGATTTTCAACTGGCCCGGAGTCGGGCGTCTGCTGATCACTTCGATCCTGTCCCGCGACTATAGTGTCGTACAGGCCGTGACCCTGATGGCTGTTGTCGTGTACATGCTGGTGAACCTCGCCACGGATCTGGTGTACGGTGTGCTAGATCCGAGGATTCGGGCCCAATGAGCGAGAGTAGCGGGCTAGCCTCACAGGTTAGTCGCATCAGCAAGTCCGCCGGGGGTGGAGATCGGAAGCGGACCCGTCGCCGCGAACCCCTACTAGGTGGCATCGCCGGGACGGCCGCTGCGATAGTGCTGCTAGCAATGGTACTCATGACGGTCGCTGCCCCGTTCGTGGCTCCCTATGATCCCCTCGTCATGGCCCCAAAGGAGGCGCTGCAAGCGCCCTCAGCTTCGCACCCGTTTGGGACCGATGAGTTCGGTCGTGACATCCTCAGTCGGGTCATCTTCGGTGCTCGTATCTCGGTGCTGACCGCAGCCGTGGTAGTGATCGTGGCCAGCGCTATCGGCATTCCGATGGGACTGCTCGCAGGGTACTTTGGCGGCCTGACCGATGCCTTCATCATGCGCCTGGTGGATACCATTTTGGCCTTTCCGGCGATTCTGCTGGCACTTGGGCTTGTGGCTGTACTTGGCCAGTCATCCACCAATGGCATGATCGCCGTAATCATCGTCAGCGTGCCCGCCTTCGCGCGCTTGGTGCGCGCCACTACGCTGCAGCAAAAAAACTTGGAGTACGTCGAGGCAGCGCGCGTGATTGGTTGCCGGGACGTTCGTATTATGCTACGCACGATTCTACCCAACTGCCTGCCACCGCTCCTGGTGCAGGTCGCGGTCAACGCCAGTTGGGCGGTTCTGCTCGAAGCCGCGCTCAGCTTCCTGGGTGTTGGTGCGAAACCGCCCACGCCATCCTGGGGCCAGATGCTCAATACCGGACGCGAGCTGCTCTACCGCGCGCCTTGGTATGGCCTGTTCCCTGGAATCTTCTTGACGCTACTCGTGCTGTGCCTCAACATCATGGCCGATGCGATGCAGAAACAAATGAGTCACGGCAAAATGCAGTAACCATCCCTGCGGTCGTCATGAGAGCCTTGGCAGCTCTCAACCGATCCATTCATGCACAGGAGGAACAAAATGACAAATTCGCGTCTGGGTATCGGTGTAGTTGGCATGGGGTTCATGGGACGGGCGTTCGCCCAGATCTGCACCCAACTTCCGGGCACGCAACTGGTTGGCGTATCCGACATCGACGAGCAGACGGGCGAAGCCGCCGCCAATCAGTTCTCCGTACCGTTCTACAACAACTTCGCCGATCTGATCGCCCGTCCCGAGCTGCAGGCGATCATTGTCGCTACCTCAGAAGACGCGCATGTGGACCCGAGCGTCTGTGCGCTGGAGCACGGCAAGTCGGTGATGGTGGAGAAGCCGATTGCCGACACAGTTGCTAATGGCCGCAAGATCGCTGCAGCCAATGCTGGGGGCAAGGCTACTCTGATGGTTGGGCATGTGCTAAGGTACGCGACTCATTACTGCCTCATGAAGCAGGCCGTCGACTCAGGCAGTATCGGCCAGGTGCAGTGTGTTTACACCCGTCGCCTCAATGGCAGGGGGGCACAGAACCGGTTGCACGGCCGCTCACCACTGCCGGTGTTCCTCGGCGTACACGACTATGACGTGGCACATTGGTTTGCGAATAGCAAACCGACCCGGGTATATGCTGAGTCACAGTGGACTGTCCTCAAAGGCCTGGGCTATAACGTAGAAGATACCAACTGGGCCATGATCAACTTCGAGAATGGCGTGTTGGCGGTCTGCGAGACCGGCTGGATCCTACCCGGTGGTCACCCGAGCGGTTTTGACGGGGGCGTGGCTGTCCAAGGCACTACGGGTCGCCTTGACATGCAGCTCAACGACCAGGGAATCAAACTGAGCACCGATGCAGGCACTGTATTCCCGGACACCACCTTCATGCCGCGGGCCTACGGCGAACTGCGCTCGTCGTTCGTGTACGAGATCGAGCACTTCGCGAATTGCATTCTCACCGGACGGGAGCCACTCACCAATGCGGCCGATGCGATCCTGGCTATGGAGATCGCTGAAGCGGTGATGGAGTCGGCGCGGACGCACCAGCCTGTGGTCCTGAGCTAGTCCCCATCGCGTGACGCAGATCTGTACACATTGGAGCTTGCTGGTCGGCAAGCCCTTGAGTCCGGCCAGCGTTGCTCCGTTGGATTGTGGAGGGCTGGAAGATCAGCGTAACGATGACGCCCTTAATTCTTGCTGTGGACGGCGGGCAGACGAGCACGGTTGCGGCGCTTGCGCTTCTTGACGGCACTGTGGTCGGCGCTGGCCGGGGTGGTCCTGCCAATCATATTCACGAGGCGGGCGGACTCGCAAGGATGGAGCGATCGCTGCGACAGGCGATCACCGCGGCTTTCGCCAGCTGTGGCCTACCGGTCGGCCCTGTAGTGAGTGCCTGCTTTGGCATGACCGGTGGCATGGAGGCGGTGCCCGCGGTGGCGGCTAGCATCCTGCCTTGCCAGCGGCTGCTGGTGGATCATGACGCGGCCACTGCACTTGCTGGCGCAGGGGGCGGTGGGCCGGGCGTGGTGGTTATTGCCGGCGGTGGTGCCATCGCCTATGGCCGCAACGTTGCCGGGCGAACGGCACGCTCTTCGGGTTGGGGGTATCTAGCGGGTGACGAGGGCAGCGGATACGATATCGGGGTGCGCGCCCTGAGAGCGGCATGTCGCGCCGACGACGGCCGTGGCCCTCCCACAGTCCTGGGACAGCTACTGCTTTTGCGTTTTGCGGCTTCAGATCTATGGGCGCTACGCGGGGCATTTTACTCCGGGACCCACTCTCGGGCGGATCTCGCGGATGTAGCCCAACTCGTCAGCGAGGCTGCCACCCGGGGCGATGTCGTGGCGCTTAACATTCTGCGGGAGGCGGGGGAGGAGTTGGCGCTCGCCGCACTGACGGTTTTGGCCCGGCTTGACATGACCGGTACGGGCGCAACCGTCTATACGGCTGGCGGTGTGTTCGGGGCGGGGCCACCGTTGCGTGGGCCGTTCACCGCGATGATCCGGGCCCGCGACCCGACGGCCAGGGTCGCACAGCCGTTGTTCGATCAGGTAATGGGCGCCTTGCTGCTGGCACTGCAAAACGCCGGCATCACAACTGGTGCGCAAGTCATGGAGCGCATGCGGGCCACAGAACACGTCGCCGCCCAGCTCAAGGATTCGTAGGGGGATGAATATGACTTTTGCCTATTTTGAGACACTCCGGATTCTGCTTGACCAGATTGAGATGTCACAAGCTGGCGTGATCGGTCGGACTGCCGACGTGATCGCGGATTCGCTGGCGGCTGGAGGTGTCTTGCACATATTCGGCACTGGCCACGGCCATCTACTGGCCGAGGAACTCTTCTACCGGGCAGGTGGGTTGGCGCCCGTTAACGCGATCCTTGCGCCAGGCCTCATGCTCCACGACAGCGCGCAGGCCAGCACTTTGCTCGAGAGGACGCCAGGCTATGCTACCCTTGTGCTCGAGCAATATGACCTGCGGGCAGGCGAGGTGCTGATAATCGCCTCCAATTCTGGCCGCAACGTAGCCCCAGTCGAAGCAGCGCTGGCGGCGCGTCAACGCGGGCTAACCGTGGTCGCTCTCACCTCGCTCCAACACTCGCAGGCAGTTACCTCACGGCATGATAGTGGTTTGCGCCTTTTTGAGGTGGCGGACATCGTGATCGATAACTGCGGCATCGAGGGTGACGCAGCCATCGAAATCCAGGGCATGCCAGGCCGGGTAGGGGCCACCTCTACGATCGCTGGCGCGGCTATACTGCAAGCGCTTGCCGGCGAGATCATAACCCGGCTGCTAGAGCGCGGCAGACGGCCACCGGTCCTGAGAAGCGCTAACGTGGATGGCGGCGATGAGCTCAACAATGAGGTGCTGGCATCTTATCGGCGGCGTCTACGCAGCCTTTAGCCGCAGAGAGGAGACATGATCGGTGATCATAGACGCGCACACACATCTCTTCGAAGCCTATGTGACCCAGCGCGGGGTGCCCGTCGGCGAGTTCGTAGATTCGTTGCAGGCGCATGGCATCAGCAAGGCTCTCGCCTTTACCACTGAGGGCTTTTTCGGCAACCAGAAGCAGTGGAACGACGCGCTGGCCGAGCTGACTAGGCCCTATCCTAGGATACTCTACTCTTGTGCCACAGTAGATCCTCGTGCGGGAAAGCTAGCAATCGACGAACTGCGGCGGTGCGTGACTCAGCTGGGCATGGTGGGACTCAAGCTTCACCCGTGGCTGCAGGCGTTTTCTGTGCTCGATCCTCTGCTCTACCCAATCATCGAGACGGCGATCGACCTGCACATTCCGGTCATCTTTCACGACGGTACGCCGCCCTATTGTACCCCGCTTCAAATCGCTCACTTGGCCCAGCAGTATCCCGAAGCGACCATCGTGCTCGGGCACAGCGGGTTGTCTGACTTCCCGCGCGAGGCGCTGGCAGCGCTCAAGCGTTGCCCAAATCTGGTTGCGTGCCCCTGTGGCGCACCCATGTCCGCTATCACCAGGTACGTAGAGGCCATCGGAGCGGAACGGGTCATATTCGGATCGGATTTTCCATGGGGTGGTCCTGAGAGCCTGGAGTACTACAAGCTAAAGATCGACCGCCTGCCAGTGAGTGAAGACGAACGCAAGCTCATTTTCAGTGGGAGCGTGCTGCGCATCATACCGGCGTTGGCCGATTGAGTAGGAGTACAAGCGCATGCCGATTGTCGATGCCAATTGCTTTTTGGGAGAGGGTCACTACACTAAGCTACTGCCTGAGGATCTCATCGCTATGATGGACGCCGCTGGCGTGGACCAGGCTGTGGTTTGCCCTGTGGAAGACTGCGTAACCGTCTACAACCGTGAAGGCAACGACTACCTGGTGGCTGCCATGCGCGCCTTTCCTGGCCGGCTGTTTGGCTTCGCCACGGTCAATCCCTGGTACGGCGCGGCCGCAGTCGCGGAGTTGCGCCGGGCGGTGGCGACTGGGTTGCGCGGGCTCTACCTCAACTCGAGCATTCAGGGCTACTTCATCCACGACGATCTGGTCGATCCAGTAATCGCAGTCGCGCAAGAAGTCGGGCTGCCGGTCTACTTCCATACAGCGACTCCAATCTACGCCTTGCCACTACAACTGGCTGAGCTCGCCGACCGCTTCCCCGAGGTGGCGTTCATCATGGGACACGTTGCCGCTGCTGACTTCTGGATCGACGCCGTCCCGGCTGCCAGAATGCATCGGAATATCTACGTCGAGACGTCATTCCGCTCGGGCATCCGTACCCTGCGCCAGGCAGTTGATGAGTTGGGTGCCGATCACGTGCTGTTCGGCTCCGGCACGCCCATCTCCATGATGGATGTGGAGTTGGCCAAGGTTAGGTTGCTAGGTCTAGAAGGCGAGGCCGCCGCAGCAGTATTCGGCAATAATCTGTTGCGTCTCATTGGCGAGCGCTAGGGCGTTGCCGTCTAGCTTGATTCGTGCAGGGAGGACAGCATGCGAGTAATCCGTGTTGAAGGCGATCCGGTTGAACTAGGTCGTAGTCATGGCCGGGCTTTCGCGCGAGGTGCGCACGACTTGTTTCGGTGCTACTGCGGCGCACTGAAGATCCCGCAGGAGCGTCTCAGAGAGGGCCTGCAGCGCATGGAGGACAACATGGCCGCGGTTTGCCCCGATATCTTGGAGGAACTGCGGGGCATCGCGGATGGCGCGGGGATGGCCTACCAGGATGTACTTCTGCTAAATGGTTCGGTCGAATTCGGCGCCATCGATGATCATGCACACTGCACAAACGTTGCATTCGCTGGCACCCCTCATGGCGTCCTGCACGGACATAACCACGACGTCGCCCCCTCTTTGGCAGTTCCATTCGTCGTAGCCGAACACGCGAGGCCTGACTGTGGTGAGCCAGTAAAGCGCGTTGTATGGACAGGGACCGTCTGGACTGCCGCCGCGGTCAATGCCCAGGGCTTGACAAGTTCGGTAGCCGATGTTTGGGTCACTGACACGAACTGGGATCATGGTATCCCAATCAACACACTCACGACGCTTCCCACTCGCCGCTGCGCAACGGTAGATGAGGCGGTGGAGCTCCTTAACGAGATCGCGCCTATCAACTTTGGGTACAACTTCTTGTTGACCGACGCCAGTAGCAAGGCCGCGGTGGTAGAGCGCTCGCCAACGCGATGCGGTGTTCGCTATCTCGAGGGCCGCGCGTTGTGGTCCACCAATCATTTCTGTCTGCCTGAGATGCGGGAGGTCATGGCCGCGCCAGCGGAGCTTCTGCGTGACAGTCATGACCGCTGGGAGCGACTGGAGACGATTGTTGCAGACTCCGCCTGGCCTTGGGATATGGACGGGCTCCAAATGGCGCTGCGCGACCATGCCCAACCCGGGGGTCTATGCCAGCATAGTGGCCCGGGCCAGGCTGGCATGTACACGTCGCACTCGCACATCATGGTTCCCGCACAGTTCCAATTGTTGATCGCCGACGGCCTGCCCTGCCGCTACCCGTACTTGCCCACGGAGGCATGGGTGGCTTGATGGATTATGTGCTAGCCCAGGGGGTACTATGCCACCATTCGCCTCGCAGCAGATAGAGGCCCTGGCAGGGAGCTTGATCGTCTCCTGCCAGGCAACACCCGAAAGCCCGCTGAATCGGCCCGAAATCATTGCAGCTCTCGCGCAGGCCGTAAACGTACCCGGATGTGCAGGGCTGCGTATCAACAGCCCCGAGCACGTTCGTGCCGTGCGGCGCGTCAGCGCCTTGGTGATCTTGGGCATCCATAAGATCCATATCCCCGGCTATGCCGTCTACATCACCCCTACCTTCAGAGCCTGCCGCGAGCTAGCCGAGGCCGGTGCGGACATTATCGCCATTGACGCGACCGACCGGTCGAGGCCGCCGGACGACACTGTGGATCGGTTGATTTCGCGAATCCACGATGAGCTAGGCTTGCCAGTCATGGCCGACATTGCGACGCTGGACGAAGCTCTGTCAGCAGAGCGCGTCGGTGCCGATATCGTGGCCACAACGTTGGCCGGTTACACCGCTGAACTGCCGGTATCGCCCGACGACCTACCCGATCTGAGCCTGGTACGGGCCCTGTCGCGGGCAGTGCACACTCCGGTGATTGCTGAGGGGCGCTTTGGTACGCCCGAGCTCGCTCGCGCCGCGCTCGACGCTGGCGCGCATGCGGTCGTCGTTGGCACCGCCATCACAAATCCGGGCCACATCGCCAGCCGCTTTGTAGCCGCGCTGCGCGGGTCCACAGCTCCTCATGACTACCGCCCATTATAGGAGGATCAGGATAGGATGAACTCGCGCGAACGCGTGCAGGTAGCCCTGAGTCATAATGAGCCCGACCAGGTACCGCTCGACATGGGCGGCACCACAGTCACGTCCGTGACGCAGGTAGCTTACGTCAACCTGCGCGCTTATCTGCGGATGCCCCCGGACCCGGATCCCGTTATCTCCAACCGGGCAATGGGGACCGTTGGGCTTCCAGAGGTATCTGCTTAAGTACTATAAAATCGACTGTCGGTCGCTGCGCCTGGGGTCGACGGAGCGCATCGCGCTTCGCCCTGCAGACGGCGACAGCTACTATGACGAATACGACGTACGCTGGCGGCATGCAGCCTACTACTATGATGTGGTGGAACGTCCACTAAGTCATGCTACGTTGGCTGATCTGGCAAAATACAAATGGCCCGATCCCAACGATCCTGGTCGGGTGGTCGGTCTGGCTGAGGCCGCACAGCATCTGCACGATACCACGGATTATGCCCTGGTGGCCGGCGTTCTTGGCGGACCCTTTGAGCAGGCGTGCATTATGCGTGGCTACGATCAGTTCTGTATCGACCTAGCCTCTGACCCGCCATTTGCCAGCACTCTTCTCGAGTTGATCACCGATAACTTGATTGGCTTCTGGGACGCGTTCCTAACCGCTGTGGGCAGCTATGTACAGGTGGTTGCGCACGGAGACGATCTGGGAATGCAGACTGGGCCGTTTATCTCGCCGCGCATGTACCGGCGCTTTATCAAGCCGTGTCACCGGCGCTTGTTCGGCTTCATCCACGCGCATACAAATGCCCACTTATTCCTGCACTCGTGCGGATCTGTGTATGACTTGCTCCCCGATCTGATCGAAACCGGAGTCGAAATCTTGAACCCGGTGCAAGCAACCGCGGCCAAGATGGACCTCGCACGGCTCAAGCGGGAGTTCGGCAAAGATCTCACGTTCTGGGGCGGCGGCATCGATGTACAGAAAACCTTGCCGTTCTCTACCCCAGCCGAGATCGGGGACCAAGTGCGCCAAGCGATCGATATCCTTGCGCCTGGCGGCGGGTTCGTGTTTGCCCCATCGCACAATATCCAAGCCGACGTGTCGCCCGAGCGACTCGACGCCGCCTACCAGGCTGCGCTCGCTCGCCGGCACTACCGAAACAATCGTGGAATAGGGCTGGACTAGTTGAAAGCGGTCCGATACCGCAAGTTGAGAGCGTTGGATGGCTGACTGGACAGGTGGTAATCTGCCTTCAGTCGGCTCTAAGTATGTCACAAAAAGTACGGGTCACTTTTCAGTCGAGACTGGCCCAGGTCAACGCCATCGCTGGCGTCATATGGTCGAAGAAGCGTGTGACGGCGTCCAGCAGACCATGCAGCGAACCGTACAAGCGGTCAGCGGCGGTCTGGCCTTTGAGACGCAGCCAGATGTTCTCAACCGGATTCAGATGCGAGCAGTACTTCGGCAGGTAGTGCAACTGGAGTCGCGGGTGCTCAGTCAGCCAGGCATCGATGGCCTTAGCCGTATGGCTGGAGTAGTTATCGACGATCAGAATGATCGGACCGCTGGCATACACCGTCAACAGGTGTTCCAGGAAAGTGATGAAGTCTTCTTTGTGCATATGCTCGCGGATCAACCACGTCCACTGGCCCGTGCGAATGTTGAGCGCTCCAAATAGGCTGCGCGTCTGATTGCTGCCGGGCGTCGGGACACGGATCTGCTGGCCCAGCCGATGCCACATTGCTCGAATCAACGGTAGCATCTGGATGCGCGATTCGTCGGCGTACAGCACGACTGCAGCTGGGCCAGCCCCAATCACGGCCTGCACTATTGCCCACTGCTTGGCCGCCTTCTGCGGATCAGTCTTGCGGGGCATGGCGAGTCGTGGGCGGCTCCAGGCCAGGCCGGCCGCATGCAGCGTCTGACGCAGGGTGCTATGGCTCAGATACACGCCGATCTTCTCGGCCAAGGCTAAGGCCAGCATCGCAACCGTCCACAAGGTCGCGGGATAGTCCGACTGCTCGGGATCCTGCTCGCTCATGTCGACCAAAGTGTCACGGACACGGTCGGTCAGCGTCCGCGGCCGCCCACTGCGCGGCTCATCATACAGTCCGGCCGGCCCGGCCGCATTGAAGCGGCGGAGCCATTTGCGCACGGTCTTGTACTTGACGCCAAAGATGACGGCGATCTCAGGCACCGTGCGCTGCTGCGCTGAGAGCAGAACCATCTGCGCTCGTTGGCTAACCCGCCCGATCTCATGGCGGGTCATTCGCTTGAGCTCTTGCAGTTCAGCATCCGTTGGTGTTCGTACATAGATCATGGCACCCTCCGTAACCCCAGTATATCAGGCAACGAAGAAGTGCCCCGAATTTTCTGTTACCTACTTAGACGGTTGTTTCGGAACTTTGAAGCGCTGAAACGGCGCTCTGTCCTGGAACAACGGTCCGGCGCATCATGGGCCAGCGATGTGCAAGTATCTCACCACACAAGAGCTCGACCTTCGCGTCCTGGCGCTGCCTGGCTTGGAGCGGTCAATCTTCCATGCATTCAGAGGGAGCAAAGCCGTGACAGCTGCCATCACACACTCCTCTTTTACTGATTTGGGTTCGAGGCATTGCGATAGCAGAACGCGCCGCCATAAGGCATCACTCCAATCTCCTTCAAGTCGGTTCGGCGGGAGAGAACGACCTCTAGCGCCGCTTCAACGGTGGGGTACCGATCAAAGCCCATGCGCCGTACCTCATCCGATTTCAAGCCCTCAGATACAATCGATACCCGGTACTGCTCGCGGAGGTATCCAACCTTGATCGCTCCAGCTGCGCAGACTGGATCTGGCAAGTCGCCAGATCGGAGATGGTCTGCAAGTAAGGCTGTGGGCATTCCGACATAGTCTGGATGATTGGGATAAGTATGGGAGGAACCCTCAGGACATGCTGTGACGACTATAATGTCTCCCCCGGGTTTCGCCAGGGTGGCGCCGGCAAAGGCACCGCGGCAGCCTTGCCAGAAATCGATCCAGCCGGGATAGGAGCTGACTACGACCACATCATGCAGGCGGGAAGAAGGAATGCCGTAGATATGTCGCGCAACCCCCACACCTGCCGTGAGCACAGCTTCATGTTGGCCCGCAAAGACATCTACGACCTCGCGGTTATCCGTCAACACTGTATTGACAGTAAACTCAAGCCCAGCCACGTCGGCTAGATGACGGATACTGGTTCGGGCCGGTGTCGGGAAAAAACCATAATAGTTGATTGGATCTAGGCTGAAGGTAACGTGGAACCCTGCAATCGTATCACTGCCAGCCACGCCCGGGTAGAGGATTTTTGCTCCACCCCCATAACCGACAATCGCATGGGGGGCAATGTTGCCAACAGCCATCACAAACGACGCCTCACTCACACGGCTGTTGAGCCAAACATCCACTCCTTCCAGAGAATCTGCCGTAGTGTCGCAACTGCGAACGGTCAAACGCGTCATGGTTGTGACACGCTGTCCGCCCGAAGACCTCGGCACCCACTTTGTCCTGCATCTCAAGAGGCGACATTGGCCGGTGGGTTCCGGCTGCAAAAAGAACTTCTATCTGCCGATCAGGCACCCCCGCCTTATTCAGGCGAGCCAACACGGGAAGCAGTACAAGACGCGCTGGCAGGGGACGTGTGTTGTCATCGCAGATAATCAGCACCCGGTCATGCGCCGAAACCAGCGCCTCAAGTCGACTGCTTTGCAGCGGGTTATCCAGCGCGTGTTCCACAAGCGCCCTCGGATTTGTAGGCACCGATGGCACATGGGGTGCGCAGATTGTGGCATGAATTCCGCTTGGCAGAGTGAAGTTGATGTGACGATCAGGGGTATACGGCAGATCGATGCTTGTCATGGATTCTCAGGACTCTCCCTCAACCTACATCAGGCAGCGTGAAAAGACGCTCGGCATTACCATGCGCAATCGCATCTCGCTGCTGTGGTGTCAGATCAGCATCTCGCAGCATACCAAGGGTTTGGTTAGGATCGAAAAGGGTATAATCCGACCCGAAGAGCATGCGGTCAGCGCCAAGCGATTTGACAGCCAAACTGATCTTGTCGGCATCGGCCCAGGACGCGCAAGGATCCAGATAGATGTTGGGCGCTTCGCTCGCTACTGCTATCCCCTCGGCCCAGACATCTCCGCCCATGTGCGCCATTGCGCGCACATAGGATGGATCTCGGCCCCCACGAACTTGGATCGCTCAAGGTACAAGTCTAGCTCACCTTCACCCTCCTTCGGGTAGTTCATATTGAGCGTGACGTACCCAAAGAGCTCAGGATGTGGCTCTATTTCATCGGCTAAGCGACGGTTCCCTTCGCGAAAATCATAGACGATAGCCAAGCCGGAGGAGATAATGATCTGAGCGATTTCCGACCTCTTTAGACCTGCTACCATTTGTTCGGGCGAGACATCGACCTGAGGAAATGGCCACAGGCCAAGGTGCCCGTGAGTATCAATGATCTTCACTGGCGGTTCCTCCTTCCGAATTCAGGAGCCTGGCCACATTGTCGCCCAAGATCGCTCGCTTTTGCATGTCCGGCAGATCGGAATGGGTGACAAGGTCCAATGCCGCACCGACATACTCGAGTGGTGCATGCGACCCAAAAACCAGTCGCTCCCAGCCGAGTGCGGAAGCCGCGATCTCCAACGATCCCGGGCCGATCATAAAACGCGTCGAGATATAAATGTGCTCCGCGATACTGCGGAAAGAGCCGAAAAAGCCGGTAACCCTCTGCTTTGCGACGCCGGATCTCATCACGGACGCCCAGGTAACGCCGAGGGTCGACAGTCAGGACTGGAAGCAGTCCTGGCCTATCATGGGTTTGGGCGATGGTCTCTTCATTGCCAGCCAGGTAGAGGTAGCACACGCCACGCGCTGAGCAAGTGCAGGCAGAGCCGATGGCATGCTGTTCCATCACCTGGATCAAACGAACCAGGGATATATCTACGTTCCGAGATGGCCAGAAGCCAAATACTGTGTCTATGTCAATGATCACGTGTTTAGCTGCTGGGGGCTGATGGAAGCAGCCCCCAGCAGCGGGTCAAGCCCTGCCGAGTTCAATGGGCTGACACGTTCGCGCCGATTCGGAAACCGCTTCTGCTTTCTGCACCGCGACAACCGCGTCCTCAGGGGTAATCTGTGGTCCGCGCTCACCCCTGATGCAGGCCGGGAAGTGCTGGATTCCCGATACAAACCCAGCGCGGATTTAGCAATCAATCCTCGGCATGAATACCGTTCCCGGATATGTGATGCGTTCGGTCGTGGAAAGCGTGCAGCCCTGCCGCAACAATTCAGCATCAAGTCGTAGCCATCATGGATCCCCTTGACTACGGTCCTGTCTGGCGGCATCTTGGTAGTGACGGCTTCCAGCCGGGCGCGTAGGTCGGCCGGCGCTTTTTGCAGGAGCTATGGCATAGCGATCTGCGTGCGAGCGATTCTCCGCTCCACCATAGCGCAGGATTTTGCAGGGTGTTTCCCTGACTAGTCCCCAGTCTCGCTGTGTCCGGCGCCGGCTCGCCCTCCATCCTCGGCCGGTGTCCACTCTCTCGCTTCGATCACGAAATTGACGGCCGTGATGAGCTGCTCGTCAACCTCAATCTGCACGTTGCGCGGCACACACGCAAGGATCTTGCCCCGGGCATCGAGGTTGTGTGCAAGACATGACATCGTCCGACCTTAGGCATGCTATCACAGCGTAACTGTTCAGCGTTACCCTTGACAGGCTATGGCATGATTAGGGCATGACCCTTGATGAAGAGCAGGCATTCGAGCGCCTGAGAGCGGCGAATGCCGAGTTGCGGGAGCAGTTAGCGCTCGCCCTAGCGCGGATCAATGAGCTGGAAGCGCAGCTGCAGCAGCGGGGTGATCCGCCGGCGTTCGTAAAGCCGAATCGCCAGAAGGCTCAGACCCCGCCCGCGCCGCGTAAGAAGCGCGCGGCCGAGCACAACACGTCGCGCAAGCGGATGGTTGCGACGCGTGTCGAGCGGCATGCGTTGGCGCGCTGTCCGGACTGCCAGTATCCTTTGCACGGCGAGAGCCTCGACTATAGCCGTGAAGTGGTGGAGTTGCCGCCGCCGCAGCCGGTGGAAGTGATCGAGCATCAGGTGGTGAAGCGCTGGTGTCCGCACTGTGTGCGCTGGCGCAGCCCCCAACTGGATCTGAGCGGTCAGGTATTTGGGCAGGGGCGGATTGGGGTGCGCATCGCCAGCGTGGTGGCGTACTTGCGCACGACGTTGCGACTGCCGGTGCGGCTGGTGCAGAGTTACTTGCAGACGCTGCATGGCCTGCACCTCAGCATTGGGGAGATCGCCGAATTGGCGCACGATGTCCAGCAGCACTTGCAGCCGCTCGCGGAGCAACTCAAACGGGCCGTACAGGCCAGCCCGGTAGTGCATGGCGACGAAACGAGCTGGCGCGAGTGCGGTCAGAACGGTTGGGCCTGGGCTTTTGTGACCGCAGGTCCGGCGGCCGTGCGCTACTACGCGTACGATCCCGGCCGCAGCCACTTCGTGCCGCAGCGGGTCTTGGGTCCCGACTGGCGGGGTTGTCTGGTCACGGATTTCTATGCGGCCTACAACCCGATCCCCGGCCACCATCAGCGCTGCTGGGTGCATCTGTTGCGCGACCTGCATGCCCTCAAAGAGGCCCACGGGGCGACGGCGGAGGTGCTGGCGTGGGCCGCGGCCGTCCGCCAACTCTACGAGGACGCCCAGACCTGGCTCCACGAGCACCCGACGCCCAGCGCCGCGGCCCGGACCCAGCAGTATCTGCGCCTGCACACCCGCGCCTGTGTCCTGGGTCAGCAGTATGCGCTGGAGCCCGCCCAGCCCTGTGCGGTCCTGGCGAAACGCCTGCTGCGCCACCAAGACGAGTTATTTCAGTTTGTACTCCTGCCGGAGGTGCCAGCCGATAATAATCTGGCTGAGCGCAGCATTCGGCCCTTGGTCGTGCTGCGCAAAATCAGCGGCGGCTCGCGCTCCGCCGCCGGCACCGATACCCGCTTCACCTTGGCCAGTGTGTTCGGTACCTGGCAGGCCCGCCGCCTGAATCCGCTGACCGAGTGTCTGCGCGCCCTCCAACTACCCCAGACCGCCTGCGCACCCGCACCCATCTAAACTCCCTTACCCCAACGCTGAACAGTTACATCACAGCTCGTTATGACCGTAAAGGCGTATCGTACGATACAATTCTCGTTCACCTACACCCTCACCCCCTCATTCGCCACCCGCGCCGGCCTCCTGCAGCCGAGCCAGATCCTCGCCGCCTTCGCCGCCGGCCGCACCCTCAGCCAAATCGCGCTCTCCGAACGCGTCCACACGAACACCGTCCGCCGCACCCTGCGCCGATACGGCATCGACTAAGACGGGAATACACAGGGGGCGGGTCGCGGTGCTGACAAAGGCATCTGGGCAGGCGATGCGCAGGGAGCCTGCGGCGCCGCCCTTGCGGACGTGGCCCTGGGCTCAACGTTAGGTGCAGGGTGTGATGGCGTCCGACTGCGGCGACATTAGTGTCGCCATGATAGCCCAGGTGGGATGACCGTGAAGTCGTATCGTGCGATACAACCGCGGGCGGGAGGCGTACGCGCCGCTGACCGTACATCAATGGCCGCGGTAGGCGTCTTCCAGGCCCTGCCTGACCTGGCTGATGATCCCGTGAACTTCGAAACCACGGGCATAGGTCAGAATGTTGTCGATCACCACAAGCAGCGGCCACTGACCCGAATCCAACCGGCCCAGTCCATCGAGTTGCCCGAAGATCGCATCGAGGTCCGCGCGTGCGTTGGTGGGACTGCGACTCAGTGATGCAGGTAGGCCCAGCACGAACGCTGTTCTTCCCTCAAAGGAATCGGATGCCGGAATCCGCAGAACCGCGTCCACGAGTTGTTGGCGCAGAGGTTGGGTGAGGACGCGGCGGCGCGACCGTGTCACTCCGTCGCGAATCGCGGACGGCGGAATCCAATTCTACCAGGTCGTTTAGGATTTGATCCCGTTCAGCCTCCAGATCCGCTCGACGCTCTTGAAGGATAAGCTTGCGCTCGGAGTCCAATTCGCGACCTATGTCGATGTCAAGAGCCGCGATGCGTCTTGTCAGGACATCATAGCGCCGCTGCAGCTCGTCCAGTTGCGTCCTCAGGTGCATATCCTCGGCTGACCCCTGGTCGATAGGCATATTCGGACCCTCTCAGTTGATGGTTCGTAGCCTGATCCTCTCCGCCACCGTCACCGCGGTAGATCACCACAACGCGTCAGGCCATTGGCTGCAGGTGGGACGATAGTCCTCGCTAGGGAAATAGCGCTGCCACTCCTCGACCGACAGGTTGCGGCCCACAGCGCGGCAGGCCGCGGCGAGGAGAGATTCGGCGCGCAGGGGCGCAAAACGGATGATGCCATCCTGGCTCGCGCTGATCAGTGTCAGATCGTCCGCGCTGAAGGCAAAATAGGACACGTCGCCCGCGTCACCCGGCAGTTGGCGCACGGTGGCGCTGGGCTGCGCAGCGGCCAGGTCCCACAAGCGCAGAACACTGCTACTATCTCCCGTGACCAGCCAGCGACCGTCGCTGCTGAACGCCAGACCCCGGATATCGGCCGCGTGCCCCCGCAGGATCAGCGGCGGCGCGCCTGGATCAGCCAGTGCCAGGTCCCAGAGGCGAACCGAGTGATCGCACTCCCCGATGATGAGCGGGCAGCCCGTGCCGGCTACCAGCCAGCGCCCGTCGGGACTGGCGGCCAGGGCGGTCACCAGGTAGGGATTGCCCCGGAGCAGCCGCGGATCGACCGTTGGATCAGGCGCAGCCAAGTCCCAGGCACGCACGGCGCCGTCGGTGCTGGCGGTGAACAGGGTGCGGCTGTCGGCGCTGAAGGCCACGGCGCTGGTGGCCGATTGCTCCGCCTTGACATTGTAGGGGCCAGCGCCCGCCGCGGCGTCCGTATCCCACAGCAGCGTCTGATTGGCGACGCCGACGAAGAGCACGGGCACGCGGAATCCCATGACGACCCAGCGGTTGTCGGGGCTTATCCGCGAGTCACCGATGCTGCTGTCACCGCCGGGCAGGGCCTGGACCTCGGGCTGACGGTCGGGCTCGGCGAGCCGCCAGCGATAGAGCTTCGCGTCGGCCGCCAGAGCCACGATCTCCCGGCTATCACGGTCGACGTGGATGCGCTGGACGTTGCTGACGGGGCCGGAGAGCTTACCTATGCCGGCAACCGGATCGGCTGCCTGCATGTCCGTGCGATAGATGGCGCCGTCGGCCCCCTCGAAGATCAGCCAGCGGCGATCCGGGCTGAGGGTGGGGGACTTATTGCCGTAGCCGGTGGTGGTGGTGATGACGCGCGAGATGGCCGGGCCGGTCAAATCCCAAAGCCGCGTGTCATAGTCGTCGGCCGTGACCAGCCAGTGGCCGTCCTGGGTGACGCCGAACCATTCGATATCCGAGCGGTGGGTGCTGCGCAGTGTGCCCGGCGGCACAGGCAAAGGCTGCGTGAGATCGTGCAGTTGCACCATCCCACTGCCGCCGACCGCCAGCCATCGACCAGCCTGGCTGATCGATGGCGACATGTTGCTGGATTCCCGGCCGCGCAGGACGACCGGGTCCTGGCCGGAGAGGTTCGCGGCAAGGTCCCAGATGCAGGTTTGGGCGCCGTCGACAGCCACCAACCAACGGCTGTCCGCGCTGATGACGAGCAGCCCCCCGCACGACTGGCCGGTCAGCACGAGCTCGCTGGCAGGCGGGTCCGGGGCTCTCATATCCAAGACGCGAGGCGCGACCCCCATGACGGCTACCGCCAGCCAGCGGCTATCAGGGCTGAAGGCAATCTGGAGGCTGCCATAGAACCGGCCGGATAGCAGCAGCGATGGCGAGACGGGGCCAGGATCTTCCAGGCGCCACAGCGAGATGCTGCCTTCCTGCGGCTGGACGAGCAGCCAACGGCCGTTCGGGCTGAACGCGAGCTTATCCACTTCTATGCCGGCATCCAGGGCAGTCGGGGGAGCATCCGGCCGGGCCAGATTCCAGACGTGTACCGGACCAGCCGCACGGCTCGCGGCCAGCCACCGGCCATCGCGGCTGGCCGCAACCTGCTTCACTTCCCCCATAGCCGGCAGCGAGACCGGAGCAGCCGTGGGGCTCAGCGCGAGGAGGTCCCACAGGTAGAGCCGGCCGTCCGCGCCGCTGGCCACAAGCCAACGCTGGTCTGTCTCAAACCCGGACAAGACCGTCAGGGGAGCTGACATCAACGTGTTGGAGGTGGGGGGTACCGCCATCATGTCCCACAGGAGCAGGCCAGAGGATTCTCCGCCCAGCAGCCCGCCCTGGCTGCTGACCAACCATCGGCCGTCGGCGCTAAAGGCGATCGGTAGGGTCGACGAGAGCCACGACGTGGACCGCAGGCCGGCGGCGCTGACTTTCCATAGATGCGATGCCACACGCAGCTCATTCTCCTGCCGTTCCAACGTGCTGCCCACCAGCCAATGCGCGTCCGGGCTGAAGCGAGCATGATACAGGAAACCGTCGCCCAAAGGGATCACCTGGTGGCTGACTGCCGGATCGGGGGCCTCAAGGTCCCACCAGTGAAGGTTAGTATCACCCTTTTGACTGAACAAGCTGCCGCCGCCGGACGCCAACCAGCGGCCGTCAGGGCTAATGGCCGCGACGGTAACGCCGCCCTGGTGGCCGCCCAGGGTCTGGCCGCTAAAGCTAACCAGCGCCTGGCGCACCACGTCTTCGGCCGCGGGGACGGACGGCTCCCCCGCATCCAGCGTCTGGCGGAGCGCCTCGACCCCGAGCAGCAGGCTGCGCTGGGGCAGAGCCGGCCATGCCGCTTCAGCATAGGTGGCGAACTGGCGGCTGCGGGCCACGCGCACCTGTTCTTCGGCGCGGTTGCGCTCGTCTACCGCCATCTCACGGGCCTCAGCCTCCTCAACTCTCGCGAATTCAGCAGTCGCTTGCGCCGCGCGCGCCTCAACTTCACGAGTGCTGAGGAGGTCCAGAGTCTTCACTGTCTGGGAGAGAGCATCCTGCTCTCGAATGAGAGCTTCCCGCTCTCCGACGAGGGCGACTTGCAAGTC
Source organism: uncultured Chloroflexia bacterium (assembly GCA_963774265.1). Taxonomy (GTDB): domain Bacteria; phylum Chloroflexota; class Anaerolineae; order CG2-30-64-16; family CG2-30-64-16; genus JALOOB01. The sequence goes on along the minus strand of CAVZDU010000002.1, from coordinate 768,057 downwards.
ATCCGCTTTTTCATTTGCATATTGCTCAAGCGTGCGCGCTCGGTTGGCATTGGCCTGCGCCTGCAGACCAAATCTGATCGCAAAGAACGCAAAGACCAATGCGACTAAGCCGATCATGCCCGCCAGCAAGGCGCGCTGGCGCAGGCGTATCGCTGAAGCTTTCTGGGCCTCTGCCCGTTGCTGTTGCTCACGGGCCAGGGCTTGCGCCTGCTCCAATTCGCGTCGCCGACGTTCATCTTCACGCAGGGCTTCGCGATCACGCATCGCAACGCTTATCCGGACAAATTCCGCTTCCAGCGCGTTCATCCCGCGGCCGTGCACTGCGGCCCATTCCTCAATCTCTGCCAACCGTACGCCACGGTAGAGGTAGCTTTCGTCTCGATCGCGTCCCCACTCGTTGGCCGCCTCCGTCAGCCGGTGCTGCGTGCGCAACGCTTCACGACTCGCCTCGAGCCAGCCGCGTAAGGCGCTCCACCCCTGGATCAGCGCCTCGTGGGCCATGTCAACGGTGTCTTCATCGGTCACAAGCAGGCGCGCGTCCGGCCCCGAGAGTGCTTGGATGACGGCATTGACCTGCGCCGGATCGACGCCAACCGGGTAGAGTTCCGCGCGCTCGGCCCGCCGCCGGGTGTCGCTGACTCCTTCGCCTAGCGTGGCAAGGCGCAGGAGGATGTTGCGCGCGATGATCTGCTGTTCTGGTGGCAGGGCATCGTAGGTGGCCTGAGCGCGGCGACCGAGCGCCCCCGCCACGCCGCCGCTGGCCTCGTAGGCGTCCAGGGTCAGCCACGGGCCGCGGCGGGCCAGCCACAGCTCGTGGAGGGCGTGCTGCACCAGTGGCAGGTTGCCCGGCTCGTCGCCGACGTCAGCCAGGATGGCATTGACCAGGCCCTTTTCCAGGAACGCGCCGACCTGTTGGGCGGGACGCACGATGGCGTCGCGCAGATCGGCTTGGGCCAGGGGACCCAGCAGCAGTTGGCGATCTTCCAACAACTTACGCAGGTCAGGGTAGGCCAGGCAGCGGTCGAGGAAATCGGCGCGGAGGGTGAGGACGACTCGAATCTGGCCGTCGCCCCGCTCCGCGGCATCGGCCAGGTTGGCGATGAACTGCTCGGCCGCCATTCGGCAGTGCTCCGGCCCGTCCGCGGCAGAGGGTGAAAAGCTCCTCGAACTGGTCCACGAAGAGCAGGGCAGGGCGCGGCTTATCGGCCAGCAAGGCGGTCAGGGTTGTGCGCAAGCCGTCTGTCCGCTCGGCCAGGCGGCTGGCCAGTTTGTCGGCCGCGTCCGGCCGGTCGAGCGGGGGCACGAAGGTGGCAAGCTGACCGGCCAACGCGCGGGAGCGGCTGGCTGCCTGGAGTCATCGTCAATACATGCCAGCGTCCACTGTCGGTCAAGGCGTTGGCTTTCAGTCTGGGCAACAGACCAGCTTTGACCAGGGAGGATTTGCCGCTGCCCGACGCACCTACGACAGCAACGAAGGACTGCCGCCCTAGCTTCTCTATCAGTCTCGCAATATCAGCGTCGCGGCCGAAGAAGAAGCGGGCGTGCTCTGCCTCAAAGGGGAGCAGGCCGCGGTAGGGTGCCGGCTCATCGGGCAGCCGGTATTGGCCGATGTCAATAGCCTGGCCCTGGATGCCCGCGACCAGGCGTTGAAAGGCTTCGGTGTCGTCGAGCCCGGCGCGGAAATCCACCCATGTCCGTCGCGCCAGGAAACGTGCCACCGCAGTCTCGTCAGCGCCGGGCAGGAGCACAGGAATCACCCGATAGTCGTCGCGCGTGCGGACCGCTTCATCGAGCGCCGCGCGCATCTCCTCGTTGTGCCACGGGCTGATCCCCGACGGTCCAACGAAGATGGCTACGCTCGCGCTATCCGCCAGTGCGTTCTCTACACTTTCCATCCACGGCTGGCCAGGGATCAGGTGCCACTGGTCCAGAAAAGGCTGGAGGCCAGCCGCGATCAGCCGGCGCGCGATGTCCTCAACGGCCGCTTTATCGGCGCTGTTGTGCGACAGGAAGACTTCGTAGCGTGGCGCTTGGTCCGGCATGGCAGCTCGTCACTATCAGGTGTTCAGTTTAGCCTCGATCTCCTGCATCTGGTCGGCGACCTTCTGGCGCTCGGCAGCCACTTCGGCCCGGCGTTCTTCCAACACTTGCTTCTCCAGGTTGCCCAACGCCCGGCCGATGTCGGCGTCGAGGGCCGCAATGCGCCGGCTCCAGGTGTCGTATTGGGCCCGAAGACGGGTCAGCTCTGCTTCCAGCAGCCAGCGCGGGGTGGAGGTCAGGGCTTGCGAGGTGGGCGCGCTGGCTGATGCTGGCGGCGTTGCCCTGGCGCCGGTGGATGCGCCGGGGCCGGGTGCGACGCCGCGTATGCCTGCCACCAGGCGGCGAAACGCTTCGGCATCATCCAGCCCGCCGCGGAAATCCACCCAGGTCATTCGGCTCAGGAAACGCGGGAGTGTAGCCGAGTCAGCAGGGTTGGCGCCCGGGAGCAGGACGGGGATCACCCGGAAGCTGCGGGTGGGGTCGTGGGCGCGGCGGTCCAGCGCGACGCGCATTTCCTCGTTGTGCCAGGGGCCGACGCCGGAGGGGCCCAGGAACACGGCGCAAGTGCCGCAGGTGTCCAGCGCCTCCTCAAGTCCTTCCTGCCAGGGGTCGCCGGGGATCAGGTTCCAGGAGTCCAGCCAGGGCTTGAACCCGGCCGCCAGCAGTCGTTGCGCGAGCGCCTCAACGGCGGGCTTGTCCGCACCGTTGTGGGAGAGGAAGATGTCGAACTGGGTGTTTTCGGCACTCATGACCCGATCCTGGCGGAAAGTCGAGAGAAACCGCGATCTGATCAGACCTCGGTGGTGGTCAGATAGCTGGGGCTTTAGGCTGGCTGGGATAAATGTTACCACAAGCCACTATGACCGCAAAGCCGTTTCCTGCGACCAAAGACGCCGGCTCGCCCCCGCTTGACCCACCGCGCCCCGGCTGGGTTCAGAGGGTGACCCGCAGTTTCCGCCGGCTCGTCTGCTGAATCTGACCAGCCTGCTGGATCAATGCTGCCAGATTGTCCTCAACGCTGAGATAACAGCCTGTCAACGCATCGGCCTGTCCGGTGGCTAACGCCAGCACCAGCTCCACCGCCTGGGTGATCGGCGTATCCCCATTGGTCGCATACAACTGATCAAACCACTGGCGGACGAGCGGTGCCTGCTGCGCCACCGCGGGCGACTCGACGACATGGGCGGTCATCGGGGTCCGCACCGTCCCCGGATCGATCGCAAACACAGCAATGCCATAGGGCTGGGTTTCGAGGGCGGTGCTCTCCGTGAGGCGAATCACCGCTGTCTTGCTCAGACTGTAGGCTGAGATGGTTTCAAACGGTTGGAGTCCCGCCCCGCTCGCGAGGTTGATAATGCGCCCACGGCCGCGTTGGATCATGGCCGGCAGGACGGCATGCGTACACAAGAAGGGGCCGCGCACATTGATCTCGACCTCACGCCACCAGTCGTCGGGGTCAACGGTCGCTATCGCTCCAAAGGCGCGAAAGGTCCCGGCACTGTTGATCAGCAGATCAATCGGCCCGACATGGGCTTCAATGGTCATGACCACCCGCTGGATCGCCGCCGGATCGGTGACGTCGGCGGGCATGGCCGTGGCCCGTCCACCACGCTGCGTGATAGCATCCACCGTGCGCTGGAGTTCAGGAACGGATCGGGCCGTCACGACGACATGGGCACCTGCAGCCGCAAGTGCGTCCGCAAAGGCGTGCCCGAGCCCGCGGCCACCGCCGGTAATGAGGATGATCTGATCCGTCAGCGGCATGGTTCCTCCTTGACGTAAGCCAGCGATTGACCCCAGTATAGGGTGAGTGATGCGGACGAGCAAGTCGGTAGATGCGTGGTCGGAGCGCGAGGCGGGCTAACGAATTATTGTAGATCAACCCAATATCCTCTCCCACTTTTCTGCCGGCGTTGACCAGCCCATCAACCCGCACCGGATCGCGGGGCATCATGCCGTGTCCCGCTTGCGATGAATTCTGCTACCCAACATATGATGAGCGTCATTGCGAGCGGCTACCAACGTCTCAGACGCCATAAGCGTGGCTCTCCGCGCTCCAATCAACCGGTTCGCAATGGCGACGAAACTGCCGGACGCCAGCTTCAAGTATGTGGTGCAGCCCAACGTCGATACGCTCTACGCGACCGCTACCTCGGGCTAGGTGCAAACTATTACAAGGACGCCGTGTATGCGACGGCTAGCGAGGATGCGACGGGCCAGCCCTTGACCGGCGCCAACAACAACCGCTACCAGATCACATTCCCCACGGGCCAGTTGCCGCCTGTGAACATCAACGGCTTCTGGTCGGTGACCATGTACCAGATACCCGGCTACGGGCTCGTGGACAACTCGAGCAACCGGTATGCCCTGGGTCTGCCGGGAAGCCAGGGCCGCATCCCATGCCTCAACCCGGATGGTTCGCTGACGTTGTACCTCCAAGTCGAGCGTCCAACAGACGAGACGGAGTGCAACTGGCTCCCGGCGCCGGAGGACAACTTCATGGTGGATCTGAGGATGTACTGGCCTGGGGACGCGTTGTTCGATGCGGAGAAGCCGTGGCTGCCGCCCGCGGTGCAGAAGACGAACTGATAAGGTAAGCTACTCCTTCACGAGCTGAACTAAGCGCAAAGCGCAGGGCTGCCAGAAGCTTGAATAACGGTGCTGCAAGAGCGCTGGTGTGAGTCGCCTGCAACCGCGGGTTGGACGGCCCCAACCAATTGCGTGGCGCATCCAAGTTACCGGGTCACAATCCGAGCCTGCATGCGAGCGATAAACTCACGCCAAATAGGGTAATCACTGCCTTTCCAGATGGCCGCGCGAAACTCGTCGGCTTGGGATGCCGACCATCCGAGATGCTTCTGGGCGTACAGCGAGTAAAAGGCAGTCGCCCGGAAGTTGGCGGTGCAATGTATCAGAGTTCTGCCCCCCGGAATTTGCAACATGGTTTGCTCAAATGTCGCAAAGTCCGTGTCTTTCGGGTTTTCCCAATCCACGGGGATATGGTAGTAGGTTATACCCAGCGAGCGTATCAGATCGGCTTCATTCGCCGGCGAGCGAGCAGGATCGACGGTGGCAAGGTTGACGACTGCCGAAAAGCCTTCCGCCGCCAACGATTTGAGTTGCTCCGCAGTTGGTTGTCCAGCGGTAACGATCTCGTCACTGACCTTGATGTAGTTGTAGATATCTTCAGAGGCCATCAAGTCGTATCCTGGTCGCCTGTCGCAGCGCTTGAGAAGCAGCCATGCTCATAATCTTCTGAAGGCGGCAGAGTCGGTTCCATTCTTAGCCCAATTCTACTCTGGGCGGCCTTAATTTATGACGTGGCCCTGCTATACAGGGCTTCAAAGTCCAAATCCACATACGGTATCTTATGCTCAATCCGATAACGCCGCTCCGGCATGAACTTACTCACCCACTCGTCTGCCGTTACCGGATCATAAGTCTGATATAGCGTCAGGTATACACCGATTTCCAGCAGCTTCAGAAAGTGCGGCAACTGGCTGACCCAAAATCGGCTAAGCGGCACCTGTGTGTGATAACCACGTAGCACATTCTCCAAGAATCGCTCGCCAAACTGCAACCGATCTAAACCGGCGTAGACTACCAGCACATCAAACAACAGCATGGCGAGGTCCATGATATACCAGCCATATGCACAATTATCAAAGTCAAAAAGCAGGATCCGTTGCTGGGCCATATCAACAAAAAAGTTCCCAAAGTGCAAGTCCAGGTGCGCTAACCCGTAACTGTCGCGATTTTTCGGCAGCGATTGGATGACTGATAACACTTGGGCGCGTCTCTCCAAAAGGAGGCCATCAGCCCTCAGCAGCTCTTCTTCGGGATTGAAGAGGCTGTCGGTGCAATCCCATTCCGGGCGTCTGAAGTCCGCATGTGCCGGAACATAGAGTTGGGCCACTCGATGACAATGACCCACCGTGCGTCCCAACGCTTGAAAGAGTTCATCGTGCCAATCGGCAGGCGACATGCCTTCCGCCAATACCCCAGGCGCTTTTTCAAAGGCGCCGGCGATGTAGGCTTGATCTTCAAACTTCACCACCTCGATCAAGTTGCCATTCCGAGAATGTATCGGGCGAGGAACGGGCCCCGCATGAGCTGACAAAAAAGCCAGCCACTCTAACGTGGCTCGCATAGAAAGTAGATCGACATGCGTGTTAGGTGGCGTGATTCTTAAGATGCAAGCCCGATTGTTATCAGTATACTCGTAGACATGTGTAAAATGACCTCCCGCCACCGGCTGCAATTGAGAAAGCGAGATATTGTAAAGCCTTGCTATGGGATCGAGTGTGGGTGGGCGAATCGTCATTTATCGTCCTTTCCAGAATGCTCACTGGGAGATCGTGTCAGGGGCCGCCCAACGGCCTCGAGCTTGTCGTGAAGGGAATGAGATACCGACAGAAGGAAGTGTGACCCAATTTCGGGCCGAGGAAAAATCAGCAGATCAACTGCACGCCATGTTAGGCCGCAATTCTAGCGAGTTTGACCCACTGCAACCCCTTTAGTCTGCCGCCGGTTGGCCACGGCGACCGCTGCAACGAGGAGCCACCAGGTGGCCGCCGACACGAGAATGCTGGTCAAAGACTGCATATCGGACATCTCCGGCGGGGGAAGGATGATCGAGGTGGCCGCTAGACTGACGTGCATGAGCATCGCGACGAGCAGGCTCCCCGTGCGGTCGTACGCCCACACCATCAGCACCCGGTAGGCCGGCAACCAGGAGAAGAGCTGAAGGAGCAAGAGGGCCAGAGGAAGCGCTCCTGCGAAGCTGTCGCTTCTCGCGAACAACGGGGCGTGCCACGCGCCCCACACAACGCCCACGAGCAGCCCGGTGGCCAGGACGCTGTACCGCAGTCGCAGGCGGGGGATGGCGAACCCTGTCCACCCTAGTTCCTCGCACAAACCGACCAGGAGTCCCCCGATAACACCGGGCAGAAGCAGTCCAACTGGGTCGGCCGTTGTGAAGATGACAGGGAGGAACTCAGGGGAACGCAGCGACAGTGAAAGGAGTACGCCTGTCATTATCGCCACGAGCGGAGCCGGCAAGAGTGCCACTCCGTACCAGCGCGCTTGTACGCGCCACCGGAACAGCCGGGCGAGCAACTCGCGATAGCCGGCCCTTCCAGCTGTGAGACCGGTCATCAGGAGGCCGGCGATAGCGGGGGCGACGGGCGCCGCCAGGACTATGAACATGAACCGCGGATCGGACCGCATCGGAGCGCCGCCGGTGAGCAGGAGCCAGCTGCCCCACGAGAGAGCGAACGTGAGGGCGAAGTAGGTCAAGACCGGGTGACGTTTGATGAAAGACGAGATGTTCATTTCAATTCTCCTTTCTTGCAAGGAAATGGAGCGCGATGGCCGCCACGTGAGCTGCACGACAAGACGATTTGCTCAGCCAAAGATTCAGAAAACGCGTGCGGCCTAACGGATTAACGGATTAAGGATTCATGTGGCGCGCCGTAGTTAACGCGACACGCTGCCCAGCCGACGCACGGGTATTGACGAGAACTGGTCGGTCGAGGCGGAAGCCGCTACATGATCTCAAGTTGAACTAAGCCGGGAAGAAGAGAGTGTCATCTATATGGCGATTCAAACAGTCGCTGCCGTGCCGACCGCCTGCCACAATGGACGTAGCAGAATCATTGTCGCGCCGCATGACAGGTACGTCAAGTGAAAATTGATGCCGCTTGCCTTCCTGAAAGTAGTCCTCCACACTCATGCCGACCACCGCTCCCACCCGCGCGAATGAGTAGACCATCACCCCGATCAAGGCAACTGGCCCTTAGCGGACAGGCAACGCGCCGCCGTCGTTCGGCTTCTCCCAACCAGGTATTGAACTAAGCGCAAAGCGCAGAGCGGACTGCCGGTAGCCTCCGCAACACTTCTGTGAGGGCGCAGGTGCGAGTCACTTGATTACCCAACGTGCCGCATGAGCCGCGCAACCGCATGACTGGCTTCAGAGTCGACGCTTGCCGCAAAGCGGTTGCGTCGGCTCCATGCGGTGGCTAAGTATGTCACAAAAAGTACGGGTCACTTTTCAGTCGAGACTGGCCCAGGTCAACGCCATCGCTGGCGTCATATGGTCGAAGAAGCGTGTGACGGCGTCCAGCAGACCATGCAGCGAACCGTACAAGCGGTCAGCGGCGGTCTGGCCTTTGAGACGCAGCCAGATGTTCTCAACCGGATTCAGATGCGAGCAGTACTTCGGCAGGTAGTGCAACTGGAGTCGCGGGTGCTCAGTCAGCCAGGCATCGATGGCCTTAGCCGTATGGCTGGAGTAGTTATCGACGATCAGAATGATCGGACCGCTGGCATACACCGTCAACAGGTGTTCCAGGAAAGTGATGAAGTCTTCTTTGTGCATATGCTCGCGGATCAACCACGTCCACTGGCCCGTGCGAATGTTGAGCGCTCCAAATAGGCTGCGCGTCTGATTGCTGCCGGGCGTCGGGACACGGATCTGCTGGCCCAGCCGATGCCACATTGCTCGAATCAACGGTAGCATCTGGATGCGCGATTCGTCGGCGTACAGCACGACTGCAGCTGGGCCAGCCCCAATCACGGCCTGCACTATTGCCCACTGCTTGGCCGCCTTCTGCGGATCAGTCTTGCGGGGCATGGCGAGTCGTGGGCGGCTCCAGGCCAGGCCGGCCGCATGCAGCGTCTGACGCAGGGTGCTATGGCTCAGATACACGCCGATCTTCTCGGCCAAGGCTAAGGCCAGCATCGCAACCGTCCACAAGGTCGCGGGATAGTCCGACTGCTCGGGATCCTGCTCGCTCATGTCGACCAAAGTGTCACGGACACGGTCGGTCAGCGTCCGCGGCCGCCCACTGCGCGGCTCATCATACAGTCCGGCCGGCCCGGCCGCATTGAAGCGGCGGAGCCATTTGCGCACGGTCTTGTACTTGACGCCAAAGATGACGGCGATCTCAGGCACCGTGCGCTGCTGCGCTGAGAGCAGAACCATCTGCGCTCGTTGGCTAACCCGCCCGATCTCATGGCGGGTCATTCGCTTGAGCTCTTGCAGTTCAGCATCCGTTGGTGTTCGTACATAGATCATGGCACCCTCCGTAACCCCAGTATATCAGGCAACGAAGAAGTGCCCCGAATTTTCTGTTACCTACTTAGATGCCGGCCCATGGCGGACTTAACCGCATGCGTTTCAGACCACCATTAACAGGGAAGCCAGCTCGTCGGGGGCTGTCACCATTGAGTCGTGACCTGCCTCTATGGTCGTGAACGACCAGGTATTGTCCGCCCTTATCCGGTTATGGGTAGGGACGAGCAAAGCATAAAGCGGTTTGATCGAAGCAATGTAAGTGCGCTTCAATCCATTGCTCCCAGAGTTCTTGAACGTAAAGGTTCCGATATAGGTGCCGACTGGCATAGGCCGCAAGCGCCGCTGCAGCCAAGCGGCGTCCGAGGGCTTGGTCACAGCGAAGGCACTGGGCGGAGGTGCCGGGAGCGCCACACCTTTACCCTCTTCTCGTACCGACTTCAATCGTGCTTCACATGCGTCGGGGGGATTAAAGCCAGCCCAACTGAAGGATGCGCCTGGCGACATATCGGGTGGAACACTACCATCCAAGTAAACATAGCGAGAAACGCGCTTCCGGAGTGTGTCTGCGACGCCGGAGATCACAAAGCCTCCATAGCTATGTCCAACGAGAACGAAGTCGCTCAACTCCTCAGTTTCAATCACGGAAAGGATGTCTTCCACATGAGTCTGCAGAGATATGTCCTTGGAGAAGAGATGCGCACGATCCCCCAATCCGGTGAGGCTGGGCGCGAATACCCTGTGCCCGCGAGTCGTGAGAATATCGGTTACACGGCGCCAGCACCAGCCCCCGTGCCACGCACCATGCACCAGGATGAAGGTGCGGGGCTTAGCCGAACTTGATTCCTTTAGAGAACCTCGCCTGGTAATGATGTCATCCTCCATTTGCTAAGACATCTCGTTATTATGCGGAATCCATTCCGCCAAGCTGAGGCCTAGCCTCAGCCCTGATGGCGTCGCTGGTGCGATCATACGGCTTGGTCGTGCGCGGCGCCGGCCTCCCCCTGCCTCAAACGCTACTTGTGGGTCTCCATGTACTCCTTGCAGAGCGTTGAGAGCAGCTCGCCGCGCTCGCGCCCCTTCAGCGCGGTCTCGGGCGTGGCGATCTTTGGCCACTCAGCGGCCCGCTCGGCCTGGACCCAGGTCCAGAACTTCTCGCTTGCCTTCCCGGTCGCCTCGCTGTCCTCCGCCGAGGGCTTGAACTCGATGTACTGAATTTGGCCATCCTTCGGTATGAGCGTCATGTCGGTCCGCAATTCTTCCTTGCCCGTTGCGGCCTTCATACAATCCTCGCGCTCCACCGCCCTGCAATGCCACAGGGCGCCTTGCGCTGCGCACTCGCTGAGCTGCAGGCTCCAATGCCGAGGGGCGCCTTCGTCGACATAGTCGGCCACTCCGGCCCTGTCCTTGATCAGGTAGCCGGAATCCATGTAGCCCATCCCCTCATCCACAAAGAGCGAGGCGACCGCTGCACCGTCGCCTCGGTTCAACCCGTCTTGGAACGCCTGGGCGAGTTTCATGCGCGGGTCGAGGGTGGGTGTCGGCGTCGGTGAAGGTGACAACAAGGTCGGAGCGGATGGAGCTAGCTGCGGGGATGTCGCACAGCCGGCAACGATCAAGAGGCACATAGTCGCGACGGGGAGCAGTCTCAGGATTTGACCTCTCATGGTAAAACCTCCTATGGTGACCACGGTGCTTGCCGGGACGACCGAAAAAGAGAAGGGCTTGAGACAGTCCTATGTCCGTAGATCTGCCGCCGCGTAATAATTAAGACATCATACCATCAACAGGAGCCGGGGGCAGCTTCCGCTAAGTATCGCGCGGCGCACCCTTGGAGGACAAGAAACGCGCCGCCGCTGTACAGCTTTCCCTAAGCTGGACTTGAACTAAGCGCTGCGCGCAGGAGCGGACGCGAGCTTGTGGGGCGTTTCCTCAAGAATGCTCGTACCAGCGCATTGCTTCGAGTCTGATACGGCGGACGGTATGCCCAGCCACAGCCTCCAGCGCCCGGTAGGTGGACAATCGAGCCAGCGTGACTGCTTGACCGGGTGAAAAGGGTGACACAGGAATCGCAGCTATTTTCCATTACACTCTTCGGCGCGCCGCAATTATGCATGGCCGGCCAACCGCTGGCGAAAGTGCGCCGCAAGAACCGGGCGCTCGTCTTCTATCTTGCCGCGCATGACCGTCCGCTGACCCGTGATCACCTGCTGGCCCTCTTCTGGCCCGACCACGATCGGGCCGCGGCGCAGCACATTCTGCGGACCATGCTCAGCGATCTGCGCAAGGCGACCGGCGAGCGTCTTTATGTGGAAGACGAGACGTTGCGGCTGGCGAGCGACACCTTTGTCGACGCCCGAACCTTTGCCGCAGCACTGGAGTCGCCGCACGGCCGCGCCCTGGGAGAAGCCGATGCGCCGGCATTGCTGGCAGCCCTCGACCTCTATCGTGGCCCCTTCCTGGAAGGCTTCACACTGGCCGATTCGCCTGAGTTCGACGATTGGACGGCGTCGGAACGGGATCGCTACCGGATCATGGCCATCCGCGGCTTCGTGCGCGCCGCGCATATTCATGAAGGTCTACGCGATTACGGCGCCTCGCTGCAGGCCCTTGAACGTGGGCTCGCCTTCGATCCGATGCAAGAGGACCTCCAGCGGGACGCCATGCGCCTGCATTACCTGAACGGCGATCGAGCGGGCGCGGTCCGCCGCTTCGAAGCGCTGTGCAAGGTGCTGGGCGACGAGCTGGGTGTACCGCCCATGCCGGAGACCCGGGCGCTCTACGACGCCATCATCACGGATACCCTGGCAGCCTCGCCCGCCGTGCCGCAGGCAGCGCCTGCGGCACGAGCTGCGGAACGCCTCCGCGCTCCCACAGGGCGCCGTGCTGCCGCAACTCCCGACGCCCTGCCGTTCGTCGGCCGCAGCGCCGAGCTGAGCACTTTGAGGGGTCTCGCCGGCAGCGGCAAGCTGATTCTCATCGCGGGCGAACCCGGCATCGGCAAGACGCGCCTGGCCGAGGAATTCATCGGCAGATCGGTGCAGGACGCGCCTCCGGTAGCAGTGCTGCGCGGCATAGGTCACGAGCTGGAGCAAGGTCTCCCCTACCACCCTATCATGGACGCCCTGCGCACCCTGTTGGCGCTTCCCGAGTGGCCGGCCTGGCGCCGCGAACTCGACCTCGCTCCGCTGTGGCTCGCCGATGTGATCCGCCTGGTGCCCGAGCTGCAGACCAGTTTCCCTGCAGTACCGCCACAGGCCCAGCCCGCCGATGAGACACGCGTCTGGGCAAGTCTCCTGCGCTTCCTGCAAGCTCTTGGCCGGCGCTGTATGGTTTGCCTCTTTCTCGACGATCTTCACTGGGCAGACGAGGCGACAATTGGCTGGCTGGGGTACGCAGCGCGCAGCCAACAAGCCGCGGCGGCCGGGCCCATCTTGCTGGCCACGACCCGGCCGGTCGACGATAGGTCGCGTCTGGCGACCCTGGTCCGTGACCTCCTGCGCCATGACCTGCTGGCGCAGTTATCGCTGGAGGCCTTGCCGCCGTCCGAAGTGCACCGGGTAGCAGAGCATCTGAGCCCCACGCAGAGCAAAGCGCTTGCGGAGTGGCTGAACCTGCATGCGGAAGGCAATCCCTATTTCCTGACCGAACTCGTCCGCCTTGCGCGCCAGAACGGTTCCTTGAGCAGCGATGGCAAGATCGACCCCGCGGTCTTGGCCGCCCAACTCGTGCTGCCACCCACAATCCAAAGCCTGATCCAGTCACGTCTGCTCCGGCTGCCGGAGAACGCGCGCCATCTGCTGCGCAGTGCGGCGGCGGTGGGCCAGCATTTCGATTTCGAGCTGGTACGGCAGGTAGCGTTCGCGTCCGAGGACGAGGCTCTCGAGGCGCTCGAGCAGTTGCAGGGCGTCGGGCTGCTCCGACCGTATGCTCCCGAGGTCCTCACGTTCGACCACAACCTGACCTTGCAGGTCGTGGTCCAGGACATGGGGGAGATGCGCCTACGGCACCTACACCGCCGGGTGGCGGAGGTGCTGGAACGGACCCATCGCGACCGGCCTGATGCGGCGGGGTTGATCGCACGGCACTTCCTGGACGGTCATGCACCGGAACGTGCCGCGCCTCACGCTTATCGGGCCGGACAGTACGCTGCCAGCCTAGCAGCATGGGTAGAAGCCATGGCCCACTACGAAAGCGCGCTTGCGGCCGCTCCCAGCCCGTCGCAGCAGGCCTTGATCTACCTTGACCTGGGCTTTGCCCGCTTTCATAAGGGCGACTTTGCTTCGGCGACAGCGGACTTCCAAACCGCCGTACGCCTGGCCGGCGCGATTGGCTCGCTTTCCGTTGAGGAGGCCGCCTATCTTGCGCTGAGCATGTCGCTTTTTCCGCAGACCCGCTATGCCGATTCAATCGCCCTGGGCCGTCAGCTGCGCGCTGCAGGCCCGCCCGAGCTTGCGGCCTGCGCGGAATTCATCTGGGGCAGCAGCCTGGTGCTGGACAGCGCCCATCCCGTTGAGGCCGAATACCACCTGCGTGAGGCCGAGAAGCTGCTCGATGGGCCTTCGGCGTTTGCCAGCGCAATCACCCGGCCGCAGGTCAAATACGCGTTGGCGGGCGCCCTGGGCCAGCAGGGTCGTTTTGCCGAGGCGATAGCCCTCTACCGCTCGGCTTTCGACCTGGCGCGCAGCGATGAACGCCAACTGGATCTTTTGCGCCGGATCCTGCTGCACAACAATCTGGCCTACTACCTGCATCTGGTCGGTGACCCCGAGGCCAGCGAGCAGATCCAGGCCGGCATTCGCCTGGCGCGGGAGCGGGGCTCGTTGTCGCATCTCGCCTACCTGTACTCGACCGCCGGCGAGATCGCGCTGGCCGGCGGCGATGTAGACGCTGCCGACGACTACTTCATCCAGGGGCTCGATCTAGCCCGCCAGGTGCCGGTCCCCGAGCGGATCGCGGGCTTGACGGCCAACCTGGGCCTCGTGGCCAAACGCCGCGGCCAGGACGAGCTGGCCGGGCAGCGATTTCGCGACGCGGCTCGCAGCCGCGGACAGCATTGGCGCCTCGCATCTGGGCGTACGGATCCGCATCTGGCTTGTCCCCCTACTGCCGCCGGACGAAGGGCGCCGCCGCCTGCAGGAAGCCCGCCGGGCAGCCGAGCAGGGCAGCTATGGGCGCCTGCTCGAGGAAATCGACCACCTGGAACTGTCGCTCTCACACGCCTGAATGCTTGACGCAGCCTTGACGCCACCGTTGACGTTCCTTTGACCCCCCCGTCCTATACTCAAATCATCAGTATGAATTGATCAGTGTTTGAAAGGGAGGCACAGTCATGGCAGTCGCACTCAGACAAGACAAGGTCCTGGCCGCGGGTGAGGGTCTGATCTTGCACTCAGGGCCGGGCAGAGACCTGATCTTTAAGGTCACCGGCGATGATACGGGCGGGCAGTTCGACTACTTCATCGTCCAGGTCGCGCCGAAAGGCGGCCCTCCGCTGCACGTTCATCACGGGCAAGAGGAAACCATCCACGTGCTGAAGGGCCGGTTCAAGGTCCGGATCGGCGATGGGATTTACTACTGCGACGAGGGAGGGTTCGCCTATCTGCCCTCGAAAGTCCCACACGCCTTCTTGAATCTGACCGATGAGCAGGGCGAGATCATCGTGGTCTATACGCCGGGCGGCGGGCACAAGTTTTATGAGGAGTTTGGCCCGGCTGCGCGCAACGGCCCGCCCGATCCCAAGGTGCTCGGGCCGCTGTTCGAGAAATACAATATGTCGTTGCTGGGACCTCCGTTGAGTCCGGACTGAGGCGGCGACCGTACGCGGGCCGGCTCTTGTGTCGAACATCAGCCGGCCCGCGCCTTGAGCGCACTCAGCAAGTCCCACACGTGAGGCACACCGAACGTCAGCCAGCGTTTGTGCTCACCTTCAAAATCTTACCTGGCATCGAGCAAGGCACTCGCCAAGTGCTTCACCACTCGTTTGGACTGCGCCGATCGCATGCCGGTGGGGAGCGCAGCCAAGCCATTGAGCGCCGCGATTGAGCCCCATAAGCAATCGCGATGCTGGTAGCGTCCGCAATCCAGTGCATCGTCAGTTGACATGTCTTCAATGAGAAGCCGCCGCTCTCATGCTGGCAGAATTTCAGGAAGGAATCACAGCCGGCCGCGGTACGCGTGTCGGGAGTCACGCCCAGCATGTACAGCAAGCTGAGTGCGGCCACAGCCCCCTGCGCAGTGTATGGTTTCGTTTCATCGTCGCCCCAATAACCCTCGGGATGCTGAAGGGCGAACAACTCCTTACGAGAAAGCCTCCTGGAATACGTGCCGGAAATGGGATCACCCTCCTTCCTGCACGGCAGCGACACAACGCTGACGAGACAGAGAGCCAAATCGAGCCGAATTCCACAACTATGGCTGATGGATCTTTGAATTGAAAGCCGGTAACAGTCGTGTATAATAAAAGAGAAGTCTGTTTTCAAAGCTGATTGGCCAGGAATACCAGCTTTCTGTATCCATGGCTTGCGTAAATGCTACCTATAGTTAGCTCTGACAACTGGACCACCTACACGAGCCAAGGTGCCGCGCAGGCCAAGATTCGCCCGTAATTGCAGCGTGGTTTGGACTACCGCACCCCCGTCGAGGTGCATTTCGCATGATGGCTGTTGTCTCTCTCCTTATTTCGGCTCATCCGTGGTCTTTACAATGGGGCCAACTATACAGGAGGCAAGCCTAATGTCCTACGATTTTGACTCTCGCATCGACCGTCGCTCGATCGCGAACCTGAACAAATGGAACTGGTACCCTGAGGATGTGCTTCCGCTGTGGATCGCAGACATGGACTTTCGCACACCAGAGCCTATTCTTCGCGCGCTGCGCGCCGCCCTCGATCACGGCATCCTGGGCTATGAGTTCGCTTCCTCGTCCTTGCTCGAGCTCATCGCAGGGCGACTCCAGCTGATGTGGGGCTGGACGGTAACGCCGGAGTCGATTGTCGCGCTACCCAATGTCAATATCGGCTATCGGGTGGCCGCGGCCACCGCTTGCCGAGCGGGCGAAGGCGTACTGATGCAGCCGCCGGTATTCTACGATTTTGTCGACTTTCCCGCCGCCTTTGGCCTGGTCCGGCAGATGGCTCCCCTGCGCCGCGTCGATCAGGGTCAAATCATCCACTACGAACTTGACCTCGATCTGGTCAGGCGGGCGATCCATGACGGCGCAAGAACAGGCATGTTCCTGCTCTGCAACCCGCACAACCCCATCGGGCGGCTCTGGTCGGTGGATGAATTGACGCGCCTGGCGAGCCTTTGTGAGGAAAAAGACATCTTGCTCTGCTCAGACGACATCCACCACGAACTGCTCTTAGGGGGAGCAGCTTACACCCCCGTCGCTGCCCTGGCGCCGCAGATTGGGGAGCGGACGATCACGCTGTTCGGTCCCGGCAAGGCCTACAATATGTCAGGTTTGGTCTGTGCCTTCGCAGTCATCCCCGATGCCGTCCGCCGGGAACGCTTCACTCAAGAGCTTGGGCGCTTTTCGCTGTTTCCGAGCTCCGCAGGGCTGATCGCGGCACGCGTGGCCTACAGCGGGGCTTGCGACGAGTGGCTGGCCGCGGTGCGGGCCTACCTGACCGCAAACCGCGACGCGTTGGTCGCCTTCGTCAAGCAAGAACTTCCGGGCCTGGCCACGACGATCCCCGATGCCACCACCCTGGCGTGGCTTGACTGCGCAGAGTACATCCGCGCAGGTATCATTTCAGGTTCGCCCTCCGAGTTCTTCCTCCAGAAAGCCAAAGTGGCGTTGTCGGACGGCGCTCCGTATGGACCAGGCGGAGTTTCTTGTGTGCGTCTGAATTTCGCCTGCCCGCGCGCTGTCTTGGAGGAGGCGCTGCAGCGCATCAAGCAGGCGCTCGCCGGGCCGCACTGACGAGTAACACGGACGGCCAGCAAAGGAGAAAACGCGATGTCCGACGCAAGCAGTTACCTCTTGGCTGAAGGGACAGCCGAACTGGAGCGGCTCGGTCTTCAAGCACGCGTGTGGGAGCCGGCGGCAGAGGCCATGTTCGACCAGGTCGGCATTCAGCCCGGATGGATCTGTGCTGACCTGGGGTGCGGAGGCATGGGCGTCCTGGGCGCCCTCAGCCGGCGCGTGGGCATTCACGGTCGCGTTATCGGAGTGGAGAACAACGCCGAACAACTGGTAGCCGCTCGGGACTACATTCGTGAGAAGCAGTTGCACAATGTCGAAATCGTTGAGCAGGACGCCTATCGGACCAGCCTGCCCTGCGGGTCTTTTGACCTGACACATGTTCGCTTCGTCTTCGCGCCGGTAGGCCAAGACGAGGGTTTGCTACATGAGATGTTGGACCTGACCTGTCCCGGCGGCGTGGTGGCCATTGAAGAGCCTGATGCCAGCTCGTGGAACTGCTATCCGGCCCGGTCGGGATGGGCGCAGGTAAGAGACGCAATCTTGGCTGCGTTTGCAGCAGCGGGAGGCGACTTCTCCGTAGGAACCCGGACGTTTGCGATGCTGCGTCGCGCCGGACTGGAAGACGTCCAGATCCGCGCCGCGGTGTTGGCCCTGCCAGCGCCTCACCCCTACCGGCGCATGCCCATTCAGTTGGCCACGTCGCTGCGCAGACGGATCCTGGACGCAGGGATCCTCAGCGAGCGGGCGCTGGACGAAGCCCTGGCGGAGTGCGAGCAAATTGCGGGGGATCCAGACACAACCGTTATGAGTTTTATCGTCACGCAGGTATGGGGCCGTAAAGCCGGCGGCTAACCGAAATAGGGCGCCGCAAGATAGAAACGGGCTACACGGGAAATTCCGCTGATCCTGGTGCGCCCCACAAAAAAAGCGAATGACACGTATCCTTCGTTAGCATCCCGCCGTCATGCACAGGAATGGGCAGGCAAGGGGGCTCGGGTCGGGGCCGGGCGGGCCGCGTCACGAGGTGGTGGCGGCAAGAATGCGGTGGACCATATCCTCAAAAGTTCCAGTGGCGGCCGCGGGCAGCGGGGTCGCGGAGTCCGGATCCAGCAGGCGGACCACCTCGGTTACCCGGGCGCGGGCGTTGCCGGTGCTGGCCGGGTGGGCCGCCACCTGCCCGGCGATCTCCAGCGCCCACTCGCGATCTCCGGCCTGCGCGTGCAGGGTGGCGAAACCGGCCAGCGCATCCAGAGCGATGGGGATGGCAGCGCCCTCGAACGCGAGCTGCAGGGCAGAGCGGTAATGGTTCTCAGCCTGCGCCGCGTCATGCAGGGCCAGGTAGACATCGCCCAGACTGACCTCGACCCACGCCTGATCCCAGCGGTTGCCGCTCTCTTGCGTAAGCGACACGGCTTCGAGCAGAGCCGTCTTGGCGCCGGCGTGGTCACCCTGGGTATGCAGGAGGATGCCGAGGTTCGCCAACGTGGTGCTCACCAGCCACCAATCGTGGCTCGTGCGCGCCAGCTCCAGGCCTGCCTGCAGACGCTCCCTGGCTTCTGCATACCTGCCGAGCGCAAGGAGAGTGGGCGCGGAGAAGACTGACGTCATGGAGATCATGCGGGGCTGGCCGGTCGCGTGACCGAGGGCCAGGGTCTCGTCAAAGTACTGATCGGCCTGGGCCTCATTGCCGCTGGAGTGCTCGACCAGAGCGAGGAAGAAGAGGCTGAGCGACATCCAATGCCGGTCGCCTATTATCCGGTTGAGTCCCAGGCTCTCCTCCAGAAGCGCACGAGCCTGGGGGAAATCGCCCTCTTGCCAGACGATCGTCCCCAGAAACGTCAGCGCCAGGGCCAGTTCGGAGCGCTCGTCTACCTGGCGCAAGTGTGCGCTGGCCCACTCGAGCTGTTGGCGCGCATCCGCCAGCCTGCCCAGCCGGCCCAGGTAGTAGCCGTGCCTGGCGCACAGCCCGGCGAGCAGGGTGCGGTCGCAACTCGGGTCGTCCTTCAGCGTCTGCACAGTCCGGCCGAACAGCGCTTCGCCCTCGTTGAACCGATTGTGCATCTCGTAATACCAGTGGAGGCTATCGGCCGAGCGGCGCAGGAGATCGCCGCGGCGGCCGGTCAATGCCCAGTCCCAGGCGGCTCGGACGTTGCCGATCTCGACTTCGATATCCATGATCACGTGATATTGCTCGCCCCCCAGGATCCGCTCGTACCGGTCCTCGAGATAGCCGGCAAAATAGCCGGCATGCCGCTCGCGCAGGGTAACCGCTTCGCCCGTGTCGTTCAGCCTCTCCAGCGCGTACTCACGGATCGTCTCGAGGAAGCGGTAGCGCCCGCCTTCCGCGATGACCAGGGAGCGATCGACCAGGTGGCCCAGCAGGTCGACGATTTCGTCCACGGGCAGCGCGTCATCCGCGCAGACGGCCTCGGCCGCGGCCAGCGTGCAGCCGCCCACAAAGACGGCCAGACGCTGGAGCAGGCGGCATTCGGCGGGCGAGAGCAGGTTGTAGCTCCAGTCGATGGAGGCGCGCAGGGTTTGTTGGCGTGGGGGAGCCAGGGTGCTGCCGGCGGCCAGCAGGCGCAGCCGGTTCTGCAGGCGGACGAGGACGTCACTGACTTCCATCGTGCGGACGCGGGCGGCGGCCAGCTCGATGGCCAGGGGGATGCCGTCGAGGCGGCGGCAGATCTCGGCCACCTGGTCGGCATTCTGCTCGCCGAGGCTGAAGGCGGGCCGGTGCATCCTGGCCCTTTCCACGAAAAGGCGGACGGCGTCGTAGCTGAGCAGGGTCTCCGCATCTGTGTGATGCCTGTTGTCCCCAACGGCCGGAACCGCGAAGGTGGGGACGGGCCACAACTGCTCGCCGGGAACCCCGAGCGGCTCACGGCTGGTCGCCAGCACCTGGACACCGGGGCTTGCCTGCAGGATCGCCGCCACCAGATGGGCGCAGGCCTCGGCTAGGTGCTCGCAGTTGTCCAGCGCGAGGAGGAGCGTGCGGCTGCGGAGGTAGCCGAGCAGGGCCTGCGTGGGCGGGAGGCCGGGCGGTGGCGCGACCCCCAGGGCGGCAAGGACGGTATCGGGCACCAGCGAAGCGTCGGCCAGCGAGCTCAGATCGACCCACCAGGCGCCGTGGCGGTAGCTGGGGAGCAGAGAGCGAGCCAACTGGATCGCCAGGCGCGTCTTGCCGCTTCCGCCTGCTCCGGTGAGGGTCACCAGCCGAGCGCCGTTCTGAGGCAAGCAGCCGGCGAGGAACAGGCGGCTGACTGCGGCCAGTTCGGACTCGCGGCCGACAAAGCTGGTGAGCGGGTTGGGCAGGTTGGTGTAGCCGGCATGCACCGCTTCCTTGGCAGGGTCGGAGGTGATGGAATCGAGGAGGGCCAGGGTTTCAGGCGACGGCTCCACGTCGAGTTCTTCTTAAGGCTGCGGCGGCAGATTTCGAGCTGGCGCAGGGCGGCGGCCCGGTTGCCGGTGACGGAATAAAGGAAGATCAGGTGCTGGTGCGCGCGCTCCTCGGCGCGGTCCAGGGTAAGGACCTGCTGGGCGGCGGCAATGGCCTCGTCGTAGCGGGCCAACGAGCGCAGGCAGGTGACGCGGTGGAGCAGCGTGTCCATGTAGAGCTGGTGCAGGCGCTCGCGCTCGATCAGCACCCAGTCGTCATAATGGCCGACCAGCAATTCGCCCTCGTACACGCAGGGGTTGAAGGTGGAGGGATCGGGCTGCTCCTGGCTGAGAAAGGCCGCAGCCTGGTTCTGGAACTCGAGGACGTCGACCGATATGGCAGCGGAAGGATTGAACTGAGCGATCACGCGGTCGGTCAGCAGCATATCGGGACCCAGGGCGCCGCGCAGGTCGGCGAGCGCGGCGCGCAGCGAGGCCCTGGCCTGCAATTCGGGTGTGTCGCCCCAGAAGATCTCTGCCAGCGCCTCACGGGTGTGCCGGTCGGGGTGGAGGATCAGGTAGGCGAGCAGGGCTTGTTCTTTGCGCGTCCGCAGGCGGACTGTCCTGCCGTCCTGCTCCAGTTTGAACAGGCCAAGAAGTGAGAGCCTGAAACCCGCCGCAGGCACGCCTGAGACGGTCCCTGCCGAAGCGGTAGCCATACGTCGCCGCGCCTATCAATTGATTTTAATATCAGAACAATTGATAAGCTATGCTAGCACGAATACGGGACACTGTCCAATCCGGCGACGCCCCCTCCCCCGCATGCCATAGCGCACTCCGCGCGATGGAACCGGGCTCCTTACTGCGCCGGCCTCTGAAGTGTGAGCACCATGGAAGGCAGCGTGAGCGTCGAGTCGGGCCCCCGCTGCGTCCCCGCGCCCATGTAATCACGCTCGACGAACGAAGCCTTGTCGCCGGGCGGGATCACGAGCTCTGTGTCTTCCACCGACAAGCAGAAGCCGTGGGTCAGCTCTTCCAGGCCTTCACAGTGGCGGGTGAAATAGTAGACGTAGAGCTTGTCCAGGTTATCCACTCCAGGGTACCACTCCGGGTCGCGCTGCCCACGAGCTTCGTGCCGTCGACGTTCTCTGCGCCCAGCCTCAGGCGGAAGTTGTTGACTCCCAAGCTCACGTAGGTGGCATTTCCGGTTGCCGTGCCCAGGGTTCCTACCACGGCATAGACTTCGCCGTTGTCGAACCCGAAGCCGCCCCGGAACTGGTAACTTGCGTCCTGCGTGTCGCCGAGACAGTCCATCCCGATATTGTCGCACAGCGGTCCAACCAGGTTGAACGGGTAGGTCTGCGTGTCGATGAAGGACACGGCCTCTGTCCGAGCAATTGGCGTCGGCGCAAGGTTGCCCCCATGCCTCGCTGACTTTCTGCACAAGACGGGTGAGATCGGTCTTCAGGTACGCTTCGGGTACCGCTGTCCTCGGTTCGGGGCTGTCGTCCTCCCAAGCCGGGTAAGGCTGAGGCGGCCGGTGCGGTCGGGTGTCGCGGATGCGCAGAACGCCTCATGGTCGGGTTGTGTCTCCACTCATCTGAGGGCGTGCCTTCCTCGCCGCCGTCGTCCGGCATCGAGTAACGAATGCCCGACAGCGAAATCGTCGGCGTCTGCGTCAAGACCGATCCTCATGTTCGAGGGGATGCCCTCGGTGAAGATGTCTTTATCCGCGACCGACAGCTTGTGCAGGACCTGGCGGACCTGCTTATCCATGTACCGGTCGGGCGTGATGATGAAGTAGCGGAACTGGTTCAAGCTTCCGCCTGACTGCCGTTCGATGACCACGTTGTTGTTGCTGTTGCTCAGGCTGTCGAAAGACCCAATGCGCTCGGGATTTTGAGGGACCGTGTGGAAGAAAACGTCCTTGGCGCCGATCTGAGTCGAGGAAGCGGTACGTATCGTTGTCCGTCTGGTACTCGCCCTTGCGCGTGAACAGGTAGCTCTGTAGCCCGAAGTAGGCGGCCTTCGGCGGCAGGAACCCGAAGATGACGATCGCTTCGTTCGGGTCAAAACGGAAGGTCGTGCCGTAGCCGGGGTCGGTCTCGCCGAATGCGCCCTGGGTTGCCGGGTCGACGAACTCATCCGGCCAGTAGGGCACGACGGGCATCACATACGGCGCGGTCGGGGTTGTTGAAGTAGCAGGTCCCCATCACCGCGAAGGATTTCGGGCAGTCCTCGATCCCCACAGCTGGAAATAGCCCTCGCCGACCTCAAAGCCGCGTTTCTTCAACTCAGCCTTGAGGTGACGAGCGGTGTTGTCGACTTTTCCGGATGTTTTGTTCTCCGGCATCACGCGGTCGGCGGATGCGGGAGTCGCTCCCAATACCATCAATAAGACGACGACGAGCTGCAGACAAACGAGGATCTTGCGTCGGGTGACCATGTGAGCGTCTCCTTTGTGATGAAGCGGGTCTCCACAAAGAGCGAACACGTCAACTGAAGTGATTGTACACCCAATTTCGCGCTTTGCGTCCGGCGAACACTCACGCCGACCCAATTCACTCTGGCGCTCCGGGGGATCTGAGGCTTCGTTATATCCGCAACGCGACGCAATCACCGGGCCCGTTTGGGTGCGCGTTTGCCGGCGCTTGTTCGCGCAGATAGGGGCCGAGCACACGGCAAAGCAACTCGAAGCTGCGGCCGCGCACGTCGACCCGGGTCTTCTGGGAGCCCTTGCGCTTAGCCAGCTACGCCTGTGACTAGAGCGACACGTTGCATCATCCGACCCCCAGCAGCTTCAGGCTGACGTCCCAGAGCTGGTGCTGAACACGCTCGTCGAGCGCATACCCGTCCGGCCGGATGACCTTCCGCCCTCGGAAGAACTGCCCGCTGACCCCCTCCAACTCAGCAGCCGTGGCGAGATAGACCAGGTCCGCGGCAGGCTTCGCAGGCGCAACGCCGATCATGCGGGTCATCCAGCGCATGACCGCGGGCGCCTCTGCCATAAGGCTGGACTTGACGATGCCCGGATGGAACGTGTTTGCCGTCACGCCGCTGCCCGTCAGCCGCCGTGCGAGCTCGAAGGTGGTGAGGAGGTTCGCCATCTTGGTCGCGCCGAAGGCCCACAGCGATCGGAAGCGCCGCTCACCTTGCAGGTCATCGAAATCCAGGCGGGTGGTGGAGGGCGCGCTCACGACCAACACGCGCGCCGGCGCGCTGGCCCTCAGGCGCTCCAGCAGCAGATGGGTCAGGAGGAATGGGCCGAGGTGATTGGTCGCGAACATCAACTCGAAACCAGCAGGAGTCAGCACGCGGTTCGAGCGGTAGACCGCAGCCGTGTGAATCAAGCCATCCAGCCGGCCAAATTGCCCTGTGACCTGCGACGCCAAATCCCGGACCGATGCAAGATCGGACAGGTCCGCCAGCAGCAGATGGGCGGCCGCACGCCGGCCGGTTGCCACCTCGACCTCGCGGCGCGCCGCCTCCCCACGGACCGGGTCGCGCGCCACCATCAAGACGACCGCTCCGGCTTTCGCCAGCGCGCTGGCCGTGGCTTTGCCCAGCGCACCGGTGGCGCCCGTGACCAGCGCGATCGTCTCTGCCATGCTTACCTCACGATCTTGAACTGGAAGTTGGCGTGGCCAAACACCATCATCAGGCGGACCCAGACCGGCAGCAGCGACTCGGTGCCGCGCGCCGTGGTGATGTCGCCCAAGTCGATGATGTCGCGCCAGCCAAACCACTTGGCCAACAGTCGGCTGGCCTCAGCCTTCGCCGCGGCGTCGTTCCCGCTGACGAAGATCGTGTGGTCGCCGCCGGCCAGTCCGCCGGGGTTGGCCATCAGCCCCGCGTTGAGGGTGTTGAGGGTCTTGACGACCTGCGCCCGCGGGAAGGCCCGTTGAATCTGCTCGCCGAGCGAGTCGGTGTTGGAGACCCACAGGGTCGGCGGCATCCCGCGCGAGAAGTCCAGCGGGTTGGCGATGTCCACCAGGATCTTGCCGGCCAGGTTGGCCTCGCCCGCGGCCTGAAGCGCCTCCACCGACGCCTCGCCCTTGGTTGCGTTGATCACGAGCTCGCCGTGCGCGGCCGTCTCGCTTAAGGAGCCGACCTTGACCCCCGCGCCCACCGCCCACGCAGCCGCCTTCTCCGGACTGCGCGTGCCTACCATCACGTCCTGCCCCTGCTCCGCCAACTTCGTCGCCAACGTCTGCCCCACCGTGCCCGAACCGATGATCCCGATTTTCATGTGCCTCTCTCTTTCTGGTAAAACCCTGCGAGTTGCAGTAGAATTGATACAGACTTGTATCGTACAAGTATTATACAAAATAGGTCTGTATCCTGTCAAGCGAGAGACTGATGGCTGAAAGCGCACCGCGTCAACGGCTGCTGGACACCGCAGCCGAGCTCTTCTACCGCGACGGTTTCCGCGCCGTCGGGGTGGACACCCTATGCACAGCGTCTGGTGTGGGCAAGATGACCCTCTACCGCCATTTTCCCGGCAAGGACGACCTGATCGCGGCCTACCTGGCGGAGAGTGATCGAGCGTTCTGGCGCTGGTTCGAGGGCGCCACCGCCGAGGCAGCCGCGCCGCGTGATAAGATCACAGCATTCTTTCGGGCGCTGGAAGGATTGGTCGCGCAACCTGCCTGCCACGGCTGCCCGTTCCTGAACGCCGCAGTGGACTTCCCCGACCCGGCGCACCCCGGCCATCAGGCCGCGCTGGCGCACAAGAACGCGGTGCGAGGTCGCTTCCGCGAGTTGGCAGAGGCGGCAGGCTGCGCCGAGCCGGCAAAGCTCGCCGACCAACTCCTCCTGCTGATGGATGGTGCGTTCATGGCCGTGCGCCTGTTCGGCGCGGACAACCCCGCTGCGCAAGTCGCGGACGCCGCGCAGAACCTCCTGGGGCTAATCTGAGGGCGCTGGGCCGCATGCGGCGCGAGATGACCGCGCTATTGGAGCGTCCTGCTGACCTGGACGAGGTGACGCGCGTCCTGGGCGAATTGAATCTGCCGCCGCTCAGATCGTGATATAATGCTTTCCGAAAGAGATGAGTTAACAGCATGAGCCGAGCACGAATCTCGATCCCGCAAGCGAAGATCACCGACTTCTGTCGTCGCAATCAAGTGAAGTCACTGGCGTTGTTTGGCTCCGTTTTGCGCGCCGACTTCCGGCCGGAAAGCGATATCGATCTATTGGTGGAGTTCGAGCCTGAGGCGAGGATCGGATTCATGGCGCTGGGCCGGATGCAGCGCGAGCTGACTGCGCTACTGGAACGCCCGGTAGACCTGGTGCCCAAGGATGGACTCAAGCCTCTAATCCGCCAAGAGGTGCTGAACAGCACCGAGGTCATCTATGCGAGATGAAGAGCTTTACCTCAGGGACATCGTCGAGGCAGCGAATGCGATCGACCGTTTTCTTGCAGGCGTGAGCGAAGACGAGTGGATCGACGACGAGGTCCGTCAGAGTGCCGTGATGCACCAGTTGATCATCATCGGCGAAGCCGCGTCAAGACTGCCTCGCGATTTTCAAGACGCGCATCCGCAGATTGCATGGGCCGACATCGTAGGGTTTCGCAATCTGGCTGTTCACGCCTATTTTTCGGTGAGCTGGCCCATCGTCTGGGTAACCGCAACTGAAGATGTGCTTGTCTTGCACGCACAGATAGCGGAGATCCTGGCCAATGAGTATTCGCCTGAATGATGATTCGATGGATGCCCGCCAGGTAGCACCGCTGTGATGTAGCGGGCCTATCCTTTACGGTCTCTGGTGCTGTAGGAGCCAATCATAGAACGCCGGGTCCGAGTACGTATCCGTCCAGATGTCGTGATCGTGGCCCGCCAGAACGGTAAAGCGGACGTTTCCGCCTGCTTCTTTCAAGGCATCCACCGGTTCTTGGCCCTTGGCTACGGGGATGACGGTATCGTCGGCGCCATGGATCGCCCACACCGGCAGATCCTTGATGCGCTCGATCATGGATAAGGCCTCAGGATCGACGATATGCAGACAGGGGCGCGATCGCGGCGAACGTTTCCGGGTGGTGCACGGCAAAGCGATAGGTGGCCTCGCCGCCCATGCTCAGCCCGGTCACGTAGATCCGTTTCGCATCCACCCGGTAATCGGCCTGGATTTCTGCCAGCACGCCATCCAGGTAGGCTTCGGGAAAGGACGAATAATCGGACGAGGCGCTCAACAGGGGCGCGGCGATGACGAACGGCAAGGGTCCTTTTTCGCGGATAGACATGAAGGGACTGGCTTTTGCCAGCAGGAACACATTGTCTCCCCGGTCGCCGTAACCGTGCAGGAAACAAGATCAGCGGCCAGGTTTTCTCTGGCTGATCTTCATAACCTTCGGGGAGGTAGAGCAGATACCCCGCACCGTAGTGTTGCAGCTCGCTGTTCGATAGGTCTTGGCGTAGATGCGTTTGCCGGCCAAATAACGGGCATAGTCCTTGTAGACGTAGAAAGATTGCGCCTCGACGGAGCTCCTGGGGGCCGGCGGTGTAGTTGTGTCGCCGTGAGCTTTGACCCAACCCCGGAGAAGATCATTTTCGCGGTCATAAGTGAATGTGGTGACTTGCGGGCCAAAATCAGGTGAATTGTACTGCCACTCAATGGCAGGGGGCTCAGTCGAAACGACCCTGAAGTGGAGTTCCCGGACCTAGGCGGGATACTGGAGATTGGCGCCGACCAGCCGACCGCCTTGCCCCCCTGCGCCGTGATCTCCTGAATGACCATCACGATTTTCTGATCTTTCTTGACCGAGGGGGAGTCGCCATACCCCTCCCATCTGCCGAGTAAGACTGCCAACTCGGGGGGAAGATCCGCCGCCGGCTTTGCAACCGGGATATTGCCGTAGATGAGATACTTGTTCGCATCGCCGTCGACCGGAGCATGCACCGCTTCGAAATCCGAGATCACGAAGTCATTCGCGGATGTTTGATCCAGGGAGAGTGTCGGTTGCGGCGCGGGTGCGGCCCCTGGTGAAACCGGCGTTAGGGCAGGCCCGGGCGCCTGGCCTGGCCTGCAACCCGCGAGGCTCAGAAGCAGGGCGCATAAGCCCACGATCCCCAAGGCATTGGGTGCGATGCAGCGTGTTGTAGCCATTGGTATCCTGAATCCTTTCCTTATGAGCCGGCACTCCGTCCTGTGGCAATCCCCTCCAGCACGGCGCGCCAGGCCTTGATCGCCGCGCGTTGCAGCGGCGGGGGTAGTCGTTCCACTTCCTGCACCAGGGCCACCAACTCGGGGGGCCATGCCTCGCCGCGCGCGGGCGCCAGGTGGCCGGCCATGCGCAGCACCTCCTCCGGCGGCACGCCAAAGAACGCGGCGAGCGCCTTGCAGATCTCCAGGCCCGGCTGCACCCCGCGCACGATGGCCGAGATGGCGCCCTGGCTCAAGCCCGCGCGCCGGGAGGCCTCGGCCCAGGAAAGGTTACGCGCCTCGCAGGCCTGGATCAACCATTCGGCCAGCAGGGACTTCGACTGAGACATGGGCGTCACCTCCTCCGCCGGGAACATCCCTTTAGGATGGTCAACTCTGCATCTCGGATGTTGTTTTTACGTTTAGAACGTCTGGTCAGATTTGACACCGGGCAATAGGTCATGTATACTACTGAACAGTTGTTCGTACTGGCGTGCCGTAGCGACGGCTTTTTTTGGAGGTCGTTCGTCTGACAAATCGTACGCATCGTACGGGCTTTAGTACGACGACCCGCGCGCCGTCTGCCTGGCCGGACGACCGAACCAGGTAAGGGCCATCATACCATGAAGTCGGCGCCGCGTCACAGCGCATGGGAACGATGAAGGGAGGGATCGCCTTGTTTGACTACGACGCACTGGATGGGGCAACCAGCACCGAGGTTCGGCAGCGCACCGGCGAGATCAGGGCGCTGATGCGGCGCACCGCGGAGGACATCATCGCGATCGGCCCCAAGCTGGCGGAGGTCAAGGAGCGGCGCTCGCTGTTCACCGTGGGCAAACCCCCGCGCGGCTACGCGGCCTGGAAGGATCGACTGCGAAGTTCCGTTGCGTGCAAGGGATGATCGACCGCAAAGGCGCAGATGCGCGGTCCGACGCGCGGCCGTGTGGCGCACATGCCCCAGCGAGTGCTGACCCTCACGGGCCGGCCGCTGTTTTGGGTGGGCGTGACGCTACCGGCCGCAGGCGGGCCGCACAAAGCCTGGCTCACGCATAGCCGTTCGGCCGAGCGCCGATTGATGTGAGCTTGAAGGCCAGGAGCGCCAGGGCCAAAGGAGAGGAGCACCCCGTGCCGCGCGGCCGCAGACCCCGGGTCGCCACCGCGACCCTGCCGCCCAAGGGCTACTACGCGGGCCACCTGGCGCCGCTGATCGCGGTGCGGGAGGGCCGCGTGTCGCCCGCGGCCGGCCACCTGTGGTCGGTCATTCGCGCGTACGCGTGGCAGGACGGCCGCTGCGACCTCACCGACCGGGAGCTGGCCGTGTGGATGGGCGGGCTGGGCGTGCGGCAGATCCGCAACCTGCGGGTCGAGCTGAGCGAGGCCGGGCTGCTGATGACCGAGGGCGGCGAAAGGGGCGCCGCGCGCTGGCTGGCGCCTCAGCCGGCCATGGAGGGGAAACCAGTTTCCGGTGAGATCGATTTCACCCGAAATGCGCCCTTAAAGGAGGAGGAGGTTAACGCGATTGAGCTTGATTATCATCCTCCTCCTCCCCCGGGAGACCAGTTCCCCCCAAACGTGTTGCCGGTCAAACGGTGCGCGCCGGGTGAGGCCGCGGCAGGTCCGCCGCAGGGTGAGGGCGACGCCGCGGTCCTGGCCGCGTTCCTGGCCGGCCATGGCGCGTTCCCGCCCGTGGCCGCGGGCCTGGCCCAGGACCTGTTGAGCCGGATGGCCCTGGCCGAGGCGCAGGCCCACAGCCTGGCGCTTCTGCGGACCATCGAGGCGGACCCGGACGTGCGCCTCGGCCGCATCAGCGGGGAGCGTGCGCGGGGCCGCTGGGTGGCGCGGCTTCGGGACGGGGTGGTCCCGCCCGCGTGGGCCGTGCGAGAGGCCGAGCAAGTGCTGGCCGCGGGCGCGGGAGGGGCCGGCGGCGAGCCGACCGGCCGCGAGTCATGCGATGGCGAGCCGCGCGACGATGAGCCCCATTATGGTGAGCAGGGCGAACCGGATGACGCCGCGACACTCGAAGCCCACGACGCTCCTCCCCCTCGGGCTCGGCCGGTCGCGCGGGCAGGCGGCGAGCTGCGCGACGGCGAGCCGCGCGACGGCGAGCCGCACGCTGGTGAGCCATGCGACGGCGAGCCGCGCGAACCGGAGGCGCGACCGTGGATCGTGAGCGGGGGCCGGGCCTGCTGCCACCGGGAGCTGTGGGACGTGGCGCTGACCCACCTGCGCCTGCAACTGCCGGGGAGCACCTTCGACAACTGGCTGGCCGGGAGCTGCTGCAGCGGGGTGAACGGCGCGGGGCGGACGCTGATGGTGCAGGTGCGGGACCGCGGCGCGGCCGAGTGGTTGACCGCGCGCCTGAAGCCGAAGGTCCTGGCCACCCTGGTCGCGCTCACGGGGCAGGGCGACCTGGACGTGCGTTTTGAGGCGGGTGGAGGGCAGGCATGACGATCGACGAAATGAACCCCCCGGAACCGGTGAACATCAGCGAGCTGCGCGTCGACCTGCGGCGCATCCTCGAGACCGCGCACTACTTCGGCCGGCGCTACCTGATCATGCGCAACGGGGACGCCATGGCGGTGCTGGTGGGGGTGGAGGACTTCCGGCGGCTGGTCGGCGCGCCGGGCAAGCCCGCGGAGACCGACCGGGAGTGAGGCCGTGCCTCGCGTGGCGGCGCGCGGACTTTGCATTTGGCCGGAAGATGCTACAATCACGGCAGTCCCCCTCGTCTGCAGCAGGCTTTGGAACAAAGGCAAAGCGGAGGTGCGCCATGAGACGTGGTCATAGACTCATTGCTGCGTTGCTTTTTGCCGTGCTGGCGGCATGGCCCATCACGGCCTTCGCCTCCGGAGTTGTCATCACCCTGGACCGGCTAACGGCAGAGCCCCAACCGATCCAATTCACCATGCCGTCCGATGCGGTCGAGGCCGCCTATACCCTCTATCTTCGCAACCCGGAGAACACCGGGCTCACGAACCTGGAGTTGCTCGCGTTCCTGCACGATGCCGCGAACCAGCCGGTGTCGACGGCCACGGTGGCCTTCAGGACCGCGGACGACGCCGCGTTGGGCGCCTTCAACCTGGCCGCGGGCGAGGTGCGCCCCATCCGCCTGGCGGTCGGCGGCCTGTCCGCGCACGGCGTGTTCACGGGGATGATCGTCCTCCGGAGCCCCGGCGCGGCGGGCGAGGCGGGCACAGCTCCCCCCGTCGAGGAGGTGCTGGCGCAGTTTGGGCTCGTTCATCCCGGCAAGGTTGAGATCCGCGAGGAGAAAGCCGATCGCACGCTCTCCTTCGAGAGCTCAGCCGAGGCGTTTTCATATCCCCTGACGCTGCGGGAAACGACCGGGGAGGCCGGGATCCAGGACCTTTCCGTCGAAGTGGGCCAGCTCCTGCGCACGGACGGCGCGCCCGGCGGTGCGGGCGACCTGTCGGTCGCGCCGGCCGGGCCGTTCCCCCTGCTCGCGGGAGGCTACCGCACCATCACCTTGACAGGCCGCTTGCCCGACGTGACCGCGTACCGTGGCTGGTTGACGCTGAACGTTGACGGCCAGGTCCAGCCCTATTCGGTCGCGATCACGCGTTCGGTGAGCGGGCGCCTTGCGGTGTTGGAGGCCGGCCCCGCGGGCGATGTGGCGCTCAACGTGCGCGGCCCTGCGTTCCGGCCCGCAATCACCTTGCGCGTCCCCGCGGGCAAGCCGGCTATCACCGGCCTCGCGGTGGAGGTGACCGGCCTGTCGCGCCAGGACGGCCAGGTGCTCCGTGGGGAAACGCTGGCGTGCTCGCCGTGCGGTGCGGAACGGTTCGACCTGGCGCCGGGCGTGTCCCGGACCATCACGCTCGTGGGCGAAGGCTTCAAGCCGTCCCCCTATAAGGCCTTCCTCCGGCTGGGCTACGAGGGCCTGAGCCTTGACGTGCCGCTGACCATCACGCGGGAGGCCCCGGCCGGCAACATCCAGGTGGACGAGCCCGGGACGGCCGCCGTGGTCAACTGGGGGGTCCTGCCGTCATCGGCCAGCGTGCCCATCCACATCCGCGAGGCCCAGGGGCAGCAGGTGGCGATCTACTATCCCGACCCCGGATCCCTGGTCCTCAACACCCCCGACAACCGGAAGGTGAGCGCGGTCGCAGACCGGGTGGAGATCCTGCAGCGGAATGACGCCGGCGACCTGGAGCCCCTGCCAACCCCTGCCTCCCCGATGACGACCCTGGTGGTGAACGGAGACCTGCAACTTGTGTACCGCCTGACCGGCATCGGGGAGGCCGGGACATACCAGGGCAAGGTGACCGTCGCCGGCCCGGACAGCCAAAGTGTGACGCAGGATATCGAGATTCAGGTGAAGCACGGGTGGGCCTACGCCTTCCTGGCCATCCTTCTCGGCGTGCTGCTCTCCTATTTCTGGCACGGCTGGACCCGGGAGGGCCGCAGCCGGGCGCTGCTGGGACGCGACATCGCGCTGACCCGGGAGAGCATCGAGGCGATCCGGGCGCGGGATGCGGATGCCGCCTGGGGGGTGTTCCTCGCTAACCTGAAGACCCTGGATCAGGAGCTCCGGGATCAAAGGCTCGCGCTGACGGATGGCCAGGCACGGCTCCGAGACATCCAGAGCCGGAACGGGCACTACGGCCGGGCCCGCCTGGCCCATGACCAGGCCTTGCGCGTGCTCCTCGCGTATCCCGCCTATCCGGCGGATTTGAAGCAGGTGGCCGACAAGCGGCGGCTGGAGATCGGCGACCAGTTGCAGAACCTGAGGCGGATGCTGGAGAACGAGGGCCCGCTGGAGCAGGTGGCGACCGCGGTGACGAGCCTCGAAAACTTCGTCAAGACGATCCGTGAGGAGGCGATCGTGCTCCCCGCGCAGAACCTGGTGGCTGAGCTGCAGGCGCTCATCGAGCAAAGTGCGGACCGGCCCCGGGTGCGCGCCGAGGCCAGCGAGCTGAAGCGTAAGGCGGCGGAGATCGAAAGCGCTGCGGCCGATGCCAGCCAGTGGGATGCGCTCATGGACCGGCTGCGAGCGCTGAAAGAGGCGTATGTCCGGCTGCGGATCGACCTGCTGCAGGGGGCCGCCGGCCAGCTGCAGGCCAGCCGGGCCGCGGCGCCGGAGGGGCAATCGCAGAGGGTGGATGACCTGCTCGCCGAATTGCACCGCGACCTGGACGATGGCCGCGGGAATCTCAAGAGCGGGGCCATCGACGCTGCGCTCGCATCGTGGAACCGCGCGAACAACGCTTTCCTGGCCGCGAGCATCCGACAGTTGGCCGTGCTGGCCAGTCCGCTGGGGCACCCCGAGGGTATGGCGCCGGACCAGTGGGAGGCTGCGATCGCCCGGAAGCCCGCTCTTCGTGATAGCCTAAACAAGGCTGAGGCAGCCTGGAAGAGCGAGAATGTCAAAGACGCGCTGGAATTCTACAAAAGCGCGCAGGAAGACTTCCTGGGGGTCCAGATCGCGGTCTTGAAGACCCAGATGGCCGCGTTTGCGAGCCAGGCCACGCAGCCCGCATTCCTCGCCGCGCCGGATCTCGACATCCCCTGGGGGGCGCAGGTGGGCCCGATTGATGTCCCTGCGCGGGTGGCGGACATCGCGAAAACCCTGCCGGAGGGCGTCCCTCCCGGCGATCTGCAGGCTGCCTACCGCACGGCCAGGGTGCAATTCGCCGGCCTACAGCACAAGTGGTTGAGCGCCGCGTATGCGGTCCTGCACGCCTTGCGCGGACAGCCTGCCCCCGCAGGCTTCAAGATCGACTCGGACGAATGGCAAGCGCGGATCCCGGAGCAGCTGAAGGTTGTCGAATCCAACCTGGGGGAGAGCCAGGACCTCCTGGGCAAGCTCAATGCCCCCGGCGATCGTGATGAAGAGTTGCTGCTGCAGGCTGAGCGGCGGATACACCGTGCGCGGGGCGCGTATGCGCAGCTGTTGGGGGCCTTCGACAAGATCTACACCGGCACGCGCAAGGGGGAGGCGCCGGGCTTCGAATCCATGGTCGCAGCCGCGCATGATGCCGGCAGCGGCCCGAGCGCGGCGGCCCCGGCGCCGGGTGCGGGTGTTGAGGCGGGCGCGCTCAGCGTGGCGGGGACTGATGCGATCGCGGCCGCGCCCGGGTGGTTCGGCGCGGAGCCGCAGAGCAGCCAGGAGTGGGACGACCTGATCCGCGGGAGAGATCGCCTGGTCTTCTGGATCGCGCTGTTCATCGCGACGATCAGCGGGTTGTCTGCGCTCTACCTGGCGAACCCCACCTTCGGCAGCCTGACCCACTACATCACCGCCATCCTGTGGGGCTTCGGCATCCAGGCCGGGACCCAGCTGGCCACCACGGGCGCGGGCAGCGTTCCCAAGGTCGGCCCCGCGCTCGGCCTCAACTGAGCGTGTGACGCGCGGCCCGTGCCCCCGGCATTGCCCTCGTGCAGCGCGGGTCAGGCCAGGCGCTTCCGGCGCACTGATGACGCCCGCGGATCGCCCTGTAGGTTCACTGGCCCGTGGGGACTGAACACGGGAGCCTTTGTTACAGCCCCTCAACCCTCGGTGGGTTAGTATAATTGTGAGTTGAATGTGCGGTATTTGTATCAACTCACGACCTCTTCCTAAACCCCTGCTTTGGCTCTGGCCTAGGATCTGCGACTAGACCCGGATTAGATCACAGGAGAAATTCAGATGCAACGGTTCGGGAAATTCCCGGCTGCCCTGGCGGGCGCCCTGATGGCAATCCTGCTCATCTCCAGCACCGTGTTTGCCGATGCTGGCGGCGGTTGGCCTTCTGCAGGCAATGACCTGCAGAACACGCGCTATCAGAAATCGGAAAGCAAGATCAACCAATCGAACGTCGACGCTCTCGTCGCAAAGTGGGCGTTCACGACGGGCGGTGACGTATCGGCCACGCCGGCCGTCGACGGCGCCAAGGTATACGTGCCCGACTGGGCCGGCAACCTGTACGCCATCGACAGGAAGACCGGCCAACAGGTGTGGAAGGTCAGCATTGCCGCGGCCAGCGGTGTGCCACTCGACAAAGCCCGGGCCACACCCGCCCTGGCCGGCGACAAGGTGATCATCGGCACCCAGGGCTCGATCCTGAGCGGCGGAGGTTCTGGCGGGAAGGTGCTCGCCTTCAACAAGAACACCGGTGCGCTGATGTGGAGCACCACGGCCGATGACAATCCGTCGGCCATCATCACCCAGTCGGCCACCGTGTTCGGCAATCGGGTCTATGTCGGCGTGGCATCCCAGGAAGAGGCGTTGGCCGCCTTCGTCACCGGCTACCAGTTGTCGTTCCGCGGCAGTATGCTCGCGCTCGACCTGGACACCGGGGCCATCCTGTGGAAGACCTACACAACGCCGGCCGGCTACACCGGCAACGCTGTGTGGGGCAGCAGCCCGGCCATCGACCCCAAGCGCGGCCAGGTCTATGTCGCCACCGGCAACAATTACTCGGTGCCCCAGACAGTTCTCGATTGTGTGACTGCAGCTGCATCTGACCCAACTTCGGTCGCCGCCTGCCTCCCTGCCAACGATTACTTCGACAGTATCATGGCGCTCGACCTGGTGACCGGGGCTGTCCGGTGGTCTACGCGGGCCATCCCCTACGATGCCTGGACTGTTGACTGCATCCCCTTCTTTGGCGACGGTGACCTCTGCCCCGTTCCGGCCGGTCCCGACTACGACTTCGGCCAGGCGCCGGCGTTGTTCAGCGTAAAGACCGATGGTACGGGCAAGCCCCATGACCTGGTGGGCGCAGGGCAGAAGAGCGGCCAGTACTGGGCCCTCGACCCCGACACGGGCGCGGTGCAGTGGGTTACCCAGGCCGGCCCCGGCGGCACGGCCGGCGGCCTGCAGTGGGGCTCGGCCGTCGACGGCCAGCGCGTCTACACGGCCAACGCCAACAGTAACCTGGTCCCTTGGCCGGCGCCCAGCGGAGCCACCAGCGGGGTCTGGAGCGGCCTGGATGCCGTGACCGGCGCAGTGCTCTGGCAGACGAGGCCGCCGAACGGCGGCAGCACCTCCGGCCCGGTCACCACGGCCAACGGCGTGGTGTTCGGCTGCTCGCTGGACGCCCAGGGCTACATGTACGCCCTCGACGCGGCGACCGGCCAGGTGTTGTGGAGCTTCGCCAGCGGCGGCTCGTGCCTGTCGGGCGCGGCCATCTCCAACGGGACGGTCTTCTGGGGCTCGGGCTACAGCAACTTCGGCTTCGGTACGCCGAACAACAAGCTGTACGCCTTCGGCCTGCCCTGAGACCCCGCATGAAAAGGCGGGTCAGAGGCCAACGAACGTAGCCTCAAACAGATCATGACGATGTACACGAGGGCCTGGTCGAAACCAGGCCCTCGTCGTGTTGTTCAACCTGGCGGTGGGTAGTCGCCGGGGGTTGAAACCCGCCGGCTGGCACCCCAAGCCTGTTCAAGAACAGGCTGCTTGACGGCCGTCAGTGCGTCTTGACGCACTTGGCGTGCCAGCCTGGGCACTTCAGTGCCAGGCGCCAATGGAGAAGAAGGCAAGTGAAGTCAATCCTGGCCACGAAACTGTATATCCCTCCGCTGCGGAAGAGCGTTGTCAGCCGCCCCCGCCTGATCGAACGACTGAACGAGGGACTGTGCCGGGACCCGGGTTTTGGACCGCAACTGACCCTGATCTCCGCGCCCGCCGGCTTCGGTAAAACCACGTTGGTCAGCGAATGGGCTGCCGGTTGCGACCGGCGCGTCGCCTGGCTGTCGCTGGAGGAAGGGGATAGCGATCCTGCACGCTTTCTGACCTACCTGGTCGCCGCGTTGCGGACCGCGGCGCCTCGAGGGTTCGCTGTCGGCGAGATCGGAGAAGGGGTGCTGGCCGCGCTTCGGGCTAGCCAGCCTCAGTCGGCGGACATCGAAGCCATGCTGACTTCTCTGCTCAACGAGATCGCCACCCTTCCGGACAAGATCGTGCTTGTCCTTGACGACTACCACGTGATCGACGCCAAAGCGATTGACGAGGGTGTCGCCTTTTTCATCGAGCACCTGCCACCTGGGTTGCGCATAGTCATTGCCACTCGCGAGGATCCCCGTCTCCCCCTGGCCCGGTTACGCGCCCGGGACCAATTGACCGAAGTGCGCGCCGCCGACTTGCGCTTTACCCCCGCCGAAGCCGCCGAATTCCTCAACCAGGTGATGGGCCTGGGCCTCTCAGCGGAAGACATCGCCGCGCTGGATGGCCGCACGGAGGGCTGGATCGCCGGCCTGCAGTTAGCCGCCCTTGCAATGCAAGGCCTTTCAATGCAGGGCCATGAGGATGTGCCCGGGTTCGTCCGGGCGTTCGCCGGAGACCACCGGTACATCGTGGACTATCTGGTCGAAGAGGTCCTGGGGCGTCAGCCCCAGCCTATCCGCAGCTTCCTGCTCCAAACGTCCATTCTCGACCGCTTGAATGGCCCGCTGTGCGATGCCGTGACCGGCCTTGCGGGGAGCAACGCGCGCCTGGAGGCCCTGGAGCGAGGCAACTTCTTTGTCGTGCCGCTGGACGACAGGCGCCACTGGTATCGCTATCACCACCTCTTTGCCGAGATGCTCTCTGCGCATTTGATGGCAGAGCAGCCCGACCAGGTGCCTGTTCTGCATCGACGCGCGAGCGCGTGGTACGAGCAGAATGGTTCGGCAGCCGATGCGATCCGCCACGCGTTGGTCGCCAGGGATTTCGAGCGAGCGGCAAGCCTGATCGAACGGGCGGTGCCGGCAATGCGCCAGAGCAGGCAGGAAGCCGCGATGCTGAGCTGGCTCCAGGCACTCCCCGACGAGGTGGTCTGTGCCAGGCCGGTGCTCAGCGTTTACTATGCCGGAGCGTTACTGCTTAACGGCCAACTCGAGGGCGTTGAGGCCCGGCTGCAGGACGCCGAAAAGTGGCTCGACACGACGGCAGAGATGGGTGAGATGGCCGTCGTGGATGAGGAGGCCCTGCGCAGTCTGCCCGGTTCGATCGCCATCTATCGTGCCGCCATCGCCCTGGCCCAGGGCGATGTGGTCAACACCTTGAAAAACGCCCGGCGCGCGCTCGACCTCGCACCTGAGGAGGACTATCTCGGCCGCGGAGCTGCAGCGGGGTTGCTGGGACTCGCATATTGGACGAGCGGGGATCTCGAGGCGGCGCACCGGTCGTATGCCGATGGTATGGCGAGTTTGCTGAAGGCCGGGTACATCCATGACGCGATCAACGGCACGATCGCCCTGGCCGGTATACGCATGGCGCAAGGTCGTCTCCACGAGGCAATGCGCACTTATGAGCGGGGATTGGGGCTTGCGACGGAGCAGGGCAACTCTGTCCTGCTGGGAGCGGCAGACCTGCACGTGGGAATGAGCGAGCTCCACCGCGAGCGTAACGACTTACGTGCCGCCACGCAGGACCTGCTGCGAAGCAGGGAGCTGGGCGAGCACACCGGTTTACCGCAGAACCGGTATCGCTGGCGCGTTGCGATGGCTCGGATACGGGAGGCCGAAGGCGATACGGACGGCGCTCTCGACCTGCTCCACGAGGCAGAGCGCCTGTATGCGACTGACTTCTCCCCCAATGTGCGTCCTATAGCGGCGTCGAAGATACGGATGTGGCTCAGCCAGGGGCGGTTGGGTGAAGCCCTCGACTGGGCGCGTGAGCGGGGCCTGTCCGCCCATGACGACCTCAGCTACCTGCGCGAGTTCGAGCACATGACCCTGGCCAGGGTGCTCCTGGCCCGATATCAGAGCGAGCGTGGCGACGATGCAGACCGCTCCATTCGTGAAGCAATGGGACTGCTGGAACGCCTCCTGAGAGCCGCGGAAGAGGGTGGGAGGACAGGAAGCAGCATCGAAATCCTGGTGCTGCAGGCGCTCGGCCACCAGGCGCAAGGCGACAGCGCGGCCGCCCTCGCGCCGCTGCAGCAGGCCCTGAAGCTGGCCGAGCCGGAGGGCTACGTGCGAAGGTTTGTGGACGAGGGCCCAGGCATGGCGCAGCTGCTACGCGGTGCTGCCGAACGGGGGATCATGCCAGGCTATACTGCCAAACTGCTGGCAGCATTTGAAGCCGGGC
The DNA here is from genome assembly GCA_963774265.1 of uncultured Chloroflexia bacterium. Taxonomy (GTDB): domain Bacteria; phylum Chloroflexota; class Anaerolineae; order CG2-30-64-16; family CG2-30-64-16; genus JALOOB01. Next base: position 729,478 of record CAVZDU010000002.1, on the reverse strand, counting down.
AACCGGGGAGCGCGGACGCCGGCCGCGCCGCATCCCTTGGCGTTACCTCCCCCGCGGCGCAGCCCCTCATAGAGCCGCTCAGCCAGCGTGAGCTTGAAGTGCTCCGATTGCTCGAGACCGGGCTTTCCGGGCCGGAGATCGCCCGTGAGCTCGTGTTCGCCGTGAGCACGCTCCGCACGCATACCAAGAGCATCTACAGCAAACTCAACGTCAATAGCCGCCGGGCGGCCGTCCAACGGGCAGCAGAGCTGGAACTGATTTAGCCAGGCAAAAGCCTTTGGCCGACCCGGCATCCTCCCTCACATATCCCCACATCAATCCCCACACGTGGGGAAGACAACTCCCCAGGTACATCTGTATATTGTGGGCATGGCAAAGAACGAATGCAACGACGAAGCGATTCGTTACGAGATTCGCATCAAGGGACACCTCGATCACCGGTGGGCCGGCTGGTTTGAAGGCCTGACCATCACGCTGGATGACAACGGCGAAACACTGCTGACCGGACCGGTGGTCGACCAGGCCGCATTGCACGGCTTGCTAAGGAGAGTGCGTGATTTAGCAATGCCCTTAATCTCGGTAAGCCGCGTCAGGCCCGGTCGGGCCGATGCGTAAGGCGTCGAAGAAGGAGAAGAAACGATGGCTACCAACGAACGAATGAATCCGATCAAGCAGACCGAAACCATGAAGGGAGACAAACAAATGAAGATAACAGCCTCGAAACTCATCCGCTGGGCGGGTTTGGCAGCTATGGGGGCAGGGATCATTTTCGCGGGCATTCAGCCGATCCATCCACCTGACGTTCTTGCGTCGGTCACCACCAGCGCATGGGCAGTCATCACCGCCTTGAAGTTCGCCATGTGCCTCTTTTTCCTGCTCGGCATTACGGGGATCTACGCCAGGCAAGTGAAAGAGTCCGGTTTGCTGGGTCTGGCCGGCTTTGTCCTGTTTGGCCTCTCCTGGTTCCTCCAGACGGGCTTTGTCTTCGCCGAAGTCTTTATCCTGCCGGTGTTGGCGACCGCGGCGCCGCAGTTTATTGATACCTACCTGGGGATCGTCAATGGGACACCCGGCGCGATGAACATCGGAGCCCTCCCAGCGATGTATAACCTGTTAGGAATCCTGTATCTGTTCGGCGGCCTGCTCTTTGGCATCGCTACCATCCGCGCCCGCGTCCTGCCTCGCTGGGCGGGCGGTCTGCTGGCCGTCACGGCCTTGTTGACCCCTGCGGCTGCGCTGCTCCCGCACGCGATCCAACGGTTCGCGGCGATCCCGATGGGGATAGCCCTGGCCTCGCTGGGATATGCGCTCTGGTCTGAGCGACGAGTGAAAGCCTCGGAACCCTTGCCTGGCCTGGGAAGCCCCCTGGTCAGCCAAACCGACGCCGTGTAGGTCCGCTGGGGACTGCACAGGGTGGACAAGCGGCCGAAAGGCCGCTTGTCTCATAATTGTTTAAGCGAGGAGACAAACCAATGAACATCAGAAGACTCGCGATAGCGGCGGGCGTGCTCTACCTCATCACCCACGTCACCTCGGTCGGCGCGGCCATACTGTACGGTCCGATTCTGAAGGATGCCGGTTATATCACCGGTTCCGGCCCCGACACCCGAGTGTTGATGGGGGTGTTCTTCGAGGTCATCCTGGCCCTCGCTAATATCGGCACCGCGGTCGCGCTGTTTCCCGTCGTCAAGAGGCAAAACGAGGGGGTCGCTCTCGGCTACGTGGGCCTTCGCACGCTCGAAGCGGGCATCATCGCCGTCGGCGTCATCCCCCTCCTGGCTGTGGTAACGCTGCGGCAGCACCTGGCGGGGACCGCCGGCGCAGACACAGCTGCCCTCGTCACCCTCGGCGGCGCCCTCGTGGGGTCTCACAATTGGACACTCGTGCTCGGGCCCGGCCTCGTCTGCGGGGTGAACACGGTGCTGATGGCGTACCTGATGTACCGGTCCCGCCTCGTACCGCGGTTCATCCCGGTGCTCGGGCTCATCGGCGGCCCTTTGGTCTTCGCATACAACACCGCCGTGATGTTCGGCCTCGGCCCGCAGATTCCCACATGGGCGGGCCTCCTCGTGATCCCGATCTTCGCCTGGGAAGTGAGCCTTGCCATCTGGCTTATCGTCAAGGGCTTCAATCCAGCTGCAGCCGCTTCCGGGCCTGTAACGACCGACACGCGGGCGGCCTTGAGCCCGGCATAGATAGGGCAACACGGGGTCAGGGAGAGCATCAGCCCTCCCTGACCCCTCCCCACTCCACTCAACCCGGTCTACTGCGGCAGCACCTTGAACGTATCGATCACCTGCTCGGCCGCGTCCTGGCAGTTGCTGTTGCCCCGGCCAGAATACGCCTCGGGCAGCAGCACCCCGAAGATCCAGCTGATGTCCCCCTCCGCCGACGAGTACTGGATGATGTTCGACTGCACCTGCGAGAGGGTCCACTCGCGTTCGGCCCGCCACACCATCGCCATCTGCGTCGCGTCCACCGGCCCGGCGCGCAGCCAGACGGCGCAGCCCGGCAGCGAGCGGTGCTTCAGCTGGCTCTGCCGGCCCGAGCCGTCGTCCTCCACGTATTCCCAGGCGGCCGGATCGTAGGCGACGTCGAAGGCGGGCGTGGCACGGTAGGGGTTGGGCCCTTGATAATGCGCGACATCGCCGGCAGCGGGCGTCTGCGTGACGGGCGCCGCGGCTGGCGTCGTCGCGGCCGTCGTCGCCGCTGTCGTCGCCGCCGTGGGCGGGGTCACCGGCACTTCGACGGTTGCCTCGCCGGCTGGCGCCATGGCAGGGGCCTCGGCTGGCGGCTGGCTGGCCGGCGAGATCGCGGGGACGCAGCCCCCGGCGGTCACGAGCACGAGAACCATCAGTACGAACAGGGGCAGGAACCTTGGGACCAACATGTCTCTCTCCTGGTTGTGAGTTGGGCTGGACTGTAAGTAAAGACGAACGGAGAGGGCCGTTTGATCCGTCGGATTGACATAACCACCACACGATCAGCGATAAACGCGACCGCGCCTAGCAGCACCGAGACCCCGCGCTGGATGTGATAGGCCACCATGCGGTCGAATAGCAGGTAGTTCTGCTGCTCCGCGACGGTTTTGAGCCGGTCGTTCTTGCCCCAGACTACGGTCGGCACGTGGGCCAGGTGTTGGCGCACGACGTCCCGGTGCGTCGTCCTGGGTCAAGGGAAACTGGTCGGGATCGGCGGGGCTCATCGGCCGGTCCTCACCAGCTCGCCCAGGCTCGCGACGGGTGAGCGGTAGCCCGCGGCGATCATGGCGGACAGCAGGGCATCCGCCCGGTCGAGGGTCACAAGACGCGCTTCAATCGCCATGACAAGGAGGCCGATGGTTCCCGCAATTCTCGCGCCCTGGCTCACCGCAACCCGGCGCGCATGCAAATCGTCGGTGGCAACGATGCTGCGTCTCGCGATCGCGATGGCCAGACACGTCCGTTCGCCAGCCCCCAGACTGGTGGGCAGCGCCTCAGCGAGTTGTTCTTCGTCATCGGTCAGATCGATGATCGGCAGGTCGCGCCACGCGTCTCCGGCGAGGGGTCCCTCTCCAGGCGCGGCCAGGTATTCGGCGAGTGCGGCCGCTGTCGTGCAGGCGCGCCCTGGACAGGCGGCGATCGCCAGCCTCGTCTGCTGCGCAACGGCGAAGTTGGTCAGCACCGTGTTATCCAGGAGGACAAGAGTCGCTGTCATCCCGCCAGCTCGTCACGCAGCTGTCTGAGCGTCTCTACCTCAGCCAGCGCTTCCTCGATGGTGGCCGGCCCGAGACGCAGCGGCACGTCCAGCCGCACGAAGCGCATGCGCAGATCGAAGCCGGAGAGACCCAGCAGCTCAGCCGCCCGCCCCAGGCTGATCGCATCAGCGAGGTAGTAGGCCAGCACAAGGTTGAAGCGCGCCTGGAGATCGGGGGCTGCTGCTGCGGCGGCATCGGTCAAGCCCGCGTCCGCATCGATCTGCGGGGGCTGCTTATGGTACCGTAGCACCGCGCGCACGATCAAGTAATCCACGATGTCAAGGATCGCGGCTTCAGGCTTGCCATGGCTTTCGATCAAGGCCGTCTGGCCGCGCATGACCGTGTTGAGCACCTCGCGCGTGTTGCGCGCCAGATCGGTCTTGCTGATGCGCTGAATGGATTCCATGTCGTTACCTCCTGGTGTAAAATACGTATTATTCATATTTTACACCATAACTACGATAACGTCAACCGCGTGTTGCGGCGATCGTGGCCGGTCATCGCCTGCCCCCAACATTCCTTCGGCATGGGCGGCGCTGTAGATGTCAACGTACTCACGGCGCATAAGTGTTCACCGTTCGGGTAAGGAAGTTTATGGGGGAGCGGTGGCGGTCGGTTGCCGGAGGGCCGCATAGCACTCCAGAAACGGGTTGAGGCTGCGGGCGGCCCAGGTATGGAGCAAGCTGGCCAGGGTCAGACGCGTTTTGGTGCCTTCCTCGCTGCGAGTGCCGCCGCTAATCTTGCGCATGATCACCAGTTGAACAACTGAGTGACCTCGGTTTCGTATTTGCCGGTGCGCTCGTGAATGCGGCGGCAAGCGCGCCGCAGCACTTGTGCTACGCCTGGCCAAGTGAGATATTCATTCAGGGTCGTGGTCGTGACCAGTGTCCGCCGCTCCCAGCGCCCATGCGCCTTGTCGGTCGTACGGTTGGACGCGCGCTCACCCGGCTGGCGTGGCAGCGGTGGTTCATCGAAGACCAACTGGGCGGCCCAGTAGAGCGTCGGCTGATTCTTTTTGATGATCATCAGATAGTGCCCACCTTGGCCGCTTGGCCCAGGACATAGGCGCTCTCATGGTGCACGAGACTGACCAGAGACGAACTTCCTTGTGATTGCTGTCACTGAGATTCTAACCGATGGATCCTTGCCCGGCCCACGTGTGGATGTCGAATTGCCACACGCGCTGCTACTTGCCGCCTCAGCCGCAACATGACTTCGCCCCGGCCGTTTGATCCGTTGGATTGACACAACCACCACATCGCTTATACTTCGGATGATTCCAGGAAGGTCCATCCCAAGAAAGATGGTGTCAGCGCATGGCCCGGTCCACCGCGAACGGCGCCGCGAAGAACGGCCCACAAGCCCCACTTCCCTTTCGACCGACTGCCGAGGAGCAGCTCGACGTATCAGCCCTGGAGCAATGGCTCTGGGATGCCGCGTGCGAAATCCGCGGCGCGACCGATGCGCCCGAAGTTCAAGGACTTCATCCTGCCCCTGGTCTTCTTCAAGCGTCTGTCCGACGTCTTCGATGACGAGTTCGCCGCATTCGTGACGCAGTACGGCAGCGAAGAAGTGGCGCGCGCCGATCATCGAGGCCGACCACGACGGACGCGCTCGGTGACCGGGCGTAAGCCCATCGTGCGTTTCTACATCCCCGAGGCGTACAACTGGCGCGCGGTGCGTCACCACCCTGCGGACGGCAAGCTGGGCGAGTTCGTCACCGATGCCTTCCGCAAGGCCGTCGAGCTCAACCCCGACCTCGACGGCACGCTGAACGTCAAGGACTACAACGAGCGGCAGAGCGGGCAGCGCACGCTCGACGACGACCGGCTGGTCGCGCTCATCGAGGTGCTGAACCGTCACCGGCTGGGGCTGAACAACGCGGAGCCGGACATCCTGGGCCGCGCCTACGAGTACCTGCTGCGCAAGTTCGCCGAGGGCCAGGGCCAGAGCGCCGGCGAGTTCCTGACGCCGAAGGAAGTCGGCTGGCTCATGGCCGAACTGCTCGACCCGGAGCCCTACAGCACGATGGACGACCCGACGTGCGGCTCGGGCGGGCTGCTCATCAAGGGCGCGGCTCTACTACCGCAACCGCCACCCCGACAAGCCCGGCGGCCGCGCCGCACCTGTACGGGCAGGAACTCAACCCGACCACCTACGCGATGGCGAAGATGAACATGTTCCTCCACGACTTCGGCAACGCGTACATCGCCATCGGCGACACCATGCGCCACCCGGTGTTCGCCGCCGAAGGCGCCGGGCTTGCAGCGGTTCCGCTACGTCATCGCCAACCCGATGTGGAACCAGAAGAACTACACTGGCGGAGCTTCTACGAGAACGACGCGTACGGGCGCTTCCCCCACGGCACGCCGCCCGACTCCTCCGCGGACTGGGGCTGGGTGCAGCACATGGCCGCCTCGCTGGACGACCAGGGCCGCGCGGCCATCGTGCTCGACACCGGCGCGGTCTCCCGCGGGTCCGGGGGCAAGTCCAGCAACAAGGAGAAGACCATCCGCCAGGCGTTCGTGGAGAACGACTGGATTGAGGGCGTCATCCTGCTGCCCGAGAACCTCTTCTACAACACCACCGCGCCGGGCATCATCCTGCTGCTGAACAAGGCCAAGCCCGCCGAGCCGCAAGGGGCAAATCCTGCTGGTCAACGCGTCCAACCACTTCGTCAAGGAGAAGCCGAAGAACGTGCTGACCGACGAGGGCAGCGCTGCCGTGGTCGAGGTCTACCGCAAGTGGGAGACGCGGGAGAAGCTGAGCCGGGTCATCACGCTGGCGCGAGGCGCAGGAGGCGGACTACAACCTGAGCCCGTCGCTGTTTGTGACCGTTGACGACGCAGTTGGGCATCGGTCCCTCCGCGAGATTCTGGCTGACCTGGAAGATGCACGAGAAGAGCGCAGCCAGGCGGACGCCGTTCTGGCCGAAGTTCTGTCACGCCTCGAACTGATTCAGCCATGAGCACTATGCCGGAACCAACGCCCATTCAAGGATGGAAGACGGTTAGCCTGGGCCAAATTGCCCAACTACGGCAGGAGACGGTTCAGCCAGAAGACGCGCCCTATCTGCCGTATGTGGGCCTGGAGCACATCGACCCCGGCGACACCGTTCTGAGGCGTTACGGAAAGGCCGAAGAGGTGACGAGCACCAAGAATTGTTTCTACTCCGGCGATGTGCTCTACGGAAAACTCCGTCCTTATCTCGACAAAGCCGCACTAGCACAGAACCCCGGAATGTGTTCAACTGACATTCTGGTTCTCCGGGCGACAGAGCACGCTCTGGCCGACTTCCTAGCCCTGCTGTTGCACACGCAGGCACTTCGCGACCACGCTGTATCGAACACCAATGGGGTGAATCATCCTCGAACTTCGTGGCAGGCGCTGTCCAATTTCTCGCTGCGTCTGCCCTTCCTTTCCGAACAACGTGACATTGCCCGCATCCTGCGCGCTGTCCAGGCGGCCAGGGAAGCCCGGCAGCGCGAGGTCGGCCTGGAGCGAGAGCGCAAAGCTGCGCTCATGGCGCACCTGTTCACTCACGGCACGCGTGGCGAGCCGACGAAGCAGACGGCAATTGGTGTTGTCCCTTCAGGCTGGAAGATAGCTGAGCTGAGTGAGGTCGTCGATATCATTTACGGAGTACAGGCTGCCGTAGCGCACCTTCTTGACGAATCAAAAGGCACTCCGATTTTCACAAATATCAACATCACGGATGAGGGTTCGTTGGATTTGTCCACACTGCGCTACTATGAAGTGCCGGACAACAAGCGAGACAGGCTCATCCTGCATAGAGGTGACTTGCTTTTCAATTGGCGCAGTGGGAGTCAACGGCATGTTGGCAAAACTGCGCTCTTCGACTTGGAGGGAGAGTTCACCTTCTCATCGTTCATCCTGAGGTTCCGCGTTGGCGACTCCGTCATCAACTCATATCTGCTTTACTATCTACACTACTTGAGGGCCACGGGGTTCTTCCTTCAGTCTCGCCAACAATCATCAGTGAACTCAACCATCAACGCAAGTATTGCCTCGACTCTACCTGTGCTTCTTCCTGACAAACTCGAACAAGAGAGAATCGCGGCTACTCTGCGCGCCTGCGACGCCAAAATCGCCGCGTTGGAAAGGGAGAGCGCGCTGCTGGACGAGCTGTTCCGCGGCTTGCTGGAGGAGTTGATGACGGGGTGGCTGTCCGTGGCTGGGATGGAGGTGGGGGATGGCGAATGAGGAACATCTAGCCATTCTGCGACAGGGGGTTGAGGTTTGGAATAAATGGCGAAGAGAATCTTCCCATCCTTTGGCTGATCTTACCAGAGCGGACCTGCAGGGAGTAGACCTGAGCGAAGTAGACTTCACCCGGACGGACCTTATGTTCGCGCACCTCTCCCACGCTAATCTATCTCGAGCAATCTGCATCAGGACGTTTCTAGGGCGGTCCAAGCTGCGTCTTGCAACGTTATGCAAGGCGAATCTGTCAGAAGCGGATCTTTTCGAGGCCGACCTAACTAGAGCCGACCTATCCCACGCGACCCTATACAGAGTTGACCTATCCAGGGCGAGACTCCGCGGCGCTGATCTCCGGTGTGCCGATCTCAGTGAGGCGACACTCTATGGAGCAAAGCTCAGAGGTGCAGACCTTGGCGGAGCCATGCTAAGTTGGGCAGATCTGACTGCAGCAGATTTGAGTGGGGCAAGGCTCTACGGGGCGGACCTTGAGGGGGTTCACTTGGTAGAGACGAATCTTGAGGGTGCCGACCTCAGAGCATGTCGCTTGTACGGTGCTTCAGTCTGGGGGGTGAACCTAAAGAGGGCGAGACAGGCCAACCTCATCATTACACCTGACGACGAACCGACCATCACGGTAGACAATCTTGAGGTCGCCCAGTTCATCTATCTGCTCCTGAACAACGAGAAGATTCGCAACGTCATCGACACCATCACGTCGAAGGTCGTTCTCATCCTGGGGCGCTTCACGCCAGAACGAAAGGCCGTGCTGGACGCTATGCGCGATGCCCTCCGCAAATCCAACTACTTGCCGGTCCTGTTCGACTTCGATAAACCCGCATCCAGAGACACTCAAGAAACCATCACGACCCTGGCACGGCTAGCCCGGTTTGTCATTGCCGATATCACCGACCCCAAGAGCATCCCTCAGGAGTTGGTGTCCGTCGTGGAGCAACTGCCATCCCTGCCAGTCCAGCCGCTATTGCAGACCGGATGCGAACCCTGGGGCATGTTCGACCACATCAAAAGATATCCCTGGGTGCTCGAACTGCATAGATACAATCAACTCGACGACCTGCTTGAAGCGCTTCCTGCGAAGGTAATTGCACCCGCTGAGGCGAAGGCGAAACAGTTGGCGGAGAGGTAGTCACATGAGCGAACGCGGACCACAACTTTTTGCGGATAGTCGCAGCGAGGAGGGATTATGGTAAGTCCTCGTAACACACTGAAGATCAAGATTTTCGTAAGCTCGACCTATCAGGACCTAAGATCGCATCGCGAGCACTGTATTGCAGCCTTGAATAGGCTCAAGGAGGGGTTCAACATAGATTGGGTTGGTATGGAGGCCTTTGGTGCAGATGATAGTTCGCCGAAGGACCACTGTCTAGAAAAGGTACGACAATCGGATGTTTATGTCGGTATCTTTGGTATGCGTTACGGCCATATGGATGATAACACAGGAAAGTCGATCACCGAGCTTGAGTACCGTGAGGCGAGAAAGAGCGCTATTCCATGTCTGATTTACCTGATTGATGAAGATCGGGCTCAGATCAACCCAAAAGACGTAGATGTGGATGTCAGGGCACTTAAGCTGAGTGATCTAAAAAAAGAACTGCGCGATCTCACGAAGGGCCATGTAGTGGGTCATTTTCATAGCGCCGATCACCTGGCAACCCAGCTAGCGACCGATATCCCTGAGGCAGTTATGAGGCTGGAGCAGCGCAGTACGGTGACTCGTGTAGGCCTGAGGAATCGCATCGAGGAAGCCATCGACAAGGGAGTGCAATTCATCCGCGATATGGAGAATCGGACGACGGGTGGATGGTCCTACTTTGAAGTCGGGAGCAGCACCTGCTACGACACTGCCTATTCGATTCTTGCCCTGGTTGCGAGTGAGGCGGAAGAGATGACCGCTCAGTTGCACCGTGGACAGCATTGGCTGATGGCAACCAGAAATAGATTGGGTGGCTGGAAGTCGCCCTGGGAACATAACCCTGACGCCTCGAACGCAGTGGATACCGCGATTGCTCTATGTGCACTATCTCAAAGCGGTTACGAAGAACAGCCTTGGGAAGTGCAACGGTCAACCACTTATCTACTCGACGCACAGCAATCTCATGGAGGATGGGCATACGTCGTGGGCGGAGCAGAACCCGCGACGGCGGCAACCGCCTGGGCAGTCAGAGCCCTTGTAAGCGTTGGCTTGTCCGCTTCTGATGGCTGGGCACAACGCGCCAGGCAATGGCTCATTGACAACCAACGACATGATGGTGGCTGGGGTGCAGATGCTTCTTCAGTTTTTAGCACGATTGGAAAAACCCGTGATGCGCTCATGGCGCTTTCTGTCTTGGGACTAAAGCATACCGACGACTCGATTGCACGGGCACGAAGATGGCTGCTGGAGGCCAGAGCGTCTCGTTCATCAACCGATGACTTTGCCATGACGATTGGAGTAGAACCTCAGGGCGTGAATCCTCTGGTCGAGAACATAGTGTATCTCCTGGAGGCGGCATTCTATGCAGGCGTTTCCGCAGGCGAAGAGAGCATAAAGAACGACCTTGAGTGGCTAACAGGGAGACGATTGTGGAGTTTTACTCCTCAAACCGTCTGGTGTTTGAGTCAATACAGGAAGTGGGTAAGTTAGACGCTTGATGCATATGGAGATGTCCGTTGGCTTATACGACGAGCGTGGCCAAGCCAAGGATTGGGCGGTTGAACTGCCGTTAGGCAGAATGCCAACATTGTCGGCAGCGCTCGATGCTGCGACGCGTGCAAGCAAGCCCGCCGGCGCCGTGGGCACCGGGAACCGGCTCTCCGAACTTGCTGGCAACAGTCAACCCGTGTCGCACTCGCTGTTGGCCGAAGGTGAAAGAGAACGAGAGGCGCGCGTCTGCCTCACGCGGACGGCCTGCGCCGAGGGAAGTGAGGTAGACGCGCGATCAAGCCAATAATCCGGAAACCTGTGTCAGTCCACGGCGCCGAGATACGAGCAGAAAGCGTGTACATCATCTGGGTTGTCGAGGGTGTCCAGGCCGGCATGGTGGCCGTAGGGAAAGCTGGACCATCTCCCTGCCAGCATTAGCACGTTCCCGTACCCGGGAATGGTGATGTGCACCGGTAGTCCACGGTAGTCGATGTTAATCAGGGTCTGCAGATCGAACTCATAGTTCGCGACGAACTTGCCCGTCAGCGTAACGTCGGGATTGTCCGGGAGAAAGAAGGTGTCGGTCCCGCTGTAGTGAACATGGACTCTCTCGAGATTTCCCTGTTTGTCAAAGTAGTCCGTCTCGCGCCAGGTGAGCACTTCATGGTCCCATATCTCGAAGCCAGGACAGGGCTGCAAGAATGACGGGTAGGTCTCGTCATAGGGGCCCTCATAGACGACGGGGGGCGTGGCAAACACCGGCATGGCGAACAACAAGAACAACGTTAGCGCGAGCGGTAGGACAACGGCAGGTTTCATCGGTTCCTCCTTGGAGTTTAGCGGAAGGGACGTCGTAGCAACAGGATACCCTGATTTACTAAGAATTGTCAAAAGGTTAAGTGTAGCCAGCCTCTCATCGCAGCAGTGCGTTTTCGTGCGGCAACGGCTACATATGCATCAAGCGTTTAGGTTTGGCGTAGATGAACTCAAGCCGGGCTTGAGAGACGCCAAAGAAGTGAGGGTGCCGTGAGTGAACGTTCGGCGGTCCAAAACCCTATGCTCCGCTACGCCGCCGAGATTGGCTGGCAGCGCGTCTCCGAAGCGGAGGCGCTCGCGCGTGCGCGGGGGCGAGAGCGGCCTGTTCTTCACCGAAATCCTGCTCGAGCGGCTGCTGTATCTCAACCCCGGCATCGTGGACGAGGCTCGCGCCGCTGCCATCATCCGGCAGCTTAGCCTGCTTGCGCGCGGACATCACCGGCAACCGTGACGCTGCTGGCCTGGCTGCGCGGCGAGCAGTCGGTCTTCGTGCCCGCGGAGCGCCGGGAGCGCAACGTCCGCCTGGTCGACTTCGAGAACCCGGCCAACAACGTCTTCCACGTCACCGACGAGTGGACGCAGCGCAACCCGCGCTGCGCGAACCGGGCCGACGTGGTCTTTCTCATCAACGGCATCCCGGTCGCGCTCTGCGAGACCAAGAACGCGGGCAAGCCGCGACGGCCTCGCCATCGGCATCGACCAGGTCCGCCGCTACCACCGCGAGACCCCGGAGATGCTCATCGCGCCGCAGGTGTTCGAGGTGACCGAGCTGCTCGACTTCTACTACGGCGCGACGTGGAGCACCAGCCGCAAGAACCTGTTCAACTGGAAAGAAGACCCTTCGGCTGCACTGCGCTCCGCTCAGGGTGATTGGAGCCACGAGGCCGCGGTCAAATCCTTCTTCGACCAGCGCCGTTTCCTCAAGGTCCTGCGCGACTACATCATCTTCCTGACCAAAGACGACGAGCTCACGAAGGTCATCCTGCGCCAGCACCAGACGCGCGCCGTCGAGAAGGTCATCGAGCGGGTCTACGATGCCGACCAAGCGCCGGGGCCTGATCTGGCACACCCAGGGCAGCGGCAAGACGCTGACCATGATCACCGTCGCGGCCAGGCTGCTGCGCGACGTGCGCGGCGGTGAGAAGCCCACCGTGCTCATGCTGGTGGACCGCAACGAACTGGAGGCGCAGCTCTTCCGCAACATCGCCGCCTACGGCCTCGCCACGGTCGAGGTGGCCCAGAGCAAGGAGGACCTGCGCCGCATCCTGCGCGCCGACTACCGCGGCCTGATCGTCTCGATGATCCACAAGTTCGACGGCATGCCGACGCGGACCTCTGTCCGCGGGCGAACGTCGTCGTGCTGGTGGACGAGGCGCACCGCACCACCGGCGGCGACCTGGGCAACTACCTCATGGCGGCGCTGCCCAACGCCACCTACATCGGCTTCACCGGCACGCCCATCGACCGGCTCGCCAGCGGCAAGGGCACCTTCAAGGTCTTCGGCGTCGACGACCCGCAGGGCTACCTGGACAAGTACTCCATCGCCGAGTCCATCGCGGACGGCACGACCGTGCCGCTCCACTACGCGCTGGCGCCGACCGACCTGCGCGTGGACCGCGAGACGCTGGACCGGGAGTTCCTCGACCTGCGCGAGGCCGAGGGGGTCAGCGACCTGGACGAGCTGAACGCGGTCCTCGACGCGGGCGGTGCAGCTCAAGGAGATGATGAAGGCCCCGGCGCGGGTGGACCGGATTGCCGCGCTTCGTGGCCGAGCACTTCCGCACGAACGTCGAGCCGATGGGCTTCAAGGCGTTCCTGGTGGCCGTGGACCGCGAGGCGTGCGCCTGTACAAGGAGGCGCTCGACCGCTACCTGCCCCTGGCTACTCGACCGTCGTCTACTCGCCCGGCACCAACGACATCGAGGCACTCAAAGCGCTACTACCTCACCGAGGACCAGGAGAAGCAGGTCCGCAAGGACTTCCCCGCAAGGAGGCGCTGCCGAAGATCCTCATCGTCACCGAGAAGCTGCTCACCGGCTTCGACGCGCCCATCCTCTACTGCATGTACCTGGACAAGCCGATGCGCGACCACGTGCTGCTTCAGGCCATCGCCCGCGTCAACCGGCCCTACGAGGACGATGACGGCCAGGCCAAGCCCTACGGCTTCGTGCTCGACTTCGTGGGCATCTTCGAGAAGCTGGAGAAGGCGCTGGCCTTCGACTCCGACGTGGTGGCCTCGGTCATCCGCAACCTCGACGTGCTGCGCGAGTTGTTCAGGACCATGATGCGCGAGCAGGCCGCGGCTTACCTGCCGCTGACGCGGGGCATGGACGACAAGGCCAAGGAGCGTGCGGTCGTCGCCATGCAGGACAAGGAGCAGCGCGAGGCGTTCTTCACGTTCTTCCGGCAGACTGCAGAGCCTCTACGACATCCTCAGCCCGGACGCCTTCCTGCGTCCGTTCATCGAAGACTACAACAGCCTGGCCGTCCTCTATGCGTGGGTTCGCCAGGCGTACAGCGACCGGGTCTACGTGGACCGGGAGTTCACCCGGCAAGACGAAAGAACTGCTCCAGCAGCACACGGAGAGCGGCGATGCTGGAGCCGCCCACCGTGGTCTACGAAATCGGCCAGCAGCAGCTCGCGGCCCTGCGGGAGAGCAGCGCGGCCGATACGGTGAAGGTGCTCAATCTGCGCAAGCTGCTCGCCGGCCTGGTCGAAGACGAAGGCGGGGCCAAGCCCTACCTTCTCTCCATCGGTGAACGCGCCCAGGCGGTCGCCCAGGCCTACGAGGACCGCCAGATTGACACGCGGGAGGCGCTCAAACGCTTCGAGGCGCTGGTGCAGGAAACCGTCGCCGCGGAGGACAAGCGCCGGACCCTGGACCTGGACGAGAACGCCTTCGCCATCTACACTGAGCTGGCGACCGTCGCGCCTGATGTTGCACCCGGCCAGGCCCAAGGCATCAACGCCCTCTTCAGCCGCTTCCCGGACTACCGCTGGAACACCCAGCAGGAAGGCGCGCTCCGCGCCGAGCTATACAAGGCGCTCATCCCTATCGTGGGCGGAGCGAAGATGGTCGCCGCGGCCAACGCGCTGCTGAGGCTGGAGCGGGCATGAGCAATGTTGTAGGGGCAGGTCTTGCACCTGCCCAGGATGGGCGGCCGCAAGGGACCGCCCCTACTGCCCAGGATGGGCGGCCGCAAGGGACCGCCCCTACTGCCCAGGATGGGCGGCCGCAAGGGACCGCCCCTACTGCCCAGGATGGGCGGCCGCAAGGGACCGCCCCTGCTGCCCAGGATGGGCGGCCGCGAGGGACCGCCCCTACATGGTATGATGCCGAGGACCTGCGCTGGGCGGCCCGGCATTGGGCCACCAAAATCGGCGTGCATCTGCGCCAGGTGTCTGTTCGTCCCATGACGACCAAGTGGGCCTCCATGTCCACCGCGGGCCGGCTGACCCTGAACAGCGAATTGGTCACCATGCCGGTGCGCCTGGGCGAGTTTGTCATCGTCCACGAACTCGTGCACCTTCTCGCGCCCAACCACGGCAAGGTCTTCGCGAGCTTCATGGCCGCCTATATGCCGGATTGGGACACCCGGGAAAGGGATTTACATAACTACGGACGCACTCGAAAGGACGGCGTATGCCCAAAGAACAAGGCGAAACGAGCTCGCTCGACCCCAACGACATCCTGACCGCCGAGTTTGGGTACATCTCCCAGACTGCCTTCCAGGCCAACGAGGACCGGGCGCGCGTGACGAACTTCTACCTGGTCACCCTCGTTGGGTTCATCGCCGCGCTGCTTGGCGCCCAGGTGCAGAACCTGATGGTGCCACACGTGTATTGGGCTTTCGCCGCCTTGTTTGTGGTGCTATTCCTGGCAAGCATCTTGACCCTGCTTCAATTGGTTCGCCTGCGCGAGGCGTGGTTTGAGAGCGTCAGAGCCATGAACGACATCAAGGCTTATTACCAGGCCAACTTGCCTGGGCTGAAGCTAGATACGGCCTTCCGCTGGAGATCGACAACCGTGCCGGCCAGGTATAAGCCTTGGAGCGTGGGATATCTGCTAGCACTGCAAGTGGCGGTGTTGGGCGGGGCATCCGCGGGCGCAGCAGTTATCTTTGTCGGGCTGACGGGGGGAGTGTGGGCGTGGGGTTGGGCTGTGGCTGCGACTCTGGCCGGCTCGACTGCACAGATGGTCCTGTATTGGGCGCTCCTGCGGTCGCGACCACCCGGTCCGAAGGCAGCGCAAACACAAGCGACGGCTGGGCCCGCCGCGCGCCGCTGAGAAAGCAGAAATGGTCAAGCCGTTCAGCTTCAGTACCTCTAGCTTTCGATAAATCCTTGACAGAGTGAGGGTTTGTGCTATACTCACTATTGGAAACGGAACGTAAGTCCAGGCACGGCAGGAAGGCAGTTGATCTGCTCTCCCCGCTTTTGCGGAGCGCACCCGCCTGGGGGTTCCGTTTTTTGTTACCTACAGCCAGCGCGCCTTGATGTGCCGCCAATCTTCCTCCAGGCTGGCTCCGAACTTCCCCGAGATCAGTTGCATGCTCCTGGCCCGCGGGATGGCTGACCTGCAGGGTGGTGATCTGCCACTTGAGCCGGTTCGCGCTTCTCGGAGAGCCACTGCGGATCAACTATCTACCGTTCACCCAACTGAGCGGATAGCGGCCCAGCGCCTGCCCGGTGCGCAGCATGGCCAGGTAGTTCTCGTAGCGGCTGCCGGCCTGGATCGAATTGCTGGAGGATAGAACATATCCGCCTCCTGGTGCGCCATGTCGCAAGCAATGCATGACCTCACGCTCGATATCCTGCACCGTTCCGGCAACGAGGGTGTCACATTCCACCGCGCCAAAGAGGGTGATCTGTCTGCCGTAGCGCTCCTTCAATCTGCGAATGTCCATTCCGATACTCGGCTGGATGCCATGCAGAGCGTCCACTCCGGCGTCCACCATCATGTCAAGCAGCTTCCACGTCAAACCGTCCGTGTGTTTGATGGCGAACACCCCCATCGCGTGGCACGCCGCCACCTGTTCCTGCAGTCGAGGTAGGACGAAGCGCTCAAACATGCCTGGAGAGATCCACGGGCCGCTGTTGTGACAGTAGTCGGCGTTGATTAGGATCGCATCTACACCGGCAGCGATTAGCACGCGGCTATACTCGATGGCCCGCTTGGTGTAGGCGCGCAACAGCAGGTCAGCGCGCCCTGGATCGTCAATCAAAAGGTATGAGAAATCATCCATGCGGATCGTAAGGCCTTCACCGGGCTCGGGAAACGATCCGTCCGTGGAACTTGCCGGCGAATGCCAGCCGCGCCCGACGATGAAATGGGTGCCGCCTAGCTCTTGCACCACGTGGCGCGCAAGATCGAGCTGCGATTCATCGATCTCCAGCGGCTCGTTCATCATGCGCTCGAGCTTCTCATCTGTGATCGGAGACGGCTGCACGCAGATGGCATCACCCGACTCCTCGGTCGTTTTCCAGATATTTCCTTCGTCATCTTCCCAAGTGGCAGCGTCAAGTCTTCGACGCGGGCGGTAGTCTGCCGCGGCGCTGTAGGTGAGGAAGACAGGGACAAAGTCCAAGTCCAGCACGCGTATGAGAGCCACAAGATCCTCTTGTTGGCTGCGCACCACCTCCTCACGCAGGCCAGACCAAATGGCTGCACGTTCACGTGCCTTCGCTCGGTAATAAGTGGGATGACCGAGCACTTGCTCGACAATCGAACCATCGATACCGAACTCGCCCACTGGCACACGATCAGCCTCCTGGTGCGACAGCGCGGTGAGCATCCGTTGTCTCCCGTTCAATGCCCCACCTCTCGACCGTGTCGGAGCGCTCCGGATTGCATCTGAGCTTCACCCGCTGCAGAGATAAGAGACTCGCCAGGTAACCATCACTGGCCGCGATTCCGAACGGCTAGGCGAATCTCCGCTGCGATGTGGTGAGGTTCTCTGCGAAGCCAGCATGACGTTCAAGTTCAGATTGCTTCAACAGGTCAGCCTTCAGCCTGGCTTCGGCGTCATCGGGGTCGCCGGTGGCAATCGCATCGACAATTCCTCTGTGGTTCAGCGCATTTTCCAACATCTCTTCAGGCAGGTACTGCTCCAGAGCGAACATCAGACGAATCCAGGCGCTCATTTTGATCCAACTCTCAAACAACACACCGTGCCCCGACAATTCCATGATGGTGCGGTGTAGCATGAAGTCCCAATGCACGAACCTCGAATAATCCTGAATACGCGCGGCATCGTTCATTTGCTCCCAGACCCAATTCAAGCGCCGCAGTTTTTCCGGCGTGATCCGTTCCGCCAACACTCTGGCGCCAAACCCCTCAATTAGGGCCCGGGCCGTGATGATCTCCCACGCCGTGTCGGCAGTGAGTCGGCGGACTCGCGAAGCGCGATTCGGCAGCTTTTCCAGGAGTCCTTCGCCAATGAGACTCCGCACCGCCTCACGCAGCGTACCTCGGGCAACACCAAGGCGCTCCGTCAACTGGGACTCGTTGATCACGTCGCCGGGCTTCAGAGTGCCGTTGATGACAGACTGACGGATGCGTTCAGCGATCTCGGTCACCAACGACAAGGATTCGACTGGCGCGGCGAGTAGATCTATCATCTCCTCATCCGAAGCTAGTGGGAAATCACGTTGGTACATGACATCTCCGCGTCGTGTTTGATGCCGAACTGCTTGGGCCACCTACCTGCACTCACGAGTCACGATCGCGTTCTGACGCTTGACAGACGATCGCAATGGTGATAGCATTTTGGTGTTGGATTGTTGGACAATCTAACAATTTATCAACCGCATTGTAGCTGATTCAAGCTCTTCTGTCAACGGACAGATTGCCTTTTCCAGTGTTGGTATTACCGCCCGCACCCAGACTGATGTCTGTTGAATTCACATGATCGTGTCTCGGCCGGTCGATTTGGGTGGCCGTCCAGCACTTGTCAGATGCACATCGGAGGCAGTGAGATGGCGAGCCTGAGAATCCCCTATGTCCGCCGGCAGCTTGACGTCACCATTCCGGACAAGAACTTGATCTTTGACGTGGCGCCGCTCGCGGTACCACCGGCGCCGGACTTCGAGGGGACGCTCCATGCGGCCCTCGCGGCGCCCATCGGAACACCCCCCCTGGCGGAGATGGTGCATCCGGGCCAGAAAGTCATCCTCATCGCTGATGACAACACCAGGATCACACCCGTTAGCCGCATCATCCCGATCCTGCTAAACTCCCTGAACCACCTTGGCATTCCCGACACAGATATCCAGGTATTGATCGCTTCTGGCACCCATCGCCTGATGACCGACGCCGAAATTGCGGAGAAGTACGGGAGGGAGGTGATATCTCGGATCAGGATCCTCAAACATCATTACAAAGACCCAGGGAGCTTGCGCGAGTACGGCGTGACTCGGCGCGGGACGCGCATCCTTGTGAATCGTCACGTCGTAGAAGCTGATTTTCGAATCGCTATCGGCAACGTGATCCCACATCACCCGACCGGATGGAGCGCCGGCGCCAAAATCGTGCTGCCTGGTGTCGCCGGCGAAGAGACCGTGGCCCAGATGCACTACCTGGGGTCTAAGGACCCGGGGCTGGGCACCGTGGACACTGAGATGCGCCGAGAGATGGAGGACTTCGCGGAAAGAATCGGCCTCGACTTCATTCTTAACGTCATTCTGAATCGTGATGGTGAACTGGTGAATGCCGTTTCCGGCCATTTCATCGCGGCCCATCGGGCCGCCATTGAGCAGTCCAGGCGGGTTTATGGCCTTCCCATACCCGAGCGCGCTGACGTAACTATCAGTTCGACTTCTCCTGTGGATTTCGATTTCTTTCAGGGTGACAAGGGTATCACGTCGGCTCAGCCGGCAACACGCGAAGGCGGAGAGATTCTCCTCGTTTCTGGCTGCCTGGAGGGGATCGCACCAACGCACCCGGAACTGGCCAACTACGTCGGCAAGATGGCCAACTCGGAAATATGGCAGTTGTTCCACTCGGGCCAGATGCCGGATCCCTTGACCGGCGCCGAAGCCATCATGATCAACGATATCAAAGAGATGATGCGGATTACGGTTGTCACAGAGGGACTAACGCCGGAGCTGTGCGCGAGCCTCGGTTTTGGTCACGTCTGGCCCGACGATTTGAATAGCGCCTTGGCGAACCGGCTGGCGACGAATCCGGGACTGAAGATCGGCATTTTGCGCCAAAGTGCCGAGGTGCTGCCGATCATCACCGGCGATACCATGGGATAACAAGGCTATCTGGTCGCGGAGATCGACCCATGCGCTAAATACTTCGTGTGTCGACGAAGACATCCCCGAAATGGAGACGGCACCATGCAGATTGCTTGCGGCTATACGATTCCCATCACCCTGTTCGGCTTGCCACCCTCGCCGCCCGACCATCTGAAGGGCATGGTGTTGGTCGGCCAGGCTGGCTTCAAGGCGATCGAGCTGGAACTCTATGACGAGCTCCTGCCCGCGCACCGACGTGATCTCCCTGAGATGCGGGCCATTCTCCAACAATACGACATGACTGTGCCTTCAGTCATGGCTGTGGAGGAGAAGCTATTCAGCCTGGACCCGCTGATCAAGGCCCAAGCGTTGGGTGATTTTGATGGCCTGACTGACCTGATAGCAGCCTTGGGCTCGCCGCTCGTTTCCATCTGCGGCTACATGCCCCCCGAGATCCGGCCGCAGGGCACCGAGCTGTACGTGGGCGGCCCGCCCACTGCGGTTTCAGTCAGCGACGACTTTTCCTGGTCGGCCTTTTGGGAGAACGCTGTCGATGTTTTTCGCCGCTGCGCCGAAATCGCTGCTGCCAAAGGGTTGGACCTGATCATCGAGACGCGCGCCAACGACGTCTTCAGTTCTACCGATGCCTTGATCAACCTGATCAGGGAATCAGGGGCCAAGAACTCGGGCGTGATCCTGGATGTCGCGCACGTGCATGCGGGCAAGGAGTACCTCGCCCTGGTAATACCGAAACTGGGTAGGCTGATCAAGCTGGTTCATTTCTCGGACAACGACGGCACCATGGCCTACCACTACGCGCCGGGCAAGGGCATCATTGACTTCCGGGCAGTGATGCGCAGCCTGAGAGTTGCGGGCTTTGATGGTACTATTGTCGTTGATATCTCTGGCGTCCCGAACATCGTTGACGAGGCACGCAAAGCCCGGGACTACTTTGAGCGACTGATCGACGAGTCAGCCACATGAGAAGGAGGTGATGATGGGAGAAGGCTAATGCGAAACCGGGCCGGGCCGCTTCGGCCCTTCAAGCGATCCAGACGGATGCCGAACTCTCTCACTACTGAAGGCCCAAAGGAGGAAAACTATGAAACGCAACTGGTGCATTTTGGTCATCGTGATTGGGGTGATCAGCAGCGTCGTCGTCGGATGCGCCGCTCCAGCAGCCCCCCAGGTGATCAAGGAAACCGTCGTGGTGGAAAAGGCCGTAGAGAAGCAGGTGGAGGTGGAGAAGGTGGTCACCGCCACCCCTGAGCCCCGGGGTGCGGTTAAGCTAACTGTATGGTCCCATCTGCCGGGCGAGTACCCCGCACTGATCCCGTTCTGGGAGGAGAAGACCAAAGAATGGCAGAAGACCCATCCCAACGTGACGATTGACTTCGTGTCGATTCCATACGACGGCAGCGATGCGAAGTACGTCTCCACGTTCGCCGGTCGGAAAAACGCCCCAGATATTTGGACCGGGAAGGTGCCTTACTTTGCCGGAGGTCTTGGGGTGGCTGACCCTGCACCCGCAGATGTGGCAGCACTCTGGGATCAAGAGGTCGTCGACAATATCAAGGATTACCTCAAGTACAAGGGCGAATACTACGGCTTCCCCATCGAGACCGACCTGGGCATGATGCTCTACTACAACACGGACATGTTCACGGCGGCGGGTCTCGATCCCAACAATCCGCCCAAGACGATGGACGATCTGTTGTCCTATGCTCAGAAACTGACCCAGACGGATGCCAACGGCGAGGTCACGGTGGCTGGCTTCGCAGTACGGTATCACGGCAATGCCAAGGGCATCGCCGACAAATGGCTGCCATTCCTGCATGCCTTTGGCGGCCAGCTCTATGCCCCCGATGAATCTACGGCGGACGGTTTCATCAACAGCCCTGAGTCCATCGCGTCGCTGCAGTTCTATGGTGACCTGGTGAACAAGTACAAGGTCGCCAGCTTGAAGATCGGCCGGCCTGAGGAAGCCTTCTGCCAAAAGAAGGCCGCGATGATCTTCCGCGAGGCCTACATGGTCGGATTGATCCGTGACAACTGCCCCGACGTGAAGTACGCCGTGGCTTCGCTGCCCAGCCAAAAAGCGCGCGCCGGTTACAGCATCCTGTTCCAGGACTCCTTGATGGTCTACAAATTCAGCCCCAACAAGGATCTGGCCTGGGATTGGCTGAAATTCGTCACCACGAACGAACAGTATTCGCTCGAACTGGCAAAGGCGATCGGCACGCTGCCCACGCATAAGGCGCTGTTCGACAAGGATCCGTATCTCACCCAGCGCCCCGACATTGAGGCCGAAAAGGCCACCATGAGCAATCCGCCGGCGCCCTACTACGGCCATCCCTACATCAACGAAATCTCCTTCCGTGTCGGGCAGGCTGTGAGTGAGGTGCTGTTTGGCATCAAGGACGCCGACAAGGCATTAAATGACGCGGTCTCCGACACGAACGACATCCTGATCAAGCAGCCCTAGCGATTCCGCTCTCTGCGCGAACGAGTCAGGACACAGCACTCAGGCCCCTTCTCGCCCCTTCGTGAGAGAGGGGCCTGAGCAAAGCGCCGTTCATACGGCATGGAGCTGCAAATGACCAGGATGATGATTTCCGTTTTCAATATCTTGCGCGGCAAGACCATTCGCGACCGCCATGTCCGAACGGGCTACCTGTTTGCTTTGCCTTGCATCCTTTTCTCCCTGATCACTTTCATCTGGCCGGCAGGGTACGGCCTTTACCTGACCGTCCACAAGTTCTCGTTTGCCGGGGCATCGACCTTCGAGGGCCTCAGGGCCTATCAGGCGGTGCTGCGAGACCAGCTCTTCTGGTCAAGTATGTGGCGAACGCTCTACCTCCTCCTGCTGAGCGTGCCCGCAACCATGATCCTGTCGCTCGTGATATCCCTGGTGTTCACCAACAGCGTGCGCAGTGGCGTCCGTTCCTTCTTTCGCGCCATCTACTTCTTGCCGGTGGTCACGTCCGCGGTTGCGGTGGCCTTTGTATGGCGGTGGCTATACGACCCGCAGAATGGCCTCATCAACGAGTTCATAGGTTGGTTTGGCGTTCCCGCCCAGAACTGGTTGGCCGACCCAAAGCTGGTGTTGCCCAGCTTGGCAGTCATGAATGTCTGGTCACGACTTGGTTTCGACATGATCATCTTTGTCGCGGGCCTTCAGTCGATCCCCGAGCAATACTACGAAGCTGCCAAGCTTGACGGCGCGGGCGCATGGGACCGTTTTCGACATATCACGCTGCCACTGCTCAACGCACAAATCGTCCTCGTTGCAATCTTCGAGGTCATCAATGGTCTGAAGATCTTCGATCTACCCTACGTTGCGACCGGAGGCGGGCCGGCTAATGCCAGCCGAGTCGCTGTCTTTCACATTTACGATCTCGCCTTTACCTGGAACAAGATGGATCAGGCCGTTGTGGCGGCCCTGTTCCTATTCTTCCTCATCTTGGGCTCTACGGTACTGCAGTGGCGAGTAGTGCGCCGCCCGGTGGAATATTGAGGGTGGGAGATAGAAACATGGCTGTGCACACTGGGAATCGATCCGCCTTCAAATCGGCGCGCCGTCCTATTTGGCGCGGCAGTACCATCGCGAAGATCGTGCCGTGGGCAGTTATCGTGCTTGGGTCTGCCATTATGGCGCTACCCTTTGTGTGGATGGTGCTGACATCGCTGAAGCACGACTACGAAGTGCTCCGGTTGCCAATCACCTGGCTGCCCGATCAGTTCCCGTACCTTGGAAACTATCAGGAGGTTTTCGCGCGGCAAGCCTTCGGGCGATTCTTTGTCAACAGCTTCATCGTCACCATAGCCGCCACAGTGAGCAGCCTCTTCTTCTCATCCCTTGCCGGATATGCCTTCTCTAAGTTCAGCTTCCCAGGCAAGGAAGCGCTATTCTTCGTCTTCGTCCTGGCTGTGCTAATGGTGCCCTTCGAGGTGGTCGTCCTTCCACTCTATCTGATATTCAATCGATTCGGGCTCACTGACACGTACCTTGGCCTGGCGGGACCGGACTTACTCAGTGCTTTCGGGGTCTTTATCATGCGCCAGTTCATCGATTCCATCCCGAACGATTACATCGATGCTGCCCGAGTGGACGGCCACTCCGAGTTGGGCATCTTCACCAAGATCGTGTTGCCGCTTGCCGTGCCCGGCCTGGCGACGCTCGGCACGGTCAAATTCATCTGGACATGGAATGAATTCCTGTGGCCCTTGGTCATCGTTCGAGCCGATGAGATGAAGACAGTGATTCTCGGATTGGCCAACTACACCGGAATGTGGTGGACCTCGTACGCATTGGTCACCGCCGCTGCCTTTCTCAGCATCATTCCCATGATCGTGATCTTCGTGATCTTCCAGGAGTTCATTATCGAGGGCATGACGATGACAGGACTCAAAGGTTAGCCATAGAAACTCCTGACGGAATCGCAGCGAACGCCGCCGGGGTTCGTCGCTGAACGCGGCTCGTCGCACGCATTGGCTGGTTTGGAGGGGTGTGTTCCGTGTTCAGATCATTTATTCAGGTTTTAGAGCCGGACGATCTCGATCGCATTCACGGCTCGGCCACCGAAATCCTCTGCGACGTCGGCACACGTGTCGATCACCCTCGCATGTGCGCCCTGCTCTCTGACTTCGGATGTTCGGTGGATGGCCATCTAGTCAAGTTCCCGCCTGCGCTCGTCGAGTTTGTTGTCGACAAGATGCGCGATCCGGCCTACCAGACTCAGGGCTACACCGGCACCCTACCTATCAATCTGAGCCGGATTCCAAAAGACGCCCGGGTTGTGCCGGTCGCGACTGGCCAAGCCACGACGGCGCATGACCTTGACACCGACACGCTTCGTCCCGCGACGCGTCTCGGATCTTGCCCAAGCTTGTCGCCTCGCGGACAACCTCCCCGGTGTCGTGACCGGTCATCCGGTCTTCTTGCCCCAGGAACACCCGGCGATGGTGCGCGACCTGTATGCGATGATCACCGTGGCCGAAAACCACCCCTACTCGGATTTCGTAGAAATCTACAGCCCTCAAACGGTGCCGTATTTCCTGGAGGCAGGTGAGGTGATCTGTGGCTCGCGGGATGCGCTCAAGAAAGCGCCGCCTTTCTGCTCCTGGGCCTTCGCCACTCCGCCGTTGATCTATGGGCAACACGGCTTTGAGATTATCTTCCAATTGAAGGACTTTGGCCTTGAATATGGATTCGGGGTGGGCGGTGTGATGCCGATCCTGGGCGCATCGACACCGTTTACCCTGGCCGGTTACCTCGCCATGCAGACAGCCGAAGTACTTGCGTGCAACGTCATGAACTGGGCGTTGCAGGGCCGGGTCTCGGGCTACGGCGGAGGACCTGCCCTCTTGGACGTACAGGAATTGTCGGCCAGCCAGGGCAACCCGGAGGCAGTTCTGCTGTTTCTGGCCTGCATGGAACTGCAGCGCTACTACGGCGCGCCTGAGCCTATGTTTCCCTATGCCCTGGGCACTGACGCCAAGTTGCCTGACATCCAGGCAGGTATCGACAAGAGCTTCAAGGCCACGACTGCGGTCTTGGCGGGCAGCCGTCTGTTGTCTGCGGGACTAGGATGCCTGGCCGTGAGCGGGGTGGCAAGCCTGGCCCAAATGGTGATCGACTATGAGTTGTGTAAGAATCTGGAGCAGCTCGCACGTGGATTTGTCGTAAATCCCGATCATATCGAGATGGATTTGATCAAACGGGTGGGAATTGGCGGCAGTTTTCTGGCGGAACCGGAGTCGGTCAGGCACATGCGGGATACGCTGTACGTGCCCCGCCTCTTCGACCGTGGCCCATCGAGTGGTTGGTCAAAGGATAAAGGCATGCTAGCGCGCGCCAAGAAGCACGTACGCGCGATCCTGGACAAAGACCAGGGACCACACTACCTCGAGTCAGATCAGATTGCGGAACTGGAGCGCATCGCGGCTAGAGCCGCCGATACACTAGCCTGACAATGCTCGAACCCGTGCCCTACAGCAAGACCGGCTTTTCTGCCGCATCTTCCTTTTTTCTTTGAGGAGATGGCAGCTTGACCGCGTCCGCCCCCAGTGGCTCGGTGGGCCGGAGTTGCGGCCTCGGGGAGAAGTTGACTCTGATCCTCGCTTCGGGACTGCTTTACGGCATTGCCATCGCCAGCGTCGGCGTGGCATCCCGCGTCATTCCCCCTGTGCCCTTGACAATCCTACGCCTTGCCATCGCCTCCATAACCTTCTTTGTTGTCCTCCTTTTCGTGCGACCGCCCATGCGCTGGCAGCCGCGGATGGCGTTCGACCTGCTCATCATTGGCATGGGCAACATCGGGTTGCCGTTCGTCCTCCTGGCGGTTTCCCTGCACTACATTTCGAGTTCGCTGGCGTCGGTGCTATTCAACGTGACACCGGCGATGACTATCGTGCTTGCGCACTTCATGCTCCCAGACGAGCGACTACGGCCAACCAAGAATCGCGGGCGCGGCTCTGGCCGTTTCGGGCACCGTCCTCTTGGTGGTGAGCAACGCGAACGGGCTCAGGGTGGCGAACGACCAAGGCTGGATTGGGCAAATATTGATCATCCTGGCCTCGTTGGCCTCAGCTTTCGCGGTGATCTATACCCGTATTCGCGTGCGCCAAGTGGACACGACTGCTCTGGCTGCGGGTCAGGTCTTCGCCTGTCTGCCCGCATTCCTCCTGCTTGGGTTGGCAACCGGCGACCTCCCCATGCTGACGACATATTCCTGGCAGGCGTGGGAAGCCACGATCGTTTCGGCGCTATGCGCGCCGGTGCTTGGCTTCTGGCTGCTGTTCTATATGGTCAAGAAACATAGCGCGACCCTGGGTGGGTTTGCCAGCATCGCGACGCCGTTATTCTCTGCCACCATTGGCATCCTATTTCTGGGCGAGATCCTAACCCCGACCATCGTCATCAGCGCGCTGCTGGTGCTGGCTGGTATCTGGGCGTTGAACACGCTTTAGGAGAGTCCTTTCGTTCATACCGTCAGTGTAAGAGTGGTCTCGGTCTACGTGGCCAACGATGCAACACAGGCCCTCGGTATGTGATGAGTAAGGAGGATGCGCGATGAACTCGCACGAACGCGTGCTAGCCGCGTGTGCTTTTGAGCTACCGGATAGGATTCCGACGATCGAGAGCTTCTGGGAGTATCCTGGCGACTGGCAAGCAAGTCTTGGACCATTGCAGTCACTGAGTGATGTAGTAGTCTGGTGCCCGAACGAAGGCACCTACCCCAGCCGAGCACGCCGCTTGCCGCGACGATGGAACCTGGACCTACGAGGTGGATCGTTGGGGACGGGTCATCCGAAAGCGTGAGGGTGCTTTCTTCTACGAAACCTTGGCGTCACCCGTCACCGAACACACAGACCTGGATAACCTCCATTTCGAACTGCCTGATCTTGACAGTCGATTTCTGAATGTTGAGTCAGAGAGCTTACTCAACGAGCCAGCCGTGTGCCAGATCGGCAATCAGGCGGCGGTTCAAAACGCGCTCCAGGAAACGAAGCGGCGAGCGTGTCTCTTCGGCAAAACCGGCGGGCCCTACCTGCGCTCTACTTTTCTCAGAGGCGAAGTGGAGTTTCTGACGGAAATCGCCCTCGATCCAGCTCGGGCTCGGGCACTGGCTGACAGGGTGGCGGAACACCTGGTGGCGGTGGGCATCGAGCAGATACGGCGTTGGGGTCTATACGACACGGGTATCTGGATATTCGATGACGTGGCTTTCAACGGCGGCCCCATGTGCAGTCCACGTGCATTCGAGCACATCTTCCTGCCGGCCTACCGCTGCATGGTGCAAGCCTTCAAACGGGCCGGCGCCAGTTATGTCTTTTTTCACTCGGATGGGGATATTCGTCTTCTCCTCGACATGTTGATCGATGCCGGCATCGACGGAATCAATCCGGTGGAACCACGGGCCAACATGCGGGTGGTCGATCTGCACAAGAAATACCCGCGCCTCATCATGGCCGGTGGCATGGACAACACGGGGACGTTGATCCAAGGTCCGCTGCGGCAGATCAAGGCCGAGGCTTGCGACATAATAGACATCGGTCGCGCAGGCGGCGTCATCATTGGCTCTGCTTCCATTGGGCCGGACGTGCCCCTCAAACACTACGCTCTGTACCGCGACACCTGCTTGACCTACGGGGCCTACGCAGATCCTGCAGCATACATCGCGCATATCGGGTGACTGTGCAGCGCTACCCCTGACACGCTGTGGTATGATCAAGCTGTTAACCTGGGGCAAGCGCCAGAATCCGAGCGGCTGCGCACGGGATTATGCCTGGAGCACGTGGCATACCGACGCGCTGGACATGGAGAGCGCTGCCGTGGCGCACGTGGCCACAGTGAACGCGGTGCCGTTCCTCATCTTCCGCTCGCTGTCGGATCTGGCCGGCGGTGGACCCGGCGAGAACGAAATCGGCGTGTTCTTCCGGCTTGCGGCCAACAACAGCGCCCGGCTGCTGGTGGCCTTCTTGGAGGCCTGGCCGGCCAGGTGAACTCAACCGGGCCGAAAGTACAGTAGACCAACGCATCCCGCTGTCACGACCTTCCCGGCCTCGCTTCGGCGGGGCCGGGGCGAGGTGCGTGAACCGCCGTTTCGCGGCGAATCCATGCAGAGTGGGAAAAGGCGGCGCGCGGGACCGACGGGCGCCAATACCCGTGGGGAAACGATGAGCCGGACTGCGACAGGCTGAATTACTCGGGATGTTGTGACGATCTCTCGGAGGTGCAAGATGAAAACCTGGCACAAGGTCCTGATCGGCATCGGAATCGCGCTCGTCGTCCTGCTGATCGTTGGGTACTTCGGCATGGGGTACGTCATCTACGACAAGCTG
The DNA here is from genome assembly GCA_963774265.1 of uncultured Chloroflexia bacterium. Taxonomy (GTDB): domain Bacteria; phylum Chloroflexota; class Anaerolineae; order CG2-30-64-16; family CG2-30-64-16; genus JALOOB01. The sequence continues at coordinate 700,972 of CAVZDU010000002.1, read as the reverse complement.
GGGAACGTCAAGGGCTCCTGCGACGAATACCTGGCCAACCACCCCGACAACTTCGCGCTGCACCCCAAATGGCCGACAGGCTTCGATGTCTCGCAGTACTACATGTCGCCCTACGAAACGGTGAAGTTCCCCAGTCGTGACCCCGGCATCGAGATCGCCGGCTGGTGGATCCCGAAGGACCCGGCCGCGCCTGCAGTGATCCTGGTGCACGGGCTCGGCGGCTGCAAGGGTGCCATCGACGTCCTCGTGCCGGCCGGAATGCTGTGGCGCAACGGTTTCAACGTGCTGCTGATCGACCTGCGGGACATCGGCGACTCTACCTTCGAGGATGGCCGCTCGACCATCGGCAACGTGGAGTACCGGGACGTGCTCGGCGCCTGGGACTGGCTGGTTAACGAGAAGGGTTTCGATCCCAAGCGAATCGGCATCCTCGCCAATTCGCTGGGCGGGATGAGCGGTAGCTATGCCTTCAGCGAAGAGCCGCGCGTGGCCGCGTTGTTCCTGCAGTCCACCGCCGGCAATCTGCAACAGGTGATTGCTGCCGAGCTGGCGCGCAACGGCTATCCGACCTTCCTGGCGCCTGGGGCGCTCATCGTGGGCAGCGTGGTGACAGGCGCCAACCTCTTCGGCCACAACCCGCTGGACTCGATTCGCAAGGCAGCAGGCCGCCCCGTGTACATCGTGCACACCCGCGCCGACACCCGAGTCGACGTCAGCCAGGGCGAGCAGTTGGCTGCTGCGGCAAAAGAGGCCGGCGCCGACGTGACAGGCTGGTTCCCGGAGAACGGCGAGCACCTGCAGACGCCGGCGGTCTATCCCGAGGAGTTCGAGCAGCGGCTGGTCGGCTTCTTCCGGAAGGCGCTGGGCGGGAAGGAGAAGCCGGCATGAATATCTACGTACAGAGATGGCTCGCCCACATTCGGGCGCTGGCGGTGGATATCGGCCCGCGCGGTCCCACCACCGAGGGGGAACGGCGCGGCGCGGCGTACTGTGCGGAGACCTTCCGCCGGCTCGGCCTGGCGCCCCAGGTGGAGGGCTTCACCAGCGCGCGCTCGATCTTCCAGCCGCACCTGCTGGCTGCCAGCGGCATGTTGCTGGCATTTGCCCTGTACCCGCTGGCCGGCCCGGCCAGCGCTGCGGTGGCCGCGGTCATCTCATTTGCCGCCCTGGCCTCCGACCTCCTGGAACTGAGTTTCATCGACAACCCGCTCCGCCGCATCGTGGCGAAAGGCCCCAGCCAGAACGTGGTGGCAGTCGTTCCGCCGGCAGCCGAACACCGCCAGGATCTGGTGCTGATCGGCCACATCGACACGCAGCGCACCCCCCTGGTCTTCTCCACCCCGCGCTGGGTCGGCGCCTACAAGGCATTCACTACGGTCGCGTTCGTGGTTTTCGCCGCGCAGGTGCTGCTCTACGTGCTGGGCGCTTTCACCGGGTGGCGGTGGATTTGGCCCGCGACCGTGCCCTGCGCCCTTTGCGCGGTGCTGCTGATGGCGCTGTGCATCCAGGCGGAGCGAACACCCTTTACCGCAGGCGCCAACGATAACGCGTCCGCGGTCGGCCTGGTGCTCACACTGGCTGAGGCGTTGATCAGCCGGCCATTGCAGCACACGCGGGTCTGGCTCGGCGTGTACGGGCTGCGAGGAGGTGCAGCATTACGGGGCCATCGACTTCTTCCGTCGCCACCGCGCCGAGTTGCTGCGGCCGGCAGTGGTGGCGTTCGAGATGTTGGGGTGCGCCGGCCCGTCGTGGATCACCAAAGAGGGGATCGTCGTCCCGTTTCACGCCGACCCGGGCCTGGTGCGCCTGGCTGAGACCATCGCCGCCCAACACCCCGAGTTGGACGCCTATCCCGCCCAGATCAGCGGCGGCAACACTGAAATGGCCGATGCGCTGCGCCTCGGCATCCCGGCCCTGACGATCGGCGGCCAGACGCGGGCCGGTGACCTGCCCTACTGGCACCAGGTGGAAGACACCTTTGACAAGATGGACCCCGAAGTGCTGGGACGTGCATACGCCTTCGTGGGCGCGTTCCTGGCCGCGCTGGATGACCGCGCAGATGACGGGGTCATCGCGACGTCAAGCACAACCCCCACTATTTGAACGGAGGAATCCATGTCGGATCGGTTCGAGAATGTCACGATCATCAAGAAAGCCAACGTCTATTTCGATGGGAAGGTCACCAGTCGGACCGTCCTGTTCGCCGACGGCACGCGCAAGACACTCGGCTTTATGATGCCCGGCGAATACGAATTCAACACCGGCTCCCGCGAGCTGATGGAAATGCTCAACGGTGAAATGGATGTGCTCCTGCCAGATCAAGGAGATTGGCAGACCTTCAAGGCCGGGCAATCCTTTGAAGTGCCCGTCAACTCCTCCTTCAAGCTGAAACTCAAGGGGACTGTGGATTATTGCTGTTCATACGGATAGCCAGCTGACCGGAAAGGGCGGAGATGGACTTCAAGTCTCTCCGCTACGCCAAAAACCGGGTTCTTATATCCGGAAAACTCGGCGAGCGTTAGAGGAAAAGACCTGATCCAGTTCGGTGCGAGTTAAAACGCCGCTCTCGATAATGTACTGCGCCAAGTCACGGTAGGGCGAATGCACCACCACCGAGGGAATGTCGGTACCCCACAGCAGGCGCTCCGTTCCTACCACCTCTTTGGCCAAAGCCAGGTATCGGCACGCCGAAGGAAAGGGGTAAACCTCGGGCCAGGTACTGAACGGCACGGTCGCGAGCGAAAAATTTACGTTTGTAGTCTCGCTCAGCAGAGCGAGATTCTCGCGAACTTCTTTGAAATGATCCTGGCGCGGAAAGAAAAGATGCTCGACGACGAACTGGATATCAGGGTATTCCTTCGCCATGAGCCCAACACCCTTCACCTGAAAGCTTGGCTCTTCGAAGGTGCCCAGATCGAGGCAAATGGTCAATCCATGCTCCGTACAGTAACGGAAAACCGGCTGCATGAGGTCGCCATCAATACGGAAATCTGGGTGATAGCCCATCAGGCCATTAGAGGAACTCATTTCGAATTTGAAGCCGCGGAAGTGGAATTCCTCGATCAGACGCACCATTATGCTGTCAGCTTCGAGAAAATACGGGTCAAAGGTGCCCATACCAACAAATCGCTCGGGATACTTGCTTTGAGCTTCGTAGACATATTCGTTGGCGAAGCCGTAGTAAGAACCCTGTAGGAGAACTGCCTTCGAGACACCGGCTTCGTCCATCGCCGTCAGAAGCCGCTCATAAGGAAAGGAATCGTCGCCATACATGTCGGGCAGCAGCTTGGTGGTCTCGCCGTTGGCCCAGCTTACAACGCCGTTCCCAATCGGCGTTGATTCTCCTCTTCGTCCGAACCCATAGATGCGCTTGAAGATGTGTGCGTGTGCGTCAATGATCTCCAGATCGTTCATTTGCGATTCCCTATCTTTATCACACTAGTGCGGACCGCTATCTATTCTGTGAAATGCGGCTATCAATACCTACGGCGATCAGAATGAAGATGCCGATTACAACCTGGTGCATCAGCGCATTGATTCCCAGCAGGTTCAGGCCATTGCGTATCGTGGTCATCAGTATGGCGCCAATGATGGTGCCGGTTAGGTTGGCCCTTCCGCCAGTCATGCTCGTGCCGCCGATCACTACCGCTGCAATGACATCTAATTCGTAACCTTGGCCCGCTGTGGGGACGGCTGCCTCGGTGCGTGAAGTTAGGAGTATGCCAGCCATGGCACTCAGAAAGCCGGTGATGGCGAATATCACCAGTTTGATCCGATTGATGTTAATGCCCACCAGACGAGCGGCTTCTTTGTTGGTACCGATCGCTAAGGTATAACGACCAAGTTTCGTCTTTTGCATGAGATACAAAGAGATCAGGAAAAGAAGGGCCAGAATCAGAATGGGAACGGGGATAGGGCCGACGAATCCCTGGGCAAACCACTGAAATTCGGGAAACCGCAGTCCATAGATCGGCACGCCGTTCGTATACAGCAGGATCAATCCGCGCATAATGCTCAGGGTGCCGAGAGTGGCGATAAAGTCGGGCATGTGCAGTTGGGTGATGAACAGGCCATTGATCAGTCCAATCACAATCCCGAAGAGCAGGGTAAGGATGATCGCCAGGTAGATGTTCATGCCGCCCATGATTAGGGCTGCCACCATGATTCCTGTGATTCCTAACGTGGCGCCTACTGAGAGGTCAATGCCGCCTTCTGCGATAATGAAAGTCATGCCGATACCCATCAGCGCCACAAAGACCGCCTGCCTTACGACAATCATGATATTTGAGGTCGTTAGGAAGTTGGGGCTTGACAAGGTAAGGTACGTTGCCAGCACCACAAAGGCCAGAATTACTCCGATCCCGGGAATGGAAAGGATGGACTTGAATATGTTCTTTCTGTTGGATTGGTACAGGGCATTTTTCGGCATCGTGGCCACTTCACCCGTCTTTTTGCGAATACTTCTTTATTTGTTCGACACTTGTCTCGGCTGCGTTTGCAATGGTAGAAATCTCGCCGTCGCGCATGATGATCACCCGATCGCAGATCCCCACCACTTCTTCTTCATCGGAGGAAACCATGATCACCCCGCGCCCATCTTTGACGAACTCAGTGATCAGTTTATAGACCTCAGTCTTGACGTTGACATCAATTCCACGTGTGGGATCTTCAAGCAGTAGGATCTCCGGATCCGTCAGAAGCCAGCGCGCCAGCAGCACCTTCTGCTGATTACCGCCACTCAAGCTTGATATAGTCTGAGCGGACGAATTCGCCTTGATCTTCAGCTTGTCCACGTAGGCATCTACCAACTGGTTCTCCTTCTGGTTGGACAGCCAGGTGCTTTGAGAAATCAAATCCAGGGAAGCGATCGTTATGTTCCAGGCGACACTCTTAATGTCGAATATGCCTTCAGTCTTGCGGTCAGCAGCGAGAAAGGCAATCTTGAGCGCGATCGCATCCTTGACATCCCGAATGATCGCCTTCTTCTTCTTGACGTATATGTCACCCTGGTCGGAGCTTTCGATGCCGTAAAGCGCTCTGATAAGCTCATTCTTGCCACAGCCAGCCAGACCTACGATTCCCAGAATCTCGCGCTCGTGCAGATCGAAGGAGATATTCTGGAAGACCTTCTTCTTCGTCAGGGCTTTCACTTCGAAGATTTTTTCGCCCGTTTCCAGTTGTTCTTTGGGATATTGCCGCTCCAGGGTCTTGCCGATCATGGCCTGGATCATCTTATCGACTGAAGTATCCTCCTTCGGACTGTCGAGGACGACCTTCCCGTCGCGTAAAACGAAGACATGATCACAGATGTCCATCACTTCCGATAGATAATGCGATACGAAAATGACTGCCGTGCCCATCTTCTTAAGATCGCGGATGACGCTGAACAGACGCTCCTTCTCCTTGGCTTCAAGAGCGGTGGTCGGCTCGTCCATGATGATTATCTGTGATTCATAGTAAATCGCCCGGGCAATCTCGACCAGTTGCTTTTCTGCCATCGTCAGCTTCTCAAGCCGAGTGTTGACGTCGATGTCTAGCCCGAGGGTATCACGCAGAATCGAGCGCGCTTCGCGCACCATCTTCTGATTGTCTAGTGGAGCAACCATCCCTGAGGCGGCGATCTGATCAAACTCACGGCCAATGAAGACGTTCTGGGCGACCGTCAGGCTGGGGAATAGGCTCAATTCCTGGTAGATGGTGCTGATTCCAACCTTGCGCGACTGCTCAGGGTTGCGAATGTCCGCCTTTTGACCGTTCAGGAGCATTTCGCCCCGGTCAAATTCGTGCACGCCGCAGATGATCTTGATCATGGTCGATTTGCCAGCTCCATTTTCACCGATCACCCCCAGGACTTCGCCGGGGTTCAGTCTCAGGCTGACGTCGTCTAGCACCACGACCTGGTTAAAGGATTTGCGGATATTCCGAAGCTCCAATAGGGGTGTCTGTTCCAAGGCTTTGTACCTTTGTTGGCAGGAAACGGAGGTGCAACAATGACAGGGTAGGTTTCCCTACCCTGTCACCGCAGGCATCTGGATTGTAGTTACTGCTCCGGTTGGCGAGGAACGTAGATGTAGTTTTCCTCATTGAAAGTGCCGATGTTGGCTTGATCGTACACAACCAGTTCAGAGTTGGTGATCCGGTCGATCGATTTGCCGTCCACCATGAAGGTGTTAAGAGCCTTGACCAGGTTGACCCCCATCTCCTTGGCGGCAGTGTCGACGGTTACCATCATCTCACCGGCCTTGATCGAGGCGTTGGCATCTTTGGTGTTGTCGTAGCCGGCCACGGCGATCTGTTGCATCAAGCCGCGTTCCTTGATGGCAGTGATGGCGCCGAGAGCCATCTCATCATACAGGCCGAACAGAAAGTTGATGTCCGGATGCGCCGTCAAGAGGTTCTCGGTGACTTCCTGGCCCTTGGCGCGGGTCCAGTCGGCAACCTGGGAAGCGGCGATATTGAAGTTGTCATGGCCAGCAATGGCACACTTGAAGCCATCCAACCGCATCGAGTTCACCACACCCGGGAAACCTTCCAGGATCGCAGTCTTGGTCGGCTTATCGCCAAAGTGCTTCACGGCCCATTCACCGATCAGATAACCAGCGTGCTTCTGATCATAACCCACCATCGTGACGTAGTAAGGATCATCGGGACGCAGTTCTGCCATATTGAACAGAAAGACCGGGATGCCGGCTTCCGTGGCCTTCTTCATGTAAGGCATCTCGGCCTCTTCGCTCTCGGTCGCCAGGAAGATAGCATCGACCTTCTGCTCGACCAGGTTCTCAAGGATGTTGGACTGTTCCTGGATCGAGGTTGTGTTGCTCGTCGGAACTTGCAGCAGTAATTTGGCAAACTTCTCGCCACCGTAACGCTCTATCTGTTCCTTGATGCCGCTCAACACCATCTCGTAGTGTGTATTCATCACGTTAGGAACATATGCGATCGTGAGGGGCAATGTCTTGGTCATCGGCTTGAGCATGCCCTCGGCAAGCGTCGGAGCAGGCATCATGCTACAGTCAGCCGACGCTTCAACAGCCGATGCTTCCGGTTGGCGAGGAACGTAGATGTAGTTTTCCTCGTTGAAGGTGCCGATGTTGGCTTGATCGTACACAACCAGTTCAGAGTTGGTGATCCGGTCGATCGATTTGCCGTCCACCATGAAGGTGTTAAGAGCCTTGACCAGGTTGACCCCCATCTCCTTGGCGGCAGTGTCGACGGTTACCATCATCTCACCGGCCTTGATCGAGGCGTTGGCATCTTTGGTGTTGTCGTAGCCGGCCACGGCGATCTGTTGTATCAAGCCGCGTTCCTTGATGGCAGTGATGGCGCCGAGAGCCATCTCATCATACAGGCCGAACAGAAAGTTGATGTCCGGATGCGCCGTCAAGAGGTTCTCGGTGACTTCCTGGCCCTTGGCGCGGGTCCAGTCGGCAACCTGGGAAGCGGCGATATTGAAGTTGTCATGGCCAGCAATGGCACACTTGAAGCCATCCAACCGCATCGAGTTCACCACACCCGGGAAACCTTCCAGGATCGCAGTCTTGGTCGGCTTATCGCCAAAGTGCTTCACGGCCCATTCACCGATCAGATAACCAGCGTGCTTCTGATCATAACCCACCATCGTGACGTAGTAAGGATCATCGGGACGCAGTTCTGCCATATTGAACAGAAAGACTGGGATGCCGGCTTCCGTGGCCTTCTTCATGTAAGGCATCTCGGCCTCTTCGCTCTCGGTCGCCAGGAAGATAGCATCAACCTTCTGCTCGACCAGGTTCTCAAGGATGTTGGACTGTTCCTGGATCGAGGTTGTGTTGCTCGTCGGAACTTGCAGCAGTAATTTGGCAAACTTCTCGCCACCGTAACGCTCTATCTGTTCCTTGATGCCGCTCAACACCATCTCGTAGTGTGTATTCATCACGTTAGGAACATATGCGATCGTGAGGGGCAATGTCTTGGTCATCGGCTTGAGCATGCCCTCGGCAAGCGTCGGAGCAGGCATCATGCTGCAGTCAGCCGCCGCTTCAACAGCCGAAACGGCCGTTGGTGCAGCGGTGGGTTCTGCCGGTGCGGCAGCGGGTGCAGCGGTGGGTTCGGCCGGTGCGACAACGGGTGCAGCGGTGGGTTGGGCCGGTGCGGCGATCGGGGCTGAGGGCTGGTTGCTTGTTGGGACGCATCCAGCCAGGACAATCATAACCACGACGAAAAGCAGACTGAGAACTTTCTTCATGCAACACCTCCTGATCACAGTTTTGAGAACCACAGCAAGACACGCTAGATGGCCTTGGAACTGATGATTGCGACACCACAATCGGGAACGTGCAGTTCTTCATCGAGACGGACGATCTGGCCTGACTCCTGCGCAGATGTCCGTTGCTCCTAGGCTAATAGTACAATCTGAATTCGGCACCAGAACCGCGCTCCGCGTATCAAGTGATCCGAATGATCGAGTCCTGCGATGGTTTCGGGGCAGAACTCAAAGAGGATTACATGCTGACACCATCGTTATCATATCAGAGCTGAAATGGCCTGTCAATCAAGGCTAATCTGAAGTCCGGACCTGAGTTCGGACAGGTAGCGGTCGGACGAGCGCGGTGAAGGCGCGCGGCGTAAGATCGACGAGTTGGCGTGGGCGACCTGTTACTGCTCAGCGATAATGTCCGCTAATTGCTCAGCGAAAATGTCCAAGCCGACTGCAAGTCCTTAAGGTGCTGAGCGCGATTAGGGCAGCGCTTGCCGAGGCAAAAGCAGGTGGCCAAGCGCCCGCTCAGACAGTGACTACTGCTGGCTACGCAGCACGGGGTTTTGCGCTTTGGCCCGATGTAGGGGCGGAAGCCGGCGGCACGGCGAAGAGGCAGAGTGGGACGAATCTGGTTCGCCCGCCCTGCCCCCCCTACACCGGGCCTGCGACGGCGCTCGGAGGCGCTCCCCAGCGTTGCTCCTATCCTCCGCGCAGGTTGGGCCAGTTTAGCACAGGTGGGGCCACCCGTACAGGCTGGCAACTAGCGCTGCAGGGCGAAGTCATGTTGCGGCCGAGGCGGCAGGTAGCAGCGCTTGTGGCAATTCGGCATCCACACGTGGGCCAGGCAAGGATCCATCGGTTAGAATCTCAGTGACAGCAATCACAAGGAGGTTCGTCCCGATGGATCCACTGCAGTCTACCTTGCTGGCCTACCTGAGCCAAGTTCCGGACTTTCGCGGTACCCGCGGCCGCCGCTTTGCCTGGGCGTATCTGTTGGCGTTGCTGGCGGCGGCAGTGGCCGCCGGCCAAACGAGCGTGCTGGCGATGGTTTGTTGGGCGCACGACCATCGCAGCGAGCTGCTGACCACCCTGCAGCCGGCCTGTCCCCGCATTCCCAGTGCGGCGACCTGGCGGCGGTTGGTGGCCTACATCGACATGCGCACCCTGGAGCAGCAAGTGGCGGCGTACCATCAGGCGCTCGATCAGGCGGATGTCTCCTGCGGCGCCATTCGGCTCCGCCAAGGTCAGGTGCTGCGCGCCCAGGCGGTCGACGGCAAGGATGTGCGCGGGGCCAGCGCCCACGGGCAGCATACCTTTCTGGTCAGTCTCGTGCGCCATGAGAGCGCCTATGTCCTGGGCCAAGCGGCCGTGGATGTCAAAACCAATGAGATCACGGCCGTTCCGATCTTGTTGGCCGGTCGCGATCTGACCGGCACCATCACCACGATGGATGCCCTGCTGACGCAGCGCCACCTCGCCCAACAAATCCTGGATCAGGGGGGCCACTACCTGATGATCCTCAAGAAGAATCAGCCGACGCTCTACTGGGCCGCCCAGTTGGTCTTCGACGAACCACCACTACCACGCCAGCCGGGTGAGCGTGCGTCCAACCGGACGACCGACAAGGCGCATGGGCGCTGGGAACGGCGGACACTGGTCACGACCACGGCCCTGAATGAATACCTCACGTGGCCTGGCGTGGCACAAGTGCTGCGGCGCACGTGCCGGCGCATTCACGAGCGCACCGGCAAATACGAAACCGAGGTCACTTATGGGTTGACCAGTTTGCCGGCCACTTTGGCGGGCCCGCCTCAGTTGGAGCAGATTTGGCGGGGCCACTGGACCATCGAGAATCGCTTACATTATGTGCGCGACGAAACGTTCGGTGAAGACCGCTGTCAAGTGCATTCCGGCGCCGCAGCCCAAGCCCTGGCTGCCATCCGTAACGCCGTCGTGTCCACATTGCGCTTTCACGGCTGGAGCAATCTCGCAGCCGCCACCCGTTGCTACGCAGCCCATCCGCAACGCGCCCTGCATTTATTCGGCGCACCCGCACTATGAAATCACCCTGCTAGCGCTGGCCATACAGCCACGCCCGCTGTTTCGCCTTGGCGTGCGGTTCAACCGGCAGCTTGGACCAGGCTGGCTCCGGGGTTGGGGCCGGCCGGGTGGCGGGTGCGGCCAGGAGCGGCTGATAAGTGAGCCGCTGGCGGCCGTAGTAGACATAGATGTCGCCTTCAGGCACCACATGCACCGTCACCGTCTGGCTAACGAGGCTGGGCTGCGGCGGCGCGGGCAGGAGTTGCAGCCACTGACCGGCAAAGCGAATGCAGTGGTCGGCCCGCACTTTGCGGGTTTCGCGCACGGCGAAGTAATAGGCGTGATCGAAGATGGCCGGCAGTGGCACCCAAGCGCTGTCGGGATCGTGTGCTGGTCTGGCGAAGCGGGCATTGTAGCGCGTCATGAAGCTGGGCAGAAAGGCATTGGCGTCCTGCAAGGTGGTCATGCCCGCCAGGCGCAGTTCCTTGGTCAGACGATCTTGCAGCGTGGCCCACAAACGCTCAATGCGGCCCTTGGCTTGCGGCGAGTGGGCCGTGATCGACTCGATACCCAATTCGGCCATCATGCGTTGCACCTGGCTCATGGGTGGCTGGCCAGCCAACTCATCGTCGAGCGTCGGCTGTTTCGGTGAGCGCAGGATCGTGTGGCGGTCGTGGTAGATGCTCATGGGGAGGCCGTAGGTCTCGGCGATGGTCCGCAGCAGGAGCAGATAGCCCACTTGATCCTCCGTTGGCCGAAACAGCAGAAAGAGTACCTGCCCCGTCGCATCGTCAATGGCTCCGATCAAGCTGGCCTTCGGGCCACGTTGTTCCAGCCAAGCGAACGGACTGCCGTCGATTTGCAGCAGCATGCCTTCGGCCGCCCGCCGGACCCGGCGGCGACGATGCACCACCGAAGCCACGGCCACCGACGGGCGCAAGCCCGCCTGACGCAGCAGGCGGTCCAGCGTCGAACGGCCGATGACGATCTGCTCGACGTGCGCCAGCAGCTCCTGCATGTGGCACACGTTCAGGTCGTGGTACTTGCCGCCCGGCCCCGCCCGGGCCAGAATCTGGGCCACCACTTCTGGTGGGGTGCAATTGGCCGGCGTCCGGTCATGACTACCATGCACGACGACCGCCATACCCTCTTGGCGGAAACGCACCCGCAAACGCCGGACTTGCCGCGTGCTAACCCCAAGCAGTTCAGCCGCTGTCGCCACGTCCAGGGCCTCAGCCGCCAAGCGGGTCAGTATCTCCGTCTTACGCTGTTGTTCTGGGTTCAAGGTAATTGTCCTCATCGTTTAAGTATGCGGACATTTTCCCTGAGCAGTTAACCCGGACATTATCGCTGAGCAGTGACAGTTGGCGTGGGCGACCTTGCACTTAGGCGGAGTGTCTGCTACGAAATCCTACAGAGTCACAAGGCTTCGCCGGATTCCCGGTAGCTGCACGGGCAGTTGCACCCAGCTCTCGCCACGATCGAAGCTCTGCCAGAGCTCGCCGTTGCCGAGCCCGGCCAGCAAGGCGCCGGGCTCGGTCCTATCAGGGACGAGCGCGTACGGCATAGACGTCAACGGCTGGGGCAGTCCGCCTGCGAGCCGGCGCCAGTCGTGGCCATCGTAGCGGTAAATGCAGGCTTCTGCGTTCGTGTAGCCGTGTGCCTTCATGGGACCGGGCGAGACCGAAACGTAACAGGTCGCCGGATCGCCACGATCTCCTGTTACGGCCCAGCCGTAGTGACGATCCATACCCTTTCCCGGCTGCACCCACTTGATCCCACCGTCTCGGCTGAAAGCAACACCGCCGCCGGTCCCGCCCCCCTCGTAGACCCAGTTGCCATCCGTCGGGTGAAACGCGAGGGTGTGGCAGTCGCGCAAGGCGCCCGGCCGGTGGCCCGTCCACGTCTTCCCGCCGTCCGCGCTCATCACCGTCGCGCCCGCCTCGATACCGACGACAAGGCGGCGCGAATCGGTGGGCGATAAAGCAATGGCCTGGACGTATGCAGTGAAGGGTTTCTCTGCGGGAGAGAACCAGAACCAATGGCCGGGAATGCGACGGAATGATTGCAGTTCATCCCAGCTTGCACCGGCGTCCCTGGAAACAAAGAGATGAGCGGGCTTGGTCCCTGCATACACCACATCCCTCTCCGTGGGACTTGCAGCAATGGCCATCACCTCCCGGGGTGGCCGGCCCACAACTTGCCACGTTCGCCCCCTATCATCGGAGCGAAGGATGCCTTGGCCCCGGGCTCCAGCATAGACTCTTGCTTCGTCCAGCGGATCAGCCGCGAGGGAGGCTACCTCTACCCCGGGTAGCATTGTTCCGACCTCCCATCTGCCCCTGGCGGAGCACTCCGCCCGCGCCAAACCGCTGCCCGTGGTACTGATGAATACCTTTTCCGCCATCACGCCACCTCATCCTCTCGACATGACACGCGCCCTGATGTTCGGCTAGCGCTGCCCCGTGTGCTCGGCGAGGTGCTCCGCAGGGCCCTCAAACAGCCGAGCGACGGTGTGAAAGCCATGACCGTAGAAGGGAGCACCCTTGCCCCAATCGCTGTCTGGCACCAAGTCGAGCGCGGCGATCGCCGCGTCCATCGCAGCATCATATCGCCGGCGAACCGATTCGGGGCTGCTCTTGCGCGCCTGCCAGCGGATCAGCCAGTAGCTGCCCGGATCCGCGATCCATTTCGGCATGTTGAACATGCCTTTGCCCTGCCGGGCCATGGCCACTTCTTGGGGCAGTTGCTCAAGCGCCCACGTCAGGTGCACCAGAACCTCTCCAACCGTCCACGCGCTGGAAGTGCTCCGGGCGCGCCAATGGTCGCCAGACGCGCTATCGAGCAGCCGGTGAAACGCCTTACGCGTGGCCTCCAGCCCCGCGACCAACGCGGCCCGATCAGGTATCCCCCGAGCTTGAACCATTGACTCCATAGGAATTTCCATCTCTCAGACTCCTGTACATTCATGGGTCCCGTGTGCTGGCAGCTAACACTGGGTGTTCGTTCTTTCATCCACTCCGGGCAGGGTCTGCCACCGGCCGGAGCAGGGCCCCGACCGCGTGGGCGTACCGGTCCACGTCCATCCCCGGATCCAGGGCCAGCTGCAGTTCCAGACCGTAGTAGAGGGATATCAAGCTGCTGCTGAGTGCGGCAGGGTCCACCGCGCGATCTAGTTGACCGTTTGCCTGCGCCTTCCGAACGATTCGGGCCGTGATGTCCCGGTAGATGCCCAGCACCTTCTTGACCGTCTCGTGCAGTGCAGGATTGATGAGCGCCTCACCCCAGCCCTGAACGTTCACCCGGCTCGCGCCGATCGCGGCCGCTTCCTGCAGGCCGTGAAAGAGGAAGCTCAGCAACTCGTTCAGTGCTGTCAGCGGATCGTCGCTTTGCTCGGCAGCCGCGAACAGGCTGAGGCTGCGCTCGTAATCGAAGCTGAAACTGGCAGCAATGATGTCGTGCTTGCTTTCGAAGTAATGGTATACGGCCCCAGGGCTGAGCCCCGCCTCTTCGTAGATATCGCGCATCGTCGTCTGGCCGAAGCCCTTCCGCGCAATGCACCGGTAGGCTGCATCGATGATCTGCTGCCGACGACCTAGCGAATACTCCTCACTGACTTTTGGCATGGTATTCCTCGTAAACAAATCGAACGTTCGATTTATATTTTAGCATATCCTATCCTGCCTGTCAATAGGGTCAGCCTGAAGGTCCGGACCTCAGATCCCGGCGTCTGTATCACTTCTTGCACAACTTCTTGTCGAGTCCACTGGAGCCGATTTTCCTCTATGATCGAAATCGATGGCGGCAATGAGCGCATTGCCCACCTTCGCGATGCCCATCGATCCGGCCGTCTTCGAGGACAACCAGGAATACGTTGCGTCCGCCGCCTGTAACGCCTCCCCCTTACACCTGTCGCAGGCAGACCGCACCCGGATAGGATTGGGGTTCTGGGCTACTGCACCTTGCTGAGAGCGTGGACTTAACTTGCTTCTACTATGATGGATCTGAGCGCGCCAGCCGCTCAATTGTACTACCTGGAGGAGAGGTAAGATGCGAATTCACATCTTTCGTGTGGGGACCGCGGCGGCGCTGGCGCTCGTGGCGCTCGCGCTGCTGGGCCTGACAGTCTGGAGTGCGTCCGGCGCTTCCATTCCCGGCCTGCAACTCAATGAGATTGGTCACGCAGGACCAGCGGCAGACCCGCAACAAGACCGGTACTCTACCGCTCGGAACGGCGAACTCCAGTTGGTCTCAAACCGCCTGACAACCATTAGCGCCCGGCGCGTCATATCCGACCCAGGCCTTAACACCCCCCTGGTTCTTAGCGAGAACGGACGCAAGATCGTCGCGACCGGCCACCTGGCCTGCACGAAGGGCGACGATTACGAGGTCCAGACCAATGTAACCCAGAGCTCGACCGGTGCGTTGGCGAAGGGTAGGACGCAGGGTCGTTGCTCAGGGCGGGCCGAGCAATTTGCCGCTGCGACCTGGGCCTATGACCAGGCCTTATTCAAGCCCGGCCCCGCACAGGTCTGCGCCATGCTCATCATCCGAACCGCGGACACGATCAGCGATGTGTTCCAGTGGTGCCGCAAAGAAGACGCAAACCTGATCGTAGCGCGCGCCAGCTATTGATTCGAAGAGCCGGCGAAACGTAGGGAAGTGCTTCCGGTGCACGGCCACCATCCGCGCCCGGCTGGAAGCCGTCACCGCAAAGCTGCCGCCCCGATGGACCGTGGTCGAGGTGATTCGCGACGGCTATGGCTGGACCGCGAGGTTCGCCGACGCGCACGGCCACGCCGGCTCGAAGATCGTCATCTACGATCCGCCGCCGGAGAACCCGAACCATCAGCCGCCCGGGGAGAACGACCGGATTTAGCGCACCCCTTCACAAGCACCGAATTGTGCGCGATAATGCCCTCGTAGCCTTGGGCTCTCGTCGTCCAACCAGTCGGCCACCTGGTTTAGGACATACCGTGCGCAACTTGTCGTGCATCCTATCAAGGAGCTTCCGGGCTTCCGCAGTGTTGGCTTAGGGCGACTCTGGCATTTGCGCGTTACCCGCGAATTCGAGTCAATCGTCGACCGGTGCAGGATATGTGGCGGGATCACATTCTTACCCCATAGGTCGCGCGTTTCAATGCCATGTGGAGGTGCAGCGATGCAACTTGAGTACGTGTGCGATATGGAGTTGATCTACCGCGAGGAGCCGCTCTATGCCAACAAATTTCTGCTTGTACGTCCCTACGGTGGCGAGGAAGGCACCGGATATGGAGAAGGCGATGGGATCGTGACCGGTCCTCAGATACAGGGCTCGGTACGGTGGGTGAACCACCCGCATCGTCGGAGTGATGGCACCATGTTACCTGATGCACATGGGGTCATTGTGACGCAAGATAACGCTATCATCATGTTTACGCTCCAGGGTCGGACAGTCTTTGAGCAGGAGCAAGGCAAACAACTGCTCAGTGTTATCTTTGAGGCGGAGGCGGAATCATATCGTTGGCTCAACGCGACGTTCTGTATCCTGGAGGGGCTGATTGACGGCGCGCGGCTGCGGATGCGCGCACGAGTCTACGCATGCCGGAGTGATCCGGTCTAAAGGCAGCCATAAACGCTTGACACACGTTAAACACAGTTTACTGAGCGCCACCCGAAATTCTTGAAGTGCATGACATGTACCGAAACATAGACTCGTCGCACATGTGAAGCCACCTCGAGCTGCGGGACGCAGCGGGGGTGGTGGTGAGCAGCACCTCCTCCGCATGATCCAGCCACTCCGCCACCTGGTCGATCACGTCACGCTCTTCGCCCGTAACCGCTACCTCCCGCGCCGCCTCTTCGATCTGCAGCCGGCAGCGCGGGCATTCGCCGCACCCCCCAAGGCGAGCCCTGGCTCATGGGCAACCCTTACCAGTGTTCATACCTCACCAGGTCGGCCAATGGCTTTCGTTCCTTGGGCCGGAGAACATCGGCCGGGTAGCCCAGGGGTGTGAAAGCAATGGGTTCCACCGAGTCCGGCAAGCCCAAGACCTCGCGAGCTGCCGCGGGGTCGAAGGCCGCAACCCAGCAGGTGCCCAGACCCAGGTCGGCAGCGGCCAGGATCAGGTGATCCAGGGTGATTGCCACGTCGACATCCACATAGTTCTTGCCGTCGCGGCGCACCCAGGCCTGGTCCGGCGCGCCGCAGGCCGCGATCACCAGGGGTGCGCGCACAAACCAATCCCGGCCGTAAACGCGCTTGAGCTCGGCCTGCCGGTCCGCCGTGCGCAGCACGATCAGCACGAAGGGCTGGCGGTTGGCGGCGGTAGGCGCAAGGCGGGCGGCTTCCAGTACCTGTGCCAGCAGCGCATCGGGGACGGGATCAGGCTTATAGGCGCGCACACTGTAGCGCGCGGAGATCAGATCGAGGAAATTCATGCACTCTTCCTTTCGAAAATGGATTGTTGCCTATCTGAGCCTATTTTGCCAGTGAGCGGATGAAGTCCAAATCCAGTTCGCCCTTTGCACCCCAACCTCTCGTTCCTTCTGGAATCTTTGGGCGGAACTTCTCGTAGAGCTCGTACGCTCTGCTTGCCAGTTCTGTTGGCGCATGTGCCTTTGCCAGCGTCTGCATTGCGGTACGCGTTTCGTCGAGATCAGCTCCGAATTTCTGCTGGAGATATGTCTCGACGCTCTCGGCACGGATCACTTCCCCGTCGATCGCGGCGCGCAGCCCCTGCGGTGTCCTGATGGCTGGAATGCCTCGCCCCAGGATATCGATGTACTCCACCCCGACAGGCATTTCTTTCCCTCGGTCTTCCGCCTTCTCGGCTTCGGTCTTCGCTTCGTAGATTCCTAATCGCCGGCCTTTGGCTTGCGCGTTGAGTGCCGCAACGGCCTTGCCCAGAGTCAAGGCAGTGTCCTTCTCGTAGCCCAACCGCTCTGCCACGACCACGGCCCACAGCGTCAACACAGGGGCACGATTGATCTTGATTTTTGTGATCCCCATACTTCAACTCCTGACTCGTTATTGCGAGTGACGACCGCAGATTCTGCAGTGAGTATAGCACAGCCATGTCCTGCCGTACGCTGTGTCCAGCTTTTGAGGTTCACGTCATGATCCCCTTGTGGGCGTCGCACAACTCCCCGCCAGTCGTGCCGGTTGGTGCCTGGTTCACGCGATGATACAATAATGACCAACCGCAACTCGCTGTGTGCGCTCTGGTATTGGTTCTCCAAAGCTGCCACCCGGCTGAAGCGTGGTCGAGGTGATCCGCGATGGCTACGACTGGACCGCGCGGCTCGCCGACGAGGACGGCCACGCCGGCCCGGAGATCGTCATCTACGATCCGCCGCCGGAGAACGACCGGATTTAGCGCGCCGCTTCACGATTGCCGATCTCTGTGCGATAATACCTACGTTGCCATAGGCTTCCATAGCCCAACCAGTCTGCCATCTGTCTCCAAAACACCCTACGTGCAGCCTGTCGTGCATCTGCTCAAGGGGCTTCCGGCCTTTCGCAGTGTTGGCTTATCGCAACCCTCCATTTGTCAGATTCCATCCGTACCTGGCGATCGAGCGGATTCGCGCTGAGCCACGCGGCCGTCAGAGTCGTTTGGTCCCGCGAGGTCCGCGATAAGGAGTCTATGCTCATGGTCCAATCCCGATTCACCCGGCTATCCCTGGTCTCTTTGGCCTGTGCCGGTGCGCTGTTCGCCCTGTTTGCCCTATTCGGCCTCCTGGCTCTGGCGGCTCAAGCCAGCCCGGTGCGCGCGGCCAGTTTCGCCGCCTCGGATACCAAACCAGAAGCTCCTGCTGACAACCCGGTCATCATGGTGACCAATGCCAGCGACGTGGAGAATGGCAACACCTCCAGCGTGGCCAACCTGTTGGCCAACCCCGGCGCCGACGGGGTCTCATTGCGAGAGGCAGTGCTGGCTTCGAACAACGATGCCGGGCCAGAAACCATCACCTTTTCTCCCGGCCTGTCCGGCGCCGTCATCTCCTTGGGCGTTGGCAGCTTCTTTCCTTTTCTCCTGGGCAGCGGCCTGACCCTCAATGGCGACTGGAACCACGACGGCGTTCCGGACATCACCCTGCACGGCTCGGCAATCGGCAAGGGGCTCTCGATCTGGTCGGATGACAACCTGGTGACCGGCCTCAAGATGACGGAATGCGATCCATGCATTGATTTTCCGGTACCGAACGGCTACTCGGGAGCCAGCGCCATCATCTCGGGCAATGTGATCTCAGGCAACGTGATCTCGAACAACATCCTCAGCGCGAGGACGGCGATCATGGTCGGTCCGTTGGGGTGGAACCAGGGTGCGTCCAATATTACCTGGCAGAATTTCACCTTCGCCAATAACCAGCTCGGGATCGACGGCGGTTTCTTGTTCTACGCCGGCGCCGATGGCCTCGACAATAACCGCATCCTGTCCATGACCGTCGTCAACAACCAGGTGGGCGACAGTATCGTATTCAACCCCTGTGACACCAACCTGCCAGGCTCTCCCCCGGGTTATTCGGATGGCGGCCTGGTCTCCAATGTGGTGATCTCGGGTAACACTGTGGGACAAATCAAGCTTCATGCCGCCAACATGGGCAACGGTAATTGCCACGTGCGAAACGTCGAGATTGTGGGCAACTCGGTCAACGGCGGCGGCATCACCCTGGTTACGGCAGCCGAGATCCATGACACCGACGGGCAGGCTACCCACGACAATTCCATTTCATCCATATCCATCCGCAACAACCTGCTTGTTCACACTGCGCGGGGTATTAGCCTGGGAGCCGGCGGCGATGAGATTACTTATGGTGGTGTAGGCAACGTCAACAATCTGATGGAACACGTAGAGGTGCTGAGCAATACCATCCTGGGCGTGTCCAATTGGCGTACCGGCATCTGGTTGAACGGTGGCATGACCAATGGTATGGCGCAAGTGGAGGGGAATGTGCTCCGCGATATCCTGATATCCGGTAACCGGGTCGAGGGCGCAGCTGGCAGTTCCGACAATACCGGCATCCACTTGGTCGGCGGTGAAATCAACCCCGACGGTGCCAACGGTCACGTTTTCTCCAACACCGTCGAATCGATCACCATGACCCACAACACCATCGCCAACCTGGACCGCGGCATCCGAATTATTGGGGCTGCCGGGACGAGCGATCTCGGAAACCACCACAATGGGGTGTCCGGCGTGTTGCTGCACGGCAACACCATAAGCAACACCGGCCTCGGCATAGTGGTAGGCAACGGTTTTGAAAGGAGCGCTGAACAAGGCGTAGCCGGCCTCAGCGATAACTGGGTGAGCGACTTAACCATTACCGACAACGCCGTGGAAGGCTTTCGGGAAATCGGCATGTGGGTCTATGGCGCCCGAGTAGAACAGGACACGGTGGCGGTCCGCAACCGCGTGGCGAATCTCATCGTGCGCAATAACAGGGTGACAGCGATCTCTACCAGCCCGGAGGCCAAGAGCCTGTATGTGGTAGGTGGCCTGGCTGCGAACGGGAACGCGGCAGGTCTATTCCAACACGGTCGAAAACATCTCGCTCACGCTCAACTCAACCGCTGGCGCGCAGTACGGGGCAGAGATTGTTGGCGGTGCGGGAAGCGGAGTGCATGATAACGAGGTCCGCGGCGGCATGTCCGCCAACCAGTTCAGCGGCAGCATAGGGGACCTGAGGGTGGTCAACAACCTGGATGGGGCGGTTAGCAATAGGGTGAATTGGCGGCTTCAACCGGTGGCAGAGTTCAGTGCGTGGCCGCTGGCCGGATCGACTCCACTGTCGGTCGTGTTTACCAATCTCTCCACCGGCACCCATGACACCTGCGCCTGGAGCTTTGGCGACGGCAGCCCTGGAAGCAACAACTGCAACCCCACTCACACCTACACGGTTCCGGGGATCTATACCCCTACCCTTACGGTTAGTGGCCTGGGCGGCAGCGACAGCGAGACGAAAGCCGCTTATATCAGCGTGAAAGAGAGGCGCCTCGTTTACTTGCCTCTGGTGGTGCGGGGTGTCTCCACCCGCCACTGGGTCGCGACCGCTACCAAACACAATCGGCCGTGACCTGATCCCCGGGTCATTGGGCAGCATGGCGACGCGGCGCGTGTGCACCGCGCTGCCTGCTCCGCAGGAAAACCGTCTGGCACCGATCCCCCCAATGGGTAGTAGGCAACTGGCTATACAGGAACCCGATTTCGCGCGCCGCTTCACAATTGCGCTTCCCTGCGCGATAATGCCTTCGTGGCAATTCGGAACCCGGTCACCCGCGATCCCCCGGAGATCACGTTGTTAAGGCGCTGCGTGTACTATGTACAAACAACTCCTCGGAGTCATCCTGGTTGCTGCGATGCTCGTACTTTGCGGCTTTCTCGTGGTCGCCGGCAGTGCCCCTTCCGCCAATCCGGTCGATCTGGCACAGCAACACCTCGTCGAAGTCATGGATCGCTACCATCAGGACTACTTTGAGGTCTACGAAGACGTCGGATCGGCAGGCAACCATTTCGTACGCCGCGCAATGACAGGCTCCGACGTTACCATTGATGATGCCCATACCGGCACTGTGCATTCCGGTGCGACCGCGATTCGCAATACCTTCACCGCCAGGGGAGACAATTGGGGAGGGTGGGTCTTCCAGAACGGCGTTCTAGTGGGGAACGATGTCGCGCCGAGGGATAACTGGGGCGACTACCCGGACGCCGGTTATGACCTGTCAGGCGCCACGCAGATCACCTTCTGGGTGCGCGGCGCGACCGGCGGAGAGCGGGTCGAGTTCTTTGCGTCTGGGGTTGGCCGCAGTGGAGACGCCGCCGTGGCGCCCTACCCCGACTCGTCGCCTAAGAACCTATCCGAAAACTTGTAGGAGTTGAGCCAAAAGGCGCACTCCGCTATAAGTGGGTTGTCAAAGACTCACAAACAGCGGAGGTGCACCTTGCCCAGACATACTACCACAAAGCCGCAAACGCCGAATTATCACCAAGTGCCACGCAACCTGTGGCGTAAAGTGAAACGGCATTTGCCGCACGAGCCAAAACAGCGCCGGCCAGGCCGGCCACGGGTGTGCAATCGGGCCGTGTTGAACGGCATCTGGTACGTGTTGTGGACCGGCTGCCAGTGGAAGGCGGTCCACCGCGATTGGTTCGGCGTGTCGAGCAGCGTCTTGCATGAGCGGTTCCAGACCTGGCAAGAGCAGGGCATCTGGGACCAGGTCTTCCAGACGCTGGTCAAGTTCTACGGTCGTGAGCGCCACATCCAGTGGCAGTGGCAAGCGGTCGACAGTCGCTCGTGCGCTGCGCCCTTGGGTGGCTCCGATACGGGCAAAAACCCGACGGATCGGGCCAAGTTGGGCTCCAAGATCCACATTCTGGTCGATCAGCGGGGTGCGCCACTGGCGCTTCACGTCAGTGGCGCCAATCAACACGACAAGTGGTCTGTGGCGCACTTGGTGTTCCACATCGTGGTCAAGCGGCCGACCAGCGAGCAGCACTTCTGCGCTGACAAGGGCTACGACTACGATGACGTGTTCGATGTCGTGCTGAGCCAAGGCTACGTACCACACATCAAGCATCGGCGGCGGAAGAACGAGCCGCCTGATCCGTGTCCAATGCCGGGTGAACTGGCTTACCCAGCCCGGCGTTGGGTAGTCGAACGCACGCTGAGCTGGCTGGTCAAGCGGCGCAGCCTGCGCACCCGCTGGTGCAAGAAGTCCAGCAACTGGCTGGCCTTCGTCCAGCTGGCTTGCGCCAGCATCCTATGCGACATGGCAGTTTTCGGATAGATACTAAGGTCACCCCATGCGGCCGGCTGATCTCGCCGTGCTTTATCACCCTTTCGAACGATTGGCAGCAGTACACGATCGACCTCGGCGGACTGAACCTGCAGTACGTCATCGGTGGCTTCGGCTGGGTGACCAATGCCCCGCAAAACGGCAATCGCAGCATCGCCTTCTTTCTCGACGACATCAGATATGACGAACCGCGGCCTGATGAACTGCGGCTGCTGGTGAGCTACCGGACCATCCCATCGACCGCGGGTTTCGATCGGCAGCAGCGCAATGTCGCGTACGTTTACGACAACGCCCTGGCTTTGAACGCGTTCATTGCTGCCGGCGACGAAAGGCGGGCTACCCTTCTGGCCGATGCGCTCGTCTATGCGCAGGATCACGATCGCTGGTATGCGGACGGCCGGCTGCGCGATGGCTACCAGGGAGGCGATCTGATATCGCCCCCTGGTTGGCAACCACACGGCCGGTTCGGCTCGGCGCGCATGAGCGGTTGGTGGAACGAGCTGCAACGCTGGGAAGAGAACGCTGAATGCGTGGGGTCCCACACTGGCAACCTGGCCTGGGCGATGATCGCGCTGCTGAACTACTATGAAGAGTTTGGCGGCGACAAGTACCTGGGCGCTGCCATCCGCCTCGGGGATTGGATCGAGGCCAACACATACGACAGTCGCGGCGCGGGAGGCTACACGGGTGGTTACGCCGGCTGGGAGCCGAACCCTCGGAAGGAAATGTGGAAAGCCACGGAACACAACCTGGATCTCTACGCTGCCTTCTCGCGGCTCCATGTGCTCACCGACCAGGCGGCGTGGCAGTTGCGGGCGCAGCATGCGCGTGATTTCGTCGAGGCGATGTGGCAGCCTGGCGCGCCTGGGCATTACTGGGCCGGCACCCTTGACGATGGTGTGACGATCAACGAGCAGACCATTCCACTGGATTCACAAGCCTGGGCGCTCCTCGCCTTCGGACCCAATGACCGCACGCGCGAGGCCATAGCGTACGCCGAATCCCATCACCGGACATCCTGGAACGGCTATGACGGCTTCGATTTCAATGACGATCGGGATATGCCATGGCCCGAAGGCACGGGGCAGATGGTTGTTGGCTACAGCATGCTTGGTGATGGCACGAATGCTCAGTACTTTCTCGCCCAATTGCGCGCGATCCAGGCCACGGCAACGAACGGAAACGGCAAGGGCATCGTGGCCGCGCCGGCCGACGGCCTGACGACGGGCTTTGAGTGGGAGTACTTCAATCGCCTGCATGTGGGCGCAACGGGATGGTTCATCGCGGGGGAGCGAGGCTGCAACCCCTACTGGTCGACCTGCCGTCCTGAGCACCCCCAGCGCATATACCTGCCCCTGGTCCAGGCGATTTCATTGTGAGGGCCTGCCCACGATCTGGCAGCGGGAGTTGCAGGATACGAGCAAAACTTGACCTCCAGCAGACAGACACAGTTGACGCAACTCGGTTTTGCCGCCGTAGGCGCAGGTTTGACTGCCGGTGCGTGCTCGTTGCTGCAACATGAAGTCGCCCTGCGAGAGAGAACTGCGTGTTCTTGACAACTCCTTGTATGTGAGTTACACTATCTGTAATATACATATATATAAGGCAGGTGCCCGTCCATGCCCGAAGAAATCATGCTCGACCAGTTGGATCGTCTGACGCGCCGGTTGCAGCGCAACCTCGAGTGTTGCGACCGTGCCCTCGTGACGTGCTGTGACCTCACCGTGTCGCAGGCCTACGCCTTGTTGACCTTGCAGGAGGCTGGTGCACTAACGATGAATGACTTTGCCGCGGCGATGCGACTGCATGGCACGACGATGACCCGCATGGCGGATGCGCTCGTCGAAAAAGGGCTGGTGGAACGCCGGCCGGCCCCCGAGGATCGCCGGATCGTCCGGGTGGCGCTCAGCGCCCAGGGTCAGGCCACCGCCGAACGTGTGCAGCAAAGTAAGCGGCAGCTTCTGTCGGAGGCCTTTACCGGCTACTCTGAGAGCGAACAAACCGCCATCGTGGGAATGCTGGATCGGCTGACGGCAACCGTCGAGAAGTTGGCGAACAATTGCTGCGCGGCGTAGCCGCGGGCATGGCCGAGGGGGCACACCCATGCGCTCCCTCTCGCTTTGAAGGAGGAAAAGGATGACGCTGAACTTGGAGGGCACTAGCCTCTCGCAACAGCCGGCTGTCCGCTCGACCAGCAGCCGGCTCACAGCGGCGGACCACCGGGATCATTGGCTGGCGCGCTGGGGGTCAACCGGGGCGGGCACCGGATCGAGCCGGGCTTGTACGTCCTTGGGCAGCCTGATCTGACGGCCCCGGTCTTCGTCACGGCCAACTATACGTTGAGCTTCGACGCGCTGCGCTCGGCTCTGATCGAAAGAGATGCCTACATCCTGGTCCTCGACACCCAGGGCGTCAATGTGTGGTGCGCCGCGGGCAAAGGCACTTTCGGCACAGACGAGCTGGTGCGCCAGGTGGAGGCGTCCGGACTGCGGGACATCGTCAACCACCGCACGCTGATCCTGCCGCAACTGGGTGCGCCCGGCATCGCCGCACACGAGGTCAAGCAGCGCACCGGTTTCAGGGTCGAATATGGCCCGGTGCGGGCAGCCGATCTGCCGGAGTACCTGAAGACCCATCATGCAACGCCGGAAATGCGCCGGGTGCGCTTCAACCTGACCGACCGCCTGGTCGTCATCCCGGTGGATATTGTCGGCGGCCTTCTGCCGCTCGCCATTGCCATGGCCGTCGCCTATCTGCTCGGCGGCTGGTTGTCCTTGACAGCCGCGGCGACTGCCATTCTTGCGGGTATCGTGTTGTTCCCTATCGTGTTACCTTGGATACCCACCCACGACTTCAGTACGAAGGGGTTCATCGTCGGCTTCCTGGTGGCGCTGCCCTTTGCCCTGCTGGTCTTCCAACACAACGCCGACCTGACGTGGTGGCTGCGCACGGCCAAGGCGCTGTCGCAAGTGCTGATCTGGCCGGCGGTGACCGCATTCGTGGCGCTGAACTTCACCGGCTCCACGACCTTTACCTCGCGGACCGGCGTGCGCCGCGAGATATTTGCATATGCGCCGATCATGGCAGGGATGTTCGGGGGCGGCCTGGTGCTGATGCTGGTCGGGGCCGTGATCAAGCTTTGGGGAGGCGCGTGATGTTCGACGTATCGATAGCCAATACACTGCAGTTCGACCCGGCGTCGTGCAACGGCTGCGGGATGTGCCTTGCCGTCTGCCCGCATGGCGTGTTCGCCCGCAACGGTCGGGGCGCCCGGGACGGCCGGGCGGTGCAGTTGGTCCGGCCCGAGGCGTGTATGGAATGCGGCGCCTGCCAGGTGAACTGCCCGGAAGGCGCCATCCGTGTAGAGAGCGGCGTCGGTTGCGCCGCGGCCATGTTCCGCGCCGCGCTCCTTCGCCAGTCAACGCCGAGTTGCGGATAGAGAACCGGCCGACCCGCCAGGCGTACCGATCGCGCAGGATCTGCGCGCTGCGGACGATCTGGCGGATCTGGCGCACCGCGGTCTCTTCGTCGTTGACGCAGCGGTTGGCGAAGCAGCCGAAGCCGCTGTCTGGGCTCAAGCAGGACTTGCTCCAGCCGGCTCCAATTGCCTCGGCATACGTTCTCCTGCAAGAAGACGATCTCGGTCAGCACCGTGCCGCCGAGGCGTGCGCCGTTCAGCCGCCCTTGCTGTGTCCGTTGATCGCCCGGTGGAAGCCCACATTCCGCAACACGTTCCACTCGAGCCCGGTCCGCGAGCTTGACAGTCGCGTCCAGATGTTGCCCCACGAGTAGAACTCCCGCCGCACGCGCTCGAATCCGGCCTGGAGCTGGTCCGGCGTCAGCAGCTTCGGGCAAAACACCACGTCCGTCTTACCGTTGTACTTCGCCCAGTCACGCGTGAGGATGCGCCCCTCGTTTTCGAGCCGGGCAAAGAGCCGGGTACCGGGGAAGGGCACGACCAGGCTGATCGTCGCGTTGTCGATCCCGACGCGCGTCGCCGCCTCGAGTGTCCGGTCGAACACGTCCGGGCCGTCCTGGTCGAAGCCGAGCATGATGCCTGCCTGCACCGCGATGCCGTAGCCGTGCAGCCTGGTGACCACGTCGCGGTACTTCTTCACCTGGTTGAAGGGCTTGTTCGTGCCGTCCAGGCTCGCCTGCGAGAAGGACTCTAGCCCCAGGAAAAAAGCCTTGCACCCGCTCTCTGCCGCCAAACGCAGCAACTCCTCGTCGTCGGCGACACCTACTGTCGCCTGTGCGGTCCACCACTTCCTGTAGGGCGCGATGGCCTTGAACAGCGCCTTGGCGTACGCCGGGTCGGCTGCGAGGTTGTCGTCCCAGAAGACGATGGGTCTCCCCGGAATGGCCGCCACCTCTTCGGCAACCTCTTCGACCGGCCGGAACCGCATCGTCCGGTCGTACAACAAGGGCAGCGTGCAATACTCGCAGGAGTAGGGGCAGCCGCGGCTGGCGATAAGCACGCCCTTCGAGTACCAGCGGCCCTCAAGCAGGTCGCGCCGCGGGTGCGGGAGGTGCGCCAGTGTCGGGGGCCGCTGCGGCCCGGTAGAGCGGCTGCATGCGGCCTTGCCGGAAGTCCTCGATCAGCAGGGGCCACGTCTCCTCCGCCTCGCCGACGACCACTGCGTCCGCGTGCATCTGTGCCTCGGCCGGCAGCAGCGTAGGATGCGGTCCGCCGAGCACGACAGGCACGGCCCGCTCTCGGAAGCGCCGGCTGATTTCGTATGCATGCGGCGCGGCCGGCGTGCTGCGTGGTGATGGCGACGAGATCGGCCGGGCCGGGAGAAGTCCACCTCCGAAATGATCTCGTCGGTGTGGTGCACCTCGACATCAGACGGGGTGAGCGCGGCCAGCAGCGGCATGGTCAGCTGCGGGAAGCGGATGAATTCCCCGCGGCGAAGCTCGCGCGTCAGAGGCGCCTCGGCGGTGATGAATTCGATTCTCATGCGGGTTTCCCTGTGCGGACGATCTGGCGCACCGCGGTCTCTTCGTCGTTGACGCGGCGGTTGGCGAAGCAGCCGAAGCCTGCGGCATTGTAGGAGAACGGGCACGATCTGTCAATAACTTCGCCACGGGTTTTGAAAATGACAGGACGCGAGGTGTTATAGAAGGGGGTGTTGATAGACCGATAGTGTTAGAAAAAGTTGAGGGTTGACAAGCAACAGACTAGCTGGCCGGTAACAAGAGTGGTGGTCTCATGGTGGAGGGCGAACATCTACCTCTTCATAAACACCAGGTGATTCTTACCACGAAGTCCAAACGTAACGCCTAGTATCCGAAACGAGAACGCCGTTTCCCGCTCTCTTGGCTCAACCGTTCAATCATCTCACTCACGTGCGGCGATTCAAGCTCAGGTGTTCCTGCTGGCTGGGTGCTAAATACACCCAGCTCTGCCCGCAAGAACTTTCCTATTACAACATTCAGGTTCCTAATCTCTACCCACCGTTCTTCCGGAATAGGTTCATCTTCGAAAGTCTCCATGAGGTTGAGAAGATAGGCGCGGTAACCCCAGACCATCGTTGCGGTCGTCGGTGTCACAAAGATAGCATTGGAAGAGAGCCAATTCTCAAACTGATCCTGGAACTGCTTAACCTGTTCCGTGGTTTGAGTATTGGTTTCGATCGCACTAGTCAACCGACTGAGGGTGCTATACAGCGGTGGGTAGACCGTCAACCGTTTGTCGAATAGCGAGCTTGCGTACTTCTCCTCAACTTGTCTCGCCAGTTTCCGAAATTCGACTCGGGACTGGTAGATCGCAATGAAGAAAGAACCCACTATTGCAACCAGTCCGGAAATCACAGCGATGACCAGTTCGGTCGGCATAATCTCCACCTCCATCCAGTGCAAGGTCGGTATCCACTAGTCAACTTCCCCTAAGAACCCCTTAGCGGAACCTTAGATGACGCAAACCGGCCACCGCTGGCGCGTTTTCTTCTCCTAATGGGTAATTGAACTAAGCGCCCTGCGCAGGGGCCGCCGGGGGCTTGCGCGACGCTGCTGCAAGAGCGCTGGTGCAAGTCATCTGGTCGCCCAACGGGCGGCGTATGCAGCGCCCCGTTTGCGCGCGGCTCCGCTCGATGCGCTTGTTGGGCAGGCATTACCTGTGGCCGGAGGACTACTGACTCCCGGTACTGCGTTCAGCGGCTGGCTTCCATGTCCATGCAAACCAGACGATCAGCAACATGCAGACGACTTCGACGATCGCGAAGAATGCATAGTAAAGGCCGTGTCCGCCAGTCACGACAGCAAGTATGTTCACTGCGGCCACGATGATGTTCACCCAGCGATTCGCCTTGTACGGCAATACCCAACACAGGACGACCATGGCGATCGCCGTCTCCATCAGTACCGCGCCTGCCAGCAGGAATCCCGGAGTGATCGGAGTCCCCGCCATCCTTGCGCGAATCGCCGAAGTAGGGTCCATCAAGGAGAGAATGTCTGCATAGGCCATATTGAACAGCACGAATACCCACAGCATCGTGAGCTTCACTCTCACGTCCACTCCGGCGGTCTGTTTGTTTGTGTTCATCGCTCCCCCCTACAGCGTTTTCGATGTGGCGCTTGCTTCAGCGACTCGCGGTGCCCTGCCCAACTACTCATTCTCCCGCGGACTTCGGCATCTGTTGACCTGGAGGCACTTATTGCAGTGAATAGCTGCTGCGCGGCCCCCAGCGCCAACGCCTAGATCAGGATCCGCTCGATCTCATCCAGGCTGATCGCATCGTTGGTGCGGTCATACAGCTTGGTCGTGCGCGGCGACTCGTGGTTCGCGATCTGCTGGGCATGCTCAATTGTACCACCATTCTGCAGGTAGGTCGTAATGCCGGTAGCCCGGAAGGTGTGGCAGCAGGTCGTCTCCGGCAGTCCGGCCTGCCGGGCGCGCCGTTTGATCATGGCCAGCACCTCCAGCCGGTGTAGCCGCCGCTCCGTCAAATGGCGCTCACGATCCAGGCTGCGAAAGAGCGGGCCTTTGCGATCGTCAGCGATCTGGGCCGCTGCCAGATAGGCGTCCACATAAGCCTCGGCATTGTGGTGGGCCGGTACCTCGTGCCGCTTGCCGCCCTTCTCGTGCAGCCGAAACCACCAGCGTTTGCCCTCCTGAAAGTAGTCCTCCACGTTCATGCCGACCACCGCGCCCACCCGGGCGAACGAGTAGACCATCACCCCGATCAGGGCGCGATCGCGCAGCCCGGCGATGGTATTGACATCGATGCGGTCGAGCAGTATCCGGGTTTCCTCGGCGGTGAGCACGGGCGTGCGGCCGGTCTTGACGACGTGCTTGGGTCCCCGCACGGCATAGGCCGGGTTCGTCGGCAGCACCTGCCCGGTCACCAGGTAGTCGAACAGCATGCGCAGGGCGGCCAGGTGCTGCTTGACGCTGGGCTTGGCAAGGTGTTGCCCCAATTCCTCGATATAAGCCGCCACGATGACAGGCGTCAGTTGGGCCAGGGCGATACCGCGCGCGTCACACCAGCGGGCGAATCGGGCCGCAGCGAAGGCATAGGCGGCGCGCGTGTTGCGATTGCGGATGTTGGCGGTGAAGAACTCGATGAAGCGGCGGACGGCGTCGCTGCCGGCGTCGGTGAACAGTGCGGGCACGCTCCCGGAGGTCGGCTGAAGGGGTCCTGCTGGTATGGTGATGATGTTGTAAAGAATCCATTGGGATAAGTATAGCATAAAGGACGTTATGCTATACATCCTCAGCCACAGTTTTGCCCCTCTCCACTTTCCCCGGCCGATTTGGTGCCGGCCACTGTCATGTGTGATCATGACATGGGTCAACCCATTCACTAACCAGGAGGTGTCAAGATGACTGTCCTACGACAACGGATGATCGAGGACATGCAGCTGCGCGGACTCGCCGCGCGCACCCAGGAAGCGTACGTCGCCGCGGTGGAGCAACTGGCCAAGTACTACCACAAATCGCCGGATGAAATCAGCGAGGAGGAGCTACGGCAGTACCTGCTCTACCTGCAGAACGAGAAGGCGGTCTCCGCCAGCACCATGACGGTGGCCCTCTGCGGCATCAAGTTCCTCTACCAGCACACGCTCCAGCGCGAGTGGCGCTTGCTGGACCTGGCGCGCGCCAAGCAGGAGAAGAGCTTGCCCGCCGTGCTGAGTGTGGAGGAAGTGGCGCGGGTGCTGGGCTGCGTGCATCAGCCGCGCTATCGCGCCTGTTTGACCACCATCTATGCCTGCGGCCTGCGCATTCGGGAAGGAGTGTACCTACAGGTTGGGGACATCGACGGCAGCCGCCGTATGCTCCATGTCCGCAAGGGCAAAGGCGGCCAAGATCGCTATGTGCCCTTGCCCCAGGCCACCCTGGAGATGCTGCGCACTTACTGGCGCACCCATCGCCATCCCGTGTGGCTGTTTCCGGCCCGACCGCCCCAAGGCCAGCCGATCTCGGCCGTCACCGTGCCGGTGACACCGCGCAGCGTGAGCGCCGCCTTTGCGGCTGCCCTGAGTGAGAGTGGCATCCACAAGCACGCCAGCGTGCATACCTTGCGCCATAGCTACGCCACGCATTTGCTGGAGGCGGGCGTCAACCTGCGCCAGATCCAGGCCTGGCTCGGCCACCGCTCGCTCCGCACGACCACGATCTACACCCATCTCACGCAGCAGGGGGAAGAAATCGCCATGCTCGCCGTCGACCGGTTGATGGCGGGGCTGACGTGGTAGAGCTGGCCGAGATCTTTCGCCGCTACGGTCCCGAGTACCGGGAGAAGTACGGGGCGCGCATGCCGCCCAGCCACCTGGACGCGATGACGGACATCGAGCAATGTCGCACCGAAGCGCTGGGCGGACAAGTCTACCAGTGTCCCGAGTGCGGCGAGAAGCGCTACAGCTACCATTCGTGCCAGAATCGTCACTGTCCCAAGTGCCAGAACGCGGCCGGGCAAGAGTGGCTGGAGCAGCAGCAAGCGCTGCTCTTGCCGGTCCCCTACTTTCTGCTCACCTTCACCTTGCCTGAAGAACTGCGCGAGGTCGCGCGCAGTCACCAGAAGCTGGTCTACGGGCTGCTCTTTCGCGCCTCGGCCGCGGCTGCGCAGCAACTGGCCCAGGACCCGCGCTTCGTGGGCGGCACCCTGGGCATGGTCGGCGTGCTCCACACCTGG
Source organism: uncultured Chloroflexia bacterium (assembly GCA_963774265.1). Lineage (GTDB taxonomy): Bacteria > Chloroflexota > Anaerolineae > CG2-30-64-16 > CG2-30-64-16 > JALOOB01. Next base: position 669,783 of record CAVZDU010000002.1, on the reverse strand, counting down.
ACCCGCGCCTTGATCTACCATCCGCATGTCCACTACGTGGTGCCTGGGGGCGGCTTGGCTCCCGATGGCAGTGCCTGGCGACCGGCGCGCGAGGATTTCCTCCTGCCCGTGCGGGCCTTGTCGGTGCTCTTTCGGGCCAAGTTTCGGGATGCCTTGCGACAGACGGAGTTCTTCGCACAGGTCCCGGCTGAAGTCTGGACGCAGGACTGGGTGGTCCACTGCCAGCCGGTTGGCAACGGCGCTGGGGCTTTAAAGTATCTGGCGCCCTACATCTTCCGGGTCGCAATTAGCAACCGGCGCATCCTGAGTCTGGAAGATGACCAGGTGACCTTCGGCTACACGGATGCCCGGAGCGGCCAACGCAAGACCTGCACCGCTGAGCGCCGAGGAGTTCATCCGTCGTTTCCTGCAGCATGTGCTGCCCAAGGGCTTCAGCCAAGGTCCGCTACTATGGCTTCTATCAGCCCCAACCAACGGGAAGCGCTGAGCAAGGTGCAGCAGTTGCTGCCCGGCGCGGCCACTCCGGCTCGAGCAAGACCAGCAGCCGTCGGCTCAGCCCTTACCCACCACTGATCTGCAGTGTCCCATCTGCGGCAAGCCGATGCGGTTGGTCAGCACCCTGCGGCCGAGGAGCCGCTGCCCGCCTGAAGCGAAGAACGTCTGAATCGAGGGTCGTCTGACGGACTGGTGCTGGATATGAGAAACAGGACCAGGGCTTGGTCATGCCTGCCGTCAACGGCAGTGAGAGCGTCTACCGTGCAGCAAACGTCCAAGGACCGAAATGCAAAGCCAACGGCCGTCTGTACCGACGACTTTGTGCGGAGGAAACGCCACTGTGGAGACCGAAATCCTGCCTCAAACGGCCACCGCGGCCGGACAATCACTCCTGCAACGGACTGCTTGAAACCTCAAATGGGACCGCTCTGAGCTAACCGGCTCAGTTCAATACAGATTATGGGGCGGCTCGCGCTGCTCTCGGGCGGTAGGTTGTGGTCCTATCGACCATCCGTCGCTCCGGGAGTGTTCGCGTCCGAGCCGCGCCCCATGAATCCCTTATTTCATTAGGGGAAGAAAGCACGCCTTTCTGCACAGACAGGTCTAAAGGCTTGCAACCGCTGGCCGCAACTCCCTAATCGCGACACGACACCAGGAGTGGCAGAACGGGCTAGCGGACCTCGATGTTGACAATCGCCTCGAAATCGCCGCTGCAAACAAGTTTGGCCCTAGTCAGAGCAGCCTTCAGCCTCTCCTCATCGTCGTCGCAATCTCCGAAGTAGTAGCCTATCTGTGTTGTGACTGTTTGACCCGGTCCAGCCCCAGTGGAGGCGCTAACCAGACTAGTGCGAGTCAGACCAAGGCCATCGAACAGAACGCACGAGGCGTTGACATCCCTGGCGTACCCCTGGTTCTCATTCTGGAACTCGACATCCACAATTAGGCCCTCAGCATGTCCGCTAAGACCCATGGAACTGACGCCTGCGCGTCGTGCATTCTTGAATGTTACCTTTGCGTCTGGCAGGACTTGGACCGCCAAGCCTGTGTCCAGAAAGTCGCTATTCGGTCGACTTGTCGGAAATGACAGCCGCCGTAGGTCGGCAATCCCTACACCGCCCCAACTGCGCCCGCTCCCACTTGGACTGGTCTTGAGCACTCCTCCGATGTCGACCGTGCTATGGTCTTCCAGCACCACCTTGGTCGGATGAGCCTTTTCCACGGCTTTGAACCACAGTTCCATCGTACCCGAAGCGTACTCGCCCCAATCGCCTCTCACTCGAAACCCAGGAGGGATTAGAGTGGATGAGTAGCGCAGCGAATCGACTGGGTAGGTGAAACCCTCCTCAGTCTCCAAAATGCCAGCACCCGTGTCGATTTCCGCCCGTTCTCCTTTGCTGCCCTGGTTCTCCAGCATGAGAACTACATGGTAGCCGAGAAAACCATTCGCACGAGGTTCGGCTTCAATCGAGATTGGAATGAGTTTCCAGACGGCGCCTTGGGGCGCCTCAACTGTCGACGGGGCGACAGTGCCGGGGTCAGAAACGTACCAGATTCCATCGACCCTTCTGACATAAAACTCTCCCGCAAAGGCAGTTTCTGTTGCCACTGCGAGGTTTCGGACCTTCCCTGATGCATCGACAACGGCCAGATTGTCGCTACTACTCCGAGTCTTGAGCTCAACCTCTCGGAAGGCAACCCGACTAAGGTCACCAACTCCCTGCAAGCCCAGGTAGGATTGGATGCCCTTTATCAAGGCGTCCTTGAAGAAATAGTTCGGCTCTGCGCGGAGCATCGGGTCAATCGCATCCAGATAGCGATTAGCATCCTGTTGCTCGATCGTGTTAAGCATCGCCCTGACAGCACCTTCCGGCGAGTTTGCGAAACTGGGAGTGGGGCTAGGGCCTGAGTTGATATTCACGGCCGGTTGGCCTTGGCAGGCTGCACTAGACAGAAGACATGCAATCACTACGAGAACGATCCCCCATGATCTTAGGTCGAGTTTCATTTTCCCCTCCTTGCGCAGAGTGAAGTTCTTCATTCGATAGCCGCGGATTTTTTAGCCCACTTTGTCCTTGCCGCCACTGGTCTCGACGGACCAGCTTCTCCTCCCCAGTCGAAGACTGCGACATGGTGCCATATGACATCAGCCAGCGGCCCGCAAAACGCGCCGTCGAGTGGAGACGAGGCCATCTGCATTATAGACAACGATCCGTAACCGTCAATATGAGTTATGTCATACGCCAGGGCCATTCAGTTTTCGCACTTGATGCCGAGTAAGGCAACCGCGGCCCAGGGTTGAGCTGCAAATCGACGGGTGGCCGCAGCGATGTTAGTGTGTCCTGTCAGACGCAGCAGGCCGATGGCGGCGTTGCGCAAAGCGGCCATCGTTTGCGGGATGGAACCACAGCGCACTTGCGACCGATCTTCATCAAAGGTGACATCCCGTACCCAATGCGATTGGTTTTCGATGGACCAATGTTGGCGTACAAGGCGCAACACTCTGGTAGCATCCGCCTTATCGGCGGCGAGACTGGTCATACCGTAGACGACTTCGTGACGCTGTTTGCCGGTCTTTTTGATGGTGACGGTACGCTCCAAACGGAAGACCTGCTGTAAACCCGGCCAATGCAGATAATCAGCCAACGCCGTGCTGGCAATCAGTTGGCGGCACTCGATGCGGCCGTGACCGGCCGTCACTGACTCCGCCCGGGTCACCGTGTCAGCCACGACCGCCAGTTCTTGAAACAAGAGCCGGATATCGGCCAGCATCTCCGGGTGGTTGTTTTTGACGATCATGACATAGTCCGCCTCCCAATCGAGGATCGTCTGGGCGGTGAAGCGCTGGGTGTGCAGTGCGTCGACGGTGACGACCCGCCCCTTGAGCACCAGGGCATCCAAGAGATCCTCAATGGCGAACATTTCAGTCGTTTTGTCGTCAACCGCCTGCTGCGTCAGTGTCAGACCCAGCCGATGGCTGAGTGCTGAAAGCAAATGCGTGCCTGGCGCCCCTTGTTTCTGGCTGCCGCGCAGGGTCTTGCCGTCAATGGCAATGGCCTCGTCTTGATTCTGACGGCATGGGTAGGCGGTCAAGACGCATTCAGCCCATTGGCGCAACTTGCTTTCGAATAGCTCAACATTCAACTGGCGAAACACGCTGTGCAACGTCGCAGCGCAAGGCGTCTTGGCATGGCGGAAACCCAAGGCTTGTGCCAGGGCTGGACCGTAGTTCCGGCCCCACTCGGCCATCGCACTGTAGCTGCGAGCGCCGCAGAGCGTCGCGGCACAAGCCAAGGCCAGGATGGCAGACAGTGTGTGACGCTTCCCCCGGCTCTTTCGGAAGTCGGGAATCTCGACAAGAACTTCGATCAAGGGAATAATCGGCGCAGGCATAGCATCACCTCGGCTGTGGTTTCTTTTCTGATGAGGCGATACTCTGCCTTCCTTGCCCTTGATTTCAAGCCTGCTCAGCCCAAAACACTACGCTTGTCCGAGAACTGAATGGCCCTGATAACTTCGCAGGGCGATTTCATGTTGCAGCAACGAGCACGCACCGGCAGTGAAACCTGCGCCTACCGCGGCAAAACCGAGTTGCGTCAACTGTGTCTGTCTGCTGGAGGTCAAGTTGCGGAAGCCTTGACATTTGTTTGCGAATGACCTATAACATTTATGTGGTCTGCGTCCATCGCACTTCGCGGTATCTGGTGCCAAACCATCTCTTCGCCAGGCGGGCAACGATCGCCATCCAACCGTTGCCGCCGCCCCGATCGCTCCACCAGAGTCCTACACTCCTCACGGCAGCCACCCGGTCCTAAGTATCTGCAAGCGATTCCCGCAGGGAGACGGGCTGAGGCTTTGGCCATAACAGGAGGGATCAAATGGCTGACGAGAGGACTGTCGAGCAATTCGTGCGATTACTGGGCAGCCAATGCAGAACTCGCATCAGGCATGCTACTGCGATCGCCGATTTCATCGGTGCGAGAAGCGAGGCCGACCAGACGGAGCTCATGCGGGAGTTGATCGAGAAGTGCGATGCTCCCGGCATCAAGAATCCAAATGTCGTTGACGGTCGCGACATACCTGAGGACAAACGCGAGAAGATCGCAAACATGCTTGAGCAGGTAGTCGCAGGCAACCTGAAAATGATCATCCTGCAGCGGAAGACTCCGGAACAGGCAGCTAAGATCCTTCGGGACCTGGTCTTTGGTTTCGTTGATGAGGAACGGGAATGGGTGCTCTGGCGCATAATGGACGATGTGGCAATTCCGTACACGCCAGCGCCTGAGTCAGACATGCCGGAGTTCAATGACGATACAATGCAGTTGGTTGCATCGCGCCACTGTATGGAGCGAAATCAGCTATGCTCTGTCCTCCGCGGCGGGTTTCCGCAAACCGTTACAGCAGACATGATCTTGAAGGTTCTGGAATCAGTCGAACCGTACGAGGATCGAGTGGGCATGATGCAGGTGTTTTTGAATCTTATTCTGCGTCTGGCGGTACCAGGTTGATATAGAGGTGTCGGATGAATGCTACAGAGGGTATCAGGTCGATTGCAGAGGATTTGCTTCAAAAGGGAAAGCGCAGGGACAACCTCGATAGCTTTCTCCGTGAGGTGGCAGGCATCGCCCTCGAGCGCAGATACCTTCTCAACTCCTATGGCTTGACGCTGCGGCAGTTACCCCAGATCTTCTCCGCGGAACAACTGAAGATCTTGCGCGAGGTCTACGATGCGAGTCCCGGGGGCAGCCTGCAGCCGAAACCCAGACCGCTTCCGGCAGGTGAAGAGGAAGCTCTGCTCTTCGGGCGCCAGCGCGACTGTCGCTTGCCTTATCGTTTCATCATCAAGGCCAAGAGCGTCGCCGGCAGCGTCGCTCGATTGGCAGTGCCCCGGATCTTTAACGGCGTTAGGCGGCGCGAGTGCTTCTATGGCACTGGATGGCTCATCGCGCCGAACATCCTCATCACCAACCATCATGTGATCGAAGCCCGTGACCATCGCCCGCGACCCTATGGACTGGGCGAGGGTGCCGCGAAGGCCGCGGATTTCAAACAGCAGGCCGAGGAAGTAGTGGCCTGGTTCGATTTCTACGAAGACCGCAATGGATGTGTTGAGTGCGTTGGTGGTCGCCTGTTGGGCCAGGATGAAGAACTGGACTACGCCATCGTCGAGTTGGCAGAATCGGACAAGCTGGCAGGTCGGGAGCCGCTGCGGATCGCGCAACCGCCACCCAGGCTTGAGCGCGGCAATCGGCTCAACATCGTGCAGCATCCGCGCGGTGAAGAATTGAAGTTCGCCATCCGCAACAACTTTTTCGTGCAGATGGGTGCGACCAGGGATTTCCTGCGCTACCAGACCGATACCGAACCCGGTGGCTCCGGTTCGCCCGTCTGCGACGACGAGTGGAGGGTTGTGGCGTTACACCATGCCAGCATAGAGGCAGACGAAAAGCTGGTTCCACCACAGGAGATCATCGAGGGTGATCCGGTTACGGTGTATGTGTTGAACGAAGGGGTCTCGATCTACTCGATCCTGGACGATCTGGATGAGGCCGTCAGGCGAAGAATCGGCTGAGAGCCAGGCGAGCCATTGGAGCGACGAAAGAAGAGCAGGAAAAAGCGGTCCACGCGGCCGCCAACTCCTTCATGTTGTGGGCAATACTTGGGAGCCACCACTCTGTTTTCACTTTCGCCCACCGGCCCGTCCCTTGCCTCGGCTGTCGTGCGCTCCGCCTGTGGAGTGCGAAGGCCGCCTTCGCTCACGGCATCCTTTCCCAGATCAGTGTCGTTACTCGCTCAACGCCCCCAAAAAACGTCGGCGGAGTCGTGAGAGTCAGCCGGTCGCCATCCAGCTTAAAATGACGGACCTGGTCGCTCCCTGTCCAGTTCGGGGTCAGTGAGACCTCCAGATGGTGCACGACGATTCCCTTATCCGGGTCCACCGTGTATGTGCCGTAGTAGGCCAGGTAGCGATCGTACGCGGCCTGCGCCTCGGCGGCGGTCGGGGCGCGAGGATCGCCAGAACGGAACGCGGCCTGGCCGGGATGCGCGAGTTGGACGGCCATGCGGCCGTTGACCTCATAAATTAGGCGGCCCTGGGGGTGCCGGCCGAACGGGTAGGTGGTTGCGCCGTCCGGGGTGGTGGCGGAGTACCGAATCAGCCACCAGGTGCCGACGAACTGAGATGCCACGTCGTTGCCCATTGCGAACTCCTTTGCGCCCACGCGATGTGGGACTTCTCCGAAGAAAACTGTGGGCCGCGGGGCCCGGATCTATTTTACCACCTTTGCCCTGCTCGGCTCGAGCCAGGCCTGTCAGCGTAACCGATTCGGGACATCGGTCACCCCCTGACCTTATCACTCAACGATCACATTGGAATCCCGGACCCTTGCGAAACTCGAGCGAAAGCGGTATTATTGGCTAAGCCGGCCGCTTTCTCACTACGCCAACCCCCGGTCATATGTCTCGCGCGAGAAACAGAAAGGAGAAAACCAGATGAAACGCACTCTGATCGTCTTGGCCGTCTTCGCCTTGCTGCTAACTAGCGTCGGCATGGCAGGCGCAGTCACCGGCAACCCCCAGCCTGATGGGGAAAACCATCCCTATGTGGGGCTGCTCGTCTTTGATGTGGACGGCGTGCCGACATGGCGCTGCTCCGGCACTCTGCTGACCCCCACGCTCGTCCTGACCGCCGGACACTGCACCGACGGCGCAACCGCTGCGCGCGTGTGGTTCGACGAGCTCGTGCAAGACAATGCGGAGTATCCCTTCAGCGGCGCGACCTCTTACAACGGTGTGGCCCACACCTATCCGGGCTTCTGCATCGGCTGCGGCAACGGGCTGCCCGGCTTCAGCACCGATGACGTCGGCGTGGTTGTCCTCACTGAGCCTGTGCCGACCAGCGTCGTGAGCGTCTACGGCGAACTGCCTGCCGCAGGTGTGGTCGATACGTTGAAGAACAAGGCAGCGGTGGATCTGGTGGGCTACGGTGTGCAGTACCAGAACCGTCCGGGACAGGTCTGGGCCGGGCTTCGAAATCGCTTCTATGCCCCGACCCAGCTGGTTGCCGCCAACTTTACTTTCGCCGACACCTACCTCAAGCTGACGGCCAACCCCGCCAAGGATAAGGGCGGCACCTGCTTCGGCGATTCCGGCGGCCCCGACCTGCTCGGCGGCACCGCCACGGTGCTCGGTGTCAACTCATTTGTGACCAACGGTAACTGCTCAGGCGTCACCTACTCCGCGCGCGTGGATCGCCCCAAGGTTCTCGAGTGGGTGACGAGCTTCCTCAACTGAGAACGCGTCAAGCCCTACACTAAGTGAGGCGGATGCAAATGCAATGTCAGGAGCGGGCTCAAAGGCCCGCTCCTCTAGCACTATCTCAGAATGGGCAGCGAATGTGTCAGGAACTGTGTTACGCATTTAGTCACTCAGACAGCCCCTCGAAACCTCCAGCGTGACCTCTGGCGCCAGCTAGCGAAGCAGATATCCCATCGCGCTACCCATGACCGCGTTCCGTGCGTCCGGTCGCGAAATGCCCTCGAAGCCGAAACTGAAGTAGATCGCGTCATCGGTCGTGATCGCCGCGCCCTCGGGGAAAGCGTCAACAGTCGCCCGGATGAAGTCGTTTGCGTTCGGCGCGCTACCGACCGGCGCCCCGGTCACGCTCCAGCCGCCCAGCCCATCCTCGAAGGAGGTCGCCCCGCCTACCGAGACGACTGTGTCGTCCACGAAGACACCTAGCCCTTGGATTGACCAGTCGCTGACGTAAGCGATCGAAACCTCCACCTGCTGCCCGGCATAGGCGGAGAGATCGACGGACCACTGCACCCAGCCGTTCGACTTGCCCGATACGGCATTCCAAACGCCGGTTGTACCCGCCGGCGAGCAGGTGAGGTCGGCATTAAGCGTCTGGTAGTGGTCGAGGAAGGGGTGCAAATCGCGCCAGCCAGCCGGGCAACTTGCCAGATTCGGATCCTGCGGACCGGTGCTCTGGCTCGTGTGCCCGTTCAGGTCAGGTAAAGTCGTCCAGTTGTCCTGCCCGACCGTATGGGCCTCGACGAACACGAAATCCCAGTCCTGCTCAGAATCGTGTGAGATCCAGAACGACAAATTGCCGGAGGTCTGGCCGGTCAGATCGATGGTCGCGCGCCAGTCGTTTGCACGAGACGTCGGCGATCTGCGAGTACACGTAAAATGACCAACTCAATGAGCTGAAAGGATTGTCAGCACCGATGACATCGTAGAGCTTGCCATTCGGTTGCGTGCCGGCTCCGTCGTTGTACGCGTAGGCGCCCAGATAATACTGTAGAAAATCATCTGTGAGCCCCAGGCAGCCATCCTCACCACTATCATTCGGATCGCACGGCGCGTTGGTCTCGTGCTGAAACTCATACCCGGAGGCGTTGTCAAAGCCGGCGTACTTCCCGGTGTAGAGCAGTCGCCCGCCTTCGTTTAGATACGAGCGCACCGCGAGCATCTCGTCGTTGGCCAGGCGTGAAGCGGTTCCCGGCACCATCCCGGGCTCGCGGGTGATGATATCGTCGCCGGTGTACCAGATGACCGCTTTGTAGTGGCTCAAAACGCCAATCAGACTCGGCGCCTTGCGCCCGTTCGCGTCGACATCGTATACATCGGCGGCGATGCCGTTCGCCGCGAGCGCGTCCAGGTAGTAGGACAGGTAGTTGGGCGCATTATTCTTCTTGTAGACGGGCGAGACGCCACTGTAGTCCTCGGCAGCGAGCACCAGCACCCGCGCATTCGATTCAACCTGCGCGACGTAGGTGAACGAGTCGCTCGCCTGCCTGCCGCCCTCGAACCAGACTTTCACGCTATCGCCCGGCTGGGTGCCCTTCACCTGCCCACGCATGATGTGGTAGTACACATCTCCGGAACTGCCGAATCGCTCGCCCCCATCCCACTCGGTCGTTGGCGCGCTTTGCACGGGGCCGTTATTTACCTGGTACTTCAGCGTCACCTTCCCAAGTGAGCGAGCCGCTAGCACTTGAACGGTCTGCGGGTCACCGTAGGAGACGGCGAAGCGGAAGTCCCCCTGCGGGTTCCCGGATAACTCAGGCTCGATCGACGCCATCTCGAGGTAAAACGGCTTGACCGTGTTGCCCAAGTGCGATACCGGTTGGGCCGGATTGGCGGCCGACTTCGCCACATCGAGCGCGAAGTGGAGCGTGTTGAGAAACTCTTGCTGGATCAACTGCTCATCGTCGGGGAAGACAAAGCCACTCCCCGGGATGCCCTCACCGAGCTCAGGCGTCCAGGCCAGCGTGTTAGCCCGAGCATGCGCGTAATCCGTCGTCTCGCCATTCGTCGCGTAGAGGTCGGCCCCAACGCCCGGATCGAAGCCGGGGATCGCCGGGTTAGCATCCGTCCCCGACAGCGCGAGAAAGATCGGGTTATCGGCCGATGGCGTCTGGGCCTGCCAGCCGAAGGAGTAGAGCAGCAGCTGGCCATACGAGTGGTAGTTGACCATGAATTTGAAGCGAAGCCGGTCGAGCAGCCCCTGCATGGCCTGCGTCTCCGGTTCGGAGGCAGGGCCGGTGCCGCGGTAGTCGTCAGCTGAGAAGTGCGCCGAGGAGCCTTCGCCGTCGTAGTTCCAGTGCTCGGCGAGGTTGCGGTTCGGGTCGACGCCGTCGGCCTGTGTGATCTGGCCGTCGCCGTCGTTGTCGCGCAGGTTCTTGCGCCACAGGCGCTCGGTGTCGAAGGTGTACTGGTAACCGTCCGGATTCGCGACGAGCACAAACCACAGCTCGCGGGCGTTGACGAGGTTTGTCACTTTCGCGTCCTTGCTGTAGTTGTCTACGAAGTAGTGCAGGAGGCGCCGGTTGACCTCGACCGAGATCCACTCCCGCGCATGCTGCGCGGCGCTGTAAAGCACCGCCGGTCGTGTGCCATCGGTGGTGCGGTTCGCGTCTTTTGTAACCTTGAGAGCAATGATCTCACGGTTCTGCAAGGTATGGCCAATCACCTCTAACTTGACTATGCGTGAATTGCGCTGAGCGATTTGGTAGACCTCGTCGCGGATACCACCGGGCTGATCGTAGGAGCGCCAGACGGTGTAGCCGGCGGCGGCCTGTTCGGCGGCGAGTTGCCTCGCGGTTTTGCCGTCGCGATTCCTCTTCACATCAAGCGGCACGCCCTGGCCTCTTAGTCTCGCAGCCTCCGCCGCGGAGAGGACCAGATCGATCTCGACCCCGCCAGGGACGCTGCGTGTGGCGGAGACATCGTAGCCCTCTCGGGCCAGCTTGGCGGCCTGACCGCGATTTACGGTCGCTGTGTACATCTCCAGTGGATCCTGACCGCCGCCCTGGGCGGCCAGGGCGATCCCGGCAGCAACGAGCAAGGCCGTGAGCATGACAGAAAGGGAAATGATCGTTCGCAATAGCCTCAGGTGTGGCATAGTCTGTTCCTCCCATCACATGCTGGCTTGACGATCGCAAGATGCTGGGGCAGGCCGCGTGCAGCCTCGACTCTTCAATCTGAATCGTGGACATCCACCAGCTTTCTCTTGCGTGTATGCGTTTGTACGATTATGGTGCACTAATTGACTTATTTATGTAATCACCAATCATTTCTGTGAGCCTCTCGGATTGCAGGCGCTAAAGCGCGCCGATTTTACATAACAAGCCGGGATTCTAAAACTCATCGGATCAAAATGGGTCAGACGGGTGTATACTTGCGACAGGTGAAAAAGCGCACCTCCCTCATTGAACAAGTGGTGACCCGAGGAGGCACAGCATGAGCATCGTCTGGGATCCGACAACCACGGTCAATCTGGTACTATGCATCATCATTCTGATCTTTGCGGTCATAGGCTATCGTCGTTCGGGAGAGGTTTTTCCCCTGTACATTGGTATCGCCTTTGGTCTCTTTGGGCTTTCCCATTTGGCGATGCTTCTTGGGGCGAAGGATTCCCTGGCAGGGGTGCTGATCGTGGTGCGAACCCTGGCCTATCTGTTGGTCGCCTTCGCGCTGTACAGGGTGGCGTTCCGCCCGAAATAGGGGGCCTGAACCGATCGCAGCGCGAACGCTGCATGCTTCTGTGTTTGGAGTCGCGGGTTTCACCTTGCGACTAATATAGACTCGTCCTGAGGCGGCAGCACAATGCCGCCGGTCGCGTGGTTGGGCACTTCCCGTTTGACCACTGCTATCCAATTCGAAAAGTGCTTGACGCACCACTCCGCGCCCCTTATAATCACGACATCCACCCGGATACATCCCGCCTTCTAGACCCACACACCGCAGGGAGGCAGCCTATGTCGAGCTACGCAGGCGCCCCGGGGCGCGCGTCGCGGCCAGCCGGCACCCGCCGCCGGGGAACGGCCGGCCAGGGCGGCCGTTCGCCTGTTCTTCATCGACAATATCCGCGTCTTTCTCACGGTGCTGGTGGTGCTGCACCATCTGATGGTGATCTACGCGGGCAGCGGGGGCTGGATTTACTATGAGGACCGGCAGGACGACATCACCGCAGCGCTCGGCGGCTGGTTCTGTGCGGTCAACCAGGCGTACTTCATGGGCCTCTTCCTGCTCATCTCGGCCTACTTTGTGCCGGGTTCCTACGATCGCAAGGGAGCGGGCGCCTTCATGAAGGACCGCCTGATCCGCCTGGGCCTTCCGCTGGCCCTCTACAGCTGGATCCTCCGGCCCGGGCTGATCTACCTGGGGTTGATGGGTCCCCCAAGGCCCGGCCGGTCGCCCTGGGACTGGTATACCCATGTCTACTTCAGGGATTACGGGGTCATCGGCGGCGGACCGCTCTGGTTCATCGAAACGTTGCTGATCTTCTCCGCCGTCTACGTGCTGTGGCGGCTGCTGACCCGGCCGCGTCCGGCGCGGCCCGCCGCGGCGGACGCGGCGGCGCTCCCGGCGAGGGAAACCCCATTCCCCGGCCTCCGCGCCATCGCGCTCTGTGCGCTGCTGATCGGGGTCGCCACCTTTGCGGTGCGGCTCATCTTCCCGGCCGGCACGCGGTTCGAGCCGCTGAACCTGCAGCTTGCCAATTTCGCCGAGTACATCGCGCTCTTCATCCTCGGGCTGATCGCCTACCGCCGCAACTGGCTGATGACCCTGCCGGGGGCCACGGGGCGGCTCTGCCTGTGGGCCGCGGGGGTCCTGATCATCCTCTACCCGGTGCTGGCAATCCTCAGCGGCGCCATCGAGAACTCGGAGCCCTTCGAGGGCGGCTGGCACTGGCAGGCGCTCCTCAATGCGATGTGGGAAGCATGCATGTCCCTGGCGATGAGCATCGGCCTGATCTACCTGTTCCGGGGGCGCTGGAACCGGCAGGGGGCGCTGGCGCGGCTGCTCGCGCGCCACGCGTACACGGCCTACCTGATCCACGAGCCGGTCATCACCGCGCTGGCCATCGCGACGGCCGGCATCGCGCTCTATCCGCTGCTCAAGTTTGGCCTGGCCGCGCTGCTGTTCGTCCCGATCTGCTTCGCGCTCAGCATCCTGGTGCTCAAGATCCCGGCCGCGGACCGGGTGCTGTGAGGGGTAGACTGGTCGCGGCTGAAGCAATCCTCCAGGCAGTAGTTCAGTGATCGGCAAACACTCCCCATAGCCATCAGCGCTCTGGTGAGCGGTGCGCACGTCCCCAGTATTTGGAATCCATAATACATCACGAGCAAATGACCCAATATACGCTTGCATTCTGTTTGCACAATTTTTGTACTTTACCTGCCGGCCGCAACCTGACACCAAGGAGAGGCTCATGTCCCGCAAGCTCGTCCCAGTGATCGCCTTGATGATCGTATTCGCCGCCGCGCTGGTCGTCGCACCGTCAGCAGCCGCGGGCGACAATGCCTGTGACACTCGCGTCAACAACACCTTCGCCAAGCTGCTGGAATGCGTGACGCTGGGTGGTGTGCGAGAGCACCAGGCCGCATTCCGGGGAATTGCCAACGCAAACGGAGGCATCCGCGCCGCGGGAACCCCGGGTTACGACGCCAGCCTGAAGTATGTCGTCGATCGCATGACGGCTGCCGGCTATAACGTGACTGTCGACGACTTCCCGTTTGTCTATGTCCCGCCCGCGGTTCTGCAACAGATCGCACCTATCGCCGCTCTTTATGAGACCGGCGCTTTCACCGGGTCGGGTTTCGGGGATGTCACCGCGGCGGTCACGCCTGTTGACGTCAATCTGGTCCCGCCGCGAGCCAACGACAGCGGATGCGATGCCGCAGATTTTGCAGGGTTCCCGGCCGGCAACATCGCGCTGATCCAACGCGGCACCTGTACCTTTGCGGTTAAGGCAGCGAACGCGGAGGCCGCGGGCGCCACGGCCGTGATCATCTTCAACCAGGGCAATAGCCCTGAGCGTGAAGGTCTCATCGTGGGAACTCTGGCGCCCTCCACCGTAGGCATTCCGGTCGTCGGCGCTTCGTTCGCGGATGGGGAAGCGCTTGCCCAACCTGGAGCGACAGCACACGTCAAGGTGGATGCACCGCAGGACATGACGCAATACAACGTGATCGCTGAATCGGCAGGGGGCAACCCGAATAATGTGGTGATGGCAGGCGCGCACCTTGACTCCGTCCAGCGCGGACCCGGCATCAACGACAACGGCTCCGGTTCCGCCGCGTTGCTCGAAGTGGCGGAGCAGATGGCCAAAGTCAAACCCCGCAACAAGGTTCGCTTTGCCTGGTGGGGCGCGGAAGAGGCCGGTTTGGTGGGCTCCACGGAATACGTCAACGGCCTGAGCCAGGCGGAACAAAACCGGATCGCGCTCTACCTCAACTTCGACATGATCGGCTCGCCGAACCACGTCTTCTTCATCTACGACGGTGATGACTCGGACCAAGTTGACGCGCCCGCCGGTCCGGCAGGCTCGGCGCAGATCGAAAAGACCTTCGAGCGGTACTTCAATAGCGTGGGCATCCCGTTCAAGGGCACGGATTTCTCGGGCCGCTCCGACTACGGGCGCTTTATCGAGGTCGGTATTCCTTCCGGCGGTCTCTTCTCGGGCGCCGAGGGGGTCAAGACAGCCGCGGAAGCCGCCAGCTGGGGCGGCACAGCAGGTCAGCCGTACGATGCATGCTATCACCTGGCCTGTGACACCTATGACAACAACAATGACACCGCCCTCGATGTCAACTCGGATGCGACGGCCTATGCTGTGCTCCAGTACGCCATGAACACAGCCGACGTCAACGCGCAGCGGGGCAAGGGCAACTTCCAGATCGATCCGAGCAATCGGGGTCAAAAGGTGCTGCCGGCGCAGTAACCCGCCGGTCACTCGATAGACTTCGCACCCGGTGGTGTTCCTGGCACGTGCATTGCATGACCGCCAGGAGCACCACCGAACTGCTCTTCTTCATTTCGAATTCCTGGCCTCAAAAATCGCAGCTAGACCTGCGCGCGCCTCATCTCCCCCCAATCCAGGACCAACTCATGCCCTCCCGCGTTCACGACGACCCGCTCAGCAGGGAATTCGGCGCGGACGTAGGGGTTGTCATAACGAGGGTAGTCGTGCAGCGGGACGACCTGCCCGGCCCGGCGCAGGGGGCCGCGCCAGCCGAACTCCAGCCGCCCCTGGGAAGGCGAGTCGTAGGTCACGCTTGACCCGCGGTACCGCACGGCCGCGGCACAGATGCGGGCCATGAACGCGTCGAAGCCCCCGTCGACCGCCCGGCGCCCCAGCTCGCAGATCCAGATGTTCGCATCCCCCTCCGCGATGATCTCGCGGCTTCTATCCTCCCCGGCACTCTCCTGCCAGCGGGTGGGCCGCTGCGAACGGAGCGCCAGGTAGCCGTCCCCTTTCGCCGCGAAAATCCAGCCCTCCCGTTCGACGACCGCGTCGAAACGGTCGCGCGGCAGCCAGGCGTGGGTGAAAGCCAGCCGCCCCCGCACGTAGAGCGCGGGCTTGCGATGGATGCGATACACCGCGATCACGACGTTCCCCACCTGCGCCGCCCTGGGCAGCACGCCCGATCCGGCCCAATAGTTGGGCGAGGGGCCCGCCAGCCGCGCGGGATGCGTGGTGAAGCACACCGCGTCGGGACCGAGCGTCGCCTGCCAGATGTGCTGCTGATCGCCCCCGTAGCCGGGCCGGTAGTCCTGCGCACAGCTCAGCATGAAATCGGGCGTGCGGCAGGTCAGGACGTTCACTTCCTCGCGCGTGTTGCGGCACAGATCCCACTCGAAGGCCCGCGCCAGCAGGGGCAAGGTGCGCGTCCGCCGCAGCCAGCTCAGCAGCCTGCGATAGGGCTTGAACGGCGCGAAGAATGCGTTGTCCCACCAGCCGAACGCGTCGAACATAGCCATGACCAGGCTCACCGTGCGCGGGTGGAGATAGGCTTCCAGCGTCAGGTAGGTCATGCCGTCCTCAAACGGCTCATAGGCCGCCGGCACGTATGCCGCCGCCATGCATGCCGCCGGCACGTATGCCGCGCGCTCCGCGCCCAGCCCCCAGCGCCCGGCCTCGGCCAGGCGGATGCCCATGCGCTGGCGGTTCTCCATTGCGGCGCGGCCACCCTCATCGGCGCCGGCCGCGAGGGCCGCGATCGCGGGGGCACGCGGTAGTTGGGGCTGAGCGCGAACGCGGCCGCGCTCATGTTGTCGAAGCCGGAGAATTGCCCGGCGCCGAACAGCAGCTTGGCCGTGTCGGTCGTCCCCTCCTCCCGGGCCCACTTCTTGGTGTTCTCGTACGCGCGGCCGTGGCTGCTGCCGAACACCCCGCGAAAGCTGTTCAACGCGATGTCGAGCAGCAGCAGGTCGATCACCATCGCCGCCCTGGCGCGAATCTCCGCGTCGCGGCAGAAGTCGACCAGCGAGAGGAGCGCGGTCAGGTCCTCGTCGTAATAGACGTGCGAGAGCCACTCGGAGAAGCCGGTGCGGAAGCGCAGATCGAGCCAGCGGCTGATGCGCGGCCGGTTCTGCGCCATCTTCTCCGCGCCCGTGCGGCCTGAGTTGGTGAAGACCGCGGCGGGGAACATCTGGCCGGCCAGGTACGCGGCGGACGCGAACAGGATGTGATGGTTCTCGGTCCACGTGCACATCGAATCCGCGCCCGGCTCATCGGGCCAGTATTTGAAACCCAGCACCGTCTGCCGGCAGCGTTGGACCAGGCCGGGGCTGAGCCCGGGATGGTCCCCGAACTGGTAGAGCAGCCGCAGCACGCCGTGGAGGCTGAAGTCCGCGCAGTCGTGCCGGCTATCGATGAAGTCCAGCGTCGCGGCGATCACGCCTTCGTGTACGACACCGATGTCGCCGGTGCTGCGGCTGCCCGCGCGGCCGGAGGCGGCGAGGCGGACCAGCTCGTGATAGATCCCCTTCGTATTCTCGGGCGCGGGGTTGGCCAGGCAGTGCGCCAGGAACGCCGCGCGCCGCACCTCGAAGCTTCCGGCGTCCGGCTCCACCGCAAAGGCATCGGCCGCGGGCGCGGTGGGGTAGCCCGGCGGCGGCGCATCGGTCGCGCGGATCCGGTAAGTGGGCGAGGCGTGCACGGTGGTCATGGGCGACTCCTTCGATTGGAGGTGCCGGGCACCTCGAAGGTGCCCGGCACCTTGACGCACCGAGGTGCCCGGCACCTGGACGCAGCGTCTACCCGATCAGCACACGCTTCAGCGCCTCCGCCTCCGCGGCCATCTCCGGGGTTTCGGTCGCGCCGCCCCGGCGCCGCGCCAGCAGCGTGTTCAGCCGCGCGTGCGCCGCCCCGTTCAGCGGGTAGCGGCTGGCGAAGAAGACGGAGCAGCTCACCAGGATCACCGGCAGGAACGCGAAGATCAGCCGCAGCACCAGGATGAACTGCGCCGACTGCGGCTGGTCGATCAGCTGCGACGCACCGTCGACCACCTGCTCGACCGGCCGGATGTAGCCCGCCAGCCCCAGCACATTGGCGACCGCGAAAAGCGCCAGGGCCGAGCTGAGCTTGCGCGAGAGCGAGATCAGGCTGCCGAAGATCCCCTCGCGGCGCTGTCCCGACTCGAGCTCGTCCACATCGGGGATATCGGGGAAGATCGCGTAGATCATCACCACGATGCCCCCCGTGCCCAGGCCGACCAGCGCCGCGAAGATGTAGACCAGGAGCCAGGGGCTGGCGGGCGTGATCAGGAAGCTGACGAACATCACGACGATCCACGTGATCCCGCCGATGATAAAGCCGAGGCGTTTGCTGGTGCGCCGGCTCAGCGCCACGTAGAGCGGCAGCGAAAGCACCTGGAAGACGAGCAGCGTGCCGGCCACGTAGTTGGCCTCGCCCCCGCGGCCCAGGTAGTACTTCATGAAGTAGACCAGGATGCTGCTGACCGCGTCCATGGCCACGAACGCGAACAGGTACATCAGCAGCGCGAGGACGAAGGTGCGCACGCGGAACGGCCGCAGCACGGTGGCGGCCAGATCCAGCCGCTCGGGCGGCTTCTGGAACTCGGGGCGCTCGCGGACCGAGACCACGGTCGCGATGAACGGCAGCGCGAACAGCGCGCCGAAGATCAGCCCCATCGCGACGTAGCCCGCGCGCACATCCGCGAAACGCTTGACGATCTCCAGCGGCAGCAGCGCGGCCAGGATCGAGGACAGGGTCGAAAAGGTGATGCGAATCGAGCTGAGCGAGGTGCGCTCGTGGTAGTCCAGCGTGATCTCGGCCTGCAGCGCGTTGTAGTTGAGCATCACCAGGCTGACCACCGTCGAGAAGAACAGGTAGGTGGCCACCACAAACGCAAAACGAGCGCCCTCCGAGTCGAGATTGATCGGGTAGAAGAGGCCGAAGAACGACAGGAAGATCAGCGGAATGCCGCCCAGCAGGTAGGGCCGCCGCCTGCCCAGGCGCGTGCGGGTGCGGTCGGAGAGCACGCCTTCCAGGGGGTCCGTGATCGCGTCGTACGCCTTGCTGATGAGGATCACCGTGCCCGCCAGCGCAGGATTGAGCCGCACGACGTCGGTCAGGAAGATCAGGTAGTAGAAGCTGACGATGACGCCGGAGCCGCCACCGTAAATGTCGCCCAGGCCGTAGCCGATCTTGCGCCAGAGGGGCAGTTTGTCGGCAGGTGAAGGGGGCGTTGGGTTCACAATGTCACCTCCTCGCGGCGGCCCGTCCGGCTCGAGCGGTAGATGGCGTCCACCGCGGCCAGCACAGGCAGCGCCTCGTCCGCGGGTGTCAGGTAGGGGCGTCCGCCGGCGGACGGTTCGTCCACGACCCAGGCGCGGAAGCCTTCCAGGCTGCGCTGGAGGGCATGGATGCCGCTCAACGGGCCGCCGGGCGGGAGCTGGCGGGTGGGCCGCACCCCGCGGAACCGCACGTGGGGCCACGGACGGTTGCTGTACGTCGCGGTCCCCCTCGAGCCGTAGACCTCGATGCTCAGGGCCTGCCCGGCGTGCGCGACCATCGAGCTGCAAACCTCCACCAGCGCGCCATCGGCCAGCTCGACGATCCCCAGGGCCAGGTCTTCGACCTCCACGTCCCTGAACACGCGTTGGCTGGTCGCGCCCATCGCCGTGACTGGCCGGCTGCCGAGGGCCCAAAGGACCACGTCCAGGAGATGGCTGCCCTGGGTGATCAGCGTGCCGCCGCCGGCTGTGGCGAGCCGTGCGTGCCACCCCGCGCGGGCGAAGTACTTCGCGTCGCGATGCCAGGGGAGGTTGCAGCGCGCATAGCGAATCTCCCCCAAGGCGCCGGCCTGAACCGCGCGGGCCAGAGCGTAGCATCCCCCGTCGTAGCGGTACTGGTAGTTCACCCCCACCTTGATGCCGGCCGCGGCACACGCGATGGCTATCTCTTGCCCCTCAGGGAGCGTGGCTGCCAGTGGCTTCTCGATGAGCGCGGGGATGCCGGCCGCGATGGCCTGCAGGGCCATTAGACGGTGCAGGTGGTGGGGCACGGCCAGGTAGAGCGCGTCCGGCCGGGCCCCGGCCGCCAGCATCTCGCCGATATCGCGGTAGACCTGGGGGATGCCGAAGCGCCGTGCGAATTGCGCTGCGCGGCCGGCATCGATATCGCAACAGGCGACCAGGCGGATGCCGCGGTTGAGCCTGGCGAACCCGGCGGTGAAGCGGGCCACGTCACCGCAGCCGACGATGGCCAGCGCCAGGGGGCTGCTCATGGCGCGACCGCTGCGGTGGCCCGGCAGACCCACGCCAGGCCGGCCTGGAGGATGGCGATCGTGTGGGGGTGGCGCAGGCTCGCCGCGCGGTGGCCCAGCCCGACATAGCAGATCCGGCCTCCGCCGTGGCGCCGCGTCCAGACGATGGGCATCGCCTGCGCAGCAGGTGCGGCGGCTGGCAGGCCCGCGGCTAGCCCCGTGCGCTGCGCCGGCCGTGCCACGAAGTGGACGCGGATGTCATCGCGCAGCTCGTGCTCGTAGGCCTCGTCCGTTACGGTGAACGGCGCGATCTCGCCGAAGATCTCGTCCGCGCGGGCGACGGCCCGAATCTCCAGCGGCCCTACAGGCGGATGGCCGGTAAACCTGCCGCCGAGAAGATCGGTATAGCGCGGCGTCTCCTTGAAGGATGCGGTGGCGGAATGGATGGCCAGGATGCCGCCGCCGCCGGCCGCGAAACGGTCCAGGGCGTCCAGCGCGGGGGACGAAATGGTCTTGCCGTGGATGTACAGCACCAGCGCGTCGGCGCGGTGCACGTCCGCCCGCACCAGGATCTCGACCGGGGCCGCGGCGCCGCGGAAGGCGGCGTGGCGAAGCGTGACGCCCAGCGTCGCGCGGAGCGCCCGCCACAGGGCCAGCCGGCCGGGCAGCGATGGGTGGAAGATGCCCGATGAGATCACCAGGGCGGTGTGCATGTGGCCACCTGTGTTGGCGCGTTGTGTGGGGCTCGGGTGAGCCACCCGCAGTATACTTCGTCTCTCGGGGAACGCCAATCGTCTTGGGGACAGGGCGAAACAGGGCGATCCATCCGACCAGACCGCCCGGCATAGATGGCCGCGTGGCCGGGCTTCCAGGCAACGCCCGCTGAAGCGGGCTAAGCGAGCCGCTTAACGCATCGTTAGCCCCGTTCATAGTCCGTTGCAATTCCGGCGGGCGACATGGAAGACATCGCGGCGACTCCTTTTTGTAATGGGGCCGGCCGGCTGCATGGACGGCGGGTCTCCGGCAGCAATTTCATACTCTGGCAGGCAGTTGAGGTAGAATGCTGAGGGAGGTAAAGGATGGGTCGTGAGTCCAAGTATTTCACGCTGACCCTGGAGTCACTTAGGGCCTTGGGGAGCTGGGCTGCGGACTGCGCTGGAAGGGCGCTCCCGGTATATGAGAAGCATGCTGATTCGGATTCCCGGCCCCGTTCAGCGATTGAAGGCATTCGGGTGTTTGCCGGTGGGGGAAGGCGAACGGCGCAGTTTGGCGGATGTCCACCAAACAAAGCACATTCTCGGCCCGGCGGCCTATGCCGCACTGGCACTCGAGCTCGACCACGCCGGCGATCCAGGCATCGGTGATGGTGAGGTTGGTTGGGCAATCGAACACCTCACCTTTGAAGTGTGCGAAATTCTGCTACAGAGGCCCGCTCGTCAAGCCGGAAACAGCCGCTTGGACACGATTCTCCATAAGCTGGATGCGGGCATCCGCGGTCGGACCTTGCCGCAAGACGCCTGACATCAAGCTCCACCTCATATTGAATTCGTTCCGACTAAGTCCGCGAGGTGATCCATTGACCAATCCGTCAAAACCAATCCCGGACTGTTACTGGGTTGTGCCCGGCCAACTGTGTGTCGGCGAGTATCCCAGCGGCCCTATTACAAATGCGGCCCGCGAGAAGCTGCGCCGATTCCTTGACGCCGGATTCACCTTCTTCCTCGTCCTTTCCGAGGAACCCCGTCTGGCGTCCTATGCGCCGCTGCTGCTGGAGGAGGCCGCGGCCAGAGGTATCAGCGTGGAGCTCCGCCGCATACCCGTCCCCTACCTGGGCACGCCGACGCAGACCGAGGTGACGCACATCCTGGATACCCTTGACGCCGCCATCGCGGCGGGCCATTGCGTCTACGTCCATTGCCTTGATGGTGTCGGCGGCACCGGCACGATCGTGGGCTGCTACCTTGCGCGGCATGGCATAACCAGCAACCAGGCGCTCGTTGAAATCGAACGCTTGGATAAGGCACTACGGCCGCGAGGAGACTCTCGCCGGAGACGCATGGCCAGCGCGCGGTGCAGCGCTGACCCGTCGGAGAATGAACCATGAACGCTGACCTCCGCGATCGCCTGCGGAGGATGCCAGGAGCGCGTCTCTGCACAGGCCCGTCCAGCACGACTTAGGGCCTGGCGACATGCTTCCTACGATGTACTAGGACTTTTTCTGATCGCCCAACTCAACGAAGTGGAACAGGCGATGCTGCGTCAGGCCTTTCGCGGCGAGTTGTAGAGGTCCAGTAGGATACAACTTCCGCGATGGTCCCTTATCCAACTTGTTGACTCTTCTGGAGACATACTGGCATGAAATTGCGTAATCTAACCATCAAAAACTTCCGCGGCATTAGTGAAATGGAATGGAAACTGACCGGCGACATGATTGGCTTGATTGGTCCAGGCGATTCGACCAAGAGTACCATCTTGCTCGCCATAGAGTATCTGTTTTCTGGAAGCTGGAGTCTATCGGTTAGTGATGTTGATTTCTACCAGATGAACGTGCAGGTGCCGATAGAGATTGCCGGTGTAGTTACTGAGCTGCCTGACGTCTTGATTTCAGAGGATAAGTTCGGCCTGTATCTTGGCTTCTGGAACCCGCGCGATGGCGAGCTCTGTGAGGAGCAGAAGGACGATGACTTCCAGGCGGCGCTAAAGATCCGCCTGGAAATAGCTCAGGACCTGGAACCAAGGTGGACGATTGTCTCACCCCAGGAAAATGGCAAAGAACCACAGTCGATCACAGCCGCAGATCGTCGCTTGTTTGGTGTGGCGAAAATCGGGAACTACACTGATTCTGACTTAGCCTGGGGACGCAACTCTGCTTTGAGCCGCCTGACTCACAAAGATGACATTTCAAGAATACCGACCATGCTGGCTGAGGCCGAGCGCGGCATCCTGAAGGCCCTTGAAGACATGGACTTCAGCGCTCTATCGCAAGCTATTCAGGGCGTGACCGAGGCGGCCCAAACAGTGGGTATTGGCGCACAAACCGAATTTCGCCGCAAGCATGGATCCGATGCGCGTCAGTTTGCGTCAGGGAGCGCTTGCGTTGTTCGATGGAAATTTGCCCTTATCTTTGCGCGGTGCAGGTAGCCGCCGTTTGATGACGATGGCCATACACAAGGCTTCGGTCAAAGAAGGCGCGGTAATTCTTGTTGACGAAATCGAAAACAGCCTTGAGCCATATCGTCTTCGGCATCTGATCCGTCAGTTGCGTCCCAAACCAGGCGATAGACATCAGGTGATCTTCAGCACCCATTCGCCGATTGCGGTGGTTGAATGTGCAGCAAACGAATTGTACGCGGTGCGTTCCGAAAATGGAATCACAACCGTTACGAGTGTTGATCAGGAGCTACAGGACGTTGTGCGGAAGATACCCGAAGCCTTTCTTGCGAGGAAGGTTGTCGTTTGTGAAGGAAAAACTGAAGCAGGATTACTCGTAGGCCTGGATACCGAGTACTGGTGTCGTAAACACCGTGACAGTCCCTTGGACTTCCGATACAGGACTATGGCCGAGGCAGGCGTGGCACCCATTGAAGATCCTCGTGGTGGTGGAGATGAGTCTCCGAAGCTTGCACTTGCAATGACAAAACTCGGCTATAGAGTTGCCTTTCTCGGTGATTCCGACAAAGTCGAAAAGCTGAACCCGTCCGTTGATGAAATGGAGAAAGCTGGCATCAAAGTCGTCTTGTGGCTACCAGATAGTGAGACGGGTCTGGCTACAGAAGAACGCCTGTGCCGCGATTTGCCAGTTGACGGACTAGTAGAGCTGATTGAGATCGCGATCAAGTTGGAAGAAAAGGAGAAGAAACCCGATGACGTTTGGCAGAGGTATCTACTGTGTATTAAAGGCAAGAGGATTCAAGATAGAACTAACCCGCGATCTCAAGGCATTGATCGCGCAGTCAACCGAGGTGGCCGTGCGCGAGGCGTTTGGTGAGGCTGCTAAGCATAAGGATGCCGCCTGGTTCAAGCGCATGGATAAAGGCATAGCGTTAGGTAAAATGCTTGCCTGTTACCTGGACCAAATGCAGGCGACCCCCACCATACCTACCTTGCTCACTCTGGAAAAATGGTGCTATGAATGATCGATTCGATGAGGTAGTGAAAACACTGGCAGATGCAAAAGAACCAGTGTGTGTGACGGCCGCAGCGGGTTGCGGAAAAACCGAAACGATTGTCCGAGCAGTTGCTTTGGCCGAAGGCAAACAATTAATTCTAACTCACACCAACGCTGGAGTTGCCGCATTGCGGTCTCGCCTTCGAAAGAACGGAGTATCAGAATCGAAGTATCGGGTGGAGACTATCGCCAGTTGGCTTCTGAAATATGTATCTGCCTATTCGTCGATGTCAGGCCTGCTGAACCCTCGTCCACAAGGTGACGATTGGAAAAAGGTGTATCACGCTGCTCAAGCCCTGTTTGGTTATCGTTTTATCCGAGATGTTCTGTTAGCAAGTTATACAGGCGTTTTTGTGGATGAATATCAGGACTGCACCCAAGAACAACACAAGGTCATCTCGACTCTGAGCGAATTCCTACCAGTCCGCGTGCTGGGTGATCCCTTGCAAGGAATATTCGGGTTTCAGGACGATCCACTTGTCGAGTGGCCGACTATCGTGCAAGAGGACTTTCGTGCGTTGCCAGATTTAGCAGATCCCTATCGCTGGATGACAACAAACCCAACGCTGGGAGACCAGCTGGCAGAAATTCGGAGTAGACTACTGGCTCACGAAAAAATCAACCTAGGGTCTTACTCAGAAATTCAGTGGTATTCCTGGTCGGAAGAGGGCGAACAGAAGGTTTGTCTGAGTGCGAACGCCAGACGAAGCGGCACAATTGCCGCAATTCACCAGTGGCCGGAAGATGCTCACGATACAGCGCGAAGAATAGGTGGAAGATTTCAATCCATGGAGGAGATGGACTGCAAGTACCTGATGGAGGTAACCCGAAAAATCGACGGTCATGGCCAGAACTACCGCGCCATCGCGTCTTGCATCAAGAATCTGATCCTTAGGGGGTGTGCAAACCCGATTCCATTCACAAATAACCAATCGTTACAGAACGCCTTCGGCGACTTGGAAGGGGGCAATATCCTAGCTACTGTGGGCATTATGGACCTGATCATAGGCGATCCGGGCGCACAGGTCTATCGTCGTGAGCTCCTT
The DNA here is from genome assembly GCA_963774265.1 of uncultured Chloroflexia bacterium. Classification (GTDB taxonomy): domain Bacteria; phylum Chloroflexota; class Anaerolineae; order CG2-30-64-16; family CG2-30-64-16; genus JALOOB01. The sequence continues at coordinate 645,049 of CAVZDU010000002.1, read as the reverse complement.
ACTGAAATGAGAAGGGCAGCACAGGAACTTGCCACAGGAAAACACGCTTCCTTAGAGGAAGCTGCTTATGCGGCCAGAGGCAGCACGCGCGTCAATGGCCGCAAACTCGAAAGATGCCTTGTCTCGCGGACACCGCTCATCAAAGGACTTGAATTCGACTATGCGATTGTTCTCAACGCTGATAAACTGGAAAACAGAGAGAACTTCTATGTTGCCGTCACACGCGGATCGAGAGGGTTGACGGTCTTGTCGAAGACGCCTGAGATTTCGTTCCGAGAAGATGGCCGAAAGGGAACCACCTGTGCAGAGTAACCACCAGTGAGAAGGCAACGTCCTGTAGCCGTGGGCCGTAGTTGCGCAGTCTCATGAGATTGGGTAGACCGATCGAGGGAGGTATGCCCCATGCACATCGCTCGTCTGAAGCACGTCCACTGCATCATCGCCATCCTGTGAGGCTTCGGCATCCAGGCCGGCACGCAGCTCGCGGTCGGTTACACGGGTGCCGTGCCCAAGGTGAGGCCTGGGCTGGGGATTGGGTAAGGGGCAATAGGTTGGCACGACCGACGCACATGCTCAGCGGTCAACACTGTAGCAGGAGGATACCCGCCGTGTAGTATAGTCTCTACAACCCCATCCTCACTAAGTGATAGTGATGCGTCACCCCTTCGCGTCAGCTATCCTGCTGCTGCAAGGGAGAAAATCTTATCTGGTCAAAAACTGGCTGGTGTGAGCTCAGCTCCTAATGACATCGGCTCACAGGAGCTTATGGGTTTCACGATCACGAACCCGCCACAGAGAGCAACTGCCCCTCACAATCATCGACCGACACCAACCTGAAGATGCAACGTCCCTGGCTGCGCGTCTCCCAGAGCTTCCCGATTGCACCCTTTTCCCTGGTGTCCTCGGTCGTGACCAGCGCTCCACCTTTGTACTCGACCACCAGCACCCGTCCGTCTTCCAGGAGCGCCACGAAATCGGGATAGAACCGGTCGGTTGACGTAGGCAGCCAGAACGCATGCTCAGGGTGTCGCTCCAGGTTGCGCACCCACCATCTCACCTTCGGCAGTGAGTCGATGATAGCTGCGCAACTCGCTTCTTCACCATTCATCGCCGCGACCGCACGATAGTAATGCTTTGAGAAAGCCCCTTCATAGAAGCTGTTTGCTGGATAGTAGTTTGGATCGAAGGTGAAGACGCGCCGCGCGCTTACCTCAATTGGCGCGCTGTCGGAGAATAGCGCAATCTGATAGCCTGTTTTTTTTGCTGCCTGCTCGCATTGCCTGATCTTCTTGATGATCGCGTCGCGCAAGCGATACCGTTCGGAGGAAAGCTGGCTCAAGCTCATGCCACGATCTTGGCGCAGTTTTTCAATCACACTTAGCAGATGGAGCTGCATGTCTTCCTGGCTGACCTTGCCATGCGGTATGTTCCTGTCCAGCCACAAGACCAGGCCGTCGGCCGTCATCGCCTCATTTCGCGCCAGGAGGCTGAGTTGGCGCTGCAAGTCAGCAACCCAGTGCGCGGTGAGTTTGCCCGCCGCATCAACATCCACATCAACGGCTCGATCCACGCCGCTCTGCGTGGGAAATTCCACCTCGGTCAGCGCCGTTTCACAGCCCCGCAGCGTCCACCCGCTGTCGAGAAAATCCTCAGGGTCAGCCACCTCCAGTTCGCCGTGCACCCAAAGAGCCAGCTGAGGCACCGTGAACTTGTCCCAGCGTCCAGCCGGGGTCTCAGAGTGTTCTGCTATCGCAGCAAAGAGCGGCTCATCGTGTGGTTGCAGTAGCGGCGCCTGAAACGTTTCAATCTCCTGCTCCGCCTCAAAGCGACTGAAACCGTTGGCCTGCAACGCCTGTGTCAATCCCTCGATCGCAGCCGCGACCCTTCCGAAACGATGAGATGTGACAAAGGCGTAGGCGTGGTTGAGGGCTTCAAGCTGCTTGCGCATTGCCTTAGGCATGCGCAGTACCCGGCCAAGGATCTGTTCGACTGCCGTGGATGTTCCCAGTTCGGCAACCGAACAGAGGACGTAGGCGAAGGGACAATCCCATCCTTCGCGCAGCGCCTGCACGGTGATAATGAAGCATATCGGGCAGCTTTCATCAAATAAGGTGCGCCTCGTCTTCTCCTCCCAGGCCTTCACTTCCCGCACCTCGCCAGTTTCCTCAGCGATTTGTTCGGCTGGCACCCCCAACTCGATCAGGCAGGCGCGTACCTTGTCCACTGTTAACGGATCTCCATGCTTGCTCTTGGGCTGAGCCTGAAGCAAGACGATCGGCCGTAGGTACTCGCCACTGAGTGCGCGTTCGGACCGGGCCAACTCCCAAAGCTCGTTTCGCTTAGCCACTGCTGCAGCGATCGCTTCTTTCCATTGATTGCGAACTTCCAGGCGAATTGGCAGCTTGATCATGTGCTCTGCCTTGAGTTCAAAGGCGGAGACGTGGCAGAGAACGTTGCTTGGGAAAGGTTCCGGCGGCTGTGCCGGCGTTGCCGTAAACTCCAGGATGCAGGCAGGGTTGAAGCGTGCCAAAGCCTCGAACGAGAGAGGAGTGCGCGCGTTGTGTGCCTCATCCACGATGATCAGTGGACGCCGTAAGCTAAGGAGGTTCGCCAGCGAGGGGACCGGTTTGCCGCTCTCGTACTTCTCCAGCCCGGCTATGATGACCTCCGGCAGGTTCTCGAAATGAGGCATCAACGCGCTGTTCTGCTCGTAGAGCCGACGACTCTCGGTGTCTTCGACGCGCGGCGCCGCCAGGGTAGAGACGATGATCGTCGTAGTGCTATCCAGAGCGTCGCGGCGCAATTCCAGCGCCTCGGCTAAGTCGACGACGGTTGCCCGGCCATCCAGGGTGGCGTCAAGCGCCTGTCGGTAAGGATGCTCCCGATTACGCAACGCAGCCAGCGTTTGCTCCTTGATGGTGTTAGTCGGGACGAGCCAGAGCACCACACCGTGATCCTGCAGCATGTATTCCTGCAGGGTGGCGCCTACTGCATGGCAGGCCATCAGCGTTTTGCCGCCGCCGGTGGGGATGCGCAAGCAGACGTAAGGCAGGTCGGGCAGCTTTTCCACTGAGCGATAGGGCCGTTCGGTCTGGATGACGAACGCGCGCTTGGCTCCATACTGGAGGACGAGCCGAAAATAGTCCCGCAGTTCCTGAAGTGCCTCGTGTTGGTAGTTTTTGAGTTCCAGCATGGTCAACTCGTCCGGATGTTGTACGGGATCTGCTTGTAAGTGATCCCCGCCTTCTCCAGCCGCATCGGGCTGACGCGGCAGAGCTCCGCGTAGATCACCTTGCGACCCTTGTGCTTTGACAGGGCGCGTACCGTGGTCGCGTCCAGCGTGCCCGCGGTTGTGCCGTTCCACAATAAGAAGTAGGCGACGCCGTCGTGTTCGCCGATGAGCGGCGCTTCAGCGTCCGGCGCGGCGGGTGTCAAATCGCGGCTAAGATGGGCCACGCGTTCGCGGCCAAGCTGGTCCGCGTAGTAGGTGACGATGGGTTGTCGCTCCTGCGGTGTTGATAACGAGCATATGGCCTCCCGAGACGCGTGTCGTGGCAGGAGGGGTGCGGGGAACCTGGGTTCCTCGCTTTTGGCGCTTCCCGGCTTTTGGCTCAGGGCACCAGCCGCGGACTGGCTGTTGAGTTATCAGAGCGCCTGGTGACGGGTCGCGGTGTGTCGCCGAAACCGTCGATGACGCGTCGCAGCCGTTCTGCGGTGATCGGCCTGGCAACCTTGGGCTCCATCTCAACCAGGATGAAACGCCGGTTCCCACCATCCTCCGCGCTTAGCTTAAGCACAGCGTGACCGGTGGTACCGCTGCCGGCAAAGGAATCAAGAACGAGATCGCCGGGATTACTGGCGATTTTCAGGATGCGCTGGATCAGTCCGGTTGGTTTTGGAGTGATGAAGAGATCCTGAGAGGCGCCGGCCTCCATCAAACGACTCAACTCCTGCTTGGCGTTTCGTGTACTGCCCACATCTTTCCAGAACCAGAGCGTTTGTGGCACCACGCCTTCTTGGACTTCCGACAGAAAGCGTTTGATCCCGGGCCGATTCCCCCCGGACTTGCCCCACCATATTCTGTTGTCTCGTTCGAGTTCATCGAATCGCTCCCTGCTTACTCGCCAATAGCTTCCCGCAGGGGGTCCTTCGATTACGCGGCCAGTTGGTGTGGTGATCTGGTAGCGTCCTAGCAGCCTGTCGGAGAGGAGCGTTATTGGCTGGCTAACAGCCGGTACGGTAAGCCCAAAGGGCTAACGTTAGCGGCTGGTAGTGACGGTCTCCGGCAGGCGAGTATCGAAAATGATCCTTAACATCCCAAAATCAGGCGGGCGGCGCTGCATCGAGCCGCCTCCAGCATGCACTGGGCGCGGTTAGGCCAAGCTCAACGTATGCATGCGCTTCAGGTTAAAGGCCAAACAGACCAGGGCCCATTCGCTATCGGCGGCGTTGAGGCCGCGTAACGAGAACTGGCGGAAGCCGAGCACCGCTTTGATGATGCCAATCACCGGCTCGACGGTGCATTTGCGTAAGCGGTAGATCGCCTGGCCGATCTCGGTACGCAGCCTGTAGGCCATCTTGACCTGCGGGCTGGCATCCTCCGCTGGCGGCTCGGGCTCGGCGGTGAAGCGCTCTTGCCAACTCTTGTGATGCGGCTCGCGGCCCGTGGCGATGTAAGGCTCGATGCGCCGCTTTTCCAGAGCAGCGAGATTCTTCTCGCTCCAGAAGCCGTTGTCCAGCGCCGCCGCTGCGGGCGTGCCCAGGGCCGGTGGCAGAGCTTCCAGAGTTGGTTCAGCCTCGGCTTTGTCGTTCGGGTGGTTGGACAAGCTATAGGCGACGATCAACAAGCTATCCTGGTCCACTGCCACCTGGGCGTTGTAGGCTTGCTCAAACCCGGCGCTGCTGGAACACTTCATGATCCGCGACTCAGGGTCGGTGAAGTTGTACTGGTCCTTGTCCTGCGGCTCGCCAGACGGCGGCGTTGGCGGCCGTCCCGGCGGCTTGCGTCCTGAGCGCTTGGCTTTCGCCTCGCGCTCACGTTGCTTGGCTTCGTACTCGGCCTGCTCGGCCGCCTGTCGCTCCTGCGCCCGGGCTTGCAGCACCTTCTTGGCCTCGGCCAACCGCTCAAGACGTTCCTGTCGTAAAGTGATCTCGTCGGCGACATTCATGGCGTCCGGCAGTTCGTGGCGGTCCGCCTGTTCAGCTAGGATGAACAACTGGTCCACTTCGGCCCGCAAGTGGGCTTCCAGTTCCAGCAGCCGTTTGAAGCTGATCGCCTTGCTCTTGGAAGCATTGGCATGCACCTTGGTGCCATCCATGCTGATGTTGCCAAGCTTGAAGTAGCCAGTAGCCTGGGCCAGAAACAGCACTTGCACGAACAGCTCTTTGATCTCGACCCGAAACGTCTTGCGAAAGTTCGCCAGCGTGTCGTGATCGGGATGCAGCCCGCCCGCTACAAACCGGAAAGGCAACGTCTCGTAGGTCGCCCTTTCGATCTTGCGGGAACTGAACACGCCAGTGGCGTAGCCGTAAAACAACAGCGCCAGCAGGATCTCCGGCGCATAGGCTTCGCCGCCGTGTGCTCCATAGCGTTGGTAGATGTTGGTTAAATCCGAGCTGGGCCACCAACTCTACCACGAACCGAGCCAGATGATTGGCCGGCAACGCTTCTCGCAGACTGACCGTCTGATCGAGAGCCGCTTCGTAGTCAACCGTCTTGAATTTTCTGGTCATGCGACCAGTGTATCACGATTCAGCCTGTCCCACAGTGGCAACTCTCCGACAGGCTGCTAGGGTATAGAAATTCCGGGCGGCAAGATCGCTCAACAGCCAGGGTCCACGCGGATCATTATCGGGATTCTGATAGCGAGCAGTCATGGCCTCTGTACGCGGTAGTTTGTTTGGGCGCCACTCGGCGCCCCTTTTTGCGTAAATAACGACATAGTCATGATCCTCGCTCAGATGTCTGGCCATGTTCTTGGGACTATCCATTTTTTGCCAGATCACTGTGGCGATGAAGTTCTGTGCCCCGAAAATCTCATCTAGGACGTAGCGAAGCGCTTGCACTTCGTTGTCATCAATGCTGACGAAAATCGCTCCATCTTCGCGGAGCATCTGGTAGAGTAGTACCAAGCGTGGATACATCATGCATAGCCACTTGTCGTGGCGCGACAGGTCGTCCACCCTGACCGCTTGGCCGGATAGCGTGTCCGCCAGCCAAGCCTTCGTCTCCGGTGCGTTGACTGCGTCGTTGTACACCCAGCCTTCGTTGCCCGTGTTATATGGAGGATCAATGTAGATGCATTTGACCTTGCCTGCGTAATAGGGCAGGAGTGCCTTGAGCGCGTGGAGGTTGTCGCCCTCGATAAGGAGGTTGCCGTCCATCGCATCGCCTACCGACAGCTTCGCGTGGCAGCGCAAGAGGCGGTAAGGGACTTGCTGGTCGTAGTTGACCACCGCGTCTTTTCCGATCCAGTTCAGGGTGGGCATGAGTCGCCTTTACAGTCAGCTTCAATGAACGTATGCCGTGCTGGGCAAGAAAGAGAAAGGCCGAAGCTCCAGGAGAGGGGCCCAGCCTGGTTTGTCTGCATGAACAAAAGCGCTGTCCCGCTACCGCGGGTCATGAGACAATGGCAGAAGTGCCCCAGATCCTGGACTCTCGTCAGGATCACAGGCGTGAGACCAGCCAACCATCATTTCCTCGCCTCATTGCCTGACCGCGCCGATTATAACGAGATTGCCTCGATCTTGCAACCCGTCGCAGAAGGCTGTGCGCTAGAGTTGTCAGATGTCGCTTTTTCAACATATGGCCGTGAAGGCAGCCTTGAACGCGTGCTTTGCCCCCCACTCCCTTGTCCGAGATCGTGCTCCGACCCGGGGGCTATGGTAAACTGTTGTCGCCAAGCACCGAATCGGAGGATGAAGGCATGAACGCTCCCGACACACAAGAGGCGGCGCCTCCTGCGTTGAGGCGCGGGCCGATTGACTTTGATTGGATCACCATCCCCGCCGGCGACTTCCTGATGGGCAGCGACAAGGCGAAGGACGGCCTGGCCTACGACGATGAGATGCCGCAGCATACAATGTATCTGCCCGACTACCGCATCGCCCGTGTACCAGTTACACTGGTCCAGTTCGCCGCGTTTATAGCTGCCAACCCGGATTACCGTACAACCGCCGAAAGAGTAGGTTGGGTGTGGAGTTGGACCGGCTCGGAGTGGCAGCACCTCAGGGGCGCCGATTGGGCACACCCACGTGGGCCAGAAAGCGATGGGATGGGTAGAGAGGATCACCCTGTTACCTGCGTTTCATGGCTTGATGCGATGGTGTTTTGTCGTTGGGCGGGTGTGCGGCTGCCGAACGAGGCCGAGTGGGAGAAGGCTGCGCGTGGGCCAGAAGGCCGCGTCTGGCCGTGGGGGAACCAGGAGCCGAGCACCGATCTGTGTAACTTCGATCTGAGCGTCGGGGATACGACGCCGGTGGGCCGTTATCCCGATGGTAAGAGCCCGTATGGTCTTCTCGACATTGTGGGCAACGTGTGGGAGTGGACCAGCAGCCTGTGGGGGAAGGATAAGAGCAAACCCGACTTTGGCTACCCATACGATATTGGCGATGGACGAGAGAACTCAACCGCGCCGGATACAATAGCGCGCGTCGCGCGCGGCGGATCGTTCATGATCGACGCTCAGGGCGTGCGCTGCGCCTGCCGCTACGGGTTCTATGCGGACTGTCGGAATGTCGGCCGCGGTTTTCGGGTGGCTGCCCTCGGCTCTTGAACCGCTACATCTGATCCCTGCCTGGTCGCATCTTTTGGAAATCCCCTTACTTTAACCGGCCGGGAGCATTGGAATTCCTGGATGTTACCGAGTTAGTGTATCGCTTTCGGTTGGAAGTGTGTGTTGAACTTGCGCATGGCAGGTAGGATGAACTTGCGATCCACCTCCTGTGCGATCATGGCCAAGACGCCAGCATCGGAATGGTAGGCGTTGGCGCTCCGAATGCGGCGGCGCAGGCAGCGATTGAAGCGTTCGAGCCGGCTGGTTGTGCGGAGAAAGCTGCGGCGCCAGGTGGGATGGCGTTCTTGCAGGAGGAAGTAAGCCACGGTGGCGCGGAAGTTGCGCCGGAGCGTGGCCACAGCATCGGGTTGGGTGTTGCGATATTTCTGCAGCACCTTGAGGGCGCGGCGCAAGACGGTGGCACGCTGTTTGGCCTGAAAGATGGCGACGAAATCGCGGTAGATCGCCCGGCGCTGGCGGCGCCGTTCAGCTGCGGGCAAATCGTCGGCGATGCGAATGGCTTGCCAGATGTTGCGGAGCTTATGGAAGAGGCAGCGTTGCTCGATGGCGTCAAAGTGGATGGTGGTGAGTGCGGCGCATAGACCACTGCCGCCATCATGAATGATCAATTCCAGGCCCAGTTCGCCGCGGAAGCCTTGGGCTTCCAGTTCACTGAGAAAGGCGAGCCAGCTTTCGGCATCCTCGCTGTCGGCCAGCCGCCAGGCCAAGATCCTCCTGGCGGCCGGTTTCCGGCCAGACGCCTAACGCAATCAGGAGGCAGCGCTTCCGGCGGCCCTTGACGGCGCGCTTGCGGCCCTTGCGGTCGGTGCGCCACTGCCCGGTCGCACACAGTTGCGTGAACCAGATGGCATCGAACTGCACGATCGGCGGCGTGGGCCGCTCATCGGCGCCCGGGGTGAGCTGCTGGAGTTGGTGTAAGCGCTGGAGCAGGGTGCGTTGGCCCAACACGCCCATATAGCTATGCGCCAGTTCGCCCTGCATCTCGCGCAGGCTGATACTCAGGGCGCCCCAGCGTTGAATTTGAGCGTCGACATCGCTGCCAATGCGCTGGTAGGGCGCCAGCCAATCATCCAGATCGAGGGTGATGCTGCCGCCGCACTCACAGACGAAGCGGGGCCAGCGCAGCGGCACTTCGCCCCAGCGGGTCAGCAAATGGCGCGGCCGGCTGCCGTTGCGACTGAACTGCTGGCTCTGCACGGTGTGGCACTTGGGGCACGCACGGGTCTGTTCCAGACTGCTGGCCACGTGGCCCCGCCGCACGTAGGGCGCCCGGCCCAAGACGTATTCGGCCGCGGCGTACAAACGCTCGCCGATTCCGTGCCCGATTTGGTTGAGCAGGTGGTGATGAGCCTCTGCAATGGCCCCTTCGATCAAAGCATGGCCGTTGACTTGCCGGCATTCCGGGAGTACGCTGCGCATCGGGGTGGTCTCCTGGCGTGGTATTGATGTTGTAACCTGACCTTACCAGGTTTCCACCCTCAGACGAATTTCAACCGATCGGGATACACTACCGTTACCGAGCGGCGGTAGCGGCGATGCATCTCGTGTGATATACTTCACCCTGACGGTCTTCTCCAACGCAGGGGAGTATCCATGCCTGGCATCTACGCCTACGCCGCACCTGAACCGGGCACTGGCCAAGGTCCTCGCCGACGGGGCAGTGGCCCGGCTGGCCGAACGCCACCTGCAATTCCCGCCCAGCTTGTTTACACCGGTCTCACCTCCTCCAGAGCCGACAGGGGCGCCACCACCACGGCAGGCCCGACAGTAGCACCTCCCACCGCCGCGCACCCCCGCGGCCATCGACGACATGGCCTGGGTTGCTGACCTGTCCTACCCACGGAGGAGCAACGCAATAGCAGGGGCAGGTCTGGCAGAGCGACCAGCCCGCCCGGGATTCAAACAAAGCAAACAGGAGGCACAACATGAAATTGTCGCGTCGGAACTTTGTGAAGGGGTGGGCGGCTGCCACCGCAGCGCTTGCGACGGGAGGTAGCGTGGGGCAGCCGGCACAGGCAGCACCCGGCGAGGCGCCCAAAAAGCCGGGCGGGCGGGAAATCCTGCCCATGCCCGACATACAGCAGCCGTACCCCTCAGCATTGTACGGCAAGGATTTGGCGCCCCAACCGGCGAAGCCACTGCGCCCACCGGAGGGCGCGCCGAACGTAGTCATCATCCTGATCGACGACATGGGCTTTGGCGCCCCGAGCGCCTTCGGCGGCCCAATCAACATGCCCACGCTGGAACGCGTGGTGACCGAGGGCCTGACGTATAATCGCTTTCACACCACCGCGCTCTGCTCCCCGACGCGCCAGGCGATGCTGACCGGCCGCAACCATCACTCGGTCGGCATGGGCAGCATCACCGAGACGGCCACCACCGCGCCCGGCTACAACTCGGTGCGCCCCAACAGTGCGGCCCCTATCGCCGAGACGCTGCGGCTGAACGGCTACAACACGGCGGCCTTCGGCAAGATGCATCAGACGCCCGTCTGGGAGGTCAGTCCGTCCGGTCCGTTCGACCACTGGCCGACCGGTGAGGGCTTCGAGAAGTTCTACGGCTTCGTCGGCGCGGAGACCAACCAGTGGGCGCCGACCCTCTTCGACGGCACCACCCCGGTCGAGCCGCCGGAAGACCCGGACTACCACCTGACGCCTGACCTGGTGAACCACGCCATCGCCTGGGTGCAGGCGCAGCAGGCGCTGACGCCTGACAAGCCCTTCTTCGTCTATCTCTCGTTCGGCGCCACCCATGCCCCGCATCACGTGCCGCAAGGAGTATCAGCGACCAGTACGCCGGCAAGTTCGACCAGGGCTGGGATGCGGTGCGCGAGACCGACCCTGGCCAACCAGAAGAAGCTGGGTATCGTGCCGCAAGACGCGCAACTGACGCCCCGTTCGGATGGGATCCAGGACTGGACGGAGCTGACCGCCGACGAGAAGCGCCTGGCCACCCGCCTGATGGAAATCTATGCCGGCTTCGCCGAGCACACCGACGACTACGCCGGGCGGTTCCTGGACGTGCTGCGAGGCGATGGACGTGCTGGACAACACCCTCGTCATGTTCATCGCCGGCGACAACGGCGCCAGCGCCGAGGGTCTGCGAACGGGCACGTACAACGAAATGCTCACGATCAACTATGTGCCGGATACGGTCGAGAACACATTGGCCCACCTGGACGACCTGGGCACCGTCAAGTCCTACAACCACTATCCGGCGGGCTGGGCGCATGCCATGAACTGCCCTTACCAGTGGACGAAACAGATCGCCTCGCACTGGGGCGGCACGCGCAACGGCATGGCCGTGCGTTGGCCCAAGGGCATCAAGGCCAAGGGCCAGGTGCGCAGCCAGTTCCACCACGTGATCGACATCGCGCCCACCATCCTCGAGTGTGCCGGGCTGCCCGAGCCGGTGATGGTGCACGGCGTGACCCAGAAGCCGATCGAGGGCGTCAGCATGGCCTACACCTTCGACGACGCCAAGGCGCCCGACCGCCACGTCACGCAGTACTTCGAGATGTTCGGCAACCGGGGCATCTACCACCAGGGCTGGAGCGCGGTGGTGCAGCACCACAGCTCGTTCGCGAGAGATACACGCACGTGGGCTGACGATCGTCTGGGAGCTGTACGACGGCAGCACCGACTGGAGCCAGGCCGTGAACGTGGCGGCCAAGTACCCCGAGAAGCTGGCGGAGTTGAAGGATCTGTTCCTGATCGAGGCCGCCAAGTACAACGTCTTCCCGCTGGACGACCGCCGCACCGAGCTTACCAATCCCGAGATTGCCGGGCGGCCGGACCTGCTGGGCGGGCGCACCTCGATGACGTTCTACACCGGCATGGGCCAACTGATGGAGAACACCGTCCCTAACGTCAAGAACAAATCGCACACGATCACTGCCGACCTCGAGGTGCCGGCAGAAGGCGCCAACGGCGTGATCATCGCGCAGGGCGGCCGCTTCGGCGGCTGGTCGCTGTACGTCAAGGACGGCGTGCTCAAGTACTGCCACAACTACGTGGGGATCGCCGAATACCCGGTCGTCGCGTCCGAGCCGCTGCCCGCCGGCCGGGTGACCGTGCAGTACAAGTTCACCTACGAGGGCGGTGCAAAGACGGGTGCGGGCGGCACGGGCGCCCTGTACGTGGGCAACAAGAAGGTGGGCGAGGGCCGCATCGACAAGACGGTTCCCTTCACGTTCTCATTCGACGAGACGCTGGACGTCGGGCGCGACCCGGCCACGCCGGTCACCGAAGACTACCCGGTGCGCGACAACGACTTCAACGGCAAGATCTACTCGGTGACCGTCGACATCGGCAAGGACGCAGTGGCGTACTACGAGCCGCCGGAGAACATCTACAACCGCCTGATGGCGAACCAGTAAGGGACGGCGCAGGAGCAGACCGATGACCGCACCGGCCGCAAACGGTCCGCATAAGGGTAAGGGCGGGGCTTGCCCCCGCCCGGTAGTTGGCTCGCGCCCAGGAGAAACGTGGCAGGGGCAAGCCCTGCCACTACCACAGGTGCGATCACCGGCACATGCGGCAGATTATGAGGAGGCGACGGGGCAGGGGCAAGCCCTGCCCCTACAGGACGCGCCCCCCTACTTCCACGTGTTGACCAAACCCACGGGGTCCGCCTGCAATCTCGCCTGCAAGTACTGCTTCTCCCTGGCCAAGGAGGCATTCTATCCCGGCAGCCGTTTCCGCATGAGCGACGAGCTGCTCCAGACCTATATCCGCCAGTATCTCGAGGCGCAGCGCACCGACCAGGCGACCATCGCATGGCAGGGCGGCGAGCCCACCCTCATGGGGCTCGATTTCTACCGGCGCGCGGCGGGCTACGCTGCCCAATACGCGCGGCCGGGCATGCAGATCGAGCACACCATCCAGACCAACGGCACACTGCTGAACGACGACTGGTGCGCGTTCTTCCGCGAGCACAACTTCCTGGTGGGACTGAGCATCGACGGGCCGCGGCCGCTGCACGACGCGTATCGCGTGGACAAGGAGGCGGACCTACCTTCGACCGGGTGCTGGCCGCGGCCCGGCTGCTCCAGAAGCACGGGGTCGACTTCAACATCCTCACGACGGTCCATGCCGCCAATGCCGATCACCCGCTGGACGTCTACCGCTTCATGCGCGACGAGTTGGGCGTCCAGTGGGTGCAGTTCATCCCCATCGTCGAGCGCGTCAACTCGGACGGCCGCACGCTCCTGCAGGAGGGGCGCACCGTCACCGAGCGCTCGGTCACGGCGGAGCAGTGGGGGCGCTTCCTGATCGCCATCTTCAACGAGTGGGTGCGCCGCGACGTGGGCAACATGTATCTGCCCCTGTTCGAGGCCAGCCTGGCATCGTGGCTGGGGGGACCCGCGTCGCTGTGCATCTTCAGCGAGACGTGCGGCGATGCCCTGGCGGTCGAGCACAACGGCGATGTCTATCCCTGCGATCATTTCGTGGAGCCGAATTATCTACTTGGCAATATCCAGGAACGCCACCTAGTCGAGCTGGTCGCCTCGGACCGGCAGCGCGGGTTCGGTGCAGCGAAGCGGGACACCCTGCCAGCCACCTGCCGCGAATGCCAGGTGCGCTTCGCGTGTCATGGCGAATGCCCCAAGAACCGTTTTATCGAGACGCCGGACGGCGAGCCAGGGCTGAATTATCTGTGTGCGGGTTATAAGGCCTTTTTCACCCATATCGACCGGCCGATGCGGGTCATGGCTCAATTGTACAGCGCTGGCCGTTCGCCCGCGGAGATCACCCAGGTGCTGGCGAGGGAAGATGCCAGGCTGGAGGCGGCATTTGCCGCGGCAAGCCGCAACGATGCCTGTCCCTGCGGGAGTGGGAGGAAGTTCAAGCACTGCCACGGCACGCGACGCTGACGTTTGTCCTGGATTTGCATTTTCGTCGGGGCTGTGATATTATCTAGTTAATTCATAGAAATCAGTGGTCCGGAACCGGTCAGGCCTAGTTGCTCCTTCAGAATAAACGCCTCGCTCCTCTTGCACTGCTGGATATCTCCATGAATATATCACCAACAGGAGTTAGCGAGACTAACATGTCAGACCAAACACTCACTTGCACGGACTGCGGACAGCAGTTCACTTTCACCGAGAGCGAACAGGAATTCTTCCAAACCAAGGGTTTCTCCACTCCCAGTCGCTGCCCCGACTGCCGCGCCGCCCGCAAGGCTGCGCGCAACAGCGGCAGCAGCTACGGTGGCGGCAGCAGCTACGGCAGCGAACGCCAGATGTACCCGGCGGTTTGCGCCCAATGTGGCAAGCAGACCGAAGTGCCGTTCCAACCTCGTGGCGACCGGCCGGTTTATTGCTCCGACTGCTTCCGCACCCAGCAGGGCAGCAGCGGCAGCAGCTACGGCGGCCGCTCCAGCGGTTCCCGATCGGGCGGTGGACGCTACTAGAAATAGTCAGCGCCCCATAGCCTAACCAGCGACAGGACCAGGTTTCCATGTGAGACCTGGTCCTTTTTTGTGCCCCGGCTGGCCGCCAACCGCCACGTGCACCGCCAGGTCCAGGGTGGTCTCTCCCCAGCGTTCGTTGGTGACAGGGTCGTACAAGCCCACGATCACTTTGTAAGCGTCTTGTGGCATGTTCGCGTGCACACGGATGCGGTGTGCGTCGATGAGGTAATGATCGATGGGCCAGGTGGTCGACGGCACATCCCCGGGATGGCGGCGATCGGACTGTGCGAAGACCGCGGCCTCCGGTCCGGCGGCCAGGTGCACAAATGAAGAGAGATCCTTGCCGAGCGGGGCAGTGGCCTGCCAGTAGAGCGTGACCTCAACTTCGGAGCCGGGCGCGACGGTGGAGGGCGCCAGGTCGTAGCCGATCAACATCACATCACGGCCCACGGGCGCCTGCACCTGGTGTGAGGCGGGCAGGGCTTTGCCGGGCGGCGATGCGAGCCGGAACCAGGTTGTCTGCGGCCCGATCCAGGCCACCTTGAGAAGCAGCAGCACCAGCAGAAGGCCGGTGTAGACCAGGGCGGATCGCAGGCCCCCTCGCTCGGCCGGCGCACTCTTGCCCGGTCGCTTCATCAGGGCCGCGGCCGCGATCGTGCCGAGAAAGCCCAGCGCGGTGAGAGATGCGGCCAGTGCGCGCAATGGCGTGTTACCGAAGCGCAACTCGAGCCGGTGTTGTCCCGCGGGCACGTCGAGCTCGATCATGCCGGTGGCCTGGCTCGGCCGGAGGGACACGGGGTCGCCATCGAGCCGGCCGCGCCAGCCCGGGAAATAGAACTGGGCGACCCGGATGGCGCCCGCCGCATCGGCCGTGATATCGAGGGTGAGCGCGGCCTGGTTGTAACTCACGACCCGGGCCGAGACGCCGGGCTGATCGGAGGCCAGTGCACGGCGGTCCAACCCCGCGGTGAGCGCGGGCTCTGATGGGAGCTCAGCCACCCAGGGCGGGAGAAACTCATTGCCGCCCGTCGTGCCCATCGCGCGGAAGCTGGTCTCATAGCGCAGGAAGGCAGACGGCGATTCTTCAAACTGGAGGAAGGGCCGCGGGAACTGGTAAACAAAGAGGCTGAGGACCAGCCCAAAGACCAGGATGCTTGCGGCGGCGAGCTGGCCGCGCGGCCAGCGAGCCAGCCAATCGACCGCCGCGCCGGCCAACAAGGCCATCCCGAGCAGCGCCACGCCGAACAGCCGCCAGGGGTACTCCGCGTACCTCAGCACGGACACGCTGCGCCAGATGGGGTACGACTCGGGGAGCATCATGAAAGAGGCGACGAGGACCAGCCCAAGGGCGAGCAGCAGGTGGCCGCGGCGTCCCGGACGTAGTCCGGGCAGGACGGCCGTCAAGGCGCCTGCGCCTGCGAGGAGGAGATGCAATGCGCCGTAGTTGAAGGGCAAAGCAGGAATCACCGCGCGATCATCCAGCGGCGTCACCGCGGCGAAGAAGTCATGCAGACGGATGAAATGCACACGCACGTCCCAGTTGCCCTGGGTCAGGACTTGAGTGCGGGCGATGGCCATGTCTGCAACCGCGGGCAGCCAAAATATCGCTGCGCTGAGCACCGCGCCTGCGCCTGCAGCCACGAGCCACGGCCATGAGCGCTGCCGCCGGTGTGCGATCATCAGATAGAGCAAGTAGATGGCCAGGACCGGCGCGAACAACAGGGTGCTGATGTTGTGCGTCAGGACGATGCCCGCGAGCGAGCACACCGCCAGCACGAAGACACGACGGCTCGGCCGTTTCGCCAGCCGGAGAAATGCAACCAGCGCCCACGGGTAGAGGCTCCAGGCCAGGAACTGCGTCGTGCCGCCGACAAAGTACAGCTCGCGAAAGCGGATGGTGGCGAAACTGTAGGCGGCCGCGGCGACCAACGCTGCCGGCGCACTGCTCAGGGCTTCGCGGGCCCACAGGTACATGCCGGCCGGATAGCTCAAACAGGCAGCCAGCAGGACGAGCTTGAAACCGGCAAGCACGCCGGGCAGGATGGTGCTGGCCAATGCAGCGAGGACGTACGGCAGCGGCGGGGTGAAGTTGAGCGCGGGGTAACCGTAGCCCTGGAAGAGGAGGGTGCTCCAGCGCGGCCAAAGCACACCGTCATCCCAGGCCCAACGCCAGATCGCGGTGCGGTAGTAGTGGAGCGCTGCATCCGGCGCCTGGGGGATTCCCTTCGCGGCCAATGGCGAAAACAGGATCAGCCCGAGGACGAGGCAAACCAACAGATAGGGATCCGGCCAGTAACGCGGTGGGCGGGGACGCGAGCCGTCGCGGGCGTTGCTCGTGGGCAGCAAACTGCGTGTCATGGTGACCGCCTGGAATTTCTGAGGTGTATTGGCGACTCGCGATTGCCACGAAGGCCACACCTGCAAGTATTCTAGTCGATCTCGCCTGCAACGCAAATTTGAAGATCGCCCTCATCTGAACTGATCGAAGAGCTTGTGCAGCTCCCGGGGATGGGTCCGTGTCAGATCCGCGATGCGTTCGTTGGCTTCCCGCAACCGGGCGCTGAGCACGTTGATCAGCTCCAGCGACAGGTCGGGATGCTGGCGGGCCAGCGCAATCAACGGCTCGCGGCGCAACCGCAGCGTCAGAGTGTCCTGGATGGCGATGGCCGAGTGGGTGCGGCAATCGTTGTCGAAGAAGTCGGTTTCGCCCAGGTAGGAGTGAGCCTCGACCGTGGCGAGCCGCGCAAAAGAACCCTTGCGTTTCTCCTGCTCGATGCCGACACGGCCGCTGACCACGACGTAGAGCACGCCCCCGGGATCGCCTTCGGTGAACAGGCGGGCCTCGGCGGGGAAGAACTCCTCCTCGCACACATTTGCGAGGACCCGCAATTGCTCGACGGTCATGCCCTGGAAGAAGGGCGCTTCTTTCAGCAAGATGACTTTCTCGACGGCCGAAAGCGCGGTGTCATTCTGTGCTCCCTTCGTGTCCGCCTGCGCCAGGCTCAGCAGCTCGGCAATCTCCCCGCCAGATCCGGGATCGACTGATGCACTCAGTTCCACCAGTGCGGCGAGGGCCAGGGAGCGCTGCCAGGCATCGCTGGCCTCACTCAGGAGCAGGCGCATGGCTGCGGCAGGCGTAGGGATAGATATGTCCCAGGTCTGCCTGGCCAGCGACAGGAGTGGCTCGGGCGGCAGGTCCGGCTCGAACAGCGGCCCGACCAGGGCGGCCGTCTGGGGCGCAGTCAGTGATTCCAGGGCCTCGGCCGCGTTGGCCCGCACCACCGGCTGCGGGCTGCGCAGCGAGTGCGCGATGGTCCTGACCGCGGCCGGATCCTGGATCGTCGCCAGAAGGTAGAAAACCTCGTCGAGCAGGGTCGCATTCCGCTCGCGCAGCGCGCGCCCCAACACGGCCACCACCGGACCGGGGCAGCCGGCCAGGGCGTGTGAGCAGCTCAGGTTCCGGTAAATGATGAGCAGGTTGCCGTCGAGAATTGGCCCGCGTACCAGGGGTGCGTATCTGCGGGGATCGATGCGGGCCAACACCACCGCAGCCATCTGGCGCAGGCGGGGATCTGCGGAGTTGAGCTGCTCGTGCACCTGGGGGACGGCCCGCCGGCCGGCGTTCGCCAGGACTTCGATGGCCCGTTCCCGCACCTCCGGGCTGGGATCGGCCAGGCCTCCCACCAGTCTCTCGTGCACCGCCGCCGCATGGGGCTCGCCGTCCTTGCTGAGCCGGCCCAGGATCATGATGGCCGCCATGCGCGCCCGCTCGATCGGATCGTGGAGGAGGTCTAGAACCGAAGCCAGCAGCGCTTCCCGACTGGGGGCAGGCAACTCGTCGTCGACCAGCATCTCGACAGCAAGAGCGGCCGCCAGCCGCACCTCGTCTGCGCCATCAGCCAGTGAGTGCACCACCTCCGGCAAGTACCCGGAGGCGCGGGCCTGCCCGACGACACGCAGGGCCCGCGCCCGGATGCGCGGATCGGAAGCATTCAGGAGCGCACGGAGTTCGCCGGAGCCTGCGGTACGCATGCCGGGATCGTCCGCGGCCAGGAGGGCAGGTAGAACGCGCAGTCGGACGTCGATCTCCGAATCGGCCAACAGGCGCGCGGCGACCACCAGGTAACGGCCATCGCGCGGCCCGTCGATCTGCTCCAGGCCGCCGATGGCCGACAGGCGCACCTGCCCGTCACGGTCGGCCAGCAGCTCGGTGTACAGCTCGCGCGCCCCGCCCCGCCGCACGTCGGCTGCGACGAGCACATCGACCAGCGACGTGCGGAGCCGGCTGTCAGTCGCGGCACGCGCAGCCTGTCCCACGATCGGCACTGCGGCATCGCCGCCAACCGCAATGATCAGCTGGGCCATGAAGGTCGCGCGCTCGGGGCTTGTGCTCTCGCTCAGCTTTTGTGCCAGGCGTGCCAGGGTCGGCGGATCGGCTGCGGCGAGGGCGGTTGGCTCCTGCAGCGACGGGGCCTGCAGGGCCAGGGAGGAGTAGTCCTCCTGCTCCAGCAAGTCCACCAGCGCTGGCCCATAGTGCCGGCGCACCATCAGTGCAGCCAGTGCGAAGGCGAGTCCCAGGACGAGCATCGCCGCGGGCAGGAACCAGGACGTACGCATCAACCCGGTCAGCAGCAGCAGGCCACCCACGATCGCGCCGATCGGGACCACCAGGCCGCCGACGAAAGCGCGGGTACGCGCCTTGACGCGTGAAGGCACCGCGTTGTAGAGCAGGTTGTCGGTCGGGTTGCGGAAGGCAGAGCGCAGGGCGGTGCGGTCCAGGTAGGCCAGGGCGGCCGTGCCCAGGCCGGGCGCGACGGCCAGGCTGCCGGCCGAGGCCAGGGTGGCCAGCGGGAAGACCAGGTTGGCATTGCCCAGACCCAGGCGCGCGATCAGGCGGCTCAGCAAGAACAACTGGAACGGCAACACCACCAGGTTGGCCATGCCCCCCAGCACTCCCAGGAAGTCGGCGATCGCAACGGTTGTCTTGAGTTCCTCCTGAAAGATGGCGCTGGCCCCGTAATTGAGCAGGGTCATCAGGACGGTCATGACGAGCGTCGAGAGCGCCATCCAGCGCAGGAAAGGCGAACGCGCAATCTGCTGATAGCCTTCACGGAGGCGGGCGCCATACGAGGGGGAAGGAGCGGCCTGGGGCATTGCCGGTGAGCCGGCCCAAGGGCCCGGCTTGGACCGCTGTTCGTGCAGCAAGCGCGGCATGACGGCCACCAGGAGTGCCATGACCGCCAGGGATGCGATAGCAACCAGGAGAATGCCGGTTGGGCTCAGCAGACGGTTCATCAGCGGCATGCTCAACCCACCGACGATACCGGCGAGGCGGGAGGCGGTGCTCAGCACGGGCACGATGCGCTTCGCGACTCGAATATCGTAGAAGCCGTTGACGTAGGTCGCCCAATGAATATTATACACGTCCAACAACGGCACCTGGAGGACCAGGAACAGCAGCAGGTAGCCCAGCCCGACCAGCCCGCTAGCCAACGCCGCCAGGCCCAACAGGATGCCGGCGCCGCCGATAGCCAGGAGGGCGATCAGCAGGCGGGTATTGGACACCCGATCGGCGAAGGCCGAATAGACGAACATGGCGCCGAGAGAGCAGGCCGCGCTGCTGATGAACACCCAGGGCAGGTACTGCACGCCGACACGCTGCAGAAAAGCCGCCTGAACGATCGCATCGGCCCAGGTGAGGCCAGTCACGACCGCCAGCGTCATGCAATACAGCAGCAACAGGCGGCGCCACTCACCGGAGCGCACGTTGAACAGCTTGCCCAGGAAGCCCGCTGCTCTCATGCCGTGCCACGATCCTCGAGGTCAGCCAGGACATAGCTGATAACCGTATCCGCTTGCCCATGCACTTTGTTGTATCGGCTGTGGTTGGCCAGGATCCCGAGACAACCACCCGGCCCATAGAAGCCACCGAAGTTCGCTCGCAGGCGCTGGGTATGAAGGGCGCCGTCACGGGTCCGGTACTCGATCTCATCATCCTGGGTTTCTTCTTGTTGGAGCAGCCAGATATGGCCGCGCTCGTACTGATCGAGACATTGCCGCAGGAAATCGAGACAGGCGTCGCTGCTCATATTGCTGAGCCTGTATACCGCCTTGCTGCCGTAATTCAGGGTCCAGTCCGCCCCTGCATATTTCAAGTAGAATGACCGCTGAGAGCGCGGCCAGCGAGAAAAGTCCTCGATGCTTATGCACCTGCCGTCCGGCAGCTCGATGCCGGACGGCAGCAAGGGGGTGGCAAAGAGAAACAGGCCCCGAATATCGTCCGCGAACCACTCGCGTGTCATCGACCAGAACGGCAGCACCAGCGCTGCCTTCTGATCGAACAACATGTAAGGCGGGGAATCGAACGTGACCCCGTTGCCCACCTTCGATAGCCGCGCAGGAAAGTTGCCATCCCCCAATAGGTCGACGAACGTCTGGTACCGGATGAAGTTGCAATCAACCGCTCTCACGCCGCGGTCGATGCTCCAATATCTTACGCGAGGCCTGGTCTTCTCGATGAAGTACCGCCAGCTTCCGGGAGCAGAAGACTTATCGAGAAAGTGATGAACTACAGGGGCCTCTTGCAGGAAATCGGTCAGCTGAGCCGCATATTGATCGGCGGGTGAGACATGGCCGGCGCCGTAGCCCATCCTGGCCGCATACTCGTAAGCTAACTGCAGCTCGCCCCACAATGCTGCCGGGCAATTAATCTCATTGATTCTGCCGGGCCGCACTTCGTCAGTGCGAAAGAAGACCGGCAGGGTGAAGTGGCGTTCTTCGAGGGTGCGATGGTAGGACTTCGCAAGACTATCGGGCGTTTCATTCATGAGCCAGTGAAGAACCGCCGGGT
Source organism: uncultured Chloroflexia bacterium (assembly GCA_963774265.1). Lineage (GTDB taxonomy): Bacteria > Chloroflexota > Anaerolineae > CG2-30-64-16 > CG2-30-64-16 > JALOOB01. The sequence continues at coordinate 623,989 of CAVZDU010000002.1, read as the reverse complement.
GCATGTCGCCGTTCAGGGCGGCTCTGAACAGTCCGACTGCTGTCTTCTGAAAAGACCGGATGAGAAGCAGCCTGGAGTCATAAAGACTGCCGAACGTCGGGAGACACCCGGTATGGCTTTGTAGCCAGCAGTTGCGTAAAACCCGTCTCATACCGGGGGCAGGAGTTGATCGAGCTATCAGCCCATTCATAGACGGTGAGCGACATCTGCCTCCTCCATAGCGATTGCGCTCCTCTGTCCGGCTTGTCCGGCGTCGTGCGCCAAAACATAGCTTAGAATGGTGTCTGGTTGCCCGTGCACCTTGTTGTGCTGCCTGTGCATCGCCAGAACGCCGAGACAGCCATCGGGTCCATAATACCCGCTGAACTTCGCATGGAGGCGCTGATGATGCACGGTCCCGTCGCGGGCCAGATAGGCGATCTCATCCTCTTGGATTTCCTCCTTCTGCAGCAACCAGATCTGGCCCTTCTCATACCCGCTGAGACATTCCCGGAGAAAGTTGAGACACGCGGCGCTGCCCAGATTGCTCAACCGATATACGCCCCTGCTCCCCCAATTCAGCTCCAGGCTTGCCCCGGCATACTTCAGATAGTACGATCGCCGAGAGCGCGGCCAACGACAGAAGTCCTCGATGGTTACGCGCGTGCCGTCTGGCAGCTCGATGCCGTCCGGCAACAGGGGGGTCGTAAAGGGAAATAGCTCGCGAATATCATCAGAAAACGACTCTCGGGTCACCGACCAGAACGGGAGCACAAGCGCTGCCTTGTTATCAAACAGGATGTGAGGCGGCAGATCGTAAGTGACGCCGCTGCCCACCTTCGACAGCCGCGCCAGGAAGTCTTTGTCGCTGCATATACTGAAAAACGCGTGGCTTCGGATGAAGTTGCAGTCACTTGCCCGCACGCCGTGGTCAATGTCCCCGTATCTGACGCCAGGCCTGGTTTTCTCGATGAAATACCGCATTCCTGGCGGCGCAGAAACATTGTCGAGAAGATGGTGCACCACAGGGGTGTCTCGCAGGAAATCGGTCAGTTGAGCGGCAAAACGATCGGCGGGAGATGCCTCCCGGCCGAGATAGCCCATCGCCACCGCGTACTCGAAGGCCAGCTGTAACTCGCCCCACGCCGATCCCGGGCATTGAATCTCGATGATCCTTCCGGGCGTCACTTCGTCCGTACGAAAGAACACCGGGAGGGTGAAGTGGCGGTCTTCGAGGCTGCGATGATAACTGAGCCCAACGCAATCAGGCGTTTCGTTCATCAGCCAGTGAAGAACGGCAGGGGGCATCTCGCCGCTCAAGGCAGCTCTGAACACATCAAGCGCGATCTTCTGGAAAGATCGAATGAGATGCAGCCTTGAGTCATACTGCCGCCGCAAAACGAGCGACATCCGATATGGCTCTGTGGCCAGCAGCTCGGTAAAACCCGTCGCATACCTGGGGGCAGAATTGATCAGGTCATCGGCCCATGCATAGACATCCATCGGGACGCGCTCCTTCCAGCGTGTCTGCATCCGATATCTCAGGTGAGCTGGTCATAGAGCTTCTGCAGTTTTTGGGGGTGGGTCCGTGTCAGATCCGCGATGCGGTCGTTGGCTTCCCGCAACCGGACGCTGAGCACGTTGATCAACTCCAGCGACAGGTCGGGATACTGGCGGGCCAGCGCAATCAACGGCTCGCGGCGCAGCCGCAGCGCCAGGGTGTCCTGGATGGCGATGGCCGAGTTGGTGCGGCAATTGTTGTCGAAGAAGTCGGCCTCGCCCAGGTAGCCGTGCGCTTCGACCGTGGCGAGCCGCGCAAAAGAACCCTTGCGTTTCTCCTGCTCAATGCCGACACGGCCGCTGACCACAACGTAGAGCACACCCCCGGGATCGCCTTCGGTGAACAGGCGGGCCTCGGCGGGGAAGAACTCCTCCTCGCACACATTTGCGAGGACCCGTAATTGCCCGACGGTCATGCCCTGGAAAAAGGGCACTTCTTTCAGAAAGATGACTTTCTCGATAGCCGAAAGCATGGTGTCTTCCTCGCTTATGTGCCGTGGTTTTCCCGCAGTTGGTGCGCCTTGTTACGCAGGGTGCGAAAGTAGTCGCTCTCGGTGATCTCGGCCACTTCACGCGCTTTCTTGACTTCGTCGATCTGGATACGCAACTCCTGCACTTGGTGCTTCAGGGACTGCTCGCGCGCATAGACTTCGTGCGCCATGCGCTGGAAGACGCGTCCGAGTTGACCGAGTGCATCCGGCCGCGCCGCCACATCGTCGAGGCTGGCGAGCGTGAACTGCCCCGCCTCCACCGCCGCGGCCGCCGCCGTCACGCGCGCGACCTGCTGGAGGTATTCCACCTCCTGATCGCGCAGCCGTTTCTTCTCCAGGCAGGCGCCGAGACGCGCGCGCAACAGCAGCGTGTCGAAGGGCTTGGGCAGATAGTCTTCGGCGCCCATGCCGATGCAGCGGATCACGCTATCCATCTCATCCAGCGCGGAGATCACGATCACCGGCAGGTCGCGGCGCGCCGGATCGCTTTTCAGGCGGGCGAGCACCTCGTAGCCGTCCATCTCAGGCATGAGGATGTCAAGCAGCACCAGGTCGAAGCAGCCCACTTCCAGCAGCTCGAGGGCCTGCCGCCCGTTCTCGGCCAGGCTGACCGTGTGACCTTGTTGCTCGAGGCTGCGTTTCAACTGCATGCGGTTGAGCACGTAGTCATCTACGACCAGAATGTGTCCCTGAGTGTCTGCCACGGGCCGCCTCCTATCGTGCATCCTGCGATGGCCCTTGAAACGCGACCTGCACCACGAAGCCGCCATCTGCCAGTGGTAGAACCACCTGACCGCCCAGGCCCCCCAGGTCGCAGGCGGTGACAACGTCCCCGCTCCGGATTTCACCGGTGGCCGGCAGCGCCTGGTCATCGCCGTCAGGCGCGAGCGCGTGAGTCCAGACTTTCAGATCGCGCACCGCAGGCGGCCGGTCAGTCGCACCGGCTTCCGATCCGGTCAGGCGCCGAAAGCTGGCAGTTCGCAAGGCGGGAAAATCGGGGACTTCACCGCTCGCCGCCTGTGAGCAACGGCAATCGTGGTCGTAGCGCAATTGCACTTCAACGGGAAGAGGCTTTCCGGCGGCGGACACAGCAAAGGTCGCCGGCCGCTTCCCGTCAAGATGGGCGCACAACTCGATCACGGCCCGCCGGCGAAAGACGCCGAGCCGCAGCATGACGATGGGCATGGCAATCGCCAACAAACCAATCCCGAGCGCTGCAGCGCGCTGAACGGGCTCCCGCCAGATGACCAGGCCATGCAAGAACAGGCCGGCCAGGTACAGCAGGTAGATCAGCCCCAGGACGAGCGGGTGACCGGCCAGGCGCGGCGCCACGCCAGGCACCACGTCGCCCTTGCGCCGGCTGGCAACGAGCAGCAAGACCGGAAAGAAACCGCCAAGGAGTGAGACCAGCAGCACGCCGATGAGGCTGAACGCGCCGGAGAAAGACGCCTTGCTGCTAATCAAGAGGTACTCGGTCAGCAGGAACGCCGCGACGGTGGGCAAAGCACAGAGCCAGTAACGGCCGCTTGCGCTCAGGCCGGCCCAGAGAGCCGGGTGGCTCAAGGCCCTTTCGTCGTCAGCATTCTTCCGTTCCTTTGCACGGGGCGGAGCCTCTTCGCCCCGCAACGCCTCGGGAAGGCTGCGGCTACGCCGGGCGGCAAAGCGGGCGCGGTAGCGTACTTGCCCATCTGCCAGCTCTTCGCTCACGAGCCTTTGTTGGGTCAAGGACTTGATCGATGCTCGCGCTGCGCCCTCATCCACGCGGCTGTTCGCGGCAATCTCAGCCAGGCTGGCAGGTTGCGGCTGCCGTGAGAGCCATGTCCAGAGCTGACGCTCTGTATCGGCGAGTTCCAGCAAAGCGGCAAGATCCAGTCCCGCGCTTTCCCGCTCGCCTTCGTAGCGCATGGCCATCGGCGATGCGACCCGGAGATGAATGTAGGCGGGCGCCGCCTCGACCACCTCCAGGTTGAGCCGTATCCCTCGCCGGTGCAGGTCTGGCAGCAGCCCGGCCAGCGCCGCCTGGTCCCACGAAGCATTGTCCAACGTGGTTTCCAGGACGTGAACCTGGCCGCCCAGGTTGAGATCCAGGCGCAGACGTGGGCGGGGCGTGGCCTGGGGCCGCATGCCGTCCAGCCCAAGGTAAGTCACGCCGAGCCGGCTGCCCGGCTGGCCCGCGCGGAAGAGACTTCGGATGCTGGGACGAGGGGTTAATATCAGCCGGCCGTCACGCAGCGACAACCTGACGGAGAGCGCCGCCTGGGCGGGCAAGCGCTCGCGCACGAGATTGAAAAGCCCGAGCGAACTGTGAAGTGACCCGATGGCGAGGGCCAGCACGACGTAGATGCTGCTGAGTACAACCGCGATCGGCCCCACGCGACTGGCCAACGGCGCCAGGGCGGTGCCCGTTTCAGCGCGCAAAGTCGCGGCCGGGACGGCTCCTGCAACTGCAAGGCACCAGATGCTGTACATGGCGATGACCACGACTTGGGCCGCGGCCGCGCCGCCGAGCAGGGAACGGGCGCTGGCATCGCGACGCAGCACAACCTGCGCGCAGTTGTTCACCGACATGTGGCCGAAAAAGGCCAACAAAATCACTCCGAAGATCAGCTCCAGGAGCGAGGGCTCGAACGGCTTTCCGTTGACAAATGGAACGTTGAAATAAAGCAGGTTGGCGGGATCCAGCCGGGTAAAAGCCAGCAAGGAAAGCAGCATGATGATGCCGATATTGACCGCTCCGACCACCAGCGCCGAGCCGACGGTGGCATCCAACGACTCCCGGCGCAACAGGTACATGCAGATCAGGAAGAGCCCGATGACCCACGCCGCCTGGGGCAGGCCGGTGAAGCCCGCCATCGCGCTGCCAAAACCGATGTACAAGACCGGCAATGTCAGGAAGCAAAGCAGGGCCACCGCCGCTGTGAGCACGAGGCTGGCGTAGTTGCCCAGGTAATCGCGCACCATCCGTCCTATGAAGCCCGAACCGTAACGCACTGTCGCGCTGCGCGCCGCCGCTTCCGCCCCGCAGACGATCGTCACCACATTGACCGTGCCCAGCACGATCATAAGCAAAATGCCTGGAAGTGGACCGATGCCGGCCAGCGCGATAGGCAAGGCCAGCGTGCCGGCGCCGACCGTTTCCGTAAGGGTCAGGGCAAAGGAGGTCCAAAAGGGCGGCAGCGACTCTAACCGGCGGGCAAATCTGGCCCAGGCCCAGCGGAGGCGCTCGAGGCCACCGGGACTGGTCTGATAGATCGAAGCGATCGTCGCCCCATACTGCCTCAGGAAGGCGTCCTGCACTGGACTCTCGTCCAGGCCGAGAGCAGCCCTGATGCCCGGCACGGCGTCATGAGTGAAGCGGTACTTCGCAGCGAGCGCGTGGCTGACCGCAGCCTGCATCCGGGGCTCTCGCGGCACAAGGGGCGCCCACTGCCCGGCGAAGTGCTCCAGGTCCTGGATCGAGGGTTTCAGCGGCGGATCCCGGCCCTCGGTGAAGGCCGTGATGAAAGCCAACTCGTCGTCCGCAGCAGCCTGCTCGGAGCGAAAGGGCGCCATGGCCTGCCTGGCCTGGGCGGCCAGGCGAGCGCTGCGACTCTCGATGAGGTAGAGGAGCGTGCGAGCGCGCCTGGCGGTCAGGCCACCCATCACTTCCGCGCGACTGAAAAGGCTCGAAGAGTCCATCAGGGAACCTCAACCGGCGAACGAAGGCCGGCGCACTGTTACCTACGAAGGTTCATCGGCGGGAGCCGAGGCCGCGCCTTGCACCCTGGCCTTCAGCGCCGCAACCACTTCGGGGTACGCTGCCTCGAGCGCCCGGACCGCTTCCTCAGCACCGTCCAACGCACCCAACTTGCCCAAGTCTTCCACTTCCTTGCACCGGGCTGCGAACACCGCGGCGCCGAAGCTGGCGCTGCCGGTTTTGAGGCTGTGCGCTGCACGCTGCAGCCCGGCGGCATCGCCGGCTGCAACGGCCTGCCGCATGCTGGCGAAAAGCTCGGGGGTCGAGGCCAAATAAGCTTCCACAAGTTCGCTCAGGAAATCGGCATCTCCCCCGAGGCTGTCGAGCAGCCTGGCGAGGGTAGTCTCGTCGATGATCTCAGATGTTGGCATCTCGATGCCCTTCTGCTGAATTAGCCCGGGTCACGCGGGCGTGTAGCCTTGAGCCAATGGTGTGCAGCGTGCCAGCGCCCGGATGAGCTCGTCCACGCGGATCGGCTTGCTGACATAGTCGTCCATGCCGGCCTCCAGGCACATCTCGCGGTCGCCCTGCATGGCGTTGGCGGTCATGGCGATGATGCGCGGCCGCTCCTCGCCCGGCCAGCGGGCGCAGATGTGCCGCGTCGCCTCCAGCCCGTCCATCTCCGGCATCTGCACGTCCATCAGGACCACGTCGTACGGCTGGCGCTCCAGCGCCTGGATCGCCTCCAGGCCGTTCGCGGCCACGTCGGCCCGGTAGCCCATCTGCGCCAGCAGCCGCAGCGCCAGCTTCTGGTTGACGGCGTTGTCCTCGGCCAGCAGGATGCGCAGCGGCAGCCGCTGCGCCATCTCGGCGTCCGGGCCGTGCCGGCGCGCGCGCCGGCGCAGGACCAGGCGCCGCTGCCCGGCGAAGACGCCCATCAGCGCATCGAACAGCGCCGAGGCCCGGATCGGCTTGGTCAGGCTCGCGGCAAAGAGGCCCGGCGGGATCTCCCTGCCATAGCCGCCCAGGGAGGACAGCAGGATCAAGCGGCGAGACGATCGAGCTTGGATGCTCAGCGTCGCGGCACGATCTTCGACTGCACTCGCCTTCGGCGGCCAGCGCAACGCCATCCATCTCCGGCATGTGCAGGTCCAGGATGGCCAGGTCGAACGGCTCGCCCTGCCGCACCCACGCCAGCGCCTCGTGCGGCGAGCCGGTGGCGCGCGGCAGCATGCCCCAGCCCTGCGTCTGCAGCGTCAGGATGCGCCGGTTGGTGGCGTTGTCGTCCACGATCAGCACGCGCCGGCCGCGCAGCTCGGGTGACTCGCCGCTGCAGGTGCGACCGCTTCGGCAGCTCGGTGGCCGCCGGCGCCTGAATCGTGAAGTGGAAGGTCGAGCCTTTGCCCGGCACGCCTTCGCTTTCCACCCACATCGTGCCGCCCATCATCTCGCTCAGCCGCTTGCTGATCGCCAGCCCCAGCCCGGTGCCGCCGTACTTGCGCGTGGTCGAGGCATCCACCTGGCTGAAGGCCTGGAACAGCCGGTCCAGCCGGTCGGCCGGGATGCCGATGCCGGTGTCGCGGACGGTGAAGTGCAAGTGCCCTGAGCGCTCGGACCCAAGTGCTCCAAGTGCCCGGCACCTTCAAGGTGCCGGGCACTTCGTCGCCAGTCACCGTCACCACCACCTCGCCGTGCTCGGTGAACTTGACCGCATTGCTCAGCAGGTTGACCAGGATCTGGCGCAGGCGGGTCACGTCGCCGACGATGGCGAGCGGGACGTCGCCGGCGATCTCGCAGGCCAGCTCCAGGCCCTTCTCCGCGGCCCTCAGCTTCATCAGGTCCAGCGCCGACTCCACGCACTCGCGCAGGTCGAAGGGCTGCTGCTCCAGCTCCATCTTGCCGGCTTCGATCTTGGAGAAGTCCAGGATGTCGTTGATGATGGTCAGCAGGGCGTCGCCGCTGTTGCGGATCGTCTCGGCGAAATCGCGCTGGTCTGGCGTGAGCGGCGTGTCGAGCAGCAGGCCGCTCATGCCGATGATGGCGTTCATCGGCGTGCGGATCTCGTGGCTCATCGTGGCCAGGAAGGCGCTCTTGGCCTGCGTGGCCGCCTCGGCCGCTTCCTTGGCCTGTTGCAGCTCCTCTTCCGCCTGCTTGCGCTCGGTCAGGTCACGAATCGTTTCGATCGCGCCCGCGAAATCGCCATTCGAATCATGGAGCGCGGATGCCGTGGCATACAGATAACCGCTGCTTCCCCGCAGGTGGGTCACGAACGTTTCCCCCGACAGCACCGAGCCTTGTCTCGCGATGTGGGCATACTTGTGCGCGAACTCCTCAGGGGGCAGGCGCACCAGGTCGATGAGGATCGGCCGTCGTTCGCCGTAGAAGGGGATGGCGTACTCGTAGTCGCCCTTGCCCAGCATGTCCTGCGCGGCGACCCCCGTCATCTGTTCCATGGCCCGGTTCCAGGCAATGACGCGGCATGCCTCATCGATGACCATCGTGGGATCCGGTAGGAAGTCGATGATGTCCGTCAGCCGGCGTTGCGTTTCCTGGGCGGCCGAGTAAAGCCGTGCGTTGTCCAGGGCGACCGAGGCTAACTGGGCGAACCGGCCTAACAGCGCGAGCTCCTCCGTCCCAAAGGCCCGGTCAGTCGCGGGATCACGAGCTAACCCGATGGCGCCCACGACCTGCCCCCCGGATTTGAACGGAACACACACGACCGCGCCCAGAAGGCCGAGCGCGAACTGCTGCACGCGGCCAGGCCAGTGATCGTAGTCATCCACGACGAGCGGCTCGCCCGTCTGCCAGACGTTGCCCGCCACGCCTTCCCCGGGTTTCGTGCTGGACCCGACCAGCTGGGTGAGCGCCCCGACGCCGACCTTGCACTCCATTTCGCTTGCACCGGGCTTAAGGAGATAAACGAAGCCGTGGGGGGCGTCCAGGAGCTGTGCGGCGCGCGTGATGATCGCTTCGAGCAGTTCCCGGTGATCCAGCCGGGTGATCAAGCCGAGCGTCACCTCGTGCAGTGCAGCCAGGTACTCGTTCTGGCGCACCATCTGATCCAGAAGCGCGGCGCGCTCGCGATCGGCCCGCGCGGCTGCGACCTCGGCCTGGAGGGTGGCCCCGGCCGGTTCGGCGGCGCGTTCCTGCACCTTGTCGTCTTCGAAGCTCTCCGTTGGGCTCATAGAGGCTCTCCTGCCGACGCGGCGCCCGATCTATCGTTCCTACGCCTCCAGGCGCTCCAGAGCTTGCCGGTACAGCGCGGTCAGCGGGTAGTTCGGGTAGCGCGTGACAAACACCCCGCCGCTGGCCAACACCATCATCTCGTCGCTGTGCGGCAGCACCGCCGCTACCTGGCAGCCGTACGTTTGCTCGACCCGCGCCCGCACTTCCTCGGGGTTGAAGGCGGCGGGCACTTTATTGACGATCAGCCTCAGGCAGGGCACGTCCAGTTTGCGCGCGACTTCCACCGTGACCGCGGTGCCCTGGTAATCTTGCTGATCGGGGCGCAGGACGATGACCAGTATATCCGAGATGGCCATCGAGAGCAGGGTCTCTTCGTTCAGGCCGGGGTGCGTGTCCACGAGCAGAGCATCGAGGCGCAAGGAAGTGATCAGGTCCCGGAAGCCGTCGCTAAGCAGCCCAACGTCATAGCCCTCGCGCAGAATGCGGGCGATCGCGCCGGCCTTGATGCTGGAAGGGATCAGCAGCACCTTGCCGCGCACATCGGATCCGAGGCTGGCCGTTACATCGTGCGCCGTGTCTTCGATCCGACACTGACCCCAAAGGTAATCGTTGAGGGAGCGTCCCAGGCCGGTGTCGTCCATGCCGAACAGGATGTGGATACCCGGCGAGGCGATGTCGGTATCGACCACACCCACGCGCTGGCCGCGCATCGCCATCAACGCTGCGAGGTTGGCCGTGGTGTTGGATTTGCCGGTGCCCCCGCGAAACGAGTGGACGGAGATGATCTTGGACATGGCGGCACTCTTTCCTGGTAAGGCCCCGGCATCTCGATCGGCTCCGGCTGCAGCTTGCAGAGGATGCAGACGCCACGGGCCTGCTGATCACGCTGGAAGCATAGCATGGACCCGCCTCCTACTCCAAACTCCCGAATTCGAGCACATCCGCTCCCGGCGCGGTGGACCTTACTTCTTGAGGTCTTCCATCATGGCCAGGTACTCTGCCTTGGTGAGCTTAGGCTTGTGGTTCGAGACGATCTGGCGGGCCTCGGCTGCGCCGTCGATCAGCAGGTCGACGGCGGTCATGGCCATCATCTTGGCGGGCACTACGGCTGCGGCATCATAGTCCACGATGGCGAAGTCTGCGCCGTGGATCGGCCCCTGCGTGCCGCCGACAAAGGGATGCAGCACGGGCATGAGATGTGAAAGGTCGCCGACGTCGAGCGAGCCGCCCAGGAACCCGCCGTAATGCACGCCTTCCTCACCCAACAACGCGCGGCCGTTCTCCATCGCGAGGCGGGTCAGCGGCTCATCCTGGAAGATGGGCAGGTAGCCGGGCACGTTCTGGATGTGCGTCTCCGCACCCACCGCGTCGCCGCCGGCCCGGAACGCGCGGTCCACCTTCTTTGACGCGTCGAGGATGGCTTCGACCGCGCGGCCGCGCACATAGGTCTCCATGCGGACGTCGGAGGGGACCACATTCACCACATCACCGCCCTTGGTGATGATGGGGTGCACGCGGATCGAATCCTTGTCCTGGAAGGTTTCGCGTTGCGCGTGCACGGCGAGGATGCCGAGGCAGGCCGCGTTAAGCGCGTTGATGCCGTCCTGCGGCGCAGCGCCCGCGTGAGAGGCCCGGCCGGCGTAGCGGATGAACTTGGCCAGGAAGCCGTTGGCCTGGTAGCCGAAGTGAAGTCCCGGCTGGGGCGCTTTGGATTGGCTGTGGACCATCATCGCGATGGCGATGTCGTCGAAGTAGCCCAGCTTGATCAGCTCTTGCTTGCCGCCGAGGTAGGTGATCTTGCCCGCTTCAGCCAGGCCCAGCCGGTACTCGATCTCCAGGAATTCCTCGGCGGGCGCGCCCAGGAAGTGGATCCGGCCCGCAAGCGCGCGGGCGGCCCCTGCGTTGACCAGGCCGATCGCGGCGCCCAGCATGCTCGCCACCTGGATATGGTGGCCGCACTGGTGCGCGGCGCCGGTGACCGGGTCGCACACGGCCGCGTCCGCGGCCACCACCGAGTCGAGCTCGCCCATGATGCACAGGCTCGGGCCGGGTTGGTCACCTGCCAGCACGCCATCCACACCGGTGATGGCCAGCCCTTCGCGGACCGGCAGCCCCAGTCCGGCCAGGGTGTCGCGCACCAGGGCCGCGGTCTTGACCTCTTTGTAGCCCAGCTCGGGGTGGTGCAGCATGGTCTGGGCAATGCCGATGATGTCGTCGCGCCGCCGGTCGATCTCGGCGCACACCGCCTGCTTGAGTTCTTCACGGGTCATGGAATTTACTCCTAGCTCAACAATTGCAATGCGACGTGCAGGTACAGCCGCGCCGCGTCGACTACTTCCGCCAGTAGAACCCACTCGTCGGTGGTGTGGGCCTGGGCGATGGAACCGGGGCCGCAGACTACTGTGGGAAAGCCATAGTGCGGCGCGTCAGAGCCGGCTACGAACGCCTGCACTCCGGGATCACTGCCTCGGAGGGCGAGATGCGCCCTGCGTAATGCCACCACCACGGGCTCGGTGGGTGAGATGTCATTAGCCGGAATCAGCCAGGTCGGCGGGGTGATTTCGTAAGCGAAGTCCGGATCGCCCTGCGCGGCCCGTGCGATGCGTGCATGGAACTCCCCATACACCTGCTCCTTTGTCTCGCCGGGCAAGGTGCGCCGGTCTACCTCCAGCTCACAATAGTCCGGCACCATGTTAACCTGCACCCCGCCTTTAATGACCCCTGGGTTGAAGCGGCCGTTGCCGCACAGCGGGTGCTGGGGACGGGTCAGCAGCTCGGCGTTGTAGTCGTCGAAGGCGTCTATCACGCGCGCCATGCGGCCGATGGCGTTGATCCCCTTTTCGGGCACGCTGGAGTGCGCGGCCCGGCCGCGCGTGATGAGCTTCGTGCTGACGCGACCCTTGTTGGACGGGCAGATAGCGAGGTTGGTGGGCTCGGCGACGATGCCCTGATCCGCGCGCGGGCCATCGCGGCCGATAGCCTGGGAGCCCAACATCTGGTACTCCTCGTCCATGTTGAAGAGTAAAACCAAACCGCCCTTGAGGGGAGCCTTGGCCTCCAGCAACACCCTGGCCACCCCGAGATAGGCCGCCAGCCCAGCCTTCATGTCACACGCGCCGCGGCCACGGATCTTGCCATCCTCAAGCTGCACATCGTAGGCCCGGGCGTATCCGGTGGTGTGCGCAGTGTCGATGTGGCCGGCCAGTGCGAGGGTGGTGTGGCCATCGCTGCCCGGTAGATAGCCGAACACGTTGGGACGGTCAGGGCGAACCTCGCGCACCTCGTGTTGCAGCCCCAGTCCGGCCAACAGGCCCGAAAGATACTCGGCCATCTCCAGTTCGCGGAAACCGGGCCGGGGCGGATCGTCGAACGGGTTCTCACTGCGGATCAGGATCATCTCCTGCAGGATCCTGCTGATCCAGTCCGCATCGATCCCCGCCTGCAGTTCCGAAAACAACGTCTGATCCATGAGCGAATCCTTCTGGAGGTCAGCTACCGGAAGTCAGCGAACTGACAATGGATAGCTTTGTCTTCGTCACAATCCGCGCGCTGCCAGCGGAAACCGGCGGCACAATTCGCGTGCCTCATCTGCCACCGCGGCCTTGACGGCCGCGTCGCCCGGCGCGGTCAGCACCTTGCCGATCATGGCTGCGATGGCGCGCATCTCGGCCTCCCCCATCCCGCGGCCGGTAGCGGCCGGGGTGCCCAGGCGCAGCCCACTGGTCACCGTCACAGGCTCCGGGTCGTAGGGGATCACATTGCGGTTGGTGAGGATGTTTGCTTGAGCGAGCGCTTCCTCAGCCGCGTTGCCCTTGAGGCCGGCGCCGCGCAGATCCAGAAGCATCATGTGGGTGTCGGTGCCGCCGGACACTGGCCGCAGGCCCTGGCCGGCAAGCTCAGCGCACAGCAGACGGGCGTTGGCCACGGTGGCGTTCTGTACGGCCACGAAGGCCGGCGTCGTCGCCAGATGGAAGCACACCGCTTTGGCGGCTACCAGTGCCAGGGTGGGGGTGCCCTGGACACCGGGGAACATGGCGCGATCGAGCTTCTTAGCATACTCGGCCCGGCAGAGCACAACACCGCCGTGGGGACCCATCAGGGTCTTGTAGGTGGTGAAAGTGACGAAATCGGCATGGGGCACCGGGCTGGGAATGACGCCCGCAGCCACCAGCCCGGCGATGTGCGCCATGTCTACCAGCAGCATAGCGTCGACTTCGTTCGCGATGACGCGCAGCGCCGCATAGTCCATCAAGCGCGGGTATGAGCTGCCGCCGGCCACAAGCAGTTTGGGTCGATGTTGCCTGGCAAGGTCGCGGATCTGGTCGTAATCCAGTACTTCGCTGACCGGATCCACGCCGTAGTGTTCGAAGCCGTAAACGCGACCGGTGAGGGACGCAGGGTCGCCGTGCGACAGGTGGCCGCCGTGGCTCAACATCAGGCTCAGCAGTCGGTCGCCTGGCGCCAACATGGCGGTGTAGACGGCCAGGTTGGCGTTGACGCCGGAGTGGGGCTGCACGTTGGCGTGGTCCGCGCCGAAGAGCGCCGTGGCCCGTGTCACCGCCAATGCCTCCATCTCATCGGCCACTTCACACCCGGTGTGATAGCGGCGGCCGGGGTAGCCTTCAGCGGTCTTGTTGTTGAACGATGAGCCGGCCGCGGACAGCACCGCCTGCGGGGCGATATTCTCGGAGGCGATCAGGTCGAGGGACATTTCCTGGCGCAGGCGTTCGCGCGCCACCAACTCGGCGACGACGGGATCTGCGGCCGCCAGGGATGAATTCTCCACGTGGGCGGTCATCATGTTTCCAACTCCCGCTCTAGCTTTGTACAAAAAGAAGACACGAAGCCGGGCTGGACGGCCGCGGCTTCGTGTCAGGTTTCACATCCAGGCGTTAGCCGTCGTCAGGGCAGCGGACCTCACGGGACCCGCGGGAAGTTCTGGATGCGCAGGATGATTTCGGAGATGATCGCCGCCGTGAAGAAGACAGAGAAGAGCGTGATCAGGGCTGCGACCACGATACGCCACCCCGCCTTGGCAAAGGCGCTCAGGTCTTTGGCAATCGACAGGCTGGCGAACGCGATGATCGGCGTGGCGGTTGCCAGGAAGTTGACCTTCGTCGCCGCAGCCACGATTTGCGTGGAGCCGGGCATGCCCGGGATGGTGAGGAGCAACATCAATGTGCCGACATACGCGATGGTCGGGACGTAGAAGGGCACGTAGCGCGACAGCAGCACACCCACCAGGCAGGCCCCCCAGAGGATGAGAACGCCGGGCAGCGCCTGCAAGGGGTTGATGGCCTTCGCCGCGTTCCAGTTGAAGTTGCTTCCTCCCGCGATGCCGGTGGCCACCCAGTTGCCAATCAGGATCAGGAGGCAGACCATGGTCACGTGCAACATGGACCAGCCTACGTTGGTCTTCGGCCGGGCCACCTTTCTCTCGGCGGCCTTGGCCGCAGCTGCAACATCGACCCCCTTCTCGCGGCGCTTGCCCATCGTCTTGTAGACCCACTCGGCGAAGGGCAGGCCGATCAGCCAGGAGGCGTAGAGGCCGAGGACTGCGGTTGCCAGGTTGCTGGCAGCCGCGAAAGCGAGGATCTGATCTTTCCAGGCGGGCAGCGCCTCAGAGAGGGTGGCGGCGCAGGCGGTCGTCATGCTGGCGCTGCCGATGCCGCAGGCCATAGCCAGAGAGAGCGGATGGAACACGCCTGGCGCGGTCAGGGCCATCAGGCTGCCGACGATGCTGAAGAAGGCGGTGCCCAGCACGGTGCCGGTCAGGTAGGTGCCCAGGACGCCGCGGCCCTCAGGGGTGTCCAGCCCGTAGACGTCGCCGATCAGGCTGAGGTTTGGCTCGCGGGCGACCGAGTAGCAGGCGCCGATGACCTCACGGCGCAGGCCGAGCAAGATCGCCAGGGGCATCGCGATCACGATGGCGCCCCAGTAGTTGCCGATTTCCTGCAGGATCAGCGCGGCGCCGGCCTTGATGATCATGGGCACACTGGGCCCAACGGTGACGCCGTAGCGGGCCATGAGCGGGAGGGTGGCGATTACAATGAGGCTGGCGGCGTAGGCCGAGTCTTCGAGGCTGTAAACCTTGACCCACTTGCCGAGAGCCTGCGGCGCAAACGCGACCGCCCAATAGATCGTGTGGAAGAATGGAACGAGCACGACGGTGATCTTGGCGATCGGTGTCCACCGAACGGTGCCGGTGAACTCCGCAATGAGAACGAGAACGAGGGCGAGTAAGTAAATCTTGAGAAATGGGGATGCGGTATACGCCGCAAACGAGCCCGGTTTGGATTTGCTGTTGGCAGTCATGATTTGCTCCTCTTAGCATACATCGTTGTGGGCTGCTCTGAGAATCGACAGGAGCGCCCCGCGTAGGTGGGGCTGCTATGGAAATCGGTTGTTTGTCTGTTTGCCTCCTTCCTCGCCACCTCCGTGGCATACCCGACGCGGGACGGATCCATCGGCCGCAGTCTGCACTGGAACAGAACGCAGTTCTATCAGCCGGGGGTCCCCGCATCAAGTCGTCCCGCGTGTAGAGCCTGCACGAAGCTCAGGAAGCGCTTCTCCTCCACGCGCCCCCGCGGGATTGCCTGTCCGTAGACGCCATCTACTGCGATAAAAGCGTAGTGCGGCGTCACCGCCACGGGGCCGATGCGCGGCCAGGGGATGCCGGTCTTCTTGCCCGCGGCGATTTGCTCCAGCCCCTCGGCGGTGATCCGCAGCGTGCGCATCGCGAACGCCGCCGGGTTGAGCCGGGCGCCGACGATTTTGCGCAGGGTTTGTCCCACCACCCAGCGGTAGTAGAGTGGGTAAAGGCTGAAGCAAAACAACCCCAGGGTGGCGGAATAGGCCGCCACCGCGGACTTGTGGAAGACGAAGTAGCTTACCAGGGCGAATAGCCCGAAGACCGCCGCCAGGCCATATCGCTGTAGTCGGTAACGCCGGAGGATGGCCGGGGAATGCTCCATCTGGTATTTCGCCAGCGCCACAAGATCCGATTCTTCGAGTTTGAATTCGATTGTCATGCGCCTGCAAGGAGCCCCTGGATAGGGGGGGATAAGAACTGTGCGGATTATAGCTGTCTCTCGCGCACGCTGTCAAGAACCCGCGCCAGCCAGGCAGGAGGTCAGAATGTGACCGCACTGAAAGAAGCGGTACGTTGAGGGCTCTTCAATAAACCCACGGCCTACGCGGGGATCGTCGCAAGCGTAGCGGGGCTCATAGGAGGCTTCTACTTTATCCTTCCCGTCCGGCCGCACAGAGCTCGGCGGCCTTGTCCGTCACCTTTTGGTCCGCGTGGCCGCCGTTGAAGCAGGAGTCGGGCGATTTTCTCTGCCTGCGAGTGTTGAGCTATAGTGCTCTCGGGTGAACTCTACGCGCCCTGGCATGGCAAGAGCTGCCGGGGCCGGCACCTATGCACTGCGCTCTCCCTCCCAATTCCGGGGCACCGGGTTGGTCCGCTAGGTTCCTTTCCTGCGTCGGCCGAATCGGCGATGATGGCACGGAACTCTCACACTCCACGGAGGCCTTTCATGAAACATCGAGCGGTCGGACAAAGCGTTCGCGCGCTGTTGTGCGGTGTCCTTCTCTCAATACTGGTTCTTCCGCACGAAGGAGCGAATGCTGTGTCGACAGCAACATCGGCGTGGAAGGCCGTGGGCCAGATCGGCGGGCCGACCCAAGCTGTGGCCATCCAGGGTCAATACGCCTACGTCGGGGTCGGCCTCCGGCTCATCGTGCTGGATATGGCGAACCCCGCCACACCGATTGAGATAGGCGCCACCGCGCCGTTTCCCGACTTCGTGGAGGACATCGCGGTCAGCGAGACAACGGCCTATGTCGCGGCCGGTGGGGCCGGCCTGCGGGTCGTGGACGTATCCGATCCCGCCCACCCGGTAGAAGCAGGAGCCTGGGACTCGCCCGGCTACGCCGAAGGGGTGACGGTGGCAGGCAGTATCGCCTACCTGGCCGACGGGCCATATGGTCTGGGCATCGTGGATGTCTCTAGTCCGGCCGACCCCGCTCCGCTGGCCAAAGCCTACGAGATGAACTATGGCCTGGAGGTAGTTGTTCTGGACCACTACGCTTACATGGCGGCGGCTGGGGCAGGGTTGTTGGTGGCCGACGTCTCCGACCCAGCACACCCGGTAGAAGTAGGTTCTTTGGATACGCCAGGCTATGCCTATGATGTCGCAGCGGCCGGCAATACGGTCTTCGTGGCCGACGCGTGGGAAGGTTTGAGAGTGGTGGATGTGTCCAGTCCCGGCAATCCAACTACGATCGGCGCGTACGTCACACCAGGTTGGGCAATGAGCGTCGCGATGGCGGGCTCCGAAGTCTATGTGGCTGACGGGGCTAATGGATTGCGGCTCGTGGATGTTTCCGACCGGGCAAATCCCCAGGAGATCGGAGCCTTCCAGGAGCCAGGTCTTGCCCGCAGAGTGGCTGTCGCAGGCAGCACGGCATACGTGGCCGACCTGCGCGAAGGCCTACGGGTGTTGGATGTGACGGATCCCGCCCACCCAACCCAGGTCGGCTCTTATAGTCCACTGGCCGATGCGCGCCGAGTCGCCGTGGCAGGCTCCTATGTCTACGTGGCTGCCGGGTTCTCTGGCCTGCGGGTGGTGGATGTCTCCGATCCGGCACATCCCAGGGAGGTTGGGGGATATGATACCCAGGGTGGCTACGCTGTCAGCGTGCTTGTCAGCGGTGCCTACGCCTACCTGGCTGCCAATAACAGCGTGCACGTACTGAACATCTCCGATCCTACCCATCCGGTGAGAACCGGCTTTATCAGTACATGGGGAGCGTATCGCGAAATCGCCCTGCAAGGGTCAACTGTCTATGTAGCTGATGAAACCGGATTACGCCTGATCAGCGTCAGCGACCCGACTTCTCCCGCCCAGCTCAGCTCCATCCGACTGGACGAAAACCAGCAGTCCACCGTTGGAGTTGCAGTAGCAGGCAGCCTGGCTTACCTGGCTGATGCTTTGGACGGCGTCAAGCTCGTGGACGTCTCGAATCCGGTCAGTCCGATTGTGGTGGGCGTCTACGACTCGCCCGGCCTCTCGCAGGGCGTGACCGTCGTCGGCAACCGGGCATACGTCGCCGATTCGCAGGCGGGCCTGAGGATTGTGGACGTATCCGAGCCGGGAATACCCGCAGAAATGGGTTTCTACGACACCCCTGGCGTCGCCGAGAGTGTGACGATCGGTGGTTCGTTGGCCTACGTCAGCGTCGGCGGCGAGGGCGTCCAGATCGTGGACGTTTTGAACCCTCAGACCCCCACTCTTGTGGCAGCCTATGATACACCGGGATTCGCCTGGCATACCCAGCTTGGGGGCGATTACCTCTATGTCGCCGATGGGCATGGCGGGCTCTTGGTTTGGGAAAAGGCAACGGCAAACAGGTCCGTTGATGTGGCCAACGTTCGGTCAGAATCAGATCATGACGACCCTCCGATGGCCGAGGATACCGGGAGCGAATCGATCACTCACGTTGTTAGGAGCGTGGCGGACAGCGGCCCCGGCACACTGCGCCAGGCCATCCTGGATGCCGGGCCCGGCGACACAATTACCTTTGATCCCGCGATTTTCCCACCGACAACGCCAGCGACCATCAGCCCCCAAAGCCAGCTTCCACCCATCAACCAGGGTGGGATAACCATTGATGGCAGCAACACCGGGGTTATCCTGGAGGGCAACACCACGCCGGTAGGCAGCGTAGGACTTCTAATAGATTCCTCCTACAACACGATCAAGGGCCTACAGATTCTCCGTTTCCCAAACGAGGGGATCAAGCTGAATTGGGGAACCGGCAACAACACAATCGGTGGAGATCGCACAGTCGGGAGCGGTCCCAGCGGCGAGGGCAACGTCCTTTCGGGCAACGGCGAATGGAGTGGGATTCGCGTGGAGAGTTCTGACAACGTTATCGAGGGCAACCTGATCGGCACCAACGCTACCGGGCAGGCCGCTTTGGGCAACGAATGGACCGGCATTACCCTGACGGCGGGCGGAAAGCGCAATCGCGTCGGTGGATCCACGGTCGGCCGCCGCAACATCATCAGTGCCAATGAGGTTGGCATCTATGTCGAAAATTCAGGGACAAGCCAGAATGTTATCGCAGGCAACTTCATCGGCACCGATGCCAGCGGCACGTCTGCACTAGGGAACCAAATCGGCATCGCCCTGCTAGGGGGTGCTACCGACAACCAGATTGGCGGGCCTACATCGGCAGAGAAAAATGTCATCGCAGGAAACCTCGGAGACGGGATAGCTATTCGTGACACTGGCACTGACAACAACGTTGTCATCGGGAATCAAATCGGCGCCCCGGCCGATGGCTTGACGGCCCTCGGCAACCAGGGGAATGGAGTACTCGTTTGGAGTGGGGCTGCAAGAAACCGTATCGGGGGCCTGGAGCCGGGGGAAGGCAACGTGATCGGCGGCAACAGCGAGTGGGGAATACGAATCTGGATGAGCGGCACAGGCCACAATGAGGTGGTGGGCAACTTCATCGGCACCGACGAGCAGGGCACAGTTTCCCTGCCAAACACAAGGGGCGGAATCGGGATGCATGACGGTACGCAGGGCAACCTGGTTGGCCCTGCCAACCGCATCGCGCATAATGGCGGCGACGGGGTGACGATTGACGGCAGCAACACCTCGGGCAACACGGTTACGACGAACGCCATTCACGACAACGTCGGTAAGGGGATTGCCAACGTCAACGGCGCCAACCAGTCCCTACCCCCGCCAGACCTTTCCGGGGTCACTGCTACCACCGTTACCGGCAGCGCAGCACCGGGCATGGTCATTGAGGTCTTCTCCGACGGATCCAACGAAGGCGAAGCTTATGAGGGTCGGGTCACAGTTGGCCCATCGGGCGTATTTACGTTCGTTCAGACAGCAGGACTCACAGGGCCCCGCATCACCGCGACAGCAACTGACCTTGCAGGTAATACCTCCGAGTTTTCTCCCCCAGCCGTCCTTTTGGCGAAGACCAACGTCGTCACGAGCCCACTGGACAGTGGCCCCGGCACTTTGCGCCAGGCACTGCTTGATGCCGGTCCGGGTGACACGATTTTGTTTGACGTGACGGCGTTCCCCCCTACGAGCCCGGCGACGATCGGCCTGCTCAGTCAGTTGCCGGCAATGAGCGAAGGACGGCTGACCATCGACGGTAGCGACGCAGGGGTGATCGTGGATGGGAGCCTCCTGTCAGGACCGGCTTATGGCTTGCTGATCACCTCGGATGGTAATAGGGTATTGGGGCTTCAAATCCTTAACTTCCGAACAGGGTCTTATGGTAGTGCCGGCGTGTATATCCGAGGCCGATATAACGTCATCGGCGGAGACCGGACCAAGGGGATGGGACCAACAGGGCAGGGCAACGTCATCAGTGGGAATGACTTTGGCATCGGTATCCACGCCGATGGAGTGGTGAGCTACCTGATGAGCAATATGATCAGGGGCAATATCGTCGGCCTGGATGCCAGTGGGACGCAAGCGTTTGGCAATGAGATCGGTATTCAGATCCAGGAGGGAGCATCTTACAACCGAGTGGGTGGGGACACAACGGGGGAACGCAATATCATCAGCGGCAACCACGACAGGGGCATTCAGGTTATCGGTGATGGTGTCGTAGGTAACGTCATCGCAGGCAACTACATCGGCACCGATATCAGTGGCCTGCTTGCCCTGGGGAATCGCGCAGGGGTGATCATTGAGTCGGGGGCATCCAGTGACGTTGTAGGAGGGGAGCTGCCAGCCGAGCGAAACATCATCAGTGGGAACAAGGAATTCGGGGTTGTCATAAGTGACCAGAATACCGCCCATAATGTTATCATCGGCAACTTCATTGGCACCACTGCTATGGGCACCGCTCCGCTGGCGAACGGCATGGGTGTGTTGATTTGGAGTGCAGGGTTCAACCGTGTTGGAGGGTCGAGACCCGGAGAGAGAAATCTCATCAGCGGAAATGGCAACGGCGTTTCACTCGGTGGTTTGGAGATGTCTGACAACCTCGTCATTGGAAACTATATCGGCACGGATGTCACTGGCGTCTATTCTATCGGCAATGTGAGTGGGGTAGACATCAACGAGGGCACCCGGCATAACTTCATCGGTGGCACGACTGATGAAGAGCGCAATATCATCAGTGGCAACAGCTATGGAGTTCGCATCGAGAACGCCGGGATCGAGCACAACTGCATTGCCGGCAACTACATCGGCACCGACGCGAGTGGCAGCAGTCCCCTTGGAAACAGTTGGGCGGGTATCTCGCTCGTAGACGACGCCGCGCACAACTTCGTTCAGAACAACAGGGTCGCTTACGGCGCCAGGGCCGGCGTCCACGTGGATCGTTCCTCATATAACACGATCCGCCGCAACTCCATATATGGTAATGCCGGCAAAGGCATAGAGGCCACAGAAGGTGGCAACAACATGCTACCGGCGCCGGTCATCGCGTCCCTCACGATAACCGGCATCGCGGGCGCCGCCTGTCCTGGAGGTACAGTCGAGGTATTCTCAGATGCCGAAGACGAGGGTCGTATTTACGAAGGCAGCGTTGTGGCAAACGCCTCGGGCAGCTTCGCCTTCGACAAGGAGGGGAGTCTGGCCGGCCCTCGTGTTACGGCTACTGCCACCGACGCGGAAGGCAACACCAGCGAGTTCTCACCCCAGCCCGCGCCGCCGGCCGTGGGCCTGGATGTGTCGCCGGATGGCATCGAGCTGCGTTGGACGCAGACCGAGCCAGACATCACCCGCTACGAGGTCTACCGCTACACGACGCCCTACTTCATGCCGCTCCCGGGCGCCTTCCTGGACAACGTAGCGCCACCCGGCCTGAGCAACGAAGCGATCTACCCGGACGATACCGCGCTCGACTCGCCGCTAGCCAATTACTACTACATCGTCCTGGCGGTCAAACTGGGTGACTTCAAGTCGCCGGTGCTGAGCCGCGGCGGCGCGTTCCACTTCGGACTGCGGCCTGGGGGTTGAGCAGAGGTTCTTGTTGAAAAGGTCATTGGCGGGCTAAGCGACGCAACATCAGCCGAATCATGACGATGTAGATCGTCGGTAGGCGTGCGCCATCGCGATCTTGGACGGCGGCACTGGTCACTACGACGGCTAACACCAGGCCCAGCGTGTCAACCAGCACGTGGCGCCTGCGGCCATTGATCAGTTCGGCAGCATCCGCCACTGGATGTCGCCGACAACCACATACAGGATCGCGTTGACGACTTGGCGCATATCCAGGCTGCGCGGTCGTCCGCCTGTTTGACCGGTGGGATCAGCTCCTGGATAATGACCCACTGGCTGTCGGTCAGGTCGGTCGGGTATCGATGTGTGTCACAACTCCAACGTATACCAGTCTCTGGCCGACAGCCGTTACTCTTCAAACAGCTTCTTAGATTCTCCCTAGCGTGCTTTTTCCTCACAGGGTGCAACAGTCAGCGGTGCCTGCAGGACCTCAAGCCAAACTCCTTACGGACTCGTGGCACCAAACAGAGCATTCGACTTCTCGCTGAAGCGTCACCGGATTGTACCCATTTTCATCCGCAGCGGTGAGCCTTGGCTAAGGAGCAACTCCTTCCAGAGTCAGTCTATAACGGTCCCACCTCGCTTTCAGTGGGCATTTCTAATTATCGTTGGACAGGTGTCCCCCTAGCAAGGGCCAGCACATCGCTGGTAGATAGCGGATTGCCCGCAATGCCCCAGTCGCCACTCTTTACCTCTTCCACGATGCACCATGTGACCGGACGCATATTCTCGCCTTCAATGGACACCATGGCCTCCGTGAGCCTCCGCACGATCTGTTGCTTCTCCGCCTGACCGAACACACCTTCGATGACCTTGACCTGAATAAGTGGCATGACGTATCCTCCCGTAACGACTATAGGATGCTGCATGGGGCGTTCGTTCTATCGCTGCATCCCGTAGCGATGGGCGCCCTCCGTTGACCACTAATGGCCAGAGCGTTATCTGGCCAACACCTCCCGTTCGCAGAGTTCCTCGTCCAGGCAGCGGAGGAAGCGGTCGGCCACGTCCACCAACTCGGCGGTATGCTCGAGCCTGGCCGCTTCACTCACCCATTCCAACGGGTCGGCCCAGAAGTGCGCCAACTCGTCTGCCGTCATGCGAGTCCCACCCTCCAGGTAGCTCGCCCGGAGGCGAGGCTCACAGGTGGCCTGGAACTCCTTGTCCAGGAGGTAAGTAGCCCATCTGGGACGGTAATGGCGGCCGACTGTGTTGTAGGCCTGAGCCATGGCTGTCCGGAAGCCCCTGCGCGCAGAATTACGAGCGCGTATGCCGCGAACTGCCAATTCGAGGTCGAACTTGCCAATGGCTGCGCTCATTCTCTGCGTAAAGGTGATGTTCATTCCTGCACTCCTGTCTTCTAGCTGTATACTGCTTGTACTATAGCGGACCGGCGCACCAGGAGCGTCTCAGAATCCGCACCAACTAACGGACCAGAGGCATTGGTGCGACCCAATACCTCACGCGATGGAATCGTCGCTCCTTCGGGAGGGGGTCACCGATGCCCGGCTTGAAATTATGGCTGTTCGGGCCGCCGCGCATCGAGCTCGAGGACGAGCCTGTTGAGTTGCCGCGGCGTAAATCCTTAGCGCTTCTGGCTTATCTCGCTTTAGCGGGGAAGCTCAGCCGCGCGATCGTCTGGCAGCACTGTTTTATCCGGAATACGACCAGGGAGGTGCACGAAGCGCGCTGCGTCGTGACCTCTCAACACTAAACGCCTCACTCGGCCCGGGCTGGCTCGACGCCAGTCGCGAGAGCATTGCCTTGAGGCGCGACCTGGTCCCCCCTGCGGACCGGCTGTCGGCCTACTGCCTTGACATCGAACACTTTCACGAGCTGTTGGCGGCGTGCGACAAGCACGACCACCAGGTGGCTGCGGTTTGCCCGGCCTGCCTGTCCCTCCTTGGCGAGGCGGTCGGCCTGCATCGAGGCGACTTCCTCGCCGGTTTCACCCTCAAAGATAGTCCTGAGTTTGACGAGTGGCAGTTCTTCCAGACGGAGAGCCTACGCCAGGAACTGGCTTCGGCGTTGGAACGACTGGCAAGCGGCTACAACGCTCTTGGGGAAGGCGAAGCATCGCCGGGCATTCCCTACGCCCGGCAATGGGTTGCACTCGATCCACTGCACGAGCCTGCCCAGCGGCAGTTGATGCAGCTGTACGCGAGGACCGGCAGGTCGGCCGCTGCCCTGCGCCAGTACGCCGAGTGCGTACGGATCCTCGACGCGGAGTTGGCAGTCCGGCCCGCAGAGGAGACCACCCGGCTCTACGAAGCAATCAAGGGCCGGCGCCTCCTTGGGGAGTCGCCCGCGGTCCACCTGCCGCCTCGACAGGGTCCTGCCGCTCGCGCCCGTAACCCCGACATCGCTCTGGAACCGGCCGGTGCGCCGAATCTCGAAGGCGCTCAACCGGGCGAGAGCGAGCGTCCCACATTCGCCGGTCATGAGTCCGCGTTAGCGCGGTTGGATCACTTCTTGGAGTTGGCCCTCGGTGGGCAAAGCCAGGCCGTCTTCGTTACCGGCGAAGCAGGCAGCGGCAAGACGGCACTAGTGCAGGAGTTCGCTCGGCGCTCGCAGGCGCAGCGGCCCGAACTGGTTGTCGCCCGGGGATACTGCAATGCCTACACGGGGCTAGGTGATCCTTACCTGCCTTTCCGGGAGATCCTGGCCCACTTGACCGGGGATGCAGAGACGCTTTCGGTCGGGGGCACCCTCGCGCCTGACAGGGCAGCCCAGTCAGGCCTTCGTGTCCCGCGCGGTCCGGGTTCTCGTCGAAACAGGACCCGACCTGCTCGATACGTTCGTTTCCAGCCGGGCATTGGTTGGCCGGTTCGATGGGACCACTCAAGAGCACGGCTGGCCGGACGGCCTGAAGGCGTTGGTTGCTAGCCAGGAGGCTCGGCAAAGCTCGGGCAACGTCAAGCAGGCGGACCTGTTCGAGCAATACGTGAAGGTCGTCCAGGTCCTGGCCGGCCAGCAGCCGCTCATGCTGGTCCTCGATGACCTGCAGTGGGCGGATACCGGCTCGATTAACCTGCTCTTTGACCTCGGACGTCGGCTGCACGGGGGCCGCATCCTCGTCGTCGGGATCTATCGCCCGGCCGAGGTAGCACTGGGCCGCGCTTCCACCGCGCGGCGGGCCGTGGATGGCGCGCTCGGCGCGGAGTGGGAACGCCACCCGCTTGAATCACTGGTCAACGAGTTTCTGCGCCAGTTTGGCGATATTGTCATGGACCTTGGGCAGACGGCAGACCGCCATTTTGTCGACGCCTTTCTCGATGCCCAGCCCAACGTCCTGGGGCCGGGCTTTAGGGAGGCGCTTTTCCGACACACAGCGGGGCATGCGCTGTTTACGGTTGAGATGTTTCGTGGCATGCAGGAGCGCGGCGATATCGTCAAGGACGAGCGCGGCCGCTGGGTCGAGGCACGGGAACTGAACTGGGAGATCTTGCCGGCGAGGGTGGAAGGGGTTATTGCCGAGCGCATTGGTCGCCTGACGCCCGTGCTTCGCGAGCTGCTGAAAGTGGCGAGTGTTGAGGGCGAGATATTCACGGCGGAAGTCGTCGCCCGGGTGCAGGGAAGCGAAGAACGCGCGGTCGTGCGGCTCTTGAGCGAGGAACTGGACCGGGGGCACCGGCTGGTCCGCAATGAGAGCAGCCGCCGGTTGAGTCCGGACGACCAGCAGATATCGCAGTACCGGTTCCGACACATTCTGTTTCAGAAGTACCTCTACCATGACCTGGACGACGCCGAGTGTACCTACTTGCATGAAGCAGTGGGGCAGGTGCTCGAGGGCCTGTATGGCGGGGACACAGAGGCAGTATCCGTGCAGTTGGCACGGCACTTCGAAGCCGCGGGCTGGCCTGCCAAGGCGGTCCAGTATTTGAAGCAGGCAGGCGAGCGAGCCGTGCGCCTTTCGGCCAACGAAGAGGCGCTGGTGCACTTTACCAAGGCCCTGCAACTACTGGCGGGGTTGCCGCCGAGTACCGAGTCGCTCCGGCAAGAGCTGGACCTGCAGATTGCGCTTTTCGCCCCGCTGGTCGCGGTCAAGGGCTACGGAACCCCCGAGGTGGGCCAGGCGTACACCCGGGCGCGCGAGTTGTGCATGCAGATAGAAGATCCGGCGTTGTTGTTCCAGGTTCTCTACGGCCTGTGGGGCTACAACCTGGTGCGCATGAACCTCGACACTTCCCTCGAGCTGGCACGAAATTGCCTGGCACTAGCCGAGGCCTCGCAGAACCGCGCGCTCCTGCTCGAAGGAAATCGGATCATGGGCGAGACGGCCTACCACCGGGGCGACGTGGTCCAGGCGCGCGAGTACTTCGAACGTAGCCGGACCCTGTACGATTTCAGGCAGCATCGCAGCCACGCTGCCCTCTACGGACAAGATCCCGGCGTGGCTCTCCTGTCGCACGGATCGTTCACGCTCTGGCACCTCGGGTATGCAGATCAGGCCATGGCCTGGAGTCTGGAGGCAATAGCGCTGGCAGAGGCGGGTCAGCATCCCTTCAGCCAGGTGTTTTCCCTCGATTACGCGGGCATCCTTCATGAGTTGCGCGGCGAACCGGTGTTGGCCGGCGAGCGAATAGCCGCAGCCATGACCATTTCGGAAGAGCAGAAGTTCGCCTTCTGGCTTGGGAGGCTGAGGACCTTGCACGGCTGGCTGTCGGCTCAGCAAGCACACCTGGCCGAGGGCATCGCCGAGATGCGGGAGAATTTGGCGGCCTACCGGGCCACCGGGTCTGAGCTGTTCGCGGCCTATTACCTGATCTGTCTTGCAAAAGCGTACGCGCGGTCGGGGGATCTGGGAGCAGCACGGGCCGCATTGGACGAGGGGCTCGCCGAAGTGGAAAGGTCCGCGGGGCGGCTCTGGGAGGCTGAGCTGTACCGCCTCAAGGGCGAGTTATTGCTGGTCGGCGCTGGGCTTGAGGAGAAAGCTGCGGCAGAAGCCTGTTTCATGAAGGCCTTGACCGTCGCGCGTGAGCAACAAGCACGCTCCCTCGAACTACGCGGCGACAATGAGCCTCTGCCGGCTGTGGGAGCAGTCAGGCCGCAGGGTGGAGGCCCGGGCGCTACTGACCGAGGCCCACGGCTGGTTCACCGAGGGCTTCGACACGGCGGATCTTCGCGAGGCGGTCGCCTTGCTCGCGACATTTGCGTGAGCTTCTCGGACAATGCGGGAAGCGCCCGACGCGAAATCCCCCGAACTGCCGGAGGTTACCTTCCAGAGTGCCTTTCAATGCGGCTATCAAGAGCGCATTGAGTCGGGTCCGAGTAAGTTGACGGTCTGCCCCAGGGGATAGCAACGTATAGAACGATAGCGTTCAAAGGAGGAGAGTCATGACCGTCTCAGCCACGACTCGGCAACTACCTGCACGGCAGCGCATTCGCAGGGCGCTGCTTCTGGTTTCGTTCCTGCTCTTCCCGGTCACGCTGTATTACTTCTCCCCGATCCTCATCATGCAGTCTGCGTCCGAGGAGGTGGTCAACGCCAGCTTCCTCGTCTTTGCGGCCATGTTCGTCTCGTCCCTCTTCGTCGGGCGGCTCTGGTGCGGCACGTGCGCGGACAACTGCTCGCAGGATGCGATCCGCTACAGCTTCACAGCGGGAAAGTGCGGGGGCGCGCAGATCAGCCCCTTTCCTGCCAGGAGAGGGGGTCGGGGAGTGAGATTCCCGCGTCTGTCTGGCTGATTTGAACTCTCTGAGGTCTGCCGGACGTCGTAGGGTACGCGCTAGATGCCAGGGCCTAGCTTGCCGCGCAACCCCTCGGCCCACGAGCGGATCGCGTCCCAGTCGCGTCCGTCCTTGATGTCCTTCGCCATCGACCCCGCCATGCCGCGCAGGATCGGGTTGAGCTTCCTGAAATCATCCGTGTCGTTCAGCACCACTCCGCCGAACAACCCCGTGTCCACGGGCGTCACGCCTGGCATCACCTTGGCCACCTGCTCCAGGTAGCCCAGCGCGGTCGCCCTGTGCTCCGGGGTATCATCGCACATGGTCAGGCAGACGATGAATTGGGCCACCGGCAACGTAGCGAGCGTCTTGGCATGCTTCCTGGCGAAGCTCACCGCAGCACCGGGCACTTTGCCCATGTGCGCGGATACGCCCATCACGACCGCATCGTAGCCGTCCAACCGCTTCACCGCACCCGCGTCCTGCACGTCAACCGTTGCGCCGCCTTCAGCCAGAACTTCCGCAACGGCGTCAGCCACCTGGTGGGTCGCCCCTGTCCAGGTCGCATAAGTTACAAGGATGTGTGTCATGGTTGAGCCCTCCTGTTACTCACACCGAACTATACGTGGGGACGTGGCCGAGGTTGCAAGAGTGCGACTCGATCGCAGTGATCCCTGAGTTAAAGATCAGTTATTCAGCTCGACAAGTTCGCCGCTCACCGCGTAGATGACCCGCTCGGCAATGTTGGTTGCCCGGTCGGCGACGCGCTCCAGCTCGTGCGCGACCTGGATGAGGTGCGTGCCGGCACTGATGGCGCGCGGATTCTCGAGCATATAACTGAGCGTGACGTTGAAGGTCTGTTTATAAAAGGCATCGACCTCGTCGTCCCTGGCGGAGACCGCGCGGGCAGCATCGGGGTTGCGAGCTGCCAGTGCCGCCAAGGCATCATCGAGCATGGACAGCGCCATTTCTCCCATGTGGCCGATGGCGTCCAGGGGGATCGGCCGCGGATCGTCCGCCGTGCGCCGGCAAATGCGGGCGATCTTCTTGCCGTGATCGCCGATGCGTTCAAACTCGGTCACAATGGTCAGCGTGGTGACGATGGTGCGCATGTCGCCGGCAACGGGCTGTTCCCTGGCCAGCAGATTGTAGCACCGCTGCTCGATCTGGTAGCGCAGGTCGTTGATGCCCTGGTCCCCGGCAATGACCTCACTGACCAGGTCAAGATCATTCTCCAGGAAAGCCTGCAAACCGGCCGCGCACGCCTGGCGTGCGCGCCAGCCCATCATGAGGGCGGTTTCTCTCAGATCGGCCAGTTCGCGGTCGAAATGAGCTCGTAGAAGCGTACTCATTCATTACCTCCTTGGAGATCAGCCGAACCGACCGGTGATGTAGTCCTCAGTGAGCTTGTTCTTGGGATTTGTGAACAGGCCGTTCGTGGGCCCGTACTCGACCAGGTAGCCGGCCCGGTCCTCGCCCATGTTGAAGAAGGCCGTGTAGTCGGATACGCGAGCGGCCTGCTGCATGTTGTGAGTGACGATGACGATGGTGTATTGCTGGGCCAGCTCGCGCATCAGGTCCTCGATCTTGAGCGTGGCGATCGGGTCCAGCGAGGAGCACGGCTCATCCATGAGGATGATATCGGGCCGGGTGGCGATGGCGCGGGCAATGCACAGGCGCTGCTGCTGCCCGCCGGAGAGCGAGTAGCCGCTCTGGTTCAATTTGTCTTTGACGTCATCCCACAGCGCGGCCGACCGCAGCGACTGCTCTACCAGCTCGTCCATATCGCCGCGGAATCCGTTGATCTTCGCGCCCCAGGCGATGTTCTCGTAGATGCTCTTGGGGAACGGGTTGGGCTTCTGAAAGACCATGCCCACCCGGCGGCGCACTTCCACCGCGTCCACATCGGATTCGTACAGGTTCTTCCCGCGGAACTCGATCTTCCCTTCCACGCGAGCCGTAGGGACCAGGTCGTTCATGCGGTTGAAGCAGCGCAGCACGGTGCTCTTCCCGCAGCCGGACGGCCCGATCAGCGCGGTGATCTGGCGCGATGCGATGTTCAAGGACACATCCATCACCGCGCGGAACTTGCCGTAGTACACGTCGGCTACGCGAGCGCGTTTGCCTCGACGCCGCGCAGCGGCCGATCAGCGTTGGGGTTCATCTCATTATAACTCCGTGCATACTTGTTGCGCAGCAGGATGGCGGCGGCATTCATCGCCAGCAACAACACCAGCAACACCAGGATCGCCGCGGCCGCCAGGTGTTGAAATTCGGGTTGCGGCCGCGCGGTCCACTGGTAAATCTGGATCGGTAAGGTCGTGAACTTGGCGAACGGGCCGTTCGGGTCCACCACGATGAAGGTTGACGCGCCCACCACCACCAGGGGCGCGGTCTCGCCCAGCGCCCGGGAAATCGCCAGGATCACGCCGGTCAGGATGCCCGGGATGGCGTTGGGCAGCACGTGTGCGCTGATGGTCTGCCATTTGGTCGCGCCCAGCCCGTAGCCGGCCTCGCGCAGTGCGCTCGGCACCGCACGGATCGCCTCGCGCGCGTTGATGATGATGAGCGGCAGGATCAACAGCCCGATGGTCAGACCGGCCGAGAGCACGGTGCGTCCGTTCGCGGTCGTCTGGTCGACCGCACCGAAGACCTTGCCACTCGTCAACGACTCGAGCACGCGCACGAATACGGCCAGGCCCAGCATGCCGTAGATGATCGACGGGACGCCGGCCAGGTTGTTGATGTTGGTCTCGATGAACTGGGCGAGCCGGCTGTTCCCGCCGTACTCTTCGAGGTAGATTGCCGCGCCCACGCCGAGCGGCACGGAGAAAATGAACGCGATCAGGGTCACCCACAGCGACCCAAAAATCGCCGTGCGGACGCCCGCCAGCTCCGGCTTGGACGACTGGGGCGAGGTCAGGAAGCTGCCGGTGACCCAACTGCGGAAGTCCAACCGGCTATTCGGGATCTGCGCTGCTTCCGCCGCGATCTCGTCCCTGGCAAAGAGCGATTCGGCCAGGGTCCAGGTGGCGACGATCTCAGGCTTGACCACTTCGGCGACCAGCAACCGGGCGAGTTCCGACGCTTGACCGTTCGGCCAGTGGCTTGCTGCGCCTCGAGCGCGCGGACGCGGCCGGCGGAAAGGTGCATCTTCAGCATGGCGACCTGGTCGGCAGTGGGCAGCGCCTCCAGCCGCACTTCGTCTGCAAAGAGAACACCCGCGGGGACCGGCTGTGCCGCGTAGAATTCCGAAACCAGGGCCGCTGGCTCCACCTTGTTGCGGTACGCGACGTAGCCGAACGAATCGGTAATCACGTTGTAGAGCAGCGCAAGGAGGGCGATGATGCCTGACCACAGTCGCGGCCAGAAAAAGGGTTTTCCATATCTGCCCAGTGCGTTGGCGCCCCGTGACGAACGACTGGAGTTGCCGTCCTTCCGGATACCCGCCCCCGACTTTGCTATCTTCCATCATGTTCCCACCCGCAACCTTCCATCTTCCATCTTCAATTCGCTAGTACCTCATCCGGTAGCGGCGCACGACCCACTGGCTGATGATGTTGAGCGCCAGCGTAATCAGGAACAGCATCAGCGCGATGGCGAAAATGCTGTTATAGTCGATCGAATCGTAGCTGAGATCGCCGCCCGAAATGCGGACGATGTGCCCGGTCATGGTCTCGCCCGATGCAAACGGGTTGAACAGGGCGAGTCCGCGCCATGCTTCGGCCCAGCTCGTGAAATTGCGCGGGCCTGAGCCTGCCGCGATCGCCACGACCATCGTCTCGCCCACCGCGCGTGAGATGGCCACGATGAAGGCTGCGCCCAGCCCGGAGAGTGCCGCGGGCACGACGATCTTCACCGCGGTCTCGAATTTGGTTGCGCCCAGCGCATAGGCGCCTTCCCGCAGGCCCCGCGGCACGGAGCTGAGCGCGTCCTCGGCCATGGATGCGACGAGCGGCAGAATGAGAATGCCGATGACCAGGCCGGCCGAACCCATGTTGAAGATGTCCACCACATCCCTGCCGAAGATGCCGCGCAGGATCGGCGTGACGAAGTTCAGCGCGAAGTAGCCGTACACCACGGTGGGCACGCCCGCCAGGATCTCCAGCACGGGCTTAAGCGTCTGCCGGGCGCGCGGGGTCGCGTATTCGCTGAGGTAGATCGCAATCGCCAGGCCGACCGGCAGCGCGATGAGCATCCCGATCATGCTGGTCAGCAGGGTTGCCAATAACAGCGGGAAAATGCCGAACTGGCCGATCTTCGGCTGCCAGGCAGTGGTGGTGAAGAATTCAAGCAGGCCGACATTGGGATCGCGGAAGAACACCAACGCTTCTTCAAACAGCACAACCACGATGCCCACCGTGGTCAGGATCGACACCGCGCCGCAAAAGACCAGGAATCCCTGGATCAGCGATTCGCCGGGCCGGCGTCGCCGGCCCAGAGAGAGGATGTCAGCGGGTTGTGACGAGTCCGCGACGCTGCCGGAGTGCACGGATGCATTAATGGCCATAGGTGGTCCTTCCTTGCGGTCCCCGTTCAGTCAGGTGAGTCCGGCGCTTTCAGCCAGGCCAATATGCGCGCTTCGATCTGATCGCGCACCTGACGAAACGCAGCCAGCTTCTCGTCGTCGCTTCCCGAAGCTGCGGCCGGGTCTTCAAACGGCCAATGCAGCCGGGTGGAGACGCCTGGAAAGACGGGGCACCGCTCCTCGGCATTGCTGCAGACGGTGATCAAGTAACCGAAGTGCTGCTTGCCAAGATAGGTCATCAGGTCTTTGGAGCTCTGACCGGCCATGTCGAGACTGACTTCCGCGAGGACGCGCCGGGTATACGGATGAATGCCCTTTGGCTCCAGACCCGCACTGTGCACTTCGAAGCGATCACCCCCGTGCTTGCGCAGTAATGCTTCAGCCATCTGGCTGCGCGCCGAGTTGCCGGTGCAGAGAAAGAGAACTCGTGTCGTATTTGTCATGGTCAGACTCTCGTATGAGAGCAAGAGGTGGAGAGAGGCTTTGCCTCTCCCCACCTGCTGCTCGCGATATCCTGGATTGCCGAAAGCGTTACTTAGTCGCCTCGAGCCAGGCATTGGCAGAGGCTGCGATGGCATCGGCGGGGGCCGGGAAGTAACCGACCGGGCCGATGACTTCATTCACGTAGGTCAGGTAGAAGTTGATGAACTGGGCGACCTGCGGCTTCTCCTGCATGATCTTGGCGTCTGAGTAGATGAACAGCGGGCGGGCCAGCTTGTATTTCGCCGGCATCCACAGCCTCGGCCGACGGCGCCACGCCCTCGACCGCCACATCAGCCAGTTTGCCTTCGTTCTCGACGTAGTAGGCGAACCCGAAGATAGCCGATGGCGTACTTGTCGCCTTCGACGCCCTGCACGAGCACGTTGTCATCCTCGGACAGTTGCAGGTTGGCTGCACCCAGCAGTGCTTCCTCGCCCTTGCCCTTGTCTGCGGTGGCGTCCTTCACGTAGGCCTTGTCCATGACGGCTTCGACGAAGTAGTCGAAGGTGCCGGAATCCGTGCCGGGCGAGAACCGTTTGATCGGCTGCGCCGGCCAGGCCGGGTTCACATCGGACCAGTTGGTCGCATCCTTCGAGAAGATCTTGGCCAGCTCCGCCAGCGTGACGCCGTCCTTCAGCCAGTCGTTCTCCGGGTTGACGACAACCGCCAACGCATCGGTGCCGACGCGGAACTCGATCGGCGTGCGGCCGATTGCCGCGCAGTTCTTCAACTCGGAGTCCTTGATGGCGCGGCTGGCATTCGACACGTCGGTCTCGCCGGTCTTGCAGAAGCGCTCGAAGCCGGCGCCGGAACCGATCGAATCGATCGTGATGTTGCCCGCGTAGCCCTCGTCGCGGAACTTCTCAGCCACGGCTTCGCTCAACGGAAAGACCGTCGACGAGCCCGCCGTGATGATGTCACCGGTCACGTCGAGCGGGTTGACTTCGGGCAGGCCCAGCTCGGTCGTGGCCGGAATCTCGGGGGCCTTCGTGGGTTCAGGCGCTACGGTCGCCACAGGCGCGGTGGTTGGCTTCGGCGCCTTGGTGGCCTCAGGGGCTTTCGTCGGCTCGGCCTGGGCGGCGGGCGCAGATGTGGCCGGCGCCGGCGTCGCAGGGGCCCGAGCACACCCGGCCACCAGCAACGCGACGACAAAAATCATTACGAAAAACTTGGAACACATTTCTCCTCCCGTTTTCAGTCCTATGGGTTGACTTCCTTCGAAGCCACGGTCACAGTACCACGGCAGTGTTAACGGCGAGCGAAAGTTAGGTTAACTTTGCGCCAAGGTTGTGTAAACACTTCTTTACAAAGCTTCACCCATCAGACCGATAGCCGATCCCGCGCACCGAGACAATGTGGCGCTGCAGCACGTCAGTAAGCGGAGGCCGATGGCGGTTCAGAACTGGCGATGATTCAGGGTGGGGCCAGGGGTCTGCTATTGCCTGTGGAATGTGTGAGCATCTGCGATCTCCGACCCTGGGAAGAACAGAAGCCCACGGATCTCGATCCGTGGGCTCCAATAGCGCGCCTGACGAGTGTGTTGAGACCCTTACGGGCACTCGTGCCGCGGCCAGGCCTCCGTCGTCTCAGACCTGCCAGATCCGCCGCGCGGACTCGTGCACCCTCGCGTCCAGCGCCTCCTCGTCCACCCCCAGCACGGCGCCGTTGCGCACGCGCCACTGGCCGGCCACCATCACATCGTGTACATCGCGGCGGCTCCGATACAGCAGGAGCTGGCCGTAGAGGTTCCAGGGCTCCACGGGTGTGGGCAGGGCCGAGTCGATCAGCTGCAGGTCGGCCTGCCAGCCCGGAAGGAGCCGGCCCACCCGGTCCAGCCCGAGCACTTGCGCGCCGCCCTCGGTCGCCAGGCGCCACACGACGTTGGCCGGCATCACGCGCGGGTCCTGGCGATAAGCCTTGTGGATCAGGAACGCGCCGCGCATGACCTCGAACATGTCGGTGATGTAGCCATCGGAGCCCAGGCCCACGGGCACGCCCGCAGCAAGCAGGTCCGGCACGGGCGCGACGCCGCCGCCCACCTCGCAATTCGATAACGGCATGTGGGACACTCGCACCCCGCGCCGCGCGATGATCTCAATCTCGGCAGGGGAGATCTGGACGCATTGCGAAGCCTGCATGGCCGGCCCCGCGACGCCGAGGCGGTCGTAGAACTCGAACGTGCGCATTCCGAAATGGGTGAGGGCATGTTCGGGCTCATACGCACCCTCGGAGACATGCATATGGACCGTGGCGCCGTGCGCCGCGGCCAGGTCAAACGCCTGGCGGATAAACCCGGTCGAGCAGGTGAAGGTCGTGTGGTAGCACATGAAGCCTGAAAGGAGGCCCGCCGGTGTCCCGTTCTGCTCTGACCGGGCCTCTTCCTGGCATGTGCGGATGAAGTCCAGGTTTTCGTGTAGCCCAAGCTGGCCGTTATCCCGGCTGACCCGTTCGGTCGCCTCGAAGGAGAGGATGCCGCGGATGCCGCGGGCGCGCACGACGTTGGCCTGGGTCGCCAGGCAGCCGGGCAGGGCGTTCGGCGCCTCGGTGACGTCGTAGAAACTGGTGACGCCCCCGCGCAACATCGTCGCCAGGTTGCGGTCGGTGGCAGCGCAGATCATCTCGTGGTCGAGCCGATCTTCCACCAGCGGCCACCAGAAATCCTCCAGGAACGGCCAGAACCCGGACGGCGCTTTATGCAGGGGGATGCCGTGGGCCAGCACGCCGTATAGGTGCGTATGCGCATCGACAAAGCCGGGGGAGAGTGTCAGGCCCCCTGCGTCCACCACCTCGTCTTCAGGGTAAAGCTGGCGCAGGTCCGCATGAGATGCGACCGCGGCCACCTGGGCGCCCATCACTCGCACGCCCCAGCGGTGCTTCGGCGGCTCGCCTGGCACGTCGATCAGGTACTCAGGGAGGAGTATCATGGCAACACCGTCCTATGGATCAGCACTCCCGCACTCGAGCATGGGTCGTAGATCATCGCTGGAAGATCAGGGGGAAGAGCGCGTAAAACTGCGCGGCTTTGGCCAGCTTTGTCAGGTTTACCTGGTCGTTGGCCGCGTGTACGTACTGCTCCTCCTCCGGTCCGAATCCGAGGGTGGGAATGCCGGCTGCCCCGGCGGAATACGCACCATCGGTGGAAAAGCGCCAGACGTCGACGCGCGGCGCCTGCCCCCACAACGTCCGGCAGGTCGCCTGGCCCGCAGCCAGCAGCGGATGATCTTCTGCGAGCAGCCAGCCGGGATAGAACGCCGGGCCATCCAGCCGCAGGCCCGTGTGCGTCGACACCGGTTGTTCCGGGATGCGGGCGGTTGCCCCCAGGGGCTCGACTGCCGCGGCCACGCCCGCCAGGACCGTCTCTGCGGTCTCGCCGGGCGTCAGCCGGCGGTCGACGACCACTTCGCACCAGGAGGGCACGGAATTAGGGGTGTGCGGGCCCTCGATCATCGAGACGACCTGGCTCCCGCGGCCGAAGATGGGATCGACCGGCAAGGCGGCATTCATCGGCCTCCAGCGCCGAGACCACCGGGAGCATCTTCAGAATCGCGCTCTCGCCCAGGTGGGGCTGGCTGGCGTGGGCCGCGCGGCCTGCCGTTCGCACGCGAACCTCGCAGCGCCCTCGCTGCCCGCGGCGCAGCGTCAGATCGGTGGCCTCGGCCAGCAGCACGACCTCGGGCCGCAGCCCATCGCGCTCGACCAGCGACCGCAGCGCGAAGCCCTCCGCGTCCTCCTCCAGGGTCGCGCCCATCACCACGACGGAGACCTCCTGCAGCAGGGCGCGCACCGCGGGCAGGTCTCGCCCCAGCGTGGCCAGGATCGCGGCGCCGTAGACGATCGCCGCGACCCCTCCTTTGCAGTCCGAGGCGCCCAGGCCCCACATCACATCGCCTTCGACGACCGGCTCCAGGGGTGGGTGCGGCCACTCGCGGGCATCGGCCACCTCATTGGTGTCCAGGTGCGCATCGTAGAGGATCACCCGCGGTCCCCGCCCGATCCGGCCCAGGGCATTGCCCGCCGAGTCCATCCATACCTCGTCGCAGCCGATGGCCCGCAGCTCCTCCAGGGTGCGCTCGACCGCGGGACCTTCCTGGCCGGTGTACGAGCGGATGCGGATCAGGTCGGCCAGGAAGCGCTCGCGGGGTCCGGTCATCTGCCGGGCCAGCGCGGCGATGTGATCTGTGAGTTCGGGTTGCATGGGCCTCTCAAATCCCGGCCAGGATCCTCTCACGCGCGGCCGCTCATCATCAGCGCCATCAGCGCCTTCTGGATGTGCAGCCGGTTCTCGGCCTGCTTGTAGATGACCGACTGCGGGCCGTCGATCACGTCGCCGTCGGCCTCGTGGCCGCGGTCGATGGGCATGCAGTGCATGTAGACCGCATGCTTCTTGGCCAGCGCCATCTTCTCCTGCGTCACGCGCCAGCCGGTGTTCTGCGCCGCCATCGCCTCCACCTCGGCCTCGTCCTCGGTGACCATGATCGGTCCCCAGGACTTGGGATAGAGGAAGTCGGCGTCCCTGAATGCCTCGTCCATATCGTTGGTCTCGGTGAGCTTCGTGCCGGCCTCGTCCGCGAACTGGCGGGCCTTCTCCATCACGTCGCGGCATCATGTGATAGCCCTTCGGGATAGGCCAGCGTCACGTCCATGCCGAAGCGCGGCATCAGCCAGACCAGCGACTGCGGCACGCTCAACGGGCGCACGTACTTCGGCGCGTAGGTCCAGGAGATGACGAACTTGCGCCCGCGCAGGTCGCGGCCGAACAGCTCCATCAGGGTCATCAGGTCGGCCATGGCCTGGCAGGGGTGATCGACGTCGTCCTGCATGTTGATGATCGGCGCATCGGCGTACTGCGCCATCTCGTAGAGGTACTTGTTGCCGATCCCGGTGCGGCAGTCGCGGATGGCGATGCCGTGTGCCGTAGCTGCTCAGCACCATGCCGGTGTCCTTGGCGTTTTCGCCGTGGCCGATCTGGGTCGCCTTGGGCGTCAGCCAGATCGCGTGGCCGCCGAGCTGCGTCATGCCCGTCTCGAACGAGTTGCGCGTGCGGGTCGACTCCTCGAAGAAGAGCATGTACAGCGTCTTGGCGCGCAGGATGTGATCGTGCAGCACGCCGGTGGCGAAGTCGCCCTTGAGCCGGAACGCCAGGTCGAGCATGGTGTTCAGGTCCTCCACGGTCCAGTCGGGGGTGGTGATGAAATCCTTCTGGAAAAGCTTCGTGTTCATGCCTCAGTAGACTCCTGTTGCGAATGTGTTCTCACTGACCGGTGTGACGGTTCAGGGTGTGAGCCCAACGCGTGCCAGCGTTTCAGCGGTCGGCAGGCCGTCGCGCGTCCATCCGCGCAGATCGTAGTAGCGATCCAGCATGCCTTCGAAGTCAACCAGCAGCCCGTACCGGATCGGCTCGGCGGAGCGGACCATCTCACCGGTCTGGGGATCCTCTTCGTATTCGTAGAGCGGCGCGGGCTCGGTCGGTGAAGCGCGCCGGCAAGCGGTCGTCCTTGCGAGACAGCCCCAGGCGCACGTTGTACAGCCGCTCCAGGTTCACGATGCGCTCGCCCACGGGCAGCAGATCCGCGCCGGTGACGGGCCGGCCCCATAACGCAGCAACGCCGGGGGCCAGGTCCTCGGGAAACAGGGCGTATTCCTCGATGGTGCTGAACTTGCAGATGCCCAATGAATCGGTCACCGCGCAGAAGTGCTCCCCGAAAACCACCATGTCGGGCTTGTATTTCTCGTTCGTCGGGTCCATCAGCTCCGGCACGATCTCGGCCGGGAAGACGCGGTTGGCCACGTCCCAGGCGCCCGCCAGGTCGATGGCCGGCAGGCCGTAGAGGTGATCTGCGCCCCGATTGGACGTGGCATGGCCCAGGCCAAAGCCCTTGGCGAAGCGCGGCTCCTGGCGGGGCAGCTCGAGCCCCTTGACCTGCATGGCGTAACGTTCGGCGCCGCGGCCGATGCGCTCCGCTGCGCGGCGGGTGCCCTCGGCCAGCACGTCGCCGATCCCGCGACGCAAGGCGATGCGCTCGATCAGGCCGTGCAGCGTTGCCGGGCTGCCCCATGCCAGCGGCAGATCCGGCTCGTCGTCCAGCAATCCCTTCTCGTGCAGCTCGAGGGCAAATGCGATCGTCACGCCGGTTGAGATGGTGTCCAGGCCGTACTCGTTGCACAGGCGGTTGGCATACAGGATCGCTTCCGGGTCGCTGACCCAATTCATCGGGCCCAGGGCGTTGGTGCTCTCGTACTCCGGACCCTCCACCTCCACGGCATACGCGCCCTCGTCGACCTCGGAATCGCGGCTGCACTTGATCGGACACCCGTAGCAGCCGCGATGCGCTTCGACGTATTTGTCGAATGCGGCCGCGTTCACCGATTTGATGAAGGGCACCTGGGCGAACTGATGGTTCTTGGCCGGCTGATCGCCGCGCACATTCTTGCCGTCCATCAGCACCAGCGTGCCCCAGCGCCGCAGGCCGTCAAGATGTGGGTCTGCGCGCACCTTGTCCATCGCGGTCCGGGCGGCGTCTCGGAATTCGGGCGGCGTGGGTGGACGCCGCTGGGCCACGATATGGAGCGCCTTCAGATTCTTGCTGCCCATCACCGCGCCCGGGCCGCCGCGTGCCGCCGCGCGGCCCCGATCGTTGATGATCGCGGCAATGCGCACCAGGTTCTCGCCCGCAGGGCCGATGCACGCGACGCAGCCCTTGCTTTTGTCGCCCCGGGGACCCAGCAGCGCGTCGTGCACTGCGCCGGTCTGGAGGCCCCACAGCTCGGGCGCAGGCACGATCGCGATGTCATCGTCCGTCACGCGCAGGATGGACGGCTCCGCCGCGCGGCCCGTCACCAGCAGTGCGTCGTACCCGGCATGTCGCAGCTGTGCCACGATCTGTCCGCCCGTATTCGCGTAGCCATATGTGCCGGTGAGCGGCGACTTGAAGGTGACATGCATCCGGGCCGAGGTGGGCCACGGGGAGCCGGCCAGCAGGCCTGCGGTGAAGATCAGCATGTTGTCCGGGCCCAGCGGATCGACCTCCGGGCCGACGAGGTCATAGAGCAGCCGCGCTCCTAATCCCCGCCCCCCCAGGTAATCTCGCAGCAGCCCGGGCGCGGTCTCCGTCACCGTGACGCGGCCCGTCGTCAGATCTACGTTTGCAGTCTTGGCCATGCGTCGTATCCCCTTAGGGCCGCGGCCAGTTCGCGTAGGTGAGCGCGCCAGGCTTACACACCTCTACGCACAGGCCGCAATCGCGACAACGCGCTTCATGAAGGATCTGTTTGAGCTCAGGACTTCTGGGCTTCTCGCCTTCCATCTCGCCGCGCGTCATACGGACACAGCACAACGCACAGGTCGCACTTGGTGCATTTCAGCGGCTCGAACCCAAACACGAGCCGCGTCGTGTCCTCTTCCGCCTGCAAGTTGGCCAGCGCCTTGCCGCGCACGGCATCCAGCGACGAGTAGCCCCGCTCATCCAGCCAGAGATTGAGTTTTTCATGCGTGCGGGCAAACCACTCCAGGCCGCGCAGCAACGGCGCGGTGCACACGCCCATGGCTGCTGCGCCGCACATGGTCATTTCGATGGCATCTTCGGCCTGGATGACGCCACCTGTTCCCACGATGGGGACGCCGGGATGCCGGCGAGCCAGCTCGGCAACAACTGCCTGGGCGACGGGCCGTATAGCGGCTCCGGACATCCAGGCCTGGCTGCCGGCGCCTCCGACCGTCGGTTGGCCGGTCTCCACATCGATCTGCAGCGTTGGCCCGATCGAATCGATGGCTGTGAAGCCGTCTGCGCCCGCTCTCAGCGCGGCTTCCGCCGCCGGGTACAATTCATCCCCCCAGTTGAACGTGAGCTTGGCGAGGATCGGCAGTTTCGTGCGCGCGCGTACGGCGCGGATCAGGTCCACAATAGTTTCCCTGGTGTACGCGACGCACTCGATGGCGTCAACCACCCCGGTTCCGGCCACCGGCCCCGCAATCACACCTTCGGGGGGCGTGTGACCGATGCTGGCAATCAGCAGGCCCGGGTGGTCCGCCATCCGGGGCAGCTCGATCTCAACCCACTGCTGCCAGGTCAGGTCGGCCCACTTCTCCGAGTTGAACAGCGTGGCGCGCAGGTTGGAAGTGCGCGGGACGACCATGTGGGGCGTGGGGTTGACCGCGGCCGAGAGGCGCAAGGTCTTGGTGACGACGCCACCTGCACCTGCGCGGTAGGCCTTCCATAACCCGGTCGCATCATAGGATAGCGGTCCTGATGCCAGGATGAACGGGGACGTCATCGACACATCGAAAAGTCGCGTGCTCAGGCTTGCCATTGTCTATCTCCAATGAAACGACCATACCCGGCGGCCAGGTCATACTGGGCGCAGTGTATGGTCATCCGGTTAAACACGGCCCTTCCGTTTCAGCTCAGCGGCATGCCCGCCGCGATGACATCGTTCTTGACCGTATCATAGACCTTGCGCCATTCATCCGAGGGCTGCAGCGTCTTCAGGTCGTAACACTGTTGGAAGCTCTGCCCCTTGGGCGGGTGGCCCAGCTCGTGCTCGTACTTCGGGAGCAGGCGGTTGGCGATCTCGTTCGCCTCGGAGAGGCCCATCCCTGCGGACTTCTTGAAGACCTCGCCCGCGAACTTCACCTCGAGCGGGGTGATGTAATCGGTGTACTTGCCGCCCGCCGTCCGGGGGCCGGTGCAGGAGGACGTGCCGCAGACGCTGAGGGTCATCATGCCGACCGCAGACTCGTAGAGCAGGCACTCGGTCACCGGGCCGGCGGTCTGGTTGAGCACGGAATTGGCGCAGATGTGCGTGTTCCGGCTCAGGGCCTGGAACACCACGCCCAGGGCCCACAACGCATTGCGGCCGCAGTTGCCCATGGTCTTCAGATCGTACGGGAAGCTGGCGCCGTTGACGCATTGGTAGACATTGTACAACATGATGGTGCAGGCGATGCAGGATAGCGCCGCACCCTCAGGCCCACCCGCGTAGCCGCCGATCATCGACCACGAGCCGCCGTAGGTCTGGCCGCCGCAGTTGTAGGCATGCGCGAGCTTCATCAGGTTCTCGTAAGATGTCTTGATCTCCACGGGCGAGAGCACCAGCACGATGTCGCGTTCGGGCTTGTAGCCGCCAGGCACGCCGTACCCGCCCAGCACGCCGTAATGCGTCGGCGAGGTGCCGACCGCATACAGGCCGATGCCATCGCGGCCCGCCTTGGAGATGGCGCTGTAGAAGCGTTGGGCCTGCATCTTGCCTGCCAGCAATTCGTAAGGCGAGCCGGCGCGCAGGGGGGCGCCCCAAATGGTCTCGAAGGAGGGTCCCTCCAGGCAGTCGACTTCCGGCACGTTGGCGATGCCGATCACCAGCGGTTCGAAGACATCCTCGCTCACGGCAATGCTCAGGGGCGACACCCAGATGGGCGCCACCGGATCGGAGATGCTGCGGTGCTGGAAATGGGCGATTTCCTTGCCTTCACCGAGCGTGAAGGCGGCCGGCGCGGCCTCGAGGCCCGCGATCAGCTCCTCCCGCGAGTAGCGGATCGCGCGCTGCGTATCGGTGCACAGCATGCCGACTTCGGTCGCCACTTCCAGGGCGGCCGCGAAGAAGCGATCCGCCAGCTCCAGGTTCTGGTTGATCGGATTGGCCGGATCGCAGGTCTTCTGCAGGCCGTACTTCTTGAGTTTGTCGGCAATCGCGCCGGGAATCGTGCGCGTGTCCCAGTCGAACTGCTTGACGATGGGCCCTTTGTGCGCCTTGTCAAGCACGTCCATCAGCCGATCACGATTGAGTGTCATGGTTATGCTCCTATTCCTGAAGGAAGGTGGACTTGACGGGAGGACGTTCGTTGGACTGCAACAGGCGGTCGCACACTTTCACCGCGGACACCGCGCTCACCCCCCAGCCGTCGGCGCCGATCCGGCTGGCGTATTCGGCTGTGACCGGGCCGCCGCCGACGATCGACGTAGAAGCGGTCTCGAACGCCCATCTCGCGTCAGGAGTTCCAGCACGTCGCGTTGGTAGGGCATCGAGGTCGTCATCAGCGAAGATAGCGCAATGAAGCGCGCATGTTCTCGCTGCGCGGTGTCGATGATCTCCATCGGTGGGACATTGACACCCACGTCGACGACCTCGTAGCCGTGCACTGAAAGCATGGTCGCCACCAGGTTCTTGCCGATGTCGTGGATGTCGCCGGACACTGCACCGATCACGACCTTGCCCTTTTTCTGGCTGGCCTGCTCCACGCTGAGGTAGCGTGACAGGATGCTCATGCTTCGCTTCATCGCCTCGCCCGCGAGCATCAGGCTGGGCAGGTAGAGGTCGCCGCTCTCGAACAGGTCACCAACCTCTGGCGATCGCCGCGGAGGCGACCTGAATGGCCTCCATGGCATCGACGCCACCATCGACGGCTGCCTGGGCTGCCAACGCGGCTGCCTCCGGATCAGTTTCCAGAAGGCTCTCGTGACAGATTGCGCCAGCAGTTGCTGCTTATCCATGTTGTGCTCCTTTCGAATTCCTCGATAAATGCAAAAGGTCAACCGATTTTCAGTCCTAACTTGCACGACCGGCCGTCATCGCCGCGCCCGAGGCTGTGGCCCAGCAGCACGCGTTCCAGGTTGGCTGGCAAATCGCGCACCCGCCGGCCGGTGGCATGTGCGATGGCGTTGCAGATGGCCGGGTGCAACCGGCACCAGGGCAGGCTCCGCGATGTTCTTTGCGCCGAAGGGCCCGTGCGAATACGGCATCTCCAGCAGGATGCAGGTGATGTCGGGCACGTCCCTGGCCGTGGGGATCAGGTAGGTGTCGAAGTTGGTCGCCTGCAGGTAGCCGTCCACGTAGTCGCGCCTCCTCCATGAGCGCGTAGCCCAGGCCCTGCGCCACGCCGCCGTAGACCTGGCCGACCGCGCCTTGGCGGGAAGATCGTCGTTCCGAGATCGTGCGCGGCCCAGAAGCCGACGACATCGGTCTTGCCGGTGCGCATGTCCACTTCGACCTCAGCGACCTGTGCGCCGAAGTGATAGGCCAGGTAGGCGACGCCACGCCCGGTCTTGCTGTCCCAGTGGATGTGGGGCGCAGTCCAGCGACCGTGCGCGGAAGGCGTCAGGCCGATCGCGTGGGCATGGTCGACCACCGCTCCCAGCTTACGGCTCCTCACTGGGCCCGACGTAGCCCTCGCCTGCTCGCACGAGCTGGTGGACCTCGCAGTGAAGGAGATTGGCCGCCGCATAGTCGAGCGTCTGGCGCAGGTTCTGCGCGGCGAGCCGCGCGGCATTGCCGCCCAACATGGTCGAGCGGCTGGCGACCGTGGGACCCGATTCGATGGCCGTGTCGGTGTCCGGCCGGAGCATCCTGATCCGATCGGGGCTGACGCCAAGCTCCTCCGCGGCGATGAGCGTGAAGACGGTGCGTGAGCCGGTGCCAAAATCGGTCAGGCCCGAGGTCAGGGCAATGAGATAGTCGCCCTCGACGGTGATGGTGCTTCCCGCATAGTCAGCCCCTTCCGCACCGAGTGAGGTGCCATGGAAGAGCGCGGCCACGCCGATGCCGCGCCGGAGGGGACCTGCCCCCTGGTGCGCGTAAGCGGCGCGTTTGCGATCCCAGTCGCTGGCTTTGCGCACCGCCTCCAGGCACTCAGGCAGGCCCACCGATTCATCCAGCCGCTGGCCAAACGCGGTCTCGTCACCCAGGCGCAGGCAGTTGCGCAGGCGAAAGTCGATCGGGTCCTGGCCCAGCCTATCCGCCAGCTCGTCGATAGCCTGCTCGATTGCGAAACAGACCTCCGTGTTGCCGAATCCGCGAAATGCGCCGGCGTAGCCGTTGTTGGTGTAGACGCAGTTGATGTCGACGTGACAGTGCTCGTACCGGTAGGCGCCCATCGCATGGATGGCCGCGCGCCAGGAAGTGAACACGCTCTGCGACGCATAGGCGCCGGAGTCGAGCAAGCCGTCGAACTTGCAGGCTTTGAGAGCGCCGTCCGGCGTTGCCCCCAGCTGCACGTGCATGCGCATCGCATCGCGTTTGTAGCTGGCGATCATGCTCTCTTCGCGTGAGAAGGTCATCCGAACCGGGCGGCCGGTCTTGAGGGCCAACGCGGCGCATTGCGCCGAGGCCTGGTAGTTGAGGTCATCCTTGCCGCCAAAGGAGCCGCCCACGGGGGGCTGGATCACGCGCAC
The DNA here is from genome assembly GCA_963774265.1 of uncultured Chloroflexia bacterium. Taxonomy (GTDB): domain Bacteria; phylum Chloroflexota; class Anaerolineae; order CG2-30-64-16; family CG2-30-64-16; genus JALOOB01. Next base: position 579,205 of record CAVZDU010000002.1, on the reverse strand, counting down.
GCGATCCTGTGCCAGTCCCAGGACGTTGGCCAGGTTTCCGCGATTGATGAAAGGGCTCTGGTTGGAGGCGTAGACGACGACGCCTCCCTCCGGTGTCGGGATCGCCAGCGCGCCTTCGGTCTCCAGGTAGGCATGTTCCTGCTGCACGACAGAGTAAGTTTCGTCCAGCGTGACGTTCACAGTCGGCGAGAGCAGCGAACAGGATCGCCCTGGCGCACGATCTCGGAGTGCAGGAAGTTGGGATGCCGGCCGTCGGCACGATCGGGACCGATCTGCGGTGCATCAGGTGCAAGCGCAGCCTCGGGATCGAACACCGCGGGAAGGGGCTCCAACTCGCAGACGATCGCGGCCAAACCCGGCCGCGGCTGCCTCTGGCGTCTCGGCAGCAACCGCGGCGATCGCTTCGCCGACGTGACGCACCGTCCCCCGGGCAAGCATGTATTGGTCGCTCACCGGGAAACCGAAGCGCCCTTCATTGGCAAAGTCCGCAATGGTAATGACGGCGAGGACGCCAGGCACCTGCAGCGCCGGTGCGGTGTCGAGGTGGGCGATGGCTGCATGAGGTATTTCGCTGCGAAGGCAGCGCGCATACAGCATCCCCGGAAGGCGGTAATCCGCAACGTAGCGGGCGCGACCGGTCACCTTGTCCGCCGCATCCACCCGCCGAGCAGGCTTGCCGATGTACTGTTGTTCAGTCATGCCTCAACCTCCGTAAACCGGGGCAGGAGCCGCCGTACCCGCGCGCTCGAGCGCCGTTGCTTCGATGGCGTCGACGATCTGTTGGTAGCCCGTGCAGCGGCACAGATTACCGGAAAGGGCGGTGCGGATCTCGTCCCGTGTGGGCAGCGGGGAGTGCGCAAGCAGCGCCTCACCTGCGAGCACCATGCCGGGCGTGCAGAAGCCGCATTGCACCGCGCCGTGGTCGACGAAGTTGCGTTGGAGGTCGCTCAGCGAACCGTCGGCAGGGCTGACGCCTTCGATGGTCAGGACGGAGCGGCCCGCAGCCTTCGGCGCCAGCATAAGGCAGCTATTGACGATTTCGCCATCGACAATGACGGAACATGCACCGCACTCTCCCACGCTCGCAGCCCTCTTTGGTGCCGGTCAGATCGAGGTGCATCGCGAAGCAGCGTCAAGAGTGAGATGTGCGCTGGCGCCTCAACAGCGATCTGTTTCCCGTTGAGCGTGAACTCAATGAGCATGCGAATAGACTCCCTTTGGATGGACGGATCAGGAGGGGTTGGCGTCGCCGAATACGGCTGCCAATGCCTGTTCGACCAAACCGCGGATGGCGATCTCTTTGTACTCCGTCGACCAGCGCCTGCCGGTGATGCTGAGCATGAAGTTGGACGCCATCTCCCCAGCCGCTCCGAACAGGTCGGCCCGGAGGACGCCCGAACAGCATCGCCTCCACCTCCAGCATGCGTTCCGTATGAGGAAGCGCTGCACCCGGCGCCAGCCGGGCGAAATCCATCACGCCTGCGTCGTTGATGCGACCGGCCGCGGCGATGCTGAGCCTGGAGATGGACTGGGCGTTGCGCCGGCCCAGTTTAATGAAGGTGGAACGGGTGCCAGGCGGGCAGTTTGGCAAACGTGAAATGGGTGAGCAATTCGCCGGGCCGGAGCATGGCCTGATGCGGTGAGGATGTCAGCTGGGAGACCGGCAGAACTCGCTCTCCGTCCGCGGCCGGCGATGTGCGGCTGCGGCATCCAGCGCAACGAGCGGGGGCAGGCTGTCCGCGCAGGGTGCTGCGTTGATCACATTGCCGCCGAGCGTGCCGGTGTTGCGGATCTGTGGGCTGCCCACAGTCAGGCACGCCTCGACCAGCATCGGGGCGGCCGTGCGGAGCAGGAGGTTGGCAGCTGCGCGGCCAAATGTCACTGCCGCGCCGATGCGAATCTCCGCCGGGGTTTCCTCGATCTCGCACAATTCCGGGATCGCTGTAATGTCCACCAGGCGATCGAACCAGGGACCGCGCTGGCGCATTGCCACAACCAGATCGGTGCCCCCGGCGATGGGGCGGCACCGCAGTCCAGGGCCATTCAGGAGCGCCACCGCGTCTGCAACGGACGTAGCATGCACGTAGTCCAAACTTGCCATAGGTTGGCACCTCATAGGCCGGGAGGATAGGAGAGATACCCGATCGATCACTTATTATAACAACATAACGCATGTATAGCACACAAACCACTGCATGTCAATACCTCCGGTCTTGAGGGGCCGGTATCGGTGAAAAAACTCCCTATTGACAGGGTTTTCGACGTGTGCTATATTGGAACCGGCCTAAAGTTGTTATAATGACATTAGAAGCGCTGATGAGTTCGGATGTAGAAACCATGGGACTAGCTGTTCTGGATCCTGCCGCGGTTGACCGCGACGTCGCCCCTGCCGCTGTATCACCAGTTGCGCCAGGCGCTGCTGGGCACGCTCGAGCAAGGCCACTGGGAGAAGGGTGACCCGATTCCGACCGAACGTGAGATCTGTGACACCTACGGTGTCAGTCGTATCACGGTTCGGCGGGCGATCAACGACCTCGTACGCGAAGGTTACCTGGTGTCGCATCAGGGAAAAGGGACTTTCGTCGCTCGCCCCAAGATTCAGCGACAGCTCTCACAGCTCCGCAGCTTCTCTGAGGAGCTGGAGGCAATCGGACTTCGGGCCGGCTCACGCCTGCTCTCCTTGCGGCAGGAACCTGCGATCGGCGATGTGGCTGCTGCACTGCGGGTGGAGGAGGGGGAGTGGATCTGGATCGTCGAGCGGCTCCGCCTGGTCGACGATGAGCCGACGATTGTATCCACCTCCCATCTCAGGCTCCCAGCCCATGTCGTGTTGACGCCTGCGCAGCTGCAGGGTCAGGCCTCCCTGTGGCGTGTCTTGCGACTTCAAGGCGTAACCTTTGCCCGGTCGGAAGCGACAATCCAGGCAGTGGCGGGCAGTCTGCGGGAGAGCCAGTTGCTCGAGGTGTCGCCGGGTTCACCGCTGCTGCTTGTGGAGAGCATCATTTACTCGGATGACGATGAACCTGTAGAGTATACCCGCATGGTCAGCCGCGGGGATCGGTACAAATATACAGTGCGGACATCGCTCCCTGGGCGATGAGGGCCGGCGAGACACGGTAACGTCCTTTCAGCCTCGATGGCGAGCAGGAGCATTTCATTGAACACCCCAACGATGCGGTCTATGTGGCTGGTGGCGCCTGGCCAGTTCGAGCAGCGCGAGATACCCCGGCCCGGCTGTCGGGCCGGATGAGGTCCTGGTGCAGATTGCCTACGTGGGCATCTGCCCCTGGGACGTGCGGGTTTATGCGGGTAAGAAGAACGTTCCGCTGCCCCGAGTGATGGGCCATGAGGCAGCTGGCCGTATCGTGGAAGTGGGCAGTGAGGTCAAGCATCTCAAGCCGGGCCAGCGAGTCATGGCGGATTTCATCGTCAAATGCGGCGCCTGTGACCCCTGCCGCACCGGCCGCTCGAACCGCTGCCAGCACCCCCGCTTTCCGAACGGCGCCTATGAAGAGTATGCGGTCCTCCCGCAGCGCAACATCTTCCCGATCCGCGAAGACACCACCTCCTACCGGGCCGCCGCGTTCACTGAACCGCTGGCCTGCGTCGTGCGCGGTCAGAGACTGCTGCACCTGGCGCCGGTCGAGACCGAGCTGGTGATCGGCGCCGGCCCGATCGGCGTGATGCACATGCAGGTGGCCAGACGCTATGGCGCGCGGGTGATCGTTGCCGATTTGATCGACGATCGGCTGAGCCTGGCCAGCAAGCTGGGCGCGGATGTGGTGATCAACAGCCAGGCAGCCAACCTGCGGGAAGCAGTCATGGCGGCCACCGGCGGTGCAGGCGTCGACGCAGCCGTGGTGGCCGTGGGAGTCCTCCCCGCTCGTGCTCGAGGCGGCCGAGTGTCTGGCCGCGGGCGGGCGGCTGAATATCTTCGCCGGCATGTATCCCGTTGCGCCGCTGAACATCGACCCCAACCTGATCCACTACAAGGAGCTGATCCTGACCGGATCGGCTGACTCGACGCCTGAGGACATGCACGAGGCGCTTCGCTACATCGAGTCGGGCCAGGTGTTGGTGGAACCGCTGATATCCCACCTGTTGCCGCTCGAGCGCCTGCATGAAGGCTTCGAGCTCGTGCTGAATCGCGGAAGGCATGAAGGTCATGGTCGAGGTCGGCGGCGAGGCTGTCTGATGGCCCCGCACACCCCTGCTTTGCTGGCGGCCGATGTCGGCACATCCTCGCTCAAGGCGGTCCTGTACGACCACGCGGGGCAAGTGCTCAAGGTCGCAGTGCGACGCTATTCGTACACGACGCCTCAGCCGGGGTGGGCCGAGGGCGACCCTGAGGCGTGGTGGACCGCGTTCTGGGAAGCGACGCGAGAACTTGCAGCAGGGTGGCTTGGGCCTGGATCAGGTCGATGCGGTCGCATTCACCGGTCAGATGCATTCCGCCGTGCTGCTCGACGCCGCGCAGCGGGTGGTGCCGCCGACGATTCTGTGGCTCGATCGCAGAGCAGCCGGGGAGACAGAGGAGCTGCAGAAGCGCCTGGGACTGCCGCCCTATCAGCTCAACAGCACGTACACCCTCCCCAAGCTGCTCTGGCTGAGCCGTCATCGTCCCGAAATTCTGGCGCAGGTGTGCGCACCATCCTGTGGCCAAAGGATTATCTGCGCTTCCGGCTTTCCGGGCTGGTGGGCACGGATTTGACCGAGTGTGGCGGAGCAGCGTTGCTGGATTGGTCGCACCAAGACCTGGGCGTTGGACCGGCTTGCGCTGACCGGTCTGGACGCCGAGCGTCTCTGCCGCCCATTCTGCCGGCCGATGCGCAGTTGTCGGTACTGCCGCGGCCCGACGTCGCCGGCGAACTCGGCCTCAATCCCAGGCCCGGCCATCATCAACGGTGTGGGCGATGTGGCGGCGCTGATCGGCGGAGCCCCGCCACGCCCCGGGCGTGTCGTCTGCTCGCTGGGCAGTTCATCGATGATCTTCATGGCGCTTGGCGCCGGAGCAGCAGGCGGACGATCCCCAGAGATCGCCTGTACGTCTACCCATTCCTGCCGCCCTATCGGCTGGCGGGCGGCGTATCCTCGACCACGGGCGCATCGTTGGTCTGGATGCTAGCAGCAGGTTCTTCGGGGCCAGTCGGCTGAGCTCACCTTCGAGGAGGCGACCCGACACGGCCCTCGAAGTGGCGCCTGGCTCAGATGGACTGGTGTTTCTTCCCTACCTGGCCGGCGAACGCAGCCCCTATTGGTCGGATGAGATCCGCGCGGGGTTCTATGGCTTGCGCCTGGCCCATGATCGCCGGCACATGCTGCGGGCAGCGATGGAGGGCATCGCCTACAGCCTGCGCCATCTACTCGATATCTACGGCGAGATGGGCCTGCCCATCGAGGAGCTGGCGCTGGCGGGCGGGGGGACCAAAACCCCTGGCCTGACGCAGATCATTGCCGATGTCTGCGGCCGCGATGCGACCATCTATACCGAAGAAGAGACCGTCACACGCGTCCTGTTTGCGCTGTACCAGCAGGCACTGGACGGAGCGGACATGGCTGCTGCGCTCGAGAGCACCTTCGAGCCTCCCGACTGGGTCAGGCATCAGCCCGATCTCGGCGTCGACGTACGACGCCGGCTACGTCACCTATCGCCATTTCAGCGAGTTTGCGGCGAAGCTGGTTGCGCCGCCGGAGATGACCGCGGACGGCAGACCGCCCGGCGCTAAAGTCGCCGGGCTACCTAGCAGCGCCCGCTGAAGCGGGCTAACCGAGCCGGCTAACGCATCGTCAGCCCCGTTCACGGGGCGTTGCCGTAGCCCGGACGTTACGTCCGGCGGTTACACCCCAATACACGCTTCGAGGAGGATGGCACATGACCGGAAAGCAAAGACGATTGCGGAGACTCCTGGCTGGTCCGGAGAAGCGATGCCTCATGGTTCCACTGGATCATGGTCCCTGGCTGGGACCCGTCTGCCGGGATCGATCGCCCACGCCAGATCGTCGCCAGTGCCATCGCCGGAGGCGCCACGGCCCTATTGCTCACGCCGGGTTTTCTTCGCCAGGTGTCGGATCTGATTCCACTTGATGTCGGGATTGTTCTGCGGGTCAGTGTCAGCGCAGGCCTGAGTGCTGAAGCCCGGCAGGAGATCCCTGCCGTCACAGCAACCACCGCGCTGCGCCTGGATGCTGACGCGGTGGCCGTATCGATCTTCTTTGGTCGAGGTGGCGAGCCCTACCTCATGCAGTGGCTCGGCGAACTGATCGAGCAGTGCGGCGGGCTGGGCATGCCGGTGCTGGCCGAAATGATGCCGCCGCCGGATCAATTCTACGCGCCGGAGCAGATCGCGCACGCGGCGCGGATCGGCATGGAACTTCGGCGCCGACATCGTCAAGACGAACTACTGCGGCAACTCTGGCCAGCATTCGAGCAGGTCGTCGCGTCGACCAGCGTGCCCATCATCGTGGCGGGCGGGCCGAGCGAGGGCGGCGCTGATAACACGCTGGACGTGGCGCGGGATGCGATTCGCCGCAGGCGCGGCGGGTGTGGCATTCGGCCGCCGCGTCTGGCAAGCCAGCGATCCCGAAAGCGTCGTACGAGGGCTGCACGAAGTCGTCTTTTCCACCAGGCGGCTCAGCGACTGAGCTGCAGCCGCAACACGAGGAGTGATGAACTAATGGATTACGGGGCAATCCTCAAGCGCCTGGCCGACGTCGTCGGTCCGCAATATGTCTCAGACAAGCCGTTTGTGCTCAAGGCGTACTCCAGGGATTTCGGCACCATGCCACCGAGCATGCCGAACCTGGTCGTGCGGCCCGAAGACCACGGAAGAAGTTGTCTGAGATCGTCAAGATCGCCAACGAGTACAAGGTGCCGATCGTGCCACGCGGGGGCGGCTCGGCCCAGGAAGCCGGCTCCACACCCCCGGCAGGCGGCGGCATCACGATCGAGATGCTGCGCATGAACGAGATCCTCGAGATCGATGAGACCAATGGGACCGTAACCTGCCAGTCCGGCATCACCTACGTCAGCCTGATGAACACGCTGGAGCAGCGCGGCTGGAAGATCGGCATTGCGCCTTCGGGCGCCATGGCCGGCACGCCGGGCGCCCACATCTCACGGCCCGGCGTCGGTTGGGGCAACATCAAGTACATCAGCTCCGGCGATCAGGCGCTGGGCCTCAAGATGGTGCTGCCGAACGGTGACATCGTCTGCACCGGCTCGGCCGCCAATCCAACTCCGACGTGTTCTTCCGTTACGGGCTCGGGGCCGACCTGACGGGGCTGTTCATCGGCGCTGAAGGCGCGTTCGGCATCATGACCGAGTGTACGCTGCGCATCTTCCCCTTCCCTGAGAAATTCTTCCTGGAAGTCTACAAGACCGCGGACCTGGCTTCGGCCGTCAGCCTTGTTCCGCGATCTGGCAATCAACAACCTGGTCTGCTACATCTCGGTGCCCGTCATCAAGCCGGGCGAGCTGATCATCTTCCACTATAACGTCGAAGGGGACGAGGACGACGTGGAAATGCGGGTCAAGAAGATCCGCGGCCTGATCGCCAGGCATCCCGGACATGGAGTGCCTGGGCACCGAAGGGGTGCAGAAGTTCTGGAACAACCGCTGGTTCCTGACCGGCGAGGAGTTCAAAGAGGGCATCGCAGGTGCGGTGAACTACTTCCTGCCCTTCGATAAGCTGGTCGATGCAACCTACGAAATGAAGCGGATCATGGACCGCCATGACATCAAGGTCTATGTTCAGCAGATGTTCCCGGAGCCGCACGGTTCCGAGCATGTCAGCCTGATGTTCCACCACCCGGACGACATGGCCGAGCGTGCCAAGGTCTGGAATGCCATGCAGGAGATGATGGATCGGGCGCTGGAACTGGGCGGAGCGCCCTACTCCAAGGGCCGGCAGTGGGGACCCTATCTGCAGAAGCACATGCAGGAACACCGGCTACTGGCGGCTCCAGAAGGCCATCAAGGCCATGCTCGACCCGAACAACATCATGAACCCGGGTGTCATCGGGTTATAGCGCTTACTGCCGCAGCAATAACGTCGATATAAGGAGATGAAGATGGCGACAAGCAGAATCCCTGCCTCCCGCCTCGAGGCATTGCGCAAGGAAGTATTTGATTGCAGCCGCTGCGGTTTCTGCCGCGTGTGGAATTGGAAAGGCGTTGACTGGGTTTGCCCGACCTATCCCTACACCGAGGCGTTTGATACCCAGTACGCCCGCGGGCGTGTGAATATGGCGCAGCAGCTCCTCGAGGGGGAAGTGGATATCGATGAGACCTTCCTGGAGCACCTGGCCCAGTGCTCCCTGTGTGGAAGCTGTGGGGAGCATTGCCCGGTGGGCATGCCGCTGCTTCGAGATCTGGACCGCCCTGCGTGCGGACCTGGTGGATGCCGGCATCATGACGGAGAACCAGGCCGCGGTGGCAGACAACACCGTGCAGCATCACAGCATCTTCGGCCCCGCGCGGCGCGTCCCATCACAGGTGGCGGTCACGCCCGCACAAGGTCGACGTGCTGTACTTCCCGGGCTGCCAGACCGTGCGCAAGATCAAGAGCATCGGCAAGTCGACCGACGGAACTGCTCGACAAGCTGGGCGTGAACTACGCGGTGCTGGAAGAGGACGCGTGCTGCGGCTATCCGCTCTTCGATATCGGCCAGATGGACGCCATGAGGCAGGCAGCCGAATACACGCTGGCCAACGCATCAAGGCCTACCAGCCGGACGTCGTGCTGACGACCTGCGCCGGCTGCTACCGGGCCTTCACGGGAGTCTATCCGGAGGATTTGGGCATTCATTCGGGGCTTGAACTTCCAGCACACCCACGAATTCTTCCCGAGCCTGGCCGCCGGCAAGCTCCATGCGATCAACCGCAAGGTGACCTACCACGATCCGTGCATCATGGGCCGCCACATGGGCATCTACGATGAGCCGCGCGAGCTGATCAGCTCGGTGCCGGGCGTCGAGCTGGTCGAGATGTACTCGAACCGGGAGCACGCCCTGTGCTGCGGCGCGGGCGGTGGCGTGCTCAGCGCGTTCACCGATCTTGCGGGCGATGTCGGCGGTCGAACGGCTCCAACAGGCGGCCGCGGCCGGCGCAGACGCAAGTGGTTTCCTCCTGCCCCACATGCGTCGTCAACCTGAAGCGATCGGTGGCCAAGGCCGGCTTGAATCTGACCGTGACCGACATCGTCGACCTGCTGAACGAGGCGCTGTAGATTGACTGAGATCGATCTGCTGGTCCTGGGCCGGCTGGTTGTCACCCTGGACGACAGCGCAGCCGCTGATCGAACACGGCGCAGTCGCAATCGATCGCGGGGCGCATCGTGGCCGTCGGCCCGCGCGCCGAGGTCGAGCCGCGCTTACCGGCCCGCAAGGTGATCGACGGCGCAGGCAGGCAGTCATGCCGGGCCTGATCGACACCCATCACCACTTCCTGCAGAACTTCCACAAGGGCACGCGTGACGACCTGTCCCTGCTGGACTGGATCGACCAGGTGTCGGTGCCGAGGATCAAGGTCGCGGTGCAGGACTACCTGAGCGGGACGCATGCTGCGCAATTGCACTCGTCGCGGCTCGGCTGCGTCGACGCCATCCGGGCCGGGATCACGACGATCCTGAATATGGAGTGGGCGACTGATCCTTGCGTGGTTGATGTGTTCGAGCAGGCGGGCATCCGGGTGGTCCACACGCTCACCATGACGGACCAGTGGATCTCGCCCGACGTGCTGCTGCCCCATGCGACCCTGTACAAGCTGGCCGATGCGCTGCGAGAACGGTGCGCCGGCTCGGCTGGCGGCCGACGTCACATTCCGCTATGGGCTGGCCTGCCCGAACTCATGCAGCGTCGATCTGATTCGCGAGGTGCGCCGCCGCGCGGACCGTGAGGGCGTCGCGGTCCACATCCACATCGCCGAGACCGAGTACGAATGGCACAACATCCAGTCACTGTTCGGTGCCACCCCCACCCAGCACCTGCACAACCTCGGCCTGCTGGGACCCGACGTGCTCGGCGCGCACTGCATCTGGCTCTCGGACGAGGATATCGAGCTCTTCGCCAGGACCGGCACGAAGGTGGCGCATAACCCTGAGTGCAACATGAAGATCGCCGATGGGGTCGCGCCGATCCGCAAATTCCTGGATGCCGGGGTTGTCGTTTCGCTGGGCACCGATAGCTGTGCGGTCAACGACAACATGGACATGTTCGAGGCGATGCGGACTGCAGCGTTCCTGCAGAAAGTGACCACCATGGATCCGCGCGTGTTGCCCGCGGCCGTCACACTGCGTATGGCGACCCTGGGCGGCGCCGAGGCCCTGGGCATGGATCGGGAGATCGGCTCGCTGGTCAGCGGGAAGAAGGCCGATCTGATCCTGGTCGATCTGACCGGCACGCACATGCGGCCCATCAATCGCATCGAGAACAGCCTGGTCTACTGCGCCTCGAGCCATGACGTGACCACCGTGATCTGCGACGGGCAGATCGTGATGGAAGATCGTCGGATACGAACCCTTGACGAAGAAGCGTGGGTCGGCGAGGCGGTTGCATACGCACAGGCCCGCTTTACGGAGGCCGGGATCGAGCTTCCCGCCTACTTCAATGCGCTATAAGGAGTTGCTATGAAAGTCGCACGGCTTCACGGGCCGCTGGTCATGCAGGTCGATGAGATGCCGATGCCCCAGATCGGCCCGCGAGAGGTTCTCCTGAAGGTCGCCTACTGCGGCGTGTGCGGCACCGATGTGGATGCCTATGTCGGCAAGCAGCCCCGCGGCTGGACGATCACCTATCCGTTCCGCATGGGCCACGAGCTGTCTGGGACGGTGGTAGAGGCCGGCGCGGAGGTGCCCACCGTCAAGGCGGGCGACGCTGTGGTGGCCGATGGCCGGCTGCCCTGCGGCTACTGCTACTACTGCCGCCGCGGCATGTGGAGCGCTTGCCAGAACGCAGGCTATTTCTCGGGCGGCCTGGCCCAGTATGCGGCCTATCCCTTCGCCAACCTGGTGAAGGTGCCCGCCGGCGTCTCCCTAGAGGAAGCCGCCTTCGCGGAGCCCCTGGCCTGCGTCGTGAACGGCCAGTCCAAGGTTGATGTCGCGCCGGGCGCGGTCGCCGTGGTCATCGGCGACGGGCCGATCGGCCTGATGCACGCGCAGATGCTTCGCCATCGCGGCGCGTACACCGTCATGATTGGCCTGCTGGACCACCGGCTGGCTGTCGCCGGGCAGTCTGGGCGTCAACCTGGTGCTCAATTCGCAGAAACAGGACGTCCTCGCCGCGGTGCGTGAGGTGCTCGGACGGCCGCGGCGCGGACGTGGTCGTCAACGCCGCGGGCAGCGTCGCTGTGCTCAAGCAGTCCATCGACCTCGCCGCACGGCGCGGCCATGTGCTCTACTTTGCCGCGACCCTGGTGCCTGAGGTGACCCTGGACCTCGACCTGATCCACTACAAAGAGCTGCGACTCGTCGGCAGCTATGACTCGACGATCGCGCAATTCGAGGATGCGCTGGCCCTGATCCGCGCCGGCGTCGTGCAGGTCAAGCCTTTGATCTCGCATCGCTTCGCGCTGGAACAGGTGCAGGATGGTTTTGAGATCGCGCGCCGGCAAGAGGGCCTGAAGGTTCAGGTCGTTCACGACGCATAAATCACGCAAGGAGATTCTGATGAACGGTAATGCGGTTGAAGTCTACGACACCTTTGCAGAAGCCTGGACGCTGGAAGTATCCCGTGTCCTGATCACCGCCATGACTGCGGAGCTGGCCCTGGGCGCGGCCAATCAGTTTGCCGGCGCAGGCGGGTCAAGCATGATCGGCTCCAGGTTCAACTGCCGGGATCGAGCGCGCCGCCTTTCCCGCACGAGACCCCGGACCATCGCCCCGGCGTCTTTGTCTCAATGGCGCACGTCCCGGCCAGCCGGGAAGATCTGCTGAAGGAGCTCGAGCTGCGCGTGGCCCTGGCCTCCCTGGTGCCGACGGTGACGATCTACGACGCTGCGATCCCTGGCGTGCAGACCGTGACGCGTCAACCTCCATGACAAGTTCGAGATGTCCAAGGAGCGGTGGTCTGAAAAGGATACGGAGCGCACCGAGGCCGGCCATGTCATGTGCGTGGTGCCCACGACTACCGGCGAGTTCGCCTACGAGAAGACCATCCAGATCAGCGTCGAGGGCACCGATGGCCACTTCGTCTGCTTCGCCGTGAACGCAGCGTCGGCCGTGGCCGCGATCCTGGCCGCCAAGGAGGCCATCGCCGCGGTGGACGGTGTGGCGCCGATGGGCTATGGGCTGGAGCAAGTGTTCCGCGAATTCGACTACATCCCATCGCTGCGCGACCAGATCGAGGACACCAAGATTCCGGAAGGCGTGGGGTCCGTGCTGAACCTGCTGATGTTCGGCGCGAGTGCCGGTGTCATGGCCAGGGCAATGGGCCTGTCGCTGACTGCAGCCGCGCAGGTGCCGGGGGTGCTGGCGTTGACGGCCATGAACTTCGGCGGCCAGTTCGGCAAGCACAAGTATTTCCTGCGGGAATTGATGAAGTAACGAGCTTAACGCGGATCCGTGATGAGCGCAGGGGAAAAGCATGGAAGCACCCGAGATACTGCAAGGCCTGGGTCAGGCCGTCACCGATTGCGATCCTGAAGCCGCTGCAGACTGGGCCAGGCAGGCAGTGGAAGAGCAGGTCGACCCGTTGGTCGCACTTGCTGCGCTCACCGATGCGATTCGTGCCGTGGGCGACGGCTTTGCCTGCGGTGATCTGTGGCTTCCTGACCTCATCGCGGCCGCAGAGGCGATGTCTGCGGGCACGACCATCCTCGAGGCCGAGATCGCCCGCCGCGGGGTGCGCCACGAGGGACTGGGCGTCGTCGTCATCGGCACTGTATTGGGTGACATCCACGACATCGGCAAGAACATGGTGGCCACGTTGTTACGCGCGGCCGGCTTCTCGGTCCATGACCTGGGGATCAACATCAAGGCCGAGGAGTTCGTGGACGCCGTGAACCGGTACGACGCCAGGCTGTTGGCGCTGTCCGCGCTGCTCTCCACCACCGCGGCCGAACAGAAGAAGGTGATCGAGCTGCTGAAGGGGGCAGGCCTGCGCGATCGCGTCAAGGTGATCGTGGGCGGCGGAGGGATCACGCGGGAGTTCGCCGGTTCGATCGGCGCAGATGGCTATGACCCGACAGCGCCGGGCGCCGTAAAACTGGCGCACACGCTGCTGGGGGTTTGACAGGAAGGATGGGCATGGCTCGTCAGGGCTTCACGCGCGCGGACATCGTTGCAGATGTTGGGGGAAGAGCAAATCAAGGCGCTGCACGAGGGCACGCTTCAAGTGCTCTGGGAAACAGGCGTCCGGTTTGAGGACCCCTGGGCGCTGGCCTTCCTCGCTCGGCAGGGCTGCGCGGTCGATGAGGCCGCGGACCGGGTTCGGTTTCCTCGCGAGCTGGTCGAAGAATGCCTGTCGCAGGCGCCCCGGACTTTCTCCGTGGCCGCGCCGAACCCGGCGAACGACCTGGTCCTCGGGGGCGACCGGTTCTACTTCTCGCACAGTTCCGGCATGCAGACCATTGACCTCGACACGTTGGAGCCGCGCCGTCCCACCCGGCGTGAGTACATCGACTGCATTCGGGTGCTGCAGGCCTTGCCGCACCTCGATCACTTGGGATGCTATCCTTACTTCGGCTTTGACGACATGCCGGACGTCCTGGCCATCCCTGCGGGCGTCGCCCTGCACATGCAATATTCCGATAAGCACCAGATGACCGCCTGCTCCAATGACGCGGAGCTCTTCACCTTTCAGATGGCGCAGGCGCTCGGGCACGAGATCGTCGGGACCATCGGCTCTTCTCCGCCGCTGACCTGGGGCAGCGGGGCCATCACCTCGGCAAGGCGCATTGTCGAAGCCGGCTACGCGCTGACCACGGTGGATGGCGCGATGATGGGCGGCACCGGTCCGGCGACCGTGCCCGGTTCCGTGATCGTGAGCACGCGCGGAGCATCTGGCAATGGTGGTGCTGGTCCAGTGCTTGCATGCGGGACACCGCATGCTGATCGGCCACTTCTCCGCGCCGCTCAACATGCGGACCGGTTCGCCGGCCTTCGGCCAGATCGGCGCATCGCTCAGCAATGCCATCTTCAACCAGTTGTGGAGCCATTACGGCCTCCCGCTCAGCAACGGCAGCCCGGGCTATGTCAGCGCCAAGGGCATCGAGTTCCAGGCGGGCTATGAAAAGGGGATCGCCGCAATCTTGTCGGCACTCTCCGGTGTGAACTCGATGCTGCTCCACCTGGGCGTCTCGAGTGAGCTGTCGGCCCACCCTGTGCAGGCCATTCTTGATGACGATATCGCGGGCATGGTTGGCCGCTTCGCATCGGGCGAGGAAATGAGCCAGGATGCTCTTGCCGTGGAGCTGATCCAGGCCGTCGGTCCGATTCCAGGTCACTATCTGAGCCGGCCGCACACGCGGAAATGGTGGCGCAAAGAGCAGTTCATCCCGGCAACGGCCGATTCACTTTCTTATCCCGAATGGTTGGAGGGCGGCAAAAAGACCGCGCTCGACCATGCTCGCACGAAGCTGGCCGAGATCTTGGCGGCGCCGGAGCACTGCATTCACGACTGCCGGCTCAAGATGCGGACCTGGACCGTATTCTCGACGAAGCGCGCGACTATTTTGCGCAGCGCACGTCGGGCTGATCAGACTGGCATCGTTCCAGACAATCCTTCACTGCAATAAGGAGCATAACCTATGCGTTATCGACAGCTTGGCAAGACGGGCTTTCAGGTTTCTGAGATTGGGTTCGGAGCCTGGGGCATCGGTGGGGCCTGGTGGGCCGGGGCCGATAATGAGGAGTCGCTGGCGTCCATGCGGGCGGCCTTCGAGTCTGGGCGTCAATTTCGTTGACACTGCGCCCAACTATGGCGATGGCCTGAGCGAAGAGCTCGTGGGGCAGGCCGTGGCTCGCTGGCCTGGGCGCATCTACGTTTCCACCAAGGTCAATCCGATGAACTTCAAGTGGCCGGCCGCGCCTGGCACACCGCTTGCCGAGGTGTTTCCGAAATCCTGGATCATCGAGTCCACCGAGAAGAGCCTCAAGCGGCTCGGCGTCGAGTGCCTGGACCTGCAGCTGCTGCACGTCTGGCTGGACGAATGGGCCGGCCAGGATGAATGGAAAGAGGCCTTTCTGCAACTGAAGCAGCAAGGGAAAGTGGCCGCGTTCGGCCTGTCGCTGAACTATCCGCTGGAGCCCGACTATGGCGCACGAGGCCATCGCCACCGGCTTGATCGACGCCTGTGAGGTCACGTACAACATCTGGGAGCAAGCACCGGAGCAGGGGCTGTTCCCGCTGGCGCTTGAAGAGACAAGTCGGCATCATCGTCAAATCCCCGCTCGACGAAGGCGCGTTGACCGGCAAGATCACGCCCGAAACGACGTTCCCCGAGGGAAGCTTCCTGGATTTCTACTTCTCCGGCGATCGCCGGCGCGAGGTGGCGGAGCGGGCAGAGCGGCTCAAATTCCTGCTCCGCGAGGAGGGCGACACGCTCGCCCAGGCCGCACTGCGGTTCTGCCTGAGCCACCCGGCCGTCACGACGGTGGTTACTGGCATGCGCAAACCACATCATGCGCGCGAGAACGTAGCCGCCTCCGACCGGGGGCCGCTGCCCGACAGCGACCTGGCTGCGCTGGAGGCGCATGCCTGGCCGCACAATTTCTGGGAATGAGGGTTAGGCCGCACGCCCTATCGCCCGGGTAAGAGAGAGGAGGGAACCCCTGCCAAGACATCGCATTCCGGCAGATCCGAAGCTTGTTACGCCAGTCTGAGTCCTTCAAGGATCAGCTTCAGGGAGGAGCTAACATGTCAAAGAAGAGCACTTTCCGGCTAGTCCTGGTCGCGATGATGATCGTCCTGCCCTTGCTGACCTCTTGCGCCGCACCGACTCCCCAGGTGGTGGAGAAGGTCGTGACCCAGGTGGTCGAGTTCAGAAGCAAGTCGAGAAGACCGTTATTCAGACGGTCGAGGTTCCCAAAGAGGTCGTGAAGGAGGTCGAGAAGGTTGTCACCGTCGAGGTCCCTGTGGAGAAGGAAATCGTGACGATCGCGTACAACGGCTACTTCGAGAAGACCTTTGGGCCGGCCAGCCCCCCGATTGATGCCATCCGGGAAGAAGTCGCCAAGAAGTACCCCAACATCGACGTTCAGCTCAACATCATGCCGTACGAGGCGGGTCCCTGGCGCGACAACTACCTCGCCTGGTTCCAGGCTGAGGACGGCACGACCGACCTGATCGGCATGGGCCTCTACTGGCTGCCGGAGTTCGCTGCAGGCCGGCTGGCTCATGCCGCTCAACGACCTGATCAACCCAGACATCCTTGCGAAGCTCAACCCGTCTTACCTGGAAGCCTTCACGGCCGATGGGAAGCTGCTGGCCCTGGGGCCCTGGTGGGGCGGCATCGGCGGGCTGTACTATCGCAAAGACCTGCTCGAAGCGGCCGGCATCAAGCCTCCCGAGACCTACGACGAACTGGTCGCTGCCGCGAAGACGCTCATGAAGGCAAACCCGGGCATGAGCGGCTGGACCTGGCCCGCGCTGAAGGATCAGGTCCTCGTCAACCGCTGGGTCGAGTTCCTGAACGGCTACGGCGGTACGTACTTCGATGCAGACGGCAAGTGCGCGATGAACGACGAGAAGGGCCTGGCCGCGCTCACCTTCATGAAGAGCCTGTTTGACAAGGGCATCACCCCCAAAGAGGCCCTGACCTGGAAGGAAGAGGAGTCGCAGGTGCGCTTCGTCAGCGGCGAGGCGGTCTTCCACACCGGACGCCAGGACATGATGTTCTGGCTGAATGACCCGAAGCAGTCGAAGATCGTCGACAAGTGGGGCTTCATCCCCATGCCGGCCACCGTGCCAGGCAAGGGCGCGGGTTTCTTCGAGGGCTGGGGCTTCTCCATCAACAAGTTCTCGGACAACCCGGAAGCGGCCGCGAAGGTGCTCGAGGTGATGTTCGACTTCCCGGTCCAGAAGGCATTCAACCTGTCGCAGGGCCCGGTGCAGGCGCACATGGACGTCTACTCAGACCCAGACGTCATCAAGAACAACCCGAACATGCCGCTGATTCAGAAGGTGGCGGACACGGCAATCCCGCCCATTCCGTCTCCCAAGTTCGCTGATATCACATCGATTCTGTCCGAGGAAATCCATGCCGCCCTGACCGGCCTCAAGCCGGCTCAGACTGCGCTGGATGATGCCTGCGAACAGATCGACGCCTTGGCCAAATAGGTAGCTCTGCTCGAGGGCGGAAGGCCAGAGCGCCTTCCGCCCTCAGAGCCGTTTTTGCTAAGACAGCGGAAAGGTCGATGCTTTGAGCAACACATTCACGGCGGTAGCTCGCATACTGCTTTTCTACGTCTTGATCGTGGGCCTCCTTTTCCTCGGAATGGTCATGCTCGCGCGCGCAAGGGTGCTCGTGAGCGGCCGCGGTCGAATCTGGCGGTATCTGCGATCGTAGCGGTGGGCGCGATGTATATAGTCGCGGCATTGATGTTCGTGGTGCAGCCGGCGCTTGCCATTGTGCCTGCCGTCGTGGCGATCGTTGGAAGCCTGGCGCTTGGCTTCGGGCTGGGAGGCTTCCGCCGAATCACGTTGACTGAGCCCGAACTGGCGCTTCTGTTCGTGCTGCCCGCGGTCGTCGGCATCATCCTCTTTTACTATTATCAAATTGCGCAGACTATCATCTATAGCTTTCACGAACTGGATCACACGACCAAATGGACCTCCGAGACCTTCATTGGATTAGCCAACTACGCCAGCGTGTTTCGCAGCAAGAATTTCCTGTCCGCGCTGAGCTGGACGTTTCTCTTCACGGTCGTGGCCGTGTTCTTCGAGTTTTGGATCGGGCTAGGGATGGCGATGGCGACGTTCTGGGTGGGGAAACACTGGACCGGTTTCTTGCGATCCATGATCATCATCCCCTGGGCCATTCCGCCGATCATTTCAGCGGCAATCTGGAAGTGGTTTTATAACGCCGACGTGGGTCTGGGCAGCCTGCTCGTTCAGTGGGGCCTTCTCAAGTCAGTGCCGCTCTTTCTCGTCGATCCGCTGCTTGCCAGGTTCTCCGTGATCCTGGCTGACGTCTGGAAGATGTCGTCTATGATCGCCATCCTGATGATAGGCGGGCTCGCGGTCATACCGCAGGACATTTACGATGCGGCAAAGGTGGATGGGGCCCGCGGCTTCTATCGCTTCCGCCGGCTGACGCTGCCGCTGCTGGCCCCGACCATCGCCGTCGCGCTGCTGTTCCGCTCGATGGACGCGATTCGCACCTTCGATCTGATCTACGGCCTGACCAAGGGCGGTCCCGGTGTGACGACCGAGACACTCAGCTCGTTCGCCTACAAATTCTACTTCAGCCGCGCTCAGTTCGGGCAGGGCTCGGCCTACGGCATGGTGGTGTTCGTGATCGTGCTGATCCTCGGTTTCTTCTACGTGAGCCGGATCCGCAAGAACTTGAGGTTTAAAGGCGCATGAAAGACTGGCTGCAGCGACACAACAAGACGATCGACCGTGGGCTTTCGCTTCTGGCCACGATCGTGATCACCCTGTTCTGCATGATCCCGCTTTTTTGGGTCTTCAGCACCTCCCTAAAGCCCATGGGGACTGAGTACCTGAAGCCTATCAGTCTCTGGCCGCGAGAGCCGACCCTGGACGCGTACCGGCAGGTTATTCTGGAGCTGGGCTTCCTGATCCCGTTGCGCAACAGCTTCATCGTTTCGCTCTCAACTGCGGCGCTGTGCCTCGTGGTCTCGTCCACTGCCGCCTACGCGGTCGCCCGGCTGCGTTTCCGCTACAAGGTAGAGTCGCTGGTGCTGCTTCAACTCGGCGCAATGATTCCACCTGTCGTGACGATCGCTCCCACGTTTGTGCTGCTTAAGTCGATTGGCCTGCTCAAGTCATTGCCGGCCATGGTGATACCGAACATGTTCTACTGCGTGCCCCTGGCGACGTGGCTGCTGGCCAGCTATTACGCTGAGCTGCCTTGGGAACTGGAGGACGCCGCCAAAGTCGACGGTTATAAGCCGTTTCAGATCTTTCTCCGCGTCATCATTCCGCTGTCGCTCCCAGGCATGTTCGCGGCCGGCATGTTCGCGTTCATCGGTTCCTACGGTGAGTTCATGCTTGCTTCCGTCGTGACCTTGGGGATCGAAGATGTGCAGACCATTCCTGTGGCGATCCAGAACTTCTCGTTCGCATTCCGCCAACAATGGACCTGGATCTCGGCAGGCGTTGTGCTGGCCCTGTTGCCGGTGGTCGTGATCGTTCTGATTTTCCAGCGTTGGGTAATCCGCGGCCTCACCGCAGGCGCGGTGAAGTACTAGATCGATTGCTTGTTCACCTGGCTGGCCTGAGGCTTGACGTGACGACAGAAAGGTGTCCTGGATGACCAAAGTCCTTGTACGCAACATCTCGAAACACTTCGGCAACACGGTGGCTGCAGAGGATATCACCCTGGAGTTCCTGGACAAGAAGCTGACTGTCCTGGTTGGATCGTCAGGCTGCGGCAAGACAACCTTGCTGAGGATGCTCGCAGGGCTGGAAGAGCCGACCGCGGGTGAAATCTTCATCGGCGACAAAGAGGTGGCGCATGTGCCCGCCTGGGATCGCAACATCGCGATGGTGTTCCAGAGCTACGCGCTCTATCCCCACATGACCGTCCGGAAGAACATCGCGTTTCCGCTCGAGGCGCGGCGCACTCCGCGCCCGGAGATCCGGCGGCGGGTGGATGAGACTGCCGAGATCCTCGGCATCGGGGAGCTGCTGGACCGGCTGCCTCGCCAGCTGTCGGGCGGTCAGATGCAGCGTGTCGCCATCGGCCGCGCCATTGTCCGCCGGCCTGAAGTGTTCCTGATGGATGAGCCGCTGTCGAACCTCGACGCCAAGTTGCGCGTGAGTATGCGTGCGGAGCTGAAGCGGCTGCAGCGTGATCTGGGCGTGACGACAGTGTACGTGACGCACGACCAGGCCGAGGCTATGACGCTGGCAGATCAATTGGTGGTCATGAGCGGGGGTCGGGTTCTGCAAATCGGGTATCCCGAGGACGTGTACCTTCACCCGAAGAACACCTTCGTGGGTGGATTCATCGGCAATCCGGGAATGAACTTCTTGCCGGGAAAGCTGGACAAGCAGGATTGGAAGATCGCTTCGCCCCACTTCGAGATCACAGTGCCGGAGGTGCTGCGCGGGCAGCTTGCGAGCGTGCCAGAGGGAGCTGAGGTGGTGTTGGGCATCCGGCCTGAGGATGTGCAGGTCGTGACGGCGGGGACGCCAGGCGCCATTGCCGCTACGGTCTACATCTCCGAGGTGCTCGGCAAGGAAACGCTGCTGACATTGATGTGCGGCGACCTTCATGTGAAGGCGATTGTCGGCGCGATGGTGCGCATGGAGATCGGTGCGCCAATCTGGATGGACTTCCCCGTGGCCGGGCTGCGCATCTTCGATGCCAAATCACAGGCGCTCCTGGCAGACGCCAGCATCTGATCGGGACAACGCATGACCAGCCATCCCTCGGCCGGCAAGCTCTCGAACGCCGCAGGCGCGATTCCCTTCGGTCCGGACGCGGCGACGCTCTGCGTGAACGACCAGTGCGGCTATGAGTGCGAGCGCCCTGAGGTACGGGCGGAGCTAGAGGAAGGGCGTTTCGACAGCCTGGTGCGGCTAGCACATGATGGCGTGGCGCTCGGTCTACCCGTGTTCAATGTTCAGTTGATGGCGCCTGACCTCGCGCCTCTCGAACGCAAGTTGTTGCCCCGGCTAGTCGAGGCTGTGTACGCATCGACCGGCGCGTGCATCGCGGTCGACTCCCGTGATCCTCAGACGGTGGATTGCGCGCTGGCTGTGTATCCGCATAAGGCGCTCTGCAACTCGGTGACGGGCGAGTGTGAGAATCTGCGCACGATGCTGCCCATTATCGCGCGGCACGGCGCAGCTATCGGCACGGGACTGGTGTACGAGGGCGGCGTTCCGAAGACTGTGCAGGAGCGTCTCATGGTGGCCCGGCGGATCGTGCAGGCGGCCGAGGCGCACGGCATCCCGCGTGAAGATGTCCTCATCGATGCGGTCTGCCTGCCGACCAGCGTGGCGCCCGACAGCATGCACGTCACGCTGGAGACGCTGAAAGCCTTACACGAGGAGCTGGGCGTGCCGACGCTGTTGGGGATCAGCAACGCCGGCCATCTCATGCCCCAGCCGCGCATCCTGGACCTGGCCTTCTTCGCGGCCGCGGTCTCGTGGGGGCTGGACGTGGCGATGATCGATCCCCGGACGCCGCTTCTGCCGTGGATCACCCGCGGGTTGGATTTTCTGACAGGCTCCGATCCGGCAGGCAAGGGCTATCTGAATTACTATCGCGGCCAGCGAGCTGCAGGCCGCGCGGTGTGACGGATGCTATCCCGCCGAAACTTAAAGGCTCATAGGAGGAAAGATGGGCTATCAGTATGACGTGGTTGCGAAGTATTCACCGACACACGCGTGGGTGCGGCTTGACGGCGCACTGGCGGTTGTCGGGGTGTCGGATTATGCCCAGAAGCAGCTCTCTGATGTGATGTGGGTGGAGCTGCCCGCGGTTGGCGCCACCATTGCTGCGGGTGACTCCATGGCAGTGATCGAATCCGTAAAGGCGTCGGGCGACGCGTACTCACCGATCAGCGGTGAAGTGGTCGAGGTGAACCAGGCGCTCGGAGCCAGGCCCGAGCTCATCAACCAGGACCCCTATGGCCAGGCGTGGCTGGCCAAACTGCGGCCGGCTCGGCCGGATGAGTTGGCCGGACTGATGGATGCGACCGCGTACGAAGCCTTCGTGTTGGAGGAAGAACAGCAGGGAGGGCACTGAGCAGCCGAGGCCGCCACCCGCGAATTCTCTATATAGCACAGAGCCCACGGATTTTGGTCCGCGGGCTCTGTTTCGTTCAAGTCAGGGGCATGAAAAGCGTTCTGGATGCCAGGGGCCGCGATTCTCTGACTCGGCTCCGCGTCCTTAGGCAGTGTCCGTGATCTTGTGGCATAATCGGATAGTAGGTGATCAACCTCGATCAACAGAGGCATACTGCAGGTCGCACAGGAGTTGTGAAAGAATGTCGTCCGACCGCTCAGCCGCAATCTCGGAAGCCGGCGCGGCCATGGAGTCCGATGCGTTGCCGCTCGACCGCATCGCGATCCGTGACCTGATGGTGCGCGGCATCGTCGGCATCAACCCGGAGGAGCGCCAGAACCGGCAAGACGTCGTTGTGAATGCCACCCTTTATGTTGACACCCGGGCGGCCGGCGCCAGTGATGATGTAGCCGACGCCGTCAACTATCGCTCCGTCGCAAAGGCATTGATCAACCACATCGAGAACGCCCGGCCGCACCTGGTGGAGCGCCTGGCCGCCGACCTGGTGGCGCTCTGCTTCGCCCAAGACGCACGCGTGGCGGCGGTGGAGTTATCGGTTGAGAAGCCGGGCGCACTTCGTTTTGCCCGTTCGGTGGGCGTAACGATCTACCGGCGTCGGCAGGATTTGGGGACATAGGCGATGCCGCTCGTCCTCATCGCGGTGGGGAGCAACATTGCCCCCGGGGTCAACGTGCCGCTGGCCTCAAGCCGGCTGCGCCGACATCCGTCCATGCGGGTGGTCGCGGTCAGCCCGATTTACGAGTCTGCGGCCGTGGGCACCTCGGCGCCGCAGCCGCCCTACCATAACGCCGCACTGCTGATCGAGACGAGCCTGGCGCCCGCCGACCTGAAGGCGGCGCTGCGCAGCATCGAGCAGGCGCTGGGCCGGGTGCGAGGGGTGGATAAATACGCGCCGCGGCCGATCGACCTCGACATCGCGTTCTATGGGCAGCAGGCCCTGGATCTGGATGGCGTGCCCATACCCGACCCGGAAATCGCACGCTACCCGTACGTGGCCGTGCCCCTGGCCGACGTGGCCCCTGATTGGGTTCATCCGCAATCGGGACTGACGTTACGCCAGATCGCGGCTGCCAGCCACTCCACCGGAAAGGAGCTTCATCGCATCATGGACACTACTGGATCGCGTCCTGCGCTCGATGCGCATTTCGCCACGGACATCGACGCGGTCGTCGATGAGGTGTACGACCCGCACGTCGAATCCCTGATCCAGCAACTGCTGGTGAGGTATGGCGAAGATGCGGATCGGGAGGGCCTCAGGAAGACGCCGTTGCGCGTGGCCAAGGCCCTGGATTTCCTGACCAGCGGCTACCGCACCAGGCTCGAAGACGTAGTTCACGAAGCCATCTTCGAGACGTGCTGCGAAGAGATGGTCATCGTCAAGGACATCGAGTTCTACTCTATGTGCGAGCATCACATGCTGCCCTTCTTCGGGCATGCCACCGTCGGCTATATCCCTAACGAACGGATCTTGGGCCTCAGCAAGGTGGCGCGGCTCGTGGACATGTACGCGAGGCGGCTGCAGGTGCAGGAACGGCTGACCAACGAAATCGCAGACGCGATGATGGAGATTCTGAGCCCCTTCGGCGCGGGCGTCGTGATTGAGGCGAATCATTTCTGCATGATGATGCGCGGGGTTGAGAAGCAAAACAGCGCCACCGTCACCAGCGCTATGCGCGGCAACTTTCGCAAGGACGCGCGTACCCGGTCGGAATTCCTGGAGCTGAGCGGGAGGTGATGTAGCCGGCGAGATAGGCCTGTCCCGATCATGCGGCCGTGAGATCACCTGGGGACGATCATCGCTTCCGGGCGGACCCAGCTGTCGAATTCCTCTTCAGTCACGAAACCACCTGCAACGGCCTCTTCACGTAGTGTGCTGTGGTTCTGCAAAGCTGATTTTGCAATTCTGGCAGCGTTGTCGTAACCGATATGTGGGGTCAGGGCGGTAACGAGCATGAGAGATTTTTCCATCAGCTCCGATATTCGTTCGATATTCGGCTCAATTCCCACAATACAATGATCGGTCAGGCTCATGACTGCATCTGCGATGAGGCGGATGGACTGCAGCACATTGTAGACAATGACAGGTTTGAAAACGTTCAGTTCCAGGTGTCCTTGCGCTCCGGCAAACGTGACCGTAGTGTGATTGCCCATAACCTGGGCACAAACCATGGTCATGGCTTCACATTGGGTCGGATTTACTTTGCCGGGCATGATGGAAGAGCCGGGCTCATTTTCAGGCAGGGAGAGTTCGCCGAGACCGCAGCGCGGGCCTGAAGCTCAAGAGGCGAATATCATTCGCTATTTTGTTGAGGCTCACGGCGATGGTATTCAATACCCCGGATATCTCCACCATAGCGTCGTGGGTTGCCAGCGCTTCGAACTTATTGGGGCGGAGATGAAGGGAAGCTTCGTAAACTTCGCAACTTCCTCAGCAAACTGCTGATCAAACCCCGGTTTTGTGTTCAAGCCTGTGCCTACCGCAGTGCCGCCCTGTGCGAGGGGATATAGTCGTTTGAGGCTGTCGTTGACCCGATCGATACCCAGTTTCACTTGCGTGGTGTAACCGGAAAACTCCTGACCCAGTGTGAGCGGGGTCGCATCCTGCAAATGAGTTCGTCCGACTTTGATGATGTCATTCCATGCCTGGGATTTTTCGAGAAGTGCCCTGTGTAAGTGTTCCAGGGCCGGGATCAGTGCGTGATGTAGCTGCTCGACCGTAGCGATATGCATCGCCGTTGGGAAGGTATCATTTGAAGACTGGCTGCGGTTGCAGTGATCATTGGGATGTACAGGTGTCTTCGAACCTAGCGTACCACCAAGCCGCTCGATGGCGAGATTGGAAATCACCTCGTTGGCGTTCATGTTTGACTGCGTGCCGGAACCAGTTTGCCAGACAACAAGAGGAAAGTTGTCGTCCATCTTGCCGTCAATCACATCCTGGGCCGCATCAGCAATGGCATAGCCGATTTTCTCATCAATGTTATCCAGCGCGATATTTGATAGTGCAGCACACCGCTTGACGATGCCCAATGCTCGGATCAAAGGCCGAGGAAGGCATTCATCGCCGATCTTGAAATTGTCCAGGGAGCGTTGCGTCTGTGCGCCCCAGTATTTATCTGCTGGCACCTCGATGGAGCCAAAAGAGTCTGTTTCAATACGGAGACTGCGCTTCTTGTCCTTTCATAGGGTGGTGCCATCAGCGTGTTCTTGCAGCGCCTTCAGCAAGCGATCCAGGGCCTCAACAAACTTCCGCACACCCTCATTCTCCAACTGCTGTGACACCCGCTCGATGTCGATGCCTGCCTCGGGCAGCCGTTGGAACACCTGGACCGCCGCCGCCACGTCGGCTTCCAGGGTGGACTCCGCCTTGCCGTGATCGCGATAGGCCAGTAGCGTCTCGAGCGGCAGCGTGTTCACCGTGTCCGGCCCGATCAGCGGCTCGACGTACTTCAGATCGGGATAGGCCGGATTCTTAGTGCCGGTGCTGGCCCACAACACGCGCTGGGGGTGCGCACCACTGGCGGCCAGGGCGCGGAAACCCTCACCTTGAAAGATCTCCCGGAAAAGCTGGTAGGCCAGCTTGGCGCTGGCCACTGCCGTCTGGCCGTGCAGCGCGGCTGCCAGCTCCGCGGCGGCGCCGCCCCCCCGCATCTGCTGCTCGAGCATCGGGTCCACCAGGACATCGATCCGGCTGAGGAAGAAGCTGGCGACGGAGCGGATGGTGTCGAGTGGCTGGCCGGCCGCTGCCCGCTCTTCCAGGCCGGCAATGTACGCCTCGGCTGCCTGGCGGTAGCGCGACAGGCCAAACAGCAAGGTGACATTGACGTTGATACCCTCAGCGGTCAATTGTCGTATGGCGGGCAGTCCTTCCCTTGTGCCAGGCACCTTGATCATGACATTCGGCCGGCCCAACGCACGCCAGAAGCGGCGTGCCTCGGCCAGGGTGCCGTCGGTATCGTGAGCGAGCTGCGGCGAGACCTCCAAACTGACGAAACCGTCGCCTCCGCCGCGCTGATCATACACGGGGCGCAAGAGGTCCGCTGCGGCCTGCACATCTTCGATAGCCAGCGTCTCGTACATCGATTGTGGCCCCATGTTTTTCAGCACCATGGAGCGGACGGCGGTGTCATAGTCATGGCTGCCGGTAATGGCATTCTCAAAGATAGTGGGGTTGGCGGTGACGCCGCTCAGCCCGTCCTGCTCGATCAAATCCCGAAGTTGCCCCCCGTTGAGCATGCCGCGACTGATGAAGTCGAGCCAGATGCTCTGGCCCAATCGTCCTAGTCTCAACAGAGGATTGTCTTGCGTACGACTCGTGGGCGCCAACGTCATGTCGCTCATGGTTTTCTCTCCTTGTTCCCAGCGTCGCTGAGCCCTAACCGATTCCGTCAAAGCCGGCTGCCGGCAGTTGGCTGCCGATGGCGCTCAGTCCAGTATCAGTAAAGACCGCCCGCTGGCTGAGTTCTGGAACCTACAATGCTGATCTCGTAATCTGTACCAATGGACGGTCGCACAGACGGCCAGGTGAGCAGCACGAAGATCAACAGCGCAGCGAGTTGCGCCAATCCTACTCATAGCGATTTTTTTGGATTTTTGTTGGCTGTTGCATTCGAGCTGGTGTACAATCCGAAAAGTATGAAAACAATGCCCAAGGTCGCCCTGGTCTTCCCGTATTTCCGGACCAGATCCCCCACGGAGATGCTGTTTTCCCCGCTGGGAGCTGCCGCCCTGGCGAGTCAGCTGCGCCGGCTCGGGGTAGAAACCAGGATCTTCGATTGCACGTTCGGAACGGATCAAGACAGGTCCACGAAGCCCTCGTCTCCTACCGGCCGGATATCGTGGGGATCTACTCCATGATCACCCTGAGCCGCAACGCCTTTCGGATCGCCGAAATGGTCCGGGCGCGTCTGCCCGACAGCCTGATCGTCGCCGGCGGCCCATTGCCCACCCTCTACCCCGAACGCTACAGCCAGCCCTTCGACGCCGTGTTCCGGGGGGAGTCTGACCTGAGCTTTCCCCGGTTTTGCCGGGACTTTTTCGATCAGAAGAGCTCCCGGCGAAAGGCTGGGCGAACTGCCGCTCGATACCTATGAAGGGCTTTTCATACGAAATCATACGCTGCAGGTAGACAATCCCGGTGTCCACTACTCGGAAGAGCGAGATCGCAGTCGTTTTCCTCTTCCGGACAGGAGCGACTTCGATCATGCCGCCTATCAGGAGGTCTGGCTTCGAGAAGACCGGGGCGAAGACCACTTCGATCATCACGACGCTGGGCTGTCCGTTCAGCTGCGACTTCTGTTCCAAACCGGTTTTCGGCAATGTCTTCCGCCGGCGCAACCTCGACGCAGTCTTTGAGGAGATCGAGCAAATCCGGAGGTTGGGTTACGACAGCCTGTGGATTGCCGACGACAACTTCACCCTGAGCCTTACCCATCTTGAGGAATTCTGCCGGCGCATGGCTGGGCGGAAGATCTCCTGGAGCTGTCTCTCGCGCTCTACCGGGATCGACCGGGAGATGGCCCGCCAAATGAAGGAGGCCGGCTGCCAGCAGGGTTTACCTGGGTCTGGAGTCGGGCAGCCAGGCCACGCTTGACCTGATGAACAAGAAGGTCAGGCTGGAAGATGGAATTGACGCCGTGCACCGGTTCCGCGAGGCCGGCATCGAGGTGGCCGCCTTCTTCATCGTCGGCTACCCGGGCGAAACCGTGGCCTCGATCGAGGAAACCTTCCGGCTCGCTTTGACGCTGCCCCTGGACGACATTTCCTTCAATGTCCCCTTCCCGCTCCCGGGCTCAGAGCTGTTCGACCGCGTGAGCGGGGTCAGACCAGGCCGCGGATTGGAGCACCGAGAACGAAGTCACCTTCGTGTACAAATCGGAGTTTGATCCCGCCTGGTTGCGGAGCCGCATCGAGCAAACCACGCGGGCGTTTGAGGAGCGCAGAAGCTGATCCCGTCTTCAGCGCAGCAGCCTCAGCAGCGCATCCGTGGACTTTTCGAAGAGCGGCAGAAATAGCGGCGCGAGCCTTCCCAGCCGCCGCTTCAGGCGGAACTGGGCATGTCCTTTCAGAATCCCAAATTGCATCTTGGCTGCGGAGAAGTCGGCGGTGTAGGTGAGCACCTGGTCTTCGAGCAGACTCGTCGCACGACGCCGAGTTGCAGGGGCCGCCCGGCCCTTGACCCGTTCGCGCAGAGCCGTTCCCGGCAGAGGATAGGGCATCGTCAGGCCGAGATAGTCCAGGGGGAGCGATGTGGCGAAGCGCAGGGTTTCGATCACCGTGTCATCGGTCTCCCCTGGGTAGAAGAGGATGAAGAACGCCCCGACCTGCAGCCCCGCCCGATGGGCAGCCTCCACCGCGCTGCGCGCCTGCCGCACTGGTGATCTTCTTGTTCATGAGCTTCAGGATCTGATCGTTCCCGGACTCGATGCCGAAGAACACCCTGGCGCAGCCGGCCTCCTTCATCTCCCGGGCGAGCGGCGCATCCAGCGCATCCACCCGGCCCAGGCACTCCCACTGGAAGCGGAGCCCGCGGCGCTTGATCTCGTCGCAGACCTCGACCACCCGGCGAGCGTTCAGGTGAACACATCGTCGGCGAACGAGATGCGATCGTACCCGAGCCGGAGCGCTGCTTCGATCTCATCGACCACATTCTGCGCCGACCGCTCCCGGTAAGAGCCGCCGAAGATCACATTGCTGCAAAACTCGCAGCGAAAAGGGCATCCGCGGGTGCTCATGACGGTGGTGATCGAGTAGCCGTATCTTTTCCTGCCGTGCCGAATGTAGGCGTCGTTGGGGAGCAACTGGCGCGCGGGGAAAGGCATGCGGTCCAGATCCTTCGCCAACGGCCGGTCCGCGGTCGCCGCAAACCCCTCTTCACCCTTCGTCCCCACGGATAACGCCTTGCGGTACACGATGCCCGGCACGGCGCCCAAGTCGAATCTCCCGCCGTACGCGCGGAGAAGCTCGACCATGGTCTGTTCCCCCTCGCCACGCACGACGATGTCAAATGGTCCAAGGAAGGGCGCGGGGTCGCAGGTGGGCAGCGGGCCTCCGGCGACGAGGAGCTGGCAGTGGTCACGCAGGGCCGCGGCGAACCACAGAGCATCCTCGAGCATGGTCGACATGCAGTAGATGCCGACCACCTCCGCCCGTGCCGCCAGGCTCTGCTCCAGCGCGTCATTGCGTCTGCAAGAAGGTGCAATCCAGCAGGTCGACCTCGTGGCCCGCTTCGCGCAGGCTGGCGGCCACGTAACTGATCCCGAGTGGCGGAAACCGAAAGACGGAGCGATCGCGGCGGGGTTTGAAATAGGGGTAGATGAGCAATACCGAGGTCATGGCGTCCTTCCGATGCTCAGATCATAGCTGAACGTCCCGAGTGCCGGCGAGAAGGAATAGCCAAAACCGGACCAGGCCAGGCGGGAGCCGATCAACTCTCGGCCCCGGAACAGCCGCGCCCCTGGCACCTGCCCGAGGGTGAAGGCCAGGCCGTGGGCAGTGCTCACGAAGGAGGCCTCTTCGGCGTCTACCTCGTCCCAGCAGCCGATCTCGTGCCCGCGAAGGAGGTCGCCGAGAGAGTCCCGGTACTCGTCGAAGTGGTGACCTCCTTGCTCGTTCATCATCGCCACTTCCGTGACGCCCTCCCGGAGCAGGTCGGTCGTATCGACCTGGACGTTGATCGTGCCCGTGGCCCCGTCGACGGTGTAGATCACCTGCAACTGCGTGCAGAACCCCGCTGCCTCGTAGGTCGTCTCCCAGCCGAACAGCCGGCGCAAGCCGCTCGATGCGGCCGTCAGCGGGCCGCGCAGGAGGGACAGCGCACGGATGAGTGCGGCGAGGCGGTCCTTGATTGCGTAGAGCGAGGTGTTGTTGACCGTTCCGCGTCCCGGCCTGGCGACTTTCTCCTCCAGGTTGAGCGACGTAGATGGCAGTGATCTCAGCAACCGGCCCGCTGCGCCGCAGGGCCAGCTCGACGTCGCCCGGGAAAATGGTCTGCAGCCCGCGCTTGAGCACGGGCACGCCAAAGCCGACAGCCTCCTCGGCCAACTCCTCGCCGTTGTGAACCAGCAGCAACCCCTTTTGCAGCCGCGAGGTTGGATAGGTGCCTTGGCTGCCGGCGGTCTTGTCGATCCTCAGCGCGAGCCCCGGCGAGACCGGAAGGTCAATCTCCATGAGAGCAACTTCCCTCGCTCGCGCGAATCTCGATCAAGCCCGCACCCCGCTCGATGCAGCCCGATCTCTCTTGAAGCAGGTGATGACAATCCACCACCCTGCCACTTGCCATAGGATCACCAAGACGATCCTGGCGATCAGCCTGGCAGTGCGAAACTCCTCGCCAACCGCCAGCACTCTTACCATGGCCTCGGGGAAACTGGGAAAGAGCAGCTGGGGCGGCGAGGCATTGAGAATCGTGAACAGCAGGGGCAAGATCCAGACGGCGGCGAGGGCACGCCGGTCCAGCTCGCCGATCGAGGTCAGGATCAGCACCAAGGGCAGGATCAGGATGACGTTCGGCTCGGACAACCAGGTCCGGGTGAGAAAGAACACCAGGATCAGCGCGAGACTCTTCTTGAGAAGGTTCGCAAACCCGGCTGACCCGGGCCTGAGTGCCAAGGCGCCGATCGCCAGGGCCGGAATCCAGGCCAGACCCAGCAGCCACCAATTCCCGGGCAATTGGTAGGAGTTGCGCAGAAGCTCGAAGAAGGTCATGAAGGACATGGCTCCGGCCACGGTGAAATGCGCATTCCAATGCGTAAGGATCGGGGTGGGATCCCAGCCGAAGATCACGAAAGGAGCGACGCAAAACACGAGCATGCCAGCGAGGAACACTGCCAAATAGCGTAACAGCGGTCCGACTGGCCGGCCCAGCAGGACCACGAGGGCTACCAAGACCAGGGGGAGCGCGGTCGGCTTGAAGGAAATCGCCAGGGCGAGCAAGACGGCGGAGCGGCCCGGCCTGCCTGCATGGAGAAGGATCAAGCTCAGCAGCGACAGCAGAGCCACGATCGAATCGAACTGCCCCCAGGCGCTGGCGAAGAACAGAAGAAAGGGATTGAGTAGCAGGAAGACCCAGGCCCGGCGAGACACGGCCGCGGACGCGCCCATGTGATTCAGGATCAGGTACACCAGGTAGGCCAGGCAGATGTTGGCTGCGATCACGGGGAGCTTGATCGCGAGATTGTAGACGAGAAGTTGGGGGATGTTGGCGTAGACGAGACGGTAGAGGAACCCCAGCACGAGAGGCCAGGGCGGCGGATAGCCTACCGAGGTCATCCCCTGGAAAGAGCTGTTGTGAAACACGGCCGTAAGGTCCTGGGCGACGTACGGGTTCTGGCCGGTGTCGACGAGATAGCCTGTGGCCATGAAGATTCGCATGTCGTAGTTGTGCCCGAAGAGCAGCCCCAGGACAAGCTGGAGTGCGATGCTCAGGAGCAGGATCGCCCGGTTCTGCCTCGTAAGAGCCCGGACGCTGGCGCCCCCGGGAGGGTTCAGCGGGCGCGCCATATCACGCGCCCTGGCCGCGTCGACTCTGACGGATGGTGAGCAGCGCGACGAAGAGGTAGGCGGCGACATAGGGGACCAGGATCACCAGTACGCCGTAGTTGGCGTCGCTGACAGCATCGCCGATCGCGAAGGCTCCCAGGCCCACACAGGCCAACTCGAGGAAGCACACAGAGTCCAACGGCACCTGGTAGCGCTTTTCGCGCCACCCTTCCTGGCTGTGGCGGATGGCGTATTTCGGAGTGCGCCGGAATGCCCAGTCGCGGTTCGTGAGCAGGGCCTTGCCGGCTTCGATCGTGTTGTTCAGGCTTATGCCGCAGCCGAGCAAAAACAGGACCACGAGGTTCGCTGCGTTTTGTGACGCCGAGAAGCCTTGTGTTCTCAGCGCTGCCACTGGCGTGATCCAGACCGCAATCGTGCACAGAACGATCATCAGGCCCAGCAACACCCAGGGCAGGTTCTGGAACAAGAGAGCGGCGGTGGCTCGCGTCGTCTCCGCGTTGACACCGGGCGACAGGGGCGAGACGGAGAGTGCGATGCGAAAAGTGTAGATGTGGAACAGGGTCCCCAAACAAGCCAGCACGAAGGAGCCGAACATCAAGGGGTGAACCAGGTAGCCAGTGAGATGGATGAACGCCTCCAGGCGCTTCTTGAAGCCGAGGCTGCGGTCTGCCAGGAGCGCCGGCAGGATCTTGCGCGCCGTCCGCAGGGAGCCGCATGCCCAGCGGCCCTGCTGTTTTTTGAAGCTCGGGACCGTGGGTGGGATCTCGCCAGGACTGGGCAGGTCGCGCAGATACAAAAACTGATACCCCTTTAGCTGAATCCGGTAGCTCACATCCAGGTCCTCGGCCAGTGTGTCTGCTTGCCAGCCGCCCGCCTCCACCAACGCCTTTGTTCTGAGCACGCCGCCGCTGCCGTTGAAATTCTGGAAGCACCCGGCAGCAAACCGGCCGGCCTGTTCGATAAAAAAGTGGACGTCGATGCCAACCGCGATCGACCTGGTCAGGAAGTTGTAATCCCGGTTGAGATGGGCCCAGCGGGTCTGGATGATGCCTAGCCGCTCATCCTGGACAAAATATGGCAGGGTGCACATGAGGAAGTCTGCTGAGGGGATGAAGTCGGCATCGAAGACGACGACGAACTCGTCCTCCGTTTGTTCGAGCGCCCTCTGCAGGCCGCCCGCCTTGAATCCTTGCCTGCTTTCGCGGCGCAGAACCCCGATGCGGAAACCCTTGGCCAGGTATTCGGCCGTCACATCATCGATCTCCGCCACCGTGTCATCGTCCGAGTCGTCGATGATCAGGATGTTCACTTCGGCACGACCGTACGCCTCGGCCATGCGTGCGCACGCGGCCACCAGCCGGCGAATGACGTACTTCTCGTTGTAGACGGGCAAGTGGATTGAAACCGATGGCCTGCGACCGGCGGTGCCGGTCAGGACAGGTGACTTGTATCTACGCGCGGCTGCGAGCAAGTAGTAGTGATTGAAGCCATAGAGGAAGAAGAGGAAGGTCAACACCAACGAACAACCTGCGAAGATGATTTGTAGCAACATGGGGAATCCCTAGATGTGAAAAACGAACACGACGACGTAGACGACGATTCCGCCGAGCGTCGCCAACATGTAAAGCGCGTAGGAGATCCGCATGACTCGCGTGTAATCCTTGAAGCGCAGGCTGTTTGGCACGAGGTTGTTTGCTCGCAAGACAACGAACACGCCCAGAAGCATGGCGGTCAGCCCCACGAGCGCATGCACCGTCGTGATGCCGTAGGAGCCTTCAAGCAGCTTGTTCGGGATGCCGGGAAGAATGCTGGACAGGAACGAGCCGATCATCGTGACCAGGATGCCGAGGGTGTTCAGAGCCACTGCGACAGTCTGCACCCAACGATGCGCTTCGTAGCGCTTGTTAGCGGCGAGGCGCCACCCGATGGTGAACAAAATGGCTGTGAAGAGCATCAAGACAAGCGTGGCATCGGAGCGGAAGGTGGCCGTCGTGCCGAAGAACCCAGGACCGGTGGGAGAGAAGGTCATCTGTTTCTCCTTGTGGCGGCGTCACCGTGCTTAACGAGCGAATTTGTGGTATATCCTACTCTCAGCAGAAGGAAAGCGCAAACGGCAAAACTGAGGTCCGGACCTGAGTTCGGACGGGTAGATCTACAGGCGGTGTCTTGACCGCCTGGCACGGCGAGTCAGGTTCCTGAACCGTGCAGGAACGGGGTGTATGGTTGTATTATCGACTGGGGGTCGTCTACCGGGTCTCCGGCCGGCAATCCTCGGAGGAGACCAGGATCACTCAGATACCGACGACACGGGCCGAGCAATCGGCCGGATTCGTCATGGTGAGACCCGAAAATGGCCGACATAGCCGAAGAACAGCGCCTGGCCGAGCATCAGGCGGCCCGGGCTGATTGGAAGAAATGGGGGCCCTATCTGAGCGAGCGCGCCTGGGGCACGGTGCGTGAAGACTACAGCGCCGACGGCGCCGCCTGGGAGTATCTTCCGCACGACCACGCGCGCTCACGGGCCTACCGTTGGAACGAGGACGGACTGGCCGGGATCTCCGACAGCCAGCAGCAGCTCTGCTTCGCCCTGGCCCTGTGGAATGGCCAGGACCCCATCCTCAAGGAACGCCTGTTCGGTCTCACCAACGCGCAAGGCAACCACGGGGAGGACCTCAAGGAATACTACTTTTATCTCGACAACACGCCGACCCACAGCTACATGCAGGTCCTCTACAAATACCCACAAGCGGCGTATCCTTACAGCCAGCTTGTCACCGAGAACGACCGCCGATCGAAGCAGGAGCCCGA
Organism: uncultured Chloroflexia bacterium; assembly: GCA_963774265.1. Taxonomy (GTDB): domain Bacteria; phylum Chloroflexota; class Anaerolineae; order CG2-30-64-16; family CG2-30-64-16; genus JALOOB01. Next base: position 544,956 of record CAVZDU010000002.1, on the reverse strand, counting down.
GTTCGAACTGCTCGACACGGGCGTGTTTGCCGAGAACCGCTACTTCGACGTCTTCGTGGAATATGCCAAGGCTGCGCCGGAGGATATTCTCATCCGCATCAGTGCCGTCAATCGGGGGCCGGCGGAGGCAACCTTGCACCTGCTGCCCACCCTCTGGTTTCGCAACACCTGGTCTTGGGACCGCACGGGCGTCCGCCCCGATCTGCATCAGGGGATACCCGGCGAGGTGGGGAGGACGCCTGAAAAAGCCGGTTCCGGATGCCTGGTCGTTCGAGCGAGCCATCCCTCTCTGGGCGATTACCGCCTCTTTTGCCAGGGCGCGCGTGAGCTCCTCTTCACGGATAACGAAACCAATTTCCAGCGTCTCGATGGCGTGCGCAATGAAACACCTTACGTCAAGGACGCCTTCCATGCCTATATAATTGGCGGGGATAGCGCGTCGGTGAATCCGGAAGGTGCGGGAACAAAGGCCGCCGCCCAATACGAGTGCGTTCAGGATGCCGGGGCGACGGCCATCATTCGCCTGCGGCTCATATCAACTGCGAACAGCGGGCATCCAACCGGCGCTCAGACATCGACTGTGCTGACGCCTCAAGTCTCGCTGCGCGATCCATTCGCCGACTATGATTCGATCTTTGCCTGTCGCCGGCGAGAGGCGGACGAATATTACGCCGCACTCCAGCCGCCCGCTTTGAATGAAGATGAGCGCAGGGTGCAACGGCAAGCATTCGCCGGACTGTTGTGGTCCAAGCAATTCTACCACTATAACGTGGACCAATGGCTGCGGGGCGATCCGGGTCAGCCGGCGCCGCCTCTCGGGCGCGATCTCGGGCGCAATCATGAGTGGGTCCATTTCAACTCGGCGGATATCATCTCCGTGCCCGATAAGTGGGAGTTCCCCTGGCTCGCAGCCTGGGATCTTGCCTTCCACTGCGTCGCCCTGGCCAGCATCGATCCCGAATATGCCAAGAGCCAGCTCATGCTCATGGGCCGCGAGTGGTATCAGCATCCGAATGGTCAGATGCCCGCGTACGAGTGGAGCTTTGGAGACGTCAACCCGCCGGTTCAGGCCTGGGCTGCCTGGCGCGTTTACGAGATCCAGCAGAAGCGCCACGGGGTGCGCGACCTCCAGTTCCTGGAGCGGATGTTCCACAAGCTCCTGATGAACTTCATGTGGTGGGTCAACCGCAAGGACTTCGAAGGGCGGAACATCTTCCAGGGTGGTTTCCTGGGACTCGACAACATCGGGGTGTTCGATCGTGGTGCGCCGCTTCCTGACGGCGGTCACCTGGAACAGAGCGATGGAACGGCCTGGATGGGCATGTTCTGCCTGAACATGCTGACCATCGCCCTGGAGCTGGCCGTCCACGACCGCACCTATGAGGATATGGCCACCAAGTTCTTCGAGCACTTTCTGTATATCGCGGCAGCCATGAACCATGTTGCCGGCGAGGGCATCGCCCTTTGGGACGATCACGATGACTTCTTCTATGATGTGTTACATTGCGGACAGGGGGTCAGCCAGCAAATCACGCTGCGCTCGATGGTGGGATTGATCCCACTCTTCGCGGTAATGACCATCGAGCCGACGGTGCTGGATGCCCTACCTGACTTCAAGAGGCACATGGAATGGTTCCTCGAGCACCGCCCACACCTGGCCAAACTGGTCTCGCGCTGGGATGAGCCGGGGGTTGGCGAGCGACGGTTGCTGGCGATCCTGCGTGGGCACCGTATGAAGGGCGTGCTGCGCCGCATGCTGGACGACAGCGAGTTTCTGTCGCCCCATGGTGTGCGGGCGCTCTCTAGCGTCTATGCCCAGCATCCTTATGTTTTCGAAATGGGTGGAGTTCGCCATGTGGTCCGGTATTGGCCGGCCGAATCGCAAGGAGAGTTGTTTGGTGGCAACTCCAACTGGCGCGGCCCGGTCTGGTTTCCGGTCAACTACCTGATCATCGAGTCTCTGCAGCAGTTCCATCACTACTATGGCGACGAATTCAAGGTCGAGTGCCCAACAGGCTCGGGGCAGCTCCTGACGCTGGGGCAGATTGCCGATGAACTTTCAAGCCGGCTCATCCGCATCTTCCTACGGGACAAGAACGGGCAGCGGCCGGTCTTTGGCGGGCAGGACACTTTCCAACGCGATCCATATTGGCGCGACTACATCCTGTTTTATGAATACTTCCACGGTGATAACGGAGCGGGCATCGGTGCCAGTCATCAGACCGGGTGGACCGCGCTGGTCGCCAAGTTGATCCAGCACCAAGGGGAGGAGCGGACAACCCGGGAATCCAAACCCTGAAGGGAACAGACAGTGCTTGATTTCGGACGTGACGTTTGCGGTGATCTGGCAGCGGCCGCCAGGCGAGAATGGCTGGTCACCAACGGCATCGGTGGCTATGCTTCAGGCACGATTGCCGGGGTGCTGACTCGTCGGTACCACGGTCTGCTGATCGCCGCGCTCCAGCCGCCGGTGGGACGCACCCTGCTCGTGACCAGGCTCGACGAGACTGCTAGTTATGGTGGCAGCGACACCGCCTTGTATGCCAATCGCTGGCAAGGCGGCGTGGTTGAACCGACGGGCTTCCACTATCTCGAGCGCTTTCATCTGGAAGGCACGACGCCGGTCTGGACTTTTGCCTGTGCCGATGCCTTGCTCGAAAAGCAGGTCTGGATGCAGCCCGGCGCGAATACCACCTACGTGCAGTACACTTTGCGTCGGGCCAGCGCCGCGCTGGCCTTGCGGGCTAAAGCGATCGTCAACTACCGGGACCATCATGGCAACACCCACGCGGGCGACTGGCGCATGGACGTCAGACCGGTTTCCCGGGGTCTGCAGATCATTGCTTCTCCGGGTGCAACGCCATTCTATGTGTTGGCTGACCGGGCCCAGATTACGCCCCAGCCTGAATGGTACCGGAACTATCTTCCTGAGCGTCGAAGCCTACCGAGGGCTGGATCCGTTGGACGATAACCTATGTGCCGGCGGTTTCAGCGCAACGTTGGAGCCAGGCGACTCGGTCACACTGGTGATCAGCACCGAACCAGAGCTCGAACCTGGACGGCGCGGCCGCCTATGCAGAACGACAGGCCTACGAGCAGCAGCTCATTGTGCGCAGCCGCACGACCGCGTCGCCGGCCTGGCATCGGCAGCTGGTCCTGGCAGCCGATCAGTTCATCGTGCACCGGCCGCTGGCCGGCGAGCCGGAGGGCCAGAGTGTCATCGCCGGTTATCCCTGGTTCGCTGATTGGGGCCGTGACACGATGATCAGCTTGCCCGGGCCTGACGCTGGTTACCGGCCGGCCGGAGATCGCAGCGCGTATCGTTCGCACCTACGCACGCTTCGTGGACCAGGGCATGCTGCCCAATCGCTTCCCCGACCATGGCGAACAGCCGGAATACAACACGGTCGATGCCACGCTCTGGTACTTCGAGGCCATCCGCGCCTACCATGCGGCCACCGGCGACGACGGCTTGCTGCGTGAGTTGTTCCCGGTGTTGGAGGAAATCGTTGCCTGGCACCAACGCGGCACACGGTATCACATCCACGTGGATCCCGAGGACGGGCTGCTATACGCCGGCGTAGAACGGCGTGCAGTTGACCTGGATGGATGCCAAAGTGGGGGACTGGGTGGTCACGCCTCGGATCGGCAAACCGGTGGAGATCAATGCTCTCTGGTACAACGCCATGCGGACGATGGCCGTCTTTGCCGCCAGGCTTGGCCGACCGCCGGAGCCATACATGGAGCTGGCCAACCGGGCGCGGCACGCTTTCGCCCGCTTCTGGAATCAGGCGGCTGACACCTGCTATGACGTCATTGATGGGCCGGGCGGGGCTGACGCTTCGCTGCGCCCCAACCAGTTGTTGGCAGTAGCGTTGCCCCACAGCCCATTGAACGAAGAGCAACAACGGAAGGTGGTGGATGCCTGCGCCCGCCAGTTGCTTACGTCCCACGGGCTGGCAGCCTGGCGCGCGAGGATCCGGCCTTTATCGGCCATTACGGTGGCGATCAACGCGAGCGCGATGCCGCCTATCACCAGGGCACAGTCTGGAGCTGGCTGATCGGGCCGTTTGTCAGCGCCCATCTGCGCGTCTACCGGCAGCCCGAGTTGGCCAGGTCTTTCCTGCTGCCGTTGGTCCGGCATCTGGCGGACAATGGCCTGGGAAGCATCAGCGAGATCTTCGACGGCGATCCACCCTTTGAACCGCGTGGCTGCTTCGCCCAGGCGTGGAGCGTCGGAGAGTTGTTGCGTGCGTGGCAGGTGCTATTCTGAAGAGTGGCGAGCGGGCCCGCAGGTGTTTCTTGATTTCCCTGTGATGGTGTCATGGATATTTACAGCGAATTTCCCGGACCGAATGCTGGCTATGTCCTCGAGCTCTACGACCGTTTTCGGCGAGACCCGGGTTCTGTAGACAGCGCGACAAGGGCTTTTTTCGAACGCTGGACGCCGCCTAGTGCGGCGGAAGTCCCTGCTGGCGCGCCGGTCAGCGCCCCAGGTTTACCGATAGAGAAGATTGCGGGGGCCATCAACCTGGCTCGCGCCATCCGCTCCTACGGCCACTTTGCAGCCCGGCTCGACCCCTTGGGGAGTCCGCCTCCGGACGACCTTGCCCTGGACCCCGCTGCCCATGACTTGACCGAAGATGACCTGCGGGGATTGCCGGCGGCGCTGGTCGGTGGGCCGCTCGCTCAGCGAGCTGCAAACGCCCTGGAGGCGATCCGGGCCTTACGCGCCGTCTATTCTTCGCACATCGGCTACGATTGGGCCCATATCCATCTCTACGACGAGCGCGAATGGCTGCGCGAGGCGGCCGAGTCGGGCCGGTTCCGCCCTCCCCAGAGCCCCATCGATCCGGTGGCGCTGCTCGAACGTCTCACCCGAGTGGAGGTCTTCGAACAATTCCTGCATCGTGTTTTCCCTGGCAAGACACGTTTTTCCGTCGAGGGCCTGGACATGATGGTGCCGATGCTCGACGACATGGTCGGCGAGTCGGCAGACGTCAACATCTGCAAGATCTTCATCGGCATGGCCCACCGCGGGCGTCTGAATGTCCTGGCGCATCTGCTCAACAAGCCGTATGCCGAGATTCTTGCTGAGTTCAGGGACCCGGTGCGTGGCCAAAATCTCGACATTCGGGACGACCTCGGCTGGACCGGCGATGTCAAGTACCACAAGGGAGCTCAGCGTGCTGTCAAGGGCGGTGAGCCGGTCAACCTGGTGCTGACCATGCCCCCGAACCCCAGCCACCTGGAGCAGGTGAACCCCGTCGTGGAGGGGATGGCCAGGGCGGCTGCCACTGCTATGGACCAACCCGGCGCGCCGCGCTTCCTCGAATGCGCATCCTTGCCGATCCTGCTTCACGGCGACGCTTCGTTCTCGGGCCAGGGTGTGGTTGCGGAGACGCTCAACTTATCTCGCCTCGCATGGGTATACCACTTCCGGCACGATCCATCTCATCACGAACAACCAGCTCGGTTTCACCACCCCGCCTTCCCAGGAGCGCAGTACTCTGTATGCCAGCGACCTGGCCAAGGGCTTCGATATTCCTATCGTTCATGTCAACGCCGATGATCCTGAAGCGTGCCTTGAGGCGACGCGCCTGGCCTTCGCATATCGGCAGCAGTTCCGTAAGGACTTCCTCATTGACCTGATTGGGTACCGACGCCATGGGCACAACGAGGGTGACGATCCGAGTTCCACTCAGCCGGCGATGTACGCAACGATCGCGGGGCACCCGTCGGTCCGTGCTCTCTGGGCCCAGACCCTGGTCGACCGCAGCCTGGTGCCTCCGTCGCTGCCCGAGGAGTTGGTCAGTCGGAGCACCGATGAGTTGCAGCAGGTCCTGGAAGCGTTGGTGCCCGTGGAAGTGTTGATCGAGCCTCAGCTCCAGCCTCCGCCTCGCGGCGTTGCAGGTCGGGCTCGCACTGCCGTCCCCGCCGATCAGTTGCGGGCGATGAACTCTTCCCTGGAGAGATTGCCCGAAGGCTTTAACCTCGGTCTCCGGCTTCAACGCATCCTCCAGCGCCGGCGCCGGGCCCTGGACGACGAGAACGAGCGCGTGATTGATTGGGGCACTGCCGAGGAACTGGCCTTCGCCTCAATCCTGGCCGATGGCGTTCCGATCCGGCTGACGGGGCAGGACGTCGAGCGCGGGAGCTTCAGCCAACGTCTGGCGGTCTACCACGACGCTGACAAGGGAACCACCTACGTACCGTTGCAGGCCCTCCCCCAGGCGCGCGCGGCCTTCGCCATCTACAATAGCCCACTGTCGGAGGCCGCCGCGGTGGGCTTCGAGTATGGCTACAACGTCGCCGCCCCCCGCCGCCTGGTGCTCTGGGAAGCGCAGTATGGCGATTTCATCAACGGCGCCCAGGTGATGGTGGACGAATTCATCGTGTCCGGTCGCGCCAAATGGGAACAGACCCCATCGCTCGTTCTGTTGCTCCCGCATGCCAACGAAGGGCAGGGCCCCGATCATTCCGGTGGGCGGCTCGAACGTTTCCTGGCATTGACGGGCGACACCAACCTGCGCATCGCCTTCCCGACGACCGTCCGCCCAGTACTTCCATCTGCTTCGGCGACAGGCAGCGCTCCTGGAGATCGACCCTCTCCCTATGGTGGTGATGACACCCAAGAGCCTCCTGCGCCACCGAGCCGCAGCGTCGTCGCTCCGCGAGCTCGCGGAGGGCCAGTGGCAGCCGGTGATCGACGACGACGTGGCTTGCCGGCGCCCCGACACCGTGCGTCGCCTGATCCTGTGCAGCGGGAAGGTCTACGTGGACCTGATCAGCAGCCAGCGCCGGGAAGAGAGCCCTGAGGTAGCGATTGCCCGGATCGAGCAGCTTTACCTTTTCCCGATTGACGCCTTGCGTGAGGTCCTCGAGGGCTATCCTCACCTGGAAGAGGTGATCTGGGTTCAGGAAGAACCTGAGAACATGGGCGCATGGACATACGTGCGACCTTACCTGCAGGAGCTCGTTGCCGGGCGTTGCCCGCTCCGCTACATTGGGCGCCCGCCGGGCTCGAGCCCGGCAGAGGGCTCATCCGCGCTGCACGCCGTCAACCAGGCGGCACTGGTCCAACAGGTCTATGACCCGAAGGTAGATGTCGCGCCACAAGATTCGGCCTGGCTCAAGAGAGAGTAATGAGGAGGGGACCATGCTGATCAAGATCGTCGTGCCCGAATTGGGGGAATCAGTGTTGGAGGCAACGGTAGGCGAGTGGCTGAAGACGGAGGGCGAGTCTGTTCGGGCGGGCGAGCCGCTCGTCAACCTGGAGACCGATAAGGTGAACCTGGAAGTGTCTGCCGAACGTGCCGGAGTCTTAGCGCACATCGAGCGACCTGCCGGCAGCGACGTACACATCGGGGATGTCCTGGGCACGATCGAGGAATCCGGAGAGCCCGCCGGGCACGGCGATGAAACGAAGGCCCCGGCCGCGGCGGAAACCGTGGCGGTCCCGGTTGATGGGGGAAGTGACGAGAAAGCCACCCCCGTCGCGCGGCGCCTCGCTGCGGACCGTGGCGTGGAATTGTCCCAGGTGCACGGCAGTGGACCGCAAGGCAGGGTCAGGAAACAGGACGTGGAAGACTACCTCGAACAACCTGGTCCCCTGGCCCCGGAAGCAGTCTCAACCGACACCCCCCCTGGACAAGCCACAGTTGCTGCCCCGCAGCCACCCCCTGTGTCTGGTCCGCTGGGTCAGGCTCGGACGGCCTCGCAGCCCGCAGCCCCGGCCTCAACCCAGGTCGTCATCGCCTCGCCGTCCCAAGGTGGCCGCGAAGAGCGCGTACGCATGTCGCGCCGCCGCCAGACCGTCGCTCGCCGTCTTCTGGAGGCGCAGCACACCGCCGCCATACTAACGACCTTCAACGAGATAGATATGGGTGCCGTGATCGCGATCCGCGGCCGGCGGAAGGAGTCCTTCAAAGAACGCCACGGCGTGAACCTCGGCTTCATGTCTTTCTTCGTCAAGGCGAGCATCGGCGCGCTCAAGAGCTACCCGCGCCTTAACGCCGAGATCCAGGGTGACGAGATCGTCCTCAAGCACTACTACGATATCGGCATCGCGGTCGGGGCCGAAGAGGGGTTAGTAGTGCCTGTTCTCCGTGACGCGGACCGCATGTCTTTTGCAGAGATCGAGCAGGCTATCAAGGACTACGTTCGCAAGGTCAGCGAAGGCACGCTTTCAGTCGAGGACCTGCGCGGCGGCACCTTTACCCTCACCAATGGCGGCGTCTTCGGGTCCTTGCTGAGCACGCCGATCCTCAACCCGCCCCAGGTAGGCATCCTGGGCCTGCACAAGATCGAGGACCGGCCGGTGGCTGCAGATGGGCAGGTCGTCATCCGCCCTATGATGTACATCGCACTCAGCTATGATCACCGCATCGTGGACGGCCGGGAGGCGGTCCAGTTCCTGGTGCGTGTGAAAGAACTGATCGAGGATCCTGAGACACTGCTGCTCGAGGGATGATTCAGACTCTAGTGCTGGAATGCCGGATAGAAAGAGGTAGTCTATGCTAAGCAATGAACACTCCCTCACTGCAGTTGCTGTGAAGGGACGGCCGGGAGGCGCACGTATGGATGAGCACAGTCACCCCGGGCCAACCGTGTTGGTCATTTTCGGTGCGGCCGGCGACCTGACCTGGCGCAAGCTGCTGCCGGCGCTCTACAACCTATATCTGGACAAGTGGCTGCCGGAACAGTTTGCCGTCATCGGCGTAGACCAAAAAGAACTGCGCGAGGACGAGTTCCACCAGCGCTTGCGCGACGGCGTGGACCGGTTCTCGCGGCGGGGTAAGGCCGAAGACCAGGTATGGAATGCAATGGCGCCTTGCATCTCATACATCTGCGGCGATCTCGGCGGTCCAGCCGTGCACAAAGAGCTGGCGAAACGCCTGGCCGACCAGGAGAAGGAATGGAACACGCACGCAGATGTCGTCTTCTACCTGGCGGTCCCTCCCATGGTGATCGAGATCATTGTCAATGGGCTAAGTGGAGCCAGGCTAACGAGGGACCATGAGAGTACCCGCATCGTGGTCGAGAAGCCGTACGGGCACGATCTGGCGTCAGCCAATGCGCTCACAACAATGCTAAGAAAGGTCTTCGAGGAGTCACAGCTCTATCGCATCGACCATTACCTGGGCAAGGAGACGGTGCAGAACATTCTGGCTTTCCGGTTCGCCAATGCCCTTTACGAGCCCATCTGGGACCGGCGCTACATCAATAATGTGCAAATCACCGTAGCTGAAGAGGTTGGGGTCGAGCACCGCGGCGGCTACTACGACCATGCCGGCGCCTTGCGTGATATGGTGCAGAATCACCTGCTGCAACTACTGTGTTACGTGGCCATGGAACCCGTGGTCTCTTTTGACGCTGACGAGGTCCGCAACAAGAAGGCAGATGTCCTGCGTGCCATCCGTTCCATTCGTGAGGAACAGGTGCGCGAGTTCGCGGTGCGCGGCCAGTACGGCGCGGGTTGGCTGTATGGCCAGAAGGTGCCGGCTTACCGGGATGAGCCGGGTGTGTCCCCCGACTCGTTCACCGAGACCTACGCCGCGCTGAAGCTATATGTGGATAACTGGCGCTGGCAGGACGTGCCGTTTTATCTGCGGACGGGCAAGCGTCTGCCGGCCCGGGTGTCGGAGATCAGCATCCAGTTCCGGCCCGTGCCGCACCAATCATTTCCACCATCAGCGGTGTCAGATTGGCAGCCGAACCGCCTGTTGATCCGCATTCAACCCGAGGAGGGGATTATGCAGCGCTTCCAGGCCAAGCAGCCCGGCCCCACGTTGCGCTTGAGCCCGGTGCAGATGCACTTCTCGTACCGCGAGACGTTTAGGGCAGATCCACCCGAAGCCTATGAGACGCTCCTGCTGGATGTGATGCGCGGAGACGCCACCTTGTTCATGCGCGCAGACCAGATCGACGCGGCGTGGTCCTTGGTGACACCGATCCTCAATGTGTGGGATACGGTGCCGCAGATCGACTTCCCCAACTACCCGGCCGGGACATGGGGGCCGGAAGCGGCTGGCGCCTTGGTTGTCCCCGATGGCGGCACCTGGCTGACGCCTGTGATATCGGAGGAGATGCAGGAAGGGGAGGAGGCTGTGCCATATGCTGATCCAGGGATGCCTGCTGCAGGATGAAATACAGATCCACCGTGTCCTACTGCATTCCCTATGCGAGCTGAATGGTGCTCTTCACATGACATAGATCATAGGCACGCACCGCCAATATGCGTAACATGCAATCCAGGACAGGATCATCGCAGCAGCCCCGATACGTGTGATCCCAGTCAGGTTCAGAACGTACCATTGCCTTGTCATCAATCCGCTTGGCCGCGCAGAGGAGATCCGACTATGAGCCCGGAAACCACCCAGGACACTGGTTCGTTCCCGTGGATGGACAAGTCCCTGTCCCCACGTGAGCGCGCCGAAAAGCTCGTTGCCGCCATGACGCTGGAGCAAAAGATCCAGCAGCTGCATGGCAACATGGAGACGATCGACATCTACGGCTTGTCCGCGCAGGCGACGACGAAGGAGGAGATGGACCGGCTCGCGGCCCAGATCCGGATCGAGCGTCACGTCAAGGCCATCGAGGAGCTCGGCATCCCGCGCTTCCGCATCACTAACGGCCCTGTGGGCGTCGGGATGGGCGACGGGACGCCCAGCCCGCCCGCGACGAGCCTGCCGATGGCGATCGCACTGGCCGCTGGTTTCGACCCGGAGCTGGCCTACACGTACGGCGACCTGATCGGCTCGGAGACCGCGACCCTGGGCCAGCACGTGCTCGAAGGCCCGGGTGTGTGCATCGAGCGCACCGCAATCGCCGGCCGCAATTTCGAGTACTTCTCCGAGGATCCCTACCTGTCGGGCGTCATGGGCGTCGAGGTCACCAAAGCGATCCAGGTCCCATGACGTGATCGCCATGGCCAAGCACTACGTGGTCAATGACCAGGAGTACGAGCGCTTCCGCACCAGTGTCGAGGTGGACGAGGACGTGCTGCGCGAGATCTACCTGCTGCCGTTCGAGATGGTGGTCAAGGATGCCAGGCTTGCCGCGGTGATGAGCGCCTACAACCGGGTGCGCGGCACCTATGCGACCGAGAACCGCTACACCCTGACGAACATCCTGCGCGAGGAGTGGGGCTTCGAGGGGTACGTGCAGTCCGACTTTTGGTCCTGCCGTTCGTGCGCTGCGTCGCTGAATGCTGGCATGGACCACGAGATGCCCGATGCCAAGTGGTGCAGCGACGACACCGTGAAGGCCGCCCTTCGGGACACGAGCCTGGAGATCCAGACGGTCAACCGGGCGCTGGTGCGTCGCTTCACGCAGATGTTCCGCTTCGGCCATTTCGAGCACCCGTACAACCCGGGCGTGATCGATGCCAGGGGCCACGGCGCCATCTCCCGCAAGATCGGCGAGCAGCTCGCCGTGCTGCTGAAGAACGAGGGCGGGCTCCTGCCTCTGGACCCCAGGACGGCCGGCAAGGTCCTCATCGTCGGCCAGGCCGACTACGTCGACGACGCCTGCCAGGGCGGTGGCGGCTCCTCGAAGGTCACCCCGCTGTACACGGTCCCGCCGGTCGAGGGCATGCAAGACGTGCTGCGTGACCTCTGCTCGGACGCCACCGTCAGCAAGGTCACCGTCGCCAACGACCTGTCGAACCTGGACGCGGCCAAGGCCGCCGTCAAGGCGGCTGATACCGTCATCCTCATGGCCGGCGTCGTCGCCACCGAGGGTGTCGACCGCCCGAGCGGGGACCTGTTCAACGGCCAGAACCGGATGCTCGACGCGCTGCTCGGACTCAACGACAGGACCGTGGTCGTGCTGAAGGACAGCTCCCCGGTGCTCATGCCGTGGATCGACAAGGCGCCGGCCATCCTCGAGGCGTGGAACCAGGGCACGGAGGACGGCCACGTCGTCGCTGACCTGCTGTTCGGTATCGTGAACCCCGGGGGCAAGGTCCCGACCACCTACCCGGCATCCGAGAAGGACACACTTTACTACAACGACCCGGTTCGCTACCCCGGCACCGACGAGGGTGGCGGCTTCCCGGTCATCCGCTACACGGAGGGCCGCCAGGTCGGCTACCGCTGGTTCCAGTCCCAGGGCATCAAGCCGCTGTTCCCGTTCGGCTTCGGACTGTCGTACACCACGTTCGAGATTTCGGACCTAGCCGTCCAACGGACGGCCGCCGTCCAAAAGATGGCCGCCGTCAGCCCGACCGCCACTTACGGAGCGGCGCAGGGCGCCGTCGCGCCGATCGCGCCTATCCGGGTGGAGTTCACGTTGACCAACACCGGGTCGGTCGTGGGCGCCGAGGTCGGGCAGGTCTACCTGGGAATCCCCGTCGAGGGCCAGCCGCCGAAGCGACTCGTCGGCTTCAAGAAGGTCAGCCTTGAACCGGGTGAGTCGCAGCGGGTCAGCATCGTCATCGACCCGGCGGCGACCAACCACCCGCTGTCCGTGTGGGACTACTGCTCCCGCGGCTTCGTCGTGAAGCCCGGCGATTACCGGGTGTACGTCGGCAACTCCAGCGACAACACGCCGCTTACCGCGACCGTGTCTGTCGGGTAGCACCCGGGTCAACAGACGCGGGGACCGCCGGCGTTCCGGGTGGACGACGGCGGTCCTCGCGGCGCGCACGTGGATTTGGCGCGTGATCGATTTCCATAGACGTGGTCAAAGACTGGTTGGCCGAGCACCCCCGGCTCCAGGTGTTCTACTTGCCGAAGTACTGCTCACATCTCAATCCGGTCGAGAACATTTGGTTACGACTTCAAGGGCCAGATCGCCGCCAATCGCTTGTACGGCTCGCTGCAATGCCTGCTGGATGCCGTCGATCGCGCCTTTGACGACATGACACCCGCCTTGGCGCTCTCTTGGGCTAATGCCGACTGAATGCGCCACGAACCATGTGTTACCTGCTAAGATGTTTTCATATGAAGCCGGACCGGGAGCATGGTTCAGCAGAAGGTTCATATCAGCTCTCCCATAATGGCACTAGCTTCAGGATCCAGCGCGTCATGTAGATGCCCCTGCCAGAGACGAGCCTGCGACCACCGGCACCATCACCGCCCACGCGCGCCAGTCCAGCGGCACGATGCCGAACAGGTCGCGCCAGAGGTGTGTAGATGCGCGAGCAGTTGCAGCCCGACCGCGACCGCATAGCTCCAGAGCAGCGCGCGAGTTTGACCAGATCGACAGGGTGTCCATCTGCCGCACCACCATCACGCGCGTGAACGCGTGCAGCACGATGCTGGTGAAGAGCATGGTGCGCGCATAGGTCGACGCCGCCCAGCCTGGAGGCCTGCCCAGAAGATCAGCCAGTAGGCGATCAGCGTGCGGAACATGCTTCCGGCGATCGTGGCATAGATGGCCTTGTTCAGCATCGGCTCGTCGTGATGCCGCGGCCGGCGTTTCATCACATGCGGCACGGCCGGGTCGGCCGGCCAGCGCGCTGGCCGGGATCAGGTCCGTCACCACGTTGACCCACAGCAGCATCGTCGCCGAGAGCGGGAAGTAGCCCGCCACCGAGAGCGCCAGCACAACGACAACTTCACCGAGGCTGGTGCTGAGCAGGTAGTTGGTGAACTTGCGGATGTTGTCGAAGATGCGCCGGCCTTCCTCGACCGCCGCCACGATCGTGGAGAAGTTGTCGTCCAGCAGCACCATCGCTGCCGATTCCTTGGCGATGTCCGTGCCCGCGTAGACCCATCGCCACGCCCACGTCGGATTGCTTCAGCGCGGTCGCGTCGTTCACCCCGTCGCCTGTCATGCGACAAAGTGACCGTCGTCCTGCAGGGCCTGCAGCACCCGCTGCTTGATCTGCGGTGTGGCGCGCGCCACGATATCCATCGTCTTCATTCGTTCCTGGAGCGCCGCGCGTGAGCCAGTTCCGTCCAGTCTCGTGCGCTTCGACCGCGTCGCTCGCCGATTCCCAGGCTGGCCGGCCGATCGGCGCTGGCCGTGAGCGCGTTGTCGCCTGTGATCATCACCACGCGGATGCCTGCGTCCTGCGCCTGCGGCGATGGCCGTCTGCGGCTCGGGTCGCGGCGGATCCATCAGCGCCTGCAGACCCAGGAAGGTCAGCCCCTGTTCGACATGTCTCCGGCGCACCGACCCGGGCAATCTCTTTGTGGCCAGTGCCAGCACGTACATACCAGCGCTTTCCATGTTGACCTATCGACCTGGCGGACTGCGCGCCGGCAATGCGCGTCATGCAGGATCCGCATTCGCGGCCATCCCGCTGACAGCGATGTGCAGCGTGCCAGTATCGCCTCGGGTGCGCCCTTGGTGTAGGCGAGCCAGCCGTCCATCGTGCTGATGAATCGTCGTCATCATCTTCCGTTCGGAGCTGAATGGGATTTCGTCCACCTTCGGGCAAGCTTGCTCGTATCGCCTGCGACATCCAGCCCGGCCAGCCTGCGCCGCAGCGCAGCATGCGCCGTATCCACCGGGTCGCCGATGATCTTGCGCGTGCCGCCGGTCCTCGACCGTCGCCTCGTTGCACAGACGCCCGCCCGCAGCGACGTCGGCGAGCGGCTCATCCGACAGCTGGCCCTGCGGCGCTGGTACGACCTGGCCATCCGCGAGCATAAGCCTTGCACCGTCATGACGTTCTGCGTCAGCGTGCCGGTCTTGTCGGTGCAGATGGTGTCCACCGAGCCCAGCGATTCGACCACCGACAGGCGCCGCACCACCGCCTTGCCGCGCAGCCATCTGACGCGCGCCCGAGGGCCAGCGCGAACGTCAGCACGATGGCAGGCTTTCGGGCATGGTCGCGACCGCCAGGCTCGAGCGTGTTGAGCGCCACATCCATCGGCGGCTCATGCAGCAGAAAGCAGCAGGATAACGGCGACCAGCGACGGCCAGGACGCCGACGATCATCGGTCATCTGCCGCGCCATCTTTCCGCACTTCCACCTGGAACGGCGTGGGGCGCTCGGCCATCTGCTGCAGCGTGCCGGCGATTTTGGCCCACCTCGGTCGCCATGCCCGTCTGCACGGCGACCGCCAGCCCGTGCCGTGTGTGATGTAGGTCGAGCCGTAGATCATGCTCGTGCGCTCGGCCAGAACGGCGTCGGGGGCGACCGATGCCGGCGACTTGTCGGACCGCGACGCTCTCGCCGGTCAGCGCCGACTCATCGGCGCGCAAGCTGTGGGCTTCGATCACCCGCGCGTCGGCCGGTACCTTCTGCCCTTGCGCCAGCACCAGGATGTCGCCGGGCACGATCTCGGCGGCATCCACCTGGTGCCGCGACGCCATCGCGCAGGACCATGGCTTTGAAGACCAGCAGCTTATCCAGCGCATCCAGCTACTTCTGCGCCCGGAACTCCTCGAAGAAACCGAGCAGCACGCTGATGGCGATGATACCCAGGATGAAGAAAGCGGTCAGTCGCCGGTCAGTCTCACCCGGCAGGAAGCTGACTGCGTAGGCCAAGCCGCCGCAAACAGCAACACCAACACGAAGAAGTTGGCGAACTGCTTGAGGAATAGGCGCAGCGGCGAGATCGGCTTGCGCCGCGCGATCTCGTTGCGGCCGAACCGCTCAAGTCTCGTGTCCGCCTCAGCCGTGTGAGCCCACCGGTCTGGACGTCCAACTCGCTCAAGACCGCCTCGACCGTGAGGCTATGCCAGGGCTTAGCAGTTCCCCGGCTGACCGGCGCCGTATGAGGAACAGGCAGCGTGCGTTTCAGCATCAAAGCATTCATTTGGCTTGTCTATCACAACACTATGTGCAACCTGTAACATCTAGCTACTTCCTTGAGCATCTGATAGCTTTAGGCGGGCTAATACTGGTTGCTTGATTTCGTAAAAAGCGCCAGGCTTGTGATGAACCATGTTACTTGCCAGATCGACTCTCCGAGCTGAGTTGGAGATTGATTCGAAATTGCGATGGGAACAAAGAGCGCGATCAGGTAGTACAATCCCTGCAACAGTGGAGCGAATCTCTGCCAGCCATTCCAGCGTTTGGCAGTGATCACAGCAATCCCTGTCAGAAGTCCACCGAGAAGCTGCAGTAGCCCTCCAACAGGGTAGAGGAAGAAATCGGGGTTTTTCGTCAACCATTGCGCAATCTGAGCGATGAGTAGCGAAGCCAGCCCCGCAATAAACATGCCCAGGGAGACTTTCCCAAACATGCCATCGCCTGCCGCTTTCGACCTCCACAGTCCCAAGAGCATCATCAAATAACCCGCAGGGCGATAAAGAAACATGATCTGATTGGCAAAGTACAACATACTGCCATCGCCAGGTGGCTGCAAACCGAAGCGATACTCAACAATGAGCGCGACCAGCCAAAGTCCTGCAGATACCATACCCACGACGCCGGCAACACGGCTTTGATTCTTGACATTCACAGATTGTGTCCTTTCCAAATCCTGCTACGGAGTGCTTTTTGCTCTCGCAAACTGCCTAAATGCTGCTTCATCACACGTTGAACCTTAATATGGGTTGTCGTCGCTTCAGGGACTGGACGCCTGGGCATCCCTAGCGCATATCTTCTTCATCTCAGGGTTTGCAGGTCGGGCTCCCGCGTCCTGCGGCATGAGAGTCCCCCGGTTTCCCTGCATTCACCGGGGCCCCGCCAGGACGTAAGTCACGAAGACACCCATGGCGAATGCACCCAGCACGAGCATCCCCGACAACATGTCGACCTGCGCCCTCGCCGGGGTCTCAGAATTCGCGCCAGCACTTTTCCCCAGCAGGCTTGCTACGATGAGGCCAAGCAGCAGGCCAACCAGGAGAGCGATCAGCAAGGGCACCCCGTGTACGGGCAGCATTCCGCATCCCTCATCGCGTCACGGTCAGCGATGTGACCCGGTCGGCCGGCTCAGGGCAGGTCGCCGGGCCGCAATCGCTGGCTCTGTTTGCCAGGGTCTAGCCCTGTGGCGGCCGCCGGCAAAGCGCCAATCTGCGCCAGCGCCGCGAGCCGATCAGCGACGCCCCAGTGCTCGACGATCTTGCCATCCTTGAAGCGGCACTCATCCAGAACCTGTGATAGCGATCGGCTTGCCGGTGGGGGGGAACCCGGCGAAGGGCCCCCGCTGCGTGCCGCGGACACTGCAGGCGCGCCCATAGCCGGTCCCCATCGGTGTGCATCTCCTCGATGGTGTCGCTCATATCAGGGAAGGCATTCCGCAGGTTGGCGATAGATCGTTTGACACCCTCCAACGTTGGGGGCGTGATGTCCGACTGGTGTTCCACGAAATCGGGCAGCGAAGAGATCATCGAGAGCATCCACTTTGCCGGCGCCGTATGCGGCTTCGATCACCGTTCGAAAGGCTTCCTTCATTTGTTCCTGTGACATAGCATCTCCTCTGTTGGCGGCGAGAGATTCCCACCCTGAATCCGCTTCGGATCGGCGCACGTGTTCTGTTCGTGCTGCACGTCCTGTCGCTACGGTTGCTGGTCGCTCAGGGAAGGGCGCCGCCGCACAACGTCAAGTTGGCCCAAGCGTAGCATACAAAGGACGCTTTTGTCCTTACGCCGAGCTTATCGGAGGTTAAGTCGAGCTTAAGCGGAGTGAGGAGAGGCTATCGGGATTCTGCGTGGTTAGAGGGTGCTTGAACGGGAAGCCAGATCGTGAAATGGCTGCCTGCGCCGGGCGCGCTTTCGACGGTGAGCCGCCCACCGTGCGCCGTGACCAGGTCGCGCGCGCGATGCTGAGACCCAGCCCCATCCCTTGTGGGAAGCGGCCGGACGACTGACCGCGATAGAACGGTGCGAAGATGCGTGCCTGTTCCTCGGCTGCGATTCCCGGACCGGTGTCGCTGACCCGCGGAGCCAGACCTCGCCTGCCTGGGAACCGGCGCTCACCATAACGCTGCCCTGCGGCGGCGTATACTTGATGGCGTTACTGACCAGGTTGCCTACGGCCTGCGCCAACCGGTCGGGGTCTGCCGAGATGGCCGGCAGGGTAGCGGAAATGCTGCTCCGCCATTCCAACTCCTTTTGGATGGCCGCCTCATGCCAGGGAGTACAGGGTCGCGGGGAGCCACTCAGCCAGCGCGCGATGGGCTGTCGGTCCAGCTCAAGACTTGCCCAGTACCCGATCGTGGAGTTGTGCCAGGTCGTCCAGCAGGCGCTGCAAGCGGCGGATTTGCGCCTCCATACCCGCATGAGAGCCTCTTGACGCAATCTTGCTTCCTGGTCTGCGCCCCCTTCAAGCGCCTGTACTGCTGCCAGTAATGCGCCTAAGGGCCGCCCCAACTCGTGCACCAGGTTGGCTAGCAGCTGGCGGCGGGACTCTTCGAGCATATGCAGCCGCGCCGCCAGGACATTGAAAGAGCGGGCCAGCGAGCGGATTTCCTCCGGTCCCTGCTCTGCTAACGGGGCGGGCGATTGCCCAAAGGCCAATTGCTCCGCAGCGCGCTGGGTATCCTGGATTGGCCGGCCCAGGTCCAATGCCAGCGCCGTGCCGGCAATCGCCCCCAGGATCAGCCCGACGACCAGGACGCCTGCAATCAGGTAGCGCAGGAGCTGAAAACGCTCGTATACACTGGTCAGCGGATAGCTCAGCCGTACAACGCCGGTGACTTGTCGATTGGCGCCCAGGGCGGGCGTCAGGACGTCGGCTACTTCGGCACGCAACCCTTGGCTGCGCGCCTCTTGAGCGAAGACTTGACCGGATAACGCTTGTCTGAGACCGGGATGGTCGAGGGGCAACCCCAGCCGGCCGGCATCGTTGGAATCGCTGGAAGCTAACAGCCGTCCGCCACTGTCCAGCAGCATCAGTCGCGCAGTAAGTCGGGGGCTGACACGCTGCTGACGAAAGCCTGCGCCTGTGATCGCGTTGCTCCATACGTCCGGCTGATCACGCGCCATCTCTGCCACCAGACCAGCCTGGCCCGCCAGCTCATTCGAAAGGCTGGGTAGCACCACCTGAGCTTCCAGGAGATAGATCAGCGCAATTCCGATCAGCGGCACGATAATGAGCAAAGGAACCAGGTGGCTGAAGATGAAGCGATGGCGCAGCGTGCTGAACATCAGGCCTCCGGACGTTCCAGCTTGTAGCCTAGCCCCCGCACGGTGATGATCCGCCGCGGCCGGCTAGGTTCCTCCTCCAGTTTCTCGCGCAGCCAGCGCACGTGCACGTAGACCACCTGGGCGCTCGCCCAGGAATTCGGCGCACCCACACGCAGCGCCAGCAGGTCGTCGGCCGACAGGATGCGCCCCGGCTCTTCGGCCAGCGCATAGAGGAGGTCAAATTCGCGCCGTGTCAGTTCCACAACTCGATCACCAACCGTAACCTGGTGCGTGCGCGGTTCAATGATCAGTCGCCTATGTAGAGGCTTGCGGTTCGGGAGGCGGCGCCGATGGCTGCCGGACACGCCGAAGGACTGCCTTGATGTGCGCCAGAGCACGTCTTTATCGAATGGCTTGGTGATGTAATCGTCGCGACCAGTTCGAGGCCCAGAACCTGCTCCAGCTCGCGCCGGCACGTGGTGAGGAAGATAATAGGCGGGGCGTACGGCCAGCTCCCGGAAGTGTCGGAGCGCTGTCCGAGGCCGTCGATGCCGGGCAGCCCAATATCGAGAAGCACCAGGTCTGGCGGATTGCGGTCGGCGATAGCGAGCGCTTCCTCTGCATTGGCTGCAGTAATCACACGGTAGCCAGCACGTTCCAGGCTAAAAGCCACGCTGCGGCGGAGCAAGGGGTCATCGTCCACCAGCAAGATGTGATTCGGCGGCATTCGTCTATCTCCGAAGAGGCTTCCAGCACCGGCAACTAGTGATCGGACTTCCTGATTTCATGTGCTCGCTGCTGATAGGAAGTCTAGGGCACACCTGTTCCGCAGTCAAGTCAGTGTTTCGAAGTTCGAAGATCATGACGATAGGCTTTACGGCGGTCCGTGCTGGCCGTAACCGCCCTTCGGATCGAGGTGGGCGGGGAGGGACTCGAACCCACGACCCTCTCACGGATGTGAACTATGCACCGGACTAATCAACCACCGTCCGTGTCGTCAAGCGTTTTTGGCCTGGCCATGCGGACCGTCGGTTGGTTGTGGCCGTGAGGACGGCGGTTACTTTCTCGCCTACGCCCTTACCCATGCTAAAGAACCAGGCCATCTCTACGAAGACATCCACACACTGTTTGCGGAGCTCAAGAAGTGAACTTCCAGACGTCCCGCACGATTACCACAAGACGACGGACAAGCGCATGGCCGCCTCGAAATCCGTCAGTGTTGGACCATCTCGGATGGCAGTCTGGTGAGCTACTTGCGCAACCGGCTGGTGGCGCAACCTCCACACGATCGTCAAGGTCGTCGCCGAGCGCCGAATGCCGGCGAGACGACGATCGAGACCCGTTACTTCATCTCCAGTCTGACGCGATGCCCGGCGCATGCTCAAAGCGGTGCGCAGCCATCGGCATCGAAAACGGTTGCACTGGTGCTCGACATCGCTTCGATGAAGATCACCAGCGGTGCGCAAGGACAACCCCGGCCAACTTCGCTGTTCTCCGGCACATTGCCTCAACCTGCTCAAACAGGAAAAGAGTGTCAAGCCGGCATCAAGCCAAGCGCCTCAAAGCCGCTGGATGAGCCGTACCTGCTCAAAGTGCTCTTCCCAGGCCATTAAGATGCGATTGCCCTAGAACCACCCGTCGTCGTAGTAGCTGTGGTAAGTGGCAACTCGTAGCGCAGCGCAGAGTTGTCCACTTATCTATCAGCCCGTCGTTGCGCGCGTCTGCGCTCGCGATGCATACGTTCCGAAAGCGCGAGATTGAATGCCAGCCAAAAGATCTTAGCGATTGTCCATTTGTTGCCGTCTGCCCAAGCCGAGAATACCTCACACGGCCGGTTTGTCAGGTTGAAGCGCTTGTTAGGCGTCTCGCGGCAGGGCCCGAGCGCGGATGCCTGCATCCAGCTCATAGAGGATCGTGTCCAGCCGACTCTTGCCCGGTTGACGAGCGGGCATCTGCAGCAAGACCTCGCGTACTTCGGAGGGGGCGTGCTGAATCGCCCAGCGGACCTCACCGTCACCGATACTTGGATCGCCACCATGGTCGAGCTCAAGTGCCAGTGCGGCATAGGCCGCCGGACCGACAACGTGCTTGGTCTGATGGACATCCGCCAAGGGGTGCGTGTAGGCGCTGGCTACCGCAAGGCCAGCGGCGCGAGCCGCGGCAGCTGCAGCGGAATCGCCGACCTCACGTGCAGCGGCGTTCGCCTCGCAGGCAAGGGAGCGCAACCGAGCCGTGCGCTTTCCCCCATCGGCAAACCCCCGGATGCCTTCAATCGCCGCACGGGGGCGCGAATCTGAAGCAGCCTGCCTCTCATACACCGACAGGGCCCTCTCGGCGCAATCCGCAGCCCAGCCTCCGATGACCCTGAGTGACTCCATGCTCAGTGTGAAGTACTTGGACTCACGATTCATCATTCTTCCAGTCGTGCGTCAGGTATTTGACGTACACCAATTCAGGATCACCTTCATCCAGATTATGAATGACGCCACTTAGCCTGTAGCCCAACTTCGCCAGCAGCGATTGCATGGGAAGGTTCGAGAGATTGGTGGACGTGAATAGTTTCGACGTTCGACACATTGCTTCGAGATGCTGCATCAATCGGATGCCGACGCTGCGCTTTCGGTAGTTCGGGTGCACATACAACATTGACACGAAGCCATTCTCGAAGAAGGTGTATTCGAGAACACCATAGCCAAGCACCTGAGTGTCAATCGCCAAGTAGCAGTTACCGTTAGTCATAGCACGTGCGATAAAGTCGCGGCGATGACGATCCTGTTGTGCTACTGCATCAAGATCGCAAATCGATTCAAGATCACTTTCTTGGGCCTGTCGAATCGAATACACGTTTTGACTTCTACCGCTCTTTGCCTATATTGCGAATGGCCGGCTAACGTCCGGCGCATAAGCTGCGCGCCGCTGGGTTTGGTTGCTAACTACTCATTATCCTGCATGTCGCAGCATATGCGTACTCGGATGGTCAATCTGCAGCGAGGCGCTGCCGGCAACCGCTGTCCTCATGGTTAGCGCTTTTGGCCTGGCCATTCGGACGGCGGCTGGTTGTGGCCGTGAGGACAGCGGTTACTTTCTCGCCTATGCCCTTACCGATTCTGCCTTTCAGGAAGATGGTTTTGAACTAATACACCTCGCCATGACTGCCCACGCTGACCAGGATGATCTCCTGCTCGCGCAGTTCCAGCTCTAGAGTGATGCGATATTGCAGGTTGATGGAGACGGCGTGAAGTCCGGCAAGACGCCCTTCCGAGCGCGTGCAACCGTAGGGAAGGGTGGAACGGGTCCTGCTCCAGGATGGCCAACGTCTTGTGGTATCGATCGAGCAAATCCGGGTGGCGTTTGAGAAAGCGCTTCTCGAGCTTCTGGTAGCTCTCGGTGAAGATCAGGCTATAGCTCATTGGCGAGCTCGTCCTTGACGCGCGCCATGTGTGCGTCGGCGCCCTCTCGCCGATAGCGGCCAGCCGCCATATCCTCACGGGTCTGCGCCCAGGCGGCCGCGATCTCGCACTCGCGCAGATAGTCGTAGTGGGTGATGTCCATCACCACATAGCGCGGCTTGCCCCGGACACTGATCACGACCTCCTGGGCATCCTGGAGGGCGCGCTCGATGTCGGAGATCCCCTTTGTCTTGAGATCATTGGCTGTTACAACGGTCATCATTCACCTCGGCCATCGAAAAAAGCAATTCAGCATACGATTGATAATACGATTATACGCTAATTCACCGTGCTGTCAATTGTGTGACTGTTGGTCAGGTCCTAACCGAGTGCCAGCAGCTCCTACTGGCTGATAGCGCAGAGGTGCGAATGACTCTGGTTGGCAGGACCACGCCTTATCCGGCGGGTGCCGGCCTGCAGCGACAGAGCTGATCGCGTAGCGGCGCCGGGGCGCAAGCTCTACTTCTATGATAACGGCATCGCCGGCGTGCTGGCCAGGTTGGGCGAAGGCGCACTCTTCGAGTACGCAGTCTTCAACCAGCTCCGCGCGTACGGTGAGCTCTCCTACCTGGCGCGGGGCAGCGAGTACGAGATTGACTTTGTCCTCGGGGGCCTGACTGTGCCCACAACTGCGGCCTTGGAGGTCAAAATTCACCCCTTGGCGATCGACCTGCAGAAGCTACGCCGGCTCGCAACGAGCCATGCCTTGCCCCAGGCGCACCTGGTGGGCCGCTTCCCGATACCGAGGTTCACCGACTTCATCCGGGGCGGGCTGGTTTTCTAACTCAGAATCGACTGGGTTAGCTTCCGGTGAAGATCAGTCCATTACCTATGCGATTTTCTTGCCTCTGATCCTCGCCAGGCTCTCCGGTGACCCATCGTGCTGGGTCTTGAACCACCAGTCCAGCGGGAAGACCTCCACACCGAAGTTGACGGTAAAGAACCGGTGGTGCAGATTGTGGAAGTAGTTGTCTGAAGGAACCGCTTTGTCGCCGTTGACCACCAACTCGTGGAAGCCCACGTGCCCGATCGCGGGACTGACGCCCGCATGCATCAGGTTGAAAATTGCATGGAAGGGGCTGGATGGAACGATCCAGTTGAAGAAGACACACGAGAAATAAAAGATGTGCTCGATGGGGTGCATCGAGAGCCCGGACCACGGCCCCACGTTGATGTTCCTGTGATGCAGGTAGTGGCAGAGTCTTGTACAGCGGCTTCCAGTGAATCAAGCGGTGGATGAAGTAGAAATGAAAGTAGCGGAAGTAGATGACAGCGAGTGTCAGAAAGACCGCATAGATCGGATGTTGGCGCATGTCCAGGTAGGGAATGATGTGGTTGGAGAAGGCCCAAAGTGTCAAGGCTTCGTAGGCCGTCCAGATAATGCACCCGCTCACCAGGCTCCAGAAGATATTATCGCGGGTCTGGTTGCCAAACGTGAACTTGCGATCGTTGGCCGCCAGCCACTTGTCGGAGTACTTGAAACGAATGCCCTGCGCCCGCTTGACATACAGCCAGACATGGAGTCCGCCTGCGATGAGCGTTAGGAGCGCAACGTTCCGCAAGTACAGCAGGACGATCCAGCCAAATTCGAACCGGGCTGTGGTTTCGAGACTCGGCGTAAGGTACAGCCAACTTACGAAAGCCACGGCAGCGTAGATCAGGTTGTAGGGCCAGACCACATTCCACAAATGCTTAAGGATGACCAAAGGTTTCCAGGGGCCATAGAAGAGGGGGCCAGGAACTGGCAATGAAGGGGGCTGCCATTCTCCCCTGGCATCTCTGATTTGAGCTTCGGCAATCATTGTCGTTCTCCTCTTGGCGATCAACCCAGGGTTCGGCGCCTGGGCATAGGTCGGCTGGCAGAACCAAAAATGACATCAAACGCGAGGGTTGCGATCGTGCATCACCCCGATCGCACCTCCATTTTAGCCGACAGGTGCCTCAACTGCAACTGTGTCTCAATCCTGAGCCGTGTGCTTCGCTCAAGTCGTGTAGCGTGAGGCGGCTTCCCCCGGTCAGCAGCGATCAGTACAGGGCGCGGGCATGCCCCGGCCTGCCGCAGTTGCGAACGATCCAGGCCATGCCGCCGATGTCGCCAGTGGCTGCCGCCGGCACTTGCATAGCCAGACCGGCGGCAGCCACTGGGCTCCGGGTTCCTTACTGGCGGACGACCCAGGGAAGCCAGACCCTGGGCTCCAGCGGTCCGACTTCGTCCACAACCCGCAGCTCGACGCGGGCCACGCTGCCGTCCGGCGCATCCCACGGCGCCGTGATCGTCACGGTGTTCGTGAGCGTCATCGGCGGCGTCACCGCCGGATCGACGGTCCCCGTGATCACGATCTGACCACCCTCCCCGCCCGCGAGATCCGCCACCGACCAGGCGAAGTCCGGCGCGCCGTCCACCGGCGTGATCTCCGCGCCCGTAGACTGGTAGGCCGGAGCCAGGATCTCGAGCGGCAGCGGGTCGGAGATCACGACGCCGGTGGCCAGGTCCGCGCCTGCGTTGCTGTAAACCAGCGTGTAGGTGATCACCGAGCCGGGCACAGCTATCGCGGGCTGCACCGTCTTGCTGATGCGCAGATCCACATCCGTGCCGACCCACGCCTTGGCCATGGGCGGCGTGGCGCACAGTACCTCGGTTTGCGGCTCGTTGACGACCGCGCTGAGCTCGTAGCCGTCCGCCCCGGGCCGGGTCCATTGAGCGCTGACCGTGCCCGACTGCCCGGCCTCCAGCACCGGCAGGAGCTGTCCCGCGTCGAGGAGCGTCTCGCCGGCAAAGAACGCCACCGGTACGCCGGCCGGCAATGCGGCCGGACCGGTGTTTGTGATCACCGCGGTCAGCGAGTAGTCGCTGCCGATCCCGCTTCCCTGCGCCTGCAGCGTCGTCACCAATGCCGCATCCGTGCAGGTTACATCGACTGCGTACGGTCCCATCGTTCGCTCGTTGCCAGCCTGGTCTGTGGCACGCAGCCACAGCAGGTAGCGACCCGGCATCTCCCCCGCCAGCTCGTACGTCCACCGATCGCCATCGCGCGCCGTGTTCTGCCACGACTGCGCACCGTCGGGCGCCTGCACCCGCACGAATGCCCGTGGGTCCGGCCCGCCGTCCAGCACCGTGCCCTCCAGCACCACATGCCGTTCGCCCAGCGCCTCCTGCAGCAGCACCTGCGTGGCCTGGAGCTGCGGCGGGACATTGTCCAGTGTCAGGGAGGTCTGCAGCGCCTCGGTCCGGTTGCCCACCTTGTCCGTGCTATAAAGCGTCAGGGTCTTGCTGTCGTAGTCGAATGAGCCGGCCGGCAGCCGGTATTTCCAGCGCGCCGAGCCCGCATCCGCGGCCAGCAAGCTCACTCGCTCGCACTTGCCGTCCACGCAGGCCTGAACGCCCGCGATGCCGCTGCCATCCAGCGCGAACCCGAACAGGCTCCCTCCGCCCAACGCCATCGTCTCGGTCAGCCGCGAGCTCACCTGCAGCTCGGGCGGCCGCGCGTCCAGCAGCATGGTGTGCGGACTGCTCCACTCGCCCGCGTGGCCCAGGAGGTCGATCGCCCGGGCTCGCAGCGTGAACGGTGTCCCGTCCGGCAGTGCGCCTCCGCTTATATCCCAGGTGCACCCCCAGCGCCCTTCGGCCGGGCGCTCGACCGGGCACGTGATCGTCCTCGTCCCGTTCGGCCCCGTGATCTCCACCTCGATGCTGCGCACGCCCGATTCATCGAAAGCGAAGCCGGTCAGGGCCGCCAGGCGCGGGCCGACTGTCTGCCCGAGCCGGCTGATGTCCAGCGTTGCGGGCGCGCCCTGGTCGACGCGATGCGCGGCCCACAGCCACTCCAGCGCGTCCCCCTCCCCGTGCGCCGCATCGTAATGCGCCGCATCGTACAACAGGCCATGGACTGCCGCGTACCTGCCCCTGGGGCCGGTCCCGGTCACCTGGCCGTCGAACGTTGCCTGCGCTTCGGCGCCGGGCGGCACGTCGCCCAGGTCGACCGTGTTGCTTGCCAGGGCCACGCCGTAGCTGTTCAGCGCCAGCCGCACGCCGTACTGCGTCTCCGTGCCCGCGTTGCGGTAACGCACCGTATAGTGGATCGTCTGCCCGAGATCCACCGGTTGATGCGCGGGCCGCACGAACTCCAGCGCCGGCGCATCCGCCACCCCCGCGTTGGCCAGGAGCGACTCCGTCAACCAGAACAGGCCGCGGCCCAGCCCGCTCAGCCCGATGCCCGACGGGTCGGACTCGATGCTGAGCTGCGGATCCACGTCGCCGAAATAGCCAAAGGTCCCCCTGTTTGGGCAGTCGCCGTCGCCCAGCGAGGGCCAGCGGTAGGCCAGCCTGAGAGACAGCTCTGACAGGGCCGGCAGGAAGGCCAGCATCCGGTTGACCCGCGGGCTGTTGACCGGGTTGAACATCGGCAGGGTCGCCCACAACCGCAGCTCCTGGCCTGGTACGGGCTCTTCGGCGGCCACGGCCAGCAGCCCCAGCGGGGAGGCCGGGCTCGCGCCGATCAGGTCGAAGGGCAGGTAGAGATCGGTCTGGCCGCCCTCCCGCCCCGCATCGAAGTGCATCTTCAGGCCGGGACCGGCCGGAACCCAGCCGCTGCCGTCCCAACGCAGCAGCGTCGCAGTACGGGCATCCTGCACCCACACCACGTAGTCGGCCTGCATGGCCTGGTTCGACATGTGGACCGCCCCGCTGTCCTCTGCCGGCCCGCCCGGGTTGTGGAGGTCGTTCGTGCCGCCCTCCCCGGTGTCCAGGTACACGAACAGGTCGCCGTCGCCGCTCCAGCTCGCCCCGGTCCAGGCCAGCCGCAGCGCCCCCTGGTCCCAGGTGGCGTACAGCCGCTGCGTCTGCCCGTCCAATCGGCGCTCCACGCGCCGGTCTGCGCCCAAGAGGCTGCAACCGCTCTCCTGCCAGCCTTCGTAGGGGCGATCGTCCAGGGCAATGTAGTCCGGTGTGAGCGGGCCGTCCGCATAGACCGGCCCCAGCTCCTGCCAGGCCGTGTTGCCGTAGCGATCCCGGCTCGCCAGGTCTACCGTCAGCCTCTGGGCCTCGCCCGCGGTGTAGCGATCCTCCAACGGGCCGCCCGGCCCGATGGAGCGCGCGGACTGCGTCGTGACGCCGCCGCTCTCCGCGCTCCAGCGCACCTCGTATCCCGCCACCCCGCTGCCGTCGGTGGCGGCAGGCCAGGTCAAGACCAGCTCCGGTGCGGTGGCGCTCACCGTATCGCCGGCTTCCACCGGCGTCCCGCCGCTCTGCAAGGCCAGCGCAACCGGCCCCGGCGGCGCCACGTCCACCGTCAACTGCGCGGTCGCTACGATCGGCCCTGCCAGGGCCGCGTCCACCATCGGCTCCGCCTGGCGGGAGTCTGGCGCCGCCTGGCCGGAGCCTGGCGCCGAGGCCTCTGTGACCGGCCCCCCGCCTGCCGGCTGCGTCGCGGTGACCACTGCCGTGACCTGGATGCCGTCGGGCAAGGCGCGCTGGCCGAGCGGCCAGGGGAAGCGCCAGGTGGTAGTCACGGCATCCCTGCTGACCGGCGGCGCGAGAATGGCCGGCCCGCTGGCGCCGTCCACGCTCACCTCCAAGCTCTCGATGACGCGCGTCCCGGTGACCAGCCCGGTGACGTCCACCACGGCCGGGGGATACAGGTGCGTCGTCGTCAGCACCGTGGGCACGAAGGCCAGCGCGGGCCGTACAGGCCTGCCCGCCGCGCCCTCGAGTTCCGAATCCAGCCTCATCCTGTCCGCAGCCTCGGCCACCTCCTGCTCCTGTTGGGGCGGACCTGCCTGTTGGGGCGGACCTGCGTGTCCGCCCTCCGCCGCGCCCGCGGCGACCGTGACATTGGCCGTCGCGCAATTGCCGAAGGTGTCGCAGGCCGTCGCGGTCTCGCTCGCGGCCTGGGCTGCCAGCGTGCAATCCTGGACCAGCCGGTAGAGCCGCGGGCTGGCCGGGTAGGCTGCAACGTACCAGGGCGACTGGAAGTTTGTTGCCACCGTCGCCGTGTCGCTCGGGCACGGCGTCACGAAGCCGGTCCCCGCCAGGTTGTAGTCTTCGGCCGTCGTGGTGTAGCGGTAGCCGCTGCCGCTCGGGCTGCGCACCAGCGCCACCCGTGGGGCCAGCGTGTCCGCCTCGCCGCTCCAGGTCTGCACAGGACTGCGCGGGGGTGACGTGTGACCGTCGCTGTCCCAGCCGCGGGCTTCGATGCGGTAGGAGCCTTCCAGCCACTTGGGCGTCCCGATCTGCCAACTGGTGCTGTCGACATTCGGCCCGCTCTGCGCTACGGTTGCCGGCTGCCAGCCGGTCAGGAAGAGGGCCTGGATCTCGGGCGCCGACAGGCTGCGCGGGTAGATGCGGATGTCGTCCACGCTGCCGGTGAAGTAGCCCTGGAGCGCCGTGCCGCCGCGCCGCCCGAGATACAGCGGCGAGGTGTTGGCCGTGGCGCCGATTGTCGTATCGGTCCCCTCTCCCTGCCTGGCCCCGTCGACGTAGAAAGCCAGGGTGCTGCCACTCTTCACGAAGGCCACATGATGGAAGCGGCCATCGTCGATACGTGCGGTCGACTGAAGCCAGGGATCATTCTGGCCGTCCCAACGACCTGCGGAGATCTTGCCGGCATTGGCGCCCGCGGTCTGGTTGAGGTAACGGATCGAATAGGGATAGCCGCCCGCGCCAGACCACTTCTCGATGACGTTGTTGTCCACGGTGGCGGTCCAGACCTGCACGGGAGCCGGCCTGATCCAGGCCGCGACCGCGAAGTCATGGTTGGTGTCGAAGTCTATGGTGTCGTCGTCGGGCACGACCGCGTAGTCATCCGCACCGTCGAACTGCAGCGCGTAGCGGCCCACCTGCCCGGTCACCGCCTTGCCACCGGCGTCTCCGCTGCCGGTGGCAAGGACGGCGTCCCGCTGCCAGCCCGAAGTGTCTCCCAGCGCGCTGCCATCCGCGGCCCACTGGTTTTCGAAGGGCAGCACCAAGGCCGGCCCGGAGCCGGTGTAGAGCAGTGTCTTCACCTCCGAGCCGGCCAGGCCGCGGTCGAGGACCCGGACATCGTCGATCAGCCCGGGGAATCGCCTGTTGCCCGACTGGTCGCTGCCCACGGCCGCGGCCACGCCTCCCGGCGCACACTGCACCATGCTGCCCGCCCATTGCGAATCCGCCACCACTTGCCCGTTCCGGTAAAGGCGGATGACAGCCCCGTCGTAGGTCGCGGCCAGGTGCGTCCATGCGTCCACCGGCACCGGCGATGCGGTGCCGGTGACTGGGGTGTTGAAAACGCCGCCCTTAGGCGACAGTATCTGGATCTCGAACCGCGGGAGGCACTGCACGCCGTCGCAACTCAGGCCCAACCAGAAGCCGCACCCCTGGGCATGCTTGTAGGAGATGGCCGCCACCGGGCTCGCCGTGATGCGGGAGGGGTTGATCCACGCCGAAGCCGTGACGCGGGTGAAGGCGCCGAAGTTCGGCAGCGTCACCGCGTCATCCACCCCGTCGAAGAGCGCCGCGCGGCCGCTGTGGCCGTACTGCCCGGCGACGGGGCAGGTTGTCCCGCTGCACGCGCCTGTCAGCCTGTTGGCCGACACGTCCGGGAAGACCGGGTTTCCCCCGCCATCCAGGCCGGCATCCATCGTCAGGTGCAGCGCCTCCCCGGCAGGCGGCGTCTCGTTATAGAACGGCGAGCCGGGCGTGACCGGCAGGAAGCTGACGTCTACCGCCTTCACACCCGCCGTGCCCTTCGGCACGCCCGCGGGGCAGCCGTTGCCGCCGCCGCAGTTCGTCGAGTCAGCCGTGAAGGAGAGGGTCTTGCCGGGCGCAGCGAAGCCGCCGCTCCAGGCCAGCACCTCCTGGCCGCACACGGTCACGCTGCCGCTGAGATCGTCGCCCGGCGCGGAGGTGGTCAACTGGACCTGGCACGAGCTGCCCCGATGGATGGTGGGCTTGCCTTCCTGGCCCCAGGTGTAGGCCTGGCCCGCCGCGAGCGTCACGCCCTTCGTGTTGTATGGCTGCCACCAACCGCCCGCGTTGCCGTGCTGGCACGACAGCACGAGACCGGTCTGTGCGCTGCTGCTTCCGCCCGTGAAAGCCAGCGCCACCGGAACCGGCCTGGCCGATGCGGCGCCGCCCAGCAGGGTTGCCGCCGGGCCGAGTTGCCCGCCGGGCAGGTTGGTCCAGTCCATGCTGGCGTGCGCCGGGTCGGCGTCCACGCTGATCTGTTGCTCCACGACGGTCGTGTGACGCGCGACCTGCGCATCGGGCAGCCCGGCAATCCGCGCCACCCGGTCGACCGCCTCGATCACCACCTTGTAGCAGCCGCTCGGATCTGCGTCGCCGAACAGGTAGTCGAGCGTCCAGGCTCCACCGCTCACCGCGGCCGCCTGCGGGCCGGTCCCCACCAGCCCGCCGTCCGCGGCGGAACAGCGTCACCTGGACCCCGTCGGCCGGCACGCCGCTGCCGGCCACACTCCCGCTCAACGCCGGATCGGAGACAGCGCCCGAGAAGTGCACCGTCCAGGTGTTGGATTTGCCCGAATACTCCCTAGCCGTGTACCAGGAGCCGTTGTCCGGGCCGGCCAGGCTCACCGTCGGCGCACTATCGTCCACGTAAACCTGCCTGGCAGGTGAGATGACGCTGTAAAGCACCCGGTCGTTGGCGCGGGCGTCGAGCGAGTAGATGCCCTGCCCGGCCGGGCTGAAGGTGGGGCACCAGGCCGAGTCGCTGCCCGGGTCGACGCAGTGCGGCGCAAGGGTGCAGTTTTCTCCCCCGACGCACAACCACACTTTATCCACGCCCGACGTTGCATCGCTGGCCTCGATCAGGACCTGGGCCGGCCAGTTGGCCTGGTAGGGCGGATCCGCCACGACCACCCTGGCTGTGGGAGCGTCCGCGTCCACGGTCAGGTTACGGCTCTTGCGGTCCTCGATCCAGCCGTTCTGGTACGTGTACAGGTCGTGTATCTCAGGGGCCGAAAGCGCGTGTCCGTAGACGGTGAGCTCATCCAGGTGGCCGCCAAGCGCGGTGCCCGGTCCGGGCGCGGCTCCATCGTTGCCGATGGTCACCGGCCTGTCATTGGGGCATGTCCCGCTGGCCGGCGCTGAACCACTCAGGGCGCCGTTGAGGTAGATGGACAGCCGTTCTCCGTCGTAGGTCGCCATCACGTGGTTCCAGTGATCCTTGATCAATGACGTCGCCGTATCCGCTCGATAGACGGGCTGGCAGCCCCAGGAGACGTGCGCATTGAGATCACTGGTGAGGTACAGATCCAGGAGCTTTCCGGCGCCCGTGTCCGTCTTGCGGAACACGTAGTGGAGCTCGCCAGGGACCGAACTCTGCGCGGCGGAGGGCTTGACCCAGGCGCCGACGGTGAATCGGTCAAGGTGCAGATCCGCGTGATCCGGCACGGTGATCAGGTTCATCTGCCCATCGAACTGGGCTGCCAGGCCCATTTGCCCCTTGATCCCCTCGCCGGCCAGCGGGCAGCCCGCACCCGAGCAGGTCCCCGATCCGGCCGGGTTGGCGTCGTCGGTGAATGCCGTGGCGCCGCGGGCATCGTCGAACCGCATGTGCAGCGCAGGCGCCCGATGGTACGTCTCGTTGATTTGGGCCGGCGTTAGCGCGAGATGGAAGATCGTCAGGTTGTCGATCAGGCCGTGCCACAAATCCGTGATCTCCCCGGTGCTCCTGGAGGTTGCGCTGCCGATAAGGAACCGGTCCGCGGTATCCCCATACGACGGAGAAATCCCCGTGATCGCCGCGCCGAGCGGCTGGCCGTCCAGGTAGAACTGCAGGGTCTTGGTGGCCCCGCCATCCAGGACCGCCGCGACGTGGTGCCAACGGCCCGCTTGCAGGTTGGCTCCGCTGGAGCAGTAGTTGTTCCGGCCGAGCATGTTGAAACAGAGCTCGCTTTTGAACGCAAGGAATCCCCAGCCGTCCAGCGTCATGTTGGTCGCGGTGCTGGCGATATACTGGTAGAAGGGCGACAGGGCGCTCAGCCTGACCCAGGCTGCCACGGTCAGCCGGTCGGTGAAGCCATTGATCGATGAGTTGGGGAGCACCAGAGTGTCGCTGTTGTGTCCGGGCGACACGTTGAAACCCGCTGACCGGTGGTCGCGGCCGGGGAGACCGGCCGTGGGGCAGTTCGGGGGGCTGCAGGCAGCCGCGCGCTGCATGGCGCTGGTATCGTTGAAGGCCGTCACGCCGGGCGGCTCGTCGAATCGCAGGCGCAGCGACACGGCGCGGTTCGTCAGCTCCTTCACCTCATCGTCGCTCAGGACATAGTTGAAGATCTCCACCTCGTCGATGGTCCCGCAGAAGGCATCCACTGCATAGTGGTTCTCGTTGTTGGCGCCGATGAAGAAATGCCTGAGCCACGGCGCAGGTTTCGGGTACTGCTCCCCCCCAAACCCAGCGAGGGGCAGTTGTTCTTTGTTCTCCCCGTTGAGGTAGAACCTGGCCAGGCCGCTCGTGGTGGCGTCCTTGTCATAGGTGACCACCAGGTGCGTCCAGGCATTATCGGGCACGATCAGTGACGGTTTCGCCCAGCGGTTATAGTTCGTGGAATCCTTGAAGTAGAATTCGAGGTTGCCCGCAAGCGTCCTGTACAGGACCCACCAACTCCAGTTTCCATCATCCGGGTATGTCCCCAGTATCGACTGGATGCGACCCGTCGTGCTGCACCCGGCCCTCGGGCGCAGCCAGGCGGAGAGCGTGAATTTGCCGCCAGCCAGGTCAAGCTGGCCGCTCCTGGCGAGAGTGCCGTCGCCGGCCTTGACCCTGTCCTGGCCGTCGAACTCGCCGCCCCAGCCCACCGCGCCCTCCGAAGTCGCGCTCGGCGCGTATGGGGACGCGGCCGGAGCCACGGGCGCGTTGAAGTTGCTCGTATCTTTCCACTCCGGGACAGTGTGCTGCTCGAAGCTCATGCGGAAGACGGGTTGGAGGTTGAGATCCTGCACGTCCTGGGCGGTCAGGCCGCGGGGGTACACGCGCACATCATCGATCTGGCCCGCGAAGCCGCTGAATTGGGCGCCGCTCGCGCTGGCTGGGGCGCCGAACCTGACGGCTCCCGCGTCTCCGCAATCGCCGACAGCAGCCGATGCCAGCGGCTTGCCATCGAAGAAGAGCTGGAGCTGGCTGCCCGAGCAAGAGCTGACGAATTGGTGCCATTGTCCATCGGCCAGGCGAAAGCTGCTGTCGTTGTAACACATTGAGACCCAATAGGTGGAGGAGGGGTTGGTGTCGTGGGGCAGCATGATGCAAGGAGAGTGCTGGTTGGAACTGACCTCGGCATAGGCGATCGGCCCCGCGGCCGCGTCCGTGCTGAAGAGGGCATAATTGCCAAATACCCCCTCTGCAGGTACAGGCATCTTGAACCACATGGATACCGCGAAGGCGGACGCGGATGTCCGGGCGTCCGAGGACACATAACCCTGGCCGTTGAGCTGGAGCGCGCTGCCATACCTGCCGCCGCCCTCTACGATGGTGCACGAGCCCGCCGGTCCTACACAGCGGCCAGGATTGGCCGGGACGTTGCCCGACTTGTCGGT
Source organism: uncultured Chloroflexia bacterium (assembly GCA_963774265.1). Lineage (GTDB taxonomy): Bacteria > Chloroflexota > Anaerolineae > CG2-30-64-16 > CG2-30-64-16 > JALOOB01. The sequence continues at coordinate 511,005 of CAVZDU010000002.1, read as the reverse complement.
ATAGGTCGCTGCTCCCGCCGCGTCGTCGAAGGGCAGCCACAGGTCGGCACTGCCCGAGAGCTCGCGCCAGTCGGTGATGAGCGCGCCCGCGGCCTGGGTCAGGCTGTAGACTCCGGAGGCTGCGGTGCCTGCCACCGATAGGCTGCCCCCCATCGTCTTCTCTTCCTGCGGCATGAGGACGAAGGATTGTGGCGGGATGCCCCCCTGATTCAGGACCGTCGCGCCCTCGGTCCACAGCAGGCCCTGGGCCTCGCGCGCGTTTAGCTCATTCCTGACGCTGGCCGCGTATCCCAGGGTGGCGCCAGGCTTGACATAAATATTTGTGGAGCCCGGCGCCGGGGATCCCCCGGTGACCTGCGAGTCGAGGGTGAGGATGCTGGTCTGCGACGTCGCGCGTGGATTGAATCCATATACCTTCTCTTGGGAGTCGATGTATCCGTCCGCATCCTCGTCCGCATCCGTCGGGTTCGAGCTGACGCGCGTGCGGAGCTGGTGGCCCGCCGCGTCCGTCCCATACACGATCTCCCAGCCGCCCGACCAGGCGCCGGCCAGCCCGCACACCTCGCCGGCCGTGCTGCTGAGGCGATCCGGGTCGACGACCTGGTGGAAGCGTTCCTGGCAATCGTACAGGCCATCGCCGTCGCTGTCGGACAGCCGGGGGTTCGTGCCCAGTTGGCCCTCCTGGTAGTCATTGAGGCCGTCGCGGTCCGTGTCCCTCAATGACGGGTCGCTGCCGGTCTCCACCTCGTACTGGTCCGACAGGCCGTCGCCGTCGGCATCCCACTGCGCGTCGTCGGAATCGGCGCTGTAGGGGACGCCATCGCCGTCCGCGTCGTGCAGCGCAGGGAAGAGCGGATCCCAGGCCAGCTTCTGCTTGCCCTGGCTCGGCTGCAGTGCGTAAAAGCTGTCGAGGCTGTCAGGCAGCACGTCGAACTTCACCCGGTCGCCGAAGGGGTAGTGCGCCGTGCCTTTCACCGTCGAGATGCCGCAACCCGCCAGGAACGTGAACCCCCAGCACTCCGCCTCGGGCACGGCATAGCCCTCAGACAGGTACAGAGCTCCCATCGGCCGGTTGACCCCGGGCGGCGGCAGCGGGAAAGCCTCCTCGGAGGCGATCGTGTCATGGTAGACCAGTCGGCCTGGCCCGGAGGTGACATCCTGCCACCCGGGCGCGACCATCCCGCCCAGCGACAGGTACCTCATCGATCGCGTCCTCTTTGTCCTGCCACACATAGCGGAAGTTGGATTTGCGCAGGTTGTCGGTGGTGTAGAACTCACGGGAGCTGCTGGCCACAGCGGACCAGTGAAACTCTGCCAGGTCAATGGTGTTGGTCACCTCGATGCTGGTTTTGACCGAGTTGCCGTACGTCATGCCGCGTTTCGCATCGGTCAGGTCGCCGGCGTCGAAGCTGCCCAGTGTCAGGCGCTCGTAATCCTCAGGGTCCATCTCCACCAGGATGGTCCCGCTGTGGATCCAGCGCTTCATGAGGTTCATGATGACCCCGCTGATGCCACCGCACAGCCACTGCCCCCACTGGCTTTCCTGCGCGTCCTCCGACAAGGCATTGCAGATCAGCCGCGCCAGGGCGTCGATCGCCGCGATGATGGCGTTGAACAGCTCGCCGATTGGGCCCAGCGCGGTGAAGATGATGAACATCAGGACCATCGTGACCGTCCAGGCGATGGTGCCAGCAAGCATATCGTCCCAGACCATGGTGCCGACGGCAATGCCTCCCACCTTGTACGATGCGATAAAGGCGGCCCAGAGCAGGGCGCCCTGGATGACCAGCTTGACCACCCCGCCCAGGATGGCGCCCGCGGAGGAATGTTTGCCGGCCCCTTCCGCACCTGCCTCGAACACTTCCTCGAACACCTTGGCCCTGGACTGGATGTATTTGTGCACGGCACTCACGGCGACCATGCCGTTCAGGACAAAGCCGACATCGAGGAGGATGCGCTGGACGAGCTGCGCGCCGCTCACTTCAGAGCCCAGCGCAAAGGTCAGCGCGATGGTCGCGATCGCGCCGGCAGCCAGCAGGACCATACTTCCCACACCCAGCGCAGCCAGCGCCTTGCCCCCCGAGAAAAACGGCTTCCACGGAGAAGTGACAAAGCTAACCGCCCCGTGGCCGAGGGACTTGAAGAACACAGTTACCGGGCCTCCCCGGGGCATATCGTGGTTGCGCAGGAATTCGTTGGCCCACTCGATCATCTCGGCGACAATCTCGCCGGAGATGTCCACCAGCACGTCCCCGACCTTTTCCGCGGCCTCGGCCAGCTCCTCAGGAGACTTGCCCTCTTCGTTGCCGGAGCAAGATTCCCCGACCTCGCCCACGGGGCACGGCTGCACCGGGCCTGCAATGCCGTTGAACAGGCTGACGTAGTAGCCCTGGGCCACCGCGGCCTGGCCGGCGATCGTCTCCGCATCGTTCTCGGGGAAAAGGGCCTGAAAGTGGCTCTTGAGGCGGGTGCTGAGCGTATCGTAGTATGCACTCATTGGATACGCTTCCCAGCCGATCACCTTGCCGCCCGGCCCCTGGCTCGTGTTGTAGTGGAAGGGCGCCCAGCTCATGGCGGCAAGCGTTTCTTCTTCGTAGCTGGCTCCAACGCTCATCACCAGCAGGCCCAGCGACTGGGTTCCGGCCTCCAGCCCCGCGCTGCGGTAGCGCTCCTCGCGGGCGAACAACAAGCTGGGATTGACGCTGGTGGGATACTGTGCGAGGATCGCGGGCGTCATCTCCATTGCCACTTTCGCGAGGGAGTCCTGCGTGTCGTAGCGCCTGTTCTCCACCCGCAGCGCGCCCTGGCTGATGTTCCAGAGGGCCGGCGATCCCGTCCAGGAGGGGTCGTTGCTGCCGAAGCGGGCAAGAATCGTGGAGTTGCCGATCCTGTGGCCGGCCATGTCCTGTTCGAAGATCGCCAGGTCGCGGTACCCGTCATTGTGGCAGATGCCAGGATCCGGGTCGTTGCGGATGGTCGCGTCGTTCTCGCAGTCGCGGCCATTGATGAACGAGTGCCCCAGGCCCCACGACAGCTCCCACAGCGGATTCTCGTCATAGGTCGCGGCCGGGTTCGGGTAGGCCACGGCCACGTCCAAGCCGTGGTCTTCGCGCACCGCCAGGCCGGTGATGTGGAAGCTTTCGTCGTAGGTGTGGACGATCTGCAGCTCGTCAGGCGCGCGGTGCGCCTCCTCTCGGCACCACTCTGGCTGCGCCTCGTCGTACTCTTCCTGCGTCGCGCCGGGGTGGCTCACCTGGTACTTCTCCAGCGTGGGTGGGAAGTCCGTGCACGCATCCGTCAGCATCTGCACCGCCCACACCATGCGCAGTTTCTGCGCCTCGCCCCAGGCGTTGGCCTCGCCGGGCCAGTAGGGCATGCGCGCTGAAAACGCCGTGCGGCCGCCGGTGGTGTCGTCGCTCACCGTGCTCAGCGGCACGAAGGCCAACACGACCGTGTCCGTGCCGCTGCCCGCCTCCTGCAGCCCGATGCCGTAGGGCGCGAGCACCGACGAATCCACCATGTTGTTGGCATAGGGACCGTTGATGATGTTCGGCATATTAGCGCAGGCGGACGTTGCGCCGCCGGAGATCACCAGGCTGTGATGGCCATCGGCCACGCTGTTCAGCCAGCCGTCGTCCGGCACGCCCACGCGCAGCACCTCCTGGCCGTTGGTGATATTCTGCGCGCCCCAGAGCGAGGCGCCGCTGCCGGGGCAGTCGCCCGCTAAGATCTGCGCACCATAGGTCCCGGCCCGCTCGAAGGCAAACTTGATGTGCGTCGTCCTGGTGTCCGTGGCATCTCGTTCGAAGCGCACGGTGGTGGTCAAGGCCGAAGAACCACCCGCGACGGTGGCGGTGATGGCGGGTGTGGTGAGCTTCAGCGGCAGGCTCGACCCGCTCATCTCGATCTGCAGCAGCGGCACCAGGCGCATATCGCCGTACGCGCCCGCTTCGTCGTCCGGCCGGCGGATGTCGGGGTTGTCGCTCGTGGCGAAGGTGGTGTTCTTGACCCGCTGGATCTGGCCCTCCGAGTCACCGGCCGGCCAGTCCAGCACGTTGAGCGCATAGGTCAGGTGCTTCGGGTTTTCCGGTTGCAGCTGCAGGTCCAGGAACGCCGGCCAGCCCGACTGCAGCCCCTGCACCCTGAGACTGAAGGGCTGATCTCGCGTGAAAGGCGTCACACCCGCACCGGTGCCGCGGATGCCGTTCAGGTCGGCCACCTGGTTTGGCGAGAGGTCGACCTTGTCGGGCACCCCGTCGTTGTCGTTGTCGCTCTCGAAGAGGTTGGGGATGCCGTCGCCGTCGGTGTCGCATTCGGCCGCGATGGCAGCCACCGACGCGTCGCCTCGCCTCAAGGCCGGGCACTCCAGCCCGTCGCTGAACCCGTCGCCGTTCGTGTCCGGGCTGCGCGGGTCCAGATACCAGCGCTGGCCGCTCGCGGGATAGAGGAAGCCCCCCACCTCCAGTGTGTCGGTGATCATGTCGCCGTCGCTGTCGGCCCGCCCCGGACCCGTGCCCAGGTAGATGACCTCCTGGCCGTCGCTCAGCCCATCCCCATCCATGTCGAACACGTCCTGGTCCGTGTCGTAGACGCACTCATCGTGGTTGCTCAGGCCGTCGTTGTCGGTGTCGACCGTCTTGCTCTTGTCGGCACAGGGGTCGCCCGACTGAATCGTGGTGACGACGGTGGGGAGGTTGGTCCCCGGCACGGCCGGACCCTTCGGCTCAGGCCGCTCCTGGGGAGCGGTCGGCGCGCTCAGCGGATCGCGGTGCGGATCCCAGCTCGCGGCCTGGCTGGCCAGCTCGGCTGCTGCCTGTTCGCCGCGGAGCCTCTCCGCCGCCTCCGCCTGCGTCGCGGCCTGCTCCTCCATGAAGGCCGCGACGCGGCCGGTCTTCAGGAGCGGCATGACGGTCATGGCCAGGATCACGGCCACTGCCACGGCCAGATACATCCTGCGAGAGCGCCGGCAGACCAGGATGAGGGCCACGAGCGCGAGACTGCTGGCCCATGCCATGGCCCAGCGGCCGGTGGCTGCCAGATCCCCAACTACGGATTGGGGGTTGTCGATTGCGGACCGGAACCCGGTGCCGGCCCAGGCGATGGGGTCGCCGGTGATGCTCGGGGCCGCGGCACGAGGCGCGGGGAAGCCGGAGAAATCGCTCTGCACGTCCGCCTCGGAGTGCGAGCTGTTCTGGGCCGGGGGGTATACCAGGTGTAGCGCCAGGCGCAGGGGCAGCCCGCGCTCGTCGAGCCACACCTCCCCCTTCCCCGCCAGTTCCCGGTACTCTCGCGCCGCCTCCAACGTCACCCCCGGCGGCAGCTTGCCCTGGTCCAGCAGCACCTGCTCCAGCCGGTCACGCATGTAGGTCGCCAGCGCGGGGCCGTCCATCTCGAAGCCGTACCGGGTGAATCTGACCTCGCCGGACCCCGGCAGCGCCCGGGCTTCTGTTCCGAGGCGCGTCACGTTCTTGATCCCGGCCAGGTAGCTCATCAGGTCTGAGCCCGGCGCGAAGTTGCCGCTGAAATCCTCCACCGGCTGCCACTTTTCGCTGCCCGCGCCGCGCGTGTAGGCGCTGCCATCCTCGATGAGGGATCTCTGCGGCGTCGGCTGGATTGGCCGCACTGCCCGCGCCCTGCCACAGCCGCATGGTGAGCTTTTGCGCCGGCAGGTCGGCATCACCTTCCAGGCGCACCTCCTGCTCTTGCGGCCCGCCGCCGACGTTGGCGAGGGACGGCGCGGGGTAGCGCATCTCCACCAGGCTGGTGGCGAAGTGATAGACGCCCAGATCTTTGGCCCGCTGCCAGGCGCAGCGGACGGCTTCGGCCGGGTCTGCAGGGACGTTCTCGGAGGCTGGCGAGGTCTCCCTGAACATCGATGGTCCGGCGCGGACGGCCGGCGCGGCCTGACCCGTCGGTGCGCGGGTGTCCGGCGCGCGCGGCTCAGGCTGAGCCGCGCGCGCCGGGACGCTGACCAGCGAACCGGCTGGCGCCCGTTCTGTTGGAGCGCGCGCCGTCTCGGCTGAAACGGCAAGGGTGAGGGTGAGCAGGGCGCCGGCCACCAAGGCCAGTCCGACGGCAAGCCCAACACGTGCGACCACATGGCTGGCAGGGTCTGGAAGCTTCATGGCCTATCTCCCTGGCGGCTGCACCGCGCATCACAAAGTTGTTCGGTTGGGAACGATTCAGCCTTCTGTCAGAAAATGCCTGTGTGAAGAGCACGCGAAGATTGGCCGGGGCGAACGCCTCTGCGAACGGGGGAGCATTGGTGGGTCCAGTGACAGGTCCCGTCGTCGGCGATTCGTCTCGGACCTTGACACCACCTGAAGACTACACCCAACCACTGCAGATGTCAATCGTGGTTTTGATGGGCCTGGATAGCGCCGTCGCTCAGGTCAGCAATGTGCTCTACTGGCCGCTTGGGATTGTGGGGATCTCAGTAATCACCGTTGGCACCGGTAGTTTTGCAGCTGAGGAGACTCGTGGGGGTTCTGTGATGCCCTCGTCCTTGAGCAAGTTCTTGAACACTTTGCCCTCCTTCTCGACCTCCCGGCGGATGCCTTTTAGCGCATCGTCCAGCCGGATGACCTCGGAGCCGTGCGCGATCGCCGCAAGGCAGGCGTGCTGTACGCCGTTGACGATACTGCCACCCGCCAGCTCGAATCGTCCCAGCAGCGCCGGAAGGTCGACGCCGGCTTCGAAGGGAATGCCGGCCGGCAGCGATTTGCGCCAGATGGCCACGCGTTCGGACTCGGTGGGGAACGGGAAGGGCACGATGGCGTTGAAACGGCGGACGAAAGCCTCATCCAGGTTCGCCTTGAAGTTCGACGCCAGGATCACCAGGCCGTCAAATTCCTCCACCCGCTGCAGCAGGTAGGAGACCTCCTGGTTCGCGTAGCGGTCGTGGGCGTCCTTCACGTCCGTCCGCTTGCCGAACAGCGCATCCGCCTCGTCAAAGAAGAGAATCCATCGCTTGTGGCGCGCCCTGTCGAACAGGTTCGCCAGGTTTTTCTCCGTCTCCCCGATGTACTTCGAGACCACGGTGGACAGGTCGATGCGGAAGACTTTGCTACCCGTGTACTTGCCGAGCAGGGTGGCGGTCAGCGTCTTGCCCGTGCCCGGCGGGCCGTAGAACAGCGCGCGGTAGCCGGGCCGGATCTTGCCGCGCATGCCCCAATCGTCCAGCAGGGTATCGTTGTGCTCGATCCACCGCTTGATCTCGTCGATCTGCTCTAGCACGCCGGGACCGAGGACCAGGTCGTCCCATTCGAGCTCGGTGTGGATTTCCTGCGCGGGAAACGCCGCGCTGAAGGGCGGGCTGGACACATGGCCGAGCGTGAAGAGCTCGATGAACTCGGGGTTGAGCAACAGCCGGCCACTCCAGTAGGGCTCGCCCTCGTGGGCCGGCTCCAGGTGCAGGATGTTCTCCTTCGCAAACCAATGGTCTGCCGTGAAGATGCGCTGCACCTCGAAGCGGCGGTCCAGGTCGTCCCCTGCCATCAGAAAAAGGGCTGTCTCACCCGTGGGCAGGAAGCCGCGGCTCTCCCTGTCCCGGGCGCCCCCGATCTCCGGGTAGTCGCCGGCATCCGGCAGGGCTTCACGGATGGTCTTCTCGAGGAAGTCCGGCTGCACGTGGCCTGCGAGCGCCAGCAGGATCACGACATATTCCTCGAACTCGGGCTGGCGCCGTTTCATGAACTCGCCAAACGCCGACGTGTCGTCGTAGAAGCCCAGCGGCGGCAGCTCGATGGCTGTCCCATCCCCTCCGCCATCGGCAACTGCGGCGAAATGAATCGCCAGCCGCGCGTGGATTACCTGCTCCAGGTACTCGAGCGAATGGGTCAGGTTAACGGCGTTTGAAGGCATCGAGGGTCTCACCCTGGAACAGCTGGGGCACATAGAAGGCAACATCGGCATCGGACAGGCCGCCGGGCCGGGCGGCAAACGCGTCTTGCCACCACTGAAAAGCCCTTGCTTGCACGAGCGCCCTGACATATTCCTCGGGACCTGCGGCGAGCGGCGCCAGATCCTCGCCCTGGCGGAGGTAGTAAATCCCAGGGCCCACCTGCTTCCCTTCAACCACAAACCCCGCGAATGCCTCCTCGACGTTCTTGTCGAACGGCCTGAAGCGACGGATGCGGCCCTTGTCCTTCAGTCCTTCGTCGAACGGCGTGCCTCGCAGGTTTGCCCATTCGGGGAGCATCTCATTCAGCATGTAGAATGAGGCCTCTCCCCGGATGACGTTGGCGCCGTCGCCGCCCCGAAGCCGGATAGATGCAGCCGCCTCCGGCTTGAGCCGCCATTGGATGATCGCGCCGTCGATCTGGCTGTAGAACTCACGGACCGGCTCCGCCAGCTTGAGCCCATGCTCGCCGGCCTGCTCGCGCATTTCACGGTTGGTGAGCCCTTCACCGAGATAGGCATCCCCGACCAACACGCCCGGGTTGGCCTGCAGCTCGTCGATCAGGTGTCTCAGGAGTTTCCGGTAGTCCATGCTAAAACACGATCGCTCCCTTCTTGTTGGCAGTCCGGATGTTCGCGAGATGCTCGTCGAAGAGCGCCTGGTTCTCCATGTTTCTGCTCTGGTACCTGGCCATCCTCTCGGCGAAGCTGCGATAGCTTTCGAAACGCCCTCGCCGGCGCAGCTCGGCCTGTATGAGCAGGCCGAAACGATGAGAAATTCCCGTTACTTTGACGAGGGTGTCGCGGCCGATATCGTTCAGGTTGTACTGGACCTCCGCGGCGGTTGCAGGCGGCGCCACCATCGTGAACTTGTGCCTGTTCCTCTTCGTTCCTTCCTTCGCCTTGAACTTCGGCGGTTTGGCCCCTTGCTGCCGTTCCAGGTAGTGCCACTTTACGAGAATCTGGGCCGGGAAATCGCTGATGGGAGGCGCACCGCCGTGGAAGGTGACATCCGTGCGATAGTAAACCATGTTGCCCTTTGTGGCAACCGCCTCCTTGGCTTCGGCCTCGGCGGAACCTTTCATCTCGCTGTTGATCTTCTGCGTGATCGGCACGAGGTTCCATGCCAGGCCGGGCCCGTGCAGGTTTTCGTTGAGAAGATGACCCCGCACCCAGTTGTTGCGGCGTTTGCCGGTGTTGGGATCGGTGTCGAGCTTCACGGCGTGGTCCCAACCGGCCGGATCCTCCTTGGGCGGCGAGCCGACGTATTGGCCGGGCAGATAGGTAAGGGGATTCGCCTCAACGTATTTCGAGCCGCTTTCGCTGCCATAGCCGATCTCGGTCTTGGTCAGCAGGTCGGACTCCTCCGCAAAGCTCAGCTTGGAGAGAGTCTGCGAGAAGGCCAAGACGTGCCCCCGCAGCCTGCCGCTTTCGGATTTGATGTCCTTGTTAGCCCTATCCTTGACCGGCTCACTCTTGGCGGCCTGCTTCTTGGCCTCGAGGTTTGTGAGCTTGTCTTCTGAGTCCTCCACCTTGCCGAACGCCTTGATGGAAACGTTGATGGCCTTCTTCTCTGCGGCATCTTTGCTCTTGGTCGCCTTGCGGGACAGGAAGGTCTTCACCGCCTCTTCCTGGCTCGCAACCACGAGTTGAGCGCCGGCGCCTGCCCCTCGGAAAAAGACCCTGTGCGTTCCTCCGTCGGATGACACGAATCTCTCCGACTGTTTCCACCACTGGATGACCTGCATTACTTTGGCCTTGACCTTGCCCACCGCCTTCTCCACGGTTTTGGCGACACGCATCACCAACGGCTTCAGCCGGTCCAGGAACCAGGACATGGCACGGATGATTGGGCTGCGTATCGCCTTGAGCACGGTGCGCACCTTCTCGCCCAGGTTGCCGAGCCCCAGGAGCTTGGCGAGGGCATCAATGGCCAGCACCAGCAGCCGGCGCAGCGCCAGAATAACCTTCTGCTTGATGAGGTCAACCTGCCCCGCCACGGCCAGCTCGAGCGAATCCATAAACGCGTTGACCAGCTCGCGGATCCGGTCGATATTGTCGACGAGGAATTTCAAGGCCCTGTATAGCAGCTGTACGGCTTTGATAAACGCACCGGCCGGGGTAAACAGGGAAGCTACGAATTCCAGAGCCTTCTTGACGGCCTCAAAGAGCACCGCCTCTTTGGCCTTCTCATAGATCTCGTCGACGTTGCTGGCGATCATCTCCTTCACATGCTCCCAGAGCGCGCCCAGCCCTTCCTTGCGAGCGATCCGGAACAGCTCAAGGCCCTTCCCGGCGACCTCGGATCCCTTTTCCAGGACCTCGACCACCTTCCGCCCGAACTTATTGACCGCCAGCTCGCGGAACGTTTCCCAGCTCAGACCCACCACCTGAGCGGCGAGACTGAACAGGCCCCGGGCGTCGAACTTGTCCGGGAGCGTGATGCCCGCGCCGCCGACGGCTCCGGTGAGCCAGTCGAAGAACCCGGTTGCCAGCTCCGTACCGATGTTTCCGATAAACGTGTCGACCCCAGCCGCGATCCCCGCGCCCAGGTTCTCCAGGAAGCGGATGGGATGCCGGATGATATCCCCGATCAGGTTGGCGAGCCGTGAGAGCACCGACCACAGCAGGTCCGCCAGCTTTGCGATCGCGCTCGCGACGTCCGAGATGAACTCGGCAGCCTTGCCGATCCAGCCTTTGCTCACCTCGCTCTTGATCTTGTCGAACGACTCTCGGAGGGCATCTACATTGCTTTTGTAGGACTCCGCCAGGGAGCTCGCCAGCTCCCGCTCCTTGTCATGCACGCTTTCTTCGAGCGTGTCGTACTGCGTCATGTAGAAGCTCAGCGCGTCCTTGGCCTGCTTCTGTTGAGCCTCGCTCAGGTGGCTGACAAGGTCCTCCGACCTGCGCCTCCCCTCTTTGACCCGGTCGACGGCCGCGTTCAGCTTTTCCGCAATGACGCGTGCGATCTCGTCCAGCGTACGGTCCATAGCCTCGAGGAAGCGCTGCTTCTCATCTCGGAAGACTTTCTCGATCGCCTCGGTGTCTTCACCGAAGATCCAATCGTCGATCCTCGTGATCCCGTAGATGTCGTCGAGCTGATCCTCAACCTTCTTCTCGAAGGTTTTCTTGGCCGCGTCGGCCTGCTCGGTGAAGGTATCGTTGACCGTAGTGGTGAGTTGCTCGAGGATTTCGACCACACGATCTTTGGTGCTCTTGTATTCGTCCGCAAGCGTCTGGTGAACCAGGGCCAGGTTTTCCTTGCCGACATCCGTTTTGGCTGCCTGGTCGGTGAAGACGGCGCCGAAGACCCCCTGGCGCGTGTCGAACATCCCCCCAAAGCCCTGACGGCCGGCTCGTCCGGCCTGAGCGCTGGCTTTTGCCAGCATCCCTTGTTCCTGATCCCGGTACCGCGCCGGGACTGCCTCCGCCTCAACCTGCGCCTGCCGCTTCGTGTCGAGTGCCTGCAGAAACTGTGGCTCGTTGGACTCGGCCAGCTGCTCCTCGGTGAGTCGTTGCCCGGCCATCTGCTCGTCCAGAGACCGGCTTTCCGCCTCCATCGAAATCTCGGCATCGGTTTTCGGCTTGGGGGCCGCGGCGGCGGGATCGATGGGACGCGGCGCCTTGCCGGACGGCTCTTCTTTGAGATCCTTCGGCGCCTCGACTGGCAGGTTGCTGTCCGGCGGAGGGTTTTGGGCCTCACCCACGATGGGATCGCCGACCTTCTTGCCTTCATTGGTAACCTGGCGGCCGATGTTCTCCTTGACCTGTTCGAGCGGCTTTTCGCTCTTGAACCGATCCGCGGCATCTTCATCGTGCGGAAGCTTGTTCTCGATTTCCTGCAGGTTCTCTTTGAGCAGCGCGCGGAAGGTCTCGGGGGTGAAGGGTTTGGCCTCCCTAACGGTAGCCTGTGCGGTCTCGTCAATCACGACCAGGTGCTCTTGCTGGTCGTTCTGCGTTGACTGGGCATCCTCGGGCAGCCGCTCCGCGCTAACAACCTCGCCTTTCTTTATCTCAGGCTTCTTGTGCGCCCGCTGTGTGCGCCGCGTGGCGCCGACTTGCCGGATCGTCTCCTGGAAAGCCGGGTCGTCCCCGGGCGAGGCCGGGGCGCGCTCGATTACCGCCGGCGCGACCGCCCCTTCTGCCCCCGCCACCCCTTCGGGTGGCGCAGCTACCCCTTCGGGTGGCGCAGCCACCCCTTCGGGTGGCGCAGCTACCCCTTCGGGTGGCGCAGCTACCCCTTCGGGTGGCGCAGCTACCTCTTCAGGTGGCGCGGTTACCCCTTCGGGCGGCACAGCCGCCGATGCGGGGGGCTCGACGCCCGCTTCCGAAGGTGTGGCGGCCATCGCGGCCGCGGGTCCGCCGGGCACGCCGGCCGTCGGGATCGCCTCGGTCGCCCCCGTCGCCGCAGCGCGTGGTGGCACGCCGGGACCGGTCGGTCCTGGGCCGGCAGCGAACTCAGGCGCGGCTGCACTAACGCCGGGCAGCGGGGGAGCGGCCGGTCGGTTGTCGGGCGGGTTGGCAGCGGGACCTGCGGCCGTAACGGCAGGCCCGCCTGCCGTCGTGCTCTCCAGAGGCGGGGCCTGGGGCTGTTCGGGGGCGGGTGGCTCGCCCGCGGCGGGCTGTGACGTGCCTTGTTGGATCGTGTGCGTGAGCTCGTGGGCCAGCAGCCGCCGCCCCTGGGTGCTACCCGGGTCGTACCGGCCTGCGTTAAAGTAGATGTCATTGCCGCGGGTGAAAGCCTGGGCGTGCACCTCCTGGGCGAGGTGGACCGCATTGCCGTCCGTGTGGATGCGCACCGCACCGAAGTCGGCGCCGAACATGCGCGCAAGCTGCCGGTGGAGGTCTGCGGGCAGTGGAACACCCCTGCCTTGCTCGGCCTGTAAGGTTTCGTGGACCGAGACAACGGCCGGCTCGGCGCCGGTCCCGTCCGCCCTGGCCTGAACCGGCGCCTTCGGTTCGTCCTCGTCCTGAGCGGACTTTTCTGTTGCGGCTCCGGGCCGGATCCACTCATCCTCCAGCCTGGCCTGGACAGGATCTTTCTCATCGTCCGCGGCCCGAACCTGTGATCCTTCGGCCTTTGCCTGGATGCGCTTCTCTTCTTCCGCGCCGGCCTGCAGGGGCTCGTCTTTCGCCTTCGCCTGAAGGGGCCGCTCTTCGTCTTTCTTGGCCTGGACCTTCTCCTCCTCAGCGATCCGGGGCCGCAGCCCGCCTGCGCCCTCGGCCTTCGCCTGGGTCCCGGCACGGCGCAGCGGCGTAGCGCGTTCGGCCAGCGCCGGTCCGGCCGGGGCAGGCGATGTATTACCGACTACGGCCTCGGCGAACACGTCCGCCTCGCGCTCGAAGGCATCGCCGGGCCGGCCGGTGACTAACTTATTCTGTAGGCTCTCCCCGGCAGGCGCGTGGTGGAAGAAAGGCGAGGCGGCCGCGCCTTCGGTCTTTCGCTGGAAGAAGGTCCGGCCTGAACGGGTCGCGGCGGGAGTCGGGGAACGGGCCGATAGGGTTGACTTCGTCTTGGCTGTCATACGCCCCCTATGCCCAGTCCACCCGGAGCGGGGTGATGACCCACGGCAGCCGCACGACAGACAGGCCCCAGGGCAGATAGCCCAGCAGGACGTCGGCCGAGCGCTGCTCAACCACGAGGCGCCACCCTCGCTCGTCCGAAGTCAGCTTGCCCTCGCGTTGCAGGAAGGCCTCTCGCAGGCCGGCGGGTGAAGTGTTGCCCAGCTTCGTCCAGTGCCCGATGACCGCGGAGAGCAGGCTTTCCGCCTCATCGCGCTCCGAATCGGCCAGGGGCAGCTGGCGCGGCAGCGGAAATGCGATCGGGAGTCCACATAGGATCTTGAAGAGAACGGTCGTTGGCTCGTCGGGGTGCTCCCGGCCCGCGGCAAGGTAATGGAGCAGGTGGACGCCGCGCACGCATGCATCCGGCGACGCGAACCGCTGCCGCTCGTCGAGCAGGCCGAGCCGCTCGAAAAAGCGCGGCAGGAAGGGATGGAGCAGGACGATCCCGGCGTAGGCCACGTACAGCTCATCGGGCGGGGCGATTCTCTTCGGCCGTTCCCGTGCGCCTCGCTTTTCGCCCGCCGGTGGAATAGCAACGGCCGGTTCAGCGCGCTCGACGGGGGCCGGCCGGAGCGCGGCCGCCCAGAGATCCTGCACCTGCTCGAGAACCACCGGCTGACCGGGCCGCAGGGCGGAGCTCACCGCCAGGAGCGCCAGGGCGAACTGCTCCGGCGCAGTCGTGTCCGCGGCTTCGCGGCCGGAGCCGATAAGCGTTTCCGCGTCCTCGCCGTATGCGCTGCGGACGATCCACTCCGGGAAGCCGGCGCTGAGCTGGTAGATCAGGCGCTTGGCGGCGGTGCTTTCCTGCAGGACTGCGAGGAGACGGGCCGCGGCATGCTGCGCGGCAGGCGGCGCCAGCGACATCAGCGCCGACTCGACATCTTCGACGGCCCGGAAGGGCGCATCCCAGGGCCAGAAACCGCTCCGCAGGAAAGCAATCAGCGCCTCCAGGGACGGGGCCAACTCCGTGGAGGGGACCGTCTCGCCCGCCGCCGCAGCCTGCAGCTTACGGCCCAGCTGCTCCGCGATGGCCTTCCCGATCGCCCCGCCATCCAGCGCGCCGGCAGACATCCGGCCCAGGTCGAGCTCCAGCCGGTCGATGCGCACCTCGCGCGGACCGGACTCAAATGCGTCGAGGACCTTTTCCAGGGCCGGGATCGTCGCCGTACCGGCCAGGTCCTCGAGCCGCCTGCGGGCCAGGAAAGCCGTCGCTTCGTCCGGGTAGCGGAAGTCGAAGACCAGCTTTCTGATCCTGTGGTCCCGGGAGCCATCGTAAGAGGTCAATCATGCCTCCTACGGTTTCGGCTTTGGGGTGCTGGTCCGCTGGCGGCGCGGGCGCTGCGGCTGAGCGGCGGGCAGCGCTGACGGCGCCGGCGCGTGCGGTGGCAGTACGGGCGGCAAGAAAGGCGACACCACCGGCGGATGAACCGGCGGCTGTACCACGGGCGGCTGGACGGGCGGTTGGACTACGGGCGGCTGCACCACCGGCGGATGCAGCGGCGGCTGCACTACGGGCGGCTGGACGGGCGGTTGGACCACGGGCGGCTGCACTACGGGCGGCTGCACTACCGGCGGTTGCACTACGGGCGGCTGTACCACCGGCGGCTGTACCACCGGCGGCTGTACCACGGGTGGCTGCACTACAGGCGGTTGGACTACGGGCGGCTTCACTACCACTGCCGGTGTCGTGTCCACATCGCTGCAGTCGGTGTCGCAACACAGGTAGGGCAGGCAGAAATCGGCCAGGATGACGAACTCGTCCAGGGGGTCGGAAGCCGCGGGAGCCCCGGCAAATCCGGCATCGAACGTCACCGCCTGACCGGTCGCCCCACCCGCTACGAGCTTCTGGCGCAGGGATATCACCGCCTTGCCCACGGTATCCTTGTTGGCGCCAAGCGCGCGGAGGATGGCATCCTTGTGCGTGTAGAGCAAGACCAGCGTGCCGCCAACCGGGACGCCTCCCCGGTGCTCCATGCCGGGATGGCGTTTGCCATACGCGCCAAGCAAAAGCTCGCCCGCGATTTTCTGGACGCGCTTCTGCAGCTCGCTTATCAGGTTCGTTACGACTGCCTGCGGACCCGCGGTGAGCACGGCGCTGTAGTTCTTGAACAACGCAGCGTTGACAGTCGTTTGTTCGGGCGTCAGATCGGTCCCCGGCCTCTCCATCACACCGCGGTACGCGTCAAAGGTCTGTACGAACCCATCGTAGCGGGTGCTGAAGGTGGCGAAGTCGAAGTCGGCCAACGAGGGCGCGCGCACGGTTTGGACGAGTTCCTCCGTGGCGTCCAGCAGCGACAGGTAAGGATAGATGCGCTGGGCAACCACGTCCGGGTTGGCGGTTGGATCGAGCTGGGTCGCAAAGGCGCGCGCCTGCTCGAAGAGACGCGTCGTGCCTTCCTGGCGCTTGATGTCGGTGTATAGCCTGGCGATGGATTGATCGGGCGCGAGATCCTGGGTCAAACCGCTGGACAAGAGGCCCTTCTCGTAGGTCGCGACGCGAATCTGCTGGAGCGTACTGTCCGCAGCCACCACCTGGACGCGCGGCCTGACCACCGCCCCGATGAGGGGCCCGGCCACCGCCCCGATGGGTGTCCCCGCCGCCCCAATGACCGGCCCGGCCACCGCTCCGATGGATGCCCCGACCGCAGTGGCGGTGGCGGCAGGGGCTGCGCTCGCCACACCTGCGATCGCCCTGGTATTGGCGCGCCGGAGGATCAAGAGCAGCGAATACAGGTAGTAGAAGATGAACCCCATCAGCAACAAAAAGGCGACGTCCAGGTCGCGCATCCGGCACAGGAGCAGCTTGAGCAGCGCCTGCTGGGCGCGTGTCTGCGCCTGCTGGTTCAGACTCGTGGTCAGCTCGTCGGTCCCGACACGCAGGCCGATGAAGACCGGCTCGATGCCAAACGATAGCCCGAGCTCGCGCTTCTGGCGCAGGAGCTCGGTCATGGCCTGTCCCAAGCCCTTGCCGACGGTCCCCTCCACCCGGTAGAAGTTGTGGTCCTCCATCCGGTACTCGAGCGGGTGGTCAGCAGGATCCGTAAGCTGATGGGAGTAGATCCGCTGCATCTCGTTGGTGATGGTCTTGTGGAACGACCAGGTACGGTGCAGGTCGTCGCCGGCATTGAATGTGTAGTAGAACGGGATGGCCTTGTCCGACAGCCCGTAGTCCCCGGTCTTGCTCGGCGTGATGCGGATCTCCTTCGCCAGCAGCCCATCGGTCTTGTAGCGCAGTGCCAGCAGGTAGGTGCGATAGTGCAGGCTGCGCACTTCCTGCATGCGCTCGTTCGCCCGGTCAAACGCTGGTGAAGGGATGAAGAAGTGCCGGAACGGCGCCGGGCGCGTCGTGGGGCCGAGCCCGCTGTTGGCCTGCAGCGGGTTGAACGTGGCCGCAGGACCCGCCGGCTTGAAGTCAACGCCGAATGCGACCGGACGCTGCGCCACCTTGCCCAGCAGGATGTGCCGAGGGAAACGATCCGGGTTGGGGCTGCACTCGGCGTCGAACCGGGCGGCTGCCGCCAGGAACTCGTTATGAGATTGCACGACGTCCAGAAGGTAGTCATATACGTATTCGCCCAGGAAGATGTTCTTCAGAAACTGGTCGGACACGTTGCTCAGGTATTCCGCATCCCCGAACGGCCCGGATGGAAAGGTCGTCGTAGGGTACATATCGCCCAGCAGATACGAGTACGCGTTGTAGCCGTCTTTGAGCGACTGAAGGACCTTGGGAGCGGCTTGCTCTGCAATGGCCTGGATCCGCTGCAGCAGTTCGAAGAAAGTGTCGATGTCGTAGGCCGACGGGTTGATCTTCTGGATGCGCAGTTCATCGAGGTCGTAGCGCGGATGGGCGCTTCGCTGGACGGGCGCGGTGGCCAGCTGCTGCTCCTTGTCCAGGATCGCCTTTGCGTCATCCTGGCGGATCAGCAACCGCCGTGAAGTGAACTGGATCTCGGAACCCTTATCGCTGCAGTCGCTCACATCGCAGTTGCGCAACGACTCCAGCGTGCGCTCCAGGAACAGCAGCGCCACCTTGTCCTGCAGGAAGGCCGCGCTGATCGGCGTGGGCGCGGGTTCCCCGGGTGCCGGTGTGAAATCGGTTTGCAGAAGCTCCCAGAGCGGCAGCTGGTTGCCATTCGCGTCGAAGAAGAAGGCATAGCGCGCATCCGCAACCAGGTCCTGCGGGGCTTCTCCCACCTTGGGCACGGGCACCGTGTACGTCCGGAACCGGTTCAGCAGGCTTTCCTCCTGTACGAGCAGGTACCCTTGCGATGTCGTCGCGCACCCACGCGTCAGCCGGATCTGGCTCGCGGCCGGCTCGAAGCCCACTTCCAGGCCGCACACGATGCCGATGCCGATCAGCTTGTTGCGTGTCAGGCGGTCCTGCTGCTCCAGGTAATCTACCAGGTCATTGAGAAGCTTGGAGGTCAGGACCTGGCCGCTTTCGAATACAGGATAAGAGGTCTGCATAGTCGTGCCCCTCACATATCAGAAAATGCCGAGCGACGTGCTGCCCAGACGGACCGGGTTCTCGCCTTCGCCCTCCAGGCAGTCGTGGAGGGTCGCCGCCGGATATACCGTTTTCAGTTCTCGCAGAATGCGTATCAGGTTTTTGACCGCCGCGGAGAGGTCGTTCTGCACGATGTCCGCCTTCGCGCGCTGTTCCAACCACGCGCGGTAGGCCAGGTCGAGCTGGGCCATCTGCGCGTTGTCCACCCAGCAGATGCGCGCCTGCACGTGAGCCGGAGCCTCCTCGCGCAACGTTCGCTCGAAGAACTCGTGGAATTGCAGATTGCGGAAGCGCTTGGGCCAGTAGGGCAGGACCACGGTGATCCGAAACGAGTACGGGTCCTCGTCGCCGCACGACTCGCACGACGGATCGAGACAGACGTCTATCAGCTCATCCGTCGGCACGAAGGGCCGCAGGAGGATGTGCTCGATCAGGTGGAACCCCTCCTCCTCACAGGCAGCATCGGTGAGCAGGATCTCATCGTAGCGATCGATGATGCGCCGGATGCTCTGCACCGCATCGGCTTCGGTGTCGAAGTCGGTGCTGTGGCGCAAGGTTACCCCGCCTCCGCTCACGGTAAAGAAGACGCTCCCGGCTCCGCTGCTGTCATCCACGACATACGCGCCCTCACTGCGGATGAACGGATAGAGCTTGGCGCCCGCAGCCAGCGCCTGGTTCGCATTCCCGAACTTCTCCGCGGAACGGAAGAGCGCGCTCCCGGCGGCGTCGGGGATGACCAGTCGGAACTTGTTGCCGTCGGCCTGGGCCGCGAACAGGACGGACAATAGCCGGTCGCATGCCAGGTCCCGGCGATTGTAATCGGCGATCCCCAGCAGGCGGCTCACCCGCTTTTCGAGGCCGGCGACGTTATCGGTGTCCCAGATGTCGGCCGGACTCTCGGGCTTGATGTTGCACGCCTTGCCGCGCTCGCGGCCGACCACAGGATACTCACGCAGGAAGTCGATCTTGTCCGTGATCAGCTCCCTGCCGGTCTTGAGGGGATCGCCTTCGAGCGTGAACATCATCAGGGCGTAGTCGGTGAACTGCTCGGCAAAGCGCGCCATCAGGTGATCGAGCATCCGGTTGCGGCGCGCCAGGAACAGGCCCTCATCTTCGATCAAGCGGTTGCGTTTCACATCGTCCTGGAGTGCGGCCTTGTCCAGGTAGAACTCATCCTCGAACGCTTCGCGCACCCCGGCAATCGTGTTCAGGTACTGCGAGAAGTAAGTCTGTCTCAGGGTCTTGTCCAATGAGAAAAGCCGCCGGACGTTGGCAAGCTGGGCCAGGTAATCGGCAAGCACCTGGTCGAAGAAGGTCAGGTAGGCCTTGAGCTGGCGGGCCTGCGCGACACGCGCCGCGCTTGCCTCGCCCGGGAGCCCGGCCTTGCCGATGCCGTACGTCCTCGGAAAGTCGTGCTGGATGGTAAAGAAATGCGCCGGGTCGCGGTAGCGACCGGTAGGCATCGGCAGGACCTGGTTCGGCGCCACGTATGCTCTCTTACGCGCCATCGCCCGCAGGTGATCCAGGGTCTTTTGGAACTCGGTGGTCTTGGCGAGGTACGGAATCTCGTGCTTGTAGAAAAGAACCTTGGATCGCTCGATATCGAGCACCGGCTGGCGGCCCGGCGTGATTTCCAGGCACCACTGCTCGCTGGCGCCTATCGGCACGCCATCCGCGTCGTATTTGCGCAGCAGTACGTTCTTGACGGTCAGGATTTCAGGGAAGGCGACGGGATCGATCAGGATATTGATGATGTCGGAAACATAGACAAAACGGCGCAGCTCGGTCTGCGCCAACTCCTCCGTCTTCACGAAGCCGGGCTTGGTGAAGACCGGCTCATTCCCGCATCGGAAGCTCTCCTGCACGTACGGGCCGTCGAAGATCTGGTCGGTGCCTAGCCCCGCATCCAGCATCTCCTTCAGGGTGTAGTAGCGCACCGGCGGGTTGAGATATTCCTCGATCGCGTACATGACCCGGGCCTGGACGTCCTCGATGTCGGCATCCCCCCTTACCTCGAAGTCGGCGCAGACGGCCACATGCTCGGCCGACACTGTCTCGACGCTGAGGACTTCTTCGCACAGATTCCGATGCGCGTGAAGCACACACCAGGTCTTTTCGATGCTGCGCTTACGTGCCTGCTGCTTCTCCCAGAATAGCGGGATCAGCCCCTCGGGGCCATCGTCCTTCAGGACATCCGCGATATCGGTCGAGGTGACCGGCACCGGGACTGCGTTCGGCCGGGGGTGGTCGTTTACCACGCGCAGCCTAAGATTGGCGAGCGACCTCGTGGAGGAGTCCGCCAGCTGGATGTCGACCTGCGCCTTGAATTGCTTCCCGGCGGGAGTGACCGGCCCGAGCACCGTGACCTTGGTAAAGTCCGGCCCGAAGTCGATCGCGCCGCTCTGGAAGGCCGGGTCCTGGCTGTCGAGGGCGATGACCAGCCCCTTCAGCTTGCCGCGGCGCACCTGGTAGACCAACCGGGCCTCGTTGAGCGATCCCAACCTGTCGTCAACGTCCAGTTCCAGCCTTACCCGATAGAGGCCGTTCAGCCAGACCCTCGGGTTCGCGTTATTGAACGCGTTGATCGGTTTGTTGGAAAGCCCACCTGCAAGACAGTCGGCATAGATGGGCACCTCCGACTCGCCGTAATTGCTGGTCTGCGAAGGATCGGTCATCGGATCCAGCCACGCGTTGCGTACGCCCTCGATTTTCAGGAGCAGCTTGCGGTAGTCGAGGATGGTGAGCGGCGCGGTGGTAAGCACCTCGTGCGCGGGGAACAGGCCGCTTACATCCGGCGGGTCGGTGGAACCGGTGGCGGGAGCGAGCAGGTCCTTGAGGTCAAACCCCGTCCGATACCCCAGGTCGGTCAGCGCGTAGCAGAGGGCCTCCAGGATCGTGATGCCTGGGTCGTGGTCGTTGTGGTCCGTCCAGATCTGCCCCGACAGGCCCTGGATGTACGCTAGCCCTTGCGCTCGCAGAAACGCAAAGTCCTGCGAGGGCAGCAACGCCTGATTCTTGTCGATCACTACCAGTTCGGTCATACGCGCCTACACGATCTCGGCGATAAGGTGTGCTTTGTGCGACACCAGGATCGACCTGGCCGTAGAAGCCTCCACGACCTCTTCGTCGATCCGGTTCCACGTGGTGTCGCTCTGCTCGATATCAACCTTGTGATACATCTCGAAGTCCTGCACAAAATCGACGTACGGCTGCTCTTCGATGAAATTGATGATCGACGACTTATGCCATTTGCCGCCAAACTCGATCCCCCGGGACGAACCGCTGGTTGCCCCCGAAGTCTCTCCATACGCCCACGGGCACAGGAACCGGATGATGGCGTCGTTGAGCTCGCTCTTGTAGAAGGCGATATCGGCAATCTTCTCTGTGAAAGCGACCTTGAAGTTCACCTGCACCTCCTCGATCTTGGGGTTGGCGACCTCCAGCCGGACGAAGGGTGAGAGGCGTTGGCGCAGGAACGCGTCGATGGCCACGATCGTGCGCTTGTCGGTGTACGGCCGGCGGGGATCGGCGTTGGGATGGTCGTGCAGGTTCGGGATGGTCACAACTAGCACATGCCCGGGCCGCACCTCGTTGTCGGCCACGATCGCCTGGCCGTTGTCGCGCTCGAGCGCCGTGTGGTTGATGCACTTGACCTTCCACACGTTTGGGAAGTGCTCCAACACAAGATGCTCGTAATCCCACATCGTCACGCCCCGATCCTTGTGGCGCAGGCGCTCGCTCGCGCGCACGTAGAAGTGGCCCGCCGCCTCGGGTGCCGCGCCACCGAACGAGGCTGCCGGCTGCACGATTTTCTTGACGTTGGGATCGCCGGTCTTGAGCTTGGCGATTGTGCCGGCGGGCAGCGGCGTGGCCAGGAATGCCGGGTCGTTGCCCTGGTCGACGAAACTGACCGTCCCTGTCTGCGCATCGATGCCGAGCAGGTCGTCGAGGGCGTCCGCGTCCCTGGCGGCGGACATGCGGATCCAGTGCAGGCCGGCAGGCAGCAGGGTGTGAGTGGTGTCTGCATCGGCGGGCACCGCGATCCCCACGATGCCCGAGCCGGTCAGGTTGTTGGTCTTGTCATCAACGAACTGCTCTTCCAGCCGGACCCACTCGTCGCCTCTCAGGTAATCCCACTGCAGCGCGGCCGTGCCTTTGAGCGGATTCGCGGTCCCATCCACGGCCCGGAACAACAGGGTCAGCCGCTGAGGCGGCAGGAGATCCCTGACGCCGATGTACAGCTCGCCCTCGTTGGCCAGCTCCGGGAGCAGGCGACCCCCGGACGCGCTCACCTCCCTCCATCCAAAGGGGTACAGGTGGAGGAAATGGGCCGGCGCGGCCGCGCTTGTCTGGTAGCTCAGCGTCATAGCCGTGCTCTTGAGCGTGTACGGCTCCAACGGCACGTTCTGCGCATCGTAGTTATAGGCGCCGGTGGATGGCGTCCAGGTGGTGTCCTTGACCAGGTCGATCAGGGCCTTCGTCTTCTCATTCAGGTACGCCCCGTGCCCGAAGCCCTGGTTGAGCTCAAGTTTTGCGAAGCCAGTGCTGGACTTGCTCGAGTACGGCTCGTCCTTGAGGGTTTGGATCAGACCTGGATCGGGAGCGGGGAGTCCGGACAGGGTGATCGGATTGCCGAACAGACCGATGTTGTACTCGTTGGACGGGTTCCCCCATATCCCTTTTTCGAGGCTTCGCAGCCGGAGTTTGTAGTCGGACGACCCCTTCTTCAGGAAAAAGCCGGTGCTGGTAAGGGCTTTCTCCCAGTCGATGTGCAGCTCCAGCGAGGCGAGCTTCTTGCTGAACACTTCGCTGCTACCGAGTATCAGGGGCGAGTTGGTCGCGGGAGAGGGACCGAAAGGCAGGAACGGTTTGGATGGATCGATCGCGCCCGTTTCGTTCTGCAGCGTGAAGTCGCGCGCGCCGCTCACCGACACGGACAGCTCAATGCCTGTGATGCGCGCGTCGCGCAGCGTTTGATATAGGAAGGTGCTCCAGAACGGCTGTCCCGTGAAGTCGAACTCCACCTTGAGAACCGGCGTCGCGACGTCATAGCCCTCGCCGTGAATGGAAGGATCGTACGGCACGATGGGCGGATCGTCGCCCGTGAGCTTGATCTCGAAGACAGGTCCCCGGGTCTCGTGCCTGACCAGCAAGTTCCCCGCGCCCTGGACTTCGACCCAGCCCTTCTCGCCCGTGAGATATGCCTTGAAGCCGAGCGGGAATAGATTGGTGAGCAGTCCGGCCTCAAGCACCAGCTGGACCGTGATGGTGCGCGTTCCTTCACGCAGGAACAGCTGCCTGTCGGCGACTGCGAATCCGAGCCGCGTGTTGGGTTTCGCCACAACGGGACCAAACGGCTTCCACTTGGCGTCATCCTTCGCCAGCGGTGCACCCTGGCCATCGCCCGAGTTGACGACGGGCGACGCGTAAGGCAGGTAAAACTCTGCGGTTCCGGACGTCCACGTGAGCCGGGCGACCGCCTTCAGCGCCTCAACCTTGGCCCGGTTCACGACGATATCGGAGTCAAGCCGGTAGAGCACCTCTTTGCCGGATGCATCCTTGCCCCCCCTGAAAAGGGTGCTCGCCGCAGGCAGCAGATGCTCCTGCACGCCCTTATTGAGCTCGAACAGCAGATGGGCCTGATCGCCCTGCAGGCCGCGCGGGCAGAGCTGCAAGACTTCCCGGTAATAGTAGTCCAGGTGCCGCGCCGTCAGGGTGTTGAGGGAGTCCTGGTTGAACTTGAACAGCCTCAGAAACGCGAGCCAGAGCGCGTAGTGCGGCGTGTGGCCGTCGAACGAGGTCAGCGACGCCTGGAGATAGCCCGCGGCTTCGGCCGCAATGCGCTCGGCGATCTGGAACAGGCGCTCTAACGCCTTGTCCAGGAGGTTGTAGTTCAGCGCATCGTAAATCTGGTGGTAGACCACCTGGGTTGAGCTGGCCAGCGCGTCCTCGTACGGCGCGGTGACCGCCGCCTGCGTGTTGTAGAAGACGGTCCAGCCTGAGCCCGCAAAATCCGCGATGAGGTCCCCGCTGATGTCTAGGTCCGAGAGGACGGGCGCACCGGCAATGCGTTCGGTGACGGTGGTGGGGAGCTGGATGCGCGGGTCCGCATCGTTGAAGGTGGTGTTGTAATCGTTGGAATCCGGTGCCGTGTCCGTAAACAAAGGCGCGGCGAGCGCCAGGGCGCCGCGATAATAGGCGGCCAGATCTCCAAACGGGGACCTGGCATCTCGCCCCAGGAGGCTCACCATGAACGCCCTCAGCGGGTGTTCACGCGGCAGGCGGTTGAAATAGCGCCCGGCATCGCGCAGAAGCAGGAGCGGCAGGTAGAAAACGAGCCGGAAGTGCGCCCGGAGGTCGCCGATAGCTCGCGCGGGGTCTTCCGCCAGGTAAACCTGCAGCGCGCGGGCAAATTCCTGGATGGACGCGACAGGCAGCTCGCTCAGCCCGGCGAGGGTCGCGGCAATATCGGTCGAGAAGAAGGGCAGCCAGTCCATGCCGGGCGTTCCAGCCGCGTCGTGGTAGCGCATCAGCCGGCTGAAACGCTCGGCGAACAGGATCAGGTCGCCCGGGTCGCGCTCGTCCAGCCGGAAATAGCCGGGAGAGAGCGCAGGGATCAGCCGCTCGGCCTGGCTGGTGCCGCCTCGCGTCAGGGGATTTTTCCGGTTGCAGTTCGCCGCCATGTTCACAATCCGTTCGCGCTCGCGCCGGTAGCAGTGTTCAAATAAAACGGATAGACGAAATTGAACCGCGAGTTGGTGCCGCGCACGGTGTAGTGCACCACGATCCGCAGCATCCCCTCCAGGCCGTCGGAGATCAGTTCGACCGGCTCGGCGTCGATGCGCGGCTCATGGTAGAGGATCGCCGTCTCCAACAGGTTTCGGACGTACGCCAGCATCGACGTGTTCATCGACTCAAAGACCATGTCCTCCAGGCTACAACCGAAAGTCGGGTTCATGACGCGCTCGCCCAGGGCCGTGGTGAAGATGATCTCCAGGCTGCGCTCGATGTCAGTCACTCCGGATGTGGTTTCAACCTCCGCGCCCGCCCGGTCGAAGCTGGGCGGAAAGCTCCAGCCGCGGCCGAGGAACCCCTCGTTGAACATGGCCTATCCTCCGATCAACACTGTCGGGAGCCCGCCGACAATCGAGCCGCCGTGCGCCGTAACATCACCCAGGCGAGCTGCGGGCTTGCCGCCGATCAATACGGTGGCGGACCCGGCGGCGATCGTGTCGGGCGGGCCCACGCAGATTGCCGAGTCGCCCAACCTGGCCGCGGGCACCCCACCGATGAGCACCGTCGGCTCGCCGGGCGGCAGGATCGGGCCGCCGACGTGCGGGCTGGGGCCCGGGTTCACCATCGGGCAGGTGTGCATATCGGTGATGCGCGCCGCAGGCGGCATGGTTTTCTCCTTGCGAACATGACGTGCTAGTTGATATTCACCAGTGACCCTTTGACCTCGGTGGTGCCGCTGCTCTTGAGCGCCGCGCTCCCCGAGCCCTCGATCTTGGCGGAAGCATTCGCCTTCACCTCGACATTCGTCCCTTCGATCGAGACGTCGCCGGTAGCCTTCAACACGATGTCCTTCGAGCTTTCGAGCTTGATGCCATCCTGACTCAGGGTGATCTTGTTGCCGTTTTGGTCCTCGACCAGGATTTGAGTGTTCTTGTCGTCGATCACAAGGCGGTTGCCCGCCTTCGTTTCGATGGTCAAGCTTGGCGCGTCATCATCGAATACCACCTTCGTCCCGCCACGGGTGACCAAACCCTTCTGAGGGTTTTTGTCGTCTGCAGGAATGGGCGCCGGCTTGCTGCTGCTGTGCAGCATGCCGAGGACGACCGGGTGATTTGGGTCGTCCTCGATGAAACCCACGATCACCTCGTCATCGATCTCCGGCCGGAAGACCGTGCCGCGATCCTGGCCCGCATCCAGCGTGGCGATCCGACTCCACACGCCGTTGTCGCTCGTGCTGATGAGCGGAAGGCGCACCAGGATGCGATCTTCGCCGGCGGGATCGTCCTGCAGCTGCGTCACGATCCCCGGCTGCAGGCCGTGGATGGCAGGATGCAGGCCTCCGGCGGGCGGCGAGTTAACCGGAAAGAGCTCGGCGTGCCATTCGGGCCGTAGACCGAGCTGGATCACGGTCTGCCAATCACCTGCGCCAAGCGTGTGACGCACCCCTGAAACGAAGCCGGTCCCGTTGAATCGATCGCCCATCCCGCTCAGCTCAACCAGGCTGCCGGGGACTACGGCCTCAGTGCCCTGGAAGCGGACGGTCCCGCGAATGCGGGCGAAGCGTGATTTCAGCATACGTGCCTCTGCCCACGCGTCGACGACTGTTTGCGACAAGTTACCGCCGTGACGCAGCTCGGCCCCCGGCGCGCCCCCACTGCCGGCCAGATCCGTCCCGCTCAAATTGCCCTCCGGCGGCGAGGCCACGTCGTCCAGCTCAGATGTGATGACCTCCTGATTCGCCGGATCCCAGGCCTCTGCCTTGATATCCTGTAGCTGGGTCCGGGCGTCCAGCGCCAGGTCCAGGTCGAAGACGTTCTGGCCGTACGCCAGGACCGCGGCCGGCGTCTGGCCCAGGTCCGGCTTGCGGATGCGCAGGGTGCCGTTGTCGGCCAGGCAGGTCATGCCCGTGGTCTCGGCGCGCGTCACGATCAGGTCCCAATCCGAGACCTGGTATTGCACGACCTCGGGGTGCGTGGTAGTCGTCGGGCTCACGTCGGGCTGCAGGGCGTCATACTCCCCGATGATCTGTTCGAACAGATCCGAATCGGTCATTTCCGTGAAATAGCGGGACTTCCGGTTTAGCGTCATGCGGAAGGCGGCGTCGCGAGCCTCAACATGCAGACGGCTGTCGCCGCGCCCGCGCACCTGGATTCGTTGACCGGTGATAATGCCTCGGAACAGCAGGTTCTCATCCGATGCGTAGCCCCCCATGATTTCCAGGGCCTTTCCCGGCACAAGCAGCTCGCCGCTGCTGGCCTCGAAGTCCGCCTGCGCGACATCGCCGTCGAAGAGCACCAACGCGGCCGTCGGGATGCGGTTGAGCTCGCGGGTGATGTCGATCGAGACGATCCGCAGGGTGCCCGGCAGCTCCTGACCGTTCGCCTTCACCGTGAAGGTCATGGTCGCGGTAGGACGGGTCTCGACTTCAGGCAGGGATGGCAGCGTCATATTGGGTCACTTCCCATCACTTCAGCGGCGGCAGGTACAGCGTCGTGCCGGTCGCGACCTCGCGCAAGTTGTCCAGCCCGTTCTTCTCGCCGACCTGGAAGTAGTAGTGCGGGTTCTTGTAGACCCGGTACGTGATCAGCGACAGATGCTCTCCTTCTTGCACGAGGTGTGCATGGGTCAGATCCGGCGACGAGAGGTTCTTCGTCAGCTGCTCAAACGCCTTCGACTTGTGCTCTCGAAAAGTGGCCGACAGGACCGCGCGCAGCGGAGTGCCGTCGGGCCGGAACAGCTTGTATGTGATCGAGTAGCTCTGCAGGACGCTGGTGGCCAGGAACGTGCCCCACTGCAGCAGCAGAAACCGGGGCCGATGGATATTGCCCCAGAAGCCGGTGGTCGACCTGAACAGCGCGATCATGGCGAACACGTCGTTGACGTCGCCTGCCGCGCCCGTGCCATCAAGCAGGAAATCGAACGTGAAGGAGCGGGGTTTGATCCCCTTGAACTTGGCCGGGCCGCCGTCATCACCCTGGGCGCGGTCGTCTGTGCCGTAGTCGATCTCGGTGTTTATGGTGAACGACTCGGGGTTGAACTGCGCGATGAACGGTGGCCCGGCAGGGGGCCCCACCTGCACGGTGTCCGAGTCTTCGAAGGGCACAATCGTCAGTTTCGCCAGCAAGCCATCGGCCATTTAGCGCTCCTTCATCCGATCCAGCGCCCGCAGCACTTCC
This sequence comes from uncultured Chloroflexia bacterium, assembly GCA_963774265.1. Lineage (GTDB taxonomy): Bacteria > Chloroflexota > Anaerolineae > CG2-30-64-16 > CG2-30-64-16 > JALOOB01. Next base: position 483,123 of record CAVZDU010000002.1, on the reverse strand, counting down.
TCGACGATCGCCGCAATCAGCGCGGCACGTTCTTCGGCGGTCATCGCGCCCACCCCGTCCTGGGCCGCGATAGGGCCGGGCCCGCCTCTGGGCGGCGGCGCCTCGATCGTTCCCCTGACCACCAGCTCGTTGATGATTACCGGCATCGTCAGTCTACCTTGAAGTACTGGTACGCCAGCTCTATGGATTCCACAACGATCTCGGAGGCCTCGGCGTTCAGATCCGAGATCGACCACTTCTTCGGCCAGGCATTCACGAACGTATAGGTCTGCAGCGGCTCGTGGCTGTCGTTCAGGATTGTTACCCAGACGGTGACCGGGTGAATGTCGAGATCCTGGATGGCTGCCTGGCACCACTCGCGCACCTTCGAGTTAGCCAGGAGTCCTCGCTTCAGGACCAGGTCGGGATAGCGACCGCGTACCGGGAAGTGACGTATGAAGCGGTTTTCACCGCCCTCGTTGTACGTTTCCTCTTCAAGCTCCATCGAGAGGCCGGAGACGTCCCGAAACCGGGTCTCGGTGTCCCCCGCGCCGTCCAGGTCGAACTCCACACGGAAGTGAAAGCCGACCGGCGGATAGTACACTCCCATCGCGGCCCTCCCGCCTGTGTCGCCTTAGTCGTTCTGGATTACCAGGCCCTCATGCACCAGCTCGATCGACTCGATCGCGGTCTCGTTACCCTCCGCTTTCAGGTCCGTCGAGGTAATCTTGGCCGGCCAGGCGTTCTTCACCTTCCAGACCATCACGGGCTCGTGGTTCTCGTTCAGCAGGCTGATGGTCACGTCGCGGCGCTCGATCTTGTTCAGCTTCACCGTGTTCCACCAGTTGAAGAACTCGTTATCGCCCGCGAACACCCCGCGCTTCAGGGTGATGTTGCCGTACTTCTGCATGCCCGGCTGCTTGACCTTGTTGTACTCCCGCATCGCGCCATCGCGATACTCGATTACCTCGGTCTCCACATCCAGCCCGGTGACCTCAGAGAAACCGATCTTTGTGCCGCCCCACTCGATCTGAAAATGGAACTTCGGCAGCGGATACTCGGCCATCAGTTCACCCCCTTAAGACTTCTGCATCATCTGCGCGAAGCGCAGCACGATAAACTCGGCGGGCCGGACGATCGCCAGGCCGATCTCAACGATCAGGTAACCGTCGAGGATGTCCTGAGCGCTCATGGTCTTGTTCAGACCCACGGAGACGTAGAACGCATCGTCGGGCTTGGCGCCGGCCAGCGCGCCGTCGCGCCACTGCCGAACCAGGAAGCTCTCGATCATCGAGCGAACCTTGGCCCAGGTGTTGGCGTCGTTCGGCTCGAAGACGAACGCGGCGATGGCCTTCTTGACCGATTCCTCTACAAAGTTGAGGAAGCGGCGGACCGAGACATAGCGGTTCTCGTTGTCGTTGCCTGCCAGCGTGCGGCCCCCCCAGACCAACGTGCCCTTGCCCGTAAAGGCCCGGATCGCGTTGACCGATTTCCCGGTCGTCGCGTCGATGTTCAGGTCGCCGCCCGCTGCATCGGTGAGCTTCACCGCCGGTTCGATCACGCTGAGCAGCGACGCGTTCGCCGGCGCCTTCCACACGCCGCGATCGGCGTCGATGCGCGCATACACACCCGCCACGCCGCCGCTGGGCGGGATAGTCACCGTAGCGGCTCCGATGAAGGTCTGAATCGCATTGTAGACGGCCGTGTGGCTGTTCTTGATCGCCGACAGCTTGGTATCGGCGACGATATCGCCGCCGCCGCCATCCTTGGTGTGCGACTTGATCGTGACCTTGTCGTCACTGGTGCTCCAGGGCAGCGCGGTCCGGATGTAAGGGAAGTACGCCGCGCCGTACTTGAGCGCGTCCAGGTCGTTGCCGATGTTGGCACGGAAGTTGGATGTCACTTCGGCATTGGTGTCCGTGCCGCCCGGCATGGCATCGCGGACGTCGACGATCGCGAAACGCTCCTGCATCTTCTTGCACAGCGCCAGGGCTCCCTGCACGACCGCGCCGTGTTGCGTGTCATTCAGCGTACAGGCGTCGGGAAACACGAGCAGCGTGGGCTCATCGAACCCCTCGAGGACCGTGAACGCGCCGGTGGTCGCGTCGGTGAACATGCCCTGCGTGGCCGCGGCGTGCGCGGTGGCGGTGGCTATCACGTAACACGGGCCGCCGCCGTTTGCATAGAAGAGCTGCATGCTGTAGTAAAGGAAGTCGTCCGGCAGGCCGGGCGCGGTATGGAAGAGCACTGCCACGTTGGTCCCGGTCTGGATGACGTCCACCTCCAGATCTTTCAGCTTGGCCTTGCCGAAGATTTGCTCAAATTCGAGCAGGGAAGTAATGCGCGTGGGCTTATTGGTCAGATCCTCGCCGTTGGTGCCGGTCGCCTTCTCGGTCGGACCGATGAACGCGGGGATGGCCGTCTCAACGGCGGCTATGGAGGGCGGGAAAACCCGCAGCTCCTCGATGTACACACCTGGACTCTTATATGTTGCCATGTCCCATCTCCTTGCCGGTACATGATTGCCGAAAGCAGCTTAGCGTTTCCGAAACCGGATGACGTAGGACACCCCGCCGGCGGGAGCGGTGTCCTGGGCCGACTGCCAGTGGATGTCCACCAGCCCGAGTGCGCTGGACCCCGCCAGCTCCGCATCCACGTAGATCGTGGCCGCGGTGGCGCCTGCCGCATTCGTCTCCAAAGTGTACGGGCCGGGGAGCTGCCGCGACAGGTCAATCTTCGCGAAGCTCCGTACCGCACCGCCGGCGGTATCGATCGGTACTTCGGCCACGGGGGTCAGGCCGGGGTTGAACTTCTTCCGGACGATAAACTTGGTCGGGGCCTGGGGTCCACTCGTGTCTGCCGCAACCTGGAACACAGGCGCGTAGATGCGAACCGCATCCGCCGGCTGAACCACCGCACCGACAGACAGCGTGTCGGTAGTATTCGGCTGGATAGCGCCGGCCGTTGTGAGGTTATCCAGGTAGAGCTGCGGGCCGGTCGCCGGCGTCAGGTCCGGCTCGTAGCGCTCCAGAAAGTGTAGATCCGATTGGCGCATGGCGAAGGCGAAGCGGACGGGGCCAGCAATGCGGCCGAGCAGCGCCGGCGCGTTCAGCGGGTTCGCGCGGTAGAAAACCTCAAAACCCGCCTCGCGGGCTCGGAAGACGAGTTGGTGCTCGGCCAGCCGCCCGCGGGTTTCGGGAGTCGGCTCGAATGAGAAGCCGGGCAATAGCGGGCCAGCCCCGTTCTCCCGAACCGAGACCTTGAAGAAGCGGTGGAACTCAAGGATGAAGCTCATTCCGGGCTCCTATTGCTGCACCGTGTCAACCTGGATGGTTGTGATTTCCGGCGCGGCGACCGATACGTCAGCCTGGACCTTGACGAGCCGCACCTTGTAGAGTACCGAAGGCAGGTAAGCGCCTCCCAGCATGCTCCACAGGTAATTGAGCTGCTCCAGGTTCAGGTTGTGGAAATCGAAGATCAGCTTCTCCAGAGTTGCCGGAAAGGTAAGGCCTGCTGCTGCAGTTGCAGGCGAAAGGACCGGCTTGGACTGGAACAACTCGATGGCCTTGGCCAGGTTCATGAGGCTGGTGGAGTAGGCCTGGAACCGAAACGCGAAGAGCAAGTAGAGATTCAGAAAGACTGGCGGCTGCTTGTAGCGGATGGCATCGATCTGCCGCGTGACGTGGCTGGTATTCCTGAGGATGGTTTCCTCCTCGAGATTGACCAGGGACAGGAAGACGCCCTGCGCGTTAGCCGTTTCCTTCAAGACGGGTATGTGGTCAGCGATGACCTCCTGATTGGCAAGACCCAGGTAATCCCTGATCTCTTGTCGGACATATTCGATCGCGTCATCAATCATAGAAATGCCCCTATAGGGTCGCTGCGCTGTGGCAGAGGACGCCAAATCAGAGTCGCTCTTCTAACAGCACATCACGAATGCTGAATAAGCATAGCACAAGTCTCTCTCAATGTCAAATTCGCGCGTGGTGATTGTGAACCAAGTGTTCGAAGCGACGCCCGCCGGATCACACGGTCAGGCCGTTTCGGCAGACCGTGAGTACTCCAACGGGATCATCCGTGCGCACTATCCGCAGCGCAGCATCTCCGTGTTGGCTAACGATAATGTTCCGATAGCTCGTGATAAACCTCGATAAGCCCTCCTGCTAAGGCGTGAAGCTGTGAGCACTCACGCATCGTGACTCACTCGTGTCGCCTGCAATGCGGCGAATACACGGGCGCGACGTTCCAACGCAGCTCAGACGACCGACTCGTTCTTCTGGATTGAAGTTGCCTCCGACTCCGGCGCTGCCCCGCCCCGTTGTCGACCTCCTTCGCACCGCGCGCCAGCGCTTCCCGCGCCGGAGGGCGTGCGCTTGGAAATGCTCACTTTGTTCAATGCGCTGGCGTACGGGTTTCTGACCCTCAAGTCCCATTAAGATGCCACAGCGCATAACCCTTCACCTGCATCCATCCCCGCAGATTTACCGTCGACTCCATCGCCGACAATGCTAACCATACGCTCCGAGCCGTAAGCGGCTTCGCTCGATGCTCAGACTGGGAGTCAGCCCTACGTCAACACGCTGACCGGTGGGACGCTGCGCCGGATCGCATCGGAGACTTGCGAAACTGACCGGCCGACGCCGAAGAGTTCTGGGTGCAAATCAACCAGTGCGTACAGGGCTGCGGGTTCGTGCGCCCGGCGAGCGGGCAGTTGCACTGGCCGCCCCCCGCGCTGCGCCGGCCGCCGCTGCTGCCTGTCAGGCGACCGTATAGGTAAACACCAGCAGCACATCCTCCAGGTCTTGCAGTGGGCCGGTCAGCTCCAGTTCCCAGGCCGCCTTCGCCGGGTCCGCGGCGACCCGCGGCAGGGCCCCGTCCCCCTCGACCGTCGTCGCGCTCCGCTGCAGCACGCCGCCTTCACCCTGGCCCGCGTCAGGGAAAGCGACCAGCTTGCGGTCCACCGGCGTGCGCAGTTTGGGCTGTACGTCCAGCTCGCCGCGCGCCACGGTGGTCAACTGGACCTGCTCGATCTTCAGCTTCTTGCCTGCAAACATCAGCGGGAACCGGGCCAGCGGAATCGACAGCTTCTCGCTGCGCGGGGCGTCGCCCAGGGTGTTCACCAGCCGGTGCCACTCGCCCGGAAACTCGTGGCGCACGCTGAACAACTGCGCCAGTGGCCCGTCCTTGGTCGCGGTAGCGATCGCCTGCTTGACTGCGGCCGTCTGGGCCGCCGCCAGCTTCCCGCCGCCCTCGCGCGCCGTGTAGCGCACGTGTAGCACCAGGTCCGCGATCGTCTCGTAGTCGAAGCTGCGGAACTCGGCCGGCAGCGTGAACCGCCACTTGCCGACCGCGCCCGCGCCCTCGAACGGCAAGAACCGGTCGTCGCGCAGGTTCAGCTCGAACAGCCCGCTGTCGTTCTGGCCGCTGCTCGTCGCGATCGACTGCATCGGCACCGGATCGAGCCGGAAAGCATCCTCGCCGTTCCCCGCCGGCTTCACCCGCACCGTGCTCGAAAGCAGGGTGAGCGTTCCGTTGACGCTCGTATGCGGCCCCACGATGCACGGCAGGCTGACGCCCATCGACTTGATGCGGCGGAAGTAGTGGCCCGGGAAGTCGAGGTTGAGCAACCACTCGGGCAGCTCGAACTCGCACGTCCCCTTCGTGCGCAGGTCGATCAGCGCAGCCGGGTCGATCTGCAGCAGCGACACCTGCTTGCCGATCTCGTACTCCCGCCGGTCGGCCTGCAGGAAGCTCTTTTCCATCCGCTTCAGGTCGAGGTACAGCTCCTCGCCCGCCAGCAGCCCGCGGCGCCGGCCGTCCCGGTAGTTCGGCTTGATAAAGCTAGCCGCCTCGTCCCCCATCTGGAAGCGGTACGCGCGTTCCGCCTGCTTTGCCAGGTCGTACGCCATCTTGTACGCGTCCTTGAGCAGCACACCCAGGCTGCGTTCGAGCAACTGGTAGGTCTGTTCGCCGGTGAACTTGGTTTCCCGCTGGTAAGTCAGTTCGGTCGTCCGGTGCTCGGCCTGCTTCCTGTGGGCCTCCAGGTCGTTTTCCGCAATCTTCACCCGGATTTGCGCGCCGATGATCTGCCGGTCGATCTGCGCGATCTCCAGGATCGCACTGTTGAACCGGAGCATCAGGTCCTGGTGTCGCCACACGAACCGGCTCTGCTTCTCCTTGACGCCCGCGTTGAATGCGGACCACGTGCCCAGCGCCTGCAGGATATCCGCGCCGATCAGGACGCCCGTGTGAAGCTGAATCCCGCCGAACTCAACGCTGCCACCCAGGCCCAGCGGTTTGAGCGAGATTTCGGCCTGCGGGATGAAGGACAGCGCCCCCGCGAGCGCGTGCAGCCCGGTGCTGGCCATGGAATAGGCCGCCGCAAGGTAGGACTCCCAGATCTCGTCCTGCTCGAAGCGGAGAATCTTCGTTCCCGTGTCGAAGTCGACCATTTCGAGGTCGCCGGCCAGCCCGCCGATCGCCGCGCCGAGAATACCCCCGGCCAAGCCTCCCAGCGCGTTCCCCACTCCGGCACCGACCGCCGCACCGCTCAGCACGATCGAACCGCCGCTGACCAGCTCGAACCGGCCCGGGTTGGTCATCAGCTCGGCCACCGGCTTGACGTCCGCGAGCGTCTCGGGCGGCTCGCCCGGGATGCCGGGCGCATCGGGAATCTGCCCGATTTGCAGGCCGAGCAGCCGGCCCTGGTGCTCCAGCTCGTGTTTCGCCTTGGCCCGCGTCGCCTCCAGCGTCTTGAGGCTGGCCTTGGCCTCGCTCACCTGCCACCGCCTGGCCTGCTCCACCACCTTCAACAGGGCCAGCTCGTTGTCACCGCGCAGCAGCGCCAGGTGCTCGGCTTCCTCCTTCTCCAGCGCAGACAGCAGCGCCGCGCCGAGCGACTTGATTTCCGCGGCCAGTTCCAGCGCGGTCCGCAGCAGGATGTGGAAGCGGTAGTGCGGCAAGGGCGCGTTCAACCCGGCCAGCACGCTCCCCAGGTCAATCCCCGCGGCCGCGGCACGCGCCAGCAGCAGTGGGTCGATCCGGGGTGCGAACAGGTCAAGCTGGCGCACCACCCCGTCGATGTTCATGCAGTTGCGGAGCTTGAACAGACGATCCTGCACCGTGTCCCAGTACCCGAGCAGCTTCTCGTTCTGGGGGATGCAGAAGTAGAGGGTGCGCGCGGTGCTCAGCAGCGCGGTCGCGCCCCCTGCCCGTCGCCCGCCAGCCCGATCCCGGCAAAGAGCGGGTCGTTCTCGGCTTCGACGAACGCATCGCCGATGGCCGTCAGCCGCGGGCGCAGCTCGGCGAAGCTCTGCGCCTCCACCTTGTTGGTGCGCCGCACGACCTCCGGGCGCTTGCCCAGCACCTTGGCGGCCATCACGTAGTACTGCATGGCCTCGCCCACCGACTCGCGCGTGTCCTGCCGGAACAGCGCGTCGCCCGCGTCGATGCAAATGTCGCAGAACAGCATGACCGCGGCCTTCTGGAACGCGCTCTGGCGCAGCCGCGCGATGCGGAACGGCTGGAACGGGTGGGCCGCGATGCGCGCAAGCTGGTCGAGCACCGCTTCGCGTTTCGCCGCTTTCTCCTCGCCCGCGCCCGGTTCAAGCGCTTGGAACAGCGCCACGACAGGCTCGTTGGGCGACTGCAGCGGCAGCACATGCCAGAAACGCTCCGACCCGACGGCGGGCGTGCTGTCGAGCGGATCGAAGATGTAGCGGATCGCGGCCAGCGCGTCCCGGTGCTGCCCGGCCTTGCGCAGCTCGTCGGCCACGAGGTAGGGGACATGGTAGAACAGCTCCCAGTTGTAGAGGGCGTACGCGCCGTGCGGGTCGAAGTCGACGTCGTGCTTCGGCAGGGGGCCGCGGAACCGCGACCTGACCGGCTTGTAACCCTCGAAGCTCGTGTCGCCCGCGCCGAGCCGCTGCGTGTCGAGGCTGAACAGCGCAGGCAGCCCCCCGAGGCGCAGGCGCTCGGCAAACGTGGCGACGTGCGGATGGAAGAAGGTGTAGAAGCGCACCTGCACCGACTTGCGCTGCTTGGGTGCGAAGACGAGGCCCGCGACCGCGTGGTCGCGGACCGCGCTGTCCAGCTTACCGATCACTGCTTCCGTGGCCGTGAACCGGCCGGCCATCGCCGTGGTTGCGGCGCCCGTCGTAATGGACACGCCGGGCGCAAGGGCGGCGGCGCCTGCCGCCTCAGCGATCGCGCCGCTGATGGCGTGGCTAACGGCAGCCGGCGCCAGCTCCGCGCTCGCCAACAGCCAGGGCGAGGCGGATGAAAGCTGGGCCGGCGGCCGTAGCGCCACCTCCCGCTGTACGGCCCCCGGTCCGTCGACGACGGCAAAGAGCCGGTGATCGAACTTCGCGGGCGGGTCGCTCAGTTGGGGGTAGTCGCTCTCGGTGTTTGGCCAGAGCTGCACGAAGTACGCGCGCACCGCGTCGGCAAAGAAGAAGGGCGAGTCCAGCGGCGGCGAGTCGTGCTGCGCCAGCGGCGTGACCAGGTACCTCCCGGTCGACTCCAGCAGGTGAACATGGTCGACCCCGGAACTTGCGTAGGTCACCTCAAGCCACGTCGAGCCTCCCTGCGCCTGGTAGCGCCCGTAGTCGATCTTCATGTCGACCAGCGGCGTACGGTCACTCGCGCCTCCGCCGTCCGGCGCGGCGTACGGGTCGGCGAAGCTCACGCCCCCGACCGCGCCCTGGCCCTCCCGGCGGTCGAGGACGGAGATCGACAGCCCTCCGCTGCCGTCGATGCGGGTCTGAAGCTGCAGCTCGGGCAAAACATCGGGCGCCTGCCTAAACTGTAAGCGCCGGGCAAAGTCCCCCCCGAATCTCTCCAACCCCACCATCATCGGACGCGTCACCTCCGCCGCGGCCTTCGTCGCGGACCCTTTCTTGCGCGACTGGACCTCCTTGGGGAGCGTGAAATAAACGTCGCTCTGCTGCTTGGGCGTCCAGCGCCCGTCCTCCAGCCGGCTCCACCCCAGTCGGATCTCCCAGTACGGCTCGGGCTTTTTCACGGTCAGGCCCGAGGCCGCGCCCACCGGCTTTCCATCGACCTCGGGCGGGGCTTCGTTGTCCTGCTTCGTCGTGAACTGCGGCCAGAACAGGTACAGCTTCCCGCGCCAGACGACGGGCAGCAGATGCACCCCGCTCACGTCCGTGTCGTCGTCGCGCTCCACGCCCTGGATGTCCACGGTCACCGGTTCCCACGCGGTCCATTCCTTGTCTTCCAGCCGCCGGTAGTAGTACGAGCGCGGCGGTCCCGTCATGGTGCGGCCGAAGACATGCAGCACGTCGCGGGGGGCGACGCCTGGATTTCCCGGTATGACGCAGCGATTTCCAGCCGGGAAGCCGCTTCGAGCTTCCCGAGGTAGTTCAGGATGCCCCGCTCGACCTCCTCGGGCGACAGGTTGCCGCCGGCCAGCTCGGACTGCAGATCTTTGAAGAACGGGCTGCGGTCGTCGCGCAGCTCGGGGAGCAGGTAATTCTCGGGATACAGGAAGATGCGCCGGTTGCCCTCCCACACCCGGTAATTCTTCCGCCACACCCACTCGTCGTCGCCGATCGCATCCGGCGCCAGCCGCCCGGCGTCGGGCACGTCCTGCCGGTTCTCGAGCCCGAGGAAGACCCGCTGGACGAAGAGCTGCACGGCCGCGTTCGCCTGCACGACCGCGCGAGGTGAGCGTGCACGAGCTCGTGCCCACGTCGATCAGGAAGTGCTCGTAGAGCTCGTCAAGCGTCGTGACGTGCTGCGCCTTGATCTCCGCAAACGTCAGCACGTGCGCCACCAGCGCATCCCGCTGCCGCTCGCGGAGCGGGTCGTGGATGGCCTGGCTGGCCTCCAGCCACCCGGCGTCGCCGAAGCGGCTGCGCGCCGCCGCCACCACGGCCTCCGCCTGGTCGCGGTCCGGCGGCTGGACCGCCCACCCCTTCAGGACGGAAGGAGCGGTCCCAGTCGCGCCCGACAGCTTGAGGACCGGTGCAAGCGCGGCAACCGCCCGCTCGTCGACCAGATCCGCCGCGGTGAGGCCCAGCGCGGCGAGCGCCTCCTCGACCGCCTTCTGCGGCCATCTTGTGGCCGCCGCCAGGAGCGCGACGCGCTCGGTGTCCCGGGCCGTAAAGACGTCGAGCAGGGCGACCTTGCCGCGGGTCAGCCGGTCGCGCAGATCGACGTAGGTCGCCAGCCGCTGCCAGCGCCGCACGCCTTCCCCTGCCACTCCGGGCGCCCCATTCGAGAGGTCGATGTCGTCGAACCGCTCGACATGGCCCGCGATGTAGCCCAGCTCGGCCGCGCTCAATTTGAGGGTGCTGGCCAGCAGCGCGGTGCGGTGCAGCGTGCGCAGCGCCGGCCGGGCCTCGTCGCCGTTGGCGAGCTTTAGCAGCTCGTCCATCGGCGTCGCGCCGGCCGCCGTGTGAAGCGTCTTCGCGTCTTCGAGGAGCAGCGCCGCCGTCGCCTCGTCCAGCTCGAACGTCTCCCTGACCGCCGCCCGCACGCCCTCGCGGCCCAGCCGGTCGTGGACGACGGGCAGGACCGCGGCCGAAGCCGCGGCCAACCGCGCCTGCCGCTCGTCCATCTCGGCCTCGACCCCGTCCCGCAGTGGCTTCCACTCGGGCAGCAGTTTGGCGACCGCCGCGGCGTCAAAGACCGCGGCCAGCCGTGCCAGCATCGCGTCCTGACGCTCCTGCGGGGGCTTCTCGACGCTTCCCGCCACAAGCCCGGCGGCGAAGTTTGCCGTATCGGGATCGACGACCAGCACGAGCTGTTCCCGCAGCACGTCCGCGGTCAGCGCGGCGTCCGGGGACGCCGCGTGGCCTGCGCGCATCTCCGCCAGCCCCGTCGCGATCGTCTTGCCCAGTGCATCGAGCGCCGCGTCGTCGGGCGCGCCGGGCGGCGCCGCCGCGTCGCCGAGGAGGTAGGTCAGGTGGTTGACGGTCAGCTCCGCGCTCGCCAGCCGCGCGGCGAGACCGGCCAGCGCCAGGGTCTCTGCCGGCCCCACGGCCGGATCGATATGGGCCAGCTCCAGCAGGCGGGCGAGGTCCGCGTAACCCTGCGGGCCCGGCAGTTCGAGCCACTGGGCGAGGGCCGCCGTGCGCACGATGCGCGAGAGGTTCGGCACCGTCGTCTTGTCAGACGGTTTCAGCCCCGCGGCGGCCATCAGGTCGGGCAGGTCGCCCGGGGGCAGCCGCAGCGCGCGGGCCACCGAGACCTGCTTGGCCTGCAGCGTCTTCTCCGCGTTCGTTGGCCGGTCGCCGTCGAAGATCAGCTTGAGGTCGTCGTCCGTGGCGAAGCCACCTATCCGATTCTCAAACAGGCGCCGGTAGGCCGCGTCCTTGCCCCATGTGTCCAGGTCGCCCCACAGCACCAGCAGGCTTGCCGGGCCCGCGTCCCAGAGCTCGCGCAGGGCGGCGAGGCCCGCGAGCCGGTCGAGCGCGGCCGGCGTGATCGTGTCCGTGCAGCCGAAGGCGCGGAGCGTCGCGTCCAGCTCCGCCGCGGCCCAGCCCAGCTTCCGCCACAGGCGCACGAAGGCGTTCAGCCGCCGCAGCTCGCCCTCGTCCAGCAGGCTGCCGTCCTTGTGGGCCAGCGACATGTGCGCGGGGTCGCCCTCAGTCCCGGAGAAAATGAGCGCCTGCACGGTGTCGAGCTGCAGGCCGGGGTTGGTGAACCCGCCGCCCATCAGGTCGACAAGCTCGGCGAAGCTGAGCGAGAGGCGCTCCTGCAGAGCGGCGGCGGTCGTCACGCCGGCCGCGACCTGGGCCTCGGTGGTCCCCGGGGGGAAGCCGTAGAGCTCGGCCGTCCCGACCGGCGAAGGCGTCCCGTCGAGCAGCAGGCCGGTGATCAGCTCGCGCTCGCGCGGGGAGATGCCGAGGGACTCGCAGCGCCGGAGGTGTGCAGCCTGTTGCGCCGCGGGCTCCGCCAGTGCAGCGGGCGCAGTGGGCTCGTATGCCGCCATCACCGCCGCCCGCGGCGCGCCGAGTTTCGCCAGCACCGCGCGCACCACCTCCAGCCAGCGCTCGAAGGGCAGGGTCACCGGGTAGACCGCGCCGGCCAGTTCTTCATACGCCTTCTGTTCGACGTGCCGCGGCGACGCCCGCAGTTCCTCAGCCGTCTCGTCGATCACGTCGTGGCCGGTGAACGTCGTGCCGAAGTCGTTCCTCAGCACCACGTAGCTCTCCAGCACCTCGTTGGCCAGGTCGATCAGCGGGAGCATCGTGTTGGTGTTCTCGCATGTGAGCTTCAGGTGCGCGAGGTCGGGCCGCCGCGCCAGCAGCACGTCTAGCGGCACGGGCCCGTCGGGCCGGTTCCGCTTCTCCAGAAACAACAGGAGGTCGACCAGGTACGCGGCCGCGCCGTACCACGACCGGCACTGCTCGCACTCGCACAGCTCGACCGAGCCGAACAGGCTCGCCCAGTTCGCCACGGCCTCGGGCGTCTCCGCCGCCATCGCGTACGGCTGGACGTCTTGCGCCACCTGGTACGCCTGGACCGCGGCCGTAAGCGCTGCGGCCGACATCGCGGCCGCGCGGCGGTATGTGAGGTCCGCCTCCTCCACACCGGCCAGGGTTTGCGCGTTCGCCGCGACGAAGCCGGAACGCGTGTACATCGCCGGGATGTCGCTCGCCCCGCGCACGTTCATCTGCACCAGGCCGGCGAAGTTCGTCTCGCTCGTGCTGACTCGTGCCAGCCGCTGCATGCGCTTGACGTCGTGGACAGCAGTATCGAGCTGGCCCGCGTCGCCCTCGAAGAACTGCCGGTAGTCGTCCACGCGCGAGGTGAGCAGGTCGAAGTCGGGCTGGGCCGCGATGCGGTTCAGGAATCCGGCCGCCGCCGCGCTGACCGCCCCGCCGCCGGGGGGACCCGCCGCGCCTGCCTCGCTGAGGGTCAGGGCCACCCGGGCGATGGACGCCGTCGGGTCGGCGGCGCGCAGGACGCCCAGCAGGCTCTTGCCGAACAGCGCGCGGCGTGCCTCTTCGTCGGCCCCCGGCAGGTCCGCGGGGATGGCCATCCCCGCTGCCGCGACCGCCTGCGTCATCTGCGCCTCGTCTGCCCCGAGCGTCAGGCCGCGCGAAGGTCGTGGCCTCGGGGAAGGTGGCCTGCAGGCCCGCCACGAGCGCGGCGTTCTGCCCGGCCAGCGCGCCCAGTTGCATCGTGTACGCGATCTTGCCCGCGTGCTGGTTCAGTTCGGGATGTTCGGCCAGCGCCTTCCAGAACTTCGGGGCCGGCCCCTCAAAGTCCGCGGCAAAGCGCAGCACCGTCGCCTGCCCGTCTAGGTCGAGCCCGGCCAGTTCGAGCGACTGCGCCAGGAAAGGCTTTGCCTCGCCGAGCGTGGGCGCCAGCAGGCTGCGGGGCGCGCCGCGGCGGACCAGCTCCGCCACTACGGTCGACCGGGCCGCGTCGACCGCGGGGATCGCCCCGCGCGCCGCGGCCCGGCGCAGCCCGCCGTCGATCTCCGCAAGGCTGGCGGTCGCCAGGCTGCGCACGTCCGGAAAGCCCGATGCGGCCAGCCCGTAAAGCTCCGCCGGGGTGACCTCGCCGTCGAACACGCTGCCTGACAGCCGGCACGCGCGGCCGAATCGCTCGACCAGCTCAGCCGGCCAGTCGATCTCGCGGCTGACGAACGTCACGTCGCGCCGCGTCTCCTCGTCGAACTGCGCCGCGGCCGCGCAGACGAGCCGCTCGCGCGCCGCGTCGTCCGCGTCTGCGGGCGGCGGCTCGGGCAGCAGCGGCAGGATCGCGTGCCACAGTCCCGTGTACTCGTCGGTCTCCTGTGCCGGGGCCGCGGCCGCGAGCTCGATCCGCACTTCCTCGTCCTCGTGCGCCCGGAATCCTGCCAGCAGGTCGTCGCCCGCAATCGTCGAGTCGCCCGACGGCAGAAGCCGGACGACGGCAGCGGGCGGCGCGTTCTCATCGCCTCGCGTGACCTTGAACAGGAGGTCGGGCGCGGGCTTGCGCGGGGCGCGCTCCCCCTCGCCCGCGAGGAACCGGTCCGCATCGTACTCGATCCGGAAGCCGCCGTCCCGGCCGGTCGTCGTTGCCTCGCCCAAGGGCTGCGGGTCGGGGCTCAGGTCCCGGTCGAAGGCGAGCACGGTCACGCCGCTCACGGGTCCGCCGTCGTCGATCACCGTGCCGCGCACCACCCATTGGGTGGCCGGCTCGGCTGGCGGCGGTGGCGCCGCGGCTGCCTGGAGGACGAGGTCCTGCGTCTCGTGCACGCGCGGCCGATCGATCGGCCCAAGCTCGCCCTGCAAGACGCCATCGTCCGCCCGCCCCGTGATCACCAGGTCCACGCGCAGCTTGCCCAGCTCGCGAATCTGCCTCACCGTGTACTCGATCTGGTACTGGCTGTCGGCATTGGGCCGGCCGGGTTCGCCCAGCGGCCGCCAGCGCGCCGGTGTTACGGTCCAGGTCGGCCGCGGTCACCACGCAGGCCGTGGTCCCCTGCCCCTGGCCGTCGCTCACCTTGCCCGAAACCAGGAAATTGGGGTTGCCCGCCCGCTCCTGCAGATCACGCAGCGTGTGCTCGTCCAGCTGCCCGGTCACTTCCAGCGCGCGGGCCGCCTGGTACTGCCGGAGGGCCAGCGTGGTGCTGTCACTCTGCCTGGCCCGCCACTGCTCGTCGTCGTCGATGTCCAGCCCGGCAAGGGTGAGCAGGTGCTGCGCGGCGAGGGTCATGATCGCGCGCACCGTCTCGTCGTTCGGCTCGCCGGTCCGCTCCAACTCGAGGAGCGCCTGGAACGCCGCAATCGCATCGCGCGTACCCGGGCCGGGTTCCCCGTTGTCGAGCTCGGCCGCGGGGACGGTGAAGCCCAGCAGGGCTAAGAGCTGCTGCAGGAGCGGGATAATATTCATTGTCAATTCCTTCTCGACGTTATGGCCGCCTGGCCACGACTACTTGACCTGCGGGTAGTACTTCTTCCACCATTCGGCGAGTGATCATCGTCCGAGCCACCTCTAGTGTGGGTTCGGCTTAGCGCCGACAAGAAACCTGGGCAGGTCTCCGCCTACGAAGAGCTTCTCAGTTTCGCTGACCGCTAGAGTGTTCTGCGGTGAAATAAGCCGGCTTGCAGGCACCTCGAATGTCAATATGAACGGCGCGCGCTGCACTCCCGGCGCTCCAGGCGATCCGGTAGCGATGGTCCTCAGCCACGGGTCTGTACTCGTCGCAAGTTTTGCTGGATCCGTGCCTACAGAGACAAATGGGCTATTGGCGACGAATCCCTGCGAATGTTGCTCCGCCCTAACTGCCAACCATGCCGTATCGTCCAGGTGAGCAGCTACCTCCGCCGCGCCTTGCTCAGTCGCTGCGGCACGTGGCAGCAGTGTCTGCATGTCCGTGATGTCGGCGAACCGATGCACTGCTATCGTCTGCTCCTCCGCTACCGCAACTTTCGTTAGTGGCGCAACAACCGTGGAAGCTCTTGCCGCATCACTAGCCAGCGGCGCCAAAACACCGACCCCTGCCGAAATCACACTCACGGTTTGAAGGGTCATGTTGGTGACCGACGTACCCGGCGCGATATCCCTGGAGAAGTTTGCGGCCCCGACCGCAGGCTGTCCGTTCAGTTGTCGGAGGGTGGCTAGCCCGTTAGGAGCACCGGCGGGTACAGTTTGGTGCGGGCGGACATACTGCATGGGCACACCGATGAAGAACGAAATCACGGGCACACTTTCCCGCAACTCCTCCGGCTTGGGCCGTGGCGCTGTGGCCGGGGCTTTGGGCGTTGGAGCTGGGGTCGGAGAAGGCGTCGCGTTCTTCTTCGCCGCCTCTGATTCGTCAGCTACCTTCTGCGCATAAGCCATAACCTCCGGCGTTGCGTGGTATCGAGCGTTAATCTCCTCCTGGCTCATGGTCTCGATATTCCTTGGCACGGGGTCCAGGCCAGTTGGATCTGTCCAGCTTAATGGCGCATCCTTCGAATAGAGGTAGAGGTTTGGGCCGTCTTTAGTGATTCCCGCCGGGTCGGCGCTCACCCACCGCCCCAGCCACGGCGCGTAGTACCGCGCCCCGTGGTACGCCAGCCCCGTTTCCTCGTCCCGCTCCCTCCCCGTATACCGGTAGCGCTTCACGCTCACCTCGGCCGCGCCCGTAGCCAAAAATGCCGTCGTCCCGTACGGGTGGTACTCCTCGTAGGTCAGCACCGCCGCGACCGCATCGAGCTCCAGGCTGGCCGAGCCGAGGTGGTTGCTCAACTGGTACCGGATGACGGGTGTCCCAATGGCAGGCGCCGTCTTCGTCTCGACCAGCGCGATGCGCTGCTGATCGTCCATCACGTGCAGGGTCTCGCGCTCCAGCGACACGGCCTGCCCGCTGTACTCCCGGTAGACCTCCCACCCGCCTGCGTAGGTCCGTTCGGACTGCCGCGCGCCGGTCGGGCCTTCGGTCACCTTGCGAACGCGCTGCCCGGCCGCATCGTAGGTATAGTAGGTGGTCACAGCCCCGCCATTGTTGGCGACCTGGCGGCTCGACACGCTCAGTTGGTCCCGGAAGTCCCAACGCATCAGCGGGAGGTGCGACATGCGCACCATGCTGCCGTGCTCGTCATAGCCGTAGGCGTGGCTGTACCCGCCGGTCGCCACGTACTCGGGCAACCCGTCCGGATCGCCCGGAATGCTCGTCGCAAGCAGCCGGTTGCTGTCGAGCGCGTACTGGTAGTGCCGGTTCCACAGGACGGCGCCGGGCTGATCCACGTTCGTGCCGCCGTGGTGACCCGTATGCATCAGGTTCCCGACCGCGTCGTAGCGGTAGGTCTCCACGTAGCCCCGCAGCCCTTGCAGGTCGTTCGCGTGGACCCGGTGGCCGGCGAACGGGTGGTCGCGGTAGTTCAGGTCAGCCGGGTTGAAGTCAAAGCCGGTCTGCCCGCCGTGCTCCCGGCCGCTTGCGGCGGTCAGGCGGTAGAGCGGGTCATAGATGTAATCGCCGAAGGCTTCGACGACCTGCCCGTCCTGGACGAACGTCCTCAGCGCCACGTCCGCGATCCGCGTGATGTTCCCGACCGGGTCGTAGACATAGCGCAGGTCCTGCAGCAGGCCGGCCTGCGCAAAGATCGCCGCGAGGCTGTCGGCTGCGGGGGGCCGCGTCGTCTGAAGCCGGATCAGGCGGTACGTGTTCTCGTCGTAGTCGTAAGCCGTCGATTGCACCGTTTGCGTAGACGATCCGCTTGCGCTGCCCCTTCGCGTCGTAGTCGATGTTCGTGACGAACGGCGTCCACTTCGGCTGGTTGTTCACCTGCTCGCCGCGCAGGTTCACGTCCACGCCGTCGAGGAGACCGGCTTCGTTGTATTTCGGACGGTACACGCTGCGATCGGGTGCGGTCAGGGCCGTGGGCCGGTTCGAGCGCGTCGTATTCCGCCGCGGTGGTCAGCGTCGCAAGGTCGAGGGCCACGGCCTGCGACCAGTCGGGAGTCGCCTTGTAGTCGACGGCCAACTCCCGCCGGCTCCCGAGCGCGTTGCCCTTGAAGTCGTACCGCTCGACCGTGACCTTGCCGGCCCCGTCGTCGTGCTCGAAGAGCTTGCCGCGCAGGTTGCGCTTCGGCCGCCTGCGGGTGGCCCTCGCCGTAGCACGCGCTTCTCGACCTGCACGGCCGCGGCGGGCGGCCCGTTCGGGTCGCGAGCGCGGCCGTCCGGCGTCCATGTCGCCCGCCGCAGTGACGAACATGGCCGTAGCCCGGCGCAGCTCATCGTAAGCTGTCTCCACAATAAAGCCCCGGCTGTTCCAGCCGTAGATCGGCTGGCCTGCCGCGTCGTTGAGCAGCCACCGGTCCCCGCCGTCCATGCTGTGCCCGAACAGCAGGTTGCCCGCGATGTCGTACCCGGGGACCACGTCGTGCGGCCGCACGTTCTGCGGGTCGTCGAACGGGTGCGTGCCGGCGGGCAAGGGCGGCAGGACGTGCTGCATCACGCGGTTGCCCCGCGCGTCCTGCACCCACAGCGGCTTGCCCTCCGCGTCGAATCGCGTGAAGGTCACGTACTTCTTGGGGCTCAGGCCGCCGTCCCCCGGAAGGAGGTCGTGCGCCAGGCTGACCACTTCCCGGCCGAGGCTGTCGAGCAGCGTGGTGGCGGGCGTGCCCGAGTGAGCGGCCGCGCGGCGGGCGGCCTCGCGTTCCTCCGCCTTCGCCGACGCGCTGCGGCGGGCGAACCACTTGTTGCCCGGCTCCCCCAGCGTGTCGTTCCGGTCGTAGCTCGTGACGTGCCATGGCGAGAACTCGACGCGGCTGTACGAACCGTCGGGCGAGTCCGTGCGGATCACGCGGCCGGCGGCATCGTAGTAGATCACCGTGGTCACGCCGACCGCGTCCGGCTCCTCGTAGCGGTGGCCGACGGCCGCCGCGCAGAAATAGGGTTCGTACTGCTTGACGCGCTTGCCCTTGTTGTTCAGGATCGCCTTGCCGCTCGCCACCCAGCGCAGCGGGCCGCCGGGCTGCTCCGGCTCGGCTTGCACCTTCTTGACGATCAGGTTCCCGCTGCCGTCCGAGTAGTCGAACGCGGCCTGCACGGGGCTGTTCGGGTCCGCCCGGAAATGCCGCTCGCGCACGATGCCCGCCGCGCACGCCGGATGAGCGCCCCAGGCGAGCTGCCCGTCGACCACGGCCTCGCCAAAGTAGTAGAGGTGCCGGCTGGTGGCGTTCCGCAGGAGCGCCCGGCCGACCGCCGCAGTGTAGTCCGACCCGGCGAAGAAAGCGGCCCGCTCGAGGCGGTCCGGATTCAGCGCGGCCACGCCGGCGACGTCGGCGCCGAAGCCGTCGAGGTTGTCGGCCTCGTCGCCCTTGCCGAAAACCGCCAGCGCGGCGATCATCCCGAGGGCATCGAAGCGCACCTCCGAAAGGTTGCCGTTCATGTCGGCCACGCGGGAGGGCGCGAGGGTGCGATAGTCGAACCGGGTCACCTCGGTCCGATTCCCCAGCGGGTCCTCGCTCAGCCGGACGAACAGGTCCCGCGGCCCGTATTCCAGCCGGGTTACCTTGCCGAACGGATCCGTGTAGCGCTCGGGCAGATAAAAATGGTCTGCTGCGTCCGCGTTGAAGCCCGCCACACCCGAGGTTTGCCAGTACTGCCCGTCCGCGAGCAGGTAACCGCTGCGTGTCCGGTCCGCCAGCCGTGCCAGCATAGGGACGTCGAGCCGCGGCCCAAAGACGGCGTCCAGTAGCTCGCGCGTGAGCGCCAGCGTGTAGCGCTCGTAGGGCAGCGCAAGGTGGTTGAGCTTGCCGGGGGGCTCGGGTCCGTCGAGCGAAGGCTTGAAGAAGAGGGCGCGGCTGTACTCCACGAGCCGCCGCTCGGGCGTCGTGCCGCTTAAGGGGCGGTGATAGGGCACATCTGTCACCGCGGTGGGCCCGCCCGCGTACCGGTCGCTCAGCCGGTACTTGCGCAGCTCGTCGAGGGTGAAATAGAGGTCGTCCACGGGGTCGGGCGACGCCGCGTCCTCGGCATCCCGGGGCCCGATCCCGCCGAGCTCGTAGGTCAGCACCTCGCACGGCAGCCGCAGGCGGTAATGGCCGTCCTCTAACGCGTCGCCCGTGTAGCGCGTCTCCGTGTACGCGAGGTGCACTTCGGCCTGCAGGCTGCGGACCAGCCGGACCGCGTCCGCGGGGACAGCCGCGTCCGTGTACGTGCCGAGCCGCCCGTACACGGCGCTCACCGCCTGCTGCACATTGCCCAGTTCGTCGACCCGCAGGTTAAGCGTGTGCGTGATGCGTGGATCGGGCGCGACGTTCGCCGCTTGCAGGTCCAGCTCGTACTGGTAGGTGATAGCCTCGCTCTCGGTGACCAGGAAAACGGCATGCGGGTTGTTGCCGCGCCCCTGCAGCCGGTCGATGCGGCAGTTATGCTCGGCGGCCGAGAAAAGCCGCACGCGGCGCTGCTCGTTCGCGGTCCGTGCGCCTGCAGCCGCCGCCGCGGGCTCCAGCTCATACACTTCCTGGCGGAGGGTCATCCCCTTGCACGCGCGCAGCGCCTCGCGCCACTCGTCCGCGCTCAGGTCTAGCGCCTCCAGATCCGGCTCAGGCAGCCCCTTCTCGCGAAAGCCGCCCGGCAGGGCCCCGCCGCCATGCGCCGCGGCGTACCGGGTGGGGAAGTACTCGTCCCGGTAGTGGCTCAGCACCTTCTGCCGGTCCACGTACGCGCCGGTATGGTGCCATGTGATCGTCAGCACCGGCGGCTGGTAAAGCTCCAGGTCGGGCGTGATGTAGGGACTGCTGCTGTTCTCCGATGCGAATTTGCCGTAGTCCTCGACGTCGATCTGCTCGACCCGGCCGAAGCCGCGGAACTCGCGCTCCTCGCCGTCATAGTAGCCGTGGTGGTAGCTGTAGCGCGTCGTGAAGGTCGTAGCCCGCCACGTGTCGGTCACCGTGACCTGCTCGACCACGTGGACGGGGAAGGGCAGCCGCGTGATCCACGGCCGGCCGGCGAGGCGGTCCTGCAGGTAGAACTTCGTCGACGGCGCGTACTGCAGCCGCGTCTCCGCGCCGAGGTTGTTCCTGACCGCGACCAGCAGGTGCGGCTTGCTGCTCCCCATGAGGTTCACGTAGCGCATCGGCCGCGGCCGGTCCCCCGGCAGCGGCGAGGACCAGACGAGACACGCCGTCCCGTTACCCAACAAATCGATGGCCGTAATGTCGGCGAGGTTATGGACGGGGGGGAACGCGGGCAGGATGAGCGCGTCGCTCCAACTGTTGCCCGAACGGTTGAAGTAGATCCTTACACCGCTCGGGTGCAGGTAGATCAGGTCGGTCGTGCCCGTACCGTCGATGTCGGCAAGGCGGATCAGCCGGTGGTCGAACTCGCCCAGTTCGTCGAGCCGCGGCGCGTTGTCCATCGTGACCCGCGGCCCGAACCGGCCGTACCCGACGTTCGGCCTGTAGCAGATCTCGCGTTTGGTGATCTGGACGAGGTCGGTCAGGCCGTCGCCGCTCAGGTCGGCCAGGAAGACGCACTCGGCATCGCTGCTGAAGACGAGCCGGGGGCACCGTTCCTCGTCGTCGCAGTGGGCCAGCCGGGCGGCCGGGCCGAAGCCTGCCTCGCCCAGCGACCGGTGCCAGACGAACGCGGCCTCGTCGCTGATCAGCACGTCGGCGTGTCCGTCCCCGTCGAGGTCGATGAAGCGCACGCTGGGATCAGCCAGGGTGCGGTTGAGCCGCTGCGTGAAGGGCCGGAACGGCTCCCACCCCTCTTCCGCATCGTGCTCGTACAGGCCGGGCAGCGGGCCATCGAAGACGACCACGTCCGGCCGGCCGTCGCCTGCCAGGTCGAGGATCTGCGCCTGCCCGCCCGCAAGGCTCACGTTTGGCCGCTCCGCCACCAGCTCGATCGCCGCGAAGCGCGCCGCAGCCCGCGGATCGCCCGGGACGGCCGTCGCGTTGGCGGGGCTCAGGTTGCGCGCGTAGAACCACGCGCCGGCCTGCTCGGTCAGGATGCCGGGGACGCCTTCGCCGTGCAGGTCCGTCCACTGGTACGCGCCGCCCGCCAGGCCCGACGGCAGGTTCTGAAGGCCCTCGGGCGTCACCTCTTCCACGGCGTGCTGCACCTCGGGCCGGCTGTACTCGAACTCGAGCGGCGGCAGGCTGCGCTTGAGATAGCGGTCCCCCTGCGGCGCGTACCCCGACTGGCTCGCCGAGGCCAGGAACGAGTAGAGCGGGCCGGGCGTGTCGGCCGGGGCCGCGGCATAGGTGAAGTCGGTCGACCTGACGAGCCCGTCATACCCCGCTTCGCCGCCGGCTAGGCCGATGATGTGGTGGAACATCAGCACGCGGCGGCACAGCCGGTACGTGCGGACCTCAAACCCGCTGCGATACGACGAGAAGGGATCGTCCCGGCAGGTCCACGGGTGCGCCGGACGGGGAGCGGCCTGCAGCGTCATCTCGTGCGTCGGATCGACCGCTTCACCCGTAATATGGCCCTCGTCGTAGTCGAACACCACCTCGAACATCCACTCCGCGGTGGAGAGGTCGGGCCGGACCAGCCGCGACTCGACGTTGCCGTAGACGATGCGCTCGAGATAGCGGTTGGCCGCGCGCGCCCGGTTGCGCTCGTTTGCCTGCAGCCGGTCCACCCCCGCGTCGTTCTCCACCGCATACTCGTAGACTACCGCGTTGCCCCGGTCGTCATAAGTCTCGGAGATCAGCCAGGCGAAGACGCGGGTGGGGTGATCGGGGTCGAGGTCGGCCGGGTCGAAGATGCGCGAGTTGTTGTCCTTCCCGTAGAGGGTGGTGATATTATCGCGCGAGATGGAGCGCCAGTGGATCGCGCCGGTTTCGGCCTCGGTCCACCGCTCGATGCGGGCGAACAGCCCTTCCACGCGGGGGCGATACCGGTGAATGGTGAAACCCGGGGCAGAGTCCGTGTCGGCGAAACGGCTGCCGTCCGCATTGAGCACGGGCACCAGGTCTTCCGTGCCGGAGAGGATGAAGACGTCCGATTCGCGGGCGTCGAGGTACTGCGGCAAGCCCTTATCGGTCTTGCGCGTAATGGCGGGCAAGGACAGGGTCCAGCCGAAACCGAACGGGCCGTTGCCCGCCCCCGAGTCATAGCTCAGGCTAAGCTGGGGCCCGAACCCGCCGCGCCCCGGCGAGGTGGCGATCGGGACAGTCATCGACCCTGCACCAGTCACCGGGTTCGCGCCGAACTTCTCGCCGATGCCCCGGATGGCGCCGCCGCCCCTGGGCAGCTCGACGGCCGGGGGCGTGGTCAGGTTGGTTGCTTTTGCCGGTAGCTCGGCAGCAGCTTCCCCGGTTGGTTGGAGCATAGAACAAGCTCCCAAGAAGCGGGCTATAGCGATCAGCAGCGGACAAACAGCACCTAGTATCCTCTCACTTTCCGGCACCGTACGTAAGAGTTAATCCAGTCCGCAAAACTCTCTGGCGCCCTCGTCAGACGGATCCGCCTGCGAGGCACACCGGAAAAACTGTGCCTTTCGTGCCACTTCTTATGCACGCGCGCCCTGTTACCCTTGCGTATAGGAGCCGCCCCACTGCTCGCAACCGTTCTGGCGCTCACTGCCTGCGCGCTCCTGCCAGTCCCACCTGCGATTGGCAAGCGATCGGAGGTCGTCACCACCGCCCTTGCCGGAGTCCACATCATCGATTCCCTTGTCGGCTCCACCTGAGTCCTCGCGTCCCTCGACCGCCAGCCGCCCCTCCCCAACACTCATCTCACCGTCACCCTTGTTCACGGCCTCGCGGGCCCCCTTGTGCAACGGCGCCTCGCGGTACTTGCGTCCTTGCCGGCGCACGATGACCTTCGGCGCCTTCCGTTACCCTAGATAGCACGGAAGCCCACGGATAGCTATCCGTGGGCTCCGATGATACGCCTGATGATGAAGTTGAGTGGGCGGGGAGGGACTCGAACCCACGACCTCACGGATGTGAACCGTTTATGTGGACGGTAGTCTTCCGGTAGTGTGCTGGCTCAGGCCAAAGACAATCCCTTGTGGGGCAATGCTTCACGGGGGTTTTTTTATGCCTACAGACCAAAAGACAAAGTTGGAACAATCGGCGGCGGTTTTCTACGCTGACAAAGAACTCTTAGGGTGCACGAAAAGCACGCTCGTTTGGTATCGGGATTATATCGGGCGGCTCGTCAGGTGGCTCATGGCGCATGGCGTCACAGACCCCCGTGGAATCACTCTTGACCTGCTCAGGCTCTATGTCGCAGATGTGCAAAAAAGGGGGCTGGCTCCGAAGACGGTGCATCATCATGTCGCAGCTACAAAGGTCTTCTGTAAGTGGCTCTATGCGGAGGGACTTACTGACGGGAACGCAGCGGAGCGACTACCCAGGCCGAAGGTTCCCAAGAAGGTGCTCCCAGCACTCTCTCAAGAAGATGTACGGAAGCTGTTGCAAGCGTGCGACTGTGAACGGGATAAAGCGTTGCTGCTCTTTATGCTCGATACCGGCGCTCGCTGCGCTGAGACAATCGGCGTCAATGTCGGTGATGTGGACACCCGCACAGGCGCGGTAACGATCACGCAAGGCAAAGGGCAGAAGGGGCGCATGGTTTATCTTGGCGCTCAGAGTAGACGGGCGCTCTTGCGGTTCCTGTTGGACCGTGGCGCAACGTCGGAGCGGGAACCTTTGTGGACCTCGCAGCGGAACGGCGAACGGCTCACAACGTGGGGTGTAACGCTTATGCTGCGACGTTTGGGCGAACGAACCGGCGTGCACGTCCACCCGCACATGCTCCGGCGCACGATGGCGGTTATGTCGCTCCGGGCGGGGATGGACATTGTACGGCTCGCGGCGTTACTCGGACACTCGGACCTCGCAACCGTGCGGCGTTATCTGGCTCTTGTGGGTGATGACCTGAGAGACGCACACCGGGAACACGGACCGGTTGACACCCTGCTGAAAGGCAAGCGATGAACACACGTAGACACCTCGTAGACACGGCACAGATGACACCTCGCAGCGTGCACCGGGCCGACATTACCGGCGAACTGCTGCCCCCGGACACCACCGGGCGCGAGTTAACACCGTGGGAAGATACACCGCTCAGCACATGGCGACAATCCGAACGGTTGTCAGCACCGATTATCACGGTGAACCTTCCCCGGGCGCCAAGTGATGCTGACGATGCGCTGTTGACGTGGGAAAAAAGAACGTTGCAACGCACACCGTCTGTTGAGACTGACTTTCTGCTACCAGTTCTGCAAGCGAGTGCTACGGCCATCGCCGCGGTCATCATGGCCGGGTTGCTGTCATGGGCGTTCGGTTGGCCGTGGAAAGTCGCTGCTACGACGTTCGGCGTAGTGCTGGCACTCACCTTATTGGCACGGCTCAGGTTCATGGACGGGTTGTTATGGGCCACTGAGACGATCACCGGCCATGACGTAAACGGTGACGGTAAAGTAGGCAACCCGCTGCGCTCGTATGCGCTCATAAACCCGGCACAGGCACAGCGATCTGCGTCACAGTCTGTCAAAACGACCGAATCTGAAGCGGCTCATGTTGAACTGCTGGCATTCCTACATCGCTGTTACACCGTGGGCTGTTCTGAAGGTGCACACGGCGTCAAGGCGTCTGGACCCGACCGGCTGACGTACGTTCGGCAGCGCGACGTGCTGTTGAACTTGGGAATTGCCAGTTGGAAGAATCCGACGCGACCCAAAGGCGGTTGGCGGTTGGCTGTGTCGTATGCACGAGCACAGGAATTGATTGCCAAGCATGTCCTTTAGGCCACGTACGTTCTACGTACGTACGTACAGGTGTGTCCCATTGGGACACAGTAACACGAGAGGGGGGTAGGGCCAATGAAGTTATTTGAGCTTGGGCTTGTCGTCGCCACACCGGGCGCGCTCGCGTTGGATGTGGACTTGGGCGCATACGTCAGGCGGCATGTAAGCGGCGACTTCGGGAAGTGCGGCAAGTATGCCGACATAGAACTGACGGCGAAAGAGGCGCGCGACGGTGCACTGGCGACGTCTGACGATGGCAAGTTGAACGTGTATGCCATTCGCAATGGCGGGCGGGTGTTGTCTGCGTATGACACACCTTCCGGCGTGCTGTGGGTTATCACCGATGGCCTAGACGCGGGCGGCACAGGCACAGAAGACACTTATACGACGTGTCTGTTGCCGGAAGACTACTGAGAGGTGGGTGTGATGGAAGTCATACTACTTGGCATTCTAGTTGTGGCGCTGCTCGTGGGGACGAAAGAAGAATCACAAGCTCTTGGACAGCATCTTCAAGGACGACACGAAGAAGCTGAGAAGCACAGTAACACGGGTGATGTTCTGTTACTCGTGGTCCTGCTCATATTCGGACTTGGTTTAGCGGGCGGCTTAGGCGGGCTGTCCCTCGCAACGTTGGGTGACAATATGAACTACATCATCACGGGGGTAAGGTGACACCATGACTGAAGACGAGAAAATCGCAATCCTGAAACGACTTGACGAGCTCAGTTCTGTGGACCAAGCGAAATGTTGGAAAATCCTGTCCGAACTGGTTGACTGTCTGCGCGAGTTTCCGACCAAACCCGCCAAACCGGACCTTGCGCCATGAGCGCCACCATGACCGGCTCGACAATGGCGCTGCTGTTCGTGGTGCTCGTGGTTGTGGCTGTGCTGTGGCGCAAGAAATATGCTGCTGCGCTGCGCTGGCGACTGTGGCGGGGGGCTGTGTGACCTATCCTCTTTTACTGAGCCGCGAGCGTGAGACGTTCGGACCCTCGCGGCTCAGTAAGAAGCAAGGGACATATTCCATTGTCAGGTGGACTTGACCCATGTTTGAGTTGTGGTATAATGTTGTCAACTAAATCAGTTACCAACACTGACGGAATTGGTGCAGGGCGCAATGATGCGCCTGGCAGCAGCTTTAGAGCATTGGCGCTCTTTAGCGGGCTAGGAAGCTGGCGGACGCGAGCGGGCGGGATGCCCTATCGAAGTGAATAGCGTTGTAGGCGAGAGGCCGAAAGCGCAGGTTCTTGGACCATCAATCGAAAGGGCGGGATGCCCGGACGTTGAATAAGGTTCAAGACCTGCGCTTTTTTGTTGTCTTGGAGGTGTTATGCGCTCACTTGGGGAAACGACTATATCGCAGTCGGTTAGGCTCACGGTTACAGACTTGGAAACCTTGCGCAAGTTGGCCGGTCCTCGTGGCGGCTCTCGATTCGTGCGAAGTCTGATTCGGGCCGAAGCGTTGAGACGTGCGGAAATGGCTGTTCCAGCCAAGAAGGGAAGACGACATGACTAGAAATGCAAACCGTCCTGCTTGCGACAGGACGGCGGCACGGTGCGACACGCGGGCGGGCGGATCACGTCTTCAGGATACACCTTCCCACCAAAGCTGTCAAGCAGCGATTCGTCGCCTCATGGATTTTTACGAATGGGAGGCGCAGGACCGCTCGAAGACCCGGCTCGAACGCGCCTTTGATTGCGCCTGTTTCAATGTGCTTTTCGACCTGGCCGACGATCTTCGATTGCTCGCAGCGCGTGAAGGGCAGGTGCTGACGTGACGACTCTTGACGATGTACTTCTGAAACTGAATCGGGGCAGCTCGCCAAACAATAAATGGCCGGACCACAAAGGCGAGTATTGGTCAATCTGTCCGTTCCACAATGACACGAACGCGACGAACTTTAGTGTTTCGCAGCGCGGTTACTACTGTTTCGCGTGCCCGGCAAAAGGTTCCTTACGAGACCTGGCTATCAAGCTAGGTGTACATGTGCAAGCGCAAACGAGCCATAGCAGAACTATTTATTTTTTGGCCGACTATGCCAAAGATAAAGGTTTGCCAGAATCGTTCCTACAGGCGCTTGGACTGGCGAATCGTAAGCTTTACGGCTCGCAGGCGGTAAGAATCCCCTACCGCGATGAGGCCGGGCAAGAAGTAACGGCGCGCTATCGGATTGCCGCGTCGGGTGACAAGTTTCGCTGGACCAAGGGTGCTCATGTGCTGCCATACGGGTTAGACAAGATTGACCGCACCGCGGGTTACATCATCCTGGTAGAGGGCGAATCAGACGCTCAAACACTCTGGTTTCACGGATTGCCCGCGCTGGGTGTGCCTGGTGCGGCGCTCTGGAAACCGACTTGGGCGCAATACGTTGACGGATTGACCGTCTTCGTTTGGCGGGAACCGGACCAAGGCGGCGCGACGTTCATATCGAAAATCGGGCCGACGATTCCTGATTGCCTGGTTATTCAGTCACCACCGGGCCGCAAGGACGTTTCCGCGTGTCACCTCGCAGGCGACGATATACCGGCGCTCATGGCGCAACTCTGCGCGGCGGCACAACCATATCAGGCAATCCAGACGGCACAGTTGACCGCGGACGCGGCGACGGCCAAGAAGAAAGCCGCGGTGCTTTTGGCAACCCCTGACATTCTCACTGAATTTGCCAAGTTGTGCACACAGCAAGGACTGATAGGTGAGGATAGCACGGCTAAACTTCTCTATTTGGCGCTCACCTCGCGCCTGTTGGAACGTCCTGTTAGCGTCTGTGTCAAAGGTCCGTCTTCAGGCGGTAAGTCCGTCACCGTGGAACGGGTGCTAAGTGCGTTCCCTTCTGAGGCGTTCTATTCGCTCACGAGTATGTCCGAACGTTCGTTAGCCTACAGTCAAGAACCTTTGGTACATCGGTTTCTTGTCATCTATGAGGCGGCTGGCATGGCGGGTGATGTGGCAAGTTATCTTATGCGCTCTCTACTGTCTGAGGGGTGCATCCGCTATGAAACCGTCGAAAAGACTGCTGACGGGTTGAAACCCAAGTTGATCGAAAGACCGGGGCCGACTGGCTTGATTGTCACCACCACCGCGGCGCGTCTGCATCCTGAGAATGAAACCAGGATGTTATCCGTCACCGTGCGCGATGATGTGAAACAAACTCGTGATGTGCTCGGCGCGTTAGCTGATAGGACAAACGGCAGCGCACCGGCTACACCTGACTTTTCATCTTGGCATGCGCTTCAGACGTGGTTAGAGTTGGCCGGTGTGCGGGCCGTCTCGATTCCATATGCTCACGCGCTCGCCAAGGAGTGCGATGCGCGGGCCGTGCGGCTGCGGCGCGACTTTGGCGCGGTGCTGAATCTAATCAGTGCTCACGCCATACTGCACCAGGAAACCCGGCAGCGGGATAACGGGCGCATCGTGGCGGCGCTTGAAGACTACCGGGTTATCTATGACCTGGTGAGCGATGTTATATCAGAAGGCGTCAAGGCGTCTGTGTCAAAGAATGTTCGTGAGACGGTAGAGGCGGTTGAATTGCTTTATAACTCTTTGCAACCCTTGACAATCAATCGCCTGGCTAAACACCTTGGCTTGGATCACTCTGCCGTATCGCGGCGCGTGCGAGTTGCGATTGACGGCGGTTACATCGTGAACGAAGAAACCAGGGCGAAGCAACCCGCTAAGTTGTCTATTGGCGACCCATTACCGGCGCAAGAGAGTGTGTTACCGACACCTGATAAATTAATACATGTGCTATCCCCTCTTGCACAAGCGCACATGTGCACATGTCCGGTAGACGACGTTTCGACACCGGCACAGGCGGTAAGCGAGACCCCGGAAACGAGCGATTTTGCGCCTGAAGACTGGCAAAAATCCTTCTTGGATGATGCCGACACGATAGCGGCGTCTGTTTATGACACTGACACGTGCTAGAGGCGACATGTGCACATGTGCACGTGTGTCGCGGGGGGTAGAAACACTTAATTAATTTTTGGCGCATCGCCAAGAGAGGAAACGGTGCTAAATGGCACGTTCGGGGGGCGTTATGAGAAAGGTAGTCAAGAAACGGGGCAGCTATGCCCGACAAGTCCAACGACTTATCGAAGCTGGCGAGTTGTCGGCTGACGTTGTGAAGGATGCGCACGATCAGTGGTGCCCTTTTCGTGTTGGCGGGCGCTGCGATTGCTGCGCTGACGAGGACATATTGCGGGCCGCGGTGAAACGGGCAGCGCAGTAAAGCAGGACAAAATGCCTAAAAATCGCGCAGAAAAAAACTTGTCGCCTAAACAGGCGCGGGCAATCGAAGCCCTGATGATTGACGGGAGCGTAGGGCGAGCGGCACAACAGGCCGGCGTTTCCCGGTCAACGGTGTATGCCTGGTTGCGCTTGCCGCTATTCGTTGCAGAGTTGCAACGGCTTGAAGGCCTGGCATTGCAGGCTCTGGCACGGCAATTGACGACGCTGACAAACCCGGCGGTGCGCGCCTTACATGACGGCTTGCAAGTTGGGATGCCCATAACGGTCAGGTTGCGCGCCGCGTCAATCATTATTGAGAAAGCACCGGCTCTGTTGGAATTGTCGTCAGTCATTGCCCGAATTGAAGCCCTCGAACGGCGAAAGGAGCAAACATGAGCAATCTTGAGAAAAGGGTTGAACGGCTCGAAGGCCCAGACGGCGATATGCCGCGCCTGATACTTGTGCAGTCCGGCAGCGGCTTTATTCAGAAGGGTACGAACAAGAGTTACACGCAAGCAGAAGCGGCGGACCTTGAATCAAAGGGTTTGGCCGTGCTGGTAACGTTTAGGGTTGTCTACCATGAGGGGGTACAAAATGGACATGAATGAGGTTATCCGTTTGGCGCTCGGCAGGCGACCGCATAACCAGGTTGACCCGGTGCAACCGCCAAGTGGGCCCGGCAATTCAGACGGCGGCGCGGGTGCGAATTGGCGACCGCGGGTGAGGCAAGACATGAACCAATGGCTGATAAATGAGGTTCACAGGTTGAGAATGACGGGTATCTATCGGAGGTAACAAAATGGGTGCGTTTTGGTTTTCAACCAAGTTCAATAGTTGGAAGTGTGAGTACCACGGGCTGACTTCGTTGGGTACAGGTGACACAGCCGGGTGTGGCTGTACATTGCGCCATATACCGGGGGGTGGGTTGGCAGCAATCCCACCCGTTTCTACGGACCCCCGGTTTTTACCGTCAATCAATAAACCAAGTGCAAAGTGAGGCAAACTATGAAGACTCAGGAACCTACCATAACCCGACCGTCAATTGACGGTCTGCGCTCGCGTGCGGCTTTACTGAGCAAGCAACTGCAAACACTGGCAATCAAGGCGCTCGAAGACCCGTCAGCACTTATAGAGCGGGTGAAGGTTCGGGAAGAACTTGATTGCTTACCGGCGCAAATTGGCGAGTTGCGCCGTAAAGAAGTGCTCGAACACATCGCTAAAATGGCACAGCAGGCACAGGAGCTTGCGCCACAAGTCGTAGCGGCACAAGCGGCGGTTGATGCCTACAATTCTCAGTATGCCGTACTGGAACACGCACGCAGAAAGACACCCGTTTTGGAGCAAGGCGAGTTGCAAGGCCAATTGCACAGGCTCACCAAGCAAGGTGAGGCTGACGGACTTGCGGCACACCTGATGTACAGCACGGCAAAGCTGGACGCGCTTTATGCTTTGGCGACTCGAAGCTACCAGGTCTTCTTGGACCAAAGCGGCCGGCAGCGGCTACACCGCGACGGACTGCACCCGACTCTGAGCTTTGAGGCCGCGAGCACTGAAAGCGCATGGGAACAGGCAGCTTTACGAATCGGTGCTTTAGCGGAAGCTGAGGCACGGAAAGAGTTGTTCGGCAATGGTTCGGGATTGCCAAGAATGAGGGTGTGATGCCCACAGAAGCCACAGGAAGGCACGAGAACGATGCTGTGCAGAAAGGTGTGGTCCGATGCTGTGTAGAATCGCTCGTGTGCCTGCTGTGCCAATTCGGGCATTTGAGGCGTCATCTATGGTTCGGGGCGCATTGTCGGGAAGTCGCAGACAACCGGGTGTGTTGTGGTGCTGAGTCAGTGTTATACTAGGCCGAAGGGTTGCAATGAATCACGGTGCAATGGTCCAATTCGATTTTGACGGGGTATGTTTGTGTCCCTATCACGGTGCTCAGAAAACGGGATATGACGAACAGACCGCGCCGTGCGGGTGCTCATGGCGGCTCGATTCGCACGACGTTTTGCGCGCAGTCCGGTCCGATGTGCTTACCTTGCAACATGATGTGTCACAAGCACCCGTTATGCGCCACAAAGGGCAGACTACATAATGATCATAGTGTGAACATACCAGTATTGATTGCTATGTGTTTTGTGCCAGTTGGGGCCGAACTGAGGCATTATCACCTTAACAAATGTGCACTATGCGCGGGTTTTCTGGCACTAAATAACTGAAAATGACACACTTCTGTTAAGGTTGGGAAGGTGCACGAACGTTAACACACATCCTGTTGCGAGTCTGCAACGTGCGGTGCAGTCCGGGCGCTCGATATGGCCGGGTTGACAGTGGGGGCTAGTAGGGGGGGGGATTCGGTTGCTGGCATTTGTTCACAATTGTGAACAGCAAGAATGGGACCAATTGGTCCCAAATTGGTTGACCGGCTCGGCCTAGTATGGACCTATCCCCTTCCTACTAGCCAGCAATGGCCGACTTGACAGATTCCAGATAACAGGGGTACAGTGAGGACCACAACAAAAAACACCCCGGCTCGTGTTGGAAGCACTCACCGGGGCAGGCGCAACAGTGGAATCAGCACTGAGGGCCACAAGGGAATTATACGGCGCTCATGCTAAACCACAAGCTAGCATGGGCGCTTTTTGTATGCCTGGTTTGACAATCGCATAGACTCCACAAGGAACAACACGACCGGCAACAGTGCACACAAGTGGGCGGGGAGGGACTCGAACCCACGACCTCACGGATGTGAACCGTGCGCTCTAACCAGCTGAGCTACTCGCCCGAACGGAACCGAGTATAGCATAGGGGCGTCATGTACGCAAACTAACTGGTTTGCGTTAGAATATTCCTCGGTAGTTTCATAGGCGCGGCGGGACTCCCGCCGCGATCCACTGGTGGAGCTTTTATGAAGAGAAGCGCGTATATCGCCCTGTTTGTCGTCGTTCTCCTGGCCGCCGGCATCGGCGGCTTTTTGGGTGCACGGGCGCTGCTCAATCGGCTGCAGCAAGACTTTGGCCCCCGCGAGGGTCGGACACCGGCGCCCACGACGGCGGTCGAGGTCGCCCAGGCAGACACGCCAGCCGTCGAACCCGCGGCCACGGCCACGCCCCAAGTGAAGCGGGCGACCGCCACTATGCTGGTCGTGCCGGCGCCGATCACCGATCAGCCGCCCCTCGATGCCGCGACCCCGGAACCCACCTGGACCGCCGGCATCGATCTGCCGACCGCGGAGTATCTGCCCCTCGAAACGCCTTTCGATGCGACTCCCGAACCCAGCGCCACGCCGAACCCGGCGTTTCAGTTCGCCCTTGCAGGATCCGTTCGCTACTCGAACGGTGACTGCCCTGGCACCTATGCCCAGGGAATAGTCGCTGACCGCGCCGGCAATCCTCTGGCGGGCGTGCGTCTTAACCTGGTGGATGAGTATGGCAACGAAGCGACCGCCGTCACGAAGCCGGGCCCCGCAGACGTGGGCCGCTACGACTTCCCCATGGGGGGCCCGGCGCGGCGCTTCTACATGACAGTTGTGGATGAGGCCGGGAAGCCGCTTAGCCCCAGCGTGGAAATCCTCCACGACCTGGCGCCGCAGGTGGGCCAGAACTGCCGCTGGGTCGATTGGCGCAGGCGCTGAGAGGGAAGCCTGTCATTGACATAATCATGCAGAGGGACTGTCTGCCTGGGGGGTGGTCGCGCCGCGTACGGTGCGACGCAACCAAAGAAACGCGGCCGCGCTGAGCGCCCCGACGGTTGCGATCAGCCCTGCCCATTCCGGCCAACCCTCGCGGTACGCCAGTGTCACCGTGTAGGGGCCCCCGGCCGGCAGCTCGATCTGCTGCATTCCGTATGGGTTCGGGGTGATCGGCAGCCTCTGGCTGCCGGCATCCGCGCGCCACAGCGGATAGAAAGCCATCTTGGCCGTCAGGCTGGCCCCAGCCCCCGCACGATCCACCTGGATCACCCAGCGCCGCGCGTCGCGCTCGACCAGGTGGACCTCAGCACCGTCCGCCTCCACCCAGGCTGGCGCGGTGTCCAGCACGTGATAAAGGACAAAGTGACCGTTCTCCCAGAAGCGCTGGAAGTGGGGCGCTGAGTTCAGCATCGCCCGCGCATTGGTGTCGTCCATGTTCGCGACGATGGTGGTGACGTTGAGCGCCCGAACAGCGGCGAGAAGGGTGGCATCGCTCAACTCACCCCACGGAATCCCCAGCATCCGCTGGTCGTCCTCCAACTCGACTTGGCCGGGCAGCAGCGACGCCCACGGATCCCCTACCCACAGAAGGCGAGCTCCCGGCGACCAATGCGAGAACGTCCCGCCCACGATTTCCCGGCCGGTCAGGTACGGGGTCATTGCTTTGATCGCGGTGGGAGTCGTTTGCCCGTCGGGCCAGGTCACTTGCAGGTAGTAGGACGTGAACAGCACGCGGCCGTCCGCAGCCGGATCCTCAGCCAGCGTCTCCCACAGGCCGTTGAAGGCAGGGTGCTTGAACAAGCCATCCAGGGTAGACTCCTGGGGCACCCCGATGATATACCGCATATCTGTCCATGCTGTCGTCGCCACGGGTTTCAGAACCACTACCAGCAGCACTGCGAGGGCGGTCGCTAGCGGCGGAACTCGCCACAGGAAGCGCGATACGACTGCGCCTGCAGCGGCTCCCGTGAGGAGGATGAAAGCCATGTAATATTCGGCGATGAAGCGGATGGGATCGAGGGCGGTGATGTTCAGTCGGTCGAACAGGACGGCGTAATCGAGCAACACGATCAGGACCAGTGTCGGGATCAGCGCCGCGAGCACACCCACGCTGGCCCGCACGCGCCAGTCGCGATGAGCCAATAGCATGAGCGCCGGCGTCACCGCGATCAGGAGATTCGGTATGACTGGATAGAATTTGAACCAGTCCAGCGTCTGCGACAGCGTGGTGCGCACCAGCCCGGCGGAATACGGCGTCTGGCGCACCACCAGCGGGAGCAGCCACCAGGCGGTGAAGCCGACAGCGAGAAGTAGCCAGCCGGCGAGCCAGGGCCACCGGGCCGCGGCAGTGGAGCTGCGTTCGAATCGCAGCAAAAGCCATCGTGCCAGGGCGTAGCCGCTCACCGCGATCACGGCTGCGGGCGCATGGAAGGGGTGGAGCAAGACCAGGATTGCCAGCAGGCCCGCCGCAAGGCTGAGCCGGCGCCCACTGGGCGATTCGACCAGCTTCCAGCCCGCCAGCAGCACCAGGGGGACGACCCCAAACGCCAGGCGCTCCCCCATCAGGCCGATAGGCACCGCGTTTGCGCCGCCCCACATCGGCGTGAAGCTCAATGCAAGGGCGGCTGCGACGAGGCCGGCCACCCGGCTGGCGCCGCGTCCGGCCGGGGCCAGGCTGACCCGCAGGAAGGCGAACGTGGTGAAGACAGGCAGCACCAGCGCGGCCGCTGGGATCAGATTATAGACTCGTTCGGGCGAAAGGAGGCCCAGCGTGATCGCGTTCAGCGCCAGGCCAAGGAGGGCATGGCCTGGCGGGTAGAACTGCAGCTCCGGATAACCCGCGTACCAGAGTGGATTCCAGTCCACCACGCGGCCGTATTGCGGCACGGAGACCGCGGTGGGGTACCAGAAGCGCATGAACTGGCCGGGATGGTCTCCCCAGATGAACAGGCTGCTCAGAACATAGTTCCTGGCTGCGAACCATGCGGCCGCTGCCAGGAACAGGAGGATGATGATGTCGGGAAGGGATTCACGCAGCTGGCGTGACGATGCGCGGCGCCTCATGAAGAAGATCAGGAACCCGGATCGTACTTGCACTTCTCGCCGTTCAGGCCGTTCAGATACGCGCACACGATCACATACGCCGGGCGCAGAAACAGATCGGGATAGCCCGGACCGATAATCGACCAGTAATATTGCTCGGTGTCCTTGGTCCAGCTCACGTCGGGCATATAGATCACCGTCATCAGTGCAATCCAGGGCCGCCAGTTTTCTTGCGCCCACTCGAACGCACGAACCAGGTATTTGCCTTTGAGCGTCTCATCGATCCCTGCACCTGCGCCGTGCCAGTAGTACGGTGAGTTCTGGCGGTCGTCCGTCGTCCAGCCGAATTCCAGAACCACGACTCGTTTGTCCTGGTCGCCGTTGCGCTCCATGATCGCGCGCACCTCTTCCAGGTGCCGGAATGCGAAGAATCGTTCTCCCCCATAGGGGATTTTCTTGGCGGCAGCCTCGTCTGGGCTGGTTTCGGGCGGAGCGGCGAAGCCCGCCGCATGGGCGCCCAGCATGTCGAAGTAGCTGTCCGAGTCGCCTTTCATCGCCGCGTAAAGCTGCTCGTAAAACTTGATATCGGGCATGGCTTCGTTGCTGTCGGTGCCCGTGGGCGCCATGCCTGCGGTCACGACGAGCGCGTTCGGATCGGCGCTTTTTAGCGCGCCGTAGGCCGCCTTCAGCATCCGTGCGTAGCCGGCCGGATCGGGTCGCTTCTGGCCCCACTCACGAGCCAGGTTCGGCTCGTTCCACACCTGGTAGGCATGGACGCGGCCCTTGTACCGGGTCGCAACAGCGGTGAGGAAGTCGGCGAAAGCGTCAGCATTTTCCGGCGGATTGCCGGCCCAGAAGGGCCGGTCCGGATCCTGGCTTACGCGCACGATCAGCTTCAGACCGTACTTCTCGACCTGCCCGACAAGGCGATCTGTGTAAGTCCAGTCGTACTGTCCTTTGCCCGCGCCCTCGATGTCCTGCCATGAGAAGAGCTGCTTCACCCAGTGAAAACCCGCATCCTTGATCAGCCCCAAATCCCGGTCAGCGACTTCCGGCCGCCACCACAAGAATCCCTGGACGCCGAAGTCAGGTGAGGACATCAGCTCGCCCGGCTTTACCGCTGCAGGTGTTGCTGAAGGCTGCGGCGCAGGGCTGGGAGTGTCTGCCGCCACTGTCTCGGTAGGAGCTCCGCTTGCAGCCGGGGTCTCCGCAGCCGCTGCTGAGGTCACGGTCGGACTGGGCTGGGCAGACACAGTGTCCACACCCGCTGGCGTTTCAACCGCTGTGGCGTCCGGACGCGGCGTCTTGGTTGGCGTGGGTGTGGCGGCGGACTGCGGTGATGCACACGATGCCAGCAGGGGGCCAATCGCCAACACGGCGACCATCAACAGCCACGGCAGGAGTCTCTTCATCGGATTGCGTCGAAAGGTCATGAGGATCGGGTCTCCAGGGTGATCGTTACTTCGATATGCCTTTGATCATACCATACGCAGAGCGGCCCATGATGCGAAATGCCGCCTGCTCACCGTTGTTATAGTTCAAGTTCCAAAGGAAGGCAACTCCGACCCAGCCCCAGCCACGCATGATCTCATAGGCGCGGACGATATACTCGCCCTGCTGCTGATCGGCGTTATAGGTAGCGTACTCATAGCCGGGATAAGGGCTGCCGGTGGATGCCCAGCCGAACTCAGTTGGCCATAACCGCTTACCGCCGTCGCCGTATTTCACCATGATGTTGCGATACTGCTCCATCGTGTTGCGGAAATAGAACGATGGATCACTGACGTGAGATGGCCGCGAGTAGTTCCCCGCCTGCCAGTCCTGGAAGCGCGCGTCGGGCGGATTGCCGAAGCCGCTCGGATGCACGCCGACCGCATCGCAGACGCCCTTCAGCCCCGCGCGGTACATCTGCTCCAGGTAGGTCGTATCCCGGATCGCGGCCGGCGGGAGCGCGCCCGTAGGCGTCGGCGCACCGCTCACGACGATGGTGCTGGGGCACGCCCGCTTGATCGCCCCGTATGCTGCCCGCAGAAGTCGAACGTATCGCGCCGCATCAAGTTTTTCGTTGCCCCACTCGTAGTGCAGGTTCTGCTCGTTCCAGACCTCGATGGCCTGCACGCGGCCGCAGTAGCGTCCGGCAAATTCGCCCACGAAGGAGGCGTAGGCATTGGGATCCGTGGGCGGCCCTTCCACGGACATATCGGGATTGGCGCCGCGCGCCCACTGAGGCGCCTTCACGATGCTCGCCAGGAGTTGGATTCCCGCGCCATTGAACGCCGCAACCACGTCATCGGGCCAGTTGCGCTGCCCCGGCCCACCCCCCTCGAAGTCCTTCCACTGCACTTGCCACTTGGCCCATCGTATGCCGAGGTCCGCCGTGCCCGACACCGATTCTCCCAGGTTGCCCGGATCCACCTGGATGCCATAATCAAAGAAGCCCGTCACAGCCGTCGAGCGTGGCGCCGCGGCCTTTGGCGCCGCCGCTTGCGGCGCCGCGGCCACCTGGATGACAGGCAGTGCAGCAACGGCGCCGGTGGTGGCGACCAATTGGCCGGAAATCCAGCTCTGTTTGCCGCTGATGGTCACCTGCAGCCAGGAGCTATCGGCGTTCTTGCCGGTCACAGCAAGGGACTCGCCCACTCGAGTGCGCCCGACAATGGCGTAACCCGTGCCAGGCCCGCCCCGCAGGTTGACAACATCACCCGTGACTTTGGCCGATACGCCGCTGTCCTCCTTGGGACGTCCAGAGTCGCTGGCCTCGACGTGTACTGCAGGCGCCAGGAGGCCCAATGTCAGCGTGAGAACAAAAAACAGAAGCAGGAAAGATCGGGTGGGGTTTGGGGAGGGTGCAATGGTGTGCGACATAGTCTCCTCGATGAGTCAGCCTTGAAATGAGAGAACGGTATTGGAGGATGGCTCTCGCATGCGCACGCACCGCACCGCCAATGCGTTTGGCTTCATATAGGCGCCGCTGCAGGCCGACCGAGGACTCGCGGCGGCGCCGGGTGTTGTTATTTGCCCATGGCCTGCAGAGCGCCGTAGGCCGGCCGTCCGGCGATACCGAACGCGGCCAGTTCCTTGCCCGGGGCTGTGAGGTTATAGTTCAGATTCCACAGGAATGCGGGACCCACCCATCCCCAGCCCCTCATCGTCTGGTACGCACGAACGATGTATTCGGCTTGCTCTTGCTCGGTGATATCCCGGGCGTATTCGTAGCCGCCCACGGGATTCGGCGTCGATGCCCAGCCGAACTCGGTGGGCCAGATGCGTTTCCCGGAATCGCCGTTGGCAACCATCACGCTGCGATACCGTTCCATCGTGTCACGGAAGAAAAAGCTAGGATGATTCTTGAAGCTGGGCTCAGCCGGGTTGCTGTAGCCGAATTTGGCGTCAGGCGGGTTGTTGTAGCCGCTGGGGTGCGCACCGACCGCATTGAAACACCCCTTCGCGCCTGCACCATACATGCGCTGGAGATAGACCAGGTCGTCGATGGCGGTTGACCCATCATTAAGACCGGTGGGGGTTAGTGCGCCTGAAACGACGACCATGCCCGGGTCGCCGGCCTTGATGGCGTTGTAAGCCCGGCACAGCAGCGTGACATACCGGCCCGGATCGAGCGGTTCATGCCCCCACTCGTACCAGAGATTCTGTTCGTTCCATACTTCGATAGCCTGGACGCGGCCCTTGTAGCGGGCAGCAAATGCGCCGACATAATCGGCGTAGGTTCCCGGATCAGACGGCGGCCCTTCAACGCTGAGGTCAGTGTTGCCCGGCCGGGCCCAGTTAGGGGCTTTCACGATGCTGACCAGGATTTTCAGCCCCCCGCCCGAAAGCTGACCGATGACATCATCGGGAAAGTTTTTCGCACCGGGAGACCCTTCGAAATCCTTCCAGGGCAGCTGGAACTTGACCCAGCCAAAGCCCATGCCCTGGATCATCCCGATGGCCTGGCCGCGATCTCCGTACGGGTCGATCTGAATGCCGTATCCAAAATAGCCGGTGCCAGACGCGGGCAGGTTGGTGCTTGTGGAGGGCGAAGACGGTTTTGGGGCGGCCGCGACCGCAGCTGCAGTCGGCGGAGGTGCGACGTCAACCACGGCAACCCCTTCGGCGTTGCCGGAAACGTCGACCAGATCGCTCGAAACCCAGGCTTCCTTCCCGTTGAGCAGGATCTGCCACCAGGTGCCGGAATCATCCTGACCCGTAACGCGGTACGTCTGGCCGGTGGCTAATTGCCCAACCCTGCCATACTGGGTGGAGGGACCGGACCGTGCATTCGCGTTATTTCTCGCGGTTGCCTCCGCATACTCCGGCGTTGGGCTCGGGGTGGGGGTCGGCGTGAAGATAGGTGTGGGCGTGGGGGTGGGTGTATAGGTCGCGACTGCCACGGCATTGTCCGTGTTGGCGCGAGCGAGCACCTGCCCGCGGTCCTTGATCGCTGCTTCCACCTGCAGCGCACCGGGCTGATACGGTGCAGCAATGGCGATATTTGCGTCGCCAAGGGGGCGCACTTCACTGACAGTCTGGCCGTTCGAGTCGCGGATCGTCCACTCGACGAGGAAGTTGCTCTTGATTTCCTGCAGTTGGCCCTGTTGGAAGTTGCGGATCAGGGGCCAAAGATCCAGATCTAGCCCGTCCCCAGGCAAGGTCTCGAGCGTGAGACCCTGGACATTGTACTTCTTGAGGATTTCCAGCTTGTGGTTCATGCTCGCCGCGTTTTCCAACCACACCGTGCGGGCATTACCCTGTTCATCCTGGTAGCGGTACACGTAGACGCCCAGGTTCGGGTCGTACACGAGGCCGCTGGTAGGCCGGGTGGAAACGAGCGCCAGGTTCAACGGCTTGCCCGGCTCGACGACGGCGGTATCGGATGCAATGCGTCCCAAGAGGGGCTGCAGCGCGTCGTTGTAGGTCTTCGGCAGCAAGTACGTGCCTGCGAGCTCGATGCTCTGCCCGCCGAACAGCACGCGCACCTTGGAGCGTTCGATCTGGCCGACCGTGTAGCGGAGGAAGGCATCGAATTGGCCATCGGGTATGTAAGCGCGCGGGTCGACCGGGGCCGGAACCTTCACTGTGTCTGCTATCAGGCCGATGGCTTGCCAATCATAAGCGCCTGTATCGAAGCGATCGTCTGCAACCTGGGGGGCGGCTTCCACGCGTACGTGAAGCACCTTACCCTGGGCGTGCAACTTGTCAGCAAGATCATTGAGGAATTGCAGGTATTCACCCCGCAGGTTGCGATCCAGCCCGCGGTAGTCGATGTCCACGCCCTTGTACAGGTTGCCCACGACCAGGTTCACCAGTGCGTCGACGTGAACACTCCGCTGGTTCGTATCGATAAGCATGTTGTT
This sequence comes from uncultured Chloroflexia bacterium, assembly GCA_963774265.1. Taxonomy (GTDB): domain Bacteria; phylum Chloroflexota; class Anaerolineae; order CG2-30-64-16; family CG2-30-64-16; genus JALOOB01. The sequence continues at coordinate 442,674 of CAVZDU010000002.1, read as the reverse complement.
GAACAGGTCGGTGCGGACGATCGGCCCTTCGTAGTTGCGAATGACCGGAATCACCGCAAAGCTGCTGCCAAGTTCGTCGAACGTGGCGTCCAGCGCGCCCGTCACGCCGCCGTCCCCCGCGAGGCTCAGCCCGGTTGGATGGACCTCGGCCAACACGTTGCGACCATCTTCGGTGAGCTGGTTGGCTTGCGCCAGATCTAGAGACGCCAGGGCGGGTTCGGGATTCGTCTGCATGACCATGATTGATAGCGGCACGGCGGATGAGCTGCTCTCAACCAGGTCGTCTTCGCTGATAACGTTGTGAGGCAGCCACTGCCAGCGCTCTGCTTCACTTTCCCACGTATAGACGTCCAGCGTCTCATAAGGCTCGCTGTCGTTGGGAATGGGCACCGCCCACGTGGATTGTCCCGGCGCCTGTCCGCGCAGCTTCATCTCGTAGAAGGGGCTCTTCGCAACGAGGCTTGACGGGATCGCCTTCGCAGCGGTGAGAAGATCCTTGCCCGCGCTTCCTTCGAGGAACGCCACACGGGGAACAGACGAGATGCTGGCTCGGAACGGCTCACTGATCGTGCCGGGCTGGAAGACCACCTGTGTGCCGTCGGGATCTGCAATCACGCCGCCGGATTCTGTCACCCGCACCGTGCCCAAATCGGAGATGCGCTGGACCAGGGAAATCGGGGGTAACAACAGCGCCGCAATGATGAGTATGGGGATCACCGCGAAAGTCAGGATTCGTGCGGTGCGTTTGTCCTCATACCATTTTGTCTGCGGAGACTGTCTGGGATAGTCGCGTACTGCCATGGTTTCGATGAGCTCCTAAATCGTCGATCTTTGGTCGGATAACATGCCGGCCAAGCATACCATCAGCCGCGGGTCGTGCGGCTGCCCGGCGCGGTTGTCGCGGTCAATGAGGCGCGAGACGATCAACCGGCCGCTGGATATTTGATTAGAGAACGACCCGAAGAGGTTGTGTATGGAACCACCAGAGTGGAGCCTGCCCGTCGATGCTACGCGGGTATGGCCCCGAAAAAATGATGGGTAACACCTCAAGAGTGCTCGCCAGCACTGAGGCAGACCGTAGTGTAGCATACGGGCGCGGTTTCTGCAAACGGAACGGTTTGCGTTTCCCCGCCGTCGAATGGCCATTAGAAAAGGAATAGTGATTGTTTAGCACCTCTCGCTGCCATGTGCTATACTTTTGGCACATCTTCTGAGATGTGAAGCCGCAAGAAACTTTATGAAACGACTCCGTTCCTTCGCTTTGCCCCAATCCGGGCTGATCATCGCCGTGGTGCTCCTGGCCGTCGCCGGCCTGGCGCTCCTGGGGACCTACTTCTATCTTTCGCGCCAGGTGACTGCAGAAGTCGGCTGGGTTGATCCGCAGGCATCGGTCGCGGGCAATCTGATCGCGCCGGATTTGGCCACATTAACCCTGGCTGGCGAAGGGGATGACCGCATCGTCCGCGCCGCGTTGGACGCAGGTGAGCGCGAGACCGCGTATGCCACGCTCGCCTACAGCGTGCTACTGCCCGACACGGTTCGTAGCGGACAGTGGCTGGTGCTGGCAAATGCCTACCAGGCGAGTGATCCTGCCCGTGCCGGTGTCGCATATCAGGCAGCCATGGATCTCCTGGCATTGGGACCGGCACTGGGTGATCCCGCGCGGGCGGACATTTCCCTGCAGGTCGCCCGCGGTTACATGGCGCTTGATCAGTCCTGGCTCGCTGCCGTTGCGGTGGTGCAGGCCGAGGATATTGCCCGGCACAGCCTGACACTGTTGCCCGGACAGCGACGCGACATTTTGAACCAGGTCGCGGCTGCCTACGAGGGACTCGGGCAGCCGGATGCGGCCAAGAGTATCCGCGACAATCTTGCTGGATATAGTGCAGGTCCCGGCGCGGTGGTCGAGCTGGCGTCACCGCTGTTGCCCACGTTACGCGGGGCCGTCGTATTGCCGGCCGATGTCACCGCTGACCTCAGCGCCCGACAACAGGCTGCCGCCAGCCTGGCCGCGCAATGGCTATCGGCCTCGCCGGGCGAACGCGATGCGTTGTCCCGCGCATTGGGCGAAACCCTTATGAAGGAAGACGCCACGCGCACAGCCTTCTATGGGACGGCCGGAGATCTGGCGCTGCCTGACCGCCTGGCGCTGCTTCACGACCAGACGAACTGGCTGACCGTAAAGTTGCGCGCGGCGCGCGGCGCGTATGGGGTGTCCCTGGTCCCCGAGTGGGAACAGCAAGTCGATGCGATTGTCGACGAATTGAAGACCGCGTACACCGAAACGATCAATGGTTACGGTCAGCAGCTGGACACACTGGGCGCGGTCGAAAAATTGAGAGCGCGCGTGGAGCTGCTGCGACAGGGCGTGCTTTGGGTGCGTCTCGGCCTGTTCCCCGACCAGGGCGCCGAGGCAGCGCTGCGCCAGCAGCTCCTTGAGGCATCGCGCGAACTCTGGACACGACAGGGCGGCGTGGGTTTGATGATCGTGAGCCAGGGAGAGCGAGGTCGGGTTCTCTACCTGTTGGGTAAGGCGAACGATTCGTAGGCCAATCGTCGGGCTGGCGTAGGTTAAGGTTGTTTGACATTCGGCCCGCGCGGGCGTATACTGCAACGTGTACAGAGAAATTGTGGTCTATGAATCCGCCGCAGAAGAAAGTAGGCTATGCCGAGCTTCATCCAATTTGAAAGTGGTGATTTCTGAGGGCACCCCGGCGCGTCGCGCTGTGGTGCCTTTTCTGTCTCAAGGCGAAACATGAGGACGATGGATGCGCTTCATCAATAAGGAGGCAGCATGATGGATTCGGCGATGATCGCCAAGATCAGCAAGGCAAGAGAGTACGCATCGGAACCGGAACGCATGACGTTCACCGACTTCACCGTTAATTTTAGTGGCAAGCATCAGAACTATCGGGTGGGATTCAAGAACGGCGCTTGGACGTGCGAGTGTGATTTCTTTGGTCAGCGCGGAGTGTGTAGCCATGTGATGGCCGTCGAAAAGGTGTTGGCTCGCGCTGGCACAGCTCTCCTGCAGATGCCGGTGGAAGTCTGACCCAGGAGCAGGCACGACTGAAATCGGGCGGGCCTGGTAGGCGGTCCCGCCCGATTTTTGTGTAGAAAGATCGGCGTATGTTTCTCCGTAGGAATTGGAAGATCCTCTTCGGCATCCTTGTTAGCGCCTTCTTCATTTGGCTGGCGCTGCGCGGGCTCGAGCTGGGAAGGGTCGCCGAGTATCTGCGCAATGCCGACTATCGATTGATCATCCCGGGCATCCTCGTCTATTTTGTTGCCGTGTGGGCACGCACCTGGCGGTGGCATTACCTGCTTCGGCCCCTCAAGCCTGTACCGCTTGGCCGCCTTTTCCCGGTCGTCTGTATCGGTTACTTCGGCAACAATGTCTATCCCGCGCGGGCCGGTGAAGTCATCCGGGCGTTCGTCCTGCGCCGCAATGAGGGCATCAGCGTCAGTGCGTCGCTGGCCACCATCATCATCGAGCGCGTTTTCGATGGTCTTGTGATGCTGATCTTTGTCTTTTTCGCCCTGCCATTCGTCGGCGCGGACCACATCCCACCGATTTACCGCACCACTGTCATCATCGCCAGCGTTTTCTTTTTCGCAGCGCTGCTCTTTTTTTTGTGGATGGCATTCGACCCGGCGCGAGCCACCAGGATTTATCGCTACTTCAGCAGCCGTATCGTGCCCGTCCGGTTCCGTGCTGCGGCGGATAGTTTCTTCGAGCGCTTCATGGGCGGTCTGCATTTCCTGCGCAGCGGCCGAGACGTGCTGATGGTGTTTGTGACCTCCATCGTCATCTGGCTGCTTGAAACCGTCAAATACTGGTTCGTGATGCACGCTTTCACTTTTAGCATCAGTTTCATCGGCCTGATGTTGATGAATGGCGTCGTCAACCTGACCACCACGCTGCCTTCCGCCCCCGGCTACATCGGTACCTTCGAGGTTGGGGCGCGTGTGTTGGAGGCGCTCGGGGTCAACTATGACCTGGCTTTCGGGTATACAATCGTCTTGCACGCGGCCCTGTGGTTCCCCATCACCCTGCTTGGCGGGTACTACATGTGGCGCCAGGGCGTCAAATGGCGTGACTTTGAGAGGAGGAGTCTGGAAAAATGAAGAATATCGCTGTGATCGGCACGGGCTATGTGGGCCTCGTGACGGGCACATGTTTCGCTGACTTGGGCAACAAGGTGACTTGTATCGACATTGACGAGCGCAAGATTCAAACCTTGCGCGAAGGCGGCGTGCCCATCTACGAGCCGGGTCTGGAGGAAGTGATCCGCCGCAATGTCGCCGCTGGCCGGCTGTGCTTCGCAACCTCCTACGCCGAGGGCCTGGGTGATGCTGAGTTCGTCTTCATCGCGGTAGGCACCCCGTCAGGCGTCGACGGAGAGGCCGATCTGCAATACGTCCGCATGGCAGCGGAGACCATCGGCGAGACGATGGACCATTCCTTGATCATCATCAATAAGAGCACGGTGCCCGTTGGCACGGGTGACTGGGTGGCCGATATCATTCGCCGGCGCCAGCCTGAGCCAGTGCCCTTCGCCGTTGTCTCGTGTCCCGAGTTTCTGCGCGAAGGTTCGGCCCTGACCGACTTCATCAATCCGGACAGGGTGGTGCTCGGCTCGCTCGACCGTGACGCGGCAGAGAAGGTCGCCCAACTCCATCTGCCCCTGCGCGCGCCGATCATGCTCACGGATTTGCGCACTGCGGAGATGATCAAGTACGCATCCAACGCCTTCCTGGCCACGCGCATCTCCTTCATCAACGAGATCGCGAACATCTGCGAGAAACTTGGCGCGGATGTCAAGGAAGTTGCCGCGGGCATGGGGTATGACAAGCGGATCGGCCGCGCATTTCTCGATGCCGGGGTCGGCTATGGCGGATCATGCTTCCCCAAGGATGTCAAAGCGCTTGAGTACATGGGTCTGCTCCACGGCGCACACCCCGCGTTGTTGCGTGCGGTCATGGATATCAACCGCGACCAGCGGCGCCAGATTGTCCACAAATTGCGCGAGCTGTTGGGCGCATTGGACGGTAAGAAGGTCGGCCTGTTGGGATTGGCCTTCAAGCCAAACACCGATGACATGCGCGATGCGCCGAGCATCGAAGTGGCACACATCCTGGGCCGCGAGGGCGCAGAGGTGCGGGGCTACGATCCTGTCGCCATGGCCGTCGCCGAGCGGGTGATGCCGGACATCATCATGTGCAAGACGCCATACGCGCTGGCTGAAGGTTGCGATGCGTTGATTCTCCTGACCGAGTGGAACGAGTTCAAGCATCTGGATCTCGCCCGCATTCGAAGCCTCATGCGCACGCCCGTCGTGCTCGATGGCCGCAACGTTTACGAGCCGCAGACTATGTGGGAAGCCGGATTCCTGTATCGGGGCATCGGCAGGGGTTACAATCACCCGCACACTGAGGGATAATCGGGTAGCCTGCTTTACCCCTTTGACGCTTCAGCCGAAGGACGAAGGCCCCCATGGCTTCTCGTCCTTCGTTTTTCCTTGGAGGTGAACCTGTGACTGACCTTAACGGCATCCGCAAGACGGTGCTGGACAATGGTCTGACCGTCTTGTTGCGCGAGATGCATCATGCGCCCGTGGCTAGCTTCTGGATCTGGTATCGTGTGGGCAGCCGCAACGAGCATGCCGGGGTGACGGGCATTTCGCACTGGGTTGAGCACATGCTTTTCAAGGGTACACCGACGTATCCCCAGGGCGAATTCGACAAGGCTGTGGCGCGCGAGGGCGGCATGTTCAATGGCATGACGTGGATCGACTTCACAACCTACTTCGAAACCATGCCCGCAGAGCGCATCGACCTCGCCCTGCGCGCTGAGGCCGACCGCATGGTCAACGCGGTGTTCGACCCGGACGAGACCGAACTCGAGCGCACGGTTATCATTTCAGAGCGTCAAGGCAACGAAAACAGCCCTGGTTTCTTGCTGAGCGAGGCGCTGCAGGCCAGCGCATTTCAGGCGCACTCATACCATCATTCGGTCATCGGCTGGCAATGCGACCTCGAGAGCATGACGCGCGAGCAACTCTACCAGCACTATCGCACCTTTTATACGCCGAACAATGCAATCGTTGCCATCGCCGGCGACTTTGATGGCGATCAGATGCTGGCGCGCGTGCAGGAGCTCTTCGGCTCGATTCCGCCGGGCCCCGCGCTACCTCCATTCACCACAAAAGAGCCTGCGCAGCGTGGTGAGCGGCGTGTGATCGTGGAAGGTCCGGGCGCGACTCAGTACCTGGAAATTGCCTACCGCGCCCCGAGCGCCACGCATCCCGATTACTATCCGCTTGTCATCCTGGACACGATCCTGGGCGGTGCGAAGGGAATGTCGTTGTGGGGCGGAGGCACCAGCAACCGCAGCTCGCGGCTGTATAAAGCGCTCGTGGAGACGGAGCTCACCTCGGACGCTGATTGCGCCATAAGCTCAACAATTGATCCGTACCTGTTCAGTTTCTCGACGACGATCCGCCAGGGACGCACGCTGGGCGAGGTCGAAGCTGCGTTGCTGGCGGAGATCCAGCGCATGGTTGATGAGCCGATCAGCCACGCGGAACTGCAGCGGGCGATCAAGCAGACACGCGCGCAGTTTGCCTACTCGAGCGAGAGCGTCACCGACCAGGGCTACTGGTTGGGCTTCTCGGAGCTGGCTTCCGATATCAGTTGGTTTGAGAGCTTTCTTGAACGGCTCAGCGCGGTGACTGTCGAAGACGTCCACCGCGTTGCGCAGACCTATCTTCAAGCCGTCGCAGCGCAATGTCGGCTGGTACGTCCCGACCGGCGACCGTCCGGCGGAGGACAGCGGGATCGACAGAGGGCGGGGAACAATGAATCACGAATCATCAGCTTCAGTAAAGAAAACCTCGCTGCCCAGCCCCGATGACACGCTGCGCCGGGTCTTGCCCAACGGCATCACCGTCCTCGCACGCGAGAACTGGAGTGCGCCATCGGTCGTGGTTGAAGGCTACCTGATCGTGGGCAATCTGGATGAGCCTGCGAACCTGCCTGGGTTGGCGTCTTTTGCCGTTTCGATGCTGAGCCGCGGCACGCGGCATCGCTCGTTCACCGACATCAACGAAATTATCGAAGGGGTGGGGGCCTCGATCGGCTTCAGCTCTGACCGGCACATCACGAATTTCTCCACCAAGTCGCTGGCCGAAGACCTCGATTTGGTGCTCGGCGTGCTGGCAGAGGAGCTCCGCGCGCCGTCGTTTCCGACAGAATACGTCGAGCGGGTGCGGGGTATGCGCTTCACTACGCTTGCTGAGCGTGAGAACGACACCCGCCAGATGGCCGGCCGCACCTTCCGCGAATTGATGTTTGGCGATCACCCGTTGGGTCGGGACATGCTCGGAACGCGGGAGTCGCTGGCTGCGATCAAGCGCGACCAGATCCTGGAGTTCTACGAAACCTTCTATCGTCCCGCCGGGATGATCGTCACCGTGGTCGGCGCGGTTCGAGCCGAAGACGCAGTGCGAAAGATCGAGGCGGCCTTCGGCGATTGGCAGGGCGAACGCCCCGCTCGCGCGATGCTTGATCCCGTCGCCCATCGCAATGGGGTCCGCAAGCGGCAAGTAGTCATGCCGGAGAAGACTCAGTCGGACTTCATCATCGGTTGGCCCGGCATGCGACGCCTTGATCCAGATTTCGACCCTGCGCGGCTGGCCAACACGGTTCTGGGAGTGTTCGGGATGATGGGCCGGCTGGGCGCGAACGTGCGTGAGCGGCAGGGCATGGCCTATTATGCCTATTCGCGACTGAGTGGCGACCGCGAGCCGGGCACCTGGGTGGCGATTGCCGGCGTGAACCCCGCAAATGTCGAGCGCGCGCAGCGGGCGATGCTCGATGAGGTGAAGCGGATGCAGGACGAGGTGGTGCCCGAGGCGGAGCTGGAAGACTGCAAGCATTACCTTACCGGCTCACTGCCGCTTCAACTGGAGACCAATGACGGCGTCGCCAGCCTTCTGGTCGACATCGAGTGGCACAACCTGGGTCTGGACTACCTGGAGCGATACCCCAACATCATCCAATCGCAGAGCGCGGATGAGGTCCAACGGGTCGTGCGCAAGTACCTGGACACCTCTTCATATGTCCTGGCGCTCGCCGGTCCAAACGGCGACTGACGATTCTTGCGTGAGATATGGCACTCGTTGCTGGCGCCGATCTGGTCGAAATAAAACGCATCGCCGCGGCGATTGACCGCCACGGCGAGCGTTTTCTTCGGCGTGTGTTCACTGAGGACGAGCTCACGGCCTCAGGCGGCCGTGCCGATTCACTTGCGGCGCGCTGGGCGGCCAAGGAAGCGGCGGCCAAGGCGTTGGGCACCGGGGTCGGCGCCGTCGCGTTCCACGAGATCGAGGTGATCCAGGACGATTGCCGTTGCCCTGCCTTGCGCCTCCACGGCGCCGCCGCGGACCTCGCCGCCATGCGCGGGCTGACTCAATGGGCGGTCAGCCTCGCGCACGACGGCGGATTTGCGCTGGCGTTCGTCGTGGCGATGGGGTGAGCTAGCTACTCTGTCACCTCAAACGTGCTCCCCGCACCGCGGCCCCACACCTCAGGGAAGTACATCTGATACGCCGTCACCGGCAGGGTCAGGAACGTGCCCGGCAGGCTCGCGCGAATGGTATACGTGAACTCGTAAGTCCCCGGATTCCAGGTCCGTCGCGAACATCACGGTCTTCTCATCTCGCAACTCGACGTGTGTCGGCGTCCACCACCAGCCGAAGCTGGTCGCGCCCTGGCCGCTTTCCTTCTGCATCTGTGGACCCTCTACGGCCTGGCTCGTCGTGCGCAGGCTGGTGTCCAGCGCCTCCGTGCCCGCCGGGAGCGGATCCTCCACGATCACATAGTACGATGAGTGGGGGACCACCAACGAGACCTTCACCTGGATCACGTCTCCCACTTTTGCCGAGGTGATAGTAGGACACTCGGCTTTCGGATCAACCTTGCTGCAATCGGCCAGCCGGTATTCGCGGCTTACAGCGAAACCGCGGTTCATCGGCTGGATATCCTGCACCGGCGCATAGGTCTTCAGGTGCGCGGTATAGTACATTTGCCCGCCGCCGGTCTGCCCCGCGCCCGCGGTGCGTTCGAGCACCAGCCCATTCGTCTGGTCGAGGAGCAGTTGTTTGATGTCCGCCCGGAGCGAGGTCACCTGCTCGACGTTCTGCGGCGTCACCGTGCCCCGTCCCAACGTCTGCCCGTTCAGCTGCACCTGCCAGTCGTAATTGCCCTCCAGCTCGCCGGTGGCAGCCATCCAGTCCGTCAGGGCGATGATTGCCCATGCGTTGTCCTGCGTGGTCTCCCAGCGATTCGCCGTGCGCGCGCTCATCAGCCAGCGCACCGCGTTCGGGCCCAGCGAAGTGGCGGAGCCTTGCGGATCCAGCCTGGCCAACGCGTCGATGACGATCGCCGTGCTGCGCGTATTCGTGTTCATATTCCAGTAGTCCGGCGCACCTTCCTCCCAGTGCGCCGAGGTGGCGCTGGTGATTGCCTGCCCGGACAGATCCGCCAGGAGGGTCTTGATGCGCGTTGGCGCGGCCTGGTCATCGATCAGATGGAGGGCGAGGGCCAGGTAGGCTTTGCCGAAGTTGCCAAGCCGCTCCCTGACCTCAAAGAGTGCACCCACGCGGTTCGGCTCCTTCTGGCCCGCTTCAGCCAGCGCGTACAGCGTGAATGCCTGGCGGTTCAGCTCCCAGTCTTTCAATTGATCCGGCGCCTTCAACGTGCGTCGCAGGTACGCGATGCCGAGGTCCAGCACGCCCTCGTCGACCGTGAAGTCTGCCTGCTTGGCCCTGGTCAGGCCGAAGACGACGTAAGCGGTGATCGCCGGGTTGCTCCGGTCGTTGGCCCACCACCCCCAGCCGCCGTCGATGTGCTGCCTGGCGTAGATGCGCTGCAATCCGACGCCGACCTGCTGCGGCAGTCTGGCATCCAGGTCCGGCCGCGAAATGCCTAGCGTCTTCAGCGCGGAGAACGTCACCACGTTGGGCAGGAACCGGCTCATTGTCTGCTCGACGCACTCATACGGGTAGTGCTCCAGGTAGGTGAGTCCTCCCAGCATGCCTGCAGCCAGGCTCGGCTCGATGTTGACCTGAAGCTCGCCGCGCGTCGGGTCTGCATTTGCGGGGAGGCGCACCAATTCGAGCACGTCCCGGTCCACCTCCACTTGTCCGCTGGTGCCGACGGTTTCGGGCGTCGTGTAGCGCAGGACGGGCAGTGTGATCTCCACTGCGTCAGCCAGGCTGGCGGTCGCTGCCTCGGCTTGCATGGTGACCACGATCTCCTCGCCCTCGGCCACTGCCTCCGCCGGCCACACAGCCTTATATGTGCCGCCGGCCGGGATGGTTACGGTGCGGCTCGTCTCGCCGGGCAGCTTCAGGCCCTCGGCCGTTGCCTTATAGGCCACCTGGAGGTCGCTAACCGTCGTGTTGTGAATCACGGCGGCGATCTCTGCCCGGTCACCCGCGACAAAAAACCGCGGCAACACGGGCCGGATCAGCAGCTCTTTGGTGGCGACTACCTCGGTGGTCGACTGTCCGACGCGCGTGTCTTCCGTCGCAGCGCGAGCGTCCATGACCCACGTGGTCAGATTGTCGGGCAGCGTCACTTCGGCTGTCGCCTTGCCGTTCTCATCGGTTTGCAAGGATGCGCGCCAGAAGGCGATGTCGGGGAACTCCGTGCGGACTTCCGCACCGCCGCCGCCCCCGCCACCGCCGCCGCCCTTACCCTCGGCTGCCAGCTGCGCCACGAGCCGGTCGATGTTTAGGACCAGCGTGAGGCCGGTCTGCACGCCCAGGTTGCGCTGGCTGTAGAAGCGGTCGAGGATCGCACCTGCCTGGTCCGTAGCCAGCGTCAGTACGGCCTTATCGATCAGCGCCAGCGAGACATCGGCGGATACGCCTTTGCCGTTCGCATCCAGTGTCTGCACGTCCCATATCACCGTTGCGCGCGGGGTCACGGTCGTCGTCTGCTGCCCGCTGGCGCCGGTAATGCGCGGGGTCACGACGACCTGTAGCTGGCGCTCCTTTGTCGAAACCTTGAGCTGCACGAGGCCCATCTTGAACGAGGGCGCCGGGCTGGCCTCATCGATCCCCTTGACGATGACGACCGACACAAAGGCGTTGGGGACAAGGTCCGCCGTGATCGGCACGCGCAGCACCTCGCTGTTCGTGTTCAGATCGATCACCTGGTGGCTGATGACGCGGCCGCGTTCGATCGTGACGAGCGCCTTGACTTCGCCCTGGTAGGGGCTGGGAATCAGCACCTCAGCCGTGTCGCCGACCTCGTACTCGTCCTTATCCGCGACCAGCTTGATGCGGTCGTTGTTTTCCTGCCGCCAGGCGACGTAATCTTCGCCGCTCACCCATATGTACGCGCCGCTGCGAATGTGGTTGCCCTGGGCGTCCCGCGCCGTGGCGTCGACCTTATACTCGCCCGGAGTGGAGGGCGTCCAGTCCAGGACCCCCGCGCCATTTGCATCGGTTGTGAGTGTCTTTGTGAGCACGCCCGTCTTCGTGGGCCGCGTAACCCAGTAAAACTGCCCATCCTCCAATTGTTCGCGCACGCTCAGCCACTCGACCCGGCTCAGCACTAACTCAACGCGCGTGCGGGGGGCAGGTTTGCCCTGTGGGTCGATGGTCAACACGTCAACCTGGCCCTTTTCGCCCGCCTGCAGCACATAGCCGCGCGGCGCGAGCCCGATGTAGAACGCGCCCTTGTGCACAACCGCTGAGGCCTGGGTTGACACGGCCTGGTTGTTCGCGTCCTGAATGGTGATGTCAACCGTAAAGCGCTGGCTGCTCTTGAACTTGCTGATATCGGCAGGGACCGTGAAAGTGGCGAGGCCCTGGTCGTCCGTGCGCACTTCACCCTGGCTCACCATGCCCCCGAAGGGCCCGATCTGCGACGTGTCCCACCACTCAAAGTCGGAGAAGCTGTACCAGCCGGCGCCTCGATAGTCGAAATAAGCGTTTGCCGTCATCAATGTCCAGCGCACCCGGGCATTCTTGACCGGGCCACCGAAGAAATAGCTGGCCTCCGCAGTCACCTGCATCTGTTCGCCCTGAACGTACTCGACCTTGTCCGTTTTTGCGCTGACCTCGTATTCGGGCTTGCGGTACTCAGCCACCTGGAAGCCAATGCCGAAATTGACCTCTTCGGTCATGCGCACGTTCATGTAGTAATAGCCGAGAGAGGCCTCCGGTCCGAGTTCCAGGCTGCCGTCCACTGCGCCGAGCGGATTCAGGGTCAGGCGCTGCTGCGAAACCATGTTCCCCTGGTCGTCGTTGATCGTCACGGTGACAGGCGCGCCGGGTGCGGGCAGGCTATAGCGGGCGTCGTCGTCGCGGCGGATGATCGCCTTCCAATACATCGTTTGGCCGGGTCGATAGATGGGGCGGTCGGTGTAGACATAACCGATATAGGGTTGGACGTCGCCCCCCGAAGACACGCCAAACTCCCACGCGCCAATGCCTTCCTGCCAGTTGGAGGACGCGACGCCGAAGGCATCATCCGGGCCGCTTGCAACGGCGATGAAGCCATCCCACGGCCTTCTGGTCGACGGGAGCTTCGCGGTCGCCACACCATCCCGGTCCGTCGTTGCGCTCACATCGTTCTTGCCGTCGGTGAAGCGAACCGACACACCTGCCACGGGCAGCCCTGACTTCAGGTCGGTGACCCAGGCCAGGGCGCCGTTGGCGCTCGACTTGAGAGTCACATTGAGGTCGGTGCGCACGATGAGTTGTCGGGGGGGACGTTGCCCGCCGGTCAGCGCGCCTGACACTTGCAGGTGATACACACCCGGCGGCAGCTCCTCGCCATTCGCGTCGGCCAGCGGCTCCCGGAGAAAGCCGCGCTCGTTGCGGGCAGCCTGGGTCTGCGCCGTCCACTGCCGAACGAGCGCATCCGCCGTGGGTCTGTATAGGTCCCAGACCTGCCAGTACTCACGGCCGGTCAGCCGTACAAGGTCGTCGATGGGCACGCGGTACAACTCGAACTTTACTTCAGGGATGTTGCGGTAGAGAACGACGGCTTGCGTGTGTGTGTATGCACTGTAGGTCCCGAATTGCTGCTGATTGTTGAGCTGCATCAGCGGTTCGAGGTCACCGGTGCGGAACTTGAGCGCGTAGTCCTGGCCCAGGGTGTTGCCGTATGGATCCGCCAGCTTGCCGGAGAGGGTGACCGTGTAGTTCGTCGCAGGCGTTTTGGCGAAATCCACGAACAGCGAGCTTTCGTAGTCATTGTAGTAGGTGACGACACGCGTCGGCTTGGGCAGGATCGTGATCGTGCCCGTCACAAAGCTCGCCGGATTCATGATGGACGAGAATTGAAATCGAACCGCCTGGTCGGGCCGTGCCTTCTGGTTGCCATTACTCGGCTCAGTGCTCGAGACGCGCGGCAGCGTCACCGTGTCGAGGGTCACCCCGCCTGCTTCTCGCAGGTTCCCTTCTCCGTTGGCTGCCTTTGCGCTGGTCGTTACGGCCGCGCGATAGCGTGCGCCAAACTTCAGCACCTCCGTCGGTTTGAAGCCCAATTCTGTAGCATTCTCGTTCCAATTGAATGTCCCTTCGACCGCCTTGCCGTCTGGATCAAGCAGGCCGAACGCAGTCTCGGTGCTGGCCTTGTCCATCGGCATCGAGAAGGTGACCGAAATCGGCATCTCGATGCGCACGCCCATCAGGTTTTCGGGAGTCCAGCGGAGGATCGCGGGATCGGTGGTTCGGAAGGAGAACGTATATGGCTCCGCGAGCACGCCGCCGGTCGTGTCTTCCAGCCCTGCCTCGACGGTGACACTGTAGGTCGTCGATGCTGCCAGGCCCTTGATTGGGGCAAATCGGTACATGCTGGTGCCGATCCATTCGCCCTTGCCTGTGACTGTTGGGGTGATGACCAGCGGCTGAGGCAGCTTGGCCTGGTCGTCCACACCCGTCAGGGGTACAACGGGCCGATTGAACGCGACCGTGAGCGTGCTGTCCGCGGGTACGTCGCTCGCTCCGTGCGCCGGCTGAGTGCTGGACACGCCAAGGAACCCGGCCGTAGTGAACTTGAAGGATAGATCGCCTTGTAGCCTGAGGCCGGATGTGCTCGTTGCATTGGCTGCCAGCGTCACGCGGTACTCTTTGCTCCGCTCCAGGCGTTCCATCGGAGTGAAAGTGAGCTGGTTCCCGCTGACCTCGACCTCCCCGGGCACCTTGGGTTCGATGCTGAACGCGCTGCCGGTGCTTGCCGGATCCATGGGTTGGTCGAATGTAACGACCACCGGTGCGGCGATGAATTGCTCTTCGCCGCGATCTGGCTTGACGCTGACCACTGTGGGCGGCAACGGGGGGCGCGTCGGAGTGGGGACGGGAGACGATGCGGCGGACACCGCGGGCACGGTCTGTGCCGCCGGCACGGTCGACGCCACGCTTTGTGCCGTGAGGCCAGGGGCCGTCTCGGCCGATCCTGCCCCCGGCGTCGCCTTGCCGCTGCACGCCGTCAACGTAACGAGGACGAAGATCGCAACGATGGATAACAGACGATGACCCGTTTGATTGTGCATGACCACCTCCGACTTAAAGCCACCCGGCTTTTGGGCGACAGCATTTGAGGAACAGTGATAGTCGGCCCGCGGCAGAATTGCCACGGCTACCTGATTTTTGACGCTTCTCATACGGCCCTGGTTCCCACATCTCGCACACGTCACCGCTATTCAACCAACACAACCACATCTGGGCTGGCTACGACGCTCCCGTCACCGCGTTCGGCCCGGGCGCCAAACACATACTGTCCCGCCTCCAGCGTCCACCAGGCGGTATACTCCGGCCCATCGACGACCGCCAGGGTTCTCCCGTTCACCGATAGTGTCACGCCGCCAACAACGTCAAACGCGGGCAGCGCCGTCACAGGAATCTGCTGTGCGCTGCGGGGCAGGCCCGGGTCGATTCGCAAGGACCGGTTCGGGTCAGGGCTCACCAGGCGCAACAGGCCTTGGGCGTTCCCCTGCTGGTCCAACGCCTGCGCCGAACGATCGCGGGCCAGGCTCGAGGGCAGCTGTGGGAAGTTGTTCTCGCGTGCCCACGCCCCATATTCCGGTCCCAAAACCCAGAAGACCTGGGGCTGAGCCCCAGGCGCCTGCGGACCTGCCACCTGGCCCGTCTGCGGGTCGATCATGACGCGTACATGTTCCTGGTCGATCTTGCCGGGTGCTGTGCCCTCGATGAACCATTCTCGCCGCCGTTGCGGGCATGGCACGCGTTGTTCCGCTCCGTCTGCCCCCAGGAAATTGGCCTCGCCCGGCAGGAGGCCGGAGTCCGCACAGACCTCCAACTCGATCACGCCGTCGGGGACGGTGAATGCGGTTGCCGGCTGTCCGGCCAGCACTGCAGTCATGAACTCATGCCAGATCGGACCAGCGCCCGTGATCCCACTGACGCTTTTCATCGGGGTGTTGTCCGCGTTGCCCACCCAAACACCTGTCACGACTTCGGGCGTATAACCCACCGTCCAGTTGTCCCGCCAATCGGTTGTCGTGCCGGTCTTGGCTGCAGCTGGCCTGCCGATGTTCAGGCTGCTCCCCTGGCCGAAGGCGGGTTGGCGCGCCACATCGTCGCTGAGGATATTCGTGATCAGGAACGCGACGCGCTCGTCCAGCACGCGCGCCCGGTCTGCCGCCGGGCCCGGGTCATCGCCGCTGGCGCCGCTCGCGTGATTCCAGATCTCCTCGCCATCCAGGGTTGTGACGCGCTCGATCGCATACGGATCGACGCGAGTTCCCCCATTGGCAAAGATCGCGTACGCTCCTGCCAGATCGACCAGACGCACCTCGCCGCCGCCCAGGGTGAGCGAGAGTCCATAACGCGCGGCCTGCCCTTCGCCTGCAGCGATGTCTCGCTGCCACGGTATCCCGAAGCTGCGGGCCAGGTCGATGAGGTTCTCGATCCCGACCGCGTGGAGGGTCTGGACCGCGGGGATGTTGTAGCTGTTCGCCAGCGCGGTTCGCAACGTGACAGGGCCGTGATAGCGCCGGTCGTAGTTGTTCGGCACGTAGGGATTCCCCTCAGCCGTGACGAACGACGTACGAATGTCCGGGATGATCGTGGCAGGCGTCCAGGCTGTTCGTCCGGCCCTGCCTGCCGCCTGAGGATCCAGTGCCAGGCTGTAGGTGAGGGGTTTGATCGTGGACCCCGGCTGCCGCTGCGCTAATGCTGCGTTCACCGCCCCGCTGGTGGCCGCATCGAAGTAGTCGGGGCTTCCAACCATCGTGCGAATGGCCCCCGTGGCTGGGTCCAGCGCAAGAAGTGCCGCGTTCTCGATTCGCCGGCTGGGGTCGGCGTTGAGGTCACAGGTCACCCCCGGCGAGCCTCCTTCGACCATGGCGCAAGGTCGCAGTTGCGCCATCTGCCGCCGAACTGCGCCTTCTCCCGCGGCCTGCCAGTCCAGGTCGAGTGTGGTCGTCACGCGCAACCCGCCTGCTGCAATCCGCTCGGGGGGGAGAATCATTTCCAGTTGGCTTTGCACGGCCATGACGAAGTGAGGCGCGAGGATTGGAAAGGGACTGCTGGCGAAAAGGAGGTCCTCGTTCGCCGCCTCCTCGGCCTGCCCGGCCGAGATGTTTCCTTGTTCGGCCATCAGGCGCAGCACCGTAGCTTGTCGTTCGCGCGCGCGGTCGAGGTTCTCGATCGGGTTATACCCGGCGGGCCACTGCGGAAGCCCGGCCAGCAGCGCGCACTGCGCCAGGTCCAATTCGCCCGCGTGCGCCCCGAAGTACGCCTGGCCGGCCGCCTCGATGCCGGTCGCGTAGTGGCCGTAGTAGGTGGTGTTGAGATAAAGGGCCAGCAACTCATCTTTCGAGTATTTGCGCTCGAGCTGCCAGGCCAGCCACGCCTCTCGCACCTTCCGGGCCAGGGACTGCTCGTACCGTTCGCCCTCGGGCAGGAGCAGGTTGCGTGCAAGTTGCTGTGTGAGCGTGCTGGCGCCGGACACGGTCTCTCCCGCGCGCAAATTCAGCCAGAGCGCGGCGTACGATAGCAATGGGATCGACGCCAGGGTGGCTGTAGAAGCGGGCATCTTCTGTCGCGATGGTGGCCTGTTGGCAAGCGCGAGGAATCTCCGCGAGGGATAGTGGGACATGTTTGTTCCCCAGCGGATCGATGGCCTCGTATAGGACCCGTCCGTGCCGATCGGTGATCAGGATGCTCGGGGTTGTGGGCTTCTGTAGGTGCGCGTCGAGACGGGGCAGGCGCGCGATCACCGCGGCGCCTGCGCTCAGGAGGATCGCTAACAGCGCGATGACGATGTGTAACTTGCGAATTCGGACCGTGTGCATAACCAATTCTGCCTATATTACGTAGCATGGGGCAGAACGGTTCCGCCAGCCACTCCCCCTGCCGGGATGTTATGCTGCCACTGTCAGCTTCTCAAAGCGTACTGCGATTGGGCCCAGATAGGTTCCATGGAAACCCGTTTCCCGACTCCACCGTGCGGCAGATAGCGCATCAAGATAGTTGCCGATGAGCTGCCCGCCTTTGAAGGGCACACGCCTGCCGCCGGTCACCGTATAGCCCAGTCGGATCTCGCAAGCGAAATCGCCGGTCACCTCATCGGGGTTGAACCAGGAGAAGGCAGCAATCTCTACATGGTTTCCGGATCGCAGATCGGTCTCCGCCGTCTGGCCTGGGGCGACCTCGATGACGCCGAATTCGCCGGTCGCCGGAATATGGAGGTACTCAGAGTAGCGTTGTCCGGCGCTGAATGCCGCCAGGCGATTGTCCTCGATCAAGAGAAGTCGCTGGCTCGGGATGCCCTCGCCGTCAAAACGATCCGCGGCAACCCCATAGGATGCCTGGCGATTCGCCCAGACGGTCAGCACGTCGCCGGTTACAGGTCCAGTGAAAACGCTCTTGCCGATTTCCCAGGTGCTTGACTTTGAGAACTTGGCTGATGCGGATCCAAGGTGCTGGATCACGCCGCTGTCCATGAATTCGGCAAGCGCCGAGCCCCGCAGGACCACTGCGCCCGCGTGATCGGGAGGGGCCTGGGCGGCGAGCAGGTCGCGTGTCCACCTGGACCGCTCTGCCACCACCTCCTGCAGGTGCAGATCGGCCAGCCGCCGGCGCTGCATCTCGGCGAATGTCTCAACCTCGCGCTCGCCGTCTCGGGCCAGGAGCACCCACTCCACTTTCATCGATGTGCCTGTTTGGCTGGCGTCGATCCCGCGGCTGTTGCGCAGCCTCACCGATTTTTCCTCGGCAAAGAGCTCTGCCGCCGTCATGCGCACAGCGGGCTGCTGGTCCACCGCGTCCTTCAACTGCCGGTGCGCGGCGGCCAGTTCGCCAGGCATGTCGCCGCGGAGTATTTCATCGAGCAGCGGCACATCGGGCAGGGGGGCAGGCGCGGCCAGGCCGTAGGGCCGGTTGCGGACCAACCCTGCGTGCAGCGCCGCAGCATCGATCGCTGCGTTGATGTCCGCGCCGGGCAGCAGCGTGATGTTGCCAGCGCCGACGGTCGGCTCACCCCCAGGGGCAGCGGTGTCGCGCAACACGTCGATCACGTACCGCTCGTCCATAACATCCCGAACTGCTTCGACCGCGCCGGGCACCGCGTAAAGCTGCGAGCCGCGGCTGGTGATGTGGCGCAGCGTCCACCCGAGCAGATCGGTGCGCTGCCTCAGTGTGTTCGTAATGGCGTCGAACATCAGCCTAGCCTCGCTTTCATCAGCAGATGCGGTCCGCCGGCGCTGACCCGCACGAACTCCTTGTGTCCCTTGCCGCAGCCACCCGTATCCAGGCCCCACTCGTCGCCCACGCCGGCAACGCTTGCCAGCACATCAGGCACGTAGCCGGTGATACCGACAGGTGCGTAGATCTTCTCCGTGACCCGGCCATGCTTGATTTCGTGGCCGTAGTGACAAGTCACCTGGATGCCCCACCCCTGGGGATCCTCCATCCCCGACGACCACATCTCCAGATACACGCCGTCTTCCACCTGGTCGAATAGCTGACTTACGGGCGTGGCGCCGCGCGCATGGGCCGTGTTGCTCATCCGCGCGTAGGCCTTGCGCGTATAGTCCTGCCGTCGTCCGTTGGCGGAGCGTGGAATGCCGAGAGCGGTCGCCGAGTACAGATCGGTGATCCCCCGGCGGAAAACGCCGTTCTCCACGATCTGCGTGGGTCCCGCCAGCATGCCTTCGTCATCGAAGAAGTACGAACCGAACCCACGGGGATAGGAGGGATCGTCCCAGATGTTCACCAGCGGCGAGCCGATGAGCTTGCCGACGTACTGGCTGGCCCGGGCCCTTTCCTTCAGGAACATGTCGGTCTCGACGCCGTGGCCAAATGATTCGTGCACGAGCGTGCCGGTCACCCACGGCGATGCCACGATCGTGTATTCCCCCGGCTCGATCCTTTGCGCTCCGAGGAGCTCGATGGCAATGCTCACCAGCCGCGCCAGGTCTTCATCGCTGATGTCGAGCAGCTCCCAGCCGCCCGTTCCGCCGTGCAGGCTGTAGTTGTAGCGCACCCCATCGGGACCCTCCACGAACGCCATCAGGTTCATCGCGATCCGCTGCACCTGTTGGGCCAGGTCCGCGGTCCGGTTGGCGAACGCGGAGAGCTCGGTCAGTTCGCGGAAGTTGACGATTGCATTGACCACGCGCGGATCGATTTGGCGGAGCCGGGCCTGGATGTCACGGCACCGGTCCAGTTTTTCCTGGGTCGAGAGAGATGCCGGAGGGATCTGCATCGACGTGACGAAGTCGCCGTGGCGCTCCGGCCCCGGGTCAATCTCGCGGCCGGGGGTGCGAGAGAGGGATCGTGTCAGGTTCGCAGCGGCGCGCTCCACGGCCCCGAGATCAAAGCCTCCGATGGCCGCCTCGTGCAATGTCTGACCGTCGTAAGCGGTCAACACTGTTCCCGCGGATCGCGGAAGTTCCTCAATGCGTTCTTCGTGGCTGTCGACGCGAATGTTCAGCCCGCCACGCTCGGAGAGCAGCGCGGCCGCATAGGGAAGTGCCTGCTCCATGCCCGACACGATATTCCCCAGGTGGGGTCGTAGCCCTGTCATCCCGGCTGGTAATGCGAGTTCCATCACGCCCGCCTCCTAACGCTATGAACTTGAACCACGCTTATTCTATCATAATATGATACGCATCGCGTTCAGGTAGCAGGATCTTCATTCGGAGTTCCTGGCTCGAGTTGCGCGGCAAACAGCCGCCGCATCTCTTCGCTAGACTCGAGAAGCGCGTCCAGCCTTCCTTGCGCCTCCACCCGGCCATCCTTCAGAACAATGATATGATCGGCGCGCTGCAGCGCTGGCCGGCGGTGTGAAACCGCGAGCACCGTCGGCCGGCCGGGGTTGGCGGCCAGGCGCTCCCAGAGGAGCTGCTCCGTCCCCACATCCAGGCTGCTGGACAGGTCATCGAACACCAGCAGGCTCGGCCGGCGGAGGAACATGCGCGCGGCCGCGCTGCGCTGCACCTGCCCGCCCGATAGCCGCACCCCGCGCGGGCCAACCACCGTCTCCAACCCCTTTTCGAGCTGGACGACATCCTGTTCCATCACGGCCTGCACCACGGCTGCCTGCATCTCTTCGGGTCCGGCCGCGATGCCCTGGCTGATATTCTCACGCAACGTGTCGCTGAACAGCCGCGGCGCCTGCGCGGTATATGCGCTCCGCGGCGGCCGGAAGAAGCTGGCCGGCTCTGCCACCGGTTCCCCGTTCCAGCGCACCTCTCCGGCCTGCGCCGGCAGCAGGCCGAGCAGGGTGCGGAGCAGTGTGGATTTCCCCGATCCCACCTGGCCGGTCACCACAGTGAGACTGCCCGGGGCCAGCGTGAATGTTGCGTCATGCACGCCGCGATTCGAGTCATCAAATCGGTAGGTCAGCCCGTGCACCTCGAGCGACCGAAGGTCGTCGTCGACGTCTTCGTTCGCTTCATGGGGTGCGGATGGGGTTTCCCCCGCCTGGACTGCCGCTTCGTCGGTGGCGGCCGCAGGCGCCAACATCCAGTGGGGGCTTGCAGAAACCGGCAGCGCTGGGGCTTGTTCGACGAGCGCCGCCGGACCCTCCTCGGGCGCGAGCTTTGCCAGGCGCGCGATCGCGACTTCCTGTTGCTTATAGTCGCCGACAAATGTGCCCAGGTAGGACGGTAATTCTGAGGTGAACCAGAGGAAGTACGTGAACAGCGCAAAGTCGCCCACGGTGAATGACCCTTCGATCATCCCCCGCGAGGACATCAGCAGCATCACGCCGGTGCTGACGACAACCGCGAAGCTGTGAATCGAGTAAACGAACGTGTCGAGCATCCTGGCCTGCACTGCCGTGCGCCGCCGCTCGTCGTTGAGCCTGCCGAAATGGTGCACCGCGTTGCGCTCAGCATCTCCGCCCGCCACCTTCAGCGCCTGCACCGCTCCGAACATTTCCGCCAGGAACCCGGTTACGCGGTCGCCTGCCTCCCCTTCCCGCTTGCGATAGAGCAGCATCCGCCCCCAGGCGGCGCGGCCGAAGCCGTACGCGATGAGGATCGGCAAGAGCGCGACCAGGGTAATCTGCCAGTTGATGCTGGCCATGATCGCGATGGCTGCAATGAACGACACGAGATTCCCGGCCACATCGGGCAGCCACGTGGGGAAATCGCACACCTCCGCCACGTCTGTCCGGTAGCGATTGAGCGCCTCGCCGGGAGAGATGGGGTGGGGCAGCGCGCCCGGGCGCCGCAGTAAAGCGGCGAACAGGTTTCGGCGCACCAATGCCCCGACGACATACCGGAACGTCCACCCTGAGAAGGCTTCCGCGTAGGTCGACGCCATGCGCGCGAGTCCGATGCCGGCGTAGGCTGCAATGAGCGCCCAGAGGTCGACGCGCAGCATCGCCTGCCCCGTGATGGTATCGAAAACCGCCTTCTCGACCAGTCCCGGCAGCACCCGCGAGCCCAGGTAGAAGACCTGGAGCACTGCGTGCACTGTGAACGGCCGCCACGCGTACCGGATCAGCGCCCAGTTGAACGCCATGACCCCGATGCCCGGCTTCATGCGAGCGCCTCTTCCAGCCCTGTCCGCAGAAGCTGCGAAAAGCGCGAGTTGGGATCCGCGGCCAGCGCCGCACGGGGTCCAAATTCGACGATCCGGCCTTCATCGAGGATGAGGATGTCATCCGCGCGTTGCACGGTATGCAGCCGATGGGCGATGATGATGGCGGTGCGCCCCGTCCCGTCGCCCTCCAGCAACCGGTCGATGGCCCGCTCCAGCCTCCTCTCGGTCAGCGGATCCAGCCGCGACGTTGCCTCGTCGAGAATCACCAGGCCGGGATCCCTCAGGAGGATCCGTGCGAAGGCCAGCAGCTGCGCTTCGCCGGCCGACATGTTGCCCCCGCCCGACCCCAACTTCGTCTGCAGCCCTTGAGGCATCTGGAGCACCCAGTCGAGCAATCCCAACTCACGCAGCGCGGCGTGAATGTCAGCCTCGGGCGTCTCCGCGTCGAACAGGGTGATATTCTCGGCCACGGTTGCGCCGAATAACTGCACATCCTGCGTGACCAATCCCACCGCGCGTCGCAGTTCGGCGAGTGAGACGTCACGAAGATCGCGGTCTGCCAACCGGATTACGCCTTCCTCAGGATCGTACAGTCGGCACAGCAGCCGGGTCATCGTTGTCTTCCCGCTGCCGGTCCGGCCCAGCACGCCCAGCACGCGCCCCGGAGCCAGTTGAAACGACACGTTCGCCAGCACCACACCGCCCCGAGGTGACCCATCGCCCCGCGCTGCTGCCGGCTCCTGATCGTTCTGCCCGCCGTCGTCGTTGTAGCGGAAGCAGACTCCCTCGAAGTCGACGGGCAGTGGACCGGGCGGAAGGGTCTCCGAGCCGGTGTCGCGCACGACGGGCGCCAATGTGAGCAGCTCTTGCACACGGTTGACGCTGGCCGTCGCCTCCTGCAACTGCTCCACCTGCCCGCGAATTTCTTCGAGTGGGGCCGCGAGCATCCCGATGTAATACACGATTAGGAACGCGGCGCCAATGGTGACATCGCCCCGCAGGTAGAGCAGCGCGCCGATGGCCAGTCCGAGGCCGTAGCCCAAGATGAAGAGGAAGTTGGTGATGACGAAACCAAGCGCGTTTGCCATCCAGCCGCCGCGCGCCTTATGGAGCAAATTCAGCATGAGCTGGCTGAGTTGTGCCAGGCTGTGCGACTCCGCACCGATGCCGCGAATATCCTCTGTTCCGGCGAAGCGCTCCTCCAGGAAGCCCATCTGGTCTGCCCATGCCTGCCGTGCCGCGGTCCACGCGCGCACCCCGATGCGGCCGACCAGGGCCAGGGCGACCAGGACGAGTATCGTGTAGCCAGCGAGAATGGTGCCGGCATTCGCATTTTCACGGGTGAGCAGCGCCAGGATGGCCAGCACCAGCACGGCGTTTCCTGCGACTTTGACGGCCATCTCCGCGAAGAACTCGGCGAGGGTCGTCACATCGCCGTCCACGCGCTCGATCAACTCGCCCGGCGTGTGGGCTTTGTGGAATGGCATGTCGAGTCGCAGGAGATGAGTTGCCAGGTCCGTGCGGAGTCGATTGGTCGCGGTCCACCCGAGGCTGAGCCCCGCATACGCGGAGCCGAGGTTGACGCCGCGACCGAGCAGCCCAACCGCCAGGAACAGGACGCCCGCCGACGTGAGTGCGCTGAGCGGTCCCCCGGCCTGTGCGGTGTCGATGAAGGTGCGGATGATTTGCGGGTTGATGAGCCGTAAAGCGATGTCCGCGACGATGAGCGCGGCCAGCAGGGCCAGCCGGCCGCGTTGAGGAACCAGGTAGGCGCCAAGCAATCGACGATGCCCGGCCAGTGGAAGCTGCATTCCTCCTCTTCCCTTGGCGCTCAAATCACGTCGGCTTCCCTAAACCGCGCCAGGTCAACGGCCGCATATCCCAGTTCGATCGGCACCTCGTCGGTATGCTGTCCCAAGGTGGGTGGCGGCAGCCGGTAAGAGATCGCACCGTCACGCATATGGGGCGGTGACGGGTTCATTTGCCCTCCCGGCGGCGTCGATCGCGCTCGCGCCTGCGTTCCGAGATCGACGTCGCTGGCCCGTTCCGCAGCACGTTGATCACCTCGGCCATGATGCAGACGGCAATCTCGGCCGGCGTGCGCGCGCCGATTGCGATGCCGATGGGCGCGTAAACGCGGTCCAGCTTCAGGGGGTCGATGCCCATTTCCTCGGTCAGCAACTGGAACACCGCATCGACCCGTCTCTGCGAGCCGATCATCCCAATGTAGCCAACCGGCCGGTCAAGCACCTCGAGCAGGCACTCGACATCATGGCTGTGACCGCGGGTGACGAGCACGATGTAGGTGTCCTGATCTATGGGGAGGCCGGCGACGGTCTCGCGGAGCGGCGCTGCAATGCGCTGCCGCGCAGTCGGGAAGCGATCCGCGGTGACGAAGCCAGGCCGGTCATCGAGAACAGTCACAGAGAAATCACACATGGCGGCAACTTGTGCAAGCGGGAGTGCGATGTGCCCCCCGCCGACGATGATCATTTCAGGCGCTCGGCGCTGCACTTCGACAAATACACTCGCATCTTCATATTTCAACAGCTTGTGCTGCCGGCCGCGGAGCACTGCGCGCGCATCGTCGATCACCTGCGCTTCTTTGTCCCCCAGCCCCAGAGAGCCCAGTGGCTCGCGGTCGAGCCAGACGACGACCTGCCGGCCGGTGCTCCCTTCGGGAGCCTCTGCAGCAGTTCTATGGACCACGGTGGCCAGCGCGACCGGCTCCCGGTTGAGCATCGACTCGCGCAGCGCGGCCAGGATGCGTGGCTCTTGCCTGAGGCCCGACTGCACCTCTGCCCCAACGCGCTCCACGAACACGTCCATGATGCCGCCGCACACGCCCAGCGCCTGCATGGAGATATCCTCAGTGAGGTCGACATGGACGGTGGCCGGCTCGCCGGTCTGCAGTACGTCCAGCGCTGTGCGGATGACATCGGCCTCTCCACAACCGCCGCCCACCGTGCCCACGTGTCTGCCGAGCGGGTGGATGATCATTTTTGCGCCGACCTCGCGCGGCACCGACCCTCGCACGTCCACGATCGTGGCGACGGCAACGGTATCGCCTGCTCCGAGCAGCCGCGCTAACTCAGCGTAGATGTTCTCCATATGGCAATTCCTCGATCTGATCCATGACGTCCTCTTCAGTCCCTGCCAACGCTGCACGCACTGCTTGAACGACTCCACCCAGGGGGATGATGACTTTGTCCGCCTGATCCCGCCGCTTGAACTCCGCACCGCCCGATTGCAGTGAACGTTTGCCAAGAGTGATCCGCAGGGGCAGGCCGATCAGGTCCGCGTCGGTGAATTTGACGCCCGCGCTCTCGCCCCGGTCATCGTACAGGCAGGTGATGCCTTCGGCCGCCAGGCTATCCACCAAGGCCTCTGCCTCGGCCTCCGCACCCGGCATGCCCACCAGGTGAACGGCGAACGGCGAGACGGGCGGGGGAAGGACGAGTCCGTGTTCGTCGTGGTGCTGCTCTGCGGCTGCGGCCAACAGGCATCCGAGATCGAGGTAGTGGGTTGAAATGCACACAGGCTGCATCCGGCCCGTGGCGTCGAGGTAAGACGGTGCGCCCTTGGCGCCATCGTGTGCCAGCTGGCTGGACCGGCCCAATACGGCGACCGGTGCGGCGCGCAGCCGCGCGCTGCACGAGGGACATCCATCGCCGGGACGAGCGGCCGCAATATCCGCGACGAGCGTCGCCGCGTAATCACGACCATAGTTCGTATTCGAAAGGTGGAAACCCTCATCATTGGCGCCTGCCACCAGGTTCGGTGACCCCGGGATGAGTTCGTCAACCACGATCAGGACATTCTTAAGACCGATGGGGGAGGCATACCCGGGTGTTGCGCCGGCCGCGCGGATCTCGGCCTCAGTCGCAGGCCGCACGGATCCCGCTCGAAGCGCCAGGCACAGCTTGCGCTCGCTGAGATCCATGTCGCCGCGCACGACGACAAAAACAAAACGCTCATCGCCTGCCAGCGTCGCCATCAGGAGCACTGCTTTGGCGGTCCGGGATTCGGACACATTGAGATACTGCGCCAAATCGGCAATGGTGGCGCAATGGGGCGTCGGGACTTTTGCGAGCGGCCGTATTGGCTCTGACTCCGGAACCGGGCGAGCAAACGCCGCGATGTCCGCGAGGGCAGCGTAACCGCACGCGTCGCACAGGAGGGAGGTCTCGCCGCCGTCCGTGGTCGGGAACAAGTACGCGTGCCCGATCGCGGATCCGCGATCGGGTGCGATGGCCGGCGCGAGCGCATCACGCGCAGTGATGGCCGCCAGGCCGCAACGCTGGAAGAGCTCCCCAAAGGCGTGTTGAGTTGCTGCGTAAGCCTGGGCGTTATTGGCGTCGCTATCGGTGAATGAGCAGAGTAAGGCGCCCGGCGCTTCGCGCGCGCTGAGGGGCCCGCCGCGCTTTCCGCCGCCCCCGACCTTCAGGAGCCCGGCGCCGGCCAGGTGTGTGGGCAGCTGGCGGTAGGACTGAATATCGCTCCCGGCAAGGGTGCGCGCGGTCTCGGCCAGCGAGGTGCCGTCTATGGCCCCGGACAGCCACAGATTCTGGCTGGCGTGCTCGGCCAGGCAACGGTGCACCTGGGACTCGAGATTTTCGAGACTGCGCTGTCCCAGCGGAAGATACGCATATCGTCCCGCGCCAAAGCTGCGCACGAACGCCGCACGCACCAGCAGCTGGTGACCAATGCCTTCGACGTCAGTCGGCGCCTCACGCAATGTGCGGCCGAAGAGTTTGCTCAGACGCATGATCTTATCATCTCCGTTGAGTCAAGGTTTGGCTTGTTGATAGTCGTCGGGTGTGTCCAGGTCAGCCAGGATGCTTGGCGTGTCAAGGGCGAGATAGTCTACCAGATCTCTGTTCGCTCGTAACACGGACCGTAAGCTTTCTGATGTATTCATTATTTGCATCCAAAGCAGTCTCGGCAGTAGAATAGGATGACCAGCGCGCATATCATAACTCGGAATGATGACTCTGCGCCAACCGGTGTGCTCTGCCTCTCTCAGCAGAGCCAGGACGGTGGCGATCTCCATTTGTGGCTGATCGCCGAGACAGACCAGCGCGGCGTCGACGCCTTCCGTAATAGCAGCCAGGCCGGCCTGGATTGAACTTAACATCTCACCGGTCTCGTACCGCGGGTTTGGAACGCAGCGAATGGGGGCGTTTTCCAGGGCTTTTTGGACTTCCTCGCCACGGTGACCCGTGACGACGACGATTTCGCATAGTGGTGCGGAACTAAGGGTCGAGACGACTTGTTCGATGACGGTCGCGCCTTCCCATGGCAACGTCAGTTTGAAGGCGCCCATACGGCGGGAGAGTCCAGCGGCAACTACTATTGCGGCAACACACTGAGAAGTGGTCATCGATGCCCGCATATTGTGTGTATCAACATTGCTTACACCATGTGCAGTAGTTTGTGCCCAATGGGACTTGCATTTTATTTTAGAGTGTGCTATAAAGCTATCCGTCGTCTATTTGTGTCAATTAGGTGCACCGATGCCCGAATCACAACGGCCAAGTCCCAGCCGGATAATCACTCGACACGTGCCCGAATTGCAGGATCGACTGGCTATGCCGTTTCCGAAGGAACGGCTTGATGAACAGCTCCTGGAGTTGATCCTCATAGACACAGTCGCTCTGGTCGATCCACGCCGCAGCTGCGTTGCTGAACGCCTGATTGAGCGCGTCCTCTCTCCTGGTGACTATCTCCGCGTCCTCGATCGTTACGACGAGATGACCGATGACTCAGATGACGAGTCGGAACTGATGGCCATCTGCTTCACGCGCGCGGCTTCGAAAGATAGTCATTGGAAGTCCAAGATGTTGCGCTGGTTCACCTACATCATCGGCGCAGGCCACCCCTTGTGTCGGGATGGCCTGGTCGAAGTTGCGTCGCTCGCAGCGGCGATGGGTGCAACAATTGAATGCAAGGCGCTGTACAGCACGTTGTTCGGCATCGACCCCTTCGCCTGATTCTATTGCGGCGAGGTGTTCACTGTCGGCTGCACGCCAGGCCCCGGCACGATGATCGTGGGTACTGTCCCCAGGGGCGTGAAGATTAACTTATCTGTCGCCTTGAAAGCGTTCGCGTTCGCCAAGGCAGTCTGCAGCGCTACATAGGCTGGGTTCGTCTCATAGAGTTGAGCCTTCGCAATCTCGGGCGCTAAGTCCGCCTTCGCTTGTTCCGCAGCCGCCCGCGCCCGTGCCTGGCTGATCTCGAAGTCGCGTTGAGCGGTCAACAGCTCGTTGGCCTTTTGTGCCTCAATCACTGCATTTTGCGCCTGAGCTCGCTCCTTCTCTAATTGCGCCAAACTGGTCTGCTGCCGCGCTTCCTCCTGGACCCGGCTCTGCGCCACGCGCACTTCACCTTGTTGGCGTGCTTGCTCGGCCGAGGCTTCGGCCTCGGCCTTCAGTCGGTCTTGCGCGGCCTTCTCCGTATTGAGCCGGCTCTGGGTGATCGCGTCCAGGACCGCTTGAGCTTCGGCAGACAGGATGATATTGGGCACGACCACGTTTGATATCTGCAGGCCATAGTTCTCCGCCAACCGGCTCAGCTCCGTGTCGATGCACTCGCGCAATACGTCTCGGGCCGTGCCGATCACGTTGTCGTTGAACGTGCGCTCGCCGATGCAGACTTTCATCGCCTGGCGCGCCAGACCCTCCACCCGATTCTGGAGGATGGGCTCCTGCAAGTACAGTTCGCTGTACTGGGCCCAGTTTGCCTTGAGGATGTCGCCTTGAGAGAGATTGGGCCGGAAAATATCGCCCGCCACTACCAAACCCAGCCGCTGCTTGTCCTGGGTGATGATTTCATCGTCCTCGACCGTGAACGGCACAGCGGAGCTCGGCACTTTCTTGAGCTCGACATAGAAGCCGACGTCCGTGTAGAGGCCGGGTCCCACGACGTCGACGATCCGGCCGCCGCGGAACCGCACGCCGACCTCCTGTTGTTCGACGCGTTGCATGATGTAGAAGAGACTACTACTCGTCAATACCACGACCGCGATGAATATTACGATCGCGATGGCGACCGCGCGTACCACGCTCATGTTGAGAGAGGGACGAATACCTGAGCTTCTCATTGCCTCACCTTATGTTGGAGAATATAGGGCAGACCGACACAGCCATTATGGCATGCCCCCCCGGTGTTTGGCAAAACGGATCGCCTAGGGTGCCCATGCGTGGCGGTCGATCGGCGCTTGACAAACGAGCCGGCCCTGACATAATGCAAGCAGTTGAGCACCGAGGAGCTTGTGGCCCGGTTCGTTGACATTTTCGTGACGGGCACACTTCCCCGGAAGGCCAACATGGAAGCCAGCGCCATCCGCGTAAAGGCGGCCCCCCGTCGCTCCTTCTGGAATGAGAAGATAGGTGGTCGGCGACGCGTTCCAACCCTTAGGGGCCAGCAGGCGCTCCACAGTATCTGTTGTAGTAATGCCAGACGTAGCAGACCTCCCCGTTCGGCAAGGCGCAGTCTCCGGCTTCCATGCCATCGGGGGTCGTGCCGGTGATGGTATACGTGCCTCCCGTGATCGCGCAATAGCGTGCGGCGGGCGTGTTGTAGCCGGTAACCTTGACGCCGCCCGCGGGGCACTCGCCCCGCAGCAGCGCCCACTCCTCGCACTGCCGGTTGTCCTCGAAATAGCAGACTCCGAACTGCCCGCCGCTCGCAGCGGCACCGTCCGTGACGGCACCGTCCGTGACGGCACCGTCCCCGCGCTCCTCGATCTCCAGTTTGCCGCCCTGTGCGATACAGTTCTGCGACGCGGGGTTGACCATCGCGGCGCCTTCTTGCGGCATCTGTGCCGTGGCCTGCGCACAGTCGATGGTGATGGTGTAGAGCTGCTGCTCGGGTGTGACCTTGCATTCGGAGATTGGTTTATCGGTCGGGCAGTTGGCCGAGGCATCGGGGTGCCAGATGGCGCCCGCGATGCAGACCAGGTCTCCGGAGCGGTATCCCGATCCCATCCCGGTCGGCCCACCGGACGCAAGCTGCATGTCCTCCTCCCAGCCCCCGCCGGTCAGGACCGCGGTGATCTCCTTCACGATCGCGTCCGGGCCGGCGAACTCTGCGCCGGTTCCCGTGACCGTCGCGCGGCAGGCCGTGCCGCTGGCCATGGTCGAGGGATCGGTCAGGGGAACGGGCTCGTCAGATTGGGTCACTTCGACGTATGAAGGTGGTGTCGCGGCTCGTGACGCAGCCTCCAGCAGCGCCTGCGCCATGCCGTTGCACACCTCGGCGATGGGGATTTGCAGGGCCGGACTTGCCGGCGCGGGCGTTGGAATGGGGACGGTGCCGTCCCCGACGGCCAGGCATTCGCCGTTATAGAAGCTCCAGGCCTCGCACTGCGAGCCGTTCTTCAACGTGCAGGCGCCCTGCTCGTCAGCCTGGCCGCCGTTGTCTGTGACGACATACTCCCCGCCGGTGATCGCACAGTAGCGCGCGGCCGGCGTGGTGTAACCGGTAACCTTGACGCCGCCCACGGGACACTCACCGCGCATGAGCGCCCATTCCTCGCATTGGAGGTTGTCTTCGAAATAGCAAACGCCGAACTGCGCGCCGCTCGCAGCGGCACCGTCCGTGACGGCACCGTCCCCGCGTTCCTCGATCTCCAGTTTGCCGCCCTGGCTGATGCAGTTCTGCGACGCCGGGTTGGCAATCGCCGCGGTTTCTTGCGGCGCCGCCACGCTTTCCTGTGGCGCCTGTGCCGCCGCGGTTGCCGTCGTTTCGATGACTGGTTGGGACTCTGCCGGCGGCGCCATTGCCTGGGGTGCAGGATAACACGAGGCCAAGCTCAGGGCTGCCGTAAGGATCAATGTCAGGACCGTTGCTGTTCGAGTTTTCATGTGTTTCTCCCCCTCGACATGAATGTGGAAGCGATGTAGCTCGTCAGAACCGAAAAGACACTGACGCCGGCGATCATGAGCACCACGCCGACGAAACGCCCGGCATCTGTCACCGGGTAGGTGTCGCCATAGCCCACGGTGGCGATGGTCGCGAAAACAAACCAGACCGCATCGCTGCCCCCGCGGATGGTGGCGCCGGCTGCCCGCGGCTCGATCGAGGCCAGCGCAGTGCTGCCGGCCGTCACGACGACGAGCACGAGGCTGGCAACTACGAAAAGGCTGCTCTCCGCCAGGCGCCGCTGCGCTTCCAGCCGGATTTCGACCGGGGTGGTTGCGGCGAGGCGGCGCCAGAGGCGGATGCTGCGTATGATGCGCAAGAACCGGAACCACGGATGAAATGGCAGGCAGCCGAGAAGGTCGAGCCAGCCGCCCACGCGGAAGAAGTAGCGCACCTTGTTGTCGCTGGTGATGAGCTGCGTGAGGAAGTCGACCAGGAAGATGGCCGCGTTGAGGCCGTCGATGATGGCGAGCACCTCGCGCACCGGCTGAGGCAGGGGCAGGAGGGTGTAGGCAAGGAGGACGGCCAGCGCGTTAAGGCTCACGCAGCCGATGAACAGCCGGTAGCTGAATCGTTCCACCGCGGTCAGTCCCTCAGCCTCCGGATACACATTGACGACTGACCGCGTTTGCCTCGTGTCTTCGGTCTCTTCGGCCATAGCCTGACCTGCGCTTTCATTTCCCGATCGGAAACACGATCTTGAAATCCCGCTTCATGCTGGCGAACACCCACGGGCTTTGCGCGGCCGCGGCCATCATCGCATCGGTCCCGGTCAACACCTCGTACTCGCGTTCGGCATCGTCGTGGACGACCAGCAGGTTCAGGTACGGTCCTTTACGACTGGCGGTATACTGGAACATCGCCAGGTCGCCGTCCGAGTTGCCGATGGCCATGATCGGCCTGCGGCCGATGTGGAGCTGGATATTGACCGGCTTCATTTGCCGGTCGTCCAGGGAGACCAGCTCCGGCTGGCGGACCAGGACGCTTCCCTCCGGCGTCAGTTGGAACTTGTATTGCAGGCTGCTGCCGATCACGTTCTCGCGCGGGATGCCGTAGACCTCCTCGGAGAAGACGCGCATGAACTCGACGCCGCCGCCCGATACGATGAACGTCTTGAAATCATTAGCCCGAAGGAGCGCCAATAACTCGAGCATGGGCTGGTAGACCGTCTCCGTGTAGGGCACGCCGAAGCGTGGATGCCTTGCCGTGTCCAGAAATGCCTTGGCGGTCGCCTCGAACTCCTCTTCGGTCATGCCTGCGTGGGTCGCTAAGAGGAGCTTCTCGACATCTTCCATCCCCAGGCCCGCAAGGGCCTTGCTGTCGGCTTCCAGGACAGCCTGGTACGGCTGGGTCGTCTTCCACTCGGGATGGTCGGGCGCCATCGCCGCGATGCGGGCGAACAGGAAGGCTGCCTGGCTGGGTATTGGCTTCTCGGTCCACAGCGTGCCATCGTTATCGGTGACCGCGATGCGCTCGGCCGGCGGGACGTAGGATGGGCCGGTGGGGTCGGCCACATCCGCAACGAACTTCAGGATCGCGTCCTTCGCCGGACCAGGGTTCCAGGAGGGCAGCGGGTCAATGGCCGCGGACGTCTCAGGTATCTGTGAGAGGGTTTCGAGCAACAGGTCGTACAGCTTCTTGACGCTGGCGACCTCCATCCTTTCGCTCGGCGTGTGCACATCCTGCAGGGTCGGGCCGATGGAAATCGCGTCCATGCCCGGATATTTGCTGACGATCGTGCCGCATTCCAGTCCGGCGTGGACGGCAGAAACCTTCGGGTCCTTGCCGTACAGCTCCTGATAGACACCCTGCATCAGGAGAAGGATCGGCGAGTTTGGATTTGGATTCCACCCGGAATAGCCCCCGCTGAAGGTAACCTCGACGCCTGCCAGATCCCACACGCTGGCGATCATCTGGCCCAGATCCTCCAGCGCCGAGTCCACTGAGCTGCGCAAGTAGTATCTGACCTCCACCTGCCCATCCCCGATATTGACGATCCCCATGTTGGTGGAGGTCTCGACGAGGCCAGGCACTGCATCGCTCATGCGCATCACCCCCTGCGGGGCGCCGTACAGGGCATTGATCAGCGTCCGCTGGGCTTTCTCTTCCATGACCCTGGCAGGCGCACCATCGCCGGCAGGTTCGGCCTGCACGCTGAGATCGGGTTCGGTCGCCGCCAGCTCGCTCTTGACGATCGCTTCGTACCCCTGCACGCTCTTCAGGAATGCATCGACCTGGCCGGCAGGCACGACCATGAGTGCCGATGCATCGCGCGGGATGGCATTGCCCGCGGTCCCGCTGGCGATCCGGGCCACCCGCACTCCGTACTTGCCGGCGGCTTCCTTGAGGAAGCGCGCCAGCAGCCTGGCCGCGTGACCGCGGCCCCGGTCGATGTCCACGCCGGAATGGCCGCCCTTGAGGCCGCGGACACTCAGCGTATATGCGGACATCCCGGCCGGCGCCGTCGACTCCGCATACGTGGACAGGACCGTGCCAGACTCGCCCCCGGCGCTGCCGATGGTGAACTCCCCTTCGTTCTCCGAGTCCAGGTTGATCAGGATGCTGCCCTGCAGCACGCCCGCTTGCAGGCCCATCGCGCCGTCCATCCCCGCTTCTTCATTGACGGTGAACAGCGCCTCGATCGGACCCAGGGAGAGTGTCTTCGACTGCAGGATGGCCATCGCAATGGCCAAGCCGCTGCCGTCGTCCGCGCCCAGGGTCGTGCCGTCGGCCACCACCCAGTCGCCCTCGACGTAGGCATCGATCGGGTCGGTCAGGAAGTCATGGGTGCTCTCAGGGGTCTGCTGGGGCACCATGTCCATGTGGGCCTGCAGGATCACACCCTGGCGGCGCTCCATGCCTCTGGCCGCCGGCTTCCGGATGATCACGTTGCCCACGTCGTCGATCATGGTTTCGAAGCCCAGGTCCCGGCCGAACTTTGCCAGGAAATCCCGGATCTGCTCCTCGTGCTGCGACGGTCGCGGAATCTGTGTCAGGACATAGAAGTTCTGCCACACGTCCCGGGGCTCCAGCGTGTCGAGCGCATCCTTCAGGGGGATGCGGCCGGCCGCGGCCGCCGGTGCATCCGCCGGCCGCGCCGCTGACACGGGGCAGCCTGCACCGGGCAGAAGCACTGCGAACAGCAGTATCGTCAGGGTGAGATTCAGTCGTTTCATGGTGCTTGCTCCGATCTTGCATGGATGCAGGTGCGCCGTCAGGGCATTAAGACGCCCTGACGGCGACGATCAATACCCGTCCGCGCGGTAGTTGCACTCTCCCGTATCGCTATTGCAGGCCGGTATCGCCGTCGATTCGTCGATCTGTGCGTATGGATCCCCAACGCCATCCTTGCTGTACTTTGCCGGATTCCGCACACCCGGGACCGGCTGGGGGATGAAATTCCACTCGAAGTCCGAGACCACGCCTCTTTGCTCGAGGATCCGATTCTTAGATACGGTGATCACCATGCAGTCGAAGGACCAGGTGATGCGGGCAGCTTTCTCCTTCGGTTTCGGATCCCGGCCCTGAACGACGTTGCAGTGCTCCGCCACGCTTTTCAGCGCGCATGCGACCGTGTCGTCGGACGCCGGGAAGTGGGTGGCAGCGGTGAGCCGCGGCTTGGGTTCGATCTGGCTGAGGAGGTAACCGAAGGCTCCCTGGGGAGTGTGCGAGCTGTTCTGAACCATCTGGATCTGCTGGACGGTAGACGGAGGAACCAGGCTGGGGTCTGTTAAGTGGACCGCCTTCATGGCCCATACCTCGGCCGGCACGATCATCTCGTGAATGAACACGTCTACGCCCTTGCCCCCGTTCACGGCATTCTCAATGCAGAGCTCCTCGGGCTTGGTGTCGCTCGAGTAGATCATGGACAGGGTTTTAGCGCCGGGGATGCCGGGAGGCGTCCATTCGAGCTTGTAGCCGAGGGAGCCCTTGCGGGCATGGATCACCTTGAAGTAGGTGATCTTGACGCCGGTATCCTCGTTGTGATAGGCGATGCCGCCCTTCTCCCAGTCGAGTTCGATGGGGATCAGGGCGTAGCTGTCGTTGGGATCATCGGGCGCCTCAGGATCCCCCACAGGCTTGGGTTCGTACGGCACTCCCCATTTCTGGACGAGAGTTCTGGGATCGGACACTTTGGGCGTATAGTTTGTCTGCTGGAAGCTGAAGCTCTCCGTGTGCCAACGGCAGGCGGCCCGGAGGTGCTCACAGAAGGCCCGGGTGCCATCGTCGTGAACCTTGCCCGGGTACTTCGGGTCTTTCACGCCGGAAGCCTTGGGTCCGAAGACGTACAGTGGCGACAGCCGGTCTGCGGAAGGGCCGAAGCAGTAGATGTGCGTCAGGTCGCTCATGTGGTCGCCGTGCAGATGGTTAATGAAGACCTTGTTCATCCTGCCGAATCCGACATTCATGGCGTTGTAGTTGGTGCACACGCCGGAGCCGCAGTCGAATACGAAGTTGTCCAGGGGCGTTTGTCTCGCATCATCCCAGCCCACCTCAACAAAGACGCTCATCATCTGCTGTTTCTTGCGTAGATTGCCGGGGATGGAGGATCCCAAGAACGTGATCCGCATCTCGTCCTTGCCCAGAAGCGGGATGGTCGAGTTCAGCGGGACCTTCGTGGCCGGGGGATCTCTGAAGGGGTAGAACGGGGGAAGCTGTTCGAAGTAGGTGTACCGCTGCGATCTGACGGGATGGTCCCATTTGCAGGTAGGCCCGTCGGGGCAGACGCACGCAGCGTCTTCGCATGTGTTTGCGTGGGCGTTGCCCAATGCCGGGCCGGCCATGGCGCTCCCGATGGCCAAGCCGCCTGCGGCCATGCCCGCGAGCTTCAGCGCCTCACGCCTCGTCAGACTGCTGTGTTCTGATTCGTTGAAGTTAGTCATTTGATTATCTCTCTCTTCTGAGATCTATTTAGCGTGATGATCGATATGCGCACGTCTCCGATGGTCCTCGTCACTTTGGCGCTGTCTCGTCCGGCTCAGCCAGGCACTCGCTCAGGTAGTCCACGCTCGCCATCAGCGCGGCCACCAGGCCGTCCCCGTGGAAGCTGTGGCCCCGGTTGGGCAGCGGGATGAAGCTCGAACAGCTTGTCGGTCGCCTCCAGCGCCTCGATGAAGTTCACCGTGTTCTGCAAGTGCACGTTGGTGTCGGCCAGGCCGTGGATCAGCAGCGGCGCGGCCCGCAATCTGGTCCACCTTGTCGATCAGATTCGTGGCCGCATACGCCTCCGGGTTCTGATCTCGGGGTGCGCATGTAGCGCTCGGTATAGATCGTGTCGTAGTAGCTCCAGTCGGTGGGCGCGGCGCCGGCCACGCCGCAGCGAAGACGTCAGGAGCATAGATCAACGCATAGAGGGTCATGTAACCGCCGAACGACTTGCCGTCCGTGCCGATGCGCGCCGCGTCCACGTAGGGCAGCGTCCGCAGGTACTCGATGCCCGCCAGCTGGTCGTCCAAAGCGGCCGCCCAAGCGCTCCGAAGATCGGCGTCTCGAATGCGTGTCCGCGGCCGAAGGAGCCGCGGTTGTCCAGCCGCCACACGAGGAACCCCGCCTGCGTGTAGAGTACGTCGCGCTCGATGATGATTGAAGATGTTGGTCGCGCCGTAGCGGTTGGAGACCATCTGCAGGCCGGGGCCGCCGTACCAGTGGACGACCACCGGATACTTGGCGCGCGGGGTCGAAGCCCTCCGGCTTGACGAGCTGAGCGTAGAGGTCCGTGCCATCGTGCGCCTTCACGGTCACGAACTCACGCGTGAGCTTGGGCAGATCCAGTGCCGGCCCGGCGGCCTGCGGCCAACACCTCGCACTGCGCTTCCATCTGTCGCCATGATCCGCGTGATGGGCGGCGTGTCGACATCGGAGAACTGGTCCACCAGGTAGCGTCCGTCGCCGGACAGCGCAGAGAAGTGGAATCCCGGCTCCTGCGAGATCTGCTCCAGCTGCGCCGCTGGCGATGTTCACGCGATAGATCTGCCGCTCCAGCGGGCTGTTCCGGGTCGTGATGAAGTAAGCCCAGGTCGCCGGAGGGTCCACGTGAACCGGCCGGCCCGGGGTGAGCAGGTTCCACGCCGTCGAGTCGATCATCCAGTCGCCCTGGGTCAGCTGCCGCACCAGCGTCCCGTCCTGTGCGTAGAGGTAGAGGTGCATGAAGCCGTCGCGCTCGGAGAGCCACAGGAACTGCTCGCGCCGTCGTCCAGTGAAGATGGGCGCTGCATAGCGATCCTCGTTGATCCAGTACGGGTTCGGTCTCCTTGATCAGGGTCCGCAGCTCGCCGCTCTGCGGCGTCCACCTGTTCAGCGCCAGCTCGGTGTGATCGCGATTCACCGTGATGAAGAGCGCGTGGTTGGAGTCCGGCGTCCAGGTGAAGAACGGCAGCACGTATTCGGCGTCCTCCGGCAGCGGGACGTCCAGCGGCGGCTGCTCCGCACGTCGGCGCTGAGCGCGTGGAGCGTGGCGACCGGGTTCGGCGTGCCCACCGTCGGGTAGCGGGTGTAGCTGACCGTGGCCGGCACCGGGCGGTAATCCGTGACCGGGTCGTTCGGCACCGCGCTTTCGTCCAGGCGCAGGTAGATCAGCCACACGCCGTCGGGCGACCAGGCGTAGGCCGGCTGGGCCGCGCGGGTGGCCAGCTCCTCGTTGTAGACCCAGTCCAGGCTGCCGTTGAAGACGGTTTCGCCTCCGTCTGCGGTGAGGCGCGTGAGCTGCCCGTCATTGAGGCGGAGGACGATACAGGTCATTGTCCTGAACGAAGGAGATCGCGCGCCGTCGGGCGTGAATGTCACGCCGGTTCGCGCGCTGCCGCCCTTGGCCACCGGGTTGAGATCGCCCGTGGCAGCATCGAGCAGCCAGAGCGCCATCTGCGCCCGCCAGCAGCAGCCTGTCGCCTGCCGGCGACCATTGGGCAGAGGTCACGTCGATCTCGCCCAGGCTCGCGGCCGGATCGAGCAGGACGCGCTTCTCACCGGACGCGGCGTCGTAGCGCCAGAGCACGTCATGCCCGTCTACAGGTTCAACGTAGGTCAGGACCGCCCCGGTGGGGCTCCAACTAAAGCCGGATGGGCTGGGCCCCATCAGCGCGCCGGCCGAGGCGAGCATGCGCGGAGTCAAGATGTCTGCGCCGGCGTCTGGCTCCGCGGCCCCCCGCCCTGGATCCAGGCTGGGAGCCGGCGCGGGCAACGAAGTACATGCACCGAGCAGCAGGGCCGCCAGCAGGAGTGTTGTCAGGGTGAGATTCAGTCGTTTCATGGTGCTTGCTCCGATCTCCATGAATGGTGGGGCGACCGGCTGATCGCCCCTGCACATGGTGCGGCGCTCCTTGCATGGTCGTCGCACCACGTGTCTTGGCCTGAATTCCTGTTATTCAGCGTGTCTTGCTGGCTGCTGTACTGGCTCCGTGGCAGTGCTTGAACTTCCTCCCGCTGCCGCAGGGGCAGGGATCGTTTCGATTCGCCCCAGCGAACGCTGCTTGCAGCCTGGCATCCCAGTCGGCAAGCATGGGTATGATTTCTGCGGGCGAACGGCTCGCGCGGTACAACTGCGCCATGATGCGCATCGGCCGGTCGATATGGGTGAAAAAGGCCTTATAACCCGCACACAGGTAGTTCAGGCCAGGCTCGCCGTCCGGCGTCTCGATGAAACGGTTCTTGGGGCATTCGCCATGACACGCGAAGCGCACCTGGCATTCGCGGCAGGTGGCTGGCAGGGTGTCCCGCTTCGCTGCACCGAACCCGCGCTGCCGGTCCGAGGCGACCAGCTCGACTAGGTGGCGTTCCTGGATATTGCCAAGTAGATAATTCGGCTCCACGAAATGATCGCAGGGATAGACATCGCCGTTGTGCTCGACCGCCAGGGCATCGCCGCACGTCTCGCTGAAGATGCACAGCGACGCGGGTCCCCCCAGCCACGATGCCAGGCTGGCCTCGAACAGGGGCAGATACATGTTGCCCACGTCGCGGCGCACCCACTCGTTGAAGATGGCGATCAGGAAGCGCCCCCACTGCTCCGCCGTGACCGAGCGCTCGGTGACGGTGCGCCCCTCCTGCAGGAGCGTGCGGCCGTCCGAGTTGACGCGCTCGACGATGGGGATGAACTGCACCCACTGGACGCCCAACTCGTCGCGCATGAAGCGGTAGACGTCCAGCGGGTGATCGGCATTGGCGGCATGGACCGTCGTGAGGATGTTGAAGTCGACCCCGTGCTTCTGGAGCAGCCGGGCCGCGGCCAGCACCCGGTCGAAGGTAGGTCCGCCTCCTTTGTCCACGCGATACGCGTCGTGCAGCGGCCGCGGCCCGTCGATGCTCAGTCCCACCAGGAAGTTGTGCTCGCGGAAGAACGCGCACCAGTCGTCGTTCAGCAGTGTGCCGTTGGTCTGGATGGTGTGCTCGATCTGCATGCCCGGCCGCGCGTATTGGGCAGCGTAGCCCGCCGCGCGCCGGTAGAAATCGAGCCCCATGAGGGTGGGCTCGCCGCCCTGCCATGCGATGGTCGCCTGGTCGGTGCGCTGCGCCTCGAGATACTGGCGGATATAGGTCTGGAGCAGCTCGTCGCTCATGCGGAAACGGCTGCCGGGATAGAATGCCTCCTTGGCCAGGGAGAAGCAGTACTTGCAGGCGAGATTGCAGGCGGACCCCGTGGGTTTGGTCAACACGTGGAAGTAGGGGGGCGCGTCCTGTAGGGGCAGGGCTTGCCCCTGCCCCGTCGCCTCCTCATAATCTGCCGCATGTGCCGGTGATCGCACCTGTGGTAGTGGCAGGGCTTGCCCCTGCCACGTTTCTCCTGGGCGCGAGCCAACTACCGGGCGGGGGCAAGCCCCGCCCTTACCCTTATGCGGACCGTTTGCGGCCGGTGCGGTCATCGGTCTGCTCCTGCGCCGTCCCTTACTGGTTCGCCATCAGGCGGTTGTAGATGTTCTCCGGCGGCTCGTAGTACGCCACTGCGTCCTTGCCGATGTCGACGGTCACCGAATAGAT
Source organism: uncultured Chloroflexia bacterium (assembly GCA_963774265.1). Classification (GTDB taxonomy): domain Bacteria; phylum Chloroflexota; class Anaerolineae; order CG2-30-64-16; family CG2-30-64-16; genus JALOOB01. The sequence continues at coordinate 402,733 of CAVZDU010000002.1, read as the reverse complement.
CTTGCCGTTGAAGTCGTTGTCGCGCGCCGGGTAGTCTTCGGTGACCGGCGTGGCCGGGTCGCGCCCAACGTCCAGCGTCTCGTCGAATGAGAACGTGAAGGGAACCGTCTTCTCGATGCGGCCCTCGCCCACCTTCTTTTTGCCCACGTACAGGGCGCCCGTACCGCCCCCACCCGTCTTTGCACCGCCCTCGTAGGTGAACTTGTACTGCACGGTCACCCGGCCGGCGGGCAGCGGCTCGGACGCGACGACCGGGTATTCGGCGATCCCCACGTAGTTGTGGCAGTACTTGAGAATGCCGTCCTTCACGTACAGCGTCCAGCCGCCGAAGCGGCCGCCCTGCGCCACGATTACGCCGTTGGCGTTTGCCGGCGCCTCCAGGTCAGCGGTGATCGTGTGCGATTTGTTCTTGACGTTAGGGACGGTATTCTCCATCAGTTGGCCCATGCCGGTGTAGAACGTCATCGAGGTGCGCCCGCCCAGCAGGTCCGGCCGCCCGGCGAGCTCGGGATTGGTAAGCTCGGTGCGGCGGTCGTCCAGCGGGAAGACGTTGTACTTGCCGGCCTCGATCAGGAATAGATCCTTCAACTCCGCCAGCTTCTCGGGGTGCTTGGCCGCCACGTCCACGGCCTGGGTCCAATCGGTGTTGCCGTCGTACAGCTCCCAGCGATCGTCAGCCCACGTGCGTGTATCTCTCGCGAACGAGCTGTGGTGCTGCACCACCGCGCTCCAACCCTGGTGGTAGATGCCCCGGTTGCCGAACATCTCGAAGTACTGCGTGACGTGGCGGTCGGGCGCCTTGGCGTCGTCGAAGGTGTAGGCCATGCTGACGCCCTCGATCGGCTTCTGGGTCACGCCGTGCACCATCACCGGCTCGGGCAGCCCGGCACACTCGAGGATGGTGGGCGCGATGTCGATCACGTGGTGGAACTGGCTGCGCACCTGGCCCTTGGCCTTGATGCCCTTGGGCCAGCGCACGGCCATGCCGTTGCGCGTGCCGCCCCAGTGCGAGGCGATCTGCTTCGTCCACTGGTAAGGGCAGTTCATGGCATGCGCCCAGCCCGCCGGATAGTGGTTGTAGGACTTGACGGTGCCGAGGTCGTCGAGGTGGGCCAATGTGTTCTCCACCGTATCCGGCACATAGTTGATCGTGAGCATTTCGTTGTACGTGCCCGTTCGCAGACCCTCGGCGCTGGCGCCGTTGTCGCCGGCGATGAACAAGACGAGGGTGTTGTCCAGCACGTCCATCGCCTGCAGCGCGTCCAGGAACCGCCCGGCGTACTCGTCGGTGTGCTCGGCGAAGCCGGCATAGACCTCCATCAGGCGGGTGGCCAGGCGCTTCTCGTCGGCGGTCAGCTCCGTCCAGGCCGGGATCCCATCCGAACGGGGCGTCAGTTGCGCGTCCTGCGGCACGACGCCCAGCTTCTTCTGGTTGGCCAGCGTCGTCTCGCGCACCGCATCCCAGCCCTGGTCGAACTTGCCGGCGTACTTGTCGCTGCACTCCTTGGGCACGTGATGCGGCGCATGGGTGGCGCCGAACGAGAGATAGACGAAGAAGGGCTTGTCGGGCGTCAGCGCCTGCTGCGCCTGCACCCAGGCGATGGCGTGGTTCACCAGGTCCGGCGTCAGGTGATACTCCGGGTCGTCCGGCGGCTCGACCGGGGTGGTGCCGTCGAAGAGGGTCGGCGCCCACTGGTTGGTCTCGGCGCCGACGAAGCCGTAGAACTTCTCGAAGCCCTCGCCGGTCGGCCAGTGGTCGAACGGACCGGAGGGGCTGACCTCCCAGACCGGCGTCTGGTGCATCTTGCCGTAGGCGGCCGTGTTGTAGCCGTTCAGCCGCAGCGTCTCGGCGATGGTGGCCGCGCTGTTGGGGCGCATCGAGTTGTAGCCGGGCGCGGTGGTGGCCGTCTCGGTGATGCTGCCCATGCCGACCGAGTGATGGTTGCGCCCGGTGAGCAGCGCCTGGCGCGTCGGCGAGCAGAGCGCGGTGGTGTGAAAGCGATTGTACGTCAGGCCCTCGGCCGCCACGCGTTCCAGGGTGGGCATGTTGATCGGGCCGCCGAAGGCGCTCGGGGCGCCAAAGCCCATGTCGTCGATCAGGATGATGACGACGTTCGGCGCGCCCTCCGGTGGGCGCAGTGGCTTCGCCGGTTGGGGCGCCACATCCTTGCCGTACAAGGCTGAGGGGTATGGCTGCTGTATGTCGGGCATGGGCAGGATTTCCCGCCCGCCCGGCTTTTTGGGCGCCTCGCCGGGTGCTGCCTGTGCCGGCTGCCCCACGCTACCTCCCGTCGCAAGCGCTGCGGTGGCGGCCGCCCACCCCTTCACAAAGTTCCGACGTGAGATCTTCATGGTGTTCCTCCTCGATGGACCTGCCTGACTCCTGGTCGGGCGGGTCGCATTGCACGACCCGCCCCTGCCATTGGGTTGCTCCTACGTGGACCCGTGCGCTATTGCACATTCACCGGGATGTAGCACGTCTCGATTGCCAACTGAGGGCCCTCGGAAGGGCGGTACAAGACCAGAACCACCGTCGTCGTGCCTCGCTGTGCCAGGTAGGAGAAGGTATAGACGACCGGTCCGCCCAGCCCACCTGCCTCCTGCCGATCAATCCCCCTGGGCACGAGCACGTTCGGATCGACTTCTTTCAGGTCCCACTCGTAGCCCGTTCCTCCTGCGGACTCGAGGTGGACCCTCAAAGTGTCGCCGGGGTGTAAGTTCTTGCCGTCCCCGCAGCCGTAGACGTCTACGGTGACCGGCTGCGGTGGCGCTGGCGCCGCCTCGATCATAACGCCTATCTGGCGTCTGGCCACCGGCTCGCCGCCGCCCGGTCCCCACACCTGGAGTTCATAGATGACCTGGCCAGTGCCGGGCGGCTGGTCCAGGTGGCCCTCCTCCGAGAGGGCGTAATCCCGGAGCGCGTGTCCATTGCGAACCAGCGCGATCCGGCTGGCATTGCCCTGCACCTTCCACCACAGATTCAGGCTCTCGCCCGCGCGGATGTTTAAGCGCTCGGCGTTGAAGTCGACGATGGTCGGTGCGTTTGCCGGCGGCCCCACCGTAATCGTCAATGGCACCTCCTGGGTCCGGCCGTCCATGTGCTGCACGCGCAGCACATAGGTCGTGGTCGCAGAGGGCCACACGTTTTCCCGGCTCTGCCCCGCCACGCCCCTGCATGTGGGACCGGGCGGGGTGCAGAACCACACGCTCTGAACGCCCGTCACGTTCCAATTGAGCCAGACGGATTCCCCGGCCGTGATCTGGTAGCGGTCGGCCGTGAAAGAGATGCCTGTCGCGGGGACGGCGGTGGGAGGCGGGACAGCCGTGGGCGGTGCGGGCACCCGCACCTTGATCCACACCTTCTCGCCAAAGCCCTTGCCGGCCGCGCTTTTCATCTGCCAGAAGCCCTGGTACACGCCGGGCGCTTGCGGCGCGATGAGGTCGACGTAAATGTCGATCATCTGGCCGGGCGGGACGGCCTGGCCGATCATGACCGGCATGCCCCCCATGTTCGAAACCGGTGAGTTGCCATTGGCGTAGACGAACCGGTAGTCCGCGCTCCACGTAGTGGTTCCGCTGTTGCTGATGCGCCAGCCTTTTTGAAGCGCCTGGCCGGGCTGCACGACGGGCGCTCCGGCCTCGTCGTCGTAAGAAAGGTCATCCTCCCAGGCCATGTCATCGATGAGTGCAGGCGGGGGAGAGGGGGCCGCGGTCGGAGCCGCTTCGCGGTCGGAGCCGCCGTGGGCTGCGGCTCATCGGTAGGCGACGGTGGGACCGGGGTGTACTGATCCTCCGGGATCTGCAGATAGCTCTCGGCCAGCCGGGCGGCGGTTCCGTCGGCCAGGACCCTGGCCAGCGCCCGGTTCAGCTGCGGCGTCAGGGCTGAGCCCCTCTGCGTCGCGATCGCGAAATCCTGGACGTACAGGCTTTTGCCCACCGGCTTCGCTTTGCCCTGCGCCACCTGCTGGAGGCCGGGCACGCGATCCATGATGACCAGTTCGATGCGCCGCGCGGCAAGGGCGGCCAGCGCATCCGCGGGCTGAGAGTACGCCTGCAGGTTCGCGGCCGGCATTTCGCCGGTCTGCACCATGTTGCGGAGCAGCCAGCTTTCGTACACGGTGCCGCGCTGCACGCCGACCCGGCGCTGTGCCAGGTCAGCCCGGCCGGCAACGGCCGTGATCATCGAGTTGGCCGCGGCCAGAATGACGTCTTCGCCCTGGTAGTACGAACTCGTGAAGTCCACGACCGCCCGGCGTTCGTCCGTAACGGCCATCGCCGCGATCACCGCATCGACCCGTCCCAATTGCAGTGCACCGAGCAGGCCATCGAAGGCGAAATCGTTGAACTCGACCTTGAGCCCCAGCCGCTGAGCGACCTCGGTCATCAGGGCCACGTCAAAGCCGTCAGGCTGGAAATCGGCGTTGTACATGTTGAAGGGCGGGTTGTCCAGCGGACAGCCGACGCGGAGCACGCCCGCGGCCTGGACCCGGCTCCATTCGTCTTGCACGGCAGCCTCGGGCGTGGGTGCGGCAGGCGGCTCGGTCGACCGGGGCGCCGGTGTCGGCGCGGTAGGGATGATCGGGGCCGGGCTGCAGGCCCACAGGCTCGCAGCAAGCAGCAGGAGACACAACGATAGCAGCACGAGCATCGCTTTGTTGTGCATGGGTTTCCTCCTCGCGAGTTTCTTTCAATTGGATTACTTCTTGTGGATGACCTTCACCAAATCGGCCACACTGAGCGCCTGCTCAGCATGGCCGGACAGGACGAGCAGCTTGTCGCTGTCAGGGTCCACGCCGATCAGCAGAAGGTCCGGGCGCTCGCGCAGAAGCGCAACGGCGAGGTTCCCCGTCACTTCGTCCAGATCAAACGCGACCACCGCGGGTGCCTGCTCGTCAGGGCCTTGCGCCAGGGCAACGGTAATCGCCGGGATACGCACAACGTCGAAATCCTGGTGCGCTCGCAGGCTGACCGCCAGGCCAGCCATGTAAAGGGAACTGCCGCACACTGCCACCCGAGTTCTGGGGCTCATAACCCACCTCACGCATCGGCGTCACATCTCATGCTACGCCTGGCGCAGGATAAGGGGAACGTACGAAGGTGCAGCCGGAAGCGAAAAAAAGTGCAGTCTCGCAGCTCACGAGACTGCACTTAAGTACAGTGGCGGACATTACTTCATTTTGCTCGTCAGCCCAAGGCGCGTGGCATAGGCAATCACCTGGGCGCGGTTGTCCAGGTGCAGCCGGGCGAGGATCTCGGTCATATGGTACTTGACGGTGCGCTCGGCAATGCCGATCGTCTGGGCGACCTGCCGGTAGGTCTGGCCCTGGCTGACGAGCGTCAGGATTTGCATCTGCCGGGGTGACAAGGAGGCTTCCTCCCCGTCCTCTGTGGGCAGATCGTACCCCGGTGTGGCGGACGGAGGGGACGAAACTTCGCGCCGGAGCGAGGCGTGGGCGAATTCCTGCAGGATCTTTTCGGCCAGCCCGGGCGAGAAGGGGGGATGGCCGGCCTGCAGCTCCGCAAGATAGGTAAAGAACTCCTCAGCGTCCAGGCGTTTGAGCAGGTAGCCCGACGCGCCGCTCTTAACTGCCTCGAACAACTCCTGTTCTTCTTCCGACATGGTCAGAATAACGATGTTGCACTCCGGCATCTCCGCCTTGATCAGGCGCGTGGCGCACAGCCCGTTGCAGCGTGGCATATGGATGTCCATCAGGATCACGTCCGGCCGCAGACGACGCGCCGCAGCCAACGCCTCCAGTCCGTCGTGCGCCTGCCCGATAACCTCAATGCCCTCCGAGGTGAGCAGATTACGCAGGCCTTCGAGAAAGAGCCGGTGATCATCAACCAGCAGAACCCGCATGAGCCCCACCTTTCATGGCGCGATTCGCCCTGCCCTTCGCAGCGGAACCGCCACGATCACCTGCGTTCCCTCGCCCGCCGCCGACTGCACCGCGAGCGCACCGCCGACCTCTTCGGCGCGCTCGCGGATTACGCGCAGGCCGACCCGGTCTCCTGGATCGCTTGAGATTGCCTGCCGATCGAAGCCGAATCCATCATCCTGCACCGTGACTTGCGCATGGCCGTCTGTGACAGTGAATGTGACGTCCACAGAACGCGCATGCGCATGCTTCCGCGCATTGGTGAGCGCCTCTTGAATGATGCGCAGCAGCTGCACCTCGGTCAGGGGCTCAAAGGCGCCGTCGCTGAGCGACTGGGGTGCATTCAGGGTGGTGTGGATTCCGTACCGCTTTTCGTACTGGTTCAGGTAGGTCGCTAACGCGGACAGCAGTCCCTGCGCGTCGAAAGCAACTCGCAGGCCGAGGATCGACTCGCGTATGTCCGTGTCAGCTTCGCTTGCCACCTCGACCAGTCGCCCCACGTGGGCGTCTGCCGCGGCGATCTCGCCGCGGGCCAGGAGGCGGTGGATCGCCTGCCCCTGAGCCGTCACGAACGCCAGCACCTGGCCCAGGTTGTCGTGCAGCTCGCGTGCCAAATGCTCTCGCTCGCGGATCACCGCCAGCGTCTGCTGTTGCTCCAGGACCTGCGCCTGCATTCGGCGCCGTTCGGTCACATCGCGCAGCATCAGCAGGTGCCCGATGGCCAGCCCGCGAAAGTCCTGAAGCACGCTGAAGTCGAGGTCGTACTGGTGGAAGCTGGCGCCGGACCCGAGGCTAATTTCCGTGGGCACGACATCCGTATCTGCGCAACGCGCCACCTCGTCGCGGTATTCCGGCAGGATCTCTGCCAGCAGCTTGCCGCGGATGTGTGCTGCCGGAAGCGACAGCATACCCGCGGCCGCGGGTTAAGGCTTGCAACGCGCCACTGCGCATCGAAGACCACCATTCCCTCCGGCATCTGCGCCACGGCCGTCGCGTGCGCGGCCGGCAGCGGGTCAAAGATGCGGAAGCCGAACAGTGCGATGGCATACAGGCTCCAGCCCAGGAGCTGAGCGACGACGAAAGAATCGAGCAAGCTCAGCGAACGCGCCGGCGCGACGTTTAGCAGGTACAGTGCGTACATGCCGCGGCTCGCGAGATCGCCGGATAGCATCAACGCCGCGGGCCAGCGATGCTGCGGAGAGCGGATGAAGAGCCAGAGGAAGGCCGTGATGTTAACCAGGACCAGGCTCAATCCATAAACCACCAGCATCGCGCCCGGCATGGCAAGGTCCCGCGCAACCGATCCGTCCGGTGCGATTTCCAGCCGGCGCCACATGAACTGCGTATTGCTGCAGACCATCAGGAGCAGCACCAGAAGCGGAGGCAGCGCGAGCAGCATCAGGTTGCGGCGGGTCAGCCAGCGGCCGGGATAGGCGTATTCCAGCGCGAAACAGGTCATGGCGGTGGCCACGGGCAGCTGCCAGGCAGCCTGGAATATGTGCCACGCGATTTTCGTGGCCGGGGCAACGGCCGAGACTCCCAAAGCGATTCCCAGCAGCCACAGCATCCCAAAAAGCGAGCCGGCGGCCAGCGGCAGCGCGGCGGGCACGCTGCGGCGCCGCCAGCTATGCAGGCTCAGGACGGCCAAGGCGATGACGCCAGCTAACGGTAGCCAGAGATCCGGGGTGTAGACATACGTGTCGGCCATGAGTGCTGCCCCTGCGCTGGAGCGGTCCGTCAGAAAAGTATACCACATAGCTAAGTTTTGTGTTCATCGTATTAATAAGAAACCCGCACTTGTCGCCCAAGTGCGGGTTAGCAGAGACTTCGAGGATGTCCGGTTTAGTACAGGAACATCGGTTTGCCAAGCATGTTGGCGACCTTCGGCCGGTAGTTCTGCTTATCGTACAGCTCATCCACGTCCACGCGCTTGATGCCTGAGATCACGGTGCTGAGCGGGATATGGGTGTACTTTCCATCTCGCAGGGCCACCATGCGGCCGGACCGCCCCTGGACGATCAAATCGGTTGCCAGATTGGCATAGCTTAGCGCGACCATGCGATCCAGGGAGTCAGGTGCACCCGAGCGCATGAGATAGCCGAGTTGCTGGTAGATGATGTTCTCGCCGGTGAGCTTCTTGATCAGGTCACCGGTCATCTGGCCAACGCCGCCGAGCTTGCGGTGACCGTAGGCGTCTGCCTCGCCGGCCTCGACAATGTCGCCGCCGGTCATGGTCGCGCCCTCGGAGATTGTCATAATCGCGTAATTGCTCGGATTGGCCCGCTTGTCCTCGACCAGGAACGCGCCCAGCTTCTCGATGTCGAACGGCACCTCCGAGATGATCGCGCGATCGACGCCTCCGAGATATGCGGCGAAGAGCGAGGTCTCACCGGAATTGCGGCCGAAGAGCTCGACCACGGCGATGCGCTCATGGGAGCCGGCGGGGGTGCGCAGGCCGGCGATCAGGTCCACGCTGCGGGTGACAGCCGTGCTGAATCCGATGCAGTAGTCAGTGCCATACACATCGTTGTCCATCGTCTTCGGGATGGCCACGACGGGAAAATTCTCCTGGTGCAGGCGGGCGGCGTAGCTCAGGGTGTCGTCGCCGCCGATCGCAACCAGGCCATCGATCTTGAGATGTTCCAGCACGTGCAGGATGTGGGGCGTCAGGTCAACGGTGTCGCTTGTCGCCTGAGGCGCCGCATCGGTCACCTTGAATTGATCCTTGAGAAAAGAAGGGACCTCTTGCGGTTTGACATGCGAGGGACGCGTGCGCGAGGTGTGCAGGAAGGTGCCGCCAGAGCGGTCGATCTTGCGGACGACGGCTTTGTTGAGCCGCATCACCCAACGCCAGTCTTCCGAGGGATCATTTGGGTTGACGTTGATGGGGCCGGCCCAACCCCGACGAAAACCGATGACCTCCATGCCATCGTCCACGGCGCGGTCCACAACAGCTTTGATACAGGGGTTCAGGCCGGGGACGTCGCCGCCGCCGGTCAGGATGCCAAGGGTCTTAACAGGTGTCATAAATTGCTCTCCTGAGGAGAAGAATGCCATATGCTGCCAACGTTAGATTTTAGTTGTAGTAGGGGGTTTTCGCAAGTTGGATGGGTGTTGTATGAAATGACACAGGCCACTTCGAGGTAGAAGCGGCCTGTGCCTGATCCGGGCTATTGGTGCGCGCAGGAAGGGGCAGTCTATTTGGGTGGCGTCTGGAGCATGGAACGGGTGTGTTCCTCGATCTTGACCAGCAAAGAAAGAATGCTGCCAAACGCATAGAGCTGCAAGAACGTCAGGAGCGCGATGAGAGGCGCGGCGACCGCACCCCCAAGCGTTATCCACTGGGGCAAAGCAAACTGTTTGCCCCACTGCAACGAACCCACCACCGCGACAATTCCCAGGATGAGGATGATGACCGCCAGCACCTTCAAGAACGCGGCAATCGCGCGCACCAAACCGTACTTGCGAGGTACGTCCATAACGGCGTTATCCCTTTCTGGAGCAAGGTCTGCGGTGCAGGGCTGGACCCATCCGCCGCAGACCTTACGGCCAAGTGTTACTGCATCTTCGCCGGGATCGGCTCTACGCCAGCTCCCAACGGGAAATGGATCATAACTGACATGTCCGTTTTTCCAAGCATGGGAACGAACGTCTTGATCAGATCCAGGGTCGTCTTCGGCACTCCCGGGTTCATCTGCTCATACACCTGTACGGCATTGTCGAGCGACTTGTTATCCCATGCAATCGCAGGCAGCGGGCTGCCGTTGACGTAGAGGTACAGGCCGTTGGACTTGGTGCTGAGTTGGATGTGCTGAACGTTGTTCGCCTGCAACTGCCCGAGGACGCTTGGGGCGAGCGCGATGTCGGCTTTTACCCCAACCGCCTCGAGATCACGAGCCGAGATGCCCAGGATGGAGGGCACACCCTGCTCGTCGTAGCGGACCTCGAACTTCACGACTGCGGAGGCCGCCTCAGGTGAAGGCGCGAGGGCGGAGAGCCTGACGTCATCCACCCCATAGTTGATAGCCTGGGCGCCGTCCTGCGGGGGGAACTTCAGCACGATCGACAGCCCGAGCCGCTGCACGAGCGGCGCGAACTTCGCGATCAACTGCCCAATGGCCGGACCGTTTTGACCCAGTAGCGGTGCAATGTCACTCATTCGCGCCAGCGATCCACCCTGGAACGAAAGGCTGGGCAGCAGCTCGCCATTCGCAAGCAGAGCGATGCCGTCACCCGTCTGGCGCAGCTCGATGTGCTGGATGTTGGCGGCTTTCATCCATGCCGGATAGAACGGATCGATCCGGTATTGGCTGAGGTCCAAAGCAAAGCCGGCGCTGCGGGCGAGCTCCTCCAGGGCGACACCCTCCACACCGGGATTACCCTGGTCATCGAATGTAATCACGATCCGGGGCAGGGCGACTACGAATACTTCCCCGGATTCCGTTTCCGGCGCTGCAGCCGGCATAATCGCCGGACCGCAGGACGTCGCCAGCAGGCTGATCAATACCAGGACCACCAGAGCGAACCTGTGCATTATGCACCTCCTTCGATGAACGGTGACATTAGTGTAACTCGGCCGGTATCTCAGTTCGACCCGCTGCCACGGGGAAGCGCAGCAGGATGCCGATGTCTGTCCGGTCGAGGTAAGGCCCAATCTGCTGAATCAGCGGCAGCAGCCCGGCTTCAGGCGACAGCCTTGAGTACAACTCGACGATGTTCGACAACAACTGAGTGTCCCAGATTAATCTGGGCAGCGGTTCATTATTAACGTAGACGTAAGCACCGTCCGGTTTGGTACGGATCTCGACGTGCTGAATATCTCCTTTTTGAAAATTGCTCAGCATATCGGGAGAGAGCTGGGCCATACTCCCCAAACCGAGGGCCGCGAGGTCATCGGCGGTGAGGCCCATCATGCCGGCCTGGCCTTGCTCGTTGAATCGCACCTCGAATTTGATGATGGCCGAGGCTGGATCGGTGGTGACCGTTGGCTGGAAACTGCGAACAGTTCCAGTGTCGACAAAGGGGATTTCTGCCGTGCCCGCGCTCCGCGGAAAGCGCAACACCACATCGAGACCTAACCGGGTGACGATGGGCAGGATGCGTTGGATTGCCTCAACATTCTGCACCTGCAACGTTTGCATTGTGCTGAGCAGCCGCGTGAGCGAGTCAGGGGTCCAACCGAGATGGGGCAACGGTTTGCTGTCCACAAAGAACATCAAACGGTCGCCGACCGATGCGATTTCAAAGTGCTGGACCCCCGCATTGACGAATTGATCGACGAGCGTCTTGGGAAGCCTGAACCCCGAGACGTCAACTCCGAAAGCGCTGAGCAGGGCGGGCGAGATGCCGAGGAGGGTTGGGTTGCCCTCTGCGTCAACGTCAACGACGAGGCGTGGCAACGCGACTTGGAACAGCTCGCCGGTCGATGTGGTCGGTCCGGTTGCGGGCTCCACACCCTGGCCGCCACAGCCGGCCATTACCACCGAGAAGACCACGAGAAGGAGCAACAGTCTTTGTTTCATCACGCACCTCATGGGGTAGTCAGGCTATTAAGTAAACGAGCAACTCGCAGACTATTATAGGACAAAACTTCGCAGATATCAAGCTCCACTGACAGCAAGTTTACATTCGCGAGTGCAGCCGCGATTGCAGCGCCTCCCAAACCTTCTGACTGGTCAGGGGCATGCTGTCGATCCGCACGCCCGCCGCATTGAACACCGCGTTCGCGATGGCGGGAGCCGTGGGAACCATCGGATGCTCGCCGACGCCGCGTGCGCCGAACGGTCCATCGTCCTGCGGCACTTCGATGATGATGTTTTCTGTCTCCAGCGGCGCATCCACGGCGGTCGCGATGCGGTAGTCCGTGAAATTCGGGTTGCGCGGCCGCCCCTGATCGAGGATGATGGCCTCGAGAAGGGCCGTGCTCATCCCTTGCACCGCGCCGCCCTCCATCTGGGTGCGCACCATCTCCGGGTTGATTGCCTTTCCCACATCGTAAGCCGAGACGATTTTCAACACCTGGATTTCACCCGTCTCCGTGTCGATTTCGACCTCGACGGCCTGCGCGCCCGTGGTGAAGTGAACCACCGCGCGTGGGCCCTGCCCGGTCTCCGGATCGAGCGGGGTGACGTAGTCGGGCATAAAGCGACCCTGGGCCACCACCGGCGCACCGACAAAGGTGCCGTCCTTGCGTTGTACGCCGTAGATGGCGATGTCCTTCAACGGGACCGATTCCTCGGACTTGTAGCTGATCACCTCCCCATCGATGATGTCCAGGTCATTGATGTCCTCGTCCCAGGCTTCGGCCACTGCGGTCAACACCTGCATCCGCGCGGTTTCGGCTGCCTGCAATACCGCGTTGCCCATGCTCCACGTAAGACGTGACGCCACGGTTTGCCACTCATACGGGCTGTAGTCAGTGTCCACTGTGTTCACCCGCACGTCTGTGACCTTGATGCCAAGTCCTTCGGCGGCGAACTGGGCCATGGCCGTGAGCGCGCCCTGCCCGATATCGACGCCTCCGATGCTGACAGTTGCCGTGCCGTCCTCATTCATTCGCACCACCGCGCTCGATCCCGGGTTCGGCGGCATGGCTGGCGCCTTCCACATGGCCGCCAACCCCTTGCCGCGCACCTTGTACGGCGCAGATGGAGTGCTGGCCTGCCCCCAACCGATCGCGTCCGCCGCGCGGCGGATGCACTGGCTGAGACCCGTCGGGTGCATTTTCATGCCTGTCAGCGTCTCGTCGCCGTCTTTCAGGCAGTTCTTCAGCCGCACCTCGACCGGATCGAGCCCCAGCTTGTGCGCCATCACATCGATGTGCTGTTCGATGCCGAAGTGGATTTCCGGCATGCCGAACCCGCGCATCGCGCCGCCCACCGGGTGGTTGGTGTACACGCAGTAGCTGTCGACATGAATGTTTGGCACAAAGTACGGGCCGGTGCCGGAGTAACCGGCCGCGCGCGTGATGTTCACGCCATACTCGGTGCTGGCGCCGCCATCCCAGTAGAAGGTGTTCTGCATCGCAGTGATGCGGCCATCGTGGGTCATCCCCATCTTGATCCTGGCGGTGAGCCCCTGTCGCACGAACGTGGTGTAGAACTCCTCCTCTCGCGACATCCTCAGCTTCACTGGCCGGCCCTTAGCGTGCATGGCCAGCGCAACAGCCGCGCCTTCCATACTTACACCGGCTTTGGAGCCAAACCCGCCTCCCACGTGGGGGGTGATGACGCGGAGCATTGAGTGGTCGATGTGCAGCGCTTTGGCGATCAGGTTGCGCTGTGCGAACGGCGACTGGCTCGAAGACCACAAGGTGATCTTCCCGTTGACATTCTGCTGGGCGACACACACATGGGTCTCCAGGGGCACGTGCTGGACGTGCGGCACTTTGTATTTGTGCTCGTACACCAGGTCCGCCTCGGCCCAGCCGCCCTCCATATCGCCCTTGCGCACCTTCATCCAGTTCGAGATGTTCGTGCCCGCCTGAGGGAAGATGAAGGGGACATATTCATAGGATGCCAGGTCCGGATGAAGCACCGGGGACTCGGGGCTTGCCCCGTACTCGGGGTCGAAGACGCCCGGCAATTCCTCGTATTCCACCTCGATCAACTCAACGCCCTGCTGTGCGACCTCCAGTGTGTCAGCGGCCACACCGGCGACAGCTTCACCGATGTAGCGCACTCGGTCGAGCGCGAAGATCCGGCGATCTTTCAGATAGAGGCCTGTGAAACCGGGAAAATCCTCGCCGGCCACCACGACGCGCACGCCCGGCAGCGCCTTCGCCTTGCTCACGTCGATTCGTTTGATTAGCCCGTGCGCAATCGGGCTCCGCTTTAGCGCACCCCACAGCAAGTTCGGCCCAAACTGAATATCGTCAACGTACGTCGCCGCGCCCGTGACCTTGTCGCGCCCATCGATGCGCAAGGGGCTGGCGCCGACAACGGCGGTCTTTTTCTTCGTGGTCATCGGAGCACCTCGCTGCGCTGCCGGGCCGCGATTTTGATCGCCGCGATCTTGATCGCGTCGATGATGCGGATGTAGCCCGTGCAGCGGCACAGGTTGCCCACCAATGCCTCGCGAATCTCCGCATCGGTCGGATTGGCGTTCCGATCCAGCAGGGCGCGGGCATTGACGAGGATGCCCGGCGTGCAGAAACCGCATTGCGTCGCGCCGGTCGCGACGAATGCCTCCTGCAGCGGGTCGAGCTCGCTGTCGTGCGCCAGGCCCTCGATGGTCGTGATGGCGGCGCCGTCGGCTTCAGGCGCCAGTACCATGCATGAATTGACCGGCTCACCGTTCATGAGCACTGCGCACGCGCCGCATTCACCTGCCTCGCAGCCGTTCTTCGTGCCGGTCAGCACCAATTGCTCGCGCAGCACCTGCAGCAGCGTGTGGTGCGAGGGAACTTCGATGTCATACGGCTCGCCGTTGACAGTAAACTGTATTCGATGTTTCATGCCTGTCCTCCTGTCGCGGGAGGAGTGCTGCGAGAGCTAAGCGCCGCCAGCACGCGTTCGATGCCGCGTCGGGCCAGCACGGCCACCATCGCCCGGCGATAGGCTGCGCTGCCGCGGATGTCATCGATGGGCCACGCGGCCGACGAGACCAGGTCCGCCGCACGCGCGATACCATCCGCTGACGTATCTTGTGCCAGGGATAGCTCGGCCTCGGGCGCGTGCAGGGGCGTGGGACCCGCCGCGCCGATCGCGATGCGCCAGGTCGCGCCATTTTCCGCCTGGTGATAGTGCACGGCGACGCTGACCAGTGATATGTCGCCGATTCGTGTCCGGCCGAGCTTATGGTATGCACCCGCGGAGCGTCCAGGAAAGGGCGGAAGATGAATGCTGGTGAGGAACTCACCCTTCCGGAGCACCGTGCGCCCTGGTCCGGTGAAGAAGTCGTTGACTGCTGCCCGGCGAGTTCCATCGGGACCGAAGATCTCAACCACGCCCTCGAGGCAGAGGAGGGCGGGCGCCGTGTCCGCGGCGGGGCTGGCGTTGCAGCAGTTGCCGCCGACGGTCGCGCGGTTTCGGAGCTGATACGACGCGACCGAGTTGCATCCCTCGGCAAGCACGCCATAGCTCTCGCACACCAGCGGATGCAGGCCCACCTGGTTCATCGTGCACGCGGCGCCAACGACCAGCCAGCCGTCGGCACTCACGCGAATTTCGCGCATGCCGGGCAGGCCCTTGAGATCGATGACGCGTTTGGGGCGAACGAATCCGTTGCGGATGCGAATCAAAAGGTCCGTGCCGCCCTGTAGCGCGCGCGCACGGACCCATTGCCAGCCGCCAACAGCGCACTGGCCTCCTGATAGTCTTTGGGAATGACGTAGTCAAAGGGTTGCAACGTTGTCAACCTCCGTATTTGGAGACCTGGGTCACCGCCCCAACACCTTCTCTCCGTTGATTTCCACGCGCCGGACTGCAACCAGGAGCTTCTTGAGATGCTTTACAAATTGACGGCGGACGTCGACCGGCAGTTTTTCGAAGCCCTCGAGCTGAAGGTTGTAATTAACGCGATCCACCCATGGGCTCAGCAAAAGGCGCTTGAAGCCCTGGTGTTTCATCTGGCTGAAGGCCTTGTTGGCCAACCAGGATACCACTCGCGCCGCAATCAGCGGTTCGTAGGGGTGGGAGGTGGAGCGCGCGTGGGCGAAGTCGAAGGGGTGGACAAATTCAATCTGCTTGCCGTTCTTCTCCCAGTATTCGGGAGCATTCCTGTGGATGTCGTCCGCGGTATCGCCGATCGCAACGATGCGTTTGGTCGGCATGTGATAGCCTACGATGGCGCGCAGCTCGGCCTGAAACTCGGCTTGGGGCGCACTCGCGTGCATCATCTCTTTGGTGGTGGCAAGGTTGAAATCAAGGATCATGTCGTCCTCTGGTGTCCCGCGGTGCGACAGCGGCTGATTGGGCAGCGAATGCTGCGTGAGGCGGCGCTGCGCAACACATTTACCGCCTCATGCAACACTCGATTGGGTCCTGGGACCAGGACTAGCGGTTCAGGATGTTCGTGCGCTCCATGGGCGGCTTCCAGGCCAGCGTGATCAGGTTCAGCAGGATGCCGACCACTGCGCCGGTCGCGATCGCCGGCCAGCCGCTGGGGAAGATCCCGGTCAGCAGCGGGATCGGCAGGAAGCCTCCGGGGAAGCCGATGTTTCCGCCGATGCCGATGATCAGGATGGTCGCGCCGATTGCCAACTGCTTCGGGTCGTACAGATTCACCTTCTCGGCCATCATGAGCGCGATACCCTGCATGCCGATGACGCCGAACAGGTAGATCGCCAGACCACCTGAGACTGCGGTCGGGATGCTGGAGATCGCCTCGGCCAGCGGGCCGATGAAGCCGAGCACGACCGCGATCAACCCAGCAGTGATCAGGGCTGGGCCGGCATAGTTGCGGGTGATCACCATGAGCGAGTTGTTCTCGCCGTAATTGGTGCCGGCGGTGGAGCCGAACAGGCCGTTGATAAAGTCGTCAAGTCCGTCCAGTATCAGGTTCAAGCCGATATACTCCGCAAGGCCGTACTTCTTGCGGCCCTGTTCTTCGGCCAGGTGATCCACGTACAGGCTGATCTGGTACAAGTGCGCCGTGGATTCAGGGATAGTGGCGATGGCCATGATCCCGATGCCAACAACCGCCGTGAGGGTCAGCGGGTCGTTGAAGCGCGGAAGCGTGATGACCGGGGCCCGCAGGAAGGCCTCCTGGCCGAACGCCCCCCAGTTCACCAGGCCGAGCGGAATGGAGACGAGGTAGCCGATGATGGCAGCCAACAGGATTGGCAGCATGCCGACGAAGCCCTTGCCCTGGAGGTAGACCGACAGGATGTAGGCGGCCAACAGCGTGATGATGGCCGCGGCCCACCACTTGAGCTGCATGCCGGGATCGCTGACCCCGCAGCAGGTGCCGCTCGCCATTTGCAGCGCCGAAGCGCCCAGGCCGATGCCGATGGTGCAGGCCACCGGGCCGGTGATGATGGCGGGCAGGACATGGTCCAGACCCTTCTTGCCGCCCGTGACGCGGATGATCAGGCCGACCACCACATTGATGATGGCGGTGGCGATGAAACCGGCGGTGACCACAGAGACGACCTCCGGCGGTGCAGTGCCCTCGGTGACGCCCTTAGCGGCCATGATGCCCAGCACGGCTGTGATGTAGCTGAAGCTGGAGCCATAATAGAGGGGGATATAGGTGCCGATAGTCAGTTTGCTGACGACCAGGGTGATGACCGTACCCAGTCCGGTGATGGTCAACACCGTGCTGACGGGGAAATGCATCAGGATGGCGCACAGCACGGTGGCCGGGAACATGGTGAGGACGTGCTGGAAGCCCAGAAGGATCATCTGGCCGATCGGCGGAGTGTCGTTCGGCAGGTATCCCATGACCTTCGACTTGGTGGCGGTAGCAGCCATTATTACCTTCCTTACTTGGGGGTGGAAATGCGTCGCTTCCAATTCCTCTCACTGCCCAGGACAGCGGGACCTGCGATCTGTGCCACGCTGGTGGACGCTAGGACAACGATCGACGTAACGGCAGGTTATCACCTCCTTTCGATCCCGCGAGTGGGTCTGAGATCGGCCGCATCATCTGGACACGATCAGCGCAATGATCACCAGAATGACGACGAGCGGAATGATGACCAACAGCATGCGCGCAGATTGGCTGGTCATTGCCCGCTCTCTCAGGTCGCCGGCCACTTCTTTGGCCACATCTTTGGCGACGGCCGCAGCGAACTCGGCTTCGGTCGGGGGCTGGTACGCAACCTCCTTGCCGGCCGCGGCGGCCACCATGCGTGCTTCCAGGGCGGCGTCCAGAGCGGTCAGGCCCTGGCGGATCATGCTTTTGCTCACTGTGTCCAGCGACCTTTGGCCGACGCTTGCCAGCTTGCCGCCGATCTGCACGTCGCCCTCGTACTTCATCAGCGTCGTGCCGTCAGCCTGATCGATCAATTGTATTCGACCTACGCCTTTGGCAAAACCCTGCGCCCCCTTGCCCTCTGCGGTGAGGGTGCAGGTTTCAGGTGGCGCCTCGTCCGACACCAGCACCTTGCCGGAAAAGACGCCGGATACCGGGCCGATGCGCACGTTCATCCGGCCCTCGTACTCGTTCTCGCTGAGCTTCGTGAGGGTCTCTGTGCCGGGCAGCGCCTGGGCCAGCGCCTCCGGGTCGCGTATCAACGCCCAGACCGCATCACGCGGTCCGTGGAAAACGTGTTCGCCGTCTAGCTTCATCTACTCGATCCCTTCTGGTTGGCCATGAACTACTTCGAACAGCCGATTCGGGCTTAGCGGCGATTCCAGGATCTCCAGATCGTATCGGATCAGCGCGTTTTCCACCGCCTGGACAAAGCAGGCAGGCGTGGGGATAGCGCCAGCCTCGCCGACTCCCTTCGAGCCCATCGGGTTGAGCGGCGATGGCGTGTTGAGGTGGCCTATCTGCATGATCGGCATGTCGGTGGCGCGTGGCAGCAGGTAGTCGCCCAGATTGGCGTTAAGCAGTTGGCCGTTCTCATCCCACGCCAGCTTCTCATAGAATGATTGGCCGATGCCCATCGACACGCCGCCGTGGATCTGGCCATCGACGATCAGCGGGTTGAGCACCGTACCGCAGTCGTGGGCGATCACGTAGCGCTTGATCTCTACCAGCATCGTGTCGGGGTCCACTTCCACGATCATCGCGCACGTGCCTGCGCCGGTCGCGCCGTATTTGGGACCGAAGTAAGAGGTGGCTTCCAGGCCAGGCTCTGTCCCCGGCTCCACCGACCCGCGCATGGGGTTGGCTTTCACCGCCAGTTCAGCCAGCGTAATCGATTTTTCGGGGATGTCGCCCACCCGTACGAGGCCGTCGACTATCTCCAGCTCCTGCTCCGGCGTTTCGAGCACCTTGCTGGCCAGCTTGAGGATCTTGGCGCGCACGCTCGCACTTGCAGCGTTGATGGCGTTGCCCGCAATCGTCGCACCGCGGCTGGCGAAGGTGCCGGTGCCCCAGTGGAACTTCTGCGTGTCGCCGGTGGTGATGTGCACGTCGGAAGGCGGCACCCCCACCTGGTCAGCCACGATCTGGGCGAATGACGTGAAGTGCCCCTGGCCCTGCGTGCCGACGCCTGTCGCTACATTCACCTTGCCGCTCGATTCCACAGTTACCCGGGCGCCTTCATACGGCCCCACGGCACTACCCTCAGTGAAGCAGGCCACGCCGATGCCGATGAGTTTGCCCTCGGCGCGCAGCCTGGGCTGCTCCTCGTGTACGAACTGGTCGTAACCGATCAGGGCCTTCGCCTTTTCCAGCGTCGCAGGGAAGTTGCCGCTATCGTAGATGAGCTCGGTGAAGTCCTGGCCGATGATCCCCTGTGGGTGGGGGAACTCATCGGGCCGGATCATGTTCATCGCCCGGATCTCGGTAACGTCCAGGCCCAGCTCTTTGGCCGCCAGATCGAGCATGCGCTCCATCACAAAGACGCCCTGGGGCCGGCCCGCGCCGCGCACCGGGGTGACGATGATGCGGTTGGTGAAGACCACCCTGTATTCGGTGTGAAAGTTCGGGATCTCGTACGGCCCCATGGTGTGGGTCTGCGTGTTCAGCGGGACCGTCAAGGCGTAGGGGTTGTATGCGCCCGTGTCGTGGATGAAGACATCCTTCAGCCCGAGGATCTTGCCATCTCGCGTCAATGCTATCTCCACGTCGTGGACTTGCATGCGCTCTTGAGTGGTAGTCAAGAAGTTCTCCTGGCGGTCCTCGATCCATTTGATCGGCCGGCCCAGGCGAAGGGTGCTCCAGGCAAGCAACTGCTCCTCGGGTTGGCCGAGCATAATCTTGGGGCCGAAACCGCCGCCGACAAAGGGCGCGATCACCCGCACCTGGCTCTCGGACAGCCCCAACAAGCCGGCGATGACGTTGCGGTAGGCGATGGGCGCCTGGGTGGTCGCCCAAACGGTCAACTCCTGGGTTTTTGGATCCCACCAGGAGACGTAACCGCGGTTCTCCAGCGCAGCCGCGGCCCCACGATCGATCACTATCCGGCGGCTGATTACCGTGTCGGCCTGGGCGCGGGCAGTAGCGTAGTCGCCCTTTTCTTGCTTGACATAAGAGGCGAGGTTCGTACCTAACTCATCGTGGACCAGAGGTGCACCCGGTTCCAGGGCGCCTTCCAGGTCAGCGACGACCCCGAGCGGTTCCACGTCAACCTCGATGTCCTGGAACGCGTCCTCGGCGATGTAGCGGCTCTCGGCGATGACACAGGCAAGCGCCTCTCCGGCGTGGCGGACCTTATCCCCGGCGCGGGCCATGGGGAGTTGCGTGCGTTTGTTGAAGATCAGGCCGGGAATCGAGTGGGGCGCGGGCACCAGCAGGGGGCCGGGTTTCCAGAAGTCGCCCATGTCTTCCGCGGTGTAGACAGCCACCACGCCAGGTCGCATCCGCGCCTTCGATACGTCGATGCTGCGGATGCGTGCATGGGCATAGTCGCTGCGCAGGAATCCGGCATGCAGCATGCCTGGGATTTGCACATCGTCCACGAAGAGCGCCTGCCCGGTCAGCAGGCGAGGATCCTCATTGCGCTTGATGCGTTGACCCACGTACTTCATCTCGGCATCCTTTCCGCGGCCAGCCTCACCGCCTCGACGATGTGCTGATACCCGGTGCACCGGCACAGGTTGCCCGAGATCGCCTCACGGATCTCCTGCTCTGATGGGTTCGGGTTTTCATCCAGGAACGGCAGCAGGGTCATCAAGAAGCCCGGCGTGCAGAAGCCACATTGGAGGCCGTGCGCGTCGCGGAACGCTTCCTGCAGCGGGTGTAAGTTGTCGATCGTCCCCAAGCCCTCCACCGTGCGGACGTTATGGCCGTGGGCCTGAACCGCGAAGGTCAGGCAGGAGCGGATCGGCTGTCCGTCCAGCAAGACGGTGCAGGTGCCACAGACTCCGTGCTCGCAGCCGACATGGGTGCCGGTGAGCCCAAGCTCATGGCGGATGAAATCACTCAGGAGCAGGCGGGGTTCGACTGTGCGTTCGTAACGGACGTCGTTGACGGTGACGATGATGGGGAGAGTCGGGCAGGCAGGTTCGGTCTTCAGGGCCTGGATATCGGGTATGGGGTGGTGGGTGGCGGCGCGGTCTGGGCGACTATGAGAGACTTCAGAACCCAAAATCGAATACCCCGTGCTCGCACGTTCAAATGCCTGGGTGAGCACTTGTCGGGTCAGCGTTCGCACGAGGAAGCGGCGGTAATCAGCCGTCGCGTGGATGTCCTCGCCCGGATCGACGTCTGAGATCGCGGCCTCGGCAGCCGCCCGGATGGCCTCAAGTGTGGGCGCCTCGCCAACCAGCACTTTGGCCGCGTTGCGGGCGAGAGGGGGCACTTCGCCTACACTGATGTACGAGAGGCGCGCCTGCGAGCAGCGGCCATGTTCATCCAGGCTGACCAGGGCAGCCGCGCCGACCATCGCTTCGGCGCCGGCCTGTCGTGCGGCCTGTTTGTAGCTCCACCCGCTGCGCGGCGGCATGGGCGGCACGGCCACTTCGACCAGCAGTTCGTCTGGCTCCAGCGCCGTCATGAACGCGCCGGTGAAGAAGTCATCTGATGAGAGCCAGCGGTCGCCGCGTCGGCTCTGCACATGATGGCGGGCGTTCAGGGTGACAGTGATGGCGGGCAGATGGCCGGCAGGGTCCGCATGCGCAACATTCCCGCCAAACGTACCCCGGTTGCGGATCTGTGCCCAGGCAATGTGAGGTATCGATTCAGTCAGCAGGGGGCGCGCTGCGCGATCAAGGGGTCGTGCTCGACGGTGCTGGTACGCGTCATCGCGCCGATCAGCACTCCGCCGCCGGCCGCAACCTGAATATACGATAGCTCGGGGACCGTGTTCAGATTGACCAGAGCACCCGGTTGTGCGAGGCGGAAGTTCATGGCCGGGATCAGGCTTTGGCCACCGGCGAGGACTTTGCCGGAGTACCCCAACTCAGCCAGATGAACCAGGGTCTCGTCAAGGCTTCTGGGGGCGTAATACGCAAAGGGAGCTGGTTTCATCTAGGCAGCTTCTCCTTCACGCCACGCCACGAACCGTCCCCACATCGACTCCGCCTCCATGACCTTCTGCGGGTAACAGCCGATGTAGTAGCGGCCGCTCGTCGCCTTGGCGATATCGCCGCCCAGATTCTCGGCGTGGACGATCTTCTTGGGAAACAAGTTAAGGTGTGTATCCTGGTAGAACTTATCCAGCGGGAACATCTCGTCCCAGTCCTTGCCAAAGTCGCGTATCAGCTTGGCGTTTGCCTCGGCGAAGGTCTTTGGGTGCCAGAGCCGCTGTATCGTGTTCATTGGATGATCCTGGCTCACCGCATCTACGCCAAGCCACTTGATTTGCTTTTCGACACACCAGTGGGCGAAGTCGGGGGACGGGCCCGGGTGCCGGATCATGTATCGAAATTCGTCCGAATCCGGGCTGATCCAGCCGTATCGGTGCCAGCCGGTCTTGGTGATCAGGATATCGCCCGGCCGCACGTCCACGACCGACTCGATCATCTGCGGCGTATAAACACTGGAATCGCTCACAAGATGCGAAATATCGGCAATGACGCCGGGGCCCACCCACTCGCTCAACGGGACCTGGCCGATGCTGCGGCCCGCGGGCCAGAAGTGCTTCTCGCCGTCCATGTGCGTGGCGAGGTGGATGCTGGCATTGCAGATGGAGCCATTGCGGCCCATGCCGAAGTGTTGCCCGCCAACCCGCTTGGTGTAGTTAACGGTGAGGGGTACGTAGTTGGCCCACTGCGGCGTCTGAACGCTGAATGGGATCGTCATGTCCAGCATCTCGGCGGATGCCATGGCCGAGAAGAACTCGTCCTCGCTGACGCCATCAGGCGCCTGATAGGCGGCCACGCGTGCCCATGCCGTCTCAACCTCCATAAAGGGGATCGGCATAATGGCAATCCAGGCCCGCTGGTTCTTGATCTTGTCGATTTCGCCCACGATGCATTCGGCCAGGAGCAAATGGGCCTTGGGCATGGTGACATGAGTGAGCTCGTAGTACTCGTCCTGGGGGAACATCTCATCCCAGGTCGTGCCGTACTCCTGCTGCAGCTTGGCCTCGGCCAGCCGGAAATGGTTGTCGTGCATCCGGCGGATGGGTGTGTTCATGGGATGCTCGGCGCACCCGCAGTCGACGCCTACTACCTTCAGCTTCATTTCCAGGGCCCACCTGAAGAAGTCGGGCGATGGACCGGGATGGCGCACCAGGAAGCCGAACTCCTTGGACTCGACGCCGCCCTGCGCATCCGGGTTGAGGACATCCGGTTGATCCCACGAGTAGCGATGATACCCGGTGTTGATGATCAGGATGTCGCCAGGCCTGACAGCTGCCCGGCTCGTGATCATCTCCGGAGTGTAGAGGCTGTAGTCTGACACGAGGTCCGAGATGTCCACGACGACACCCGGCCCACACACATCAGTCAACGGGACATCGGAGAGCGCGCGCGCGCCGGAGTGGAACGCCCGCTCGCCCACAAGGTGTGTGCCGACGGTGTTGCTCCAGTTAAGGATCTGCCCGTTCGCGCCCTGACCGCCCCCATAGGCGCCAGTGACCCGCTTGAAAAAGTGCACTTCAAGCGACTTCTCTCCGGGCCACGGAGGCGTGAAGATGCCGCAATCCTGGGTGAGATCGTAGAGTTTGGCGTTTGCCATCATGGTGATGAATTGATCCCGGTTCATGTACGTCGATCCTTTCAGCGTCGATGGTTTCCGATTGCGGTCGATCTACGAAAGGTGGTGAAACCCACGGGGCGCTCCTTCCTAATACCCGTACTCCTCCGCGTACGCCACCAACGCATCCTCGAATACACTCATCGGCGCGGTTACGATGCCCGCGCCCACCTGGCCGATGCCCGGCTCCCGATGCGCGACGCCGGTGTTGACGCGGGGCAGAATCCCTTTTTCCACCACCTTGCGGATATCGATGCCGGTCGGGGTGCCGCGAAAATCCAGGGGCGGCATCGTGAAGTATTTGTGCTCGGCGTAGGTGATCTCGTACATTTCGAGTGTGGTGTTCACCGCGTCGTGGGCCGAGCCGCCGATGAACTGGACGATAGCCGGCGCCGAGGCCATGGCGAACCCGCCGATGCCGGACGTCTCGGTGATGGTGCTGTCGCCGATGTCAGGGTTGGCGTCGGCCTCGGTGAACTCGGAGAAATATAGCGCCTTCACCTTGCCGGCCGGGGCAGTGAACCAGCGGTCACCCAGACCGCTGACACGGATGCCAAAGTCGGTGCCGTTGCGGCTCATCGTGGTGACGATGGTGCTGCCGGCAATCCCATGCCCGGCCAGGGTCATGAGCTTGCACGCCGCCATGCCCGCGTTCAGAACCGCCAAAGGGTTGTCGCCGATTTCCCGCAGGATGTCGGAGGCGATCTCTGGGGAGGGCGCGACCCTGGTTATGAAGGGGTCCAGGCTTTTGAGAAAGAGCAGCGAGCCGGCCTGCATCCGGTTGTGGCCGTCATCCCCCATGTGGAGCGATTGCGCCAGCAGGGCGCGCATATCGATGCCCCCGCTCCCGCGATCGCCAGATCGCCGGATTGCTGCATCCAACACGGGCGCCATCACCTCGTTTAGCCAGCGCAGACGGGCCAGCACGTCCTCGCTGTACGCGCCCATGCGCAGCACCTTCCCGCGGCCTTCGTTGATGCCTGAGAAGGCGCGTGCGCCGCCCGGACCCGAGGCTTGATCCTCCACGATATAGACCATCATCGAAGGCGAGATGAGGCCCGCCATTGGGCCCACGGCTGAGTGATGGTGGCACGGCTCGAACTCGATCGCGCCTGATGCGATCAGCGCCTCCGCGTCGTCCCAACCGTTTGCCTTGCCCTCGAGGATCAGTGCGCCCACGGCCGCGCCCTTCATCGGGCCGGCCATGCGCTGCCAGGTGACCGGCGGTCCCGCGTGCAGCAGCAGGTTGTCCCGCATCCCGGGGATCACGTCCCGCGCAAGGCCCACTCCGATCAGTACCGGCCGGGCCTCCATCATGCGTTCGACGGTTGTGCGATTGGCCAGCTCGATGTCTATCATAGTTCTGTGCTAGCTCCTCTTCATTCGCTCCAGAATCCCCATCAGCTTCTGGTTCCCCCCGGCGGGCGGCCTCCAGTCCACCTGGATGGCCTGCGCGCCCTGGGCGATCAGATTCTCGGCGAAAGACTCCAGGCCGACGTTGATGGCGGAGAGGTTTCTTTGCAGGGTGGCCAGGTCTACGGGTTGTTGGCGATCCGGTACGCGGGACTGGGGATTTAGTGTCCGCAAGATCCGGCCTGCATAGCGCACGACCGCCTCGTTGCTGGCATCTACCCAGGCGCCGGCGGCGCGCAACTGCTCGATCTGACTGCTGAAGTTCTGCGGGTCTTCGTCCGTGCCGGTGACGACCGCGGCGATCTCGAGGTGACGGCCAGCAGCCTGGGCTGCTGCCTTCGCGCCGGCGATCACGGGGGCCAGCTCGCCTGCGGGGTCGGGGTGCGAGCCATAGCCGAGCACCACATCCAGCAAGATCACGGCTGTCTCCGGATCGGCGGCCTCCTGGCTCAGCCGGAGGATACGCAGCTCGTTATCCATCATGGGGTGCAGCCGGCCCACGGTGAATTCGTCCTCGCCCAGGTCAATGATCGTGTGTTGCTGGCTCACCAGGGAGTTGGGTATCCGGTTGGCTTTGTCGAGCGGTGCGTTGGCCCAGACCTGCGGCAGGTAGTCCTGGAGGAGATATTGCGCCTCGTAGGCCAGGGTGCCTCCGGAGTAAAGCCCGCGCAGGTAGCGCTGGCCAGGTGCGAAATCTCCCCCCTGTCCCGAACCTGATCTCCCGGCTTTGTCTCCCGGAAGGGCTGCCGGCCAGTCCCTGGTCGTCAACTCCACCGCCAACCGCGCTGCATCGTCGAGCCCTGTTGCGAAGTGAAGATTGTCTATCTGCCAAGTCGACGCGGCACGCCCGATGAAGTTCACCACGACTGGTTTCGGCGCCAGTCGGGCCAGCGACAGCATCTCTTCCGCAACCTTTGGCGCAGGCGGCTTGGACACCAGGGTAATGACGCGCGTTTCGGAGTCGCGGGCGAGCACGTCGAGCGCCTGACGGAACGTGACCGCTCCGACTTTTTCTGTCAGGTCACGGCCCCCCGTGCCGATGCCGTGGGTGACGCCGCCGCCCAACTGATGGATGCGCGCCGTGACCTGTTGCAGACCCGTGCCCGCCGCGGCCACAACGCCGATTGAGCCTCGACGCACCTTATTGGCGAAACCCAGTCCGATCCCGTTGATGATTGCGGTGCCGCAGTCAGGCCCCATCACCAGTAGGCCCCGAGCCGCCGCTCTCGCTTTGAGTGCGATCTCGTCCTCGACCGGGACGTTGTCACTGAACAGGAAAACGTGCTTGCCAAGGTTGAGCGCGGCGCGCGCGATCCCGGCTGCGTACCGGCCGGCCACGGAAATCAGCACCCAGGCGGCCTCTGGCGCCAGGTCCGCGGCCGTTTCCAGGCTCTGCGGACGGTGCTCTTGCTGCAAGGTTGATCTCCGCCGGGTGAGCAGCGCGTCGACTTGCGCCAATGCCGCGCGGGCCGCGGCCTCATCGTGCGCTTCGATGGTGATGATCAGATCGTCGGGTCTGGCGCCCTGCGCCTCCGGAGGGAGGAGATTGCTTTGAGTCAGTAATTCGAGGTTGGCTGGCGTGCCCATTACCACGCCGGCGTCGATGACGCCGGGCAGCTCGGAAAGCGCGGCACGCAACTGCATGAGGACAATGGAGTCGTAATAGGCACTGCGCCGTACCTCAGCTTGGACGACCGTCATGATGACTCCGATGTCAGGTTGTGGCTCAGTCCGCTCGAACTGATTTCGGACAGGTGTGGAACAAACTCGGAGCAGCCTCAAGATTACCGGCGAGGGCCAGTATAGCATCGCCGCGGGGCAGTGTCAACTGGCGATTTTCCGGGGCGATCAGACCACCCCTTGCTTCTCAAGCTGCTCGATCTGCGCCTGCGAGTACCCCAGGTGTGCCAGAATCTCGATCGTATGCTGCCCCAGCGTGGGCGGGGGCAGTCGATAGGTAGCCGGCGTATCTCGGAGATGGGCCGGAGTGCCGAGCGAACGCACTGGTCCAGCCGCCGGATGCTCCATCTCGACGACCATCCCGCGCGCCAGCACGTGCGGATCGGTGAGCGCCTCGTCCACTTCATTGATGGGCCCGGCCGGAATATCAGCTGCCTTGAGCCGTACGAGCCAATGCTCAGCATCCTGCGTTTCAAAGATGCGCGCCAGCTCGGATACCAACTCGTCGCGATGGCGCAACCGGTCGGCGTTGGTCGCGAAGCGCGGGTCACGGCCGATGGTTTCGGTGATGCCCAGGACCTGACAGAAGCGCTCCCAAAGCCGCTCGCTGCCCACCGCGACGATAAAGTGCTTGTCCCGCGCCTGGAACGGCTGGTAGGGCACGATATTGGGATGCGCGTTGCCCAGCTTGGGAGGCCGGACCCCGGTGGCAAAGAAAGCGCCAGCGATATTGGTGAGCCAGGCGACCTGGCTGTCGAGCAGCGCAACATCCACGAACTGGCCCCGGCCCGAAACCGTGCGGGCGAGCAACGCTGACAGGATCCCGATGACGCTGTTCAGTCCCGCGGACGCGTCGCTCAGCGGGACAGGGTAACGGATGGGCCCCTGACCCGGCTCGCCGGTGAGCGCCATCAGACCTGAGGCGGCCTGGGCCAGGATGTCGTAGCCGGCCTGCCCGGCGTAAGGGCCGGTCATTCCGTAGCCGCTGACCGCGCAATACACCAGCCGCGGGTTGATCGTGCACAGCGTGTCCGGGTCCGCGCCCAGCCGCTGCAGCGAGTCGAGTCGCGGCTGGTTGACGACGAACACGTCCGCCTGACCGACCAGCCTCTGGAGGACGGTGCGCGCCTCTGGCTCGCGCAGATTGAGGGTCAAGCTACGTTTGTTGCGGTTGACGCTGAGAAAGTAGGCGCTCTCCGGGCCGACGAAGGGTGGCGCCCAGCCGCGCGACATGTCGCCCGTGCCGGGCCGTTCGATCTTGACCACGTCCGCACCCAGGTCACCGAGCATCATCGTGCAGATCGGCCCGGCCAAAGCCTCGGTCAGGTCAATGACGCGGATACCATCCAGTGGCTGCATGGACTATCTCTTTGCTGGCTGAAACGCGCCTTCACCCGGTGTCAGGATGTTCCGATAGGCAGCCAGGTTGCGCTCCCGCAGGTGTTCGAAGATCATTGGGCTGACCGTGCCGTAGGTGATGTGCTTGAGCGGGTCCGGGTCGAGCTCGGCAAAGCAAACCTCTTCGGTGCCGCGCGCCTGGGCCAGTTTTTGAGCAATGGGATTGACGATC
The DNA here is from genome assembly GCA_963774265.1 of uncultured Chloroflexia bacterium. Classification (GTDB taxonomy): domain Bacteria; phylum Chloroflexota; class Anaerolineae; order CG2-30-64-16; family CG2-30-64-16; genus JALOOB01. Next base: position 374,494 of record CAVZDU010000002.1, on the reverse strand, counting down.
ATGCTGTGACCGAAGTAGTAGTTACCGCCAGCATCGGGTCCAACGTAGTTGCAGCCAATCAGGTAGACGTGGTTGTCATAAGCGCGGGCTCGATTGGTCAACTCCCAGATCTCGAAAGAACGGAGCAACGCGCTGGTGCGGATGATCACCTCGGCGCCCATGAGCGCTTCCGCGCGATACAGCTCCGGGAAGTCGCCGTCGAAGCAAATGGTGAGGCCGATGTTGGCCAGCGGGGTTTCGACCACCACCGGGTCATCGGCCGGCGTCGACCAGCCATTGGCACTGTTGGGGTCGGCTGGATCGCGGCGGGGACCGATCCGTTCGGTAGGGAAGAGATGGGTCTTGCGGTAGACCCCCAGGATGTCGCCGCCCGGCCCGAGCAGCGCGGCCGAGTTGTACACGACGCCGCGTGTCAGCCCGCGTTCGTAGGTTCCGAACGCCAGATAGATCCCCAACTCCTGCGCCGCGGACTGCAGTGGCTCGAACAGGCGTCCGGGCAACGTGTCAACCAGATCCCAAAGATCGCCCGGGCCCACACGGGGGACGAAGCCGGTGGTGATGGTCTCAGGGAGTACGACGAGCTGCGCGCCGGATTCCTCAACCGCCCGGCGCGTCCACGCGACCGATTTCGCGACATTGGCCGTGATGTCCATCGGCGCAATGGCGAACTGTGCGCAGGCTGCGGTGAAGCGTTGCATCTTCCCTCTTCCTTCTTCCTTTTTCCTTCTTCCTCTTCGCTCGCTGCCTACGTCCGCGTCAACGCATTGATCCGCTCCACGTGCGCCGGATTGAATGCGTCGCCGAACTTCGTGGTCTTGAGCGCCGCCTTCTTCGCCATCAGCTCTTCGTACTCGTCATCCTCGACGAAGGCCACGCAGCGTCCGATGCTGCTCTCGCCGTCCACGAAGCGCCAGGGGAAGAAGCCGACGGTCACCCGGCGGTTCAGCAGCAGGTCGATCTCGCCGCCGATGCACTCCGCGTGGATGATGTGATCGGGGAACATCTCGATGTGCATGAGCTGGTACTTGGAATCGTCGAAGCGTTCGGCCAGGCTCGACGCCGTATTTCTTCTGGAAGTGAGCGTCGGCCTCCTTGGCCTGGCGCGGCATCCACTGGCGGATGATCGTGTTCATCGGATGATCCGCGCTGCCGCAGTCCACGCCGATCCACTTGATGCCCTTCTGCTTCGCCCAGACCGAGAACTCCCGGTCCGGGCCCGGATGCTGCACCATGTAGCGGATTTCGTCGGCCGTGGGCATGTCCCAGCCGAAGTGATGGTAGCCGGTGTGGATGATCAGGATGTCGCCCTCGCGCACCTCGACCCGCTCCTCGATCATCTGCGACGTGTAGATATCGTAGTTGCCGCAGACGTCCGAGAGATCCACGATGGCCGTCGGGCCGACCAGGAAGTCCATATCCAGGCTGGCAATGTCCTTGCCGGGCGTGTAGAAGTGGATTTCGCCGTCCAGGTGGGTGCCGAGGTGGTTCGAGTGGGTGAGCAGCTGGCCGTTCGCGCCGTTGGGCGCCAGCCGCTTGAAGTACTTGACCTGCAGCGGCTCATAGGTGGGCCAGGCCGGCGTGCCGATGCCCAGAGGGATGGTGAGATCGATGAGCTTCATTACTGTATGCCTCCTTATCATTGGCTCCCAAAATCGGCGATGAAGTAAATGCCCCAGGCGCCCCGGGCGACTCCGATGCCGATTTCCGTTGCGCGGCGGGCCATGATGTTCTGCACGTGCGGATCTGCGCCGCGTGGCTCGTTCCACCACATCTGCATGGCTCGCTCGACGCTGCGGGCATTGGCCCAGTTCTCGCCGGACCAGCTCGGGGCATAGCCCGCGCGCTGGAGCCGTGCGGCAAGCCGCGCGTCGTCCGAACCTACGTGGCTGCCGCGGTTTCTTGTGGCGCAATCCTCTGCGTGTGCTTGCGCCGCGGCGGCCAATTGGCCATTCCATGTCAGCGCGGCAAGTCCACCCGCGCTGCGTTTCTCGTTGATGCGGTTCAGCATCTCCTGGGCCATTGGGCTGACTTCCGGCGCGGCCGCAGGAGCAGCCCCCACGCCGGGCGCCGCTGCCGCCTCGGCTGCAGGTGCTGCCGCGACCGGAAGCGCTGCCTCGGCAGCAGGTGCGGCTTCGGCTGCAGGGGCTACCTCCCCTCCGGGTGCTGGCGCCGCGGTCGTCTGGGCCGAGAGCATGTCTTGACTGATGCCTGGAATCGTCAGTTCCTGCCCCACCATGAGGCGCTTGGGATCGACCCCGGGATTTGCGGCGAGCAGATCGTCGAGCGTCAGGCCGTAATTGGCGGCAATGTCCCACAAGGTGTCATTGGGCATTACGGCATAGACGGCGCAGGGAGCTTCGGGAACGGTATCGGAAACTTGCGATCTTGCAGAGGAGATTGTCAGGATCTGGCCGGGGCGGAGGGCCGCCGGGTTGACGCCTGGGTTCGCGGCTGTTAACTGTGCTACGGTCATGCCGTACCTGGCGGCGATGTCCCATAGGGTGTCGTTGACGCGCACGGTGTATTTTCCGCCGGAGGGCGGAAGCGGCGCGCCACGACCTGCCGCTTGTGCGGCTGGGGCCAGGCTAAGCATGATGATGGTAACCAGCACGAGGAACAGCCAGGAGAACCGGTTGTTTTTCATGTGCATGGTGACACTATACACAGCTTTGCCGGATTGTGCAAGCACTCAATGCGAGAAATGTATCACAAGATGGGCGGTCAGATCGCTTTTAGCGCCTCAAACGCGGCCACAAAACACCCCTTCGGCGCCTACACCAGCCCGGCGCCCACCATGCCCACGCCCGGCTCCCGGTGTGCGATGCCGGTGTTCAGCCGCGGCGTGATCCCGGTGCGCATCACCTTGCGCACGTCGATGCCGACGGGCGTGCCGCGGAAATTGAGCGCCGGGGATCGTGAACGCGGTGTGTTCGCCCTGCGTGATCTCGTACATCTCCAGCGTCGCGTTCAGCGCGTCGGCCGGCGTGCCGCCGACGAACTTGACGATGGCCGGCGCGCCGGCCAGCGCAAACCCGCCGATCCCGCCCGTCTCGGTGATCGCGCTGTCGCCGATGTCCGGGTTGGCGTCGGCCGCGGTGAAGCCGGGCAGCCAGAGCCCTGCGACCAACGGCGCGGGCGCGGTGAACCAGCGGTCGCCCGTGCCGCTGACGCGGATGCCCCAATCCGTCCCGTTGCGCGCCATCATGGTCACGACCGTGCAGCCGGGGATGTTTTCGGCGGGCAGCCAGCATTGCCTTCATCGCCGGCATCGAGAGATTCAGAAAGAAGTGGTCGTTGCCGTCGATGAAGCGCAGCACCTCGGCAACGACTGCCGCGATCCTTCACCGCCTCCACCAGCGCCGGCGCGATCAGCCGGATGAAGAGCGAAGTGCCGGCCTTGTTGCGGTTGTGGCACTCGTCGCCCATGTGCAGCGCCTGTGCGGTCATGCTGCGCAGATCGATCGGGCCGCTGACCTCCAGCGCCGCCTTGAGCGCTGGGTAGAGCACCGTCTCCATCCACTTGAGCCGGCGGATCACCTCCGGGCCCGTACGCGCCGTAGCGCAGCACCTTGCCCAGCCCCTCGTTCTGCGTGGCGTAGGCGACGTTGCCGAATGCCTCGTTCTTGACGATGAACACCGGCATCGATGGGCTGATGATGCCCGCCATCGGCCCGACCGCGCCGTAGTGATGGCAGGGTGCGAACTCGATCTCGCCGGACGCGGCCAGGGCCGCGGCCGTCTTCGGGCGTCTCGGCCAGCCCTTCGTAGATCAGCGCGCCCATGACTGCGCCGCGCGTCGGGCCGCACATGCGCTCCCACGCGATCGGCGGCCCGCTGTGCGTGATCAGCATCCGCGCCGTGCGCCGGCGCGAAGCCGGGGATCACGTCGCTGTGCCATGCCCATGCCGACGAGCATCGGGCGGCCCGCGGTGATGCGCGCGAAGGCCTCGGCGTTGGCCGCCTCGATGTCGACCCCGTCGCGTGTGCGCAGCATCTCGACGTAGCCCTCGAGCGGCGGCCGCCAGTCCACAGCGACGGCCGGCGCCCCTGGCTGACCATGCTTTCGTAGAACGATTCCAGGCCGACGTTGATCGGCTTCAAGGGTTGGCGGAACAGGTCCATGTCGGTCATCCTTTCAGGCTTCGTCCAATCCCTGGCTGATCAAGCCCGCCAGTCTCGCAGCCGACGCATTGTCGGGCAGGACGATCACGCCAGCCCCGCGCAGCTTCGCCTCCTGGTCGCTCAGGCGCTGGGGATCGGCCTCCGTGCCGCAGACTGAAGCGACGAAGACCAGGTTATGGCCGGCCTCCCGCGCAGTTCGCTGCGCCTGGCGAATTGCCTCCAGCGCTGCGCCAGCAGGGTCGATGTGGCTGCCATAGCCGAGCACGAAGTCGAGCAGGATCACCCCGACAGAGGGATCCCCTGCCTCCTGGGTGATGCGCCGGTTTCGCAGCGTCGGGTCGATCATCGGATGCGGGCGTCCCTGAGTGAATTCGTCCTCACCGAGGTCGATGATCGTGTGCTTGTATGTCTCAGCCCCCAGCTTGTTCGCCTCGATCAGCGGCGCGTTGCTGTGCACCGGCTCGGGCAGGTTCTTGAGCAGGAGCTGGGCCTCGTAGCAGAAAGTGCCGCCGACGAAGAGGCCGCGCAGCGCAGTTTGGCCTGGAGCGAGCTTCCTGCGCTCGCCTTCAGCCAGGGGGATCAGATCCTGACTGAAGTCTTCCAAACCCATCAACGCTTCACAGTAGTTGCCGCCGGTGGTCAGGCTGGCCGCGATCACAGCCGCCTGCGTCAGTGTCGTCGCTGGGAGTGCGCCGGCCTTCTCGATCGCGCCTAGGTCTGCGCCGAGGAAACACACGACTGTGGGCTTGGCCTTGGTGATCGCGCCGAGCACCTTCTGGGCAACCGCCGGGGCAGGCGGCTTCGAGATGAGGACAATCACCTCTGTCTCGGGGTCCTCCTGGAGCATCTTCAGCCCCTGGAGCATCATCTTGCCGCCGACCGCCTCGCTCAGGTCGCGGCCGCCCGTGCCGATGGCCTGCGACACGCCCGCGCCGCTCGCGGCGCCGCGCACGCCGCGGCGTGCAATTCCGGAGGTCACCCCCTGCAGCCCGGTGCCCGCTGCGCTGACCAACCCGATGCTGCCGCGCGGGACTGCGTTCGCAAACCCCAGCGCGACGCCGTTGATGATCGCGGTGCCGGCGTCCGGCCCCATGCACAGCAAGCCCTTGCTTGCTGCCAGCTCCTTGAGGCTGATCTCGTCTTCCAGGGGCACGTTGTCCGAGAAGAGGAGCACGTGCAACCCGGCTTCGAGCGCGGTGCGCGCTTCTTGTGCGGCATAGCGGCCTGCGACCGAGATCACCGCCAGGTTCGCCCGGGGATCGGCCGCGATGGCTGATGCCAGCGACTTGGGGCGCGCTGAATTCGCCTCCGTGCGTTCGGCCCGCCGCGACAGGATTTCCTCAGCTTTCGCCAGCGCGGCCTGGCCGGCCGCATCATCGGCAGCTTTGACGATGATGACCAGATCGTCCGGCCGCGTCGCCGCGGCCTCCGGCGTCAGCAATCCCGCGCCCGAGACGATCTCGTGGTTCGCGGGGGTGCCCATGATCACGGCCGCATCCGTAATCCCAGGCATGTCCAGGAGCGCGGCCGCTGCCTGCATGAGGGTGATCGAGTCGTGATACTCTGAAGGCTTGATGCGAGTCAGAATTGGCATAGCTAGATTCCTGTCATGATTGCCAGCACAATGCCGCCGGCCAGGACCGAAGCCACCTGACCGGCAGTGTTTGCGCCCATCGCGTGCATCAGCAGGAAGTTGTCATAATCTTCCTCGAGACCCACGCGATTGACGACCCGCGCAGCCATCGGGAATGCACTGATGCCCGCCGCGCCGATCAAGCGGGTTGAATTTGCCGCGCGTGAGCACGTTGAGCAGCTTGCCGAACAGCACGCCGGCTGCGGTGTCCAGCGCAAAGGCCAGGATGCCCAGGACCAGGATGATGAGCGTCTGAACGTTGGCGAACGACGTCGCCGACCATGGTCGCACCGATCGTGATGCCCAGGAAGATGGTGGCGATATTCGCTAGCTCGTTGCCGGCGGTCTTGACCAGACGGTCCACCACGCCCGACTCGCGCATCAGGTTCCCGAACATCAGCGTGCCGATGAGGGGGCTGGCCTGGGGCGCCAGGAAGCCGGTCAGAAGGGTGACCACCAGGGGGAAGATGATGCGAGCGCGCTTGCTGACCGGGCGCTCGATATACGGCATGCGGATCCGGCGCTCGGCCTTCGTCGTGAGCAGGCGCATGATGGGCGGCTGAATGATCGGCACCAGGCTCATGTAGGTATACGCAGAGACGGCGATGGGCGCCAGCAAGTGCGGCGCCAGCTTGGATGCGACGAAAATGCTGGTCGGGCCGTCGATGGCGCCGATGATGCCGATCGACGCGGCCTCGGGCAGGGAGAAACGGCCGGTCGCCAGCGCGAGCAGCAGGACGGCGAAGATGCCGAACTGGCCCGCTGCGCCGACCAGCACCATCCGCGGGTTCGACAGCAGCGGTCCGAAGTCGGTCATGGCGCCGATCCCGATGAAGAGGATCAACGGGAAGAGCTCGGTCTCGATGCCTGCTTTGTACAGCGCGTAGAAGACGCTGCCTTCCTGGGGTTCGCCGGCCATGATGGCCCGCAGGTCGAGTCCCATGCCTGCGCCTGGGATGTTCGCCAGGATCGCGCCCACGCCGATGGGGATCAGCAGGACCGGCTCGTACTCTTTGGCGATGGCCAGGTAGATGAGCACCGCGCCGACCGCGATCATCAGCACGTTGGCCCAGGTCAGCTCTCCCAACCCGGCGAAAATGGACAGCAGAGTGTCCCAACCGATGCTCATGGCTGCCCCCTTCAGGCCAGTCGGACCAACACGTCACCGTAGGCCACGGCCTGGCCAGGGGTCGCCGCGATCTCACTCACGGTCCCGTCGAAGTTGGCGCGGATCGGGTTTTTCATCTTCATCGCTTCGAGCACGGCGACGACCTGGCCGGACTCGACCGCTTCACCGACCTTAACCTCTATAGACAGAATCGTGCCCGGCATCGGCGAGAGGATGTCGTGTCCGCCGCTTGGGCCGCTGGGCGCCGCAGGCCGGGCGACCTTCACGTTCGGCAGGGGTGGCAGCTTGGGGGGCTCGGGCGCGGGCCGGGGCGCCGCCGCGCGGAGGGTCGGCGTGGACTGTGGACTCGGTGCCCGACACCTCCACATCGAACGGCTCCCCGTCGACAATGACCTGCAGCGGGGTGGCGCCGGGGTCAGGGATCTCGACATGGTATTTCTTGCCCTGGATCATCACATCGAAGGTTGGCACAGGACTTCCCTTTCTCGTATTAACGGCATCATTCCGTGCCCTGGTGTGGATTCGGTTCGGGTGTGCGCGGAGGCTGCCATGAACTCAGCGCCCGCGCCCGGTTACCTGTCACCCAGGAGGGCGCAGTGCGGCCGTGCTCGAAAGCGGGGCCGGTGGGCGCCTCGAAGAGTAAAGGCAGCGCGTTCGCCAGCAACGCCCCTGCCACCAGCGCCGCGACCTGGCCGCGTTCCTCGGTCAAGGCTGCAGCGGCTTCCAGCGCGGCCCGCACCTCGGCCGCCTCGGCTTCATCGAGGGCTGTGCTGATCTGTGGCGGCGGTTCCACCTTGTCCTGGAAAACGGTTGAAAGGAGGCGAAGCAAGCCCCACAGGAGCACCAGGGCGGCAAACACCAGCCCCATTCCCAGAACGGTGATGGTCAGCCCCGATTGAAGGAGTTCTCCGACGGTTGGGTTCACGCGACTACCTCTATGCTCACACCGGCATCAAGCCGTGCTTCTTCGGCGGATTGCTGGCCACCTTGGAGCGCAGGATCTCGAGCGCGTTGACGAGGCGCAGGCGGGTGTAGCTCGGCTCGATCACCTCGTCGATCTGGCCCATATCTGCGGCTGCGTAGGGGTTGTGGAAGCGGTCCACGTAATCCTGCAGCAGCTTCTTTCGAAGCTCATTGGGATTCTCGGCCCGCTTGAGCTCATCGCGGTAGAGGATGTTGATCGCGCCCTCCGGACCCATGACTGCGATCTCGGCGGTGGGCCATGCGTAGGCCAGATCGGTGCGCATCTGCTTGCTGCTCATGGCAATGTACGCGCCACCCATCGCCTTGCGGATCACAACGCTGATTTTGGGCACCGTTGCCTCGCAGTAGGCATAGATGACCTTTGCGCCGTGGCGAATGATTCCGGCATGCTCCTGGGCAACGCCCGGCATATATCCCGGTGTATCGACGAAGGTGATGACCGGCAGGTTGAACGCGTCGCAGAAGCGCACCCAGCGTGCGATCTTGTCGGAGGAATCAATGTCGAGAACGCCGGCCAGGGTCATGGGCTGGTTGGCCACCACGCCGACCGGGAAGCCATCGAGCCGGGCCAGGCCGATCAGCGCGTTCTTCGCGTAATGTGCGTGCACTTCGAGAAAGCTGCCCCGGTCGAAGACGCTGGCAATGACCTGTCGCATGTCGTATGGCTGGCTGGAGTCCTCGGGTATGAGGTGGTCGAGCATGTCGTCGCGGCGGCCCGGGTCGTCGTATGGCTGAACGCGGGGCGGGTCCTCGCTGTTATTTTGGGGCAGATAGGAGAGGATCTCCTTGATAAGACGAAACGCCGCCGCCTCATCGTCAGCCGCAAAATGAGCGACGCCCGATTGGACGTTATGCGCCACCGCGCCGCCCAGGGTGTCGAAGTCGACATGCTCGCCCGTAACGGCTTTGATCACGTCAGGCCCGGTGATAAACATATAGCTGGTCTTGCGGACCATCACCACGAAGTCTGTCAGCGCGGGGGAGTAAACCGCGCCGCCCGCGCAAGGTCCCATCTGGACGGAAATCTGGGGCACAACGCCGGAGGCCATAACGTTGCGCACGAACAGCTCACCGTACGCCGCCAGGCTGCGGACACCCTCCTGGATGCGCGCGCCGCCCGAGTCGAGCAGCGCCACGACGGGGATGCCGCTCTCCATGGCCAGCTCCATGATCTTGCAGACCTTCTGGGACTGGACTTCAGAGAACGATCCGCCGAGGACAGTGAAGTCCTGGGCGTAGAGGGCGACGCGCCGGCCGTCGATTTTTGCAAACCCTGTGACAACGCCGTCGCCGGGATAGCGCTTCTCAGCCATGCCGAAATCGCTGAAGTTGTGGGTGGCCAGCCGGCCCAGTTCCTGGAACGTGCCGGAGTCCACCAGCGCATCAATGCGTTCGCGTCCAGTGAGCTTGCCGCGGGAATGCTGGTCGTCGATGCGGCTCTGACCTCCGCCCAGCTTCGCCTTGGCGCGCATCGCTCGGAGTTCTGCGAGTTTATCCTTCATGATAAGAGCCCTTTTCTTGCCGCCGGGTTGGTCGTATGCTATGATTGCAGACATCTACGGAGAGGTCGCATAGTTGGCCTAGTGCGCGCGTCTCGAAAACGCGTATCCTCGAAAGGGATCGTGGGTTCGAATCCCACCCTCTCCGCCTGATAATGAAGAACCCCACCGCTGTGTGGGGTTTCTTTGTTAAGCGCGTCGGATGTCTTGACGACGGCAATGTCAGTTCATTGTAGTGCGGCGGGATGGTGGCGGCTATGATGGCTGTCATACGGGGCGAACTCATTTGACTCGCACTTGACGCTCAACATGACTTCACCTTAAAGTTTCGCTCAAAGGGGTTGACAGGCGGGGTGAAGCGTGCTAAATTCGCTCTGGCGGTCAAGTGGTCTGACCAATTCTCATCTCCCGATATTGCACTCAAATGAAAGTCAACGGACAGTCCCTTATCGATGCTGCGTCCGACGCGATCTGGCCGCTTGTCTTCGACCCAAGCACCTTGCTTGAGCTATTGCCGGGCTGCGAAGACGTGGTTCAGGTGGCGCCCGACGAGTACCGGGCCCGCATGACGCTCCGCGTCCCGGGTATCGCAGGCTCCTACGAGACCTGGGTCAAGCTGCTGGAATTCGAGGCGCCCAACTTCTGCAAGTTCCAGGGTGAGGCGAGTGGGCCGACCGGAGGTGTGGCCGGCCAGGCAAGTTTCTCTCTGCAGCCCCAGGGGCAGCAGACACGCATCGTCTACCAGGGAGATGCCCAGATCAGCGGTCCCCTGGCTGGCATGAGCCCGCGCTTTGCTGAAGGCGTGGCCCAAACGCTCATCCGGCAGGGGCTGGCCAGGCTGCCGGAGCTGGCGCGCAAGCGTGCAGCTGCGGCGCTGACTACGGGTGTCGATGCGCCCCCCTTGCGTTCTAGAAATGAATGAACACAGTCGACTCAACCCCGGAGGTGTATGCTGTGTCAGAGCCTGGTTCCACGGCCCCAACCTATGGTATAGTCGCCCGTGATGTGCTCCCCGAACGCATCGCAGCGCGCCTGCTTTCACTGATCGCCGAGCGCAAGCTGCGACCGGGCGACAAGCTGCCCTCTGAGCGGGACCTTGCGGCTACGATGCAAGTCAGCCGCCCTTCGCTACGCGAGGCCTTGCGGGCACTTGCCATGCTGAACATCGTGGAAATCCGCCAGGGTTCGGGCACCTACGTCAGCTCCCTCAAGCCTGAGGTGCTGATCGAGCATCTCGACTTTGTTTTTGCCCTCGACGATTCGACCTTCGCGGAACTGCTGGAAGCACGTCAGATGCTGGAACCCGGCCTCGCGGCTGCGGCGGCGACCCGCGCGACCGACGAGGAATTGGCCCGGTTGCGTGCTTGCGTCAGTCGCGCCGCCGCGCATGTTGACGATCCCGAGGTCTTTTCTGACGGCCGACCTCGAGCTGCACCAGATCATCAGCGCGGCGGCCCACAACCAGATCATCGCGCGCATCATGGATAGCTTGACCCGGCTGGGCACGGCCAGCCGCAGGCGAACCGCAACCCTGTCCGGGGTGCGGTCCCAGTCGGTTCAAGATCACCTTGGCCATCGTGGAGGCACTGGCGCGCCGGGACCCGGAGGCGGCTGCTGCCATCATGCGGCAGCACCTCGAGACCATCCAGGGCAGCCTGCAGGAGGCCGCTGCTCAGGATAGTGCACAGGCTATCATCACATCAGGAGGATGACATGTCACAAATCACCACGTGGGATGAGTTCCCGGCCTACCCCTATGTTCCCGGCGTTCTCCGCCAGGCCGTGTGCGGCGAGAAGGTCATGATGACCCGCATTACCTACCAGGGCGAGGTCACCATTCCGGCGCACAGGCATGAAGCCGAGCAGATTATGCTGGTGGCCCAGGGCCGCCTTTGGGCGAAAGTGGGCGACGAGGAGCAGGAGGTCGGCCCCGGCGCCCTGCTCATCGTCAACTCGAACGTGGTCCATGGCTTTCGCAAGTTGAGCGAGGAAGATGTCGTCTTCTACGAGTGCTTTGCACCGATCCGCATGGAGTATCTGATCGGCTATAAGGGCCCGGACCCGGCGCTGGTGATGATCAAACAGGGCCTGGTGGGAAGCTGAGGGCCCAGAGAGCTGCCATCGAGGAGGCGCTGAAGGGGCCCACTCAACTTTCGCAAAATGGCCGCGCGGTTCTTGGCCGCCGCGGCGTGACCGTACACTCAATGGAGGTGTTAATGTGACAACGCAAGCGTATCTCCAGCCGCAGTCATTGAACGAGGCGCTGAGCCTGCTGGACCAGCACGGCCCTGCGCTCCTTGTCATGGCCGGCGGCACCCTGGCCGTCCCGCTGGTGAACAAGGGCGTCTCCAAGCCGGAGAGGGTGCTTGGGCTTCGCCGGGCGGGGCTCAACTACGTGCGCCAGGTGAACGGTGCGGTGCATATCGGCGCCGCAGCGACCCTGACGCAGGTCCGCCAGGAGGCCGGCATCCCCATGCTGGCCGAGGCGGCCAAAAATGTCGGGGGCTGGGCCATCCAGAACATGGGGACCGCGGGCGGCAACCTGTTTGCGCCGCCGCCCGCGGGCGACCTGGCGGTTGCGTTCCTGGCGCTGGATGCCAGGATCAAGCTGGCCAGCAGAGCTCGTGGCGAGCGCATCGTGCCCCTGGCCGAGTTTTACACCGGTTTCATGGCGACGGTGGTTGAGCCGGACGAGCTGGTGGTCGAGATCCAGGTCCCCCGGCCCGCGGGCAAGACCGTCCTGCTGAAGCACGGCCGGCTCTACACGAACACGCCGGCGATCGTGAGCGTCGCGGTGCACGTGATGTCCGACAACGGCAAGACCAGGGACGTGCGCGTCGCGCTCAATGCCGTCGGACCGCATCCGCTGCGCGCCCGCGGCGCCGAGGCTGCGCTGGCCGGCTCAGCCTTGAACGCCGAAACCATCGCTGCCGCGGCCGGCGCTGCCGCGGCCGAGTGCGAACCGTTCACCGATCCCATCGCGACCGAGTGGTACCGGCGCAAGATGGCCGGTGTCTTCGTCCAGCGCGCGCTGGAACAGGTCGCGGCCCAGGAGGAACAGCATGGCATCTAAAATCGTCACCTTCACGCTGAACGGTAAGGAGACCGAAGTGATGGTCAAGCCGTTCACGACCCTGGCCAAGGCGCTGCGCGAGCGGCTGGGCTTCAATGCCACCAAGTGCGGCTGCTACGAGGGCAACTGCGGGAGCTGCACCGTGCTGGTCAACGGCGAGCCGATGCTCTCGTGCATCCTGCCCGCGGAAGACGTGGAGGGCCAGGACGTGCTGACCCTCGAAGGCATCACCCCGCGGAGGGGTTGCATCCGCTTCAGCAGGCGTTCCATGAGAAATACGCCGTGCAGTGTGGCTTTTGCACGCCCGGCATGATCATGATCAGCAAGGCGCTGCTCGATCACAACCCGCAGCCGAGTCGCGCGGAGATCGCCGAGGCTTTGAGCGGCAACCTGTGCCGGTGCACTGGCTACGATCCCATCATCGCCGCCGTGCAGCAGGCCGCCGGCGCGCAATGGAGGCAACCATGGCTGAGCAAGACCTCAAGGTTGTGGGGCAGTCGGTGCTGCGCCGTGACGGCATGAGCCACGTCACGGGCAAGACGCAGTACATCGACGACATCCGTTTCCCCGACATGCTGCACCTGAAGATGGTGCGCAGCCCGCTGCATCACGCGCGCATCCGCGGGATTGATTTCTCTGAAGCGGAGAAGGTGCCCGGCTTCGTGCGCGCCTTCACCTACAAGGATGTGCCGAAGAACATCTACACCATCCTCTGCCTGATCGGCGTCGGCCCCGACGAGGAATCTGTGCTGGCGGAGGACAGAGTGCTCTACAAGGGCGAGCCGATCGCCGCCATCGTGGCCGAGACGGAAGAGGCAGCCAACGAAGCCGTCGCGCGCGTCCAGGCTGGACCTCGAGGAGCTGCCGGCGGTCTTTGACGTGGAAGAAGCCCTGAAGCCAGGTGCGCCCATTCTCAAGCCCTGGGGCACAAACTACTTCGTCTACGAGGGCCACCACTGCCGGCGCATCCGCTTCGGCGACGTCGAGAAGGGCTTCGCGGAGGCCGACTACATCGTCGAAGGCTGTTACGAGCCGAAGCCGATGGAGCACGCGCCGCTGGAGACCACCGGCTGCGTGGCGAAGCCCGAGGCAGACGGCCGCATCACGGTGTACACGAACACCCAGGCGCTTTACTTCTCAATGGACAACACCGCGCTGATCCTGCAGGTGCCGTTCAACAAGCTGCACTTCGTGGGCGGCCAGGTGGGCGGCGGTTTCGGCGGCAAGAACGATGTCATCGTCGAGCCGATCGCCGCATTGGCGGCCATGAAGACCGGCCGCCCCGTCAAGTACCTGTACACCCGCAGCGAGGAGTTCAATGTCTCCTCCACCCGCATTCCCTATCGCATCTACTTCAAGGACGGCGTGACGAAAGACGGTCGCATCCTCGCTCGCAAGGTGACGAGTTACAGCGATTCGGGGGCTTACAATCGTCATACGCCCTATTCCACGACCAAACATGCGGCGAATCTCGCCGGGCCGTACACCATCCCGAATGTCTACATTGACGCCTACTGCGTCTATACCAACCGCGTGCCCACTAGCTCCATGCGCGGTCTTGGCGTGACGTCCGCTTCATTCTCCACTGAAGTCCAGATGGACAAGATCGCGCGCACGGTCGGGATGGACCCGTTCGAGATTCGCATCCTCAACGGTTACCGCAATGGGGACATGCGGCCGTATCAGAAGGTCGTAGGCGACGCCACCCTGGTGGAGGTCGTCCAGGCGGCTGCCGAGCTGGTCGGACATCCGCTGGGCGAACGCTTCCAGGCGATGAGCTCGTGGGACCGCGACTACTCGCCGGCGCGGCCTGAGCCGGTGACCGCAAAGGAGAAAAGCTGACATGGCTAAGGTGAGAGGTACCGGCATTTCTTCCGTCAACTACCCGACAGGCATGAACCTGGGCGGCGACCCCACCCAGGCGCTGATCCACATGACCACGACGGGCACGTTCATCATCAGCCTGGCCAGCGCTGAGCTGGGCCAGGGCCTGAAGACGGTGCTGGCGCAGATCGGCGCCGAGACGCTCGGCGTGCCGTTCGAGAATGTGTTGATCGAAACCGGCGACACCGATACGGGCCCCCACTGCATGGGCAGCTTCGCCAGCCGTACGACCCACCGGGCCGGCAACGCCATTATTATGGCGGCGCTGGAGGCCAGGAAGACGTTGCTGGAGGTCGCTGCGGATGACCTGGAAGCGCGCCCGGAGGATGTGGACACCGACGGCGCGGGCTTTATCTACGTCAAAGGTTCGCCCGATCGCAAAGTGCACCTGGTCAACGTTGCGCTGAACGCGCATTTCAAGTACGGTAAGACGGTCGCGGGGCGCGGCATCTTCTTCAAGCCCAACTTGGGCGTCGACCCGGAGACGGGCAAGATGGATCCTGACTCGACCGAGGCGCACGCGTGCGTGGTGGCCGAGGTGGAGGTCGACACCGAGACCGGCGATGTGAAGGTGTTGAGCCTGAACAGCGTGTACGAGATCGGCCGCCAGGTGAACCCGGAACTGGTCGATGGACAGATCAAGGGCGGTTCCGTCATGGGCATGGCCCACGCGCTCTACGAGTCCACCGAACCGTACTACCCCAGCCCGGAACACCGCGCGGGCGGGTTCTTCGAGTACGTGCTGCCGCTTGCGCCCGACATTCCCCAAATGGTGACGAAGGTGCTCGAGTACCCCTCGGCGAACGGCCCCTACGGCGTGAAGGGCTTCGGCGAGATGACGGCCAACGCGCCGATCCCGGCCATCGTCAATGCCATCAACAACGCCCTGGGGACCGAGATCAGCTGCCATCCCGTCACACCCGAAGTGGTCCTGCGGGCGTTGGAAGCAATGTAGGGGCGGCCCTGTGTGGCCGCCCGAGGCGGTAGGGGCGGCCCTATGTGGCCGCCCTGGGCCGCCCCCATCATCACAAACGGAGGATCGAATGCTGAAGATCTTTTCGCTGTTGAAGCGCAAAGAAGGTATGACCCTGGAGGAGTTCCGCACCTGGGCGCTCGAAGAGCACGTCGAGTTGGGGAAGAAGATCCCGGGCATGCGGCACTATCGGATGAACGTCGTGCTGGAAGATAACCCCGCGACGCCGGACGCTGTCTCTGAGATGTGGTTCGACAACATGGAGGCGCGCAATGCCGGATTCGCAACGGACGCCGGGAAGGCGGCCGGCGCGGACGCTGCGGCGCACTGCTCTTCTCGCACCCATGTGTTTATGGAGGAGAAGGTCGTCATCGCGTAGAGCGACGACTGGAGTGCACGACTGAAGTGAAGATCGAGGCCCGACTTGCGCACGCTCGCCGGTTCGGGCTTCAATCTTCAATCTGTTATCTTCGATCGGTAGTCATGGAATGCATAACGTGTTCGATACCCTCGTTTTGATCCGCGGCGCAGGCGACCTGGCCACCGGCGTCGCGGCGCGGCTGCACAGGTGCGGGTTCCCTGTGGTGATGACCGAGCTGCCGCAGCCCCTGGTGGTGCGCCGGACAGTGGCGTTTGCGGAGGCGGTGTACGATGGAGAAGCCCAGGTGGAAGGCATCCGCGCCCGCCGCGTCGAGCGATGCCGCTGCGGTGCGCCAGGCGTTGTCCGAGCACGTGGTCCCGGTTCTGGTGGATCCCGACGGTGCGTACCGTGCCGAGCTGGCGCCCGCGGTGGTCGTGGACGCGATTATGGCCAAGCACAATACCGGGACAGCGATCGACGACGCACCGCTTGTAATCGCGTTGGGTCCCGGGTTCATGGCTGGCGTTGATTGTCACGTGGTGATCGAGACCAATCGTGGGCACCGGCTGGGGCGGCCGATCTACAGGGGCGCCGCGGAGCCCGACACCGGCCGGCCCGGCGAAGTGGGCGGCAAGACGGCGGAGCGGATATTGCGCGCACCCATCACCGGCGTGGTGACAGGCCGGGCCGCGATCGGTGACCGGGTGGCCGAGGGCCAGGTGGTGGCGGGGGTCGGGGGGTGCGACGTCTACGCCGGCGCGGCAGGGGTCCTCCGGGGCATGGTGCGCGATGGGACGGTGGTGTCCGTTGGGACCAAGATCGGCGACGTGGACCCGCGCGCCGCCGTCTCGCACTGCTTCGAGATCTCGGAGAAGTCGCTGGCGATCGCCGGCGGTGTGCTGGAGGCGATTCTTTCTGCTGAAAGTCGTCGTTCAACTCGGGAGGCAAAATGACCGTCGAAGTGCCCGCATCGGTCGGGCTCTGGCAGGAGAAGCTTGCCGCCCATCTGTACATCGCTGAGCGCAGCCTGGCGACCGCCATCCATCTGTCGATCAAGCTGCACAAGCCGCTGTTTGTGGAGGGCGAAGCAGGCGTAGGCAAGACGGAGATCGCAAAGGTTCTCTCCGAGGTCTTGCAGCGCCCGCTCATCCGTCTCCAGTGCTACGAGGGCCTTGACGTATCTTCTGCGTTGTACGAGTGGAACTATGCCGAACAGATCCTGCAAATCCGGCTCTGGGAGGCGGCCGGTGAGCTCGCGGGCGCCGACTGCGAGGGGAATGAGCGCCATAGGATCAAGGATATCTTCACGCCCGACTTCTTACTCAAGCGCCCGCTGCTGCAGGCGGTGGACCAGGCGGATGGCCGGGCGCCGGTGCTGCTGATCGATGAATTGGACCGCGCCGATGAGGAGTTCGAGGCGTTCTTGCTGGAGCTGCTCGCCGAGTACCAGGTGACTGTGCCTGAGCTTGGCACCATTCGAGCGCCAGAGCCGCCGGTGGTGATCATTACGTCGAACCGGACGCGCGAGATTCACGATGCCTTGAAGCGGCGCTGCCTGTACCATTGGATCGACTACCCATCGTTGGAGAAGGAAGTCCGCATCGTGCATGCGCGCGTGCCCGCCGCTCCCGAGCTATTAGCGCAGCAGGTGGTTGCCTTCGTCCAGGATTTGCGGAATACGGACCTCTACAAGCGGCCTGGCGTCGCCGAAACAATCGACTGGCTCAACGCCCTGGTAGCGCTTGACCAGCGCGCGCTGGACGAGGAGACGGTCAACGACACGCTTGGGGCAGTCCTCAAGTACCAGGATGACATCCGCCAGGTGCGGGGTGGGATCGCACACCGCATCCTCAAGAAGATCGCAAGCTAGGGCCTCTTCCCGATGGAGCTGGAATCGGCGCTCATCCGCCCACGCGGGAACCTCCTGCGCAATCTGGTGCTGTTCGCCAGGCTGCTGCGCAGCGTTGGGGTCCCCGCCAGCCCGGATCAGTTGGTGGACCTCGTTCGGGTGCTGCCCTACCTGGACCTGCGGCGAAAAGACGAATTCAGAGACGCCTCGCGGGCGACGCTCGTGACCAGCCGTGACCAGGCCGAAGTGTTCGACCGCGCCTTCGATCTGTTTTGGCACGCGTGGAGCACCGAAGAGCGGGAGATGCCCGAAGCCGGCGAAGCAGAAAAGGCGCCCCCTCCAAAGGACCAGCAGGAGAGGCGAGACGAGTCTTCTGACGAAGAAACGCCTGAAGAACCGCCCGAAGAGGAGCCGTCTGAAGAGCCGGAGCCTGACCCGCTGATGTCCTACAGTGCGCTCGAAGTGCTGCGCGAGAAGGATTTCGCCGGGCTCTCCGAAGAAGAGCTGCACAGCGTCACGGATCTGATCCACAACATCCGTTGGCGACCCGATCTGAGGCGATCGCGCCGGAGGCGGCCGGCGTCGCACGGCACACGCCTCGACCTCGGTCGTGCGCTGCGGTCCGGGCTGCGATATGGTGGGGAGATGATCGAGCTGGCGTGGCAGCGGCCGAAGATCAAGCGACGGCCGGTTGTGGTCTTGTGTGACGTCAGCGGATCGATGGCACTCTATTCGCGGGTGCTGTTGCAGTTCCTGTACGCGATCACTAACGGGCTGGCGGACGTCGAGACGTTTGCATTTGGCACCCGGCTGACGCGGGTGACCCGCCAACTGCACAGGACGGATATCGACCAGGCGCTGCACGAGGCTGCCGCTGCCGTGAATGACTGGGGCGGCGGAACCCGCATCGGCGAGTCACTCAAGACCTTTAATTTTGACTGGGCGCGTCGGGTTTTGGGTCACGGACCGACGGTGCTCATCATCAGCGACGGCTGGGACCGCGGTGATTTGGACTTACTGCGTTCGGAAATCTGCCGCCTGCAGCTCAGTTGTCGCCGCCTGATCTGGTTGAACCCGCTGATCGGTGCTCCTGGCTACAAGCCATTAGTCCTGGGGATCCAGACCGTTCTGCCCTACGTGGATGATTTCTTGCCTGTGCATAACCTGACCAGCCTCGAACGCCTGGTAGAGATCCTGAAGCAGGTCGGCGGACCGCGGCCCATGCGCAGGCGCGTGCCCAATGGCGACCCAGGGCGTTCGGAGGCACCTGGGCCAGTGATTTGACGATCCGCATTCAGAATAGCCTGGCCGACTCTCTGCGTCGCAGTTCGGTCAACTTCGCCCCTTCATACTCCGGGCGCCCTGTGCCTCCAAAACCCGTCGCAAGGTGAAACTCGCAGACTGTGAGTACAGAAGCAGGCTATTCCTGCCTGGCGCCGGGCGACTACGAGACAACCGGCAGGGTCCCGGCGGGCCCCTACCGGCCGGACGGAGTCGTGCGCCTAGAACTGCACCAGCGGATGGCCGGCGATCATATTCACTGCAAAGTTGATGAACCAGAAACCAAAGAACAGGAAATTCAGCACCAGCGCCAGAATCGACCACCACCTGGCCTTGGCTGGCCTCGGCAGCTTCGTGTTCAGGTAGATCAGCACGATTGGGTAGATCAGCGATGCCAGGTTCGACATGTTGCCGGAGATCTGCAGCAGTCGGATCGGCAGCGCCACGTGGATGATGATCGCGATGATGATAATGAACAGCAGAGCCATCAGGTAGTAAGCCCGTCGCGGATCACCGTGGATCAGCTTGCGCAAGCTCGGGCTCACAGCGAGGGCGGCGTCTGTCGTGTTGCGGATCAACATCTCCAGGATCGTCGTCTGCGTCTTGAAAAGGATCAAGGAACCGATCACCAACAGGAAGGGGAAGAAGAACGCTCCTTGCTTGCCCAGTTCGGTCGCGGCGTACACGGGCATGTTGGCGGTGGTGGGCGTCCCCGCGCCAGGAAGGCTCGCGAGAAAACGCACCAGCACGCTTGGGATGAACATGCCGATCATGGCGCCGACGAAGAACACGACCCACTGGTCTATCATCAGATAGCGGAACCAGCGGTTCCAGACCTTCGTATTCCGCTCGCTCTCGCGGAAGGTCACGCCGGATGCCAGCACCTCCTGCTTCTTGCCGCCAATCAGGCCCGAGTAGAAGCCGACTTTGTGCCCCATACCATAGCCGTGGTCGCGATAGTAGTTGATCAGCAGGAAGTTCATGCCTGCGCCAAAGCCGGTGTAACCGATGATCGAACCGAGGGTGATGGCGTCAATGCCTTTGGGCAAAGCCCCTGGCGTCACGATGCTCGTCAGCATCTCACCCCATAGCCTCACAGGTGCAAAGATGATGGCTAGAACGGTGATCGTGGTCAGGGTGAAGATCACCAGGAACGTATCAATGAGCTCCATGGTGCGGGCAATCTTCTTGCCGAACGTATAGATCAGCAGAGACAGGAACATCAGGCCGATGGCAATGAGACGATAGGTCTCCACCTCAGTCGGATTTTTCACGTCATAGCTGCGGCCGGCGAAAATGGCGAAGATGCTCTGCCCGGCGGCAGCCGCCCAGCCACCCCAGATCCAGCTGATGTAGATGACGAAGAGGGTTACTAGCGCCCAGAATTTGAAGCCGGGCGGCGTGCGGGTGAAGCCGACGATCGGCACCTCACCGGTGGCTATGGTGTAGCGGGCGTTCTCGACGTTGTAGAGGACTTGCAGGATCGCGGAGATCGTGATGAGCCAGCCAAGGCCCGTGAAGCCGTATTTCCCAAATGCCAACGGCCCGAGCAGCCACTCGCCCGAACCGAGGGCTGCACCCAGTGCGATCATGCTGGGGCCAAGCACCGAGGTGATGACTTCCTTGATGCCTATCTTGGGTTTGTTGAACACCTCTTCAGGTGTCGGCAGATCGTCCAGCGGCAGTTCAGGCCGGCTGACGCCGATTTGCATTGCCTCAGGTTGCTTGCCTGCCACGATTTCACCCTCCAGGAACTTCTATGATCGGGCGGATTTCGCAAACCTACAAGTGGAGATTGTTTTGCTCGACGGGCGGTCGGCTCACCTCCTTCCTTCTCGCTCCAGGCCCGGTCGCAGGTGACCCGGAACCACTTGACCTTCTCGTCTTGTTGCCCTCGGCGTCAACTGGCACCTTGTTGACCGCCACACTTAATCTAAACTTCCTCAATATCCTCGCATGACTGTTCTCCTTCGTCAAGCGTGGCGCCACAGTGCCACAGTGAACGCATGATGATCGGCCCCATCCAGGCCGGCGGTTCAGTGGTGGTGCCGGGCGGCACGAGCGCACGCGCCGCGGAGGCGGCCGCGTCCTCGTACAGGTCTGGGCGGAGCGCCCGTGCGCAGGCGTGTGCCCAATGGCGACCCGGGGCGTTCGGAGGCACTTGGGCCACTATTTTGACGATCCGCGCAAAGCGCGTAGAATAGACGTTAGTTCGTCACGGAGAGGTCGCATAGTTCGGTCTAGTGCGCGCGATTGGAAATCGCGTATCCTGCAAGGGATCGAGGGTTCAAATCCCTCCCTCTCCGCCATCAAGAAACGGGAGCCGCTGCATGCAGCGGCTCCCGTTTTGCGTTAGCAGTCTTCGCAGGTGCCGGGCACTTTCAAAGTGCCCGGCACCTCCTCTACTCGCGAACCGCTGACGATCAGCGGTTACGGTGCAACTGCGTTGATGCGACCTTCGATGACCGGGGTTACCGGGGTGAAGGTCAAGAAGAAATCGATCACTGCATCGTGCAGCATCGGGCCGAAATCGTAGGGGTTGACGGAGTTGTCACGGAACCAGGTGTAGCCGTCGCCGCCGTTACGCGTGAAGTTGTTGGTCACGACCTTGTAGATGGTGTTCGGTTGGATCGCTTCCCACGTCGCGCCTTTCCGAACTTCTGCGCTGACGATGCGCGAGCCAGCCGCCAGTGCGGGATCGAAGGTGTAACGCATGCCGGAGACTTGCAGGAAGCCCCCGTTTTCGGCCGGATATAGCCGGACGCTGTGTTCCAGCGCCGCCAGCAGGTCCTGGCCCTTGAGCCCCATCGTGGCGATGGTGTTGCCGAAGGGCAGCACGCCCATCACGCCGCCGAAAGTCACGTCGCCAGCCAGGAGCGCTGCGCGCAGGCCACCGCCGTTTGTAACCGCGATCTGATAGTCGCCGCCGCCCATCGTATTGACCTGCCAGAGCATGGTGTCAGTGACCAGGTTGCCCAGCAGGCACTCGCCCAGGCGGCAGATGCGTTTGCCGCTGACGCTGAGAGGCGCATCTACCGTGATCTCACCGACTTTCTGAGTCATCAGCGCGTTTACGTCCGCGCGGTAGGGCGCCAGCATCGTTTCGATGCCCGGGTCTTTGGCGATCGTGTTGCTCACGTAGATGGGGTTGCCGTCATAGCCGACGATGATGCCATCGACATCGAACTTGACGTTGAGCCGGCCCAGGAACTTGCCCCACTCGAAGGCGGTGACGACGAGGACGGGTTCCTCTGCCGCGCTTTCGATGATGGTCGGGTAGGCCCCGGCAGGCGTGAGAGCAAGGTTGGGTGGAGTGAACGTCTGGGCTGTCGTCGGATTATAGAGGAAAGTGTGGCTGTGTCCGCCGACGATAACATCCACGCCGCTCACGGCCGCTGCCAACGTCTTGTCTACTTCGTAGCCCAGATGGCTGAGGAGAACGAATTTGTCGATGCCCTGGCCTTCCAGCTTGTCCACCGTGGCCTGTACGCTCGCGACCGGGTCATCGACCACTACGTTCTTGCCGGGGCTGGAAATGTCGGGGAGTTCCGTCGTGGTGACACCCAGGATCGCGACATCTTGGCCGCCGCGCCCCACGATGGTGTAGGGGACGAGGCTCCCGGCCAATGCAGGCTCCGCGCTGACATCCAGATTGGTGCTGACGATGGGGAAGTCGGTGCGCGAGGCCAGCATGCCCAGCTCGGCGGGGCCGTCATCGAATTCATGGTTGCCGACCGTCATCGCGTCATAACCCACGGTGTTCATCATTTGGGCGACGACTTCGGACTTGAAGAGGTTGTAGTAGAGCGTGCCCTGGAATTGGTCGCCTGCGTCCACGAGCAAGACATTCGGCGTCTCGGCGCGAATTCCATCCACCAGGGTCGCCAGGCGCGAGTAACCGCCGATGCAGTTGGTCGCCGTTGTGCATGTGGCGCCTCCCACATCGAACTCATCGATGCGCGCATGGAAGTCGTTGGTGTGCAGGATGGTCAGGTCCAGCAATTCCGGTGAAGTGTAGTTCTGGGCGATGAACGGCAGGTAGACGATAGTCGACAAGCCAATTCGAACGGTTGTCTCGACGATGATCCTCGTGCCGAGCTCGTTGGTGATTTCGACGCGCACGATGTAGACGCCCGACTTGGCGTAAGTGTGCCCTGCCGTTGCGCTCGTGTACGCATTGGTAAACGGCGAGCCATCGCCGAAGTCCCAGCGATAGGTCACGCCGTCACCGCCGAATTCGGACATCACGTCCGCGGTGAACATGGTAACGCTGTCCCGGCATGGCCGGGGTCGCCGTGATCGAGCCCTCTGGCTCATCCCACGTCCAATTCAGCGCAGAGCCCAGCAGATCCTCACGGGTGTTGAAGCCCGTGTCGTTGTTCACACCCTCGAGGCCGAAGGCGAAGTAGATGCCGGTGCCCTTAAACGTCGTGCCGGGGCGCTCCAGCGTGGGCTGATCGCGGTGCGCCATTGCCACGTAGCCCTGGTCTACGAACTCGCCGCCCGGAGCGTACTTCAGCAGCGGACGGTACTGATCACGGCACAGATCGGGCGTGTCCGGGCCGTCGCAGCCATAACGACCTTGATCTTGGTGACCTCGTCGACATAACCCTGGTTGCCGGCGCCGTCACCCATGGCGCTGATATCGAAGCTGGTGTCGGAGAACGGACTATCGGGCAGGCCCGTCAGAAGCTGCACCGTGTCGGTGAAGACCTGCTCAGCATTGACGCTGTCCTGCAGGTAGTCTGCACCCAGGGTGAAATCGTAGAAAATCGTTTCGTTGCCGTCATTTCGGTTGGAGGCGGTGACGGAGGCCAGGTCCTGGCCGAAGGCGATGATGTGCCCGCCACCATTGGCGTATTCCACCAATCGGTCCATGTCGCGGGTGGTGAGCGGTGTCGGCACCGTGAAGCTGCCATTCGGGTAGTAATTGTCGCCGGTCTGGTAGACGATCGCCTTGTACTGCGACAGGACGGTCGCCTCGGGAAGGAAATCCGCCAGGGCGCCGGCATAGGCGTCAGCATCCAAACACGTCATAGGTCAGGCCCAACGCGTCCAGCGCAGCGGTGTAGGTCGGAGTGTAATCGGTGTTGCCCAGGCTGCTGGAACCGTCGTTGTCAATGATCAGGACGTCGCCCAACGCAGGTTTGACCTTGACGTTGTAAATGCCGGGATCCAGCGTCGCATACGGCGCTCCGCTCCTTGTAGCTGATGCCGAAGAAAGCCAGTGCGTCGTTGACGAAGATCGACATTGCCGGTGCATCCGGCACCGCGTGCATCACCCGCACGCGCGCCTTGCCTGCCGGCGGCGCCGACGGGTCATCCGTGAACACCACCGTGGTCAGCGCCTGATCATCCTCGCCTGCCACCTTGCCCACGGCGAACACGTCGTAGATCTTGCCTGCCTCCAGGGTGAGTGGCGGCAGGGCCAACGCAACCGTGGTCGTGCCTGCGAGGCGGGCCTCGAGCTCGTAAGTGCCGGCGAGAACGGCGCCCTCCAGGTAGCCCTTGAACGCGACGTTCGGGAAGAGCACCGCGCCGCCCTTCAGCGGCGATATCGACAGCCGGCGCGTCAGGCGACGCGTGCACGAAGCGCACCTTGGCATGACCGGCTTCCGGCGCCGCATTCAGCGCTGTGTCGTCCAGCACCAGCGGCTCAAAACTGGCCAGCTCGCCCACGGCCACCACGGTGAAGTCCTTGCCCGGTGCCAGCGGCAGGTTTGCCTCGAAGATGGTCGGCTCGGGCGCGTACGTCACGCGCATCCAGGCCGGCATGTGCGCATCATGTGTGGCGCCGTCCAGCACCACGAAGCCCTGGTTGTCGCCTTCGCCATCAAGGCTCGCGGCGCTGTTCCAGGTGACTGTCATTTTGGCGGTTTGGCCGGGAGCCAGGATGATGTTGGCCGGGCTGACCGACATGCCGTCAACCGTGTCCAGTGCGTCGAAGCCCGCGCCGGTGTAGAGTGTGCTCACCGCGTAAGTCTCGGTCGCGCTGGCCACGCTGGTGATCGTGACATCCAGCGACTTAGTCTCGCCCATTTCGACCAGCCCGAAGCTGAGGCTGGGCGGGTCGAGGATGACGCCGGGGTTGGCCGCGTTGGTCAGGTCCAGGCGGCCCGCGCCCATGTCCAGCGGTTGGGCTGGCGCACCGGTGTGAGTGTACGATATCCAGGTACTTCGAGGTGCTCATCAGCGCGGACTTGATCCACGCAGGGGACCAATCAGGGTGAATCTGCTTGATCAGCGCAGCCGCGCCGGTGACGTGCGGGGCCGCCATGGAGGTGCCGGAGACCTGGCCATAGCCGAAGTTGCCCGCCTCACCGGTGTCGGTGGGATCGTAGCCCTGGGCCAGGATGTTGACGCCGGGCGCCGTGATGTCGGGCTTCAGCACGTTGCCCACGCCAGGGCCGCGGCTGCAGAAGCTGGCGATGACGTCCGGCGTATTGCCGGCCTGGTAAGCAACGGTGTTCAGCGCCGCCTGCGCCGCGCTGCCGTTTGCGGTGTACCAGTCGACCATCGCCTGTCCGTTGGTCAAGCCGATGAAGATCGAGGAGATGGTCACCTGTCCGCCGACGGCTCCGGGGCCCATGTTGATCAGGCCATCACCGCCGGCAGCGTTGTTGTAGACCACCACGAAGCGTCGCGCCGGCATTTTCAGCGTTCAGGACCTTCACGCCGAACTCGCAGGTGCCGCGTTGGATCAACACCATCTTGCCGGCGAACGCACCCGCAGCGAACGGATTGCATCCGAGGTTGTTGGCGGCATCTACAGCGGCCGCAGGCACGAACGAATATGGGCCGTAGACCTGGCCGGCCTGGAGCGACGCGCCGAAACTCGCCGCCGAGAAGCTCATATCTACCAGAGCTCGTGGGCACTGGCTCAGGTGCAGTGACGCTGAACGTGCCCGAGGCATAGGTGCCATCGGTGCTGCTGGCTGCTACGTTGATGTAGTCGGCCGACGGATGGTCGGCAGTGCCCGTGTTCGGGCCTGCGTTGCCTGTCGACATGCTGACGAAGATGCCGGCTGCCACGGCGTTGCGGAGCGCCGTGTCCAGGGCATCATACTGCACCACCCGTACTGGTCGGTCCGCCGCCCCAGGAGTTGTTCAGCACGTCAGCGCCGTCTTTGACGATATCTTCCAGCGCCTTGATGCCTTCCACGTTGTAGAAGGAGCCGTCGTGCGTGATGCTGTCGTAGAATACCCGGTAGCTCATCACGTAGGCCTTGGGGGCCACGCCGCTAATGGTGACGGGCTCAGCACCGGCAAAGGAGGCCTGCACCTCGCCGCCGGCCACTGTGGAGGCGGTATGCGTGCCGTGCTGCGTGCCGCCGCCCGTATTCGCGCCCGGCCAGGGATTCGCATCGCCCGCCGTCGGCGGGTCCCAGGTGCGGAAATACGCGCGGCTGAGGATGATCTTGCCGTTGGTGTTGCTGGTGTCACCCTTGGGGAAACCGGCCGGGTAGGTGTAGCCCGTGCCATCGAACATGGGCGAGAGATGATGCACACCCCCATCCATCGAGGCGAACTTGACGCCCGCACCGGCATTACTCTTGCCGCCGATTGCGACGTTGTTCCAGGCCGCCTCTGCATTGATCAGGGGCAAGCTGGCGTAAAGATCGGGATCGTGCGCATAGTCCTTCGAAACCCGTTTCACGTTGGGCAATCGCTGCAGCTGCTTCGCCAGCGCGTCAACGTCCACATTGCGTCCGGCATCCACCGCCACTGCATTCAGCAGGATCTGGTAGGTGGCCGGAACGGCCCTGCCACTTTCGTTGGTATACGTAGCGACTCTGGCGTTTGGAACCGCTGCCTGCATGGAAGCGACGAACTTCGATTGCTCAGCCTGCAGCTTCTGCACGTATGCCTGTGACGCCGCAGAAGTCACGTCGAGCTTGCCGCCGCTGCCTAACAATTCCGTTTCGCCCGAGACTTGCGCCAAAGGCGGCGAAGTGAGTTCGACGATCAGTCGATGCGAATAGCGGGCTTCTGTAGCCCTCGGACCATCGGTTACGACGTTCTCAGCGCTGACGACAGCCGGCAACAGCAGGCCGGCCACCAGGACCACGACCAGAAAGAACGAGAATCCTCGGCTCATTTGACAGTTGTTCCTTTCTCTGCGTTCAGCAACACTCGTCTGGGACATAGATCGTCGGATGCGGAAAGGGCTTGGGTGAACGGGGATGGACACCTCCTTGCAATCTGGTGTTCGACCATGGCATGCCTGGGTGCACGGCGCCAAAACGGATTATAGATGGCCCGTTCCTTGATGTCAACTGAGTTTCGATTGACCGAGGCGCCTGTGAAGCCTATAATAGCGCAATCGTGGCGCGGGGTGCATGCCGGCAATTGGCGCTCCGCCTTGAGTTGGGCCCGCGCCCATTTCCCCCGTACGGTCCATCAGTTCAGAAAAGGAGAAGGGTGCTGTGCGTGCAAGAACACCTGGGCTTTTGGCGTTCCTGTTGATCCTCATCCTGGCAGTGCCTCTGTTTCTCGTGCCCTCGCGCGCAGCGCCTGCTGCCGGTGCGCCCCAGGGTGATGTCACCACCGCTGGCGACAGCACCGCCGGCAAGATTCATCTCAAACTCCAGGCAGGCGTAACGGCTGCCGCGCCCAGCGATGTGCTCGACATCATCGTATATGCCAGGCAGGGTACCGACCTCAGCCGCTACATGTCCAACCTGCTGGTGCAGAGCTACGTGTTGCCCAACGGCACACAGGCCTACTTCGGTCGCGTGAAAGCGGCCCAGGTGAGCAAGCTGGCCTCCCTGCCCGGTGTAGCGGCGATCCAGGATCTGCGTTACAGCGGCGATAAGCCGGCGATTCCGGATATAGGTCCCAGGCACCTGGCGGGCGTCGCTGATCTGTCAGCAGCTCGTGAGCGTATCGCAGCGCTGAGGTCCCAGGCCGGTCAGCTTGCCGCCAAGGCGTCGGCCGGTCCGGATGGTATCGCCGACTGGTTCGACGTTCTTGACGTCCACAAGTCCAAGGCAGCCTGGGACCTGGGCTACACCGGCCAGGGCGTCAAGGTCATGGTCAACGACACTGGCTCCGACTTCTCCCACCCGGATCTGCAGGGTACAATCGCGAGGATCACCGATGCCACATCGCCCTACTACGGTTGGCCTGAGATGTTCGACTCCTTCTCGATGCTCAACCTGGCCTATGACTATTGGCTGGACACCGACTATGTGGCCAGCGGCGTGGGCATCTTCGGCCACGCGCCCGACTATGCTGACACGAGCACTACCCGCTCTGGCGCGGAGCTGACCGACTTGGGCGGCGGTAAGGTGAGCGCGGTGTTCGCGCCGGTGGGCAGCACCGACCCTGGTGGCCATGTCTACACTTTCGTGGCCACGAGCAAGAGCGGCGTGTATCACTTCGGCTCGCACCCCGACACCACCTTGCAGAATGCGTTCGATGAGCGTGCAGCCGTGCTGGTGGTGGACGAGAATGCGGCTGGCGTGTATGACACCGTCTACGTCGACCTGGACGACGACTACGACTTCACCAACGAGAAGAAGGCGGTCAAGGGCGACGAGTATGTGTTCTCTGACCTGAACGACGATGGTGTAGCCGACCTGTCCGGCGGCATCATCTACTGGATCAGCGACGGCGTGAACTCGCTGCCGGCATCCGACTGGATGTGGCGCATCGGCCCGGATGTAGCCGGGCCGGGCGACCTGGTGGCCTTCTCGATCGATGACTACGTGGAGAGCGGCGACCACGGCACGCTGTGCGCTTCGGGCGTCGCTGCGCAGGGTGTCATCGACGGCGACGCGCCGGCCTTCAAGGCGCCGGGTGACGGCACGCCGGGTACCGGAATGGTGCAGGGTGGCGGCAAGGACGTCCAGCTCACCTCCAATGGCGACTTTTACACCGCCGCTAATGCGAGCAACGACGCTTTGCTCTTCGCTGCGTTGGGCTACGACGGCGAGCCGGGCACCGAGGACGATATTCAGATCGTCAGCAACTCCTGGGGGAATAGCAGCACCGTCAACGACGGCTGGGATTATCAATCCCG
Source organism: uncultured Chloroflexia bacterium (assembly GCA_963774265.1). GTDB lineage: Bacteria > Chloroflexota > Anaerolineae > CG2-30-64-16 > CG2-30-64-16 > JALOOB01. Next base: position 345,682 of record CAVZDU010000002.1, on the reverse strand, counting down.
CCTGTTCGATCTGATCCAGCGCGTCCTCAATCCGCATCTGGTTGAGATGAACTCCACCGGCAACGGCGGGTCTGGCTACGGCACCAACAACTCCCCGGGCGCCAACTTAGGCATCTCGGTGGGCGCGTCCACGTTGTATGACTCCACCGGCTCCAGCTTCGACAGCATCACGACCCGGAATCAGCTCCAGTACAACGACCTGATGGGCTTTTCGGATCGCGGCCCGTCGGCCCAGGGCGAGAATGGCGTGTCAGTGCTGGCTAACGGCGGCTGGGGTGCCGGTGACATCCCCTTGAACGAGGCATTTGGAAAGGCTGTGGATGGTTGGCATGCCTGGGAGAGCTGGGGCGGCACGAGCCGCTCGACCCCCGTGGCCGCGGGTAACATGGCGTTGGTGATGGGGGCGTTCAAGGAAGCGAATGGCGTCTGGCCGACCAACGTCGAGGCGCGGGCCTTGCTGATGGCCGGCGGGGATAACGCGCACAACGACGGCTTCGCCGAAGGCGCGGGCACGATCAACGCGGAGCGTTCCGTGAAGATCGCAGCCGGCTTGAGCGGCGTGTACGTCACGCCTGACAGCGTCACCTTCGGCGACTTCCGCGGCGTCAAGTATGATGCGTTCACCAGCATCATGCACCCGGGCCAGACCGCGACACAGGAGTTCACGATCCATAACCCAGGTGCGGCCGCTGCGACGGTGGCCATTAGAGACGACCAACTGGTGCGGATCGGTCAGAAGGAGATTGACGTCACCACCGTCGACCAGAGCTTGGAGACGGCCGATTTCTATGTGCCGGACTACCTGATTGACGTCGAGTCCTTCATTCCGGTCGGCACTGTACTGATGGAAGCCAGGCTGGCGCAGCCGTTTGCTGAGTTTGACCCGGACGGCAATTACAAGGCCAACTCGAGTTGGCGCGTGGTGCCCATGGATTGGACCGATATCAACCTCGACGGCGTGCTCTACGCGGATAAGAACGGCAACGGCGCGATCAACTGCCCGATTGTCGGCGGTTCCCCCAACTTCGGGGACGCCGCTTGTGAAATCCAGCAAGGCGAGCACATGCGGTTCGGCTACGGCTACGACCGCGGAACCTCCTCGCAGCAGCGCGTCAAGCTGCCGCTGGAGCGCATGCACGACGGCATTTTCGTCGGCATCAGTCATCGCTCGCGGTCGACTACGGTGCCGGTCACGCACCTGAAGCTGCAGCTCAACTTCTACAAGGCTGTGGATTTCCCCTGGCTGACCGCACCGGCTTCCGTCACGGTGCCCGCCGGCGGCTCGGCCACTTTCGAAGCAACCATGGTCGTGCCTGCGCTGACCAGCATCGGCCTATATGAAGCGACCCTGCGCCTGAACGACGGCACGAACGAGACCAACATGCCGGTGGTGGCCAACGTGGCGGCCTCCGGCACCGACTTCGTCTTCGGCGGTGCATCGCAGACCGCGACACCCTACGACAACGGCCAGGTCTACGGCTACTTCGACTGGGACTGGCGCGCTGAGGCAGGCGACTGGCGCTTCTACTTCATGGATGTGCCGGACAGCATGCCGGCGGGCGCCAACCTGCTGATCGATACGCGCTGGACTGGCGCCAACACCGACATTGACACGGTGGTGATGGGTCCCACCGACGACTGTTTCAGCAACGACGTCGCCTGCGACCTCCCCTCCCAAATCCCGACCTTCTCCGGCGCCGAGGATGTCTACGGTCCTTACAGCCTCGCCCATGTGGGCGGCAGCCCGCGGTTGAACCCGAGCAAGGGCGTTTGGACCTACCAAACTGCCACCGGCGGCCCCCGCGAGATCGTAGCCGCGCCGGTGATCCCAGGCCTTAACCTGATTGCACTGCACAACGTCATGTTCGACGGGGCCAGGGCGGAGGAGAACTTTACCGGCCAGGTGGGCACCATCTCGGCCACACCGAACCCGGTCGACATCTCCGTGGGTGACGCTATTTCAGGCAGCTTCCCGATGACCGTCAAGTCTTCGTTGGCGCTGGCCGGCCTGGAGGCTTCGGCCTTCGGCTTCGGCGCACCCGAGACGCAGACGTTCCCACAGGTTCAGGACGACCCGGACGATCCCAGCACTGCGACCTACACGTTCCCGATCACCATCAAGAATGGCGCATCGCTGGAGGTTTCGACGACTGCGGACGATGGTGATCTCGACTTGTTCGTGCTCTACGACGCCAATGATGATGCGGTCTTTGATTTCGACACTGAGGTGGTCGGTAAATCCGCCACCAGCACCGCCAATGAGAATGTAAAGCTCACCTTCCCGGCCGACGGGAATTACCTGGCGGCCGTGCACGGTTGGGGTGTCGCGGTGGGCGAGAACTTCGACATCACAATCACTGCTGTCCAGGGCTACGGCCTGACGGCTACCAATCTGCCGACCGGCCCATTTCCCCCCAACACCCCGATCAACTTCAAAGTGAATTGGGTGCTGGATGAGCCACTGGCTGACGGCGGGGAGACATTCGGCCTGATCCTGGCAGGCCCGTCCGGCGCGCCAGGCGCCCTGTCCATCCCGGTGCGCTTGGATAACTCGGCTCCGAAGCCAACGATCTACTTGCCGATGATCAAGCGCTAACGCTGCGGACTGCAGAGCATGACGCCGCTTTGCCTCGCGGGACACTCGTAAGCCAGCCCGTTCGCCTCAAGCACGATCCGCTGCCCGGGGATGATGATCTCCAGTCCTATGTCCGCACTTGTCAGCTTCATATCAGCCTTTCGACAAGCACGAACGATTGAGTTCGGGTATACTGTGAATAGACGTGGTGAAAGGAGGCGACGATGCTGAAGCGTTGCCGCTTATCTGTAGGTTCCGTGGCGTTGCTGTCGTTGAGCCTGCTGTCCGGCTGTGCGGGGCCATTTATCGAGGATCCGACCGGCGTCGCGTTTGTGGACCGCTTCCTGGCGTTCCTGGCGAATCCCAATGTGACCTATCTGCTTCTCGTGCTGGGCCTCCTGGCGTTGATCGCTGAGTTTGCCACCCCCGGTGCGGTGATCCCTGGGGTGGCCGGCGTCATCATGTTGCTGCTGTCGCTGTATGGCCTGCTGCAACTGCCGACGAACTGGCTGGGCCCGGTATTGATCATTGCCGGCGTCGCCATGATGCTGATCGACATCAAGGTCACCGGCATCGCGCTCAGCGTCGGCGGGGTGATCGCGTTTCTCATCGGCTCGATGTTGATCTTCACGCCGCCGTGGGCTGAGCCACCGACCGTCGCCGCTCCCGTCGCTCAGCTTAACCCCTGGCTGATGGTGGGGACGACCCTGGGCGTGGGCGGGTTCTTCATTTTGGGCATCGCGGCTGCCTTCCGTGCGCAATTCCGTCCGTTGGCGATGGGGAAGGAGACGCTGATCGGCAAGACCGGCATCGCGCGCCAACCGCTGAACCCCGACGGCATCGTTAGGATTGAGGGCGAGGAATGGACTGCTGAGAACGCCACCGGCGAGGACATCCCGGCCGGGACGCACATTCGTGTGGTTGGCGTTGACGGTTTGCGGCTCCGCGTGGAGCGGGTCATCGATCAATTCGAAAGGAGCTAACTCATGGCTGAGGCTGCACTGGTCATCCTGATTCTGCTGATTCTGTTTCTGTTCTTTCTGTTGATTTTCCGCCCGATTCGTGTAGTGAGGGATTACGAGCGCCTGGTGTTGTTCCGGTTGGGGCGGTTCGCGGGCACTCGTGGCCCCGGCCTGGTGTGGCTTTGGCCGATCATCGACCAGGCCAGCAGGGTCAACCTGCGTGAGGATTTCCTGGAAATCCCCTCGCAGACGTGCATCACCCAGGACAACGCGCCGATCGACATCGATTTTCTGATCTACTGGAAGGTCGTCGATCCAGGGCTGTCGGTGTTGAAGGTCCGTGATTTCGCTGGCGCCTCGCAGGGTATTGCGACCACCACGCTGCGCGCGGTGATCGGTGACATCCCCCTGGACGACGTGTTGGCGAAGCGCGAGCAGATCAACCAGGTGTTGCGCACAAAGCTGGACGAGGTCACTGAACGCTGGGGCGTCAAGGTGACGGGCGTGGAGATCCGCGAGATCGTCCCGCCGCGCGAGATCCAGACGGCGATGAACCGCCAGATGGCTGCGGAACGCGAGCGTCGTGCAGTGGTCCTCGAGGCCGACGGCAAGCGTGAGGCCTCTATCAAGGTGGCCGAGGGCGCCAAACAGTCCGACATCCTGCGGGCTGAAGGTTCCCGGCAGGCTGCAATCCTGACCGCTGAGGGCGCGCGACAGGCCGCCATTCTCAATGCCGACGGCTATAGCATGGCCCTGACCAAGATCTACGAAGCTGCGCACACCGTCGACCAGAAGACCATGCAACTGCAGTACCTGGACGCGCTGAAAGTTTTGGGCGCCGGTCCTGCGACCAAGTTCATCTTCCCGATGGAGTTTACAAACCTGGTCGAGGGGTTTGCTAAGCGCAAGGAGGACAGCGGCCGGGTGAGGCGGGCGGGCATCGGAATTCCCGGTCGTCTCCGGCTTTCTTTGACACCCCCCTGCTTCTGGGCTATAATCGTGCATGGTCGTGCTAGACGGGGAGCTAGCGGTGCCCTGTACCCGCAATCCGCTACAGCGGGGTTGAATTCCCTCTCGAGGGTCTGCGGTCAGCGGGACTGCCTGCCGGTGAGCGTTGATGGTTGGGTCCTGTGCGGCGGGAGCCTGTGAACCGGGTCAGGACCGGAAGGTAGCAGCCCTAAGCGGTCACTTCTCGGGTGCCACGGGGTCGCCTGGCCTGAGCAAGCCGGACTTGTGCAAGCCGAGTGACGAGGTTCGAAGCGGGTGCACGACCAGGTATCATGATGAGGGCGGCCGAAAGGTCGCCCTTTTCGTTTTGCCCTACCGGACTTCGATGCGCTTCATTTCCCAGGAAAGGCTGTCTGCCGAGGGTCCGCGACGGTTCGTGAAGCGGGTTCCATCGGCTGCACGGTACACACCGACCACAAGACGATAGGTCCCGGCGGACAGCGCCCGCGGGATCCCCAGGGTGTGCCGGTCACGCACCAACTCTCCCGCCTCCCAGGCTTGAGTCCCGTAGCCGCCGTTGAGTGGCTGTTCCTCCGTACCGGCGACGACGCTGCCCGCCCCATCCAACAATTGGATCACGATGACCAGTGGCTCGTTGGGTGCGGTCCGCGCCTGCCAGAGCAACTCGACCGGGATGGCGTCCCCGGGAGAGAGAGTCGTTACGGGCGTTTGGGCTTCGATGAGCGCCAGGGGTCCGAATTGGGCCACGGCGGCGCGCGCAGCGGGCGCTGGCAAGGGTCGCTCCACCGCTACGCGGCCCAAAATCATGCCGGGGGGTGCTTCGTTCGCGCCGTTGACGGGCGCCGGGCTCAGCGGCTGGCCGGTGTCGGTCGAATAGGCAACCAGGACGACCGCGTACTCGCCTGGTGGTGCCCCCTCGGGCGCCTGCAACGCAACGGCTTGCCGCTGTGCCATGCCCGCAGGCCACTGAGTGGAAACGAACAGGGGACCGAGCGGCTGCTCATCTGGCGGCTGCGCCCAGGTTTGGCCGTCCTCTCCCACCAGGCGCAGTGAGGCGCCGAGCGCGCTGCTCTGTGTCTCGGACGATCGCCAGGTGACGGCCGCGTAGATCGTTTCTCCTGAGGCAACTTTGGCCGGCAGACCCTCCCAGCGTACCTCCAATCCACCAGGATAGCTGGCGCCGGGCGCCCCAGGGGACCAGGGGGCGCCGTCCCGAGGCGCGTATGCCTGGACGCGCAGGAATGCTTCGCCCGCATAGGATCGTTCATCCACGAGTTGACCGTTCCGCAGCAGCAAATCGCGCAGCAGGCCGTTCGGGTCGTTGACCGTGTCGTAGATGCGATATTGCCACACGCGCGGGAAGCGGGTGAATAGATCCGCCACCTGCTCCTTGGCGACCTGGCTCGGCATGGCGAAGAAATCCGAGCGCGAATCCCCCCACCCGAGATTCGCGTCGCCGTCCGTGTGACCGCTGGTCACCATGACCAGCGCATCGTCTTCGCGTGCCTCTGGCAGCGCACCGGTGATCCGATACCTTCCGCCGATGATCCCATTCCAGTATGTTGAGATTGCCGTGTATGGCCATCCCGCGTTGACCAGCAACACATCGCCTGGACGCCATCGAGCCGCCAGCTCGCGTACAGCTGCCCGGTGGTCATCTGCTCGATAGAGCGGGTCAAACCAGAAGATCGCGGAGTGTCACCCCTGCGGCGGCCATCCATACGACTCCGGCTGTCCATGCGACGGGCCGCCAACGCCGGGCCAGCGCGACCAGCCCGGCTGCCAGGACGACATAGAATGCCGGGCTGTAGGTGAACAGGTAGCGGACATGATAGAGGGGGCTCACAAAGGAGATGACGAGGATCAGCAGGAGGGGCGCGGCGGTGGCCAGGACAAGGCCTTCCGCAATGTGGATTCCCCGTGCAGTTGCCCGACCCTCCCACTTCCCTCCCCGGGCGATGGCAAGCGCTCCAAGCGCATAAAGCGCCAACGTCAGCGCGAGCGCAGGCCATAACCAGGCAGGGGTCGATTGTCCCAAGGATAGGGCGGTCCAGCCCTCTCGCAGTGCAGCCCACAAGTCGGGGGTGCTGCGCCAGGGCGGCACGGGTGGCTGTGTCGCTTGCCGCCATGCGTTCGGAATCCAGGGCGCGCACAGCAGGCCAGCGAAGGCGTTGGCCCCGATCAAAGGCCCAACCGGGCGTCGCTGCCGAAGGAGAGCAAGGAGCACCCACAGATTCACGGGAATGAGGAGGAAGACGAAATAATAGAGCGTGTACATGCCGATGGCTGCGGCAGTGACATAGAGAAGGTAGGGGTGATTGGATCGTGATTCCGTTGCGATGCCCATCAGTGCCCACAACACCACGACGCCCAGGACCGCGCCCAGGGTGTACATCCGTACTTCCTGGCTGTACCAGACGTTGAACGGGCTCAGGGCAATGAGGCCAGCCGCGACCGGGGCGACGGCGCTGCCGGCGAACCTGGCCGCGAGAACATAGACGAGGGCGATCAGAAGTACGCCAAGGAAGAGCGAGAAGAATGCGGCGGCAAATTCCAGTCCGTTGCCCGTGGGGCCAGCATGGCCCGCGCCATACCCGGTCAGGAGCAGCCAGCCGCGCAGCAGCACATAATAGCCCGGTGGGTGGATATCGCCGGCAGTGTGCCGGATCAACTCAGCGATGGAGCTGCCCGCGAGATACGTGCTGACCGTCTCGTCATACCACAGGCTATCCGCGCCCAGCCGAAACAGCCGCAGACCCGTTCCGATCAGCAGAATAGCACCCAGCAGGAGTCTTCTGCTGGTGGTTGCCCCGTCGCCGGGTTGCTTCATTGTCGGTCTGCTTGAGCCTTTCTTGGGGAGTGGTTGATGCCCTACTCTACCCCAAGCTCACCCCGCGCGCAAGGTGTTTGACAGGGTGCTGAACACAACGTATCCTACGGTCGACTCTTTGACGTGAGGGGGCTGTAATGCCTGATACCGTGCTGGTGCTGGCGCCGCATCCGGATGACGCGGAGATCTACTGCGGCGGCTCTCTGGCGAAGCTGGCTGCCGGGGGTGCGACCGTGCAAATTGTCGTGGCCACGGACGGCCGCACGGGCTCGTTTATCGAAGAGAGCGGAGGATCTGGCTGCGACACGGGCGGATGAGATGCGTCGCGCGGCCGCGGCTTTGGGCGCGCAGCCACCCATCCTGCTTGGCTTCCCCGACATGGAGCTCGACACACTGGCCCCGGGCGTATTGCGCGAGAAGTTCGTGCGGGCGATTCGCGAGATTCGGCCTGATATCGTTTTTGCACTGGACCCCTACGCCCTATATGAGCCGCACCCCGATCACCGGGCGGTCGCGTGGGCGGCGATCGAGGCGATCAACTGCAGCCAGCTGCCGCTCGCCTATCCTCAGCACATCGATGAGGGCCTGCCACCGCACCTGGTGGCGGAAAAGTACTTCTACGGCGAGACTCTCCCGGGAGCGAACAAGATTATCGACACGACCGCCTTTGTCGACCGGAAGATCGCGGCTGTGAGCGAGCATCGTTCACAGGTTGTGTTTCTCGTGGAAGGCATCTTGAGCCAGGTTGCGATGGCGGGCCTGGATATCCAGAAGGTGGCGGTGGGAGCGGCTAATAGCCCGGCGGATTTGCTTGCGTGGGGGCTGCGCAGCCAGGATGCAGAGATCGGTCGCAAGATTGGTGTTCCGTTTGCGGAGGAGTACCGGTGGGTGCGCTACCACGGGTTGGTAGAGACGGCTCTCGCGCAGATGGCGAAGGGGACATGACACTCGCCATCATCAGGGATCTGTCCCATATCTCGCGTGCGAGGATTTGGTGTCATTCCTGGGATCGTGTCGTGGTATACTGTTGCGTAAGGTTGCAGTAACTTCTCGTGAGGTGATGAGGAGCTGACCCGTGTCCAACCATACACGTCTGAACTGCTGTTGCGGTAATTCGCGGCTAAAGGCCAATCTGGAGAAAGGATCATCCATGACCACTTGGCTGTCACTCGTGATCGGCGTCATCCTCGGATTGCTTCTCGGCTGGCTGATCGATCTGCTCTGGCGCCGCCGTTCGGAGACCACAAATCTCGCAGACGATGTCGTTGCACCCAGCCGCACGGTCGAGTGGACCGTTCCGCAGCCTGCCGCGGGTTGTGGAGTCACCTGCCATGCCTGGCACAGCTGAGCCCCGCGAGATCGATGTCCCGCTCGGTATGGACGCGGAAGGGGAGGCTGAGCGTGTTGATTGGCCCCAAATATCCGACCGGGTGGCGGGGGTTCCCGATGAGGTTCACGATGAGCCCGCTCAAGTTGGCGCTGAGATATCGGAAACGACCGGACGATTTTCCTCAGAAGCTCTGGAAGCCCTGGCGCCCGCGCCTCTTCAAGCCTCCGGCACGCCTGCAAAGGATGATCTATTGCGTATAGAGGGAATCGGCCGGGTGTATGACGGCAGGCTGCGTGCGGCGGGGATAAACACGTTTGCTGAACTTGTGAATGCCGGCGAGGCTCGTCTGCAGGAGATCATTCAGCCGCAGGCATGGCAGCGCGTCAGCTTCGCGGATTGGATCGAACAGGCTAAACTCATCATTGGCGGCAATGAGGAGGAACTGCGCCTCTTGCAGGAGCGGCTCTTCAGGCGAAAGAAGGGCGAATCGAAGCCCTGAGATCAAAAAGCCCGGACGGTTGGTCCGGGCTTTTCTTTGCCGTTGACGCCTAACGACTTGGGCGCATCGGTTCCGTGCGTGGCGCCATGAGCAACAAGGCCAACGCCAGCACCATGAACAGGCCGAAGAATGTCCAGCTCGTGGCAGGCACATTGCTCAACTGGCTGAAGAAGCCATCGCCGAATGCTGCGACCGGGCGAGGACCCAGGGTCGCCCGCTCGGCACGCTGCTCAGCCGCGATAATCGCGGTCTTTGTCGTGTCGTCGCCAGCTTGGGCTTCAGCTTGAGCCAACGCGGTTTGCGCCTCGGGGCTGGCGATCTCGCCCAATGCCCAGGCTGCCTGTGCCCGCACGGCGGGTTCAGCGTCTTCGAGCGCGGCCGCCAGTGGGCTGACCGCATCGACAGGCTTGATGTACCCCAACATCTCCGCGGCGTGCGTGCGAAGCGACGCATCTTCTGAGCTCAGCGCGGAGACCAGCGCACCCGCCGCCTGATTGCCGGCCAACTCAAGCCCGGCCATCGCTGCATGTCGCGCAGGCGTTATCGCCGTATCGGCCAGCGGAATCGTGAGCGCAGCCATAGCATCGGGTGTGCCGATGCTCGCCAATGCTTCAGCCGCTCGACGAGCCACCATCGGACTATCCGTGCGGAGCCGCTCAGCCAGCAGTTCCACTGCCGCCTCAAGCTTCAGCAGCCCGAGACCATAGGCAGCGCGTGCCCGCACGGCTTCCTGGTCGCTCTCAAGCGCCGTGAATAGCGCCGGGGCAGCGCTGACATCGCCCAAACGGCCCAGTGCCTCAGCGACGCGATCGCCAACCAGGACGTCGGGATCATTCAGATGAGCCAGAAGCGGTTGCACTGCGGCGCGATCGCCCATCAGGCCCAACGCCCGGGCGACAGATGACCGTACAGCTGCGTCTGAGCTATTCAGCTCTTCGATCAGCTCGGGTGACACTTTCAACTCTTGCGCCTGCATGCCCAGGCCGTTTTCGACGAGAACCGTCAATGGCTGGTTCGTCACCGGATTGATGTCGGTGCCGGCAGCGCCATTGAGTGGCAGCGCGTCCATCTGCAGCCAAACCCGGCCGCCGTCCACGCTCACAAATGTGCCGACAGGGGTCAACCGGGCCGTGCTTGTGCCGGTCCATACCGCTGTGGTCGCGTAAACAATGGTCTCATCCTCGGGGTTGACCTTGAGGGCCGTCACCGCAACCGGAGCCATCCCGCTCATGGTCAGGGTCGGATCATCGACGACCTGCCATGACTCTCCGCCATCCCGGCTGATTGCCAGCCCGACTGACTCCGTCCCGACCAATACCGCACCGGTCGCCTTGCTCGTCACCGCAAGTGACAAGGGCCGGCTGGGCAGTCGCCCCGAGAGCGTCCACGTTTCGCCGCCGTCGTGGCTCATCCATACCGCATCTTCGCCGCGGCCGTAGACTACCTGCTCGTCGCCCGGTGTCGCTATCAGTTCTGCAATCTGCGCAGGGATGCTTGCGACTGCGTACCAGGTCTGTCCGCCGTCATCGCTGCGTTCCACATGCGTGAGGTTCTCAGTCTGTGCGCCTGTGCGATACACGAAGGCCTGCGGCTGCGGGGCAACGGGCGCCGCGATCTCACCGGCGGGGCCGGAAGCCGTTCGCCAGGACGAGTCGGATAGGATCGGGACGCCGATCGGTGCGAGCCCGACGATGATCAGGATCACGGCCAGGCCGATGCGCATCGAAGGACGGTTCGCCAGAGTTCGGAGCCAATTGGTTTTCATCTGCTAATTCCTCCTGTGCGGGGTTCTCACTGCGTCTCTCTACAGGTCAATACGATCAGGGTCAATACAGTCTCATTCGCCCGCACAGGTATAGAACGCTCAGGGTGATGTTTTGGTTCCACGTTTTGGGTTGTGAACAAAAAGCGCTCTCATCACGGACGATGAGAGCGCAAGCGTGGCGGGAGCTCGTGACAAAGGGACTGCGGTTACATGGCTGCCTGGAGTATCTCGGTCAATTCCTCTGGCGTCAGTACAATGGGGTTAGCCTTCGTGCTGGATGCGGCCGCAGCCTTTCGAACCAATTCGGGTACATGCACCTGGCTGATGCCGTACGCACCCAGGGCGGGTATGCCCAGGTCGTGCGCTAATCCCTGCACCCAGCGGACTCCGTCCTCGGCGCGGCTGTCAGGATTGCCCGTCAAGAGCCGCGCGACCTCAGTGTACCGTGCGAGCTCGGGACTGTCGGGCTTCCGACGGGCGAGGGCGCGGAGATTTATTGACATAACGTGAGGAAGAAGCGCAGCGCACACGGCGCCGTGGGGAGCACCGAACGTGCCGCCCACCGGGCCGGCAAAGCCATGCGCGACTCCCAAGCCGGCGTTCGCGAGCGCCAGCCCGCCCATCAGGCTGGCCAGCGCCATATCCTCCCGCGCGGTCGTGTCATGACCCTGGCTGAAAGCGCGGCGTAACGAGCGCGCCACGCGGACCATGCCTTCCCGGCACAAGGCGTCGGTTATGGGGTTGGCACGGCTGGAGGTGAATGGCTCGATCAGTTGCGTGAGCGCGTCGAGCCCGGTGCTTGCGGTTACATGCGGAGGCAACGAGTAGGTGAGCTCAGGATCCACCAGGGCCAGCCGAGGCAGCATGCTCGAACTGCGGAGGCTCGCCTTGACCGCGTGCTCGGGTGAGAGAAGCACTGCGTTGCGCGTGACCTCTGTCCCGGTGCCGGCAGTGGTTGGAATCGCAATTGTTGGCAGCGCTGGCTTGGTCAGCGCCTGTCCGCGGCCAACCACCTCGAGATAGTCCAGGGGATCGCTACTGTTAGCGGCCAGTGCCGCGATCGCCTTGGCGGCATCCAGAGCGCTGCCGCCTCCGAAGCCGATAACGAGTTGCGCGTGTGCTTCGATCGCGAGCCGCGCGCCCGCGGCTGCCAGGTCTGTCGTCGGTTCGCCAGCTACTCTGAAGGTGACCGCTTCGATGCCGGCCGCCGCCAACAGCCGGATCAGCGGCTCGAAGCGCCCGGACTCCTGGCCGGTGGTCACGAGCGCGCGGCGGCCCATCGCCGCAGCCAGCGAGCCGATTTCCTTAAGTGCGCCCGGACCGAAGATGATCCGTCCGGCTGTAGCAAATTCAAACCGCATGATCGTCCTCTTCAATCGGGCAAGAAGATGCTCTCGTACTTCACGGCGGTGCGCGGCTCGGCCATCATGCCGGCTACCGCGTCGCGCCACCGGTTGTAGTGTGCGGTTTCCTTATGCCTGGCCGGCGCGTCTGCCGTGCGATACGCCTCGATCAGCACGAAACGCGTCGGATCATCCACGTTCTGCACGACGTCGAAGCGGGCGACGCCCGGTTCCTGAATACTGTTGGATGCGTTGTCGATGCACGCCTCCCGGAACGCGTCGACGGACTCGGATTTGACCTGGACATGCACGAAGACGACTTGCATATGAGCCTCCCTCTTCATGGTAAATGCTGCTTTCAGTCTATGTCTGGCTTCAATGGCCGCGATCTGCGCGTAGTCACTGCCGCGCCGAATACGCCGATCACCAACGTGCCGGCTGCTGTCAGGCCGAACATCGGCCGGATGCCCACGCTATTCGCGAGGATGCCGCTCAGCCACGGGCCGGCGAACATGCCGATTGCGTAAACCGATTGGTGTAGCCCCATAGCCGTGGTGCGTTCCGCACTCTCGACGTACTCGATACTCATTCCCATCAGGATTGAGTAGCCGATGCCATAGCTGATGCCCACGAGCACCTGCGATGCAACGAGCCAGGAGACAGCATTCGCCAGGCCAGCGCATCCCACGCCGGCAGCCAGGCTCACAAAGCTGATGATGACGAGCGGTCGCGGCCGAAAGCGCTTCAGCATGAATGCCACGGCCAGGATTGTCGGCGTGAGCACAGCCAGGTGCAGGACGGTCAACAGGCTGATCGTCTGATCGCTTGCACCTAGCTCTCGCGCGAGGAGCGGCACAAATCCGAACGACACGCCTAGAACGACGTATTGGGTCAGCGCGTTCAGCAGCGCGGGCGCCAGCACGTCGAAACGGGTGACGAGCTGAAAAAGGCGGCCTAACGTAGGCGCTTGAACGGGCGTACGCTGTTCCGGCGCAGGGATCACCAACAGGAGCGCAAGGCCGGCGATGACCGCTGCCACGGTGAAGGCCAGCGGGTAGCCGCCGATGGTATTGAGCGGGCCATTCGCGGCGGTGGCGATCGAGCGCGCGATAGCTGACATGAGCGTCATGACGGTCGTGGCGCGGACTGCCTGTTCGGGGGGATAGAGTGCGCTGAAAATGACGGTCAGCGGCACCCAGGTCGCCGCGGCGAGGCCGGTCACCGAGCGGCCCACCAGGAGCGCGGTGGGAGTGTGGGCGGATCCCATGAGCAGAGCCCCGCCCGCGGAAAGCCCCAGGCCCAAAATGATGAAAGGCTTGCGCCAGCCGACCCAGTCGGCCACGATGCCAAGTGGGAGACGCACCACAGCCTGCCACAGGCCGTACATGGCGATGACCAAACCGACAAGGGCGAGATCATCGGTGAAGGTGCGTGCATACGTAGGCAGCGTCGGGACATAGGTGTAAAGCGATGCCCAGAAGAACAGCGCGACCGCACCGTAGAGAATGGGTGCGAGCTTGGGAGTGAATCGTGGTTCTGATGAGGTGCTAGGCACCCGTGATGTTCTCCGTCTTCGCTTCTGTCCGGCATGTGGGATCCAGCACGGCTACGAGTATAGCCGCGGGGTTAAGGCGTGTCAAACGGCTCTAGGCCAGTGCAACCTGCGCAGCCTGCAAACTTCCGCCCCCCCATTCGTCCACCATCCATCGACCGCGCACGATGAGCGGCCGCCACGCCGGGGGATTTTTGCCCCCCTTGCCGATATTGACGGGCACGAACCGCTCGCCGTCGGCCAGGAGGAAGCTCGACCCGCCAGTCCAGCCGGGCAATCTCACGCCCGCAGCAACGACGCTCTTGCCGGGGGCAGTGACGATCTCGGCCAGGGGTGTGTGGGGTGGCAGGACATCACTCACGGTCGCCAGCGGGTTGCTCAGTGCGATGACCGGCAGGCCGAGTAGTTCCTGCTCCCATGCCCATCGCTGGCTGAGGGTCTCCGGGGTCGCAGTCGGCTGCGCGAAATCGAATGCCAGCTGGCTGGCGCTACCTCGCCTGCGCAGCAACTCCGCCTCCGCCAGCAGGCTGGTGCGCTCGCCCAGCCCTTCCAGAGCCCCGCAGCGGATCAGGTGGTCGACCTCTTTCGGCTGGAGATCGACCCGCAAGAGCAGGTCGCGCAGACCCTGGTAAGGACCATCCCCCCGCGCGGCGACGATGGCGTGCGCAGCGCTGTCGCGCAGATCACGAACCTGGCCGAGACCCATGTACAGCGCGGGATCTCTGACGAGAGTGAATTTGACGGCGCTGTGGTTAATGTGGGGCGGGTGGACGGGAATGCCCAGCCTGGTCGCCTCGGCCATGTAGACCGCCGGGTGATAGAACCCGCCATAATCCTGCAGCCGGGCGGCCAGGAACTCGGCAGGGTAGTAGGTTTTGAGAAATGCGCAACGGTAGCTCACGTCAGCGTACGCGGTCGCATGTCCCTGGTTGAACCCATAGCCGGAGAATGGCACGATCTGCTCCCACAGCCGGGTGGCCTGCGTTTGGGTCATGCCTGGACCGTCTGGTGCGGGCCGTACACAGCCGGCCGTGAATTGCTCCTGCAGCGCCGTGATCTCGTTGTGGCCGAAGTGGCTCATACCGCGGCGCAGGTGGTCCGCTTGAGCCCAACTCAGCCCTGCTACTTCGGTCGCCAGCCGCAGCACCTGCTCCTGGAAGATCAACACGCCCTTGGTCGGCCCCAGGATCGGCTTGAGAGCGGGGTGGAGAAACGTGACTGCCTCCTGCCCTCGATAGCGCCGGACGAATGTGTCGGCCATGCCGCCCATCGCCGGTCCTGGTTTGAAGAACGCATTCGCGACGGCCAGGTCGCGTATGCTTCTGGCGCGTAACTTGCGTAGGGTCCGCTGCGCGCCCTCCGATTCGCACTGAAACACGCCGATCGTCTCAGCGCGGCTAAGCAGGTCGCCAGTCCTCGCATCGTTCGGGGGGATGGCCTCGAGATCGAAAGACGGGTCATGGTTCGCGCGGATCATCTCCACGGCGTCCGCGAGTACGCTGAGTGCGCGAATGCCGAGCAGGTCGAGTTTCGGCAGTCCGATGGTTTCCACATCGCCATGTTCGTACTGGGTGACCAGAAAGCCCTTTGGCGCCCACTGGAGTGGGGCAATGTCGGTCATTGGGCCGGGCGAGATGACCAGCCCGCCGGGGTGAACGCTCAGGTGATCGGGCGTGCCGACGAGAGCCCACGCAGCCTGGACAACCTCGCGCTGCCGCGCATCCTCGATTTGGGGCAGGACATCCTCGATCGTCCGGTTGTCACGTCGCCGGGGGTCTGGGTGCCAGCGGCCGGGCATCATGGCAGCCAGCCGGCCGATAATAGCGTCGGGCAGACCGTATGCCTTTCCCACTTCTCGCACCGCAGATTGCGGGCGCATGGTGCTGATCGTGCAGACGAGTGCGACGTGCTCCGGGCCATAGCGCTCGTGCACGTAGCGTAGGATCTCATCGCGGCGGGCAGAGCAAAAATCAAGGTCGATGTCGGGCGGATTGGCGCGCGCCGGGTTCAGAAATCGCTCGAACAGCAAGTCGTGCTCGACAGGATCGACGGTGGTGATACCTGTGCAGTAGGCGACCAGCGAGTTGGCGACGCTGCCGCGCGTGCTGACCGGTACGCCGTGTTCCCGGGCGAATCGGACAATGTCCGCGACCACGAGGAAGAGCGGCGAGAAACCGTGATGTGCGATGGCGCCCAGTTCTTTCTCCAGCCGGTTTTTCGGCGGCTCGGCGGGGAAACGCCGAAGGAGGCCAGCCTGGGCCAGCTCCCGCAGTGCATCGGTGGGTGACTGTCCGTTGGGGAGCTCCAGGCTGGGCCAGATCGGTCGGCCGTCGGGGAGAGCTTCGCTGCAGCGCCCCGCGATCTCGCCGGCGTTGTCCAATGCACGGGCATAAGCCTTGAAGCGCGCGGTCATCACATCGGGGCTGAGCCAATGGACGTCCAGGCGCGCCTCGGTCGGATTTCCGGGAACAACCTGATGCGGCGCCCGAATCGGAGCGGTGGTCCAAACCGCTGAGTCGCCACTGGCCTCGCCTTCCTCCTCACCGTCTTCCTCCTCTTCGATTGGCTCGCCAAGAGGACGGTTTGCGCGAATCGCAGCCAGCAAGCGCAGACGCGGCGCATCTTCCTCAGACAGGCAATAAATCGGCTGGACTGCAACCAACGGCATCCCGAGCCGTCGCGCCAGCCCGGCGATTTCGGCCGCGTGCGTCATGTCCCCCGGCTGGTGCAGCTCAAGCGCCAGGTAGGCATCTTCATCAAACGTGCCGGCCAGGCGGCCGGCGAAAGCCAGCGCGGACGACAACTCCCCTGCACGCAGGTAGCGATCCACCCAGCCCATGCGACCCCCGCTGAGGCAGATCAGTCCTTCGCGATGCGCGGCGATCTGCTCCCATGCCAGCCCGTCGGCTGCGATGGTCTCCCGGTCAGGACGCCCCTGGATGAGTGTGGAGAGGCGGCACAAAGATCGATAGCCGGCCGCATCTTTGGCGAGAAGCACGAGATGTCCCGGCCCAGCGTCCCCGGGTTGGAGTTGCCCTGGCCCGATGATCGGCTGCTGCAATTTAACGGTCATTCCGATTACCGGCTGTATCCCCTGTTTGCGGCACGCCCGAGCAAACGCGACTGCGCCGTACAACGCGTTCGTGTCGGTCAGGGCCAGGTGTGTCAGGCCATCGGCGGATGCCCGGGCGGCCAGGGCATCAATGGAGGGTGTGGCGCCCAGGAGAGTCAGGTTCGAGTGAACTTCAAGATGCGTGAAGGCCATGGGGCCATGATAGGGGCGATGGACGGAAGCGGCAAATGAACGAGGCGGCGATGTTTTTCAGGATGCGTTCTGCGTTTTGGCGGCGCGTGTCGGCGTCCCGCGGCGGCCATCGACCAACAGGTGCATAAGGGCCAGAAAGGGATGCTTCCTCATCATGCGAGGCCCTGCGTATCGCATAACCTCGCGCACTTCTGCACGCAGGTCGGGCTTGTAACAATGCGTGGGGCACTTCACGCACGTCGTCTTGTGCTCCTGGTACGGGCACTTTTCCAGGCGCAGCCCTGCATATTTCACCAGTCTCGTGCATTCGTCGCACAACACCTCGCCGGGCGTCCCGTGCTTATCGTGACAATAGATGGATATCATCGCCTCAATCGTCCGCGCCTCCCGCGTCATGCGCGGGTGTTGGCTCGTTAGTTCGATGCGTGCCACGCGTTCACCTCAGTGGAAGAATCAGCCTCAACCGCTTACCTTTGTCGAATTATATCATGGGAGCCCCATCGCACAGCGATTTTTGTCCCATAGCGACGCGCGGGCGCACCCTGAAGTTGGCAACTTGCCCATTCCATACGATCTGGCCTATACTGCACTACCGCATCACAACCTGCCCCGTGGCAGGCTAATCACCTCACCAGGCCTCAGCGTCGAGTCGTACACAGCCAGAAGTGGTCCAGACGGATGTGTTGCCCGACGCTGATTTCGCTACCCGGTCCGCAAATGGACCGGCGCCCTCGCGCAGCTCCAGGCAGCCCCGCTCTAAACCTCGTTGTGCCCGACGCTTGTCGACCTGGCCTATCACTCAGTATGGAGGACCAGAGTATGTACGTTCGACTGAGCAACGGCAAACAGATCCCGGTGGAGGCGCACAAGGTCAAAATCGTGCAACGCACCGATCTGCCCCCGATTGATCGGCGGCTGGCTGCCATGGGCGATGCCGGCTACAACACCTTCCTTCTGCGCACCCGCGACGTCTTCCTCGACATGCTGACCGACAGCGGCACCAACGCGATGAGCGACAATCAGCTCGCCGCGATGATGGTTGCCGATGACGCGTATGCGGGCAGCGAGAGTTTCTACCGGCTTGCCGATGCAGTGAGCGACGTTTTTGGGTTCAAGCACACGCTGCCCGTCCATCAGGGCCGCGCGGCCGAGCATCTGCTCGCCAAGGTCTTCATCAAGCCCGGCAGCTACGCCATTATGAATTATCATTTCACGACGACCCGCGCACACGTGGAGCTGGCTGGTGGCACGGTGCTGGAACTGTTCGGCGACGAAGCACTCAATACCGACTCGGCTGAGCCATTCAAGGGCAACATGGACCTCGGTCGCCTGCAGGCCGCGATCGACAGAGTGGGCGCAGAGAACGTCGGCTTCATCCGTATGGAAGCGACCACCAACCTCATCGGCGGTCAACCCTTCTCCATGGACAACCTGCGCGGGGTCAAAGAGATTGCCTCCCGCCACAAGATCCCGCTCGTTTTCGATGCCAGTTTGATCTCTGAGAATGCGTTCCTGGTTCGTGAGCGTGAGCCCGGGTGCCAGGGATCCTCCATCGCGGAGATCATCCAGCAGATGATGGCCTACGTCGATATCCTCTACCTGTCTGGCCGTAAGTCCGCTGCAGTGCGCGGGGGTCTGATCGCCACGAACGACGATAAATACTATAATGATATCCTGTTCTGGCTGCCGGTGTATGAGGGGTTCGCGACCTATGGCGGCATGTCGACCAAAGAGATCGAGGCGATGGCGGTGGGGCTGCGCGAAATGTGCGACCCCATGGTCGCCGGCAGCGGCGCTGAATTCGTTCGCTACTTCGTCGAGCGGCTGGCAGAGGAGGGGGTGCCGGTTGTGACGCCCGCGGGCGGGCTGGCCTGTCACGTCGATGCGACGCGATTTGTCCCTCACATCCCGCAGACGCAATATCCGGCCGGCGCGTTGGCCGCGGCCATCTACCTGGCCTCGGGCGTGCGCAGCATGGAGCGTGGGACCATCTCGACTGACCGTGACCGCGACGGAAAAGAGATGTTGGCTGACCTGGAGCTGGCGCGGTTGGCCGTGCCGCGGCGAACGTATACAATGTCGCACATCGAGTACGCGGTCGATCGCATCGCATGGCTGTATCGCCACCGCGAGTTGGTCCGCGGTCTGAGGTTCGTCCATGAGCCGCCGGTGCTGCGTTTCTTCTTTGGACGCCTTGCGCCGGTTGATGGCTGGGCCGAAGAACTGGCGGCCGCGTTCAAAGCGGAATACGGCGTGGAAATGTAGAGGATAGGACGCAGCTTCAACTGATTGTCACCACGAGCCGGGCGCTTCGAAAGTGCCCGGCTCGTCTTTGAGGCGATTGTCCTTCAGTCAGATTCGTTCGATCAGCGTCCCATTCCGCCTCCGATACACGCTGTACCCTTCGATCCAGTAAATCGCGAGTGCGATCCAGATCATGACAAAGCCGATGAGACGGCTTTGGTCGAAGCCCTCCCCAAATGCGAAAACGCCGATCATGAACTGAAGCGTCGGAGCAATGTACTGGAGGATGCCGAGCGTCGTCATTGTCACGCGGCGCGCGCCGAACGTGAAAAAGATCATCGGGATGGCCGTGGCTGCACCCGCGCCGAGCATCAGGAGGGTCGTCCTCGCATCAGATTGGCCGAATGCGCCAACACCCTGTATGCCGAGTACAGTGAGCAGCGCCACCGAGGGCACGAAGAGAAGCGCCATCTCCAGCGTGAGCCCCTCGATGGACCCGAGGGTTGCGGTCTTGCGAAGGAGCCCGTACACGCCGAATGTGAGCGCCAGTGTCAGCGCGATCCACGGGAGCCGGCCATAGCTGAAGGTCAGATAGGCTACGCCGAGCAGCGCGATGACGATGGCCACGGTTTGGCCGGGCCGCAGCCGCTCTCGCAGGAAGATCATGCCCAACAGCACGTTGACCAGCGGGTTGATGAAATAGCCCAGGCTGGCCTCGACGAGGTGGCCGCTGTTGTTAGCCCACAGATAGACGCCGTAATTGACTGCGAGGATCAGCGCGGTGGCGACAAAGCGCAGATAGCCCCCGGGCCGCCGCACCACATCGGCCAACCAACCCCATCGCCGCGTGACCAGCAGCACCCCAGCGATAAAGACCAGCGACCACACGATGCGGTGAGCCAGGATCTCCGTGGCCGGCAGCTGGTGCAAGCCCTTCCAATAGAGCGGCAGTACACCCCACATGGCGTAAGCCAAAAACGCACTCAGCGTCCCGTTCTTCTTCAATACAATTCTCCCAACGAAAGCGACTGTCCCAGAGTATAGTGCTTCCCATTCCATACCCCAAAGATGGATGGGTTGCCGCTATATCACGCATCCCAAGGATTTGGCAGCTGACGCCATGTGATTCGTCACACACATCCTCTTTCCCTTTCCTCGCAACAAAATCGGCTCTCACCTCGTAGAGAAGGGTGCAGGCTATATGCACCAAGGAGTCATCCAGTGAAAGCTGACCGCATTCATAGCATAGCAACCCTGGCAATCGGGCTGGGA
Source organism: uncultured Chloroflexia bacterium (assembly GCA_963774265.1). GTDB lineage: Bacteria > Chloroflexota > Anaerolineae > CG2-30-64-16 > CG2-30-64-16 > JALOOB01. The sequence continues at coordinate 325,076 of CAVZDU010000002.1, read as the reverse complement.
CTGGTCGCCTTCGGCGTGCTCTTTCTGCTTGGGACCATCTTGCGCATCAATATCTGGGGCACACTGTGGCCGTTTTTCATTATCATTCCCGGGCTGCTTTTCTTCGTGGGGATGGTCGTCATCGGTAAGCCCGGCGCGCCGCTCGCTGTCCCCGGCAGCATCATCACGATGGCCGGCGTCATTCTTTTCATACAGAACCTGGCTGGGCTCTGGTCGACATGGGCGTATGCCTGGGCGTTGATTGCTCCCACTGCAGTCGGCATTGGCATTGCCGTTGCTGGCATGTGGGGAGAAGATCAGAAGGCGGTGCGAGCGGGCTCTGCACTGGCCGGGATCGGGATCGTGATCTTCCTCTTCTTTGTGATTCTCTTCGAGCTGATCCTGAACCTCAACGGCCTGCGCAGCGGACCGATCGGGCGGGTCGCCGTCCCGGTGTTGATCATCGCTGCTGGAGTGGGTGTGCTGGCCTGGGCGTTTCTGCCGCGGAAGCGTCTGCACTAGGGTTGTGACTTGCCGCAGCGAAGCGCGTATAATGGTGGGGTTACATCAGCATCTCGTGCAAAAGGAGCCAGGCATGTTCACCAATCCCCCGCGCTGGGACCTCTCCAACGTCTACCCGGGCCTGCAGTCTGCTGAGTTCACCGCCGCGATGACGTGCTACGAACAGCAGGTGAGCGCGCTGGAGAGCCTGTTCGACGAGCGCGTTGCCAACCTCAGTCCCGGCGCTCAACCCGCCGCATGTGCGCTGCTGGTCGGCGATGTTATCCGGCGGTTCAACAGCTTGTACGATCAGGCCGGCACTCTCAGGCCGTACATGACTTCATTTGTCGCCACGGATTCCCGCGATACTGTGGCTCGACGGCTGGAGTCCGAACTGGACCTGGTCAGTGTGCGGCTCAAGCAACTCGGCACGCGTTTCCGGGCCCTGATGGGCAAGCTGGCTCCGGTGCTCGACCAATTGCTTGCGGAAGATGAGATTGCCGCAACACATGCGTTTGCGTTGACTGAAATGGTCGACCAGAGCAAATACCTCATGCCCGAAGCGCTTGAAGGGTTGGCCGCAGAACTTTCCCTCAGCAGCACGAACCTGTGGGGCAACCTTCAAGGCGTCATCACTTCGCAGCTGACCACGGAGCTTGAGCTTGATGGCGAAGTCACCAGGCTGCCACTTCCCGCGCTGATCAATCTGCATTCGCATCCGTCGGAAGAGGTGCGCCATCGCGCCTACGATGCGGAGATCGCGCTCCTCGCTTCCGCCCGCGAGCCATTGGCAGCATGTATGAACGGCATCAAGGGTACGGCCAATACGCTGAACCGCCGCCGGGGGCGGACCGATGCGCTTCATGCGCCGGTAGACGAATCGCGAATTGACCGGCAGACGCTGGACGCGATGCTTGGCGCGATGGTCGATTCCTTCCCAACCTTCCGCAAGTACTGGCACAAGAAGGCAAAGCGGCTGGGCAAGGAGCGGTTGGCATGGTGGGACTTGTGGGCGCCTGCCGGCGAGAGCAAGATGGTCTACACGTTCGATGAGGCGCGCTGCTTCATTCTGAAGCACTTCGGCTCTTTTTCGCCCAAATTGGAGGACCTGGCGCGGCGCGCGTTTGATGGCGGCTGGATTGACGCGGAGCAGCGAGAGGGCAAGCGGGGCGGTGCGTTCTGCATGAAGGTCTGGGCCCCACGCGAATCGCGTGTGTTGAGCAACTTCGACGGTTCGTTGGACCAGGTGTCCACCCTCGCGCACGAGCTGGGTCATGCGTTCCACAACGAGTGTCACTTTGTCGCAGGCAAGACTCCGCTCCAGAGCGACACACCGATGGTTCTGGCCGAGACTGCATCGATCATGTGCGAGACCGTGGTGATGCAGGCCGTGTTGGCTGAGACGACCGATCCCGCGGAGCAACTCAACATCCTGGAGACATCGCTGATCGGCGACGCGCAGGTAATTGTCGACATCTACTCGCGCTACTTGTTCGAGAAGGAAGTTTTCGAGCGGCGGGAGGGAGGTGAGCTGTCGGCCGTCGACCTGTGCGATATCATGCGCCGGGCCCAGGTGGTCACATATGGCGATGGGGTGGACGAGCGGTATCTGCATCCTTACATGTGGACCTGGAAGCCGCACTACTACCGCACGGAGCTGTCCTTTTACAACTATCCGTATGCCTTCGGGTTGTTGTTTGGCACGGGCCTTTATGCCATCTACCAGCAGCGCGGCGCGGCGTTCGTCCCTGACTACATCAATCTGCTCGCATCAACCGGCGAGGGCCGCGCGGCGGATCTGGCTGCCCGCTTCGGCATCGATATCCGCAGCCGCAGTTTTTGGGAGAACAGCCTTGCGGTCATTGGTGAAAAGATCGACCTCTATTGTCAGCTGTGATGTAACCGAGAGGTGCCCGGCACTTGCGCACGTGCCGGGCGCCTGGGTTGCGGTCGGAATCCGAAGGCCGAGTTTCAGAGCGCGGCCCGCACTGCGGCCAACTGCCCTGCGGACCCCAACTTCTTCGATCGCTCCTCGAGGAAGCTCGCGTACGCGGCGACGAAGGCCTTACCAACGGGGCGGAAGTCAAATTCCTTCGGGTTGTCGCGGAAGTATTCGCGGTGCACGCGCGTCCAGACCAGGCGGCCGTCGGTGTCGATGTTGATTTTGGTCACACCCAGCGACGCAGCACGCAGCAACTCATCCGCATTCACTCCTCGAGCTGACGGATCGAGCGCGCCGCCAGCCGCATTGATGCGCAGAACCTCCTCTTGGGGCACTGACGATGAACCGTGCATCACGAGCGGGTAGCCCGGCAGCACCTTCTGAATGCCCTCGATGACCTCAAAGTGCAGCGACTGTTGGCCCTTGAACTTGTATGCCCCATGACTTGTACCCATCGCCACCGCAAGGCTGTCGCAGCCGGTCTGCTCAACGAAGGCTTTTGCCTCGGCAGGGTCGGTAAGCCGTGCGTTCTTTTCGTCGACCTTGATGTCTTCTTCCACGCCACCCAGCATACCCAACTCCGACTCGACCGACAGGCCCTTGGCGTGCGCCGCTTCGACGACGCGTCGGGTGATCTCGACGTTCTTCTCGAATGGCTCGTGCGATGCATCGATCATCACCGACGAATAGAAGCCGGAATCAATGCAATCGTAGCACGTCGCCTCGTCCCCATGATCCAGGTGGACCGCGAAAATGGCTTCGGGATACATCTTTTCGGCTGCACGGATGATTGCTTCAATCATCTGGGTGCCGGCGTATTTGCGCGCGCCCTTCGAGATCTGGATGATGAACGGCGCCTGCGCGGCGATGTTGCCCTGAAACAGGCCCAGCGCCTGTTCCATGTTGTTGATGTTGTACGCGCCGATGGCGAACTTGCCGTAGGCGACCTTAAATAATTGAGCGGTGGTAACGATCATGTGGGACTCCTCATGAGGTCTCTGGACAGAACTATGCCCCGCATTCTGACGGGGCAGCAGTCAGTTTAGTGCGCACAGCCCTAAAAGTCAAAGGAGCGCTCTGATTCCCGAATTGCGTGTCAATATGCTTGCCACACGACCGTATGGCACGGAGAATCACCGCCGTAGCCCTGGAGGTGTTCGATGGTGACCGGCGCACTAATGGGGATGCCGTTGTTGTCCACAATGGTGAGTGTGTAACTGTTGGCGAAGCTATTGACGGGGAAGTCGTATTGCCCGGCATCGGACGCACCGGTCTTGCTAACTGCCTCGGCGCGGTTGCCCCATTCGTCGACCATTACGATACGCACGCCGCCCATGGGCGCGCCCTTCTGGGTGAGCACCGAGCCGGTGATGTAGTGACCGGGGCAACTGCTATGGTTTTGGATGGCTTGACCGAGCGCAAAGCGGAATTCGCCGGGCGAAGCGCCGATGACTGGGACTGCGTTGTCTGTAGCGGAGGGCAGGTTGCCCGCAACCGGTCCTGCGTTCGGGTTCATGGCCGCGTCGAGGTCAGCCGAAACGGATAGCGCAGCGTCGCCCTGCCTGGGATCGGCCCGCAGCGCCTGCCGCACGGTCTCCTGCAAGGAGTCGCACGGTCCTAAATCGACCGGCGTCGGCGTGCGCAGGCTCCACGCCACCGCTTTCAGGATGTCGACCTGCCGCGGCGATCGTGATGCGCCGGTTGGCTGCGCGGCCGGGTTCTCCTGCAGGGTGTAGGAGACCAGGCGTGACGCACCTTCCGATGCCACCGGGAGGCTGTCTGCGTTTGCCTCGCCCGGCTTCGGCAGCCCCAGCGGTCCCGGCAGTTTCAGCAACCCGCGCACCGCGGCCGGCTCGGTACGGCAATAGGCAGTCCAGCGGCCGGAGTCGGGTCGCGATGCGTACACGGGCGCGGATGGAACTTGCGCCACGCTATCGGCTAATGGACCCGACTCGCCGGCCGCATCGAGCCACGCTTTGCTGAAGTACTCGCCACCCTGGCGACACTTCATCTGCGGGGGGCATACGTCCCGCAGCTCCACGTCCGAGGGCGCCGCGAACTGCCAGGCCGCCTCATCAGCCGGGTCCGCGGCTCCGATGACGGCCAGCAACTCCGGCTGCTTTAGCACCGCCTCCATGAACTCGTGCCAGATGGGCGCGGCGCCCGCGATGCCGCTCACCCGCTTCATGGGATGACCGTCGCTGTTACCTGTCCATGCCCCTGCCACCAGGAAGCGCGTATAGCCGACGGTCCAGTTGTCACGCCAATCGTCCGTGGTGCCGGTCTTCGCGGCTGCGGGCTTGCTGAGAAGAAGCGAGCTGTTCGCGCCGAACATCGGCTTCCGAGCTTCGTTGTCCGCCAGGATATCGGTCAGCAGGAACGCGGTGCTGGAGCTCACGGCCTGCAGCGGCTCGCCCTGGGGTCGCCGCGCATTGAGTACGGGGCGGCCATACGCGTCCACTGCCTGGAGGATCGGCTCGGGCGCAATCGAGCGGCCATCCGACGCGAGCACATTGTACGCCGTGGTCAGTTCGAGCAGCGTGACGTCGCCGCCACCCAGCGTAAGCGCAAGGCCGAAATTGGTTTCAGACTTCGACAGGCTGCGGACACCCATAACCTCTGCTCCCCGCAACATCCGGTCCACGGTCACCGCTTCGAGGAGCTTGACCGCAGGCACGTTGTAGGAGTTTGCAAGGGCGGTGCGCACGGTGACAGGCCCGTGGAACTTTCCGTCGTAGTTCACCGGTGCATAGGGCTGCGTGCCGGTGATCGGATAGGAAACGGGAATGTCCCACAACACGGTTGCAGGTGAGATCAATAAGTCGTCCATGGCGGCCGCGTAAAGCACTGGCTTTATGGCGCTGCCCGGTTGACGGAGTGAACGGGTAACGTTCACTTGTCCTGCGATTTCGACGTTGTTGAAGTCCGCGCTGCCTACCATCGCGAGTATCTCACCGCTGTAGGGCAGCATGGCGACCAGCGCACCGTTGCTCAGGTCATGTTTCGGCTGCAGCGCCTTAACCTGCTTGGCGACGATCTCTTGTGCCAGATTCTGGAATCGAATGTCCAGCGTGCCTGTGATCGTTAAACCGGAACGCAGCCCTGCGCCAGATCCCAGTCGTGCATCGAGCACGTCGGCAACGTAGTTTACATAATGAGGCAGAAGATTGATGCGGCGATCCGGGTCGGGGTTGAGCACAATCGGTTCCTGATACGCGGCGTCAGCGGCCGCTGATGTCAAGTATCCGTGCCGCACCATCATGTCGAGCACTGTGCGCTGCCGTTCCTTGACTGCAGGCAGGTTAGTGAAGGGATCGTAGATAGCCGGTCGTTGGGGGATGCCAGCGATCAATGAGGCCTCGGCAAGGGTCAGCGCTGAAGCGGATTTGGCGAAAAAGATCTGGCTTGCAGCTTCTGGTCCATAGGCAATATGACTGTAGTTGGCAAGGTTGAGATACATCTCCAGGATCTCATCCTTGGAGAAGAGGGTGGTCAGCTCCTGCGCCAGCGCGGCTTCGAGCATCTTCCGATCCATCGACTGCTCGAAGCGTTCGTCAGGGTCCAGGAAAAGGTTGCGCGCGAGCTGCATTGTGATGGTCGACGCTCCCGATACGACCCCGCCTTCCTCGTAATTCTGTAAGGCCGCGCCCAGCACTCGTACCGTGTCCACGCCGGAGTTGATGTAGAAGGTGGAATCTTCCGCTGCGATTGTGGCGTCAATGAGGTGCCGAGATACGCGGCTGAGGGGGATCCACGTGCGCCGCCCCTCATTCCAAAGCTCAGCAATCAGCGTTCCGCGGCGGTCAAGGATTCGCGTGGTCTGGAAGACCCGGGGAGTCACGCCGGGTTGGAAGCGTTGCAGATAAGCCTCAGCCGCCTCCAACGGGGTTTGTCCGGGCCGCGGGCCAAGCTGTTGGGTGGGAGCGACGCACGCGGAAAGCAACAGGGCCAAGAGCGCGAGGACAAAGAAACCAGGTTTCTGTTTAGGCCAGAAATCCGGTTTCTCTCTTCCGAGGAGGTGCTTCATTCCCATCCTCTCCTCCACACCGAAACACTATAGGAGATGACGCCACACCGCGCAGGAGGACGCGCGCCTACTTGCCCTGCCGATATGCATCCACATTTTTGAGGTGCTCGTCAAAAGTCCTGGCAAACGAATGCCGTCCGCTTCCGTCGCCCTTGGCCATGAAGAACAGATAGTCGTGCTGCTCAGGATTCAATACCGCGCTGATGCTCGCCAGGCCAGGCGCGCAGATCGGTCCCGGCGGCAGCCCCGAAACCTTGTACGTGTTGTAAGGACTTTCGACCTTCCCATACTCCTCCAGATAAACCGGCGCCTTCCACCACAACCCGCTGTCCGCCTGATAGCCCATGGCGTACTGCACCGTTGGGTCCGCCTCCAGTCTCATCCCGCGCGCCACACGATTGAGATACACGCCCGCGATGGTCGGCCGCTCGTCGTCGATGACCGCCTCGCGCTCTACGATGCTCGCCATGACCAGCACTTCGTGCAAGGTCAGTTTTGTCGTTCCTGCGGTCTGTGCCTCGCGCCACAAAGGCATAACTCTGTCGCGGAAGGCGTCTAACTGCCGCTTCATCAGGTCAAGCACCGTTGCGCCCTCAGCCGGCAGGCGGTACGTATCCGGCGCTAAGTACCCCTCAAGCGTCGCACCCGGAGGTCGCGCCTGGAGGAACTCGTAAGTGATGGTGTCGATGCCGGTCAGGACATTCTGCGTTGCGCGCTGGCGATACTCGGTGCCGTCCAGCGGGGTGTTCTGGGAAAGGTAATCGGCTGTTTGCTCGAAGCGCCAGCCTTCGCGTAGTCGTAACGTGATTTCTGCCGCCCGCGCATCCGTCAGCGCGTATGCGATCTGGGGGATGGTCATATGGGGGCTGAGCTGGAATGTCCCCGCCTCCAGCTTTCCCGAGAGACCGTTCACCCTGACATACGCCTCGAACAGCCGGGCATCTTCAATCAGGCCCCGGTCTGCTAGGTTCTGGCTGATGGATCGCGCGCTGGACCCTGGCGCAACGACGAACTGCGTGGATTGGTCCTCTGACGCGGCAGGCGTCGCCAGCCGGGAACGGTTCGCCTCCAAGTACGCGGCAGACAGGTCCGCGCCGCTGCATCCCGCGTTGAAGGCCGCGATGAAGATCAGTAGCCCGAAAATAGCGCGTCTCATAGCCGCTTGACGGTATCCATCCTTTGCTGGTTCCCCCGGGTTCATAGTAGCGCAAACCTGAGGTTGCGCGCAAGCTGAAGACGGAACCCGATGCATGCAACTCACCGAGGATTTATTCGTATTTACTTCGTATCACACTGCGATGGTACAATCTTTCTTCGCGGCCGGCAATGGCGGCCGCTCGACACTTTTCCGGAGCGATCCGATGTCATCGATGGTACAGGCGGCGCAGCCCGCCTATGACTACGACCTGAAAAACGCTGTCAGTTCCAATCGCCTGGCTGGCCTCTGGACCATGTCCACCGGTTTTCACTGGCGCTATCTCGGCGCGACCGCCTCCCTGGCCGTCGGCGCCGGCGCAAAAACGGCCACTTACTTGTTGCTCCGGCACTTCGTGGACAATGTGCTGGGCAAGGAGCGCGCTCCACTCACTCTTGCACTCATTGCCCTCGCATTCATCGGTTTGGCACTGGTGGAGGGCGGCTTCACATTCATGAGCGGCCGGCTGGCCGCGCAGACCGCCGAGGGGATGGCGCAGCGTTTGCGCAACTACCTCTACGACCACATCCAGCGTCTAGCGTTCAGCTACCATGATCGGATGCAGACTGGCGAGCTGATCCAGCGCAGCACCTCCGACGTCGATGCGATCAGACGCTTCTATTCGGACCAGGCTTTGGGTATCGGTCGCATCTTTCTGTTGTTTGCGATCAACTTTGTGGTCATCTCGCGGCTCAACATGCGGTTGGCGTGGCTCTCGATCATAGTCGTACCGCTCATCGTGATCATGTCCTATTTCTTCTTTAAGCGCATCTCTCGCGCTTATGAGAAGTACCAGGAGCAAGAGGCGTCGCTGTCAACCGTGTTGCAGGAGAACCTGAGCGGCGTGCGCGTTGTGAAGGCCTTTGCGCGCCAGGCCTACGAGCGGGATAAGTTCGAGAAGGAAAACGCGGAGAAGTACAATCGGGGCCGCAATCTCATTCTGGCACACTCGCTGTTCTGGCCGGTGTCCGACGTCCTGTGCGGCGCCCAGATGCTTTTTGGCTATACGGTCGGCGCTCTCATGGCGATCGGCGGCGAGATATCGGTTGGCACCTACCTGGCCTACGCAGGGCTGCTCGTGTGGATCATTTTCCCCATGCGCAACCTGGGCCGCTTGATTGTGCAGACCTCCACCGGCATGGTGTCCTACCGCCGCGTGATCGATGTCATCAGCCAGGATCGTGAGCCGCTGGACGAGGGAACGCACTGCCCGGACGGCACGGTGAAGGGGAACATCGATTTCAGGTTCGTAGCGTTTGGCTACGACCCTACCCAGCCCGTGCTGAGCAACATCAACCTGACGGTGGCCGCGGGTGAGTCCGTCGCGCTGCTCGGCTCCACCGGCTCGGGCAAGACGACGCTGGTCAACCTGCTGCCCCGTTTTTACGAGTACACCGACGGTGCGATCAAACTTGACGGCGTGGAATTGACGGACTACTCGCGGATCTACCTGCGAAGCCAAATCGGCATCGTGGAGCAGGAGCCATTCCTCTTCTCGAGGTCGATCAAGGAGAACATACGGCTGGGCGTAGATCGCCCCGTGACTGATGACGAGATCATCGCGGCCGCAAAGGCGGCGGCAATCCATGACTCGATCGTGACCTTCCCCGAAGGCTATGACACGCTAGTCGGTGAAAAAGGCGTGACGCTGTCCGGTGGCCAGAAGCAGCGCGTGGCCATCGCTCGAACTTTGCTCAAGAATCCGCGCATCCTGATCCTGGATGACTCGACTTCCTCGGTGGACACCGAGACCGAAGCGGAGATCCGTTCCGCGCTGAACACGCTGATGGAAGGGCGGACGACCTTCATTATCGCTCACCGGGTGCAAAGCCTGATGAACGCGGATCAGATCGTTGTCCTGGACCAGGGCAAGATCATCCAGCAGGGCAATCACGAGACCCTGCTCGCCCAGGAAGGGCTATACCGTCAGATCTACGATCTGCAGGCCAAGGTCGAAGAGGAGCTCCAACAGGAGCTGACCGTCACGGCATAGGGATAGCTATGGCAGACGACTACGAATTCGAAGAAGAGGAATTTGGGGCCCAATTCAACGGTGGTACGCTTCGCCGCATTATGGGCCTGGTGAAGCCACATTCTAGGTGGGTGGCCGGGTTTTTGTTCACCATCGCCTGGGTGAGCGTCCTTGACGCGGTCTTCACCTTCCTATCCAAGCGCATCATAGATGAGGGCATTATCGCGCGCAACGCGAGTGTCCTGCGGGAAATCATTATCACGTACGGCGGTCTGATGCTGGTGCAGGCCCTCGGCGTGTTCATGTTCATCTACCTGGCCGGTGTGTTGGGCGAGCGCGTGCAGTATGATCTGCGCAAGAAACTGTTCAACCACCTGCAGGATCTGTCTTTCTCTTACTTTAGCAAGACGCCGGTTGGCTGGATCATGTCACGCGTGACGTCGGATTCAGAACGCATCGCACAACTCGTCACCTGGGGAATGCTGGATGTGACGTGGGCTATCTTCAATATCGCATCGTCAATGGTCTTCATGGCAAGCCTCAACTGGCGGCTTTCGGTGGTTGTGCTGGCTACCGTCCCGATCCTGCTTGTCGTTGCGGTCTACTTCAAAACGAAGATCCTGCAGCAGTTTCGGCTTGTACGTAAGCTCAATTCGAAGATCACTGGGGAGTTCAATCAGAACATCACGGGCGTACGAGTGGTCAAGGGGCTGGGCCGTGAAGAGGCGAACCTGCGCGAGTTCAGTCACCTGACAGGCGAAATGCGACGCGCGTCTTACAGGGCCGCGTGGCTCTCGGCGCTCTTCCTGCCTGCAGTCCAAATCATCAGCGCGTTCGCTGTGGGTGCGGTGGTGCTCTATTCGGGCATGAGCACAAGCGTGGCCGGCATGACGATCGGCGCACTCCAGGCATTCGTTTCCTACGTGACATTCATGATGTGGCCCATTCAGGACATGGCACGCGTTTATTCCGAGATGCAACACGCCATCGCCTCTGCGGAGCGCACCTTCTCTTTGCTGGATGCCACGCCAGAAGTGGCCGACCGGCGTGGCGCGCGTCACACGCCGACGATCCGCGGGGAGATCGAGTTCGAACATGTCGACTTTTACTATGAGCCAGACAAGCCGGTGCTGACCGACTTCAGTCTGAAGGTGCAGACTGGGGAGACCATCGCACTCGTTGGCCCAACGGGCGGCGGCAAGTCAACCATCGTCAATCTGGTGTGCCGATTCTACGAGCCAAAGTCGGGTTTGGTGAAGATCCACGGCCAGGATTACCGCGATTTCACCCTGAACAGCATCCAGTCGCGGATCGGTGTTGTCCTTCAAACGCCTCATCTGTTCTCTGGTTCGATTCGCGAAAACATCCGCTACGGACGCCTCAAGGCCAGTGATGAGGAGGTTGAGGAGGCCGCCCGAATCGCCGGGGCGCACGAGTTCATCACCAAGCTGGAAGGCAAGTATAAGGCCGAGGTGGGTGAAGGCGGCAACCGTCTCTCTGTGGGACAGAAGCAGCTCATCAGCCTGGCACGTGCGGTGCTGGCGAATCCCGAGGTCCTGGTGATGGACGAAGCGACCAGCTCCGTCGACACGGTGACTGAGGCGCTGATCCAGAAGGGCATGGACCAGGTGATGGAGGGCCGGACCACGTTTGTCATCGCCCATCGCCTGTCGACCATCAAGCGAGCCGACCGCATCCTGGTGATCGAAGGTGGCCGCATTGTGGAGCAGGGCTCGCATGCCGACCTGTTGCGGCTGGGTGGAAAGTACTACCGCTTGTACACGCAGCAGTTCCGGCAGCAGCGCACCGCGCAATACGCCACGCCGGAGTTGGATTTCGTCAGCGCGTAGCCAACCATTGATGACACGGATACAGACGGGCAGACCGCCGCACCGTATACTGGCGCGGCTGTGCCGCGTGCAGCGCAATAACCATATGATACTGACGGGAGATAACTTGGAATGGCCACATCAACCCTGACAGGCGCCGAAGAGGCCACCTGGGACCTTTCGGACCTCTACGCGGGCATGGACGATCCCGCGCTCGATGCTGATCTTGACGCGGCCGATACGGAAGCCGACGCACTTGACGCAGCCTATCGCGGGCTCGTTGCAGGTCTTTCAGCCCCCGCGTTGGTCGGGCTCTTGGGTCGCTACGAGGCGCTGCGCGAGCGCGCCGCAACGGCCGGCGCCTTCGCTTCCCTGAACTGGACGCAAAACACGGAAGACCCAGGCCGCGGCGCCCTGCTGCAACGCGTCACCGAACGCGGGTCCAGGTTGGGTCAGAAGCTTGTCTGGTTGGACCTGGAGTTGGCCCATGCACCCGACGACGTGGCGGCGCAGTGGATCGCGTCACCCGAGCTCGCGCGCTTCCGCCATTGGCTGGAGATCGTGCGGCTATATCGTCCCTATCTGCTGACCGAGCCTGAGGAGAAGATTCTGGCTGAAAAATCCGTCACCGGGTGCAGCGCATGGGATCGTTTCTTCGATGAGACCCACTCAGCCGCACGGTACGAGTTGGACGGCGAAGAGATGAGCCGGGATCAGATTCTCAGTAAGCTCTACTCGCCGGACCGGGATCTACGCCGGCACGCGGAAGCGAAGTTCACGGTCGGCTTGCAGGCTCTGAAGCGCAGCACGACCTACGTTTTCAACACGATTCTGGCCGATAAGGCATCGGACGACCGCCTGCGCAAATACCCGACCTGGATCACAAGCCGCAATCTGGCCAATGAGGTCGATGATACGACGGTGCAGGCCCTGGTCGACGCAGTCACCTCTCGGTATGACGTCGTGGCCCGGTATTATCGCCTAAAGGCTCGTCTGCTGGGATTGGATGAATTGTTCGATTACGACCGATACGCGCCGCTTCCTGCAGCGGACCGTTTCTACCCATGGGCCGAGGCACGGAAGGTCGTGCTCGACGCTTACGGCGAATTTCACCCGAAGATGGCCGAGGTGGCCGGCTGGTTCTTCGATAGGCGTTGGATTGACGCCCCGTCGCGTCCGGGCAAATACGGCGGCGCCTTCAGCCATGGCGTGACGCCTTCGGTGCATCCGTATATCCTTCTAAACTATGACGCCAAGCCGCGCGACGTGATGACCCTCGCTCACGAGCTGGGCCATGGGGTGCATCAAAAGCTGTCAGGGGTGCAAGGTCTGCTTCAGGCGGACACGCCGCTGACGACTGCGGAGACCGCATCGGTCTTTGGCGAGATGCTGGTGTTCCAGTCAATGATGCGAGCGGAGGCGTCGCCGCAGGTGCGCCTGGGAATGCTGACCCAGAAGATCGAAGATTCTTTCGCCACGGCGTTTCGCCAGATCAGCATGAATCGGTTTGAACACGCCATTCATAATGCACGGCGCGAAGAGGGGGAGTTGACCTCTGAACGCTTCAGCGAGCTATGGCTGGAGACTCAGCGCACCATGTTTGGCGATAGCGTCACATTGACCGAGAATTACGGCCTATGGTGGAGCTACATTCCCCACTTCATAGGCACGCCCGGATACGTGTACGCTTACGCGTTCGGCGAGCTGCTCGTGCTGGCGCTCTATGCGCGCTACAAGCAGGTGGGCGGCGATTTCGCCGACGCATATCTCGAGATGCTCTCTCGCGGCGGCTCCGACTGGCCCCACGAAATCGTCGCGCCGCTGGGAGTGAATTTGCAGGATCCGTCCTTCTGGCATGGTGGCCTGCGCATTTTGGAAGACATGGTCGCCGAAGCCGAAGGGCTGGCCGGCGCGATGACAAACTAGCGGAGGAGAATCATGGACAAATCGAAGCCGACTGTGGCTGATGGTATGGTGGTGACGCTCGACTTCACGTTGACCCTGAGTGATGGTGAGGTTGCGGATTCAACGCAAGGCGAGATGCCGCTTCGTTTCGTTGTTGGGCAGGGGCAGCTGTTGCCTGGGCTGGAAGACGCGCTGATCGGCATGGCAGTGAATGAGGAACGTGATATCACCCTGCGCCCCGAAGATGCGTACGGCGAGTGGGATGAAGAAGCGCTGGAAGAGGTCGCACTCAGCGAACTACCGGAAGATGTCGAGCTCGAAGAGGGGATGCCCCTGGAAGTGACCGACACCGAAGGCGAGACCTACGAAGCGAATGTCTACGAGGTCCGCGAAGACTCAGTCATTCTCGACTACAATCACCCCCTCGCCGGCGAGACCCTCAGCTTCCATGTCAAGGTGATCGATGTTCGTCCGGCCACGCCGATCGAGCTTGAGCACGGCCATGTTCACGAAGGGAACGGTCACGGCCACTGATCAAGCGATCACCGACCGCCATCGACGGGCGCACGTATCACCGTGCGTGCGCCCGAAGCCGCCGGTCTCAGGGATGCGGGTAAGGCCGACCTCTCGGTCAAATAGCGCTAAATTAGCTTTGTAACTGACCGCTCCACCAACTCCCTGAGAACTCCCATATCCACATCACTCAGTCGTTTGATATACAGGCAGCCCTTGCCCGTCTTGTACTTGCCCAGGCGCGCCATCAAGTCAGCGAGTTCGTCGAATCCGCCCATGATATAGAGCGTCAGGCTGTCTTTGCGCGGCGAGAATCCTGTGGCCATCCATTCGCCGGTCCGTCCGGACGCATATCGGTAGGCATACCGTCCGAATCCCACAATCGAATCGCCCCACATCTCTGGTGGCTGGCCTGTCACGTCTTGCATCAGTGCGACTATCGTCTCACTATCTTGCCGGCGCCGCTCATCTGCCACACCCGCAATGAAATCGGCCACACTGGCGCCCGTCAGTTTTGTTTTCAAGTCAGCCATCATCACCCCTTCTTACGGAAACTCGAGCGTCAGGCCAACGGGGCAGTGGTCGGATCCCTTGACGTCAGGAAGAATAAAAGCATCGACGACATATGGTACCAGTTCTGGCGTGACGAAAAAGTAATCCAGCCGCCAGCCGATGTTCCTCTCGCGCGCCGCGCCCCACTGCAACCACCACGTGTAGGCGCCCTCCAGATCGGGGTAGCTTCGTCGAAATGTGTCGACATAACCGAGGTCAACGACCTGATCCAGCCACGCGCGCTCTTCTGGCAGAAACCCGGTGCTCTTCAGATTCTGCCTGGGTCGTGCCAGATCGATTTCGCGGTGTGACGTGTTTACGTCGCCGCAGATAATCAGCGACTTCCCCTGCGCCCGCAACCCCTCACAGAACGCGAGGAACGCACCATAGAAGGCCAGCTTGTAGGGCACGCGTTCCTGGTCGCGGCCACCGTTCGGGAAATAGCAGTTGATCAAGGTGAAGCGCCCGAAGTCCGCGATGACCGTGCGGCCTTCGTCGTCGAACTCTGCGTTCCCGATCCCGTAGTCTACGGCCAATGGCTCCCATCGCGACAGAATCGCCGTCCCCGAATGGCCCTTCTTGCGCGTCGAATGTGTCCAGAAGCCGGTGTATGGGGCGGGCTGACATAGCTCAGGAGGAAGCTGGTTGGCTTCGGCCCGAGTCTCCTGGAGGCAGAGGATGTCCGGCGCAGCCTGGGCCAGCCAGGGCAAGAAGCCGTTGCGGTAGACGGCGCGTGCGCCGTTCACATTCCAGGACAGCAAGGTGATGGACATGGTAGGCTTTCCCCGCGATCACAGATGAGCCGCCAGCGACCTCAACTTGGCGACCACCTCATCCCCCACCTCGCTCGTCCGGGCGCGGCCGCCCAGGTCGGGCGTCAGCACCTTGCCCTCGCCTGTGACCTTCTTGACGGCCTCCATCACGAGGCCGGCGGCCTGGGCCTCGCCCAGGAAGTCCAGCATCATCGCCCCACTCCAGATGGCTGCAATGGGATTGGCGATCCCACGTCCTGCGATGTCGGGTGCGGAACCGTGCACCGGCTCGAACATCGACGGGTACTTGCGTTCCGGGTTGATGTTTGCGCTGGGCGCGATCCCCATGCTGCCGCAAATGGCGCTTCCCAGGTCAGTGAGGATGTCCGCAAACAGGTTGGAGGCCACGAGCACGTCGAGCGTCTCCGGCTTCAGCACAAAACGTGCGGCCATCGCATCGACCAACACCCGCTCGGTTTGCAGTTCCGGATATTCCCCGGCCACGCGCTCGAAGGCTTCGTCCCAGAGGACCATCGAATGGCGCTGCGCGTTGGATTTCGTGACACTGGCCAGCCGTTTTCGTGACCGTCCCATCGCGAGCTGGCACGCATATCGCACGACCCGCTCCACCCCTTCGCGAGTGAAGATGGACGTCTCGACGGCCAGCTCCAGCGGCAGTCCACGGTGGATTCGCCCGCCCGCACCCGCGTATTCTCCTTCCGTGTTCTCGCGCACCACGACAAAGTCGATGTCGCCGGGGCTCTTGTCTCTAAGCGGGCCGGGCACCCCTGGCAGCAGCAAGCTGGGGCGCACGTTGGCGTATTGTTCGAAGCCCTGGCGCACCGGCAGCAGGAGCCCGTGCAGCGAGATGTGATCTGGCACGCTGGGAAAGCCCACTGCGCCGAAGTATATGGCGTCAAATGGCTCCAGGATGTGCAGCGCATCCTTCCCCATCATCTCGCCGTGCCTCAAATAGTACTCGCATCCCCAGGGAAACGTCTCGTAGGTTATCCGGAAGTTCCCGAGCAACTCTCCGACCGCGGTGATGACCCTAACGCCCTCTGGGCAAACCTCGTGGCCGATGCCGTCTCCTGGGATCAGGGCCACCTGGTACTCTCGCATGATGCCTCCTGCAGGTATATTGCGTCACATCTAAACGACTTGTCCGGCTACAGGCCCATCCCTGACGCCAAGTCCCGTTTTTTCTGCGTCGTCCGTCCCTTGTCCAACCGCTACACGGTCAGTCGGCGTTTGCATTCCTCCAGGATTTCCACCGTCTGAAGCGTGCCGAAGCGCGTGCAGCCGATGGCGCGCACTTCCAGGGCGATGTCCAACGTACTGACCCCGCCTGCGGCCTTGACCTGCACGTGCGCGGGTGCGTGCTTTCGCATCAGGCGCAGATCGTCCATCAGCGCGCCGCCGGTCCCGTATCCGGTGGAGGTCTTGACCCAATCGACCCCCACCTCGCCGCAAATCTCGCACAACCGGATCCGGTGCTCGTCCTGCAAGTAGCAGTTCTCGAAGATGACCTTGACCAGGGCGCCCCCCGCGTGGGCCACGCGCGCCACTGCGGTGATGTCCTCGCGGACGAAGTCCCAATCGCGGCTGAGCGCCTTGCCGATGTTGATGACCATATCGACTTCCTGGGCGCCGTCGGCCAGCGCCTGCTCGGTTTCGGCGACTTTAATGGTTGTGGTATGTCCTCCGTGCGGGAAGCCGATGGTGGTGGTAGCCTTAACACTGCTCCCGGCCAGCATGGCCGCCGCCCGCCTCAGGTAGTACGGTTTGATGCATACGGTGGCCACGTCGTAGTCCAGCGCGAGCCGGCAGCCGGCTTCCAGCTCTTCGTCGTTGTAGAACGGTCGCAGTAGGGAGTGGTCGATCATTTTCGCGATGTCGGCGTAGGTGTAATCCATGGCTTCCTCCGGGAGTGTGATGACGCGCCGTTCGTCGATCGCCAGACGCGTCGGTTCCTCGGAGATTCTAGCACAACGCTGTCCGGCCGGAAACCCAGCCGCGCCGGATGGTGTTAATGAGCGCAAGTATCGCGTAATCGGCGGGCGAATCGTACAAAACGGTCGCCAGGAGGTCAACAGCACGCAGCTGTTGAGCCCGGCTTACCAGCAAGAACGCATTGGGGGAGACAATCAGCAGTGGAGGTTCCAGGGCGGATCCACAACCATGATCATGTCGCGCTACAGCCAGCCATGCCAGACCGGAGCATCGAAGAAGGAAGAGGAAACCCAGCCAGTATCCCAGAGCTGCTCGATCAGATGCCCGGGACCCGGCAAGACGTCGCAATCAGCCCAGCCAGACCGCCGCGCGCCAAATCCGAACGGCGGTCTGACCAACGCGCCGGCCCTCCGCTGACTGGTCTGTAGGCGCTACTTGGCCACGAAGCGGAAGTAGCCGAGCCCTGCTGCCACGAAAAGCCACAGCAGCACAAACACCCAGCCGAACGCGGTCATGAGTCCTGAGAGCTGGGCAAGCAGTATGACCACGAACCCCAGGGTGTCGGCCACAAAAAGGCCGAGCACGAGAGCTTCGCGCCCCACGCCAGGGTCTGCGTTCCTGGCACTCCAGCAGATGACGGCGATCCCTACAAGCATCGCGCCCAACATGCGAGCCATGGTGACGCCGCTCACATCGAGTGTGACACCAGCCAGGCCCATGAACGCGCCAGGGACAAGCAGCAGTGCAAGCCCACTAACAACAGAGATGATGGCTTTCACGGGCAAAAAAGACGACAGTTTCATGGGGGTACCTCCGTTACTGGGGAACCGGACGTGCTCGCCGGTCGAGAATGTGCGGTCGGAGGGTGGGCCTGCCATGTGACATCGATGCTGGCCGACCAGGATTGAGTATATGTCTGAGGCTGGAGATTGTCAAACAAATTCGCAGCTACCGACAGCACCACCAGCCCCCAAAACGGAGCTGCAATCGAGCACGCGCAGCACTCCCCTCTCGTACAGCACCCCGTGCACCTGCCACAGCTTCAGCCCGAGGCCTGTCGCAATGCCCGCCAACATTAACCAGCGCGATGGCCCACTACCGAGGCCGAGCATGCAGCCAACCGAACAAGCGCCCGTGGCGAGGCGCGAAGAAGCCGTAGTGCTTCAGGTTGCAGGCGTTGTTCACGCGGTTGGCTCCACGGCTGTCGTTTTGCGACTTCACCCCATCTTCCGCGCTCCTCTCCATGCGCGGGCACTATTCATACCGCAGCGCCTCTGCGGGGAAGATCCTTGACGCCTGGAGCGAGGGTATCAGCGTCAGCAGCAGCGAGAAGCCGTAAGCCAGGAGCAGGATCACTCCCAGCTGGCCCCACGGCACCGTCACGGCCGTCTCGGGTGTGAGCTGTGCGAAGAGGGTGCGTATCATGTCTTTGCCCAGCAGCAGTCCGGCGATGACCCCGATCAGGATGCCGGTTAACGCGATGAAGCTGCTCTCCAGCAGGAAGCACAACGCCACCATGCCGGGGTGGAAGCCCAGTGCGCGCAGCACGCCCACCTGCTGCCGACGCTCCACGACTGTGCGGCTGGCGATCACCCCGAGCGCTGCAATGCCGACCAGCAGCCCCAACGCCATGAAGCCCTGGAACAGCCGCAGGATGCCGCGCATGACCGTCTGCCCCTGCGCGAAGCTCTCCGTCATCACCGTCGCGTCCAGGCCGCTGCCCAGGAAGGTCCGCTCGACCTCCTGGCTGACTGCGTGCACGTCGGCGGCCGGCGCCACCCGCAGGTAGAAGCTCTGCGGCGCGACCTCCTTGCCTCCGATCCGCCGCAGCGCAGCGAGGGGGACTTGCATATTTGCGCCCGCGCAGGGTGCTGTTCTCGGCGAGCACTCCGATGATCTGTAATCGGTGGGTCGTGCTGACGGCGGCGCTCGACCGTATCTCGACGTACGTTTCTGGCAGCCTGCCTTCCTGGATCACGATTGGCCCGGGCGCATAGCGCGCCGGGATCAGCGGACAGGTCATTCGAAGGCGCCGCGCCGCCCGTGCTCACCTCACTCTGGACTACCCCGGGCTGTCGACGGGTCAGCAGCTCGGGCGTGATGATCGCTACATCGTCCCGCGTGGCCAGCGCCGCCCAAATGGCTGCGTCGTCTGCGTACTCAGCCGCGCGCGCCTGCAGCGCATAGACCTTTTGGGCCTGTGCCACATAGCCCGCGTCGATCCCGGAGAGCGATGCCTGGCCCCATGTGGCGGCGCCCGGCGTGCGCGCCTCGACATTCTGAGTAGCCACGCCGCCCACCGCGCTGATCTGCTCCAGCAGCGGATGCGCCTGGCGCTGGGCCGCGATCCGGTCCTGCAAGTCCGTGATCGGGTCGAAGAAGCTGAGCAGGGTAGATTTGGTCTGGATCTGGAAGCCCGCGCTCTGCTTCTCGTCGAGCACGATCAGCGACTGGGTCGCCTCGATCACGACGGCCATGACGGTGACGGTGCAGACGATCATCGCGAACATCACCATTGCCATGCCCGTGCGGAAGCGGGTGCTGAGGGGGTAGGCGATCGCGGTGCGGAGCACCGGTGCCAGCCAGCCGACGCCGCCGAAGAGCCGGGTCGCGACCCAGGCGATCGCATCGGCATTGAATATGATCGTCATGATCATCCCCAGGATGAGGAAAGCGGGGCGCAACACGAACGAGAGGAGATAGGTCGGGTTGGCCTCCAGCAGCGAAGCCCCCGAAGGCAGCCCCAACAAGTCGCTCCACGGGACTCCCCAGGTCACAATCAGCCCGAGCCCCAGCAGCGTGTACCGCGCCCAGGTGACGCGCTCCGGCCGCACGCTCGTCCGTTCGAGGACGCGCGCCAGCAGCGTGGTCAGTCCGGCCAAGGCCAGCGTCACGCAGAGCAGCGCGATCGTGCGATCGTTCCGTCCGGACGAGACGTAGAGCAGGGCGCCGGCAGCCAACCAGAGCAGCCCGGCAGCCCAGCGCCATACCCGCGTGCCGCTGCCCAAGGTGCGCGCCTGCGCCTCGTCGGGCAGGTCTCGGATGGCTGTCACGATGTTAAGGCGGCTGACCCGCCACGAAGAGATCACCACAACGAGGAAGGTGAACAGCACGCCCAGACAGTAGCCGATGACGAGCGACGTGGTCGCGACGTTGAAG
Organism: uncultured Chloroflexia bacterium; assembly: GCA_963774265.1. Classification (GTDB taxonomy): domain Bacteria; phylum Chloroflexota; class Anaerolineae; order CG2-30-64-16; family CG2-30-64-16; genus JALOOB01. The sequence goes on along the minus strand of CAVZDU010000002.1, from coordinate 304,797 downwards.
CGAAATTCGAAGATGTTGGCCGGCCGGCCCGTCACCGTCCCGCTGACGGTGTTGAACAGCCCGCCGACGAAGCCCACCATGCCGAAGGACACCAACAGGCCCAGCGCCAGGCCCAGAGCCGCGGCCACCACGTCGTAGAGCATTCCTTCGGTGACAAAGGTCTGCACCAGATGCCGGCGCTGCACGCCGATGGCCCGTGCCACCCCCAGTTCGGAACGCCGCTCGGCGGCCAGCATGACGAAGATCAGGAAGATCAGCAGCACGCCGGCCAGGATGGAGAAGATGCCGAAGATTGTGAAGATCGAGGAGAAGACCGTGCCGGCCACGTCCGAAACCGAGACCACCGTGGCCTTGTTCAACACCTCGAGCACCTCCATCGGGCTTACTGTATCCAGCCACCCTTGCCATTGCACGCGCTCCGCTTCCGGCATGGGCAATTCGCGCAGCCAGCCGCGCACCCCGGCGTCGGCCAGCGCCTCCCTGACCCTGCCGCTGTCGGCCTCGTCCAGACCGGCTTGCAAGTCAGCCAGGTGTTGGGGGAATCGGTCCTGCGGGATCAGCGAGCCGAACAGCGCACCGGCAAGGCCACTCGTGGGCATGACGACCTGCGTCGTCCCGGCAGTCCCCCCGGGCGCAGCCCGTTTCGCAATCGCGTCTTCGAGGATCGGACGGACCTCGGGAGCGCGCAGATAACCCGCGATTTGCTCGACAACCTCGTCGTCGAGGGCCAGGACGCGCAGCCGCTCCGTCATGGCTGCAGTAGTGCTGCAAGCCGCCCGTCGCGTCGCCGAGGTTGGACACCAGGACGTTGTTGATGCGCCCCTGCATGAAGAGCAACTGCTGCGCCTCGTCGAGCCGCATCATCACGACGGGTGCGAGTGCGGAAAGCGGACCGGCCTCGTCAACGATGCCGACGACGCGGTAGGGGAGCGCTATCGGGCCGAGGAAGACCTCGAGGCGGTCGCCGGGCCGCGCGTCCAGCCGTTCGGCGCCGAGCCGACTCAGGTACACCTCACCCTCCCGCAGCTGCAGCCCGGCCTGGCCCAACACCCGGTCGATCTCGCCACTGAGCGTGCCCAGATTCAGGTTGGCCAGGGAGAAGGTGCCGGTGAGGCGCGGCTCGTGACCGAGCGGTGGTGCCCGGCTGGCTGGCGCCGTCCGAGCCAGACAGCGACGTCCCGGCACCGGTGAGAGCGGTCGCCACATCGGACAGCTTCAGGTCGCCGAAACCCAACTGGCTGCCGGCCTGGCCGGCCCAGCCAAACACCCGGCCGGCGAGCACGAAGATGTTGCCCACGCCCGGTCGCAGGCGTTCCATCGTCACCGTCTGGCCGTCGACAGAGTGCAGCCCGAAGCCACGGGTGTACTCGTCGTCCACTGCCATGATGAAGCCGAGCGGCTCGCCCTGGCCCGTCGTCGTGTTGCGGATGATCGTGGGGAACACGATCGACGCCGCGACGCCGTCGGCCAGGGGTTCCTGCTGCACCCGGTCGCGCAGTTGTTCATAGGCCGCGTAGTCGATGCCCGGCAGGCCCTGGTCGAGGAGTCGCAGCACGTTGGCAAGCCCGGCATTCTCCTGCCCCAGTTGCGCAGCCAGAGCCCCGGCCGCGCTGGCCGGCTCGCCAGTTTCCTGGCTGCCGAACGTGCTGTCTTCGCCGCCGGCCAACTGCGCGAAGGTAGCAAGCAGCGGCGGCGCGACGATCTCGTCGATCTTGCCGTACGATTTGATCGCATGCCACTGGACGGAGTTGTTGAGGGTGTCGCCAATGGCGAGCGCACTGACGATGATGATGGTGCTCAGGGTGAGTCCGAACACGATGAGGATGGACTGGGTGGGACGCCGGGGAATGCTGCGCATCCCCAGCTTCGCCATGACTGGCTGCCGGAGCCCGGCGAGGAAGAGGAAGAGCAAGATCGCGACCACGGCGATCAGCAGGCCCAGGGCGACCATCACGTTGGTAGGAATAGCTTGTGGTGCGTTCATGTGGTCTCCTCCGGCGGCGGCTTTAGACCCTGGTCGATGATCTCGCCGTCGTTCATGCGCACGATACGGTTGCACAGCGCGCCGATGTCGGCATCGTGGGTGACGATCACGAAAGTCTGCTGCTGCTCGGTATTGAGCTGCTGGATGAGACTCATCACGTCGGTGGTCGTCTTGCTGTCGAGGTTGCCCGTCGGCTCATCCGCCCAGACGATAGCGGGACCGTTGACGAGCGCGCGGGCGATGGAGACGCGCTGGCGCTGTCCGCCCGAGAGCTCGGCCGGCCGGTGGTGGATCCGTTCGCCCAGGCCCACGCCTTCGAGCGCTGCCACGGCGCGGCGCCGCGCTTCGGCGGCCCGCACGCCGCTGACCAGGAGCGGCAGCTCGACGTTCTCCACCGCGGTGAGAACCGGCAACAGGTTGAAGGTCTGGAAGATGAAGCCCATGCGCCGGCCGCGGTAGTCGGTGCGGCGCCGGTCGTTCATCTGGCGCAGGTCCGCGCCCTCGATATGCACCTCGCCGCTGTCGAACTCGTCGAGCCCCGACAGGCAGTTGAGCAGGGTGGTCTTGCCGCAGCCCGACGGCCCCATCACGGCGACCATCTCGCCCGGTTCGACGCCGAAGTCGACCCCTCGCAGCGCGTGCACTTCCAACCTGCCGCTGCGATATGTTTTGTGTACTCCGTGCGCCTCGATGATCATGAGATGTCCTCCGTGTTTCTGGGTGGAGAATGTACTACTTCTAGTACGAACGAGGGACGGGGAGGTTGCGCGAAAGGTGGAAGCGATCCGGTGCATGGCGCATGTGGCTGGCGATTCAGACCCGAGAGCGTAACACGCTGGGGACAAGAGAAGGTTAAGCCAACCCGCCGATACATGGTACATACTGTACCTTGCAGAAAACAGAACCACCGGAAAGGTTGGCTCCGATGCAAGGTACCACAAGGCACTGGGTTTATCAACCGGCGTGGGTCGTGTTGCATGGCTTGGCGGTGCTGAGCCTGCTCGGGCTGGTGCTGCTGGGGCAAACGCCGGGCGAGGTGGCGGGGTGGTGGGTGGTGCCGCCGGCCGTGGCGGCGGGGCAGGTGCGGGCCGTGCCACCGGGCGAGCGGCGGTGGGTCGCCGCGGCGCCGGGGTGGGGTGCGACTTGGCTGCGCTGGGGCGCTATCTGCTGGCGAGTTGGCCGCCTGTGCTGCTGCGCAGCCTGTTGTTATGGGGCTTATGGGAGTGGAGTGGGCGCTGGGGGCCGCGCTGGGCTGCGGCTGCTGCCGTGGGTGTTTGTGGCTATGGCAGGGTTTGGGCGTTGGCTGGCCGAGTTGGCGCACCCGGGCGCTCTGGCGGGGTGTGCAGACTGGGGCTGTGGCAGGCCCAGCGGCTGTTACTGGTCGGGTATCTGCTGTTGGGCTGGCAGTGGTCCAGCCTGCTGGGCGCCAGGACGGCGTGGGGTCTGGGGGTGGGCTGCGTGGTCTGTGAGCGGGAAGAGCCCTGGGTACAGGTCGAGCGCCAGGCGGATGGCAGCTACCAGGCCACGCTGTGCGGGCACTTTACGCTGGCCGTCGCTGGCTGACCATCCGTTCCGGATGCGCTTGCTGATCCTGTTCTTGGGTTTGCTGGATGGTGCCGGGGCCGCAACGGGGCGGCCGGCGCACGCGGGATGGGCGCACGCCATTCGTGCGGGAGATGCAACTGGCGGCGTGGTTCGGCGTCCCGCACCCTGACATCAGTCGCTGGCAGCGCTACTGGTTGGCCGGGACTGGGCCAATCTGCTGAGCCTGTGTAGTGCGGAAGTGCTGACTGTCGAACTGGTTGGTCGGATCGTGGAGGTGTTCGCCAGCTTCCCGACCTGGAGTCAAGAACGGGTGTACCACTATCTGCGCCAGCAGGGTGTGCCCGTGACTGCGGCGCAGGTGGCGCAAGCTGCCGTCCAAAGCGGCTGGCAGCGGCTGCGGCAGACCCTGGACGAACGCTATGAGCTGAGGCGCTAGCGCGCTGCGGCTGCGTGACGAGTGGTTGGTGGGGCAGTTGCTGACGCAGATCCGAGATCTGCTGGCCCGTTGGGAAAGCGGAGGCGGTGCGCCGGCGGAAGTGCGCCTGCCGCTGGCTGACGTGATGGCGTTGACGGCTGAAGCCGGAGTGCCTGCCGCACCACCGGGCAAGGCGCTAGCCCTGGCTCCTGCGGGTGGAGCAGGCGCTGTTCGGCTCCTGGGAGCTGCTCACGGACGGCCAGGTGCGCTGTCCCTACTTGTGGCTCCGACCAGGTTGGGCGCAAGAGCGCGACGCCGCGCCTGAAGCAGTACTACGACGAGACCCACCAGTTGCGTGAGCTAGCCGTCTATCGGTACTACTGCCGCAACCCGCAGTGTGACAAGGGCAGCTTTACCAACCTGCCGCGCGGGCTGGTGCCTTACTCCCGTTACCGCACGGAAGTCCACCTGCTGGCGATCCAGATGTACGCCTGGGGCTACTCGACCTACCGGCGCACAGGTACCGCGCTCGGCGTGGCCAGTCTGACCGCCTGGCGCTGGGTGAGCGCCTGGGGTGATGACTTGTTGCCGGTGGCGGCCGTGTTTGGCGTGGTGAAGTCGAGCGGGGTGGTAGGCGTGGACGAGAAGTACGTCTTGGTACCCAAGAACGACAAGCCGGCGGGCGAGATGCGACGCTGGATGTATGTCTACCTGGCCGTGGACGTGTGGACCTATGATCTCTTGCACATCGCCATGTACGCCTACAACAATGACGACAGCGCCCAGGCCTTCCTGCTGGCGTTGCGCGCCAAGGGTTACCACCCGCAAGTGATCGTCACCGACCTGCGCCAGGACTACGGCCCGGTCATTGCCCAGGTCTTCCCACAGGCTGTGCATCACCTGTGTCTTTTCCATGCGCTGCAAGATGCCCAAAAACATATCAAGGCGGTCTATGGCCCGGACTATGCGGACCAGCACCCCGAAGCTGAGCAACTCAAGCAGCAAATCTACACCATCTTCGCCGCCACAACCCTGACCCTGGCTACCCAACGCTACACGGCCGTGCTCGCCTTACGCCCAGACTATGTCCAAGCCCGCCCCGAGGCGGCCGCGATCTTCGATTTCTTGGAGCGCCATTGGCCCAAGCTCGCCAACAGCATTGACTCCAGCCTGATCCCGGCCACCAACAATACCGTGGAACTGGTGATTCGCCGCTTCGACCAACACTACCAAAACTTCTGCGGCTTCGAGTCGCTCACCGATGCGCAACGCTACCTGGCCGTCTTCGAGAAGATCTACCGCTTCACCCCCTTCTCGCAAGACGCCCAGCCCCGCATCCGCGGCAAGTCGCCGCTGCAGCTGGCCGGCTATGACGTCGCCAACTTGCCCATGACCACCCTATGCGCTGGCTTTAGCATTGTCTGGCCCATGCAAACGGCCGAGGTGACTGATGTCCCCAATCGGTCACGCTGACCCCGAGCAGATCATTAGTCTGCCGATGCGTGGTAAAATGGCCTCAATTGTTTTGATGAGCGACAATCTGCGAGGAGGAGAGCGAATGGCGAATTCGAAATCCAAGCGGCACAAGAGCAAACAGAAACAGCGCCAGTTGGGGATGGAGCGTCTCAAGCACAAGGTGGCTCAGGGGCCGTTGCAAGCGACGCAGTTCGTCATCGAACCCAAAGGTCAGGTCAAGATGTCCGATGTCCTGGAGCAGTTTGTGGACCCGTATCTTGAATTGGCTGAGACAGCAGCCGACCACCGCACGCTGTTCACACTGGCGGCGCTCGCCTGGAACGCGGCCTTGCTACCACCTGGCGAGCGAGAGCAGATGATTGATGGGATCGTGAACGCAAGCGTTCCGGCAGACGCGGGACCGGTGAGAGCGGACGCCAAGGAGATCGTGAACGCGCTGGTCGCGCGCAAACAGGCCCTGTTTGCAGACAACACCAGGCGGATCATCAACTTCGAAATTACGGAGACGGCAGGCGGGTTCCATTTGGCGGTGGCGTCAACGTTTTAGTGGCCGTCCGGGAGGGTGCGCCTTGGTAATCGTTCATCACGACGGAGTACAGCCATGACACAGCTCGGCAAGCAGCCAGCCCGCTACAGTTTCTTTGTCAATCCATATCAGGATGTCCGGTTCACAGTATGCCCGCGCTGTCGCGCCGTACGACGCGTGCGCAAGGTGCCGCTTATAGTTCACGTTGACCCCATGAATCCGTTGGTCCTGAACAGGACCTGCCGTTATTGCACCGGATGCGATCTGCTGATCGTCCATCGAGACGAGTTGGAAGATCAGCTAACCATATTCTTCGCAAACCACGCGCCTCAAGTCGCCGGCAACGTTTATGTGGTTCTCGGCACGTTTGATCGGCCGGTCTGGCAGCGCGGCCCGTCCGGCGACTCGAACGCCCGGCGCCGGGGAATGCCAGCCCGGACCGGCGTCCGCCGCGATCGGGTTCAGGCTGCGGCCGGCGGCGAAGGCTGAGAGGACGCGATAGTCGCGGGCGGCGAGTTCGGTCTGCTGCATGGGCGGTGGGACTCCGGTGGCGATGAGCGGCGACAATGGACGATGATGGGATTATCGGGGAGGACGGGCACGGCGGCAAGTGGCGGCGCGCGGTAACGGGCCGCCGCTGGATCGGCTGCAGGAGGCGGGGGGTAAGCATCGCCGGCGATGCCGCTAAGGGCTTGCGGTACCCCACTTTCTAGCTTGGTAGGGGCCACCAGTGTTTGAGGCGGTAGCGACGCTGCCATGGGCGCCAGAGCGGGGTTGTGGTCCAGAGATAGACGCCGAGCCAGTGGACGGCGCGGCGGACGAGTGTCGACCAGGCGGGGGCGCGCAGGATTTCGAGGCCGAGGCGCACATAGCTGAGCCAGCCGCGTGCGGCAAAGCGGCGCATCCAGTGGGGGAGGTGGGGTTGTGGGCCGCGATGGGGGATGACTGGGGGCGGCTGGGCGGGGCCATGGGCCAGCAAGTCGGCATCCGGTGTATCCGGGGGTGCCGCTTCGAGGGCGGGGGCGATCGCGTGCGGTTGCGCCAAGTCATGATGGGCCTGGAGGCCCGTGAGTGCGGCGAGCCAGTGCAGGCACAGGTTGGCCAGGAGCAAGCTGTGCACATGTAAGGGTGACTTAAGGCGGTGTTCATCGCCGCTTTCGCGGAGCATGACGCCGGATTTGTCGTCGCGGTTACCGGCTTCAATGCGCATACGCCAGCGATAACAGGTTTCGGTGGCGGGTTCAGACGGTAGATGGGTAGCCAGATACCAGGGTTCCTTGTGACCGACTTCCCAGAGCGCCAGGACCGCCACGGGCACTGGGTCGTCTTTGCCGTACTGAGCCTGCGGCAGCCAGCGCCGTTGGCCGGGTTGCAGGGCCAACACGTCCTTGGCCGCGCCGGCCGTCCCGTCGGGCAGGTGCAGCCAGGTTTCGCCGTCGAACCGAATCACAAACTGGCGCTGGTGGGTCAGAAACCAGCGGAAAAGACTGGCGCGCGCAAACCCGCGATCCGCCACGATCACGATTTGCTGGCTGGGGGTGGCCAAGGACCCCAGGTAATGGAGCAGGTGTTCCTCGATATGGTTTTGACTGGTCCAGTGGTGCACCTCGGCGCTCGCCGCTTGCAGCGGTTGGTGCTGCCGTCGTGCGGGCCGGATGCTGGTCGTATCGGGCGTGGGCCAGCGGGCGGCCGGGGGGAAACAGGCCCGGAGTTGGCGGCGATGATAGGTGGTGAACACGATGGGCAAGGCGCGGCCGCCACAGGGCACGCTGGCAATCAGGGCCGCAAAGGGCTCGAAATACGTCGTGTCGAGTAAGACGGGCAATAGTTGCGGGTCCGTCGGCACCGCGGTGCTAAAGTGGACGGCTAAGCGGTACCACCGATAGAAGATCTCGGGCTCATCCAGGCGTGGATTGCTCAGAAAGCGGTTCAGCCGTTTGAGCCGACCATGCAACGACTGGCGGCCCTGCGCACGCGGTCCGTCGGGCAGCGCACGCGCCACCTCGGTCGCACAGAAGCTCGGACGTTCCGTCAACGCACTCACGATCTGCGCCAGCATGCTCTGCTGCGGCTTGACCCACGTGGGTGTGAGATGCTGGACAAATGTCAACACATCAGCATATGTTAAGGTCATCGACAGCTCCGGATACTTGGGTTTGTGGAATAACACAAGATGCCCGAAGCTGTCGATCTATTCAACTAGCTGGCATTACAAAGTGGGGTACCGCAAGCGCTAAGGGGGATAGACGGCGAAGGCGTGAAGGTGTATGATGGATGCCGGTGGCAAACGAATTCAGAACATCGAACACCTTTACCCGGCCGGCCATATGGGGCCGGACCCAACCGTCAGGAGGGCAACCATGATGCAGCAGAAAAAGTGGAGCGACTTCACAACTGGGCAACAGAAAGCAATCCAGCTGGGGGCGGTCTTGCAGATCACGCTGTTGGTCGCGGCGCTGTGGGATATGTGGCGCCGGCCTGCGGACGAAATCAGGGGCGACCGGCGGCTTTGGACGCTGATCTCGTTTGTGAACTTTGCGGGGCCGATCGCGTACTTCCTGTTTGGACGCAAGGGCTGCTGTTGCTGCGACCCATCTGCTGGCGGGGCTTAGCCTAGCAGCCTGTCGGAGAGGAGCGTTATTGGCTGGCTAACAGCCGGTACGGTAAGCCCAAAGGGCTAACGTTAGCGGCTGGTAGTGACGGTCTCCGGCAGGCGAGTATCGAAAATGATCCTTAACATCCCAAACTCAGGCGGGCGGCGCTGCATCGAGCCGCCTCCAGCATGCACTGGGCGCGGTTAGGCCAAGCTCAACGTATGCATGCGCTTCAGGTTAAAGGCCAAACAGACCAGGGCCCATTCGCTATCGGCGGCGTTGAGGCCGCGTAACGAGAACTGGCGGAAGCCGAGCACCGCTTTGATGATGCCAATCACCGGCTCGACGGTGCATTTGCGTAAGCGGTAGATCGCCTGGCCGATCTCAGTACGCAGCCTGTAGGCCATCTTGACCTGCGGGCTGGCATCCTCCGCTGGCGGCTCGGGCTCGGCGGTGAAGCGCTCTTGCCAACTCTTGTGATGCGGCTCGCGGCCCGTGGCGATGTAAGGCTCGATGCGCCGCTTTTCCAGAGCAGCGAGATTCTTCTCGCTCCAGAAGCCGTTGTCCAGCGCCGCCGCTGCGGGCGTGCCCAGGGCCGGTGGCAGAGCTTCCAGAGTTGGTTCAGCCTCGGCTTTGTCGTTCGGGCGGTTGGACAAGCTATAGGCGACGATCAACAAGCTATCCTGGTCTACTGCCACCTGGGCGTTGTAGGCTTGCTCAAACCCGGCGCTGCTGGAACACTTCATGATGCGCGACTCAGGGTCGGTGAAGTTGTACGGGTCCTTGTCCTGCGGCTCGCCAGACGGCGGCGTTGGCGGCCGTCCCGGCGGCTTGCGTCCTGAGCGCTTGGCTTTGGCCGCGCGCTCACGTTGCTTGGCTTCGTACTCGGCCTGCTCGGCCGCCTGCCGCTCCTGCGCCCGGGCTTGCAGCACCTTCTTGGCCTCGGCCAACCGCTCAAGACGTTCCTGTCGTAAAGTGATCTCGTCGGCGACATTCATGGCGTCCGACAGTTCGTGGCGGTCCGCCTGTTCAGCCAGGATGAACAACTGGTCCACTTCGGCCCGCAAGTGGGCTTCCAGTTCCAGTAGCCGTTTGAAGCTGATCGCCTTGCTCTTGGAAGCATTGGCATGCACCTTGGAGCCATCCATGCTGATGTTGCCAAGCTTGAAGTAGCCAGTAGCCTGGGCCAGAAACAGCACTTGCACGAACAGCTCTTTGATCTCGACCCGAAACGTCTTGCGAAAGTTCGCCAGCGTGTCGTGATCGGGATGCAGCCCGCCCGCTACAAACCGGAAAGGCAACGTCTCGTAGGTCGCCCTTTCGATCTTGCGGGAACTGAACACGCCAGTGGCGTAGCCGTAAAACAACAGCGCCAGCAGGATCTCCGGCGCATAGGCTTCGCCGCCGTGTGCTCCATAGCGTTGGTAGATGTTGGTTAAATCCAGCTGGGCCACCAACTCTACCACGAACCGAGCCAGATGATTGGCCGGCAACGCTTCTCGCAGACTGACCGTCTGATCGAGAGCCGCTTCGTAGTCAACCGTCTTGAATTTTCTGGTCATGCGACCAGTGTATCACGATTCAGCCTGTCCCACAGTGGCAACTCTCCGACAGGCTGCTAGCCCTTGGCAAGGCGCAGACCTCGCTCACGCTTACGTGTCCAACGCCCTCGTGACGGCGGCCGACCGCCACGTGTGGCCGACCTACCACAAGGGGAGACAAATCCGGCATGGCTGATTCCATCGTGAAAGACAGCTATAACAAAGCTGCTGAAGCCTACCTTCGGGGACGCAATCAGTTCAAGAGCAATCGATATTTGGATAAGCTCACGCCGCTTCTTAAACCTCAGGCGGCCGTTCTCGATCTTGGTTGCGGAGCCGGCATTCCGATCGATCGCTATCTTGTAGATCGAGGGTTTCGAGTTAGCGGCCTGGACATCTCCGAAAAACAAATCGAACTAGCGCGCGCCAATGTGCCTGGGGCCACCTTCGCGGTGGCAGACATGCGCGGACTGTGCGCCAGCGAGTACCAGGTCGATGCGGTTGTTTCGTTCTACGCGATCTTCCACCTACCAAGAGAATCGCACGAATCGCTTTTCCGCACCATCAACACGTTCTTGAGGCCGGGTGGATACATCCTGGTGACTATGGGCGCCTCAAAATGGGAAGGTGCCGAATCTGATTTCTACGGTGTAACGATGTGGTGGAGCCATTACGGCCCTGATGAGAATAGTGCGATCATCCGTGGCGCCGGCTTCGAGATACTACTGGACGAAATCGACGAAGGCGGGGACGAACGTCACCAGGTGATTCTAGCCCGGAAAAGCAGATCTGTAGAGCAGGGATCAAGCTCCGTACAGTTCGATGGGTAGCCAAGTGTTGGGGCACTTACACTGGTGAGGGCCAAACCGGTGACCGACCCATACCCACTTTGAGGAGGTGCCCCATGACTGAACCCTGTTCCGCTAAATCCGTTGGGCTTCTGGCAGACCCGAACAGCCCCGGTGGGGTGCCACAACCGACCTGCTGGCCGCCTGGCAGTCGAGCGAGCCTCCGTTCGTGCTCGATAGCGATCGTGCCACTCTCACGGCCGGCGTCAGCGCCGATGCCGTGATGATTCACGATAGCTGGGCGGATGCTCACGCCGCGCCTGGCTCGCCGATCCGCTGCCTGTGTGCGCCCCGTGGCTGGTGCGCCTCGCTCGTCGGTCGGGGTGTGGTTCCTCTCCTCGCCCTCGTCGGTCGGGTCGCTCGGTGCTGCCCGGCTGGCTGCGGGCTTGGGGGTGTCCGTGTTGGTGTTCTGCGTGGGCTTTCCGCCCTCTGCGTTGGCTCCGCTGGCGCCGGGTGGGTCGTGGGTGGCCGTGTCGTCCGGTCCGCTGGCGGGCGCGCTGCGCTGGGTGCGGGCGTGAGGGTCCGCGTGCGGGGGGCCGGCCCGGGTGGGTCGGTCCCCCTTTTTGCGGCGGCGAAACGATCCAACAGTGGAACCTGGCCTATCGGCCAGGCCGATCTAAAGACGCGGCACCCCACTGGGGTTCCCCCTTACGTTAGAGCCGCCGAAGGCGGCCCTAACGCCCCCTCCGACCGGGGCTCCTCGCCCCAGACCCCCTCGGGGGCCGGCTTCAGTCCGGCCCTGCGCTACCGAGCTGGCGGGGACGGGGGGGTCTTGCCCCCTCAGGCTCCCCCCTCAGAAGGCCAGAACCCAAAGCCCAGCAGCTCACATTCCTGGGGCTGCAACACACCGAAAACCGAGCTGGTAGAACTGGACCGTCGGGTAGTAGGCGTTGCGGCGCGGCGCGCGGAAATGGCCGTCGTAGCGGGAGTAGTCCCAACCGCCCCCGCGCAGCACCTTCATAGTCCCCGTCGTCGGCCCCGGCGGGTTGCTGTACGGCGAGATGCTGTAGTAGCCCTCGTCGTACCAGTCGTTGACCCATTCCCACACATTGCCGGCCATGTCCAGCGCGCCGTACGGGCTGGCCCCGGCCGGGTAGCTGCCCACCGCGTTGGTGTCGCCTACGCAATCATACTTGTTCGCCAGCGCGCAGGTCGGCGCCGCATCGCCCCACGGGTAGGCCCGCGTGTCGCTCGCCCCGCGCGCCGCCTTCTCCCACTCCGCCTCCGTCGGCAGCCGCTTGCCCGCCCACCCGCAGTAGGCGGCCGCCTGATACCAGCTCACGTAGATCACCGGGTAGTTGGCGTAGGTCGGGTTGCCGTAATAGGACGAACGGGTGTAGGACGAGCTGTTGGATGGCGCGCGTGCACCCCCCGGCCGCCACGCACTGCGCGTACTGCGCGTTGGTCACCTCGGTCCGGTCGATGCGGTACGCGTCCAGGTACACCGTGTGCAGCGGCAGCTCATCGGAGGAGCACGTGTAGCCGCCGTTGTGCGCCGGGTCGCAGCCCATCTGGAACGTGCCGGCGGGGACGAGAACCATATCGCCGGGGGGAGGAGGCAGCTTGACAACCAGCGGCAGGTAGACTGAGTAGCCATTGGCGTCGCCCGACTCCGGCCTGACCAGCCCCTGAGCTGCAGCCAGAGTGCTGACGGGCAAGAGCATGGTGATGAGTGCAGCGATGCTGAGCAGCCAAAAGACAAAACGCTTCATGGCAGTGCCTCCTGGTGGGAGAGACTATAGCGATTGGCGTGTCTCCATAGTATGTCAATGTGACACATGGTGCAAGCGGCGTTGTCTGCCAAGACAACCGTTTTGCTACGTACGCCAGTTTTTGTCCTTGCTGATGCATGTCCGCGGGCCTGATCAGACCCAGACCAGTGTTCATCACCGGCAGCCGACCCGGGCCATGATGACGCCGAAGATCGATCCGGCCATCACGCCGGTCACGATCATCACGGCCAACTCGCCCATCTGCTCGCCAACGATGACACAGCCATGGGGGAAGACCCCCCACGCCTCGCCCGCGGGCCCATGGCCCGCGCCCCACCCTCCCATTCGCGCCCCGTTGCCCGTTTGACTGTCCCGGCCGCGCACGCTTGCCCAGGTGGTCATCCTGGCGCTCAGACACGACATGCCTGGCGCACAAAGCAAAGATGCCCGGCTTCCTGCCGGGCATCTTTTTATAGCTGATATTGTTCTTTGACCAGGTCGTAGAGCCCCGCGTTTTTCAAGGCCTTCACGGGAGCAGCGAAGGTGGCGGTCACTGTTCCAGGGTAGCGCCCGATTTCCAGTCCGCCTGCAATGGTCAGGCGGTTTTTTATTTCTTCCTGACGGATGCCCAGGACCTGGGAAGCCCGGCTGATTGCCCCGTCTACTGCAGCGTTGAGATTCGCACCAGTTCCGATAAAGGAAATGGGAGCCGTCTCCTCGATGGAGGTGTTCCACTGTTCGCTGAGACGCGTCGCAGCCAGTTTCTCCGATTCATTCAGTGGTTTGGCAAGATGGGGCAGGTCCGCTTCATTGGGCAGGAGGATCGGTCCAGGGATCGAAAGTCCCTTGATCACGTTCACCTGCATCACGATCACGCCAGAGACGTCAGCGGTGTGGCCTGCAATTTCGCCATCTCCCTGCATCGCATGCATATCACCTACATAGACACCGGCTCCTGCCATGCGGACCGGGACGATCAGAACCGCGCCTGCCCGTACGCGGTTGACATCCATATGTCCGTCCGTCAATTGTTCAATGCCTTCCGGCTGGATGGCATAATCGTGAGGCGCTCCAATGAGAAATTGACCGAAATCACCTGCGTTGTGGCTGTCCGGGGTATCCACTGGCGGGCATGTCCCCAACTGTCCGACAAAGGGCCTCATCCTGGTCGCGATGCCGGGCAGATCGCTGGGAGCCAGCGTGGTGACCGGGTTCTGAATGGAATGCTCGGGAAGGGAAGCGTATTTTTCCGCCTCTGGAGCGATCTGATCCACCTGCTCTTTGGCAAGGGTCAAAGCCACTGTCTTCTTCTCATCGAAGGCGATAGTGTATCCGTTGGCAAAGACAAAGGGTGCGACAGTAGCGCCGCAGTCGTCGCATTTGATGGCATCTTTTCCGATCCCCTCGATGTGGGTCTCCGGCCAGAGTTTTCCGCAATTCTGGCATTTCGCTGCCACGAAAGGATCTCCCACACAAAAGCTTCCCTGAATGATATCAACGCCGGAGGAGGTGACTTTGCTGGTCACATCGATGGAAAGAATACGGATCGCAATGCTGTCTCCCGGCATTGCCCCCTCCACTGCCACCGGCTGAGTGACTTCATGACCGCCGCGGATCTCGGGCGTGATCATCGGTCCCCAGCATCCCGGTGCAGTATTGGCAATGATGGTTCCGCCGTCCCTTACCGGCCCCAGCATTTGGGCGCTGGGTCCAAGGATCCCGTTGGTGTACGTGTTCACAAGAATGGTATTCGTCGCCATAGTACCCCCTTAGCGATTGAGTCATGAGATGTGAGTAAGAAGTTTGGTCTCATTTGACGCTTGACAATTCTGATAAGAGTCTATCATTTCGACGCTCTGGTGTAAAGACGACGCGTTAACGGTCTTTTTCTCATGTCATCCGCGGAAGGTGCAACTGCAACGACCAAACAATAGGCCAGGATCCATACGAATGCGTCGACGGTTGCCAATACCGCATCGGGCTGCTTCTACACCACTTCCTGAGATATTATCTGGACCAGGTGTCTTCACCCAAGCTGGTCCAGCGAATTTTCACCCAAAGTGGTCCACGGCCGAACTGACGATGGACAAGAGTCCGACGGGCGGCACCGCACTGCGGTTCCCCCGCGATCCCCTCCCACCCATCTCCGCACCTCGCGCCACTAACGCCCAATCGCGCCACACCATCTGACCTCCCTCGCCTCGCTCGCAGGCCCGGGACCCACACCCCGCCCCCCAACCGCGCGCCCCGTTGCCCGTGCGCGCTCCCGCCCCATCGCGGTCGCGCGATCAATGAGAGAGTAGGGAATGACGACCGGCCTCCCCTGGCGGGAGCAATCTGGGGAGGCGGATGGCTGGCGCTGCCTTTCTATGGGGGCCGCTTTGCCCCTTGCGGCTGGAGGGTGACCGGGAGGCCTTCTGGCTTCCTTGCCTTGCGTCGTATGGGCAGCCGGCGCTTGCCACTCCTCCCTGTTTGTTTGGCATTGCTCAGGACGCTTTTGTCAGGTGCTGTGCGGAGCATGCGGCGGGCGCGGCCTCGTGCCCAGCCAGGCCGGCGAGGGCCGCCGGCCTGGCGGCTGCGCAACCACATCCTGACCACCGGCAGCCAGCACGTGGACATGATCCACATCCGCGACCGCCGGGGCGGACTGCCCATCTGGAGGAGGGGCTAATATGGGACGCTATGTCATCAACCTGTCCGAGCTCGCCGATGACCAGACCCAGGAGATCATCATCCCCATCACGCTGCCGGACTACACCCGGCGTGGGGTGCCGCATGGCCAGATCTCCCGCGTGGTCGCCCTGGTCACGAACACCGGCGGGATCATGATTGAGCTCGACGTGCGCAGCGAGGACCACCGCATGGTCCACCATCTACGTTACGGCTTCTGGCCGGGCGAGCTGATCCGGCACGCGGACCAGCGCCGGCACACCAATACCCATCACTAGGAGAAGAACCCCATGAAGTGGAGTGATTTCGATCGCTGGCTCAAGGCCGACCACCTGCAGGGCAAGGCCCGCACGCTCACCATCGACCAGGTCGTGGTCGAAGAAGTCTATTCCCAGGCCGAGAAGCGCAACCGGCCCGCAGCGGTGCTGTACTTCCGGGAGACCAAAAAGGGCCTGGTCCTCTCGCAGACGAACCAGGACGCGCTGCAGGCGCTCTTTGGGGACGATGTGACCAGCTGCTTCGGCAAGAAGGTCCTGCTCGAACCCACGCCCATGCGGGTCGCGGGGTGGGAGCTGACCGTGATCCGGCTGAAGGCCGCGCCCGGCGGGAACGGCACGGGGCCGAAGGCGCCGGCGGCCGCGGCCGAAAAGGCCGGCGAGGAGCCGGGGGAGGCTATGTAGTCCTCATAAGGACGGGAAGGGGGGCGGTGAGTCAGCGCCGTCCCCCGCGCTTGCCTGGCGGGATCGCGCACACAGCTCTGCGCGACGCCGGCACACACAGGAGGAAGCACCGATGGCCATCATGCGCCGCAAAAGCGCCCGCAAGATCCGCTCCGACCGCAAACCGC
Source organism: uncultured Chloroflexia bacterium (assembly GCA_963774265.1). Taxonomy (GTDB): domain Bacteria; phylum Chloroflexota; class Anaerolineae; order CG2-30-64-16; family CG2-30-64-16; genus JALOOB01. The sequence goes on along the minus strand of CAVZDU010000002.1, from coordinate 288,639 downwards.
CCGTATGGATCAACGCCACCGAAGGCGAAATTTGCTGGCGCTGCCACCGCAAGGCCGCAGCCGGCAGCCTCATGCTGGTCTTCCCGCGCACGCAGATCTACCTGTGCGAGAAATGTGGCCTGCAGTTCTGTGGCCCGGACCCAGTGTAGGGGCACGCCTCGGCAGACCGCGCGCCACGTTCTAGGGAGGCGCCTGGCGCGCGGTCCCGCGCCCATGCGAGAATCAGAAGGTTCTCGACCACGAACACACCGTACCATTCCACCGTCTTCCCCCGGGGAGTTGGCCGCGCGATACAGACGGAAGGCAAATCGGCAGGAGGAGAGCAATGTGCGGTCACCCATTAGTGAGGGCTACGCACAAGATGAGCCAGGGCATCGATTTCGCCACGTATTCGTCGAGCTTTGGAATAGCCTTGAATTAGGAAGTACGCGGTCATAGTCACATAAAGGATTAGGAATGCCAGACCGGCGATGCCGATGAACGTCCAAGCCTCGGTCCTGTCTGCTCGACGAAACCACAAAACCAGCGCCAGGATCGAAATCAAGAGCATAAAGGAGGACACAGAGAGGCTGGTTGCCAAGATGCTCCAGCCAGCGATGTGCGCCGCTTCATGCCGGCACTCGCGACGACCGGTTCGCAACTCAGGGTCGTCACCCGTCCTGTTGATTTCCCATTTGACCTCAAGGGCCAGCACTTGACGATACCAATCGCCCAGGTGCATGTAAAAGAAGGAGCCCAGAAGTCCCACCAGTGTAAGAAAATAACCGATCACGGACAGCGCATCGTCGGGTTGAGCCATTGGTATACCTCGCCTTTTTCCCGTCAAGGCTTGACGGAGTCATACAAGGTCGCGAAGAAGAGGGCTGGAATGCGGATGGAGCACAGATTCCCGGCCGTCTGGACTTTGGGGAAGGGGACTTGATTGGGGTCTTGCTGAAAGAGCCGCTCCCAAGCACTCTTCAGCTCCAAATATGCGAGCCGGCTTACGATGATCTCAACGCTGTCATCACCTCTGCCTGTGCGAACCCACTCCCCTGCCTCATGCAGACGGAATTCCATGGCCGCCTTCAGCTCCTCAACGGCACGCGCACGCCATTTGGTTAGCATTTTGTTGTTCAGCATGCGTTGGATATATTGGGCCTGACCATAAGGGATGTTGAACGAGTTGTATAGCCGGTCGGTGCTAGGCGGCTCAGATTCGGGCAAGAGCCGGGCATAGATATCCTCGATCCAGTCGGCATACTGTTCCGTGAGGCTGTAATACCGCACATAACCGCTCAGCCAGTCAATCCACGCCGTAGTTGCGAGCGTGGCAAACTCAACCGCTGCTTCCTCCAGGCTATTCGATCGAGCTTCACGAAGGCAACGCCCAAGGCGCCGCATTTGTTCGTCCGAGAGCTCAATTCTGATTTCCATATGCGACTCATTGCGTCTTGATGAGCTTACGGCGATGTCCCAGGGACACAGCGGCGGCCCGATTAGCTACTCCCAGCTTGCTAAGGATACTACTCACATGGTTTTTCGCCGTGCTTTCCGCAATGCTGAGCTCATTGGCCACTTCGCGATCGCTCTTACCTTCGGCAAGCAGTTCAAGAACTTCAAGCTCCCGCACGCTGAGAGTTTCGGGAGCGGGTACCATATCATTGGTGACGACAGGTAGCGGCGCAGCAGGTTGTTGATAAATCTGCCGAATTTGTTCGACCAGCTGACGGCGCGAGATGCTCTTGAGAACAACCGCATGGGCACCCGCCTGCTTAGCATCCCGAATAAGGTGCTCATACACCGTGATAGCGACTATCCGCGTCTCTGGTACGTCTCTACGTAGTCGCCTTATTGCATCGATACCCGCTTGCTCATCGCCGTGCCACTTCACGTCCAAGAGCAGGACATCTGGACGCAGTTTCCTTACCTCATTCTCTGCTTCAGGAAGTACGCTGGTTGCTGCCACGATCTCAATATCCGGTTGCGAACCCATGATTCGCTGCATGCCGTCCAGGATAATATCTTGATCATCCGCGATGGCCAGTCTAATCTTGGGGCTCATTAGTAACCTCACAATGAAAGAATAAGGCGGTCGTATAGTTCCCGAACTATACATATTGGATCTTCGCCAAAGGCCTTCATCTCCACCATCCGCTGAAGGTCGTTATCGCACAATAACAGGACCACTGTCTCGTGCCGGTGCCACTGCGCAGCGGCGTGCCTATCCCACGTTTCCCCCGGGTGAGTTCTCGCTACGACAAAGCCCAGGCGCCCAAGCGCTCGCCAACAATACGCGGCTGTCTGATGTAGGTGCTCAGGCTTGGTCTCGTTGACATTCTTGACCTCAAACACCACGTAATCAACGCCATGTTTTATGCGAGCCCAAGCAAAGAAGCCTACTTCTGACTGGTTCACCATCACGACATCTCTTCGCTCTGTTCCATCGAGCGTCCGTGCTTGAAGGTACTGGCTGCCCAGTGCCGGCGAGAACACGTACTTGAGAATTTGCGCAATGTCTATTTCATGGTCCCGCCATGCATCGCCTGGTATGCGTAGAGTGACCCGTTGCAACGCAGCCCGAGCCGATGTTAGATCGGGATCGTCCAGCCCTCGCTTCCTGCGACAAACATCGCGAATCGTGTCGAGGAGTTGCTGTCTCGTAGCCACTTTCAGAAGTATTTTGTCAGCGATACCGTCGAAAATGTTCGAGCTCAGCTCATGATAAGCGGCCATGCCGATCAATACGGCAGCGGGATGCTCGGCAATTGTTGACCTAAGTCTGCTCGCTGTCTCGCTATCACCAACCCAACCCAGATCAAATATCAAAACATCGGGATGGTGCTTCCGGAAGCCACTCAGCGTCGCAGGTAGCGTGGACAGCACCCAGGGCACCAGAATATCGGGCTGGTGCTCCAGAATGCGAACAACACCCTCTTGCTCGATATCGTCACACAGAGCTACCATTGCGGTGAGCTGACTCACTCTGTCTCCGCTCCCTGCTGGGATAGCGAGAAAACTACGAATAGCTGCGTGCCGGTGCCAACCTTCGATTGGATGAAACATTGCCCTCCGGCTCTTTCCACCCGTTGTTTGAGTCGGCTCAGCCCGCCGTAACGGCCATTTTCGTTCAACAGCTTGGGGTCAAATCCTACGCCGTTATCAGTTATGGACAATTGAACGGATTGATCGTCCAACTGCTCAAGCCACAACGCTATGTGGATCTGCGGATCAGATTTCGCACCCGAGTACTTGGCGGCATTAGTCAAGCCTTCTTTCCCCGCCCAATACAGTTCATTTCGAATCTTCTGCGGAAGTACTGTGCGGAGTTGTCCATCCACACTAACCTGTCCAGGGTGCAACCGCGGGGCACGACTTCGTAGTGCGTCGAGTATGTCTCCACCCGCAAGGATTGTTGGACGCAGGTCTTCGACGACTCCTTTCAGCGGCCCAGTGATCTGATCCAGAATGGCAAGACCGTCCTCCAAGTCCTCCTTTGCCTGTTCACGATGCCCGTTCTCGACATGCTCAGTTGCTTCTTCAATATCCCACCTAACTCTTGTCTGCAGTTCACCGACGATGTCATGCAGTTTATCGTGCAACTGCTGACGCTCGTCGTACGCGCCCTGTTGCCAGCCGGCCACTGACGCGGACTCGCGAGCTTCTCTGTTAAGTCGATCGTTCTCCATCATCGCAGCCATGCGTGCGGCGAAGTGTAGTAACAAATCTAGGTTGGTTAGCTTCTCCTGTGTGAACTTGTTGTCGCAGATAAGCATGCCAAGTAACCGATTCCCCACAAGCAAGGGGATTACTACCACCGATGTGTTTGTCTCCGACATAGCGACGAAATTGGGAGGTAAAGACGATTCGGATGACGCATGCACAATCAATGGGGACTTGGATTGAAGCACTCTATATAATGCATTCGATGGATCATCCGGAATCTCGATTCGTTTACCTTGAATACGATTGTGCAACTCTGTCCATTCGATCGGTGCTCCAGCCTGCATATTCTGTAGATAAAGGTCGATAGTAGAACTGCCAGCGACCATCTCCTCCCAAATGGAGTGGGCCATGCGTTCGTCCAGTTGACCGATAGCCATTACGCCGGTCAAGGTTCGCTCATCGTGCTCCAACTGAAACAAACTTGCACGATTAAAACGGAGGCCGTCATTGGACGTGATTCCCGTAAGGTGGACATGCAGTATCCGTTCAAGAGAGGTCATGGTGGGCGTGACAGTGCCAATTCGGTTTAGCAGATGCAGCAAACGGGTGACTCGTTCTGTCTCTCCACTTTGTTGCTGAAGTTTTTCGTAAAGCCCTGCTGTAGAGGCCATGCCACCGATAAGTCTGGCTAGAACTTCGAGGATCTGAACTGACTCGAAAGACGGCAATTGTTTATCCTCAGGGGCATCTACCGAGAGATATCCTAACACCTTGCCGTTTTGCTCTACGATCGGAACCAGTAGAACATCTTTTTTGTGCCACATACCAGGACCAGCCTCCGGTAGGTCCGGGGTATAACCATAGGCATCTAGGTTCAGGCCACTTGGCATACGGTTGTGGTGCACGAAATAGGATACTGCTTACCTGAAACTGCTCCTGAAGCAACGGCTCTAGTTCCGAGAGGAGGATACGTTGTTTCATCAGTTCCTCTCGTGCGGGCTGAGGAATGCCCGCCGTGGCAACGACCGAAACGGTCCCCATCGCGTCATCAATCAGATTAACTGCTGCCATGCCGAACGCACTGTATCGACAAACAGCCTCGGCGAGTTGATCCAGCAATCGATCCACGGGCTGCAAGGGGTTGAAGGTCAAGCTCGCGTTCAATATCTGGCTCAACTGATTCCGCTGGCGACGACCCCTCTCGAACAACCGATTATTCGCCAACGCAAGCGCGGCCTGTGAAGCGGCAGTCCTTGTCAGCTGCTCATCACGATCATCAAAGGCGCGCCGACGCCAGCTGTTCACGCTGATCGTGCCGATATTCCTGTCACCCATGTACATTGGCGCCACCAGCAGCGACACCAAGCTCGGCGAATCTTCAGGCAGTGGTTGGAAGTGCTGATTTCTTCTAACATCGCCAACATTATCCACGATTCGGTTGGAAAGGACCCGGCCGGCGATTCCCTCCCCTAGGCGCATGGGCGATCGACCCAGGAGGCTGATATCAATTCCAAGCCCGAAAACCGGGATGAGTGTGATGCCGTCATCGCCACCTAGCATATGAATTACAACGCTGTCCGCGGTTGGGATGCCGTCTCGCACCAGATGTGCAATCTGCTCAAGAATCTGACCTCGATCCAGACCTTGCAGTAACTTCAGCGCTGATTCGGATACGAAGTCCGCGTTTGAGAGACGCGGGATGAGCCTTTGCAGGTAATGGAACCCTCCAGTAATGACTCCAAGGGTCGCACTCTTGCCAACAATCGCCACAGCATTACCGTTGCCCAGCGGCTCAAAAGTCAAAGTGGCCGCCACAATGCTCACGATGCTTGTCCCCAGAACGATCCACCATTCGTTCCCGTCGAAATAGCGCAGAGCCGCTAGCACACGCATCGCGTAGAAAACCCAAAGAAATCGGAGAGCAAGCGGATCGATGAAAAGTGCTATGGTAATAGCAGCTACATCAACGAGAATCCGCAGCCGCCGTGCCGGTCGCTTATGATAGAATGCAGGGAAGGCCACAGAAATCCACAGGGCAACAACTGAATAGATGCCGTACGAAACCGCCCAGGTCAGAAGCACCCGATGCGCGTTCTCACGCGCATCGGGTGTTTTAATGATCAGAACTGCCGCCGAGATCAAGGCAAAACGCCACCACACCATCGCGCTGTTGAGAACACCGTTAAGCGCCTGCCAGCGAGGCGACAAACGCTGACGATCTGGCGAATCAAATTTACGATCGAGCATCCTTTAGCCTCCCACGCCGATGTTCGAATTATAGCGCGTCGGCTTGATCACGTCATCCCTCTATTCACCCGTACCAAGACCCAAAAAGCACTACTCATCAGGCTTCCCCACTAGTCAGAATGCATCATGTTCCTACTGCTTCTCCCGACGCACCTCTCTCCGATCATGCGATACATAGAAGAATCCGTCACATGCATAACGCGTTTGCTTCATGATGCAAAGAAGAAAATGCAATACCCTGTAGGCGTAATCAGCAAGCCGAGCGCTTCAGAAAGAGAGAATCAGATGCTGACGAACATCAAACTAGCTGAATACCGGAGAATTCTGCAGGATGAATTCTGCAACCTAAAAAGCCAGGACTACGAGACTGACGAAAGTGCTTTGCAGGCCGCCACTAGCGCCCGCACGGCATCCAGCGATCCAGCAGATCGAGCTAATGATTGGTTGCTCGTCTACGAATGGAAGCAGAAGGTGGGTCGACGCAACGCATCTATGCAGCAGGTGCAGCACGCACTGCGACTGCTCAGTGAAGGGGTGTACGGCTATTGTGAGCAGTGCGGTGAGGGCATCAGTCCCGAACGTCTCGATTGCATTCCCTCCGCCACCTTGTGCGCAAGCTGTTGCAGAGAACGCTCGGTGATCGGTGCCAGGCATCGATCACCGGAGGAGAGGACCACATGGACATCGACGTGATCGTAATCTTGTTGCTGGTAGCCTTCATCATAGGTTTGATTGTAGGCTTCTCGCTCAGCCGTCCGAACTATCCGAGTCACTGGTAATTGCTCTTTGTTGGAGCAATAGCTGGGAGGTACTGTTATGATTCACCAGTCCGCGAACTTGAAGTCAGAGCGCCAACGTTTGCAGAGCGTACAGCATTACTTGGAAGATAGCGAAGCGGATAATGGTCAGCTCGAGATGATCGACAATTGGCTGAGCGAGTTAGATGCCTCCAGTTGCCCGTGGGCACCTGGCCTCGCCAATACAACCCGAGCCATCAAGAGTTGCCTCTGCACAACTGTCCTCGTGTATGATACAGACAATGGTTCGGTGCGTCTGGCGAAGATCGACGTGAGCTACGGGTTGGCCTACATCCCCGGCGACGTAAACATGGTGTATTGGTTCCTCAGGGCGGTCGAGAGTGATCCCCCGCCGCTCGTCACGCCTGTCGAGTGGATTCAATTCACCGATGAACCTGTTGATGGGTCAGCTAATGCTGTCGAGAGATTGCCGATTATTCTGTGAGGCTGCTACCTTCACAAGGAGGTGAGCTAAGCGCCCAGACAGCACCTGGAGGTGAGGCCCGCACCCTCGCACTGGAGGAGCAGGCGCAGAGCGAGATGATCGCGAGGTTGGCAAAATCGCCCTTACCTCTTTGCATCGGCAGATACTTTGATCCCTAGGAGTCTGTAGTCCAAGCGTAAGTGACATCGCTGTATATCAGTCCTCTCATATCAACGCCGGTCACCCAATCAGTGACCGGCGTCTTCTTGACCTGATTCACGCCCAACTCATGGAGGTTGCCATGACTATACAAACTAAGCCGATGAGTCCGCCCAGGCCGAACTGGCGCGCATTCTCAATATGGACGGCATCAAATCCAGCAATGTCCACCGGCTCTCGCTCATGCATGAAGGCGTCATCGTCAAGCCGAACGAGGCGAACCCACCCCCGTGAGAACGGGAAAGAGAAACGGTGCGCGAGCATCGTCCCCCCGTGAGCGGCCTTGCGCGGGCAGTGCGCCCTCCAATCCTGCGGATCAGACCCAGTCTAGCTGCACGCCCCTTAACGCAAACGGCCGCGACACGAATGCCGCGGCCGTTTGCGTTAAGGGAACAATTTCGGAGGTGACCGATGACATGAACGGCGAGCCGCGCGACGCTTTGCCGGACCTCGGCGCGGATGAATTCACCCTGCCTGTCTCGCCGGTGGTCACCATCACTTTCTGGCATCCTGGTTGACGGCCAGGCCCAGTGCTTCATCGTCCGCGGCACGAACAACGCGGGAAGAGAGTCCGACAACTCCAACCGCGCAGGTGAGTTTGGTTTCTTGCTTGTCCCTGGAGTGCAGTAGTACCGAGAGTTCGGCAATTCCGGCAAGTGATGCACACCATCCCAATCGCGGGCGCGACATATCGCATTTTTGTGAACTCGAGACAGGAATCGCCACTACATTTTCTTCATCATCTGTCGGCTACCGTGTTTGTGTTCTGAATGTACGCAGTTTGAGTTGTGTGGGTGGCCCACCAAACCCTTGCTTTGGCCCTGCCATCAAATGTCCGACCAGAGCCGAGTCGTGTATGGAAGGAAAAAGGCAGATGAAGTCACGTCTTATGCTCGCGATTACTCTGACTCTAACGCTGCTGCTGGGGGCTGTGCTTCCCGCGTTCAGCGCGGCTGCGCCGGTTGTCACCAGCGAGAAAGTCCCCCTCGAACTATACGTGAATGTTTCTTGTGCAAGCGGCGGAACCGGTGAGGATGTGTATCTCACTGGTGAACTGCACATTGTGTCTGCGGTCGTGTTTAATGGCACCGGTGGATTAACCCTGCAATCCCACTACCAACCAATGGGCGTCAGCGGTGTAGGGTCCACCGGAACCCAATACCGGGCCACGGGCATTACCCGCGACACCCTCACCGTGGCAGCGGCTTCTCTTCCCTTCACCGCAACATATGTGAACAACTTCCGTATCATTGGTGCCGGCCCGGACAATAACTATCTCGTGCATGAGACGTTCCACGCCACCGTGAACGCCAACGGAACGGTGACGACCTCCGTTGACAATTTCAGCATGGAGTGCAAATAGTCGCGTCTGCCGCATCGCAGCCCAGATTCGCGGCCCGAAGGAGCCCTCCTTCAGGCCGCAGCCGGCAGCCTCATGCTGGTCTTTCCGCGCACGCAGATCTATCTGTGCGAGGAGTGCGATCTGCGGTTTTGTGGGTCGGCCCCGTAAGGGGCACAGGGCAGGACAGAACGGCCGCGGCATGTGCACCGCGGCCGTTTGCATCTCAGGATGGACTCGCGCTCGGGGCCGGCGAGGGACAGGAGGCGGCGATGCCGTCCGAGTGGGGAAGACATGGGGGGGGGACGCCCAGCGTGCGGGGGTCCTCTTTGGGAGCACTGTCGCTTCCGGCGGGGCAAATCGCGGCTAGACATCCAGAACCTTCCGGTATATCATGACGGCCGAGGTAATGATTCATGAAGGGAGATCTTCTGCTCGATCGCGTCGTCATCAATCCTCGAGTGATGGTTGGCAAACCGATCGTTCGCGGTACACGGCTGACGGTGGAATACATCCTAAACCTGCTGGCAAACGGCGCAACCGAGGCTGAAATACTGGACGAATACAAGGGCCTTGAGCGTGCCGATATTCAGGCCTGCCTCTTGTTCGCCGCCCAATCCCTCCAGAGCACCCTCTTCCCGCCATTGACTGCAGAGCCGACCTGATGCGCTTCCTTCTGAGAGATCGGGCCCAGGACGATCCTGGGCGCCGGCTGGCCGCATGATAACACGACAAAACGGGCATGGAGCAATACCGCTCCTGTCTGGAATGATTGGCCCAGACAACGACTTGTGGTAGTATTCCGTGCCAGGAAACACAAAGCGTCGCGGCCGGTCGAGGGCCCGAGGCTGTGGCCAAGACGTGGGGCGTCCTGGCGGAGGGTAGTGTAGTCGAAGGGGCCGCCCCGGTCAAGCCGTGGGCGGCCTTTTGCGTTAGGGCCGGATCTGCTACGTAACGGAGTACTCGATGGGCTACATCGGGCTGACCGCTGACGATTGGAACCGCATCGAGGCGCTGCTAGACCGTTCCGCCGCCGGCCCGTTAAAGCGAATCGGCAGCGTTGGCGCGCTGCCGATTCAAGTCACGATTGCCTTCGGGCCATTCACGCACCTTGACAACCGAATACCCAACTTCCTCGCCCCAAACGGGGCGCCGTCACCGGAAAACATCGCAACGGACGTTTTCCCCCCTCTGATTAGTCATGAGTCGCCAGGGACTCGAACCCTGAACCCTCTGATTAAGAGTCAGATGCTCTGCCAATTGAGCTAGCGACCCGCATGAAGACGACGTTGCACCTTCACAGCAGTCGAAATTATAGCCGTAAACCGGACCCAGGTCAAATCAGACGCCGTTTCTCCCTGACTCAGCATCCAATCAATCCGGAAACTTGTACTCCTCGCGCACCGGCGCAAATGCCTCGAGAACCTGGCATGGCCCTGCTTCCAGCCGCACGCTGTGTTCCACGCCACCTGGCACGACATATATGTCGCCCGGGCTCACCTGGCGGGTCTCGCCCGCGATTGTCATTTCCATCGCCCCACTGATGACCATCCCCACCTGTTCGTGAGGATGGGCGTGGGGTGGGATCGAGGCGCCGCGGTCAAGGTCGACCAGGGACAGGAGCATGCGTTCGCCCCAGAAAGTGCGCGAAGCCACGCCTGGCAAGAGCTCCTTGCGCGTGCGCGCAGCCGAATCGAAAAAGTAGGCCATGATTTCCTCCGTGATCAGAGTTCGATCCTGAAGCGGGCGTCCAGGCGAGGCAGATCCACCGAACGCAGGACCAGGGTGACTTCAGTGTCCAAGGGTAGATCGGCATTCAAATGGATCTGCGTCTCCAACGCTAACTCAGGGATGATGAAGATGCCGCTTGCGTTGCGGCGGTCCACCAGGACCGCCTTACCACGCCAACCGGTTCGACGGCGCAGAAATGCCAGCGTCCAGTGCTTCTCGGACTGCGATTCGGCTTGACGCTCAGCCGCGATAGAGGGTTCAACCTCGCCGATTCGCTCGATGATCTCCGCGGCCGTGAGCACGGGCTCCCCTGCGGCGTGCGCGCGCAACTGCTGGTGCACCACCAGGTCAAGATACCGGCGCAGGGGGCTTGTGGCCTGGCTGTAGGCCGCGAGGCCCAGTCCGCTGTGCGCCGCGGGCGCGCTGCGATACTGGCTCCGCTTCATCGTGCGGCGCAGCGCGAACATTTCCGAAAGTGTCTGTGCGGGCGTGGAAAAAGGGTTGTCCGGCGCGTCCTGTGTGGCATAGGGCAGAGGGATGCGGCGCTCCAGCGCGTACTGTGCCACGGCCTCGCCCGCCAGAATCATGCAATTCTCCACCACCACGCGACCGGGCAGTGTAAGCACGGGATTGATCTCGATATCGCCGTCGCGCACGCGGACTTGCACCTCGGGCAGGTCGATCTTCACCGCACCGGCTGCGTTCCTTCGGGCCTCGAGCGACAAGGCAATGCGTTGAAGTCCGGTGAACGGCGCCTCTGCCAGGCGTGCGCTCGCCACCTCATAGGTCAGCCGGCTCACGCGCACGATACTGGGCGCGATCTCCACGCCCGTGATCTCCCCGGCCTCGTCCACGCTGATGCCGAATGACAACGCAGGCGAGAATTCGTTCAGCCCCAGCCCCAGAAGCGGCGTCGTCGCTGCGGGAAGCATCGGGATCACGAACTCGGGCAGGTGCAGGGTCACACCGCGACTGCGGGCTTCCAAATCGAGCTGGTCACCTGGGCGAATGAATGCTGCAGGATCCGCCACGTGGATCCACACCTTGCCTAATCCCGGTCCATCTTCCCAACTCAACGCGTCATCGGGCGTTTCGGTCGACTCATCATCCACCGCGAACGCTGGTAAGTGAGCTAGATCGATGCGGGTCGGATCAGCCAAAAGCGCGCTCAGCTCGGTGGGAACGGAGATGGAGGGAGGAGCAATATTCAGCTCGGCCCGGGCAAGATGAGGGTTGATCGTATCGTCCCACGCTCCCCATTCCAGGAGGGCCGCGTGTGCGTTTTCGGCGCTCTCCTCCCTGCCCAGGGTCTTGAGTACGCGGCTGCGCTCAGTGCGGCCATAGGCCAGGTCTTCCACCTCGCGCAGATAGCGGCGGTCGTCATGCGTAACATTCCCGCTTTTTGCGCGTCCCATGAACGCTTCCCACGCCACTCGCTCAGCTGCCTCTGCTGCGCGTTGCGATTGGGTGTGTGCAAACTCCTCGCCCGTGGTGGCCCGGATGACTTCGCCTGTCTGCCGGAAGTAGAGACCGTCTGCCACGAGCTGCCATGCGGCCCAGGCAGTTGCGGGGGTGAAAGCGCCGAACGTCAACTCGGCGATCTCTGCGATCGACGTCGGATTGCCCGCGAGAAGTTCCCAGGCTGTCTGCACGTCAGAGGACAGGCGGCGCGCGCTCAGTTCGGCCAACGATTGCAGCGGGCCTGGGTGGAGCAGCGACACGTCTTTGGGCCGGACTTTCGCGGTCTCGCCGCCTTCCAGTTCCAGCGAGAGCTTATCGCCGGCCGCGGCCATAACGCGACCCGGTCGCGTGCGGTAGATCACAAGGCTGTTCGATGCGATGGTTGGATCGGACATGTCGGCTTTCAGGTGATGGCGGTGGCGGTCAGGCCGCCGGGTTGGTTGAGGGCCTCCCACCATGTGATGACGGCCCGATTCGTGGGGACCCGTTCGAGCCAGGCGGACTGGGCCTGGGGATCAGGCGTGCGGCCCGCGACCAGGAGAACCCTTTGGTATGCCGCACGAATGGCTTCAGCGGCCTCAGCGGGTTGGCCGTCTTCCCGCAGCGCGCAAGCCAGTGTGTAGTGAAAGCGTTCAACTCCATACTGGCGGGCGCCCTGGATGGCCAGGGCCTTTCTTGCATGTTCGAGCGCGGGGCCTGTCTCTTTCAAAGCAAGATGTAGTTCGGCAAGCACAAGATGGGCGGCCCCGGCATCGAAATTCCAGGGCGCAGCGTTGCCGAATCGTCTCAAGGCTGCTGTGGTCAGTTCGATCGCTCGGCGCGACTGATCGCTCGTTCGGAGCGCCAGGACACCTTGTGCCCAGGTCAGCAAGGCATCACCACGCTGCACGATCCATTTCTCGGCCAGTGTCATGCGTAAGGCTTCTGTAAGTTCCCGCCGCGCCTCCTCAAGACGATCCCCGTCCGCCAGCATTTTGCCGTAAGTCGCGCGCACTGCGGCGAGCAGGCTCCTTATCATGATTCCCTGGCTTACCAGGCGTTGAGCCACATCAAGCACTTCCGGCATGAGCGCCAGCGCCTGCTCACGCAGACCCAGGGCATGGCTAAACTGCGCAATGCGGAACCGAAGTAACATGGCCGCGTAGGCGTTTTCTCCCAGGTAGGGCCGCGTAAGCTGCTCCTGAATCAGGGCGATGCCCGCGAGATATTCGCCACGCCAGGCGAAGTGGAGTACAGACATGTTTTCGAGACAGTAAAGGCCGCCCACCGTCGTCTCAGCCGCTTCGGCCAGCGGAAGTCCGGCTCGCCAGTGAGCTTCGGCCTCGCTTCCCCGCCCCAAATAGGCGTTGATGATTCCCAACACGTTATGTGCGTGGCATTCCTCGACTCGCTCGCCCACCTCCCTGTGGAGTTCTAACGCAGATTCCGCGTAGGGCAGCGCCTCGGCGAACTGATTCTGTTCCATATAGGCGATAGCGACCCGGCGCAGGCTGACCGCTTCCCGGCGCTTATCTCCGAGCTGCTGACTCAGCCGGACGGCCTCCTCAGCCGCCGCCAGCGCTGGGCCAAACTCGGCCAGATCGCCTAACGTGAGTGAGAGGGTCTGCAGACAGGCTGCAGCCTCCCCTATGAGTCCTACTTCGCGCAATCTATCGATCGCCAGTTCCAACGCCGGCCGACTGCGTTCGAGGTCGCCATGAAGTCGGGCATCCATGCCGAGGCAGATCAGTGCCCGGCCCTCGCGTGCCTTGTCGCCTAGTCGTCGCGCCATCTCGACCGCCCGCTGTGCCGGCTCGCGTGCATGCAATTGCTGAGTCCCGATGTCGTAATCAGCCTGGGCCAGCAGCGCTTCGAAGCGTCGCTCATCGTCATCCAATCTCTCGGCGAGCACCAGCAACTCCTGGATATCCGCTCGCTGCTCAGATCTGCGGCCCAACAGATTGTAAGTCTCGACTCGGGCCAGCAGGATGTCGAAACGCTCCGCTGACGCGTCAGGCGTGAGCGCCAGCGCTTGAGTGTATGCCTCCAATGCTGCGTCGTTCGCGTAGGCGCGCCGAGCGGCCTCGCCGGCTTGTTGCAGTTGCGTTCGAGCATGCGCGTCATCACCGGCCTGTGTGAAATGATAGGCGAGTGAAGCGTGATCATCCGGACGCAACGCTTCGATCACCTGTCCGACTCGCCGGTGCATCCGTCGCCGGCGGATGCCGCTGATGCTGTCGCGCAGTGTGGCCGCCACCAGGTTGTGCGCGAAGCGGAAGGCCTCTTGGCTTGCGGCCCGATTGGGGCCGTCATGCACCTCCATGATCAACTGTGCGTGCTGGGCGTCCTCAAGCGCGTCGATGAGCGTGCTCTCAGGAAGGTCGGCGGCTCTTTGGAGAGTCTCGAAGTCGAACTCACGTCCGATCACGGCGCCGAGGCGGAGCACATCCTGCGTTGCAGGGGCAAGATTGGTGATTCGCGCCTGCACTGTCAGGCGCACGCTTTGGGGCAATGCCTCACAACACAGTTCGCCCGGTAACTCCCAGCCGCTCTCCGCGCGACGTAGTGCTCCTTCCTCGATCAAGGTCTTGCAGACCTCTTCGATGTAGAACAGGTTGCCCTCCGTCTCGCGGTAGATCTCGTCGGCGAATGCAGGCGGGATTTCTTGCTGAAACATCACGCGCAGCAGCTCGGCTGTTCGGTCACGATCGAAAGACTCCAGCCGAATACGTGCAGCCAATCGCTCGCGGGTGAAGTCGAGCACCAGATCCCGAACACCTTGCGCCTCGCGCAGTTCTGATTCCCGGTAAGTGAGGACGATTAGAATCTGCAGCCTGCCCATGCGAGCTCGTCGTGCCAGGCTCCGCAGCAACGCCAGTGCCGCAGGATCCGCCCACTGCAGATCCTCAATGACCAACATCAGAGGCGAAGGAGGTGAGTTTCGGCCCCGGCCGGTCGCGATAATTGCTTCGCTGGCAGCTACGACGCTTTCCACCAATCGGCCGGCATCCGCCTTAGAAGAGTCCACAGGCAACTCAGGCATGCAACTTCGTAACGAAGGCGCAATGCGAACGAGCTCGGCCGCAATCCACTTTGGGACGGCAGCCTGCAGCACAGGATCCGTGAGCACCGCGCCGAAGGCTTGATCGAACGCCGCGTAGGGAGAACCACCCTGGGCGTAGCACTCGCCGTGGAGCCACCGCCCGCGTGAAACCTCAGCCAATGCCCGCAATGCGCGCACGAAAGGTGTTTTGCCGACACCCGATTCACCCGCAATCAGGAGCACGTGTGGTGTCTCGGTATCCGGGTCGACCGTGGCTCTCTGCCATATGGTGCGCGCCTCAGCAAGCTCACCGTCTCGCCCAACCAATCGGCCACGTACGAGGCGTTCCAGAGGCGATGGCTCAGCCGACTCCGTGGCCGCGAGAATCAGATCGGTGCTCTTTCGGGCAATGCGCTCCAGCACATGCCCTACTTCCGCAGCCGTTGCAGGCCGGTCCTCGGGTTGCTTGCCGATCAGTTTGAGGATGAGCGCTTCGAGAGCGCCCGAGATGCCCGGGTTAAAGGTGCTGGGCGGCACCGCAGGCGCGGTTAGATGTTGAGCAATAACTGTGAGTGGATCGTCCCCGCCGAAAGGGAGCCGGCCCGCCGCCAGCTCGTAGAGCATCACGCCGAGTGAGTATAGATCAGCCCGGCCATCGAGTTCGCGCCCCATCGCTTGCTCGGGGGGCAGATAGAATACGGTTCCCACCAGCCCGCCATTGGTGCTTTGTCGGGAGGTGACCGACCGGGCCAGCCCGAAATCCGTCAGCTTAACTCGCAAGTCGCCGCTTGAGAACCCGGTCGCGCCGTTGGGCCGGTGATCGATCAGGATGACATTCTCCGGTTTCAGATCGCGATGAATAATCCCGTGTTCATGTGCATGTTCCAACGCCGCGCATACCTGTCGGGCCACCTGGAGCAATTCGTCTATGTTGGCCGGCTTGCGCTCATAAAGCGAGTGCCCGGTGAGTAACTCCATGACGATGAAGGGCGCATTATCGGCCTCTCCCGCATCATAAAGCGTGACAATATTCGGGTGATTGAGCTTGGCGACGGCCTGCGCCTCGCGCAGCAGGCGAGCGCGGCCCTCCGGGGTAAGGCCGGCTCGATTTAGCAGCTTCACCGCCACATCCCGGCCGAGCAGCAGGTCGTGGCCGCGGTAGACCACCCCCATGCCGCCGTGGCCGAGCTCGGCGTCAAGCCGATAGCGATTGTTGAGCACCGCCCCAATCATGCAAGCCTCTTGATCCCGACCACTGTCACATCATCGAACGGCGGCGTGGGGCCTATAAAGTCCGTCAAGGCAAGGCTGAGAGCATCAAGCACTGCGCATGCCGAACCAGCACTTTGTGCCTGCACCAACTCCCGAAGTCGCTCTTCGCCGAAGCAGGCATCCTCCGCACAACTGCACATCGCCTCGGTCACGCCGTCGGTATAAAGTAGTACGAAGTCGCCTTGTGCAAGTTGCAGGGTCACCTGGTGGAACTGGGAATGCTCATCGACCCCCAACAGAGGCCCTGTTCCCGTTAGCTCGCGACACGGGCCCCCTCGGCCAAGGCTGAGTAATGCAGGATTGTGGCCCGCATTGACATAGGTCAACTTGCCTGACGTGTCCACCTCCGCATAGAACAGCGTGACGAACATGCCGCCGGTCGCGTCCTCGCAGATGAGTCGGTTAGCTGCCGCAATTCCTTCGGCCGGCGAGGCTGCGTTGGCCAGGCTCGCGCGCAGGATGCTGCGTGAGAGCGCCATGAAGATGGCCGCCGCCATGCCCTTGTCTGCCACATCGGCCACGAGTAGACCTAGCCGATCTTCGCGGACGCGGATGAAATCGTAAAAGTCTCCAGCCACCTCCCGTGCGGGCTGCCAGCGCGCGGCGAAGTCCCAACCCGGGAGCACGGGCAAGTCGTGGGGCAGCAGACCGGACTGCAGCTCGCGCGCCATTTGAAGCTCTCGCTCCAAACGGCCCTTCTCAACGGCCGCGCGATACAATCGCGCATTCTCAAGCGCGATAGCCGCGCTGGAAGCAATGGCCGTCAGAAGTTCCAGATCGGTCGGAGCGAAAATGCCCGCGTGCAGACGGCTGTCGACATAAATGACCCCCGTAATCTGATCGCGCACGACAAGCGGGGTGCAAAGGATGGAGCGCAGGCCCAGGCTGACGATGGATTGGCGCATCGAGAACCGATCGTCGTGCTGCGCGTCCGAAGACAAGATGGGTCGGCCATCGGCTGCAACTCGCTCGATGACCCCGCGTGACACCTGGAAACCCGGCTCTTCGATGGTGCGTTGGTCCATCCCGCGTGCCACCATGAAGGAGAGCGCGCCATTAGCCTCGCGAAGCATGACGAACCCGCGCTCTGCTTGGACGGCAACAATCACCTCGTCCATCACTCGGTTGAGGACCTCGTCCAGGTCCAGGGACGAGTTGAACTGTTGGGCCAGGCGCGCAAGTAACGCCAGACGCTCGCCCGGCAGGCTCGAGGAGGAAGGATGCGTCATAGCCGCATGATACCATAAGAAGAGGTTGTGTGGTACCATCTTCGCATGCGCATCGCCCTCCTCGCCCCATTCGGAATACGCACCAAAGGGACAGCCCGCGCGCGAACTCTGCCGCTGGCGCGTGCTTTGGTGCGCCACGGCCATACTGTCGCCGTGTTTATCCCGCCCTATGACAGCATTGAGGACGCCGGGCAGCGATGGAACGACGCCGGGGTCGAGGTCATCAACGTGAGCCTGCCTCCGGGCGGCCAAAGCGCACCCTGGCACTGGCAGCTTGGATGGCGCCTATACCAGGCAGCCGTGCAGTGGCGTCCGCATGTCGTTCATGCCTTCAAGCCGAAGGGGCCATCGGGGTTAGCTGCAACGCTCCTCTGGACCCGGCGGCGAGACGTACGCCCCCGGCTCATCGTCGATTCGGACGATTGGGAGGGACCGGGCGGCTGGAACGACAATCCGGCGGCAGGCTATTCCGAAGGGCAGAAGCGATTCTTCACCTGGCAAGAGCGGTTCGGGCTGTCGCATGCCGATGCCTGGACCGTGACAAGCCAATGCCTGGCTGAGCGCGCCATCGGCTTCGGAGCCGGACCGGAGAACGTCCGTATCTTGCCCAATGGCGTCGAGGCGAGTACATACGGTGATGACGACGACGTGGCGCCCTTGCGGGATTTGGGTCTTCCCTCCAGAGGTGAGACGACAAGCCCCATCCCTGCATGCGTAGTGCTGTACACGCGCTTTGCAGGGACGCGGCCCGACGATGTTGCGGCTATCTGGCGCCGGATTCGGGCGCTGGAGCCAGACGCCAGGCTCACCATCATCGGACGTGGCGCCTTGGGAGAAGAACGGAACCTGGCCTTGCTGCCGGGCGTCGAAGTGAAGGGCTGGCTGGCTGCAGACCAGATCCATGCGACCCTGGTGCAGGCCGCGGTCGCTATCGCGCCATGGCGCGACACCCCAGCCAACTGTGCGCGGCACAGCGCCAAGATCCTGGAGCTCATGGCCGCGGGCCTCCCTGTGGTTGCGACTCGTGTGGGCGAGATACCGAGCACACTCGGCAAGACAGGCGTGCTGGTTGCTCCGGGTGACCCGGAGGATTTTGCCCGGGCTGTCGTTGGCCTGATTCACGATCGGCCACGCCGCGCTGCGCTTGGAACGGCGGCCTGTCATCGTGTGTGTGAGCATTTCAATTGGGACGTGCTTGCGGGGGTCGCGTTGACGGCGTACGGAAATCCGCAGCGCCAGCAATAACCACCTCCATGATTCGAGGAGTTTGTTTGCAAGTTCTGACTGAGAATCGGCTATTCCGCTGGGCGGCGGCCGTCATCTGGATGGCCCTGATCTTCTTTCTGTCATCCCAGTCCCGTCTGCCTTTGCTTCCTCTGGGCTGGGCCGATGCGTTGCAGGATATTGCGGGGCATTTCGTGGCGTTTGGGGTGCTCGCCATCTTGTTCGCCTGGGCCTTGAGTGGCTCCGGTGTGGCGCACCCTTTGTGGTGGTCACTCGCCATGGTTCTTCTCTACGCACTTAGCGACGAGTTCCATCAATCATTTGTGCCTGGCAGGCATCCCGATGCTTTCGATATCGCCACCGATGCTGCCGGCGCGACTTGTGCTCTGCTGCTCCTCAGATATCTGCCTCGTCGTCGGAATCAACATTGAATTCCACGCCTTCTGCCGCCTCAATGAAAATCTCACCAAAGGCCGAATCCTGCTTGACATGGATGTGCTGCCGCTTGATGAGTTCCAGCACTGCGAGCAGCGTGACGATGATCTCAAGCCGGTGACGCGCCTGCGAGAGAAGGCCGCGAAACGTGACGCGCTGCCTGCCCTGGGTTACTTCATGGATATGGACGATCTGGTCTTGGATGGTGAGTTTGAAAGGCGCCACCATGCCTTGTGGAATTTCCGGGGCTGAGGCGTCGAGTGCGGCGAAGGCCGTGCGTGCAGCGGCCAGAAGCTCGCTGATCAATCCGCCATCGGGTTGGAGCCGCTGTTCGAGCTCAGGGGGTGGCGCCGCGCGCAGATATGTGCGCAAGCCGGCTTCTTCGATAGAGCGCAGTGAGGCGGCGGCTTCCTTGAACCGCTTGTACTCTCGAAGTTGTCGCGCCAGAGCTTCAGCTGGATCTTCCTCTTCGCCGTCGTCACTCGGCGGTCGTGGCTGGGGCAGCAATAACCGGGATTTGATCCACACAAGCTTCACGGCAATGACCAGGAAATTGGCCAGGTCCGCGGCTTCCACCTGCTCCATTTGCCGAACGGTGCTCAGAAACTGGTCGGCAACCTGCGCGAGCGAGACAGCGCTGATATCAAGCTTTTCTCGCTCGATCAACTGGAGCAGCAGATCAAGCGGCCCTTCGAAATCGGGTAGTTGGACCGTGTAAGTATCGTCTCGCGTAAATGTAGCCATCACCTGCTCGTCGTGCGTGCCCGCTTCTCCTGTGGCAGCAGCGCCGCGTAGAAGAATCGGAAGGTCGGAACCGCAACTCGACGCGCCTCGCCTTTACGGACCATCACGCCAATGAGCGACTCGAGTTCCGACGGCTTACCGTCGAGTACATCCCGCTGCATAGAAGCAGTCATGGCGGGTGGCAGTCCCTCGCAGAATGCAATTGTCTCACCCGACAGAGCCGATGGGACAGCCACGTCCTCGGCGAGCGCGACGGCTTCCACCTCGCGGATCGTGTCATACAGCATCTGCCGTGTCTCGCTCGTGGCATTGATTTCGCCGGCTGGTGCGCGCGTTACTGCACCCACCCCGCTGAAGGGACCGATAAACGCAAATTTGACCCAGGCTGTGGCCTGGATATCGGGGGATGCTTCCGCTGTGACCCCGGATCTGGCCAACGCATCGACAATCGCTTGCACCCGCGATGTCGCACCCCCAGCGCTCGGGTTGCCCGCCAGTTCACCGACGATGACTCTACGAAATGGGCTCTGTTGGCGGATGACCCCGGGTGAGGCGATCATGCTGCCGACGTAGCACACTCCGCCAAGCACGTGTTCCCGGCCAAGGATGGCCGCGGTGCGCTCGGCCGCGTCCACTCCGTTGTGGAGCGGGACCACGACAGTGTGCGTCCCGATGAGTGGCTGCAGGGTTTGCGCGGCGGCTTCCAGTTGGTGGGTCTTGGTCGCAAATAACACGACATCGACCGGACCAACCGTTCGTGGATCGTCAGTGACCTGTGCGCGGGGCACCACGAAGTCCCCGTGGACGCTCTCAACACGTAAGCCGACCCGGCGAATCGCCTCGAGATGTGCACCGCGCGCGATGAAGGTGACGTCCTCGCCATTTTTTGCCAGCAGCCCGCCAAAATAGCCGCCGACGCCGCCGGTTCCCATAATCGCGAAGCGCATGGGGCCTCCTCCGTAATTGCTCTTCCTCGCCATTCGTTGCTGGCGTCACCCTTGTACTAACTCCCCCAATGCGCGCCACAACTTGTCACTTTTCGTGTTTTCCAGCCCAGATAGCCTTAGAAAGGAAACCACATGAGGTGCGCGCCGCCGAAGCGATATTCGTTCCACGTAGGGTCCATAGGCATCCAGGAATTGCTGAACCCTGTGAAGCAGCGCCCGATCGGGCTGACCCTGTGTGGCCAATCCAAGCCCGTTGGCCAGTTCCTGCCAGTGGTATGCCCGCTGCACCGACGCTTCGTCAAGCTCCTTTCGAAGCTTGCCTTGGAGGGGCAGGATGTCGAACTCGCGTGTTGGCTGCGTGCGCAGGTCCGCCCGTAGAGACAGCAAATCGCGCTTGCCCCGCAGCCACTCGACCAGCCAGAGGGGTGCGAATTCCCGTGTCAGCAGATAGTAGCCGATGACAAGACCCCGATACGGCGGCCGCGTTTCCTGGACGGTGATTTCTGCGCCGGCGCTCATCGGTCGCAGCCATTTCCAGGCGACCCGGCCGCCCAATGCGCCCAGGCCGGCCTGCAACCATGAGCCGATGCGCTTGCTGCGCTGCCGGTTCAACCACTGGCCAACTAAGTAGCCGACCACAAGGAAGATGATCACGAGCCACAAGAGGCGTTCCGGGCCGGTTGCTGGCATCCACGCTGGCATTAAGAAATCCTCCAGATGAAGACGATGGGCACAAGGGTGTCAGTATAACATACGCGCGCATTTTCGTTGACAGCACCTCAAGGCTATGCTACACTCAACCAAGCTAAAGGCATATACGCTGGATGAACAGCGCGAGAGAGCACTGACCCACGCAGTTTGGGATCAGTCGCCGAAGGGGCACTCCGACCGGCTGCCGGGCCGGCGGGACAATCTCTCAGGCAAAAGACATCGCGTTGGGACAGCACTCTGGAAAGCTCATCCGAACGATGACACCGATGGGGCAAGCCGACGTGGGCAATCTCTCAGGTCACCAGACAGAGACGGGAGCGGGGCAAGGGCTTGCTTTCTACTCCCGTCTTTATGTTTAAGCACGCTACCATCCAATCAGTATCACCAGCAGGAGGACATCATGGCTTACAAGTTCGATGCAAAGGCACGGTACGCGAAGTCGCACGAGTGGGTGCGCGTGGAGGGGGACATCGCGGTCGTCGGTGTCTCTGATTATGCACAGCACCTCCTATCCGACATCGTCTACGTGGAATTGCCCGAAGTGGGTGACACCCTGGCAAAGGGTGAAACAATGGGCACCGTCGAGTCGGTGAAGGCCGCGGAAGACGCCTATGCTCCCATCAGTGGCGAGGTGATCGAGGTCAATACTGAGCTTGAGGACAACCCTGAATGGGTGAATGAGGATCCCTACGGCAAGGCCTGGCTGGTCAAGGTGACTCTCAGCGATGAGAGCGAGCTGGCCGATCTGATGGATGCGACGGCCTACGAGTCCTATGTGCAGGAAGAGGAAGAAAAAGGCGGTCACTAACCGCACTCGCTGGGAGGACTTGAATGGACTATATTCCGAACACAGACGCCGACCGTGAGGAAATGCTCAAGGTTGTCGGCGTCAAGTCGGTGGCTGATCTCTTTGTCGATGTCCCGGAGAAGCTGCGCTTCCCGAAACTCGACCTGCCGCCCGCCCTCACTGAAATGGAGATGCTTCAGGAACTCCAGGCGCTGGGTGACGAGAACGACGACCTGAACCACATCGCGTGCTTCCTTGGCGCGGGTGCATATAACCACTTCGTGCCCAAGGTGGTCGATTCCATCATCTCGCGCGGGGAGTTCTACACGGCCTACACGCCCTATCAACCGGAAATCAGCCAGGGCACGCTTCAAGCGCACTTCGAGTATCAGTCCATGATTACGGCTTTGACCGGCATGGAGGTCTCGAACGTCTCGCACTATGACGGGGCGACTGCTGTGGCCGAGGCCGTAATCATGGCGCTTCAGGTTGGCCGAGGTAAGAGGCTCAAGGTCGTGCTCAGCCCCACACTGAATCCGCAGTACCGCGAAGTGGTCCACACCTACATCCAGGGGATGAGTGTCGCCACGGTCGGTGAGACTGCACCTCTGGGTGATATGGACGCGCTCGCGAGCCTGGCCGACAAAGACGTGGCATGTATCATCGTGCAGAACCCGGATTTTCTGGGCCGTCTCTATACTCCCGGGGAAATGCAGGCGCTCGCGGACAAAGTGCACGCAGCGGGTGCGTTGTTGGTTGTGGCCGTCGATCCCATCAGCCTGGGCCTTTTTACCCCTCCCGGCCAATACGGCGCGGATGTAGCCTGCGGCGAGGGCCAGCCCATGGGCAACGCACTCAGCTTTGGTGGGCCATATGTCGGTTTTTATGCCATGAAGATGGATGACGTGCGCAAGTCGGCGGGCCGCATCGTTGGGGAAACCGTTGACGTTGACGGCAAACGCGGCTACGTGCTGACCCTCAGCACTCGCGAGCAGCACATTCGACGCGACAAGGCGTCCAGCAATATCTGCAGCAACGAGGCCCTCAACGCGCTCGCCGCCGCCATCTACATGGCTGCGATGGGCAAGCACGGCCTGCGCAAGGCCGCAGAGCTGTCGTATCATAAGGCGCATTACGCTGCGACCCTCATCGACAAGCTGGAAGGCTACGCGGTCAAGAGCGACGGTCTGTTCTTCAAAGAATTCGTTGTCCAGTGTCCGCAACCTGTGGCCGATATCAACCAGCACCTGCTGGATGAGTGGGGCATCTTGGGAGGCTATGACCTGGGCCGGGACTATCCCGAGTTGGCTGATCACATGCTGGTCTGCGTCACGGAGATGAACAGCCGCGCCGAGATCGAGGCGTTGGCTGAGGCGCTTGCCGGGATGAGCACTCTCGAAGTAGACGATCTGGAAGGCCAGGACGAATTGAACGACATCGAGGAGGTGGCGTGATGGGCGAGCCTTTGATCTACGAGATCTGCCGGGCTGGACGTAAGGCAGTGCATCTGCCCGATGCTGACGTGCCCGAAACGCCGCTGCCACAGGACGCGGTTCGCGGCGGACTTGCCCCTTCCTGAAGTGTCTGAGATCGACCTGGTGCGCCACTACACCCGGCTGAGCCAGTTGAACTACTCGATCGATACCGGGTTCTACCCGCTCGGCTCCTGCACGATGAAGTACAACCCAAAGGTGAACGAGGCAGCCGCGCGCATGCCGGGCTTCGCCAACTTGCACCCTCTCCAATCTGAAGACACGGCGCAGGGGGCGATGGCGCTCATCTACAACCTGCAGGAGATGCTTGCGGAGATCGCCGGCTTTGCTGCGGTCACGCTTCAACCCGCCGCCGGTGCGCACGGCGAGCTAACTGGCGTCTTGATCATGCGCAAGTATCTCTACGATCGAGGCGAAACTCATCGCAATATCATCCTCGTCCCGGATTCTGCGCATGGCACAAATCCGGCCACGACGAGCATGTCCGGTTTGAAGGCCGTGGAGGTCGGGTCCGACGCCGATGGCAACGTCGATCTGGACGCCCTCCGCGCGTCGATCGCCAAGCACGGTCCACAGCTTGTCGGCCTGATGCTGACGAACCCGAACACGCTCGGTCTCTTCGACTGCAACGTCCAGGAAGTCCTGCGACTCGTTCACGAGGCGGGCGGTCTCTGCTACGGCGACGGCGCCAACTTCAACGCGATCCTCGGCATCGCCAAACCGGGCGAGGTCGGCTTCGACGTCATGCACTACAACCTGCACAAGACATTCTCCACCCCCCATGGTGGCGGGGGTCCCGGTTCCGGCGCGGTCGGCGTTGCGGCTCACTTGGCAGACTATCTGCCCGGCCCGATCGTGGCGAAGACCGAGGACGGCTGGTACGAGTGGCACATGCCGGCGAAGAGCATCGGCCGGGTTAAGGCGTTCTGGGGCAACTTCGGTGTCCTGGTGCGCGCATATACCTACATCCGGATGCACGGCGCCAATGGGTTGCGAGCGATCAGCGAGAATGCAGTGCTGAACGCAAACTACCTTCAAGCGCGGCTGCGGGACACCTATCCGATCCCTCACGGCGACCGGACGTGTATGCATGAGTTCGTGGCCCAAGGTAAGCTGGATGGCGCACCTGGAGTGAACACCCTGGACATCGCCAAGCGGCTGATGGACTACAACTTCCACCCGCCTACAGTCTACTTCCCGCTCATTGTTCCAGAGGCCTTGATGATCGAGCCGACGGAGACGGAGAGTAAGGAGACGCTGGACGCCTTCGCCGACGCATTGATTGCGATCGCTCAAGAAGCGCGCGAGAACCCCGAATTGCTAAAGACGGCGCCGCATAACGCGCCGGTCAAGCGTCTGGACGAGGTGCGCGCTGCGAAGGACTTGCACCTCTGCTACGCGCCCGGGTGTAGCTGATCCGGTCAATTCGTGGGGTGGGATCTGCATGCGAGGGCCTTCGAGGTCCACAAGAGCTCGAAGGCCCGGCTCCAGATCTCACCTCAAAATCAGGGTCGTCCGCTCACATCGATGCATGCCTCGATAGCCGTGCTGATAGACAGTGCCTGAACTGCCCGACCTCGAAATCATCCGCGAATATCTGGCGCCACGACTGCCCGGGGTGACAATCGTGGACGCGCAGGCGCCGCGTCCATTGATCGTCCGCAACATCCTCGGTGGGGAGCCTTCCGTAATCCTGGTGGGCCGGCGCTTCGTGGCTGTCACGCGCCGTGGTAAGTATTTGCTGCTTTCGCTCGATAGCGGCGTGACGATCGTTATACACCCGATGCTGGCCGGCCGCATCCGCTACGGCGAACCCCTGGGCAAGAACCGCGTGCGCGACGCCCTGATCCTGACCCTTGAAGACGGCAAGGAGCTGCGCTACCACGACGCCAAGGATATGGGGAAGATCTACCTGGTCTCCGATCTCGACCAGGTTCCGGGGTTCACCGGACTGGCGCCCGAAGCAGATGATCCCGAGCTGACGCTGGAGGTCTTCCGTGAGCGGCTGCGGAAATTCCAGGGAGAGATCAAGGGTGTGCTGACGAATCAGCAATTTGTCGCGGGCATCGGCAACGCGTACGCTGACGAGATACTATGGTGTGCCGCCATCTATCCGATGCGTCGCCGCGCCACTCTGAGCGTCGAGGAAGTGGACCGGCTGTACGGATGCATGCAGGCGGTGCTGCGGCGGGCTATCGAAGTCCTGCGTGAACGCGTGGGCGACAAGATCGACGTTGAAGTGCGTGACTTCCTTGCCATCCACGGCAAGGAAGACGGCGACTGCCCGCGCTGCGCTGGACGCATCAGCTCGATCACCTATGAACGCTCGACCACTTACTTTTGTCGGGTGTGCCAGCCGGGGCTGATGGTGAACAAGGGCCGGCGACTCGATCCCCTCAACCATTAGGCTGCAAGAATCCATCATCAAACTTGTTTTTTTAGCGGACTTGCTGTAGAATCATCTTACTGATTTGTCAGCCGAGGCAGATAGCCGGCTGACATTTTCGTATGCGTCTGTGAGAGACGCCGGAAGCCTCAATGGCTTCCGGCGTTTTGGATTAAGGCAGCGAGGAACAAATGCAGGTTCGACGGGAAGACATCCGCAATATCGCCATTATCGCACACGTAGACCACGGGAAAACCACCTTGGTCGACGCCATGCTCAAACAATCACGCGTGTTTCGCGACAACCAGAATGTGCCCGAGCGTGTGATGGACTCCAACGACCTGGAGCGCGAGCGCGGCATTACCATCCTGGCCAAGAATACTTCGGTGCGCTATGGCCCCATAAAGATTAACATTGTGGATACTCCCGGCCACGCGGACTTTGGCGGCGAGGTCGAGCGCGTTCTGAACATGGTGGATGGCGTTCTGCTTCTGGTTGATGCAGCCGAAGGACCGATGCCGCAAACCCGTTTTGTCCTGCGCAAGGCACTTGAGTTGGGCCGCCGCGCCATTCTCGTCATCAACAAGGTGGATCGTAACCACGCGCGGCCCGGGTGGGCTGTAGACGCCGCCTTTGATTTGTTCATCAATCTGGGCGCATCCGAAGAGCAGGCGGAATTCCCTGTTATCTACACCATCGCGACCTCAGGCCAGTCTGGCACCGATCCGGACAATCTCCAGGGCAGCCTCAAGCCGCTTTTCGACGCGATTGTGGAGAAGCTGCCGGCGCCGATTGTGGATCCGGACGCGCCCACGCAGATGCTGGTGACCAATCTGTCGTACGACGACTACAAGGGCAAGATCATCATGGGGCGTCTGTCCGCTGGCACGCTGCGTCGGGGGCAGAGCATCGCCAGGATTGACCGGCAGGGGCAGATCCACCAGGAGAAGACCGCGCAGGTGTTCATCTATGAGGGGCTGGAGCGCCTGGAGGTTCCGGAAGTAGCTGCCGGCGAAATCGTTGCTCTGACGGGCATCCCCGAGATCAACATTGGGGAAACGATCGCGGACGCGGCCGATCCTCGCGCATTGCCCGTTATCACGGTAGAAGAGCCGACCGTCCGTATGACGTTCGGCGTCAATACGTCGCCTCTATCGGGACGTGAGGGCACGTGGGTCACCAGCCGCAAGCTCAAGGAACGGTTGGAGCGCGCGCTGGAGCGCGACGTGGCGTTGCGGGTTGAGCCGACTGAAGCGGCAGACACCTTCCTTGTGAGCGGACGAGGCGAGCTGCATCTCGCGATCCTGATTGAAACGATGCGCCGTGAGGGCTATGAGTTTCAGGTCAGCGCGCCGGAGGTGATCCTGCATGATGACCCCGACACGGGCGAAACACTTGAACCGGTGGAAGAGGCCTATATTGAGGTCCCCGAGCCGTATTCGGGAGTGGTCGTGGAAATGCTCGGCCCGCGCAAAGGCCAGATGACCAACATGCACCAGGGCTCGAACGGCGCAACCGGCACGGTCTACTACACTTTCCTGGTGCCGACGCGGGGCCTGCTGGGCTTCCGCCAGTCATTTCTAACCGCCACGCGCGGACTTGGCATCGTGCACAGCATCTTTTCTGGGTACGAGCCGTTCATGGGCCCGATCAAGTCACGGCAGACCGGTTCGCTGGTGGCCTGGGAGAGCGGGATGAGCACGCAATATTCGTTGTTCAATGCTCAGGAGCGCGGCCGGTTGTTTATTGGTCCTGGCGTTGAGGTATACGAAGGAATGATCGTGGGTCGCCGGCCGACCGAGGAAGATCTGACGCTCAGCGTCACCAAGAAGAAGCATCTGACCAACCACCGGTCATCGGCCGGCGATGAGTTGGTCCACCTGGATTCGCCGATTGTGATGTCTCTGGATGATTGCCTGGAGTACATCACAGACGATGAACTGGTCGAGGTAACGCCGAAGAGCATCCGAATGCGCAAGCGCATACTAGGCACCGACGACCGTAAGAAGAGTCGGAAGACCCACAGCCTGGCCGCAGCCGGAGACGCGGTGAGTTAACGCGGATTTCTTTCGCACCACAAGCGGGCTGCGGGTGCCCGGCGCTTCGAAAGTGCCGGGCACCTCTCTTATCCTCTTCCTATTCGTTGGCCGCAGCCGGTTGCGATAGGGGCGCCGCGACATCACCGCGCCAGTGCGCTCGCTCAGCCTTGCCCGGGAAGCGTGGGAGCAGGGTGGCGGCATCCGACAATGCGATCTTGTCGCCGGGCTGCAGTTCCGCTTTGTTGTCTTTTTCCACCAAGGGCTTCGCCGGCAGATTGAAGATGCCGATTTCGTCTCCCGGTTTGGCATAGCGACTCTGAACATACGCCAGGCCGAGGATCACACCGTCCACATCTACCGCCGCGCTCGTGACCCAGCCCATTACCTGTCCCTTTTTGTTCACCACCGGGTCGCTTGTCTTCGGCATGCGCACACCCCGTTCATTCATGCGGAAGCGGGCCACCTCCATTGTGCGTCCCTTCTCCTTCGCCAGGTAGGCCTCGCGACCGATGAAGTATGGCTTGTGGAGCTTGACGTATGCGGCGAAGCGCGCGCCTGCGGGCGAGATGTTGAAGTGCCCAGCCAGTTCGTGGCCATACAGCGGCAGGCCGGCCTCCGTGCGTGTGCTGTCGCGCGCCGCCAGCCCAGTCGGCTGTATGCCGAAGGGCTTGCCAGCCTCCATTAGTTTCTCCCAGAATGCCACCGCCCGGTCAGGATGCACGAAGATCTCGTAGCCGACATCTTCTCCCGTGTAACCCGTGCGTGCGATGACGAGGTCGAACCCCGCCAGCACGCATTGAGTCACCCCGGTGCGGGGCACGCGGCCGATCTGGTCTTGCAGGCGCGCATCGTCGGTCAGGCTCTGCAGGATGCGCATGGACGCCGGGCCTTGCAGGGCCAGGTCGACGCGCATGTCCGGACCGCTGGAGGGGTCCTTCAGGTTGCGCAGTGTTGCAGGCCGCAGCACCTTAAGGGCGGGCCGGCTCCGGTCAAGGAGCACCTCGCCGTTGTTGACCGCATTGAGCCATGCCCAGTCCTTGTCCGCGTTAGATGCGTTGACGACGATCTGGAAGTTATCTTTCGCGCGGCGGTAGATCAGCAAATCGTCGATTACATTCCCGTCAACGTCGAGCAGGTAGGAGTAGAAGCTCTCGCCCGGCGCGTACCAGCGGACGTAGTTGGTCAGCACCAGGTCCAGGAATTCCTCGGCATGCGGTCCCGTCGCCTCGAATACGCCCATGTGAGACACGTCGAACAGGCCGGCGGCCCTGCGCACGACGTTGTGTTCATCGAGCACACCCGTGTACCAGACCGGCATCTCCCAGCCCGCGAAGGGGACGATGTGTCGCGTATGCGCCTTGTGCCATTCGTAGAGGGCCGTACGCTTGAGTGGCGCATT
This sequence comes from uncultured Chloroflexia bacterium, assembly GCA_963774265.1. Lineage (GTDB taxonomy): Bacteria > Chloroflexota > Anaerolineae > CG2-30-64-16 > CG2-30-64-16 > JALOOB01. The sequence goes on along the minus strand of CAVZDU010000002.1, from coordinate 259,088 downwards.
CTCCGGCTCTTGCCAACGGAAGACCGGGAGCTCCGTCGTATCCCGGACCTCCGCCAGTACGTGCTGTCCGACGAAATACGGCTTTTGCAGCTCGAACCGGTCGGGCGTCGTGCGGAATAACTCCAGCGCGTGACGGCCGGCCCAGTCTGACGGGCCAGTGTCTGCGTGCAACAGAGCCGAGAGATCGCCCAACTCAGCGGCTTCACCCTGTGTCATCTCCACAACAACCAGTGGGCCTTCCACCTTGGCAAGGACGTCTTTGCTGTCAAACAGCGTATACCCGTCTGCCAGGCCGCGCAGCCATGCCAGCACCCGTCCATGATTACGTTGATGGGTCCGTACGAAATAGCGGTCGCGGCCATATTCGTCGGCAGCCACGCGCAGCAGGGCTACCGTGTCCATGGCGCATCCCTCGGGATCGAGGATATATCCTACGGTGGTTTGCTCCGCCTGAAGTCCGGCGATGTCCGTCGTGACGATCTGGTTCAGGCCCGGTGTGGCGCGGTCGCCGGAGACCAGAACCAAGCCGTGGCCGTCGCTGACAGCAGCTTTCTGGAGACCGAAGAAATGCGGGTAGCCTGTCCCTCGACTGGGGGTCTCGGCCGCGCCTGTTGCGGCCAATCCGGCCACTTCCATCTTGATTTCCTCGAAGATGTCCAAATCGATCTTCCCGCGGGGCAGCTCGCCAGAAAGTCCGATGTAGCTGAATGGTTGGATGTTGGTGACGGTCTTGTGGATGAGGCCCGCAACCCGGTCGATTTCCGCCGGCCCGAACCCGCGCTGGGTCAGCCAGGGCGTTCCGAGCCGGATGCCCATGCCCAGTGCCGTGAGCGTATCGCCGGGGATCGTGTTCTTATTGGCCACAATGCCGGCCATGTCCAGGATGCGCACGGCAGGTTCACCGCGTAACGGTGCACCCGTCTTGCTCTTGACGCTGTTGAGGTCCAGCATGCAGAAGTGCGTGTCGGTGCCGCCATAAGCGAGCTTCAGCCCGCGCCTGGTCAGTCCATCGGCCAACGTAGCAGCGTTTTCTTTGATGCGGTGCATCATGCGCTTGAACGCATCAGTGCCTGCGATTTTGAACGCCACAGCCATCGCCGCGAACTTCTGCGTGTGAGGACCGCCTTGTTCGCCGGGGAACACCGCCAGGTCGATACGCTTGCCCAGGTCTTCATCGGTCGTCATGATGATGGCGCCGCGCGGCCCGCATAACGTCTTGTGGGTTGTGCAGGTGATCACGTCGGCAATGCCCACCGGATTGGGAAATGCGCCTGCAGTCGCCATACCGGCAGGGTGGCTGATGTCGGCCAGCAGCACCGCTCCCACCTCGTGCGCGATCTCCGCGAACAGCTCCCAATCGGGCGCCCACGTGTACGACGTAAACCCGGCGATGATCATTTTGGGCTTGTGATTGCGCGCCAGATCGCGGATTTCGTCATAGTCGAGCTTGCCCGTCGCCTTGCTCACGCCGTAGCTTGCCACCCGAAACCGTTTGCCTGAGAAGTTGAACTCACTGCCGTGGGTCAGGTGCCCCCCCTGGAAAAGATCCATGCCCATGACAGTGTCGCCCGTCTGGCAGATCGCATCGTACACTGACAGGTTAGCAGCTGCGCCGGAGAGGGGTTGGACGTTGACATAAATATTCTTATCGCTCACGCGCTGGTTGGCGAAGATAAGCGCTGCCCGGCGTTGAGCCAGCGTCTCCACGAAGTGAACGTAGTCGACGCCCTTATAGAATCGCCGGTCTGCATAGCGGCGATAGTAGGCGAGCTGATGGGGATAGTCGAGGAGCAAATCCTCATCATCGCGCGTCATGCGCAGGGGAGGGTAGCCCTCAGCGTAGACGTTGTTGAAGACGGAGCCGAGCGCCTGGCGGACTGCCAGGGGCGCCATGGACTCCGAGGGGATCATGATCAGCTTGCGCGCCTGGCGTTCTTCCTCGAAATCAACAATAGCATCGATGTCCGGGTCGATAACGCCGAGATCGGCGCCCAGGTACGTGTCCCAATACTCACGGTCGGGCATGAGTGAGTCACTCCTTTGTGTTGAGTTTACAATCACCGAGGGGATTCTAGCACCAAAGAGGGGCGAGTAACAATGAGCCGCGTCAGTCTCAGTTCAGTGGCCTCCACCAACAACGCCCGGTTGGGGTGCCGGACCTGTTCGCATGAACTGTGTGAACACCAGCCCCAGCAAGACGATCACCACGCCAAACAGGAACGGGGCTTGCGCCCCGTAGACCTGCCATACGGTCCCACCAATCAGCGGCACAGTGATGGCCGCCAGGTGCTCGATCGCTTGCTGCGTTGATAGGTTGCTGGTAATTTCCTCGCGTGAGACTGCAATCTTCTGGAAATACGACGATAAGGAGACGTTGAATCCGAAGAAAATATTATCCAGGATGAACAGCCCGAACAGTAACGGCAGCACCTTAATAGTGGCGTAGCCCATGAAGATCAGAGCGAGCGAGCTGAAAGTAATCGTCATGGCCGTTCGCTCGCCGATCTTGCCGACGAGTTGGCCCGTCCACCGCAGGGTGAGCACGTTGATGATGCTGTTTACCAGGAACAGCATCGCCGTGGTTTGCACGCTGACATTATACTCTCGCACCAACAGAAACACGGCGAAAGTCGTAAAGATGTGGCGCCGGCTGCCCAGCAGGAATGACAACAAATAGTACAACCAGTAACGCCGCCGCAAACGAATCTTCCGACCCAGCGGCAGGCGGGTCTGCCGGTTGCCAAATGGCAAGAGCAGTAGCCCGCCCAGGATAACCACCGCTCCGACCGCGCTGAACAGGTTGCGATAGCCCATTGGTGCAGCCAGGAGTAGCACAGCTCCTGTCCCCGCAACCGAAGCGAGAGAGCCCAGGCTGCCCAGATTGCCCAGCGTTTTGGGTGTGTCCTCTTCTTTCATGATCATCAGAACAACGGCGTTGCTGCTGGGCATGAAGAAGTGAAAGCCGAGGCTCATGATGAATGTGGTTGCCAGGAGGGTGGGAATACTGTTGGCCTGTCCTGTGAGCAACACGCCAATGCCCATCATAACGATGCTCAGCGCCATGAGCCGGACTTCCGACATTATGAGGCTGAGAAACGCGATGGCGAATCCCAGCAGGCCAGGGATTTCGCGCACCGCCTGGATCAGGCCGACCGAAGCCGGTCCGGCGCCAAGCTGCTCGACCGCGAAGTTGTTGAACAGCGTTTGCCAGACCTGGAAACCGAAGTTGAGCAGAAAGTTGGAGACGATGATGAAGAGGAGCAGGCGACGGTTGTCGCGGAATATATCACCCATGAAAGATCAATGCTCGCAACCACGATTCGTTCTGAATGAAGGTTTCAGACGTAGTCTAGCACAGAGACCTTGATCGGGCAACGCTCACCGTTTTTATGTTGGGGCATCCTGGGCACTCAACGCATCCAGTCGCATCTGCAACGCGCGTACTGATGCCGGCGAGTGCCCCTGGTAATGGTTGTTGAAATAGCCGTGCACGACAAGCCCGGCGCGGACATACCTCAGCACTTGCTCTGCCCAACGGTCCAGTTGTACATCTCGGTTGATGCGAACATGGCTGAAGTCATCGTCTGGGATGTCCTCGCGCCGGCCCAACCAGCGAATATAGGCGAAGGAAGCGGTCATAGTGTCCAAAGGCGGCATCCAGGCGTGCTGCACCAGGCACAACGCCACGCCGCGGCCCCTCAAGAGATCCGTGAGCTCATCGAATGTGCCTCTGACCAGCCACGACTTGTGTCGCACCTCGAGAGCATAGCAAAAACCGGATGGCAGGTCGAGGAGAAACTGCTTCAGATCACCCATGCCCGAAGCGGTCCACTGGGGCGGCATCTGCAGAAGCAGAGGGCCGAGCTTCTCGTCCAGACCAGCCATGGCCTCTACGAAGACCTTCGCCTCAAGTCCAGCATCGTGGAGTGCTTTCTCGTGCGTGATCGTCTTCGGGAATTTCGCCGCAAAGCGAAAGCCGGCTGGCGTACGTTCTCGCCAGCCGGCTATTGTACTTTGCCTTGGCACGGCATAGAAAGTCGTGTCCAGCTCAACCGTATTGAAGGACCTGGCGTACTCCGGGAGATATGCGCTGGTAGAGGTCCCGGACGGATAGAATGACCCCACCCATGACGAGTAGCTCCAACCCTGCGTGCCCAGATACAGTTGTGACATGCTTTCCCTGGCAACTAGAAGAAGCCTAGTTGGTCCTTGGCTTCCTGCGTCATCATATCCGGATTCCACAGTGGGCTCCACACTACATGCACGTTGATCGCATCGAGGTCCGGATACGCCTTGTGGACATAGCTCTGCACGCCCGCAATGATCTGCGGCCCAACAGGGCAGCCGGGAGAGGTGAGCGTCATCTCTACGTCGACCGTTTTGCCTCCCGGCACCTTCACGTCGTAAATCAGCCCAAGGTCAACGATATTCAATCCGATTTCGGGATCGAAAACGTTCTTTCGAATGACTTCGCGTACATCATTATCGGTCGGTGCCGCCATCTCTTTCACTCCGTTCAGTACGACTCGATCAGCAGGTCGCCGTCCTGCACCTTAACCTGGTACGTCGCGACCGGCTCGAAAGCAGGCAGGGTTAACGCGCCGCCCGTACGCACATCAAAGCGCGCTCCGTGACGCGGGCACACCAGTTGCCCATCGTCCAGGTCGCCCTCTCCCAGGGGTCCGCCGTCATGCGTGCATACATCTTCGACGCAGAAATACTCGCCATCCAGGTTGACGACAACCAGCATGACGCCATCGACTTCATAGATCTTTTTCTCCAGGACAGACCTCGTCTGCTCGGCCGACCCTCACCCACTTTGCCACAGGCCTACTCCTCGCCCTCAGCGGCCAGCCCCCACACTGCGGCCTTCATCGCCTTCAGCGGCAGCAACGCGCACTTGATCCGCACCGGACCAACTTCGATCCCCAGTAAGTCGAGTATGCTCTCTTTGTCATAACTCTTCAGCTCTTCGAGGGACTTGCCGATGATCTCTTCCGACATCATCGACGCGGCAGCGCGGCTGATCGCGCAGCCATGTCCGGTGAAGGCCATGTCCGCCACCTTACCATCCTCGATCTTGAGTTCGAGGGTGATTTCATCGCCGCACAAGGGATTGCGGTCGTGATAGACCATCGTCGGCTCATCGAGATGGCCGAAGTGACGCGGATGCTTGTAGTGATCAAGAATTTCTTCTGCATATAGGTCCATGGCTGGCTCTCAAAAACTAAAGTACTCTACGACCTTCCGTAGGCCGCGCACGAGGACATCGACCTCCTCGCGGGTATTGTAAACGTAGAAGCTGGCGCGGGCCGTGGCCGGTACGCCGAAACGTTCGTGTAACGGCTGTGCGCAGTGATGGCCTGCGCGGATGGCGATCCCCAGGCTGTCGAGTGCGGCCGCAATGTCGTGCGGGTGCACGTTGCCCAACACGAAGCTCACCAGGCCCGCGCGCCCGTTTCTCGGACCGAGCATTTTCAGCCCCTCGATGTCCTGCATCTGCTCCATAGCATAGGTAACAAGCTCATGTTCGGCCGCATACACGTTTTCCATGCCGAGTGCTGACAGGTAATCGACCGCTGCGCCCAGGCCAATGGCCTCGGCAATCGCCGGAGTGCCCGCCTCGAACTTCCAAGGCAGTTCATTCCACTTCGATTGGCGCAGCTTGACTTCGCGGATCATGTCGCCCCCGCCCATGAAAGGCGGCATGGCGTTAAGAATCTCGCGGCGGCCCCACAGCGCACCGCTGCCCGTCGGCCCGAGCATTTTATGCCCCGAGAACGCGGCGAAGTCAACATCAAGCGCCTGCACGTCGACCGGCATGTGTGGCACGCTCTGGCACGCGTCCAGCAGTACCAACGCGCCCACTTTGTGAGCCGCATCGGTCAGTTCCTTGATCGGATTGAGTGTGCCCAGTACATTGGACACGGCGGTGAAGCCAAACAGCTTGGTGCGCGGAGTCAGCAGCTTGGGGAGCTCATCCAGAATCAGTGTGCCGTTATCGGCCACGCGCACGAAATCCAGTTCGCAACCTTTTTCTGCAGCCAGAATCTGCCACGGCACCAGGTTCGCGTGATGTTCCATCTCAGTGAGCAGCACCCGATCGCCCTGTTTACAGATTCGCGCGGCCCCAGCTATAGGCAACCAGATTGATCGCCTCGGTCGCGTTGCGTGTCCAGATGATTTCTTTGGCGCAGCATGCGCCGATGAAGTTGGACACCTTTACCCGCGCACCCTCGAACTGTGCCGTCGCCTCTTCGCTCAAGGTGTGGACGCCGCGGTGGACATTCGCATGGGTCTCGCGGTAATAGCGGTCCATTGCGTCGAGCACTTGCACCGGCTTCTGGGAGCTGGCCGCGTTGTCCAGGTAGACCAGCGGCTTGCCCTTAACCTGGCGCTGCAGGATAGGGAAGTCGGCGCGGATGCGCTGCACGTCGAGAGCTATCGATGTCGCCATATTCTGCGTTACCATATGTCCGTCCCTATTCCGCACGACCTCGGCGCGCCGCGCGCACCGCTTCCTTTGCTGTGTTCAGCCCGAGCAGAGCGCACTTGAGTCTCGTCGCAGCCAGCTCGCGGCCCAGCAGGTCCAGGATCACATCAGGCGGCGTGTTCTCCACATCCCGGAGTGTCTTCCCAAATAACATCTCCGTCACTATGGAGGAAGCGGCCTGGCTGATGGTGCAGCCTTCACCTTCGAACGAGATGTCCTCGATCTGGCCATCCTCGCCCAGTTTCAGGTAAAACGCGACGACGTCGCCACACCCCGGATTGCCGCCCTTCTGGACAACCGTGGCATCGTCAATCGCCCCGTAGTGGCGCGGGCTCTCGTAGTGATCCAGGATGAAATCGATTTGCTGTTGTCGATCCATGCTGGCAGTCTCCGATTCTAACATAAAGGCACGAACTAACGCTCAATGGGGACGCCGACCAAATTGCCCCATTCAGTCCAGCTGCCGTCGTAGTTCCGGACCTGGTTGTACCCCAACAAATACTTGAGCACGAACCAGGTATGGCTCGACCGCTCGCCGATTCGGCAGTACGCAATGACGTTATCGGTCGGCTTCAGACCCTGCTCGACTTGGTACAGTGAGTGCAGCTCGTCCGCCGGCTTGAAGGTGCCGTCTGAAAGGCTGGCGGCCCTGGCCCAGGGTACGTTGACCGCGCCCTTGATATGACCGGCACGCATCGCGCCTTCCTGTGGGTAGCCCTCCATATGGTACAGCTTGCCAGTATACTCGCCCGGGCTGCGGACGTCCACCAGAGGCAGGCCGGCCTTCACATGTTGCAGCACATCATCCCGGAATGCGCGAATTTGGCTGTCGTCGCGTTCGGGCGCGTGATAGGCGGTGGGCTCGTAAGCCGGCACATCCCTTGTCATTGAGCGACCCTCTTGCTCCCACTTGAGCCGCCCGCCATCCATGACAGCCGATTTGGTATGGCCGAACAACTCAAATATCCACAGGGCATAACACGCCCACCAGTTGCTCTTGTCGCCATAGAACACAACCAGTGTGTCATTGCCGATGCCGTGCCTCGACATGAGTTGCTCAAACCGAATCTTGTTCAGATAGTCACGTGTAATCGGATCATTCAGGTCTGCAACCCAATCGATATGCACTGCACCCGGAATATGGCCGCGGCTGTAGAGCAAGATGTCCTCATTTGACTCCACAATCCGTATGCGGGGATCGGTCAGATGCTCCGCCACCCATTGCGTGGAAACTAGTTTCTCTGGAAACGCATAACCCTGATTCATGTGTGCCTCCAAGTCCGCACCCTATTTACAATCCCAGCTTGCGCGCGATCTCGGTTTCGAGCTTATTTCGCACACCAGCCACAGGAATGCGGTTCAGGACCTCCTCAAAGAAGCCTTGGACGATCATTCGCTCAGCATTGGTGCGATCGATACCGCGAGACATCAGGTAGAAGACGTATTCTGCGGGCACCTGGCCGGCTGTCGCGCCGTGGGTGCAGCGCACGTCATCTGCTTCAATCTCGAGACCGGGAGTGCTGTCCGCACGTGCGGTTTTGCTCAGCATCAGGTTGCGGTTCGCCTGGTACGCATTGGTCTTCTGCGCGTCAGGATAGACTTTAATGTAACCCTGGTAAACCGAGCGCGATCGGTCCTTCAGCGCACCCTTGTAGAGCAGATCACTGGTGGTGTTAGGTGCTTTGTGCAATTGATTTGTGTGATGGTCCAGGTGCTGCCGGCCGCCGGGGAAGTAAAGCCCCAACAATTCGCCATGGCCGCCCGGGCTGTCCAGGTCCATATTCAACCATGCTTTGCTCAGTCGACTGCCCCACGAGCCCATGAAGTGCCGCATCAGACTGTCGCGGCCCAACTTCATGCGTTGGGTTGTGAAGTTCCAGGTGCTATCCGCCAGGTTCTGCAGGTGCAGGTAGTGCAGTTGACTGTTTGCACCCGACAGCAGCTCGACCACGGAATCGCTCATGCCGTTTTCGCCGCCGATGAAGTCCTCAACCAGTGTCACCACCGCGTTCGGCTCAGTTGCTACGATCGTGTGGTGGAACCCCGCCTTCTTGCCTTCACCCTGGCCGATCACCACCTGGAGTGGTTGTTCCACGACAACATTGCGCGGCACATAGACGAATGTTCCCGAATTCCAAAGCGCATAGTGAAGCGCGCAGAATTTGTTCTCGCCCTCGGGCGCCGTCGCGCCGAAGAACTTCTGCACCAGGTCAGCATGTTCGCGCACCGCGGTTCCCAAGTCAGTGAAGATCACTCCCTGAGCCGCAAGTTTTGGATCGAGCCGGTAGTGAGCACGGGCGCCGTCGACAAATGCCAACTCGCCGACGCTCTCCACCTCCGCGAGGCTCTTGGCAACGTCCTCGGGCAGACTTCCGCCGGCGCCTGCGCCCACCAGCGGCGTGTAGTCTTCCACCTTGAAGCCGGTCAGCTTGGTGCGCCGCCACGTCTCCTCCGTGCCTGTGGGCCACGGCATCTCCTGGAAGAAGCGCCACGCCTTTAGACGTAGATCAAGCACCCAGTCGGGCTCCTGCCGCACGGATGAAAGAGCCTCGACCGAGGCCTGGGAAATATTTTCAATCACTTGGGTTTGTGTCGTCATCAGTCTTTCCTTTGGCCTCAACCGATCGAGCCTTCCATCTGGAGCTGGATCAAGCGGTTTAGTTCAACGGCGTATTCCATCGGCAGTTCCTTCACCATTGGCTCGATGAACCCGGAGACGATCATGGCGCTGGCTTCGTCCTCACCCAGGCCGCGGCTCATCAGATAGAAAAGCTGCTCCTCGCCGATCTTGCTGACCGACGCCTCGTGGCCGACGGTGACGTCCTCTTCGTCGATCTCGATGTACGGATAGGTGTCCGAGCGGCTCTTGGCGTCGAGCAGTAGCGCGTCACACACCACATTGGACTTCGAGCCGACCGCGCCCTTGGCAACCTTGAGCAAGCCGCGGTAGCACGCGCGTCCGCCGCCCTTGCTGATCGATTTGGAAATCAACTGGCTGGACGTATTCGGCGCAGCGTGAATCAACTTGCCGCCTGTGTCGAGGTGTTGTCCCGGCCCGGCAAATGCCATTGAGAGGATTTGTCCCTTTGCGCCCGGTCCCATCATGTAGACCGATGGATACTTCATCGTGACCTTCGACCCCAGGTTCGCATCCACCCACTCCATCGTGCCGCCCTCGGACACTAACGTGCGCTGGGTGACCAGGTTGTACACGTTGGTCGACCAGTTCTGAATAGTCGTGTAGCGGCAACGAGCATTCTTGCGGACGATGATCTCGATCACACCTGAGTGCAGCGAGTCCTCGGAGTAAGTCGGCGCGGTGCAGCCTTCAACATAATGGACCGTCGCGCCCTCATCGACGATGATCAGCGTGCGCTCGAACTGGCCCATGCTCTGGGCATTGATACGGAAATACGCCTGCAGTGGGATATCCAGGTGCACGCCCTTCGGCACGTAGACGAAGGAGCCCCCCGACCAAAACGCAGTGTTCAGGGCCGCGAAAACATTGTCGGTTGACGGCACTACCGTGCCGAAGTATTCCTTGTAGATGTCCTCGTGCTCGCGCAATCCGCTGTCAGAGTCCATGAAGATGACGCCCAGCTTCTCCCACTCCTCCTTGAGCGAGTGGTAGATCGCCTCGGACTCGTATTGTGCACCAACGCCGGCCAGGAACTTGCGCTCAGCTTCAGGGATGCCAAGCTTGTCGAACGTCTCTTTGATGTCCGCAGGCACATCATCCCAGCTCTTGCCTTGCGCCTCTGTCGGCTTAATGTAGTAGTAAATGTCCTGGAAATCGATGCCGCTCAGATCGGCTCCCCACGTCGGGATCGGTTTGGACAAGAAAATGTCCAGTGCCTCATGACGCAGCTTGCGCATCCATTCCGGCTCGCGCTTCATGACGCTGATCTGATCGACGATCTCGTGGTCCAGGCCTTTTCGAGCCTTGAAGACGTATTTCTCAGGTTGGCTCCACCCGTATTGATATTCGGACTTCAGGTCCGCTAGAATGTTCTGATCGGATTCCATCGCAGACATAATGCACTCCTTGAATCGTTACGCCAATTCCACCCCAGGCAGCGGCTCGCCGAATTCCTCGCGAATCCACTGATAACCTCTCGCTTCGAGTTCCGGGGCTAGATCCGGACCGCCGGACATAACGATGCGGCCGTTGTAGAAAACGTGCACGAACTGCGGCTTGATATAGTCGAGTAGGCGCTGGTAGTGCGTGATGAGAAGTACGCCCAGTGTCTCCCCCAGCAAGCTGTTCACGCCCTCGGACACGACGCGCAGTGCGTCGATGTCCAGGCCCGAGTCCGTCTCGTCGAGCACTGCGATCTTGGGGTCGAGCATCGCCATCTGCAGGATCTCAGCACGCTTCTTTTCGCCACCCGAAAAGCCGTCGTTCAGGTAGCGCCGCGCAAACGCAGAGTCGATGTGGAGCTTATCCATCTTCTCGGTCAATTCTTTGCGGAATTCTCGCATCGGCATCAACTCAGAGCCAATCGGCTTTGCGCTGCCGCCGTCGACAACCTGCTGCTTGGCCTTTTCGGTGTACCCTCGGACAGCACTGACTGCCTGACGCAAGAAGTTCGCCATGCTGACGCCCGGGATGGCGGTCGGGTACTGGAACGCCAGGAACAATCCCACCTTCGCGCGCTGATCCGCCCCCATATCGAGGATGCTCCGCCCATCCAGCAGAATATCGCCAGAGACGACCTCATAGTGCGGATGCCCTGCGATGGTGTAAGCCAGGGTGCTCTTGCCCGAGCCGTTTGGCCCCATCAGCGCGTGTACTTCGCCCTGGCGGATGGTTAGGTTGACGCCCAGCAAAATCGGCTTTCCATCGACATTCACAAACAGATCTTTGATCACTAGCTCAGAAGACATGGACCACAGCTCCTCATTAGGGTTGAATTGTTATTTGGACTCAGTTTTGAACTGGCACCCATGGTGCCCATCCAGCGTGCAAGACACCAGTTCCACCGGCTGGTTCATCACCTGCTCGATCATGCCCTGTTCCATATCACAGATGGCGCGATGCTCGCGCGCTAACTCGTAATATGGACAGGTGTACTCGCGAAACACGATGCTATCCGGCTCTATGAATAGCTCTGTCAGGATGCCCTTGGCGTTTAGCATTTCCGTCAGAGCTTGCGCACGCTCATGCGGCAATGATGAGGCGATATGCTGTGCATATTGTTCCGCCATCCGCTTCCCCATACGCGCCAGCAGTTCCTCCACTTTGCCCGGACCCTCGACGAGCAGGATTTCCCGCAGCAGGGAGTTTGTGAATTCATCGTAGTGATGTGGAAAGAGCGCGCGGCCCTTTGTCGTCAGCGAGTAGACGTGTTTGGGCCGCCCACGGCCGATATTCTCGATGCGCTGCTCAATAAAACCCTCGGCTAAGAGCGCCATCAGTTGTTGGCGCACCGCGGTCGCGGTGACGTCCATTGCCACTTCCAGGTCCTTAACGGTGGCCGCGCCCTTGCGCTGCAACAGCATGAGCACTTCACCCGCGGGGCTGCCGGTCAACTGCCTTTGGATCATCCTTTTCTTCCTTCACTCGTCAATACGTTTCAAACTCAACTTGAGTCTACCACAGCCATCGAATATATGCAAATACACATGTGTAAAATAACAAAAAGCCGCTATCGGCGAACGCCTTCGATGAGAGGGGCTGGGTTGTTAGGGGATTAGGCGGATTAGATGTAACATCTGACGCTGGAGGTTACGCATTATGGAACTGCACGGCAAAGTGGCACTCGTGACCGGCGGTGCGGTGCGTGTGGGTAAGGCGATCGCACTGACGTTGGCGCGCGCGGGTGCGGATATCGCTTTCAGCTATCACTCATCGGCGGACGCGGCTAGGGAAACGCAGCAGGAGCTGGAGCTCTTGGGCCGGCATGCTCTGGCACAGCAGGCAGACGCGGGGAGCGTGGCCGCGTGCCGCAGACTTGTAGACGCAACGGTCGCACACTTCGGCCGGCTGGATGTGCTCGTGAACAGCGCGTCTCTTTGGAAGCGCACAAAATTCGCAGAACTCAAAGAGGAAGAGTGGGATCAGGTGACGGACATTCTCCTCAAGGGTTCGGCGTTCACCAGCCACTCGGCCGCGCCGCACCTGGCCGCACACGGGGATGGCGCCATCGTCAACATCGTCGATTTGTCGGCCTTTGTGCCGTTCCCGAACCTGACTGCGCATTCGGTAGGCAAGGCGGGGTTGTTGAACTTAACATATGGGATGGCGATGGAACTTGCACCCGCGGTGCGCGTGAACGCCGTCGCACCCGGACCGGTCCTACCCCCGCCGGGCTACACCGAGAAGCAGATGCAGGCCGCCGCGGCTCGCACCTTGCTGGGCCGATGGGGCAGTCCACAGGATGTCGCTGAGGCGGTTCTTTTTCTGGTGCAGGCAAGCTTCATCACTGGGACCGTGATCGAGGTAGATGGCGGAGAACATATCGCATGGCGGAAGTGAAGCGTCATGTCGACGTCAGCACCACGGCCAATGATGGCAATGCCAGAAGTGTCGACAACAAAACGATGTTGGCCGCGAGCCCGTCATCTGCCCCCATCTGTTGCGCCATGATGTAGGTGACAGTGGCGCTAGGACAGGCCAGGAATATGAGTGCCATACGCAGTTCGGCCGACGACAACGCCAACCACCGCGCCAACAGAAGTCCAATCAGTGGCGCAGCGATTACCTTGATTCCCGCCGATAAGGTCGCTCTCAGCCAGTAGCTGCGTAAAGTGGTGAACGATAGCGCCGCGCCGATGCCTAACAATGCCAGTGGCGTCGTCATGGCCCCCAGGGTTTCGCAGGTTTGCCGTATCGGCTGGGGGAGCTTCCATCCGAGTCCTAGCACGACCAGCCCCGCTACGCAGGACAGGATCAGTGGGTTCGTCAACAGGCGCGTCACAAGCTCCCGTAGCCTTTTGGGCAGCTGTTCTCGCCCCCCTTCATGGCCCCCAACAAGAACGAGCACCGCGGCGGTGTTGTAGATAGGCACGAGCAGGGCGATCGAAATCACCGCTACCGCCTGAAGCTCGGGTAACTGCTCGTATCCCCGGGCCGCAAGCGCGAGAAACACCACCGGCAGCCCTACATAAACAAGGTTGCTGCGAAACGCCCCATGCACGAACGCGCTTGCGGAGGTCGCTTCTAACCGTAACAGCCCGGCGATGAGATAACCCAGTGCGATGGCGCTGACCATCGCGCCGAACAGGACGGCGAACACGCGCGCGGCCGCGTCGCCCTGGAGCTTGGAATCGGCAGTCTTGTAGAAGAGATACGCGGGGATGCCGATCCAGTAGACGAGCCGGTTAGTCTGTTGAAAAACCTGAACTGACGCAAAACCCGAATAACGCAAGACCGCCCCAAGTGCGATCACTGCGAATATCGGCAGCAGGATATTGGCGACTTCAACCATGCGTCAATTGTAGGTTTTACCTTGCCAGAGCGACCGTGCCGCGATCAGTACTGCCAGTACAGCTACTAGCAGTGAGGCAATGATGGAGCTGATCAACACGCCGGTCATGCTGCTGTAGTTTACCGCGATTCCGATGAACGCCCATACCAACACGAGCAGGTAGGCCACATCGCGTCGCGTTAAGGCGACCAGTGCCGCCAGCGCGAGGGCGACCAGGTACATGATGATCAACCACGCCAACGCACCGAAAGGCTCGCCCTTCCATCCGGCATTCACGAACACATGCGCAGCGTTTGCCACCGTCGCGACGGTGATCCAGCCCAGGTAGATGCTGAACGGCAGGCGGACAGCCCAGCGCTCGCCCGTGGAAACGTTCTCATTGCGGCCGAGCAGCGAGTAGATCGCAATCAGAGCTGCTAACAGCACTAGCATTGCGACCATGGAGAGCGGGAACTGATTATAGTGGAAGAAGAGCAGCCAGATGATATTTGCGGCACAGGAGATCACGAATGGCCACCCGATGCGCCGCAGACGAGGGTTCTCGCGCTGGCGAGGGAGTGACTGGTAGATCGCGTAGGCGATCAGGCCGACGTAAATCAAACCCCAGATGCTGAAGACATAGCCGGCGGGCAGCCAAAGATTCTGCCCCTTGTACTGGTTGGCGATGTCTCCAGTCATCTGGTTGTTGATGGGCAGTGCATTCGCAAGTCCATTTACGACGATCGTCGCAATCACGCCGACCCAGACAGCGATCTGCCTGATAGCGTCACGGTTCATACGCATTCTCCTCTGATGATGAACGGATAAACACTACTTCTCAATGGGAAGGCCGGCCTGCTGCCATGCAGTGATGCCTCCCTCCATGTTGTGCACGTTGGTATAACCCTGTTGTCTCAAGAAATCCGCTGCCTGACCGCTCCGGTTGCCCGACCGGCAGGTCAGGATCACCGTTTTGTCTTTGGGAATCTCGGCCATGCGAGCCGGAACCTGGCCAAGCGGTATGAGCTTGACGCCAGGAATGTGCCCCGCATCATACTCAGTCTGCTCGCGCACATCGACCAGAACTACATCGGACCGGCCCTGCAGCGCCTTGGTCGTCGCCACGTCGATCGTGTTTGGCAGTTTCGCAATGTCAACTCCTGCAGCCGGGCTCGCCCCCTGGCATCCCGCCAGCACTAGAGCGAGTACGATGAGTGCAATCCACGGAATGATGCCTTGCGGCATGGTGTCGCCTCCAATGTGTGACTTGATAAGCGTTGAAACCACGTGCTTATCCTGCGCTGATGTCGGTGATCTGGCCAAATCCATTGATTGTCAGGCGCCACGCGCCGCCCTGCGCCAACTGGATGTACTCGTTGACGTTTCGCGTCGTGTAGGTGTACTCGCGGTCGTTAGCGCGAAAGACAATGAAGTACTCTTCCGACTGGCCGCCGGCGCGCTGACTCTCAGCCAAATTCGCAGCCGGCCAGCGCGGGTTGAAGTCGCGACCCTCCAGGATCAGGGGAGGCGCAACTACCCATGCCAAAGTGCGATACTGGCAGTAATCAGCGAGCACCTGGTACTGGCAGTCCTGTTTGACCTTCCCGTAACCGGTGCCCGTGTCGACCACATAAGGCGTGCCGCAGATTTCGCGTGCGCCCGCGACAGGTTGGTCCACCACCTGATAGACCCGTTTCTGGCACTCCACCACATCTACGCCAGCGGGCAATTGCTCCAACCATCCCTCGCGCGTGACCGGAGCGAGCGCCTGGATGGCAATGGTTCTTCGCCAGCCGTAGTCCGCCACCTGGCCAACCATGTCGCTGCTGCGCCGGCCAACCACGAAGAACACCCCGAGCAGGATCACCGCGCCGAGTAAGATCAGTGGCAGGATGCCCAGGCCCCCCGGGCGACTGGCGGGCGTCGGAACAGAGAGCGAAGTGGCCGCCGCTGGCACGGCTGTTCCCAAGGGTGCGCCGCAGTTGACGCACTTCAGCGCGGTGGCTTTGTTCTCCGTCCCGCAGGCGGGGCATTTTTGTGGCGGCGCGGGCTTATCCCGCAGGCCGCCGATGACGCCCGCCACTTCGCGTGCTGTGCCTTCTACTAAGGGTGCGGCACATTGCTTGCAGATCTTGGCGGTTGCGGCATTGCGCGTACCGCAGTAAGCGCAGTAGATGTCCGGGCCTGCCTGCGCGGCAGCGATCTCCTCCTTCTCGGTGATTATCTGCTCTTCGGCTGCCTGTTCGAACTGGACGTCTGCCGGCATCGCCGAGCCACATTGCTGGCACTTCTGCAGGCTGCCAGGGTTACGCGTGTTGCAGCTCGGACAGGTCCACTCCAATTCGACGTAACCGAGCTCCTTTTCCGCCATGCGTCCTCCGCTTGCTTTTCTTGGTGCAACAAGAACAATCGCCCGATTGCGCTATTCCCAAACCGCGTTTTTCATGCCGGGCTTCGTGGCCATCACCTCTGCCGGCGATGGGCGACTCACGCCTAGAATCCCTGTCCACGCCAGCCACCGCGCGCCGCGGAAGAGCGATGTGAGGCCCAGGCTGGCGAGAGATGCCAGCAGCCACGCCGTCACCCACCAGCCCAAGCTGCCCAGCCAATCCATGCCAAGGATGGTGCTGGAGAGCGTGGTGAGGCGGAGGAGCGCTATCACATACAGCACTCGCAGAACACCCGGGCCAAAGAAGGGCGTCGCGTTGACAAAGGCGAGAAGCAGCGGCGTGCTGGCCAGGCCGACCATGCTGAGAAGGATGAGGAAGTCCGGCGCACTGCCAAAGAGTACTGTGAAGACCAACCAACCTGCACCGGCCAGCGCGATGCGGCTGACCAGGAATGCCAGAAGACCGAACAGGACGCCCGCTGTCCATTTAAGCCAACCTTCGCGGCGCATCAACAGGCGCGAACCATGAGCGACAGCATATGAGGTCGCAGCGAGGAATAAGATGATCGGTGCTCGATCAAGAAATGAGGGTATGACCATATCAAGGCCTTCCACTCGCGGAAATCGAGGGACCGACGGGCGCGGGGAAGTCCCGCAGAGGCCCGTGGGCTGCGCTCGAGATGGGTAGGCGCCTCATGCCACCCACACGGTCTGCAGGCGGTGCAAGCAGACCGATGACTACCTCGGCGGTCTTCTGTACGTGTGGAGTGCCGTCCGGAAGCCTCACCGATCGGCTGAAGTAGTCGCCCAGCCCCATATGCTTCATCGGACCCATCGGGATCGATCTAAAGCGGCCGGCGCGCACGAAGCGGTTCCACGCGGAGTTCGGGAAGACCGGCCAGCCGGTGTACCCCAACACTCGCCCCACGTACTGGGTTACGTCCTCGCTGCCCGAGAGGTGCACGATCTCATCCAGATCCTCCGTGCCTCGATCATCAGCGAACACGCTGCCCACTGAGATCACGCGCACCTTGTATCCGAGCCATTCCTTGATGTATGGCGCGGCTGCCTGTGAGAGTTGGCCGCCGCCGCTGATGCACAAAATGGTAACCGGTCGTGGCTGCTCGGGGCGATACCCATAGCGGAGCAGGCCCTTGATCATCTCTTTGGCGGACCCGTACGCGTAATAGGGGCCGAAATAGGAATCTCGCGACGCACACACCTGCAGAAGGTTTCGGAAATAGATGATGTGATACAGGATCATGAAGCGCCGGTTGCGCCTGGCAAGCTTGGGAATTCCGGTCCACAGTCCTTTGACCAGTCGGTGTTCTGTGAGGGGCGTGCTGCTGGGTGAATAAGGGAAGACATCGCGCACGATCACCGATCCAGGCACGCCCTTTTCCACCAGGTCTAGGAACTGCGCTTCTTTGTCGGGCACCTGTTCGCCGCTGTTTCGGCCTACCCCGCTCAAGTAAATGATGTACTGATCAGCAACGGGCTTATCTGGATTCGGTGGTGGAATGACGATCGGCGCGCTTGGGGCGGCTCGGTTGCGGCCCCGCTCGGTCCACCAGGCAATGGTTTCCGCGCAAGAAGTCGCGGCAAAGAGGAAAACCGCGGCCACAACAAGCCCAAAAATGCCAAGCACAACGGTCAAAATGGTCATCAGAAGCCCCTGCCAGTGGGATGAAAGCCCACGTCACCAGTATAGCGCACAACGCGCGCGAGTACAACACCTTAAGGAACCCGACAAGAAGGCGGTTGCGCCATCGTGTTGCTCCAGGCGGCAATCGATGGCTGGACTCATCAGGAGGCGCGGTTCACCGAGGGGCCGCTTAGATCATGCTAAGGCGTCGGTTGTTTGAGGTCTTCAGTATACGCAAAAAGCGCAGGCGCCCCGCCCGTGTGCCAGAAGAGGATGCGACCCTGTCGATCCTTAGGCAGTAGGCGGCGGGGAGTGCGTCGAAGGATGTCGAGCAGCCCTCCGAACGCACGGCCGGTGTAGACCGGGTCCAACAGGATGCCCTCAGTTTGTGCCATAAGCCGGATTGCCTCGCGCTCCAAGTCGCCCATGACGCCATATCCGCCGCCCAGGTATGCGGCATCTACAAAGATGTCGGCAGGGGCAAAAGAATGGGGATGCCCCATATGCATGGCGGTGTCGGTCGCCAGGGCCGCGACGTGTTGCTGCAGATGTTCCTGCGGCTCGTCAATGCTAACACCCAGCACGGAGACCTGAGAGCCAAGCGCAGATGCGCCCGCCACCAGGCCTGCTTGCGTGCCGCCCGAGCTGGAAGCCACGACAATCACATCGAAATCAACCGTGAGATCACGTGCCTGCTGCAGGACTTCTTCCAGCGCAAGCGCATAGCCCGACGCGCCTATGGGATCCGAGCCGCCGTAGGTGATGAAGTAGGGGCGTCGCCCTGCCGCAAGTAATTCCGCTTCAACCTCGCGCAATCGATTGATCCGGTTCTCGCGCGTGGTCCAATGCAGCGTTGCACCCAATAGCGTATCGAGCAAAAGGTTCCCGTTCGGTGAATCAGGCGGCTGTCCGCCGAGCACCAAGTGGCAGTCCAACCCTGCCTGCGCAGCCGCGGCCGCGGTTTGCCGGCAGTGGTTCGACTGTGTCGCACCGGTGGTGATTAGCGTGTCGCATCCCCGCGCGAATGCGTCGCCCAGAAGAAACTCCAGCTTGCGCGTTTTGTTTCCGCCAAACGCGAGCCCGGTCTGGTCATCGCGTTTGATCCAGAGTTCTGCGGCAACACCCTGTTCCCGGAGCCATGCATTGAGCTGAGGCAGTGGATGCAAGGGGGTGGGCAGGAAGGCGAGTGGATAAGAAGGGAGATGGGCTGCGATCGACATAATTCTACTCAATTCTGCGCTGTGGTGTTAGCCTGGTGCCTCCGCGCAGCACCGGTGACTTGCACCGGTGCTGCGGCTGTAAGCCATCAGGTGTCGAGTCTACTTCCAAACCAGCGGTAGGAAGACCTGGTTGCCCAACGTCACGAATTGCAGACGCCCTTCGATTGCGGGGGCAATCGGGCCGGTCTGTGCTTTGACATAGTCAATCACAGCATCACGCACGTAGAGCTGCGTGTCAGCCACGATTTGGTCGAGTGGCCACAGGCTCTTGCCTGCGTCGTTGAAGTTGCATGATCCGGCGGCCAGGTAGTTCACCGTCGAGACGTTGTAGAACTTGGTCGCGTCTGTGAAGTCCACCGGCGTGCCGCTGATCGTCAGGGAGACGACGTTGTGACCGTTTGGCAACTGCGGGTATAGGTCCAGGTACTTGATGACGTTGTTCTTGTCTGTGTCAATCATGCAGGTGGTGTAGTAGGAGTAGCCGCCGTACTTCGGGTCCGCGGTCGCCTTGTACTTGTAGTACCAGTAGTTACGGTACGCGCGTTCCAGCACTGTCTTGAGCTGCGGGCCGTTCATCTTCAGCACCAGCAGCGAGTTTTCGTACGGCATGGCCGAGAACATATCGGAGAATCTTGAGAGTGTACGGGCTTGCCGGCGTGGCGCTGTCCGCGATCTTCTTGTTGGTCATTGCGCCGGACAGGTGGAAGTCCACCTGAACGCCGCTCTTCTCGAGTACGTACACGGAGGCATCCGCCTGCAGGTTGGCGCCGTTGGTCTCCTCGGTGAAGGCTTTCAGCGTGTCGATCGGGACGGTGGTCTGGCCGATCTCGGTGTTGTTGTACGCAGCCAAGGCGGCCACATACGGATCGACGATGGCCTTGATTGCCGCATCCTCGGCCACGCTGCTGCCCACCGAGATGTAGCGTCCTGCGCGGCTCGCGACCTCATAGCCGCCGCCGGTCTTGGCCCGCAGACCGATCACCACTTCGCCCAGCGTGTTGTTGTAGCGGTACGCCTGGTTGACGAGCACGGGCGTGTTCTCCGGTCCGGCTACCACGGCCGGCAAGTACTTGTAAGCGCCCGAGTAGTCTGTCTGCTTAGATGGGTCGGTGTGGCTGTGGCTGCCCAGAATAGCGTCGATGCCTGGCACCACCGCCGCCAGGTTGGTGTCCACGTTGTCGTCGATTTCCGCGCTCTTCGCGTTTTCGGTGAACCCGATGTGGGTCAACGCCACGACCGCGTCATTCCGTTCGCGCAGCACAGGCGCCAGCGCCTTTGCCGTAGCGATCGGGTTGCTGAAGGTCAGGCCGGGAATGTTGCTCGGCAGTTCGTAGTTGGGCACACGGTGGTTGGTCAAGCCGAGGAAGCCGATCTTCACCTCTGGATTGGCCGGATTGCCGGAAGGCAGGGTGTACTCGAGCCCGTCGCGTACATTGACCTTGACACCCTGCGCCATGGCCGTGGCATCGAGCCCGACCTTATTGATCCCATAGGCGCCGGAGTCGGTGACGTTGGCGCCCAGGATGGGGAAGGCTGCCTGGCTAAAGGTGCTGTCGAACACCGGTGCACCAAAGTTGAACTCGTGGTTGCCCAGCACCATGCCGTTATAAGACATGGCGTTCATGACGGCAATGAACGGGTTCTGCCAGAGCGTGGGCGGCAGTGGGGTGCCGTCGGCCGCAGTGCCCTGCGCAGCATTTTTGAAGTAGTACATCATCGAGTCGCCCTGGATGTTGTCGCCCAGGGAGAACAGCAGCGTGCGGTCCGGGTTATGGACGCGTTCCTGCTTGATCAGCGTTGCGAGCTGCGTGTAGCCGACATAGGTGCCCTTGACCAGGTTGCCATGCGAATCGTTGTGGTGCAGGAGCGTCACTGGGACGATCTCGCCGGCTTCGTAGACGTTGTCGCCATCGCCGTCGCGCGCAAGCCGATTGTCGAGTGTGCCGTCGCCGTTGGGCCCCTTGTAGGCGGTGGCTGGCGTGCCGTATTTCTGCGCCACGTACTCGTTGACCGCGTTCAGCATATCACCCCAGTAGCTGATATTCGTCATATACTTGAAGGGAACGAACCCGTCCTGGCCTGCGGGTGCGAGGTACTCGTTGGTGCCCACCTTGTAGGTCTTGGTTACGTCCAGCGCGGCCCAGGTAGACGTGGCCTTGTCGTAAACCTCGATGTCGTAGGCGCCCCAGGCGTATGGCTGTGGCCCGGGCAGAGCGTCCGAGTAGCGATAGAACTTGTAGCGGATGCCGGACGGCTGAAGCGCGCCCTTGTACAGAGTGGCGGCCTGGTTCAGCAAGTCGGCAATCTGCGCGCCGGTCATCCGCCCAACGATAATCACGTTGCCGAACGGCAGGATCTGGAACATCTGTCCATACTTCAGCAGCATTGGATCGTGAGACCAGATACCGGATTGCGAGCAGTCTGCGAGGGTATTCGACCAGATGTAGGTCCCGGGGTTCGCGGGATCCTCCTTGTCACACCAGTCGACGCGGATCCCACCTGCGTTGTTGAACCACATGTCTATGTCATTCTCGGTCGTGGCGTCGCTGTTCAGCCAGCCGGAGATCGCGTCGTCGACGAAGTCGCCCATCATGTTATCCTCGCCTGCATAACGCTCGGTGCGGAAGCGAGGCAGATCTACCTGTGTGTATCCGACAGCCTGGTTGATCATTGCCTGGTAGGTCGGGTCATTGACGTAGCTGTCGACCAACGCCTTGATGGCCGGGTTTTCGGCGCCACCTGCCGTAAGGATCTTCTCCCAGGCGATGGTCACGCTGCTTGTGGCCGGATCATAGGTCACGTTCGCACGGCCAACCTGCGCGCCGCCTGTGTAGGCCTGCACGATCGAAGTCGTGCCGACCACGGTGGCTGCTGCTAGGTCGGTGTGCGTGTGGCCGCCGATGATCAGGTTGACCGGCTTGCCCGCAGTGTTGAGATCCTTCGCCAGTGTTTGGTCGCCGGTGACGGATATGCCGTAGCCGTAGCCGCCGTCAGTGTAGCCGATGTGGCTGAGGACCACGATCACGTCGGAGGCGGCATCTAGCTCGTCATAGTAGTGGAGGATGGACTCCTTCGGATCACGGAAGCACAGACCTTCGGTCGCCCCGGCGATCGTGATGGTGGGTGTCTCTAGGGAGCCCACGCCGATCACGCCCACGCGCACTCCAGCCACCGTGAAGACCTGGTAGGGAGTGACTGAAGCGTTGAAAGGCTCCCATGTGCAGTTGCCGCTCCCATCCTTTTTGGTGATATTGGCTGCCACCATCTGCATGGGTGACTCGTCGGCTGTGGCGGGCGCTTCGGCTTGTGCGATCCGCTCATCCAGAACGGTCTTGCCCCAGTCGAACTCATGGTTCCCGAACGTCGCGGCATTATAGCCGATGGTCCGGTAGTAGTCGATGGTCGGCAGACCCTTCTGTAGGTTCGAAATCAGGCTGCCCTGCATAATATCGCCGGCATCCATGAGCAGGACGTTCTCCGCTCCCACCGCCGTGCGAACGTCAATGACTTTCTGTGCCACCCGGGCGGCGGAGGATTCGATTTGGCCGTGAAAGTCGTTGGTGTGTAGGATCGTGAAACTGACCGGGGCCTGAGGTTCTGCGGCTGCCGGTACGGCGAGCCAGCTCGTGAGCAGCACGAGGATCAAAGCGAGTGCCAGGAACCTGTTGCGAGTGTGAGACATAGCCTTCCTCCCTGATGGCTGAAGTGTGGTGGATGGACGATACGATAAACGGTGTTGACGCCAAAGGCGCCTCCTGCTGACCGGGCGAGACCGTTACGGAGAGCTGCGCCGCTCAGTCAATGCGCCGCGCCTCCATGTAGAAGCGTTTGTCTTTCGCTTCGCCCATGGAGAACGTCTTGCGCGGCAATGCACCATCGAGAATGACCGTCTTGAAGAAACTGGACTTGTCGATGGCCGGAAGATAGAAGCCCAGGTTCCCCGGCTGAGAGCCCAGGCGCACAGCCACGTCGGTGCCGTGGACGTAGTCGATTTTGCCGAATCCCCCTGCCTTGCCCCACGCATCCAGGAAGGACTGCAGCGTTCCCACAGGCAGGTTGCTCGGTGGATCGGCGACGTAGGCCACGTGGCAGCCGGAGGGCGACACGACCCCGAAGGTGTGCTCGGGCCGCTCTTCGTGGTTCACCAAGTCGATCATGGTCTGGCTGGTAGCGCACGGCACCAGGTGACAACGGTCGGTGTAGTAATCGCGCAGGTCCGCTACCAGGTCGCGCTTGAACGTCGAAGAGCACACGGTGGATCGGCTCGAACTCCAGGCCTGCATCGTGGATGTTCTCGATCTCGACCAGCGCGAAGCGGGCCGGATGGTCCATCCCGACTTTCCCCTTGACATCTTCCCAGATGGCCTTGGCCGTGGCAAGCGAGTGATTGCCGTCACCCATCGCGAAAACCAGCGGAGGTGTCTCGGGGGGCAACGTCGTACCTTTTCGAGAAAACGTCAGGATCGCCAAGTCGCCCCAGTGCAGCCATGGTGGATGTCTGCATCTGCGCCTCATCAACCGCATAGCCGGTGAGGTGGCCACTGCCCAGCATCAGGTCAAAATCGTAAAGCTGGCGCAGACTCTTGCGCCGAGCAACAAGCGGTTCGATGATGGTTCCATCGGGGTCGTCGATGAGAACGAGGATGTGGGGCAGCTCGAGCGGCGCTCCGGAGCGGATGCGCACGCGCGGTGGGATGCGTTCGAGGATCGTGCCTTCGGTCGCGCGGATCAGGCTCGTGGAACCCTTTGAGTAATCGTAATGCTCAAGATCCAACGCCAGCATGAGGCCGCGCCTCGTCTTTCCACCGGCCGTACGCTCGACCAGGACGATCCCAAAGAATTCCTCAAACAGGCCGCGTTCCAGATAATCGCGCATGGTGTCACGGATGGAACGAACACGCGCGCTCTCTTCGGGAGAGTCGAGGTAGACCTCTGGAAGGATGATGTGGTAGGTGGATGGATCTCCGCCGACGATGGTGGCCACATCAGCCCAGTACTCGGGCTCTGATGTGAATTGATCGCACGCAATCACGGCCCATTTGTGGAGATCCACGCCGGGCTTTGGCAGGAGGACGGTGGGAATCTGAACACCGTTGGTCATGGACGCCCCTTGTTTCTGTTGGTAAGGTCGATTCACCACAAAGACACTAAGAAACGAAATGCGAACAGGTCCTCGTGCGCCTTCGCTCCATTGTGTCTTTGTGGAAACAAAACCACTAACTACACGGTTCCTGGCTGACCTGGATCAGCAGATCGGCTACTTCATCTCCGATCCGGCCGGTAGCCTCCTTAGTGCCCGCGCCGATATGAGGCGAGCCGATAACCTGGGGCAATTCGAAGAGCTTACGATCGGTCAAGGGCTCGTTCTCGAAGACGTCCAGAGCGGCGCCGGCCACCTGACCCGCCACAATCGCGTCGTAGAGCGCAGTCTCATCGATAACGCCCCCGCGCGCACAGTCGATAATCCGCACGCCTTTCTTCATTTTGGCGAGGATTTCGGCGTTAAGCATGTGTTTGGACGATTCGTTGAGTGGAATGTGAAGCGTGATAAAGTCGGCCTTCTGGTACAACTCATCCAACTCGACCATATGCATGTAGGGAGCCGTGCCTACGGTGCGGCTGTCATAGCCCAGGACCAACATGCCCAGAGCGGCAGCGCGTTGCGCGACGGCGGCGCCGATACGTCCCATGCCGACGATGCCCAACACCTTGCCCGCGACCTCGGTTCCCTCGAACTTGGATTTCTCCCACAATCCCGCGCGCATAGAGTCAGTGGCCTGCACGAGAGGCCGGGCCAGTGCGAACATGTAAGCGATGGTCAGTTCAGCAACGGCTTGGGTGCTCGCACCGGGCGTGTTCATGATGCGGATACCCTTGGCTTCGGCGTAGGCCACGTCAATATTATCCACACCGACGCCGCCGCGCACGACGACTTTGAGATTTGACGCTCTGTCGATGACTGGTTTGCGAACCTTGGTTCGGGAGCGCACGACTATGGCATCATAGGGTGCGATGGTTTCCAGCAAATCCTCGGGCGTGATTTTGTCCTGGACGTCGACATCCAGTCCGGCAGTGCGCATGCGTTCAACCGCACGCGGGGAGATAGAATCACATACCAAGACCTTCATATTGCTCTCCTAAAGTGCGTGGGTTCTTATAACTTGAGAATATCGTCAATCTGCGCAGTCAGCCACGTGACGTCTTCCATGGTCAAGTCGCCCATGTGGCCGATGCGGAAGGTCTTGCCCTTGAATGGGCCATAGCCGTCGGAGATCTGTGCGCCGCGCTTGCCCAGCTCTTTATTTAGCGCACCGAAATCAAAACCGTTGTTCACGATGTGGGTGATGGTTGGTGAGAGATACTTTTCGTCACCGAAGAGGCCAAAGTGCTTCTTGCCCCATGCACGAGTGTACCGGGCCATCTCCAGGTGTCGCGGCATAACGATTCTCCAGCCCTTCGGCGAACATCGCGTCCATCTGCTTGTCCATGGCGAACAAGAAGCTGATGCCGGGTGTGGCCGGGGTGTTGAACTTGACGGCGTACTTCTCGTTCTCGATGAAGTCGAAATAGTAGCCGCGGAAGGGGATCGTTTTGGCGCGCTCGAAGGCGCGTTCACTCACCGCGCAGACGGCAAAGCCGGGCGGGAGTGCGAAGCATTTCTGGACGCCCGCAAGGCACACGTCGAGGCCCCAGCCGTCAAAATCGATGGGTGTGCCGGCCATGCACGACACGGAGTCGACCATGATGATGATTTCCGGGTACTTCTCGCGCACCAGTTTGGCGATCTCCGGCACAGGGCCAAGGATGCCGGTGGAGGTTTCGTTATAGGTGAGGCAGAGGGTGTCGTATTCACCAGTCGCCAGAGCCGCGTCAACCAACTCCGGAGTCACGGCTTTCCCGGGCTCGACCTCGACCGTCCCGGCCTGCACGCCACAAGTCTTGGCAATTTCAAACCAGCGCCGGGAAAACTCACCATTGAGGGTGTTGAGCACCTTCTTC
This sequence comes from uncultured Chloroflexia bacterium, assembly GCA_963774265.1. Taxonomy (GTDB): domain Bacteria; phylum Chloroflexota; class Anaerolineae; order CG2-30-64-16; family CG2-30-64-16; genus JALOOB01. Next base: position 232,933 of record CAVZDU010000002.1, on the reverse strand, counting down.
CCAACGCAGTTGCGGATGGCGCCTTCCATAACGCCCGTTGACGCGGAGGTAAAGAGGAATACCCGTCGGCTGGCGTTTAGAAGGGTCTTGACCTTTGTTTCGACATTTTGATGCAATTCGGCGTAAGCCGAGGACCGGTGGCCGATCATCGGGGTGGCCATGGCCTGGAGGATTTCCTCCCGCACTTCGGTTGGGCCGGGGATGAACAGCTTCTTGTGCATTGCCACGTCTCCTTGGGGTAAAGGTATCTGTTGGGCGTCGTCGCCCAATTGTGAGGTTCCAAGGGTAATATAATCGAAAGTGGAGCGGCTGGCAAGAACGTTCGTCATATTTGACACAAGAGCCGCAACGCGCCTGAGGACGTGGACTGGCCTCTTTTGCGCACGGCATGGGGCATCGCTCGCACGATCGCACGCTCGCTCGATCGCACGCTCGCTCGGCGGGTTGACCTGGCGCAGGCAGACAGTTATGATGGCTCCGGTATTGTCAACCAGAGAGGGGCGCGAGCATGCACGACGGCGGGTGGTGGAGTTTCATCCGATACGACGAGAAGGTGGATCGACCTGCAATCAGCGGACCGCTCCTGCGCCGGGCGCTGCGGTATGCGCAGCCGTACGCAGGCCGGATAGCGGTGATGTTGGCATTGATCCTGGTGACTACGGGGCTAAACTTGATTCCGCCGTTGTTAACCCGGGACCTGATCGATCGGGCACTGCCGGACCGGGATCTGCGGCGGTTGACCATGTTGGCCCTGGGAATGCTCGCCGTGCCGCTGGTGACCGGATTATTGGGAGTGGCGCAGCGATATCTCAGCGCAACGGTGGGCGAGGGGATCATCAGCGATTTGCGCACCGCGCTGTTCAGCCATCTGCACACCATGTCACTACGTTTTTTCACGAACACCAAGACGGGTGAACTCATGTCGCGGCTGAACAACGACGTCATCGGCGCTCAGCGTGCAGTGTCGGGCACCTTCGTCGACCTGTTCACCAATGTCATTACCCTGGTCAGCGCCTTGGTTATCATGCTGCAGTTGGACTGGCGACTCACGCTCTTGGCTACAGCAGTGCTTCCGCTCTTCCTCATTCCCGCTCGCGTGCTGGGCCGGCAGGTGCGCGCCGTGGTGCGCGAGCAGATGACGCTCAACGCCGAAATGAATGCGATGATGGACGAGACGCTGAATGTCTCTGGCGCGCTGCTCGTCAAGCTCTTCGGCCGTGCGATATCTGAGGTCGCGCGATTTCGTTCGCGCGCGGAGCGGGTGCGTTGGGCGGGCGTTCGCAACGCCCTTCTCATGCGTTGGTTCTTCCTCACGGTGAGCCTGGTCAGCGCAGTTGGCTCTGTGGTGGTATTCTGGGTCGGCGGCCTGTTCGTCCTCCAGGGGCACTTCACCATCGGAACCGTGATTGCGTTTACCGCGTATCTGGGCTTGTTGTATGGGCCGCTGTCTGCGCTCACCAACGCGCGCATGGACATCTCCACTTCTCTGGTGAGCTTTGAGCGTGTCTTTGAGGTCATGGACCTGCCCGAGGAAATCCGCGAGAAACCGGACGCGCTCACACTGGACAAGGTGCAAGGATATGTGCAGTTTGAAGACGTCTCATTCAGCTATCAACCTGGCGAGAACGTGCCCGACGTTGGGGCTGTAGGTCTCACCGAAGTGGCCCGATTCGGTTGGGGCGGTCGGGGGATGGACGTGCCACTGTCGCAGGAGGGCGGGAAATTGGTGAAGCGCGAGGCCAGGGGTGACGCTCTGAGCGCTTCAGAAGGCGACGAGGGCGAGGCCTTACAGGGGATGCGTTGGGCGCTGCGCGATGTGTCGTTCGAGGTGAGGCCTGGGCAACTGGCCGCGCTGGTGGGCCCAAGTGGTGCGGGAAAGACGACGATCACCTATCTGTTGCCGCGGCTGTATGATCCGACCGGGGGGACGATCTGCATCGATGGCCACGATCTGCGCAACCTGACCCTGGAAACCCTGGCAAGCCAGATTGGCATGGTGACCCAGGAAACCTATCTCTTCAATGACACCATCCGCGCGAATTTGCTGTATGCGCGGTCAGACGCGACGGATGCTGAGATCGAGGCCGCATGCCGGGCGGCAAACATCCACGACTACATCATGGACATGCCTGAGGGATATGACACAGTGGTTGGCAACCGTGGATACAGGCTGTCGGGTGGCGAAAAGCAGCGGGTGGCTATTGCGCGCGTGATCCTTAAGGATCCACGTATCCTGGTTCTGGATGAGGCGACATCGTCACTCGACAGCCAGTCTGAGGCCCTGATTCAGGAGGCGCTCGAGCGGATCATGGAGGGGCGGACCAGCCTGGTGATCGCCCATCGGCTCAGCACCATCTTGGCAGCAGATGTGATCTTGGTGCTTGAGAAAGGACGCCTGGTTGAGCGCGGGACCCACGCAGAGCTACTGGCTCAGGGCGGCCTGTATGCTGCCCTGTACGAAACGCAGTTCCGCCACGCGGCTCAGCCGTAAGTGCTTGCTGGGGCCGGCGCGTTGCCGGGACCCGAAAAGAGGAGCCAGGTTTCTACCGGAAGGTGAAACCTGGCTTCTCTTATTCCGTGGCATCCCTGTTTGGGATCAGCCTGCTTTCTTTGCCGCTAGAAAACGTGTGACCTTGGTTCCGCACTTCGGGCAGACGCCCTGGGCCATCTTCCGTCCGTTGGGGGTCTCCTTGACCTCGCCGTTCTTGACTTGCCGCTTTTCGCGGCACTTGACACAGTAGCCTTCGAATTCCATTTTACAATCTCCCTGTTTGGTCTGAAGCTGAGCGAACTAAAACCACAGCCATAGGATGTACGCCAACGAGCGTTGTTTGCTGCGTTTTGGCTTACAATCGCGGCATCATTCGCCTCACCTTGGCCGTCTCAACCCGCACGAGCGCCTCACCCTATGGTAAAATGCGGAGAACACGGCCGAGTTCGTCAACGGGCCCCGGGGTGGACCGATCATGCGCAAGGTCGGCTTTGTATTGGCCGGCGAGGAGATACAATGATCTGGCAGCCGCTCTTGCTGTCACTCAAGGTGACAGCCGTGGCACTGTGCCTGATGGTGATGGGGGGACTGCCGTTGGCGCTGCTGTTGGCGCGGCGGCGCTTCCGCGGGGCCACGATGGTGGAAGCACTGGTCAATCTGCCGCTGGTGCTGCCGCCCACCGTAGTCGGCTACTACCTGCTGCTGGCATTGGGCCGCGACAGCCCGGTCGTGGAGTGGTTTGGATGGCGTATCCTCTTCACTTGGGGCGCCGCAACCATCGCATCCGCGATTGTCGGCCTGCCGCTCCTGGTGCAATCGGCGCGTGCCGCCATTGCAGGCGTCGATCCCGCGTTGGAAAATGCTGCGCGCACGTTGGGCTCTTCGGAATTCGAAGTGCTCTGGCGCGTAACGCTCCCGCTCGCGCGACGCGGCATTCTGGCGGGAGTCGTGTTGGCCGCGGCGCGGGCGCTGGGTGAATTCGGCGCTACGCTGATGGTGGCAGGCAACATCCCGGGCCGGACACAAACGCTGCCGTTGGCCATCTATGATGCCGTGCAGAATCGCAGCTACGCGCAGGCCAACGGCATGGTGGTCTTGATGACAGCCCTGGCCTTTTTGAGCCTCTGGGCTGTGCGTCGATTTGAACATCCCAGGCGACCCCGCACCGCACCGCTTGCGGCCCAGGAAGGGTGACATGCCGATGCAAGGCAGTGAGCGCGCTGCTGCCGTACCCCGGCTGGACGCTGAGTTCACGGTGCATCGGCCTGATTTCCGCCTCCACGTGCGGCTGGAGGTGGGTGCCGAGATTTTGGTTCTTTTTGGGCCCTCGGGTTCTGGCAAGTCCACTACTCTGAGCGCCATCGCGGGACTGATTGAGCCGGAGCATGGCCGTATCACCCTCGACGGTGAAGTCCTCTTTCTCCGAGACGGTACGGCGCGGCCAGTGAACCTTCCGGCGCGTCGGCGTCACGTGGGTTACGTCTTCCAGCAGTACGCCCTGTTCCCCCATCTGACCGCAATCGAGAACGTGGCCTATCCATTGCGAGGACCGGGCCGGCCGGCGCGCGCGGCTGAGTTCCTCGGGCGCATGAATCTTGCGCACCTGGCCGATCACTACCCACATGAGCTGTCCGGTGGGCAGCAGCAGCGGATAGCCTTGGCCCGCGCACTGGCGGCTGAGCCCAGGGCGCTGCTGCTGGATGAGCCTTTTTCGGCCCTGGATGCCGCGGCCCGGCAGCGCCTGCAGCTTGAGTTGCTCGCATTGCAGGGCGAGTTCGGATTGGCCGTGATCTACGTGACCCACCGCCTGGAGGACGCGTTTGCTGTGGGGCAGCGGCTGGCCGTAATGCGCGATGGACGTGTGGAACAGGTGGGGCCATTGGCGGACGTTTTTCGTTATCCGGCTAACCAGCACGTCGCCGAGATCATGGGCATTCCTAATTTGTTTCGTGCACAAGTGGTGAGCGCAGCGCCGAACGGGCTTGTGCTCGATTGGGACGGACTCCGGCTTGTGGCTCCGCCACGGGCCGAGGCTGCAGGCAACAGCGTGACCGCCTATGTGCGGCCTGAGGATGTGAAGATCCTCTACCCCGATCGGCCCCTTGTGGATGCTGTCCGTTACAACCAGGCGACCGGCCGGATTGTGGGGAGTAGCCCCCATCCGGGCGGCCGGATTCTGCAAGTATTGCTCTCGAATCAGCACCTGATCGAGGTGCGCCACGCAAGCTTCACGTATACTCCGCTTGACTTGCAGGTCGGTGACCAGGTCCGGATTTCGCTGCGGCGTGAAGCGCTTGTGGTCATCGGTCAGGCGTAGATCTTCCACCTGATTGCAGCGGTCGTTACCATGCGGCCCGGGCGCAGAAAACCAGGTTTGGCCCCGTAGCGGCGTCGTGCTACAATCATCTTGGCTTGCCCCGGCAGAGTGGCAGGCGTATCAACGTGCGTCCCGTCAAGCACGGTTGCCCGTAGAAGGTTCGTTCCATGCCAGATGTCGCGACGACGCTCCCTCCTAAGGACTTTATCCACGAAATCGTCGATGAACACAATCGGACGGGTCGTTTCGGCGGCCGCGTGCGTACGCGTTTCCCGCCCGAGCCGAACGGGTATCTGCACATAGGGCACGCCAAGGCCATTGCTATTGACTTCGGCCTGGCGCGCGACTATGGCGGGGAGTGCAACCTGCGCTTCGACGACACAAATCCTGTCAAGGAAGAAACCGAATTTGTCGATGCCATCATGGAGAGCATCCGCTGGCTCGGCTGGGATTGGGACGACCGGCTCTTTTTCGCTTCGGATTATTTCCAGCAACTCTATGAGTGGGCGCAGGATTTGATCCGCAAAGGCAAAGCGTACGTGTGCGACCTGTCGCCCGAGCAGGTGCGCGAGTATCGCGGCACCCTGACTGAGCCGGGCAAGAACAGTCCTTGGCGGGATCGGTCGGTCGAAGAGAACCTCAACCTGTTTGCGCGGATGAAAAAAGGCGACTTCCCTGACGGCTCGCGCACGCTGCGCGCCAAGATCGATATGGCGCACCCAAACTTCAACCTGCGCGATCCGGTCATGTACCGCATTCTCCATGCTGAGCACCATCGCACCGGTGATGCGTGGTGCATCTATCCGATGTACGACTGGGCGCATGGGCAGTCTGACTCTATCGAGGGAGTTACCCACTCGCTGTGCGATGTCGGCTATGAGGACCATCGCCCATTGTACGAATGGTTCTGCAATGAATTAGGCATCTATTGTCCGCAGCAGGTTGAGTTCGGCCGGTTCTCGTTGACCTATACCCTCCTGAGCAAACGATATCTGCGCCGCATGGTCAATGAGGGTTTTGTGAAAGGTTGGGATGACCCGCGCATGCCGACGCTGGTCGGCCTGCGCCGTCGCGGGTACACACCCGAGGCCATCAACGATTTGATGGAACGCACAGGCGTATCCAAATCTAACATCGTCGTAGAGATCCAATTGCTCGAGCATTGTGTGCGGGAGGATCTGAATCGTCGCGCAATGCGCGTGATGGCCGTCCTGCGACCCCTCAAGGTCGTCATCGAGAATTGGCCAGTGGGCAAGGTCGAATGGGTGACCGCAACGAACAACCCCGAAGACGAGAGTATGGGCACGCGCACGGTACCGTTTTCGGGGGAGCTCTACGTTGAGCAAGACGACTATCGCGAGGACGCCCCGAAAGGGTGGTTCAGGCTGGGGCCGGGCCGGGAGGTGCGCCTGAAACACGGGTACTACATCCGGTGCCACGAGGCGATCAAGGATGCGGCGGGCAATGTGGTTGAACTGCGCTGTACCTATGATCCAGAATCGGGTGGAGGTGCAACCCCGGACGGCCGGACGGTTAAAGGAACGTTGCACTGGGTATCAGCCAATCACGCGGTTGACGCGGAGGTGCGCTTGTATGAGTCGCTGTTCACGAAGGAAGACCCAAACGACGTTCCAGAGGGCCAGGACTTCACCGCAAACATCAGTCAGAACTCGATGACCGTGCTAACTGGGTGCAAAGTGGAGCCGGGCCTCCGCGAGAGCAAGCCGGGGGATCGGTTCCAGTTCCTGCGGCAGGGGTATTTCTGTGCCGACCCTGACTCGACGCCGGAGTTGGTGGTGTTCAATCGAACTGTTGGACTTAAGGACACCTGGGCGAAGGTGGAAAAAAAGAAATAGTAAAGGAGCTGCTATGAAGGGCAACAAAGAGGTCATCGCAACACTCAACACCCTGCTCGCCGACGAGCTGACCGCGATCAACCAGTACATTGTGCATTCTGAGATGTGCGCGAACTGGGGATACGGTGAGTTGCACGAGGCGGTCGAAAAGCGGGCGATCGCCGAGATGGGGCATGCGGAGAAGCTGATCGGCCGCATCCTGTTTCTCGACGGCAAACCAGTCGTCAGCCAACTCAACCCGCTGCACATTGGCGGCACCGTTCCGGAGCAGTTACAAAATGACTTGGCTTCGGAGTTGGGCGCAGTGGCAGTGTATAACAAGGGCATCCGCCAGGCCGAGGAGCTGGGCGACAATGGCACGCGCGTGCTGCTGGAGGGCATCCTCGCAGACGAAGAGGATCATGTCGACTGGTTGGAGGCTCAGCTAGACCAGATCGAGCAGATGGGGATCCAGAACTACCTGGTCGAGCAGGTGGACTGAACCCGAAGTAGAGAGGGCCGGGTGCAGACTCGGCCCTCAATTTACTAAGTGGACAATAGTCGTCCCTCCAGTCTTTGCACCCACCCCATGTGTTCGTTCAGAGCCACGCTGAGACGGCCAGGGTCGTGTCCGTACCCCAAGCGCCGGGCGAGGAAGCTGAACTCCTCGCTCTCGGGTGGCGGCACGGTCAGATCCTTGGTATTTCCCCGCACCATCCGCAGCGCATTGATCAGGTTCTGAAGGAAGATCAATGCCTCACTGAGTCGCGCCGCGTTTTCGGTTGAGATCACCCCGATGTTCGCAAGCGCGTGGATGGCCTCGGCGGTGTTTGTGACACGAAGGCTCGGATCACGGTGTCCGTGTGTGATCTGCAGGCCTTGGACGATATACTCCAAATCCACAATGCCGCCCTTGCTGAACTTTGCATTCACGCGGCCGGCTTCCACCAGGTGGCGCAACTGTCGCTCGCGCATCGCGCGCATGGCTGCCACATCGAAAGGCGCCCCCCTATATAGGAATCTATCGCGCAGAGACTCGAGCTCGTGCTCGAGTTCGACATTCCCTGCAATCGGGCGCAGCTTGACCAGTGCTTGCCGCTCGTAAGGCCACGCAGGGCCGGTCGGTGCGAAGTAGCGGCGAAACGCGTCCAGAGACACGGCCAGACTGCCTGCCTTTCCGTAGGGCCGCAATTGCAGATCGATTTGGAAGATGCCCTCGCGGCGCGCCCGGATCGCGCGCGTGGTCTCGACCACTAGCTTCTCGAAGAACTCAGTTGACGGGATAATCCGCGGACCTGTCGTCTCGCCTGAACCATCGAACAGGAACATCAACTCGATGTCGGAAGCAAATCCCAGCTCCCGACCACCGCATTTGCCCAGCGCGGCCAGGGCGAAGCGTGCTGGCTGTCCTTCGAGATCTTGTGGAGTGCCGTGCTGTGCGACCAGAGTTCGCCATACCTGTTCGCTCGCCGCCCTCAGAACAACCTCTGCCAAATCGGTCAGTTCCGCCGAGAAACCCGTGAAGCTGCCCACCTGACCCAAGATGTGTCGCATATCGATGCGGAACATCTCCCGATCCTTGAATTCATTCAGACGATCTTGCCAGTCGGGTCCCCGGAGCGCAGCGTCGATCTCCGCGTCTAGTTCTTCCCGTCTCTTGGCTTCGCGCAGCGACTCGACGTCGCGCACCACTGGGAATAGGTTCTCATACTGCATGCGCAGGAAGTCGTCCCACAGAAACTCGGAGACCCCCAGCAGACGGGCCAGCGCGGAGAGCACCTCGGGCCGCTCCAGAGAAGCCAGTTCACCTGGCCAGGAGGAGCGGCTGAACAGTTCTCCCAGGTATTCGTGGAAATGAAGAAGGGCCGATTCGGGGTTGGGCGATCGGGGGAGCAAATGAGTGAAGTGTTTGATCAGAACTGTGGCGGAGCGCAGTTCGCGCTGTCGCGCGTCGGCCCTGATTTTCTCCCCGCGCGTATCGGTGACGAAGAGGGTATCCCGCACACGGTTGCCCGTCGAGATTACGAAGACCTGCGCGATATGTACCCCGGACAAAGCAAGCGCGTTGGTGAACTCATACAGGAAGCCGGGCGTGTCGGGTGCGCTGATCTGGAGAACCGTATAGCGGTCGGATGCCTCGTTGTCAATCTCGATGTCAATGGGCGGCAGGGTCGGAGCCTCGGGTTCGCGCAAGCGCAATGCGACAGCCACACGTTTGGCCAACTCGCCCTGGGCCGTCCGCGGCTGCCCTTGTTGGAGGTATTTGATGAGGCCCAGCAGATCGGACGCGTACTCGTGCCACACGAGCGCTCCAGGCGCCGCGCGGACCGGCTCGACCGTGAAAACGTCCACGATCTTGCGTTGACCCTGAGTCTCGCTAGTATGCTCATAGGTGTAGACATAACCATCGATGATGCTGAAACCATAGGCGAACATCAATCCGCAAATCAGCGACAACTCGCCCAGGTAATCATAGCCGACAATCGTCACCCGCGTTTTTCCGTTTTCGAGGGGAGCCGCATCAACTATAACCGGATGTTCCGGATCGAGACGAGCGGCCATGATCGCATGGCGTTCGATCTCGATAGGGTCAAAGGTGGCCGCGTAGGAGGGGACCAGGCGGGCCATGTGCTGTCGTGCGGCAGCGGAAGGCGCGTCTTTATGTTCTAGCATCATCGCTATGCCTCCAGCGTTCAAATCCTCGTCGGTGAGGGTCGTAATGTCATGAAATGGTTCAGGCCCGGATTCACTCATGCCTGCCAGGTGGCGCAGATAGACTGCGCGCACGGCCGAGGTGTGCTGCTCGTACCGGGCGACGAATTCGGCGGCTGCGTTGGGACCCGCATAGCCCAAACGCCGTGCCAGGTAGCGCAAGTCGGCAGGATTCGGAGGCAGGGTATGGGTCTGGCGGTATTCAAGTATTTGCAGGTAGTGTTCGACGGTGCGCAGAAAGGTGTAGCCCTCTGCCAGGATGCGATGCTCGCCGAGCGTGAGGAGCCGGCGCTCTGCCAGTCGCGTCATGGCTTCCACTGTGTTGCCTGTGCGCAATGTTTCATCCCGGTCACCATGCGCCAACTGGAGGTACTGCACGATAAACTCCGCATCCCGAATGGAGCCCTCGCCCAGCTTCACCTCGCCCCAAGTGCGTCCGGCCAGCCGAAGATATGCCTCGGTCTGCTGCTTCATCGCATGGACCTCGCGACGCACGGCCTCGGGGCCAGCGGCGAAGAGGAGCGGTTCGACTTGGCTGAGGAACGCATGACCAAGACCTACGTCGCCGGCAGCAGGACGACCGCGAAGAAGCGCCTGTTTTTCCCACAGCCGGGCATGCTCTTGGAGATACCTCAGGTAACCTGCCACTGTAGGCGCCAGCGGTCCCACTCGACCCCAGGGCCGCAGGCGCATATCGACGCGATAGAGAAAGCCCTCGCTCGTTGGCTCGGTCAGTGCCTTGATCAGGCGCTCTCCGAACTTGTGCCGCTCTTCGGCCTGTTCCTCGCCATTGTCCTGGCACAGGAAAAGCAGGTCAATGTCGGAGCTGTAGTTGAGCTCCTCGCCGCCCAGTTTGCCCATTGCTACTACTGCGAAACCGGATGGCGAGATATCGAGCTGGCCCGCAACGATTTCGAGCGCTGTTTGGAGCACACTGTCTGCCAGGTGTGAGAGTTGCCGAGTGACCGATCCCAGTTCGATCAGACCCGCGAGATCCGCAGCGCCGATACGGAGCATTTCGCGCTGTTGGTACCGTCGCAGGGCATCCAGCGCGGCCGCATCTCCGTCTCTATCGGTCAGCCATGGATCCGTCGCATTTCGCGCTTCTGCCGCGTAGCCAGCCAGCAGACTTTATTTGCGCGAGGCCGCTGTGCTGGGACAACAGCACGATATAACCGGGGTTTCGGAGGAGGATTTCCGTAAGATATTGAGAGCCGGTCAACAGGGCAATGAGCGTTTCAAGGGTATGGGGATCGTCGGTCAGGTTCTGGAGGAGTTCGGGTGGATCGTCGGCGACGGCGAGCAGCCGGTCGAAGTTGACCCGCGCGCGTTCAGGACTGGGAGCACGGGCCAGGGCGGTTTGAACCACCGAATCGTGGGCGTCCACGGAGAGACCGAACGGCCTGTGCGCCTCCGTGCTCAAAACCATCTCACATCGCAGCCGTTGCAGAAGCTTCCACCGCCAGCCCCTGCCCGCAGCCCGCGCAGAACTTGTCTCCAGCCAGGTTCGGGTGGCCGCAGTTAGGGCACGCCAGGGCTGGCGTTGTCTGGGTCGTAGGCGCAGGGGAATCAGAAAGCGGGGTGCCGCACCCACCACAGAATCGGTCAGTTGCTGATGCCGGCCTGCCGCACTTGGAGCAAATCCGGTCGTCGTCTTCAGTGGGGCGACCTGAATCCCTGTCTCTGGCCATGTACTGCTTGCGCGTCTGGATCGCTCGCTCCAGGACCTGGTCAAGGTCGTCCTCGGCTTCCCCATCCCAGTCATCCAGCGCGCGCAGAGTCTCCGCGGCGTTGCGTTTCAGGTGGGCCTCGAACGCAACGAAGTCTTCATCGGTGATTTTGCCGACCCGATGGTCGAAGCTCAACTCACGCAGGGCCTGAAATGCGGCGTCCCGGTTTGCGAGCAGGTCGTCGAGTCGCTCCTGCTCGGAAGTCAAGGACGGTGGGGCGGACACGCGTCGTGCGTGCTTTAGGATCGGCAGCGCAACGAGGTAGAAGGCGCCGCCGATCAGGGCCGCTGTCAACATGAGAAAGACGATCGGATTCATTCAGTTACTCATACTGGTTGTGCGCTCTCGGGCAGGCGGCGGGCGGCTTCTGCGGCAAAGATGGGGCGCCGCGGCCAGGCGGAGACAAGCACGCCCAGCATCATGACCAGGCCGCCGATCCACATCCAGGACATCAGCGGGTTCACGAATACCTTGAACGACGCGGTCTGCCCTCCGTTGTCCCATCCGGCCAGTACCACGTACACGTCCTCAACAAGGCCGGGACGCAGGCCCACTTCAGACATGGGCTGGTCCTGGTTCTTATTGTAGATAAGCTTCTTCGGCGTGATGATGCCGATATCGTGGCCATTGCGAGAGATTGCCATCGGCGAAGTGAATTCTGTGAAGTTGGGACCCTGAGTCGCGTCGAGCAGACTATACGTCAGGGTATAGTTTGCCACCGTAATGGTCTCGCCCGATCGCAGGTTTGCCTCGCCCTCACTCTGGTAGAACTCGTTGCCAATGATGCCCAGGGCAATCAAGAGTATGCCGATGTGGACAATGTAGCCGCCGTAGCGTCGGCCATTCCGACGGATGAGGTTGATCAACGCCGCGGGCAGCGGCTCGTGTGTTGATTGCATGCGTGCTCGGACGCCGCGTACATACTCCTGCACAATGCCGGCGAATACAAATGTCAGGATCCCAATTCCGACGAAGCCTGCAGTCGAGCGGTTGCCCACCAGATACAGCAGGGGTACAGTGAGTAATCCGGCGATGATCGGGAGGAGGAAGTTGCGGCGCAACGTCTCAGGCCCCGAGCGTCGCCACGCCAGCAGCGGGGCTATGCCCATCAGAATCAGCAGGACCACGAAGATCGGACCATTAACGCGCATGAAGTAGGGCGCATTCAGTGAGATTTTGTCGCCCGTGATCAACTCCGAGATCGACGGAAAAATCGTTCCCAGGAACGTTGCTGCCATGATCAGGACGAAGACGACGTTTTGAGTCAGGAAGCTCGTCTCGCGAGAAAGCACTGAGTCCAATGAATTCTCGCTCTTCAGCTTAGGCAGACGCCACACCAGGAGGCCGATGAAAGCCAGCGATGTGATGATAATGAACCCGGCGAACATGGGCCCGACCGCTGACAATGCGAAAGAGTGAACGGATTGGACAACGCCTGAACGGGTCAGGAACGTGCCAATCAGGGTAAGCTCCCACGTCAGCGCGATGAGCACCATGTTCCACACCTTAAGCATACCGCGGCGTTCCTGAATCATAATGCTGTGGATGAACGCGGTTCCTGTCAGCCAGGGCAGGAATGAGGCATTCTCTACCGGGTCCCACGCCCAATAGCCGCCCCATCCCAACTCGATATAGGCCCACTGTGATCCGAGCAGGATGCCCAAGGCGAGAAAGGCCCACGGGGCAAGCGCCCACTTGCGGATAACCTTGATCCAGGTGTTGCCGAGCTGACCCGTGACCAGGGCGGCCACCGCGAAGGCGAATGGCACGGTCATGCCGACAAAACCGAGGTACAGCGCAACAGGATGGATGACCATCCAGTAATTCTGCAACTGCGGATTGAGGCCCTGCCCATCCGATGGAATGAGCGCCGTGGTGCCCGCAGGCTGAAAAACGGCAGTCACGATTTGTCCCGTGCTATCTTGCCACAACCGGCTAAACGGATTCTCAGCGAACAGCAGCAGGCTCATGAAGAAGCCGATGTACAGCAACAGGACGGCATTCACCCAAGGCTTGAGGCTGGCCTGTTCCTTGCGGAAGAACCAGGTGGCGGACAAGGCCATCACCGAGGAGAGCAGGCTCCAGAAGAGAAGGGAGCCGGCCTGCCCACCCCATAATGCTGAGATCTTGTACAGGGTCGGCAGTGCGCGCTCGCTGTGCGTGGCCACAAACTCGACCTGAAACTCATTGGTGAGTAGTGCTCGCCACATGAGCACGGCCGCAATCAACACCAAGCCGCTGACCACGTAAACCGAGTTTCGACCGCTTGTGATCAGCTCAAGTCGATTGCTTCGCGCACCGATCACGGACACAGCGATGCCGTAGATCGAAAGGATAAACGCCAGCGCAATGGCGATATAACCGAGGTCAGTCATAATCGTATTTCTCCAGCATTTGAAGGGACAGCCGGCATGGCGCCCCTACGGCATGATCTCTGCGATCCGCTGTTCGAGCTCCGCATCGCCCAGCGGGCCGATCTTACGGCAGCCGACGATGTTGCCCTGCGGGTCGATGAAGAATGTTTCGGGCACGCCTCGAATTGTATAGCGCTTGGAGATCTTGCTGGCGAGATCTGGCCCGTTCGGATAGGAAATGTTGAATTTCTGCAGATAGCGTTTGGCTGCCGGGTCCTGGTCCAGGTAGTCCACGCCGACAAACATGATTCCCTGGTCCTTGTACTTCTGCCATGCAGCTTCAAGAGCAGCAGCCTCTTCCTCGCAGGGTTTGCACCAACTGGCCCAGAAGTTGAGGACGACGCCTTGACCGCGCAGGTCGGCCAGGTTCAGCGTGTCGCTGGTCCACGGGGCCGTGTACTCGGGGAAGAGTGAGAGCGCCAGATCAGGGGCGGCTTCATCGCAGAGCGCCTTCTGTGGCGGCTTAACCAGCATCAGGCCAAGCAGGCCACCCAGGAGAAGTACACCGATGCCCATCACGATCGCGAAGGCGGGCACCTTACGCGGAGGAGCGGGGGAGGTGTCGGTCGTCGTCATTTGTTGCGTCATTCTGTCTCGCGTAATTCGCGTTCAACGCGATTCATGTAGTCATCCGACTCCTCGCCGGGCTGACGGATCGGGGCAGATTGGGATCCCGGGGTGCTTGGAGCCGCGAGCGGGTCCTGGCGCTTACGCCACGTGGTCACAAGGTAGGCCACCCAGCCCAGGCCGACGATCGCAGCCAGGATCGGGAAGACCCAGGCAATCAGGTTGAAGCCCTCACGTGAGGGCTGGCCGAGCACGACGTCGCCGTATTGCGTCACGAAATACGACTTGATCGATTCAGAGCTCTCGCCAGCCTCTAGCTTCTCGGCGATGACTTCCTTCATTTGGGTGCAGGCCTGCAACTCGCAGTTATCGAGCCGCACACCATTGCACAAAGGGCACCATAACTCGCGGGCGACTGAGTTGATTTCGTTTGGCGAGGGTGTCTGCGCGAGTGTCGGCACAGACCACATCAGCAGCACGATCAAGATCAAAGCAAACCGCGCAGTTCTGCGCATTGTCAGACTCCTAATTCGCACCCCACATGGCATTCTGACATCCTTCCGAGCGTCTATGAGCGCCGCGGTGTGCCACATTGCGCGCAGAATCGATCCTCCGCACGCAATTGATTACCGCAGCTGGTGCAATACGTTGGGGCGTGCTCCGGGACCATGCTGCGCGGCGCGCTGGGTCGCCCAATTGGCGACGCTTCGGGACTGGCGCCGAGCGCCAGCGCAGGTGCGTCGAGTGTCGAGGCTGTTCTGCGGCGCTGCGACAGAATCCAATAGGTCAAGCTCCCGGCCAGCAGCACAACACCCAAACCAATGAGGAACCAGGGTAGCCATTCCGTTGACTGCGGCTTGGTGGTTGGCTGTGTTGCCTGAGCGTTTTGCCCGCTCTGAACCGGCGCATCGGTCGTCGTGACGGCTAACTGCGGTGCAGTCAGACCAGTGTCCGGCTTTGAGTAGTTAACCACCAGCTCGACCTTCTCGCCCGCGACCACATCCCGACGGTTCACGATCTGATAAGTCAGTCCATCGCTGCCCTGTTCGGAGCTTTCGGCAGCCGGCGTGAGGGTGAAGCCGGTGGCGCGGGCAGGCTGCTGGACAGCGATCCTGACCGCCAGAATCGCATAGGGTGCATCTAGCGTATATGATATTGTGCGTTGATCACCAGAGGGCGCGCGATCCAGATAGAACTCGAAATGGAAGTCGGCCGACGGCAGCTCATAGTTCAGCTTGCCGCCGTCTATCTTGAACGGCTGGTTTATCAGCGTGCCTGATGCATCTTTATAGGTGGCCTGAACGTTGCGCGCTCCGGTCGGGAGCGGGAACACCGCTTGCAGGGGGAAAGTGGTTCCCGATGCAAAGCTGCCGGAAAAAATCACCAGAAGCCCCGGGTCGTCATACTCGGGCCACAAGCGGAGCTCCGCCTGCGCGATAACGGGTGAGTCCTGAGCATCTACCGGCAGCGCATATGCGACTATGAGCAACAGCGCCACTGTTGTGACGAGTGCTGCTGCGCCGGTCCGGACCGTATGCATCATGAAAGAATCGCTCCTCAATTGATCGCACGTAAGGCGGCATTATATCATAATCGGCGTCGCACGCAAGACGAAGCGCTTCTGTCTTAAAAATCACTTTTCGGCTAAGCTTAAAGAAACAGCGTATCGGTTGCAGGCCGCGCCCTTTCTTGACTTTTTGCGTCATAACATTAACATGAAAGTAAGCATTATTTTGTGGTCAAGCGACCGCCACAGGAGGAATGGTGATGCATCTCGATGTCATCGGACTCAATTCATTCCACGCGAGTAGGGCGGTAAGAGGAACGCGGCTGGTCGTGACCGTGCTAGTCTTCTTGCTGCTCGGATGTGTTTTCTGCGGGACAGCCTCGGCTGCTCCAAGTCAGGATGAAGCATCGTATGTTGTCAGTCCTGGAGATACATTGGGAACAATCGCGGCGCGCCACGGCGTCTCGGCCAGCGAACTTGCCCGGGCAAACGGCATCAGCAACCCGAACCGCATCTACGTTGGCCAGAAGCTGGTAATCCCTGGCGCGAGTGACTCTGCAACCTCCCCGGCTGCACCAAAACCGCCCAGCCAGGCGCCAGCAACTGGCACATACATTGTGCAGTCCGGCGACACGCTTAGTAAGATTGCAGCGCGCTATGGCACGACTGTGAAAAACCTGATGGCCTTGAATGGACTGGCCAATGCGAACCTTATTTGGGTGGGTCAGCGCCTGAAAGTCACGGGGACGGCGACGGACTCGACGACAAAACCGCCTGTCTCCGGTCCGGCCTCCGACCGCTGGATTGATGTCAACCTGAGTCAGCAGCGCCTGACGGCCTACCAGGGCAAGACAGCAGTATTCTCTTCCCTGATTAGCGGCGGTTTGCCAAGTACGCCGACTGTGGTCGGCCGCTTCAAAGTTTACATTAAGCTGCGGGCCACGCGCGATGCGCGGCCCGGGTTATGATCTGCCTGGAGTGCCTTACACCATGTATTTCTACAGGGGCTACGCAATTCACGGCACTTATTGGCATAACAACTTCGGCCGCCCAATGAGCCACGGCTGTGTGAACATGCGCACCCAAGACGCAGCATGGCTGTACAGTTGGGCGGTGGTGGGGACGCCCGTTGTAACGCACTGGTAAGAATTCACACCATCGGTACCTATTGAGCCTGACGGCAGGGATCACGGAGGCATTCGTCGTGCGCATCATGTCCATAGGCTTGCGTTTGTGCTAAACTTGAGTTATCCTTGACTCTATCTTATGATCAAGTCAGGGGTAGCCAGTGACTGATTTCTTCAACCGCAACTACTACGGCAATACGGTCAACCAATGGCTCACTACATTCCTGTTGATCCTCGGTGCGGTGATCCTTGGGCGCGTCCTTTACTGGGCTGTCTCCCGCGGCCTGAAAACCCTCGCTCGGCGCAGTAAGGTCCAGCTGGATGAGATACCTAATCGACGCGTTGGAAGAGCCAGTCGTCGTGCTGTTGATTCTTTTGGCTTCGCGAACTGCGCTCCGGCGCCTGTTCCTGACGGAGACCTGGGTAGCGGTGATCGATGGCGCACTTGGCCTCGCCTATGCGTTGATCGTTGCCTGGCTCATCACCCGCCTCTATGATGCTATCCACCGCAATTATCTCGCGCCCCTGGCATCCAAAACGAACGGTGCATTTGATGATCAGATCCTGCCATTGATCCGTCGCGGCATTCGCATCATCGTGTGGGTGTTGGCAGTCATTGTTGGCTTGAATAACGCCGGCTACGACGTAGGCACGGTATTGGCAGGATTGGGAATCGGGGGTCTGGCATTTGCGTTGGCCGCACAAGACACCGTCGCGAATATCTTCGGCGGCATTACCATCTTTGCGCAGAAGCCGTTCTTGATCGGTGACCTGATCGAGTTCGAAGGCAAACAGTATATCGTCAAGGAGATCGGCTGGCGAGCCACCATCGCTGAGGACTGGAACACCGGCTATCGCGTGACGATCCCGAACTCCAAATTCACCGGCGGCATTATCGCCAATGTGTCTGCTGAACGGGGGTACTGGTGGGCCTCTACGTTGCGCCTTGCACCGGATACGTCCGCGGCAAGAATGGAGCAGGCGCTAGAGGACATACGCGACTCGGTTTGTTGTCATCCTGGCATTGACGATCATAAGGTGAGGTTTGAGACGATTGGGAACTATGCCATGGAAGTGCTGGTGCTATTCCACGTCAAATCGTTCGATGATCGTTGGCAGGTGATCACAGACGCCAACCTTGAGTTGTTGCGCCGGTTCGAGTCGCGCGGTGTACGGCTGGCCGCGCCGATTCAGGTGAACGTGGCTCCCTCGACAAATGGCACAGTGCCGCACTATGAGCACACCATCAGCGGCTGAATCCGCGATTCCGATTCGGCGGGCGCTGGCTTGCTTCCAGCATACGCTCCAGGCCGTCACGAAGCCTCACCTTCGGCTTGTAGCCTAGCAGCCGCCGCGCGATCTCCAGGTCGGCTACCAGCCGCGGAAGGCCGCCGCCAAGTTTCGGGTTATGGATTACCTCGGGACGCAGGCCCGTCAGATCCGACAGCGTGCCCACCAAGCCATCGAGACTGGTCTCCTCACCAGACCCCACATTGATGACCATCCGGTCGATGTTGATCGCATCTGATGCCGCAATTAGCATGTCGACCACATCATCAATATACACGAAGTCACGCGTCTGCTCCCCGTCGCCATGGATGACGAGAGATGCTCCTGATTGGAGGCATCTCACGAAATGAGGGACCACCGGCGCATGGACCGGCGGTACGCGTTGGCCGGGGCCGTACGCGTTGAAGATGCGCAGCGCGACGGTGGTGATTTTGTAAAGCTCGCCGAGCGCGAAAATGTAGTGTTCCGCGGCCAACTTACTGACCGCGTATGGCGCCTGCGGATGGGGCCAGGCGGATTCTGGGACTGGCTGGCGAGGCTGTGGACCATAGACTGTCGCTGAGGATGCGAGCACGATTCGCTGCACACCAGCATCGCGGATTGCCTCGGTCAGCGCAACCGTGCCTCCGACGTTGACGTCGTTGTACTCTCGTGGGTACAACTCAGATTCGGGGACCGATACGCGCGCGGCCAGGTGGAACACGCAATCCACCTTCTGCAACAGGGTCCAGAGTTTGGGCCGGTCCCGCACATCACCCCGGGTGAATACGACTTGTGGGTGCAGCCCGCTGGGGTCGCCTGCGCTCAGATCATCTATCACTCGGACATCATGGCCCTCAAGCACCAGCCGATTGGCTAGCGCCGTGCCGATAAATCCCGCTCCCCCGGTGACCAGACACCGCATCTGTCGCTCCCTCGAATACGTGTGAGTAGCCCCAGTATAGCATAGCTCATTGAGCGGGGTGAACTGTGCCTCATATGAATTCTGAACGGAGTGGGGGCCAAAGACACGCGTCTGCTTGGCTATCCAAAGCACTACAGCAGGCCGTGTAATGGGATCATACGTTTGTCCTCTACATAGGGCAGAGAGGTTTGTCCGGTTGGCGCGGTGGCTTCCACGGGCAAGTCGTGATCCAGGCCTGCTGGGGGGTGTAGACCTCCAGACCGATGTCGGTGGGGACCACGGCGAGCGTTTGGCCCTTGTGGGCGATGCCGACGAAGTAGAGGCGGTTGTGAAAGGAAATCTGGCCGTTCTGGTTGACGCGGCGACTTGGCAGAGTGCAGTTCGTTGTTGGTGACGTAGGAGGGGTCTTGGGCTGCGCGGGAGTGGCTTTGGTGGGCGGTTGCGGATACAGATGCTTACAAGGTAAGGTCTTCTGCGTGCCATCAGGTAGGCTGACCGTCCAGGTATCCTGGCTGCGTTGGATGGTGAGGGTCTGACCGGTCCAGGCGATCCCGACGTAGTAACGGTAGCACTGAAGCGTCAGACAGCCTGCGCGATCTATCTTGCGGCGCACGGGCTGCGGTAGGGCTGGTGGCGGCGGTGGTACGGCTGGTTGCACGGCTTGTGCGTGGAGGTCCCAGGTACGTTGCCAGCCATCCGCCACTTGACCGACGGCCGACCAGCCAGTGACCGTCACGGTGATGGTCTGGTGCGCATAGCGCCGGCTGAACGGCAAGCTGCGGCCGGCCAGGCGGATGTGTCCGTTGGCTTCTACTTGGCGGGATAGCACCAGGGACTCCTGGGTGAAGGGTACTTGCGCAGGATCGAAACCGGCCGGTACGCGGCGTACACTCGATTGATAGACCGTCACCGGGGGCTGATCCTGACAGCGGCTGTGACAGCGCTGCTCGTTGTAGAAGTGGCGGGCTGTTTCGACGGCCTGCGGCACTGCGGGTCCTCGCCCGGCGGCAAGACGACTTCCTGGCGACACGTGCGCACATAGCGTTCGACGACGCCGTTCCACCAAGGCTGTTTGGGGCCCACCAGCAGGTGATAGACGCCCAAGGCGCTGAGCACGCGCGTCAGGGGACTCGGTAAGCCGCTCACCCCGTCGTACCACAGCTTGTCATGATCGGTCTTGACGATTTGGGGCAGACCGTACTGCTGGGCGACATTCAGAAAGCTGTGCACGACCAACGCCTCGCTCAAGCGTTGCGCCGTCAGCTGGCCCAACTCAAAACGGCTATGCAGATCCAGCCAATGCAGGGTGTACCAGACACTCCCGTCCGCGAGGTGCGTTTCGTGGATGTCCGCCGCCCAGATCAGGTTGCAGGTCAGGTAGTCGATGTGCCGCGGCGGGGGGCGCTCCGACGCTGGGGCGGGCGGATCCAGTTCCGGATGGCGAGCCAGGACCCGCCGCACCCGGCCGACACTAACCCAGCGTTGGCGTTCGGGCTCGTTACGCCACTGCCAGCGCAGTTGCTTGGCAATCTGGCGTCGCCCCCAAGCCCCATGGGCTTGTTTCAACGCACACATCGCCGCCTCGATCTCGGGCGGTGTCCGCTGCGGCGAGCGCTGCGGCCGGGACGAATGATCGCACAGGCTGGTCATCCCGACCGCCGCATCATAGCGGCCCACCGTGCGGCGCACCCAACGCACCGGACGCTGCAACCTGGCCGCAATCTCACACTGACGCAGCCCACGCTGTTGCAGTTCGATGGCCAAACAGCGATCAGCGTAATCTCGAGCCGGACATCGTGGCATGGCAGCACCCCCTCGCTCCACAAAGGAAGTACTGCCAGCTTAGGCGATTTATCTGTCGTCGATCAAGGGCAAGAGGACAAACGTCTGTGCCCACTCTGTAGAGGACAAACCTCTCTGCCCACTACAGCAGGCCGTTTGCTGCTCCCCATGCGCGACGGTATAATGGCGACAATCCTGACACAGCCATCTATCACGGAGTATCGATTCATGCTCAAATCCATCAATTGCGGGGACCTGCAACTCGAGAAGGCGGGCCAGACTGTCACGCTCGCCGGTTGGGTGCACCGCAGACGCGACCACGGTGCGCTGATCTTCCTGGACTTGCGCGATCGTTCGGGCATCGTGCAAATCACCTGTGACAAGGAAACCAACCCTGCCGCTCATGAGGTTCTCAGTGGCGTGCGCGCAGAGTATGTGGTCCAGGTCACGGGCGTGGTCAAGCCACGACCAGAGGGCCTGACCAACCCCAACATGCCCACCGGCGAGATTGAGGTGGTAGCGACTGCGGCGCAGGTTCTCAACGAGGCGAAGACGCCGCCGTTCTACATCAATGAAGACGTTGAGATCGACGAGGCCTTGCGGCTGAAGTATCGCTACCTGGATTTGCGTCGCCCTGCGATGCAGAAGAATATCATCCTGCGCCACAACGTGGTGAGTCTGATCCGGAATTTCCTGAGTAGCCGGGGCTTCCTCGAAATCGAAACCCCCATGCTGATCAAGACCACCCCTGAGGGTGCGCGCGACTATGTTGTCCCCTCCCGCGTCCATCCCGGCAGCTTCTATGCGCTGCCTCAGTCGCCCCAGCAATTGAAGCAACTGCTCATGGTTGCCGGCTACGAGAAATACTTCCAGATCGCGCGCTGTTTCCGCGATGAGGACTTGCGCGCTGACCGCCAACCTGAGTTCACCCAGCTCGATATGGAGTTAAGCTTCATCGAGCGCGCGGACATAATTGCTTTGATCGGCGAGTTGTATACGGAGATCATCGAGCGTTTCGGCTCCAAGCCCATCCTACAGAAGCCCTTTCCTGTCTTGAGCTATCAAGAGGCGATGGATAAGTACGGCTCCGACAAGCCTGACCTGCGTTTTGGCATGGAGCACGTCGACCTGAGCGAGCTGGTTGCAGGCAGCCCATTCGGTGTCTTCTCGGGTGCGGTGGCGGCCGGAGGCAAGGTGAAGGGTATCGTGGCGCCCGGTTGCGCAGGGTACAGCCGGAAGGAACTCGACGATCTGGCCGATTTGGCCAGGCGCGCTGGCGCAAAGGGGCTGGTTCACATTGCGTATCGCGAGGACGGCCCGAAATCATCTGCGGCGAAGTTCCTGACAGAGGCCGATTTTGCCGTTCTGCGGGAGCGGCTTGGCGCGAATACGGGCGACCTGGTATTGATCGTCGCCGACGCCGACCCGATGGTCGTGGCCAAGAGCCTGGGCGAATTGCGCGTGATGCTTGGCCGTCGCCTGGGTCTGGCGCGCAAGGATGTGCACGCGCTTTGCTGGGTGGTTGAATTCCCGTTGCTCGAATGGAGCGCTGAAGAGCAGCGCTGGACTGCAATGCATCACCCCTTCACATCGGCCCTGGATGAAGACTGGGATCTGCTGGAGACCGACCCAGGCAAGGTGCGTGCGAAGGCTTACGACATCGTAATGGACGGCTGGGAAGTCGGCGGAGGGTCGATTCGTATTCATCAGCGGCATCGCCAGTCCCAAATGTTCAGGGCGCTGGGAATCGGACCCGAGGAGGCCGAGGAGAAGTTCGGCCATCTGCTGGAGGCATTCGAGTACGGCGCGCCACCCCACGGCGGAATCGCGACCGGCATCGATCGCACTGTAGCCATCCTCGCCGGTTTCCCATCGATTCGCGAAGTGATCGCGTTTCCCAAGACGGCATCCGCGACAGACCTGATGTTCCGCTCGCCTTCGGAGATTTCGGAGCGGCAACTCCAGGAACTGCATTTGGCTATCAGGGACTAAATGGGACCAGTACCAGTCGGGTCCGCGCCCCATTTCCCGTTTTGCGCGTTTATCGGGGCTATGGTAGCATCATCTTACAGTGCCCTGCGGTGCTCGTGATGTTCCGTAGACGTTTTGAGCCAACATGATAACTTAGGGAGCTGGCTTCGGATGGAGACGCAATAGCCCCTCACGTGGCGTAAGCTGCGTGGGAAGGGCAAAGCTGAACCGGCGATAAGGCACCCACCTGCGCAAGCAGGTTCAAAACCAGCGAACACACGGCGCAGCGGGGAACCTGCAAGACGAAAAGGCCGCCGGATGAAACCATCCGGCGGCCTTGTTATGGTCCGCTTCTGCCGCACTACTGGAATCTGATGACGAGCTCCGGCGGATGCTCGCTTTCGCGAGTCCGGAACTCCCGATATGAGGAGTCGCTCCCGCTGACTTCCGGCCCACTCAGGTAAATGCCATAGTTGAGAATCGAACCGGCAAGCCAGCCTTGAACTAGTTGGGTTACATCGATATCTCGATATCCAAAATCGTAATTGGCCGGAATGCTCACCTTCCCAAAGGACTCTCCTACGTCCGGTTGATTATCCCACGTCACGCCTAATTCCTCCCACGACCCGATGCAGGCTCTTGCGGTGATATCGCGCGAGTGGCCCGGAAAGTCGTAAGCGTTCGCATACCACACTCTTAGGGTAGCTTGAGTGGCGGTTGCGGCGCTGCCTGCAGGAATGTCGAACTTCACCAAAGCGCGGGTTCGAAGCTCAGCCACTGGGTCTTCTGATTCATCATATCCCACAATCATGTAGTATTTGCTTCCGGTATTCGTATCGGGGCCGGCCTCGAGCACATACGCATCTGCCACGGCCATAAGCCTGATTTCGGTTGACAGGGAGCTGTTCTTCAGGACAAGCGGTAGAAGAACGCGGTGGGAACTCGGAGCTTGAGCCGAGGTAGTCCCTGCGATCTGTAGAAGTGCCAATGCAATAAGGCCAATCACGATGGGTAGCGGGTGTCTTCGCATGATCATCTCCGGGCATTATTATACGCGAATCAGAACGGATTGTCATTCTCAAAATTGCCCTTGACACGGCTGTTTGCGCTGTGCTATTCTTGCGACGTAACTCAACAAGGGGGGAGCCTAACAGCCTGTGCCTCTCAAACGCGATCGAATCTCAGAGGGCGTATATGTCTTCACCAGCGGCCTGTACGCTGAAGTGACGGCCACCGTCATCTTCACCGATGAGGGAGCCATCCTGGTGGACACCCTGCCTTTTCCACAGGAGACGCGGCAGATTCGTGATTTCGTTGCCCAGCGTCGAACCAAGATTGGCTATGTCATCAACACGCACTCGCACGCAGATCACATCTATGGAACCTATCTCTTTCCTGAAGCAGTAGTCATAGCGCACTATCAGTGTCGCCGGCTCATGGAGCGTCACGCTGAGGTCGCCTTGCAGCAGGCCAAAGAGCAAACACCTGCGCTCGCTGATGTGCAAATTCGTTATCCGGAACTGCTATTTAACGAGGGCATGACGTTGCGCTTTGGCGGCAAAACGGTCGAGTTGCGCTACGCACCCGGCCATAGCAAAGACGTGATCACGGTTCATGTGGTGGAAGATCGCCTGCTGGTGGCGAGTGATGCAGTCATGCCAGTGCCCTATGTCGTCGGCGGCGACCTCGACGACATGGTGCACTCGTTGCAGATGATGAAGGGATTGAGCCTGGAAAACCTGGTGCAGGGTCATGGTGAGGTGCTGCTGCGCGGCGAGATCGAAGAGACGCTGGATGCGGGGATTCACTATCTGCGCATGGTTGATCGATTGGTTCGTGAACGGATCGCGCGCGGCGTCGCCCGCAACAATATTCTTGACATCACCATCGAGGAATGCGGCCTCTCGCGTATTCCCCTGGGCGGCCTGGTGCAAAAACTGCATCAAGCTAATCTGCTGACACTTTACGACGCGTACCGCTCGGAGATCAGACCCAGAAGGGTTGCCGCGGCCCCCTAGCGGGCACCGTCAGATCAGGGGCCAATCCGGACTTGCGCGACGTGCGCCCCTTTTCCCCCCACAGATTTGAGCGTTACGATGTTGGTCCCTGCGTGCAGTTCGATCCTTTTCGAGATTCGGTCTCCCGCGACCGAATCGATCACTGCGCTGTCGCCGGGCGCGAGTATGACATCAAGACTCGCCTCCCCAGGTCGATCCGCTATCACCAACAAAGTCGCCTCGCCGGCGAAGCCTCGCGTTCGTGTGGCAGTGTCGAACGGTCCCCACCCGTCTCCCAGCATCACGTACGGGCCGCTGTCTCTCTTCTCGCCCATCTCATACACGGTTATCCGGTCGTCCTCGAACGCGGGCGCCTGGTCACCGAAGATTTCAGCCGCCGCGGCCTCGGTGTAATCGCGCTCTGAACCGCCGGGCATCTTGTAGCGATCGAGCACAACCCACTGCACATCCAGGTCGGCAAGCACCTGCTGCCCCTGAGTTCCCAGGTCCAGATCAATGATATCTGGTCCGAGATGGCGGAAGTGCTGGAGCACGGGCGCGCGTTCAGCCAGCGTCCTCGGGTCATCCCGACTGATGTACGCGAAGGTTAGCGGTTTACGATGCGCGGTTTGATACAGCAAATACCCCGGCCGATCCCAATTCGCCGGCAGATTGAGCACCGCACCGGATCGACTGTCCTCGGCCAGTGTTTGGTACCACGAAGGCGTATCGGGCGGGCTCATCGGGTAGGGGGCGGGAAGGAACTCAAACAGCACGAGCGCCAAAGCCAGGCCGCCGAGGGCGGGGCCCCCCGAGCGGCTGCGTATCAGCCAGTTCAGCCCGCCTGCGGCCAGCACACCGAGCGCCAGCATGACGATTACGTCCAGCCGGCTGATCGACCGCATGATGTTGAGGAAGGGCAACTTGGCGATAGCCGTGTAGGGTAGTGTGATCTCCGCACCGCCAGGCAGCCGGACGGCCTGGCCGCCGACGTGCAGGATGGGTCCAAGTGACAGGATGAAGAAACTCAGCGCCACGCCCAGCCACAGTCCCTTCATGCCGCCTCGCCACCGCGCGAACATCCCGGCAAGGGTCAGAGCGAGCACCGTGAACCCCGCGAACACGCTGTACTCGGAGATTGTCGCAGTGAAGTGCTCGCCTTGCAGTCGTGCCCATTCGCCCCAGACCGGATGAAACCCTTGGGGGGTGACGAATGCCAGGAGATCGGCGGACAGCATGCGGCTTTGCGCCGGGTCGGGCACCATGTAGGAGGCCTGCCGCGCCTCGCGGATCATTGGAACCAGTAGCGGGCTGAGCAACGCTGCCGTCGTGAGCCCGATTGCAGCAAGGGCGACGAGCCCGCGGCGCAGGGCGTTTGTTTGGGCTGCTCGAATGCTGCGCAAGCCGAACCAGATTGCCGCTATTGTGGTGAAGAGAATGCAGTAGAAGGCATAATACCAGTCGCAAAGCGCGACGAGGACCAGGAAGAGCGCGGCCAGTGCCCCTTCCCTCGCGACTCGCTGCGACCTCGCGTTTTCTGCCGCCCGGAGAGTCCGCAGCGTGTAGAGCGCATAAAAGGGCAGCCACGCCAGCGCAATGAGCTGCATATGGCCCAGTAGATGGGCGAAGTGATAAGGCGAAAAAGTGAAGATGGCCCCCGCAAGAAACGCTGCCAGGCGGCTGCTTGGCGGCCCCAGCACCTGCCGGGTGAGCAGGTAGCCACCCAGCCCGCCAATCGCGAAGCTGAACATCACGACTGAGTTATACGCGGGCAGCAACCCAAATGCCAGTTGCACCGGGAGAAATGTGATCCCGTTGAAGGCGTTGAGTGTGTGAAACAGCAGGCTCACCCCTTTGGGATGGTAGAGGAGATCGGTGAACCATGGCCACGTGATCTTATCGACCAATGCCGTCTTGACCCACCATAGATTCCAGTAGTTTTGCCACCCGTCGAAGGAGTCGCCTGGGATCGCTGAGGAAAACTGCGTGACCAGGGGATAGGTCATTCCAATTGTGAGCACAAGATAACCAATGAGCGCCAATGATCCGCTGGTGATATCGCGGGTCCTGCGTTGCGGTTCGATCATCTGACTATCCGTCTTGGGACATAGCCCGCACCTACAAGCGGCAGTGAAGCGCGTTCAAACGGGAGT
This sequence comes from uncultured Chloroflexia bacterium, assembly GCA_963774265.1. Lineage (GTDB taxonomy): Bacteria > Chloroflexota > Anaerolineae > CG2-30-64-16 > CG2-30-64-16 > JALOOB01. Next base: position 206,136 of record CAVZDU010000002.1, on the reverse strand, counting down.
TCATGCTCCCAGAGCACGCCCCAGCGCGGTCTCGGCGTTCGCCATCAAACCTGCAATCCGCGCCTCTGTGGCCGCGCAGAACTCGATATCGCGGAGTCCCTGGAGATTTATTCGTACGTCGTGAATCCCGCCGAGCGCCGCCGCGTGGGCCAGCAGCGCTGCGACCACCGCATCGCCCGCTGCGTGCCTGTTGCCATGCTCGCGCGCCAGAGCGGCCAGATTTAGCACCTGAAGGCTCGCCTCGGCTGTTGCAAGGGGGATATCCGTCGCGTGCCGCAGTGCCTCCTGGATTGCGCTGCGACGATATTCTATCGTCGCCTGGTCCCTTTTTGGCAATCCATAGGCCGCCATCAGGTCTTGGTACGCGGCTGTGTCCGCATCTACCAGGGCCAGCAACTGGTTTCGCAACCGGTGGGCCTGGTCCACGATGACCTGCATCTCGACTTCGTGCTCGGCGTACTTCTCACGGCCTATTGTCAGTCGCGCCACCATGGCGGCCAGTGCAGCAGCCAGACCGCCGGTCAGTGCGGCAGCTGAGCCGCCGCCGGGCGCGGGTTCCCCTGATGCCAGGCGTTGCGTAAAATCCTTGAGGCTCAACTCAACGAGGCGATCCGACGGCCGCATATGTCCTCCCAGCGTATAATCCACGCCATTATAAGCGGCGCGTAGTGAGGGTGCAAAGGACTATCTCCCGCTAACAACTTGTTAACAAAAAAGAAGTGCGTATCTAACGACCTTGCCCTATACAAGCATAGAGGATGATATCGGCCGATTTCGGGTATGTTAGAATGACTCCGATTGGAGAATGTGGTTTGAAGTTGCAGCCTTCAATCTGAGAACTGCAACAGTGTTCCGTCATCAGGGGGTGTGCACGTGTATCGCGAAAACTACGGTAATGCTCGGTGGGAGATGGCCCACGAGACCATCTGGCGTCCGCCGACAGACGTCTACGAGACCGACAGTTCAGTAGTTGTGGTTATCGAGATCGCCGGTCTGGGACCGAATGACTACGAAATATTGCTGCGAGGACGCACGCTGATCGTCGCAGGCGAACGTCGCGATGCCGCAGAGAAATTGGCGTATCAGCAAATGGAGATCCGCCACGGCAAGTTTCGCACGCAGGTGCACTTGCCGTGGGCGCTGGAGAACTCCGGTCAAGACGCCTCCTATGAAAATGGCTTCTTGAAGATCATCCTGCCGAAAGCTACCGTGCGACGGGTACCCGTGCGGACGGCGACTGGTGAGTCGAGTGAAGGTGAATGACAATGAGTGTGGCTGAACAGAACGAGATTACGATTCCGGCCGAACTGCCGATTCTGCCTCTGCGTGGGGTGGTGGTCTATCCGATGATGTGGCTGCCCCTCACGATCGGTCAAGAGCGATCCATTCGACTGGTCGATGACGCTCTTGTCGACATCGCAGATCAGCGGATTATTGGCCTGGTGACTTCCAAAGCCCCCGATATTGAGGAGCCGAATCCGGATCAAATGTACCAGGTTGGCACGGCTGCCATCGTACATCGCATGTTCCGCGCGCCGGACGGCACCGTTCGTCTGATCGTCCAGGGAATCGAACGCATTCAGATCGATGAATACCTTCAGGAGCAGCCCTACCTGCGCGCGAGAGTGACACAAATCCCCGACGATGAGGGACCGCAGGATCTGGAGTTGGAAGCAATGATGCGAGCAACGCTGGACCTGTTCCGCCGCCTCGTGTCGCTGGTGCCGCATATGCCCGAGGAGCTAGAGACCGCGGCGATGAATGCCACGAGCGCGCGACAGCTCGCCTATCTGGTCTCGGCAAGTACGCGTATGGAGCCTGGGCAGGCGCAGGAAATTCTGGAGATTGACCAGGTCAGCCAGAAATTGGTCAGGCTTAACAGCATCCTCTCGAAAGAGTTGGAGGTGCTTGAACTGGGCAAGAAGATTCAGTCGCAGGCCCAGGATGAAATGACCAAGATGCAGCGTGAGTATTTCCTGCGAGAGCAACTCAAGGCTATTCAGAAGGAACTGGGCGAGGGGGACGAGCAGGAGGCCGAGATTCAGGACTACGAGCGGCGCATCGGCGAAGGTGGCATGCCCGCAGAGGCTGAGAAGGAGGCTCGCCGCGAGCTAGATCGCATGCGCAAGATGCCTTCCCAAGCAGCCGAGTATACGGTTATCAAGACCTACCTGGACTGGATGGTCAACTTGCCATGGAGTCAGGGCACGCCGGACAACCTGGATATAGCGCATGCGCGTCAGGTGCTCGACGAGGACCATTACGGCCTGGAGGAAATCAAGGACCGCATCCTGGAGTTCCTGGCTGTACGCAAACTGCGCATGGAGCGCAAAGCTGAGGCGGCAGCACAGGCCGAGACAGAGGGCGGTGCGCTGCCCGACTCCACGCCGATCGATCACATCCGACGCGAGCGCGAGGGCGTTATTCTCTGCTTCGTTGGCCCGCCCGGCACCGGCAAGACGTCACTGGGCCAATCGATCGCCCGCGCGATGGGCCGCAAGTTCATCCGGATGGCGCTGGGTGGCGTGCGGGATGAGGCGGAAATCCGTGGCTTCCGGCGCACCTACATCGGTTCGATGCCCGGCCGCATTATTCAGAATATCCGCCGCGCGGAGAGCCGCAACCCCGTGTTCATCCTCGATGAGGTGGACAAGCTGTGTCGCGACTTCAGGGGTGACCCCTCCAGTGCGCTGTTGGAGGTGCTCGATCCCGAGCAGAACAGTGACTTCCGAGATCATTACCTGGATGTGCCGTTCGACTTGAGCCAGGTGTTCTTCATCACGACCGCGAACTCGATGGAGACCATCCCGCAACCACTGCTGGACCGTATGGAGATCATCCAACTCTCCTCGTACACCGAGGAAGAGAAGGTCAAGATCGCTAAAGGCTACCTCGTGCCACGACAGATCAGGGAGAACGGACTGCGTGGCGGCGAGATCAACTTCACGGAGGATGCGTTGCGCCGCATGGTGCGTGAGTACACGCGCGAGGCCGGCGTGCGTAGCCTGGAACGCAAGATTGGCCAGGTGGCGCGGAAGGTAGCCACGCGCGTGGCTGAGAAGGGTCCCCAGGTCGGACCGGTGGAGATTACCGCAGAGAAAGTGACTGACTATCTCGGACGGCCCAGATTTTTGGAAGATGTGGCCGAGCGCGTAGAGGCGCCGGGGGTAGCGACAGGGTTGGCCTGGACACCCGTCGGCGGGGATGTGCTGTTTCTGGAGGCAACGCGCATGCCGGGCAGCAAGGGCTTCATGCTGACAGGTCAACTGGGCGATGTGATGAAGGAGTCCGCGCAGGCCGCGCTTTCCTGGGTTCGAAACAAGGCTAGAGACTACGAGATTGCCGAGGACTTTTTCACTAAGAGCGACATCCACTTGCACATTCCCGCTGGCGCCACACCGAAAGATGGCCCCAGCGCAGGCGTAACGATGGCAACCGCGCTGGTAAGCCTGCTCACCGGTCGCCCGGTGCGCAAAAACGTGGGTATGACCGGCGAAATCACATTGCGAGGGCAGGTTCTGCCTATCGGCGGGGTCAAGGAGAAGATTCTGGCCGCGCACCGGTACGGGCTCACGACGGTGATCCTGCCCAAGCGTAACGAGGGCGACCTCGACGAGGTGCCAGAGGCGGTTCGTAAACAGATGAAGTTCATCTTCGCGGAACGCGTGGAAGAGGTGATCGCCGCTGCGCTGACCGATCACAAGTCCGAGGAATCCCGGGAGGAGGTCACAACTGCGGACACGCCGCAGCCTGAGCCGGAACCGCAGCCGGCGGCCGAAGTAACGGTCGTGGGAAGCTGACTCCTCGTTCAACAGCTTCACAAGCTGCGCGCATGTGCTCAACTTGACAGGCGCGCCGAATATCGACATAATAGGACTAAGTACGAATTGTACCGGGATAGGGCTCGGTCTGAAGGACCGGGCCCTATGTATAAGAAAGGAGTGTTGAACTACACCTGTGCCCGAAAAAAAGCGAATAAGAAGGAGCTTCCGGGCGCCTGAGGGTGATTGGCGGAGGGTGGACATCCATTTGCACACCCCCGCGTCAGCGGACTGGTTGGAACCAGGCAGTACCTACCTGCAGTGGCTGCAGAAGGCAGAGTCACGTGGCCTCGACATTGTGGCAATCACCGACCACAACACGGTGGAAGGGGTAGCCAGGCTGCGCGCCGAAATTGAACGGCTCGCTTGGTTAGAGGCAAATGACCGCTTGCGGCCGCAGGAACGACGTGATCTAGATGAGTACCGTCGCCTGGGCGATAAAATCCTGGTGCTACCGGGATTCGAGTTCACAGCCACGTTCGGTTTTCACATCCTCGGCGTTTTCCCTCCCGAGACTGCGCTCCGAAAATTGGAATTGCTCCTGTTACGTCTTCTCGTGCCGATGGATCGGCTCGCAGATGGCGTGACGGAGGTCGGTCCGACCACGGACGTTATCACGGCTTACCGGGTCATTCGGGAAGCCGGCGGCCTGGTCATCGCCGCGCACGCGAACTCCACTCACGGGGTCGCGCTTCAAGGCATGAGCTTCGGCGGCCAGACGCGCATCGCCTTCACGCAAGATGCCAATCTTCACGCTCTTGAAGTAACCGACCTCGAAAGCGCGTCGCGTCGTTCCGCGTTGCGTTTCTTTGACGGTTCCAAGCCCGAATATCCCAGGCGAATGCACCTGCTACAGGGATCCGACGCGCACCGGCTCGCCCGCGACCCGAAAGACAAGAACCGCATGGGCGTAGGGGACCGCGTGACGGAGATTCTTCTGCCTGACGTAAGCTTCGATGCACTACGTGCGGTGCTCGAGGGAAACGACTTCACGTTGATGCGCCCTTACAGGCCGCCGGCGGAAGAGCCCTTCGACCATGTTCAAACCGCACGTGAACAAGGCCCGAACATCGTCCAGGCGTTCCACGAGAGCATGAGTCGCGACGGCGGTAGCCTGCAAAAGGTGCTTTGCGACGTAGTCGCATTCGCGAATACCTGTGGCGGCACCGTCTATGTGGGTGTCGGTGACAAGAGGGGCCCGATCAAAGGCGTGGAAGCGCCTGAGCTTGCGGTTCAACTACTCAAAAAGGAGATTGAGCGCAACGTCACGCCGCCCCTGGACACCGCGGTGGATCTCTTGACAACGCAGGGCGTGCCCGTACTGCGAGCAGTGATCCCGAATGGCCCCGACAAGCCCTATGCACTCGGTCAGACGCGGGTCTACATCCGCGAGGAAAGCGAGACGAACGAGGCAGTGCGCGATGAGTTGGTTCAGCTCGTGCGATCCAGTCAGCGCGCTGTCGAGATCGAGCCGGCGATGACTGGGGCGAGGGCTGTCGTCTCGACTGAGCCCGCAGAGCCAGCAACGATTCCCGCGCCCGCACCTGCCCCTAAGATGACTCCTGAGCGTGCAGCGGCCCGACGTGTGCCTGCTGCAGGACGCCCTGGACAAGCCGTCGAACCTCCTCAGGAGGAGTCTCTCACGCCACTGCCGAGCATCGGCGTAGAGTTGGTGTCGATGGAAGAGCGCAAGGGTGGTCGCTACTTTGCGATCCGCGATTTGCGCAATGGCAACGTAGTGCAGAATGTGACGATTCACTCCGCGCGCAAGTTGTGGAGCTATGCGATTAACCAGCATCTGACGCATCCGGACGGTCCGGACAATGTGGCCTGGCGGGGCGACCTTGGGCTTTGGCAGGCAGCGCGACGCGCGAAAAAACTTCGCTACGACCTGGCGCTGCGCCTGCCCGACAGCAAGGTTCGCGTCTTCTATGGCGTGACTGCTGATGGCATGACTGGCCCGTGGTCCCAATTCCTGCTTGAGGAAGATCGCCCTGAAGGCGAGATGGGGACAGTTCCTCCACTCATTGTCATTGCCGAAGAACCTGAGGACGAGCGAGAAGCTGAAACCCCTGAGGCAACTGATATCCTGGCTCCCCCCGAGAATGGCGACCGTGAGCCGGAAACGGCTGTGAAATCACGCTCGCGGCGAGGCCGCCGCGGTGGTCGCGGTCGGGGTAAGGGCGACCGGCCTGAGGTCGAGGAAGCTGAGGGCGCTGTTGTGGTTCCTGCCGAGACAATCGCAGCGCCAGCGAGCGAGCAGATTGTCGTGGCGCCGGCCGCACCAGAAGCTCCGGCGGCCAAGAAGCCGCGTAGTCGAACGCGCAAACCAAAGGCCGAGGCCGTAGCGCTCCCGACAGTCCTTGCTCAGTCGGTGCCACCGCAGGATCACGTCGAAGCCGCGATCCCTGAACCGGCGGCTCCTCGACCGCGTGGTCGCTCACGGACTAAGAAAAAACCCGAATCTGCGCCGGCCGCGAGCGGCGGGGCTGGCGATTTAGTCCCAATGCCTGTCACCGCGCCGGCGGTTGCAGGGTCTGGCTCGCCCGACGCAGTTCCCCGTGCACCGACATCGAGTGCACCGCGCAAACCCAAGGCCCAACAGCCCGATGCAGTGCGCACCATGCCGGAGGCAATCGGTCAGGCGCCCAAGCGCAGGACTCGTAAGCCCAAGCAGGAGCAGGTTACAGAGTAACTATGCAGGGTGGTAACTTTCGAGGTTTCGGAAATCTCGAAGGTCGGGTCTTGATTATAGGGCTCCCGGAGTCTCATGGCTCAGGGAGCTTTTTTCTAGAGTATGTAGAACACCAGGAACACCACCGCCCCGAAAAGTACGACATCAACCAGAAGCGGGCGATCCTTCAGCACCACCACATCCGGCGGGTCCGTCTCCCCCTTCACGTGGATCAGATACAAGTACCGGAGAATGCCGTAGAGGACGAAGGGGATTGTCAGCATCATTGAGTGGTTTGGCGGCAGGTTGGGCGCAGAGAAAGTGTAGGTGGCGTAGGCCATGACCGTGCTCGCGCTCACCAGCGACAGCATCTCGTCCACGAACCGGAGATTGTACTCGGCCAGGATCCTCCGCGTGCTGGCGCCGTTTTCATTCATCAGCACGATCTCCTGGCGACGTTTGCCCAGTCCCAGGAAGAGCGCTAGCAGCACCATGCAGACGTAGAGCCACGGCGAGAACCGCTCGGCGTTGACCACGGCCACGCCTGCGCCGACGCGGAGCACGAAACCTGCCGCGATGGTCATCACGTCGACAATAACTACGTTCTTCAGCCAGAAAGTGTACGCGATCATCAACAGCAGGTAACCGTAAAGGATCGCTGTGAGTTTCCAACTGACGGCCAGCGCGAGGGGCAGGCAGCCCACCACGATTACGATGGCGGCAACGATGGCGATGTTGGGGTTGAGCGCGCCGGATGCGAGTGGCCGGGTGCGCTTCTCCGGGTGAAGCCGGTCCTTTGGCATGTCGACGAGGTCATTAATGATGTACACCGCGCTGGAAATCAGACAGAACAGAACGAAGGCCGCGAGGGTGCTCAGGAATGGCTCAACCCGGAACAGCTTAACGTCGGCCACCAAAGCAGCCCACACGAAGACGTTCTTTGTCCACTGTTTGGGTCGCATCGTTTTGATGAGAAGCGCGAATTGGGAGCGCCGACGGATGGCCGTGGAGGATGTCGGGGTCGCTTCACCCATGATAATGATCTACTCCTTGCCGGGCATGATAACTCAACGAGCCCGGGTGCGTCAACTCAGGTCGCATTTCGGTTACCGCGATGATTTCGGTGGAAAAGTAATTGACACGGTAACATATGAGTCGCATAATGTGACTGAAGCGTGTGCGCGGGATGTCGTGCGCGCATCCCATGGCCCCGAGTGGAGCCCGTGGCATGTCTCATCCCTGATTGCAGGAGGTTCTTATGCTTAGTGAGTTCAAGAAGTTCATTTTGCGCGGGAACGTGATTGATCTGGCGGTCGCGGTGGTAATCGCCGTCGCGTTCGGCGCAATCGTGACATCTCTGGTTAACGACATCATCATGCCGTTGGTCGGCATCGTGTTGGGCGGTCTCGATTTTGCTGCCCTGTCGGCGACCGTGGGGAGCGCGGTGGTCGCGTACGGCAAGTTCATTCAAGCGATCGTCAATTTCCTGATCGTTGGCTTTGTGATCTTCCTGGTCGTCAAGGCGATCAACAAGGCTTCGGGGCCCAAGAAGGTCGAGACTGCGGCGCCGCCTGCAGATGTCGTGCTCCTGACTGAGATTCGCGACCTGTTGAAGAAAGGACGCTGATCATGGATCCGAAAGATCTGACCACAGAAGACTGGTACACCGTTTTGGAAGGCGCTAGCGCGGCCTCAGGCCTGATTATGAGTTCTGATCTTTCGGGACCGATCGGCCTGACCAAAGAGGCAAGTGCCGCACTGGAAGTGATGCGCGAGGACCGCTGGAAGACACCGTTCATAACCGCGTTTCGCAGTGAAGTGATGGCTGCGACAAAGGAGCGGCAGGAAGCGTTCAAGAAGATCGCCCAGGCGCGGCGAGAGGCCATGAAGGCGCAGAAGCCAAGCCTCGAGGAAGCACAACAGATGGGCCTGGCATCGATCCGCAACGCTGTGGCGCTCGTTGAAAGCAAGGCCGGAGATGAGGCCGCGGCCGAATACCGGCAGCTCGTTTGGGAAGCCGCTCAAAAGACGGCCGCGGCCGGGAAAGAGGGCGGATTCCTGGGGTTCGGCGGGACGGCGGTATCTGACGCGGAGCAGTCCTCGCTGAATCTGATCAAGGGCGTGCTGGGGCTGTAGAGCCGCAGGACATCACGAGCACAGGTCAAAGCCACGCGATCAAGGCTGCCGCGTGGTTTTTTCTTGTCCGGTGAGGTCGTCGATTCAATGCTTTAGGTGAGGGAGTCATGGCGATCCGTTTGACAATACACCAGGCGCTCCGGCTGAGAATGCGAGGGCAGGCGCTCCTACCGCACCAGATTGGCGGAGGGGATGTCGCCCGGCTTGTATCGCGGCAGGTATGTGGCTTGCAGGCGCAGGATTTGTTTGCGGCGCTGCTGGGCGTGCGCGTGCGCGCTCCAGGCAGTGCTTTGGCCGATTGCGAAGGCAGCCGCCTGGCGAATCGCTCCGTGATTTGGACGTGGTTGATGCGCGGCACGCTACACCTGGTTCCGGCGGACGACGTCGAGTGGCTGCTTGCCGTGTTGGGTCCACCGCTGCTCGCTGCGACCGCGCGGCGGCGCGGGGAGTTGGGGCTGGATGAGGCGACATATGCCGCCGGGCTGACGGTCATTCGGGAGCATTTGGCCAGCACCGGACAGGCGACGCGCGAAGAAGTGGTCCAGGCACTAACCGCAGCCGGTCTCCCCGCTGGTTATCGGTTCGAGCGACACCTGCTGTACCGGGCTGCGTTGGAAGGCGTAGTTTGTTTCGGACCTGATCGCGGAGACGTTCCAGGGGAAAAGCCAACCTTCGTCTTGCTTAGCGACTGGCTCCTGCGCACGCCAATCCTCCCCACGGAGGATGGCGAGCGCCGGCAAGGTCTTGGACTCCTGGCTGAGCGGTACCTTGCGGCTTATGCACCAGCCACCCTGGCGGATTTCTCGGCGTGGTCCGGCCTCAACGTGCGCGATCTGCGCGCCGGGTGGGATGCGATCACCCCGCACCAGCTGGAGGTCGAAGTAGCTGGCCGGCCCGCCTGGGTTCCAGAGGCGCGCATGACCGATCTGGACGAGCAGCCGCGCGGCGTGCCTCATGTGCGGCTTTTGCCAGCATTCGATACGTACATACTTGGCCACAAAACGCGTGATCTGATCGAGGACGGCGCCTACGCGTCGTGCGTCAAAGGCGGTGGGATGCTGCCCGCAATGGTGCTACTGGATGGACGCATCCTGGGCATCTGGCGTACAAATCGCACCGGCCGTAAGGTCGCGATCACCGTGGAACCCTTCGAACCGTTTTCCCAAGAGATTGAAGCGGCCATCGCCGCTGAGGTCGCGGATATTGAGCGGTTCCTGAAATAGAACGCCCCCGGACGAGATTCTCCTCCGGGGGCGCCTTTCGGTTGCTGGACCTACGCCACCAGCAGGTACGGCTCTTCCACCACACCCTTGATCCATTGGAGGAAGCGCGCGGCGGGAGCGCCGTCGACGAGACGGTGGTCGAATACCAGGCTGAGCGTCAGCATCTGCCGCAACACGGGCGCAGATGGACTCTCGGGCCTGAAAACCCACTTCGCGGTGATGCGTCCCACACCCAGGATCGCGGCCTCGGGCAGGTTGATGACGGGTGTAAACGCGTCAATGTCGTGCATACCCAGGTTGGTGATCGTGAACGTGCCCCCGGACAAGTCGTCGGGCAGGGAGCGGCCCTTGCGAGCTCGATCAACCAGATCCCGGAACAATGCACCGAACTCACGCAGCGATTTCGCGTCCGCGTCGCGGATGACGGGAACCAGCAGGCCCTTTTCAGTATCGACAGCCATGCCCAGGTTGACGTGCGCCATCAACTCGATCGCGTCGGGCGCAAGCCGTGCGTTCATGTAAGGGAACTGGCGGAGCGCTTTGGCGACTACCAGTGCAAGAAGATCGTTGTAGCCGGGTGCGAAACCCCATTGCTCGCTCACCTTGGCCTTGAGCCGCTCGCGCATGGCGACGAACTCGGTGGCGTCGACCTCGGTGACGAGGGTTACGCGTGCGGTGGTGTGAACGCTGGCGCCCATGCGGTCTGCGATGATCGCTCTTATACCCTTGAGGGGGATGCGCTCGACTACATCCGCTGGCGGTAGTGCAACCGCGGCAGGCGTAGATGGCATTGAGATGGCAGGCGGCGCAACCGTGCCAGGTGCCGCGGGAGTGGAAGCGGCAGCGACGTCTTCGCGGGTGATTTTGCCGCCGGGGCCCGTGCCGGTGACTTGGCGGAGATCTATGCCGGTTTCAGCAGCAAGTTTTTCCGCAAGGGGTGTCGCCTTGGGTGTGCTCGCAAGATAAGCAAGAACGTCACGTTCGGCGACACGCGCGCCGCCACCGCCCGTGGGAGTGAGCCTGGTGACGTCGACTCCCTTCTCGCTTGCTAACTTCCGCGCTCGGGGCGAGGCGAATACCGTGGTTGCTACAGAGGACACCGCGGCCTCAGAGGGCTGAGTGGCGCCAGTTGTTCGTGCAAGCTCTGTGCTCGTTGTGACCTCGGTGGATTCGCTGCCGACTTTGTGAGCGATGAACTTGTCATCGGGTTTGCCGATGATGGCGACCACTTCGAGGACGGGCACCGTATCTCCGCTGGCGTACGGCCCGCGGTGCAGCACACCCACGGCCTCCGATTCAACGAAGAAGGTCGTCTTATCGGTCTCGATTTCCAGGATTTCCTGGTCCTTCTTGACCGTCGCACCATCCTCAACGAACCACTGGACGATCTTCACTTCCTCGACCGTCTGGCCGTATTTGGGGATGTAGACCTCGATTGACATCAGCTCACCACCTTCCGGCACACGGCCACGATACGGTTGACGTTCGGGATGGCCAGATCTTCGAGAACCTCAGCGCGCGGAACCGGCACATTGGCCGCTGCAACGCGCACCATCGGTGCATCCAGGTAGTCAAAGGCGTTCTCGTTCACCAGCGCCATGACTTCGTTGATGAAGCTCGAGTTTTCATAAGCCTCAGTCAGGCCCACCAACCGGCCGGTTTTCCTCACGGAGGTCAGGATCGTGTCCAGGTCGAGCGGCTTGAGCGACCGCAGGTCGACCAACTCAACGTCGATGCCTTCCTTGGCGAGAATCTCGGCAGCCTCCAACCCACGGTGTACCATGCGCGAGTAGGTCACCAGGGTGATATCCTTGCCGGGCCTCTTGACGTCCGCTACGCCGAGCGGGATGACATAATCCTGCTCCGGCACGGGGCCTTTGACGCTATAGAGCATCTTGTGCTCGATGAACATCACCGGGTTGTCGTCGCGGATTGCCGATTTCAGCAGACCCTTGGCGTCGTAAGGCGTTGATGGCATGACCACGTAAATGCCGGGGAAGTGGGTCCACAGCGCTTCAAGGCTTTGCGAATGGTGCGCGGCGATGGCGCGGCCGGCGCCACCCTCCGTGCGCACGACCATCGGGACACTCGTTTTGCCGCCGAACATGTAGCGGTTCTTGGCGCCCTGGTTGGCGATCTGATCCATGGCCAGTGGGGTGAAGTCGACGTACATGATCTCGGCGATGGGCCGCATGCCGGCCATGGCCGCGCCGACGGCCGCACCGCCGATGGTGGCCTCGCTAATGGGCGTATCAATCACGCGGTTGCCGCCGAACTCTGCGAAGAGGCCTCGGGTCGCGCCGTAGGCGCCGCCGTAGAGGCCCACATCCTCACCCATGATAAACACGGATGGGTCTGTCTGCATCTCCTCGCGCGCGGCCTCGACCAGCGCCTGGGAGTATGCGATCGTTTTCATCGGGACGGTCGTCTTATCGCCCTTTTCGGCGAGGTGGACCTGAGCGCGCAGATCTGTCTCTGCACGAATGTCCTCAGCGGTATGCTTCAGGGGCGCGAAAACGTCGGTCTCCAGCTCGCTGGGATCGGGGGCAGGAGAGGCGTCTGCAAAGACCATGGCTGCTGCCAGTTTTTCCTCGACCGTCTTCTCGACCGCATCGAGCTCGCCATCCTGCGCCATCTTCAGGTCGACGAGTTGGCCCTGGAGCACGGTCAGTGGGTCGCGCGCCTTCCAGCCCGCCTCTTCCTCTCGAGTGCGATACGCGCGATTGTCCGAGTGGCTGTGACCAAACCAACGGTACGTCTTGGCTTCGATCAGGGTAGGACCTTCGCCACGTCGTGCGCGCGCTGCCGCCTTGGCCACCGCCGCGCGCACCTGCACTACATCCATGCCGTCGACCACGACGCCAGGAATACCGTACGCGCATGCGCGGGACGCGATGTCCGGCAGCTTGGTCACGTTGGCCCAAGGCACCGACATGCCGTACTGGTTGTTCTCGGCGACGAAAATAACCGGGAGATCCATCGCTGAAGCCATGTTGAGTGCTTCGTGGAAGTTGCCTTCGTTCGATGCGCCGTCGCCGAAGAAGCAGACCACTACCCGGTCGGTCCCCTGGAGCTTTTGGGCGAGACCCGCGCCGACCGCAACGGGAAGGTTTCCACCAACGATCCCGGTCGCGCCCAGGTTGCCGTGGGATACGTCCGCGATGTGCATCGAACCGCCCTTGCCCTTGCAATAGCCGCCCGACTTTCCGAGTACTTCAGCCATCATCTTGTTGTAGTGCGCCTGCTTCTCCTCATCGGTTTTGGCCGCGGAGTCTCCGTGCGCGTGGCCATGGCCATGGCCGCGGTGGGTGGATGTGATCAGGTCGTCATTGCGGAGCGCGGCGACCGCACCGACTGCGACGGCCTCCTGACCTGCGTAGAGATGTGAAGCACCCTTGAGCAAAGCCTTGGTCAAGAGGCGGGCGATCTGCTCCTCGAGGGCGCGAATCTCGGTCATCTGCCGCAGATACGTCATCAGATCTTTCTTAGTCAGCTCCTGCTCCTCGATCAGAGCGGAGAGCTTAACAGTGTCGATGGGTTGCATGGGTTGATTCACAAAGAGCCTCCGATTAAACCAATATGACGTCCGCGCCCGTGGCGCGGAGTTGCTCGACCAGGTCGCTTGGCGCGTCGCGGTCGGTGATTACTTTGTCGATTTCGCGAGCGGCCGCGAACGATGCCACACCGACGCGGCCCCACTTGGTCCGGTCGACGACTGCGACTACCTCGCGGACCATTTGCACGACCAGCCGCTTCAGTTCGGCCTCATCCGCGCTGACGTCGGTCAGACCCTCTTCGGCGGAGATGCCATGGCTGCCGAAGAAGCCCTTGCTGAGATTGACGTGTTTGAGTATGTCCAGGCCGTCCACGCCGAGGAGCGAGGCGGTGTCGCGACGCAGCGCTCCGCCGACCACGATTACCGAGACGCCTGGCGCGGCGAGCAGCTCCTGTGCGATGACCAGGCCATTGGTGACGACAGTGAGGTAGCGGCGATCTGCCAGACATTGGGCGATGGCAAGGGCGGTGCTGGACGAGTCGAGGAAGACGGCGTCGCCGTCTTGGATAAGTGCCGCCGCCGCTGCACCGATGTGGGCCTTCTCCTGTGTTTGCTGCAGACGTCGAAGGTTGAGTGAGAGGTACTGGGAGCCGGAATTGAGTGCGATCGCGCCGCCGTGTGTGCGCAGGAGCAGATTGCTCTCTGCAAGGGCCTGGAGATCGGCCCGAATCGTGACCTCGGAGAGGCCGAACGCCTGGCTGAGGTCAGCGACGGAGACGCGACCGGTTTCGGAGACCCGGTTGAGGATGCCCTGTCGCCGCTCGGCGACGGACAGATCTTTCATATTGCTCCGATGAGTTTCGAATATTTACGATTGATTGCGATAATACTACGCAGAGAGGGAATTGTCAAGAGGGAGACACGGAGTTGTGGAAAGCCGTCTGCTCGCCGCGACTCCGTGTCTCTGCATGCCCGCGCGTGTCGGGGGTCTAGCCTGTATGAGCTCTACATGAGGCCAAGCTGCGTCACCAACTCACGCACTCCGTCCAGCGTCGGCGCGATGCCTTCAGTGCTGAGTAGTTCCCACTCTTCCATGTGCGTTGCCGTTTCGCCAGGGGCCAAAGATGCGAGTGGGCCCACGGTCTCGACCTCGATGAACCGGTCGTTGCAGTAGCTCTCGCAGTTGCAGCCGAAATCGACGTGCTCGGCCTCGGGCTGAGGCGTCCAGCGCTTCACGAAGAGCACTCCGCCGGTCAGATACGCCGCCCAGCCTGCACGGTTAAGGTAACCAATCTTGACCGGATGTGCGTCCGGATCAGCATGAAGCAGGCAGAGGTCGTCGTTAAGGCTGAGCCGCGGGTCAGCAAGACGAGTGTAGGGCCACAGCACCAGGTTGCGGTTGGGCAGCAGGCCGGGCCCGTCGAGCTTGCCTTGCGTTTGTGGGAAGATGGCCACGCCGCCCAGTCGAAGTTGGGTTATCGCCCACGGAGCGAGCTCCACCGGCCAGGAACCGCAGTTTTCCAGCCGGTGTGTGACGGTGACCGCGGCACGGTCGGGCGCCAATTGGACCCGGAGGCTTTTTTTGATGCCCGTCGGGGTCTCGACGGGTCCTGATAACAGCACGCCATCGGGGATCAGCTCAGCGATGCAGCCCCCGTCGTCGGGCACGTACGAGCGCGGCATTGCCTCCGGAGAGTGCCACAGTCGGTGCCCCCCGTAGAGCCGAAACGTGCCGTAGGCGGTTGGGATGCCTATGTCGGGGACTTCGGCCATAAGGTTCTCGTCTGTACCGGCACGCGAAAGATGGACGATGCGCGGGCCAGCTTCATCGAGGTATTCGAGATTGAGCCGGCCGTTGGTGAGGCTGCGTGTACGCAGACCGTGGAAAGATGGTGACACTCTGACTCCTTTATCTCGTGAGGTTGTCACGCAATGAGCTTCAAGAACTTGCGGCGCCCCACCTGGAGCACATGCTCGCCCGCGGGAGTTATGGTCACGTTGAAGTCTTCGACGCGCTCGCCGTCGAGCTTGACGCCGCCCTGCTGCACCAGGCGCCGCCCCTCGCTCTTGGATGGGCGCCAGGCCGGCATTGGTGAGCAAGTCGAGCAAGCTGATGGGTTGTAGAAGCCGCAACTCGGGCATCTCGGACGGCAGCTCCCGCTGCTGGAAGACCTTGCGGAAGTGTTCCTGCGCTGTCTCGGCAGCCGCGGGACCCTGGAAGATATCGACGATCTCAAATGCCAGCTGCATCTTCAGGTCGCGCGGGTGCAGTTCGCCCCGTTCTAACGCGGCGAACTTCTCGCGGATTTCATCCGGCGACCAGCGAGTCACCAGGTCCGCGTAGTTGCGCATGGCGTTGTCTGGGATGCTCATCACTTTGCCGAACATCACCTCGGGCGCCTCGCTGATGCCGATGTGGTTGCCTGTGCTTTTGGTCATACGCAGTACGCCATCCGTGCCGACCAGGATTGGGAAGGTGAGAATGGTCTGGGGTCGCAGCCCGAACGACTCCATCAGCTTGCGACCGGCGATCAGGTTGAAGAGCTGATCTGTGCCGCCGATCTGGATATCCGTCTTCATGGCGACCGCATCGTATCCCTGCATCAGGGCGTACATGAACTCGTGCAGCCAGATCGGTTCGCCCTTCTCGAAGCGCAGAGCGAAGTTCTCGCGCACCAGGAATTGCTGCACCGTGAAGTTGGAAGCCAAGCCGATGATGTCGGTGAAGGTCAGTTTCGACAACCAGTCGCCGTTGTACATGACCAGGGTCTTCTCAGGGTCCAGGATGTTCCATGCCTGGTCGGTCGTATGTCTTGGCGTGATCGCGCGCCTCTTCCTCGGTCTGCTGGCGGCGCGCGGTGGTCTTGTCGCTTGGGTCGCCGATCAACGAGGTGAAGGTGCCAATCAGGAAGATAACTTCATGCCCTAGTTCCTGAAACTGCGCCAGCTTGCGCATGGGCACAGTGTGACCCAGGTGCAGGTCGGGTTTGGTTGGGTCGAAGCCGCAGTAGACGCGCAGGGGCTTGCTGTCGCGTACCGACTCTGTCAGCCGCTGGCGCAGTTCGTTTTCCATATTGACACGGGTCGTCTCGTCGCCGAATTCGACCCCGCGCATCAGGATCGCAAGTTGCTCATGAACTGATTTTGGGGCATTCATCCTCTTGCGCTCCAAAAGAAAGTGTTGTATAATTGTCGATAAGTATTACGCGAGAGTCTCACGCAAACGAAACAGCGTGGCAAACGCCACGCTGCGGGAAGGCACCACAGGTGCTGAACCGGCGTGTCGCCCGTGTGTCAGGCGGAATGGGGGCAGTTGCCCCCCGCATAATAATAGGTTAGAGTTAGTGGTAGAAAAATCCGTAACATGCGCGTATAATAGCATACGCGACGGGGGCCTGTCAAAGGCCCAAAAGGATGGGAACGTCCTGTCAGCGGCAACGTCTTTATTAGTAAGAAGTCAGGCGAAAGGAGCGCACAATGTCCACACCCTCGATGCGCCGGTTTGGCGCCCTCATGGTCGTCATCCTCTTGCTGACCGCTGTGCTCGTCCCTGCGGCGGGGGCTGCCCCGGCGTCTTCGAGCGCTGCGAGCACTAGTCAGGGGGCGACGACCTGTTCTGTGTACCACCGCGTGGCGCGAGGTGACAATCTTACCCGGATTGCCTATCGCTACGGCGTGACCGTGGCCCAGCTTCAGCGGTGGAACAACATCTGGAACGTCGACCGCATCTATGTGGGACAGACACTGGTGATCTACCGTGCGTGTCCACAGCCGCACCCACAACCGGGTCCACACCCGCAGCCGCACCCCCAGCCATGGCCTAAACCCCCCTATGGGGCCTGGAATGCGACCTACTATAACAGCATGGATCTGTCCGGACCGGTGGTCCTGAATCGGCCCGAAGGCCGGCCGTGCTACAACTGGGGCTGGGGCTCGCCCGCGCCACAGGTCACGCCGGACTACTTCTCTGCACGCTGGACGACGGTCTCGAACGCGGTTGGCGGAACGTACCGCGTTGCGGTGAGGACGGATGACGGCGTGCGGGTCTATGTCGACGGGGCTTTGGTGCTGAACGAATGGCGCGAGCAGGCAGTGCGCGGCTTCTTCGTGGATGTGTGGATCCCCGCCGGCTGGCACACTTGGACTATTGAATTCTTCGAGCAAGCGGGTGTAGCGGAGCTCTGCTTCAGCGCCACGAAGCTGTAGGCGGCGCGCCGCGTTGAGGGGTAACAGACGCCCGGACAATACTGGCCCGGGCGTCTGTTCGCGCGTGCGATCTCAAAAATGTGCTTTGAGGCGAATATCGTGGATGAGCTGGCTGAGACGGACGATCTGCGGACCACGGTGGTGATTAATGGGCAACTCGCGATCCTTGAGAGTGAGCTGTCTTTTCGTTTCAGCCGCTCCAGCGGTCCTGGCGGGCAGCATGTACAGCGCAGCGATACGCGCGTGGAGTTGCTGTTCGATGTCGCAAACTCGCCATCTCTCAGTGAAGAGCAGCGGGCGCGCATATTGGCGCGTCTGGGCGGTCAAATCGACGGACATGGGGTCTTGCGTGTAGTCAGTGCGACGACGCGGAGCCAACTTGAGAATCGCGAACAGGCGGTGAAGCGATTTCAAGCCTTACTAGCGAACGCATTACGCCAACGCAAGCACCGCGTAGCGACTAAGCCTTCCAAAGCTGCTCGTGAAGCGCGACTGGCGGAAAAGCGCGTGCGGTCGCAGCGAAAGCAGACGCGTGGCCGGGTGCACGGAGACGAATGATAATCCGATTCGGGTGGGCGCGCAGCTAAACCAGGGGCCAGGGATAGGGGCGGCGATCTTCAGGGGGGGCGGGGAAGCATCCGGCATCGAGCAATATGTCAAGGCGCTCTCGCAGCGCCTTGATCTCACCGTCGTACAGTAACTCCCGGAGTTGCGCGAGTGTTTCGTTTTCCGGACGCTGCAGATCCTCTTGGAGCGTGCGTAGGTCATCAAGCAGATCAGGGGGAATAGGCTCGGCGGCGAAATCCCAGATCACAGTGCGCAGCTTGGGTTCAACATGGAAGCACAGTCCCTGGTCGATTGCCACAACACAGGAGTCGCCGGCGCGGAGACAGTGGCCACCTTTGCGGTCCGCGTTGTTCGTAATGATGTCGAAGAGGGCCAGCGCCTGCAGGCTGTGTCTGAAAGCCGGGTCCTCGCGAATGGTGAAGAAGTGTGCGTCCGGGTCGCACTCGACATATAGCTGAAGTGAACCCCGGCCATGCGGTCCACCGCGAAGGACGGTAGGCGGGACGAAATCCCAGCCCAGGCCGCGGCACACGACGTAAGCAGCCACCTCACGCTTGGCCAGGCTGCCGCGGGGGAAGTCCCAGAGGGGTCGTTCGCCACGGATGGGTTTATAAATGATCTGCAAATGGGTTCCTGATGTGTCCGACACCGTGCCTAGGAAGGTGTAGTTAGAACTCCACGGCATCAAGCCGGCCAGCACAAGCTTTCCCTTGCCAAGCAGATCGAGCAGAGTATCAGTCTCCGTATCACTTGTCGCCCAGGGTACAATGCAATCAGGGCGTTGCCGGCGCGCCATGATCAATGCACGATTTCTCCGCCGCGGCGGGTCCGTGGGTTGGCCGGCGGGCAGAAGTGGCCGAATTCGTCGATCGGCATGCTGCAACTCGGGCACAGGAGGCGTCCTGCCACCACGGTCTTCTCAGCCTGTTCACCCAGTAGTTTAGCCTGACCACGCGTTGTGTATATTTGATGTTCGGGTGGCTCAGCGTCGGCATCGATCAGTTCTTCCTCGCCCTCGCCGGTCATTGTGTCGGCGTCCACCAAGGTGAAGATCACCAGATCATGCAATCGATCATACTCCACGCCGATGCTGCCGACTCGGAAGAGCGGCTGCAAAGGTTCGACCAGGGTGAGATTGGGCGCAGCTGCCACCAATGGTTCGCCCAACTCGGGGAACTCGATTCGTACGTCATCCAGAAGCTCCGGGATCGCCTTGCTGAGCGCCATTGCCTGATCCTTCTCGATTACCCAGCAGAATGGCTCGGAGCCAAAGAAGGCTTGCAGGACAAAAGTACGGCGGCCAAACACACCCACCGCGCCTGCGGTGATGCGGGTAACGGGATATACGTCATCCCCCTCGTAATAGGGGAGTGCGGCGTAGGATGGGAGTAAATCTGTCATATACATTAATCTAATCGAAATCTCTCTAAACGCAAGATACGGATGGTATGTGTGCGCAGTCGTTCAAGCGGATCAGACGCACGCGTAGCGGGCTGAAGTCCAACTCGGATATCGACGCTGGCGATACCTCCAATCGTTGGAATAAGTCAAGCGCCATCCCCAGGTAGTACGCCGCCGCCAGCTTGATAGGGTCGCTGTGCGAAACCACGACGATGGTCTCACTCGTGTGCTGTCGGTGCAGTCGCTCCAACACCGCTACCATGCGAGCCTGGATTTCTGACATACTCTCGCCGTTGGGGAAGCGGAATGTCGATGGGCTGTACTGCACCTGCTGCCATATCTCAGCCTTGCGCAGTTCCTCGAGAGCCTGGCCGGTCCAGTCGCCGCAATCTGTCTCTTGAACGTCGTCAAGCGTACAGAGTTGCAATCCCAGGCGTGCAGACACAGGGCCGGCAGTCTCCTGGCATCGTTCGATTGGGCTGCTGTAGATAGCGGCGATTTTTTCGCAGCCCAGCCTTTCGGCAAGCATGAAGGCTTGCTTCTGCCCTTCTTCGTCCAAGTGAACCCCCGGCGTCCGCCCAGCAAGCAGTCCCTTCTTCACGTAGTCATTAACGCCGTGGCGGATGAGCAGGATGCGCGTGGCCTGCGGCGGTGCGCCTTTCTCAATAGGCTCAGTCATCAACTTGCGTCTCCCTCACTGATTCGGCCAATTCGCTTAGGGATCCGTCGCCCCATTCGGGGGTCTGCGTGACCCAGTCAGGGACGCGTTCGCCGCCAGAACCGATGGACCGCGAGATTTCGGTGATGCGGTTCATCAGGCCTTGCACAGCCTGCTGGAACGGAGAAGGCGCGGCCGCTTCCAACGCCGCCACAGCCTCTTGAGGCGGAATCTTTTCTCCGACACGCCGGTAGGTCTCAACGATGTAGTTCCAGATCCACACATACAAATCGGCCGCGGTCCGGTCAGGGAATCGTCGCAACAACTGACGATCCCGGATGGCTTCGATGATTGGTAGATAGCGAGTATGATACCAGTCTTCCGCTGCATCCTCTAGGGTGACCTCGCTCTCCTGCTCTTGGGAGAGTAAACGCCGATGGAGATGAACATGTTCCAACAGTTTGATGAAACCCCCTGGTCGGGTGAGGTACATGTCGACGACCGGGACTCGTTCGGCGAGCCCTGTCTCCGCCAGGAAACGGGCACGCTCGGCTTTCATAATGGCCACATCCAGGGTGTCACCCGGCTCCAGATCGATGGCGCTGGGTATCTCGGTCACATGCGCCTCAAGCGCATCTAAGCCAGATGCTCGCGCCACGGAGACCCTGTGGTTTCCGTCGGCCACGAAATATACGTCGCCGATGCGATAGACCTCAATGGGGGGTGTGCCTTCGAGGCTTTCCATCGCCTGTTCGACACGCGCCCACCGGTCGCCCATAGCAACGTTCTTGGGCAGGAAATCGCGAGTGAAGTCATTGTAGCGGCCAACGGATCCGACGATCTTGTTCAGCGGGACCATCTCTGTCTCAGGCAGGGGCACCTGTTGGTAGCCCTTGAGAATGGACGCCAACACTTCGAACGGCAGCAACGATGTTGGTTTGCCGCCCAGCCGTGCAAATAGCTCGTGCACCCGCGCACGGCCATGGGCCCGGAAGAAGTTATCTCGATTTTGGATGCTGATCATTGAAGGAAGCAATGCGCTGCTCGATCACTCAGAAAATGCCATCGGACAAACAAAACGCCCCGGGGAATCCACCTCCCCGGGGCTTTGCGTGGTAGCGGATACGGGATTCGAACCCGTGTCTCCGCCTTGAGAGGGCGATATCCTGGGCCTCTAGACGAATCCGCCACGAACGAAGGGCATTATACGGATTTGGGGACATGTGTCAAATTATCGGTCACTTCGGGTGGGACGAGCGCAGTTCGTAGGGTTCAATCACTTTGCCGTAATTTGTTGCGCTATTCCGTCAATGCATCGCCAAGCAGTGTGACTCCCAGAACGGTGGCCGTGATGGCGAGGCCCGGTACGAGGCTGGCCCATGGGGCGTTGGTCATGTACCCGCGCCCCTCGTAGAGCATCAACCCCCATTCAGCTTGCGGGGGTGAGGCGCCCAGTCCAAGATAACCTAAAGCAGCGACGCTGATGATTGCCCGGCCCAGGTCCAGCGTCGTCAGCGCCAGGACCGGCCGGGCAACATTTCGGACCAGGTGACGAAAGATAATGTGGAGGGGACCCCCGCCAAGCGCCCGCGCAGATTCCACAAAGGGTGCGCTGCGCAGGGTGGACGTAAGGCTTCGGACCAGACGGGCGTAAACGGGGGTGCTGGATATGCCGACCGCCAGGCCAAGCGCAGGCAATCCCGGCCCGAGCACCGCCACGACCATCAATGCCAGCAGCAGTGCAGGGAAAGCCAGCATCAGGTCGAAGATGCCTGTCCACACTTGTGCAGGCCAGCCCTGGGTCGAGCCTGCCAGCAGACCTGCCACGCTGCCTGCAGTCGCGGCGAGGATGACCGCCCCGATCGCGACTGTCAACGTCGCCTGCCCGCCATAGAGCAAGCGGGTCAAGAGGTCACGGCCGTAGAAATCGGTCCCCAGCCCATGATTAGCCGATGGCGGCTGCAACTGTGAGGTGAGATCGGTTTGGTCCGGCTCATAAGGAGCAAGAATTGGCGCGAGTAGCACGGCCAGGGCCAGACCAAGCACGATGATCAGCGGGACCGCGAGCGCGCCGTCGTAGCGGGATTATTTTGTTGGCGCGGGGTGGCATCAGTGCCACCCCACGCGCGGGTCAAGCCAGCCGGCCAGCAAGTCGACGATCAGGTTGATGACGACATAGACCGTGGCGATAACTAGTGTTACACCCTGCACCAGGGGTAAATCGCGCCAAAGGATGGCGTCGACCAACAAGCGGCCGAGGCCGGGCCTGTTGAAGACGGTCTCCGTGACGACCGCACCGCCAAGCAAGAAACCTAGCTGTAGTGCAGCGATGGTCAACACGGCGATGGCCGCATTGCGCGCGGCATGGCCCCACAGCACCTGGCGAGAGGTCAGCCCCTTGGCGCGTGCAGCCGTGATGTAGGGTTGCCCCAGGATGTCGAGCAGGCTGGCGCGGGTCAGGCGTGCAATGGGGCCCGCTGCCGCATAGCCCAGGACCACGCCGGGCAACAATGCACTGGCCGGCGATCCGGTGGGTGGCGGCAGCCAGCCGAGGACAATGCTGAGAAACCAGATGAGTAGCAGGCCCGACCAGAATACGGGCACCGCCACTCCGCCTACGGCGAGCGTGGTGGCGATTCGATCAGGCCAGCGACGGGGATAGAGCGCACTAGTCACGCCTAGCCCGACACCGAGCACGACAGCCCAGGCGAAGGCAACCAGCGCCAGGATGACGGTGGAGCGCCACTGCTCGCCAATGAGCTCCGTCACTGGCCGGTCGTTGAGCAGGCTCTGGCCCAGGTTGCCTCGCACTGTGGCGGCAAGCCAGGTGAGGTATTGTTCCGACAGGGGCCTGTCCAGGCCCAACTCAACCCGCAGCGCGGCCACAGCCTCGGGTCCTGCGCCCGCGCGCGCCAGCATCGTCTCTGCTGGATCACCGGGCAGCAGGCGCACCAGCGCAAAGACGACGGTGGCGACGCCGAGAAGCGTCAACGCTGCCACCAGGAGGCGCCTGCGCAAGAACAGGAAAAAGGAGGACGGACTATCACTCATTGCACGGCAATTCCGACTGTCTTACTCCTTCAGCCAGGCGTTGTAGAGTACGGGAACCCACCCTTGTACGTCATAGACCAGCCCCTGGACGCGCTTTGATGCGGCGTTCAGGTTCACAGGATCGCGTACGGGCAGAATCCATGCCTGATCCACTGCGCGACGTTGGACTTCGAGATAGCGCTGGCCGCGTTCCTCAGGCTTGCTCAGGCGCTCCGCCTCATCGAGTGCCGCGTCGACGGACGTGTCGGAAATCCGCGCCCAGTTGAATCCCCCGATGTTGGTGCTGTGAAAGAACGTCCGCAGCAGAGAGGCGTCCGTGCCGGAGTTGCTGAAGGGGATCAGGTGATGGGTGCCCTTGCGTCCTGCCTCCAGCGCGGCCGGGTAGGGCATTTGCTCCAGGTCCAACTGGACACCGGCTGCCTTCCACTGCGCCTGCAAGATTGTCCCGATGGCGGGCAATTCGCCCCAGCTCATCAGAATGCCCTTTAGGACCAGCTTATCTCCGCCCTTGTCGAGCACGCCGTCGCCGTTCGAGTCGGTCCAACCCGCCTCAGCCAGCAGTGCCTTGCCCTTGGCTTCATCGTGGGGATACGGGGGCGCGCTCAAGACCGGTCCGAGTGCCCATCGCGTCACAGCGGTGAGGGGGCCCGTAGCAACGGGTGAGTACTCCCCAAAGACCGCCTTCACCAGCGCGGCACGGTCTGCCAGGTAGAGCAGCGCCTGGCGTACGCGCACGTCATCCAGTGGAGCCATTGTGGTATTCATGAAGAACTGCACAGACTGTCCTGGGATAGCCACGGGATACAGTCCGAAGCGCGTCGCGTTGGCGCCGCCAGCCAATTGTTGCGCGTCTGTCGTCGGCAGCTCGCCCATCACGTCGGCTTGGCCTGCAAGGAGCGCGGGAAGCCGCGTTGCTGCATCTGCGTAGAAGCGGAACTCCACCCGATCGATGTACGCAGGTCCCTGCCGCCCCCGGATTGCAGGCGCCCACGCATAATCTGGGTTGCGTTCGATCACGAGAGTTTGTCGCTCCTGATAACTCACGAACCTGAAGGGGCCGGTGCCCACCTGGTGTAACTGATATTGGTCACCCCACTGAGCCAGCGCCGCGGGCGAGGCCATTCCCAAATAAGTCTGGCTCAGTCCATCAACCAGCGGTGAGTACGGCTTCGTTAGCTTGATGCGGATGGTATATTCGTCGATTTGTTCGGAGCCGGCGTAAGGACCCAGCAGGAAGACCGCCTTCTGCGACTTGGTCGCAGGGTCAGCCACGCGTGCCAGGTTCGCCGCGACCGCCGCGGCATTGAAGGGGGTCCCATCGTGGAACTTCACTCCCTTCCGGAGGAAGAATGTGTAAGTTGTGCCGTCTTCGCTGACTTCCCATCTTTCGGCCAACGAGGGGTGAAACGTCCCATCAGGCGCCTGCACCACAAGCGTATCATACACGCCGCTCAGCGCAATGGTCAGCTCCGAGCTGGCGTGTACATGGGGGTCTATGCCGGAAACTGGCAGAGTGAGTCCATAGCGTAGCACACCACCGGACCGCGGCTCTGTGGGAGCGGCTGCACCTGAGGGAGTTGACACAGGCAAGGGTTGGCATGCGGACAGCGCAAGGACGATGGCTACGAAGCTAATGATCAGTTTTGCCTCTCTCAACCTTCTCATTTTGGCGCCTTATCCTTCCTGGGCTATACTTGTGCAGTGATCAAACCGCTGAACACTCTTTTCAGGACGGCGGTCGTGTTACTCGTCCTGCTTGTCCTCACTTCCCACGAGTCACCGTCACATGCCAGCGGCCCTGGTGGCCACGGGTGCGCTCCCGGCAACCTGATCCCAAACTGCGGCATGGATCAGTTCGTGCCCTCAGCCCAAGGCCAGACGCCAGCGGGCTGGACGCCATTCGTGATCTCCGGTGGCCTCTCCATGGATCCCCATGTTGACACTTACTGGGGTGCACCGAGCCTGCGGATATGGTCCGACGGCGGTGTATTTGTCGCCGGCATCTTCACCCAGGTGGGCGGACTGACGCCGGGCGCCACCTATCGTGCATCCATGGGCTGGGGTGCACCGACGGAACCCGACGCGTTTGGCCGGCGGTTGGGTATCGACCCCACCGGGGGGACCGACCCGAACTCTCCGAACATCGTCTGGGGGCCCATGCATCGTGGACCGGGCACGGTGCTCAACGACAGCAATCCCGACGGCGTACGTAATCCCAAACACTCCAATATCGACGTGACTGCCATGGCCCGTGGAACGACAGTCACCGTGTATGTGTGGGTCGATCACAACTACTCGACCGGCGCGAACCAGATATTCATCGACGCCGTTGGTTTGTACCAGGACACCGCTCCCGTCGTCGCCCTGCCGACCGATCTACCACCTGCGCCGGCGCCAGTTCAGGAGGTAGCGGCGGCCGCTACATCAACTCGTCGCCCGGCAACGGCGACTCCGGCGCCATCTGCAACGGCCACGCTCGAACCGACTGCTTCGGCCACGCCTTCGCCAACGTCCACGCCAACCGACACCCCAACAGCCACGATCACCCCGACGCCCCAGGATACCGCCACCCCAAGCGTCACGCCGTCGTCAACGCTTCCTCCGCGCCCACGAGCCACGGCTGCGCCGGTGGCCACTGCGCCGGATTCTGCCGCTTCGACTCCGCCCCAGGGGCTGCTATTCGGCGGGGTGAGCGCATTGCTGTGCGCGGGTCTGCTGGGCGCACGCGTGATGAAGCGGCGCGCCGCATCCCCCGCCGGCCGAAACGGATAGGCGGACGATCACCGAAACATCAGAGAGAGCTCTGTTCGTCGTTTTCCTCTCGCATTACATCTTGGGGCAGGTTCGGGTGCCTGCGTTCGTTAGCAGCGCTGTTTAGCTCAGCGTTCATGGCGTCCTGCTTCTCCCGTTCCGCCATTGCCAGCTTGCCCTTGTACGCACGGCGCCTTTTGTCTGGCATCCAGGTGAGCGACTCGTCGCCCGCCTCGATCTTTCGCGCAAAAATCAGGAATGCGCTGTGTGCGATCATCCGGTCTTCGGGGCGCAGCCGGCCTGGGACTGTCTTCCAGGGTCGCTGGTAGATCTCTTCCATCAAGATGTCACCGAAGGGGCGCGCTTGCAACCCCTCAATCAACGCCATCGCCTGGTTGGCCGTCGGCACCAACGCACCGAAAAAGCCGCTCCCCTTAAGGGTGGTCCACGCATTGTCCAGGAATAACTGGGGCTCGCGCAGGTCCAGAAATACCGCATCGACTTCGCGTTCGTGAAATCCCCCGGAGATATCCTCGTTGTAGAGGGTCACGTAGGGAAGCAATCCCAGATCGTCCAGGTTATCGTGTGCCATATCGAACGACTCTGCGCGCGTCTCATAGCTGTACACGCGACCTGTTGGCATGACCGCGCGCGCCAGGACCAGGGTGAGACCTGCACTGCCTGTTCCGGCCTCCACGATCGTGCGGCCAGGATACAGGCTGAGGCGCAGCGCGATTTGTGCAGCATCCTTGCTGTAAATAATCTGAGTGGTGCGCGGCACCTCGTGGATCAGATCGTGAGTCGAGGGCTCGAGTGCCAGATATCCCGCACCGCTGTGTGTGTAGAGTGTGCGGCCGAGTGGCTTGCCGATGATATCGTCGTGGAAGATGTTGCCCTTGTGCGAAGACCACATGTCACCTGGCTTGAGCCGGATGAGGTAATGCTTGCCGTCGGGGCTGACCAGAAGGACGATGTCGCCTTCGCTTGCAACAGACATGGATGATACCGCCTGACTAAGATTCGAGTAATGATTATATATCTGACGCCCGATTGTGGCGCAATTGCGATGTGGTCGTGCTAGCTGCGGCGCCGAACGCGTTGACAAGGCCGCGTTCGACTGCTATAGTCTCTTGTATGACCGTCCATTTTTGCACAAGGAGAGAGTGATGAGACCTTGGTTGAAAGCAGGCCTGATCGGCGCTGGCATCATGATCGTGCTCAGCCTCATGAATATGGTACCCTTCCTGAGCTGTCTGACCTTTCCGCTGCAATTCCTGGCCTACCTTGGCGTGGGTGGGTTGGCCGCGGCGTTGATGCTTCCCCGCCGCGATACCGGTCCTGCCGCGGGGCAGGGCGCGCTCGCAGGTCTCATTGCCAGCCTTGCCAGCGGCCTCGTTAGCCTGATCCTCACGCCGGTTGCTCTCGCGACGCAGGGTGGCACGGCGGCGATTATCAACCGGTTGCCGCCCGAGATGTTGCAGCAATTCGAACAAGCCGGCTTGGATCCCAGCCAATTTCTCAACACGGGCACAATCACCGGCATCGCCGGGCTGTGTTGTTTGCCCGTGGGCTTGATCATGGGAGCGGCGCTTGGCGCGCTCGGCGGGTTGATCTACGCCGCGGTCAAGCCAGAGTAGACTCGATGAGTCCGGGGGTGTCAGGTAGTCACCCCCGGCAGGACTCAGATGCCGCAACGCGCGATTATCCACATCGATCTCGACGCGTTTTTCGTCGCCGTCGAGCGCCTGGACGACTCTTCTCTGTCGGGCAAGCCGGTGATCGTTGGTGGTCGGCCGGAGGTGCGCGGGGTCGTCGCATCGGCCTCCTACGAGGCGCGGAAATTCGGCATTCACTCAGCCATGCCTACGGCTGAAGCTTTGCGTCGCTGTCCCCAACTTATTGTTGTCTCCGGACATCGCGGGCGTTACGCCGAGATGTCCGATCGGGTGATGGCTGTTCTGGGCGACTATACGCCCCTCCTCGAGCCAATTTCTATCGATGAGGCGTTCCTCGATGTTACGGGTACGGAACCTCACTACGGGCCTCCGACTCAGCTCGCCCGCACGATCCAGGATCGCATCGAAGCCGAACTGAAGCTCTCTGCCTCGCTTGGTGTGGCCTCAAACAAGTTGCTGGCCAAGGTCGCGAGCGACTTCCGCAAACCGCACGGTATCACCGTCGTCCCGCCGGGTGAAGAGGCTGCTTTTCTGGCGCAGCTGCCTATTCGCAAACTGTGGGGCGTGGGCGAGGTGATGGGCCGCGAACTTGCGCGCTTGAATATCACGACCGTGGGTGACTTGGCGCGTGTCCCACGTGAGGAACTGATCGCACGCTTTGGCGCTGCCGCGGGCGAGAGCCTGTCCCGCGGCAGCCATGGGGTCGATGATAGCCCAGTCACACCGGAGCACGAGGCCAAGTCGATCAGCCGGGAAGAGACCTTTGCGCGTGACATCCGTGACCCTGAAGTGTTGCGCCGCGAGCTGCTCCGCCTGAGCGACGAGGTGGCGTGGCGCCTGCGTAGATATAATCTTCAGGCACGGACGATCAATCTTAAGCTGCGCTACGGCGATTTCTCAACCCTGACCCGCCAGGCTACCCCTGCTGACCCCGTGGACAGCGGTCCCGTCATCTACGCGCATGTGCTCACACTCTTCGAAAAGGCCTGGGATCGCCGTCCCCTGCGTCTGGTGGGCGTCGGCGGCTCCAACCTGGTGCAGCCCGGCCGGCAGCTTCGCCTGTTTGAGCAGGAGGATCACCGCCAGGCTCAACTTGACGCCGCGCTGGACCGCATCCGCGCCAAGTTCGGTTCGTCTGCCATTCGCCGCGCGTCGCTCATGGACGATCCAGAGGAACCGTGGGTGTCGAGGGCGCGCGAGAAGCCTTGAAGGAGCAAAGTTGCGGTCTGGCGGGTGACTATGAAGTTAGTGCAGCATCCAGGTCCGTCGCATCGTTGAACCGTGCGACGATTCGCACGAACTCCGGCAGGTTTCTAGCGCGCAGCCGCAACGCGCGGCAGCTTGCCACCGATTGGGTCGGTAGCACTCGTGCCCACGGCATATGAACCATGGAAAGCGAAATAGGCCTGATTCAGCTTGCGGATTCCGTAACCCTGCTCCAGCAGTTCCAGCCGCCGCGCTTCCATGTAGAGTTCTGCCTCAGCGACCTTGCCCGCCGCCAGCAACTTGTCCGCCTCCAGCCGCGTTTCCCGCATGAATGCGCCGAACTCAAACGCCGGCTCCACCGGCCTGGTGCTCAGCCAGTCCGGAGCCATAGACAGGGGCCGCGGCCACGAGAATGGCCCGGTCAGGTCTGGATAGTACTTCTCTATAACCATCCGGCTGATTTCGCCGCCGAAGATTGACGCGACGGTCTCGTTGATCGTGCGCATGCCCCCGCTGCTGTTGTAGTTCCACCCCAGCGGGCGTAGCGTCAGGTAAGTGTGGGCCCACTCATGCGCAACCGTGTCGATCACCCAGCTCAGTGACGAGGATTGGAGCACCATCGTCGGGTAGGATGAGAAACCGCCCGTGCCCTCGATGAGGGTGCTGCGATCCGTCTTTGTCGCCACCTCGTCTTCGATCTCTTGGATCTTTTCCAGGGGCATGGTTGGGTCGAGATGTACGCTTTCCTCGATGCGAATGTGATCCCTGGGTGAAATGATCAGAAAATTGGGGCTTTCGGTGAACTGGAAGCTGACTGGCGGGAACACCTTGCCAACGGTAGTGAAGCCGAGTTCAAGCAGCACGCTCGCAACTTGTTCCTCAAGTATGCGCTCGACTGCGGGCCGGCGCGCCGCCTGAGATACTCGTAGTTGGTCCAGCTCATTTTGCAGTTCCGCCTGCTTTGTTACCAGGTCCCCCCCGCCTACGCCCGCAGCTGCATCCTCGATTGCCCCCGAGAGTTCGTTGCTGCGACGCACGCCGCTCATATATTCCAGGACGAGGTCGTGCTCTTCATCGGGCGAAAGCGCTGCACCGGGTGGCCGGACCAGATCACGCACCTTCTGTCCGATCGCCTGCATCTCCCAGGATACGAGGTCGAATCGCTCGCCGGAGACAGCACTCAAAATCGCCCAATTCAATCGACCTTCCCCGACGTAGCCGTCGCTGGGGATCAGGAGGCTGGTAATGAACAGCAGCAGCCCGAGCCACGAGCGGCGTCGGAGAACGACGCTCCATCCTGTTCGACGCTCGATTATTGCCACACGTGACCCCGCCGATGTCTCCATAGTGAGCCGATTATAGACGTCCGAACCGCCATGCGCAATGAGCCAGACTACAGACCGAGCGTCCGGCATGTTATAATCGGCCCATGACCCGAATCAAGTATTGTCCTGCAAGTAGTGCTTCGTTCGAGGCGCGCGCTCATTGCATGAATGCTGCCTACGCGGACTACATGATCCCCCTCCACGTCGACGCAGAACAGATTGCTCAGATGGATCTGCTCTATGATGTCGACGTCGATGCGTCGGTGGTCGCCGAGGAGAGAGGGCGTCTTGTCGGGATGGCGTTGTTGTCGAGGCGTGGGGAGCGCGGCTGGATCAGCGGGGTGGGCACGGTGCCTGCGGCTCGACGCATGGGGATTGCGCGTCGCATGATGTTGGCTCTCATCGACAATGCACGCCGTCTGAAGCTCCGGAACATTAAGCTGGAGGTGATCAGCGAAAACGAGAAGGCACACCGCCTCTATCGGGACCTGGGTTTCATCGACATTCGTGAACTGCTGACCTGGTCGCTGCCGACCGACGCGGATTCACTGCCGATCCCCCAGGAGCTGCTGTGCGAGGCGGCGCCCGATGCCCCCCTGCCGTACTTTGAGGCGTGGCATAGAGAGTCCCCGAGTTGGCAGCGCGAGCCTGAGACCCTGCGCAGGATGCTGGGCCGCGCACGCGCCTATACGCTGGATTTGGATGGCAACCCGGCGGCCTACTGCATCGTATCGGCACGCGTTGATGGCTTGTCCATCCTTGACGTAGGCATCAATCCTGAGGCGGGAGTGGTGAGGGCGGGCCGGCCGCTGCTGCAGGCTCTTTCACGGCTATATCCCGGCCTGGCGATGCGAATTTTGAACGTCCCTGCAGATGATCCACTCAGCCGTGTACTTGCTGCCCTGCGCTTTCATGTAAGCGTCCGTCAATGGGAGATGCTGCTTCCGCTGTGATTCGTGCCGCTTTTGTTTGTCCTTCCCTCCATTCAGAGTATAATATTTGTTTTGGCGGCTCGAAACAGGCGGACGCGCGGCTGCGGGAGGAATTATGGCGGAGGTAATGGCGGGGCGATTAAATGCCCTTCGGCTCGCAATCAATGCCCACGCGCACCGCTACTACGTCTTGGACGATCCCATCATCAGTGATGCGGAGTATGACGCGTTGTGGAGAGAACTCGTCGAGTTGGAGGCCGCACACCCTAACCTGGTGACGCCTGACTCGCCGACCCAGCGGGTTCCTGGCGCGCCCTCGGAGGGGTTCGTCAAGGTCCGCCACCCCGCACCCATTCTCAGCCTGAGCAATGCTTTTGCACTTGAGGAATTGTTCGCATGGCGCGATCGCTTCATGCGGTTGTTGCCGCAGGACGAACGCTCCAAAGTTGCTTACGTCGTCGAGCCGAAGATCGACGGCCTGAGCGTTGTGCTGACCTACGAGGGCGGTCACCTGGTGCTCGGGGCTACGCGGGGCGACGGCGAAGTAGGCGAGGATATTACGGCTAACCTCCGCACCGTGCGAGCAGCTCCCATGCGCATCCCTTTGCATCCCGACGAGAGCGCCGTTCCTGCGCCTGCTCACATCGTGGTGCGAGGGGAGGCTTATACGCCTATCGCGGATTTCGAAAAGTTCAATACGCTGCAGCAACAGAGCGGCGAACGCACCTACGCTAACCCGCGCAATTTTGCGGCGGGGTCGCTGCGTCAGCTTGACCCGCGCATAACGGCCGCGCGGCCGATTCGACTCTGGCTATATCAGATTGTTGAGCTTCAAGGCGGCAATGCGCCGTCTTCGCAATGGGAAGCTCTGGCGACTCTGCGGACGTTGGGGTTTCCGGTGGAGCAGCGCATTCGCCGCTTTACTGATTTCGACGAGCTAGCGGCGTACGTGATCGAGTGGGGCGATTCGGAGCGTCGCAAGCTGCCCTATGAAGCGGATGGGCTGGTCATCAAGATCGACGACTTCGCGACGCAGGCGCGACTGGGCTTTGTCGGTAAAGATCCGCGCTGGGCCGTTGCCTACAAGTATCCTGCAGAAGAAGCTGTCACCCGGCTGCTGCATATTCGCGTCAATGTTGGCCGCACCGGCACGCTTAACCCCTACGCCGTGCTAGAACCGGTTCAGGTGGGTGGCGTAACGGTTTCACAGGCGACATTACATAACGAAGACTACGTCCGTGATTTGGACATTCGCATAGGCGATAGGGTGGCAGTTAAGCGTGCGGGTGAAGTCATTCCGCAAGTTCTGCGCGCATTGACCGAGCTTCGCACCGGCGAAGAACGTGCCTGGGAGATGCCTAAGGTGTGCCCCGTCTGCGGGCAACCTGCGGAGCGCGCTCCTGGTGAAGCTGCGACGTACTGCGTGAACAGTGCGTGTCCTGCTCAGCTTGTGCGGGGAATCGAGCACCTTGTTAGCCGCAGCGCGATGGACATCGAGGGCTTCGGGATCCGGCAGGCCGAACTGTTCGTGGAGCAGGGATTCATACGGGGCCTGGCTGACGTATATTACCTTGACCCCGACAAGCTGTTGGCCCTGGAGGGGTACGGTGAGCGCCGCGTCCAGAATCTGATGCGCGGCATCGAAGAATCCAAGGGCAGGCCGCCAGCTCGGCTTTTGAATGCGGTGGGGATTCGTGGTGTCGGCGAAGTCGTGGCTGAACTGCTGATTGATCACTACGGCTCGATCGATGCGCTGGCCACCGCGCCTCTCGCGGAGCTGCAGGCGCTGTCCGGGATCGGTCCTGTGCTGGCGCAGAATATCGTTGATTGGTTTGACAAGGCGCCGAACCGCCACCTGCTTGAACGTCTCAAGGCAGCGGGTGTGAAGACCGCTGAAGAGCGACAGGAGCGCGCCATTGCAGCGCAACCCCTGGCCGGCCTGACGTTCGTCATCACCGGAACGTTGCCCGAGTTGAGCCGCGACCAAGCAAAAGATCTTATCAAGGCCAACGGGGGCAAAGTGACTGACTCCGTCAGTAAGAACACAAGTTACCTCCTGGCTGGTGAGTCAGCCGGATCAAAGCTCGACAAAGCCCAGCAATTGGGTGTGAACATTATCGACGAAGCACTCTTACGGCAATTGATAGCGGGCGAATAGTTCGTCCGCATAAGCAACGCATTCTCTGAAAGGACGCTCCTTCAGCATGACCCAACCCAATAAGACCGCCCAAAGGAACGAAGTTCCCATCCAATGTCCGCAGTGCGGCAATGCTTATTCGTCACCCGTCGTCACGATGATTGATGTCGGCGCGGTCCCGGAGCTTCGCAGCTATTTCCTCTCGGGCCAGCTCAATGTGGCCGTATGCCCCAAGTGCAACACGCCGATCATGCTCGAAGTGCCGCTGGTCTATCACGATCCCAAGGCCGAGTTCTTGGCGATCTACTTCCCGCAGCAACTCAACATACCTGAGCTTGAGAAGCAAAAGATGATCGGCGAGCTGACGCAATCATTGATGCGTTCCTTACCGCCAGAGCAACGCAAGGGTTACTTTTTCAATCCTCGGCAGTTCGTGAGCCGCCAGAACCTGACCGACGCGGTCTATGGCACGATGGGGATTAGCCAGGAGGAACTTGACCGGCAGCGCAAGAAGGCGAAACTCGTGGAGCAACTGATGGTCTTTGCGGATGATCCCAAAGGCCTCCTGATGATGATCAAAGGCAACGATGCCCAGCTTGACGGCGAGTTTTTCGGCATCCTGAGCGGTATGCTGGAACAGGCCAGCGCCACAGGCGATGAGAAGAGTAAGGGCCGGTTGGAGATGTTGCGTGAGAATCTGCTCCCCGTGACGACTTGGGGCAAGCGCGCACAGAAGCAGCGCGTTGCGGTCGAGTCGCTAAAGGACCTGAAGAGTCCAGAGGAATTCCTGGATAAAATTGTTGCCGGCGATGAAGACGAGGTGTCGGCCATTGCGCTCGCCGCGCGGCCCGCGCTGGACTACAGGTTCTTCGAGTCTCTAACAGGGCGCGTGGATGCGGCACAGGGCGCGGAGAAGGATCGCCTGACGAAGTTGCGCGATCGCCTGCTTGATCTGACCCAGCAATTGGATCAGGCCACCCGCGCAGGCATCGAGGAGAGCGTTAAGTTGCTCCAGGAGATCATCAACTCACCCAGTCCGCGTTCGGCAGTGCACGAACACGCCGAGGAAATTGACGACATATTCATCAGCGTGCTTACTCGCAATATGGAGGCCGCGGAGCAGAAGGGCGACAAAGCGCTTATGAGCCGGCTGGGGATGATCTACGAGGAGATCATGACCCTCATGCAGGCCAGCGCTCCGCCTGAGGTGCAGTTCATCAACGAGTTGGTCATGGCGCCGTATCCCGACGGCACGAGACAGGTTCTGCAGGACAATCGCGAGGCCGTCACGCCGGAGTTGCTCGATCTGATCGGGCAGATGGCCGATGAGATGGCGCAGGGCGAGGATGAAGGCGCTGCGGAGATGATTAAGCGGCTGCGTGATATTCGCAGTCAGGCCATGTTGATGATCTGAGAGGGTATCCTATGACTGATATCGCTTTCCAACTCAAGCTTGTCCAGATCGAAAACCCCGAGGAGCTGAACTTCATCCTCGGTCAGAGTCATTTCATCAAGACCGTCGAAGACATCCACGAGGCAGTCGTCACTGCCGTTCCCAATGCGAAGTTCGGCCTCGCGTTCTGCGAGTCCTCTGGCGTTGCGTTGGTTCGATCTAGCGGTACGGACGCTGGCCTCCGGGCGTTGGCAGAGCGTAACGCTCTCGCCCTGGGTGCCGGGCATTCGTTCATTTTGTTCCTGCGCGATGCGTTTCCAATCAATATCCTGAACTCAATCAAGGCCGTGCCTGAGGTGGCCAACATCTTCTGCGCCACCGCGAATCCTGTCCAGGTGATTCTGGCGGAAAGCGAGCAGGGCCGCGGCATCCTGGGCGTGATTGACGGCTTGCATACACAGGGCCTTGAGGATGCCGACGGTGTTGCCTGGCGGAAGGGCTTCCTCCGCAAAATCGGTTACAAGGTAGGTTGACCAGTCCATGAGACAAAACTACCACTGGATCCGGCCGGGAGTTCGCTCGTGGCCGGCGCTGTTGCTTGTCTTCGTTCTGACCCTTACTGCGTGCCAATCTGTGCCCGCGGCCACTAGCTCCCTCCCCGCGACGCCCCCCCCCGTCCTCACGGCCATCACTGAAGTGACGATTGAGCCGACAGCCACGGATGCGCCGACCGAGGTCCCGTCGTCACCGACGTCGCCGTCGACACCGACCGCGACGCCTGAGCCAACGCTCACCCCTACCGCCAGCCCGACGCCCGCACCCAAGACGCTCAAAGAGACGGACAACTATCTGGTCCTTGGCATCGATCCGCGGCCCGGGGACATCGCCTGGCGGACCGACACCATCATGATCGTGGCCGTGGATCACGAGGCAAACCAGGTCGGGATCGTCTCCATCCCGCGCGACCTGTGGGTGGAGATCCCCGGTTATGGCATGGGCCGTATCAACCAGGCCGATTTCCACGGGGAATCCAACAAATACCCTGGCGGCGGGCCTGCACTGGTCGGCAAGATTATCGAGGACATCCTGGACGTGCCGACTCAGCATTGGGTGCGAATCAAGCAGGAGGGACTGGTCGAGTTGGTCGATGCGCTCGACGGCGTCGATGTGACGTTGAACTGTCCGCTCTACGAACTCACCCCACACCCAACGAAGCCAGGCGAGTTCGAGAAGTTCGAGTTGCCGGTGGGCGTCAACCATTTGGACGGCGCAGCCGCAAAGAAGTTCGCCACCTTCCGCTACAACTCGAACGACTTCTACCGGGGGCAGCGGCAGCAGCAGCTCATCTGGGCGATCAAGGAGCGGGCCCTGCAGGTGGATGCGCTCACCAAGCTGCCGCAGCTCTGGCGCGCGCTGCAGCATACCTTTCAGACGGACCTGGGTTTGCTAGATGTGATTCGCCTGGCCCGCGTGGGCCTGGGGTTGAAGGGCGAGGCAATACACGGTCTGACGTTCAGCACAGATGCGATTGTGTACGCCGAGGTGGGTGGGGCGCAGGTGCTACAGATCGGCGATCAGGAGCGGTTGGAAAGTGAGCTGAACAGCCTCTTCGGCCAGAAATCGATCGCTGAGCAGGGCAAGATAGGCTCTAATGCCAACTGCCCCACGCCGACGACACCAACCCCGGTGGTCACGGCAGCGAGCTCAGTGACGTTGACGGCGACCGTCACGACGACTGTCACTGTGCCGGCTACTCCGACTCCATAGGAGCGGAGTGATTGGGTGAGGGGGAGACCAAGGACGGGGTGACACGGGTGTCCCCGTCTCCGTGTCCTCATTTTCGCTTCGCGCAGCGTGCCACGATGATCATGCGCTCGCTGTCGCTAGCATAGGGGCTCATATCCCAGTCGCCATAGACGGCCTCAAGATTGAACCCTGCCTTGTCAAGCAAGAGCTCGGCTTCGAATCGCCATATATAGCGGAGGTTGAAGGTTGCCATGGTTCGGCGCAGGGTGCCATCCGTCGCGATCTCTTCGTAGATGTGATTCACGGACATGACCTGGGCCGCCGGCTCTACCACGCGCGTCAGGAACTTCATCACACGCTCGCCTGTGCTGCTGTTGGTCCAGGTCTGTTCCCACTCCAGCCGGCCATCCATCGCCGCCAGTTGACCCATATCTGGATTGAATACGTCAATTAGCAGCAGTCCTTTCGGCGCCAGCACCTCCCGCCAATGCTTGAGTGCGGCGATCTGGGCCACAAGATCTGGCAGGTGCAGGAAGGTGTTCATGAGCGTGAACGCGAACCGGTAAGTGCCGCCCAGATCAGCCTCTACAAAATCACCTTCGATCAGTCTGACCTGCTGGGATACGCCCGCGGCCTCTGCTTTCGCCCGTGCCAGTCGCAACATGGACGGACTGGCGTCGACGCCCGTGACCTGGTGACCGGCTCTAGCCAGGGGAACAAGCGCTCGACCAGTTCCGCAACCAAGCTCCAGCAGCGGCCCGCCGGTTCGGTCTGCGTAGGCTTCCAGAACAGGTAGATCATCGTTATAACTCAGGTATTCGGCGTCGAAAAAACGTGCGATCCGGTCCATGGACTCTTCCACTCCGCTCATTGGCTTCACCTCCGGGTGACAGTCTAGCACAGTCGCCCGGCCTACTCCAGTCTGGAAGCTTGGTCGCTTGTGGCCGCCTACCGCTGTGCTATGATTGCGCCACACCAGGGTGAAATCTGAGCACCAACGACGTACAAATGGTCGAGGCTTTGACACTGACCCTTACGTGGGTTAGAATACGTAACTAATGAGGTGCCCTGCGCGGCCCTGAGATGAGGATGTGAGATTGGCTAAATTCAATTATGGCGGACAGGCAGTAATCGAAGGTGTGATGATGCGTGGGCGCAAGCAGATGGCGGTGGCCGTCCGAGCCCCAAGCGGTGAGATCGTCGTCCATGAGGAGCCGCTTACCGCGGCCATCTATACCAAGAAGTGGGGCCAGTGGCCCTTCATCCGCGGCTTAGGCATGCTGTGGGATGCCCTGGGGCTCGGCATGCGCGCACTCATCTGGTCGGCTGATGTGGCCGTAAAGGAAGAGGGGCAAGAGGACATCAAGTTCGCCGGTCCTGTCGCCTGGACCACGATCGCAGTGTCGCTAGCCTTTTCGGTCGCGCTTTTCTTCATGCTGCCGACCGCAGCGGCAAAATGGTTGGCGCCCGCAGGCGCAGGTGGCCTGGTTACGAGCATCGTCGAGGGTTTGGTCCGCCTCGGCATCTTCCTGCTGTACTTATGGGCCATCGGGTTCATGCCCGACATTCGTCGCGTGTTCGGCTACCATGGTGCGGAGCACAAGACGATTAACGCTTATGAAGCCGGTGAACCGCTCACTCCTGAGTCGGTGGCCAGGTTCAGCACGGCGCACACCCGCTGCGGCACCAGCTTCCTGCTGTCCGTGATGCTGATCTCGATACTGGTGTTCGCGCCGTTCCATTTTGACAACTTGCTCCTGAGGTTGGCCTCGCGGCTTCTATTGATCCCGGTTGTTGCCGGCATCGCGTATGAGGTGATGCGCTTCACCGCCAGCCATATTGAGTGGCCGTGGGTGCGTGCCTTGATTACTCCCGGCTTGCTCCTACAACGCCTGACCACGCGCCAGCCTGATCCATCGATGATCGAGGCCGCCATTGCGGCACTCAAACCTGTGTTGGCAGCGGACGGCATCGAACTGGTCGCTGCTGTGTCCAGCCGTCAGCCCGTGGCCGCGCCCGCTGCCACCGCCTGACAGTGGGGGCACGATCTTCAATCTGAAATCTTCAAGTCACGGAGCGAGTCGATGAGCAAAGTCAGCATTATAGGGGCCGGATATGTGGGCAGTACCGTGGCGCACTGGGCCATGATCTCGGGCGGTTGCCAGATCGTGCTGCTGGATGTGGTCGACGGCCTGGCTAAGGGCAAAGTTTTGGATCTGATTCAGTCTGGCCCAATTGCCGGGCACGCCATCGATGCGACCGGCTCGACGGAGTACGCAGACACCGCAAACTCAGACATCGTCATCATTACCGCCGGTGTCGCACGCAAACCGGGCATGACGCGAGAAGACTTGGTGCACATCAATGCAGGCATAGTTACAGATGTGGTTCGGAAGGTCGTCGAGCATTCTCCAGACGCAATCCTACTCATGATGACCAATCCTTTGGACACCATGACCTACCTGGCCTACAAGGTCAGCGGCTTCCCGCGCGAGCGAGTCATGGGCCAGGCCGGCGTGCTCGATGGTGGCCGAATGCGCACCTTCATCGCGATGGAAACAGGGATTAGCCCCGAGAACATCCACACAACCGTGCTGGGTGGACACGGCGATGAGATGGTGCCCTTAGTACGCTTTTCGAATGTTGCAGGGGTGCCGTTAACGTATTTCCTCAGTCAGGCGCAGATCGACCACATAGTTGCCCGGACGCGTGATGGCGGCGCCGAAATTGTGCGCTACCTGAAGACTGGCAGTGCGTACTACGCACCTGGCGCGTCGGCCTGCAAGATGGCTCAGGCCGTCCTGCGAGACCAGCATCATATCTACCCCGCGTCGGTGTATCTCCAGGGGGAGTACGGGCTGAACGACATCTGCTTCGGCGTGCCGGTCATTCTGGGCAAGAACGGCATCGAGCGTATTCTCGAGCTTGATTTGACCGACGGAGAGAAGGGCATGATGAAAAAATCTGCCGACCTAATCCGCGCCACCATGGCCCATCTGACACCGTAGGCATACGTAATCTTCAATCTGCAATCGAGAAAGGGCAAACCCCGTGGGTTACGAGGTTAAGAATCATAAGCTTCGCGCCTGGGTGGATCAAGCCTCTGCCTTGTGCCGGCCCGAAGCAGTTTACTGGTGTGACGGCAGCACTGCCGAGTACGACCGACTAATGGCGCAGATGGTCGCGTCTGGCATGGCCGAGCCGCTCGCTCGCCGCGCGGACAGCTACCTGTTCCGCTCGGATCCGTCTGATGTTGCCCGCGTCGAAGCGCGGACCTATATCAGCACGCCCGACAAAGACAACGCCGGTCCGACGAACAACTGGGTCGCGCCTGACGAGCTGAAGCAGACCATGCTAGGGCTGTACGATGGCTGCATGGCTGGCCGGACCATGTACGTCATACCGTTCTCGATGGGACCCCTGGGATCGCCCATGTCCAAGATCGGCGTCGAAATCACCGATAGCCCCTACGTCGTCTGCAACATGCACATCATGACGCGCGTAGGTATCCAGGCATGCGATGCACTGGGGCCGGACGGCGACTTTGTCCCGTGCCTCCATTCCATCGGCGCGCCTCTCGAGCCGGGTATGGCTGATGCCACGTGGCCCTGCGCGCCCATGGATCAGAAATACATCAGCCACTTCCCCGACGAGAACCTCATCTGGTCCTATGGTTCGGGATACGGTGGCAATGCGCTATTGGGTAAGAAGTGCTTTGCGCTGCGCATCGCGTCCGCGATGGCCCATCGCGAGGGCTGGATGGCCGAGCATATGCTCATCCTACGGCTCACCAGCCCGGAAGGCCGGCGTTATCACATCGCGGCGGCCTTTCCCTCAGCGTGTGGCAAGACGAATCTGGCCATGATTCAGCCCACTCTGCCCGGTTGGCGCGCCGAAACGCTGGGTGATGACATCGCCTGGATGAAGATTGGACCTGACGGCCGGCTCTACGCGATCAATCCGGAAGCCGGTTTCTTCGGTGTCGCGCCGGGCACATCCTGCCAGTCGAACCCGATGGCGATGGACACCGTACGGGAGAACGTGATCTTTACGAATTGCGCATTGACCGATGACGGCGATATCTGGTGGGAGGGCATGGGGGTGCAGGCACCCCAGCACGCCATCGACTGGAAGGGCCGGGATTGGTCACCTGACCGTGGGGAGCCAGCCGCCCATCCGAACGCGCGCTTCACCGCGCCTGCGAGGCAATGCCCGTCGATCAGCCCCGACTGGGAGAACCCCGAAGGCGTGCCAATTGATATCTTCGTGTTCGGCGGACGCCGCGCAGGTGTCGTACCGCTGGTCACTGAGGCATACGATTGGGACCACGGTGTGTTTATGGGCGCCACCGCATCCTCCGAAACGACCGCCGCAAACATCGGCGCGGTGGGCAATTTGCGCCGCGATCCGTTCGCCATGCAGCCCTTCTGTGGCTACAATATGAGTGATTACTTCGGCCACTGGCTGGAGATGGGGGATCGGCTGGGAGAAAAGGCCCCGCGCATCTTCTACGTGAACTGGTTCCGGAAATCGCCCGACGGCAAGTGGCTGTGGCCCGGATACGGGGAAAACAGCCGTGTGCTCAAATGGATGTGCGACCGGATCGAAGGCAGGGTGGACGCACGCAAGACACCGATTGGCATGCTACCCTGTGACGGTGACCTGGACTCGACGGGTCTGTCCATCGCGCCGGAGGATATGGACGAACTGCTACGCGTCGACATTGCCGCGTGGCGCTCCGAAGTCCCCGACATCGAACGCCATTTCGCCCAGTTCGGCGCGCGACTACCCCAGCGCATGGCCGAACAGGTAAGGGCATTGGCCCAACGGCTTGTGTAGGGACGAGACATGCGTCGGCCCCCCTATCGCTTTTACGATTTGATCATGGCCGCGTTCGTCGCGGTCTTGCTGGTCAGCAACATCGCTTCCTCGGCGAAGATCATCGACTGGGGGGTGTCGGTGGGTGACCTAAGGTTAGCCTTTGATGCCGGCACGCTCCTGTTCCCGATAAGCTACATTTTCGGGGACGTGCTGACCGAGGTTTATGGTTATGCGTTTGGGCGCCGCGTCATCTGGGTCGGCTTCGCCCTGGCTGGCCTCATGGGCTTCACCCTTTGGTTGGTCGCACGCTTGCCTGGTGAGGCCAACTGGCAGGCCGCGGCAGGACAGGACGCCTACGATGCCATTTTGGGCGGCGTGAGCAACGGCGGGATCATCGTGGCCAGCCTGATCGCTTACCTTGCCGGCGAGTTTAGCAACTCCTTCGTCCTGGCAAAGCTCAAGGTGGCGACCCAGGGCCGTTTCCTGTGGCTGCGCACGATCGGGTCGACCCTGGTGGGTCAGGTCGTCGACACCACCATCTTCGTACTGATCGCTGCTGCACTGGGCGTGTTCCCTTGGGCCGCAGCGTTGAGCATCATCGTCGCTAACTACATCTTCAAGGTGGTGATTGAGGCTCTCTTCACGCCGGTGACCTACCGCGTGGTCGCCGGTCTCAAGCGCGCTGAAGGTGTTGACTACTACGATGTGAACACCGATTTCAATCCATTCAGGTTGCACGCATGATCGATCCTGAACCTGAAGAAAATGCTTTGATCGATGAGTTCTTCGGTGGAGCGGAAAAAACCGTATATCCAGACGACTTTCGCGGGGCTTTGTGGCCGTAATCGGTCGTCCTAACGTTGGCAAGTCCACCTTGATCAACGCACTGTTGGGGCAGAAGGTCAGCATTGTCTCCCCAAAGCCTCAGACCACGCGCAACAGGTTGCTCGGTATTCTAACGCGGGATGACGCCCAGATCGTTTTTCTCGATACGCCCGGCATCCACGCACCTTTACATAAACTTGGCGAGGTCATGGTCGAGACCGCGGCTGCAACGCTGCCCGATGCCGACGTCCTGCTCTGGGTGGTCGATGTGAGCTCACCGCCTAACGATGAGGATCGCAAGGTGGCGGAAATCATCGCATCCGCCCGCAGGCGCGAGCAGTCTTCTGCCCCCACGCCGTTTCTTCTCGGCCTCAACAAGCTGGACAAGACGGATGAGCGTAAGGGCGGGGTGTCCTCGTCGCAAGATGCGGTTTGGTCTCCCAAGCACGAGGCGGACTACCTTGCACTCGCACCCACCGCGACCGCGATGCGGCTTTCTGCCTTGCGCGGCGATAGGCTGACTGATCTGGCAAATGAGCTGGCGCGATTGATGCCGGTCAGCCCGCCTTTG
Source organism: uncultured Chloroflexia bacterium (assembly GCA_963774265.1). Lineage (GTDB taxonomy): Bacteria > Chloroflexota > Anaerolineae > CG2-30-64-16 > CG2-30-64-16 > JALOOB01. The sequence goes on along the minus strand of CAVZDU010000002.1, from coordinate 163,520 downwards.
TTTCCCGAGGACCAGGTCACCGATCAACAAGTACGCTTCATGGCCGGCGAACTGGTGCGTGAGCAAGTGCTGCATCACTTGCGCGACGAAGTCCCTCACTCAGTCGCCGTGCTGGTTGATGACTTCAAAGAGCGCGAGAACGGCGTAACTTACATCTCAGCAGTCGTCTACGTGGAGCGGCCGACACAGAAGATGATTGTTCTAGGAAAAGACGGCGCGATGATTAAGCAGATCGGCCAATCTGCGCGCCAACAGATCGAGGAGTTGCTCGAGACACGCGTGTTCCTCGAACTATGGGTCAAGGTGCGACCCAAGTGGCGCACTGATGAGGAGGAGCTCCGCCGTCTGGGCTATCAAATGCCCAAGAAGAAACGGCCCAGGAATCATCCTACCCGGACTAATCCATCCCCTGCCTGATGCAGTGCAGCTGCAATTATCAACCTGAGGAGGCAAACCTATGCTCGTCGGCGAACGGATGACCCGCAATCCCGTCACAATTGAAGAGACTGCAAGCATCGATGATGGCTTGCACCTGATGCGCGAGCGCAAAGTGCGCCGCCTGCCTGTTCTTGACGCGTCTGGAAACATGGTCGGCATTGTCTCCGACAAGGATCTCCTCCACGCAGCGCCGTCGCCTGCGACGTCGCTGAGCGTGTACGAGCTCCACTACCTGCTCGCCAAGCTCACCATCAAGCAGGTCATGTCCAGTCCCGTGATCTCGGTTTCGTCGGACACTCCTCTTGAGGAGGCAGCGCGCGTCATGGCCGACAACAAGATCGGCGGCTTGCCTGTGGTGGATGGTGATAAGCTCGTCGGCATCATCACCGAAACCGATGTATTCAAGATTCTGGCCGAGCTGCTGGGCGCGCGCATCCCGGGCCTACGCGTCACTCTGCGCGTGCACCAGGGCAAGGGCGTGCTCGCGAAGCTGGCGCAAGCGCTGACCGGCCTGGGCGCCAACATCATCAGCTTCGCCACTTATGCTGGCGCCACGCCCGATCGACCGCTCATCATGCTCAAAGTGAGTGATGTCGATGCTGCCAGCGTCCGCAATGCCCTCTCGGGCCTGGACGTCGAAGTCGTGGACTTTCGCGGCCAGTAAGAGCGCCTCTGCGGAGGCACACAGGCACAAAGTCCCTTTGCTCCTTTGTGCCTGTGTGCAGGGGCTTATTTCGAGGACTGTCATGCGCGCCTATCTCGACCTGATGCAAACGATCCTCGACCACGGGGCGGACAAATCCGACCGCACTGGCACTGGCACGCGCTCCATTTTTGGCCACCAGATGCGGTTCAACCTGGCATCGGGCTTCCCCCTGCTCACCACCAAAAAACTCCACGTTAAATCTATCATCTATGAGTTGTTATGGTTCATCAATGGTGATACGAACGTGCGGTGGCTGCAGGAACACGGCGTGCGCATCTGGGACGAGTGGGCGGACGCCCAGGGTGAACTAGGGCCGGTGTATGGCAAGCAGTGGCGCTCCTGGGCGACGTCCGATGGCCGCACCGTGGACCAATTGATGGATGTCCTGGGGCAGATCAGGCGCAATCCTGACTCGCGCCGGCTGATCATCAGCGCTTGGAACGTGGGGGAAATCGATCTCATGGCGTTGCCGCCCTGCCACGTCATGTTCCAGTTCTACGTGGCAAATGGCCTGCTGTCGTGCCAGCTCTACCAGCGATCGGTAGATGTCTTTCTTGGGTTGCCGTTCAATATTGCGTCCTACGCGTTGCTCACCCTCGTGGTCGCGCACATCTGCGACCTGCAACCCGGCGACTTCATCCATACCAGCGGCGACGCGCACCTGTATCGCAACCATTTCGACCAGGCACGTATTCAGCTGTCCCGAGATCCGCGTCCATTGCCACGCATACGGATCAATCCAGCCGTCAAGGACATTACCGGCTTCCGCTTCGAGGACTTCGAACTCGAAGGCTACGACCCCCACCCACATATCAAAGCTGACGTGTCAATCTAGATTCTGTCGAATCATCAGGGTCGTGTCGATCTCGATGGTCTCGAATAATCGAGCTACACATCAAAAGTGACCCGTGCCTGCCAGCCGTCGGTCATCTGGCGAACAATCAAATCATGGTATGTCACGGCTTTGATTTCCGTGTGAGTAGGTGTTCCCCGGTAGCCATATGCCACCCCACGCAAACCGCGTGTCGACATCTCGAAGATCTCGAAGCGCGAATACATCTCACCGCCCAACTCCTGTCCTAGCAGAAGCCGGTTGAGCCACGCAACCAGCAGCTCCTCGTATCCGTCGCCATTCACGCAGATGGCCCGCGCCAACGTGATAGGCTGGACGGGATCGAGCTCCTGCAGCTCGTACATGGCAGCGCTCGCGTTGGCAAATAGCGTGCGTGGATTGGCGCCCCAAACTTCTATTGCCCAGTCTGCTGTATGAGCAAGCTCGCGCCAGTGGCCCTCCCCGGCATCGGTCGGCGGGTGGGCAAGGATCTCCGCCGCGGCGGCTGCATCGCTCCGTATCTGCTCGACTAACTGGCCGATGTCTGCGAACTTCTTCTCTCCGCGCAACCGCTGAATGAAACTCAGTCCCAAAGTTTCCCCATAGAGATCGCCCGAGAAGTTCAACAGATAGGCCTCAACAGACGGGAGGCCGTTGTCGAAGCTTGGACGCACACCGATATTCACAACCGCTGGATGTCCCGCGTCGCCTCGCCACGCCCAGCATGCATACACGCCATACGCTGGCACGAGGCGCTCGTCAGGCAGCCGCAGGTTCGCGGTTGGAAAGCCCAGCGTTTGCCCCCGTTGTGCGCCCCTAACAACCTCGCCCCACACCCGGTAGGGCCTTCCCAACAATGCCTTCGCCTGTGCGACCGCGCCTTCTTCGGTCAGCAGGCCGCGCACCCGGCTGGAGCGCACCGGATCACCTTGCCAGTCAAACGGGGATACGACGTGTACGAGGAAACCCATTTCGTGGCCCAGCTCTGCCAGGCGCTCGGTGTTCCCGTCACGCCCGCGGCCGAGCGCGAAGTCCGGACCAACCCATAATTCGTGTAGGGGTAGGTGGGCAGTCAAAGTCGCCACGAATTGCGCTGCGGGGGTCGCTGCGGTTTCGCGAGTGAAGGGATGGACCACGACAAAATCGAGGCCGAGCGCTGCCAGTAACTCCGCGCGCTCCTCGTTCGATGTGAGGCGCGGGGCCTTGAGCTCGGGTCGCAGCACCGCCACCGGGTGCGGCTCGAATGTTAGCAGACCTGCCACCCCTCCTTCGGCGTGCGCCGCCAGTGCCAGCTCGGATACCAGCATCTGATGTCCTCGGTGCACCCCGTCGAAGTTGCCAATGGTCAGGAAGACGGGTTGGGCGATGGCGGGCTTGGGGAAGCCGTCAAATACATCCATCTATTCGCCTGCGAACACCTTCTCCGGCCACCATTCGTTCTTTTCGACATCAAATCGGAGGATTGCCACGACTGCGCTATTGCTTTCCAGCGCATAGCCCCCCCGATCAGTATTCGGTGCATCCCCTGGAATGGGTTGACCATTGCGAAGCCTGCGAATTTCATCGTCCCCGACCGAGACAGGCGTCAGTCGAGACAGCGCCATACTGATGGGATGCAGATGCCGGCTGAGCTCCCCGGCGCGGGTTGCCTCGGCCACGCCCTGCGGGCTCAATGCGTCTTCCGCCAGGAAGCGCCCACTACGGGTCCGGCGCAGCCCGGCCAACGTTCCACCACATCCGAGTTGCTGCCCCAGGTCGTGGGCGAGACTGCGGATATAAGTGCCCGGATCGCAGGTGACAGCCACAGAAAGATAAGGCGACGACCAGTCAATCAACTCGATGCTGTGGATTCTTACCGGCCGCGTGGTCGGTCGCACATCTTCCCCTCGTCGCACCCGACGGTGGAGCGCCACGCCGTCCTGTTTGATGGCTGAGTACGCGGGGGGCGCCTGCATAATGTCGCCGACGAATCCTTCCAGAACCGTCTCCAGATCACCCTGTTCCAGTCCTTGGGGTAGCGGGTGCGTTGCCACAACCTCACCATCCACATCATACGTATCGGTCGTCGTACCGAGTTGGATTTTCGCCTGATACACCTTATCCGACGCCATGAGGTATTCGCTTACGCGCGTTGCTTGGCCGACACACACCAACAGTACACCGGTGGCCAGCGGATCCAGCGTCCCCGCATGTCCTACGCGCTTGATCTTCAACACGCTCCGAATCCAGGCTACCACATCGTGTGAAGTCCAGCCTTGCGGTTTGTCGATATTTAGGATGCCATCCACGCTCGTATCCATCTATGAATCTTCAGCGTACGCCCCTGCTGGCCCTTTGCAGCAGCGGAAGCACGCGCGCCCGCACATCAGTCATCGGTCCAGGCATCGTACAACCAGACGCCTGAGGATGCCCGCCTCCCCCCAGGCTCAACGCCACCGCGGCCACATCGTACCCGGGCCGGGCGCGGAAGTCCACCTCGATCCGACCGTCAGACAGTTCGTTGAAGACCGCTGCTACGCGAGCCTCGGCCGCAGGGATGAGTTGGCTCACCAGTCCACCATCGTCGTCGTCCTCAATCCCCGCCGCCAGCCGCATCTCCTTCGTCACCTCTGCCCACAGCACCGCGCCATCCAGCCTCGCGCTCCGCCGAACGCCACCCCCCACAGCCGCATGAACTTCAACGGCCGGGTCGCCAGTGTGCGCTGGCTGATGTCAGCCAGATCGGCCCCTGCCTCCATCAGCCGTTCCGCACACTGCAATTCGGCTGCCGTGACATTGCTCGTGCGAAACCCTAGCGTATCCGTGACCAGGCCCACGAGCAACGGAGTCGCCGCGGCCGGGGGCAGGGCGACACCCAGCGCATCCGCAAGGCGGACGATCAATTGGGAGGTCGAAGCCACTTCCGGCGCCACATAATTGAGGTCGCCGAAATTGAGATTGGTGACGTGGTGGTCAATAACAACAAGAAGGGTCGGGGTGAACGGCAGATCAGCGAAGATCTTCCCCAGTCTGGCGGGATCACTCGCATCCAGCGAAATGACAACGTCAGGCCGGAAGGCCGAGGGCAGGTCGGTCACAACGCGCTCCGCCCCCGGGAGAAAACGGAGCGCCTCCGGTATCGCATCTTGGCACGCGAGCACGATCTCGCGCTGCCCAGGCAGAGCATCCAAAACATACCCCAGCCCAAGCAGCGCACCTATTGCATCGCCATCAGGATTGACATGGCAAATCGCCAGGATCCAATTGGCCCCAAGGATGGGTCCAACAAGATCACCAGGCGTCGCGCCTCTGGCGGCGTGGCCCTGCTGTCCGCGCGTCACCGTGTTACCGCGTCTCGTGCGAAGCCTCCTCGCGTTCCCCGCCCTCAGGTGCCGTGCTCCCGCGTTCCGCAGCGATCTGATCCAGAATTTCGTCGATGTGCTGCGCTCGCCTCTCCGTTGTATCCACAGAGAAATGCAACTCAGGCACGACGCGCAGGTGGAGGTTCTCCACCAATGCGTGCCGCAAAAAGGACGCAGAGTGCTGAAGTGCGCTCAACACATGACGCGACTGCGCATCGGGCAACGCATGTTGGACATAAACCCGCACGTTGCCTAGATCCGGCGACACCTGCACGTCCGTGACCGTCACCATGGCGTCCTCGAGCCGTGGATCGGTCAGTTCGCTTGAAATGAGGAGACCCAGTTCCTCAAGTAACACCTCGGCAACACGCTCTTGCCGGCGAGACGTCATTAGAGCACCCGTTCCTTCTTGTAGCTCTCCAGGATGTCGCCCACCTCGAAGTTGTGGTAGTTGTGGAGATGGATGCCGCACTCAAAGCCTGTTTTGACTTCGGCGACGTCCTCCTGGAATCGTTTCAATGCAGCGATCTTATCCTCTGCGACGATCTCACCGCCCCGTTTCACACGTACCGGTGCGTTGCGGAAGATTTCACCATCCGTGATGTAACATCCGGCCACCGTGCCTACCTTAGAGACTTTGAAAACCGCGCGAATTTCAGCATGACCGGTCACCACTTCTTTGTAGACCGGCTCGAGCAGGCCGGTGAGTGCCTTCTGCACATCCTCAATGATGTTGTAGATGATGTTGTAGATTCGGATGTCGATCCCGTCAGCCTCAGCCATGCGCTGCGCCGCATTGTCGGCGGTCACAGAGAAGCCCAAGATGATGGCGTGTGACGCGATGGCCAGCATCACGTCTGATTCAGTGATATTGCCCGTCCCTTGGTGCAGGATCTTTACCTTGAGCTTATCGGTGCTTAGTTTATCCAACGAGTTGACGATCGGCTCGATGGACCCCTGCACGTCGGCTTTCAGGATCAGGTTGAGCTCCTTCACCTGGCCGGCTTCGGCCGCAGCGAAGATGCTTTCAAGCGTGCGAACAGGCGCCGGACCGGCCGCCGCTCGTTTGGCATCCACCCGTTCGGATGCCAGGCCGCGCGCCGTGCGGTCGTCCGCCACAACCTTGAAGGTTTCACCCGCTACGGGCACGTCCGAGAAGCCCAGGATCTGAACGGGCTTCGACGGGCTGGCTTCGGTGATCGGCTCACCAGTGTCATCGTACATGGCGCGGATTTTTCGCGTAAGTTTCGCCGCTTACGATACTGTCGGTAACGTGCAAAGTGCCATTCTGAACCAGCAACGTGGCCATCGGGCCGCGCGTTTTATCCAACCGGCTTTCGATTACTGTGCCGACGCAGTCGCCCTTCGGGTTCGCCATTTGCGGGTCGATATCTGCGGCCAGGAGGATGCTTTCCAGTAAATCGCCGATGCCCCGGCGGAACTTTGCCGATACGGGCACACACATCACGTCACCGCCGTACTCCTCAATGAGCACGCCGTTGTCAGCCAACTCCTGCTTGACGCGGTCAGGGTTCGCCTGGGCCTTATCCACCTTGTTCATGGCCACAATGATGGGCACCTGCGCCGCCTTCACGTGCGCGATGGCCTCCTTGGTCTGGGGCATCACGCCGTCGTCAGCCGCAACCACCAGGATGGCAATATCGGTGACCATGGCGCCGCGGGCGCGCATGGCAGTGAAGGCTTCATGGCCGGGCGTGTCGAGGAAAGTGATCTTCCGGCCGTTGATCTCAACCTGGTACGCGCCGATGTGCTGGGTGATGCCCCCGGCTTCGCCTTCCACGACGCGTGCCTCGCGGATCGCATCCAACAAGGTCGTCTTGCCGTGGTCCACGTGACCGAGCACGACCACAACCGGTGGCCGGATCTCGAGGTCTTCGCCCTTTTGTTGGGCCATGATGCGCTGTCGCAGCGTCTTAGGTGCCTCTACCGGCTCCGCAACGATCTCAGGCTCGGGGGCACGCTCAGGATTGACCGTGATCCCCAATTCTTCGCCGATGAGCGCTGCCGTGTCGAAATCGATCGACTCGGTGATCGGAATCATCATGCCGTAGTTCATCAGGGTTTTGATGATCTCGATCGGGCTTTTGTGCATCTTATCAGCCAGGTCGCGCACCGTGATCATCTCCGGGATGATGATTTCGGTCACCGCGGCGGCTGTGCCAGTTGCGGACGGCCGCGCGGCGCTGGTCAGTGGCGGTGGCGCCAACCGATCCGTGCCCGCACTGCGCGAGCCGCCCGCTGTCCGCGAGCGTCCCCCAGATTGGCCGCCAGGCCGTCCTGTGGACTGAGTCCTTTTCTGCCCGCTCGCACCGGACTTGCCTTGAAAACCGCCTTGAGAGGGCGCGCCGCCTCCACTGTTGGGGCGGCGTTGCTCTGTTGGTCCCGTGCCACCCACAGGACTTCGTTGGCCCGACTGGCCGCCAGGCCGCCCTGTTGGACCAAACGCTCCCTGCGGTCGATCTGGGCCGCCGCCCCCGGGCCGGCCCTGCGCCGGTCCGCGTCCCTGGGAGGAGCCGCCGAAACCACCGGAACCCGCGGGACGCTGCCCGCCACTTCGCTCTCCCGGTCGTGGTCCACCGGCCATGGGTCGACCGCCGGCGCCTGGGGATGGACGCCCGCGTGGCACGACCGTATCCTCGGAGGTCGGATCGAACACGCGCTGATTGAATACCTCATTGGCATCGCCCTGCTGCTCACCGCTAGCGCCTCCGGCGGGCTGACTGGACCGCTGTCCGCCGGAGTTGACGCCGGGCCGTGCCGGGGTCGCGGGCTTCGCAATTGACGGCGTCTTTGGCTGGCGCGCAGCATCGTTGCGGGGTGCACCCTGGACAGGTCGGTTCGCCGAGGCGCCAGATTGTGCACGCTCCGCGTGGGATGGATCTGGGGCCGTAATATCGGCGCGTTGAGTCCGGGGCACGCGCTCCTCGGGTGTTGCGTCATCTGTCGCTTGCGCGGAGTCGGAGCGGTCATTCGAGCCTGGGTTGGCCTGCTCGGTTATGGGATTGTCGTTTGCCATCGTGTTTATCCTCCTGTGCCGGCAAGCCAGCCCGTAGGCAGCGACCGCGGTCGCAGGCGACTGGCAACGAAGACCAGGCCTGAAGACCGGCCGGTAAAGTATCTCGGTCAAACAACGAGGCAGGACTGAGGAAAACGGAGGGGAGGGCCGGCGGGAATCAACCTACCATAAGCCCATCCTCGCGACGCCCGTGTCCTGCGCCCGTCTTATATGAGTTAGCGGTCGCGTGGCCGCAACCATCAAAATCTCCTGGTCACCTTGAACTGAAGGTTGCAGACTAAAGAAGAACCTTCAGTTTTCCTTCATCCGCCAGCGTCGCTCGATAAGCCTGCAGCGTCGTCAGATCCTCGGCGGTCAATGTCATCTTCAACGCAGCGTTGAGCTTGTGCGTCAACGCTGCGTTGTCCCAGCATGAACCGGTCTTGCACAAGTAGGCGCCGCGACCAGCTACCTTGCCGGTTGAATCTACCTGGATTGTGTGCGCAGCCTCCCCGTGGGCTCGTGCGGAGTCTCCCCCTGGAATGTGCGGAGCCTCCCTTTGGGATTGGGAACCATCCCCCTGGGACGCCGGCAACCTCACGATGCGCACTAACTCCCGCTTCGGGCGCTCCGACCTGCAAACCACACAGGTCCGCTGCGGTGTGTGTTTTGGCCGAGGGCCCTTGGGTTTGGGCATGGCGGTCTAGTAGTCTCCCAGATCGCCCCAGCCGCCGCGACCCGGCTTACGTTTCCGCCGCGCCACCACCTGGCCGAGATTCTCATCGAAGACCAGCTCGCGTTTCTTAGCGGTCTTCTTGCCCTTTTTCGCCGGCTTCTTGTCGCCCTCAACTACCTCTTCGCCGTCTTCGTCGACAAACTCGGCGTCCGCATATACCTGCACATCGGCCTCACCCATTGTCTTGGGCTCGCCGGCCTTTTCATCCTGCTCGGTTTGCGGGGCGACGGTGGGCGTGGCTTCAACGGGCGCCGCCACTGGCGTAACTACTGCAGTTGCAGCTTCAGTCGTCGACTCAGGACTCTCCACCACTGGTGGAGTCGGCCCGTGGTCCTCGGCAGCAAGCACCCCTTCCTTGTCTTCGGGCGGACGGACAACCCCTTGCGCGGCCGCCGCTTCCGCTGGCGTAGTCGCCCTGGGGGACGTAGGTGCAGCTTCGTCCTTCTGTGCGAGGCCCTCTTGCGAAGCTTCGATGATGGGTAGCTCTGTCCGGTTTTGATCCGCGTCGGCCAACAGCCGCGCCGCTGTCTCCAGCGTTGCCTGCGTCTTATCCCGTTCACGCAACAGCCACTCCGCCCGGCTCAACAAATCATCCGTCGCGGGCAGAGCTGCCGCTTTATCGTGCAGGGTGCGGGCCCTGATCATCTGCATCTGCTGACGCTTAATCTCAGCCAGGCCTTCGGTCGCGGCCTCAGTCTCGCTCTTGATATCGATGCGCCAGCCCGTCAGCTTGGCTGCCAGCCGTGCATTTTGGCCTTCCTTCCCGATGGCCAGTGAAAGTTGACGATCGGGCACCACCACGATCGCCGTGCGGATTTCACCCTCTTCAATCAGCACCGTGTCCGTTGGTTTCGCCGGACTCAGCGCATTGCTGATAAAGCTGCGCACATCCGCCGACCACTCCACCACGTCGATCTTTTCCCCGTTCAGCTCATCCACGATATTCTGGATGCGCGTCCCGCGCAGGCCTACGCACGAGCCCACCGGATCCACCCCGGGCTGGCTTGCCGAAACCGCTACCTTCGAGCGTTGGCCCGGCTCGCGCGCGATGCTCTTGATCTCCACCGTCCCGCTATAGATCTCCGGGATTTCCCGTTCCAGCAGCCGGCGCAGCATGTTGCGATGAGTGCGAGACAGCCGCATTTGTGGTCCGCGTGTCCCCTTATTGACCTCGGCCAGCAGCGTGCGCACGTTCATCCCCACGCGATACCGGTCGTTGGGCAACTGATCCTCTGCAGCGATCTGACCTTCAGCCTTTTTGCTCAGCGTCACAGTCACCGCATTGGAACGGTAATCTATCGACTGCACCTGGCCGTTGATCAGCTCCCCCTCGCGCTGCTTATAGAAGTCATACAGCTGATCACGTTCCGCTTCGTGGATTCGCTGCAAGATCACCTGCTTCGCCGTCTGCGCTGCGATACGGCCGAAATCATTCGGCTCGCGCTGATCGAATACGGTCCCGCCCAACTCAACCGTCTTATCGATCTTGCGCGGCGTCGGGCAGAGTAATCTCCACGGCCGGGTCGCGCACTTCGTCCACGATTGTTTTCTCGCACGCGATGCGCAAATCCCCCGAGATCGGGTCGATTGTCACCAGCACGTTCGCCGTCGTGTTTGCATAATTGCGCCGATACGCGTGCACCAATGCTTCTTCGATGGCTCCCAGGATCACATCACGCGGCAATTCCTTCTCCGCGCAAATCTGGTTTACAGCCATGATCAGCTCTTTGCTCATTTCCTTTGATAACTCCTGCAAGATGCCACCCGGCGCACAGCCGGCCCTTACTTCTCTGCTCCCTTACAACAAAGAAAGCCGGGGGGGTCCCGACTTTCCGCAGAAGAGTGCCTGAAGCTAATGATCACAGGATAGCATAAGGTTGCCTGGGGGTCAAGTTCTGCGCCTGACCCTTCATTGGATCGGCGCGTGATGTTTCCCGATGATTAATTGTCCCAGCGGATCGCGCGCGAAATCTAACAAAGCCTGAGCCGCTGGCGAGGGAGGTTCACGCACCGCCAGGTAAAGCACTCGCGTCAAATAGTAAGTGCCTGCGCGCACAGCCTCGGTCGAAGGGAGCAACCCTTCCACCGGTACGATCTTCACCCGGTCATCTGCGGCGTTTGTTGTGACGTAGCCCACGGCCAGCCGATGCGTTGCCACGTAGTCCACCATTGCTTCCGTCGTGGGCATGACCAGGGCATTGAGTGTCACCCGTTGTCCGCCCATAATCTGAGCTTCAAACGCCGCTCGTGTTCCGGAACCATCCTCGCGGCTCACGATGGCCGGCTCGCCGGCCATGCCGCCCAGCGCTGACCACTCGAGAACCTCCCCAGCAAAGAGCGCGCGCAACTGCAGGGTGGTTGCGTTGCTGATTGGGTTTTGGCCGTGGACGATCACAGCTACCGCATCGCGGCCGACCGGTGTCAGCCGGTAGCCCAAGGGTGCGGTCCGCCCGTTATACCACCACGACAGCGCGGCCATCTCTACTCGATCGGCGCGCAGATCATCCCACCCGACAGTGGATCCGCCGCCCCGCACCTCGAGAAGCACGTTCGGGTTTTTCGCCTGGAACGCGGCAGCCAGTTCACGAAGAGCAGGGGACATGCTGGTGGATCCGGCGATACGCAGGCGCTCCGGCATGGGCGTTACCGTCGGCCCGGCGCTGCAAGCGGGGAGCTGAATGAGAAAGAGAATCAGCAGAAACAGCATGCCTTCTCGAGCGCCCGGTTTCCCGCCCTCTGTTGCACGGCAGTTCAAGCAGCCTCCACGTTTCACCAGCTTCGACTAAATTGCCAGGCTCAAAATGACCATTGCTAGTCCCACGAGCGCACAATACGCGGCAAAAACGTACAGTCTGCCCCGCCGCAGGTAGGTCAGCAGGAACTTGATGCACAAATAGCCCACTACAGCGGCCATTATCATTCCGGCAATCGCAGCAGGCCATACAGGAGGCTCTTTTGCCCCCCGTAGCACATCCACCAACTGAAGGAGTCCTGCACCGAGGATGGCTGGAGTGCCAAGCAAAAAGCTGAACCGCGCCGCTGCGTCGCGTGTCAGCCCACGGCCTAACCCGGCCGCCATGGTTGCGCCCGAGCGGCTGATGCCAGGTGCAATTGCAGCAGCTTGCGCTAAGCCGATGGCCAACGAATCTGCGATCGTAATCCGGTCGAGGGCGCGCACGCGACGGCCAAGCCGTTCACTGATGGCCAGAATGGCCGCCGTGAAGATCAGGAACACGCCCACAGCAGTCGGAGAGGCAAGTAAGGACTCGACATAATCCTTGAATAGGAATCCCAAGACGACTGCCGGGATGGTGCCTAGAATGATGGCCCAGGCAAGGCGATTATTGGGATCGGCTAGCCGGCCACCAGGTGCGCTGTTCCATGAGCCACCCTGCCCCAGGCTGCGAAAGAAACCCTTGATCACGGCGATCCAGTCGCGCCAGAAGTAGGTCAATACGGCAGCCAGAGTGCCCCAATGGAGCAGGGTGTCGAAGAACAAGCCTGGGCTGGGCCAGCCTAACACCCAGGGTACCAGAACCAGATGTGCGGAAGAGCTGACCGGGATGAACTCGGTCGCGCCTTGTACGATGCCGAGGATTATGGCTTGGATGATGCTCATGCTAGTTTGCGTTGCTTTCTGGCTTGGAGTTGTGCGTGGCGCACTTCTTGATTGGAAATCCTGTACCCAGCCAAGAAGCGCTGGCGAAATTCAGCGAATCTTCCCGTTAGGATGGCGGTGCGGATGTCCTCCATCAGGCGGATCATGAAGCGGACGTTATGGAGCGATGCTAGGTGAAGTCCCAGGATCTCCTCCGCCTTGAACAGGTGACGGATGTAAGCTCTGCTGAAATTCTGGCAGGCGTAGCAGTCACAAGCCGGTTCGACAGGCCGAGGGTCGTCGGCGTATCGCGCGTTGCGCATGTTGAGGCGACCCTGTCGGGTAAGCAAACCGCCGTTACGGGCCAGTCGTGTCGGCAGGACGCAGTCGAAGATATCGATCCCGCGCGCAACACCCTCAACAATATCCTCGGGCGCGCCCACTCCCATCAAATAGCGCGGCCTGTCCTGGGGCAACTCAGGAGTCGTCACGTCCAGCGTGGCATACATTTCTGCTTTCGTCTCGCCGACGCTCAAGCCGCCAATCGCATAACCGCAGAAATCCATGGCCGTCAGTGTTCGTGCGCTTTCGATGCGCAGATCAGCGAACACGCCTCCCTGCACGATGCCAAAGAGCGCCTGATCGGGGCGTCCTTGCGCTGCTTTACAGCGCGCAGCCCATGAGTGCGTGCGGACTAGCGCCGTCTCGTTGTATTTCCGATCCGTCGGCTCTGCGCACTCATCCAGGCACATGATGATGTCCGCGCCCAGGTTCTCTTCGCTGAGGATCGCGCTTTCGGGTGTGAACCGATGGAGGCTGCCATCGATATGCGAACGGAAGGTTACACCATCGGGATCCAGCTTGCGCATCTGTGCCAGGCTGAACACCTGGAATCCGCCTGAGTCAGTGAGCATGGGCCGCTCCCAACCCATCCACGCATGCAACCCGCCAAAATCACGCACCCGCTCTGTGCCCGGCCGCAGATAGAGATGGTAAGTGTTGGAAAGAACCAGACTGGCGTCCACCTCCCGCAAGTCACGCGGCGTGAGGGTCTTGACAGTTGACTGGGTGCCGACCGGTGCAAATACCGGCGTCAGTAGCGTGCCGTGTGGGGTGGTGAAAGTGGCAGCGCGGGCTGCGTTGTCATGGTCACTGGCAATGAGGGTGTAGTCAAACATAGCTGCGCAAGGTTAACACCAGGAATGAGCCTTGTCAAAGTGAGGGGCTGTGTTAGGACACGGAGGGCGCTGAGATATCTTCATCCAGCGCCCTCCGTGTCTTGTGTCTTTCGAGTTAGCTATCTTTTTTTGCGGGCACCGGCGCGTCTGCTCGCAGGTGGCGTGCTCGTGGAGCTCTCCGTTTTTGTTTCAGTACTGGTCGTGGCTGGCGCGGCGCTTGTGCTGTCTTCTTTCTTGCCTGCAGGGATGCCCGTCGAGGACTTTCCCTTGTTGTCTGTCACATAGAAGCCGGATCCCTTAAAGATGACGCCCACCGGCTGAATAACACGGTGCACATGCCCTCCGCATTCAGGGCAGTCTTTGAGTGATGGATCGCTATATGACTGCAGCCGTTCGAATCTGACGCCGCAGTCTTTGCATTCGTAAACATATGTGGGCATCGCAAACCCTCGCGCAACCTTCCAATAAACGCCTAAACCTCCGAAGACTTTCGCCCTTCGGAGGCCTATAAGTAGTATAGCGCATCCGCCACTCGTTGACAAATGACGCACGGCCGGCCCGGACAAACGCTGGACGATTCGGGTTTATGACGCGAACGTGCCAGACGCCATGCAGACGTCTGGCACGCTGCTAATCGGGGACTAAGAGTCTAGAATAGCCCCACGACCCGATTTGTTTCCAGGTCCAGGTCGACGTCGTAGAACACTGGTCGAGTCGGCAGACCCGGCATGGTCCGCATCTCTCCGCACAAAGGATAGAGGAATCCGGCGCCAGCACTTGCACGAACATCTCGAACGGGGAAGACGTACCCCGTCGGCCGGCCCTTAAGGCTGGGATCGTGCGTCAGGCTGAGATGCGTTTTCGCCATGCAGATCGGCAGCTTGTCGAACCCTAAGCGGGTGTAAAGCTCAATTTTCGCCTCGGCTTCCGGCGTGTAGCTTACGCTGCCAGCGCCATAGATATCCTTGGCAATCTTCTCGATCTTGGCCTTAATGCTCCAGTCCAGGGGATAGAGGAACTGGAAGTCAACGGGTTTCTCGCACGCGACCATGACTGCCCTGGCCAGGTCGACGGCGCCATCGCCACCATGCGCCCAGTGGCCGCAAAGCACCGCGTCTTCAGCGCCAGCAGCAATAGCCCGCTCACGGATCAGCGCGATCTCGGCCGGAGTGTCGTCCTTGAACTGGTTGATAGCCACCACGACCGGCACGTTGTGCCGCTTGATGTTCTCGATGTGCGCCTTCAGGTTCGCGATGCCCTTATCGAGCAGCGGGAGATTCTCGCTGGTGTAGGCGAAATCAAGCGGCTTGCCCGCGACGACCTTGGGACCGCCGCCATGCATCTTAAGGGCGCGCACTGTAGCAACTAGCACCACGCAGTTGGGGATGAGTCCGGAGTAGCGGCACTTAATGTCCATGAACTTCTCCATGCCCATGTCTGCCCCGAAGCCCGACTCGGTAATGACGTAATCGGCCAGCTTGAGCGCGATCTGATCGGCGACAATGGAGGAGTTGCCGTGCGCGATGTTGGCAAAGGGGCCTGCATGAACGAAGGCCGGTTGCCCTTCGAGTGTCTGCATCAGGTTGGGCATGATCGCGTCCTTCATCAGGACGGTGGCAGCACCAGCCACGCCCAGGTCTTCTACACTAACAGCCTCGCCCGACTTGCTGGTGCCGATGACGCAGCGGCCAATTCGCTCGCGCAGGTCTGCCAGGTCGGTGGTCAGTGCCAGGATCGCCATTATCTCGGATGCAACGGTGATGTCAAAGCCCGTGATGCGCGTTTTGCCCTTTTCCTCGGGCCCGAGGCCGACCTCGATCTTGCGCAGGAAGCGGTCGCTGATATCGATGACGCGATTCCAGGTGATTGTGGCCGGGTCGATATCGAGCATTGCGAAGCGGGCACGCTCTTCGGGGGTCAAAGCTGCGGGATCGGTCTTCTCAATTCCTAGTTTTTTGAGACGGCGAAGCATGGTGGGCGCGAAGGCGCGCTTGCCGGTCTTGTCAGGCGGGCACAGCCGGTCGAACATGACCTGCGGGTCAACATCGGTCTCGTGTAACATGCGCGCATCGATAGCCGCCGCGATGAGATCGTGCGCGGCGGTAATGGCGTGAATGTCTCCGGTCAGGTGCAGGTTGAAGTCCTCCATGGGGATCACCTGCGAATAGCCGCCGCCCGCCGCGCCGCCCTTAATGCCAAAGGTCGGGCCTTGCGATGGCTGCCGAATGCAGAGCACCGACTTCTTGCCCAGCACGCCGAGTCCCTGTGTCAGGCCTACGGTCGTTGTTGTTTTGCCCTCCCCCAACGGTGTGGGAGTGATGGCGGTGACGTCGATGTATTTACCTTGCGGCCGGTCGGCGAATTTCTCGCGGACGTCGAGATGGACCTTAGCCTTGTACTTACCGAAGAGCTCCAGGTCGTCGATGGTCAAGCCCAGATCTTGGGCAACCTCGAGGATGGGTCTCAGTTCGGCTGCCTGCCGCGATATCCAGATCACTCGGCACGGGGGTCAAGCGTTTCATGCTCCACTAACCTCCAGATATGTTTGAGGGGGATAACCGTCAGAATGCCACAGTGCACAAGCATACATGCAAGTGCCCTCGTCGCGCTATGACATCTATCATATCCGCGCGACCGCCCGTCACTCCGGTCCGCGACGGTCAAGTCCGGCGCGAGGGGATGCACGAGGCACACCTTAAAAATATGTAATATTTGCAGATTCGTCCGGCTTCCAACCAATAATAGCGTGTCTTTTTGTAGCTACTTTACGTCATAACCTATGTATTTGGCGTGCTGCTCCAGACATTTCTGAGATTAACACACTTCGTGTGTAGGAGGCGTTGCATGGCGCTCTATTCCCGGTCACTCAGGGCTGACGAGAAGCCGAAGCTGGAGGAATTGGCCAAGGGCGCGGATGAAGAGCTGGCACGACGAGTGCAAATCGTGCTGCTTTCGGCCCAACGAAGTGGCGTACACGAAATCAGTTCGATCGTCGGTCTGCATCCGATCAATGTCCGTAAATGGATTCATCGCTTCAACAGATTTGGCCTCAAAGGCTTATACCCCCGTCGCTCACCTGGTCGACCCCGGCTGTTCAGTCAGCAACAGCGCGATGCGATCGTAGGTTTGGCGACCACCGATCCGCGGGTGTTGGGGTTGGAGTTTGATGCCTGGTCGCTGCAGCGGCTGCGTTCGCAGCTGATCGAGCGCGGCGTCATGAACGATGTTAGTGCCGAGACAATCCGGCAGGAGCTTTTGCGGAGCGGTCTGATTTTCGACGAGCGGCGCTGGATTTCGGCGTCGCAGTGACCGGCTTTCCAACGGGGTGCCGGTCACTGACGGGCGCCCCCTCTCAACATGCGAGCCGCCTATGGATTGATGATCAGCGGCAGCCAGCACTTTAACATGGCTAACGCCACATCGTATCGGCTCTCATAGATTCCCACCGCACCAGTGGTATCAGTGTGAACCCAAGCCACCGCCAGGCCGCCCCCGGCAGCGGTCAGGGAAACATCAGATAGTCCTCCGTCGCGCATTGGCACGTCTTCGGCTTCGGGCCAAACCTGGGCAGTTGGAGGTGCAGAGACAATTCGGACAACCATTCCTTCATCCCAGGCCATATTAAGCATGCCATCCTGGCTGAGACGCATGTTCAGCCCGCGCGCCAACGAACGACGCTCGCCAACATTCACAGGCTTCGGCCAGTACAGTCCGCGACCGGGATTATAGCGCACTTGTTGCCCATCGTTGATCCATGCAAGGTGCGCCATCCCGTCGCGGGTTGTGACCACGCTGACGCCGATGGCGTTCGAGCCGGGGCTGTACGTGGTATTGTCGGAGACATTAACCGGCAGGGTCCAGTAATTACCTTCGCGCTGACTGGCGAAGATATCGTAGGTGCCCCACGTGTCCTCCGAGGTAGGCTGGCGGTCTTGCCACGCTAGAAAAAGCTCGCCATTAGGCAGCACGGCCAGGGCCGGGCTCTGTCCACGCGCGTTTGATACCGGGTAGTTGGTCCAATAGCCACCTTTCCACGTGCCGGTGTGGATGGCCCATAGTCCGGAGCTGGTGTCCATCCACGCCACGTACACGGTGCCTGCGCCGTCGGTCGCGATAGATGGGTCGGCTGACCTGCCTGATGTGGACGAGATGTTGACGGGCAACGTCCTCGCGCCGTCGGTAATACGCACGTGAAAGATGTCGAAATTGCCCATGAATTCGTTGACATAGGCGACGTGAAGTTGGCCCTTACTGTCGAAGGTTGCCGACGGCGAGGTGCCGGTGGCGATTTTTCGCGGAGTGCCCCAGGGACCGTTCGTCGGCTGCATCGCATGGTAAATGGCGCCATCGGACTCATAGATCACATGCGCCGCTCCGTCAGGACCGAACAAGAGGGTGGGCAAAGAAGCTTCCGTGAGGTGGGGGACGATTGCTGTCGGCATGGACCAGGGCGCTGCATCCACGCTGGCCCCAAATGCGTTGAGGCTCTCACCGTTACCAGGGGTAATCTCCTTCGCAATGAGTACTCCGTTGCGGAGTCGGACGCCTCTCACGATAAGAAGCCCGCCTCCATCGAACGCACTCGCCGATTGCGCAGCGGACGCCTGCGCTACCATTGCTTCTGATTCGAACCAAACCTGCTGTCCGCCTACGTCCCACAGGCCATCGGTGCCTGACCCCGTTAGCCCGCCCACCACTTGTGCAGGTGTGGGCTGTTCCAGCCTGATCATATCGGCCTTGACTGCCGCCGCGTCCAACTTGCTGCCCTCGACGATGGCCTCAATCTCCGGCTCCAGAGTGGCCCGATCTTCGTCGACGTAAGTATCGGCCGAAATTTGGACGGTCTTTGTCTGAGGTCGGCCGGCATCGAAGACAAGGACGCTCCATGTTTGGTTCACGTCACCCAGGCCACTGATGCCGGTCACGTAGCCATCGAGCTGTGCCTCAAGGGAGCGATCCACGACGCGCGTGTCCTGTGCAACCATCGTGTCATCTTTGGCCGCCAGGGCCTTGACTTCGACCCAATCACCTTCGCGCGCAGATGGGTTAGCTCCCGGCCCGACGCGGATCCGTGTCCCATCGACGACCCACGTCAAACCGACGATCTGCTCGAGCTTTCCCTCGATTTCGAACGGCACGCTGGCGACATCCACCGCGAGCACCGCGATGTTCGTGGCCACGAGATCCCACTCTACTCGTTGTGTAGTCACCGATAACTGCGATCCAAGACGCGGCTCACCAACCACATTCGTGTTCGCATCAACGATCACAATGGTGTCATCGATGACCCAGTAGGGCGGCGCAACCTTGCGTAAGACACCGGTGAACTGGATGACCGGAGTCGGGGAGCCTGCGGGGCGAAGCACGTGGATGAGTTCCGCGAGCAAATACTCAGGTAATCGGTCGCCCCATACCACTACCCAGGCGCCAACCTGCGCCTGGCCGTTCAGTTGGATCAGGGTCGTGTTCGCGTCCAGCACCACCGTGGTCTGGTCGACCAGCCAGGTATTGCCTGAGACGCTTTTGAGTTGACCTTCAAGTCGCGTCGGAGTGACGACAGAATGAGGTGAATCTGCCACAGGAGCAGCGGCACCGGGTAGCGCAGAAAATGCGATAACCACGGTAACCAACACGGTCGCGGTCCAAATCAGGCCGCGCCTTTGTGAGCGACGATGCGGGATCACGAGTGCTCCCAACCTTCATGGCGTAGGCGTCGCAGTCGGCTCGCTAGTGGCGGTGTCTGCCGGTGCAACCGTGTCGGTGGCCGTCGGCGCAACTGTATCAGTGGCCGTTGGCTCAACCGTCGCGGTAGCTGTCGGTTCAACCGTCGCGGTAGCTGTCGGTTCAACCGTCGCGGTGTCAGTTGGCGCAACCGTTGGCGACGCAGCGGGCTCTGATGTCTCTGTCGGAGTCGTCTCGATGACGACTTCAATTTCCAGAGCGATCAGGCTTCCGTCTGGCCTCTGCAGGGCTCGCACCTGTGCCCGACGACCCACTTCCGGTGCACCTCTGATAACCGTTTTGCTCGTGATAGCGATCGTATAGCCATCGACGGTGATCGAGCTGCCTGCCGCGTAGGCCTCGATGGTCCCATCGATCGGCCTTTCGTCTCCGGCTAAGCTAATGCTCGTCGCCCACAATTCGCCGTTCGACTGACGCAATGTTTTGACATTGACCAGATCCCCGACAACCGGATTGTCCACCAGCGTCGTGTCGCCGGTCACTTTGACCCGCTGCCCTCCGATGGACCACCATTCACCGTCGATGGCCTGGACAAAGTCCTGGAATTCGTACGGCTCTGGCGTCGCTTCGGGCGGTGCGATGACCACGCAACTGAGCGCCAGGGGCAAAGCGTCGGATCGTTGTTCTACCACGCACTCCACCACTGCGCCAACCACGGGCGAGCCGGTGATGCTTGTGGACGAGTTGACTTCGATGGCAGTCCCGCCTACCGTCCAGACGTTGCCGCTGATAGACGTCAGACGGCCCACAACTCGGCTTTTGACCGGCTTTTCGCGTGGCGCCGGCAGCGTCCACGTCGCCGTGGGGGTTCGTGTGACTGTCGGCGTTTGCGTGCGGGTGAGCGTGGGCGTCAACGTAGCCGTGCCTGTAGGCGACGCCATGACGGTCGCGGTCGAGGTCGGTGCATCGGTTGGCTCCGACGGCGTCATTCCCGGGAGCGACAGCGGCACTGGCGCATGCGTGAGCGTCGGTGACGGCGTGACCGTGGGTGTCGCCGTAGGGGTCGGCGCCGTCGTCGGAGTGACTGAGGCGTCTGGCATTGCCAGCGCCGTCGCACCGTCCGGCAGCGGTTGAACCACCGCATAGACAAGCACTAGCTTGCCGTCTCCTGGAGCTCGCACGACGCCTTCCACCGAGGCGCCCACAAAGGGCTCGCCCTCAACCTGCGAGGACGCGTCCAGCGTCACGCGTAGCCCGGAAATCACCCATTGTGTCGTGTCGAACGACTCGATGAGTCCCTGCAGTCTTAAGTTGTCAACGGGTCGCCTGCTTTCGACAACCGCCTCAGCTTCGTCGATGCGGCGCTGGCGATATACAGCGCGCAACTCATCTCGGGTCTCGCCGTCTGGCGTGAAGAATATGCGTACGTTCTCGGAGGCGGTCTTCACGCCGTAGAGCAAATCCCCAGGCAGTGCGTCTGCAGCCAGGGTAACGCTACCAGAAATTACTATACCACTAATAATTACAATTAGCAAAATCGCGATAAGGCCCATAGGGCGTGCGTAGGGGGCGCCAGAACGAGGTGCTGCGAAGAGTCGTTGCCACCACGGGGCATACGGGCTGATAGCTGACCGCCGCTTTTGCATGCGGAAGACTTCAGTCATGAAGGCTGTACGGGAGCTTATGGCGTTGTCGGCCGGCCGCTGGGGAACGGGACGGAGCTCGCGCACGCCGGCGACGGTGGCCAGCAGCGGCTCGAGCTCAGTGGCCTGCTCAGGGAAGCGCTCCAGGCAGGCAGCCAGGCTGGCCCCCGACATAATCATATCGGCGCATTCAGCCAGCAAAGCGCTGAGGTGGTCGTTTTCGCGGGGTATCATGGTTGCATCACCCGCCGCAGGGCCAGGACTGCGCGATACTGCAGCGCCTTGACCGCGCCCTCGGTCTTCTCCATGATCTCAGCAGATTCAGCGATGCTCAAGTCCTCCAGGAAGCGCAATGAAATCACCTGGGATTGCTCTTCCGTCAGCTTCGCGAGTGCTGTTCGCAGCCGCTCGCGCTCATACTGTTTTTCCACCGATCGTACCGGATCTCCGGTCTGCGCCTGCACTGGTTCTGCTTCGTCAATATCGACCAGGGTCGCACGGTGTTTACGTCGATAATGATCGATCACCAGGTTATGCGCGATCCGGTAAAGCCACCCGGAAAAGGATGTGCGCCAGCCCCTGCCGGTCCGCACCGCCTCGAGCATCCGCATAAACACCTGGCCGGTGAGATCCTCAGCCAGGTCCGCCTGTCCAACTCGATGGTAGATGTAGGCGTATATCCTATCGACATACTGATCATACAGCATCCCTAAAGCGGCCGGTTCGGCGCGGATAGCCCTCTCCAGCAGATCTTGTTCCTCATCTGGCGGCTCAATGCGCGTTCCATCACCTTTGAAGACGCCAAAGGTGACAAAAGATAACGCCCAAACGAGCCAGTTTAGCAAACTCATCGCAAATTCGTGGCCACCGGAGTGTCCACTACCTGATCGCCTTGGCGCCCTGCCAGGTGACCAGGATGCGCTGGACGGCGGTGATGCCTGCCAGCGCGGCGATAATCGCCAGAGCCCAGATGAGTTGTCCGACGATCAGGCCGAGAATCAGGATCACCATCCGTTCGAAGCGCGTTAGAATGCCCTCCTTGCACTCGAGTCCAATACCTTCGGCCCTGGCTCGTGTGTAACTCACCAACAACGACATGGCTAGCGAGAGAACTGCCAGAATCACGCCCAGGGGGTTATTAACTTGCAAGTAGACCCAAACGATGGCCACGAACATGGCCACCTCGGCCCAACGGTCCAGTGTTGAATCCAGGAAAGCGCCGAAACGAGTGGTCTGGCCCAAGAGCCTGGCCAGAGTACCATCTACCGCATCGAACGCAAGTGTGACTATAAGTAGGAGACCTGCGAGGAGAAGACGACCGCTGGCCAGCACGCCAGCCACTGCAAGTGTGAGGATGAAACCCAGGATCGTCACGGAGTTTGGTGACAACCCCAGAGAGCCCAAGAACCGCGCAATGGGTTCGATGATGCGCGCGCTCCAGGCTCTGGCAAGATTTGCAACCATGCTTCACGCTCGGGGTATAAATGACCGTTAAATACATATACAATATACATGAAGGTTTTCCATATGTCAACCGACGGTGTGCCGCAACAGCAATTCTGAATTTGGCATGGCTCCAAGCCGGTGAAGTCAAGGTCGGAGGTAGCCGGGGGCTGCCTGCGTGCGGGTGGACAGCCGCGGTGGCAGATTGAGGGCCGGAAAGAGGCGGGTCGGGCGGCCGGGAGTGGAGCTGGCGGCACTGGGCGCTGGCGCTGGACAGGCGACAGCCTCCGACCGGGGCCGGGATCAATGGGCGGTCAGGCCCATCGGGCATTAGGCTGGGGCTGGCGGACCCAACTCCAGTTGGCGATACATGAAGCTGAGCAGGTGCTGGAAGCTGCGCCAGTAGAGATAGGTCGTCAAGCCGCGCAGGTCATCGAAGAACTTGCGGCGGGTGCGCAGCTTCTGGCGGATGGCCTGGTACATCAGGCAGGCCAGGTCCAGCGCCGTGTGGAACAGGAAGGCCAGCAGCAGCAAACTCAAAAGCACAGCGGCCAGGTGCTGGTCGCCATGTCCGTAGTTGTGCTCGAAATGGTAGCCGCGCTGCTTGAGCACGTTGATGCCTTCGTTTTCGACCTTCCAGCGGCTCCGCCCATCCTGGGCGACGGCCTCGACTGAAGTTTCGTCCAAAGCGTGGTCGGTGAGCCAGGCGTTGTGATACAGCTGCTCGCCGCTCTCCTGGTTGATCAGCCGCAACTCACACCAGTTGACCTTGAGTGCGTCCTGCCCTTCGCGGATCGGCAACTCACTCGCCCAACGATATTGCCAGACCTCATGATGGCGGCCGTTCCAGCGCCGGATGCGCTTGCTTCCCACTGCCCCCTCGACCCGCTCCAGAAGCTGCAACTCTTCGTACAGCGTCGGGTGCGAGTCGGGTTTGCAGGTGAGGATGAAGTGCAGGTGGTGATCCAAGAGTAATTGACAGACCGGCTGGTGCGCATGCAGATCGTCGGTCAAGACGGTCGTACTCCAAGGCGCAAAGCGCCCGGCATGCTGCTTGACCCAGCGCTTGATGGCCCGCTGCTCGCAGTCCTGTTTGTCTGCCCCGTCCTGCGGCGTGATGAACTCCGGCGGCAGACAGACCACGTGCGGCTGCGCGGGCGCGCCCACTACTGCAAGCAACACTTGATGCGCATAATAGGTACGTCCGTCGCGTACCGTCACCCGGCAGTTGTCACAGTGCACCTTCTGGGATGCAAAGGACTGCGTGCCGTCCAGCGACACCAACTGACTACCAGTCGCACCGTGATAGTCCCGCAGCGCCCCACGCCGGGCCAGCAGTTCGTAGCTCGCCCAAAAGGGTTCGCCCAGCAGGACCGGATCGACTGGATCGAGCAGATTGCGAGTCTGCCCATCGCTGGGAATCTCCGCCACGCCAAACAGGCTCTTGGCGTTATTGCGCCCGTGGTTCTCCTGCAGGTTCGTTTGGTAGGCCAGAAAGGAGGGCTCCTGCATGAAGAACACCGAGAAAGCCGCTAGCCCGGCATCCGCAATCGCATAGTGCCCGTTCTCACCCCGCCGGTGCTCCGGAATCCGTTCCAGGCTGGCCCGCAAAAACCGCAGCAACTCGCTGAACCTTACCTGTTTCCCACCCATGCCTCGCCCCACCTCACGCCGGATTCGCTGGCTCACCTCCCAGTCTACCACTCCCCGCCATATTTAGAATTGCTGGTGCCGCAATTCACTGAATGTGCTGAAGTCTCCACTGGCGAACAGCCCTCGACGGAGTCAGGCGTCCCTCGAGGGCTGCGATTTGCGAGACATCGGACTAAACTGACTTACAAGCGAGCAGGGTCCCGCTGGTAGGTCGCCTCAAGGCCATTAAGTAGCTGTTGCTTCTCGAGATCCGTGAGTCGCGCTTCCGGGTGGAGAAGCAGGTAGTTCGCCGGGGGCATCTCTCCCTCAGTCACTACTTCCGCAATTGCCTCAAAGTCTCCATTCTGCCTGTCCCATTCGGAGAAATTCAGCCGGTCGCGGCCTTCGGTCACATGATCGGCCAACATCAAGGACATGGGAGCGATGTAGGCGTAGAAGGGCCACTTAGTCTCGTTGCTGTGGCAGTCAAAGCATGCGCGCTGGGCCAGGGCGCGGGTCTCGGGGGAGTTCCAGGCGATCTCGCGAGTGACGGGTGGGTTTGTGCGGTCAACCGGTATGAGTTGGATCGCGACGACGCCTACGACGGCGAGGATCACGACGAGCATGAACAGTCGTTTCATGTGCACCCTCCTTGAGTGTGTGCGTTACAGGATACGAAGGCTGACATGCTCTTGGATGTGAGAAAGAGTCCCATATCGCGACAATCTGGTGCGTCGACGATGAGCTGGCCCGCTGAAATAGAGCATCTCAGCGGGCCAGCGCTTAGGCCTTCAGGTCAGCCAGGACTGCCTGCAGAAGGTCAAGAAGTGGTTGGACAGCGACGAGCACCCCTACACCCACCTTGCCCGCGCTAATCTCGATCCGCTCATAGAGGATGACCGTTTCGTCGACATACACAGGCCAGTTCTTCTCCATCAGCGCCAATGGCGAGATGCCGCCTTTCTCCAGGCCGGTCAGGTGCTCGGCCTCTTTGTGGGAGGCCATCCGCATCTTCTTCTCTCCGCTCGCCGTGGCCAGTTTCTTTAGGTCCAACGTGCTGTCGCCGGGCAGAAGCACCAGCACGGGTTTGGCGTGTGGGCGTTCCGGCAGCGCGACCAGGGTTTTGAATGTTTGACCGGCGTCTAGCCCCAACGCAGCAGCCACCTCCGCGGCCGACAGGTGCTCGATCACCTCGTACGTCACCACTTCAAAGGGGATGTCCCGCGCCTCGAGCACCCGCATCCCCAGCGTTTTCACTGTGCAGTGTGTCGTATCAACAGAGACATGACCCAATGCTGTACTGGTGGAACGCCAGGCGTGTCCGCGAAAAAGTAACCTGTGCCGATCTTCGCCAGCGCTACGTAGACATTGCCGGTTGTTCCGCGGGTGAAGGCCGCGATGTCCTTGATTCCGTCGCCATCGAAATCGCCCGTTTCGCAGATTTCGGTGCCGATGCAGAAGTAGTGGGCCCACTTTGGCTGGGAGACAAATCCCCCAGCTGCAAGCGAGCCAGCCGAGATTCCAACGATCACATCGCCGGTCGTCTCGGGATTGCTGCCGGCATAGTCAGACTGGAGGAAGGTGATGACGTCATCACGGCCATTACCATCGAAATCACCAGTGTCGCAGGCTTCGTTGGCAGCACAGAAGAGGTCACTCCAGAGTTCGGCGGGCGCGTTGCCATCGCCGAAACTCGCACCATTCGAGAGTTCGACCCAGACGTTGGCGCTGCCGCCCTTAGTGAATGTTGCGATGTCATCCAAGCCATCGCCGTTGAAGTCGCCTGTCTGGCACGATTCCTGGTTGATGCAGAAGAAGTTATGCCAGAGGCCTCTGTGCACGAACAGGCCGCTTGTCAGGTCGCCAGTGGAGATTGCAACCTCAACATCGCCCGCGCGGGACGTCTCGCCGTAAGCGGTGCGAGTGAATAGCGCGATATCGTCCCGGCTATCACCGTTGAAGTCACCCACCTCGCACCACTCTGAGCCTACGCAGAAGTAGCCATTCCACACCTGGGTGGTTTGGAAACTCCCGCCGCCTGATAATGTGACGAAGACGTTGCCATAGGAGGCTGTTGCGCGGCTGAACGAGACGAGGTCGTCCCGGCCATCACCGTTGAAGTCGCCGACCTCGCATACGTCCGAGCCGACACAGAAGTAATCGTGCCACTTAAATGGTGGCCCGAATTGTGTGCCGTCGGATAGCGCAACGAATACATCGCCTTCTCCCCCGCTACTTTGGGTGTTGCGGACGAGAAATGCGACGTCATCGCGATTGTCGCCGTTGAAGTCGCCCGTCAGACAGCTTTGTGCCCCTGTACAGAAGCTTGACAACCATAGGCCGCCGGACCCTTTCGGGGTCGGGAAGAAGCCGGTTGGCGTTCCAGACGCGAGGGCTACCAGGACCAGACCGATTCTGGTCGAGTCCGCTGACTGCTTGACGAATCGGATGACATCGTCTCGGCCGTCGCCGTTGAAATCGCCAACCCCACAGTCCTCACCCGGCACGCAGAGCAGGTCGCTCCAGAGCTGCGAATTGTAGAATGATCCACCGGTCGAGAGTGCGACGTATGCGTTGCCATATTTAGAGAGGTCGTCTTCACTGCCTCGCAGAAGGGCTAGGCCGTCATCTCGGCCGTCGCCGTCGAAATCGCCGATCTCACATTGTTCGTTCTTGACGCAGAAATAGGTAGCCCAGTCATTTGCCCCGCCGAAGCTACCTCCCGTGGAGAGAGAAACGCCAAAGCGGCCCTGGCCATCGCCGGACTTCACGAAGAACGCTATGTCGTCCCGGCTATCGCCGTTGAAGTCGCCGACGCGACACTCTTCCTGATTGATACAGAAGAAACCTGCCCAGGTCTCCGGCGTCCCGAAACCACTGAAACCGTTGGAACGTGCGACTTGGACATCGCCACGGTACGGATCGTCGGCTGTACTCCGGACGAAGAGAATGATGTCGTCTCCGTTGACGCCGTCGAAGTTGCCGACATCGCAGACCTGATCACCGACGCAGAAATAGGAGTGCCAGAGAGAGGGCGCTGCGAAGCTGCTGCCGGTGGAGATAGCAACACGGACGTTCCCGGTTCCAGCCTCGCCATAGCCGCGATGGAAGATGACCAAGTCATCCTTGCCATCGCGATTCACGTCGCCAGCCTTGCAAAGCTGATTGCCCGTGCACACCCCATCCAGCCACTTGCTGGATGACGAGAAGTAAGCGCCGCCAGAGAGGGCGACCTTGACGTCCCCGCGATCCGGTTCGGCGCGGGTGTCGCGGTACAGCACGGCTACATCATCGCGATTGTCCCCGTTGAAGTCGCCGACAAGACATTGCTCGTTGCCGGTGCACAACTGCTCGTTGCTCCAACTGCCAAGAGCGTCGATGGCGGCCGCGTCTGCATCCGAAGATGCACCTGGCGCGAATCCAGGGATATCCTTGGGATAGCCGCGTTCGAAATAGGGGTAGCCCGTAGGCTCGACGTCCAACCGCGATTCTTCGAGTAGCTTGAGTTCCAGCGGGTTTAGTGGGCCGGCCGTGGGTGTTGGATAGGGAGTCTCCTCGGCCAACGCAACTGGGCCTGCGACAGAGGTGAGCAGTAGCATTAAGATCACGGACATCGTCCGGATGGTCCGAGAGTGCGAATTCCGTCGGCGCGCCTTGGCCGACTGGCTACAGCGTTCATGAAGTGCCATCACAAGTTGATCTCCTTTCGCGAAGTGGTTCATGATATCTATGGTGAAAATGTTACCCTTAGAAGCCCGCTTTGGCAAGCAGTGTGTGCTGCTTCACCGACAAGGGACGCGACCGTCCTATATCGTACAAACGTAAGACGCCATAAGGGGGATTCGGTTCCCACATTCTGCGTGTTATCGCAAGGAGTGAGTTGATTGAGAAAGCGAGAAATCCGGATGATACACCTGACTCGAGCCCATATTCGCTTATTTCGGATGATTTTGGCGTGCGCAGGTCTTGCTCTGCTGATGGCAGCCTGTTCAGAACAAAGCGCACCAACCGCGACACCCGTTACGTCCGGGGCAGAGGTCGTCACAGGCGTAGCCACTGCCGCGACTGGGCCGATATCGCCGATCGCCGGCCCGACAAAAACCGAGCCTGCGCTTGTCTCCCCGCTTGCCTCGCCATCTGCGCCGCCATCTGCGGCTGAAGGAACCCAACCGGTCGCTACATCTGCAGCAGCCACATCGCCTTTCCCACCAGCCGCCGCGACACTTGCCCCGGCTCCTGCGCCCCAACTGCACGCATTGCGCTTGAGGCTCTCGCCGGTGGCGCAGGGTTTATCCAATCCGCTCTTGGTCACCCACGCGGGCGATGGCAGCGGGCGATTGTTCATTGTCGAAAAAACCGGAGCCATCCGCCTCGTCATTGACGGTCAGCTGCTGGAGCAGCCGTTCCTGAACATCGCTGATCGCATCACCAGTTCTGGTTCCGAACAGGGCTTGCTCGGCCTGGTTTTTCCGCCCGACTACGCAACGCGCAAATTCTTCTTCGTCGATTATACGGATAAGAACGGGGATACGGTTATTGCACGCTTCGGAGTCACCGACGATCCGAATGTTGCTGATCCTCGAAGCGAGTTCAAAGTGCTCGGCCTCGACCAACCCGCGGCCAACCATAATGGCGGCAATATCGTATTCGGGCCAGATGGCTATCTGTGGATTGGCACCGGGGATGGAGGCGCGGCCAATGACCGTTACGGCAACGGCCAGAACGCGGATACGCTCCTGGGTAAGATGTTGCGGCTTGACGTAACGAGCGATCTTGCGCAGCCGTATGCGATCCCGGCGGATAATCCGTGGGTACGTGCGGCCTGGGCGGGCAAGGATGTCCGCGATCAGGTGTGGGCGGTGGGACTGCGGAATCCATGGCGCTACAGCTTCGACCGCGCCACAGGGGATCTGTGGATCGCGGATGTGGGTCAGAACCAGATCGAAGAAGTAAATGTCGTGCGCTCGGGATCGAAAGGCGGGCTGAACTTCGGCTGGCCGGTCATGGAAGGCGGGTCTTGTTTCCAGCAGGCCAACTGCGACCGGGCTGGGCTCGAACTACCGGTCGCCACTTACACTCACGGCGCAGGGGACTGCTCGGTCACAGGTGGTTACGTGTATCGCGGCGCGCAGCATCCAAGGCTGGTCGGCGTCTACCTTTACGGTGACTTCTGCAGCGGCCGGATTTGGGGCCTGGACGCGGCAAATCCTGGCGCACCTCTTCTGCTCCTTGAGACCGGGTCGAGCCTGAGTTCGTTCGGTGAGGATGACGCAGGCGAAGTGTACGTTGCCGATTTAGGACGTGGCACGGTGCAGCAGGTGGTGGTTGAGCAGTGATGGGTCTGTGGTAGAATGTCGCCGGGTTAATCAACCACTCTCTGAAAGCGAGCCAGCGATTTTTTGCCATGATTGATCGTACTCTAACGGCGACCCGCTACATTCAGCCATTTCGACAGGGCGGGTCGGTGCCGGCGCTCGTTGAGGCGGATGACGGCGAACTCTACGTACTTAAGTTCCACGCGGCCGCGCAAGGTCGACGCGCGCTTATCGCCGAGTTGCTCGCCGGCGAAATTGGACGCGCCCTCGGCCTGCGCGTTCCCGATCTCGCATTTATCCAGGTCGAGCCGAACTTCGGCATGGGCGAGGCTCACCAGGAGATCAGTGAGATGCTGAATGCCAGCTCAGGGCTCAACCTCGGGCTGCGATTTCTGCCGGAATCGTTGGAGTACAATCCCCTGCTGGCGCCATCGCCTGCGCCGGATGAGGCTGCAGCCATCGTCTGGTTTGACGCGTTTGTGACCAACGTCGACCGCACCCCTCGCAACGTCAACATCCTGCTGCATCGCAGGCAGCTTTGGCTGATTGACCATGGCGCGTCCCTGTACTTCCACCACAGCCCCGCCTGGTACGGTGATGACACCGCGATTCAGCGAGCCATGACGCCGTTTGCCCTGATTAAGGACCACGTTCTACTCGCATTCGCCGGGTCCCTGCCTGAGGCAGATGCAGTGCTCAAACCGTTGCTGAATCCCGAAGTGATAGCGGGCATTGTCGAGCTTCTCCCTGATAGCTGGCTCCTGGACGGAGTTCCGCCTGCCGTGATGCGTGCCGCATACAGTCGTTGGCTGACCGAGCGGTTGGCCGCTTCACATGTCTTCGTCGATGAGGCCGAAAATGCCCGTGCGCGCGTCGTTTGAGTACAGTGTTCTCCGGGTGGCTCCTTCTATTGAGCGGGAGGAGTTCGTCAAT
Source organism: uncultured Chloroflexia bacterium (assembly GCA_963774265.1). Taxonomy (GTDB): domain Bacteria; phylum Chloroflexota; class Anaerolineae; order CG2-30-64-16; family CG2-30-64-16; genus JALOOB01. The sequence goes on along the minus strand of CAVZDU010000002.1, from coordinate 133,027 downwards.
GCCGGCGTGCTTTTGTTCTGTAAGCAGTTGCGTTTCTTGGGCGCGCGCATAGCACTTGACGTGAGTCGCGTGTTGGCTCTCGATCCCGAGGCCGACATCACCGGAATCCAGGCGCAACTCGACCTGATCCCAGTCATTGTGCAGGGCGGCCCGCCGGCCGGCCAGATCGGCGAGTTGCCTCTGGGCGAGCGTTTCCGTTGGCTCGCATCCCCGCGAAACACGATTGTACAACCTTCACCTGTTCATCCGGGGCTGTGCATCGATCCGCAGGCCGCACTGGATTCGCTCTTCACTCGGCTCGTCTCAGCGCAGCGCGCGTCGGAATCCACAGCAACGCATGAAGCATCTTTTTAACCTTGATCCGTCCATTCATTTTCTCAATCACGGCTCGTTCGGCGCGTGTCCAAAGCCGGTGTTTGAAGCGTATCAATGTTGGCAGGCTGAGTTGGAACGCCAGCCTGTGGCATTCCTGGGGCGCGAGGTGACCGCGCTGCTCGCTGAGAGTCGAGCGGTGCTTGCCGGGTTTCTTCGCGTGAAGACCGACGATGTCGTCTATTTTTCGAATCCGACTACTGCGGTAAACATGGTCGCGCGCAGCCTGATCAGCGTGGGTAAGGCGCCCCGACTGGCTGCAGGAGACGAGGTCCTCACGACGGACCACGAATACGGCGCGCTGGATCGCACCTGGCGTTACATTTGTGGACAGGTCGGCGCGAAGGTCGTCCACAATCCGATCCCGTTGCCCTTGCCCGCGTCAGCTGACCTTGTTGAGCACTTCTGGGAAGGTGTAAACGGTCGGACGCGGGTGATTTTTATTTCTCACATCACCAGTCCGACCGCCTTGATCTTCCCTGTCGGTGAGATATGCCGCCGGGCGCGGGAGCAGGGGATCTTAACGATTGTTGATGGCGCGCACGCACCGGGGCAGATCCCGCTCGACGTAGGTGCGGTCGGTGCGGATATCTACGTCGGCGCGTGTCATAAGTGGCTCTGCGCACCCAAGGGAGCGGCCTTTCTGCATGCGCGGCGCGAGGTTCAGCCGTGGTTGGAGCCGCTGGTAGTGAGCTGGGGATGGGAAGGGGAGCAGCCCGGAACATCCCTGTTCGTGGATTGGCATGAGTGGCAGGGGACCCGTGACGTGTCGAGCTTCTTGACAGTGCCAGACGCCATCCGTTTTCAGGAGCAACATGACTGGCCGTGGGTCCGGCGGCAATGCCATGCGCTGGCTGTTGAAACCCGTGAACGCATCGTCTCTTTGGCTGGGCTGTCTCCCGTCTGCGATGAGGTGGCGTTCGGGCAGATGTTCGCGGCAGAGCTGCCCCCATGCGACCTGGACGTGCTGAAGGTGCGTTTGTATGATGAGCACCGCGTCGAGGTGCCCGTGATTCGTTGGGGCGGGCGGCATTTCATACGCGTCTCATTTCAGGCTTACAACGACCGGGCCGATGCATACGCGCTCCTGCGTGGTCTGGCCGCCCTCCTTCCGGAACTGACCATTGATCTCACCCGACCTCTTGATAGCCGGCAAAGGCGAGGTGCAGGCCCGCATTAGCAGCCTGCGGCCGCGAGTTGAGTTGGCTCAGGTGGTCGCCGAAAACTCTTCTGGCCAGCGCCATCGCCTGGAAATCGATCGCTCGTCGCGCTGACTGGTTCCAAACGCTAGACATTCACCCCAGGGCGTGTGTCCATTGCCCAAGTTTAGTGCCGCATTACCTCGTCCTCTTTAGTTCGTCTTTTGTGCATTATTTGTACTTGAGATACAATCCGCTCACGGAGCGGACAAGTATGCCTGACATGGTTTATCTGAACTTCGATATCGAAATAGAGAAGGCGAACGGGGAGTACCGTGCGCATGTGCTGAGTTCGCCGGCGGGTGAGGCGCGTGCGGCGGTTGGGCCGATTGAGGCTGAGCAGCCAGGTGCTTCGCCCGAGATGCAGGGGGGCGCCCTCTTTGATGCGGTTTTCCGCGATGAGGTGCTCAGCGGATTGCGTCGTAGCCTCGATGTGGCAGAACGAACTGAGAAAGGCCTGCGAATCCGTCTGCGCCTGGCGGACGTGCCTGAGTTGGCTGACTTGCCGTGGGAACTCCTCTACGACCGCCAGCGTGCGAGATTCTTCGCACTCTCGCGTGAGACGCCCCTGGTCCGTTACCTCGATCTGCCGGAACCAGCCGACTCGATTCGGCCTGAGATTCGGCTGCGCGTGCTGGCCGTCATCGCCAGTCCGTCAGACTACCCAGCGCTTGACGTAGAGCGCGAATGGGCGAACCTGAAGGAGGCATTATCTGAGCTTGAGTCACGGGGTACGGTGACGGTGGATCGTCTTGACCCGGCGACGATTGAAGGCCTGCAACGACAGCTCTTGCGGCACGAGTATCATATCCTCCACTTCCTTGGTCACGGCGAATTTGACGAGGCGACCGACGATAGCGTACTTCTTCTATCTGGCGCCGATAATCGGGGAGAAGCCGTCAGCGGGGAGACTTTCAGCGCGTTGGTCCGGGATCAGCGCTCCCTTCGGCTGGCGCTGCTCAACGCCTGTCGGGGTGCGGTCAGCTCGGAGCAAGACCCCTACTCCGGCGTGGCGCAACGGCTGGTTCGGGGAGGTGTACCTGCGGTAATAGCCATGCGCAAGGCGATTTCGGACTCCGCCGCCATCGCGCTCGCACGCAGTTTCTACACGGCGTTGGCGGACGGCGCTGCAGTGGATGAGGCGCTGGCCGAAGCTCGTAAGGCGCTGTACACGGGCGGTCATGCTGAGGAGTGGGGAACGGCCGTGTTGTACATGCGCGCGGCCGATGGACACCTGTGGCGTCCAGATCCTGCGGCTCGGCGGAAACGCCTGACATGGGTATTAGCAGCGGCGGGTGCTGTGTTGGCAGTCGCCCTGATCGGCCTTTTGATCTGGTCTCAGCTCGGTGCTGTGCGCATGGACCCGGTCGCAACGATGAACATTGCGGTGACCGACGCCGCCGACGTCACCACATCTGATGGCGCCGTCCGAACCGTGGACGGTGAGTTGATCCGCACCTGGATGGTTGCCGCACTGAATCGGGAGAATCAGGCGCTGGAAGCCGGCGAACGTGTGAACGTATGGCACGATGGACTGCCGCGTACGCAGAAGCGCAACAGGTTGCCGGTGCTGATGAAGATAAATGCTGAAGAGCGAGAGGTCGAGGCCGCAGCCCTGGCCAAGGCGATCAACGCAGATGTCGTGATCTCAGGACGCATTGATGAAGAAGGTGGACGCCGGCAACTCGTGCAGGAGTTCTTTATTTTTTCGCGGTTGGCTCCCGAGGCAAGCGAGAGCATTGGCAGGTATGCCTTCGGCGAACCGATTCCTCTTAGCCCGGATCTCTCTGAGGATGCGCTTAACCGCGAGAGCGTTGCGGCCCAGGTCACCGCCCGTACGGCCTTGCTTTACCGTATTGTGCTGGCGCTGCGGGAGGATGTCCTGGGCAAGCACCAGGCAGCGCTGGACCTTCTGCTGGACATCGAATCTGACCTCGGCCTGCGTGACCTGCCAGAAAGCCAGTTGGTTGCGAAATCCGGGATGGTGTCCGGGTTGGATACGCTGTACGCTTTCCTCGGTCGTGAAGCGCTGTTTCTCGGTCGCAATGAAGAAGCGGAGGCCGCGGCGCGGAAGGCATTGGCGATCAACGAACGCGATGTCCGCGCGTCGATCATCTTGGGCGGCGCACTGATGGGGCAGGCCGAGGCGCTTGATCCCCTGGAGGCACTGTCGCCGGGCGGACTTTTCGATGGTGCTGAGACGGCCTATCGTACGGCGCTGGAGAACGCACCGCTGAGCAGCACGACTCACGGTGTCGCTCAGTTAGCACTCGCACACGTGCAGGTGTCGCGCGGGGCGACATTGTACAGGGTGGGCGAGAGTGAAGCAACCGACGCGGAAGCGGATATTCTGTTTGATGAGGCGGTGCGCGATTTGTCGCCGTTGCTTGACTCGTTGAGCCAGAGCAAACAGTATCGCATGATTGCGCAGTGCCGGTCGTATATGGGCGCCGCGCGATTGTACCAGGGCAACTTAGCGTTACAAATGCAGGATCCGGAGCGCGCGGCGGATCTCTTTGAGGAAGCCCGAGAGCATTTCGCGGCTTGTGTGGCGCAGGGGGACCTGCTGCCCGAGGATGGCACCTTACGGGACAAGATAATAGGGGAAGGGTGTACGCCCGGACAGCAACAGGCGAGCCAAGCGCTTGTCCAAATTGGAGGTGGCTGATGCGTAGAATATGCATGATTCTCAGTATGTGTGCGGTTGTGGTAGCGACGACTGTTTTCAGCGCTCGCGTCGTCGCATCCCCCGCGGATGCTCCGGCGGTCGCGCCCCTGGCTCAGGCAACGGTTACGCCGACCGTGGCGACCTGCATCGTCCGAGCGTCTCAATTGCTGGTGCGTGCAGGGCCCGGGACGGCCTTTCCTGTGATTGGACGCCTGGCGAGGAACACGAGGTTACGTGGTGTTTCATTCATAGCGCGCGGTACGCCTTCGGGTACATGGATCGGGGTGGAACAGACAGCGGGCCGGTCCTTCGGTTTTGTGGCCGCAGGAGCTCAATTTGTGATCTGTAATCAGCCGTTCACGGCGTTGCCAGTCGGGCGGATTCCGTCAATGCCGACGGTCACGCGCACGCCGGCGCCAACCCCCACGCGGTTGCCGCCGCTTGCTCTTGTCAAGGTGTTCGGCAATGATAGCGAAGACACGGCCATCCCGCCGCGTATCAGCAACGATCGCCCGGTCAATAACGGCCGGAACGTCATTCTGCCCGGGGTGGTGTGGATGGTTGACTCTGGCAACGTCGTCTTCAGGGACCGTCTGGTGTTCCAGGTGGAGGTCTTCGACCGGAACGAGGGGCGTCGTGATGGGGACGGCATCTCGACCGTCACCTTCCGGATCACGGACCCCGTTGGGAATGTGTGGGAGCAGAAGGAGCAATCGAAGCCGTACTGCGTGTTTGGCGGATCGAACCGGTGCGACCTGTGGACCTTCTCGCAGCACGACAACAAGTGGCCCAATGGGAACCAGTTGACGCCAGGACAGCACTCCGTGGATATCGTGATCCAGTCGAAAAATGGCAAACCGGTCACGTGGTTCTGGGGGTTTGAGATCCAAGAATAGCGCATTGAACCGTTGGCCGTAGCCGAGCGACACGAATGAACTGCCGGTCCGCATTGACGGGCAGTCCCGCATTCTACTCCTGAACTGGGACTTTCAGCGTGATCGCGCCGGCTCTGTCGAAATTGAGGATGATCTCGATCTGCTGCCCAACGGTCAGGGGCGCGGTGAGATCGATGAGCATCAAGTGCTTGCCGCCTGGTTTGAGCTCCAGGCGGTCGTTCGCGGGGATCTCAAAGCCGCCGGGCACGGGACGCATCTTCATGACGCCGCCTTCTTCGGTCGTTTCATGCAGCTCCACTGATTTGGACGCGGCACTCTTCGCGGAGATCAGGCGATCGACCGCCCCGCCGGAGTTTATGATCGTCATGAATGCGCCGCCGTTTCCCCCTTCTGATGGAGATGGCCGGGCGAATGGGTTCTCGACCGCAATGGCCTTCCCACCGCTCGGCGCCGCGCATCCGGCGCAAAGCAAAACAACAGCTAGCATTGCGACGCTACGGAAAGGTACCGACAGCCTCATGGGCTCTCCCTTACTTGAGTAGATGTTCAACGTCCTTCTGGATGTTCTCCACCGGTGATCCATACGGATACGAGGTGACCAGCGTGCCGGTTTTGTCGATGAGATAGAGGCGCGCCGTGTGATCGATCGAGTAACCCGCCGCCGAGTCCTGGGGATTGTAGAAAACCTTCTGAGCGATGACACCGTACCCCTGTTTGACGGTCTCCAGGGCGTCCGGCTCGATGTGGACGCCAAAAAACGCGTTGCTAAACATGGGTACATATTCGCCGAGGCGTTGCGTGGTGTCACGCTCCGGGTCTACGCTCACAAACACAACCGCGACATCTTTGGCGCGTGCATCCAGGTTTTCGAACAGAACGCGCATCTCGGCCAGGGTGGTCGGGCACACGTCGGGGCAGGATGTGTATCCAAAGAAAACGAGGGCTGTCTTGCCTTGGAGGGATGCAAGGCTGAATGCCGAGCCATCCCAATTCGCTCCCTCGATGGATGGGGCAGGGGTCGGCGGTTCGTACGGGATGCCATGAAATTGATAGCTGCTGCACGCTGCCAAGAGCAGCACCAGGAGCACCAGGAGAAAGATGCTTGACTGTGATCGCACCGAAAGCTCCCTTCGCCTATCGTCAGAGCGCTAATCACTATCTTGTGAATCGATGCACATTCAAAGCGGGCAATGCCAATGGTACGCTACGTTTCGAGCGGGTGGTATGCGCGATTCCACCATACCAGTGGGGGCTGGTCGGGAGACGGTACGCTTGATGCCTGCACATGCCCGACGTAGATGGTGTGCGTGCCCGCGCGCTTGCGGCAGTAGACCGTGCAGTCCAGCCAGGCCAGCGCATCCGCCAACACCGGAGCGCCGGTCTCAGCGATCCGCCAGTCACCCACGGTGAAGCGGTCTTCGTCGTTGACATAAGCAAATCGATTCGAAAGCTCCGACTGGTCCTCCCGCAGGATGTTCACGGCGAACGAGGCGCCTTCCTGCTTCAGCAGACCGTGTGCATGATGCCGATGGTCGATACAGATCAAGATGAGCGGCGGTTCAGGCGAGACAGAGGCGAATGCGGACACGGTGAGGCCATGCACCTCGTCGCCAGCCTTGATGGTGACAATGGTCACGCCTGCAGGGAAGTGGCGCAGCGCGTCACGGAATGCTTCGGAAGTAATCGGCATGTGGGTTCCTTAACCGGGTTCGATTCAGCTTCGCCAGTTATAACCGAAAGCGCGGGTGAGCACAAGCCAGGTTTCTGGAGGCAATGCGGCTTGTGGTAAACTCGATTCTTATGCTTCGTGAATTCTTCGGCGACCGGAAATTCTACTCGGTCATGCTCAAGGTTGCATTGCCCATTGCCGCGCAATCGCTTGTCTTCAACCTGCTCAACGCAGTCGACGTCCTGCTGATCGGTCAGCTGGGTGAGACTTCTGTCGCGGCGGTGGCATTATCGAATCAGTGGACGTTCCTCATGAACCTCTTCCTGTTCGGCGTGGGCAGCGGAACTGCAATCTTCACTGCGCAATTCTGGGGTCGTCAGGATGTGCCAAATCTCCGCAAGACATTCGGGATAGGACTCATAGTCGGCGTGGTGGGCAGCACGCTTTTCGCGACAACCGCAGTGCTGATTCCATCCGGCGTCCTCCGTCTCTACACGTCCGACGCGATCGTGGTGGCGCTTGGCACACCGTATTTGCGTATTGTGGCGCTGTCGTACATCTTCACTGCGTTCAGCACCGTTTTCGGTATCGCTCTGCGCACCACGCGAAATATCAAGCTGCCCGTTGCAGTCAGCGCCGGAGCCTTATCGTTTAAGACGATCCTTGCCTACGGGTTGATCTTCGGCCGTTTCGGGTTGCCTGAGCTCGGCATCGTTGGCGCCGCGGTCGCCACGGTCATCGCGCGCGTAATTGAGTGTATCGTCCTGCTCACCTTCACCTACCGTTGGCATCTTCCACCCGCTTTAGTCCCGGCTGACATGCACGGGATCAATCGCGCCTTCATTGCGACGTTCGCCACAACGACTGTGCCGGTGATCCTCAACGAGTTGATATGGGCGCTCGGGACGAATGTCTACACAGGAATCTACGCAAGAATTGGCACCGAATCGGTTGCCGCCGTGAACATTGCCAGTACAATCGAGGGCGTGGCGTTGGTGCCCATGTTTGGGATAGGCAACGCCTGCGCCATCATCTTGGGGAATGCCATCGGCGGGGGCAACAGCGATCTTGCACGCGACTACTCGCGCAAATTCCTGGCGCTCGCGATTGCGATTGGCTTGGCATTGGGCGCGCTTATTTACGGAGCCTCGCGTTTCATTCTGGGCGCTTACAACATTTCGCCAGAGGCGGCCGCCTACTCGCGCGGCGTCATGACGGTCATGGCGCTGGCCCTTTGGTTGAAAGCCTCAAATCTGTTGATTATCGTTGGTATCTTGCGCAGCGGCGGAGACACCCGATTCAGCCTGGCGATCGACACTGGCCCAATGTGGCTCATCGGGATTCCCCTCGCCCTGCTGGGCGCCTTCGTGCTCCACCTGCCAGTGTACTTCGTTGTGATGATGGTGGTGCTGGGTGACGAGCTCACGAAGTTCCTGCTTGGGATGTGGCGCGTGCGGTCAGGGCGATGGCTGCGCGACGTGGTCACTGCGCTGTGACGTCGATTGCGTGACTATCGCATCTCCTGGCCGCCCGTCACATTGATCGCCTGACCGGTCATATAACTTGCCTGGTCCGACGCCAGGAAAACGACAACATTGCACACGTCGTCATAAGTGCACCCGCGCTTCATGGGCACCTGGTCGATATACTTCTGGCGCACCTGTTCGAGCGTGAGTCCCTGGTTCCGCGCATACTGCTCGAACAGAGACTGTTGCCAAAGTGTGCCGTCGAGCAGGTTGCCGGGACACACTGAATTCACCCGCACCCCTGCCTCTGCCAGTTCCAACGCCAGGCTCTGGGTGAATCCGATGCCGCCGAACTTGGATGCGGCGTACGCCGAATTCTTGAAGCTGCCCTTCTTGCCCGACTTCGAGTTGATCTGGATAATCGCGCCGCTCCGCTGCTCCTTCATGATGCGGGTTGCGGCACGTGCGGTCAGGTAGTAGCCGTACAGGTTGACCATCATCACGGCCCTCCACCTGCCTGCGTCGGATTCGACCACCTCTTCGGCGATGAGGATGCCGGCGTTGGAAACCAGGATATCGAGCCGGCCGAACTCGGCCGTGCACGCCGCGAAGCCCTCGGCCACGGACGCCTCGTCGGTCACGTCCATCCGTAGGGCAAGGGCGCGGCGTCCGGTTTCCTGGCGGACGAGCGCTGCAGTCGCCTCTGCCTGCTCGATCTTGATGTCGGCAACGACGACGTGACACCCCTCGCGCGCCAGGCGCAGACAGATGGCCTGCCCCAGCCCCTGCGCGCCGCCAGTGACCAATGCTATCCGATCACGTAATCCACTCATATGCTTTCCTCACAGCTAGATCTGTGCACTATTCTTCTTTCAACATCACCCGCAACAACTCGGCTTCAGCCTCGTTGGTCCACTCGCGTCCGTCCTTGAGCTTGGCGTAGACCGTCGGCAGCACATCCTTCAGGTCAGGCACCGCGGTCAGCGGCAGCGGCTTGATGTGCGGGTATATGACCACCTTGCCCGGGTAGACCGTGTCCATCACGGATCGGAGACCGTCTTTGACTGCTTCCAGCGAGCCGATCGCAGCTACGGAACGATTCGGCGACAGCGTGCCGGACTCAGCGAAGTGGAGCATCAGCTTGAGATCGTCGATGCTGGATGCGGAGTGCCCAATGACGCGAGTCCCGCGAGTGTAGGCCTCACCCAGGTCCAGGCCGGCCAACGTGCCGCGGCCCACCCCAGCGAAAACGTTCATCACGCCGTTCTTGGCTAGCCATCTGGCTGAATCGGCAATCAGAGGCGCAACAGGCGCCAACACGACGATGTCATCGAATCCCTGATCCCTGAATCGGGTCATCCCGGCCTCGTAGGCTTCGTGGTTGGTCGGGTTCAAGCAGATCAGTTCGACGCCCTGCGACTCCGCCTCCACTCGATACGATTCGTACAGGTCTTCCAGGCGCATATCGCTGACATCCGTGCAGACGATGGTCGAGGGTCCATCCGGGACCTGGATCGCGCGCTGCAGGTGCATCCGGCCCATCGGCCCACCCGCACCCACAAACCACGCCCGGCCCCGCGGCCTGAGTGCAGAGCGTACCGCGGGCTGGCGATAAGCATCCGACAGGTCCGGGCTACTGCTGCCGACGAACACCCACCGGTTGTAGTGGACGCGTCCTACATCGACGCTCACCGGCCGGGCTAAAGGTTGCGCGCCCACGAGCGCGCACACGCCGAAGTCAGCTAAGTGTGGGCTTACGGTTTCGAGCAACTCCGGTGTTGGATCGAGCACAATGATGTCATCGAAGTGGTTCGGCGCCGGCTTGCCGTCGAAGTGCGTGCGCGGGCCGGTTTCGTCCGTCGTCGGATGTGCGAGATCCTCAATGGAGGCAAAGGGGATGCCGAGCGTTGCGGCGCGCTCGCGCAGCCATGCTTCAAACGCGGGGGGAAGGTGTGTCGCGTACACCCGGGCGGGATGTGAGATATCATCGAAGCCGTGTCCGATCGTATAGGGGCGATCCAAGAGCACAGGTCCGCCGATAATCCACAACGCTCCGCCAGTCTTGATCCCCGTGCGGTACTTGAGCTCGTATGCCGCGGTGACACAGGCCCACGGCTCGGTCAAGGCGCTTTCGGCATATCCCGTGTCGGGCTGAACCGGGAGAAGGTAGTTTCCGTCGTCGCCGTTGAGGATTGTCTGAGTGATGGCCGTGTACTCCGACAGCCCGCCTTGGAGCATATACCCGTAGGCCAGGTTTTTACCGTTTTTGTAAATTTCCGCTTGAACAATGAAGCGATCCCCGGACCGGTACTGATCCCGCAGCGCGCTGCCTACCTGGACGACGGTGAGGGATACTTCATGGCCCAGAACAACTGGCTCCTTGGCGATGTCCTTGGTGATGCGCGGATGCTGCTGACCCAACCGGATGACTTTAATGTCGGAGAAGCACAGGCCGCACGCATCGTGGCGGACCAACAACTCGTCCGGGCCAACAGCGGGCATTGGGACGTCGATGAAGGTGTCGTTTACCCCCAGGTTTTCCAGCCCAGCGCCATAGAGCGGCCAGAGCCGGTTCGTTGTGCCCTGCGGTGGTGCACCGCGGCGGTAGATTTCGAGTTTGTCCGACATGATGCTCTCCTCAAGAAAATACGGCCTCGCCTGCGACACGCAGGCGGGCGTTGGCGCGGGCGCCCTCACAGGCCAAGCAGGTGGGTCAACTTCTTGACTGTGAAGCGTGGTCGATAGTAGTGACCGACGCGGAGACCCATCTTGTATTCCTCAGCGTTCAGGCCAATCTCCTCTGGCGTCGTCGCACCGCCAACCCGGCGCAGCCATGAAGCCATTTCTGCCGCAGAGGGCGTGTTGGCCGCAATGCGCAAAACCTCGCTCCACCGGTCGACGATGCGCGTGCGCAGCGCATCGTACTGCTCCGAGGTCATGCCGAGGAATGGCTGCTGTGCCTCGATAGCGAATTGAGCATGTTCGCGGTAACCCTCGCGGATCGCGGCTTCCTCAGCCGCTCGCGATGGCACGGGATGCGCAGCAAGTCGGGCGCGCACGTCGTCCGCGCTTAGCCGCCGCACCGTGTCGTACAACTCCGCACTTGCGAGCACACCCAACCCAACCTTTGCACCGTGGAAGATCGAGTGCCGCCCCTCGCGCAGCAGCTTCATCTCCCAAAAGTGCGATACATGGTGTTCGTACCCAGACGCAGGCCGGGTCTCGCCGAAGTCCAACATGCAGAAACCCGACTCGATCAGCCCGAGGAAGAGGGCCTCTACACCGTCAGGCTCTGCAGCCGCCAAGGAGTCAAGCTCGCCCACGCAGCCCCACACGGCTTGTCGCGCTCGCCGTGCGATCTCCCCGTCGAACGGTTCATCCCACAGAACGTGGCCCAGCTCCCAATCTGCCACAGAGGTCAGCTTGGCGATCAGGTCTCCGAAACCGGCTGCAGTGAGCGCCCTCGGTGCCGCGCACAGTGTGGGTCGATCGCCGAAAACGGCCATCGGTCCCTGACACTTGACCGTCACCTTGGCGCCCTCGATGATCATGGGCGCGCCGATGGATGTGTATCCATCGACCGACGCGGCCGTGGGCAGGGAGATGAACTCCGAGTTCGAGCGGTGGCTCACGAAGCGGGTTACATCGGTGACCGTGCCGGAGCCGATCGCAATGAACGTATGCGGGGCCTTATCCAGCCCCAGCAGCACCTGGTATACCGATGCCGCGTCCGCGCCGATGTCATCGCCCTGCAGCACAACCGCGCGCACGTCCAAACCCGCGTCCCTGAGCACGCTTTCGGCGTGTCGTCCCAACGCTGCATGGGTGTTGCCGTCTGCAACGATGACCAGACGACTTAGGTCGCGTTCGTGACAGAAGCAGGCCAGGCGTTCAGGTGCCTCGGCGCCCACATATACGGGCAGGTGTTCGGCCATCTTCCGTTGGCTCCTTTGTGTTTTGGGCCGATTTGCGCTACACTGGCTCCAATTTGCCCTGCAATTAAGGAGTCACCGTCGTGAATCAGCCTCTTGATCTTCCCGTAGAAGCGCAGATTTCCAACCTTGAGCGGCAATGGGCCGCCGCGTTTCAGCGCAAGGATGTGTCCGCACTCCAGAGAATGATGGCCGACGGCTACTCCCTGGTCATCGCTGTGGAAAGCCTGCCGCTGCAAGTCGTGCCGCGCGATGCCTGGCTTGAAGCGTTGGCGGACTACAGCATCACGGAGGCTTCCGTCGACCATATCCATGTGCGTATGTATGACGACGTTGCGGTTGCCGTCATGTTGTGGCGCCAGAAGGCCACCCTTCACGGCGAAGACCGCACCGCTGTGTTCATGCTCACCGACATCTGGGTGGATGTGAATGGAGAATGGCGCCTTGCCGAGCGCCACTCCTCTCGTCCTGAGCATCCTGGTGCCGCCCGCCCTCAAACGCAAACTCTGGAATGCAACGTCTGCTAGCGATCGTACGCGAGCACATCGAGCACGGCGGCAGGCGTGACCGCAGTCGGTAGATCATACAGCCGGCGAACACGAGCTTCTCCCGGCTCCGCGCGACGGCCCACCGTCTCATAGAACGCATTTCGAGCGCGCCGAGTCGGAAGATGCGTCCGCGCCCAGTCGCTCGCATAGCCCATGCGCCGCACGCTCTGCATCACCGTGTGACCATAGATGAAGTACGCGCCCGCCATGAATGAACCGGTCAGTGGTGCGATGACGGGGACCGAGAAGTCGTCAACCAGCCGATTGCCCGGGCTATTCATTTCAGTGCCCACATTGAGCGGGAGCTCCAGTTCCCCTGCGGTCTTAACGATCTCGTGCAGATTCTTAATCTTGACGTAGCGTATCTCAGGGTCTGAGACGTTCCAGTTGCGATCCGGAATAATGTTTAGCGCGGCCGCACCCTTCCCGATGAGCAATTCGAGCAACTCGCCGATGGCATGCTCGCCTTCGCTCGTCCCGTCCAGCCAGGTGGCACATGGCACCGCACCGCAAGCGACAATGAGCCGATGGAATTCCTCGACCGTGGGGAAGGACTGCGGACTGGGCTGCACGTAACCGACGCCGCCCTTCTTCATCAGCTTGGCGCGCAGAAGATTCGAAAACTTGGCATAATCACCGATGACGGCCGCTATCTGTCCGTCCCCAACGCCAGCTTTCTCAGCCCAGAACTCGACGCGTGCGTCCAGGTCAGGGAAACGACGCTCTGAACCTTGAATCATCGCCGCCAGCATGTGCCGCTCAGTCGCATTGCCCGCGGGCGTCAGCGGCAGCACATCAGTCTCGTAGTCGATCTCCAGCGGCGCGAGGTGTGCGTTAATGCGCCCGAGCATTCCACGATTTCGCCGCGCTGCGCGCGGTCCGCATCGACGCAAGGATTGGCGCCACCTCCGTAGGTGGCTTGCTTGACGTAAAGCCGATGCCCATGTGGTAGTAGATGCCAGGCTCGCCCGGTGAGTTGATCTCTCGCGTCGCAAATTCCGGAATGAACACGCGTGTCTCCATCCCGGCGCTGCCCCGCACCCCCAGCAGTTCGCATGCGGAGAGGAACTCATCGACTCCGTCCAGAACGTCAAAGTCGACGATGCCGATGGCCGCGAAGCCCTTTTTCTTGGCCAACCACGCCAGGGACACAGGCGAGTGGCCGTATGCATTGTACGAGAAGAAGGTGTGGCAGTGCATGTTCACGATGCCCAATTGGGGCGTCAACTGCACTTCACCACGCCTGGTCAGGTCAGCCAGCTCGTGAAGGGCCGCGGTTCGTTCGTGATAATCGAAGCTATTCAGTCGGGCTTCAAGCCCCGCAATACTTGCGTTGATAGTGGACCTCCGGCGTCCATCGCCCATCGTCGAACTGCCCGATCGCCGCGCGTCGGCTTAAGGGCACGCGGCGATCCATGGCAAGTAAGTTGCGCGTCCGTCTGGCCTAAAGCTTCTTGCCCAACATCAGCTTGGCGTTGTTCTCGTCGCCGTTGGCCGCGTATAGCACCGGCAGCGGCCGATCCACGCCCTCGAGGTAGGCCGGCCGCGCAGCCCAGTTCGCCTGCGAAAGCACGCAGTTCAGATCCATCCAGTACTCCAATCGTGCGGGACTGAGACCTTGGATCATATGGAAGTGGTTTGCGGGCGGCAGATGCTTATATTCGCCCATGGTTGCATACTTCGGCACGACGAACGAATGCGGCCAGGTGTTGCTGGTCATGTCTGCCAGGGCAGAGGCCAGCGGCTCCGGCACTTCGGCAGTCTCGGCCTCGTCCCAGCTCATGCTGAACAATCCGCTCAACGAGCTGTAGGCCAGGCGCCCTGCGATGCCTGCCAGCCCGCCCGGTGACTTGAAGGTTACCGAGTTGCCCATGCCAGGGAAATAAGCGTCATCTGCCAGCGGCATGCCCACTCCCGCCAGGATCTGCTCGATGCTCGCGCCCGGCTTGGCCGCCCAATCAAACGACGCAGAGCCTGAGTTGTCGCCGTCCACCAGGCCCTTCGTGGCCCACGCTTCGTCTCGCGGCAGGATGAAGCCGATGCGCTCTGCCAGTTGGCCCAGCTCCCAAGGCTCCCATACCTTGCGAAAGTCCATGAAGAGCGGCGGTTGTCCTGCGGTGAGGCCCGAGAAGAAGAGCATTGTCAGCAGCCCCTGCACGTCTGCCTCGGTGGCGAAGGGTACAACCTGCTTGCGGCCTGTGTGGTCGAAGGTGGAGTTGAAGAATGACTCCATTGCATCTGCCACCGGCAGCGGCAGCCCGCGGCGGTCGGAACCCCATTCGAGCTGGCTCATGAAACCGCCCCCAACCGCATGGAGGTCCTTGAGCAGGTCGCGGGTGATGAGATAAAGCGCCAGGCTCTGGTCGAATCGGTCTGAATCCCCCTGGTCACGCAGCTCCACTCGCTGCCCCAACTGCCCGTTGATGAACCCGCGCAGGGCCTTGAGTTCTTCGGCGTGGTAGGCCTTCTTGTTGAGCATGTCGGCCAGCAGTTTCATATCCAGCCGGGTGATCTCGATGCCGAACTGCTGGCGCGTGGCGATCACGTGCGCCAGCGCGGTCTCCATGCCCATCGAGTCGTGGCCGAAGATGACGACGCGCCGGCCCTTGAGCGCCTGGGTGGTCAGAGCGGCGTGCGCCCAATCCACCAACGCTTGGCTGGTGCCCTCTGTCATCACCGGATTCAACCCGGTGTCAGGCCACGTACCCACGTTGAGGTGCGACATACGCCCGTACTGTGCGAGCGCGCCGTTGACCGCGTGTGAGAAGACCACGCCCGGCTTGGGTCCCGAGTTGCCGCAGGTGAAGTTGATCGGAGTATCCTTGGGGAACTGCTGCAGGAGCGAGATCACCGTCAGTTGGGGAAACGCCCAGGTGTCGGGCGCACACACGAGTACTTTGACGCCGGCATCCTGGAATTGCCTGGCGACGATATCGGCCTCCGGCTCACCGTCGACCAAGATCGGAGCCCACACGACCTTTGCGGGTGAGCCATCGGACAGCTTGACGCGCTCGGCCAATGTGTCGGCTACCATTCGGCAGATGTTGCGGCACCGCTGCCGACTCTCTGCATCGACACGGGGATCGCCGGGTGCGAAAACCCCGATCGCAGGCGCGTTTCGCTTAAATTCATTCACCGAATCCGACATTGCAATCGCCTTGCCCATGAAAGAATCCTCCTTGATGGTTCAAGTTACGCGTGTCATGGAATCGTTACCATTATAGGCAGGAGAGGTGGGGTTGTCAAACGAGAGGCGATAAGTTCGGCGATGAAGCTTAGGCTTAAAACGGCGTGTGAGAGCCATCGTGGTATACTGTCGCTGTGGCTGTAAGCCAATCCATCCCAGCGGGTTCGAATCCCGCCCCGCGTCGCGTTTGTGCGGCAGGGTGCAAGGAGAATAGCGCATGGTTACCCCCGAAATGATTTCCCGCGGCCTTGACCGCATTCTTCCTTTTGTTCAGAAGCCAGCCCGCTACACTGGAGGCGAATACAACGCCGTCACCAAAGACTGGGATGCTGTTTCCTATCGGCTGGCCCTTATTTTCCCCGATGTCTACGATCTGGGCATGTCCAACCTGGGACTGGCCATCCTTTATGACCGGGTGAATCGGCAGCCAGAAATGTTGGCCGAGCGCGCGTACACCCCTTGGGTCGACATGCAGGATGCGCTTAAGCGCAACAACCTTCCGCTGTATTCCTTGGAAAGCCGTCATCCTTTGGGGCAATTTGACGTGCTTGGCTTCTCGCTGGCATACGAGCAACTGTATACCAACGTGCTCACCACGCTCGACCTGGCCGGCGTGCCCCTGCTGGCGGCTGAGCGCACGGATGAGCCACTGGTCCTGGCAGGCGGCTCGGCCTGTCTCAATCCCGAGCCGATGCACGCGTTCTTCGATGCTTTCTTCATCGGTGAGGGCGAAGATGCGATTTTGGAGATCACTCGCACCTGGACCGACGCCCGACGTGAGGGCCTAAATCGCACCCAGGCCCTGGCGCGCCTCAGCCAGATCGATGGTGTCTACGTTCCCGCCTTCTATGAGGCGATCTACAGCGCAGATGGGACCCTGTCCGGGACGCGCCCGATTCGCGGGGATGTGCCTGCCGTGGTGACGAAGCGCATCGTTCCCGTGCTGCCGCCTCCGGTCACTCGCTTTGTCGTGCCATTCATCGACATCGTCCATAATCGCGCGGCCATCGAGATTCAGCGCGGCTGTACTCGCGGCTGCCGCTTCTGCCAGGCCGGTATGATCTTTCGTCCTGTGCGCGAACGGCCAGTCGACGAGATCGTCGCGGCGGTCGATCAGATGGTTGTCGAGACAGGCTTTGAGGAGGTTTCCTTTCTCTCCCTTTCCTCCTCTGACTACAGCAAGATCGGCGAGCTGGTGAGCGAAGTTGTCGCTCGACACGGGAACGATAAGCTCTCTATCGGCCTGCCCAGCCTCCGCATCGAGTCCTTCAGCGTTGACCTGATGGACAAGCTGGAGAAGGGACGGCGGCGGTCGGGATTCACTTTCGCCCCTGAGGCTGCCACCGATCGGCTGCGCGATGTCATCAACAAGCCTATCAGCACGCAGGCGATGCTCGACACTGCGCGTGAAGTGTACAGCCGCGGTTGGACTACGATCAAAATGTACTTCATGATCGGCCATCCCACCCAAACTTTGGAGGATGTGCAGGCCATCGCGGCTCTGGCTCACGCCGTGCGCAAAATCGGGTTTCAGGTGCTGGGTCGGAAATCAACTGTCCGCATCGGCGTCAGCACCCTCGTGCCCAAGCCGCATACGCCCTTCCAGTGGGCCGCGTTGGCCGACGAGCCTACGATTCTCGCCCAGATTGGGGTTCTCGATCGACGGCTCCGTGCGCCCGGCCTGGAGTTCAGTTGGAACAATCCAAGGGAGACGCTGCTTGAAGCAACCCTCAGTCGAGGCGACCGGCGCCTGGCGCCTGCGATCCGTCGTGCGTGGGAGCTGGGCGCGGCCTTTGACGGGTGGGGTGATCAGTTCCGAGAGGCCGCGTGGATGCAGGCTTTTGCGGAGACAGGCATCGACCCCAATTGGTACGCGCGCCGTGAGCGGGGACCGGATGAAGTGTTACCGTGGGATCACATCAGCGCAGGCGTGTCGAAGCATTTCCTGGCCGATGAATATGGTCATGCGCTGAAGGGCGCCGTGATCGATGATTGCCGCGAACACTGCTATTCCTGCGGCATCCTTGGGCAGTTCAAAGAGGAGCGGCGCAGCGCGGCTGATGCGGCTTGGGGTTGTCCTCCCTTGGGGAAAGGCAAGAATCGTCAGCCCGTAGACGCGCGTCCCGTGCCGATTTACTTCAACGAGGACATGAGCCCGCAGCTGGCACGTACGGCCGGCCCGCGCGTGCCGCAGCGACATAAAGTTTAGGACAGGTATGGCAGAGACTTACGTTCAACGGATGCGGGTCTGGTTTTCGACCGACGACACGGTTAAGTACGTCGGGCATCTGGACATGCACCGCGCGTGGGAGCGGGCGATCCGCCGCGCGCGGTTGCCCCTGGCTTACACGCAGGGCTTTAATCCCCAGCCGCGCCTGCAGTTTGCTGCGGCGCTGCCGGTGGGTTTCACGGGCCAGGCTGAGGTTGCGGATATCTTCCTGAATGACGAATTGTCGTCACCCGAATTCATCCACCGGCTGAGCGAAGCGCTTCCGCGAGGAATTCGTCCCGTTTCGGCGCAGCCGGTCACCCGCGAGCTTCCCTCGCTTCAGTCCCAGGTAACCGGTGCACACTACACAGTGGAGGTTGAGACCGATGAGGCGGACGACGAGTTCGCTTCACGATTGGCGGATTTCATGTCACGGCCGGACGCCTGGCGCGAACGCCGCAAGGGCAAAGACGTCTCGCGCTACGACCTGCGTCCTCTCGTGCGGGCGCTCGCCTATCGCGGGAGGACGTCTTATGGCCATTCCTTTGATGTGACGATGCGAGCAGAGCCAGGGGCCACGGGCCGCCCGGACGAACTGCTGGCGGAGTTGGGACACGAGTCCGCCCCGCGACGGATCACGCGTCTGGCCCTGATCTTCCTGGATCCCTGATACGTCCTACAGGCTTGGAACCTCCTACCTACACTTCTGACGCCGTAAACGTTACCGAGTAACGCCGGCTCTCCCCTGGCGCCAATTCGGTCAGCATTCCCAGCCGCCGCGCCTCCGCGCGGCCTTCGAGAGTACCTGTGTTGCCTGGCTCAACCCCGAGCACATACATCCCCTGCCCCATCATCTTCCACTGCATGAGGTAGGGCAGTGTGTCCGTGCTCCAGGATAGCTCTCCAGCAACTCCGGTCTCTCGATTCGTTATCCGCGCAGATGCCCGTCCCGATGCGTCGCCCTTTGCCTCGATGATGAACACTTCTTCCTGGAATCCTGGGGTCGGCGGCTGGAGCTGCATATGCCGGTCCAGCGCGGCCGCAGCGCGCTCGGTCCGTGGGGTGACCTTGGACATGGGAAGATCAAGTTCAGTGGCCTGGCTGATGAGGGGAAAGCCCAGGTTGAAGTGATAGAGGATCATGTGTGGCACGGGTTCGTGCCCATCGTTGATCACTTCGTCCTCGATTGTCAACGCCCTCGCCCCGAGCGCGGTGCTGAGCCGGCGACGGAGCAGCAGGTTCTCACCGAACGGCCGTGACTGACGCACCTGCCCGGTGATCTCCAATCGGTATTCGTCGCCCTCCCAATAGGTGCGATAGCTGACCTGCTCAGCAGGGAGGTTGCCGATTCGCCCGTGAATTCCCAGCGACTCGCCATCTTCCGATGGCGAACCGAAGTGATCCAGCCCGCAAGTGACCAGCAGGCCACCCCCGAAGCTGCGCAGCCACCCGAGCCCCTGTGGTTCACTGAACGCCGGGTGCGCCTCATCGCCCGGGGACAGCCATCCGAGCGACTTTCCGTTAAGCGTGCACGTCGAGATATCGAGTGCACGATCTGCGAGCACGTGAAACGTCAGGCCGGAGCCTGTCCACACCTCGAATCCGCGTGAGCCGCGTGCCCGCCCGTCCACATGCTCGACCGCGCGGATGCCCGCAAGTTGTTCCATGCGTCCGGTGTGTTGGCGAAGCTCGGCGCGTGTCCACCGGCGACCAAAAAGTGTTGGCATCAAGTCCTCCAGCTAAAGGGCGAAGGTCATGGGGTATGCACTACCTGACCGTACCACCAATTGTGGAGTGCGTCAAAGCCGAACAGAACAAGGCTACCACGTGTGCGATTGGCTGCATCGTAATGTTTGCATTGCTTGTGCACATGTTGTATTATATTAGAGTCTCATTTGACCCATGATACGGAACTGGCGTTAGGGAATGCACAGCCGCGGGGAAGCTCTCCGCGTTAGTCAATGGAGGGATGATGTCCGTTTTTGTACCCGCTCTGAGCCTTGCCGCCGCAGCACGCTTTTGGCTGCGAAAGCCCTCCCGCATGCACGTCTGTCTCGGCTTGTCCATCATTGCAGTCTGCTTCGTGTTCTGGCCCGGTGGAGTCTTCGCAGGAGATCCCTCGTTCGACGACAGGCAGCGGTTTGGCTCCGGTCTCGATCGAACCCAGAGCATCGTGGCGGTGGATATTGATGATGACGGCGATCTGGACTTAGCGGTCGGCAACTTCGGTCAGCAGAGTGCCGTCTATTTGAACGATGGGCGCGGCAGATTCCATGACGGGGTCGCAGGCGACTGCGCCACGCTGGAGTCCGTTCTCAGGTGCTTCGGCGGGGCAGCAGATGCAGCCGATGAGCAAATTGCCTCCGGACGCCTGCCTGATGCACCTCCCATTGTCGTCGTGGCAGCCGGTGATATGAACGGTGACTCTGCACCCGACATCGTTGCCGTAACAGACGGCTTGGGTGGGCGGATTTACCTCAACGATGGTCGGGGTTTCTTGGGTCGCGGCCGTCCATTTGGGCCACCGGCGGCACATTACCGGACCCTGGCGATTGGCGACATAAACGGCGACGCGCGTCTGGATATTGTGGCCGGAGGTATCGGCTTGAGCCTTGTCCTGGTGAACCAGGGGGAGGGTGTTTTTCACGAAGGACCGATCGACGACTGCGCGACACCGCCCACAGGGGTGATCTGCCTCAACATGACCGCAACGGCGGCCACCATGGCGCTGGCGCCGCTTGACGCTGGCCCCAGCCTGGACATCATCGTGGGTTACAACCAATCTGACGGCGCGGGCGGGCAGGGCGTTGTGTATCTCAACGATGGGTCAGGGCGTTTTTCGGTCGGTGCGCCAGAAACGTGCTCTGTTCATGATTCGCCCGGCCTACCCGCAATGGTGTGTCTTGGCAATGCAGCCCCTGGCCTGGTCTGGCAGCACGTCGCTGTAGGCGATATAGATGCCCAGGCAGGATTCGACATCGTTGCAGCTTTTGGCGCTGCTCCGGATCGCGTTTTTCTCTCGCTGTCACAGGGCGGCTTTGCGGACCCCGTAGATCTCGTTCCACCGACGACCCGAGTACCCACGTTGCCTGATTCTAGCAACATCGAAGAGGAGGCAAACTTGAGCCCATCACCGGACAGGCCGCCGCAGCCGTCCGCGCTCGTCGAGGGTGGTCTGGTGCTGGTGGATCTCGACGGTAACGGCCGTCTTGATGTCGTACGTGGTCGATATGGCGGGCAAAACGATGTGTCCCTGGGGGATGCAGGAGGAAACCGTCGTGTAGTGACTTTCGGAACCGGCGCCGATGCCACGACAGCAGTGGTCACAGCCGATCTGGACGACGACGGCGATCTCGACCTTGCCGTCGGCAACTGGCAGGAACGCAGTGCGGTTTATCTCAATGATGGCGCAGGCGCCTTCCCAGCGGCCACAAACGTCGCAGGAGGTCAGCCGGTGGTCGGTTTGGCGGCCGGCGACATCGATCTGGATAACGATCTCGATCTGGTGGCTGCCCAACCGGGTGGACGGGGAGTGCTCGTCCACCTGAACATAGGGTCAGGCGTTTTTAGCGGAACCCTTTCGATTGCTGCGGGCCGGCCGAGCAGTCTGGTGCTGGGGGATCTCAACGGCGACCGCTATTTGGATTTGATTTTGGGGTCCTTTTCGGCGCCGCTATCAGTCTACTTGTATCAGCCGGAGCGTGGGGATTTCACAGCCGGGCAGTCGTTCGGGCGACAGGCCGCGAGCGGGCTGGCGCTCGGCGATTTGAACGGAGACACCTTCCTCGATGTCACCGTGGGTTATGGATTCGGTGGCAATATGGCCTACCTCAACGACGGCGAGGGAAACTTCAGTCTGCCGGAGAATCAGCGGCGACTCGGTGGCTCCTCCTCCACGACCACGTCGATTGCGGTTGGTGATCTGGACGGTGACTCGGATTTGGATGTCGTGGCAGGGAATGGTAGCAGCTGGCCGGAACGCAGCACCCTCTATCTCAACGATGGGACCGGGAACTTCGATTGGCAGGGCGCGGAGCGACCTTTGCCGGGCGATGCGGCTAATACCAACAGTATCGCTGTGGGCGATTTGGACGGGGACGGCGATCTGGACATCGCTGCAGGTAATGGAGGCTCGGCGGGTCGAGAATGCACGGTGTTTCTCAACGATGGCAGCGCCGGTTTCGCGGCGCCACGTGTCATCGGCAATAGCGCAGTCAGGATCGATGGCATCCAGTTGGTTGATATGGATGGCGATGGCGATCTTGACGTAACGGCTGCCAGGCGAAATGAAGAAGATGCCGTCTATGTAAACGATGGTCGCGCCAACTTCCCAGCGCTCCGCACCTTCGGAATGGCTGGTGTAGGCCGGAAGTACCTGGTCGCCGCCGACATCGACAGCGACGGCGATGCCGACCTGATATCCGGCGGTTCTTCACCGGTCACTGTGACCCCAAATCGCTGGCGCCAGTCGGATGGCCTCCCCAATCAGCCCGCTGCCTTGTTCATCTCGCGTCCCGACGGTTCTGGTGCGGCGAGCCTGCATGCGACGAGCACGGTCCTGCGTGACACGGTCATCCCCGTTGCCTATCGCTTGCTTGATTCGAGTGGTCGCGCCGTGCGGCGGGTCGAGGCGACTTATTCGCCTGGTGCCGGCCGCCAATGGGAGCCCGCGCTGCCGACCCCAAGGACGGTGACCAGAACCCTTACCACAACGTCGTCGTCTGCGGCCTCATCGAGCAGTCACGTTTTCGAATGGGATACCTTCGCAAGCAAACTGTTTGATCGCTCTGATCGCGTCGTGCTGCGCCTCAAGGCCTATCCGGGCCACCAACCGGCCCCCAATGGATTGCCGGAGGCGGGCCTTTGGCCCTATGTTTCCTCATCGGTAGGTCTGCTGCGCGTGGTTGGTACGCAGGTCGAGGTGGTTGGCGAGCCTGAAGATGGGGGTAAGCCTCTGTCCGGTGCGTATGTCTTCCGGCTCCGCGCCGGCGAAACCTCAGGCGGCCAGCCGCTGGCCAATGAGGCAGGAGAGCCGCTGCTGACCAATGCCCTTGGCTTCCTGCAGGGCCGTGCGGAGACCGGACTTGGCGACCGATTGGTCGCGCTCTGGCCTGTCACACAGACATACAGCTATACGCTTTACTATACCAGCGCATCGCCGAATCGCACAGGCCTGTCGATGGCCGAGGTCGCGGGGCCCGGCATCCAAAGATTGGTCGTATCGAAGGCCAACCCGCTGGTGCTCTTCAATCTTGATGTCTCGCTGGAATGGGATGCGCGCAACGATGGGACCTTCCTGGATGACCTGGAACAGGCGATCATCCGCTCCTCCGAGACCCTGTACGATGTTGGCGATGGCCAGATTGCGCTAGGCGACGTGCGTGTTTTCCAGGCGGGTGATGACTGGCTTAACGCAGATGCTGTCATTTATGCCAGCAGCGGCATTAGGCCGCGCGCGACGTTGGGTGGGGTGGTGTCGCAACCCACCGACGACATAATCAGCGCGACGCAGGTCATCACAAACGCTTTCTGGCCTGGCCAAATTCGGATGGGGCCGGCTTGGGATCCGTTTGGCGAAAGCCGAGCGGACCTTACAAGTGACTGGTCGCGCGCGCTTGCCCATGAATATGGCCATCACTTCTTGTTTCTGCCCGACAACTACCTGGGGTATAACGATAACGGCTATATCGTTGGCGTAGACTGCAAGGGCAGTTTCATGACCAATACGTACGAAGACAGCTACAGCGAGTTCCTTACTGCCGCCGAATGGTCGCCCTCGGCTGACTGTGCCCGTTCCATCGCGGCCCGTCTCACCGGCAGATCCGATTGGCAGACGATATCGCAGTACTACGGCATGCTAAGCCCGCGCCAAAACCCCGGACCGAGCACCTTGCCGATCGACGTCACGCGCATCTTGTTCATGGACCCGTCATCGCCGTCCAGCGTGCTGCCATCCCGCAACTTCGATCTCCGCAGCGACGATGGTGCCCGGCTGAGCCTGTCACAAGGCCAGGCATATCTCGTCGAGCGTTACGGGACGAACTCGTTGGTGGACGATCGCATCATGGCTCTGGGACCCATCGTGCGGAGTGACCGCGTTCGGGTTCGAGGGGCGCGCGAGGGCGACCGTGTTTGTGCTTACGACGATAGCCACCAGCCGCCGCTCTGGGGATGCGAGCAGATCCGGCCGTGGAGCGCAAGTGTGACGCTGCGGCAATGGTCAGGGTGGCGGCCGAGCCTGCAAGTTGCGCCGGTGGCACTCCCCAACGAACCGTTGCCACCCCCCGCCGGCGCTCGCTCGCCTGTGACGGCCACGGTGGAGAGTGCGCGTCCCGTCGATCTGTTCCAGCCTGGGATCGCAATCACAGTCACCTTGGAGCAACCGCTACTATCGGCGCAGCAACTCTACGCCCAGGTTCTCCCTGCGTTTGATCCCGCAGGCGGCGACCCAACCGGAGCCGTTTACGGTCAACTCTCGTTTGTAGACCCTGCCAATCCCCTCGTTTATTCAGGTGTGATTCCGCTGCAAGCACGGGTGCCATCCGGGTTTGTGCGCGTCTGGGTCCCGGGCACCACGGAAGCACAGGTCCTTCGAGAGAGTGTCAGTCAGTTCTTCCTGACCGAGGACTGGGGTCGCCCGGGATCTTGCAGACGCCTGGTTAGAGGCACAACCACCTGGCCAAGATACGCTCGAACGCGGTCAGGCGACGAACAGACCGGGCTTCGGCGTTGCCTGGCAGAGTGGGTCCGGTGCGTCAGGTCGACCCGGTCTGGGTGCGTCAGGCCGACCCGGTCTGGGTGCATCAGGCCGACCCGGTCTGGGTGCGTCAGGCCGACCCGGTCTGGGTGCATCAGGCCGACCCGGTCTGGGTGCATCAGGTCGACCCGGCTTGGGCGCATCAGGTCGACCCGGCTTGGGCGCGGATGCGCGCGCCTGGGGCGCCAACCGGCGCGCTCTGGGCGCACCGATGGGCTCGTCCGATGGCCAGGTAACCATCTTTAACCGCAGCAACGTGCTCGACGACACGGGCACCCTTTCCCTGGAAGCGCTGGCGGTCATTCCGGGCCTCCCGGAATGGCTAACCCCGGTCGGGCGCGGCTATCGCTTCATCGCAAACAGCAAGGTGCCTCGTAGTATTGCTTTCAACTATCTGCAGCGCGAAGCCCCGCCAGGTTACGAACACGCCTTGACGCTGTATTTCTCACCTGACGAAGGTCGAGTTTGGCAGGCATTGGCGACTGATCTGGATTCTGAAGAGAACACCGCCACAGCCTCTGCGACTGAATCCGGCTTATACGTCTTGGCGGCCAGCGTCGATCTCCCCTTCTACACCAGCGGCTGGAATCTCTTCGCCTATCCCTTGCCCGAAAGCCGTCCGGTGACTGAGGCGCTGAAGTCCATCATCGGGCACTATACGACCATCTATGCCTATGACAACGATGATGCGGGTGACCCGTGGTCCGTCTTTGATGCAGCCGCCCCTCCGTGGGTGAGTGACCTGTCCAGGCTGGAATATGGCCGCGGATACTGGATCAATATTGTCGGGCCGGCGAAGCCGACGCAGGATCAACCGCTGGTGCTCCGTATGAGAATCCCGCTTACGGCTGGTCAATCGAGCGCATTGGCGTCAAGCCAGCCAGGATCAGTTGTTGCGTTCGGGCGGCGGAACCCACCCGCGGTGTATTACGGCTCGATCGATGGGACAGCAGGAACGGCTGAAGGCGCGCAAGTGACCGCGCTGGTCGATGGGGTGACCTGTGGGATTGGGGCAGTGATGGCCGGTGACGCCCCTGGGGAACTCCGCTATGTACTGAAGGTGTCTGCCGCTGAGCCGGGCGTGCAGAGCGATTGCGGCAGCCCGGGAAGACAGGTGGTCTTCACACTGGGAAAGGTTGAGATCGGCGATCGGCAATCATGGGATAACCGCGGTCCGATTCGGCATAACTTGACGCTCAGGTAGAACCGGGTGGAAATTTGCTCACCTGGCGGTTCGGAGTGCCGCGTTGAAGGGCACATTCTGCAGGAAGCTGGCGCGCAGCGTATCATCGTGGATGCGCGCCGCTTGTCTCTGGATCCAGGCTCGGCCGCGCTCGAGAGCTTGTCTGGCCGCGGGGTCGGCCACATCCTCCGCGCGGAGCACCTGATAGCACTGCCAGTAGACTTGCGCGGGATATTCGACTGCATCTTCCCCGGCCGCCTCGAGTGCGGCCAGGGCGTTCCGAGCATATCTCTGGGCCGCAGCCCTGTCGCCCAGGGCAAGGGCCGCGGAGGCCAGGCCACCAAAGGTATCGGCCAGGGTTCCGCTGTCTGGATCTAGCTCTGTCCGGACAGCGAGCGCCCGCTCTAGTGCGGTCAGCGCTTCCGCGGGTTGGCCTGCGTCAAGCAGCGCCAGGCCTAGATAAGTCACTGCATAGCCTATGCCTCTGCGGTATTGGATCCGCTCGAGGACTTCCAGCGATTGCTTGAACAGGGCTGCCGCTTCGATCGGCTGACCCAGTCGGTGGAGAATCGAGCCGAGCGTGTACAGACTGATCGCCTCACCCTCCCAATCCTCGACCTCACGACACACGACCAGGCATTGATCGTGCCAACGAGCGGCTGTCGGGTACTGGCCCAAATCCAATGCGGTGTCGCCAAGCGCGCCTAACGCGTAGGCTTCCTGGTGCCGCCAACCGAGGTCTCGGCACATCCTAAGCGCTTCTTCTAGTTCATTCATTGAGGCCACATAATCGCCGAGCCTGCGCTTAACTGCCCCGGACATTTGAAGGCAAGCGACCAGGCCGCGGCGGTCGCCCAGATCGCGGTACAGGTTCGTGGCAGTCGCGAAACGAGTCTGGGCTTCGATGAAGTGGCTGACCGAGAATGCAGTATTGCCGAGATCGTATTGTGCGCGCGCGGCCACCTCGAGCTGTCCATTGGCTTTCCCCATCTCAATCGCCAGCCGAAGCCATTCCTCCGCTTCTGTGTAGCTGTCTTGTTGAAGTAGTATACGGCCCCAAAGCCCGTAAGAGCGTGCTTCCAGGTCCTTCGCGGCTGCCTTCACTGCTGCGGCCACCGCTTGCTCCGCTTGATCCAGTGCCTCGGGATAGTGGCCGGTCAGCCGGGCGTGCTCCGCGCGACGTAGATGCACCTCGGCTATGCCGCGTGGATCACCCATTCGCTCGGCCAGGGCGGCCAGGGCTGCCAGATCCTCGGCCTGTTCCTGCCGCTTGCCCTGCCACTGGTGCGCGGTTTCGAGTACCAGGAGCAGGGAGAACTGGCTTGCTGTGTCGCCGTTGGGTGTAAGGCTGAGCGCCTGGCCGAATAGATCCGCCGCCTCTACGTGGGCGTAGCGCGAGGCAGCTACTTCGCCCGCACTGCGAAGATAGTGCGCGGCTTGGATGACCAACCCCGCTTCCATGTAGTGATGCGCCAGCTGCAAGGCGATGTCATCCAGTCGGTCGCCGTAGAACTCCTCGAGCACCCGGGCGACGTCCTCGTGTAAATAGGCGCGCTCGATACGGTCTAGCGATCGGTGCAGGTAGGTCTGCACGGGACGATGCGTGAAGCGGTACAGTGAGAGCCGTTGAGCCCCGATACGCTCCATGCCGGTCGCCTCGACCAGGCGGTGCCGCCGCGCCAGCTCGTCACTCAGTTGGCGCACGAGGTCGCGTTCATCCACACGTTGGAGCCGCGCCAGGATCTCCGCGGTGAACTGCTCGCCCTCCACGCTTGCCACCGTAAGGATCCTGCGCAGTTCAGTCGTAAGCCGGCCGATGCGCTCCTCGACAACCCCCTCCACGCGCGTCGGCAGTGCGTCCCAATCAAGGGTGGGGTCGACGGTCCATCTGCCGTCGGGCGTCTGGGCGACGGCGCCGCGCTCCCGCAGGGTGCTCAGCATTTCCACGACGAAGAGCGGATTACCTCGGGTTCGTTCTGCGAGCATGCGCCGGAAGTCGAAGCCTAAGCCGCTCATCTCGGAGTCGAGAAAAGCATCCACGAATGTGCGCGCGCCCGAGCGAGCCGTTTGGTCCAGGTCTATCGTGGTTTCACCAGTGTAGCGCTTAAGCTCGGCCAACATCTTTTCGAGCGGGTGACGTTGGCCCCCCCTGCCAAGCTCGATCTCACTTGGGCGGAAGGAACCGACGAGCAGAATCGGATAAGATTCGATGCGGCGGGCGATGTGGAAAAGCAGACTGATCGACGAACTGTCGCCCCAGTGAAGATCGTCAAATAGGATCACGAGCGGCTGCTCGGCGGACAACTTGCGCAGGAACGCCAGGTACTGCTCGAAAATCTGCTCCGGCGCGGCAGCGGGCGCAGTGCTGCCGGGACGTTGGCGTTCACTCAAATCTGCGAGTTTTTTATCGAGCCCAGTGGACTTCTTAGCCAGCCGGGCCAGCGCGGCGATGAGACCTCCCATGGGTACGAATGCACCGACCAGCTCCAGACCCACCTCCAGGAGGATCTCGGTGGAGCGAGCGACGACCCGGCGCAAGCGCTCGGCGTTGGCCTCGTTGATGGCTCCGCTCGCGAGCCCGGCATCCACATCGCCGATGAGCAGAGCGAGGACTTCACGGAAGGGCAAGAATGCATCGCCCACCCCGGTGGGCGCGTCGCAGCTACCCGAGGCGACCAATAAAGTGCTGTGTCGCACTTGGGCGCGCCGCGCGAACTCGGCCATCAGCGCAGTTTTGCCCGCGCCTGCCTCGCCGGCCACGAAGCCGGCGAGGCCATGTCCGGCCAATGCCTCGCCGAGCCACGCATCGAGGCGTGCCATCTCAAGGTCACGGTCAACGAATGGGGGAGTGGTGCCCACCTGCCACCTCGGTACAGGATAACGTTGGTGCAGGCCACACTGCCATGCGGAGTGCAAGTATACCACAAACGAGGAAGGCAGAGAGTCGCGCTATCGATACCCTTCCGCCTGCAAATTAAACAACCGCGCATACGCGCCGTCCAGCGACATTAACGCCGCGTGACTGCCCAGCTCCAGGATTTTGCCTGCCGATAACACCACGATCCGGTCCGCCATGCGCACGGTCGAGAAGCGGTGCGAAATCAGCACGGCGATGCGGCCTTCCATCAGCTCGCCGAAGCGCCGGAATACTTCATATTCCGCCTCTGCGTCCAGGGCAGAAGTCGGCTCGTCTAATACGAGCACCTCGGCTTTCCGCATGAACGCGCGAGCCAGCGCGATCTTCTGCCACTGCCCGCCCGACAGCTCCTGGCCCTTTTCCCAGCGCCGCCCCAGCATAGTGTCGTAACCCTTGGGCATCTTCTCGACGATCGAGTCGGCGCCCCCGCGGTCCGCCGCATCCTTGATCCGATCGAGGTCATCGAGCGCATCCACCTGACCGAAGCCGATGTTCTCTCGCACCGTGAACTGGTAGCGCACGAAGTCCTGGAAAATAACGCCGAAGCACTGGTGGAGGCTCGTCAGGTCGTACTCGCGCAGGTCCACGCCATCGAGCAGAATTTGGCCCTCGGTCGGGTCATAGAGCCGCGTGAGTAGCTTGATCAGCGTCGTCTTGCCTGCGCCGTTCAAGCCGACCAACGCGATGCGCTCGCTGGGCTGAATGTGCAGGTTGATATTTCGCAATACAAAGGTGTCGGACCCGGGGTAACAGAAGGAGACGTTCCGGAACTCGATTCCCTGGCGGATCGGTGCGGGCACGGTGAGGCCGTTCGCCGGCGCGACCAGCAGCGGCTGCAGCTTCAGATAGTCGAGCAAATTGTCGAGGTACAGGTTGCTCTCGTAGAGGCGGTTCAAGCTGTCGAGCAGCGAACGGATCGAGCTCTGGGACTGCCGGAAGATGCCCAGGAACATCGTCATGTCGCCCAGGGTGATGCGGCCCGCGACCGTGCGCAGGACAATCCAGGCATAGCTGCCGTAGTAGGCCAGGTTGGACAACAGGCCCCAGACCAACCCCGCGAGCGTGCGCCGCTGGGAGATGGCGAGGTCCTCCAGGTAGAACTGCGTGAAGAGCTCCTGGTAGCGCTTGAGCAACGGTTTGCCCAGTCCAAAGAGCTTGATCTCCTTCACGGTGTCGTTGCCTGTCAGTAGCATTTCCAGGTAGTTCAGAAGCCGGGATTCGGGCGCGCGGCGGCTGACCGCGCGAAACGCGCGCTCCGCGTATTGGGATTGTGAGAGGAAGGCCGGAATCGCGGACACGAAGACGATGACCGCGAGCCACGGGCTGAACCGCACCAGAAGGGCGACCAGCGACACCAGCGTGATGACCTGTTGCGCCATCTGGAGTGTGGAGTTGACGATACTGAGCGCGCTGGTGTCGGCCTGGCGCCGCGCATTCTGCAGCATATCGTAGAAGATCGGGTCTTCGAAGAACTGCAGGTCCAGGCCGATCGCCTTGTTGATGATGAGGCTGTTGACGTGGTTGGTGAGCTGCGATTGGAGCACGCGATCGAAAAGATTGCGCACCTGGCTCGTGATTGAGCTGATCAGCAGCAGGGCGAACTCCAGCGCCAGGTAAGGCAGGACAAAGCGGAGCCCGGCGACCGGCTCCATGCCCTGGCCGATCGCGCTGACGATGGCATCGACGATCAGCTTGCCTACCCACGCCTGCCCTGCGGGCAGGACGGCCGCGATCAGCGTCAGTCCTATTCCCGCCAGGGCTGCGCGGCGGCTGGCCGACCACACCAGGCGGAACGCTTCCGGCGTATTGCGCAGCGCCTCCCAGAACTCCCGCACCTGGGTTCTCAGGCGGCTGGCCGGCGACGATGGCTTCTGACCGGGCGAAGAGGAGTTTGATGAATTCAACGATGCACTCCGCAGGGCCACGAGTTTACCACTGCATGTGTTTGACGTTGCCCCAATCGCCGATCACGCAATAGACGATGCCGCCCACGAAGGGCTGAACGCGATAGTCGACACCGTTGATGCGGATGTCGAACTCGCCGGTGCCGGGTACGGGTGAACCCAGGCCGTGCGCCCGGGCATAC
Source organism: uncultured Chloroflexia bacterium (assembly GCA_963774265.1). Classification (GTDB taxonomy): domain Bacteria; phylum Chloroflexota; class Anaerolineae; order CG2-30-64-16; family CG2-30-64-16; genus JALOOB01. The sequence continues at coordinate 101,938 of CAVZDU010000002.1, read as the reverse complement.
TTAGGGAACGCGGCGTCCGGATTAAAGGGCACACCGACCTTCTGCCAGGTTGCGTCGCGGATGGTTTGTTCCAGGTCAGCCGGTTGAACAACGATCTCGGCATTGGCCAGCACGAAGGTCAGGTCCAGTGGGCCGCGATGTTCTGTGCCGGCCAACATGCCGAGCTTATCTAGTGCGTCGGACGGGTATAGGTTGTGCAGCAACCAGACAGCGTGTGGACCCCCCGTGTTGGCGTCGTAGATATAGCTGCCGGTCCCCAGACCAAAGCCGGTGACGCCGTTGCTGTCAGTCCACTGGACGTTGGCGCGGGGCTTGAAAAGGGTTTTGAAGACGGACGCCGCGTCGGTCGTCAGATCGGTGGGCGCGTCCGGCCAGGAGAAGGCCACAGCTTGTTGGGCCAGCGGCTGGTTATTGGCTGCGTTATTCACCCGCACGATGAGCGTGGCGGGGCCTTCGGTGACCTGGATTTTGGCCAGGATGAACTTCAAACCGCTGGTCATTGCAGCCGGCACGATAACGGTTCCGTAGTTCGTTTTCAGCCAGTTGGCGTCGCGTTCGGTGCCGTCCTTGTCGAAGATTTTCGTTTCCACAGCTCCTCCAGTGGGCGGCTCCGGAGTCACCGGGCCGGCCTGTTCATAGTAGGCGGCCAACAGGCCGAGAACGTCGTTCGAGTTGCCCTGTTCGCCTATGTCGTAAGTGCTCCAAGGCGAGTTATGCCCGAGAGTGAACACGGCGTAGCCGATGATGCGGTCGGCCCACTGCTCGTGGTAAAGGCCGATGCTAATGAGTTGTTGGGCGTAGTCGGTCGCCGTGGTGAACTTCATCCAGCCGGCCGGTCCGGCGGCCAGGGACAGCTCTCCAGGCATAGCCTCCTCGACTTTGAAGTAGGGATCCTTGGGTGGGGTCCAGACGCCAACGCCGAACTCTTCTGGTTCACCGAAAGCCTGAAGGGCACTACTCTCCAGGCCATCCAGCAGTAGGCCGTCGATGCCGGTCTCGACCACAGCGGCCTTGAGGCGTGAGAACGGCAATCGGGGCAGAACCTGCTTCTGGTAGCGGTCGATCAACCAATCTGCCCCACCCTTGGCGGCTGGCCCCCACAGATCCGGTGCCCCGTACTGGTGGAGCAGCAGGATGTGGCTGTGAGCCTCGGCGTACTCCAGCGCCGGGTAGACCTGGCGCCAGAGTGCCATACGATCAGTAACCGGCATATCGGGTTGGCCCACACTGAAGGCCAGAATGCCGCACTTGTAGCCCGGGGCATCGGCGAGTTGCATGCGTCGCAGCTCAAAGCGGCTCAGGAGTGGCAGGCCGTCCGAGAACTGAAGCACCTCGTTCGCGACTTGCCAGTAGTCGATGACGCTGCGCGCGGGGTGGGCCATGACAAGATTATGCGCCCATTGGGCGGCTTCCTCTGGGTTGGCCCGGATTCGGCTGTCGACTTCGCTATCCGGTACATAGATGCGGCCGACGGTGACGGTGTTCGGGCAGGCCTTTCCAAAGGCGCGTACATCGTCAACGTTGGGGTCCAGGAAGAGGGCCAGACTGGGCTGCAACCGTTTGAGCCTGTCCAGCCAGGGGCCGGCGCCATTGATGATGTGCGGGCCGGTGATCGCGCTCATTTGCATCCTTATGGGTTTCACGCAACGGGGACAGGCGGGATGAGAAACGCTCGTGCAACCTTGCGGTCTAGCACGAGCGCCTTGTATAATCGCCCTTGGCTCTCAGTGCTTACACCACTGTTGCGCCTGCCGGGGTGAGTGTTTCCGCACTTGCCCCGGCATCTCTTTAGAAGTTCGGCACTACCCTATCACGAGGTGCGCCGCGTTGTCAAGTCATTTCGCATAATTGGCCTTTCAAGGATTGGCGCGTCCTACCGCTTGTACCACCGTCCCATTGCTGTTAGCTCCGTGCTTGTCGGTCCGGTGAACAGCGACGGATTGGTCCCCGGATCGGTATGCGGCCAGTACGGCTCCCCGCCCCGAATGTAGGACGTCCACGGGGCGTACCGCTTCACCAACGGTTCAGCCTCCAGCCAGGCGACGAACTCGCGCGTCTGCGCCTCCGCATTTGGCGCCCACTTCGGCAAATAAGAGAATTCGGTCACCCAGATTTGGCCCACACCCCAGGCTCGCGCCCATCCTACATACTTCTGCCCTAAGGCGATACATCCCCCTGGTTCCGGGATGTAGCAGTGCATCGCCAGGCCGTCCAACCTGGGCCACCGCCCATACGCGGCCCTGTACGCCTCCCGGAAGCGCACTAACCATTCCGGGTCTTCATGGCTTGGCTGTGGCGATACCAGCAACTTATCGGGGAACGCAAGCTCGATCTTGCGCCAGACTTGTGCGCCCTCCTCTGGCGTCAGGTTTGCCCCCCCGCCCTTATCGGGTTCGTTCATCCCCAACAGGTACGCCGAGTTGCCGCCGACCTTCTGTGGCACATCCCTGCCAAATATCATCGGCACCGCTTCGACGCCCCCTGCGCTCTCAGGCGACGAGCCAAAGTTGTGATACCAACTGCCGCCCAATGCCTTGACTTGTGCGGGTGTCGCACCGGCGATCCCCAGCTTCGGAGGGTCGGGGGCTCTCTCCAACAAAGGCATCCATACCTTTCCCGGTCCCCCGGCTGTAACGCTGCTGAGGACTAACGCCAGCATGACGGCCAGCCAACTTAACCATCCACTCGCTATCATTGGTTCTTCTTTGCCTCCCTGCTCGGAAGCCTCCAGGCTTCTCTGGTAGTTTATATTGTCTTGTCTTGCACGGAACACTATTTATCCATCGCCACTAGTGCCACAATACACAACGCATGAGGATGCGGATAATTACGCAGGCTGCGGCACATCTTGCACCCTTGCCAACCAGCGCCCTGTATGGTGCAATATTGAGCAGTACAACATTGTGGAATGACCTGGAAAAGCAGCGCTTGAGAAAATTATCGTTGTCTCGAAGGCCAAAGGAAGTTCGGGTTCAGGGCAACCAACTCGTGGGAGTGGTTGTCATCCGGTGGCGGCCCCCGTCTGGCCCTAAGATGAAGGTTCAAGGACCACACCGGTCTATCCATAAAATACAGGCGCTTACAGGCATAAATAGGCGTGTAGGCGGGAGTGGATGAGAGTCGAACTCATCTGAGCCGGGCCTACCGCCCCACACCGGTTTTGAAGACCGGGGCTGCCACCGGACGACTTGGGTACGACATGTAGTAGGTGTTCGCTCGCAAACCACTACAAGTTGTAGTATTCGTGACTATCCAAACAGTGGTTTTAAGGAATAACCGGTAGGAGGCCGCACACGTTGTCACCTGCCTAACCGTTCTCGTCAAACAAAAACGCCCGTGCTGCCGTTTGTGGCCTAGCACGAGCGTCCGTTATAATCGCTCCGGGTGTAACGTGCTACCACACTTGCGCCTAGCCCGGTGGATGTTCGCTGCATCCATCGGGCGTCAAATTCTAGCCCCACATTAGCACCAGTCACGGGTGCTGTCAAACTGACCTTCGCTCAATAAACTCCTCGAACTCGCGGATGCCCGCCCGCAAACGAACTTCTTGCCAATCGAAGTACGAAGCATAGTCGACGAACTCCAAATCTCTCCTGCTGCCGTCATTGTCGATTTCGGTAGCGCAACATGGCAGCGTGGGCGGGAAGTCCTGAGGATGGACCATGTGCATCCAAGGGTTTCCAGCGGCCTGCGGAGCTCACCGCTCCCTCAGTAAGTTATACTCCCTTGCGCTTTCGTCCCCGCTAATGGCATTTAGGATGGGTTTGGAGAGGAAGTCGTAGAAGTCAAAGTGCTCTTCAAAGAGTGGGCGAAGCCCCGCGTAGCGCCCCTCCTTCCAACGCTCAAGAAAGAGCGCCTGGAATTCGTACCAATCGACCAGGTGGACATTTGACTTCTCCGCGGCCTCATAGGCCCCCTTTTGAAAGCCAGAGCGCGAAATCATAAATCCGATGTTGGCGCCGTCATCCGTCACCACGGTTCGGAAGGCGTGCACGACCGTCTTGGGCACAGCACTGCTCCAGTGCTTGCATTCACACAGGCATGCCTGCTCGGGGTTTCATGTCTCGTCGATGGCGTGAACGTCGATGTCTACGGGACCTCGAACGGTGTCGATAGTTCTATCTACCTCGGCCTGGAAACCACAGACCTGGAGAATCGAACAAACCTTATCCTGCAAATCATGCTAATTATTCGGTTCGTTGGAATAAATCACGTTTCCTCCTACGGGGTGTCCTCGTTACTCCAGCCGCAACCCCAAGTGGTCGCAAGGTGCGTCCTGTAGGTCCTGGGTGACGCCAAGATAACGCTCGGTGGTTTTGATGCTTGCATGTCCAACTCATGGTGTCGAACTGCCTTGGTTTGCCCGTTCGTAATCTTCCACGCTCACAAGTGTGGTGTGTTCTCCCATGACTTCGCTGCCGTTGTACTGAATGAAGCCAGCATAAAAGCCATTGTGAAGGACATAAGCCACAGTTGACGCGTACCACTTACCCCCCCTTGCCGTGGGTGTCCCCTTAGCGTTAAGGCTTGCCGCAATCTGCCGCATGGTCTTACCTGCCAGGAAGTCAGCGAAGATGCTCCGCACCGTCTCGGCATGGGCGTTCGCCGTAAAAGCCTTCCCGTCGTAGTTATACCCAAAAGGCACAGGTGCACCATTGTACCCGCCCTGCGCCGCCTTCTGCACCCGGCCCGACATGGTACGCTCCGCAATCATGGGCACTTCCAACTCGGCCAGGGCCGCAAACATGGTGAGTGCAAACTTGCCCTGTGGGGTGGACGTGTCAAAGCTCTCTTTGATAAGCACGAGATCACAACCCAACCCTTGCAGCAGGTCAACGGTCGCCAGAAAGTCCTTCGTGTTGCGGGCGAGCCGATCCAGCTTGACGGACACGACACGTTGTATTCGTCCCTCTTGCGCCGCTCTCAGCATCGCCCGGAACTGCGGACGGTCTGAGGTCTTGCCGGATAAGCCAGCGTCCACATAGACGTGTTCGGGACATAGCGTCCAACCCTGTGCCACACAATAGGCCGCAACGCGTTTGCGCTGGGCATCGAGGGAAAAGCCTTCGTCGGCTTGCTTGTCAGTGAAGACGCGGATATAAGCCCCGGTACATGCTTCCGGTATTGTTGTCTGTCCGTTCACCCCGTTTGGGACCTTGCGGCGCGCCATGATGCCCCCCTCTTAGGTCTGTGTACAGAACGTATTGACGTTTTGTACAATACAGCCATTTGAGGCCACTGTCAAGCCCTTCGTTGCACGTCTTTCGCCCAGGTGCTATACTTTGTGAACCTCACCCGTTGCATAGTAGGGTATGCCATGAGTCCAAAACCGATCACGAGCAACACGCTTTTCTACGGTGACAACCTGCCGATCCTGCGCGAACACATCCCGACCGAAAGCGTTGACCTGATCTATCTTGACCCGCCTTTCAACTCGAACCGTTCTTACAACGTGCTATTCAGGGACGAAAGCGGGAAGCAGTCAGAGTCACAGCTTGTCGCCTTTGACGATACCTGGCATTGGGGGGAGCAAGCGGAGGATACCTACGCCGAACTGGTTACGGATGCCCCGACCGATGTAGGCAAGATGATTGCGCGCGCTGCGCGACTTCATCGGGGAAAACCAGATGATGGCGTACCTCGTGATGATGGCCGCGCGGCTGGTGGAACTGCACCGGGTGCTGAAGCCGACCGGCAGCCTCTACCTGCACTGTGACCCGACCGCCAGCCACTATTTGAAGATCGTGCTCGACACCATTTTCGGCCCGGTCAACTTCCGAAATGAGATTGTTTGGAAGCGCACATCAGCACACGGGAACGCAGCCGCGACGCTGTGCCTCCGTTCATGACATGTTGCTCTTGTATTCAAAGTACGGATTGTCGCGACGTGGAACCGTCAGTACGAACCATATGACGACGAGTATGTAAGTACTCACTTCGTACACCAAGACCCGGACGGGCGCAAGTTTCGGCGGGTAGACCTTCGTCAACCCAGCCCCGCGGCCCAATCTTGTCTATGACTACAAAGGATACAAGCCTCATCCCAACGGCTGGGCTGTCAGTCGAGAGAAGATGGAGCAACTTGACGCCGAGGGGCGGCTGTTCTTTCCAAAGAAAGGCGAAACGGGACGCATTCGGCGGAAACGATATCTTGACGAAAGCCCCGGAGTGCCTATCTCGGACCTATGGGCAGACATAAAGCCGATTTTCGCGGCGGCAGCGGAACGTCTCGGCTACCCGACCCAAAAGCCCCTGGCCCTGTTGGAACGCATCATACAAGCCTGCATCAACCCCGGCGACGTGGTACTCGACCCGTTCTGCGGTTGCGGGACGGCGGTAGCAGCGGCGGAGAAGTTGGGGCGCAAGTGGATCGGGATAGACGTTACGCACCTTGCGATCTGCGCTCATGCGGTATCGGCTTGGCGGGCATGTTCCCCGGAATCAAGTATCGACGTCATCGGGGAACCAGAGGACTTGGGCGCAGCCCGGCAACTAGCCCACGACGACCGCTATCAATTCCAGTGGTGGGCCTGCTCGCTCATTCAAGCTAAGCCCCTGGGCGGGCAAGAGGGCAGCAAGACCGGCAAGAAGGGCAGCGACAAGGGGATAGACGGGGTTATCACCTTCCTAGACGACAACACAGGCAAGCCCAAGCAGGTCATCGTTCAAGTGAAAAGCGGGCACGTCAAGTCAGGCGATGTGCGCGACCTGATCGGAGTGCTTGACCGTGAGAAAGCTGCGATGGGTGTCTTTGTCACCCTGGAACCTCCCACCCCTGACATGCAGACGGAGGCAGTCAAGGCAGGCAAGTACCATTCTCCCGGCTGGAATCAGGACTACCGGCGCGTCCAAATCCTGACGATTGAGGAGTTACTCCAGGGGAAGCAGGTCCACATGCCCCCGACCGCGCAGACTTTCAAGCAAGCGCCGAAAGCTGAGAAGGGAAAAGAGGGACAAGAAGGACTCGGCATCTAGCGTCACCCTACCGCCAAGCGTCCTTGCCATTCTCGCGTGCCCTGCACGCTCACATGGTAAATTGATCACGTTGCCACACTGAAACGCCCTGTGCGCGCCCTACCGCCCGGTGTGGGCATTGTAGCGTCATCCCCGCGCGTCGTCGGCCACGTCAGGCAATGGCCCGTACCATGCGGTGAAGTCGGCCAGGGCCACACACACCACGTCACCTGCGTCACCCGCCCGGACAACAGGCAGGCACCAAGGGAATAGCGGCACGGACCGGGGACAACCTGATGTGGACCGTTTCTGCTTTGCGGTCATGGTGTGGATGCTGGCGTTGGGGATTGAACCATAAGGCGCGGTGATGGTCGTACTCGCGTCGTTTTACGACGTTAGAGGACGGCTGTCCCCGCTTTTTTTGTTGTCCGGGCGGTAGGGCGGTGGAGGTCATCGGCATGTCGGGCCGGGGATAGAGCCGTGGGTAGTACGGGACTTGTAATAATATTTGCTATGTCAGATGGGTGATTGACAGACAAGTTGCTCAGGGTGTATAATGTTAGCAATCACATCAATGGAGGCACCTCGTGAAGACTGTTACTGTGATCTCAGGGGTATTCACGCGACGGTCAGAAACGCTGGCGCTGCCACAGTACAAAGAAGCAGACGGGCTAACGCCCCAGATGGCACAAACAGCAGCGCGGTTGGCAGTTGGGCACACGACCTTCGTCACGGTCATGGATAAGCATACGATTTGGCGTCTCAACGGCAACCAGATCAAGCAGCTTTAGCACGGATGAGACTGTGAACGGCTGGGGGTGCGTGATCCGAACGGGGGTAACGCACCCCCCCCTTTTTTGCTTGGGGGGTGGTATACATTGGTTGCGCCTCCGTTCCCTGTGCATGGTCACGGATGCCACAACCTGTAGTAGTGAGGGGCGAAAAAGCCAACTCTCGCCTACTAAAAGGCGGGAGTGGATGAGAGTCGAACTCACCTGAGCCGGGCCTACCGCCCCACACCGGTTTTGAAGACCGGGGCCGCCACCGGACGACAACCACTCCCGCCGGCAATCTTACACGCTATGCCCCTTTGCGTCAAAGCCGCGCCTTCGGGTAACTGTTCACCGTTCGGGTAAGGGAGTTTATGGGGGTGCGGTGGCGGTCGGTGCCTGGAAGGCCGCAAGCATTCCAGGAACGGATTGAGGTTGCGGGCGGCCCAAGTATGGAGCACAGCTGGCCAAGGTCAAGCGCGTTTTGGTGCCCTCCTGCACTGCGGGAGCCGCCGCTGATCTTGCGCATGATGACCAACGGCCGGATGCTGCGCTCGGCCAGATTATTGTCGGGCGGTAACCCGGGCACCAAGACGAACTGGAACAACTCGTCCTGGTGGCGCAGCAAGCGCTTGGCCAGCGTGCAACACGGGTGGTCATAGGTCAGGGCATACTGCTCGCCCAAGCGACAGGCCCGGGTGAAGAGGTCGGCGTACGCGTGCGCCGTTCCACCAGCGTCGGCGCCGGGTGCGCCGCCAGCCAGGTGTGCGCCTCGTCGTAGAGCTTGCGCACGTCGGTCGCCCACTGCACGACTTCAGGTTATCCGCCTGCGCCTGTTTGAGGTCGTGCAGATCGCGCAGCAGATGCACCCAGCAGCGTTGATGGCGCCCGGGGATCAGATTGTACGCCGCATAGAAGTCCGTCACCAGCCAACCCCGCCAGTCGGCGCCCAAAATGCGCTGCGCCACCAGATGACTCCGGCTGTGCGCAAACTCGAAGTAGCGCACCGCGGCGGGCCCAGCGGTCACAAAGGCCCAGGCGTAACCGTTCTGACCGTTCTCCCGCCAACTCGTTTCATCGCCATGCGTCACCGTGCTGGTCTGCACCGCGGCCTTGAGCTGGTCGGCCTGCGGCTGCAACTGCTGCCGCACGGCATGGGTCAATTCCACGAGCTCCCCCACACTCAACTGCAAGTGTGTGCAGCGTCGCCAGATAGCTCTGAATCACCCGAAACGGCAGCCGCAACGTCGTGCGCAAATAGCTCACCAGACTCGCCACCCGCACCCCGATCCGCCCCTGCCCGATCACTTGACCGCCCAGATCCAACTTCGGGCTGTGCCACGTCGCGCAATGCGGACACCAGCGCTTGATCACCTGATGCTCGATCACGTCCACCGGCTGGGGCGGCGGTAACTCGATCACTTCCCGCGTGTAGGCGATGCTCTCGCCGCGCAAGCGATAGCCGCAGTCCGGACAATGCTCCAACACGTGCCGCTCAATCCGCGTCGGCTGCGACCGCTTCCGGGACGTGTTATGCTCCGCCGCCCGCTTTTTCCGCGGCCCCTTGGGCTCCGTCGGCTGCGGCCGGTTCGGCTTCACGAACGGCGGCGGCTCACCGCGCTGGTTCAGTTGCGCCTCTAGCTCGATAATCCGCGCCACAGCTAGCGCCAACTGCTGCCGCAACGCCGCATTCTCCGCTCGCAAATACCCAAAGGCTTGCGCTTCATCCCCGGTCATGTCGTAATCATGCCACACCCTGTCAAGGGTAACGCTGAACAGTTACGCCTTCGGTCCCTGGCGAGATTTGCATAATGATGCTAAGATGGCTGCATCAGGAGTAAATCATGCGTCACGAAGCGATTCTCTGGGAGCCGCTTGCGCCCGATGACCAGCGCGTCCGCTGCAACCTGTGTGCCCACCGTTGCGTGATCCCGCCCGGTAAGCTCGGCGCTTGCTGCGTGCGTGAAAATGTCGACGGTCAGCTCTTTACTCTGGTGTACGATCGCACGATCTCGCAGCATGTCGACCCGATCGAGAAGAAGCCCCTTTTCCACTTCCTGCCCGGCTCGACCGCATTCTCGATCGCCACGCCCGGCTGTAATTTTCGCTGCGCCTTCTGCCAAAATTGGGAAATTTCGCAGATGCCGCGCGAAGGCGCCTTGATGGGCTCGCTCCTCAAGCCGGCCGATGTCGCGCGCTCTGCAAGGCGCCAGGGTTGCGCATCTATCGCCTACACCTACACCGAACCGACCATTTTCGCCGAATACGCGTTGGATTGTGCGCGTGAAGCCAGGACTTTGGGGCTCAAGAATGTATTCGTCAGCAACGGCTATATGACGCCTGAGTTGATCGACCTGATGGATGGCCTCATCGACGGCATCAACGTGGATCTCAAGGCAGGAAGGGGAGAATTCTACCGTCGCATCTCCGGCGCGGGTCTCCAGCCGGTGTTGAATAACCTTAAGCTCCTGCGTAAGCACAACATCTGGCTTGAGGTGACCACCCTGGTTATCCCCGGGCTGAACGACACGGATGACGAGCTCCGATGGGTCGCGAAGTACCTGGTCGATGAGGTGGGGCCCGATACGCCGTGGCACATCAGCCGGTTCTTCCCGCAGTATCATATGGCCGACACACCGCCCACACCCGCGAGCGTACTCGAGGCCGCGTACCGGATCGGCAAAGAGGCCGGCCTGCAATACGTCTACGTCGGCAACCTGCCTGGTCACCAGACAGAGAACACTTTCTGCCCTGGCTGCGGCAAGCTCGTCGTCGAGCGCACCGGCTACCATCTTGGTCGCCGCAACCTGGCTGATGGCAAATGCGCCTTCTGCGCGACGCCGATCGCTGGAATAGGCATGATCTGATATCCTTATATGGGCGGTCTGGCGTAGAACCTATCCGAAAACTTGTAGGAGTTGAGCCGAAAGGCGCACTCCGCTATAAGTGGGTTGTCAAAGACTCACAAACGGCGGAGGTGCGCCTTGCCCAGACATACTACCACAAAGCCGCAAACGCCGAATTATCACCAAGTGCCACGCAACCTGTGGCGTAAGTGAAACGGCATTTGCCGCCGAGCCGAAACAGCGCCGGCCAGGCCGGCCACGGATGGGCAATCGGGCCGTGTTGAACGGCATCTGGTACGTGTTGTGGACCGGCTGCCAGTGGAAGGCCGTCCACCGCGACTGGTTCGGCGTGTCGAGCAGCGTCTTGCATGAGCGGTTCCAGACCTGGCAAGAGCAGGGCGTCTGGGACCGGGTCTTTCGACGCTGGTCAAGTTCTACCGTCGTGAGCGCCACATCCAGTGGCAGTGGCAAGCGGTTGACAGCCGCTCGTGCGCTGCGCCCTTGGGCGGCTCCGATACGGGCAAAAACCCGACGGATCGGGCCAAGTTGGGCTCCAAGATCCACATCCTGGTCGATCAGCGGGGTGCGCCGCTGGCGCTTCACGTCAGTGGCGCCAACCAACACGACAAGTGGTCTGTGGCGCACTTGGTGTTCCACATCGCGGTCAAGCGCCCGACCAGCGAGCAGCACTTCTGCGCTGACAAGGGCTACGACTACGACGACGTGTTCGATGTCGTGCTGAGCCAAGGCTACGTCCCGCACATCAAGCACCGGCGGCGGAAGAACGAGCCGCCAGATCCGTGTCCTGTGCCGGGTGAACGCTTACCCAGCCCGGCGCTGGGTGGTCGAGCGCACGCTGGGCTGGCTGGTCAAGCGGCGCAGTCTGCGCACCCGCTGGTGCAAGAAGTCCAGCAACTGGCTGGCCTTCGTCCAGTTCGCTTGCGCCAGCATCCTATGCGACATGGCAGTTTTCGGATAGATACTTAGTCAAGAGCCGGCCAGCCTTCTGACTTGCCCGTCAGACTCTCCTCGGCTATCATGTTCCTGCCATGCCGGTGAACCTTGACCTGACCCTTTCCCGAATATGAGCGAGTACTTCGCCGACCCGTCCTTTACGCCATCGGTCGTCCGAATCACGGCCGAGCGCAGCTCCCGTGGTCCTCGCCGGCTTCTGACCTCTGCAGCGTGGTTGGTCGCGCTGGGTGTGGTCGCGCTGGCAGGCATCTGGGCGATGCGGCAGGTTCGTCTGTTCGGCGTCCCCATCTCAGTGAGCGTCGACGGAGCAGCCGAGGTCGTGCGGAGCTCGCGTGACGATGTGGGCGGGCTGCTGGCCGACTTGGGTCTCTCCCTTCGACCTGAAGATCGCCTCTCTCCTGGCTGGGACACATCTCTGTTGCCTGGACTGCGCGTCACGATCGAACGTGCGGCGGCGTGGACTCGTGAGCAGCGATGGGCGATTGAGTGAGGTGTTTACGCTCGAGGAAACCGTGGGCGGCTTTTTGGCTGCCGCGGGCATCGTTGTTTCACCCCAGGATGAAGTGCTTCTGGATGGGCAAATAGTCAGCGTTGACACGGCCCTGCCGCCGGTCACGCGGGAGGAAGCGGCTGGGGGCTTGCCCGTCGGTCACAGGTGGGACGGCCCCGGGCCGGCCCCTGTCCACCTTGCCATTCACCGCGCGGTGTCCATTACTGTGGATGACGGAAGCGTGCCCTACACGCTCTTTACGACCGCTGCCACGGTGGGCGACGCATTGTTGCGCGAGTCTGTGACGCTCTACCTGGGTGATCGCGTGCAGCCCAGCCTGGGATCGCGCATCAATCCTGGCATGCGGATCTACATCCAGAGGTCAAAGCCCATAATCGTTTCTGCTGATGGCCGTACGATTCAAACGCGCACGCGTGGTGAAACCGTCGGGGGCGCCTTGATGGATCTGGGCATCATGGTTGCCGGCATGGACGTGGTGACGCCTGCCTTGCATGAAGCCCTGGTCGACCATACGCAGGTCAAGGTCATCCGCGTGTCCGAGGTGACGCTCGTTGAGAGCGAGGACATCCCATTTGAGTCGATCTCGGTTCCGGACGATACCCTCGAGATCGATCATCAGCGGTTGGCTCAGGCAGGCAAAAACGGCGAGTATCGCAAACGCTCGAAGGTTCGCTACGAGGATGGGTCGGAAGTGTCCCGCACCCTCGTCGACGAATGGCAGGCTGCTGCGCCTGTCACCCGCATGTTGGCTTATGGTCGGATGCTGGTTGCGCGCACCCTGGATACGCCGGACGGCCCAGTCACTTATTGGCGCAAGATTCGCATGTACGCGACATCATATTCGCCTGCCCGCTCCGGCACGCCAACGAGCGCTCCCTGGTACGGTCGCACCCGCACCGGCATGACGCTGCGCAAAGGCTTAGTCGCCATTGACCCAAAGGTGATCCCTTTCCATACACCCCTTTATATTTCTGGCTACGGCAAGGCGCTTGCCGCGGATACTGGGGGCGGCGTGCGTGGCAAGTGGATCGATCTGGGCTATGAAGATCACGACTATGAGTCCTGGCATTGGTGGGTCGACGTCTACGTGCTTGAACCGCGCTCGGTGCCTGGCAAAATCATGTGGGTGCTCCCCAACTACCCGCCTGCTAGCTTCCCGCGGAATCGCTAGCGAGCCCTTCTCGGTAAGTCGCCACGTTCTTTGTCGCCCTGCGCGCCGGTGCTATAATCTACTGTCGTTCTGTCCTGGAGGAACCGCTTGACGGATACAACATCCGAAGATGCCCTGCCGGCAGCCGCGCCGCGCAAATCGCGCGCGTGGCTTCAGCGTGGCCTGGAAGTGTCGATCAGCCTGGGGTGTTTGTGGCTGGCGCTTCGTGGCATCGATTTTGCCGAATTATGGGCCGCGCTGGCCGCAGCGCGCTGGATTTGGGTGGTTCCTGCGATCCTGGGCATCACGATCATGGGACTTATCAAGGCATGGCGATGGCAGATCCTATTTTTGCCCGAGCACCGGGTGCCGTTTGGCGCGATCTTCACCGCACAATCTGCTGGCTATCTGGCGAGCAATATCTTCCCGGGTCGTGTGGGCGAGCTGGTGCGTCTGGTTCTTCTGGCGAGTGACCAGCCGGTGGGTGGAGCCAGGGCATTGTCAACCATCGTGGTGGAGCGTCTTCTTGACCTCCTGTCTCTGCTCGTCGTGATGGTGGCGCTGCTTCCCTTCATTGAGCTTCCGTCGTGGATGATGCGTTCTGCACAAGTCCTCGGCATCGGCGCTCTGGCTGCCACCGCGGTCATTGTAGTGCTCTCGTTTTGGAAGGGGCGGATCCTCGGCTGGGCGCACCGCATCCTTGGCCGCATCCGTTTCCTCGATAGGCCCAGTGTCTATGCGTCCATTGAACACGTGATTGACGGGTTTGCTGCCCTGCGCGGGCGCCGGGGCCCCGCCCTGATCTTGCTCTCATTTGCAGCCTGGGCGGCGGTCATCGGCGAATCGTGGACTGTACGGATGGCGGTGCAGGCGGACGTGCCCTTCACCGGGATGGTTTTCGCTGTAGTCCTGACTTCATTGGGCATGGTCGCACCGTCGTCGCCGGGCTACATCGGTGTCTTCCACTTTCTGGTGATTGAGGCTCTGCGGCCTTTCGGCATTCCCGAGACGACCGCCATGAGCATTGCACTGATCTGGCACGCAGTGAACTACATCGTGCTGAGCCTGACCGGAATGATTATGCTTTGGATCCACGGCACCTCCATTGGCCAGGTCGTTGCCAAATGGCGTGCACGGGGCGAGAATCGGCCGCAGGCTGTCAATAATGAGTCAAAGGTGACATAACGATGCGTATCCTCATCACAGGCGGGGCCGGCTTCATTGGGTGTAACCTGGCCGACGCGTGCATCAATGACGGGCACAGGGTAACGCTGCTGGACAACCTATCGCGGCGCGGCAGTGGTGCGAACCTGGCGTGGTTGCGAGGGCGCCACGGCGAGCTGGGCTTCGATTTCGTCCAGGCCGACATCCGCGATGCGGACGCGATGTTCGCTGCTGCAGACGGCCAGGAGGCCATTTACCACCTGGCCGCACAGACGGCCGTAACCACTTCGGTGACCGACCCGCGCCCTGATTTTGAGATCAATGCGCTGGGCACCTTCAATGTCCTCGAGGCTGCGCGCCGGGCGGCGAATAACCCAATTTTCATCTATTCGTCGACGAACAAGGTCTATGGCGGGATGGAAGACGCGGTTGCGGTCGAGCAGCGGACGCGCTATGTCCTGCCCTCCTACCCCGATGGGGTAGGGGAGGACAGGCCCCTGGATTTCCATAGTCCCTACGGCTGCAGCAAGGGGTCCGCCGATCAATACGTCCGCGACTATGCGCGCATCTATGGTCTGCGCAGCGTTGTGTTCAGGCAATCCTGCATCTACGGGCAACGCCAGATGGGTGTCGAGGATCAGGGCTGGGTGGCTTGGTTTGTCATCGCGGCCGTGCTTGGCAAGCCGATCACTATCTACGGCGACGGCAAGCAGGTGCGCGATCTGTTGCACGTGGATGACCTGGTGGCAGCGTTTCGGATAGCAACTGAGCGCATTGACATAACCAGGGGACAGGTGTACAACCTGGGTGGCGGGCCGGCCAACACGCTGAGCATCTGGGCTGAGTTTGGGCCATTGTTGGCGGAGTTGGTGGGTCGCGAGATCGTCCCGGCCTCCTTCAAGCCCCCGCGCCCGGGCGACCAACCCGTGTTTGTTGCCAATGTGGCCAGGGCCCGGCGTGAGTTTGGCTGGTCGCCACAGGTGACCGTGGCGGCAGGTGTGGCGCGCCTGATTACCTGGGTAAACCAGAATCGGGATTTGTTTGCGTGAAGATCCTTTTTATTCTCACCTATTATCGGCCGCATGTGAGCGGCTTGACGATCTACGTGGAGCGTTTGGCTCGAGCCTTGGCCGCGCGGGGGCATGACGTCACCATTCTGACCTCGCGCTACAACCGGGACCTGTCTGCCGAAGAGATTCTCGATGGTGTTCGCGTCGTGCGCGTGCCTGTTTGGTTCCGCTTCAACAAGGGCGTATTCATGGCCAACTTCGTGACGTACGCCTGGCGCGAGATTGGCCGGTCGGGCGTGGTAAGCATCCACCTGCCGCAGATCGAGGCCGCCTTGTCGGCCCTGCTGGCGCGTATCCGTGGGCGCAAGCCGCTTCTCACCTACCACTGCGACCTTGAGATGCCGCCCGTCTGGTACGGCAAGGTCGTCAATGCGGTAACCTTCTGGGATAATGTGATGGCCGGCAAGTTGGCTGACACCATCGTGGCCTATACGGAGGACTTCGCACGGCACAGCCCGTTCCTGTCGCGCTTCGCTGGATCGGCGCTGAGCGCACGCAATGAGCCACAAACCAATGCCCAAATAGTGCACCCAAAAGGCAAAGTCAGGGTCATCTTGCCCCCCGTGATCATCCCCGATCCTACCCCAGAGGGCATCGCATCTTTGCGTCAACGCATTGGTCTGAACGGCCATGAGAAGGTCATTGGGTTCGCTGCGCGCTTTGCCTACGAGAAGGGCGCGGGCTATCTGATCAACGCGATCCCGCAGATCCTTAAGGAATTGCCGGCCATCCGCGTCGTCTTTGCCGGGCCCTATGGCAGGGACGTCATTGGCGAGACCATCTGGGACGATATGCAATCGCTGATCAGGCAGTATCAACCGTACCTGACGTTCCTCGGGACGTTGAACCCGGAGCAGATGGCGAATTTCTTCGCCGTCTGCGATGTCATTACCGTCGCGTCGATCAATAACACCGAGTCGTTCGGGTTGGTTCAGGTTGAATCATTTATGTGCGGCACGCCCGTCGTCGCCACCAACCTGCCCGGGGTACGCCAGCCCGTGACGATGACCGGGATGGGTGAGATCGTCCCCATTGCCGACGCGCACGGTCTGGCCGAGGGCATCGTCAAGGTGCTGAAGGATCCGCAGAAATACGGCAAGCCGCGCGACGAGATTATGCGCACTTTCGAGCTGAAGCACACGGTTGACCAATACGAAGCGCTATTCAGAGAGAAGAGGGTCTAGAGCGGTTCAAATCTGAGTTCCAGGCCGGTGATGATTTGAAAGACTATCTGCGAGAACAGCTGCGTGACATGGCTCCACATCGCGCGGTTTTGCGTGCGATCGAGTGTCGCTTTATGGCGCGCGTGCCCCTGGCATCTCCCGTCCTCGACATTGGCTGTGGTGACGGCCACTTCGCATCGATCGCCTATGAGGGACTGCCTATTGATGTTGGCGTCGATGTGATGGCGCGAGATCTGCCTGAGGCAGCCGGCCGGCACAACGTCTATCGTGGAGTTATGTTCGCCAGCGGAACCGCGCTGCCATTTGCCGATGGGAGCTTCAACACGGTCATCAGCAACTGCGTTATCGAGCACATCCCCGACAATCATGCGGTGCTTGCAGAGATCAGTCGTGTGTTGCGGCCGGGTGGCGTGTTTGCGACAACATTGCCCAGTGAGCACTATCCTGACTATTTGCTGGGCGCCACTGTGCTGCGCCGGGTTGGGCTGGAAGGATTGGGGAGGCGCTACGGCGACTTCTTCAACCGGATCTCCTATCATTATCACGTGTATCCACCCGAGGAATGGCGGCGCCGTCTGGCCGCGGTGGGCCTGCAGATCGAGGAGTTGACCTACTACTTCTCCGCGGCTGCACACCGTCGCTTCGATCTGAGCCACTATCTGGGTGTACCGAACCTCATCACCAAGCGATTACTGGGTCGGTGGATGCTGTTCGATGCGCAGCGCAAGTTATTCGAGCGATGGCTGCGGCCTTACTACGAGGAACCGCTGCCCCCTGTGGGTGCCTATCAATTTGTGCGGTGTCGGAAGTCTGAAAACATTATCCACGATGTGACGAGGTGATCTGAGCCTTGGATCATCGCTCCCTGCTGGGATAGAGAGTCACCATGCAAGACCGCGTGGCACGATGGCTGCTACTGCTGGGGACGCTGGGCTTTGCCGTGCTCGGCCAGTATTACTTTGCCCGCAAACCAGGCTACTTCTGGGACGGCGTAGTTTTCTATTCTGTGGCGGTGTTGTTGTTTCTCCTACTGGTGCGAAGGCCAGGCGACGAGGTGACTGCATCGGGGAATCGTCGGTCTGGTAGGTCGGCCACGTTCATAGTTCGTCTGGTGCTGGTGGTGACCGCCCTATTGCTCGGGGCGCTAGCCGTGGTGCGATCGGGGCGGCTCAATGAGACATTAGCTGGCGGAGGCTCAGCCTGGCCGGTCTTCTGGATGTGGATCGCGGCGATGGGGCTGTATCTGGCGGCATTTGCGCGGCCGCCTGCTTGGGCAATTTCAAGTAGTGCCAAACACGCGAGCGCGGTTGAGGGGCGGCCACTGGCAGACAGGTCTCTCTTCGTCTCCTCCGATTCGTCCTCTTTTGAGCGGGCTCGCAGCTGGCTGCTGGCTCACGGTTGGGAGGTTGGGCTGCTGCTCTTGATCCTACTCGCCGCGTCTGCGCTGCGTGTCTGGCGCATCGGGACCATCCCATGGACCCTCGGTGGGGATGAGGGCAGCCAGGGCCTGTGGGCGCGTGATGTGATTGCGAACCGGCTGCCTAACATGTTTGGTCTCGGCTGGCTCTCTGTGCCAAATATGTCGTTCTATTGGCAGGCGGCCTGGTTCAAACTGATTGGCGATGATGTTGTAGGGCTGCGTTTGCCGTGGGCTGTTGTGGGCGTGCTGACCATACTGGGGACATATCTTCTTGTACGGCGACTGTTCGACCGCTCCCTGGCATTCCTGACGGCTTTTCTGTTGGCCACCTATCACTATCACATTCATTACAGCCGACTTGGCTCCAACCAAATCGCCGACCCTTTGTTTATAGTGTGGGCGCTGTATTTCTTGGTGATTGGTTGGAATCCCACAATCGCAGGAGCAGACAAGACGCAGTCGGGCCCTCGCTGGGCCTGGGCGCTAAGCGGCGTCACTGCGGGGCTGGGATTCTACTTCTACGCCGGATCGCGTCAGGTGTTGGTGATTGTGCTCGCCGTGCTGGCCTGGGCAGCGCTGACCGATCGTGATTTTCTCCCGCAGCAGATGCGCGGCCTTCTCGTGATGCTTGGTGGATTTCTTGTCTCGGTTGGCCCGATGGCGCTGGTAGCAATCCGCGACCCTGACAACTTCAACGCCCGGGTGAACGCGGTAGGCATTATTCAGTCGGGCTGGCTTGAGAGAGAGGTGCAGAGCACTGGTCGTAGCGCGGGTGCTCTGTTCGTCGAGCAGGTCCGTCGGGCTTTCTTGGCCTTCAACTTTTACAAGGATCGCGTGGTTTGGTACGGTCCGCGCACCATACCGCTGATGGATTTTGCTGCCTCCATCTTCTTTGTACTCGGCCTGGCCGTCAGTGTTTCGCGTGTGCTCAAGTGGCGCTACGCGCTTTTCGTTATCTGGTTCGCGGCCGTGATGATCTTCGGTGGCGCTCTGACTGAGAGCCCTCCCTCCAGCCAACGGTTAGTGTCGAGCGCTGTGCCAGCGGTCTTCTTCGTAGCGGTTGCGCTCCGTAAGCTGACTGCTGTCCTACGCGATCTCCTACGGCTGCCTGAGTTTGGCCGCGGCGTGGTGGTCACCGGCCTGGCGCTTGTCCTGGCGATTATCAGTTTGCGTTTCTATTTCGGATCCTATCAGGAGAGCTGGGTCTACGGCGGCTTCAACGGCGAAGTGGCGACAAGATTGGGCTACTACCTGCGCGATCTGGGGCCTGAGTGGCAGGAGTACTTCTTCGGCGCGCCGCGCATGTACGCTGATTTCGGTTCAACGCCGTTCATCGCCAAAGGGGTCAAGCTCTATGACGTGATGCAGCCCCTATCGGGACCGCCTGACTTCGTGGATCCAAACCGCAAAGCAGTTTTCGTGTTCTTGCCAGAGCGCATCAATGAACTGGCAATCGTCCAAGGGGTCTATCCCAACGGCGTGTTGGAGCAGGTGCACCGCGTGAACGCCGCCGGATGGGCCGCTGCTTTTTACAGCCTACAAGGTTGGTGACTGAGCGGGGTGCTGGTTATGGAGTGGTTTGCGCCAATACGGCTGTTGCTTCTCAGGAGTTCGGACCTGCTACTGTGGTCGGTTCCGGCGCTCACTGCGGTCGCGGTGCTGGCCTTGTTCGTCTGGCGGCGGCAGGTCGGTATCAAGGCGGCGTTGTTAGTCCTGATATTCGGGCTGGCCATATGGGGGCAGGTTTTTATCGGTCGCCAGACGTGGGTCCTTGGCGGGATACTCTACGGCGCCGCGGCTCTGTTGCTCGTCCTGTGGCTGTTGGTCCTGCACGGGGATCACGATCCTGGAGCGATAGCTGCAAACGTGGAGCCTCCAGCCCCCATCAAGCCATCTGGCTTCGATCTTCCGCAATCGCCCCGGCTCAAATGGCAATTCGAGTTAGTCTTGGTCGTCTCGGTGATCCTGGTGGCCGCATTTGCGCGTTTCTACCGCTTCGACCGTGTGCCCTATGGCATCGAGGGGGACGAATCCAAGTGGTCTACCAAGATCGCAGCCGATGTGTTGGCGGACACCGATTACTTTGATTCCTCCTACACCCGCCAGTATCTGCCCTATTCTTACTGGACGCAGTCCTTTTTCTTCCCGCGTGATGGGTGTCAGCACTCGAACTGCGCGTTGGCAGGTCGCGGCTGCCAGTCTGCTGGCGACCCTGCTCTTCTATCTGCTGGCGCGCAAGCTGCTCGGTCCGCCGGGCGCGCTACTGGCCGCCTTCTTGATGGCCATATCGCTCATAGATGTCAGCGCCAGTCGGTTTTCGCACGTTGAGAGCCACATCAAGCTTCCCGAGGTCTTGAGCTTCCTCTTTATGGTCTACGCGGTCAGCTCTCAGCGTTGGCATTGGTATATATTGACCGGGCTGGCTGTGATGCTTGGGTTGCTGTCATATGACACTTTCTTCCTGGTGCCTGCCGTCGTTGGCCTTTGGCTTGGCTGGCGACTGTTGATCGACCGGCGGGTGCAGTGGGTGCCTGCCCGCAGCGACTGGTTAGGCAAGCCTGGACGACTCATGTTGTTCCTCGCCCCCATCGCATTGGTGGTGCGCGATTCCTGGCACTACATCTCGACCCGCAGCGGCTATCACAATTCTATCGGCACGTCACTCGGCCGGAGCACAGCGCGCAGTTTGGATCAGGTCTGGCCCAACCTGGCTGAGAACCTGTCCCAGACGCTCGCCAATTTCTCGACGCAGCGCTGGGGTGACTTCCTCTTCAATCGCGACGGCCCGATCTTCAATGCTGCATTGATTCCGGTAGCGGCCTTAGGGTTGGTCTATATGATCGTACGTTGGCGCCGCGGCCAGAATGCTCTGGTTCCATTTTGGTTTACGGTGACGTTCTTCTTGGTGCCCGTCGTGATGGGTTCTCCGTACATTCGAGTCTTCTATCCGGCAGTTCCGGCGTTTTGCTTGTTGGCGGCTGCGGGGTTGGCACTGCTCGGTCGCACAATCCATCATGCCGTCGAACGCCGGGCGCGCGTCTTCCTGGCCGTATCTGCGGTCTGTGCCCTGGCCTTCGTCGGCGTCGTCAACATGTACATTTACTTTCATGAAACGAAGGACTTCCCTGAGCGGATCGCTCGGCGGCAGCTGGTGGATGCGTTCTTGGCGCATCTGGAGCCGGGTCAGATGCTCTTCGTTCCCTATATGCCGCGGTATGACGACCTGGCCGAATGGGAGCGGGAGTATCTGCAGTTCACCTCTTGGGGCGTTGCGCCGATTAACGAAGAAGGTGAGTACTACCAACTTTTGCCGTACACTGATCTCTTGCCATCCCTCTCCAGGCTGGGGACAACCGTTGATGGGACGACCATTCTGTATGACCATGGCAATGACTCCTTGGCTGCAGAGCGGGCGGCGATCGTGGATGCGGTTTTGCGCTGCTACCCGGCCGCCAGGGTTGAAAGAGGTCGGCGCATTGATGCGGTAAACATCCCTCCGGCAGGATTGCAGATGCCCACCTGCACGTTCTTGGTCACGGTGACAGCGCAAGCGCTGGCCGAGGTCGAAGCGAATCAACCTTTAACTCTGACATGGACGACCGACCCGCCAGGGGTTGCAACCTCGGCGCGCCTTGAGCTGGCTCGGCAACCACCGGGTACGGCTTGGTTCGAAGCCGAGGACCTCTTTAGCGGACCGGGTTGGTATGTCGAAGAGCGCTTTGCCCCCAACTTCAGCGGTCGCGGGTACCTGGGAGATGTGATCAACGCCCCAGACATCACATCTCAGGTGCAGCTGCCGGGACCTGGTCGGTACACGGTTTGGGCGCGCACGCATCGGCGGGTGACACCGGAGATGCCGCTGACCATCACGGTCAGTGGCACGTCCTTTCCGGCTGCTCAGCACAAGCTGGAGGAGCTCGACCGCTGGCGGTGGGAACAATTGGGGGAGGTGCAAGTGGAGTCAGCCTCGATTCCCATTACCCTCCACCGAGACTACCCAATTGGCGCGCGGCACATGAGCGTCTTTATTGACGCACTGGTTTTTAGCCAGGACCCGAGCCTCGATCCACAGAAAGGCCAGTGGCCGGTCGTACTGCAATCGCCCGTCCTGCCTGCCATGAACGGACAAATTGACATCCTACCCCCTGGCAGCCAGGCTGCGGGGCTGAGCCTGGTGGATGGTGCACAGCGCCTTCCGGTCAAAGTGATCGTTGGAGACCGGCTTGTAGATGCCCTGTTGTGGGTGGACGATCCCACGTTCGATATCAAGAGCCAGGATGAGTGGCGGGTGTTGAGCGAGACGCCTCCGACCACATCCGTCGAGACGTCCCTTGCGCCTGGGATGTACCGTTGGCGGGTGCAGGTGCTCGACGGCGATCGTATTGTCGGCCCGACCGGCGAAGTCGGCCAGTGGTCCGACTGGACATATCTCACGGTGAAATAGGCTGCTCACATGACCAAAGAACGTTATGACCTACAGATACCGTTTGGCGGGCGTTTTCGGGCTGGTTGCACGGTGTTGCCAGCACCAGCCTGATTCTTCTCCTGATCCTATTCGTGGCTGCTTGTTTGAGGCTCACGCATCTGAACTGGGATAAGTTTACCCACATTCACCCCGACGAGCGTTTCCTGACGATGGTGACGAGCGCGATGCAAATGCCCACGTCTCTGGGGCAGTTCTTCGATAGCTCTCAGTCGCCGATGAATCCGTATAATATCGGCTACGACTTCTTCGTCTACGGCTCGCTGCCATTGTTCATCGTGCGCGTGGTCGCGGAGGTTGCGCAGAAGATCAACGAATTTGCCCAAATCTGGGAATCTGCGCCGGGTGTGCCCATCATGATGACCGGCTACGACGGGGTGCACCTGGTCGGTCGTTTCATGTCCGGCCTGTTCGACCTGGGGGTGGTTTGGTTGGTCTACCTGATCGGCCGCCGCCTCTATAGCGTCCGCGTGGGGCTGCTATCTGCTGCGTTGTACGCCCCTGCCGTGCTTGCGCTTCAACAGTCGCATTTCTATACCGTCGATACTTTCGCCACGTTCTTCGCCGCACTGACGTTTTACTTTGCTGTGCGCGTGGCCCAGGGCGCTGACCCGGCGCGCCGGAGCGGATGGGGAGCATATGTAACGCTTGGCACGTGTCTGGGTGCCGCCTTGGCTTGTCGCATCAATCTCGCGCCGATGGCCGCGATTGCACTCTTGGCGACGGGTATCCGCGCGTCGGGATGAGCTCTCTGCCACGCGTGCCCTGGGCGGCGGTCGGGCGCTCCCCGGTTGGACATCGAATATGGTTCAGGCCACGCTCTTCCGGTTGATTCTCATGGTTGCGCTGGCCGGCATCACTTTCCGTGTCCTTCAGCCCTACGCGTTTGGGGGCAATGGTTTGCTCAGCTTCTCCCTGTCCGATGGATTCCGGAGCAGTATGCGGACGATCGGGTTTATTATTCGCGGGGAGGCGGATCAGCCACCAATGCACCAGTGGGCCAACCGGACTCCATTCGTCTTCCCCTGGGTCAACATGGTGATTTGGGGCATGGGTCTGTTCCTCGGATTAGCCGCGTGGGCCGGCTGGGTTGTAGCGGCTTTCCAAATCGCTCGCGGCATGACCGTGCGTCCGAATCCCCAAATGCTCAAGGCGCACATGTTGCCTGTTCGCGTGGGTGGGCGGCATGTTCGTGTACCACAGCCTGCAGTTTTCCTATACCATGCGCTATTACCTGCCCATCTATCCTATGCTGATCGTACTCGGTGCATGGTTGCTGTGGTGGTTGGTGGAAAAGGCCCAGTCGGCTGCAATCCTGCGCCGAATTACGACGCCTGCCGCGGCATACACAATGATAGCCGTCGTAGTGATCGCGACCATGCTGTGGGGCTGGGGTTTTCTGGCGATCTACCGTCGCCCCCTGACCCGCGTCGAAGCCTCAAAATGGATCTACACCAATGTGCCTGAGGGTAGCGTCGTTGCCAACGAACACTGGGACGATGGCCTGCCTTTTTCGCTTGACGGCAAGATTAGCTTCAAGCCCGCTGGCGCATATTATGGGATGACGCAGGAGAACGGCCGTCGCGATGGACAGATCGAAAACTATGGCGAGGACACGCCCGAGAAACGAGAAGCCATCTATCGTTGGCTGAATGAGGCCGACATCTTGGTGATCAGTTCGAATCGCCTCTGGGGTTCCATTCCACGGCTGCCCATGCGCTTCCCCATGACCAAGGAGTATTACCGGCTCCTGTTCGACGGCAGGTTGGGGTTCGAGCTGGCCACGCGCTTCACTTCCTTCCCCACCATCCTCGGCATCTCCTTCGACGACACGGGCGCCGAGGAAGCCTTCAGCGTTTATGACCACCCCGAGGTGCGCATCTACCGCAAAACGCCGCAGTACAGCGAGGCGCTTGTGCGCAGCTATTTCGACCAGATCGACCTGGAGAACACCATCCAGATGTGGCCGAAGCAAGTGACCCAGGCGCCCACCGCACTGCTTATGACGCCCGAGGACGCCGCGGTCCAAGAGGCCGGCGGGACGTGGTCGGATCTCTTTGACACGGATGGTTTGCTCAACCGGTCACCTGTGCTCTCGGTGCTTGCCTGGTTGGCCCTCGTGATGGTCCTGGGCTTTGCCGCGTTCCCGATCAGCTTTGTTGTCCTCCGCAAGCTTCCCGATAGGGGTTACGGGGTCGCCAAGACGCTGGGCATCCTTCTGCTTGCCTGGTTGAGCTGGTTCGCGCCTGCGCTGAAGGCAACTTCCTTCAGTCGCGCGTGGATTGCGCTCTGCCTGGGACTGCTGGTCGGCTTTGCCGCGATGGTCGCGTGGCGGCGCCGGCGCGTGATGTCTGAGTTTCTGCGAACGCACCGCGCCTTGTTGCTGACCGAAGAAGGCGTCTTTCTGGCCCTCTTCCTGCTCTTCCTGCTGATTCGAATCGGTAACCCTGACCTGTGGCACATGGCGCGCGGTGGCGAGAAGCCCATGGAGTTCGCCTATCTCAACGCGATAATTCGCTCCACGACCTTCCCGCCTTACGACCCATGGCATGCGGGCGGGTTCATGAATTACTACTACTTCGGGTGGGTGATCATCGGCACGCTCATCAAGCTCACCGGAATCGTGCCGTGGGTCGCGTATAACCTGGCCGTGCCCACCCTGTTCGCCCTCACCGGGGTTGGAGCATTCTGCGTTGCATTCGCCCTGGCTGAGGGAGACCCGTCCACGCGGCTGGAGGGCGATGACAGACCCTATGGCGGGATTCGGACCGGCTCCCTCCTGGCGGGACTCGGCGGCATGTTCTTTGTCACCATCGTCGGCAACCTGGGCAACCTGAAGCTGCTCCTGGATCAGGTCAGTCGAGCGCGGTACGGTGGTTATTGAGAGCACCATCCCGGGGTTCGCGAAGTTGGTGAGCGCCATCAGCGGGCTGGCCAACATCATCACGGACCGCGCGGCCCTCGATTTCCCGAACGACTGGTGGTTTTGGAACGCGTCACGCGTCATCCCCGACACGATCAACGAGTTTCCGTTCTTCACGTTCACTTACGCGGACTTGCACGCGCACATGATCGCGCTGCCGATGACCTTGCTCGCACTGTCGGTGGTGGTTGCGCTCGCCCAGCATGGAACGCAGTTGCGCGAGGACGCCGGCGAGCCTTCGCCGTGGGCCATCGCGTTGCCTGAGTTGTTGGTCATCGTCTTGCTTGGTTTCATCATCGGCGGTCTCCGCGCGACCAATACGTGGGACTTTCCGACCTACGCGTTGGCCGGCCTGGCCGCACTCGTTGTACTGGAAATGAGCCGCCGCGGCCCCATCCTTGCGGCATCCAGGCCCGACGGCATCCAGGATTGGCTGGCCTTCGCGCTTCGTTCGTGCATATCCGTGCTATGGCGTTTTGTCGTCTTTTTCGCCGTGGGCGCCGCCGCGTTCTATCCCTTTACGAGCAACTACGCGACGGCATACGCAGGCTTGGAGTTCTACAAAGAAGGCAAGACAGCAATCGGCGATTACCTCACGCACTGGGGCTTCTTTATCGCATTGGCCGTCGTGTACCTCGCCACGGAATTATCCGCACAAAGTCGAGAGCGGCGTTTGCCCGCCTGGCTGTCCGCTGGGCTGCCCGCCATTGGGGGTGCGGCGGTGGTAATTCTGTTGGTTGGTTGGGTTCTGGGTGTCCGTGTGTGGCTGATCGCTCTGCCGCTTTTCGCGCTCGCCGCCATCATGGCTCTTGGACGTGACCTGTCGCCAGCGCGCCGGATGGCCTTGCTGCTGTTGGCGCTTGCACTTGCAATCACCATGGGCGTTGAGGTCCTGCGGCAAAAAGACGACATCGGTCGTATGAATACGGTCTTCAAGTTCTACCTCCAGGCCTGGACCCTGTTTGGCGTCAGCCTCTCGGTCGGTCTGGCCAGCTTCGCCGCGCGGACGGACCGCCGCCGGCCATTGTGGAGCAAGGTGGCTTGGGCCGCCCTGGCCATCCTCTTCATCGGCGCGATGCTTTATCCGCCGTTTGCTGCCCGCGCCAAAATCCGTGATCGTTTCTCGGCCGAGGCGTCTCCGCGCGGCCTCGACGGTATGGCCTACATGGACCGCGCCCAATACTTCGATAACGGCCGCGATCTTCTCCTGGCCGATGACAAGGCTGCCATGCTGTGGCTTATGAAGAATGTGGTGGGCACGCCGACGATCTTGGAGGCGCAAATCCCTGAATACCGTTGGGGTAGTCGCTTCAGCGTATACACCGGGTTGCCCACGGTGCAGGGCTGGAACTGGCACCAGCGCCAGCAGCGTTCTGTGACTCCCAGCGAGGTGGTTGAGCGTCGCGTGCGGCACGTCGCGGAGATCTATAATACCGTCGATTCGGAGCGAGCGCGGGAACTCCTGGATCACTACGGCGTGACATACATCATCGTCGGTGAGCTGGAGCGTGCCTATTATGGCCCCGACGGCCTGGCGAAATTCGACGCGCTTACGGACGAGGGTTATCTGCAGGTAGCCTATCGGGGTGGGGCAGTGACGATCTACGAGATCGTCGCGACGGACCGCGGTCCTGCGGAAGCCTCGGCCACTTTCCTGGAAGCGCGGTTCGCCACTTCTGAGCCGGCGACCTTCATCTCGCCGAGGACTTTCGAGTCTCCCGCGAAGCAGTGAGGCCAAACCGTTGATGCATTTGCTGAATCGTCGCGCCATTCGCGTCACTTTGCTGGTGGCGCTGATTCTTATCGGCGGCGCGCTGCGCTTCACGGACATCAACTGGGACCGCTTTCAACACGTTCACCCCGACGAGCGTTTCATTGTCTGGGTGGCCGACACAATGAACTGGCCGAGTGAGGTTGACGGCGGCTTCTTCGTGCAACTGGGGGTTGCGCTCGATCCGGCGCGCTCGTCGCTCAACCCCTTGCGATGGCCGCCTGGTGCGGGCGACTTGGCGGGCCAACCGCGCAACTTTGCCTACGGTCACTTCCCCCTTTACCTGTTGATCGGCGTGGGACATGCGGCGGCAGCCGTGGGCCGTTGGTTCGGCGAGACGACCTTTGCATTCCCCGCCTGGATGCAACCCCTTCACACGGTCGGCCGGCAGCTCGCCGACTACAGCCACCTTTCGCTCGTCGGCCGTGCTCTCTCCGCCCTGGCTGACCTCGGTACGCTCCTGCTGATCTACATCATGGGCGTTCGTGTCGCCCGCCTCCTGACCGGATTCGCCACAGAGCACACAGAGGTTGGCGAGATTCAACATGCCGGGAAAGACAAGCTTGACCAACTCGTCGCCTCGGCGACCCCGGTGGCTCAACCGACACCTTACGTCACAGGTCTCCTGGCTGCGGCCGCCTACGCATTTGCGGTTCTGCCCATCCAGCTCAGCCACTATGCAGCGGTCGACGCTCTCCTCACCTTCCTCATCGTCGCGACCGTCGCTCTCGCCGCGCGCTATGCCGATCAGGGCGGCCGCTGGACGTGGCTTGCGGCGGGAGTGATGGCGGGACTGGCGGTCGGTTCCAAATTCAACGCGGTCATGCTTGCCCTGCCGCTTCTCGTCGCTGCATTCTGCGCGTCGCGGCAGCAGACTCCCCGGGTTTCGACAGCTTCGAAGGTTTTGTCGCTGATGTGGCACACGCTCCGCCGCCTGGCAGCTGTCGGCTTCATTGCAGTTGTTACTTTCGCACTCACGAACCCATTCGCGTTGCTTGAGATTGGCCCATACCTCGGTCAGATCATGGCGCAAAATGCCATGGTGAGCGGCGCAATGGATGCGCCATACACGCGGCAATATATCGGCACGATTCGCTATTGGTATCTTGTACAGCAACTGAGCCAGTGGGGGCTGACATGGCCGCTCGGGATCATCGCGTGGGCCGGACTGGCATGGGCGCTCGTGCGATTTGGGCTGGGGCGCGCGGGCGCGGCGGCTACTGTTCTGCTTGCCTGGAGCTTTCCCTACTTCATGGTCACGGGCGCGTTCCACACCAAGTTTCTCCGCTATATGGCCCCGCTGCTGCCGTTCCTGTTGGTTTTCGGCGCCGCGTTTGCGGTAAGGGGCTGGGAGTGGCTCGTCGAGCGGTGGGGCCGCCGTGGCCGGGTTATATGGGTCGGTGTTGCGCTAGGCACGGCCCTGGTCGCAGTGCTTTGGTCCTTCGCCTTCACAAACGTCTATCGCCAGGAACACCCCTGGATTGAGGCGTCTCTCTGGATCTACCGCAATGTGCCAGACGGTTCGAAGATCCTCAGCGAAGAATGGGACGATGCCCTCCCCCTGACCATGGACGAGATTCGAGACCGCCCTCCGCTCCGCATGTATGAGCGCGCTGAGTTGCCCGTCTGGGATCCGGACAACAGCGATAAGGTCGAGCACCTCGCGGCCGGTCTCGCCGGCGCCGACTATCTGGCCATCGCCAGCAATCGCGTCTATGGCCCCATGGCGCGCCTTGCGGCGCGCTACCCAATGACTTCTCAATACTACCGGCAGCTCTTCGCAGGGGAGCTGGGCTACGAACTGGTCGCGGAGTTCTCTGCGTACCCCCGTCTCGGGTCGCTCGTGATCCACGATGACAACGCGGATGAAAGCTTCAGCGTGTACGATCATCCCCGTCCGCTGATTCTGCGTAATGTGAGGCATTTGAGTGCCGACGAAATTGCCGGCCGTCTGCAGCGCTACTTGCCTCCCGCTGGCGATCAGCGGTCTTCCGTGGATGCACAGTACGTTGTAGAGACGTTGCACGCAACGTCTCTACGTGCAACGTCTCTACGTGCAACGTCTCTACGTGCAACGTCTCTACGTGCAACGTCTCTACGTGCAACGTCTCTACGTGCAACGTCTCTACGTGCGACGTCTCTACTGGGCGGGGGCAAGGCGCCCGGTCTGGCCAGCATGCGGCTGCAAACGCCCGAGCCGCATCGGCCCTTGACGCTTGCTCAGCCCGTTGAGTCTCTGCCCGACGTAACCGACTACCGGTGGAATCAGTTCGCCAGTGGTTCGACAATCATCTCGGTCCTGCTCTGGTGGTTTGTGATCACCGTCTTCGGTTGGTTTGCCTGGCCGCTGCTGTTCCCACTGACGGGCGGTCTGGCAGATCGCGGCCACGGCCTCAGTCGGGTGGCGGGGTGGTTGCTGTTGGGGTGGGTGCACTGGATGGGTGTCAGTCTGGGGCTGTGGCGTAACGCGCTGGGTCCCCTGCTGGTTCTTCTCCTGTTTATGGTCCTCGTGGGCCGCGTGGCATGGTCAAGCCAGCGGCGCAATTTGGCTCAATTTTGGCGCGCACAGAAGCGTCTCATCCTGGGGCAGGAAGCCCTGTTCGCCGGCGCCTATCTCTTCTTCGTGCTCGTGCGCCTCTTCAACCCGGATTTGTGGCATCCCTGGAATGGCGGCGAGAAGTTCATGGAGTTTGCGTTTCTCAACGCTACGCTCCGCAGTCCCGTATTCCCGCCGTATGACCCCTACTTTGCCGGCGGCACGATCAATTACTATTACTTTGGCTTGTATCTGGTCGGCCTGTCGATAAGACTGACCGGTATTTTCGCCGAGGTGGCGTTCAATCTCGCCGTGCCGTCGCTGTTTGCGCTGACCGCGCTGGGCGTGTTCAGCGTGGCGTACAGCCTGACCGCAGGTCTCCGGCAGGCAACGTCGCCAGCCCGCTTGAGCCTTGGTCCTGAGGCCGGCTACTCGGCTGCCCATGGGCCGGTCCCGTCTCCGGCCGTCGTCGCCGCGCTCGCAGTTGCTCTGACGCTGCTCCTCGGTAACCTGACCGGCCTCGAATGGGCATTCAACGGGCTGGCAAGCGTCATGCGTGGCGAGGGCCTGCCGGCGTTCGATTATTGGGCCGCCAGCCGCGTCGTCCCATTCACTATCAACGAGTTTCCCTTGTGGACCTTCACCTTCGCTGACCTGCACCCACACCTGATCTCCATGCCGTTTGGGTTACTCGTCGTCGGGCTCTCGCTCGAGTGGCTCGTTAATCGTCCGCTAAGGTGGCGGCAATGGCTCATTAAGCTCCTGGTGCTAGCGTTGGCATTGGGCGCACTCGGCGCGATCAACACGTGGGATCTGCCCACATATGCGCTGCTCGCGTCCGGCGCTATCTGTATAGCGGGTTGGCGCACGAGGGGATCGCCAGGACAGCGTCTCCGGTCCCTGGCGGGCGCTGCGTTGAGTGCCGTCGGGGTGGCTAGTGGCTGCGGTTCTGGCATACAGGCCGTTCTATGCGAACTATCATGCGCAGCTTGGCGACGGTGATGGGAATGTCGTTGGCCGCTTGTTAGGGTGGGTGCAGGAAGCCAGCCCTCTGCGGCCGTGGCTCCTCATCTGGGGCTTCTTCCTGTTTCTGGCCATCAGCTATGTGGCCGCCGAGCTGCTTGCGCGGCGCATGGTCACTGAAGTGCGCGAAGGCGGACGGGGCGGCAGTCGCCGGGTTTGGCTTTTTGCGATCTTACTCCTTGTCGCGGTGCTGGCCATCTTTGCTGCGCTGGGCCGGCCAACTGCGGCGTTCGCCGCACTGCCATTGGTTCTTGCCGTGCCGCTGATCTTCGACCGCGAGACCAGCTCCGGTCGCGCTTTTGTTGGGCTGTTGCTCGTCTTAGGTCTGGGGGTGGTAGGGGGGACCGAGTTGGTTTACCTGCGGGACTTCCTGGATGGCGGCGACTGGTATCGGATGAACACCTTGTTCAAGTTCTCGGTGCCGGCCTGGATCTTTCTGGGCATTGCCGGCGGCTACATCTTGGCCCGGCTCTGGTTGTTGACCGTTCGCGCTCCTGCCTGGCTTGCTCTGCCTTGGCAGACGGCGGCGGGTATCCTGCTGGCTGGCGGGTTGGTGTTTCTGTTCGTCGGCGTTCACGCACGAGTTGAAGATCGTTTCCCGGACGCGCAGCCGCCCCTCGGCACGCTGGACGGCCTCGCCTACATGACTGTGGGCGAGTATGACTGGCCCGATGGCGCCACCCGCATCGTGCT
Source organism: uncultured Chloroflexia bacterium (assembly GCA_963774265.1). Lineage (GTDB taxonomy): Bacteria > Chloroflexota > Anaerolineae > CG2-30-64-16 > CG2-30-64-16 > JALOOB01. The sequence goes on along the minus strand of CAVZDU010000002.1, from coordinate 70,465 downwards.
CGGCGGTGAGTACCGCGCGCTCAAGTGGCTGCTCGACAATGTGCGAGGCACGCCGGTCGTGGCTGAAGCTCCCGCCGGCAGCTATACCGTAGGCGAGGAACACCTTTCGTATGATTACTACCGGGCAGGCGGACTGCGTGTAGCCAGCGCAACGGGATTGCCGACCCTGGTGGGACAACACCAGTACGAGCAGCGGCCCGCGATGCAGGTTGATGCGCAAACAGCCAGTGGGATGGAGTTCTTCCGTACGACCGATCTAGCGGTTGCACGGCGTCTCATACGCGAACTACACGTGGGCTACGTTTACGTCGGACGCCTCGAGCGTGTTCTTTTCAGCGCAGCCGCCTTGCATAAGTTTGATGTGCTTGCGGAAGCGGGGGAGTTGACGGTGGTATATCGGAATGATGATGTCACTATATATCGCGTTGTCTGACGATCTCGAGTCTGAGGGGGAAGCGAAACTCCAGCTATGACGCGGGAAATGATGAGGTCATGATTTTCGTGTAGCGAATAATATGTAGCTAAACCTACTTACATACGACCGGAAAAAATTCACCGTTTCCGATTCCGATCTCAGTGCCTCGGAAGGGAACACGTGGGTCTCCTTTTGGTCGCGACCGGGGCTCATGCTACAATAATTCCTGGATGGTTCGATTAATGTTGTTTTGGAAGCAATCATGCTGCCTGTAATATCATGGTGGCTGGCCATTCAACTGGTCGGCTTCGTCGTACTTCCACTGGCATGGCGGCTATTTGCACGGCTGCCTGGACGTGGCTATCCCCTCACCAAAGTGCTGGGATTGCTGCTGGTCTCGTATCTACTTTGGCTGGGCGCCATCTTCCACCTACTTCCCAACACGACGGGAGGCTTCCTGTTCGCGCTCGGAGGAGTCGGCGGCCTGTCGGTATGGCTCGGCCGCGAAGGCCTTCGCCGTGACGATAGCGGCCGGCGTCCAGTCCTGACCTGGCTGAGCGAGAATCGCAGTCTCATAATCGCCACCGAGCTACTCTTCCTCCTGGTCTTTGTAGGTTGGACCGTCTTCCGCGCCTACAATCCTGAAATCAACGGCACCGAAAAACCCATGGAGTTCGCCTTCATCAGCGGAGTCCTGAGTAGTCGTCTCTTCCCGCCTCAGGACCCTTGGCTCTCGGGCTACGGCATCAGCTACTATTATTTCGGTTATGTGATGATCGCGGCGCTCATCCGCATCACCGGCGTGCTCCCGGAAATCGGCTTCAACCTGGGTGTCGCCATGTGGTACGCCCTCGTGATGATCTCCGCTTTCGGCGTTGTCTACACCCTTGTCGCCCTGGCGCGCGGTAGCATCACCCGCCAGGCCCGGTCCGAGGACGCCCCGGATCTGTCTCCTAGCTTCTCATTAGTCGATCGATAAAATACACACTCGCGCGTCTATTGCGTGGGGTTTGCTCGGTGCTCTTCTCCTTGGCGTCATGGGCAACCTCGAGGGGCTGATCGACAGTGTATACCAGCTTCAGCTTTTGCCCATCACTGTCATCCAGTGGCTAAACATCAAAGGCCTCACCGATACTGCCCCCACGGGGAACGCGACCGGTGGCTACTGGTGGTGGTGGCGCGCCTCTCGCGTGATCCACGACATCGACCTGGCAGGCAATTCGGTCGAGGTCATCGACGAGTTCCCGTTCTTCAGTTTCCTGCTGGGCGACCTGCACCCGCATGTCTTGGCACTTCCGTTCGTGCTGCTTGCGATCCTGTTCTGCCTGAACTTGCTGGTCGGTGCACTGACGGCCCAACTACGACGTGAGAGGGGAGGCGGTATCTTCTCGAGACTGGCCGATCAGGCGCGCGGCCTGGTCGACGCAATCGGGCTGTCATGGGGGGGCGTCCTGTTGTATGCCATTGTTCTCGGCAGCCTGGGATTCCTCAACACCTGGGACTTCCCGATTTACGTGGGGCTGGCCGCGTTAGCGATGGGTCTGGGCGCCGCGCTCCGCAGCGGCTTGATCTGGTGGCCGCTCCGCACTGCGGTGCTGACATTCATCATCCTTGCTGCGCTCGGCTACCTGGTCTATGCTCCATTTTACATAGGCTTTCAATCGCAGCTGGGCGGTATCTTGCCAAACCTGCTGTTCCCAAGCCGCTTCTCTCAGTTCTTCGTGATGTTTGGGCCTTTCCTGGTGGTTGCAGTGTTCTTCTTGTTGCTCCAATGCCACACCAGCCCCGGGCCGCACATCGATCCCCGCGGTGGAGCGGAGCAGGAGGTGCGGGGTCGGGGTGGCTGGAGTACGACCACTCGTAGCGTGCTCGTCGCCTTGCCTTGGACGCTGCTCCTGCCCTTGCTCGTCATGGCGGTCGTGGCCCTGGGTTTCGTCGCTCTGCCGCAAGGCCGGGCATTTGTGGACGAGGCTCTACAGCGACCCGAAATCGCCGCGAACATATCGGATGCATCGCTCGGTGGATTGTTGCGTCTGGTGATACAGGTGCGCGTGGATTCGCCGTGGACCTATCTGGTCCTGGCGGTGTTGCTCGCTTGGGTGATCGGCGCCGTCTGGGTCCGATTCCGTCGCGATCCCGAGGAAGCGTTTGCCGAAGGGCGTGCTCCGGCTTTGCCCGTCGCCATCGACCTGTTCGCCCTTATCCTGATTTTTCTTGCGTTTGCGCTCACTCTCATCCCTGAGTTCATCTATCTGCGTGACCTGTTCGGCAACCGAATGAATACCGTCTTCAAGTTCTACTACCAGGCATGGGTGTTGCTCGCGCTGGCGTCCGCCTACGCGTTGAGCCGGCTTGCCGTGTCGAGCTCTCCCGCAATATTGAGGGTTCCTGCACTCGCCTTATCGGCGGTGCTGGTGCTCGGCGGTCTGTGGTATCCCTTGTCCGCTATACCAAGTAAAACGGACAGCTTCCGCGGCACGCCAACGCTCGATGGACTCGCCTACCTGCGCCGCGATAATCCGGCCGAACTGGAAGCCATCGATTGGCTTCGCGTCAACGTGCGACGCGATGCTGTCGTACTCGAAGCAACCGGTGGCTCCTACAGCGCCGAGGGTCGCGTGTCCATGTCCACCGGGAATCCAACGCTTCTCGGTTGGGATTTTCACGAGCGCCAGTGGCGCGGCAACGAGGGTTATGATAAGTTGGCCGCCATGCGGCCAGCTGTGATCGACCAAATCTACCGCTCCGCTCAGGCAGATCAACTTCCAGGCATTCTGGAGCAGTGGGGCGTAGATTATATCTATGTCGGCGGACTCGAACGGAGCAAATACGGCATCTCAGACGCATCTCTGGTGCGGTTCGATACGCACCTGAAGCGAGTGTACGATCTCGATGGCGTCCGGATCTATGCAAGGTAATTCCATGCTACAAGCAGGCATCCAGGATCACCCGACCGAAAATCTCTCCCGCATGGTTGGCTGGCTGACCGTAGAGCGCGCGGGCTACGGCGTGGCTGTACTCCTCGCGCTTGGCGTGCGGCTGTGGGGGCTAGGCGCAATAGCCCTCGGCCCGGAGGAGGCCATGCAGGCGCTGCCGGCTGTTGCAGTGGTGACCGGTGCGGCGCCCGATCTGAGCGGGTTAAGCCCCCTGCTGCATGCCTTGCAGCGGATTACGTTTAGCCTGTTCGGCGCTTCTGATGGAACCGCGCGGTTTTGGCCGGCCTTACTCGGCGGTCTCTCTCCGGCGCTGTTCTTCCTCCTCCGCAGGTACCTGACCCCGGGAGGCGCGCTGGCGGCAGCCTTTCTCTGGTCCCTATCGCCATTGGGCGTGTGGAGCAGCCGGCTCTCGCTTGGTGATGCGCTGGTGCCTACACTCACGTTGGTGTTGCTCGGCGTGGCCGCGGGGGTGAAGCAGGGACGCCAATGGGGCGTCGCGCTCGGCTTAGCGGTCGGCCTGTTGCTCATCAGCGGTCCAAATGCCTACACGGTCTTGCTTGGGGCAGCTGCGACCGCGCTTTGGTGGGCGCCGGAAGCCCGGACGCTCTTGTCTCGCATCCGCAACCAGACACGGCTCACGTTGATGGGTGTGCTCGCGACGCTTGTCATCGCCACCTTCTTCCTTACCGCACCGGCCGGCCTGGCAGCCGGTGCTGAGTTGCTCGGTCGATGGATGTCCGATCTCATCCCCGGCCGCGGCGAATACTCCATCCTCGAGACCGCCTTGCGCCTGCTCCTCAGCGAGCCATTTGCTCTCGTATTTGGAGTGTCTGGAGCGATTTGGTCGTTGCGTGGCAGAGAGCGCATAGGTTCCTGGCTCGGCATTATGACCGCGCTGGCGTTTGCGATCAACCTCATCGGGCGCGGCCGTCACCCAGTGGACCTGTCGCTGGTCGCTCTTGGTCTGACGCTTTTGGCCGGGCCCACAGTCGCCCGCGTCCTTGGGCACGCGTACGAATGGCGACGCGAGCGCGATCCTTGGCTTCTCGTTTTCGTCTCGCTTGCACTACTTGTCGCGTCCGTGATCGGCCTTCCTAGCGCGCTTAATTCCACGAACAGCGAGGACTGGCGCTCGTTGTATGCAGGCGTGGGTATTGCGACGCTTGTCATGTCGCTCATTGTTTGGGTCGCCTACGGGGTGTGGGACAACTGGCGCACCGTCACTCGGGCCCTGCCCGTCGTGCCCCTTGTTCTTGGTCTGGCATGGCAGGTTGGGAGCCTGGTCTCCCTAAGCTATGAGCGTGGTGTGGGGCGCCAGTCGGGCATCGTCCACGATACGCCGGCAACCGACCTGGTCGACTTACAAGGCGAACTTCGCAATCTGTCCGCCCTCAGCGGCGGGGGTGGACGGGAGGCGAATGTAGATGTGGTCTGGGCACCGATGGTGTCCGATTCCGTACTGCCGGTCCTCCGCTGGCAGCTGCGCGACTATCCGAATGCGCGCTTCACCGCATCGATTCCGCAGGACGTGGCGCCCTTAGTCATGACGCCCGTTGAGGATCAACCACGCTTGAACAGCTATAGTGGCGCGGAGTTTGCCGTGCTGCAACGCTGGACGATTGCGCAACTGCCCGATGGCGCCTCGAGGCTGCGCTGGCTGCTCTATCGCGAAGCGCTCACACCACCAGAGAAGACGCGTCTGATCCTGTGGGTCAACAGAGCAGAGAAATAGCACAACGGTGACGAAAATGCAGAATGACGACACTAAAACGCCCGGGTTTCTGGATCGGGCATTCATAAACCTCCTGAGGCTTGACGGCGAGAAAGTCGCCTGGATTGTCTTGGTTGTAGTCGCGTTGCTCACACGCACCATTTTGCTCGGTGCGCGTGCCATGAGCCACGATGAGAGCCTTCACGCCGTCTACTCGTTTCAGTTGTTCGACGGCCGCGGCTACCAGCATCAGCCTATGATGCACGGTCCCCTCAAGTTCATCCTCAATCCCTTCATGTATTTCCTGTTCGGGGTGAACGATTGGAGCGCTCGCATCCAGGTGGCACTCTTTGGCGTCGTCATGGTCGCCGTGATTTGGCTGATGCGGCGTTGGCTCGGGCGCACGGGCGCCTTCCTCACCGCAGTGATGGTCACTGTGTCGCCTGCCCTCGTCTATCACAGTCGTTACATACGCGACGAGGTCATGCTGACCAGCCTGTTAGTCATTCTTGTCATTTGCATGTTCCGCTATCTGGAGACGCGTGCACGGTCCTGGCTGGTCGGCGCCGCGGTGGCGTTGGGTTTCGCGTTCCTGACGATGGAGGCGTCATTCATCTTCGGGGGCATCTTCGGGGCCTTCATGGTGCTGGCGCTCGCTGCCCAGTTGTGGATAGCCGTGTGGCCGGGGGAGCGGAGTGATAAGCGGCGCAATGGATATCGCGCTCTTACTGCAGTGGCCTTGCCGCTATTGGCCATTGGTCTTCTGCTGGAGATCTTCAAACTGCGCGTGCCGGGGCTGATACTGATGGGGCTTGGACTAGTGCTGGCCATCCTGGCGGTTCTGCTCGCAATCACACAATGGCGTTGGAACCTTCGAATCTTTCGAGAGCTGGACCTGATCGTCCTTCTGCTCACCCTGGCGATGCCCTTCCTTTCCGCAGTGATCTTGAAGGCGGTTGGCTGGCAGATTAGTCAATTCAATAATCCCGGCCAGATTACCCTCTCGATGGTCTGGCAGGGGCTTTTAGTGGTGGGTATTCTGTTCATAATCAGCGGGCTGCTGGGATTTCTCTGGTTGCGCGAGTGCTGGTTCGTTGCTGCGGGGGCGTTCTGGGCGATTGAACTGCTCTTTTTCACCACCTTCCTGACCAACGGTCAGGGGATTGGCACCGGCCTGATCGGCTCACTGGGCTATTGGATTGACCAGCAAGAGGTCATGCGCGGTGGTCAGCCCTGGTATTACTTCTATATGATCGTGCCCCTCTACGAGTTCTTGCCCTGGATCCTCAGCAGTATCGGCGCTGTGGCCGCAATCGGCTGGCTCATTCGTCATCGACGCGCGTATGGCGGCGTCGAGCCAGACCCTAATCCTAAAACGGACGCCGACTCGTCGGGTGAATTGCTCACAAAAGACACCCAAAGCCCAGCTGCCGTCCTGCCATCTATTGCGCCCCCACTTTCAGTGCAGGTTCTCTTTGTCGCCTTCCTGGTCCTCTGGCCCACTGCCACCTGGGCTGTCTTCACTTATGTTGGCGAAAAAATGCCCTGGCATACGGTGTACATGACCATGTCCATGGCACCACTTGCCGGCTGGTGGCTGGGTCGGGTGATCGACGGCATAGATTGGCGGGTGGGTGTACGCAAGGGTCTGTTATGGCTTCTGCTCATGGTCCCTCTTTTTCTGGTTGCACTCAAGGCGCTGGCACCCACCTCCACGCGTCGCCCCTTCATGGACGTGACTGTCAACGGACTTAGTAACACGGCGCAATGGCTCCTGGCACTGGTCGCGGCGTTGGTGTTGATCTACTTCTTATATGACCGGATTGTGGCCCTCGGTTGGGTCCAAAGCGGGCGCGCGATTGTGGTAAGCCTTTCCGCGCTGCTGCTGGTCTTTACGATAGGCGTCTCCTACCGCTTCAATTTCATCAACTACGATTATGCGATCGAGCCGATGGTCTATGCACACGCGACGCCCGATATCAAGCTGGCGATGTCGCAGATCGAGGAGTTGTCGCGGAAGACGGTGGGCGACCTCGCGATACGCGTGGCGTATGATGACGACTCAACATGGCCGCTTGAGTGGTATCTGCGCGACTACCCAAACAAGGTCTATTATGGCCAGAACCCATCGAGGGACTCGATGGACTCTCCGGTCGTGATGGTGGGAGACAAGAATTTATCGAAGGTCAAGCCGTATCTCGGAGATCGATACTACGAGTTCAACTACCGCCTCATTTGGTGGCCACGTGAAACCTACAAAGCACTGAGTTGGGAGCGTATCCGTGACGGCCTCGCTGACCCCGTGCAGCGTGGTCAGTTCTGGGACGTAGTGATCCATCGTCGCTATACGACCAAGACAGCGCAGTGGGATCCGATTCATCGATTCTCCCTGTTCGTGCGCAAGGATGTGGCAGCTCAGGTTTGGGATTGGGGTGCTCCTGCTTCCACGGCCGGCGGCGTTACTGAACCGATCGAAGACCCCTACGCCCGGGGTCAGCGCCAAATAGCGGCCATACAGCAGATCGGCACGACTGGCCAGTCGGGTAGTGGAACGGGCCAACTCAACTTCCCCCGCGCGGTGGCGCTGGACGCGGCGGGCAACATCTATGTGGCCGATTCGGGCAATAACCGGGTGCAGGTCTTTGCTTCGGATGGAACGTTCCTGCGCGGGTGGGGTTCCACCTGTAAACTAGACACCGGGGAGGGCTGCGTGGACGGAGGACGCGGCCAGTTCAACGAACCTTGGGGCATCGCGGTGGGCACGGACGGCAGTGTGTACGTTTCCGACACATGGAACCATCGCATCCAGAGGTTCACCAACGATGGCCAGTTCGTGACATCTTGGGGGGTCTTCGGCTCCACTGGCGGGGAGCTGGGCCAAGAGGGACTTTTCTATGGCCCGCGTGCGGTTGTCGTCGGACTGGACGGCAATATCTCCGTCGTGGATACTGGCAACAAACGCGTTCAGGTATTCCAGCCCGACGGCGTATTCGTCCAACAGTGGGGCGGCGGCGGCGTGGTGGATGGTCGCCTCGATGAGCCAGTCGGCCTCGCGCAGGATGCGGATGGCCGCTGGTATGTCGCCGACACCTGGAATAGACGCGTGCAGCGGTTCAGTCCTGTACTCGAATTCGAGGCGCAATGGGCCGTCAACGGCTGGGGCAGCCAGTCGGTGGTGAATAAGCCGGCGCTGGCCGTCGATCCGCAGCGTAAGCTCGTATATGCGGTCGACCCGGAGAACTACCGTATTCTGGCCTGGAACAGTGATGGCGAGTTCAAGGCCACTTGGGGCCTCTATGGTAACGATCAAGAGTCTTTCAGCCTGCCAACCGGCGTCGCGGTGGGACCGGAGGGCCAGGTGGTTGTCGCAGATGGTGATGCCCATCGCATCATGATCTTCCCGCCCTTGGAGTGAGCAGGGTCTTGAGATGCGCAATGCGGCCTTGGGGCACATCCATCCCGAGAAAAGCAAGAGTGCCCCTTTATTTCTGGGCGCCGATGTGGTATATCTTATCTGCTGATTGGCCCCCTTGACAAGACCCTGATTTTCCCCCGGTGACACGATGTTGTGTCACCCTTTGCATTTCTGATCGCAGACTCAGATCGAAGGAGGCGCGCGTTGAAATTACAGGAGTTCCAGGCGAAACGCATCTTCGGGCAGTACGGTATTCCCGTCCCAGCGGGGGAGGTGGCGACCACGCCGGCTGAGGCGCGAGCGATTGCGGAAAAGATCGGTGGACCAGTCGTTGTCAAGTCCCAAGTGCTGGTGGGGGGACGCGGCAAGGCAGGCGGCATCAAACTTGCCAAGACCCCCGATGAGGCCGCTGAGGTAGCCGGGCAAATCCTCGGCATGGACATTAAGGGCCTTACGGTGAAGAAGGTACTGGTTGATCCAGCCGCGGACATCAAGAATGAGATCTATCTCGGCATGATTTTGGACCGGGCACGCCGCCGTGTGGTAGTCATGGCTTCGGCTGCGGGCGGCATGGACATCGAAGAGGTTGCGGCCACGACGCCGGAGAAGATCATCACAATCGCGATCGATCCGTGTATGGGGCTGCGCGAGTATCAGGCGCGAGACCTCGCCCTTGCCATAGGATTGCCACGTCAGCAGATGGGCCAGTTTATCCAAATCTGCCAGGGTCTCTATGACTGCTACATGAGCATCGATGGAAGCCTGGCGGAGATAAATCCCCTGGCCGTGCTCGGGGATGGCTCGCTTAAGGCGCTCGACGGCAAGATTGTCCTGGACGATAGCGCGTTGTTTCGTCATCCCGATCTTGCGAGCATGCGCGATGAGGATGAGGAGACATCCGAGGAGAAAGTGGCGCGCCTCAACGGCCTGAGCTACGTTCAGCTCGATGGCGAAATCGGCTGCATGGTCAACGGCGCGGGGCTGGCCATGGCAACCATGGACATCATAAAACTATTTGGGGGCGAACCTGCCAACTTTCTCGACGTGGGAGGAGGCGCAAAGGCCGACAAGGTTGCGGCCGCGCTGCGTATCATTCTGTCTGATCCCAAGGTCAAAGCCGTGCTGTTCAATATCTTCGGTGGCATCACGCGCGGAGATGAGGTCGCCAAAGGCATATTGCAGGCGCTGCAGGAGGTGCAGACGGAGGTGCCGATGGTGGTGCGTCTTGTGGGCACCAACGCCGAAGAGGGCCGCGCGATCCTGGCGGGCGCGCACATGATGACTGCTGAGACGCTCGCCGAGGCCGCTCAAAAGGCCGTAGCTGCCGCACAAGGGAGGACCGCATGAGCATCTTGGTCGATAAAGATTCCCGTCTGGTCGTGCAGGGTATTACCGGTCGCGAGGGCGCATTCCATACCGAGCAAATGCTGGCCTACGGTACACCGGTTGTGGCCGGTGTCACACCCGGCAAAGGTGGTGGCTGGGCCGTCGGCAATGTGCCGATCTTTGATAGTACTGCCGAAGCCGTTTTCGCAACCGGCGCCAACGTTAGCATTATCTACGTGCCCGCCAAATTCGCTCCCGATGCCATTCTTGAGGCGGCGGATGCAGGCATTGGATTGATTGTTTGCATCACCGAGGGCATACCCGCGTTGGACATGCTCAAGGTTCGCGCCTATCTGGACGGGATGAAGTCCCGGCTAATCGGCCCGAACTGCCCTGGTCTGATCACCCCCAGTGAGGCAAAAGTGGGGATCATGCCCGGCTACATCCACACTCGCGGAAACGTGGGGGTAGTAAGTCGCTCTGGTACGCTGACATACGAAGTGGTCTACGCGCTCACTCAGCGGGGAATCGGCCAATCGACGGCCGTCGGAATCGGCGGCGACCCCATCAACGGCACGAGCTTCATCGATGTGCTGCGTCTGTTTGAGGACGATCCTGAAACGCGACAGGTGGTAATGATTGGCGAGATCGGCGGTACAGACGAGGAGAAAGCCGCTGAGTTCATCGCGGCGCAGATGACCAAGCCTGTCACTGCCTTTATTGCAGGGCAAACCGCGCCCCAGGAAAACGCATGGGCCATGCGGGCGCAATCATTAGTGGCGGCAAGGGCACCGCGGCTGACAAAATCAAAGCGCTTGAATCTGCTGGCGTGCGCGTCGCTAGGCACCCCGGTGAAATCGCAGAACTCGTTGCGGCGCTAATGTAAGTCAGTTGAAAATGATCGAACAGGTCATTGATTTCATTCGCCAGGGTGGGCGGCCTGCGTGGCTGGTCGGCGGGTATGTGCGCGACCTTCTGCTTGGCCGCCCAACCCACGACCTCGACCTGATCGTGCCAGAGGGCGCCGTTCGGCTGGCCCGCAGCTTGGCGAATGCCTTTGGCGGTGCTTCGTTCGTGCTGGATGCTGACCGTGATGTGGGCCGCGCTATTTTGCCCCTCGTAGACGGCGAATCGCTTGAAGTTGATGTCGCGCGCTTGCGTGCGCCTGAACTGCTGGACGATCTAGCCCTGCGCGATTTCACCGTCAATGCAATGGCGATGGACTTGAACGGTGAAGGGTTGGCCCTGGTGGATCCGTTTGATGGCCGCGAGGACCTGAACCGCCGGCTTCTTCGTGCTGTGACCGAAGGAGCGTTTTCCGACGATCCACTGCGCATGCTGCGCGGTGTGCGGATGGTCGCAGAGCTCAACTTGGTGATCGAGGGTGCGACATTTAACCTCATACGCCGTGACGCGCACCAGTTGTCGTCCGTGTCGCCGGAGCGCGTGCGGGACGAACTGATGCGAATCGTAGTTGCCCCTAGTGGCTGGCGTCATTTGCGTCTTCTCTCCGATCTCGCGCTTCTTCCGCCGGTTCTGCCTGAGTCGGCCGCGCAGCGCGGTGTGACCCAATCCGCCCCACACTACCAGGATGTGTTTGACCATAGTCGCAGTGTGCTTGCTCATTTGCACGGCATCTTCGCGCTCCTGTGGACTGATGGTCCTTTTCATATTCCGGAGGCGGCCGAGGATGACAATACAGTGATAGCAAGTGTGGAGCAGTGGCGCGAGGTTGCGGCGCTGCTTGAGCCATATCAGGTGCAGATAGGGCTTCATTTGAGCCTTCCATTGGCGGCTGGGCGCAATCGTCGCGACCTGTTGTGCTGGGCAGCGTTGACGCATGACTGGGGGAAGCCTGCGAAACGCACTGTGGAAGAGACTGGCCGCGTACGTTTCTTTGATCATGACCACTGGGGTGCGCTCTTGGCCCAGGCCCGGCTGAGCGCGCTTAAAATGTCGGGCGATGAGATCGCCTATGTGGCACGACTGACCGATTTGCACATGCGGCCGGGCGAATTAGCCCACGAGTATCCTTATAGCCGCCGCGCAGAGTACCGTTTCTTCCGTGACGCCGAGAGTACCGGGCCGGATGTGGTCTTGTTGAGTCTGGCTGATCACCTGGCTACCCATGCTCGTGCGCCCGATGGCAATGGTTGGGATAAGCGCCGCCAGACGACCCGCGAGTTGCTCGACGCTTTTTTTCGTAAGGGAAAGGAGCGTGTTGATCCGACGCCCCTTCTGAACGGCCGGCAAGTGATGCGCGCTCTTGGGCTGGAACCGAGCCCCCAGGTCGGTGTATTGCTTGAGGCGCTCCGAGAAGCACAGGCGACCGGTGCAATCCATACGGAAGAAGACGCCTGGGTCTGGTTGAGAGAGAGGGCGGGGAACTGATGTTGGCGGTCGAAATTGCTGTGGCCAAGGTGGCCAAGTACGCGGTGGCCGAGAGTGGCGACTCTGTTGAGGTCGTCGAGCGCCCCAACGGTGGACTTTCAGTTGTCATAGTGGACGGCCAACGCAGCGGCAAGTCTGCCAAAGCCATCAGCAATATCGCGGTGCAGAAAGCTATTGCTCTCCTGTCTGAAGGGGTGCGCGATGGTGCGGTGGCACGCGCTACTCACGATTATCTTCGCACGCAGCGGGGGGGGCAGGTGTCGGCCGAGTTGATCATCATCTCTATCGACCTGGAGACGCGCACGGTAGTCACGTCGCGCAATAGTCAGTGTCCGGTCTTGATTTGGCATGCATCAGAGGCTGATCCCTTAGATGCGGAATGGACTGCTCTCGACTCGCCAGCGGACGCAGTGGGTGTGGGCTCCCGTATCAGGCCTGTGATCGACGAGTGGCCATTGACTGCCGGCCAGGTGATTGTGGCGTTCACGGACGGTGTGCTGCATTCAGGCTCGCGTCGAGGTGCACCGCTTGATATCCGCGTTGCGCTCGCTACGCTGCAAGTGAATGCCTTGACCTCTGCACAGATCCTGGCTGATAATCTGCTGGATGTTGCAGTAGCAGCCGATGAGTGTCGCCCAGGCGACGACACGACCGTCGTTGTGATCCGTGTATTCGATCGCCACCCAGAAGATCCGCTCGAGATCAGACGCATGTCGGTCTCCTTTCCTTTGCCCGCGGTCGTGCAGCGATAATGCATTGGCGCAAGTTCGATCTGCGAGATGGCTTGCCTATGTTTGATCGATCATGGACTTGGATGATCGTCCGCTTATCGCCGTAGTCGGAGTGTGCGCGGCAGGCAAGTCGACGCTTGTGAAGGGTCTGCGCGCCCATGGTTTCAACGCGCGCCAGGTGCTCCAGGAACATTCTTACGTTCCATACATGTGGCAGCGCATCACTAATCCCGACATTCTCATCTTCCTCGACTGCGCGATTGAGACCACACGGATGCGCCGCGGCGACCGCCATTTTGAATCCTGGCTGCTCGACGAGGAGCGCCATCGCCTGCGTCACGCCCGTGCGCACTGCGACCTCTACATCGCCACCGATGAACTCTCGCCTGACGAGATCCTTGTGCGGTCCCTCGCACTGGTGCACAGCCATGCTTTTTGACAGAGCCTATCCCCAGCGGTATAATCATTCTGTTGTGCCCCGCAAGGACCTTGCGGGGCTAATTATGCCCAAGCTTTTGTGGTGGTGGCAGCCACTGAAATTATCTTTGGGGGAGAAGAGAATGCGCAATCGCAACACATTGGTGTTGATGCTGATCCTCCTGCTGGCGGCGATCGTGTTGTACATTAACCTGCCGATCGAGCATCCACAGTTCGTCAAACAGTTGCTCTTCTGGCAGCCCGCCGACTTCCGGGATCTGAAGATCAAGCAGGGTTTGGATTTACAGGGTGGGACGCAGGTCTTGTTGGAGGCGAAGCCGCCTACGGGGCAGACCGTGACCACTGAGGACATGACGGCCGCCAAAACGATCGTCGAGCGCCGTGTGAATGGGCTCGGCGTCACTGAACCGCTCGTGCAGCTGCAGGGTGCAAACCGTATCATTGTTGAGTTGCCAGGCATCAACAATCCGGAAGCAGCCGTACAGACCCTCCGCAGTACCGGCCAGCTCGAGTTTGTTGAGATTCCCGACGGAACGCTTGTCACCCAAGGTGATTATCTGCGCACCACGAACAACCCTGATCCGCCGGATGCTGCTAAGCTTGGCAAGATGCCCAACCCCCATCCGGACCAGACTTTCACAACGATCATGACGGGCCGAGATCTACAGACCGCAGGCACCCAGTTGGATCAGCTCGGTAAGCCAGTGATTACTTTTGAGCTGAAGCAGAGCGGCGCGACGCTCTTCAAAGACTACACTGCATCGCATATTGGTAAGGTGCTCGCAATCGTGCTGGACAATCAGGTGCTTTCGGCGCCCTCGATTAACAGCGCGATTCCCGACGGCAGCGGTGAGATCACCGGAAGTTTCACCCTGGAAGCGGCGCAAAACCTTGCCGTGCAAATGCGCTACGGCTCGCTGCCTGTGCCGTTGGAAGTCGTCAATCGCAGCACCGTAGGCGCGTCACTGGGTGCAGATTCAGTGCGCAAGAGCCTCACAGCCGGCCTCATTGGCCTCGGCACCGTGCTCTTCTTCATGATTATCTACTATCGTTTGCCTGGCGCGCTGGCATCGTTGGCTCTTCTGCTCTACGCAGGTCTGAACCTGGCGCTATACAAGCTGGTGCCCGTCACGCTTACCCTTCCCGGCATCGTCGGTTTCTTGCTCTCGACCGGCATGGCCGTCGACGCCAACATCCTGGTCTTCGAGCGTATGAAGGAAGAGTTGCGCTGGGGGCGCTCCTTGCGCCAAGCTCTCGAGGCAGGTTTCAGCCGCGCCTGGACGTCCATTCTAGACTCCAATCTGTCGACGCTGATCATTTGTTTGATCCTGATCATATTTGGCCGAACCTTCGGCGCCCAAGCAGTGCTAGGGTTCGCGCTGAACCTTGGCATCGGTGTGCTAGTTAGCATGTTCACGGCCGTGGTGGTGACGCGCACCCTAATGCGCTTCGTCTTCGCTCGCGCCGGCAGTGAGGCCCTGCGCGAACGGCAGTGGCTGATAGGGATTTGAGGTAGAGACTATGTTCCACCTTGTCGAGAAGCGCAAGTGGTATTTTCTTTTCTCCGGAGTCATTATCGCCCTGGGCATGATCGCGATGATCTACCTGCTGGCGACAACCGGCCTGCCCGTCAAGCTGGCCATCGACTTTACGGGCGGCTCCTTATGGCAAATGCAGTTCGAGCGGCCGGTACAGCCCGCTGAGCTACGCCAGGTCTTCATTGACAACGGAGCTGGAGAACCTGCGGTCACCACACTGGGCGCTACCGGAACGACCCTTCAGGTCCGCCTGAAACCCATTGACGATGTCGAGAAGACGACGCTTACCCAGGCTGTGACGGCCAAATACGGGACGTTCCAGGAGCTGCAGTACAGCCAGGTGGGTCCCGCCATCGGGCGGGAGGTGACTCAAGCCGCCGTTCTGGCCATCGTGGCCGGATCCATTGCGATTCTGGGTTTCATGGTGGTGGCGTTCCGAAAGGTGCCTAATCCATTCCGATACGGCGCCTCGGCCATTATTGCCATGATCCACGACCTAGTCTTAGTCTTGGGACTATTCGCCATCGCAAGCATCTTCCTGGGCTGGGAGGCGGATGCTCTCTTTCTGACCGCATTGCTGACGGTGATCAGTTTCTCGATGCAGGACACGATTGTGGTCTTCGACCGCATCCGCGAGAATTCCCCGAAGTATCGCGGCGATTCATTCACCAATCTCGCCAATCGCAGTCTGATGGAAACACTCCACCGGTCGTTGGCCACGCAACTTAACGCGGTATTCATCATGGTCAGCGTCCTTTTGTTCGGCGGCGCGACGATGAAGCAGTTCATCACCGTGTTGCTGATTGGCATGATTTCGGGCTCCTACTCATCGATCTTCATCGCCGTACCGCTCTTGGTCGGTTGGACCGAGAGAGATTGGTTCGGCACCAAGAAGCGAACGAACGGATCGCAAGCGGCCCAGACGCAGACCGCATGATTCGCCTGGCCGGCTAGACCGTATCCGGGGGAAAAGGCTGTACGTTAGGGATGGGTGAGCGGGGTGTTGTCTTTGACAAATCCGCTCATCCAGACTATCATGAAATGAGTATGATGTTTTGCACAAGGCTGCCAGCCAGCGTGCTCTGCTTGCGCCGTTTAGTTCCCACCCTACTGGCGCTCTTCGCGGCTTTGGCGTTATCGGCTTGCCAACCCCTCATTGAAGTTGTACAGCCGGCGTCAGCCGCATCGCCGATCGCTCCGCTAGCCACGGTCGCTCCCGACGAGCGCGGAGTGGCGATCATGGGCGTGGACTTCGATCCGCCCCTCGATGCTGCTCAGATCATGTCAAATGGCGGGGTGACGCTGTTGGTCGCGATCGAGAACCAAGGGCGAGTTGCAGAGCCTGTAGTGCGCGTGTCTCGCGCGGCTTTTCGATCCGCATGATGTGTCGACATCCGGCGAATTGGTGAACGAGACGATCGCCGTCCGTTCACTCGGACCGGATGAGGTGCGTGTCGTGCGGTTTACGCAGGTTACCGAGTTGCCTATGCGTTCGCATTACAAGCTAATCGTAGAAGTTGTGCCCGTCGCAGGAGAGCGTGACCGCGACAATAACGTGAGAACCTACGATATCATCGTCCACGGCGCCGACTGACGCCCCGATCGAGCTCATTGGAGGCAAAGGGGTGCCGGTAACGGCGCCCCTTCTTTTGTGGTCGGCGGGGGGGATTTCAAGGATGGCTCAATGGCCGCAACTGGCGCAGTTGCCGCCTGAGCAACCGCCGCAACCGCTACTGGATGTGCTGCTGGCGACCATGCGGCTTCCACCGCCAGCCTCACGACTGATAGCGGCAAAAACCGAGATTGAGCGGCGCACATTGGACGTTGCGCACTCTGGACAGGCAATCTGCGCATCCATTTGGCTCATCGGCCGAAGGGCTTCAAAACGCTTGTCACACGCTTGGCATTGATACTCGTAAACCGGCATTGCAAACCTCAGAAGGGTTAGTATGTGCTGAACCTAGGCAGAGACCTTCACATGCACAGCACAGTGCATTTTATCGCAGAGGCGGGTGAGCGTCAAACGTTTTCCGCACTGTTTTCGCGTGTTCTGTTTCGGGTTGGTCTTTGGGCCGCGTTTCTTGTGGTGTGCGTCGGATTCGGTCCGCCAGTGATCACTGACGGGGATCATCCTCCTCTCCGCTTGGCACCTGAGAACGTTGAAGCACTGATTCGGACCCGCAACGTCCCTACTGTCACGGCGTCATCCGCGTTGGTGGTTGACCTTCGGACAGGAGAGGCGCTTTTTGAGAAAGCTTCGACCGAAGCGCGTCCACCAGCTTCCACCGTGAAACTAATGACTGCGCTCGTCGTCATAGACCAGGTTCCCCTGGATGACGAGGTGGTTGTTTCGCGGGCCGCTGCAGCAACGGCCGGCAGCCGGATGGGCTTGACCGCAGGCGATCGGCTCACTGTCCTGGAGCTATTGTATGGGCTCCTGATCCCCTCCGGGAATGACGCCGCAGTCGCACTCGCCGAGCATGTTGCCGGCACCGAAGCTGACTTTGTGGATATGATGAATGCTCGAGCGCGCGCCATGGGATTGAACTCGACCAGCTACGCCAATGTGCACGGCCTCGATGCTGCGGGGCAGTTGACCAGTGCGGCAGATCTGGCTGTGTTGGCGCGGGCTGCTCTACAGAATGAGAGTATTGCGAAGATCGTGGCGCTCGGATCGGCCACGGTTGCTGGTCATCAGCTTCAGAACACGAACGAACTCCTGGGTTCCTACGATGGTGCGGATGGGGTTAAGACCGGCACCACGGACGAAGCAGGTGAGTGTCTGGTCGCATCGGTGACCCGGGATGACCGCACGACCATATTGGCTGAGTTGGGGAGTCAGGAGCGCTATAAAGATGCGCGGAAGCTGCTTGATTACGCCGCCGCAGCCTTCTCCCCGCATCATCTTGCCCTGCCTGATACTGCGCTGGCCTGGATCATCGGGAGTGATGGCCATTCCTACCTTCTACGGTCAGAAGCAACCTCTGATATATTGGTGCCGGCTTGGCAGCGTCCGCTCTTGGTGCCAGTTCTACGCATTGAGGCGGGCGCGGTTGTGACCACGACAGCCCCCATAGGAGAGCTGTGGTGGGTTCTTGGCTCAGAGCCGGTGGCTACCGTCTCGTTATCTGTCTCGCAAGGTCCATAATAATGCCTGAGGAAAGACTCCAGAAATTGCTGGCGCATGCCGGCGTCGCTTCGCGACGAGCGAGTGAAGAGATGATCGAGGCCGGTCGAGTCACTGTCGATGGCCATGTTGTCAGGACACTGGGTGTCAAAGTCGAGCCCGAAAAATGCGAGGTGCGCGTTGACGGGAAGCTCATTCAATTTGAGCGGCTCCGCTATATCGTGCTAAATAAACCTTTTGGGATGTTATCTGGCCCTGATCCGAAGGCCGGGTATCCCTCATGGGAGGAGGTGGTCAAGGTTCCTGAGCGGCTCTATGCCGTCGGGCGGCTTGATCACGACAGCGAAGGGCTGCTCCTGCTGACCAATGACGGCGAGCTGGCTCTACATCTTTCCCACCCACGTTACGAACATCCGAAAACCTATCTGGTGCAAGTAGAGGGGGTGCCTAACGTGCGCAAATTGCGTCGGCTCCAGCACGGGATCATGCTCGATGACGGTCCGACCTTACCGGCGCGCGTCGCACTCCTCAAAGAGCCGCCGCCCATGTTCGTGACGCAGCGCAAGGCCGCGCCGACCGACGTCAGCAAAGGGCGAGCGCCCGAACGCAAGCAGGGGCCCGTGCCGCGCGTTAGTTGGCTTAAAATCACCTTGCGTGAGGGCCGCAAGAGGCAGGTGCGCCGCATGGTCTCGCTACTGGGCCATCCTGCGCTGCGAGTTATCCGCATCGGGCTAGGCCCGCTGTCGCTCGGAGAACTTCGTGCAGGAACGTGGCGCGACCTGACGCAGGGCGAGTTGCGCTCACTCCGCGAGGCAGCCTATCATGGGGAGGGTGCAACCCCCAAAGAGTTCCCCGCGGCAACAGAGGTCCAGGGAAGCAGTCCATCTACTTTGGGGCCCAGCACCATTGCAATTGACGGTCCATCCGCTTCGGGCAAGAGCACCATCGGCGGGCTCCTGGCCAAGCAGCTCGGTTATCTCTATTTCGACACTGGTGTTATGTATCGTGCAGTGGCAGCCGTCGCTCTGGCACGCGGTATTTCGCCCCACGATGAGCAGGCAGTCACTGAAATGGCCGAAGCCGTGCAAATCGACGTGCTTTCGCCCACGGTGGATGATGGACGAGATGTGACGGTTCTGGCTGACGGGCAGGATGTCAGTTGGGACATTCGTAGGATTGAGGTGGAGAAGGCAGTCAGTCCGGTTTCCGCCTATGCGGGCGTGCGAGAAGCGATGCGCCTGGCCCAGCGTCGCATCGGCGAGGGCGGCAGGATCGTTATGGTAGGCCGAGATATCGGCACCATTGTGCTTCCAGACGCGGACCTCAAAATCTACCTGGATGCCACCCTACCCGAGCGAGCTCGTCGCCGTTTTCTTGAGCGCCGGGCCCGCGGTGAGTTGGTTGACTCCGAACAGGTCTTGCGCGACGTGAAGCGTCGCGATGAATATGACTCCAACCGACAGCATGCACCCTTGATGGCTGCGCCAGACGCGATTGTGGTGGATACCACCGGGTTGAACGTGCATCAGGTGATGGATCGGGTCGAGATTTTGATCAGACACTGGCAGGAAGAAAAACAGGCGCGCACCCAGACGAGATCGCATCAAGCTCAAAAACGCAAGCCGGGCCGGGTGCGCCCTCAGTCGATCCGGACGTAGCAAGATGGGAGCCGCTTCAGCAACCAGCGAAGAAACGGCCTCAGGTCGGAGACGTTCAATCCCCCTGGGACGCCGCTTTTTCGGCGCGATCCTGCGTTTCCTGATTTGGCTGTTTATCAGAGTAGAAGTGCGGGGAGAGTCGCGCGTGCCCAAAGTGGGCGCGGGCATTATCTACTACAACCATATCCACTGGCTTGATCCGGTCATCATTTGTGGGCAGCTTCACCGTTACGCCGTCCCACTCACTAAGATCGAAGCAAGTCGATGGCCAGTGGTTGGGTGGCTTCTCAAAGGCTACCACGTCATCTTCATCACGCGCGGGACTGTGGATCGAGCGGCGCTCAAGGCAACCTGGGAGATATTGCGGGAGGGCGATATTTCGGTCATTTCGCCTGAAGGCACCCGCAGCCTGGACGGACGCCTGCTCACCGCTAAAGAAGGCCTCGCGTTTGTGGCACGCCAGGCTCCTGATTGCTGGTTGATTCCTGCCGCGGTTACCGGTACCCCTTCTTTCCGATGGCATATCCCACTCGTCAATCGGCCTACGGCGGTCATCACCTATGGCCGTCCGTTTCGCTACCGCTGGCCTCGTGGAGAGGATGGCCTGGTCGTCTTCCCCGATGGTCGGTCGGGCCGAGAAACGCTGCGCGAAATGACCGATGAGGCCATGACTCAACTCGCTCAGTGTCTGCCGGCGGAAATGCGGGGCGCATACGCCGACATGAACAGCACTGCGGACCGCTGGCTGGAGTTCTTCTAGGGACGAAAGGAGGCGCCTGACCCAAACGCGCTAAGAACGGGAGAGACACAGCGCCCGGACGAGCACACTTGTGCGCGTTGACGAGGCGGAGGTTCCCCACCGCGAGGTGGGCGCTAACCCTGTGCATTTGCAGGGGAAAATCGATCAGATCGGCGGATGCCTCCAGGTTTGCACGGCCCCAACCACCTGCGCCCTTCGTTCTCTCCTCTCCGTACTCAAATACCGGTTGAAATAGTAAATCGGAGGGAACACCCATGTGTGGGATCGTCGGTTATATCGGTCCGCGCAATGCTGCCGAGATCATACTCGAAGGCTTGCGACGGCTGGAATATCGTGGATATGACTCGGCCGGAATAGCTACTATCAGCGATGGCGAAATAATCGTTCGCCGAGACGTCGGCAAGCTCAGCAATCTGGCGAAAAGCCTCGACCAGAATCCTCTGAGCGGCAGTATCGGCGTTGGGCATACGCGGTGGGCTACCCACGGCAAACCGAGCGAGCGAAATGCTCACCCACATGCCGACTATTCTGGGCGCCTGGTTGTGGTCCAAAACGGCATCGTCGAGAACTTCCGCGAATTACGCGCCGAGTTGGAGGCCGAGGGTATTAAATTTCGTTCGGAGACCGACACGGAAGTCATCGCTCACCTTATCGGCCTCTACTACCAGGATGATTGTACTCTGGAAGCCGCGGTTCGCCAGGCCTTGGCGCAGCTACGGGGACCTAGCGCAATTGTCGCGCTTTCCAGACATGAGCCGGACATGTTGATTGCCGCGCGGCTTGGCGCCGCTGGCGGCGTTGCCATCGGCTACGGCGAAGGAGAAATGTTCATCGCATCTGACATGCCCGCTATCCTGGACCACACACGGCGCATGGTCTTTTTGGAGAGCCGCCAAATGGCCGTGGTCACGAGAGAGGGCGCGACCTTCTCTACGCTGGATGGCAAGCCTATTCAGCCGACGGTGCATACAGTCTCGTGGGATCCGATGTCGGCGGCCAAGGGCAACTACAAGCATTTCATGCAGAAGGAGATTTTCGAGCAGGCCAACTCCCTCACAGACACCATTCGTGGCCGGGTGGACCTGGCGCAGGGGGAGGTCTACCTTGAGCAGATGGTGCTGACCGAAGAAGAAGCACGTGACATAACGCAGCTTGTGTCCGTCGCGTGCGGCACTTCTTACCATTCTGAGCTCGTGGGCGCGTTCATGTTCGAGCAACTGGCGCGGGTGCCCGTGCGCGTGGAGTACGCTTCGGAGTTTCGCTATCGTGATCCGGTGCTCGACAAGCGCTCACTTATGCTCGCGGTCACGCAATCAGGCGAGACCGTCGATACGTTGGCAGCGATGGAGGAGGGCAAGTCTCACGGCGCACACTTGGCTTCCATCGTCAACGTAATCGGCAGCCAGGCAGCGCGGGTCAGCGACAGCGTTATTTACATGCACACTGGCCCGGAGATTGGCGTGGCATCAACCAAGGCGTTCACCGCCTCGCTTGTCGATCAATACCTGTTTGCGGTGCAACTCGGCACGCTGCGGGGGACATTGAACCGCGATCAACGACGGGCTCTCCTGGATGATCTCGCGCAGCTGCCGAACCTTGTTGGGCAGATTCTTGACGGAACAAACGTCGCGCAGTACGAGAAGCTAGCGCAGACATTCTTCCACTACACCAACTTCTTGTATCTGGGCCGTGGCCTCAACTTTCCAATCGCGCTTGAAGGTGCGTTGAAACTGAAGGAGATAAGCTACATCCATGCGGAGGGTTACCCGGCCGGTGAGATGAAGCATGGCCCCATCGCGCTCATCGATGAGCACATGCCGGTGGTTGTGGTCGCGCCGCAGGGCCGGGTGTATGACAAAATGATTAGCCAGGTGGAGCAGGTGCGTGCTCGCGGCGGCATCGTCATCGCAATCGCCAGTGAGGGCGATGACTTTATCGCGAGCAAGGCGCAGCACGTCATCACAATTCCGCGCACTTCTGAGATGCTCACTCCGGTGCTTACTGTGATTCCGTTGCAGCTGCTGGCTTACTACATAGCGGTGCGCCGGGGCGCCGACGTCGATCAGCCCCGCAATCTTGCGAAGAGTGTGACAGTGGAATAGTGGAATTAGGCCGGCAGGCCTCCAATGACACAGGCTGCCGGTCTAGCTTCACTAATAAATGCTATTGACTTTTAGCCCCGCTGTGCGCTACAATACCTGCAGCTTAACAGGCTGACGGAGGAGCGCATGAATTCAGTCACCCCCAAACAACGTCCATGGACGATCATGGTCTACATGGCCGGCGATAACGGCAAGGTTTTCAACACAAGCGCCGGTCCGGTGCGCCTAATGGCCGAAATGACCTCAGCCGGATATAAGGACCTCTGGAAGATGGGTCAGGTCGGCACAACGGACGCGTGCGCGGTGACATGCCTGTTCGACACGCTGCAAAGTTCCTACCTCGTCGAGGTGCGTAAGGGCAACGGCATGTCGAACAGCATCGTCCAGCCAATGGGGGAGGTCAACATGGGCGACCCCCAGAACCTGCGCAACTTCATCATTCGTTCTGTCAGAGACTATCCGGCCGATCACTATGCCCTGATCTTCTGGAACCATGGTCTGGGCTGGCTGGATGTTGACATATATGCCGGCGTCCGATCCGCGTCAACAGGCCCCACGCATCAACCGATTTTTCGCTCCACGCCTCGACGCATAGCGGGCGGCGAAAAGACCCGCCCAATCGCTTTTGATGATTCGAGCAAGGACTTCTTGGATACGCAGGATATGCGCTGGGCATTGTCTGATGCCGGCGACGCGACCGGCCGCCGGCTTGATCTGATCGGCATGGATGCTTGCCTGATGGCCATGATCGAGGGGGCGCGCGAGTTGGCGCCTTTCAGCGACTATTTCGTCGCCTCGCAGGAAGTTGAGCCCATGGACGGCTGGCCATACGCTGCCATCCTTAAGGCCATCAATGCACAACCCAAGGTGGGCGGCGAAACACTGGCTGAACTCATTGTAGATGAGTATGCCAGGAGCTATGGTGGCAGGACGCGGTCTGCTGACACGGTTACCCAGTCCGCCATTGTGACAGCTCGGACCGAGTTTACCGAAGCGCTGGCCAGGGAGCTGGTTGACGCCCTTCTCATGGATCCTGCCCCTTTGTTGCGCAACATGGCCCAGCGAGCGGCGGACCAGGCCCTTGTTTTTCAGGATCGCAACTACCGTGATCTGGGCTCGTTTGCTGCAGCGCTGGCCATTGAGTCGACCTGGAATATCCATCGCAACGCCAAGCGCGTCAAGGCCATTGCAGAAGCGCTGCGTGACCATGTTGAAAGCCGCGGTCCAGATGGTCCCGTTTTGCGTGTTGGCTATTTGCCTTCCTACGAGCGCGCGACTGGTTTGTCGGTCTTTCTCCCTCGCATGCTGACCCCGACGCGACGAGAAGAAGCGATGAAGGCTTATCGTTCACTGCTGTTCGCTCAACGGACGGGCTGGGATCGACTCGTTGAATGGCTACTTTAGGCGGGCACTGGGGATGGCATCGGTCCGTTCCTTTTCGCGGCCGGCCTCAACCTCATATATAATCCTATCCCATGACCACACCCATGCGCGGCCAGTACCTGGCGCTGAAGAAACAATATCCTGATATCATTCTTCTCTTCCGGCTCGGCGACTTCTACGAGACATTCGATGACGACGCCAAGATCGTGTCGAGTGTCTGTGATGTCGTGCTGACATCCCGACCCGTTGGCGGCGACGAACGCGTGCCTCTCGCAGGGGTGCCCTATCATGCCATTGATGGCTACATCGCGAGGCTAATTGGGGCGGGATATCGTGTAGCCATTGCAGAGCAAATCGGCAACGAACCTCCAAAAGGGGAGAAGCTGGTTCCCCGCTTTGTACGTCGCGTCATTTCAGCAGGCACGCTTATCGAACCAGAACTGCTATCTGAAAAGCGCAATAACTACGTCGCTGCGTTAGCGCTCGGTCCACTGGCGGCTGGATTGGCTTTTGCTGACATCAGCACTGGCGAGTTCGCTGTAACCGAACTGACTGACGGCAGCGATGTTTTGCGGCGAGTGGGGGAGGAATTGAGCCGACTAGCTCCCGCTGAGGTGCTGTATGCCGCCAAAGACCCGCGCTGGACACGCCGAGAAGCTAGCGATGCCGGTAGCACCACCGCCGCCGATCCCCTGCGGTCAATCCTACAGGGCTACCAGGTGACTCCCTACGCATCCTGGCGTTTTGAAGAGAGCACCGCGCGATCGGCGCTTCTGGAACACTTCGGCGCCGCGTCGTTGGAAGGATACGGGTGCGAAGACAAGCCGCTGGCTGTCGTCGCTGCGGGAGCGCTCCTGCAGTATTTGCAGGAGACCCAGAAAGAGGGCCTACCGCAACTGGTTGGCTTGCATACTTATAGCGTTGGCGAATTCATGACCTTG
Organism: uncultured Chloroflexia bacterium; assembly: GCA_963774265.1. Classification (GTDB taxonomy): domain Bacteria; phylum Chloroflexota; class Anaerolineae; order CG2-30-64-16; family CG2-30-64-16; genus JALOOB01. The sequence goes on along the minus strand of CAVZDU010000002.1, from coordinate 45,593 downwards.
GATGAGACCACGCGGCGCAACCTGGAGTTGACTGAGAGCATTCGCGGCGGGTCCGCACATGGTTCGCTGTTAGGCGTGCTCGATGCCACGCTGACGCCGATGGGGGGACGGCTCCTCCGACGCTGGCTGGGGCAGCCTCTGCTGAATAGTCGTGCGCTGGAGTTCCGGCTGGATGCCATAGCAGCCTGGCAGCGCGACGCTCTGCTTCGCGCCGAATTGCGCGAGACTCTGCGTGGACTCGGTGATTTAGAACGCTGGACAAATCGCTGTGTGCAGGGCAGCGCGCAACCTCGTGATTTGATCGGCATACGTGAAGCCCTCGGCCGCGTCGAGAAGCTGGCTGCGCTCGCTTCCCAATTGGGCCGTCCGGACACGCTCGATGCCTGCCCCGACCTGGCGCAGCTCCTGTGGAAAGCGATCACGGACGAGCCGCCGTCTACCCGTGTGACGGCCGGGATTATCCGACCCGGGTTTGCCGCCGAGCTCGACGGCATCCATTTGGCGACCCGCGACGCGAAGGCGTGGATTGCGAATCTGGAGACCGTGGAACGCCAACGCACAGGTATCAAGTCGCTAAAGGTGGGTTACAACCGGGTTTTTGGCTACTATATCGAGATCACCCAGGCAAATGCAGCCCTTGCACCTCAGGATTACATCCGTAAGCAGACCCTCGTCAACGTGGAACGCTATATCACGCCTGAACTCAAGGAGTATGAGTCGCTCGTCCTGAATGCGGAGGAACGCATCCTTGAGTTGGAAGGTCAAATCTATCGGGATGTGTTGGCACAGGTGGCGGCAGCGGCCCCACGCCTCCTGGCGACCGCTGCTGGAGTGAGCGAGCTGGATGTGTTTTCGACCCTGGCTGAGATCGCGGAGGTTAACCGTTACGCGCGCCCAGTGTTGACGGAAGATGGCGTGATCGACATCCGCGGCGGCCGCCACCCGGTGGTCGAGCGATTACTTCATGATGGTGCGCCGTTTACGCCCAATGACGCCTATCTCTCGTCAGACCAGGCCATTGTGGTTCTCACTGGACCGAATATGGCAGGCAAGTCCACCTGGATCCGGCAGGTCGCAACCATCGTTCTCATGGCCCAGATCGGTTCATTTGTCCCTGCTGATTCGGCGCGCATCGGCCTGGTCGATCGGATCTTCACGCGAATTGGTGCGTCGGATGAGATCGCGCGCGGCCAGTCCACCTTCATGGTCGAGATGATCGAAACGGCAAACATCCTTCATCATGCGACCCATCGATCCCTGTTGATCTTGGACGAAATTGGTCGTGGCACCAGTACATATGATGGTCTGGCCATCGCGTGGGCGGTTATCGAGTACATCCACAACCACCCCGGCCTGCGAGCAAAAACCCTCTTTGCCACGCACTACCATGAGCTCACTGACCTGGCCGAACGGCTGCCTCATGTTGTGAACTTCAATGTCGCGGTCGCCGAGCAGGGCGACTCTGTCGTCTTTTTACATAAGATTGTCCCCGGCTCTGCGGATCGGTCTTATGGCGTCCACGTAGCCCAACTTGCCGGGCTGCCGCGACCGGTCGTCTCCAGAGCTCAGGAAATCCTGGCCGATCTCGAGGCTTCTGGAGCAGCCGGTCCGCGCCGATCCGTCTTGGGCCAACCGATGCTCTTTCAATTGCCGCTCTTTTCCGCAGAAGACCCGATCATCGCCGAGTTGAAATCGCTTGACGTGAACACCCTGAATCCGCTTGCTGCGCTGAACAAGCTGTACGAGTTGCAGCAGCGGGCCAAGAAGGGTGAGTGAGGAACCCGATCTTGCTGACCATCCCTGAGATCATCGCGGGGGAACTAACCCTCCCCGCCCACTCCGTCGGCGCCACGATCGCCCTGTTCGATGCTGGCAACACCATCCCTTTCGTCGCACGCTATCGCAAGGAGGCCACTGGCAACCTGGACGAGGTGCAGTTACGCCAGGTGCAGTCCCGGCTCGAGTACTTGCGCAAGTTGGTTGATCGCCGCGAGGCAGTGAAAGAGGAGATAGCCTCGCAGGGCAAGCTTACCGACGAGCTCTCGGCCTCGCTGGACGCGGCAGCAACACATCAAGTCCTGGAGGACCTCTACCGGCCCTACAAGCCAAAGCGGCAGACACGCGCTGCTGCGGCACGCGAACACGGCCTGGAACCTCTCGCACAGGCACTGCTGGCGCAGGAGGCCGATGCGGATCCGCCGGCACTTGCGCGGGGGTTTCTCAATGAGCACATCGCTGATGAGCAGTCCGCACTCGCAGGTGCTCGGGACATCATTGCCGAGCAGGTGAACGACGACCCTAATACGCGTCTGCTGACTCGCCAGCGATTTGCCGCAGATGGTTTCGTAGTAAGTCGCCGCGCGAGCGACACGGCAGATAAGGCCGGCCGCTACCGTATTTACTACGATTTTCGCTGTGCATTGCGCTCCATTCAGCCACACCAGTGGCTCGCCATTTCTCGCGGTGCAACGGACGGTGGCCTGAAGATCGAGCTTGAAACGCCCAACTCGGACATCACCGCCCAGATCGTCCGGAGGTGGACGCGCACGCCGTCGAGCAAGGCAACAGAGCAGGTGCGCCTGGCTATTGAAGACGGTTTCGACCGCCTGCTGCGACCGTCGATCGAGCGCGAGATCAGCAGCCAACTGGGGGAGTACGCAGATGATCACGCAATCCAGGTCTTTGCCGCCAATCTGCGCAACCTGCTCCTTCAACCCCCGCTTCGTGAACGCACGGTTATGGGCATTGATCCCGGCTTTCGCACCGGCTGCAAGATCGCGACGGTTGGCCCCACGGGCAAGTTGCTTCATACCGCCACTGTCTACCCACATCCGCCGCAGAATGACTCAGACAAGACGAAACGTACTCTCGAGGGGCTACTGGAGGCTGACGGCGTGACCGTCGTTGCCATCGGTAACGGCACTGCAAGTCGGGAGACGGAAGCCCTGGTGGTGAATCTGATCCAGAGCGGGAAAGATCACGCGCACACGCAGAAATCAAGTTCGACCGGTGTGGCATACGTCATGGTCAGTGAAGCTGGGGCCTCCGTCTATTCTGCGTCCGACCTTGCCCGCGCCGAGTTTCCCGATCTGGACGTCTCAATGCGTGGCGCAATCTCCATCGCCCGCCGTCTCCAGGATCCCCTGGCCGAACTGGTCAAGATCGACCCAAAGAGTATCGGCGTCGGACTCTACCAACACGATGTGGATCAAGGTAAATTAAGCGCAGCGCTGGATGCCGTTGTAGAGTCTGTGGTAAACCACGTAGGCGTGGACGTAAATACAGCGTCCGCACACCTTCTGGGTTACATTTCGGGTATCAGCAAGAGGGTCGCAGGCGCCATAGTCGCCCACCGCGATGAGAATGGACCCTTCGAGTCCCGCGGCGACTTGAAGAAGGTCAAGGGACTGGGTCCTAAAGCGTTCGAACAGGCAGCCGGCTTTCTACGCGTGCCGGGCAGCCGGAACGCGTTGGACAACACGACCATCCACCCCGAGTCGTACGGTGCAGCCAAGGCCCTGCTGGAACTGGCGGGGCTGAACTTACGGATGAAGGATCTGCCTAATTCGCTACTCCGCTGGCTTGCAGCGGAAGGACTGCCATTGGAAGGGGAGGGCGGCAAGTGGGGCGACATCGCGGCGCTGTTATCGATCGGCGAGCCAACCCTTCGCGACATCATCGATGCGCTCCTCCGTCCAGGGCGTGACCCGCGCGATGATCTGCCGGCAGTGGTCCTGCGTCGCGACATCTTGAGCATTGATGACCTCCGCGAGGGCATGATTCTCAAGGGCACTGTCCGCAACGTCGTCGATTTCGGCGCTTTCGTAGACATCGGCGTCAAACAAGACGGCTTGATCCACGTAAGCAAAATGGGAAAGAGGTTCGTTCGCAATCCCCAAGACGTGGTCAGCGTGGGCGATGTGATCGACGTAGTAGTGATTAGTATCGACCGTGAGCGGGGCCGAGTCGGCCTCGCCATCGCATCCCAGGATTGATCACCTGGTGTCGTCGAAGTGACATCTTCGCCCCACACCGCACTGGAGGAGGCCTCTTCATGTCGCTGATGCAGAAACTGCTTGCGGCCGTGCAGACCGACGGCCGTGTGATTGACATCCGAGTTGGCACGAACTGGACGATCGTGGTGATCGAGACACCAACCGGGGTGCGTGCCGGACTCGCATCCACTCAGGTCGTTCACGGTTTGGAGCACGGCCAGCCCGCAGTGCGAGACGCCGGGCGGTTGGTCGGCAAGCGGGGTTCAGAGTTGACAGCATGGATGCAAGCACCCAGCCTCACCGAGCGCAGCATCGGATTCGCGGCGCTCAACTCACTTATTCAGGTCGAGCAGAGTCGCTGCATGCCCATTAACGCGGAGTCGTTGATCCTTGAGCGCGGCCGGGGTAAGCACGTGGCCATCGTCGGTCATTTCCCCTTTGTGCCGAAGGTGCGGGAAACTGCAGCCGTCTGCTCGGTTTTGGAACTCAATCCTGGACCCGGTGACCTGCCAGCTTCAGCTGCGCCGGAAGTTCTGCCCAGGGCCGACATCGTCGCAATCACCGGGATGTCGCTCGTCAACGGCACATTTGAGGATCTGGCTGCGCTTTGTAGCCCGGAGGCATTCGTTCTTCTGCTCGGAGCCACTACGCCACTCACGCCGCTCTTCTTTGACTACGGAATTGACGCGATCTCAGGCACCGTGGTTGATGACATCCCCCTTGCATCCATGGCTGTGAGCCAAGGCGCCAACTTTCGCCAGATCGGCGGCAAGCGTCTCCTCACGATGCTGAAGACCTGACGAGCCACCGCCCAGACAGCGAATCTCTTAACCGGGGACCTGTCGCCGCGGGCGCCGGGGAATGGCGCCCAGAACGGATAGGAATGCGGTCAACAGAAAGCCAAGGGTGGAGAGCCAGAATCCCCATCCTGGGAGAAGGGCCGAGCCATAGAGCACCTCTATAGGCCGCAGCAGAGGCAGAAAACTGGATGCCGGCCAGATAGCTGCGATCAGTGCCAACAGCCCTATAATCATCAGGATGATCCCATCCGGCAGGAAGCGTGTCACGAGGAGTAGGAGCAGCGACGCGATGCATGCCGCCATGACGACAACCTGCAGTCGAAACTCCGGCAGGGCCAACACCCCGGGGCTCCAGGCCGGCGGCAGCATGGCCAAGGCAAGGGGGATGACGCCGAGCCCGGCCAGCCAGCGCAGCCACAATGGAAATACGCGCCGACTCGCCACGAGGCCTGCGATCAAGCTGCCCGCAGCCAGAGGTGCATAGAACGACTCGCGCAAAATGGTGATCTGCCCGGCGCGAACCGGCGGGAGAAACTTGACATATTCTGCCAGGTCCACTCCCGTAACGACAAGCCCAGCTGCTCTATGCCAGACCCACGCGCCGAAATACCCCACCAATGCGATGAGATACACGCCAAGCACAGGACCCCATCTCAGGTGCGGTCGCAATGGTGTTGGGCGCGGAGCAATCAAAGGCCGCATGTCAGTCCAGGACCTCTTGATACGCGCATATGAGTTGCCGGGCCGCGCTCTGCCAGGTGAAGCGCGTCGCTTGGGCGCGACCCAGGTCGGCGAGGCGCGTGCGCAAGGTGGCGTCCCCTAACACCCGAGCCATAGCATCCGTGATTGCGGCCGTGTCCTCGGCCGGGACCAGTAAGGCCGCTGCTCCGAGAACCTCGGGCAAGCTGGAGTTGTCGCTGGCAATCACAGGCGTGCCGCAGGCCATCGCCTCGAGGGGCGGCAGACCGAAGCCTTCGTATAACGACGGAAACACAAATAGATCAGCCAGCGTATACAGCGCCGGCAAGTCGCTATCATCTATGAAACCGGGAAACAATACGTCCTCCGTCAGCCCTGCGCGTGCCACCTGTTCGTATATGTCGTTGTATAACCAGCCCCTGGCGCCGCTGATTACAAGCTGATGTGGCAGGCCAGCCTGACGTCGCAAATCGCTGTAGGCGGAGATCAGTCGACCAAGATTCTTGCGCGGCTCGATGGTGCCCACAAAGAGGACGAAAAACTCCGGCAATCGATAACGATCACGGATTCGCGCGAGTTGTTCGACGTCGCGTACAGGTCGAAAGCGCGGCTCGACGCCTGCATGAATCACGGACACCTTGTCATCCGGTACGTGAAGGAGATCGACCACATCTCGTTTTGTGTTATTGGAATCAGCCAGCACCCGACTGGCCCGTCTCACAGCACGCGGAACGTTTTCGGTAAGGTAGTCTCGCAATCCGGGATCGGCGCACTGCGGCAGTCTGAGAAAGGAGAGATCGTGGACGGTGACGACGCCACGCGGAGTCCTCAGTGGAGGCAGCGTGAAGTCAGGTGAATGAAAGATGTCCGAATCGCCACTGAATCGTTCGACAGTGATGGGAAGGTTGAGTTTGTGCCAGCCGATTGTCAGGGCGCGAGCGGGTACCCGGGTCGCTCGAACACTGAAGTTGGCTGGCCACTGCGCGGGCGCAGGCGCATCTCCGGCACAAAACAGGGTGTACTGGTTCTCGTGATCCGTATCGGCCAGCGCCGCCACCAAATTCCGAGTGTAACGGCCGATGCCAGCTTTTTGGCGAATTGCGGAAGTGTAGTCGATCGTGATGTGCATCGTCAGTCGATGCCCTTATACGTCCATTTCCGGTTAACGAAATAGTTCCAGAACAGGACGATGCCGATGGCGATGATCTTTGCCGCAATGTAAGCGGGAGGGTCCGGCAGCACCGACCCGAAGATGGGATGAAGACCCAGCACAACGATCTCGTTAATGCCGAGGCCAATCACATTCACTGCGACGAACTGAAATAGTTGATTTCCGATTGGGCGCTGGCGGCTCTCCGGAAAAGTCCACAAGCGATTCCAGGTGAAATTGCTGATAACGGCTACCGTAAATCCAAGGCCCACGGCCAGAGGCAGGGGCAACCCCAGCCACTCACGTGAGGCGGTCAGCACCGATAGGTCGACAACCATGCCAAAGGCGCCCACGGCAGCAAACTTCAAAAAGCGGACGAACTCTCGCGGTCTCTGCGCTATACTGAGACGATTGATCAGCGGAAGCCGCAGAAGCGCACAGATGAATTTCGGGATATCAGATGACATAATATGTCCGAGTGATGCGTCTGGATTCATTTTCCCCGCCACATGCTGGGTGGGTTGGGTGAGTCCTGAGTTGCAGGCAGCGCCGCCAATAGAAGCGCCAGCTGCAACTGCAGGTGTCCCACGAATAGATTATCGAACAGGCTGTGGATCGTCAGATACGTCCACGTGCCCACCAGGCCAATAGCCAGCGCGGCACCCCAAGCCCGGGCGCCATGCCATGCGTAGCGAGCCGATGCCCAGACTACGGCCAGCCAAAAGCCAAAGAAGGCCGCCAGGCCCAAAGCTCCTGTCTCGGCCAGAAAATTGATGAAGATGTTGTGGGCGTGCCCCAGAGGATCATACCAATAGGGAAGTGTGTATCGGCTGTAGCTGACTGCATAATTGCCGATCCCCACGCCCAGCCAGGGCCTATCCTCGAACATCAACCAGCCCGCGCGCCAATGCGCCAGACGCTCCAGCACCGAGAAATTCTCATCGGAGATTTCAGTGTTCGTCGGGTCTGGGCCGCCAAAATAGCTGCCCAGATCATGTATCCGACCCTCGATTGAGTCGGGCAGCCAGCCGATGCCGGCTATGGAAATGACGAAGATCAACACAGCAACGGCCACGATGGCGATGGCAGCGTTGCGTTTGCTTGCCAGACCAACCACGACGAGGAAGCTGGCCGCTAGCCCCAGCCAGGCGCCGCGCGACCAACTCATGATGATCCCCGCAACCAGGGCGATCGTGGTGCCCACACCGAGGACGCAGATCACCAGGTGCCTGGCCTGCCTCCTGCTTCGCCATATTCCGAGAGACATCAGCGCCATGCTGGCTGCAATGGGCGCCAAGTATCCCAAGTATCCGGCATACGGATTTGGCTGATTGAGCGTGCCGTATGCCCGCATGAAGCGGCCCATCAGGATGAATCCCTCGGGACCGGCCTGGTTCACGAATTGATACGCCCCCAGAGCTGCCTGACTGACGCCAGCTGCCAGCAGTGCAGCGACTAAGGCCAAGGCTGAACGCTTACTTAGCACCTGCAGGCCGGCGAGATACAATGCGGTGAATTCGACCCATTTCAGCCACTCCGGCAACCCATCCTGCCATGAGCGGGCCTGCGTTAGGCTTGCGCCGCAGACCCATACGAAGATGAGTAATGGCCAGATCAGAGCCGGCGCCTTGATCTTGATCTCTCGCCGCGCCACTCCGCCGTGCCAACCACGTTACAAGTACCGCCCCGACAAGCAGATCAACAATGCTGATGCCGCGGAGCGGAAGCGGAACCAGGGTGCTTCCCCATGGGATCGCGACCGCAATAAGCACCAGGCCAATTGCGGGTTGAATCAGCATGGCGCTACTCAGCGCGACAACGAGCACTCCCGCCACCGCCCAGCGGAGCGGTGCGAGAGCAAGCACGCCGGCCAAGATCAGCAGGGATAGCGCGGCCGCTACTATGCGCCTGGATGGAGGCGCCGCTCGGGATCCAATCAGCCCGGACATCGTTGCGGCGCTCATCGGGAATGATTCCTCGGGGACAAGATCATCATCTGCGGCTGAACGTAGAACATGATAGTTCAACCGGGAGGCTTTGTCAATTAACGCAATCATAGTATACTTGACGCCTGTGTCCCCGATTTCGCTTTCTAGAGGAGCAAGGTAGTATGGCAAAGCAAGCGCAGAAGCCGAAGTCCGCGTACGCGGCCCCGCGCAAAGGGAAGCCGGCCCCCAAGAAGAGCACTCTTTCTCCGGCGGTTTTGTTAGGTGTGATTGCAGCCGTGGTGCTGGTGGTCGCAGGCATCATCCTGATGGCATCGAGGGCGGCCAACGCGCCGCTCACTGCGACCGGTCGGGTTGGCGAAGGCGCTGCCTGGGGCCCCGAGAATGCAGCGGTGAAGATCCTCGACTTCTCCGACTTTGGCTGTTCACACTGCCGAGACTTCGGGTTGAACCAGGGCAAGCAGCTGCGAGCTGATTACGAAGCATCGGGAAAGGTGCGCTTCGAGTACAAGCACATGATCATCGGCGGCCAGCCGACGCGCGATGCGGCTATGGCCTCGGAATGTGCTGCGGATCAGGGAAGATTCTGGGACTATCACGACGCGTTATTCGGTCGCCAGGGGTCCAGTGCGAACCCGTTCACGAAGCCGCTTTTGAAGCGCTACGGGGCGGAACTAGGGCTTGACGCTGCAGTCTTCGATCCTTGCGTTGATGGTAACGTCCACAGCGCCAAGGTGGCCTCAGACGAGTCAGAAGGTCGTGGCAAAGGCATCACCGGGACTCCTACGTTCTTCATCAATGGCAAGAAGATCGAAGGGGCCTATCCGTATGAGCAGTTCAAGGCAGAGGTAGAGGCAGCGCTGGCCGCAGCCAAGTAGGACGCCCAAATAGTGGGCGAGCTGCATTTCAAAACCGAGAGAGCCGGATAGGCATTGAGCCGACCGGCTCTCGTAAATTGATAGTGATATCGCCCAGAACGCTCGGACCTAGCTCAGATATCGCTCGATGAGCAATCCCAGTCGAGCGGCAACATCAGGCGGAATCGCGTCGCGGTGGGTGATGATTGCATCCCGCAGCGCGTCTGCATAGGGGGAGGGGGGTGCATCTTTCAGCAACTTCACGGCATTAACGACCGATTTCCTTGCCACCTCAGCGTTCTCCAAGAGCTGGCGCACAACCATCTCCACCGTAACAGGCGCTTCGGTCTCATGCCACACATCGTAGTCGGTCACGTGGGCCATGGCAGCATAACTGATCCCGGCCTCGCGCGCGAGAAATGCCTCCGGACTTGCTGTCATACCGATGATGTCGAAGCCGAGCCGCTGATAAACCTTACTCTCAGCCTTAGTACTGAAGCGCGGTCCCTCAATGGTAACGAACGTGCCGCCAAGGTGCACCTCATGCCCGGTTGCCGTCACAGCATCGGCGCATATGCGACTCAGGTTAGGACAAAAGGGGTCAGCGACTGAGATGTGAACAACCAGTCCCCCCGTGCCTGCAGATGGGTCGTCGAAGAAGCTCGCTGCTCTCCCGCGGGTCCGATCGAAAAGCTGATCGGGAACAACGATGTCGCCGGGCTTGTGTTCCGGCTGCAGGCTTCCACAGGCGCTAATCGAGATCAAGTACTCAACGCCTAGCATCTTGAATCCGTAGATGTTCGCCCTGCTGTTCAGGCGGCCTGGGCTGATGCGGTGTCCGCGCCCATGCCGGGGCAGGAAGGCGACCGTTTCGCCTTCGATGGTCCCTACGACGTAGCCATCCGACGGCGCACCGAAAGGTGTGTCGAGGCGTACTTCTCGAACGTTCTCGAGTTGGCTCATGTCATAGACGCCACTACCGCCAATGACGCCAATGCGTACCTTCTCCATAAATGGCTCCTTTGAACGCAAAGTCTACATAATCACCAGTTAACCGCAGGTGCCGTGGATATGTGTGCGTCCACGCCGAGTCTCTTCACCATGCGGACCCGATCCCAACGGCCAGCCATCACACCATCATGGATCGCCCAGGACCGCCCCCGAATCGAATCAGCTTGCTCAGGCCGTCTGAAGGGGGTTGAGCCATCCAGTTGTTGGGCGAGGCGTCCGTCCGGAGCAAAACCCTGATGGATCTCCTCCATGAGCGATTGACCCTGAACATAGCTGAAGCCATGTTGTTCGAACAGGATCGCCATGTGGTAGAAGAGGGGTTGAGCCAGGTACTCCCGCTGATTAAGGCACAGCATCAGAATCTCGATGCGCTCCGTCAGCGAGCGGAATGCGCCCAATCCACGGCGCACTTGGCCCGGAGCCAGGCCGGCCAGCATAGCTGCCTCCTCAGACACCAGGTTTCGCCCGGCGGTGCCGTGTAGAGTCGACTCGCCGCCAGGCAACATGTCGACATCGTAACGTACACCCGTTGGGTCTTGAAGAGTGACCCAAACCACTTCGATCTGATTGAATTGCGTATCGGCTAGTTCCAACTCTCCCATCGGCTCTGCTGCATCGCCAGTGTGATACAGTTCGAAACGATAGCCATCCTGATTCGCGCCGGGGCGTGCAAATGCGATCGGGTGACCGTCCGCATCTATGAGTTTCACTGGGTCGATGTGCTGCTCGACCAGCAGGTCAATCGGGATTAGAATCTGGAATAGCATGCGCTGTCGCTGTGAATCCCAGCCGGCAACATCGCGCAGGAATATCGGATCCGCCTGTCGGCTCATGAGCGCAATGCGGTCTGCACCGCCGGTCGCCGCGCGATCTGCCAGGGGAATGGGTTTGAGCCATCCGGGCGACATCTCTAGAAGCCAAATTCCGAGTCAAGGCCGGCGTCGTCAAGAATTTCGCCGACGAGGTCCGCAACCTCGTCATGGACAGCGCCGTTGCTGGCTAACACGCCGAATAGGTTCTTGACGTTCTGCCGGTTGTAGCGAATCGGTCGATTCCAGCAGTCGGTCATCCTGCCACCGGCCTCTCGCACGATGATGTCCGGTGCGCATGTGTCCCACTCCTTGGTTCCAGGGTTGGGGTGGACATAAAACTCTGCCTGTCCGCGCGCAATCAGCCCAATTTTCAGCCCAACACTGCCGATGCTTTTCTCGCGCTGCAGACCCATACGATGGATGATGGTGTCCACCATTGCGGGACGGTGCGATCGGCTCACGACGAGACGCAGTGTCTTGAGTTCGGTTTCTTGTGTCACACGCAGCGAACGACGCTCACCATATTCTTCGACAAATGCTCCCTGGCCGAGTGCAGCAGCATACATCACATCGTCGATCGGTTGGTACACGACCCCCACAACCGGTTCGCCGTCCACTGCTAATCCGATCATGATCACAAACTCGCCGTTGTGGGCTATGAATTCTGCCGTACCATCCAAAGGGTCAACGATCCAGACCCGGCGGCGCTCCAGTCGGCGAAAGTCATCCTTTGATTCCTCTGCGAGCACCCCATCTTCCGGAAAGATCTGGCCGAATTGTTTGACGAGATAGGCGTTCACTGCGCGGTCTGCCTCGGTGACCGGCTCCGTAGGGTCCTTCCAGCGGATGGTAGGGGGGACGTCGTAGAATGTCTTGACGATCGCGCCTGACTCACGCGCAAGCCACATGGCAATTTCGAGCTCACGGCTGAAGTCGGGCAGGGGGCCGACAGTTCTGTTGGGCGAAGCTGGTGATGGGGTCACTGGTCTATCCTTGCATAAGCTCACAACTTCGATGAAGCGGCATCATAGCATGCGCTGCGCGGGAAGGGCAAGTTGTCACGGGATGCCTTAAAGAATCAGGGCGGGTCGTAGTGAACCCGCCCTGATTGAGGTGGAGATGCCGGGAGTCGAACCCGGGTCCGAAACAAACAACCGCAAGCGTCTACAAGCTTAGTCACTGCTTTTATCTCGCCGGGCCGTCCGGCAGTGACCACCGTCCACTAGCCCGGCTAGCCGAGGATCTTAGCCTCGCTTATCGGCGTCTGCGAGGAGCACCCTACGGTTTCTGACGATGCTACCTGGCGCCGCCTGGACCCACCAGGAGCACCGTGGTTACCGCTAAGCAACCAGCTTGTTCACGTATCCCTTACGCTGCGAGCGCGAAAGCGCTTTGCTGGACCTTGGGGAAGGCGAACAGTTTGCCTGTGTTGGCTTTTGTAGTTTTGCTCTTGATTTTCGAGGTGAGAGCGCCTCGGCTTGCAGCTTACGACCCATCTGCCCCGTCGAAACCAGTCATCCCCATACGTTTGTTATTATATCCGACCTCCCGGCCACCGTCAACATTCAATCCCAATCTTGATCCTTGAGCTCGCGGCGCAGTTCGCGATCTGCATCGCGCTCAGCAACTGCGTCCTTGCGATCGTACAACCGTTTGCCCCGCACCAGCGCAATTTCGACCTTGGCACGCCCCTTGCTCAGATACATCCGCAGAGGCACGATGGTCCAGCCGCGCTCAGAGACTTTGCTCAGCAGTTTGCGGATTTCCTGCCGGTGCAGAAGCAGCCTGCGTTCTCGCCTCGGCTCGTGATTCTCCCGATTGCCAAAGTCGTACGGCGAGATGTGGACGTTGATCAACCATGCCTCGCGGTTGCGGATCAGCACGAAACCATCGCGCAGGTTGACCCTGGCGGCACGCACCGACTTGATCTCTGTGCCAGTCAGTGCGATGCCGGCTTCGAGGTGGTCCTCGACGAAGTAGTCATGTAATGCCTTGCGGTTACTGGCGATCTGCTTGACTTCGCCATCACTGTGCCTGCTCAATGGCCCAGGCCTCCATCATGCTTGTGCTATTTGCCCGTCAACAGATATTCCACAGCCCGATCGAGCTGTGGGTCGGCGTCTGCTTGAATCTGCTCCGCCGTGGGATCGGGCGACTCGATATCCGGGGTCAAGCCGGTTTCATCGATACCGCGATCCTTCGGAGTATACCAGCGAGCGATTGTCACCCGCAATTGCGAGCCGTCGCTCATCGAGTTTGGCAGTTGTACTGAGCCCTTTCCGTATGTTTTCGTCCCAATCAGCACACCTGCCCCCGCATCTTGAATGGCGCCTGCCACGATCTCCGACGCGCTTGCGCTGCCGCCATTCACCAAGACGACGAGCGGAATGTCGTTCAGCAGATAGCGGCCCTGCCGCTTGTACTCTTGCTGTCGGCCGTCCGCGAAGCGCTCGATGACAATGTTCCCTTCGGGCACAAAGTAGCTGCCGATACGCACCGACGCATCCAGTAATCCACCCGGATTGTCGCGCAGGTCAAGGATGATGCCCTCCGGTTTTCGAGTGACTGCCGTCTGCAATGCGTCCTGAGTGCGTTGGGGCGCCACACTGCTAAACTCGCTGAGCGCAATATACTCGATCTTGCCGTCACCCAGGGTCTTGGTGGTGATGACAGGTATCTCAATGCGCGCACGCGTGATCGTGACATCGAAGGGCGCCCCATCTCCCCGTTTCACCGTCAATTGCACCTGTGTGCCGCGTGGGCCCCGAATCAGGGCCACCGCTTCGTCGAGTTGCATCGCGGTGACGTCCCTGCCATCAACTTTGATGATGATGTCATCCACCTGGAGGCCGGCCTTCTGCGCCGGTTGATCCGCGAACAGATGCTTGATCTGCACGCCGCCTGCCGTCGCCACATCGACGCGCGCCCCGATGCCCTCAAACTGCCCCTGAACATCTATATTGAAGGCTTCGGCTTGTTTGGGGTCCAGAAAGGCCGTGTGTTTGTCACCCAGCGAGTCGACAATTCCGCGAATCGCCGAATGGGTTACCTCTTCGCCTTCAGGTAGATTGCCGTAAAATTGCTCCTTAAGGAGCTTCCAGGCCTCGTTGAGCAGCGCCTCATCCAGCGGAGCGTCATTGGGCAGCGCCTCTTTGTTTTGGAGCGTCGGCGTGGCCATTATGACGCGGGGCGCCGTTGGCGTTGGCGATGTAGCATTGGCCGTTGGCAGCACCAATTCGGTCGGTGAAGGGGTGTTCTTCGGCAGGGGAGGGGTGTTTACAGCTGCGAGGGTTTCTGGCTCGCATTGCTCAGCACCTGTCGCCGGGATCGCGGCTGCAACTTGTGCCCGCCCATGGCCGACTCCGATACCAACTCCAACCCCGAAAGCGGCCAGCAGGAGGATCAGTGCCAGCATGCCGCCAACAAACACCTTTACAATCGTCGTTACTGTGTTGTCTCTCATTCGGTCATTCCTCAATCTGTGTGTCACCGTTCATTATATGCCTTTGTGCAATCCACGCTTAATGCTCACCATTCAGCCATGCCCGCGCACGTGCGATTTGCGGATCGCGACCGTTATCGAGATCGTCCTGTGTCAAGGCCACGACTATGTCCGGCTCAAGCCCGGAGCCATCGATCTGCTGGCGCTTCGGTGTCAGCCAACGTGCGACAGTCACGTGCAAGGATGAGCCATCAGCGAATTCATGGACCTCCTGGACCGAGCCCTTGCCATACGTTTTCTCGCCGATCAAGGTCGCTCGTCCCTGGTCCCGCAACGCGCCAGCGACAATCTCCGAGGCACTGGCGGTGCCGCCATCCACCAGCAGGACGATTTCCCAGTCCTGCGCCGGGCTGTGGGTAGGTTTGACAGGATAATAACGCTCCTGGCTGCCGCGCTTCACTTCTCGCAGCACATCACCCTCGCGCATGAATTGGCTCGAAATATCAATGGCGGCGTCCACCAGACCTCCGCCATTGCCGCGCAGGTCGAGCACCAACTTGTTTATCCCCGCGGCAGCCAATTCGCCCAAGCCGGCGCGTAGTTCATCCGCTGTGCGCTCACCAAAAAGAGCGATGCGCGCATATCCCACATTCTGCCCCTCGTCAAGCACGCGCCACTCAACGCTTGGCGTCTCGATCCGCTCGCGGCTGACTGTGACAGTGAAGGGCTCAGAAGATGGAGGGCGCTGCAGGGTTAAAGCCACATCAGTGTTCTCCGGCCCACGCACCAGTGCCACGACTTCTTCGACCGTCATAGCCGCTGTGATGGGCTGGCCATCCACCTCGAGCAGGATATCATTGTCTTGAACGCCCGCGCGTGCCGCAGGCCGATCGCGCATGACAGTGATCACGAGGTGTCCCTGTTCATCGCGACCCATATAGGCGCCAATGCCCCCGAAATGGCCGCGTAAATCATCACGTTCCATCTCCCTGGGTGCCGGTTCAACAAACACCGTATATGGATCCCCATATGCGGCGACCATGCCATGCGTCGCGCCCCAAGCCTGCTCCTGGCTGCTCGGGATTTCGCCGATGAAAGAGCGCTCCAACAGGCCGCGCACTGCCTGAAGCGCGTCGAACTCTGCGGGCAGTGCCGAGTCCGCAGTCTTTCTCGCCCCGAAGTAATAGCCGCCCGCGAATATACCAGCTATCGCGGCCAACACGAGCAATCCAGTGAACAGGTTGCGCCAAATGTGACGCATATTTTGAGGGGCTCCTCTCGCAGTCAATAATGTCTCTTGATTATGTCAATTCACGAATGTGTACAGGGCAAAAGTCTACATAACATATATAGTGTGAACATGCAAGATTGCGAATTATTTTACATAACCTTTTCGCATTTGTGAGACCATCGAAAGCGCGGCGCCATCAGTAGAATCTCAGGACGGGCCACCCGCGTCTCCCTGCGACGTGCGCCAGTTTTCGGCTCGGGTTCACGGCGATGGGATGCCCAACGGCCTCAAGCAAAGGCAAATCTGACGCACTGTCGCTGTAAAAGTAGCTCAACTTAAGGTCGATCTGCCGAGCGCTTGCGTAAGCCTGCGTCCGGATCACTTTGCCCGCTCCAAAGCAGGCCGGCTCCCGAACCCGGCCAGTGAAACATCCATCGATCACTTCCAGCTCGGTCGCCAGGAAGGCATCACCGAGGCCCAAGGCCTCGGAAACTGGCTTGACTGCATATGGCGTTGCCGCAGAAACTATTGCAACGTGGTGGCCCTGCCGCTGATGCCAGTCGATCTGCTGCCGGCCCCCTGGGGCAATCGCTTGTTGCAGCGTGGATTCAAACCAGGCCTCACTCATCCGCCAGGCCTCAGACTCACTGGATCTCGCCGCATATATCATCAGCCGGCTCATGAGACGCGGAAAATCGACGGCACCAATTATGTATAGTGCTGTCTGCAACGCAACATATGCCCATCGGTGCAGCGGCAGTTGGCCTGTTTGTCGCAACCACTTCAGGTATAATCGACCCGATGCAGCACTCAGCAGCGTGTTGTCCATGTCAAAGAAAGCAGCGACAGTCACCTGCTCTGCTCCAGGGTGAGCAGTGTCGCTGCTTTCTCCCCGACCGGATAAGTGGCTCTTCAAGTCAGATTCGCGAAAAGGGATCAAAACGCGGTGCGATTTTCAACGGAATACGCGCGACCACGGCCGTTCCTGTCTCTTCGTGTGTCTCTCGAATGATCATCCCACGTTGGTGAATGAGGGCCAACAGATCGCCCCGCTCATACGGCAAATACACGTCGATCAAGGTCATATCTTCGTCAAGCACCTGTTCCAGTCGTGCCAGCAAGTCCGGCAGCCCCTGCCCTGTCAATGCCGAGATGGGCACGGAATTGGGCAATCCCGCCTCCGATAAATCTATGTCCTCGGCGTCGGGCAATAGATCCACCTTGTTCAAGGCAGTAATGAGCGGCTGGTCTGTAGCCTCCAGATCCCCCAACACCTTCATGACCGTGGCGACCTGTTCTTCAACGTTTTCATGCGTTATGTCTACAACGTGAACGATTACGTCGGCGTCGCGGATCTCTTCCAGGGTCGCGCGGAAGGAGGCGACCAGCGCGGTGGGCAGCTTCTGGATGAAACCCACGGTGTCAGTCACCAGCAGTTCCCGCCCGCCAGGCAACTTCACGCGCCGCGTGGTAGGATCCAGGGTTGCAAAAAGCTGGTCCGCAGCATAGATGTCAGAACCGCTCAGTGCATTGAGCAGCGTCGACTTGCCAGCATTGGTGTAACCGACGAGTGCAAGCACCGGGATGGCCTCTTCACTACGACGACGGCGGTATTGGGAGCGGTGTTTGCGCACTTCTTCCAGTTCACCCTTCAGATGTGCGATCCGTTTGCTGATCTCGCGTCGGTCGACCTCCAACTGGGTTTCACCGGGGCCACGCAGGCCCACACCCCCTGCCCCACCGTGTGCCGCAGCGCCACCCGCCTGCCGTGCGAGGTGCGTCCAGGCGCGCGTTAGCCGAGGCAGGCGATACTCGAGCTGCGCCAACTCCACCTGGAGCGCCCCTTCCCGGGTATGCGCGTGCTGAGCGAAGATATCGAGGATCAGCGCAGTGCGATCCAGCACCTTGACGTTGTCGTCACGAATCGCCTTTTCAAGCTCGCGTTGCTGTGCGGGCGACAATTCCTCATCGAAGATAATCACGCCAGCGCCTGTATCCGCCCGCAGCGCGACTAATTCCTCGACCTTGCCTGAGCCGATCAGGGTCGCCGGGTTTGGTCGCTCCAGTCGCTGTTCCAGGGCGCCAATCACCTTCAAACCGGCCGTATCGGCAAGCAACGCCAACTCCGCCAGCGAGTCTGCCATGGACCAGAGTGCAGCCCTTCCCTTTAGTTCAATTCCCACCAGCAGCGCCGTCTCCTGCGGCGCTTGCGTCTCCCGCAACTGCGTTCTGATAAAAAACCTCCCTAGAACTTCAATCCCCTCAGCCGCTCCACCGCGGTCATGAAACGATCCGTTGTTTGTCCAAGTGAGATGCGCAGGTGGCCTTCGCCGTGTACTCCGAACGCTGAACCGGGCGTCAGGCTTACACCGGTAGCCATCAGGATCTTATCTGCGAATTCGGCAGCGGTGTACCCGGCAGGCACCCTCGGCCAGAGATAAAGACCTGCAGAAGGAAGGGTGACGTCAAGGCCAAGGTCGTTAACCAATACATCGTACATAGCATCGCGACGGAGTTTGTACTCGGTATTCCGGGCTTGGATCCAGTCTTGATCACCTGTCAGTGCCGCCACGGCGGCGTCCTGGACCGCAAGGAAGATACCGCTATCGATGTTGCTTTTTGTCTGAAGTAGCGCTGAGACCGCGGTGGAATTTCCCACAGCCATACCCACACGCCACCCGGCCATATTGTGCGACTTGGAAAGCGAGTTGAACTCCACCGCAACGTCTTTAGCGCCCGGCGCCTCCAGCAGGCTGGGCGCCCGGTAACCATCGAAACACACATCTGCATACGGGGCATCATGGCACAGCAGGATTTCGTACTGCCGGCAAAAAGCCACCGCCTCCTCGAAGAAAGCGCGGGGCGCGACTGCCCCCGTAGGATTGTTCGGGTAATTGAGCCACATCAGCCGAGCCTCGCGTGCCACCGTCTCGGGTATTGTGTTGAAGTTGGGCAGCCACCCGTTTTTTTCGTCCAGAGGCATTAGGTGCGCTCGCCCCCCTGCTAATGCCACGCTTGCGGCATACGTCGGATATCCCGGATCAGGCACCAGCGCAATATCTCCGGGATCGAGCCACGCGAGCGCGATGTTTGCGATACCCTCCTTAGAGCCGATCAGCGGCAGCACCTCTGTGGAAACATCGACCATAACACCGAAGCGCCGCGCATAGTAGTCAACCATCGCCTCGCGCAGGCGCGGCGTACCGGTATACCCCGCGTAGCCGTGGCGCGTGGGATCCGCGGCGCTCTGGGCCAGTGACTCAATAACGAAGCCGGGCGGCGGGCCATCAGGACTGCCTATATCCAGCCTGATTACATCGATGCCCTGGGAACGCAAGGTCTTGAGTTTGACGTCCAGGGTGGCGAACACGTACAAAGGTAGCGATTCAAGCCGATGCGCGCTTCTCACGGGGTATTCTGGCTCCTATCGATCTGAATCTCGGCACTTTCAAGCAGAGACTCTATCACACGCCCGACCCGCGCCAGTGAGTCGCCGGATACTTTGTCTGCTGTATCTTGGGTCGTATGCCAATACGGATAATCGAAATCGATGATATCGATCGCTGGGATGCCCTTGCGCAGGAAAGGCGTGTGGTCGTCCAACATACTATGCTTGGCAGTCGGTAGAAAGTACTGATCATACCCCAGCGCCGCCGCCTTCGCCCACACCTGCTCAACCAGCCAAGGCGTCGAGTTCTGTTCCTTGTACAGCTGCTGATCCGCGTCGCCGACCATATCTACGATAATGACCGCCGCTGGGTTGGTGATCAAATTGTCAGCGAAGTATATGGAGCCGGCGAGATACTGCCAGTTATCCAAGCGGCCGTTGTCTTCAGCATCGAAGAAAACCAGCCAAACCTCATTTTGCAGACTGCCCTTATCCAGGGCACGCGCCAGCTCCAGGAGCACAGCAACGCCGCTGGCGCCATCGTTCGCACCGGGCACCGGTTGGTTCCGCTCCTGCGCGACTAGGTCCTGATCTGCACGGCGCCGGGTGTCGTAATGCGCGCCAATGAGTATGATAGGGCCTTTCCCTTGCCCGGTCTTGGCGATGATATTGGCGGCGCTGGTTCCCCGATACCGGTAGGCCTGCACCTCGGTGCTCCAATGGTATTTGGCCAACCGCTCGAGTATGTATTGCTGAGTTTGACGACTGCCCTCTGACCCGGTCGCTCGTGGTCCGATCTCTACCTGGGCTATGACGTGCCGATAGGCCGCCCTGCCATCGAAACTCCGACTCAACGACTCGGGCAGAAGTGGTGCCACTGTCGGCGCGATCATGTAGCCAAACCAGGCGATGATCGCGGCGAATCCGAGGAACAACATATTCTCCAGCCAACGCTCTCGGATCCAGGCGGATATTCCCTTTGCCATTATGGCTCCTGGCGCTCGTCTCGGCTCCGGAAGAACAATCGAATTGGCGTCCCCTCGAAGGGATACACCTCACGGATTCGGTTCTCCAAGAATCGCTCGTAGGAAAAGTGGACCAACTCCTTGTCGTTGACAAACACGATGATGGTTGGCGGCGCCACCTCAGCTTGTGTCGCGTACAGGAACTTGAGTGGCTTGCCTTTGCGGCTGGGCGCTGGATGGGCCACCATTGCGTCGCGCAGAATACGATTCAGCTCGCTGGTCGGTATGCGAATGTTCCGCTGCGCGGCGATGCTCATGGCGAGCGGCAGAACCTTGCTGACCCGCTGCTTTGTTTTTGCGGAGACAAAGAGCACGGGAACGTAGTCGAGGAACTTCAGCCTCTGGCGCACGTCAGCCGTGAACTTGTTCATCGTGTCTGTGTCCTTGTCCTCGATCGCGTCCCATTTGTTGATAATCACCGCGACGCTTTTGTACGCCTCGAGAATGAAATTCGTGACGTGAGCATCCTGCGCCGTAACACCGTCTGTGGCATCGATGATCAACAGCACGACATCACAGCGCTGAATCGCGTTCACCGCGCGCAACACGCTGTACTTCTCAACGCCGCTCTCCACTCGGCCCCGGCGGCGAATTCCGGCTGTGTCGATCAGGATGATCCGTTGTCCTTGCCAGGTAAGCTCTGTGTCAATAGCGTCACGGGTGGTGCCGGCGATGGGGCTGACGATGACTCTTTCCGTCTGGAGCAGCGCGTTCAGGATGGAGGATTTCCCTACATTTGGACGCCCTACGATGCCGATGCGTACTGCACTGCTTTCCGGTTCCTCAGGTATATTCGGAATTCGCTCGACAACCGCGTCCAGCAGATCCCCGGTGCCCGTGCCGTGCAGGGCGGAGATCGCATACGGCTCGCCTAAATTCAGCTCGTAAAACTCCAGGGCGTCCTGTCGACGGCTCTCGTTATCAGCCTTGTTCACTGCCAGGATCACTGGTCGCCCTGAACGCCGCAGGATCTCAGCGACGTCGCGATCAGCTTCGGTAAGCCCGTCCTTCGCGTCCGTAAGGAAAATCACCACGTCCGCCTCGTCGATCGCCAGCTCCGCTTGCTGTCGGATTTCCCGCACGAAATCGCGTGAAGTCTTGCTGAGCGTTTCGAGCTGATCTGCCTTTTGCGGCGCCTTGTCCGTCCGGCCGATATCGAGGCCGCCTGTATCGACCAGAAGAAAAGGCCGGCTGGTCCACTCCGCCGGCGCGTAAAGTCGATCTCGGGTGGTGCCCGGGTCATCCTCCACAATTGACTTGCGCTCCCCCACCAGTCGGTTAACAGCGTCGATTTACCAACATTCGGTCGACCCACCAGGGCGACAATCGGCATCCGCATAACGTACTTCTCTCTTCCTTGCTTCGGGGCTCTCAGCCGGCGCGTTATTTTCGTCTGGTCGGCGTCGGCGCCACCGTGGGCGCAGGTGTCAACGTTGGGGCCGGCGTGGAAAGCGCAACAATCGTTACCTCGATCGTCCCCGGAGAAACTCCTTCGACGGTCACATCGTTCGGCGCCACCACCTGCGGCTCAATTGCATGAACTCCTGGTCCCAGCCCAGTCAAGTCGATCACCACCGATGCCTGATCCTCACCCAGCAGCAAGAGCTTAGGTAGGGGTCCTGACAGAAACACATTTACCACATCGAGCGTGAGCGTGTATGAGAGCCCGGCACCCAAACCCTGAATCTGAGGCCTGCGTCGAATGGTCTCGACTCCAGAAATCGGCACAATGCTAACCTGGACCGTGGCCGCCTGGTTGCCCAACGCCGAGATACTCTCCGGCAACTTCAGGGGCACACGTTCGACCACATCCTGACTGGCGCCGGTGATGTCGACTGACACGGTGATGTAGCCGCTGAGCTCAGAAATGGCGCGCGGATCGCCTTGCACGGTGATGAGCTTGGGATCGGCCGAAACAGTGCTCACAGTATAGCCCTTAGCTGGATCGCCCTTCGGCGCCACCAAGACCGCAAGCTCGCGATATCCTGGTATTTGAAAGACTGGCACTGTCACGGTGACGTCGCGCGGGCTGACCGTGACGAACCCGATCGTCTCACCGGTTTCGCTGCGTGCGGACACCCGAAGACTCCGTTCTACACTGCCACGAGCACCGCGCAAGTACAGATCGACCGCGACCACTTCCACCTGGTCGACCAAGGGACCAGACCCCGAGACCAGCACATGCGTCGGGGTAATCACCGGCGTCTGCCAATTGTAGCCTGACGCGGGGGCATCCAGCACATTGACGCTGACTGCTACCGACCGTTCTTTGCGCTCTTCAAGCCGGACGCGAATCCGGGGGGGATCGACTGCCGTAACCTGAACCTGTCGGTCCGGTGAGAGCACCTGCACTGGCACGTCGTATTCACCCGCTGCAAGTCCAGCCAGGTCCACCCAGGCTGTAAAATCGCGCGCTTGCAGGTTGTTCCAACGCGCCTTGGGGGCGCGTATCTCAATCTGAACCTCGCTCAGGATGTCGCCGAAAACGATTAGCTTTTCTGACAACCCTGAACGGTTGACTGACACAGTTTGGGGAAAGACCGCTTGCGGGTATTCCTCGCGCACCGCGATGATCCACACCAATCCTGCGAGCGCGAGCGCCAGCAACCCAGATCCTAACCGCGAAAGCCAGTTCTGCATGAGCTATGATCCGCCATTAAACAGGCGCCGCGGCTTGTAAAACGCCTGCAAGATCGTTCTGAGCCGCTGCCCGTCCAGTCGACGTGCGATGCGTCCGGCACGTGCCAGTGAGACAATACCGGTTTCTTCAGACACCACGATGGCTACCGCGTCGTTCTGCTCTGTGATGCCTACCGCTGCGCGATGTCGCGTTCCCAGCGAGCTATCTGCCAGGTCACGCTGGGTCAACGGCAAAACACAAGCCGCTGCTATGACCCGGTCACCACGGATAATGACCGCACCATCGTGCAGCGGCGTGCCAGGAAAGAAGACCGTCGTCAAGAGCCGCGCCGAGACTCCAGCATCGATCCGCTCGCCTGATTCAATGTATTCCTCGAGACCGGTGTCGCCCTCGAGAACAATCAGTGCTCCTGTGCGTTCTCGCGCGAGCGCCTCGACCGCCTGACTTACTTCGTAGATGACCTGCTGGGCCGACGTCTCACGTTGGTTGCGACCCATTACAAGGGGTGCTGAACGACCCAGGCGCTCGAGAGCGCGACGCAGTTCCGGTTGGAAGATGACCGGAACCGCCACCAGGATCATCGGCAGCGCATTTTTCAACAGCCAGCCAAAGGCCGTAAAGCGGGTGGCCGCCAGGACGAAGATCAATGCTATGACCAGGATGCCGCGCAGCAGCGCGACCGCCTGCGTCCCCTGGAACAGACGAAACACCCCGTAGAAAACCAGGGCCACCATCAAGATGTCGAGGACGCTCGACCACGTGAATTGTGGCGCCAGACCGACAAGCTCTACTGTAGCTCGTTCAACGAACGCTCGGACCTGTTCCAGCACTGCGGTTCCCCAGTGTGTCTAGCCCAAAAGATCGGCTAAGATCGCCTTCTGCGCATGCATTCGGTTTTCGGCCTGATCAAACAGGACCGAATGTGGCCCATCGGCCACCTCGTCGGTAACTTCTTGTCCCCGGTGTGCTGGCAAGCAGTGCATGACGATTGCGGTCGGCTTCGCAACCGCAAGCAAACGCCTATTCACCTGGAACGGTGGGAAAACCTCCGCCCGGCGTGCCTGCTCGGCTTCTTGCCCCATACTCGTCCAAACATCCGTGTAAATCACGTCTGCATCCGCAGCTGCCTCAAGGGGGTCACTTGTGACGGTGATCGACCCCCCATTTTCCGACGCGAACTTACGCGCCGTGTCTATCACCGGCTGCTGCGGCTCGTACCCCAGTGGCGTTCCCACCGTCACATGCATCCCTAGCTTGGCGCCGCCGAACATCAGCGACGCCGCAACGTTGTTGCCGTCACCTACGTAGGTCAGTTTCACGCCGGACAGCCGGCCAAGCTTCTCCCAGATGGTGAACAGATCGGTAAGTCCCTGACACGGATGCGTGAAATCGGAGAGGCCATTGATGACCGGCACGCGACTGAACTTAGCGAGTTCCACGACGTGGTCGTGCGCAAAAACGCGCGCCATGATACCATCGACATAGCGCGACAGGACGCGCGGCTACATCGGCCACACTTTCACGTCCCCCCAGCCCGATTTCCTGCGGTGACAGATAAAGAGCATCGCCGCCCAGGTGCTTCATACCCATTTCAAAGCTAACGCGTGTACGCAGCGATGGCTTTTGGAAGATCATGCCAAGAACTTTCCCATGCAGGATGGGTTTGTTTTCGCCGGCCTGCCGTTCCACCTTGAGGTCGCGCGCCAACTGGAGCCACGCCCAAATCTGCTTGCTGCTGAAATCCGCCAGGCTAAGGAAATCGCCCTTCTTGGTCATCTAGTAAACTCCTTGCAATGAATCGGAAAGAACAGGCTCGATCAACGCAACGCCGACGCTGCGACAAAGAGCGCGACAAGGGCCCAAGGACCGGCCCGTGCAGAACTTGCCGGGTCTCGTTCCAGGTCGTACAACCAATACACGGGCGGCGCCAGGAACACAGCCACCACCGCGGCAGCCCAGGACATGCGCAGCGCGATCAGGGCAACCAGC
The DNA here is from genome assembly GCA_963774265.1 of uncultured Chloroflexia bacterium. GTDB lineage: Bacteria > Chloroflexota > Anaerolineae > CG2-30-64-16 > CG2-30-64-16 > JALOOB01. The sequence continues at coordinate 20,607 of CAVZDU010000002.1, read as the reverse complement.
ACCGCCAGGGCGCCAACCCCAATCGCCGTTCTTCGCCGACCCGTCTGAACGGTCGCAGCGCGCAACATGCCCCATTGAAGCACAGTGAACCCGAAAGCCACGACCAAGGGATGCAAACTCAAGGAATTGGCATACGTCCATCCGGCCGCGAACATCCCCAGAATCCACGGAAACAGTACGTCGAGCAGTGCCATGGATATCGCAGGCGTGACATTGCGTCGAGTCAAGGGCCAGGTCAGGACCGTAACGAGCAACGCCACCGCAGACAACGCCACGGCGGGCAGTCCAATCAGGAGGCTGCCACCCAGTGTGAAGATCAGACCCGCAAGAGCAGCTTGCCACGTCATTCCGTTTAGCATCAACGTTCGAACGCCGCAACTCAGTGGCGCATGATCTTGGGAATAGGGCAGCTCCACGCGTTGCGGTTGGCCAGCTCGAGAGATGATGATACCTGGGATCCCGGAACGACGCAGTAGTCCCCAAGCCATGTCTCCCAGCACCATGGCCGCAACCACTCGCAAGGCGAGTGCCGGCTCGGACACAGGGGAAGCTACGGCGAGTGCGCCGGCCAGGACTGACCAGGCAGGCGCGATACGCCAGGGTACGCGGCTGAGCGAGATCTGCAATTTGACAAGCGGCCCGGCCTCGATCAAACAATCCTCCAAGCTGGAACATTGTACCTGTCGAAGGCGGGCCGGTCAAATAGAGTGAGAAAAACGCCTCTAGTCTTTCGGAGTGGAGGGTTCCACAGTGGTATCGGGGGCCTCGAGCATGAGAGGAGGCTGCTCATCAAGAACTGGCATTTCACCTGGTGTAAGGTCGTCAATGCGTTCAGCTTCAACGATCGGCGGAACGGACGAGACTGTGCCGGGTCCAAGGTAAGTGCCTGGAGGGCGGTTCACCATGCCGCTCGGGCCCTGGGCGTCCTGCGTGCCGAAGCGAGTCACGACCACAGCACCGAGACCCCACGAGACGAAGATAAGCCCCGACAGCCACCCGAAGCACCACGGCAGGCGCGCAAGAAGGGTGATCGCTACTACACCGGCCAACACTTCGCCGGTTGACGAAGGGGTGTGCAGCTTGAGCACTCCCAGAATCCGCTGTCCAAGCCAAAGTGCCACGCCAATCCAACCCAGGACTGAGGCCGCAGCCAGCGCTAACCAGACTAGCAGGCCCAGGCCGCAGGCAATCAACAGGATTGCGCCGGCAAGCGAACCAACAATAAGCGTCAAGAAGCCAACGCCGAAAGTCAGGGCTGGTTGGAGCGCAGTGGCGGACGCAACGCGTCCCACCGCACGCGGCGCCACAAGCACCAGGACAACCCCCAACAACCCCATCAGCAAGATCGAGCCAATTGTTCCCAACTGCCAACTAACGAAACGTGCGAACCAATCTCGTGGTGTCATTTCGGAGCGTATGATGTCGGGGACAACCGGGACAGGATCGATCCGGGAAGGGGTTCGGAGTCCGCTGAAAACGTCCCCGCGCACCTCTGCGCCAGGAGCCCGCTCGACCGAGCCCGCAAAACTGGCTAAGTCGCCTTCAACTACGGCGGTCTCATTCAGGCGCACCGAGCCGCCCATCAAGGACACGTTGCCGGTGATTCTGCCGTCAACCGTCAGGACTCCGCCAGCGACACTTACGTCCCCGCGCACTGTGGCGTCGGCCTCGATGACCGCTGTGCCGCCGAGGACCGCCAGGTTGCCGTCCAGCACCTCACCGCTGGGCAGTATATAGTTCTCACCAAGAACTACCCGATCACCATCGAATCCTTGGGCCGCGGCCGACGGCAAACCAACCACCGCCAATGTAATGAAAGCCGCCAGCATCACGATAGCAAACGAACCTACTCTTTTCATTGCCTCAATCCTCCGCCTGATAGCGCCAGTTTCACGAATTCAATTTCGCAGGAGCCAACGCACCTTGTCCGTCTACTGTTAGCCGTGCAATGACCCACAGCCACGCCATAACAAGGCCACAGGTCAGGCACAACAACGTCCCTGTCACCGCTGCGATCACAGGCGCGCCGACTCGCGCCACGAAGCCAAGCACCTCGCTCCAGATCCAACTGCCCGTGCTGGCGAGAACCGAAAAAGCGGCAGCAAGTGGGCCCTGCTGGGGTGAAAAATGAATCTGCCAACCGTTGGCAACCCCAAGCGCCATGACTGCAAAGACCATAACACCGCTCCACGCCAAGGCAAGCCCGAGCATGAACCACCGCTGCCGCGCTTGCTCAGCCTGACGAAGACTGAGGCGGACCGCGATATTTGCCGCCAAGTCAACCGGTGCGGGCAGCATGGGTGCGATTGCAAAGCGATGATCCAACTCCTGCCAACGCTGCCAGGTCAATGCACATGCGTCACACGATCCTAAGTGCGCTCGCAGCCGCGCCTCCTCGACTTCTGTCCCTTCACCATCCAGTATCAGCGACATCAACATTGTATACTCAGCGTGCACCATAACTCACCTCACACTCACCGGCGCGACGGCGCCCCTGGTAGCCCCTGCATTCGACACGACCCCGACCATCTGTTGGCGTGCGCGATGCAGTCTCGACTTAACCGCCTGCACCGTCAAACCCATGACCTCGGCGATTTCGCTGTAAGAAAGGTTGTACCAATAACGTAAGATCAGTGGAATCCGGTATGTGGGCTCGAGACGGTCAACGGCTCGCTGCACTTCGTCTCGCATCTCGTTCCGCATGACCGATTCCTCAGGTCCGGCTTGGCGAGCAGATAGCACGGCAGCCACCGGCTCGTCATCCAGCGACAGCGTCTCGCCATGATGCCGACGCAACCGGTCGATACAATAGTGTGATGCAATCGACAGAATCCAGGACGCAAGCTTGCGGTCGGGCTGGTAGGTGTGCAGCTTGGCATAAATACGGACGAATGTCTCCTGTGCTGCGTCTGCCGCCTCGTCAGGGCTGCCCAACATTCGATAACATAGATTGAAAACCGGACCCTGGTAGGCCTCAACCAAACAGCCAAAGGCCGCCCGGTCGCCCTTTTGCGCCATTCTCAGCCAGTCGAGTTCTTGTGCTGCGTCCACGTTGCTCCGCCATCCGCCCTTCGGCCGGTTCACTCTCCTCTACGCACACCATGTGCAAAGGTTTCATCACACGGGAGACCTGCGTATAATAGCGCGCGTTGCTCCATCCACCAATCTACGGGGAGGCCCGAGCATGGTGTATCATTCCTATATTGCCATAGAAGGCGCAATCGGCGTAGGCAAGACTACACTGGCGCGCATCCTTGGCGAGGTACTGCCAGCGGAAGTGCTTTTGGAGGTGTTTGAGGAAAACCCCTTCCTGAGCGACTTCTATTCGGATCGGCAGAGGTACGCGTTTCAAACGCAGATCTTCTTTCTGCTCAGCCGCTACCGTCAGCAACACAAAGTCATCGCGAATACCCTGCGCCACAGTACGCTCGTGAGCGACTATCTGTTCGCGAAAGACTGGTTGTTTGCGCATCTTAATCTGGCGGGTGACGAGTTGGCCATGTATGAACGCGTACACGCGATCCTTGGCGAACAGATCCCTGCCCCAGGCCTGGTCGTATACCTAAGAGCTTCCATCGATGTCCTGATGGACCGAATTCGATACCGGGGGCGGAGCTATGAGCGTCAGATGGAGCGGGGCTACATAGAGGCCCTGCAGGCTGCATACGACCGCTTCTTCGGTGAGTATGACCAGGCGCCGGTCCTGATCCTCGACACCGACGGCATGGACATTGTCAACGACCTCAATGCACGTGCTGATGTCATCGGCCGGGTAAAGTCTGCGCTCCAAGGAGAACATGTACAACTTCCACTCCTTGAGTCGGACCAGACTGGCGAGGCGCCCACTGCGCTGAGTCGCCGCCGACTTGCTGACTTCCAGCGCTTCCACCGTGCTTTGGATCGCGAGAAAGGGTTTATCGCTGATCTTTTCTTCAACTATATCTGCCTCACCGAAGAAATCGGCGAGATCGGCCGATTGGTCAAGCAGACGTGGCGCCGCCAGGAAGAATCTGCTATTAATAACGGGCAACCGCCAGGAAGCAATGGATCGTGCAGTAGAAGGGGGTAAGGCCGATCTGCAGGAGGAATTGGCCGACGCACTCGCCTTTCTGCTGAAGCTTGCCAATGATGCGGGAATCGATCTCGAGGCCGCCTACGTTACAAAGATGGGTCGCAACCTGGATCGCTCCTGGACGAGTTGAGCCCGGCATTCCACCAACTGACGAGGCTGTTATGACTAAACGCTTTATCGCTATTGCCGGCAATATCGGCGTAGGCAAATCCACGTTAACCCGGCTCCTCAGCGAGACCTTGGGCTGGGAACCTTTCTATGAGGCCGTGTCAGACAATCCTTATCTTGTCGACTTCTATGGAGACATGACGCGTTACGCGTTCCACTCACAGGTCTTTTTCCTTTCCCGGCGTTTGCGCCACCACCGCCGCCTGCTCGACTTTCCGAATTCTGTGGTGCAGGATCGCTCGGTATACGAGGACGCGGAGATATTTGCGCGTGCGCTGTGGGAGCAGGGCCATATCGGACCGCGGGACTACCAGACATATCGCGAACTGTATGACGTCCTGGTGCTTTTTTTGCCTCCACCCGATCTGGTTGTGTACCTGCGCGCCTCGGTGCCAACACTTCAGAAACGCATTGCCCAGCGCGGTCGGGAGTTTGAGCGTAACATCTCGGTTCAGTACCTGGAGCAACTGAATTCCCTATACGCGGATTGGATGTGCCAGTTTGCGCTTTGTCCTGTGCTGACTGTGCCTGCGGATGATCTTGACTTTGTGCACGAACCATCGCACCTGACGCTCATTGTAAGCAAGATCGGGGAGAAGCTTAGCGGCAAAGAAGAAGTAGTATTTACTTGAAACTTGCGCCCTAGCCCAGCGGGTGTTACAATCGTGGCGTCTTGACGTCGTCCTGTCAAAGAGGAGCGTACGATGGCCGCTGATCCTAGCTGGGTCCCTGGTGAGTTCCTTGTATTTGTCAATCCTGACAGCCGGCAGATTGCGGTGGCTGCGACCGGCCAGGCGGTTCACCTGGTGTGGTCGCAGGCGAGCACGCTGTACCATGCTAAGCGCGTGGAGGGCGCCTGGCAGGCGCCGGTCAGAATTGCCGCAGGCGAACAGCCCTCACTGACGTCATCTATTGATGGAACACTGTTCTGCGCGTATTCCCACTGGTTCCTGGGCAACCGTGAAATCCACGTCACCACATGGGACGGCGCGAGGTGGTCCCTGCCCCAGCTGGTTTCGCACACCACGGGTGAGTCGTCGGATCCTGCCATTTGTGTGGGTGTCGACGGCAAGCTCCACCTGGTGTGGGCTGACAACACCCCAGGCTACTCTACCGTTTACTACGCCCTTCGGCAGTCCTCTGCGTGGGTGAATGCACCTGTTCCGCATGGCAACGGCAGCCGTCCAGCGATCGCGGCAAACAGCCAAGAGGTATTCGTGGCCTGGCAGTCCCGGCTCGCCGGATCGGAGTCAGGATCTTTTGACATACTGGCGGCTTCGAGGCGCGAGGGAGAATGGTCCTTGCCCGATATCGTGTCTGACACGCCTACCGTGCATTCCGTGCTACCCCATATTGCTGCGAATTCAGATGGTCGCTGTCACTTGGTGTGGCAGGAGGAGCGCGGCGGTCTGTTCGTGATACGGCATAGTGACCGGTGGCCAAACGGCTGGTCCACGCCGGTGGATGTTTCAGATCCTATTCGTGATGCCAGGCTTGCCCACGCACTCCCCAATGGCCTTGGCTTGTTCCAGTTTGTGTGGTCGGAGGGCGCGCTCATCAAACACCGCGTTCGCCCGGGCGAACCCCAGGGGGCCTGGTGGTCCCCCGAGACTGCCTGTGAGACGTGTGACAGCCTTAGTGAGTTGGTTGCGGCAATCTCGGGGGCTAACGGCGAGCTGCACCTGGTGTTCAGTCGATATGCCAATGGAGCCGGACGACAGTTTCACTACACGCGGCGGAAAGCGATTGAACGAAAAAAGGTGCTATTGCCCCTTGTAAGCGGGTAGGCAGCGCGGGATCAAAAGCCGAATCATCGCCTGGCAGCCTTCGCCAATGTGCTTTTCACGTGCGGCAGGATACCTGTCAGTCGTCCTCTCGCTCGTCCAAGGGCCAGGTTCGCCAGGAAAGCGTTTGCATTCCCCCTGAACGGCGGCAACTCCACATACGCGGCTCCGATCTCCGAAAGGGTATGCCCATCACTCCCCGCGGTGCCTGGCTTACCGTGCTGCGCTGCCAGCGCGGCCGCACGGCGGTTGTCGGCCGCGAGCAAGCATCGAGCGTTGAATACCTCGAGCGCATCAACCCGGTCGATGATTTTCAGTGTATTGCTCATACCCATCGCCGAACCGCGCAGCCGATCCAGCGGATGCGAGATGCTGATGACCGCGCCCTGGCTGCGCAGGCGTGCAATTGCCTGTTCAGGGGGAAGATGCGGTGGGATTCGCTCGGTCACGAAGTAGGCAATCAGCTCACCACCCACCGAGGTATCGATCTCCTGTCCCACGATGATGAGGTCAGGAGCGAGAGCGTGCGCCTCTATAGCGCCTTCGATGCTGTTGTGGTCAGTCACTGCCAGCTTCGACAGCCCCACTTCCCGCGCCCGCTCCACAAGTTCCCTCGGTCCGGTCTTGCAGTCCGGAGAAGCGTAGGTGTGACTGTGCAGATCGATCCGCCACAGATCCCGCTACCGGATCAACCCTGCGAGCCACTGCCCCTCCCCCGAAGCAGCATGGCGCCAACCAGGGCTGCGCCGAGCGCCATGCCGCCGGCAGCAATGGCAGCGGTGCGCGGCTCCATCCCCGGCATGACCACCCGGCCATCGCCATACTCCCGGAATAGCTGCCCCCACTTCGTATTCAGGGCCGCCTCGACCCGTGGCCGGCCGACAAACGGGTACCAGTAGACGTTGTGATAGAGATTGGATGCGAAGTAGCTCCACGGCACCAACGGCGAGCGCAGCAACAATCCCTCGAATGGTTTGAGCGCTCCGTGATAAATCATCTTCTGACCGCGGCTGGCGAAGGTATCTTCTTGTACAAAGCCCCAGTCTTCCGCTGATATATCCTCACCCACGATCTCGATCTGTTTTGGATCGCCCACACCCAGTCCCAACTCGTGCGCAAGGCGGATGAATTTCAGATCCATGGGCTGAAACCCCTGAATCTTCGCAGAGATGGCATCAATCGCTACTTGATCTGAGGAGGCCAGCAGGATGTCCTTTTCGTGCCATCGCATCGCGCGTGGCCCCGGACCATCCCCTGCAAACGTTCCATCCATCACGGCAAACAAACCTGAATGAATCTCCTGCTGGATGGAGAGCAAATCGACCACGGTCTCATGAATGACGCCGTGCGTCCAGTGCCGCTTCTCGTTCAGCAACCCGCCAAACGCGTTCTTCATCGCGCCTGTTATGGTGGTGAAGACGTGCGTCTTGACCGTGGGCAGGTGAATGATATTGCGATCAAAGAAGAACGCGGGGATCAGAATGCCCTCGGGGAACACGCGGTCGAGCACCAGCATCGGCGCCTTCGGGGAGTAGCGCACCCATTCGACTTCTGGCTCGTACAGGTGAATGTTGCGCACTCCATGGCTGTCAACCACGTACTTGTGCTTGTTGTTGCGTTCAGCCACGTACGCATCTACCACGACCGTCCTGTTGTGTGCGGCCGCCAGATTTTGATAGCCGTCGACCTTGAGCTGCTTAATGATGCCGTCGATTTGCCAGGGTGTGCTCGAGCAGGCGGGATACCACGTCTGCCAGGAGACGTTCACCTTGAGGATGGTATCGTGGTCTTGCGGCAATGCTTGCCGATAACCGGCCATCTCCATGAGCCTGCCTACGTCTTCAACCACTGTCTCCGGTCGAGTCCGCAATACAGCGACCTTGCCTTTGCCAGGAAAGTCATTTCCGACCATCACTCACCTCCAGAAACAGAACAGAACGCAGTCAACGCAGATTCCTAAGGATGATCAAGGTTCGCCGTAGTCACGATCATCAGCGTCATCTGCGCTAGCTGCGTCCCATTCACTCGAGTTGACAGCAGGGCAGCGGAGTGACTACTCTTCTTCGCCCTCTTCGCGCTCGCGCTTCGCTGCTGCGATGACACCTTCTGCAATATGCGCTGGCACGGGCTCGCGATGCGAGAATTTCATGCTGTACACGCCGCGGCCCTGGGTGATCGAGCGCAACTCGATGGCGTAACGCTGCATCTCTGCCATCGGCACTTGGGCCGTGATGACGCCTTTACCCTTCGCCTGCTCCATCCCCTGGACGCGACCCCGGCGGGTGTTCAGATCACTCATGATGTCGCCCATGTACTCATCCGGCACGGTGATCGTGACGTCCATGATGGGCTCGAGTAATACCGGATTGGCGGCAAGAAAGGTTTTCTTGAAGACCTCGCGGCCAGCGATCTGAAATGCGATGTCCTTCGAATCCACAGGATGCATCTTGCCGTCGTAGACCTCGCACCGCACATCGACTACCGGGTACCCGGCCAACGGGCCATGCTCGAGCCGCGAACGAATGCCCTTTTCGATCGATGGGAAGAAGCTGTTCTGAATCGCGCCTCCGAACACGCGGCTTGTGTCGAACTCGAAGCCTGCGCCTCGCTCCAACGGCCTGATCTCCATGTGTACTTCACCGAACTGCCCCGCGCCACCCGTTTGCTTCTTATGACGATGATAATCCGCTGCACTCCGGGTAATAGACTCGTTGTATGGCACCTTTGGCACCGCGGTTGATAAGCCCAACCCGAATTTACCCTCCATCCGCCGGATTGCCAGGTCCAAATGGACCTCACCCATTCCGGACAGGATCACCTCCCCCGTTCCCTGCTCGGTGCGCACCTGCAGGGTCGGGTCTTCCTCGGTGATGCGGTTCAGCGTAGGACCCATCTTGGCGGAATCGGCCTTGGTCTTTGGCGTTACCGCCAGCGAATAGAGCGGATCCTGGATATGCTGGCGGCGACACCGTAAGCTGATGGCCCCGATCGCAAAGCGTGTGGTTGGTTGCGGTGGCAGCCAGTTTGTTTGCCACCCCGATGTCACCTGCAATGACATCGCTGACCGGCAACTGCTCCTTGCCGCGTGGGGTAAATACCTGGCTTACGCGCTCTTCTGTGCCACTCGGCAGGGTGTACACGCGGGAATCGCCTCGTATGATACCTGAGAAGACCTTGAAGTAGGAGATTTTGCCTACATAAGGGTCAGCCACTGTCTTGAACACGAGGGCAGCAAGCGGCCCGGTCGCATCAGCCTTTAGCATCTCCTCCGTGCCATCCGGTCGCGTCGCCAGGATCTCCTTGACGCTCGGGTCAGGCATGTAGGTGATGAGAGCGTCCATAAATGGCCGGATGCCTATATTGTTCACAGCCGAACCGCAGAAAACCGCGATGACTTTTCCGCTGGCGATGCCCGCTCTCAGGCCGCGATTGATCTCCTCAGCCGTCAGTTCCTCACCCTCGAGGTATTTCATGATCAGCTCATCGTCGCCCTCAGCCGCAGCCTCAACGAGCTGTGTGCGCGCCTCTTCGACTTCCGAAGCGAGGTTGCCCGGAACATCGGAGGCACTTGCACCCTCACCCAGGAAAGCCTTCATCGTGATGAGGTCGACCACGCCTTTGAACTCGGAGCCTTCGCCGACAGGAATCTGAACCGGAACGATGGTGCCGCTGAAGACCTGGCGCAGGTTATCAAGCACGCGCTCGAACTGAGCATTCTCGCGGTCCATCTTATTGACAAAGACGATGCGCGGCAGATTGCGTTCATTCAAGTAGTCCCAACCCAGTTCGGTGCCGACTTCGACGCCTGACACCGGGTCGATTAATACGATTCCTGCATCCGCAACAGAGATGGCACCCTTGACCTCACCGACGAAGTCGATAAACCCGGGGGTGTCCAATACGTTGATCTTGTGGCCCTTGTGCTCACAGGGAACGACGGCCGCCCCGACGGAAATGCGGCGGCGAATCGCCTCATCATCCCAGTCCGCGACGGTTGTGCCATCTTCGACACGACCACGGCGGCTGGTGGCGCCCGTGTCGAAAACCATGGACTCAGCCAGTGTCGTCTTTCCAGAGCTCGAATGCCCGATCAGCGTTACGTTGCGAAGCTGCGCAGTTGTGAAACTAGCCATTACCCCTCCTCGGCAGGGTGCGCCGAAATGATGTTACTGTGAGAATGAAGATCATCAGACGCTGGGCGCCTGACCATAAGTTCTATGGAAAGCGACCGGCGGTTTTCCAGCCGGTCGTCAACCCTTTCATTTTACGCGGCAAACAGGTTGCCTGTCAAAGAAACCGCTTTTTCATTACTGAGCGAAGAGCATCGTTCCGCGTCGACTCGTCTCGGCAAAGACGCGTTCCTCATCGATGGTGACCAGTTCTCCCTTACGCATCAACCACCGGCCCGCCACCATTACATCCGTGACATCCCCTCCGCGAACGCACCGTAATACCGTTCCAAGCGGATCTCGTACGGGCCACAGGTGCGGACGGTGGCAATCGATCAGTATACAATCCGCGGTGTTTCCGGGCGCCAACCGGCCACAATTGATGAAACCGAGCACTTGTGCGCCACCCCAGGTCGCCAAACCCAACGCAAGGCCCGGAGCCTGCTCGTCCTCGCTGAGGTGCGGCGCGGCGCACCTCATCACCTCGAACATGTCCAACGAGCCAACCAGCCCTGCGCCGTCTGTCCCAAGCGCCAGGTTGACGCCCGCAGCGCGCAACAAGGACATGGGGCTGGTAGCCAGTCCTGCAGCTGCCTGAGCCTTGGGGCAGGCGACGACCCTCACCCCGCGCGGTGGCCAGGATTTCTAGATCGAAATCTGCCAGATACGCCACGTTGGCCGCGACAACCGGCAGGTCCAATACGCCGTTTTGATCGAGCAGTTGAACGGGAGTCATGTCATAGGCCAACATGGAAAGATCGACCTGCTCCTGCGATTCTGCCAGGCGCAGGTGGATGTCGGCGCCCATGCGCGCCGCAACGGCTGCGGTCCGCGCCAGGAACCGCGGGGAACACATATAGGCAGAATGCGGGCCGAACGACGTCCTGATGCGACCATCCCCAGCGCCCTGCCAGTCCTCGACGAAGGCGGAGATACTCGCCACGTCGCCGCCGATTTCGCCGCTCTCGTCGCCGAAAGTGCACCAGGCCAGGTTCGCGCGCAGGCCGCTGTCCAGAGCCGCCTGAGCGACCCGGTCCATGAAGAAGTACTGATCCATGAAGCCGGTTACGCCGCCCCGGATCATCTCGGCTGCAGCCAGAAGAGCAGCCCAATAGGCATCTTCAGCGGTCATGGCTGACCGAACGACCTGATTCACCTGCGCGTCCCGTGTTATTCGGAGATCAAACCACGGATCCGGCGCTCCTGGCCCGGCGACGCCGCGGCTGAGGACAGTGCCACTGTGCATATGGGCGTTGTAGAGGCCGGGCATCACGATGTGATGGCGCGCATCAATGATCTCGTCCGGTTTGAAGTCATCCGGCGCGGCGCCCACCCCAACGAGCAAACCATTACTGACCGCCACGTCCGCGCCTCGTAAGGCGGTCCCTGCGGCATCGAGGGTGAGCACGTCGGCCCCACGAATGAGTATATCCCCCATACGCACCTCCGGTACGAGTCTACATTATCCTCTCAATCGGGGCAAGACGACTGACTTGTGCGCCGCGACACACTCGTCTATAATCCGCTTATGGGACAATCTACCAGGGCCTCCCCGAAAACGCCGGCCATCCACCTGGTGCTGATCCGCCATGCCGAATCGCTGCATAATCGAGATGGTGACAAAGTCAACGTCGACAGCGGGCTGACTGAACTCGGTTGGCGTCAAGCACACGCGGTGGCCGGCTGGCTTGCCGAGCGTTACCGTCCTGATCTTCTCCTCTCCAGTTCCTTGATGCGTGCTATGCAAACCGCCGAGGTCATCGCAGCGCGAGCAAACCTGCCGATCGTGATTGATGATGGTCTCGCGGAAGCCGAGTTCCAGTATTGGGATGAGCTGCCCTACAGTTGGGATGCACCGATGGACTCCTGGGGTGACCTATGGCAGCCAAACCCTGAAGCGGCTCCGCTCTATGCAAGTTTCCGCGCTCGCGTGCATGACAGCCTGGCGCATATCGTGACCGGCAGGTCCAATTCAACGATCCTGGCGCTCACCCACGGGGGCGTGATCGGGACCCTCATGCGAAGTCTGTTTGGCGGCCACCATGTCGCAGTGTTCACTGCGAACACCGGCGTCACTCAATTCACGTGGGAGGTAAACCACTGGCGACTGGTGTTTCACAACAGCACGGCACATCTCGATGCCCTCTCGTCTTCCCGACCCACTACGCCCGCAGCCGGTCAATCGGCTGCACCCTGGACAAACGGCCAAAACGCGACAACCATTCTCAAGCATTATCAGCGTGTGGCCGGTGTGCCACCGTCCGATATCGCGTATCCGAGTGAGCGTGATTTGGCTGACCTCGTGCGCCTGGCTGAACCACGCGGGGACGAACGGGTGTTGGATGTGGCGACCGGCACAGGCGCCGTTGCCCTGGCCTTCGCGCCTCACGTCGCATCGGTGCTTGGCGTGGACTTATCTCCGGCAATGCTGGAGCGGGCAGAGGCGGCGCGATCCGCGCGCGGACTGGCGAATGTGCATTTACGCTTGGGCGAGATCGGCGTGCTGCCCCTGCAGGAAGCATCGTACGATATCATCACCTGCCATAACCTCCTGCACTACGCAGCGGACCTGAGCAGTCTCCTGGCGCTGTTGGGCAGACTTCTGACGGCTGAGGGCCGGCTACTGGTCGACGAGCCGCTGGGCAGCGATGATCCCGTAAAACGAGCGACTCTCAATGCCATCGCGCTGCGGCGTGATCCAGGGGTGACCCAGATTTGGAGCGCGGGGGAGATCGAGGCCGCGCTAAACGCTGCGGGCCTGCGCATCGTCAGGAGCGAGCGCTATAGCTTGAACCGCGACCTGGAAGAGTGGCTGTCTCGGGCCGCGGCCGACGAAGCGACGCGAAGCTCGGTGACGTCGATGCTTGAGGCAGGAGTGGATGCCGACGCGGCGGGATTACACTCGAGACGCGGGCGGGATGGCAACATCATCTTCACGGAGAGTCGGATCCGCCTGCTGGCCAGGAGGCAGGCAGAGCCCGCCTGAAGTGAGCCTATGTCCCTGGGATTCGTAGTCAAGCCGCTTGCCAGGCCGGAATTGAGAAGCCACGATAGCCGGCGGTGGCAAAACAGCCCGCATCTCAGCGTAAGTCTTGCCTATCTGCGCGATTTGTTCGGTTACCTCGCGTCAGCTGGCATCCAGATGTACCGGATGTCGTCTGATCTCGCCCCCTATGCCGCGCACCCCCAAATGCCCCAGTTTCACAACCAGGTGACCGAATGCGCGGCGGAGCTGGCCGAGGTCGGAGCACTGGCTCGGCGCGCAGCACTACGACTCTCGTTCCACGCCGTGGCCGCCACAGTCATCAACTCTCCTGATCCGACTGTCTCGGCAAATGCGGTGGCAGACCTGAATGTGTTGGCCTCAATCCTGAACGGGATGGATGCTGGTCCTGACGCGGTGGTTGTTACGCACGTCGGTGGTGTGTACGGATCACCGATCAAGGCGCGCGAACGATGCGCCCAGGTTATTGAGTCCCTTCCCGAGCACACTCGCTCCCGTCTCGTGCTGGAGAACGATGACGTTCGTTACGGCGTTGAGGATATCCTCTGGGTGCACCAGCGCACCGGCGTTCGCCTGGTTTTCGACCGCCTGCACCATCGCCTGAAAGGTTGGGAGGCGATGCCTGAGCAGGACGCCCTGGCGGCCTGCCTCGCCACCTGGCCCGCCGGCGTTCGGGCCAAGATCCACTGGAGCACGCCGCGAACCGAGTGGTTGGTGGAGGAGCACCGGGAGGGGGAAACCCCCAGGGTGACGCGGACGCGCTGGACGTATCACGCGGACTATGTCAATCCTTTCGAGTTCATCGACTTCATGCGTAACGCGGCAGGCCTTCCTCCGTTCGATATCATGCTGGAGGTGCGCGCCAAGGATCTCGCACTGATCCAGCTTCGCCGCGACCTGGCGCAATACGCGCCAGATGTGGCAGCCCGGCTGAACCCAGCCGGCATCCCCTGATCATCGGGAGACTGCTATGCCCCGTCGGAGACGCGCTCCGCGTTGTTCGTATTTGACTCGGATTTCGCTCGTCGCAGTTGTCGTCCTGTCCGCCATCGGCCTTGCCCTGTCCGTCGATGCGGCCTCTGCTGCTACACCTCCTGCACAAAGCGCCGGACTGGTCGCAGGGCCGCGGGTATTCTTGCCTTTTGTGTCGAGGATTGCCGGAGACGTGAGCACCGGCAATCGGTATGAGGCGATCCCCGTCGAGCCCCCGTCCACCGACCGGCCTGCGTCATCGCATGCCGATCTGAACCTGGCCCTGCGAAGCTACAACGGCGCTTCCGCCACACTCGGTTTCGTCAACTACAACGGGCCTGTCGATGCCGACGCGCCGCAGATGCCGGGCATCTTTGCCGATGGCCGTACGCCGGAATTCGTCAGCGTCCACCAGGTGTACGATTGGAACTGGAACTGTGGGCCGGACGGTTGCCGGGGCGCCCTGATCGAGGCTCCACCCGTGACAATGCTTGGGATGCGCACGCGGCCTGGTGAGGCCCTGGCGGCTCCGTCCCGGTCCGCCGAAATCTATCCGGGCGGGTACCGGACCCTGGTGTTGTACGCTGAAGCCTCCCGCATCACGCTGAAATACACGCGCGACGATAACGTGATTGCCGGATACACGGTGCACATGGAAGGCATTTCAGTCGATCCGAACCTGTTGGCGCTCTACCAGCGCGCGGATGCAACGGGGCGGGACAGCCTGCCTGCGCTCCGAAATGGCCAGGCGCTGGGAGTTGCTGTTGGCAACCAGGTCATGGTTGCCGTGCGGGATAACGGCGCATTCCTCGATCCTCGATCGCGCAAGGATTGGTGGCAGGGACAGTAGACCCGTTTCGCTCGTTGCATCTGCTATAATAGTCACCCGTGAACAGCAACGCTCTCAACACATCCGATGATGCCCCTGTCCTGGTTACCGTCATGAACGAGCCCCGCGACCTGGTGCGAGCGCGCGAGCAGGGATGGTATCGCATTCCTTTGAGCCATGCGCCGCCGCGGGTCGCGGCCGACTATCTCGCCTTCTATCAAACCGGCGCGTTCCCGCCCGACGAGCGGTGGGCTGTGCGCTGGTTCGCGGCGATACGCGGATACCACCTGGTCACCCGGCGCGAACTCATCCCTGAAGAACCCGGTCACCCTCGCGCAGATGATCGCTACTATCGCGTCGATCTCGGACCACTCGAGCTCCTGCCCCACCCAATCGTCAGCCGCCGCCTGCGTCGTATCACCTTTATTCGTACGACCCTGTCCCGGTTGCTTGCAGCCAGCGAGATAAACGATTTGTGGATGCGCACTCCGGCGCAGGAGCGCCTGTGGCAGGCATTTCAGCAGGCAGGCTTCGATGCAGACACGGAGCACGCGTATCCCCTGGACGATGACGAGCCTTTCACTGCCGACTTCGCCGTCTTTTGCGATAGGGGTCGCATTGCGGTTATAGTGTCCGGCGAAGCGCAGGAGGACGGCCACATACGAGAGAGCGCCTCGCTCGATTACCTGCTGGCTCGCGGCAACTGGCACGCCATATTCGTCGATCGCGTCGACCCTGAGACGATTGCATCCTGTCTCAGGCAGATTCGTGCCTACGCTTCGATTTGAGCAACTCATACCGGGGAAGTGTCCATGACTTACGACTTTGATCGCATCATCGAGCGCCGCAGCACGGATAGTATCAAGTGGCGCAGGTATGGAGAGGCCATCCCCCTGTGGGTGGCCGATATGGATTTCGCAGCACCTCAACCCGTGATTGAAGCGCTGCGCACCCGGGTGGATCATGGCGTCTTCGGCTACGCGGACGAGCCCCCGGTGCTGCGCGAGACACTGTGCGCCTGGCTGCAGCGGCGCTTCGGATGGACCGTCCCCCCCGAGGCGTTGGTTTATGCGCCGGGAGTGGTTGCCGCCTTCAACATCGCGTGTCGCGCCTTCTGCGCGCCGGGCGACGGCGTCTTCATGCAGGCGCCGGTCTATCCTCCCATGCGAACCGCGCCGGCTAACTTCAACCTGACCCGCGATGAGATGGAGCTGACCCAGGATTTGAGCGGTCGCTATGCCGTGGATTATGACTGCATGGAGGCCGCCCTAACAAACCACACCCGGCTCTTCATGTTGTGCAACCCTCATAACCCGACGGGACGTGCATTCACCCGGGATGAGCTGCTGCGTATGGCAGAAATCAGCCTGCGCCGGGGACTCACGATTTGCTCCGACGAGATCCACTGCGATCTCATCTTCGAGCCCCATCGCCACTTGCCCATCGCCAGTCTCGACCCCGAAATCGCGCGTCGCACTGTCACAGTGATGGCGCCAAGCAAGACGTTCAACATTCCTGGCCTGGGTTTTGCATTTGCGATCATCGAGGACCCCCATCTGCGCAAGCGGTTCTGTGCGGCGAGTCGCGACATCGTGCCGCACATCAATGTGTTGGGCTTCACCGGCGCGCTTGCCGCCTACACCGAGGGTGAACCGTGGCTGGAGGCGTGTCTCGCCTACTTGCGCCGGAACCGCGACACCTTGATGCAGTTCGTTTCGGAACGGCTGCCAGGCGTGCGCATGGCCCTTCCCGAGGCGACCTACCTCGCGTGGCTTGACTTTCGCGCGGCGAACCTCGGCGAAGATCCCAGCATTTCTTCCTTCAGCGTGCCGGGGTGGCTTTGAACGAGGCTGCGGGGTTCGGCCCGGGCGGCGAGGGGTTCGCGCGCCTGAACTTCGGTTGTCCAGCCAGCACGTTATGTGAGGCGTTGGAGCGGATGGCGGCCGCGTTGCCCGCCCACCCGGGATAGAGCACCCCCGCCCGGCACGTGTTCAGCGGGGGCGCGCCTGCGGCTTGTTTTGACAGTGGATGCGCACCGTGCTATACTCGCTCGTGCAGTGGGATGAGGGCACGCCGCGGAGGGATGGCCGAGTGGTTGATGGCGGCGGTCTTGAAAACCGTTGTGGCGCAAGTCACCGGGGGTTCGAATCCCTCTCCCTCCGCCAGTAGCCCGGCCTGCTGCCGCGCACACCGGGGGAGGTCGCATAGCCTGGTCGAGTGCGCCCGCCTGCTAAGTGGGTATAGGTGACATACACACCTATCGCGGGTTCAAATCCCGCCCTCCCCGCTGGCCCGAGACGGGCTTCTTCAATATCCGTGTCCCAGTAGCTCAGCGGATAGAGCGCTACCCTGCGGAGGTAGAGGCCGAGCGTTCAAATCGCTCCTGGGATACCAACGCCCTGGTGCGCCAGGGCAATCGGGGCGACGTGCCTCTATACGGTGCGTCGCCCTTGCTGTTTAACCGATCAGATCGATGCCGCCCATGTACGGGCGCAGCACCTCCGGCACGGTGACCGTGCCGTCGGCCTTCTGGTAAGTTTCCAGCACGGCGATCATGACACGCGGCAGCGCCAGGCCCGACCCGTTGAGGGTGTGCACGAACTCCGGTTTTCCCCCTGGTTCGCGGCGGTAGCGGATGTTGGCGCGGCGAGCCTGGAAGTCCGTGAACTAGCCGCACGAGCTGACCTCGAGCCACTCCTGACAGCCCGGCGCCCACAGCTCGACGTCGTACTTGGCCGCGGCCACGAAGCTGAGGTCGCCGGTGCACATCTGCACGACGCGGTGGGGAATGCCCAGGGCCCGGGCCACATCCTCCGCATCGTCGACCAGCCCCATCAGCTCGTCCATGGAGTCCTCGGGACGTACGAACTTCACCATCTCGACCTTGTCGAACTGGTGCCCGCGCTTGATCCCGCGCACGTCGCGGCCGGAGCTCATCTTCTCGCGCCGGAAACACGGCGTGTAGGCCACGTGGTTGATCGGCAGCAGGTCGCCGTCGAGGATCTCGTCGCGGTAGAGATTCGTCACCGGCACCTCGGCGGTGGGGATCCACCAAAAGTCTTCCTCGGCGTCGCGATACAGGTTGTCGCCGAACTTGGGCAGGTTGCCCGTGCCCACCAGCACCTCGGATTTCACCATGTACGGCGGGTAGATCTCGGTATAGCCGTGCTTCAGCGTGTGCAGGTCGAGCATCCAGGTGATCAGCGCGCGCTGGAGTCGGGCGCCCGCGCCCTTCAGCACATAGAAACGCGTGCCGCTCAGCTTGACGCCCCGGTCGAAGTCGATGATGTCGAGCGCTGTCCCCAGGTCCCAGTGTGGCTTGGGCTCGAAGTCGAACTGGCGCAGCTGTCCCTCCGTGCGCACCACCACATTTTCGGTGTCGTCCTTGCCGACGGGCACGCTGGGATGGGGGATGTTCGGGATTCGCAGCATGGCATCCGTGAATCCTTGTTCCACGAGCGCCAGCTCTTCGTCCAGCGCCTTGATCTCATCGCCGATCTGGGTCATCCGCGCCTGGAGCGCCTGGCCCTCGGACTTTTTGCCCTCGCGCATGAGCAGGCCGATCTGTTTCGAACCCGCGTTGCGCTCCGCGCGCAGCAGCTCCACCCGACCGATGATCTGCCGCCGCCGCTCATCCAGCATGAGCGCCTCCGTAACGGGCGCATCGGTTGCACCTAACGCGGCCATCGCCGCGAGCACCGCGTCACCATTCTCACGCATGTACCTGATATCGAGCATGGTGCTCCCCCCTCCTCTTCTCGCCCAGATTGCACCTGCAAGGATACGTTGATGCTGCAACCCTGTCAAACACCCGTGGTCGTGCGATACAATCGTGTCACAGGTCGAGCCGGACGGCTGGCCATTATGGTGTCCACCGTTTCGGAAATTGTCAGTGTAACAAAAGCATTTTATACTATGGTCGTTGACAGTCGATACCTTATATCCCACGGGACCTTGCATTACACCCGTAAGTGATCACCCAACTGCGCCCGTTGCAGCACGCGCTCCGGCGTATTCCACACTTGCCACCTGCGCTCACAACCATCGCGATGTGAGTGGGGCAGCGCCTGTCCTATGACCGAGCCGCGAACCGACGAGAAGCATGCTGCGACGCCTGAGCCTCCTCCCGCCGTTCGGGCACGCGGGGGAGTCTCCGTCTACCTGGACCGCCAGGCATCCAGCAGGGCCCGCTACATCCTTGAGCAGACAGTCATGGCCCTGGGGAGCTGGGTGCCGACGGTGGCGGGCATCGCACTTCGCTCCATCCTCTACCGTCTCATCCTGCACATGGACGGACTCGCGGCCATCGAGAATGGGGTGCGCCTGCGCTACGCAGATCATATCCGGCTCGGCCGCGGTGTGTACCTCGATCAGGGCGTCTATTTGCATGCTTGCCCCGAAGGCATATCCATCGGGGACAACAGCCTCGTTATGCACGGCTCGATCCTCCACGTCTACAACTTCCGCGACCTGCCTCATGCCTTCATCCGGATCGGGCGCGACAGCCTCATTGGCGAGCTGAATGTCCTCCGCGGTCAGGGTGGGATCACCATCGGTGACCGGGTCTACACCGCCCCACTCGTGCAGATCCTAGCGGTGAATCACGTCTTCGAAGACCCGAAGCGGCCGATCATCGAGCAGGGCATCACGGCGGAGGGCATTACGATCGAGGACGACGCGTGGATCGGTGCGGGGGCAATCATTACGGACGGGGTGCGCGTGGGACGGGGCGCGGTGGTGGCCGCGGGCGCGGTGGTGACGACCGACGTGCCCCCGCACACGGTTGTGGGCGGCGCACCGGCCCGGGTGTTACGCGAGATCGATGGGACCCGGGCGGGATCACCGTCGCGTGAGGTGCATTATTGATGGCAAGGTTGAGCAATGACGACATTATCGGTAGTTATTCCGGCGTATAACGAGGAAGACGGGATCGAAGCGGTCGCGCGGCGCGTGCTGAGCGTGCGGTCGGAGCTGCCCGCGGTCGGGATCGATGAGCTGGAGCTGATCGTGGTGGACGACGGTTCGCGCGACAGGACGCCTGAGATCGTGCGGTCGCTGCCGGGGGTCCGGCTGCTCTGCCACAAGGTCAACGGCGGCTACGGCGCGGCGCTCAAGACCGGGTTCGCGGCCGCGCGCGGGGAATGGATCGGCTTTCTGGATGCCGACGGCACCTATCCGCCCGAGCATTTCCCGGCCCTGTGCCGTGTGGCGCTGCAAGAAGACGCGGATATCGTGATCGGATCGCGCATGGCGGGCGCGGAGAGCGAGATGCCGCGGGTGCGACGCCTGGGCAATTTGGTCTTCGCCAACCTGGTCAGCCTGGTGAGCGCACAGCGCATCACCGACTCGGCCAGCGGGATGCGCGTCTTCAAGAAGAGCGTCCTCGACCGGATTTATCCCCTGCCGGATGGCCTGAACCTGACCCCCGTGATGAGCACGCGCGCGCTGCACGAGGGGCTGAAGATGGTCGAGACGCCCATCCCTTACAGCGAGCGGCAGGGCCGGTCGAAGCTCAGCGTCGTGCGCGACGGGACGCGGTTCGCCCAGTCGATCGTGTGGACCGCCCTGACCTATAACCCGGTGCGCCAGCTTGGGCTGATCGGCCTGGC
>CAVZDU010000001.1:0-1506020 GCA_963774265.1 uncultured Chloroflexia bacterium | reverse complement strand
ACCCCGTTTTACCTTGATTGGACATTCTGGACTGCTGTAGTAGCACTTCTAGCCCTAGTGCTATCGCAACTCCCACCCCTGTATATGTTACTTCGACCAGCGCAGCTAGATGTTGAGGCATATCGAGCGTATACATATGTCGCACAATCTGGGTGAACCAAATGCAGCACTTCATCTTGTCATAACGAATAGTGGCGGTCGAGAAGTCCAAATCAAGTCCATTTCGCTTAAACTTCCATCGCGATGGTGGTGATCAATTCGAATTGCAGGGACGAGGTTACTATCAGCTCCCAGCTGATCAGAGCGCTATCATTTACCCCTTTTAGGTTGAAATCACATGAGGAGTGGGAGTCATATCATCAATTTCTTCTCGCTACGTTCTCGCGCTGACGAACGAGAGGTAAATCAAATTACATCCGCAATAAAAAATAATATTCTTACAGAAATAACGCCATCATCTTCATTGCATCTGAAGATCGCGTGCCGTTCGATCTGAACTCAGACTGCGACATACCAGTCCGCGCGCGTCAGTGGCAGGTCGCTGCGGCCATGCGCGTCCGGCTTCACCAACAGCGCCTGGTAGACGTTCAGCGCTCCCGTTCGGAAACCGTGCGCATTGGAGGACATGAACAGCCGCCAGACGCGATAGGTCGGCTCGTCCACGAACCTGAGCGCTGCGTCGTGCTGTGTTTCCAGGCGGCGCACCCAGTGACGCAGCGTCAACGCGTAGTGCTCGCGCAGGCTTTCCACGTCGCGCACCTCGAAGCCGGCTTCTTCCGCGGCCCGCAGAGTGGCGCTGATCGGCGTCAGTTCCCCGTCCGGGAAGACATAGGCGTCGCTGAAGTTGGGGCCGTCCGGAAGCACTTCGTTGGCGCGCGAGGCGATGCCGTGATTGAGGAAGACGCCGCCAGGCTTGAGCAGGCGCCAGGACTGGTCGAAGTAGGTCGGCAGCAGCGCCGCGCCCACGTGCTCGAACATCCCCACGCTGACCAGGACATCGTAGCCTTCCGGCTCATCCAGTTCGCGATAATCACGCGCCTCGACACGGCATTGCCCAGAGAGGCCGGCCGCGGCGATGCGCTCGTTCGCCAGCTCGACCTGCGGCTGGCTGAGCGTGATGCCGGTGGCATCCACGCCGTAGTGCTGGGCGGCGTGCAACACCAGCCCGCCCCATCCGCAGCCGATGTCGAGCAGGCGTTGGCCGGGCTGCAAGCGCAACTTGCGACAAATGTAGTCGAGCTTGCGCGCTTGCGCCGTGTCCAGGTCTTCCCCGGCCGCCTGGAAATAGGCGGACGAGTAGACCATACGCCGGTCGAGCCAGAGTGCGTAGAAGTCGTTGGACACATCGTAGTGATAGGTGACGGCCTGGCGGTCGCGTTCGACCGAGTGACGCCTGCCGGCCAGGCGAGCCGGGCCACGCTGGCCGCTGTGGGTGGCCGGAGCCGGCCGGCAGCCGCGCCAGGTCACGCGCGGCAGTCAGCCTCTTGCGCCAGCCGGAGGTCGCCGCGGCCAGCGCGTCGGCCAGGCCGAAAACCGCCTCGATATCGCCGACGATGTCGAAGTCGTCGTACAGGTAAGCCTCGGCCAGAGCCAACTCGTTACCGGGCAGAAACATGGCGCGCAGCGCGCCGGGATGCTTGAGAACGAGCGTGGCGGGTCGGGGTGCATCATCGGGCCAAGGCGTGCCATCCCACAGACGCACGCCCACGTGCCGCTTTGCGTCGGCGTCGAACAAACTCTCTAGAATGCGCAGTGTCCGGCTCACGGTCTCATCGGCTTGACCAGCAGAGAGGATCAGCTTCTCAGCCATGGTGAATGTCCTCCTTTATGTCTCCTCGCCGTGGCGGCGCAGCAGCTCATGGAATTCAGCCCCGCAACCGGATTCGCCGCCACCCTGACCAGCAGGGTCCACTCAAACTGTTGCCCACGCTCAAAGGAGACCCGGGCAGCGTTCTGGGAGAGTGAAAAGCAAGCTGTATATCAAGACTGGGCCCGGACCTTCAAACCACCGCAGGCACCACGTACTGCTCGATCAATTGGTAGATCGGTTCGTGGTTCTCGAGCTGCCCGGTCGTGACCACGACCAGGTCCAGGCTGGGGATCACGAAGATCGTCTGCCCGTAGCGGCCCAACGCCGTGTAGGCTCCCCAGCGCGGATAGGTCCACCACTGGTAGCCGTAACCCAGCCTGCCGTCAGTCTCCACGTGTTTCTGCGTGGCAGCTTTCACCCACGCCTCCGAGACGACCTGCCGGCCGTCCCAGCGCCCGTTGTGCAGATAGAGGAAGCCCAGCTTGGCCATGTCGCGCGGGGCAAGCCGGAGCCCCCAGCCGCCGATGGGAATGCCTGACGCGTCGGTGCTCCACGCCGGGTCTTTGATGCCCAGGGGGTCGAACAGCACCTGCTGGGCGAAATCGCGGGTGTTCATCGATGCTCGCATCGCCCCAGTATTCGCCTGGACGATAGCCGACAACACATGCGAGCAGCCGGAGCAGTAGTTGAATCGGGTCCCCGGCCGGTCCACCAGCGGCTTGTCGAGCACGTACTGAACCCAGTCAGCGCTCCGGTACATCTCCGCGTACGTGGTATCCTCCTCGTCCCAAGCCAGGCCGGAGGTCATTGTCAGCAGGTTTTCCAGCGTCAGCGCATCCTTCTCCGGGCTCCCGTTCCGGAAAACACGGCCGGGAAGGAGCCGTGCCACCGGTTGCCCGACCGACTCGATTTCTCCCCGGTCGACGGCGATGCCGACCAGCGTGCCGACGAAGCTCTTGGTACAAGAATACAGCTCGCGAGCGGTCTGCTGGTCGGAGGATCCGAAATAGGTCTCGCTGACAATGTAGCCGTGGCGGATCACCAGGAGGCTGAACAAGCGGAGCTCCTGCACACGGACCGCGTCCAGCATTTGTGCCAGCTTCCCCGCGTCCATGCCTTGTTCGGCGGGGGTGGCCGTGCGCCAGCCGTCCGTGGGCCAGTAGTCGCCGCGCACGCCGCCGCGCACGGGAAGTTGCGTGGGTGTCCCGAGCGGCACAGGCGTTGGCGTGCGCGCGGACTGCATGCCCCCGCACCCGG
Source organism: uncultured Chloroflexia bacterium (assembly GCA_963774265.1). Lineage (GTDB taxonomy): Bacteria > Chloroflexota > Anaerolineae > CG2-30-64-16 > CG2-30-64-16 > JALOOB01. Next base: position 1,502,953 of record CAVZDU010000001.1, on the reverse strand, counting down.
CCAGGAACAGACAGCAGGCACATAACAGAGGCCGGAGGCATAGGCCGGCAATCAGGCGCTTCATCGGCCTTCTCTCCTTCTTGACTCACCCGGTCTGCGTCATCGTGTGCCATCGTGTCACGGCCGCCCGGACGCTGAAACCGGACCTGGTGGCAGGTAGTGTTGGGTTCCGTTTGCCCTTTACTGTAACGAGGTCGTGGGCAGAATCGGGCGCTGAAGCCACTGGCCCCCTAAGCCAGACGGATCAGGCGGCCGGCTTGTGACGTGGGTCATTCGAACACCAGAAAGGCATACCCTAGCCCTGGCCGCGAACGACGCCTTCCCGCCAGGCAAGGACAGCTGCCTGAGTACGGTCGGACAGGTGCAGCTTGCTGAGAATGTTGCTTACGTGGCCCTTCACCGTCTTCTCGCTCACTACCAGGCGCTCGGCGATTTCGTGGTTAGCCATGCCGGCCGCAATGAGCCGCAGCACTTCCATCTCGCGCTCGGTCAGCTCGGTGAAGGGATTAAGAGCGTCGCCATGCGCGCCACTGACTTCGTGGATCAGGCGGGCGGCCACCCGGGGATGGATCACAGCCTCGCCGGCCATGGCCCGGCGCACGGCGTCAGCCAGTTCCTCCGGACCGGCATCCTTCAGCAGATAGGAAAGCGCGCCCGCCCGCACGGCAGGGAAGACGTACCGGTCGTCATGAAATGACGTGAGGACTACAACCTGGGTGCGCGGGCTGATCCGCTTGACCTGGCGAATCGCTTCTACGCCGTCCATGCCCGGCATAGCCAGGTCCATCACCACCACGTCAGGCACGCACTGGCCGGCCAGTACGACCGCCTGCTGGCCGGAGCCGGCATCGCCCACCACTGCCAGGTCCGGCTGCGTCTCCATGTAGGCACGGATCCCCTGCCGCACCAATGGATGGTCGTCCACGATCAGGACGGTGATCGGCTCACTCATGCCGGCTCCTCTCTGCCCATGGGACGCTGGTTGCCCACGAGCGGGCAGCGCGCCACCACCTCGGTGCCCTGCCCGCTTGCGCTGCGGATCTCGAGCGTGCCGCCCAGCGCCTCGACTCGCTCGCGCATCGAACTCAGGCCGATTCCCTGGCCGAGAGCCGCAGCCACGTCGAAACCGTGCCCGTCGTCCCTGATGTGCAGCACCAGTTCTTCCGCCTTGCAGGCCAAATCAACCCACACGTGACCGGCGCCACTATGCCGGGCCACGTTCGCAAGCGCTTCTTGCACCACCCGGTACAAGGCCTGCTCGACGGTGCTGCCCGCCAGCGCCGGCTCGTCGGGCAGTGCGCTTACCACTGCCACGCCGGTCTGGCTTGACCACGCGGCCAGGTATTTCCGGAGAGCCGGCGCCAGCCCGCCCTCCACCGCCCCGGCGGAGTGCATCTGCTGGATCAAGGACGCCAGGTCATGCTGCGCCTGCGACGTCGACTCGCGCGCCTGTTGCAGGCGCAGCCGGGCGGTCGCCGGGTCGCGGTCGAGGGAGGCCTCCGCTGCGCCCAGTTGCATCGCCGCCGCGAAGATCTGCTGCTTGACGCTGTCGTGCAGCTCCCGGGCCAGCCGCTCGCGTTCGCGCAGCCCCGCCAGCTCCTGGCGCACATGCAGCAGGTTCTGCAATTGCTGCGCCATGCTATTGAGCGTTCGCGCCAGCCTGCCCAACTCATCGCCTGAGCGGTCCTCCACGAAAGCTGAGAAGTCGCCCTGGCTCCAGGCCCCGGCCGCGCGTTCGAGGCGGTCGAGGCGCCGGCTGAGCCCGCGCGCGGTGAAGAAACCAAAGACGGTGCCGGCCACGCTGGCGAGGACGAGAAATGCGATCAAGCTGCCGCCGACTAAGGCGAGGCTGCTGGTGATGATGGCGGGTACCATCGCGGAGATAACGCCCGGCGTCGCGAACGCGACCACCGCCGCCAGGACCCGGCCGTCGCTGCCCTTCACCGCCGACACGTGCAGATGGTGCGTGGCGCCGGGCTTGGGTGGCAGAAATATCCCCTCTTGCCCTGCGCTCAGCACCGCCGCCAGCCCCGTCTCCAGGCCGGGGACCAGGGATAGCGAAAAAGTCGGCTCGATCTCGCCGGCAGGCAGAGCCGGGATCGAGCCCAACAGGCGATAGCGGGTATCAAACACCATCACAGCCAGGTCCAGACCGGCAAGGTCCTCGGCCCGCGCAACGCTCTGCGGCGCCCCCGCAGGCGACGGCCCAGGCCTCAGCCCAGGCCTCAGCTGCTCGCCGACTTTAGCGAGCGCCGCCCGCAGGCCATCGATATCAGGCGTCTCCCGATCCAGATACGGCTGGACCTGCCAGGCAGTGGTGGTAGAGAAAGCGTTGACGACAGAGCCCACAAGACCGGCGTCGGGCGAGCGCAGCAGTGGCACCAGGGCCGCGAACGCATAAGCGAGAATCGCCAGCTCGACCGCCAGCAGCGCGGCGGCGGTGACGAGGGCATAACTGAAGGTGAGCTTCCAACGGAGGCGTCGCAACGATGCAAACCTGGGCTTCATGCTGATTATTCTATCACCGATCGGCCTTGCGCGCGCCGGTGAGTTTCCCGGAGGCCTCGCGTCCGCACCCGGCTTTCCTCGCTTGAGAGAAGCCGGGTGCGGCGGGGGGCCAGCGCCCCGGACTGAGGCGGCCGCCTCAGTCCGTCAGGTCCTGGCGGCGGAAGATCAGCTCAGCCATCCCTACGCACACCACGACCCAGGCGGCAATGCCGAGGATCGCGGCGCCGGGACCCAGGAGGCCGCTGGGGGCAAACCCGAAGGCAGCGACAAGGTCGGCAGCCGGGACAGCCGAGGCCGAGCGGGCGATGCCGGCGTAGACGGTCTCCAGGGCCCCGGCCAGGCCGATCGGCGTGAACGGGCCCGCCGGACTCTTGCTGCTGACCAGGACCAGGCTCAGGACCCAGAGGGCCATGCCACCGCCGAGAGGCGCCGCTTGAGTACGAGTGGCGACGGCCAGCAGAAAGGCGAAGGCCGCGTAGGGCAGCGCCGCGTAGGCGGTGAGCACGGTGCTCAGAACAAGCCAGCCGAAGTTGACCTGCGCCAGGTCAAGGCTGCCGGTCCGAACGATGGTCATGGCTGCGGTCAGGAGCAAGCCGCCAACGAGCGGCAGCAAGACGACCAGCAGCGCCGGCAGGGCCAGGGCTGCCGTCTTCGCAATGAGGATGGTCAGCCGTGGAACCCCGCGGCCGAGCCAGAGATGCAGGGTGTGCCACGAATACTCCTGGGCCGTAGCGGCGCCGATCAGCACGATCATCAGCAGCCAGCTAAGTGCGCCCGCGCTCCTCACCACGGCTGCCGGCGCGGTGGGCCAGGTGATGTCAGCCTGCGCCTGGCTCTGCATGGCCTGCCGGGCCTCAGAGGTGATCAACGGGTTGCCCGCGCCCATGGCGTTGACGTACTGCATGATCAGGCTGGCGAGCGTGAGCAGCACCGCCAGAGCGATCATAATCCACAACATCCGCCGCCGGAGCAGCTTGTAGTCCTCGACTCGGATCAGATTCCCAAACATTTTAGCCTCCTCTGACTCTACCATAGCAGTCTATTTGTGGTCTTCGGCCTGGCTCTCCGTCAGTGTCAGGAAGACGCTCTCCAGGTCCTCGCATCCGGCCGTTACTTCGCTGGGCACCAGCCCATTGGCCGTCAGGTGCGCGACGACCGCTTGGCTGGACAGGCCGCTCACCTCGAGCCCCCGTCCGTTGACCTTGATCTCCTGCACGCCCGGCAGGGTTCGCAGCAGGGCCGCTGCCTCCTGAGGGGCGGGCACCGCCACCCGCACGATGATCTGGCCGCCGAGCAATTCTCCGACCGGGCCCTGCGCCACGACACGGCCGCTGTTCAGTACGGCCACCCGGTCGCAGACCTGTTCGACCTCGTGCAGCAGGTGGCTGCTCAGGAACACCGTCATGCCTTCGCCGGCCAGGCTTCGCACGAGCTCGCGCATGTCGCGCATGCCGGAGGGGTCCAGGCCGTTGGTCGGCTCGTCGAGGATCAGCAGCTCGGGCCCTGCCAGGAGGGCGGCGGCCAATCCCAGTCGCTGCTTCATGCCCGTCGAGTAGCTGCTCATCTTGCGCCCGGCCGCTTCGGTCAGCGCAACCTGGGCCAGGACCTCGTCGACGCGCCCTCGGCTGACCTTCGGGCTCAGCCGTGCCAGCAGCGCCAGGTTGTCCCGGCCAGACAGGTAGGGGTAGAGCCCCGGGCTGCCGAGCAGGGCGCCGGTGCGGCGCAGGGCACGGGTGTGGCGCGGTGTCACCGGCTCGCCGAAGATCTCAACCCCGCCGGCGGTCGGATGCAGAAGGCCGAGCAGCATGCCAATGGTGGTGCTCTTCCCCGCGCCGTTGGGCCCGAGGAAACCAAACACCTCGCCCCGGCGCACTTCGAGGCTGATCCCGTTGACGGCTGCTACCGAGCCGAAGTGCTTCTTAAGGTCATAAGTTGCTAGTACTACATCGCCGTTCATTGTCTTCCTCCTGCTGGGTGGTTCCACCTTCGAGTGAGGTCGAGCCTCATCTCACTGCCGCTAGCATACTGCTGATCCTGGCGGAGGGCACGGGGCTGTGGACCTGACTTGGACCCGACCCGAGTCGGGTGTCGCGCCTGGTTACATGATCGAGATCCGGGATGCGCGGCCAGGTCGGAGAGTGTTATGCAGTTTGGCCGGCTGCACCTGTTTTGGGAGGCAGGAAGGCTTCGAAGGACAATACCGGCAGATGAAGGCCGGTTCAGACCAGCGTCGTCAGAATCATCTTACGGGGGAATACGAAGACTACTCGCTCAAGCGCCTGCCCGGCCGTCGGGGTCGGGCAGGCGCTGCCAGAGGTCCTTAATCCGTAGATTACGGCGCGGAAACCCAGCGCCGCTCGTCAAAAGCCAGGCCACTCTGCAGCAGTTGCTGCCGGATCGTTTCCGCACTGACTTCGTCCATCACGCCGCGCTCGATCAACTGGGAGCGCAGTCGCTGCAGCGACCAGGCGTCAAATTCCAGTCCCAACGCCGCGCGGATCGGTGGTCGCCAAACCCACGATTGCCTCACGTTGCTGCCGGCTGAACAGCCGCGGTCGCCCAGGTGATCGGCGCGAGGAAAGCCCCTTAAGGCCCAACCGATTGAAACGGTGGATCCATTTGCGAACATTGATCGGATGAAGGCCGACGGTCGAACCGATTTCGTATACGCCCGTGCGCTGGGCGGAGAGCAGAACGATCTGTGCACGTCGTGCCAGTTCCTCATCCATGCCCCTTGCCAGTTCTTCCAGCTTCGGCTTCTCATCAGCCTTGAGCGATCGAGAATACAGTGCCATGCAACGTCTCCTACACACAGGGTGTGTTTTGCTCGAATATGTCTGGCGCAATGCGCCTATACACAATCGATGACGTAGCGCGGCTACAAAAAGATACGCTATTATTCGTTGAAGTACAGGCAAATCTACGAATATAGTATATTTTTAAGGTAAGCTTCGCGTCTGCAAGGATGGTTCCCAATACCCGGCACGGGTTAAACCGGCATCTCCCCGGCCGGACGTCGAAGCGCAAGCAGCACGCCCGCGACCAGTCCCACGCCCGCAGCCACACGCAGCCCCAGCACGGGCCCGCCACCGCCATCGGCCACCACGCTCGCAAGGATCGGCCCTAATAACAACGCCCCATTCTGGAAGGTGCTGTAAATGGCCATGTGGTTCATCCGGTCGGCTGTCGGCGTCACGGACACCAGGTTATCGAATAGATTCACATTGATCGCCGCGGTGAACAGGCCGGACAGCGCGGCCCACGGGATCAGCCACCACATCGAAGCTGTAAACGACGTCAACAACGGGTACAACATATACCCCGCGCCGCCGATGGCCAGCGCGCGCTCGCGGCCGATCCGTTCCACTGTCCTACGCATGAGCAATGAGCCCACCACCATGGCGCCGGTCGCTGTGCTCAACACCACGCTAACCTGCGAGTCGCTCGCATTGAGGCCGCGCACCCAGTAGAGGGGCAACAACGGCGCAGTCATGCCGAGCGCCAACTGCAGGAAGAAGACAGCCACTACGAACCGCAGGTAGCCGGGAAACCGGAGCACGCCGCCCATGCTGCGCCAGAATGACCCTGGTTGCTTAGCAACTGGCGGCAGGTCCGGCACGTGAATCTGCCGGACGTGCCACCAACTCACCATGGAGCCGGCGAAACCAATCAGGAACAAGATCTGGTAGTTGAGTGGGAAGAGCAGCAGCTGCAGCAGCAGTCCCGCAGCCAGAGTCGTGATGGTGTTCATCAGCCCGAACGCGGCGAACCGCATACTGATCATCCTCGGCCTGTCATCCTCGGTCACCGCATCCGCCATCATCGACAGAAAGGCGATGTTGCTGAAGCTCGAGCCCCAGGCCGACAGAACCCACACGAGCGCTGTGGCTTCGGCGCGGCCCCGTATGAGGAGGAATGGGATCAACGCGACAGCCAGGAAGAACGCCCGGTAAGCCAGGCCGCTGGCAATCACCCACCGCATCCGGTGGCCGGTGCGCTGGATCAGCTTGCCCGCAGGGATTTGCAGAAAGATGGCGATCAGCGCCGGGCCGTAGGTAATGGCGCTAACCAGGAAGCTGGATGCCCCCAACCGGACAATGTAGACTTGCAGGAATGCGACGAGCGAGCCCCACAGAATGCCGAACCAGGCGATGTCGCCCACCAGGTGATGGATGTTGGCATCCAACTGGGCCGGCGTCAACGCCTGGTCTGGGGGCCGGTGAAGCGCCAGGAGATTGGCGGGGCTCAGCCGGCGAAAGACACTCTTCACTTGCGTTGCCGACGTTTCCTTTCAGTCGCGTTGCACCAGCTCGACGAGCACACCGTGTGCACCCTTCGGATGGATGAACGCAATGCGACCATAGGCGCCCTGCTTGGGCGCTTCGTCGATAAGCTGAGCACCCTTTGCCTTCAGGTCGGCCAGCGTCGCCTCGATGTCGTCCACTTCGAGGCACACGTGGTGCAGCCCTTCGCCGCGCTTAGCCAGGTACTTGCCGATGCCGGAATCCGCGTGCATCGGTTCCAGTAGCTCAATCTCGCTGTCGCCCGTGGGCAGAAACGCCATCTTGACGTCCTGCTCGGGCATCTCACGCACATCGGTCACGGTCATGCCGAGAGCATCCCGGTAGACCAGTAGCGCGTTTTCCAGATTCTCAACGACGATGGCGATATGATCGATTTTCTTGATGGTCATTGGGCTTCCTCTGATTGGGGGTCCGGCCGGACGTACCATTCCTCGCGTTCTTTGTCGAAGTCGGCGATCTTAGTAATATCCATCTTGAGATATTTGCCCGCACACTGAACTGCAACTGTGCCATCGGGGAGGAACAATTCCCCGGTTCCCTCGAACATGCGCGACTTGTCGACCGTGATGCGGCCCACCGCGGACAGCGGTGTCTCAAGCGGCACAGGCTTGAGAAAGCGCACATTCAGCTCGACGGTCACACCCCAGATATCTTCGCCGTAGCGCATCATGATCGCACGGCCGATCGTCTCGTCCAGGATGGCCGTGATCGCTCCGCCGTGCATCCGGCCGGGGTAACTCTGGTGATGGTCCGCCCCGGCGAACTTCGCCAGCAGCGATCCATCTTCCTGCTCATAAAAATGCACGTGCATGCCCGCCGGGTTCCGCTCCCCGCAGACGAAGCACATACGACTCGTCGGTTGTTTGTTCATTCTTGCTATGGCCTGTACTCACCAAACACGCTGCGGAGGGTGTTGCAGATCTCGCCCAGCGTCGCGTACGCACTGACCGCCTCAACGAACAACGGCATCAGCGGCGCGGCAGGATCCTGAGCCGCCGCCTTGATACGAGCAAGGACAACCGTCCACCGCCGCATTGTCACGCCCCGCGCGCACTTGCTGCAAACCGCGCGACTTGCTCGGCCTGCACCTTCTCGTCGATCCTCAGCAGATCCGATGGGAGCGCGTCATGGCCGCGCTGGAACTTGTTGACGCCGACCACGACCTGCTCGCTGCTCTCGATGCTCCGCAGCGCGGCGTATGCGGCGTCCTGAATTTCGTTCTGGATATAACCGGCCTCGATGGCCTTGGCTGCGCCACCCATGCTATCGATCCGCTCGATGTACGCCGTCGCCCGCTTCTCCAACTCATCCGTCAGCGACTCCAGGTAGTACGAGCCTGCCAGCGGGTCGATCGTGTCGGCCACACCCGACTCGTACGCGATGATCTGCTGCGTGCGGAGCGCGACCTCGACCGCGCCCTGGCTTGGCAGCGCCAAAGCCTCATCGCGCGAGTTCGTGTGCAGCGACTGCGTTCCGCCGAGCACCGCGGCCAATGCCTGCAACGTCACGCGCACCACGTTGTTCTCCGGTTGCTGAGCCGTGAGCGTGGAACCCGCGGTCTGGGTGTGGAAGCGCAGCTGCCAGCTCTTGGGATCCTGCGCCGCGAACCGATCGCGCATGATCCTGGCCCACAAACGCCGCGCCGCGCGGAACTTGGCGACCTCTTCCAGAAAGTTGTTGTGGCTGTTGAAGAAGAACGCGAGCTGCGGCCCGAAATCATCCACCTTCAGCCCCGCTTCGATCGCCGCTTTCACATACTCGATGGCGTTGGCCAGAGTAAAAGCGATCTCCTGCGCCGCCGTGCTTCCCGCCTCTCGGATGTGATAACCAGAAATGCTAATGGTGTTCCAGTGTGGCACATTAGTTGCACAATAACTGAACAGGTCGGTGATCAGCCGCATGGAAGGAGTCGGCGGGAAGATGTAGGTGCCGCGCGCGATGTATTCCTTGAGGATGTCATTCTGCACGGTGCCCCGCAGCGCCTTCTCCGCCACGCCCTGCTTGTGCGCCACCGCAATCACCATCGCCAGCAGGATACTCGCCGGCGCGTTGATGGTCATGGAGATGGAAACCTTGTCCAGCGGGATCTGATCGAGCAAGGTCTCCATGTCGTCCAGGGACGAAATAGCCACGCCAACCTTGCCAACCTCGCCCAGCGCCAGCGCATCATCCGCATCGTAACCGATCTGTGTAGGCAGGTCGAACGCCACGCTTAGCCCCGTCTGCCCCTGGCCGAGCAGATAGCGGTAGCGCTGGTTGCTTTCCGCGGCAGTCCCAAACCCGGCGTACTGGCGCATAGTCCAGAACCGTCCCCGGTACATGGTGGGCTGAACACCGCGCGTGAACGGATAATCGCCCGGCAGGCCCAGCTTCTCCAGATACTCGTCGCCGATCGCCGGGCAGAGCTCGGCCCCGTGGTCGGGTGTGTAGACGCGCTCGACAGGGATGCCCGACGAGGTCTCGAACTCAGGCGAACGTTCGGGCGCCTTCGCCAGCACCTTGGCAACGCTCTTGTGCTCCCAAGCGGCTCTACGATCTGCAAGTGTCGTCATGCGTTCTCCCACATTAGCATAATGGCAGATCGGTCTCTGCCTGAACGACCGGCGCCTTGAACTTGCGGTCGAACAATCCAGGGTCATACGGTGCGCGACGGTTCGGGCAGTTCTCCGCGGGCACAGCTGGCAACTTGCGAAAGTCTCTTCTGTGGGGAACAGGATGCCGGAGATCGATTTGGTCGGGACCATGAGGCAAGACTCCTTCAGGTGCACGCCCAGATCGCCTTCCACATCGCCGAGGAGTCTGAATAAAGGCCACTGCTCCTGAATCGGCCAATCGCCCAGCGAACCTGGGTTCATGACAGAAGGGTTGGCCAGGCCGTAGGCGGTGGCCAGGTGGGCCATGAAGCCGCCAAACGCGCTCTTCAATACGACCTGGTTGATCGCATCGGCATAGAAGCCAAGCAACAGGTCGTTGAGATAGCTGTCGGCCCATGCCTGGAGCTCCACACCCGAGGTGCACACGTAAGGGAAAAAGCGCTCCAGCGTGTCCAGATGAACCCGCAGCACGCGGCTCTTGAACTGGACGCCCTCGGCCGCGATAGTGTCGATGCCTTTGGACTCAATGAATACTAGCTTGAAGCCCGCCTTGGGTCGGGCGATCCCCTGGGCCTCGTCGACCAGCGTCAGAATCTCGCTCTCGTGACGGCTGCCGGGCCGCACGCGCATGTCTGTAAGCAGAGCGGGAACGTCGATTTGGAATGGTAGGTCACCTAGTATGTTCACGGTTCACTCCTGCGCGTCCCCCGAAGGGGATGGGACCCAATTAAACGACCGGCGCCGAGTCCCTTGAAGGGATGGTTCCCAACGCGCCGGTCATCGTGGCAAGGATAAATGATTTGTAGGCTGGCGTCAATGATGCGCGTTAGGCCAGCTAAAATGTTACCGAAGCAGGTATAGTTAGGCCAAATGAAAATGTTACCGAGGGCCTATGCCTGCTGAAGACAAAATGACAATCAACGAACGCCGCAAGTATCTGCTGCGCATGCGTCTGCGTTATGTGCAGGCGCACCGTAGCGAGCGCAGCCGGTTGCTGGATGAGATGGTCCACGTGACCGAGTTGCACCGCAAGAGCCTGATTCGGCTCATGAAAGCGGAGCCGGTGCGCCGCGCACGGCACCGCCAACGTGGGCGCACCTACAGCCACGCGGTAGACGATGCGATCCGCGTCATTGCCGAGAGCCTGGATTACATTTGTGCGGAACGACTGACGCCCAGCTTGCTGCCGACGGCGCGGCTGCTGATGACGCATGGTGAGCTGGTCGTTTCAGAGCCAGTGCTGGCGCAACTAGGCCAGATCAGCGTGCGCACGGTCAAACGCATCCTCAAACGCATGCGCCAAGACGAACACCGGCTGCCCCGGCGCGGCCCAGAACGCGCCCTGCAAATCCTGCGCCAGATCCCGGCCCAGCGCATCCCCTGGGATATCGGCGAGCCGGGGCACTGCGAGGTCGACCTGGTCCATCACTGCGGGCCGAGTGCCTCCGGCGACTACCTGCACACCTTGCAGATGGTCGACGTGGCCACCGGCTGGAGCGAACGCGTCGCCGTGCTGGGCCGCAGCGGGCTGATCATGGAGGCCGGCTTCCGGCGCATCCTGACGCGCCTGCCCTTCACCTTGCTGGAATTGCATCCTGACAACGGGTCGGAGTTCCTCAACCACCATGTCTGGCGCTTCTTCAAGGACCAGGTGCCGGGCCTGCATCTCTCGCGCAGCCGACCCTGGCAGAAAAACGACAACCGCTTTGTCGAGCAGAAGAACCACTCGTTGGTGCGAGCCTACCTGGGCTTCGACCGGCTCGACAGCTTAGCCCAGGTGGCGCTCGTGAATCAGCTCTACGACAAAATGTGGCTGTACTACAACTTCTTCCAGCCGGTCCTACACATCGTCGCCAAGATGCGCGTGGCGGCGGAAGGTCAGCGCCCCCATCTCACGCGGCGCTATGATGTGGCCCAAACGCCCTTCGAGCGGGTCTGTGCCGCCCAGAGGATCGCCCCAGAACGGCAAGCGCAGCTGGCGCAACTGCGGCAACAGACGAATCCGCGCCGGCTACGCCAGGAGATTTACCAACTCATCGACGCGATCGCCGCACTGCCGTTAGCGGCGGGTCCGGTCGATGTGCGCGCGGCGGCCACGATTCTCGCACAGCCGACCGGACTACCGGCTGACTATCAGTCAGCTCTCCGGCTGGCCGCCTAACCGTGGGCTGTGGGTATGTGGACAACTCTCCGCTGCGCTGCGAGTTGCCCACATACCCACAGCCCCTGCTACGACGATCCTGATGGAAACCCTAACGAAAGGAGCTGGCCGGGTAACATTATCACTTGGCCCAACGACTACCTCTCGGTAACATTATCATTTGGCTTGACACGTGATGCAAGTCAGGCTACTGCGGCTTTGTCCCAAACACCATATCCCATACGGGTGAGCTCACGCCATAGCGGGCGCTGGGGGTCTTGAAATGATGCATCATATGATAGCGCTTGAGATACTTCAGATAGCCCCCGCGTATGGGCCAATGATGCGTCGCATAGTGAATCAGATCGTACACGAGGTAGCCAATCATAAACCCGGCGAAGAGCGAATCAACCCACTGCGGTCCGCCAAGCAAGCGACCAAACACCAGGTCAAAGATGAAGTAGAACAGAATCGCCAGGGGAATGCTCAACGCAGGCGGCATGACGAGCCGCGTTTTGAGTTGTGGCTGAGCATGGTGGACGCCGTGAAACATAAACCAGATCTTGGCCACGCGCTCCGACTTCGGGTCAAAATGAAAGACGAAGCGGTGGAGAGTATACTCGGCGAACGTCCACAGGAACAGGCCGATGAGCAATCCGAGCGGGATAGGGGCCCAACTTTGGCCGGGACCCAATTTCACAATTGAGCGCGCCAAGAAAAAGATGATCACCGGCGCCCAGATAATTGTGATGGCGAGTGGGGTGATATGTGTGAAGAATTCCAGGAGGTCCGATTCGAATAACCGGATCGGGACGTCGCTGTGGTTGATCTCAAGTGTATTTGCGGTATGCTTCATAGGTGACTCTCCCCATGCTATCTCAACGAGACCATTGCCTGCCCCAACGCGACCTGGGCGCCGGGATCAACTTTGACTTCGAGCACGACCCCTGCACGGGGTGCGCGCAGCTCATTCTCCATCTTCATGGCTTCCAGAATGATCAACGTATCGCCCTCGGCCACCTCCTGACCGGGCTCAACGGCCACCTTGACCACCAGTCCCGGGATGGGCGCCTTGATCGACAACTCGCCGTCTGGCGGTCGCAAGGCTGCGATCGACCAGCGCGAGCCGCCGCGAACGCTCGTCCTGCACCTTCACCACGTAGCGCAGACCGCCCGTCCATCACGCCATAGGTGCCCTGTTTGTCGTTGTCGGGATCGAGCACGACCTCGTGAGAGATGTTATTCAGCAGCAGCGAGTAGAGGTTGGTTCCGCCCACCAGCCTGCATGTCGGCGGCCAGCTCCATGCCATCCACCGTCACCCGGCCGTGGTGGTCGATGTCGATTTCGTAAGTCTGGTCGTTGACCGTGGCGAAATACTTCATGTCGTCCTGTGCCGGACCGCTGGCCGGCGCCGCGATCTGCTTCCACGGCGACACACGGACGCCCTCCCCGTCGCACGGCGTGCCCAGGATGACGGCCTGCTGGCTCCTGTTCGTGCTCGACCAGCGCCGCGGCCACCGCGGCCACCTGCGCCAGGTCACGGCTGGGCGCAGCGGACATGCGGAAGCCGTCCGGCCCATCGACGAACTGCGTGTCGAACTGGCCCCACTGGAAGCCGATGCTGTCCATCACCTGCTGGTGGAACGGAATCGTCGTGTGGATGCCGCCGATGCGATACTCGTCCAGCGCGCGGCGCATCCGCAGGATCGCCTCGGGCCGGGTCTCGCCCCAGACGACTCAGCTTCGCCAGCAGCGGATCGTAGATACAGGCTGACTTCCCAGCCGGCATAGATGCCGCTCTCCAGCCGCACGCCCGGCCCGGTCGGCTCGATCAGGCTGGTGATCCGCCCGGCCTCCGGCAGAAAGTTATTATACGGATTTTCGGCGCTGATGCGACATTCGATGGCATGGCCCTTGAACGTGATCTCATCCTGCGTCCAGCGCAGCTTGCGTCCCGACGGCGATGGCGAACTGCTCCTTGACGATGTCGATGCCGGTCACCAGCTCGGTGACCGGGTGCTCGACCTGAAGCCGGGTGTTCATCTCGAGGAAGTAGAAGTTGCCGGACCGGTCCAGGAGGAACTCGACGGTGCCGGCGTTGCTGTAGCCGACCGCCTGGGCGGCGCGCACCGCGACCGCGCCCATCTCGCGCGCGCAGCTCGGGCGTCACGGCCACCGACGGCGACTCCTCGATCAGCTTCTGGTGCCGGCGCTGGATCGAGCATTCGCGCTCGCCCAGGTGGACGCAGTTGCCGTAGCTGTCGGCCAGCACCTGGATTTCGACGTGCCGTGCGCGGGTGATCAGTTTCTCGAGGTAGACGGTGTCGTCGCCGAACGCACTCTGAGCGCCTCGCGGCGGGCGGCCGCCAAGGCCGCGAGCAGCTCGGCCGGCTCGCTGACCACGCGCATCCCCTTGCCGCCGCCCGCCGGCCGACGCCTTGACCAGCACCGGGTAGCCGATCTCCTCCGCGGCCGCGGACAGCCTCGCCGTCGCTCAGCCCGGTGGACGCGTCACATCCCGCGGGATCGCTGCCCGGCACCACCGGCACGCCGGCCGCGATCATCGTGCGGCGCGCCTTGCCACCTTGTCGCCCATCGCCCGGATGGCCGCCGGCGACGGGCCAACCCACGCGAGGCCGGCGTCCAGCACGGCCTGCGCGAACTCCTCGTTCTCCGAGAGGAAGCCGTAGCCGGGATGGATGGCCTCCGCGCCCGACCGTCTGCGCCGCCGCGATGATCGCCGGGATGTTCAGGTAGCTCTCGCGCGCCGGCGGCGGGCCGATGCGGTACGCTTCGTCGGCGATAGCGCACGTGCAGCGCGGCCCGATCGGCATCGGAATAGACGGCCACGGTCGTGAGCCCGCGCTCCTGGCACGCCCGGATGACGCGGACGGCGATTTCGCCGCGATTGGCGATCAGAATCTTCTTGAACATCGGCAAATCACAACGGAATATTCCCGTGCTTCTTGGGCGGGTTCGTGTCCCGCTTGTTCTGCAGCATCTCCAGCGCGTTGATCAGCCGCGGGCGAGTCTCGTTCGGCTCGATCACTGCATCGAGATAGCCGCGCGATGCAGCCACGTAGGGATTGGCGAACTTCTCCCGATACTCGGCCACCAGTTGCGCCCGCGTTTCCTCGGGGTCGGACGAGGAGGCGATTTCGCGCGGAAGACGATATTCACCGCGCCATCCGGTCCCATGACCGCGATCTCGGCCGATGGGCCAGGCCAGGTTGATGTCGCCGCGCATGTGCTTGGACGATCATAACGCAATAGGCGCCGCCGTAGGCCTTGCGCGTGACCACGGTCAGCTTCGGCACGGTCGCCTCGGCATAGGCGTAGATCAGCTTGGCGCCGTGGCGGATGATCCCGCCGTGTTCCTGCACAGTGCCGGGCAAGAAGCCGGGCACGTCCACGAACGTGACGATAGGGATGTTGAACGCAGTCGCAGAAACGGACGAAGCGCGCCGCCTTGATGCTGGCGTTGATGTCGAGCACGCCGGCCAGCACGGCTGGCTGGTTCGCGACGATGCCCACCGTGCGACCGTCGAGCCGCGCGTAGCCGATGAGGATGTTGCCCGCCCAGTTCTGCATGATCTCCAGGAACTCGCCGTTGTCCACGACCTTGCTGATGACCTCGTGCATGTCGTAGGGCTTGTTCGGCTCCTCGGGGATCACACTCTCCAACGCCTCATCGGTGCGCAGAGGGTCGTCGTCCGAGCGCATGATGGGCGGGTCCTCCATGTTGTTGGAGGGCAGGTAGCTCAGCAGCTTCTGGACCAGGAAGACGGCGTCCTCCTCGCCATCGGCCGCGAAATGAGCCACGCCGCTGAGTGGACGCGTGGGTCAGCGCGCCGCCCAACTCCTCGAACTGACACCTGCTCGTGTGTCACCGTCTTCACCACATCCGGCCCGGTCACGAACATATAGCTGGTGTCCTTGACCATGACGATGAAGTCGGTGATGGCCGGCGAGTAGACCGCACCGCCGGCAGAGGGTCCCATGATCATGCTGATCTGCGGGACGACGCCCGACGCCAGCGTGTTGCGCAGAAAGATGTCGGCATACCCGCCCAGGCGAGAAGACGCCCTCCTGGATGCGCGCGCCGCCGGAATCGTTCAGGCCGATCACCGGCGCGCCGTTCTTCATCGCCAGGTCCATGACCTTGCAGATCTTTTCTGCATGGGCCTCACCCAGCGAGCCGCCGAATCACCGTGAAATCCTGCGAATAGACGTAGACCAGCCGGCGGTCGATGGTGCCGTAGCCGGTCACCACGCCGTCACCCATCGGCTGGCCCGCTTTTCCGAAATCGCTCGTCTCCCCCCGCGCTGAACGACGAAGCGATCAAGCTCAGTGAAGGAACCTTTGTCGAGCAGCAGATCAACTCGCTCGCGGGCCGTCAACTTACCCTTGGCGTGCTGCGCCTTAATGCGCTCTTCACCCCCACCCAGGCCCGAAGAATACTTGAGATCACGCAGGCGAGTAATCTTCGCTTGATGTGCCATGAATCTCCTTAGACCCTTGTGCGCCGGCCCAATAGATAGCCCGCCAATGTCACCATCACGCTGACAACCAACGCACCACCCACCAGCAACACGCCAGCATCGAACCAGAAGCGGTCCGGGAAGATACGGATCAGCGTGCTGGTCCAGTCAAACTGCCAGGTGCCGGGCGGGAAGAAGACATCGTGCAAGGTAACGAAGAAGGTCCGCCAGGACAGCAGAACAAACAAGATGACCGCCAGAAGCAGCACCGTGCTGATCAGCCCGCCTACGTAGAGCGCCGCGTAGCCGTCGCGCCGCGTGCGCCCGCGGATGAGCAGCAGGAGCAACCCACCGACGACGATGACGCCTGCCACGGGCAGGAGCCGCCAGAGTGTGTCAGTCAGGAGCCGCACGTCCACCATGTGGCTGACTTCGTAGGGGGAGTAAAGCGGCTGGTCCGTACCCGGCATGCGCAGCGCCGCGAAGGCCTGCGCGCCGGCCTCGGGCGATGTGCTGCTGTTGTAGTAATCCACCCACTGCAGGACGTACCCGATCCTCTGCTCGTTCGCAAATCCGTAAGTATCGGGCGGGAAGTCCGGCTTGCCGTATTCCCACTGCACAAACCACGGGTTCCAAACGATCCGCAGCCACATCAAGACGATAAAGACCGGCATGGCTAACGCAATAAGCCAGCGCAAGATGCCGACGAGGGACTTATTCAAAAAATGCCTCCAACTACATCCACTTGTCGAACCAATCCAGGGTGCGCTTGACGTATTCTTCCGGCGCAACCTCCAACGACTGCAAGTGCTTGGCGCCGGGCACCAGCCATAGGCCGGCCCGATCCGGATCATCTGGATCCTGGATCGATTCGTAGGCAAGCTCGCTCTGCCAGACGGGCACATGCCCGTCCTCGACGCCATGAATCAACAGGATGGGCATCCAGGGCCGATGCGCCTGGAGTGATGGATAAAGTGTGTGGTTGCCCACCCGCTGAAGCACCGGCTGGATGGCGGCATACAACGGCGCGGCCACCACACCAGAATAGACGCCCTCGGAGGTGACTACCGGGCTATCCAGCACCATGGCATCGTACCCGCCGCCGGATGGCCGCAAGGCGAGCCCGAGCCCGACCGCTGCTCCAAAGGAATTGCCCCACAGCCCCGCCCAGAGTTGGGTATGCGTCTCGCGCAGCCAGCACGCCCACTTGGCCGCGTCGGACACTGCCTGCACGCCCGTAGGGTCCCATGCGCCGCCGGACTCGCCGTGTGCGCGTGCATCGATCAGCAGAAAGTTGTAACCCCTTTGCAAGCCTTCGTATACCACGGGCCAGGCACACAGCGACTCCTGCTGCTCGGTCCACGGCAGAGGGACGGCAGTCCGCTGGAAAAAGGCACGCCTGGCAAGCAGCACGCCGCCACAACTATTGTAGCCGTGGTGATGGACGATGGTGCGATCGAACGGCAAGCCGTTCACCCCACGGCCCGGAATCCACGTGCCGTGCAACCGTGCGCCATCAGTGGCGGTGAGCGTGACGCTTTGAGCGTCCTGTTTCAAGTCTTCCGGCAGCTCGGATGCAACGCGGTCTGAGGGTGGGTGAAGTAGTAGGCGGCGCCGCCTACCGCAAGGGCGGCCCCCGTCGCTTGAAGCATCAGGGAACGCCGCAAGAGCATACGCGTGGCCAGTGTAATTTGCATAAGCCTAGCTGAATTAACCGCCGTCAATGAGTGAAGTCGCGTCGGGGATTCGTCCCAGGCAGGCGCACTCTTTTTGAACCGGCGCAGGGCAAAGTGAGTTGTGGCGGCCGGTTGAAAGTGATTGTACAACAGAGCGGGGGGATTGGGCAATCGAGAGGGACCAGATGTTCGGAGCACGAAGGAGCCTTCGTGCTCCGATAATTGTCACCTAATTGTTCGGCGCGCCCTCATTCACCCACTGTGCGATCAGGTCGATCTGCTCCTGCGGCAGTTTGGGCCCGCGCTTGGGCATCTTACCCTCGGTGATCAGCTTGACCATCATGCTGTTGGCTGCGTCACCAGGAACGACGACCACCCCGTCCTGACCGCCCTTCATGAGGTCGGCATGGGTTTTCATACTCAAATCACCCTTAATGCCATCCGAGCCACCGTGGCACTTGATGCATGTCTGCTCAATAATCGGCACAACATCCTTGCTGAAGCTGACTGCGCCGCCCGAGCTCGCGGCAGGGACCTGGTTGGCGGCTTCTGTAGGCGCCTCGGTCGGCGCTTCCGTTGCGACTGGTGCATCCGTCGCCGCGGGAGCATTCGTGGGGGCTTCGGTCGCCATCGGTGCGTCAGTCGGCGCGGGAGCCTGGGAGGCTGCTGGCGCCTGCGTGGCCGCGGTCTGCGCACTGGGCGCGGCTGTAGGAGCTGCGCAGGCGGAGATGATCACCGCGGCGCTCACAACTATCGTCAACACGGTTAGCCGGCGCAGGAAACCGGCCCTGCTATTTGCCCGATTCATGACTCTCTCCTTCTTAAGAATCTCACTCAGGAGCACTAACATCGCATCCCGGCGAGCATACGTCAGTAAGCGGGCGTGCAGATCAACTATTTCGTTTAATTAGCTGAGTTGCCGGAGGCCTTGATGCAGTACGCGCGAGCTTGTCACGCTCCCGGCAAACCGCTATACTGGTGCTGTCATCGTTCGCCACTTGACGAGCCAAGGAGGGCCAATCATGTCGATCGAACGCGTGGGTATTGTAGGATGCGGCCTGATGGGCGCTGGCATTGCCGAGGTGTGCTCCAAATCAGGGTATACAGTCGTCGTCCAGGAAGTCAACGGCGATCTGCTGCAGGCCGGTATGAAGCGCATCAACGGATCGATGGATCGGGCAGTGAGCAAGGGCAAACTGTCTGCTGAGGACCGGGATGCAGCGCAGGCCCGCATCATGGGCGTAACCCGGCTCGATGACATGCGCGAATGCGACCTGGTGATCGAGGCCATCACCGAGAAGCTGGACCTTAAACGCAAAGTGTTCGCCGAACTTGACGCATGCGCTCCGCCTCACACGATCCTCGCCTCCAATACCTCTTCCCTGGCCATCACGGATATGGCCGCCGCCACCAAGCGGCCGGACAGGGTGTTGGGGCTCCATTTCATGCAGCCCGTGCCGGTCATGCCCCTGCTCGAGATGGTGCGCACGGTCCTGACCAGCGACGAGACATTCGGGGCGGCCAGAGCCTTCGGCGAAAGCCTGGGCAAGACCATCGTTGTAAGCAAGGACACGCCGGGCTTCATTGTCAACCTGCTCCTTATCCCCTACTTGCTTCAGGCCATTGCCGAGCTCGAAAAGGGTGTGGCGACGAAGGAGGACTTCGACACAGCCATCCGCCTGGGGCTCAACCATCCGATGGGTCCTTTCACGCTGCTGGATTTCGTCGGGCTGGACACGACCCTGTTCATCGCGGACGCGGTGTTCGATGAGACAAAGGACCCCCGGTTCGCCGCGCCGCCCCTGCTCCGCCGCATGGTTAGCGCAGGGTGGCTGGGTCGTAAAAGCGGCAGGGGGTTCTACGACTACGGAAAGACATAACCACAGAAGGCAAGCAATCCAGTAAAGGCAGAACGACGGAAACACGCATCAGGAGAGAGTAGCATGATCGCGAGGGCAGCATTTGGGCGCACGGGGCACATGAGCTCGCGCGCGCTCTTTGGCGCAGCCGCCCTGGGGCGGGTGTCGCAGGACACAGCGGACCGCACCCTGGACGTGCTGTTGCAGTACGGCGTAAACCACATCGACACGGCGGCCTCCTACGGGCAGGCGGAGGACCGCATCGGACCGTGGATGCGGGAACACCGAAGTCACTTCTTCCTTGCGACGAAGACCGGTGAGCGCACCAAAGCGAAGGCGTGGGACGAGTTTCGCCGCTCGCTGGACCGCTTGCAGACCGACCACGTCGACCTGTTGCAGTTGCATTTCCTGATCGATGAGGGCGAGTGGCAGACGGCGATGGGGCCGGATGGCGCCCTGGAGGCGGTCTTGGAAGCCCAGGCTCAAGGGTTGACCCGCTTTGTCGGCGTGACGGGGCACGAGCTGGCCGCGCCGCGCATGCACCTGCGCAGCCTCGAAAAGCACGACTTCGACGCGGTCCTACTGCCCTACAACTACTTGTTACACCAAAACGAGGCGTATCGCCGCAACTTCGACGCGCTGCGCCGCCTGTGCCTGAAGCGGAACGTCGCGGTGCAGATCATCAAGTCCGCGGCTGTCGGCCCCTGGGGGGAGAAGCCCAAGACGCGCGCGACCTGGTATGAGACGCTGGAGGATCAGGCCGATCTCGACCGGGCGGTGTGGTTCGTGTTGGGGCAGGAAGGGGTATTCCTCAACACCGCGGGGGACGTGGACCTGCTTCCAAAGGTGTTGGATGCGGCGAGCCGTTTCGTTCGCCGTCCATCCGACGACGAGATGCAGAAGTTGGTGCAGGAACGCGAGATGACGCCGCTGTTCACGTAGACAGTTAGGGATCCCCATACGCCAGCCCGGTCCCAACCCGACGGAATCCCGACCGTTGGTACACCCGGCTGGCGTCTTCGTCCGCGGCAGTCAGGAAGGCGGTGTGCACGCCGCGTGCAAACGCATCGTCTGCGAGGACTGCGGTCAGCGCGCCGGCGATACCCCGCCGGCGGTGCTCGGGCAAAGTGGCGATGCCGACCAACTCGGTGAAGCCGTCAAGGGGGACGGCGTATGCGCCGGCAGCGACTGCCTCCGCACCCAACCGGGCTAAAAAGGCGCCGTTGCCAAGCCTGAGCCGCGTGCGCAGGTCCTCGATGCGCGCGGGTGTTGCACCCCGCCCCTCATCGCCAAAACCACGGCTCTGGGTCTCAATGTAGTCTGTCAGATCACGCTCTGCTGAGTCCGGCCCAAGGCGCAAACACAGCAGCCCCGCAGGTGGCGCCATGGCGGCCCACGTCTCCGCCGTACAAACCAGCAAGGGGTTCTCCCCCTCCAACGGCACATCGAATGCGTCCAGCGCCGCTCCCAGCAGCGGGGCATATTCGTGGAGAAATTCGAACCGCAGAGTGCGCTCGTGAGCCGCGAAGGCGCTGCGCAAGGCGCCGAGTTGTTCCGCGGTCAGCGCTTCCAGGGGATGATCCGGGATCGCATAGTTGAAGAACCGAAAATCGTCCGTCTCATGAAGGTAGAGATGGAACGGAGGACACGCATAGACCTCATGGCTACGCGCGGCTGCATTTCTCAGGTATTCCTGAAGGTCCTGGGTAGACGCCAAATCGATACCCCGTTCTATGCCATCATTGCCTTCTTGACTGCCTGTGTTTGACCAGGCGTCAGCCCAAACGTGCCAGCTCTGCGAACTCTCCGGCCAGCAGGGGGTACAGTGCCCGGTAGCGCGGATAGTAAGCCTCGTACACGCGGGCATCCGCGCCTGGGGTTGTGCTGCCCGTAATCTTGATGGTCCGGGCGCACGCATCCTGCGGGCTATCGTAGATCCCAGCGCCCACACCTGCCAGCAGCGCCGCACCGAAAGCCGCACCTTCGGTCACGTTCACCGTGACGATCTCGGTGTTGAACACATCCGCCAGGATCTGGCGCCACAGAGAGCTACGCGCCCCGCCGCCCGAAACCCGCACCTGGGTTGTTGTCAGGCCCAGCGCCTTCATGAGCTCGAGGGAGTCGCGCAGCCCGTAACTGACCCCTTCCAGCACCGCGCGCGCCAGGTGCGCCTTGCCGTGCCGCACGGTCAGTCCGACGAACGCACCGCGTGCCAGCGGATCGGGGTGGGGTGCGCGCTCGCCGGTGAGATAGGGCAGGAAAAGCAACCCCTCGCAGCCGGCCGGCGCCTGGGACGCTTCCTCCGTGAGGAGATCGTAGACGTCCCGGCCGGTCTGCTCGGCCAGGAACCGCTCGTGCTGGCCGACCGCATCTCGGAACCAGCGGAAGCTGCCCGCGGCCGAAAGCATCACGCCCATCAGGTGCCACTTGCCCGGCACTGCGTGGCAGAAGGCGTGCAACCGCCCTGCCGGCTCCACGCGGTAGGCGTCAGACTGGGCGAACACCACCCCTGACGTGCCCACCGTAACCGAGATGATGCCCTCCTCGACAATCCCCGTGCCTACGGCTTGCCGCGGCCTGATCGCCGCCGCCACCGATCACTGGCGTTCCTGCGATGAGTCCCGTGGCGGCTGCGGCGGCCGCGCTGATACGTGCACTGGCAACCGGCGATTCGGTCACCTGCGGCAGCCAGCTCCGCGGAATCTCCAGTGCGGCCAGCATCTCATCTGACCAGCGTCGTTGCCCCACATCGAACAGCGAGGTGCCCGACGCATCGGAAACCTCACCGAAGAACTCGCCGGTAAGCCGGTAGCGCGCGTAGTCCTTGGGCAGCAGCACATGAGCGATCCGGCCGTATAACTCCGGCTCGTTCTGCGCCATCCACAGGATCTTGGGCGCGGTGAACCCGGTGAGCACAGGGTTGCCGGTGAGCTGAAGCACCCGGGCCGGGCCCACGCGGCGCGTAATTTCCGCACACTGGGCCGCCGTGCGCTGGTCGTTCCAGAGGATGCAGGGGCGGAGGGGCGCGCCTGCAGCGTCCAACGCGCACAGGCCGTGCATCTGCCCGGTGAGGCCCACTCCCGCGATGTCAGCGGCCGAGATGCCCGATTTCGCCAGCACAGCGCGTACGCTCTTGACCGTGCCATCCCAAAAGAGCGCCGCATCCTGCTCGCTCCAAAGTGGTCGCGGCGTCTCAAACGGATACTCGGCCGCAGCCACAGCCACGACGCCTCCCGTTTCGTCGATCAGCAATGCTTTGGTGGCCGTCGTCGAGACGTCGATGCCGAGCAGGTAGGCTGTCATGGAAGGAGCCTCCATCGTGTTTTTTGGCGCAGGCGCATCACCGGTTCTTCTTCAGATACACGTCGGCGTACACAGCCAGGACCAGGACCACCCCCTTGAGCAGGTACTGCCAGGCGGCCGGGACATTCATGATCTGAAGGCCGTTGGTGAGACTCGCCATGATGAGAGACCCGACCATCGCCCCGAAGATCGTGCCCACGCCACCCAATGGAGAGGTGCCGCCTAGGATACACGCCGCAATCGCGTCGAGCTCGTAGCCATACCCGGCCGCGATCGTGCCATAGCCCACGTAGGAGGCCAGCACAATGCCGGCAACGCCGCACAGAAATCCCATCAACACGAAGATCCTGAAGATGTTGTTGTTAATGTTGACGCCGGATAGCCTGGTAGCCTCACGATTGCCGCCGATCGCGTAGGCATGGCGCCCGAAACGCGTATTATTCGAGATATATGCGATCGCGACGGCAACAATGGCCAGGAGAAGCACGGGCATCTGGATTCCGTGGTACCGGTTCACGTAGAACACGTATCCGACCACTATCGCTGCAAACAGGACTGTCTTGAGAAGATCCACGTAAAGGGGAGCCAGCTCAAAGCCATACCGGCGTTTCCTCTGGCGACTGTTGACCATATTGTAGAGAAGAAAAGCCACAATCACGGCGGCAAAGATCCATCCAACCAGAGGAGGCAGATAACCCTGGGCGATTTGCGAAAAGACGGGCTGATTCGCCGGAATGGTCTTCCCTTCGGTTACGATGAGAAGCGCGCCCTTGAATACCCACATGCCGCCGAGTGTGACAATAAACGCAGGAACTCGCAAGTAGGCGATGACGGAACCCTGAATCATACCAAACAGGATGCCCACGGCCAGCCCGACGATCACAGACAGGATCGTGGGCAAGACCACCTGGCCCGGAAAGATGTCTGTCCATATATTGGCCTGGAACTTGGCGACGACCACGGATACAAAGCCGGCGAAGTTGCCCACTGACAGGTCAATGCCGCCGGTCACGATGACCAGGACCATGCCGCAGGACAGAAGGGCCGTGACCGTCATCTGCCGGAACAGGTTCGAGAAGTTCTGCGGCGACAGATACGCCCCATCCGTCACAGCAAAGAAAAACCCCCAGATAAGGATCGTGGCAAAAATGAGGGCGTACGTCTGGAGATTTGCGCGGAACCGCTTGGCGATATCGGGAAACGCACTCTGTGTCGATGAGATTGCGCTCATGGAGACCACCTCTTGAATTGAAATATAATTTAGGCGATGCCGGTGGCTAACGCCATGATCTTCTCCTGCGTCGCATCGGCGATGTCGAGCGTGCTGGTGGAACTGCCTTCGTGCATGACCATGACCCGATCGCTCATGCCGAGCACTTCTTCAAGTTCGCTCGAGATCATGATGATCGAAATACCTTGCTCGGTCAGATCGTTCATGAGTTTGTAGATTTCATACTTGGCGCCCACATCAATGCCGCGTGTCGGGTCATCCATGATAAGTACTTTGGGCTTGGACATCAGCCATTTGGAGATGACGACCTTCTGCTGATTGCCGCCGGAGAGCGAATCACAAGGAACGTGCAGGTTGGGCGCCTTGATCGCCAGGCTCTTGGCGTACTGCATGCTCGCGTTGAGTTCGGCATTATCGTCAATCCTGAGCCAGGAGGAGAATTGATCCAGGTTCGCCAGGGAGATGTTCTTCAAGACCGATTGAATGAGAACCAGCCCGTGCCGTTTCCGATCCTCGGGGACCAGACTGATGCCCTCCAGCATGGCCTGGCGTGAACTATTGACCTTGAGCTCCTGCTCCCTCCATCTTCACCTTGCCGTGCGTGATCTTGCCGTACTCGCCAAAGAGCGTCATTACCAGCTCGGTGCGCCCGGAACCCATCAGGCCCGCGATGCCCAGAATCTCGCCCTTGCGAAGGTTAAAGGACACGCCCTTGAGCACTTCGCGGCCGGCCTGGTCAGGATCCTGAGCGTGAAGGTCCTGCACCTCAAGGATCACTTCGCCGGGTTTACGATTCCCCTTCGGGAAGCGTTCGTTCATCTCGCGCCCGACCATATAGCTGACCAGTTTTTCCACGTTCAAGGCCTTGCGCGGGCTGGGTGATCACAACCTTGCCGTCGCGCAAGACCGTGATCGTATCGCCGATACGGAAAAACTCTTCGATCTTGTGGGTGATGTAGATGCACGTCACCCCATGCTCTTTGAGCGTCCGCAAGATCTCCATGAGCTTGTCGATCTCGGCCTCGGTGAGCGCGCTGGTCGGCTCGTCAAGAATCAGTACGCGTGGCATTCTCGGAGAGCGCTTTGGCGATTTCGGTCATCTGCATCTTGCCGACGCCCAGGCGCTTGACGATCGCCTGCGGCTGAATATCCAGGTGATACTTGGTCAGGATTTGCTGCGTATCAGCGTAGAGCTTGTCCCAGTTGATCGAGCCGTGCTCGATCGGCTCTTTGCCCAGGTAGACATTCTCGCCGACCGTCATGTCGGGGATCAGGGTGAGCTCCTGATACACAATGGCAATACCCTCTTCGATAGCCTGGTTGATTGCTCGAGCCCCGAGCTTGAGTTCCTTGCCGTCATACAGGATCGTGCCCTCATACGTGCCGTAAGGATAGACGCCGGACAGGATCTTCATGAGGGTTGACTTGCCGGCTCCGTTCTCGCCGCAGAGGCCGTGGATCTCGCCGCGCCGAATCTGAATAGACACGTCGCTCAAAGCCGTAACGCCCGGAAATTGCTTTGTGACGTTCTGAAAGTCGAGAATAATGTCATCGTTCATAAGATGCGTCTCCTTCAAAGAGTAAGGAGAGAGGATTCTCGAAGACAGGCGAGATGGGCCTCTCGTGGAGAGACCCATCTCATTCTCGAGTCTCGTGACCCGGTCATTGCGCGGGGCCGAAGCCCCCGGTCAATTCCCAGGCTGTTACCCTCTAGTTACGGCTTCGCCGGGCGCTGGTCGGCCGGGATGTCACGGTAGACATCATCATAAGACTGGAACCCGCTCTTCACGATCAGGTCATACACGTTGTCCTTGGTGACCTGGACCACCGGCAGGAACTGGCAGGGAACTTCGCCCGTCTTGCTCTTGTCGTTGGTCAACTCGGCCATCGTGTACGGCTTGAGGTCCGAGATGGTCGCGCCCTTTAGCAGTTTGTCTGCCAGGTCCACCGCCAGCGGGGACAGCAGCCGGGTGTCCTTGTACACCGAGACGGTCTGTTCGCCCTTCACGATGCTGTTGCAGCCATCCGCCGTGGCATCCTGACCCGAAATCGGCACGATGCCGGCCAGCTTCTGCGCCTTCAGCGCGGTCAGGGCGCCCAGCGCCGTGCCATCATTGGACGCCACGACTGCATCGATCTTGTTCTGCTGCGCGGTCAGAACGTTTTCCATGATCTTCAGCGCATTCGCCGCATCCCAGTTGTCCACCCACTGGTCGGCCACGACCTTGATCAGGCCTTGATCGACATACGGCTTGATCACTTCTTCCTGCCCTTGGCGGACCAGGATGGCGTTGTTATCGGTCGGGCTGCCACCCATCATCATCAGCTTGACGGGGTTGTCCTTCGTCCACTTGCCGCTGTCCATCTTCAGCGCATTCACCACGCCCAGCGCTTCCTGCCGGCCAACCTCCGTGTTGTTGAAGGAGATGTATGCCGAAATGTTGGTCGACTTGATCAGCCGGTCATACGCGATCACCTTCACGCCGGCCGCCGTGGCTTTGTCCACCGCGGTCGCAGCCGCATCGCCGTCTTCCGCGATGATGATCAGCGCCTTGGCACCCTGCGTCACCATGTTGTCAATCTGGTCGTTCTGCAGCTTCACATCGTGGTTCGCTTCCTGCCAGACCACGTCGTAGCCCTTCTCCTTGAGCAGTTTCTCCATCAATACCTGCTCACCCTTCCAGCGCTCGGTCGCAAAGTCCGAAAACGACAAGCCAACCTTGATCTTCTCGCCACCGGCCGCAGCAGGAGCCGCTGCCTCTCCCGGCTTCGCCGGGCGCTGGTCGGCCGGGATGTCACGGTAGACATCATCATAGGACTGGAACCCGCTCTTCACGATCAGATCATACACGTTGTCCTTGGTGACCTGGACCACCGGCAGGAACTGGCAGGGAACCTCGCCCGTCTTGCTCTTGTCGTTGGTCAACTCGGCCATGGTGTACGGCTTGAGGTCCGAGATGGTCGCACCCTTTAGCAGTTTGTCTGCCAGGTCCACAGCCAGCGGGGACAGCAGCCGGGTATCCTTGTACACCGAGACGGTCTGTTCGCCCTTCACGATGCTGTTGCAGCCATCCGCCGTGGCATCCTGACCCGAAATCGGCACGATGCCGGCCAGCTTCTGCGCCTTCAGCGCCTGCAACGCACCCAGGGCCGTGCCATCATTGGACGCCACAACTGCATCGATCTTGTTCTGCTGCGCCGTCAGAACGTTTTCCATGATCTTCAGCGCATTCGCCGCATCCCAGTTGTCCACCCACTGGTCGGCCACGACTTTGATCAGGCCTTTGTCAACATACGGCTTGATCACTTCTTCCTGCCCTTGGCGGACCAGGATGGCGTTGTTGTCGGTCGGGCTGCCACCCATCATCATCAGTTTGACGGGGTTGTCCTTCGTCCACTTGCCGCTGTCCATCTTCAGCGCATTCACCACGCCCAGCGCTTCCTGCCGGCCGACTTCCGTGTTGTTGAAGGAGATGTATGCCGAAATGTTGGTCGACTTGATCAGCCGGTCATACGCAATCACCTTCACGCCGGCCTGCCGCGGCTTTGTCCACCGCGGTCGCAGCCGCATCGCCGTCTTCCGCGATGATGATCAGCGCCTTGGCACCCTGCGTCACCATGTTGTCAATCTGGTCGTTCTGCAGCTTCACATCGTGGTTCGCTTCCTGCCAGACCACGTCGTAGCCCTTCTCCTTGAGCAGTTTCTCCATCAATACCTGCTCACCCTTCCAGCGCTCGGTCGCAAAGTCCGAAAACGACAAGCCAACCTTGATCTTCTCGCCACCGGCCGCAGCAGGAGCCGCGGTCGGCTGCGCAGCAGCGGGAGCGGCCGTCGGCTGCGCAGCGGCCGGGGCAGCAGGGGCGGCCGTGGGCTGCGCAGCCGGCGCAGCGCAGCCGAACAGCATGGTCGCGATCATCGTTATTGCAACGATGAACCAGAGTTTGGACTTCATCTTCGATCCTCCTATTGGGTGTAAGGGGTGACACAAACAGGTCCTTAAGGCTGCCTGGCGCCAGCAGGCAGTAAGATGACCTCCTGGTGAATAATAGCACGGCCACGGCATCAATACACCGTCATTGCTCGATTCAGAGCGTCGGATAACCCTTAAGAGGAGATAGGGGAAAACCCCCTACGAATCGAAACAAGAATCTTGTTTCCCGCCGAGGGAGGTGCACGAGGATAAACCGAGGCCCCCGGTTTCTCAGCGAAACCGGGGGCCTGAACATCTCACTTGCAGACACCGCCAAATTGGCACGCCTGCTGCAAGGCCGCCTGGGTGGCTGTCGCGTCACCCTCGGCGGAGGAGGATCTCATCGCGGCAGATGTCTCTACCTGCTCTGTCGCCGAGTCGTGACGTCGAAGATGACGGCTAACACCAGAACAAGGCCGCGGACGACGTACTGAAGGGAAGCGTCGGTGTTCATGAGGTTCATGCCGCTGGTCAGGGACATATAGACCAACGCGCCGATGAGCGACCCCATGATCGTGCCGACACCACCGGCCGGCGACGCGCCGCCGATGAAAGCCGAGGCGATGGCGTCCAACTCAAAGCCATTGCCTGCCGTGGGCGTCGCAGACCGCAGGCGAGCCGCAAACAAGATGCCCGCCAGGGCGGTCAGAAGGCCCATCGAAGCGAAAACAAACAGGGTAATGCGCTTGACGTTGATGCCGCTCAACTGCGCGGCTTCCGGGTTGCCACCGATGGCGTAAATGTGCCTGCCCAGGACCGTCTGCGTCGTCATGAACTGGTATACGGCTACGACGATCAACATGATAACGGCCGTCCAGGAGAGGCCATTGTAGCCCGAGAGCACCCAGGTAATGGCTGCGAGCACAACCGCGATAAAGACCATCTTCAAGACGAACAAAGTCTCCGGCAGAACCTCAAAGCCGTAGGCTTGCTTATTGCGGCGGCCCTTGATCTCGCTCACAATGAACAAGACGATGGCTGCCAAGCCGAGGAGCAGCGTCAGTTTGTGGATTCCCGGCAAAAATCCGCTGCCGGCAGGAAATATGTCAGGAATGTAGCCGTTGCCGATCGCATTGAAGTTTTCGTCTGAAATAATGACCGTGCCCGAACCGGCCAGCGTCAGGGACAAGAGCCCCCGGTAAACCAGCCAGCCGCCGAGCGTGGCCACAAAAGCCGGAATGCCCACCCACGCTACCAGGAGGGCCGTTACCGTTCCCGCTACGACGCCCATCGCCAATGACACCAGTATGACGAGGTACCAGGGCAGGTGGTAGGACACCATGCCGATGGTCGCAATCGCAGCGAGGAAACCTGACAGAAAACCGACCGATAGGTCGATGTGCCGGATGACGATGACGAGCGTCATGCCGGTTGCCAGGACGGCAATGTAGCCCATCTGGTTTATCAGGTTGGCGATGTTTCTGGGCGAGATGAAGAGGCCGCTCGTACGGATGGTGAAGAACGCCACGATCACGACCAAGGCGATATACATGCCGTAGTCACGGGCGTTCGTCCGCACCATTTTTCCCAGACTCTGCAAGAGCGACGTCTTGGTCTGGACTTGATCAGCCTGACGAGAAGTCATCGTAAGCCTCCTGGTGTCATGAACCCTGCAGGCAGGGATTTCGATAGTGCTATACGGCGAGATGGCGTGTGGCGGCTCATCTCATTCGTCACGATGGAAGACGAACACATGCTGGTTCTTGATCAGCTTGTAGCCAGCTGCATGATCTTTTCTTGAGTCGCTTCCTCGATCGGCAGCTCGCCGGTGACCCTGCCTGCCGAGACGACGTACACCCGGTCGCTCATACCAAGCACCTCGGGCAGCTCGGACGAGATCATGATGATACTCATGCCCTCCTGGACTAGCTTGGCCATAATCGTGTAGATCTCGTACTTGGCGCCCACATCGATGCCGCGCGTTGGCTCGTCCAGGATCAGCAGGTTGGGCTTGACAAACAGCCACTTGGCAATACAGACTTTCTGCTGGTTGCCGCCGCTGAGGTTACCCACCTTCTGCTCGATGCTGGGCGTCTTGATGTTGAGCGAATGCCGGTATTCCTCCGCTATTTTGATCTCGGCGTTGCTGTCGACGACGCCGCGACGGGCGATTTCCTGCAAATTCGCCAACGTCACGTTTTGCTTGACGTCCTGGATCAGAATCAGGCCGGCAGCCTTACGGTCCTCGGTCGCATAGGCCACGCCCGCTTCAATGGCGTCGTGCGGGTGGCCGAAGTGCTGCTCCTTGCCTCCGACCCACATTTCACCGTTGGTCCGGTAACCTTTCGAATTGCCAAACAGGCTCAGGGCCAGCTCGGTCCGTCCGGATCCCATCAAGCCAGCGACGCCGACGATCTCGCCTTTCCTGACCTTGAAGTTCACATCGTGGAGGATCTCCCGTCCCAAGGCAGGATCGAAGGCGTGCCAGTTCTTGACCTCGAGCACGATCTCTCCGCCGCCCTGCGGGCAGATGATGAGAACTTTGATGCCCTTGCTCAGCAGCGCCTTGACATTGGCTTTCTCCTTGGCCGCGTCGCCCTGGCTGAACAGGATTTCGACGTTGTAGCCGGCCGCTCGGAAGGCATTCTGGAAGCGCTTTTGATCCTGGATCCAGCGCGGTTCATCCTGGGTTGGAAGGACGACCCCTACGACGGGATTGCCCGAAGACGCAGGCGCATGTGAAGCGCCGGCAGCATCCGCGCCCCCGTAGTAGCCAGAGTCGATCAGGGTTGCCTTGACATTCGCCTTGTCTACCGAGACAACCGGAGACTGAAGCGTGGGGACATCGATCGCGCCATTGTTGTAACTGCCGTTGACCGCAGGGACCTGGCCCCTGAGCAGAGCTACGGCAGCGTCGACTGCGGTCTGCACCAGGCTGCGCACATCTTTGAAGACTGTCATGGACTGCTTGCCGTCCCTGATGTATTGGGCGGAAGCCTCCTCGGCGTCCTGGCCGGTAATCAGGCAGCTCTTGACGTCCTGGTCGGCAGCGAACACATCGGCAATCGCGCGCGCGGTGTTGTCGTTAGGGGCGAGGACAAAGACATTGCTTTTGTCGGCCGCGCTGGCAAGAGCCAGATTGGATTGCGCCAGGTTCCTGGCAGTATGGGGGTCCCAGTTGGTGGTGACCTGGCGAACAATCGCGTTCTGCTGCTCGCGCGTCAGGACGGCGTTCCCCTGGAGGCTGACAGCCTGGCTTGAATTCTTGATGACGAAAGTGCCGTCGGCGATCTTGGGCTGCAAAACACCCCATGCGCCCTGCAAGAGGAAGAAAGTGTTGTTGTCAGTCGGGGCGCCAGCGTATAGATACAAAGGATTGCCCTTGCCCGTCGCATGGTCGACCAGGTACCGCGCCTGCTGTGCTCCGACGGCAGGGGTGTCAAAGGTCACATAGTAGTCCACCGCCTTGGTGTCGGTGATCAGCCGGTCATACGATATGACCTTTACGCCGGCCGCATTGGCTTCCTCTACGACGGCGGCCGTAGCACTGAACAGGCTGCGCCGCCGTTGCGGGTAGATATTGTTGATTTCGCGGCCGACCATGTGCTTGATCAGCACAGGTTCGGTCACTTCGCCCTTGTGAGCATCCAGGGTGCGAATCGTCTGGCCGTCACGCAGGACTGTGACCGTATCGGAAATCGCGATGACTTCCTTCAGCTTGTGCGAAATCATCACGCACGAGACGCCGTGCCCTTTCAGCTCACGGATCAAGTTCAACAAGTTCTCGCTGTCATCCTCATTTAGGGCGGCCGTCGGCTCATCCAGGATGAGCAATTTCACATCCTTACTCAGCGCCTTAGCAATCTCGATCAATTGCTGCTTGCCCACGCCCAGATCCTTGACCTTCGTCCCCGGGTTGACGTCAAGCTTTACTTTCTTGATCGCTTCGGTCGCCCGCTTGATGGTCTCATTCCAGTCGACGGTGAAGCCTCTCTTGATCTCATTGCCGAGGAAGATGTTTTCGTAGACCGTCATCTCGGGGACCAGTGCCAGCTCTTGATAGATGATGGCAATGCCGACCTTCTCGCTGTCGGCGATGCCCGAGAACTTCTGCACCTGCCCATTGAAAAGGATGTCCCCCTCGTATGTACCATGCGGATACACCCCGCTAAGGACCTTCATAAGGGTGGACTTACCGGCGCCATTTTCGCCCACTAGGCAGTGAATCTCACCCGCGGCGACTTGAAAGCTTACGTCGCTCAACGCTTTCACGCCGGGGAAAGTCTTGGTAATGTTCTTCATCTCTAGGATGGGAGGTTGTTCAGGCATGGCGCTAACTCCTGACGAAGTGAAACATGAGGGTCCAGTTCTGTCCCTGTTCTACTGCGGCTGACTTGCGCAAATCAGCCGCAGAGTGCGTTCGCAATAACCCTGCCTCGGTAGGGCTGCCTCCCCCTCTCCCGGCCCTTCGCTTCGCTCAGGGTTGCGGGAGAGGGGGAAGGACGATCTGTTACTGCAAGCCCGTGAAGTCGCCGGCCTGGTAATAGCCGGAGTCGATCAAGGCTGCCTTGACGTTGTCCTTGGTGACGGTGACGATCGCAGACGGCTTCGCCGGAACATCGATCTTACCGTTGTTGTAGGTCGTTGTCTTCTCCGGGGTCTTACCGGCGAGGAAGGCATTGGCCGCGGCGACGGCGTCGGCCGCCAGGGTGCGGACGTCCTTGAAGACGGTCATCGACTGCTTGCCGTCGATGATGTACTGGACGGAGGCCTTCTCGGCGTCCTGACCGGTGACGAAGTACTTCTTGACCTCCTTGTCCGAGGCGAAGGCGTCAGCGATGGCGCGAGAGGTGCCATCGTTGGGGCCGAGGATGTAGACGGTGCCCTTGTCGGCAGCGGTAGCCTTGGTCAGGTTAGCCTCGGTGAGGCCCTTAGCGGTATTGAAGTCCCAGTTGGTGGTGACCTGACCGATGATCTTGGCCTCTTCATCGCGGGTCAGCGTGGGCTTGGCCTGGAGAGCGACGGCCTCGCTGGAGTTCTTGATGACGAAGGTGCCATCGGCGATCTTGGGCTGGATCTTCTCCCAGGCGCCTTCGAAGAAGATGAAGGCGTTGTTGTCGGTGGATGCACCCGCATACAGATAGAGCGGATTGCCCTTGGTGTCGCCGGCCTGCTTGATCAGGTACTCGCTCCAGGCCGCACCCACCGCCATGCTGTCGAACGTCACATAGTAATCGACGGCATCGGTGTCGCGGATCAGGCGGTCATAGGAAATGACCTTGATGCCGGCGGCCTTGGCAGCCGATGCGGCCGCGGCTGCGGCGACAGCATCCTGCGGGCAAATGATCAGGACTTTGATGCCCTGGCTGATCAAGGCCTCGACGTTGGCCTTTTCCTTGGCCGAGTCACCCTGGCTGAACAGGGGGGTCCAGCCGGCCTTGAGGAAGACGGCCTGGTCTTGCAGCCAGCGCGGCTCATCCTTGGTCGGCAGGATGACGCCGACCGACCCTTTGGTTGCTCCTCCGCCACCGGCGGCCGGTTGCTGCGCGGCAGGGGCGGCCGCCGGCGTCGCGGCACCACCGCAGCCAAACAGCGTGGTCACGATCAAAATCAGCGAGACGATCAACATGAACTTGGACTTCATCGACAATCCTCCTATTGAATATATGGGGTTTGCGCGTGGGCCACAGAGTTGTCCGCCAACATCCGGTGGCGGATGACCCACAGAGTGTATTATAACACGATTACCAAAACGCGTGCAGTCCAAAAATTGGATTGGCTGTGTCGGACTTGCCTCAACCGAAATGGGGGGAACCCCTATCTCAGGCGCCGCGCCTGCACGCCGCGCTCGCCGTCCAGTGAGCTCAGCTATCCGGGGAGGTTGGCTCAATGCGCGGATGTGGGATTTCGGCCTGGATGAGTGCGCCCCCCTCGGGCCGGTTCTGGAGCTTCCAACGCCCGCCCAGGAGAGCCACACGCTCGCTGATACTGGATAGCCCATAGTGTCCTTCGGCCGACAGCTGCGAAGGATCAAAGTCCGGAGCCAGGCCCCGGCCGTCGTCGGCGATGGTGAGCAGGAGGCGTCGAGGAGAGGTATGCTTGAGCTGAATGTCGACCTGCTGCGCGGCGGCGTGCTTGCGCACGTTGTTGAGCCCTTCCTGCACGATGCGGAAGATCGACAACTCAGTCGACTCCGGCAGGCGTCCCAGATTAGGGTCGAGCACCATGCTGACTGCAATGCCGGTACGCTTGCTCCACTCGTGCACAAAGGACTGCAGCGCCGGTCCTAGCCCCAGGCTGTCGATGGTCGGCGGGCGCAACTCGCCGCAGATGTTGCGCAGGTCGCTCACCGCGTTGCGCACATCAGCCCGCACGCTCTGCAGCTCTTCCTCGAGCCTGGGCGTCACGGCAGGGCCCGACTCGAGCTCTTCCAGCTGATAGCCCACCGCCAGCAGATCCTGGATGACCTGGTCGTGGATCTCGCGGGCGAGTCGCTTGCGCTCCAGCTCGAGCTCGGATAACAGCCGGCGTTGTGCCTCCTGTAGGGCCGCGTTCGCCCGGTCAAGCACGTTAACCTGATCGGCCAACTGGTCGATGATCTGCCGGTTCAACTCCGGTGCGCCAAGATCGCGCTCCAACACCTTCTGCCGGCTGCTGAGCTTCTCCGCCTGCTCCCTGGCCCGATAATAGCTGTCCAGGGCCCAGATGATCGGCGTCAACTCCTGCTGGTCCGCTGCACCAACCGAGGCGGCCAAGATCTGCTCGCGATCCGTCTCCTCGGTGACGCGCTGTGCGATGCAGCGGCCGTGGCGGAGGACCAGGATACGATCGGTGACGGCCATGAGATGATCGACATTGTCGCTGCCGTAGAGCACGGCGGCGCCCTGGCTACGCCACGCCTGGATCAACGAAAGCAACTTCTGTTG
Organism: uncultured Chloroflexia bacterium; assembly: GCA_963774265.1. Taxonomy (GTDB): domain Bacteria; phylum Chloroflexota; class Anaerolineae; order CG2-30-64-16; family CG2-30-64-16; genus JALOOB01. The sequence continues at coordinate 1,468,018 of CAVZDU010000001.1, read as the reverse complement.
GTAGGGATAGCTCAACAAAAGACCTGGGTCGTCAATAATGATGAGCCGGGCGGGATGCGTCATTGCGCGTGCAATGGCGATAAGTTGCCGCTGCTCGCCCGTCAGGTTAGACACCCGTTCACGCAGGGAATGATACCGCATCCCCAGATCAGCAAGGATGCGCGCGGCTTCGACGTCCATGCGTCGACGGTCGGGCACGCGCAGCCAGCGGCCCCACGGCGACCAGCCCAACTCGTTTCCCAGGAACACGTTGCCCGTTATGTCTAACCCTTCAACCATCTCCGGTTGCTGGTGAACGACTTCGATTCCAAGATTGCGAGCACGGAAAGGCCAGTCTAGCCGTCGTCCGGCAAACACAAGCTCACCAGCATCGGGTGTCTGGACACCGGCAAGCAGCATCGCCAGCACCGACTTCCCTGCCCCACTCTGACCCGCGACGCCCAACACCTCGCCGGGTAAGATTTCGAGGCTCACCTCGTGAATCAGCGGCAGCGTGCCGATGCTCAGCGACAGATTGCGGGCTTTAAGGAGAGGTTCCGTGCGCTGCCACCTGGCGTTGCCGCCGCCAGTAATCGAGAAGGACCGTTACCAGCATCAGCGCGCAGATCGCCGCTGTCTGCCAGTAGGAAGGGTAACCAAGCAGGATGAGGCCGTTGTTCAGCATCTGGGTGATGGCCGCGCCAAGGAGTACCCCCAGGATGCTGCCGACGCCCCCAAACAGGCTGGCCCCGCCGATGACGGCCGCCGCCACCACATCGACCTCAGTGCCAACGGCAGCGGCAGGGGCCGCCACGCCGAGGCGTGCTGCCAGGAGCAATCCGCCGGCAGCCGCCAGCAAGCCACACAAAGTGTAAACGAAGACCTTGAGGCGCATCACGTTAACGCCGGACACAAGCAGCGCTCGCTCGCCGCTGCTCATCGCATAGATGTCGCCGCCCATGACAGTTCGCCGCAAGAACAGGCTGAGCAAAAGGGCCACCGTCAGGGTGATCAGCAGCGGAACCGGCACAATCCACGGACCAAGCACAATATCCGACTGACCCAACTGCAGGAACGCTTCGGGCATGTTGGTGACCGACCAGCCGCCGGTTAGGCCGAATGCAAAACCGCGCTGAATACCCATCGTCCCCAGGGTGACTACGAATGCAGGCAGGTGAAAACGGGCGACCAGGACACCATTGAACCAGCCAATAACGACGCCGACCAGTAGCCCCAGCAGGATGGCCAGGGTTATCGGAAAACCAAGTTGCATGCAACGACCAGCCACCAGTCCTGCCAGGGCCATCGTCGCACCGACGGACAGGTCTATCCCGCCCATGATGATAACCATGCTCTGGCCGATCGCGACAATGGCCAGCCACGAGAAACTTCGAGAAAGATTCGCCAGATTCTTTGAGCGCAGGAAAGCATCCGAACTGAGGCTGAATAAGGTCACAATAAGGAGAAACAGAAATGCTGCGACGAAAATCTGGCGGCCAGCATTGCCCTGCCAAAAGCGATCGAGTAAGAAGCGGCGCGCAGGCGTTGAGAACGATTCGGGGGGCGCAGCCGTTGGGGCGTCAGTCACCGGCATCCCTCCGCACGGGGTCTCGAAGTCGTGCACAGCTATGCGAGTACATCATCAATCATCTGGCGCATTGTGGAGACGTCCAGGTCTTTCTTGTCAAGCAACGCAACCGCGCCGGCCTCCATGCCCAAACGCCGGAACTCACGGTCCGGATAGGCAGTAATCAGCACCACTCGCAGCTGAGGCAGCAGCCCTTTGAGCCGCCGCGCACAACGGATGCCATCCTCGTCACCGAGGATGACATCCACCAGCGCGAGTTGTGGGCGAATCTGTTCACCCAGTTTCAAGGCCTCTTGGGTGGCGCCCGCCTCGCACATGATTGCATGCGGGTAGAGCCGGCTGATCACTCGCCGCAGTTGTCCGCGATATCGCGCGTTGTCATCTACCAGCATTACCGTGAGCCGGTTCTGGGGAAGCAACTCGGCTGTGGCTGCGGCAGGAGTTACCGAGGCAGCGAGCACTTCCGGGTGCTCCCTAACATAGTGGACTGCTTCCAACCGGCTCTGAACGTTGAGTTGTCGATAGATGCGGGTGAGGTGGTTCTCGATAGTTTTCACGCTCAAGCCAGTCTCACGCGCTAGGTTCTGGTTATCCAGGCCCTGCAACAACAACCGCAGGAGTTCCTGCTGGCGCGACGTGAGCATCGAGGCGGAGGGGTAGACCTCGTTGTAGCTGAGCAACTTGTCAATGAGATTGCTGGAAATCCACCGATCGCCGTCGAGGACCCGCTGCACTGCCAGCTTGAGCTCGTTCAGCGAACGGTCTTTCAAGTGATATCCATTTACTCCGGCACCGAGCAACCCCTGCACGTATGCATCATCGTCATATGCACTCACGACAAGGATCTTCATAAGGGGATAACGACCGCGAATCGAGCGAATCGCGGATACTGGCTCAAAGTCGGGCATCGTGACGTCAATGAGTAGGAGATCGGGACGTAGCGTATCCAACGCGACGAAGAGGGAGGGCCCATCATCCGCTTCGCCCACGATCTCGAGACTCTGGAGTTCACGCAGCGCGTTTCCGATGCCCGCGTGTACCACAGCATGGTCATCCGCCAGCACAACACGCACATTGCCTATGGTGGTCCCATTCATGGCCAGATTATAGCATCTCAGGCGCGCCAGGCAAACGACAACGTGGACGGCGCTTGGGGCAAAAACCCGATATTGTGTTAGGGGAAATCCCCTCAGGGGCATTCACCGGTTTGTATGCAAGCAATGGCAGTAGTATGATCGCGCGATGGAGAACAAGACGATGCCGAAGCGCCTGTCCAAACTAATGACACTCATGCTGTGCGTGCTGTTGGCCGGTGGCTGTGTTGCTGCGTGTGCCCCAGCGAGAAAAACCGAGGCGCTGAAGATTGTGGTAATCGGCAAATCCGTGCACCCGTATTGGTCAAACGTTGAGGCCGGTGTGAAAGCTGCCGGAACGGAGTTGGGCGTCCAGACAGCCTTCTTTGTCCCGCCTAAAGAAGACGTGGCTGCTCAAATCCAGACCCTAGAGACCTATATTGCCCAACGGGTCACCGGAATTGCAATTGCGCCGTCGGATCCTCTGGCACTGGAGCCCTTTATCCGAAAAGCAAGTGAGGTGGGCATCCTCGTCATCACCTTGGACACGCCCCCCGTGGACGGAAGCGCATCTCTCGCCTATATCGGCACCGACAATGTCAACGCCGGAAAGATCGCCGGAAAGAAGATGGTCGATCTGCTGCCACGGGGTGGCAAGGTGGGCATCGGCCGCGGCTCCGACACGGCCCGAAACGCACTACAACGAACAGAGGGATTTCTGTCGGCCATCGCGGGATCAGGCATCGTCGCTTTGGCGGCCTATAACGATCGCGAGGACCCCTCGACCGCTCTGGAGTTGGCCAGTTCCACCATCTCCGCCAATCCGGACCTCGCCGGCGCCTTTGCGGTTTACGCCGCTACCGGACCAGCATGGGTCACAGCGATCCAAGATGCAGACGCAGCAGGTGAGATCAAGCTGATTACATTCGATGCCACGACAGATATCATCCACGGTGTCCAGATGGGCATCATCGCGGCCACGATTGCCCAGCGCGAATACAACATGGGCTACAAATCAGTCCAGCTTATCAAGCTGATGGCCGAGAAAGGTGCGACGGCTGCACTGTCGGAGATGAGTGCAGTGAATGGCGTGATTGACACCGGCGTAGACGTGGTGACTGCAGCCAATCTAAAAGAGTACGAAGCAGCGCTGGACGCGAAGGGCATTCCGCATGAATGGCGCGCGCCGTAGGAATAGAAAAGCCAGATTCCTAACCTGCCGCTAGAAACCTGGCTTGGGTTGCTCTCGCCTGGAGGTGAGTGACGTCTACGCCGCCATTTCCACTTCCTTATAGGTCTCTTCGCGTCCCGGATACGTCCGATCCTCAAGGTCCGCGAGGTATTTATCCATCTCCATCGCGGCGGCCACACCCTGGCCCGCGGAGGTCGCCGCCTGCTTGAAGCGGTGATCCTGGATCTCACCCGCGGCGAAGATGCCCGGCACGCTCGTCCGCATTAGCTTGTCAGTAATCAGATAGCCCTCTCCGTCCACAGCCACCTTATCGATAAACAGCGCGTTGTTCGGCAGGTGACCGACGTAGACAAACACGCCGTCCGTCTTCGTCTCGCTGGTTTCGCCCGTCTGGACGTTGCGCAGCGTCAGAGTCTCCACTTTGTCTTGCCCGTTGACGTTCTCCACCACGCTGTTCCACACGAACTCAATCTTCGGGTTCTCCCTGGCCCGCCGCTGCAGCACCGCGCTAGCGCGCAACTGATCGCGGCGGTGAACGACGCGCACCCTGGCAGCGAACTTCGTGAGGAACAAGGCCTCCTGCAGTGCACTGTCGCCGCCGCCGACCACCACAACATCCTTGTTGCGGAAAAAGAAACCATCGCAGGTACTGCAGAAGCTGACACCGCGGCCGATCAGTCGATCTTCGCCGGGTACGCCCAGACGACGAGGCGACGCGCCCGTGGCGACAACGATTCCCTTGGTTGTGAATTCCTTGCCCGAGGCGGTGCGCACAGTGAACGGCGGTCCGTTCACGTCGATCTCGGTCACATAGTCGATGAGCACCTCGGCCCCGAAACGTTCAGCCTGCCGCTGCATCCGCTCGACCAACTCGGGCCCCTGAATTTGGTCGAAGCCTGGGAAGTTCTCCACCTCAGTAGTAAGCGCGATCTGGCCGCCCAGCTCATTCCCGGTAATCAGCAGCGGTCTCAGGTCGGCGCGCGCGGTGTAGATGGCCGCTGACCACCCCGCAGGGCCGCTACCGATGATGATGACGTTTTCGATCTCGGGGCGCGGGGCCTTTTCAAGCTCCGCTGGTTCCGTCTGAGATTCCGTTGCGCCACCCATGTTCAGGTTGAAGTTCAATCCGTCCAACATCTCGTCCTATCCTCCACGCGGCGGCTGAAGCCGCTCCCAAAAACCTAGAATTCGCCTGCCTGATAAAGGATGGCTGCAGTTGCAACCAGGCCGGCCGTCTCTGCCCTCAAGATCCGCGGGCCCAACGTCACCGGTTGCACCCCGTGGCGCCGCGCCCAATCGACCTCGACATCCGTGAAGCCACCTTCCGGGCCAACAAAGAGTTCGATGTGCAAGCCATCGTTAAGGTTACACCCGCTCAACGCCTCGCGCAGGGGCGTGACACGCTCGCCCTCCCAGGGGATGAGACGCAAGGCGCCCTCTTGCGCAGGCGCCTTCACCGCCTGGCGCAGCAACTGCGCCGGTAGAAGGTCCGGCACGTATCCCCGTCCGCACTGTTCCGCGGCTTCCTGGATGATACGCTGCCAACGATCCCGCTTGCCCTCGACAACCTGCAAGTCATCTATGACGCTGCGTTCACACACCAGCGGCACAAACGCACTGACGCCGACCTCAGTTCCCTTCTGAAGCGCCCAGGAGAAGCGCTCGCCCTTCAACACTGCCTGGTACAGGGTTATGTGCACTGGCGGCTCGCCGCAGGCCTTCGCGCGGCTTACGACTGTGAGTCGCACGTCCCTGGAGGAGACCGCGATCAGCTGGGCCTCATAAGCCCAACCCTCTCCGTCCAGCAGTATGACCCGGTCTCCGGGCTGCAGCCGCAGCACGCGGCGGATTTGATGCGCCTGGTCGCCGGTCAGGGTAACCGGTGAAACGGCAAGGATGTTGGGTGACACGAAGAATCGGTGCATAGATCGCGCTACCGGACCGTCAAGGACACCCAATCACCCTGGGCCAGGCGGCGCGTCACAGACAGCCCGCGACCGGACAAATAGCTGCGCAGATCGGCCTCGCGCGCTTCAATAATGCCGGCCAGGATCAACCGGCCGCCAGGGGCCAGATGATTCGCCAGGCCCTGGTCGAGCAGGGCCGTGATGATGTGCGGAAGGATGTTGACCAGGATGACATCCCACATACGGCGCGCGCCGCCTGGCGTCCAGAAGGGGGAGTTCTCATCCGGCCCAGCGCTCGTCACGACGTTAATGGTTGTGGGAAGGTCGTTAAGGGCGGTGTTTTCGTCCGTCGCGCGCATGGCGATGGGATCTATGTCAAAGCCGTCAATCTGAGTGGCGCCAAGGCGCGCAGCCGCAATGCTCAGGATGCCCGAACCGCACCCGGCGTCGAGCACGCGTTGCCCCGGCCCGATAACGCCGTCCATACCCAAGAGACAGAGCTGCGTGCTCGGGTGCAGGCCGGTGCCGAAGGCCATACCGGGGTCCAGGATAATGGGCAGATCATCGTCGGACGGGGTCACTTCGTCGCGTTCCCAGGAGGGGATGATAAGGAACCGGCCCACGCGTAGTGGCTTGTAGCTTGCCTTCCACGCGTTGGCCCAATCCTCGTCCTTCAGCGGGCGAACGTGGGGTTCGCCCAACGGATACAGGCGGCCCAAGAACCAGAGCCCTTCCTCGATCTGGCGCTGCGTCTCGCCGGCTGCCGGATCATCTGAGGGCAAGTAGGTTTTGACGACGACCGTTGGGTGATGATCCTCTCCCACCGGGTCAAAACCGCCCACTTCCGTCACCGCGCCGCCCTGACCGTCAGGCCGGGCGTTCAATCGGTTGAATAACTCGCTGACCGCCTCAGCCGCCTCGCCGTCAGCCGTCACGCTGATCTCAATCCAGTCCATGCTTACCCCAACGCGTTGCCAACCGAGTCGATGAGCTTCTCAAACAGGCTCCGGTTGTCCTTGCCTAACGACTCCAGCCCCAGCGAATCGCCCAACTCGTGCAGAAGCTTCCGCTGCTTGTCGTTGAGCTTCTCGGGCACAACAACCTTGACGACAATGAGTTGGTCGCCCCTGCGGCTGGTGCGCAGGATCGGCACACCCTTGCCCTTGAGACGGAGCACCTCCCCGTGCTGAGTGCCCGACTTGACATTGATCCGTTCGGTACCGTCTACGGTCGGCACTTCGATTTCCGCGCCCAGGGCTGCCTGCACGATATTGACGGGCAGCTCCAAAATGATATCGTTCTCTTGGCGCTGGAACATTGGGTGCGGCTTGACGGCCAGGACGACAAACAGGCTCCCGGTCGGGCCACCGCGCTCGCCCGGCTCGCCTTCGTTCGCGAGCCGGATGCGCATGCCGTCATCGACGCCCGCTGGGATGCTGACCATCAACTTGCGGGTGACGCGCACGCGCTTTTGCCCGCGGCACTCGGCGCATGGCGTTGTGGCGATCTCGCGCTCGCCGTTGCAGCGCGGGCACGTAGTCACGCTGACGAACTGGCCCAGGATAGTCTGCTGTGCGCGCCGGACCTCGCCGGAGCCATTACACTGCGGACACCTGATGGGCTTGGTGCCCGGCTCCGCACCTGAACCATTGCAGGTCGGACAGAGTTCCTGCCGCGTGACCTCGATCTCCTTCTCCGTGCCGAAAACGGCCTCTTGAAAAGTGATTTCCAGGTCGTAGCGCAAATCTGCGCCCCGGGCCGGACCCCGCTGTGCGGCGCCGCCTCGCATACCGGTGAAGCCGCCAAAGAACTCCTCGAAGATGTCGTTGAAACCCGGGAAGCCGGCCCCGCCGTATCCGCCGGCGCCTCCGGGAAAGCCCTGGGTCCCCGCGTGGCCGTAGCGGTCATACGCGGCGCGACGGTCGGCATCGCTGAGGATTTCGTACGCCTCGTTGATTTCCTTGAAGCGTTCCTCGGCATCGGAGGCTTTGTTTACGTCCGGGTGATACTGGCGCGCCAGACGCCGGTAGGCGCCCTTGATGGCGTTATCGTCCGCATCGCGCGGCACGCCCAATACTTCGTAATAATCGCGCTTGCTCATAAGTTATCGCTGCGCCTTATTTCGATGCAGCGTCCTGCTCCTTACCCGACAATGAGTCCTCGTTGGGCGAATCCTCCCAACTGATGATCCAAACACACAACCCTGCCAAAGCGATCGTCGCGGCGATCACGGCCGCCCACTGTCCAGGTTGAAAACCGACGTTGCGAGCCGCAAAGATAACGATGACCACCATGCCGATGGCCAGCGCAATCCACGAAACCAGGTTCGGATGTTCGTTCCACAATTTACGCATTTGTACACCCCATCCCCGCACCGTGCGGTAAGCCGGGCGGCATTAAAGCGGGAACTCGACCATGATCTGGTCGACGTAGCGACCGGCGATCTCCTCCGTCAGGCGCCCACATTCGGTGAAGCCAAGTCGCTCATAAAAAGCACGTGACTCGGGCGCATCCATACGAACCGCGATCAGGAGGTAGTCTCGCCGGCTGCCGGCAACCCGCGCACCCGGCAACGGCAGGCCAAGCTCCAGCCAGGCACGCAACACACGACGCTCGGTCTCGACCAGAGCACCATCCGTGTGAATGACCCGATCGGCCGCCTTGGCCATCTGCTCGTGCGGCATCTGATTGGCCCGGCGACGACGCATCTCAGCAGCAGACATGCCCCGCGTGCGAGCAAGGCGCTCCAGTTGATCTTCCTCGCTACAGGTCACCACCCACACCTGGTCGCACAGGCTGACGCCCAACCCGGCTTTGAGCAGCTTGATGGCCTCGACGGCGACGGCAGGAGCCGTGCTGCCTGCGACACGCGCTTTTGACACCTGGTACACCGCCGGATGGACGATCGCCTCCAGCCGTGCGAGCGCGTCAGGGTCTGTAAAGACCAGCGCGCCGAGCTTAGCACGATCTACGACCCCATCGGGCAGCAGCACTTCCCGTCCGAAGGCAGCGATCAGTGGTTCGTAGGCCGGGCCGCCTGGGGCCATGACCTCGTGCGCAACCGTGTCTGCGTCGATTCCGTCCGCACCCAACTCGACCAATGTCTCGCGCACGTGGCTCTTGCCACAGCCGATGCCCCCTGTGATGCCGATGACTAGCGGAGCAGTCCTGTGGACCGGCGGTCTCATGCCAGCTCCGCCCACTCGGCCATGATCCGGTGCAATTCCGCATCGGTTTGCTGATACTCGATCCCCAACCGCTGCACCCTTGCCACATCACCTGCGAGGCTGGCAGCCTCGAGTTGGGTGCTCAACCCGGCCAACCGTGCTTCCAGGTTGTGAATCTGCCCTTCCATAGCCGCGGCAGCCTCGACACGCTTCTCGGCGGCCTTGCGTTGGCGGCGTTCCTCCCTGGCGCGCGCTCGATCCGCCTCAAGTTGCGCCTGGCGCTCCAAATCATCCCCGTTGGGCTTCCCCGGACCCTCCATCTCAAGACCGCGCAACTTCAGGTATTCCTCGTAATTACCCTTATATGCGCGCATCTCATCACCATCGACCCGCCAAACCTGCGTAACGAGTGCCTGCACCAGCCATCGGTCATGAGTGACCAGCAGCACTGTGCCAGGAAACTGCTTTAGCACCTGCTCCAAAATCTCTTGCGTATCGAGGTCAAGATGGTTTGTCGGCTCATCCAACAGGAGAAAGTTCGCGCCTTTCAGGGTAAGCCGCGCGAGCGCCACCCGGCTGCGCTGCCCGCCGCTCAAAGTGCCAATCGTACGGAAGACATCATCCCCGCGGAACAGAAACTGGCCCAGGAAGTTGCGCGCCTGCGCCAGGGGCAGATTGCGCACGTCCAGAATTGCATCGAGCACTGTTTCGTCCGGATCCAGCCCGGCCTGTGCCTGGGCGAGGTAGCCCGGCTCTACACTCGCACCGAAGCGCACCCGACCCTGCAAAGGTGGCAGGTCGCCCAGGATCGTCTTCAGCAGCGTCGTCTTGCCGGCTCCATTCGGGCCGATCAGGGCCACGCGGTCACCACGGCGAATCTCGGCATTCTCCGCGTAGAAGAGCGGCCGGTCGTAACCGACCGCGAGATCCTTCGTGGCCAACACCAGGTCGCCCGAACGGATTTGCGTCGTCAACCCCAGGCGGATTTGCTGTTGATCTTGCGGTCGATCCAACGCTTCATCGCGTAAGAACCGTTCCAGCCGCGTGCGTCGCCCCTGGGCCTCCTTGGTTCGCTGACCGGCCAGGTTGCGGCGGATGAAATCCTCTGTCTTCTCGACAAACTCCTGTTGAGACTCCCATTCCTGCCGCTGGCGGTCCAGGCGCATCTCTTTCTGCAGGCGGAAAGCCGAGTAATTGCCCCGGTATGACTCAAGCCGGCCAAAGTTCATGTCCCAAATGCGATTGGCGACCTTGTCAAGGAAGTAGCGATCGTGCGCGACGACAACGAGCCCGCCCTCCCAGCGCAGCAGCAGCTCCTCCAGCCACTCCACAGCCTCGAGGTCCAGATGATTGGTTGGCTCGTCGAGCAGTAGCAGGTCCGGCTCCTGCAGCAGAAGCTGGGCCAGGAGCGCGCGCGTGCGCTCGCCGCCGCTGAGATGAGCAAGGCGTTTTTCGTGCTCATCTTCGTTGAAGCCGAGACCGCCCAACACCTGGCGGATGCGGGTCTCGTAATCATAGCCGCCAGCCACTTCAAACTGGGCTTGCGCATGACCATATTCTTCTAGCAACGCGTCGTAGTCATCCGAGGCTTCGGCGGCAGCTCCGGCAAGACGATGTTCCATCTCCCGCAGCGTCGCCGCTTGCTCCAGCACGGGTGCAAAGACCTCGAGCATGGCGGCATGGAGGGTGAGATCGCGCCCAGGTGGCGGATCCTGGGGCAGGTAGCCCACCGTCAGACCCCGCTTGCGCGCAACATCACCGCTGGTCTGCTCTTCTGCACCAGCAAGAATGCGCAGGACGGTTGTTTTGCCAGCCCCGTTCGCGCCAACGAAACCGATCCGGTCGCCCGCCTCGACCCTTAGGTCGACACCCGCAAAGACATCCAGCGCGCCGAAGGCCTTGGCCAGGCCGGTTGCAACTAAGAGAGACATGCCTAACGATACTCCAACAAGCCCACATTATACCACGGGGACTAAATCGATCACGAATAGCATAGCGTCCATCGCGCAGTGCATTGTTAGCGCGCTGGCTGGCCTTCGTTTATAATAATCTGACTGTTTACGATTCGGTTGGATGATGGCGACTGAGATTCTCAATTGCACCTTACTAGGCGTCGGACCGATTGCGGTGCGCGTGCGACCGGTGGCGATCAACATACTTGTCGACGATGAGCAACCGAGCTTCTCGTTCGATCTGGCGGGAAGGCTGATCGGCGCGTTTGAGGATGGCTATAATTATCGGCGGGCGCTCGATGGTCGCGTGCTGCGCAAGTGGCCCGGTTCAGACGGACGCCGGCGACAGTGGCTCTCAGGTGACGAGAGCCATGCCTTTGCCGTGCGGGCCCATGCGTTAGCCCAAAAGGTCGCGGACACCCTTGGTGATCACCGGCTCGATGTGTTGCGTGGGTGGACCGCGGAACGCCTGGCAGCCGATGTTGCGTGGTTCAATCGCATCTATCTTCCCGTCAGCATCTTGCCGCCCGACCAATACCTGGCGCTGGTGATCCAGGCAACCGAAGGCTGTTCGTACAATCGATGTACGTTCTGCGACTTCTACCGGGATCGGCCGTTCCGCATAAAAAGTCCGGAAGAGCTGCAGGCGCACGTCCATGAGGTGCAGGCGTTTTTTGGGCCAGCCCTCCATCTGCGCAAGTCGCTTTTCCTGGCCGACGCAAACGCCCTGGTCGCGCCCATGCCGCGTGTACGTGCGTGGCTGGACGTGGTCGATGCTGCCGGGCCGCGCCGCCCTGGGGGCATCTTCTCTTTCATCGATGCGTTCGATGTAGGTCGTAAGTCGGTCACCGAGTGGGCAGAGTTGGCCGGGCGAGGCCTGCGCCGGGTGTACATCGGCATGGAGAGCGGGGACGACACCCTGCTCCGGTTCCTGGCCAAGCCGGGGACAGCAGCCGATGCGGTTGACGCAGTGCGCACACTAAAGGCCGCCGGCGTAGCGGTCAGCGTCATCATCATGACCGGCGTCGGCGGAGCGCAGTACGGCAAAGGCCATGTCGCTCACACGATCGCAACGCTCAATGCAATGCCGTTGAGTAAGGGCGATCTCGTGTATTTCTCGCCGTTCTTTGAGCAGCCTGGCTCGGAATATGGAGAGTTGGCCACGAGGACGGGCATTACGCCGCTTTCATCCGATCAGATTGCCAGGCAGGAAGCGGCCTTGCGAGCGGGCTTGTCAGCCGGCGCCGCCGGGCCACAACTGTCGCGTTATGACATCCGAGAATTCGTATACTGACCGGCGTAGGCTGGCAGCCAGCCTGCCCCACGCCGCGGTTTGATCTTACAGAGGGAGGACTCCATGAGAGAACCCCAGTCTCGCACCAGACGTGCTGTGTACGGCCTGCTGCTGCTGGCTTTGGCGCTGTTCGTCGCCGGCTGTGTCGGTGTCTCAGCGCCAGTACCCACTCCGGCGCCTCAGGCTGGCACACCTGCGCCGGCCGAGCAAGCCACGCAGCAGCCCGGCGCCACGACCGCCCCGGCTATGGCGGCAGATGTGCCGGTCGGCGTCGATGCGGAGGGCAACTTCTACCGGGGCAATCCGAACGCCGCGGTGAAGCTGGTGGAATGGTCGGACTTTCAGTGACCGTACTGTGCCCGTCATGTTGTACAGACGGGACCGCTTCTGGATGAAGCGTACGTAGCAACCGGTCAGGTCCTACACGTTTACCGCCACTTCCCGCTGGATTTTCACCAGAATGCTATGCCTGCCTCGCTGGCGGCTTACTGCGCCGGTCAGCAGGACCCGAAGTTGTTCTGGGGATTACACGATTGGCTTTTCAAGAACCAGGATGGATGGTCTGAGGCGACCGATGGAGCAGACCAGTTCAAAAAGCAGGCTTTGGCGCTCGGCGTCAAAGAGGCCGATTACGACAAGTGCATCCAGGACCCTGCCTCGACCGCACGAATCCAGAAGGACGTGCAGGATGGGATGGCGATGGGCGTGCAAGGCACACCCGCGTTCTTCGTAAACGATTGGTTCATCAGCGGCGCGGTCGGAATCGATGAGTTCAAGGACAAAATCGAAAAGGCCAAGGCTGGGCAGAAGCCCCCGCCCACCCCAACCCCGCTGCCCCAAGGCGTTGAGTTCTGGCAGCCCGATCCTCAGCGAGCCGGTCGCGACTTTGGCGGCGGTTACTACCTCGGCGCCGACACGGCGCCTGTAGTCGTGTTGGCTTTTGAAGACTTCAAGAGCCCGGAATCAGCCGAGCACCTGAAGTCGGTTGAACCGAAACTGAAGTCGGACTACCTTGACAAGGGACAGGTGCGTTACTCTGTTCAGCTATTCCCCGTGACGGCCCCCCGAGCCGCTGCTGCGGCGTTGTGCGCCGGTCAGCAGGACAAGTTCTGGGAGTTCCGTGAACTGCTCTACACGAAACAGGCAGAGTGGACTGAAGGCGACGATGCGGCGATGCAGGGCTTCGCCAAGAGCTTGGGGCTGGACGAAAAGCCCTTCAGCGATTGCCTGACCAATGAAACGGTTCAGAACCAGGTGCAGCAGGCGCTGTCCTTTGCCCAGGAGGAAGTCGGTGTGCCATCCGCACCGTCGTTCCTGGTGCTTAAACTCGACGCCCAGGGCCAGGTTGAGAATGCCAAGGGCTTCCCCGGCGCGCTGCCGTTGGATCAGTTCGAACAAGCTATCAAGGACATCTCGGTGCCACCGACACCCACGCCCACACCGCCACCGTCCATCTCGAAGACCGAGCTGGCGAGTTTGCCTGTGGGGCGTGACGCCGAGGGGAACTTCTATCGAGGTGACCCGAACGCAGCGGTCAAGTTGGTGGACTACTCGGACTTCCAGTGACCGTACTGTGCCCGTCATGCTATGCAGACGGAGCCGCTTCTGTATGAAGCGTACGTGAAAACCGGCAAGGCGGTTCAGATATTCCGGAATTTCCCGCTTGACTTTCATCCGAATGCGCCGGGGGCCGCGAAGGCCGCCATCTGCGCAGGTGAACAGGATGCGAAGTTGTTTTGGGATATGCACGATTGGCTCTATGCTAATCAAGCCACATGGCAGGACGCGCAAGATGCCGCGGATCAGTTCCGCAAGCAGGCGCTGGCCATCGGAGTTGACAGCGGCAAGTATGACGCTTGCGTCAGCGCTGCGAAAACGCAGGCGATCATCGATCAGGATCTGAAGGACGGCGGGGCGCTGGGCGTGCGCGGCACGCCCGCGTTCTTCCTGTACAAAATGGTAGGCGGCCAGCCGGTGGGCGATCCCAAACCCCTCTCGGGTGCGCTGCCCTACGACCAGTTCAGTCCGGTGATCGACGGTCTGCTGGCGCCCTGACGCCGGACAGCCATCCGATGACCGAGAAGCCCGCAGGTGAGTCTCCGCACCACACTTGCGGGCTTCCTTTTCCTTCTTCCTTTTTCCATTTTCCTATTTTCTGAGGCGCAATGAGACTACCCCCGTTCAAGCTGGAGCGCTACTTCGCCGAGTATGAATTCAAAGTCCGGCATCTGCTCAGCGCGTCGGACTGTGAAAGCCTGGCACTTCCCGACCTGCTGGCGCTGTCCGACGGTCAAACACGTGGGCTGTGGGAACACTTATGGCTCGGTTACACTGAATCAGAGGGTCATCCGCTGCTGCGGAGTGAAATCGCCCGGCTCTACACGGAGATCACCCCTCAGCATGTGCTCGTGGCTGCGCCCGAAGAGGGGATTTTTGTCCTGATGAATGGTCTGCTGGGCCCCGGGGATGAGGTCGTCGTCACATGGCCTGCGTACCAGTCGCTGGCTGAGGTTGCAGCGGCGATCGGCTGCTCCGTGGTGCGGTGGCCCTTGGTGGCGCGTGATGGGGCCTGGCAGCTCGACGTCGAAGCTCTGTCTCGCCTGATCACCCCTCGAACCAGGCTGGTCGTGGTCAACTTCCCGCACAACCCTACCGGCTACTTGCCATCGCGCGCCGAATGGGATGCCATCGTTGGCACGGTAAGTGCGATGGGCGCGGTCCTGTTCTCGGACGAGATGTACCGTGGGCTCGAATACGATGGGGGCGACAGATTACCCTCGGCGTGTGACTGCTACGAGCGAGCTGTCACGCTCTCGGGTCTGTCCAAGTCGTACGGGCTGCCGGGCTTGCGCATCGGCTGGCTGGCAACGCAGGATCGCGACCTCCTTATGCGGGCAGGGCAAGTCAAAGACTACACGACGATCTGCAACAGCGCACCGGGCGAAATCCTGGGTATCATCGCGTTGCGCGCCCGAGGTATGATCGTGGACCGCAATATCGAGATCATCCGGAGCAATCTTGATCTCGCCAGACAGTTCTTCATCGGGCGTCCGGAGGCATTCGAATGGCTCCCGCCGATGGGAGGCCCGGTAGCGTTTCCACGGCTCTGGCTGCCGGTGACCGCGCTGGAATATGCGCAGCAATGCCTCGGGACTTGTGGGGTGATGGTCGCGCCAGGAGAGATGTTCGATATGCCTGGCCACTTCCGGGTCGGTCTAGGCCGAAAGAGCCTGGGCGACGCGTTGCTGGCGCTGCCGGGGTGAAGAGTATGAACCAACACCCCAAACGCCCATTTTCCTTCTTCCTTCTTTCTTCTTCCTTTGGTTACCGGTCCCCTGCGGCCTCACATTGCGGACAATGGTTTGGGTCGTTGAGCTCGACCACATGCTCGGTGCAGATGGCATAGACCTGAACGCGATCAAGCACGAGGAGCTTGCGCTCGACCGAAGCTTCCAGGGCGAGATGCTTGCAGGTTGTGTTGCGCAAGATGCCGGGCACCGGACATGTGTCGCACAATGGACGACGCCAGGGGCGACGGTTCTCGCGGTTGCGCTCGATCAACCGGCACTTCTCAACGTCCCGGCCGCGGTGGTAATCCCCGTAAAAATAAGGGCAATCAACTGGTTTCAACACAGGCGATCATCCTCTAAATCAACACCAAAGCAATCCCCAACAGGGTGATCAAGACGCCAACAATCTCGTTGACCTGCGGGACCTGCTGCAGGAAGAGCAACCCCAGCAGCACGCCCCCAGTGACTTCCTGCGTGGCGATCAGGTTGACGATGGTGGCATGTGTACGCCGCAATGCAGCGTTGTACAGGGTATGTCCTGTGGCCAGCGGGATCAGTCCCGCGCCAAACAAGGCAAGCAAGGAACGGGTATTATAGCCGGCAGGCGTCAGGTTGAGCGCAGCGACGGGCAGGGTCCACAACGCCGCCGCACCATAGACGGTTCCGGCATAAGTAAAAAGGCTGTACCGGTCCCGCTGCGACCGGCCAGCAACAGTGTAAAGCCCAAACGTGACAGCCGAGATCAGCGCCAACCCGTCGCCGATCAGCATCCGCGCATTCAACCTCGGCTCGAAACCAGCCAGCACCGCGATACCCAACACGGCAACGACAATTCCGATCCACTTTCTGGGCTGCACTGGCTCCTTCAAAAACCATGACGAGAAGGACGTGACGAAGACCGGTGCAGTGTACACAATTGCTAAGGTGTGAGCGATGGTTGTGAAGTTGAGTGAGGCGATATAGCTGAGAAAGTGGATCGCGGTGACCAGGCCGAAGAGGACGAAACGCCCCAGGTCCGTGCGCGCCGGTAAGAACGGTTGGCGACTCAGCCTGCCAAGGATGACGACGACTGCCGTCGCAACGGCCAGGCGGCCGAATGTGATCTCATACGGACTGAGAGGTGCAGCCCATATGACCAACACTGGAGTCGTCGAAAACGCAAGGACAGCCGCCAGCGCCAGCGAAACTCCACTGCGCGCACTGGTGGCCGGTCTGGCTTCCATTTCCTCGGAGATCATCGCCCTAGTTTTGGATGGCGATGATAACCGAACCCAACACCATTGAAAGCACAATCAGAACCGATACGATAAGAAACAGGGTCATGCGCCAATCGCGCCGTGACGACTTCTTGCGCGCCATTTTAGTCCTCATACACCTTAGTATCACGCAATTATAGCCTTTGGCTAGACTGGCTGTCAAACATCGGGGAAATTCTATTCCTATTTACCAACCCGGCGCCGAGTTCGGTGCTTGAAAGCTGGCTTCCTTTACATAGCGCCGGGGCGTGCTAGAATGACGATCATGAACAAACTTCTCTTAACCCCTGAAGAAGAGGGCCTGTTGGCCGGCGTCGAGGGCCCGGGCGTTAAACGGGCGATGGAGATCGTTGTGGCCCTGGCGCGCATCTATGGCGCAGCCGATCTTGTCCCAATCAAGCATGTTCAAATTGCGGGCGTTTCCTACAAGAATCTGGGCGATGCTGGCGTTGAGTTTCTGTCCCGCTGGGCGGCCGATGGTGCCCGTGTACGGGTGCCCACCACTCTCAACCCAATGGGGATGGAGCGCGGCAAGTGGCAGACCTGGGGCATTCAATCGAGCTTCGCGACGCCGCAGCTCAGCGTGATCGACGCGTTTGAGACCATGGGTGTGACACCGACGATGAGTTGTACGCCATACCTGTTTCCCAGCTTCAGGCCGCAACGGGGCGATGCCCTCGCGTGGGCGGAGTCGAGCGCGGTGGCATTCGCCAACTCGGTGATCGGAGCACGGAGTAATCGGGAGGGCGGTCCAAGCGCCATTGCAGCCGCTATCATCGGCCGCACAGCGCGTTACGGGTATCACCTTGACGACAATCGGCGCGCGAATTGGCTGGTCGAAGTGCGGACGCCGCTGAAATCCGTGGCGGATTTCGGCGCGCTGAGCTACACGGTCGGCAAGGCTGTGGGCAACGGCGTCCCCTGGTTTGCTGACCTGGCTGAGACGCTTCCGCCGCTGCCAGAGGATCTGACCTTGGGTGGGCCGGCAGGCGACCGGCTGAAAACGTTAGGCGCGGGGCTGGCAGCCTATGGGGCGGTCGCGGTTTATCACATCGCGGGCTATACCCCCGAGGCGCGCGACGCCGGTGTTGAGCTGATCCGGTCCGACGCGAAACGACTCGTGGTCGACAGCCTGGCAGACGCGTACCGTGTGATGGATGCGGACCCGGATCTGCGCAAGATCGACCTGGTCACTATCGGCTGCCCACATGCAAGTCTGAGCGAAATCCAACAAGTGGCCGAAATCCTGTCAGGAAAACGCCTGGCCACCCGGCTTTGGGTCACCACCGGACAGATCACCCGGGAACGCGCGGCAGAATTGGGTTACGTGCAAATTATCGAAGCCGCAGGCGGCGAGGTCGTCGCTGATACTTGCGCGGTTGTCGCGCCCATGCGGATGCTGGATGTCCGGACGATGGCGACCAACGCAGGCAAGATGGCGTGTTACGCGCCCATGCACAGCGGAGTCAAAATGCGCTTCGGAGATGTAGAACAGTGTCTCGATGCAGCGGTGACCGGAGAGTGGCGGAGCTAGAGACGGAGGCACAAAATGGTCGATCAGGAGCCATCCTTGTGGGACAAGGCCACAACCCAACAAATCTGCGAGTCCGTCGAACAATGGGAAGAGACAGATGTCCGGCAAGCCTTGGCACGCATCCCGGAACGCAAGAACCCCTTCACGACCATGTCGGGTGCACCCATCGAACGCCTGTATACGCCGGCCAATGCCGCAGAACTCAACTACGATCGCGACCTGGGCCTGCCGGGCCGCTACCCTTTCACACGCGGGGTGCATCCCACCGGCTACCGCGGCAAGCTGTGGACCATGCGTATGTTCGCTGGCTTCGGTTCGGCCGAAGAGACCAACGCGCGTTTCCGCTATCTGTTGGAGCAGGGACAGACCGGCCTTTCCATTGCTTTCGACATGCCCACACTCTACGGCTACGACACAGACGCGCCGGAGGCCATCGGCGAGTTCGGTAAGTGTGGCGTCGCCATTTCTTCGCTGGCCGACATGGAAATTCTGCTTTCAGGCCTGCCACTGGACCAGGTAACCACCTCCATGACCATCAACAGCCCGGCGGCCATCATATGGGCCATGTATATAGCGGCGGCGGAGAAGCGGGGGATTCCTCGATCCGCGCTGGGCGGCACCACGCAAAACGATATTCTCAAGGAATACATTGCACAGAAAGAATTCCTCTTCCCGCCCGCGCCCTCTATGCGTCTGGTCGTCGACACGATCGAGTTCGGCGCCAGGGAGATGCCGAAGTGGAACACCATCAGCATCTCCGGCTATCACATCCGAGAGGCAGGATCCACGGCGGCCCAGGAGCTGGCGTTCACGCTCGCTGACGGGTTTGCATATGTCGAGGCCGCTCTGGAACGGGGGATGAACATTGACGACTTTGCACCCCGCCTATCGTTCTTCTTCAACGCCCACAGCGAGTTCTTCGAGGAGATCGCCAAATTCCGTGCGGCGCGGCGCATCTGGGCGCGTGCGCTGCGCGAAAAATACGGGGCTAAGGACCCTCGCTCCTGGATGCTGCGCACCCATGCGCAAACCTCCGGCGTGAGCCTGACTGCGCAGCAGCCCGAAGTCAATATCGTGCGCGTGGCGCTGCAAGCGTTGGCCGCTGTGTTGGGCGGCACACAAAGCCTCCACACGAACAGCATGGATGAGGCGCTGGCGCTGCCTTCGCAGAAGGCTGTCACAATCGCTCTGCGCACTCAGCAGGTGATCGCCGAAGAGAGCGGCGCCGCCGATACCACCGATCCGCTGGCCGGCTCCTTCTTCGTGGAGGCGCTCACGGATCGTATGGAGGCCGAGGCCAAAGCCTATTTCAAACGGATCGAAGCGCTTGGCGGTGTCATCCCCGCGCTGGAGGCCGGCTTCATGCAGCGCGAGATTTCAGAGGCAGCATTCCGATTCCAGCAAGAGATAGATCGAGGGCAGCGCACCATCGTTGGCGTCAACGATTTTGTAGCCGATGAACCGATGTCCATTCCGATCTTAGAAATGGATCCGCAGGGGTACGAACGACAGATCGCTCGGCTTGAGCAGGTGCGTTCCGGCCGCGACAATGGACAGGTGCAAGCCATGCTTGGACGGCTCCGGGACGCGGCGCGGGGCAAGGATAATCTGATGTATCCCATCCTGGACGCCGTAACCGCGTATGCTACGCTGGGCGAGATCACCGGCATCTTTCGAGAGGTATTTGGGGAGTACCAGGAGCCGGTGTTCTTCTAGGGTGACAATAACACGGTGTGGCGGTACAATAGCACCGGAGGGCGAGCTACATGACTGAGCGAAAGATTCGTGTATTGGTGGCCAAGCCTGGACTAGATGGGCACGATCGAGGCGCCAAGGTGGTTGCGCGTGCATTGCGTGACGCAGGCATGGAGGTCATTTATACCGGGATTCGGCAGACTCCGGAAATGATTGCCGAGGCCGCCCTGCAGGAAGATGTGGATATCGTGGGGCTGTCGATCCTGTCGGGTGCGCATATGGCGCTGTGCCCGCGCATCGTCGAGTTGTTGCGCGCACAAGAGATGAATGACGTTATTGTCCTCTTGGGCGGCATTATCCCGGATGAGGATGTTGAGCCACTCAAACAACTTGGGGTGAAGGGTGTCTTCGGTCCTGGAACCAATACGCACGACATTATCGACTTTATCCGGCGCGAGACGCAGACCCAAAGACTGGGGACCGTCCCTGTGGGACAATAAGGGTTTCCCAGATGGGGCTGGATCTGGTCGAACCGCTTCTTGCCGGCAATCGGCGTGCGCTGGCGAAGGCTATCTCTCATGTTGAGAATGAAGCTGTCGATGCGCAGCAACTCCTCGCTGCACTTTACCCGCACACCGGCCGCGCTCACCTGATAGGTATCACCGGTGCGCCGGGCACAGGCAAGTCCACCCTGGTCAATGCACTTGCACGCGCGTATCGGTCCCAGGGACTCACGGTGGGCGTTGTGGCGGTCGATCCGACTAGCCCCTTTTCAGGCGGCGCGCTCTTGGGCGACCGTGTCCGCATGCGCGACCTGTCAGGTGATCCGGGCGTCTTCATCCGCAGCATGGCGACGCGCGGCAGCCTGGGGGGCCTTGCTCGTGCGACTTCGGATGTATTGACCGTCCTTGACGCAGCCGGCTTCGACCGCATCCTGATCGAGACGGTTGGAGTTGGGCAGGCAGAGATCGACATCGCCAGTGCTGCGCATACGACCATCGTCGTCGAGGCGCCAGGGTTGGGCGACGAGGTGCAAGCCATCAAAGCGGGCATCCTCGAGATCGCGGACCTGTTCGCTGTGAATAAGGCCGATCGCGAGGGCGCTGACCACACCATCATGGCGCTCCAAATGATGCAGGGACTGGCGCCATTAGCGGCAAGTCATCATGGGGAACCATCCCGTGGGGACCGTTCAAGGCATCCGGCCGTCCATGCTGAACCTGGCGCGCAGCCGGATGGCTCGTGGCTCCCGCCGATCACGAAGACCGTAGCAGTTCGCAGCGAAGGCGTGGATGTGCTGCGGGATTGGATCGAGCGCCATGCCAGTTTTCTCCGCGAGACAGGCCAACTCAGTCGCCGGGAGGTGATCCGCGCGACCGCGGCGCTCAACGCCATCCTGGCTGAGCGGCTTATGGCCGCCTTGATGGCAAGCCAGCCGGACGGCATGAGTGCCGCGACACTCGTAACGCGGCTTGCTGTGGCGATCGCTCGACGCGAAATCGACCCGTATACCGCCGCGGACCAGGTTCTTCGCGACACCTGCACTGCATCACTGCGCGCTGCGCTGCAGTGCGGTGAGCACAAAGCAGTCCTGTAGACCACGGCTGAGGCAATGCTATGAAGGCGACTATCATCGCCAACCCCGAAGCAGGTCAGCACGCTCCCGCGGATGACATTCTCCAGATCGTCAACCTGCTGCAGGAGAGCGGGATTGCCGTCTCGTCGGTGGACACCACGCTGGGTCCCGGCGATGCCACAACGTTTGCCCGCCAGGCGGCTGCCAATAGTACAGATGTGGTCTTCCTGCTTGGCGGAGACGGGACCATCGCTCAAGTCGTTGACGGGCTGCTGGGCTCCGATACCGCACTGGCGGTGCTGCCCGGAGGCTCGGGCAATGTCTTTGCCCACCAGCTCAACCTGCCCGTCCCCGGTGGCATCCATCCCAAACCCATCGTCGAATCCGCACGACTGCTGCTGGGCGGCCAGATCCGTCGGGTGGATGTGGGACGCATGACACTGCGCGGCGGGCGCGGCCCGGTGCACCATTTTCTTTGCTGGGGCGGCGTGGGCTTCGATGCAGAAGTGAACCGGAACGTCGCAGCAGACAAAGACATAAAGCGGCGACTGGGCAGTCCACTTGCCCACTTTGTCACCACCTTCATGACGCTGCGCTACTGGCGTGGGACGTCCGCCAGGCTGCGAATCGACGGCCATCGCATCAGCCGGCGTATTGTCATGCTGACCGCCAGCAACATCCAGCTCTACGGACTGAGTTGGCGCCTGGCTCAGCACGCGAAGATTGACGATGGTTGGCTCGACGTGTACGGTTTTCTGGGTAGCAGCGGCTTCCGCACTTTCCGACATGGCATGAAGCTGCTGGTCGCCCGTCACATCGACGATCCGGAGGTCGACATCTATCGCGCCCGACGCGTCGAAATCCGCACCAGTCGTCGTCTGCCTGTTCATGTGGACGGTGATTGCGTAGGGGAGACCCCCGTCGTCATCGAAATCCTGCCCAAGGCCCTCAACCTCCTGGCGCCCCTGGGCGCCCCGGCCAATCTCTTTATGGATCCCGAAGGGTTGGCGCCACCACCACAGGGTCTGTGGGAGTGGATGCAGCGTACCGCCCGCGACGTGCAATCCGCTATCAAAGAAAGGAGTAGCCTACCGTGAAATTCATCAATGTCCTGCTGATCTTCGCCCCGCTCGCCATTCTGGGCCGCATCCTGGATTGGTCGCCAACTCTCGTTTTCATCACCTCAGCGCTGGCCGTCATCCCCACCGCCGGTATTCTGGGACAAGCCACCGAAGAACTCGCCGTTCACACGGGGCCGCGCGTCGGTGGGCTGCTCAATGCAACCCTTGGCAATGCGGCGGAGTTGATCATCACCCTGTTCGCCATTCGCGCCGGATTGTTGGAGTTGGTCAAGGCGTCTATCACCGGTTCGATCCTGGGAAATATCCTGCTGGTCATGGGGCTGGCGATCGTTGTCGGGGGTCTCAAGAACGGCGTGCAGCGTTTTGATCGGACGCAAGCTGGCGCCAACGCAATTCAACTCATCCTCGCGGTGTTGGCATTGATGATCCCCTCCCTCTTCTTCTTTGCCCACACCGAAACGACCGGGCCGGTCGAATCCTTGAGCATCGGTACGGCCATCGCCATGCTGATCGTGTATGTTCTGGGGCTCGTTTTCGCATTCCGTTTCACGAGCCCGGAACCCGAGTTAGGCCACGCGACCCAAAATGCGCACCACGGCGGATGGCCGATCCGTAAGGCGGTAGCTTATCTGTTGGGCTCTACAGCGCTTATCGCCGTGTTGAGCGAAGTGCTGGTCGGGTCAGTGGAGCCGACAGTGGCTGCCCTGGGCGTCTCCGAATTCTTCATTGGCATCATTGTTGTCCCCATCATTGGCAACGTTGCCGAGCACCTTGTGGCTGTGCAAGCTGCGCTTAAGAACAAGATGGAGTTGAGCATGACGGTTTCGCTCGGCTCCAGCCTGCAGGTTGCCCTGTTCGTTGCACCGGTCCTGGTGTTTGTCAGCCTGCTGATGGGCAACCCCTTGACCCTGGTGTTCAACCAATTCGAAATCATTGCCCTCTTCGCCGGCGTCCTGGTCGCGGCGTTCGTGGCGCAGGACGGTGAGAGTCACTGGCTTGAGGGTGTGCAGTTGCTGGCGCTCTACGTGATCCTCGCGCTGGCATTTTTCTTCCTGCGCGTGCCGAGCTTCCATTGAGCAGGTGATCATGCAGAACGTCAACGTCCTGTCGGTCTCGCAGGCCACGGCTTATATTAAGTCGCTCTTCGTTGCTGACGAGTTGCTGTCTGACGTATGGATCAGTGGCGAGGTGTCAAACTTCAAGCTGGCGACGTCAGGACATTGCTATCTGACGCTGAAGGATGGCGACGCATCTATCCGGTCGGTAATCTGGCGCACCGCCGCCGTCCGCATGTCCCTGCCGCGCGACGGCGACGCCGTCGTCGCACACGGCTATGTATCGGTCTACGAAAGCCAGGGTGTCTACCAGTTTTACATCGATCGCCTGGAGGCGGCTGGCGCTGGGCGACTATGGCAGGAATTCGAGCGGCTGCGCGCGCGGCTCACTGCCGAGGGGTTGTTCGACGACGCTCGAAAACGCCCCATCCCGGCTCTGCCCAGGCGGCTGGGCATCGTCACCTCAGCCAATGCAGCGGCTTTGCGCGATATCCTGCGCACGCTGGCTGCCCGGTATCCGCTGGTCAGTGTTGTTTTGGCTCCCACCCCGGTGCAGGGCGCGGACGCGCCGCCCGGCATCTGCGCGTCGTTGGCGATGCTCAACCGCTGGTCGGCCGAGCGCGAGCCGTTGGACGCGATCATCGTTGCGCGCGGGGGCGGCTCCATCGAGGAGTTATGGGCATTCAACGATGAGCGCGTGGCGCGTGCCATCGCTGCGTCCGCTGTACCGGTCGTCACTGGTGTGGGTCATGAGACTGACTTCACCATTGCTGACTTCTCAGCAGATCTGCGTGCCCCCACACCCACGGGGGCGGCCGCGGCCTGCACCCCGGATATGCGCCAGGTGCTGCTGGTGCTGGCCGACCTGGGGACTGCGGCGCAAGCCGCCATCACCCAGCGCCTGAGTAGAGCACGGTCTGCTGTCGAGATCCTTGCCGGTCGTGCCCGGCGCGTGTCTCCTGAACGTCGCCTCGCCACAGACCGACAGCGAGTGGACGATCTCCAGCGCCGCGCCAGCCTGGCGATCATGAACACCGTTCGCAATGACCGCGCCCGCCTGAAAGGTTTACGCCTGCAATTGGCGGCACTAGACCCCGGCCGCGTGCTCGAAAGGGGCTACGCCATCGTCACGCGCGAAAAAGAAATCGTCAGTTCCATCCATCAAGTGGCTGCGGGAGACGCGCTCACCGTGCGTGTGGCCGACGGCGCGTTCGAGACAACAGTTCGAGGAGTGAAATGACAGAAGAGCACGCAAGCGATGGTGAGGCGACACGTGCATCGCCCTCACCGGGCGCCTTTGAGGAGCTCTATTCCGAGCTGGAAGAAACCGTGCGCAAGCTGGAGGGAGGCGACCTGTCACTGAGCGATGCGCTGTCCCTTTTCGAGCGCAGCACAACGCTGGCGCAACAGTGCAACGCTCTGCTGGATCGCGCGGAGTTGCGAGTGCGGCAACTGATCCAGGGACCGGACGGGAGCCTGGACACGCAGCCGTTTGAAAGCTGACAAAGAACAACATCGCCCTCTTGTCACAAATCGCCATCTTGCGGTGTTCTTAATCATAGAACCAAAGCTTACATGAGGACACTGCAGGATGGGGAGCATTGCCTTATCGCTGGCGCGACCAACGTCCCCAGAGCATACTGTGTCGGTTGATTTCGACGCCTTGTTCCTGGCCCGCTACCAGTCCGTGTTTCGGCTGGCGTATCGGATTACCGGCACGCGGGAGGAAGCGGAGGATCTGGCGCAGGAGGCCTTCCTGCGCTTACATCGCTCGCCCAATGTCTGGCGGGATCAGGCGGACCGGCGAAGTAGTTCTGTGGACCGGCACAGCAGTCCCGTAGGCCAGCGAAGCAGTCCTGGAGACGACCGACGCGTGGCTGCGTGGCTGTATCGGGTGGTCACCAACCTGGCGTACAACTCCGTGCGAGGATATGGCCGCCGGCAGCGCCGAGAAAACACTGTCATCAGCGTGACAGGTGAGGCAGATCCCGTCGATTTAGCCGAACGGGCAGAGACGCGTCTGGCTGTGCGTCAGGCATTGAAAGCGCTGCCGGAGCGCCAGGTGCAACTACTGCTGCTGCGCTATGCAGGTCTCTCGTACAAGGAGTTGGCCGAGGCGCTGAATGTGGCGCCCGGATCAGTGGGCACGCTGCTTGCGCGGGCAGAGGCCGCCTTCGAAAAGGCCTACTCGCGAAGCATTCCTGTGGACAACCAAAGTAATCCCGTGAATCGGGGCGGTGAGGGAGCATGAACCAACACGATATGGGGCGCTTGCGTGCCTACCTGGATGGTGAGTTGTTGCCCGCCGAGCTGGCGCAGTTGACGTCACATCTTGGGGTGTGCACGCAATGCCGAGAAACGTTGGCGCTGTTGCGCAGCCGGGCGCAAACGGTAAGCATCGGTATACAAGATCTGGAATTCCAGGGCCGGATGCCCGAGCCCCAGCAGGCGCTGGCGCGCTTTCGGGCAGAGATCCCCGCTACGGAGGCGCAGTCCTTCCGTTGGGAGAATTTCATAGGGAGAATTGGCATGACAAGTCGAAACATATTCAGCCCGCGCTGGCGCCCCTTGACAGTGGCCGTCACCGCAGTCCTGCTTGTGGCGATCCTGTTCAGCATTGCGCCGGTGCGCGAGGCCGCGGCCGACTTCCTGGGCCTGTTTCGTATCCGCAAGTTTGCAGTGATTCCGCTCGACCAAGGGCAAATGGATCGGTTGGAAAGCCTGGCGCGACAGGCCGAAGGCGCGTTCGGCGAGCCGCAAATCGTGCGTGAGGAAGGGCCGGAGCAGGTTGTGGCCGACGCCACACAGGCGACGGCGCTGGCAGGATATCCCGTGAGAACGCTTGGGCGCTTGCCTGAAGGGACAACCCTGGAGAGGGTCGTCGTGCAGGCTGGACCTGCCATGCACTTCGAATACGGCCGGGATGCGGTCGCAGCCGTCTTGCAGGCCGCAGGCGCCTCAACCGATGGGCTGCCCCAGACGGAGAGCATCGCCTTCGACGTCGATATCGCTAACATCGTGCTTCAACAATACCAGGTTGCCGCCAACCAGCCGAGGTTCACCCGACTGGAATTCATCCAGGCGCCGAGTCCGCAGGTTGACTTACCCGAAGGGATAGATCCGATAGCGCTCGCAAAGACCGGCTTTCTCTTCCTGGGCATGCCGGCCGAGGACGCGGAACGCATGGCGAACAGCATCGACTGGACCAGCACCCTGGTGATCCCATTGCCTACGAATGCCGGGAAAGCTCGCGAGGTTTCCGTCGATGGGGTCACAGGGCTTCTGCTCGAAGGCGTGGAGCCCAGCCGGCAAAACACCGCCCTATTGTGGGAACGGGACGGCATCTTGTACTTCCTGAGTGGAGATAACCTGGACGAAAAGGTGCTCCTCGACGCGGCGGATTCACTTCAGTAAGGTCTGCGCCTACCCGAAAATCAGCAAATCGGCGATAATAGAGCCGGATTGCTGATTTTCGCTTTGTCCGAGTTGTTGCTGCATGATGCTCATCGAAACGCGCGATTTGCGCAAGGCTTACGGTGATCTCGTTGCCGTCCAGGGTCTGAATCTGGCTGTCGGTGCGGGTGAGGTCTTTGGTTTTCTGGGACCGAACGGCGCCGGGAAGACCACCACGGTCAAAATGCTCCTCGGACTGGTGCATCCCACGTCGGGTGAGGCCCTCGTGCTGGGGCGCCGGCCAGGCGAGCCTCACGCGATGGCTCGCGTCGGCTTCCTGCCCGAGCATTTCCGGTTCCCGCCATGGCTGTCGGCCTACAACTTCCTGGATATGCACGGCCAATTGTACGGTCTCAACTCAGCGGAGCGGCACGCCCGTATCCCGCTCTTGCTTGACCGCGTAGGCCTTGGGGGCCGGTCGCGCTCCCGGCTAGGTGAGTTTTCCAAAGGGATGCAGCAGCGCGTGGGGTTGGCGCAGGCGCTGCTCAACCAGCCCTCCCTGGTTTTCCTCGATGAGCCGACATCTGGACTTGACCCCGTAGGACGCTATGAAGTGCGGGAGGTCATCCGCGATCTGCGCAACCAGGGTGTTACGGTCTTCCTCAACTCGCACTACCTGAGCGAGGTGGAAGTGACCTGTGACCGGGTGGGGATTGTCAAGGGCGGACGCCTGGTGCGGATCGGGACGCTGGATGAGCTAACCGCCGGGGCAAGCGAAATCGAAATTCGGGCCAGCGGTTTGACTGAGGCTCTGTTGGCCGGGCTGTCGCAATGGGGAAAGGTGCGTACGGCGGATGACCCGGCCAACCCATCACAAAGACTGCTGCTAGACGTGCCGGATGAAAGCGTGCTGCCCCGAGTTGCGTCCTATCTGGTGCAGGGAGGTGCGCAGCTTTACGCGCTCGCCCCGCAGCGTCCTTCGTTGGAGGAGCTTTTCATGCGCGTGATGTCGGAGGAATCGGCATGAACCTGCTGAAGATCGCTGGCATCACGTTCATGGAGGCACGTTGGCGCAAGGTGGCGTGGGCCATCATCTTGCTCGGCCTCGCCTTCCTGATCGTCTACGGCGTCGGCTTCTACTTCATGTGGCGTGACATGGGTCGGTACAACGATATCGCAACTGTGCGAATGTTGGAGCCGGTAAACTTCTTCGTCCTGGCGGGGATGTACGGCGTTGCCTTCCTTGGCGTAGTGCTTGCGCTACTTATTTCTGTCGACACGATCGCAGGTGAAATCACGTCTGGTACGATCCAGACACTGGTGACTAAGCCGCTGCGCCGCTGGGAGGTGGTCGTGGGTAAATGGCTGGGCCTCGCGGCGATGTTGAGTTTGTTCATCGTGGTCATGTGCGGCGCGTTGATCGGCATCGTATGGACCATCACCCGCTACCTGCCGCCCAACCCCTTGCCGGCCATGCTGCTGATTGTTCTTGAAGGGTTGGTGGTGCTGACTCTCTCAATTCTGGGCGGCACTCGGCTGCCAGCACTTGCCAACGGCGTTGTGGTGTTCATGCTCTATGGTCTGGCATTCATCGCCGGGTGGATCGAACAAATAGGCGCCATGCTCCGCAACGAGGCGGCCATCAACACGGGCATTGTGGTGAGCCTTCTCATGCCGAGCGAAGCAATGTGGAAGCGCGCTGCGTACCTCCTACAGCCGCCGTTCCTGAGCAACCTGGGGCTCGATGCCACACCTTTCGGTGCGGCCAGCACGCCAAGTCCCCTGATGGTGGGTTATGCGGTACTCTACGTCGTTGCAGCCCTGGCGATTGCGGTGCGCCTGTTTTCCCGACGCGATCTTTAGGAACGGAACCTCCCAGGCCTCTCATGCGTTCTTGATAGAGGAGCCTCCTTTCCAGATGAGGTTTCGCTTGAACGCGAGTGATAAAGCCAACGCCAGTGCCGCACTTCGCCACACGCAACACGACGAGGCCGCGTGCGGGCAAGCAGAAGCCTGCGCTGGCAGTTGAGCCAGTGGCGGCATAACGGAGTAGTCTATCTTGATTCCCAAACGCACTCTGGCAAGCCTGATCTTGTTGGCCTGCCTTGCCCTTTCTTCAACGCCCTTGCTGGCCAGCCCTGCGCATCAGGGGGCTGCCCCCACACGCACACCAGGGGCGACACCTGGCCCTGTAGCATCTTCAACTATCAAGTCGAACGCCACGCCGGTCGCCACTCGCGCGACCACACCTGCACCGGGCGCAGACAGCCAACAACCCGGCCAGGCCGTAGCAGCTCAGTTGGAAGAAGGGCGCTTCCAACAGCTCATCGGGAACTGCGATCAGGCGCGGCGGATTTTTGCCACCATCATAAAAAGCCAGCCAACAGCCACAGCAGGCGCCGAAGCAAAATACCGAATGGCGCAGTGCTATTTGCGCGATAACGCGGCCGCTGAGGCCATGGCCACGCTAAAGGATCTGCTGTCCACCGCACCATCAGAGGATGCGCATCGGGCGCCGGCCCACTTCCTGTTGGGTGAAGCGCTGTCCAGTTTGGGGAATTGGAAGGCGGCCGAAGCCGCGTACCAGGCCCACCTGGCCCTCACGCCGGAGCTGCAGTACCTGACGTGGCAGCGTATCGCTGCCCAGCGGCAGGCGCAATACAACCCGAGCGGCGCGGCCGAGGCCTACCGCCAGGCGCTGGCCAAGTCGCCGGACTGGACCAACACCGTGGCCATCCGCCGGAACCTGGCCGGCCTCGCGGAGGCGGTTGGAAACGCAAAGGAAGCTGTTGCACAATATGATGCGCTCCGCGGAAACGCCACGACGGGGGCATGGGCAGCGGAAATGCAATTCCTGTCGGGCAATGCGCTGGCACAGGTGGCGAACGCGATCAAAGCGACCGGTGTGATCACGCCGACCTATCCCGCCGAAGCGTTGAAACGCTGGCAGGCCGCGGTCGATGCCGACAACACGTCAAGCTACGCCCACTCCTCCATCGTGGCCCTGCTTGGCGCCGGTGCGCCAGTAGATGAGTTCCAACGCGGCCTGGCAAATCACTCAAATGGCGTCCATGCCCTCGCTGTGGCGGCATTTGACCGAGTGCGCGCAGCCGAGCCGGATGGCCGCCAAGGGCTGGCGTTCTACTACACAGGCCTCAGCCAGATTGCCCTGGGAGAACTGGACCCAGGGCTGCAAATGCTGGACGCGTTCATCCGCAAATGGCCAAACAGCCCCCAATGGGCAGACGCGTGGATGGCCAAGGCCCGGGCCCTGGCTCGCGCAGGGCGGACGACTGAGGCCGTGGCCGCGTATCGCGATCTGGCGAAACAGCGACCTAGTTCGCCCCAGGCGCCGAAAGCTCTGTGGCAGGTCGCGTTGCTGTTGGCAGACAGCGCGATCGATCAGGTGCAGGACGCCTACCTGGACGTTGCGCGGCGCTACCCAGGCGCCGATGAGGGCTGGCGCGGATACCAGGCCGCAGGCATGACGCTCTTCCGGCGAGCCGAGTGGCGGCGCGTGGCCGAGGTGTGGGGTGAGATGGCGACAGCCAGGGACATTGCCGCCTTCGCACGACCCGTGGGGTACTATTGGCAGGGTCGCGCGCTGGCTGCGGCTGGCGACGCAGCGGGTGCAAGACGCGGTGGGAGGCAGGGAAGGCGCTGGGCGAAAGCTTCTATGGTCTCCGCGCCGCTGCTTGGCTCGACGGCAAGCCTGAAGCCTGGGTGCGTGAGGAAGCGGCAAAGACTGATACGCTACTCTTGAAAAGCTCGCTGGACGAACGGACCGAGATCAGCAACTGGCTCAAAGGCTGGGCCGGTCAGGGCTCCCTCACCCTACCACAGCGCGTAACGACCGATGCGGACTGGAAGCGCGGCCACGTGCTGCACACGATTGGCTGGCGCACCGAAGCGCTGCAGAACTGGGAACGTGTGCGTAAACGTTACGAAAAGGAGCCTTGGACGCTTGCCGCGTCTGTCACTCGCCTTCCGCGATGCGGGTGCAAACCGGTTGTCGTTGCTGAGCGCAGAGGGGGTGATCAGCTTGCGGGCGCAGCCACTGCGTGAGACGCCGGTTGCTCTTCAGAAGCTCGCCTATCCCTTCCCGTATGAGGCGCTAGTTCGACAAGAGGCGGAGCGGCAGAATCTCGACCCACGGCTGCTGGCAGCCATCATCCGTCAGGAAAGCCGTTTCGAGCCGGGCGTAGCATCGTCCGCGGGCGCGCAGGGGCTGATGCAGGTTATGCCGGGCACGGCGTCCGGGATCGCAAGGCAGATGTCATGGCCGGGCTACCAGGACAGCCAGGCATACTGGCCGTACGTGAATGTCGCCTTCGGGTCATTCTACGTCCGGCAGTGGTTGAGCCACTTTGACGGAAGCGTCTTCGCCGCGCTGGCGTCGTACAACGGCGGACCAGGAAACGCGGATGCGTGGTGGAAGTTGGCGCCGAATGATGATGATCTGTTTGCAGGGCTGATCAACATCAACGAGACTCGAGTCTACGTGCAGACAGTCTGGCAAAACTACGAGTTCTACCGCAGGTTATATCCCCGTTAAAGCACGAATCCCCGGCCCACCCGCCGAGGATTCGTGCTCAGACCGCCTATGTAGTTGTGGAGGAGGAACCTTTTCTCTTTGGGTTTAGGCTGTCCCGAACCCTCACCCGAAGCATCTGTAGTATCACATGGTCAGATTAATCTCAGGTGAGAACGAGTTTAGTTTTCGCTCAGAGATAAGCTCCTCCCAGCAGCGGCCGTTCAGCTTATTGGATTGTAACCGGCATGCCCGATGACACGATCTGCCACCAGCTGTTGCCAGGCTTCAGAGGAATATCCTTGCCTTGCGCGTCCACGAAGCGGAACGGCGCATGACGGTCAGCTCGCAGCCATTTCCCCTCGTAAACCTTGCCGTCACGCAAGATCTTGACCGGGCCTTGACCCCAAAGCTGGATCTCCACCGATGCATTCGAGCATGCCCCTGTCGTTAGCTTTGTCCCTTGCTCGGGGATGAGGGTTTGGACTGTGGTCGCGGTGATAACCACCACGTTCGCTGCGCTGAGTTGCGTGCTATCGGTCTTCTCGATGGCGGGTTTACCGCCCAGCAAGCGGAGCCACCGCCCGCTGCTCCCATCGTAGCGCCAACCGACCCGCAATGCCGCATAGGCCTTCGGATACGGAATGTCGAGCTTTGTCGC
The DNA here is from genome assembly GCA_963774265.1 of uncultured Chloroflexia bacterium. Taxonomy (GTDB): domain Bacteria; phylum Chloroflexota; class Anaerolineae; order CG2-30-64-16; family CG2-30-64-16; genus JALOOB01. Next base: position 1,435,793 of record CAVZDU010000001.1, on the reverse strand, counting down.
GGCTTTGCCGCCAGACGGGGCGCCGTCGGAGAAGACCCATGCCGCGGAAGGCTTCGGGGCCACATTCCAACCGCGCTGGGTGGCAACGCTCCACAAGGTTGCAGTGTTGGCAAACAGGTTGAACGGTACGCGAATATTGGGATACTCGGAAGAACGCACTGCCGTTACGCGCCTGCTCCAGCACCTGGCCGCCGATGTCCGACTTATAGATCATCTGCCGCACCGGCTCAACACTCCCCGAGAAAGCAAGGATCGCATCGAAAATGACCGGCAACTCCTTGTCGATGATACGCGCGCTTCGGATGGAGCCGATACGCGGTGCATTCTGGCTCTGGTATATAGCGGTAAGCCGCGTCATGCATGCTTCTTTGGGGTGTTCCACAACGATATCGGCCTTGCTCAGCCCTGATTGGGGCACTACAGCCAGATCGTTGTCGACCTTAACTGCCAGGGGCCGGCGGTTAAGCACCGAGGGGTCGGCCGGACGAAGGCCTGTGAAGATAGAAACGCCCTCCTCGCGCGCGATCACGACGGTGCTGAGGTTATTGGACACCTGAACCGCAGTTGCCTGAGCGAAATCAGCCGTTGGGGTTTCTGTCGCGGGAGGCTCAGTGGCCGTAGCCGTCGGTTCGGCTGTGGGCGGCGAGGTCGGCTCGGGCGTCGGCGGCGGTTCCGTCGGCACAACCGTGGGTGGAACGGCAGTGGGCTCCACGCGCGGCGTCTTCGTCGGCGTGGGTGTGGCCTGAACCGAAGGCGCACAACCCGTGAGCGTGCCTGCAAAGACCAACAAAGCAAGGGTAATAAAAATCAGCGAATTGCGAAAGCGCCTGGTCACAAACTCCTCCTGAGGACCGAGTTATCGTCATTGCGGGTGCACCGCCGGTCACAAACTGGGGATGTCATTATACATGACGTTGGGCAGGGCAAATAAGTTCAATGCTGCTATACTATCCGACCATGGCCACTCACCCAGCCAAGTCACCTAGCCATCCCACGCGCGAGCTCGTTGTGATTTTGCTCGCACGTGTGGCGCTCAACCTGCAATTCCGCGTCGTGTACCCGTTTCTGCCCGCAATCAGTCGCGGCCTTGGCGTACCTTTGGAAACCGCCAGCCTGCTGCTAACGATCCGGTCGCTCGTCGGTGCGCTCAGTCCGATCTATGGGCTGGCGGCGGATCGCTATGGGCGGCGGCCCTTGATGTTGGCCGGGCTGCTTGCGTTGGTCGCAGGCGCAGGGCTGACAGCGCTGGCTCCAGGCCTGGGAGTTGCCCTGCTCGCCTTCACCTTGTTGGGTTTCTCGAAGGCTGCCTTCGACCCGGCTATGCAAGCCTACGTGGGTGACAGCGTGCCTTATGAGCGACGCGGCCGCGTCATGAGCCTTCTGGAGCTCTCCTGGTCGCTCTCATGGTTTCTCGGCGTGCCGATCGCCGGTTTTCTCATCGCTCGATCAGGGTGGCGCGCCCCGTTTGTCCTGATCGCAGGCGCCGGCGTGCTGGCGCTGGCGGCATTATGGGGGCTATGCCCCCAATGCGGCCGCACGGCCATCCCCATAGACCGTACCGCGCTTCTGCGGACCTTCGGGCGAGTACCCTGGCGTCGCTGTCTGCCTCTGCTAACCATGACGTGGCTTATCACGCTGGCCAACGAGAACGTCTTCATTGTGTACGGCGACTGGCTGGAAAAACAATTCGACCTGGCGGTGGCGGCATTGGGTCTGGCGTCACTCGTCATCAGTGTTGCTGAACTCACAGCGGAATTCGCCTCGGCCGCGCTCGTTGACTCACTTGGCAAGCGACGGTCTGTCTTCGCCGGGCTCATTTTAACCGTCGGAGCCTACCTGCTTTTACCGCGTCTCGCAGGCGGTCTCGGCACGGCATTGACCGGCGTAGCGCTGATGTTTCTGACCTTCGAATTCAGCATCGTGGCGTCAATTCCGTTGATCTCGGAGTTGGCGCCAGATGTGCGCGGGACCGTCATGGCGCTTAACGTATCAGCCGCCTCACTCGGCCGCATGGCCGGCTCGCTCAGCGGTCCCAGGTTGTGGGCAGCGGATGGGCTGCCGGCAGTTGCCCTCACTTCAGCCATGTTCGTTTTGATCGCGGCGCTCATCATCTGGTTTGCGCGAGGTCGGTGACGACATCTATTCAAGAAACCGGTAAACAATGTACACCGGGTCGCCGCTGCGCTGGCCGAAGCGTATCTGCTCGAACCAGCGCCAGCCTCGCTCAGCAGCCCACTCGGCAATGGCTTCCAGACGCCCCTTGAAAACCACGTTCTCGGGAGAGTGCGCTACATAAATCGTCTGCCAATCCTCCAGATACGGTTCGACCCGATCCGCAAAGCCTGGGTCCGGTGCATCGATGCGCGTATAACCGAAGACATCGACGGGATTGACCCGCCCCGCCGTAAGGAATTGGACTGGCGCGTCAATACCCCAATCCAAGGCAACGGGTGAGGTGAAATTCTCTTTGTCCAGGTAATCCGCAAGATCATAAATCGCATCGGAATGAGCTGCGTAACCGCCCGAAATAGTCAGTATCCGATGGTAGCGAATGGTCGTGGTGGCGTCAGTCCCAGCCCAAGCCAGTGCTAGCAGAACGCCCAGCACACCGACCGCTATCATGGCTGGACGACAGAAGAAAGAAGGACAATTTTCCTTCTTCCTTGTTCCTTCTTCCTTCAGTCCGGTGGGATGAGGCTGGCCGGGTGCACGTGGCCACAAGATGCTGACAGCTAGGCCGGCCGTCAATGGGATCAGAGGTACAACCAGTGCAAAATGGGTGATAAACAGGTCGCTGACTGTGAACGCGCTCTGCAACCCGATGAGAGCTAGCAGCGCCAGGGGCAAGAGGGGCCAAAAAGGCCCACGTCGCGGTGTGAGGAGCCAGGTTATGAGAGCCAACACCACCAATGAGATCAACAGCCACGGCGCCCATTGATTGGCATACGTCTCCCCCAGGTACCAGAATTGACTCCCCCGGAGCAGAGTCGTGATCTGTCCCAGTCGGACGCCCAGGTTGGCGCCGTATGCACTGTTGTCCACTCCATAATAAGACCGGCCGAGATTGCCGAAGATGGATGTCAGGGTGCCGCTGGTCTGCAGGTTGAACGCGATGAGCGGGAGCAGCGGAACGACAAACGCCCCTGCCGCGAGGAGCACCACCCCGAGGTGCGGAACGGTCGGCCACGAGGTGAGCGCCTCTGTAAAACGGCGCCGCCACGCGCCCAAAAGGAGGGCGAAAAGAGCCACCCCAACCATCGCGAACAGGGCCCACACGAAGAGCAATTTGGCGTAGACGCCCAGGCCGCACATAAAGGCGGCTACGATCAGGTCGAGCGCGCGGCGTTCCTGCCACCAGATGAGCCCAAACCAAAGGGCGGCCATAAAGAAGAGAATCGTAATGTTAGTGACGAAAATACCTTGACGGCTCCAGAAGACGAAAGACGGATTGACCGCAAGAAGCAACGCTGTGACACCGGCTGCCAGCGGTCCGCCCAAACGAGCAGCGAGCTTCCAGGCGAATACCAGGGTGAGCATGGCCAAGACAAGGGGCAAGGCCCGCAGTGCAACCGGCGTGAAGCCACCTGCAGCGAGAAACGGCAGGACCATGAGCACGTTAAGGTTGCCGATGTAATCCTGAACCATCAGGGGGATACGCCACGGCCCCATCGTCACGGTTGCATCGCGGAACGCGGTCACCGGTCGGCCGGTCAGGAGTTGCATGGCGTTGACGCCGGCCTCTTTGGCTTCGTCGTAGTGCAGGCCGGGCAGATCGAGGTGGTATGCCGCAAGGGCAGCAAACACGACCAGGGCCACAACCAGGGGCAGGACAGAAAGGGCGCGCCGAACAGTGTCCGGATTGGTCGTGGCTGATGACTCAACAGGTAGAATAGACGACGCGAGACTCAAAGGCATCCTTGTCCCACACGGGGGGTTCGCTCGAGCTAGACCCGCTATTGGACCGTCAGCGCAACATCGGAGACGAGGCTCTCATAGTCGTGACCATTGGCATAGATGGTCAGGCTGTTGATACGCGCGGGCCGCGTCTCTTCGAGCAGTTCGAACAAGTTAGGCGACTCGTAAGTGTACCAGACCCCAAGGGGAACACGCTCGCCGGATGGTGTTGGGTAGGGACTGCCCGGCGGCAACTCCAGATTATAAAATCCTACGTACCAGTGCAGGTCCTTCCCATAGATGTCGGTGTAGAACAGATCCGCCATCACCGGGTACTCGGTGCCCTTTTCACCTCCGCCGGGCACGCTCTGATACAGCACTTTGAGGTCAAAGCGCAGTGCCAAATCATCGTACTTCTCAACGTCACGATTGACCGCCTGGACCAGGCCAACCCGGTTCGGAATATCCTCCTCCGTGCGCCGGCTGAACCGGACAGCGTTACGGTTGGGAACCATCCCTGTGGGACGGTCGTCCTGGATGAGTTCCACAACACCCGGTCGCTGGCCGGGCTTCACTTCGGCAAATTCCTGCCAGAGCGGCGCAAGTTGCTGCACAAAGCTGCCGTTGACGATCAGGTTCACTGTGTCGGAGACGGGGAACTCCGGGGCGCGACCCGCCAGAACGTTGACGCGTTCACCCGCGTTAACTTCCGCGACACGACCCGCGCTCTGTACGCGCGCGGTACCCGAGCGAACACGGACGCGCGTCTCAGTTTCGTCCGCCGTCACATCGAATACGCCGGAAGTCAGGTCAACAGTCGCATTGGGCGTCACAAGACGAATCTGAACGTCGCGCTGGTCGGCCTGCTGCAGGGTCAAGAACAATCGTCCGCCGGTAAAGCCAAACTGCGCCCGGTGAGGATCCTGGCTGACGTTGAAGCGCGGACTCCGTGCCTCATCGAGCTGAACCGTCGTGTTCGGCGAGAGCTGGACCGTGGCTAATACAAGTTGACCCGTTTCATCGACGGAGAGCGTCAGGACGGCCTTGGTTGCATTGTCTGTTACAATGCGACTGCCTTCCGAAATAGGCCGGCGATCAATCACGGCGGATGCATCACCCGAGTTTGGCGCCCACAGCTGCGCAGTCCCCTGCGTGGCTTGAAGAAACGCGAACTTGCTCCGACTGGCGTGCAAGAGCACGGCGCGCACTCCCACCGGCACCGCGACCGCAAGCAGGACACACGCAAAAAAGCTGATCAACAAGATCAACCAGGCAACGCGCGTAGGATTTTGACGCCAGTTCACTGGGAACCGTCCCTTTGGGATAGGTCAGAGCCTGTCCTGGTATTCAGTGTGCCGGGGCCTGCAGGGGCGACGCTCATCCCCTCCCTACAAAGCGTGCCGGATTTTGTCGAGCCACATCTGGGCATCGCGATCATTGGGATCATTCTCGATGGCTGCATAGAAATGCAAGGCGGCCTGTTCTACATCTTTACGTTCCAGGTAAATCAACCCCAGATTATAGTTCACGTGGGCGCGCGCACATCAAGGGCGAGCGCTTGCTCAAACGCCTCGATGGCCTGGTTCTGCATATCGAGTGTCGAGAAGGGCAGCTTTCCCAGGTAGGCAGCCGCCAGATTGATCCAGACCATCGAATTGGACGGCTCCAACCGAGATGCCTTTTCGAGTATCGGGATAGCTTGCTTGTGCTTGCCCTGCAAGATATACGCGCTGCCTATGTTGATGGCGACCCCGACATTGTTCGGGTCCAGTTCTTGGGCTTGAAGGAGCGGTGCCAGTGCTTCTCCCGGACGGCGCAGTGACAGCAGGCGCGCGCCTTCTTCTACCAGTCGATTGACACGATCGTCTTGTTCCCCATCGCCTGGTGCAGAGGACTTTCGATCGTAGGATTGAGACCGGCTGCTCATCATCTAGAATTCATCCTCGTCGTCACCAACATCGGCATATTCGTCCCCGTCCGCATCATCCCAATCCAGGTCATCATCATTACCGACCTCCAAGCCGTCCTCGAAACCAAAATCGTCTTCATCATGAACATCATCTCCCAGAGATGATTCCCAGTCGTGGTCGAGATCTTTGAGGTCATCAAGGTCATCCAGATCGTCAGAGATGGCTTCCTTGACTGAGCTACCTATCGCAAAATCTAGCAGGGTGTTGGGAACCGTCCCTATGGGATCAGCCGCTGTGTCGCTGCCGAAGTTGAGTTCATCCAAGGCGTCTTCCGCAGCCTGCACCAGGGCCTCGTCCTCAAGGTGACGGAGGGCCTGGAGCGCACGCTTAACCGCGGGGCCGCCGATTCTGCCAAGCGCGGCAACAGACGCCTGTCGCACATTGGCATCTGGATCGTCCACACACTTGATCAATGGCTGCACCGCAGCCTTGAGGCCCATCTCCCCCGCGGCCTGGGCGGCCTCGAAGCGCATGGCTGGCTCATAGCTGTGCAGTTCCTCAAGCACGAGCCTTGACCAGCGAGCATCGGCGGTGCGACCCATCGCGAACACCGCGCTCTGGCGCAAAGCGGCGTCCTCATCGTAGTAGGCGTTCCGGATCATCTCATTCAGGTCCGATGTGCTGCCATATGCCAGGCTCTCAAGCGCGCGCCGGCGGACATCATGGACCTCCCCAATGCGCGACCAGGCCTGAAGCAAAGCCCGCTCGGCTGACAGTGCTGGCTCTTCTCTGATATCCCCCAAGACGCCGAGCAGGATATACCGGCCGAGAGAGATCGCAGCCGCGGCACGCACCTCAACCGCCGGGTCGTCGAGCAACAAACCCGCTAAGGGCGAGATGAGATTGGTCTTCTCATCTTCCCACAGGCCTTCAACAGCCAGTTTTCGAACTTCGGGTTCGGGATCATGCAATAGCGTACGCAAGATGGCGTGAAAGTTGAAATGAATGTTGGTTTCCGCCTGCTCGACCATTTCTCTGATCAATTCGAGGCGTCGGGACGCGCTCAAAGCATGCCACGTCGCCTCAAAGTCGGACAGCCGCTCGCGCGCCAGGTCAGACAGGGGGGATATATTAATCGAACGGACTGGCCGACTTCCGTCGGCCAGTCTCACCAATACGCTGTCAAATTCTTGTGTCATACTTAGCACAGTTGTCTTTGGGAACCATCCCGTTGGGACTTGCTGGCCTTAGTTCCAATAGAGCACCTGGGTCGCACTGGAAGGACTGAGCAAAATGTCCTTCTGTCCGCCCTGCCCGTCAGTCGTCGTCTGCACTACCCGCACCGACCAGGAGTACTGCCGCGCGGGCTGATCGGCCTTAGCAAACAGCCACTCCGGCATTCGGATGCTCGTCGCAGTTGTGTAGAGTTCGGAATACTCCATCGGTGAGCCCTGCTCCATCCATCGAATTGAGACCTGGTACTGGGCGCCAAAGGGAATCCCCGCGACGGGCGACCAGACCAGTTCCAAATCCGCGTTCGCGCCCGAGTATGGCGTTTGATCCGCGGGGCTCAGCAACTGGGGCGCGGACAGCAACTGCACCGGCGTCGGGCTGGACGGCATGATTGTCTGGGCAGCTCTGGGCGCGGTCGTAGCTGTGGGAGGCGCTGGGGCCCCACTCCCTCCTACCGGAACAACTAACTCTTGCCCTACACCCAAGGTTGACCGGCTTGTGAGGTTATTGGCAGCGGCGAGATCCTGCCAGGCGATCCCAAATTGCGCCGCAATACCCGACAACGTGTCTCCTGACTTCACCTTATAGGTCGTTCGTCCTGTGGCTGCAGGCGCCTGTGTTGGGGCTGCGGTCGCGGTCTCCGTCGGCACGGCCGTCGCAGTGGCCGTGGGCTCCGGCGTGGAAGTATCCGTTGGTGTTGGGGTTGGCATCACCGTCGGTTCGGTGGTGGAATTGGTAACCATCCCTTCGGGATTTGGTAGCGGCGTCGAAGTTTCAGGAATCTTTTCCGTCGATTCTGGCCCGGGGAGGTCAATCGAGGCAGCTGGCGGCGTATTATCCAACTCTGCAATAACTTGGGGCGTTGTTGTAGCCGCGCCCGACTGGGAACCGTCCCTTGGGGTTTGGGTGCCATCCCTCTGAGACTCGGTCAAGTCGGACGCAACAGGGCCGAGAACCCGCACAACACCTTCGACGCGTGTACGAACTGACGCAATCTCGTCGAGGATGCTTTCCATTGGCAGTTTACCGAATCCCCATAGCACTGCCAGGGCCACCACGGCAAACCCCGCGATCCAAAGGCCCCACCGCGGACCGGCGGCATGAACATCTCTTCCGCAATGAGGGCAGACAGTCAAACCGAGGGGCACGCGGTCACCACAGCGCGCACAACGTACAGCGCTTAGCCCGCGGCGCTGCCGGGCCCCGCATTCGGGGCAAATGACCACACCCTGGTGTAGGGGCGCCCCGCAGCGTCTACAGTACATACAACTTGTCCTTTGGGAACCATCCCTTTGGGACAGGGAACCGTCCCTATGGAACGAAGTAGCCACCACGCATGGGCGTGGTGGCCTGGGTTACGGCAAGCCTATTGTGGGGAACGTGCCGTTGATTAACCAACTGACTTCCCGCACGGTAAGAAGCCCAACCAGCAACAAGAGCAGCCCGAAACCGATCAGATGCACCATGCCCTCACGCGCTGGTTCGATGCGCCGGCCGCGAATCGTCTCAACCGCCAGGAAGAGCAGACGGCCGCCATCCAGTGCCGGAATCGGCAACAAGTTGGTGAGACCCAGGGCAGCGCTAATCACCGCGATGAGATACAGAATGGGCTGGATCGATTCGGTGCTCAACCCGTAGCGCACGAATTGCCCCGTGGTTGCCGCAATGCCCACCGGCCCCATGAAACCAGCCTCATCGATGGGCCGTCCTTCACGAATGAGGTTGGCAGGAATTGCGAAGGTCATGTAAATGATCTCACCCACACTGCGCACGCCAGTCCAAGCCGCTTCCCAGATACGCGTCGGCCGCATGAACGAACCAATCTGAATGCCCAGTGCGCCCTCATTTTCCGGGGGATTAGCACGAGGCGTGACTGTTATATCCAGCCTCTGCACCGCACCCGTCGTTTCATCCAAACGGACCAATGTGTACTTAATGGGTTGGCCCAAATGCGCCGACGTATAACTCTGCAGGTCAGCAAAACTGACTACGGGCTGCCCATCCGCCGCAATGATACGGTCATTAATGAGCATGCCAGCCTGCTCGGCCGGCGCGCCCGAAACAAGAGCATTGACGACGGCCCCCGGCTTGCTCGCATCCGGCATTCCCTGCACCATACTCATACTGGCGAAGAGGACAATGGCCAGCAAGAAATTCATGACCGGACCGGCAGAGAGAGTAACGAAACGGGCCCAGCGAGATGCCGCAGCAAAGCTGCCGGGCTCGGTCGGATCATCTTCCCCGCGCATGCGTGCGAAGCCGCCGAAGGGAATCGCATTGATGGAATATACTGTGCCGCCCCGCTCGAAAAGCTTCACCAAACGCGGCGGATATCCCAACCCGAACTCCTCCACGATGATGCCATTGCGCTTGGCGGCAATCAGGTGGCCGAGTTCATGTATAAAGACTACCACGCCCATCACCAGGATGAACGAAAGAACCGTCAGCAACATTCAAACCTCTCACTTACCCACGATGTCTACGTCTCTCGGTCGACACGCGGATATTCATTATATTCACTCTTATGATAACTCGCAAAAGGTCCTGCGTCAGCAGGAATGCTTCCGTATGGACGGTTTCACCCGGCCACGATCCGAGTGCCTGCCGGCACGTCAGGATGCTTTAGCACATCGCACAACAGCCCAGGGATCAAACCGGACACGATGTGAACAGCACTCAGGCCAGAAGTGCTCTCGACGAGGTCCAACATCTCCCGGACCTTCGTCATCATGCCGCCAGTCACATCGACGCCGCGCGAACCTCCGAGCGCAGGGCTCAGCGCGGACAACGAGACGCGCGAGATGCTTCGGATCACTTCACCATCAATCGCCGTGGCCGGATCCACTGTCAAGACCCCCTCAACCTCGCCCACCAGGATAACGCGCGCAGGCCACAGCCTGGGAGCCAGGAAAGCAAAGATCTCTTCCGTCGAAATGATCGTCCCGCCACGGACTTCATCGAGCGCGACATCACCGTGGATCACCGGAACGAGACCGTGTTCCATGCCGGCGACTAAAGGACGTTCTGCCAGGGAACGTAGTTCCCCATCATGACAGAGGGCGGATGCGGAAGGTTGCACGCGCAGTGCAGGTATGTCCGCATCCCATAGCGCATCAACAACCAGCCGATTCAGCTCCGACGCCAGCCGGCCGGTCTCAGCATAGCCGCGCCATTGCTCGGCAGTCCGCACACCTTCACGCGTGCCGTAGCGCTTGGCGCCAACATGGCCGAAGGAGCCGCTGCCATGCCCCAAGAGCAATCTGAGGTCCGGACGAGCAAGCCGCGCGCCGGCGATCTCCCCTGCCAGGCGGCGAAGGACGTCCCCGCGGAGCGACTGCGGCTGGGTCTTGTCCGTGAGGAGGGAGCCGCCCAGTTTCAGAAAGACGAGCTCTGTCATGTCTGCCGCGTCACAATCACCTTCTCGCCATCGACGACGACCCAGTCGCCGTCCTTTATTTGCGTTATGTCTACTTTATCAACCATCGGAATGTCGCTGATGATCGCCCCAACCGCCACGATAGCTTCGCTTTCGGCATTAACGATAGCGACAGGTCCGGCGCCGCTGCGCGCCAGGCGCAGGATCGTGTAAGAGCCAACCGTGCTGCCCTTGCCAGTCGGAAAGACCAACACCGTCCCCTTAATGGACTGGCCTTGAAGTGGATGGCCGGGCTCCAGCACAACACCTGTGTCCGGGTCAACCCCGCCGAGAAAACCGATTGGCGCAGAAGAAACCAACGCCGGTCCTTCAGCGCGGCCGGAGCGAATGATGCGTGCAGTGAAGGTCGCAGTTTGCGTCATCGCGTTCCCCTAGGCAGATTTCTTCCAGGCGCGCAACATTGCCTGTAACAAACTCTCGTCCTCGTGGGGTTGAACCGTTCGCATGTCGAGCATCAGCTCGTCGTCTGCGATGCGCGCAACAACCGGAGGCTGGCCTTTCCGCAGCGCGGTGGACAAGATGTCGGGCACAGGGGTGGCCACGGCGACTGCGATGCTCGGCAACATCTGGCCCGGCAATGATCCTCCCCCACCATGCCCTCGACGGATACAACCTTGGCGCCGAGGCCGTGACTGCGCAGACCAGCAGCCAGGTCAGCAGCGCGCGCCGACAGAATCTCCCGCGGCGTACTGATCATCCGCCACACTGGGATCTCACGCTCGGCTTCACCGCGCAAGTAATGCAGGAGGGTGGCCTGAAGTGCGGAGAGCGTGGCCTTGTCAACCCGTAAGGCGCGTGCGAGGGGATGTTGACGCAACCTCCCGACGAGGTCGGCCCGCCCCACGATCAAACCCGCCTGCGGTCCGCCGAGAAGCTTGTCGCCGCTGAAGGTGACAAGATCCGCACCGGCCATGATGCTCTCTTGAATCATGGGCTCCCGGGCCAAACCATAGCGCGATGTGTCCAGCAGGGTGCCACTGCCCAGATCATCGATGACCAGGACGCCGGCTGCTCTCGCCAGGGACACCATATCAGTCAGAGCAACCTCGGCGGTAAAGCCGATTTGCTTGAAATTCGAAGAGTGCACCCGGAGTAGCAGGGCCGTCTCTGAGCTAAGGGCTCCCTCATAATCGCTCTTGTGAGTCCGGTTGGTCGTCCCCACTTCGACGAGACGAGCTCCACTCTGGCGCAAGACATCAGGGATTCGGAAGCCGCCTCCGATCTCCACCAATTGACCGCGGGAGATGACCACTTCGCGCTCCCGCGCCAACGCAGAAAGCGTAAGGAAAACGGCGCCGGCGTTGTTGTTAACCACAAGTGCTGCTTCAGCCCCGGTCAGCTTGCGCAGCAAATCTTCGGTGTGGATGTACCGCGACCCGTGTTCGCCAGCTTCGAGATCGTACTCCAAATTGGAGTAGCCGGAAGCCACTGACTCCATCGCAGCGTATGCCGAGTGAGAAAGCGGAGCCCGACCGAGGTTCGTGTGTACAATGACACCGGTGGCATTGATAACTGGGACGAGTGTTCCGGTGACTGTGTCGCGGGCGCGGGCGAGGGCGTCTTCGGCCAATGCTGCGAGATCCGGCGCCGATTCGCCCTCGGCCAGCCGGCTGCGCGCGTCGACCAGCGCAGCGCGCACAGCTTCCAGAGTCACAGTGTGACCATGTTCCTCGGCAAAGGACATGAGCGCAGGGACAGCCAAAAGGCGGTCAACACTGGGCAAGCTGCGACGGCTGTCAGGATGGGTCACAATTGGGTCAGACATTGAGCATCCTCTCAACGCATACAGTTGCAAAAGAAAAACCTGGTCTGCCGCACGGAAAGGCGAGACCAGGTCAACGACAGGTGTGGGCGAAAAGGGACTCGAACCCCTGACCTCCTCGGTGTAAGCGAGGCGCTCTAACCAACTGAGCTATTCGCCCATTGCCCTTCATTATACCTCATTCGTCGTGGTGCTCAAAGTATGGCGTCGACGCCAGATTCCGGGCGATACAGGACTTCACGGGAACGGCCGCCGCCTTCGTCGGCCGCGACAGCCCCCATCTCCTCGAGTTGATCCATGAGTCGCGCAGCGCGGGGAAAGCCGATACGCAACTGGCGTTGGAGCAGGCTTGTCGACACGTGCGTTTTGTTTTCCAGCAACCTAAGGGCCTGGTTCAGGAGTTGATCCGTTTGATCTCCCGTGCCAAATCCCGCCCACGGAGGCGAGATGGGCATCCGCTCGACCTCGCTCTCAGGCCGCTGTGGTCCAGAAGTCAACGATCCGCTCGATCTCCCGGTCGGACACGAAGCAACCCTGGATGCGCGCCAGCTTGGCCGAGTCGGGCGCCATGTAAAGCATGTCGCCGCGGCCCAGCAGCTTTTCTGCCCCGGGTACATCCAGGATCACGCGGCTGTCAATCTGGGTTGTGACGGCAAAGGCGATACGCGCCGGGAAGTTGGCCTTGATCAGCCCGGTGATAACATCAACGCTGGGGCGTTGAGTTGCAAGCACCAGGTGAATGCCGGTAGCGCGCGCCATCTGCCCAAGACGGCACAATTGGCGCTCCACATCCACCGCCGCGGTCATCATGAGATCGGCGAGCTCATCGATGATCAAAACAAGATATGGCAGCGGGCGTTTGGTGCGCGAGCGCAGGGCCTTACGGTTGAATTCGGCGATGTTGCGAACCCCTGTCTCGGCAAACAGGCGATATCGGTCATCCATCTGGAGCATCAACCACGAGAGGGCGCCAGCAGCCTGCCCTGGATCGGTAATCACAGGCCCAAGTAAGTGAGGGATGCCGTTATAGCCGGGCAGCTCGACCATCTTGGGATCCACCATGAGAAACCGCAGCGTTTCAGGGCCGTTGCTCATCAACAGGCTACACACGATGGCATTGATACAGACCGATTTGCCGGAGCCGGTCGCACCAGCAATCAGCAAATGAGGCAACTTACCGAGGTCAGTCACCACCGGGTCTCCGGACGCATCTCGACCCAACGCTACAGCCAACGGCGATCGAACCGCAACGAAGCTCTGGGATTCTATGACATTGCGAAGGCTGACCAGGGTTTTTGCGCTGTTCGGCACCTCGATTCCCACGTACGGCCGCCCAGGGACCGGCGCCTCGATACGTAGGGACGCAGCAGCAAGCTCTAACGCCAGATCATCGCGCAGGCGCAAGATGCGCTGGACTGAGACGCGGCGGCGGATTATCTCGCCATCACGTTCCTTAACGATCTCACCCGGTTCGACGCCAAACTGGGTGACAGTCGGTCCTTCCTTGATGCTCACCACTTCGACGGGCACGCCAAAGTCAGCAAGGGTATGCTTGATGAGCTGTGCGCGCTGGCGCGCGTTAGGTGAATAGGCGTTCGATGTCCCAGGACCATTGCCTCCTGGATCGGAGCGCAAGAGGTCCAGCGGCGGGAGCCACTCTGGGCGCTTGACAAGCTGGGCGTTGCGCGGCCGACGCCGCCGGGAGAGATCCTTGCTTTTGGGTTGGGGGCTGTCATCAAGAACAAGCGGCGCCCGCGCCTCCCGAGCATCCTCTACATCAGGCGCGGCGCGCCCGGTGGGCGCCAACGCGGCGCGAATCTTATCCCACAGAGCGGACGGGATAACTTGCCAGGACGGAGGAAGATTAACATAGACCCCCACGAGACCCGCAAGCACAGCCAGAATGAAGACCGTCCAGACCAGGACAGGCGGCAGGAACAAAAGCAGGAACTGGCTGATACCCCAGCCAGCAAGACCACCGCGGCGTCCGAGCAAGGCGTCCGCCAGGCCCGCTTCCGATCCAAGATGACTCAAGGCGAGGAGACACAAAAAGATCGCTTCGGCGCTGGCAATTCCGATGAAACGCACTTGCCAACCCCGCCGTTCAGCGAAGGCGAGAGAAAGTCCACCGACCAGTAACGCGGGCGGAAGCAGGTAGGCGCCCCAACCGAAAAGCAAGCGAAGCAGCGGCGCACTCAGCCCAAAATCCAGAGCGAGCAACGCCAGGGCTACCAGAGTGAAGCCCGCGATAGCCCAACCAACGATGTCCTGAACGCTTCGTTTCAAATCGCCAGCTCTATGGCAGGGGCGGGGTTGGGCGCCACGCGGCTAGAGATCCCAGGTATCCGACCCCTGCGGTTCCTGATTGTTGCGTAAGGCCATATCCAGCGAACGTAGAGTAAGAGCGATGCGACGCTTTGTTGCATCCACGGCAATAACGCGCGCCCGGACTTTGTCACCTTCGCGGATGACGTTGCGTGGGTGCATGAAGCTTCCTTCAGCCAATTCGGAAACGTGGATCAGGCCCTCAAGACCCTCCTCCAGGCGGGCGAACGCGCCGAAATTGACCACATTGGTGATGATCGCCTCGACAGCCTGCCCCGGGTGATACCGCTCCTCCACCCCCTGCCAGGGGTCCGGCAAGAGGCGCTTGAGACTGAGCGCTACCTTCTGCTCGCCCGGGTTTGTCTCCAGCACCAGCACCTGCACCCTATCGCCGGGGGTCACGACATCACCCGGCGCGCCGACCCTGCCCCAAGACAGTTCGGAGATATGAATCAGACCCTCAAAGCCGCCGAGGTCCACGAACGCGCCGAAGGGGCACAGACTCGTGACCTGGCCGCTGTGCACCTGACCCGGTTCAAGGCTGGCAAGCAGCTCGGTTTCCTTGCTGTTATCACGGGCCATGCGTTCGGAGAGGATCAGGCGACATCGCCCGCGATCAATCTCAACGACCCGCACAGTCAGCGTCTCACTGATGCGGGCAGCCAAACCGGCAGCGCGCTGCTCCTGTGACTGACCGGGCAGCGGCGTCACCAAATGGGAGGCAGGGATAAAGCCCTGCAAGGCGCCAAAATCCGCCAGCAGCCCACCACGATTGAAACCCGAAATCCTGACTTCAGCAACTTCGCTGCTCGCCAACAACGTCTCCGCTCGCTGCCAGTCGACCTCGCTGTCTGATCCGGCCGTACTCGACCAGCGGCGGGCGCTCGACAGGCTTCCTGCTTCGCCACTTGCATCATCCGCCCCTATCTGCGGCCGAGGGGTCTCTGGTTCCTCTTCAATATCTCGCAGGAGCGCCGCCCAGTATCCGTCGTCCATTCAAAAACTCCTATTACCGGTGATGATCTGGTCATCACCAGAGAATCTACTTATCCAACCCTCTGCCGCTCCGGCGGAGGCCAATCGCCAGTATCGCCGGCGTCAGATGACTCCATTTCGGCCAACGTTCGTGCCACTGCTGCCACCGCTACCCGCTGCTTGCGATAGAGATCCGACTCACTCATCGACAGCCGCCGCGAAATGTCCAGGACGCGCTGGCCCTGAACGAATCGCATATCAAGTATATTGTACACCAACCATTCGGATGCCGTAAGCTTCCGTTCACCAGGTGGCTTCTGGCGCTCGATCGCCTCCTGCAACACCGAGCGCAATGCAGCGGTCAAATTGCCATCGGAAGCCTTCAGCCGGCGGCGTACTAATCTGAGGTCCATCAGTGGGCTCTCAGTCAGCTTCGGCCCTCCCCAGTAGTGACTCAGGGCATCCTTGACCCACTGCTGCCAGGTCGTCTGTGCGAGCATCTGCTGCGTATCGGTTGCAGGTTCAGCCGACACCATGTCGTGCGAAGGCAACGGAGACGCGTAACGTACTGCGCCGCGCCACTCCTGGATACGCTCAAGGTCAGGCAGGATGCGCTGAAGGGTCGCGAAAACGCCTTCCTGGACATACCGATCAGCCATTGCAGCGGCAGCCTGTGTAAGAAGCGCCTCCGCTTCGGCTTGTTCGTCTTCATCCATCTGAACTTCGTTCGTCCGTGCGACCACCGCTAGCAATCCCAGCAGTTTGCCGCCGTCCTGACTGTGCAGAGGACAGAACCAGAAACCGGCGTCAGACTGGAAGGCGAACGACAAGTCATCTCCACTCGGGCGATCATCTTCATCCAATGGTCCGGCATTCGCTGCAAATTGCTGCCAGATTTCTGCGGCGTTCTTACTTGCGACATAGGCAGAAGGCGCTTTGACATCGCCGGCGACGGCTTCCAGGCGTAAACCTTCATCCGTTTGCACCATGACAAAGCCGTTGGGCACGCGCAACAACTCGCAAAGGCTGATGAGAATGTTGGTTAGAAACTGGCGTAGATCGCTGGACGTCAGCAGGCGACGATCGAGCGTCTGAATCCAGGTGATCTCCTCGCGGTCCTCAGGATAGAGCAAGCGATCAATCCAGGGTTTCGCCAGACCAACCGCCAACTGGCCGACAACCATGACACCGACGACCGCGAAGATCAGTGCCGTGTCGCGAGGGAGGCCAAGAATTAGCTCGACGCGAGGGATGACCAGCATGACAACGATCACCAGGGTGCCCACTACGGGACCGCGCAGCAGGTAGTGGAGTAGATCGTGCTTGATGACGCGCTCGGGTGATAACACGCCCAGGTACGTGACGCTATAAGCCATTACGACGAGCATAGTACCGACGGCGAAGTTCCCAATCATGGCGAGCACGAGAATCAACGATGATGGCAGGTTCTCGGCCGATCCCAGAGTCAGCAAGTACGGGAACACGCCAAGACCGGGCGCTGCAAAAGACAACGTGAGATACGTCATTCGACGGCGGGAGGTGGGGGTGAGGCACCGCCGACGGGCGCGATACACATTCCACGCGCCATATATCGCCGTCGCCACAAAGTAAGCCACGAAAAAGGGAAATACAGTGCCGGCCGAAAGGTGAGGGACACCCGGTGCGTATGGCCCATCGTAAACCAGCGTGTCGGTGAACAAGGCCAGCAACAGTAACGCAGCGCTCACGATATAACTGGCGATGACGACGGCACGCCGGCGCAACGACCAGTGCCAGGTGGTGCGCAGCACAGCATCTGAGAAATGCAGGTAGGCTGCGGGAACCAAAGCGATCCCAATCCACTGCACACGAAGCCACACAAGCGCAGCATGCGTGGTCTCCACGCGCGCGCTGATGATGTCTACCGCGAAGACGATCAGCACACAGGTGAGGAGCACGCTAAACGTCTGGGCCACCGCACTGCGCAGGTTCCGGGTCAACATGAACCCGAGAAGCGAGAAAGCAGTGATTACGATGGCTGAGGAAAGCAGGAGATTCGCGAACGCCAGGATCACGGGCCACGTCAGGCCCGAGGACTCCATCATGCCCTATAACCCGCGTACAAAATACAGCGCAATGTCCCTGCTGCGGTAATATCGCTCATTATAGCCACAGAACTTGAAACCGTGTTTCTGCAAGAACTGGATGCCCGGGTAGTTTTTGCTTTGCACGACGGTCATCACCTGGGCCATCCCCTGTTGTCGTCCGTGCTGCAACCCGCGCGTCAATAGTGCTGAACCGATCCCTTGCCGGCGTTGCTCCGGCTTGATGACCAGATGATGGATCCAGGCAACCGATTGGTCGGGCTGCGACTCCTGGTCAATATACCCATGCACATCCGTAGCAGCCGCCGCCACCAGGATCAGGTCGCCTCGTTGTTGGTGCGCCAGCAGCGCCTCACTCCAACCAGGGTACTGCACCTGCATCGCACGCGGCAGGCGCGCCACCTGGAAGCGCGTGATAACCTGGCCGCCCTCTTGTTGTTGCGTGATCTGCCAGACATGCTCGGTCTCATAGGAGCCATCGAGTTGCAGGCAGCCGGTCAGGTCGCGCAGATCGGCCCGATAAATATGCATGGCTAATTCTAGCACCGGGCGAGGAGAATGCGCAAGGAACCGGGAACACAAAGTCTACTCGATCTCAGTCGGAACGACTTGGAGTCAGCCTTCTGATCATGTTACACTGACTCCATTGCACGCGAGGACGAAACATGACGGCCATCACGATCCCCGCTTCATTTCCATCACAGGCCGATCCGGCCGCTTTCGTAACCGGACCGGAAGTCCGCTTCACGGTGTTGACCTCGCGTTTGATCCGCATGGAGTACAGCCAAAGCAACGCCTTCGAAGATCGCGCTAGTCAGGCGTTCTGGTATCGCCGCCAGCCCATACCACCATTCAGGTCCACACAAGCATCGGACGGGATCGAAATCGAGACTGAGCACCTGCTGCTCCGCTACCGGGTCACTGAGGCAGGCTTCACCGCCGAGACCCTCTCCGTCTTGGTGAAGGAACTGGGCGTGACCTGGCGCTTGGGTGACCGCGATCGCCGTAACCTACGGGGCACCGCGCGGACGCTCGATAAGGCTGATGGCGAAATACCGCTGGAGCCGGGCCTGATGTCTCGCGCGGGATGGTCTCTGGTGGATGACTCAGCCAGCCTGGTTTTCAATCAGGATTGGCTGGCTGGAAGAACGGCCCCCGGCTCGTGTTTCCGAGTACCAGGATCTGTATTTCTTCGGCCACGGCCACGACTACATCGGCTGTCTGCAAGACTTCACGAGAGTCAGCGGCCGCGTGCCCATGGTGCCGCGCTACGTGTTGGGCAACTGGTGGAGTCGCTTCTGGAACTATCGCCAGGACGAGTTGCGTGATCTGATGGTCGAGTTCCGGGAGAAGCAGGTGCCCCTGTCGGTGTGCATTATCGACATGGACTGGCACATCACCAAGACGGGCAACGTATCTCGCGGCTGGACCGGCTACACCTGGAATCGCCAGCAGTGGCCTGACCCGGAGGGGTTCCTGGCCTGGCTGCACGAGCCAGGGTTTGCGCACCGCACTGAACCTGCATCCGGCCGACGGCATCTGGCCGCACGAGGAGCAGTACGAGGCGATGGCGCGCTGGATGGACCAAGACCCGTCGAGCGGCCAACCGGTGCGCTTTGACGCGGCTGATCCGCACTTTGTCGAAGGCTACTTCAAGATCTTGCACCATCCGATGGAAGCACAGGGGGTCGATTTCTGGTGGCTTGACTGGCAGCAGGGCCAGCGCATGGTCTACTCCAAGCAGCCGGTGGCCGAGGTCATGGACCCGCTGTGGTGGCTCAACCACCTGCACTTCTATGACCTTGGCCGTGACGGCGCCCGGCGTCCCTTCATCTTCTCGCGCTGGGGTGGACTTGGCAGCCACCGCTACCCCATCGGCTTCTCCGGCGACACCTGCGTGACGTGGGCTTCCCTGGCGTTTCAGCCCTATTTCACTGCCACGGCCTCGAACGTCGCGTTCGGCTGGTGGAGCCACGACATCGGCGGCCACATGGGCGGCATCGAGGAGCCCGAGCTATACGCGCGCTGGGTGCAGCTCGGCGTCTTTAGCCCGATCCTGCGCCTGCACAGCACCAGTAACCCATTTCTCGATCGCCGGCCGTGGGGCCACGGCGATGATGTATTC
The DNA here is from genome assembly GCA_963774265.1 of uncultured Chloroflexia bacterium. Lineage (GTDB taxonomy): Bacteria > Chloroflexota > Anaerolineae > CG2-30-64-16 > CG2-30-64-16 > JALOOB01. Next base: position 1,416,049 of record CAVZDU010000001.1, on the reverse strand, counting down.
CGCGTCACGCGCAACGCGATGCGGTTGCGCCACGCCTTGATCCCGTACCTCTACACCATGGCGTGGCGCATGGCGCAAGAAAGCATCCCCCTGGTGACGCCACTCTATTACTGGGAGCCGGAGCGGAGAGAGGCGTATCACTGCCGCACCCAGTTCTGGTTCGGCAGTGAGCTTCTGGTCGCGCCCTTCGTGACCCCGCGCCACGAAGATACCAACCTGAGCCGACAATCGGTCTGGCTGCCGCATGGAGATTGGTTCGACTTCACCACGGGCGAGCACTTCACCGGCGGTCGCACGGTGACACTATACGGCACGCTCGATGACATCCCCGTGCTCGCCCGGGCCGGCGGCATCGTGCCGCTGGGGCCGCAAGTCGGCTGGGGCGGCATCGACAACCCTGCCGAATTGACGGTGGTCGTCTTCCCCGGCGCGGATGGCGCGTTCGCGCTCTACGAGGACGACGGCGCCTCAACCGCATACCTGGATGGCGACTATGCGATCACACGTCTGGCACAGACCTGGGGGGACTCACAGTTGACCTTCAAGATCAACAAGGTTGAGGGCAACGCGGCGGCATCGCGCCACCAAAGGGTGGCCGGCCGCCTCATCCCGGCTGGACGCGCCTATCGGCTGATGTTCCGGGGCGTCCGTAAGCCGGATCAGGTTAACGTGGCGATCAACGGAGCCGGCCTGACGGTCGAGTGGACCTACGACGAGGCTACCGAATCATTGCAATTGCCGAGCCTGCCGGTTGGTCCGGCCGACGAACTGACGCTGGCGCTCGGCGTGGCGGATGGTTCCCTGCTTTCCAAGCGTGATCGGCGCCTGGAGACCTGCCGTGCCATGCTGCGGGCATTCAAGCTCGATTCGTGGGCGAAGCTGGTTCTGAATGAGGCCATGCCGGATCTCGTGCAGGAGCCGCAGCGCTCGCAGCAGTTAGCTGGCGAAATGGATCGGGTGAGCGACGCGCAGTGGATGGCGTTGCGGAACGTGCTGGAGCGCGTATGAGCCCATTAGGTCGATGCCCCCATCGCCTTCGAGAGGCCCTGACGCACTGGTATTGGAAATGCCTGCGATAGATTGTCGCGTCGACCTACACGGCGGCCTGTCGCCGGCGGCGTTCGCGGATCTGGTCGCGATAGAAGGCCAACAGTCCCCCATCCTGTTTTTCATCCCACGCCATGGGAACGCGACACACGTCCAACCCCAGACCCTCATCCTTGCCCTCGAGCTGCGTCAATCCAATCTCCGTGCCATAGTAGATGATAGGCGGACCGGGAAGTCGCATCTGTAGCGCGACCGCCCGGCGCAGCGCGCCCTTGTCGCCCCCTGCAATGAAAAGAAAACGGTCCATATCATGATTGTCGATGAACGTCGGCATGACGAAATTGAAGGGGAAAAAACCGGCGTGGCGCGAGAGGAAACGCTCCAGGTCCGCCCCGGTGCGGGTACGGAAGGCGAAGGTCCGGCGCAGCATCTCGCTTAAGTGGAAGTCCAGGCAGCCATCCAGTCGGCCAACGTACGAGCGCTGGGCGTCGGGCGCATCGATGACCTCGCCAAAGCAGAAGCTGTCCGGACGCTCCGCCTTACACGCCGTCCAGAAATCCGCCCAGAAGTCCGGTCCCGGCCCGTTGGCATAGTCCAGCCGGTAACCGTCAATGCCAAATTCGCGCAGCCAGTATCGCGCGATGTCGATAAGCCAACCGCGCGCGCCTGCGTCGGCCAGGTTCACCTCGGGCATCGACGCAACGCCGGAGAAAGTGCGATAACCGATGGGTGAATCATCGAAGGTGAACCAGTCACGATAAGGGCCGCTGGGGTCCGCCTGCGCAGCCCGGAACATCGGGTGCCGGGCCGAAACATGGTTGCAGACCATATCCAGCAGAATGCGAATACCTCGTGCATGCGCATCTTCCACTAGAGCGGCCAGAGCCTTCTCGCCGCCCAAACGCGGCTCAATGTGGGCCAGATCCACCGCGTCGTAGCCGTGGTGCGAATCTGAGACGAAGATAGGGGTAAGCCAGATGCAATCCGCGCCCAACTCAGCAATGTAGTCCAGCTTCTCGATCACGCCCCACAGCGTGCCGCCCCAAACCGCGCGCAGATCGGACGTCTGTCGCCACTCCCGGCCCGCGCCCGGGCTAAAGCGATCGACAAATATCTGGTAGATAACCGCGTTGCGCGCCCACGCGGGCGGTCCCAGACGATCGACGGGACAAACGAACGTGTGGCCGCCACCGGGCAGCTGTGCGGTGGCGACAGGGAGCGCCGGTCCATGGAAAAAGGCGTGCGCGGCAGCTTCCACCACATCCTGCACGCGGGGCCAATCGGCGAAGAGCTCAGGGCCGTCGCCGTTCCATGCGCCGATGCGGTACCGCAGGAGCGTTCCTTCAGTCTGTGCGGGCAAGATGCCGCGCCAGACCGTCAGGTAGCCCCACGCCAGGGTATCCCAGGTGATGTCAGACCGTCGGAGGAAGAGGACGGCCCCATTCTCAGCAGTTCCTCGGCTCCCCGCCGGCTCGCTGCCGTCAGTTGTGTAGTAACAGGCGACCGTGCCAGCGTCCAGGTCCGGCCCAACACGCGCCGTGACCGTGACCGGCTGACCGGGCAGCGGGTCATAGGGTTCCAATTGGTGATCATGCTGGAGCCCTCGTTGCGCGGCCCGGTGGTGGGTCAGTTTCAGTTCATCGGTGGCCAAGGTTCCGAAGGTGAATTCCTCCATGTCAATGCTCCATCAGAAAGATGTCCACACCTGCCGTCTGGGTACCGGCCCATAGCCTGCCTTGGGCATCGAGGGCGAGCGCCAGTGGCTCGGCGCCCGAATAGCCGGAGTTGCTCGCCGAGTAATGCCGCCACGCCGCGACCGTCATAACTCGACAGCGTGCCGCCAACGTTCATCGGCAGGGCGGTGCCGACCCACAGGCGACCCGGCTCGCTCTCAGAAATCACCTGGACCGTCTCGTTAGGAATATCCCAGTCGCCCGTCCGCGCGCCTCGCCAATTGACGCCGTCCCAGCGGCTCAGCCCTCCGCCCAGCGAGCCCGCCCACACGTGGCCCGCCGCATCGACATAGAGCGCTCCGATGCCGCCCGATCCGAGATCGGCCTCCGCGGGCGTGAGACTGGTCCATTGGCCAGTGGCCATGTCGAGCCGGCTGATCCCGTCCAACAGGCCGAACCAGATCACGTCTCCGCCGGCACGACGCTCGATCGCCAGCGAAAGCACATAATCGCTTTTCAGTCCGGATGTGGCGGCCGTATAGGGCTGCCAGGCCTCGCCGTCGAACACGGCAGCGCCGGCATCGGTGCCGGCCCAGACGCGGCCGGCGCTGTCCACCCCCAGTGCGTTCACCTGCTCACCCCCAAGGCCCAGGTCGGATGCCCGGTCAACTTGCCAGTCAGTGCCGTCATACCTGCCCACGCCGCCGCCCGTGCCAATCCATAGATTCCCGGCCGCATCCTGCGCCAGGGCAAGCACGCGGTCGTGTGGAAGGCCACCGTCCTCCGCAGTGAAGATCATCCAACGATCGATCGAATGGTTCTCGATCGCCGGCGCCCACACAGCCAGACCGCGCTCTGTGCCAAGCGCCATACTGCCCGGTGGCAGTTCGCCACCTGAGAGAGCCAGGATGGCATGAACGGTGTTGCTCGGCAAAAGGGTCGCCTCCGAAGTCATATGCGACCAGGGCATGCGGGTGGTCACCGTGCGGATCGAATTGAACGCCATCCCTAAGATAACAGCGGCCACCAGCAGAAGGATGAAGATCCAGAACGAACGCGTGGGCGCGGGAAAATGTTGCGCAGAACCTGCCAACGGTCCTCCCAATCACGCACCCGCTGCGCCAGCCAGCGGAGCGCGGACGCTGCGGCCAGGCAAAGCGCCGGGACCAGCACCAGTGTGTACTGGGGCCACTTGGTGCGCCAAAAAAGTAGTACGGCCAGCCCACAAACCAGCCAGACCGCGAGCCACGGCCGCGTGCGGCGCTCCAAACACGCGCCCAGGGCAGCCAGCCAAAAGATAAGACCGTCCGGCCCGATATAGAAAAACACCTGGCGATGCCAGGGGACAGGTTGTGACAGCCACAATACCGGCTGATACCAGGGGTAGCCGGCGCGCTGGACATTCGAACCTTGCGAGTATCGCACATGAAACAGCAGCATATCGGCAAACCGCGCCAACGGCTCGCGCCAGAGTGTTGGGTTCAACGCCCAGAAGGTCGCCACGGCGACGCCACCGTAGAGAAGGAGATCGGTCCAGCGCCGCTTCTGGTGCACCACCAACAGGAAGAAGATGGGAAATACCACGGGGAAATAGGTGAATTTGCCGGCCGCGGTCACGCCCAACGCCACGGCCGACAGCCAGAACCAGCGATCGCGCGTCGCTCGCGAGCGGGTCATCGCCAGCACCGCAGCCAACCCCGCACAGAAAGGCAGCGCCTCCAGGTAGGCCTGACTGGTGTACTTCATGGCCAGGGTGTGAGTGGCCAGCAGCACGCCGGCCAGCGGATCGACCAGTGTCAGGAACAGCACCGCCAGCACGCCGAGGGCCGCGGAGATCAGCCGCGCCGCGTACAGTGAGCCGATCCAGGTGGCCCGATCACCGAGGGCCAAAACAGCCAGGCCGTAGGTCAACTTAACCAACGGGGGGTGCTCACGGTTGAATGGGTAGTCTATCAACCCATCCAGGTCACCTGCAGCTATCACCGCGGCATAGCCGTAGCCAGCCTGGACATAATCCGGCTCATCGAAATCCACCGGCAGCTTCGTTGCGGCCCACAGGTGCAGGACCGCGGCCAACAGGACGATGCCCAGGACCGTCAGATGTCGCGAAGAACGCAATGTTCGCATAGGGCCACGTGGGAAAAAGCAGCCGGATGGCTGTGCTCCAGCGCATCCGGCTATGGCGTACTACCGATAGGATCCTGCAAGTGCCTCTTTTGGTGCTTGATCATCAGGTTGCAGCAGGCCACAACCGTTTAGCCCTTCACGCCGCCGAGCGTCAGGCCAGACTCGAAGAAGCGCTGCAGATAGAGGAACAACGCGGACACCGGCAAAATGATCATCACGGCGCCGGCCGCGAAGTACCCCCAGGGCACACTCTGGCTGTTCGCCAGGCTGTACATGCCCGGTACCAGCATTTTCGCGCTGTCGGGCGCGGGCACGAGGACGGACGCGAAGACGAAGTCGCTCCAGCCCGCCAGAAATGCGAAGAGAGCCGTGACTGCCAACGCGGGCCGCGCCAGCGGCAGGGCGATCAATAGGAACGATTGAATCGGCCCGGCGCCGTCGATCATCCCCGCTTCTTCGAGGTCTATGGGGATGGTGTCGAAATAACCCTTCAAATTCCACGTACAGAAGATAAGAGTGCCCGTCGTGTAGGCGAACACCAGGCCCAGCTTGGAGCCGTACAGACCCAATGCGGCCAGGAGTTGTGCAACGGGGACCAGCGCCAGCACGCCCGGGAATGCCTGCAACGCCAGGAAAAAGATGAGCCCTAGCTCACGCCCCTTAAATCGAAAGCGCGAGAAGGCGAACGCGGCCGACGTCGCAAACAACATCGAGCTGCCCATCGTGATCGCAGCTACGACGATGCTGTTCATCAGCCAGGTGAGGAAGGGTCGGTCGAATAGCATGACCCTGTAGTTCTCGAAAGTCCACTCGACGGGGAAGAGCATCCCAGGCAGGTTCATGCTGTAGAGACGTCCGCCCAGGCGTCCCGAAGCGAGAATGGCGAACCAGACGGGATAGAATGCGAAGATGCCCGCCAGGACAAGCAGGAGGTACTGCAAAGCCATGACGATGGGGGACGGACGCCGTTTCATTCGTAGGCTCCTTTCGTGATGCGCGTGACACGGAGGCTGTACAGCGTCGCGGCAAAGAGCAGAATGAAGATGATCACCGCAAACGCGCCCATGCGGCCATAAGCCTGGGTCTGGAACACCTGCTTGTAGGCATAAACCATGACAAGCTCGGTGAAGCCGGGCCTCCCTGCGCCTTTGATCGGGCCACCGGCGGTCATTGCATAGGCAGTGCCGAACATCTGGAAGGCGGAGATTGAGGTCAACACGATGGCTGGCAAGATGGCCGGTCTCAGCAGCGGCAGCGTAATGCTGCTGAACTGCTGCATCCAGGTCGCGCCATCAATCTCCGACGCCTCGTACTGTTCACCCGGGATCGACTGCAGAGCTCCCAGAATGATGATCATCATGAAGGGGTAGGAGAACCAGATATCAGCGAGCACGACCGCGCCCATCGCCCCCCATTCCATGTTCAGCCAGGCTGGCCCCTTGATGCCGAAGACTGCGGCCAGGAACTGGTTGATCGTGCCCTGCTCGCGGAAGAAGAACTGCCAGATAAGGGCAATGAGGATCGCCAGCGAAGACGCAGCCCACGGAACGAACAAGAGTACCCGAAAGAAAGAGCGACCCTTGATAAAGTCGCTGTTGAGTACCAACGCGAGCACCATCGCCAACACAAGGGTCAGCGGCACACGGATGGCCACATACAGGACTGTCTGGACAATGACGCCCACGAAGTCACCTGAATTGAGGAGCGTTTGATATGCACCTCCCAGGTTGACGAGAAGGGCCACGGCGATTGCACCCACGATTCCCGCCAGCCAGACCGCGCCGGATGATACTGGCCGAATCAGTTGCCGCCCCAGGCGTTTGTTCACCTGTGCGGCGATGATGATGGGCACGAGAACGGCCAGAATCCGCATCAGATTGACCATCGAAGAACTGGTGAAGAACTGGCCGAGCATGTCGGTATAGTTGGCATAGAAAGGTTCCCGAATGCCGAAAGGCTGGCCCAGCCCAGACGGTGCCTTGGTCAGGCCCCAACAAGTTGGCTCAATAATGCGATTGGCAGCTTCCGTGCAATCGGGGTAAGGGTGAAATTGATTGCGATTGGTGAGGGAGATGTAGGTGCTGAAGACGATGGGATAGACGTTGAAGACCAGGAGCCCCAGGAGCATTGGGCCAGTAAAGAGAAGGATCATCAACGTTTTGCGGCGTCCCGACCAATTGACCATTGGGTGACCTCCTTGAGAGTGAGGCGGTGCGCGCCGTATTTGGTTGGCTGAAGGAGTGTGGGGCGACCGATCTTCTCAGCCGCCCCACAAAAACCGAAGTCTACTGCATTTCCTTGACTTTGTCTTCAATGGCCTTCTGGGCGCCGGCCATCGCATCGGCCGGCGTTTGGGCGCCAGTCCACACTGCCGCGCTGGCATCGCCAACGGGCACCCACTGGGCATCCGCATACGGTGTATTCGCCATGGGCACGCCCACCCTTAGTGCCTCGCCAAACCCGGCGATGGTGCCGAGCGCCTGGACCTCAGGATCCTTCAGGGCCGCGGTGGTGGCCGGGATGGTCTTGTTGGTCAGGGCAATCGGCTTCTGCACCTCGGCGCTGGTGAAGAACTTCAGGATGTCCAGCGCCAGTTCGGCGGTGCCGCGGTCAACAGCGTTCTTGCTGATCATCAAGGTCTTGATGCCGACGAACGGCTTGCCGACAGAGAGGATCCCGTAGTTAATCTTGTTCTCTTCCACAGCGGCAATCGCCCACGGGCCCGTCCACCACGCACCAATCTTGCCGTCCTTCAGCGAAGCGTTGCAGATGTCGTAAGAGTTCTCCTTCAGGGAGACCTTGCTCAAGGCCGCAAGCCACTCGGCGCCCTTGATACCCTCGGGCGTGTTCATATAGACCTTACCAGCGTCGTCGACATAGGTCGGCATGCCATAGCCAAAGTAAATCGGGGCCACATGGTATGCGTCCTGGGCGCCGAAACCCTGGTTGCAAACCAGCACGTTGCCGGTGTCCTTCTGGAACTGCTCAGCCTTGACTAGCAGATCATCCAGGTCCTTGGGCAGGTACTTGTCCGTCACGAGGTCCTTGTTGTAGACCAGCGCGATGCCTTCCTGGCTTTCGGGGAGCGCCCAAATCTTGCCGGACCAGATAACGCCCTTCACAGCCGCTGGCTCGAAAGTGCTGTCGAGGAACGCCTTGTCGACGCCCAGGTCATCGAGGGCGACGATGTTGCCGGCCAGCGCCAGCGAACCGATCTTGTCATTCGCCCAACCGATGATGTCAGGTCCCTCACCGGCGGGAATGGCGACCTTCAACGCGTTGCTGACATCATCGGGCTTGGAGATGTCGATCTTCACGCCAGGGTTCGCAGTCTCATACGCCTTAAAGGCGGCCTGAATCGCATCCAGGTACTTGCCGTCCCACTGGTGCCAGATGGTGATGGTCTTGGCTTCAGCAGCCGGAGCTTCGGTTGCGGCCGGGGCTTCGGTGGCTGCGGGCGCAGCAGCCGGGGCTTCGGTCGCCGCAGGGGCAGCGGCCGGGGCTTCGGTCGCCGCAGGGGCGGCCGCGGGCGCCTGGGTGGCCGTGGGGGCAGCCGGGGCCTGAGTGGCAGCGCCGCCGCCGCATGCCGCGAGCACGAGGCTCGCCAGGATCAGCATGACAAACATCAGATTGAATCGCCGTGACATCGTTCTTCTCCTTTTTCCTCAATATGTAGATTGGATCTCAGAATCACAGTCCAAGTCGACAAGGCTAAACTCAGTCGTGCACCTCCTCTGGTCCGACCATTCCAAGCCAAAACCACGCCGAAAGGCGCTGCGCGAGCTGGCTATCAAACTGAAAGGTTGGTGTCCATCGATGACGACTGCTGCCAGAGCAGCAGCAAAAGCTGGTTAAATATATTAGCACTGTGTTTAACAACTGTCAAACCAATACAGCGCTTTTTTTGTCACAATTCCATCTCGGTTGATTTCCCTGCAACCCACGATTCGCGTGGCATTAGCTACTACGGCTCAACTGTCGGCGTGACTTCATCCCCATTCATATCCGCGACGCAGGCATCGGCCACCTCCTGCATCGCAGGTGCAGCGTCATCCGCGGTGATTTCACCGGCCATAACCTTTGCGAAGTAGGCGCCCATGCCGCGCCACGCGCAGGGCATCTCCAGGGCGGGCGGAACGCCCCGCGTCAAGCGCAATTGCTCGGCCATGGGCGCGAGCACGGGATCCGACAGAACCGCCGGGCTGGCCAGCGTTTCTTTGCTGCTGGGCATTCGCCGCATCTTGGTCAACCACTGATCCTGCGTTTGCGCGGAAGTCATGAATTCCACGAAACGCGCTGCAGCGTCCAGCCTCGCGCCATCCACCCCATCGGCAATAAACCAGTAGCGGCCGGTGGCCATCGGTGCGGGCAAAAGTTTCGTCTGGCTGACGCGTGGCAGAAGCGCAATCCCCACCTCCACCCCCAGCCCCTCGTACCGATCACGATTCCAGGCGCCATCGATTACATAAGCGGCCTTGCCCTGACTGAACAGGTCATAGGCGATCTGATAGTCTACCTTGTCGGGCATGACCCGGTGCTCGTACTTGAGGTCGTGTAAGAACCACAGCGCCTCGATCATTTCGGCCGTAGCCAGCGCGGGCTTCTCCTGCGTGTCCAGGGGCCAACCCCCGAAGCCCGCAAGCCAAGGGATCAGCCAATAAGATTCTGTGGCGTCAAATACGAGGCCGTATTGGCCGTTTGCAGCATCCGTCAGCGTCTTGAGCTGCGCTATCCACGTGTCGGTGTCAAGAGGAACTTGCACCACCAGGTCCTTGTTATATAGCAGCATAAGATGGCCGCTATAGTTGTCTGGCAGCCCCCATACCTTAGACCTAAGAGTCGCTCCGGCCAGCGCGCCGGACAGATAACCGTCGAGAAACTCGGCAGAGAAAATGTCGTCCAGCGCCTTGACGATGTGCAACTCTCCGAAGGGGCCTGTGAATTCACCGGGCGCGCGGTACAAGGTCAGGAGGTTCCCCCGCAAACAAAGACTCGGCGCGGAACTGGTTGCGCAGATCGTTGTAGCTATAATGCGTGCGCTCGATCGTGATCTCGGGGTTGGCAGCAGTGAAGGCAGCCGTAAGCTCGTCCAGGAGCACATCTGCCGCGTCATTGTCTTCCTCCCAGTACGTGAGAGTAATGGGACCGCCAGGCGTGACGCGCGGGCTCGGTTGGGGGCTGACTGCGGTTGTTGTGGTCGGCGTCGGCGTCGGCTGAAGGCGAGTTGGCGCGCACGCATTGAGGATCACAAGCATGATAAGGAAGATCGTGAGAAGCTTCGGTAAGCGCACCGGCTTGGCTCCATTCAAGAAGGCTGGACATGACGATTATACTGGCCCATCCTAGATCGGCCAAGGAAGTCGACTCGGTTCCAGATTGTGTTGGTCGGTGTAGCGACAGGGGCTATTGACAAAAATGGGCCAAACGGCCATTGTGTAGTTGTGACACCGCACAAGAAAGCCGCACGGCCCATGAACATTATAGAGCGAGGCAGGGCACACCTGCAATCCTTAGTGGCGCTGGCCAAGCGCAGCGTTTGGGACTGGAAGCGCTGTCCGACCTGTGGCGGGACGTGGACGAGTTGCTGGGGCACGTATCCCCGTCACCCCTGGTTCCTGGATCGGGGCCGGCAGGAGGTGCGCATCCAGCGCCACAAGTGCTACGCCTGCAACAAGACGTATTCGGAGCGGTCGGCCCTGCTGGTGCGCGGTAGTTGGTATGCCCGGGACGTTCACCGTTGTGCGGTCGACCACTGGCAACACGGCGGCACCTCATTACGGCGGACGGCGGAGTTGCTGCGCTCCTGGTTGGGGCACCAGGAACGTTGGTTGCTCTGGCGACCGCTGGATCCCGAGAGCGGCGAGCGGTGTTATTTGGCGGCCAGCACCGTGCAGCGCTGGCTGGACGGGGCCGGCAAAACGGCTCAAGCCAGCGTGGACGGGCAACTAGCGGGCATTGCCCACACGCACGCGGTGGGCACGGACGGCTTATGGGCCAAGCTGAAAGGCAAGGCGCAGCGGGTCGTGCTGCTCATCGTGGACAGCGTTACCGGCCTGGTCTATCCGCCAGTCGTGGCCAAAGGCGAAGGGTCGGTAGGACCGTGGCAGCGGCTGTTTGAACGGGCTAAGCGGGCCGGACTGGACGTGGATGCCCTGCGTGGCGCAACGTCCGATGGCGCACAGGGGCTGCTGGCTTACTTGCGCCGGAGCCTCGCCTGGGTCCAGCATCAGCGCTGCGTCTGGCATTTGTGGCGCAACCTGGGAGGCGAGCTCGCCAAAGCCGCCAGCGAAGCGGCGGGCGACCTGACCGGCGAAGCTGCCGAGCACATCCGCAAGCAAACCCGAGATGAGTTGGGCGGGCTGATTCACAAGATCATGGACGCCCAGAGTTACACTGAGGCGGAAGCAGCGTTAGCCACGCTGCTGGGGCATCCGCTAGGCGCAACCCTCGGCAAGCTGCTCAATGAGCAACTCGATCGGGTACTCGTGCACCTGCTGGCTTACTACCAAGGCTTGCAGCGGGTGACACCCGAGTGGTACTGGCGAGATTTTCGCTTACGACTCAGCCGCGGCCGCAACCACCGCTCGGATCAGCGCCTGGAGCGGGCGACCCTGGTCTGGGCGATCTACCATAACTTCGAGCCCGCTCAAGGGAGGTCTGAGCGTAAACGTCATTACCGGCATCCCGGCCAAAGTGCCCTCCAAGTCGCCGGCGTGCCACCCGGAAAAGTGAGCTACCTGGACGCTTTGGGCGTGTAAACGCCCACGGTCCCGTCGCTTGTCGCCCCTTACCGGCGGCGAGCGACGGGAGGCAAAGTCTGCGCAGCCGTCTGCCGATTATCACCTACCAACAGGCCGACTCGGTCCGCCAACATAGGACGGAACCGAGTCAGGAAGTCACACGGCCCACGTCATCTTCGTACAGGGCACGTGCTATGGTAAAATCCCTTCATGCCCAACACTGCTACCTATCTGGACATCACGCTTCCGTTTTCCGATCGACTCCCCATATGGCCGGGCGACACACCGGTGACGGTAAACCGGTCGACTGGAGTCTCCACTGTCTCCGAGATTCGGATGAGCAGTCATGTAGGAACTCACGTCGATGCGCCCGCGCACTTCATGACCCGGGGCGCCACGGTGGATCAGCTCCCACTGGACATTCTCATCGGTCCGACTTGGGTCGCTCATATTGGGAGCGTTGGGCTGGTCACGGCAGAGCTACTGGACCGCTGCCCCATCCCTGCCGGCATCGAGCGATTGCTGCTCAGAACAGACAATTCGTTGCCAAAACCGGAGAACCGGGCCACGGGGGGAAAGGCCTTGCCCTTCGACAAGAATTACGTTGCCCTGGATCCCATGGCGGGTGGTTGGTTGTTGGCAAAACGTATTCGCCTGGTCGGGATCGACGGACCTTCTGTGGATCCGTTCGGTTCAGAGGATTTCGCCGTACATCGCATGCTCCTTGCCAACAAGATCGTGATCATCGAGAATCTGATGCTTGCCGATGTGAAGCCAGGCGGCTACCGGCTCATCTGCCTGCCGCTCCGCTACGAAGGCGGTGACGGTGCGCCGGCCCGTGTTGTGCTTGAGCAGCCCTTCAGTTAGGAGAAGTGCGAGTGAATCCATTGCGCGGAGTGTTCGCCCCAATCGTGACCCCGTTCCGTTTCTCAGACGGCCAGGTGGATTTACCCTGGATTGCCGAGCACGTGAGCTACATCCATGAGCATGGGTGCACAGGCATCGTCCCTTGCGGGACAAATGGTGAGGCGGCATCGCTGAGCGTGGCGGAACGGTTGCAGGTGGCCGAAGCCGCGCTGGCCGCCGCCAGGAGATTGGGGATGCCGGTGATCGTGGGGACAGGCGCGGCTGCGCTGACGGACTCGATCACCCTCACCCGGCATGCCTTCGACGTGGGAGCCGACGCGGTGCTGGTCATGCCGCCGTTCTACTTCAAAAAGCCGGCAGAAACGGGCGTCGCCGGTTGGTACCGGCGGCTCTTGGATGCCGCGGCTCCGCGTGGCGGACGGGTGTTGTTATATCACATTCCACAGACCACGGGCGTGCCGATCAGCGATGGCCTGCTCCAGTTGCTACTCGCATCGCATCGTGAGCTGATCTACGGGATCAAAGATTCCACGGGCGATCCCGCCCAACTGACTCATTTCCGTTCGACATTTCCGCAGCTCGCCTACTTCGCCGGCAACGACCACCGCGTGGCCGAGGCCTGCGCAGCAGGCGGCGCAGGCTCGATTACTGCGGGGGCCAATGTATTTCCTGATCGTGCGGCCGCGGTCCAGGCAGCCATCTGGAATGGTGGCGATGCATCACAGGCGCAGGCGCGCCTTTCGGCGGCTCGGAATGTGCTGGATTTGTTCCCACTCCAGCCGTCAACCAAGGCTGCGCTGGCTGAATTGGCCGGTTTGCCCGCAACTGCAGTGCGCCCCCCACAGATCGAACTCACCGAAGAACAACGAACGCAGCTACATATTGCCCTAAAGGAGTTGGCATGACGAGTCCGACAATGCCCAGCGCACCTGAATTTCTGACCTGGCAAGAGGTCGACAAGCTGATTGACTACTTACTGCCTCAGCTGCGCGGTCCCTACGATGCACTTTTGTTGATCACACGGGGCGGCATCGTCCCCGGCGGCATGATCGCGGAAGCACTGGGATTAAATCACATTTTGACCGCCGCGGTGCAGTTCCCCGAGGCCGGCCAGTCGCGACTGGCCTGGCCCACATTCCTTCAGTTCCCCGAGGATCGATTGCTGCGAGACAAGCACATTCTCGTCGTCGACGATATCTGGGCCAACGGGCGGACACTGACGACGGTCAAAGGCCGCGTGCTGGCGGCCGGCGGCAAACCGGAGGCCGCCGTAATACACTACAAGCCGGGTAGCAGCCTGTTTCGCGAGGCCGGTCCGGACTACTACGCTGCCGTGACAGACCGGTTCATCGTCTATCCGTGGGAAGTGCAGCGAGGACCGGACGAACTTCAGACGCGCCTGCCGCAGTTTAATTGACATATGAAGCGGAACCATCCTCCACAAATTGGCGTCAGTATTAGGTGACCGGCATGGCCGGAGAGCAACTAATGATACACACCAAGAGGAGGGTTCCCGTATGTCAGTTCGTCGAACGAGTATTGTGGCCGCATTGGGAGTAGTGGCGCTGGCTGCGGCGCTCGTGCTGAGCAATGGTATTTTGCCTGCGCAGGCGCAGACTGCAACGCAGTCGCCGACTGGAACGCAGTCGCCAAATGGGCAGGCCGCCACCCGCACTATCACTGTGGTTGGCCGCGGTGAGGTGAAGGTTAAGCCCGAATTGGCGACCACCACGGTGGGAGTTGAGGCATTAGCCCCAACCGTGGACGCGGCGATGGAAGACGCGCAGGCGCGTATGGACGCCGTCCTGGCGGCCCTGAAGAAACTGGACATTGCCGACAAGGATATTCAGACCAGTAACTTCTCGATCAACTTCGAGCGCCCGCAAACGGGCACGCCCGAGGGTACAAAGACTGAAAGCTCTCAACCGGCCGGGTTCTACCGGGTCAGCAACATGGTGACGATCACCATCCGGGACCTGAAGCAGGTCGGCGCGGTGCTGGACGCGGCCGTGAAGGCCGGCGCCAACAACGTCTGGGGCATCACCTTTGGGTTGGATGATACGGACGCCCTCGAAGTCCGGGCCCGCGAGGCCGCCGTCAAAAACGCCCGTGCCCGGGCCGAAAGTCTGGCTGAGCTGACCGGTGTGACCGTTGGCGACGTGGTCGCTGTGAGCGAAGTTATCGGCAATGTGCCGGCGGTCATGTACTCCGCAGCGGAAGGTCGCGGAGGTGGCGGTGGCACCCCGGTCGAGCCAGGTGAAGTGTCCTTCACCACGCAGATCCAGATAGTGTATGCGATCAAGTAAGACCGCAGGGCAGTGAGTTCGTAAGTCAAGGGCGGCGCTTCTTCCCAGGGGGATTGCGCCGCTCGTTTCATTTAAAAGCAGACGAGGGGAATCTCTTCGCACTGATCCCTCAGTTGTGATAAAATCCTCTCGACATCCTGATGCTTCCAGGACGCGTCGGCTGCCCGTTATCGCTCTGCCGGAGAATTTATGGCTCATCGACTTCGCTTGCTTCCTCCGCTGCTGTGCCTCGTCATGCTGTCTCTGACCGTCCCACCCGCGACCCATGCCCAGGAAATCCCGACTAAGTGGCAGTCGCTGGCCACGCCCGGTGGGGTGATCACGCAATTATCGGCCGGCAAAGATGGGCGGACAGTCTATGCTGTGAGCAGCGTGATTTTGTACCGCCAGGGGGATCAGACCCAATGGCGTGACACCGGGGCGCCTACAAGCGCCGATGCGCTGTACCGCAGCACTGACGGGGGCGCCACCTGGCTGCCCGCAACGAACGATCTGCCGCCGGGCGCCATCACCGAGCTCTTTGTCGACAGCCGCGATGAGTCTGTTTGGGTCGGTCTACTGGAGCGCTTGAATGAGATGGAACCGCGCTCCGGGATGTGGCGCAGTTTCGACCAGGGGCGCACCTGGCAGCGGGTGCGGCTCGATCGCGATGACCTGCTCATCCGCATCATCCGGCGCGACGCGCGGGGCGAGCTTGTCGTTGGGGCTGCGCGCGCGGCCGAAGCGGGCCTAAGTTATGTCTACCGCAGCTCAGACAACGGTGCTACTTGGGCAAGTATCGAATTGCCCCGGATCGCAGACGGGTCCGGCGGTGACTTGGCAACGCTCGTCGCACATCCCCAGGACGCGCAACTGCTCTTCGTCGTAACGACCAACGGGAACTTGCTGCGCTCCGGTGACGGCGGCAAAACCTGGGCCTGTGATTCAGAGTCCGGCGTCTGCTCTGCAGGTCGAGAACGCAGCCAACTGGTGATCGAACCAGGCGACTCGCAGACGCTCACCCTGCTGGGTGCTCGGACGCCCGACTGGTCCGTTCAACGCAGCAGCGACGGCGGCAAAACCTGGTCGCAAGTGCGGGCCAGTGGACTGCCTGACGTGGGGTCCGGCGTCGGGGCAGCCGCCGCGCTGGGCGATGGCATCCTCCTGGTCAGCACGATCGGCGGGACCTATCGAAGCGCTGACCGGGGGCTCACCTGGCAGCCACTCGAAGGCGCACTTAGCGCCGGGCCGGTTATGGAGTTCGCGTCGCTGCAGGGCGCCGGCAACGCTACGACCGTGTTGGCAGCCACGGGTTACGGATTGTTTGCCTCGACCGATGCAGGCGCGCTGTGGCGTCCCCTGGGAACTGGACTTCCCGCCAACGCCGCGCTGGCTGGCCTGCTCACACATCCCGACCAACCTTCTCAGTTCATCGCACCGATCCAACAAGGCCGGCCGGGCCCAGCTCTGTTGATCAGTAGGGACACGGGCCGATCCTGGCTCCCAAACGATGGCGGCATCCCCACAGATCGCTCAACCGCGTGGGCCAGCGACCCGGCCAACAGCCAGGGTTTCATCCTCGCGGGTTGGGAGCACATTTCCACCACGCACGACGGCGGCGCCACCTGGAAAACCGAATTGCTGACCTCCGGACAACGCTCCGCGATCGCCTTCGCACCCTCCGCACCGGAACACATTTACGTCGACGGCATTCCCGGCCTGCACAGCAAAGACGGCGGTGAGACATGGGTCCCCATGCAGGTGGTATCAGCGCAGGGCGAGCCGCCGACGGATGTGAAGGGGATGGCGGTTCACCCAAATGATGAGCTGCGCATCTGGGCCGGAACCAATAATGGTGTGCTTCAAAGCCGAGATGGCGGCAATTCCTGGCAGCCGTTCGGGCTTGACGGCCAACAGGTGCGCTGGCTCACGGCATCCGCCGCCCAGGCAGATGACACCGCGCCGGTGGCGCTCTTTGCCGGCGTAAGTGGAAACGGGATCATGCGCTGGAGCAGCGCGACAGAGAACTGGCAGCCAGCCAGCAGTGGATTGCCAGCAAGCAGCAACATCATCGCCTTCGTTTCAGATGGGCGATCACCTGGTCTGTTGTGGGCGACGCGTGATGGCGGGGGCGTGTATCGCAGCACCGATAACGGGGATAGCTGGCAGAACGCGGGCATCGGCGTGGGCGACAACCTGGGCTTGGGGTTGGCCGTCAACTATGCCGTTCCCGGTGGGCTCTTCATGACGACGGCGACGGCCGGCGTGTGGCTGCTGGGCACAGAAGGTCCCACGCCCGCCGCCACCCAAACACCGCCCGGCTCCCCCACCAGCATACCCAGCGGTCAGGGATCCCGCGCAGGCGTAGACGCGCGCATCGAGGTCGTGTGGCCGCATGATTTTGCCCCGCTCGATCAGGCGCAGCTCGCCAATGTGGGCATTCGACTGTTCATGCCCGAAAGCCTGCAGCCGCCGGATTGCGGTTGGCGGCCCAAAGTGCGCCTGTGGCGCGCGGTGAACACAGAGCCGGCGCTGCCCATCGATGAGGCCGAACAACGGACTGTGGACGGTCAGCCCTTCCCTTATTGGGAGGCGAATGACGTGGATGTGTCGCAGGCCCGGGATGGCGCGTCTAAAGTGTATTTTCTGGTGCAGGTGGATGGAGTGGACACGGCCACCAGCGTCTGGGCGCATGCCGTAGATGCGCGCACCTACTTCCCGGAGCAATTGGTGCCCAGTGGTTTAGCCATCGGCGCCATCGATGCGGTCGACGCTCGCGTTCAGATCGTTTGGCCTCACGACACAGCAGGCATCCAGCGAGGCGTCAGTGAAGCAACCCTGGCGAATGTCATGGTGACGATCTTCAAACACGGCACTCGATTATCCGTTCCGCGCAACTGGCGTCCGACGGGCCTCACGCTGTACGGCGCGTGGAATGCTGAAGTGGCTCGTCCCCTGGCAACAACCGCTATCGCCACGACTCGCCAGTCAGGAGCAATCACTTATCCTTCATGGGAATTCAATGACGTGCCGGTGGACCGCGCCATCGATCCGGCCAACAGGTTGTATTTGTGGGTGGAGGTGGAGGGCGTCCAAAGCTATCCGACCATCTGGGCCCACGGGGTCGATTCACGCACCTTCTTCCCCACGAAAGATGAAATCATCCAGGGGTGTCTCCCATGATCTTACTGCCGGCCTGGGCAGGCGTTCTTGTGGGGCTGGGGCTGATCGTCGTGGCTGTGTTCCTCACCATTTGGTGGAGACAACACACGTTCCAGTGGCCCTTGGTGCTTACCATTTGCCTGATCGTCGCCCCCTTGCTCAGTTGGTGGTCCGGCGAGGTGTTCGTAGTAGAGCCGTACCGGGCGGGGTGTGATGCTCTATGCGTCGGTCATCGCGGCGCGCCGATCGCTACCTATCGCATTGATAGTGAGAGCGCCACGTTCTCCCCCGTCGGGTTTGCGGTCAACAGTCTCGTGTACCTGGTTCTGGCGCTCAGTTGGTCGGCGGTGGTTCATGCCGTCCTGGTGCGGTGCGGGGAGTTGCGACGCAACGCGCTGTTGGTGCAGACACTCCTTGGGCTGGTTCTCGCGGTCGGGCCATTGGCCCTGTCCCCGCTTTTTTTGCCGCCGCCCCAGGCCAAGGTGCGCGGGGATCCGCAGAGAATCGCAATCAACGCCCAACGCGAGGTCTACATGTACGATCAGGATGCAAAAGCACCCGTGCTGCGGGTAGGATTGCAGGATGTGCGCCCGCGGTCTGACGGTCAAGGGGGAATGCGCGTCTGTCTGGCCGCATACACCTTCTTCTACTTGCCGACCGGCAATATGTTCCTGGATATGACACCTGAGGGTGTGCACAGCAACGCCGGAGGGGTCCTTCCCAATGAAGTCTCCTGTTGGCCGTGAGTGCGCCTTGTGCGCTCCTCTCGGTAATGTGATAAACTTTTCTTGTTCAATAAAGTGACTGGCCCCCAGGCCCTCCTGCGGACCGGCGAAAGGTGAGTCCCTCGTGCAGAAATCAAACCGAACCTTGCTGATCGTCTTGATCGTAGCAGCGCTTGTCGTTTGCTGCTCCTGCGTTGTTATGGGCGGGGTCGGCGCCTTTCTGATGAGGACGCCATTCGGACAGTCCGGACGGCCCACTGTGATGATCACGCGAGTCGTGACGCGCATCGCCACAACGCAAGGGATGCGCACCCCCGTTGCTGCCACACCGACGCCCGCGGAAATCGAGCGGCCCCAGAGTGACAGCACAAGCCAGCCAACGCCCACCGCAGCGACCCTACTCCCCACTCCGGAGGGCAGTGCAGCGCCTACGACAGCCCCGGCGGCCGCGCCCGACGCGTCTACGTTAGATGAGGTCGCGATGCTCGAGGCGAGCGAGATGCCGTCTGCCGATCGCAGGCTGCTGGCCATGCGGCTGAGTCCTGACGGAGGGAACATCCCGGAAATCATGACGGACTCTGCCCCGCAGTACAAGGTCGGTGATAAACAGCGGTTCTGGATCTCAAACCAAGACACTCGAGACTACACGCAGATCACCGCCGAGCTGAAGTACGTCACCGACGTCTTGGCAGTGTGGGTTCAGGATGGTGTGCGGCTGAACCAGAACGACCTCGAAGCCTCGGCCAACCGATTTACAAAAGAGACGTATCCGACCAATCGCGAGTTCTTTGGCAGTGAGTGGAAACCTGGCGTCGATAACGACCCCCGGCTGCACATCCTCCATGCACGCGGTTTGGGCGAGAGCGTCGCCGGCTATTACTCATCAGCCGATGAATACGCCAGGCAGGTAAACGAGTATTCCAATGAGCGAGAGATGTTTTACGTCTCGGCAGATTCCGACAACGCGGAGCCAAACAGCACATATTATGACGGCACGCTGGCGCATGAATTTCAGCACATGATCCACTGGGCCAACGATCGCAACGAGGCATCATGGGTGAACGAAGGTCTATCGGAACTGGCCAGCTACCTGAACGGCTTCGACCCGGGCGGACATGATATGTCGTACGCTCTGCGCCCCGATACGCAGCTGACAACGTGGGGCGATCCGAGTGAGGAGAGTGTCTTGGAGCACTACGGTGCTTCGTACTTGTTCGCTGCTTATTTCCTGGATCGGTTCGGAGAGGACCTGACCAAGGCGGTGGTTGCTTCCGATAAGAACGGCATTGCCGGCTACGACGAGGCCCTGCAACAGGCCGGCCGCCCCGAGCGTTTCGAGGATGTCTTTGCTGACTGGGTGATTGCCAACTACCTGGATGCACCCGAGGCCGATGATGAAGGCCGCTACGGCTACTCGGATATTGACTTGTTCCCCATGGCCATCTCAGAGGAATATCGCCGCTATCCCGTCTCCGCGAAAGCACAAGTCAGCCAATACGGCGCGGATTACATCCGGCTCGCTGGCCGTCAGCCCATCATGATTCGATTCGAAGGCCAGCAGCAGGTTCCGCTCGTGAACGCAACACCTCAGGGTGAGTACTCATGGTGGTCGAACAGAGGAGACGTGAGCGACTCGACCTTGACCCGGCCGGTCGATCTCCGCACTGTCATCTCCGCGTCCCTCGAATTCTCTGCCTGGTTCGAGATCGAGGATGGCTGGGATTATGCGTATGTTGAAGTGTCGACCGACGGTGGCAAGCGTTGGAACATCCTTGAAGGCAAGTATACAACCGATGAAGACCCGGTTGGCAACGCCTTCGGACCAGGCTGGACCGGCATTAGCGGCGGCGGTGATGAGGCCCGTTGGGTGGAAGAGCGGGTGGACCTGTCGCACTATGCGGGCAAAGAGATCCTCCTCCGTTTCGAAATGGTGACCGACGACGCGGTGAACAAGCCAGGGCTGCTGATCGACAACCTTCGCATCCCGGAGATTAGCTGGCAAGATGAAGGCGAAGCGGGAGAGGGTGACTGGACTGCGGATGGCTGGGTCCTGATTGATAACTCAGTGAAACAGGATTGGCTCGTCCAGGTGCTGGAGCTGGGCGGTGGTACGCTCACCGTCGAACGGCTGGCGGTCGGCCCGGACGGTGTGGGTGAGCTGCGGATCGACAATATGGAGGACTTGCAGGACGTCATGATGATCGTCACCGCTCTGGCGCCAATTACGACCGAAAAGGCCACCTACAGCTACACGATTACACGGGATTGACGAAAGAGCACGCGGTTGCGACCATGATGATGCATCCCTGGTCGCAGCCGTGTAACGGCCCATGAGCGATCGTCTTATTTTCACTGCCCTCGTGGTTTGCCTGACAGCCTCCATGGGTTGGCTGACCGTGCAATCAGGCCGGCTGCTTCAGCGCTTCACACCCCAGACCAACCTTCTCTTGCACCTGCCGGACAATTTCGCACGGCTTTTCCTGATCCTTCTCTGCATCGTGATTGGCCTCACGGTAGGTCCAGGGATCGAAGCGTTGGGATGGGAAACGAATCGGCTGCCGATCGACCTCACTCTGGGCGCAGCCGTGGGCCTCCTTCTGGCCCCGGTAATCCTGTGGACCGGCAACTATGTCGTCGCACGGTGGGGGGGCGGAGTTTACAACAACCGGCTTCTGCGAGCAATTGTGCCTGTCGACCGCCGCGAGTGGGTTGGGGTGGCGCTGGCCATGTTACCTGCAGCGTTCGCGGAGGAGTTGCTCTTCCGTTCAATGCCGCTCGCGGGGTTCGCGTGGATCATCTCGCCGTGGGTGATGATGTGGCCTCTGGCGCTCGTGTTCGGGCTGCTGCACTGGGCCCAAGGTGAGTGGGGCGTCGTGGGGACAACCCTGCTGGGCCTCGTCTTGTCGGCCCTATTCTTGTGGTCGGGAAGCATTTGGGTTCCGCTGGCTGCGCATTGGGTGCTAAACGTGGTGGAAATCACCCTTGCTCAACGGCAGGGCCTGCGGCCGCTACGCGCCGATTAACCTGCCATGCTCGATCATCATGGCAACTCGCCAGCGCGGCGATCAGGCCCAGGACCATCCAAAAAGCCAGCGAGGGTTTGGAGCCAAGCGAGAGGGCATCGGCCAGACCATAGACATGGAGTCCGACCAACGACGTGACGAGCCCCAGAGCCACAAAACGCAAGAAACCGCCTGTCCCTCGTGCGATCTGCCACCCGACCGCCCCAGCGATAATTATCAACGCCACATACGCGATAAGCCCGCCGAGACCGAGATCCACGCCGACCTGCAAGAAGATATTGTGCGCATGACCGATGTCAATGTCCGGGGGTATGAGGAACAGTGGATACAGCAGATTGACCACGCGACGGAACGTGCCCAGCCCAACGCCAGTAAATGGGAAATCCTGGAGTGCGTAGAGCGCTCGCGACCAAATCTCCACGCGGGCATCCAGGGAGAGCTGCTGCATCACCTCGCCCACCTGCGAGATGCCTGTTGCACCATCGACGCTGCCGGCGAGGCGCGTCGGCAACAACACGATCCCGGCGATCAGCCCCCCGATCAATGCCAGGGCCCCGAAACCAAAGACCGTCGCCTTCACCCGCCGGCTGCCCACGACCAGAGCCACCAACACGCCGAGTGTCACCAGCGAAACCCCAAACCCAATCCACCCCGAGCGGGAACGCGTGACGACCAGGGTGGCCACCGCTGCCAAACCCGCAACCATCAGAAGAGCGGCAACAATTGGACGCCGCTCGGCCGCGCAGCCCAACGCAACCGCAAACACGACCGGCAAATACAGGACCAGCGCGCCGGCGAGTTGATTCGGGTTGATGCCCTGGTCGGGCGCACCAGGCAGACTGACCAGCGCTGCAGGGAGGCGCTGAACGAATGGCTGCAAAAAAGTCAGGCGCGCACCGAGTAGGCCCACCGCCCAAATACCTGCCCCCACCAGGCCAAAGACCGCCAGCGCAATCTCGAAGCTGCGGCGGTCATGGATAGCAAAAACCAGCACACGAAAGGTGGCCAATCCGAGGATCAGGCCGGTGAGTTTGGGAAGAGTCAACTCAGGCACGGCCGACGCCCAGACAGCGAGGGGAACCGACAGGCAGAAAAGTAACAGCGCGCCGTTATACGGGGTGGCAGGCCATGGCTCGCGACAGACGACCGCCCGCGCCAAGCAGAGGATGGCCAACCCAGCCAAAGCGACAGCAGTCCATGACGGACGAAAAGCAGGAAAGAGCAGCAGCGGAGCGATGGCAACGAGGTAGAAGGGTTCAACCGTCCTGATTACTCGACCCGCCAATGGTTGACCCCCAGCCTCTGACTGAGCTCAGCCCGGAGTTCCTTGCAGATGCAAGTATAGCTGTTCGGAAAGTCAAGCTGGTAACTGGCCTCTCCAGGTGCTTCGATCATGATCACGAAACGATCGGTTCCTCTGTACTTCTCCAGGAGGTCCACCAGGTCCGACAGCCGCCGGCGATCCGCATCCAGACTGTGACTGCGGCGCATTGTAACGTGCAGGCGCGGGGAGCGCGGTGTGACAAACGTTTGAGGAACTGTAACTGAGCCGACGGATTCCGGAGACTGCTCTTGGGCCAGCGCGGCGAGCCTGGATGCTCCGTTCTCCGGCACGACATCCGGAACTTTAGGTTGCCCCGAGACCGCAGTCGACGGGGCGGCGGCAGCTTCATCCGAATCTGGCTCAGCGTCTTCCATCAGCCAATCCGGCGCTTGCGCTGCAAACGGATTCGCCTCACCGGTGTCACTGTCTTCATCATCGCTCACATGGTCGACGACTGGCGGTGCGAAGCGCGTCTTCCCACCCTCTTTCGGGCTGTTGCTGCCGATGCCTCCACGCACCGTCGGTCGCGCGGCCTGAGCGTCACCGTTCTGAAACCGGTGGTAGGTGGTCGATGTATCCTCAATGATGCGCTGGCCCTGCACGTAATCCTGCACCCGGTCTGCGACGATGCTCATGCGGCCGTTGCGAAACTCCGCCTTGCCCCATATGATCGCGATCTTATCCTGCTTCCAAAGGTCGCGCTTCTCCCGAAAGAGTTGTGGGAAAACCGTCACATCCACCGAGCCCTGCAAATCCTCCAATCGACAGAAGGCCATCTGCTCGCCCTTCTTTGTGGTGAACGGCCGCACTTCCGCCAGCACGCCGGCCACGGCAACCCCCTGCTTGCCAAGCTCCTCGGTGATATCGACCGTCGCATGGGTGATGATGTTCGCCAGGTCGACCGTCATCTGCTGCAGCGGATGGCTGGAGACGTACACGCCCACCAACTCCTTCTCCCACTCCAGAATGTCCTTGTTGCTGACCTTTGCGATCGGACCCGCCGCGGCCAGGATGTCCGCGTCAGACGCAGACTCGACCTCTCCGAACAGCGTCAATTGACCCGCGTCAGCCGCGTCGTGCGCCGACGAGCTGACGTGCATGAGCTGATCGATCGCGGCGAGAATTCGCGCTCGTTCGCCGAAGTCATCCAGCGCGCCGACTTTGATGAGACACTCAAGTCCGCGGCGATTGATCTGGCGCAAATCGACCCGCTCGGCAAACTCGGCCAGGGAGGTGAAGGGGCGTTTACCCCGCGCCGAAAGAATCGAGTCGATGGGACCTTCACCGACGTTTTTGATCGCATCCAGGCCCATGCGAATGGCCGCGCCGGCCTCGACGGGAAACGGAAACGCCGTGATCTGGCGCGGGGGCACGCGGTTGGCCGGCAGGTTCTCGATCGTAAAGGTGTGTTGGCTGACGTTAACGCTCGGTGGCAGCACTTCGATACCCATGCGCCGGCACTCGGCGATGAGGACACCGACTTTTTCGGTGTCATGACGTTCGACAGTGAGCAGCGCCGCCATGTATTCGACAGGGTAATGCGCCTTCAGAAAACCGGTCTGGGCGACGACGACCGCGTAATCCGCCGCGTGCGCGCGGTTGAATCCGTAACGCGCGAAACCCATGAGTTCATCCCAGATGGCGTCAGCCTCTACACGCGTGAGGCCCGACTTCTTAGCGCTGCCCTCGGCAAAAATCTCGCGGTGTTCGTCCAGCGTCTTCTTTGACTTCTTGCTAATGCCCCGGCGGACCAGGTCTGCCTCGCCGGGGGTGTAGCCAGCCACATCGGCGAGGATCTGAATCACCTGTTCCTGGTACACGCAGACCCCCATGGTTTCAGCCAGGATGGAGGCCAGGATGGGGTGTACATATTTGGGCTGCTTCTCACCGTGCAGGCATGCGATGAAATCGGGGATGAACTCCATGGGGCCGGGTCGATAGAGCGAAATTGTGGCGGTAATGTGGTCGAATTCCGTCGGCTGCATTTCCATCAGCACGCGGCGCATGCCCTGGCCTTCCACCTGAAAAACACCCATGACATCGCCTGCAGTCAGCAGCTCGTAGGTCTTGGCATCATCGATCGGCAAATTGACAAGCGTGTACTCAATCCCGTGCCGCTCCCTGATGAGCCTTGCCGCTTCGCGCATCAAGGTGAGCGTCGACAGGCCCAGGAAATCGACCTTAAGCAGCCCAATGGACTCCAGGATTGGGTACTCGTACTGCGTGACCGTCTCAGTGATGGCGGACTTGGGTGGCCGCATCAGCGGGGTGTAATAGGTAAGCTCGCGATCTGCCACCATGACCGCTGCAGGGTGAATGGACGAATGACGCGCGACACCTTCAAGCTGTTTGGACGCGTCAAGGAGATTGCGAACCACTTCTTCGCTGTCGTAACGTGCCTTAAGATCGGCGGAGTAGAACTCATGACCCTCTGTCAGCACATCCTGAATCGTGACCGGCTTGCCTGCAATTCCCGGAATCAGCTTGGCGATGACGTCAACCTGATCCAGGGGCACAGCCATCGCGCGACCCACATCCCGGACGGCCGCGCGCGCCTTCATCCGGCCGAAGGTGACAACCTGCGCCACACGGTGGTTGCCGTATTTCTCCACCGTATATCGGATCAATTCCTCGCGCTGATCATCAGGGAAATCCAAATCGAAGTCGGGCATCGTGACACGGCCCGGATTAAGGAATCGCTCGAAGATCAGCTTGTTCCGCAGGGGGTCGAGGTTGGTGACACCCATCGCGTAGGCCACAATGGAGCCAGCCCCCGAACCGCGTACATTCCACCAGATGCCACGGTGCTTGGCGTACATGCACAGGTCCCACACAATGAGGTAGTAGACGTCGAACCCCATGCTGTGGATGACCTCGAGCTCATGGTCTTTGCGGGCTTGCACCTCCGGATCGTCGGCGCGGCCACCGTAGCGCTCCTTGAGGCCCTCTTCAGTCAGGTGGCGCAGGTAGGATTCGTAGTTATAGCCTTCAGGGATGTCGATATCTGGCAGGTGATAGTGTCTGTCTTCCGGGTCTGCATCGCACATCTCGGCGATCTTCATCGGATTCGTGAAGGCGCTCTCGGGCATGTCGACATAGGGCAGGAACGTCTGCCGCATCTGCTCCAGGCTCTTCAAGAAGTACGAATCCCCGTCGTAGCGCATGCGCTTTGGATCAGTCAGCAAGGCGCTGGTTTGGACACAGAGCAACGTGTCGTGCGCCTTGGCATCTTCCTCCCGCACGTAGTGAACATCATTGGTGACCACCACCGGAACATCGTACTTCTGGGCGAAGGACCAGAGCTGTTTGTTCACCTCAGTCAGCTCAGGGATGCCGTGCTCCTGGAACTCGATATACCAACGGTCAGGACCGAAGACGTCGCGATACCACATCAGACGGTCCACTGCTTTGTGCGCCTGTCCGTTCTTGATCAGCGTGGGCAGTTCCGCTGCAAGGCAACCGGATGTGCAGATCAGGCCCTCGCTATGGCTCGCCAGGTAGTCCGCGTCGATGCGTGGACGATAGTAATAGCCTCGAAGTTGGGCGTCAGAACAGATCTGGAGCAGGTTCCGGTAGCCCGTCATGTTCTCAGCCAACAACAGCAGGTGATGCCGTCCCCGGTCGAGCTCACCCTCGTGACTCGTCATCGGGCGTCCCCACTGAGTGATATATGCCTCCACACCCAACAGCGGCTTGATGCCAACTCCCTTGCACGCGCGCGTGAACTCAATCGCGCCGTGCATGGTGCCGTGATCGGTCAGCGCGAGCGCGCGCTGACCCAGCTCGGCGGCGCGTTTGGCCATCGCGGGCACGCGGCCAAGGCCATCGAGCAGCGAGTACTCGGTGTGAAGATGAAGATGGACGAAATCGTCGGACATCGCCCGCACCCTGTTGAATGGGATAGAATTCCAGCCTCCCGATTATAACAGACGGGATGCGCAGGGTGGGAAATGACGCGCCCCTTGCGAGGCCAGTTTTTCAAAAAGGGATTGACAAGGCGACCCAATTGTGTCATACTGCTCCTTGGGAGCGCTCCCAAAGAAGACATCATCCGGTAACGTATGCTCGTGGTCAGTCATAATGACGTGGTGCGCCTCCCCTGGTGTGCTCTCGAAGAGGAGAGAGGCATAACTATGCCGTTCACTTTGGAAGGGATCGCCCGAATAGCGGGTGTTTCCCGCTCCACGGTCTCCCGTGTCGTCAATGACCACCCCAGCGTGCGGGCCGTAGTCCGCGAACAAGTATGGCGTGTGATTAACGAGACGGGGTACCAGCCCTACGCGGCTGCCCGCAGCCTCGTGACGCGACGCACCCAAATCCTGGCGGTAGTAATCCCAGAAACCATCACCAAGCTTTTCACCGACCCATTCTTCCCCATCCTTCTGTACGGCATCACTGAAACCTGTAATGCGCAGCAATACCATCTTATGCTCTCGCTTTTTCATGGTCCGTCTGAGCAGGACGAACGCTACAGACGAATCGTGGGCAGTGGGCATCTGGATGGGGTGATCGTGGCCTCGGCGCACATGGATGACTCATTGCCCGCGCGCTTGCTCCAGGATGGGATCCCATTCGTGGTGGCGGGGCGCTGTCCGGACGAGCGTGTGCACTGTATTGATGTCGACAACGTTGGCGGTGCACGGCTGGCCGTCGAGCACCTGATCCGTCTGGGCCACACTCGTATCGCCACGATCACGGGCCCGTTGACGATGACCTCCGGCGCGGACCGGCTGGCCGGTTACCGCTGCACCCTGGCCAAACACGACCTTGCGGTCGAGGAAGCCCTGATCTTTGAGGGAGACTATACGGAAAGCAGCGGCATCGCTGGCGTGAAACATCTGCTTCCCAGTGCACCCACCGCCATTTTCGTGGCCAGCGACATCATGGCCATCGGCGCGCTGAAAGGCGCTCCGCGTGGCTGGCCGCCAGGTTCCGCACGACGTCGCCATCATTGGTTTTGACGATGTCCCGATCGCCTCTTCTATCCAACCGTCGTTGACCACGGTGCACCAGCCCATTCGGCAGTTGGGTTCGGCCGTCGCAGACTTGTTGATGGAGTTACTGGCCAATCCACCCGAACCAGGGTCAGCCGCGCGCAGGAGTGTCCTGCCGACGGAACTGGTCGTGCGGCAGTCATGTGGTGCTGCTGGGGTGATGCCTGACCCGCCGCCGTGATGGCTGGAAACGGGCAGAGAGAAGGAGGTGTAATTCGACAAGAAGTGTGTGTGCTCAGCCGATGTTTCAAGCGAACAAACCCTAGTCTACATCATGGAGGAGGTTCCAGAATGCGTAAGCTCGTACTTTCCGTCGTCAGCTTGTTGGTAGTCGTGTCCTTCCTGACTGCCTGTGCCGCGCCCACACCCCAGGTGGTGGAGAAGGTGGTGACACAGCAGGTCGAGAAGGTTGTAACACAAGTGGTCGAGAAGACGGTCGTTCAAACCGTCCAGGTTGAGAAGGTCGTGGTTGCCACGCCGGCGCCGACCGCGGTCCCGGCCAAACCCGCTGTTGATGCCAATACTTTGCCCCGCAATGAAACCCTGTACTTCAATGGTCAACAGTGGGGTGCGGTGGTTGGTTGGAATCCATACTCCAACAGCAACAATAATGCGATGGCTATCGCCCAGCAGGACAACGCCCGCGTCATCATGTTCGAAACCCCGTACCTGTACAACATGCTCGATGGCAAGCAGTATCCTCTGCTGGCGGATGGCGACTATGCGTGGAACGACGCGCGTGACCGAGGTCACCTTCAAGATCAAGGCTGCCGCAAAGTGGAGCGATGGCACCCCGGTGACCGCTGAGGATGTCGCCTATACCTGGGCCACCGCATGTCAAGTACAAGACCCCACTCGCCGCTGCCAATAAGGACTACGTCGATACCATCGAAGCCAAGGATGCCCAGACGGTCGTGATCAAGGCCAAACTGGGTGCGGACGGCAAAGCGGTCAATCCTCTGCTAGTCGCTGCTTACCTGAGCACCAACTATGTCGTCCAGAAAGCCTGGACCGAGACACTGGAAGCCCGCGTCGGCGGCGATGCCACCAAGTTGCTGGCTGATCCCGCGGAGGATGTTGTCTACTCCGGTCCCTATCACAAGTTCTTCTCTGACGATTCGAAGGTCGTCTACGTTCGGAATGACAACTACTGGGGCCAGGATGCCAGCATGTGGGGCAAGCTGCCTGCTCCGAAGTACCTGGCGCATACGATCTTCAAGGATAACGCGGCCGGTTCTGTTGCTTTGGCACAGGGTGAGGTGGATGTCAGCCAGCAGTTCAACTCCAACATCCAAGATTCTGTGGCTCAACTATGGTCTGCCCGTCTCCACCTACCTGCCCGAGGCTCCCTACGGCATTGGCGCCAGCCTCCCAACCGCCTTCTACAACCTGAAATCCCCTGGTCTGGACCAGGTTGCGGTCCGCAAGGCCATCGCCATGGCGGTTGACTATCCCACCATCATTGCCAACGCCATGACCAACCAATCGGCTACCTTCGACCAGGTGCCGCGCTCGCTCATGAACCCGACCGCCGGCGAACAGGCCACTGTACGACCACGAAGCCGTCAAGGACCTGCAGTGGGCCGGCAACGACATCGAGGGCGCCAAGAAGCTGCTCGACGATGCCGGGATCAAGGACACCGATGGCGATGGCTGGCGTGAATACAACGGGAAGAATCTTCACTACGTTGCCACCTGCCCGAACGGCTGGTCCGACTGGCAGGCTGCCATCGAAATCGTTGCTGCCGCCGGCAAGAAGATCGGCATCGACATCACGACCAACTACCCTGAATGGGGCGTCTATCAGACCGTCGTCACCGCGTCTGACAAGCCGCTGCCCGAGGGCTACGACATCTTCATGATGTGGAGCGACGGCGCCGGCCCGACCCAGCCTTGGGGACGTATCCGCAAGCTGATGAGCTCCGAATTCGTCGGTATGTCGAGCAACTGGAACGGCAACTGGGGTCAGTACAGCAATCCTGATGCCGACAAATTGATCAAAGCGATCCCCACGATGACCGATGAGGCCAAGCTGAAGGCAGCCTACACGGACCTGGTCAAGATCTACCTGACCGATGTTCCCTCCTTCACGCTCATGTACCGACCTCAATCGTTCCATGCCGTGAACGAGAGTGTTTGGACCGACTTCCCGCACGATGGTGATGGCACCAACCCGCCCGTCCCGCCGCTCGACCTGACGGACGGATGGAGTATCGCAGGCCTTTACAACCTGACGCTCGTGAAGTAAACCGTCATCGCGCGAATCCGCCATGTCCACGAACCCCAGGGCATGGCGGGTTCGCCATCAAGGGCAGTGGGCGCCCCATGTGTGGGCGGCCTCCACACGCAACGATAACAAGGTCTCCATCGAAGGGGGTGTTGGGTTGAAGGGCTACCGCAGGTATTTCCTCAACAAGTTGGGGTGGTTCGCCATTACCTTCGTTTTCGCCTTCCTGCTGAATTTCATCCTGCCCCGCTTGATGCCGGGAGATCCCGTGGCAGCGATCGTAGCCAGGATGGCCCAAGGCATGAGCAATTCGGCCGGGATCCAGGCGATCTACCAGCAGTACACGGAGCTGTTCGGCACCAATCGACCCATGATCGAACAGTTCTTCCTCTATGTGAGAAATGTCATGCAGGGTGATTTCGGTTTCTCGTTCAGCGCATATCCACGAACAGTTGCAGACGTTCTCAAATCTTCCATCTTGTGGACGATCTGCCTGCAGTTCCCGGCGATCATCGTCGGCTGGCTGATCGGGAACACACTCGGTGCATTGGCGGCGTATCGCAAGGGAGGCTTTGATAAAGTCCTCATGCCCGTCAGCATCTTTGTGAGCAATTTCCCGCCCTTTGGCATGGCAGTCATATTGCTGGTTGTTTTTGGAGTTGGATTGAAATGGTTCCCAACATCGGGCGGATATGGATTTGACCTGATACCCAGCTTCAGTTGGAAATTCCTATGGTCTGTGATCGTACATTACCAACTGCCGTTCTGGTCGATCGTGTTGATCGCGATCGGGGGCCAGGCGATCGGCATGCGCTCCATGGCGATCTACGAACTGAATGCGGATTATGTGAAATACAGCCGTTTCATGGGCATCAAAGACAGCAAGATCGTCGGTTATGTATTTCGGAATGCCATGCTGCCCCAGATTACCGGCCTGGCGTTATCGGTCGGCACCATGGTCGGGGGCGCGTTGGTGGCGGAGATCATCTTCAGTTATCCAGGGCTCGGCACCGTGCTCTTGTCCGCCGTTATGGGACAGGATTATCCGCTTATCTCAGCAGCAACGTTGATCATCACTATTATGGTGTTGATTGCGAACTTTGCCATCGAAATCCTCTACGGCATCATCGACCCGCGCATCAAAACGGCGCAGGCTGATTAGGCAAAGGTGGTGCTATGAAACATACCCTCCAACAAGTATTTCATTCCGGCAAGTTCATCATTGGGTTTTGTATCTTCGTGGCAATGCTGCTCATCGTGATCGTGTACCCGCTGATCATAACCGATGCGCCACTAGCGATCATCGGTCAGGGTACTTTCTTCCCACCGGGAATCTATGTGAGCGCTTATGACAGTATTGCTTCCCCTTCGTATACGCTGATGCTGGATGATGCCGCTGCCAAGCGCATTGCCAGCAAGTTAAGCAAAGATGACCGCCTTGCCATGCAGGACTGGCTTGTGGCAGACGGGATTCCTGAAAACGAGATCGATATAAACAGTACCGAACAGCTCCTGGGTCTGTGGGAGAACCACTATGACCCCAAGGTAAATATACCTGGAATGACAAATGCCAGGCGAAACTACTTTGTCCGGCTCAATAATTCGCTGAAAGGGCTTCTGTCCGCAGAGGGGGCGACCGTCGCGGCAAAGAGCCCCCAAACGGGCGCGCTGGAGCAGGCAGGCGTCATCAACCAATCCGATTACGTCAATATCGGCCAGATTCCGAACGTCCGGGTGTTGCCGCTGGGAACCGATAACTTCGGCCGAGATATGCTGACGGAGCTGGTAGCGGCGGCCGCTGTATCGCTGAAAATCGGCCTTGTTGCCGGTATCATCGCAACCCTGATCGGTTTGACCCTCGGATTGCTGGGGGGGTATGTTGGCGGTCTGGTAGACGATGTCATTATGTTCATCACCAACCTGTTCACCGTTATCCCAGGCTTTGTGTTGTTGATCCTGATTTCATTCAGCATCGGGCAGGAAAAACGCGGTGCTTTTACCATCGCAGTGGTGATCGGGTTTACCTCCTGGGTATGGACTGCCAGGGCAGTGCGGGCGCAAGTGGTTTCGCTGCGTAATCGCGACCATGTCAACCTGTCGAAACTATCCGGGCACTCGATTGTTCACATCATCCTCACCGATATTCTGCCCTACATCGCTTCTTATGTGATCATGGCGCTGATTCTGCAGATTTCCTTGGGTATCCTGGCGGAGGCCAGTTTGTCGATCCTTGGATTGGGACCTAGAACGACCGAAGTGCCGACTTTGGGGCTGATGATGAACTGGGCGATGATCTACCAGGCGCACATCCTGGGAAAATGGTGGGCGTACTTCCCCGTCCTCGTCACTATCGCGCTGATTACATTCTCAATGAATCTGATGAATACAGGTCTCGACCAGGTATTCAACCCCGCGTTGAGGGACTAGGTGATCGAAATGTCAAACGTCATGCTAGAGGTTCGAGAACTCACCACCAAATACATCACCCGCTTCGGGGAAGATATCTATGCGGTGGACCATGTGTCTCTGAAGGTCGAGGAAGGGAAGACGCTGGGCATCGCAGGAGAATCCGGCTGCGGGAAATCGACGCTGGCCCTCAGCCTGATGGGTTATTACTTCCCTCCTCTGCACTATACGAGTGGCGAGATCATCATCGACGGGCAAAACATTACCGGGATGAACCCTGATGACGTTCGTAAATCGATATTGGGGACGGAGATTGCCTATATCCCCCAGGCCGCGATGAACGCGCTCAACCCCACCCGGAAGATCATCAACTTTATTGAAGATGTTATTCTGGCGCATGATCCAACCGAAAACAAGAAGTTCATCTATGACCTTGCCAGAGCAAGCTTTGAGATCCTGGGGCTTCCAGCCGAGGTACTGCAAAAATACCCTGTCGAACTCTCGGGCGGCATGAAACAGCGCACGGTGATCGCGGTGTCGGTGATTCTTCGTCCAACGGTGCTCATTGCCGATGAGCCTTCCTCTGCGCTCGATGTCACGTCACAAAAGATGGTCATCAAGATGCTGAAGGGTCTGATGGAAAATGGTTTCATCAAATCGATGATCTTCATCACGCACGAGCTCCCCCTCCTCTACAACGTCACAGATGACATCATGGTCATGTACGCCGGGCAGATCGTGGAGAAGGGCGCCGCCAAAGGAAGCCGTGTTTGATCCGCTCCATCCATATGCCAGAGGTCTCATGGGCTCGATCATTGTGCCTGAAAGTGGTCTGCGGGGAATAAAACTGGCCTCCATT
The DNA here is from genome assembly GCA_963774265.1 of uncultured Chloroflexia bacterium. Classification (GTDB taxonomy): domain Bacteria; phylum Chloroflexota; class Anaerolineae; order CG2-30-64-16; family CG2-30-64-16; genus JALOOB01. The sequence goes on along the minus strand of CAVZDU010000001.1, from coordinate 1,382,590 downwards.
CCCGGTGTACCGCCCAATCTCAAAAACCCACCGGCTGGCTGCCGGTTTGCCGAACGCTGCAAATTTGCACAGTCAGAATGCCTGCTGCGCTCTGTCGATCTTCGCGAAGCTTGGCGGCGGACGCGCTTACCGATGTAACTCGTCGGAAGAACAAATGAGAAGGGCCTATAAAAATGGCTGATGAAAGAAGCTCATGCCTGAGCGGGTCAGGACTGACCAAGGTGTTTGGGTTGGGCCGCCACAAAACTGTCGCCGTCGATCATGTGGATTTCGATTTCCACGAGGGCGAAGTCATCTCGATCGTAGGCGAATCAGGCAGCGGAAAGACCACTTTGGCGAAGATGCTTCTGGGATTGATCAACCCCACTGAGGGTGATGTTTACTTCCAGGGGCAGAAGCGCGATATCAGCTCTCAAAAGAAGAAACAGGAATACTGGAAAAACATCCAGGCTATCTTTCAGGATCCGTTTTCTTCATACAACATATTCAGTAAGATCGATGCCGTGCTCCTAGATTGTATTCGCATGCGTGGCGGTCGCAAGCTGCCGCATGCGAAAAAAGTGGAGTTGATGGCCGAGGCGTGCAGCTTTGTCAACTTGAAATTCGAAGAATTGACCAACAAATACCCTTTTGAGCTTTCGGGCGGACAGATGCAGCGCTTGATGATTGCCCGTATCTTCCTGCTGAAGCCCAAGATACTGCTGGCCGATGAGCCCACCTCGATGATCGATGCCTGCTCACGCGCGACCATCCTGGATATGCTGATGCAGTTGCGTGACGAAATAGGGATGACGATTGTTTTCATCACTCATGACATCGGCCTGGCGTATTATGTTTCTGACAGCGTATGGATTATGGAGCATGGAAAGATCGTTGAACACGGATCTGCCGATAGGGTGATTCTGCATCCGAAAGAGGCATACACCCGTCGCTTGATCAATGATGTTCCGAAGATCTACGAGGAATGGGATCTCTCTACTGTGTAATCCATATCTCTTGATTTCGGGTTCGAGCGAAATTTAAGGAAAGCTAGACAGGGGGACGAACATAACACCCAATAGCCAAACAAACCGGTTGCTAGGGTATCCGGATGATGCTCGTCTACTGATTATCAACGCGGATGATTTCGGAATGTGCCATGCGGTGAATGAAGCTATCGTGGGTGCGTTGAAGGAGGGCATCATCCGCTCGACGAGCTTGATGGTCCCCTGTCCCTGGAGGTTGCACGCTGCACATTTCCTCGCTGACCACCCCGAGATACCCTTTGGCATTCACCTCACCGCCATCTCTGATTCGGCGGATAACCGTTGGAGACCAGTGACCGCCAGAAAAAAGGTCCCATCCCTGCACGACGATGCGGGGTACTTCTACGACTTTGAGCACATGGGTGAATTCCTGGCGCAGGTCAGGCTGGACCAATTGGAGATGGAACTCCGGGCGCAGATCGAAGTGGTGCTGGCTGCGGGGCTGCACCCGACGCACCTTGACTGGCACTCGCTGCGGATTAGCGGTCGAGAGGATATTTTCGATGTGCTGTTCAGGCTAGCACGAGAGTACGGGCTGGCGCTCCGGGTTTCCAGCCGATCCTCCATCGAAAAGCTGCAAAACCAAGGGTTCCCCACCGACGATTACGACGTTCTGGACAGCTACCTCCTTGACCCGGTCAATAAGGCCGCCCGTTATGCACAACTTCTACACGAGCTACCTGCTGGTTTGAGCGAGTGGGCGGTGCACCCGGGCCTCGACACTCCTGAACTGTTGGCGATCGAGCCTGGCGGCATTCGTATCCGCCAGGCGGATTACGACTTCCTGACGTCTCAACAGACAAAAGATATCGTCCGAGCAGAAGGTATCATACTCCTGGACTATCGAGCCTTACAGGCTGTTTGGAAAGAAAAGTGAGTTCACAGGAAAACACATGATACGCATGCAATCTTTGACGGGCGCCTGGCAGTTTCGCCAGGCGGGCGCCCCCCAACCTGGGGCAGAAGAGTGGCTGCCCGCCACCGTCCCCGGCGGCGCGCATACCGACTTGCTGGCTCTGGGCCGCATCCCCGACCCATTTGTGGGCGATAACGAGCGTCGCGTGCAGTGGGTGGCCGAAGCAGATTGGGAATACCGCCATCAGTTTTCCGTCACGCCCGAACTTCTGCGCCAGCCGCACATCTGGCTGGTCTGCGACGGGCTGGATACCCTGGCGACCGTCAGCCTGAATGGCCGCGAACTGGGACATGCGGCGAACATGTTCCGCCAGTATCGCTGGGATGTGAAGCCCCTGCTCAAGGCGGAAGGGAATGAGCTGCGGATCGATCTGGAGTCCGTCGTGAGGCATGTGACCCAGAAACAGGCTATCCGCGCCCTGCCTGGTGTTTCACAGGCCATCGCGGGCGGCCCGCACGTTCGCAAGGCGCCCTGCCAATTCGGCTGGGATTGGGGGCCGCAGCTCCCGCCGGTCGGCATCTGGAAAGACATCCGCCTGGAGGCGTTTGATTCCGCCCGCCTTTTGGAAGTCCACCTGCGCCAGTTTCACGTCAATGGCATCGTCAGGGTGGAGGCGCACCTGGCGGTGGAGAACTGGACCTCCGGGCTTTCGACCCTTCTGCAGGTGACTGCGCCTGACGGCGCGGCCCGCACAATCCGCGCTGCCTTGACGTCCGCGACCAACAACCGCCTCGCGCTAGAGATCGAAAATCCGCAGCTTTGGTGGCCGAACGGGTTGGGGGATCAACCGCTCTATGGTGTTCAGGTGCAACTGAACCGGGCTGGGGCGATCCTGGACGAAAAGACCTATCAACTGGGTCTGCGCACCATTGAGCTGCGGCAGGAGCCGGACGAATGGGGGCGCTCGTTCACTTTTGTGGTCAACGGCCAGCCGCTCTTCGCGAAAGGTTCCAACTGGATTCCGGCTGATTCCTTCCCCACGCGCCTGACCGGGGCTGCCCTGGAGGGCCTGATCCGTTCTGCTGCCCGGACGCACCAGAACATGCTGCGCGTGTGGGGCGGCGGCTTTTACGAAGACGAACGCTTCTACGATCTTTGCGACCGCTATGGCATCCTGGTCTGGCAGGATTTTGTCTTCTCGTGCAGCATATACCCGTTCGATGAGCCCAACTTCGTTGAAAATGTCCGCGTCGAAGTGGTCGAAAACATTCGACGCCTGCGGCACCGCGCCAGCCTGGCCTTGTGGTGCGGTAACAACGAAATGGAGCAAGGGTGGGCGGAGTGGAACTGGAACAAGCCTGAGTTACAGGATTTGAAGGCCGCTTATGACCTCTTCTTCCACCACACGCTGTTGGAATGGTGCGCGGCTGAAGACCCCGACCATGCCTATTGGCCAAGCTCACCTTCCTCAGATACGCCATTCAAGACTCCCAACGGCCAGATTCAGGGCGATGCGCATTATTGGGATGTCTGGCATGGGCGCAAGCCGTTCACGGCGTACCGTAGCCAGTACCCCCGCTTCATGAGCGAGTTTGGCTTCCAGGCTCTGCCGCCTTTGGAGACCATCCGCACCTACGCGGCGGAACCCGACTGGAACATAACCTCCTACATCATGGAGCAACACCAGAAGAATGCGAGCGGCAACTCGCTGATGGTGAGCCAGATGCTGGACACCTTCCGCCTGCCCAAGGACTTCGAGTCGCTGGTGTATCTCAGCATGGTCTTGCAGGCCGAAGGGATTCGCTATGGGGTGGAGCACTGGCGCAGGCATACCCGGCGCGTATCGGGCACGCTGTACTGGCAGTTGAACGACTGCTGGCCGGTCGCGTCGTGGTCCAGCCTGGACTATTTTGGCCGCTGGAAAGCCTTGCACTATGCCGCCCGCCGCTTCTATGCGCCTTTGCTGCTTTCGATTGAAGACGCCCCTCCGTGTCAGTCGATCTTCCTTAGCAGCGACTTGCTCGAAGAATGGCAGGGTTCAGTGCATTGGGCCCTGACGACTCTGGACGGCAAGATGTTGGCCTCAGGCGAGAAAGCCGCGCACGTGGAACCATTGGGCGTGACGGCTGTCGAAAAGCTCGATTTTTCCCCATTCCTGGATGATGGTACCCGCCGGGAACTGGTGTTTGTGGCCGAGTTATGGCAGGGAGACCGGCGCCTGGCCAACGGTCCCCTCGCCGCCGGCCCGCTGGCCGCTCAGACCGCTTTCTTTGTCCCCACCAAACACCTGTCACTGGTCGATCCGCAGATCAATGCCGATGTGACGCTGCAGGAGGGCCGGCTTGCCATCGAGCTGTCGGCGCGTTCACTGGCCCGCCTTGTGGAATGCAGTCTGACCGGCGCACCCGCCGAAGGCGGTGTGATCTTCAGTGACAACTATTTCGATCTGCCGGCCCAGAAAGTCATCAGTCTCACGGCTTCCCTGCCGGCGGGATGGGATTTGGCTACGGCCCGGGCAGCCCTCAAGGTACGCTCTGTCTACAACACATATTCCAGGTGAAATGGCTCAACAAAAGGAATGACATGAACACTGATATTCAATCCATCATTGCGAGCATGACGCTCGAAGAAAAAGCCGCCCTGTGTACCGGCGCCAGCGCGTGGTCGACCACCCCGGTGGAACGCCTGGGCGTGCCCGAGATGATCGTTTCGGATGGCCCGCACGGCATCCGACGCGTACCCGATATTCACGCGATGACCCAGCAAAGCTTGCCCGCCACCTGTTTCCCAACGGCCTCCTGCAGCGCGTCCACCTGGGACGTGGAGTTGATGCGCGAACTGGGCGCGGCGCTGGCGGAAGAAGCCATCGCCCTGCATGTGGACGTCCTGCTTGGCCCTGGCGCCAACATGAAGCGCTCGCCGCTGGGGGGCCGCAACTTCGAATATTTCTCCGAGGATCCCTACCTGGCCGGAGAGTTGGCGGTCAACTTCATCAACGGCGTTCAATCGAAAGGGGTGGGCACCTCGCTCAAGCACTACGCCGCCAACAACCAGGAGTTTCAGCGCTTCAGCATCAGCGCCGAGGTGGACGAACGCACCCTGCGCGAAATCTACCTGCCCGCCTTCGAGAAGGCCGTCAAGGAGGCCCAACCCTGGACGGTGATGTGCTCTTATAACAAGGTGAACGGCGTCTTCGCTTCCGAGCATCACACCCTGCTGACCGAGATCCTCAAGGATGAATGGGGCTTCGAGGGGTTGGTGGTCTCCGACTGGGGCGCCGTGCGCGACCGCGTGGCCGCGCTCCGAGGCGGCCTGGATTGGGAAATGCCCGGCCCGCAGGACCGGCGCGTCAAGGCCGTCGTCGAAGCGGTGCGCTCCGGCGAATTGGCTGAGGCGATCCTGGATGAATCGGTCCGCCGTATTCTGCGGATTGTGTTCAAGGCCCGGGAGACCCCTAAGGGCGGCGCCTTCGACGTGAACGCACATCACAGACTTGCGCGCAAGATCGCCGCTGAAGGCATGGTTTTGCTCAAGAATGCCCCCCTGTCGCAGCAGGGGCCCTTGCTGCCCCTGAAAGGCCACCAGCAGATCGCCGTCATCGGTCGTTCCGCCGAAGCCGCTCACTTCCAGGGCGGCGGCAGTTCGCACATCAACCCGACCAGAGTGGACGTGCCGTTCCAGGAGCTTCAGTCTCGCGCCACTAACGCCGAACTGACCTACGCCGAAGGCTATCCCGCGGACGACTCCTTCCGCCAGGATTTGATCGACCAGGCCGTGGGGCTGGCGCGATCGGCGGACGTTGCGCTGCTCTACATTGCGCTGCCCACCTACAAAGAATCCGAAGGCTACGATCGCACCGACCTCGATTTGACCGTGCAGCAGGTGGCGTTGATCCAGGCGGTGGCAAAAGCCCAGCCCAAGACAGTAGTGGTGCTCAATAACGGCGCGCCGGTGGCAATGAGCGCCTGGATCGACGCGGTCCCGGCCGTCCTCGAGGGCTGGATGATGGGTCAGGCGGGCGGCGCGGCGCTGGCCGACGTCCTCTTTGGCCAGGTCAACCCCTGCGGCAAGCTGGCCGAGACCTTCCCGCTCAAGCTCTCCGACACCCCGGCGCATCTCAACTGGCCAGGCGGCGCAGGCAAGGTGCGGTATGGCGAAGGGCTGTTCATCGGCTACCGCTATTACGACGCCAAGGAGCTGCCGGTGCTCTTCCCCTTTGGCCATGGCTTGAGCTACACCACTTTCGCCTACAGCAATGCTGAAGTGTCAGCGAAGACCTTCCGGGATGTAGACGGGCTGACCGTGACGGTGGATGTCACCAACTCGGGACACATGGCGGGCAAGGAGATCGTCCAGGTGTACGTCCACGACCGGGCATGGGGTCTGGTGCGGCCCGAAAAGGAGCTGAAAGGTTTCGCGAAGGTGGCACTCCAGCCGGGTGAGACCAAATCGGTCGCTATCAAGCTGGACTTTCGGGCCTTTGCCTACTATCACCCCGAATACAAGCAATGGATCACCGAGGATGGCGATTTCGACATCCTGATCGCGTCCTCCGCCGCCCATATTCACCACACCCTGGCGGTGACCCTCGAATCGACCCTGAACCTGCCCTGCATTCTCGACAGGGAATCCACCATCCGCGAGTGGATGGCTGACCCGCGGGGGAAAGCCGCCTTCGGGCCCTTCTACCCCCAGGTGGAAGAACACAGCCGCAAGATGTCCGGCGGCGCCGATGGCGACGAAAACACCATCGGCATGGACTTCATGGATATGATGGGCGACATGCCGCTGGTGAGCGTGCTGATGTGGCAACAAAGCGTGCCCATGCACCCCGAGGATTTTGTAGACGGGCTGCTGGCGCAGGTTCACGGCCAGGCCAAATAACGTTACCGGGACGCAAGCCTGATCGGGCTTTCGTCCCATCCTTATCTTAATCAACATCACTCCGTTGAAGAGGTTATCCGATGGCCAGGATAGAGCTGATCGGGTCCGCGCTGCCCAACATCCCCTGGGAGGAGCGCCAGGAGGGCTGCAATGAAATCGTGTGGCGCTCAGGCTGGAATCCCATCATCACGCGCGCTGCCGTGCCGAACATCAACAGCATCTTCAACAGTGCGGTCGTCCCGTTTGGGGGCGAGTTTGCGGGCGTGTTTCGGTGTGACAACACAGCACGAGATATGCAGCTACACGCGGGCGTCAGCCCCGATGGGATTCACTGGACGATCGAAGCGGATCGAATTCGGTTCAGATCCGAAGATGAGGAGATCGGCCGCTTCGATTACGGGTATGATCCGCGCGTCTGCTGGCTGGAAGACCGCTACTACGTCACCTGGTGCAACGGCTACCACGGGCCCACCATCGGCGTTGGCTATACCTATGATTTCAAGACGTTCCACCAAATGGAGAATGCATTCCTGCCCTACAACCGAAATGGCGTCCTCTTTCCACGCCGCGTGCGCGGCAGGTACGCGATGCTCAGCCGGCCCAGCGACACGGGTCACACGCAGTTTGGCGACATCTTCTACAGCGAAAGTCCGGACCTGGTGCATTGGGGGCATCATCGCCACGTGATGGCGCCCACCGGCGGCTGGCAGGCCACCAAGATCGGGGCCGGCCCCACGCCCATTGAGACCTCCGAAGGGTGGCTGTTGATCTACCACGGCGTGCTCACGTCGTGCAATGGCTTCGTCTACAGCTTCGGCGCCGCGCTTCTGGACCTTGATGCACCCTGGAAAGTCATCTGCCGCACACGCCCTTACCTGCTCAACCCAAGGGAGATTTACGAATGCGCCGGCGACGTCCCCAATGTGACATTCCCTTGCGCCGCGCTCTATGACCCGCCCACTGGGCGCATCGCGATCTACTATGGAGGCGCGGATACGGTCACCTGTCTTGCATATGCGAGGTGCGATGACCTGATCGACTTCATCCGAGAGAACACTGTCTAGGATTCTCCCTGCCGGTGGTCACGGCATCCCTGCTGCACCCGCTCAACGCGCCGCACACTTCCCCAAATGTGCGGCGCGTTGACTAATCAGCCCTCCGAGGGTAGAATGATCCAACTGCCTTATACTGCGGAGACGTTTCAATGTCTGACAATCTTCCGATCACCTGGAAAAACAAAGAGATCATCGAAATCACCAACGTCACTGGTGAGAATTTCCTGTTGAATCTCGACAGCGGCCCGCTGCGCCTCGATGCTGGACGGACGATTCGCATCACTGACTGCGTGCTGGAGCATCACCACGTAAACGCATTAATCATCGCAGGCAAGCTGAAGATCCAGCCGTTCAAGGCCCGCAAGGGCCAATACCGCAAGCCAGACCCCAGGTAAGCAGATGTCGAAGCTAGTCCTGATCGACGGACACAGCCTGGCTTTTCGGGCGTTTCACGCGCTGCCGCCCGACATGAGCGCGCCCACGGGCGAGCTGACCAACGCGGTGTTCGGCTTCACCTCGATGCTGCTCAAAGTCCTGCGCGATCAGCAGCCGGAATACGTAGCGGTGGCGTTCGATGTGGGCAGGACGTTCCGCCACGACATGTACGACGCGTACAAGGGCCACCGCGAACGCACCCCCGACGAGCTTCACACACAGGTGGAGCGCATTAAGGAAGTCGTGGCAGCCCTGAACATCCCCATCTTTACACAAGAGGGTTTTGAGGCCGACGACATCCTGGCCACTCTCGCCAGGCAGGCCGAAGCCCAAGGCGTCGATACGCTGATCGTCACCGGTGACCGCGACATCCTCCAGGTGGTGGATGATCACATCCACGTTCTCACGTCGGGCCGCTTCTTCTCTGACACCATTCTCTACACCCCTGAGTCGGTCAAAACCAAATATGGTTTGGAGCCCGCTCAGCTGGTCGACTACAAGGCCTTGCTCGGCGACAAGTCGGACAACATCCCCGGCGTCAAAGGGATCGGGGAGAAGGGTGCAGCATATCTGCTCCAGCGGTACGGGACGCTCGACGCCATCTACGAGAACATCGACCAGGTGACGCCCAACCGGGTGCAGACCGCGCTGAAGACGGGACGGGCTGACGCGGAACTCAGCCGCAGGCTGGGGCAAATCATCTCGGACGTGCCGACCAGGTTGGATCTTGAGGCGTGCCGCACACGACAATACGATCGTCAGAGGGCCGTCGCACTGTTCCAAGAGCTGGCTTTTCGAGCCTTGGCCGGAAGCCTTCCCCCGATGGAAGGCCGGGCGCCTTCCACAGGCCAGGCCGAACAAGAAGGCGGCCAGATGACTCTCTTTGCAGAGGAACGTCTGCCTGCGGGGATCCACGCGCCGGGCGCAGCCGATTTGCCGGCGCCGGCCGGACCGACGCCGCTGCTGGTCACCACAAGATCTACCCTCGCTGAAGTGGCCCAGCACTTAAGCGCCGCAGCGCAAGTCGCGTTCGACACAGAAACCACCGGCACAGATCCCTATGCTGCAGAACTGGTCGGCGTTGCCGTCGCGTGGGGGCCTGGTCTGGATCAGTCCGCGTATATCCCATTGGGGCACTCCGACACGGCCGGCCTGTCGTGGGAGACCGCCCGGTCTGCGCTGATGCCTTCCTTTGGCAATCCCGACATCGAGAAGATCGCACACAACGCAAGCTACGATATCGGGATGCTGGACCGCTACGAGCTCCCAGTGAAGGGCCCGCTGGTCGACACGATGATCGCGGCTTGGCTGATCGATCCCGGGCTGCGCGGGCTGGGGTTGAAGGACCTGGTCTGGACGCGACTCAAAACCGAGATGACGCGCATTACGGACCTGATCGGTGTGGGCAAGGCGCAAATCACCATGGACAAGGTGCCTGCAGCCACCGCAGGGGCCTATGCCGGTGCAGACGCAGCCATGACGCTCCGGCTGGCCGAGGTGCTGCTCCCTGAAGTGCACGAGAAGGGACTGGATTATCTTCTGCGCAACGTCGAGATGCCACTGGTTCCGGTCCTGGTCGACATGGAACGTACGGGCGTCATGGTTGACACCGGGTTTCTGCTTCAGATGTCGGTTGAGCTGACCGCCCGGGTGCGCAAGCTGGAGCGCGAAATCCAGGAAATCGCCGGCTTGGCCTTCAACGTAAATTCGACGCAGCAGCTTTCCGATATCCTCTTTGGAAAGCTGGGACTACCCACAGAAGGGCTCAAAAAGACGCAATCCGGCGCCTATTCCACCGCTGCGGACGTACTCGAAGGGCTGCGCGGCCGGCACGAGATTATCAGCCTGATTCTGGAACAGCGACAACTCACCAAGTTGCTGGGCACATACGTAGATGCGCTCCCCGGATTGGTGAATCCCCGTACCGGACGGGTGCACACCTCGTTTAATCAAACAGGCGCGGAAACGGGGCGGCTGAGTTCGAGCAACCCAAACTTGCAGAACATCCCCATCCGTTCGGACGTGGGGCGAGAAATCCGCAAGGCGTTCGTTGCGAAGCCCGGTCATGTGCTGCTCTCGGCAGACTATTCACAGGTGGAATTGCGCATCCTGGCGCACATCACCCGGGATGAGTACATGCTGGCTGCGTTTGCACGGGGCGAAGACATCCACGCCAGCGCGGCGTCCAAGATATACGGCGTACCGCTGAGCCAGGTCAGCAAGACGCAGCGCGCGGTCGCAAAGATGATGAACTTTGCCACATCATACGGGGTTACGGCTTTCGGTCTCGCGCAGCGTACCGGGTTGAGTCGCGGGGAAGCGGCCGACTTCATGAATCGCTATTTTTCGACCTATCCCGGCGTGAAGAGGTACATCGAAGAAACGCAGGCACTGGCGCGCGAGCAAGGCTGGGTCGAGACACTGCTCGGCAGGCGACGCTACTTCCCGGTGCTGAAGACAACAGCCTCGTCGGCGCAGGCGTACAACCTGCGGCAAGCCGCGGAGCGTGCCGCCATAAACCATCCGATCCAGGGGACCGCGGCCGACATCATTAAGATGGCGATGATCGCCTTGCACGGTCGGCTAATAACGGAGGGGCTGCGAGCGCGCATGACCCTCCAGGTGCATGACGAACTGGTGTTGGAGACCCCGGAGGAAGAACTGCTCCGAGTCGCAGCACTCGTCAAGGAAACGATGGAAGGCGCTTACACCCTGGACGCGCCCCTCAAAGTCGATATGGAATACGGGCCGAACTGGTTCGACCAGAGCCCAATCCAGGCCTGAATCGCCACTTATCTCAAATCGGAGAACCATTCGTGCTCGTACGTGATCGAACCGCAGAACTGGTCGCCGCCGCCGTGCGCCATGCACAGGACACAGGCGATTTGCCGCCCTTTGAAGTCCCAGCCATTGAAATCGGCCGGCCGAAGGACCCCAAACATGGGGACTACTCATCGACCGTTGCCATGCAAGCCGCCAAGCTTGCGAAGATGGCCCCGCTGGCCATCGCCCAAACGCTCGTGACACATGTCCCCGCGTCGGAGCTATTTTCGTCTGTTGAAGTCTTGCCGCCCGGCTTCATCAACTTCCGGTTGAGCGACCAGTGGCTCGCCAATCTCGTCGCCAGGATTGAGTCCGAGGGCGCTACATTCGGCAGCGTAGACCTGGGCCGCGGCCGCACGTGCCAGGTTGAGTTCATCAGCGCGAATCCGACGGGACCGCTGCACATGGGTTCCGCGCGCAACGCGGTGCTGGGCGACGCCGTGGGCAATGTGCTTGCAGCCGCGGGCTGGAACGTGCAGCGAGAATATTACGTCAACGACGCGGGCACGCAGATGCGCACGTTTGCGGAGACCCTGTATCGCCGCTACAAACAGGCGCATGGGCTTGATGCCCCTCTGGAAAAAGAACATTACCAGGGCGAATACATGATCGAACTGGCGAGCCAGATACAGGCTGAGCACGGCGATCGTTTCCTCCATGTGAGCGAGGAGGAAGCCGTCTCGGCGCTCAGCGCGATCGGGCGCCAGACAGTCATGACCTGGATCCGTGCCTCAGTCGAAAAGTTAGGCATCCGATTCGATCACTGGTTCTCTGAAAAGAGCCTGTACGAGGATGGGACATTCGATCAGGTCATCACCGCGCTGCGGGCTGCAGGCCAGACCGTCGTGCGAGATGGCGCGGAATGGCTCCTGACGAGCAAATATGGCTCGGATCGCGATGAGGTGCTGATCCGCTCAACCGGTCAGCCTGGGTACTATGCATCCGATGTAGCCTATCACTATAACAAATTCGTGATGCGCGGCTTTGACCGTGTCATCGACGTATGGGCGGTGGATCACCAGAACCAGGCGCGGCGCATGCCCCATCTGATGGAGGCTTTAGGCTTGGAGCCGGCGCGGCTGGATATCCTGCTCTACGACATGGTGCGCCTGTACCGCGATGGCAAGGAAATCAAGTTGTCCAAGCGGTCGGGCGATATCATCACCATCGACGAAGTGGTTGACGAAGTAGGTCCTGACGCAGTAAGATTTCTCTTACTGACGCGTGCCAACCAATCAGTCATTGATTTCGACCTGAACCTGGCTGTCCAGGCGAATGAAGAGAATCCGGTGTTTTATGTGCAGTACGCACACGCCCGGATGGCCAGCATCCTGCGGACCGCGATAGAGCGCGGCTTCCCACAATCGCAATGGACGGAAGGCGACTTGGCCTTGCTGGTCCATCCCGGGGAGCTCACACTGCTGCGCAAGATGGCCGAGTTGCCGGAGGCGATCGAAAAGGCGGCGCTGCAACTTGCACCGCACAGCCTGGCGTTCTATGCCCAGGATCTGGCCGCAACCTTCCACGCCTTCTACCGAGACTGTCGGGTTGTCTCCTCCGATCCAGCTGATGCAGACCTGAGCCGCGCGCGGCTGCGCCTGGTCGCCGCCACCAAGGCGGTCTTCGCCCGGGTGCTGGCCCTGTTAGGCGTATCGGTTCCGGAAAGCATGTAAGTACCTGTAAGAGAGAAGGACGATGCAACATCATAGACGTTGGGTACTCCTCCTCCCCATCGTTGTGCTGCTCGCCACGTCGTTGGCATGTGGCGGATTCCAGGTGCGCGTGACCCCAACACCGACACTTGAGCCGGGGCAAGAGCCCACCGCCCTACCCACTCGTGCGGTGGCGCCGACAGCCCAACCAACCGTCGCTGTGACGCAGCCCCCTGAAGCGACCCCGACAGCCCCACCTCCGGCCACACCGATGATGCGGCAGGCGCGCGTGCTGGCCACGGGGGGTCTAAATCTGCGCGAATCGGCCAGTGCCGCGGCAAAGCAAGTGGGCCGGCTGAACAGCAACGCACTGGTGACCGTTCTCGAAGGACCGGCTCAGGCAGATAATTACGACTGGTACCGCGTCGACAACGGCGCAGGCGTGACTGGCTGGGTCGCGGCGGGACCCCAGAACGATCCGTGGTTGCGACTCGAGACGCAAGCGGCTGCAGGGCCGACGGCAACGCCGGCCGGGCTCAAGCTGGTCGACCGCGCCATCCAGGTTGGCGACCGCGTACAGGTGACCACTGACTCGGGGCAGGTGCTCACCGTCCGCGCCGATCCGGGACGCGGCGCAAATGCTGTGGCAAAAGTGCCGCGCGGAACGCTGTTCACAATTAAGAGCGGTCCAGTGCAACAGGATAACCTGACCTGGTGGGAGCTGGAGAGCGACACCGTCGATGGTTGGGCCGCCGATGGGGATGGGACGAATCGCTGGTTGACGCCAGTTGAGTAAAGCAGCGAGACCTCAACCGCTATAATTCTGTGCATCACCGGCTGAGGTCTCCAACGCACGAAGAGATCAGAACGTGAATGTTTGTCCTCGTGTGGGCGCGGTCACATCTGCGACGCGCTCCCCGCGCAGCTTGTCTGCCAGCGTCTGCGCGGCCTGTGGCTCGCCGTGCACGACAAACACCTTCTGCAATCGGGTGCGATCGAGCGGACGGGCCCACGCCAACAATTCCGTCTGGTCCGCGTGCGCGGAATAGCCTTCGATACTCTCGACCTTTGCACGCACGTCGTACTCTTCGCCCAGGATCTTCACGCGTCGTGCCCCACTTGCGATTCGGCGTCCCAGCGTGTTCTCCGCCTGGAAACTCACGAACAGGATCGTGTTCTCCGGCTCCTCGATGTTATTCTTGAGGTGGTGGAGGATACGGCCGTTTTCAGCCATGCCGTTCGCGCTGATAATGACCGCGGATTCTTTCATGTAATTTAGCCTCTTGCTGCGCACCACGTCCCGCACGTACTCCACATTCTGCCAATCAAAGGGGTTGCGCCGGTTTTCGTCTCGCAAGAATGCGGCCACCTCCTCGTCCCACTCCTCCGGGTGCAGCCTGAACACTTCGGTTGCGTTCACGGCCAACGGGCTGTCCACGAAAATCGGCAACGATGGGATATCGCCATCCGCCTCGAGTTGATTGAGCGCATAGACCAACTCCTGCGTGCGCCCCACTGCGAACGAGGGAATGATCACCTTGCCGCGCCTCCGCACCGTCTCGCGCACCACATCGCGCAACTCGTTCCTGGCCTCTGCCTGCGTTGCGTGCAGCCGGTTGCCATAGGTGCTTTCCAGGATCAAGATATCGGCGGCATCGGGCAGCTCCGGGTCGTTCAGGATGGCCATTCCTGGGCGTCCCACATCCCCACTGAAGATCAAGCGCCACTGCTTGCCCGTAGCAAACTCACGAATATCCAACGCAACCCAGGCAGAACCAAGGATATGCCCGGCATTGTGGAACGTCGTCTGCACGCCATCGGCGACCTGAAATGGACGATGCAGGCCAATCGTGACAAAGCGCGTTAGGCTCTCCTGCGCATCCTGGCGAGTGTAGAGCGGCGCGATCGGCGGGAGATCATCCTTGCGACGGCGCTTGTTGATGTACTCGGCGTCGCTTTCCTGGATATGCCCGCTGTCCAGCAACATGTAAACGCTCAGGTTGCGCGTCGCCGGCGTGCACCAGACGTTCCCGGGAAAGCCTTGCTTCACGAGGTTCGGAATATTGCCCGAGTGATCGATATGCGCATGGCTCAACACAACCGCATCGATGGTCTTGGGATCAAACGGGAAGTTGAGATTGCGCTCGTAAGTGTCGTCACGGTGGCCCTGGAACATTCCGGTGTCCAGCAGGATTCGCTTTTCATTGACCTCGATGAGATGCATCGACCCGGTGACTTCTTGGGCTGCACCGTAGAATGTGATCTTCATACAACCTCCTCCTCACAGTGCTAGATTCTCACAGCAAAGCGGCGGCTCCCCGAAAAGAAGGGCCGCCGCACAAAAGACAGGCCTCCAGGAACTCTAATGCGAGACCAGCAGCTTGTCAACCGCCGCAGCCAACTCGTTCAACGTGTTGACCTGCAAGACTGAATCGCAGTAGGCCGCGTACTTTAGCATATCACTGTCTCCGGTGCTCCACAGCGTGGGCGATTCCGGATTGATCCACAGGGTCTGGCGGCTGCGCCGCGCGATGGAGCTGAACAGCTCCAGCCGCGGGTCATTGTAGTTGTTGCGTCCATCGCCAACAATAATGAACGTCGTCCGGCTGTCGACCGTGTCCAGGTAATTGTGAGTGAACTCAGCCAGGCTGGCGCCCAGGTCGGTGTTGTAATGGCCCGAAGGCATTCGCAAAAGGACATCGCCAACGGCCTCGCGCGCCTCCTTGCCCTGGAAGTCAGGAGAGACGTACTCAAGTCGGTCTATGAAGGCGAAGGCATGCGTCTTTGAGATCTGATCCTGCAACGCGTAGATCAGGCTCAGCATCAGCTCAGACACGGGGCGCATCGATGTACTGATATCACAGATTGCGACCACCTTTGGCTTCAACGTCCGGTCTCGGTGCTTGATTATGAGGGGAACATTGCCATGTTTGAGGTTGGCCCGGATTGTCGCTTTGGCATCGATCTGGCCGGTTTTGGCTCGCTTCTGGCGGAGCGCGACCCGGCTGCGCAGGCGAGCAGCCAGCCGTTGGACCTCCTTGCGGAGAATGTCCATGTCCTTGTCTGACAGAGCGGTGAACGGCCGATCCATGAGCGCGTCGACATGCTGCTCGGGGCGACTCTCGGCCATATTCTCCGCGATCTTCTGCCCCGCATATTGGCGAAGCTGATCCATCGTCGACTGCTGGTTCGCCTGCAAGATCTGGCGCATCTGGTCGAGTCGTTGCTTGTTCATGCCCATCTGGGCCAGCAACTCCTGGAGTTTCTCCAGCGCCGCCTGAACATCCTTAAACTTCAGTGCCTGCGCCATGCGACGCGCCATCCACTCCTTCTGGCGCAGGTTGTCCGCACGGTTCAACCCCACCATCTGACCGAGTTGCTCCAATTCCCGCTGGCTCAGCGACTTGCCTTGCAGCATGCGTTCGAGCATATCCCGCACCCGGTCCGCAAACTGACGTAATGCTTGGGCCAGCGTCTGTGCCTCCTCAGGTGTGAGGTCCTCCGCCAGGTTCATCAGAGGCGGCGCATCGGAGGTGCCGAAGAAAAGCGGAAATAACTCGTCGAAGGTGGACAGATCCGTTGCGTCCTTGATCAGTGTCGCGCGCATACTCAGGCGGAACAGCTCGCGATCGGTCACCCCCAGTTCTTCAACCGCGCGGAACGCATCCGCACTCTCGGCGAGACTGACGCGCACCCCGCCACCGCGCAGAGCCGCAATGAACTTAACAATGCGTTCGTCCATCGTGAACTCAATTCAGCCGGCGGTAACGCCCCGTTTCGTCGTCGAAGCGGGGGCGCTCGGTGGGCCGATTCATCTCATTCCGAACGCGCTGAAGATCGGTCTCGTGCTTCAGAAGCACACTCAATGTCGTCTCCAGCGTCTGGGTGTCCAAGGCCCGCGCATTCAGGGTTACCAGTGCCTTCGCCCAGTCCAACGTCTCAGAGATGCTCGGCGACTTACGCAGATCCATGCCGCGCAACCGCTGCACCAGTTCCACCGCCTGCCGGGCGAGCTTCGGTGCAAGTTCGGGCACCTTCAGATGAACGACTGCCAGTTCCTGATCGATATTCGGATAGTTGATGAACAAATAGAGACACCTGCGCTTGAGCGCCTCACTCAGCTCACGGGTGTTGTTACTGGTCAGCAGTACAAGCGGCCGGTGCACGGCTTGCAGGGTGCCCAATTCGGGGACACTGACCTGGAAATCGCTGAGGACCTCAAGGAGGAAGGCTTCGAACTCCGCATCGGCGCGGTCGATTTCGTCGATGAGAAGCACCGTGGGCTGGTCGCTGAGAATGGCGCGTAATAGAGGCCGCTGTAACAGGAAACGCATGGAGAAGAAAACGTCCTCCTCCCCAGCCAACTTGTCCGCCGCCTCTGCCAGGCTCCCCGTGCTGGCGAGCGTCTCGTGGAGCTTGTCACGTAGCAATTGCGTATAAAGCAGCTGCTTGGCATATTCCCATTCGTACAGCGCCTTGGTCTCGTCGAGCCCTTCATAACACTGGAGACGGATGAGTTCGCGTCCGGTTGCGCTCGCGATGGCCTTGGCCAACTCGGTCTTGCCGACGCCCGCGGGTCCTTCGGTCAGCAGCGGCTTGCCAAGCTGCTGACTCAGATACATGATCGTGGCGATTTCATCGCTCGCGATATACTTTTGTTCGCCGAGGGCGTCCTTCAGATCCTTCGGCGAGGTGAAACTAATGGTGCTTGACATCGACGCCACCCCCTGATTCCACCCGTACCGCCACTCGTTCGGCGTCACAGGATTACTTGCCGCATGCGTGTAGGAAACGAATTCCACACATAGTGCAACTTTAAGCATATTATAGATGTTGGATGAATGGGGATCAGCAATCTCGCTTCCCGCCATAATTCAACCTTGTTTGACATGCCCTGTGATCGGTGATACGCTCACCGAGCGCCTCATCTGCTTTCAGCATCCTGACATCCTCGACCATCGTCCAGGGAGATGACATGACCACGAGACCATTTATCTATATCGGCCACGGGGCCGTCGACCAGCTTCTCGCATACATCACAAAGCAGGGTTTGCGCCGCTTCTCGCTCGTCGCGGATGCCAACACGTATGCCGTCTTGGGCAGCCAGGTGGAAGCCAGGCTGCAAGCCGCGGGCCTTGACGTGCGCACTATCCTGCTTGCCGGGCCAGAAGTCATCGTCGACGAGCTTCAGGTGATCGATGTCATGCTGCGCAACGAGGCCCGTGATCGCGCGTTCCTGGCTGTCGGCTCGGGCACCATCACCGACATCACCCGCTTTGTCACCCTGCAGACCGGTGGAGCCTTCATCTCCGTGCCGACCGCGCCCTCGGTCGACGGCTACACATCTCCGATCACACCGATGGTTGTGCGCCGGCTCAAGATCACGGCGCCGGGTCACCTGCCCCAGGCGATTTTTGCCGACCTGGACACGCTGGCTGCGGCGCCCCGGAAAATGATCGCATCCGGAGCAGGTGACGTGATCGCGAAGTGGACCTCCACGGCCGACTGGCGGTTGGGTTCGCTATTGTGGACCGACCGCTTTGACGAGGCCATCGCGCAGCGTTTCACCACCGCCCTCTACAAGGTCGTCGATTCGGCGGACGAGATTGGCCGCGCCACCCCCTCCGGCATCCGCTCGCTGATGGAAGCGCTGATCGAGGCCGGCCTGTGCATGGCAGACTTCGGCATCTCCCTGCCCGCCTCCGGATCGGAGCATCTGCTGTCCCACTTCTGGGAGTCGCGCCTGCTGTACGAGAACCGTCCCGCACTCTTGCATGGCGCAAAGGTGGGCGTGGGCACGTCGCTGATCGCTGGCTACTGGCAACAGGTGCGCGGCATGAATCGGGCCGAAGCCGCCCGGCGGCTGGCAGCGAGTGGATTGCCCGATCGCGAGCAGGAGATCGCCAACATCCGGACCGGGTGGCCGTTTGCCGTGGAGCAGGTGTTCGGCGAACAGGCAAGCTTCCTCGACATGGACGCGGCAGATTACGCGGCTCTCTCCAAAAAAGTTCTCAGCCATTGGGACGACATCCAGGCCATCGCCGCAGACGTTCCGACGCCGGAGACGGTGATCGACACCTTGCGCCGCGTTGGCGGCCCCACCACGGTAGCGGAGTTGGGGTTGGAGCCGCGCGATCTGGCCGACGCGCTCGCCTATGCCCACTACTTACGCAACCGGCTGCCCATGCTCCGGCTGCGGCGCATGTTACAGATCGCCTGAGGAGCGTCCGCATGGCTTCAAAGCCGCTCGTCGACGCCGTCGTCTTTGACCTGGACGGCACCGTTTATCTTGGGGAGGCCGCACTGCCGGGCGCGGTCGAAGGGGTCACCGGCCTGCGCAAGGCGGGTGTTCGGACGATGTTCGTCAGCAACAAGCCGCTGGAACCGCGAGAAGCCTACGCGGCCAAGCTGACGCGGCTGGGCATCCCAACCCCAGGAGAGGATGTTATCACCTCTGCCTTCGTGCTGGCGCACTACCTGGCCGCTCATGAACCTGGATTGTGCTACTATGTTATCGGTGAGGAATACCTGCGGCGGGAATTACGTGGCGCAGGACTGTGCGTCGCCGATGAGCTCGTGGCGCAGGACCCCAAAGAGGTCATCGAGCCCGGAGGCATCGATGCCGTGGTAGTGGCGCTCGACCGCACGCTGGACTATCGCAAGCTGAACACGGTCTATCAGGCGTTGCGCCGGGGCGCCCGATTCTTCGCCACCAATGCCGATGACACCTGCCCCATGCCCGGCGGCGCCATCCCGGATGCCGGCGCCACGCTCGCCGCACTTTATCAGCTCACGCGGCGCTGGCCCGAATTGGTCGCGGGCAAGCCGTCTCCGTTGATCCTCGGCACTGCGTTGGATCGCTTGGGCGTGCCCGCAGGGCGCTGCCTCATGGTGGGGGACCGGCTGGAGACCGATCTGCGGATGGGCCAGGAAGCCGGAATGCTGACAGCCGTCCCGCTGACCGGCGTGTCGACACGCGAGGACGTCTCACGGCTCGAGCGCCCCCCGGATTTCGTTATCAATGGCCTGCACGACCTGATCTCAATCGTCTGCCGACCCTGACAAGAACCGCAGCGAAGGAGGAAATGCGAATTCCGCACTCGAACGCCGGCATGGAACAGCGGTGACTTCTTAATGGGTTGACATGCCGGTGCAAGCCATGCTATATTTTAGCACAGGGAAATCGATTTTCGTAAGGTTCGAGGGGGCACAGCCGCCCCTCCCCGTCGCGACAGGCGCATTCAATGCCACACTGGACACATCGCAGCAACGTTGCCGCACCGGCACTGTCGAGCCTTGAAGTGTTCGATGGCCTCATGCTGAAGTCCAGGCCCGCGTTATGCGCTTCGGTCTACTGCCCCTCTACCTCATGCACCATCGCCCAAGTGCACGCTTGTCATCAACATCTGACAGCGGTTCAACGGCGCACCCACTGTGGCTCTCAAAGAGCAAGGAGGTCCTGATGTCCAAAGGTAAACGGCTGACCCGGCGGCAATTTCTAACCGCATCCGGGGCGGCAATCGGCACTGCGGCCCTCGCCGCGTGTACGGCCCCCGCACCGTCACCCACAGCAGCACCAGCAGCACCGGCAGCGCCCACCACAGCGCCTGTCGCACCCACCGCAGCGGTAGTCGCACCCACGGCCATCCCTCCCACGGCCGTGCCTCCCACAGCCATTCCTCCCACGGCCGTCCCGGAAGCTGCGCCCGCATTGGGCGAGTCGCTCATCGGTAAACTTGAAGGCCCAGAGATCATCCTTGACGCCGCCAAGTACCCCACCAAGTTCGCTGAGGCGCCAATGTGGGCGGATCTGGTGAAGGCCGGCACATTGCCTGCGCTGGAAGAACGCCTGCCCGAAGCAGGTGAAGTGATGGTGGTTCAACCCCTGCACGAGGTCGGCAAATACGGCGGCAACTGGCGCCGCGGCTTCACCGGCCCCGCCGACCACGAGAATGGCAACCGCATTGTCTCGATGGAAAAGATCCTCTTCTGGGAATACACCGGCACCCAGATCAGGCCTGCGCTGGCCAAGGATTGGAAGCTGAGTGACGATGGTCTGACCACGACGATCTATCTCCGCAAGGGCGCCAAGTGGTCGGATGGCACGCCGCTCACCGCGGATGACTTCATGTTCTGGTTCGAGGACATCTACAGCAACAAGGACCTTGTCCCCACACCCTTCACCGAAATGCTGGTCAATGGCAAGTCCGGTGTCATGAAGAAGGTCGATGACTACACCGTGGCTTTCGAGTTTCCCGAACCGAACTACTACTTCCCGTACACCCTGGCCGGCAGCACAGCCATCGGCGCCGGCTTTGCCACCCGCGGTGCGTTCGGCACCTACGGCGGCGGCTACGCCCCGGCGCATTACCTGAAACAGTACCTGCCCAAGTATTCATCCGTCGACGAGCTGAACACCAAGGCGAAAGCCGCAGGCTTCGACGACTGGAAGCTTTACTTCAAGAATCGCTATAGCTGGTGTCTCAATCCCGAAGTGCCGGTCATGACCCCCTGGAGGACCACCGGCGCCATCAACACGCCGACCTGGGTCCTGGAGCGCAACCCCTACTTCTGGGCCGTAGACAGCGAAGGAAATCAGCTTCCTTATATCGACAAGATCACCATGACACTTGCCGAAAACCTGCAGGTGCTGAACCTGCGCGCGGTCGCGGGCGAGTACGACATCCAGGAGCGCCACGTCGGCCTGGCCAACCTGCCGGTACTGTTGGAAAACCAGGAGAAGGGCAATTACACCGTCCATCTCGACCCGGCCCTGAACGGCGCGGATGTCAACCTGCACATGGGCAACGCGTACACGGGTGATGCAGAAATCGCGAAGTGGATCAGGAACAAGGATTTCCGCCATGCCCTATCATTGGGCATCGATCGCGATCAACTCAATGAGACCTTCTGGCTGGGTGTGGGCACCGCTGGCTCTAACGCGCCGGCTGAATCCACGCTCTATAGCCCTGGCCCGGAGTATCGCAAGTTATGGTGCACCTACGACCCGGACCAGGCCAACCAGATTCTCGACAAGATCGGCCTGAACAAAAAGGATGCCGAGGGCTTCCGCGTACGCACTGACAATGGTGAGCGCTTGCGGTTGGAGATGATCACCGTCGGCGGCCAATTCGTGCCATACACGCAAGTCGGCGAAATGATCACCCAGCAGTGGAAGAAGATCGGCATCGACGCGCAAGTCAAGGAGATGGAGCGCAACCAGGCGTTCGGCACGACGGCCAACAACGAGCAGCAAATGATCACCTGGGCCAACGACGGCTCCGAGATGATCTTCCTCTTCCCGCGTCACGCGCTTCCCGTGGACCCGGCGGAGTGCCACATGGGCATGGCCTTTGCCAAGTGGTTCGCCTCCGGCGGAACACAGGGCGTGAAGCCGGATGATCCAGAGATGCTCAAAGCCTTTGAGATGTTCAAAACGTACCCCACGCTGAAGGAGGCCGACCAGAAAAAGCTCGGCCAGGATCTCTGGAAGATTATCACTGAGCAGCAGTGGAGCATCGGCACCGTTGGCCAGTCGCCCGCCTTCATGGGCGTGCGCGTGGTCAAGAATAACATGGGCAACGTCCCAGAGCGCCAGATCAACGCGCAGCATGGTCGCACGCCTGGCTCCTCGCTGCCGCCCACCTTCTACTTCAAGAGCTAAACCTCCCTATCTCTCCTCCCTCCCTCTCCGGTGCGGAGAGGGAGGGTTGGGGTGGGTGAGGTAAGGAGGCGCGATGCTCGCGTATATCATACGCCGTGCGGCCTTAGCCGTCGTCACCCTCTTTGCCATCAGTGTTCTGGCGTTTGTCATTATCCAGTTGCCGCCCGGTGACTTCGGCACCACATATATCGCGTCTATGTCGGCCGGCGGCGCCAGCGTCTCCGAAGGTGACATCCAGGCGCTACGGGAGCAATATGGGCTGGACAAGCCCATGACCGTCCAGTTCGTGCGCTGGATGGGACAGATCCTCCGCGGCAACTATGGCATGGCAATGGAATGGAACCGGCCGGTCAAGGACGTGATCGGCGATCGCCTGATGCTGACCGTGGTAGTGTCGTTAGCCGCCGTCATCTTCACCTGGGCGCTCGCGCTCCCTATCGGCATCTACTCCGCCGTGCGACGCTACTCGATCGGTGACTATATCTTCACGTTCATCGGTTTCATTGGCCTGGCCGTGCCAGGCTTCATGTTGGCATTGATCGTCCTGTACGTTGGTTTTCGCTATTTCAACGCCAACGTGGGTGGCCTCTTCTCGCCAGACCTTGCGGACGCGCCCTGGAACTGGGTCAAGATAAAAGACATGATCAATCACCTGCCGATCCCGGCCGTGGTCCTTGGTCTGTCTGGCACGGCGCAAATGATCCGCATCATGCGCTCGAACCTGCTGGACGAGCTGCGCAAGCCCTACGTGATGACCGCCAGGGCGCGCGGCCTGTCCGAGCTGCGGGTGATCATGAAATACCCGGTGCGCGTCGCGCTGAACCCTTTCATCAGCACCATCGGCTATCTGTTGCCCTACATCGTCTCCGGTAGCATCATTATCTCGCTGGTGCTGAGCCTGCCCACCGTTGGCCCCCTGCTGCTGAAGGCGCTTGTTGCGCAGGACATGTTTCTCGCCGGCACCATCGTGCTAATGCTGGGCGTCATGACCGTGATCGGCACCTTCATCTCCGACCTCTTGTTGATGTGGGTTGATCCGCGCATCCGCCTGGAGCGCCGCTGATGACTGAATCCATGCCCATCGCTGCTCGACCCATTGAAGCGCCGGAAGAGGCGATGACCGAAGC
The DNA here is from genome assembly GCA_963774265.1 of uncultured Chloroflexia bacterium. Classification (GTDB taxonomy): domain Bacteria; phylum Chloroflexota; class Anaerolineae; order CG2-30-64-16; family CG2-30-64-16; genus JALOOB01. The sequence goes on along the minus strand of CAVZDU010000001.1, from coordinate 1,359,069 downwards.
CGAGGAACGCGTCTCGGTAGCGAGCGCCGCCCAGCTCATGTGGTGGCGTTTCCGCAAGCACACCCTGGCCATGATCAGCGCCGTTGTCCTGATCCTCTTCTACCTGGTTGCCTTCTTCGCGCCGGCCCTGGCTTACGTAGATCCCGAGCTATCGGAGGCCCAGCGCGGCCTGATGCCACCTCAGAAGGTCCATTGGTTCCAAGATGGGAAGCTGAGCCCACACGTCTACGCGGTCAAGGGCGCCCGAGATCCCAAAACCTTCAAGCGCGTCTACGTCAACGATCCGGAGACAAAGCTTCCGCTGCGTTTCTTCGTCAAGGGCTTTTCCTATAAGCTCCTGGGCATCATCCCCGGAGACACCCACCTGCTGGGCGTGGAAGGCGCGCCGGTCGAAGAATCGCTCTTCCTTCTCGGCACCGATGTCAACGGCCGCGATCTCTGGTCGCGCCTGATGCTCGCCACGCAGATTTCGCTGGTTATCGGTCTGGCCGCGGTGGCGCTCAGTCTGTTCCTGGGAGTGTTACTCGGGGGCATCTCCGGCTATTTCAGCGGCGCGATAGACACAGTGATCCAACGCACCATCGAGGTTCTGCGCTCGATTCCGACTATTCCGCTCTGGATGGGCCTTGCGGCCGCACTCCCGCGCGCGTGGTCAACGCAACAGATCTACCTGGCAATCACGCTTATCATCTCGTTACTGGGCTGGACCGAGTTGGCCCGCGTTGTGCGCGGCCGGTTCCTCACCCTCCGCGAAGAGGATTTCATCACCGCGGCGGAGCTGGTGGGGTGCGGCAAGATGCGCATCATCTTCCGCCACATGGTCCCATCGTTCCTGAGCCATATCATCGCGGCCACCACTTTGGCCATTCCGGCGATGATCATCAGCGAGACTTCCCTCAGCTTCTTGGGCCTGGGATTGCGCCCGCCTGCGATCTCGTGGGGCGTGTTATTGGAGCAGGCGCAGAACATCCAGGCCCTGGCGATTTCGCCGTGGTTACTGCTTCCGGTCATTCCGGTCATCTTGGCCGTCCTGGCGTTCAATTTCGTCGGTGATGGCTTGCGAGACGCGGCCGATCCGTATGGATGATGCCACGCCATGGATGGCGCACCATGCCAGATAACAACACACCGCTCCTGTCGGTTCGAGATCTGAAAACCTACTTCTTCCAGGACGAAGGCACCGTCAAGGCCGTTGATGGCGCTTCGTTCGACATCGCCCAGCGCCAAACCCTGGGGATCGTGGGAGAATCCGGTTGCGGTAAGAGCGTCACGGCACGCTCCATCCTGCGCATCGTCGAACCGCCCGGCCGCATCGTCAACGGAGAGATTCACTGGTACGATGCCGACGGACGCTCCACTGACCTGGTTGGGCTTGATCCTGATGGCCGTCAGATGCGTGGCCTGCGCGGCCGCGACATCGGGCTGGTGTTCCAGGAGCCGATGACATCGTTCAGCCCCGTCCACACGGTCGGCAACCAGATCATTGAGGCCGTCCAGCTACACATGAACGTCTCCAAGAGAGAGGCGCGAGAGCACGCGATTGAGGCGCTACGCCAGGTAGGCATCCCCAAACCGGAGCGCCGCATCGACGAATACGCGTTCCAGCTTTCCGGCGGGCTGCGCCAACGGGCCATGATCGCCGTCTCACTTTCGTGCAACCCGCGGCTGCTGATCGCTGACGAGCCGACGACCGCGCTCGACGTGACCACCCAGGCGCAAATCCTGGACTTGCTGCGTAGCCTGCAGGAAGAACGCGGCATGGCGATCATGTTGATCACACACAACCTGGGTGTGGTTGCCGAGATGTGCGACCACGTTGTGGTGATGTACCTCGGCCGAGTGGTTGAGGTTGGCGCGGTGGATGACATTTTCCATCGGCCGCAACATCCGTACACGCGTGCGCTGCTGCGCTCCATCCCGAGCATCGACATGACCCCGCGCGTCAAGTTGCACACTATCACCGGTTCGATCCCACATCCCTACAATCGGCCCACCGGCTGTCCCTTCCACCCGCGCTGTCCCGATCGAATCCGTGGAGTGTGCGAGGTCAGCGAGCCAGAGCTGGCTGACCTGGGAAACGGCCAGTCGGCGAGCTGCTTCCTGTACGGACAACCGGCGTGAAGACGTAACGTTGTCAACTGTGGTGGAACCTGTCACGTGCACTGAACCGCGGGCACAGTGTGCCCACGACTTTGAGGTATGGTCAATTTGAAAGCGACCGAAGATTCCAGCAGACTCCTAGAGGTGAAGAATCTCCAGAAGTTCTTCCCCATTCGGAAGGGCTTCCTCCAGCGTGTCGTTGGCAGCGTTCGCGCCGTGGATGATGTTACTTTCTTCATCCGCCATGGCGAGACCTTCTCCCTGGTGGGCGAGAGCGGCTGCGGCAAGACCACAACTTCACGCTGCATCCTGCGCGCAGTTCACCCCACGGCCGGCCAAATCCTCTTCCACACGGAGGCCGGCAAAGTGGTTGACGTGGCCACGTTGCCGGATGCAGAGCTAAAGCCGCTGCGCAGCGAAATGCAGATGATTTTCCAAGATCCGTTCTCGTCACTGAACCCGCGCATGACGCTGCTGGACATCGTCGGGGAGCCGCTCCTGGTCAACGGTGTGACGGATCGGGAAGAACGGACCGAACGTGTGGCCGAGTTGCTAAGAGTGGTGGGCTTACGGCCCGAGTATATGCGCCGCTTCCCGCACGCCTTCAGCGGGGGTCAACGCCAGCGGATCGGCATCGCACGCGCCCTTGCGCTGCGTCCTCGGTTGGTGGTCGCCGATGAGCCGGTCTCGGCACTGGATGTATCGGTGCAGGCACAGATCCTGAACCTTCTGCTGGAGCTACAGGACGAGCTAGGACTGACCTACCTCTTCGTCGCCCACGATCTGAGCGTGGTCAAGCACATCAGCGAACGTGTAGCGGTCATGTACGTGGGCCGCATCGCGGAAATGGCCCCGACCGATGCCATCTTCCACTCGCCTAAGCACCCCTACACCGAGGCCCTCTTGTCGGCCGTGCCCAAGCCAGATCCCGCGGCTCCGTTCGAAACGCATCGTGCTCGAGGGCAGCGTGGCTGACCCGTCAAACCCGCCCCCCGGGTGTTATTTCAACCCGCGCTGCCGATACACCGTCGATATCTGTCGGCAGCAAACGCCCGGCCTCACCGAACTGGAACCGGGCCACTTTGTCGCCTGCCATCGTGCAGCAGAACTGAAACTAGCCGGAGTGAAGCAATGAAGTTCAATACGGCCAAACAGAAAATGCTCTCTGGCAAACCAGCTCTCGGTTTCTCCGCTAAGTTGGGCTCGCCCGTGGCGGCCGAATTCCTAAGCCATTGCGGCGCGGATTTCGTCATGCTGGACACACAGCATGGCTCCTGGGGCGACGACTCGATGATCGCAGGCGTGACCTCCATCTGTGCTGGCACGGCCACCCCGATGGCCCGCGTGCTTAACAACCAGTACCACCTTGTGGCGCGGCTGCTAGATGCGGGCGTTCTCGGAATCATCGCACCCATGGTCGACACCGTGGAAGAGGCGAGATCAATGGCAGCCGCGTGCCGGTATCCCCCGATAGGCGAACGCTCCTTCGGTTGGGGGCGCGCCTTGGTCTATGGCGCAGACTACCCCGACTGGATCAACGATCAGCTCTTTGTCGCAGTCCAGATCGAAAGTGCGCGGGCAGTCAGGGACGCCGAAGCGATTCTGGCAGTGCCCGGGATAGACGGTTGCATGATCGGTCCGCAGGATCTGGCGCTTTCGATAGGCTTTCACCCGCGCGAGATACCACAGCACGATGAGCACGCACGCGCGCTCGAACGCGTCGTGCAGGCATGTCAAAGCACTGGCAGGATCCCCGGTATCGACATCGGCGCGCCCGATCTCGCTGTGCTGCGCGTGCAGCAAGGCTTTCGGTTCGTGGTGATGGGCAGCGACGTCCGTTTCCTGCAGGGTGGCGCCACTGCCGCCATCAAGACTGTTACCGCCGCCCTTGACTAACTACTCTGTCTGCGCCAAGCGCCTTTCGCCAACGCGGAGGAGGACATATGCGAACCATCCGATGGGGCATCGTCGGTTGCGGGAACGTCACCGAGGTAAAGAGCGGTCCCGGCTTCCAGAAAGCGCACAACTCAGCCCTGACGGCTGTAATGCGGCGTAACGCGGCGCTGGCCGAAGACTACGCACGGCGGCACGGCGTGCCGCACTGGTACGATGCGGCTGACGCCTTGATTGCCGACCCTGAGGTGGATGCCGTTTACATCGCCACCCCTCCGTCTTCCCACAAGGAGTATGTGTTGGCATGCGCGCGGGCGGGCAAGCCGGTGTATGTAGAAAAGCCGATGGCGCTCAACATTGGAGAATGCGAGGAGATGATCGCGGCATGTCGTGCGGCCGGCGTTCCCCTCTTCGTGGCCTACTATCGCCGCGCCATGCCTCGGTTTCTCAGGGTCAAAGGGCTGATCGATAGGGGCGCGATCGGCGAAGTCCGCTTTGTGACCGTGCTGCTTCAGCAGAAGCCTGTGCCGGAGGACATCGACCCGGCCAATCTGCCGTGGCGCGTATTGCCCGAAATCTCCGGCGGCGGCCGCTTTGTCGATATGGGTTCGCACACCCTCGATTTCCTGGACTATGTGCTGGGGCCCATTCGTTCGGTGCAGGGACACGCGGGGAATCTGGCGGGCTTCTACCCGGCGGAGGACACCGTCACTGCTTCGTTCGAGTTCGCGTCGGGCGTGCTAGGGGCAGGTGCGTGGAACTTCACAAGTTATGGCAATCGTGACGCAACCGAAATCGTGGGCACTCGGGGCAAAGTGGTCTTCTCCAGTTTTGACGCGGAGCCGATCACGCTTGAGACGGCGGAGGGCAGTCAGGCCCTTCCAATCGAAAACCCCGCGCACGTGCAGCAGCCCCTGATTCAGACGATCGTTGACGAGCTGAACGGCGTTGGTGTGTGCCCCAGCACGGGAGAAACCGGGGCACACACCACGTGGGTGATCGATCAGGTGCTGCGAGCGATCCGGGGCTAGGCTTCCAGGAGCCGCAAATTGCGCCGCAACCGCGGGAAGTTATTTTTACGGCCTGGGAATCGCTGCAACCCCTCTTCTTTGACTTCTGTATCGAAGAGCGCGGTGACCTCATCGTACTGGCGCTCAGTCAGGTCGAACTCGAAGCCGGCAAAGTTGTCGTCCAGTTGGCTGAGTCTGCTCGAGCCGACGATAATTGCAGTGACCCCCGGCGAATAGCGCAGCCATGCCAACGCCAGCGCAGCCGGCGCCACTCCCAGCTCAGCCGCGCAGCGGTTGAAACGCTCGATGCCATCGCCGTGCTGCGCCAGCCAGGTGACAACCGGCCCGCTGTTCTCACCGCGCGCACCCGACGGGAACGGACCGCCCACCTGGTAGCGGCCAGCCAGGACGCCCTCCGCGATCGGTCTGTACGCGGTGATCGCGATGCCCTCGGCCACGGCCTGGGGCAGGATTTCCACCTCGATCCCCCGCTCGAACAGATTGTATGCTACCTGGTTGTTGATCAAGAGGGGCCATCCATGTTCGGCCGCAATCGCGTTACAGTGGGCCAGCAACCATGCGGGGAAATTGGAGCATCCCACATAGCGCGCCTTGCCGGCCTGCACCACCTCGTTCAGCGCAGCCATGATCTCGACGGGACGCATGCCCTTCAGTGGCCAGTGCAACAGGTACAAGTCGACGTAGTCCATCTGCAGCCGCGCCAGGCTCTCATCGATGCTCGAGCGGATGTCCCCCGGCTCCAGGCCTTTGTGCACCTTCGTCGTCAGGAACACCTTGTCGCGCCGCCCGCGCAGCAGCCGGCCCACGATCTCCTCTGTGCCGCCGTTCACGTACATGGCCGCGGTGTCCACAAAGTTGACCCCGCGCTCCAGGGCAGCGCTTAGAATCCGATCCGACTCCATCTCATCGCATCGGGCGCCGAACATCATGGTGCCCAGGCAGAACTCCGACACCGTTTCCCCGGTTCTTGCAAATGGAACACGCTTCATGATCTCTCCGGGATGGTCTATTCGATAGAGGGCAGAGTCACACCGATGCCTGCAAGCTGCTCGACGATCTTACTATGGATCGGTACACCCTCCACCAGGTTGCGGTCTCGGGTTTGCCAACCGCGCTGACCCGGGTAGAGGAATTCCCCATCAGAGCCGACCCCCTGGGCGACGGACCTCAGCAAGTCGCCCACGCGCTCGGTGAAGCGCTCCGGCTCGACAAACTTCGAGACGTCGATCGCGAGCAGAAATTTGCTGCCCTCCGGATCCAATCCGGTCGAATCAGCCTGGCCCACCTCGTAACTGAGCAGCCCGCCGGCCAACGCGCCGGTGAAGATCTCCATCATCAGAGCGAGGCCCGCACCTTTGTGCTCGCCCATCGGCAGAACGAGCCCGGAACTCAAGATCGCCGAAGGATCGCTGGTGGGCTGCCCGGAGGCGTCAAGCCCCCAGCCGCTCGGGACAGTCTTGCCCTCGCGCAGATACGTGCCGATCTTGCCCACGGCCGCCTGGCTCATTGCAATGTCAAGCACAAGCGGATCACGGCCTTCTCCCTGCGGCACACCGATTGCCAGGGGATTGTTGCCCACCACTGGCTGCTTCGAGCCCCACCCGGTCATGTTGGGAATGGCATTCGTGGTGCAGATGCCGATCATTCCCTGCAGCGCAGCCCGGTAGGCATAGGCATGTGCACGGCCCCAGTGCGTCACACGGTTGGCCACGCAGAGGCCAACACCGAAGCGCCGCGCGCGCGCCATGGCCTGTTCCATGCCCTTGACCGACACGTAACGTCCTAGACCCCGGTCGCCATCGAGCACGCACGCGGCCTCGTGGTCGCGCACTAGTCGCAGTTGCGGATCGCGGTTTGCACGGCCATCTCGGATCCCCGTGACGATGAGCGGCAGCATACGGATGCCGTGAGACGGCACGCCCAGCAGGTCGGCCTCCGCCATCAACTCAGCCTCAACGCCCCGGACGTGCTCCGGGACACCTTCGGCTGCCAGGACCTCTGCAATCGTGGCAACCAGCGCGTCGTGTCGAACCCGAATCTCACCGCTCACAACTTCCTCCTTACAGCTTCAAATTGAAGTCCTCTGGGGCCAGCCCAAGGTCCTCCCCAAGCCCTCGCAGGCCGGCTGCCACGTCAGGAGGCAGCGGGATGCCCGCGGTCAGCGCCGCTTCCCGGCGTTCCCATTCCATTTCGCCGGGCAGATAGACGCGCTTGGCCCCTGCCGCCTTCGGCGCAGCGCGCAGCTCGCGCACCATACTGTCCATCCGCCCCTTGAACTCGGCCAACGGCATCATGGCGCCAATGTCGAACGCAATAAAGGCATGCCCCTGGTTCACCTTCTCGCGGGAGTTGTTGGCCCAACTTACCACACCGCTCAACAGGGCCGCCCCGGTCAAGACACCCCCCAACACCTCAACCAGGACCGCCAGCCCATAACCCTTGTAATCGGCCAGCGGCAAAAGCGCACCCTCCTCGGGAAAGCGGCTCGGATCAGTGGTAGGCAGACCGTTTGCGTCGATCAACCACGTATCGGGCACTGATTTGCCTAACGCCTTGGCGGCGAACACCTTTGTGGCAGCCACGCGGCTGGTGGCAATGTCCAGAAAGACCATCCGCTCTTTACCGGCCGGCGCGGCCCAGGCGATCGGATTAGTGCCGATGACCTTGGCGGCTGCGCCTGTGACGGTCATCACCGGATCGACGTTGCACAGTGCCAGGCCCAGCATATCCTCAGCCGCCGCCAGTCGGGCATAGTAGCCCGCCGCACCAAAATGACTGGTGCGCTGCACCCCTACATATCCCAAGCCACACGTACGGGCCTTAGTCATCGCCCGCTGCATCGCGCGGCAGGCCACAGCCGGGGGCATCGCATGATGAGCATCCAGCATGGCCCACGCGGGGCCCTCTGACACGATCGTCTCCGCAGCCGTTGGATTGAGGCGGCCATCCCGCACGTTCTTGATCAGGCCGCGCAACTGTCGCGTGCCGTGGGTGAAAGTGCCCAACGTGTCAGTCGTCACCAAGGCATCGGCCGTCAGTTGTGCATCTGCCTCGTTCACCCCCACCTGGCGCAGCGCGGCCAGACAGAAGGCAGTCAGGTCTCCGACCTTGACCGTGAAATGAGTTCCTGAGGGTTTCACGTTGTTGCTCCTGTTAAAGCTGTTGTCTGAGAAGTACCCGATAGAGGTCGACCTGACCTGACCATACCGCACGCAGACACGACTGTCAACTTGGAGAGACCAAACAAAAACGGCCCGGTGGATAAGACCGGGCCGCCTGCAAAATCAAGGGCGTCTTGACTGGAAAAGTACCCCCAGCGGGACTCGAACCCACGCTTCTAGCTCCGGAGGCTAGCGCTCTATCCACTGAGCTATGGGGGCATACATAACAAAATTATAACACCGGCGCGGCCACAAGGCAAAATCGGGACGCTTAAAAGACCGGGCCGAAGTTAGGCACTGCCAGCCCTGCCTAACCCCGGCCCATAAGTGACTTAAGTGTACCACGTGTGCTGAGCCGTTAAGTGACTTCCAATACACTGTTACAGCAAGCGCAAAAGGACGGCGCCGACGAGGATGGCAAACAGGATGGCCAGAGCCAGATAGTCGCCTCGGTGAAGGCGCAGGGGCCGAAAAACCGTGCGCCGCGCTCCCCCACCATCCAGTGCCCGCGCCTCCAACGCCCAGCCAAGACGCTCACCGTGTCGCAGGGCCCCGATCACGACAGCGATCAAAATCGGCCGGTAAGCTTGGAGCCGGGCAAAAAAACTGCGTTGTGCCAGGTCCAGGCCGCGCGCCTCCTGCGCTTCACGCACCTGCTCGAACAGGCCGGCCAGGATAGGCAGATAACGCAAGGCCAGCGCTACGGTCAGTCCCCAATCATACGGCAGCCCCAGCGCCACAAACCCACGCACCATCTCCCCTTGATCCGTCGTGCTGAGCCAAAAGAAAAATACGAGTCCCAGTGCCAGGAGACGGGAGGTCAGAAGCGCACCTTGGTGAAAACCCTGTGGCGTGACGCGTAACGGTCCCCAAACGACCCAGGGCGGACCGGCGTCCCCGGCAAAAAGGGCCGTGAGCACCAATACCACTGCCAAAAGAACGACAATACCTCGCAGGAAGTGGACGATGCGGACGCGCGGCGCCTGTGCAACCACTAATAGCACCAACGCGACGAAGCTGACGCCCAAGGCCATCGACACGCTCGGCCACAGAAGAGTCAGGATGATCAGGACAAAGACAAAGGCAAACTTAACGCGAGGATCCAGGCTATAGACCCACGTGTTGCGGCGGAAGTATACGTCGTAGTTAGAGGACATCGGCCAGCTCCGTCACCGTGCGCACCGACGGCGGTACGCCGAAGGGCGCCAGGCGCTGGGCCAGGCGCACAACGGGGGGGACGGTTAGGCGAGCCGTCGCGAGCACCTGCCGCTGGCCGAACAAATCCACAGGCGGTCCATCATACAAGACGCGGCCCGCGTACATCACAACGACGCGGCCAGCGTGCTCAGCGATCAGACGCACATCATGCGTGATGAGGATGACGGTGCCCCCTGCTGTGCTAAATGCGCGCACCCGCGCCATGAGCGCGTGCCGGCTGCGCCAATCCAGGCCGCCGGTTGGCTCATCCAGCACAAGGATCTTCGGCCGCGCTGCAAGTACTGCAGCCAGTGTGACCTGACGGCGCTGGCCAAGACTGAGGGTGGCTGGCGGGAGGCCCGCGCAGGTGGTCAGATCGTGCGCCGCCATTGCGTCGGCCACGCGCTCCGCGACCTCACCCGCCGAAAGTCCCTGCAGACGAAGCCCAAACGCGATCTCCTCGCTGACGGTAGGAGCAAAAATCTGATGATCCGGATTTTGAAACAAATAACCGACCGAGCGGGCCAACTGTGGCACCCGTAGCGCAGCGGTATCTTGCCCGGCGATGAGGACCCGCCCGGCAGATGGTTTGAGCAAACCGTTGAGGTGTTTCGCCAACGTCGTCTTGCCCGAGCCATTTGGGCCGGCCAGCGCGACGAACTCGCCCGACTGGATCGACAGATCAACACCTCTAAGGGCAGCAGTGCCATCAGGATAGGTGAAGCCTAATCGTTCGACGGCAATCTGTGGCGAATCGACGGCCCCTGCGTGTAGAGACGTTCGCCCGAAGGCCTGCAACGTCTCTACCTCGCGCAACGTCCCTACGGCAGCGTTCGTTTGGAGCGAGACATCGCCTTCAGCTATCGCGTGACGAATTCCTCGCACGGCGCTGCTCAGAGAAGGGAAGTAAAACGACTTGCCAATGCGCTCCGATAACTCGTGCGCCAATTCGGTCATCTGTGGTACGCCGATGCCCCACGCTTTCAACTCACGCTCATGGCCGAAAACTTCCTCCGGGGAGCCATCCAGGGCAATTCGTTTATCGTGCAACACCAGGACGCGCTGAGCGTACCGCTGCACTCGCTCAAGGTCCTGCGTCGCAAGCAGGATTGCGATGGTTCGCTCCCTGGCAAGGCGTAGAAGAACGGAAAATACTGCCGCCTTGCCCCCTGGGTCAAGATTGGCCGTGGGCTCGTCCAACACCATTACCTGTGGGCGCATGGCGAGCGTGGCAGCGATGGCAACGCGCTGTTTTTCACCCCCCGACAACCGCGAGGGATTGCGGTCGCGATAGTCGTTGAGTTCGACCGCGCTTAAGGCCCAGGTCACGCGCTCTGCGATTTCGGCGCGCGGCAGGCCGAGGTTTTCGGGACCGAACGCGATTTCATCCTCGACTCGCATCTGAGTCAGTTGTGTCTCGGGATCCTGGAAGACCAGCCCGGCCGCCTGTGCGATCCGTGTGACCGGTTGTTCACGGGTGTTTAGCCCGCCCACGATCACCTGGCCCCGAAAGATGCCGCCTGTCGCATGAGGCGCGAGGCCGTTCAGCGCCAGGCACAGTGTGGTCTTCCCCGCACCTACCCGGCCCAGCAGTGCAACAAACTCACCGGCTTGAATGTCCAGCGACACATTAACCAGGGCTTCAGTCGGTGCGGCGCCGGGCAATGGAGGCGGATAGGCGTAGTAAAGCTCACGGATCTGAACGGCGGATGGCACGGGGATCAACTCTGGTGGCTGAGAGACGTAAATAACCTGCGGCTCACGGTGCCTTGTAAGGAATCATTGTGGGCCGCAGGTTGTGCTTCACTTCGGCAAGAACGACGCATCGACCATGTCAGTGTATGGGATATCCCGGCTGACGAGACCCTTGGCTTTCAACCACGCGGTCACATCGGCCACTTCCCCCTCGCTCGGCACACCCCTCTCCGGGAAGGGCGGCATCTTGTACGAGTTCTGGATCGACTGAGGCACGCGGCCCTGCTCCATCAGAACGGCACGATACTTGTCAGGATTGGCATTGACTTCCTTGACGGCCTGCTCCCAGGCGCTGAGGAACTTACGCACGGTCCCCGGCTTCGATTGCAGCGCGCTGGCCTGGAAGACCAGGACCGACTGCGATAGATTCGCATACCTCGTATCGTCGACGACGAGCTTGGCGCCCGCGGCAATCGCCCCCTGGGCGAGCGGATCGGGCAGAACGGCGGCTTGAATGTTGCCGTTCATCAACTGCTCGAAGCGCACCGTGATGGCGCCCACCTCGATCTTGGCGATCTCATCGGTCGTGAGCCCTTCGAAAGTCAAGATGCGGTCTGTCAGGTACTCAATGATGGTGTTATTGCTGATCCCGATGGGCACTGCCTTGAGGTCCGCTGGTGTGGCGATGTTTGACTTCGGGCTAGCCAGGATTCGAAACAGCGGTGCGTCGGGGAATGGTCTTCGCGAAGTATAAACAGCCTTAACCTTAACGCTATCCTTATTCAGCAGGCCGACCCCCTGGAGATCGGTCAACACGCCATCTACCTGGCCTGTTTGGAGCAGAACATCCCGTTCCTGGGGGCTTTTCACAGGGACGACCTCAACCGCTATGCCTTGAGCGCCAAAATAACCATTCTGAAGCGCGATATAGATGGGAATCGTGTCGAGCACAGGGATGAGCGCGAGCTTAAGCTTCGACTCTTCAGGCTGGGCAGCGGGCACGGGTGCGCATGACGAAACGGCCACGCCCAGGAACACGACGACCAAAACCAACGATACGATACGAATGAACCTGCGATACATCATCTCAATCTCCCCGCTTGACTACTTGGAGCGCTGGCCCTTCTGCACGGGTTTTTGCGGCGGAAGCTCGCCCTGGGTGGGGCGCTGGCGGCGCCAGGGCACGACGGGCGGTTCCTGCGCCGCCTCCTCTTCCTCCTCTTCGACCCAATCGATCCACTCCGGCTCAGCTTCGATCGGTGAGCTGTTCGCAGCCAAGCGATAGATCGCGAACCCGACGCCGAGCGCCACCGCCAGTGCGATCAGGCTGCCCTGCCATTGGCTTAAGTCAAACCAGTGGCTGACGAGCCAACCGATGGCGGCCACTCCCACGCTCCCAAGCGTCGCAACAAGCAAAGCGACGACCACGATAGTCAACGCAACGATCAATCCCGCAAGCATCCCGCGCACCGCACTCGCTCCTTCGCACCTTAGTGAACCAGCTTGGACCCCAGATAAAGCCCATCTTCACCAACCACCGTAGCACAATCGAGTTACATTGTGTGTGAGATCACCACCCGTAGCCCAATCAGAATCAGAATGATGCCGCCTACAACTTCCATCCGCTTGCCCAACTTACTACCCAGCCGATTCCCAAGGGCAATGCCTACGACCGATAGCGCCGCAGCAACCACGCCGATCACAACTGCGGGATAGAAGATATTCACTCTGAGCATGGCCAACGAAAGACCAATGGCGAACGCGTCAATGCTGGTGGCGACAGCCAGCATAATCAGCGTCCCGCCCCGCGATGGATCTACCTCAACACCCTCTGTCTTTGGATCCAATCCCGAACGCACCATGCGCCCCCCGACGAATGCCAGGAGCACGAACGCGACCCAGTGATCGAACGCGGAGATGTAACTTGCCACCAGTGAGCCACTCAGCCAGCCAAGCACCGGCATCAGGCCTTGGAACAATCCGAAATGAAACGAGAGCCGGAAAACCGGCCGGGGACCATTGATGAAACTCGTGGCGCCGGCCGCCAGGCTCACGGCGAACGCATCCATCGCCAGGCCAAGGGCGATTAGCAGAACTTCAGCAAAAGCCATCTACGGAATATATTCCCTTTTTGCCGCATAGCACACAGAGAACGCAGAGGTCAGAAGAGGGGAATCCCCCATTCAGCCTCTGCGCTCTCAGTGCCCTCTACGGTGAGATTTTCTAGTCTTTCTCGTACGCCACGCCGTCTGCAGCCGGTGCGGCCGCGCGACCCACCACGCCGGCTAGCACGATCATAGTCACAATGTACGGCGCCATGAGCAGGAACTCCGACGGGATCGGCACCCGTAGGATCTGCAGCTTGACTTGCAACGAATCGGCAAAGCCAAACAGCAGCGAGGCCAGGGACGCACCGATAGGCGTCCACTTGCCGAAGATCATGGCGGCCAGGCCGATGAAACCCTTGCCCGCGGTCATCACCTCGTCGAACCGGCCGGCCGAGCCAATAGTGAAGTACGCACCGCCGATGCCCGCGATCGCGCCGCCGAGGATGACGCTGACATAGCGGATCCTGAACACGTTGACGCCGAGCGTGTCAGCGGCCTTCGGATGCTCGCCCACTGCGCGGGTCCGCAGCCCCCACGGTGTGTAGAACAGCATGATGTGCAAGACCGCAACCAGCAGCATCATCAGGTACACGATGATGCTGTTCTCAAAGAAGATCGGCCCGAGGATCGGGATCTTCGAGAGCAGTGGGATCGCGATGGGCTTGAAGATGCCTGAGTTGTTCAGCAAGTCGGCGTTTCGCTCCATGAAGCGCGACGAGATGTAACTGGTCGTGCCTGTCGCGAAGATGTTGATCGCCACGCCACTCACGATCTGATCTACCTTGAAGCGGATGGCCAGGACGGCGTGCACGGCGGCAAACAACATGCCAGTCAGGATGGCAAAAACCAGGCCGATCCATAGGCTATCGGTTAGGCTGGCTGACATGACGGCAGCCTGCGCGGCCAGGAGCATGATGCCTTCGATGCCGATGTTCACCACGCCCGCGCGTTCGCTGATCACGCCGCACAGCGCCGCCAGGGCGATGGGCGTGGCGCGCACTACCGAGCTGCTCAATATCCCAACCAGGTTGAACGATTTCCACGCGCGCCGCCCACGCCAGGAAGGCGATGACGAAGAACGCGGCGACAAGTCCGATGACCAGGCCTGCGCGCTTGAAGCCACGCGCGATCTGGACCGCGCCCAAAAAGATGGACACACCGGACAGGAGATAGATCGAGGCTGCGGTGGGCAGGGTCAGGTCTGGGATGCGGAGCGCCTGCGAGCCGACGCCCGGATTCATGCCGAACTTCGTGGTCAGCCCGCTCTCCATCCCGGTGCCGAAGAGCAAGAAAATAGCGAGACCGATCAGCAGCAGCACCACGCCGATGATCCGGCTGCGCTTGATCTCAGCAGGGAGCGCCCTGGTTGCGGTTGCAGTCGTCATGGTTGTCTCCTCCCTGTCAGCCTCAAGATCCCCACCCGCGGCTCAACACGACCTTCTCCGCGGCCACCTTCCGCAGGCGATACAATATGCGGATGATATCGGGCGCCGCGACGAAGACGATCACTAGGCCCTGGATGATCGAGATGATGTCGATCGGGATGCCGGCCAGCGACTGCATACGAGTGGCCCCGCTGCGCAGGAAGCCCCACAACAGTGCGGCCAGCACTATGCCAAAGGGATGGCTCTTGCCGATCAGGGCGACCGCGATGGCGTCGAAGCCGTAACCTGCAGAAAAGCCCTGGCCCACCCAGTAATCCACACCCAGCACCTGGCTCGTGCCCGCCAGCCCGGCCAATCCGCCGCTCAGCGTCATCGCGAGGACGATCGTGCGGGTGATGCTCATGCCGGAATAACGCGCCGCGTCAGGGTTGGCGCCAACTACGCGGATCGTGAACCCGATGGTGGTCTTGAAGAGCAGCCAGAACACCACTCCAGCCACGATCAGCGCCAGGAAGAACCCGACGTTGAAGCGCAGCGGGTCGGCAAACAGCCGCGGCAGCGCCGCGGACATCTGAATATGGGGGGTCACCGGCCGGAAACCGGGGGCCTTCATGGGGCCGTTGATCAGCCAGTCACTCAGGCGGAACGCGATGTAGTTCATCATGATGGTGTTGACTACCTCGTGGCCGCCGGTCTTCGCCTTGAGCCAGCCGGGAATCGCGCCCCAGATTGCGCCAGCGACAAACCCGCCCAGGAGCGCCAGCGGCAGGTGCAGGTACCATGGCCAGCCGACCAGGCTATAACCGACAAAAGCCGCGCCCAACGATCCGATGAAGAACTGACCTTCGGCGCCGATGTTGAACAGGCCCGCTTTGAAGCCCAGGCCTACCGCGAGACCCGCAAAAATGTATGGGGTTGATGCAGCCAGGCTTTCGGTAATGGGCCAAAAAGCCTGCCGAATGGCTGCCGGGTCACCGCTCTTCAGCGCGCTGGTGATCTCGCTCAGGCTGCCAAACGAGCCGTGGAAGAGCGCGCCGTATGCCGTCGAGATGGACTTCCAGGCCGCGGCAAACGCAGCGCCCGGCGCCTGGAAGAACGCCCCAAAGGCAGCCACCACCGCAGGATCGGTGATGATAATGACGATCGCGCCGATGATCAGGCCGGTCAGCACGGCCAGGAGCGGGATGAGGATGGCCTGCAGGAGCGCTCGGCGCCCGGCAGTCTGCTGTTTTCCACCGCCAGCCTTGCCAGCCCCGGCTTCCGGCTTCGGCGTTGGTGCGACTGTGGGTTGAATCTTTTCCAACGGTGCCTCCTGGGCTGGTGGCCCCTAAAACACGCGCTCGATCGCGACCTCGGTGCCGGCCGGTTCCGCAGCGCTGACGCCCTCGGCAGGCTTGATCCCGGCCATGAGAAGACCGAGATGCTCCTTGGTGATGCCCTTGGCGGGCACGATGTCCAGGATCTTGCCCTTGTACATGACGGCGATGCGGTCGGACAACGCCATAATCTCGTCCAACTCGGAGGAAACGACGAGCACGGCCGTGCCTTCATCGCGTTTCTCGATGATGCGCGAGTGGATGTACTCGATCGATCCCACGTCCAGGCCACGCGTCGGCTGAGAAGCGATCAGCAGCTTGATCGGCCGCGAGAACTCGCGCGCAATGATCACCTTCTGCTGGTTGCCGCCGGAAAGGGTAGAGACGTTCACGTGGACGTTCGGCGTGCGGACATCGAACTGATCCACCAGGTCCCTGGAAGCCGCCAAAATCGCGGCTTGCTGCATGTTGACGCCCTTCGCAAACGGCAGTAAGTAGTAGGTGTTCAACACCATATTGTCGGAGACCGGGAAGCTGAGCACCAGGCCGTGTTTCTGCCGATCCTCCGGCACGTGCGCGACACCCTTTTCGGTGATCTGGCGCGGATTTGCCTTGCTGACGTCCTGACCCAGGATGCGCACCTCACCCATCGCAGGTGGGCGCAATCCGGTCAGCGCATAGACTAACTCCGTCTGCCCGTTGCCCTGGACGCCCGCAACGCCCAGCACCTCGCCGGCCCGCACCTCGAACGACACGCCGTTCACTGCAATATGACCCCGGTCGTCCAGCGCCACCATGTCCTTCACTTCGAGGACCGGATCGCCGGGGACGGCGGGTTTCTTGGCGACGACCAGGTTGACGTCACGGCCCACCATGAGGGAGGCCAGGTGCTGTGGGTCGGTCTTGGACGGTTCCACGGTGCCAACACTGCGCCCCAGGCGCAGCACAGTGATCCGATCGGCTGCGGCCATCACTTCCTTGAGCTTGTGCGTGATGAAAATGATGGATTTGCCCTGTGCGATGAGCGACCGGAGGATTTTGAAAAGATCCTCAGCTTCCTGTGGCGTCAACACTGCGGTGGGCTCGTCCAGGATCAGGATATCCGCGTGCCGATAGAGCACCTTAATGATCTCGACGCGTTGTTGCAGACCCACCGGCAGATCCTTGACATAGGCGTGTGGGTCGACCTCCAGGCCGTGTTCCTTGCCGATTTGATCGATGCGGTGCGCCACCTCTTCCCGGTCCAGAAACATCCCGCGCGTCGTCTCAACTCCGAGCATGACGTTCTCCGTGACCGTCATCACGGGCACCAGCATAAAATGCTGATGCACCATGCCGATGCCGCGGGCGATGGCATCGTTTGGCCCGTGAATATCCACTTTTTCGCCGCGGACCAGGATATCACCCTCGTCTGGCCGATATAGGCCGTAGAGGATGTTCATCAAGGTGGTTTTGCCCGCGCCGTTCTCGCCGAGCAAAGCCAGGATTTCGCCTTGCTCCAACGTTAGGTCGATATGATCGTTGGCAAGCACGCCAGGGAAGGCCTTGGTTATTCCGCGCAGTTCCAGTACGGGTGGCATGCCATTCTCCTGCTCTGGATAGTAACAGGGGGCCAAAGGATCGCTCCCCTGGCCCCCCCCCGTCCTTACCTCGGTTACTTCAGGACGTCATCGACCTTGATTTTACCGCCGATAACATCCTGCTTCAATTGATCCAGCTCGGCCTGCAGCGTGGCCGGGACCTTGCTGGCGAAATCATGGAACGGCGCAATGCCCACGCCGGCATCCTTCAGGGTGCCCACGTAGGAGCCGCCCTTGAACGTGCCATCCTGCACCGCCTTGACGGCATTGAAGACGGCCACGTCCATGTTCTTCATGACGCTGGTCAGGTACACTTCCTTGTACTCAGGGATCGACACGTACCAGTCGGAGTCCACGCCGACGATCATGCAGCCCTTCTCTTTGCAGGCCGCCGCCGAACCCTGACCCACCGGACCCGCCACCGGCATGATAATGTCCGCACCTTCGTCCATCATCGACTCGGCGATCTTCCGCCCGTCGTCCAGCGACTCGAAGTTGCCGGCAAACACACCCTCGTCCTTCGCCGTCTCCCAGCCCAACACCTCAACCTTGGTGCCCTTCACCTGGTTGTGATACTTCACGCCGGCCTCGAAGCCCTTCATGAAGATCGTCACCGTCGGCAGCTTGATCCCACCGAACGTGCCGACCACCCCGGTCTTCGTCGCTGCAGCCGCTGCATAACCCGCCAGGAAGGCCGCCTCGTCCGTCGCAAAGTTCAGGCCCAAGACGTTGTCGAGCGCCACGTCCGACCCGCAGTCCTTGCCAACCACCGCTCCCGGCCAGCAGTCAGGATACCCGTAGTCCACGATGGCAAACTTCAGACCCGGGTTCGCCTTCGCCGCCGTCGCCGTGTCCACGCCCAGCAGGAACCCGACCGTGATGATCAGGTCCAGCTTCTCGCTCACGAATTGCTGCACATTCTTGGCGTAGTCCGCCTGCTGCTGAGACTCCAGATACTTGCCGGTGATGCCCAACGCCTTCTCGGCATCCTGAACGCCCTTCCAGGAAGTCTGGTTGAAACTCTTGTCGTCGATGCCGCCCATGTCCGTCACCTGGCCAACCGTGATCTTCTTCAATTCGGTGGCCGGGGCAGCAGCAGCGCCAGCCAGGACGTCATCGACCTTGATCTTACCGCCGATAACATCCTGCTTCAATTGATCCAGCTCGGCCTGCAGCGTGGCCGGGACCTTGCTGGCGAAATCATGGAACGGCGCAATGCCCACGCCGGCATCCTTCAGGGTGCCCACGTAGGAGCCGCCCTTGAACGTGCCATCCTGCACCGCCTTGACGGCATTGAAGACGGCCACGTCCATGTTCTTCATGACGCTGGTCAGGTACACTTCCTTGTACTCAGGGATCGACACGTACCAGTCGGAGTCCACGCCGACGATCATGCAGCCCTTCTCTTTGCAGGCCGCCGCCGAACCCTGACCCACCGGACCCGCCACCGGCATGATAATGTCCGCACCTTCGTCCATCATCGACTCGGCGATCTTCCGCCCGTCGTCCAGCGACTCGAAGTTGCCGGCAAACACACCCTCGTCCTTCGCCGTCTCCCAGCCCAACACCTCAACCTTGGTGCCCTTCACCTGGTTGTGATACTTCACGCCGGCCTCGAAGCCCTTCATGAAGATCGTCACCGTCGGCAGCTTGATCCCACCGAACGTGCCGACCACCCCGGTCTTCGTCGCTGCAGCCGCTGCATAACCCGCCAGGAAGGCCGCCTCGTCCGTCGCAAAGTTCAGGCCCAAGACGTTGTCGAGCGCCACGTCCGACCCGCAGTCCTTGCCAACCACCGCTCCCGGCCAGCAGTCAGGATACCCGTAGTCCACGATGGCAAACTTCAGACCCGGGTTCGCCTTCGCCGCCGTCGCCGTGTCCACGCCCAGCAGGAACCCGACCGTGATGATCAGGTCCAGCTTCTCGCTCACGAATTGCTGCACATTCTTGGCGTAGTCCGCCTGCTGCTGAGACTCCAGATACTTGCCGGTGATGCCCAACGCCTTCTCGGCATCCTGAACGCCCTTCCAGGAAGTCTGGTTGAAACTCTTGTCGTCGATGCCGCCCATGTCCGTCACCTGGCCAACCGTGATGCCGGCAGGCTTTGTCGCGGCCGCAGGTTCCGGGGCCTTGGTTGGCTCAGGAGCCTTGGTTGGTTCAGGAGCCTTGGTTGGCTCAGGAGCCGTCGTTGGGGCGGGCGCGGCCGCCGGTGCGGTTGTCGGGGTAGCCTTGGCTCCACCGCACGCGCTCAGGATCATGCTCAGTAGAACGAGCACACTCACGATGCTGAACAGCTTGTTGCGCATGACTTTAATCTCCTCCTAACTGAAACTTATGTGGAAAACCGAAATTCGGGCAGAGGACAAAACTTGGCAGAGGAACGCAGCGCTGATAGGCTAAACCACGGACGCCCTGCCATCCGAGTGGACAAACACCTCCTTTCGGTGAGAGCTCACCAGCGCCATACTGCTTACTGGGATACAATGAGGAACGTGCGTCAGTCCTTGTGCTACGGGAAAAAACCACCGTGGCACGGCAGGTTGCGGCCTGTAGTTTGGCAACGCCAGCTCATCCTGACGCGCCCGCCATAGCCACCTATATTATACGCAGGTTACTATTGCGCCGCAAATTACATCTTGGGTAGAGACGTTGACACATCCTACTCTCAGCGATATAATTATACTGATTTGTTGAGAAATCAGGGGGCGATACGCATGGCGATTCGAGAAATCATAACGCTTGGGCATCCTACGTTACGGCAAAAAGCACGCAAAGTGACCAGATTCGGTCCCGAGCTCAAGCAGTTGATCGATGACATGGTTGAAACAATGCGCGCGGCGCCCGGCGTCGGGCTCGCTGCGCCCCAGGTGAATATCGGAGAGCGGATCATCGTGCTGGAACTGCCTGCGGATGAGGAAGAAGGACTGCCGGCCGAATTGTACGCCTATGTGAATCCAGAGATCGTCAAGGTCTCGCGCGAAACCGAAGCGGGCGAAGAAGGTTGCCTTTCGATCCCCGGCTACCTCGGCGAAGTGGATCGGCACGTTGAGATCCTGGTGCGCGGGCAGGACGCATTTGGTCGGCCTCAGCGAATCAAAGCATATGACTACCTGGCGCGCATCTTCCAGCACGAGATCGACCATCTGGACGGTGTGCTGTTCATCGACAAAGCCGATCCGGCCACCATCCACAAGATGAGCGCCGAAGAAGCTGCCGCGGCTACTGGCGAAGCTGCAGAAGCGACCGTATTGATGGACCGCGCCGAAGAGCTGGCCCTCTAGCCTTCCCCCACAAAGGCAGGGGCGCCCCCAATGTGGGCGCCCCTGCGGCCGTTCCGATTCAGGCGCTCACACAGGAGCGCGCCTGCTTCATGTCCTCTTAGTGTTCCACATCCAGCGTTTTCTCGGTCTGCGGATCGAACAGGTGCATGTTGTCCATATTGATGTTCATTTCGATCGTCTCGCCGACGCGGGCATGGGTGCGCGGATCAACACGGGCAACAAACTGCTTCTTCCCGGTAACCAGGTAAAGAAAGATTTCGTTGCCCATCAACTCGGAAACATCGACTTGCGCCGTCATGGGCGCGGGGGTGATGCCTGGCGCCTCGAAGCCCTTGGTATGGATGTCCTCGGGGCGGACGCCGAAGATGACCTTCTTGCCCTTGTGCGGCAGGTAGTCGGCCTTCTTCGTTTCCGGCACCGCCAGTTTGAACGTGCCACCGTCGACGAACAGCTTGCCATCTTGCTCGACCAGGGTCACCTCGAAGAAGTTCATCGACGGGCTGCCGATGAAGCCGGCGACGAAGATGTTCGTGGGATGATCGTAGAGATGCTGTGGCGTATCGATCTGCTGGAGTAGGCCATCCTTCATGACCGCGATACGAGAGGCCATGGTCATGGCCTCAACCTGGTCATGGGTCACGTAGATGAAGGTGGTGCCCAGGCTCATATGCAGTTTGCTGATGTCGGCACGCGTCTCGACGCGCAGCTTGGCGTCCAGGTTGGACAATGGCTCATCGAACAGGAAGACCTTCGGGTTGCGGACGATGGCGCGGCCCACCGCAACGCGTTGGCGCTGACCACCGGAAAGCTGCTTCGGCTTGCGATCGAGGTACTGCCCGATGCCCAGAACTTCAGCGGCTTCCTTGACTTTCTTGTCGATTTCGGCCTTCGGGGTCTTGCGCAGCTTCAGGCCGAACGCCATGTTGTCGTACACGCTCATGTGTGGGTAGAGCGCATAGCTCTGGAACACCATGGCGATATCGCGGTCTTTGGGCGGCACGTCATTCACAACGCGGTCGCCGATCAGGATGCGGCCATCGGAGATCTCTTCGAGGCCCGCGAGAAGACGAAGGCTGGTGGTTTTGCCGCAGCCCGAAGGGCCGACGAACACCAGGAATTCCTTATCCGCGATAGAAAGATCGAGGTCATTCACGGCGATCACATCGCCGTAGCGCTTGTAGATGTGGTCAAAGGTTACACTGGCCATGGGTGTGTTTACTCCTTGTGCTTTGTGACAGATTGATTGAGCGATATCAGACTCAGCCAGGGCAAACAGAACTGTTCGGTCGAGTGATCGTCGTCCCCGATTGGAAGGCTAGGCCGAGCCTCCACACATCCAATGGCCAAGACCGGGTCGTTGCGAGCATCTCGGGCGCTAACGCCGTGACCGCTCTGCCGTGGCTACATGACAGATCAATAGGTGAATGAGAGGATTGGGTTCGGTTTCCTTGATACACCTCCACTATGAGAAGAAAAATCAAGGCTCCTGACAGGAGACAATTCCGGCCCAGACAAACGCCTGACCGCGTTTCACCGGGACGGCAGGTGCATCGATTCTAGCATGTCTCCTGGCGTAACGCAAATCTTAATTTGCTCCGAACGGCGCAATAAAGGTGAAACAATAACGCGGTATAATACCTGCATATGACCGCGCCCTCTTTACGCTCCACGCCGCGAATAGACGCCGCCTTGGCCGGTCTGGCCCTGGTGGCAATTGTCCTGCTCATGTCGTTCGGGCCACACGGCCTGCTGGATAAAGCAGATCGCGCGGCCTATGCGGTCTGTCACCGCATCACCGACCACAGCTTCGTGATCGGCGGCAGGCAGCTTCCGTTATGCGCGCGGTGTAGTGGGACGTACCTGGGTGCGTTCGCAGGATTGGCCGTGCTTGCCCTTCGTGGCCGCGCCAAGACCGGTCGGTTCCCTGCGCGCCCACAACTCCTGATGCTCTCCGTCTTCATGCTGGCCTGGTCCGCCGATGGGATCAACTCCTTCCTGAACTTGATGGATTTGCCTCACCTGTACGAGCCGAGCAACCGGCTGCGCCTTCTGACCGGCACGCTGGAAGGCATTGCAGTTGCCGCGGTGCTCCTGCCGGCATGGAACATGACGCTGTGGCGCCGGCCCGACCCTCAACGCAGCATCGGGAACTGGCGAGACCTGGCCTGGCTGCTCGCAGGCGGCGGACTGGTCGTCGCGACGGTCGGCAGTGATCTGGACGCGCTGCTATATCCCCTCGCGTTGCTCAGCGGCGTGATGATCCCGGCCTTGTTGGGTTTGCTGAACGCCATGTTCTATCTGGCCAGCATACACCGCGAAGGCCGCGCCGAACACGGGCGAGAGATCATCATCCCACTTCTGATCGGGCTTGCCCTCGCACTGGGCGAAATTACCCTGATCGGAATTGGACGCGACGCGTTAACCGCGCGCTTCGGCCTGCCGTTCTAGGATCGGCGGGGCTATGGTATGATACGGCTGTCGCGCAACGGTCAGGCAGACGTCCGCCACATGCCACGCGACAGGAACGTTTTAGTGCTATCGTTTTGATGGGTATTGACCGTCAGCTACGGCCATGCATTCTTCAAGGAGGACATCATGGATTTCGGCAAGGCCTTCACGTTCATGTTCGAGGATCCCGACTGGCTCAAGAAGTTGGGCATCGGGACGATGGTCGGCTTCGTGGGCATTCTGCTAAGCCCGGTTTTGATTGGGATCGTCCCGCTCATCATGTTGCTAGGCTACACTGTGGATGTCATTCGCAATGTGATGGCTGGCCGCGAACACCCGCTCCCCGAGTGGGAAGACTGGGGAGGCTTCCTCAGCCGTGGGTTCAAGCTGTGTGCAGCGATCTTTGTATGGTCCCTGCCCGCGATTCTGCTTTCGATTCCACTGGCCATCGGCGGCGCAATGACCGACCAGGGCACTGGCAGCGAAGCAATCGGCATCACGATCATGGTGTGCGGCGGGTGTCTGCTGTTCCTGTGGGCCCTGTTCGTCACGCTGCTCACGCCGGCGATCTACGTGCGTATCGCTGCAACGGACCGCTTCTCGTCCGCGTTTGAGTTCGGCCGCATGTGGGCGTTCACGCGTGACAATATCGGCAACGTGATCATCGCGCTCCTGCTGCTCCTCGTCGTCGGTGCGGTCGCCTCGGTGCTGGCCCTCCTGGGTCTCGTGGCGCTCGTATGCGGCGTCTTGATCACGGTTCCGTTCGCCATGCTCTGGCAATACCTGGTCCAGGCGCACCTGTTTGGCCAGATCGGAAAGTACAGTGTTACGCCTGTAGAATAATGCCAATCAGGGGTCGGGAGTACGACGATGATCGAAGTCCTTGCAGCCTTCGGCTTATCAGCCGCGACAGGTCTCAATGCCTACCTGCCGCTGTTGATCGTCGGCCTGTTGGCGCGCTTCACGGACCTTATCACGCTCAGCACCCCGTGGAACACCCTGGAGAACCCCTGGGTGCTCGGCGTTCTGGGCGTGTTGCTCGTCATCGAGATGGCGGCTGATAAGATCCCAGCTGTGGATTCGGTCAACGACGTGATCCAGACGGTTGTCCGGCCCACCGCCGGCGCGATCTTCTTCGCGGCCAGCGGAAACGTGATCAGCGAAATGAGCCCGGTCCTCGCAATGATCCTGGGGCTGCTGGTCGCCGGCGGGGTGCATGCAGTGAAGGCGAGTGTGCGGCCGGTGATCACGGCGACCACTGCCGGAATCGGTAATCCCGTGGTCAGTGTTGCCGAAGATGTTGTGTCTGGTGTGACCGCACTCACCGCTGTACTGCTGCCCTCCCTCACGGCGGTGTTGGTGCTGCTGATGATTGTCCTGATCACCTGGTTCCTCGTGCGCCGTCGCCAACGAGGGCGGGAGGAGACCTTGCTTTAGCGATGACCAAAGGAAGGACGCGCACCACCTCCCTTCAAGTGGCGGGAGCGCTGCTCGTCGGCGTGGTCTGCCTGTGGTTGTCGTTGCGCGGCGCCAATCTGACCGCGCTTGGCGCTGAGATCACGACTCTTTCACTTCCCCTGGTGTTCCTTGCGACGGCCTGCGTCTTCCTAGTTGCTGTCAGTAAAGCGCTGCGCTGGCAGTGGCTTTACGGAAGCGCTATCCCATCCCGCCCCTGGTCAACGCACTTCGCCATCCTGATGATCAGCCAAATGCTCAACCTGGTGGTGCCGGTTCGTCTGGGTGAACTGGCCCGCCTCGGACTGATGCGCCAGGAAGGGCGACAGGTTGCCGTCACCTTTGGCACGATCGTGGTTGAAAAAGCCCTTGACCTCCTGGCCGTGGGACTGATTGTCCTGTTGGGCGTGCCGTTGGTTCTCGCCCCCGCATCATTCCAGACACACGTTGGCACTGGAGGGCTGCTCTTGGGCGGTGCGGTCTTCCTCATGCTGGTTGCTGTGGGGCGATTCCAGGGTTTCTTAATGGACCTGCTTGCTCGCATCCCCGAGCCAGCAAACAAGCGATGGGCGCTCTGGCTGGGAAAGGTCCGGCGCGGGATTATTGCAGTCTTGACGAGCATGGGGTCTTTACGAGGCAAACAACTCGGACGCGTGGCAGCGCTTACTGCCGGCATATGGTTGCTATCGCTGCTCACAGTCCAGATCATGCTCTTGGCGTTCGACCTCCGACTCGGATGGGGCGCTGGATTGGCGCTCATGCTTGCCCTCACCACCAGCAATTGGATGCCGACTCCGCCGGCTATGATCGGCGTGGTGGGCGCCGTGGCGGTGGCTGTCTTATCGGCGTTTGGGGTGAATCAGACGCTCGGCCTTGCGCTTGGCACGGTGCTAAACGTCGTCCTTGTCGGACCCCCGGTGCTTATGGGCAGTGTGGCGTTGTGGAATCGACTCTGGCGGCTCGGTGAGGCTATCACCTTGCACTCACTACGACGTGCAGCCGGTCTCAGCGACGATGACCGGGCTCTGAATGCCCAGGCGCAGGATACCGGCCATGAGCGACCCTGAGACGCCACGCTTCTCGGTGATCGTGCCGGCATATCAGGCCGCTGACACTTTGCCTGCGTGCCTGGCCGCCCTCTCCGAACAAACCATCCGTCACGAAGACTACGAAGTCATCGTCATCGATGATGGCTCGACCGACGAGACGGCGGGCGTAGCGCGTGCAGCAGGCGTCACAACCATCGTCCAACCTCATGCCGGCGCGGCGACCGCGCGCAATCGCGGCGCAGCTGCCGGCCGCGGCGAGCTCCTGCTCTTCACCGATGCCGATTGCGCGCCGATCCCCGGCTGGATCGAGGCGCTCAGCACCCCCTTTACGGATAGCGAAGTTGCCGGCGCAAAGGGCGCCTACCTCACCAGGCAGCGCGATCTTGTCGCCCGCTTTACGCAACTTGAGTACGAAGACCGTTACGACCGGATGGCGGGTTCAGAGCGCATCGATTTCATCGACACTTACAGCGCGGCTTACCGTCGCGACATTTTCCTGCTCAATGGTGGCTTTGACAGCAGTTTCCTCATCGACGAAGACCAGGAGTTCTCCTTCCGCCTGGCGGAAAAAGGGTACAAGCTGGTCTTTGTGCCAGCAGCCCATGTTTACCATCAGCATAACCAAACGCTGGCCCAGTACATCCGGCGCAAGTTCAGGATCGGCATGTGGAAGGTGCGGGTGACGCGGCAGCACCCGACCCAGGTGGCCAATGACTCACACACACCCGAGTCGCTTAAGGCGCAATTGCTCCTGGCCGCCGTTGGCCTCACTGCTCTGATAGTGACTGCGGTGGCAAGTTCAGTCATCCGCCGCGCCTGGTGGCCTGGGCTAATGACGGCACTGCTGTCGTTCGTCACCTTCGAGCTTACCGCCCTGCCCCTCCTTTCAAAAATTGCTCGCCGTGATCTCTCTGCGCTGCCTGCAGCGATCGGTCTGGTTTGGGTGCGCGCCTTGGCGCTCGGCGTCGGCTTTGCTGTCGGATTGGTGCGTTTCCGCCGCCGGGCTGCCGAGCCCCGGCCCGCTCTCTCCGTCATGCAACGCGTGGCAAAACGGATGCTCGATCTCGTCGGCGCCCTGGCGACCCTGGCACTATTTGCACTGCCCATGGCCATCATAGCCGTGGTCATCAGGATCGATTCTCCAGGCCCGGCGCTCTTTCGACAGATTCGCATCGGTCAGAAGGGGGCGCCCTTCCGCATCCTAAAATTTCGCACGATGGTGAGTAATGCGGAAGCAGTGCTGCCAGAATTAGTCGACCTGGACGCGCTGACCACGCCCGCCTTCAAAATCCCCAACGATCCGCGCGTGACCCGCGCCGGCAGGTTCCTGCGGCGGTGGAGCCTGGACGAGTTACCCCAGTTATTCAATGTGCTCGCTGGAGAGATGAGCCTGGTAGGGCCGCGGCCCGAGGAGGCTGCAGTCGTGGCCCGGTACACAGATGACCAGCGCCGCCGGCTGGCAGTGAAGCCGGGGATGACGGGCCCAATGCAGGTGAGCGGCCGGGGTGATTTGCCGTTCGATGAGCGGCTGCGGCTGGAGCTGCAGTACATCGACCGCTATTCAGTCGGACGTGATGTGGAGATTATCTTGCGCACCCTTCCGGCGGTCTTCAGCGGCAAAGGCGCCTATTAATAGACGCTTGTTTCTCTTCCCCTTTAGTGTATAATATCGGTTGTGAACAATCATCACCTTGCCCCCGATCTCGCGCAAAAGTTGGACACCCTGCCCGAACGGTCAGGCGTCTACATTTACCGTTCGTCCGATGGCAAGGTTATCTATGTCGGCAAAGCGGTGGTCTTACGCAACCGGGTTCGCTCCTATTTCCACGAAGCAGCCCGCCATGAGCCGCGCACACGGCGGCTGGTAACTGAGATAACCGACCTCGAATGGATCGTCACAGACACTGAGCTCGAGGCGCTGATCCTTGAAAACGAGTTGATCAAGCGCTACCGGCCCCGGTTCAATGTACGGCTGCGCGACGACAAGACCTACCCCTACATCAAAATTCACTGGCAAGAGGATTTCCCGAAGGTCAGCATCGTGCGGCGCATGGAGCGCGACGGTGGTCGTTACTACGGGCCGTTTGCGTCAGCCTATGCCGTGCGCCAAACGCTCGACGTGCTGCGCCGAGTGTTTCCGTACCTGGACTGCAATCGCGAGATCACGGGGAGAGACCCAAAACCCTGTTTGTACTTCCATATAAAGCGCTGCGCGGGGCCGTGTATCGGCGCCGTTGATCGGGATGGGTACCGCCAGATGGTTGGCGGGCTGAGCGCGTTCCTGGAGGGCGACAGTGAGCGCGTGCTCGATCAGTTGACTGGTCAGATGGAAAGGGCCGCTGAAAACCTCCAGTTTGAGCGAGCGGCACAGTTGCGCGATCAGATCCGGGCCGCCCGCCAGATTGTCGAGCGCCAGAAGGTCGTGAGCGGTAAACAAGAAGATGAAGACGTGATCGCCTTCGCCCAGGATGAGCGCACCGGCGAGGCATGCGTCCAGGTATTCTTTATCCGCCGCGGCAAGCTGATCGGTCGCGAGAGCTTCGTGCTTGAGGGCGTGCCTCCAGAGGCAAACGGCGAGTTGATCTCGGCCTTCGTCAAGCAGTTCTACGATGAAGCCGCCTTTGTCCCACCCAGCATCCTCTTGCCCAAGGATCTCGATGAGCGCACGATCATCGAACAGTGGCTGCGCAGCCGCCGGGGAGGGCAGAAGGTGATGCTGACCGTGCCGAAGCGCGGAGCCAAGCAGGAACTGCTGCACATGGCCGGTGAAAACGCGGCCGCGACGCTCGCATCGCTGCAGGCCCAATGGCAAGCCGACACGAACCGGCAGACGGAAGCCCTCAGCCAGGTCCAGGAGGCGCTGGGGTTGGAGGAACCGCCGAGCCGGATCGAGTGCTTCGACATCTCCACCCTGCAGGGCACATACACCGTAGGCAGCATGGTGGTCTTTGCAAAGGGAGCTCCGCTCAAAAGCAATTACCGCCGGTTCAACGTCAAGGGTCGTGGCAACCAGGGCGAGCCGGACGATTACGCATCGATGCGTGAGGTGCTTCACCGTCGCTTTCGCCGGGCGGTCGAAGACGCTGTCAAGGATCCTGGCGGCAAGGCACGGCCGTGGGATGCAGCGTGGAGGTTATTGCCCGACCTGCTCATCGTCGACGGCGGTAAGGGACAACTGGGTGTTGCTATCGAGGTTTTGGCTGAGTTCGGGCTGACCGAAGTCGTGCCCGTGGCAGGTCTGGCCAAGCAGCGCGAGGAGTTGTTTCTCCCGGGTCGGTCGGATCCGATCCTGCTGCCGCCTGCGACCCAGGGCCTGTTCCTGATCCAGCGCATCCGCGACGAGGCACATCGGTTCGCCATCACCGCCCATCGTGAACAGCGCAGCAAGGCATCGGTTACATCGGAGTTGGACGCCATCCCAGGCATTGGGCCGGCGCGTCGTCGCTCGTTGCTCAAGCATTTCGGCTCTCTTGAGGCGATCCGCGAAGCATCGCTCGAACAGTTGGCAGCCGCGCCCGGTATGAACCTGGCAGCCGCACAGGCGATCCGTGAGGGACTCTAGTCCGCGAAGGGTTGTGACATGACTCTGACGCAGGCAGAAGACGCCCAGTTCTGGCAAGTTCTTAAAGACTCGCCTCTGGTGCAAAAATGGCCCGATTTCCGGACGTTCCTGCTGCCGCGCCTGGAATTGAAGACCTATGCGCCCGGCGACTTTGTCTTTCACCGAGGAGATCCCCCCACCTATCTGTTCATTGTTGCCACCGGCCGGGTGGTGATGCGCCTGGCGGAGGGTGGCGATACATGGTTCGAGCAAGAATTTCTACCGGGTCAGTTTTTTGGACAACAGGCGCTCTTCGACGAGATGTATCGCGCCGCTGCGCGCGCCTCTCTGCGAGGCGAGCAGACCACATTGCTTCTGATGAGGGCAGCCGACTTGCGCGAGGCGATGGAACGTGCGCCCACTTTGCGCGAGGATTTGCTGCATGAGGCGCGCGCGGGACGGCTGCGGCGCATCCCCCTGTTCCGCGATCTCACCGACGACCAGGTGCGTTGGTTGGCGCACCTGGTGGACGAGGTTAATCTGGCCCGCGGCGAAGCGCTCGCACTGCCCGAGCGGCCAGGCATCTGGATCGTCGACCAGGGTCAGATAGCGCTCAAGGGCCCCATCAATCCCTACCCGGTCGAATGGGAGGCGTGGCGCATCACCGTGGGCAACTTTTTCGTGTCCCAGGGCGATCCGGGGCTGGCGTCCCAGCCGGGCAAGATGATGCGCTTTGGGCTGAACTGCGCTGCCGATTCCGCCGTGGCCCACGTGCCCACGCACTTGTTCTACCTTCCCGCTGAGCATGCAGACCGCCTGATCACGATGTTCCCGGATGTTGGCAGCCTGGTCCAGCAGCCGGTGAACATAGTAGCGACTCTCAACGAGGCGGAGCTGTTTAAAGACCTGTCCCCCCGGCAGAAACATCACCTGGCGCAGTTCACCGCATGGGAGTTCGTGCCCGAGAGTCAGAACATCACGACGCAGGGAAGTGCCGGGCACTCCTATGTCATGGTGCGGGAGGGCGGCGCACTGATTACGGCATTCGACAACTTCGGCCGGGAGCGGCCCCGCAGCCGCGTCCAACCCAAGACGGCCTTTGGGAAAACCTCGCTGTTGCAGGGCAAGACGCGCGATGTGACGGTGCGCGCAGTGCGCGGCGAAAGCGTTCGCGGACAACCGGGCCTGGCGGGGGCAGACATCCTGACCCTGGATCGCCGCGACTTTGGCTATGCCCTGGCAGACAAGCCTGATATCTGGTCAGACGCCAAGCTGGCGCAGAAACTCGAGCAAATCAAAGAACTCAAGCCCGCTTTTGGGTGGATGCAAGAGGGTGAGGTTGTGAAATGGAAGGACCGTCCGCATCTCTTCTGGCTCATCTTGCCGCTGTCCATTGTGGTGCTCCTTTTGTTCGCATTGACCGGCCTTGCCTCCGTGCTGCCTGGCGGGCTGAACGGGGCCGGGGGCATCGCCCTACTGCTGATCGCCGCCTTCGTCCTGCTTCCACTGGCCATCGGGTTGGTGATCAACTACTACGATGACTACTATGTCGTCACCAACCGCCGTGTAACGCGTCGTGACCGGCAGCTCCTGTTGTTTGAGTCGCGTGCAGAGGCCCCGGTAGAAATGATCCAGGACGTGACGATCGACACTAACTTCTGGGGGCGGATCTTCGACTATGGGGATGTCTCCGTTCGCACCGCTTCAAAGGCCGAGCCAATCAAGTTGAACAACACACCCGATCCATATCGAGTCCAAAAAGAGCTCGAAGTCGCTAAAACCGAAGCCCAGGCTCAAGAACGCGGGCGGCAAAAGGAGGAATTGCGGCGAGGCCTGATTAAAGACTTGCGACTGGCGTTGCCCATCCCGCAACGCCAGCGGGCGCTTGGCGACGTGCAGCCTCCCACGGTGTCGATCGTGCCACCTTGGTTCAAAAGGCTCTTCACGCGGCCGCCCAGGCAGGAACGCCTGCCGACCCCGCCGAACACCAAAGCCTGGTTAGCACAACATTCATCGAGTCTGCCGGAAGGTTGGCGTAGGGTTCTTTTTGGCATCACGCCTCCGGTCACCCCAGCCAAAGAGTTGCCCGGCATGGTGATCTGGCGCAAGCATTGGCTAAACGCGCTGGGCCGGATCGGCGCCCCATTCCTCATGACCTTTGCGCTGTTGGTGATCGCTGTGCTGCTTCTCGCAGGATTAATCGACTTTGCTTGGCTCGACGCGATACCCCTGTTGGCCGGGTGGTCGGTGTTGATGGCGTTTGCAGCGTTCTGGTTTTGGTGGGAGTTCACCGACTACCGGAACGATGTCTACATCGCCACCGATGATCGCGTTATTGACATCGAGATGAAGCCTTTGGGACTCAATGCGAAACGCCGTGAGGGCGGACTGGAGAAGGTTCAGAACGTAGTGTTCCAGCAAAATGGGATCTGGGCGACGATCTTCGACTACGGTGACGTGGTAATAAGCACCGCGGCGTCTGACGAAGGGTTTACTTTCAACATGGTGCCAAACCCGAAATATGTGCAAGCTACGGTATTCCAGAAGCTCAATCGATTCCGCTTGCGAGATGAGCAGCGTCGCGCGAGCAGCAG
Organism: uncultured Chloroflexia bacterium; assembly: GCA_963774265.1. Taxonomy (GTDB): domain Bacteria; phylum Chloroflexota; class Anaerolineae; order CG2-30-64-16; family CG2-30-64-16; genus JALOOB01. The sequence goes on along the minus strand of CAVZDU010000001.1, from coordinate 1,327,235 downwards.
ACAGCAAGAACTGATCGAAGCGTTATCAGTATATCATCAATTGCGCGGGGGCGGCACTCAGGCAGACGGGTTCACGGAGCAGCGGTAGACCATCGGGTGCTCACCAGCCGAACGCCAATCGATTGATTAACCGCTCAGGCAGGCCCGCCTGGCGCATCCGATTCTGCGTCACCTCAATCATGTAGTCCACGCGGTGGGGCTCCCACACGGCCGACTCCGTGTCAAGCAGAGCATAGGCCGCGCGCCGGTCGTTATCGCGCGGCTGGCCAACACTGCCCGGGTTCAGAATGACGCGCCAGTTTTCCTTGAGGGGCATACCTGTTCCAAAGGTGGGCGCCATGAGGCGTAGTTTGTTCTCTCCCTGCGCCATGACGTGCAACACTGGCACATGGGTGTGGCCCACCAGACAGAAGGGCGTGCTGAAGTACTCGAAGTTAGCGGAAGCGATTGAGGGGTAGAGGACGTACTCCCAGATCGGATCGCGAGGGCTGGCATGGGTCAGCGTGAAATCGTCGATCTCAATCGGTCGACTGGGCAACGCCGCCAGCCACGCCACGCTATCCTCGCTCAGATGATCCCGCGTCCAGATGACGGCGCGGCGAGCTTCAGGATTAAAAGTCCTCCACGTCCATGCGGCCCAGGGCAGCCCAGTCATGATTGCCTATGACGGTTGTGGCGCCCAGGCCGCGAACGCGCTTGACGCATTCGTCCGGCTCGGGTCCGTAGCCAACCGTATCCCCCAGGCACCAGACCGCATCGTATGCACCATGCGCGTCGTCGAGCACTGCTTCGAGGGCGGTCAGATTTGCATGAATATCAGACAGAACCAGGACGCGCATACCAGGTCGACTCCTGCCAAAGATGTGGCGCATGATACCACGGTGAGGCGTTTTGAATCAAAAGCCTCAAAGTGTTTTGTCGCGCCCCGGTACCTTGGTATAATGGCAGGCGACTATGAGCGAAACACAACTCCTGATTAAAACACGGTCGGCCGAGCAGACGCGCGGCCTGGGCGAAATCATCGGACGGCTGCTGGGTGAGGGCGCGATTATTACCTTGACAGGCGACTTGGGCGCGGGCAAAACAACCTTCGTGCAGGGTCTCGGTGCTGGTTTGGGCGTGAAGGGAGCCATCACCAGTCCCACCTTTATCCTTATCAACCGCTATCGTTGTGCAGACGGCCGACAGCTACAACATGCGGATTGCTACCGATTGACAAATGCGCCGCTCGAGATGTGGGATGTTGGCCTTGGCGATCTGTTCTGGAGCGATGATGTGGTGGTCGTCGAGTGGGCGGACCGCATCCCGGGCTTATTGCCGCCTGAATATCTCGACATTGCCATTGACCATGGCGACGGCGACGACCGGCAGTTCACGCTGACGGCTCGCGGCGTATGCTACGCCAACTTGCTGCACGAATTACGCCGCCTGGTGCTGGAACAGGCCTGAAACATGCTATTAGCCATCGACACCTCCACCCGTCAGGCGAGCATCGCCTTGTACGACGACCAGGTTCATACGGGCCGCGGACGACAGCTGCTCGCGGAGCAAAGCTGGTTTTCGGCCAACCGTCACACTGAAGAGCTGATGCCCGCAATTTCTGCGCTGCTTACATTGTCCGGAGTTGCGGCCCGCGACCTGACGACCGTGGCCGTGGCCATCGGGCCGGGCTCCTTCACCGGTCTGCGCGTCGGTTTGGCTGCAGCCAAAGGGCTGGCGCTGGCACAGGACCTCAAGCTGGTCGGCGTGCCCACTCTGGATGTGACCGCCTACCCACACCAGTCACAACCCATTCCAGTGGTGGCGGTCGCGCAGGCGGGCCGGGGCCGCATATATTGGGCGCCCTTCGCTCACGGACCCGGAGGCTGGGGACCACAAGAGCCATACGCTCTGTCGACCGTCATTGAAATGGCGAACACCGTGGTCCGCACGATGGCCTTTGCCGGCGAATTGAGCGAGACCGACCAGGAAACGTTGACACGCTTGGCGGGAAAGCAGCGGGTCATTCTTCTCCCTCCCGGACTAGGTCTGCGTCGGGCGGGTTGTCTCGCAGAATTGGCCGCCAAGCGTCTGGAGCTGGGGCAAGCGGATGATGCCGCGACGCTCAGCCCCATCTATTTGCAGCACCCGGATGGGTCGAAGACAGCCTGATGATGCTACCCATTATTTCTCCTATGGAGCTGACCGACCTGGATGTCATCATGCCCCTGGAACGGCAGGCATTTGCCGACCCGTGGACACGGCGCATGTACGCAAGCGACCTGACCGACAATTCATTAGCGACGTATCAGGTAATTCGGCCTGCTGATGGCAACGAGCTACCGCCGATCCTTGCCTGGGGTGGCTTCTGGCTGCTGGTCGACGAAGCCCATATTGCCACCGTAGCAGCACACCCCGATTACCGGGGTTGCGGTCTGGGACAATGGCTGATGGTGGCGCTGATGGATGAAGCGCTGGAACGCGGTGCGAGGGTTGCCACCCTCGAAGTGCGCGCCAGCAACCTGGTCGCACAGAAACTGTACGCAAAGCTCGGTTTTAACGTGGTAGGCACGCGGCGTAAGTACTATCGGGACGGCGAAGACGGGTTGATCATGACGACACCCGACCTTGAGGATTCGGAAATCACAGCCCGGCTCCGTGCCGCACGCCAGGATGCAGCTAAACGCATGACAAGGTGTTTTGGAGGACTGGGTCGTGAGTGACATTCCTTTGCGGGTGATCCCGCTGGGCGGCTTTGGCGAGATCGGCAAGAACTTGCTGGCGCTTGAATACGACCGCGACATATTGGTGATCGATGCGGGCTTGATGTTTCCTGAGAGCGATATGCCCGGCATCGACCTGGTGTATCCCGAGATCACCTACCTCACGGAGCGCGCAGATCGCGTGCAGGCAATCCTGCTGACACACGGCCACGAGGACCACATTGGGGCGCTGCCGTATTTGCTCAAGTATCTCGATGTCCCCGTGTACGCCACCGCCCTGACGCGCGGACTGGCAGAGATCAAGCTGAAGGAAGCGGGGCTGCTGGCCGATAGCGAGCTGCATACAGTGACCGCTGACAGCCAAATCGAACTTGGCTGCTTCAAGGTGGAATTCTTTCACGTGTGCCACAGCATCCCCGATGCGGTCGGCATCGTGATCCATACGCCAGTCGGCTCAGTGGTCCATGCCACCGATTACAAGTTCGACCAACACCCGGTCGACGGCAAGCTCACGGACGTTGAGAAGCTGCGGCGGATTGGCGACGCCGGGGTGCTCGTCCTCCTATCGGATTCGACCAACGCAGACTCATCGGGCTTCACCCCGTCTGAGCAGAGCGTCAACGAGACGCTGGAACAGGTGATGTCCACTGCTTCAGGGCGCATCATTATCGCCACATTCGCCTCAAACATCTCGCGCATCCAACAGGTGATCGAAACGGCACGGCTTTTTGGTCGCCGCGTCGGGGTGATCGGTCGGAGCATGGTCAACAACGTGCGTATGTCGATCAATCTCGGCTACCTAAACGTCACGCTTGACGAATTGCTCAGCCTGCATGAGATGAACAACCTGCCGCCTGAGAAGGTGGTGATCGTGTGTACGGGCAGCCAGGGCGAACCGAGCGCCGTCTTGGCGCGATTGGCCGCTAATGAACACCAGCAGTTGCAGATTCTTCCCACCGACACAGTTGTGCTGTCCGCCACGCCGATTCCCGGTAATGAGGAACTGGTCAACCATATCATCGACGACCTCTTCCGGCTTGGGGCAGATGTCATCTATTCGGATTTGTGCGGCGTCCACGTGTCGGGCCACGGCAGCCAGGAAGACCTGAAATTGATGCTGTCTCTCACGCGGCCGAGATTTTTCATCCCCATGCACGGGGAATACCGGCACTTGGTCTTGCACTCCCGCCTGGCGCGAGAAACGGGCGTCCCGCCAGAGAACATCCAGGTGGTGGAGAGCGGGCAGGTGATCGAGGTGCATCGCGACGCACTCCGGCTGGGTGAGGAGGTCGGCGCTGGTAACGTGTTGGTGGATGGCTTAAGCGTGGGCGACATCGGTGCGGCCGTGTTGCGAGACCGCAAACACCTGGCGCGCGATGGCTTCCTGGTGGCAATGGTGGCCATAGATCGGGCGACGGGCGAAGTTGTAGCCGACCCCGAGATCTTAACGCGCGGCTTCATCTACGTTGCCGAATCGGATGAACTCATCGAGGGGGCAAAAGACCGGATGTGGCAAGTACTGCGTGGCCCGGGTGGCGCCGCGTCTTCCACGCGCAACAAGATAAAAGATGTGCTGAGCCAGTATTGCTACAACCGAACGGGCAGGAGGCCCCTGATCTTCCCACTGGTGCTCGAGGTATAGGGCGCCAACGGTTGCTGGGCCTGCACCCCTTGACAAGTGCTGTACCGCACGGCACAATAGACTTCGATCTGATGCAACGATGACCGGAGGAGACTTTTATGCCCCTGATGCGAACCACCCTGATTGCACTCTCCCGCAACAAAACCCTCCAGGACCTGATCGTGCGCGTGCCTGTGGCGCGCAAGATGGCGCGGCGCTTTGTGCCCGGCGAGACGTTGGAGGACGCGATTAGTGCAGTGCGTCACCTCAATGAACAAGGGATGCTCGCGACGCTGGACCACCTGGGCGAAAACGTTGACACAGTGGCCGAGGCAGTGGCTGCGGCGGATGAATACTTGTTCGCCCTGAATGCCCTCAATGCGGCAGGGGTGAAGTCCAATGTCTCGATCAAGCTGACGCAAATGGGGATGGACCTGGGCGATGATTTCTGCTTCAATAACGTCTCCCGCATCGTGGCTCGGGCAAAGGAGCTGAACAACTTCGTACGGGTCGACATGGAAGGATCTGGGTACACGGACCGCACCATCTCCATCTACCGGCGGCTGCGCGGGCAGTTCGACAACACAGGGCTCGTAGTGCAGGCGTACCTGCATCGGACGCAAGCCGATGTGGAGGCGCTGATTGCGGATGGCATGGGGCATTTTCGCCTTTGCAAAGGAGCATACGACGAGCCCGCGACGATCGCGTATCGAGATCGACCGCGAGTGACACAAGCCATGCAGGCTCTGATCCGTACTTGCTTCGCGCCTGAGTCACGTGCGAAGGGTGCGTTCGCGGCTGTGGCTTCGCATGACGAGGATGTGGTCAACTTCGCACGCGCGTATGCACATCAACATGGATTGGCAGCAGGCGAGGTGGAATTCCAGATGCTATACGGCATCCGCCGGGAACTGCAGACAAGCCTGGTGCGGAAAGGTCACCGGGTGCGGGTCTACGTGCCATATGGGACTCACTGGTATCCTTACTACATGCGGCGGATGGCCGAACGGCCGTCGAATCTGCTGTTCTTCCTCCGAGCGTTAGTGGGAGACTGATCTTCTGAGAGCAACGGACGCGACCTTGCCGAGCGCGACGGGTTAATCCCGAAGCCAGAGCGAAGCACATACACTATCTCCCACCTAAGGAGCCATCATGACCGAACGACCTCTACTGGGCCGGTGGGCCCTGATCTTGGGCGCATCCAGCGGGTTCGGCGCAGCGGCGGGCAAGGCGCTTGCGGCCGCAGGCATGAACATCGCCGGCGTGCATCTGGACCTGCGCACAACCCTTCCCCACGCCAAGGAGGTGATCGCCGACATCGAAGCGCAGGGCGTCAAGGCCCTCTTCTTCAACACCAACGCGGCCGACCCGGATCGACGCGGCAAGGTGCTTGATGGGCTGGCGCAGGCGCTCGGGCCAGGCGAAACAGTACACGTTCTCATGCACTCGCTAGCCTTCGGGACGCTCAAGCCGCTCATCCCGCCGCTGGCCGCGGACGGTTCGCCCGGAGCAGCAGGAGACGCGATTGAGCCGGCACAGATGGACATGACCCTCAACGTAATGGCGCACAGCCTGGTCTATTGGACCCAAGACATGGTGGCACGCGGGTTGCTCGGACGCGGCAGTCGCATTTTCGGCATGACCAGTGAAGGCAGCCACCGCGTCGTACCTAATTATGGCGCTGTGTCCGCGGCCAAGGCCTCACTCGAATCGCACACCCGACAGCTGGCCATGGAGTTGGGCCCACGCGGCATCCTGGTCAACTGCATCCAGGCCGGCGTGACCGATACACCTGCGCTGCGCAAGATCCCCGGCAACGACAAGATGATCGAGACCACGCTGCGTCGCAACCCCAGCGGCCGAATGACCACGCCACAAGATGTGGCTGCGACAATCGTTGCGCTCAGCCATCCCGAAGTGAAGTTCGTCAGCGGTTCGGTGATCTTCGTGGACGGCGGAGAGGACGTCGTCGGTTGATGACGCCCTACGACTTCCTGCGAGGAAAGACGGCAGTTATCACCGGCAGTGGTCGAGGGATCGGCCGGGCCATCGCGCTGCAGCTGGCTGAGCATGGCATCAATGTGGCGGTAAACTACTTCCGCCACAAAGAGCAGGCCGATCGCACCGCGGCAGAAATCGAACGAGCCGGCGCACGGGCCATTGTGGTGAAGGCGCACGTCGGCGAGGTCGAGGGCGTGAAGCGGTTGGTTGAAACAGCCGCCGAGGCGTTCGGCGGAGTCGATATTTTCGTCGGAAACGCAGCGTCGGGCGTGCTGAAACCCGCGGTCGACCAACAACTCAAAGGCTGGGAGTGGACCGTCAATATCAACGCCCGCTCAATACTGTTCGGCGTGCAGGCCGCCGCGCCCTACATGAAACAGCGTGGCTGGGGACGAGTCATCGGCATCAGCAGCTTCGGCTCGCGCCGCGTGCTTCCCGAGTACAGCGTGGTGGGTGTAAGCAAGGCCGCCATCGAAGCGCTGATCCGTTATCTCGCCGTTGAACTCGCACCGCACGGGATCGTATGCAACGCGGTCAGTCCTGGCGTGGTCGAAACTGAGGCGCTCAACTTCTTCCCGAGCAAGGATGCAATCGTGTCGGAAGGATTGCGGCGCACGCCCGCGGGCCGGCTCGTGACGCCGGAAGAGGTGGCGAAGCTCGTCGCTTGGCTGTGTACTGACGATGCAAAGATGATCGTAGGCCAGACGATCATTATGGACGGCGGCTACGAACTACTCGCCTGATGCGAGGAGAGGAATAGGGCGGTGCGCTACGAGGACTTCACCCTCAACATCGGAGAGCGGCAGCCGGGCGGATATGCGCTGACAGCGTTGGCAGCAGGCATTGGCCGCACCTCGGCTGTCCTGCCCCCACCGCCTGTGGCTCTCACAGCCGCTCGTGCGCGACCGTGGCGCCCACACCTGCGCCGCCGGAGATTCTCACCAAGGCGGGCACCCTCCTGTTTGACTGGGTCTTTCCTGCCCCAATACGCGCCCATCTGCGTGTGGCGTGGGATCGCGCGGAGCGCGCAGCCATGGGGCTGCGCATCCGGCTGACCATCGACGCACCAGAAATCGCCGCCTGGCCGTGGGAACTGCTTCACGACCCAGAGCGGAACTACACCTTCGCCACCTCCCCGTCCACTCCGTTGGTGCGCTACTTCGACCAGGCTGATCGCTTTGGCAGCCTTGCCGAACAGGGCGCTGAGCTCCCCATCGAACTGCTGCTAGTGCTCCCTGCAACGCCTGATTTGGATCTGGCGCAGGAAAGACGCAACGTGGAGCAGGTGGCTGGGGCGACCGACGGCGCACTCCGGGTGCGCACGCTTGACGGCGCCGTGACGCGAGCCGACCTGGCCGACGCCCTCCTCGTGGGCAACTACCACATCGTCCATTTTGGAGGCCATGGCGGCTTTATCGATGGCCGAGGCTACCTGGGGCTGAACGAGCCGGGCGGCGCGCCCGACTGGATTGATGGCGACGCATTGGCGCGTTTGGCGGTCAACTACCGTTCAATCAAGCTTGCGCTGCTCAACGTGTGCGAGAGCGGGCAGACGGATGACGGCCGGGCGTTCACCGGCCTTGCACCGCAGTTGGTGCGTTACGGCGTACCGGCCGTGGTCGCAATGCAGTTTGTGATAGCCGACAAAGCTGCAGCGATCTTCGCGCGGGAGTTCTACAAACGGCTGTGCGTTGGCGATGGCGCGGGACAAGTAGACGTGGCGGTAGCTTACGCACGAAGCATGCTATCAGTCCTGCACCCGGGCGACCGCAGTTGGGCCGCGCCGGTGTTATACACCCATGCAGCCGACGGGATCATTTTCGTAGTGCCGCCACGAGTGCGCGCCGGTGGCGCGCTCGATCCGCTCGTGCAACGCGAAAGGCTTGCCGCACTGACGGCCTCTTTACAGGCCAGCCTCCAGACCGAGGATGACTGGACGTCAGCAGATTTGGCAACACTGAAGACGTGGCGGCGCCTCACCGAACGAGCCGAAGAGGCTTACCGCACCCATCTGGGCCATCCTCGACAGGAAGTGCGGCAAGCAGCGCAACTGGGCCTGGAATTGGTCAGCCAACGGTTGGCAGCACTCGACAAGGCGCTCGATGCGCTAAACGACTGATCTCAGCGCCACACTCTTATCAGAACCAGCCTCGCTTCACGAACAGCCGGGTTACGATCGCGGACACCCCCACTGCCGCAACGAGCACAAACACAAATCCTAACGGGTGGTCCTGAAACGGCAGCGGTACGTTCATGCCGAAAAGGCTCGCGATGAGCGTCGGCAGGGCAACCACGATGGTTGCGGCAGCCAGGAACTTCATGACCGCATTCACGTTGTTCGAAATAATCGAAGCGAAGGCATCCATCATCGAACTGAGAATGTTGCTGGCGATGTTCGTCATTTCGATGGCCTGCTGGTTTTCCGTCAGAACGTCCTCGAGCAAGTCTTCGTCATCCGGGTAGGTGCGAAAGAAGCCCGACCGATGCAGGCGCTCCATCATGAGCTCGTTGGCCTTCAGCGCCGTAGTAAAATACACCAGGCTCTTCTGATATTTCAGCAACCCCAATAACTCGCGGTTTTGCATCGACATCTGGAGTTGATCCTCCAGGTTATCGACAGTGCGATTGATCTCACGAAGATAAAGCAAGTACTTGCTTGCCGCCGCAAGGAGCACCTGAAGGATAAACCGATTGCGTTTGGCGGTGGATAACCCCCGGATCTTCCCCGCAGCCAACTCGCGCAGCAAGTCGTTATCGTGCCGGCAAACGGTCATGATCCATTGTCCATCCATCACAATCCCCATCGGGATGGTCGTGAATGGCACATCTGTATTCGGGCCTGAATAGAAGGGTGCACGCAGCAGGATCATGGTCTCACCATCCTCGCGTTCGACGCGGGGCCGCTCATCCAGGTCCAGCGGGTAGGTGATGAATTCGGAGGGCACGCTTAATTCGCGCAACCGAGCCAGCTCCTCAGGCGTCGGATCAATAACACTAATCCAGCAGCCCTTGGTGATTTCTTCGAGGACCTCCAGGCCCTGTTCCCCGGTCTTGTAGATCGTGATCATGGTTCCTCCTGTCGGTCCCTGCCGCGAACGGCTAAGGCGCGATCAAGACACGCGCGTTAGCCGGTGTCATGCAAGGGCACGGCGACCGGATTTGTTTGGTTTTAGTCGATTAGCAGGGAGAGCCTGAAACTCGTCGGCCACCGCACAGCGGAGGCCCAACGGAGGCGATTACGCCCGGTGTGGGGTCACTGCGAGGTGGCCGGGAACAGGCCGGTCCCTATGTTCAGGTTTGCTGCCGGTCGAACTATCGCCGTCAGCGCTGTTGGTACTACTACCAGGTGTTGTATCGTTATCCATGACCTTGTTTGATGCATCCTTGGGAGCGAAATCTCCCAGTTCACTCGTTACACCGCTTCATTGGTTGGCAGTCACACGATGTTAGAATATTCTACTCTTTGCAGAAGGTGTGTCAAATTACAGGCAGGGCGAAGTCATGTTGCGGCCGAGGCGGCAGGTAGCAGCGCTTGTGGCAATTCGGCATCCACACGTGGGCCAGGCAAGGATCCATCGGTTAGAATCTCAGTGACAGCAATCACAAGGAGGTTCGTCCCGATGGATCCACTGCAGTCTACCTTGCTGGCCTACCTGAGCCAAGTTCCTGACTTTCGCTGTACCCGCGGCCGCCGCTTTGCCTGGACGTATCTGTTGGCGTTGCTGGCGGCGGCAATGGCAGCCGGCCAAACGAGCGTGCTGGCGATGGTCGGTTGGGCGCGTGACCAGCGCAGCGAGCTGTTGACCACCCTGCAGCCGGCCTGTCCCCGCCTGCCCAGTGCGGCGACCTGGCGGCGGTTGGTGGCCCACATCGACATGTACAGCCTGGAGCAGCAAGTGGCGGCGTACCATCAGGCGCTCGATCAGGCGGATGTCACCTGCGGCGCCATTCGGCTCCGCCAGGGTCAGGTGCTGCGCGCCCAGGCGGTCGACGGCAAGGATGTGCGCGGGGCCAGCGCCCACGGGCAGCATACCTTTCTGGTCAGTCTCGTGCGCCATGAGAGCGCCTATGTCCTGGGCCAAGCGGCCGTGGATGTCAAAACCAATGAGATCACGGCCGTTCCGATCTTGTTGGCCGGTCGCGATCTGACCGGCACCATCACCACGATGGATGCCCTGCTGACGCAGCGCCACCTCGCCCAACAAATCCTGGATCAGGGGGGCCACTACCTGATGATCCTCAAGAAGAATCAGCCGACGCTCTACTGGGCCGCCCAGTTGGTCTTTGACGAACCACCGCTGCCGCGCCAATCGGGCGAGTGCGCGTCCCACCGTACGACCGACAAGGCGCATGGGCGCTGGGAGCGGCGGACACTGGTCACGACCACGGCCCTGAATGCATATCTGACTTGGCCAGGCGTAGCCCAAGTGCTGCGGCGCACTTGCCGCCGCATTCACGAGCGCACCGGCAAATACGAAACCGAGGTCACTTATGGGTTGACCAGTTTGCCGGCCGCCTGGGCGGGTCCGGACCAGTTGGAGCAGGTCTGGCGCGGCCACTGGACCATCGAGAATCGCCTGCACTACGTGCGGGACGGGACCTTCGGTGAAGATCGCTGTCAAGTGCATACCGGCGCCGCAGCCCAAGCCCTGGCGGCCATTCGCAATGCCGTCATCTCCACCCTGCGCTTCCACGGTTGGAGCAATCTCGCCGCCGCCACCCGTTGCTACGCAGCCCATCCGCAACGCGCCCTGCATTTATTCGGCGCACCCGCACTATGAAATCACCCTGAATTACAGGCCGTCACTGGCGGCACCGTCACTCCTCCCAAGTCGGTAGTTGAAAGGGAGGTGGAACGTTCGCCCGCCGTATGCACCGATCTAGCGCCCAGGCCAACGCGTCCTGGTCGCGCCAGGGGTGCTCAACTGCACCAAAACACATCGACTGCTCATGGCCCTTGCCACACACCAATACGATGTCCCCAGGCGTTGCGTTGCAGACCGCGTGGAGGATCGCACGTTGCCGATCTGCGATCCGGACAAAATCGCGGCCTTCAATGCGGCCGCGGGCAACCATTGCCTCGGCGGTCTCGGCCATGATCGCTGCAAGGTCCTCCGAGCGTGGGTCTTCGGCGGTGATCACCACGGTGTCAGCGAGCTGAGCGGAGACATGGCCCATCAATCTGCGCTTCTCGCGATCACGCAAACCGGCGCTGCCGAAAACGACAATGACCCGCCGTCCCTCTTCCACGAGGTCACGAGCAGTGGTGAGCGCCGATGCGAGCGCGTTAGGTGTATGAGCGAAATCCACAATCGCAGTGAAAGGTTGCCCACGATCGATACGTTCCATACGGCCGACCACGCCGTCAAGCGCGGCTATACCCTCCGCGATAAGGGATGGAGTGATCTTGAGCGCCAGCGCTGCGCCAGCGGCTGCCAGGACGTTCGACACATTGAAACGACCCACAAGGCGCGTTGTGACGTGCAGCGACTCAAGCAGGGCATCGTTCTCGAGCATCTGCACCTCGAATGACATACCCGAAGGGGCCTGCTCAACGTGCGCAGCCCGCAACAGCACTTTCGGGCCGGTTGCGACAAGGCACTCCAGGTCAGCCGGCCTCAGCTGCTGTTGCTCTTCACTGTAGACGATGCATCGGTCTGCAGGAATCGCGGCCAGGAACGCAAACGAGCTATCATCGTAGTTCAAGACAGAGGTCTTAGGCGCCTCATAGGGGCGAGGCGACTTCACCCCTACGTTCTGAATCTCCACAAGCGAACGAAAAAGCATTGCCTTCGCATCACGATAGGCTTCATAGCTGCCGTGAAAATCCAGGTGTTCGTGTGTGATATTGGTGACCACGGCCACGTCAAAGGCGGTGCCGGTGACGCGGTGCTGAGCAAGGCCATGCGATGTCGTCTCAAGGACTGCGATCTCCGTCCCTGCGTCCCGCATCTGAGCCAGCAACCGCTGGACGTCGGCTGAATCCGGGGTCGTGGTGTGAAGGCCAGTCTCATAGATCTCATCGCCAATGACCGCGTTCACCGTGCTGATCATGCCTGCACGAATTCCGGCAGCTTTGAGGATACTGTAAATCAGGTTGCACGTGGTCGTCTTCCCGTCTGTGCCAGTAACGCCGATAACGGTCATACTCCGGCTTGGGTGACCATACCAGGCTGCATGCAGCCACGCTAGGGCGCTGCGGCCGTCGGTGACCCGCACAGTCGGCACTCCTGGATTCGCGGTCGGTTTCTCGCAAACCACGGCAGCCGCGCCTCGGCGAACCGCATCAGCAATATAGCGATGACCATCAACACCTACACCGCGGTACGCAACAAAAAGAGCGCCAGGCGTGACCTGGCGCGAGTCGGAGCTGATGTGTGAGATGTCGGTGTCGGGATCGCCGGTCAGGGAGATGATCCCTGGCAGAGCCTCAATCAGTTGAACCAGACGCATAGATACATCGGACCTTACACCGCAGAACGAAGACCCTTACTCTCGGAAATGACGTGGCCGCGACCGACGCGCAGTCCCTTCCAACCACATGCGTCGGCCCGGCAGCAATATCGACGAACCGGCACAAACAACCCGATGAGCCGGTCGGTCGCGGTGCGATGGACGCGGTGAAGGCCTCCGCCGCAATGTGGACACCGAAGCTGCGTCAGTTCGGGCGCGTTCAAAAGCCGCCATCGAACTCGCAAGAGAAACGCGACCACAGCGATCACGACGAGCACAAGACCGACCAGGTGGGAGATGGACACCTGGGCGAGGAACGCACTGATCTGTTCGTCGAGCGCCGTCGCACGTTGGAGCAGCTTGTGCGCCGCCTCCCTGGCCCACGTGGTCAAGGATTCACGTAGATTGCTCCGCTCCAGGAGCAGGAACAGTCCAATCGCAACAAGCAGCAGCCAGAGCAGATCGAATCGATAGTTGCGCAGGAACTGACGACCGCGACTCTCTCGATGGACTCGCCGGCGCCGGAGTGGCTTCTCTTCACTCACTACGCGTGCTGCGCCCCCTAGCGCAAGGCCGCCAGCAGGATACGCGCCGAATCAGAAGCCCATGCGATGAGTGGACCCGGGATGATGCCGAGCAGTAACGTCACCAATGCGGTGATGCCCAGCACCGCGCCGAACGCGGGCGACACAGACACACGCTCTTCCTGCGCTTCAGGCGGGGTCAGGAACATGTACCGGACGATATTCAAGTAGTAAAACGCGGCCACCACCGTATTGATCGCCGCGATAGCCAGCAACACCCACATTTGCCGATACACGGCTGCGCCAAAGACAAAGAACTTCGCCAGGAATCCGCCTGTGGGGGGAATGCCGGCCAGCGACAACAGGAAGATCAACAGCAGTGCGGCCAACCAGGGTGAGCGTCGGATCAACCCGGTGTAATCCTTCAACTCCACCTTACCTGTGGCCGTCTCAATTGCAGTCACCACTGCGAACGCACCCACATTGGTGAACAGGTAGGCGAGCAGATAGATCAGTACACCGTTGATGCCATTGAATGTTAGTCTGGGGTCTGCCGACACGGCCGCGACGCCGATCAGGATGTAGCCCGCCTGCGCGATTGAGGAGTAGGCCAACAAGCGCTTGATGTTCGTTTGGCGCAGGGCCGTCAGGTTGCCCAGCGTCATGGTCAGGACGGAGAGGGCAACCAGCAGGGTGATCCAGGTCCCAGCGATGGGCCGGCTGCCCAGGGCGGTCAGCAAAACCCGCATCAAAATCGCGAAACCGGTGGCCTTGGACGCGGTGGACAAAAACGCCGTGACCGGGGTGGGCGCACCCTCATACGTGTCGGGCACCCATTGGTGGAATGGCACGAGACTGGCCTTAAAGCCGAAGCCGACCATCAGCATCAGGACGGCAGGGGTCACCAGCCAGACCAGTTCACCCTGACCGCGGGCGGCGAGCGCTGTCGAGAGTTGTGCAAGATCCGTCGTGCCGGTGGCCCCATAGAGTAGGGACATGCCGTAGAGCATTACCGCCGACGCGGTTGCGCCATACAGGAAGTACTTCAGGGCAGCCTCACCCGATTTCCGGTCCTGCCTTAAATAACCGGCCAACACGTAGCTGGTGATACTCAGAAACTCCATGCTGAGGTAGATCATGATCAGATTGTTCGCAGACACCGCGAAGCAGATTGCCAGCGCGACAATCAGCAGCAGCGCATAAAACTCACCGCCAAACGCCGTACGTCCCTTCAGGTAGGGCATGGCGATGAGGATCACCAGAGCCACGCCCATCAGGGCTAGCGCCTTGAAGAAGACTGCAAACGGGTCTACCGACAGCATCGTCGCGATCGTGACTGTCTGGCCCTGGGAGGGGATCAGGCCGAGCGCAGCAACGAGCAAGACGATCAGCGCGACACCGGCCAACCACGAAAAACGCCGGTCCGCTGACATGGCTCGCCGCAACCACAGGATGTCGAGCAAAAACACCAGCGCCGCGCCGAGCAGGAGAATCACCTCGGGCAAAAGATAAACAAGATCAGTCAGTTTCAAAGGACCGCCTCCCGTCCCTGGATCATCACTTGCCGGCCAACCCGGTCATCAGATTGACAAAGGTCGTATTGAAGAACACCAGGATCAGCGCCGGGAACAGGCCAAACAGGACCATGAAGATCGTCAGCGGCCACAACGTCACCTTCTCAAACATGGCGAGATCCTTGGGCTCGTGCAGCTCCGCACGCGTCTCCACATCGGTCCAGTGAGCAATCTTATGCGGGTCATACTCACCCAGGAAGGTATATTGCACGATCTTCCAGAGGATGTAGGCTGCGGTCAGGACGATGCCGATCACACCAACGGCCGCCCAGACGCTCACGATAGCGAAAGCGCCGCGAAAGACGAAGAACTCGCTCCAGAAGCCTGCCAGGCCCGGCAAGCCCAAGGAAGTGAACGCAGCTACTGCAAAGAGGCCGTAGTAATAAGGCAACTTGCCGCTCAGCCCGCCGAACATCTTCAGGTCGCGCACGTGGGCTCGCTCGTAGATCACGCCAACGAGAAAGAACAAGGCGCCGGTGCTTAGTCCGTGGGTGAACATCTGCAGTGCCGCGCCGTTCAGCGCCATGGCGGCCGCATCAATCAAATCCGGATTGCCAACGGCATACGCTGCGGCACCGACACCCAGCATGATGTAGCCCATGTGACTCACTGAAGAGTAGGCGATCAGGCGCTTAAGATCCCATTGAGCCATGGAGACAAGTGCGCCGTAGATGATCGAGATGACCCCCAGCGCGACGATCAAAAGGGCGTAACGATGGGCAGCCTCCGGGAAGATCGGCAGCGCAATGCGCAGAATGCCATAGGCGCCGAGCTTCAGCAGAACGCCTGCCAGGATCACTGATCCGGCCGTCGGCGCAGCCGTGTGGGCGTCGGGCAGCCAGGTGTGGAAGGGCCAGCTTGGCACCTTGATTGCAAAGGCGATGAAGAAGGCGAAGAAGGCCAGGCTGGACAACAACACGTTGCCCGCGAAGGGGCGGGCGGCTTGAGCCTCGAGGATGTCAAAGCTGCCGGTGGTGAAATAAATGGCGAGGATGGCTAGCAGCATGAAGACAGATCCGGCCATCGTATAGAGGAAGAACTTGATGGCTGAGTACTGGGGTCGATCTTTTGGTTGGCCCCAGATGCCGATCAGGAAGTACATCGGCACCAGACCGATCTCCCAGAAGACATAGAACAGCACCAGGTCCAGAGAGACGAAGACCCCTAGCATGCCCATCTCGAGCAGCATGAACAGGAAGAAAAACTCACGCACGCGAGTCCTGATCGTCCGCGCCGAATACCACAGCCCCAAGGTCGTCAGGAACGTGGTCAGGAAGACAAACGGCACGCTCAAGCCATCCACGCCGACGTGGTAGCTGACGTTCACCGCCGTTATCCAGGGGACCTTGACCTCGAACTGCATGCTCCCGACAGCACTGTTGTAGGCGAACCAGAGCAGGATCGAGAGGCCAAGCGGGAGCGTGCTGATCGCGATCGCGCCCTGCTTGATGAGTCCTTCCTCACGCGCCTTGTCGAGACGCAGCCACTCGCCCCAGGGCATCAGTGTCAGGATCGCGCCGACAAGTGGTATGAAGGTGATAAGAGTCAGCAGCAGGTTATTCATCAAAGACCCCTCCGATGGACCGGTTGCACAGGACAAATGCCTATAGATTACTTGGGCAGCAACAAGAACACGCCCAACGCAACAGACAACATAAACAGAACTGTAAACAGATAATTCTGGGCTTTGCCGGTCTGCAGGCTGCGGAGCGCCGTCCCCAGCGCGTCGGCAACTTCACCGGCGCCATTCACGATGCGATCAACAATGTTGACATCGGCCCAGTGGCCGATTTCGGACAGTCCCCGGCCGAGCCTGCCCACACCATCGACGATCGGATCGATAACCCACAAATCATCGAACTTGAAGAGCCAGTTGGCCAGCCGCTGGCTGCCCTTGACGAAGACCTTGTAGTACAACTCGTCAAAGTAGTACTTATTCTGAAGCACCCTGTACAGTCCTCCCAACGGCCGCGCCAACGGATCGAGCGCCTCGCTCTGGCCCCGTGCCGCGTAGCCCCGGTAGACCGCCCAGCCCAAGAACAGACCGCCCAATGCCACCACCAACGAAGTCAGCAGCGGCACAGGATTGAAGGCGATCTCTCCCGCCTCGATGTGTAGCGCCTCAGCCAATCCACCGATGTAGTGATGGAACGGGTTCGTGGAGAGTGCGCCCAATCCCGGGAAGGAAGTGGGAATGCCGATCCAGCCGCCGGCCACCGCGAAGACCGCCAGCACCATCAACGGGATTGTCATCCAGGCGAAGATGCTGTCGTGCTCCGAAGCGTGATCGGCTGCCTGCGGTGCGCGGCTTGCCGAAGAAAGTCATCATGATCTGCCGTGCGGTGTAAAAGGCGGTCAAGAGCGCGGCCAGGGCAAGCACGAAGAAGATGATGGTGTGGTCATGCGCCCAGGCGTCGGCCAGGATCTCATCCTTGCTCCAAAATCCGGCTGTGACCAGGGGGAAACCGCTCAGCGCCAGTCCGCCAATAATGAAAGTCCACGCAGTGCGCGGCATACGGCGGAAGAGACCGCCCATGTTGCGCATATCCTGAGGGTCGAAGTTGTGCTCCGCACCCGCGTGGGCTTCTTGGTGCCCGGCACTTGCGTGTTCAGCCTCGTGGTGGCCGTGCTCCATGCCGTGGATCACGCTGCCCGAGCCGAGGAACAGAAGCGCCTTAAAGAAGGCGTGAGTCATCAGATGGAAGGTTGCCGCGACGTACGCGCCCATGCCCAGCGCAGCAAACATGTAGCCGAGTTGGGAAATGGTCGAATATGCCAGCACCTTCTTGATATCGTTCTGGGACAGGGCGATCGTCGCCGCAAACAAGGCAGTGAACGCGCCAATGAACGAAATGAAGCGCAAGGCCGCGCCGTGGTCGACCGCCTGCATCAACGGGAAGGTGCGGATGACCAGGTAGACGCCTGCAGAAACCATCGTCGCCGCGTGGATCAACGCTGAGACGGGCGTGGGGCCTTCCATAGCGTCGGGCAACCAGACGTGCAAGGGGAACTGTGCGCTCTTGCCAATGGCGCCGAAGAAAATCAGGATCGCAATCAAGGTAGCCCATGGCGTGGCGCCGGCAATGGGGAGGTTGACTGTGGAGGTGGCCAGGCTCTCCAGCACCTCAGGTTTGAAGATATCCGCAAAGCTGAGCGAGCCGGTGCGTGCATAAAGCAACCACATACCCGCCAACATCACCGTGTCGCCGATGCGAGTAGTCAGGAATGCCTTGAGGCCGGCCTCCTTGGGTGTGATTTGCTTGGGATTCGGATACTTCCGTGCAGACCAAAAGCCGATGAGCAGGTAGGAGCAGAGGCCCATGACCTCCCAAAAGATCAGGGCCAGGATCAGGTTGTCTGCCAGCACGAAGCCCAGCATGCCCGTGGCGAATAGGGCGATATATGCGAAGAAGCGGCTAGCGAGGCGATCGACATGACCCGGCTCAGCAGGCTTGCCGCGCTCATCGTGCTCGCTCTCCGGTTTGCCAACACCCATGTAGCCAACCGCGTAGACAAAAATCAGAAAACACACAAACGGCACCATGAAGAGCATGGCGCCTGCAAGCGGATCGACGGCGAAGCCGAACGCCTGCCAGGTGCGGCCGGTGGGCAGCCAGTCGCGGAACACGCGGAAGGGGTTCTCGCCGAAGTGCTCGATACCGAATGTTGTAAAGGTAATGGCCCAACTGACGATCCAGGCAAGCGCGATACCGCCAATGGCCAATCCCGCGCTCAACTTCTTGCTGCGGTTAGCCCACAAGACGATGAGCACAAACGCAGCGAACGGCAGGAACGGGATGATCAGCGTCAGGTTGAAGACAGCCGGCAGTGTGACAGCAGGTTCGCTCATCGCGCTATCCCTTCATCGTGTCGATTTCTTCGACATTCACCGTACTGCGCTGACGGTAGATCGCGATGATCAATGCCAGGCCCACTGCTGCTTCAGCAGCAGCCACGGTGATGACGAAGATGGCGAACAACTGCCCGGTCATCTGCCCCACGCTGATGTAACGCCAGAAAGCAATGAGATTGATGTTGACTGCGTTAAGCATCAGCTCGACGCCCATGAGGACGCCGACCGCATTGCGCCTGGCCAGCGCACCGAATGCGCCGATGCAAAACAGCGCAGCCGAAACGATCAAATACCAGGTGAGAGGAACCATGCTAGTTCTCCCGCTCACGTGCGATAATGATGGCGCCGATCATGGCGACGACCAGCAAAACAGAGGCAACTTCGAAGGGAATAACGTACGGGCCGACAAAGTCGGCGCCTAGACGCTGTATTGCATCAGCGGGAACCTCACCGGCGGCGATGGGCCATTGCACTCGGGTCAGAATGGCCGCCAGCAACACGAAAAGGACCGCGCCGAAGCCCGCCACCAAACCCCACTGATCGTTGAAACGCCGAGTCTCAGGATCCATGACCCCGCGGCTCAGCATGATCGCAAAAATGATCAGGGTTGAGATGGCGCCGACATAGATGAGGGATCTGGGCAACGGCGAGGAACTCAGCATTTAGCAGGACAAACAACCCTGCGATGCCAAAAAAGCTCAGCACTAACCACAGCGCCGACCTGAACAGGCTCCGCGTGGTCACGACCAGCGCCCCAGAGATCAAGGTGACCGCGCTGAGAACGATGAACATCACTTGTTGCATGATTGCATCCCCATCAAACAAAGCAATGGCGGATCAAACGACTCCCGACGAAAGCGGTGCATGATTACGTCGCTCGGCATAGCGCTTTGCTGCACGCCCGAGCATGGTTGCGGCGACCACCAATATCAGCAGATTGCCGCCAAGCATCAGCGCCCACTGCACGATCGTCGGAACAGCGATTTTGAGCACGATAGCCACCCACAAAAGGTTCGCCAACGACGCAGGAACCAGCACCTTCCAGGCAAAGCCCAGCATCTGATCGATGCGAAAACGAGGCCACGTGCCTCGGATCCACATCATGAGAAACACCACGAGCAGCGTCTTGATGATGAAATAGAGCGGCCCCAGCACCGGCGCCTCATGGGAGAACGGCCCGCGCCAGCCGCCGAGGAACAACGTGGCTGTGATCGCCGAAACTGCAAACAGGTTGCCATACTCGGCAATATAGAACCAACCGAACTTCAAACCACTGTACTCAATAAAATAACCGGCGACGATCTCGGAGTCGGCTTCGAGCAGGTCGAACGGCGCCCGGCCCACTTCAGCGGCCGCGGCCAGGAAGTAACCAATGAAAGCCACCGGCAGAACGAGAATGAAGGGGATCTGTTGCGCCTCAACGATGCGCATCGTGCTCATTGAACCGGCGAGTAGCACGACCGTGGCGATGGACAGGATCATCGGGACTTCGTAGCTGAGGAGCTGTGCCATGCCGCGAAATGCACCGATCAGCGCGAACTTATTGTTCGAACCCCACCCGGCCATGATGACCGAGACGGTGGTGATCGAGCCGACCGCAACCAGGTACAGAACACCTACGTTGAGGTCGGTGCCGATCATCCCCCTACCGAAAGGTACGACCGCCCACACCAGGCCCGCCGCGCCGGCGATCAGGATCGGAGCGAGGTTGAACACCGGCCGGTCCGCGCCATCGGGAATAATATCTTCCTTAATCAGCATCTTCACCGCGTCCGCGATGGCTTGGAAGAGACCCCAGGGGCCCACCCGGTTCGGCCCAAGGCGATTTTGAATGCGGCCGATGACTTTACGCTCCATCCAGGTCAGCGTTAGGGTGGCGATCACCGGCATCAAAACGAGAATGATGCCGATCACAATGTAATTGATTGTGGTGACGCCCCACTCAGGCAGGAAACCACTCAGCCAATTTGTCCAGGAGCGGCCCAGGTTGACGAAGAAATCAAGCACGTAGTCCATATCAATGCCACTCCAACGCTTTCTTCTGCCAGGCGTAAAGCAGGCCGCCCAGCAAGATTAGCACGAAGAGCACCATCTCGACCAGGGCATAGAGACCCAGCTTGTCGTAAGCCACAGCCCAGGGAAAAACGAAGATGGCTTCAACATCGAAAACCACGAACACCAGGGCATACAAGTAGTACTGTGCCTTGAACTGAACCCAGGTGTCACCGATGGTCTCCATGCCGCATTCATAGGTAGCGTTCTTGGCTGGGTTGGGTTTCTTGGGACGGAGCAGCCACGCCATGACCAAGCCAATGACAGGCAGCCCGAAAGTGATAATGGCAAAGACACCGATAAATGCGTACTGCGAGAGCACGGTCAACCCTCCTTTGGGCAGCGCGCGCCAAAAGCCGAGCGCTTGCGGTGAAGGCCGTTCCTATGTGGCTACGCCGGAGAGAGGAACTGAGACACCCGGCACAGAACGTGCGCATTGTAGCATGATCGTAATTAGAACGCAAAGCGTGCAGCGTGAAAATATTTGTGACTATCGTTACAGAAAGGATCGGCCAGAAAGATTATGTTTTGACAAGCCCAAATCATTCGTGATAGACTTCGCCAGCGCGCGAGGGTGGGCTACGCCATGCGCTGCCAGCCTGGATCTTCATCCACCTCACATTCATGAGGCTTTTTCGGAGCAAGACATGCCAGAAGGCTATCTTCCTATTCTTGTGATGGTCGTCGTGGCTTTCGGGTTCGCGGCGTTCGCGCTGGGCGTATCCGCCCTCCTCGGCCCCAAACGCCACAACCCCGCCAAGCGCGAACCCTACGAGTCCGGCATCCTTCCCTTCGGTGACGCCAGGCGCCGCTTCCCTGTCCAGTTCTACGTCATCGCAGTCCTCTTCATCCTCTTCGATGTCGAGGTCATCCTGATGTATCCCTGGGCCGTCGCCGCACGCAAACTGGGCCTCTTCGGCCTCATCGAAATAGCCATCTTCGTCGTCATCCTGCTCGTCGGCTTCATCTACGCATGGAAAAACGACGCCTTCAAATGGCAATGAGGCGATTGAAGATTGAAGAATAAGGATTGAAGATTCCGCCGCAATCTGCAATCTTCAATCTGTAGTTTTCAATCGGTAATGGAGATACGCATGGGTCTCGAAGAAAAACTGCCCGCTGAGGGCTTGGTCACGACGACGCTGGAGAAAGCGGTCAACTGGGGGCGCAAATACTCGATCTACCCGCTCACGTTCGGCCTGGCCTGCTGCGCGATCGAGCAGATTGCGGCGGGCGGCAGCCGCTTCGATATCGCGCGCTTCGGCTCGGAGGTCTTCCGCGCGTCGCCGCGCCAGGCGGACCTGCTGATCGTGTCCGGCCGGGTCAGCCAGAAGATGGCGCCGGTGATCAAGCGCATCTACGACCAGATGCTCGAGCCGAAGTGGGTGATCGCGATGGGGATCTGCGCGAGCGCGGGCGGGCCCTTCAACAATTACGCGATTATCCAGGGCGTCGATAAGATCCTGCCGGTAGACGTATATGTGCCGGGCTGCCCGCCGCGGCCCGAGGCGCTTTTCTACGCGCTCACGCTGCTGCAGCAGAAGATCGCGACGGAGAAGTTCCGGGATCGACGGTACGACGAGATTGAAGATTCGGTCAACAAGGCCGGAGGTTCCGCATGACTCCCACCCCCGATGTCGCTGCCATCCCGGATGGCGCAATCCCGGATGGAGCCGCGGCGCTGGCGGCCGTCGATAAGATCCGCGGCCGCTTCCCCGCCGCTATCCTGGGCGCCGCCACGCATCGAGGTGAAACGACCCTGACCATCCGGCCGGAGGACCTGGTCGGCGTCGCGCGCCTGCTGCGGGATGATGCCCAGCTGGCTTACCGCCACCTGTCCAACGTGACTTCGGTGGATTGGAGCGAGTATCCCGGCCACGCGGGCCCAGCCCGCTTCACGACGGTCTACCAGCTCTTTTCCCCCACGACCGCGCAGCGCATCAGCCTCAAGGTCCCCGCGCTGGCGAGGGAGAAGGTCACGGCCGCCACCCAATCTTCAATCTCCAATCTGCAATCCGCTGTCTCCGTCCCCAGCCTGACGTCATTGTGGCCCGGTGCGGATTGGCCGGAGCGCGAGGTCTACGACCTGATGGGCATCCGCTTCGAGGGCCATCCCGATCTGCGCCGCATTATGATGCCGCACGACTGGCCCAATCATCCGCTGCGCAAGGACGTGCCGCGCGGGGGGGAAACGGTGCCTTTTTCGATGACGTGGGAGGACGAGGAGTTCGAGAGCTTCGGGCAGCAGATCATCGAGGCGCGGGCGGCGCCGCAGGTCCCGCCGAAGCAGGCGGACGGGAACAAGCACATGATCCTGAACTTGGGGCCGCACCACCCAGCGACGCACGGGGTGCTGCGGGTGGTGGTGGAGCTGGACGGGGAGACGGTGGTGGCGGCGTACCCGGACCTGGGCTACCTGCACTCGGGCTTCGAGAAGCAGGGGGAGACGATCCGGTATAAGGATTTCCTGCCCTACACGGACCGGTCGGACTATGTCGCGTCGATGTGCAATAACCTGGGGTATGCGCTGGCCGTGGAGAAGCTGATGGGGGTGGAGATTCCCCCGCGCGGCCAGGTGCTGCGGGTGGTGATGGCCGAGCTGCAGCGCGTCGCGTCGCATTTGCTGTGGCTGGGGACGAGTGTGATGGACGCGTCCGGGATGAGCCACGCGATGCTGATGTACGCGTTCCGCGAGCGCGAGCAGCTGCTGGATATCTTCGAGCTGGTCAGCGGCGCACGGCTGACGACGTCCTACATCCGGCCCGGGGGCGTCTGGCGCGATGTCCCGCCCGCGTTCAGCGAGCGTGTGGGCGATATCCTGCGCACTTTCCCCAGCCATTTCGATGAGTACGAACGCTTTATGACGGAGAACCCGGTCTGGAAGGCGCGCACGGTCGGCGTGGGCAAGCTGAGCGCGGACCAGTGCCTGGCGCTGGGGCTATCCGGGCCGCTGGCGCGCGCGTCGGGCGTGCCGCTGGATTACCGGAAGCTGCGGCCGTACAGCGGTTACGAGGATTTTGATTTCAAAATGGCGACGGCGACGGACGGGGATGCGTATGCGCGCTACCTGGTGCGGATCGAGGAGATGCGCCAGAGCCTGCGGATCGTGGAGCAAGGGCTGGCGCGGCTCGCCGACATGCCTGAGGGCCCGGTGTGGACGGCGGACCGCAAGATGGCGCTGCCGCCGCGCCAGGAGCTGGATACGAGCATGGAGGCGGTGATTCACCACTTCAAGCTGAACACGGAGGGGATGACGCCGCCCAAGGGGGAGATCTACGAGTGCGTGGAGAGCCCGCGCGGGGAGGTGGGGTTCTACCTGGTCAGCGATGGCTCGGGGATGCCATACCGCCTGCGCTACCGGACGCCTTCGTTCCATAATCTGCAGGCGCTGAATGTGATGTCGCAGGGGCGGCTGATTGCGGACCTGATTATTAATATCGGGACGATCGATATTGTGTTGGGGGATGTTGACCGTTAACGATTGAAGATTGAAGATTGAAGATTACGAACCCGATCTTCAATCTGTAATCTTCAATCTGTAATAGGTGGAGGTCTGAGTGCTTTCCGATAGAGCTATTGCTGAAATTCGGGCCCTGCAGGCCCGTTATCCCGTCCCCCGGTCCGCGCTGGGGCCGGCGCTGTATGTGGCGCAGGTGGAGCGCGGGTGGCTGCCGGCGGAGGTGCTCGCGGAGGTGGGCGCGCTGTTCGGGCTGGACGCGGCGGAGGTGGGCGAGTTCGCCAGCTTCTACCATATGTATCACGTGCACCGCGAGCCGGGCGAAGTCACGATTGAGGTGTGCGACAATGTGCCGTGCATGCTGCGGGGCGCGGGGCAGCTGACCCGGGCGCTGGAGGAGCGGGTGGGGGTCCGCTTCGGCCAGACAACGCGGGATGGCCGGTTCACGCTGGGCCATGTGGAGTGCCTGGGGGCGTGTGCAACCGCGCCGATGTTCATGGCCACGGAGCGGCAGACCGGCCGGATCCGCTATTTCGAGGAGCTGGACACGCCGGAGAAGGTCGACGAGGCGCTGGCGCTGATTGTGTCGGGCCACGGCTTCGATACGACGGAGCGCTGGCCGACCGGTCCGTTCCGCCACGGCGGCCGGCCGGACACGAATTTCCTGCTCGCCAATGTGGATAAACCGGATTCGCACACGCTGGCCGTGTATCGCGCGGGGGGCGGGTATGAGACCGCGCAGGCGGTTCTCGGCGGTAAGACGCCCGGCCAGGTGATCGAGGAGATGAAGGCGGCGAATGTGCGGGGGCGCGGGGGCGTGGGGTTTTCGGCGGGGGTCAAGTGGGGCTTTCTTCCCGCGGGGGTCACTCCGCGCTACCTGGTGGTCAACGCGGATGAATCGGAGCCGGGCACGTTCAAGGACCGCATGATTATGGAGTATGACCCGCACCAGCTGCTGGAGGGGATCATCCTGACATGCTATGCGATCGAGGCCGAGCGGGCGTTCATCTATGTGCGCGGGGAGTATTATTTTGCGGCGCAGCGGCTGGAGGGCGCGATCGCGGAGGCTGAGGCGGCGGGGATCCTGGGCGCCCTAGGGCGGGACGTAGGGGGCGACCTAGGGCGGGACGTAGGGGGCGACCTGCGTGTCGCCCCGTCGTCCGGTCGCCTGGGGCGACACGGCGATGCGGCGCATCGTGGTCGCCCCCTACAGGTGGTGGTCCACCGCGGCGCGGGCGTGTACGAGTGCGGCGAGGAGACGGCGCAACTGTCCTCGCTGGAAGGCTACCGGGGCCATCCGCGGCTCAAGCCGCCCTTCCCGGCGGTCTCGGGGCTGTACGGCAAGCCGACGATCGTGAACAACGTGGAGACGATCGCCAATGTGCCGCACGTGCTGAGGAACGGGGCGGACTGGTACCGGCAGTGGGGCCCGCCCAGCAGCACCGGTTTCCGCATTTACGGCATCAGCGGCCAGGTCCAGAAGCCCGGGCTGTACGAGCTGCCGCACGGGGTGACGCTACGCGAGCTGGTTTATGACTGGGCGGGCGGGCTGACCGAGGATGCGGGGGGCCTGAAGGCGATCATCCCCGGCGGGCTGTCAATGCAGATGCTGGACGAGAGCCAGCTGGACACGCCGATGGACTTCGACAGCATCACGAAAGCCGGATCGAGCCTCGGCGCGGCCGCGGTGATCGTGATCGGCCAGAACCAGAGCCTGGTCGAGGTGGCGCGGCGGACGATCGCGTTCTACCGCGAGGAAAGCTGCGGCAAGTGCACGCCGTGCCGGGAGGGGACGGGCTGGCTGGAGGACATCCTGGAGCGCGTGGAGCGGGGCGAGGGCCGCACGGACGACATCGCTCTGATGCTCTACATCGCGGACATGATCGCGGGGAAGAGCTTCTGCCCGTTCTCGTACGCGGCGGTCTGGGGCCTGCAGAGCAACCTGGCGAAGTTCCGCCCCGAGTTCGAGGCGGCGATCGCCGCGGCGTCCAGGCAGTTTGTGATCCCGATCCGGCCCACGTACCGGCCCGACGCGGGTGCGCCGTCCGGGGTGACGGAGCCGGCGCTGCCGCTCGAGGAGCAGTATAACGCGCCGACGATGAAACGGTAGCGGATGGAAGATTGAAGATTACAGATTGAAGATCGGGCTCGTCATCTTCAATCTTCAATTTTCAATTTTCAATCTGTAATCGCCAAGGGGAAACGTATGGCAGATCTGGTCAATGTGACCATCGACGACATCAAGGTCCAGGTCCCTGCGGGGGCGCTGGTGATCGACGCGGCGAAGGCGGCGGGGGTTGAGATTCCGATTTTCTGCTCGCACCCGAAGCTGGACCCGCTGGGCGCGTGTCGGATGTGCCTGGTGGAGTTCCCCGGGCCGCGCGGGAGCCGGCTGGATACAGCCTGCACGGTGCGCGTGAGCGAGGGCATGGTCGTCGTGACGAACAGTGAGGCGGTGCGGGAGGCGCGCGAGGCGGTGCTCGGCTTCATCCTGATCAACCACCCGCTCGACTGCCCGATCTGTGATAAGGGCGGCGAGTGCCCGCTGCAAGACAACACGATGGAATACGGGCCGGGTGCGAGCAAGTTCATCGAGGCCAAGCGGCGCAAGAAGAAGCACTACCCCATCAGCGATCTGATCATGCTGGACCAGGAGCGCTGCATCTTGTGCTGGCGTTGCATCCGCTACCTCGAAGAGTGGGAAGATAAGCCGCAGATCGGGCTATTCGAGCGCGGGGGCGAGACGCTCATCGATGTGTTTCCCGGCAAGCCGGTGGACGCCAGGACCTCGGGCAGCATCATCGACATCTGCCCGGTCGGCGCGCTGACCAACCGGGTCGCCCGCTTCAAGTACCGCCCCTGGGAGCTGCGCAAGACACCGAGCATCTGCACCCACTGCCCCGTGGGCTGCAACCTGCGCCTGGACGAGCGGGTGCATACGTTGCGCCGCATCGTAGCCCGCGAGAACATGGCGGTCAACGACGAGTGGATCTGCGATAAGGGGCGCTTCCTGCACCAGCACGTCGACCACCCGGAGCGGCTCAAGACGCCGATGATCCGGGAGAACGGTGCACTGCGGCCGGCCAGTTGGGATGAGGCGCTGGCGGCTGTGGTGGAGGGCTTCAGGGCTATTGCCCCCATGGGGGTGCCCCCACCGGGGGTGCTCCCATCGGGGGCATCGCGGGCGGCCGGATCTCGAACGAGGCCGCATATCTGTTCCAGAAGTTCTTCCGCGGCCTGGTCGGCACGAACAACGTCGACTTCTCGGAAGGGGCGGGTGTGCGGGCAGCACCGACCGGGCTCTCGGCGATCGCCGACATCGGCGAGAGCGATGTGATAGTGCTGGTGGGGTTTGATCCGAGCGAGGCGACGCCGGTGCTCGATCTGCACATCAAGCGGGCGGTCCGGCGCAAGAGCGCGAAGCTGATCATCCTCAATCCGCGGCGCATCGAGCTCGCGCGGTACACCGATGACGGCAAGGGCGCGACCATCGCGGTGCAGCCAGGGGGTGAAGCGGCAGCGCTGAACGAGATCGCGTCGCTGCTGCAGGCGGCCAAAGTCGCGCCGCCGAAAGCGGATCCACATGCGCGGGGCGGCAGGCCGCAACAGGTCAGCCAGATGGCGGGCGCCGGGGGGCGCAGGGGCGACACGCAGGTCGCCCCCTACGTTGAATCTTTCATTCGGCGCGCCGCCGATCTTCTCGTCGCCGCCAAATCGCCGCTGTTCATCTACGGCCCTGACGCGGCGCGCGGGGAGCGCGGGCGGCTGACGGTCAGCGCGCTGAACAACATCGCCGCGCTCCTCGGCCGCGGTGAGCTCGCGTACATCGGCCATGAGCCCAACGGCCAGGGTCTGCGCGACATGGGCGTGGTCAGCGACAGCCTGCCCGGCCAGCTCCCGGTGGGCGATGCCGCGGTGCGCGAACGGCTGGGCAAGCTGTGGGGGGTGCAGCCGCCCGCGGAGCCCGGACTGAGTTACACGGCGATGCTCGAAGGCGGCGTGAAAGGGCTGTACGTTATTGAGGCGGACCCCGGCGCATCCGCGCGGGCGGCTGAGGCGCTGGCTAAGCTGGGCTTCCTGGTGGTTCAGGACTTGTTCCTGACCAAGACGGCCCGGCTCGCGCATGTGGTCCTGCCAGCGACATCCTGGGCCGAGTCCGATGGGACCTACACCAACCTCGAGCGTCGCGTCCAGCGCGGCCCGGCCGGCATTGAGCCGGTGGGGGATGCGCTGCCCGGCTGGGCGATCCTGACCCGATTGGCCGAGCGTTGGATGGCGACTCAGGGCCGCGACGCCGTGGAGGCGCCAACGCCCGCGCTCGCAGGAGCGCAGGGGGCCGCTGCGGTCCCCGACTGGAAGCGAAAGAAGCACGCGCAGGCCGCCAAGACCGGTTTCGCGGCCAAACCCTGGACTTACGCCAGCGCCCAGTCCGTGCTCGAAGAAATCACCAAAGCCGTCCCCGTCTACGCAGCTCTGCGCTGGGACGCGCTCACCGACCAGGGGCGGCAGTGGGCGGGGGAAGGGTACGGATTGAAGATTGAAGATTCCAGATTGAAGATTGGTGAGAATGACCTTCAACCTTCAAACCTTCAACCTTCATCCTTCAATCTCATCGCCGGCCCCATCCTGTGGGACGGCGGGGTGCTGATGCAGCACGCGGCCGAGCAGGTCCGGGCGAAGATCCCGGCGCCATTCATCGCGCTCAACCCGGCCGACCTATCTTCAATCGTCAATCTTCAATCTTCAATCGTCACCCTGGCCACCGTCACCTCCGCGCTGGCCAGCGTCACCGTCGAACTGCGCGCGGATCCAGCAATGCCGGCCGGCGCTGCCTGGATGCCCTACGGCCTGACCGGCCTCCCGGCCGAGACTCTCGGCGCCGGCCGCGGAGAACCGGTCTCCGTCACCATCGCGCTCGATCACGCTTCGCTGGAGTAACGGCATGGACTGGATCGGCCTCATTCTCATCCCGGCAATCACATCGCTCGTGCTCGTGGTAGTGCTGCTGACCGGCTTTGCCTACCTCACCCTGTTCGAGCGCAAGATGATTGGGCGCTTCCAACTGCGCATCGGCCCGAACCGCGCGTGGAAATTCGGCCTGGGCCACCCGATCGCGGACGCACTCAAGATGATCTTCAAAGAGGAAATCATCCCCGCGCGCTGACAAATTGCTCTACGTCGTTGCGCCCGCGCTGGCCATCGCGCCCGCGCTGCTCATTTTTGCGGTGGTTCCGGTCGGCCCCACGCTCAATCTGTTCGGCCGGCAGATTCCCCTCCAGGTGGCCGACGTCAACATCGGCTTCCTGTGGGTCCTGGCCGCGGCCGCCATCGGCATCTACGGCATCATCCTGGGCGGCTACGCCAGCAACAACAAATACTCCCTGCTCGGCGCGCTGCGCACCAGCGCCCAGATGCTTTCATACGAGCTGCCCATGGGCATCCTGCTCATCGCGTTGATCCTGACCACGACCCTGGGCACCGCGGACGGCTTCGGCACGCTGAGCCTGAACCGGATCGTCGCGATGAACCGGCCCTGGTGGCTGTGGCTATGGATATGGCTGGCCTTCCCCTTCTACTTCATCACCATGCTGGCCGAGACCACCCGCAAGCCGTTCGACTTCCCGGAGACCGAGAACGAGCTTGTCTCGGGCTACGCGACCGAGTACGGCAGCATCAAGTTCGCGCTCTTCTACATGACCGAATACCTGCACATCCTGGGCGCGAGCGCGGTGGCCGTGTCCGTCTTTTTCGGTGGCTGGCGCGGCCCGTTCGTCGAGCAATTCCCGATCCTGGGCCTGGGCTACTTCGTGGCCAAGATCATGGTCATGGTGTTCCTGTTCATCTGGGTGAGCGCCAGCGTGCCCCGCCCGCGCTACGACCAGCTCCTCAGGTTCTGCTGGACGTTCCTGTTCCCGGTCGCGCTGGTCTACCTGGCCATCACGGCGGTGATTGTGACGCTGGTGTAGAGGTATCTGAATGACCGTAACTGATTCCATCAAGGGCGCGGTTGAGATCCTGAAGGGTTTCCGCGTGACGCTGACCAACCTGTTCCGGGGCCAGATCACATCCCAATATCCCGAGGAGCCGGCCGCGGTTTACCCACGCTTCCGCGCGCGGCACGAGCTGCGCCGCTACGAGAACGGGCTGGAGCGCTGCATCGGCTGCATGCTGTGTGAGGCCGCGTGCCCCACCGGGGCCATCCACGTCGAGGCCGCGGAAAATGACCCGGCGCACCCGGTCAGCCCCGACGAGCGTTACGCCAGTGTGTGGGAAGTCAACCTGATGCGCTGCATCTACTGCGGCGACTGCGAGACCGCCTGCCCCGTGGAGGCTGTCGTTCTGGGCCACGAATTCGAGACCGCGGTCTACACGCGCGACGGCTTCCTGTGGACCAAAGAAGAGCTGCTCAAACCGACCACCCCGAACGTGGTCGTTCGCGCCGAGTAGAGGTGGGCATGTTCCTGTTTATCGTCTTTAGTCTCATCGCCATCGTAGCCGCGGCCGGGGTCATCATCAGCCGCCGGCCCATCTACAGCGCGCTCTTCCTGCTGGTGAACTTCGCGTCGCTGGCCGCGCTCTACATCATGCTGCAGGCGCAATTCCTCGCCGTGGTTCAGGTCATTGTCTACGGCGGCGCGATCGTTGTGCTGTTCCTGTTCGTTGTGATGCTCCTGGGTGGCGGCGAGCTCACCGACATCCGCGACCGGAGCCAGCCGCTGGCCCAGCGGTTCCGCTGGCCGCAGATCACCGCGCTGGTCCTGGGCGCGCTCCTCCTGGCCACCGTGGGGTATGGCCTGCTGACCGGCCAGCTCAACCCCGTCCA
Organism: uncultured Chloroflexia bacterium; assembly: GCA_963774265.1. Lineage (GTDB taxonomy): Bacteria > Chloroflexota > Anaerolineae > CG2-30-64-16 > CG2-30-64-16 > JALOOB01. The sequence goes on along the minus strand of CAVZDU010000001.1, from coordinate 1,296,175 downwards.
GGGTGATGCCGCGGCGTTTGGGCAGGGCAGCGTGCAGGCTATCGGCGCGGTGCTGTACACCGATTATTTGCTGCCGTTTGAGTTGGCTTCGGTGCTGTTGCTGGTCGGCATGATTGGCGCGGTGGTGCTGGCGCGGCCGGCGGAATAAGAGGCGCAATAAGAGGTGCCCGGCACTTGGCAAGTGCCGGGCACCTGAGGTACCTGAGAGCGGGCACCTGAGAGCACTAACAAAAGAGAGTATCGACCTATGGTCCCAACCACCTACTTCCTGATCCTGAGCGCGGTGCTGTTCACCATCGGCGCGCTGGGTGTCGTGCTGCGGCGCAATGTACTCATTATCTTCATGTCCGTCGAGATGATGCTCAACGCCGTGAACCTCACCTTCGCCGCGCTCGCGCGTCACTTCCTGTCACTCCACGGCCAGATCTTTGTCCTGATGGCCGTGGTCGTCGCGGCCGCCGAAGTCGCGGTCGGCCTGGCCATCGTCATGGCTGCGATCCGGCACAGAGATACAACCAACATCGCAGACATAAACCTGTTGAAGGGCTGACAGCATGCTTGACTACGCCTGGTTGATACTCGCCTTTCCAGCGCTGGGTGCGCTCATCGTCTCCTTTCTCGGCACACGGCTGGGCCGCCGCGCCGTGGGCTTCCTCGCGCCCGCCATGGTCTTCCTCAGCTTCGCCGTTGCCGTGACCCTCTTTATCCAGCTGCTCGGCCTGCCCGCGGAGGAGCGCAGCCATGAGGTCACCCTCTGGCGCTGGATGGTCGTGGGCAACTTCAGCGTTGACGTCGCGCTGCTGGTCGACCAGCTCTCCGTGACCATGGCCCTGGTCGTCACCGGCATCGGCTTCCTGATCCACGTCTACTCTGCCGGCTACATGCACGACGACCCGCGCCACCCGCGCTACTTCGCCTACCTCAACCTTTTCATCCTCATGATGACGACCTTGATCCTGGCGAACAACTACCTGCTCATGTTCGTGGGCTGGGAAGGCGTGGGCCTGGCCTCCTACCTGCTCATCGGCTTCTGGTTCGAGAAACCATCGGCCGCGGACGCGGGCAAGAAGGCCTTTATCGTCAACCGCATCGGCGACTTCGGCCTCCTGCTGGCCATCATGATCATCTGGACGGGGCTCGGCTCGCTGCAGTTCACCGAGGTCTTCCGGGCCGCGCCTGAGGTCTGGGGCGCGGGCAACGCCGCCGTCATGACCGCCACCATGCTCATGCTCCTGGCCGCCACCGGTAAGAGCGCGCAGATCCCCCTGTTCGTCTGGCTGCCCGACGCCATGGAGGGCCCCACCCCGGTCTCTGCGCTGATCCATGCCGCCACCATGGTCACCGCCGGCGTCTACATGATCGCCCGCTCCGCCACGCTCTTCGACCTGGCGCCGGCCACGGGCAACTGGGTCGCCTGGGTCGGCATGGCCACCGCATTCATCGCGGGCACCATCGCCCTCACCCAAACCGATCTCAAGCGCATCCTGGCTTACTCCACCGTCTCGCAGCTTGGCTTCATGTTCGTCGCGGTCGGCGTGGGCGCCTATGCCGCGGGAATCTTCCACCTGATGACCCACGCCTTCTTCAAGGCGCTCCTCTTCCTGGCCGCGGGCAGCGTCATGCACGCCCTGCACGGCGAGCTGGACATCCGCAAAATGGGCAACCTGCGTGCCGTGCTTCCCACGACCTACTGGACCTTCCTCATTGGCGCGGCCGCGCTGGCCGGCATCCCCCTGCTGTCGGGCTTCTTCAGCAAGGACGCCATCCTCTTCTACGCCTTCGAGCACGCGGTCCCGCTCTGGGTCGTCGGCATCATCACCGCCTTCATCACCGCCTGCTACTCCTTCCGCATGGTCTTCATGGCCTTCTGGGGCCAGGAGCGGGACAAGAAGCTCTTCAGCCATGCGCACGAATCGCCGGCCGTCATGACCGTGCCCCTGATCATCCTGGCCATCGGCGCGATCCTCGCCGGCTACGTCGGCCTGCCGTCCATCTCGGCCATCGACGGCTGGCTGGAGCCGGTGTTTCAGGGAGGGGCGCATGCGGGAGGGACCGCGCCATCTTCAATCTTCAACCTTCAATCTTCAATCATCGAACTCGTCCTGCTGGCCGTCTCGGCCCTCGTTGCCCTGGCCGGTGCGTTCCTGGCTTACCGGGCGTACGTCGCGGACCGTGACCTGCCCAAGCGCGCCCGTGCGGCCTTTGGCCCGCTCACCAGGCTGGTCGAGAACAAATACTACGTCGACGAGGCTTACAACATGATCGTCGTCGGGCCCCTGCGGGCCCTCGGCGAGTGGTTCGCGGCCACCTTCGACAAGGGCGGCATCGACGGCGCGGTGAACGGCCTCGCCGGCCTCACCGGCTGGGCCGGCAGCCAGGTCCGCCGCCTGCAAACCGGCATGGTCGGCCTGTACGCGCTGGCGATGTTGTTTGGCGCGGTCGCGGTGGCCGCGTGGCTGGTGATGGCGAAGTGAGGATTGAAGATCGGGCGGTGACGGCGTTGCGCGATGCGCAGCATCGCCGCAACGGCGACCACCCGTACGGTTGAAGGTTGGAACCTGCAACCTGCAACCTGCAACCTGTAACTTGCAACCGTCTTTGTGTCCTTTGTGGTGAGAATATGATCTCAAATTTACCGTTACTGTCGATCATCACCTTCCTGCCGCTGGCGGGGGCGCTGGTGCTGCTGCTGCTGCCGGGAGCGCGGCTGCAGAAGTGGTGGGCGCTCGCGGTCAGCGCGGCCACGTTTGCCGTGTCCTGCCTGTTGTTTGCCTGGTGGCAGGCGGGCGAGGCGGGGATGCAGTTCGTCGAGCGGCTGCCTTGGGTGCCCCAGTTCAACATCCAGTATTTCCTGGGCGTTGACGGGCTGAGCCTCTTCCTCGTCCTGCTCACCACGCTGATTACGATGCTGGTGTTGATCTTCTCGTGGGAGGGTGTAGAGAAGGGCCTCAAGGGCTACCTGTTCCTGATGCTGGCCCTTGAGGCGGGCATGGTCGGCGTCTTTGTCGCCCTGGACCTGGTGCTGTTCTACGTCTTCTGGGAGCTGACCCTCATCCCGATGTATTTCCTCATCGGCGGCTGGGGCGATCCCCACGGCACATACACCTTCCTGGGCCGGGTCATGTCTTGGCGCATCTACGCGGCCCTCAAATTCTTCCTCTACACCTTCGCCGGCAGCGCGCTGATGCTGGTGGCCATCCTGGTGCTCCACGGGCAGGGCGGCACCTTCGACGTGCTCGAGCTCCAGCGGCTCAGCCTCGGCCCGGACCTGCAGCTCTGGCTCTTCCTGGCCTTTGCGCTGGCCTTCGCCATCAAGGTGCCGCTCTTCCCGTTCCACACCTGGCTGCCCGACGCACACGTCGCAGCGCCCACTGGCGGCTCGGTGATCCTGGCCGCGGTGCTGCTCAAGATGGGGACCTACGGGTTCGTGCGCTTCTGCCTGCCGCTCTTCCCCGACGCGACCCGGGCCGCGGTCCCGTGGATCGCGGGGCTGGCCCTGGTGGGCATCCTCTACGGCGGCCTGGTCGCGCTGGTGCAGAAGGACGTCAAGGCCCTGGTCGCCTATTCATCCGTCGCGCACCTCGGCTTCGTTATGCTGGGCATCCTGGCCCTCAACCCCCAGGGCATCGCCGGCGCCACCTTGCAGATGGTCAACCACGGCCTGAGCACCGGCGCGCTCTTCCTCATGGTCGGCATGCTCTACAACCGGCGGCACACCCGCCTGCTGGCGGATTTTGGCGGGCTCTGGAAGCAGATGCCCGTCTACGGCTTCCTCTTCATCATCGTCAGCCTGTCATCCGCGGGCCTGCCCGGGCTGAACGGCTTCGTGGGTGAGTTCAATATCCTGCTCGGCGCGTACCAGGCCAACCCGGTCTTCGCGGTCTTCGGCACGCTGGGGATCATCCTGGCCGCCTGGTACCTGCTGTGGGCCATCCGGCTGATGCTGCACGGCCCGCTCACCAGGCCCGAGAACGCGCAGCTCCGCGACCTGACGCCGCGCGAGGTTATTACGCTTGCACCGCTGATCGTGCTGTTCTTTGTCATCGGGCTTTTCCCGAACCTGTTCTTCGACAAGATTAATCCGTCGGCGCAGGCGGTGGCGGAGGCCCTGAACCAGCGGCCGCCCGCGGTGAGTCTGATGGTGGATAAGTAGGGGGCGACCTCCGTGTCGCCCCTGCGACCCAGACGAGGCAAACTGTGATTACGATACCGACATTCAATCTACTGGCCATCCTACCGCAGATCATCCTGGTGGCGGCGAGCCTGCTGGTGCTGCTGGCCGACCTGGTGCTGCCTCCTGCGGGCAAGCGTGGCTTGGCCTGGGGGAGCCTCCTGGCCGTGGTGGGCAGCCTGGCGGCCACGATCTCCCAGTGGCCCGGCCAAATCTTCAATCTGCAATCTTCAATCGTGGGCGGCATGGCACTGGCGGATGGGCTCGGCATTTTCGCCGCGGCCGCGATCCTCATCGCCGCGGCCCTGGCCATCCTCCTCGCGCTGGAACGCACCGCGGACTTCACCCGGCGGCCCGGACCCTATTACGCACTGATCCTGCTGGCGAGCGCGGGGATGATCGCGATGGCGCAGGGCAACGACTTCCTGGTGATCTTCCTGGGGCTGGAGATCTTCTCGCTGGCGCTGTATATCCTGACGGGGTTTGCGCGGCGGGATGCGCGTTCGGCTGAGGCATCGCTGAAGTACTTTCTGCTGGGTGCGTTTGCCAGCGGCTTCTTCCTGTACGGCATCGCGCTGATCTACGGTGCGACGGGCTCGACCAACCTGGCGCAGATCAGCCAGGGGCTCGCGACCGGGGTAGGGGCGACCGGGGTAGGGGGCGACACACAGGTCGCCCCCTACGCGCCGCTGCTGCCCCTCGGGGTGGGCCTGCTGCTGGTGGGCTACGGCTTCAAGGTGGCGCTGGTCCCCTTCCACCAATGGACGCCCGACGTGTACCAGGGTGCGCCCACCTCCGTGACCGCATTCATGTCCGTGGCTACCAAGACCGCCGCCTTCACTTCCCTCATCCGGGTCCTGGCCAGCGTAGGGGGCGACCTGCGTGTCGCCCCATCGCCGGGTCGCCCCCTATTGCTCGTCTTGGCCGCCCTGGCCGTGCTCACCATGACCCTCGGCAACTTGGCCGCGCTGCGCCAGACCAGCCTCAAGCGCATGCTGGCCTACTCCAGCATCGCACACGCCGGCTACGTCCTCGTCGCCCTGGCTGCCGGCACCAGCCAGGCTGCGCAGGCCGCGCTCTACTACCTGCTGGCCTACACCTTTATGAACCTGGGCGCGTTCGCGGTCCTGCTGGCGGTGCAGCGCCGGGATGAGAATGACGTGTCCCTCGAACGGATCACGGGGCTGTCGAGCCGCCAGCCGGGGATGGCCGTGCTCATGGCGATCCTCATGTTCGCGCTGACCGGCATCCCACCGCTCGCAGGCTTCTTCGGCAAGCTCTACGTCTTCGGCGCGGCGGTGCAGGCAAACCTCGCCTGGCTGGCCATCATCGCCGTGCTGAACAGCGCGATCGCCGCGTACTACTACCTGCGGGTCACCGTGACCATGTTCATGGCCGGCGCGCGGCCGGCCGAAGCCTTGGGAACCATCCCTGTGGGAGAGGTGCCCCAGCCGGGCTGGCCTGTCTGGGCCACGGTCATCATCGCCGTTGCAGCCACACTGGTGCTGGGCCTCTGGCAGTTCCCCTGGATGCAGGCCATCCAGCAGGCCGTGAGCACACTGGGAACGCTGGCCCTGCGCTAACCCACCTCCACGCTAGGTGCCCGACACTTTAACGATCCGAAGGATCGCAAGTGCCGGGCACCTCTGGGATAAAGAGAGTCTCCACGCCTTACGATTCGCCTGTGGTCAAGCTTCGGGCCATTTTCACGATTCGCTTGTCAAATCTGAAATGGAGATGCTTGGGACCTATGAGCGAACGCAAGATCTTTGTTGTCGGCCACAAGAACCCGGACACCGACCCGATCGTTTCGGCGGTAGCCTATGCCGGGTAGGGACGACACGGCGATGCTGCGCATCGTCGTTCGCCCCCTACAGACGTCGTCGCCGCACGTCGGGGTATCGTGGGTGGCGTGCTCTCGCGCAAGAAGTCGATCGTTCCGATTCTCCCGCTCGTGGCGCACAGTTGGAAGAGTCACGCGTGAAGGCGACCATGATGAGAACACCGATGAGCAGGAGCAGGTCGCCGGCGAGCAGACCGCCGGCGCGACGCCCTCGTTGTCAGGCCGCCTACGCCTTTAGGAGACGGAGTTGCTCGACGACGACAGTAGGTGAGAATAGCCGGACGTTTTCCTCGATTTTCCGCAATTGAGCATCCACGAGTTCCGCCGGAACACCAGCAGGGGCATAAGCCACATACAGGGCTTGAGAAGTCTCCATAGAGATGGGAGACCGATTGTCCTGCCCGTAGATGATCGAACAACAGATGCCGCCGGCATCCCTCATGACCATATCGCCCGCATAGATGACTTTGGCGGCGCCGTTCATGAGCGTCATGGTGTCGTCCTTGAAGGACACGTCCATGGAGACTGCCCCACGCAACTTTGTGACATCATGTCCGGCCGTCAGGATCAGGGTCTCCACCTCAGCGGTGAAGTTGGCATCGACCAGGGGAGACACGTCAGGCAGGTTCCTGCCTTTCAGCACGATGGACTCAACCTGGAGCTGGACATGATACGTCTTGTTGAAGCGTTTATAGTATTGTTCGTAGGCTGCCATCACGGGCAGCGCCAGAAAGTCCTGCCGCGTGAAGCCCCGATAGCGTTCTCTCAACTTCGCTTCCGTTTCTCGTTTTCGCCCCTCCAAGCCGGATCGCGACTGAGCCTTTTCCACGCCCGCCAGCTCCAGCAAACCTATGGTTGCTCCGGGATGGGCGTTGCGCCATTCATCGGTTGCCGCAATCGAAAGCATGTCGATCTCCTTAGCGTGTAGGGGCGACAACGATGCAGCGATCCCTGGATCGCAGCATCGCCCGGTCGCCCCTACACCGGTCGCCCTTACTTTGCCGTACATGGTGAGTGGGTTCGGCATAGAGAGATTGTAGCTGAATCCTGGTGAGATGGCGCCATGGCACGCCAAGTGCCCGGCACTTTAACGATCCGCAGGATCGCCAGTGCGGGGCACCTCTTACTAGAAGAGAGCCAGTTGACGCGACTCAGACTCTCTCACGCTGCGCCGCCGTTCCCCAATCTCCTGCACCGCCTTCAGCGCCGACTCGATATCACCCACGAAACGCGACGGCGCGTTCTCCGTCGTCTGTCCGAATAGCATCCGGCGCCGGGCATGGCACAGCACCAGTTTCTGCTGGGCGCGGGTCATGCCCACGTAGAAAAGCCGGCGCTCCTCATCCACATCGGGCGCCTCATCCCTGCGGGAATAGGGCAGCAGCCCCTCCTCGCACCCCACCACAAACACCACCGGGAACTCCAGGCCCTTCGCGGCGTGCAGCGTCATCAAGGTCACCCGGTCCGCGCGCGGGTCGTAGGCATCGGTTTCCCGATGCAACGCCATCGCCTCGAGAAAATCGCCCAGGCGATCTCCGAACGGGCCCGCGAGCCGGGCCAGTTGCTCCATCCGGCTGGCCGCCCCATCGCGGCCGACGCCCAGGACCTGGGCCAGGCGCTCGACGAGGCGGACCACAGGCGGCCTCGGGCCGATCTCCGCGAGCAGCCTGGTCACCTTGAGTAGGCGCCCCTTGAGTGGGTGCCCGGCACTTGCGATCCTTGGATCGCTGAAGTGCCGGGCACCTGGGAATCCAGCACCTGGGAAACCGGCATCTGGGACCGTCGTCTGGTAGGCAAACCACAAGGCCGCCAGGACCTCCCGCACATCCGCATAACCCGCCAACGGCGTCTGCCCGATCGTCTGGTACGGCATGCCGGAGCGCTCGAGAGCCTCGATGAGGAGCCGGCTCTGGGCGCTCAATCGATAGAGCACTGCGAAATCCGCGAAGGAGTGCGCCTGGAAGGAGACATCGCCGGCCAGCCGGCCTGAATCGAGCGAAAAGTAGCTTGTTCCGCCAATCATCTGCTCGATTTGGTGCACCACGTACTCAGCCTCAGCACGATCCGTGGGCGCGTGGTAGACGTCAAGCTTCACCTCCCCCGCAAAGTCAGCGAGCGTCTGAACGGCGCGTAGGGGCGACCGGGCGATGCCCCCTGGGGCGACACGCAGGTCGCCCCCTACACCGGTCGCGCCGATCACCTGCAGCGCCGCATCAAGGATCGCTTGTGTCGAGCGATAGTTCTCGGTGAGATAAAGACGGGTTGACCCGGGATAATCAGCCGTAAACGACAAGAAGTAGCTGCGATCCGCGCCGCGAAAGCCGTAGATAGCCTGGTCGGGGTCGCCGATGACACAGAGGTTGGCACCGCCGTCCGAAAGCAACCGCAGGAAGCGGACCTGGGCTGCATTCACATCCTGGTACTCGTCGACCGATATCCAGCGGTACCGGTCATGCAGCGCAGTCCGGACCTCCTCGCGCGTTTCCAGCAGCGTGACGGCCTGGAAGATGAGATCGTCGAAGTCCAGCGCGTGGCTGCCGGCCAGCGCAGCCTGGTAGGCCCCATAGACCTTACCGAGCCCGTCTTCCGCCTCATCTCCCGGCGGGCCCTCCAGCCGGTTCTTGGCCGCGCTGATGGCGCCCAGGGCGGCCTGCACTTCGGCCTGAGAGAGCGCAGGGCACGCGGTGCGCAGGAGGAGTCCGCGGTCATCTTCGGTGCAGATCGCGAAGGCAGGATCGAGCCCGATCTGCGCGCCATACTCGCGCAAAAGCGCGGCCGCAAACGCGTGGAATGTTTTCACCGTGATCTCTGCAGACCGCGGGCCCAGCAGCGCGCTCAGCCGCTCGCCCATCTCCTCACAAGCCTTGTTCGTGAATGTGATCGCGAGGATGGAGCTGGGCGCCACGCCCTGATTGAGAACCAGGTAAGCGATACGATGTGTCAGGGTCCGGGTCTTGCCCGTCCCCGGACCGGCCGAGATGATCAACGAGCGGTCGACGCAGCGGACCGCCTCGCGTTGGGCTTCATTCAACCCGCCGAGCAATGCGGCCGCCGGGATGGTGAAACTCGCGCTCTGCGATTGCGGGGCTTCGGGTTCTAACGCCCCATCCAGATCAAAGAAAGACGCCTGCCCCGATCCAAAGGGATCGCTCGATCCCTCTGGATCGCTCGATCCTTCGGATCGCTCACTCGCCGCGCCCCACTGTTCCGCTCCCCCGCCGTCCGTCGCCCGCCCAGGTTCCCCCCCGGTCTCGTCATACGGACCTGTCTGAAGTGGCTCTTTGTGCTCCCTGTGCTCTTTGTGTCCTTGTAGTGAATCCTCCGCCCCGGACTCTGCAAACAACCCACTCTGGCCGCTCGCTGCAACAGCTCCGCCGCGCTGTGTGGTGAACAGGTGGATCACGCCATACTCGCCATCATAACCGCCTTGAGCATCCACCTCTCCGCGGCGCATGCGGTCGAGCCCCTGGGCTAAACGCTCTCCACCGGTGGCGGCAATATCCTTCAGATCAGCATCTCGCAGGATGAACAACTCCGGGCCCAGTCGACCAAGCAACTTCGTGTACTCCTGCTCCACCCGGCCCGAACCCGGGCCCACGCCCAGCGCCTGGCCGATCACCTCCGGCAGTGGGATCAGGCTGACGAAGGGAGGGGTGCTAGGGGGCCGCCCGCCAACGGGCCGGTCCGCCAATTCCTCCACGCGATGCATGACCCCAATCGTCACTTCCTTCCCGCAGACCGGGCATACGCCGCCGTGTGCGATTGTGGTCCGCGGTTCCCAGACAACGCCACAGGCGCGGTGACCGTCCAGGTGGTACTTGCCCTCTTCGGGGAAGAATTCGACGGTGCCCTGGAACGTCAACGGGACGGCGACGCCGTCCCCTGGATCGCCCACTTTGAGTGCGGCAAACAACGCCGCATAGGATAGCTCCGTGTCGAACAGCGTCGCCTCGCGCGCCAGCTTCTCGGGCGAATGCGCGTCCGAATTCGAGACCAGGGTGTAGCGGTCCAGTTGTGACACCCGCCAGTTCATCGGCGGGTCAGAAGACAGGCCGGTTTCCAGCGCGAAGATATGAGATGTCAAGTCGCCGTAGCACTCGTCAACAGAGTCGAAACCCGACTTGGAGCCAAGGAGCGAAAACCAGGGCGTCCAGATGTGCGCAGGGATGAGTTGGCACGCCGAATCGACATCCAACAACGTTTCCAGCAATTCCCTCGAATCCAGGCCCAGGATCGGCCGCCCGTCCGAGCGGATGTTGCCGATCTTCTCCAACCGCGCCTGGAGTTGCGCCACCGCGTCAAGTCTCGGCGCGAAGACAACGTTGTGCACCTTGCGGGTGCGATCGGCCTTCTTGTAGATATTGCTGATTTCGCCGCCGAGCATGAAACGGACCGGGGCATAACACGAGGGAGGCACGGAGCGTTGCACGTCCCGCACGAGTTCGTCCTTCAGACGATACAGGCCGTCTTCTGCGGGGACAAGCTTATCGCGCATCTCCGCGAGCCAACCGGGATGTGCGATGTCGCCCGTCCCGACCACAGTTACACCTTTGAGCTGCGCCCAACGGGTCAGGTGCTCGAAGGTCAGGCTCTTGCTGGTCGCTCGGGAAAAATGAGAATGGATGTGAAGGTCCGCGACGATTTTCATGCGGCCGAGTATAGCACGACGTTGTTCGCCGTGTGAATCTGCGCAATCTCATAGACGACCTCAGCCGGGAGTGGTATACAACTCTTGTACCTTTTGGTTCAAAGGAGAACTCATGGTCGAGTATCGTATCTCATCACACCCCATCCTGGCCGCCGCACCCCGCCCTTCAGTGACTTTCTACTGGCAAGGGCACGAGATTGCAGCGCTCGCAGGCGAGACCATCGCCTCCGCCCTCTTCGCCAACGGCATCCGCATTTTCGGGCACCATCCCAAGGATGGCTCGCCGCAGGGTATCTTCTGCGCCAACGGCCAGTCCGCGCAGTGTCTCGTCCTGGCCGATGGCATGCCCGTGAAATCCTGCATGGAGCCGGTCCGGGCCGGCATGCGGGTCGAGCCGGTCAATGCCCTGCCCGAACTGCCGAAGGTCGAAGCGCCGCCCCCGATGGCCGCGATCAAAGACATCGAAGTCCCTGTGCTGATCATCGGCGGCGGGCCCGCGGGCATGTCCGCGGCCATTCAACTGGGCCAACGCGGCATCCACTGTCTCCTGATTGACGACAAGGACCGCCTCGGCGGCAAGCTCGTCCTGCAAACGCATCGCTTCTTTGGGTCCATCAACGCTGTCTACGCGGGCACGCGCGGCATCGATATCGCCACCAAGCTCGAACAGCAGGTGCGAGCTGTAGGGGCGGACCCTGGCGGCCGCCCCTATGTCGAGGTCTGGCTCAACAGCACAGCCCTGGCCGTGTTCAGCGATCACAAGGTCGGCGTCCTGCAAGGGGGCGGCCGCTATGTGCTGATCAAGCCGGAGGTGCTCCTCGTTGCCGCCGGTGCGAGAGAGAAGTCGCTCGCTTTCAAGGGCAACACGTTGCCGGGCGTCTATGGCGCGGGCGCGTTCCAGACACTGGTCAACCGTGACATGGTGACCGCAGCCGAGCGTCTGTTCATCGTAGGTGGCGGCAATGTCGGCCTGATCGCCGGGTACCACGCGCTGCAGGCCGGCATCCAGGTGGTGGGCCTCGTGGAGGCACTGCCCGAGTGCGGCGGTTACAAAGTCCACAAGGACAAGCTCCACCGCATGGGCGTCCCCATCTACACCTCCCACACTATCCTCAGTGCCAACGGCACGGAGAGTGTCGAATCCGTCACGATCGCGCAGGTCGACAACAAATTCCGGCCCATCCCGGGCACCGAGAAGTCGTTCGCATGCGACACGGTGCTCATCGCGGTCGGATTAGACCCCGTCGATGAGTTCTATGCCAAGGCGCAGGAGTTCGGCCTCAACGCGTTTGCCGCAGGCGACGCGGAGGAAATCGCTGAGGCGTCGGCTGCCATGTTCTCCGGCAAGATCAAGGGGCTCGAGATCGCGCGTGAGATGGGCCAGGACGTCGGCGAAATCCCGCCCGATTGGTACCGCACCGCTGAGATCCTCCGCTCCAAGCCCGGCCAGACGACGCCCGAGGTCATCCCCCTCGAGGAAAGCGGCGTCTTCCCGGTGTTCCACTGCCGGCAGGAAATCCCCTGCAACCCATGCACGTCGGTGTGCTCGCAGGGCATGATCCACATCGACGAGAACGACATCCGCGCTGTGCCGCAGTTCATCGCCGAGCAGTTGGGCAACGATTCTTTGGATCGCAATCCAAAGGATCGCTCGATCCAGGATCGCGCGATCGTGGATCGCTGCATCGGCTGCGAGAAGTGCGTCACCATCTGCCCCGGCCTGGCCATCACGCTCGTAGACTACAAGAAGAACACCGAACGGCCCACCGTCACCATCCCCTACGAGTTCTTGCGCGAGACCATCCAGGTTGGCGATCACGTCACGGTGCTCGATGTGGAGGGCCAAACGCTGGGCAACGTCGAAGTCACAAGGGTCAGGACGGCCAAGGCCAATGATCGCACCATCCTGGTACAGGTGGCCGCGCCGAAGGAGATCGCCAAGCGCATCGCCGGCATCCAGGTGCAAGAGCAGTGGGTCGCCGAGCCGATGGACCATTATGTCGAGCGCATGACCGACGACGTAGTGGTCTGCAGGTGCGAGCGGGTCACCGCCGGCGAGATTCGCGAGCTGATCCGCCGCGGCTACCGCGATGTCAACGAGATCAAGACGGTCACGCGTGCGGGCATGGGCTCCTGCGGCTCAAAGACCTGCGCCGCGCTCATCCGCCGGCTGTTCCGGGAGGAAGGCATCCCGGACGCAGAAGTCGTCGAAGGCACCAGGCGCCCGCTCTTCATGGAAGTGCCCCTTGCGGTCTTTGCGGGCGTCGGAGGTGAGCAATGAACGCCGTTCCCCACTATGACGTGATCATCGCAGGCGCGGGGAGCGTGGGCGTGCCCGCCGCTTTCGCGCTCGCCGGGGCCGGCATCCGCACCCTTGTGCTCGACGGCCGCGCGAGCCCCGGTCAGGGTTCGAACAAGGCTGCCATCGGCGGCGTGCGCGCCACGCACTCGGACCCGGCCAAGATCCGGCTGAACATGCGCTCCCTCGAAATCCTCAAATCCTGGAAGGAGATGCACGGGGATGATATCGAGTGGAACACGGGCGGCTATGTCTACGTCGCCTATCGCGAACGCGAAGAGAAGATCCTCAAAGACCTGCTGGTCATCCAGAAACAATACGGGCTGAACATCGACTGGCTGGAGCGTGGGGAAATGCTGGACCTGCTGCCCGATCTGAATCGCGACGGGCTTCTGGGAGGCACCCTCTCTCCCGCTGACGGGCACTGCTCGACCCTGCTGACCCTGCACGCCTTCTACGACCATGCCCGCCAGCTCGGCGCCGAGTTCAGATTCAACGAACCCATCACGGGCATCGACGTCGAAGGCGGCAAAGTCGTCGGGGTGCGTACGCCTCACGCGCGCTACGGCGCCGACGTAGTGATCAACGCCGCGGGCGCCGAAGCAGATGCCGTGGCCCAGCTGGTGGGGCTCACCGTCCCGGTCCGGCCGGACTCGCACGAGGCCGCGATCACCGAGCCGGTCGCGCGCTTCCTACACCCCATGATCGTGGATATTCGCGCCGTGCCCGGCTCGGCAAACTACTACTTCTACCAGCACTACACCGGGCAGATCATCTTCTGCGTCACGCCCAGCCCGAGCCTCTGGGGTACGGACAAGCGCGAGACCAGCGAGTTTCTGCCGCAGGTCAGCCAGCGCATAATCGACCTCATGCCGCGGCTGGCCAACATCCGTGTGCGGCGGACCTGGCGCGGGCTCTACCCCATGACCCCGGACGGCTCGCCCCTCGTGGGCTGGTCGCGCGAGGTGCCCGGCTTCCTGCACGCCGTCGGCATGTGCGGCCAGGGCTTCATGCTGGGACCGGGCTTGGGCGAACTGCTCACGCGCATGGTCCAGCGCCAACTCACCGAGGATGACCGAGAGACGCTCGCCATCCTCTCGCCCTATCGCGAGTTCAAGGGCATGGAGAAGTTGAAGTAGCTAACATAGGTGCCCGGCACCTGGGGGCCATCTCGCGGCCGCATCGCCGCCCGGCGCTAAAGCCGCCAGGCTACACAGCGACGCCCCATAAATGGGGCTGATGTGGCATGCCCAGCGACGCTGGGCATGCCGGAACGCGCATAATGCAGGACACTTATCAGCCAAGAGGAAAGCATATGCCTTATTGGCAGCTCTTCTACCATCTTGTCTGGTCCACTAAGGACCGAGAACCGCTCTTGACGCCAGATGTCGAGTTGGTTGTACACGGCTATCTGCGCTCGAAGGCGATAGGACTTGGGGCAGCACTTTTTGCCCTGAATGGTATCTCGGACCATGTACACATGGTGGCTGCCATTCCACCGGCGATCGCGGTCGCCAGGTTCGTGGGCCAGGTCAAAGGTGTCAGTGCTGCGCGGTACAACAAAGGTGGGTTCGCGAAGGTTGTGTACTGGCAGGAAGAATACGGCGCATTCTCATTCGACGGCAAACGCCTGCCGAATTTCGTCGCTTATGTCGAACGACAGAAAGAGCATCACGCTCGAAATGAGGTTATTCCGGCCCTCGAACGCACGAAAGATGGCACCGTACCCATCACCCGAGAAGCCGCACCATCCTACAACGCCAACATCCGAACCTGGTGGGAGGAACTTAGTTCATTGTAGCCCGCTTCAGCGGGCGCTGCCAGGTAGCCCGGACGTTGACGTCCGGGCGATGATGCGCCAGCGCGATGCCTGCCGGTTACCCGAATCAATTCCTAACATGCATGATGTTCGGACGGCAGTTCACTCCCGCACGTGACCATCCCCAATCCCGATCCACTTATACGTCGTCAGCTCCTCCAGGCCCATCGGGCCGCGGGCGTGAAGCTTCTGTGTGCTGATTGCGACCTCAGCGCCCAGGCCGAACTGCCCGCCGTCGTTGAACCGCGTGCTGGCGTTGACGAACACTGCGGCGGAATTGATCTCGTTCACGAATCGCTGCGCATTGTGCCAATCATCGGTCAGGATGCTCTCGGAGTGCTCGGTGCTGTGCTCCTGGATGTGGCTGATGGCCTCATCCAGCGAGTCCACAATCTTGACCCCCAGGATCAGCGCCAGCCACTCGGTGTCAAAATCGTCTGGCCCAGCCGCCGTGAGTGTGGCCGTCGTGTCCGCGGCTTGCAGGAGGGTCAGGGCGTCGGGCGTGACGCGCAACTCGACATCGCAGGCTGCCAGCCGCTCGGCCATCGCGGGCAGAAACATCGCCGCGACCGCCCGGTGCACCAGCACGGTATCCAGTGCGTTGCAAACGCTGGGCCGCTGCACCTTGGCGTTCTCCACGATGTCGATTGCCCTCACCAGGTCCGCGCTTGCGTCCACGAAAACGTGACAAATGCCCATCCCGCCCGTGATCACGGGGATCGTGGCCTGCTCACGACACAGGCGGTGCAGGGCCGCGCCACCGTGTGGAATGATCATATCCACGTACTTGTCCAGACGCAGCAGCCCGGTCACCAGCGCGCGATCGGGGTCGGTGATGGTCTGGACCGCGGCCGTAGGAAGGCCCGCTCTCGCCAGGGCTTCCTGGATGACCGCGGTCAGGGCCAGGTTGCTGTGCAGCGTTTCGCTGCCCCCGCGCAGGATGGCCGCGTTGCCGGTCTTAAGGCACAGCGTGGCGATGTCTATGGTGACATTGGGCCGCGCCTCATAGATGACGCCAATCACGCCGATGGGGATGCGCCGCTTGCACAGCCGCATCCCGTTGGGCAGCACGCGTCCGTCGAATTCGGCGCCAACCGGGTCCGATAGCGTTGCCACGCGACGGGTGTCCGCGGCGAGCACGGCGATCCGCTTCTCGTTCAGCAGCAGCCGATCGAGCATCGCCTCGCTCAGCCCTTTGGCCTGGCCGGCCGCGACGTCGAGTGTATTCGCGGCCAGCACCACGTCAGCTCGTACTTCAAGGGCATCGGCAATGGCGAGCAACGCGGCGTTTTTCCGTGCCGTCGGCAGGACCGCGAGTTGGCGGCTGGCCGCGCGGGCGGCCAGGCCCAGTTCCGTCAGATCAATCATGGCATTCTCCTCATTTTTAAGGTGCCCGGCACTTCAACGAGCCGCAGGATCGCAAGTGCCGGGCACCTTTAGCATCAGAGCAGGATCATGTCATTCCGATGCACCGCGGCGGGTCCGGCGGTGTAACCCAGCAACTCGCCGATTTCGTCTGAGTGGTGGCCTTTGATCTGGACCAGGTCAGCGCTTCCATAGCGGGCAGTGCCTCGGGCTAACTCCTTGCCCTTGGGACCGACGATGAGCACCGTGTCACCGCGCTCGAAATGGCCTTCCACGGCAACGATGCCTGCCGACAGCAGGCTGCCGCCTCGCTCACGCAACGCGCGCGCTGCGCCCGAGTCCACCACCAATCGCCCGCCCGGCACGGTTCCCCCAAAAATCCACCGCTTGCGGTTCTCCAGCGGCGCTTCAAGGGCCGGAAAGAGCGTGCCGACCGACTCGCCCTCAGCCGCGCGGATGATCACCCCCGCCGCACGGCCCGCCGCAATGATCACGTCGGCGCCCGCGCGTCGGGCCACGTCAGCCGCCTGCAGCTTGGTGGTCATGCCGCCCACGCCTAGGCCGCTGACGCTGCCACCTGCTATGCGGAGCAAAGTCTCATCGATCGTGTGCACTTCAGGAATGAGCTGAGCGCCAGGATCGCTGCGTGGGTCCGCAGTGAAGAGCCCCGGTTGATCGGTGAGGAGCAGCAGCAAATCGGCCTCGGCCAGCAGGGCGATGAGCGCCGACAGGTTATCGTTGTCGCCCACCTTTATCTCGGTCGTTGCCACGGCATCGTTCTCGTTGATGATCGGGATGATGCCGTTTTCCAGCAGCGCGTGGAGCATGTCGCGCGCGTTCAGGAATCGGTCACGATCGGCCACATCGGCGCGTGTCAGGAGCATCTGGCCGACATTGAGCCGGTAAATGTCGAACATGCTCTCCCAGACATGCATCAGCCAGCTTTGTCCCACTGCCGCGAGCATCTGTTTGGCCGCCACCGTGGGCGGCAACTTCGGATGGTCCAGCCGCTCACGTCCGGCTGCGATGGCGCCAGAGGTGACGACGATCACCTCGCACCCCTGACAGCGCAAAGCGGCGCATTGCCGGGCGATCTCGACCATCTGCGCGCGGTCCAGATGTCGCGTGCCGCCGGTGAGCACACTGGTGCCGAGTTTGACAACGATTCGTTTGTACATACGTTTGTCCGAGGAAGGTCTCGCAGCAGCGCGGGGGTTCAGCGGTGAACGACGCCCAGCATTGTAGCGCGCCCTCAGCAGACGCGCAACCGGCGGGTTGGCGAATCTCCTCATCGCGGGTATACTACGTGGCCTTGAGCTACGTGACTACTGTATGAGAATAGTAAATGACGTCCTCGTCTCTGTTGACGTGGAGACTGCGGGGCCGTACCCAGGCCGCTACTCACTGCTCTCCATCGGCGCGTGCCTCGTTTTGAATCCCGCGACAACCTTCTACGTCGAGCTCCAACCGCTCAGTCTCGACGTCGTTCCTGACGCGCTGGCGGTCAGCGGCTTGAGCCTGGAGCAGCTCTCCGAACGTGGCCTCTCGCCCGCGGACGCCATGCTGAGTTTCGCAACCTGGATCGAGTCGGTCTCCCCTGCACCAGCACGCCCGATCCTGGTGGGTTTCAATGCACCCTTCGACTGGATGTTCGTCAACGACTACTTTCATCGTTTCCTGGGCTATAACCCTTTCGGCCACAGCGCGCTCGACATCAAGGCCTTCTACGCGGGCCGAACCGGCGCAGCTTGGTCCAAAACATCGCTGCGCCATGTCGTGGCCCGCTATGGGGGAGTGCCATCGCTCAGCCACAACGCCCTGGCAGACGCAATCGATCAGGCTGACTTGATGCGCGCCTTGCTTGAAGAGCAGCCGGCCCTTGATGGTGTTTGAGTGATGACCTGCGGCCGCCCGCCCGTAAACAGGCAGGCTACCAAGCAACGCCCCATCAATGGGGCTCAACCGACGGCGTTCCGGGCTGAGCGCTGCGAAAAGCCCGCTTCAGCGGGCGCTGCCAGGTAGCCCGGACGTTGACGTCCGGGCGGTCGTGCGGCAGCGCGATGACCGCCGATTGCCTGAATAAGTCAGGAGAATCAACATGAGCTATGACCCGCGTGTCAATCCTGCAGATCAACTCAGCGCCATCGTAGAGTCCGCGAACCGGCTTGGCGTCGAGATGGATGAGGCAGACGCACTCCAATGGATGGCGAAAATCGCGGCCTGGAAGGCCTACGATGACGTGGAGGTTGATGACGCGGCAGGCGTATTCGGCCACAAAATCGTGATGCTTGATTTCAGCCCGCAGCAGTTGGCGTACTATCGCGAGATCGGTCGCATTGTGGAGCTGGCGGGTGTGCCGGGAATAGTCGAAACGGCCTTCGCCTTGTCCGGCTCCTCCGCCCAGGGCAAGATCCAGACCTATCCGGGAGATTGTGACTACTTTGAGCGCGTGAACGTCAAAGCGCCGACGAAGGAAGAAGCGTGCCATATTCTCGGCCGGGTCATTCGCGAGAAGGTCCTGAGCACAATCACGGGGCCGACCTACCAATTCGTCGAAGTGCGGTTCGGCTGCGCGCCCTACGAGGTCATCGCGCGCGGTTGGCATTACAAGACGGGCAATTCACTTGCGTGGAACGTGCATGAATTGAAGGCCGGCCAGATAGGGGGCATCCGCACCGATGGGACCCAGGTGGCGCTGCGCTGGGATGAAGTTGCGGCCGATCCCGGCTGGCTGAAGCTTGACTGGCTGGTGGCGGACCCGGTGCGCGGCACGCTGGCCAAAGCCTCGAACGTTCTCGATGCGACCTGGGAAGCACCAAACGGCAGCATCACCCCGCTGGATGGCTATCTGGACCCCTATTTTCAGGAAGTCTATCTGCATGCGGAGTCCATTCCGATCTTCTCGAAGGTAGTGCGCCACGTGTCGGCTGATGCACTGGATGAATACGTGGGTTTGATGGAAACCGAGGTCAAAAAGTACCTCACAAAAGACCTGAACTACGGCAAGGCCGCGAAACGAATGTACAACATCTTCCGCCTGACCGGTCGTCATGCGGAGGCCGCGTTCGTTCGAGAACTGTTTGACGAACCGACGACGCTCTTGTACCAGGTCTGGTCACTACTGCGCGCCTTGGATGAAGCATGTGACCCGGATTCCCCCATATCGATGGACCAGGTGTCAGCGCAGGCGGACCGGCTGATTCTGGACGTGGTCAGCGTGCTCGAAGGCGCCGCGGAAAGTGAAATCATCAAGCAACTGCTCATCCTTCGCGACATGATTGCGAGGGAGAAGACCGGCGAAGCGATCAGCGCAGAGACCGATGCTGCGCGTCAGCGCGTGATCAACGTGGTCAACACCTTCTTCCACGAGCGCTTGATCGCGTTGCCAGGGATCGAACAATACATCAACGGCATGCAGGGCATGCTGCATGGCTCATAACGTATCTTTTGTTGACAAAGAACGTTTGAGCATAGCGAGAACCGATGCAAGACGTCTGCAGCGACGCTGATATGCTCGTCCTGCTCGAAGCAGCGCGGCGGTGCGAGCCAGCGGCCTATGATCGGATCTACAACCTATACGCAGATCGGGTGTTCCGCTACCTTTACGCGCGGATCGGCCAGCGAGAGCTGGCCGAGGATTTAACAGCAGACGTCTTCGTGCGGCTGCTGCAAAATCTGCCGCGGTTCAAGGTCAATGGGGCGCGTCCGGTGGCCTCTTTCTCGGCGTTCGTGTATCGCGTGGCGGGTAACCTGCTGACGGATCAATACCGGAAGCAGAAGCACCGCGATCACCAGGACATCGACGATCAACCGAATCTTGCAGACAGGCGGCCGGAACCCCTCATACAGACCACCATAGCAGAAAGCGGCCGTGAGCTGATGAGCGCGATGGCGCAGCTGGGGCAGGAACAACAGGCGGTTTTGCTCTATCGTTTTGGCGAGGAATTCAGTGTGCTCGAGGTAGCGGAGATCATGGGTAAGACGACGGGCGCGGTCAAGGCCCTGCAACATCGTGCCATCGCAAACCTGCGGCGGATTTTGTCCATGGAGGCTCTTCCATGACCTCTTGGCAGCGGCGATCCTCGGATCGCGACCGCAGCCTGGACGAAGCATTAGCCCTGGCTCTGGAGGATCTTGAAGCGGGTCTCAGCCCACTCGAGGTGCTCGCCCGCTACCCTGAGTTCGAGGCTGAGCTGGCGCCTTTGTTGGACACCGCCTTCAAACTGCGCACGGCTGATTGGCCTGTCCTCTCGATGTCCGCACGCGTACGCGGCCGTGAGCGCATGCACGCCACGTTGGCGCAGCAGGAGCCAGGGCGATCGTTCGTCCTTCCGCCGCTCTGGCGGCAGCTTGGTGCAACGCTGGTGCTCGTGGCGCTTGCAGCAACAACCTTCATGGCCTGGCCCGGCAGACGGGGCGACCACACGAACATACCGCGCGCCACTCCCACGGTCGAAGCAACGCCAATACCGAGCGCCACCGTACAATCGATCTATACGCCCACCCCGACAGCCACGGAGATGACGCCGCCGGCCATGACGCCCGCGCGTGAATTGATTCCGGGACCGGTGCAGACGGCGGAGGCGCTCGAAACACCCGAATCCATCCGGTCCATCACGCGAACCGCCACCAGCACGGTGCAGCCGACGAAGACGCCCACCCCAACCGCCACCAGCACACCGAGTGCGACAGCCTCCCCGACGGGGACGCCGACCGTATCCACGGCCGAGGCCGCTGCCGAGACCCCTGTGCCGGCACAGTCCACCCCGGACAGCGATGACCCAACTTCGGGACCGCCTGCGAGCGCGACGGTCGTCGTGACTGAACCGCCGCCATCACCTGAGCCGACGGAAACACCCGCCGCGCCGCCGACAGAGCTTCCGCCCACGCCGCCAACAAGCCTTCCACCCCCACTCCCGACGGACCTTCCGCCCGCTCCGCCGAGTCCGGCTGCAACACAAACATCCACCGGACGGCACTCTCACACGCCGGAGCCAACAGAGACATCAGAATCGCGAGAGACGCCGGAGCTAACGAAGACGTCGGAGGCAACGGACTGAAGAGTCCGCCACAGAAGAATCTCCTTTAATAGCAGAGGACCGAGCCGCACGGCTCGGTCCTCTGCTATTATGGCCCAATCAGGCTGGATCTTACTCAGTCCCGGCAAGTCGCGGGTCCAGCGCATCGCGCAGACCGTCGCCGACGTAGTTGAACGCCAGCACCACCAGAGCCACGCAGATGGCGGGCGCCAGAAGCAGCCAAGGCTGCGCGTTGAGCGCTGTCTGACCGTCCAACAGCAGCGCCCCAACTGGTGATGAAGATAGCCTTCGGGTCGGTGGATGGGCGCAGGCCGATGCCCAGGTAACCGAGGATCGCCTCGGTGATGATCAAGCCCGGAATGCGAAAGGCGGTCGAGACGATGATCGGCCCAAGGGTGTTGGGCAACAGGTGCTTGAACATGATGTGCGTGCTGGACGCGCCGATCATGCGGCCCGCCTCGACGAACTCCTTCTCCTTCAGCGACAGCACCTGCCCGCGCACCAGCCGGGCCAAACCCACCCAGTTGACCAACGACAAGGCAACGAACAGCAGGATCAGCCCGTTCAGCAGACGGCCGATCGGCGTATCGCGCAGCGCAGCCATCACGATGATGAAAAACAACAGGTCGGGGAAGGCGTAGACGATGTCGGCAAGGCGCATCAGCAGATTGTCGGCCCGGCCCCCACGATACCCGGCTAACAGGCCGATTGAGACGCCGACGACCAGGATGATCAGGGTCGGGATGATGCCCACCACCATCGAGACGCGCGCGCCGTAGATCGTCCGGCTGAGCACGTCGCGACCCAGGGTGTCGGTGCCCAACAGGAACTGCGGCTCGCCTGCCTTGCCGGTCGGCCCCACTTTGACCCAGGCCGGCGGCAAGTATCCTTTGCCGTCGTGTGATCTTCAGTGGGTTATCCGGCGCGATTACCGGGGCGAAGATAGCGACGATCACGAAAAGCAGCAGCACGATCGCACCGATGACGGTGGCCCGATTCCGCAGCAGGCGATGCCAGGCATCGCGCCAAAGACGAGCGCGGTGGGCGGGTGATGGTTTGCGACAGCATGATGTCCTGAGCAGTCGGGGCTTGTGCGGTCATGGTTGCTCAGTCTCCCACCTTGATGCGCGGATCGAGGAACCCGTAGACCAGGTCCACGGTCAGGTTGGCGATCGCCACCAGGAAGGCATAGATCAATACCGTGCCCATGATCATCGAGTAATCCCGCTGGCTGATGGACGTCACATATGCGCGTCCCATGCCGGGGAAGCTGAACATCTGCTCGATGATGAAAGACCCGGTCACCAGGGCGGCCAGCGCGGGGCCGAGGATCGTCACCACGGGGATCAGGGCGTTGCGCAGCATGTGCCGGATGATCACGACCCGCTCCGCCAGGCCCTTGGCGCGGGCCGTGCGGATGTAGTCCTGCTGCATCACCTCCAGCAGCGTGGCAGCGGGTCAGTCGTGTGATATAGGCAAAGGTGCCGAAGCCGAGGATTGCCGCGGGAACGATCCACGCGCCGGGGCTATTCCAGTTTTGCTGGACGATCTTGATCAGCTTCAGCCGGCTGCCAAAAAGGATGATCAGGAAAATCGCCAGCACAAAATTCGGGACCGAAATGCCGATGGTGGAGAGGAACAGCGTAATATAGTCGATGATCGTGTTGCGATTCAGCGCGGCGATCACGCCGAGCGGGATGCCGAACACGATGGCAAACAGCACCGCCAGCAGGCCCAGGCGCAGCCGAGTAGCCGAACTTGCTGTCCCAGAACGGCTTGTCTTCGGGCGCCTTGAACAGGATATCCTGGACATCCAGGCCGCGTTGGCGATAGGACGGGCCCAAGTCGCCCCGCACCACACCCCAAATATAGCTGAAGAACTGGCTGTCGAGTGGATTGCCGCCCTGGAGTGTTGAAGAAGAGCGGCTTGTCCAGGCCGAACTTCTGATTGAGTAGTTCCTGGGTGCGCTTATCCACCTGGCGTGCGTCTCAGGTCGCGATCCCACGGGCCGCCGGGCGCCGCGTGCATCAGGGTGAAGGTGATCAGCGCCACGAAAAAGAGCACCGGAATCAGCCAGAAGATGCGGCGAATGAGATACGTCATCATAGACGCCACTCCGCAGAGAGAGCTTTCGATGTATGTGACCGGCGTCGCGGAGACGCCGGTCACATAGCGTTTCTTGAAACTCACTACCGGACAGAAACCCGTCTTCTAACGAGAAACCGGGCTTCTCACTTACGTCTTGTTACTTCGGCAGCAGCGTCGTGTCGATGTCGATACTGGTCACGCCGCCGGTGCTGCCCGGGAAGTCCGAGTCCTGCGGCGTGGTCTCGATGCCCTTGACCCACGGCTTGACCAGGTAGTTGTTCACGTTGTTCCACGCGAACGCCACCGGGACGCCGTCGGTCAGCAGCTTCTGGGCCTGCGCGTAGAGCTCCATGCGCTTGGCCGGGTCGAGTTCGACATCGGCCTGGTCCACCAGCTTGTCGAAGTCCTTGTTGGAGTAGCCGATGCGCTCGCCGAAGGCGCCCGTCTTCCAGTAGACGCTCAGCCAGTTCTGCGGATCGGGGTAGTCGGCGCACCAGCCGAGGATGAAGGCCAGCGGCGCGGTCTTGATGTCCTTGGTCAGGGCGGTGTAGGTGGTCGGCTCGACCGGATCGAGCTTCATGTCGACGCCCAGGACTTCCTTCCACTTCGCGCCAGCCACTCGTTGCGGGTGCGGTTGCGCGGGGTGTCGGAGAAGGTCAGCTTGATGGGCGGGAGCTTGTCCACGCTGCCGTACGTGGACTCGGCCAACGCCTTCTTGGCCGCCTCCGGATCGTAGCCCCAGCGTTTCTCGGTCGGCGTCGTACCCAGGGAACCCGGGCGGGATCCAGGTGAGGGTCGGCGAGCCGAGACCCTTGAGCACGTCCTTCACCCACGTCTCGCGGTCGTACGCCTGAGCGAACGCCTGGCGCACCTTCGGATCGGTGAACGGTTCCTTCAACTGGTGGAACATGATGGCGAAGGTGCAGGAGCCCGGGTAGATCATCAACTCCTTGCTGAGCGTTGCATCCTGCTTGATGACTTCCAGGTCCTCAGCAGCCGCACCGACGATGTCGAACTCATTGTTCTTGTACGCCTCGAACGCCACCTTGCTGTCGGTGATGTAGGAGTACTCGATGTCCATCTTGGCCTTGTCAGCCCAGTAGTTCGGGTTCGGCGCGAAGACAGCGCCTTCACGTAGGGCTCGAGGCTCTTCAGGATGAACGGGCCGTTGCCGATCTGGTACTTCGAGCTGTTCCACCACTGCTCGGTGGCCGCGATGTTCTCTTCCTTGGCCGGGTAGGTGACCCACAGGGTCATGACGGTGTGGAAGTACGGGGCCGGCTTGGACAACGTCAGCTTGAGGACGGTGCAGGCGGCATCCTCGTACGGTCTTGTCGGCGGCGCAGGCCGCACCGTCGGCGTGTAGCGGCATGATGCTCGCAGTCACGACGGCCTCGGCATCAGCCTTGGCCTTGGCGTTCTCTTCCGCACTCTTCGCCGCGTCGTCTGCGAAGCCGCGCCATTCCGGCGCGCCCTTGATCTCGTCGGTGATCTGGGCGTACTCACCGGCGGTCTCGGGGTTGATGTTGCGCTTGATCGAGTAGGCGAAGCGGGCGGCGTTCAGCACGCTGCCGTCGCTGTACTTCAGATCCGGTTGCAAGGTGAAGGTCAGCTCCGTCGCATCCGCGTTGTATTCCCACTTCTCGGCCGCGCCCGGGACCGTCTTCAGGTCCTTGTCCAGCTTGGTCAGGCCCTCGTACATCAACTTCAGATGCGCGATCTCGTTGACGAAGGAGCTCTTCTGGGGATCGATGATGTCGGGATAGCTGCCCAGGTTGATGCGGAGCTTCTTCTCCGCGGCCACTGGTACTGGGGTCGCGACGACCTGAACTTCCTTCACAACTTCCTTGACCGTCTCGACGACCTTGGTCTCGACGACCTTGACTTCTTTCTCGACGACCTGTGTCACGACTTTCTCGACAACCTGCGCCTGAGGGGCGGGGCAGGCGGTCAAGATCATGCTGACCACGACCAGGACGCCGAGCACGACGGACCACTTCTTGAGAGACATGTCTCCTCCTACTGTAATGTGGTATGTGCTAGAAAAACCGTACCTCTTTGCGTCAATACTGCCGACGCACTATCTGTCTAAAGCCCAGTTCTGTGGCGTTCACCACCCCCCTTCATTGCGGGTAGAGCCAGCAGGCCACAAAGTGCCCTTCGCCGTAATCCTGGAATACGGGTTCTTGTTCCCGGCAGACATCCATCACCTTCGGGCAGCGCGTGCAGAAGTTGCAGCCCTTGGGCGGATTGACCGGTGTGGGCACGTCGCCCTTCCAGGATGATGCGCTGGCGCTTCTCCTCGACCACCGGGTCGGGGATCGGCACGGCAGAGAGCAGCGCCTGGCGTGTACGGATGCATCGGGTTGCGGTACAGCTCGTCGCGATCGGCAAGCTCCATGATCTTGCCCAGGTACATCACGGCGATGCGATCGGAGATGTGCCGCACCACCGAGAGATCGTGGGCGATGAACAGGTAGGTGAGGTTGAACTGCTCCTGCAGGTCTTCCAGCAGGTTGATGATCTGCGCCTGGATCGAAACGTCCAGCGCCGAGATCGGCTCGTCGCAGACGATGAACGACGGGTTCACCGCCAGCGCGCGCGCGACGCCGATGCGCTGGCGCTGCCCGCCGGAGAACTCGTGCGGATAGCGGTTGATGAAATACGGGTTGAGGCCGACGACCTGCAGCAGCTCCCGCACCCGCTCCAGCCGCTCGGACTTGCGTGCCGATGTTGTGCACCTCCAGCGGCTCGACGACGATGCTGCCGACCGTCATGCGGGGATTCAGCGAGGCATACGGGTCCTGGAAGATCATCTGCATCTGCCGGCGCATCCTGCCGCAGCTCCTCGCCCTTCATCTGCGACCAGGTCCTTGCCCTCGAAGAGCGAACCGAACCGCCCGTCGGCGATAGAGCTGCAGGATCGCGCGGCCGGTGGTCGACTTGCCACAGCCGGATTCGCCCACCAGGCCCAGCGTCTCGCCGCGGAAAATGTCGAAATTCAGGCCGTCCACCGCCTTGACATCGCCGACGTGTCGCTGGAGGATGCCCCGCCGGATCGGGAACCACATCTTCAGGTCACGCACTTGAACCAGGGCTGCGGTCGGCGCCGTTGCTGCTCTGAGTCGTCATGCCGCATGCTCCCCTTCAGAGGTAACTGGCGGTTAGTTTGGTCACGTCGACCCGGCACGCGACCTTGTGACCCGGCGCGACCGGCTCCAGCCGCGGGTTCTCGGTCGCACAAGTCTCGATGCGATAATGGCAGCGGGCGTAGAACGGGCAGCCCTTGGGCAGCTCGATCAGATCCGGCGGCAGGCCTTCGATGGATGTCAGGCGGTGTGCACGGCCGACGTCCAGCCGAGGCAGCGAGCCGAGCAGACCGATCGTGTAGGGATGGCGCGGATTGGCGTACAGTTCCTTGACCGGGGCCTCTTCGACGATGAAGCCGGCATACATCACGATCACGCGATCCGCCAGCCCGGCGACGACACCCAGATCGTGCGTGATCCAGATGATGGCCATGCCGATCTCGTCGCGCAGTCGCTTGACCAGGTCCGTGATCTGCGCCTGGATGGTCACATCCAGCGCGGTCGTCGGCTCGTCGGCGATCAGCAGCTGCGGGTTGCAGCTCAGCCCCATGGCGATCATCACACGCTGGCGCATACCGCCGGAGAACTGATGCGGATAATCGTCGAGGCGGTCGGCCGCATGCGGAGATGCCGACCATCTCGAGCAGCTCGACCGCGCGCTTGCGCGCCGCTGTCCTTGTCCATGCCCATGTGCAGCATCAGGGCTTCGGAAATCTGGAAGCCGATGGTGAGAACCGGATTGAGCGAGGTCATCGGGTCCTGGAAGATCATCGCGATCCGGTTGCCGCGCACCTGCCGGATCTCGTCGTCCGACATCTTCGAGCAGGTCCTTGCGATCTCACCCGTCCGAACCAGACCTCCCCGGCGGTGATCTTGCCGGGCGGCTGAGGGATCAGCCGCAGCAGAGACATGACGCCGACGCTCTTGCCGCAGCCGCTCTCACCCACAATCGCCAGGGTTTCCCCTTCGTCCAAGTGATAGGTGATGCCGTTGACCGCGTGGACGACACCGTCCTGGGTGAAGAAGCGAGTTTCCAGCCCCTTCACCTCCAACAATCTACTCATCCATCGCCTCCGGGCGGACCTGGGGTAAGCTTCAGGAGTGGATGGATAATAGCACAGCGATAGTTGAGTGTCAAGTAATTTACGACTGTGCCAGAAGTCAAATCGCGCAAATGCGGGGGACGTGCAATCGCCGTTGTTGTAGAGACGTAGCATGCTACGTCTCTACGCTCTACGTCTCTACGTCTCTACGTCTCTACGTCTCTACGTCTCTACGTCTCTACGTCTCTACGTCTCTACCACCGGGTTTACAACAAAAAGGGGCTAGTTAGCGCCTGTCTTCGCGGTGACACCTGAGGCCGGCACCAGGTGGCAAGCCACCCAGTGGTCCGCCGCCTTCTGCTCGAAGGCCGGTTCCACCTGCCTGCAGATGTCCACCGCGATCGGACAGCGCGGGTGAAAGCGACAACCGCTGGGCGGGTCGAGGGGCGAAGGTACATCCCCCGTCAACACGATGCGCTCGCGCTTCAGCTTGGGATTGGGCATGGGGATCGCGCGACAGCAATGCCTGCGTATACGGATGCAGCGGGTTGCGGTAGAGCTTCTCCCGGTCCGTCACTTCGGCCATCTTGCCCAGGTACATGACGCCAATGCGGTCGCTGATGTGCTCGACGACGCTCAGGTTGTGCGCGATGAACAGGTAAGTCAGGCCGAACTCGGCCTGCAGCTTTTTCAGCAGGTTGAGCACCTGCGACTGAATCGAGACGTCCAGCGCAGACACCGGCTCGTCGCAGACGATGAACTTGGGGCGCAAGGCCAGGGCACGGGCAATGCCGATGCGCTGCCGTTGGCCGCCGGAGAACTCGTGCGGATAACGTCGGGCATGGTAGGGATTCAGACCCACCTTCGCCAGCATCTCGGTCACGATCTCGGCGCGCTCCTTCGCGTTGCCGATGCCGTGGATCTGCAACCCCTCGCCGATGATTTCGCCCACCGGCATGCGAGGGTCCAGCGAGGAGTACGGGATCCTGGAAGATGATCTGCATGTTGCGGCGCAGGGCCTTCAGCTCGGCCCCGCGCTTGGCGAACACTTCCTCGCCGTCGAAGAAGACGCTGCCGCCCGTGTAGGGCGTCAGGCGCAGGATCGTGCGGCCGATGGTGGTCTTGCCGCAGCCAGACTCGCCCACCAGGCCGAACGTCTCACCCTCGCGCACGGTGAAGCTGACGCCATCCACCGCCTTCACCCAGGCGGCTCACGCGCTGAAACAGCCCCGATCGCACCGGGAAGTACTTCTTCAGATTCTCGACGACCAACAGGTCTTTCTTTGCTGTCGCAATCGTCGCCATGCCGTCTCTCTACTCCCGTCCTCACGCGCGCTGCCATGACTTCGTCGCCGAAGAAGTGCCAGTCCGCCCGCTGGACCTCGCCCCATTCGGCTTTTGTCTCCGGCGGTTGCGCATGAAGCAGCGCACCTGGTGACCCGGCTCCACCTCCACCAGCGGCGGCACGGCCGCACAGGCACATCGGTTTCACGTACGGGCAGCGCGGGTGAAACTTGCAGCCGGGCGGCAGGTTGATCAGGTTGGGCACCGAGCCGGGGATGACCGCCAGGCTCTCGCGCACCTCGCCCAACACCGGAATCGCCGCCAGCAGGCCCTCGGTGTAGGGGTGCAATTGCTCTTCGAACAGCGTGTTCACATCGGTGTACTCGACGATCTGCCCGGCGTACATCACAGCCACGTTGTCGCACATCTCGGCGATCACGCCCATATCGTGCGTGATCAGCAGGATGGCCGTGCCGGTCTCGGTGCGCAGGCGGCGCATCAGATCGAGGATCTGCGCCTGGATCGTCACGTCCAGCGCCGTAGTCGGCTCGTCGGCGATCAGCAGATCGGGCATGCACGCCAGCGCCATCGCGATCATCACACGCTGCGCCTGGCCGCCGGAGATCTCGTGCGGGAACGACTTGGCGCGCGTCTCCGGGTCGGGGATGCCGACCTTGCGGAACATCTCCACGGCCTGCTTCCAGGCCTCTTCCGTGCCGAGCCCCTGGTGGATCTCCAGCACCTCGGCCACCTGGGCGCCGATCTGGAAGACCGGGTTCAGGCAACTCGTCGGCTGCTGGAAGATCATCGACATGTCGCTGCCGCGGATCTTCACCATCTCGTCTTCGGAGAGTTGGGCCAAATCATGGCCCTTGAACGGATTACCTGACCCTCGACGATCTTGCCGGACGCGCCCAGCAGGCGCATGATCGAGAGCGAGGTGACGCTCTTCCCGCTGCCCGACTCGCCCACCAGACCCATCACCTCGCCCTCGCGGATGGCGAAGTCAACGCCGTTGACGGCCTGCACCACGCCGTCCTCGGTGTAGAAGTAAGTTTTCAGCCCCTTGACATCGAGCAGTGGGGCGCCGCCGTCTTTGCCGTTGTCTGCCATGTTGTCCCCCACCTACCGCTTCAACCGCGGATCCAGTGCATCGCGCAGGCCGTCGCCGATGAAATTGAAGCCGATGGAGACGATCACCAGCGGAATGCCGGGCACCAGCGGCAGCCACGGGTGCTGGAACATGTAGCTGGCGGGCGAAATCCAGCATGTTGCCCCACGTCGGCGTTGGGTCCTGCACGCCCAGGCCCAGGAAGCTCAGCGCCGATTCGAGAACGATGATGCCGCCCAGGGCCAGGCTGGCGTTCACCAGGATCGGCGCCAGCCCGTTGGGGATGATGTGCCGGAAGATGATGCGAGCATCGGATGCGCCCGCCGCGCGCAGCGCCTCCACAAAATCCTGCTTGCTCAGCGTCAACGCCATGCCACGCATCAGGCGGAATGACCCCAGCCAGCCGAAGACTACCAGGATCAACACCAGCACAACGACCTTCTGGGCCTCACGCTCGGGTGCGAGCATGAGTGCACTGAGCAGCTTGTTGACAAAGCCCGGCAACGGCAGTACCACATCGCGTTTGAGCAAGATAGCCGAGATAATCAGCAGGATCGGCAATTGCGGGATGGTCAGCATAAACTCGTTGATGCGCGAGAGCACCATGTCGAGCTGGCCCCCGTAGAAGCCTGCCAGCGCGCCTAGCGTGGCGCCGAAGGTCTCGCTGAGCAACACCACCAGGAAGGCGATGGAGAGCGACACGCGCGCACCGAACAACACGCGCGTAAACAGATCGCGGCCAAGGTGGTCGACGCCCAGGATGTGCATGCGCCCGTCTTTCGAGACAGTGCCGGGGGGTGCGGGCCGCGATGAGCTCGAGACGTCCACGGCATCGCGCGGGAAGGTGGTGATCACGGGGGCCAGCAGCGACGCCCCGAAGATGACGAGCAATAGCACGGTGGAGATGACCGCAAGTTTGTGCCGGAAGAAGCGCCGCGCGACGACCTTCAGCTGGCTCTCCTGCGTAGTGTCCTCGGCCCGGCTGGGAGCCCCGATCGTCCTGACATCAGTGGTCATATTCTCTTGCTCCAAACTCGCGCCTCTCGCAACACGCACCGGCGCGAAGCCTTCCCGTGGGGCGCATCACGAGAACTTGATGCGCGGGTCCACCACAGTATACAGGATATCGCCAATGAGCGTCGCCACCACTGTCAAAAGCGCGGTGATGAAAATGAACGCGAGGGCCACCGGCCAGTCGCTCCTGCCCAAGGCATCGAAGTATAACCGCCCCATCCCAGGCCAGGCGAAAATGGTCTCGGTGATGATGGCGCCTGCGAATAGGGTGGGCAGTGCGAGCACCACAACGGTCACAAAGGGGATCAGGGCGTTGCGGAGCGCGTGCTTCAGAATGACCACCCGCTCGACCAGCCCCTTGGCCCGCGCGGTGCGCACGTAGTCCTGGCGCATCACCTCCAGCATGGAGGAGCGCACAAAGCGGCTCCACCCCGCCAGGTTGAAGAAGGTGAGCACGCTCACCGGCATGAGAAGGTGCAGGAACTGGTCAACGAAAGTGCCCGGCTGGACCTGGGGCAGCCAGGAAACGATCTCGTACGGCCGGACCGCGACGCGTAGGCCCGGCGGCAGGCGCGGAATCCATGGCAGCGTGTCCCTGAGGAAGACCGGGAAAACGGAGAACAGCAGGATCAACAGCAACCCAAAGAAGAAGGTGGGCATGGCCGAGCCAAAAAACGAAACAGTCGTAAAGAAGTAGTCGAACCGCGAGTACTGCTTCACCGCGCTGTAAATCCCGATCGGCACGCCCAACAGCAACGACAGCAGCAGCGAGATCGTCATCAGCTCGACCGTCGGCCCGATGCGGCTCTTCAAAAGCTCGGACACCGGCCGGCCGCGCAGGATCACGCTGGATTGCCCAAAATCGCCCCGCAGGATGCCGCGACTACTTCTGATGGCCGGGTGCAGCTCGGGCAATTCGGCCAGATACACATAATCATCGCACCCCGTCACGCGCGGCTGCAAACTCCCCGAGCTTGAATTGTCATCAGCGCGGCAGGTAACAGCCCACCGGCGTCTCTGCAAGCAGCTCGCGTCCCCCGATGGTGATGGGACCCGCGGGGACGCCGATCAGCCAGCGCGAGAAACGAATCGGCCAATAGAGATCCAATTCATAACCAGCGCGCAACCGGGCCAGGTCTTCGCGAGTAATGCGCCGCTGCTGTTGCTGGATGCCGGCCAGCGGGCCGCCTGGCGAAATGTTAAACAAGAAATAGACGAAAACGGCCGCAAGCAGGATGACCAGGGCCATCTGGAAAACGCGGCGGATGAGGTAGTTTATCATGGCGGCCTCAGTGCAGGACGAGTGGATGTGCAGAACGGGCGGGCCATTCTGAGAAATGTGTCCGCCCGTTGTTGTTTGCCCTATTGTAGGGACGACCGGCCGGTCGCCCCTACAATGTCTATTACTTGGTGAACAGGTTCATGTCGATATGCTCCCAGGTCGGGTTCGGGCTCAACTCGACGTTGATCTTGCCTTCCTTGGCCGCGTCGAGCGCCGTCTGGACTTCCGCGCCAGCGCCCAGGGTCGCTTTTTCCAGCCAGTCCACATCGCCGCCCAACAGCGCAGCGACAGCCGTCTGCGTGTCAGGGAAGAACTGGATGACGACAGTCTTGAGCTTCGGCGCAGGCTGGTAGTACTCGTTCCGCGTGAAGGTTATGCTCTGGCCCTTCTTCCAGTCGGTCAACTGGAACGGCCCCCAGCTCAGCGGCTTCTCGGCGATCTCGGGCAGGGTCGCCCATTCCTTCGCCGGCACATCGGCCAACGCACGGCCATCAGCCAGCTTCAGGTGCGAAGGATAGATGTAGAAGGGGTATACGAAGTACGTCGGGCTCTGGTAACCAGGAACGTACGTCACGGCCACCTCGAGCTTGTCCGCCGCGAACTTCTTGTCCAGAATCGCGTCACAGGTGATGAACTCGGTCGCGCCGGATTCCTTGTCGCAGTCGTTCTTGAAGCCGAGCTCCATATCCTTCACTGAGCCCTTCGTGCCATCACTCCAGGTGTAGTCCTTGAGCTTGTAGGTCACGACAAGCTGCTTCATCTTCAGCGGGCTCGTACCGTCGTACTCGATCTCCTTACCATCCGCATCGAAGACCTTCGTGCCCTTCTCCAGCGGGACGGGGCTGCCGGAGGTGTCATAGGCCTTGTCGCCGGCTTTGACATCGACCGATTCGTTGGTCGCGAGGCCGCCTTCGATGGTGCTGAGCGGATCCTGCAGATACGGCTGGAAGTCATAGCTGTACTTGGTGTACACCCGGCTATTGCCGCCTATCTGAGAGGCTTCAACCTGCACGGCCGCTGTTTCAACCAGGGTGTACATCGACGCAGGTTCCTGTGAGAAGCCGGCTACGACCGTGTCGCCGCCATCTTTCAGGCTCCACTTGTCGACGTTCGCAGTGGTGTATTCGGTTGGATCGACCTTCAGTCCTTCGAGGTTCAAACTCCAACCTTCACCCTCCAGGCGATTGAACACCGGCAGCGAGACCATGTCCTTGACAAACTCTTCCTGCACGATGTTGTAGGCCTTGATACGCTCTTCCTTAATCAGCGTGTTGTTGGCCCTAACGAGCGCGTCGCTGGCGGTCTTGTTGCACCAGCCCATGTAGTTCTGGCCCACCCAGTCGTTGCTTGGGAGCGGGATTTGGTCGCAAGCGTACAGGGTGCGGCCGCCCGGATCGGGCTCGCCCACCCAGGCGTAGGCGCCCAACTCGAAGTCGCGGCGGGTCAGGCCCGTCGTATCGCCGAACCACCAGGACGCCGGGACATACTGGGCGATAATTTGGATGCCGCACGCGGCCATGTTCTGCTACGAAGACCGCGGACCACGTCTGCCGGAATTGCGCCGTGGTGGTCGTGAACTTCAGAGAGAGCGTTTCACCCGCGTCGTTCTGGCGTATGTCACCGCCCTCGGGCAACTTCCAACCGGCCTCATCCAGCAGAGCGCCGCCCTTCTCGACACTGAATTCGTAATCAGCGTAGGGACCGCCGTACGCCCAGCTCGACTTGGGAATCCAGGAGTCCATGCGCAGTTTAGCCTTGGTCTCGGCGTCTGCGTACGGGTACACCGAGGCGATCAGATCGTCGCGGTTGGTGCAGTGCGCGATGGCCTGGCGGACGCGAATGTCGCTCAGGATTGGGTGCGGGGTTGAAAAGTCTTCGGCCGCCTTCTCGACGACTTTCTCGACGACTTTCTCAACGACCTGGGTCTCAACGACCTTTACCTCTTCCTTGACGACCTGGGTCACGACCTTCTCCACCACCTGCGGCGCAGAGGTCACGACTTTCTCCACAACCTGCGCCTGAGGTGCAGGGCACGCGGTCAAAACCATGCTGACGACAAGGAGCACGCCTAGCAGGACCGACAACTTCTTGAGTGACATCTTTTCTCCTCCCCGGGGTGAGTGAACGTGGACTCAGGAGATTCGCGTACGACCAGGCGCGCCTGGACAGAACAGCAGACCATGGGCAATTCAACTAAGGAACCGTATACGCGAGATGCTCCCAGTCGTGGGATAGCAGAGACTCGTTCCTCCCTGCAAAGGTAAGTAACCATAGCATGGAGAAAAGCGAATGTCAAGTCAGAACTCGTCAATGGCTCTCAAATCTTACAAAAATCCCGCCTATCCGCCGCCAACCGGGGGGAAGAGAGCCAGTGTATCGGCATCAGTCACGGGTGAGTCAAGACCTTGCAGGTACGCGATCGATCTACCATTTAACAAGACCGTGACGTACCCGGTCAGCCGGCGATTCGCGTCCCACAGTTTGTCTCCCAACGCGGGGTGGTTCTCAACCAACTTTTCCAGGACGCCACCTACCGTCGCCGCGCCGGACACCGGCGTGCCGGACACCGGCGTATCGTGGACCGCACCGCACATCAGCTCACGCAGCGAGGCATAAACTCGAATTCGCATGCTTCCTCAACTCCGGGCCGGTCGGGCCGGGCTGGGCCGGCCTGCGGCCGTAAAGATCAACGTGCTCTCCAGGAAGACATCCTGGCCAATCGCGCCCCTCACTGGCGCCCACAGGTCTTCGCGCGCCTCGCTCAGTTCCACGTGCTCCGCGCCCGCCTCCAGCGCCAGGCCGCGCAAGTGTCCCTGCATCACCTGCTCGGCATGGCGCACCGCCGCTTCCAACCCGCGTAAATCGGCCAGGCCGCCGGGCAGGCCATGCACCCGCACCACCCCATCACCGCCTAACGGGTTAATGACAACCTGGGCGCGCTGGATAATGCTGCCCGAGACCGCGCCGACTGCATTGGCGACATCCGAATGGGGCGGAATCACGAGCTCCGTGTGCAGGCTGGCGGCCGCCTGTGGCAGATACGCCGCCACCGGTGCACCGATCGCCACCAGGGGCCGGCGCAGCGTCAGCGTGCAGCCCAGGTCACTGAGCGGAGCACCCTGAGCGGAGGGCCGCAGCCCGGAGTCGAAGGGTGCGGAGCGGACATCCGGCCCAGCCGCATCCTTCGACTGCGCCGCTGCGCGGCCCCGCTCAGGATGCTCATTCAAGGCTCGCCCCAAGAGCGCCCGACCAGTCGGCTCGCGCTCCCAGTCTGGGCGGCCGATCTCATCCTCCAAGACCTTGTTGACCACCTCGGTCGCCACCTGCTGCGAGAACTGCCGGACCACCGCCTCGCAGAAGACGGTGATGCCGACGCCCAAGCGCCTCGCCAGCATCGCGGCTGCCAGCCGTGACGCCTCCGCGTCCCACCGCACAAAGTCGCCCAGCACATGAAGTGCATCTGTCGCCGTGAATGCGGCGTGGCGCACGAGCCCCCGCTCCTCAAGGCTCGCAGCCCGGCGTCGCGCCAGTGCGCCGATTCGCGTGCGCTCGATGAGTGCGGCCGCCTGTACCGGCCCGCCACCGACGCGTTCCAGGATTTCCTGCTCCGACGCATCGAGCAGCCCCTTGGCGGAACGGCCTGGAGCCAGAAATTCCACCAGGTCATCATCCCAGCGCGCTCCGCTCGCCGAAACCGACGCCCGCAGGACAGGCAAGATCTGCGGGTGTTCGCTTGCCAGCAGACACAACGGGATCGCGCGCTGCGGGCCGATCAACAATGCCCCTTCGGAGCTGATGCGCACATGGCTGTCGCCGCCCAGGCCCGTGGTGTGGACATCCACCGCCTGAATCATCGTGCGCCAACCCCCGACGCGCGCACCGTTCACGTTGAGCACCGGCAAGCCACCCCTGAGCGCGGCAATATCCGTGGTCGTCCCGCCGACATCGACCGTCCACACATCGCGGCGGCCGGCCAGGTGCCACGCGCCCACAACACTGGCCGCCGGGCCTGAAAGCACCGTCTCGATCGGCCGCCGCACCGCGAAGTCAGCGCGCACCAGTGACCCGTCGCCCTTGACCACCATCAACGGCGCGTTGATCTCCTGCTGCGCCAGGGTGGCCTTCACGGCCGCCAGCAGCTCTCGCAGCGGCGCGATGAGATGCGCGTTGAGCGACACGGTGGTCGCGCGGCGCACCGCGTTGAGTTGGCTGGTCAATTCATGCCCGCATGTGACCGGCGTCCCGGCCAATTCCTCAACAAGCCCGCTGACGCGCAATTCATGCGCCGGATTGCGAACGCTGAAATACCCGGAGACGGCGAAGGCCTCGACGCGATCTTTGCGGGCAAGGATAGCCTCACGCGCGGCCGCCTCGTCCAGGGGTGCAACCTCGTCGCCCAGCCCATCGTGTCCACCCGCCAGGTACACGACGTCGTCGGTGGCCAGCTCCCGTTCGAAGCCGTACTCGCGCATCAGCTCGATGTCATAGCCGATCAACAACAGACAAACGCGGCCCCGCTGCCCTTCCGCCAGAGTGTTTGTCGCCAGGGTTGTCGATAACGACACCAGGGTGATATCCTGTGGTGCGATCTTCATGCCCTCAGCACCGGCAGCGTCAAAGACGGCGCGGATTGCAGCGTCGATGCCCAATGAAAGGTCATGTCGCGTCGTCAGCGCCTTGGCGCCCGCGATCACACGACCTTCGGGATAGGTCACAAAAACGGCGTCGGTGTATGTGCCGCCGGTATCAATGCCGAGTGCAGTGCCCATGCTGCTCCTGAAGCGTCCGTCTATGAGAAAAACGGCCGCACCGGTCACAGGACCCTGCGCAGCCGCGAGATACTCCCAATTCTACGCCTCATCGGCTGGGTTCGGAATGATTTTCCTCATATGCCCCTTGACACGTGCCTTTTGGCACTTGCGTCAGTTTGTGTAACGCGAGGACATAGTGTAGCATGTGTCGCACCCCATTCTTAGGCCGATGTCCCATGGCCGCGTGATTGGGGGCTGCCGCCAGCCGAGCGGTCCATTGCCAGGTGCAACCCAAGGTAGCCGATCTCATGAGACAGCCTCTGTCCCGGGGCTCCGCGGCGACTGGATGCACCCGTCATTAGCCAGGAGGTGACCCCAACCAGAGACACCAACACCGTATGCAGACCGCACAATCTCGTATCGATTTAGTGTATGTAGTGTATGCTTCACTCTAAGGAGGAACCATGAAGCACTGGGCCAAACTGGCCGTTGCCCTGGCCGTTGTCGCGTTGCTCGTCGGCGTGCTTTTCGTCGTCGCGTACGCAGAACAGGGGGCAGCGCCATCTGTCCAAACGGCGACCGCTACCCCGGCGCCGAAAGCCGAGGTGGTGGTAGACACCGCCAACCCGGTCGTTCCAGCCTTGAAGGACTGGCAGG
Source organism: uncultured Chloroflexia bacterium (assembly GCA_963774265.1). Classification (GTDB taxonomy): domain Bacteria; phylum Chloroflexota; class Anaerolineae; order CG2-30-64-16; family CG2-30-64-16; genus JALOOB01. The sequence continues at coordinate 1,258,671 of CAVZDU010000001.1, read as the reverse complement.
CTTCACCCCACGCCGACGCGAAGGCGATGGCGTTCCGCCATTGGGATGAGACCGATCCGCAGGCAGTCCCCGCGACCTGCGCCAAGTGCCACAGCTCCGGCGGCTACCAGGACTTCCTGGGCGCCGACGGCAGCGCGGCCGGCAAGGTTGACAAGCCTGCAGCGGTCAACACCGTGATCGACTGCGTCGCCTGCCACAACACCGGTCACCATCGACAAGACCAGCGTCATCTTCCCGTCGGGCGTCGAGCTCACGAACCTGGGCGACGAATCCCGCTGTATGGAATGCCACCAGGGCCGCGAGTCCAAGCTCAGCGTGGACAAACAGATCACCGACACCTTCAAGCTCACCGACAGCGGACTGAAGACACCGTCGTCAAGCCGCTCGTGACAACGGACGCGACCGGCAAGACCGTCACCACGACCTTCGGCTTCCGCAACGTCCACTACTTCGCGGCCGCGGCCACGCAGTACGGCACCCTGGTCAAGGGCGGCTACGAGTACGACGGCCAGTCGCTACGACGGCAAGTTCCAGCATCCGGCGCCGTACGACACCTGCAACGGCTGCCACAACCCGCACACGCTCGAACTCGAACGTCGAAGCATGCGCCACCTGCCATGACGGGCGTCAAGACGGTCGAGGATCTCGCCAAGATCCGCATGAACGGCTCGCTGGTGGACTACGACGGCGACGGCGATGCGAAGGAAGGCATCGAGGCGGAGATGGCGGGCCTGCAGGAGAAGCTGCTGGCCGCCATCAAGGCGTATGCCAAGGAAGTCGCCAAGGCCGACATCGTCTACGACCCAGCCGCCTACCCGTACTTCTTCGCGGACAAGAACGGCAACGGCAAGGTCGATGACGGGCGAGAAGTGCCTACAGCACCTGGACCCCGCGCCTGCTGAAGGCCGCCTACAACTACCAGGTCGCGACCAAGGATCCGGGCAAGTTCGCGCACAACGCGAAGTACGTCATCCAGCTCCAGCACGACTCGATCGCGGACCTGAACACCAAGCTGGCCAAGCCGGTCGACATCGCGAAGGCCGTCCGCAACGACGTCGGCCACTTCGACGGCACCGCCGATGGCGTTCCGCGATTGGGATGCGGAGGGCGTGGTGCCGGCCGGCTGCGCCAAGTGCCATTCGGCCGACGGCCTGCCGCAGTTCCTCGAGAACGGCGGCACGGTGGCTGTGACCGGCATGGCTCGGTCGTGACGACCGGCGTCGTCGAAGCCGAGCCTGCCAACGGCTTCGCCTGCACCACCTGCCACGACGACCTGACCAAGTTCACCGTGCTACCCGGTCACCAGCGTGCCGTTCCCCAGCGGCAAGAGCGTCACCTTCAGCACCGAGAAGGATGACAAGGGCAACCTGCAAGCCGGTGGCAGCCAACCTGTGTCTGGAATGCCACCAGGGCCGCCAGTCTACGGCCAGCGATGAACGCCCGGATCGGCAAGGACGAGGACGACAAGGTGCCCGAGACGAAGCTCACGCTTCGCGAACGTGCACTACTTCGCTGCGGGCGCCTCGCTGTTCGGCAATGATGCGCAGGTTGCGTACCAGTACGCCGGCAAGGAGTACGTCGGGCCGCAACGCGCACGTGCCGGGCTTCGACACCTGCACCGGCTGCCACAACACGCACGAGCTGGGTCTGGACCTCGACAAGTGCGTCACCTGCCATGCCGGCGTCAAGACGCCCGCAGGACATCCGCATGACTCCAAGGACGATATCGACGGTGACAAGGACGTGAAGGAAGGCGATCGCGGCCGAGATCGCGGCGCTGGAAGAGAAGCTCTACGCAGCGATCCAGGACTACGCCAAGGACGTCGCCAAGACGCCCATCGCCTACGACCCGGGCGCCAATCCGTACTTCTTCGCTGATGCCAATGGCAACGGCAAGGAAGGACGACGCGAGCGACAAGCGCTACACCGAGTGGACGCCGCGCCTGCTGCAAGGCCGCGTACAACTACCAGTACGTCCAGAAGGATCCGGGCCTCTTCGCGCACAACCCGAAGTACGCCGGCCAGATCCTCTACGACTCGCTGGAAGATCTGGGCAAGGGTGGCATCAAGGTCGACATGACCGGCCTGGTTCGCCCCGAAGTCAAGAAGTAACGACACCACCGTAGGGGCGACCGGCCGGTCGCCCCTACCCGCACGGCAAACGGGCGCTCTTCCAGGGCGCCCGTTTCTTTTACTTTGAAAAATGATTTGTTTATAAAGTCGTGCTATAATCCCCCCATGGCTGAACTGAAAACCATCGACATCCCCGTCAGCGGAATGGACTGCGCAGAATGCACGCAGCACGTGCGGCATGCCATCGCGGGCTTGCCCGGCGTACAGACGGTCGAGGTCTATCTGGCCTCGGAACGGGCGACCGTCCAACTTGACCCGAGCCAGGTGACCCTCGTCGCGATTCGCGCGGCCGTTGCCCGGGCTGGCTACACCGTGCCGGAGAACGCAGATACGATCGCAGCCGCGCCCTATGCGGCCGAGCGCGGCTTTGTCCGCCGCATAGGCGTGATCCTGGCCGCGGTCGTGGGCTTCGTCCTGTTCGTCATCGTCGCAGGCGAGTGGCTGGGTCTGTTCGATCGGCTCACCGAGCGTGTGCCCCTCCCCATCGGCGTCGCGCTGGTCCTCATAGCCGGATTCACCGTTTTCCGCAACGTCTGGCGCGCCACCCTGCGCCGCCAGATCGTCGCTCACCACTTGATGACCCTGGGCGTCATCGCGGCGCTCATCGTCGGCCAATGGGCCACCGCACTGGTCGTCGTCTTTCTCATGCACGTCGGTGACTTCGTGGAGCGGTTCACCACCGAGCGAGCGCGCCGCGCAGTCAAGGATCTGGCTGCCCTGGCGCCGGCCATCGCGCGCGTCGTGCGCGATGGGGCTGAGTTGGAGATCCCGGCCGGTCAGGTGCAACCCGGTGAGATCGTCATCGTTCGGCCCGGTGAACAGATCCCGGTGGATGGTGAGGTGCTGGATGGCCACGCGACGATCAACCAGGCCGCCATCACGGGCGAGTCCATGCCGGTGGACGCGGGCCCCGGCAGCACGGTCTACGCCGCGACCATCGCGCAGCTCGGCCACCTGCGGATTCGCGCGACCCGTGTGGGGCGCGAAGCCACGTTTGGCAAGGTCGTGCGGCTGGTCGAGGAGGCCGAAGCGCGACCGCGGCCGGGTGCAGACCCTGGCCGATCGCTTCTCCGGCGTTTACTTGCCGATCGTGGCCTTCATCGCCGCGCTGACCTTCATCGCCAGCCGCAACCCACTGGCCACCGCGGCCGTGCTCGTCGTCGCCTGCTCGTGCTCTTTTGCCCTGGCCACCCCCATCGCAATGCTCGCATCCATCGGCGCAGCGGCGCGCCGCGGCCTCCTGATCAAGGGGGGACAGTATATTGAGATTCTGGCAAAGGCCGACGTATTACTCATCGACAAGACGGGCACCCTGACCCTCGGCCAGCCGCGCATTGCAGAAATCGCACAGGTTGATGGTGTATGCGACCGTGACTGTCTGCTGCGCTACGCCGCCTCGGCCGAGCGTTACTCGGAACATCCGCTCGCGCAGGCAGTGCGCGTGGCGGCCGCGCGCCACGGCCTGGCGCTGGCAGAGCCAACCGATTTCGAGTCGCTGCCAGGCCAGGGCGTGCGAGCGACCATCGACGGCCGCCGCGTCGTGGTGGGCAACCGGACATTTGTCGGAGACACGGGCTGGCCCAGCCTGAACCACAATGGCGCCACCACATTGTATGTCTCCATCGACGGCCAGCCGGCCGGGGTATTGGCAGCGTCAGACACGTTGCGTAGCGAGGTCCCCGAGGCATTGGCTGCGCTGAGAGAGATGGGGATCAAACGCATCGAGTTATTGACCGGCGACAACGAACAAACCGCTAGGGCGCTGGCAGAGCAACTGGGCATCGACCACCGCGCCAATCTCCTGCCTGAGGACAAGATCCGCATCGTGTCCGAGTACCAGGCACAGGGCAACAAGGTAGTGATGATCGGCGACGGGGTGAACGATGCACCCGCGCTGGCGCAGGCCGACGTCGGCGTCGCGATGGCCGTGGCTGGCTCTGCCGTGGCGGTGGAAGCAGCCCATGTCTCGTTGATGCGCGAGGACTGGCGGCTGGTGCCCGAGCTCTTCCGTATCGCCCGGCGCACCATGAGGGTCGTGAAGCTGAATCTGGCGTTCACGACGATCTACAACATCGTCGGGGTGTCGCTTGCCGCGTTCGGCATCCTCCCACCAATACTCGCCGCCGCGGCGCAATCAATCCCGGATCTGGGCATCCTGGGCAACTCCGCGCGCCTGTTGAGACAAAAGTGAAGTGATGCCGGCACTTCCTCGTGAACTTCTTGTTAGTGTATCGCTTTCGGTTGGAAGTGTGTGTTGAACTTGCGCATGGCAGGTAGGATGAACTTGCGATCCACCTCCTGTGCGATCATGGCCAAGACGCCAGCATCGGAATGGTAGGCGTTGGCGCTCCGAATGCGGCGGCGCAGGCAGCGATTGAAGCGTTCGAGCCGGCTGGTTGTGCGGAGAAAGCTGCGGCGCCAGGTGGGATGGCGTTCTTGCAGGAGGAAGTAAGCCACGGTGGCGCGGAAGTTGCGCCGGAGCGTGGCCACAGCATCGGGTTGGGTGTTGCGATATTTCTGCAGCACCTTGAGGGCGCGGCGCAAGACGGTGGCACGCTGTTTGGCCTGAAAGATGGCGACGAAATCGCGGTAGATCGCCCGGCGCTGGCGGCGCCGTTCAGCTGCGGGCAAATCGTCGGCGATGCGAATGGCTTGCCAGATGTTGCGGAGCTTATGGAAGAGGCAGCGTTGCTCGATGGCGTCAAAGTGGATGGTGGTGAGTGCGGCGCATAGACCACTGCCGCCATCATGAATGATCAATTCCAGGCCCAGTTCGCCGCGCAAGCCTTGGGCTTCCAGTTCACTGAGAAAGGCGAGCCAGCTTTCGGCATCTTCGCTGTCGGCCAGCCGCCAGGCCAGGATCTCCTGGCGGCCGGTTTCCGGCCAGACGCCTAACGCAATCAGGAGGCAGCGCTTCCGGCGGCCCTTGACGGCGCGCTTGCGACCCTTACGGTCGGTGCGCCACTGCCCGGTCGCACACAGTTGCGTGAACCAGATGGCGTCGAACTGCACGATCGGCGGCGTGGGCCGCTCATCGGCGCCCGGGGTGAGCTGCTGGAGTTGGTGTAAGCGCTGGAGCAGGGTGCGTTGGCCCAACACGCCCATATAGCTATGCGTCAGTTCGCCCTGCATCTCGCGCAGGCTGATACTCAGGGCGCCCCAGCGTTGAATTTGAGCGTCGACATCGCTGCCAATGCGCTGGTAGGGCGCCAGCCAATCATCCAGATCGAGGGTGATGCTGCCGCCGCACTCACAGACGAAGCGGGGCCAGCGCAGCGGCACTTCGCCCCAGCGGGTCAGCAAATGGCGCGGCCGGCTGCCGTTGCGACTGAACCGCTGGCTCTGCACGGTGTGGCACTTGGGGCACGCACGGGTCTGTTCCAGACTGTTGGCCACGTGGCCCCGCCGCACGTAGGGCGCCCGGCCCAAGACGTATTCGGCCGCGGCGTACAAACGCTCGCCGATCCCGTGCCCGATTTGGTTGAGCAGGTGGTGATGAGCCTCCGCAATGGCTCCTTCGATCAAAGCATGCCCGTTGACATGCCGGCATTCCGGGAGTACGCTGCGCATCGGGGTGGTCTCCTGGCGTGGTATTGGTGTTGTAACCTGACCTTACCAGGTTTCCACCCTCAGACGAATTTCAACCGATCGGGATACACTACCGAACTTCTTTGCGGCTTCGCACCTGTGCTATAATGAGTTTATCTTGGCTCTTCTATCAACCTCACCACGTACTCAGGAGGAAGTAGTATGTCGACGATGATCTCTCAGGTCTATGGCCGCGAAATCCTCGATTCTCGAGGCAACCCTACCGTTGAAGTGGAAGTCTGGCTGGAAGACGGCGAAATGGGCCGCGCAGGTGTGCCCTCGGGCGCGTCCACCGGCATCCACGAAGCGCTGGAATTGCGAGACGAAGACAAGGGCCGCTTCGGCGGCAAGGGCGTGCTCAAGGCCGTCGAACACGTCAATAATGAGATTTCTGAGGCCCTGTTTGGCATGGACGCATTGGATCAAGCCGGTGTGGACCAGGCCATGCTCGATCTGGACGGCACCCCCAACAAGAGCAAGCTGGGTGCGAACGCGATCCTGGGCACCAGCATGGCCGTCGCGCGGGCAGCCGCGGAGTCGGTTGGACTGCCGCTCTACCGCTACCTCGGCGGTATCGGCGCGCGCACGCTGCCCGTACCCATGATGAACATCATGAACGGCGGTGCGCACGCCAACTGGCAAGGCACCGACCTGCAGGAGTTCATGATCGCGCCCGTGGGCGCGCCCAACTTCCGCGAGGCCGTGCGCTGGGGCTCCGAAACCTACCACGCGCTGAAGAGCGTGCTGAAGAGCAAGGGTTACTCCACCGGCGTGGGCGACGAGGGCGGGTTCGCTCCGGCACTGAAAAAGAACTCCGAGGCCATCGAGTTGATCATCTCGGCCATCCAGAAGGCCGGCTACAAGCCCGGCGAGGACATCTGCATCGCCCTGGACCCGGCTTCCAGCGGCTTCTACGAGGATGGGCTCTACAATCTGCGCACCGAAGGCCGCAAGGTCACATCGGCCGAGATGGTGGACATGTACGCCGACTGGATCAAGAAGTACCCCATCATCTCCATCGAGGATGGCCTGGCTGAGGATGACTGGGAAGGCTTCGCCTTGAGCAACAAGGTGCTGGGAAGCCAGATCCAACTCGTCGGCGATGATCTCTTCGTCACGAATGTCGAGCGCATCGCCCGCGGCATCGCCGAAAAGTCCGCCAACTCCGTCCTCATCAAGCTCAACCAGATCGGCAGCCTGACGGAGACAATCGCCGCGATTCAGATGGCGTTCAAGGCCGGTTGGACAGCGATGGTGTCGCACCGCAGCGGTGAGACGGTCGACAGCTTCATCGCTGACCTGACCGTTGCGATGGGTACCGGTCAGCTCAAGACCGGCGCGCCGTGCCGCTCCGAGCGCGTGGAGAAGTACAACCAGCTCATGCGCATCGAGGAAGAGCTGGGTGACGCGTCGGTATACGCCGGTCGGAACGCATTTCGCCAACCCTAAAGGCTCTTGACTGCAGGCACAAACCAGGTTTCTCGCCTGAAGCGGAAACCTGGTTTCTTTTCCAATTGAGGCATCGATGGCTGAAGATGTGCTGTATCACGAGTTGCTTGAATCGCTGCATGCAGAGGGCTGTCCGATCTGCCGGCTCGCGCGCCGCGCAAGCGACAGCTACTTCCGCGCCCTGATCTATGAAGGAGTGACCGATGTCAAGCTGCGCGAGGCGCTACGCGATGCCCGCGGCCTGTGCGAGCGTCACGCTTGGCGGATGGCCGGGCGGCGCGGTGCAGTACTCGGCACGGCCATCATCTACCGCGACGTGATCAATACGCTGGTGAAAGTTTTGGAGGCGAATGCCGATCTCCCCTCCCGACTATTCCGCCGGGGACAGCCCGACCTTGACCGTGCACTGGCCCCTTCGGCTGATTGTCCCGCGTGCTTGCTGGAGCAGGATGCAGAGCATCGCTCGGCGAAGATCCTCTTGAACCATGTGGGCGATAACGCGATTGCGGACGCGTACCGCAAGGCCGGTGGCCTTTGTCTCCCCCATTTCCAGATCACGATCAGCCACGCCAGCCAGGCCGCCGTCAAGGAGCTGGCGGGCTGGCAAGCCGAGGCCTGGAGCCGGCTGCGCGGCGAGCTGGACGAATTGATCCGCAAACACGATTACCGGTTCCGATCCGAGCCGGTGACCGAGGCCGAGACGGTCGCCTGGGAAAGGGCCGTTGCCGCAGTAGTCGGCGAGCCTGAGCCGGAAGAGGCGTAAGCAGGTGCCCGGCACCTCCGAGGTGCCGGGCACCTGGTCGCGGGATCGCAAGTCCCGGGCACCTAAGGTGATTCGCGTGCGCCGTTGACGCCCTCACGATCCACGAGTATACTACGGGCGTCCCCTTTAATGGGTGAATTTAATAGTGACCGGTCGATCTCATCCCACTGTCCCGCTAACCACTGGAGGAGAAATGACCCAACTCAACCCGCCTGAGTCTGAGATTGCGCCTGATGTCCCGGTCGAGGCCCTCTCTGAGACTCCCACCGCGGCCGCGCCCGTCCGTCGCAGGCGCAAACGCTGGCCGATTGTCCTCGCCATTCTGGCAGGCATCGGCTTCTTGCTGGTATTCTTCATTGCTTCAACCGAGCTGCTTCACTGGACGGAATCCACGGCCTTTTGCTCGCTGTGCCACGTGATGAAGCCCGAAGTGACCGCCTATCACAACTCGGCCCACGCGCAGGCTCAATGCGGCACCTGCCACGTTGGCCCGGGCGCAGTGCCTGCTATCCAGGCCAAGCTAGCAAACGTGCGTTACGTTTGGAAATACCCTACGGGTGACTACGAAAGACCGATTCCCTCGCCCATCCACAGCTTGCGGCCCGTTGAAGTGGTCTGCGAACAATGCCACTGGCCCGAGAAATTCTACGCCAACCGCGTTGTGGTCAAGAACGAGTACGCGACTGATCAGGACAACAGTCTTACACAGATCGCCTTCAACATCCGCACCGGCGGCGGTCGCGCAAATGAGGGCCTGGGCCGCGGCATCCACTGGCATATTGCCAACCCCGTCTACTACATCGCCATCGACGAGGACCGGCAGGAGATCCCGTGGATACTCGGCTGAGTTCAACGGCGTGGTCACCGAGTACATGTCCGTAGACAGCAACCTCACGCCGGAAGCCTTGGCCAAGTACGAAAAGCGCAAGATGGACTGCGTTGACTGTCACAACCGCGCGTCGCACAACTTCCGCCGGCCTGGTGAATTGATTGATGAGGCCTTGAGCCAGGGCGTGCTACCCAAGCTTCCTTTCATCAAGGACCAGGGCGTGAAGGTGCTGGAGCAGCAATACGCGACCGAGGAAGAAGCTGCTGCCGCTATCGCTGCGGTTGAGGACTACTATAAGAACGAGCTGCCCGATGTTTATGCGGCGCGCGAGGCCGAGGTGAAGACCGCCGTAAGCGTTCTGCAAGACCTTTTTGACCGCTCCCAATTCCCATTCATGAGCGTCACGTGGCAAAACCATCAGAACAACATCGGCCACAAGAATTTTCCCGGCTGCTTCCGCTGCCACGACGGCAAACACCTGAGCAGTGACAACCAGGCGATTCGGCTGGAGTGCAATGTCTGCCATACAGTCCCGCAGGTGGCCGGCCCGGGGCAGGTCTTGCAGCCGCTTTCGGCCGTGCAGCCGGCCAACGAGCCGGAGTCGCATCGCAGCACCACCTGGCTGGCGGAGCATCGTGGCCGATTCGATGACACATGCGACGATTGCCACACGATCGACAACCCCGGCGGCAGCGACAACACCAGCTTTTGCGCCAACAGCGCGTGTCACGCCACCGAATGGCAGTATGCGGGGCTGAATGCCCCGGAGATCCGGGAACTCTCTGCACCACCCGAGAAACCGTCGGCAGGCGTGCCCAACCCCATCCCGCACCCGGTTAGCGCTACGGCGGATTGCAAGCTTTGCCACGGCCCGGACAAAGTGCGGCCGTTCCCGGAGAACCATGTTGCGTTCTCGACCGACATGTGCGCCGGCTGCCACACGCCTGCGTTGCAGGAAAATGGGCAACAGGGCGAGACGCCAGCACCTGCCCCGGCGCCCACCATTCCGCACCAACTCGAGGGCGTGGCAGAGTGCCAGTTATGTCACGGCCGTGAAGCCATCAAACCGTTCCCCGAGAACCACACCGCCTTCACCGTCGATATGTGCACGAACTGCCACAAGCTGGCAGATGAGGGTGGGGCTGCCCCAACCACGACGCCGGAGGCGGCTCCACAAGTCACCCCCGCCGCCGGAGAAACCTCCGCCCCGGCCATACCGCATGACCTGACCGGCCGGGACAACTGTCTGACGTGTCACGCTCCAGAAGGCGGAGTCAAGCCTGCACCCGCGAATCACGCCGGGCGCACAATTGAGTCGTGTCAGGGGTGCCATCGGCCAGCGAGCTGAGTGTCGCCGATAGAAACCAGGTCTCGTCTCTACGTGAGAGACCTGGTTTTTCTTTCAGCTGCGAACTGTCGTCACGTCTCCGCTCCACACGGTATGTGTCGTTCCGTCATCGTCCCGCACCAGCAGCCCCCCTTCTGGAGTCACACCGGTCGCCACACCCTCCATTCTCCCCTCGACCAGAGAAACGGCGACCCTCTGGTTCAGGGTGTCCAGCCGCCGCGCCCACGCCTCGTGCGGCGAGTCCCCGCGTAATGTCCGATCGTACCAATACTCGGTGCGTTGAAGTATCGCGGCGAGCAGCGCCAACCGGTCGATCTCGTTGCCGGTGCTCGTCATCAGGCTCGTCGCGGTTTCAGCCAATGCCTCGGGCGCAAGGGGCTGGTCGAAGGACACATTGACGTTTAGCCCCAGCCCAAGCACGGCATAGTTGAGCTGTCCGCCCACCGTATCCAGTTCTGTCAGCATGCCGCCGAGTTTTCGGCCGCGTAGCAACAGATCGTTGGGCCATTTCAGGGCCGCCGCTGCGCCCGTTTGGGCCGCGATTCCCTCCACGGCGCCGAGCCCGAGGCACATGGTGAGCTGCCCCGAGCGTGTCAACGGCAGCGCAGGCCGAAGAACCAACGACATCAGCAGGCATGTTCCTGGTGGCGCCCACCAGGTGCGGCCCAGGCGTCCCCGACCCCCAGTCTGTTCATCCGCCACGACCAGCAACCCGTCCGGTGCGCCGCCGCGCGCTTGCTCGTGCGCCAAGTCGTTCGTGGAGCCAATCTGCTCGAAGAACAGCGTCGGCCGCCCCAACCGCCGCGTGGTCAGGAAGCGCGAGATCGTTTCAGCACTCAAATCCGACATGCGAGCCAGTTTAGCACAGAATGCCCCGATGCATCTCGCGGTTGACGTGCGTCGTGACGCGATGCTACACTACGCTCTGTTCCCTGTGTGATCTCTGTGGCAATATCATCCTTCACAACAAAGGAACGTGCATGGACCACCTGTTCACGCCCTGGCGGATGGACTACATCCGCAGCACCAAACACGACGGCTGCATCTTCTGCGAAATGCTGGAGATGGAAGACAGCGCCGCATTAATCCTTCGTCGCGGAGAGCACGCCTTCCTGGTCATGAACCGCTATCCCTACAACAACGGCCACTTCATGGCAGTACCCTATCGGCATGTCGATACTGTAGAGTTGTTGACCTCGGAAGAGATAACCGAGGTCATGGCGTTGCTCGCAGCAGGGGTGACCGCGGTGCGCTGCGCCTGGAACCCGGAGGGATTCAACATCGGGGCGAATATCGGCAGGGTCGCCGGTGCTGGAGTGAAGGACCACGTCCATCTGCACGTTGTCCCCAGGTGGACCGGCGACACGAACTTCATGTCCGTGTTAGGTGACACGCGTGTCATCCCGCAGACGCTTGAACAAGCCTATGATGAGATCAGGGCCGCGCTGGCGAATCTGGAGCGGGGAGACGCGTGAGGATCACTCCGCAGTCGAGAATTCACCATAGGCTCTACACCCCAGGAGCACAAAGGGAAGGGCCGCCACTTGTGCTGGTGCACGGCGCCGGAGGCGACTTGATGCAGTGGCCCACCGGCTTGCGGCGGATGGCAGGACGCACCGTCTACGCGCTCGACTTGCCGGGGCACGGGAGTTCGGTCGGCGACGCCCTCACCGATGTGGCTGCCTACGCAGACGCGCTGAGGGAGTGGGCCGAAGGTCAGGAGTTGCCGCCGTTCGTACTAGTGGGCCATTCGATGGGCGGTGCGATTGCACTGGAGTTTTCGCTGCGCCATATGGGCCAGTTGGCAGGATTGGTGCTCATCAGCACAGGCGCCCGGTTGCACGTCGCGCCGCGGAATCTTAACCGGCATCCAGAACGATCAGAGAGGAACAGCCGATCTGCTGGTCAGATGGATGTACGGCGAGTCAGCAGACCCGAACCTGCTGAGCTTGGGAGCGCGGCGGCTGCGCGAGGTGCGGCCGGAGGTGCTGCACGCCGACTTCGTCGCCTGCGACGCGTTCGACCGCCGGGAAGACGTGGCGCGCATCACCACACCCACCGCGATCATCTGCGGCGATGCGGACGTGATGACGCCCCTCAAAAGCAGCCAGTACCTGCACGAACAGATCAGTGGATCGCAGCTGATGGTGATCCCCGGTGCCGGCCACATGGCCGTCTTGGAACAGCCCGGGACAGTCGCCAACGAGATCAACGTGTTCCTCGATCGCTTACAGCAGCCATAGAGAGCTCAGAGACCTCAGAGCGGGGGCAAGGTCGTCTTGCCCGTCTCAGTGCCCTCAGTGTCCTCTGTGGCAAAAATCATGTCCCCCAACAAGGCCAGCGCGTTTTGCGCCGCGCGTCCCCTGTGGCTGACCTGGTTCTTCACCTCAGGCGGCAGTTGCGCCATTGTCTGGTCATTCTCTGGGAAGTAAAACACCGGGTCGTACCCGAAGCCATTGCCGCCAGCAGGCCCGAACGCGATAATGCCCTCGCAGGCGCCATCCACCGTGCGAACCTCACCTCCAGGCGTCGCCAGCGCCACAGCGCAACGAAAACGGGCCGTGCGTTGATCCCAGGGCACGCCTGCGAGTGCGTCAAGCAGCTTGCAGTAGCGATCGGAGTCGGTCGCGTGCGGGCCCGCGTAACGTGCGGAGTAGACGCCTGGCGCGCCGGCCAGTGCGTCCACTTCGAGGCCGGAATCATCGGCCCATGTCCAGAAGCCGCTGAGCTCTGCATACGCAACCGCCTTCAACCGGGCATTCTCCTCAAACGTCGCACCCGTTTCCTCCACTTCCGTCGTGATGCCCTCGGGGTCAAGGTAAGTTACCTCCAGCGGAAGATCCGCCAGCAACTCCCGATATTCCCGCACCTTGCCCTGGTTATGGGTTGCCACCAGCAGTTTCCGCACGTCACTCTCCTGTTCACCGCGATCTCAAAGGTCGACGCCCAGGATGCTAAAATAACGTTCTTTGTTTGGTCCGTACAAAGCCTCATGCTATCATAGAGGCTCCAATAGCAGCAAGGCACCATTATGGGACTTGCGGAGGACCTCATGGGACAACATCACCCGTTACGCATCTTCTCAGGCTCTGCGAACCGGCCGCTCGCCGAATCGGTCGCTTCCATCCTTGATATCCAGCTAGGGAAATGCACGACCACCCGGCTGAGGGATTCTGAGATTCACGTCATCATCGACGAGGCCGTGCGCGACCAGGATGTATTCATCATCCAGCCATGCTCACGCCCCGTCAACGACAACCTGATGGAGCTGATGCTTTACATCGACGCGTTCCGTCGCGCATCGGCTCACGAAATCACCGCCGTCATCCCCTATTACCCTTACGGCCGCCAGGAGCGTATGGCGCACGGCCGCGAGGCCATCAGCGCCAAGGTCGTTGCGACCATGCTGCAAAGCATGGGGGTGGGCCGCGTCATCTATTTCGACGTACACGCACCGGCAACGCAAGGCTTCTTCGACGTCCCGGTGGATCCCCTGACCGCTCTGCCGGTGCTGGTGGAGTATTTTCATAAGCCGGAATTCGCGGACGCGGCGGTCGTCTCTCCCGATGTCGGCCGGGCGAAGCTGGCCGGTCTTTACGCGGAGATGCTCAATCTGCCGCTTGTCGTCATGCACAAGCGCCGTGAAGGCTCGAGCAAAGTAGACGTCTCACACGTCGTGGGCGACATCGAAGGCAAGATTCCGATCTTGATCGACGATGTTATCGCAGGCGGCAGCATCCTCCAGGAGGTTGATGCATTGTTCGCCGCAGGTGCGCGGGAGGAGGTCTTCCTGGCGATCACCCACGGCGTCCTGCTGGATTCGGCGCTTCAACGGCTGGAAGACCCGCGCATCGCGGGATTGGTGATCTCAGACACCATTTGCCAGCCGCCTGTGGTGCTCAACCATCCAAAAATCACGGTGGTGTCGGTAGCGCCATTGCTGGCTGAGGTCATTGGCCGCATTCACGTCGGTCAGTCCATCAGCAGCCTGATGCACGAGGCAAAGGTGTAGGATGCAGGGAGCGGGTTTAGGTGGTTGGGTCGCGATCAATATCGGGTGGATCGTCGTAACGTTGACGTTGATCGCGTTGGTGGCCCTTGGGCTGGCCGGCTGGCTCGCCCTTCGGCTCAACCGTGTTGAACAACATTACCGTGCGCTCACGACCGGCGCCGACGGCGGCAACCTCCAACAGGTGCTCGACGCACACCTGTGGGAGTTACGCGCGGCGCAAGACCGGGTCCAGGAGCTCGACACCCTGGCACGCGGGCTCGAGCGCACCGGTAAGCGGCACATCCAGCGTCTGGGTTTCCTGCGCTTCAACCCTTTCCGCGACGCGGGCGGAGATCAGAGCTTCGCGCTCGCCCTCACAGACCAGGAAGGCAACGGTTTCGTGATGAGCAGCTTGCATAGCCGTGATGTCACACGTGTCTATGGCAAACCGCTCGTCAGTTGGGACTCCGTCTATCCCCTGACAGACGAAGAGAAACAGGCCATCGAAAAGGCGAAGGCCCAACCTTAAGACTTCGGAGAAGAACAGTGTTCAGACGTGATTCCCGGCCTGCGCCGGATCAGATTGACGTAGTTATCGGCCCCCGCGCGACCTTCGATGGCCGGCTGCGGTGTGAAGGCAGCGTGCGCCTGGACGGTGCGGTCGAAGGTGGAACGATCGAAACGCTGGGCAATGTGCTGATCACCGATGGTGCGCGGGTGATAGCCGACATTAAGGCGAAGACCGTATCGGTGGCGGGCGCGTTCAAGGGCAACATCACGGCGGACCGGGTTGAACTGTTGGAAGGCGGCCGGCTGTGGGGCATCATCAACGTTCAGTCGTTCTTACTGGACGAAGGCGCCCACTTCCACGGCGAGCTGGTGATGCAGGGCGGCGAGTCAGGCGACCCGTTTGCGTCGACGCGCCCTGCGGCAGGTGAGCAGATCCGCGTGGAAGGACCCGACAGCGCGACCCCGCCGGCCCTTCCTGAACCATAAGCGCTAACCGTGCAAGAGGCCCTCGCCGCGTGGCCGGTTTCTCCGTGTACATGAGAAGCCAGGCAGATATCGCCATCGAAATGATCGTCAGAAGCAAGTAAGTCCAGTTGACCGCCGTGCCTGTTTCACTGACGATGGTGGCATTGGGCCAGACCATCATCAGCCGGCTGATGATGTTGAAGCCCTGGGCAAAGCCGATGAGCAGCCACGGACCAACCGATGGGCTGCGGCGGAAGATGATCTGAAAGTCAGCGACAAGCACCATCACCACCAGGAGTATCGGCAACCACCACTCCTGGCCGGTGGGTGAAAACGACTTGGCCGGAAACAGAAACAGCGGGATCAATTGCAGGATCAAAATAGCAATAATCACGGGCGGCTGGGTGAGGAAGCTGCGACGCATGCGTTTGCGGGCTCCTTCTTACTGAAGAATAGACATCCTACGAGGATTGTGTGGAGATTATAGACATCCGTTGCAGCCTTGTCAACCCTTGACATTTCAGCGAGTCTCAAGCTATAATCGCCCCGTGGCTTACATAAGCCTTACGATCCTCAATAAGACCCCGAAATGCGAGCCGGCCAGGTCGTTGGACAGCGACGTCGACTTGAGCGCTCACTGCAAGAGCGGTCAAGACGGTCTGGTGGGCGCATTCTTCGCAGTGCCCGGGTGAATTAAGGAGGTACACAAGTCCTGAAAGACAATCAGTAGGTGCGAACATCCGTCATCCCTGTTGCCAAAACTATACTTTCTGGAGGAGAAGTTCAATGCGTGCTTTTCGAATCCTAGGCGTCCTGGCCATCCTGGCCATGGTCTTGTCGTCTTGTGGCGGCGCGGCAGGCACTGCCGGCGGCGAGATCAAAGTTGCCGTGCTGGCCCCGCTATCGGGCCCCGTGCCGACCTTCGGCGTCATGACCCGCGATGGCGCACTGCTGGCCATCGACGAATGGAACGCAAAGGGCGGTGTGTTGGGCAAGAAGATCGTGCCCATCGTCGAAGACAGCCAATGCACCCCTGACCCGGCGGTCAACGCCGCCAACAAGGTCATCGACCAGGACAAGGTCCACTACATCATCGGCGAAGTCTGCTCCAAGGCCTCCATCCCCATCTCCGAGATCGCAAACGCCAAGGGGGTGCATCCAGATCAGCCCCACCTCGACCAACCCGGACGTGACGGTTGACCAAGGACGGCAAGACCAAGGACTTCATCTTCCGCGCCTGCTTCATCGACCCGTTCCAGGGCACGGTGGGCGCCAACTTCGCCCTGGTGAACCTGAAGGCCAAGACCGCGTTCATCATGCTCGACCAGGCGAACGACTACGTCAAGGGCCTGGCCGAATTCTTCGAGAAGGCCTTCACCGCGGGCGGCGGCACGATCGTGGGCAAGGAAAGCTACACCGCCAAGGACACCGATTTCTCCGCCATCCTGGCGAAGGTCGCCGACGCCAAGCCTGACGTGGTCTACCTGCCCGACTACTACAACATCGTCAACCTGGTGACCAAGCAGGCCAAGGAGAAGGGCATCACCGCCCCGTTCGTCGGCGGCGATGGCTGGGACTCGTCGGACCTGGACCTGAAGGCCGCGGCCGGCGGGTACTTCACCAACCACTACTCGCCGAAGGACTCCACGGCTCCCGAAGCTGTGGCTTTCCTGAAGAATTTCAGCGCCAAGTACAAGGACAGCTCTGGCAAGGGCGCGGTTCCGGATGCGTTGGCCGCCCTGGCCTACGACGCCACCAACATCCTGCTGCAAGGCATCAAAGAAGCCGGCGCGGACGATGCCGCCAAGGTGAAGGATGCCATGGCCAAAGATCAAGTTCGAACGGCGTCTCCGGCAAGGTCACCTACGACGCGCAGCACAACCCGGTGAAGTCGGCCACCATCCTGGCCGTGACCGCTGAGGGCATTAAGTTCAATTCCGTCGTGAACCCGTAAGGGCGCTGTAATGCCCCGTCGAATCGTGGCCGTTTCGGTTTCGCCGCTGCCCGGTCTGAGCACAGAGCGGGTGGACGGGGCATGATCTGGTAACTCTCGGTAAGGAGGGCGGCGCCACGTCGCCCTCCTTACCTTAATCTGCCGCGAGCTTTCCGGCCCGCCGGTGAGCCCGAGCTCACATCCTTCTGAGCAAGGTGTACCCCATGCAACAAGCATCAACCGCTCAGCGGTCCGCGGTGGCGGTGAGCCGCCCAGGCGCAAAGCTGGCATGGATTGGCCAGGGATTTCTCATTCTCCTGGCGCTTCTTGCCGTGCTCGTCCTGGGCCGAGCGCTGATCGCCAACCCGATCCTGTTTCTGCAGCAGGTTTTGAATGGGCTGCAGTTGGGCTTCGTCTACGCGCTGATCGCCCTCGGCTATACCATGGTCTACGGCATCGTCAAGCTCATCAACTTTGCCCACGGTGACGTGTTCATGGTCGGAGCCTTTGTCAGCTACTTTGCCGTGTCGCGGTTTGGGCTGGCTGCGTGGCCTGCTGCGGTGTTCCCTGGTATGCCCGCCTGGCTCGTGGTCCTGATCGGCTCACTCAGCGTCATCCTGCTGTCCATGGTCATCTGTGCGATTCTGGCTGTCACCATCGAACGGGTGGCGTACAAGCCGCTGCGCGACGCACCACGCATCGCCGCGCTGATCACCGCAATCGGCGTCTCATTCTTCCTGGAATACTTCGGGGCGCTGGACTTCGTCTTCTCCCCCCGTTTCATACCCTATCAGCGCCTGTTTGACGTAATCACCTGGTCCATCAGCGTGGGAGGAATTCAGCAAATTCGCTCTGGGCAGGCTGTTCCAGACAGCGCGATCACCATCTCCAACATTTTCATCATCATTCTCCTTGCGTCGGTCCTGATGCAAGTGGTGCTCCAGTTCCTTGTACGGCGGACGAAGATCGGCAAAGCGATGCGGGCGTCGTCGTTTGATAAACCGACAGCACGGCTCATGGGCATCAACGTCGACGGCGTGATCTCCTTCACCTTCGCCATCGGCGCGGCGTTTGCCGGGCTGGCGGGCGTGCTCTACGCCATCGCCTACCCGTCGATCACCTCGCAAATGGGCATCTTGCCGGGCCTGAAAGCCTTCGTCGCCGCCGTCCTGGGCGGCATCGGCAGCATCCCCGGTGCATTCGTGGGCGCGTTGATCATGGGACAGGCAGAGGCGTTGACATCGGGCTACATCTCCACGCCGATGCGCGATGCCGTAGCCTTCTCGATCCTGATCCTCGTCCTGCTGGTGCGGCCGACGCGGCATCTTCGGCGAGCCCGAAGGCGAAAAGGCGTAGGGGAGGAGCTGCATGAGCATTTTCTTTCTGATCACGACGATTCTCAAGATCGTCGCCGTCCTGGCCTATCTGTATGGCCTCCTGTGGGTGCTGGGGCACAAGCAGCTCTGGGTCAAGATTGCCGGCGTCATTGCGGCGTTCGGCATTATTCAGCTTGCCATCACCCCCATCGGCGGCTTCCAGGTCTTCAACGACTTCGACAGCGGCCTGCTCTTCCAGGCCTGCACCATGACGATGGTCGCCCTGGGGCTGAACCTGATCTACGGCTTCAACGGCCAGTTCAGCCTGGGCCAGTGGGGCTTCTACGGTATCGGCGCCTACGCCGCGGCCGATATCACCTACCGCTGGGTGAACGGCGATGCCAGCGGCCTGTTGGTCGCCGGCCTCGGCGTCGTTCTCGGCGGCCTGATGATCTGGGGCGTCAGCAAGCTGGTCAACCGCTTCAAGGGGATGCCGGTGCTGTCGCAGTTCACGCTGTACCTGATCGGCGCCGGGTTAGCAGGCTGGGTGGCCGTCGTGATCGGCAACGCGATCAACCCGGCCCTGGCGCCGTCTATTGGCAGCCAGGCGCCCGGCGCTGGCCGGCTATGTCCCGCAGCAGATCGTCTTCTTCCTGGCCGTTGCTGATCGGCGGCATCTTCGCGGCCGAAGTCAGTTTCCTGTTCGGCCTGCCGGTGCTGACGCTGGGCTCCGACTACTTCGGCATCGCGACCCTGGGTTCTCGATCGTGGTCTACACCCTGATGGTCAACTCCGACACGATCCTGCCCTTCCCGGAGATGAAGGGCGGCCGCGGCATGATCGGCATCCCGAAGTTGACGACCTGGTTCTGGGCGTTCATCTTCCTGCTGCTCGTCATCATCGTGATGCGCAACCTGATCTACTCCAGCACCGGGCGCGCGATCATGTCGGTGCGCGAGGACGAGACGGCGGCGAAGGCGATGGGCATCGATGTCGCCCACTACAAGCTGCTGGCGTTCGTCATCGGCAGCCTGTTTGCCGGCCTCGGCTGGCGGCATCTATGCCCATTACATCGGCTTCCTCAGCCCCGGCACCTTCAACTTCCTCCTCGGCTTCAACCCGCTGATCATCGTCGTGTTCGGCGGCCTGGGCAGCATGACCGGCACGATCGCCGCCTCGTTCGGCTGGATCTTCTTCCTGGAAGGCCTGCTGCGGGTGATCCTCGGCCAGCTGGGCACCGAGGCGCCCACCTGGCGCTTCGTGCTCTATCCGATTGCGCTGCTGCTCCTGATGTTGCTGCGGCCGCAGGGCCTGCTGGGCAGCGTCGAATGGGGCTTCCTCAAGAAGCCGATCGTTCGCCCGCGTCCGCAGGGATGCGGGCGCCACACCGGCGCCGTCCGGGGCTGCGGGTGAGGGAGGGCAACGATGAACTCGACGATGTCTGCTCCCTACACTGGCCCCGTTCTCGAAATCGAGGGACTGACCAAAGCATTCGGCGGTCTGCGCGCCGTCAGCAATTTCGATCTGACGGTGCAGAAGGGCGCGCTGGACGGCCTGATCGGTCCCAACGGCGCGGGCAAGACGACGGTCTTCAACATGATCACCGGCCTGTACGTGCCGACCGAGCGGCGAGATCCTGTTGAACGGCGAGCACATGGTCGGGCTGGAGCCGTTCGAGATCACGCAGACCTGGGCATCGGCCGCACGTTCCAGAACATCCGCCTGTTCCCGAACCTGACCGTGCTGGACAACGTGCGCATCGCCTATCACCCGCATGCCGGCTACGGCATTGTTCGACGGCCTGCGCGCGCAACGGCCAGTTCAGCGTCAAGGAGCGCGAGCTGACCGAGCGGGCGCAGGACTTCCTGGCGATCTTCGGCCTGGACCGGCTGCAGGACGAGGTGGCCAAGAACCTGCCCTACGGCGAGCAGCGCCGGGTCGAGATCGCGCGTGCGCTGGCCACGCGACCCCAAGCTGCTGCTGCTGGATGAGCCGGCGGCTGGCATGAACCCGAACGAGATCGGCCGGCTGATGGAGTACATCCACTTCATCCGTGATCGCTTCAACCTGACCATCCTGCTGATCGAGCACCAGATGCGCCTGGTGATGAACATCTGCGAGAAGCTGACCGTGATGGACTTCGGCCAGGTGATCGCGCGCGGCACCCCGCAGGAGATCCAGGACAACCCGCAGGTGATCGAAGCCTACCTGGGCCGCGGCGCGGTAGCCAAAGCCGGCGTGGTCAGGAAGGACATCTAAATGCTACTCGAAGTCAAAGACCTCAACGTCTACTACGGCGCCATCCACGCCCTGCAGGGCATCTCCTTCAACGTCGACGAGGGCGAGATCGTCACGCTGATCGGCGCCAACGGTGCGGGCAAGTCCACCACGCTCAAGACCATCTCGGGCCTGCTGCGTCCGCGCTCGGGCCAGATCCGCTTGCGCGGCGAATCGATTGTCAACATGCCCGCGCAGGACATCGTCGCAAGGGCGTCGTGCACGTGCCGGAGGGACGCAAGATCTTCGCGCCGCTGACCGTCCAGGAGAACCTGGAGATGGGCGCGTTCACGCGCAACGACCCGGCGGAGATCCAGTCAGAGCATGGAGCGCGTCTTCAAGAGCTTCCCCCGCCTCAAGGAGCGCCTGAACCAGCTCGGCGGCACCCTCTCCGGCGGCGAGCAGCAGATGCTGGCCATCGGCCGCGGGCATGATGGCGCGGCCCAAGCTGCTGCTGCTGGACGAGCCTTCGATGGGCCTCGCGCCGATCCTGGTGGAGGAGATCTTCTCGATCATCCAGGAGATCAACGCCCAGGGCGTTAGCATCCTGCTGGTCGAGCAGAACGCGCTCATGGCGCTCTCGGTCGCGCATCGTGGCTACGTGCTGGAAACCGGCCGCATCGTGCTGACGGGCAGCGGCGAAGAACTGCTGCACAACCCGCAGGTCATGAAAGCGTATCTGGGCGGACACTAAGCATCTCGCGCTCCCCAATGTTGTAGAGACGTAGCATGCTACGTCTCTACGTTTTTCTGCCGCAGGAAACCTATGGACCTGGTCCAACTCACTGAGAACGCCTACCTATTGCGAGGCGGATCGAACGTCGGCCTGATCGTTCATGATGGTCGCGCGGTCCTGGTCGACTCGGGGCTGGACAAAGACACGGCGAAGAAGATCCTGCGCCATATCGATGCGCTCAAGGTAAGGCTGGCGGCCGTCGTCATCACGCACGCCCACGCGGACCACTTCGGCGGAGCCGCAACCATCAAGGCTCGGACAGGCGTTCCCGTCTTTGCGCCAGCCCTGGAAGCCGCCATCGTCGAGAATCCTATCCTGGAACCGCTCTATCTCTTCTCAGGCGCGATGCCGCCCACGGAGCTCCGCCACAAGTTCACGCTGGCCGAAGCCTGCACGATCGATGCGTTGCTGCAGCCCGGCGAAGCGGTGATTGCTGATGTTCCGGTCAGGGTAATTCCTGCCCCCGGCCACTCACCGAACCAGGTGATGGTTGCCGGCGGCGGCGCATGTTTTGTCTCTGATGCCGTATTTGCACCGGACGTACTTCAAAAACATGGCATTCCGTTCATGGTCGATCTGGATGCCTGGCTGGCAACCCTGTCCGCATTACCTCAATTGGACGGCCAATATGCGCGCCTTCGTGCCCGGCCACGGGTCAGCCGTGTCCTCGTTGGCCGAGTGGGCTGGGGCTAATGTCGAACGATTAGAGGAGATCCGGGCCGCGGTGGAAATCGCTCTGGCCGATGCAGAGGTCACCGGGCAAATTGTCTCTCTGGCCGCCACCTCACTTGGCCTCATGATCGCCAACCCCGTCACGTATTGGCTCACTCAGACCGCCGTCTTCGCCTGTCTCGCTTCGCTCCAGCGCGCCGGCAAAGCCGAACCTCTCGTTGAGTCCAACAGCCTGCGTTGGCGACGTACGGTGCTGCAGTCTGCATCCTGAGCCCCGATTTTCTCCATACTCCAAAACTCTTTTGACAATCAGTGCACGACTGTTATAATTATGGTTACGTTTCTGTTCGTATACTATTCGTCCCTCACAGCGTCGTGCGTGACGGCGGTCCGATCGAAACCCCGAAAGGAGGTGCGACGAGCCTGAGACCGTCCCAACGCCTAACGTTGGCAAGCACTATCGTTTGGTTTGCACACACCAATATATAGGAGGAGATTTCCAAGATGAAGTACCTTAAGTTCATCAGCCTGCTGACCGTCGCGGTGATGCTGCTGGGCATGTTGGCCGCGTGTGGCACGCCCGCCACCCCTGCCGCCCAGCCCACAGCCGCCCCCGCTCAGCCTGCCGCGGCCACCGAGGCCCCGAAGGCCACGGAGGCCCCTAAACCGACTGCAGTTCCTGCAGCAGCGGCGAAGAAGTTCAGCGTCGCCACGAATGCGGAATTCGCGCCCATGGAGTTCGTCGATCAAGCCAAGGAACTCACCGGCTTCGACATCGACCTCATCAAGGCCATCGCAACGGACCAGAAGTTCGAAATTGAGTTCCAGAACGTCGCATGGGACGGCATCTTCGCGGGCCTGGAAGCGGGCCAGTATGACGCGATCATCTCATCCGTCACCATCCGCGAAGATCGCCAGAAGCTCTACGACTTCTCCGATCCCTACTTCAACTCCAACCAGGCCATCGTGGTGGTGGCCGACAACGCCGACATCACCGGTGGCGCCTCGTTAGCCGGCAAGCGCGTTGGCACCCAGATCGAAACCACCGGTACGTTTGCCGTTCGGGATCTCGGCGTCGACCCGAAGCAGTACGATTCACCCGATCTTGCGCTCCAGGATCTCGTCAATGGGAACCTCGATGCGGTTGTTGTGGACTATCCTGTCGCGGCCAACTACGCGCTTCAGGCCGAGCAGTTCAAGGGCAAGCTGAAGATCACATCGGGAGCTCCCGACCAACGAGACCTTCGGGCTCACGGTCCAGAAGGGCGACCCGAAGGGCGTGCTGCCGCTGTTCAACGCCGGCCTCGCAAACCTGAAGGCCAGTGGCGAATATGACACGATCTACGAAAAGTGGTTAGGCAAGAAGCCCGGTGCGGCCGCCGCTGAGGCGCCCGCGGAGGGTGGAAACCAGGCAGTCGTCACCGACACCAGCTACGCTGCGGTCAACTGCGACTACGGCGGCGAGATCAAGTCGATCGAAGCAGTCGACGACTTGACCGTCAAGTTCACGCTGTGCAGTTCTGATGTGGCCTTCCCCTCGAAGGTCGCCTTCTCTGCGTTCCAGATTCATCCTTCTGAATACCTGGAAAGCACCGGCGGTGGTGGCGACGCCCTGATCGAGCAACCCTGTCGGCACCGGCCCCTACAAGCTGGAGAAGTGGCAAAAGGGCGACAGCGTCATTATGACCCGCAATGAGGACTACTGGGGTGAGCCGGCCAAGGCCAAGACCCTGGTGTTCCGCTGGCAGAAGGAGGGCGCGGCCCGCCTGCTTGAGTTGCAGGCCGGCACGGTGGATGGCATTGACAACCCCACGCCGGATGACTTTGCCACGATCGCGGCTGACAAGAACCTGAAGCTGTACCCCCGGGAGGCGTTGAACATCTTCTACCTGGGCATGAACCGCGACAAGCCCCCGCTCGACAATGACAAGGTGCGCCAGGCGCTGGCCATCGGTCTCGATCGCGCCCGCATCGTGGACAACTTCTATCCGGAAGGCTCTGTGGTCGCATCTCACTTCACCCCATGCGCCATTCCTGGCGGTTGTGACGGTGATAAGTGGTATGATTACGATCTGGAAGCAGCCAAGGCGTTGCTGAAAGAGGCCGGCTTCGAGAAGGGCTTCACAATTGATCTCTCCTACCGCGATGTTGTCCGCGGTTACCTGCCCGAGCCGGGCCTGGTGGCGCAGGACATCCAGGCACAGCTCAAGGAGCTGGGCATCACTGTCAACATCGTGGTCATGGAATCCGGCGCGTTCCTGGACGCGGCAGATCAAGGCCAGTTGAGCATGTATCTCTTGGGCTGGGGCGCGGACTACCCGGACCAGACCAACTTCCTCGATTACCACTTCGGCGACGGCGCCTCGCCCGCGTTCGGCAAAGGCTTCGATGACCTGCACGCGGTTTTGAAAAAAGCCGCCTCCTTGTCTGACCCGGCCGAGCGCAACAAGCTCTACGCCGAGGCCAATAACCTCATCAAGAAGTATGTGCCGATGGTGCCGGTGGCGCACGGCGGTTCTGCGACGGTCTTCAAGGCCGACGTGACCGGCGCGCACGCCAGCCCCTTGGGCAACGAGAGCTTCGCGGTCATGGATGCGGGCGGTCGGGACACGTTCGTCTGGATGCAGAACGCTGAGCCGATTGGCCTCTACTGTGCCGACGAGACCGACGGCGAGTCGCTGCGCGTGTGCGAGCAGATCAACGAGGCGCTGTTGTCCTACGAAGTCGGCGGCACGGCGGTTCAGCCCGGATTGGCCGAGAGCTACGAAGCCAACGCCGGCCTGACCGAATGGACCCTCAAGCTCCGCAAGGGTGTGAAGTTCCATGACGGCAGTGACCTGGATGCCAAGGACGTAATCCTGTCCTACGCGGTGCAATGGGATGCCGCGCATCCGCTGCACGTGGGCCGCGACGGCTCCTTCACCTACTTCCCCGGCCTGTTCGGGCAATTCCTGAACGCACCGCCGGCCGAATAACCTGTTGTCGTAGGGGCAGGTCTTGCACCTGCCCAGCGTCGTAGGGGCAGGTCTTGCACCTGCCCCTACCATTCGGGAGCGTCAATGTTCCGCTTCATCAGCCAACGCGTGCTGGCTGCCATCCCCGTCCTGCTCGGCATTCTGTTCGTCACGTTCGCACTGGCGCGCCTGCTGCCGGGTGATCCCTGCCGGGCGATGTTGGGCGAAAAGGCCACCGACCAGGTTTGCGACGCATTCAACGAACGGTACGGTCTCAACGAGCCCATCCCCACCCAGTTCGCCATCTACATCGCCGATGTCTTTCAGGGCGACCTCGGCATGTCATTCCGTTATGGCCGGTCCGTGACACAAATAATGGCGGAGCGTCTGCCCGTTACGATCGAGTTAACCTTGTGCGCGCTCCTTTTTGCCACGATCGTCGGCATTTTCGCCGGCATGTGGTCCGCCTACAGACGCAACTCACTCGTCGACGTGGCGACCATGGTCGTCGCCAACATCGGCGTCTCGATGCCGGTCTTCTGGCTGGGCTTGATGCTGGCCTACCTTTTCGGACTTGCGCTCAAGGACACACCCTTGCAGTTGCCTCCGTCAGGCCGCAACTCACCCGGCCTGATCGTGCCATCCCTGCAAGAGACCTGGAACTTAAGCCTGCAACCCGGTTTTCTCGACTCGCTACTGAACTTCTTGTCCAACATGCACTTATTCAACGGCCTGGTCACGTTGAACTGGACGGTATTCTGGGACACCGCCAAGCACATGATCCTGCCCGCGGCTGCGCTGGGCACCATCCCGCTCGCCATTATTGCGCGCATGACGCGCTCCAGCCTGCTGGACGTCCTGGGCCTGGATTATGTACGGACGGCCCGCGCCAAGGGCTTGCGGGAACGCGGCGTCGTGATGCGCCACGGTATGAGCAACGCACTCATCCCGGTGGTCACGATCATTGGCCTGTCCCTAGGCAGCTTGCTCGGCGGCGCGGTGCTGACAGAGACGATTTTCAACCTTTCCGGCGTCGGCCGCATCCTGTTTGATGCCATCCAGGCGCGCGACTATTCCATCGTGCAGGGGTTTACCCTCATCATCGCCGCCGCTTATGTCATTATCAATCTATTCGTTGATCTGCTCTACGCATTCCTCGATCCTCGTGTGCGGTTGGGATGAGAAAGCCGAAGATGACAGCTATTGAACCCACGGCGAGCGCCGAGTCCGATGTCATCATCACCCGTCCACCGCGCAGCCCGTCCCAGGACGCCATGCGCGCGCTCTTCCGAACAAAGTCGGCCATCGCCGGCATGGTGATCTTGCTGATCCTGGTCCTGGTCGCCATTTTCGCGCCCGCCATCGCGCCTTATGATCCCACTCAAGTGCTCATCGGCAAAGAGGCGGTGAAGAAACGCCAGGCGCCGTGCGTTCATATCCTGGGCTGCCCGGCAGACCAGCCGCAGCACATCCTCGGCACCGACGGCAATGTGCGCGACTTCTTCAGCCGCGTAGTATTTGGCTCGCGCATATCGCTGATGGTGGGTTTCACCACGGTAGGCTTTGCGATCCTGATCGGCGCCAGCTTGGGCGCGCTGGCTGGTTTCCTGGGCGGATGGACTGACAACATAATCATGCGGTTCATGGACGTCTTGCTCGCATTCCCCAGCCTCTTGCTGGCCATTGCGATCGTTACAGTGCTGGGTGAGGGCTTGGTTAATGCGCTGCTCGCCATCGGCATCGTCTCCATCCCTGCCTACGCGCGCGTCGCGCGCGCAAGTGTCCTGACCGTCAAAGAGTGGGACTTCGTCATGGCGGATCGAGCCACCGGGGTGCCCGGGAGTCGCATCCTCACGCGCAGCATCCTCCCACACACCCTTACGCCATTGATCGTCCAGGGGACACTGGGCATCGCAACCGCGATCCTGGATGCCGCTGCACTCTCCTTCCTTGGACTCGGTGCGCAACCGCCGCTCGCGGAGTGGGGCTCCATGCTGGGCTCTGAGCGCAACCAGGTTTTCACCTCGCCGCACCTGGTCTTTTTCCCAGGCTTCGCCATAATGCTGACCGTGCTGGGCTTCAATCTGCTGGGCGACGGTCTTCGGGACGCGCTCGATCCGCGCTTGAGAAAATAACTGATCACGCGACAACGACGTCAGCAACGTGAACTCAAATCCGAAATGGTCGAACGCGGCCTGACAGGCCGCAGAAGGAGCGATAGTACAGGTGGCTGACTCCACGAAGCCCGTCATCGTCACCGGCTCCGCGCCGGTGCCATCCCGGCCGTCTGAGCATGGCCGGTGGGCCCACGTCGATCGCTATTGGCTATTGCTGATCGGCGCCCTCATCATTGCCGCGTTCTTATTCTTCGCCTTCCCCGAAAAGTACCAACCCATCTTCCGCTACGTGTTCGGTTCGCCTGCGGATGGTGACGGCGTCTTCATGACGCTGAAGCTGACTGCCGTCTCGTTTGCTTGCATCCTGGTGGTCGGCATGGTGATGGGCGTGATCCGCGTCTCCAACGTCGGAATTCTCAAAGGCATTGCCTCACTGTATGTAGAGATCGTACGCGGGGTGCCCGTGCTCGTCTGGATCCTCTGGATCTACTTCGGTCTGCCCGTGTTATTTCGCGAAGGGTTAGGCATGAAGGATGCGCGCATTGCTGGTTTCCCGGCCGCCGTCGTCGCCTTCACCTTCGCCTTCGGCGCGTACATGACCGAGATCTTTCGCGCAGGCATCCAGTCGATCGCCAAGGGTCAGATGGAGGCCTCGCGCTCCTTGGGCATGAACTATCTCCAGGCGACGCGCTATATCATCCTCCCGCAAGCGGTGCGCGTCATTCTGCCGCCCGTCAGCAACGAGTTTGTGACGCTGTTGAAGGATAGCTCCCTGGTTTCCGTCCTGGGCCTTGAAGATATCACGCGGCGAGGCCGTGAGTGGGTGGGACGCACCTTTGCTAGCTTCGACACGTACCTGGTTGTAGCACTCATCTATCTGATCCTGACCGTATTCTTCACCCGCGTCAGCACGGCCATGGAGCGCCGTCTGTCGGTCGAGAAACGGTAGGAGGCGGTCCCAAATGTCCGATCCCATCATTCAGATCAAGAACATCCACAAGTTCTTCGGAAAGGTCCATGCGCTCAACGATGTCAGCATGGAAGTGCAGCAGGGCGAGGTGCTCGTCATTATCGGGCCAAGCGGCTCCGGCAAGTCCACCCTGTTGCGGACGATCAACCACCTCGAAACCGTCAACTCGGGCGAAATCGTCGTCGACGGCATCCACCTGACGCACAAGTCAACCGACATCAATGCAGTGCGCGCCGAAGTGGGGATGGTATTTCAGCAGTTCAACCTGTTTCCCCATCTGACGGCACGCCAAAACATCACCCTCGCCCAGCGCATCGTGCGCAAGCGCAGCACGGAGGAGGCTGACCGGACAGCCACTGAGCTCTTGGAGCGCGTCGGCATTCCCGAAAAGGCGGACTCCTACCCCGGCCAGCTTTCCGGTGGCCAGCAGCAGCGCGTGGCCATCGCCCGCGCGCTGGCGATGGATCCGAAGATCATGCTCTTCGACGAACCCACCAGCGCGTTGGACCCGGAAATGATCAAGGAAGTACTGGAAGTCATGCTCGATCTGGCCAAAAGCGGCATGACCATGCTTTGTGTGACCCACGAAATGGGATTCGCACGCGCGGCCGCGAAGCGCATGATATTCATGGATGAGGGCAAAATCGTCGAGGAAAACACGCCCGAGGGTCTGTTCAGCGCACCAAAGAGCGATCGCACAAAGCTGTTCTTGAGCAACATCCTGGATCGTTAGGGAGCGCGCG
Source organism: uncultured Chloroflexia bacterium (assembly GCA_963774265.1). Lineage (GTDB taxonomy): Bacteria > Chloroflexota > Anaerolineae > CG2-30-64-16 > CG2-30-64-16 > JALOOB01. The sequence goes on along the minus strand of CAVZDU010000001.1, from coordinate 1,229,877 downwards.
GCGCAACTATGCGCCACCGCCAGTATTGTGTAAAATAGGGCCGCGGTCCACGCAAAACGCCCGTTTCTCATGACGAGCGCGTTTTGCGTTTTCGTTTGTGTCGCAGACGTGTGATGGGAGAGATACGCGATGGATTGGTTTCGGTTAGTTCTGGCAGTAGTGCTTGGTTACCTGATCGGCGCCATCCCGGTAGGTTATATCGTGGTCTACGCCATGAAAGGGAAGGACATCCGCCAGACCGGCAGCGGGCGGACGGGGGGCACGAATGCCCTCCGGGCCGGCGGCCGGTGGGCCGGCATTCTCACGGGCGTGGGAGACATGCTGAAGGGCTTCCTCGCGATCGTTGTGACCCGTTGGATTATGGATGGTTCCCCCAACCTGGTGTGGGCTGAGGCGCTTACCGGCATCGCCGCCGTGATCGGACACAATGCACCCATATACCTCAGTTTCAAGGGCGGCGCCGGCACGGGCCCCAACATCGGCGTATGCGTTGCACTGTGGCCCCTCTCGGCCCTGTGGCTCATCCCTTTGGTGCCATTGGGCTTGAACATGATCCGCTACGCTTCACTGACTTCGCTATTGATAGCGCTCGTGATTCCACTATCGCTGGCCATCCGAGCCGCACTGGGCCTGGGCCCTTGGCTGCACGTCGTTTACGCGCTGGGGGCGGCATTGGCAGTAGTGTGGGCGCTTCGTCCCAATATTAAGCGGCTGATTAAAGGCACCGAGCCGCGTGCACCCAAGCTCGACCTCCGCTGATTCTAACCCAATATGCTGTGAGTCATGTACGGATCGCGCCTTGCGTGGTATGCTTGTGTACGGGTTCACGCCTGTGTTCTGCGCGAGGAAGACCCCTTGGCGCGCAACAACCGAGATAGGAGAATCGACATGAAAGAGACTACCGAGAAAAATCTGAAAGATGCGTTCGCCGGCGAGAGCCAGGCCCACATGAAGTACATGGTGTTCGCAGATCGCGCAGAGCGCGAGGGTCTGGCAAACGTCGCCCGACTTTTCCGCGCCGCGTCCTACTCCGAGCAGATTCACGCCACGAACCACCTGAAGGCGCTGGGCGTCGGCAAGACGCCGGAAAATCTCGAAGCAGCGCTCGGCGGCGAGACCTTCGAGATCACCACCATGTACCCCGAGTACATGCAGATGGCCGAACAGGACGACGAAAAACGCGCGCTTGGCAGCATGCACGACGCCAATGAGGCGGAAAAGGTGCACGCGGCCCTCTATGCACGCGCCAAGGACGCGGTTGCGGCCGGCGCCGACGCGGCCGTGGTCGCCATCTTCGTCTGCCCCGTCTGTGGTTACACCATGGAAGGCGAGGCGCCCGATCGCTGCCCCGTCTGCAACTCGCCGAGCAGCAAGTTCCTCAAGTTCTAACCTGGAATGCAGCTGTCGGGGCGGCGTTACCCCGCCGGCCATACATCACCATATCGTAGGGGCAGGCTTCCCTGCCCCTACACGCGTTCCCCGCACTGAGGAGATTGAGGCCATGACGAAATACGTTGCAGCCATCGACCAGGGCACCACCAGCACACGCTGCATCCTCTTCGACGTCCACGGAAGCATCGTCGCATCTCACCAAGCTCGAACACACGCAAATCTACCCCAAGCCCGGCTGGGTCGAGCACGACCCACTCGAGATCTGGGCGCGCTGCCAGGAAGTGACGCGCGCCGCACTTGAAAAGGCGCACGTGACGGCCGCCGACCTCGCCGCCGTGGGCATCACCAATCAGCGCGAGACGGCTGTGGTCTGGGATCGCAGAACAGGCAAACCCTTCTACAATGCCATCGTCTGGCAGGATACGCGCACCGACAAGATCATCGCTGACCTGGGCCGCGAGGGCGGGCAAGATCGCTTCCGCGCCCAAACCGGTCTTCCGCTGGCGACCTATTTCTCCGGACCAAAGATCAGGTGGATCCTGGACAACGTGCAGGGCGTGCGCGAGGCGGCCGCGCGGGGCGATGCACTGTTCGGCAACATCGACACCTGGGTCATCTGGAACCTTACCGGCGGCCCCAACGGCGGCGCACACGTCACCGATGTGACGAACGCCAGCCGCACGCTCCTCATGAATCTGCGCACGCTCGACTGGGACCAGGAAATCCTACGAGTCCTCGGCATCCCCCGGCAGATGCTGCCGGCCATTCGCCCTTCCAGCGATCGGAGATTTCTACGGATACACCCTCGGCAAAGTCCCGGTCTGCGGCGACCTGGGTGACCAGCAGGCCGCGCTCGTCGGCCAAACCTGCTTCCGGCCCGGCGAGGCGAAGAACACCTACGGCACCGGCTGCTTCATGCTGATGAACACGGACACCCTGGCCGTGCCCAGCAAGCACGGACTGCTTACCACCGTCGCCTACAAGCTGGGCGCCGCGCCCGCAGTCTATGCGCTGGAAGGCTCGATCGCCATCACGGGCGCGCTGGTGCAGTGGCTGCGCGACAACCTGGGCTTCTTCAACTTCTCGAAGCATGTCGAAGACTATGCCGCCAGCGTGCCCGACAACGGCGGTGTCTACTTCGTGCCGGCCTTCTCCGGCCTGTTTGCCCCGCACTGGCAGTCCGATGCGCGTGGTGTCATCGTCGGCCTGACCCGGTTCATCAACAAGGGACACATCTGCCGGGCCGCCCTCGAAGCCACCGCCTACCAGACGCGCGAGGTGCATCGACGCGATGGAGCAGGACTCCGGCGTGCAGCTCACCGCGCTGAAGGTCGACGGCGGCATGGTGTACAATGAACTCCTGATGCAGTTCCAGGCCGACATCCTGGACGTGCCGGTCGTGCGGCCGGTGGTGGCGGAGACCACCGCGCTCGGCGCGGCCTATGCCGCGGGCCTGGCGGTGGGTTACTGGAACAACCTCGACGAGCTGCGGCAGAACTGGCAGGTGGACCACACCTGGCAGCCGCAAATGGGCGAAGAGCAGCGCGCACAGCTGTACCGCGGCTGGTGCAAAGCGGTCGAACGGTCGATGCATTGGCTGGACGACTGAAATGAACGCATGAGTACGATGTCCTCGTCATCGGCGGCGGCGCAACCGGCGGCGGCGCGCGCGCTGGATCTGGCGCTTCGCGGGCTGCGTGTCGCGCTCATCGAGCGGCACGACCTGACCGACGGGACGTCGGGCCGCTACCACGGGCTGCTGCACTCGGGCGGACGCTACGCCGTGCGCGATCCCGAATCGGCGCGCGAGTGCATCGAGGAAAACCGCATCCTGCGCCGCATCGTGCCACACGCGATCGAGGACACCGGCGGATTCTTCATCACCACGCCCCGACGACGATCCTGACTTACGCCGACAAGTGGGTCGCTGCCTGTCACGCGTGCGATATCGAGGCCGAGGAAATCATCGATCGCGCAGATGCTCAAGGAAGAACCCGGCCTCAACCCCCTCACTTCGCGTGCCTTCCGCGTGCCCGATGCGTCCTGCGATTCGTTCGACGTGCTCACCGCGCTCGGTGCGGCGATCCAGGCCGCACAATGGGACCGTGCTGACGTACCACGAGGTCGTCGGCGCTGGATGTCGCGGACGGCCGCGTGATCGGCGCGACGGTGCGCAACAAGCGGACCGGTGAGAGCGCACCGGCTCGCCACGTCCATGGTCGTCAACGCTGCCGGCGCATGGGCGGGCCAGATCGCAGGCATGGCCGGCTGCCCGGTCACCGTGCGGCCCAGCAAGGGCACCATGGTCGCGATGGCCTACCGCTTCGTCAACACCATCATCAACCGCTGTCACCTGCCCGGCGACGGCGACATCCTGGTGCCCGTGGGCACCGTCGCGGTCATCGGCACAACCTCGGTCAATGTGCCCGATCCGAACGACACGAGCGTCGAGGCCTGGGAAATCCGCAGAGATGCTGGACGAGGGCGAGAAGATGGTGCCGGGCTTCAGCCAGGTGCGGGCGCTGCGCGCCTGGGCCGGCGTGCGCCCGCTCTACGAAGAAGGCGGCAGTGCGCTGGGCCGCGAGGCCAAGCGCACCTTTGCCGTCCTCGATCACCTGCAGCGCGACGGTGTCGGCGGCCTGGTGACGGTGGTCGGCGGCAAGTTCACAACCTACCGGCTGATGGCCGAGCGCGCCGCCGACCTTGTCTGCGCACAGCTCGGCGTGACCGCACCGTGCGTCACGAAAGAGTTCGTGTCTGCCCGACGTGCGGCAGCCGCTACCGGCGCGAAGCCGCACTGGCTGGGACACCGCCTGGCGCATTTGGAAGAGGAGCACCGGCCCGGGCAGTTGGTCTGCGAATGCGAGCTCGTCACACGCGCGGAGATCGAACAGGCGACGGCCGCAGCACCCCGACCCGGCCGCGCCATGGGTGCTGGACGACCTGCGCCGCGATCTGCGACTGGGCATGGGGCCGTGCCAGGGTGGCTTCTGCGGCTACCGCGCGGCGGGCATCCTGCATGAAATGGCGCAGCTAGACGCGGTGCAGGCAACCGCCGCGCTGGCTGACTTCGCGCAGCGCCGCTGGAAGGGCCAACGTCCGCTCCTGTGGGGCCAGAGCCTGCGCCAGGCGCTGCTCGACGAGCACATCTACCGCGACATCCTGGGGCTGGATCGCCTGGACATCGGAATTTAGATGATGGACGACATTCTGGTCTTTGGGGGAGGCCCTGCCGGGCTGTTCTCGGCATGGCTCGCCCACCAGGGAGGCGCCAAAGTGCGCCTCCTCGCCACGGGCATCGGGACCACCCACGTCATGCCGGGCTGGATCGGCGTGCTGGACACGGAGGGCGATCTCGACAGCGGGCTGGCTGACTGGATCGGCCGGCATCCCAGCCATCCCTACAGCCTCGCCGGACTCGATGCGCTCCATGCCGGCGTCGCAGCACTGCAGAACCTGTGTGAGCCGGCCGGCCTCCGCCTGATGGGAGGCTTCGAGCGCAATCTACGACTGCCCACCGCGCTCGGCGCGGTCATACCTGCCGCATTTGCCCCCGAAAGCTTCACGGCCGGCGATCTCAATCAGCCCGGCCCCATGCTCATCGCCGGTCCGCGGGGGTGGCGTGATTTCTATCCCGCGCTGTGTGCCGCCAATCTATGCCGCCAGGGCTTCCAGGCTGAGCCGTTCACGTTCGACCTGCCGGAAATCCAGGCAGTCAAGTTCGACAACCTCGCGACGGGTCTGGCCCGCCTGTTTGACCAGGCCCCCGTGCGCGAACGGGTGGCCGCCCAAATCAAGGCCCGGCTCAATGGCGCAGCGACTCAAGAGAGTCGCCGCGTAGGCATGCCCGCGGTGCTCGGCTTGAACGACTATCCCCACGCGTGGCGCCACTTGCAGGACCTCATCGGTGTTCCCGTTTTCGAAATCCCGACCCTGCCGCCCAGTGTGCCGGGCATGCGGCTGTACAACATCTTCAAGGATGCGCTGGCACGCGCCGGTGTGCAGTTGCTGCTCAACATGCCGGTCGGCCGCGGCCTCTGGGAACCGTCCCGCAGCGAGGTCGAAGGTGCACGCCTCAGCGCGGTGACCGGCGCGGCTGTGCAGGTCGCGGGCAGCGCAGTCCGTGAGAGGGTGTACCGGGCGCGCGCCACAGTCCTGGCCACTGGCGGACTCTATGGCGGCGGCATCACGAGCGACCATCACGGCGAGCTGCGTGAGACCGTGTTCGGGTTGCCGCTCACCGGCACGCGGGCCATGTCAGACTGGTTCGGGGATCGCTTCCTGCCGGCCAGGCACGCGATCCACGATGTTGGCGTCACAGCCAACCAGCGGATGCAGCCAACCGGGGACGATGGCCAGGTGCTCTACGAAAATCTGCGGGTCGCGGGCCGGCTGCTAAGCGGATATAATGCGCCCTATGAGGGATCAACCGAAGGGGTCTGGATCGCCACCGCGTATCGTGCGGTGTCCACCCTGCTCGATTGACCACGAGACTTCCGATATGGAGGCTGCTATGGCGAACATACATCCCAGCCCCGGGCTCACCTTCGACGATGTCCTGCTCGTTCCGAAGCGCTCACCGGTCCGTTCGCGCGGCGACGTCAGCACCGCGACGATGCTGACCCGGCATCTCCACATGGAGATTCCCATCGTCAGCGCCAACATGGACACCGTCACCGAAGGCCGGATGGCTGTCGCCATGGCGCGCGCCGGCGGAATCGGGATCATCCACCGCTTCATGTCCGCCTGAGCGTCAGGTCGAAGAGGTGCGCAAAGCCAAGCGCGCCGAAAGCCACATCGTCGAGTCGCCCCGCACCATCGCCTGCGGCGCCACGTGCAACGAAGCACGGACCATCATGGCGCGTTACAGCATCGGCGGCCTCGTGGTGATCGACGCACAGGGCAAGCCCGCGGGCATCCTGACCAACCGGGATCTGCAATTCACTTCCGATGACGCTGATGTGTGCGCCGTGATGACGCCGGCAAGCCGCATGGTGACTGCACCCGCAGGCGCCAGCCTGGAGGAGGCGCGACGCATCCTCCACGAGCACCGGCTGGAAAAACTGCCGCTGCTCGATTCGGATGGCCGCCTGGCCGGGCTGATCACGACCAAAGACATCATGCGCTCTCTGCAGCATCCCTACTCGACCAAGGACCACAAAGGCCGGCTGCGCGTCGGCGCCGCGGTCGGCGTACAGGCCGGCTTCCTGGACCGCGCGGCGCTCCTGCTGGATGCGGGCGCAGACACGTTGGTGGTCGACATCGCGCACGGCCACTCAGACAACGCGATCCATGCGGTAACTGAGCTGCGTCAGGCGTTCGGAGCGATCGAGATCATCGCGGGCAACGTTGCCACGGCCGCCGGCACGCGCGATCTGATCGAAGCCGGCGCGGATGCGGTCAAGGTGGGCGTGGGCCCAGGCTCCATCTGCATCACCCGCATCGTGACCGGCTTCGGTGTGCCGCAGCTCACCGCCGTGGTTGACGCGGCCGAGGCCGCCGCGCCCTACGGGGTGCCCATCATCGCGGACGGCGGGATTCGCACCTCGGGGGATGTCGCCAAGGCCCTGGCCGCGGGCGCGCAGAGCGTCATGATCGGCAGCCTCCTGGCAGGCACAGACGAAAGCCCTGGCGTGGTGGTGCTGCGCAACAACCGGCGGACGAAGGTCAGCCGCGGCATGGCATCTTTGGGCGCGACCATGGACCGTCCGGACCGCAAGGCCGAAGGCGACGGCGAGGATCCGTCCTGGTCACGCGTCGTGGCCGAGGGCGTTGAAGCGGCCGTTCCCTATCGGGGCTCGGTGGATGATCTGCTGAACCAGCTCGTCGGCGGCGTGCGCTCCGCGTTGAGCTACGCCGGCGCTCGCTCCATTGCAGAACTCCAGGAAAACGCCGAATTCATCCAGATCACCCAGGCCGGCGTGGCCGAAAGCCACCCGCACGACGTCGAAGTCATCTGATGGAACACTACACACCAGCGCTGCTTGAGGATATCAAGCGCACCGCGGACCTCTGCGTCAAGTGCAACATCTGCACCAGCGCGTGTCCTGTCGTGCCCGTCGACCGATCTATTCCCCGGGCCAAAGTACGTGGGTCCCCAGGCGCAACGGTTCCGCGATCCTGGCGCGCCGTCGCCCGACGCCTCCCTGGACTACTGCTCCGGCTGCGGCATCTGTACGCTCGTTTGTCCTCACGGCGTCAAGGTCATGGAGATCAACACCGTCGGCGAAGGCCGAGCTGCGCAAACAGCAGTTTCGCAAGAACCCATTCGACCTCAAGTGGTGGCGCAATACCGCGTTCGGCTACAACGAGGTGCTGGGCCAGGTCGGCGGCTGGGTCGCCCCACTGGCCAACGCGGTGCTGAGATTCAGGCCGGTGCGCATCCTCATGGAGAAAACGGTCGCCATCGACCGGGACGCGCCCTTCCCCACCTTCCACTTCAGCAAGTTTCGCGGCTGGTTCTTCGAGTCGTCCTCGCGTGCCGGGTGCTTCGGTTGTGCCCGGCACGTCAAGGCCAAAGGTCGCCTACTTCCACGGCTGCGCGACGCAGCACTACGAAGCCGAGGTCGGCAAGGCCATCGTCGCGGTGCTGGAGCATAATGGCTTCGAGGTCATCCTGCCCGCGCAAAACTGCTGCGGCCTGCCGATGCAGTCTAACGGCAACTTCGCTGAGGCGCGGCGCTATGCGCGGTCGAACCTGCGCTAAGCTCGCACCCTACGCCCGGCAGGGCATCCCCATCGTGGTGGGCGGCACGAGCTGCGGGCTCGAGCTCAAGTCAGACTACCGCGAATTGCTGGGCATCCACACGCCGGAAGCGACGCTGGTGGCCGAGCACGTCTATGACATCAACGAGTTCCTTTGGTTGCAGCACGAGGCGGGCCGGCTCAAGACCGATTTCAAGCCCCAAGCCGGCCGCTACATGCCCTATCACACCTCCTGCCACCAGAAGCTGCACCGCATCGGCCGCCCTGCGCTTGACCTGTTGGGGCTCGTGCCCGGGCTGAAAGTGGAAGAGATGGGCATCGACTGCTGTGGCATCACCGGCACCTACGGCTACAAGCACGAAAAGCACGCCATCGCCCAAGCCGTCGGCAAGCCCCTGTTCGACAAGCTGAAGGCGTCCGGCGCGTCCACCGCCATCTGCGACAACGAAACCTGCCGCTGGAACATCGCCGGCAGCTCTGGCCTGGCTGTTGTGCATACCGTGCAGGTGCTGGCCGGGGCGTATGGCCTCCTCTGACCTTCGCGTCCTGATCATCGGCGCGGGCGCAGTCGGCTCCTTCATCGGCGCACGGCTGGCCCTCGCGGGAAGCCGCGTCACGCTGGTGGGGCGCCCCTCCATCGTGCAGATCGCGCGGACCACAGGCATCCGCCTGGTCGAGCCCGGTGGCGAGCGCCAGACGCCCCCGCTGCCCGCGTTCACCACCCTCGCTGAGGCCTTTGCTGCCTCACAGTACGATCTCGCGTTCCTGACGGTCAAGGCGTACGATACCGCGGCCGTCATCGAGGAACTCACAGTGGCGGTTTCCGAGCCGCCCCCCCTGCTCAGCCTCCAAAATGGCGTCGGCAATGAAGAGTCCCTGGCCGCGGCGTTCGGCCCACACCGCATCATCGCGGGCGCCATCGAGACTCCCCTTTCTCTCGACGAGCAGGGGACCGTCACCGCGCATCGGCCGCGCTACCGCGCCGGCCTCGCCCCGGTCGCAGCCGCTGCGCCGGTCGCCGGTGCGGCGGGACTCCTGGTCGCGGCCGGCCTGGCTGTGGATCTTTTTGACGACTACCTGCGCCTCAAATGGTCCAAACTGCTGCTCAACCTGCCCGCGAACGCCGCATGCGCGATCCTGGATTGGACGCCGGCCCAGGTCATGGCGCACCGGACGACCGCCGGGCTGGAGGCGCGCGCATGGCAGGAGGCTTTCCGCGTGATGGCGGCCCAGCGCATTCGGCCCGTGCGCCTGGCCTCCTATCCGCTCCCCCTCCTGGCGCCCATCGTTCCGATGCTCCCCGCGTCCTGGCTGGGCCGCGGCCTCGCGGCCACCGTCTCAGGCGGCCGCGGCAGCAAGATGCCTTCGCTGCACGTCGCGCTCTCGTCAGGCAAGCGCTCCGAGGTGTCCTGGCTCAACGGCGCGGTCTCGCGGGCCGGTGCACGGGCCGGCATCCCCACCCCCGTCAATGACGCCTTCACGTCGGTGCTATCTGCGCTCACAGAAACACCTGAGGCCTGGGACGCCTGGCGCAATAATCCAGAGAAACTTGCAACTTTTGGGGTGCATCCAACATATATTTCTTCGAAATCCGCTGCGCCGTAGCCGCGATTTGGGTGTATGATTCGTTAGTCTCCTTCATTGGCCTAATCATCGACGCTACCAAAGGAGCAGCCATATGCCACCCACTGCCGTCTCGTCGCGTGTCCGATTCGCCGTCGTCCTTTTCGTCCTCTTCTCCGCCTTCACGCCCGCAGGCGCATCCGCTCCCGAAGTGATCTCGCCCAATGTACGTATCAGCCAGGTGTATCTGGGCGGGGCAAAGCTCGATTCAACATACAGTTGCACCTTCGTCGAGCTCTTCAATGCCGGCGACTCGCCGGTGTCCCTGGTGGGATGGTCCTTACAGACTGCGTTAGCCACCGGTACCGGTTCGCTGACGTTCACCGTCCATAAGCCCCTGGCAGCGAGCATCGGGGCCTATCAGTACGCGCTGATAGCTGGCGAATGCGGCACTGCAGGTCTGCCTCTCCCCACTGCCGACGCACAGTTTGCGGGAATGACGTCGAAGCCCTTAAGTGGGAGAGTTGCACTGGTTACGAACACGTACCGCATCGAAATTGCAGGCGATCCGGATATCATCGATTATGTCGGGTATGGCGCCGCCAACCACTGGGAGGGCTCCGGGCCAACACCCCCCACGAGCACGACCACAGCCGCCGTACGCAGGGACGGCGGTTGCACAGACACGGACGACAACGCCGCCGACTTCGAGATCCTACCCCCTGCTCCCCGCAACAGCGCCTCCCCGGCGCACACTTGCCCCGGTCCCACGCCTGACGCCTGCGGGGACCCCGCCGATCACATCCACGAGGTCCAGGCCGCGTCAGCCGCCAGCCCATTGGCCGGATCGACCCGCACCATCGAGGGCGTCGTCGTGGGCGACTTCCAGGGGGCTGCTAAGCTGTCCGGTTTCTTTGTTCAGGAGGAAGCCGCCGACGCCGATGCTGACCCGCTGACCTCCGAGGCGCTCTTCGTGGCCGAAGGGCCAGCGTCGACCCTGGACGTCGGGGCGGGTGACCGCGTGCGCGTCACGGGCGTCGTGGCCGAGGTTGACGGGCTGACAACGCTGGCGAATATCACATCGCTCGCCGCCTGTGGTTCAGCCGGCCTCCCCTCCCCGGCCGCCGTCGCGCTGCCCGCGTCGGCCGCAGACCTTTGGGAGCACTACGAGGGCATGCTGGTCACGATCCCTTCCCTGCTCACCGTGACCGGGACCGATGAGCTCGCCTCGCTCGGCCAGGTCCGGCTTATGGAGGGGGATCGGCCCTGGCACTACACGGAGCTGAACGATCCCGCTGTCGCTGGCTTTGCCGCGTTTCAGGAGGGAATCGCCCTGCGCAGCATCACGCTCGATGATGGTGTGCTCATCGAACACCCCGACCCCATCGTGCATCCCGATCCCGGCCTGTCGGCAGGCCACACGCTACGTGTGGGCGACACCCTCCCCACAGGCCTGGCCGGCGTGGTCGATCAGGGGGTGGGAGGCTATCGGGTCCAACCCGTCGGCACGGTGTCCTTCACGCCGGCCAATGGGCGTCCTTCGGTCCCCGCGCTGACCGGCGCGAACGTGCGCGTGGCAGGGGTGAACCTCGGTCACTACTTCAACGGGGACGGGAGCGGCGACTTCACCGGCTCCCTGGGCGCCGGCAGCGCCGGGGAGTTCATGCGGCAGCGCGCCAAGCTGATCTCCGCGTTGCTGGCCCTGGATACGGACATTCTGGGCGTGACGGGCATCGAAAACGACGGCTACGGCGATGCCGGCGCGCTGGACGATCTGGTTGACGGGTTGAACGCCTCGGCGCCCGGCGCCTATGCCTACGTCGTTCCCGGTGCGGGCGTCCCCTGGGGCAGCGGCGCCGCAACCGTTGCGATCGTCTATCAGCCCGCGCGGGTGACGCCGGTCGGTTCTCCCGCAAAGCCGGAGACAGGCGCGTTCACGCAACTCCCGCTGGCTGACCACGTTCCGATGGCGCAAACCTTCGAGGAGGGCGAGTGGGGCGAGCGGCTCACGGTCGTCGTGAACGATCTCCCCCAACGGGATGGCTGTCCGGCCAGTGGCGACGATGCCGATCAGGGCGACGGGCAGGGCTGCTGGAACGCCCTGCGCACGCAAGCCGCGGAGGCGCTCCTGGCCTGGCTGGCCGCCGACCCCACCGGGGCCGGCGATCCTGACTTCCTGTGGGTCGGCGACGCCAACGCGTTCGCCCGCGAAGCCCCCATCAGGACGCTCGTCGCGGGCGGCTACACGGACCTGCTCTCCCTGGGTGCCGGCAGCACGGCTTACACGGTCGTTTGGGATGGGCTGTCCGGCGCGGGCGACCGCGGCCTGGCCAGCGCCGCGCTGCTGCCCCAGGTGATCGGCGCCGAGCCGTGGCACATCAATGCCGACGAGCCGGGCGCGCTGGACTACAACGTGGAAAACAAGTCCGCCGCGCAACAGGCTGGCCTCTACAACGCCGATCCCTACCGCGCGGCGAGCCATGACCCCATCCTCATCGGACTCGCCCTGCTCCCCGACCGGAGCGACCTGGGCGGTGACTACGGACTGGCCTGGCATACGGGGCAGGGCGCCCTGCGCCTGGGAACGCTCTGGGGGGACCAATCAGGGGGCGATCCCGACGACGGCGTGCTGCGCGGAGAAAGCAGTTGGAACGACGGCCAGGGCGAGGTTGCCGTCACGGTCACCGGCGCCCCGGGCGAATACGCGTGTCTCCACGCCTGGCTCGACTACACGGGCGCTGACCCGGGGGAAGGCTCGGCCCACACCCCTGATGGGCGTTGGAGCGCGGCCGAGAAAGTGATCGATGGCGTGCCCCTGCTGCCCGGCGTGGATCAACCTGTCACCTTCGCGATCCCCATCGGCGCGATCAGCTCCACCGCGGTGTACAATATGCGCTTCCGGCTTGTGCCCGCGCCCGATCCCTCGGTGTCCGCCTGCACATCCCCGTCGACACTCCAGGCAGCCGATGCGTCGCTGGAGCCGATCGGCCGTGCGGATGGCGGCGAAGCCGAGGACTACACGTTCGCACCCGGCCCGTTGGCCGTGCGCCTCGCGGCCATCGATGCGGCCCTCACGCCGGCCGGCATCCTCATCACCTGGGAAACCGTCTCCGAGTTTAACAACGCCGGCTTCAACCTCTACCGCGCGTCATCGCCTCAGGGCTCCTGGACGAAGCTCAACCAGGCGCTGATCCCCGCGGTCGCGCCCGGCTCGAGCGAGGGCCACGCCTACCGGTGGCTCGATCCCTCCGCCGATCCCGTCTCGACCCACTACTATCAGCTCGAAGACCTCGCGCTGGACGGCGCCAGGACGCGCCACGCGCCCATCGCGTTTGTCGCCGCCGAGCCAAACGCGGCCCACCTGACCGCCATCGCCGGCTCGTCCGCCCCCCCGGTGGCCCTGCCCGCCCTGGCCGCGGCCTTCCTCGCCGTCACCGCAGCGCTCGCCCGCCGGCGCAAGCGCAAATAACGCGAGGGGATCGAATTGTTCCAGCTCTCGCCGGCCGCGCGCTGGATGAGCCGGTAACGCAGGCGGAGCAGGCTGCCCTCGAAGCGCCAGAGCGTGACGTTGGCCAGATGGGGCAACAATGCCTCGTATCGTCTATCGGGCAATAATCGAGCAATTAATCGGGCAATCAGCCACTGGCAGGGCTCAGCCGATAGCGCGTCGCAGGCCCGGCGCCTTCAACCGTCAGAAGACCGTGGCTGACCAATTCGGCCAGATCGTTGCTGGCTGTTCTCTTTGAGACGTGAAACAGGCCCTGATATTCATGATTGCCGATACCGCCCTTGCTTTGACGCAGAAACTCGAGCAGCTTGATCTGGCGCACGTTGAGCGATATCTGTTGGGCTTGGGCCTCAAGATCCCATAGGGTGGCCATTTCCTGCACGCGGCGCTCGACTCGCGTGATCTCGACTGCAATCCCTTGCACGAAGTACTCCAGCCACTCCGTGAGATCCCGAGTTCCTGGATCAACGGACCGCAGGGCTTCATAGTAGCCGGCGCGATCCTGGTTGTAATACTCGTCCAGGGCAAAGTATCGCTTGGTGTCAAAACCTCTCTGGCACAGAACCAGGGTTGCCAACGCCCGGGCCGTGCGACCATTGCCATCCACAAAGGGATGAATGCGAACCAGCTCGTAGTGGGCGATCCCTGCTTCCAACACCGGCATCAGCCCGGCTGATTCAGGGCCGTTGAGCCAAAGGACGAGGTCGGCCACCAGGTCGGGAACGTCTTCCCAGCCGGGAGGCCGGAAGACGACTTCGCCCGTTGCCGGCACGCCTACGACCACCGGCACACCGCGGTAATGGCCAACTTCTGGAGGCGGCAGGACATCCTTGACGACGAGTGCGTGCAGGCGACGGATTGTCTCCTCGGTAATCTCTCGACCCTGGCCCAGGAAATTCCGATCGATGTATCGCAACACCGCAGCATAATTGAGCACTTCCTGGCGATCGCGCGGATGGGCCAGGATGTCGCGACCCGCCAACAGGTCGGTAACTTCCTGCAGCGACAGGGGATTGCCTTCGATGCTGGTCGAGTGATGGGCGCTGCGAGCAACGGCATCGCTGCGCAGCTCGGCCTCCCATCGGGGCACAACAGGCGCGCGCAGAATACGGTCCCGGGCCACCTCGATCCGGGCGATCATATCGATGAGCAAGTCAGTGCGCTGAAAGTTTGGTTCGAACATCCTCACACCACCTTCCCATACCTCAGCACCCCCGCCTCTTGCAGCAGCGTGATGTTCACCTTCACCCCGTCGTCCAGCACCGGATCGTAGGCGCCGTTCCGGAACGGCCCCTCGGCCCAGTCGGGGATCTCGCACTTCACCTCCGCCTGGATCACGCTCAGCAGACGCTTCTCGAACTCGCCCCGCCGACGCTCGTAGCGTAACGAGAGGAAGCGCAGGAAGATCAGCGGCAGGACGTAGCGTTTGTAATCGGCCGGTTCGATGGAGCCGCGCAAGTTGACCGCCGCCTGCCAGAGTTCCTTTGTCAGGGCCGGGAGAGATGCGCCCACTGATGTCGCGGAGTAGGTCGGCGTGGTCTTGCGGGTACGTGGCATTAGGGTGGCTCTCCTCGCCTGTACATATTTCAGGAGAAGACAAAAGGCCGCGGCCCCAGAGAGAAAGAGGCTGCGGCCTCACTTGACGTCCCGAACAAACGTGATGCATTGAGGACCGCAACGCCCAGCTCCTCGGACCAGCAGGACTCAGATATGAAGCCGATCAGGCAGCAACGTGTCGGCCTTCTTGACTAACAGAAAGATGCCAATCTGCAAGAGATGCAAAGGCCGCCCTCGGTTTGACCTGGGGCAGACAACTGAGCCACAATCGTCTTACTAAGTATGTCACAAAAAGTACGGGTCACTTTTCAGTCGAGACTGGCCCAGGTCAACGCCATCGCTGGCGTCATATGGTCGAAGAAGCGTGTGACGGCGTCCAGCAGACCATGCAGCGAACCGTACAAGCGGTCAGCGGCGGTCTGGCCTTTGAGACGCAGCCAGATGTTCTCAACCGGATTCAGATGCGAGCAGTACTTCGGCAGGTAGTGCAACTGGAGTCGCGGGTGCTCAGTCAGCCAGGCATCGATGGCCTTAGCCGTATGGCTGGAGTAGTTATCGACGATCAGAATGATCGGACCGCTGGCATACACCGTCAACAGGTGTTCCAGGAAAGTGATGAAGTCTTCTTTGTGCATATGCTCGCGGATCAACCACGTCCACTGGCCCGTGCGAATGTTGAGCGCTCCAAATAGGCTGCGCGTCTGATTGCTGCCGGGCGTCGGGACACGGATCTGCTGGCCCAGCCGATGCCACATTGCTCGAATCAACGGTAGCATCTGGATGCGCGATTCGTCGGCGTACAGCACGACTGCAGCTGGGCCAGCCCCAATCACGGCCTGCACTATTGCCCACTGCTTGGCCGCCTTCTGCGGATCAGTCTTGCGGGGCATGGCGAGTCGTGGGCGGCTCCAGGCCAGGCCGGCCGCATGCAGCGTCTGACGCAGGGTGCTATGGCTCAGATACACGCCGATCTTCTCGGCCAAGGCTAAGGCCAGCATCGCAACCGTCCACAAGGTCGCGGGATAGTCCGACTGCTCGGGATCCTGCTCGCTCATGTCGACCAAAGTGTCACGGACACGGTCGGTCAGCGTCCGCGGCCGCCCACTGCGCGGCTCATCATACAGTCCGGCCGGCCCGGCCGCATTGAAGCGGCGGAGCCATTTGCGCACGGTCTTGTACTTGACGCCAAAGATGACGGCGATCTCAGGCACCGTGCGCTGCTGCGCTGAGAGCAGAACCATCTGCGCTCGTTGGCTAACCCGCCCGATCTCATGGCGGGTCATTCGCTTGAGCTCTTGCAGTTCAGCATCCGTTGGTGTTCGTACATAGATCATGGCACCCTCCGTAACCCCAGTATATCAGGCAACGAAGAAGTGCCCCGAATTTTCTGTTACCTACTTAGAGCGCCCAAGGCCCGGCCCCTCTGGTCACAGCCCCGACGGCGGTCCGATCGTGCGGGGCTTTATCCTGATGATCAATGTCACTTTCTGGGGGCGCAGTATAGCACAGCCGGCATGGTGCAACAAAGTGCAAATCTGTAGTGGGCAGAGAGGTTCGTCCGCTATGTACCGGGCAGAGAGGTTCGACCGCAGGATGGCTGAAGGTGTCACAATCTGATTAGACTGTACAGCACCTCCCAACGCGGAAAGGGGGTGCTGCCATGCCGCGTTGTCCAGCTCGCGATTATGCTGATCGATGCGCCGCCGTTGACCTTGAGCAGAAGGGTCTCAATCGCCGGGAAATTGCGCAGACGTTGCAGCGGCCGGCACGGTGGGTGCGGCGGACATTTGCACGTTATGATAAGGCAAAGGGTCTTAGCAGCCTGCAGGATGCGTCCTCACGGCCTGAGTGTAGCCCGCAACGCACGCCAGCGGACCTCGAGCGGGCCATCTGTACCCTCAAGCAAGCACATCCGGCGTGGGGCCGACGGCAGATCGCCAAACAACTCCGCTGGCGCATGCGCGATGCTGTGCAGCGGCGCGCCTCGGTCAGTGAGGGCCGCGTGCGGTGTGTCCTGGCACGCCACCCGGAACTGCAAGCGCCAGCGCTCGCTGCCCTGGCCAAGGCCGCGGCGCGGCAGATCGATTATCTGAGCTGCAACTTGATCTGGGCGGCTGATATTCAGGTCAGTCAACCTGCTGACGGTTCCCGCTGGTACACGTTGCACTGGATCGACTTGCACAGCCGCTACGCGTTAGGGCAACTCACGGCGCCGACACTGACCGAAGCGCTGGTGGTGGAGAGCTTTCTCGCGGTCGCCCGCCAATACGGCTTGCCGGCCATCGTCAAGACCGATCATGACAAGCTCTGGTTCGATGCCATCAGCGGTCTGCCGAGCCTGTTGACCCGCGTGCTGAGCGCGTTAGGCATCCATCATCTGCTGGTGGGACCCAAGCAGCCTTGGTGGAACGGCGTGGTCGAGCGTTACGTCCGCACCTGCCGTGAAGAAGGCGCCTTGCCGGAGGTCGGCGCTGACTTGCCCCAGGCCATGGAGGCCAGCCGCGGCTTCTATAACCACGAACGGTGTCATAGCCGGTGTCAGGATCAGCCGCCGGTCACCGTCTATCAGCCGAGTTCCCGGCGCTTGCCCGATGATTTCGACCCCGCACAGGTGCCTATCACGCTCGAGCCAACCGTGGTGACGCGCCAGGTCCAAGCCGATGGCCGGATCAGCCTGTGTGGGCGCACGTTCCCCTTCCAGCGGCGTTATGCGCGGCAAACCATCGCCGTCACCGTGAGCGGCTGGTCAGCGGTGGCCCAAGCGAGCGACGGCTGGCAACGCACTTACGACCTGGAGCCGGCCGCCGAGCAATCCCCGGCCTTGCCTCTCCCCGCCCTGTCCCCGCGATCGCTGACACGGATCGTCAATCGACGCGGCAACATCGCCCTCAACAGCTATCTCTACTACGTCGGGATCGCCTGGATCGGTCAACAGCTGTGCCTTGAGCGTGTCGGCGATTGCTGGCAGGTCACTTTGCCCGACGGCTCAACCAAATCGCTGCCCTGCAAGCACCTCTTCCCACAAGCGCAGCCCACCGCCCAACCCGCCAAGCTCCCACCGCCGCAGCCACGCCCCTTCACACCCTTTCAGACCCGCCGCGTGACGCAACTGGGCCAGGTTGCCTTTCACAAACGCTTCTACTATGTCGGGCGAGCCCACAAAGGACAAATCGTCGGCGTGGCCGCCACTCCTGAAGGCCTGGCGATCTACACCACCGAGGCCGCCTGGATCAGAACCTGCCCGTGGAAAGAAGTACCACCCCCGGTCGAACCTCTCTACCCTACATAGCGGACGAACCTCTCTGCCCACTACAGTGCAAATCCCCACGGGACTGTCAACGCAGGCTGATTACCCGGGATTCAACAGCCCAAGCTCGCGGGCGCGCAAGGCGGCCTGGGTGCGGTCTTGCACTCCCAGTTTGTCCAGGATGGTCGAGATGTAGTTCTTGACCGTGCCTTCGGCCAGGAAGAGCTGGCTGGCGATCTGGCGGTTGTTGGCGCCCGACGCCAGCAGGCGCAGAATCTCCTGTTCGCGTTCCGACAGCGGCTCGGGGAGGCGGTCGAGGGCCGGGCGGGTGGGCTCAGCCAGGCGCGAGAACTCGGCCAGCACTTTGCGCGCCACCGAAGGCTCGATCAGCGCCCCACCCGCGGCGACTTTGCGGACGGCTTCGGCCAGCTCCTGGCCCGAGACATCCTTGAGCAGGTAGCCCAGCGCCCCGGCACGCAGCCCATCGAACACGTACGCGTCGTCATCGAAGGTGGTCAGGATGATCACCCGCGCCTCGGGCCAGCGCTGGCGCAGGCGGCGCGTGGCCTCCACGCCATCCAGGCGGGGCATGCGAATGTCCATCAGCACGACATCCGGCTGGATCGCTTCGTACTGCTCGAGGGCGGCCTGGCCATCCTCAGCCTCGGCCGCGACCGCCAGGTCGCCTTCCAGCTCCAGCAGCGTGCGCAAGCCTTCACGCATCAGGCGCTGGTCATCGACGATCAAGATACGGATAGGTTCCATGGCCATTATCCTCCCTGAATGGGGAGCTGGATCGTCAGGATCGTGCCGCCGCCCGGCCGGTCTGAAAGCGTGATTGCGCCGCCCAGCTGGGCCGCCCGCTCTTGCAGGCCGCGCAGGCCAAAGCCGGTGCTGGGGTTGCCGGCCGTCAAGGCCGCGGCCATCATCGATCACCTGCAGGCGAATCTGGTCGGGCGAGCATTCCAGGTGCAGCCAGGCCTGGTGAGCGGCGGCATGGCGCTGGATGTTGGTCAGACCCTCCTGCGCGGTGCGGTAGAGGGCCAGGCGCTGGGCGGAAGTCACCTCGCAGGCATTTTCGGGCAGCTCCAGGTGGATCGCCAGGCCGGTCGCTTCCTGGAAACTGGCGGCCAGGCGGTGCAGCGCCTGCGGCAGCGAAAGCTCGATTTCGACCGGCTCGCGCAGCCGCCCGACCGTCTGGCGCAGGTCTTGCAGCGCCTCGCGCACCTGCTGGCGGCCGGCGCCGATCATCGCGGCGGCCCGCTCGGGCTCGCTGGGCGCCAGGCGCTGGGCCCCCTCCAGTTGGACGGCCGCGGTCGTCAGCCGGTGGCCGATGGTATCGTGCATCTCCCGCGCCAGCCGGTTGCGCTCTTCGACGACCGCCAGCGTTTCAACCTGCGCGGCGTATTCTTCGAGCTGGCGGTTCTTGGCCTGCAGCTCGCCCAGCAGCAGGGCGTTCTGGCGTTGGGTCAGGCGCGCCTGGGTGAGCGCATTGGTGACGACGCCGAAGAACAGGAAACCGCCCGCATAGATCGCCATCGCCCGCAGCCCGCCGCCCAGGCCTTCCTGCTCGAAGAAGAACCAGCCGGTGAGCAGGATGAAGCCTCCCAGCCACAGCAGGCCCGGGCGCAGCGGGTTGTAGAGCATGACCGTCACGCTCAGGATGAAGAACAGGAGGACGAATGGAAAACCGGCCCGGGTGGTTTCGATCAGCACGACCACCAGCCCGGTCTGCAGGGCGATGATCAGGTTGGCCAGGCGCTGGCTTCTCGGCGAGCCATCTTGCTCCGGCAGGCGGCTGTGCAGCAGGCCAAAGCCCACCAGGAGACCCAGGGCGAGCCAGCGCAGCAGGATGCGGTCGATCTCCCACAAGCCGGCGGCAGTCACCCCGGCCAGGGTGAGATAGGCGACAAGCGATAACCGGTCGAGACGAGAGAAGCGCTGCATAGGCCCATTAAACCACAAAATGCCGCCAGGTGGTGATTGTGCGCCGACCTGCGCACGACCGCCACCTGGCTACGTGCGATGTGCCAGGATCACGCCTGAGACGGTCGCAGGAACTTCGGCGGGCGTCTGGGGCGCCGGGCGGCCCTGGAAGAGCACCAGGGCGATGGCGCCCAGGCCAGCCAGGACGACCAGGAACTGGAGCATGCCGCCGGCGACCGGCACGGCGAAGAGCAGGCCCAGGATGAGCAGGCCGATCAGCAGCGGTGCGTAGATCCTGCTGTTCCACTCCGGGCGGATGCGGCTGAGGATCCAGCGCCCACCCAGGTAGGCGACGATCGCCTGGCACAGGTAGCTCAGCACGAACAGGATGGCGACGAAAGCCAGGCCCAGGGCGGGAAGACCGGCCAGCAGGGTCAGGCCCGTCAGGCCGCCCAGGCTCAGCAGTCCGAAGATCACCGCGATCAGGATGACCACGCCGAGCGCCACGAACCAGCTGATCGGAGCGGCGACCAGGCCGACCAGACCAATCCCCAGGCTGGGCAGCGGGCGGACAGCAGCTTCTCGGCAGGGCCGGTGATCCAGCGGGGGGCCAGCCAGGCGATGAGCAGGCCAACCAGCAGCAGGGCGACCAGGCGGCGCAGCGCGTCGAACACGTAGGAGGAGGTGCTCTGCCGTTGGGCCAGCTCCCGGGACAGCTGTTGATCCTGGGGCGGCAGGGTATGCGTGACCTGAGAGGATACGCTGGCGGCGCCCTGCGACCGTCTCGGGGCTGACGTACTCCAGGCTGCCGGCAACGTGCGCTTCAGGGCCAAAGGTCAGGCCAGGCTGGACGGAGGGCATCGGCGGCGTGTTCGGGCCGTAGCATGTAGCTGGGCGAAGAACCGGTCGTTCGAGGTGTCGACGCGATCTTCGCGTTGCGACCCACCGTGCCTTCCAGGCGCAGGCGACTGGCGCCCGCCAGCAGATCGTTGGTGATCTGCCCGGAGACCAGGCCCTGGCCGGCGCCGATCAGCAGCGAGCCGCCGATCTGGCTGCCCGCCTGGCTCTCCACGCTGGCGCCCGCCGTATAGGCATTGTGCCCGATCCGTGCGTCGGGCCCAATCGTCACCGCGGCGCCCGCGGCAAAGACATCATGGCCCACCTCGCCATTCACGGTGACGCTCGAGCCGGCCGCGATCACGTTGCCGGTGACCTTGCCGTTGATGATCACGGTCTGGCCCCCGGCGATCAAGTCGCCATTGACCGTGCCATCCACGATCACTGTGGTCCCGCCCACGAACAGATCATCATTGATGACCTCGTCCTTGCCGATCACCACTCTATCGCCGCTGCGGCCATCGTAAGCCGACGCCGCCGGGACGAAGATGAACAGGGCCAGGACGAACAGGGTAAGCAGGGTAAAGATACGAGTTTTGCGATTCATTTTGACCTCCAAATTGTGTAACGGATGGATACTTCGATCGAATTGATCTTGACCCTATCCTATAGGAACCCGGTCACTTAACACAGTGCCGGAGGTCATATCGGTGGTCATATGACGCTACAGCGCCGCCTGCTTCGTGGCCGCGGTTGATCGCGCCGCGGGAATGCGCCAGGACGCGTGACCTCGCCCGTTCAGCCTCATTCATCGGGCTAACGGACCGCATCGGCCGCCACGCCGGCTTGCGCAACCGGCTTCAGCCGGTTTGGCGCCTGGTTCAGCCTGCGATTCGGAACCGCAGGCGACGCTTAACGCGAAAACGCCGGGACCTTCCGATCCCGGCGCCCTCCCTCTAACCCCTCGTCCCTACGGTCGCGTCCCGGTCCGCGGCGTAGGCGTGATCCTGATCCCCCGCTTCAATGCCGGCAGCGGAGCGACATTCTCCTCGCCCGGCGTCGGGGCCCAGCCCGCGTGCCACTCGCCGGCCGCGTCCCGGCTGATGCTCTCATCCGGTCCCAGCTTCTCGTAAGTCACCGAGTCAACCACCTCGCCATCCGCGTCGAGCAGCCGCACCGTCGCGGTCAGGTCATCCAGCACGAGCCGTGTATCCCGCTGGTAGAGCACCAGGTGCCCGCCCGCCGGGATCGTCGTTCGCCTGGCGAAACGATACGTCTGGACCAATCGCTTGCCCGGGGCTTGCACCGTCACGGACCAGCCCCCCAGGTCCACCGGCCGCCGGGTCGGGTTGAAGAGCTCGATCCATTCATCTTGCGCGTCCGCCTTACCGCGCCGGTCCCAGTTCACGGCCTTCGGATTAGGCAGGATCTCGCTCAGCCTGGCCGTCACCGCCGGCGCGGCCGCCGTCGGAGAGGCCGTCGCGCTCGGGGTCGCCGTAGGTGTCTGGGTGATGGGCGTCGTTTCGCCGGTCTCAGTCGGCGTCTCGGTAGCGGTCGCAGTCGCGGTCGCGGTCGGCGTCTCAGTCGGCGTTTCCGTAGCGGTCGCTGTCGCGGTAGCCGTCTGAGTAGGCGTTGCGGTTGGCTCCGGCGTCTCGGTAGCAGTCGCTGTCGCAGTCGGCGTCTCAGTCGGAGTCTCAGTCGGCGTCGCCGTGGCGGTCGCGGTCGGCGTCGACGTTGCGGTAGCGGTCGCAGTCGCAGTCGCAGTCGGCGTCGACGTAAAGATCGATGTCGCCGTCGGCGTAGCCGTCGCGGTCGATGTCGCAGTTGGCGTCGACGTGTAGATCGATGTCGCCGTCGGCGTAGCCGTCGCCGTCGCCGTCGCGGTTGGCGTCGACGTGTAGATCGATGTCGCGGTCGACGTAGCCGTCGCCGTGGCCGTCGCGGTCGGCGTCGACGTGACGATCGATGTCACCGTCGCCGTCGGCGTAGCCGTCGCCGTGGCCGTCGCGGTCGCGGTCGACGTAGCCGTCGCAGTTCGCGTCGCGGTCGCCGTCCGGGTGGCCGTCACGGTCGGCGGCGGCGGGGGCACGACGATCTGCTGCCACCAGAACCGCGCCGTCGCACCCCCTGTGCGCTCGTAGTACTCCACCACGATGGTGGCCGGGCCGCCCAGGTTCACATCGACCGAATACGGATCAGACGCGCTCTGGTCGAACCACCGGTCCAGCACCAGTCGACCATCCACATACGCGCGCATGCCGTCGTCGCCCAGGCTGAAGAACCGGTACACGCCGGGCGCGAACACCAGTTGCCGGGTCCAACGGGCCGAGAAGTTGTTGGCGGGCAGCCCGGCCGCGGGAGACCCCGTCGACCAGGCAAAGTCGATCATGCGATCGTTGCGCGTAAGCACCGGCGCGCCCGACAGGTCCGTATTGCTCCAGTACTCGCCCATCCAGTCAGGGTAGCTGATCTGGCCGGTTCGCTCCCAGCGCAGCGCCACCCGGGCCAACCCTGTGCGCTCGTAGTATTCGACGCGGATCTGATGCCGGCCCCGGCTCAGCGGGAAGTCCACGCGCACCTCGTGTGCGCTGTTGTCCCGCCACTCGTCGATGAGAATCTGGTCGTCCACCCACAGCCGCGCGCCGTCATCCACGTTCAGGGTAAATCGGTAGGTCCCCGAGGCGAAGTCCAGCGTGCGCGTCCAGCGGGCCGAGAAGCTGTCGACCGGCACCTGGCTGGCCGGCGACCCGAGGCCCCAACTGAAGTCGACCGCCGGATCATTGCGCACGACGTTCGGCGCCCCGGTCAGGTTGAGGTTGGTCCAGTACTCCCCGCGCCACTCCGTGATGACGGGCGCCGGCGTTGCGGTCGGCGGAACTGCCGTGGGCGGGACCCGCGTTGCGGTCGGCCTGACCCGCGTCGCCGTCGGCCGCGGTGCGACCTGGGTCGGCACGACAGCCGTCGGCTGCACGCGCGTCGGAAGGGCCGTGGCGGTCAGGATGGCGGTGGGTGTTGCGGTGGGCGTCGCCGTCGCCGGGGTCAGGATGCGGAACTCCGCGTTCGCGCGCTGCCCCGTGGCCGGGTCGATCACCGTCACCAGCGTGCGGGGCAGCAATGCCCAGCGCGGATCGTAAGGATAGGTGAAGCGGATCACGAAGTCGCCCTGGTCGGTCACGATCGCGGACGCCTGGTCCACGCCCGGCATCTGCCCCGTTTCGACATCCTCCAGGCGCACGAAGATCGTGTTGCCCGGCTGCCAGTTGCGGCCCGTCACAGTGATGCGCGTGCCTGAGCCGCCGGCCACCGGCGCGATCTCGACGATGGGCGACCCGGTGATGGCGGGCGCCGTTGCGGTAGGCGTTCCGCGACCCGCTTGCACCGGCGCCAGCCGCGGCAAGAGGCCGCAGCTCCCGGCCGCGACCGCCACGCCAGCCAGGGTCGCGACGAGCAAAACAATGCCACCGATCTTGCCCAGCTTCCCCCGCAGGTCAGGATCTAACCATACCTTCTGCATAACATCCTCCACCCCACCCGGGCGAAATAAACCGTACCAATAAATCCTTGGGACACTACCTCATAGACGCTCGCCCGGTTCCAAAGTTCCACACCCGCTCAGCAATTTTCAATCTTCAATCTTCAATCTTCAATCTTCATTACGCCGGAACGCCCTCCGTCCGCGCGTGGCCCCTGCTCCACCAGCAGCCGCGGCGCCCCGCCGATGAGGCACTCCGTCCGATTCAGGCACGTTGCGCCGGGCAGGTCCAGCACATACACCCCACCCTGCGCCCGAATCCGCTGCGTCTCCCCCCGTTCGTTCACCAGCAGCGCCTCGCGGGCCACTGCGCGCACCGTGGTCCGGAGGCGCGTCGTCCCCGTGGTCCACACCACCGTGGTCGTCGCGTTCCCCCGGTCGAACGTCACTGCGTTGACCGCGCCCGACTGCTCGCGCGTCGCGCTGCGAAAGTCGCGCAGGTAGGTCGTCGCAACCTGAAACGCGGTCGAACGCGGGCCGCCGCGAATCATCGCCCCGCAGCAGCCCATAAGGCTCGATCGATTCGGGATGGTCGGCCGAGTTGCGTAGCTTGTAGAACTCGACCCGGCTCGCGCCCGCGGCAAACGCCAGGCTGAACTCCTGGATGACGAACGCGGCCTGCTCGTCGAGCGAGACGCGGTATCGCGGTTTGGACCATGGTAGTTCCAGCTTGTCCTCTGATGGTGGCGCATTTGTCTCGTTAACCCATAGCTCTTTGCCCTTGATGCCGTGCTTCTGCAGGCTGAGCCCGCGCCTCGCCCAACACCTTGGGCGCCTGCAATGGCTTGAAGTAGAGGTGGTAGACGACCCCGTCGAAGTAGTAGCCGTGCTCGGCCGCCTGGGGGTCGGCCGCCAACAAGTCCAACAGGCGGTCCAGGTACTGTCGCCGGCCGTGCGACCAATCCCAGAAGTACGTCAACCCCGCGATGTATACCAATTGCCCGGGCTGCCCATCGTTGATCGCCAGGTACGCGGTCTTGAGCAGCCGGGCATAGTCCTCCACGCTGCCCGCCCACGTCTGCCCCGGGTGCCCGGCCTCCCACACGTCCGGCTCGTTCCAGATGATCCAGTGGTTGATCCGCCCCCTGTAGTGCTGCGCCATGCGCCTGGCAAACGTGGCCCACGCGTCCATGTCGGGCACGGCGCGGCGCGCTCGTCCGCCGGGTTCACCGCGGCCCACTTCGGCGTGCCGATCAGGATCGCGACGACCTCCCGCCCCGCCGCCAGCTCCGCCTCCACATACGGGTCGGGCACGTTCGCGGGCTTCCAGTCCACCGGGCCATCGGGCTGGATCACGTCCCAACGCAGGATGATGCGGCTGTAGCCAACCCCGGCCTCGGTCGCCGCGTCCGCGTTGACAAACGCCTCCACCACCCCAAACCGCGGGTCGGGCGTCGTTCCTTCCGCCGCGGCCGGAGCGACCGAGCCACAGAGCACAAGGAGAGCACAGAGGACGCAAAGGACGCGTAGGCTCTCTGCACCCCCTCTGAGACCTCTGCGTTCTCTGTGGCGAAACATCGTCCCCCTCAAGCTGCCCCTCTGCGCTCTCTGTGGCCAGAAACCGGCCCCCTTCAAAACTCAAACCTCTTGAAAGCCTCAGCCGCTGCGTACCCGGGCTTCTCCCCGGCTTCCCGAGCGCGTTGGCGCACCCTCTCGGCCAGCTTCTCCGTCTCCGTCCCCACCTGGCTGATGTGCCTCATCAGCGCCGCGATGCGCTGATCCAGGCAACCGCTGATGTCCTCCCAATAGTCGGGGTTATCCGTCCAGAACAGATAGACCTGCCGCACTCGCCACGGCTCCACGCCCTCGACGAGCTGCTCCGGGAAGATGTACCACTCGCGCGCCGACCACACCGCATCCAGCGCTGCCTGCCCCGCCGCGCGGTGATCGGGATGGAGCTGATAGTGCCGCCACGGGTCGATGGTCAGGACGATGTGGGGGCGCTGCCGGCGCACCAGGTCTGCCAGCTGGCGGCGCAGCTCGAGCGTATTCTCCAGCAGGCCATCCGGCCTGTGCAGGAAGATCACCTCGCGCACGCCCAGGTCCGCGGCGGCCGCGCGCTGCTCGCCCTCGCGCCGCGCGGCCAGTTGCCCCGGCCGCAAGTCGGGGTCGTGGCTGCCCTTGTCGCCGCTGGTGATCAGGACATACGTGACATGGCGCCCTGCCTGGGCCCATTTCAATACTGCACCCGCACACCCGAACTCAGGATCATCGGGGTGTGCAGCGATGACCATGACGCGTTCAAGGTCGGATGAGGGTTCGGTCATGCTGGCTGGCCTCTCGTGGCTGAATCGCACCCACAACGTGGTGCTGCTGGCTTGGCCAGCATGCCGAGGATAGCACCGGGGGGCGGGTTGTGTCAACGCATGCTATAATGCCCGCATGAACGATCCGACGCTCCGCAAAGCATTGCGCCTGTCAGTGCATCCCGCGACGCTCGCAGCGATCGGCCTGTTGCTCATCAACGATCATCTGCTTCGCCGCGCCTGGCCGTCCGCGCTCACCGGCAAACTGGGGGACTTCGCCTGGTTGTTCTTCGTGCCCCTCCTGGCGGCCGCACTCGTGGCGCTGGTGCTGCCCGGCCGCGGCCCGCGGCGCTCCGCAGTGGTGGGGTGGCTGGCCTTCGGGTCGGTGGCGGCCGTGTTCGCGGCCGCCAAGACCCTGCCCATCGCGCATGAGGCCGTTGTGACGCTGGCAGAGCGCGTGCTGGGCTTCTCCGTTGGCTGGCGCCGCGACCCCACCGACCTCGTTGCGCTGCTCGCCCTGGCCGCCAGTGCCATCCTGTGGGCGCGAACCCCGGAACCCGCGGACGGTCGGATCGAGCTGGCCGCGCCCGGCTGGGCCGCGCTGGTCATGGCAGCCCTGCTGACCGTCGCGAACTCGCCTGCGCCCGACCCCGGCATCTACTGCCTGGACGAGCACGACGGCGAGGTGCTGGCCCACACGACTTACAGCAGCTACCTC
The DNA here is from genome assembly GCA_963774265.1 of uncultured Chloroflexia bacterium. Lineage (GTDB taxonomy): Bacteria > Chloroflexota > Anaerolineae > CG2-30-64-16 > CG2-30-64-16 > JALOOB01. Next base: position 1,202,646 of record CAVZDU010000001.1, on the reverse strand, counting down.
AGCACGGACGGCGGGCTGACCTGGGAACTGCCGACCCACGCGCCGGCCGTGTCCTGCCCCAGTCCTTGGCAGGACGCGGCTGGCAGGTCGATCACGGTCACTGATCCGCGGAATGAGCTGCGCAGCTACCGCTTCACGCCCGGCCAGAGTATCGAGCTTTCCGAGGACGGCGGCGCGACCTGGCGTACGGTCTATCAGATCGAGAGCATGAGCGAGGCGGTGGAAGCCGCCACCCGGCAGCGATCGTCTTCTTCCGCTGAGCTGCGCCCCACGCCGATGGATGGAAAGATCGACCGGCGCACCGGCAACGCGATCTTCGCGATGGGCCATGCAGGGGTGCTGGTGCAGGACCCAAGTGGCGCCTGGCGAGGGATCGCGGTCGGCGCTTACCGGCCGATTGAGGTCAGCGGCGCGTTCGATTTCTTCCAGTTGCTCGTCGGAGAAATCCTCCTGGCAGCAGGTCTCGCCTTGCTGAGTTTCAACACACTGGCGAGCGGCGCTTTCAGCCGGGCCAAGCCCGCTTGGATCTTCGCCCTTGTCGTGGCGTGGGCTATCTGGGCGGCTGTGGTGAGCCTGTTCCCGCCTGCGCTGACCCACGGCTACGGCTCGATGCTGACGTTGGGTGCGATGCTGGTGCTGGGCGTCATCCTCCTGATCATGACGGTCATCGCCCTGGTCAGGTTGCTCCAGCAAGGCGCCGCTAGGATATGGCGCCCCTTGCTCATCTGTGTCGCCGCGGGTGTTCTCTTTCTGTTGCCCTATGCCCTGTGGGCGGCCGACACACTGCCGCGCTGACCCGCTTGCAGCCGCCTTCGGGACCTTGCTCGGCGTGGCGATCATCATCGGGGGCAGCCGTTGGGCGCTCCGGCGTCACGACGTGGCTCAATGACCGCCCTCGACCGGACCCTGGCGTAGCTGCCAGCCTGCAAACACCCAGGCACGTCGTCTGCGAGGAGACCTGTCATGCGCATACCGCTCCTTCCCCGGTCATCCACCCGGGCATTCATCCGCGAGGCCCGGCGCACGCGCGGCTACTCCTTGTTCGACCTGATCCACGGCTATGTCTACGCGCGTTGGCCCTATCTGTATATCGGTATCGGCACAGGCGAGCATCCACTTGCCAGGAAAGCGAAGCCCCTGATCGCCTGGATCGACGGCCTGATCCGCAAGGAAGGGGCGCGCCAGGCTGCCGAAGAGAGCGCGCAGGGCGTTGGCTTCGCAGACACGTATCACGGCAAGGTGCTGACGCTGGAGGCCGCCACGCAGCTCGTCCGGGTCGGCCGCGATGTCGACCTCGGCGATCTGGAACAGATCATCCCCTACGCCCTGGCGCGGAACATCATCCTCAAGAACCCCGATCACATCGTCGTCCTGCAATGCCCCTGCCGGACCGCGCGGCCCACCCCTTGCCAGCCACTGGACGTGTGCCTGATCGTCGGGGAGCCGTTCGCCAGCTTCATCACGGAGCATCAGCCGCAGCGGTCGCGCCGGATCGACGGGGACGAGGCGGCACAAATCCTGAGCGAAGAACACGAACGTGGACATGTCCATCACGCGTTCTTCAAGGACGCCATGCTGGGCCGCTTCTACGCCATCTGCAACTGCTGCGAGTGCTGCTGTGGTGCGATGCACGCTCATTTCAACGGTGTGCCGATGCTGGCTTCCTCGGGCTATGTCAGCCAGGCCGACGTTGATCTGTGCATAGGCTGTGGCGAGTGCGTTGACACGTGCCAGTTCCGTGCGCTCGATCTGGTGGATGGACGCTCGCAGGTAGACTGGGAAGCGTGCATGGGATGCGGCGTGTGCGTCGACAAATGCGGGCAGGGCGCGCTGAACCTCGTCCGCGATGAGCGCAAAGGTGTGCCGCTGGAAATGCGCGAGCTCCTGGAGGAGGTGAGATGACATGAGCCGGCCCGATCGACCGCCCCTTCTGCTGACTTCCGAGGCCGGCACATTCGCCCACAACACGCTCAAGGTGCGTGTCCCGCGCATCTTGCGAGACATGATCGCAGCCAATGACTTTCCGGCCGATGTCCTCCAGGAATTGGAGGCCCTCCACGCCGAACTCATTGGTGGGCGGATCCGTCCACTGCGACAGGCGTCAGCGGATGCGGTCGACTGGAACACGCGCTCCGCACCCTATTTTGGCCGCACATGGCTCGATGTCCCGTGGCATTGGGCGGAGGCTTATTTCTACCGCCGCGTCCTTGAGGCCACCGGCTACTTCGGCCCTGGTCCGCTCCACGGGTTCGATCCATTCGCGAGCACGAAGCGCAAAGAGTGGGCGCGCGACGTCGCGCCTGCGGCGGTCGCGCGGCTGCTGGCCAATTTGTCCGGCGATATGGAGACCCGCTTCGAGCAGTTGCTCCACGCTAGTTTGTGGGGCAATCGGACGGACCTGAGCTATACGGTGGCCGCGGATCTGGGGGCGACGGCCGCGCCCGACCAGGAGCGAGCGAATCTCCCGGTCGATGATTGGGCGGCGGTCTGGGCACACGTCCTGGCCCATGAAGGCGGCCGCATCGGCATCATCGCTGATAACGCGGGCACGGAGCTGCTGATGGATGCCGCATTGGCCGACTTCCTTCTGAGCACTGACCTGGCCTCCGAGATCCACCTGCACCTGAAGCCCCAGCCGTTCTACGTGTCCGATGCGATGATCCCCGATCTGGCTGCCGGGACGGATGCGCTCATCGAAGCGGGCGGACTGGCCGCGCGGCTGGGCCGCCGAATCGATGCCCACGTGGCTGCGGGCGATCTGCAGCCGCAAACGCATGCCTTCTACTGCTCGTCCTTGTTCTTCGAGGAGATGCCCGCGGACCTCCGCACAGCGCTTGGTAGGCTGGACCTGGTCATCATCAAGGGCGACGCCAACTACCGGCGACTGGTCGGCGACGCGCACTGGCCGCCCACAACGTCTTTCGTCGAAACCACAGCCTATTTTCCAGCCTCTCTCGTTGCGCTGCGCACCTTCAAGTCACAGTTGATTGTTGGCCTCGCCCCAGGTCAGGCTGAGCAGGCCGCTGCGGAGGATCCGGATTGGTTGATAAACGGTGTGCGCGGCGTAATCCAGGCGAACCTGCAGCCGTAAATGCTCTTTGGATAGCAACTCACTGGCCTTCGACCTGAATAGTGGGATAATGAGTGGGTCCTATTCGCGTTTGAAGGCGCATCAAGTCAGTTAAGGAGAAACCTATGAGGACACGTTATCTGTTGGTGGTGCTGGTAGTCGGCATGGCCCTGTTGGCGGCTTGCGGTGGTGGCAGCAGCACGACTACACCGACCGGAAGCACCGGTGGGGCCGGCGACGTGAACGCCGGCAAGGCGCTATTTGCGCAACAGACGATCGGCGCTAATGTGGGGTGCGTCACTTGCCACTCGCTGGATGGTTCCAAGCTGGTTGGGCCATCTCTGCAGGGCATCGGGGCGCGCGCTGGTAAAGAGGTTCAGGGCCAGTCGGCCGAGCAGTACATCCGCAATTCCATCGTTGATCCGAACTCGCATGCGCCCAAGGGATATGCGGTAGGGGTGATGCCAGTTTTCAAAGGTGTCGTAAGCGACACTCAACTCAACGATCTTGTGGCCTACCTGTTGTCGCTGAAGTAAAGATCACACAACTCAAAACCGGGCCTCCCATACAGCGGGGCCCGGTTTTCGTTGCCCTCAAATGCGCGTCCAGTGCCACGCACGCACCGGATCACTGCGATAGGGACTCATTGGAAGCGTCAGGCGCCCCAGTTGACTCGCGCAGCCAGCCCAGATACGCAGGAAGACCATCTACGATCGGCAGTGCGAGGATCTCCGGGACCTGGTCGGGGTGAAGCTCGACCACACGGGCGCGCAGACTCTCCCACAAGGTCTTCCGTGTCTTGATGAGCACCTGCGCTTGGGGTTCCACATAGAGTTCTCCCTGCCACCGGTAGATTGCCGTGCCAACCGGCATCACCTGCACGCATGCCGCCAGATGCTCTTCGACGAGCTGCCGGCCGAGTTGGACCCCCGTGTCCGCGTCAGAAACGGTCACCAGGACCACAAGAAACTCGGGATCCATTGCCTTCCTCACTCGATCATCCTCTACGACATCCAATCACAGATGCTCCACTGTCACTGTCTTATTCCGCTCGCGCAACTTCGCAACCAACTCATCCAGATAGATCTGGCGCATCGGCACCCCGCGTACCACATCGGCTAGCTGCTGTGGGTTGATCGCGTCACCGACAATAAAGTGAATCTGGTCAGCGCCGAGCAGCGCACGGACCAGCTGTGTTGCTGCATCCTGATCGTTCGATAGGTCGTGCACCGTTCGCACATCGCGCAGACAATCGACCGCAGAACTCAGCGTGAGAATGCCCTCGGTTACCAGGTCCACGCCTTCCAACAAGCCTGCAGGCGGCAGTTTTCGCCCGGCGCCACGGCGGGCAGGCGGCCAGGCCACCCTGAGCGGTTTACCCAATACGCGTGCCGCCATCTGCGCAGTGGTCCCGCCACAGATGGCCTTCACGCCGGTGGTGGCCATCAACTTGTGCACCGCCTCAGAATCGCGGGTCGTGTCGGCGGGTGGACCCGTTAGCACGGTCGCCTTGCGCTGAGGGCGCACCCACATAGCCACCGCCGTAGCGTCGTCGCCCGGTGTATCCTTGGATAGCTTCAGGCACGTACGGCTGAGCGCATGGACCAACTGATGCGTGTCGCCCCTGGTCGCGGCCCAACGCTGCACTGCGATACCAATATTGTTCCAGCCCCATCCCATCCGATATAGTCCGCCCACACCCGCATGGATGTAGCCGTCGCTCACGAGCACGAGGTAGTCGTCCAACTCCAGTGTGAAGTGCCCTTCTCGAATCGTTCGTCCTGCGATGACCCGTTCACGCATCGGCGGCCCAACGACCTGCCCACCGCGAATGAGAAAAAGCGGCGGGCTGTCATACTCAGCCAGATAGGCTTCACGCGCCTTGTGGATGCGCAGGACCGCAAAAGTGGCATACGCCAGGTGGCGCACCTGGCACTCCGGCAGTGTCTCGACCAGGGTCTCGACCACTTCATCGATGCTCGCGCCCTTTTGCAGCATATCCGCGGCAATCTGGGCGCTGAGCGTGGCGAGGATGTTGGCCTTCACCCCACTGCCCAACCCATCCGAGAGCACAACAATCAAGTCCTCGTCAGTTGAAACGACCTTAGCCCAATCCCCGCACAACTCTTCGCCATGCTTGCACAGGCTTTTCCAGGCAAATTCGACAATAGGCTCCACGCAATCACTTCCTCTTTGGTGGCGTTGTTGCGTTACCGATCAAAATGGAGATAAGCGGGCCGTTGTCGGGATTCATAAACACGGCGCCACTTCACGCTCGAAGAACCCGACGGGATCCGTCGCATCAACGCCGCCATACACCCTGTCGCCCACGCGGACCGAGACACCCATGGAACACTGATCCATACAGAATGCGCCGGTTAACTCTATCCGCGCGGCCAGGTCGCGCTCCCTGATCAGCCGGTCGAAGGCCGCGGCCAGATCCTCGGATCCACGAACGTAACAAGAACTACCCACACAAATGACGATCGTTAGCATGCACTCTCCAGAGCGACTTGGGACCTAGGATTGACAGTTGCACCCTGTGGAACTAGACGATGCCGGCATCTTGGCGCCCGGGCGTCTCATCGATTCCGAGTTTCCGCTGCGTAATATAGTGCGACAGCGTCGCCAGTTCAGCGGCAAGGTCTTCGTTCTTCACCAGCACATCCGCAGGGACATTCAGCTTGCATGAAGCGAAGTTCCAGATCACCTGCACCCCACCGGCAATTAGGGCGTCGGCAACGGCCTGTGCGGCAGACTCCGGCACAGTGATGATGCCGATGCGCACCTGGAGCCGGCGCACCAGGTCGGACAGCCTTCCCACCGCGAACACCTGCCGGCCGTCAGGCAGCCGGCCCAACTTCCCCGGGTCGCCGTCGAAGACCGCGATAATATGTAAACCGTACCGCTCAAATCCCGGATAGTTAACCAGCGCATGTCCCAGATTGCCAAGACCGACGAGAACAGCCTCCTTGTCATTGACCAGCCCCAGGAACTCTTCCAGGCACGCTGCCAGCAGCCTGGCATCATATCCTACACCGGGCCGACCCTCATATGCCAGATAGCCCAAATCCTTGCGGACCTGCGCATCAGGCACATCAGCCGCGTCGCCAAGCTCCTTGGATGACACGCTGCCGCGGCCCTTGTCGAGGGACTGCCTCAGATGCCGGTAGTACAACGGCAAACGACGGAGGCTGGGTGCCGGGATGCCGACAGAGCGGATATCGGTCATAGATGTGCTCCTCGCCCACGGACGTCGAACGGACCGGGGTAAGTTCGTTACTATTTGTACGAATTATAGCCTCATTTTCTCAAGCGTCAACCAGCCCGTGTCATATTGAAGCTAGCAAGAGTACGGCATTGCATCTTGTAACCAATTTATGTATAATTCGATTTATACTTGTATGAAGCCACTTGCTACGTTTGCGGAGGGAAAGCCATGAGCACACCGAGCGGTCACGAGCCAAAAAACATCTACCATCCCCCGGCTGAGACAGTTGCTGGCGCCACTGTCAAGAGCTACGAGGAACTGGCTGAGTGGGCCAGCCGGGACCTGCAGGGATTCTGGGCAGCCCAGGCGGAGGAATATACCTGGTTCCAGAAATGGGATCAGGTATTGGATGAGTCCAACAAGCCATTCTACCAGTGGTTCGTGGGCGGCAAGACCAACATCGTGTACAACTGTCTCGATCGGCACGTGCAGACGTGGCGCCGGAACAAGCTCGCCCTGATTTGGGAAGGCGAAAACGGCGAGCTGCGAACCTTCTCATACCATGCGCTCAATCGCGAGGTGTGCAAATTCGCCAATGTACTGCGAAGCATGGGCGTCCGGAAGGGGGACCGGGTGACTATCTACATGGGTCGCGTGCCGGAGCTGCCCATTGCCATGCTGGCATGCGCCAAGATCGGCGCGATTCATTCCGTCGTCTATGGGGGCTTCTCCGTCGAGGCGCTGCACGGTCGCATTGAGGACAGTCAATCCAACGTCGCCATTACCTGCGACGGCGGCTACATGAACGGCAAGATAGTCGAGCTTAAGCGCATCCTCGATGAGGCCATCACGCGTGCCGGCTCGGTCGAGCACGTCATTGTCTTCAAGCGCACCGGTCACGATGTGCCGATGGAAGCAGGAAGAGACTATTGGTATCACGACCTGATGTCGCTGCCCATTGCGCGTGCGGCAAGCGGAGGCAACCGGTGCGAGACCGAAGTGATGGATGCCGAAGACCCCCTTTTCATGCTGTACACCTCAGGCACCACAGGTAGACCAAAGGCGATTCTGCACACTCACGGTGGCTACATGGTAGGCGTGGGGACGACGCTCAAATGGGTTTTCGATCTCAAAGAGGATGACCGCTATTGGTGTGCGGCGGATCCGGGTTGGATCACGGGTCACTCGTACATAGTTTACGGCCCTCTGCTGCTCGGAGCGACGAGCTTCATGTACGAAGGCGCGCCCACGTTTCCCTATCCGAACCGGTGGTGGAGCATGGTGGAGAAATACGGGATTAATGTGATGTACACTGCGCCAACCGCACTCCGCGGCCTGATGCGCTTCGGCGAAGCGTGGCCCAACCGCCATGACCTCTCCTCTCTGCGGCTCTTGGGCAGCGTTGGCGAGCCGATCAACCCGGAAGCCTGGCGTTGGTACTACCGCGTGATCGGCAAGGAGCGCTGCCCGATCATGGACACCTGGTGGCAGACCGAAACGGGCATGTTCATGATCACGCCGCTTCCGGTGGTGAGCCTCAAGCCCGGCAGCGCCACCCGGCCATTTCCGGGCATCGAGGCAGACATCGTGGACGAGGCCGGCAACACGACGCCAGTGGGTGAGGAAGGCTACCTGGTGCTCAAAAAGCCGTGGCCTGCAATGCTGCGCACGATCTACAAAGACCCGGAACGCTACGTCAGCCAATACTGGACTAAATATCCCGGTCTCTATTTTACCGGCGATTCTGCGCGTCGGGATGCAGACGGCTACTTCTGGATCATCGGTCGGGTGGATGACGTAATTAAGGTGTCAGGCTACCGGCTGGGCACCGCAGAGATCGAAAGTGCGCTCGTCAGTCACCCTGCAGTAGCGGAGGCCGCCGCCATCGGCTTGCCGCACGAGATCAAAGGCAATGCCATTCACACCTATGTGATCTTGAGGGCGGGCAACGAGCCGAGCGAGGCACTCCTGGAGGAACTCAAAGCACACGTGGGTCACGAGCTGGGGCCAATCGCGAAACCGGAGAAGATCACGTTTGTGCCATCACTGCCTAAGACGCGCAGCGGCAAGATCATGCGCCGCCTGCTGCGTACACGCGCGCTGGGGCTGCCTGATGGAGACGTGACCACGCTGGAAGATTAGGAGAGTTGCGGAACTGAGAGCCAGGTGCCACAGAGACCACCGGGGTAACAAGCCTTCGAGGCACTCGGTGTCCTCTGTGGCGCCCCTCCATTCTTACTTGAAGGCATACTGCACGCCGGTCAGTTCTTCCGATATCTGCCACAGCTTCCTGGCACTTTCTACATCATGAGCGACGGCGCTGGATCGAGTCTTCTTCGGGAATCCGTGCTGACCCAGAAAACCGTCCGGCCCGATGTAATCCCCGCCGTGCGCGTGTGGAGATGTCGCGGCATAGACGGCGGGAAGCGCGCCCATGGCTGCGCTCTGGGCGATGATACGGTTGGACAATTGCATCATCGCCTGTCGCCACCTCGATTCGGTCATGGCCGGGCTCACACTCTGCAGGTTGGTTGAGGCATAGCCGGGCTGGACAGCCAGGCTCATGGCATCTACAGAGTTGTTTGCAAAACGATGCTGCAATTCGTAGGCGAACAGTAAGTTGGCGAGCTTACTCTGTGCATAGGCGCGCCAATCACTGTACTTGTTCACGCTCTGCAAGTCATCGAAGTTGATCCGGCCGATCATGTGGATCGCGCTGGACACGGTGACCACCCGCCGCGCCGGGTGTGTGCAGCAGGAGGGGCAACAGCAGGCCGGTGAGCGCAAAGTGGCCGAGGTGGTTTGTCCCGAACTGCATCTCAAAACCATCGACAGTGTTGCGCTGAGGGATGGCCATCACACCCGCGCTATTGATCAGCCCATGCAATCGGGAGTGTGCTTCACGCACATTCTCCGCAAAGCGGCCGATGGAGACCAAATCGGCCAGATCCAGAAGCAGAAGCTCGCACTGTAAGTCCGGCGCCACCTCGCAGATCCGAGCGATGGCCGCCTCGCCCTTATCGCGGTTGCGGGTCGCCAGTATCAGGCGTGCGCCCCGAGTCGCCAGCAGCTTCGCAGTCTCAAAGCCCAGGCCGCTGTTCGCGCCCGTGATGAGGATGGTTTTGCCGTCCATGCGCGGGATATATCGAGACACCCAAACGTCATACTCGTTCATGGAGACATTATAGCACCAGGGGGAAACTTACTTACTGTATCGTGCGTATTAGTGTATGAATCTATGGTTGGGAGGGCAATATGACCAATTTCATCGTTACTGTTCTGATCACGGCAGCCGGCCTCTTCATCGTTTCGCGGCTGAATCTAGGCCTGCAGATCCCCGACCTTACCACCACGCTGATTGCGGCGCTGGTGTTGGGCCTGCTTAACGCGTTCGTGCGTCCGATCCTTGTGTTTCTGTCGCTGCCCATCACGATCCTCACGTTGGGCTTGTTCTTGCTGGTCCTAAATGCATTGATGATCATGCTCATGGGAGCACTGGTGAAGGGCGTGCATGTAAACGGCTTCCTTGGCGCCTTGATTGCGGCAATCGTGCTCAGCATCTTGACGTGGATTATTTCGGCGATCGTGCGATAGTGTAGTGCGATAATATCGTGCGATAATCGGGAGCAGAGATGCGGGGCCAGACCAGGTGGCCAGGCCCCACATCTGACTACAGCTTGATTACCCCCAAGCCGCTCAACAACACCACAAACACGAGCACAGGCGTCACGAACTTCACTACCCCCAGGGTCAGCCGCACCATCCGCCGGTTGTGCAGCATTCCATCGTTGGACAACGTAGCCACTGCCTCGCTGCGCGCCCATCGCCCAAGGGCCAACCCAGAGATCATGACGGGCAAGCCCACAAGCAGGGTGCACGCGAGATACAAGACCAGGAACGCTGCACCGCCATTTGTACCCGTAAGGGATGGGAACTTCCAGATGTTGCCCAATCCAATCGCCGAACCAAGCGTGGCTGCGATGACGCCGAGGCTGGTTGTGAAACCATCACGCGGCTTGACTGCAATTTGCTGCTTCATTTTTCTCCTTTCTAATGTCGCGGCGGCCCGCACCCATGCGTATCCTGCCGCAAATCAAACGCTCACCTGCTACTCTTAAGGCCCGTTCGTGTCAAATTGCACGAAGAAATAAGCGTTGTAGCTTTGACTTTCGCGTCTCTCTCGACTATACTGTTACAGATTGTGCACGAGGTGGCGATGGGGCGGTGGGTGAGACGATTCAGCCAGTGGAAGTGGTTGCGCCCCGGGATGGGCGTCAAGCGCTGGTTGGCCCTGCTCGCTGTCGGTCTCATGCTCCTTGTTCTGGCCGTCACCGGGCTACCGCGCATCTCCGGTGTCTGGAGCTTCTTTCAGCGGCTCCACACCCCCCATGTCAACCCGATAGCTGAGGTCGTCACCCTCCTGGGAGTGGGGCTGGTCGTTGTTGCGGTCGCCGTTTTTGAGCTGAACCGCACACTTTTGTCAGCGTTCCGACATAGCGATCAAGCCGAGGTGGTTGATGTTGTGTACCGCCATCGGCAGCGCCAGCGTGGACCCAAGGTTGTGGCCATCGGCGGCGGACACGGGCTGAACACCTTGCTGCGTGGTCTCAAAAAACAGACCGACAACATAACAGCCATTGTCACCGTCGCCGACGACGGAGGTTCCAGCGGTCGACTGCGTCGAGAGCTGGGGATGTTGCCGCCGGGCGACTTCCGCAATTGCCTGGCAGCACTGTCCGATGCCGAAGGGCTGGTTTCTCAGCTTTTTCAGTACCGTTTCGCAGAAAACACCGATCTCGACGGCCACAGCTTCGGCAACCTGTATCTGACCGCTATGACAGCGATCACCGGCAGCTTCGAGGCAGCCTTGGAAGAGTCTAGCCGGGTGCTGGCCGTGCGGGGACGGGTCATGCCTTCCACCTTGACGCAGTTAACATTGACGGCTGAGGTGTTGTCTCCCGAGTTGATCCAGGCGAACGGTGGGTCACGGGTAACGCAGGTGCATGGCGAGTCCAACATCGGTCACGCCAACGGTCGCATCCAGCGAGTTTATCTGCAACCCGGAGATGCGCCGGCATATCCGAAGGCAATCCGGGCGATCCTGGATGCGGACTTGATTGTGATTGGGCCAGGCAGCCTGTATACCAGCGTGCTCCCGAACCTGTTGGTGCAGGATCTTCGCGCGGCGCTTCAGTCCGCATCAGCGCTCAAAGTTTACGTGTGCAACGTCGCCACCCAGGCAGGCGAAACGACTGGGTACAATGTCACCGACCACGTTGAAGCTCTGACAAGCCATGTCGGTCGCGACGTTTTCTCTATCGTGCTTGCGAATGGGAATGTGATGACCGACAGGTCGTTGGGTGGCGGTGCGGAGTGGGTGCACCCGCCGGAGGGTGAGCCAGGTGAATACCGTCTGATCCTGGCCGATCTGGTCGATAGGCAGTATCCCTGGCGTCACGATCCCATCAAACTTGCCCAAGCGCTCATGGCGCTGATCGGCGATTAGGAGGAACGGCTGCTATGATCACAATAGGGCCTTCCGGACGCCCCTTCCAAACCCTTTATCATGTAGCGCGTACCGTTAACTCCTCGCTTGATATCATGCAGGTCCTACAAACCATCGTTGTCTCTACCACAGAAGCACTCGAGGCCAGGGCGTGCTCGCTTCGCCTGTTAGGGCCCGATGGCAAGCACCTGATGTTCGGTGCGGCGCACGGTCTAAGTGCCGGCTATCGGGCCAAGGGACCGGTGCTCGTAGCGAATAGTAAGATTGACCAGCTGGCGTTACAGAGCGGCCAACCGGTAATGATCGAGGATGCGCGCAGCGATCCTCGCTTCCAGTACCCTGGTGAAGCACGGGAGGAAGGCATTGTGTCGGTGCTGGTGGCAGCCCTGCGAGTGCAAGACCTGTCCATCGGCGTACTGCGTGTTTACACCGACGAGGTCCACATATTCAGCGAGGAGGAGCGCGAGTTGGCCGAAGCCATCGCCAGCCTCAGCGCCCTGGCCATCGAGAATGGCCGCCTGTACGAGCGGCTGGATCGCAACTACCGGGCAGCAGTACAATTTGACCAGCGAGAGTTCGACTGATCGTGGTCGATTCTAATCCGATTTAATCTGAGCGGCATCGCATAAGGAGGTTCTACGTATGGCAGTTCGAGTTGGTATCAACGGTTTCGGCCGCATCGGGCGACAGGTTCTCAAGGCGATTCGCGATTACCACGGCAACGCACTCGAGGTCGTGGCGTTCAACGACATCGGCGATCTGAAGACCATGGCGCATCTGCTGAAGTACGACTGCAACTACGGACGCTTCGACGGTACAGTGAGGTTCAGGAAGAACGGCTTGCTGATCGACGGCAAGCCCGTCAGAACATTCAAGGAGACCGATCCCGGCAAAATCCCATGGGGTGATATGGGTGTCGAAATCGTGGTCGAGTCAACCGGCCTCTTCACGATCAAGAAAGACGGCGTCAATAAGAAAGGCAAGACCGTCCAGGGCGCCGAGAACCACATCACCAAGGGCGGCGCCAAGAAAGTCATCATTTCCGCCCCCTCCGAGGGTGAGGATATCACCATCGTCATGGGTGTGAACGATGACAAGTACGATCCCGTAAATCACAATGTCGTCTCCAACGCCTCCTGCACCACCAACTGTCTGGCGCCCGCAGCCAAGGTCGTCAACGACAACTTCAAGCATCATGCGCGGCTTGATGACCACGATCCACGCGTATACCAACGACCAGAAAATCCTGGACATGCCCCACAGCGATCTGCGCCGGGCACGCGCCGCCGCCATGAGCATCATCCCGACGACCACCGGCGCCGCCAAGGCCGTCGCGTTGGTCATCCCCGACCTGAAGGGCAAGTTCGACGGTTATGCGCTGCGTGTGCCGACCTCGACCGTCTCGGTTGTAGACTTCACCGCCCAGATCGAAAAGCCGACCACCACCGAGGAGCTGCGCCAGGCCTTCCGCGACGCGGCTGCCGGCCCCATGAAGGGCATCCTGGCCGCAGTGGATGAGCCGTTGGTCTCCATCGACTACAAGGGCGATCCCCACAGCTCGTCGGTTGACCTGCCGTTCACCATGGTGCTCGGCAAGGAAAAGAACGACTTCATCAAGGTCGTCACCTGGTACGACAACGAATGGGGCTACAGCGTCCGCACGGCGGACCTCGCCGCCATGATGGCGGGCAAGCTGTAACTACGACGATGGACATGGACAGTGACCATCGTCTCCTGACGTCTTTGTCTCGTCGAGGATCCATGAACAAGAAAACCGTTCGCGACATCGATCTGAAGGGCAAACGCGTGCTCATGCGCGTCGATTTCAATGTGCCGATGGCTGAGCAGGCGTCGTGACCGACGACAAGCGTATCCGCGCGGCGCTGCCTACCATCCAATACGTTCTGGAGCAGGGCGCGTCGCTGATCCTGATGAGCCACCTGGGTCGGCCCAAGGGCACCGGGTTCGATCCCGAGTTCAGCCTGAAGGCCGCGGCCGAGGCGCTGGGCAAGCTGCTGGGCAAGCCGGTGCAGATGGCGCCCGATTGCGTCGGCCCCGAGGTCGAGACGATGGCTGAGGCGCTGAAGCCCGGCGACGTGCTGATGCTGGAAAACACGCGCTTCCACAAGGCGAGGAAAAGAACGATCTCGCACTTGGCCAAGCAGATGGCGGGCTGGGCGATGTCTACGTCAACGACGCGTTCGGCTCGGCGCACCGTGCGCATGCCTCCACCGAAGGTGTGGCGCGCTTCCTGCCCGCGGTCTCCGGCTTCCTGATGGAGCAAGAGCTGGAGTACCTGGGCCGGGCCACCGACAACCCGGCCCGACCGTACGTCGCCATCCTGGGCGGCGCCAAGATCAGCGACAAGATCCTGGTCGTCGAGAACCTGCTGGCCAAGTGCGACACGCTGATCATCGGCGGCGGCATGGCGAACACCTTCCTGGCAGGCCAAAGGCTACGACATGGCCGACAGCCTGGTGGAGGCCAGCTCCGTCGAAACCGCCAAGGCCATCATGGCCAAGGCCGGCGACAAGCTGCTGCTGCCGGTGGATGCGGTCGTGGCCGACAAGTTCGACGCCGAGGCCAACAGCCAGGTCGTCGATGTCGACAAGGTGCCCGCGGGCTGGCGCATCATGGACATCGGTCCCGAAGAGCATCGCAGCTGTTCGGCGATATGCTCAAGACCGCCAAACTGGTCGTCTGGAACGGCCCGATGGGTGTGTTCGAGATGCCGAAGTTCGCCGAGGGCACCTTCGCCATCGCCAGGCTGCTGGCAGAGATCGGCGCCACCACCGTCATCGGCGGCGGTGACAGCGCCAGCGCGGTCAAGAAGGCAGGCGTCGCCAAGAAGATGACGCACGTCTCCACCGGCGGCGGCGCGATCTCTGGAGTTCCTCGAAGGCAAGGAGCTGCCGGGCGTGGCCGCGCTGAACGACAAGTAGGTCCGCGGCCGCCCCGCCGTCTTGTGATACACTGCCCGCTGCGGACCATCATCCCAGCGGGCATTTCATAACTGTGCCACGCCGCCGCGCTTCGGGTGCGCGTACACGAGAGGAGCAGAGCATGGGCTTTCTGGACAGTCTGAAGAAGGTGTTGAGCGGCAAATCAACCGCGTCCAGTGGCGGTGGCCGCAGCGGTTTCGGAGATGAAGACTGGATCTATTGGACCTACGCTCAATGCCGTCGGTGTGGTGAGCCGCTGCGCACACGCATCGACCTGCGCAACGATGCTAGCCAAGAGGATGACGGGACGTGGCTCGTTCGTAAGGGGCTGACGGGGAGCGGAAAGTACTACTGCTTCCAGACAGTGGAAGTCACGCTGCATTTCGATAAGGCAAAGAAGGCGGTGCTGGATAGCGACGCGGCCGGAGGCAAGCTCATCACGTCGGAGGAATATCCGGTCTTGCTCGCTCAATGGCAGGCAGAACAGGCGCGCCTGAGGGCGGAACGCGGCGAGTAGGGTCTGAACCACCACATAATCGAGGAGTGATCCATGCGAAAATCCATTCTGGCCGGCAACTGGAAGATGAACAAGACGCCAGCCGAGGCCGTCGAGTTCGTGCGGGCGCTGCGCCCGCTGATCACCAAGTACGAGAACGTTGAAGTTGTTGTGTGCGTGCCCTTCGTAGCCTTGCCCGGCGTGGCCGATGCGCTGGCTGGCGTGAGGATCGGCGTCGGCGCACAGAACCTGCATTGGGCTGATAGCGGTGCGTACACGGGCGAGGTTTCAGCATCGATGCTCAAAGGATTGGCTGAGTACGTGATCATCGGCCACTCAGAGCGCCGCGAATACTTCGCTGAGACCGACGAAAGCGTGAACAAGAAGATCAAGGCCGCACTGGTGCATGGCCTGATCCCCATTGTCTGCGTGGGTGAGAACCTGGCGCAGAACGAGCGCGGAGAAACCGATGAGTTCGTCAGTGGCCAGGTTCGTGCTGCGTTTTCGGGCATCACCGCAGAGGAGGCGCAGAAAACTGTCGTGGCCTACGAACCGATCTGGGCTATCGGCACTGGCAAGACGGCGACATCAGCCGTGGCCAACCGAGTGTGCGGCATTGTGGTGCGCGGTGCGCTGGCCGAACTGTACGGCGAAGCGGTCGCGCAAAGCATCCGGATTCAATATGGCGGCAGTGCCAACGAGAAGAACATCGGCGAGTTGATGAGCATGCCAGACATCGACGGCGCCCTCATCGGTGGCGCCAGCCTCAAGCTCGACGGATTCTCTGAGATGGTGCGGATCACCAGCAAGCAGTAGTCACACAGGTAGGGGTGGGCTGCGCAGCGCGCCCCTACGATTCCCTCGGAAAGCTCAAGCCTGCATGTCCCTGCTCTCCCAATCAATAGTCTTCTCCGTTACCCTGGTTGTGCTGATCCAACTGGGCCGCTGGGTGACGCGCCAGGTTCAGACCATCGGCTGGCTGCTCAGTGGCGACGAAAACATCACGATGATTGGCTACTACCTGCTGATGTTCCCCGGCATCCTCCTCCATGAGCTCAGCCATTTTGTGACGGCCAAGGTGCTCGGCGTCAAGGTGACCGACTTCCGGCTTGGGCCTCGAAAACGCAAAAACTCCAACTCGATCGAGTTGGGTTCGGTCAGCGTATATTCGGGCGGGACGATCCGCGATAGCCTGGTAGGCGTGGCGCCGTTCGTGGCCGGAACAAGTGTATTGCTTCTCGTCAGCTATACAGTGTTCGACGTCGGCACACTGGGTCGCATGTGGAATGTTGAAGGCTGGAATGGCTTCCTTCGCAGTGTGCGCACCATGCCGCAAACACCGGATTTCTGGCTGTGGCTCTATGTCATCTTCACGGTCAGCAATGCCATGATGCCCAGCCGGGCCGATCGGAAACCGTGGCTGTTGGCCAGCCTCTACGTGAGCGGCGTGCTGCTTATTGCGTGGGTGTTAGGCGCTTTCAGCTTCTTTGACGTGGCCCTGCGCGCCAACATCCTCGACGCGCTCCGGGTGTTGACCCTCGCTTTCCTGCTCACCGTCATCGTGAACGTGGTAGTGGGGTCCATCCTCTGGATGATCGCGTCAACCTTGATGGGGTTCCAAAGGGCACGAGAACAGTAAACAAAAACGCGCTCCTCTTGTCAAGGAAGCGCGTCTCTTGTGAGCTGGCAGGACAGCCTAGATCGTGTAGCACTTGCGATGATAAATCACCTGGTGCGAACGCGGCCGGCCTTCTTCCATCTGCATCACCTTCACCATCAGCAGATCGCCGAACGCGACATCCTGCCCGCACTTGGTGCACATTGTGGCCGGTCAGTGCCTTGCGGCGTTTCTCCAAGGTTGCGGTGTCCGCACCCATCTTAGTTGCTTGAGCCATCGAATTCCCCCCTCTTCAAAGAACTCGGCGCCGCGCGGCGCCGAGAATGACTTCCTGCTGCTATTATCCGCGAAAACGACGCCGAATGTCAAAAACGGACGACAGACCGTCAGTGTCGGCCTGTCGTCGGTAGTCGATCGTCCATCGTCCGTTACGCACTTGCGGCACGGCGCCAGCGACTTCGCCATCGCCTCTGCGGAGAAGCCGTTGTCGGTCAGCTGGCCGGCCAGGTAGGCGTCGTAGGCGGCCATGTCGAAGTGGCCGTGGCCCGACAGGTTGAACAGGATCACCTTCTTCTCGCCCGTCTCCTTGGCGGCCAGCGCCTCGTCGATCGCCGCGCGGATGGCGTGGCTGGTCTCCGGCGCGGGGATGATCCCCTCGTTGCGGGCGAACATGATCGCCGCCTCGAAGCATTGGTTCTGCCCGTAGGCGCGCGGCTCGATGTAGCCGGCGTTCACCAGCGCTGAGATGATCGGGGACATACCGTGATAGCGCAGGCCGCCGGCGTGGATCGATGCCGGCACGAAGTCGTGGCCCAGGGTGTACATCTTGACCAGCGGGGTCAAGCCCGACGGTGTCGCCGAAGTCGTAGGTGTACGTGCCCCGGGTCAAGCGTGGGGCAGGAAGCCGGCTCGATGGCCAGGAACCTGGTCTTCACCCCTTCGGTCAGCGTCTTGTGCAAGAACGGGAAGGCGATCCCGCCGAAGTTCGAGCCGCCGCCCACGCAGCCGATCACCACGTCCGGGATACTCGCCGATCTCGGCCATGCCGTCCAGCGCCTCCTGGCCGATGACGGTCTGGTGCAGCAGGACGTGGTTCAGCACAGAGCCGAGCGAGTACTTCGTCTTGCCGCCGCTCGTGGCGGCAACCTCCACCGCCTCGGAGATGGCGATGCCCAGGCTGCCGGTGCTGTTCGGGTTCCGCGCCAGGATCGTGCGGCCGGCTGCCGTGCGGTCCGACGGGCTGGGGGTGACGGTGGCGCCGTAGGCCTGCATCACCGAGCGGCGGTACGGCTTCTGCTGGTAGCTGATCTTCACCATGTAGACTGTCGATGGCCATCTTGAACATGTCGCCCGCGATGGCCAGCGCACAGCCCCACTGGCCGGCGCCGGTCTCGGTGGACGATGCTCTGGATCCCTTCCTGCTTGTTGTAGTAGGCCTGCGGCACCGCGGTGTTCAGCTTGTGGCTGCCGCTGGGGCTGACGCTCTCGTTCTTGTAGTAGATGTGCGCCGGGGTGTCCAGCGCCTTCTCCAGCCGCACGGCGCGGATCAGCGGCGTGGGCCGCCACAGCCGGTAGATGTCGCGCACTTCGTCCGGGATCGGGATGTAGCGTTCGCGGCTGACCTCCTGCATGATCAGCTCCATCGGGAAGAGCGGCGCGACAGGTCGGCCGGGCCGACGGGCTGGCGGGTGCCGGGGTGCAGCACCGGGGCATGCGGCACCGGCATGTCGGCCAGGATGTTGTACCAGTGCGTGGGGATGCGCGACTGGGGCAGGACGATGCGGTAGTCTTCGGTCAGACCGTTGGCGATTGATGCGAGTGACATGGTGTTCCCTCCCGAGTAGAATAATTATGACGGGCCGATACGACGATGTGCGGAGGGGAGGGGTTTGCCCGCCAGAAGTTAAACAGAAAACCCTCGCCCCCAAAAAGGGGACGAGGGTCAAAAGACGCCCGTGGTGCCACCCCAGTTAGATCGGCCATCCCGCGAAAGTAATCGTGCGGCCAATCTCACTCATTGCAGGGACGGGACGCGGTCCATACATGGCTATCATTGCCACGAAGACCTATCCGATCCCCTCGCCTTGCTAACGGTGGCGTTCCGGCCTGGTCTACTCGCACCTTGCAATGCTTTCAACTGGCAGCTCCCCGGTCCATTCGGCACGTGCTCTGGCGCGGGCCTCGCAGCAGTTGGCCCGCTCTCTGACGCCTCGCTCACCCACATCGTGGATGCATGCGTACTCGTCCGGTTCATCGCCTTTGTGTGGCGTATTCAATTGTGCGGTCAATATAGCACACCAACGGATTCATGTCAAGCGCGAATTCGGTAGTGTGTCACTGCTCAGCGAAAATGTCCGGGTTAACTGCTCAGGGAAAATGTCCGCATACTTGAACGATGAGGACAATTACCTTGAACCCAGAACAGCAGCGTAAGACGGAGATACTGACCCGCTTGGCGGCTGAGGCCCTGGACGTAGCGACAGCGGCTGAACTGCTGGGGGTTAGCACGCGGCAAGTCCGGCGTTTGCGGGTGCGTTTCCGCCAAGAGGGTATGGCGGTCGTCGTGCATGGTAGTCATGACCGGACGCCGGCCAATTGCACCCCACCAGAAGTGGTGGCCCAGATTCTGGCCCTGGCGGTGCCGGGCGGCAAGTACCACGACCTGAACGTGTGCCACATGCAGGAGCTGCTGGCGCACGTCGAGCAGATCGTCATCGGCCGTTCGACGCTGGACCGCCTGCTACGTCAGGCGGGCTTGCGCTCGTCGGTGGCAGTGGCTTCGGCGGTGCATCGTCGCCGCCGGGTCCGGCGGGCGGCCGAAGGCATGCTGCTGCAAATCGACGGCAGTCCGTTCGCTTGGCTGGAAGAACGTGGCCCGAAGGCCAGCTTGATCGGGGCCATTGACGATGCGACGGGCAGGTACTCTTTCTGCTGTTTCGGCCAACGGAGGATCAAGTGGGCTATCTGCTCCTGCTGCGGACCATCGCCGAGACCTACGGCCTCCCCATGAGCATCTACCACGACCGCCACACGATCCTGCGCTCACCGAAACAGCCGACGCTCGACGATGAGTTGGCTGGCCAGCCACCCATGAGCCAGGTGCAACGCATGATGGCCGAATTGGGTATCGAGTCGATCACGGCCCACTCGCCGCAAGCCAAGGGCCGCATTGAGCGTTTGTGGGCCACGCTGCAAGATCGTCTGACCAAGGAACTGCGTCTGGCGGGCGTGACCACCTTGCAGGACGCCAATGCCTTTCTGCCCAGCTTCATGACGCGCTACAATGCCCGCTTCGCCAGACCAGCACGCGATCCCGACAGCGCTTGGGTGCCACTGCCGGTCATCTTCGATCACGCCTACTACTTCGCCGTGCGCGAAACTCGCAAAGTGCGGGCCGACCACTGCATTCGCTTTGCCGGTCAGTGGCTGCAACTCCTGCCCGCGCCGCACGCAGCCCAGCCTCGTTAGCCAGACGGTGACGGTGCATGTGGTGCCTGAAGGCGAGATCTATGTCTACCACGGCCGCCAGCGGCTCACTTATCGGCCGCTCCTGGCCGCACCCGCCACCCGGCCGGCCCCAACCCCGGAGCCAGCCTGGTCCAAGCTGCCGGTTGAACCGCACGCCAAGGCGAAACAGCGGGCGTGGCTGTATGGCCAGCGCTAGTTGCCCAGCCTGTACGGGTGGCCCCACCTGTGCTAAACTGGCCCAACCTGCGCGGAGGATAGGAGCAACGCTGGGGAGCGCCTCCGAGCGCCGTCGCAGGCCCGGTGTAGGGGAGGCAGGGCGGGCGAACCAGATTCGTCCCACTCTGCCTCTTCGCCGTGCCGCCGGCTTCCGCCCCTACATCGGGCCAAAGCGCAAAACCCCGTGCTGCGTAGCCAGCAGTAGTCACTGTCTGAGCGGGCGCTCGGCCACCTGCTTTTGTCTCGGCAAGCGCTGCCATAATCGCAATCAGCACCTTAACGACTTGCAGTCGGCTTGGACATTTTCGCTGAGCAATTAGCGGACATTATCGCTGAGCAGTAACAGCGCGAATTCGGTAGTGTATCCCGATCGGTTGAAATTCGTCTGAGGGTGGAAACCTGGTAAGGTCAGGTTACAACATCAATACCACGCCAGGAGACCACCCCGATGCGCAGCGTACTCCCGGAATGCCGGCAAGTCAACGGCCATGCTTTGATCGAAGGGGCCATTGCAGAGGCTCATCACCACCTGCTCAACCAAATCGGGCACGGAATCGGCGAGCGTTTGTACGCCGCGGCCGAATACGTCTTGGGCCGGGCGCCCTACGTGCGGCGGGGCCACGTGGCCAACAGTCTGGAACAGACCCGTGCGTGCCCCAAGTGCCACACCGTGCAGAGCCAGCGGTTCAGTCGCAACGGCAGCCGGCCGCGCCATTTGCTGACCCGCTGGGGCGAAGTGCCGCTGCGCTGGCCCCGCTTCGTCTGTGAGTGCGGCGGCAGCATCACCCTCGATCTGGATGATTGGCTAGCGCCCTACCAGCGCATTGGCAGCGATGTCGACGCTCAAATTCAACGCTGGGGCGCCCTGAGTATCAGCCTGCGCGAGATGCAGGGCGAACTGGCGCATAGCTATATGGGCGTGTTGGGCCAACGCACCCTGCTCCAGCGCTTACACCAACTCCAGCAGCTCACCCCGGGCGCCGATGAGCGGCCCACGCCGCCGATCGTGCAGTTCGATGCCATCTGGTTCACGCAACTGTGTGCGACCGGGCAGTGGCGCACCGACCGCAAGGGCCGCAAGCGCGCCGTCAAGGGCCGCCGGAAGCGCTGCCTCCTGATTGCGTTAGGCGTCTGGCCGGAAACCGGCCGCCAGGAGGATCTTGGCCTGGCGGCTGGCCGACAGCGAGGATGCCGAAAGCTGGCTCGCCTTTCTCAGTGAACTGGAAGCCCAAGGCTTGCGCGGCGAACTGGGCCTGGAATTGATCATTCATGATGGCGGCAGTGGTCTATGCGCCGCACTCACCACCATCCACTTTGACGCCATCGAGCAACGCTGCCTCTTCCATAAGCTCCGCAACATCTGGCAAGCCATTCGCATCGCCGACGATTTGCCCGCAGCTGAACGGCGCCGCCAGCGCCGGGCGATCTACCGCGATTTCGTCGCCATCTTTCAGGCCAAACAGCGTGCCACCGTCTTGCGCCGCGCCCTCAAGGTGCTGCAGAAATATCGCAACACCCAACCCGATGCTGTGGCCACGCTCCGGCGCAACTTCCGCGCCACCGTGGCTTACTTCCTCCTGCAAGAACGCCATCCCACCTGGCGCCGCAGCTTTCTCCGCACAACCAGCCGGCTCGAACGCTTCAATCGCTGCCTGCGCCGCCGCATTCGGAGCGCCAACGCCTACCATTCCGATGCTGGCGTCTTGGCCATGATCGCACAGGAGGTGGATCGCAAGTTCATCCTACCTGCCATGCGCAAGTTCAACACACACTTCCAACCGAAAGCGATACACTAACTTCGACTCCATAACGGCATACACCATTGCTAAGGGCCGTGCACGTTGGCTGTCGAGCGCAGGCGTGCTATAATCCGTGCCTGAATTTTGATCGAAAAGGCTGATTCTATACCTTGCGCAGTCATACTCAATCGGTCCTGTCTTTCATCGCCGTCATGGTGGCCGCGGCCATCCTCACGCTGATGTTGTCTTTCGGCGTCAGTGCGCGCACGACGTTCCAGTCTTCCCCCATCATGCCCACACCGGTCGCGGCATCGCCAACCGCGCCTGCCGTGCCGACCCGGTCTCCCGAACCAACCGTGAGTTTCGTGCCCACCATCGCCGCGCCCCAGCCTGACGCAACGGCCGAGCCCTTCCCCTCGCTCGAACCGCCCACTGCTGTGCCTTTGCCGACTGACATCTTGCCGACGCCGACGGTGTCCGGGTTTTTGCCCGCGCCGACGATCGTTAACCCAAGCGATCTCGAATCGCTGCCCCTGGCCCAGCCCGTGATCACAAATCCTGGAAGCGTGCCGGAGCCCACGCCGACCGTCGTCGTAGACAATGATCCCGGACTGCGGGCAGGGCTGGCGCTACTCAACCTCATTTGGCTGATATGTGGGGTCACCCTGCTGATCGGCGGCGCAGCGACCGTCATCCTGCTCCTACGCCGGAGCGGCCGGCTGTAAAGCCATATGTCTGGCCTCGCCGCCCGGATCGCCATCCCTGCCATCACCTTACTGGCGTTTGCGCTTCGCGTCCTGACGCTCCTATCGCAGAGCCTGTGGCGCGATGAAGTCGACGCCCTCCTCTTCGCAACGCGGCCTCTGCCTCAACTGCTCGATATGTTTCGCCAACCGGGGCAAAACGGACCCCTCTTTTTCCTGGCGCTGCGACCCTGGTTGGCTGCCGCAGGACACAGCGAGTTCAGCCTGCGGTTTCCTGCGGCCCTGGCTGGTGCGCTCTCGGTCCCCCTGGTCTACGTCCTGCTGGCTCGCCTGGCAGACCGCCGCGTGGCCCTCTTGACCGCACTCCTCGTCGCGACCGTGCCTTATGGCGTATGGTACGGGCAGGAAGCCAAGATGTACGCGCTCTTGACCGTGCTGGTGCCCGCGTCACTGCTGGCCATCGTCGCGGTGGCGCGGCGAGGCGGGTGGTACCCCTGGGTGGCGCTATATGTATTGACCAGCCTCGCCTTCTATACGCACCTGCTCGCGGCGCTCATCGTACCGGTCCAAATCCTATGGCTGCTCTTCTTGCCCTGGACCACGCCGCGCCGGCGTGTGCTCGGCGTGGTCCTCTATCTGCTGGTGTTAGGACTGCCCTACGTGCCATTCCTGAGGTGGATTCCTCCGCTCTGGACGTCGACATACCAAACTGGTCACCCCTTCGTATCCTTGGACAACATCTTTCGGATCCTGTCCGGCGCGTTCAGCCGTGGCGTGCTGGGCGTTCCGCCGGTTTCGTTGCTGCCATATATGGTCGCGCTGGTCGCCGGCGTCGCCCTATGGCCGATCCACAACAGGTACCGCGCGGCGGAGCTGGGCAGCGGTGAACCCCAGATTCGATGGCGCACGGACTCACGCCTGACCGCACGACGCGGGGTCACGCTCCTCCTCGGGGTGTGGCTGCTGGCGCCGCCTCTCTTGATCTACGTGGTGTCGGTCGGCATGCCCATCTTCACCGACCGCTACCTGATCTGGACCCTACCGGCATATTGCGCGCTGCTGGCATGTGGAGTGGTGGCGCTAGGCCGAACGTGGCGGCCGGCGGGAATAGCTGTCGCGGCTGGTAATATTTGCGCTCAACGGCTGGAGCATGTATCTTCAAGCCAGTCAACCGATCAAGTCCGATTTTCGGGCCGCCGCAGCTTATGTGCGAGCGTCACATCAGCCCGGCGACGCGGTCCTATATCAGATCCCATACAACCGATACACCTTCTCCTATTATGCCAGCGGCCGCGCCGATCCTGAGGATCCCGCTTGGACAGGGGTCGAGGGGCCGTATACAAACAACGGCATGACCGAGGCCGAGGCGGATGCGTGGATGGCCACGAGGGTCGGGGGAGCGAAGACCGTGTGGCTGATCTCGTCCGAGGTTCCCATGTGGGACGAACGCAACCTGACAAGTCAATGGCTGGAGGCCAACGCCACGCCAGCGGATCGCACCGAGTTTGTGCGGGTGATCGTGACGAGATACATCCGATGACCCGAAACATCAGGAAGCAAAGGAACTGTCCGTGCTGATGGAATTTCATGCAACCCTGGCGCCGATGGAAGACGGACAATCGGCCGGTGAGCCGGACTGGATGCCCTCGGCGGAAGAGGTCGCACGTGCCCGCTCAGAGTTGGCGCGACGCGGCGTTTTGGCCGCGTTGGAACGCGGAGCCTCGACAGCCGACATGGTCGAGCCAGGTGAAACGCCGTGGGCCTGGCTGATCGGGGGCGCGCTCGTGGATCCTTATTTGGCCCGCGGTAATCGCGCTGCGCATCGGCCAGGGCTGGTGGACCAGTTGGCTGCCCATTTGGGTGGCCCCGGCGGCCGCGGCGCTACATATGCTGGCTCTGGTTGGGCCAGTGTGGCTTGCCCAGCGGGACGCCAGCCGCTCGGCTCTCCGCAAACGTTTTGGCCGCGTGCAAAGCCTCGCCCAGATGCTGGCGCTGGACCCTGCCGAGTTCGAGACGTGGATCGGGATGATGTTCCAGTTGAACGGATACCGCATCCATAACACGTCCTACAGCGGCGACCACGGCGTTGATATCGAGGTTTCTCGTCCGCCCGTCAACACGGGACTGGTGCAGTGCAAACGGTATCGGGGCACCGTGGGGGAACCCGTGGTGCGCGAGCTCTACGGGACCTTGATTCACGAACGGGGCGACCGCGGATGGCTCGCCACCACCGGCGCGATTTCGCGCAAAGCTCGTGAATGGGCCGCGGGAAAGCCGATCGAGCTATGGGATGGCCAAAAACTGGTGGAGTTGGCCCGCAGGACACGATAACCCATTTCGGACAATGAGGTCAGGATGAAACGTACTGTCACAAACCGCCCCCTCGTCTTCGCGCATCGTGGTGCAAAACGCGTCGCGCCCGAAAACACCCTGCCTGCGTTCGAGGCCGCAATACGCCTTGGTGCCGATGGCATCGAGCTCGACGTGCAGTTCAGCTCGGACGGCAAGCTGGTCATCTTCCACGACCTGAACCTGGAGAAGACATCCAGTGGGAAGGGTCGGGTCACGAGCCACCCCTTTGACGCGTTGCGCCAACTCGACGCCGGCTCGCACTTTAGCCCAGAATTCCAGGGCACGCTCATCCCCACCCTCGATGAGGTGCTCGACCTGGCCAGGGGCAAACTGCTCGTGAACATCGAATTGAAGTCGCTGGACATCACGGGAGCGGTGCTGGGCGTAGATGTCGTGAAGGCCGTCCGGTTCCACGGAATGGTCAACGATGTGGTTATCAGTTCGTTCAATCCTTTTGCGTTGCGCCGCTCGAAGCAGGCGGGGCCAGAGATCGAGCACGCGCTGCTTCTGGCCGCAGACACGTCAGCCTGGACGAGATGGGGGGTAACCCTGCAGTACTCCAAGGCTGAGGGCCTGCACCCAGAGAAGGATATGATTGACGCCCGCTACATGGCCGCGGCACGGCGGCGCAAAATGCCAGTGCGAGTGTGGACCGTGAACGAAGAAGAGGACATACGCCGCCTGGCCGATCTAGGCGTTGAAGCCATTATCACCGACGTGCCGGATGCAACATTGAGGGTGCTACATGCCTGGAAGGCTCGGCGATGAACGAGCGTTCGACCTCCCTCCAACCCTTCTTCACGCCCGATGGCGTCGCAGTGATTGGCGCCAGCCGCGATCCCTCTAAGCTGAGTTACGGAGTGGTCCGCAACCTGGTGGACCCGGAGCGGGGTTATAGAGGGCCGATCTATCCCATCAACCCGAAGGCCGACGAGATCCTCGGGTTGCGCTGCTACCCGGACATCGGCTCCGTGCCCGACCCGGTCGAGCTGGCCGTGCTGATTATCCCCGCGACAGCCGTCGTGGGGGCCATCGAGGCGTGCGGTCGGCGCGGGGTCAAGGCTGCGATTGTCATCTCTGGCGGCTTTCGGGAGGTCGGACCGGAGGGGATCGAGCGTGAACGCGAAATGGTTGCCGTTGCGCAACGATTTGGCATGCGCATCATGGGACCGAATGGCATCGGCGTTATCGACACCCACACGCCACTCAACACCACCTTCGTCAAGGGCATGCCGCCGAAGGGCAGCATCGCGTTCCTTTCGCAATCGGGCGCGTTGTGCGGGGGCATCATCGACTGGACCGTCGGCCGCGGCATCGGCTTCAGTCGTTTCCTGAGTGTAGGCAACGAGGCCGACGTCAACGAGACGGATGTGATCCCCTTCCTGGCCGCGGATGACGCCACCAAGGTCATCACGCTTTATCTGGAGGATGTCAAAGGCGGACCGGCATTTGCCCGTGAGCTGCGGGACGCGGCTGCTCGAAAGCCGGTCGTTATCCTCAAGAGCGGACGCACCGGCAGCGGGCAGGCCGCGACCGCTTCACACACGGGCGCGCTGGCAGGCGTCCACGCCCCGTTCAGCGCGGCGTGTAAGCAAGCGGGCGTGCTTGAAGTGGAAAGTGTGCAGGCATTGTTCGACGCTGCGCTGGCCCTCGCGTACCAACCACTGCCGCGCGGCAACCGGATCACCATCGTGACGAACGCGGGCGGGCCCGCAGCCCTGGCGGCAGACGCGTTGGAGGCAGCAGGTCTCCTCCTGGCGCGCACAACCGCTGAGACACAAGCGATGCTGCGCCCGAAGCTGGCCCCGGACGCGCAGCTCGGTGGGCCCATCGATCTGCTGGGCGGCGCAGACGAAAAAACTTACCGGCTCGCGATGGACGCGGCGCTGGCGGATCCAAACTGCGACGGAGTACTCGCGGTTCTCGTGCCCCAAGTGCTGATTAACCCCGTGGCCGTGGTCGAGGCATTCGGCGCCGCAGCCGCGGCTCAGGGCGGCCAGGTCAAACCCGTCGTCCTTTGTTTGATGGGTGACATCAGCCTGGACGAGGCGTCGGCAACCGCACATCGGCTGCAACTCCCGGCCTACACGTTTCCGGAGGATGCAGTGCGGGTGTTTGGCGCGCTATGGCAGCGGAAGCAGTTCGAGAATCGCCTCGCTGAAGGCGCCGCCCGAGAGGTTGGGAGCAAGGCGGAGCGTCTGCTTGCCGCCAGAGGTCGGCGCAAGGTCCAAGACGTCTTGATGTTGGCGCATGCAGCCGGACGCCGAGCGTTGGATGCCGCGGCATGCCGGGATCTGCTGGACGCCTACGGCATACGCACTCCGCAGGAATTCCTAACGCGCGATCCAAGCGACGCAGTCAGGTTCGCAGAGGAGATTGGCTACCCTGTTGTGCTCAAGATCATGAGCCCAGACATCCTTCATAAGTCTGACATCGGGGGGGTGATCGTGGGTGTGACCGACGCGGACGCTGTCAGGTCGGGATTCAAGACGATCCTGACCCGTGCAAAGGCCGCGCACCCCGGCGCGCAGGTGCGCGGGATCCAGGTGCAGGAGATGATACAGGGAGGTCAACAGGTAATCGTCGGCATCAAGCGCGACCCGACCTATGGACCGCTGGTGATGTTCGGGTTGGGCGGCATCTATGTCGAGGCGCTGGCCGACGTGAGTTTCCGCCTCGCGCCCTTGACTCGCCCGGATGCCGAGGAGATGATTGACGAGATCCGGTCGGCTAGGTTGCTGAATGGGTTGCGCGGCGCGCCCCCGGCGGATCGTCCTGCTCTCGTGGACGCCATTATCCGCATCAGCCGGCTGGCTGCGGAACACGAAGAGATCAGCGAACTGGACGTGAACCCACTACTGGTTCTCCCCGCCGGCCAGGGGGCCGTGGCGGTGGATGTGCGAGCCATCTTATCGTCATGAGCCAGCTAGCATTCCCCGAGCCCGCCTTCTTGCGCCGCGTGCCGTACTTCGCTGGCCTGCCCGAGCCTGTGCTGGCGGCGCTGGCGGCCGCGTGCGTAGAGCGCCGGTTCAGCCGTGGACAGGTGATTTTTCTGGAAGGGGAGGCATGCGCGGGTCTGTACGTCGTCGGGACCGGCGAGGTGAAGATCTTCAAGCTGTCACCGCAGGGCCGGGAGCAAATCCTTCATCGCGTGGGACCGGGGGACACATTCAACGATGTAGCGGTGCTCGACGGAGGGCCAAATCCGGCCAGCGCCGCGGCGATCACCGATGCATCGTTGTGGGTGATCACGCGCAGCGAGATGCAGCGCTTGACCCAGGCGCATCCACTCTTGGCCTGGGCGCTAATCGAGAGTATCGCACGACGAGCGCGACACCTTGTCGCCATGGTGGAGGATCTGTCGCTGCGATCAGTGAAGTCGCGCCTGGCCAGGCTGCTGCTGAATGAGGCCGAGCGCGCCACCAAGGCTGGCGAGCTCGACCGCAGCCAGATGGTCACGCAGGCCGAGATGGCTGCGCGGCTCGGTACTGTCCGTGAGATGATCGGCCGCGCGCTGCGCGAGCTGGCCGATGAGGGTTTGATCGACTTTGACCGCCATCGCATCGTCATTCTGAATCGAGAAGCCCTGACTGCGGTAAGCGACGGTATGTAAAAGCGACAAAAGTCCCATACAAAAGACCGCTCCGCTGCTATCATAAGAATGGCAGCGGAGCGTTGCGCGTCAGGAGATATTTTATGTCAATCAATGCCGTGTTACCCGAAATCGACATCGCCGCCTGCACCGGCTGTGGGGATTGCCTGACCGCGTGCAAAGCCGGTGCGCTGGCCCTTCAGGCAGGTAAGGCAATCGTTGCGCGGCCTGAACTGTGCGAGTATGACGGCCTGTGCGAGCCAGCGTGCCCCGTAGGCGCGATCGACCTTCCGTACGCGGTGGTGCTCCGCGCACCAACCCACTTGAACGATTGACGGCACGACCGCGGAAACGGGCATGTGCGATAAAAGTCCCTGACAATCGCATGTGCACAATAGTCCGATCTGATTGCGATACATTTTGCCAGGCGACCGCGCCGCAATTCAGCCGGCGAGCAATCGTTCTGACGGTATCTAAGGAGAGTATGGCGATGCTTGAACACTTCTGTCCCGGCTCGAGCAGCCTGCGAAGGGATATCACCCTGACCATCAAGACCTGCCCCCAATGCGGGTCCGATGTAGAGCTATTCTCCATCGACAAAAAGATCGCGTGCGATAAGTGCGGTTTCGTGGTCTACAACAACCTTCAATCCTGCATCCAGTGGTGTCGCTACGCTGAACAATGCGTTGGCGCCGACGTAATCGCCAAAACGAAGGCGGGATGAAGATGAAGACCGTACGAAACATCATCACCATCGACGAAGAGAAGTGTGACGGGTGCGGCAACTGTGTGCCTGCGTGTGTCGAAGGGGCACTCCAGGTCATCGACGGCAAGGCCCGACTGGTAAAGGAAAGCTATTGCGACGGCCTGGGTGCTTGCCTGGGCGATTGTCCGCAGGGCGCGCTCACCGTGACGCAGCTCGAAGTGGATTCTTACGACGAAGGCGGCGTGCTCACTTATCTCGAACAGAAGTCCCCCGACCTGGTGCAGCGCCATCTGGAACATCTGCGAGCGCACGGGATGACCTCCTCCTGTGTCTCGCCGGCCGCACAACCGCAGCGCGCCCCCGTTGCGATGTGTCCATCAATGCAGGTGACCGCCTGGGACGAGCCGGCCGCAGGAGAAGCGCACGCCAGTCGTGCGAGTGGCGACGAAGCGCGCGTCAAATCTGAGCTGCGCCAGTGGCCCGTGCAACTTACCCTGATGCCGATCAACGCCCCCTTCCTGCAACAGGCTGATCTCACGCTGATCGCCGACTGTGTGCCTTTCGCCAACCCGAACATGCACGCCGACTTCATGCGTGACTGTGCGATCGCGGTGGGGTGTCCGAAGTTGGATGATGCGCAGGCCTATATCGGCAAACTGACGCAGATCCTGGCGAATAACGACATCCGCAGCCTGAAGGTTGCCTACATGGAGGTGCCGTGCTGTCGAGGATTGGTCTTCGTCGCGCAGCAGGCGCTTAAGGCCAGCGGTAAGAAGCTTCCCCTCGAGCTGGTAATGGTGTCAATCAACGAGTAATGCGCCATCCCGGCTCAGATGACGTTGGCCATTTGTGTCTTCCTGCGCTATACTTGGAGTCACATCGCCACAGATGACAATCGGCTCGCGTAGGCGAATCTGGCCTCACTTTCCCACCCAAGGAGGTCGTGTATGCGGCAGGATGCTGCCCAGAATGCCCCCCCTGAAGTAAAGCCGAAAGGCCGTGTCGCACAGTTCTTCGGCGCCACTCCTCTCTGGATTTGGATGGCGCTGGCCGGGCTGTTTGGCGGCGCCGTGGGCCTGGGCGGTTTCACGTTGTCCTATGCCCAGGGCCTGGCCTACCTGTCCAACGATCCGAAGACCTGCGTCAACTGCCACATCATGCGCGAGCAGTTTGACGGCTGGAACCACGGCACCCACCATGCCGTCACCGTCTGCAACGACTGCCACGCCCCACACGACAACATCGTGCCCAAGTACGCCGTCAAGGGCGTCAACGGCTTCCGGCACAGCTATGCGTTCACCACCGGCAACTTCCCCGAGCCGATTCGCATCACCGAGCTGAACCGTGAAGTAACGCAGCATGCGTGCCTGTACTGTCATGGCGACCTGACGCAGGCCATGAACCACGCCGACACCGAAGATCCCACCGACTGTCTGACCTGCCATGAGGGCGTCGGGCACGACCATTAGGAGGAGAGAACCATGACGCCGTCCCAACCTGAGGCCCCATCCCGCCGCCGCTGGTCCTGGGTCGTACTGGCATTCGTCGCCGGCATGGTCATCATGGGTGCAATTGCATTTTTGCTGACCAATATCCAGACGCACAAGGCAGAAGCCATCGAGTATCCCTTGAAGACGGTCAAGATTGCCGACAATGAGCTCGATCCGGCCGTGTGGGGCGAGAACTTCCCGCGCGAGTACGACTCGTTCATGAAGACCGAGATCGACACCATCGAGACGCCCTACGGCGGCTCCGTGCCGTTCAACAAGCTGGAGAAGTATCCCATCCTCAAGCGCGTCTGGGCCGGCTACGCCTTCAGCGTCGACTACAACAAGGAGCGCGGCCACTACTACGCGCTGATCGACCAGAAGAAGACCAAGCGCCAGGAGGTGGTCAAGCAGCCGGGCGCGTGCGCCAACTGCCACGCCGCCGAAGCGCCGCAGCTCATCGCGCAGATGGGCTGGGAGAAGTTCAACATCACGCCCTACAAGGAGATCTCCGGGACGCTGCACCTCGGCAGCTCGTGCGCCGACTGTCATGACCCGGAGACCATGGAACTGCGCATCACCCGCCCGGCGTTCAAGAACGCGATGGCGGAGGGCGGCGTTGACCTGAGCAAGGCCACCCGCCAGGAGATGCGCACCTACGTCTGCGCCCAGTGCCACGTCGAGTACTACTTTCAAGGGCGACAACAAGCTGCTGACCTTCCCCTGGGACAAGGGGCTGCAGATCGACAACATCATCGAGTACTACGACGAATACGGCTTCAAGGACTGGACGCACAAGGAGACCGGCGCGCCGATGCTGAAGATGCAGCATCCGGAGTTCGAGATGTACAGCACCGGCATCCACGCCCGCTCCGGCGTCGCCTGCGCCGACTGCCACATGCCCTACGTCCGCGAGGGCGCGGTGAAGGTCTCGGATCACTGGCTGCGCAGCCCGTTGGACAACGTCAACAAGGCGTGCCAGACCTGCCACAAGCAGGATGAACAGGAGCTCAAGGATCGCATCACGCATCATCCAGAACAACACCGCCGAGCTGCTGCGCACGACCGAGAGCGGCGCTGGGCGACGCCATCGACGCCATCGCGGCGGCGAAGGACGCCGGCGCCACCGACGAACAACTGGAGGAGGCGCGCAATTTCCATCGTCGAGGCCTCGATGCGCTACGACTTCGTCATGTCGGAGAACAGCACCGGCTTCCACAGCCCGCAGGAGGCCGCCCGCATCCTGGCCAACGCGATCGACTTCGCCCGCCAGGCGCAATTGAGCGCCGAACGGCTAACGGCGACCGCGAAGAAGTAAAGCATCTCATTGCCTGCCGTAGCGCGAGCGTCTGCTTGCGCTACGGCATTTTGCCTCCACACTCTGTTGCGCTCACCAGCCCACCCGCGTTTGTGCCGATCCTCCCCTTTTGGTCGCTCTGCCTGCCTGAACTATACTATTCATGCGCGTGACCCTTCACGGTTCGGGCGCGATTCATCGCTTTGAGCAATATATGGCCCGATTGGAATGGGAGAGCCCGGTGCGAGTCGACTCTCGAACAACGACGCCGGAAGGGCGTGACCGTGCAGGCACGGGACGCGATGCCCTGACGGGCGATTTACCCGCTGATTCACCTGCACGGGCCAGCGAGCGTCTTCAGAAGCTCGACGTCATCACCGACCCCCATCACTGGACCTACAAAATCGCCGGCAGCCTCGTGCTGGCGGCCTTCTTGGCGTTCGCCACTGTCAGCGTCTACGACCCGGACAATGTCTTTTGGGTCGTGCAGGCCCTCGGCTTCTACCTGCTCCTGCGTTTCCTGATGATCGTCTTGTTCTATCCCGTAGGGCAGTGGCGCATCCACCGTTTGCAGCAGAAATCTCCGATGTCGAGCGAGGAAGCCCTGGCTATCCCCAAGGGGCTGACCGCACCGGTTCACCATATCGTCATCGTGGCCAACTTCAAAGAACCGGAGGCCGTGGTTGCGCGCACACTAGAGCGCCTGGCAGAGCAGCCCAATGCCCGCGACACGCTCACCGTCGTGCTGGCCATGGAGGACACAGAGCCTGGCGCGCAAAAGAAGGGCGAGCAACTTGTTGCACAATTCGGGAGCTGTTTCGCCCGCGTGTTGGTGACGGTGCATCCGGCTCACCTGTTCGGCGAAGTGCCCGGCAAAGGTTCCAACCAGACATGGGCCGCGAGGCGAGCGAAGGAGATTCTGGTCGGTCAGATGGGTATGTCGCTGGACTCGCTCACGGTGACCTCGTGCGACGCCGATTCGTTGATCCACCCCGGGTACTTTGCCGAGATAACCCGGCAGTTTGCCGCAGATGCTCGGCGCCACGAGCGCATCTGGCAGGCGCCGTTCCGCTTCAATACCAACATCTGGGCCGCGCCCACGCCCATTCGATTGCTGGGTTTCTTGAACAACCTCGTACAAGTATCGGAGCTGGCGAATCCGCTGGCGGCAAATCTACCATTAAGCACGTACACGCTCAGCCTCAGGCTGGCCGACGACATCGGCTACTGGGACGAAATGGTTATCGCCGATGACTGGCATATCTTCCTGCGGGGCCTGTTTGGCACGGGCGGCCGAGTTACCTTGGAGCCGGTGTTCCTGCCCGTCAGCGGCGACTCGGTGACCGGGGAGACGGTCTGGGAGGCCTTCAAGAACTTCTACAATCAGCGGCTGCGTCACGCCTGGGGCTCGTCCGACATTGCCTACGTAGTCCAACAATGGAACCGGTGGCCTGATGTACCGCTTTGGCCGAAAACGGTCTATCTTCTCAAAGTAGTGCACGATCACATCATCTTTTCGGTGGCCGGGTTGCTGCTGGGCATCGGCTCTGTCGTGATGGTTCTGCAACACGGCTTGCTGGCGGTGGCCGCGCCGATTCCGGGTCTATACACGATCTTGTTGCAGTCGGGCAACGCCATCAGCGTGATCGGTACGCTGCTGGCTTGGCTGCGCGAGCATCTGACCAGCCGACACTCCAGTCCGGGTTGGCGCCCACGTCTTCTGCTTGCTGAGTTGCTCACCTGGCCGCTGTTGGCCCCGAGTTCACTCTTCCTGATGATCGTGCCGACGTTTGAAGCGCAGTTCCGCCAGATGATGGGCGGCGACCTGGTGTTCTGGCGCACCCCCAAGAAGGCGGCGGTTGCGCGAACTGACTGATACCGGGTGTCGATCTGTCAATCCGTTAGCATCTTAGGAGGTGATATGCCATTCGAACGATCCAGCGGCATTCTCTGCCATCCGACCTCGTTTCCCGTCGCGCTTCGGCATCGGCGACCTGGGCAAGGGCGCCTACGACTTCATCGATTGGCTGGCTGCGGCCAAGCAGCAACTCTGGCAGGTGTTGCCGCTCGGCCCCACCGGCTATGGTGACTCGCCGTATCAGTGTTTTTCGGCATTTGCCGGCAATCCACTCCTGATCAGTCCGGAAGGCCTGGCCTACTCAGGCCTGCTACCGCATCATGCGTTGTACGATATGCCCTATTTTCCCGCGCGCACCGCGTCGATTTCGGCTCGGTCATTACCTTCAAGCAAGTCACTCCTGCGCAAAGCGTACGAACATTTCAAGGAGAACGCAACCGATGCGCAACACGCAGGCTTCGACTGGTTCCGCGAGCAGAGCGCAAGCTGGCTGCCCGACTTCACCCTCTTCATGGCGGTAAAGGGCCACTATGGCGGTGGGAGCTGGCACGACTGGCCGCGCGATATCCGCCTGCGCGAACCGTCCGCGCTGGCGCGGATGCGGCCAGGAGTTGGCGGACGAGGTTGAGTATCACGAGTTCCTGCAGTGGGCTCTTCTGGGAGCAGTGGGAGGCGCTCAAGGTTCATTGCGGCGAGAACGGTATCCAGATCATCGGCGACGTGCCCATTTTTGTCGCGGAGGATTCCGCGGATGTTTGGGCCAACCCCGAGCAGTTCAAACTGGATGAAGAAGGCAATCCCACCGTGATCGCCGGGGTGCCGCCGGATATCTTTTCGGCGACCGGGCAGCGCTGGGGCAACCCGCACTACAACTGGCCTCGGATGCAGCAAGACGGCTTCAGGTGGTGGATCAACCGTATCCAGCAAACGTTCAAGTTCGTTGACATCGTGCGCATCGATCACTTCCGAGGATTTGCCGCTGCATGGGAAATCCCCGGAAGCGAGGAGACTGCAGTCAAGGGCAAGTGGGTTAAGGCGCCGGGTCACGATCTGTTCGTCGCGGTAAAGCAGGCGCTCGGCGATCTGCCGTTCATCGCGGAAGACTTGGGCGTTATCACACCCGATGTGGATGCGTTGCGCACGGAATTCGGGCTGCCAGGAATGAAGATCCTCCAGTTTGCGTTCGGCATGGAGTTTAACCCGCAGTACATGCCCCATACATACGATAAGAACTACGTCGTCTATCCGGGCACGCACGACAACAACACCACAGTGGGCTACTTCCACGAAGCCGAGCGAACTGAGATCGAGCGGCACAATATCCGCCGGTACTTCCGCACGGACGGGCACGAAATCGCGTGGGACTTCATCTGGGGTGCGTGGTCCAGCGTGGCAAACCAGGCCTTGGCGACCTTGCAAGATGTCTTCAGCCTTGGCGCGGAGGCTCGCATGAACATGCCGGCGCGCGCCAGCGGCAACTGGCATTGGCGCTACCGTCCCGAGATGCTCACGATCCAACTTGCGGACCGGCTGGCCGAGTGGACAATCATCTACGGCCGCGCAAAACCGGAGCCCAAAAAGGAAGAAGTGGTCAAGGAGAAGCAGGCATTCGACTACCCGGCCTGATGGCCGGGTTCTCCCGCGACACACCAGGACAGAGGCCGGGCGACCGATCGTCCGGCCTCTTTTAGCGCCGCTCCGCCAGATAGGTAAAGAACCCCGCCCGACGTAACGCCTTCAACGTGAGGCCCGCAAGCAGCCCGCCTAACGCACCAAAAAGTATGTAACTAAGGAAAGACCACGCCAGTCCAAGTGCAACGAACCCTAGGGGTGCGCCCGTCAGTGCGCCCAACGCCCACTTCACGATGAACTTCCCCAGGTGGCCAATCACGCCGACCAACGCGCACACGGCAAGATTGTCCAGATTGCGCAGGAGTAGGAGTGCGAGGTCCGTCCCAACGCCGACTGCTGTGTAGGAGAGCAGTGTTTCGAGCGCGCCGAAATCACCCATGCCAAGAAATGCGGCCAGGATGCCGGAGGTCAGGCCAACTAGGCTGGTTGCACCAAGCCGCGGCACCAGCCCACCTGCGATGATAATCAACGCCATCCAGAACAGACCACTGTGGCCGGGCAACTGGATTGGGGTCTTCAGCGCGATCTTGGCCACGACAACCAGCGCCGCGAATAGCGCCAGCAAGATGAGTTGAAAAGTAGTGAAGTAGCGTTCTTTCATCAGGGCTTCATCACGATATCGATGCGGTCCGCATCCTGCACCCACTCGTCCCTGTCGTCCAGCTTGGGCAGCACGGAAACAAGCTTGAGCGTCCCACGGTTCGACAGATCGAATATCACCTTGTTCGCCGGTTCGGCCACTTCGGCCCAGGACAACTGGACTGATTTCTCCCGGCTGGATGAACTCACGGTGATCTGTGCGGTGTTCGGCAGCGAATCCGCAACGTGCAGCCGCAGGATGTCTGCGAGCTGCCATCCATCCTGCAGCTTCTCCTCCGCCGCATCGGTGAAGCTTACCTTCGCTAGTTTCTCCAGATCAGCCGGTGTGAAGCTGGCGACTAGCTTTCCATCCAGGTAAATTGATAACGCGCCCGGAACAACAGTGGGCTCTGACCCGGCCGCGCCGCCCGACGAAGGACGCGCGCGTAGGGCTTCCAGCCCCAGGATGACTACACCGATCAGCGCGATAACGCCAACTGCAATGATGATGCGAGTTCTTTGCGACATGGGCGACTCCTCAAATCACCGCCAAAGGATCAGAACTGCGGCGAGCAAACCCGCAGCCAGAAGTAAGGCCCAATCCAGCCAGCCCATGCGCAACTGGCGAAAGGATTTGCGGCCCGGCGCGTCGAAACCGCGCGCGTAGGCAGCCTCGGTCATGCTCCATGCACGGTGTACTGTCATGACCACCGCGGGCACGGCCAAAGCGACTGCATCGCGGACGCTCTCAACCAGCCTGCGCCAACCACTTGGCGGCGACCATGCACCCCGAGCCCGCTGGGCCTCGATGATGGTCCGCCACTCTTGCTCAATCAGAGCGAGACTTTGCACTGCCACGCCCACGCTGAACGCGTAACGATAAGGTAAGCGCAACCACTCCAAAGCGAGACGAAACTCCGAAGGCGTTGTCGTCGCAAACACAAGGGCGAACGATGCGCTGAGCAACAATATGCGCAGGCTGACCAGCACGGCCAGATCGAACGAGACAAGCACCCAATCGACGATGAAAAGGATCAACAGAATCCATTTCAACCGCCAAAGCAGCCGTCCCGCCACCTGCAGCAGCCTCGCCCAGGCCAAAAAGACACCATACGTGACGAGGAGCACAAGCAACTTCTCCATTGGCATCATGATCGCCAGCGACAGTGCGAGGCTGAGCGCGAGCTTGACGCGCGGATCAGCACGCCGCAGCGGCGAGTCCACTGCCAATGCAGCCAGCCGATCAGAAACGCCTCGCCGCGTCATCCCAGCTCTCATGCCTGCCCCTCCGGCTCACGCACCCATGCAGGGACAGTCAGGCCGGTGACCTGCCACACCCGTTTGTCAGACAGCACCGAGGCCGCCGGTCCATCGGCAACGATCCGACCTTCGTGGAGCACTATCAGCCGATCAGCTTGTACGGCCAGCGCCAGATCATGTGTGGTCATCACCACAAGCTGACCTGCACCGGCCAGGCTGCGAGCCAGGCGCATCAGAAGGGCTTTGTGTGCCGCATCCTGGCCCAAAGACGGCTCATCCAGCAGCACCCCGTGCCGCGGCCGGCGCATCAGCACCGTCGCCAGCGCCACACGTTTCTTCTCGCCCTCACTGAGCAGCAAGGGAGGTGTCTCCTCATAAGCCTTCAACCCGAGGGCCGGCATGAGCCAGTCGTACCATGCGATGTCGGGCCTCGGTAGCCGGTAGAGGATCCTCATCGCGCACCGATGCGTTGAAAAGCTGAAGCTGAGCGTTTTGATAGACCAACCCGAAGTCCGGGCGTTCCCCGATCACAGTCACGCCGCCATCATGCGTCTGCAAGCCTGCCAGTGCGCGCAGCAAGGTCGTCTTGCCCGACCCGTTGCGACCCACGATCGCCATCACTTCGCCGCTCGCCGCCGCAAAACTGATCCTGTTCAACACGGGCCGGCCGCCCAGACGCACGCTGACATCCTGCACCTGAAGCGCAAATGGACTCATTCGAGACGGGACGGGAGGCAATGACTCAGCATCTGAGGCGTGTCCATCCCCTGCCAGGGACAGTACTCGTAGCCCCGGGATTGAGTTGAGATATTCCGCCCGGTGCTCGCACACCACCACGGCAATCCCATCCTGCGTCAACGTCTGCAAATGCGCCACGAGTTCAAGCGCGGTCGTGCTGTCGAGCATGGATAACGGCTCATCCAGGACGAGCAGCGGCGGTCGCCGAGCCATGACCGCAGCCAGCGCCAGTTTCTGCTGCTCACCGCCGGAGAGTATCTGAGGCGGGCGGTCGCGCAACCTTGTCAAATCGAACTGCCGGAGCGCGACATCCACGCGGCGAGCCATCTCGGGGCGATCCAGACCCAGGGTTTCAAGGCCGAAGAGAAGCTCATCTTCGACGGTCGCACACAGCATTTGTGCAGCGGGGTTCTGAAACACCAGGCCCGCCTCCTCGGCCAGTTGCCATAAAGGCGCGCTGTCTGTGCAGATGTCTCCGACCGTCACCTGACCGGCCATGCAACCACGATACAGATGGGGAATCAGGCCGGTCAGGCAGCGAGCCAGGGTGCTCTTGCCGCAACCGGAGGGTCCAGCGACCAGCCAAAACTCGCCGGGACGGACAGTCAGATCTATGGGATGCAAGTGCTGCATGGCCGGACCGTAGCTATAGGCTACGGCCTCGGCGCGAACCGCAAATAGACCCCCGACGGTGTTCACAATCGGGCCTTATTCGGAGCGCTGCTTGATGATGTCACGCGCTGCCACACGCCAGCGGTTCGCGTCCCCCGCGCTAGACTCGACGAGTAACACGGCCTTGCCGCCATGCAACACGGGTCGCACCCAATTTCCCAGTTCAATGAGCGTCTGAGGCGCGAGCGGCACACCTTCCACGGACTGGACGATCTCGATGCACGCCTGCTCCCACAAATCTGCCACGGTGGCTGTCCCGGAGAGCTCACGTAAGCCCGGAAGCCAAAGGAAGCGTCCGTCTTCACCCGCCGCACGCAGCCCGATGGCCGCCAGGGCGCCGATCACGCCGCCTCCATCACCGGTGAGCCCGCTCAACCGTGCACCACTTCGGGCAGCCCATCCAAATGCCTCAGCCTGGCTCAGCACCTCGCGCTTGGCGCGTAGTCCGAAGGAGATTAAGCCCGGACCGACGCGCTCTTGCGAAAGCACGCACAACCCGGCATCCGCACCATCCGCGCTTTCGGCCCTCAGGAACGACGCACAGAAAACCTCTATGTCATCGATGGATGCCTGCCCATCTGAAACCAGGCATGCGGAGCTGTTGTGCGACGTATAGCGGATGTCAGGATGCACCAGGAGTTGA
Organism: uncultured Chloroflexia bacterium; assembly: GCA_963774265.1. GTDB lineage: Bacteria > Chloroflexota > Anaerolineae > CG2-30-64-16 > CG2-30-64-16 > JALOOB01. The sequence continues at coordinate 1,162,860 of CAVZDU010000001.1, read as the reverse complement.
TGGCGGGTGACAGACTGAAGCCGTCCTAATCCAGCCTCCTCCAATGCCAGTCCAAGCATGCGCGCCCGGTGACCGGTGCCCCGGCTCTCCAGGTTGTCGGTATCGTCGATGCCGATCAAGATGTTCAACGGTCCCTCACTTCGGCACTGCGCTATGTTGACAGCTCATAGCCTTTGCCTATAATTGTCACGATACAAGTATACACAGGAGGAGTAATATGTCCAGACGCTTTCTTATGCTCGTGACCTCCGCGCTGGTGCTGGCGACGATCCTTGGGGCATGCGCACCTGCCCCCGCGGCGCCGGCGGCCCAGGCAACGCAGGTCCCAGCTCAACCGACTGCTGAACCAACACAGGCGCCGGCCGAACCGACAAAGGCTCCTGAACCAACGCAGGCGCCCCCCGAACCCACCAAGGCGCCCGAACCGACCGCTGTTCCGGCGCCGACGACTGCCGCCGAACCGGCGAAGCTGATCCTGGCCACCACCACCAGCACGGCCGACTCGGGCCTGCTGGATTACATCCTGCCCGACTTTGAAAAAAAGTTTAACGCAGCGGTGGACGTAATCGCCGTTGGCACGGGGCAGGCCTTGGAAATCGGAACCAAGGGCGACGCCGACGTGGTGTTGGTGCACAGCCGCAAGGGCGAAGATCAGTTCGTCGCGGACGGGCACGCCAAAGAACGCTTCGACGTGATGTACAACGATTACATCGTCGTCGGCCCCAAGACAGATCCCGCCAAAGTCATGGGGATGGCCACCGGCAAGGAGGCCTTCAAGGCGATCATGGATGCGGGACAGCCCTTTGTCAGCCGCGGTGATAAGTCGGGAACGAACACCAAAGAGTTGAGCATTTGGTCGAGCATCGCTGTGACACCGACCAAAGAGATGACATGGTACAACTCGATCGGCCAGGGCATGGGTGACACCTTGCTGTTTGCAGAAGAAAAGCAAGGCTACACGCTGGCCGACCGCGGCACATACCTCGCCATGAGCGATAAGCTGCCTGGCTTGGACGTGATGGTGGGCGGCGGCAATCTGGCCGAGAACAAGGACAAGGCGCTGCTCAACCCGTACGGCGTGTTGGCTGTCAACCCGGAAAAGCATCCTAACGTCAAGGCTGAGCTGGCGCAGCAGTTCGTAGAGTGGATCCTCTCCCCCGATGTGCAGAAGATGATCGGCGGCTACGGGGTGGACAAATTCGGCCAGCCGCTGTTCTACGCCAGCGCGAAGCCGGCCGAGGCTGCTTCTGGCGACAAGGCGGCTGTGGCCACCGGCGGTGCGGCGTTGAAGATCACGGGGAAGGTGGGCTCAGAACAGGCCTGGTCAGAGGAACAGATCAAGGCGCTGCCAGTGACTGAGGTCGAGTCGACCAACAGCAAGGGTGCGAAAGAGAAGTACACTGGCATCAAGCTGACCGAGCTGCTGGCGCAGGCCGCGCCGGCTGCAGACGCGAAAACGGTCGTTTTTGTGGCGGATGACGGCTATACGGCTGAGGCGCCCTTGGCCGACGTGCTCGCGTGTGGCAACTGTATCGTGTCGTTCCGCAGCAACGGCGGCTTCAGCACGGTGCTGCCCGACTTCGCCAAGGGCCTGCAGGTAAAGGGCGTCGTCGAGATCAATCTTAAGTAGCGACGGGTACGCCTCAGTTCAGATACCGCTGACGAGTTCGTCAGCGGTATCTAATTTCTGCCATCACTCCAACGAAGGAGCTTTAATGAAATCTTCTGCCGCTCTGTCCATCCTTTGTCTGTCGCTGCTTGCCGCTCAGCTTGTGCTGGGTGGTTGCGCACCCGTGCCTGCAGCAGCGCCGGCTCCCCCGCCGGCAGCTACAGTTGTGCCCCCATCTGCGTCGCCCGTTCCCCCAACGGCCACACCTATCCCGCCTGCTGCAACCCTTGTGCCTCCGTCGATCCTGGAAGTCGTCGGGCCGTCCGGCTCCAAGTTACTAACCCTCGATGACCTCAAGCAGCTCGATGTGATCGAAGGCGCGGCGGGGTTCAAGAGCAGCACCGGCAAGATCACGCCTCCGGTCGCGCATCGGGGCGTCAGCCTGCTGACCCTCGCCGAATTGCTTGGTCCGCTTGATCCCGAGATGGGGGTCAACGCGGTCGCCAAGGACGGCTACGCCATCACCTTCTCTTACGATCAACTGACCAAAGGGACGTTCATCGCCTACGATCCCGCCACAGGCGATGAGTTGAAGTCGCCCGGCAGCCTGACCGCCATGCTCGCCTTCGAGCGCGAGGGCAAACCCCTGCCAGAGGATAGCGACGGCGCCCTGCGCATCGTGATCATCAGCCCGAAGCGTGATCAGGTGACCGACGGGCACTGGTCGGTGAAGTGGATCACCAAACTGGAGGTCAAGCCCTTGGGGGCCGACTGGACGCTGGATTTGAACGGTGGCATCCAGGCGAAGATCGATCGCGGCACCTTCGAGTCGTGCGTAGGGTGCCACAAGGCGACCTGGACCGATAGTAAGGCCCAGGTGTGGACCGGTGTCCCGCTGTGGCTACTGATGGGCTACGCCGATGACGAGGTCAAGCATCAAGGTCCGGCGTTCAACGAGGCGCTGGCCCTGGCGGGCTACAAAGTTGAGGTCGTAGCGCAAGATGGCTACACGGCCACCCTCGACAGCGCGCCGCTGGCCCGACAGAACGGCGTCCTGGTCGCCTCACTGGTCAACGACAACCCGCTGCCCGAGCAATACGCCCCGCTGCGGCTGGTCGGCGACTCGCTGAAGAACAACGAAATGGTGGGCACGATCGGCGAGATCGACCTCAAGCTCAATGGGACGGATGCCGCCGCTGCCGAGCCTACGGAGGCCCCGAAGCCGACCGTTGCCTCCACACAGGCGGCCCCCGCGGCCGTGGCGGGCGACCTGGTGGTCATCGGTGCGGTGGAAACTCCGCTGGGTCTGAAAGAAGCCGACCTGCGCGGTATGCAGGTGGTCAAGATTACTGCGGAGCACCCGAAGTCGGGGGTGGCGGAATACGAAGGTGTGCGGCTGGGCGACCTGCTGGCGCTTGCCGTGCCAGCCGCCGGCGCCACGAAGATTGTCTTCACCGCAGCGGACGGCTATTCAAGCGAGGCCGCGCTGGCCGACGTGCTCGGCTGCGCCGACTGCCTGGTGGCCTTCACGAACACGCCGGGCAAGCTCAAGCTCGCCATGCCCGGCTTGTCCAGCGGCTTGTGGGTGAAGGAAGTGAGCCAGATCGAACTGAAGTAATCACAACGTAGGACAGGTTGGCAACCTGTCCTACAATCCTATCCTCAGATCAAGGCTTACGATGTCAAAACGCTGGCTTACCCGGCTCATCCTTACGGTAATAGCCGTGCTGCTGATCGGCTGCGTGGCACCCGCAGCACTCCCCGCGCCGCCGGCCGCCACGCCGACCCCATCCCCCGGACTGCCATCGGTCCCGACCGTTGCGGCGGCCTCAACGCCACCCGCGAGCCGCGTCCCCCTCGTCGTGTTCGGGGCGGGCAGTCTTATTGTGCCGTTCAAAGCGCTGGAGGCCGCGTTCGAAGCACAGTATCCGCAGATAGACGTGCGCGCCGAATATCACGGCAGCATCCAGGTCATCCGCCACGCCACCGAGCTGCACGAACCCATCGACGTGGTTGCGACGGCCGACGCCTCGCTGATCCCGATGCTGATGACCGGGGCCATTGACCCCGGGACGGGTCATCCCTACGCCGACTGGTACATTCGCTTCGCCACCAACCGGCTGACGCTGGCCTACAACCGGGGCAGCAAGTATGCCGCCGAGCTGACGGCCGACAACTGGCCGGAGGTGCTGGCTCGCCCCGACGTGAAGGTGGGGATCGCGGACCCACGCTTCGACGCAGCGGGATACCGGGCGTTCATGGCGGTCGTGCTGGCGCAGGAACGCGCACGACGTTACACCTACTTCGCCAACCTGTTCAATGGCCAGTTCACCCAGGCGGTGACGCTTTTTCTGGATGATGACCTGGCGACAGTGACCGTGCCCGAAGTGCTGGAGACGCGATCCGGTGCTCATGTCATGCTGCGCGGTGCCAGCATCCAGCTCGTGGCTCTGCTGGAGTCCGGTGACCTTGACTATGCGTTCGAGTACGAGTCGGTGATCCGCCAGCATGGACTGGAGATGCTGCACCTGCCCGATGAGGAGAATCTCGGCTCTGCCGAGCACCAGGCTGACTACGGTCGTGTCCAAGTCAACCTGGACGTCCGGCGTTTCGCCACCGTGAAACCGAAGTTCCACGGCGAGCGCATCGGCTACGGGATAACGATCCCAGAGAGCGCGCCGCATCCGGGGGAAGCCAGCCAGTTCATCGCGTTTCTCCTTGGCCCCCAGGGTCGCGCCGTGATGGAGGCGAACTACCACCCGATGTTCGAGACTCCACTGGCCGACGGTTACGAGCATGTGCCTGTGCAGCTTCAGGCGCTCTGTCGCCCTGCGGAGACACCGTGAGCCGCCGTTCTGCCCTCGACGTCCTCTTTGCCCTGGCGAGCGGGGCGCTGCTGCTCTTCCTGGTGGCGCCGCTCGCCAACACCCTCTTCTCCACGACGCCGATCTCATTCTGGGATGCGCTCCATGACCCGGAGGTGCTGGGCTCGATCCGGCTGACCTTCCTGGCCGCACTGGCCGCGGTGGTCTTCGGTCTCGTCACCGGGGTGCCACTGGCTTATCTGACCGCACGGCGGTCCTTCCCCGGCAAGCGTCTGGTGCAGGCGCTTGTCAACCTTCCGCTGGTGATCCCGCATACCGCAGCAGGAATCGCCCTGCTGATGGTCTTCGGCCGGCGGGGGATGTTCGGCCGGGCCTTCGCGCCGATCGGCATCACTTTCACCGACACCGCGGCGGGCGTCGCGGTTGCGATGGCCTTCGTCGGCCTGCCCTTCCTGGTGAACGCGGGCCGAGAGGCGTTTGCGCAGAGTCGATGAGGAGTATGAGCTGGCAGCACTGGTCGATGGCGCCTCGCCGTGGCAGGCGTTCTGGCACGTGACGCTGCCGCAAGCATGGCGAGGCGTGCTGACCGGCGCACTGATGATGTGGGCGCGCGGAGTCAGCGAGTTCGGCGCGGTGGTCATCCTGGCCTACCATCCCAAGGTGGTGCCGGTGCTGGTATACGAACGTTTCGAAGGTTTTGGATTGGCGGCCGCGCAGCCGGTGGCCGTCGTGTTAATTGTCAGCGCACTGTTGGTGTTCGTGCTGCTCACCCTTGTGGGTCGCCGCCAGGGTGCCGGGTGATCGCATAAGGCGCCCAGCCCGAAATGCCTCCTTAACGACAAACCGGGTTTCCTCCCTCTGGAGGCAACCCGGTTTGTTATGCAGTGCAAGGGTCAGACTCTCCGAACCCAGAGCAGAAAGCCCTCCTGCCGCGTCACCACTACAGGGTCCCCCGCAGGAAGCGGACCTGATTCCGACTCCGCCTTCCAAAGCTCACCGTTCAGCAGCACCATGCCGTGTGGCTCAAGCGGTTGGCGCACTATCCCTGTCTGCCCCACCATGCCTGTCATCCCTCCCACTGCGGGCCGGCGCTGGATCGCAAGGGCCTTCGCCACAGCAAACGCAAAGAACCCTCCCGTCGCCAAAGCCGAAACGATGATCGAAGGCCAGGGAACCGGGACGTCGGAGGTGTTGTAAAGTAGATAAAGCCCGAAGACAAAACTAACGAGGCCACCAAGTGTCAACGCACCGTGGGTGGGCGCCTTGATGTCCAGAATGAAAAGCACCACGGCGAGCAGCACAAACGCCAGCCCGGTCCAGTTGGCATTGACCGTGCCGAGCGCATAGAACGCCATCAGGATGCAGATTACGCCAATAATACCCGCGGCATAGCCGCCGGGGCTGGAAAGCTCGAACAGAATGGCATTAAGGCCGATGGTGAGCAGGATGGCGGCCAACGCAGGGTTGGTGAGCTGGTTGAGCAGCCCCTCCAGGGGGTTGAGCGGGATTGTTTCCACAGGCGCATCGCTGACCTGCAAGGTGATTTCCTCGCCAGCGATGGTGACGGTGCGGCCATCCAACTGGCGCAGCAGATCGTCCAGGTCATTCGCGACGATATCCACAACACCCAGATCGAGCGCCTCTTGAGCGGTTGCGGCCGCCGCCTCAGACACAGCCTTCTCTGCCCACGCCACCGCCTTCTCTCCGCGCCGCGCGGCCAGGTTCTTGATATCGGCCACCAGGATATTCGTCTCCTTGGCCTTCATCGTATCGTTCAAGTCCTGCCCTTCGCTGCTTACCGGGCTGGCCGCGCCGATGCTGCTGCCCGGCGCCATCGCGGCCACGTGTGCGGCAAGCGTAATGAAGGTCCCGGCCGAGCCCGCATGCGCACCGCTGGGCGCCACCCAAACCACCACTGGGACGCGGGCAGCCGTCATGACCTGAGTGATATTCTTGGTGATATCGACCGAGCCGCCCGGCGTGTCCAACTCGATAACCAGCAAGGCCGCAGCTTGTGCCTCTGCGTCAGCGATCGAGCGCTCGATATAGGACGCCAGCACAGGGGTCACAGGCCCCTTGAATTCGGCCAATTTGACAGCGCCCGGGCTTTGAGCGGCTGCGCCTCCGCCCCACAGGAGCGCGGTCACAAGCAAGAGAAAAAGCAGGTGTGTTCGGAAGTGATTCATGGCATTGACTCCCACGCGATCATAGCATACACTACGACCGAGGTCAACGAGTCGCCCCATGGCTTACATAATCGATGGCCACAATCTGATCGGCGTCTTGCCCGATATTTCCCTGTCTCAGCCAGATGATGAGGCCCGGCTGATCGCGCGGCTGCTATCTTACCGTGCACAGGGCGCGGGCCAGATGATCGTCTTCTTCGATGGGAACCCCCTGAGCGTTGCCCCTGACCCTGGGCGACATCCGACCTCGATTCCTTCATGGCCTGGCATGGCGGTGCACTACGCGCCGCCCGGCAAAAGCGCGGACGACGCTATCGTCGATTTCCTGCGCTCGAATCGTCAGCCCGGACAATATGCGGTCGTAACCAACGATCAGGGTCTCACGGCGCGCGTGCGAAGCTTGGGCGCCAGCATCCTGTCGGCAAGCGAGTTCTCCAGCCAGATGGCCCGCAGCAAGCCAAAGAGACGCACCCCGGCGTCATTCGCGACTGAGCCGGCTCCCAATCCCCGCGACCCCGCCTTCGCAGACCTCTACGATGAGTTCCTGGCGGCCGAGAAAGCGAGAGAGCAAATTCCAGCACACTCTCGGGCGGATACCGCGATCTGGATCGAACGGCTCTACACCGGCGATCCGCAACTCCAACAACTGGCCGCCAAGGTGCTCGGACAATCGCGTGATCCTGACGTCGTATCGCCGTTGAGCGATGCACTGACTCACGCTGACGCGGCGATCCGCGCCGAGGCCGCCCTGGCTCTCGGCATATTACGCGACCCGGCGGCTGCTCCCAATCTGGCAAGTTTACTGAGCGATGACGGCAACGGCATGGTGCGCGAGGCTGCAGCCCAGGCGCTCGGGGTCATTGGTAGTCCCAAATCCATCCCTGCGCTCGAAACTGCCGCTGCCAGTGATAGGAAGAATAAGGTCCGCAAAGCGGCTCGTGCGGCGGTTGAAGCGATCCGCGCGCGGCGTTAGTGCCATCCAATCCCCCAACGCATACCCGCGGCGTGCATTCCTGGTAGTTGACGGACAAAAAAACCAGGCTTCTGCTTTCGGCAAGAGGCCTGGTTCTGAGTTCACAAACTACGGCTGCTAAGTATGTCACAAAAAGTACGGGTCACTTTTCAGTCGAGACTGGCCCAGGTCAACGCCATCGCTGGCGTCATATGGTCGAAGAAGCGTGTGACGGCGTCCAGCAGACCATGCAGCGAACCGTACAAGCGGTCAGCGGCGGTCTGGCCTTTGAGACGCAGCCAGATGTTCTCAACCGGATTCAGATGCGAGCAGTACTTCGGCAGGTAGTGCAACTGGAGTCGCGGGTGCTCAGTCAGCCAGGCATCGATGGCCTTAGCCGTATGGCTGGAGTAGTTATCGACGATCAGAATGATCGGACCGCTGGCATACACCGTCAACAGGTGTTCCAGGAAAGTGATGAAGTCTTCTTTGTGCATATGCTCGCGGATCAACCACGTCCACTGGCCCGTGCGAATGTTGAGCGCTCCAAATAGGCTGCGCGTCTGATTGCTGCCGGGCGTCGGGACACGGATCTGCTGGCCCAGCCGATGCCACATTGCTCGAATCAACGGTAGCATCTGGATGCGCGATTCGTCGGCGTACAGCACGACTGCAGCTGGGCCAGCCCCAATCACGGCCTGCACTATTGCCCACTGCTTGGCCGCCTTCTGCGGATCAGTCTTGCGGGGCATGGCGAGTCGTGGGCGGCTCCAGGCCAGGCCGGCCGCATGCAGCGTCTGACGCAGGGTGCTATGGCTCAGATACACGCCGATCTTCTCGGCCAAGGCTAAGGCCAGCATCGCAACCGTCCACAAGGTCGCGGGATAGTCCGACTGCTCGGGATCCTGCTCGCTCATGTCGACCAAAGTGTCACGGACACGGTCGGTCAGCGTCCGCGGCCGCCCACTCCGCGGCTCATCATACAGTCCGGCCGGCCCGGCCGCATTGAAGCGGCGGAGCCATTTGCGCACGGTCTTGTACTTGACGCCAAAGATGACGGCGATCTCAGGCACCGTGCGCTGCTGCGCTGAGAGCAGAACCATCTGCGCTCGTTGGCTAACCCGCCCGATCTCATGGCGGGTCATTCGCTTGAGCTCTTGCAGTTCAGCATCCGTTGGTGTTCGTACATAGATCATGGCACCCTCCGTAACCCCAGTATATCAGGCAACGAAGAAGTGCCCCGAATTTTCTGTTACCTACTTAGATGTTGTTACTGCTGCCTGCAACCGGCAAGCTGCGACGCATGATAGCGTAGTTCTCCAGCGCCCGCCCAGCGCCCAGCGCCACGCAGGCCATCGGGTGTTCGGCCACGAACGACGGTACGCCCGTCTCCTTGGTCACCAGTCGGTCGATGTTGCGCAATTGCGCGCCGCCGCCGCTCAGCACCATGCCGCGGTCGATGATATCGGCGGCCAGCTCAGGCGGTGTCTTCTCCAGTGTCTGCCGGATCGACCCCGATGATCGCGGCCAACGGCTCGGCCATGGCCTCGGTGATCTCGCCCGAGGTCAGGATGATGGTCTTCGGCAGGCCGGCGACCTGGTCGCGGCCGCGCACCTCCATACTCAGTTCCTCAGGCAAGGGCAAGGCGCTGCCGATCGTGATCTTGATCTCCTCGGCGGTCTGCTCGCCGATGATCAGGTTGTACTTCTTGCGCACATAGGTCATGATCGACTCATCGGTGCGGATGCCGCCCACGCGCACGCTGCTCCACACCACGATGTCGTTCATCGAGACCACGGCTGCCTCGGTGGTGCCGCCGCCGAGGTCCACCACCATATTGCCGGTCGGCGTGCCGATGGGCAGACCCGCGCCGTAGGCAGCCGCCAACGGCTCGGGGATCAGGTAGGCTTCCTTGGCGCCGGCCTGCATCGCGGCGTCGTGCACGGCGCGGCTCTCCACGCTGGTGACGCCCTTGGGAATGCTGATCATCACCCGCGGCTTGAACAGCGGGTTGCGGCCGACCACCTTGCGGATGAAGTAGCGCAGCATGGCCTCGGTGACCACATAGTCGGCGATCACGCCATCGCGCATGGGCCGGGCTACCTCGATGCTCTCCGGCGCGCGGCCGATCATGTCGCGCGCCTCTTGCCCCACCGCGACGATCTTGTTATCTCGGATCGAAATGGCAACCACCGACGGCTCGCGCAGCACGATGCCCCGGCCGCTGACGTATACCAGCACGTTGACCGTGCCCAGGTCAATGCCGACTGTCGTTCGAACATGATGGCTCCTGCGTACCTGAGGTCCCCATTTCCAACATTACTGCAGGACAGACATACGACGCGCTAAGGCAATCCCGCCTGTAGGGGATTCGATAAATTATACGTCACTGACGGAGCATGCGCAAAAAGGAGCAGGTGTTTTGCCCACGACTGGTTTGGCAAAATGGAGAGGCGCAGCGCGGTCCAACGCGTTGCGCCTCTCGAACAGCGATTCGCCGCCGAGTTATTCGATCTGTGCCGAAGTGTCAGACCCAGGTCCAGTGGTCCCGCGCCAACCGTGCTGCCGCCGTCCCACACGCAGGCGAATCTGAGACCGCCGCAAGCGCAACTCCAGACCCGCTCGCTCTTCACGGTCCACGCCTGATGCGAGCAGCTCTTCGGCGCGAGCGCGGGCCGCCTCGGCGCGCTGTGAGGTCGATCTCGTCGGATCGCTCAGCGGTGCGCGCCAGGATCGTCACCTTGTTCGGCCGCACCTCCATCCACCCGCCGCTGACGGCGAAATAGAGGTCGTCCTGGCCTTCCCGCTTGACCATCACCTCGCCCGGCGCCAGTACAGTCATCAGCGGCGCATGTCTGGGCAGGATGCCCAATTGCCCGTCGATGCCCGGGCGCCAGGATCTCGCTGACGTCGCCGGAGAAGACCATGTGATCCTGAGAGACGAAGTCCAGGCGGATGGTTGACATGGGCCTACTCCCTCAGTTCCTGGGCCTTCGCCACGGCGTCTTCGATGGTGCCGACCATGTAGAACGCCTGCTCGGGCAGATCGTCGTACTTGCCGTCCAGGATCTCCTGGAAGCCGGCGATGTTGTCTGCTCAGCTTGACGTAGACGCCGGACCGGCCGGTGAAGGCTTCGGCCACGAACATCGGCTGGGTCAGGAAGCGCTGGATCTTGCGCGCGCGTGCCACGGTCAGCCTATCCTCTTCGCTCAACTCCTCGACGCCCAGGATGGCGATGATGTCCTGCAGGTCCTTGTAGCGCTGCAGCGTGCGCTGCACGGCGCGGGCCACCTGCATAGTGCTCCTCGCCCACGATCAGCGGATCGAGGATGCGGCTGGTGGAGGCCAGCGGATCCACCGCCGGGAAGAGCGCCTGCTCGGCCAGCGAGCGTTCGAGGCTGATGCTGGCGTCCAGGTGGGCGAAGGTGGTGGCCGGCGCCGGATCGGTGTAGTCGTCGGCGGGCACGTAGACGGCCTGCATCGACGTGATGGAGCCGGTCTTGGTCGAAGTAGATGCGCTCTTGCAACTCGCCCATGTCGGTGCCCAGCGTCGGCTGGTAGCCCACGGCGCTGGGCAGGCGGCCCAGCAGCGACGACACCTCGGAGCCGGCCTGCACGAAGCGGAAGATGTTGTCGATGAAGAGCAGCACATCGCGGCCCTGGTCGCGGAAGTACTCGGCCATCGTGACGCCGGTCAGACCGACGCGCAGGCGGGCGCCGGGCGGCTCGTTCATCTGGCCGAAGACCATCGACGTGCTGCTGATGACGCCCGAGTCGCGCATTTCGTGCCACAGATCGTTGCCCTCGCGGCTGCGCTCGCCGACACCGGCGAAGACCGAGTAGCCCGAGTGGAACTTGGCGATGTTGTGGATCAGCTCCTGGATGACGACCGTCTTGCCCACGCCGGCGCCGCCGAAGATGGCCGTCTTGCCGCCCTTGGTGAACGGCGCGATCAGGTCGATGACCTTGATGCCGGTCTCGAACACCTCGGCCTTGGTCGACTGCTCGACCAGACGACGGCGCGAGCCGGTGGATGGGATAATAGTCGGCGGCCTCGACCGGCGCAGTCGGTGTCGATGGCGTCGCCCAGGACGTTGAAGATGCGGCCCAAGCGTGCCCGGCCCGACCGGCACCGTGATCGGCGTCGCCGGTGCCGATGACCGTCATGCCGCGGCGCAGGCCGTCGGTGCTGGACATGGCCACCGCGCGCACCCAACCTGTCGCCCGACTGGCCCTTGCACCTCGCAGACCAGCGTGCCGCCATCGTCCAGCGGGATCTCCAGGGCGTCGTAGATGTCCGGCAGATCCTCCTGGGCAAACGCCGCGTCGACCACAGGGCCGATGACCTGCGTAATTTTGCCGGTTGCACCGTTCTTTGCCATGTTCTCATACTCGCGATACAGTATCGACGATCCGTGTCCAGATCATGGCCGCCCTGGTCACTACGCTGCGCACGCTCGCCCCGCCCACGATGTCCAGCAGCTCTTTCGTGATCGATTCCTGGCGGGCCTTGTTGTAGGACAGGGTCAGGTCGCCGATCAGATCGTTGGCCGCGTCGGTGGCGTTGCGCATGGCGACCATGCGGGCCGACTGCTCGCTGGCGATGGACTCGTAGATCGCCTGCAGGATCTGCAGCTCGGTCAGGCCGCGCAGCACCTCGTCCAGGATCGTCTGCGGGTCCGGCTCGAAGATGTAGTCGGTCGCCAGTCGGCGCAGCGGGCTGCGCCGGCACGATGGGCAGCAGCTGCACGAGCCGCGGCTCCTGGCGCAGGTGTTGTGACGAAGTTCGTGAACGCCATGTAGACCGCGTCGAAGTCGCCGCGATGAAATCCTCGATCAGCACGCTGGCCACCGGCGCGATATCGTTGCTCGTCGGCCGGTCGCTGAGGCCGGTGAACTCCGCGCGCAGCGGTGGGCCGTGGCGCAGCATCCAGATCCCGGCCCTTGCGGCCGACGGTCACCACGGTCACGTTGACGCCCGCACCCTCCCACGCAGTGATCTGGTCGGCCGCCTTGCGGATGATGTTGCTGTTGTACGCGCCGGCCAGGCCGCGGTCGCCGGTGATCAGCAGCAGGCCGATCTTCTTGACCGGGCGCTGTTGGAGCAGGGGCTGTTCCGAGGCCGCCGCGCTGCGCAGCCGGGCCAGGTAGGTCAGCACCTCCCACGACTTCTCGGCGTAGGGGCGGGTCGCCAACACCTGCTGTTGCGCCTTGCGCATCTTGGACGCGGCCACCGTCTCCATCGCCTTGGTGACCTTGGCGATGTTCTTGACGCTGCGGATGCGGCGGCGGATTTCGCGTGTGCTGGGCATAGCACTGCCTACTTCTGCGTCAGGAACATCGGGTTGAAGTCCTGGATCGCCAGCTTCAGCCCGTCGGTCGTCGTCGTCATCCAGCTTCTTTGCGCTGCGGCGATGGCCCGGCCGATGTTGGGATGGGTCGGCGTCCATGTAGCGGAGGAACCCGTCCTGCCAGGCCCCGATGTCGTCCAGCGGCACCTTGTCCAGGTAGTTGTTGGTCACCGCGTAGAAGACCATCACCTGCTTTTCCAGCGACACCGGCTGGTATTGCGGCTGCTTCAGGATTTCGGTGATGCGCTGGCCGCGATCGAGCTGGCGCTGGGTGGCCGGGTCCAGGTCCGAGCCGAACTGGGCGAAGGCGGCCAGTTCGCGGAACTGGGCCAGCTCCAGCTTCATCTTGCCGGCGACCTGCTTCATGGCCTTGGTCTGCGCGGCGCCGCCGACGCGGCTCACGGAGAGGCCAGGGTTCACGGCCGGGCGGATGCCGGCGTAGAACAGGTCGCTCTCCAGGAAGATCTGGCCGTCGGTGATGGAGATGACGTTGGTCGGGATGTAGGCCGAGATGTCGCCCGCCTGCGTCTCGATGATCGGCAGGGCGGTCAGCGAGCCGCCGCCGTACTCCGGCGCCATGCGCGCGGCGCGCTCCAGCAGGCGGCTGTGCAGGTAGAAGACGTCGCCGGGATACGCCTCGCGGCCGGGCGGGCGGCGCAGCAGCAGCGAGACCTGGCGATAGGCCTGGGCGTGCTTGGACAGGTCGTCGAAGATGATCAGCGCGTCCTTGCCCTGCTCCATGAACTCCTCGCCGATGGCGCAGCCGGCGTAGGGCGCGATGTACTGCAGCGCCGCCGGCTCCGACGCGGTGGCGGCCACGACGACGGTATACTCCATCGCGCCGTACTTTTCCAGCGTCGCGATCACCTGGGCGACCTGGCCTGCCGCTGGCCGATGGCGACGTAGATGCAGATCAGGTCCTGGCCCTTCTGGTTGATGATCGTGTCGATCGCCAGGGCCGTCTTGCCGGTCTGCCGGTCGCCGATGATCAGCTCGCGCTGGCCGCGGCCGATGGGGATCATGGCATCGATGGCCTTGATGCCGGTCTGCACCGGCGTGTCCACGCTCTTGCGGGTGACCACGTTGGGCGCGATGCGCTCGATGGGGCGGATACTTGTCCGTACTCGATCGGGCCCTTTGCCGTCGATCGGCTGGCCGACCGCGTTCACCACGCGGCCGATCATCGCGTTGCCGACCGGCACCGAGACGATGCGGCCCGTGCTGCGGACGATCTGGCCCTCGGCGATGCCGGTGGTCTCGCCCATGATGATGACGCCCACGTTGTCGGCTTCCAGGTTGAAGACGATGCCCAGGGTGCCGTTCTCGAACTCCACCAACTCGGAGGCGCGCGCATTGGTCAGGCCGCTGAGGCGCGCGATGCCATCGCCCACCGACAGCACCGTGCCCACGTCCACCGTGCGCGTCGGCGCCTGGAAGCTCAGGATCTGCTGCTTAAGCTGCGCGACAAGATCGTCGGTTCGTACAGCCATTGGCGTCCCTTCCTATCGTTCCGTCGTCGCGACGCCGAGCGTCTGCTTCAGGGCGGCCAGTCGCGATGCCACGCTGCCGTCGATCAGCTTGTCGCCCACGCGGACGATCATGCCGCCCAGGATCGTTGGATCGACCTTATACTCGTAAACCAGATTGGCGCCGTATTGCTCCGCCAGCCGCGTCTCCAGCGTTTGGCGCTGACCGTCAGCCAACGGTATCGCAGTCATGACCTCGACTTGGGTGGGCCCCGACTCCGCACGCTGCAACCGTGCACGCAGGGACGCAATCACATCGCCCAGTAGGGGGAGATCCCCGCGCTGCAACAGGGTGTAGAGCAGATTGCGCACCGCTGGATCAACGCCTTCGGCCAGGATGCTGTCAAGCGCGCCCTTCCGCGTTTCGAACTCGGTGTCGGTCGCCCCCAACCGCTCAAGCAACGTGGGCTTACTGGTGAGGGCCTGCGCCACAGCTTCCAGCGACCCGATCAGGCGCTCGAACGCCGCCTCGTAAAAGGCGGTGGCATAGTTAGTCGCGCGATCGCCCGTGCTCATGGCGTCACTTGCCCAATTCTGCCAGGAACTGATCGATCAACTGGCGCTGTGTGTTCTGATCCACCGCGTGGCCCAGCACCCGCTCCGTCGCAGCCATCGACAGGCCGGCAATCTGGCTTTGAACTTCGGACAGGACGCGCGCCTTCTCGGCTGTGGCTTCGTCGTGAGCTTTCTGCCGGATTGCATCGGCCTCGCGTCGCGCATCGGCTTCGATCTCGCCGCGCACCTTCTCGCCAGCTTGGGCAGCCTGCCCGATGATTTCCTGTGCTTTGTGCTGCGCCTCAGCGATGCGGCGATCATAGTCCAGTTGGGCGCGAGCTGCAGCCTCGCGGGCGGCGTCTACATCCGCCATGCTTCGTGCGATGCGGTCCTTGCGCTGTTGCAGCATGTTCAATATCGGACGATAGAGCAGCACTGTCAATAACAGAGCGATCAGTCCGAAGTTCACGAGCTGCGATATGAAGTAAGGTAGGTTAATTCCTAGCTTTTCCAAGCTTCCCCTCCCTTCAATCGTCTACACAAACTTAATGATCAGCGCAACAACCAGCGCGTAAATCGCGATGGCTTCGGCGAATGCCATACCCAGAATCATGTTCGTGCGTATTTCGCCAGCCGCTTCGGGGTTGCGTCCGATGGCTTCCATGGCCTTGCTGCCCAAAATACCGATGCCGATGCCAGGGCCAATCGCACCCAGACCGATGGCGAGAGCTGTGCCGAGAGCTGTCAGATCCATGTGTATCTCCTCCTCTGGAAGATTTAGTGATGTTCCTCGCTGCCATGACCGACCGTGGCGGTGGCAAAGAAAACCAGGGTGAGCATCATAAACACCGCGGCCTGGATGAAGCCCACAAATAATTCCAGACCGTAGAAGGGAAGCGAAACGAA
The DNA here is from genome assembly GCA_963774265.1 of uncultured Chloroflexia bacterium. Lineage (GTDB taxonomy): Bacteria > Chloroflexota > Anaerolineae > CG2-30-64-16 > CG2-30-64-16 > JALOOB01. The sequence continues at coordinate 1,147,008 of CAVZDU010000001.1, read as the reverse complement.
GTACGGAATCAAGAATGCCATGACGCCGAGCAGCACTTCGCCCGCGAAGATATTGCCAAAAAGACGAAAGCCAAAGCTGAGGATGCGGGCGAACTCGGAGATCAATTCGAGGACGCCCACAAACATGCCTACGATTCCGTCGAAGGCCCCTTTCTTGAAACCGCTGACGTCGAAGAACTTCTTGAAGTAACCCGGACCCAGCGCCTTGACGCCGAAGTACTGCACGAGCCCAATGGAAATCAGGCCCAGAGCCAGGGTGAAATTCAGATCAGTGGATGGCGCCCGGAAGAACGGGACAACGATGTAGCCGGGATATGCATGCTCTCCTTCCGCCGCGGCTGCGGGGTGTTCGGCGGTAGCCTCGGACTGCTTAGCCGCCTCAGCCTTCGTACCGGTCAGGATTGAACCAACGGCTTCGTAGCCCTGGATGTTTGCGGTGTGTGGCGATTCCAGAATGCCGATCGAACCAAAGCCTGGAAGCAACCCCAGCCAATTGGAGAGCAGCACGAACAGGAAGATTGTCGCAACGATAGGGAAGAATTTGGGCGTCCAGGCGCCGCCGATGGATTTCGCGATGCCGTAGATGCCCTCGATGACCATTTCCATGAAATTCTGGAACCCTTTGGGCACCAGCTCCTGGTTCGAGGCTCGCTCCAGATCCTTAGGCATGTGCCGGGTGGCCAACAGCGCCAGGATGATCAGGACGATCATCACGATCCAGGATGTAAGCAGTGCATTGCTGATAACGAAACTGCCGATATGGAGGACCGGCTCTGCAGCCAGTGACACCACGGGTTTGGGCACCTTCAGGAACGGAGTCATCTGGCTGACGACGATCATGGCCACACCAATGGCCATGATCAGTAAATTGCGGGGCGAAAAGAGCTTCTTGAGCAACGCTTACTCCTCCTTCCCACGAACGGGCTCGTTCTCGGCGCCAGGCCGTGTCGGCCGGCCGCCCAATGCATCGATTGTGCGACCTGTAATGCGTACCGCGATGACTGTGCTACCGATAATCCCGACCAGCGCACCCACCAGAATGAACAGAGGGGCGGTGCCGAAACGACGATCCAATAATACGCCAACACCCAGGGGGATTAATGTGGAAAGGGCCACAATCCATCCCAATTGCAGTAGAGGTGTAGATGTCAGCAAATCTTTCACCGACCGCCGCTCGCGCCTCCAGGTTATCACGACGGGGCGGATTATAGCAGGTCGTGTCCCCAAGCGCAAATTCATTGTGTGCGTTTTTACACTGTTTCGTTGACTAAATCTATCCTCCATGCGGCCACGAGGGGGCGTCAACCGTTGCGGCCGGGGTCTCACGCACCCACATCACCACCGCCAGCACGCCGACTCCGAAGAGGGACGAGGCGAGCAAGAACGGCGCCCTTAAACCAGCCGATGCGGCGACTGTCGCACCCATTATCGGGCCGATGGCGTTGGCTGCTGAGACGGCGCTCGCATCCAGGCCGAACACGGTCCCCTCTCGTCCTGCGGGCGACACCTGCATCAGCAATGCGGTCAGTGTGGACAACGTGCCGCCGACCGCGAACCCGCTGGCCAACTGCCAGACAATCAGCCAACGTGCGTCCTGCACGAAGGCCTGGGGGATATAGAGCAGCCCCGCCGCGACCGCCGATGCGAGCAGCAGCTTGCGCCGGCCCATGCGGTCGCTCCAACCGCCGATGACCGGTGAGCCAACCGCTGCGCCCAACGCGGAGGCCGCGGCAATCACGCCTGTGGTCGTGCCCACCTGGCCGTCGCCTGACAACAGCGTCTGCACGAACAAGGGGAGGATCGGGTCAATCGTTCGCGTGCCGACGCGCAGGATGATGCGGCTCCCCAGCACCGCCAGCAGCGCACCCGAGGCGAACACCACCGTCAGGGCATGGCGGAACCCGGCCCGGGCCGAACCTGAATGGTCCGCGACGGGGTGGAAGTCCTCGCGGACGAAGATCAGCACCAGCAACCCGGAGATGGCCAGCAGCGCGCCCGTGATCCAGAAGCTGGACCGGTAACCAAACGCATCGCCGGCTAAGCCGCCTAACAACGGCCCAAAGGAAACGCCCAGAAAAATGGCTGTTTGGAGCGAACCCAGGGCCATGCCACTGCGCTCTTTGGGGACTACGCTCGCGACCAGCGTCGTCGTTGCAGAAACGGTGCCCGTGAGCATGCCCTGGATGGCGCGCAGGAGCAGCAACTGCCACACGTTTGTGACAAAACTCATGAGCGTCAAGACGATCGCGCCGGCGAACGATGCGCGCAGCACCATCAGCTTCCGGCCGTATCGGTCGGATAGCGTGCCCCAAATCGGCGCCATGATTGCCATGCTGATGGCCTGTGCGGAGGTGACCAAGCCGGACCAGATGCCGACCTCGGCCAGGTCGGTAATACCCAATTCCTGGATGTAGTAGGGGATGAAGGGCATGACGAACGAAAAGCCGGCGACCCCAATGAATTGCGTGATCCAGACGGTGTACAGGGTGCGACGCCATTGTGGCATAAAAACGCGCGCTCCGAGAGGGCTATGACTCGTAGTTGATCCGGCGGCCATGGCCACGCGTGCCGCGCCTGCGCCGGGGACCAAAATCATCGTCGCTGGCTTTGCGCAGCGCGTCGACGGGCACCTCCGCCCTGTTGGTCTCGCCCAAGAAGCGGACGAGGATATGAACTCGCTCCGCAGGACCCAACGGGCCCTGGAATACGCCCCGCAACCCAGCCAGTGGGCCGCTGTCGATCACGACCGTGTCGCCGGGCTTGAATTGGTGCTTCAACAGCCCACCCGCAGCCTCAATCTCCGCCAGTTCCTGCATCATCATCTCGACAGCTTCGGGTGGCACGACGGCTGGCTTACCAGCGAAGCCCACGACACGCCGCAAGCCGGGAAGCCATTGAAGTGAATCCGCCGTGACCTCGGACAGATCGCAGTGCACAAACAGGTATGCCGGAAAGAGGGGTTGGATGCGGCCTTGCCGGCCAGATGGGGGGAGCAAGGGGAGGAAAAACCTGAACCCGCGCGCCTCCAGCGCTCTGGCGACCTGCGCTTCAGCGTTCGGTTTGGTGTATAGTGCATACCAGGCTTCCATAAATGACAAATCACCCCATCTGTTTCACACCCTTACGAAGGGTAACACGCCCACCACCGTGTGTCAACGCGCCTACGCTGCACCGATCGGTCCACACGGGTCCGTCTCCCTATAACCGATACACCATAACCGCAAGCGAATGACCTGTAAGGCGGAATCCCAGTGATTCGTAGAGGCGGCGCGAGATCCGGTTGCTGGCTTGCGTGTTGAGCGCAAGGCCGGGCGCACCGACGTCGCGGGCGAAATCTACGGAGTCGATGACGAGTTGGCGGCCGATGCCACGACCCCGGAAGCGTGGATGCGTGGCGACACGGATCAGATGGGCGTAACTCCCGGCCAATCCAGTCGTCGTGATCGCAAATCCCCCAATCTCCTCGCCCGCCTCGGCCACCACCGCACGATCCGCGGTGAGCATCCAACCCAGGACCACAGGATCGTCATATTGCCAGAACGGACCGAACGCCAGCGCGTTGACCTGAAGCACTGCATCCGCATCGCCTCCGTTGGCCCCTCGCAACGTCGCGGACTGGTCCGCCGGCAGCAGCCGGAGATAGTCTGTGTATGCATAGGTGATGACCTGGTCCTCCTCGGCAAAGCCAGCCCGTGCCAGGCCTTCCTGCAGCCATCCTGGCGGCGCCAGGCACACGATGCCGTTAGCCCCTGCATGTCGCAACGCAGGCATGGCTGCCTTTACCAGCGGCGTCAACGCACCGTCCACGCGTCCACTCGGCTCCACCGCGGCGAGGTTCAGATCCACCCACATCTGCGGCGGGTCGCCGGAAGGTGCGCGAAGATGGAAGCCCAGGAAACCCTGCGCATCGTCGCGCGACGGCAAGATGGTGCTGATTCCATTGTAGAGGAGCTCGGCCTGATCTTCGAGCGCCGCGTCTGCCATGCCGTCGCCAGGTGCGCGCGAGCAACGAAGCCAGCGCGGCCCGGTCGGTGGGACGGGCCACGCGCGCCTCAGCCTGATCATCGCGGACGAACGGCCAGAATGACATATGCGCAGTATGCCACAAAGAGGATGGGCTGCAAGTAGGGACGACCCTCACCTGAGAGACGTCGCCCCTTCGTCCCATCCCATACGCACCTTTTCCCCCTCCATGACCCACACCGCGGTCGCCAGCCGCTCGATGAAATAGCGGTCATGGACCACAGCGAGCACGGTCCCCCGGAAACGCGCGATGGCTTGCTCGAAGCGTTCGCGCGAGGGGATGTCCAGGTGATTCACCGGCTCGTCGAGCAGCAAGAAGTTGCACCCCTGCACCGCCAGCCGCGCCAGGCTCAATCGACTCCGCTCCCCAAAGCTCAGCCGGCCGACGGGAACGAACACCTCATCCCCTGCAAAAAGGAAGTAATGCAGGAACGAGCGCGCCTCAGTCTCATCCAACGCCGCGGCCTCCCGGATCAATTGTAATGGCGTAGACTTCAGATCCAGATTCTCCTGTTCCTGCGCCATATAGCCAATCTTGACGCCCCGTCCCAGCCGCACCGTGCCGGCCCATGGTTGGAGTTGACCCATGACCAGCCTGAGCAGCGTTGTCTTGCCCGCGCCATTCGGACCGATCAGCACCGCGCGCTCTCCCAAGCCCAGATGTAAATTCACTTCATCAAGCAGCACACGCGAGCCGTAGCCAAAACGCAGATCCTGCACATGGAGCACGTCCTGCCCGCTGCGCGGCGTGTCGAGAAACTCCAGCTTCATTTTCCACGTCTGGCCCGGCTTGTCGATCGCATCTTCGCTGTCAATCATCCGCTCCAGCCGTTCCTTTTGCACGACTGCGCGCCGTGCCAGATCCTTGGCGATGCGCCGCCAGTAGAAGTGGATCGTCTCGCCTTCGATGTTCTTGGCCTGGTTGCTCAACCGGCGGATGGAGCTTTCAAGTTTGCGAAAGCGTTCCTGTTGCTCCCGGTATGCGGTCCACTGCTTGTCCAGCTCACGGTCGATCGCGAGTGCATACTCGCTGTAGCCACCCGCATACTCCTTCAACATGTGCGTGACGTCATCCAGCGCCAGGATACGCGTGATCGACCGGTCGAGAAACGCACGGTCGTGCGAGACGATCAGCACCGCGCCCGGGTAACTGGCGAGATAGGTCTCCAGCCACTCCAGCGCGACGATGTCGAGGTGGTTGGTCGGCTCGTCGAGCAGAAGCAGGTCCGGCTCGGATAGGAGCAGGCGCGCCAGGCCGAGTCGCGTTTTCTGCCCGCCGCTCAGGCTGGCGACAAGCCGCTCGTGGCTCACGTCCGCCATGCCCAGCCCGGCCAACACGGCCGATGCATCGGCATACCGCGCACCGCCACCCAGCGCCTGGAACTCGGCCAGCGCCCGGTCATACTCAGCCATGGCAGCAGGGAGATTGCTATTAGTGGCCGCAGTAACGGCTTCTGCCAGATGTGCGAGCCGTGCCTCTGCCGCCTCGCGTTCTCCCTCTGCTGCGGCGAGCACGTCGCTGACCGTTGCGCCAGGGGCAAACTCCAGCGCCTGGGCCAGGTACCCGATGCGCGCGGAGCCTGGCGAAAGCGCAACGTGTCCGCGATCGGGCGCGAGCTGTGCCGTAAGGATCCGCAGCAATGTTGTCTTCCCCGACCCATTGGGACCGATCAGTCCCGCGGCCTCGCCCCGGTTGAGCGTGAAATTGACGCGGTCCAGGACCTTCACGTCGCCGAACCACTTGGTGATATCTCTCACTGTAAGCATAGACTTGCCTCGGTATAGCACTGGGGCGGGCCGGCTGTTGTTAACCAAAAACGCCACAAGCGGACTGCCTGTGGCGTTGAAGACGCTCTCAGAATATATGGGCGACATGATCACAGCAGGCGCGCGCCCCGCCATCGCCCTCGCAGCGTGGACCACGCGCGAGGTGGTTTCTCCTCAAAGGGAGAAGCGGGGTGAGACTCTTTAGGCTGCGATCCTGTCTGTCATGCGTGTAACCTCCACTAAATAACGCATACAGTGTGCCATGAAGCGCGTGACTACGCAAATCGGAACGACAAGTACCTGCCAGTTTACTTGCCGGAGATCAGGCTCTCGAGCGTCTTCCCGTTAACATAGTACTGGACGCTCTTGACGGTGCTGAATTGCAAAGCGGTCTGCTCCAGTTGCGCCTTGACTCGCGGGCCGTCGCAGACGCCGCCGAGAACCAGGCTCCCGGTCAGGCGGATGGTCCACGCTGTCCCGTTCCGGCTGATGCTCGCAATCCGCAGGTTGGACTGGTAAAGCGCGTTGTACAGTCCCGACTCGCCGTAGTACTGGCTCTTCTGGGCCAGCTGCAGGTTCAGTGCGGCCGTCAGTGGTGCAGGCGTCTTCGGGATATCGCGCCGCACCGCGACGACCTGGTCGCCACACCCCACGGTTCCACCCTCCAGGCCGATCATGTAGATATTGATCCGCTGCATGCCCGCAGGCGGCTGCGAACCGGCGGACGGGATGTTGATCCGCTGATTGACGTAGATGCGGTTAGGGTTAGTGATCTGTGGATTAGCGCGTACGATGGCGCCGACAGTCACGCCGAAGCGGATCGCGATTTTGTTGAGCGTATCGCCTTGCCGTACGGTGTAGACGGTCGCGGCGTGCGACTCATCGGCGGCCTCGGATGCGAAACCGGCCGCCATAAGCGGTGTGCCCGAGCTGAGAACGATGATCGCTGCGGCGAACAAGGCAAACAGACCAAATCTTCGTGAACGCATTGCACCCCTCCTGCAACTCAATTGACGCTGAATTACAGACGAGGTAACGCGTGAAGTGGTTCCAGTGCATTTGCCCCTGGGTGCCACTAAGCCTGGAGCAGGCAAGCCTCCGCCGGGAATCCAACGGTGATCGTCTCGCCCACCTGAGGCAAGACCAGCCGGGGATGACTGAAGGTGTCGAAAAAGAGGTTGTTGGCGCCCAAATTGAGCCGCGTGCGGACGATGGAGCCGAGAAAGACCACGCTCTCAACCTGTCCGCTCAGCTTGTTGGCCCCCGGCTCCGGGTCCATGCTGATGATCTCCGGCCGGATGGCCAGCTTGACTTCCTGACCCGCTACCAGGCCGTCCTTCACGCGGCCCGCGCGGAATGTCTGACGGTCCACCTCGAAGATGCCTTCCGCAGGGTCGCGCACGATCGCTTGAATGATATTCAGCGTGCCCACGAACGATGCAACGAAGGGTGTGGCGGGGTAGTTGTAGATCTGGAAGGGCCCTCCCACCTGCTCGACCCGGCCCGCATTCATCACGACGATGCGATCGGACAGCGAAAGCGCCTCCTCCTGGTCGTGCGTGACGTAGATGGTGGTGATGCCCAGCTGCCTGCTGGATGCGGCGGATCTCTGTTCGCAGCTCGACCCGGATCTTGGCGTCCAATGCCGAGAGCGGCTCGTCGAGCAGCAACACCTGCGGATGGATCGCCAGCGCGCGCGCCAGGGCCACGCGCTGCTGCTGGCCGCCCGACAGCTGATAGGGGATAGCGGTTGCCCATCTCGGGCAGGTGGATCACGTCCAGCATCTCGGCCACGGTGCGGTCGATCTCGGCCTGGGGCGTCTTGCGCGATCTTGAGCCCGAAACCGATGTTGCCGGCCACCGTCATGTTGGGGAAGAGTGCATAAGATTGAAAAACCATGCCCACATTGCGCTGGTTGGGCGGCCGGTAGGTGATGTCTGCGCCATTGACGACGATGGTCCCGGTGGTCGGCGACTCGAAACCGGCGATCATCCGCAGCGTGGTCGTCTTGCCGCAGCCGCTCGGTCCCAGGAAGGAGACGAACTCGCCCCGCTCGACATCGAGGTTGAAATCGTGCACCGCGACGCTATTGCCGAACGTCTTGGAGATGTTGGTCAGGGTTAGAAATCCCATCGTGTCACCTTGCCCCCACAAGTTGCTGGCGCTGGCCCGGCTGGCCGCGTCCGATCAATTGAATCAGGCCCATGAAGGCCCAGGTCAGCGCAAAGCTGATGATCGCCAGGGCGGACGATTCGTAGGTCTTATTCTGTCCGACCAGCGACATGTATGGTCCGAACGCGTGGATGCCCACCAGGAAGCTGGCGATGGTAAACTCGCCGATGACGGTGGCGAGGGTCAGGAACGCGCCGCTCAGCAGCGCCGACGCGCAGGTTGGGGAAGATCACGCGGAACAGGATCGTGCCCCAGCCGGCGCCCAGGCTTTGGGCCGCCTCAGTCAGGGTGCGCACGTCGATGGCCGCCAGGCCCGTGTCCACCGCCCGATACATGTACGGCAGCGCCAGGACCACGTAGGCAGCCACCAGCAGGGCATTGGTACCGGCCGCGGAAGTTGGTCAGCGGCAGGAAGCCCCCGCTGTAAACCCGGATCAGCCCAAAGACCAGCACGATGGCGGGCATCACAAACGGCATCATGGTGATGAACTCGACCACCGGCCGCAGCTTGCGGCAGGCGCAGGCGGATCCAGTAAGCGGTTGGGACGATCAGAACGAGGCTGACCAGGATGGTCAGCACGGCCATGCCCAGCGAGAACAGCGAAGGTCTCGCCTGAATTGCGGGTCGGCCAGCACGCGCTCGTAAGCCAGCACGGCTGAGCTGTCCTTTCCTGGCGCGCAGCGAGAAGTCCAAGGTGGCATCAGAGCGGCAGGAAGAAGTAGAGAACGCCCAGGAAGGTCCAGAACCAGCCCCAGAACGTGTTGCGCTTCATGTGCGCAGCCACCTTTCGCTGCGGCGGCGCAGCACGTAATAGATAGCCATCGAGATTGCCATCACCACGACCATGCCAAGCGCCAGGGCATAGCCCAGGCCCGAGTTGTGCAGCACATCCCCTTTGATCTGCGAGCCGATCAGGATCGTCACCAGGTTGATCATCCCGCCGGTCAACGACAGGGCGGTGGCGTACGCGCCGAAGGCATTGCCGAACAGCAGGATCATCGTGCCGAGCAGCGACGGCATCAGCATCGGCAGCGCCACATGGCGCCAGTACTGCCAGCGTGGTGGCGCCCAGGTTTTCGGCAGCCTCGCGCCACTCGCGGCTGGAGTCCCTCCAGCGCCGGGGTGATGATCAGCACCATCAACGGGAATTGGAAATACAGGTAGGTGACGCTCAGCCCCCAAAAGCTGTACAGGTTGAAGCCGCTGATCGTACAGGTTGAAGCCGAAGACATTCTTCAGCAACACTGTCACCAGCCCCAACCGGCCCAGGGTGGCGATGAAAGCAAACGCCAGCGGCACCCCGGCGAAGTTGGAGGCCACGCCGCGAGAAGGTCGCCATGGCCGTCGCGTCACCCAGCGCGGCAGGCCCGCCAGGATGGCGGCATAGGCCAAGGAGAAACCGAACAGCCCGCCGCCGACCGCGGTGAACAGCGCTGATGCGGATGGTGATCCAGTACGCGCTGAGGATGGACGGGGTGAACAGCCCGGCGATGTTGGCCAGGGTGAAGTTGTCCCTGGTTGTCCTGGAAGCTGCCGATGAACAGCGACAGCGAGGGCAGGAACAGGAAGAGGATGGCGAACAGGAAGAAGGGCGCGACGCCAAGCCAGTCCCAGGTCATGAAGCGCGGGGCGCGCCTTCGGCGCGCCCCGCGGTGGTGTCGGTGTGGGTTGCAGCGTGCTCGCCACAGGCTGGCGCTACTTGACATCGGCGCCGACGACCTTGTCCCAGTTAGTCGCGATGGCTTTCTTGCCGCGGCATTGATCTGAGCCAGGGTCGGGAAGACGGCCTTGGCGTAGGCATCGGCCGGGGGCAGCTTGGCAGCCAGATCGGCCGGGATGACGTTCGCGCTTCACCATGTCGTTGTAGCGGATCGGGTGGCAGTCGCCCTTCAGCCAGACCAACTGGCCCTCATCCGAGTAAAGGTACTCCATCCACAGCTTGGCGGCATTGGGGTGCGGTGCGTAGGCGCTGATGGCCTGGATGTAAACGCCGGCGATGACGCCCGTCTTGGGAATCACCACCTCGATGTTGGGGTTGCCGGCCAGCGTGGTCTTGTCGGCCAGGGCGTTGTAGTCCCAGCGCAGTGATCACGGGGGTCTCGCCCTTGGCGACGGTCGCCTGCTTGGCGATCACGGGGACGAAGTTGCCCGCCTCGTTCAGCTTCTTGAAGAAATCCAGGCCGGGCTGCATGTTATCCAGCGAGCCGCCGTTGGCCAGGGCGGCGGCATAGACGCTCATCTGCGCCTGGGTGGAGGCGCGCGGGTCGCCGGAGAGCGCCACCTGGCCCTTGTATTCCGGCTTCAGCAGGTCGGCCCAGTCCTGCGGCACGTTCTTGACCGACATCCTTGTTGACTTCGAAGGCCAGGACGCCGTAGTAGTCACCGTACCAGTTGCCGTCGGCGTCTTTCGTATCGGCCGGGATGGTGTCCCAGGTGGACACCTTGTACGGCTGAACCAGCTTCTCGGCGATCGATCTGCGGGCCGAAGCTGTAGCCGACGTCGATCACGTCGGGCGCCTGCGGGCCTTTGTTGTCCTTGTTGGCCTTGATGGCTTCGATTTCGTCACCGGAGCCGCCATCAGGGTTCAGCTCGTTGACCTGCAGGCCGTACTTGGCCTTGAAGCTGTCGATGGCTTCGCCGTAGTTGCACCAGTCGTGCGGCAGGGCGATGGTGGTCAGCATGCCTTCGGCCTTGGCGGCCTTGATGAGATCCGCAAGTGGGTCTGCGGGTGCAGCCGGCGCCGCCGGCGCAGCAGTAGGCGCCGCGGGTTGGGCAGGTGCGGCAGTGGGCGCCGCAGCCGGCGCCTGGGTGGGTGCTGCGGCCGGTGCACAGCCGGCAAGGCTTGCAACGACGAGCAGCAGGACAACGACGGCGTAGAAACGGAGCTTGGACATTTTTCCTCCCGGTAAACTTGGATGACGTACGGTCCGACGACAAAACAGGCGTCGCCCAATCAACTCAGCGGTGAGCGACATCAACCGATCGCAATCAGGGCAGGAAGTGCGGAAGTGAATATCAATGTGCAATGGATGGAACGGCTTTATCATACGACGTCTGCGAGCGAGTGTCAATTATGATGGCTGTCAGACACCCCAACCCGATTCGCGGATTCACGAAGGGCAATTGACACTGCGATCCCATCGCGCTATACTGTGCAATGTCAGTACGAACACCGTGCTGATAGGAGCCGCGCGGTGGATTACGTCGATTTCGACCTGCAGATCGAGCCGAAGGGCGCCGGACGCTATCGCGCACGCGTGTTGGACTCGCCCGGCGGCCAGGCTTCGAGCGAATTCTCCTTGCCCTTCTCCGATCTGGAACTGGAAAACTTCCTCCTCCGCATGGGCCACGCCCGACGACGTATGCGGCGCCTGGAATCGTCCGAAACGCAAACCGCCAAACTCTTCGGCGGGCAGCTTTTTGAAACGGTGTTCAGCGGCGCCATCCGAAACACCCTATCCGCAAGCCTCTCAGAGGTGCGCCGCCGCAACGCAGGGCTGCGCCTCCGCCTCCGCCTCACCGACGCACCAGAACTGTGCGACATCCCGTGGGAGTTTCTTTACGACGGAGCGCTCAATCGCTTTTTGTGCCTCTCGAAGGAAACACCCGTCGTCCGCTTCCTCGAGCTTCCCGATGCCTCACGTCCCCTGGCCGTTAAGCCGCCCCTGCGCGCACTGGTCATGATCGCGAGCCCCACCGACTACCCACCCCTGGATGTGGAGCGGGAATGGTCCCAGCTTTCCAACGCGCTCGCTGACGTTCAGGGGGCGGGCCTGGTGACGGTGGAGCGACTGGAAGTCGCCTCACTGTTGCGGCTGCAGCGCCAGTTGAAGGATCGAGAGTACCACATCTTCCATTTCATCGGCCACGCGGGCTTTGATGACGCTGCCCAGGATGGCGCCCTGGTCCTCGAAGACGAAAACCGGCGGGGACGGATTGTGAGCGGACAGGATCTCGGCATGCTGCTGGCCGATCATCGCTCTCTGCGCCTGATCGTCCTGAATGCCTGCGAGGGAGCGCGCGCCGGACGTATCGACCCCTTTGCCGGCGCCGCGCAGAGCTTGCTGCAGCAGGGCATTCCGGCGGTCATCGCGATGCAATTCGAGATATCCGATAGTGCGGCCATCGCCTTCTCGCACGAATTCTACGACACGCTGGCGCGGCGTTACCCGGTCGACGCGGCCCTCGCCGAGGCGCGGAGGGCGGTTTTCGCGGGGGAGAATGAACTGGAGTGGGGCACGCCCGTCCTTTACATGCGTTGCGAGGATGGCCGAATATTCGATGTGGAGGCATTGGAAACACCGCCTCAAACGCGCACCGAACCCGCACCGATTCCCCCTGCTCGCACTGACCCCGAGGCCGGAGCGCACCGCGAACGAGCCTACACGCAGGCCCTGGCCGCCTTTTACAGCGACCAGTGGGATGAAGCGTGTGCGCTCCTCGGCCAGATCGTCGCTGAGGATCCGGGTTACCGGGAAGCAGCAGCACGCCTGACCCAGGCACAGAAAGAAGCCAGGCTGGCCGAGCTTTACCGCTCCGGCGCCGACGCATTGGCGAACCGTGACTGGGGCGATGCTTCGCGCCGCCTGGCCGAACTCATCGGACTGGCGCCGCAGTATCGGGATGCGGCTGCACTGCTGGAGGTTGCCCGGCGCCAGGATGCCCTCGCCGATCTGGGGCAGGAGGCCCGCCTGCTTGCGGCTGCGGGCAAGTGGCGCCCGCTCATCAGGGTCTTCGACAGCATCCGAACGATCGATCCGAACTACGGGGATCCCGATGGATTGCTTGCCGCTGCCTGCGAGCATATCGAAGCCACGGAGCGCGATCGAGAGGTCGCGCAGCTCTATGCAGAAGCCGTCCGGCTGCTCGATGATGCGAAGTGGGCAGAAGCGATCACCCAACTCCAAAACATACAGCACCGACAGCCGAACTACGAGGCAACCACTGGCTTGCTGGAACGTGCGCGGCGCGCCTTGGCCGAGCAGCAGGTAGCTCAGCTTTGGGCCATCAGCCTGGCCGCCCTCGATGCAGGGCACTGGGACGAGGCTTGTCGTTCCCTCCGTTCGCTGCTGACAATGCGTCCCGATGCAAATCACCCCACACGCGGCCAGGCATCCGATCTGCTCGGCGCTGCTCTCAGGCGCAAAGAGATTGCGAGTATGGCGCCGCCACCGCGAACGCGTCCGAAGCCGACCGACCCGCCGAAGTAGCGCACCCTCTGGGAGGCTCAGCATGGATTTCCAGCAGGCAGAGGCCGAATACCGGAGGCTTAAGGCGCAGTTTGATGCCGGACAGCTCTCGGAAGAGGAGCTTCGGAGTCGCGTTACGCAATTCATGGTCGAAGATGACCAGGGCCGTTGGTGGAGCATCGGGTACGAAACAGGGCAATGGTACTATCACGACGGCGAGAATTGGACGCCGGGGACGCCGCCGGCCACCGCCGCCGCGCCTGCGGAACCCAGACCCGGGCCCAACCGGCTCCCTCCAAAGCCCTCCGTGCCAGAGACGCTCGAGCCTGTTAGCCCGGCGATTGAACCCCAGCGCGACGGCCGTGCGTCGCGCAAGCCTCCGTATCTATGGATCGCAGGAGCCATCATCGTCGTTGGCATCTTAGCCGTGCTTCTCCCCAGGCTCACCGGCGGGGGGGATGATCAGGGGCGAACAGCCCTGGTGTCCCCCTCACCGACCAGCAAGGGTGAGATGGTCATACAACCGTCACCGACGCTCACGGTCCCACCTTCTGCGACCACGCCGCCTGCTGCTCCACCAAGCGCAACCGCGACGGGGACGTTGCCCCCTGCGGATCAACCAACGGCGACGCCAACCCTCACCCAACAGCCGACTGCAAGTGCGACAGCCTCCCCGACGGGGACGGCGTCACCCACACAGCGGCCGACGGCAACGAGTACGCCCCCGCAACATACGGGCCGCCTGGTCTTCACCCGCTCCGGGAAGGACACGCGGGGCGACATTTACACCTACAACCTGCAAAACGGCCAACTAGTGCGCCTCACAAAGGAGAGCGAAAACCATATTCCTCGCTGGGCGCCAAACGGCGCTGAGATTGCGTTTTCGTCCAACTCCGGTGGCGGGGGCGAGCTTTTCGATATCTGGACGATGACCGCGACCGGAGGCAACCGCGTTCGAAAGATCTCGCTGGGCGCCTGGGATGAATATCCCGCGTGGGCGCCCGACGGCAAGCGCCTGGCATTCGTCTCGACCGACGAGACGGATGGCGTCGCGAACTCGGAAATCTTTACGGCTGATTTGGGCGGCGGTCGCCCAAGCCGGTTGACGCGCAACAAGAGCCGCGACGAATGGCCCACCTGGTCGCCGGACGGGAAATACATCGCGTTCTCCTCTGGTCAGAATGGGAATATGGATATCTGGATCATGAACAGTGACGGGACGAACCAGCGGGCGGTGGCTGCATCTACAAGCGATGAAAACCAGCCCGTATGGTCGCCTGATGGCAAGTCGATCGCCTTCGTCCTGCGGAAGGCTAGCGAGGACCCTTACGGCGATATCTGGTTCGTCGCCCCGAATGGCGAGAGCCGCGTTCGCCCGCTCACGAAAGGCCAGCTCGCGTCCAACCCGGCGTGGTCGCCGGACGGCAAGTGGCTCGTGTTCAGCCGCTGGGTGGACGGCAACAAGAGCGGGCTGGCGGATCGCGGGGACGAAAGCGATCTCTGGGGTGTGCGCGTGTCCGACGGGGCGCTGAGTCCGCTGCTCGTCGCACCGGGCTCCGATGGATCCCCTCACTGGACGCGTTAACGGCCTGGCATCTTGCCCTCCGCGCGCATTGCGTGCGCGCCCCGCAAATGCCATGCTTCGTCATCCCTGACCACTGGAGGGGCAGATGGCAACCGTATCCTTGATCGACTACGACGCGGCTTCACCCGCGGTGCGGGCAGTATTCGATGACATCATGGCAACCCGCAATGTTCCCGATGTCAACAACTTCTGGAAAGCATTGGCCAACCACCCCGAGCTGCTGAAGCGCACGTGGGAGACGCTGCGTGAGGTGATGCGGCCGGGCGCGTTGGATCCACTGACCAAGGAGATGATCTATGTTGCGGTTTCGATCGCCAACGGCTGCGAGTACTGCGTCCACTCACACACCGCATCGGCCAAGGCCAAGGGGATGACCGCGGAGCAGTACGAAGAGCTGATGGCGGTGGTGGGCATGGCATCCCAGACGAACGCACTGGCCACGGGGATGCAGGTGCCGGTCGATCCGACGTTCCTGGTTGGGGAACGGTGATTCGAAGCGACATCAACCGGAACCCGCTTCCATGACAATCCTTGTATAGTATTCGCGATCGTCCTGCAGTTTTCCTGGTTCGATTCCGCCGACGCGTGGGCTAAAGGAGGGTGTGAACATGGACCGCACAAGCACGTTTTCGCGATTCCTCGCCGTGTTCGTCTCGATGGTCGTCCTCTTCGCAGCAATCACCCCGGGTCTGGCAGCTGCCCCGCAGCTCGATCCCGGCGTAGCGTTGACTCACATCTATCTACCACTGATCCTGAGCGACTATCCTGCTCCCCCACCGCCCGCATGCTATGAGGGTTTCACCAACGGCGACTTTGAGGGTGACACCGGCTGGGAGATCCGTCCGAATCCGGTCCTCGCGGCTTACGTCACCGTCGCGGTCCACGGCGGCCTGCAGAGCATGCGAACCGGCATCCCCTGGGGTGGCGCCAACATCAAGAGCTACTCTCCGGTGCAGCAGATCATCGACTTCCCCGAATCCCTTGCTTCAAACGCGCCGGGATACGCAACATTCTCATTCTGGCACTACAACGCCTATGGAGACGCAGCCGCTGCCGCATCTGCGCTGCCCGACCGCGCCTCGCTGCCGAGCACACTGACCGAGTTGCAGAATGCAGCCTTCGCAGTCGATTTCTTCTACACGATCGGCGTGTACGAGGATGATAAAATCGACTGGCTTCTGGTGGAGCGGGCCGACGTGCATGCGTTCCGGAAAACAGTGATCGACATCAGCCGATATGCCGGACGCCAGATGCGCTTCCAGTTCGGCACGTACAACAACGGGACGGGCGGCATCAGCCGCACCTTCATCGATGACGCGTCCCTGACGATCTGCCCCGCAGGTGCGCCCCCGGCACAGCCCTACCTGCGCCAGACGCTCAACCTCGCCTCGGACGCGTACCCTGCCGGCGTCGCGGTGAAGCCAGGCGGTCAGATGGTGTACATGGCCCAGCAGGGGGGCACGGTGAGCCAGTTGGTCGTATTGCAGGCGCTGCCCGCCCTTACAATAGCGGCGCAGATCCCGTTGGGTGCCGAGGATACCGCGCCCAATGGCGTAGCGCTGATCGATGCAGCCGGTCGAGTCGCGGTGACGCTGCGGGACACGGAAAATGCCTGGGTGGTAAACGCGGAAACCGGTGCGAGCGTGACGTCGATTTCGGCCAGATTGCAGCCCAATGGCATTGCGGTGCACGACGGCCATGGCTACATCGCCAACTTCGGCAACGATACCATCACCGTGTTTGACCCCCTCACATTGGCGGTGGAGAACACGCTGTATGTGGGTCGCGAGCCTGCGCACTTCGCCATCACGGACGGTGAGGAACTCTTCGCGTCCATGCACGGCAATGGCGAGATCGTTCGGCTGCAGAATGGATTGGTCGCGGACCACTTCTACGGCATCGCCGCACCGTACGGCCTGGCTTACGAGCAGTCAACGAACCATCTCTATGTGGCGAACCGCGGGCCCAGCCATACGGTAACGGTGCTGGATGGGACTTCCGGGATGGTGCTGGATGCCCTCGCCATCGGCCAGGAGCCATACGTGCTGGCACTCAACGCGGCTACGGGGCATCTGTTCGTGGCGTGCGGCGATCGCGTCAAGGTCTACAGGACCGGAGACGGTGCGCTGCTGGCGGAGATCGCCGTGCCCGCGGGCGCAGAGGAAGGGATTGCGGTCGACACGACGAATAACCGGGTGTACGTGACAAGCCGTTCGGGCCACGCATTGAGCGTCATCCAGGATGGTGCGGATGTCGAGCTAAGCAGCGCCCAGTGAGCTCCGGCCGCAGCGACCGAAGGGATGCGATGGCAGCCCAACCGCTGGGCGCCCCTGAGGCTGACGCTCATCATACCGCAGGCCGTCTCTTGACCCTATAGTAAGCAGCATCAT
Organism: uncultured Chloroflexia bacterium; assembly: GCA_963774265.1. Classification (GTDB taxonomy): domain Bacteria; phylum Chloroflexota; class Anaerolineae; order CG2-30-64-16; family CG2-30-64-16; genus JALOOB01. The sequence goes on along the minus strand of CAVZDU010000001.1, from coordinate 1,129,879 downwards.
GTCAAGCATGCTGCCAATCCTGGTCATGGCCGGCGGCTACGCGTTCGCATCCGCTGTGCAGCCCGGCCCATTCCTGGCCTACCTCGTCTCCCAGTCGCTGACCCACGGCTGGCGCCGGACGTTGCCCGCGGCATTCGCCCCCTTGCTCAGCGACGGGCCGATCATCATCGTCGTGTTATTCATCCTGACCCGTCTGCCCCCAACCATGCTGATCTATCTGAGGCTGGCGGGTGGGGTGTTCCTGCTCTATCTCGCATACGGCGCCTTCCGGAGTTGGCGCACGTTCCGCGCGGACGTGTCCCTGCTGCCTTCCGGCGCAAATGGACAAACCGTCGTGCGGGCCGCCCTGGTGAACCTGCTGAACCCGGGGCCGTGGCTGGGGTGGAGCCTCGTGATGGGGCCGCTGCTGCTCAAGGCATGGGATGAGTCGGCGACGCACGGGATCGCGATGCTCGTGGGCTTCTGCAGCGTCATGGTGCTCAGCCTCATGGGCATCATCATCGTGTTCGGCGTAGCCCGTCGCCTCGGCCCTCGCCTGACGCGCGGACTGGTCGGGTTATCCGCGCTGGCCCTGCTGGGATTCGGGGTGTATCAGATTTGGCTGGCAGCCGGCGCGCTGTCAGGACGTTAGGCGCCAAAGCCGGGGCGGCCGCTAAAGCAGACGGGGCAGGCCAGCCAATTCATCAAGGATGGTGACGCGGCCCTCGCGTACGATGTACAGATCCCTCGCCGGATCATTTTCGCGAAAGATGACGGCGCCAGCTTCATACGTCGCCTCGCGTGCCATCTTCGCGATTCCGATATGATTAACAAACCAGAGATTAGCCAGTCCTAACTGCTCGCGCCGCTGTACCGGCGCACCCCCGCGCGCCACATACGCAGGCTGAAAAGCACAGCGAGCACGGCTACCCCGAGGAACATCAGCACCTGCCACCACGACAACTCCCCGCGCAGCGCCTGCACGGGCACTGTGGTGGCTACTGCAATGGGCACCACGAAGGTCACGATCAGCCGCAGCCAAGGGGGATACACCGTCGCGGGATACCTGCCCGCTTCGAGCAGCGCCTGAAGGATCGTCACGTTGTTGTCGAATTTGATGAACCAGAACGTGAACGCCATCATCACGATCCACAGGCTGTAGAAGATCGCCATGCCGCCGGCCAGCAGCAGCGCAAAGCTGGCCAGGCTCGCAGGCGTCGCGGTGCTCCCGCTCATGTTCAGCCCGACGATCAGCAACACGACGGCGAGCACCAGGTCGGCCACGCGCCAGATGATGATCCGCGTGAAAGTGACCAGGAACAGGCTCGGCGCAGGCTGGAGCAAGGTGTAGTCGAGCGAGCCGTCGCGCATCCCCGTGTTGAATTTCTCCGTGTTGGGCCAGACAATCGCCGCCATCAGCGTGTGAACCAGGCGAAACACACCCAACAAGGCAATCAATTGACCGAGATCCCAGCCGCCCAGGGTGGACGTGTTGCTGAAAATGATGCCCAGGCTGAGCAGCTCCCATCCGGTCCACATCAGCATGACCAGCACATTGACGAGCGCGTCGGTGCGGTAGGCCAACTCCTGCTGAATGTTGATCTTCAACAGCGTGACAAACAGGCGGAGGTAATGCATGGGCTACGCTCCCACCGCGGAGAAGCGCTTGACCCCCGCGCGCCAGACCACGAGGAACAGCCCCAAGCAAATAAACAGCCAGAGCACGCACAGCGCATAGTTGCGCCAGAGCGCTTCCGGCGGCAGCCGGTTCAGGATGAGCTGGACCGGGAAATAGCGCGTGAGCTGGAACGGCAGGTATTGCGCGATCCCCTGGATGGCCCGCGGCATCAGCTCCAGCGGCACGAACTGGCCCGAGAAGAGGACGCCCAACGCGTAGAAAAAGTCGTTCACCGCATAGACGCGCGTCGTCCAGAACGCCACACAGGTAAGCGTCGACCCGAGCAGAAAGCTGATTCCATAGCCGAGAAGAATGGCCGGCATAGCCAGCAGCACCGATTGGAGCGTCACCGCGCTGAAATCGGGCCGGACGAGGACGTACAGCACCAGCCAGACCGGGATCAGGGCTGCGAAAGTCAACGCCTTGAACGCCAGGTTGTTGATCATCGTGCCGGTCAGGATGGGGTGTACCGGCCGCAGCAGCTCGCCCGACAGCGTGCCGTCCTGGATCTTGTACGCCAGGATATGCAGGGTAATGTCGCTGGTCAGCACGTCGACGACCAGCAGTGCCATGTAGTAGGTAACGAAGTCGTTGGCAGTGAGGCCCTGCACACTGCCCTGGGCGTTGGCCACCGCACTCCACACGGAGAGGTAGACGATGGGCGAGACGAGCCAGTACAGCAGATACATCAGGAGGTTGGCGCGGTATTGCCACTGCTCCGCCCAGTTCATCTGCCAGAAGCGCTGGTAAATGCGGATCATCCGCGCGATTCCTCCTCCGCTTCCTCGCGGAACGCGGCCTCGATCACGTCCTCGATCGGAACCTCTTCGATGCTCAGATCCTGGACATCCAGTTCGGACAGCAGCCGCGCAGTAACGCTGGCGACGTCGTCGGCCGGCACCTGGATGCGCGCCCGGCCGCTGCCGTTCTCGGCCTCACCCGCCACCGGCTGGCCATACCGGCTCAGGTCGACGCGCGCGCCATCGCACAGCGCGACGCCGATCAGCTTGACGGGCGCGATGCGCCGCGAGAGATCGGTGATGCCGCCGTCGTACTTGAGCCGGCCGTGGTGGATCATGAGGATACGCTCGCACAGCGCGGTGACGTCGGCCATGTAGTGGCTGGTGAGCAAGATCGTCGCGCCGGTGCGCCGGTTGTATTCTCGCAGGAACGTGCGGATGCGCGCCTGTGCGGTGATGTCCAGGCCAATGGTCGGCTCGTCCAGAAAGAGCACCTGCGGCCGGTGGAGCAACCCCGCAGCCAACTCGCATTTCATTCGCTCACCCAGGGAGAGGTTGCGAACCGGCTTGGTGATGATCGGCTTGAGTTCGAGCAGTTCGTCCAACTCCGCCAGCGTGTGCTTGTAATCCGCATCGCTCAGGCGATAGATGGCCTGGTTAAGAAGGAACGAATCGGCCGCCGGGATGTCCCACGACAGGCGGTTGCGCTGGCCCATCACGAGGGTGATGCTGCGCAGGAAGTCCGCCTTGCGGTCCCACGGGGTAAAGCCGAGAACCTGGGCGCTTCCGCGGGTGGGATGGAGCAGTCCGGAAAGCATCTTCAGCGTCGTAGTCTTGCCTGCGCCGTTGGGCCCCAGGAAGCCGACGATCTCGCCCCGCGCGATGCGGAAGCTGACCTCTTGGACTGCCTGCACGTCTTTATACTTGCGCCGGAAGAAGCTGCGGACAGCCGCGCCGAGTCCGCCCTCGCGCTCGGGGACGCGATAGGTCTTCGTGAGGGTGTCGACGACTATGGCGTCGGTGTCGGACAAGTTCAGCCTCCTCCGCAGCTCGATCCACGACCTGGCTGCCAAGTATACCACCGCCTGCAAAGAAACGTTTGTATTTGCGCATAGCTTGTGCCATATTCGGTCAAGTGGACATGAGCAAGGTCGCGCCAGTGTAGCGGGTCAAGCTGCCGACGTTGGACGAGTTCATCCAGCGCGCGTTCGTTCAAAGATGGGACAAACGGGTGAAGGCGCTCAGGAAGCTCTCCCACAGAAGACTTTGTACAGTTATTGCACGATACAGACTCCAGACCCATTCAAGTGTCCAGGCTGGAGATATGTCGGATCAGTGGTCCAGGAGGACATTAGCATGAAGACCCAACACTCGCCGGCAAGCTCGGCGGCCGCACGTGACCGCGCAGGCCTTCGCCCCACCCTGACCCGTGTCGCCTGGTGGTCGATCCTACTCGGCCTGCTCATGGAGGGTCTCCTCCTGGTGATCCGGCTGGACAGGCTCCCCCAACTGCAGCCTATCAGCGAGGGACTCGGGAAGGTCACATGGTCGCTCCTCGTATGCGGGGGGCTAGGTATCGGCAAAGTCCTGTCGGAGGGCAAACCGTTTTGGGTTGGTCTGGCAGGCCTCATCAGCGCGCCGCTGGCCTTTACCGCCGCTCAAGCCGTCCAGAAGACGGTGTCCGAACTCACATCCGCGATTGCGTCTGCGCCAGCCTCGCCCATCCTGATCGCGTTGGGCGCCCTGCGAGGCGTGGAGTATCTGTGTCTCGGTGCAGTGCTGGCGATCCTTGCTAAGCGCAAGAGCAGGCCAACGCTATATTTGACTGCGGGGCTGACTGTAGGGGTGGTATTTGGCGCGATCGTCCTGTTGCTGACGCCTGCAACTGCCGGGTCGGTCTCAGGGCTGCTTGGCTGGGGAGTCAACGAGCTGTTGTTTCCGATGGGCTGCGCCTTGGTTCTCTATGGGGCAGGGGTCGTCAGCAGGACTGTTCACTCGCAGCCCGCAGCGGGTGAATCGGCATAAAGCAACTCTTGCAGGAATCATCACGACCTTGGGGTTGTTCGTCATGCTGCAGATTCGCGTACGTTGACACCCAACGCGCGCGAAGGTACAATTCGTCCACTACCTGATCCCACAGCGCAGCGCCGACAGGAACAACCATGGACGCAATGGTGCCTTCACCCACGATCTCCAAGACGCCCGGCCCCGATCGCCTGGCCGAGCTGGAGCACATTCTGACGCGGCACGGCCCGCGCGGGCAAACTATCCTGCTCGAAGTGCTGCACGACGCGCAAGCGCTGTTCGATGGCTGGCTGCCTGAGCCGGCCCTGCGACGGATCGCCGCGTATCTCCAGGTGCCCCTGGCCGACGTCTACGGCGTCACCGAGTTCTACGATATGTTCCATACCGAACCGGTGGGGCGCCAGGTCGTCCGCGTGTGCGTCGATGGACCGTGCGCGCTGCGCGGCAGCGACGCGCTGCTGACGGCGCTCAGCGAGCGGTTGGGATGCGCGCCGGGCCAGACAACCACCGACGGCGCGGTGACACTCGAACCGGTCCGCTGCCTCGGGCTGTGCGATCGCGCGCCGGCGGCGCTGGTCGATGGTGAGCGCTACGCGCCCGCCACGGCCGACACTCTGCTCGACGGGACGCCAGTACCCGTGCAGTTGAAGATCGGCGGGCTGGTGAAGGTGGCGCTGACCAACGTCGGCGTCGTCGACCCCACCAGCCTGACCGACTACCGCGCACAGGGCGGCATGGCTGCGCTGCGTAAGGTCCTGCGGGAGATGACCCCGGCGCAGGTGATCGCTCAGATGAAGGCGAGCAAGCTGGTGGGTCGCGGGGGCGCCGCATTCCCGGCCGGCCTGAAGTGGGAGTATGCTGCGCGCAACCCCCGGCCCCGCTATGTGATCTGCAACGCGGACGAGAGCGAGCCGGGCGCGTTTAAGGACCGGGTGCTCATGGACGGCGATCCGTTCCGGGTGATCGAGGGGCTGCTGATCGCGTGTTACGCGGTCGGCGCGCAGCGCGCGTTCATCTATGTGCGCGGAGAGCATCGGCTGGGTTACGAGCGCTTCAGTGAAGCTGTCTGGCAGGTGGACCAGGCCGGCTATCTCTGTGGCGAGTCCGCAGACGGGCCGTTCGCATGCCAGATTGAAGTTCGCCGGGGCGCCGGCGCATACGTCTGCGGCGAGGAGACCGCCTTGATGGAAAGCATCGAGGGCAAACGGGGCTTCCCGCGCTTGCGGCCGCCCTATCCGGTGGAGGCGGGGTTGTGGGGTCACCCCACCGTGATCAACAACGTGGAGACCCTGGCCAAGGTCCCGTCCATCATCATGCATGGTCCGATCTGGTACAACGCGTTGGGCACCAGTGAATCGGCCGGCACCAAGCTCTTTGCGGTGAGCGGATCGGTCGTGCGGCCCGGGGTGTACGAAACGCCGTTCGGCATGCCCCTGCACCACCTGATCTACGATCTGGCGGGCGGGTTGGGCGAGGGGCGAACCACCCAGGGTGTGCTGACCGGGGGCGCGGCCGGCACGTTCCTCACCGCGGAACATCTCGATGTTCCGCTGACGTTTGAGGATTTCCGGAAGGTTGGGGGCACCATCGGCGCGGGGACGATCATGGTCTTTGACGATACGGTGGACCTTCCCGACGTGTTGGCACGCATCGGTGCGTTCTTCGGCCACGAGAGCTGCGGAAAATGCTACCCGTGCCAGATGGGCACGCAGCGGCAGGCCGAAATCCTGGCGCGCAGGGCGCGGGGCGAGAAGCGCGCCAGCGATTGGGTCGATCTGAAGGAACTGGCAGCGACGATGACCGACGCAAGCATCTGTGGGCTTGGCCAGGCCGCGTCGACCGCCATCATCAGTGCCCAGGCCCGCTGGCCTGAACTCTTTGGATAAGTAAGAGGCATCATGGCGGATCTGATCTCGCTCACCATCAACGGCCGGACGGTGCGCGCCTCGGCCGGGACGACGATCCTGAAGACTGCGCGCAACGCGGGCGTGGAAATCCCCACGCTATGTTATCACCCCAACCTGACATCCAACGGGATCTGCCGTCTCTGCGTGGTCGAGGTTGTCGGCGCGCGCAACCTGCAGCCGGCCTGCGTGGTGCCCGTGGCGCAGGGCATGGTAATCAACACTGAGACCGAACGTGTGCTGACGGCCCGAAGGGTGATCCTCGAATTGTTGGCGTCGACGGTGGATCTCAGCGAGGCGCCGGAAATCCTGGCGTATATGGAGCGACTCGGCGCGCAACCAGAGAGGTTCGCAGGCGGCCTGCGTCGCGAGTTCGCGGTGGCCGTCGACAACCCGTTTTATATCCGGGACTATTCAAAATGCGTGATGTGCTGGCGGTGCATCCAGGTCTGCGCGGGCGACGTGCAGAACACGTACGCGCTCACCTGGGGCGGCCGGGGCATCCACAGCCACGTGGCGACCGCTTACGGCGCCCCGATGCCCCAAACGACTTGCGTCTTCTGCGGCAATTGCGTCGGCGTCTGTCCGACCGGCGCACTCAAGGGACGAACGGAATTCGAGATTGAAGATTAGAGATTGAAGACGAAACCGAAATGCCAATCTTCAATCCATAGGGGCGCATATGCAGGCCAACTCTATTGTCAGATCAGCGTGTCCTTTCTGCGGCGTAGGATGTCGTATTGACCTCTACGTGCGTGACGGGCGCATTTTCCGCGTGGACGCACCGTTCGACGTCGCGCCGAACTACGGTCGGTTGTGTGTCAAGGGACGCTTTGGTTGGGATTTTGTGCACCACCCGACTCGTCTGACGAGCCCGCTTGTCCGGCGCACTCTCCTGGCGCCCGGACATCGCACACCCGCATCGGGTCCCGAGGACTGGCGGCAGGTATCCTGGGAGGAGGCGCTGTCCACCGTGGCGGACCGTCTTCTCAGCCTGCGTGACCGTTGCGGACCCGATAGCATCACAGCCAACGCGTGCGCCAAGGCCACCAACGAGGACAACTATCTGCTTCAAAAATACATCCGCGGCGTAATCGGGACCAACAACGTCGACCACTGTGCGCGCTTATGTCATGCGGGCAGCGTCGCCGGCTTGCAGTTGGCCCTTGGTTCAAGCGCCATGAGCAATTCGATCGCCGAAATGAGCAACCTTGAATGTTTCATGGTGATCGGCTCGAACACAACCGAGACCCACCCCGTCATCTCGACCTTCCTCAAGCAGGCCGTGGAGCGCAATAGCGCACGGCTGATCGTGGCGGACCCCCGGCAGACAGAGATGACGCGCTTTGCGGAGATCTGGCTCCGCCACAGGCCCGGCACGGACACTGCCCTATTCAACGCGCTGGCAAACGTGGTCGTCAGCGAGGGCTTGACCAACCAGGCATTCATCGCCGCGCGCACCGAAGGCTACGACGCGTACGTGGCGGACCTGGTAGGTAAGACGCCGGAATGGGCAGAGGAGATCACGGGCGTCCCTGCGGCCGATATCCGGCGCGCGGCGCGCGTCTACGCTGGCGCCAGGGCCGCAGCCATGTACTGGGGCATGGGCATCAGCCAGAGCACCCACGGATCCGACAACACGCTGACGCTTACGAATCTCGCACTCCTGTGCGGGCATGTCGGCCGGCCAGGGACGGGCCTGAACCCCCTGCGGGGACAGAACAACGTCCAAGGCTGTTCGGATTCGGGAGGGTCGCCAGGTGTGTACACCGCGTATCAGCCGGTGACCGATCCCGCGGTGCGCGCGAAATTCGAGGCTGCCTGGAGCGTCCCACTGCCGGACCAGCCGGGCCTGACAACGACCGAGTTCGTGGACGGGGTATTTACGGGCAGGGTCCGCGGCTGGTACCTCATGGGTGAAAATCCCCTGATGAGCGAACCGCACCAGGCGCATGCACGCCATGCCGTCGAGCAACTTGAATTCCTCGTCTCCCAGGACATCTTCTTCAACGAGACGAACGTCTATGCGGACGTGATCCTTCCTGCGGCCAGCTTTGCGGAAAAAGAGGGAACCTTTACCAATACTGACCGGCGCGTGCAACGGGTGGCCGTCGCTGTGCCACCGCCCGGGCAGGCGCGTCCAGACTGGCGAATCCTCACGGACCTGGCGCAAGTGACGCTGGGCAAAATGAACCGGCCAGAAGCCCTAACAGGTGCAAACTGGTCATACACCAGCGCTTCAGACGTGTGGGAGGAGATGCGGCGGCTCACGCCGGACTTCTGGGGCATCGACTACGCGCGGCTGGCGCGTGAGGACGGTGTGCATTGGCCGTGTCCTGCGCCGGACCACCCAGGCACCCCTTATTTGTTCGAGCAGGAGTTCCCGCGAGGCCGGGGCAAGTTCTGGCCGGTGGCCTGGAAGACGGACAGCGAACTGCCGGACGAAGAGTATCCGTTCGTGCTGAGCACCGGCCGTGTGTTGTATCACTGGCACGGGGGCACCATGACGCGCGTGTCCAGACTGGACGCGATTTGGCCGGAATGCACCGTCGAGTTGCACCCGAAGGACGCAGAACGCCTCGCCATCGCCTCCGGCGACTGGGTCGAAGTAGTCAGCCGCCGCGGGAGCATCACGGCGCGCGCTTTGGTGACGGGACGATCGCCGCGCGGGCTAATTTTCGTCCCGTTTCATTTTGCCGAGGCAGCAGCCAACGTATTGACCGACAACCGGTTGGACGCGCGGGCGAAGATTCCCGATTACAAAGTTTGCGCGGTGCGCCTGGCGAAGACCGCGCCGCCCGAAGGCAGGCCGGGGACCGATGTGCCCCTGATTGGTCGAGGGGCCATCAAGGACCCGGTTATAGAATGACTCGACCGGATGGCCCGCGCCTTTTTGACAAGGTCCACGTGCCAGGGGATACTTGGTGAAACCGGTCACTTGACACGGGCTGACGGCGACATTAGTCCGTAGCAAGTGCTATGTCAAACAAAGGGAGCTCCTATGCCAAGCACAGTTTACTATGCCTCGCCTCGCCAAACCCGGCTGGATGCCAACGAAACGCTGCCGATCAAGCTGGACCTGATCGTCGATAAGCTGGCGATCCGCGATCGGGTCAAGGGCGAAAACGTCGCCATCAAGATGCACCTGGGCGGCAACGTCGGCTATTCAACCCTGCATCCCGTGTTCGTGCGGCGAGTGGTGAAGGCCGTCAAGGATGGCGGCGGTCGACCCTTTATCGTCGATCTGAACTGGTCGGCCGGTGACGCCGCGGAGCGCGGCTACACCGCGGAAACCCTGGGCTGTTCGATCTTCCCCACCGGCGGCCTGGACGAGCATTACTACTACCGGCACACGCAGCCGTTCAAGAACATCACAGACTGGCTGGTGGGTGGCGGCATCCAGGATGCCTCGTTTCTGATCGACTTCGCGCACATCAAGGGTCACCCCTCGTGTGGTTTCGGCGGGGCCTTCAAGAACCTGGCCCTGGGCTGCATGATGCAGCCGACCCGCAGCGCGATGCACGACACCTGCCACTTCGACCCGTACTGGTTCCCCGAGCTGTGCCCCGATCCCGCAGGTCCGCCGAGCGATCATCGACGTCTGCCCGCACGGCGCGGTGGTGCAGGACAAGCAAAACCCTGATGGCCTGCACCTGCACATCGAGAACTGCAACCAATGCGGCCGCTGCCTGCAGGTGGCGCCGGAAGGCTCGCTGGAAGATCGACCCGGTCAACTTCCACGCCTTCCAGGAGGCCTGCGCCATCTCGGTCAGCCTGAGCCTGTCCACCTTTGCGCCGGGCAAGACAACCTTCATCAGCATCGGCACGCACATGACGCCGGTCTGCGACTGCTTCGGTTTCACCGGTCTGCCGATCCTGCCCGACGTCGGCATTTTTGGCTCGGATGACATCGTGGCCATCGAGTCAGGCTGCGCTCGACATGATCGCCCGCAGCAAGCTGATCGAGGAGAACGTCCCGCTCTCGATGGAGCCCTGGTATACCGAGGACCATCCTTTCCAGCACCTGCACGGCCCGCTCAAGGACCCCTATAAGGTCGTCGAGTACGGCGAGAAGTTGGGCCTGGGCTCGCGCGAGTACGGGCTGGTCGACGTGATGCCGGTTGAGGAGATCAGCGCGCGCACCGCTGGGCTACATCAATCTCCACTCCGACTGATCTCGGCCCCCCTGCGCTCACACGGGCGGGAGTCTACGCGATTCCTGCCCGCTCCGGAGGGAAGGAGTCGACCCATGCGCATCACAATTGCGATCGAAGGCGGTCACATGAAGCAGACTCAAGTGCAACCCCAAATGCGCCTTTCGGTGCATCCCACACGGCCTGCGCTATGACAGAATAAGTGTACACGCAGCACTTGGCTTGCGAATACCACCGATCATCCGCCGCGACGGTTGGCGAGAACAGGACTCTGGAGCCAGGCCCATGCAAACGAACCCATCAATGATTCCGGATGGCCGACCATTCGACCAGCCGCCTTTTCTCTACGAGATTCACGTCAAAGGCCGGCTCTCGAGCGGGCAGTGGACCGACTGGTTCGATGACCTGACCATCACCGCGGCGAAGGGCGAGTCTACCTTACGCGGCCGCGCGGCTGACCACGCGGCCTTATACGGGCTACTCGCCCGGTTGCGCGATCTGGCGATCCCCCTGGTGTCCGTCAAAGTGCTCGACGTAGACGCGCAACTCAGACTAGCCCTGCAGAGCCGGCGCCTCGATCTCCTCATCACCGCCCTGCTGGTCGCGCTTTATCTGCTGCTGCTGGGTGGATTGGCCACGCTCACCGTCTTCATTGCGCCGGTCATCAACACTGCCTTGGCTCTGACGCTGCTCTTTGCCGCGCTCGGCGGACTGGCGCACGCATTCTTTGTCTGGAGCGGGCAGGCCGCGTGGAGTTGGCTGTCTTATGTGCTGTGGCCGGCCACCGCCATCGCGTTCCTTGTGTTCATCCCTGTCTCCGGGCTCCTACCCCCCGCGCTGGGCATCGGTGTGATGCTCTTCCTGCTGGCGGGTGGTCTCGTCTACTTGCTCTCCTTCTTGCGGCGGCATGCCGAGGACCTTCGCAGCCGTATCGCGGCAACAGGGGAACCATCCTCGAGCCGTCCGACGGTGCGCCGCGAGACGGGCGCGGCGAACGATGAAACCTCTGACATCGCGTAGGTCCGGCAAACCGTGAGTGCCGAGCCGCTGCTCTCCACCAAGCTGCGTGCACCGGTGTCCCGACCGGATCAGATCGCGCGGCCTCGGTTGGTCGTCCGACTGGCCGAAGGTGCACGCTTGACACTCATTTCGGCGCCCCCAGGCTTCGGCAAGTCGACGTTGATCCGAGAATGGATGGCCGCGGCCGAACAGGACGTCGCCTGGCTGACGCTCGATGAAGGCGACAACGAGCCGGCGCGCTTTCTTCGCTATGTGGGCGAGGCGTTGGGCTATTCAGAGCATCCTGAGCGGGCAGCCGCGGATTCGAAACCAGACCGCAATACAACGCCGGCTCCTTTTGAGGAGCCAAAGGAAACCCTGGTCGCCCTGATCAACGCGCTGGCCGCGGACGGCGCCGAGCGCAGTCTCGTGCTCGACGACTACCACACGATCCGCAACTTCGCCGTCCACGACCTCGTCGCCTTCTTGCTGATGCACGGGCCGCCCTGTTTCCATCTGATCATCGGCACGCGCGAAGATCCTCCACTGCCGCTGGCTCGCCTGCGCGCACGGGGCCAGGTCACGGAAGTGCGAGAGCGCAGTCTCCGCTTCTCACCCGACGAAGCAGGAGCGTTTCTCAATCAGACCCTGCGATTAGGCCTCCCGCCCGCGGCGGTTGTCTCGCTCGCAGCGCGGACCGAGGGGTGGATCACCGCCTTGCAGCTTGCCGGGGTCGCGCTTAGTGGGCTGACAACAAACGACACACTCGGTGCAGAGGAATTCGTCGCTGCCTTCGCCGGTGATGATCGCTACATCGTCGATTACCTTTTAGCCGAGGTGTTGGACCGCCAGCCCGAGCCCCTCGCGGACTTCCTGCGCCAGACCGCCGTCCTCGACCGCCTCTGCGCGCCCCTTTGCGCTGCGGTCACCGGACGGGAGGATAGCCAGGCCATGCTCGAGCAGCTGGAAGCAGCGAACCTCTTTTTATTGCCTCTAGACAACCGTCGCGAGTGGTGGCGTTATCATGTCCTTTTCGCTGAGATGCTGCGCCTCGCCCTTCCGCCCCGCCAGCAAGGTGAGCTGCACCGGAAAGCTGCGGCCTGGTGCGAAGAACATGGTGTGCCTGATCTGGCGGTGCAACACGCGCGACGCGCCGCGGAGCTCGCTGTTGTTTCAAGCACCACTCGCCGCGAAAGGGCAGTCGACCAACCCCTCGTCGAGCCACTCAGCGAGCGCGAGCTTGAGGTGCTGAGGCTCATCGCCGCGGGGCTGTCCAACCAGGCCATCGCAGATCGCCTCATCATCGCGCCCGGCACGGTCAAGCGTCACATCAACAACATCTACGGCAAGCTCCAGGTAGGCAGCCGGACGCAAGCCGTGGCCGTCGCACGCGATCTACAGCTACTCTAGACTGCACCCTCTCCGCATTCACAGTACACCCCGGAATGTCCCTTTCGAGGGACGACATTGCACCCTCCTTTTCGCTATCCTGCAGCCAGAAAGTTGAAAGGGAGGTATAAATGACATTCTCAGTCATGGGCAAGACAATCGTCGTAACAGGAGCAACCTCGGGCATCGGGCTGGCGACTGCGGAAGCACTGGCCAGGCAGGGCGCTCATGTGATCGGCGTGGGCCGGTCGACCCAACGCTGCCGCGTGGCCGAGCAGAAACTGGCCGCAATTCGTTCAAATGTTGGTTCTGTGGCCTACTGCACCGCCGATCTCACTCTCCAGAGCGAGGTGCGCCGGCTGGCGGAAGAGATTCGACACATCACTGCGGACCGCGGGCGCACATCCCTGGATGGCTTGGCCAACAACGCTGGGACCTTCACCTACTGGCTCACCCTAACCGGCGAAGGTTTCGAGACCCAGTGGGCGGTCAACCATCTGGCCCCATTCTTGCTCACACTGGAGCTCCTGCCATTGTTGCAGGCTGCGCCTGCCGCGGTGGGTCGTCACGACCAGCTCAGAGTCACACGCTCACACGGTGCTCAACTGGAGTGACATTCAGTTGCGCAGGCGGTACAACGGGCTGCGGGCATACAACCAAACCAAGCTGGCTAATGTGCTGTTCACCGCAGAACTCAACCGGCGCCTTGGCGCGGCCTCCCGTGTCCGCGCGTTTGCTGCAGACCCCGGTCTGGTAAAGACCGACATCGGCTTGAAGGGTACGCCAGGGCTGGTGAAGTGGATCTGGGAACGGCGCCGCGCCGATGGCATTCCTCCTGAAGAAGCCGCTCGCGGCATCGTCTTCCTGCTGGGCGAGTCGTCCATCCAGAATACGCACGCCGTGTACTGGCGGCACAGCAAACCGCGGTCGCCCAGCCGCGAGGCGCTTAGCGGATCGGCGGCGCAACGACTATGGACGCTTTCGGAGCAGATGTGCGGCATTGCGGCCGCAAACTAGACGAACGAAGGAGTACGGCATGAAGCGTTACACAATGATCAGTGGCGCGACCGGCGGACTGGGCAGGGCCTTCGCCGTCGAGTGCGCCAGTCGCGGCTGGCATCTGTATCTGACCGACCTGCACCCGGATGCATTGGAAGCACTATCGACGGGTCTGCGCGGCGCCTACGGTGTGCAAGTCCAGTGGCAGGCGTGTGATCTGACCGATGCCGACCAGCGCGCGGCCTTGTTTGAGGTGCTTGCGGCGGAGCATGCACGCTTCTCCGCCCTGATCAACGTTGCTGGCGGAGATCACGAGGGGCTCTTCTGCGAGCAGCCGCGTGAGCACATCCGCAATATCTTGCGCCTGAACGTCGAAGCCGCGATCGAAATGACGCACGCCCTGATGGGCCTCCGCGACACGACCGATGTCTTTCACGTCATCAACGTTGCCAGTCTGGGCGCGCTCTATCCGATGCCCTACAAAGCGACCTACGCAGCGTCGAAGCGCTTTCTCCTTGATTTCTCACTGGCGCTGCGCGAAGAACTGCGGGGACAGGGCGTAACGGTGACTGCGCTGTGCCCCGCGGGCCTACCTACTACCCCCGAATGCATCGCCGCAATCGAAGCGCAGGGGCTGATGGGGCATCTCACAACGCAGAACACCGGCGCCGTGGCTGCGGGTGCGCTGGACGCGGCGCTTCAAGACAAGGCGGTCTACATCCCCGGCTGGGTCAATCGCTCGTTGAAGGTGATTGGCGGGCTGGTCCCGCCGGCGCTCATAGCCCGATGGGTCGACAGGCGTTGGAAAATGGCTCACGTGAAACGGGTGCAAATCGCGATATCAAATGCCCAGGTTAGTGCCTGAGGCGCCCTCGCGCCGTCATGCGTCCAGCAGCTCCGCGGCCATTCGCTGCGCGAGCAAGTCGGCACGATGGGCGTCGGCCACTGGCGTCGTGCAGTTATCGAGCACATACATCCCCGCAACGTTGCAGCTCGTGTAGCGCATCTGGCGCTGGAACAGGGTCAGCGTCAGGTCTGCGTTCGTCGCGGCAGCGTCACCGCAGGTGAGCAGCAGCGCTGTACGCTTGCCAGCCAGCAGTGACGCGGCCACCTCCCCGTCTTCCCACTTCACCGTGCAGAAATGGCGATCGATCAAGGCTTTCATCTGCGCGGGGAAGCTCCAACAGTAGACCGGGGCCGCGTAGACGGTCAGGTCGGTTCCCTGG
Organism: uncultured Chloroflexia bacterium; assembly: GCA_963774265.1. Classification (GTDB taxonomy): domain Bacteria; phylum Chloroflexota; class Anaerolineae; order CG2-30-64-16; family CG2-30-64-16; genus JALOOB01. Next base: position 1,114,786 of record CAVZDU010000001.1, on the reverse strand, counting down.
ATCTGCCGCAGGATGTCGTCGCCGTCATCGGTCTGCACGCAGCCCAGGTCCGTCAGATCTCCCTGGCAGGCCTCACAGCCCAGACACCCGGCAACGCTTTGGTCTGCGACGTCGATACGCGTCACTGCGTGGCCACGACCCGTGGCCGCCGCCTCGAACCGCCGCAAGACCGCGTCTGTGTTGCCGTGTCGCCTCGGGCTGCCAAGTAGGGTGAGGATGTGCATGGGGCATACTCCAGTTGTGACGGTTGCGATCCCTCATCGTCGGATCAATTACCGCCATTCTAGAGGAGGGACCGAAGTCGCGCAAAGTAGTCCGCCGCCTCAGCTCGTTGCCGCCCAGTGGCCCGGCTAGCCGTCAGGATGGTTGGTTTGAGGGCCACCCAGGCGGGTTAGCCGCCCACTATCCACCTATCCGATCTCCATACTCCCCAAGTGGCTGATGCCGACAGCGCGTTTTTGTTGTATCCTATTAGCTGGAGAGCAAAGCAGAAACGGAGGAAAGCATGCACACTCAACAGGGGGCAGGGAGTATCGATGCCCGGCACGCGATCACTGGCTGGTTGGCGCAGAAGTAAGTGAAAAGGCTCGATATCATGTCAAGGCATGCCGGAGTCGTCGTTGGTGCGGTGTTGGGATTGGCGATCGGGGCGGCGCTTGGCTTGCTCGCCGGCTGGCTTGTCCGATCCGACAACACGCCATTTTTCGTCGCGCTCGGAATCCTGGTCGGGGTTTCTATGGGATTGGTCTGGTCCAGAGCCCCTCGGCGACTCTTGCTAGCCTTCATTGCGTTGGCGGTATTACTGCTGAGCGCAGTTTGGCTGACGCCACCGCGCCCCCGGACCGAGGCCCCGGCGTCGGTCACTGCACCGGTCCAGCAGCCGGCTGGCCTGACCCCCGACCAGGCGACAACCCTGGCCAGCTTGCAGAAGGTGGACGACTATCCGCTCTATACCATGCACTACGTCGGCTCGTCTCGTGTCTCAAAGACCTGGGAGGACTCGGGGACCTCCCAGGTCATTGCGGCGGGCGGCGGCTGGGCCTGCTCGCTCTTTGCCGCATCGGGCGACCCCGGAAACCGGCTCTACGGTCGCAATTTTGACTGGCGCTACAGCCCCGCGCTGCTGCTCTTCACAGACCGACCTGCCACAGGCGGCTATGCGTCGGTCTCCATGGTGGACATCGCGGTATTTCGGGTTCGACGACGAGTCGATCGATCTGACGACGTTGCCGTTGGCCGAGCGCCGCGCGCTGCTTGAGGCGCCGGCCTGGCCCTTCGACGGCATGAATGAGGCGGGCGTGGCGGTGGGCATGGCAGCCGTACCCCAAGCGGATGACCGACACGACCGCGGAAAACCAACCATCGACTCGCTGGAGGTAATCCGGGAGATCCTCGACCATGCCGGAAGCGCGGACGAGGCGGTTGCGATCCTCGGCCGCTACAACATCGACTGGGAGGGCGGCCCACCGCTGCACTACCTCGTAGCCGACCGCACGGGCCACGCCGCACTGGTCGAGTACCAAGGCGGGCAGATCATCGTATTGCCAAACGAAGGACCCTGGCACGCGGCGACCAACTTCACGCGCAGTGCGATCACCGGAAATGCTGCGGGTCAATGCCCCCGCTACGACGCCCTCGTCGGGCGGCTGACAACTTCAGGCGGAAACCTCGACAGCAATGCTGCGTTGGGCCTCTTGCAGACGGTGTCGCAGACCGAGTCACCCACGCAGTGGTCGGTGGTCTATGGCATGAGCACCGGGCAGGTGGATGTGGTGATGGGACGACGTTACGACCACGTGCACTCTTTCCGGCTCGGACAAAAGTAGGCAGCACTCCCACACCCATCGCCTAGGGCAATCGCATCTTAATTGCCCTGACCAAAGAGCACTTTGAGCAAGTAGGGCTCATCCCAGCCAGCTTTGAGACGCTTGGCCTTGATGCCGGCCTTGACACTTTTTTCCTGTTTGAGCAGGTTGAGGGCAATGTGCCGGAGAACAGCGAAGTTGGCCGGGCCGTTGTCCTTGCGCACCCGCTGGTGATCTTCATCGAAGCCGATGTCGAGCACCCAGTGCAACCCGTTTTCGATGCCCCAATGGCTACGCAGCGCCTTGAGCATGCGCCGGGCATCGCCGTCCAGGCTGGAGATGAAGTACCGGGTCTCGATCGTCGTCTCGCCCGGCATTCGGCGCTCGGCGACGACCTTGACGATCGTGTGGAGGTTGCGCCACCCAGCCCGGTTGCGCAAGTAGCTCACCAGACTGCCATCCGAGATGGTCCAACACTGACGGATTTCGAGGCGGCCATGCGCCTTGTCCGTCGTCTTGTGGTAATCGTGCGGGACGTCCTGGAAGTTCACTTCTTGAGCTCCCGCAAACAGTGCGTGGATGTCTTCGTAGAGATGGCCCTGGTTCTTCTTAACCACCAGCACGTAGTCGGCATCCTGTTCGACAATCGCCTGGGTGATCTCGGTCTGGCAGCCGATGGCGTCGATCGTCACGATGCAGCCGGCGATTTCCAGCACCTGCAGCAGCTTGGGGATGGCCGTGATCTCATTGGACTTGTCGTCCACCTTGACCTGCCCAAGCACCAGATGATTGGCCGTCGCCCAGGCGCTGACCATGGCGATGCCCGCCTTGCCGAGCAGGCGGTTGCAGGAACCACGCAGCACCTTACCATCAATCGCAATGACTTGGCCGCGGGTCACCTGGCTCACGGCCTGAATCCATTCCAGAAAACACTGCTGGAACTGCTCGGTATTCAGCCGAGCAAACACTCGCCCGAAGGTGTCATGTGACGGGATGCCGTTGGGTAGTTCCAGGAACGTCCTTAGCCATGTCAGCTTGGCGTTCCCGAACAACTCCACCTCGACCCAGTCATCGGCGCCACACAGGATGGCGCAGATCGCAATGATGATGATGTCGAGCAGTTGATGGCGCTTCGTCCGGTCGATCCGGGGATCTGCCAGGCTCGCAAAGTGCTCGCTGATCGCTGCGGTAGGCTCGTCGTTCATGGGCTACCCTCCTGACCACTCAAGGATAGCCCATTCCGCCTGCCGCGTCTACCATCCAAGCAAACAATATGATATTTATTAGATGCGTACGCCCTTCCCATCGCCTAAAAACCATTGACACAAGGCCCTCCAGGCGCGATAATATATGTAGGATTTCAACTAGCCAGAGACAGAGGGTTGGCCGGACGATGTAGTCTGTGCAAACGCGCATCACAGGCAGTAGGGCTGCACTTGGGCTCACGCCGTCGTCACTGCCACTGTTGTCATTGAATTGGCTCTCAAGCAAGTCGCAGCCACACTGCTGTGTAGCGCGGCCTCGATCGTCAGCAGACGCTTCGCTACCGTCTGCTGATTTTTCTTGAAAGCCTTGACATGTCGAGTCTCACAGGGACGATTCCCAGTCCACCTTTGCTGACCAAGCTCTACGTGCCGCACCTGCGAGCGGAGCACCTTTTGCGCCCCCGACTCACCCGGCGCTTGGACGAAGGGCTCACCCGGAAACTCACGCTTGTTTGCGCCCCCGCAGGCTATGGCAAGACCACCCTGGTCGCAGAATGGGTTACCGGCCGCACTGCAGCGCAGGCGCGCAGCCCCAAGGGGACGGTTCCCAGTTCTGAGGTCGTCAGCGGTCCGCGCGTCGCCTGGCTTTCACTGGACGCAAGCGATAGCGACCCGGCACGCTTTCTCACCTACCTCGTTGCCGCGCTGCAGCGAATCGATCCGGCCGTCGGGCGGGGAATCGAACCCTTACTGCGCAGCGATGTGCAAAGCCGCCCCGTACTTCCGCACGAGGCGCTGCTCGCGATCCTGATCAACGAACTGACCTCCGTGTCGTTTCCGTTCGTGCTTGTGCTCGACGACTATCACCTCATCACCGCCCTGGCGGTGCACATGCAGGTCGCCTTCCTCCTGGAGCATCAGCCACCCCACATGCACCTGGTGATCGCGACGCGTGACGACCCGCAGCTTCCGCTCGCCAATTGGCGCGCCAGGGGTCAGATCGTGGAAATCCGGCAGAGCGATCTGCAGTTTACGGCCGAAGAGACCCTCGAATTCCTGAGGCGCACGGCGCAGACCGAGCTGCCTGCGGCTGGGCTCGCTGCTGTCCAGCAGCGCACCGAGGGATGGGCTGCCGGCCTCGAGCTTCTTGCACATTCATTGCACCACTGTGACGATGTGACGTCCCTGCTCGAATCCTTCACCGGCAGCGATCGCTATATCCTGGACTACCTCATGGAGGAGGTGGTCCAGCGTCAGCCCGCCGAGATTCAGGACTTCCTGCTGAAGACCTCCGTGCTCGATCGACTGTCTGCCCCGCTGTGCAACTCGGTCACCGGGCGCACTGATAGCTCCGCGCTCCTGCTGGCGTTGGAACAACGCAACCTGTTTATCGTCCCGCTTGACCGCTCCCGGCAGTGGTACCGTTACCATCATCTCTTCGCTGACCTCTTGCGTCACCGGTTAACGCTTCAGGCGCCGAAGAGCATCGCACAATTGCGGGGTCGGGCTTCCCGTTGGTATGCCGAGAATGGGTTCCCTGCTGACGCTGTTCGACACGCGCTGGCAGCGCACGCCTGGGACGAGGCTTCAGCGCTCATCTCGCGCCTCACGGACAGTCTGCTGAAGCACGGTGAGATCACCACGTTGTTGGGTTGGTACCGGGCTCTGCCTGACAGCCTCATTCGCACGCGGGCAGATTTATGCACCGGCATAAGCTGGGCGCTGATCCTGTCCGGGCAAGTCAATGAGGCCGAAGACTATCTTGTGTTGGCAGAGTCGGCCCAGGGTGGCGATGGACTTGCGGGCACGATCGCTGCGGCACGGGCCTATGTCGCGCGCGCCAGGGGTGATAACCGGCGCGCGATGGAACTCTCTGAACGCGCCTTGGCGCTTCTGCCCAGCGACAATTGGCAAGCACGCGGCGTTGTCGCCACGAACCTGGGGATAGCCTACTGGTACGCGGGAAACCTGGATCGCGCAGATCAGATGCTGGGCGAGGCTGTGGAGATGGGTCGCCGGTCGGAAAACCAGTATGCCGGGCTGGCAGCCCAGTTATTCATCTGCAGGATCCAGGCCGCACGGGGCTTCGTGGGAGGGGCCGCCGAGGGGTATCAGCAGGTAATCCAACTAGGTGGCGATATGCCCTTCGTCTCGCTGGCCCACTCGGACCTGGCCAAGTTGCTCTTCGACCGTAATGAACTGGCGGCCGCAGCAGTTCACGCAGGACAGGCGGTCGCCTTGAGCCGGCGAAGCGGCCAGGGGGAGCTTCAGATCGCTGCAGCAAGGACGCTCGCGCTCGTCGAACAGGCCCGGGACGAGCAGGCCGCTGTCAGACAGGCGGTTGCGGAGGTCGAGCGGCTGGCGCTGCGCCCTGACTTATCTCCCTCCGCCTTGCGTCACGCGCTGGCCTATCGTATCCTGATCGCCCTGATGGCAGGAAATCTGAGCGAAGCACGCCATCTGACCGAGCGGTCACCACCGTTGGACGATATCGGATCTCTGCCGGACTATGTCCTGTTGAGTCTCGCGCACGCGCGCCTGTTGCTGGCCGAGGAGCGTCGGGCAGAGGCTTTTGATCTACTCAAGAAGCGTGATGCCGTCCTCACGCATGTCGGCTTCATGGCCGCGCAAGTGGACACGCGCGCGCTGCAGGCGTTGGCATGTCTCTCCGGCCGCGAAGCCCTGGGTTTCCTGACCGAAGCCCTGGCTCTCGCGGCCGGGGAAGAGCATGTGCGCGCGTTCGTCGACCTCGGGCAGCCTATGGCGGCATTGCTGAGGGAGGCCGCTGCACGGAACATCGAAGTGGCATTCATCGGCCGGCTGTTGGCTGCCCTACGGGGCGACCCCTCGCACCGCCACGGGGAAGCAGTGACCCGCAGCCAACCGCTGGTTGAACCCCTCAGCGGACGCGAGCTCGAAGTTCTGCGCCTGCTGACAAGCGGCAACACGAACGACGAGATCAGCCGCTCGTTATATGTTTCGGCCAATACGGTGAAGGCCCACCTGAAGAGCATCTACCGTAAGCTCGATGTCAATTCGCGCCACGAAGCAGCGGGCAAGGCCGGGAAGCTCGGCCTCCTCTGAATCCTACCCTATAGTGCAAGTGCACCCACAAGATTACCCGCAGATCACCCTTCACGGGTCATGACGCGCCCCTCCTTCGTTGCCATAATGATAGCAAATATTACATCGCATATTCGAGGAGGTCCAGGATGTCGTCCGGTTCTTCGTCCGTGAAATGGGGGCGCGTCGTCATCGGCACGCTCGTCGGCTTTCTCATCGGCGTCGTGGGCAACCTGATCCTGCAGACCATCTATGGCGTAGTGCTGGGCTTCCAGGCGCGTGGGATGCCGCCTCAGGATCAGATGATCGCCGCCATCAAGAGCCTGCCTTTCCAGATCTTGGCCGCGCTGCTCATCTTGCTGGGAGGCTTCATTGGCGGACGGATGGCCGCGCGGGACGCGGAGAGCGACCATCTCAAGGCCGGTCTCATCACCGGCGTCTTGCTGGCCATCCTGGTTGCGGCCTGGCGAGCCTTCTCGTGGGGGCCCGACCTGGGCATGGGGATCCATGCCGTGTTGGCCATCGTTGGAGGCTGGCTCGGCGGACAGCTCGCCGCGAGCCGCACTGGCGAGGAGTACGACGAAAGCCCACAGCTTTGAGCGGGTAGGGGGCTCTACTATGGCGCGAACCCAGGGCAGCCAAGGATCTCAAACGGCCGGCGCCAACCCAAGGGGGGCCGATGACTCCGGTCAGCACCATCTCATCGACCTGCGCCAGGTGCGTAAGGTATTCCGTACTGCAGCCGGCGAATTCACCGCGCTAAAAGACGTGGATCTGCAAATCGGGCCGGGCGAATTTGTGGCCGTCATCGGCAAGTCGGGCAGCGGCAAGTCGACGCTGATCAACATGATCACCGGAATCGACCGGCCCACGCGCGGGGAGGTGTATGTCGAGGGCACGCCGGTGCATAAGCTGAGCCAGGACAAGCTGGCCCGATGGCGCGGCCGCCGTGTGGGCGTCATCTTCCAGTTCTTCCAGTTGCTGCCGACACTCACCGTGCTGGAAAACCTGATGCTGCCCATGGACTTCTGCAACACGTACAAGCCTCGCGAGCGGAAAGCGCGTGCCTTGCAGTGTCTGGAGCAGGTCGAACTGGTCGACCAAGCCGACAAGCTGCCCGCCTCGCTCTCTGGCGGGCAGCAGCAGCGCGTCGCGATCGCCCGCGCCCTGGTCAATAATCCGCCGCTCCTGGTCGCCGATGAGCCGACCGGCAATCTCGATTCGAAGACGGCCGACTCGGTATTCCGGATGTTTGAGGGCCTGGTCGACCAGGGTACGACGATCCTGATGGTAACGCACGACCGGGACCTGGCGGAGCGGGTCACGCGCACAGTCATCATCTCGGACGGTGAGATCATCGAAGAATACCTGGCCGAGGCCTTCCCGGGGTTGACAGAACAGCAGCTTGTCGAGGCCACGCGTCAGCTCGAGCGACAGACCTTCCCGCCCGGCGCCACCGTCATCCAGGAGGGTGCGCCGCCCGAGAACTTCTATATCATCACGGACGGCGAGGTGGAGGTTCACTTGCGCGCGCCCAACGGCGAGACGTTCGTCATCGCGCGGATGAGCCGGGGCCAGTATGTAGGGGAGATCGAGCTGCTGCGCGGGGGCAACAGCATCGCCACCGTACGCGCTTCCATGGCCACCGGCGCCGAAGTGGCGATGCTCGACCCCAATGAGTTTGCCGCTCTGATGGCCGCGTCTATGACGGCGATGGAGGCTGTCGATGAGGTCGCAGGTGACCGGCTGACCGAGCACGAGGCCGCAGTGGGGAGAAGCCAGCCATCCCACAGGGATGGTTCCTAGTGATTAGCCCACGCTGGCGCAAGATCCTGGCGGGACATCTGGCGCAACAAGCGCCGCACCGTGCTCGTGATCCTCTCCATCGCGGTAGGCGTCTTCGCGGTGGGCACGGTGGCCATCATGAGGGACATCGTCGCCAACCAAATGGTGGTCAGCTACGAGGCCGCCAACCCGCCCAACGCAATCCTCTATGTCGACGGATCCTTCGATGACGAGCTGGTAGAGGTCATCAGGCGCCTGCCGCAGATAGCCGAGGCGGAAGGCCGCCGGCAGATCATGGTCATGTTTCAGCATCCCCAATCCGAGACCTGGTATCCCATGCGTCTGTACGCCGTATCGGACTACGAGAACATACGGATCGGCATTCTGCAGCGCGAGGAAGCCTTTGGCCCCGACCCCGAACGCTGGCCCAGCCCGGGCGTCTACCCTCCCCCTGAGCGGCAGATCCTGATCGAGCGCACCTCACAGCTGCCCGGCGTCCCGATGGGCCTGACACCCAACGCAAGGCAGGGCGACACCTTGTTGGTCGAAACGCCGTCCGGCATCAACCGCAAAGTGACGATGGCCGGCATGGTCTACGACAGCGTGCACGGTTCTGCCCCCTGGACGGGCAGCGCCTATGGCTACGTGACCTTTGACACGATGGAATGGCTCGGCTATCCGCGCACCTATGACCACCTGCTCGTGCGGGTGACAGGTGACCAATACCGATGTAGACCACATCGATGAGGTGGCCGTAACGGTCGAGCGCCAATTGAACAGAAGCGGGCTGGAGGTGACACGGATAGACATACCCACGCCCGGCAAACTGCCGCAGGACGCCCTCTATCAGGGCCTGGTCGCCCTGCTCGCTGCGCTCGGTGTCTTCTCCCTGCTGCTCAGCGTATTGCTGCTCGTCAACACCATCTCGGCGCTGCTGGCGCAGCAGACGCGCCAGATCGGGGTGATGAAGGCAATCGGTGCCCAAACCCGCCAGATCGTCCCGCTGTACCTGGGCATGGTGGTCCTGTTTGGCCTGGCTGCGCTGGCCATTGCCGTGCCGCTCGCGAACTGGGCCGGCCGCTGGATCATCAACCTCATGGCCTACCTGCTCGACTTCAACCTGCCTGAGTTCAGCGTTTCACTCCCGGTGCTGCTGTTCCAGGCGGCACTCGCCATACTCGTGCCGCTGGGAGCCGGGCTGATACCCATCCTGTCCGGCTGCGGGGTGACCGTGCGGGAGGCGATCACCAGTTACGGTGTGACCGGCAACGAGTTTGGCCGCAGCCGGTTCGATCGCTTCATAAAGGGCCTGACGGGCCTGCCGGCCCCGATCGCCTTGTCGGTCAGAAACACCTTTCGCAACAAGGGCCGCCTGATGCTGACCCTGTTCACCCTCTCCCTGGCCGGCGCCACCTTCGTCGCTGTGATGAACGTGCGCACGTCTCTCCAGCGAACCGTAGACGATGTCTTTCGATACTTTGCCGGTGATGCCCAGGTGGGGCTCAACCAGGACTACCGCCTGAGCCTGCTGGAGTCGATCGCCGCCAGTGTCCCGGGCGTCGAGCGCGTGGAGGGGTGGGGCGGCGCCGGAGGCTACCGCATCCGCCCCGACGGCAGCGATGGCACAGATATCGGCGATTAATGCCCCGCCCGCGGACAGCAAGATGGTCAGCCCGATGCTGGCGGAGGGACGATGGCTCACGCCCGACGACGAGAACGCCCTGGTAGTGAGCGCCAACTTTTTGACTGAAGAGCCGGATCTCAAGGTGGGCGACGAACTGGTCCTGGAGATCAGTGGCGACGAGACCACCTGGCAGATCGTAGGCGTGATGCGCTGGGCTCTGCCTCAGGCTATCGGGTATACAAACTACGAGTACCTGGCTCCTCGCTTCGGCACGCCGGGCCGGGTCAGCTCTCTCATGATAATGACCGACCGCCACGACGCGGCCTCAGCGCGTCCAGATCGCCGAGGCGCTGCAAGCCCGGTTCGTCGAGGCCGGCCTTGAGGTCAGTTATGTGCAGACCATCGACCAGATGCGCAGCAGCGCTGGGACGCTGTTCGGCATCGTGACCAACCTGCTCATGAGCATGGCCGTCCTCCTGGCCTTCGTCGGCGGCATCGGGTTGGCCGGCACCATGAGCCTGAATGTGCTGGAGCGTATCCGCGAGGTCGGCATCCTGCGCGCCATCGGCGCCGGTCACGGGGCCATGCTGCAGGTCGTGATCGTCGAGGGCGTGCTGATCGGGTTGCTGAGCTGGGTGGTCGGGGTGCTGCTGGCCTACCCCCTGGGCAAAGTGATCGGCCAGGTCGTCGGCAAAGTCACCATGAACATCACGTTGACCTATATCGTATCCATGACCGGCGTGCTGTTGTGGCTGGGGTTGGTGATCGTGATCTCGGCCGTGGCCAGCTATTCCCCGGCGCAGCAGGCTGCCAATCTCAGCGTGCGCCAGGTGCTGGCCTACAACGAATAGGTACAGAAATGACGATTGACGATTGAAGATTGAAGATTGAAGATTACAACGTCGAACATGCAATATCTGCCCCGGACCAACGGTGCTGGGTCTTCAATCTTTCATCTTCAATCCACAATCCTAACGGAGGCAGGCAATGTGTGGATTCTCTGTATTCGTACGCAAGTGGGGGGTTCTTTTGGCGCTGCTCGGCTTGTTGATCGCCTTGGCGGGATGCACCGGCGGTGCACCGGCCGCGGGCAGCGCAGCGCCAACTGCGACTCCGCAGCCTGTGCGTGCGCCCGACAAGGTCGTGGCCGACGGCGTGGTCGTGCCGGCCCTGGAGGCCTCGCTCAGCATGCCGGTCAGCGGCATCGTGGGGGAGGTGCTCGTGGCGGAGGGAGAGCAGGTTGCGGCGGGCCAGCCCCTATTGCGCCTGCAGCAAGGGCGCCTGGAGGCGGCCGTCGCCCAGGCCGAGGCGGGCGTCGCACGCAGCCAGGCCCAGCTGGACGAGCTCACGGCCGGCGCGCGGGCCGAGGAGCTCCAGAGCGCCCAGGCGGCCGTCGACGCGGCCGCGGGCCAGGTGGCCATGATCAAAGCCGGTGCGAAGCCGGAAGACATTGCCGCGGCCCAGGCCGTGGTGGATGGTGCGACCGCCAACCTGCAGCAAGTCCGGGAAGGCGCCACCCAACCCCAGGTGATCGCGGCCACCGCCGACCTGGCCAATGCGGAGGCGGCGCTCCGCCAGGCCCAGGCAGTCTATGACGCCGTGGCCGGCTCGTCCGATATTGGCCGCCGGCCCGAAGCCTTGGCGCTGGAACAAGCGACGAACGCCTACAATGCGGCCAGGGCCCGGCTGGAGGATGTGAAACGCGGCGCGCGGCCCGGCGACCTGGCGGCGGCGCGGGCGCAGGTGCGCCAGGCGCAGGCCCAGCTCGCCAGTCTCAGCGCCCCGGCGCGGACCGACGACCTGGCGGCGGCCGAGGCGGAGCTCCGCCGCGCCCAGGCGCAGTTCGACCTGCTGCAAGCGGGCGCCCGATCGGAGACCGTGCAGGCGGCCGAGGCGAACCTGGCCTGCGGCGCAAGCCAGCCTGAAGGAGGCCCGCGCCGGCCTTGAGCGATGCCGAGTTGAAGGCGCCCTTCGCCGGGACGGTGGCCGAGATCGCGCCGGTGGTCGGGGAACAGATCCTGGCGGGGACGCCGGTGATGCAGCTGGCCGATCTCTGCGGCCTGGCACATCGAGACCGACGACCTGACCGAGCTGGATGTGGTCAAGGTCAAAGAAGGCGCGCCGGTGAACCTGGAGTTCGATGCGCTGCCCGGGGTGACGTTGACCGGCAAGGTCGTCCGAATCAAACCGATGGGCGCCAAGAAGCAGGGCGAGATGACCTACACCGTGGTCGTCCAGCCCGACAATTACGAGGAGCGCCTCCGCTGGAACATGACCGCCACGGTGACGATCGAGTAGGCGAACGATGCACACCGTCGAGATTCGCGTCAAAGGACGCATCGATGAGGACTGGTCCGCCTGGTTCGCCGGGCTGAGCATGACCTGTACCGGCGAGGGCGAGACGATCCTGTCCGGGGTCGTCGTCGATCAGGCCGCGCTGTACGGGGTGCTTACCATGCTTCGCGATCTCGGCCTACATCTCCTGTCGGTGGTCAGTGAGGAGAGTGACGGCTGAAGATTGAAGATCACAGATTGAAGATTTGGCGAAGAAATCCTGCGCGAGCTGTGAAGTGTCGCATGCCTATCTGAACCGCTGGGCCAGTTCTTTTTCCACAGCGTCCCAGCTCAGGTTCCTGGCCGCCAACAACACCATGCAATGATAGACCAGGTCGGCCATCTCGGCGATGACCCGATCATCCCCCTGGCTGAGGCCGGCAACGACCGTCTCGACGCCTTCTTCACCTACCTTTTGCGCGATACGCGGCAAGCCGGCCGCGAACAGCTTTGCGGTATATGATCCTGCCGGCGGGTTGCTCTTCCGCTCCTCAATGGTGTGCCACAGACTCTGTAGGACTTCGCTCATGAGCTGTTCACATCTCCCTTTATGCTGTTTGTCGCACCGGCACGCCGCGTTCTGCGAGGTACGCTTTGACTTGACCCACGGAAAGCATCCGGTAGTGAAACAACGATGCAGCCAGGGCCGCATCGGCCCCGCCCTTTGTCAACGCATCGTAGAAATGCGCTGGCTCGCCTGCCCCGCCCGAGGCGATCACCGGGATCGATACGGCTTCACTCACCGCGGCCAGCATCGGCAGGTCAAATCCGCGCTGGGTTCCGTCTGTGTCCATGCTGGTCAGCAGGATCTCGCCGGCGCCCAGCTGCTCGACCCGCCGGCTCCAATCCACCACATCGAGCCCGGTAGGCACCCGTCCGCCGTCAATGAACACCTCCCAGTGATCGCCCTGCCACTTCCCGTCGATGGCGACGACGACGCACTGGCTGCCGAAGCGGGTCGCCCCCGCGGTCACCAGCTCGGGTGTGCGGACCGCCGGCGAGTTGATAGAGACTTTGTCCGCGCCTGCCAGCAGCAGGGCGCGCATGTCATCCACCGTGCGAATGCCGCCACCCACCGTAAAGGGGATGAAAACGGTATCGGCCACGCGGCGCACCATGTCGATCACGATGTCGCGACGCTCGTGGCTGGCGGTGATGTCCAGGAAGACCAGCTCGTCGGCCCCTTCATGATCATACACCTGCGCCTGCTCCACCGGATCGCCGGCGTCGCGCAGTTCCAGGAAGTTGACACCCTTGACGACGCGGCCGTTTTTGATGTCGAGACAAGGGATGATGCGTTTCGCAAGCATAACCTAACCTCGGGCTATCTACCCGCGGCAATCGCTTCGCGCAGATCGATCGCCCCGGTGTACAGCGCCTGCCCCACGATCACGCCCTCGATGCCGTCGGCTTTGAAGCCGGCAAGGGCACGGATGTCGGCCAGGGAAGCGACGCCGCCGCTGGCGATAACCTTCAGTCCGCTCCCTCGGGCCAGCGCCGCCGTGGCTGACACGTTGACCCCGGACAAGGTGCCGTCGCGGGCGATGTCGGTGTAGACGATCCGCTGGACGCCCAGGTCATGCATACGCAGAGCCACGGTCAGCGTGTCCAGTGCAGAGGTCTCTTGCCAGCCATGCGTCGCCACCAGACCGTCACGCGCATCAATGCCGACGACGATCCGATCGCTGCCGAATCGTCTGACAGCCTCGCCCACGATCTCCGGCTCGCGGACGGCAACCGTGCCCAGCACGATGCGCGTTGCGCCGAGTTCCAGTCCCAATGCCACATCGGCCAATGTCCGCATTCCGCCGCCGAACTGGATCGGCAGCGTCATCGCAGCGCGAATCTCAGCGAGCCGCTGCAGGTTGAGGGGCAACGCAAAGGTTTTTGAGGTCTTGTCAGACTTCGAAGGCCTGGCGGTCGCCTCACCGGCAAACGCGCCGTCCAGATTGACCACGTGCAGCCACTCAGCGCCTTGCTCGGCCCAACGCCGCGCTGCCGCAGCAGGATCGTCGCCATAGGTGGTCTGTGCAGCCGGATCGCCCTGCCGCAGACGCACTACCTGGCCGCCGCGCAGATCGATGGCCGGGTAGATGATAATCGTCACTTTTCCCCTTCGACTCCCTTCCTCAGTTTCACCCATAGCGATCGCCACGAAGTTCCGCAAAATCTGCAGCCCCACCGCCTGGCTCTTCTCGGGGTGGCATTGGATGCCCCAGACGTTGTCGCGACGCACCACGGAGGCATAATCTGTCCCGAAATCGGTCGTCGCCAGGATGGATGTGGCATCCAGCGGCGCACAGAAGTAAGAATGCACGAAGTATGCGTAGGCGCCATCGGGAACGTCGGCCAGCAGTGGATCCGTCCCGCGGTGGTGGAGCTGGTTCCAGCCGATCTGCGGCACCTTGAGCGCTCGGCCCGCAGGCCCGCCGTCCGGCCCGCGCATGTCGGCGGCGAAGCGCAGGACGCGCCCCGGGATCACGCCCAATCCGGTGTGCTGTCCCATCTCCTCGCTCTCATCGAATAACAACTGCATTCCCACGCAGATGCCCAGCAACGGCGTTCCCGCGTCCATGGCGACGTGTAGGGGCGCCTCGAAGCCGGCGCTGCGCAAGTTCGCGGCAGCATCGCCGAAAGCACCGACCCCTGGCAGCACGATCCCCGCCGCCCCCCGCAGCCCAGCGGGCGACGTGACGATCCGCGCCGGCGCGCCAACAGCCTCCAGCGCCTTGTACACATTGCGCAGGTTCCCTACGCCATAGTCAACAACGGCGATCCAGGGCTCCTCCGTCGGGTCTTCAATCTTCAATCTTCAATCCTCAATCTTCAACCGCCCATCACGCCAGCATCCCCTTGGTGGAAGGCACACCCTGCCGCCGCGGGTCCACCGAGGTCGCCACGTCAAGGCTGCGCCCGAGCGCCTTGAACAGGGCCTCCGCCTGATGATGGTCGTTGTGGCCGTAGAGGACACGCGCGTGCAGGTTCAGCCGGCCGTGCGTGGCCATCGTCTCCAGGAAGTGATGCACCAGGTCAGCATCCATACCGCCCAGCGTGGAACCATGCCAGGTCACGTCCACGACCGCGTAGGGCCGGCCGCTGAGATCTACAGCCACGAAGCCCAGCGCCTCGTCCATCGGCACATAGCTGTGCGCCGTTCGCACGATGCCGCCGCGATTTTCCAGTGCCCGGTCCAGCGCCTGGCCCAGGCAGATTGCAGTATCCTCGACAGTGTGATGTGCATCCACCTGCAGGTCGCCCTTGGCCTCGACGGTCAGGTCAAACAGGCCATGGTGGGCGAACAACGCCAACATGTGGTCCAAGAATCCCACGCCGGTATTCACCTTCGCTCGCCCTCGGCCATCCAACCCCAGGGTCAAATGAATCTCGGTCTCGCCGGTCGTTCGATCTATCGTCGCAGAACGCATGGTTCCTCCGTATTTCTGGCGTGGGGGCGAGCAGCCGGTCGCCCCTACGCATCGACTTGCCGCAATGCTGCCAGCAGCGCGTCTGTCTGCTCAGGTTTTCCCACGCTCACCCGGATGCAGTTCTCCAGTCCGGGTTTGGCGTAGTGCCGCACCAGGATGCCTTGGACCGCCAGTTCCGCTTTCAGGCCGGCCGCATCTCGCCCCACCACCCGGCACAGGACAAAGTTGGCCCGGCTCGGGTACGGCTGAAGGAATGGCACCCGTCCCAATTCCCGCTGTAGCCGCTCCCGCTCTCGGATGAGTGCTTCCACGGTCGGTTGGATCTCAGCCCGATGGTTGAGCGACGCCAGCCCTGCAACCGTCGCCGCCACG
The DNA here is from genome assembly GCA_963774265.1 of uncultured Chloroflexia bacterium. Taxonomy (GTDB): domain Bacteria; phylum Chloroflexota; class Anaerolineae; order CG2-30-64-16; family CG2-30-64-16; genus JALOOB01. The sequence continues at coordinate 1,099,173 of CAVZDU010000001.1, read as the reverse complement.
TTGACATTATACGGCTGCTTGGCCTTCCACAGAGCCGGCATCAGCCAGGTGGGGAAGATGCCATAGCCCAGCCGCAGCCCCGCGATGCCCGCCCACTTGCTGAAGGTGCGGAGGACGATCAGGTTATCGTGCTCGAGCACCCAGTGAGCGACAGAAAACTCCAAACCCGCAAACTCGATATAGGCCTCGTCTACGATGACAAGCACGGGGAGTCTCAGCAACCGAAGCAGCGTATCGAACGGCAGCAGGTTTCCATCCGGATTGTTTGGTGAGGTCAAGAAAAGCAGCTTTGGCACACCGATTGTAGGGACGAGCGGCCGTTCGCCCCTGTGCGCGCCGATTGTGATTGCCTCGCTGATTCCTTCGCAATCGACGCTGAAATCCGCCCGGCGCCAGACCAGGGTCACAGCCGCGCCGGCTATCCCGGCGTCGAAGCTATACATGCCAAAGGTAGGCGGGCAATCTACGACGGCGTCGCCGGGGCCCAGGGTGAGCCGGCAGAGCAGGTCAATCAGCTCATCTGCCCCGTGACCGGGCAGGATGTTGTCGGGCGGCACGCCGGTATACTCCGCCAACGCAGCACGCAGTTCTCGCTGCTCCGGGTCGGGGTAGATGTGGAAGAAGGGATACGCTGCGAGCGCCTCCCGGACCGCAGCGGCTGGCCCGTAGGGGTTCTCGTTGGCGTCCAGCTTGACGATCTCTTCGGGTGCGCGGCCCAACTGCCGGCTGAGCACCTCGAACGGCAAGATCGGCGTGTAGCCTTCCATGTCCGCGATATGCGGCCGCAACAGCTCAGCAAAACGCGATTCACTCATCTGCGATCTTCAATCTGTAATCTTCAATAGACACGCATTTCCGCCGCCGCAGCGTGCGCAGTCAGGCTCTCGCCGCGCGCCAGCACCGCAGCCGCCTTGGCCAGCCGGCTGCCTGCCTCGGCGCCGAAGGCAACCAGGCTGATGCGCTTGACAAAGTCCGCAACGCTCAGTGGGCTGCTGTAGCGCGCGCTGCCTTCGGTTGGCATGACGTGACTCGGACCGGCCACATAATCGCCGAGCACCTCGAACGAGTGCTCGCCAACAAAGATGCCTCCCGCGTTGCGAATCTGGCCCACTAACGTCCAGGGATCCCTGACAAGAAGGCACAGGTGCTCCGGTGCGTACGCATTGGCCAGCACCACTGCTTCCGCCAGGTCGGCCGTGAGGACAATGCCCCCTCGCGCGAGCAAGGAGGTTGCAGCAATCACGGCCCGGCTCAAGTTCTCCAGTTGGGCAGCCAGTTGTACCGCGACGCGCTCTGCAAGCGTCCTGGACGGGGTCAGCAGGATGGGCGAAGCCAGGACGTCGTGCTCGGCCTGCGCCAACAGATCGGCGGCCACCCAGGCCGGGTCCGCGCTATCGTCGGCGATAACCACCGTCTCAGTCGGGCCGTAAAAACCATCGATGCCAACGCTGCCGATCACCTGTCGCTTGGCCAGGGTGATGAACAACCCTCCCGCGCCGACGATTTTGTCCACCGAGGGCACGGTCTCAGTGCCATAGGCCATGGCAGCAACCGCCTGTGCCCCGCCCAGCGCAAACAGCCGATCCACCTGGGCCACGTGCGCGGCCGCCAGGATCAGGTCGGGGACATTGTATTGATCGAAGACTGAAGATTGAAGATTCTGGGACGATCCACCGCGGCCGGGCGGCGTGCACACGATCACCTGCCCCACACCGGCCACACGCGCCGGGATGGCGGCCATCAGCAACGAAGAGGGCAGGGGTGCGGTGCCGCCGGGCACATAGACACCGACGCTGTCGAGCGGCCGGATCAACTGGCCTAACGTGCCATCCGGCCCCGAATCGACCCACGAGTCCATCGGCTGCTTGCGGTGGAAGGCTGTCACGCGCTCCGCGGCGAGGTCGAGCGCCCCCCGCTGTTCTGTAGGCAGCCGATGATAGGCCTCGGCCCAGGCATCACGCGGAACCTCCAATTGAGCGTCCCGTAATCGCCCATCGATGCGCGCCGACCACTCACGCAGCGCCGCATCCCCGCGCACGCGAACGTCACGCAGGATGCGGGCCACCGCCTCTGCTGGGCTCAGCCGCTCACCGAAGATACGCTCGACCCCATCCAGGACGCGGTCCGGCATCTCCTGATCTTCCCACGGCTTGCGGAGCAAGATTGTTTGCCGCGCCTCCGCGGCCTGATAAATGCGTACCACTGGCACAATCGCCTCCATCTTCAATCTGCGATCTTCAATCTGCGATCTTCAATCTGCGATCTTCAATCTTCAATCGCTCCGTCCCGCACCACGGCCGCGAGTGCATCGATCAATTCCCTGACCTCGCCCGCCCTCAAACGGTAGCTCGCGCGGTTGGCGATCAACAGGGCCTGACTCTCCAGAATCGTCCTTAGCTCGACCAGGCCATTCTCCCGCAGGGTGGTGCCGGTCTGCACCAAATCCACGATGAAGTCGGCCAGGCCGACCAACGGCGCCAACTCCACCGAGCCAGACATGACGATCAGCTCGGCAGCGATGCCCCGTTTGCGGAAGAACGCTTCGGTCAGCCGGGGAAACTTGGTCGCGACGCGCGGGCTGCGCTCCAGCCGCAACGGCAGGTCGGGACGGTTGGCCTTGCCCGCCACAACCAGCCGGCAGTGTCCGAACGGCAATTGAAGCGGCTCGTAGACATCGCGCCCGGATTCGCGCAGCACATCCAATCCTGCGACACCGATATCGGCGGCGCCGTACTCTACAAAGACAGGCACATCCGACGGTTTGACCAGGATATAGCGCAGCCGGCCGTCCGCGCCGTCCAGAACCAGCTTGCGGCCACCGTCGCCGTTGGTAGGCACAGCATAGCCGGCACGAGAGAGACAAACGAGCGCATCGTCGGTGAGCCGCCCCTTGGGCAGTGCCACGGTCAGCGGTGCTATCGGCGCCATCGATCCATCTCCTCCCAGTCGTCCGCCGGAATGGTGCGCCAGTCCGCGCCTGCCGCTTCGCGGACTGTGATAGTGTCTTGGTCAGCCTGGTGGGCTGCCCGGGGGATCCCACGCGCCTTGGCCGCTTGCCACAACGCCTCCCCCTCCAAGCCCAGCGGATCAACCTCTACTCTCAGGCCCCGACTGCGGGCAGTCGCGGCCCAGCCCAGGCATGTCATCCCCGAAGCGGACGCTGCAAGCAGGACATCCGGCCTGGGTTCCGCCTCGATGATTCCTTGCACTTCGCAGGCCAACAGGATGCGGTCGAGTGTCAACGCCCAGCCCACCGCGGGGCAGGGCGGCCCGAAATGACCGATGAGATCGTCGTAGCGACCGCCGGAGATCAACCCAAAGCCCAGGCCAGGCGCAAACCCCTCGAAGGTGATGCCGGTGTAATAGCCCAGGTCGCGCACCTCGGCCAGGTCATAAGTCACGAAGCGAGATACGCAGTAGGCTTCGAGCAACGCGGCCACCGACCGCAAATCGGTCAGCGCGCGCATCATCGTGGCGTTTAGGCAGACTGCCTCCGCGTCATCCAGGATCCTGGCATTGCCGGTCAGGCGAGGCAGTGTCAGGACCGCCTGCCGGGCGACCGGCGGCAGGCCAGGCGCCTCAGCCAACAGGCCAGGGAGCTCCGCTTCTGCCTTGCGCGCCACCGCGTCCTGCAGCCGGGCCGTCAGCCGTTCCGGCAGCGCCAGGCCCGCCAGCAGCCCGCGGAAGAAGCCCACATGCCCAAGGGTGATGCCAAAGTCGGGCAGCCCAACGGCCTGCAGGCTGGCTGTTGCCAATGCCACTGCCTCAGCATCTGCGACGGTGCCCGGCGCGCCGATCAGCTCGACGCCAGCCTGGCTGAACTCGTGCTGGCGGCCGGCACGCGGCGGTTCGTAGCGAAAGACGCTGCCCGTATAGGCCAGGCGCAGCGGCATCGGCTGGTCATACAGTCGCGTGCCCACGACGCGTGCCGTGGGGATCGTCATGTCGGGGCGAAGGGCCAGGGTTCGGCCGTGACGATCGAAGAACCTGTATAGCTCCGCATCCACCTGGCTGCCCACGTCAGTCGCCAGCGTATCGGCGTACTCGAATGTGGGCAAGTGGATTTCCCGGTAGCCCCAGGCGGACCAGGTGGCCTGCAGCGCAGCCTCCATCCGGCGGAAGGCGGCGGTGTCAGCGAACAGCAGATCGCGCACGCCTTCGGGCAGGGGGCGATCCATGGATGAGGTTCTGTCGGGCATAATGGTGTCCAGTCCGGTTAACAAAAAAGACTGGTTGAGATCCAACCAGTCCTGGGGCAAGCGCAAATCAGACGCCGGCTACGCCGGGCGCCTGCCCCTGCCAGGATGATGCAGTTGAGAAACAAGACACTTCATGGTAACACCGTGCTTCTTCAAACCGGAGGGAGTCTAGCACACGGCGCCGGCGCTGTCAAATGCAAAAGCAGCGTGCGGGCCGCACACTGCGGCCGCAACCCAGCCCGTCCAACCGGCGTATAGTCAAAAGAGAGACGACCGCCGCGTCCCAAGCGTTGGGACCAGCTGAAAGGTAAACCATATGACGTCACTTGACGTCGCGATCCCGCCGGCCTACACGGCCCGACCGGTCACACTGGGCGACGCGGAAGCGGCCGCAGACCTGCTCAACGCATACAACATCGCGCTGACCGGCCGACCACGCATCGCGGCCGGCGAGATCCGGAGCGACTGGCAGCAGCCCACCATGAACCTGGCGACCGACACGCTGGCCGTGTTTTCGCCGGATGGTGCGGGCATGGCTGGCCTGGCCGAGTTGTGGAACAGCGAGCCGCACGTTACCCACTTTGTGTTCTCGCAGGTGCATCCTGCCCACCAGGGGCGCGGTGTCGGTACTGCGCTGGCCGCCTGGGCCGAGACACGCGGACGCGAATTGCTGACCCGCGCGCCTTCTGGCGCAAGGGTCATCCTGAAGCAATTCATAATGAGCGCGGATGAGACCGCGGCCCGGCTGCTGCTGGACCAGGGCTACCAACTTGCACGGCACAACCTGCGCATGAGCATCGACTTCACCGGCCCCCCGCCCCAGCCATCCTTACCTGAGGGTCTGGCAATCCGGCCGTTCATCCGCGGCCAGGAAGAGGGCGCCTTGCTGCAGGCCATCCGCGACGAGTTCCGCGATCATTGGGGCTATGTGGAGCAGCCGTGGGACGAAGACCTCAAGGGGTGGCTGCACTTTATGGACACCGACCCCTCATTTGACGCGTCCCTGACTTTCGTAGTGGTGGACGGTAACGAGATCGCAGGCACCGCGCTGTGTCACACGAGCTGGGTGGAAGACCCCGACGCTGGCTGGATCCATTCGCTGGGTGTACGCCGGCCCTGGCGCCGCCGCGGGGTGGCGTTAGCCTTGCTGCACCAGTGCTTTGTCGCGCTCTATGACCAGGGCAAACACTGCGCCAAGTTGGGCGTGGATGCGCAAAGCCTCACCGGCGCGACGCGATTATACGAGAAGGCAGGCATGCACATGGAGTGCCAGTTCGGCTTCTATGAGAAGGAGCTGCGGGCAGGCACGGATCTGAGCACCCAGGTGGTGGTGTAGGCGCGACAGGTGCCGAGCACCTTAATGGGCCGCCTCTCTCCTACTCCGCGATCGGCGCGTACAGGTCGAGAACCAGCTCCTCATCCGGGGCAGGGAACTCGTCGTTGACGTGTTCCTCCAGCCATTGATGATCCGCGTGCCCGTATTTGCTGCCGGTGAGCCACCCGACAAGCTGCCGCCAGGTCGCTGTGATGTTCTCGACACTCTCGCACCGCGCGACCGCGTACAGCCCGCCCTCAAACTCCCTGATGGAAACCTCCGCCGCCGGCTCGACTTCCCGACCGACGACCAGCCACAGCTCGTAGCCGTAGTTCGGGCTGCCGTGCGAGGGATTCGGGTTGTTGAAGCCGAAGATGCGATGCCGCTTGCGATCCGCCAGGTAGCCGCGCGGCGCGGCCCAGTCAGCGAGCTTCTGGATGGCCAGGTGTTCGGGGCTTGGCCCGAACTCATGGAAGCTGGCAACGCGCATTGGTTCCAATTTGACAATTCGAACTGCGAGTTCGTCCATGGGAACGCCTCCTTCGAAAAGCTGAGTCGAAAGAGCACCACCACCCGCCGGGCCGACTCAAGCGTCACCACACCCCGGGCAGCAGCCGATAGCGCGTCCGCTGGCAGTACTCGGCGTAGCCGGGCAGCTCGGCCTGCAGGGTGCGATCCTCCAGCGCAGTGCGGAGCACGACCAGGCTCGCGGTCAGCAGGCCGGGAACCAGCGCCCACAGCGAGCCGAGCATCAACGGTATGGCCAGGTCACCCACGACGCCGCCCACGTAGCCCGGGTGGCGAACCCAGCGATACGGTCCTTCCGTGACCACGGTGTGGCCGCGATCGTGTTGGATGCGCACCACGCCCGAGAAGAACCGATTGACCAGCAGCGCCCAGGTGCTGAAGGCGGTTGCCAACACAAGCAGGACCACGCCCGCGATCTCAATCCACATCGGCAGCTCAGGCGGCCAGCCGAAGCGCCGATCCAGGCCGGCGATCACCAGGATGAGCGTTGGCCCGTAGATCGCGATCAACGGCATTAACACCCGGTCCCATGCCTTGGCATCCTTCTTCTCGGCATACCCAGCACGCTCCGCCACCAGGTCAGGACTGCGGCGCAGCAGCAACAGCCGGCTGCCGACCGTCATGATGACCGTGATGACCACGTAGACCCATGCCATAGGCCAATCGAACGTGCCGGCTGAGGCGAACAACACGAGGAGCAGCACCGCGACGAGCCCTGCTACCCGGACCGCGATGATCCAGTGCAATTTGAGCGGCTGTTGTGCTCCTGTCCCAGTCTTTGTATTATCGGGTTGATGGACCATCGGCCCGACTCCCAGCGGAAGAGCCTCTCGGCCAAGAGAGAATCCGTGATTTCCGGTTGCCAACTACCCCTTTGTCGCCCCCGACGCCAACCCCTGCACCAGCTGGCGCTGAACCAGCGCGACAAATATGATCGATGGGATCAGCATCAACACTGACATGGCGGTCATACCGCGCCAGTCGGTGACAAACGACCCCGTGAAGTCATACAGCGCAGGCGGAAACGTCCGAGATGCGGGCGTGCGGGTTATGACCGTGGCCAGGGCGAACTCATTCCACGAGGTCAAAAACGCGAAGATGCCGCTGGCCGCGACGCCAGGGAGCGCCAACGGCAGATCCACCCGCAGGAGGGCGGTCCAGCGCGAGCACCCGTCAATCAGCGCCGCATCATCCAGCTCCTGGGGCAGGGCGCGGAAAAAGCCATCCATCAGCCAGGCGGTAAACGGAATGTTCAAAGCCGTATAGGCGATGATCATCCCTGCGATCTTGTCGGATAGTCCCAGCCGGGCGAACAATATGAAGAGGGGTAGGCTGAGCGCCACACCCGGAACAGCGCGCGCCAGCATCATCGAGAGAAAAACGCTGTTCTTGATCCGGAAGGAAAAACGGGCGAACGTAAATCCAGCCAATGTGCCGAACACCAGGGACAGGAAAGTGCTGACCAGCGCGATCACAGCCGAGTTGCTGGCGTACCGGGCAAATGGAATACTGCTGCCCATGCCGAAGGCGCCTTCCGGCGTCGGCATGCCCAAGAGAATCTTGTAAGAGTCGAAGTCGAGGGATGATGGAATCCAGATGGGGGGGCGCGTATTAATCTCGACATTAGGCCGGATCGAGGTCAGGACGATCCAAATCACCGGTAGAAAGAAACCCAAGAGAATCACGTAGAGCGCTATGTCGCGCAGGTTATCGTTGAGCCGGCGGCGGCGGCCGCCTCTGTTATTACCAAATTCGCCAGATTTGCGAGCAACGTCGACTTTCATTCCTTCCCCTCCCACCGGCTCTTGAGAACGTTGCGGAACAGATACCACGTAAACAGGAAGCTGATGATCACCGTGATGTAAGACATGGCGCTGCCCATGGCATAGTTGTGCCCGCTGAACGCGAGTCGGTAGACATAGGTCCAGATCAACTCGGTCCGGCCGCCAGGTCCACCGCCCGTCATAATGCTGATCACATCATAAACCCGTGCCAGGTCCAGGGAGCGGATGGCCAACGCAGTGTAAACGAACGGCATGATCATGGGCAGCGTGAGATGCTGGAACTTCTGCCAGCCCGAGGCCCCGTCCACTTCGGCAGCTTCAAACGGTTCGACGGGTAACGACAAAATGCCGGCCTCCAGGATGATGACCATGAACGGCGTGCTCATCCATATTTCGGCCACCAGGATCGCGATAAAACCCAGGGGTACGTCAATCAACCAGGGGATAATATGCGCTGAGCCGGTCAGCGAGTACAGGATGTTGTTGATCAGTCCGACCTCGGCGTTGAAGAACCATTTGAACTGAAAACCGACCAGGATGGGCGCGAACATCATCGGCATCATCATCACGGTGCGCAGGACGCTCTGGCCGCGGATGACCTTGGACATCAGTTGAGCAATCCCCAACCCTATCAAGAACTCCAGGTTCGTTGCCAGAGTCATAAAGAGCACGGTCCGGCCGAATGCCTGCCAGAAGACCGGGTCCTTCACCAGGGCGATGTAGTTCTCCAACCCGACGAAATGGAAGTTCCTGGCGGTGGTCAGCGTATAGTTGGTGAAGCTGAGATAGAGCGAATAGAGCATCGGAAAACCGACCACCGCGAGCAAGACCACGATGCCGGGCAACAATAGGAACACCGGCAGATAGGTGGTCTCGGAGCGCCACGGACGACCCGATTTGCGTTGCAGCGTCTTTTGCGCCAGGACAGTTGCGGTCATCCTGCTACCTCGTTGGCGTGATAAGTGTTGCTTGGTGCGTGGATTTCGGCCATCACACGACGTCAATCAGAATTCTCGGTGGACGGAGCAATCTCCCTTGCGGGAGATTGCTCCGGGGCTGCGGCCGTTCGCAATGGCCGGAGGCACAGGGTGCGCGCCGCGCGGCAGTCGTGCCCGCGAAGCGCACACTACCTTTAGCGTATTACGCTTTGTAGTACCCCGCGTCGGTCATCAGCTTCTTGACCGCCGCGACAGCGTCATCCAGACCCTTCTGCGGCGCCACATCGCCCAGGATGATCTTCTGCAGGATCGGGTAGAGGACGTTGGACATCGGCAGCCATTCTGCGATGAGCGGCGGGGTCTTGAAGTCCTCCTTGCGCAGCCAAAAGCACCAGCTCTAACCGCTTCTTATCCAGCGCAACGGTTGACTTGGCCGCTTCCGCAACCACCTCGTCGAACACGCTCTGGCGGGACACCAGGAGACCGGTCTTGGCTTCTATCCTGAGACCCTCGACACTGACCAAATGCTTGATCAGGGAAGCAGCCGCTTCCTTGTTCTTGCTGGCCTTCGTGATCGAGAACCCGTGGGCGCCTGCCCAGCCGCTGTGGATCTTGCCGTCGCCGATCGGCTGGCGGGCGTAGTCGAACTTGCCCGGCGACCTTGCTGCTCTTGGGATCCTGGAAGAAGCTGTACCAGCCGGGCCATTCCGTGTAGAGACCGATGGTGCCGTTAGCGAAATTCTTGGCAACGTCGTCCCACACGTAGTTGGTCATATCGGCCGGCATCGCCTTGGCCTTGTAGAGGTCGGCGAACATCGTGGCGGTCTTGACGCCGGCCGCGCTGTTGAAGGTCGGTTCCCATTTATCGTCGAAGAGCAGGCCGCCTTCGGCGGTCAGCACTTCGTAGAACCGGCCGGATAGCGCCTCTTCCTTGCCGGCGAACTGGGTGCCATAGATCCCCTTCCCCGCATCGGTCACCTCGAGCGCGATCTGCTTGAACTCGTCCCACGTCTCGGGCGCCTTCTTCACGATATCGGTGTTGTACTGCATGAGCGAGATGTCATAGTGGCGCGGGATGAGCCATAACTTGCCGTCCTTGCGGGCCGCATCCATCAGGCGGGGAATGAAGTCGGCCAGGTCATCTGCTGTGAAGTAGGCATCCAGCGGTTCCAACCCGCCGGCCTTAACATATTGCGAGAAGAAGCTGGTGTGATCCCAGCACACATCATAGTCCACCGTGTTGGCCGCGAAGTCCTGCACCAGGCGCTTGTCGGTCTCGAAGCCGTTGCCCTTGAAGACGATCTCCACCGTGGCGCCGGTCTTCTCTTCCCAGGCGGGTATGGTCTTGTACAGTTCTTCGTAGTTGCCGCCGCTGATGGCGTGCATCTTGCAGGGCGACGCCCTTGAACGTGCCCGCGGCGCCTACGACAGCCGGGGCCGCAGTGGGTGCAGCGGCGGCGGGTGCAGTTGTGGGGGCGGCCGCGGCCGGCGCCGGGGCTGCGGGCGCGCAACCGGCGATGGTCGTCGCTGCCGTCGCGCCGCCGACCAGGCCGGCCATCTTCAGGAATCCGCGTCGTGTGATCTTCTTTTCCTCAGACATGAGAGCAACTCCTCCAAGGGTTGAGATGGGTTGATTTAGCATTCTCTGTCGCGACAACGTGGCAGTACGCACGGAGAATCAAGCTTGGTCGCATCACCCCCTTTCGTTGAACTCCGCCACTGCCTCGAACATCGCCACAATGTTCTCCGGCGGTACATCTGGCAGGATGTTGTGTACGGTGTTGAACACAAAACCCCCGCCGGGCGCAAAGATGTCCAGCAGGCGCCTGACGTGATCCTTCACCTCAGCAGGGGTGGCGTGATTCAGCATGTGCCGCGTGTCGGCGCCGCCGCCCCAGAAGGTGATGTCGCTGCCGAACTCACGCTTGAGGCGTTCCGGCTCCATACCGCGTGAGGTGATCTGTACCGGGTTGATGACATCATACCCGGCCTCGATCAGGTCGGGCAGTAGCTTGTAGATCGACCCGCATGAGTGCAGGAAGGTCCTCATCCCGCTGTGGGTGTGAACATAGTCGCACAAGATGGTGTGCCGCGGCTTGAACAGCTTACGGTATGTTGCCGGCGCCATGAACGGACCTTGATCGGTGCCCAGGTCGTCCCCGAAGCGCAGGATGTCAACCACGTCTCCGACCGCGGCGCAGACCTTCTCCAACGTTGCGAGGTGCTGCTCCATCAGCGCATCCAGCAGGCGCTCGACCTCAGCCTGGTCCGAGGCGAGGTCCATCAGGAAGTTGTCGATGCGGCGCAGGAAGGTGCCCCACTCGAACAGGTTGCACCCGGCCACGATCATGATCGCCCGGTCGGTGCTCTGGCGCAGCGCGATGGCATTGGCCCGCAGCCGCTCCCAGAAATCCGGCTGGCCCGCGCTGTCCCACGGGCTATGCACCAGCGCCGACCAGTGGATCTTGCCCATCGCCGCCGGCAGGTCGCGGTAATCGGCAGGGTAGCCGTCCAGGTAGGGATGGCAGGTGCCGTCGAAAAAGGTGGCGCCGATCGGCATCGTGGCCACGCGCGTGCCATCGCTGCTGTAGGCATCCCAACTGCCGTCCGGCCGCGGCACGGGGTGGAACCAGGCCGGGAACTGCACGGTAAGGATCTTCTCGCCGGTGGCAGGACCGGGCGGCAGCGCAATGTCGTACCAATCCTCATCCACCGTGTTGAACGTCCGCCCCACATCGACCACGTCGATCCCGAACCGGTCGAGAATGACCATCCTCCGGTTGGGCAAGCTGCTGCACCACGTCGTAGACGCGCGTGTGCCCCTCGGTGATGCCGAGATACTGTTTCAGGTTGTAGTACGCGATGGTCGAGATGCCCGAGCTCGGCGTCGCGCCCAGGTCCACCGGCACGCGATCCGGCTCCTGGTGGCGGATGCTGGCGAGCACTCGCTCGCGGGGGGTCATCATCGCTTTGGGCATGTTGCCGATCCTCACTCGCTGTCCTGAAACGTCCTAGAACAAGCCCGCTGATCGTCACATCTTTCGGCGTCGGCCGCTTCGGACGCAGCATAGCAGTCAGCTTTTCGACCCATGCGTCGACCATGGCGTCGAACATCCGCACCCCGGCTTCGCGGGTGGCCTTGCGTGCCTTGGACTCGGCGTGTTGGTGTACCACGGCGCATCCATCCCCAGCCTGCCCAGGTCGACCAGGTCGCGGTCTGGCGCCCCAGAATCAGCGCCGTCTCGTAGAACCCGGCGTGGTCGGCCATCACGACACCGGCCCGTTCCGCGGCTGCCGGCAGCACCGATGGCCAGACCTGGATGCGCTCGAAGACGTTGTCCCCAAGAGGAAGCGGCGCCTTGCCCCACCAGGCATGTCCGCGTTCGGCGTGCGTTTTCTCGAAGGTCACCTCGGCCGCGGCCTGGCGGATCGCCAGCGCCTCCGGCCCATCGAGCTGCTGGTGGTGCTGGCAGACGATGATCCACTTGAAACCGATGTCCCAGAAACTGGCCAGCACATCCTTGACGTGACGGCCGAATCGCTCGGTCGAGACATCCACCGTGCCCCTTTCCGGTCCGCTGACCGCGTAACCGGTCGGCCCGTACCAGAAAGGCGGCGCGACCACCGCATCCACACGCCCAGCCACGCGTTGGCAGAGTTCCTCGACGATCAGCGTGTCAACGCCGAACGGCAGGTGTGGGCCGTGATACTCGATGCAGCCCGACGGCACCAGGCAGCGGCCACCGACCGCGCAGTCGATGGGGCAGGGTGTTGAGTTCATGGTGCCTGGGCGAGATGAAGGTGTTGTCAGTCGTTGCACTTCACGTCCGGCAGATCATACTCGCCCAACTTGCAGCGGATACTTCCCGTACTCGCGCACCAGGTTCACGACGAACTCGTAGCGCTCGGCCGTGACGTTGCTGGGCACCGAGTGATCGGATTGGACGATGTAGCCGCCGCCCTTGGCCGCGTTGAGCTTGGTCAGCACCATGGTCTTCAGCTCGTCCATGCGTGCCGGTGGCCCAGGTGAGCACGTCCATGTTGCCGCAGAAGGCCATGCGGTGGCCGTACTGGCGCCGCAGCTCGACCACGTCCATGCCGGCTTTGGCTTCCAGCGGGTTGTACGCGTCCACGCCGACCTCGATAAAGTCCTCGAAGACGCGCTTGACGTTGCCGCAGCCGTGGTAGATCACCGGCAGGCCGTGGCGCGTGCGCCTCATCGACCAGCGCCTTGAGGCCCGGCTTGTACCACTTGCGCCAGAACTTGGGCGAGAAGAACAGGTCTTTCTTGTAGGCGATATCGCCCCAGATGACGATGCCATCGAGCAGCCCATCTGCCGCCTTGATCTGGGCCTTCAGGATCTCCAGGGCAAAAGCATTGGTGCGCTCGATGAAGCGCCCCATCTGCTCCGGGTAGAGCCCCACCCACATGAACAGATTCTCCGGGCCGATGATGCGCTGCATATACTCGTTGGCCTCGCACACGCTGCCATAGACCGGGAAATCGGGGTGCAGGGATCTTGATCGTCTCGACCCAGGCCGGGCGAGTTGCGGGCGAAGCCGTCGCCCACGCCGGCGATCTGGTTGTCGCCGGCGCTGAAGTAGCGGCGCTCATCCCAGGGGTCCTCGAACTCGTAGGCTTCGGCCTTTTCGATCGTGTCGGTGTCAAAGCCGAGCCATTCTGGCATCGGGTCGGCGAACTTCTTGCGGATGATCGCCTCGAAGCCGGTGCGCACGACGACCTCTTCGTCATTCTCCTTCAGGACCTCGAACGGCTTGATGTGTGGGTCCATGTTGGGGATGGTGACGATCCAGTCCAGGTCGTAGTATTTGTAGATGTCGGTGCCGGACGGCAGTCCCTTCTCGTTCCGCCAGCGTTCCAGGAAGCTGCCCCAGAAGAAATCGGCAAGCGGGACCCGGTCGGCTTCCTCGTGGCGCAGCGTCTTGTTCATGCGGTCGAGCTTGGCCAGGCAGTTGGGTGTGCGTTCCATAGTGTTGCTCCTTCGTGGACGATTCCGTTGAGGAGGTCATCGCATCCGTTTCCGCCCGTCGTCAGTCGTTGTGAAAGACCTCTTCCATCGTCGCCCACCACTCGCCTTCGGCGCGGGTCGGGATCGGCTGCTGCATCGGCATCTGGATGTCCCACCACCGCTGCGTCTCGGGATCGGCGGCCATCTTCGCCATATCGGCCGCGAAATCATCGCCGACGTATTCGAAGTAGGCGAAGAGCAGATTGTCCTTCTCGAAGATCGAGTAGTTGCGGATGTTGCACTCAGTGATCATGTGCAAGCACCCCGGGCCAGACTGCCGCGTGATACCGCTTGTACTCTTCCAGCTTCTCCGGCTTGACGCCGATCAGTTGACCGAAGCGTTGCATGGTTCCTCCGTCAGGATAAGAGAGAGATTCAAAGCCAAAGTCATCGGTATGCACCATATTCCTTGATGGTCTCATACATGACGATGACGTTTTCAACCGGTGTCTCCGGCAAGCAGGTAGTCGTGGCTGGGCGAGGCGATGAAGCCGCCGCCCGGCATCATGATCCCCAAGGTGTTCCGGGTTAGTTGCCGTGCCTGTTCCGTTGTACCCTCGATGAGCGCTTGAGTGTCGATGCCGCCCATGAAAGTGAACTGCTCGGCCGAAGTCGTGCTTCAACCCCGCCAACCCCATCCCATAGCAGAACGACTGCACCGACTGCATCCCGTCCAGCCCGATGGCGATCATATCAGGGAGGAATGCCCGGATGCTGCCATCGCAGTGCAGGATGACGAACTTGCCGAACTCATGTCCCAGGTCGACGAATCGCTTCGAAGCTGCGGCAGAATGAAGCGGCGGAAGAACTTCGGGCTAAGCAGCGGCCCGGCCTGCGCGCCGAAATCATTGCCGATGAAGAAGATATCGATGGCGTCCCCGCTCGCTTCGAAGATGCGCCGGCTCACCGCCAGGTAGTAGTCGGCCGTGTGCTGCATGACAGCATCGACCACCTCGGGATGATCGTACATCTGGTAGATCAGCCCATCGAAATCCAGCAGATCGATGGCATCGTGCCAGAACGGCGACCATTCGCCGCCCAGGATGGCGTACTGCCGGTCATACTGCAGCGCTTCCCCCCGGACATGGCTGACATCGATCCATTCGGGGTCCGGCCAAGGATACGCATGCACCTCGGCCACGGTCCTGGCGCCCTTCAGCGGCACGTCGAGCGGCATGCCGTAGCCGTAACCGTGGCGTTCGATGCCGAACGGCGTGCGGTAGGTCGCCTCAGGGTGGCTCAGATTGGCCGTGGGATGGGTGTCCGGCGGACCGGCATAGCGGGAAAAAACGCGGCGGAAGTCGTCGCCCAGGTAGACCAGCAGGCTCTCGTCGTCCGGCAAGCCCAGATAGCTGCGTGCGATCTCCTTCCACTCGGGTGACGCGCCCAACCAGCACGGCACGTGATCCGGCTCTCTGTGCGCGAGCGCCGACAGAACCCGGTCGCGAGACGTCATCTGCAGGGAACACATCAACCCCCATACCTGCCATACTTGTGCACCGCCTGGATCATCGCGACGAAGTTCTCGGGCGGGATGCCGTCCATGATGCTGGTGGATGATCCGCATACCCAGCCGCCGCCAGGAGCCAGCTTCTCGCAGTCCTCCTTGACCTTGGCATCGATCTCATCCCTTGTCCCAAAAGCCAGCAGCGGCGTGTGGACGTTGCCGATCAACGCCATCTTGCCGGCCCACTTCTTCTTCACCTCGACGATGTCGTTTGACTCGGGCTCGATCGGGTGGTTGGCGTCGATCCCGACCTCGTAGAGGATAGGCAGGATGGTGTCCAGCTTTCCGTCTGTGTGCATCAGCACTTTGAGACCGTGATCTTTGGCCGGCGCGATCAGCCGCTTCATCCGGTGCGGAAAGATCTGCAGGAACATCTTGGGGCTGATCAACAGGCCGGAGTTGTAGCCGATATCGTCGTTCACCATCACCAGCGCCAGGTCATCGCCGAAGCGATCGATCACGGCTCGCATCACCTTCTCCTGGTGTGCCAGCAAGATGTCCATCAGCTTGCTCGACCAGCGACCGGTTGTCGTAGAACATATAGAGCGAATCGGTGACGCCGATGGCCAGCATCGCGCTGTCGAAAAAGGAGGTCAGGTTAGCGATGACGCCTACCCCGGTGCCCTGCGCTGCTTTGAGATAGCGCTCCAGGTGCCGGAGCTGATCGTCCAATGATGGTGGCGGGTCGAGCTTACTCTCCAGGTCAGCCCAGGTCTTGATCTCGCCGTCCACGTAGTGCCGGGTGCCGTCCTCCGCCAGGCGGAAGACGTTGTTGGGCCGCCAGTTACAGTTGCACAGCACTGCGTCCTCGCCCTGACGCCGGGCAAACTCTACGTCATCCTCGGGCGTAATAGACTGCCCGCCTTCGGCCGCGTCGCCGATCGTGTAACCCAACTTGCGCTCCAGCACATACTCGTACACCGCCTGGCTGGTGACCCACAACTCGATGTGCGGGACGCGATCTGGCTCCTGGTGGTTGAGCGCAGTGAGCAGACGGTTGACGTCCGATCTGTCGTAGTCGGAAGTTTGAATCTGCATTCGACTATGCCTCCGGGCCGGATGAACCGCTCGACCGCCGCACGAGCAGGTCGAACGGTAGCACCATCTCCTGACAACCGTTGGTTGTTTCGCCGGACAAACGAGATAGCAGTCGTTCCGTGGCCTTGTAGCCCATTTCGTAAGCTGGCTGTGACACCACAGTGAAAAATGGGTCCACCACCATCCCCGGCGGCCAATCATCAAAGGCCACCATAGCCACATCCTGCGGCACGCGCAGCCCGGCATCTGTCAGCGCACCATACGCGCCCATGGCGATGAAGTTATTTGCGGCGAATACGGCGGTGGGCCTGGGTTGGAGCGCCAGCATGCGCTGCGCCATCCGCTGCCCTCCGGCATGTGAATATGCGTCGTGGAAGATCAGCGCGGTGTCAAGTGTCAGCCCTGCCTCAGCGAGCGCGCGGCGGCAGCCTGCCACGCGTTCTTGTGCGGTCGAGACATTCTCCGGGCCAGCGAGTAGTGCAATCCGCCGGTGCCCCAGTCGGATCAGCAGCCGGACCAGCTCGTAGGCGCCCGCCTCGGAATCACAGCGCACCGAGTCCACCGAACAGTCAGGCACACGCCGGTCCAGCACCACCACGGGCACCTTCTGATCACGCAGGAACGCTACCGGCTCGGCTGAGCTCGCCGCGGGCACCAACAGCACACCGTCCACCTGTTTCTGCACCAGGGCGGTCAGGTGTTCGGCCTGTTCAGATTCGGACTCATCGGTGTTGCAGAAGATCACGTTGAAACCCTGGGCGCTGGCGGCGTCCTCGACGCCGCGGGCCAGGGTCGTAAAGAAGGGGTTGGTAATATCGGTCAGGATGAGCGCAAGCATCTTCGTCTTCTTGAACCGGAGGCTGCGCGCCAGTGTGTTGGGGATGTAACCGATCTCGGCGATGGCCGCTTCGACGCGCAAGCGCGTCTCCTGGCTGGTGTAGCCAGAGTGGTTGATGACGCGAGAGACGGTCATGGTTGAAACGCCCGCCCGCTCGGCGACGTCGCGGATTGTGCTCATCGCTGATTCACCCCGATGTAACAAGGGCAGATGAGGCTGGGTCAGATGATGAAAGGTGCCGGATGTGTTATCCGTAACATACTATCGATAACTTATCACGGTTCTGGAGGCTTGTCAATAGGAAAGTTCAGCCTTGTCAACTTTTCTCATTGACAATGCGCGCCTGCAGCGCGATGATGATTGCACTCCATCGAAGCGGGCCATTGCCTTCTGCCACGCGCTGTCCCTTATCGCTTTCGCCAGTATGGTCGCTTTGTTGGGGAATCCAGGTGACGCGCCGGTCGGAAGCTGTCCAGGTGCAGTTGGCCTGCACTGTGCCGAGAGGAGAAACATTCGATGTCACACTACATCATGCTCATGAAACTGACGGAACAGGGTGCCAAGACCATCAAGGACGCCCCGGCGCGTGTCGAAGCCGCCTTCAAGGCAGGTGAGGCACTGGGCGGTAAGGTCCTTGGCTTCTATCTGACCATGGGTGAATACGACTACGTGGCCGTTATCGAAGGTCCCACTGACGAGAATATGGCCGTCTTCCTGCTAAGCCTGGGCTCGCTGGGAAATGTCAAGACCACCACGCTCAAGGCTTTCACGCTGGAGGAGTTCGCAGGGATCGCGAAACGGCTGCCATAGCCATAAGGTTGCCGGTGCGTCACCCGGTTTCCGCGAGAGGTCCCACTAGCGCAGAACGGTCGCGGCACAAATGCCGTGGCCGTTCTGTTGTGTTCTGTCCCCCTATATGGGATCCGATCCACAGAACTGCAGGCCGCATGTCTCGCACAGGGAGATCTCCCCACGCGGAAAAAGCAGCATGAGGCTGCTGGCTGCGGCCTTGCGGCGGCAGCGCCAGTAGCGGGTGGTTTCGGGCGCCGTGATCCAGGCCGGCGCCCCGCGGTCGGAGCGGATTTTGCGGACGCTTTTACGGCGCATGGTGGCCATCGCTGCATCCTCCTGCGCGGTAGCTGGCGTCACTCAAAGCAGTGTGCGTCGAGATGCTGGCTCAGACGGCCGCCGAACCGCGCCCCGCGCGAGGCTGTTCACCGGGACGATACTCGCACACCGTCCCCCATTTTCCTGTCTGCGCGTCAGGTATATGCTGGTGAACCCAACTCGTTGCACACTGACGAATGTGATAGAATATCCGCAGGTCACTGAGAACCGACTGATGCACGAAGGGAAGATGGTCATGAAGATAGTCACGGATTGCGCGGCCGACATGCCGGTTGCCGAATTGAAGAGCCTGGGCATCACCCAGGCGCCCCTGTTCATCCAGTTTCCGGAGGGAGAGGCCAACGCGACCCACCTCACCCCCGATGAGTTCTACGACCGGTTGAAAGCCATGTACCCCGCAATCCCAAGCACAGCTCAGCCCTCCCCCGGCATCTTCGCTGAAATCTATCGAAAACTGGCCGAGGAGGACAAGGACATCCTCTCCATCCATATCTCGTCTGGATTGAGCGGCACGATCGAGGCAGCCCGGGGTGGCATCGATTATGTGGCGGATCAGGCCAAAGTCACGCTTTGGGACACACTGACCCTCTCCGGGGGCGAACGGTACCAGGTTCTGGCCGCGGCACTTGCACTGCGCGCCGGCTGGACGTTGGAAGCAATCCAGGAGCGCCTGAAGGAACTCCGTGCCCAGACCGAGGTCATTTTCACCCTCGAAACGCTCGAATACCTTGCCAAAGGCGGCCGGATCGGTCGCGTCCAGGCACTGGCCGGCACGCTGCTCAACCTTAAGCCGGTCATCAGTGTGGACCATCAAGACGGCAAATACAACAACATCGGCCGCAGCCGCTCGCTGCCGCGCGCCCTGCACAACATCGCGAATCAGTTGCACCACGTCTACGCTGATGCACCGCTCTGGGTCACCATCATGCACGGCAAGGTCGCGGATCAGGCCGAGGCGCTTACGCGCGAGATTCAGGAGCGGCTCAATGTGGCTCGACTGGAGACGCTGCGCGTTTCGCCCGTGCTGGGCGTACACACGGGGCCAGGTGTTGTCGGCGCGGCGGTGGCGCCGATGCGACTGATGGCAGATTTGCTGTAGCCCCAACGGTTGACTTCATCGTATGGCTGCCAACAGCCAGAACGCTTTGCAGCGCCTAATATGGTGCCATCGCATGGCGCGGATACAACGAGGGCGCCATCTGTGCCCCATGATTGCGGCATCAGTGCGCGCGTTTGTAAGAACATCGTTCCAAGCAAGGAGGGTCATCGGTGGCCAAAGAGTTATCACGGACGAGCTGCTCGAACTCTACCGCCAGATGGTGCTGATCCGGCGATTCGAGGAGAAGGCAGCGGAGCTGTACGCCGAGGGCAAGATCGGCGGCTTCCTGCACCTGTACATCGGCGAAGAAGCGATCGCCGTCGGCGGCTGCAAGGCGCTGCGCCCGACCGATCACCTGTTCACCGCGTATCGCGATCACGGCTGGGCCATCGCGCGTGGGCTTGGACCCCAAGCGCGTCATGGCGGAGCTGCTGGGCAAGGCCACCGGCGTCAGCGGCGGCAAGGGCGGCTCGATGCACCTGGCCAGCGCCGAGCATCGCTACTGGGGCGGCCATGCCATCGTCGGCGGGCATCTGCCGCTGGCGACCGGCGTGGGCATTGACGATCCGCTACAACGAGAAGCCCGACGCGGTGCTGTGCGTGCTGGGCGAAGGCACCACCAACATCGGCTACTTCCACGAGTCCATCAACCTGGCGGCCGTCTGGAAGCTGCCGGTGGTCTTCCTGGTGGAGAACAACCAGTACGGCATGGGCACCGAGGTCGGCAAGGCGTCGGCGGTGTCCGAACATCTACGAGAAGGGCTGCGCCTACGACATTGCGCACCGCCAGATCAACGGCCAGGACGTGTTCGAGACGCTACGAGGTCATCGGCGAGGCGCTGGACCTGGCGCGCGAGGAAGGCCCGGTGCTGCTGGAAGCGCTGACCTACCGCTACGTCGGCCACTCGATGGGCGATCCCGAGCGCTATCGCAGCAAGGCCGAGATCGACGAATGGCGCGCGCGCGATCCGATCCTGCGCCTGGCCGAGCTAGATGACCGAGAAGGGCATATGGCACGGACAAGCGACGCTCGACGCGATCGCAAAGGCCGTGGAGGAGGAGCTGGTGGAGATCGTCAAGTTCGCCGAGGAAAGCCCGGAGCCGACGACGCGGCGCTGTGGGAGCACGTCTACGTCAACCCAATCGGGAGTCATCAGGTGAGGGGTAGCAGCATATGACACGCATGACAGTTCGTGAGGCGATCAGCCAGGCCCTGCGCGAAGAAATGTACCGCGACGAGCGGGTGTTCATCATGGGCGAGGAAATCGGCAAGTGGGGCGGCACCTATGCCGTCACCCGCGGTTTCCTCGACGAGTTCGGCGAGAAGCGCGTGCGCGATACCCCGATCGCCGAAGGTGTCATCGTCGGCGCGGCGGCCGGCGCGGCCATCGCGGGGCTGCGGCCCGTGGCCGAGATGATGACGATCAACTTCGCCTTTCTGGCGATGGACCAGATCGTCAACCACGTCGCCAAGCTGCACTACATGTTCAACGGCCAGATCAGGGTGCCGCTCGTGATCCGCACCGTGGGCGGCGGCGGCCGGCAACTGGGCGCGACCCACTCGCAGACGCCGGACGTGATCTTCGCCCACTTCCCCGGCCTGAAGGTCGTCGCGCCCGGCACGCCGGCCGACGCCAAGGGCCTGCTCAAGTCGGCCATCCGCGACGATGACCCGGTGCTTCTTCATCGAGCACGCCACGCTGTACCAGGCGAAGGGCGAGGTGCCGGACGACGAGGACTTCCTGGTGCCCATCGGCGTCTCCGACGTCAAGCGCGAGGGCAAGGACGTTACCATCGTCTCCTACTCCAAGATGCTGCAGCTTTCGCTGGAAGCCGCAGACAAGCTGGCGGACGAAGGCATCGAGGCCGAGGTGATCGACCTGCGCACGCTGCGCCCGCTGGACACCCGGCCGATCGTCGAGTCGGTCAAGAAGACCAACCGCATGGTCGTGGTGGAAGAGGGCTGGCGCGCGTACGGCATCGGCGCGGAGATCGCCAGCCGGGTGACCGAGCTGGCCTTCGACTACCTGGATGCGCCGGTGCGCCGCGTGGCCCAGGCCGAGGTGCCGCTGCCCTACAACCGCCGCCTGGAACAGATGGCGCTGCCCCAGGTCGCCGGATATTATCAACGCCGTCAAGGATGTGATGTATCTTGAAGTAGGCGAGGAGGATATCCGGTGGCTGAACTCATTACCATGCCCAAACTGGGCTTTGACATGGCCGAAGGGCAAGCTGAGCGAGTGGGTTGAAGAAGGCCGGCGAGGCCGTCGCCCAAGGCGAGACGATCGCTGTTGTCGAGACCGACAAGGCCAGCGTCGAGGTGCCCGCGTTTCGCGCCGGCGTGCTGCTCGAGATCCTGGTGCAAGCGGGCGAGAGCGTGCCGATCGGCACGCCGATCGCGGTGATCGGCGAGGCAGGCGAGACAGGTCGACCTGGCGGCGCTGGGCGTGACGGCCAAGGCTGCGGCCCGAAGAGCCGCAGAGGCCGCAGAGAGCACGAAGGCTGCGGCGAAGGTGCCAGAAGCTCCGCAGCCGGCTCGAGCCATCCGAGGTGCTCTGCGGCAGAAGAGGGACGGCTGGCTGGCCTCGCCGGTCGCGCTGCGCATGGCGGCCGAGCTGGGCATCGACCTGCACCAGGTGGCAGGCAGCGGGCCGGACGGGCCGCATCATCAAGCGCGACATCGAGGCCTATGTGCAGGAGCAGCGCCAAGGCGCCCGAAAGCAGCACCGCCTGCGCGCCGCCCATGCCCATCCCGTCGTACGAGCCGACGTGGAGGGCTACCGCGTTGAGCCGCTATCGGGCATGCGCCAGACCATCGCCCGGCGCATGGTCGAAAGCAAGCAGCAGGCGCCGCACTTCTACGTCACGATGGACATCGACATGGCCGCGGCGATGGCGCTGCGCGCGCAGCTCAACGCGCCTGCTGCCCGAGGCCGAGAAGATCTCGGTCAACGACCTGATCATCAAGGCCGCGGCGCTGGCGCTGCGCCAGTTCCCGAACATCAACGCTGTCGTTCGCCGGCAGACGAGATCCACGTCCACGACCAGGTCAACATCGGCATCGCCGTGGCGCGCGAGAACGGCCTGGTGACCGCCGTCATCCGCGACTGCGACAAGAAGCCGCTGGCGCAGATTGCCACGGGACGCGCGTGAGCTGGTGGCCCGGGCGCGCGAGGGCCGGATGAAGCCCGACGAGATGGTGGGCGGCACGTTCACCATCAGCAACCTGGGCATGTTCGACGTGGACGACTTCATCGCCATCATCAACCCGCCGCAGGCCGCGATCCTGGCGGTGGGCGCGGTGCAAGCAGGTGCCGGTGGTGAACGCCGAGCGGCCAGTTGGCGGTGGGCACGCGGATGAAGGCGACCATCTCGGCCGATCACCGCGTGACCGACGGCGCCGAGGCCGCCCAGTTCATGCAGGCGCTGAAAACGGCGCTCGAAGAGCCGATGCGGCTCGTGATCTGAACCGCGCAAGACCTTCGAGGTTCATCTGCACTGCACTGCGCTGCGCTCCGTGCGGCGCAAGTGTGGCAAACCTTGAAGGTCTTGTAGCGTCAACAAGCCACCCGACAACTACTCCCACAGGTCCGTACTCAGGTACTTCAGCCCCGAGTCATTCAGCATGATGGCGATGGTCTTGTCCCTGAAGGATGTCTGCAGGAGATATAACGCCGCCGCCGCATTTGCCCCGGACGAGAATCCCGCAAAGACCCCTTCTTCTCGTGCGAGCCGGCGTGCGATGCGAACGACCTCGACATCGCTCACCTTCAAATAACCGTCGATGTGTTCGGGCCGGAGCAACGGCAAGTCAGGCATGCTGTAACCGCCGCCCTGGATGCGATGATTGGGGTTGCTCACCGGCTCACCAGCCAGCACCGCCGCGCCGTCGGGTTCGACCACAAAGCACTGGATCGCTGGATTGAATTCCTTGAGAGCCGCCGCGCAGCCTGCGAACGAGCCGCCGGTGCCTGCAAAATCACAGAAGGCATCAATCGCGCCACCGGATTGCCGGATGAACTCCGGCCCGGTGTGCAAATAGTGCGCACGGAAATTGCCCTCCAGCCGGAACTGGTCAGCCCG
Source organism: uncultured Chloroflexia bacterium (assembly GCA_963774265.1). GTDB lineage: Bacteria > Chloroflexota > Anaerolineae > CG2-30-64-16 > CG2-30-64-16 > JALOOB01. The sequence goes on along the minus strand of CAVZDU010000001.1, from coordinate 1,075,686 downwards.
GAAGGCCCGGCGCTCAGCCGCAAGTCTCTGCGCTTCCTGCTCAACCAACGCCAGGTCACCGCCTGAAACCTGGCCTGGTTTGGAGCCTGGCAGTTGCTTGACCCGGACTACTTCCGCCCCCAGGGCCGCCATCATGCGGGCGCGTTCGATCGAGTTCCCTTCGGACATAACGGCCACAAATCGATAGTCCTTGACTGCGCAGACAATCGCGAGCCCGGTTCCCGTGTTCCCGCTGGTCAACTCGACCACGGTTTGACCCGGCTGGAGCGTGCCATCGGCTTCAGCATCTTCGATGATCTGGCGCGCGATGCGGTCTTTCTTCGAGAAGCCGGGGTTGAGGTACTCCAGCTTTGCGAAGATTCGACCGCCAAGCCCTTTCGTGAGCCGGGACAATTCGACGAGCGGGGTATTCCCAATGACATCGACGGTTGACGCCGCGGGTTGATCGGTTGGAATCATTCGAGACGCTCCTTAGAGGGATACCCTTAGGGTTCCCGTACTCGGCACATCCGCAGCCCATCTTATCACAGGATGACACAGGAATGGTACAATGCGTGTTACCTGAAACTGATGCTATTGGGGAGAGGACGCCATGCCAAGATTTGCAAGTAAGCTCCTTAACCGAACGGAAGTCGCTGAGGGCACGATGGCCTTTGCCCTGGAGCGGCCTGCAGGCTTTGATTTCGTCGCCGGCCAATATCAGACGCTGACCCTGCCCGACCCCTTGTACAATGATGAGAAGGGCAACGTCCGCACTTTCTCGGTCGCGTCGCCACCCCAGGAGACAGGCCATCTGTTGGTCGCCACTCGCATGACGGGGAGCGCGCTCAAGCGCAGCCTGGCCGATGCCCCGCTCGGGACGCCGCTCCAGATCTTCGGCCCTGCCGGATCGTTTACGCTCTCTGCGAGCGGCGGCCGGCCGGTTGTCTTCGTTGCGGGCGGCATCGGCATCACGCCGTTCCGCAGCATGGTCCTCGATGCGGCGAGCCGTCGCCTTTCACACAGCATCACGCTGATTTATGCCAACCGCACCCCTGAGGGCGCCGCCTTCCACGCTGAATTTGCACGTCTAGCCAAAGAGTACGCCGGCCTCAAGTACGTGCCGACCATGAGTCAGGCCGAGGCTTCGCGCCAGAGCTGGACCGGTGAGCGGCGGACGGTCGACGTTGCGTTCTTGCGCGACCATGTAGATGATCTCAGCGGGTCTACTTTCTATGTCGCGGGGCCGCCCGGCCTCGTCGCAGCAGTGACTCAGGCCGTGCTCGCCGCGGGTGTGGACCCCGGCCGGGTCATCGCGGAGGAATTCTCGGGCTACGAAGCGCGGCCTCGTCAGGCTCAGCCGCAATCTGCGACAGTGGGCCCGCGGTATGTGAAGGTGGCGTCGGCGAGTGCAGTGAAGCCCGGGCGAATGCTCGCGGTCCAGGCGAACGGTCGCCCCATCGTCTTGTGCAATGTTGACGGCGCTCTTTATGCCGTCGCCGACGAGTGCCCGCACAGGAGCGCCATGTTGTCTGAGGGCGATCTGGCCGGCAAGGAACTCACCTGTCCGATGCACGGCGCCATCTTCGACGTGACCACGGGCGCGGTGCTGGCGGGGCCGGCCGAAGAAGCGGTCGCGTCTTTCCCAGTACGCGTGAACGGCGACGATGTGGAGGTGGCGGCCTAGTATTGTTGGATCGTTGAGGAAACGGTCCGCCCATCGCAGCGCGGTTCAGATGGCGCCCGTTGGCGGCACGCCGGGCGCCAGGAGGTCTTCGACGATCTCCTTCCAGCGCGACAGGAAGATCAGATGCCCCTCTCCGGGCAAAACGCGAAGCGATGCATGCGGTATCGCCTCAGCCATCGCTCTCGCCATGCCGATAGGGGTGCTGTTATCAGCTTCTCCCTGCCAGATGGTCGTCTGCACCCGAATTTCCTCCAGTCGAAATCCCCAGGGGCCTGATACAAGCACCAGCTCATAGGCAAATGCGTCAATCCCCTGGCGGGTTGCCTCACTGTAGCTTGCCAGAAACATCTGCCGCACCTCGGGCCGCGCCAGCAGTTCCTGGTCAGATTCTGGATTATGGCGGGTGTAATTGGCGAAAAACTTCTCGGGGTCGCGCCTCGGATCCCCGCGCCACCGAACTACCAGCGGCAAGAGCGCCGGCGTGTGTCGCGCGAGCCAGTATCCGATACGGCGCTCAGGCGCCATGCCCACAAGCGCTCCGGGGCCGTCCACCGGTCCTGAGCTGCCCACAATGGCCGCACGCGTGATTCGCGAAGGTAGCTTGTAGGCACAGGCAGCGACAAAGGGTCCCCCACCCGAAGGGCCGACGACCATAAATTGGTGGAGCCCAAGGCTGTCAGCGAAGTTAGCGACGTCGTCTGTCCAGTCAAGCAGTGTGCGCCCAGGTTTCTGATCCGAGCGACCGAAGCCGGGGCGATCTACTGTGAGCAACCGCACACCGAGCGCACGCGACAGCTCCGCATCGGGGTGCATCAACCTGCAGCTCGGCAGGCCATGGAAAAAGAGTACAGGAATACCCTTGGGGTCCCCATACTCGGCATAGGCGAGGCCGCGACCGTCACGCAGGGTCACCCGGCCTGGCGTGTCTCCGTCTTGGCGCTCTCCTGCAGCCGGCAGATTGCCAGGCCTGTCGAATTCACTGCCGAAGGCGCCCGAGCGCCTGTCGGGCGTTCCGCTCTGAGCCATAGCTGCCACCTCCTCAATCGAGGATGCGCCGTTCCGTTATCAGCGCGGTGAGGTATCCAACGCCAATTCCCCTAATGGCTGACCGAGGAACTCCGCCAGGACCTCAACGACCAATTCATGATCGTCGCGTTGCGGCAAACCAGACACCGTTATCGTGCCCACACACCCGGTCCCGCGGAGATTGATCGGGAAACAACCGCCATGTGGAGCGTAATCACGCGACTCCACGCCTAACGTTTCCGTCAGAGTCTTTTGCTGCTGTTGCAGCTCCAGGCCCACCGCATACGAACTTCGGTGAAACCGCAGCACGACATTGCGTTTGCGGCGTATCCAGTCGATGTTGTTTGGGGTCGTGCCCGGCATGGCAATGCCCGGCATCGCAATGCCCGGCATCGCCGCAAAGAACAACGGGTGCCCAGTCAGTTGGATGTCGATCGCCACTGCCGCGCCACGAGCTGCGGCAACCTCCCGCAACCGGGTGCCGATAACCCAAGCAGTCGTGGCGTCAAAACTCTGAAACTGCAACCGCTCTTCTTGTAAGGCTATGCGCGCGAGGTCTTGGGCCAGGTCCATAGCGTATCAATCTCCGGTCTCCAGGGATTGCCCCTTACGAATTTCCGGCCAGAAGCGTCGCAAGCGTATTCGTTTCCGAATTAAGCCGTGCCGCGGTAGACAGATTCACGCCGCCCGCCACAAGCAGGCCTGCCAGCAGCGCGGTCACCAACACGCGTGCGCCGGACCCCGCGGGCCGAGCTTTTCCGGACCTCAGGAGTGCAGCAGAGGTGACGCTTGCGGCCGCGGCCGCAAGACTCGCCCTGCGCCTTTGGGTGCGGTTGCGATGGATGCCCAGCCCCAGGAAATCGCCGATCGATGACCACAGCGCCGGCTCGGTCGCCGATTCGGTCAAAGCAGCCTCAGGCCCAGACGCCAGCTCGAATTCAGTGAGGACACCGTAATGATCCGAGTAGCCAGCCACGCCATCAGGGTTGGGATCTGGCGCGCCGCCCAGAACAAAACGTGAGTGAGCAACGCTCAAGGTCCCCGCCGTTCCTGAGCGCGCAAAAATGTAGTCAAACCGTGCGGGCGGGTGGATGGTTGCGTAGCCGTTCCGATCGGTGACCGCGTCCTCGCCGCCCTCGGGATGCGACGCGCTGTAAGTTTCCACCAGCCCGGCCGAACCGACAATCGTTTGGTATGTCAGATCGTCGGGATAGCAGTTCAAGTCACAGGTGAGGACCGCAGGGATTGGACCGGACGTCGCCCGCATGTGACGGCTCGCTTCGAGGGCCTGGGCTACCCGGTGCGCGGCAAAGCGATCCGGGCCAAGTTCGAGATAGGGCGCCACAAAGTGGGCATTGTAGACATCCACCGGACCTTCTGGCGTCAGAACTCGGACTCGACCCACGCCCTTGCCCGCGTAGTAGTCGCTGCGGATGAGATCCTGGGGCCGTCCGTTGAGCTGAAAGCGGAGGAAACTCGTCTCGCCGATCGGATAGCGTGAAAGGGTGAACAGGCCACTTCCCACCAGGCCCGACTGGAAGTAGTGACTGTGTACCAGGCCGCCTTCTGCTGCCGCGCGGGCGACCAGCCGGCGATCCTTCTCGTAGAAAACCTCTTGCAGGCCCACCACATCCACATCCATGCGGGCCAGCGCGCGACCGATCGCGCGCATCCGCGCAGCACGGTCCCTGGAAAAGAACGGCACACCCCAGGTGTTGAAGGTTAGAACTCGTAGTCTCACTATGTGCGATATCCTTGCAAAGAAACAGGCTCCCCGTGGAGGGGAGCCTGGCCTCGCCGCCAATAGACGCCAACCGATTCGCGCTCAGCGCTTTACTTCTTGAGCGTCGCCGTGAGGAAGATCTCTGCGCCGGTCAGCAATTGCGACACGGGACAACCAATTTTGGCGCCCTCCGCGATCTCCCTGAACTGTTCTTCCGAGATGTTCGGGACCTCGCCCAGGGTCGCCAGGTCGATGCGGGTGATCTTGAAGCCTGTAGCGCCCTTGAGGAGCCTCACCTTGGCGGTGGTCTCGACGCGCGTCGGCGTGAAGCCGGCCTTGGCCAGCTCGTTGGAAAATGCCATCGAGAAGCAGCCGGCATGCGCCGCGGCAATCAGCTCCTCGGGGTTGGTGCCAACACCTTCCTCAAAACGAGAAGAAAACGAATATTGGCCCTCAAACGCACCGCTGCCGAAAGACATCCGGCCGCGGCCCTTCAATAAATCACCTTCCCAAACCGCTTGCGCATTGCGAACAGGCATGTATCCATACTCCTTCCTGACAGGTCGAACCGCCCGCTACAGGCGGCAGGTAAAAAGTCAGGATAAGTGTACACCGGGTGCGACTCTGTGTCTGGAATCTGCGTGGCAGTTCCGGTCCCGCGGCCGATAGATAGAAAAACCAGGTTCCCGTACGGGAACCTGGTTTCGGTTACTCAGTAATCTGAGTGGAGACGCTAATTAGTAGCGCCCACCGCGATCGGAACGACCACCGCTGGAGCGGCCGCCGCCACCACCACCGTAACCACCACCGCTCGAGCGGCCGCCGCCGGAGCGGCCACCGCCACCATAACCACCGCCGCCGCCACCCTGGCTGCGGAAGCAGTCCGAGCAGTACACCGGGCGATCGCCACGGGGCTGGAACGGAACTTCGGTTTGCTTGCCACACTGTGCGCAAACGGCCGGGTACATCTGGCGTTCGCCACCGTAACCACCACCGCTGCCATAACTGCTCCCACCATAGCCACCACCGCTGTTGCGTGCAGCCTTGCGGGCCGCGCGGCACGACGGACAACGTCCAGGGGTGCTGAAGCCCTTGGACTGATAGAATTCCTGCTCGCTCTCGGTGAACGTGAATTCGCGCGCCGCAATCCGTGCAAGTAAGGGTTTGATCTGCCATGTTAGTCTCACTAACTCCTGTTGGGTGAAAAGATTTGCCTCTTGATCTATCCGACGGTGCGAGAACTAACAGGGCTGGTGCTTGTGGGAGCTTCTACCTGAGTCGTATCGTCGACGGATGGTTATCAATTATTCTGCTTGTACCATACTACTTCCGGAAACGCAAATTCGATGAATCTGCGCGCGTGGCAGGCACTTGGGGCGTGTCGCTATTGACTGAATGCCCAAAACAGGATATTAGTTGTTTAGACTGGATAAAAGACGATGATCCTGAAGACTTTGTGGCGACGGCGCACTCGCAGCCTCTTAACCATCCTGGGCATTGCCATTGGCGTGGCCGCTGTGGTCGCGCTGGGCGCCATGGCCCGGGGCATGACAATGAACTATGCGACCAGTATCGCCGTGGACAATGATCTGCTGGTGATCCAGGCCAACGCGTTTGATCCCCTGTTTTCCAGTCTGGACGAAGACGCCGCGCGACGCATCGAGGCGATCCCGGGCGTTGCGTCGGTCGAGCCCGGTGTCTACGCCTGGATCGCCACGGAAGAGATGCCCTTCTTCCTCATCTTTGGTTATGAGCCCGGCAGTCAAGCGGCCAGTCACTACCGCATCGTCGAGGGCAAGCCTGTCACGGGGCCAAAGCAGGTCGCGATGGGCCGCCGCGCGGTGGAGTCTCTCAAGAAGGGCATCGAGGATACGGTCCGCCTGTATGGTGTGCCGTACCGGATCGTAGGCATCTACGAGACCGGCCAGGCCATGGAGGAATCGGGCGGGCTCGTGACTCTGGCCGACGCCCAGGAGATCAGCCAGAAGCCGCGGCAGGTGAGCCTGTTCCAGGTGGGCGTGCAGCGCGGGACCGATATGGACCAGGTCGTCGCGCGCATCCAGGCCACCGACGAAGACCTGAGCGCCTCGGTGGCGAGCGACTACGACGCCACCGAGCAGTGGGCCGGCATGATCGAAGGGTTCGCACTGGGCATCGCAGGAATCGCCATCGTAGTCGGCGGGCTTGGCATGATGAACACGATGGTGATGTCCGTGATGGAGCGCACGCGGGAGATTGGCGTCCTGCGCGCGCTCGGCTGGCGGCGCGGCCGCATCATCCGCCTGATTCTTGGCGAGGCGCTCGTGCTGAGCCTGATCGGGGGCGTGCTCGGCGCGGGACTGGGCGTGGCGCTCACCGAAATGGCCGGCAATGTGCAAGGCATCGGCGGCTTCCTGGAGGGCGTCTACTCGGTCGATATCTTCGTTCAGGGCCTGCTGACCGCCGTGCTGCTCGGCCTGTTCGGTGGCGCCTACCCCGCCTGGCGCGCGGCCAACCTGCAGCCCGTCGAGGCGCTGCGTTACGAAGGGGGCGCGGCGGACCGACCCGCCGCCAGCCAGGCATTCCTCAGTCGCCTGCCCGGCGTCGGGCTGCCCATTCGCAACCTCTGGCGCCGCCGGTCGCGCACGCTGATCTCTGCCACGGGCATCGGCATCGGTGTGGCGACCCTCGTCATGTTGGGCGGCATGTCGAAGGGCGTGATCGACCAGCTCAATATGTTGGCAGGCAGCGGCGAGCCGGGCCAGCTCTCGTTGATGCAGGCCAAGGTGGCCGACCTGAGCCTGTCGACCCTCGATGAGCAAATGGTTAACCAGATTCGTGCGATGCCCGGGGTGAAGTCCGCGAGCCCGATGCTGCTCGGCTTCGAGATGACGCCGGAGATGCCGTTCCTGATGATCGGCGGGCTGGATCCCAACAGCAGCGCGATGAAACACTACAAACTGGTCGAGGGCAGATATGTCCAGCGGCCGAACGAGGTGGTGCTGGGCAAGATCGTCGCGACCAACTATAAAGTGGGGATCGGAGACTGGTTCACCCTCTACGACAACCGCTATCGTGTCGTGGGCATCGTGCAGACCGGCATCGCCTACGAGGATGGCAGCGCCATGCTCGCACTCAAAGAAGCGCAGCGCCTGCTGAACCGGCCGCGGCAAGTCAGCTTCATCTTCGTGGATGCGACCAACCCGGCCCAGGCCGAGCCGCTGCGCGCGGCGATGGCGCGACGATACCCCGATGCGCAGGTGAGCCTCAGCAGCAACTTTGCACAGGACACTGATTCCATGGCCCAACTCGACGCCATGACGGCCGCGATCGGCCTGCTCGCATTGCTGGTTGGCGGCATCGTGGTCGCCAACACGATGATGATGTCAATCTACGAGCGCACCCGGGAGATCGGTGTACTGCGCGCCCTGGGCTGGCCCAAGCGGCGCATCCTCAACCAGGTTCTCCAGGAAGGGTTGCTGCTGTGCCTCCTGGCGAGCGTGATGGGCGCGGTCATGGGCGTGGCCCTAATGGAGCTCTTAGTTCTGGAGCCAACCGTCGGAGCGCTCTTGGCGCCCTCGTGGGACGCGGGCATCTTCGTGCGGGCCGTGCTCATGGCCTTGGTTGTCGGCCTGATCGCGGGCCTGTACCCCGCGTGGCGCGCCAGCCGGCTCCAGCCGGTGGAAGCGCTGCGGTATGAGTGACGGGTAGGAGGTTCTGGATGAAGCGCACCTGGATCATCGTAGCTGTTATCGTCGTCGTCCTCGCGGGCGGCTACTTCGCGTATCGCGCCTACCAGTCGCGCAATGCCCCCACGCCCGTTCAGAAAGAAACCGAGACACTCCAGGACAACGTGATCTGGGCGTCGGGCAAGCTGGTCCCGGTGCGATGGGCCGCGGTGAGCCCCATGAGTGCGGGCACGGTCAAAACGGTGCATGTGGTCGAGGGCGACCGGGTCGAGCCCGGGGACCTGCTGGTCGAACTGGACAACGGCGTGCTGCTGGGCCAGGTGGAAACGGCAGAGGCCGCGCTTGCGGAGGCTGAGGCGGCACGCGCGAAACTCCTCGCAGGTGCCACGCCGGAGGAGATCGCGGCGGCCACGGCCGAGATCGCGGCCGCGGATGGGGCATTGGCCCAGGCCCAAGCAGCCCTGCAACAAACGCGCGACGGTGTAGCCGCGGCCCAGGCGCAAGTCGCGGTGGTCGAAGCGCAATACCGGGAGCTCGCCAGTCCCCCGGCCGCGGCTAGCCGCCAGGCCGCGGAGGCACAGCTCGCCCAGGCGCAGGCCGCGCTCAAGCAGGCGCAAGCCGCCTACGATGCGGCGAAGGGCGATCCGCACATCGCGGCGCGGCCCGAGGCGCTGGCTCTCGAGCAGAGCACACTGGCCCTGACTTCGGCGCAGGCTGCCTACGATCTGGCGGTGCAGGGCGCCACACCTCAACAGCTTGCCGTGGTGCGCGCCCAGGTGGAGGCTGCGAAGGCCCAGGTCAACATCGCTCAAGGGCAGACGCCCGCGGCGGAAGCTGCGGTGACATCCGCACAGGCCCAAATCGCGCGAGCCAGGGCCGCGATGGACCGGCTGCAGGCCGGCGCGACGGTCGAGGACCGCGCCATCGCCGATGCACGAGTGAAATCTGCAGAGGCCGCGCTCCACGTCACTCAGGCGCAACTGGCCCAGGCACAGGTGGTCGCCCCCTTTGGAGGTGAAATTGGCGCGGTCTACGTCCGTCCGGGCGAGCTTGCCGTCGCGGGCCAGTCCTCGCTGATCATCGGCGATACATCCGACATGCAAGTGGAAACGACGGATCTGCGTGAGACGGATGTGGCGAAACTGGAAGTCGGGATGCCCGTCGAGGTCACCTTTGATGCGCTGCCGGGGAAGACGTTTGGGGGCACGATTGGCCGAGTTGCGCCCATGAGTTCGGCCGAGAAGGGCAGCACGAACTACACCGTCATCGTCACGGTCACCGGCCTTGACCCCGCGTTGCGCTGGGGGATGACAGCCTTCGTGAACATCCAGGGTGACTGAGATGGACGATGTGTTGATCGTCACGAAGAATCTGACGAAGACCTACGGCCTGGGCGACGCCTCCGTACGCGCGTTGGACGGGGTCAACCTGACCGTCAACCGCGGCGAACTCCTCGCGATCATGGGCCCCAGCGGTTGTGGCAAGAGCACGCTGCTGAACATGCTGGGCGCGTTGGACCAACCATCCTCCGGCGAAGTGTGGGTGAACGGCGAGAATCTGGCGCACCTGAAGGACGTGGACGACTTCCGCGCCAGGACCGTGGGGTTCGTGTTTCAGCTCCACAACCTGCTGCCCACGTTGACGGCGCTGGAAAACGTGGAAACGCCGATGCAAGGCCGGACGTCGTCGAGCGAGCGGCGCAAGCGCGGCCAGGTGCTGCTCGAGCTGGTCGGCCTGGCGGACCGGCCCGGCAGCCTGCCTCCCCAGCTCTCGGGCGGCCAGCGGCAGCGGGTGGCGGTCGCCCGCGCGCTGGCAAACAACCCGGCGTTGTTGCTTGCCGACGAACCCACGGGCAGCCTCGACAGCCAGAGCGGCGAGGAAATCCTGGCGCTGCTGGCCGATTTGAATCACAAGGAGGGGACGACCATCGTGGTCGTGACGCACGATCGCCGGGTCGCCCAGAGCACGCAGCGGATCGTGCGCATGAAGGACGGCCGGATCGTCAGTGACCACCGCCTGCTCGACCCCCTGGAGGAAGATCTCCGCATGCTCTCGCAGAGCAAGCTCGGCCAGGCAATCATGGATCATGATGGGGCGATGCCCGACTACGTGACGCCCGACGAGCGCGCGGCGCTGGCGCGGCTGCTGGGCCGGATTGAGAACACGTGATCGGGACCGGCCCCAGGCGGAGGGGATGCCTAGAGCGGGCGGCTCGGCTCTGCCCGCCCTGATCCTCCCGCCGCTGGCGGCCATGCTTGCCCCGCTGACGGTCGGCCAACGGGTGGAGGGCTTCGTCTTTTACCTGTTGTTCCTGGGTCCGGGCGAGGAAATCCTGTATCGCGGCTACATGCAGTCGCGGCTGAACGGAGTCTTCGGCCGACCTTTCCGTCTGCTGGGCGCGAACTGGGGCTGGGGGCTCGTTATCACCACCGCGCTGTTCGGGTTGATGCGTGTTGGGCGCGCATTGATTTACCCCTGCTGTGCCACTTGCAACCGACACCAGGCATATAGCGCGTCGTATACATCAAACTGTCGGCTCAGATTCTCCGTATCATCAGGAAAGCGAAGACCGTACCCTACTGCAATGGCTTCCAGACCAGGGGCGATCTCGTCCGCGTGAAGATCAGTCTTAGTGTCCGCCGCGTGTACGATTTTGGCAAGCCGTAGTAAGGCAGGGTCAGTTAGTCCATACTTGTCGATGATGGACTCGAAAGAACATTTACCGTCTTTATGCCCAAGTTCCACACTAGGGGCGTCGTAAGCAATGGCGCCTGTTGCTTTGACTACCTGCTCTACTTGACTCTTTGGCACGAAAATGAACTCCGCGTCCGAGTCAATGAACCGGCTGATCAGCCACGGACACGCCACGCGGTCCACATGGACATGGGAACGGGTAACCCACTTCATAAGCCCTCTCCTCTGGTTCCAAAATTGTGAGTTGCTGAAACAAGAAGATTGTAGTATCTGTGGCACAGAATGCCAAACACATAACTGGGACTGGTGATCGTATGCAGAAATTGACTCGAGATGGCTATCTGCTATTCGGCTCCCGCACGGCGCGGCTGTTCGCTTACGGCTTTCTGTCCGTGGTGCTGGTGCTTTATCTGACCCAGGCCGGGCTCAACACGGCGCAGATCGGCCTGCTGCTCACGCTAACGCTGCTCGGTGACACACTTATCTCGTTGTGGATTACGACGCAGGCCGACCGCATCGGTCGGAAGCGCATGTTGTTGGTGGGTGCGGGGTTGATGCTGTTTGCGGGCATCGTGTTTGCACTGACGCGCAACTATGTCTTCCTGGTCCTGGCCGCCACCATGGGCGTGATCAGCCCCAGCGGAAACGAGGTTGGGCCGTTCCTGGCAATCGAGCAGGCATCTTTGGCCCAGATTGTCACCGATCAGCGTCGCACCCACGTGTTTGCCTGGTATAACCTGGTAGGTTCATTCGCGACAGCCGTGGGCGCGCTCGCCGGCGGCGGGCTGGCCCAGGCTCTGCAGGACACGGGGGTGGCCCCGCTCGACAGCTACCGGGCTGTGGTGATGGGTTACGCGGTGATGGGGGCAGTGCTGGCCGGGCTATTCAGCCGGCTGACGTCGGGCATCGAAGCCGCGGTCAGGCCAGATCGCACCACCGTGAGCAGCCGGCTCGGCTTGCATCGCTCGCGGCGGATCGTCTTCAAGTTGTCGGCGCTCTTCTCGCTCGACGCATTCGCCGGCGGGTTCGTTGTCCAGAGCATCGTCGCCTTCTGGTTCCACACCCGTTTCGGCGTTCAGCCGGGCGTGCTGGGCGGGATCTTCTTCGGCGCCAATGTGTTAGCCGGCGTCTCGGCCCTGCTGGCCGCACGCATCGCAGCGAAAGTCGGGCTGATCAACACGATGGTCTTCACCCACATCCCATCCAACGTCCTCTTGATACTCGTACCGCTGATGCCCACACTGTCGCTGGCGATCGTCATTTTACTGCTGCGCTTCAGCATGTCGCAGATGGACGTCCCCACCCGGCAGTCGTACACGATGGCTGTGGTCAGTCCCGACGAGCGGTCGGCGGCGGCCGGCGTGACGGGGATCGCCCGCACCACGGGCGCGGCGCTCTCGCCGGTAATTGCAGGGCCCATGCTGGCGAGTTCAACGCTATTGGGTCTGCCGTTCCTCCTGTCTGGCGCGGCTCAAGATCGTCTATGACCTGCTTCTGTACCGCAGTTTTCGCGCCTTCAAGCCCATCGATCAGAGCCCGCCCGCCGATGGATCGACGACGACAATCAGCTGATCCGCCGAGCTCGCGGCGTCAGCTCCGAGCGCTTGTTCGTCATCCACACTGCCGTGCATAATCGGATCAACCACTTCTCGGATCGATCTGTAGTGGTCTGTCCCCTCGAAGCTGACAGGCTCATTCTTAGCGAGCGCCTTCCAGCCGTAGAACACGTTCATCATGGTACACATCAGTAGCGCTCCGCACCGCAGGGTGAACAGGGCCCGAAGGACCCTTTGCAGGCAGGACCGCAGCGAGAAGGCCGACCGCCAGAGTGCCCGGTGCGCACGCAGGAGCGCGGCGGGAGACATCTTCTGAGGCGCGAAGGCGACGTTGTACCCGTTGTAGAATTCCCACCCCACCTCCTCCCGCAGCCGACCCCAGGCCCGCATCTTCGCGTACGACGCCGTGCCGCGGTATGGGGTAAGGATGCTCAGAAAGGGCACGTCGACGCCAATCTCGTCGAGTTCTGTGGCCATGGCTCGGATGCTCTCCGGCGTGTCCCCGTCAAAACCGGAAATGAAGCCCGCCATGACGCAGATCCCCCGGTCATGGAGCTTCTTGATTCGGCGTCGGTATTCTGCGACCTTGTTCTGCCGCTTCCCTGCGTCCTCAAGGGATTCCTTGCTGAAGGACTCGATCCCGAAGAACACGCCGATGCAGCCGGATGCGCGCATCAGATCCAGTAGTTCGTCGTCCTGAGCGATGTCCATGCTCGCTTGGGTCAGCCACCACTTCCGCAGAGGGATCATGCGCCGGAGGAGGTCCATGACGTAGTCGCGCTTCACGGTAAGGTTGTCGTCCCAGAACCACACGACCTTCCGTTGCCACCACCACCGAAACCGATCGTACCGGATGTCGCGGAGCACGTCCTCGACGGGGCGGGTCCGGAAGCCTGGATTGAGAACGGGGACCGTGCAGAACGAGCAACTGAACGGGCAGCCCCGGGTCGCCTGCACAACCCGCTTGACGAAGAACTGCGGGGGCAGAAGGTCATACCGGGGCGTTGGGAGGTTCACGAGGGGCCGTGATTCGCCGATGTATCGCTCCCGAAGCATCCCTTGCTCAATGTCCTGAAGCAACTCGCTCCAGACCAACTCCGCCTCTCCAATAACCACACTATGGACGAACCGCAGTGCCTCCTCAGGCGCGAACGTAACGTGCGGCCACCCCGCAATCACGATCTTGCCGCGCTTCCGGTATTCGGTGGCCAGCCGGTATGCCTCAGGGGCGAAGCCGCTGAAGAAGGATAATGCGATTACGTCCGCGTCGCTGTCGAGATCAACCTCCTCGACCTGCTGGTGGATGACTCGAACAGGATGCCCAACCGGGGTCAGCGCAGCCAAGTGTATGCCGGTGATCGGCGGCACGAAGTGGATTTCATGTCCCCGGCGATATCGGGGGATGTAGACGACCACGATATCGATTTTCATCGATCACCTTTCGCCGCCGAACAGCATCGAGATGAGCCGCCGGGCCGCCAATGCTCGTGTCGCGGGGATGCGCTTGATGAGCGCAATGCGACCAAAGCATTCACGAGAGTCTACCTGGCCATCAAGGACCTGAGGATCGCCATACTGGAATCGGGGCGCAACATGCCGCTCAGGACCTCGCCGTAGGGCAGATGGCCGGAGACGGCCCCAAACAGTGCATCTTGGAGAGCCGGACTGCGCCGCGCGGCACGCAGCACGGGGTCCACCAAGCCGAGGCGGGTCGAGAGGCGCACCAGCAGGCGCATGCTCTGGCCATAGATCAGGTCGCCGGTGATGTCCCGGTTGGCACGCGCATAATGCTCGACAAAGGCGCTTTCGGAGACGCCGGCGTGGAAGATCGTCTCGGCGGCGCGCATCCCGGTCATCACGGCGGATGTAACACCCTTGCCCTTGAACGCCCGCACGAGCCCCGCCGCATCGCCCACGAGCACGAAGCGATCGCCGTAGTAGCGCCTGGCGAGCGAGCACGGGAAGCGTCCCTTGAAGACATTCAGGTCGGTCGGCTCCAGTTGGCCGGCCTGGCCGAAGTTGGGGAGGATGGCCTTGACCTCTGGCCGGCTCAGGAACGCGACCATCTGCTCGTCGGTGACGGCGCTGCCGGCAATGTTGATGGTCACGTGGTCGTCTTTGGGCGTGACCGCGCCGAACTCGATGCCCGGATAGTTGCCCAGGAAGGCATGGATGCGGGTTCCGAAGGCTGCCATGCCTTCCGGTCCCGGGTGGAATCGGGTGACAACGCTGCTCAGGGCGTCCGGCGGCCGGTAACCGGTTGCCCGCGCAAAGACCCTTGCCGTGCCCTCGTCCATGCCGAAGGCGCCCACGACCACCTCCGCCTCGAACGGACTGCTCTCCGAGTACACGACTACCCGATCGGCATGGAAATCCAAATCGACGACGCGGGCCCGGACGACGTCCAGCCCGCGGCTCCGGGCGACTTCCAGCATGTAGTCGTCGAACTGGACGCGACGCAACGCCACGGAAGGTTCTAGCTCATCCAGGACCAGCTGCTCATGGGGGCTGTGCAGGATGTACCCCACGATCTCCCGGTGGTCCAGATGCGCGGGAAAGCTCACCGCCAAGCGCTCGGCGAGCAGCGCGGGCAGGGGCGCGGTCAGAACACCCGCGCACAGGTTATGATGGCGACCCCCGGAGAACTGTTTACCTTCCAGGATCGTGAGTTGTATGCGCCGTCCGGCTTCCTCGGCCAGCCGTTGAAGCAGCAGCCCGCAGGCGACACCGCCTGGACCGCCTCCGACGATCACGACCCGGCTGTCATCCGGCAGCCCGGAAGGGTGAGACATTCCCAGGCGCGTCTCTCCAGCTTCAGAGTGGTGCATCTATGGACAGCGCTCCTTTACCAGCAGGTCAAGGGTCCAACACCTCGTCCCTATTTTAGGCGCGCAGCAACTGGCGGGCAAAAGTCAAAACTCCTCGTGGCGTCAGGACCAGGCGAAAAAGGTCGGCGTACGACTCGTCTCCGGTGAGCATCCCCCATAGCAGCCGGGCATGGATCCGGCGTTCGAAACCGAACCTGGTTTCTGCGTCCACCGAGCCCGTGAACGCGGCCGCGAACCGTGGGAGACCCAGGAGCCGGCTGGTTGCCGAGTACAGTAGGGCGCCGTAGCGGTTGTCGGCTGCAAGCTGGTCGCACACCGGTTTGTAAGCCCGCCGGAAGTCTTCGCCGCTGATGCCGGCCTTAAGAGCAGTGGTCATGGCGGCCCGCGCCGTGAGAAAAGCCGAGTTGATGCCGTCCTTGTATAAATGAGATACGGCAGCATCCCCTACGCCGACCCAGCGGTCGCCGTAATAGACGGTCGCAGGGCCGGTGAGGATCCGCGGGTTGCAGCCACAGAGGCTCTGCGGCGTTGCGGGGAAGAAGTCGCGGCAAGACATGAGCTTGCGCCTTGTAGAACTGCTGGAGCGCATCCGCCACGGGCCCACGCCAGAGTAACGACACATTGAGGTATTCGCCTTTAGGCACCAACGCGCCGAACAACAGTTCCGGTGGTTGGCCGAAGAAGCCCACGACTTTGTCTTCCGGCCAGCCCTCCGGCCGCGGGATTTCATCCTGTACCATGACGGCGCTGCTGGGCGGTTGATAACCAAAGCTGGCGTCCAGGGGTGACCGGCTATTGACGCCCGAGGCGAGAACGAGTAGCTCGGCCGGTTGGAAACCGTCGTCGGTGTGTACGATGGGGCGGTCTTCCCAGCTTACTTTGCGCACCCGCGCACGGATGTGACGTGCGCCCGCGGCCATGGCCTGGGCAAGGAGGAAACCGTCGAAGCTGGTGGGGGGTGGACCAGTATGGTGGCGAGGACCGGTGCCGCGATACACGCTCAAAATCTTGCGTCCCGCCACAGGCTGTTCGATGGTCGTCACCTGCCCCGCCATGTGGATCTCATAAACCCGGAGCTCGGACTGGACCACCTCCTGCGGAATGGCGAGACCCAGCGAAGCCAGTTGCTGCAGTGCTCCTGCGGAGAGAATGCCCGCGCACCCCTTACAGTTCCGGACCGCGCCGGGTGTGAAGAAATCGCGCGGTTCGTAAATGTCGACCCGGCATTCCACGTCTTCTTGTCGAGCCAACTCAAGCAGGTGAAGCGCAGAGAAGCTGCCGGCCGGCCCGCCGCCGACAATAATCACGCGATCGCCGTTGTGCAGGCGTGGATTGCTCATAGTCGGACGAGTATATCATGAACACAAATAAAGTTCAAATACGGAGCAAGTCACAATTGGCGTGACAACCAGTGGTGATGCCGTAGCCCGGAAGGTATGGCAACCGGTCGTGTGCGACAACACGGCGTGGAGCGGGACGCGTCTCCACTGCGGCACTTATCCCCTTGCATCCCAACGCCACCGGTAGTGCATTTGTCTTAGATTGTGAAGTCGCGCATAATCGAGCCATCCCAAACGAACGCGAGGAAGCTGATGCCAACCTACCTGCGCACCCTCATGGACTTCGCCGCGGAGACGGCCACGCTGGCCGGCCGCATGACCCTCGGCTATTTCGGCACAGGGGTGCGCTCCGATTTCAAGGCCGATGATTCGCCCGTCACCGTGGCCGACAGGCTGGCGGAGGAGTTCATCCGGGGGCAGATTGAGAAACGTTTCCCGGATCATGCGATCTTGGGCGAGGAGTTCGGCGTCACTGAGAGCGCGGGCGCCAGTGTCCGCTGGCTCATCGATCCGATCGACGGCACAAAGTCGTTCATCCGGGGTGTGCCGCTTTACGCGGTGCTGCTGGGTGTGGAGATCGACGGCGTGCCGTCCGTGGGCGCGGCCTACTATCCGGGCACGGACGAGCTGCTCGTGGCGGCGAGGGGCGAAGGGTGCACCTGGAACGGGAGGCCGGCCCGCGTGTCCGATGTCGCCGATCTCTCGCGCGCCTACATCTCGTGTACGGACACCGGTGCGTTCGAGGCCTACGGCAAGCAGGCCGCCTGGGAGCGGCTCAGCCGGCGGGTCTACGTGCGCGCGGGCTGGACTGACGCGTACGGCTACCTTCTCGTCGCCACGGGTCGCCTGGAGGCCATGCTCGACCCGGTCATGAACCCGTGGGACTGCGGCCCGTTCGTCCCGATCCTCCAGGAGGCCGGGGGCTATTTCGGCGACTGGCACGGCAGCGCCACGAATTACGGGAGTGAAGGCCTGGCCACGAATGGCGCGCTGCGGGACGAAATCCTGGCTCTGCTGAATCCATTGCAATAAGTTGCCGTTTGTGGTATATTGTTCGCATGGAATTCGCGCATTTGCTGGCGATAGCCGGCGACGAGCCCGTCTTCGAGACGGGGCTGCTTCTGGCTGGCAATGTCGACCCGGCCGGCGTCCGGCGGCAGTTATCGCGCTGGGTCGCGATCGGCCGCGTCTATCAGCTCCGCCGCGGCCTGTATGCCCTGGCACCACCCTACCGAAAGAGCAAGCCCCACCCGTTTCTCGTCGCCAACCGGATGGTTCGCCCATCCTATGTCAGCTTGCAGGCCGCACTGGCTTTCTATGGGCTGATCCCTGACGTGGTGCCGATGGTCACGGCTGTCACCACGGGCCGGCCCGGACATCGGGAGACCCCCCTGGGCGCGTTCGCCTTCCGCCACCTGCAGACCGATCTCTTCTTCGGTTACCGCGGGGTCGACCTGGGTAAGAACCAGCAGGCTTTTGTCGCTACGCCGGAGAAGGCGCTGCTCGACCTGGTTTACCTGGCGCCTGAAGGTGACGCGCCGGCCTATCTGCATGAGCTGCGCTTGCAGAACCTGGAGCGGCTCGATCCCAAGGCCTTGCTGCGCGATGCAGAACGCAGCGGGCGGCCCAAGCTGCAGCGCGCCGCGCGTGCCGTCCTGGCGCTGCGGCAGGCTGAGAGTGAGGAGTACGAGACCCTATGAAGGACCACCTGGCTGAATTGGTTCGAGGCAGCCCCTCCCCCCTCCAGGCGCGCAACACGGCGCGCGAATATCTTCAGGCGCGCATCCTGGAAACGCTTCAGCGCAATGGCGCGATGATCCCGCTGGCGTTTCACGGGGGGACCGCGCTGCGCTTTCTCTTCGGCGCCTCCCGTTATTCCGAGGACCTGGATTTCGCGCTCGAGCAGCGGCGGGAGATGTACGATTTCAGGGGCTACCTGCGGGCCGTCCAAACCTCGTTCGGCGCCGAAGGTTATGACTTAAGCGTGAAGATCAGTGACCAGAAGACGGTCCACAGCGCGTTTGTGCGCTTCGCCGGTCTACTCTACGAGCTGGGGCTGTCGCCTCATCAGGACGAGGTGCTGGCGGTCAAGATCGAGGTAGACACGAGCCCGCCCCCCGGCGCCGCCCTGGCCACGACGGTCGTCCGGCGCCATGTGATTCTGCAGCTCCAGCACCACGATCGCGCTTCGTTGTTCGCCGGCAAACTGCATGCCATCCTCCAGCGGCCGTACACCAAAGGCCGCGATCTGTATGACCTGCTATGGTATCTCAGCGACCCGGACTGGCCGGCGCCCAATCTGACCCTGCTCAACAATGCCTTGAAGCAGACCGGCTGGCCGGGCGCACATCTGACCGGTCAGAACTGGCGCGCTATCCTGGCTGACCGGCTGCAGGGGCTGGAGTGGCAACGCGTTGCGGAAGACGTCCGCCCCTTGCTCGAACCCAATGCCGGCACGGAGCTGCTCACTCTGGAGAACCTCGAACGCGCCCTGAACCTGCCACATCCCTAGTCCCCGATGCACCCGACGGGCAGGGTAACCCGGCCCACCTCGCCCGCGTCCGCGACCCGGTAAAGGATGATGAGCGCCTCGTAGCTGCACGCCGGGTCGTCGAGGCGCAGGTGGAGATCGACAACGTCCTCGACCGTTTCACCGGGAACCCAGGCCGTGGTGGGATAAGTGAAGTGAACGGGAACCGTGTCTTCAGCGAAGACGACCTCGCCGGCACCGTTCACCAGCCTGGCCGACACCTTCAGCTCCTCCGCGATCGGTTGGGCCGCGGTCCAGGTCAGCCTGACGCGCGCCGCACGAGCCGTGGGATGGCCGGTCTGCACCTCCCCATGAAGGAGCAGGACGCCAGCGCCCATCGACCGCCCACCCTCCGGTGCGGGCGCCGGCGTCGCCTTGGGGCTGACCCGAATCAGGGGACCGGCCGCGTCGAGGCTGTACCGCTGCGCGGCGCCCGGCAGGTCTCGCGTCAAGAATACCGGCTCGCCCTGCGAGAGCGCCGCCTCAACGGCGGCAGTCCGCTCGACCTCCCCGTCTGCGCGCGTCACCTGCAGGTCAGGCCGCTGGCCCAAAACATCGCGGAAGTAACGGACGAGGGTGATCTCGCCGCCTAACCCCACGATGCGGCCGCCCTCCGCCGCACTGTCGACCATATCGCGGCCCTGCTCATAGACCTGCCGATCGTCGCTCCGATCACGCTCCGGCCAGTTGCGCACCGCGTCCCGCACGGGCTCGAACAACATCACGACGGCGACGGGCAGCAGCCAGACGGCCAGCAGGGCAGGCATCCAACGTTTCGGCACGCGCACCGCGGTTCCGGCGTGTCCTCCCCGCTGCGCCATCTGGTCGAAGAATGGCGTCAGGCCCCACGCGGCCCAGATGCAGAGGAGCATGAACGCCGGGATGAAGAACACCGCTACGTCCTCCACCTTGTAGGCGACCGCAAACGCAATCTGGCTGAGCGTGGCCAGCAGAAGGAAGGCCGCACGGCGTCGCTGGAACCTGAATGCCGAGCCCAGGCCGAGAAGCGCCGCAAGCATCGTCAACGCGCCGAGCTCGTGCAGGATCAACGCCAGGTAGTCGTTCCAGCGCCGGTCGATATTGAAGGGGTTGCCCGTGAGAAAGATGCTGTAGCCGCGCGCGAGGATCCAGTCCAGGGTCCCGGCCAACGTCGGCTGGTAAGTGCCGTCGAGCGAGCTGACGACCTGGCCGCGGATGGGGAGATACAGATAAAGCCACAAGGGTGCCAGCCCGAGCACGATCGGCGCGAGCCATCGCCGGGGCCGTCGCAGCAGGGGTGGATCGGTCCAGAATATGAAGACGAGCGCGGCAGGCAAGAGCAGCGCGATCATCCGGTGGTGCGCCAACCCCAGCCCACACGTCAACGCCGCGGCCCACAGCCATCCATCAGAGCGCCCCAACATGCGGCTCTCTTCCCACCGCAGCAGACAATAGAGGAAGAGGGTCACCAGCAGCCCGTGGAGCGCGTAGACCTCCGCGATCGTAGCCTGAGACCACCACGTCGGCGACAGCGCAAAGATGGCCGTCGCAACGGCCGCGGCGGGCCGGCTGCCTGCGAAGCGCCGCGCAACGAGGTAGAGCATCGCGACCGCGACCCCCCCAAAGAAGGCCGAAAGGAGGTTGATCCGCCCCGCTGCGTCCCAAACCGGCAGCACGGTGCTGGCGATTTTGCCGAGCAACGTATAGAGCGGATAGCCGCTGGGGTGCGCGATGCCGAGCGTGGGCAGCACGACGTGGAATTCGAGGCTGTCATCGAACAGGGTCGCCACTGACCGCGCGGCGGTGACCGCGTACAGGAGTAACGCCAGCAGGCCCCCAATCAGAGCGAAAGCCGCGTCACCCTTGAACCGTCTCACGATGCTTCCTCACCCCGGGCGTTCAGCCGCTGTTCCATGTCGGGCCAATGCGTCCCCTTCCAATAAGCTCGACCGCAGCGGTCACACCGCCGGAAGACCATTTGGGTGTGCCAGACGTAGGGCGGCACGAGACCCTGCGCGTCCGCGTGAGATAGCTCGACCAACAGCCCATTGCACTCAGCACAACGAGTGAAGGGCTCGGGGACCGGACCGCGGAAAGCCAGTGCGGCGCGCGCCTCAGCAATTTGCCCGTCGAGATCATCCATCTCGATCAACAATGCATCCACGCCCCGCCGGCCAGCCAATCCGTGATCCTTCGTGACGATCAGCCGGCGCTCACCCCGCGCAGCGACGATCAGTTGCTCGTCGCTGCCCTCACGCCAGAACGCCGCATCGTAACCCGCCAAGCGCAGCCAGCGCGCCAGCTTGCCCAGCATGGCATCTACCAGCAGGGCGGGCGGCACACTTTGCGAGTGGATGGATTCCTGTGATACCATAGGATGTATGCTCGAGCAACCCCTGTTGACCCTCGGTCTTGCCTTCCTGGTGCCCATCGGATACGCGTTGATCGGCTCCGGCGGACTTCCTGCGGAGCGCGCACGCCACGGGCTTGTGAGCGTCCTGGCCGCGCTCGGTTTGGCCGTTGTCGGATATGTTATCACAGGTTTCGCGCTTCAGTTCGGCGGCGTGGGCCTTGCACACGAGCTCCCCGGCTACGACGGGTTGATCTGGGAGTGGTCGGCCCTCGGCGTCACCTGGGGATCGGGTTGGGGCATGGCCGGTCTTGCAGGCTGGGCCTTGTCAGGCGCAGCGGACACGCCGGAAGCCCGTATGCTTGCCCTCGCCAACCTGCCCTGGGTGCTCACCGCCGCTCTGATCCCCATATCCAGCCTGCGAGGCCGTATCCCAAGCTGGGCGGTCGCGCTCCTGGGCTTCCTGGTCGGCGCCCTGCTCTATCCCCTGGCCGGCAACTGGACCTGGGGCGGCGGCTGGCTGGCGAACCTGGGCAGCAACCTTGGGCTGGCCCAGGGCCTGGTCGATCCCGGCGGCGCGGGCCTGGTCCATCTTCTGGGTGCAGCCGTCGCGCTGGCCGGGCTGCTCGTCTTCCTGCCGCGGCGCGCCCGGCGGGTCGTGGACAACGAAACAGTGGCGCTGCCGGCGGCCACCTTCCCCCTGCTCAGCCTGATGGGCGTTGGTCTGCTGTTTGTAGGCCTGGCAGCCTGGTTGACAGCCAATCCGCTGTTGCCCAAGGACATTGAGCTTCAGCGCGTGTTGTTGCACACCGTGTTGGCCGCGGCCAGCGCAGCGCTCTTCTCGCTCGGGTACACAGGACTCGTCGCCGGCCGTTACGATCCGCTGATGGGATCGCGCGCGGTCGGCATGGCCGTGGCCGCCAGCCTGGCGGCTGCAGCGTTCATTCCGGCTTGGGGGGCCCTGCTCCTCGGCGCCCTGATCGGGGTGCTCACGCCCATTGCAATTTTCACCGTCGATCGGATCCTGCGCTGGGATGACCCCACAGCCGGCCTGACTATCCACGGCCTGGGCGGCCTGTTGGGGCTGGCTGCCGTGGGCCTGCTGGCGGATGGGTCGGCGGGCGTCGCCGCTGGTCCGGATTTCCCATTGCAGTTGCAGGCCCAACTCACCGGCGCAGCAGCGATCGGCCTGTTCAGTTTCTTTGCCGCGTGGCTATTCCTCACGCCGCTGGCGACCGCGACGCACGCACTATGGATGCAGGAAGCCGCTTCACCTGCTCGGTCCGACGAAAAGACACCGGAAACGGACCCTAGCCCCCCAGTTCCACCGTCGCCAGCACAGTATACACCGGCCCCGCCGGTCGCAGATCACTCTTGATGAGGTGAACGGCGTGCACGCGTTGCACGGCGATTTGCTCTACGACCGATCTCTCCACCATCTGACCGACAGCGGCTTCTTCCGCCGCGCCTGCGCTGCGCGCCACCCGGCCCAGGGTCAGGTGGGGTGAAAAACCGCGCTCCTCGGTCGGAAAGCCGAGCGGGGCAACGTGTTTCTCGATGGCAGCCTGCAGGGGGACGAGGCGCTTTCCCGCCACATCGCGCACCGCAACCCAGATCACTCGCGGCCGGCGCAGGTTTGGGAAACAGCCCCGGCCCTCGACGGAAATGTCGAAAGGTGCAAACTCTGCGCACGCCGCGGCGAGCGCATCCGCAACCTTACTCACCCGGTTCACGGGCGTGTCGCCCAGGAACTTAAGCGTCAGGTGAATGGCGTCGGGCGCGACCCATCTGACGCTGCCTTGTGGCGCCTGTCGCTGGAATTTGCCCTGGACGCGGCCTAACCCCTCGCGCACCGTCTCGTCCAGCTCGATCGCGATGAAAGTCCGCAGCATAAGTTCTGGCATGCTATCCTCAGCCTGATGCGTCCCCGCTCAACCGCGCCTTCCGCCCGGCCAACCCGGCGCTTTCGTCGTCCAGGTCCGCGGCAGGTTGCGCAGGGGTCTCGCCGCTTTGTGCGTAAACATCCGACATGGCCGCGAGCAGGTCGTTCAACCGCTCCACCTCGCGATCCACATCCCCCGCGATGCGCGCGGCTGTCGGCCCGTCGATGTCCATCGCATTGAGCACCTGCAACTGCGAATAAACCGTGCCCATGGCGGCCAGCGTATCATCCAGGTTCAGCCGCGTGCGCTTCATCACGCGCGCAAGCAGCGCGAGCTGGCGTTGCTGCTCCTCGTATGCAGCCAGGGTGCGCTGCACCTGCTGCTGCATCTCCGGCTCGACCTCCTGGGTGAGCTGGCGTTGAAGCCGCGCGATATGTCCCGGCGTCTCCCGCACGTCCCGCTGGATCAACTCATCGTTCTCGTACAAGGCCAGGCGGTCGGCAAGCTCCCCGACACGCTCTTCCCAGCTCTTGAGTTTCTGGAACACCCCGTTCATCCGCTCGGCAATCGGGCCGGGCCGGCGGGTCTTGACCAGGCTTTGCATCTTGCGCCGATAAGAGACCGCCCGCTGCCGGTACTGCGCCGGCGTGCACGGGGGCTTCTCCGGGACGGCGCCGGCTTTCGCGGTGCGGCGGGCTCCCGGCTCAGCGCGGCCGAATATCTGAGGCAGGCGGGTCGCAGGGAGCGCAGGCGCAGCCTCCGTCCTTTGCGGGGTGGCCGCCTGCGGCTGAGCCGCTTCCGGGCCGGCCGCGCGCACTTCGCCGGGCGCCGCATCGATTGTCCCTGGCTGCGACTCAGACGCAGCGCTCGACGCCTGCTTGGACCGTTGGCTGAACATCCAGGCCATGAACGCCACGAGCAGCACGGGCACGCCGCAAACGACGAACAGCGCGCCGCCATTGCCGAGCGCAGCGATCAGGGAAAGTACGGTCAGCAGCCCGCCCAAGGCGATGAACGCTCCGACGAGCATGACCAGGGTGACAATCGGCTTAAATGGCGACGACGCGGGCCGACGCGTGTCGAATATCGACCCGCGACCTCTGCCCCTGGATCCGCGAAACAAGTTTGCCAGCGCGGCGAGCCCCATCAACACCAGGGGCGCCCAGTCCTCATCCCGCCGCTTATTGCGGTGACCCATCCGAGACCTCAATCCGAGTTTATGGCTAATACCTGTTATTACGTATGAACAGGCCAAAAGGATTCATCAAGCGCGTCAATTGTCTAACCGACACGGCGATACGCCTCGCGATCGCGCGGGCCAGCCGGCGTATCCCAGTGCATCGTTACGTCCATGCCCATCTTCGCGGTGCGGCTTTTCTGGCCGGGCGTGTGTTGCGCCGATGGATCCAACGAGCTGGAGGGCTGTCCCCCGAGCACCACGAGACCACGATCGGCCTGGAAGCGGGTCGCCACGGCCCACTCCACCTCGCCCGGGTCGAACGGGTTGATGTCTTCATCCACCACCCACACGTGCTTCAGGCTGGTGTGCCCCCTGAACGCGGCCGCGATGGCCTTCCGTCCGTCGTTGGGGCCTTGTTTGGCGATCTGCACGACCGCATGCAGCCACGACGCGCCGCCGGGGGTGATGTTGACGTTGAGGCAACGCGTCACCTTGTTGACCTCGGCGAAGATGGTCGGCTCCCGGGGCATGCCCATGAGCAGCTTGTGCTCCAGCCGTCCGGGAAGCAGGGCATGATAGATCGCGCCGCGGCGGTGTGTCACCCGTTGAATCTCGATGACCGGCTGCTGGCGGATGAAGTCGTAGGTGCCGGTGAGGTCCACGAACGGTCCCTCGTCGGTCAGCGTCTTGGTGATCCACCCCTCAAGCACGAATTCGGCGTCGGCCGGCACGCGCACACCGTTCGCCAGCTCAACCATCGGTGTGGGCGCGAGGGCCTGGGCGATGCTCATTTCATCGATGCCGGGCGGCGGGGCCATGGACGCGGCCAGGAGCACGTGGAGCGGCAGGCCGATGCAGATGCCGACGGGGATGCCGTCCGTCGAGTTGCGCCACGCAGTCTCCGTGCCGCGGCGCTCGACGAGCCGGGCAGCCACGCGTGTCTTGTCGAGCCGCAGCAGCCGGTGGTAGGACGCATTGCGCCCAGACGCCGGATCATTGATGAACACGACCGCGGACGACGCGTACGGGCCGCCGTCCTCGGGGTAGTGTGTCAGGAAGGGAAGCTGTTCCAGGTCGACCTGGGGCAGAACGACTTCCCCGCACGGACCGGCCGGGACCAGGGACGGCTCCTGCGGATTCGCCAGCGCCTCCGTCAGCCGGAAGAGCACCTGCTCTGCGGGCACACCGAGCGCCAGGCCAAAATAACGGCGATCCGAGCACACGCCCGCGACCACCTGGTACGGGCTGCCCTTCACGCGCTCGAACACCATGGGCCGACCATCGCGCGCCAGGGCCAGCCGCGCGATCTCCAGGTACGGGTCGGCCTCCGACTTGTAGCGGAGGAGATAACCGGCCTCGTCAGCGGCAGCTAGAAACTCACGCAAATCCATACGTTTTGCCTTTGTGGACTCTGTGTTCTCTGTGGCTAACCGATCTCCGTCACGATGACACGCACCGCGCCCGCGGCGCGCAGGCCACCGACCACTGCGTCCGCCCTCTCGCGCGTCACAAGCGCGATCATGTTGCCCCCGCGGCCGCCGCCCGAGAGCTTGGCACCGCCCGCGCCCGCGGCCCGCGCCGCCTGGACCAGGCGCTCCAGCTCGGGGCTGGAGACGCCCATCTCACCCAACAAGGCTTGGTTCTCGTCCATCAACGGCCCCAGCTTCTCTGGCGCGCCGCCGGCGATCGCCTCTCGGGCGGCCTCAACGATGACGGCCACCTGGTCGAACCACCCGTCATAGCGGACAGGGTCCTGCAGCCACCCGGCGCGCACATCACCCACTGCGACCTTCGTCGGACTGGGGATGCCGGTATCGCCGATGACCAGGGTGAAAGGCCGCCCGATGGCGAACGGCTGTGGAGGATGCCCGCGCACGAAATACACCGGTTGGCCGTAGGCAATGACGGTGTTGTCCACCCCGCTGGGCGTGCCGTGGTGCAGCCGCTCGACCTGAAAGACGATATCTGACACCTCCGCCGGGTCCAGCTCGCGCCCCGCGGCGCTGGCCAGCGCGCGGACCACTGCCGCCGACACCGCGGCGCCGCTGCCCAGCCCACTGGCGATGGGGATAGTCGAGTGGAGCGAGACGCGCCAGTCGGGACATGCAAGGCCAAGTCGTTTCAACGCCAACAACGCTACTTCGGCCAGGGGGTGGCCAGACTGGTCCAGCGTCACGCGGCGGCGCAGGTCCAACGCATCAATTACCGTTCCGGCCCCGTCCGCGCCTGTCTCAACCGTCGCCGTGGCGCACACCTGCGTCACCGGCACGGCAAGGGCTGGCCGGCCATACACGACCGCATGCTCGCCGAAAAGAATGACCTTGCCGGAGGCTGTACCCAAGCCAAGCTGCATAGCCAGAGTATAACATAATCAGTATTTGTGCGTGAGTCTGCTATAATCTGGACTGCCTGGAGGGAGGAGCGCCGACCATGCCAACCCAACAAGGGGAAATCTTGTGGCCCATCCTGGGGGGTCTGTTCATCATCCTGACGAACGCGTTCTTCGTGACGGTCGAATTTGCCATCGTCACTGTGCGGCGAGGGCAAATTGAGCGCCTGGCTGAGGAGGGCAATGCTTCCGCCAGGCAGGTGAGCCGCCTGTTGCGAGACCCGGACTGGGCCATCGCCGGCTCGCAGCTCGGCATCACGGTGGCCTCCATCCTGCTCGGCATTGTGGCCGAGGAACCGCTGAGTGAACTTCTGTCGCCCGTGTTGGGATCGATCTTTGCGGTGGTCAATCTTCCGCCAGCCGTTGCCACCGGGCTGGGCGCGGTCCTCGTGCTGCTGCTGCTCTCCTTCCTACATATGGTTATCGGCGAACAGACACCCAAGACAATTGCGCTGCGCTTTCCGGTGCGGGCCGCCTTGTTCATCGCCGGCCCGATGACCATTTTCGCCCGGATTGCGACGCCTCTGGTCTGGCTCGTTGATAAGTCGACCGCCCTCGTGCTCAAGTTGCTCGGCATCGGTGGACAGACCGCCCACGGCATCCACACCGTGCAGGAGCTCAAAGATGTCGTGATGGAAAGCACGCAAGGCGGCGTCATCGAGCCGGGCGAACAGCAGATGCTCGTCCGCGCGCTGGACTTCGGCGACCGCTTCGTGCGCGAAGCCATGATCCCACGGCCAGACATCGTGGCTGTCGAGAAGGACGGCACGCTGGGTGAGCTGTTGAGCACATTCCGCCACTCGCGCCATTCGCGCTTCCCTGTGTACGACGATGACCTGGACCACATCGTCGGCGTGCTGGCCATGAAGGAGGTGCTCGCTCTCCTGATCGACGATCCCGCGACTGTGAATCGCTCGCTGGCTGAGCTCAATGTCGTTCATCCCGCGCTCGTCATCCCTGAGAGCCGGCGCATCGGCGATCTATTCAACGAGATGCGCCGTGACCGCCAGCACATGGCCATCGTGATCGATGAATACGGCGGCACGGCGGGGCTGGTCACCACCGAGGAGTTGGCCGAAGAAGTAGTCGGCCGGCTGACGGACGAATGGGTGGACGAACGGCCGACGGTGGAGACGCTGAGGGAGGACGTGTACGACATCGACGCGCAGACGCGCGTGGATGAGCTCAACGAAGCGCTGAAGTTGGACCTGCCCACCGCAGACGAGTATGAGACAGTTGCCGGGTTCCTGCTGTTCCAGTGGCGGCACATCCCGAAGCAAGGCGAATCTCTCAACTTCGCCGCGCCGGGCCACGATCGCACCTTCAGATTCACGGTGACCAAGATGACGGGCCCGAAGATCGAGCGCGTGCGCGTGGAGCGTGTATGACACGGCTCCCCGCGTATGTTATAATCGCCGCCATCACCCTCCGCTAGGGAGCACTCATGACACCTATCATTCGCATCGAAGACATCGCCAGCTACGTCGGGCAGGAGGTCACCCTCCAGGGGTGGCTGCAACTCAAGACCGGCAAGGGCAAGCTGCAGTTCCTGCGCGTGCGCGACGGCACGGGCGTCATCCAGGCCGTGGTCTTCCGGGGCAACGTCTCGGAGGAGGCCTTCGAGGCGGCCAAGCGCATGCCCCTGGAGTCGTCGCTGATCGTCACCGGCATGGTCCGCGCCGACGCAGCGCGCGCCGGGCATCCCCGGCGGCTTCGAGCTGGACGTGACGCGGCCTGCGAAGTCGTCCAGGAAGCGGCCGAGTACCCCATCGCGCCCAAGGAGCACGGCGTCGAGTTCCTGATGGACAACCGCCACCTGTGGCTGCGCTCCAACCGCCAGTGGGCCATCCTGCGCGTCCGCGCGACCATCGTCAAGGCCATGCGCGACTGGCTGGACGACAACGGCTTTCATCCTGGTGGACACGCCCATCCTGACCCCGGCGGCCGCCGAGGGCACGACCACGCTCTTCCAGACCGATTTCCACGGCGAGGCCGGCCTTCCTGGCGCAGACCGGCCAGCTCTACAACGAGGCGAACATCTTCGCCGTTCGGCAAGGTCTACTGCTTCGGCCCCACCTTCCGCGCCGAGAAGAGCAAGACCCGCCGCCACCTCCAGGAGTTCTGGATGGTGGAGCCGGAGATCGCCTTCTGCAAGCTGGAAGAGTTGCTGGAGATCGAAGAGCAGTACGTCAGCTACATCGTGCAGACGACGCTTGCGCGAGCGCGCCGCCGAGCTGAAGCTGCTGGAGCGCGACACGTCGCACCTGGAGAAGGTGACGCCGCCCTTCCCGCGCATCAGCTACGACGAAGCGGTGGCGATGATCAACGAGGCCGCGGCCGAGGGCGTCACGGTGCCGCCGAACGACGAGCCGCTGCCGCCGCATCGAGTGGGGCGACGATTTCGGCGCGCCGCACGAGACCTATCATCGCCAGCCAGTTCGACAAGCCGGTCTTCGTCCACCACTACCCGAGCGCGGTCAAGGCGTTCTACATGGAGCCGGAGCCGGGCCGGCCCGAGGTGTGCCGCTCGTCCGACCTGCTGGCGCCCGAAGGCTACGGCGAGATCATCGGCGGCTCCGAGCGCATGAGCGACCCGGACGTGCTGCTGGCGGCCATCGACCGGCACGGCCTGCCGCACGAGGCGTACCAGTGGTACATCGACCTGCGCCGCTACGGCTCGGTGCCGCACAGCGGCTTCGGCCTGGGCGTCGAGCGCACCGTGTCGTGGATCTGCGGGCTGGACCACATCCGGGAGACGATCGCGTTCCCGCGCATGCTGGACCGGCTGAATCCGTGATGACGTGACGAGTGATACGTGACAGACGTAGCATGCTACGCTCTACAGTTAGCTCTACGATTCTGTGTCCTCTGTGGCAATCCGCTCAGTGACGCATGGCCGCCTATCTGCCCGTGTTCCTGCTCGTCTTCGCCGTCGCTGCTGTCACGCTGCCGCGATGACGCCGGTGGCGCGGCGGCTCGGCGAGCCGGTTGGACTGGGCTGACCGGCCGGGCGGGCGCCGCCAGCATCGAGGGGTCATCCCCGGCTGGGCGGCATGGCGATGTACGCCGGGCTTCACCGTCGGCGGTGCTGGCCACGCTGCTGCTGCCGCAGGCGCTGGTTTCCGCCCCGGCTCGATCCCAAAGAGCTGACTCCGCCTGACCGGGCTGCTGATCGGCACGACGGCCGTCTTCCTGTTCGGCCTGCTGGACGACCAGTTCCAGTTCCCCAGCCGGCCGCAGTACATCGCCCAGTTCCTGCTCCGCCGCTGATCGCCATTGCCTTCATCATCTTCATCGAGCGGGTCAACAACCCGCTTCGGCTACCGGACAGATCGTCTTCCCCTGGCCGGTCGTCTGGCGTGCTGACGATCTTCTGGTTCATGGGCATGATCAACACCGTCAACTGGCTGGACGGGCTGGATGGGCTGGCCGCGGGGGTCTCGGCGATCGTGGCCGCCTTCCTGGCCATCCACATGATCCGCGAGGGGCAATTCAGCGTGGCCCTGCTGCCGGTGGCGCTGCTGGGCGCGACGCTGGGCTTCCTGCCCTTCAACTTCAACCCGGCGCGCGTCTTCATGGGCAGCAGCGGATCGTACTTCCTGGGGTGGGCGCTGGCCGCCCTGGGGATCATCGGCGGCGCGAAGGTCGCCACCGTGCTGCTGGTGATGGGCCTGCCGATCCTGGACGTGGCCTGGCTGATCTACAACCGCTGGCGGCGCGGCGGCCAGCCCGGAGTCGGCGGCCGCGACCACCTGCACTACCGCCTGCTCGACATCGGCTTCACCCAGCGGCAGATCGTGCTGGGCTACTACGCCTTCTGCGCGACTGTTCGGCGGTGCTGGCGTCTGGGGCTGGAGAACCGGCTGTTCAAGCTGGTGGCCCTGCTCGTGCTGGCGCGGCAGCCGTGCTGGCGGTGCTGGCTGTGGGCCGAGCAGGCAGCCCGTGGGGAAGTATCGCGACGGACGCCGGAACGACGGCTGAGGACGATCGTACAAACGAAGCAAACGGAGAACTACGACGCCTCTATCGCACCGCCACCGCTCTCGCTCACGCTTCTCGTCAAACCCCAAGCGCCTCGCGCACGATGTAGAGCGGCCGGCCCTTCACCTCGTCGTAGATGCGTCCCAGATACTCGCCGATGATGCCCAGGCAGATCAACTGCACCCCGCCCAGGAAGAGCACGCTGACCAGGGTCGTGGCCTGGCCGTAGAACGCCTGGCTGCCGGAGAGGCGCAGGATGATCGTGACGATGATGCCCAGCGACCGCCAGGCCGGCGGCAATGAAGCCGATGTAGGTCGCCAGTTGCAGCGGCAAATACGAGAACGAAGTGATGCCGTCCAGGGCGAACTTGAGCATCTTCTTCAGCGGATACTTCGTCTCGCCCGCATAGCGCTCGGCCCGCACGTACTGGACGCCCGGTCTGCCGGAAACCCACCCACACCGACATCCCGCGCATGAAGCGGTGCTTCTCGCGCATCGTCTTCAGCGCGTCCACCACCTTGCGATCCATCAGCCGGAAATCGCCGGTGTCCATCGGGATGTTGATGTCGGTGATCTGGTAGATGATCCGGTAGAACGCCTTGGCCGTGAACTCCTTGAACCAGGTCTCGCCCTTGCGCTCGGCGCGCACGGCATAGACCACCTCGTAGCCCTCACGCCACTTGGCCAGCAGGTCGAGGATCACCTCCGGCGGGTCCTGCAGGTCGGCGTCGATGATGACCACGGCGTCGCCCTGGGCGTAATCCGGCGCCGGCGGTGATGGCGATCTGATGCCCGAAGTTGCGCGCGAAGTCCACCACCTTCACGCGCGGGTCCTGGTCGTGCAGCTCGCGCATGATCTGCCGGCGAGCGGTCGCGGCTGCCGTCGTTGACCAGCACCAGCTCCCATGACAGGCCAGCGCCGTCGAGCACTGCCTGCAGGCGGCGGTACAACTCATGCAGGATCGCTTCTTCATTGAAGACCGGCGCCACGACAGACAATGTCGGGGAATGCGATGGTGTGGTCATGTTGGCTCCATACACATGTGACGACTTAAATCTTCACGATGGGTTTTGCCGGCGTCCACGGCGCTCCAGCAGCTCGAGCGCCTGCTTCGCGCGGTCACTCACCGTCCCGCGGATCAGCCGGCTTTTGTCCGCCAGCAGCGCCTGCAGCGCGCCCTGCGACTCTTCGTTCCCAACCTGGCCCAGCGCCTTGGCAGCGTATGCGCGCACCTGCGGATCACCGTCGCTCAGCGCCAGCAGCAGGGGCGCCTGCGCGTCGGGGTGCGGGATGTGCGCCAGCCCTGCGGCCAGCGCGCGGCGCACCAGGAGATCCTGTCCTGGCTGCACCAGAAGGGCAGCCATCGGGCAGGCGGCGATGGTGTTGCCAACTTGCCCCAACGCACGCGCGGCAGCGCGCACCACTTCAGGTTGAGGGTCACCCAGCAAGGGCAGCAACGTCTCTGCCGTCGTCGGGTCGGCAATCTGGCTGAGCGCCCCAGCAACAGCCACACGCACCGCAGGCGCCGGGTCATTGATCCGCTTCTTCAGCGCAGCCACCGCGGACTCACCGCCCAGCGTGCCCAGCGCGTCAGCAGCCCCAGCGCGGCAGAGGGGATTCGCGTCTGCCAGCGCTTTTTCCAGCGCAACAAATACCCGTCCCGGCTCTTGAGCCGCCAGCGCTTCGACAGCTTGCCAGCGGACGAATTCCTCGTCGTCTGTCAAGGCCTGCACCAGTGCGGCAACCGCCTCCGGGTTGCCCAGGGGATTGCGGCGCAGAGCCTCCGCAGCCCGCCATCGGCGCACCGGCTCCACCGCATGGAGGTCGGCCACATGGACTTCTTCGCGACCACCTTCCGCCTGCTCGCGCCACGCCACTACCGGCGCCGTCAAGCGCAACCAACCATCACGCGCACGACCCGCCAGGCGGCGGGCCGTTTCCATCAGGTTCAAATCAGGTGTCATCAGCCTGTCTTTATCGGAAATCGATCGTCGTTTGACACGGCGTCGGGAAGTTACCGCTTGCGTCCACCACAACGATCCGAATACTGTATGTGCCCGGTGGCAGGACGTTGAGCGTACCCAACCGGCCATTCACCACCGGCGCCTCGCCGCCGTCAAAGTATGACCATACCGCAGGGTTGGCTCCTGCGCCGTATTCCAGCTTATAGTAAGCGAAGTTTTCGTGCGTCGCTGTGCCGATGATCGCCACCGGACCGGAGAAAGCCTGCCCGATGCCGGGCTGGGTGATCACGGCCCCGGCCGCTGGGCACTGCGGTCTCCGTACCGCCGGCTCCGTAGGCGCGGCCGTGCCGGGCGTGGGCGAAGGACGAGCGGTCGGCAAGGGACGTTTGGTGGCCGTGAACGTCGGGGTGACATCAGGTACGGGCAGAGTAGGCGTCGCCGAGAGCGTACCAATGGCCGCCATCACGATAACCGGTGTAGGAGTCGATTGATCCGCAATCAGTTGCGGCTCAACGGCCTTGAACACGACCGTGCTGAGCAGATAGATCGCACCCATGATGATGGCGATGGTGATGGCCGCGCCCCACGCGCCGTACACCCGGTTAAATGCCTGCTCGCGCTCCAGAGCGAAGACGGCATATCGCCGTTCGCTGCGCGCCAGAAGCACCACGCGCAGATACCATAGCGCAGCGACCGCGCACGCACCGTAAATCCAGGGGGAAAACTCCCGTATCAGATCAATGACAACGGCCATGTCTGCCGCTAATTCGGCAACCTCTCCAATACTCCGCGGATCAGGGTCATCAGCTTCGGCGTCATTTCCCGGCCTGCCGCAAGGACCTCTTCGTGATTGGCCTCTTCTTCGGAATCAGAATCCGAAATCGTCGCGTTGCTGATTCCGCTGAAGCCCAACACCTTCAAACCCATATGCCGCGCGACGATCACCTCCGGCACGGTCGACATGCCGCACGCGTCAGCGCCGATCATCCCTAAGAAACGGATCTCCGCAGGCGTCTCGAATGTCGGCCCGCCTAATCCGGCGTATACGCCTTGCTGGAGGGCAATACCGTGTTCGGCCGCGACGGCCAGCGCCAGCTTGCGCAATTGCCTGTCATACGCGTTGTTCATGGCCAAAAAGCGCGGCCCGAGCGAGTCGTCGTTCGGCCCCCAAAGCGGATTCCCGCCGACCATGATCATCAGGCCAATATGATCGGTGATGAGCATCAGATCACCCGCTTTGAACGCCGGATTCACCCCGCCGGCTGCGTTGGTGACGATCAGCGTGCGCACCCCGAGCTGGGCCATGACGCGTACTGGCAGCGTGACGCGCTGCATCGAGAGCCCCTCGTATGCGTGCACGCGCCCCTGCATCATGACTACTTCGTGCCCCGCAAGGTTCCCGAAAACGAGCCGGCCCGAGTGGCCCTGTACGGTGGTCGCGACGAAGCCAGGGATATCGGCATAAGGGATGCGATCCGCTTCGGCCATCTCGTCGGCCAGCGCGTTAAGCCCTGAGCCCAGGATCAACCCGACAGTGGGCCTGTGCGCCGTTTGTGTGCGCAGGTAATCAGCAATCTGCAGGTACTGCTCGCGCGGTGAAGACTTCGTGATCCATAAGCTCCCCATCCATTGGACACAGACCAGGTTTCCGCGGGAAACCTGGTTTATTATGCACGCGGGTGTGCGCCGTCATACACCTCGCGCAGCCGCTCACGCGTGACGTGGGTGTAAACCTGGGTGGTGGAGATGTTTGCGTGGCCCAGCAGTCTTTGCACTTCGCGCAGCCCGGCGCCACCGTTCAGCATGTGCGTGGCGAAAGAGTGACGCAGGGTGTGGGGAGTCACCCGATCTTCCAGCCCAAGCTGCCGCGCATACGCCTTGATGATCAACCACAGCCCCTGCCGCGTCAACTTCTCACCCCGCGGATTGAGGAACAGGGTCCGCATCATCGGTGCCGTGTCCGGCCAGCGCGGGCCGCCCCTTTTCCAGGTATTCGCCAACTGCACGGCAGGCCTCAGCGTAGAGGGGCATCACCCGCTCCTTGTCGCCCTTGCCCACGCAGCGCACCGTGCCAGCACGCAAATCCAGGTCATCCAGAGTCAGCCCGGCCACCTCGCTCACCCGCATCCCGGTGGCGTAAAGCATCTCCAGAAGCGCAGTGTCGCGCAGGGCCTTAGGTGTATTCGCCCCCTGCGCCGGCATGGCCAGGAGTTTCTCCACCTCGTTGGGAGTAAGCGTCGTCGGCAGTTGCTTCTTCACCTTGGGCGAGTCCAGCTCCTCCGCAGGGTTATCCTCGACCGCACCCGAGCGGACCAGAAAGCCGCAGAACGACTTCATGGCTGCAACCTTGCGCGCAACCGTGGCGGAAGCGTATTCGCGCTCCTTGAGCCACAGGATGTAATTGATGAGGTCGTCGCGGCGCAGCTCTTCCCAGGCGCCGTCGTGCAGACGTCCGTCCTCCGACACGAAGTCAAAGAACTGCGTCAAGTCATTCCGATAGGCGGCTACCGTGTTGTTTGAGCTGCCCTTCTCGGTCTCGAGATGGTTGAGGAATTCCTGGATGTTGGCATCCATAAGACGAGGTCTCCCCTACGACACATGATGGCGGGCGATCGCGTGAATCGGTTGCGGCGGGCATTCTAG
Organism: uncultured Chloroflexia bacterium; assembly: GCA_963774265.1. Classification (GTDB taxonomy): domain Bacteria; phylum Chloroflexota; class Anaerolineae; order CG2-30-64-16; family CG2-30-64-16; genus JALOOB01. The sequence goes on along the minus strand of CAVZDU010000001.1, from coordinate 1,040,284 downwards.
CACACACTTTGCATAAGGTACAAACGGCCTACCGGTCGAAATAGATACTCTTGCCGGTGGCCGAGATTGGGATGCCCATCACGAAGTCCGCATCGATGAATCCTATCTCGCGCGCCACCGCTCCGACCCGGTACATGATGCGGCTGTCCGCGTTGAGCAGCCCGGCCGTCTTCGCTGCCGAGCCGAGGGCGATGCCCATGTCCAGCAGCCGATACGCGCAATTTGGCCCCCTGAACTCGCCCTCTACTGAATTAACGGGCAACAGCTCGCAAATTTCGACGCCACATGCGCCGCAATTTAGCCCGGCCACCGGCCCATCCTTGATGCCCACCAGTAGCACCGAGTCCGAGGCCGCGACATTCTTGCCGTCCCGGTCGAAGTTCCTCTTGCCGGTGCGCTGGCCGAAAAGGAGCATCTGCTGGGCCAGGGTCTGCAGATCCGCACCATCGATGATCTTGATGACCACGCAATCCTCGCCCTTCGTCTTGGGCGCGGTCCGCGCCGCCACAGCCATCAGTTCCGCCACAATCCGCAAATCGCTCATGGTTTTCCCTCCGCTTTTGCACCCAACTGAACGAATCAGGAGTGGATTCTACCACTCTCCAATCGCATATAGTCAGCCTTCCTGCGGGAATGGCCACCAGCCGGCGCAGGATATACCGGTTCATTCTTGCGAGTCATGTTCCCCGCGCAATGCATGCCATGCCGGCAGCTCGTCGCGACGCTCCCACCAGTCGGGTGCGTCGCCCCAGCGCCAGCGTATGAAATCGGGGCTGCGGTCAGGTGTGGGATCGACGCCCTGCGGGCGCAGCCGGTTCGCCATGGCCCCGGCCACCGGGAAATCGCCAAGCAGGGAGAGCAGGCCCTGATGGAGGGGCGGTATGTCGTAGTAGACTGAGCGGACGGTCACCTGCCACCCGGGGGCCTGGCCCCAGTCGAGCAAGGCATAGTCCGCGCGGCCGGTCTCTTTCTCGCGGCCCCTGCCATAGCTGACCGTGCCCGGGCTGACAATCAGGGTCTCGCCGCCGTCAGCACGCCGGACCCGCCGCTGCATCACCGAGTGCGTGTGTCCACACACAATGATGTCGGCATCCGTGCTGCCGAGCAAACCCCGCACGCGTTCGTCGGTCTGCACCCACGGTGACCGGTCGTCGCCGGGCCGCGCCAGGAACGGCAGGAACGGGTTGCCGGGCACACCATGGACGATCATCACGTCCTCCACCCGGCCCGCGCTCAGTGCGACGTATTCTGGCAGTGCGGACAGCCAGCGCAGGCGCGCCGCCCCCAGCCGCTCGCGTTCCCATCGCACCAGTTCGATCATCAGGGGCTCCTGCCAGTGCACCGGCCACAACTCGGTGTCCCACAGCAGTACGTAGAGCTCGGCATTGCCCAGGATACACTGGCACGGCAGGCCGGCCAGCAGATCGACAACCTCCGCACTCCAGGGAAACTTGTAGATCAGATCACCGGAGACGATCAGCGCGTCAGGTCGCTCACCGCGCAGGTCGGCGAGCACCGCCTGGAGTCCGTAAAGATTCCCGTGAATATCGCCGAGGACTGCAATCCGCATGTCAGATCGCCAGGAACCCCTGCCCGCTCTCCAGCGCCAACAGCCGCGCCTTCATGTCCAGCCCGCCCGCGTAGCCGTGGAGCGACCCGTCTGACCCAACCACCCGGTGGCATGGGATGATGAGCGGCACGGGGTTGGCCCCCAGCGCGGAGCCGACAGCCTGGTAAATGCCCGCGCCGCCTCCCCTTATCTGTTCAGCGATCCAGCGATAGGCGCGCGTTTCGCCATACCCGATCTTCGTCGAAACGGACCAGACCGAGAGCGCAAACGACGTGTGACCCCGCAGGTCAACCGGTACGGTGAACTCGCGCAGCTCCCCTGCGAGGTAGGCCATCACCTGCCGTTGCGCTTCGTCCAACAGAGGATGATGCTCGACCAGGGGTGTTTCCGGGGAGTGCTCGCGAAGCGCCGCCAATGCCTCTTCTCGCGTCTTACGCGGCAGGATCAGGCAGCGCACCCCGCGCTCCGATGCCACCAGGCTGACCCATCCCCAGCCCACGACTTCAAACACGCAACCAGCTAATTCCTCACCCATTCAGGAGCTCCGCTTCCCCACAGGGAAGATCAACACGAGCAGGATCAACCCCGCGGCTCCCAGCGCAGCGTAAGCGGCCGCGCGCACCCAGGTCAGTGTCCAGAAGGCCGGCGCCATCAGCCCCAGGCCCAGCAGCACCAGGCCAACGGGCAGGACCCCGTTGAAAGCAAGGATCAAACCCGCCTTGCCCGATGCCAGAGGCGGCTTCCTGTTCATGCGAAACGCCAGCCAACCGACCATTGCCATCGGCAAGACCACGCCGGCGGTCAGGATGAGGATCCCGAGCAGCCTGGTCATCAGTAGAAGCTCCCCCGCACCCGCGCACGCCAGATCCGCCATGCCATCTTGATAAACAAGGCGCTATCCTGCAACGGCCGGAAATGGCTCTTCTTGTCGTTGTAGATGGTCTGGATCGGGACCCAGCCTACCGTGAGGCCTGCGAAGTCTGCGCGCAGCAGCATCTCCACCTCTGCCTCGAAACGCGTGCTCGTCGGCCTAACCTCCTGCATTGCCCTCCGGCTAAACAGCCGATACCCGCTCTGATTGTCGGGAATCGGCCGCCCCATGGCGAACCTGAGCAGGAACGAGCCGAACCGGTTGCCGAAGCGGCTCTTGGTGGGCATCTGGCTGTATTGCCGCTGCCCGATGATGATGTCGCCCTTGCCCGCCTGAAACGCCTCGATGAAGAGGGGGATCTCATCCGGGTCGTGCTGGCCGTCTGCGTCTAGGGTGATCGCAGCATCGACGCCGCGGTTGACCGCGTAGTCGAAACCGGTGAGCAGCGCCTTGCCCTTGCCTTGATTCTTTCCGTGAGCAAGGACCTTAGCGCCTGCAAGCGCGGCCGCGGCGCCCGTGCCGTCGGATGAACCATCATCCACAACCACCGCAGGGATGTGCTTCAGAGTCCGTGCGACCACATCGCTGATATAGCGCGCTTCATTATAGGCCGGGATCAAGGCGATTATTTCGCCATTGCTGGTGCTCATGCGCCTTCCTTGAACTGTGAACAGAAGACCGATGGGCCTCTAAGTGTACCCCGCGACGGGTAGTCCGTCAAACCGTTTATTATCAACAATATAACTTATAAAGGCGCACAAGTTGCATTCAAGGCGCCTTTCTGGTACGATGACGCTTAGCTGAGTATTCACTTGGAGATGCACATGGCCGAAAACGAGCTGAACCAGACCGTAAGCGATCAGCTCCAGCCTACCCGGCGAAAAATCATACTGGCGTTGAAACAGCGCGGAGGGCTGACTGCATCCGAGCTGGCCGATATGCTGGAGATCACCAGCATGGGCGTGCGCCGCCACTTGACCATGCTCGAACGCGACCGCCTGGTCCGTTATGAGCTGGTTCAACGCGGCAAGGGCCGGCCATCGTACGTCTACCGGCTCAGCGACGAGGCAAAAAACCTCTTCCCAAAGAACTACGCGGCCCTGGCAAACGAATTGCTGGGCTATCTGGCAGCCGAAGACGACCAACAGGTGATCCAGCTTTTCGATCTGCGCGCGCAACGTCGCATCCGCCAGGCGCGAACTCGGTTGGACGGCAAGGAGTTAGCCGACCGCGTGGCAGGCCTTGCCGATATCCTGCACGAAGAGGGATACCTGGCAGAGTGGGAGCAGATCGACGCGAACACCTTCGAGTTGAGCGAACACAACTGCGCCGTGCAGGATGTGGCGCAGGAGTTCCGCGCCGCCTGCGGGTCCGAGCTCACTTTCCTTCAAGCTGTGCTGGCCGATGCCGAGGTGACGCGCGAACACCACATGCTGGGGGGAGATCGCATGTGCGCGTATCGGATTCGCCGGAAGACGGGCGAATGACGCCAACGGTCGCGGCGTTAGTCGTCGATCTCCCTTTCGCCACGCGCATCGAGTCAGCGATCAGCGCGGCCGGGGCACGTCCTCACCTCGTTGATTCAGGCTCCGCGTTGTGGGATGCCTTCGAACGCTGGCCAGAGCTGGTCCTCATCGATCTTACCGCACCCGGCTGGGAAGAACCCGTCCGGCGGGCCAAAGCCCTCCCCCAGACGCGCACCATCCCGATCGTCGCCTATGGTCCGCACGTGGACACCGCGACGCTGACTGCGGCGCGTAAGGCCGGCTGCGATCACGTTTCGGGCGCGTTCGCGCTTCGTGGACGAGCTCCCGCGCCTGCTCAAGGACACGTTGAATCCACCGACGCGCTTCGTGCCGGGGTGGAATGAGCCGCTATCCCCAGGGCTGCTGCACGGAATCGAGCAGTTCAACCGGGGCGAGTATTGGGAGTGTCACGAAACCTTGGAGGCGCTGTGGATGGCCGAGACGCGCGAGGTGCGCGACCTCTACCAGGGCATCCTCCAGGTAGGCGTGGCGTTCCGCCATCTGAAGAACAACAACTACCCTGGCGCGATCAAGTTGTTCCGCCGCGGCCTGCCGCGCTTACGCGGCCTGCCTGAGGTGTGCCAGGGGGTGCACGTGCTTGAACTGGCTACGGCCGCACGCGACATTCACGATGCCGCGCTCGATCTGGGCCCTGACCGTTTGGCCGAGCTAACCCTTCCCTATCCGACCATCAGGGTCAGCTCATAGCTCACACGGGTTGGCCCCTGCATCGTCTTTGCGTTTCGACGCCCAAAGGGGCTATAATAACACCATTCGACTGACGACTGGCCTGCAATATCTCCATCCTGCGACGTGAGAGACACTGCCATGTTCGCCTATCTGGCTCGCCGGGCCTTCACACTCCTGCCCATCCTTCTCCTGATGTCCGTGATTGTCTTCGGGCTGATCCGGATGGTTCCGGGCGATCCCATCGACGTGATGTATGGGAGCGAGGGGATGGACGAGATTCGGCGTGCCGCTTTGAGTCAAGAACTCGGGCTCGACCAACCCATCGTGGTCCAGTACGGCAAGTGGCTGTGGCGGGCAGTGCGCGGAGACCTGGGCAACTCCTATCGCGCCGGCATCCCCGTTCTCCAGCTCATAGGTCAGCGTCTTCCGGCCACTCTCTTCCTTTCGTTCGCGGCGCTCATTCTTTCCTTGCTGATCGCCATTCCGCTCGGCATCGTCGCTGCCGTCCGCCGCAACTCATGGGCCGACGTCAGCGCCATGGTCTTCGCGATTGTTGGCATCTCGCTTCCCGCTTTCTGGTCCGGCATCCTTTTCGTGCTCGTCTTCGCCGTGTGGCTCGGCTGGCTGCCGTCGATCGGCTATATCTCGCCTGCGGAAGACTTCCTAGGTTCCCTCCGTCATTTGATCTTGCCGGCCATCACGCTAGGCTGGTCGCTGGCCGGAACCACGACGCGCCTGGCCCGTTCCAGCCTGCTGGAGGAACTCGGCAAGGACTATGTGCGTACGGCCCGCGGTAAGGGCCTGCGGGAGCGCACCGTGCTGCTGACCCATGCGCTGCGCAACGCACTCATCCCCACCGTCACCATGGTCGGCCTGCAACTCGGCTTTCTCATCGGCGGCACCGTGGTGGTGGAGACGGTGTTTGCCTGGCCGGGCGTGGGATTGCTGGTCGTCGACAGCATTTTCGCCCGGGATTACCCCGTCGTGCAAGGCGTCGTGCTCGTGATCGCCGTGCTCGTCGTCGCTGTCAACCTGTTCGTCGATGTGATCTATACCGTGCTCGATCCGCGCATCCGGTTCAGCTGAGCCGGATGCGTAATGAGTGAAATCTAAGGAGGACCGTGTGAGAAAATCTAAATTATTCATCCTGTTCGCCCTGCTGGCAGCCCTGGCGATGGTGCTGGGCGCGTGCACTGCGCCCCCGGCGCAGCCCGTGCAACCAGCGGCGACGACCGCGCCCGCGGCGCAGCCTGCAGCCACGACCGCACCTGCCGCGCAGCCCGAGGCCACGAAGGCGCCTGCTGCAACAGAACCGCCTGCCGGCCAGCCCAAGACCGGTGGCGTGCTGACCTTCGCCATGAAGGAAGACGTTACTTCGATGGACCCGCTGAAGGCCATCCAGTACGGCGACATCCGCCTGAATATCCTGGTGGCCCAGCAGCTTGTCGCGCCGGACCGCACGGGCAAGTTCGTTGGCGTGTTGGCTGAAAGCTGGGAGACCTCAGCCGATGGCAAGACGTGGACATTCAAGCTGCGCCCCGGCGTCAAGTTCCACAACGGCCAGGAGCTGACGGCCGACGATGTCAAGTGGATCTTCGACCGCATCCTGGATGAGAAGGCCGGCGCAGCCCAGCGCAGCGCCTACGCGGGCATCAAGCTCCAATCGGAGGTCGTTGATAAGGGCACAATCAAGTTCACCATCGAAAGCGGCATGGGCCCGTTCCCCTCGTACCTGGCGCTGCTCAACCGCTCGGCCATCATCCACAAAGACAGCTACGACGCCGAGGGCAAAGTCGCCAAGATCATCGGCACCGGCCCGTTCATGATGGATGAATCCAAGCCGGGCGAGTCGTACACTCTCAAGAAGAACCCGAACTACTGGAAGCCCGGTGAACCGTTGCTCGACGGCGTGGTGCTCAGGGTGATCACGGATCCGGTCGTGCGCCTGACTGCGCTGCGCACCGGCGAGATCGACATGGCCGAGGAACTGCCCATCGCGGACGTGAAGAAGCTGGTGGACGCACCCGACCCGAACTTCACCGTCCAGGTTTACTATATCAACTCGGGCGAGCGCCTGGTGATGAACCACACCCGCGCACCGTTCAATAACAAGGACGCACGCCTTGCCCTGCAGGCGGTCTTTGACCGGGACCAATACAACGAGGCCATCTTCTTTGGCCTGGGCCAGGTGCACAATCAGCCCTTCACGCCTGACAACGTGTGGCGGCTTGATGTGCCCACGATCATGCCTGATCTGGCGAAGGCCAAAGAGTACTTCAAGGCCAGCGGTTTGGCCGAGGGCACGCCCGTCAAGTTCCTGCTGATGGCCAACCAAAAGGACAAGGGCGAGGTCATCCAGGCCATGCTCGGACAGATAGGCTTCGCCGTGGAGTTTGACGTGGTCGACTCGGCCGCCTGGAACAGCAAGGGCCAGGCCTATGACTATGACCTACTCCTGGGCACCATGACGGGCATCTTCGATCCCGACCGCCCGTATGGCTACCTGACCAAGGCGAGCGGCGGCAGCTGGCTCGTCGGCGGTTACGACTCGCCAAAGATGAACGAACTGCTCGCTGCGGGCAAGGCCGAAGTCGACGTCGCCAAGCGCCAGGCGATCTACAAGCAGGTCGTGCAGCTCGTTCAGGACGACGCGGCGACCATCTACGTGCTGGGCCTGCCGTGGAACGAAGCATGGCTCAACACCGTCAAGGGCTACCAGCCGGGCACGTCGCCGGCCCTGATGATGATGGATGCATCGGACGGTCTGAACGTCACCTGGTTGGACAAGTAGTGAAGGGCGCGTGTAGAGACGTTGCATGCAACGTCTCTACAACGGGATTGATGCTATGACCGCCATCTCCGCGCCGATCGACGTCATCCGGCCCCCCAAAAAGGGCCGGAGCCTCGCGGCGCGGCTATGGCGCAATACGCTGGCGCGTATCGGTTTGATTATCTCGGCACTCGTCGTGCTGGCAGCCATCTTCGGCCCCATGCTGGCCCCGTATAGTCCGGTGGCCCTCAACCTGGCCGATCGCCTCCAACCGCCGAGTGCCGAGCATCTCATGGGCGCCGACCACCTTGGTCGCGACATCTTCACGCGCGTGCTCTACGGCACGCGCATCTCCTTGCAGGTCGGTGTTGTGTCGGTGGCGCTGGGCACACTGGTCGGGCTGATCCTGGGTGCGCTTGCCGGCTATGTCGGCGGCCGCACCGACACCGTCATCATGGCCGCGATGGACGCGATCTATGCGTTCCCGGCCATCCTCCTGGCGCTCGTCCTGGTGGCAGTGTTCGCGCCAGGCCTGTTTACAGTGATGACAGCAATAGCCATCGTGCGCATCCCCATTTTCGCGCGCACGGTGCGCGCGTCGGTGCTGGCCGAGCGGGAGAAAGAATACATTGAAGCCGCGCGCTGCGTCGGCCAGCGCCATGTGATCATCATGGCCCGGCACATCCTGCCGAACATCCTCGCACCGCTGATCGTCGTCACGACCACCTACTTCGCGACGGCAATCGTCGTCGAGGCGTCACTCAGCTTTCTTGGCCTGGGCATCCCGCCTCCAGCCGCAAGCTGGGGGACCATGCTCAACGATGGTCGCAAATTCATGGAGAGCGCGCCGCACACCGTCTTGTTTCCCGGCATCGCCATCTCACTCACGGTGCTGGGCTTCAACCTGCTCGGCGATGGCCTCCGTGACGTGCTGGATCCCCGAATGAAGAACCTGCAGTAGCGAATGACGCGCTCCGCCGACTTGGACGTCATCTCCCTGGCTCGCACCCTCATCCGTATCCCAAGCGCCTCCGGGGGTGAGGCCGCGCTCGCGGCCTGCGTCGCAGACGTCATGACCGCTCTCGGCTTCGACCGTGTGGAGGTCGATGCCTGGGGCAGTGTCGTCGGCTGCCGTCACGGCGGGGGGCCTAGTCCCGCGATCCTCTTCGACGGCCACATGGACGTGGTGGACCCGGGTCCCGAGCCTTGGCAGCACGATCCGTATGGTGGCGAGATCACCGGCGGCCGGCTCTACGGCCGGGGCGCAGCAGACACAAAGGGATCGCTCGCCGCCATGCTCTGCGCTGCAAGCAGTGCTGAACGGCTGCAGGGGGATGTCATCATTGCCGCCACCGTCTGCGAGGAGAACCTGACCGGGGTCGCGCTGGGTCACGTGCTTGACCGCACCCGACCCGATGTCGTCATCACGGGCGAGCCCACGGGGCTGCGATTGGGTGTGGCGCAGAAGGGCCGGGCAACCATCCGCCTCCACGCCAGCGGCCGCAGTGCCCACACCTCGCGCCCCGATTTGGGCGACAATGCCGCATACAAGATGATCGAGGCAATCGGGCGACTGCGCAGCCTGCCACAAGCCCTCGACGCGGAGCTCGGGTCAGGTGTCCTGGAGCTGGTCGAGCTCGCGTCCGAGCCGCTACCCAACCAGGCCCTCGTCCCTGCCGGTTGTCACGCCCGCTTTGTGGCGCGCACCCTGCCCGGCGAGACGCCAGAGAGCTTCATCGCAGGCTTGCCGCGCCGCCTTGTCCGATCTGCCTGGGGTGACCGTGGCCATCGAGACATTACGCCAAACGTGCTATACCGGGGCGCAACTCGAAGCGGTCGATTTCCTCCCTCCCTGGCGCTGCCCGCCGGATGATCCCTGGCGGCTTCGCATCCTCTCCGCGCTGTCCTCCGCCGGCCTGCCGCCAGAGATCTTCGCCGCGCCCTGCGGAACCAACGCCTCCGAAAGCGCCGGACGGCGCGCCATCCCTTCCTTCATCCTCGGCCCCGGCACACTGGCCGAAGCGCACATCGCTGACGAATGGGTGGCGGCGGCGGACCTGATCTCGGCCCAACGGTGTTACGCGGCGATCATTGCCTCTGCAGTTGAGCACCCCCCTCAGGATGACAGTAACGGGAATTAGTGGTATACTTTAGTCATTACGAACATTTGCACTGGTTATTATGCCAACCAAGAAACGTACTCGTAGCAAGCCCAATTCCGGCCCTTCCCTGGGCCAATTGCTGAGAGGTGAGATCGCCGGCAGCATCCTTGTGCTCCTGGCGATTCTGACTTTGCTCAGCCTGCTCTCGCCCAGCCGAGGTGAGCTGACGCAAGCTGCGGTCGACGGACTCCGAAGCTTCTTCGGGGTGGGGATGTGGCTCACGCCGTTCCTGATCGGCGGATTCGGGGTGTGGCTTGCCCTGAGAGATGTAACCGAAGGTGAGCGCTGGTCGGCCTGGCGGATAGCCGGCGCGCTCGGCCTGTTCATGGCGTTCGAGGGGTTTGCGCACCTGATCGCCGGCCTGCCCGACGTTACGCAGCCTGCGCTGGATGGGCAAGGCGGCGGCTTCATCGGATGGCTTCTGAGCGGCGCCCTCGTCGGCGGCTTGGGCGTCGTCGTGGCCGCGGTCCTGCTGCTCATCATCCTGACTTCATCTTTTGTGGCGATCTCCGGACGTTCACTGGCCGATGTCATCGGGACGCTAGCGGCCACGTGGACGCGGTTACTCAACAAGCCCGATTCCGCTCAGAAGCCCGGGCTCTCCAAGGGCCCTGCCGGTGCACGCATCAACCCACCGCTGCCCCTGGGCGAGCCGCGCGAGCCCAATCCCTTCCTGCGGTTGTGGCGCAAGATCGTCCCCGAGCGCGAAGCCGCAGTCCTGCCACCCTGGGAGTCAACGAGCGTCGGCCGGCCCGTCATCAACGGACAGGGGCAGTCCGGCCGGGGCGCGGCCGCGGGCAAAGCCGCGCTGTCCGCGCCCTCCAACGGCAAAACCGCCGCGGAGCCGGCCAATCGCGGGATGACCCCCACGCCGTCCGCCCCTGCGGGTCCCGCCCAGCGGGAGCCGCGCATCATCGGCGGGGGTGGACAGACCTGGCGCACACCCGTCCTGAGCGACATCCTGGATGACGTCAGCGAAAACGACATCCAGCAAGAAGACCTGCGCCGTCGAGTGCAGATCATCGAGCAAACCCTCGCCGGGTTCGGCGTGCCTGTCAGCGTCGTGGAGGTCAACCAGGGTCCCGCGGTCACCCAGTTCGGCCTGCGCCCCGGCGTGATCGTGCGCAAGGACCGCAAGGGCGAGGAAAAGCACATCAAGGTGCGCGTCTCGCAGATTCAGGCGCTGTCCAACGACCTGTCGCTGGCGCTCGCCGCATCCCCCATCCGCATCGAAGCGCCCGTGCCCGGCCGCGACTTCGTCGGCGTCGAGGTGCCGAACGTGCAGATTTCCCTGGTGTCGCTGCGCGGCGTCATGGAGTCCGAGGAGTGGGCCGCCACGAAGGGCGCGTTGCAGTTTGGATTGGGCCGCGATGTCTCCGGGCAGGCGTCCGTCGCGGACCTGACGCGCATGCCCCATATGCTCATTGCCGGCGCCACGGGTTCGGGCAAATCGGTCTGCATCAACGCGATCATCACCTCCCTCTTACTGACGCACACACCCGACACACTGCGCCTTCTGATGATTGATCCGAAGCGCGTCGAGCTGACGGTTTACAACGGCATCCCCCACCTGATCGCGCCTGTGGTCGTCGACGTCGAGCGCGCGGTGCCGGTGCTGCAATGGGCGACTAAGGAGATGGAGCGCCGCTACAAGCTGTTCGCCAAGGCCGGCGCGCGCAATATCGAAGCCTACAACGACAAGCTCGCCGCGCGCGGGGAACCCATCCTGCCGTTCATCGTCATCATCATCGACGAATTGGCCGACCTGATGCTTTCCGCGCCGGATGAGGTCGAGCGTCACATCTGCCGCATCGCACAGATGGCGCGCGCGACAGGCATGCACCTGCTGCTGGCCACCCAGCGCCCCTCGGTCGATGTGGTGACCGGCCTGATCAAGGCCAACTTCCCTGCGCGCATCGCCTTCGCCGTCACCTCGCAAATCGACAGCAGGGTCATCCTCGACTCCCCCGGCGCAGAACAACTGTTGGGACGCGGCGACATGCTCTTCATGGCGCCTGACCAGTCCAAGCTCCAGCGCCTCCAGGGCTGCTTCGTGTCTGACCGCGAGACGACGCGGCTCGTCAACTTCTGGCGCGGGATGCGCACGTTCACCGAGCCCGCGGATCTCATGCGCGGTGGTGCAGCCGCTGCAGCCCCAACACCGGACGACGCTGCTCGTGGTGACGAGCCTGAGGCCGTGCCATGGCCCTTCGGTCGCCCACCCGGAGAGGAGCAGACGCCGCCGTGGCTGCCGGGTCAAGAGACGCTTCAACAGCCGTTGTGGGATGATGTGGCAGCCGCCGAGAGCGCCGCTGAAGGCCGGGACGACATGTACCGCCACGCCGTCGAGGAGGTGCGCAAGTCCGGCAAGGCGAGCATCTCCCTGCTCCAGCGCCGTCTGCGCATTGGTTACTCGCGCGCGGCGCGCTTGATCGATCAGATGGAAGCTGATGGCATCATCGGCCCCGAACAGGGCGGCACCCGCGGCCGCGATGTGCTGCCCACTGGTAACGGCTGACACAAAGACACCTGCATGACGCGTCGCCTGATCCTGATTCTCATCCTTGCCGGGTATTTCGTCCTTGGCGCATTGTTCGCCGTCAACACCCCGGCGTGGCAGGCGCCCGATGAGCCCGCGCACTACAACTACGTCGCTTACCTGGCCGAGAACGGCAATTTCCCCGTCCTTCACTTCGGCGACTACCCGCACGCCTACCTGGAGCAGATCAAAGAGGCGAAGTTCCCGCCGGACATGCCGGTCACCCCAATTCGCTACGAATCACATCAGCCGCCGCTCTATTACGTGCTTGCCGCACCGATCTACCGCCTGACACGCGGGAGCCTCACCGCGCTGCGGCTGCTGTCCGTGCTGCTGGGCGCGGGCATCGTCGCGCTGGCCTATGGGGTGGCACGCCGCGTGCTCCCCGGCCGGCCCGCCGTGGCGCTGGGCGCAGCCGCGTTCGTCGCGTTCCTGCCTCAGCACCTGGGGACCGTGTCGCAGGTGGGCAATGATGTGTTGGCAGAGCTACTGTTGGCCGCGGTGCTGTTTGTGTTGGTGCCGAACGCCGAAGAACGGATGACACCGCTGCTGCTCGGGGTGCTGCTCGGGCTGATCCTGATCACGAAGACGACGGCGTATATCGCGGCGCCTCTGGCCTTGGGCGTCCTGGTGTGGCGGTGGTTCCGGGATCGCGCGTCCGTGCGCCGGATCCTGCTCGAAGGGTTGGCCGTGCTGCTCCCCGCCGCCTTGATCGCCCTGCCCTGGTACGCGCGCAACATCACCATCTACGGATGGCCGGACTTCCTCGGCCTGATACGCCACGACCAGGTCGTCGTTGGCCAGATGCGGACCGCCCAGTACATCGCTGAGAATGGCTGGGGCGCCTATTGGCGGCGCGCGGCCGAGTGGACGTTCAAGAGTTTCGCCGGCGTTTTCGGCTGGATGGGCGTGTGGCTGGACAGCCGCGCCTACTATGGGTTGGGATTGTGGATGAGCGTGCCCATCGTGGCGTGGGTGGTGAACGCGGCGCAACGGACGAGAACGGACAAACGGATGGGCTTGCGGCAACGAACGCCCGCAGGTCCATCCGCTGCAATTCTGCTTGCCCTGGCCGCATTCCTCACCCTGCTCACCTATGTCTACTACAACATCACCTTTCTCCAGCACCAGGGCCGCTACCTGTTCACCGCGCTCATCCCCATCGCCATCTTCCTGGCCGCGGGTTGGGAACAGGCATTGGCGCCGCGCACCGCGGCCATCGTGGCGGGGGTGCTGCTGACCTGGGCCGTGGCGTTGGCCGCGTGGGGTCTATGGTTTGCATCACTGCCGGCGGCCGGGGCGCCCAAATGGCCCCTTGCGCTCACGGTCGCTGTAGCGGTGGGCCTGGTCGCGGCGAGCCTGCTGGGAGAACGGTGGCGGCGCTGGGCCTATGCCGCGCCGTTCGCCTCCTTGCCCCTGGCATCCCTCTACGCACTATTCGGGGCAATCATCCCGCAGTTGACGAGGTAGACCATGTTTCCCATCCGAGACCGCCTCCCAACCACCCGCTTCCCGGTCGTCACGATCGTGCTCATCGCCATCAACATCGTCGTCTTCGCGCTGCAAATGCTCCTCCTGGGCGGCGGCGGCGAAGAGGCGCTGCAGCAGGCCGTGTACACGTGGGGCGTCGTGCCCGCACGCGTCGCGTCCGACCCCGGCCCGATGACGTTGCTGACCTTCGTGACGTCGATGTTCATGCACGGCGGCTTCATGCATATCCTGGGCAATATGCTCTACCTGTGGATCTTCGGCAACAATGTCGAGGATGTGCTGGGCAGGGTCTGGTTCACGATCTTCTACTTCGCCTGCGGCTTTGCGGCCAGTGCTGCCCAGGTCTTCTCGTCGTGGGGATCGACGTGCCAGGCATCGGCGCGAGCGGCGCGATCGCGGGCGTGCTGGCCGCCTATCTGCTCTTCTTCCCCGCCGCACGGGTCGACACCCTGATCTTCCTGGGCCTGTTCGCGCGCATCGCAGCCCTGCCTGCAGTCCTCGTGCTCGGGCTGTGGTTCGTGCTGCAGCTCCTCAACGGCGTGATGTCGTTTGGGGTGAGCCAAATGGGGGGCACCGCCTGGTTCGCGCACATCGGCGGGTTTGTGGCAGGGCTGGTGTTGTGCCTGCCGTGGATCAGCAAGGCACGGCGCCGCAAATCCTATCGGTGGTAATCTTAACGATGCAGGAGTCAAAGAATGTCTCGCTTCAAAGTTGAATCATTGTTGGCCGCACGGCTGTTCCTCCAGCCGCAGCTGGCTGCAGGCCGCATCTATTTCATCAGCGACCTCTCCGGCCGCCTGAGCCTTTACGCGATGGACCGGGTGGGGAGCGTGCCCGAGCCGCTGCTGCCGCCCGATGTGGCGCTGATGACGCCCATCCTGCTGGAGGCGCTGCCGTTCTACGCATTCCCGAAGCTCGGCAAGGTGATCGTGATGATCGACCAAAACGGCGACGAGAACTATCAGCCGATGGTCGTGCCCCTGGCCGGCGGCATCCCTGAGCCGTTGTTCCCCCAGTTCGCCGGGATGCAATGCATTCTCGACCACGCGGACGCGGAGCGCAACCTGATCATCCTCGGCGTGGATCACCGCAGCGAACCCATCGTCGACACGTACCGGGCCGACCTGAATTCGGGTGAGCTGACGCTGCTGGGCTCCAGCCCGTACGGGTTCCGCGTGGGCGGCGCGAACGAGGATCTGACACGCGTGGTGCTGGGCGAGGGCTACGAAGAAGGCGACGTCGCGCTATTCCTGTGGGAGCGTCCTGCGAAACAATCCGAGCATCCTGAGCGGAGCAGCACATCGGTTCGCGCTGCGCAGTCGGCGGAGGCGGGGAGTTCCGCGCGCCAGGCCGCATCCTTCGACTCCGGGCTGACGCCCTCCGCTCAGGATGCTCAGGGGGGCTCTTCGGCTGCACTCTCCGGCGCGGCGCAGGTGGGCTCTCCGGCTGTGGGCGCGCTGCGGCCGATCTTCGGCGTACCCATGTCGCAGCGCGCGGCGGGGCAGCGCGTCCCGCTCAACGGCATTCACAGCGCCCACCCGGTGGGGACTGACGGCATTCTCATGCACTGCACGCTGTTCGACGATCGCGGTGGCCTGGCCTGGTTCACGATCGGCCAGCCTGAGGGCGTGCAGCCGGTCGAGATCGCCGGCACAGTCCATTCAGGCGACGGCGAGCTGGAGTCAGTGGAGCACCTGGCGGCCAACCGCTACCTCGTGCGTTACAACATCGACGGCACGTCATGGGCCTACGAGGGGACCTTCCAGGAGGCCGCCCGGCGCATGACCCTCGGCACCGTGATCTGCGGAGACGGGCAGCTTGCCAACGGCGTAACCGAATCGATCCGCTACGATGAGCCGGCCGCGGCCTATGCGATCAGCTTTTCGACCGCCACCTCCCCATCGCAGATCGTGCTCGTGACGGACGTCAGCCCGCTGCTTGCGGCGGCGGAGGGCAGGACGAGCAAGAACGTCACCTTCCTCACCCGCAACCGCGTGCTCGGCATCCCCCCGGAACTGCTGGCCGGGGGCGAGGACGCCGGCTACACCTCGTACGATGGGCTGCACATCCCCGCGCGGCTCTATCTGCCCGCACCGGAGCTGGGGTATATGGGCAAATGCCCACTTGTGGTATACATTCACGGCGGACCCCAGGGGCAGGAGCGGCCCGATTTCACCTGGTTTTCGATCCCGCTCATCCAGTTCCTGATCCTCAACGGGCTGGCCGTCTTCGTGCCCAACGTGCGGGGCAGCACCGGCTACGGCCTGGACTACGCTAAACGCGTCGATCGGGACTGGGGCGGCGCAGACCGGCTGGATCACGTGGCCGGGCTGAAGAGCCTGGCCGATCACCCGCGGGTCGACACCCGCCGCGCCGGCGTGGTCGGCCGCTCCTACGGCGGCTACATGACGCTGATGCAGGTGGGGATGCACCCCGACCTGTGGTCGGCTGCGGTCGATATGTTCGGCCCCTACAACCTGATCACCTTCTACGAACGCATCCCGGCCACCTGGAAGCCTTACTACGACATTGCGCTGGGCAACCCCGAGCGCGACCGGGAGTTTCTGCTCGAACGCTCGCCCAGCACCCACCTGCACCAACTGGCGTGCCCCATGCTCGTCATCCAGGGGCGCAACGACCCGCGCGTGGTCGCCGCCGAGTCGGAGGACCTGGCCCGGACGCTCCAGGCGCAGGGCAAGGACGTCTCGCTGCTGCTGTTCGAGAACGAAGGCCACGACGTGACGAAGCTGGAGAACAAAGTGCGGTGCTATAGCGAGATTGCGCGATTCTTCACCACACGATTACAATCGCCTGAGAAGGAGCCATGAATTACGTACAATTCGCGCAAGCCGTCCAAGCCAACGTGGGCCGGGTGATCATCGGCAAGGCGAACATCGTCGAACTGCTGCTCACTGCGCTGCTGGTCGAGGGGCACGTGCTCATCGAGGACGTGCCGGGCACGGGCAAGACGACCCTGGCCAAGGCCCTGGCGCGCAGCCTGGACCTCTCCTTCGCGCGCATCCAGTTCACGCCCGACCTGCTGCCGTCGGATGTGACCGGGCTGTCGATCTACAACCAGAAGACGGGTGAGTTCGAGTTCCGCCCCGGCCCGGTCTTCAGCCAGGTGCTGCTCGCCGACGAGATCAACCGCGCCACGCCCCGCACGCAATCCGCCCTGCTGGAAGCCATGCAGGAGCGCCAGGTGACCGCGGACGGGGAGACCTACCCCCTGGTCCGGCCCTTCCTGGTGCTGGCCACGCAGAACCCTATCGAGCTGGAAGGCACCTTCCCACTGCCCGAGGCCCAACTGGACCGCTTCCTGATGCTGGTGAAGCCCGGCTATCCGAGCGAGGCCGAGGAGGACGAGATCCTCCAGCGCTACATGGCCGAGGACCCGGTAGACGCGTTGACCCCGGTGGCGACGGGCGAGCAGGTGCGCAGCCTTCAGGCGCAGGTCGCCGGGGTTCATGTCAACCCTGACGTGCGGGGCTACATCGTCAAGGTGTGCCGCGCCACGCGCAGGCACGAGGCGGTGGACCTCGGCGTCTCGCCGCGCGGCACGCTCGCGCTCTTCAAGGCAAGCCAGGCGCTGGCCGCGCTGCGGGGCCGCGACTTCGTCATTCCATCCGATGTACAACACCTGTCCAACCCGGTGCTCGTCCACCGCGTCCACATCAGCCCGCAGGTGCGTCTCCGCGGCCGGACGCCCGACCAGGTGGTGCAGGAGGTCATCTCGGCAGTCCCCGTGCCGGTGGTGGAGTGACTTCTTTAGTGTAGAGATGTAGCATGCCCGCCATTGTATTGTAGAGACGTAGCATGCTACGTCTCTACAGTATATACAATATAGTGGCGGGCAAGGGAAACCCATGCGCAGCAGCAAGCGCTTCATCGACCTTCAGAAGGACACGCAGTTCACCGACGCCTGGATCGTGTCTAGGACTAATCCTGACCGTTGCCGGGCTGATCACACGCAACGCGTTCCTCCTGGCCGGCGCAGGCACGCTGCTGATCATCCCGCTGTTGGGCCGACTGTGGAACGGGCTCGCGCTCTTCGGTGTGGATTATACTCGCACGCTGTCCGAGACACGTGCATTCCTCGGCGAGACGGTCGAGCTCACGCTGGAGGTGCGCAACCGCAAGTTTCTGCCTGTCACCTGGCTGCACGTGACCGACAACTTCCCCGCGAACCTGCCCGTGCAGGGCCACGAAGTGCGGCTGAACACGGTGAGCAACCAGGGCGAATTCGTCTCCTTCTGGAACCCCGGCGTCTTCGGCTGCCTGACGCGACGCTTCGCGGTCGAGTGCAACAAGCGCGGCTACTACACCTACGGCCCCGCCACCCTGAGCAGCGGCGACGGCTTCGGGATGTTTTCGGCCAAGGGCATCCTCCCCGGCCAGCAGCGGCTGATCGTCTACCCGAAGCTCTATCCCGCGGAGGAGCTGCGCCTGCCGGCCAAGAACCCGTTCGGCGAGCGCGCGGCGGACGCCCACCTGGTCGAAGACCCCCTGCGCTACGCGGGCATCCGCGATTGGCAGCCCGAAGACGGGATGAAACGCGTCCACTGGAAGGCGACCGCGCGGCACCAGGCGCTGCTCTCCCGCCTCTACGAGCCGACGCAGGAGCCGCAGGTGCTGATCTTCCTGAACGTCGCGACCCTGGAGCGGCACTGGCTGGGACACATCCCCGAATTGATGGAGCGCGCGGTCAGCGTGGCGGGCAGCCTGGCCCAGGTGTGCGCCGGTGCGCGGCTGCCCGTCGGGCTGATCGCCAACGGCGTCCTGCCGGGCAGTGACCAGCCGTTGCGGCTGCTGCCGGGCCGCAGCCCGGACCAGCTCGTGCGCATCCTGGAGCTGCTGGCCGCGGTGACCCCGTTCGCATCCACGCCAATCGAAGCACCTGCTGCTGCGCGAATCGCCCCGCCTGCCCTGGGGCGCGACCCTGCTCGTGGTGACGGCCATCGCGCACGACGGACTGCTTGCGACCTTGCTGGATCTGCATCGCGGCGGGGCGCAGGGTGGTGCTGTTCACCCTGGCCGAGGAACCGCCGGCGCGCCTGCTGCGGGGAATCCCGGTGTACCACCTGCCGCACCTGGTGGAAGATGTGATCGCACCCCATGCTGTTAGCTAACCGCCGCGTCGCATTCCTCCATCTCCTACTGGCAGCCATGCAGGCCGCGTGGATCGCGCCGTTCCTCAGCCTGACATGGACGGCCGCGCCCTCGCCCTGGGGGGCCTACGCGATCGCGCTCGGCGGGCTGCTGGCGTGGATGCTGGCGATCGAGCTGCTCAGTCGCGCGGCCGAATCACCCCTCTACGACACGCTCGCCCTCGGCCTGCTGGTCGCGGTCGGCCTGCTGCTCGTGCGGCTGGTGCTGTACGGGGGCGGCCGGCCGTGGGACCTGTCGTGGATCGGCCGCAGTCTGGCTGATACGGCGAACTGGACGGGCGGACTGCCGCCGGTCATCGTCCTCCTGGCCGCGAACCTCCTCCTCTGGCAGCGCGCGTCGTCGGCTACCTCGCGTGATCTGAACTTCTTCGGCGTAGGCGTGACATTCCGCAGCGGCTTGCTTCTGCTGCTGGTGGGCGGAGCGCTGTTCGGCGGGATTCGCGGCGTGGCGCCGCTGGGGCTGTTGTGGCTGTACCTGGCCCTGGGCCTCTCCGCGGTCGCGATCAGCCGCATCTCGGAAAAAGCAGCCGATGCGCAGAGCATCGGCAGGTTGCTCCCGCCCCAGCGCCTGTTGCAGGTCCTGGCGGCCGTCGGCGGCGCGATCGGCGTGAGCTGGCTGGTCTCACTGGTCTACACGAACGCGGACATCCGCGGCTTCTTCCTCCTGTTCGACCCGCTGTGGCAGCTCATGCGCCCTCTCCTGCTGGCCCTCCTGGTCGTGGTGGCGCGACTGCTCAATCCCGTGCTGCTCTGGCTCGAGGGGGCGATCGTCCGCATGCTGGGCCGCTTCAACCCGGAGCTGGCGGAGATCGGCCCGCCGGCGACCGGCGCGGAAACGGGACCGAATCTCTTCGAGCGCCTGCCCGCCTGGCCCTTCGAGCTGGTGCGGGATGTTATCCTCGTCGCCGGCGCGGTGCTCGCCCTGCTCGGCCTGGTCATCTTCCTGCTGCTCTACCTGGAGCGGGTGCGCAAATCGAGCCTGTCCGGGGAGGCCGAGGATGAGGGGCTGGACCGGGCCACCTTCGGCGGGGGCATCCTTGGCCGGACGCTCAACTCGCTGCGCAGCGCGGCAGGGCTGATCCGCCGGTTCGGCGTGGGCCGCGAGCTGCTGGCCGCGATCTCGGTGCAGAACATCTACGCCAACCTGTGCCGGCTCGCGCGGCAGCGGGGCAAGCCGCGCCTCCCCAGCCAGCCGCCCGACGATTACCTGCCCGTGCTGGCGCAGGTCTTCCCGGGCGAAGAGGAGCGCCTGCGCCGCATCACGACCGCGTACATGCGCGTCCACTACGGCGATCATCCGGTGCAGGGCGGGGAGCTGGCCGCGCTGCGCGAGGACTATGGGGTATTGCGCGAAGCACGCGCTGAGTTGTAGATGTTATGTTTTTGTAGAGACGTAGCATGCTACGTCTCTACAAAAGGCTACGTCTCTGCAAAAGGCTACGTCTCTGCAAAAGGCTACGTCTCTACAAAAGGCTACGTCTCTGCAACTGGTTGCGTCTCTACATCTTCGGGCCGGTCGGATTCTCGCGATCCAACGCCCATCGTAGTGGGTTATCACTGATGTACTGCCGGATAGCGTGCAAAGAGCGTTCGTCGCGGATAACGTGATCCCAGTAGCGTGGTTGCCAGGCAAAATCGACGAACCCGTTCTGCTTCGCCCAGTTTGTCACGGCCGACTTATAGGATCGGACTATTGCCCCCAATGAGCCAGCCTTTGGCGCCATGGCGGACATTGCCTGAGCTTGTAGAGACGTTGCATGCAACGTCTCTACAACGGGTGCGGAACGCGGCTCAATCGCCAAGATTCCGTGGATATGATTTGGCATGACGACGAAAACGTCGATCGCCACTGTGGGAATGTGCTCCGGGATCTCCAGCCAGAATTGCTGTGCTGCCCCACCCAGGGCAGATAATCGCACAAAATCATCCACGACATCACCGAAAAAGGTCCACCCGTCCTTGGTGCAAATCGTGATGAAGTACCAGCCGCCATTCCGGTAGTCCCAACCGGGCAGCCGTGTGGTTTCGATGCGGTGCTGACTCCGGAACTGCGTCATCGATGTGCAGCGCTTCTCATGGGATGATGTTGTAGAGACGTTGCATGCAACGTCTCTACACGGATTGCGCTTCCCCCGGCAGACCCGGCTCAGGGGGCGCCGGCGGCTCGTCCGGCTCCTCCCCAGGCTCGCCCTCTTCGTCCTTGTGCTCCTTGTTGCGGCCGTTGTCTTTGTCGCGCTGGCCGAACTTGCTCAGGCGATCCGCCAGGTCGAACAGCTTGTGGTCCACGCGGCCGTTGACGCTGTCGGGGGGATAGCGGCCGTCCGCATCGCGCTCGCCCGCCGGCACGCCGGTCAGCAGCGCGATCCCCTCGTCCACGGTCGCACCGGCCAGATGTGGAACTTGCCCTGGGCCACCGCGTCCACCACATCGTCGCGCAGCATCAGGTTGGCCACGTTCGACGCGGGCATGATCACGCCCTGCTCGCCGGTCAGGCCCGCGGCCGCGGCTTGCACACATCGAAGAAGCCCTCGATCTTATAGATCACCCCGCCGATCGCCTGGATCTCGCCGCGCTGATTCACCGAGCCGGTGACCGCAATCCCCTGCTTGATCGGCAGCTCGGCCAGGCTGGACAGGAGCGCGTACAGCTCGGTCGAGGAGGCGCTGTCGCCGTCGATCCCGTCGTAGGATTGCTCGAAGGCGATGCTGGCCGACAGGCTGAGCGGCTTGTCCTGCGCGTAGCGGCCGCCGAGGAAACCGGCGAGGATCAACATGCCCTTGTCGTGGGTGCGGCCGCTCATCCGCGCCTCGCGCTCGATGTTGATCACCCCGGCGCGGCCCTGGTAGGTGACCGCGGTGATCCGGTTGGGCCGGCCGAACGTGTAGTCGCCCAGCTCGAGCACGGCCAGGCCGTTGACCTGGCCCACCACCGCGCCCGTCGTGTCCACCATGATCGTGCCGTCCGTGATCATCTCGCGCATCCGCTCCTCGTACTGGTTGGAGCGGTTCTTCTGCGCGTCCATGGCCTTGCGCACATCCTCGCCGGTGACCAACGCATGGCCCGCCCGGCTGGACCAGAAAGCCGCCTCCTGGATGAGGTCGGTGATCAGCGCAAAGCGTGTGCTGAGCTTGTCCTGGTCCTCCACCAGCCGCGCGCTGTACTCGACGACCTTGGCCACCGCGCTCATGTCGAAGTGGGGCAGGCCCTACTCGTCGCAGCGGTTGCGGATGAACTGGACGATCTTCTGCTCGTTTTCGGTCGTCCAGGCCATCTCGACGGCGAAGTCGGCGCGCACCTTGAACAGCTTCTCGAACTGCTCGTCCAGCGCGTAGAGGGCATAGTAGGTCTGCAGGTCGCCGATCAGCACGACCTTGACGTCCAGCGGAATCGGCTCCGGGGTGAGGGTGGTGGTGGCCAGCACGCTGACCGGTTGCAGCATGTCCTCCATGCGGATGCGGCGGTTGCGCAGCGCCTGCTTGAGCGCCTCCCAGGCCATGGGCTGGCGCAGCAGCGTGCGCGCATCCAGCAGCAGATAGCCGCCGTTGGCGCGGTGCAGCGCGCCCGGCTTGATGTAACGGTAGTCGGTCACCAGGGTGCCGAACTGTGCGCGCATCTCCACCCGGCCGACCAGGTTGGCGTAGGTCGGGTTGGTCTCCACGATCACCGGCGCGCCGTGCAGGCCGCTGTTGTCGACGATCACGTTCAGCCGGTAGCGATCGAGGGGCGAGCCCGGCCGCGTGCGCAGCCAGGGCGGGGTTTCATCGCTTGCCTCAGCCGGCGCCGGCTGCGCCTGGCCGCGAAAATCCGTATTGTTCGCGGCGATATGGCTGTGAACCCCCAGGAGGTAGGCCGTCACCGTCTCCCAGTCCGCGTACTCTTCTAACAGCCGCTCGAACAACGGCTGGATCGCCGCACCCGCGACCTCGCGGTCCATGGTTGCCAACCGCTCGCGCGCGCCTTCTTCCAGCTCTTGCACCTGGTGGACCGTCCGCTCCAGCAGCTCCTGCACGCCCTGGCCCTGCTCGTTGATGGCATCGCGCTCGGCCTCGGGCAGCGCCTCATACTGTTCGGGCGTCAGCGCCTGGCCGTCCTTGACCGGGGTCAACATGAACCCGGCCTCGCCGCGCGTGAGGGTGAAGCCGCGCTCCTTCACCGTCACATCCAATGCCCGGAACCGCTCCGCGCGCACCTGGTCCAATTGGCGGCCCAGCGTGTTGCGGTTCTGCACGTACTGATCGCTGACGAAGACCTTGTCCAGCGTCTCCGCGACCTGCGTCAGGAGCGTGTTGACCTGATCCCGCAGCAGGTTGCCGCCGCCGGGCGGCAGGCGGAGCGCGATCGGCCGGTCCGGCTCAGCGAAGTTGTGCGCGTAACCCCAGTCGGGGGGCACCGGCCTAGCCGCGGCCTTATCCTCCAGGTAGCGGGTGATGATGCTCGTCTTGCCTGCGCCGGTGGGCCCGGTGGCGAAGACATTGAACCCGGGGTAGGGGATCTCCAGCCCGAACTCGATCGCGGCCGCCGCGCGGTCCTGGCCGATAATGCCTTCCAGGTCCGGCGCGTCCGCGGTCGAGGCAAAGTCAAAGCGGGCGGGATCAAACCGCCGGCGCAGCTGCGCAGCAGTCAGCTCAACAGGTGAGGTCATGCAGGACTCCTATCTTCAATCTTCAATCTTCAATCCGGTCGATCCGTCGCGCGGCGGCAGCGCGGCCGCGAACCGGGCCAGCCCGCTCGCCAGGCGGTGGAGATACCAGTACGGCAGCTGCCAATCCGCCCCCACGCGGTACCGGCTCCGCATGTAGCCGGGCTGGGGGAAGACGACGAGCCGGGCATACCGCACGCGGGCCGCGAGATCGGGCAGAGTGACGAGGGTCGTGTAAAAGCGCAGGGGGGTGCTGCGCGGCGCCGCGATGAGGTGCCGGTAGATCCGGGCGTCCATGGCCAACGGCGCGCCCGCGGCGACCTGCCGGCGGGCTTCGTCGAGCGGCAGCGTGGGCCAGCACCGGGCCAACCGGTCGAGGGTCTCCGCCAGCGCGGTGAGGAGCTCGAAGGAGTGTGCGGCCGCGGCGACCCTGGCCCAGTCGATCCTCTCCCGGTTCCTTGCGATCAGCAGGGCCAGGTCGAACAGCGAGTGCAGCCGCTGGAACCGGTGGTGGAACGCCAGGTGGGCGGGCAGGTAGATGAGATTGGCCTCGGGGGTGAGCACGCGGAAGGTCCGGCCCGCGATCTCGGCCGCCTCGGAGTTCTCCCAGAACCACGCCACCGGGATGTGGTGCAGGTAGTAGGGGACGTCCAGGATGTGCCAGTGCAGCTCGACCAGGGTCCGGTGGGGCGGCGGCGGCTCGAAGGCCTCCTGGTTGCTCGTGGCAAGCAGGCTGCCTGGCTGCTCCTCGAGCTGCGTAGGCCGGTACCCGAGGCCGAGCAGCGCGTCCCGGCACGGCCCTACGGCCTCGCGGGGGATCAGGAGGTCGATGTCGCCGATCGTGCGCAGGCCGGGATCGCCGTACAGCGTCTCGGCCAGGGCCGCGCCCTTGAGCAGCAGGAGCGGCGCGCCGGTGCGAGCCAGCGCGTCCGCCACCCCGGCCAGCTGGTGCAGGCAGCGCGTGTTCGCCGCGGCAGAGCGGTAGAAGGCCTGCTCCAGCGCGTCGTGCACCCCGGCGGGCATTGCCATATCCCGCGCGGCCGCGTAGACCGCGGGCGCAACGTTGCTGCCTTCAACCAGGCTCAGCACCTCGGCCCACGGGATCGCATCCGAGGCGGGGCGCCGGGCGGGGTCCCAGGTCGCGGCGAGCAGGCGGTAGGCGGCTTCGGGCGTCTCCAGCGGTTCAGTCACGGGAAGCATTATAGCTGCCGGCCGTGTGGGCGGCAAGCGCGCGGCGGTGCAGCGGACGATCGCGGACAGGCCGTTTGCGGAACACCGAAGATGAAAAATGTGTCACGTCGCGGACGATTCCTTCATAGCACTGTTAATCTTCCTCCTCCATAATGGCTACGCTAGGTGTATGCCGTGCGCGCGCATGCTGCAGGCTGGCGCCCTCCTGGCGGCCGGGGAGGGATGGCGTTCCGAGGGCGGCGATCGCACGATCGTGCGATCACAATATCGCTTGATTCTATGATTGCATCTCTATGTTCGCGTAGCAAACGATTGTGTGGTAATATTGGCTTCAATCTACAAGCACTATGACACTTTTGGCTTACCGGCAGGCGTGCTGCTGCGTGTCCACCACCGTCGAAGCGCTCCGCGTCCGGATTCGGCATGATGTCGTGGAAGGGGAAGCGCCTATGGATCGATCGACTCCGAGACGATGATCGCAACATATGGAATCATGGCCGCGGCGATCGCACGCCGCCGTTGCGGTTAACTTAGGGAGGAAGAACAAATGAAAAAGCGCAGATATTTGTCGACAGCGACAGCCGCCGTCCTGTTGTTGGCGCTGGCCCTGGTCGCCGGCCTTGTCAATGGAGGGCAGCCGGCAGCGGCGGAGTCGCAATTTCCTCAGCAGATAGACTGGGGGCAGGGCTCATGCTTTGCGGATACATGTTCAAAGACGACCCCATGCTCGGCAGGGGACACGGCGGTTTCATCCGTTAGCACCCTCAAGGTAATTGAACCCTGCATGTTTGTAGGCGACACAGGAACGTACATATTCCTGGCTGAGTTCCAGTCTACTGCAACAACCCGTTACGACCCCACAGCCTGGATCGCGACCGACGGCGGCGATGCTCCGCACCGGGGCTTGCTACTCGACCTATCTGGACGGCACCCTGCAACCGACCAACACTCCACCTTTTCCACCCTACTGGGATAACGAAAAGAACGGAGACATGTGTGGTGACATGAGTTCAGCTTCCCCGGTCACGAAGGAAGTTGGTCCGGTCACGATCCAGTGCACTGCGACCAATACGACCGGCGTAATTAACACCTGCTCGGCGTACGACAATAATGTAGGCAATAACTGCCCAGGAAATAATGGCTGCCCGGATGTTGGATCCAAATGTAAGTGTCAGTCGGTCCCGTTTGAGGTCACTCTCAACCAGGTAGACCTGACGTGCACGAAGTCGTCCTCCGTGACCACAATCCCGGCGAGCGGCGAGTTCAACTACCAGATCGCCGTGTCCAATGTGCAGTACACAACCCCCTGCTTCCAGTCCTCCGGGTACAAAATCACGGACGACCTGCCCGTCTGGCTCAAGGTCAATGGGACGCTGGCCACCGGCTGCACGTCCGCGCCGGGACCCCACAGAAAAGTGCTCCGACGACATTGGCGGCTGCCAGGGATACGGGGATATCGTGACGTGCAACATCGGCGCCAACCTGGCCTGCCCGGCTACGGCCTCAGCCATCACCCTGAATGTGGTGATCTGGAAAGGCACACCTGCAGTCGGCTCGGACGATCCGCGGTACAACGCAGCGGCCACGCCGGACAACCTGGCGAACATGGCGAGCGTAGCAGGATTCGAGGTCGACCCGATCTCAGGGAACAACTCCTGTTCGACTGCCGTACCGACGGCGGTCGAGTTGGGGTCATTCACGGCGACGGCCGAGCGGAAAGCCATCGTGCTGGCCTGGGAGACGACCAGCGAGATCAGCAACCTGGGCTTCAACCTGTATCGCGCCAAGAAAGTCGACGGTGAGCGGACCAGGATCAACGACCGGATCTGATCCTTAGCAAGTCTACCCGGCAGTTCCTCCGGGCGCCGACCTATGAATACCAGGACACCAGCTTCCCCCGAAACTGGACCTTCTACTACTGGCTGGAGGCCGTCAACATCAATGGTCTGAGTGACCTGTACGGTCCCATCGAGGCAAGGGCCGCCCGGGGACTCGATCTCAAGGAGCCCCCAAGCATGACGGAAGTAAAGTAGCGCGCCGCGACGGCCCCCTTCGAGGGGCTGGCTCCTTCCTCTGCCAGGCAGAAGAGGGGGCCAGCCCCTGGGGAGCTGCCAGCCGGGGCCAATTATGAAAAAACTGTTAAGCGCCTCTCCATCTTTTGATACTTGCGTTGATCTTCTCTCCCCATAATGTATATGCTGCCTTCCCCCTGACGGCTGGCGGGAAGATGTTCCGGGCGCCGCGTGAAAGCCCGTGACCGCAACTTTCCATTTGCAAAGCTGGGGCTCATGTGGTAATGTTCGTTGCAACCCGCATGCGTTATGATACCCTTGGCCTATCGGCCGGCGCGCGGGCTGCGTGTCCACCACCGTCGAAGCGCCCCGCGTCCGGATGAGGATGGTGTCCCACCAGGGAGGGCTGCCTATGAATCGATCCGCTCCGAGACGATGATCGCAACACGTGGAATCATGGCCGCGGCGATCGCACGCCGCCGTTACGGTTAGCAAAGGGAGGAAGAACCGATGAAGAAGCGCAAATATTTGTCGACAGTGGTGGCGGTCGTCGTGCTGCTGGTGCTGGCCGGCGTCGTGGTCGCGTTTACC
Organism: uncultured Chloroflexia bacterium; assembly: GCA_963774265.1. Lineage (GTDB taxonomy): Bacteria > Chloroflexota > Anaerolineae > CG2-30-64-16 > CG2-30-64-16 > JALOOB01. The sequence continues at coordinate 1,013,064 of CAVZDU010000001.1, read as the reverse complement.
ATGGGCAATGTGGACGGGGTTGGGGCGGTTTCAGCGTCGCCGCCGGCCCGAGCACTCTCGGCGTGATCGGCGGGCCACCGCCAGGTCACGCAGCGCCGCGCTCTACCCGCCGCGTGCGATCGTACAATGGTCCGCTTCGCGGCAGCATGCCGGGGCGATGCCGATGGGTCCACCACCTTCACCGATGGACAGGACTACTGGTTCGCCTGTCTGGACCGGTCTGGGCTCCTACACGGCACGCTGCTACCTCGACGACCGGCCTGATCATCTCGGAGTACCGTCTATGACCAGGTCACGAACAGTCCACTAATAACCCCTCTGTCATTCGAGATCTACAACAAAACCGGGCGGCAGTGGCCCTGTCCGACTACAGCGCATGGCGATTCTGTTCGAGCGGTGGTCTGGAGCAACTACACGGAAGTCGCTCTGACCACCGTCGTCCCTGGCCAACAACGGCGTATGTATGCGTCCTGTGTCAACACTACAGGTGCGGTGCAACGGCTCACGGAGAATCAAATCTTGGCCGACAGCAGCCACGGCCGGCGGTACCGTGGCATCGCACCGAACCACGAGAACGAGACGGCGGGCGCCCGGTGCAATCGCTGGGCGACGGGGAACGGGAATACGCCCACCGCCATGAGCGGCGGGAGACGAAGCGGGTGCAGACCGGCCCGACCAACGACGAGAACCAGGTGCGCTATGGACGAGATGCGTACTACCCGTCTAATTGGCAAAGCCTGAGCTGCGACCTCACCAACTTCGCGGAACAGAGCGGCTTTGGCTTCGACGGCAACGACGGCCCGGTTACCCCGGCGTCGAATACCCCCTTCTACCTGGGCAAGTTCACCCACTACAACAACCAGATCTACGCGACTGCTGACGGCGGGGGCAGCGCGAACGCCTTCACCAACGTGGACCTGACGATAACCGTGCCCCTCACCTGCAACGACGGGTCGACCCCGACTCCAGCTAGCCTTAGCTTCACCCCGAATTTCATTCTGGATGAAACCCCAACGAGGCGGGGACATGTGTCTATCCGGGCACCAGCGTCCTGCCCCGACAAGGTCACGGTCAACCAGGGCAGCGCCACGGCGACCTTCACCTGCCCCGATGGGACTACACCATCAACATCCTGGGCTTCCAGCCACAGACGACTGCTGATCCGGACTGCTCAAGTGCTTATACTGGCGCGATCGCCACGGAATTCATCACCCAGGAAGACACGGACAACGTGGCCTGCCTGTGGGCAGAGATCACTGCGCCGACGGCTGACATACGGGCGAGCAAGACGTGCCGCGGCTTTGTCACGCGGACCCCTTACTACCGGATCGTCACCGTCAACGGGGACCGGGTTCCGGCACAGCTCACGTTCGTGACACCTTGCCCGCCACGTGTCACTACACCAGCTACACCTCGCAACTGGTCCCAGCAGCGGCACGACAACCAGGGGCAGCTGCACCTACAGCAAGCGCTACCCAGATGCTCAGCTGCCAGCTCCTGACGCCATTGCCCCCGTCACTGTTACGCCACAGCCAAGTGGACGTACGCATCAACGTGACGTTGGGTCCGGGGCAGATACAGCAACACCGTCACCGTGACCACGACGACGACCGACCCGAACACGGCCAACAACACGGCAAGGACACCTGCAGCCAACGGCGGTCGACCTGCTCTCGTTCACGGCCGATGCAGACAGGCGAGCCGGGGCCACAGTACTGTCCTGGGAGACGGCCAGCGAGGTCGACAACCTGGGCTTCAACCTGTACCGCGCCACAGCGCCCGACGGCGAGCGAGACCTTGATCAACATCGAGCTGATCCCGGCGCAGGCTATTGGCAGTCCTGGGTGGCGCGGCCTACACCTACACAGATACCATCGTGGGAAGGGATAAGAGGCCGGCCTACTACTACTGGCTGGAGAGCGTGGACATCAACGGTGGGGTATCCCTGTCGGGACCGGTTGAGGCAAGCCTGACCGGAAAGCTTCAGGCCGCGGAGCCCAGGGGTCGACCGAGTAAGAAGGGCGCTCGCTTGGCGGGCGCACAGGATGGACCCGCAGTGACGGTGGACAGCATTTCGTCCCGTCGACCTCGCCTTTTGCACGGCTCAGCGCCGAGGTCCTGAAGGCCGGCGCAGCCGTGCGCGTTCGAGGCACACGGCGCCAGCATGGCGCCGCTGGTGCGCGATGGCGATGTCCTGACGGTGCACCCGGCCGATCCGGGCTCGATCCGGCTGGGCGACCTCGTGCTCGTGACCGCGAGCACGGCCGCCCGCTGGTCCACCGGGTCATCCGCAGGATGATCGGCCGGGATGGGATCCGCTTCACGGTGCAGGGGGACCAGGTCTCCCTGCCCGATGGCGTGCTCCCTGCAGCGCAGGTCTACGGCCGGGTGACCGCGATCGAGCGTGCGGGCGCACCCATCGACATGAGTCGGGCCGGCCTGCGCGTGTTGGGCTGGGCCGCGGCGCTGCGGTCGCGCTCGGGCATCTCCGCCGCGGTCACGGCGGCAGCCGCCCCTACCGGCTGGCTGCGGGATTAACGAGAAGGCTGCCGGCATTCTCAAGACACCTGGCGTAGGAGACCTGGTTTGACGCAACAAGAGGCGCGGTACGAGCGGAATCCCGACTTCATCTTCCGCAAGATCGTGGACGAGATGGTGCTGGTGCCGATCCACCAGGATGTGGCCGACATGGACTGCATCTACACGCTGAACAGCGTGGGCGCCTCGATCTGGGAGCAAGCTCGACCGGCCGGCGACGCTGGCCGAGCTCCGGTCCGGCCTGCTGGAGGAGTACGACGCGGACCCGGAGGTCGCTCGCTGCCGACCTGGACAGCTTTCTGGTCGAGATGACGGCAGTCGGCGCGGTGCGAAGGGTCTAGGACGTGGATTCTACTTCATGCCCGGAGCTGGACCTCGGCGAGTGGGGCGATGAGCTGCTGGCGCCGCTGGAAGGGCGGCGCTATCCTCTCGGCGGCACGCTCGAGCTCACCGAGCGCTGCAACCTGGCGTGCGTCCACTGCTACATCAACCAGCCCGCGGGCAGCCGGGCGGCTGCGCTCCCAGGAACTGACGACCGCGCAGGCGAGAGGGCTCCTGGACCAGATGGCGGACGCGGGCTGCCTGTTCCTGCTCCTGACCGGGGGCGAGGTGCTGCTCCGGCCCGATTTCGCGGAGATCTACCGCCATGCCAGGGGGCGGGGGATGCTCGTCTCGCTCTTCACCAACGCGACGCTGCTGACCCCGGCCATCGCGGACCTGCTGGCCTACTCGAGGCCGCAGTCGATCGAAATCACGCTGTACGGCGCCACGCAGCAGACCTACGAAGCGGTGACGCAGGTCCCGGGATCGTACGCCCGCTGCCGGCGGGGCATCGAGCTCCTCCTGGAGCGGGGCCTCCCGCTGACCCTGAAATCCGTCCTGCTGACGACCAACCGCCACGAGCTGGCGGAAATGCAGACGTTGGCCGAGGAGGTCGGCGTCAAGTTTCGCTACGACGGCACGCTGTGGCCCCGCCTGGACGGGGGGGAGCAGCCCTACGACCACCGGCTCTCGCTGGAGGAGATGCTTGCGCTCGACCGCGAGGACCCGGAGCGGCGGCGGCAGTGGGAGGAGACGGCCGCGTTGTTCGGCGGCCAGCTGGTGCGCGCAGAATATGTCTACAGCTGCGGCGCCGGGCTCCAAACCTTTCATGTCGACAGCGCGGGCAGGATGAGCATCTGCACCATGTCCCGCCGTCCCAGCTACGACCTGCGGCAGATGCGCTTCGAGGAAGCGTGGGAGGCGCTGGGCACTCTGCGGCAGCAGCAGCGGCGCCTGGACACCGCGTGCCGCACCTGCACGGCCGGGGGTCTTTGCACCCAGTGTCCCGGCTGGTCGCAGGCCGTCCACGGCGACGACGAGACGCCGGTGGACTTATGTATGCGAGCTGGGGCGACTGCGAGCTGCTGAGTTCCAGCGCCCCGTTCTTGCAGGCATATGGAGATGAGGAGCTTCATGAACAAGAAACGATACGAAGCGCCCAAGTTGAAAAAGGTACGCCTGGTAGATCCAGGAACTCGGTCCTGGCGGTGTGCCACAGCAGCCCCAATCTGGACCCCGAGGGGGTTCTTGGGTGCAGTTTGGAGCAGGGCTGCTATGCGCCCCCCGTGTGATGAGTGTGGGGAAGTGGTTGGGAGCGTGCCGCGCGGACTCGGATGGGCGTGCGCGTGGCTAACCTTCGACTCTGGCTGGATGCGCAAGGGTCCGGTTTGCACCTGGTGGCGCCCGCGAGCCACGCCAGGTTCCTTCAACCAGAGACCTCCGAGGACAAGCCAAACTGTGGTTGGCACGAGTCGCCGGAGATCTCCGGTGACCTGGTTCCTCCGCGTCCGGGACGGGCCGCTGCCCGAGGCTGCGGCAACACGCATCCCCCTCTGTGTGACGGAGACATGGGAGCTGTGGCTGGACGAGGCCGGACGCTACGTCTTCGTCGCCCCGCGTCAATCGCCGCCCCGGCTGGCCATCGTCGACCCCGGCTTTGTTGACGGAGAGGTGTGCGGCGAATTCTCCACGAGCAATGGGGAGGGCGCCTATCCTCTCCAGGGCCTAGGCATCAGGCTCTTTGCCAACTGGCTGGCGGGCTGCGGCGACGCCATCCTCCATGCCGCAGGCGTGGCGGTCGATGGCAAGGGATACTGCTTCACGGGCTCCTCAGGGGCCGGCAAGTCGACGCTGACCGCGTCCCTCGCGTCGAATCCCTCGGCCACGGTCTTGGGGGAGGACCAGGTCATCCTGCGCTACCTCGATGGACGCTTCTGGATCTTCGGCACGCCCTGGCATGTTAATCCGGACCTGTGCGCGCCGCTGGGCGTGCCGCTGGAAAAGTTGTTCTTCCTGGATAGAGACGCCGCACAGCCCCTTGCGGCGGTAGCGCCCTTCGACGGGGTCACCCGCCTGCTGCAGACCGCGTTCATCCCCTACTACCGGCCGGCCGCGGTGTCCGCCATCCTGGACCGCCTGGCGCTCCTGGCCGAGCGCGTGCCGTTCTACACGCTCAGCTACCGGCTGGGAGACGACCCGATGGCGCTGATCCGGGAGGCGTGAAGAGACCTGGAATATCTGCAAGTGCCGGGCACTCCGACGATCCGAAGGATCGCCGAGTGCCCGGCACGTGTGCTTATGAGCGGTGCGTGCGATCGGGAGATGTTATCGACCTGTGGAGAATTGAGATGTTACGAGGCAAGAATCTGACCATTGCTTTGCTGCTGGTCCTGCTGAGCGGGATGCTTGCACCGGGGCCGGTGCGAACACAGCCCTGTTCTCTGATCCCACCGACCACCAACCTTGAACCTTCAACCTCCAAGCTCCAACCCGTACGTGTGCTGTCCTCCACGCCTCAGGGGTCGCTTTCGAGGTGGCCGTGCCCTGGGAGCGAGCTCGCCGCTGGAGCCGACCACCGCCGGCGGCCAGACCGTACGTGCAGGTCTCGCTGCCCGGCTGGACACTCCTCGCCAGGCCGGCGCACCCGCCTGCCCTTCTGGACCGAGACGATCGCCGCGCCCCCCGGCGTCGACGTCACCGTGCGCGTGACGCCGGGCAAGGCCCACACAGTGACGCCTGCCTGCCCCACCCCTCCCCGCGCCAACCCAAGTGGTCGAATGGGAGCCGCCGGCAGGGAACGCCGCGCCGGCCCTGCCTGAGCCAACCATGGTGATCGAAGAGGATCCGGCGATCTACGCGGGCGCAGGCAGCCTATCCCGACGCGTCTGGCCGAGTTGGCAAGCGACGGGGTGATGCGCCAGCAGCGCGTGGCTGGGCATCGCGGCCTACCCGGTGCAGTACGATCCGGCGGCCCAGGCACTCACAATCTATGAATCGCTGCGGGTCGAGATTGGGTTCGAAGGCGCGACCTCCGCAGAGACCCTTCGCCAAGCGCCGGCACGAGACTCCGCCGCGTATGAGGAATTCCTGCGCGGGAAGCTGCTGAACTACGAAGCCGGCCGCAGCTGGCGGGCCTCTGCGCCACCCTCTGTCGAGGCTGTGGCAGCCGGGATCGACGCCACCCCCTGGACGCCGCCCGCGCCCGGCTGGCGGGTGAAGGTGCAGGCGGACGGCTTCTACAAGCTCACCTACACCGAATTGCAGAAGGCCGGCCTGCCGGTGGACACCCTGGTCCCCAGCACGTTCAAGCTCTACAACCTGGGCAGCGAGGTCGCGATCCACGAGGAAGGGGATGGCGACAGCTACTTCGAATCAGGCGAAGCCCTGGTCTTCTACGGGCAGGCGGTCGACAGCAAGTACACGGCCGGCAACGTCTACTGGCTGACCTACGACCCCTCGGCGGCAGCGGCCGGCCTGCGCATGGCGGCGCGCGACGGGGCGCCCGGCGCAGCAGAGATGCCTGGCACCCACACCGCGGAGCGCCATATGGAGGTCAACGCGTACTACCTCTCCTTCGCGCCCGGCGACGAAGACCTGGAGCGCTGGCTGTGGGACTACATCTACCGGCCGAGCCGGCCCAGCTGGACCCACACCTTCACGCTGGCTGCGCCGGACGCAGGGCCGGCGACGCTGACCCTGGCCATGCTGGGCTATCTGCAAAACGCGGTCAACCCCGACCATCACGCCAGGATCACCCTGAACGGCACGCAGGTGGGCGACGTGACGTGGGACGGGGTCGCGTGGCAGGTCCTGGAGATGGCGGTCCCCGCGGGCGTGTTGGTCGCGGGGACCAACACCCTCGTGGTCACAGCGGTCGCGGACACCGGGTACGCGTACGACATCCTCTACATCGACTGGGCGCAGCTCGAATTTGCCAACACCTTCACCGCGGAAGGCGGCGAGCTGGCGTTCAGTTACGTCACTGCCGGCACGTGGAAGTATCAGGTGGCGGGGTTCACCGGCAGCAAGGCGAGCGACTATGCCGTCTACGACGTGACCGACCCGGCCGCGGTCAAGCGGATCACAGGCGTCGCCGTAGTCACGTCCGGATCGGGATACGCAGCACAGTTCCAGGACGCGGTCGCGCAAGGCAAGTCAATCGACTACTGGGTTCTCCAAGACACCGGCACAGATACAGCCTATCACACGGTGGAGGCGGAGACCGACATCGAAGCAGATACGGCGTCAAACCTGCGGGCAACAGCCAACGCAGCGGATCATATCATCATCACCCACGAGGACTTCCTGACCCAGGCTGCGGCGCTGCGCGACCACCGGGCGGCGCAAGGCCTGCGCGCGATGGCGGTCGATGTGCAGGACGTCTACGATGAGTTTGGGTACGGACTCGTGAGTCCTATCGCGATCCGCGACTTCCTGGCCTACGCCTACGCCAGTTGGCAGGCGCCCGCGCCCTCCTACGTCGTGTTGCTGGGGGACGGCCACTACGATCCCAAGAACTACCTCGGCTACGGCCGCACCAGCTACATCCCGCCCTACCTGGCGCCCGGTCGATCCCTGGATGGGCGAGACCGCCGCCGACAACCGCTACGTGACGGTGGCCGGCGCAGACACCCTCCCCGACCTGATGCTCGGCCGCCTGGCGGTCAACAGCGCCGCCGAAGCCGGCGCCTTCGTGGACAAGATCATCGCCTACGAGGCCAGCCCGACCGCCGACTGGCAGCAGCAGGTGCTGGCGGTGGCCGACAACGTCGACAGCGGAGGCGACTTTGCCCTGATGTCGGATGACCTGCTGGCGAGCCACCTGCCCGCGCCGTACCAGGCCCAAAAGGTGTACTACGGCGTCACCCACACGACCACGGCCGAGGCCAGGACGGCCATCCAGGCCGGCATCAACGCCGGCGCACTGATCGTCAACTACATCGGCCACGGCTACGCCTCGGCTGGGCCTCGGAAGGACTGCTCAGCGACCACCGACGTGCCGCTGCTCCAGAACGACGGCAGGCTGCCCGTGGTGCTGGGGATGGACTGCAGGGAGGGCTACTACCACTATCCGGATCCCATCGCCGATGGGCAAGAGGCCCTGGCCGAGGTGATCACCCGGGCCGAGCGGCCGCGGCGCAGTGGCGAGCTGGTCGCCGACCGGCCTGGGGGTTGCCTCGGGCCACGATTACCTGGACCGCGGCTTTTTCGACGCGATTTTCAAGGACAACCTGGGTACGGTGGGTGCAGGCACCGCCGCCGGCAAGCTCGACCTTTTTGCGACCGGGTCGAGCCTCGATCTGCTGGACACCTTCCTCCTCTTCGGCGACCCGGCGACGCGGATGCCCACCGAGTGTGCCACCCCGCCGGCGGTCAGCCATGTGTGGATCGCCCTGGTTTACGGCCCGCAGGTGCAGCTGGATTGGAGCGCGGTTCCAGGCGCGTTCAACTACCAGGTATGGCGAAATGCAGACGATCCCTACTTTGCACCCGGCGCCGCATGCACGGAGGCCAACGGCTGCACCTGGAAATCAGACACGACTTTTGCACACGCGGGCGGACTGGGCAATACGGCGGTCAACAACAGCTACCTCGTGTTGCCGGCCTCCGCGTGCGGTGCGGTGCAAACCGCGCCGTCGAATCGGACCGGGGATTTCGACTTCGCGCTGGTCCCGGGGGATGAGGGCTAAACTGCCGCAGGCTCACGGTCACCCGCCGCGTGCGGACTACCCTGGCTTGAAAGGGACTCGCACTGATCAATTCACCGTGCCCGGCACTTGGTGGGCGCCCGGCACGGCCGCGCCCAGGATGTCGCCGAGTACTGCTCGCGATTGTCATCCCCGTAGGCGCTTGGGCCGGTATGCGTTTCTTGCATGAAAGATCCTGACAGGAGGGAGCAGATGGACCGCAATTCTCGCTTCATAAAAATCAATGCCCGGGGGCTGTCACGCCGTACCATGCCGTGGCTCTCGCTCGTATGCATCATCCTGCTCACGCTGGCAACAGCCGGCGCGATGGCCTCTCCTGCCCCGACTGAACCGGGCATCCCACCACTACCGCCTGATGCCAGTCCGGAGGAAGCGCGAGTGTTGGAGGACGTCGAGCATCGGTACGTGGCGAGCTACGCTCACCTGGCCACGGGCAATCCGCTGGCCGTGCCGGACTGGAAGGCCCAGGAAACGCTGCAGGCCCTGGAAGGTGTGCAGGCGACGCATGCGGCGTATGCCTGGCCGTTCAACGTCTCCTTCACGCTGGGGCATGCGATCCAGTCGTACCAGAACTACAGCAGCGGGACGAGCGCGGCGTACTTCCATCACGGGATCGACATCATGGCGCCCAACGGCACCGACGTCTTCAACCGTTCGGGCGGCCAGGTGGTCAACGTGGAGAACTACCAGCCGGGGAACGACCTGTACTGGGAGGTGGCAGTGCTGGATCCGGAGGGCTACATCTGGCAGTACCACCACATCGACAAGAACACGATTCCGCAGGCGATCAAGGACAAGTTCGCGGAGTACCAGGCTGACCCGGTGAACGGTGGTTTTATCTCACCCAACACGTACATCGGCGACATCGTGTACTGGACGGTGACGTCGTTCGGTAAGCGCTTCAACCACATCCACCTGAACATCCTGGCCGCGGGCAGCGCGTACGTCAATCCCTTCGAGTTCCACACGCCGCTGAACGACACCGCTGCGCCGCTGCTGCAGACGATCGGGCTGCTGAAGAACAACACGGTGCAGACGGTGACCACGATCACGGGCGTATACGGGCTGTACGTGCGGGCGAAGGACCTGGTGCTGGACGACGTGTACTACCTGCCGCCGTACCAGGTGGACTTTTCGATCTTCGGCGGCCCGGTGACCACCGCGTGGGAGTTTGCCAACCTGCCCGGGGGTGCGTCGGACACGGCGTATGTGAACGACTACTATGTTGCGCCGCCGACCTGCGGCAACTACAGCTGCCGGGAGTTCTACATCGATCTCGGCTTCACGACGGCGGGGCAGCGGGCCTTCCCTGCGGCGAACGGATCTCATGCCGTCAATGTCACGGTGTACGACTATGCGGGCAACAGCACGTCGGGGTCGTTCACCTGGACGGTGACGGGCGCACCGGTATTCACACCCGTGGCGCCTGATGTTGCCGTCGAGCCCGCGCCCGACGCCGCATATGTCACGCTGACCTGGCCGGGCAGGCAGGAGAACCCCTACTACGAAGTGTGGCGCGCGTCCGACCCGTATTTCGACCCTGCCGCGGGCGAGGGCAACCAGGTTGCCGATGTCTGGGGCGAGCCCTACGGATCGGGCGAAGTGCCCTACACGGACGACGGTGTGGATCGCCACTACACCGATCCGGGTGACCTACAACTGCCCACCGTGAAGATCTTCGGCGACACCGCCATCAACTACTTCTGGGTCGTGCGCGGCCGCTACGATGATGATGTCTCTGCAAACTCAAACCGGGTGGGCGAGTTCGACTATGCCCTCGTCCGGTGATAGAGTAGGTGTGGCGGGCGACCATCTTCGCATGATGAGGCGTTCCGCCTGACGGACGCCGTCGCAGTACGCGTCGCAGCGATCGGTTCGCCCTTGACGTTCGCAGCCGAGAGCCACGGCGCGGCAAGGGGATCAGTCCGTGCGCGTGATGCGCGAAGACGCATTGGGTCTTGTTGGTGGAGTGTGGCTGGGTATCGGTAGAAATACGTAAGTGAGCGATGGGGTCTATTCTTAGCAAAGTCGTCAGTTCTACGCACGCCTCAGTCTTGTTTGCACTCTTTTGTGACCGATGGTACTATGAATTAAGCTTCGTGCTGGGTAACCAGATTTAGCCGGTTTCCAGCTCAGCAACAGACCAGGTTCATGCATCTATTGTCAGGTTGCGCGACTTGCACCCCATCCTGAGACTGCCATTATTGGCGTTCGCATTCGCCCTGTTGTTTCCCCTCACGGAGGGCGGTACGACCGTCCCTGCCGTCAACGATGCGCCCCCCCAATCCGTCTATCTTAAGGAAATCACGCGGTCAGTGCTCGCGAGATTCCTTCTTGTGACGTCAAATAAATAGTGCTATTATTTCCAATCGGCGATGATCGTCATGCAGTTCGATGCGTTCAGCCTGCAGGCCATTCATGAGCCGGTTTCTGATTGAACTACTCAATCGAGATCGTCTGGTTAGTATAGAAGGAGAGTGTGCTCGTGAAACGTCGTTTATCGCTCCTGGTGCAGGCGCTGATCTTGCTGAGCCTCATCTTGTCACCCGGCCTGGCGGGCGCGGCGGGCCTCCCCCGTGTCACCGACAATGCCCGCGCTGCGCCTTTCCCGCCTGATGCCAGTCCGGAGGAAGCGCGAGTGTTGGAGGACGTCGAGGCCGCGTACCAGGCCGACTATCTGCACCTGGCCACGGGCGACGCGCAGGCGGCGCACGCAACGTATGCCTGGCCGTTCAATGTGTCATTCACGCTGGGGCATGCGATCCAGTCGTACCAGAACTACAGCAGCGGGACGAGCGCGGCGTACTTCCACCACGGGATCGACATCATGGCGCCCAACGGGACGGACGTCTTCAACCGTTCGGGCGGCCAGGTGGTCAATGTGGAGAACTACCAGCCGGGGAACGACCTGTACTGGGAAGTAGCGGTGAAAGATCCGGAGGGCTACATCTGGCAGTACCACCACATCGACAAGAACACGATTCCGCAGGCGATCAAGGACAAGTTCGCGGAGTACCAGGCGAACCCGACCAGCGGCGGCTACATTGCGCCGAACACGTATATCGGCGACATCGTGTACTGGACGGTGACGTCGTTCGGCAAGCGCTTCAACCACATCCACCTGAACATCCTGGCCGCGGGCGGGGCCTATGTAAACGGCTTCGAGTTCCACACGCCGCTTAACGACACGGCTGCGCCGCTGCTGCAGACGATCGGGCTGCTGAAGAACAACACGGTGCAGACGGTGACCACGATCACGGGCGTCTACGGGCTGTACGTGCGGGCGAAGGACCTGGTGCTGGACGACGTCTACTATCTGCCGCCGCACCAGGTGGACTTCACGGTGGATGGAGGGCCGGTGACGACGGTGTGGGAGTTTGCCAACCTGCCCGGGGGCGCATCGGACACGGCGTATGTGAACGACTACTATGTTGCGCCGCCGACCTGCGGCAACTACAGCTGCCGCGAGTTCTACGTCGACCTGGGGTTCACGACGGGGGGGCAGCGGGTGTTCCCGGTGACGAACGGGGCGCACACGGTGAATGTGACGGTGTACGACTATGCGGGCAACAGCACGTCGAGGTCGTTCACCTGGACGGTGACGGGCGGGCCGACGCCGACGCCGACGCCGCCGCCGTCGAACACGGCGCCGGTGGCGAACGCGCAGGCGGTGACCACCGATGAAGACGTTGCGGCGGGGATGACCCTGAGCGGTTCAGACGCGGAGAACAGTCCGCTGACCTACAGCGTGCAGACCGGGCCCAGCCACGGGACGCTGAGCGGGACCGCGCCGAACCTGACGTATGCGCCGGCGGCCAACTACCACGGGCCGGACAGCTTCACGTTCGTCGTCAACGATGGGACGGCCAACTCTGCGCCGGCGACGGTGAGCATCACGGTCGCGGCGGTGAACGATGCGCCGGTCGCTAACGCACAGTCTGTGACAACGGCTGAGGATACCGCCAAGACCATCGCCCTGATCGGCTCCGACGTGGACGGCGATGCGCTGACCTACATTCTCCTGACCCAGCCAAGCCACGGCGCCCTGGGCGGCGTCGCTCCGAATATCGTCTACACGCCGGCGGCCAACTACCACGGGTCGGACAGCTTCACCTTCGCGGTCAATGATGGAAGCGTCAACTCAGCGCTGTCGACCGTCAACATCGACGTGACCGCGGTGAACGATGTGCCCGTTGCGACGCCCCAGTCTGTTGTGACGCAGCAGGAAACGCCGGTCGACATCACTCTGCTCGGCGCTGACGTGGACGGCGGTGCGCTGACCTACCGCGTCGTCACCTGGCCCGTCCAGGGTGTGCTGAGCGGCGACGCACCTGACCTGACCTATACGCCGGGTGCGGGCTACACCGGCGGAGACAGCTTTACCTTCGTCGCCAACGATGGGATCGTCGACTCGGCTCTGGCCACGGTGGATATCACCGTGACGGAAACCAACGACCAGCCAACAGCGGACGCGCAGTCTGTGACGACCGATGAGGACACGGCGCTTGCCATCCTCCTGACCGGCTCGGACCCTGACGCCGACCCGATCGCTTTCGCGGTTACCGCCGCACCCCAGCACGGGACGCTCAGCGGGACCGCGCCTGGCCTGACCTACACGCCGGCGGCTGACTACAACGGCATCGACAGCTTTGCCTTTGTCACGAATGACGGGCAGGTCGATTCCACCCCCGCAACCGTCAGCATCTCCGTCACGGCGGTGAATGACGCGCCCCTGGCAGATGCGCAGGCGGTGACGACTGCCGAGGACGCCGCGGTGGCAATCGCCCTCAGCGGCTCTGACGTGGACGGCGACGCGCTGACCTACGCCGTCGTCAACGGCCCGAGCCACGGGACGCTCGGTGGGACCGCGCCGGCCCTGACCTACACGCCGGCCGCGAACTACAGCGGTTCGGACGGCTTCACTTTCAGCGTGGACGATGGGCAGGCCGCCCCGGCAGAGGCGGTGGTGAGCATCACGGTCACGCCGGTCAACGATGCGCCGATGGCAGATGCGCTGGCAGTGACGGCAGCGGAGGACACCGCGTTTGTTATCACCCTGACCGGTTCTGACGTCGACGGCAACGCGCTTTCCTTCGCAGCCCAAACCCAGCCGAGCCACGGCTCGCTCAGCGGAACCGCACCCGTCCTCACCTACACGCCGGCCGCCAACTATAACGGCCCGGACAGCTTCACCTTCACGGCCAGCGACGGCACGGTCAACTCTGCGCCGGCGACCGTCAGCATCGATGTCTCGGCCGTCAACGACGCACCGGTCGCTATCGCGCAGGCCGTCACGACCGAGCAGGGCGCCGCCGTGGCCGTTATGCTGGGCGCTTCCGACGTCGACGGCGACATCGTCACCTACAACGTGGTCACAGGCCCCGCCAATGGCACGCTGACCGGTGTTGCGCCGGACCTGACGTACACTCCTGCAGCCGGCTACACCGGCCTGGATGGCTTCATATTCGCTGTGAGCGATGGGATGGCCACGTCGGACCCGGCCACGGTCAGCATCACTGTCAACCCCGCCGGGCCAGTGACCGTCTTCTTCGACGACTTTGAGTCCGACCTCGGCTGGTCCCGCAACCCGAACGGCACGGATGCCGCCACCCTGGGCGTGTGGGAACGCGTGGACCCGGAAGCGGTCGACTACTACGGCTACAAGCAGCTGGGGACGACCGTGAGCGGCAGCTATGACCTGGTCACCGGCCCACTGGCCGGCGCCGGCGCGGGCAGCTACGACCTCGACGGCGGCGTGACCTCCATCCGCTCGGCCGACATCGCGCTGCCGGCGGGCAGCGAACTGGCGCTGTCCTTCAGCTATTACCTGGCGAACTACACCAATTCTTCGACGGCCGACTACCTGCGCGTCAAGGTCGTGGGCGCCACCACCCAGACCGTCTTCGAAGAGCTGGGAGCCGCCGACGATGATGACGCAGCCTGGGACACCTTCAGCGGCAGCCTGAACGCGTTTGCCGGCCAGACGATCTACCTGTTGATCGAAGCGGCCGACGCATCGACGGCCAGCCTGGTGGAGGCTGCGGTCGACGATGTGCTGATCATCGCCACCGGCGGCAGCCCTAACCAGACTCCGACAGCCGATCCGCAGTCGGTTTCCACTGCCGAGGACACGGCCCTCCCGATCGTGCTGACCGGAGTCGATGGGGACGGCAACCCGCTGATCTTCAGCGTGACCGGCGGGCCGAGCCACGGAACTTTGAGCGGGACCGCCCCCAGCCTGACCTATACGCCGGCCTCTGGCTACAGCGGAGCGGACAGCTTTACCTTCAAGGTGAACGATGGCGTGGTGGACTCAGCACCTGCTACGGTCAGCATCACGATCACTCCGGCGGTCACCGGACCAAAGCTGTACCTGGGTTCCAGCACCTCCGGCACAGCGGGCGGCGTGGCGTTTGAAGATGAGGACATCCTGATCAAGGACATGAGCACAGGCGCGTGGTCGCTGTATATCGACGGCTCGGACATCGGCCTGACCAACACGGACGTCGACGCGTTCGAGCTGCAGGCGGATGGCTCGCTTCTGATGAGCTTCGACACCGCGTTCTCCCTGAGCGGATTCGCCGCGGTGGATGACTCAGACATCCTACGCTTCAGGCCCGACTCCACGGGCGCGACCACCGCAGGAACCTGGTCCTGGTATTTCGACGGCTCGGACGTGGGTCTTTCGACCAGCGACGAGGACATCGATGCCTTCGCGATCCTGCCCGATGGCAGGCTTCTGATCAGCACGCTCGGCAACGTTTCGGTCACCGGCGCATCCGGTGCGGATGAGGACCTGCTGGTCTTCACCCCAACAGCGCTGGGCGCGACAACCACCGGAACCTGGGCGATGTATTTCGACGGCTCGGACGTTGGGCTGTCCAGCACATCGAACGAGAATGTGAACGGCGTCTGGGTCGATGCGGCGGGCAAGATCTACCTGACCACGCTGGGCGCCTTCAGCGTGACCGGCGCCAGCGGTGACGGCTCGGATATCTTCACCTGCACTCCCGGCTCGCTGGGCAGCACGACGACCTGCTCCTGGGCCATGTACTGGGACGGCTCGGTCCAGGGCTTTGCGGGCGAGGACACCGACTCGCTCAGCATCGTGCAGTAGAACGCACGGCGGGAGGCTGCCCGTCCGCCGGATTTGTCGCCAATGAGTCTGGGCCACCGATCGGTGGCCCAGAAGTTTTGTGTACGTCTTTTCATACTTGCATCTCAACATGCGAATCTTTTTGACATATGCTGCGTGAATTCACGTGAAACGTTCCAACACGTTTCATCTATCCTCCTCAAGACGGGCCAAACGCCTGATCAGCGCCTGGTCCGTACGTGTGCTGCACTGTGGCGCCTGCACCCATGCATGACGACTTGTGACCGTGAGAACGATCCGCTATACTTCAGAACGGATAGCACTTGCGTTTCTTGGCCGCGGCAAGTTGGCATCATGAATCATCGTCTGTCGTCCCTGGTTCTCGCGCTGGTCCTCCTGAGCCTGGCCCTGTCACCCATGGCCGCGTCCCAGCCGTCCGGGCAGGATCTCGAAGGCGTCTTCATCGCCCGGGTGTATTACGCCACGGCCGAGGATCTCCGGCTTCTGTCCTCCTACGACCTTCTCGAGTATAACAACCATGAAAATAAGTATGTCCTGGCCATCCTGGATGCCGCGGACCTGGTCAGCCTGGCGGCCCTGGGCTTTCATGTGGCGGTGGACTCGGCCCAGACGGCCAGCCTCACGGAGCCGCGGGCGGTCGATCCCGACCAGGCGGACGCGATCCCCGGCTTCGCCTGCTATCGCACGGTCGAGGAGATCTACGCCGGCCGCCGCAGCCCTGGCCGCGGCGCACCCTGACCTGGCGGCGTGGATCGACGTGGGCGACTCGTGGGAGAAGCGCGCGGGCCAGGCGGACGGCTACGACCTGATGGTGCTGGTGCTGACCAACCAGGCCATCCCCGGCCCGAAGCCGAAGCTCTTCATCACCGCCTCCATCCACGGCCGCGAGTACGCGCCGGCCGAGCTGGTCACCCGCTTCGGCGAATACCTGGTGGACAACTACGCAACCGATGCTGATGCCCACTGGCTGCTGGACCACCACGAGATCCACCTGATGCTACAGGCCAACCCCGATGGCCGCAAGGAGGCCGAGGCCGGTGCGCTGTGGCGCAAAAACACGAACGAGAACTACTGCGGCGTGGCCAGCGACTCCCGCGGGGCCGACCTGAACCGCAACTTCGCTTTCCAGTGGGGCCAGTGGAGCGGCTCCAGTGGCGCCCAGTGCGCCGAAACCTATCGCGGCCCGAGCCCGGCGTCCGAGCCCGAGACGCAGGCGATCCAGGACTATATGGCCGCGATCTTCCCCGACCAGCGCGGGGACAGCCTCACCTCGGCCGCGCCCGTGGACGCGGAGGGCGTGTACCTCGACATCCACAGCGCCGGGTCCCTGGTGCTCTGGCCGTGGGGCTTCAACGACACCGTTGCACCCAACGGCGCGGCATTGCAGACGCTGGGCCGCAAGATGGCGTATTTCAATGGCTACACGCCCGAACAGTCCATCGGGCTGTACCCCACCGATGGCTCGACCGCTGACTTCGCGTACGGCGAGCTGGGCGTGGCCAGCTTCCTTTTCGAGCTGAGCGGGCAGTTCTTCCAGCCATGCGCGGCTTTCACCGGCGTCGACCTGCCAGGGAACCTGCCCGGCCTGATCTACGCGGCCAAGGTGGCGCGCACGCCCTACCTCACGCCCGCGGGCCCGGATGCGCTCGGCCTGGCCCTGGCGCCCGCCCGCGTCGAGATCGGTGACCCGACCACGCTGACGGCCACGATCGACGACACTCGCTACCGCAACACCAACGGCGTGGAACCGTCGCAGGCGATCGCGGCAGCCGAGTTCACCATCGACGTCCCGCCCTGGGAGGCCGGCGCGGCTGCCCATGCCATGACGGCGGTCGACGGCAGCTTCGACGGCGCCGCGGAAAAAGTCACTGCCACCGTCAGCACGGCGGGGCTGGCCGCGGGCAAGCATATCCTCTTCGTGCGCGGCCAGGACGTCACCGGCGCGTGGGCGCGTTCAGCGCGATCTTCATAGAGGTGGCGCCGGGCGATGCGGATTTCCTGCTGTTCGTTCCCCACATCCAAGCAGAAGGCCCGGCAGGTTACAGAAGCGCCTCGTAGGGGCCTCGGGGAATCAGTGGTAAGCTTCCTTGCACCATTCTTCCTGCTGATAGATAATGCCCGTGGAATGGCGTCGAGTTCGCATGGGTCATTGCCGCTTCATCCCGTAAGAATTCCGTGCATTGAGAGGTGCTTCCATGAAGCGTAGCGTCTATCGAACGATCACCATGACCGTGCTGATCGTGCTGCTACTGCCCGCGGGCAGCCTGGCGGCAAGTCACGGTCCGATAAGGCCGGCGCAGGGCGATGCCAACGGCGATGGTTCCCGGGTCTATCTGCCGCTGATCGGAAAGACTATGTCGAGCGTTCTCCCAAGCGTCATGATCCTGGTGCCAGCCGGAACCGTCCGGATGGGCTGCGATCCGGCGCACAACGGCGATTCTCAATGCTTCGAGGATGAGCTCCCGCTACATCCGGTCTCCCTGGATGCTTACACAATCGACCGGACGGAAGTGACGAACGCGCAGTATGCCCTTTGCGTGGCGGCCGAAGGGTGCACGCCGCCGTCTTCAGGCTCATCCTACACTCGTGCGTCCTATTACGGCAATGCGGCCTACGCCAGTTTCCCGGTCATCTACGTGAGCTGGCACCAGGCCGACGCCTACTGCCGGTGGCTTGGCAAGCGGCTGCCCACGGAGGCGGAATGGGAGATGGCGGCCCGTGGCGCCAACAACACGCGCGCCTACCCATGGGGAGACGCTGCTCCGACCTGTGCGCTGGCAAATGGTTTTGTGGACGGCTTCTGTGTCGGCGACACCAGCGCGGTGGGCAGCTATGCGGCAGGAACCAGTCCGTACGGCGCGGTGGACATGGCTGGCAACGTGTGGGATTGGGTCAACGACTGGTATGATGAGGACTACTATGTCACGTCACAGGGCAGCAACCCGCCCGGTCCGGCGGCGGGGACCAATAAAGTGCTGCGCGGCGGCGCCTGGTACGTCGGCAGCACCGGCTTGCGCACGGCGACCCGTTACCTCGCCCCTCCGTCCACCCAGGGCCACTATATCGGGTTCCGCTGTGCGGCCTCAAATGCACCGGCGCCATGAGCGCCGAGACGGCAGCCTCAATGCAAAAAAGGAACCCTTTTAAATGAGTCAGGGCCGGCAACAACGCCCCCCAGCGTCGCCACCGGCCCTGACCCGCCCTATCTCATTCCCAAATTCCCACCGCTTCAGTCTAGCGATTCACACTCAACCTGTTTCACCCCACTCACCCGACTCAACCCGCCAACGCCCACATCAATACTGTCAATCCACTCACAACCCACTTAATCACACGCCCGTTACAAAACCCATTACAAAGGATAAACGCTTGAATAATAACTTCTTACGGGTCGCTCCCCATACAAGATGATGGTGTGGGGAGCGACCCAGGCACAAAGTGCTGCTTACCGCACCGAACCCCGGCGGAACAGGTTGACGATCGCCAGCAAAACAACTGCACCCAGCAGGGAGATCAACAGGCCCGTAAGGCTGAAGTCGCCCTGGTTGATTGTGCCGCCGCCCAAGAGCGGGGTCAGGACCAGTCCGGCCACGAAAGAACCGACGATACCGACGATGATGTTGAGCAGGGGACCCTGCTGCGCATCGGTCCGCATGATCATGCTGGCAATCCAGCCCAACAAACCACCGACGACGATCCAGACGATGAAGTTCAACATTCTCAACTCTCCTTCTGTTTTCGCTCGACTCAATCAAACTTATGGCCCCAGTATACGCCGTGCTTTTGACCTTGTGTATCAGCCGATGCCGCAAGATCGCCTCAGGATTCCGCCTACGAGCCTGTAAGAAATATCTGACATGCTTACTGATCCCCATACGCGGCCACTCTGTCCAATAACTGCTCGAACTCACTGGACTTATCGAAGAAGTAATCCGCACCCGCCCTCTGGCATTCCATCCGATACCGCTCGGTGGCGTGGTTGGTCAGCATGATCACCTTGGTGGCGGGGTGCGTCCGCTTCACCTGGCGCAGCACGTCGATGCCGTTCTGGACCGCGCCAGCGCCGGGAACCTTGATATCCAGAATAGCGATATCCGGCTTGTGTTCAGCGACCAGATGCAAAGCAGACGCCGCGTCCCCAGCCTGGATGACACGCTCCACGGAGTCGATCTCCGCTAACATCGCCACCAGCAGGCTGCGCACCACGGCTGCATCGTCCATCACGAGCACCGTAAATCCTTTGTCCATCTCGATCCTATAGTCTATCTTGTACCTATGTCGCAATAACTGCTGACGCAATAACTGCGACCTATAGACTAGCAGATGAACACTGGCTCCACAATCGGCCCCCGCCCCATGCGCATGTCAGGTTTTGTCTGACAAGACGGTGGTCTGCGGTGCGGGCGCCACGTCGTAGAGGTGCAGAGGCATTCTGAGCTGGACCACGGCGCCCCCGCCTGGGTTGTCCGAGATCGTCACCGACCCGCCGAACTGCCGCGCGCGTTCCTTCATGCCAACCACCCCGAAGGACTTGTGGCTTGGGTCCGGGTGCAGGCCCTTGCCGTTATCCCGCACGGTCAGGATGAGATCCGCGTCGGTGGTCCGAACGACCACCTGGACCCGCGTGGCCTCCGCATGCCGGATCACGTTGGTCAGGGTCTCCTGTAGAATGCGGAAAGCCGCAGTCGCCATTTCTTTGGACAGGCTCTCCTCATCGAGCTCCGCATCGAGCTCCGCCTCCACGCCCGTCCGGGCGCGGAACTGCTGGATCTGCCACTCGATCGCCGCGGCCAGGCCGAAGTCGTCCAGGATGCCGGGGCGCAGGTCGGCCGCGATGCGGCGCACGGTCTTGATGGTCTCGTCGACCAGGCCGACCGTCTCGGTGATGTGCTCGCCCGCGCGCCGGGGATCACGCCCCAGAGCCCGCTCGATCGCGCGCAATTCCATCTTGATGGCAGTGAGCAGCTGGCCGAGCTGGTCGTGGATCTCGCGCGAGATGCGCGTGCGTTCCAGCTCGGTGATGCGCATGAGCTCCTCGGAGAGGCGGCGCAGCTCGGCTTGCGAGGTCACCAGCCTGGTGTTGCTGACGACCAACTGCTCGGTGCGCTTGACGATCCGAGCCTCCAGCCCCGCGTTCAATTGCTGCATCTGGGCGATAAGCCGCGCGTTCTCGGCATCGCGTTCCTGCAAGGTTCCGGCCATCGAATCGAAGGCCTGCGCGAGCTGGCCCACCTCGCTGGCATCCCCGGGAAGCCCCGCGCGCGTGGAAAGGTCTCCCGCGGCCATCCTACGGGCCGCGTCCACCACGCGTTGTGTCCGGCGCACGATCATCAGCTCAGCGCTCACCCAAGCCGCGATCAGCGCGACCAGGCCGATGACGGCCAGGCCGGTCAGGCTGAGCCGCAGCATCCGCTGGGCGCCGGAGAAGACGTACTCCTCGCTGAGCCCCGCGAGCGCATACAGATCCGGTGCATCGGCAGGGCCAATGGCGGTGAATCCGAAAATCCGGCGCACGGCGGTTAGCCCGGGTGCTTTCGTCCAGCCTTCGCGGCGAGCCTGCACCTGCTTGAAAAGCTCCCTGTCCGCCACATTCTGTCCGATGAATCGCTCCGGATCGGGATAGCGCAGGATGACGTCGCCGGTGCGGTCGATGAGCAGGAGCGACGCGTACTGATAGAACTGGGTGTTGGTCAGGCGCAGGCCCAGTTGCGCGACGTCCAGCCCTGCACCGATGACGGCCTGCACGTCACCGGCCTGGTCGAGGATGGGATAGCCGACGGTCAGGTGATGCCTGCCGGACGCCTCATCGATCTGCAGATTGCCGATGGAAAACGCCCTGGTCTCCGCGGCCCGCCGGAAGAAGAGCTGATCTGCCACGGTGCGGCCACCGGGGGCCGCACGATCGGAACTATCGCAGAAGACCGCGCCGCTGGGGTCAGACACGCTCAAGACCAGGAGATCGTTCGTGACCTCCTGAAAACGCTGCAGCCGCGCGTTGCAGGCCGCGCGGTCGCCGCCGGTGAGCTCGGGATAGTCCGAGAGCCAGCGCAACGACTGGTGCGTATCGGTGATGATCCCCTCGTACTGGGTCTTAAGTAGCTGCGCCAGCGCCATGCTTTCGAGGCGCGCGCTCTCTTCCGCCCGATCGCGCTCGAGCGCCGAGAGCGCAATCAGCAGCACGAACGCAGGCATTAGCGCCAGAAAAACGACTGCCACAAGCCGCGAACGAAGGTTAGGGAGAAAAAGCCGGCTCAACATAGCACTCCTCGTCAGCAATCATAGCATTAATCACAATCCCATGCCAGCGGAGAGCCTCAGTTTTTGCCACATTGACGTTGACAGGCTTTACCTGTATAATCGCCCTATCTTCCAAAGCGTTCCGCCGCGAAAGGGGGTGAAGACATCGCCAACCCACAACATGCCCCGGTCGATGCTTCGGCATGGTCGACTTCGTTTACCGCAACCAAACCGTCCCATTCCTGAAGGAGGAGCAATCCCTATGAAGCGTCTGTTTGTTATCCTGTTCGTCGTCACCCTGACCCTGGCGCTGACAAGCTGCGCCCCGGCCGGCACCAGCCGGTGGCGACACCATCAAGATCGGCCTGCAAGGGCCGATGACCGGCGACTACGCCCACGAAGGCCAGGGCTTCAAGAAAGCCGTCCAGCTGCTGGTCGATCAGACCAATGCGGCGGGCGGCATCAACGGCCAGAAGGTTGAGCTGCTCGTCGAGGACGACAAGGGCGATCCGAAAGAGGCCTCCCTGGTCGCCGACCGCCTGGTCTCCAAGAAGGTCATCGCGGTGATCGGCGGCTACAACTCCACCGCCACCGAGCCGGCCTCCGCCATCTACAACGAGGCGGGCATCCTGCACATCACGCCCGTCGCCACGGCCACCCGGCTGACCGAGCAAGGGTACAACGCAGTTCTTCCGCGTCTGCTTCCTGGACGACCGCCAGGGCCTCTTCGCGGCCGACTTCATGGTCAAGGACGATGGGCTACAAGAACATCGCCATCCTGCACGACAACTCGACCTACGCCCAGGGCCTGGCCGAGGCGACCAAGAAGTACCTGGAAGCACTTGGCGTCACGGCCGTCTTCTACGATGCCATCAACCCGAAGGACAACGACTTCAGCCCGACCCTGACCAAGCTCAAGGCGCTGAACCCGGACGTCATCTACTTCACCGGCTACTACGCCCAGGGTGGCCTGCTGCTGAAGCAGGCGCAGGCGCTGGGCATGACGTCTGCAGTGGACCGGCGGCAACGCCATGAACAACACGGATCTGATCAAGATCGCCGGCGTCGAGAACGCCAAGGGCGTCATCACCACGACCGAGCCGCTGCCGAGCGACCTGGACTACCCCGAGGCCAAGAAGTTCCTCGCCGACTACAAGGCCAAGTACAACGCAGAGCCGAGCCAGCGTGTGGACGGTGATGGCTGCCGATGCCTTCCGCGTCATCAAGTACGCCATCGAGCAGACCAAGTCCACCGATCCGAAGGTGCTGGCGGAGTACCTGCACAAGGAGCTTCAAGAACTACCCGGGCATCACCGGCCCGATCCTCGGCTTCGACGAGAAGGGCGACCGCCAGGGCACGATCCACAAGGCCTACGTCATCGACGACGAGGGCGAGTTCGTGCCGTACGCGAAGTAGCCGTAACTCGGATGGAAGATTGAGGATTATGGATTGAAGATTGGCGACGAAACGGATCGCCGATCTTCAATCTTCCCTCTTCGCATCTTCCATCCTTCGCATCTTCCATCTTCAACGTTGTCGAGGCCCACATGGAATTACTCGCCCAGAACATCATCAACGGCGTGACCATCGGCGCGTTCTACGCGCTGGTGGCCCTGGGCTACACCATGGTCTACGGCGTCCTCAAGCTGATCAACTTCGCCCACGGCGACCTCTTCATGTGGGGCGCGTACCTGGGCTACACCGGCTTGACGCCTGCTGCTGGGGCTGGGTCTGCGCGGCGGGCCCTGGATGATCGTCCCGGTGATCATCGGCGCGATGCTGATCGTCGCGCTGGTCGGCGTGCTGCTGGAGCGCACGGCCTACCGTCCGCTGCGCCACGCGGGCCGCCTGCCGCCGATCATCTCGGCCCTGGGCGCGGCCTTCATCCTGGAGAGCCTGGCCCGCAACATCTACGGCGCCAGCTACATCACCTACCCGAGCGGCGTCGCGCCGACCGGCGGCATCACGCTGATCGGCGACGTGACGCGTCGGCACCATGCAGATCCTCGCTGCTGGCGGTCTCCTTCGTGCTGATGGCGCGTCCTCTGGCTCTTCGTGAACTACACGCGCGTCGGCACCGCGATGCGGGCCGTCTCGCTCGACCATGACACCTCGCGCCTGATGGGCATCGACGTCAACCGCATCATCACGATCGTCTTCCTGATCGGCCCGGCGCTGGGCGCGGCGGCCGGCATCATGGTGGCCCTGTACTACGGCTCGTTCGACTTCACGCTGGGCTTGACGTTCGGCCTGAAAGCGTTCATCGCCGCCATCCTGGGCGGCATCGGCAACATCCCGGGCGCCATGCTGGGCGGCATGATCCTGGGCATCGTCGAGAGCCTGGGCGCCGGCTACATTTCGCCCCAGTGGAAGGACGTCATCGCCTACGTGCTGCTGGCGCTGATCCTGATCGTGCGCCCGACCGGCCTGCTGGGCGAGCGGGTGGCGGAGAAGCTGTGAGGAAGACCATGAACGGCCTCCTGACTCCGCCTCCGGCGCATACCCACGACTGCCTGGTCTGATTGTGCTGCTGGTCATCGCGATCCTGCTGCCGCTGCCGCTGGACAACTACCTGCGCGCGGTGCTGTGGCAGGCGGGCATCTATGTCCTCGCTCGGCCTCAGCCTGAACATCATCGTCGGCTATGCGGGCCTGTTCCAGCTCGGTCATGCCGCCTTCTACGCCATCGGCGCCTACACGGTCGCGATCCTGAACCTCTAGCTCGGCGTGCCCGATCTTCCTCGGGATGATCGCGGCGATCGTGGTGGCCGGCGTGGCTGGCTTCGTGCTCACCCGGCCGATCCTGCACCTGCGCGGCGACTACCTGGCGATCGTCACCATCGCCTTCGGCGAGATCGTGCGCATGCTGCTGGTCAACAACGTCGGCGGCATCACCGGCGGCGCGAACGGCCTCTTCGGCATCGACCAGCCGAGCATCTTCGGCTTCACGTTCCACACGACCCTCAGCCACTACTACCTGGTCCTGTTCTTCGTCGTCATCACCATCATCGCCATGCGCCGGCTGGAGAACTCGCGGCTGGGGCGCGCCTGGACGTACGTGCGCGAGGATGAGGTGGCGGCCGAGGCGATGGGCGTGGACACCGTGCGCGTCAAGGCGATCGCGTTCTTGCTGGGTTCGGCCTGGGCGGGCCTGGCCGGCGCGCTCTACGCCAGCCGCATCACCGTGATCTCGCCCGACATGAGCACGCTTCCTGGAATCGGTCATCATCTTCTGCATCGTCGTGCTGGGCGGCACCGGCTCGATCCCCGGCGTGTTCGTCGGCACGGTCGGCATGGTGATCCTGCCGGAGCTGTTCCGCTTCGTCAAGGACTGGCGCGATGGGTTCGTCGGCCTGGCCATGGTGCTGATGATGATCTTCCGCCCGATGGGCCTGTGGCCGAGCCGGCGCGTGGCGATAGAGATGGGCGAGGAAGAAGACGCGCCAGTTGCCCAGGCTGTGTAGGAGAGTCTATGTCGCTCCTGGAAGTTCAGTCCCTATCCCGGTCGTTCGGCGGCCTGATGGCCGTGTCCAATGTCGACCTGTACATCGAGACGGGCGAGATCCTGGGCATGATCGGCCCGAACGGCGCGGGCAAGACCACGGTGTTCAACCTGATCACCGGCATCTACCAGCCCGACCAAGGCACGATCGTCTTCGAGGGCAACAGCCTGGTCGGCAAGCGGCCGCACGCCATCGCCGGGCGGGCATCGCCCGCACCTTCCAGACCATCCGGCTCTTCCCCGCATCTGACCGTGATGGAGAACGTCATGTCGGGCCGGGATTGCCGGAGCAATGCCGGGCGTTGCCGGCGCGATCTTCCGTCTGCCGTCGCAGCACGCGAAGAGCAGGACATCCGCCCTAAGGCCGAAGCGCCACATGCGCTTCATGAACGTCTGGCAGTATCGCAATGAGCTGGCCAAGAACCTGCCCTACGGCGACCAGCGGCGGGTGGAGATCGCGCGCGCGCTGGCCACCGATCCCAAGCTGCTTGTCCTGGACGAGCCGGCCGCCGGGCTGAACGAACAAGAAAGCGCCGAGCTGATGGCGCTGATCCGCAAGATTCGCGACACCGGCGTCACCGTCTTCCTGATCGAGCACGACATGAAGGTGGTGATGGGCGTCTCGGATCGGGTGATGGTGCTGGACAACGGACAGAAGATCGCCGAAGGCACGCCCGCGGAGTGCAGGCGAACCCGCGCGTGATCGAGGCCTACCTGGGCCGCGAGGATAGCGAATGAAAGATCCAACTGACCCAGCGCGGGCGACCGGCGGGTCGCCCCTACCGATCCTCTCACTCCATGCTCGAAGTCCGTGATGTGCACACCTACTACGGGCACGTCCATGCGCTGAAAGGCATCTCCCTTTCGGTTGCGCCGGGCGAGATCGTGGCCCTGATCGGCGCCAACGGCGCGGGCAAGAGCACCACGCTGCGCACGGTCAGCGGCCTGCTCCGGCCGCGCCAGGGGGAGATCGTCATCAACGGCCAGCCCATCGTGAGCATGCCCGCCCACGAGATCGTCTACCTGGGCGTCTCCCATGCGCCGGAGGGCCGCAAGATCTTCTCCACGCTGTCGGTGAACGAAAACCTGAACATGGGTGCCTATGCCTTGGGCGACGCTAAGGTCCGCATCGAGGAGCATCGGGATCAGGTCTTCACCCTCTTTCCGCGGCTGAAAGAGCGGCGCAGCCAACTGGCCGGCACCCTCTCCGGCGGCGAGCAGCAGATGCTGGCCATCGGCCGCGCGCTGATGAGCGATCCAAAGTTACTGCTCCTGGACGAGCCATCGCTCGGCCTCGCGCCGCTCCTGGTCAGGGCCATCTTCGACACGGTGCGCGAGATCAACCGCTCGGGCGTGACGATCCTGCTGGTGGAGCAAAACGCACGCGCGGCCCTGCGCCTGGCGCACAAAGGCTACGTGCTGGAGACCGGCAGCATCGTGCTCGCCGGCCCGGCGGCCGATCTGCTGGCCGACGAGCGCGTGCGGAAGGCGTACCTGGGCGAGGGATAGGCGCCCAAGTAGGTGCCCGGCACTTGCGATCCTTGGATCGCTGAAGTGCCGGGCACCTGGATCTCGCCCTTGACTTCCTCTTTTCCTCCGGTTATACTACCAGTAGAAAGGATAGTATAACAGGATGGAGAACGTCAAGACCGCAATCTCGATTCGTAAGTCACTTTTTGAACAGGCCGAAGATTTGGCGCGTCAGATGAGGGTCTCGCGCAGCGGGCTATTCACGCTGGCGTTGGAAGACTACATTCGCCGGCAGAAGAATCAGGAACTGCTCGCCAGTCTCAACGCGGCCTATGCTGAGGAACCCACCCCTGCAGAGCTGGTCGTTCTGCGCGAGTCGAGGGAAAGCTATGCGCGCCACCTGGAGGACGAATGGTGATCAACCAGGGCGACGTGTACTGGCTCTACCTCCGTGAGCCATCGGGCTCGGAGCCAGGATACAGACACCCCCACCTGGTCGTGCAGAACAACCTGTTCAATCGCAGCCAGATTCGTACGGTCCTGGTTTGCACCCTGACCTCGAATCTCAAACGGGCCAGCGCACCCGGCAACCTTCTCCTCGCTCAAGGCGAAGCCCATCTTCCCAAGCCCAGCGTGGCCAATGTCTCGCAACTCCTGACAGTGGATAAATCGCAGTTGGGCGAATACATCGGCACACTTTCACCCAAGCGGGTGCGGCAGGTACTGGACGGCATCCAGCTGCTCCTGGAGCCGCGTGAGGTGGAGTAGACGGAAGGAAAAAGGAAGAAGGAAGATCATCCACTCGATCTTCCTTTTTCCTTCTTCCTTGTATCCTTTACAACGGCAGCCAGGTCCCCATGCCCTTTTCCATCGCGCGGCGGAACACGATCGGCGCGGTCGCCATGTCATCCAGCGCCAGGCCGAGGTTGCAGCCGATGGTGCGTTCCTCGGGCGACTGGCGGCCCGGTTTACGGCCCGTGACCAACTCGCCCAGGCTGGCGTGAATGGGCGGGATCGACTGGAAGTAGCCGATGCTGCGATAATACTCCAGCTGCGGCACATCGTCGGTGCAGAATTTGTCTACTTGCTGCAACGCAGCCCCATCCCAGAAGGAATCGTAGTCCACCAGGGATGCGAACGCGCCGGCGTCCAACCACCCCGCCTTGATCGTGGCGTGGGGCGTATGGAGGATCGGGCCCGCGGTCACCACCATATCGCAGCCGGTCACAGCCTCCCGCGGGTTATTGACCGCGGTCACCTCCAGGCCAAACCGCTCGCCCATCTCCTGTGCGTAGCGTTTGCTGACCTCCGGGACCCGATCGTAGGCGAAGACGCGCTTCACCGGGAAGAGACACTTCAACGCTTCGAGGTTGGTGCGCCCCTGCACGCCGCAGCCCAATATGCCGACGGTCTCCGACTCGGGCCGCGCCAGGTAGCGCGCGGATAAGGCGCTCGCCGCGCCCGTGCGCATGGCGGTGATCCACGAGCAATCCATGACCGCGAGCGGGATGCCTGTCTCATCATCGTTGAGAATGAGCAGCCCGGAGATGTAAGGCAACCCCTTCGCCTGGTTGGTGGGATAGCCGCCCACCCACTTGATGCCCGCAGAATGCAGGGCGGGGATGTAGGCCGGCATCGCATGGATGAAGGCGTCGGGCTGAGTGTGGATGCCTGGCTTGGGAGGCATCTCCGTATGGCCCAGCCCATGCTCGCGGAAGGCCACCGCAAGCGCATCGATAACTTCGCTCATCGAAACGTTGGTTTTCTCAACGTCGGCTCGTGACAGATAGAGTACTCGATCCAGTGACTTCATTCCTGATCCTCCTTTGCGATGACTAATGGCGCGTAGGGCCCGCTGCGAACCTGCGCTTCGTTGGGCGCCCGCGCGGCGGCGAGCAACAAGACGCCGCCTACGATGGCAAGCGCACCCAGGATCTGCAGCCCATTCATCCGCTCACCGAGAAAGACAAACGCAAATCCTGCCGCAAACGGCACCTCCGTCAACGCCACGATAGACGCGACGCTGGCTTGCAGGTGACGCAAGGCCGAGGTATACGCGCCGTACCCCGCGATGGTCGTGATGAGCACCAGCCCGGCGAAGGCCGCCACCGAAGTCGAGGCGGTGATCCGGATCGCAGGCTGGCTGAACTGAAAAGGCAGCAGGCTAAGCGCCGCAAACCCGAACGAATACACCAGGATGGTCCACGGGTTGACGCCGTCAGCCGTCAACTTCTTGGTGAACAGCGTGATGCCTGCATAAGTGAACGCGGAGGCGAGCGAAATGAGCAAGCCTACGGGTGTGAGTTGCAGGTTGCCTCCCGCGCCGCCCAACTGCGCAACCAGAACCGTGCCCAGAAACGCCAGGCCGATCGCAGCCCATTTGCGCCAGGTCAGCGGCTCGCGCCAAAGGATGCGCGCCATCACCGTCACGATGATCGGCGCATTGCACTGGATCACCGTCGCCAGCGATGCGCCGTTGGTGATGATACCCAAAATCCACAGAACCTGGAAAACCCCGACAGCCAGTATGCCCAGGCCAGCGAGCCAGGGGAGCGACCGCCGAGGAACCCGCAACAGGTCACGCCCGCCGGGAACGAAGAAGAGGATAGCCGCCAGGCAGATGCAGGCCGTCAGCACGCGCCAAAACGCCAGCCCCAGCGGCGTCAAGTTGCTGCCCTGCAGACTCCACGAAATCAGAATGCCCGCGGTCGACCAGCACAACGTGGCGACCACCACCAGCAGGATACGAAGCACGCGGTTCCCGGCCAAAGACTACCTCCGACTGAAGATTGAAGATGACAGATGGAAGATGGAAGATCGGTGATCTGTCGCCAATCTTCAATTTTCAATTTTCAATCTGCAATTAACTTGAGCGATCGCACAAACCGCCGGTCGAACTCCGGGTCCAGATCCAGGTCGACCTGCTCGGCGGCCGCCGCAATTCGTTCGGCGCGGGCGAACTCACCCGCATCGAGCATCATGGCCGCACCGAACCCCGCGCCATTGGGCGACATCTCGATGATGTTTGGCGCGACCGGCGGCAGCATGCCGAGGCCGACGACGGCATCGATGGAGAGCTGGCTGCCAAACGAGCCAGTCAGGATGACCCGGGTCAGATCGCCAGGAGCCAGGCCCAGCTGCGCCATCAACGTGTCGATGGCAGCGCGGATCGCGCCCTTTGCCTTCTGAAGCTCACGGATGTCGTGCTGCGTCAAGTGTAGAGACGTTGCATGCAACGTCTCTACAGTCGCGCCGGTCTCCGTGATCAGGAACTGGCGCACGGGAACCGGCGCGTCCGCATCTTCGGCGTCGGCGGGACCTCGAAGATCTGCCGACATGCTCAGCCGGTCGCCAAAGAGATCGTGCTCGGAGACCAGCCGGCCGCTCGGCTCGATGACACCCGCCTGGCGCAACTTGTAGACCAACTCCAGCAGGCCCGATCCCGTCAGACCCACCGGCGGCTGATCTGCCACAGTGCGCAGGTGTAGAGACGTTGCATGCAACGTCTCTACCGGCAACGTCGCTACCGGTAAATCGACGCCGGTGATGGCGCCATCCACCGCGCGGGAGCCGCAGGAGATGTTCACGCCCTCAAAGGCCGGCCCGGCCGCGGTCGACGCGACCAGGATGCGGCGCCCGTCGGTGACCATCACCTCACCGTTGGTCCCCAGGTCGATGGCGGCCATCGGCCCAGGCGCGCGGTCAAACCCGTAGACCAGCAGGCAGGCCAACGCGTCGGAGCCGACAAACCCGCCGATCAACGGGGGCAGCAAGACCTCGACGCCAGGGGGGAAGATGTCGGCGAATGGGTTGGCGGCCCCTTCGGCCTCGCCCGGGCCCGACTGGTACCGCCGCGTGTCCCGTTCGGAGGGTTGGAAGGGCAGCTCGGCGAGCGTATCGACCGACGCACGCAGAAGCAGGTGATGCATGGCGCAGTTGCCGACGATGACTGCTTTGCGGATGCGTTTCCGCGCGTTGGCGCTCAGATGAAGCGCATCGACGGCCTGAACGATGGAGGATAGGGCCAGGACGGACACGCGCTCCGCCACCTCCGGCCCAATCTGCGCCGCAGCCAGGCGCGAGATCACGTCCGCGCCAAAAGCGGTCTGCTGGTTCAGACCTGCGCCGCCCGCGCAAACCTGCTTGCGGTCGAGCGTGACAACAAAGGCTGCCACGGTCGTGCTGCCGAGGTCGATCGCCAGGCCCAGGGGCGCGTCGGGCCGCTTGTAGTCGTTGCACGCCCGGAAAATCTTGTTGGAGTAGACGACGATCGGCGCCAGGGTGACGTCCGTGTCGCCGGCAACCCGGGCCCGGCAGGCAAGCCGATATCGGGCGGCGCGCTCCGCAACCGTCAACCCGCGACGCTCGTGGTCGTCCAACGGGCTGAGGCCCTCCGGGCTCACCCCCGCAACCATCACCTTGCACTTGAGGCACGTGCCCCGTCCAGCGCACGGCTGCTCGAACGGCAGGCCGGTCGCGATGATCGCTTCGCTGAGCACGCTGCCCCTGGCCACAGAAACCGTTTCAGACCTGGCGCCGTAGCTGACGTGAACGCTAACCTCGCCGGCCGCG
The DNA here is from genome assembly GCA_963774265.1 of uncultured Chloroflexia bacterium. GTDB lineage: Bacteria > Chloroflexota > Anaerolineae > CG2-30-64-16 > CG2-30-64-16 > JALOOB01. The sequence continues at coordinate 981,599 of CAVZDU010000001.1, read as the reverse complement.
TCCTCATTGAGATCAGCCGGAGTCATCCCAAGTCCGCCCAACTGGTATCCGATGCCATCTTCAATCTTCAATCTTCAATCGTCAATCGTCAGTCGCCGCGGGTCATCAGATAAGCCCGCACGTTCACGTAGAACTCTGCCACGTGCTCGCGCATCATCTGCTCCGCCGCATCGGGTTCATGCCGGGCGATCGCATCCACGATGTCCAGGTGCTTACCAACCGACCCTGGCAGAAAATCCAGGTGCGGCATCACGAGATACCACAGGCGCAAGGAAAGCCCGAAGAAGTGATCCAGTGTCTGGGCGAGGTATTTGTTTCCCGCAATCCTCGCGATCGCCTGGTGGAACTTGTGATCGATGTCGAACAACCGCCGCGTCTCAGCCGGGTCTGCCGTGGTCTGCTCTTCTCTGAGGGCCTGCAACACAACGATATCGTCGGGCGTGGCACGCCGGGCAGCCAGGCTCGCAGCCAGGCACTCCAGGGTCAGGCGGAGCTCGCTGAGTTGATCCAGGTCCGGCACATTCACATCGGCCACGTAGAAGCCGTGGCGCGCCGTGACGCGCACCAGGTGATCGTCCGCCAATAGTTTCAGCGCCTCCTGCACGGGGCTCAATGCCATGCCCAGCGTCTCGGCGAGCTGTTGCTCGTGGATCGGATGCCCGGGCGGTAATTCTAAGGTAATGATCTTATCGCAAATGAGGTTGTAAGCTCTTTGAGTATCTGGTCGCACACCTGATTCCATGCCATCCTCCCCTGCAGGATCTTCAGCCTTCAATCTTGGATCTTCAATCGTCACCGCGCCAGGCGGGGGTTGCCCACGGCCTTGGCGCGAACGCGGTAGGTGTCAAGCCCGTCGGTGAGTTGTTCGACCATCACCTGGGGATTGTCCGCGCCGGAGCGGAGCGCGCCGCCGAGCGCCCGCTCATGGGCCAGCGCTCGGGCCTGCGCCAGCGCTTCAGTGACATCATCGATTTCGGTGCGCTGATCGCCGGTCTGCACATAATAGCCCAGCACCTCGAGCCCCGCCCCGTCGAACCGCGGATAGACCAGCACCTCCTCGCTGACCATCACGCTGCCGGCGATCGCGCCCACCGCATTGGCCACCTCATGGTGCGTTGGCAGCACAAGCTCAGTGTGGAACGCCTCGGCAACCGGCTTCAGGAACAGCCTGGCCGCCGCGCCGATGCCGATGATCGGGATATTGAGATGAAACTCGGTGGCGAGGTGGGGGTGAACGCGATACAAGCTGTTATGCAGGAACCAGGGCCCGATGCCCTCTTCGCGCTCAGGATCGACGGCTCCGGGTGGCGGAAGCTGCTTTCCCGTCAGGAAAGCAACGATCGCATGCACCGCCATCTCCGTGATACGCTCCCAGATGCGACGGCGGACTTGTGCGGGCTCTCGCTGCGCAGGGTCAGCGGCGTGCACATGATGGCTGAACACCTGCAGCGCCAGGTTCGCGGATTCGACATCCCATAGCGCGTAGCTGCCCTCCACATGCATCAGATCGGTGGGCGTCAGGCCAGCCTTGCCGATGATCTCCTGGCGCATCAACTCAGCCACATGGATTTGACCCACGTGGAGTGCGTTCAAGTGCTTGAGAATTTCCGGCACGGGCTGGGGACCGTCGCGCAGCAAGGCGACCAGCGCCTCTTCCTGGCTGCTCTCGAGCAGGCCTGGCGGCGGCTCGCGCAACAGGCACCAGTATTCCAGCCAGTCGGGCGTTGCCTGGGACCACTGCCGCCGTGACAGCGCCCTGAGCCGCCTGGCCACGTCCGGGTGCAGGTGGGCCAGGTGCGCCAGCGGCAGCACACGCTCCGGGCCGACGGTAATCTGGCCATCGCGCGCCGTACGAATGTGGCTGTCGCCGCCCAGGGCGATCGAAAGAAGGTGGGCCGCCTGCACTGACGTCTTGTACTCGCCGACAGTGGCGCCCTCGGTGCTGACGCGCACCTGTCCGCCCTCGATCAGGGCCAGGTCCGTTGTCGTGCCGCCCACATCGACGACCAACGCTTCATCCAGGTTAGTCAGGAACCGGCCGCCGATGGCGCTGGCAGCCGGGCCCGAGTGAATCGTCTCGACCGGCGTGCGAGCAGCAAACTCGTCGCTCATCAGCGTGCCGTCCCCGCGCACGACCATCAGCGGCGCGTCGATATGCCGTCGCTCCATCGCCCGGCGCACGGCGATGATGAAGTCCTGCAAGACCGCCAGCAGCGATGCATTCAGCGCAGCGGTCGTGGCGCGTTCGACCGAACCAAGCCTGGTCGAAAGCTGATGGCCCAGGACGATCGGCAGGTCACAAATGCTGGAGATGGCGTTGTAGACGCGGTTTTCGTGCTCGGGATTGAGCGGGCTGAAATAGCTGGAGACCGCGATCGCGTCGACACGGTCCTTGATCTTGTTCACCTGGGCCAGGATGCCGGTCAAGTCCAACTCGGCCTTCTCGCGGCCGTAGAGGTCATGGCCCCCGCGAAAATAGAAGAAATGCGGCGTGGCAAACCGGCCGCTCCATGCTGAAAATTCGCGATCAGTTCCGGATCGTAGCCGATGAGAAGCAAGCGCGACCCGTTTCCCTTTGCCCTCGGCGATTGCGTTTGTCGCCAGGGTTGTGGAGATAGAGACCATCTTGATCGGACGAGGGATCATCGATGTGGATGCCGTCGATGACCTGCTCGATCCCGATCGAAAAGTCGCGCTTGGTGGTCAGGCTCTTGTGTGTGGCCAGCACCCGCCGCGAATGGTATTCCAGCAGGACTGCGTCGGTATAGGTGCCGCCGGTGTCGATGCCAAGAACAAGACTATCGCTAGCTGTAGTCAAGGGTCACCTGACCTTTGGGGACGTTAGGTGCCCGGCACTTAGACCTGGCGTCAGTGCCGGGCACCGAAAGTTACACAAACATCTGGACGTCGAGCTCTTCGTCCTTGTGCCGCGCGTCCGCCAGCTCGCAGATGCGGTGCAGTTCCTGGTACATCTTCGGATCGAGCAGCGGTTCGGTCTCGGCTTCGAGAATCTCGATCATCCGCTCGTGCACACGCTGCTGGTAGTTCTTGCTGCCGGAAGTTTCCCAGTCAGCGTAGACCTGCCGGTCAGCCAGCGCGGATCGCCAGTTCTCCGTCTTGAAGCGGCTGAAGGTGTGATCGTGCCCCAGGAAGTGGCCGCCCGGACCGATCTCATCCAGGACGTCGAGCGCCTGCGTGTCCGCATCGACCGGGATGCCGCGCAGGATGCGCTTGGCGCGGCTGATGATCTCATCCGACGCGACCAACATGTGCGGGCTGCTGCACAGGCCCTGCTCGATGTAGCCGATGTCGTGGATCATGTTGCCGCCGACCAGGGCCGCGGTGCTGATGTTGATCGCGGCCTCCATGCACGCCTGCTCGTCGAAGCATTTGGCGTCGGAGCAGCCGGCGGTTTCGTACTCGGGCACCCGCAGCCACTTGGTGATCTCGGTGTAGCCCGCGCTCAGCAGCGCCATTTCGGGCGAGCCGTACGGGTAGACCGCCGTCTGCATGTCCATGGCAGACATCAGGCCGCCGATGATGACCTCCGTGCCCGGCTTGCGCAACTGGCTGAGGACGATGCCGAAGAGGCTCTCGGTGAGCGCCTGCACCATCGTGCCGGCCAACGTGGCGGGCGAAGTCGCGCCCGCCAACGGGCACGGCGTGTAGACGATCGGGATATCGTGGTCCGCGCAGAAGAGCAGCTTCTGGATCACTTCCTCGGAGTGGCTCAGCGGCGACACCGGCTCGTTGTAAAGCGAGAAACAGGGCGCCTTCTTCCACTCTTCCTTGCCGCCCAGCCGGATGTAGGCCATCTCGAGCTGATCCTTGAGGCCCTCGATGTCCACCGCGGTGATGTTGATCGGCTTGGTCGTGGCTTCGAGCATTGCCAGGTACTGCCAGCGGTCGTACGTGCCGACGGCCGTGTCCTGCGTGATGCCGAGCGACATGAAGAAGTCGACGTTCGGCAGCGCCTCCGCCAGCTTGGCCAGGTTCTTCACATCCTTGTACACCGCGCGGCGGCGCCTGGGTGTAAGGATCGAGGGTGAACGGCGTATCCGAGCCGGTGCCGAAGTACATCGTGTTCTTGTACAGATCCATCTTGTACTTGCGCACGCCGTCGGCGCCAGCGGGGCCGATGACGCGGATGCGTTGCGGCAGCGTGGCGCGGGCCTTGTCCACCATCCAGGAAGGCATCTTGACCAGCGCGTTGTCGGCCTGCACGTCTTCGACGACGGCGCCGCCCTGGTAGGCCAGATCCCAACCTTCCTTGTCGTAAACGTGCACGCCGGTCTCTGAGAGGACGCCGAGCGCGGCGTAGTAGATCGCTTCGATCTGCTGCTCGGTCAGCACCTGAATCGTGGGCGTGGCGTTGACCGTGTAGTTATTCTTATTCTCTGCATGGTCGTTGATCTCCTCTTCGTGCGTCTGCACGCTTTCGAGTGCGTAGTAAGCACGTTAGCGCATGAACATCGCCTGTTCGATCTCCCCGCCGGGCCGAATCACAAGAAAGTCGGGGCCGATAGGGCCGGTATCCGTTCCAGAATCCCTCACTCGAATAGCCGTTTCGATCAGCCGGCGCACATAGTCGTCGGACCCGAACATCTCCTCGTAGACCATTCCCCAGCGCTTGCAGAAGTTGGCGACTTCGAGCGCCTGCGGGCGATATTGGGTCATCTCTTCGGCATTGGGGGCCACCAGCACCAGGCGCTTGTAGTTCTGGTATTGCTGATCCATCAGCCACATGGCGGTTTCTTCGCCCCACTTAGCCGAATACTCCTCGTATTCCCTCAGCGGATCGCTGCCCGATTCGAGCCATCCCTTGGTCAGGTAGTAAGTGCCTGGCACTGCCTGGAACTGCTGCATGTATGCCTTGTACGAACCCAGCAAGATGGCGATGCAGTCATCAGTGCGTGGGATCAGCAAGGTGTGCTGTCCTGACTGAATCCCGCGCAACCCATTCCCGCACAGGCCGTAACCGAGCACGACCAGGCTGGCTTGCTCGATCGACTCCAGGCTTTCCTGCACCGCCGCAGTGAGCTTAACCGGCACGCGATGCAGGCCGTAGTCCAGGAACCGAACCTCGGAGGCCAGATCGGGTGGCACCAAGCGCTCCAACGCGCTCATCAGCACTCGGCACGTCAGGATGACGACGGGCGGTTTCACTGCGTTGCGCTCAACGTGCCCCATGGCTCAGGCCGCGCCGACGAATTTCTTGGCCAGATCGGCGCCGGCAGGCGCATTCGAGCCGTAGCCGTCCGCGCCGATGCGCTTGGCGAACTCGGCGTCCACCGGCGCGCCGCCGACCATGATCTTCACGGTGTCGCGCAGGCCGGCTTCCTCGATCGCCTTGATCGTGTGGCCCATCGCGCGCATCGTGGTCGTCAACATGGCCGACATGCCGACGACCTGCGGCTGATGCTTCTTGATCTGCTCGACGAACTTCTCCGGATCGACATTGAAGCCGATGTCGATGACCTCGAAGCCCGCGCCCTCGCACATCATGCCCACCAGGTTCTTGCCGATGTCGTGCAGGTCGCCCTTGACCGTGCCCAGCATCACCTTGCCGATCTGCTTGTGCGCCGCTCTTGGCCAGTTGCGGCCGCAGCACAACCATGGCCGACTGCATCGCCTCGGCCGACATCAGCACCTCGGGCACGAACATATCGCCGGCCTTGAAACGTACACCGACCTCGTTCATGCCGACCAACAGGCCGTTGTCCAGGATGTCTTTGGCCGATACGCCCTCGCCCAGCGCCTTCTTCACCAGCTTGGGGATCTTTTCCGCATCCCCTTCCAGGATGGCGGTGGACATTTTTTCGAGTAGTCTGCTCATGGTGTCCTCTCTTGCGTGAACTAAACCTTGTCCTTGACCCGATCCTCCGCCTCCGCCAGAACCTTCTCGATGACCTTCTGGGTCTCCGGCTTGACCGGCGAGGCCTTGTGCGTCGCCAGGATGTCGCGCACGCGGGCGATGGTGCGATCCTTCATCGTCATGCTGCCGCTGGACTCCCAGTTCTCGAAGTCCTGCCGGTCGAGCAGCTTGGGATAGAAGTACTCGCTCTTGTAATACTTGCGGGTATGCGGCTGGCGCAGGTAGTGGTTGTTGGGACCGACCTTGTTGATGACCTCCACGGCCAGCGTGTCATCGTTGACCTCGATGCCGCGCGTGATGCGCCGCGAGTAGCCGATGGCCTCGTCCATGGCGCAAAGCTGGAAGAGCGAGCCGGTCATGGCGCTTTCGGTGTAGCCCACATCGTGACACAGGTCGCCGCTGGTGAGCGCCGAGAAGAACACCGACATCGAGCCTTCGATCATGGCCTGGCCGTCGAAGCTCTTTGAGTCGGTGCAGCCGCCCGTCTGCCACAGCGGCAGTCCGGCATAGTGCGCCAGCTCGGTCAGGCCGGCCATGTACAGCGGCAGTTCCGGCGCGCCGTAGGCCAGGATCATCGTGTTCATGTCCATCGCCGAGAACACGCCGCCCATGAAGAAGGGCAGGCCCGGCTGGAGGATTTGTGCCAGCGTCAGGCCCATCCACGACTCGGCCGCGCCCATGGTGATGATGCCCGCGCCGGTGATCGGCGCGGTGCCGCCTGCAATGGGGCAGGGCGTGAAGACCAGCGGGCACGCGGTGCGTGGCGGCGAAGATCAGCTTGTCGAGCGCCTCGAACGTGCTGACCAGCGGCGACAGCGGCTCGCAGTAGTGGACGTAGGTGGGCCGCTGCTCGAACGCCCGCTGCCCGCCGGCCTCGGCCACGGCGATCTCGTGAATGCCGGCCGAGTCGAACTTGTCGTATGACCAGGCGACAATGGGCTTGCTGGTGTTGGGGAACATGCCCGCAAACTCGTACAGCGCGCCCAAGTCGAAGTGCACATCATCCACCGTGCCCAATGACTCGCAGAAGTCGATGTTGGGCAGGGCATCCACCAGCCGCGCCACCAACGGCACGTCTGCCTTTGTGTACGGCCGGCGCTCCAACGTCTCCGCGTCGATGAAGTGCGTGCACGTGGGGCCGGGGCCGAAGTGCGCGCGGCCAGGGCCGATGTGGATGTTATGCTTCGGATTGCCGTCGCGAGCCCAGAGGGTGAAGCTGCGCGGCGCCTTGCGCAACGCATCCTTCACCATGTGTGAGGGCAGCCGCACACGCTCGCCGTCAACCCATGCACCGGCTTTCGCCAGAATGTCACGTGCTTCCTCGTGTTTTACGTCCAGACCCGTGTACTGCAAGAGGTGCAACACGCCGTTGAACAGCTCCTCCAACTGGTCCTGCGAGAACACATTGAAGCGCACGCCAGCATTGGCTACGTAGTTTGTCCTCATGTAGGTTCTCCTTTGGGAACCATCCCCTCGCGGGATGCGCTGAAGTCTATGCAGCAACCAGCTTGCGAGCCAGCTCCGCTGCGGCTGCCGCGTTCGGCGCATAACCGTCGGCGTTGATTTGATCCGCAAATGCCTGCGTCACAGGTGCGCCGCCGACCATCACCTTAACCTGATCGCGCAGACCCGCTTCTTCCAGGGCCTTGATGGTATGTCCCATCGCGCGCATGGTCGTGGTCAAAAGCGCGGACATGCCCAACACATCGGGCTGCCGCTCTTTGATCGCAGCCACGAACTGTTCGGGCGTCGATATCCTTGCCGAGGTCCGTGACCTCGAACCCGGCGCCCTCACACATCATGCCGACCAGATTTTTGCCGATGTCATGCAAGTCGCCCTTGACGGTGCCGAGCAGCAACTTGCCGGTGTGCTTGATGCCCGCCTTCGCCAGCAGTGGCCGCAGCAGCTCCATAGCGGACTGCATCGCCTTAGCCGAGCGCAGCACCTCCGGGACGAACATATTGCCGGCCTTGAACTCGACGCCGACGTAGTCCATGCCCGCCATTAGCCCCAGGTTCAAGACTTCCTCGGCAGTGGAGCCCTCGTCCAGGGCCTCCTCCGTCAGATCGACAATGTCATCGACGTTGCCTTCGATGATCGCTTCAGATATTTTCATCAGAACTTCACTCACAGCTTAGCCTCCCTTGCTATGATTGGATCAGAGAATCAGTTTGATCGAATCGCCGAAAGACATGATGTGGCGCCGCATGGCACGATCCGCCTGGGCGATATTCCCGGTATTGATGGCCTCCAGGATCTCATCGAAGGCATCCTCCGCGAGATGCTGAGGTTCGAGACGGCGAACGAACAGGTACCAGATGCGCAGGGACAGGTTGAACAGCATTTCGCATTCGTTCGCCAACAGTCGATTGTGGGACGCTTCCCGCAGTACGGCATGGAGCTCACGGTCAATGGCTAGCAGCGCCTGCGGGTCACCGTGGCCCTCGCACTTCCTGGCTTCGGCGATCAGTCTGCGCAACTCAGCAACCTCTACAGGCATCGCGCGTTGCACAGCCAGCCGCGCGGACAGCGAATCCAGTTCAAGACGGATTTCCTGCACGTGCAGCAGATCCGTCAAGGTGACATCGGTGACAAAAATGCCGCGCCGGGGGGAGACCACGACAAGGTTTTCCGCCTCCAGGAGCTTCAGCGCTTCACGCACAGGAGTGCGGCCCAACCCCAGCTCGCTCATCAAGTCAGCTTCCTGGATGACCGCGCCCGGCTGCATCGCCGTTGTGATAATCCGATCCTTGATCTGCTGGTATGCCCGTTGGGCATCGGTCAGCGTGAATGTCTCCCCAACCATATGCGCCTCACCCTGGGTGCAGGCGATCGCCTGCGTAACTGTCAGGCGCCGGTGCTCTGGCGCTTGCGATAGGCCTTGATCCACCGCGAGCCGTACGAATCGTGGCCCATGGCCAGATCCGCGGCAAGAATGGCTGTGATCACGGGAGTGACCAACGGATTGGTGATCGGGCAGGTCAGGCCCGCGTGGATCGCCATCGCGATGAATGCCGAGTTGATGTACGGACGGTCGGGCATGCCAAACGAGATATTGCTGGCGCCCATGGTGATGTTGACACCGAATTCGGCCACGATCAACTCAATAGCATCCAGTGCCACGCGACCAGCGGTACTGTCCGCCCCCATTGTCAGGGCGAGCGGATCGACTACAATGTCTTCGATGGGGATGCCCATCTTGCCTGCGCGCTCGATGATCTTTCCCGCCACCTTCAACCGGCCCTGGGCGGTATCAGGGATGCCATCATCATCCATGCAAAGGGCGATCACGGCAGCGCCGTGCTCCTTGACAATCGGCAGCACCGCATCGAGGGAGCGCTCCTCACCGTTACAGGAGTTGATCAGCGCCTTGCCTTGATACAGCTTTAGTGCGGCGGCGAGCGCCAGGGGATCAGCCGTGTCGATGCACAAAGGAACGTCAGTGACTTCCATGACGCTCTTCAACACCTGGACCAGCAACTCCGGTTCATCCGCGCCGGGCACGCCTGCATTCACATCCAACATGTGCGCACCCGCCTCGACCTGTGCAATTGCATCACTGCGGGCAATGCCGAAATCGCCGGCAGCGAACGCCGCAAGCACCTGCTTTCGCCCAGTCGGATTGATGCGCTCTCCGACGATCACTGTGGGCTTCTCCCGATTGATCTCAACCCTTTTCTTGGACGAAGAGACGACCGTTGTTAGAGCTTGTGCCATATTCTCCACCTCACATCAGTTATTTGGACCGGATCGTTTCCAGACACCTAGAGAAAACGTCCCGGCCGAGTTGCGGTCCACCCCATGGGAAGTCCCCCGTGGGGATCTGGTGCGACGCCAGCGCGCCGCGGTTCTGCGTCGACGGTAGGCCCGTCAGGGTAGCACCTGATCCAGTCAGCGATCATGCGGCCCGTGATCGGCGCGAGGCCGATGCCGGCTCCTTCATGCCCTGCAGCCAAAAACAACCCCGGATGGGTGTCCACCGGTCCGATCAATGGGAGATGATCCGGGCTCCACGGCCGGAGGCCTGCATAACTCCGCATTGCACTTGCCGTAGCCAGTGCAGGCAGGAATCGGATCGCGCGCGCCGCAATCGCCTGGATGACCTCCACTCGAACCGACCGATCGAAGCCGCAGAACTCACGACTGCTGCCCAGAAGCAGCGTGTCGCTGGCCGTCTTTTCTGCGATGAGCGCCACCTGCACATCTTCGGCTGACGATTTCACGGAGGCCGCATAGCTTCCCTCCGCCAGCGGATGGGCAATCAGGTCGGGCATGTGGCGCACCGACGCGACGACGATGTGCCCCTTGCGCGGTCGGATCGGCAGGTCCAGCCCGGCTTCGCGCAGCATCTCGCTGCTCCACACCCCACCGGCGATCACCACGTCATCCGCTTCGATCGCGCCATCAGCGGTGAGGACGCCCGTCACGCGGCCATCGTGCTGCCGCTGTAAGCCGCGTACTTCGACACCTTGCCTCAGGTCAGCACCGAGGCGGGCAGCCTCTTCAAGCAATGCCAGCGTCGCCAGGCGGGCGTCGAGCTGTGCATCGTCAGGGTAGAAGACGCCCCCGGCCAGATCCGGCGCCAGGTTGGGTTCGAGCACCAGTAGCCCCGCTGCATCCAACATCTCTGCGCGGATGCCGGCCTCCCCCAGGTCGACCGCTTTCTTGTGCAGGTCAGCCAGGGTATCCCCTGTTTCGGCAAGGACAATCGAGCCCTGGCGCCGGTACTCGAAATCGAAAGGCAGCTCATCAGCCAAACTGGCCCATAGTGCGGCGCTGGCCTGTCCCAGTTCAAGCTCGGCCGGCGACTGCTTATCCCAGGAAAGGATCAATCCGTCACATGCACGAGATGTGCCGCTGGCAAAGAACTGGCGCTCCAGGACCTGGACGCCGATGCCGGACTGCGCCAGGTAGTAAGCGCACGCTGCGCCCACAATGCCGCCACCGACAACGATCACATCCGCGTGGGCCTTCACAGTGAACCATCCCCCACTGCAGCCGGTCCGGCGATTGCGGCGAGCGGCACAGGCTTGACCGGCGGGCGCGTTTGAAACAGTCCGGATGCCTCAACAGATCTACCTGTTTCGATGGCGATCATGCCCGCCAACGCCGGACCACATGTGCGCCCCTGACAAAGGCCCTGCCCGACACGCAAGGCCGGTTTCAACGCATCCAACGACCGTGAACCCGCTGCAATGGCTGCCCGCACCTGTCCGGCGGTCACTTCCTCGCACCGGCACATGGGTGTGTCGTCGGGGATGGCCCGCGTTAGCCCGTCCGGAGCGCCAAACAGCAGATTGATCAGGGCGCCGAAACGCGCATCCTGCCGCCGGCGCCGCGCGGCGCCGGCCAATTCGGCCTGCAGTGCGGCCTGGGGCAGCCGACCCAGCCATGCCGCGGCGCTCATTGTCGCAAGCCGCCCGCTCAACAATGCGCTGCCCGCACCTCTGATGCCGGAGGTCTCTCCTGCCACAAACAGACCCGGCACGGTCGTCTGCACCCCCGATAGTTCATCCACTTCAACGGCCCATCCACCCAATTCCGCACTGTAGCGGACCCTGGCCCCTGCCAGTTGGGCCAATTCGATATTCGGGACTAAACCGTAGCCGACACACAAGAGATCGACCGGCCACGTCTCCGTAAGCCCCGGGAGCGGTGCGCCTGTGCGGTCCAGTCGTGCGATATCCACCGCTTCCACACGCTCGACTCCCCTTGCCCGGACCACCGCCCGGCCAAACCGATATGGGACGCGGCCCTTGCGCAAAGCGGACAGATAGTGCCAGCCTTCGCCTGACCGATCCCACAATGCCGGCGCCCATTCCGAAATCCCGGACAAGGCGGCTTGGCGAATGGTGGATGCATCCAGGTGCGCGGCTTCCAGAACTCCCACGACGTATGCGCCGGCCTCGACTAACCGTGCCGCCGCCGGCAGCAAGAGCAGTCCTGATCCCGCGAGCAAGACTCGCTGCCCCGGCCCAGCGGGACTGACCCCGTGGCGCTTGACCAGCAATTGGGCCGCCCCCACCGTCATCACCCCCGGCAAGGTCCAGCCGGGAAACGGAGCGACCGTCTCCCGCGCGCCCGTGGCCAGGATGACGGCATCCGCCTCGACGCGCTCGGAGCCGGCCCGGGTGCCGTATCTGCCACCGTGATGGACCATGGCGATGAGGCCGGGAGCCGTCCCGTCGGGACTGGGAGTGAGGCTCCACACGGTCGCGCCACACCGAAGCCCGAGGCGGGATCCCGCCGCGCGGCTGAGTACGTTTGCACGGGCCATCAACGCTGCTCCGTCGCGTTCCGCTTTTGCCTGAGAGCCGTGCCCTGCGGCTGCACGATCGTCGCTGGCTGAGTCACCCCCAGAGAGATACTGCCCACCTGGAGTGGCCGCCTCATCCATCAACACCACGCGTAGGCCGAGTTCAGCAGCCGTGACGGCCGCTGCCAGACCTGCAGGACCGGCGCCGATGACGAGGATACAGGGATCAGAATGCGTCGACACCAGGAGTTGCCCCATCAAGGTTCCTGGCGGGAGTGCGTTTGCACCCACATGCCCGGGCGCGCGGGCGTCATGCACGCGCGCTGATCGGGAACGCCATCGATCGTCACGACACAGTCATAGCAGACGCCCATGCCACAGAAGACACCGCGCGGCGCGCCGCTGGCGGTCCGGCGCAGGACCAGCCGGCCTGCGCCGGTCAATACCGCCGCCACCGTCTGCCCGCGCCGGGCCGGCAGCGATTCACCGTCCACCTGGATGGTGAATTGCTCAAACTCGGCGGGATAATGATCAGATCGGGTCACGCCTTATCTTCCCCTTTGATCTACCTCTTTGGGCGGCTGCCCCGGCGCAGTTTCGAGGTCAGCCAGTAGTAGGCCCCGGCGAACCCGGCGGGATAGTAGATCATCACCAGCATCATCACGATGCCGTAAATCACCAGGTGCAGCCCGGGCAAGATCGGTCAGACTGGAGCGCAAGTACTCGATGAAGAAGATGAAGGGGAACGCGAACGCGATGCCGCCCCACAGGCTGCCGCGACCGCCGATATAGGCAACTGGCGAGCACTTCCACTGTCTTTGAGGTGTGCATCACGTTCTTAGGGGTCAGCGAGCCGTAGTAGTGTGCATAGAATCCACCGAGCAGGCCCGCGAAGAAGCACGACAGCGCGAAGTTGAACACCCGGTACTTCGTCGGATCGATCCCTGAAGCCCGCGCGGCATCGATGTTCTGCCCGATGGCCTTGAAGGCCAGGCCGTACGACGACTTGGTGACCAGGTGCAAGGTGACGTAGATGAGCAGCAGCATGCCCAGGATGACGTAGAAGTACGGCAGATTATCAGTCGTGGTGAACAGAGCCCGCGGATGCAAACCCATCGAACCGCGCGTCAGCCTGGTCAGATTGTTGGCCAAACCCAGCAGGGCAATGCCCACAAACCAGGCCATCACCGCTGCATAGATGCCACGCAGACGCAAAGTAAGCATGCCGAGCACCAAGCCCAGCAGGCCTGCCACCAGTGCGCCAACCCAAATGCCGATCCAGGGCGATATCCCCGGCCTGAGCACCAGGTACGGAGCGGTGTTGGCCAAGAGGGCTGAGGTGTAGGCTCCCAATCCGACCATGGCGGCAAAGCCGAAATTAACCACATTGATGAACCCGGCCGTGAAATCGAAGGCCACTGCCTGGGCGTCCGAGGAACGCGCCGGCGATCAGCCAGCGCAGCATATGCTCCTGGTTGAAGGGCGGCACGTTCGGCAAGATGGCGATGATCACCAACAGGGCCAATCCGAGCGGCGTGAATGCCGATGCGATCCAGCCGCCCACCAGGGTCTGCCACAGGCCACCTCTCACCGCGGCATGTTGCTGTTTGTCCTCGAGGTTACTCTTCATCGCTATCACTCACGCCTCACTGTTCTTGAACGCCCTTGACCTCGCTGCCGAAGATGCCCGAAGGCGCCACCAGCAGCACGATGACCATGATTGCTGTCGGGATAACGTTTCCCAGGAGATGCCGAAAAACTGTTGTGTTGCCGTCTGCAACAGAGCCACGATAAAGCCGCCGATGATAGCGCCGGGGACATTGCCAAGTCCGACGAGCATCACCACGTACCAGGAAAAGTAGAGCGGGTTGAGGCCCACGAGGGGATAGGCCGGGAACATGAAAAGCAGGGAGGCGCCCGCCAGCGCGGCAGTCGCGGTGGCCAGGGAAAAGGTCAGCGTCTGGATGCCATCGAGATTGATGCCCACCATCTGCGCGCCCGTCTCATCCTGCGAGACGGCACGGATCGCCCGGCCGGTACTGGTGCGCTGCAGAAAAAGCCACAGGGCGCCGATCACGAGCAACGCAACGGCGAAAGCCACCAACCGGTCCACGGTGACGCGCATGCCCAGGAACTGCAGTGACGGCACGTCCCAGTATTGCGGCACGCCTCGATAGTCGGGGCCAAGCGCCAAGGTAGTGCCGTTGGTCAGAACGAAGGACAGGCCCACCGTCAACAGAAAGGCGTTCATAACCCAGCCTTCCTTAGTCCGGTGACGCAGGGTGCAAAGATCAGACGCTCGATCACTACACCCATAACTGCGCCGACGACGGCGGCCGCAAGCATGCCGACGAAAGGCGCCACCGCGCGCAGGAAATGCATTGGGGTGCTGCTGCAGCGTGCGATTTGAAGGGGGTGAACACGAACCAGGCGACGTAGGCCCCGATCATGAACGATTCGCCGTGGGCGAAATGCGGGATGTTCATCACACCGAAGATAAGCGCCAGCCCAACCGACATCAGTGCCCACATGCCGCCTGTGACCAGGGTGGTGAACAGCTGCGCCGGCCCGCCGTTGACCCCAATCAATACCGCGATCACCAACGACAGCACGCCAACCGCCAGGGCGGGTATATTCCTGCGCGGCGACGGGTTGAAGTCTTGCCGTACTCGCGGCAGGAGGATCTTTGCTGGTACTCATGGCTCTCCTCATCAAATCCCGAGATAGGCCTTGCGGACGTGCTCGTTCTGTTTCAGCTCCCGGCTCGGGCCCTCCATGACCACGCGGCCATGCTCCATCACGTAGGCCCGGCTGGATGATTTCCAGAGTCATGTGCACGTTCTGCTCGACCAGAAGAATCGTGACCCCACGCTGGTTAAGCGTAACGCAATCCCTGAAAGACCTCGTGAGCCAGGTGAGGCGCCAGACCGAGAGACGGCTCGTCGATCAGCATAGCCCGCGGGCTGGACATGATGCCCCGGCCGATGGCCAGCATCTTGCGCTCGCCGCCGCTCATCGTGCCGGCCAACTGTCTGGCGCGTTCTTCCAACCGGGGAAACAATTCGAATACGAACTGCAACGTCTCTTCGCGCTGTTGCTTTGTCCTGTATGGAGTATGCGCCCAGCAGCAGATTCTCGTGCACCGACATGTTAGTGAAGAGGTTGAGACTCTCCGAAACGTAGGCCAGGCCCATGCGGCTGATCTCGTGCGGCCGTCAGACCGCTGATGGATCTGCCGTCAAAGATGACTTGACCCGCCCTGGGTCGCAGCAACCCAGCAATGGTGCGCAAGCGTCGTGGTCTTGCCCGCTCCGTTCGGGCCGATCAAGGCCACGAACTCGCCCTTCTGGACCGACAAGGATACATCCCAGAGTACCTGGAGGAAATCATAGCTGGTGTCGATGTTTCTTATTTCGAGCAAGGGTGCCTCCCGGGCGCACAAGTGTAAGCGCCTCGTACCGTGGCGCCGGCGCTAGTGTGCGACCTTCTCGTCACCAAGATAGGCCTCAATCACTTTCGGATCGCGCAAAACATCGTTGGGCAGGCCTTCGGCGATCGGCGTGCCGTACTGAATCACCAGGATGCGATCGCAGATGCCCATGATCACCCGCATAATGTGCTCGACGGCGATGATGGCCACGCCGCGATCGCGGATGCTTCTGATCAACGTGATCATCTCGTCCAACTCGGTAGGCGTCAGCCCAGATGCCAGCTCGTCAAGCAACAGCAGCTTCGGGCTGCATGCCCAGGCACGGGCCAGGTCGAGGCGTTTGAGCTGCACCGCGTTGCACCAGCTGAGCCGGTGTATCGAGCGGCAAGGAAAACTGCACGAAAGCCAGCGCTTCCTCCGCCCGCTGCCTGGCAGGCGCCGCATGATGGCGGCTCCCACCACCAAATTGCGCTCCCACCATGACGTTCTCCAGAACCGTCATCTTAGGAAAGGGAAGCGGAATCTGGAAAGTACGCGACATACCCCGGTGGCACATGACGTCTGCCGAAGCTCCAGTTGTGTTCTCCCCCCGGAAGTGCACCGTGCCTGCAGCTGGGCCTGAAGGTGCCGGCCAAACAGTTGAGGAAAGTCGTCTTACCAGCACCGTTGGGCCCTATCAGCCCGATGATTTCTCCCTCGTCCACCTGGAGCGACACGCGATTGACGGCAGTCAAGCCGCCAAAATTCTTCACGACATTGCTGGCCTCAAGGATCATCTGTCACCGCCTGAGACGTGCCGAAAGCAGCGGTAGAACAGGGCCGCCCTGCCCCGAGGAGACCAAACCCGGGACCCTGCCTGCGTGGCCGGGTCCCGGGCGCCTGGTGCTACGGCTTGGCTTGTAGAGGCTGCGTAGCAACGTCGTTGGGGAACACGATCTTGCTTTCGCCATCAAAGTATTGCAGCACCGGGAACATGTAATAGCCGGCGCCGACCACTGGATCCGGAATCGTGTCCGGCATATACTTGTACGCCGGCATGATGATCCCGTCCTTATAGATCCACTCGCCCGTCCAGATTTTTTCCTTCACGAATTTGTAGATGGCCTCGCCGGTCAACTCACCGTTGTTCACCTTGATGACCTCGTTGGCCATGGCGATAAAGTAGTTCGTGCCATCATACGCCAACCCGGCTGCCGACGGGCTCGGCTTGTCGCCGTACTTGGTCTCGTACGCCTTGGCGAACGCCTTCGCCTTATCCGTCGCCAGCTGTGGGATCTGGTCCAGCACATAATTCGGAGGACTTGCCCGTCAGCTCGTACCAGTTGCCAGCCCACCCCAGGCCGTCGGCAATGATCAGACTCTTCAGTCCCACCTGTTCCGCCTGCTTGATTGCAGCCGACGACACCGGGGTCACAACGCTGGACACCACCAACACGGCCGGATCGCTCTCCTTCAGCTTGGTCATCAGGGGCGTGAACTCGCTCTGATCGATCGGGAAGTACTCTTCAGCAGACGATCTTCCAACCCTTCGCTTCGAACTGGCCCTTGATGGCTCCGCAGGAAGCTGCGTCCCCAGTCGGTGTCCTCGCCGGCGAGAGCGACCGTCTTGGCTTCCGGCTTGATAGGTGCCCTTGGCAATCGCATCTTCCAACGCATCGACGTAAGATATCGTTAGCTTGCTCGGCGACGCCCAACCCTTGATTCATCCAGTAGCCGTATTTCTCGGGATCAGACGCAAAGGTCTCATTGACCACCTCGGTGGCGCCGAAACCGAAGAAGTGAGGGATCTTGTACTTGGCGGTGAATTCCATGAGCGCAACCGCCACCGAGCTGTTCCAGTTGCAGAATCCCCGCCTGGATCTTATCCTGCACGACGGCCTGCTCGTAGGCCGCGGCGCCCTTGGCCGGGTCGGACTGGTCGTCGATCCAGACAGGCTCGATCTTGTAATCACCAATTGTGTAATTGATCGCCTCCATGGCCATCTGGAACGAGCGCCTGAACTCTTCGCCGGTCTTCGCGCCCGGCCCGCTGAAGGGGCCGTCCACGCCCAATTTGAAGACTTTGCTCGGTGCGGCCGCCTGAGGGGCAGCAGTCGGTGCAGCTGCCTGGGGGGCAGCAGTCGGTGCGGCTGCCTGGGGGGCAGCAGTCGGTGCGGCTGCCTGGGGGGCAGCAGTCGGTGCGGCTGGTTGTGCACAGCCGGCGAGCGACAGGGCTATCGTAAGAACCATTAAGAGGGCCAAAAGGCTCCCGGTCCGAGAGCCACGGTTTCGACTAGACATTTACGTCCTCCTTGAAAGACATCTGGGGTGTTTGTGTACTAACAGAGTTGAATCGATCTTGGAATCTGCCCCTTATGGCGGTGCGTTATGCTTTGTAGGGGCTGTCGGTCACCTCCCAACCGATGGACAATGGGAAGGAATAGAAAAGGGGTCTCGCTGTTTGACAGCGAGACCCCTCCGCGGGAATCCTTCGCGCTCACGACCGCACGATGTGCATGGTCGGCAAGGGGCGGTCTGGCTTGGCGCAGACAACTAAGCCACGCCTCACAGTTGCGGGACAGCGCCGGCCTGTCGTCATTGCACGAGTCACCGGACTTCACCCTGATATATTTCTAGTATATCACAGGATCACCCTGCTGTCAAGAACCTCCTCGCGCACTTCACCGCACTAATCAAGCCGCAAGGCACATTCCGTAGATCTGCTCATAGCTCTTCCGGATCAGGTCGCGGGGGTTCCCGATCGTTTGTGGATCGTTGTACGCCATGTCGACCAACATCTGCATGTCTTCCTTCTTCACCCCCAACTCGGTCACCGTCGGGATTTCGAGGAGCTTGACGAAGTCCCGCACCGCGTCGACCGCAGACTCGGCCGCCTCGAGCTGGGTCATACCCCAGGTGTTGACGCCCATCGCCTGCGCGATGCGCGCATACTTCTGCGGCTCACCCAGGTAATTGTAGGCCATGACAGGGGGCAGCATGGCCGCGGTCAGGACGCCGTGGGGCAGATCGTAGTAACCACCAGCCGTCTGGCTCATGGCATGCACGGCGCCGGCGCTTTCCGTGCCGTAGGACATGCCGGCGAGCATGGCGGCCATAGCGACCTTGTACCGGGCCTCGACGTTATGGCCCTGGGCGAACGCAATAGGCAGCCATTGCGCCAGCGTCTCCATCGCCCAGAGAGCCACAGCATCCGGCCACGGCTGAGCGTATGCGCATGTGTAGCACTCGATGGCATGCGTCAGTGCATCCAGGCCCGTGCTGGCGGTGATGTGCGCGGGCATGTCCAGCATCAGTAGCGGGTCGATCAACGCCATCTTGGCCGCGATAAACGGGGTTCCACCCACGTTGTACTTAATGTGCCGATTCGGGTCAGTGATTACGGACCAGAGGGTCACCTCACTGCCGGTGCCGGCCGTGGTCGGGACGGTGATCAGCGGGGGGATGGGCCGCACGATGGGCTGTGGATCTGCCCACTCGTATTGCAGGATCGAGCCGCCATTTTCGGCCACCACGCCAATTGCCTTGGCCGTGTCCATCGGGCTGCCGCCGCCAACGCCAATCAGACCGTCGCATTTCTCTGT
Organism: uncultured Chloroflexia bacterium; assembly: GCA_963774265.1. GTDB lineage: Bacteria > Chloroflexota > Anaerolineae > CG2-30-64-16 > CG2-30-64-16 > JALOOB01. The sequence continues at coordinate 962,456 of CAVZDU010000001.1, read as the reverse complement.
CTTATAGAGCACCGCGGCGTCATCCACCAGCTTGATCGGCGGGTTTGCCACCACACGGTCGAACAGAAGATAGTCGACGTTGCCCCCGCGCAAAACTTCCGTCACTCGATCCACGATGCCGGCTTTGACCAGGCCCTGGTCCGTGACGATCATTGGGCGAACAATGCCCAAGGCCTTGACTTGATCCGCCAGGCACTCGACTGCACCGGGAGCATGCTTGACGACAGTAGGGACTTCGAAGGACCGCAGATTAACCATAGGTGTCTCCTTTGACCAAATTGAATTGCAATAGGCGCTGCTATTATTGCGGATACACCACCCCAAGGGCGGCGAGTTTTTCTGGCGTGGGCGCGCCGTTCTGATCCCAGCCGCGCACGACATAGTAGTCAGAGCGCAGCGACTCGATATCGGCCTGGGCGAAGTAGTGTCCGGCCGCGGGGCCGTCTGCCAGGGGTTCGCTCTTAAAGCGACCCGGCAAGTCCTCCTGTGCCGCGGTCATGCCAGCCTTCAAATTGAAGAGCCGCGTCAGGTTCCAGATGCGCTCGCCGAGCTGATAGAGTTCGTCTTGCCCGATGCGCCGGCCTGTGGCGGCAGCAAACAGGTCGAGATATTGTTCCTCAGTGACGCCGTAGCGCGCAAAATCGCACGTGGTCATGGTATCCAGCCCGGCCAGCTTGTTTTGCAGCTCGGCCAGCAACTGCGCCTTCCCGTCAAGCGCCAGGCGTTCGTACGTCTGCCCTTTCCAGGTCTCGCCGCCGACCTCATAAAGGATGGGGAATGCGCGTTGGTGACAGCCGCCCCGGTCGCCGGTCATGTAGGCCAGCCCCATGCCGGGTGCACCGCGCGGTCCCCACGCCGGCAGTTCCAGGCCCTTAACGTGGATAGCGAAGTTCGGGGCATCGCCGCCCAGTTTGGATGCGGCCGCGGCCACGCCCTCGGCCAGCAGATCCCCCGCCTCGTAGCGATGTGTAATGTCAAGCAGCATGCTGGAAAGGCTCTTTGCATCGCCGAACCGCACATCCGCGTCGAGCAAGCCCTTCTCGACGGCCTCGCACGCAAAGCTGAGCACTGCGCCGGCCGAGATGGTGTCCAACCCGAGCTTGTCGCACAGCAAGCCGAGACAGACGGCATCGATTGTGTCACCCACCTCGATGTTGCTGCCCAGCATGGCTGCGCTCTCATATTCCAGCGTATCACCCTTCAGTCCTGCGTGCTCGCCCTCCTTGATGCTGCCATCCTTGCTGCAGGCGATCGGGCACACGGCGCAGGCCGTGTCTTTGTCCCAGAACTTGGCGCGCTGGGCCTCATCGCCCAGGGCTGCGGCGCCAGCAAAGCTGCCGCGCTGGAAGTTCCGGGTCGGCAGAAGCCCCTCGACATCAGCCCAGGGAATCGAGGCAGCGGTGCCGCCGGAGCGGAAGCCTTGCAGCGAGGCGTTATCCTTCATAGTGGCCAGGGTTGCGCGCAAGGTCACTTTGAATGCGTCGGGATCAGCGAGCGGAATGCGATGGGTGCCCCGCACGACGATTGCTTTGAGGTTCTTGGCCCCCATCACTGCACCCCCGCCGCCGCGACCGGCCTGCCGGTGCGGGTCGCAGTCGATCACCGCGAACTTAACCAGGTTTTCCCCGGCGGGCCCGATACAGGCGATGCGCCAATCCTTCTGAGGGTAAGCGGGGCGCAGCCGATCGTATACCTCGTAAGTGTCAAGCCCCTGCAGGTCTGCAGCCGGCTTGAGGGTCAGGCGATCGTTGTCGATCTCCAGAAGGCTCAGCTCAGGCGCACGCCCCGTGATCAGCAGGCCGTCATATCCGGCCGAGCGTAACTCCTGTCCAAAAAAGCCGCCGTAGTACGAATCAGTGAACAACCGGGTGACGGGCGACTGAAAGACGACACCAGAGCGCATCGACGGCGCCTGGGTGCCCGTGAGCGGTCCCATGATGAAGATCAACGGATTCGACGGATCGAACGGTTCCGCCAGGGGGTCCTGATGCTGCGCCAGGAGATAAGCGCCGACACCCTTGCCACCGACGTATTGTGTGAGCACCTCCTGCGGCAGGCTAAACGGTGTCCACTTGCCGGTGCTGAGATCGATGTGGAGGTAATGATTGAGATAACTGGTGGGCATAGATGATACTCCGCGTGCGCGTCCTTGTGGGGCGCGAGGTTCGAACCGATTTCGAATTGTAGAGACGTAGAGACGTAGCATGCTACGTCTCTACGTCTCTACGTCTCTGCGTCAGCGATGCACTTCTTCAACTTCTTCATACCAGGGAACGCGGGTGCCCAGCTTCGCTCGCATTTTCCAGGCGAGGGGCTTGGGCGCCGCGTCCATGGCGGCCTGCAATGCGGTCAACTTTTCAGTGATCTCCTCCTTGAGCGGCTCGCTCAATAACTCGGCCTCCCCACGGTCTATAAAGTCACGGATTTTCCCGATGGTCATATTCACCGTGGTGTAAAGGCCCCAGTCCTTGGCGCAGAGGGACGAGATGACCTGGCTGTTGATCGTCTCCGTTTCGCCAGGTCCCACCTCGTGATCGAGCAGCAACGCCAGCAGATCGAGCACGTCCTTCCGGTTCAGCTCCACGATCTGGGCCTTCGTCAGGAACAGCTCTGCCAGGGGCATCGTCAGCGGCTCGACATGCAGCCGGTCTGACAGGGGCAATTTGTGGCACATGCTGGAAGTCGCCGATAAAGATATCGATCTGCCGGTTCCGCGCCGTCATCGTAGTAGAGCTGGCGCCGGTCGCCGCTGAGCGTGTTGAACGTCTTGTTGGGCGTGTAGCCCATGCCCTTGAGGAACGCCTCCAAGCGGAGAGCGCCGCTCTTGTCGGTCACGAAATCGATGTCCGGATAGTCGCGCCTCAGCGCGCGGTGCACGGCACGCTCGCAGTGCACCTTAACGGCCAGGCCGCCGACGAGGCGGAGAAAGATGCCGTCTGTTCTGCGCCTCACCGACCAGACGGTGCATCTCATCTTCAAGAAGCGGCAGTGTCGCAGCTGGATGATTCTCAGTAGTCATGCGGCGTCCGACCCTTCGTAACTGAAGGTTCGAGAGTCGAATGGGTTTCCACCAAAGACTCTTGAACCCTCAATCTTCAAGCTTCGATCTTCAATCTTACTCGACCGGAATCTCGTCGTAGATCTTGTTGATGTCGATGCCCTGGCGGCGCCGGTACGCCTTGAAGCCGACGTAGATCACCAAGGCCAGCAGGTACATCGCGCCCATGTAGATCATCGAGCTCGTGTTGCGGTAGCCGATGCCGTAGAGTTCGTTCGGGTCGATGAGCCACTGGTAGAGCAGGAAGAACAGGAAGGCGCCGAAGATCACGCCGGCGACGCTGATCAACGGGATGCCGAAGACCTTGTACTTGGCGATCGGCGAGGCCTCGTACAGGTCGCGCTTGATGAAGGGCAGCAGGATCGCGGCGACGGTCGAGCCGAGGTACGTCACGGCGATCACCAGGGTCGAGCAGAGGGTCAAGGATTTGGAAGTTGAATATGTTCCAGGCAAACAGCGCGCCGATGACGATCGAAGGGATCACCATCAGCATCAGCGCGTAGATCGGCGTGCGCGTGCGCGGTTCCACCTCGGCCACCTTCTCAGGCAGCAAGCGGTCGAAGGCTGCTGCGAAGATGACGCGGGTTGAGCTGAGGAACACCGTGCCGGACCAGCCGAACCACCACGCGCTCATCGCCAGCACGACGATGAACTGGAGCACGCGGCTGTTCATCATGAAACCGGCAAGCATCGCCGGATAGGGCCAGACCGGGAGTGGCGGCACTACGTCCGTGTAACCCCAGCGTAGTTCCACCAGGCGCCATTGGCCGCCATGAACCACTTCCACGTCATCGTCTTCTCGATGAGCAAGAAAGAAGACGGCCCCCAAGATCGGTGGTGGCGATCAGGGCCGAGGCCATGCCCCAGAAGTTGCGCTTGAAGTCGGTCGCGCCGCGGACTTCGCCGTAGAGCGTAGCGCCCCAGTTGGGCCACAGGTTGAAGAAGGTGATGTAGCCCATGGCGAGGAAGATCGCAGCCATGCCGCCACCCATCAGAGGCGCAATGGCGCCGGCTTCTTCGCCCGCCTTGAGAGTCGCCTCGTACACGCCCGGCTGTGCACCGAACATCGCCACCGCTTCTCGCTCGAGCCCGCTCTGGAAGCTTGCGTTGTTTCCGAAGAGCAGGAAGCCGAGCACGACCAGCAATCCCGCCATGCTGATCCAGAAGCAGAACTTCTGGAACCGCGAGTACCACTTCATGCCCATGGCGATGAAGAAGGTGACGCAGCGCACACATGATGAGCACCGTGACGAAGTCCGCGATCGGTTGTCTGAGAGAACCACAGGGCGGCCCCTCGCAGCCCAAGATGCCGAGCAGCGGAGTGAAGAAAAGCTGGCGAAGCATATCGGTGTAGAGCGGCACCCACAGCCACAGGATGAACCACCAGCCGGTGACGGCCAGCACGAAGCCGATCCCGCCGCCCAGGATACGGCTCTGCCAGACGTAGTCGCCGCCGGCACGCGGCATGACTGAGATCAGGCTGGCGTAGACGATGATCTCGAAGATCATGAACACGGCGCTGACGAAGCAGCGTCGGCAGCAACCCGCCCTCGAAGTAGTACATCTGGCTGAAGCTGTAGAGCCCCAGGGTGACCAGGTTGATCGAGAAGAACGCGTAGACGAAGGCGTCGAAGACGGACCATGATCGCACCAGACCCGGTTGCTTTGCGCAGAAACAGGCTGGAATCTGCAGACTTGACTTGTGCCATTTGGAGGACCTCCTTGTCCGAAGGATGCCAGGCAGCTTGCCCCAGAAGAGGCGAACGACGATACGACTGCACAGAACGAGAGATCCTCTCGATCTGTGACTGCGACGGTCACCCTGTTCGCAGGATTCCCGTCAGAATGTCAACCCTTCGCGGCGAACCACCTCCCTTCAGCACACTGCCGGACCTGCCGGCGGCGCATGAGACTACTTCCCCGGCAGATGTTCGAGCACATCAACCGGTCGTCAGGATGTAGTTCTTGACCTTGTCGCGATCCAGGGACGATCACAGCTCCCAGCAGCCGGCCCTGCTCGTACATGCTGCCGGGGTTGATGCACAAAGTCCGACCCATCCGGATCGCGCCCTTGGCCTCGTGAACGTGCCCGAATAGCCCCAGCACCGGCTGGTACTCGTTGACGATGTCGCGCACCGCATGGCTGCCAACCGGAATGAGCGAGCGCCCAGCGTCCTTCGGCTTCATGTCCGGGGTTAACTCGGGCGCTTCATCCAGGGTGGAGCCATAGGGTGGCACGTGCAGGTTGAAAATGCTGCGTCGCGGGTCTTTCAATTTCTTCAGCATGGCATCATAGCGGCGCCGCAAATCCGGCTCTTCTTCTTCGCGGAAGGTGTGCCACGGCGTGATGTTACTCCATCCCGAGCTGATCATCTCATGGTTATCGTCGATCTGGACCACATCGCCTTCCGCCAGCCGGATATGTTTCGTGACGCGAATGAGCTCGTCCAGCTCAAACATGTCGTCGTTGCCGGGCGCGACATAACAGGCCATGCCGGAGCCCGCCAGCCTCTGTTCGGCGTATGCCAGCCAGCTCTCTGCTCGCTTCATGACTTCTTGGCGGAAAATACGATCGACACTTTCTGGCGACCCGGTCAGTTCGGTGATTTCATCGGGGGTAGTGCGATAGGGGTAGTAGCCGCGGCTAGTGATCTTCTGAGCCATGTCCTCCACTTCAGCCTCACCATGCAGCATAGACTCCTGCTGCAACAAAACGGCTTTGTAGGTGTCGCCGCCCTGGTGAATAATGGGCACGATAGCCTTGCCAGTCATGTCCCCGCCCAGGACAATCACCTGGGCTTGATAGAACTTGCCGGCGTTGATGAATTTCTTCCAGCATACGTCTGACCCGTGTACGTCTGTGGCGAAGTACAGAGTGACCACAATGTCCCTCCTCAGGGGCTGATATGGGCAAGGGCTTTGGCACGAGACTCTGCTTACTAAACGGTTGCTGACTCTAAAGAGGCTATGGTAAGATAAGCTGCAGATATACTCTCAGTATATCGTGCCGGATACGGCTTGTCAAGCGCTTTCTGTTAGTGATTTCAATCACATCCGTATGGAAACGAGTGATGTCGCTTTGACAGTGGGGACAGGCCATGCTAGAGTAAAATTCATTCTTACGAGCTTGTCAATCCACGATGAAAGGGTGTCCAGCCATGCTAGTCGGCCGTCGAATGTCCCATGATCCCAAGACCGTTCTCCAGGATTGCAGCGTAGCCGAAGCCACCGAACGGATGCAGCGCGAGCGGGTGCGCCGCTATCCGGTCCTCAACCCTGCGGGCAAGCTTGTCGGCATCGTCAGCCTGGATGACCTGTTGCGCGCAGGGCCCTCCGGCGTGACGTCCCTGAACGTGTGGGAAATATCCTACCTGCTCTCCCAGGTCAAGGTCAAGGATGTAATGACAAAGAAGGTCCTTACGGTGACCGAAGATACGCCGTTGGAGGAAGCGGCGAAGTTGATGCTGGATAACAAGATCGGCGGTCTGCCGGTAATGCGCGGGGATGCTGTGGTTGGCATCATCACTGAATCGGACATCTTCCGGGTCTTCACGGAAGTCCTGGGAGGCTTCCACAAAGGCATTCGCCTGAGCGTCCTGGCCCCCTATTTCAAGGGTTCCCTGGCACGGATCAGCACCGCCATCGCGGAAGCCGGTGGGCTGATCGTGGCTTTCAACGTCTTCGAAGGGGAAGATCCAAGCAACTGGGGCGCGCATTTGAAGGTGGCAGACATCTCCCAGGAAGAACTGCTCAAGGCAGTGAAACCCCTGGTCCTGGAGATTCTGGACGTACGTGAGACTTAGGCCCTGGAGCGGACGGAGTGATCATTTAAGGCGGCAGGCATGAGCGGCTTGCCGCCTTTGCATTGTCAGGGGGCGAATTCCCAGATGAACGCAATTGCAGTGATCGTAATGAGCGCGTACTCCAGGACGATGCGCCGCCTGATCCTTCCTTGCAGCGCGTGCTGCGAGAGGCCAACGACGTCGTAGAAGAGGACGAGCAGGACGAGACCGCCGGTCAGGCTGTCCAGCCGCCAGTAGTTGAGCGCCCAGGTGGCTTGACCCAGCACGAGCCCGGTGATGGCCGCGTAGATGGCCACCATCACGGTGGGTCGCGCGCTGCCTCGCAGAAGTTCAAGCGCCAGCAGGCTGCTGACGAGCAACACTTCGGTCGCAGAGACAATGCTGCGCACACGGGTTCGATAAACGACAAGAAAGAGCACGAGCGCCAGCGCATAGGTGAGAGCATTCATGCCCAGGCGCGCGCGCCGGTATCCGGTCTGGAACGGGTCAATCGTGTAGTATATGCCGGCCACTGCCAGGCCTAAAGCGATCCCCGTACCGATGAGGCCCAACACCCAGTAAACGGACGACGGCGCCACGGGCAACAGAAAAACCGCCACCAGAATCAGGGCGATCGGGGTGCCCCAATACACCCAGTGGCTGCGCATCACCAGCTCCGCCCGTTCCTGTGCGGTCAGGATCGATGCGGGGCCTGGGGTGGCGCTGCTGGCGAGTGATTCCTGGCGTCGATCGGTGGCCAGCTCGCTCTCGCTCTTCGGATGGGAGCGCACGATCGCTTCGATGCCGGTGGCCACCAGTCCAGCCAGCAGGGCGGCAAGGATCGTGTTGGCCGTGATCGTCAATGTGATGGGAGAGCCAAACACCTCGGTTGTGAAGGAACGTTCAGGCAAGAAAAGAAAATGCTGCGCGGCCAAGCCCATCAGGACGGCCCAAATCATCACGCTCGCGCGATCGCGATAATCAGTTAACGTCATGTGGGAAGGGTTACCTCAACATGGATAGCGATCAATTTGAAGCACTCGTGCTCGAAGCGCTGGAATCGATGCCTGAAATGTTCCACGAGGCGCTCGACAATGTCGAGATTGTAATCGAACAATGGCCATCGTGGAACACCATGCGAATGGCTCGCGTGCGCTCCAGGTTCAACTTACTGGGTTTCTATCACGGCGTGCCCCTGACAGAGCGTACGACGAACTACAGCCTGGTGTCACCGGACAAGATCAGCATCTATCAAAAACCGATCGAGGCGCAGTGCAGCACGCCCCAAGAACTCCGCCAGTTGGTGCACCGGGTGGTCCTGCACGAGCTGGCTCACTATTTCGGGATCGATGACGACCGGCTCCATGAGATTGGCGCATACTGAACTGCGCTATGGATTGGCGTCGCCGGCCCGCCCCGGCACGGAGGTCCCCGGTCCATACAGATACACGGCCTGCCACGGCCGGTACTTGCTGACGATCTTCTCCTCGCGCACCTTACCGTCACCGTAGTGGATGATGCGGGTGACCACCGCGTCCATCCCCTCTTTCGCCCAGTCAATCTGCTTGATCTGTCCCGTCTTCAGGGTTGGATCTTCCTGGTACAGCGGGGACGGCGGCGCCTTAACATTGCTCACCACCGGGCCGGTCATTTCCACGGTCCGGTCCGGCTTCGTACCGTAAATGGAAAAGGTGATCGTCCCCTTTGTTTTGTTGACCGCGGCCTTGATCAAGATGAAGTGCCCCGTATCATTCCTGAACCGAAAATCGACGTTGGGCGTGTAAATACTCGCGTCCATTCCCGGCTGACCGTACCAGCTCACGACGTAGCCATGCGCCCAGCGCTCGGTGATCGGGAAACCTCCCCAGAAAGCCGCGCGAAACGCAGTGGTCGACACCTGGCACACACCACCGCCGATGCCCACCGCAGTGCGGTCGCCCGCGATCACCAGCGCATCCTCGAAGCCATTCGCCGCAGTCACGTCGCCCACGTTTTGGTTGAACGAGAACTGCTCGTCGGGCGGCACGACCACGTGCTGGAACTTGTCGGCCGCATTGGCGATATTGTGCACCCGTTCAGCTGGCGAGCCTTTGAACGAGCTCGTCCCCTCGCTGACCAGCTCAACGATGCCCATCTCGGCCACCCGGTTGCTGTCGATTGTCGGGGACACAGTCGTTATGGGCAAGTTGATCTCTTGCGGAGCAGGTGATCCCTTGGTATCGACGGACACGGGCGCGGCGAGTGCCGCCTCTATCGCTGCAACCCCCGCTTCGACATCGACCTTCTGCCCGACCTGGCTGGCCTCCAGCACGATCACCTTGCCGGCGGTCGAATCCCAATCCAGCGTGGCGTTATACGGGGTGCGATCCAGTTGCTTCGCCATGCCAGCGACGAAGTCTTGCACCTGTTCGTGGTCCAGCTTCACGTCCAAATCCACCGAACCGTCAGGCGTCGAGACGGGGGCGAGCGTCAGCCACTGGCGGACCATCGCCGCATCGGCGGAAAAACGCTGCAGCCCATCGACCGTTTCTGCGACGATGATGAACGAGCGCCCAAGCACCGCCTTCGCCTTCGTGACCGCGACATCAACGGCCATGACCGACGGCCGATGTTCCTGGACCACCAGGTCGATGCTGCCACCCAACCCGCGACGCACCGCCGTCACCAGCGCGCTGTGTGTCGCCGCCACATCGACCGATCGCCCGACGCTGCCTGGTGTGCCGCTGACCTCCAACCCAACGATGGATAGGACACCTTCCGCTGGAGTAAGGTTCACTTCCCCGGCAATACGCTGCAAGGTGATATCCAGGAGCTCCTCATCGCGCTGCAAGACCGGCTGTAGCGCCTCCCCGTTCCAGAAGGCCTCCCATTGCGCCAGCGTGTCTTCCTTGAGGCCTGCCAGCAGGTCAGTGACCGAGCCACTGGCAGTCGCCGCCAAGCCTTCCCGGCCGATCCTGAAGGCCAGCGCTGCGGTGGCGCTGGCATCAACGGAGACACCCAGGGACTCCGATGACAGCACCCAACTCCGGTCACCGAAACGGACCGTGATGTCCGGGCCGGGATAAGGCGTCAACGCGTCGTCAATCGCGGAGGTGGCTTCCTCCACGGTCAAGCCGCCCACCGGCATGCCGGCAACGCTGATTCCCGGATAGATCTTGTCATTGTAGCGCCACTGGTGCCAGGCAATGAGGCTCACCCCGGCCAGGAGGAACAGGCCGAGGATGATGACCAAAAAGAACAGAAAACCAAACCGGGACGGGCGACTCGCACGCTGCGTGTGGTGAATCGGTGCTTGTGTCATAACCTTCTCTTGACGTTTCACCTGGAGGAAACGTTGCAGAGTGCCTGGCTTACACTCTTTTCAGCTTAATTGTAGCAGAGCGAGGATTATTTGACAAGCTTTGAGAAAAAAGCAGCCCCGACATCCGCGAGGGTGGACGTCGGGGCATGCTGATTGCCCAGATTTCTTGGGGCGAGAAATTACTTGACCTCGACCTTGGCGCCTTCGGCCTCGAGCTTGGCCTTGGCGTCGGCAGCGGCGTCCTTGGAGACGGCGGTCAGCACAGGCGCGGGAGCGCTCTCGACCAGGTCCTTGGCTTCCTTCAGGCCCAGGTTGGTCAGCGCGCGGACGACCTTGATGACGTTGATCTTCTTCTCGCCGAAGCTCTTCAGGATCACGTCGAACTCGGTCTGCTCTTCCACCGGGGCGACCTCGGCCGCCGGGGCAGCGCCACCCATGGGCATGCGCGCCCATCATCATCGGCGCAGCCGCGCTGACGCCGAACTTCGTTTCCAGGGCCTTGACGAGCTGGGACAGCTCGAGCACGCTCATCTTCTCGATTGCGGCAATCAACTCATCCTGAGTCATGGTATTTCCTCCTGAAGGGTAAGTAAGTTCTGATTCGTATTTTTGAGCGGATCGCCCGCTCGAACCAAGCCGCCTTACGCGGACTGCTGCTCCAACTGCCCGACCCGGGCATTGAGCACGTTCATGAAGCCGCGCAGTGTGCCGGCCAACACGTTGACCAACCCGCTGATCGGCGCCTGCAGCGTGCCGACGACCTGGCCACGCAGCTGATCCTTGCTGGGCAGCTCGGTCAGGGCCTGCACGCCCGCTTCATCGAAGACCGACTGGCCGATCATGCCGCCGCGCAGGACCAGGATCTTGCTGTCCTTGGCGCACTTGGTCAGCACCTTGGCCGGAGCAGCCACCTCGTCGTAGCAGAAAGTGACGGCGGTCGGACCGGTCAGCAGCGATCTCGGGCGCCGGCAAGCCGACCTCCGTGAGCGCCCGGGCCATCAGCGTGTTCTTCGATACCGTCAGCTCACTCTGAGCGTTCCGCAGCTCGCGGCGCAACGCCTCGAGCTGCTTCGCGGTCAGCCCACGATACTCGGTGACGATCACCGCCTGGCTGCGCCGCAGCTTCTCGACATACTCGTTAACGAGCGTCTCTTTCTTCTCACGTGTGATAGCCAAGCGACGTACCTCCCTTCCTCAGATGCCGAAACAAAAAAGCCTCTGTGCCGAGGACAGACAGGCGCAGAGGCTTGAAAACACATTCAGAAGCTTCGCTAACCTCGCCTCGGCAGGTCCACATCCGTGGATTAGGTCTGATTCGGACACCTGCTGTCTTCAGCGGTTGAGCGTATTCGGTTGTGAAGCGATCGAACTCAGGCCGCAGTCGACTTCAAGGCCGATGCCTGCAGCGTATCCAGACGGATGCCGGGCGCCATGGTCGATGTCAAAGTCACCCGCCGGATGTAGATGCCCTTGGCGCCGGTGGGCTTGGCCCGGTTCACCGCGTCCATCAGCGCAGTCAGGTTGTCCAGCATCTGCTCGGGCGTGAAGCTCATCTTGCCGATGGGCACGTGCAGGTTGCCGGTCTTGTCGACCTTGAACTCGACACGGCCCTGGCGCGCCTCCTTGATCGCACGCGGCAGGTCGTCGGGCTGCACGATGGTGCCGGCCTTCGGGTTCGGCATCAGGCCGCGGGTGCCCAGGATACGGCCCAGGCGGCCGACCTTGCCCATGACCTGCGGCGTGGCGATGGCCATGTCGAACTCGAGCCAGCCGCCCTGGATCTTGGCGATCATGTCATCCAGGCCGACGTAATCGGCGCCGGCCTGCTCGGCCAGCCGCGCGCCATCGCCTTCGGCGAAGACCAGGATGCGCACCGGCTTGCCCAGACCGGCCGGCAGCAGCACCGTGCTGCGCACCTGCTGGTCGGCGTGGCGGGGATCAACGCCCAGGCGAACATGCACCTCGATGGTGCCGTCGAACTTCGGAGTAGGAGACCTTCTTGAGCAGATCCACCGCCTCGGCCGGCGCGTAGTACTTCATCGCGGTCGACCAGCTTGGCGGCGTCCGATGTACTTCTTACCGTGCTTTGCCATCTTATGCTCTCCTCTACCCGACACTGTGGCCGGGCGTGGTGATAGCGGGCACGCGGCCTGTCAGCGCCAGCGCCCTCCCATGCGGGCACGCGCGTAGCGTTCAGTCGACGACGGTGATGCCCATGCTGCGGGCGGAGCCTTCGATCATCCGCATCGCCATTGTCGACGTCGTACGCGTTCAGATCCTTCAGCTTGAGCTCGGCGATCTCGCGCACCTGCTTGCGGGTGAGCTTGCCGACCTTGTCCTGATTCGGCTTGGCTGAGCCCTTCTGCACGCCGGCGGCCTGCTTGATCAGGTCGGCGGCCGGCGGCGTCTTGGTCACGAACGTGAAAGACTGGTCGGTGAAGATGGTGATCTCGACCGGAATCACCGTGCCGGCCTGAGTCGCCGTCCGGGCATTGTACTCCTTGCAGAAGGCCATGATGTTGACGCCGTGCTGGCCCAAGGCCGGGCCAACCGGCGGCGCCGGATTCGCCTTGCCGGCCATGATCTGCAACTTGACGATTGCCTTGACTTTCTTCGCCATGAACAATTACTCCTATGCCAACTAGACTGATTCAAGCGTTATCGAAAATACTTGCGGTCTACAGCCGCTCGATCTGCAGCAGATCGACCTCGATCGGCGTCTCCCGGTTGAAGAAAGAAACCAGCACCCGGGCCTTGCCTTTGTCGGGATAGACTTCGTCGACAGTGCCGTTGAAAGTCGACGAAGGAGCCTTCGACGATGCGCACCTTGTCGCCGGCCTTGACCTTGACCTGCGGCCACCGGCTCCTCGGCCTCCATGCGCCGCATGATCCGGTCGACTTCTTCCTGGCGCAGCGGCGTCGGCTTGTTGCCGATGCCCACGAAGCCAGTCACGCCGGGCGTATTGCGCACCACATACCAGGATTCTTCGTCCAGGATCATCTGGACCAGCACATAGCCGGGATAGATGCGGCGCTCGACGACGCGACGTTGACCATCGCGCAGCTCGACCTGTTCCTCGGTGGGCACGATCACCTCGAGGATGTGAGTCTGTCATCCCCATGGACTCGGTGCGATGTTCCAGGTTCTTCTTGACCTTGTTCTCGTAACCCGAGTAGCAGTGGACGACGTACCACTGCGGCTTGGCCTCATCGGCCATCGGCTCGTCCTCTGGCGTCTGATCTTCGACGGCTCCGCTGCCGCTCGGCTCCACGGCCGCAGGACCACCGCCGGCGACGCCGAACCGTCGTCCTGGCACGGTCTGAGGTATCCAGGTCGTCTTGCAGGCTCGATGTCTTGCCAGTCGTCCATGCTCACCGCCATCCACGTTGCCGTCAAATGCCGTGCCTGCAGCTCTTCAGCTAACGATCAGCCGGATCAGCTGCAGCGAACAACAAAGTCGACCGCACCCAGAAAGATCGCCATCGCGACGGTCACGGCCAGCACGATCAGAGTCAGGTTGGTCGCCTGCTTGCGCGTCGGCCAAGTCACCTTGCGGAGTTCACCGCGCGTGTCCTTGAAGTACGCACTTGAGCCTGTCGATTATCTTCGGCTTTGCCTGCGTCAGTTTCTTTGCTCACGCGATCCCTCCGCGATGCCGTAGCTTCCGACGGCATGTCACAGGTCGTTTACGATTCAAGACACCGTACCCAGTCGGCTGTCTGACTCAACCGCCATTCAGCAGAGAGCCGTGCCGAGACGGTGTCTTGTCGTAGAACAACCGCTATTCGAGACAGGCGTGGCAGGACTTGAACCCGCAACCCCCGCTTTTGGAGAGCGGTGCTCTGCCAATTGAGCTACACGCCTATGCAGACGAGGACGATGACGACGATGACCAGCGTCCGTCGTCTATCGTCATCGTCTTACTTCGTCTCGCGATGCTTCATGTGCTTGTGGCAACGTGGGCAGTACTTCTTCAGTTCCAGGCGGCCCTGGGTGTTCTTGCGATTCTTCTCGGTCGTGTAGGTGCGCTCCTTGCACTCGGTGCAGGCCAGCGTCACGACCAGTCCGATTTGCTTTCTTTGCAGTAGCCATGTTTACCTCGTTACAGGTGCAAGTTGAAGGTCGAAGGTCGCGACCTCCAGCCTTCAACCTGTGACCTTCAACTATTCCAGAATCTTGGTGATGACGCCGGCGCCCACCGTGCGGCCGCCCTCGCGGATCGCAAAGCGCGACCCGATCTTCCAACGCCACCGGCACGATCAACTTCACCGTCAGGTTCACGTTGTCGCCCGGCATCACCATCTCCACCCCCGCCGGCAACTCCGACTCCCCCGTCACGTCCATCGTCCGAATGTAGAACTGCGGCCGGTAGCCCGTTGAAGAACGGCGTGTGCCGCCCGCCCTCTTCCTTCTTCAACACGTACACTTCGCTCAGAAACTTCGTGTGCGGCGTGATCGACCCCGGCTTCGCCAACACCTGCCCCCGCTCCACGTCCTCCCGCTCGATGCCCCGCAGCAGACACCCCACGTTGTCCCCCGCCATGCCCTTCCTTCAGAATCTTGCGGAACATCTCCACGCCCGTCACCACCGTCTTCCGCGTCTCCTTCAGCCCGATGATCTCGATCTCCTCGCCCACCTTCACCACGCCCGCGCTCGATCCGCCCCGTCACCACCGTCCCCCGCCCCTTGATGCCAAACACGTCTTCCACCGGCATCAGGAACGGCTTCTCCGTCTCGCGCACCGGCGTCGGAATGTACTCGTCCACCGCCCGCATCAACTCCCAGATGCACTCATACTCCGGCGCATTCGGATCCTTCGACGTGCGACTCCAACGCCTTCAACGCACTGCCCCGCACGATCGGAATGTCGTCCCCAGGAAACTTCTGCTCGTCAACAACTCGCGCAACTCCAGCTCCACCAGCTCCAGCAACTCCTCGTCTTCCATCATGTCCACTTTGTTCAGAAACACCACCATCGCCGGCACTTCCACCTGCCGCGCCAACAACACGTGCTCCCGCGTCTGCGGCATCGGCCCGTCCGGCGCCGCCACCACCAGGATCGCCCCGTCCATCTGCGCCGCACCCGTGATCATGTTCTTGATGTAGTCCGCGTGCCCCGGACAGTCCACGTGCGCATAGTGCCGCTTCTCCGTCTCGTACTCCACGTGCGCAATCGCAATCGTGATCCCGCGCGCCTTCTCTTCCGGCGCATTGTCGATCGAATCGAACGCCCGGAAGTTCGCCCAGCCCTTCATCGCCAACACCTTCGTGATCGCCGCCGTCAGCGTCGTCTTCCCATGATCAATGTGCCCAATCGTCCCCACGTTCACATGCGGCTTCGTTGCGCTCAAATACTGCCTTCGCCATGGATGGTAACCTCCTGCTTGCACGTAGCCTTTGGGCGTTAAGTCGCCGCCCGATCCCTCGAGCTCATGGCGAAGGAAGCGGCGGCGATACAGTGATGACAACTCGATGGAGCCCACGATCGGATTTGAACCGATGACCCCGTTCTTACCAAGAACGTGCTCTACCGACTGAGCTACGTGGGCAGCCGATTGAATTACAGATCGAACGTCTGCAATCGCTCAGTGGGCAGAGAAGGATTCGAACCTCCGAAGGCGTTGCCAGCTGATTTACAGTCAGCCCCCTTTGGCCACTTGGGTACCTGCCCGATCGAATGTCAAGCACCCGGAGTGTCGTCCCGCAAGCCGACGGCCGGAATCGAACCGGCAACCCTCGACTTACAAGGTCGATGCTCTGCCGATTGAGCTACGTCGGCACAGGCTCGCATCAGACAGCAACGCTGTCGCCAGACAAAGCTCTGCATCCGGCGCTGCGAAGTGCCAGTATATGCCGCGCAGGCGTCAAAAGTCAAATATGCAGCCCCATTCGCGCGCAAACCTGTCGAGCGCTTCACGTCGGCGCCTGACGCGGCGCCTGACCGCGCCTGCCGAGCGGCCACCAGCACGACCGAGCCCGCCACCGCGGCGTTGAGCGACGCGACCTTGCCGTACATCGGGATCGCCAGCAGCCAGTCGCAATGCTCGCGCACCAGCCGGGTCAGACCCGCGCCCTCGGCGCCGACCACCAGCGCCAGCGGACCCGTCAGATCGGCCTTGGCCAGCGGCACGGCCTCGGGCGCGGCGTCCAGGCCCACCACCCAGACGCCGGCTTCCTTCAGCACGTTCCAGCGCCTGCACCAGATTGCCGACCAGCGCGATCGCGCAGGTGCTCGACCGCGCCCGCCGACGCGTTCACGACGGCCGGCGTGACCGCCGCCGACCGGCGGTCGGGCAGAAGCACCCCGGTCACCGCCATCGCCTCAGCCGTGCGCAAGCAGCGTGCCCAGGTTCTGCACGTCCTGCAGGTGATCCAGCACCAGGTAAAGCGCTGTCACCGGTCGCAGTCAGCAGCAGAGTCCAGATCGGCGTACGGATATGCCCGGCCTCGGCGATCACGCCCTGGTGGTTCGCCGGACTGCATCGTCCAGCCGCTGCCGCGGCGCCTCGACCAGCGCACAGCCCACCGACGCGCTGCGGCCATGATCTCGGCGAGGATGGGCGACCGTTCGGTGCCTTCGGCCAGACAATGCGCCGATGGCGCCGGCCCGCCGCAGGCTTCGAGGACAGCATGGCGGCCGATCGACCTCGCCGTGGCCGACGATCAGGCGTCCTTCGGCGATCGGCCGCGCCGGCTCGCGGCGTTCTCGGTCGGCGCTGGGCGACCGGTCGAGGGCTGCTCGACCGGCTTGCGGCCGGTGCACCGCCCCGGTCGAGTCGTGCAGGCTCACGCCGCGGACGATCCGAGTTCTGGGAGTCGTTCGCTTCTCAGTGCCACGCGGTCACACCTTCACCTAACCAGCCGCCAGGTGCTGCCCTGCGCTGAATCCTCCACGACCACGCCCAACGCCTTCAGCTCGTCGCGGATCTTGTCGGACAGCGCCCACTGCTTGGCCTTGCGCAGATCCTGGCGCACGGTCAACAGCAACTCGACGAACGGTGCGATCGACTGGCCGTCCGACCTCGGCGTCTCCAGGCGCAGCCCCAGCACATCGATCAGCGCGCGGAAGGTCGCCTGGGCATCGGCAAACGGCTCGCCGCCGACCCCGGCATCGCGCGCCGCGTTGATGGCGCGCACCAGGTCGAAGAGCGCCGCCAGGCCGCCGGCGGTGTTGAAGTCGTCGTCCATCGCGGCTTCGAAGGCCGCGCGGCGCCCTGCGCACCTGTTCAGCCAGCGCATCGACCGCCGGTCCGTCGCGTCACCTGGCCGGTCGGCGGGCGCAGCGCCGAACGCAGCCGCTCCAGCGCGCGCTCGCCGTCGGCGATCACGTCGTCGTTGAAGACGAGCGGCTTGCGATAGCCGCTGCCGGCGATGACCAGCCGCAACACGTCGGCGTCGTGCTCGGCCAGGAAATCGTCGATCGTGACCAGGTTGCCCAGGCTCTTGGACATCTTCTCGCCCTTGAGCTGCAGCATGCCGTTGTGCATCCAGTAGCGGGCAAACGGCTTGCCGGTGAAGATCTCGGTCTGGGCGATCTCGTTCTCGTGGTGCGGGAAGATCAGGTCGTTGCCGCCGCCGTGGATGTCGATCTGCTCGCCCAGGTAGGCGCAGGTTCATGGCCGAGCATTCGATGTGCCAGCCCGGCCGGCCCTTGCCCCACGGGCTGTCCCAGCTCGGCTCGCCCGGCTTGGCCGCCTTCCACAGGGCGAAGTCGCCTTCGTCTCGCTTTTCCTCCGCTGGCCGTCACCCGCGTGCCTGAAACCGCCTCCTCCAGCCGCCGTCGCGAGAGCTTGCCGTAGTCCGGGATCGGAACGCACGCGGAAATAGACATCGCCGCCCGGCGTCGACATAGGCATGCCCTTCTCGATCAGGCCCTGGATCACATCTGGATGATCTCCGGGATCGTCTGCGAGACACGCGGGAAGACGGTCGGCCGCAAGCACGTTCAGCTGCTCCAACTGCTCCTGGTACTTCTCGGCGTAGCGGCTGGCGATCACTGCCGGGTCTTCGCCGCTCTTGGCCGCGCGGGCGATGATCTTGTCGTCCACATCGGTGAAGTTCATGACGTGGCGCACATCATAGCCCTTGTACTGCCAGGTAGCGGCGGATGAAGTCGAACACGATGGACGACATGGCGTGGCCGACGTGCGCGTCGGCGTAGACGGTTGGCCCGCAGACGTACATGCGGACCTTCCCGGTTCAAGCGTTTCAAACGGCTCTGTCGTGCGTGTCAGGGTGTTGTATACAACGAGTGACATGCCTTCTCACTCCACAAGGTGAAAGCCGATCAGGCTGACGCCATGATCTTCGCGGCCTTAACGATCAAAGACGCCGCGCCTTCGGGAGGCGTAACGCCCGTATTGACGACCAGATGATATAGTAGCGGGTCTATCCAGCGGCTGTTATGGTACCGGGCCAGATAATCGCTCCGGGCTGCGTCGCTCATCCGCACTCTGCGCCGCGCCGCGACGAGCGTGAGGCCTTCGCTTTGAGCAACACGCGCCACTCTCACCTCGACTGGCGCCAGAACGAGCACGTGGCAGACGTGCCGCTCCGCCTGAAGCAAGGACCGCCCCCCTTGGCCCAGGATGAGCACACCGTCCCGGGCTGCGATCTTCTTGATGACCTGGCCCACGGCCTTTGCGGCATCCTCCAAGTTGGTGGCTGCCTCGGATGCCATGGGCGCAAACACGCCGAGCAAGGGGCTGGAGGCTGAGACCGCAGATGCGGTCGGTGCGCGCGGGGTGCCCAGCGACTGCAGGATCTCGCTTGCCACCGTGCGCTGCCCCTCGTACATCAGGCGGCGCAACAAATCGTCGCTGATGCCCACCGCCAGGGCCGCGGTGTGGACAAAGTCCCGATCGATCAGTTCCAGCCCCAGTGCCGTGGCGACGCGCGCGGCAATCGCCTCTCCCTCGCTCCCAAGCTGGCGTGACAACGTTACGATCACGATCGCCTCAACGGTTCGGCGCGGCAAAAATCATGCGTCCGGCATTGGTCTGGAGCACCTTCGTGACCGTGACGTCAAGATCGGCGTCCATGTAGCGCCGGCCGTTCTCGATCACCACCATCGTGCCATCGTCAAGATAGGCGATCCCCTGGCCGACTTCCTTGCCTTCCTGGATGACGCGAACGGTCATATTCTCACCCGGAAGCACGATCGACTTAACCGCATTACTCAGCTCGTTAATATTGAGCACTTGCACGCCTTGCAAGGCTGCCACGCGATTCAGGTTGTAGTCGTTCGTGACAATCGGTGCATTGAGCTGCCGGCCAAGCTGCACCAGTTTAGCGTCCACCTGGCGCACCCCGTCCACATCCAGGTCGACGATACGGATCGGCACCGGCGAATCCTTCTGCATCCGGTTGAGCATCTCCAGCCCGCGTCGGCCCCGGTTCCTTCGCAACGAGTCGGGTGAATCAGCAATATACTGCAGCTCGGCAAGAACAAAACGTGGCACGAGCAGCGTCGAACGGATGAACCCCGTGTGGGCCACGTCGGCGATCCGGCCATCGATGATAACGCTCGTATCCAGCAGAAGCGTTTCTTCCTTTACGCCGTGGTCACCCTCAGCGGCAACCTCTGCTTCGCCAGCATTCTTGCGTCGAAAGAGCGCGAAAATCTCGCGCTGCCGCAGTACCATCACCGTGATGCCAAGATATCCGAAGATAATGGCGACCACTGTAGGCAAGATGGCGCTAAACGGCGGCGGGAGATACGAAAGAGGGATGGCTAACAGCGCAGCAATTACCAGCCCGATCACCAGGCCGATGCCACCTGATAGCAATTGCGCAGCGGTCAATTCGTTGATGACGCGCCGTGCCCACGCTGCAGGCCGCGTCGTCAGCCAAGGGGCGATAATGGCGCCGATCACTGCACCGGCGACGGAGAGAGGCAGGATATATCGCACCGAGATGATATTAAGGGTTGATGTTCCTGCCCACACTGTACCTGCCAGCCAACCGATAATTCCAAAAAGAATCAGTCCGAGCACACGAAAGATAATCTCGGCAGTCATCTGGGCAAACCTTTCTATTAAGTTGAACGCTCATCATCACAAGTCAGATCCGACGCGTGTGTTCCTCCCTCCTTCCAGCAGTTGTGCGGTCTGCCACATGATCATACACGGATTTCACGCTATTTGCAATAGCCTCAGCGGCTTGCGGTACCCCACTTTCTAGCTTGGTAGGGGCCACCAGTGTTTGAGGCGGTAGCGACGCTGCCATGGGCGCCAGAGCGGGGTTGTGGTCCAGAGATAGACGCCGAGCCAGTGGACGGCGCGGCGGACGAGTGTCGACCAGGCGGGGGCGCGCAGGATTTCGAGGCCGAGGCGCACATAGCTGAGCCAGCCGCGTGCGGCAAAGCGGCGCATCCAGTGGGGGAGGTGGGGTTGTGGGCCGCGATGGGGGATGACTGGGGGCGGCTGGGCGGGGCCATGGGCCAGCAAGTCGGCATCCGGTGTATCCGGGGGTGCCGCTTCGAGGGCGGGGGCGATCGCGTGCGGTTGCGCCAAGTCATGATGGGCCTGGAGGCCCGTGAGTGCGGCGAGCCAGTGCAGGCACAGGTTGGCCAGGAGCAAGCGGTGCACGTGTAAGGGTGACTTAAGGCGGTGTTCATCGCCGCTTTCGCGGAGCATGACGCCGGATTTGTCGTCGCGGTTACCGGCTTCAATGCGCATACGCCAGCGATAACAGGTTTCGGTGGCGGGTTCAGACGGTAGATTGGTAGCCAGATACCAGGGTTCCTTGTGACCGACTTCCCAGAGCGCCAGGACCGCCACGGGCACTTGGTCGTCTTTGCCGTACTGGGCCTGCGGCAGCCAGCGCCGTTGGCCGGGTTGCAGGGCCAACACGTCCTTGGCCGCGCCGGCCGTCCCGTCGGGCAGGTGCAGCCAGGTTTCGCCGTCGAACCGAATCACAAACTGGCGCTGGTGGGTCAGAAACCAGCGGAAAAGACTGGCGCGCGCAAACCCGCGATCCGCCACGATCACGATTTGCTGGCTGGGGGTGGTCAAGGACCACAGGTAATGGAGCAGTTGTTCCTCGATGTGGTTTTGACTGGTCCAGTGGTGCACCTCGGCGCTCGCCGCTTGCAGCGGTTGGTGCTGCTGTCGTGCGGGCCGGATGCTGGTCGTATCGGGCGTGGGCCAGCGGGCGGCCGGGGGGAAACAGGCCCGGAGTTGGCGGCGATGATAGGTGGTGAACACGATGGGCAAGGCGCGGCCGCCACAGGGCACGCTGGCAATCAGGGCCGCAAAGGGCTCGAAATACGTCGTGTCGAGTAAGACGGGCAATAGTTGCGGGTCCGTCGGCACCGCGGTGCTAAAGTGGACGGCTAAGCGGTACCACCGATAGAAGATCTCGGGCTCATCCAGGCGTGGATTGCTCAGAAAGCGGTTCAGCCGTTTGAGCCGACCATGCAACGACTGGCGGCCCTGCGCACGCGGTCCGTCGGGCAGCGCACGCGCCACCTCGGTCGCACAGAAGCTCGGACGTTCCGTCAACGCACTCACGATCTGCGCCAGCATGCTCTGCTGCGGCTTGACCCACGTGGGTGTGAGATGCTGGACAAATGTCAATACATCAGCATATGTTAAGGTCATCGACAGCTCCGGATACTTGGGTTTGTGGAATAACACAAGATGCCCGAAGCTGTCGATCTATTCAACTAGCTGGCATTACAAAGTGGGGTACCGCAAGCCTCAGCGGAGGTTTCGTGCGTGGCGACGCTGGCGCGCAGCCTCAAAAACCAGGATGGTAGCGGCCATCGCTGCATTCAGTGACTCGACGGGCCCGGCCATGGGAATCATCACGCTGCCTGTGCCCAATTGCTGTGCCTCGACGCTCAGTCCCGCAGCCTCGCCGCCGATCACCAGCGCGCACGGGGTGGTCCAGTCCACCTCGTCATACGGCATCGCGCCGCGCGCATCGGCCAGCCAGACGGACCGCCCTTTAACCAGGTCGGCTACTGCCGCCCAACTATCTGCGGCGATGAGCGGCAGCCGGAAATGGGCGCCCATGCCGCTCCGAACCACCTTTGGGTTCCAGGGATCGACGCATCCGGGCGTGAGGACAACCTGAGAGACGCCGGCGGCTTCGCTCCCGCGCAAGATCGTTCCCAGGTTCCCCGGATCGCGGATTTGATCCAGCACCAAAACAAGCCCCATCGCCCCAGGTGTCATCACCTGCGGCATGGGCAGGACCGCGATCACCCCCTGGGACACAACGGTGTCGCTGAGAGTTCCAAAAACTGGTGGGCTCAACTCGTCAAGCGGCGCGCCCGCCAATTCAACTGCGCGCAGCAACTCCGCTGCGCGCAGGTTTTGTCGCGCCTGACCGGTAAAAAAAACGAGAGCGGGGGAATGCCCCGCTCTCATGGCTTCTTCGATCAGCCGCACGCCCTCTATCAGGCAGCGCCCCTGTTCACGGCGGCCCTTCGGCTCTAGAAGCGCCCGGGCCTGCTTGACTTTGGGGTTATCTGGGCTCGTGATCATGCACGGCTCCAGTGGTGTGATGGCATCAAGCCACGGCGGACTTGGCGACCTCGACCACTCGGGCAAAAGCCTGAGGATCCCGCACGGCCAGCTCAGCCAGGATCTTGCGATCCAGTTCGATGTTAGCCACCTTGAGCGCATGCTGCAGCCGGCTGTAAGTGATGCCGTTCAGCCGGGCCGCGGCGTTAATGCGTGCGATCCACAGCCGGCGGATATCACGCTTCTTGGCGCGGCGGTCGCGGGTGGCGTAGAACAGGGACTTGAGCATGGCTTCGTTTGCGCGATGCCAGAGCAGGTGGCGCGACATGCGCTGTCCCTTGGTCATCTTCAGAATTTTGTTGTGACGTCGGCGGAGAACAACTCCACCCCTGGCTCGAGGCATTTATTTCTCCCTCTTAATGGCGGCCGGGCTTTACCGGCACTTTGTAATGGCCATCGGCGTCCCTCGTAACGAATGGGACGCGCTGATGATGACTCAGTCGATGTACGGCGCCAGCTTGGTGACGCGCGCGTCGGCCGAGTTCGCTTCCACGACCTTGGTCACGCGGTACTTGCGCAGCGTGCGTGGGGACTTGTGGCGTCGCAGGTGGCCGCGGCCCTGGTGCATAGCAACCAGCTTGCCGGTTCCAGTGCGGCGAAACCGCTTCGCGGTGGACTTATGGGTCTTGATCTTCGGCACAGCCATCCTCCAAAAACGTGCCCGGGCTACTTCTTATTAGCAGGGTTCGGCCCAAGCATCATAAACAAATTCTTGCCTTCCAGCAGCGGTTGCGCCTCGATGATCGCGGCCGCCCCCACTTTCGTGGCAAACTCATCCAACTGCTCGCGCGCAATCTCAGGATGCGTGATCTCACGTCCGCGGAAGCGAACGGTGACCTTCACCTTACTGCCTTCGTCGAGAAAAGACAGCGCTTGGCGCACCTTGGTGTCGAGATCGTGCTCACCCGTCCGCGGTCGCAGACGGATCTCTTTCATCTCGATGATCTTCTGCGCCTTGCGCGCCTCGCGGTCCTTCTTCTGCTTGTCAAACTGGAACTTACCGAAGTCCAGCAAACGGCAGACGGGCGGCACAGCGTTGGGCGCAACCTCGACCAGGTCCAGGCCCTTGTCGAACGCCAACCGGAGTGCGTCCTGAATCGCGTAAATCCCGAGTTGGTTACCCTCCTCGTCGACGACCCGCACTTCGCGGACCCGAATTTGCTGATTGACGCGAGTGGATTTTGTCGTTACGGTAGTAATACGAACACACCTCGAAAACTGGGGCCGGAAAACCGGCCAAGGCTAATACGCGCCGTCACCGCGTAGCGCGGTGACGAAATGAAACTATAACATAACGAGAGGAGGGTGTCAAAAACGGGCCGCACTTTCGAGGCCCCTCCGTCAAGACCCCCGAGATCCCCGCGGGATGGCTCCCAAACGGCGAGATCTCGGAGGTCTTGTGCCTAAAGGGCGCCGGCGCGCGTCTTGATTCGCTCGGTGACTAGAGCGGCAAACGCGTCCACCGGCATGCCGTCCTGCCGGCTGCCATCCCGCTTGCGCAGTGACACGGTATTGGCCGAGGCTTCCTGATCGCCAACGACAAGCATGTAGGGCACCTTCATCAACTGCGCGCTGCGAATCTTGGCGTTCATCCGCTCCGAGGCCGCGTCCACCCTAGAGCGCACGCCCAGCTCCACCAGCCGGGCATTGATGCCTTCTGCGTACGCCACATGCGCATCGGTGATCGGAATCACCCGCACCTGCTCCGGTGCGATCCACACGGGGAAATTGCCCGCGTAATGCTCGATCAGGAAGCCGACGAACCGCTCATGCGTGCCGAGCGGCGCGCGGTGGATGCACAGTGGCGTCTGT
Source organism: uncultured Chloroflexia bacterium (assembly GCA_963774265.1). Classification (GTDB taxonomy): domain Bacteria; phylum Chloroflexota; class Anaerolineae; order CG2-30-64-16; family CG2-30-64-16; genus JALOOB01. The sequence goes on along the minus strand of CAVZDU010000001.1, from coordinate 937,968 downwards.
TCCTCGCCGCCCTGGCTGATGAACGTCAGGTCGAACCGGGCAGGCTGCGCGAAGTCCACCTGGTTCGTTCCCAGCGTGAACTCCTTTCCGATGGCGCTCCACACCTGCACATCGATTTTGGGTCCATAGAAGGCGGCCTCGTCGGCCTGCTCCACAAACGGAATACCGCCGTTCGTCATGGCGCGGCGCACCATGTCCTCGGTCTTCAGCCACAGCCGTTCGTTATCGATGTACTTCTTGCCCAGGCCCTTCTTGTGGTGCGTGCTGAAACGCATCACGTATTTCTCGATGTCGAACTGCTTGAAGTAGAGCAGATACAGGTCGATGACCGCCATGAACTCCTGCTCGAACTGCTCCTCGGAGCAGTAAATGTGCGCATCGTTCATCTGCATGGAGCGCACCCGCATCAGCCCGAACAGCTCACCGCTCTTCTCGTAACGGTAGCACGTGCCATACTCGGCATACCGCAGGGGCAGATCGCGGTACGAGTGCGGTTGCGCGGCAAAGAGCTTGTGATGCATGGGGCAGTTCATCGGCTTGACGTAATAACGGACGCCCTCCAGCTCCATGGGCGGATACATGCTCTCCGCGTAATACGGCAGATGGCCGCTGTGCAGGAACAGGTCTTCCTTGGCCAAGTGCGGCGTGCGCACGCGCTTGTAACCCGCCTTCAGCTCAACCTCCTTGGCCAGGGCTTCGAGCTCCTCGATCATGATGGCGCCATTCGGCAGCCACAGCGGCAAGCCAGGGCCGACCTCCTGATCGAAGACAAAGATGCCGAGTTGCTGCCCCAGGACGCGGTGGTCCCGCTTCCTGGCCTCTTCCAGCATGGTGAGATACTGCTGAAGCTCGTTCTTATTGCGCCACGCGGTGCCGTAGATACGCTGAAGCATGGGGTTGTGTTCGTCCCCGCGCCAGTACGCACCTGCGACCGTCATCAGCTTGAAAGCATCGGGCGGAATCTGGCCGGTGTTATCGAGATGCGGGCCGCGGCACAGATCCTCGAAGCCCCCGTGCCTGTACGTGCTCATCGGGACCGGACCCTGAATCTCGTTGCCATCCTCATCAAGGCCGCCCTGGGCGAGACCATCGATCAGCTCCAGCTTGTAGGGCTGATCGCCGAAGAGCGAGCGCGCCTCTTCGGCAGACACCTGGCGGCTTTCAAAGGGCCGCCTGGCAGCGATGGACTGCCGCATGCGCTTTTCGATCTCCGCCAAATCCTCGGGGGAAAAAGTGCGCGGCTTCCCCTGCTCATCCTTGCCCAGGTCGAAATCATAGTAAAAGCCCGTGTCGATGGCCGGGCCGATCGCGATCTTCGCGTGCGGGTACAACTGCAACACCGCCTCCGCCATGACGTGCGAGGCGGAGTGGCGCAATTTACGCAGCATCTCTTCGTCACCAGATTGTTTGTCTTTTACGGCCATGTTGGCCTCCTTACTGTAACTAATCTCGACGCCCCTATTGACGCACCGAGATGATGAGTGCCAATACCACTCCCAAGAAAACGATCTTCACCAACAACCCCAAGAAACCGTCGCGATCCTTGGACATGATCTGCGCTGGCGTCTCCGCCGTCTTAAGTGGAAACGCCTGAGGTTGATTACCTTTCGGGGCCCACTTGAAAACCCGATTCATGAATGCAACCAGAATGGCCACTCCAAAAAGAACTCCAATAAGCTGGGCAACAACCGGCGGAAGGGCCCATCCGAACTCCTCGCCTACTACCTCCCCGGCGCGCGCCCACCCTAGAACGTATGCCCGCACCAACTCCAACAGCCCACCCAAGAACCAGCGGAGTTCCTCCATAGCGCGCCTCCTCGCGAGACTGAAAGCTGGCTACATCACGGAGAAAAGTGAACGCTCGTTCGGTGCCACTTGACGAGCGTGCACGCTTGTGCTATTCTAGGTTTCGCACCCTTACGTGGGTGCGAAAGGAGATGACCACCATGAGTTTAGACGATTTTCTCGATACTTTCAACTGGATCGATCGCCTGGAAGGCGTCTTCTCGTCGTTCATTCACGCGAACTGGAAAGGCGCCGCAAAAGGTCCCGCGGGGGTCGGGCTGGTTGCCGAAGCCGCCCGCACCGCAGTCGGTGCGGGCAGTTGGACGTTCCGCATTCGCCGGGACGCGGGGTGGTCTGGCGCAGACGTGGAGGCACTTCTGCGTCACTATGGCATCGTCGCCTGGGGCCGGCGCGTCACGGGTGAACATTTCATCCTATCTGTTAAGGAACGACAGGCCAATTGGGCCGAATACCTGATTATGCGTCGCGGCATGTGCCTCGACGGATCCCTGTACAACCCTGACAACGCTCGTTATGCCCAACGATACGCCCCAGGTGACCGTCCCCCTGCCTGGGCCGATCAATCTGGCGAACGTCGAGACGCAGTAGGGCGACTGATCGACTGGCTCTGAGCCGCACCAAACGGATTAAATGAAAAGCCCCTTCGCCGTTGGGGCGAGGGGCCTCGCGGTTCCACCCAAGTTAGCGCACCCACAGTAGTCGTGCGCCATCTCAACGGGCCTGTAACGGTGCCATCCGGGAACCCTTACTCACCATTCTGGGCTCCGCTCCCGGGGGGTCTTCGGTGATGCTGTGCGAGGCAGGCTTCCAGCCATCGTCCCGCCCTCTCTGACGTCGCGCGTCACCTACTCGTCCCGATCGTCGCTTTGGCTATTTGAGTGGGCGGTAGAGGGCTTGAACCTCTGACCTCAGCGATGTCAACGCTGCGCTCTAGCCAACTGAGCTAACCGCCCGAACGTTCGTCATTATATGCAGGGCAGACGGTTAACGCAAATCGACGTTCGGTCCCAGGTCAAGCGCGGCAAGGAGCCGCTGTTTCACATCTTCTGGCAACGCCTCGTGACCGTGGTCATGATACAGGGTTACGGTTCTGCGCAGCGTGTCGACAACGATGTTGCAGTTGGTGCACTCAGCAACGTGATGCTCGATCTTTGCACACAGCTCTGCTTCCAGCTCGCCGTCGATGTAGTCAGAAAGCTTCCCCAACATCTCTTTGCACAACAACGTCCGTCTCCTCCAATCTCAATCACGCTGCCTGCGGCGTCGCGAAGTATCCGGTGAGGCGCTCGCGCAGGGCCACCCGCGCTCGATGCAGGCGCACCTTCACGTTGGTCTCTGTCAGACCGAGGACCTCGGCTGTTTCGGCCGTCGACAGGCCCTCGATGTCCCGCAGCACAAAGACCGTCTTCAACTTCGCCGGCAGCGTCTCCAGAGCTGCGTTGAGCACCGTCCGCAGCTCCCGGTTGAGCAACAAGTCATCCGGCACCGATCCCCAATCGACGAGTTGCCGCGGCATCTGATCGCCATCTTCGGTCGTAACCGGCTCGTCAAGCGACTCGGTCGGCGGCTGCCGTTTGCGCAGCCGCATGAGCGCCGCGTTGTAGCCGATGCGGTAGAGCCACGTGCCCAACTGGCTCCGGCCCTCGAATTTGGGCAACGCCCGAAACGCGCTGATGAACGTCTCCTGCAAGACTTCTTCGGCATCGTGCGGGTCCTTCATCAGCCGCAGCGCCAGGTTGTAAACCGTCGCAGAGTGCCGCTCCACGATCTCGGTGTACGCTTCCTGCTGGCCGGCCTGCGCAGCTGCGATCAAATCCGCTTCGGTGCTGTATACGGTAGCCGTATGCTGCTCCTTTCGATGCAGAAGATGCGCCTCACGTTACGAAAAAAGACCCGAAAGGCTCAGGGGCCTCCCGGGTCCGACCGCCGACTGTGTTTTGCTCAGCCTACGCGAGCAGCCGCTCCAACTTGCCCTTGAGCGCACCGTAGGGGGTCACACCCACCACCCGGTCGACCTCCTCGCCACCCTTGAAGTAAATCAAGGTTGGGATCCCCATGATACCATATCGGCCAAGGATGTCAGGATAATCGTCCGCGTTAAGCTTCGCCACCACGGCTCGGCCGTCGAATTCTACAGCAATCTTGGCGACCGACGGCGCGATGGCATGGCATGGTCCGCACCACTCCGCCCAAAAATCGACCATGACCGGCGTCTCGCTCTGTGAGATCACCTGGTCAAACTCGTCACCGGTCAAATGGCGCGGCGCAGCGGTCGGCTCGCCGCCTTCCACAGACACTTCTTCCTTGTCGCCACCCATTAGACGCTTGAACAAACCCATCGTGCCTCTCCTCTTCCCATTATTCTGCGGTGTGCCAGGGATATCTTCCTCCCGCTTCCGTAACATCAGCATCAGCTGGTCTTGTAAGGAGTCAGCATAGTATACTATGGGGCACACAAGAATCAAATGACGGAGCGGAATTTCTATGGCAAGCAGTGGCAAGCAATTCGGGTTGGGGATTTCGCTGAGCGCAGAAGAGGTGGTCGAGTTGAAAATGATCGCGCAGGACGAAGATGAGGCGGCGGCGCTCGACTTCATCCGACGGTTGCGCCGTAAGGTCCTGGAAATCGAGCGCCGTCACTGTGGCGACCCGGACAAACTGCCGGGCATGATCTAGAGGAGAGCGTTCAGCTTCTCGCGCGATTCCTCCAGCAGCTTCTCATGCAGGCTCACGCCGTGCGAGTCCATCGTCACCACGACCGGAAAACCTTCGACGCGCACCACCCAGAACGCCTCCGGCACACCGAGTTCGTCCTTCTTGAACACATCGACAACTTCCTTGACATGGCTGGCGATGAGCGTAGCGGCGCCGCCAACTGCGTGCAGGTACACAGCACCGTACTGCTGGCACGCAGCAAGCGTCTTGGGCCCCATACCACCCTTGCCGATAACGGCCCGCAGGCCGAAGTGTCGCGATCACATCCGCCTCGTAGGGCTCCTCACGAATGCTGGTCGTGGGGCCGGCGGAGACGAAATGCCAACGACCATCCTCACTCCGGCTCACCACTGGGCCGCAGTGGTACATGACCCCACCGCGCCAGAGGCGCGCAAGTTCATCGTGGGTCACGCGGTCGCTTTCCGGGATTTCGGGCCCCTGAAAGAAGGTGTCCTTCATGATACTTATGCGCCGCGTCGCGCGCGGTCACCATCAGACCGTACAGCCGCACCTGGTCGCCGACGTGCAGCGTGCGAATCGCTTCTTCGCTGATCGGGATTTGCAGATCATAGACAGCCATCAGCCACCTCACTCAATCGTCACCTGGCCGTCGCGATACATCAACGTCCGGCGGCGGTCAGCCCAGCACATATAGGAAGCCGTAACGAAATAGCTGGCGGGGAGACGTTCCAGCGAGTCGATCTTCACCGACAGCACCGTCGTCTTGCCGCCGAAGCCCATCGGGCCGATGCCGAGCGTGTTGGCCTCGCGCGTCAGGCGCTTCTCCAGCGCCGCGAGCCTCGGATCGGGTTCTCGTCGTCCAGCGGGCGATAGAACTGCTCCTTGGACTTGATATAGCTCGAACCCCGGTCGCCGCCGACCGCGACGCCGATGACCGCGGGCGCACACCCCATACCCTGGGCCTGCTGCACCGCATCGAGCACCGCGCGGCGCACGCCCTCCAGGTCGCGATTGGCGCTCAAGCCGGGTGTCGGGCAGGCTGTACTGCGCGCCAACGTTCTCGCAGCCGCCGCCCTTGAGCATCAGATCGACCTTGAGATATGGCTCCTCCCACTCCTCGAAATGGAAGTAGGGGAAATCGTCGCCCAGGTTGTTGCCGGTGTTCTTGCCGGTCAGGGTGTCGACCGAGTTGGGCCGCAGGTACGACTTCGCCGTCGCCTCGGCGACCGCCTCGCGAATCTGCTTCTTGAGCGCCAGGGTCGACCAGCCGGTCGGGTAATAGACGTAGAAGATCGGCGTGCCGGTGTCCTGGCAGATCGGCGTCGAGCCGGCGCGGGACATCCGCACGTTTTCGAGGATGGCGTCGAAGGTGGTTTGGGCCGCAGAGCCGGCGTCTTCCACCTCGCGCGCCCGGCGCAGAGCGGCCTCGATGTCGGCCGGCAGATCAGTGGCCGCCCGGCGGATCAGCTCCAGAAAGTGCGGAACGAGATTTTCCATGGCCACTCCTTCCAACGAGAATCATTGCTTTCACCGTGCCAACTATAGCACACGAGAAATCGAGGGTCAACGGCGCCAGAAGTGGCGCAATCGCGTAAACTATTGACGTTCCCATACCGGGATGCTAGAATCAGTCACCTGCACACACCACCCAAATCCGGCCGAAGTCGCCGGCGTCTGCGCCGCAGAAGGAGGTGCTCATGGATTTCATCGTGACCGAATTCAAACGCTCCAGTTTGGTCGACCTGGGCGGCCGCATCGATAGCAGCGTGGCCCCTGAACTCCAGCAGAAACTGGAAGCCCTCACGAGCGCCGGCCACCACCGGTTGATCATCAACATGGCCGACGTGACCTTCATCAGCAGCGGCGCCCTGCGCGTCCTGATCGCGACACTGAGCACCTGCCGGAAGAGCCGGGGAGATTTGCGCCTCTCAGAACTCTCCGAGGCTGTTCAACGGGTGCTTGAACTAACCAGCCTGAATATCCACTTCAAGATCTATCCTTCCGACACTGAAGCCGTCGGGAGCTTCTAGTTCTCGCAGCGTACGTCAACTTCATATCACCGATCGCTATACCCGCATCGGGTGGTCCGCATCGGGCTACCCGGATCAGTGCAGGGGGCACGGCAATGCACGCCGACACCTTGACTCACCTCGAAAGCATCCCGATCTTCACCGAGATTGGGGTTGCTGAGGCAAGCTACCTCGCGGAAGTGCTGGAGGACAACGTTTTTCCGGCCGGGCATACACTCTTTTCGGAGGGCGAGGCAGGTGACCGCTTCTACGTGGTTGTAGAAGGTCAGGTAGAAGTTGGTAAAGCGCTCGAGAGCGGGCGAGATTTCCTTATCGCAGTGCGGGGGCCGGGGGAGTTTTTCGGCGAAATGGGCTTGCTCGACCCTGATGGCCTGCGGACCGCCACCGTACGCACCAGATCGCCGGTACGGCTCCTCTCCCTCAGCCGGGCTGACTTCGACCGCCTCCTCCAAAAGCGCCCCACGCTCGCGCTGGAGATGATGCGAGTGCTCAGCCTTCGCCTCCGCGATTCCCTAAACGCCACGATTGTTGATCTGCCGCGCCAAGAATCAAGAGCTGAGTCAGGCGTATTCAGACTTGAAAGCTGCACAAGCGCAGCTGATCGTAAAAGAGCGGCTGGAGCAGGAACTGCGCACGGCCCAGCGCATTCAGCAGAGCATCCTCCCTACCGAGCTCCCACGCCTACCCGGATACGACTTTGGGGCGTGCTTCATCCCTGCCCGGGCGGTCGGGGGTGACCTGTACGACTTCATTTCGCTGGGCAAAGGCAAGCTGGGCGTTGCGGTCGGGGATGTCTCGGACAAAGGTGTGCCGGCCGCGATCTTTATGGCATTGACGCGCAGCCTGTTGCGCGCGGAAGCGACACGCGCCGCATGGCCGCGCGCCGCATCGCCGCGCCAGGTTCTGGAGCGTGTTAATCGCTTGCTCCTGGACATGAACGATGAGGGGATGTTTGTCACACTGCTCTATGGTGTCCTCGACTCACAACAGCACACCTTTGCCTACGCACGCGCCGGACACGAACTACCCCTACTACTGGAAGCGGACGGCAGCGCACGTCTTGCGGCGCATGGACAAGGCGTACCGTTGGGACTGTTCGACAACATCACCCTGGATGAACAGACTGTTTCGCTGTCGCCAGGCAACGCCCTCCTGTTATACACAGACGGCGCGACGGATATGACCGATTCTACCGAAGACCTGTTTGGAATAGAGCGCCTACAGGCAGCAGCATGTGCGGCAGGGCATCGCTGCACGGCGCAGCGCCTGTGTGACGAAATCTGGCGAGAGCTGGCAGCCCACCGGGGCACAGCGGTGCAGGCAGACGACGTGGCACTAGTGGCGATACGGGCATCCTGAAAGACATGCGATGAAGGACTCCTTCGCGACCTAGAAGCATTGGAATACGTCGCAGTTGTCGCGGCGCTGGAACGCCGTATCGAGCAGTGCACAGCCGAGCTTCAGGCCGCCAACGACGACCTGGCGCGGCGGAGCGCCGAGCTGGCGATCATCAACAGCGTGGGCGAGGCCATGGCGAGCCAACTCGACGTGGACACCATCGTTCGCATCGTCGGGGATAAAGTTCGCGATATCTTCCAGACAGAGGTCGCGAACATCATCCTGTATGACGCTGAGTGCGCACTGCTTCGGGTCGTGTACGAGTACGATCGGGAGTATGTGCCAATTGGCCCGCCGTTCCCGCTGGGCCAGGGTCTAACTTCCATCGTTATCCGCACGCGCGAGCCGCTGCTCCTCGCTACGTTGAAAGAGCAACGCGACGCGGGCGCTCTATACTTTGTGGATGCGCCAGACGAGGAGATCGTCCAATCCTATCTTGGCGTGCCGATCGTGGTCGGCGCCCACGTCATCGGCGTGGCGAGCGTGCAGAGCTACCGCCAAAACGCCTACGACAAGGTCAGCGTTCGGCTGCTCTCGACGCTCGCATCAAATATGGGCGTGGCCATCGAAAACGCGCGACTCTTTGAGGAGACGAGGCGGCTGCTGGCCGAGAGTGAGCGGCGCACCGCGGAGCTGTCCACAGTTAACCGCATCAGCCAGGCGCTCACGTCCGAGCTGGAGCTGGACACCCTGATTCGCCTGGTGGGGGAACAGGTGCGCCAAACCTTCGCGGCGGACATCGTCTACGTCGCACTCCACGACCCCCAGGTAGACCTCGTCCGCTTCCCCTATGCGTTCGGCGAAGAGATGGCTCCGATTCCATTCGGGCTGGGGCTCACCTCGCGCATCATCCGTACAAGAGAGCCAGTGCTCATTAATCGGGACGTGGCGATCCGCTCTGCCGAGTTGGGTGCACCTGTGGTTGGTCTGCCAGTCAAGTCATATCTGGGCGTGCCTATCACCGTCGGCAAACTTGCCCTGGGCGTCATCAGCGTGCAGAGCACCCAGCATGAGGACCGCTTCGGCGACCAGGACGCTCGCTTGCTGAACACCATCGCGGCCAATGTGGGCACGGCTATCCAGAATGCCCGGCTCTACCAGGAAACCCAGCGTCGTGCCAGCCAGATGGCAGCCATTGCCGAAGTGGGCCGCGAGGTGTCGGCGACGTTGCAGTTGGAGACCGTGCTCGGCAACATCGCCGCCCACGTGTACCGACTCTTCGACGCACAGGATACCATCTTGCGGCTGGCCGCGCCCGATGGTCAGACCTTTCACACGACCGTGGCGTTAGGCCTGTATGCGGAGCAGTTCAAGTCCGACGTGATCGAGTTGAACCGCGGCATCCACGGCAGCATCGCCCAGACCGGCCTCGCCGAGGTGATCGACAACCCGGATGCTGATCCGCGCGGCGTTCACGTCGAAGGCACGCCGGAAGTGGAAGAGTCGCCGGAGACCCTGATGATCGCGCCCCTGATCGCTCAGGGACGGACCGTCGGTTTGCTCTCGGTCTACCGGGATCGGCGAAAAGGGTTGTTCACCAAGGTGGATCTGGACTTCCTGGTCGGGCTGGCGCGGCAAGCCGCGGTGGCGGTCGAGAACGCGCGTTTGTTCGCCGAGCTGCATCAGGCCAAGGAGGCGGCGGAGGCGGCGACCCAGGCCAAGAGCGCCTTTCTGGCTATGATGAGCCATGAGATCCGCACGCCGATGAACGCCATCATCGGCATGAGCGGGCTATTAATGAACACGGAGCTGGACACTGAACAGCGCGATTTCGCAGAGACCATCCGGATCAGCAGCGATAACCTCCTGACGATCATCAACGACATCCTCGACTTTTCCAAGATCGAGGCCGGCAAGATGGCGCTGGAGGAGCAGCCCTTTGACCCGCGTGAATGCGTGGAATCGGCCATGGATCTTTTGCGGGTGAAGGCAGCCGAGAAGGGATTGGAGCTGGCCTACGAGGTCGCGCCCGAGGTCCCAGGTGCGATCATCGGGGATGTCACCCGGGTCCGCCAGATCATGGTCAATCTGCTGGGCAACGCGGTCAAGTTCACAGAACAAGGAGAGGTGGTGTTAGTCTTCGAGATGCTGGACCAGGCTACGGCAGACGAGATCCAGATCGCACCCTGTCCGCCGGAACGCATTCGTCTGCATGTTAGTGTGCGCGACACCGGCATCGGAATCCCCCAGGATGGGCTGGATCGGTTGTTCCAGGCGTTCAGCCAGGTCGACACTTCGACATCGCGCAAATACGGTGGCACAGGCCTGGGGCTGGCTGTGAGCAAGCGGTTGGTCGAGATGATGAGTGGGAAGATGTGGGCCGAGAGCACGGGCGCCGGTGAGGGCTCGACGTTCCGTTTCGTCATCGAGACGCAGGCTGCACCTGAGACGACGGCTCGTCCGCACCTTCGCTGCGAGCAGCGGGACCTGGCTGGCAGGCACCTGCTGATCGTGGATGACAACGCCACCAATCGGCGCATTCTGGTCATGCAAGCGCGCGGCTGGGGAATGACGCCGCGCAACACCGGATCACCGCGCGAGGCGCTGGCGTGGCTCCGCCGCGGGGATACCTTCGATGTAGCCATCCTTGATATGGCGATGCCGGATTTGACCGGCGTCGAGCTGGCGGCCGCAATCCGGGCCCTCCAGGCTGAAGGTGGAAAAACTGCAACTCGGCCTCCGCTGCCTCTGATTCTGGCATCATCCATAGGCGAGCGGGAGGCGGTCGGTGACACGACCTTGTTCACAGCTTACCTGGCTAAGCCAATCCGGCCGTCGGCGCTGTTCAACACGCTGATGAACGTGCTGACGCAACAGCCGCAGCGCCCGGTGCGCGTGCCGGCCGAGCAACCGCGTGCGGGCGCCAATCTGGCGGCAGAGCATCCGCTGCGCATATTGCTGGCCGAGGACAACGCGGTGAACCAGAAGCTGGCGCTGCGCCTGCTCTCGCAGATGGGCTACAGCGCGGACGTGGCTGGCAACGGTATAGAGGCCATCCAGGCAATCGAGCGTCAGCCCTACGATGTCGTGCTTATGGATGTGCAGATGCCCGAGATGGACGGACTGGAGGCTACCCAACGGATCTGTGCTCGCTGGCCGCGCGGCGAACGCCCTCGCATCGTTGCCATGACGGCGAACGCCATGCACGGGGACCGGGAGCTATGTCTGGAGGCGGGGATGGACGATTACCTCGCCAAGCCGATTCGGGTGGACGAGCTCGTCGCAGCGCTAGAGCGCGCGTAGTCGGGGAAGCGATATGAAACCAAATAATGGCGCCGAAACCCGGTCCATGCTGGCAGAGTGGCGCACAAGAATCCTGACCGGCTTCCTTGCCATCGCCGCGATCGCGTGCATCCCCATTCTCGGCATGACCTTCTTTGCCGCTGCGCGGCAGCCAGACCAATGGCCTGCTGTCGCGCTCTTTACGGTCATGCTGCTGCTCCTGGGTGTGCTGGCGCTCTGGCGGAGCCTGGACAGCCGGATACGTGCGTCGGGCCTCCTGCTGTTGGGATATGCTGCGGCCATCGTAAGCCTGGCGCGCGGCGGCCTGGCCGGCAGTGGCCGCGACTACCTGATCGTGCTGCCCATCATAGCGCTAATCCTCGTGGGCACGCGTGCTGGCGCCCTCCTGTCGGCACTCAGCGTTCTTATCCTGGCGATCTTCGCCGTTCTTGCCGATCGCGGCCTCCTGCTGCCCTACCTTGTAATCGTGCAGAACTCCCAGCGATTGGCTGATTGGGTCATCGAGGGCAGCACCTCGCTGATGCTTCTGGCCGTCGCCATTGTGCTGCTCACGCTGTTCCAACGCTTCCAGGAGCAGCTGATCGACACTGAGCGCCGCTCGCGGGCGGAGCTGGCCCAGGCGCAGGCTTTGCTGGAGAAAACCAACGAAACCTTGGAACAGAAGGTGCAGGAACGCACCGCCGAACTGGCCATCATCAACAGTGTCCAGCAAGGGCTGGTCTCCAAACTCGAGTTCCAGGATCTCATCGACTTGGCTGCCGACCAGCTGCGTACGATTTTTGGCACGGCAGATATCGGCATACGACTTTATGATCCGGCGACCAACCTCCTCCACTACGTGTGCGAGTACGATCACGGACAGCGGCTGACCATCGAGCCCCATGAGCCGATCAGTCTATCGGCCCATGTACTCAAGACCCAGCAGCCTTTCGTCGCCAATCGGGACACAGAACGCCGCTGGGCAGAACTGGGTTGGAAGCCACTGCCCGGCACGACGATGAGCAAGTCCGTTGCCGGGGTGCCGATTATCGTCGCTGGTCAGTCCACCGGCCTGATCGTACTGGACGATTATGAGAAAGAAGACGCCTTTGCGGATTCCGACATCCATTTGCTACAGACACTCGCATCCATTATCGGCGCCGCGGTCAAGAACGCGCGCATGTTCACAGAGATGCAGGGCCAAAAGCAACTCTTCGAAACGCTGGTGCAGTCAAGCCCGGTTGCGATCGTCACCACAGACCAGGATGGCCGCGTGGCCTCCTGGAATCCGGCGGCCGAGACGCTGTTTGGTTTCACCTGCCAGGCCGCTTTGGGGCAGGAGCTCGACACTTTGATCTCTGACCCGAGTATGCCGGAGTACTATGAGGAAGCATATAGCTTGACCCAAGCTGCACGTTCAGGCATAGGGTTCCATGTGATTACCCGTCGCTGCCGGCAGGACCGCAGCCTGGTCGATGTGGAAATTTTCAGCACCCCGCTCATCGCCGCCGGACAGAGCCCCTACATTCTTACGATCTACCATGACCTGAGCGAACTCAAACGTGCCGAAGACGCCATTATCGAATCGCAGCGCCGGCTAACCGACATCATCAACTTCCTGCCCGATGCGACGCTGGTGATCAATGCAGAAGGGCGCGTCATTGCCTGGAACCGGACCATCGAGGAGATGACGGGGATCCCAGCGGGGGAGATTTTGGGCAAGGGTGACTACGAATACGCGCTCCCCTTCTACGGCGAGCGACGACCGATCTTGATCGACCTGGTGTTCACGCCCGAAGAAGAGCTGGAGCAGAAATATACTCAGGTCCAACGACATGGCGCCACTCTGATCGGCGAAACCTACGTGCCCCATCTCCGGGGGGGCGCACGCTATCTACTGGGCACGGCATCCGTTCTGCGCGACGCCAGGGGCAACAACGTGGGCGCGATCGAAATCATCCGCGACATTACGGAGCGCAAGGTTGCGGAGGAAGCTGTACAGCGGAGTGAGACGCGCTATCGACTGCTGTCCGACATCGGCCAGGCCCTGTCGTCCAGGCTGGACTTGCAGGGTCTGTTCGAGCTCATGGCCGAGCAGACGGCGCGCGTGATGTATGCCGAAAACATGATCATCGCGCTCTATGACCCTGGCCGCCAAGAGGTTGAGTATGTCCTCAGCCGCAACCCGGGCGAGGTGCAGCCGGGCACCCGGCTTCCGCTTGATGGTTGCATGGCGGGTTATATCGTCAAGCACGGCAAGTCGGTCTTCGTGCAAAATGTGTCAGCAGAGGAACTCACGGCCATGACAGGCGTTGCGGTCTACGGGCCGCCGGCTGCGTCATGGCTGGGCGTGCCCATGGTGATTGGAGCTGCGGGGTCGGACTCCGAAAGTGCCCGGCACTTAGACGAGACGGGCGAGCGTGTGCTGGGTGTGATCATCCTGCAGCACTACACGGACCCGAATGCCTACGATGCGTCGGATCAGGCACTTCTGGAAGCCATCGCCAACCAGGCAGCCATCGCACTGGAAAACGCTCGATTGTACGGTGAGGTGCAGCGAGAGAAGCGGTACTTCGAATCCCTGGTTCTGAACACCCCCGCGGCCGTCGTCGTGGTTGACCAGAATGCCAACGTCCTCTCTTGGAACCCAGCGGCCGAGAGCCTGTTTGGGTACCTCCAGGAAGAAGCGATCGGCCATAATGTCGATGATCTTGTGACGACCGATACCGTCCGGGCAGAGGCCGCCGCCTATTCCCAGAGGGCGGAAGCCGGCGCCGTCGTCCACGCCATCGCGCGTCGAAACCGTCGGGATGGCAGCTTTGTGGATGTCGAGCTGCATGCCGTGCCGGTGATCATCGAGGGCAAGCAAGTCAGCACCCTGGTGATTTACCATGACATCAGCGATCTGCAGCAAGCGCGTCAGACCGCAGAGGCCGCCACCCAGGCCAAAAGCGCCTTCCTGGCCATGATGAGCCACGAAATCCGCACCCCGATGAACGCCATCATCGGCATGAGCGGTCTGCTGCTCGACACCCCCCTCACCGCCGAGCAGCGCGACTTCGCCGAGACGATCCGCAACAGCGGGGATGCCCTGCTGACGATCATCAACGACATCCTCGACTTCTCCAAGATCGAGGCCGGCAAGTTGGAGCTGGAGCAACAGCCCTTCGACCTGCGCGAGTGCGTGGAGTCGGCGCTGGACCTGCTGCGCATCAAGGCCGCCGAGAAAGGGCTGGACCTGGCCTACCAGATCGGCCCCCGATACACCGCAGCCATCGTCGGCGACGTCACGCGCCTGCGCCAGATCCTGGTCAACCTGCTCAGCAACGCGGTCAAGTTCACCGAAACAGGCGAAGTGGTGGTGACCGTGACGAGAGACACGGACGCGGCTGACAGTGACCGGCACTTGGGGGAAACGGAAACCTTCTCCCCTTCGCTGCGTCTCCCCCTCTCCGTGTCACTGCACTTCGCCGTCCGCGACACCGGCATCGGCGTTCCACCTGACCGCCTCGACCGCCTGTTCCAGGCCTTCAGCCAGGTGGACGCGTCCACCACCCGCAAATACGGCGGCACCGGCCTCGGCCTGGCCGTCAGCAAGCGGCTGGCCGAGATGATGGGTGGCACGATGTGGGTCGAGTCGCCGGCAGCGCCTGCACTCCTCCTGGACGAAGAGGCCAAGGGAGGGCCCGGTTGCGCCTTCCATTTCACGATCGTTGCGCAGGCAGCCACTGAGTTGAAGACCCGTCCCCACCTGACCGGCGAGCAACCACAATTGGCTGGCCGCCGCGTGCTGATCGTGGACGACAACGCCACCAACCGGCGCATTCTGACCCTTCAGACGCAGGGTTGGGGGATGCTCTCGCGCGCCACTGCCTCGCCAAAGGAGGCACTGGACTGGCTGGACGGCGGCGAGCCCTTCGACCTGGCCATCCTGGATCAGCGCATGCCTGAAATGACGGGGGCGGAACTGGCCGAGGCCATACGGCGAATTGAAGATGAAAGATTGAAGCTTGAAGATCGGGCACCTACGACGGCTGAGCAATCTTCAATCTTAAATCTTAAATCCAGTCCTCGTCTGTCCTTGATCCTCCTCTCGTCATTGGGCGGCCGCGAGGCTGGGGTCGACCCGGATCTATTCGCAGCCAGCCTGACCAAGCCAATCAGGCCGTCGGCGCTATTTGATGCCCTGCTCGGTGTCTTTGAGCGACAGCCTGCTCAGTCGCGCCAGCCTGCGCGGACCACTCCGGCCAGGGCCGCGCTCGATCCTGAGATGGCGGCGCGCCATCCACTGCGCATCCTGCTCGCCGAAGACAACGCGGTGAACCAAAAGCTGGCTCTGCGGCTCTTGTCCCAGATGGGCTACCGCGCGGACGTAGCCGCGAACGGGCTGGAAGCCATCCAGGCGATAGAGCGCCAACCATACGACGTGGTGCTGATGGACGTGCAGATGCCCGAGATGGATGGCCTGGAGGCGACCCGACAGATCTGCGCCCATTGGTCGGCGGGTGCCCGGCCCCGCATCATCGCCATGACGGCCAACGCGATGCAAGGCGACCGCGAGCTGTGCCTGGCGGCCGGCATGGACGACTACTTGAGCAAACCGATCCGTGTGGATGAGCTGGTGGCGGCGCTGAGCCGCAGCATGGCCTCCAGTCTTGATCAATCAGGTTGACCAAACAAGAACCGATCCAGTGGAAGGCTCAACAAGATGGATCTTTTTGCTATGCCCAACACATGGCCGAGACTGGCTGTTCTGGTATTCCTGGGCACCTTGGGCTTGTACGTTTGGCGGCGCCGCAGCGTACCCGGCGCGAAGCCGGTCGCGATCGCCTGCCTGTTCGCGTTTCTGTGGCTGGCAGGCGCAGTCGCTGAATCGGCGGCAGGCGATGTTTCGACGAGAATCGCCTGGTTCAAGTTCCAAGGGGTGTGGCAGTTGCCCTTGGTCACCGCCGGGGCTTGTTTTGCTCTGGAGTATGCCTACCCCGGACGCTGGCTGACCCGCCGCAACCTGATCCTGCTGTCTATTCCTCCCCTCTTGGGCCTGTTGCTGATCATCACCAACGATCTCCATCACCTCATGTGGCTCGGGTTCGCGGTCGATGGGGCTGTCCAACCGCTACGCGGCATTGGCAACCGAATCGGGACCGGCTATGGAATGAGCCTCATCCTGGTCAATATCGCCGCTTTCCTCTGGCTGTTCGTCCGCTCGCCGCAGCATCGCCTGCCGGTGGCGCTGATGGTGTTCGGGATGATTGTGGGCCGGGTCGTGTACGCGCTGGACGTCGTCAACGTGAGACTTACAAATGCGCTGGACCCCCTCATTATCGAATTGGCACTCCTCTTCGGATCATATGCCATCGCACTGTTCGGCTTCCGCATCTTCGACCAGTTGCACGCTGCCCGCAAAACGGTGATCGCGCAGATGCGCGAAGGGATGGTGATCTTGGATGCCCGGTGGCGAATCGCCGACCTGAACCCCGCGGCGGCAAGCATGTTGTCTACTTCAGCCGCGCGGGCCCGCGGCAAAACATTGCAGGATCTCCTGCCGGCATGCCCCGATCTCATCGAACAGCTTGCCGGGGGGGTGGCAGAGCCAACCGAAATCAGCCTGGGGGGTTCCGGCGCCCGGTACTACGCTCCGGATCTCTCCCCACTCAAGGATTATCGCGGGCTGATCGTCGGACACCTGCTGCTGTTGCGCGATATGACCGAACAGAAGCAGGCCCAAGTCGTCGCGAAAGAGGCCAACCGCGAACGGGACGCACTCCTGGAAGAGATGGTGCGGCAAAATCAGTACCTGGCCGCTTTATACGAGACGACCGTGGGGCTGATCAGCCGGCTGGACGTGAACGAGCTACTGGAGACGCTGATCACGCGAGCTAGCCAACTGCTGCATGCGCCGCATGGGTTCCTCTATCTGTTGGATCCAGGGAAAGCGGAGATGGTGTGCAAGGTCGGCATCGGTGCGCTCGCTCGGTTGGTCGGCGAATATAGGAAGCCGGGGGATGGCCTGGTGGGGACGGTTTGGCAGACAGGTCACCCTGTGGTCATCGACGACTACGACGCCTGGTCCGGCCGCTTAGCAACGTTCGATCGCGGTGTGATGCGCGGCATCATGGGCGTGCCTTTCACCTCCGGCGAGCATGTTGTGGGCGTCATCGGCCTGGCGTATGGCGCGGAATCAAGCCGGAGCTTCGGCGCGGAGGAGGCAGAACTCCTGAGCCGCTTTGCCCAGCTCGCTTCCGTCATCCTGGACAATGCGCGACTCTACTCGACCGCCCAGGAGACGCAGCGCCGGTTGACCGACATCATCAACTTCCTGCCCGATGCAACGGTCGTGATTGACGGGGAAGGCCGCGTCATCGCCTGGAACCGGGCCATTGAAGAGATGACGGGGATCCCGGCGGAGGAGATACTGGGCAAGGGTGACTACGAATACGCCCTCCCCTTCTACGGCAAGCGACAGCCGATCCTGATCGACCTGGTGTTCAAATCGCAGGAGGATCTGGACAAAGAACACGCCCAGATCCAGCGGCATGGTTCCGTCCTGGTCGGCGAAACCTACGCGCCGCGTTTGCGGGGAAGTGCGCACTATCTGATGGGCACCGCATCCGTCCTGCGCGACGCTGAGGGCAATGCCGTCGGCGCGATCGAAATCATCCGCGACATCACCGAGCGCAAGCAGGCCGAAGAGGAGTTGCACCGGGAGATTGCCCAGGCCACTGCGTTATACCGGGTCAGCCGATTTGGGAAGCTCAGCGAAAACCTGCCTGAGACCCTGAGCGGCCTGTTCGACGGCGTGCTGGAGGTGGGCACCGGCGTTGAGGCGGTGTTTGCGGTCAACGACGAAATGGCGTTGGCTGCGATCGAGACGGCTCGGGAGCTGGGCCACGACGATCTTCGGGCGATAGGCTACAACGCGTCGGACCTGGGACGGGACGGGCTGCGCGCCGGAAAGCTGTGCGCCACGATCGGGCAAGACCTGGGCGAACTCGGACGGCGCGGGGTCATCGCCGCGTTGCAGGCGTTGGAGGGTCTGCCGATGGGAGCCGAGGTCCTGCTCCCCGTGCAACTCATAACCGACGGTGAACAGCCCATCGTAACTGACCCGGCCATCATGCCGACGGTGAGCCGGCGGTATACCCTGGGTGTGGCGTTGGGCGACTATGAGACAAATGCCGGCTATCGCGAGATTCGCGACGGAGTGCAGATGGCGGCTGCGGAGGCCGGCGTCGAACTGATCCTGGCGGGACATCACGAGACGCGGGCCCTGGAGCAGGCGGCTGCCGTCAAAGAGATGCTTGCCGCCGGCATCGATGCGTTGATCCTGGTGCCCCTGAATGAGTACACGCTCGCGCCCGTAGCGCAGCGCGCGCTGCAACGGGGCATACCGGTCGTGTCCCTGGATCAGCCAATGGCAGGGGTAGAAGTTGCCACGCATGTAGGCGCCGACAATCGCGGTGGCGGGCGCCTGGCAGCCCGTTTCCTGAGTCATCGATTGGGCGGCCGGGGGCGCGTGGCCGTTATCTACTCAGACCTGTACACCGCTCGCCAACGCGCTCAAGGTTTCTCGGAAGAGATTGCAGCCTGCTTCCCCGATATGTCCGTCGTGCCCTATCGGGTGCTATCCGCAGACTATGACATGGGGCGGAAAGCGCTGCTGTCCATGTTCCAATCGGTCGACATGGATCGCTGGTGGGTTGCTCTGGTGAACCGATCCGACGACAACCAGGTGACCGAAGGCCCGGACGCCTTGCGCGGCATCGCCGGACACTTCCCCGGCCTCCCCGCTGACCTGATGCAGTTCGAGGTGTGCGGCCACACTGCCGGCGATCTGGCAGCGCAGTGCGTGCTCGAGGGCCGCTACCTGGTCATCAATGACCCATTGACCAGCGAGAGGAGCTTGTTTGGAATGCGGGGCGAATCGCGGCGAGCTCTCGGCAAGCTGGTGATCGCACCCATCAGCAACTCCCAGCAGCAGGCAGTGGGGGTGGTGTGCTTGGGACGACCATCCGACGGAGCTGACATCGGCCGGCATGATGCGCAACTTGCCGAAGCGATCAGCAGCCAGACAGCCGTTCTCGTCCAGAATTACCAACTCCTGGAGGAGCAGAAACGGGCGCAGGTGGAGCTACGACAGGCGAAGGCCACCGCCGAAGCGGCGACGCAGGCCAAGAGCGCGTTCCTGGCGACGATGAGCCACGAAATCCGCACGCCGCTGAATGCCATCATCGGCATGAGCGGTCTGCTGATGGACACGCCCCTGAACGCCGAGCAGCGCGACTTCGCGGAGACCATCCGGTCTAGCGGCGACGCGCTCCTGACCATCATCAACGACATCCTGGATTTCTCGAAGATTGAGGCCGGCAAGATGGAGATGGAGCAGCAGCCCTTCGACCTGCGCGAATGCGTGGAGTCGGCGCTGGACCTGCTGCACATCAAGGCCGCGGGGGAGGGGCTGGAGCTGGCCTACCAGATAGCCGCCGACGTGCCCGCGGTCATCGTCGGCGACGTCACCCGTCTGCGCCAGATCCTGGTCAATCTATTGAGCAATGCGATCAAGTTCACCGAAACGGGCGAGGTTGTGATGACCGTAGAACGGACCCCACCCCTCACCCCTCCCCTGCGCGGGGAGGGCCTGGGGGAGAGGTACAGCCTCCACTTCGCCATCCGCGACACCGGCATCGGCATCCCGGCCGACCGGCTGGATCGACTATTCCGGGCGTTTTCCCAGGTGGATGCCTCCACCACGCGGCGTTACGGCGGCACCGGTCTCGGGCTGGCGGTGAGCAAGCGGCTGGCAGAGATGATGGGCGGCATGATGTGGGCGGAGAGCGCGGGCGCAGGCCAGGGTTCGACCTTTCATTTCACGATTGCTGCCCGGCCGGCCCCCGACTTTCATCCGCGGCCCCACCTGGCCGACGTGCAGTTGCAACTGGCTGGCCGCCGCGTCTTGATCGTGGACGACAACGCCACGAACCGGCGCATCCTTACGCTCCAGACCCAGGGCTGGGGGATGCTCTCGTGTGCCACCGGTTCACCCCTCGAGGCGCTGACGTGGCTGCGCCACGGGGACGCGTTCGATGTAGCGATCCTGGACCTGCACATGCCGGAGATGACCGGCGTGGAGTTGGCGACGGCCATACGACGAATTGAAGATGAAAGATCGAAGCTTGAAGATCGGGCACCTACGACGGCTGAGCAATCTTCAATCTTCAATCTCCAATCCAGCCCTCGTCTGCCCTTGATCCTGCTCTCGTCATTGGGCGGTCATGGTCAGGACCTCCCTGCCGGCCTCTTTGCCACCAGCCTGGCCAAGCCGATCCGGCCCTCGGCGCTGTTCGATGCGCTAGCTGGCATCTTCGCCGCGCGACCGCAGGCCGCGCCGGCCGTCGCTGCAGCCCGGCCCGCGCTTGATCCCGCGATGGCGGCGCGCCATCCGCTGCGCATCCTGCTGGCCGAGGACAACGCAGTGAACCAGAAACTGGCATTGCGGTTACTTGCGCAGATGGGCTACCGCGCGGACGTGGCCGCGAACGGACTGGAGGCCATCCAGGCGGTGGAGCGCCAGCCGTACGACGTGATCCTGATGGACGTGCAGATGCCCGAGATGGACGGCCTGGAGGCGACCCGGAAAATCTGCGCCCGTTGGCCGGCAGACTCCCGGCCGCGCATCATCGCCATGACGGCCAACGCGATGCAGGGCGACCGGGAGCTGTGCCTTGAGGCCGGCATGGATGACTACCTCTCCAAGCCCATCCGGGTGGAAGACCTCGTGGCTGCGCTCGCTCGGTGCCAGGGAACAGCGTAGAATGTGGCGTGTAGGATAGGGGAAAGCATCATGCAACAAGACAACGTCATTGACCGCACCGTGCTGGACGGACTTCTGGAAAGCTTCGGTGGGGACATGGAGTTTTTCGGAGAAATGCTCGACACATTCTTCGAGGATTCGCCCCGGCAGTTGGGGGTCGCGCGGGCAGGACTGGCCGCGGGTGACGCCGAGGCTGTGCGCCGCGCGGCGCACAGCCTCAAATCCAACTGCGCCAACTTCGGCGCGCTGGCCCTATCGGGACAATGCCGGGAGCTGGAGATACTGGCCAAGGCGGGATCTCTCGAGGGTGGAACCGACCTGCTGGCCCGCATCGCCGCAGGATACCAGCAGGCACACGCCGCGTTGGGGGCCATTCGGGAGAGGAGTTGATATGCCCGACTCGCAGGGAACCGGGCGCGTCCTGGTTGTCGACGACAACATCGTCAACCGTAAGCAACTCGCGCGCCTCCTGACAGACCAGGGCTATACCGTAACGCTCGCTGAGGATGGGCGCCAGGCCGTCGCGCTGTTGGAGCAAAAGCCCTCTCCGGTAAGGGCGAGTCTTGCACCCACCCCCGTGGGATTCGATGTGATCCTCCTGGACATTCTGATGCCCGAGATGGACGGCTACCAGGTACTGGCCCACGTCAAGGCGCTCCCGCACCTGCGTCACATTCCGGTTATCATGATCTCGGCCCTCGACGAAATCGACAGCGTGGTCCGCTGCATCCAGCTAGGAGCAACCGACTACCTGCCAAAGCCCTTCAAGCCCGCCCTGCTCCAGGCACGTCTCCAAGCGTCCCTGGCACAGAAGCGGCTGCGCGACCTGGAGCTGGAGTACCTGGAGCAGGCAGGCCGCGTGGCAGACGCAGCCCAGGCGGTGGAGTCCGGCCGCTTCGATCCTGCCACGTTGGACGCGGTCGGCGCCCGCGAGGATGCCCTCGGCCGGCTGGCCCGCGTCTTCCAGCGTATGGCCCGCGAGGTCTACCTGCGCGAGCAACGACTGAGACAGCAATTGGAGCAATTACGCCTCGACATGGAGGAGATGAAACGGGCGCAAGGCGAACCGCTGACCGTTTACATACCGGTGGACCGCCAGCATGCGCTCGCGCGCGGCGAAACCCTGCCCGACCGGGCGACCGGGGCGGCCCTGTTCGCAGACATCTCCGGCTTCACCCCCCTGACGGGGGCGTTGGCGCAGGAACTCGGGCTCGAACGCGGCGCCGAAGAGCTGACTCGCACGATCAGCCAGATCTACACCGCGCTGATCGACGAAGTGCACCGCTACGGAGGCAGCGTCATCGGCTTTGCCGGCGACGCGATCACGTGTTGGTTTGACGACGCGACATCACTCCCACGTGCCCAAGGTGTGCCAGCAGAGCTGGTTGCGGTCGCGTGCGGCCTGGCCATGCAAGAGGCGATGGCCCTCTGCAACACCGTCACCACACCCCAAGGCGCCACCTTCGAGTTGGCCGCCAAGGTTGCGGTCGTGGCTGGTCCGGTGCGCCGCCTCCTGGTCGGCGATCCTGGGATCCAGGTGATCGAGGCCATCGCTGGGCGGACCCTCGACCGGCTCGCCGCAGCCGAACACGCAGCCAATCGAGGTGAAGTTGTCGTGGGGGGTGACATAGTCGAGCGGAGCACCCTTCAACTCACCATACGCGAATGGCGCACAGATGACCGGGACAGGCCCATCGCCGTCGTCTGCGGCCCAGTCGAAGGAGTGTCGCCCACGCCGTGGCCCGAATTGCCAACAGAAGGCCTCTCCGATGCGGAGTACCGGCCATGGGTGCTGCCTGCCGTGTACGAGCGGGCCCGCAGTGACCACAAGCAGTTCCTCTCCGAGCTGCGCCCCGTGTCGGCATTGTTCCTCAACTTCAAAGGTATCGACTACGACGCGGACGAAGAGGCGGGGACAAAACTCGACGCTTATGTCCGGTGGGTGCAACGGGTGGCCGAGGGTTACGAGGCAATCTTCGATCACCTGACCATGGGAGACAAGGGGAGTTATATTTGCCTTGCGTTCGGTGCGCCCATCGCGCACAGCGATGACGAGACCCGCGCAGTCTGTGCTGCGCTTGAGCTGCTCTCACCGCCGCCGGAGCTAGCGTTCATGGGATCGATCCGGATCGGGGTCGCCGTGGGCCAGGCGTTGGTGGGCACCTATGGCGGCAGGGGACGTCGCACCTACGGCATCCAGGGCGATCGGGTCAACCTGGCAGCGCGTCTCATGATCGCAGCGCCGGAAGGCGATATCTTGTGTGATGAGGAGATTTGCCGGGCAGCCCAGGGGCAGGTGGCCTTCACGGCATTGCCGCCGATTCGAGTCAAGGGTTTCATGCAGCCGGTGGTTGTCTACCGTCCGACCGGTGTTTCCGCTGGTGAGGCGAAGGGAATGGCCCCATATTCGACAGCGATCCGCAATCGGCTGGATCACCTCTCGCCGTCCGAGCAATTAGTGCTGAAGGTGGCCAGCGTCCTGGGCACGACCTTCGTGAGCACGATGCTCCGCGAAATCTTCCCGGTCGACTCCGAAAAGGCGCATCTGAATGATCTCCTGGATGGCCTGGCAGAGCAGGGCTTGCTTATTTGCGGCGCGGGGGGAGTGGCGGATAGGTCGTATGCCTTCGCAGACGGGGCCGTTCATCATGCTGCGTACACCTCGATGCTGTTCATGCAGCGGCGACGTCTTCACCGGCGGGCCGCCGAAAAGTACGAAGAAAACTATCGATCCGACCTCTCACCCTGGTACGTCATCCTGGCGCATCATTGGCGTCATGGCGGTGAGCCGGCGAAGGCCATCGAATACCTGGAAACGGCCGGCAAGCAAGCCCAGGCGCACGGCGCTTTCGGGGAGGCCGAACAACTCCTCTGCGAAAGCCTGGAGTTGGATGCGCAGTCGGCCGTCCTGAGCTCCGCTTACTATTGGGAACCATCCCTGTGGGACGGAGACGGCACTGCGCACGCCGGGCCAGATTTTGAGGGTGCGATCCGTTACGCACTGAACCGCCTGGAACGCGAGTTAGCCCCCGAGCTGACCTATCACAGCCTGGCCCACACACGAGACGACGTGCTGCCCGCGACCCAGTGTCTGGCAACCCTGGTGGGGGTCAGCCCCGAAGATGCGCAGCTGCTGGAGATCGGCGCCGTCTACCACGATATCGGGTTTGTGGTTCAACGTCCCAGGGGGACGGTTCCCAGCCACGAACACGAACGCGCCGGCGCGGAGATCGCGGCACAGGTCTTGCCCCGGTTCGGCTTCACGTCGGAGCAGGTGGCGGCGGTGCAAGGCATGATCCTGGCCACCCGCCTGCCGCAGTCTCCACGCACGCCCCTCGAGGAGATCCTCGCCGACGCTGACCTGGATAACCTCGGTCGGGATGATGCTCTCGACCGGAGCCAGGCCCTGCGCGCCGAACTGGCGGCCCTTGGCGCACCAGTGAGCGAGACTGAATGGTATCGTCGTCAACTGAAGTTCTCCCGCGAGCACCGTTACTTCACGACTGCTGCTCGGCGCCTCCGTGATGAGGGGAAACGCAAGAACATCGAGGCGCTGATAAGGTTGTTGAATATGATTGGCTGAAAGCAAGATAGGACGCCGAAAGCAATGAGGTCTCGATGCCAGGAATAGACAAGTTACGCAAGTCCTCGCTCCTTAACGGCCTGTCCGATTCAGAGCTTGCCGAAGTTGCGACTTGCCTGGTGACGCGCGTATTCGGCAAGGGAGTTTTCATCTTCCACAAGGATAGCCCGGGCCAAACCCTCTACATCATCGAATCGGGCCGGGTGCGCATCTTCATTCTCAGCGAATCCGGCCAGGAGATTTCCTTGAACGTTTACGGCCCGGGCGAAGTCATCGGCGAACTGGGTTTTCTCGACGGTCGCCCCCGCTCTGCCAGTGCAGTGGCGGTGGAACCTACCCAGACTTTAGCTCTGCGACGGGAGGATTTCTTTCAACAGTTGGAGGATCATCCTCGCCTGGCGGTGCGGCTCCTCGAGATTCTCGCCGCACGATTGCGGTACACGACGGCATACGCTGAGAGCCTGGCCTTTCTTGACGCCAATGGCCGGGTCGCCATGCGACTCCTGGAGCTGGCTGACCGTTTCGGCGCGCAGTCCCCGCGGGGGAGCGGCCTGGAGCTGGATCTGGGCCTGACACAGGCGGAGCTTGCGAGTTGGGTCGCCAGTTCCCGAGAGACGGTCAACAAGGTTCTCTCGACTTTCCGGGATCAAGGTCTGATCGAGTTGGTCGGCCAGAAGATCACGATCCTGGATCGCGTCGGGCTGTGGCGGAAGATCAACTATTGACCGGGGTGTGATGTAGATCACTCCGCCGGTGTGGCGCGCATCGCAGCGCGGGCGCAGCTTTTGCCGTAACATGGGGCCAGTCGAACAAATAAACACCTCGAGCCCAAAAAGGAGCACCAAGATGTCCAAGCAAGCGATGGAGGCGATCATCGGCAGGGCCGTGACCGATAGCGCGTTCCGCAATGCGCTGTTTGCACGGCCCGATGTGGCGTTGACAGGTTATGATCTGACTGCGTCCGAGAGCGCCGCATTGAAGGCTATCGATTTCGAGACTATGGACTCTTTCGCTGGCGTCCTGGACGAGCGCGTCTCCAAGGCCACCGCGCTCGGCCTCCTCTCAGCTTTGAGCGGCCAAGCCACCGCTGCCAGCCAGGCAGCCCAGCAAGCGGCTAGCCTCTCGGCCGAGCAGCTCAGCCACATATCGGCGCAGCAGATGGCCAGCCTCTCCGCCGAGCAGCTCAGTCACATGTCGGCGCAGCAGATGGCCAGCCTCTCTGCCGAGCAACTGAGCCACATGTCGGCGCAGCAGATGGCCGCCCTCTCCGCCGAGCAACTGAGCCACATGTCGGCCCAGCAGATGGCCGCCCTCTCCGCCGAGCAATTGAACCACATGTCGGCCCAGCAGATGGCCAGCCTCTCTGCCGAGCAACTGAGCCACATGTCGGCCCAGCAGATGGCCAGCCTCTCCGCCGAGCAACTGAGCCATATGTCGGCCCAGCAGATGGCCAGCCTCTCCGCCGAGCAACTGAGCCACATGTCGGCCCAGCAGATGGCCAGCCTCTCCGCCGAGCAACTGAGCCACATGTCGGCCCAGCAGATGGCCGCCCTCTCCGCCGAGCAACTGAGCCACATGTCGGCCCAGCAGATGGCCAGCCTCTCCGCCGAGCAACTCAGTCACATGTCGGCGCAGCAGATGGTCGCCCTATCCGCCGAGCAGCTCAGCCATATGTCGGCCCAGCAATTGTCGGCCATGACGGCTGAACAAGCCGCCAGTCTCTCGGCACAACAATTAGCCCAGCTCTCCGCACAGCAACTCGCGATCGTTCTGAGCAAGCTGCCGGGCACGCTGGTGTAGTACTGACGAAAAAGATACATTGACCGACTGAGGTCCAAGGGGTAGAAACAGGTGAATGTTTCCACTCCTTGGCTCTGTCGGTCTTGCCGCGCGTGGAACATCCCCGCAAGGGGAGTGAGGGGCGAAACAGACACATGGCTGCCACATCGCTCTGGGAAAACCTGCGGCTCGACGCCGGACGGCCCGATGAGGGTCGTACGGGGTTGTGGGCATGGTTGCAGGAGCGGTTCGACGTGGCGATGGTCCGACCACAGGCTGTGCCTGGCGTGATCGCGAGCCGGCTGGACGGTCGGGACGGTCCTTACACTGTTATCAAAAACCCTACGACGAAAACCTATTATCAACTCAGCGACCGGGATGCCTTCCTGTGGGAGCTAATGGACGGCACGCGGACGGTGAAGGATCTGGTGGTGGCCTATTTTGGCCAATACGGCTCCTTCGCGTTCGGCCGCGTCGCCGGGCTAGTGACCGGGCTCAGGATCAACGGATTCCTGACTGACAAACCTGTGGGCGTCTACCGGCAAGTGCATGAGAGCCTGGAGGGACGCCGCTTGCGTGTGCGCCTGGGGCGCCTCTGGCACGCCTTCCTGCAAACCCCCCTGGCGATCAGCGGACTGGACGGCGCGCTGGATCGTCTCTATAAAGCCGCGGGCTGGCTGCTATTCACCAAGCCGGCACAGATCCTCTATGTGGTGCTCAGCCTGGTAGGCCTGGTCTTATACGGCAAGCTGTTCATATCAGGTAGATACAGCCTGGTGAGCGAAGCCGGTTCATATGGACTTGGCCTTGTCATGCTCATTGCCGCCCAGTTCGTCGCGGTTTTCCTGCACGAGTTGGCACATGCCCTGACGGTCAAGCACTACCGCCGTGAGGTCCGGCGGGCCGGCGTGATGATCTACTTCGGTATGCCCGCGTTCTTCGTGGACACAACCGATATGTGGCTTGAGGGAAAGCGCGCGCGCCTGGCAGTCACCTGGGCTGGCCCATACTCCGGGTTGATCCTGGCCGGACTGGTCACGTTGGTTATGGTCGCCTGGCCGGTGCTGCCGCCCAACCCCCTGCTCTTCAAGTTCGCCTTTACTTGCTACATCCTGGTCTTTATTAACCTCAACCCCCTACTGGAACTGGACGGTTACTACCTGCTCATGGATTGGCTGGGAATCTCCCAGTTGCGACGCAAATCCATGGAGTTCTTGCGTATCGGCCTGCCGGCAAAAGTACGTGAGATGCGCCTGCCCCGCATGGCGCAGCCACAGCAGCGGGCCAGGTTGACGGCCGAAGAGCAGATTTTCGTGGTGTTTGGCCTGCTGGCAGCAGCCTGGACGGTCTACGCCGTCTACGCTGGCCTGGTTTTCTGGCAGACGCGCTTAGTACAAGGCGTGCGCAGCCTATGGGAAGGCGGGGCCGGACCCGGGCGCTGGGCGCTGGGGCTGCTCGGGGTCGTGATCAGCGCCTTATTTGTGGCAGTCCTTGGCGCGATCCCATACCGGCTGGTCCGAGGCTGGTTGGCCGCGGCCCAGCGTCGCGGCCTGTTCCGCAGTCTCTGGCGTGTGTTCGCACTGCTCCTCCTCGCGAGCACCCTTCTGGCGGCCTTGCCGGAGTTGCTGGACTACCCGCTCGTCGCGCAGTTGGTCGGGGTTGCCGCGCTGATCGCGGCGACCTGGTTCGGCTGGCGAAGCGCCCGCGGCTATGCGGGCTCACGCTTCGCAGCCGCCTACACCGTTTGGGCCGCGGCCGCGCTCGCACTCGCGTTGTTCGAGCTCACTGGCCTCACTTCCGCCGCCGGCGAATGGCGCAACCCTCACACAGCTTTCGGACTATTGAGCAGCGCCGGGCTATTGTTAGGGGCTGCGCTGCTGTTTGCCGGCGCCAACCTGCGGGAAGCGACCGCGGCCGAAAAGGCGGCCGTAGGGCTCGGCGCCGGGGTGGGCTACTGCCTATTCGTCGTACTCGTGCAGGCCGGCTGGAAGGGAGGCGACGCCGCGGCATACCTGGCGTTCAACGCGGTGGAGCTTCCGTGGCTGGCCGCGGCGCTGCTGATCCCCACGCTCGCCGCGTTCTGGAGGACGCGCGCTGCGCCGGCCTGGACCGCCGTGACGACCGCGCTTGCGGGACTGGCGATTTTTGCGCTCACGCACCTGCCACCGGCTCTCCCCTACCTGCTCCTGGCGTCGGGGCTTTACTTGCACCACCTGGCATACACCCGCGCGGTCGCCGCCGACGCCGTCTCGGCCGAAAACCGCCTGGCGCGTCGGGAGGGCGATCTTGCGCTTAGCGGCGACGCGCGCCGGCTGCAACAAGCATTTGCGGCGACGGCCGGCGGAATACATGCCCACCTGATCGAGATCGCGGGCCGTCGCAGCGCGGCTGCGATTGCAGGGCAGTTCAACGGCTATGCCCTGGCAGCGGGCTGGCGGGTGAGCCTGGGGGCGGGGCAGTTGCAGGACGCGCTGCCCCCCGATCTTCCGCTCATCCGTCGGGGCGAAGCGTACGCCGCGGCGCTTAGCACACTGCTAGATCTGGCCGCGGCCGAGATGGGGGAGCCCTTTACCCTCGCCGCGCTGCGCTGCGCGTTCGACGGCCTGCCGTGGGAAGTGCGGGAGATCGGCACGCAGTATCTCTTCCGGCTCATGCCGCGGGCCTCAGCGCTCAGCTCGGGCTTCGCCGCGACCAATCGGGATGTCACTCTCCTCCTGCGCGGCATGCCGCTCCTCGCCACTATGAATCAAGACGAACTCGCGGCATTAGCCACGCGCCTCATCCCCACGCGATACGCCGCGGGCGAGGCGATCATCCGCCAGGGCGAGGCCGGGGACCGCTTCTATATCGTTCACCAGGGGCACGTGGAGGTGCGCCAGCGCGACGAGCGAGGAATCAGTGCGGTCGTCAATCAGTTAGGGCGCGGCGGCCATTTCGGCGAAACCGCCCTGCTGCGCGACGTGCCACGTACAGCAAGTTGTGTCGCCACCGTGCCCACGACCCTCCTCTGCCTCAGCCGCGGGGATTTCGAACGCATGGTGAAGGACCGGTTCGCCATGCGCGACAAACTGGACCGGTCGGTGACGCGCGCCGAGCTACTGCGGCGCATCCCGCTCTTCGCAGAGATGGACGGCTCGCAAATCCAGCATATCGCCGCCCAGATGCGCGAAGAGGGTTACCTGGCTGGGGCGTACCTGATGCGCCAGGGTGAGGTTGGCGAAACGTTCTACGTCATCCAATCCGGACGGGTGGAGGTGTTGGCCGAGCGCGCAGGTGAGACGATCACAGTGGCCCAACGCGGGCCCGGGGAATATTTAGGAGAAATCGCGCTGCTGCTGTCGGTGCCGCGCACCGCGTCCGTCTCGTGCACTCACCCACATCAGCACTCTGGCGTTGGACAAAGTCGACTTTGACCGGCTCGTGGCGGAACAATTTGCCGTGGCGCAGGGCCTGGAGCGCGAGTCCAGCCGCCGGATACTGGACTTAGGGTCCTAGCTCTGCGCGTCCGAAATCAGGAGGAATCATGAACTGCTGGCACTGCGATCGACCAGCCCAGGGCGCCTGCCGGTTTTGCGGTCGGGGAGTGTGCCGCGAACATGCTCGCAGCCTGCCGCATATCGAGGCGCTCTACCGCAACGACGAGGGGGTTCAGAAGGCGCTGGTGGTGGGCAATGCGCTCTACTGCGGGATTTGCCAGCCCAAGGAAGATCCGGTGGAGATACCGCTGCTCAAGTGAACGTGTGCCAACAGGGCCTGAGGTTCGAGTATCCTGCTGGCACGCGTTTGCACGCGATCCCCCGCAGAAGCTATAATCCGCCCCACGGAGTTGATTCGTGCGCCCTACTCTCTACGTCGAACCGGCACTCTGCCAATCTTGCTCATCGTGTTCCGCGGTGGCGTGTGTGCAAACCGCGCGCCATCATGCAGTTCGAGCGCGGCGACCTGCCCGCAGTGGATTCATCCCGCTGCCTGGGCTGCAAGGCATGCGTCCTGGCATGTCCCCACGGTGCGCTCCTCTCGATTCACCAACGACACTCAGATAACGGCTACGAATCCCTCTGATCGACCCTCTGCTCACTTAGCTGTCCTGGTCATGGTCAGCCTCTTCGTCGTGCCTGCCGGCGCCCAGTCCGGCGATCCCATTCAGATGGCCGGGTCATGTCTCATATAAGGAGATGAGTCCTGGCGTGCTCTTAAGGTGCTATACTGGGCTAATCACCCCGCATGGAGGCCGCCAATGACTCGCCGGCTCGTCGCTGCTCTCGCTGTCGCACTGCTTGGTTGCCTGGCGCTGCTCGCCTCAGCCCAGGATGTCGCGCCGCCACCTATGATCCGGCTCCCCCTAATATCGAACTCCCAAGCAAGGGCCGTCCTGGTCTCGGCTTTGTTTCACGACGGCTTCGTCAGCGGCGAAGCAGACGAAGCTTTTCAGATCTACAACCCGAACGACTTCGCCGTGCCCCTGGACGGCTGGCAGCTTTCCGCCGGCAGCCGAACAACCACATTCGCCGGCGGGCTCGCCCTGGCGCCCCATGGCGCGCTGTGGTGCGCACGCGAGGCCGTCGCATTCAAGAAGTCGTTTGGCGCGCTCCCGGACTGCGAGTACGGCACGGATACAAGTCCCAGCACGCCCAACCTGAAGGGAGGCGTGCTCCAATTCGCCAACACGGGCGGTCGACTGATCCTTAGCCGGCCTGACGGACAGGTCAGCGATGTGCTGGTCTACGAAGGAGGCGATACGGCCGCCGGTGGGTGGCGCGGGGCGAGCGTTGCGCCGTACACGCCCACCTCGGCCTTCCATCAGGAGGGCCAAATCCTCTGCAGGAAGCTTGACGAGCGGACCGGGTTACCCATGCCAGACACTGACTCGGCTGAGGATTGGGCGCAAGATCCTGAGGACATCTGGCGGGGCCGCCGTGCGCGCTACCCCGGTGGGTCGCTGGACCGCTTCTTCCTGCCCGCAGTGGGCGACCAAGTGGCCCAGTTGCAGGTGTTCGTCGCGCCTGACCACGCTTTCGACGTTCTGGCCGCGCACCTGCGCTCAGCCACGAGCAGCATCCATTTCGAAGGCTACACCCTGGAAAACGCGACCCTCGGCGACATCCTGGCCGAGCAGGCCCGAAAGGGCGTGGCAGTCATCATACTGCTGGAGGGCGCACCGCCCGGCGGCGTCATCGACCAGCAGCGGTGGGTGATCGGGCGCATCGCGGAGGCCGGGGGCAGATCTACTACATGCGCGCCGATAACAGCGCCGACATCCACGACCGGTACCTGTACCAGCACGCCAAGCTGTGGCTGGTGGACGACCGGCTGGCCCTGATCGGCACGGAAAATCCGAGCCCCGATTCATTCCCAAATGATGACAAGTCCGATGGCACCCTGGGGCGGCGCGGCGTCTACCTGGCAACCGATGCTCCGGTCGTCGTGGCACGCGTTCGGGAAATCATGGCCGCCGACATGGATGCAACGCACCTCGACGTCTGGCCCTACGTCGCGTCCGATCCTGACCTGGGCGCGGCCCCGCCAGACTTCTCGCCCATCTTGATCAGTGGTGGTGACCGCTACGCTGTGCGTTTTCCCGAGCCGCTGGCGATCCAGGGCCGGTTTCATTTTGAGGTGTGTCAATCGCCCGAGCATTCGCTGCGTACGGTTGACTGCCTTCTGGGCCTGGTCGGGCGTGCAGGTGCGGGCGACGAGCTGCTAATTGAACAGTTGGATGAACCCACTTTTTGGGGGCCATCCAGCAGCAGCGTCGAGACCGATCCCAATCCCCGGCTGCAGGCCTACATCAACGCCGCGCGCCGCGGCGCACGCGTCCGGCTGCTCCTCGACGCCTTCTTCGACGACCTGGCGAGCTCGCGGAGCAACCTGCGCACAGCGGAATACCTGACCGCGGTGGCCCGCGCCGAGGGGCTAGACCTGGAGGTGCGCCGCGCCAACCCGACGGGCCTGGGCATCCATAACAAGATGTTGCTCGCGCAGATCGGCGGGCAGGGGTGGGTGATGGCCGGCAGCCTCAACGGCGGCGAGGTATCCGCCAAGCTGAACAGGGAGGTGTCGCTCGTGGTCTCCTCGAACGAGGCATTCTCTTACCTGGCCAAGGTGTTCTGGCACGATTGGGGCGGCATCCTGGGTTTGATGCCCCAGGGAAGAAGCGGCAGGTGATGCCCAACCTGTCAGCGCGCATGGCGGTCCATACCTAAAGCAAAGAGCAGCGCGGACTCGACCTGCGCTATCCTGCTTTCGGTCAACACCGCGATCAAAGCGCCGACGGTGGTCTGCGTCACGGTCTGTATGTTGTGCAGATTCACGCTGCAATCCTCTGGCAACCCATCCTCCGGCCCCAGGCGCACCGCAGATGGCGTTTGGCGAATGGTGGTCGTGATGGATGCAACTGTAACAGTGGACAGATACCCAACAGCCGAGTCACGGGTCAGGATCACTGCGGGGCGCCGCTTGTCGGGGTGCTCGAAGGTCACCCAGCGCACTTCACCGCGCTTCATAGCCATCACCCCAGTCCTGGACGCTCTCCCACTGTGCGATCTCATCCGGGTCTTGCGGTCGACGCGCATAGCCTTCGGCGTCCTGCTGTTCCATTTGCTCGATACGCCGGTGGAAGAGGGCATCCTCGAATGCCTGGCGCGCAAAGGCCGAGCGATTGGTCTCCAGCTCAGTCACGGTCTGGTCAATTTTGAGCAGCAACTCCTGCGGGAGCGTGATTTGAATCGTCTTAAGCATAGTCACCTCTAGTAGTATGATGATGTTTGTCCACATTATACGCACTTGCGACTTGAGGGTCAAGTCGTCAGATCTCCGAACCACTTCCTGAACCAGCACCTGGTGCTAATTATCGCGGCCGCCGGACCCAGAGACTCTCTCATAATCCCCCCGCAGCCCCCCGCGTCCTTCGGACTCGGTTCCAAAGTCTGTTGGTGGGTTTCGTACGCACTATTGGGCCACTATATGTGCCACAAGGGCCGCCAGCGGAACCCCATATGTAGTGGGCTGCCGGCGGACCGCAAGGCCACCAACACAATCTGGAACCGAGTCGTCCTTCGTTGACGACCTCTTTACCACATGATATACTCCACACTTGCCGGGCAAGTGACGTCCGCCGGCCCGTCGTGAGAGAGCATGCGTATTCTGACGGTCAGTGACAAGGTCGAGCCGGTTCTCTACGGCCCATACATCCGCGAGCGTGTGGGGAAGATCGATCTGATCCTGGCTTGCGGCGACTTGCCGTACTACTATTTGGAGTACATCGTCGGGCTGCTGGACGTCCCGCTCTACTATGTCCACGGCAATCACGACAGGGTCATGCCGCCGAGCGACCCTGGGGGATCCCCAGCGCATAACACGATTAGCTGGGCGACCAATCTGCACTTGCGGCGGAGCGACCACGGAGGGCTGCTGCTGGCCGGACTCGAAGGCTGCCGGCGCTACACACCCGACAGGCCGTTCCAGTATACGGAAGGAGAGGTGCGGCTGCAGGCCGCGCGGCTGGGCCTGAAGTTGATGCTGAACAAGCTGCGCACCGGCCGCTACCTGGACATCCTGATCACGCACGCACCGCCACGCGGGATCCACGATGGTGAGGATATCCCGCACCAGGGGTTCGAGAGTTACTTGCAGTTAATGCGGAAGTACCAGCCGCTGTTGCTGATCCACGGGCACCAGCATGTCTACAACCGCAGCACCACGGTTGAGACGGTCTATCAGGCGACGCGGGTGCTTAACACTTATGGGTATCGGGTGATCGAGTTGGAGCAAGGCGGTGGCGCGTGGAAGCTCGTCAGCAGCAGCCGGTGAGGCGCCTTCGACTGCGCTGCGATTCAACCCGGGAAGTTCTATGATGGAAGTGGGATGAAGACGATCGCGGTTTTCGGCAGTTCTCGTCGAGACGAGGATAGCCCGTTGTGGGCCGAAGCGTACGAGCTCGGCCGCGGGCTGGCAGGCGCAGGCTACACCGTCCTTTCCGGCGGGTACGGCGGCAGCATGGCTGCGGTCAGCCGCGGCGCGGCCGAAGCCGGTGGGCAGGCCATCGGCGTGACCTGTGCGATCTTTGATCCCCTCCCGTGCAACAAGTGGCTGACCGGTGAGGTCAAGGCCCCGTCCCTGCTCGAGCGCCTCGAAACGATAATCGAGCGTGCGGATGGCTTTGTGGCGGTGCGCGGTGGCATTGGTACACTGTCAGAGGTGACGCTGGTGTGGAGCTTGCTGCAAACGCGCTCGTTGAACGGCAGGCCGTTGGTCCTGCTCGGAGCGGAGTGGCGGTCGCTCGTTGCTGCGCTGACGTCGCACTCAGACCTTGGCGCATCCATCGCTGGCCTGGCCACGATCGTGGACACCCCGGCGCAGGTCATCTCCGCACTGAAAACACCCCCAACACCTCCCGGCCCTCCGCCCCTCGGGTAACCGGCCCAGGGCAGGAGGGCATCATAGCCAGGTTGCCGGTGACCGGGTCGCAGGTTGCGGCGCGCCGCAGCATACCATGATTCCAATCCCAGGCATGGGTTTCGAGGATAGGAGAAGTTCTGATGGCAGAGAAGGGCGTAACACCGCGGAGTGAGGACTATTCGCGCTGGTACACTGACGTGGTGCAGAAGGCGGAACTGGCAGACTACTCGCCGGTCAAGGGTTGTATGGTTATCCGGCCGTACGGTTACACCCTGTGGGAGAACATTCAAGCCGCGTTGGATCGGCGCTTCAAAGAAACGGGGCACGTGAACGCGTACTTCCCGTTGCTCATTCCGATGAGCTTCCTGCAAAAGGAAGCGGAGCATGTCGAAGGCTTCGCGCCAGAGTTGGCTGTCGTGACACATGGCGGGGGCAAAGAGCTGGATGAGCCGCTGGTGGTCCGGCCGACCTCCGAGACGATCATCGGACACATGTACAGCCAGTGGGTTCGCTCGTATCGCGACCTGCCCCTGCTGATCAACCAGTGGGCCAATGTAGTGCGCTGGGAGATGCGCACACGGCTGTTCCTGCGGACGACGGAATTCCTGTGGCAGGAAGGCCACACCGCACATGCAACCGAGCAGGAAGCCATCGAAGAGACGATCCGCATGTTGGGGGTGTACACCGATTTTGCGGTCAACGAGGCGGCTATCCCGGTAATTCAGGGCAAGAAAAGCGAACGCGAGAAGTTCGCGGGCGCCATCGACAGCTACACGATCGAGGCGATGACCGGCAACGGCTGGGCGCTGCAATCCGGCACCAGTCACTTCATGGGCCAAAACTTCGCCAAGGCATTTGACATCACGTTCCTGAACCAAAACAACGAGCTGGATCACGCGTGGACAACCAGTTGGGGCGTGAGCACACGCATGGTTGGGTCCATCATCATGGCCCACGGCGATGACCAGGGCTTGATGCTGCCGCCAAGGCTTGCGCCGTATCAGGCCGTGATCGTGCCGATCTGGCGCAAAGAAGCCGAGCGACCCTCGGTGGCCGAGTATGCCGGCCGCGTGGCTGAGACGCTCAAAGCCGCGGGTGTGCGCGTCAAGCTGGACGTCCGCGACGAGCTGAGCGCCGGCTTCAAGTTCAACGACTGGGAAATGCGCGGGGTGCCACTGCGCATCGAGATCGGTCCGCGCGACGTCGAGCAGAACGCAGTCGTCTTCGCGCGTCGCGACATGCCCGGCAAGGAAGGCAAGACGTTCGGCGTGCCGGTGGACGGTGTCGCCGAGGCGACAAAAGGCATGCTCACGGCCATCCAGGCGGCCATGCTGCAACGCGCGACGACATTCCGCGATGCGAACACACACACCGCCCGGAGTTACGACGAGTTCAAGCAGATTCTCGAAGGCCAGGCCGGCTTCATCCGCGTCCACTGGGCCGGCGCCAGCGAGGACGAAGACCGCATCAAGGAAGAGACGAAAGCGACCATCCGCTGCTTCCCGTTCGAGAAGCCGGAAGGCGAGGGAGTCTGTTTCTACACCGGCAAACGGACAGACCGCGTGGCGGTCTTTGCACGCGCATACTAAAGAGGCGTCTGGTCGCACCATGACAACGACGCGTTCTCATTGGCCGCCAAGATGGTTGGACGTCACCGACCCCGTGGTGCTGGATGCCATGGCCTCGGTTCCCCGGCATCTGTTCGTCCCGCACGAATTTGCGGACGCCGCCTATGAGGACGCGCCGCTGCCGATCGGTCTGAACCAAACGATCTCGCAGCCGTACATCGTCGCGCTGAATGACGCAAGCCCTGGGCCTGAAGAGGGACAGCCGCGTGCTGGAGGTCGGCACGGGATCAGGATACCAGGCAGCAGTCCTGGCGCATATCACCCCGCATGTCTGGAGCATCGAAACGCTGCCCCTCCTCGCCGCCACCGCGCGCGAGCGATTGCAGCAACTGGGTTACCCGGTCGCGGTTCAAACGGGCGACGGCTGGCTGGGATGGCCGGAACACGCGCCATACGACGCGATCATGGTGACCGCCGCACCTGCCGAGGTCCCGCCAGCACTCATCCAGCAGCTCGGCAAGGGCGGCCGCCTGGTCATTCCCGTGGGCGTGGTACATTGGGACCAGGTGCTGTGGTGCATCGAGAAGGATGACGCCGGCCTGTTACACGCCAGGCGGCTTGGCGACGTGCGCTTCGTGCCGTTAACGGGACCGCACCGATCAGAGCCGGAAGACCCGGAGCTAGCAGCCATCCGCGCGGAGTTACGCGCATTGCTGCGACGCTAAACGAACCTCCGAGGTCTTCGAGACCTCGGAGGCCTCTATGGGAGGATTGCACCTTTATGCGTGTTGTCATCACCGGGCACAACGGGCAGCTCGGCCGCCAGCTTCTCTCCGCGTTTGCGGCGCATGACCTGCTGCCGGTCGATCTGCCGGGCGACGATATCACCGACCCGGGAGTGGTGGGGCGCATCACGCGGTTTGCGCCTCAACTGATCGTCCATGCCGCGGCGTTCACCGATGTGGATGGCGCAGAGAAGGACCCCGAGCTAACGTACCGGGTCAACGCCTTCGGGACGCAAAACATGGCGCTCGCAGCCCAACGGACCGGCGCGGCCATGATGTTCGTTGGCTCGAATGAGATCTTTGACGGCTCCCGCCGCGAACTCTACCGCGAGTGGGACGCCCCAAACCCGATGAGCACCTATGCGCGGAGCAAGGCAGCCGGAGAGCAAATCGTGCGCGATCTGCTGCGGCAGTTCTACATCGTGCGCGTGGCCTGGCTGTTCGGTCCGGGAGGCAACAACTTCATCACCAAGATTCTCGCGGGCGCGGAGAAGTACGGCGAGTTGCGCGTTGCTGCCGACGAATTCGGCAATCCAACGTACGCTCCCGACGCGGCCGTCGCGATGGCGCGCCTAGCTGAAACAGGCCATTTCGGCATCTATCACTTGACCAACAGCGGCTTCTGCTCGCGATATGAGTTTTCGCGCGAGATCATGCGGCTGGCGGGGAAGCCGGACCTGCCCATCACGCCGATCCTGAGCGCTGACTGGCCGCGACCGTCCAGGCCTCCCCTGCACGCTGTGCTGGCAAACACGGCAGGAGCCAGCCTGGGGATCACCCTTCGGCCCTGGCAGGCAGCGCTGGCCGATTACATAGCATCCATGAAGCTTGCCGCATGACCCAGGTCAGCGTTATTATTCCGAACTACAATGGCCGGCGATTTCTCGACACCTGCCTGGATGCACTGCGGCGCCAAACCTATGGGCAGGCATTGATGGAGGTCATTCTGGTCGACGACGCGTCCACAGATGACTCGGTCGCCTACGTGCGTGAACACTATCCCGAAGTCAAGGTCGTCGTGTTGACCCAAAATAGCGGTTTGGCCGCCGGCTGCAATGCGGGCGCTCGCGCAGCAAACGGCGATCTGCTCGTGATGCTCAACAACGATACGGAGCCTGAGCCGGGCTGGCTTGCGGCCCTGGTCGATGTAGCCGAGGCGGATCCTCATGCGGGGGCAGTGGCGAGCAAGATGCTGCTGTTCGATCGCCGCGACACGCTCCACAACGTGGGCGATGACATGGGTGCGGACGGCATCCCGCGCAATCGGGGTGTGTGGCAGGTCGACCGCGGGCAATACGATAACAGCACACAGGTCTTTGGCGGTTGTGGCGGCGGCGTGGCCTATCGCCGGACCGCGTGGGAAGCAGCGGGCGGGTTCGACGAGCGGCTTTTCATGTACCTGGAAGATGTGGACCTGGCATGGCGGCTCCGGTTATTGGGCTGGCAGGCACGCTTTGCGCCCGCGGCGCGGCTCTACCACCACCTGAGCGCGACGGGCGGCGGTGTGCTGGCGAGCTACTACACGGGCCGCAATACGATGTGGGTCATTGCCAAAGACATGCCCGGCCCGTTGATTCGCAGGCACTTTAGGCGTATCATTGGGGCGCAGTGGCGCGTGACACTCGATGCCTTGCGGGCATGGCGCGGCGCTGCAGCGCGCGCTCGTTTGCGCGGGCAGATGGCGGGCTTGCTCGGCCTGCCGCGTGTGCTCGCCTGGCGGCGAACGGTGCAGCAAACGCGCCAGGTTCCTATCGACATAGTGGATGCAATGTTGCTTCGCGACTAAAGGAGTCAATCATGGCCTTGATCGAAAAACTCGGCAGCTTCTACCTGGGAAAAGAATACGACCTGGCGACCAGAAAATTGCTGGATAAGCCCGTCAATTATGACGCGCGCGACCTGACGACCCATGCCGTCTGTGTGGGCATGACGGGCAGCGGCAAGACGGGGTTATGCCTGGACCTGCTGGAGGAAGCAGCGCTCGACAGCGTGCCGGCCCTACTCATCGACCCCAAGGGCGATATCACCAACCTTCTGCTCACCTTCCCGAACCTGCTGCCCGAGGATTTCCTGCCGTGGATCAACGCCGACGATGCGCGGCGCAAGGGGCTCACGCCCGAGGAGTTTGCCGCAGCGCAAGCCAAGCTGTGGAGCGACGGACTGGCAAGCTGGGACCAGGGAGGGGATCGTATCCGGGCGCTCAAGGCCTCGGCGGACTTCGCAATCTACACCCCCGGCTCCGAAGCCGGCCTGCCGGTCAGCATCATGAGCAGTTTCAACTCCCCCGGCCTGGACTGGGACACCGAAGGCGAGACATTGCGCGAGCGCATTCAGGGCACAGTGTCTGCCTTGCTCGGGCTGGCGGGCATCGAGGCGGATCCCGTGCGCAGCAGAGAGCACATCCTGCTTTCCACCCTGCTTGAAGACGCCTGGCGTAAGAACGAGACGATGGACCTGGCAAAGCTGATCAGAGGCGTGCAGAAACCGCCGTTCCAGCAGGTAGGCGTGCTCAACCTCGAGACCTTCTTCCCGGAGAAGGATCGCTTCGGGCTGGCCATGGCGCTGAACAACATCATTGCGTCGCCGAGCTTTACCTCGTGGCTCAAAGGCGATCCGCTCGATATTCCCAGCCTGCTCTACACGCCCGAGGGCAAGCCGCGGCACAGCATCTTCTACATTGCCCACCTCAGTGATGCGGAGCGGATGTTCTTCGTGACGATCTTGCTCGAATCGTTCATCAGTTGGATGCGCAGCCAGCCCGGCACGACCTCCTTGCGCGCCCTGCTGTACATGGACGAGGTGTTCGGCTACTTCCCACCATCGGCCAACCCCCCGAGTAAGCGGCCCATGTTGACCCTGCTCAAACAGGCGCGCGCCTTCGGCTGCGGCATCATGCTCACCACCCAGAACCCGGTGGACCTGGACTACAAGGGGCTGACGAACGCGGGGACGTGGTTCATCGGCAAGCTGCAAGCCGAGCGTGACAAGGCGCGGCTGTTGGCCGGGCTCGAGGGTGCGATGGCCGAGGCCGGCACGCTCTCGGACGTAAGGGTGCTCGAAAAGTTGATCACATCGCTCGAAAGCCGGGTCTTCCTGCTCCACAACATCAATCAAAGCGTACCGGTGGTCTTCCAAACCCGCTGGGCGATGAGCTACTTGCGCGGGCCGCTCACGCGGCTGCAGGTGAAGCAGTTGATGGCCGACCGCAAGCCGGCCGCTCCCGCGGCCCCAGCGCGCCGGCCAGCCGGGCAAACCGCAACGGCAGAAGCCGCAGGCACGGCATTCGCCACGCAGGTTGCCGCGCCCGCGCCTGTGACCGGCGCCGGGCCAGCGGGGTTCTTGAACATGCCTCCCATTGCGCCACCCGGGGTCAACCAGGTGTTCCTGCCGGTGACCATTCGCGAGAGCGAGTCGCTCCGCGTCCTGGAGTCGAAGGTGGGCGGACGCATCACGGCGACGGGCCAGCAGTTGGTCTTTCTGCCCGCGCTGGTGGGTCTGGCCAGCATCGCGTTCACCGACCGCAAGTTAGGGCTGGATGAGACCCAGGAGTTCGCGCTGATGCTGCCCTTGGATCCCGATGCGCCCTCCGTCGACTGGCGTGACGCGCAACCCGTCGAACTCAAGGAACGCGATCTCGAAACGCAGCCACCGAGCGACGCGCTGTTTGCGGGCGGCATCCCGGCCAGCATCAGCGCCGCGCGCGGCTTGAGCAAGATGTCCAGCGATCTGACCGACCACCTGTATCGCAACCAGGCTTTCACCCTGCTCTACAATCCTGCGCTCAAACTGTATGCGAAGCCGGGCGAGAACGAGCGCGATTTCCGGGCGCGCTGCCAGCAAGTCGCGCGTGAGACGCGCGACCAACTGGTCGATGACATCCGGAAGAAATACGATGTGAAGTTGCAGCGTCTGGCCGACCGGAAGGCCAAGGAGGAAGGGCAGCTCTCCGAAGACAAGGCGCAGTTGACCGGACGCGTGGGCGAGGAGATCCTCTCAGGGCTGGACAGCGTCGCAGGGCTGTTCGGGCTGTTTGGCTCGCGCAGACGCAAGAGCGTCAGCAGCCTTTCCAAAGTCGCAACCAAGCGCCGCATCACAGCCCAGGCGCAGGCCAACATCGATGAGTCCAAGGCTGAAATCGGGCGGATAGAAAAAGACCTCGCCACCCTCCAGAGCGACATGGAAGCGGAGATGAGCGAGGCCACCCAAGAGTGGACCCAATCCGCCGAGCAGGTGGAAGAGGTCAAGGTTGCGCCGCGCAAGAGCGACGTCGACGTGCACCTGGTCGCTCTCGCCTGGACGCCTAGCTGGGAAGTCAGTTACCAGGATGGCCGCGGGTTGGCCCGCACGGACACGGTGCCGGCGTACTCCTACATCGCGTAGCAGATAACGAGACCGCCTGGGTCCGGGAGATCTCGGAGGTCTATCTGACAAAGACGAAGATCAAATCATTAACGTTCGTCTGGGTGGGCCCGGTGATCAGCAGATCGCCGAGCGCACCGAGGCAACGGTAACTATCGTTGTTGTCCAGGGCCGCGCGGACGTCGAGCTGCGCGGCCCTGGCGCGCTTCAGGGTGTCCAACGTCGCCATGCCCCCGGCTGCATCCGTCGGGCCGTCGGTCCCGTCGGTGCCCAGGCTCACAACCGCAGCCTCGACCCCTTCAGGCAGGGCGTGGCTGTCCAACGCCAGGGCCGCGCTAAGGGCCAGTTCCTGGTTCCGGCCGCCCAGCCCCGAGCCACGAATCGTCACCGTCGTCTCTCCACCCAGGACCAGGCACGCGGGCGCGGTGATGTCGGATTGGCCGGTGGCGATTCCTTGCACCAGCCCGGCCACAACGCGGCCCACCTCGCGCGCCTCACCCTGGACAAACGTCGTTAACAACGTACTGTGATAGCCCAAACGCTGCGCCTCAGCCACGGCGGCCCGACCCGCGATCGCGTTATCGCCGATGACCACGTTATTGACGCGCTCGAACAGCGGATCGCCGGCCTTCGGCGTGTCCGGGATATCACCCGCAACGCCACGACGCAAATGCTCAGCCACGCTTGCGGGGACCTGGCCCGCGATGCCGTACCGCAGCAGCACG
The DNA here is from genome assembly GCA_963774265.1 of uncultured Chloroflexia bacterium. Taxonomy (GTDB): domain Bacteria; phylum Chloroflexota; class Anaerolineae; order CG2-30-64-16; family CG2-30-64-16; genus JALOOB01. The sequence goes on along the minus strand of CAVZDU010000001.1, from coordinate 895,829 downwards.
GCCCACGCGTCGCCGTATGTGCTTCGATCGGGAACCGTGGGGCCGGAGGCAATCGCGTCCAGCGGCGAGCCGACCACGTCTGAAAGGATCAGCGTGGCCACACGCGCTGGCGCGGCGAGCCGGGCAAGCTGGCCGCCTTGCAGCCGCGAGCAATGCTTGCGCACGACGTTGATCTCAGTAATGTCAGCGCCCGAGCGGAGCAGCAGGTTGGTCAACTGCTGATAGTCGGCAAGCGCGATGCCTTGCACGGGCAGCGGCAGCAGCGCGGAGCCGCCGCCGGAGATCAGCACGATGACCAGATCGCGCTCAGTCAGCCCCGCCAGGAGCCCGGCGATCCGCTCTGAGCCTTTCAGCCCGGTCGCATCGGGAACGGGATGGCCAGCCTCTACGATTTCAATAGGTCCGGTTTGTGCGCGACCGGGCGTGGGATTTGGTTCGCCACCCGAACCATAACGGATGCGCCACCCGCCTGCCGCGGATGTATGCCCAACCTTAACATTCACCGATCCGGCCGCGATGCGATCCCCCAGGACTTCATAAATCGCCTCAGCCATCGGTGTGCCTGCCTTGCCACCACCGACAACCACGATATGGTCCAGATCCGCCAATCTGTAGGCTTGCGAACCGATGCGGAGGCGCCCGTCCTGCAACGCCAGGTTCGCCAGGATTGCCTCGTGAGGATCGACCGCGCGGATTGCGGCGTCGAGGACTGCCAGGATGTGCTGTTGGAGCATCTGCGTTTGGGGTGTCATCGTCATCCTGCTTCCCCATCACGGCCGCGGTAGGTGCAAGCTTGCGCTAGGGTTGTGCGTTGATTGCGGTATTAGTCGCCGTGGCAGCATCGCTCTCACCCTTCACCACGGACAGGACCGCAGCCTGGATGCGCGCGGCGCTGGTCGCATAGTTCGATCCGGCGGGCAGCCCACGCGCAGCGGATAGTTGTGCGTCCAGGAAATCCCGGTACGGGCCATCGTCGAGCATCTGCACGGCCTCGGGCGACGTCGGCAACCACCCCAACGCGGTGGACCAGGCGCTGGCGTTGTCGGGTTTCAGCAACCAGGCGATCAGATTGGCGGCGGCGCGCTGTCGCTGTGGATCGGTGGTCACCACGGCAAGGGCCCAACCGCCGGCAATCGGCGTTGCTGGCCCTGTCATTCCGGGCGCAGGGGCGAAACCCGCATTCAGCGTCGCGTTTCCCGTCCAAAAACGCCTCGCGCTCGCATAAGCCAGGGGGACTTTGCCCTGTGAGAAGACACCCCACACCGCCTCGCCATCGGCCAACTCCTGTGCGCTCGGCGGGAGCAAGCCGGCCTTCACGCCATTCTCGTAGAACGTGAGCAGGTTCAGCAGTGGCTGCGCCTCCAGCACTAGGCGGCGATCCGATCCAAACGTCGCGCCGGCCGACAGATATTGGCTCAAGATCGCGCGGGACAAGGCCTCTGAAGGCCGCGCACTGGCGCCACCCTGCAAAGATGCAAGCGGAAAAAGGTAAGCCGTCTGCCGGGTAAGGATGTCCGACCATTGGGTCGGTAGCTCAGCCACCTGCGAAGGCAGATAGACTGCATGATCGAAGTCGCTCAAAAATTGCACTGCATAGAGCTGCCCGTCCAATTGCCCCGCTTCCACGGCAAACGGATACATGCCCTCGGTGATCGCATCATCCAAGAGTGAGGCGAGGGGCTGTAAGACGCCCGCCGCAACCGCTCCCTCTAACTCAGCCACGTCCAGGGCCACCAGGTCGGGCAGGACGCTGGACGCTACGGGCTGTGCCGTGCGAAGGAAATCTAGCAGCCCGCCTTTGCCGTAACGCGCCTTTCGCTCGACCTGGACGCGCACTTTGCCCCCCTGGGTTAGGCTGAACGCATCGAGTTGTTCCACAACCAACGGGCCGGCGGGCTGTGGCGCCTCCGGACTCATGAACTCCGGCGCCCACCAGGTCAAGGTCAGCACGCCATCCGTGGCCGCGCCGGCTGAAGTGGGAGCGGCCGTGGGCCGGGGTGCGCTCGGCGAAGGCGTGGGGGTTTTGACGGGTGCTGGCGTGGCCGTGGCTGGCGCCCCGCAGCCGGCTGCCCCAAACACGAGCATCACCGCTGCGAGCAGGCAGCCCATCCACAATCGACAGCGCGGAAACACATGATGGCTCATCAACTGAGATTGTGCCCCAGGTGCCCGGCACTTGGCAAGTGCCGGGCACCTGAAATGTGGGCCATCTTCACGGCGCAGCCCGGGCGAACGGCAAATACAAGAGGCTGACTGATTCGACGACGCGCAATTGGACCAAGATCTCGAAGCCTGGCAGGTCTGCCGGGTCGAGCGGCTGCACCCGCACGAGTCCACTGTAAGTGGCTGGCGTGAGCTCTCCCAACTCGGCCGTCAGTGTGAGATAACCGGGCACGCTGTACAGGGACGTGCCGAAGCCCGGCGTGACGGAAAGCCAGTCAGCGCCCAGCACCGTAGCCTGCCACGACACGCCCCGGTTGCTGGGATTCGTGATCTCGATCATGCGAGACTGTGTCGTCAGCGGTTCTCCCAATAGGAACGACTGGGGGCCGGCATTCGTCGTCAGCGATGGTGGATACACCGCACGCACGGCCCACCCGACGTTCAGCCGTCCGAACCCGAAATAGTCATTCCGCCCGGTCTCATAGGAGAGAGGCTGTCCGGATGGGTCGGTGCCGACCTTGTCGGCTGTGTTCTTCAGGATGTCCGCCACTTCTTGATGAGTCGCTGCCGGTTTCAAGATCCACACCAACGCCGCAGCCGCAGACACCATCGGCGTGCTCATCGACGTGCCGCTCTGATAGCCGTAAGAGGATCGTGTCGTACTGTAAATGGCCGCAGCCGACGTGCCCATGCCGCCGGGCGCAGCCAGGTCAACGTAGGAATGATGTTCCGAATACGACGCTGCACCGTCGAAATAGTCACTGGCTGCCACCGCCAGCACGTCAGGATACGCGGCGGGATACAGGATCGGGTTGCCGTACTGGGGCTGCGCGAGATTGCCTGCGGCCGCGACGATCAGCCTCCCCTTTCCCAGCGCGTAGTTAACGGCAGTCTGCAAAGTCGTAGACGAAGCAGACGTAGTCAGGCTGAGGTTAATGACCTGCGCACCGTAGTCAGCCGCATACTGTATCGCCTCCGCGATGTCATCGATGAATCCGGTCCGGTTGTTATTCAGAACCTTGAGCGGCAGCACCTTGACATCGGGCGCCAACCCCGCCACCCCTTGTCCGTTATCGAAACCTGCCGCGATGATGCCTGTTACATGGGTGCCATGGCTGGTTGGATCGTCGTCTTCCGGGCCATCAGTGTCAGGGCTGTTAACATAATCCTTACCGGGAAGCAGCTTACCGGCAAACTCAGGATGACTCTGCGCCACGCCGGTGTCGAGAACTGCTACGATGAATGAGAAGCTCCCGCGCGCTACCGCCCAGGCAACCGGCGCGGCCACGCGATCCATGTTCCACTGCTTAGGGTAATCAGGGTCATTGGGGATCAGGGTCTCGCCCGCGGCGTACACATAGTAGTTCGGCTCGGCGTAACGAACCCAAGGCAACGCCTGCAGCCGCGCGATTTCCGCCGCTTCGGCGCCGGCCTTCACCGCCAGCCGCGCAATCCCGTATTCCGGTGCGGCTCGCAGGACGGTCAGTCCTGTGAGGCGGCTGATCTCCCGCACGGCGGTCTGCCGGATCGGATCGTTTTGGTCCGGCGCCAACATGTCCACCTTGCGCGGCACCACAGGCACGGGGCCTTCTCCCACCTGCCACCCGATCAGAACTTGACCCGGGGCAAATTCGGGGCTGAGCGTCTGCGCTCGAACAGGTGCGTTCCCGGGCACCAGGTTGAGGAGCAGCGCGAGCAGTGCAAGAACCAAACACACCCGGGTCTGTCGCCTGCAAGCCTTGCGCATCATGCAGAACCTCTTTCGCAGCATAAAGACGTGATCGCATTGGTGACGCCGCCGAGGCGTCAAACGCTCCATCGCCACACAAAACAGCCGCGTGCAGGTGACACGCGGCTGTCAGTCAACCAGGAACCGCCCGCTTAGTTCGCCAGTTCTTCCGTCGTTTCGGCCAGCAGGGGGGGCGGAGGCGCGATGGTGACGGCGCGCTCCACGTTGAGCTCCAATTCGTTATTGGCCCCCAGGGTGATCTTCACCCGGCTGCCGGACTGGATCTCACCGCTCAGCAGCGCCTCGCTCAGGCGATCTTCCAGCTTGTCCTGGATAAGGCGACGGAGCGGCCGCGCGCCATACTCGACGTCATACCCTTCATCCGCCAGGTAAGCCTTGACCTCGTCTGCGATCTCCAATGTGACGTTCTGCTCGACCAGCTGCTCGTTGACCCGCCGCAGCTCCAGCCCGACGATCTCGCTGATCTGTTCCTTGGTCAGGCTGCGGAACACCATCGTGCCGTCCAACCGGTTGAGAAACTCCGGCCGGAAGGTGCGCTTCAGAGCCTCCGTCACCCGATCCCGCATCACCTGGTATTCATCCTCCTGGCGCGCGGCATCGTCGCGGCTGGTCGCAAATCCCAACGCACCGCCGTGCTTGATCAGATTAGCCCCCACGTTCGAGGTCATGATCAAGATCGCGTTGCGGAAGTCAATCCGCCGGCCCTTCGCATCAGACAGGCTGCCGTCTTCCATGATCTGGAGGAGCATATTGAAGACCTCGGGATGGGCCTTCTCGATCTCGTCCAGCAGCACCACCGAGTAGGGACGCCGGCGCACTGCCTCACTGAGCTGGCCGCCCTCTTCATAACCCACGTAGCCGGGCGGCGCACCAACCAGGCGACTCACGTTATGCCGTTCCATGAATTCGCTCATGTCGAGCTTGATGAGCGCATCTTCGGAGCCAAACAAGAACTCCGCCAGGCTCTTTGCCAGCAAGGTCTTGCCGACACCCGTGGGCCCAAGGAACATAAAGGTGCCGATGGGACGCCTCGGGTCTTTCAAGCCAGTACGCGCGCGACGCACGGCCCGTGCGATCGCTTGGACGGGCTCATCCTGGCCAACCACCCGTTTGTGCAGGTAGTCCTCCATCTCCAACAGGCGCGCGGTCTCTTCGCCCACCAGGCGAATCATGGGAATCCCTGTCCACATGCCGACGACCTCAGCAATGTCGTCCTCGGTGACGGTCGGTTGCGGTGCGGCCTCCTGCCAGCCCTTGCGGAGCTGTTCCAGTTGCCGTTCGAGTTCAATCTCGTGATGGCGCAGATCCAATGCATCGTCGTAGCGCTTTGCTTCGACAGCCTCTTCCTTGGCCTTCTGCGTCGTCTTGAGCTCACGGAACGTGTCGCGCAGGGTCGTGGCGTAAGGCACCTTATACATGCGGACGCGGCTGGCCGCCTCGTCCATCAAATCGATGGCCTTGTCAGGGAGGAACCGATCAGGCACGTAACGGGCCGACAACCGGGCCGCGGCCTGCAGTGCATCATCCCCGATCTTGAGCTGGTGATGCGCCTCGTACATCTTGCGCACGCCCTTCAAAATCTCAATAGTCTGCTCAATCGTCGGTTCGTCCACCAGGACAGGCTGGAAGCGGCGTTCGAGCGAGGCGTCACCTTCGATGTACTTCCGGTACTCATCCAGGGTCGTAGCCCCGATGCACTGGAGCTCGCCGCGGGCCAGCGCAGGCTTAAGCAGGTTCGCTGCGTCCACGCTGCTGCCGGCCGAGCCCGCGCCCACCAGCATGTGCACCTCGTCGATGAACAGAATGGCATCCGAGTTGGTGATCTCCTCGATCACCTTCTTCATGCGCTCTTCGAATTGGCCGCGATACATGGTGCCCGCGACCAGGGAGCCCACATCAAGCATCAGTACTCGCTTGTCGATCAGGGTTTCGGGCACGTCACCGTCTATGATGCGTTGCGCTAACCCCTCGACGATGGCCGTCTTGCCCACACCGGGTTCGCCGATGAGCGCAGGATTATTCTTGGTGCGGCGGCTCAGGATCTGGATGACCCGCTCGATTTCCTTCTCGCGGCCAATCACAGGATCCAGCTTGCCCTCCTCGGCGCGTGCAGTCAGGTCAAACCCTAATTGATCGGTGAGCGGAGTCTTGCTCTCACGCTTCTTGGTTGACTTCTCCTGGAGTTGGTTCTCCAGAATCGTGCGCGTGGTCTGCTGCCGGATTTTGTCCAGGCTCGCGCCCACACTGCGCAACACCTCAGCCGCGATACCTTCATCCTCACGCACCAGGCCAAGCAGCAGGTGTTCTGTCCCGATGTAGGGGTGTCCCATCTGGCGAGCTTCTTCAACAGCTAACTCGATAACACGCTTTGTGCGTGGGGTCAACGTCGGCTTGCCAAATGGCGGTCGTGGGTTACGGGGCGCCATGCGCTCAACCTGGCGGACGACTTCCGCCGGGGTTGCGCCTACCTCCCGCAAAACCTTGGATGCCAGCCCATTTTCTTCTTTGGCCAGGCCCAGCAGCAGATGCTCCGTGCCCACGTAGTTGTGGTTCAGGCGTAAAGCCTCTTCCTGAGCTATCTGCAGCACCTGGCGTGCATGTTTTGTGAATCGGTCTAGTTTTTCCACCATTGTCCTCATCCTTCACGCAGCATCTGCGTGTCATCCGTCCCACGATTCGCTGTTACCCACCCATGGTCACACATCCGCACACTATGAATTATAGCACAGACCAAAAGGGGTGTCGTAAGCCGGGTTCCCTTGACCTGGTCCGGCTGTCTATGCAAACGGGCGCCATCACCCGGAAACGAAATAGGAAGGGCGGAGAGCACCAAGTGCCTCCGCCCCATCGGGTAGCAAGATATCACCACACTGTTGCCCGCCGGCAACTACATATTCTCGACCGGAAGCTCCTCAGATGCCACACCTTCCAGCGCCAGTTCGACTTCTTGATCAGCTTCGTTAGCCTGCCAATCGACATACGCGTCTTCGGAGGCTTGGCGGAGACTCAGACCGATGCGCCGATGCTGCGGATCGATGCGAATCACCCGGACCTGCACTTCATCGCCTTCCTGCACGATCTCCTTGGGATGATTGATGCGATAATCCGCCATCTCAGAGATGTGGATCAGTCCCTCGATAGCATCGTCCATTTTGGCGAAGGCGCCGAACGCGGCCAGCCGGGTTATCTGTGCAGTGAGGACCTGGCCGACTACATACCGGTCCGCCACCACAGTCCATGGCTCCGGGCTGAGACGACGCAGGCTCAAGCCGATACGCTTGCGCTCTTCGTCTACGTTCATCACGTAGACCTCGATCTCCTGGCCAACCCGCAAGACATCGCGTGGATGTTCCACCCGGTGCCAGGCCAACTCGGAGAGGTGAATGAGGCCATCCGCGCCGCCGAGGTCGACAAATGCGCCGAAATCGGCGATGCTGGTTACGATGCCCTTAAGGACATCGCCTTTGTTAAGGGTTGACAGCAGCCGGTCCTTCTGATTCTTGCGCCAGTCACGCATGGCAGCTCGCTCGGAAAGAATCAGCCGGTTGCGAAGCCGATCCAACTCAACGACCTTCAGTTGCATCGACTGGCCAACCAACCGGGCCCACCGCTGCTCCGGGTCACCTTCCCCGTCCTGCTGCGCCTGCCATCGAGCGGAAAGCTGCGAGGCAGGGACAAAGCCACGCACGCGCCCCACCCGGATGATGATGCCGCCACGGTTGTAACCAGTGACCACACCTTCAAAGACGTCTTGTGACTGGAATAGTTCCTCAGCCTGACGCCAATCCTGCTCCTGCTGGGCGCGCGCCATCGAAATGACGACGTTTCCGTCGCGATCCTCCGGCTGCACCACGACAGCGGAAATGACATCGCCGACTGCGATGGTGTCGAGGAACTCTTTCCCCAATCGCTCCAGTTCCCGCGGATCGACGATGGCGTCCGCTTTATACGGGATGGCAACAAGGAGTTGATTGGGGCTGATGCTGACGATGGTGCCTTCCACTGTGTCGCCTTGCCGCAATTGCGAGAATGTCAACGCGTCTAGCGGCAGGGCGTCCATGGGGTTCGGCTCGGCTGCAGGCTGGGCGGACTGCAGCGCCTTGTGCATCTTCATGAGAATAATGACTCCCCCTCCAACAAAGACTGAGAAAATTATACCGGAGTAACTTCCAACGCGCAAGTGCCAGCGCGTGCGCGAAGCAAAGCGAGATCACGGTGTGGCAGCCTGGCGATTCATCGCCAGGCGCCGTTGCGGGCCATGCCTCGGATAATGACCTCAGCGTTTTGGTGCGTGCGCCACCACTTCGATCTCGACCAACGCGTGACGCGGCAAGGCTGCCACCTGCACTGTAGCACGCGCCGGCGGATCTGCGCCAAACTCCGCCGCATAGATGACATTCACCGTTTGAAAGTCCGCCATGTTAACGAGGAATATCGTCGTCTTCACGACGTCTGCGAAGCTTGCGCCTGCAGCCCCGAGCACGGCCCGCAGGTTGTTGAGCACCAGGTGCGTCTGCGCCTCGATGCCCTCGACCAGTTTTCCGCTCGAAGGATCGAGACCGATCTGGCCTGAGGTAAAGACGAAGTCGCCCGCACGAATTGCCTGGCTGTACGGACCGATAGCCGCCGGTGCGGCCGAGGTGTTGATCGTTTCGCGCATATGCACCTCCCAATATTGAAAAAACACCCGGCGTCTACCGACGCCGGGTGCTCGAATCACCCCACTACGATATTGATCAATTTGCCGCCGGCGAAGATCACCTTGCGCACCTGCTTGCCCTCGAACCACTTCTGCACCAGAGGACTCGCCAGGGCCAGTTCCCGTGCCTGGTCTTCCGTGATCCCAGCAGGCGCTTCGATACGATCGCGCACCTTGCCGTTCACCTGCACCACCAGCGTGACGAGGTCGGCCTTGGCCAGCTCAGGATCGTAATCCGGCCACGGGTGGACATGAATGCTCTTCTCGGCCGAGAACGCCCCTCGTCCGTGCTGCGCCTGCCACAGCTCCTCAGCGATGTGCGGCATCGCCGGGGCCATCATCAGCAGCAACATGTCGATCGCCTCGGCCCACGCTGGGTCCCCCACCACGGCCGTGTCCCTGGCCTTAACCAGGTGATTATTGAACTCCATCAGGGCGCTGACGACCGTGTTCCACTTGAACTCTTCGATGTCCTCGGTGACCTTCTTCAGCGTCTTGTGCGTCATGTGGCGCAGCTCGCGAACCTGTCCCGCCAGTTCTTCCCCGGCAGACCTGGCGTGTCGCGGCTCAGTCACCACGGCCCAGACACGTTCCAGGAAGCGGCGCACGCCTTCGATGCCGGTGAAGTTCCACGGTCCGCCTGCGTCCCATGGACCAATAAACATCAGATAGGCGCGTACCGTATCCGCGCCGTAGCGCTCCACATAAGCGTCAGGCGCCACCACGTTGCCGCGGCTCTTGCTCATGCGGAGACCATCCCCCCCAAGGATAATGCCCTGGTTGAACAACCTCAGCATTGGCTCACGAAAGTCGACCACGCCCATGTCAGCCAGCGCTTTCGTGAAGAACCGCGTATACAGCAAGTGCATCGTCGCGTGTTCGTGCCCACCGGTGTATTGATCCACCGGCAGCCAGTACTTCCCTGCCTCCGGATCCCACGGTGTGTCATCTGCGCTCAGCATTTCGCCCGTCTTCCAATAAGGCGAGACATAGGCGTACTGGTACCATGACGAGCACATAAACGTATCCATGGTGTCGGTCTCGCGGCGTGCAGGCCCACCACATTTCGGACAAGTCGTCTTCAGATAGCCTTGATGGAACTTCAACGCATTCTCGCCCGTGGGCGGAATTTGCGCATCCGTCGGCAGGAGAACCGGCAGGTTCTCATATTTCTCCGGCTGGATGCCGCACTGCTCGCAGTAAATCATCGGGATCGGCGCGCCCCAGTAGCGCTGCCGGCTGATCAGCCAATCGTGTAGCTTGTACTGGATGTCGAACTTGCCGATGCCTCGCTCCGCCAGCCATTCGGTCACTTTCGCTTTCGCAATCGCGCCCGGCGTGCCGGTGAACGGGCCGGAGTTGATCATCTCTCCATATTCGTGATGATACAGCACATCGCGATACCACTCGACCGCGTGCCACATCTCCATCGTTGTGCGATACTGGCGCATCAGGTCGTAGCCGGCGTGGCACCGGGCGATGATCGCCGCATCTGCTTCAGCCGAGTCGAGCGTCATGGCGCCGTCGGGGAACACGACCTGCCAACCCAGCCCCACGATGTCGGCCCAGTGGCCCGGCATCAGGTGCGCCCGCAGCACATCCCGATAAACATGAACCTGGCCCTCGCCTGCCAATTCCGCCGCAAAGAAGCTGCCCCGGTCGGCAATTTCGATCCGGCTCCACTTGATCCCGGCTGCGGTCAGTTCATCGCCGAAGTCATCCGCAACTGAGCCATCCCAAACAGCGCTCTTTGCCCGACCGTCCGTGCGGTCGATAACAGGGATGATGGGCAGCCCGAACTTCAGCGCAAACGCAAAGTCGCGCTCATCATGGGAGGGCACGCCCATAATCGCGCCCGTGCCATAGGACATGGTCACATAGTCCGCGATCCAGATCGGAACGCGTTTCCCGTTCACCGGGTTGACCGCGTATGCGCCGATGGCAACGCCCGTCTTTTCGCGTTCAGCCGTGCCCCGTTCTATCTCGGTCTGCCTGCCGGCCTGGAACTGATAAGCCTTGACCCCCTCACGGTGTGACGCGGGTGTCAGCTTGTCGACGAGCGGATGCTCGGGCGCCAACACCATGAACGTCGCCCCCCACAGCGTGTCGGGGCGGGTGGTGAAGATGACGATCTCATCGTCCTGCTCGGTCCTGAACACCACCTCGGCGCCCTCGCTGCGATCTCCGATCCAGTTCAACTGCGCCTGGCGAATGCGCTCGGGCCACTCGATGCCATCGAAGCGCTTCAGCTCCTCGGCATAAGCCGTGATCTTGAAGTACCACTGTTCGAGCAGCCGGCGCTCGACCGGCGAATCGCAGCGCTCGCAGCGGCGCTCATCGCCGACGACCTGTTCGCGAGCCAGCGTGGTGTTGCACGTTGGGCAAAAGTCGACCGGGCTCTTCTTGCGATAAGCCAGGCCATGGTCATACAGCTTCAGAAAGAACCACTGTGACCATTTGTAGTACTCCGGCTCACAGGAAACCGCCTCATGCTCCCAGGACCACATCGCGCCCATGGTGCGCAGTTGCCCGCGCATCTTCTCGATGTTGGACATGGTCCACGTGTACGGGTGTATCCCGTGCCGGATCGCCGCATTCTCCGCGGGCAGGCCGAACGCATCGAATCCGATGGGGAAGAAGACGTTGTAGCCCTTCATGCGCCGGTAGCGCGCCCCTGCGTCAGATGGCGTCATCGCGTACCAATGGCCGATGTGCAGGTCGCCGGACGGGTAGGGGAGCATGGTAAGGAAGTAAAACTTCTGCCGGTCAGCAACCTGGCGCGTCACATATAGGCCGCTCTCGGCCCAAGCCTGACGCCACTTCGGTTCGATGTCCTGCGGAATGTACTTCGTTGCCATGGTGCTCCCTCTCTGAAAATGAACAATCCGAATAACAAAAATCCCCTTCGCCTATCTCATCGACGAAGGGGACTGGTGCGGGCCACACTGGTTGCCGGTAGTGGACCTGAGGGGATTCGAACCCCTTGCCTCTTGAATGCCATTCAAGCGCTCTCCCAATTGAGCTACAGGCCCATTAGCGCCGACCTTCGTTCTCGGTGAACTAGCCTACCTTCCGTAACTTGCCGGCTCTCCAGTTTGGCGTCCCAGTGGAGCTGAGGGGACTCGAACCCCTTGCCTCTACAGTGCGATTGTAGCGCTCTCCCAGATGAGCTACAGCCCCGCGGGTAAAGGTGAGTATACGCAGATGAGAGCATAGTGTCAAATCATTAGCCGCATAGCCCTTGATCGCACGATTCGCAAATCGCTCGATTCGCCGCCCCCCCCGTGCGCGCATATAATGGGCGGGTGACAACTGATCTCGACAGGCTTTACGCCGATATGCCGCAGCCCAGGCACGTGTGGGTCGTCGACCGTCAAAGCTACGCGCCGGGCCAGAGCATCGAAGCCGATGACGCGTGGGATAGCTTTCTGGCAGGCTCCCCCGCCGGACACATCCTGCAGACTGCCCGGTGGGCCCGCCTCAAGTCCGACTTCGGCTGGTCCGCCGCGCGCGTGGCCCTGCGCACCATCCCCAGCCCCGACGCACCCCTGCTCGGCGGCGCGAGCATCCTGTTTCGCAAGCTGCCTTGGGGCCAGACCGTCGCTTACGTGCCTAAGGGACCCGCGGTCGACTGGAGCGACGGGGCACAGGTGCGCGCAGTGCTGACCATGGCGCGCAATGCGGCTGCAAAGGGCCGCGCGGCCTTGCTCAAGATCGAGCCCGAGCTGCCGCCTTCACCGGAGTTGGCCGCCGCCTTGGGAAGGTATGGTTATACGCCGAGCCCGCAGCGCGTCCAGCCGCTGAGCACGATCCATGTGGACCTGTCAGGGGATGAGGAAATGATCCTGGGCCGCATGAAGCAAAAGTGGCGCTATAACATCCGCCTGGCCGAACGCAAGGGGGTCGCAGTGCGCGCGGGCGGGACGGATGACCTGCCCGCGATCCAGCGCCTGATGGACGCCACCGGAGCGCGCGACAGCTTCGGCGTCCACAACGCCGCGTATCACCGCCGCGCCACCGAGTTATTCTTGCAGCCCGGCCTGATGACCTGGATGCTGGCCGAGCACGAAGGCCAGCTTCTCGCTGCGATCGCCGTGTTTGCGCTGGGCCACACCGCCTGCTACATGTGGGGGGCGTCGGCCGACGAAGGGCGCAACCTGATGCCAAACCACGCCGTCCAGTGGGCTGCGATGCGGTGGGCGCGGGACCGGGGCTGCACCACGTACGATCTGTGGGGCATCCCTGACGAGGTGGGCGCGAACCCAAACGCATATGCGGAGCCTAAAAGCTGGGGTGAAGGCGGGCTCTGGGGCGTCTATCGCTTTAAGCAGGGCTTCGGCGGAGCCGTGGTCCGCTATGCCGGAGCCTGGGATCTGCCCCTCTCTCGGCCCGGCTATGCGCTCTACAAGCTTGCACTACGGGCGCGGAAATCGCGGGCGCCCGCAGGAGCGGCCGGATGAACGAGACTGCGCTGGCCCCGCGTGAGATCACCGAACCGCGGACCTGGGACAGCCAGGTGCTCGCGATGCCCGAGCCGCACATCCTGCAGAGCTGGGCCTGGGGCGAGACAAAGGCGCAAACGGGCTGGCGCGCCAGGCGCTTGAGTTGGGGCGAGCAGGCGCTGGTCCCCGAGGCCCCTGTCCGCTACACAATTTGGGCCGCGGCTGCGGTGCTGGTTCGCCAACTCAACCGTGCTCTGCCCCTGGCCGTCGCCTACGTCCCGAAGGGACCCCTGCTGGATTGGTCGGATGAGGAGCTGCGCCTGCGCGTCGTGCGCGACCTGGAGCGTGAAGCCCGCCGATCACACTGCATTTTCGTCAAAATCGACCCGGACCTGGCTGCCGATTCGCCCGAGGGTGTGGCCGTGGTCGAGTTACTTCAGCGGCGGGGTTGGGTGCTGTCGGACGAACAGATCCAGTATCGCAACACGGTGATCTCCGACCTGTCCCCTGACGAAGGGGCGCTCCTGGCCGCGATGAAGCCCAAATGGCGCTACAACATCCGCCTGGCCGAGCGCAGCGGCGTCATCGTGCGAGATGGTGCGGTGAGCGATCTGCCCACGTTCTACGCCATGTACGCCGAAACCGGCGGCCGCGACGGCTTCCTGGTGCGGCCCTTCAGCTACTACAAGGCAATCTGGGAGCGTTTCCTGTCCGGCGGCCTCGCCCATGTCCTTCTTGCAGAGGTTGGGGGCCGGCCGGTGGCCGGCCTCATCCTCTTCCGCTTCGGCCCCACAGCCTGGTACTTCTACGGCGCGTCCACAGGGGCGCACCGCGACCTGATGCCAAATCACGCGCTCCAATGGGCCGCGATGCGCTGGGCCAAGGCTCACGGCTGCACCCGGTACGACTGGTGGGGTGCGCCGGATATCCTTGAGGAGAGCGATCCCATGTGGGGAGTCTACCGCTTCAAACAGGGCTTCGGCGGAGAATTCACCCCCCACATCGCCGCGTGGGACTATCCGGTGAACAAGGGGCTCTACTGGGCGTACACGAAAGCCATGCCCAAGGTGCTCGACGCGATGCGCCGGCGCCACGGCGCCGATGTTGGTCCTGCGGTGGGTTGATAGAGCGGCCCACACCGACCCCGCGTCGCATGCCCGCGGCCCCGTCAGAAGCGCCTCTCCGGCCCGCTGCTGAACCGGATTGACATCCACATCGAAGTGCCGCGCTCGCGCGGGCGAAGCTTATTGTGCAAGTTGCAGCATAGTGACGAGTTAGGCCAGGCAGCGCGTTGGACCGATGGTCGCAGCGAGTGGTGCCCCGTCAAGGCTCTGCTTGAGGTTACATCGGCACTCCAAATACGTAGTTCATCCAAGATGCTCCTCCCCAAGCTATGGTAGAATATCAACGTAGCAATGGTCGTCCCTCAACTTTGGCAGCAAAGGCGACAGGCGATGAAGGTTCGAGACGTGATCAAGTTGATCGAAAGCGATGGTTGGTATCTGGTGGCAACCAAAGGCAGCCACCGGCAGTTCAAGCATCCGGCGAAATCAGGTCGTGTCACGATCGCCGGTCATCCAGCGGACGATCTTGCACCTGGCACGCTCAACAGCGTGCTCAAACAAGCCCAGCTATCCAGGTCCCAATCCGAACAGGGTGAATAAGATGCATCGATTTTTAGTTGTGATCGAAAAAGCGGACGGCAACTACTCGGCGTATTCGCCGGATCTGCCCGGCTGCGTGGCCACCGGTAAGACCCGCGATCAGGTCGCTCGTAACATGCACGAAGCGATTGACATGCACGTGCGAGGACTGCTGGAAGACAAGCTCCCGGTACCCCGGGCACGTTCGTTCGCAGAGTACATCGCCATACCTGCATAGATTCGTTGGTTGAATCATGCAAGAGGCGGGTGGTCGTGGCGGCAAGCCGGGGCCGTGGATGGAGGTGACCACGGGCCCAACAGGCGTTTCCAGCCGACCACCTACCGCGCGCAGCTGCGAGAGGCATTTCGTCAATTCGGCGGAGGCTGAACCGCGGGCCGTTAGGAACAACGGCGGAGGCTTGTCGTGAACCTTGAACTCCTGGCCGCTCATGCTGAGCCAGTCATTCGCGGTGTCTCGGCGAAGTCCGTCGACAACTACTGCCAACTCATGCGGTGGTACGGAGAACGCAGCGTCGCTAACGATGTTGGGTTCCAACGCCTCTTCGCGTACTTCTACCGCATGACTCGCAAGGGCCTGACGGGCGATGCATTTTAATGGGTTGCACTTCCCTGTCCTCTGGTCGCTTGCTCTATCTTCTCCCCTCCGGAGTTATGTCACGCTGACAACTGGCGCCCACTCCGGAATCCGTGTCAAGCCAAATGGTAATGTTACCAAGTGGTAGTCGTTGTGCCCTGCCCGCGATATGCTACACTGCTCGCGCGGCCAACCGTCCGATTCCACCATCACTCGAAAGGACCCTCTCATGGATAGCACCGAACACCTTCTCAAAGAACTCACCGAGGTCCACGGCGTCCCCGGCTACGAGGCCGGCGTCAGGGCGCTGATGCGCGGCTACCTGGAGCCCCTCGGCACCCTGGAGCAGGACAAGATCGGCAGCGTGGTCTGCCGGCAGGGGGGTGCGGCGGACGCGCCGCGCGTGATGCTCGCCGCACACATGGACGAGATCGGCTTCATGGTCAAGCACGTGACGAAGGAGGGCTTCCTCAAGTTCGTGCAGCTCGGCGGCTGGTTCGACCAGGTGCTCCTGGGCCAGCGCGTGGTGATCAAGACGACCCGGGGAGACGTCGTGGGGGTCATGGGCGCCAAGCCGCCCCACCTCCTCAGCGCGGACGAGCGCACCAAGGTCGTCGAGAAGAAGTCGATGTACATCGACATCGGCGCCAGCTCCGCCGAAGAGGTTGCCGCGGCCGGCGTGCGCGTCGGCGATCCGGTCGTGCCGCTGGCCGACTTCCGTATCCTGGCCAACCCCAAGACGTACCTTTCCAAGGCCTTCGACGACCGCGTGGGGTGCGCGGCCATGGTGCAGGCCATGCAGGAGCTGCTGACCTCCGGCCATCCCAATGCCCTCTATAGCGCGGCCACGGTGATGGAAGAGGTGGGCGTGCGCGGCGCGACGACCAGCGTCGAGTTGGTCAACCCCGACGTGGCGATCGTCCTGGAATCAGACATCGCGGGCGATGTGCCCGACATCAAGCCGGAAGAGTCCGCGGTCAAGATGGGCAAAGGCCCGACGATCCTGATGTACGACGCGCGCATGATCCCCAATCTGCGCCTGCGCGACCTGGTCATGGACACGGCCCAGGAGATGGGTCAGCCGCTGCAGGTCTCGCTCATCGAGGGCGGCGCCACCGACGGCGCGCCGATCCATCTGCACGGGCTGGGCGTGCCTACGGTGGTGCTGGCGGTTCCCGCGCGCCATATCCACTCGCACAGCGCCATCATCCATCGCGACGACTTCGACGGCCTGGTGCGGCTGCTCATCACCCTGGTCCGCAAGCTGGACGCGGACACCGTCGCCTGGCTCACGGCATAGGAAAAAAAGGACACCCTATCGGCCGGGGCGGATGGCGTGACGCACGATATCAAGATAGCATCTGACCGGCGAGGCCCGCCACATCTGTGATTGTGCAGACAGTGATTTTCTCGTCATCAAAGGCTGAATCATGAGGCCGTGATCTCATGAAATCTCGGAATGTCAATCCGAAATTTCATGTTCGGGCAGCGCAGCGGGTTAGAAATTGCCGGCGATCTGCTCCAGCGCGAGGGCGACCGCGCCGCGTGCGGGCTCGGGGACGAGGGCCACCGGCGCGAGCTCGCAGCCCAGGGCCGCGGCGGCAGTGACGAACGCGGCGCGCAGCGCGGTCCCCTTCACGATCACGCCGCCGGCCAGGCCGCAGGGCACCGCGCCCGCGAGCTCCAGCCGCCGCACCACGGCCCATGCAGCCAGCGCCAGCTCGCGCCCCGCGTCCCGCAGGATGCCGCGCGCGACGTCGTCGCCCCCCAGCGCCGCCGCGTCGACCATCTCGGCCAGCGCGGCGATCTGCGCGGGGCTGGCCGTGGCCCCCGCTCCCGCGGCGGGCGCATACGTCCGGGCCACCAGGCCGGCAGGGTCGTCCAGGCCGGTGTGGCCGAGCACCGCGTCGACGAGCGCGGTCTGGGGGCCGCGGCCATCATAGGCACGCATCACGGCGCGCAGCGCGGCCAGGCCGATGGCATAGCCGCTGCCCTCGTCCCCCAGCAGATAGCCCCACCCGCCCGCACGGGCCGTTCGCCCATCGGAACTACGACCCATCGCGATCGACCCGGTGCCGCAAATCAGCGCCACACCCCAGCCGTGGGGCGTGCCGGCTGCCATCACCAGTTGCGCATCGTTGGCAATGGTGATCGGGACGCCGGGCAGGGTGTGGGCCGCCCAGGCGGCCAGCCGCTCGCGATCGGCAGGCCGTGCAACGCCGGCCAGCCCTACGCAGACCGCGACCAGATCACGGCGGCTACGGCTTGCGCTCGCCAGCGCGGCGCTGGTCGCCGCCTCCAGGCTGGCCAGCGTGGCCTCTAGACCGATCACCTGGTAGTTCGACGGTCCCGCCTCCCCCCGGCCCAGCACCTCCCCGCCCGCGCCGGCCACCAGCGCCAACGTCTTGCTGCCCCCGCCGTCAATCCCCAGAACACATGCGCGCTCCACTTCCAACCTCCAACCTTCAACCTCCAATCTTCAATCTTCAATCTTCAATTTTCAATCCTCCCACCTCCAGCGCCCTTCGCACGACCCCGCCTGCCGCGGCCAGGCGTTGGCGTGCCGCTTCGGGCGATACGGCCGCCAGGTGCGCCACAATGGCCACCTTGACCTGCCCATCGCAGGCAGCCAGCAAGGCGCTGGCTTGCTCGATCGGGATGCCGCACGCCTCAGCTACAATCCGTTGCGCCCGGCCGCGCAGCTTGGCGTTGGTGGGCTGGACGTCCACCATCAGGTTGCCGTAGGTCTTGCCCAGCCGGATCATAACGCCTGTCGAAAGCATATTGAGGACCATCTTCTGGCTGGTGCCCGCCTTGAGCCGGGTTGATCCGGTGATGACCTCCGGCCCGGGCACAGGGGCAATCGCAATCTCGGCCATCTCGGCCATGGGTGAGGGCCGGCTGCACGCCAGGCTGATAACCAACGCGCTGCGTCGCCGCGCCTCAGCCATGCCGCCGAGAACATAAGGCGTATGCCCGCTCGCCGCGATGCCCACCACGCTGTCACGTGAGTCGACATCAAGCCCGGCCACCTCCCGTGCGCCGGCATCCCGGTCATCCTCGGCGCCTTCCACGGCGTGCGTGATGGCTCGTTCGCCGCCGGCGATCAGCGCGATCACCAACCCCGGCGGTGAGCTGAACGTGGGCGGGCACTCCGCCGCGTCGAGCACCCCCAGGCGGCCCGACGTCCCTGCGCCGATGTAGATCAGCCTTCCCCCGCGCCGCATGCGCTCACTGATCGCGTCGATAGCGGCCGCGATCGCGGGCAGCTCCTCGGCGACAGCCTGCGCCACCCGCGAGTCCTCCGCGTTGATCAACCGCACCATGGCGAGCGTGTCGAGCCGATCGATCGTGGCGGTGGACGGATTACGGGTCTCTGTGACGGGAACCCCGCGCATTTCGGTCATGAAGGACCTCCCACCTCGATAACCCGTACTGATCGAGCGGGGATGGCGCCCTCGAAAACCACCCCGTCACTCCCCACCCGGCCCAAGAGGGTGCGCCCGCGGCCGTCAATCAGGTGCGTCGGCCGTCCTGCAAACACACCCTCCGCTCTCCAGGCAATGGGCTGTGAGTCACGACTGATGTTGGCCAGCGCCAGCCCTTGTCTCCCGTCCGGCGCAGCCCAGAGGGATGCCAGGACCGCCGGCAAGCGACGCCGGATCACGTGTTCCTTTTCCGGCGGCGTATAGATGCCCCGCACCAGAAAGTCCACCTGCGTCTCCCCTGTCACCAGCCGGGGGGGTCGGAGCCAGGCGCCATAGACCAGGAAGGGAGCCGCATGAAGCCGCGTATGCACCAACTCCCGCAAGAAGCGCCAATGCTCTTGCAGCGAGGGGTCATCCAGGTCGCCGACAAATACGTTGGACACCATCGGCTGAGCGCCGGCCGCGAAAGCCCGGCCAAGCTCGGCGTAGAAGGCATCGGCAAAATCACGTTCGCGGAAGCGGTGCGAGCGAATCGGACTCTGCGGCCGAGGCCAGAGGTCGTCGTAGGGCGGCGGCGCGAGCGACGCGTAAGAGCCGAACTGCAAGGCATAATCGTGATAGACGGCCGCGAAGAGAGGCACGCTCTCCCAGTTGAGATCAAGCTTATCATAGAAGCCCATGCGCTCGAAGGAGTTGTCCAGCACCAGAAAGGCATCGAACAGGTCGAGATAGGCCTCGCACGAGCCTTCGGTGGGCAGGATGGCGCGCGGCTGCGCGTGCGCGTGAGCCTGTGCGGCCCGGCGCACCCCCTGCATGAGCGTGCGATAACCATTGCGCCAGTGGTTGCCCCCGCCCGCGGGGTGACCGTGCTCAAGGGCATGGCACATCTCCGGCTCCGTATGGCCGATCTGATCCAGGTAGACGCCGTCCAGTCCATAGCGGTCGAGCAGTTCATCAACCAGGTCGCGTACGGTGGTCTGCCACAGGGCGGTGGCAGGGCACATCGGTGTCACTTCTGCCTGGCTGGGATCAAAGATGTTGTACAGCTCGCGGTAGATGTCGCCGTTCTCGCGTTTGCAGGCAGCCCTTTCCGCCCCTTTCGCTCGCCAGCTCGGCGCGCTTGTCCCCCACAGGCGGCCGTTGATGTACACCATGGCGCGCAGCCCCGCGGCATGCAAGCCATGCACGGCCTGCCGGAAGACCTCGGCGCCTTCTCGCGGAGGCAGGTAGTCGGGGAAGTGGGTGTCGTAGGACGTATCATGCCACCAGTACCAGTCCAGGGCCACTGGCGCCTGCACCAGTTCCTGGACGCGCCGCGTCCCGGGCAACACCTGGGGGGATGGCCCGCGGTTCCAGACCCAGAGGCCGTTTTCCAACAGCCAGGCCGGTATGTCGTGCCGGGTATGGAGAGGTCCGCGGCTGCACCAAGGCTGAAGGATCGCCCAGGTGCGGTAGCATGCTGCCGCGTCCATCCAGTCGCCGTGAAAGGCCGAAAGGGTGACGGGATACGAAGGTGAAAACCGTCCGCTGTCTTGGGGCATTCCAGCAGGGAAATGCTCCACGGCAAGTGTCCACCGCAGGTCCGCGTTCCTGTGCAGGCTGAACCGCTTGGTATACCCGTCCTGATCCTGCGCCATCGCCAGTAAGCCGTCGCCGCCCTCGCGGTAATAGGCCACGAACTGCATGGTCAGGTCGCACGGGTAGGAAAAACGAGCGGCGTCGTCATCGAGGCCGGACAGCCGCGCCTGAGCGGCATTGCGGACGATGTATCCTCCCGCCTTCGGCAGGAGCAGTTGTTCCTCATCGCCCTGTCCGATCGGGCGGATCCCCTCGAGGAGGGGGAAGTCGGCCTGCCAGAGTGCAGCGTCGGGATGCATCCCATCCACCGCCAGCCGCCAGGCCAGGCCATCTTCCCCCGGTATGAGCGAGGCATGTACGACCACATCAGGCGCGTCCGCGATCTCCCGCCAGGTGAGCTGGAGCCCCGCGCCGGCGCTCTCAATATGGCAGGCACGTGCATCGTGCGCAGTCACCGTCCTCGTCTGCCCTGCCCGATCGCGCAGCTCGAGCCGCCACGGCGAGACGCCAGCCCGCTGCTTCAGGTACACATATCCGTTGCTGGCGCGCCGCACCGACCTCAACAAGCCGGCGCCATCGAACGCCAGCACGAGGTCACCGCCGGCAGCGTATTGCATGTCTTTAGCCCTTCACCGCGCCGATGCGCAACCCCTGCATGAAGTATTTTTGGAATGCGAAGAAGAAGACAATCATCGGGATCGCCGCCAGCGCCGCGCCAGCCATCAGCAGCCCGTAGTCAGTGCCAAACTCGCTGGTGTGGATATACGACAGGCCGACCTGCAGCGTGAAGAGGTCCGGACTTTGCAGCACGATGAGAGGCCACAAAAACGCGTTCCAGTAGCGCTGAAACGCGAAGATCGCGGTCACTGCCAGGGCCGGCGCCGAAAGCGGCAGGATGATGTGCGTGTAGATGCTCCATTCCGACGCGCCGTCCACGCGCGCGGCGTCCTCCAGCTCGCCGGGCAGCGTCTGCATGAACTGCTTGAGCAGGAAGATGCCGATCACGTCCGCCAGCCCGGGCGCAATCACGCCGACAAAAGTGTTGACCCAGTCAAGCCTGGTGATCATCAGGTACAGCGGCACGAGCGTCACCTGGCCAGGGATCATCAACGCGGCCAGGATCATCCAGAACAGAATGTTTGAGCCGGGAAACTTCTTCTTGGCAAACGCGTAGGCCGCCATCGAGTCGAACAGGACATGCACCGCCGTGCTGAAGATCGAAATGAACGCCGTGTTGATGAACCACAGGTAGAGCCGCGGCATGCGAATGAACTGGTCAGGATTGAAGAAGCGCAGCTTGCCAATGCCGCTCTTCTGAACGACGTCAGCGAAATTGTCGAACGTCAGATTGACCGGGATCAGGTCCGGCGGCAGCTTGACCGTGGCCGAGGCCGGGGTCAACGCCGTGACGAACAGCCAGTACAACGGAAACAAGCTGATGATCGCCACCACCGTCAACAGGATGAGGACCAACGACTTCGACAGGAGGAGCCGGAATCGCGCGAACGACCACGGACGGACGGAGGGCGAAGCAGGAGGCGCATAGCTGGTCATGGCGTTCTCTCTCAGTATTCCACGTCGGTGCTCAAGAATTTGAACTGGACGAACGAAAACGTCGCGATAATCGCAAACAAGATCAACGCCTCAGCGCTGGCCTTGCCGTAATTGAAATCGCTGAAGGCCGTCTGATAGATCAGCTGGACGATGGTCATCGTCGAGTTGATCGGCCCGCCGCCGGTCATGATGTATACGCGCTCGAAAATCTGGAAGCCGGCAATGGTGTAGATAACGGTCAGATAGAGGGTCGTCGGCTTGAGCAGCGGGAAGGTGATGTGGCGCAGTTTCTGGAAACCGTTCGCGCCTTCGACCTCGGCGGCCTCGTAATACTCCCGGGGGATCGCGCCCATCGCCGCGGAATAGAGCACCACGCCGCTCCCCGGCACGATCAACACGGTGCTCAACACGATGCTCCACAGCGCGATGTCCGGATTCTGCAGCCAAAGGACCTTGGGCAACCCCAGCACGGTCAGCAGGTAGTTGAAAAAGCCAAAATCCGGCTCAAAAATCCAGATCCAGACCAGCGAGATGACGACGATGCTGGACACATTGGGCAGGTAGAACGCGCCGCGGAACACCGACTGGACCCGATTGGAGAGCGGCATGATCAATGAGGCCACGATCAATGACGTGACAATCCAGGCCACGACGACAAAAAAGGCGTAGACAAAGGTATGCCGCATGGTAAGCCAGAAAAGATCGCTGGTGAGCAAATCCTGAAAGTTCTTAAGGCCCACCCAGGAGCTGCTGCGCAAGTCGACCTTTTGGAAGGCCAACAGGACCACGCGTCGCGACCGGGTAGGCGATGAACACGAAGAAGAGGAGCATGCTCGGCGCGATGAAGAAGTAGCTCCACTTATGGCGAGCCCAGAACCTCTGCACGCGCTGAAAGGCTGTGGTTTGAGTCGCAGTTGTCGCTGTCATGGGATGACCTCGCTCACTCTCCCCCGGCGCAGGGCGCCGGGGGAGAGTCGGGGTGGAGTTTTACTTGTTCAGTGCATCCAGTTCCTTCTGATACTCAGGCGCGATCTCATCCATCGCTTCCTGGGCCGTCTGCTTGCCCAAGATGATGGACTGGAGCGCCGCGCCGTATTTGGAGCCCAGCTCTGCCGAGGTGGCCACCGGCGCTTCGTAGACGCCGTACTCGACCAGCTTGGCAATCACCGCGCGGTTGTCGTTCGTGGCATAGCCGGTGTTGCTCTTGCGCAGGCCGGGCGCGAGCTGCCAGCCCGGGATATCCTTGGCGACCTGGCTGCCGGTCAGATACTTCGCCAACTCGTGCGCGGCCTTTAGCGTAGCCTGGTCATCGATCTTGACGACGGCATACAGACCGAACGCGCCGTTGGTCACCAGCTTGCCCATCGCGCCGGTGGGCGGCGGCACGACCGCCAGCGGGAAGTTCGACTTCTCCAGATCGGGGACGAAGCCGGGCGTGCTCATCAGCATCGCCAATGTCTTGCGGTCCTTGAACTGAGCGCGCACCCCGGCCTGATCCACCGTGCCGAAGTCGGGCGGTGTGACCTTGTGCACCAGCGCCAGGTCAGCCAGCTTCTGCAAGGCCGAGACGCCTTCCGCCTGGTTCTGGACGAACTGCTTGCCGTCGGCGCTGAGGATGCGGCCGCCGTCGATGTACATCAATGGATAGTATTCTACGGCGCCCCACTTGGACGAAGCGCCGAAACCGTAGACCTGGGTGCCGTCGGCCTTGCGTGTAGGTCAGCTTCTTGGCCGCCGCAACGAACTCATCCCACGTCCAGGGCTTATCCATCGTGGGCAGCTCGACGCCGCGCTCCGCGAAGATGTCCTTGTTGGCGAAGACACTGATCGCCGTGACCCAAAGCGGCCAGGCCCAGACCTTGCCGTCTATCGTTGCCACTTGAAAGCCGCTGGGGTAGAAATCCGTTTTGTCGTCTTCGGTCAGGAACGGTTCGATGTTGGACAGAATGCCCTGCTTGGCGTAGCGCGGCAGGTTGGGGCTGGTCACGCGGAACACGTTGATGTCGCTCCTGGCGGCCAGCGCGGCTTCCAGCTTGGTGTCGCCTTCGGCCGTCCAGGGGATGCCGACGATGTTGACCTTGACGTTGGGATTGTTCGTCTGGAAAATCTCAATCGCCTTAGCCGTTGTGACGGAGGTGGCGTCAGTGCCGCCGTCCGTATAGCCGCGCTGGTAGAACGTGAGGGTCACCGGCTTGGCTTCGGGCGCCTTGGTTGGCTCGGGCGCGGCGGGTTGTGGTTGGGCGGCCGCGGGTGCAGCCGTCGGCGCGGCCGCGGGTGCAGCCGTCGGCGCGGCCGCTGGCGCAGGCGCCGCAGCCGGCGCGCAGGCCAACACCAACTGGCTGATGATCACCAATGTCGTGATCAAGACAAACATGCGCTTCATTGTGCTGGTTCTCCTTCCTTGGTTTGAGAAATCACCCGTCATGCGTGAATGCTCCGCAGTTCTCGTATGCTCCGATCCGGCCTCCTTTCAACATCAACCGGTCCCGGGTGCAAAACCGGGCAGATAGCCTAGTCGCTGCACCCAAGATCCTGTTGGGGCCATCAACGCGACCGCTTTGCGAAATCCGCCCAGGCAACCGCGCACCGTGCCCAAGGCGTCGTAGTAGTCGATGTAGCGAAAACCGGACACGCCACCCCGCATCAGTTCGTGGGAGCGCAGCATCTCGAGGTAGCCGTCCCACACATCGCCCACGTCGATGTAGAGATCGGCCCGCCAACCGTCCATGTCTTCCCAGTTCTCCGGAAAGTACAGGTTACGCACGCGATGCGCCGGTTGACTGCGTTGGATGGCCGGCAGCGCCGCATAGGAACGAATCTCCATCGCGCTTACTCGTAACACAGATAGGGACGCCGCGCCTCCGCGAAGGATGCGGTGGCCGTGGGCCAGCCTGAGATCAGGTCAGCTACGGACGCACCCGCAGCCAGCCCCTCCCGGAGCGCGGGGTCGCCGGTCAGCAGATCAAAATGCGGCGGCCGGCCCTCCCAACTGGAAGCCAGGAATGCGAAGCGATCGGGCGCCAATGCACGGCACACGGCCACGACATGCAACCCTGTCTCCACCGCGCGGAACGCCTCGCGATCGGTCACGTGCACCTGGACGCCCTGGCACGAAAGCCCGGCATGCTTGCTGGCCGACGGCACGAAATGCGTGGAGCGAAAGCGAACGCCGGGCAGCGCCAGCCGATTCAACCCTTGGGCCAGCGCGTCGCCATCCAGCCACGGCGCGCCGACAACCTCGAACGGCAATGCCGTGCCGCGTCCCTCGGAAAGATTGGTGCCCTCGATGAGGCACATTCCCGGGTAGACTGTGGCCGTTGACAGTTGCGGCATGCCCGGCGAAAGCGGCGCCCACGGCAGGCCGGTCGCATTCCACCACATGGCCCGCTGCCAGCCACGCATTGCAACCACGCTCAAATCGGCGCCCTGGCGGTATTCCGAGTTGAAGTAGCGCGCCAACTCGCCTACCGTCATGCCGTGCCGGATGGGCATGGGCACGATGCCGATAAAGGATTCGAAGCCCGGCGCCACCAGCGGCCCTTCGACTGCTAGGCCGTTGATCGGGTTGGGCCGATCCAGCACAACCACCACGCGTCCGTGCCGTCCTGCGGCGGCTAAAACATGGTAGAGCGTGCTGATAAAGGTGTAGAAACGGGCCCCCACATCCTGTACATCGTAGACCAGCACATCCACCTCGGCCAGCATGTCGGCCGTGGGCTCCCGGTTTGCGCCGTAAAGGCTGAAGACGGGCAGCCCGGTGCGGCGATGGACGCGCGTCTCCCACGGCTTCCCCATCGGCTACCGAGCCATCGAAACCATGCTCCGGCCCAAAGAGAGCTGTCACATGTACGCCGATACGGAGGAGCGCGTCCAGGGACGACGACAAATCAGGCAACACCGCCGCGGGATGCGTCACCAGGCCGACACAGCGCCCGCGCAATAGTGCGCCTTCCTCGCTCACCAGGCACGCCAACCCTGTCTCAACCAGGTGCATCGGTCCGGCCACAAACGTCCCCTTGCCACCGCGCGCGAATGCCGCACCATCCCGCACCATCGCCTGTAAGGCCTGGCGGGCGGTCATCCTGCTGACATGGAATGCCTCGGACAGCTCGCGTTCGGAGGGCAGGCGCTGGTGCGCCCGCAAATCGCCGACCCGAATCTGGGCCGTCAACGCTTCCTTGATCTGAAGATAGAGCGGGGCAGAGGTCTCGCGTTGCAGTTGCATAAGCGCCTTTGCATGCAAACTGGTCTATACCACCGTGACCAGTTTAGCACTTCCGGCGCCGGATGTCAATAGCTCCAGCTCAGGTGAGAACCCAGATAATCAATCACTTGCTTTATTATAGTGTGATTAATGTGCAGTTCATGTAAGTGTGGTATGCTCTGCGGATGAAACCAACAGGACTCGGTTAAGAAGGAGAACACTTATGGCATTCATCCAAACAATCCCCGTCGATCAGGCTACGGGTGATGTACGAGCAATGTATGAGAAGTATCAAGCCAGGTACGGCTACGTTCCCAACTATGCTAAACTCTTCAGCCACCGCCCACAGGTCATGGCAACCTGGAGCAACCTCCTCGCAAGCATTCACGGCCCATTGGACACGCGCCGTTTTGAATTAATCACCCTGGCCGCCGCACGCGCGTTGCACAGCTCGTATTGCATGCTTGCACATGGCTCCATCCTCCAGCAGTTCTACTCGTCCGCCCAGCTCGCGGCAATAGCCAGCGATGTCACAGCCACGAACCTCACCCCGGCCGAAATCGCCATGATGGTTTTCGCCGAGAAAATCGTTCGTGATGCCACAGGGATCACTGAAGAGGATATCCAGGCGCTGCGCGAGCATGGCTTCAACGAGGACGAGATTTTCGATATTGCGGCCACAGCCGCGGCGCGGTGTTTCTTCAGCAAACTGCTGGATGCCCTTGGCGCAGAACCGGACACCGCCTATCTTCAGCTTGACGAAGATCTGCAGCGGGAGTTGACCGTCGGGCGACCGATCGGGCACGCGCCCGTCGAGACTTTGCCGGCCGTACAACCAACGCCCAGTCTGGCATAGGGGATATTGGCAGTTTGACCAGAATAGCCCCGGGACCGCTGGAAGCCGTCATGGAGTAGTGGCGCGTTAACCCGCTGCGTTCTCGCGCCACAGCTCCAGCATCTGGCGCCGCGACGCGGTCCCGGTCGTCCCCACCTGGCGCACCGTGACACCGGCCGCCAGACACCCCACCTCGGCCGCCTCCGCGCCCGTTGCGCCCGCACACAGCGCAGCCGTGATCCCCGCCATCGCCGCATCCCCGGCCCCAACGATGTCGATCGGTCCCCGCGCCTGTATCGCCGGCGCCAGGGCCGGCCCCCCTTCGTGGAAGGCCAGGATCCCCCGGCTCCCCAGCGTCAGGAACACGGGCTGCCCGTTTTCCCGATAGAGCTGGCTGCCGGCTGACTCGATCAGCTCACGATCCAGCTCCCAATCTGGATCCGGATCCCCGCGCCACCGTGCGCCTGGCGCGGCCGCTCGAACGGCTTCGCGCGCGTTCGGCTTGATCAACATGTCGGGGAATAACCCTATGCGCTCACGGGAATCAGCAATAAAAGCGACCTCACTGTAGGTCTGAGCCAGGATGCTCAACTCATCCCGCACCCGCTCGGTGATGACCCCGCAGTCTTCCTCGTGCACCTGGTCCGCGATGATCACGCCGTGAACGCGCGGCAGCAGCCCTCGCAAGACCCGGATCACCCGGTCTTCGGCTTCGCGCGGCAGCGGTCCCCGGTTCTTGATGTCGAGTCGGTTCAGCTCGCGCAGCGCTCCCCCGCGCACGCGCAGCATCGGCTTGGTGTAGGTGGGCGTGAACCGGTCCGTGCGGATCACCAACCCATCCACGTCAACGCCCGTCCCATCCAGCCCGCGGAGCAAATCGAAGCCCTCGCCGTCGTCGCCCACCACGCCGACCGCGGTCACCTCGACGCCCATCGCGCGGAGATTATTCGTCACCGTTCCGGCCGCACCCGGGCTGGTCCGCACCTCGACCACCTGGTGTGCGTCGAGCCCGGTTTCTAACGAAGGCTCGGACAGCGCCTGGTCGATGATGAGGTACTTATCCAGGAAGAAGTCACCGACCACGAGGACTCTCTTTTGCGCAAACTGCGCCAGGATCAGATCGAGTCTATCCAGGTTCATCGCTGCTCCAGAAGAAGGGCTAACCACAAAACCGCAGGCCGATAGTCCAAACCTGCCATAGACAGGTTACGAATGCGGCGGCGACCAGGCGCCAATTAGCAGCCGGTGCAATGCCGGCAGTGTGCCGCGGTGGGGACCGCGGATGTAAAAACTCTCGCCACCATCCTGCACCGTTCGCACGAGGATCGTCTTGAAGGGCCGGTAGTAGTAGCGCGGATCGGTCTTCGGCGCTTCATGTCCCAGGTCGTCGCCCAGGTCGATGAGATCGAACACCGCGGTGGTGAACCGGTTGATCTTGCGCCCTTCCTGGTGCGCCACATTGCGCGCCATCGCCAGCGCCTTGAGATACACCTCCGGCCCCATCACTGCGGTCCCGTAGTTGAGCATGACCCCGGCATCCAGGTTCGTCACGCCCTCTGTAAGGACCAGGAAATCACGGTACGAGGCCTCGCCCAGGCTGGCGCCGTCGCAGTTCGGATGCTCGTGGATGATATCCTGCCCGATGCCGATGTGGACGGTCACCGGGACGCGCAGCCGGTAGCCCGCGGCCAGGACACTGACATCCCCGTGTGGATAATCTCCCTCGGCGATCTCGCGGCCCAGCGCCTCGCCGTAACCGAGCCCGTCCCTGACGCCCGCCGCTACGATATCGTTGATCCGTCCCGTCTCCCGCCACAATCCGAACTGGCCCTCCGTGATATACCGCGCCACGCTCTCGGTCGTCGCGCCCATCAGCGCCAGCTCGTAGTCGTGGATGGGGCCTGCGCCGTTCATGCCCACGTGGGTGACCAGCCCGCGCGCCATCAGGTCGATGACGAAGCGCGAGAGGCCCATCTTGATGACGTGTGCGCCCATCAACAGGATCACGGACGCGCCCGTCTCCCTCGCGCGGCGCATCCGGTCCGCGACGATGTGCAGATCGGGATGTGCGAACGGCTCGCCCTCCGCGGTGAGCGGCAACACCTCATCCAGCCGCATGTCATGGATGCGCTCGCTGAGCGGCTTCACGATGAGCCGGCGCCGGTCGAATTGCGGATACGGTAACGGCATCCTACTCCCCCCACAAATAACGCAACAATGCCTGGTATTCTCTGAAATCAGGCACGATCAAGTCCGCGCCCGCCTCGATCAGGCGGTTGCGCTTCCACTCGTCAAGGCCTGTACGCCGCGCCTCGTCCGACGCGACGCCCACCGCAATGCCTGCGACGCGCTTGGTGTCCTCGATCTCCACATAGCCGTCGCCGAACGCAACGAACTCGGGCCCGGCCAGGTCGTGCTCGGAGATGATCCGGTCGATGATCATCTTCTTGGAAAATGACCTGTAATCATCTTGCGCGCCGTAGATGCCGTCGAAGCAGGATGCCACCCCCAGCACCGCCGCCTCTGCCAGCACGAAGGGCTCATCCGTGCCTGAGGCCAGGTAGCAGGATACGCCCCGCGCCCGCAAGCTGTCGAGCATCGCGCGGCTGCCCGGCACCATCAAGTCATCGGGATCCACGCGGCCCGCCTTCAGGTCGGCCACGCGGGCATCGACGCGCGCCGACAGCCGATCCAGGTACATGTATTTGTACGCCAACGGCTCCAACGGCACATCGCCGCGCTGGCGCAGTTCCTCGGCGAGCTGGATCATCTGGTAGATGGTCTGTTTCCCCGTCAGCCGCGCCACGAACTCCCTGACGACTGCCTCGATAGTCGCCTCATCCTCGTGCTCCGGCGTCTGCATCAGCAGCTCGACCATCATCGGGACCATCACGCCCTGCCAGCCCTCACGGATCAGCGAAATGGTGCCGTCAAAATCAAAGAGCGCGTGGCGGATGTGGCCGCGCGCCAGATCAGGGTTAAGGATTTCAAACACGAAATAACAACTCGCAAATACGCCTAATCAAGCAGGCCTTCGGCCAACGCCGCCGCGCCCCAGAGCGGTGCGTCGTCCCCCAGCCCTGCTCGGACAATATCCACACGGGCTTGTGGCAGCGTCTCCGCACGTGCAGTCTCGCGCACCTGCTGCCACCACAGGTCTCCCGCCTTGGTCACGCCGCCGCCGAGCACCACTTTTTGAGGATTCAGCAGATTGATTGCCGCTGCGATGCCGGAGCCCAGCGCCCCGGCTGAGCCTGTCAACACCTCACGCGCCAGCGGGTCGCCTGCCTCCGCTGCGCGCGCCACCATCTCGCCCGTGACCGCCTCGATCTGTCCTCTCGCCAATTCCCGGAGGGCTTGACCTTCTTGCGGCTCTTGCTTCAACCGGGCGATGGCCTTGCGCGCCATTGCTGGCCCACACGCCTCGGCCTCGACACAACCGCGCTTGCCACACGCACAAGGCATCCCGCCCGGCCGCACCACGACGTGGCCGACTTCACCGGCCATGCCCTCCGCGCCGCCCCAAATGCGCCCGCCCAAGACCCAGCCGCCGCCAACACCGGTGCTGACCGTCACATACAGCAGGCTGTCAGCTTCCCTGCCCTGGCCATAACGCCATTCGCCAAGTGCGGCCACATTCCCGTCGTTGTCCACAGCGGTTGCTGCGCCCAATTCCTGGGTCAACCTTTGGGCCAGCGGAACATCATCCCAACCGGGCACATGGTGCGACAGCCGCACAACTCCTTCCCGAGCGTCGACAGGCCCGCCGAAGCTGACCCCGACGGCAATCAGTTCACCGGGCGCCTGAGACAGCAATTCACGCGCCATCCGCAACATGGTCGCCTGGTCGTATGCTGCATCTGCACCCGGCGGCGAAAACACGCGGCCGTGCACGGCCCACGACCATTCGCCGACCCGCAGCACAGCCGCGGAGTGTTTCGTTCCACCATAATCCAGTGCAAGCAACAATCGATCCATGAGTGGCGACGCGCTATTCCAGCAGGCTCAAAAACATCGCATGCAAAATCACCAGGTGGGCATCTTCGATGATCTGCATGGACTCCGACGGCACAATCACGGCCACATCGCACAAGGGCGCAAGCTTCCCGCCGCCACGGCCGGTCAGCCCGATGCGCGTCAGCCCCAATTCGGCTGCCCTCTCCATCGCACGCAACACGTTCGGCGAGTTGCCGCTGCCACTGAGCGCGAAGGCCACATCGCCCGGCGAAGCCAGCGCCTCCAGCTGCCTCGCAAGCGCGATGTCATAGCTCTCGTCGTTAGCATAGGCCGTCAGAGTGGCCGTATTGTCCGTCAGGCAGAACACCCGAAACCGCGGCCGGTCGGGGTGCACTGCGCTCTTTACCAGGTCATTGACGATGTGCGACGCGTTAGCGGACGACCCCCCATTGCCCATCATGAACACGGTGCGCCGGTTGATCTGCGCATCCTTCATGATTTGGACGATGCGCTCGACAGGCTCGGCAGGGATGCGCGGCAGCACATCGGCCACACGTTCGAAGTATTGACTAAGCATGCGCTGTTTGCGTCCTGACACAAGGATCGGCGCCCACAATGGTGAGCGCCGATCCCTATCTTAGCAGAAAGTGACACGCGATGCTAACGCGTTCCAGCAATTCCGATTAATCATCCCGCCTGCAGACAAGTCAGGACGCCGCCCCCGTAATCGCTTCCACCATCGCCCAGAAGTTCTCCAGCGGCGTGTCGAGTTGCACGTGGTGCGTTGGGCCGAGGATCAGGCCGCCGTCCTTCCCGACCGTCTGCAGGCGTGTCAAGACCTCCTCGCGCACCGTCTCCGGCGTGCCGAACGGCAGCGTCTGCTGCTCATCAATCGTTCCCCAGAAGCACAGCCGGTCGCCGTACAAGCCCTTCAGCTCCGCAGGGTCCATGCATGCGGGCTGGATTGGGTTCAGCACGTCCAGGCCGATGTCAACCAGCTCGGGAATGATGGCCCGGATGTCACCGTCCGAATGGTAGGCCACCTTCACCTTTGGATTGATCGCCTTAAGCGAGCTGATGAAGTTCGCCATGCGCGGCTTCAGGTACCTGCGCCAATGGCGCGGGGAGATCAACATCGATCGCTGGGCGCCCACGTCGTCGCCCAGCCATACCATGTCGACGCCCATCTCCACCAGTCGCTTTGCAGCGGTCAGGTGATACTGGTATGGGATTTCGAGAATACACTCGGCCAGGTCCGGGTTTTGGACCAGGTCCGCCAACATCCGGTCGTATCCCCGCAACGCCCAAGCGGTCTCCCAGATCGTCGTCACTGTCACGCCCACGATCCAGTATTCGCTGCCGAACTGCGCCAGGGTCCCCCGTGCGTCGTCATACAGCGCATCTCGGTTCGGATCCGGACCGTGGTACTGCGAAATCGCGCCATCCTGCGCCAGCGGATGTCCGATCATCTCGGTGTATGATCCCGTCCCGAAGGGCGTCTCATACGGGACCGCACGCCACCTGATGCCCCATTCGTCGGTGTATTCCTCGTCCGATTGGTAGTAACTGTTGGCCCACCCAACCGACGTCAGGAGCATATCCTCGCCAAGCGCGCGCTCGAGCTCGTACGTGTTGCCGCCACCATGGGGATTATGGCCGCCGCGACTCAGGTTGAGGAGCCTGTCACCCATCGCCAGATCTGCCCGCAGGCGATCAGCGAACTCCGGCGTGAAGCTCACCTGCATCGGGCAGCGGTCCGGGGCCTCGTGGCTGAGTGCTGCCCGCACCCTTTCGCGATGTTTCATGCTTACCTATTTCTACGAGCGCACTTCAGCCTTCAACGCCTTCAGCCGCTTCATCACGTCATTCGCGCCCCGGCCGAAGTAGTCGTGCAACACCCTATACTCAGCGAACAGGCGGTCATACACAGCCTTGGCCGCCGGGTTCGGAGTATACGCATCCTCGCGCAGGGTTGCCATCGCCCGGGTCGCCTCGAAGATCGTATCGTATCCGCCCGCCGCCTTGCCCGCTGCGACTGCGCCGTGCATCGCTGAGCCGAGCGCGCCGCCCTGGTGTGTGCCCGCCACCTTGATGGGCCGGCCCGTCACGTCCGCGTAGATCTGCATGAGCAGCCGGTTCCGATCGGGCAGGCCGCCGGTCGCGACGATCTCATGCACAGGCACGTCGTTATCCTGGAACGCCTCGATAATCACGCGGGTCCCGTAGGCAGTCGCCTCGATCAGCGCCCGGTAGATCTCCTCGGGCCTGGTCAACAGCGTCATGCCCAACATCATGCCGGTCAGGTCCACATCCACCAGCACGCTGCGGTTCCCGTTCCACCAGTCGAGCGCCAGGAGCCCACTCTCCCCCGGCTTCAACTGAGCCGCGCTCTGCTCCAGCAACTCGTGAATGCTGATGCCCCGGTCCTTTGCTTCGCGCTCGTAGGCCGCCGGCACGCAATTCTCCGTGAACCAGGCAAAGTGGTCGCCCACACACGACTGCCCCGCCTCATAACCGTAGAAGCCCGGAATGATGCCATCCTGCACGTAGCCGCACATGCCCGGCACGATGCGCTCCTCGGTCCCCAGCACCATGTGACAGTTGGATGTGCCCATGATGATGACCATCCGCCCTGCCTCGTTGACCGATGCCGCGGGTACGGCCACGTGCGCATCCACGTTGGCCACCGCAACTGCTGTGCCTGGGCGCAGGCCGGTCCATCCTGCGGCTTGTTCGGTCAGCCCGCCGGCGTTTTGCCCCAGCTCCGCGATCTCGCGCGAGAGCTTCTCGTCGACGAAATTCTCCAGGCGAGGGTCCAGCGCCTTGAAAAAGGCGGCGGGCGGAAACCCGTGTTCCTTAGACCAGATGCCCTTATACCCGGCGGTGGTCAGATTTCGCGTCTCGCGCCCCGTGAGCTGCCAGACGACCCAATCCGCGGCCTCGATCATCCGGTCCGCCGCGGCGTAAATCTCAGGGTCCTCATCCAGGATCTGCCACGCCTTGGGCACGAACCACTCGGACGAGATTTTGCCGCCATACCGACGGAGGAAGTCATAACCTTCGCGCTCCGCGATCTCGTTGAGCTTGTTCGCTTCCGGCTGCGCTGCGTGATGCTTCCACAGCTTGACCCAGGCATGCGGGCGGCTGCGGTACTCGGGCAGAAAGCACAGAGGCGTTCCGTCAGCCTTCACCGGCAGCATCGTACACGCAGTAAAGTCAATGCCGAGGCCGATCACGTCGTCCGGGCTGACGCCACTCTGCGCCAGGACGGCCGGTATGGCCCGCTTGAAGACCTCCAGATAATCGTTGGGGTCTTGCAGCGCCCAATCCGGGTCCAGCCGCACGCCGCCCGCATCCGCAGGCAAGCGCTCGTCGATCACGCTATTAGCATAAGGATGGACATACGTGGCAACCTCGCGACCGTCGTCGACAGCCACGAGGAGCGCCCGACCGGATTCCGTGCCGAAGTCGATGCCGAGGGTGTATTTGCTCATGCTAGGTACCTCGTCGTAGATGATGAAAACTTACCAAACGATCTTCAGTCGGGCTAACATCGCCTCACGAGCGATTTGCCCTTTCCACACATCTCGAATATAGCCCTGCCGCCCGATCCATAAGCGCCACAACCCCACGGCCCCGGTGAGCATCGTCAAGGCCAACAGGAGCGGAGGCCGATAGGCGGTCGCTTGCGCATCTCAAAAAAGGTCGTTATCGATATCCGTCACCCCGCGGCCGGCGGCGCCATTTCTACGCGGCAGGAGTACGTCACATTGGCCACACCACGGACCGTCGCGATGGCGCCGCAATATGAGGTCTGCGATAGCTCGGCCGCGCGCTCCAACGCCTTCAGATCCACGTCTCCGTACGCCACATACTCAAGGTGGATGCTCGTGTACTTCTTGGGATGCTCGGGCGAACGCTCGTACGTAGCGAAAATCTTGAAGTCCTGGACATCCTGGCGCTTCTTCTTGAGGATGCTGATCACATCCATTGCGGTGCAGCCCATGAGGCCGATCAACAGCAGCTCCATGGGGCGGGCGGCTGAGTCATGCCCGCCCACGTCGGGCGAAGAATCCAATGCTACTTCGTGCCCTGATGCGCCCGTGCCCACGAACTTCATATCCTGCATCCACGTCAACTGCGCAGTCCCCATGACGAATCCCCTTTCTTTTCGAACGCTCGCCTGAAAATCCCGTGTCTCACGTCACCTGATCAACTGCAACGCGGCTTCGATGATCTCCTCCGATGCATTCGGCCTTGCCATCATCTTTGCCTGGCGGCTCATCATCTCCAGCGTCGGGTTGCCTGGCCGCAGCAACTCGCCCACCACCGCCGCAATCCCTTCGATCTCGTGTTCGTACAACCCCGCACCATTCTTGACCACCCAGGATACGTTGCCGATCTCCTGGCCGGGCACGAAGTCGGTGATCATCACGGGCACGCCCAGGCACGCGGCCTCGGCCAGCATGCCCGGTCCGGCTTTGGTGAGCAACAGATCCGTCGCCGCCATCCACTCCGCCATGTTGTCCACAAACCCGAGTACGCTCACAGGGACCGGCCACTTCTGCCGTCGGAGCTGTCGGAACAGTTCCGCGTTGCGGCCCGCAATAACGGCCAGTTGGACATCACGCTCCCGCTCGGCCAGCAACTTGGCGATGGCGCGCGCCATCGGC
The DNA here is from genome assembly GCA_963774265.1 of uncultured Chloroflexia bacterium. GTDB lineage: Bacteria > Chloroflexota > Anaerolineae > CG2-30-64-16 > CG2-30-64-16 > JALOOB01. Next base: position 860,308 of record CAVZDU010000001.1, on the reverse strand, counting down.
ACAATGCGGCCGATCCCCGCCCCACCCCCCGCCATCAGGATCAGGGGCTTCTCCGGCGCCAGGCCGAGCCGGGCACGCACATCTTGCTTGTCGCTTCCGCGCATCTGCCCGAACGCCCGGCGAATAGGCAGGCCAATCAGCCGCAATCGCACCGGATCGATGCCACAAGATAACCCCATCCGGTACGCCGGCTCCGAGGCCACGACGCATAAGTCTACATCGGGGCAGAACCACGCCAGGGGCGCCGTGACCGGATCCGTGACCACTGTCACAAATGGCACGCGCTGTCCCAATTCCTGCATCAGCCAGATCGGCGTCTCGATCTGCAGAGGATGGACGCTGATGAACAGGTCCACTTCTTGCGGATGCACGAGGCTCGCCACGTGCTTCTTCAGAAGCGGGTACACGGCCTTCTGCGTAGCCACCACTCGCTCGCGCGATTCGCCGAACCGATACACCAACCGGTAAAGCCACGGAGTGTAGTTAACCCATGGCGCATAGGTCGCGGACCAGGTGTTGAGCGGAAAGGGCGCGCCGTCGTCGATCAGGCTGATCTGCGTCACCAGCGCCTTCCCTTCCAGTGCCTCCGCAAGGCTGCGCGCGGCAGCCCGATGCCCCCCTCCCACGTTGGCGGTTAGAATGGTTACTCTGGGCAGAGAAGCCGCGTAACTCACCATATGCATTGCTCGGTCACCTCAGCAGCTCAATCGCCAGTTGGGCATAGCCCCGGGCGGCGAGAGCAACATCAACCAGGCGGACGTGCTCGTCGGTCGAGTGGGCCAGGCGCTCATCGCCTGGCCCAAAGCCGATAGTGGGGATGCCGGCCGTCCCCATCGTGTACGCTCCGTCCGTCGAGAACGGCCAGATGCCTGTCCTGGGACGTGCACCCAGCACCTTTTCCACCGCGCGCACCGCTCTGCGCGCCATCGAGTCTTCTTCGGGCAATAGCCACGGAGGAAAGTACTTCCGGCCCGAATGCGCGTACCCCGTATAAGACACCATCTCGTATTCGGGTGTGCTCACCTCGGCCCGAATGCGCTCCCGGTTGATGATCCCCTGAAGCTCGGCGATCGCGCGCGCCTCAGTCTCGCCCAGCGTCAGTCGCCGATCGATGATGAGCTCGCACAGATCAGGGATCGAGTTCAGGCTGCCTGCGGTGGATCTGATCTGCGTGACGGCGATCGAGCCTGGGCCCATTTGTGGATCGGTGTGGAGTTGCAAGCCCAACAGCTCAATGCCGAAGATCAGGCGTGCGGCGGATGAAATCGCGTTGACCCCGCCCTGTGGCATCGAGGCATGACCGGCTTTGCCGTAAGTCGCCACCTTCAGTTCCACGCGACCCCGCTGGCCGAGATACACGCCGAGGTTGGTGGGCTCGCCCAGCACAACCATGTTCGGCCGTATGTCATGCTCCTCGATGAGGTGACGCACCGCGACGCCCTCGCATGGCTCCTCCTGCACGACAAAGGCGACATAGACATCGCCGTTCAGCGGTGCGTTTTCATCTACCAGCAGCTTGACCGCATACACCATCGCCGCGAGTGCGCTCTTCATATCAACCGCGCCCCTGCCATAGAGGACGCCATTCTCGACCCATCCCTCAAAGGGGTCGTGCTCCCATGCAGCCGGATCGCCCACGTCGACGGTATCCATGTGCCCATCAAAAAGGAGCGTGGGTCCGGCGCCCCTGCCCTCGAGGTGGCCGACGACATTGCCGGCACGGTCGGTCCAGACCCTCTGAAAGCCGCTCTCGCGCATGGCATCGGTAAGCAGCGCTGCCACCCGGCCCTCCTGGCCGGGCAGACTTGGCGTGCGCACCAGCTCCTGAGCCAGACGAGCAAGTCCGTCGAAATCTGCAGCGGAAAGCGATGCCATGACTCTGCCCCCGATAGCCTCTCAGTATGCGCCGTCGCCGAAAATGAACTGCGGCACGGTGCGAATAATAATGCGCAGATCCATCCCCAGCGACCAATTCTCGCCGTAGTAGATATCGAGCATCACCATCTCGTCGAAGGTGAGCTCGCTGCGACCGCTCACCTGCCACAGTCCCGTGACGCCCGGCTGCACCTCCAATCGCTTGCGCTGCCAATCCTGGTATTCGGCGACCTCGCTCGCCAGGCCCGGTCGGGGGCCGACCATGCTCATGTCACCGCGGAGAACATTGATGAATTGCGGCAACTCATCGATGCTCGTGCGCCGGATGAAGCGTCCGACCCGCGTCCGCCGCGGGTCATCCTTCATTTTGAAGATCGGCCCGGCCGCCTCATTTTGTTCGCGCAGCTTGTCGAGCTGCTCCTCGGCATCGACGGTCATCGAACGGAACTTCAACAGCGTGAACGGCTTGCCTTCGGAACCCGACGCGCTCCTGGCGAAAGAAAACGGGACCGGGCGAATCGAGTTTGATGGCCAATGCAACCAACGCCCACACTGGCGAAAGAACCACCATGGCAAGCCTGCGATGACTACATCCACGATGCGCTTGAGGATGCGGTTGAACCCGGTCAGCGCACTTTCCTTGATGCCGATCAGCGGGATGCCGTTGATCGCCTCCACATCGACGCCCCCAAGGCTGAGTTGGAATAGATCGGGCACCACCCGAGCGCGTACACCTGCGTGCTCGGCTTCGATCACCAGCCGGATCACCTTGCGATGATACTGCCAGGGCAACGTGATAATCACCTGGTCGATGCTGTTGGCCTGGATCGCTTGGGGCAAATCATCCAATGTTCCGAGCGCCCGAATCGGGCCGATGTCTGAGCTGCTTTTGGCCGGATCGTCATCCAGAAAGCCGACCACCCGATATCCCAGCTCCGGCTGCGCAAGCAGGTTGCGCATGACCGTGCGCCCCACCTCCCCCGCGCCGATGATCACCACCCGATCGACGCCCTGTCCTGCCGCGCGAATTCGGGCCAACGCCACGTTCCGCACCAGTCGGGCCAGCCTCAGCAGAACAAGGATCAGGATGCCCGCATAGATGAAGATAAGGCGAGAGTAAAACAGGCGGCGATAGAAAAAGACCAGCACGACCATCAACATGATGGCCGTCGTGGTTGAGTTGATGACGCCGTAAAGATCGTCGAAGAACGCACGTCCCTTGCGCACATCGTACGCGCCTTCCCGCCGGTTGAGTAGCACCAGCAAGATGGTCAGCACCGCCACCATCGGCAGGTAGACGGAATAGGGGACGTTATTCGCCGGGTCGACCGAACGGAAAAGCTGGCGATCGTAGCGGAGCCAGTAGGCGATCAGGAACGCGACGTTGACCATAATCACGTCGATGAGCAGGGTCAGCCAGGGCATCCAGGACCGGACATCACGCCCCATACGACCCACCTCCAGTTTCTTGCAGGACCGACCGGTACACCGCCAACGTCTCGGCGGTCGTGCGCGACCAGGGGAATTGAGCGGCCTGTCGCGGACCTGCTTCACTCAGGGCGGCTCGCAAATCGTCATCGATCAGCAGTCGGGCCATTGCATTCACCAAGGCTTCCGTATTGTCGGGAGGCACCAACAGGGCAGCATCGCCGGCTACCTCGGGCAGAGACGACGCGTTAGATGCTATGGTCGGGACACCACACGCCATCGCTTCCAGCACGGGCAAACCGAATCCTTCGAAGCGGGACGGGTAGACGAACATCTCGGCCGCGCGATACCACCAGGGCAATTCGTCTGCCGGCACGTAACCTGGAAACAGCACATCATCGATCAGCTTGAGATCCGCCACCTGCGTGAACAGGGTCTCATAGAACCAACCCTTGCCCCCGGCGATGACCAGCTTCGGGACATCTAAATCCTGTCGCGTGCGCAATACCCCATACGCCTCGATCAGCCGGCCGATATTCTTCCGGGGCTCGAGGGTGCCCAGGAACAGGATAAACCGGTCCGGCAGCCCTTTGCGTCGACGAAACGCCTCGACAGCTTCGGGTGACGCGGGTTTATAATCCTCACTGACGCCATAGGGCACAGTGACCACGCACTCCGGAGCTGCGCCGCAAAAGGCTATCACATCCCTGCGCGTGCTCTCTGAGCCGGCAATGACCCGTGTCGCCCGCCGCACCGACAGCCTGGTGAACAGGCTCAAGTAAGTCCTGTTCGTGCGCCGAAACGCCTCCGGAAACCGAAGGAAGCTCAAGTCATGGACGGTAACGATCGTCGGGCACGCCGCCGCAAGCGGCGCCGCAAAGGCCAGGCCGTGCAGCAGGTCAAGCCCCCGGCTGGCCGCAGCCAGGGCGCTCTGCTCCCATAGGATGCGCCGCCATGGGCTGGCAGTATCCCATTGCGAGCGAACGACCTGGAGGCCCTGGGGTGGTCTGTAGCTGGAATCGTGCAGATACGCGACGAGGTCCAACTCAGCGCCGGCTCCCGCTTCAGCAGGCAGGCGGTTCAGTAGTTGATAGATATACCCATTAATGCCCGCCTCGCGATATGTCTGTGTTAGCGAGAGCAGGTGCGCATTCAGGCCAACCCTCAGTGGCGACCCCTTGTGACGTGTCACGCGAGGCATTATAGCATCGCCTCTAGCCCTTCCATAATGGCTCAAAGCATCTGGTGATAGACTGCGGCTGTGGCCGCGGCCACCTGGGCCTGTGTGAAATGGGCCAGCACTCTTGCGCGGCCTCGTTCAGCCAGCACTCGCCGCCCTCCAGCATCGCCGGCCAGGGTCTGCAATGTCTGTGTCAAGGCACTGACATCCCCTTCGGGAAACAACACGCCCGCGTCCCCGATCACCCACGGAATCTCTCCGCTATCGGACCCAACGACAGGAACGCCACACGCCATCGCTTCGATCAGAACCCTGCCAAACTGCTCCACCCAATTGGGCCGGCTAACCGACGGCAGCACCAGCACATCCATGTGCCGGTAGTGCTGCACCGTCTCGGTGGAGGGTATCCGGCCGATGAACACCACGCGCTCGGCGATGCCGAGTCCATCCGCCAGCTCCGCGAGCCGCCGCCGCTCCGGCCCATCGCCGAGCAATCGCAGCGACCACGCGACGTCACGCAACTCCGCACACGCGCGGAACAATAAGTCAATCCCCTTTTCTGCCGCCAGGCGTCCCGCGTATCCTATCACCAACTCCTGACGTTGTTCAGATATAGCCACCGGCGCAGGCGAAAACAGGTCCGGATCGACCCCGAACTGGGGGATGACCGAAATCGCCCCCCTGTATCCCTTCTCGCGGAGCACCTTCGACGCGGTAGGGTTACCGGCGATCGCGTGGCTCGCACGTCGGTAGTTTGCGCGCTCAAAATGGCGGAATGGCCAGGGGTAGTCGCGCCTGAGATTCTGCCAGGTAAAAAAGAGACTGGCGATACGGCCGGCGCCGTCCTGCTCCGCGGCTCGCAAGGCCAACCACGTCGCGAGGTTATACGGTTCTTCATCCATGTGCAGCACATCAGGCTGATACTCCGAAAGCAGCCGCCCGAGGGTTGGATAATAGTGGAAGTGAAACTCACCATTGAAGCGCAGCGGTGCAACGATCAGCCGGTATCCGGCGGTGTGAGCCCGAGAGAGCGGGGTCATCGGGCCAAAAAGGCCCTCGCGCCATCCCTGGGGAACAACGGCCGACAACTCGATACCCGGCTGACGCGCGAGTTCCTCCAGCTTGCGCTGATATGCGCCGACAACCAGCGCCTTGGACACCATCAGCACTTTCATGTTGGCAACTTCGCGTTGCGACCCTGCTTGTGACTGGTCATGCCACAAGAATCGACCGTGAGTGTTGCAGCCACGCTTGATTTTGTCCGAAGGAAGGTGTAAGATAAGGAAAGCATCTACGTAGCGGTCGTGCCGACGGAGACCGCCACATAGGCAAAATAGGCCGTCTCACTGCCCGGAGGGAGCCAACATGGACGTTATCAAAGTTTCGGCCCACTCTCGATCCACGGCCGTTGCCGGCGCAATCGCCGGCGTTATGCGGGACTTCAAACACGCCGAAGTCCAGGCGATCGGTGCAAGCGCCGTGAACCAGGCCGTCAAAGCCATGGCCATCGCGCGCAACTACCTGTTGTTGGACGGCATCGATATCGTCTGCTATCCCGAATTTGTCGAGATCGATATCGAAGGCAAGGATCGCACAGCGGTCAAGCTCGTCATTTCCCCACGCAGCTAAGGCGCAAGGATTCCCCAGGCGACGAAACGAGCGGATAGAGAGGTACTATCCGCTCGTACTCTATGCAAATCTGATCATTTCCTGCGCCGTGATCCCCTCGATCTCGGCCTCGAGCCACCCACATGTTCGGGTGATTGTTGATGTCCCCCCTGAGCCCTCGGGATCGCATGATCGCGCAATACATCCAGGTCATCTTCCACCGCGTCTTCATCCCCGCCCTGGGCGCCTGCAGACGCTGTGGTCAGGGCATGCGCGCTTTGTGCGGGCAGGGTGAACTCAGGCTCGGGCACATCCATCTGCACCCAACTCCGCGTCTCGTTCGGCCCCTCGACCAGCACGGTGATCCGCTTCGCCAACACATGCACTTGTCGGACTCTCCCCGGGCCCTCTGGCGTCTCGACAACGCTGTTGATGCGGGGCATCTGCTTCCGAGCCTCAGTGTAGAAATCGTTTTCGTAGGCCAGGCAGCACAGCAGGCGGCCGCACACACCTGACACTTCGGGTGCATTCAACGGCAGGTCCTGCGCCTTGGCCATCTTGATCGACACCGGCGCAAACTCCCGCAGCCAGGTCGCGCAGCACAGCTCACGGCCGCACTTGCCGAACCCGCCAAGGAACTTCGCCTCGTCGCGCACGCCCACCTGGCGCATCTCCACCCGGGTATGCAATGCCTGCGACAGATCGTGCACCAGGTTGCGGAAGTCGACGCGCTGCTCCGAGGTGAAGTAGACCACCGCGCTGGTGCCATCGAAGCTGAACTCCACCTTGACGATCTTGATCGACATACCGAGCGCCTGCGCCCGCTCGGCTGCGATGACCAGCGCTTCCGGCTCACGGTGAGCCATCTGATCGGCCTGCACCATGTCCCACGCGGTTGCACGGCGCACGACGGGTTTCAACGATGCCGCTCAGCTCGTTCTCGCTGACCTCCCTTGGGGCGAACACGACTTGCCCCAGGGTCCGGCCGCGCGAGGTCTCCACAACAACGTTTTCGTCCGGCTGTAGGTCGATCAACTCCAACGGATCGAAGTAGTATATTTTTGTAACGGGTCTGAATGCCACACCGACTACCGTTGGCATGTTTCGCTCCTGTGAAAATTGGTCCCGGCAGCTCACGTGACGATGGGCCGCGGCATACGCAGCAGCAATACGTCCAGCGCCAGCCGCAGGTTGACGTTGCCCCGCACCCGCCGTAGCGTTTGCACCAGGTCGGCGAGCGCCCCATGCACCTGCTCGGGCCGGTAGAGATCCGCCTGCTGGATCAGTTGCGTCTTGCGGTCCAGATTAAGCAGCGCCTCAGGCTGTCCCTGCTGCACCAGCAGCAAGTCGCGCCACCAGCTCGCCCAGAAGCCCAAGGCAGTCTCGACGCCCTCGCTGACTCGGCTCAGATCCTCGGCATAGGCCAGGCGTTTGATCACACCTTCGCCCGTCAGGGTCAAGAGATCATCCAGGTATTTTGCGCGGGTTTGCCACACGTCGGGGTCCGTGGCCGCAGTGACAGCCCAACCTAATCGGCCGCCGCTCAAACGTGCCAGCAGAGCAGCCTGATCATCTTCCACGCCCCAGCGAACTTGCAGTGCGTCTTGCACCTCTGCGATGGGCAGCGTTCGCAATGCAACGATCTGGCAGCGGGAGAGCACGGTGGGCAGCACCAGGTCGCGGCGGTTGCTGGTCAGCAACAACACGACCTGCGAAGGTGGCTCTTCCAGCGTCTTGAGCAGCGCGTTGGCCGCTGGCAGTGTCGCGCGTTCGATCTCCCGGATAATGAATACCTTGCGCTTGCCCTCCAACGGAGCGATCGCCGCATCAGCTTGCAGATTCCGCACCTGCTCGATCTGGATCCAGTTCTTCTCGGCGGCGATCACCTGGACGTCCGGGTAGCGGCCTTCGGCGGTGCGCCGGCAAGACCGGCAACTGTCCGCCTCGCTGCAGGGTCCACCGTCGCCTCGCTCGCACACCAGTGCACGCGCGAACGCCATCGCCACCGTCGTCTTGCCCACCTGGTCGGGTCCAAGGAACAGGTAGGCATGACTCACCCGGCCGCTGCGCACCGCCTGCGCCAGCAGCTCCGTCGCCCACTCATGTCCAACCACCGGCCAGGTCGCCATCCGCTCTCCTTAGAAATCTCATTGTAGCATAGCTTACGGCCTTAACCGCAAAGAACCCAAGATACAGAAGACTCGTCTCCCTTGGCATCTATCCACTTAACAAGGTATCATCGGCGGAGGAGACTTGCCATGCACGCTGACCTGCTCATCCACAACATCGGCCAACTCGTCACCCTCGCGGGTCCGCCAGGACCACGTCGTGGAGCCGCCATGCGAGAGCTCGGCATCATCGACCGCGGCGCCGTCGCGATCCGGGCTGGCCGCATCGCCGAGATCGGGCAGGAGTCTGAGCTGGCCCCTTCGGTCGATGCCGATGCCCATCTCGACGCGGGCGGCCGCGCCGTCATCCCGGGCTTCGTCGATCCGCACACGCATCTGCCCTGGGCCGGCCACCGCGCGGCCGAGTTCGAGCTGCGCATCGGCGGCGCGACGTACATGGAGATCATGGCCGCGGGCGGGGGCATCGTCCGCACCGTGACCGACACCCGCGCCGCATCCCTCGACGGACTGGTTCGGGAGACCGCGGAGCGCGCAGCGTGCATGTCGCGTTACGGCACCACCACCGCGGAAGCCAAGACCGGCTACGGTCTGAACATCCCCGATGAGCTCAAACAACTGGAGGCAATCGCCGTCCTGCAGAGACAGGGGCCACTGGACCTCACACCGACTTTTCTCGGCGCGCATGCCGTGCCCGCGGAATACCGCGGCCGGACCGGCGCCTACGTGGACCTGGTCGTCGAGGAGATGCTGCCCGCGGCCTGGGCGAAATGGGGGGAGCTGCGGCAGGCCTTCCCCGTGGGTTGGCCCATCTTCTGCGATGTCTTTTGTGAGGACGGCGCCTTCGACCTGGAGCAGTCCCGCCGCATCCTCGAAGCGGCAAAGCGGCTGGGCTTCGGCCTGAAAATCCACGTAGATGAGTTCGCACCCCTGGGCGGCACGCCGCTGGCGATTGAGCTGGGGGCCGTGTCCGCTGACCATATCGTCACGACCCCCGCGGATCACGTCGCGGCGCTGGCCAGATCCGCGACGATCGGCGTGGCGCTGCCGGGCACGCCATTCGGCCTGGCCCACCGCGACTACAGCCCCGGCCGTGCGCTCATCGACGGCGGCGGCGCGTTGGCGCTCGCCACGGACCTCAACCCGGGCACGTCCTGGTGCGAGAACATGCAATTCATGCTGGCCCTGGCGTGCCGCTATATGAAGCTGCTCCCTGCCGAGGCGCTGGTCGGCGCCACGCTTAACGCAGCCTACGCGATCGGGCTGGGGCATCTAGTGGGCAGCCTCGACAGGGGCAAACAGGCAGACCTCCTCATCCTGGACGCGGACGACTACCGGATGTTGCCCTACCGGTACGGGACGAACCTGGTTCACACGGTGGTGAAGCGCGGCCGCCTCATGCGGGGTTGAGGCGCCGCCTTATCCCCGCATCTTGACCAGCATCGTCCACGTTCCTCTTTGCACCGGCTCTCCCCGCTGGTTGAGGACCTCCACATTGAAGGTGACCAACCCGCCGCCCAGTCGCGGCGCGGACTTTTTCTCCGCGACTTCGGCGCGCACCCTGATCGTGTCACCGATCTTGATCGCTCCCCGGAATTTCCAGTCCAGCCCCATGAACGCAATCACTGTCTCATCCATGAAACCGAGGCGCACGGCCAGGCCTGTGGCGATGGACAGGCCCAGCAGGCCGTGCGCGATGCGCTCGCCGAACATCCCGCCCTTGGCGTACTCCGCGTCGACGTGAATGGCATTCCAGTCGCCGCTGAGCGCCGCAAAGTTCACGATGTCCGCTTCCGTCACCGTGCGGCCCTGGCTCGTCACGCTGTCGCCGGCCTCGTAATCCTCAAAGTACAGCCCCTCGTGGGAGCGCAGTTCACCCATGAGATCCCTCCTGTGGCTTTGCTTTGCCGCCATCATACCCGCCCCGAGCGCGGCTGTCCATTTCCCTCGGCCATCGAAGGGAAGTATAATCGCCGGAACGCGCATGACGCTGACCATTTCCCATCATTCGGATGGCGAGGAGTTGTTATGAAGCCCTGGGAAACCTATCTTGCAGAACAGCGCGATGCCGCGCTGGCCGACATGCTCGACTTTTTGCGCATTCCGTCGATTTCCTCTCTCAAGGAGCATTTGCCCGACGTGGAGCAGGCGGCCCAATGGACCGCCGGCCGCCTCAAACGTGCGGGCATCGAGCACGTACAAGTTATGCCCACCGCCGGCCATCCGGTCGTCTACGGTGATTGGCTGCACGCGGCCGGCCGGCCCACGGTGCTCATCTATGGGCACTTCGACGTGCAACCGGCCGACCCACTGGCGCTCTGGACCAACCCGCCCTTCGAGCCAACCGTGCGAGACGGTCGCGTCTATGCCCGCGGTGCGGGCGACGATAAGGGCAACATGCTCATCCCGATCCTCGTGGCCGAAGCATTTCTCAGGACCGAGGGCAAGCTGCCCATCAACCTGAAATTCATCTTCGAGGGGCAAGAAGAAATCGGCAGCCCGGAGTTCGTCCCCTTCGTGGCTGAGCACAAGGAGTTGCTCAAGGCCGACCTGGTGATCAGCGCAGACGGCGCACAGGAGAGCGAAGACCAGCCGGTGCTCCTCATCGGCTTCAAGGGGCTTGTATCCCTGCAGATCGATGTCTACGGCGCGAAGACCGATCTCCACTCGGGCATCTATGGCGGCGTCATCGCGAACCCGATCCATGCCCTGGTGCGCATCCTGGACAGCATGCGGTCACCGGACGGCAAAATTATCGTCGATGGTTTCTTCGATGATGTGATCGACCTGACGGAAGAAGATCGGGCGCAAATCGCCGCGGTGCCCTTCGACGAGCCGGCGTACCTGGCCGGACTCGGCGTCGACGCCCCCTTCGGCGAACCGGGCTACACCTCGGTCGAACGCGCCTGGGCGCGGCCGACGGTGGAGATCAACGGCATCTACGGCGGCTTCCAGGGGGAGGGCGTCAAGACCGTCCTGCCTAACGAAGCGCACGCCAAGATCACCTGCCGCCTGGTCGCCGATCAAGACCCGAATCGGATCTATGCCGCCGTCGCCAGCCATGTGGCGCGCCATGCGCCCCCCGGCGTGCGCGTGCCGACGGCCCAGTTGCCCGGCACCGCCTATCCGTACCTCATGCCCGCCGACCACCCGGCCAATCGCCTCGTCGGCGGCGTACTGACCGATCTGTTTGGAAACCCGCCGCACTACGTACGCATGGGGGGCAGCGTGCCCGTGCTCATGAGCTTCCTGCGCGTTCTCGGCGTCCACACCGTGACCCTCGCCTTCGCGCTGGAGGACGAACGACACCACGCCCCCGACGAATTCCTCCGCCTCGCCAGCTTCGAAAAGGGGAAGCAAGCCTTTGGCCTGGTGTGGGAGAAGATCGCGGCGGAAATGTAGGTAAGGAGACGCCGCGCCGGGGCCTGTGACGGCCATGTACTATGCCGGCGTGCCGGGCAGGCGCCAGTCAAAACCGGAGGGGAGCACCCAGCCATGATAGCCACTGCTGCAGAGAGACCATCTGAAACCAACGCGCGCTACCAACCAACCCTGCGGGACATGGTCATGCTGGAAACCCCGGTGGCCGTCAAGGTGTCGCCCGGCGGCCGCCGCGTCGCCTTCGGCATCCGCACCACCAACTGGAGAGAAAACCGCTACGACACCATCTGCCACGTCCACGACCTGGCGACCGGCGCTGTCAATCCCCTCAACCGGACGGACAGCGCCCTGCAGATGGAGTGGTTGGACGATGAAACCCTGGCCCTGCTCAAGCGGGGCGATGACGCCAAGGCCCAGGTTTGGCTGTATGAGAGCCTGACCGGCGACGGCTGGGCAGTGACCGATCACAAGACTGGGGTGGAGTGGTTCAAGCCCTTCGCAGGCGGAATCCTGTACCGGGCGCGCCACCCCGAGCGCGACGAGAACAAGCCGCGCGCCGGCCGCTTTGGCAAGTACACCCACGTCGAGCAGGAAGATAGCCCCTCAGCGCTGTACTACGTCGGGCTAGAGGAACTGCGGCAATATCAGGCACAGCTCAAAGCCGCCACGGAAGACGAGGCGAAGGAGCTGGCCGCGCCGGTGATCGAGCTGAGCCGCCTGCTGGAGGAGCACCTCGCCATCCAGGAGGTCATTCCCGCGCCAACGGGCGATGCCATCTACGTGAACACCTGGAAGCGGGAAGACCAGATATTCTATCGCGATACCCGCGCGTACTGCATCCGCCTGGATGCCCGGGCAGCCGTTGCCGAGCATGTGCGCCGGGAAGAGGCCAAGGCGCAGGACGGCGCGGCGGATAAGAGGGAAGCTGGCGACAAGCCGGCGCCGGAAGGCAAGTCAGAGGAGAAGGAGGACCTGTCGCACCTGGGTCAGATAACGCGCCTCCAACTGCCTCGTGCTGCGTCGGTGGCAGCCGTTGCCCCTGATGGGCGCCAACTCGCGGTGCTGTACCAGGGCCGCGACGACAAGATGTACACGCGCTTCGATCTGTGGCAGATCGACACGCAGGCGGCGCTTGACTCACCCAACCCAGCCGCTTTCCTGGGGGCGATGCACAACATCTCCGCTGCGCTCGACCAGGAGCTGCTGGAAGCCTACTGGGTGGAGAGCGGGCTGTATGCTGCCTGCCCGGAGGGCACGCGCGTGCAGTTGGTGCGGCTGGCCGCCGACGGCCAATATGCGCGCCTCGACCTGCAAGGCGTGTCCCCGATCCCGGTCAAGCAATGCTTCCACGTCTCCACCGCCGGGCAAATCGCCCTGATCGGGGCGAATGCGCGGACCGTCCCCGAGGTCTATCTGGCCGAACCAATGGGTGACGGGGGGCAGCGCCGGGTGAGGCAACTGACCGGCTTCGGCCAGGCCGTGAAGGACTGGGAACTTGGCACGGTTGAGACGATCCGCTGGACCAGCCGAGACGGCACGGAGATCGAAGGCGTCTTGCGGAAACCTGCGGGATTTGACCCCACGCACAGGCACCCCCTGGTGTTCGTGGTGCACGGCGGGCCGACCTGGTTCTCGCCGGAGACCCTGCTGGGCGGAGAGGAGCGGGGCTACTACCCGTCGGTGCAGTTTGCCGACAAGGGCATGTTGGTCCTGAAGCCCAACTATCGGGGCTCCATCGGCCGCGGCCAGGCCTTCACTGAGCTCAACGTGAACAACCTGGGCATCGGCGACCTGTGGGATCTGGAGAGCGCCATCGACCACCTGGAGGCATTGGGTTGGGTCGACGTGGAACGTGTCGGGTGCATGGGCTGGTCTCAGGGTGGCTACATCTCGGCCTTTGCCGGGCTGCACTCCGAGGCCTTCCAGGCGGTGTCGGTGGGAGCAGGAATTTCGGACTGGTACACATACCACATCAGCAACGACATCCCGGACTTTACCGTCGACTATCTCTGCGGTTCGCCGTTTCGAGATCGCGACCTGTACATCAAGACGGCGCCCATCAGCCAGCTTGCCCGCGCCCGAACGCCGATGCTGATCCAGCACGGTACGGAGGATCGCCGCGTGCCGCTGTCCAACGCCATGGAGCTGTACCGGGGCCTGAAAGAGATGGGCGTGCCGGTCGAGCTGTTCGTGTTTCCGGGGATGGCCCACCCCATCACCAAGCCGCGCGAAAACCATGCCGTGATGCACCAGAACCTGGCCTGGTTCAGCCACTATCTGCTGGGAGACGAGCTAAAGCTGGAATGATGAAAGCCTGTGGTCCGGCACCACTCCCAGACATTGCCGCTCATGTCCAGCACACCCGTCTCCAGGTTCGCACTGCGCGGAAAAATTCCCACGGCCGTTGTCGTGTTGATTCCGGTCCCCGCGTAGTTCGCGTGGTCGGGCGTCCGCGCCAGGTGCCGGGCACCTTTATTCCCCGCGCCGTTATGCCGCGCCACGCGCCAGTAGACCCTCCAGCCGCGTCTTCACCGCCGGCCATTCGCTATCAATGATGCTGTACATCACCGTGTCACGCACCGTCCCATCGGGGCGGATCATGTGATTGCGCAGCACACCTTCCTTCACCGCACCGAGCCGCTCGATGGCCTGCTGCGAGCGGATATTGTTCAGATCTGTTCTTGAGCTGCACGCGAATGCAGCCCCAACGCTCGAACGCGTGGCGCAGTAGTAGGTATTTGCACTCCGTGTTCACCCCGGTGCGCTGGTGCTCCGCGCCATACCAGGTGCCGCCCACCTCCAGGGCCCGGTTGGGCGTGTCGATGTCCATGTAGCGCGTGCACCCGATGGCCTTGCCCGTCGCCTGCAGGATCACCGTGAAGGGCAAATCGGTCCCGCGCGCCTGCCGTCGCAGCAAATCCCGGATAAAGCCGAGCATTTTTGCTTCGCTGTCGATGTCACCGTAGAGCATATGCCGCCAGATATCTGGCCTCAACCCCACCTGGCTCAGCTCCGTCACGTGCGCCTCGGCGAGGGGGACGAGCCGCACGATGCGTCCCTCGAGAGTGAGGGGGCGAATGTCCATATTTTTCTCGGCCATCAGTAAGCTTCCCGCTGGATCATTAAGGGTGTCGCGCAGTATAATGACCTCGCAAAGGCGCGTCAATTGACGAGGAAGGATCGCAACCATGGCGGACACCCTCCGTATTATCCCGCTCGGCGGGTTAGGTGAAGTCGGCAAGAATATGATGGTCTTCGAGTTCCAGGATCAGATCCTGGTCGTCGACGCAGGCATCATGTTCCCCGAGTTTGACATGCTGGGCATCGACCTGGTCCTGCCTGACTTCTCTTACCTGCGCGACCACGCGGACGAGGTCGTGGGCATCATCATCTCACACGGCCACGAGGACCACATCGGCGGCCTGCCTTACCTGCTGGGCGACGTGCTCCCCGTTGATACGCCGATCTACGCCACCCCGCTCGCGCTGGGCCTGATTCGCGCGAAACTGTCCGAGCATCCCCGGCTGGAGGGGGTGGACCTGCGCCCGGTCTCGGCAGGCGGGACCATTACGATCGGCCCGTTCGAGATCGAATTCCTCGCCATCACCCATTCCATCCCCGACGGGGTAGGCCTGGCGATCAAGACGAACGTGGGAACCGTTATCCACACGGGCGACTTCAAGTTCGAATACACCCCCGTGCGCGGGGCCGGGCCTGGTTTCGCTCGCCTGGGTCAGTTGGGCGCACAGGGTGTGCTCGTGCTGCTCAGCGACTCCACCGGCGCCGAGCGTGCGGGGCACACGCCGTCCGAGTCCGTGATCGGGCCGGCCTTCGACCAGATCTTCCGAGAAGCGCCCGGCCGGATCATCGTCGCCACCTTCGCCTCGCTGCTCAGCCGGGTGCAGCAGGTGATCGATACTGCGCAGCGCCATGGGCGGGTCGTCGCGCTCGCGGGCTACTCCATGGTGAAGACGACCGAAATCGCCAAGGAATTGGGATATCTGGAGGCCGCCGACGGCATATTGGTGGACCTGGGTGAGGCGCTCAAGCTGCCCGATGATAAAGTTGCCATCGTCACCACCGGCAGTCAGGGCCAGCCCGAGGCCGCGTTGGCGCGTATGGCTGAGGGCACGCACCGACAGATCGAGGTCAAACCTGGCGACACCATCATCCTCTCCTCCACCCCCATCCCCGGCAACGAGGAAGAGGTCGCGCGACTCATCAACAAATTGATCGCGCGGGGCGCCGAGCTCATCTACCCACCGCTGGCTGCAGTCCACGTCTCGGGACATGCGAGCCAGGAGGAGCTGAAGCTCATGATTTCCCTCACCCGGCCCAAGTTCTTCGTGCCTGTCCACGGCGAGCTGCGCCACCTGCACGCCCACGCGCGCCTGGCGCGCCAGCTCGGCATTCCCGCCGAAGACATCTTCATCGTCGAAGACGGCTCGGTGCTTGAATTCACCGCCCATCGGGGCAAAGTGAAAAACGAGAAAGTGCCCGCCGGCAACGTATACGTCCACGGCAAGGGCGTGGGCGATATCGGCCGCCGCGTCATCTCCGAGCGCGAAATCCTGGGCAACAACGGCTTCGTGCTGGCCATCGTCCCCATCCATCCCAAGACCGGCGACATCACCGGAAAGCCGGAGCTGATCACCCGGGGGTTCATCTTTCAGCCGGAGCGAGGCGATCTCATCGACCGCGCGGCAGACGCAGTCTACAACGCCCTCAAAGAGGGCAAAGTCCGCCAGCATCAGGCGATCATCGACCGGGCCCAGGGCCTGCTCGGCCGCTTCTTCTTCGAAGAAACCAAGCGCAAACCCATGATCCTGGCCGTCGTGACTCACCACGAATAGCCCATGGCGACCATCGCCTGCGATTCAAATTCCTCAATGAAGAGACAGTGATGGAAATCGCACAGCGATGAAACGCAGAAGCAACGCCCTCATCCGGGCCGTAGTCGGGCTACTCGCCGTCGTCGCACTGGTCTATCTGGCCTTCGGCATCATCTTCTATCTGCGGTTAGCGGACGTGAAGGGCTCCTGCGACCCGCACGCAGTCAACCGCCCGGACAAGATCGCTTTCGACGACAACTGGCCGCCCATTGATCTGTCTCGTTATGCCATGCCGGGCTACGAGGCGGTCCGTTTTCCTAGCCGGCAGCCCGGGATCACCATCGCCGGCTGGTGGGTGGCGGGCGCCCCGGGCAAACCCGCCGTGATCCTCGTCCATGGGCTCGGCGGGTGCAAGAACGCCATCGACGTGTTGGTGCCGGCCGGGATGCTGTGGCGCAACGGCTTCAGCGTCCTCATGATCGACCTGCGCAACATCGGCGAGTCGGACTTGGTGGATGGCCGTTCCACAGCAGGCAACTCGGAGTACCTGGATGTGCTTGGCGCATGGGATTGGGTGGTCGCGGCTAGAGGCTACGATCCGCAGCGCATCGGTCTTTTCGGGGAATCCCTGGGCGGGGCCACCGCCTTGTTCGCGCTCGTGGCGGAACCGCGTGTCGCCGCGCTGTTCCTGGAATCGACCTATGCCGACCTGGAGCAGGTTATCGCCGAGGATCTGAGGGCTCAGGGTTTCCCGGCCTTCCTGGCGTCCAGCGCGATCCTTATGGGTCGGGTAGTCGGCGGTGAGAACCTGCTTGCACACGATCCGGTCAACGCGATCCGTCACGCCGGCAGCCGGCCCATCTACATCGTTCATAGCCGGGCCGACACCCGCATCCCTCTCGATCAGGCCCAGGAACTGGCTGCAGCAGCGCAGACTGTGGGCGTGGATGTGACGATCTGGTTCACCGACAAGGGGGAGCATGTCCAGACGCCCGCGGTCTACCCGCAGGAGTTCGAGGAGCGGCTGGTAGGGTTCTTTCGCCAGAGCCTGGGACAGTAAACCTGATGGTCTTCAAGCAGGGGGGAAGATGAGCCGCGGGGGAGCCCGGGAGTTACTAGTCGGCTGGAGCGGGCGCCTCTAGCGTCACGACCCGAACGCGGCGCCGCGTGACCGCCCGTTGGGGTCGTTTCCAGTTTCGTTCGTGTGCTCCCCTGGCAGCCGTCTTCCTCCGGCAACCGACGCGCCAGCAAGAACAAGGCTATCTTGGGAAACACGTGGAAGTAAACGAACGCCACAAACAGGCCTATCGGCACGATGATCCAGGTGCCGTGGTTGATCAGTAAATCCATTTAACCACTCTCCTTACTGGAGAGTGTACGTCCGAAGGGCGTTAAGAGGAGGTCAAGATCGGGCCGAAAAGCATCAAGAAGATGTCAAGATTCGCGCAATCGGTAGCCCACGCCCGGCTCATTAACAATGAATTGGGACCGCGCCGGCTCCCGCTCGATCTTGCGCCGGAGGTTGCTGATGTTCACGCGCAGCAAGTGGGTCTCGGACTCGTACGCCGCACCCCACACCTCGCGGAGCAACTGCCGATGCGTCAGCACTTTCCCCGCATGCGTCATCAGCGCGCGCAGAAGGTCGTATTCGGTCGGAGTGAGCTGGATTGGCTCTCCCGCGACGGTCACAAGTCGCCGTGCGAGGTCGACGACGAGCTCGCCAGCGGTTAGGGTCGCGCTGGGCGATTCGGGTGTACGATGGCGCAGGGCTACCCGGAGCCGGGCTAGCAACTCACCCACCCCAAACGGCTTGGTCAGGTAGTCGTCCGCGCCCGCGTCGAGGGCATGGATCTTCTCCGCCTCGTCGTTCCGCACGGACAGGATAATCACCGGCGTCGCGCTCCATTCGCGGAGCCGTTTCGTGACTTCTATACCGTCGATGTCAGGCAGGCCCAGGTCGAGGATCACGATGTCTGGCCGAGCGGTGACCACTGCCTGCAAGGCTGCCTCACCGGTGGCCGCCTCGTAGACCGTGTAACCGTGGGCTGCGAGCGACGCGCGCAGGAAGCGGAGGATCGCGTGTTCGTCGTCCACGATCAGCACGCGCAGATGGGTCGGCTCGGTCATCTTTCCTCCTGCGACAACGGCAGTGTGAAGCGAAAGACCGATCCACCGCCGGGCCGGTGATCAGCCGCAATCTCACCACCGTGCGCCTCGAGGATGCCCTTTGCAATCGCCAGACCCAGCCCGGTCCCACTCACGCGCCCGGGGTGCTGCACGCGGTAGAACTTGTCGAAGATACGCCGCTCATCCCCCTCAGGAAATCCGACACCCCTATCGGCTACTTCGACAACCATCGCACGGCCCTCTACGGCCGCCATCACCTCGATCGGCGTCCCGTCACCCGAGTACTTCAGTGCGTTGTCAAGCAGGTAGACCATGACCTGCACGATCAGCGGTTCGCTCATGGGGACGGCGGGCAGATCGCGCGGCACGTTCAGGCTGAGCGGCCGTTCCTTTAGCGGGCCTGCGCGTTGTTCCAGCGCCGCACCGATCACTTCCGCCATGTCGCCGGCTTCGTGTGTGATGCGCAGCGCGCCGGCCTCCACCCGCGACATATCGAGCAGGTTCCCCACCAACCGATTCAGACGTTCAGCCTCGGCCGCAATATCGTCGATCAACTCGGTCCGCGTGGTTTCATCGAGCTGCACCTCGGGATCGCGCAGGCTGCTCACCGCACCCGTAATTGAAGCGAGGGGTGTGCGCAGATCGTGGGAGATGGAGTTGAGCAGTGCGCTCTGCAGCTTTTCCGTCGCGCGTAGCACCTCCGCCTCGCGTGCCTGTTCCATCAGGTGTGCGCGCTCGACCGCCTCGTCCGCGCGCTGCCGGGCGCGGGCGGCCAGCGTACTGATGACGGTACCTGTGATTAGCAAACCAAAAAAAGTCAGCAAATACTGTGTGTCCGACACCACGAAGGTGAGCCGTGGGGGCACAATGAAGAAGTCAAACGCCAACACGCTCGTGAGCGCGGTAAAGATGGCCGGACCGAGTCGCCAGCGCAGCGCGACGATCACCACGGCGAGCAGGAAGAGCATCACCAGGTTGGTCGGGTTGATCTTGCCGTGGGTCACCAGCCCGAAGGCCGTAACCAGCGCCACCAGGGCCAGCCCGACCAGGTAGGGGCCGAGGGTAAATCGTCGAACGAGCAATGTCGCATACCTCCGCCAGACGCGTCACGCGTGATTATATCACGTCCGCCATAACGCGCGAGACCTCCAGGGTTTTCACGCCACGCAGTAGCGCGACCGCAGAGGTTTGCGGCCGCGCCACGTGTCGTCACTCCACGAGGTATGGCACCTCAGTGATCACAATCCCCGGCCGGAACAGCAGCGCGAGCCGCAGCCACGTGGCAGTCTGCGCGTGGAGCAGGTTGGCCAACCAGTGTCGGGAGACAAACTGCGGGACAATGACCGTGATTTTGTCGCCTGGCTGCCGCGTGGCATCGACCTCGTTGATGTAGGCGAGCAGCGGCTCCAGCAGAGCGCGGTAGGGCGATTCCAGCATCTCCAGCCGCACGTCTTCACCGTACAACTCCCACTTGTGCCGCACCTTCTGCGCTTCCTCAGCGTCCAGGCTGACATGCACGGCGGTCACATCGCTCCCGAGCAGTTGTGCATAGCGCAGCGCGGTCAGAGTCCCCTGGTGTACGCCGCCGATCGGCATGATCACCCGATGGCGCCGCGGCGGAAGCTCGGGCTGATACTCCTCCAGCGATAGCCGATGTGACAGGGCCTTGTAGTGATGGTGGATGCGGAAGAAGATGAATACCAGCACCGGCACGAGCAGCACGATGATCCATGCGCCGTCGCGGAATTTGGTCGTCGCGAACACAAACATGACGACGAGCGTCATCAGCGCGCCAACGCCGTTGACGACCAGCTTGGTCTGCCAGCCCTCCTCATAACGCAAGGTTGAGCCCGGATCTTTTATCGCCTCCCCAGGCTTCAGATGGCCTACGCGCCACCAGCGTCGCGCCATGCCACTCTGCGAGAGCGTGAACGACAGGAACACACCGATCGCGTAGAGTGGGATCAACTTGCTGACGCTGGCCTGGAAGCCGACGATCAGGAGCGATGCGATCAGGCCCAGCGCGACGATGCCGCGCGAGAACACCAGGCGGCTGCCCTTGTAGGTGAGCTGTCGCGGCAGGAACCCGTCGCCCGCGTGCAGCGCGGCCAGGCGGGGAAAGTCGGCGAATGCAGTGTTGGCTGCCATCAGCAGGATCAACGTGGTTGACACGATAGTTGCTAGATAGGGCAGCCCGCGGTTGCCCAGCACGGTCCGCGCGAGCTGCGAGATGAGAGTCTCGCCTATGTCGCTCGGTACGGCGCCGATCTGGCGCGACAGGAACGTGATGCCCAGCATCAGCGAACCCAGTATGACCGACATCAGCAGCAGGGTCTGGCCCGCGTTGCGGCTGCGCGGCTCTTTGAACGCCGTGATGCCGTTCGAGATGGCCTCGACCCCGGTTAGGGCAGACGTGCCGCTGGCGAACGCACGCAGGATCAGGAAGAGTGTCAGCATCTGCGTGCCGTGTGCGAGCTCAAACGCGGGCGGGTTGCTCACCGGCAGCAGCACTCCCGTCGCGTACTTGGCCAACCCCACGCCGACGGTAATGAATGCCATCAACAAGAAGAAGTAAGTGGGTATAGCGAAAACAGTGCCCGACTCCTTCACCCCGCGCAGGTTGATGACGGCGACCAGCAGCACCATTGCGACGGAGATCACTACCCGATAGCCGTAGAGCTGCGGAAAGGCCGACACAATCTGTGCGACGCCCGACGAAATCGACACGGCAACGGTCAGGATGTAGTCGGTGAGCAGTGCGGCTCCCGCAATCTGCGCGGGAAGCTCGCCCAGGTTATCGCGTGCGACGATGTAGGCCCCACCGCCGCCCGGATAAGCATGGATCGTTTGCTCGTACGACAGGGTGAGAATGACCAAGAGGACCACAATGCCCGCGGCCAGCGGCACAGATAGACCCAGCGCGCCGGCGCCGGCCAATGCCAGGACGAGCATCAATTCCTGAGGCGCGTATGCTACGGACGACATCGCGTCCGAAGAGAAAACGGCCAGACCGACGATCTTATTGATCGCTTGGTGGGGCGCCTCAGCAGTGGCCAAGGGCCTCCCGAGCAACCACGTTCGCCACGAGCGCGTAGCCCGGTACTCTGGAACGCGCTGGAGGATGCCCGTATGCTCGGCGCCCGCAGTCTCCACTATTTGCATAGACTCCACTACTCCGCACAAAGTAATAGGCGCACCGTGGCTTTGCTGCTCGCGGTGCGCCCTTGCACTGGAGAGTATACGACTGCTCCGCGTCAATGGGCTGACAAGAGATTCGGTGGGCGCGTCAAAATCGTGTCAAGGCGCACAGGTCTGCAGTTGCCTCCCAATCCCATCCGCCATGTGGTATCATACCGGCGTCGGCATTTCGGACGGCTTTCCTCGACCCACGATGACTATGACCGGCGATATTCAGCATTTCATTGCGCGCTGGCAGGCATCCGGCGCGGCCGAACGCGCCAACTACCAGCTCTTCCTCTCCGAGCTCTGCGACGTGCTCGACGCGCCGCGGCCCGACCCCACGACGCCCGTCGAGGCGAGCAACGCCTACGTCTTCGAGAAGAGCGTCCCCCTGCCCCATGGCTCGATCGGCCGCATCGACCTGTATCGCCGCGGCTGCTTTGTGCTGGAGGCGAAGCAGGGGGCCGGAGACCGGCGCGAAAGCGCGCAGCCCGCATCCCTCTCGCAGGAAGGTGAGGCACGCGCCCGCGGCCGCAAGAAGGGCGTGGCCCCGCGCGGCACCGCAGCCTGGGACACTGCGATGGAGAAGGCGCGGCAGCAGGCCCAGTCCTACGCGCGCAACCTGCCGCCCGAAGAGCTCAAGGACGGCGGCCGGCCCCCCTTCCTGGTCGTGGTCGATGTGGGTGAGTCGCTCACCCTCTACAGCGAATTCACCCGCACGGGCGGCAACTATGTCCCCTTCCCGAATCCCCTCGCCGCGCGCGCATCCCCCTGACCGGCCTGGAACAGCCCGAGGTGTGCGAGCTGCTCCGCACGGTCTGGCTCGACCCCATGAGCCTGGACCCGGCTCGCCGTGCGGCGCGCGTGACGCGCGATATCGCGGCCCGGCTGGCGCGGCTGGCCCAGGCGCTCGAGAAGGGGCACGATCCCGATGCGGTCGCCCATTTCCTGATGCGCTGCCTCTTCACCATGTTCGCGGAAGATGTGGCGCTGCTCCCCGCGGGCAGCTTCACCCAACTGCTGGCCGATGCGCGGCGCAACGTGGCCCACTTCCCCCGGTTCGTCGAAGAGCTGTGGAGCACGATGGCGCACGGCGGGTTTTCGCTGGCGCTGCGGCTGCCCATTCCCCACTTCAACGGCGGTCTTTTCGAGGACGCGACCGCGCTGCCCCTCACGGAGGACCAGCTTCAGTTGCTGATCGAGGCCGCGCAGTCGGATTGGCGCGACGTGGAGCCCGCGATCTTCGGCACGCTGCTGGAGCGCACGCTGGACCCGGTCGAGCGCCACAAGTTCGGCGCGCACTTCACCCCGCGCGCCTACGTCGAGCGGCTGGTCGCCCCGACGGTAGTCGAGCCGCTGCGCGCCGAATGGGAGGCCAGCCAGGCCGCCGCGCTGCGCCTGGCGGACGAGGGCAGGACCGATAAGGCGCTTGGGGAGGTCGAGGCATTCCAGAAACACCTGGCTGCTGTCCGGATCCTGGACCCGGCATGCGGCACGGGTAATTTCCTGTACGTCAGCCTCGAGCATCTGCTGCGGCTGGAGGCGGAGGTCCTGGAGGTGCGCCGGCAGCTCGGGGTGGACCAGATGCTGCTGGAGATGGAGACAGTGCGCGTGACCCCGCGGCAGTTGCTGGGGATCGAGGTGAACCCGCGCGCGGCCGCCATCGCCGAGCTGGTGTTGTGGATCGGCTTCCTGCGCTGGCGGCTGCAGACCGTGGGCGACGTGGGCCACCTCCCCGAGCCGATCCTGGCGAACTACCACAACATCGAGCGCCGCGACGCCGTGCTCGCGTGGGACGCGATCGAGCCGCTCCTGGACGCGGCGGGCCGGCCTGTCACCCGCTGGGACGGCCGGACGACGGTGGCGCACCCCGTGACCGGCGAGCAGGTGCCCGACGAGACCGCGCGCATCCCCGCGTACCGTTACATCAATCCCCGCCCCGCCGAGTGGCCCGCCGCGGATTTCGTCGTGGGGAACCCGCCGTTTATTGGGACCGGGGCCATTCGGGCTACGCTGGGCGATGGCTACGCCGAAGCCGTGCGCAAGACCTACAGAGAACGTGCCGGAGTCGGCGGACTACGTGATGTATTGGTGGGACAAGGCCGCCGATCTGCTGCGAGCGCGGACAGTTGCGGCGTTTTGGCTTCATCACGACCAACAGCATTCGCCAGACTTTCAACCGCCGGGTGCTTCAACACCACATGGACGCTACGCCGCCGCTCTCGCTGGTCTTCGCCATTCCCGATCATCCCTGGGTCGACTCGGCTGAGGGCGCCGATGTTCGTATCGCGATGACCGCTGCGGTCGAAGGCGAGGCGCCCGGCCTGCTGCTGAGAGTGGTCAATGAGTCGCCGGGTCCGGGCGAAGAGCGTCAAGGTGGCGTTAGTTGCCCAGCAGGGAACCGATCCAGGCTGACCTCACGATCGGCGCAAACGTTGCAGCAGCCAAGCCATTGCGCTCGAATCAAGGCATCAGCGGGCGAGGGCTTCAATTGTTTGGCGCGGGATTCATCGTGACTCCCGCTGAAGCGGCGCACCTGGGCCTGGGCACGGTCTCCGGCCTGGAGAAGACATCCGCCCCTACCGCAACGGCCGAGACATTGCAGCAACGCCCCGAAATGTCATGGTCATCGATCTCTTCGGCCTGACCGCCGACGAGGTGCGGAAAAAGTATCCGGCTGTGTATCAATGGGTCTACGAGCGCGTCAAACCGGAGCGCGATCAGAATAACCGGGCCAGTTATCGCAACTACTGGTGGATTCGCGCGGCGAACCGCGCGCAGTCGCTGCGCCCGGCACTCGTTGGCCTACATCGCTACATCGCCACCATCGAGACATCGCGTCGCCGCTATTTTATCTTCCTGGATAGTTCCGTACTTCCGGACAACAAACTCATCGTGCGTCGCACTTGATGACGCTTTCTTCCTGCGGTGTCTTATCCAGTCGTCTCCATGTCGTTTGGGCACTGCACTCGGGTGGCTGGCTTGGGGGTCGGCAACGACCCCGTGTACGTCAAGATCCGCCTTGCTTCGAGAACTTCCCCTTCCCCGACGCCACCGACGCGCAGAAAGGCCCACATTCGCGGCCTCGCGGAGGAGCTCGACGCGCACCGCAAGCGGCAGCAGGCGCAGCATCCGAAGCTGACCCTCACCGACATGTACAACGTGCTCGAGAAGCTGCGCGGGGGCGAACCGCTCTCCATGGCGGAGAAAGTCACGCACGAGCAGGGGCTGGTCTCCGTGCTGCGGCAGCTCCACGACGACCTGGACGCGGCCGTCTTCGACGCCTACGGCTGGCCCGCGTCGCTGACCGACGAGGAGATCCTGGCGCGGCTGGTGGCGCTCAACGCGGAGCGCGCGGCGGAAGAAGGCCGCGGGCTGGTGCGCTGGCTGCGGCCGGAGTACCAGGCGCCGCAGGAGGCCGGCGCCGGCGAACCACGGAGGGCGCAGAAGGCGCCGAGGACGAAGCGAGACCGCGGAGGAGGCGCGGCCCACCGCCGGTGTTGCAGCTCAGCGCACCTTGCGGACATGGCCCGATGGGCTGGCCGAGCAGGCCGCCGCGGTGCGCGCTGCGCTCGTCGAGCTGGGCCGGCCGGTGACGGCAGCGGAAGTCGCGGCGGCATTTGATGCGGCGCCCGTCACGCGTGTGGGCGAATGGTTGGCCGCGCTCGCCGCGCTGGGGCAGGCGCGGGTGGGGGATGATGGAAAGTATGCGACGGCGTAAGCATGAAGGAGGCAGGCGCGGCTCAGGGTCCAACCAGACACCCAGGCTTACGTGGGCGCAGGTGCTGCCCTATGTTCAACTATTTTCCGGAGAAACCAAGGCTTGCGCAGTGACCAGGTCCGTAATCAGGACGTTGATAAAACCACCGCGCACCGCGCCGCGGATGGCAGCCAGCTTTCGCTGACCGCCGGCAATGCCGACCGAGCGTTTCACTTTGCGGAGCTGTTCAAGCTTTATGCCGATCACACGATCATCGAGCGGGGTTTGGATTGGCGCACCATCGGCGTCGAAAAAGCGCAGGCACGCATCCCCAACCGCGCCCAGGTTGCGCAGTGACTCCAATTCCTGCGGCGAAAAGATGTTGCCGCTCGAGGCCAGCAGGTCGGATGGCTCGACGCTGCCGATCCCCACGAGCGCCAGGGTCACGCTGTCAAAGCGGTCGATGGTCTCACACACAAATGGGTCTTGCAGGTACAACTGGCGCGTGTCCAGCCCCCCAACCACGGCAGGAACCGGCAGCAAGATGGATTGCCCTTGCACCAGCATAGCCAGCCGGCTGACGATATATATTGCGCTACTTTCGGCGGTCGGAGTGCCCACTCCGCCGAGAATCTGGATCACCTGCGCGCCGATAGGTTTTGTAATCGGCGACATTGCATCTACGGCCGCCAGGAGGGTCGCGCTCCAGGATGAAATGCCGATCACTTCGTTCGGTTTCAGGGTGGTGTTCAAGTAATAGGCCGCGGCCGAACCAAGGTCGCGCATAATCTGCTTTTCATTCGGCAAGCTCTCGATGACGATCGCTTCCTTCAGGCCGTAGGTCGATTCTAGCTGCCTCTCAAGATCGGCATGAATACCCGTCGGCGCGTTGAGGCTGATCCGAATGATCCGCTCGTCTTGCGCGCGTTTTAGCAAGCGCGAGGTGGTCGCCTGTGAAATATCGAGTTGCTCAGCGATCTCCGTCTGCCTCAGGTGATCCACGTAGTACAGACGGGCGACCTTGGTCATCAAACGTAGTTCATCGATGCGAGCCATAGCGTTCCACCCTGGGCCAGGTACTCTCTGAAAGTCACCACATGCCGGGCACTTGCGAAGTGCCCGGCCATGTCTTAATGCCGGTAGACATCCCAGTCGAAGTACGTTTCGAAGGCCTCGGCGAGGATACCCGCCGAAGGCGCGGCGGCCATCGCCGCATGGTGCTCGAAGCCGTTGCGGCAGATGTGCTTCAACAAGACCTGCAAGTTGGGCACCTCTACGACCGCGCGGCTGCCGAAGGTTTGCAGCGCATCGTCGGTGAAGTTGCCATCGCCGCAGTAGGCCCTGATGATGCCGTTGACATCATCGGTGGAGATGCGGGCGAAGCTCATCGGCCCGGCGGGAACGCGGCCGTTGATCGCGCCGTAGGTGTTTTCCTGGCCCAAGGTCGTGGCCAGAATGTCGGCATACGCCATGCGGGCTTCCTTGAAGAATGACTTGGCGAAGTTGCCGCAGTGGAAGAGCACGCACTTGTTCGGGTCGCCGGCGTAGTTGTTGTTCCAGTCGACCAGGGCGGCGGGCTGTTCCGTGGCAAGCTGCAGGGCGTACATGGACGCGACGCCGGTGATATCCACTTCGCAGGCGGAGGGCATGAGTTGGTCGCTCATCATGCTCATCAGGGTGCAGACGTTGATGCCGTAGTTCTTCTGGATGGAATTCCAACACTGCAGGGCGGTCGCCTGGATGTCAAGGTCCTGCATCCAACGAGTCAGCGCGACGCCGAACTTGGCCATGCGCAGGATGGAAGGCGAGGGCACGCCGTCGGCAGGCAGGTACGCGCGGATCGACTCCAGGCGCTCCTTGACCGCGGCGTCGTCATCTTTCATGCGATTGGTGACGCCAAGCAACTCGGACAGGTCCACGGTCTGCACGGAGACGCCGACGGACTGGAGCAGCTTCTCGCTGTAGCGGGTGGTGTTGAACGCATTCGGCCGCGCGCCCACCGCACCCAGCCGGGCGTTGCGCAAGCCGTTGACCACGCGGCAGACGCCCATGAACTTCTGCAGGTCCTGCTTGAAGTCGGCGCTGAGCGGATGGCTCGTGTGCAGGTCGGTGAGGCTGTAGCGATAGCCGTACTGCCGCAGGTTGTTGCACACCGACATCTTGCCGCAGAAGGCATCGCGCCGGCGCTCGATGTTGAATGCGTCCAGATCGTCCGGGTAGGCCTGGACGAGGACCGGCACGTTGAGCTCGGCAAACTTGAGGGTGTCCGCCACGCCTTTTTCGTCGCCGAAGTTGGGCAAGCAGACGAGGATGCCGTCGATCTCACGGCGGTGGGCCTGGAACAGATCGGCGCATTTGCGAGCGTCGGCATAGGTCTCAACCGAGCCGAGCTTGGAATCCGCCTCACTCAACCAGATGCCGCGGATGCCCATCTCGGCGAAGAGGGCCGTCATATCGCTGCGGGCTTCGGTGATCAGTTGATCCGGGAAGAAGTCCCGGTTGCCGAAGATGACGCCCATGGTGAACTGCTTCATACGTGGTTCTCCTTGATATTCCAATTACAGCATGCTCAAAAATTCTTCGACTTCGCCGCGGGTGGGCAGGGAGGGCTGGGCGCCGAAGCGGGTGACCGAGATGGCCGCGGCAGCGCTGGCAAAACGAGCGGCCGCGGGCAAGGAGCAGCCTTCGCCGAGAGCCACGGCCAGTCCGCCGACAAAGCCATCGCCGGCGGCAGTGGTGTCCACGGCCTTGACCGGAAAGGCAGACGGCCCGCGTATAAGTCGGTTCTGGCGCGGTGGCCTCGGCGATCAAAGTACCCTGGCTGCCCAGGGTGACGATCACGCTGCCTGGCCCGGAACGAAGCAACTGCGCGGCAGCCTGGTGGGCGTCTTGCGCTGAATGAATTTCGCTGCTCCGGTCAAGAAGGCCGCTTCATGTTCGTTGGGAATGAGCACGTCAACGTTTCTCAGTAACTCGGGGGCAAGATGTTGGGCAGGCGCCGGGTTCAACACGACGCGCGCCCCGGCCTTGCGGGCCAGCTCGGCAGCGGTCACGATCGTGTCCATGGGGGTTTCCAGCGGCATGACCACCAGATCGACCCGCTCGATCTGAGCAAAGGCCGCGGCAACGTCGGCGGCGGTGAGCGTGAAGTTGGCGCCGGAAGCGACCGCGATGCTGTTTTGCCCCTGGGCGTCCACCTCAATGAGGGCGACGCCGGTGGCCGCATGTGGGTCGATACCCACGAAGCGGGTGTCGATGCCTTCCGAGCGGGCCATGGTCAGGAGTTGATCGCCGAAGGCATCGGCGCCAACACGGCCGATCATGGTGACTTCGCCGCCCAGGCGGGCAGCGGCCACGGCCTGGTTCGCGCCTTTGCCGCCCGGGTAGGTGGCAAACACCCCGCCAAGCAAGGTCTCGCCCGGCTTCGGAATGACGGGCATGCGCACCACCAGGTCCATGTTGAAGCTGCCCACAACAACGATTCTGGCCACAGCTCACCACCTCGATCAGGACGCAGGGTTGACACAGGGTGGCGGAGAGTATCCGCCACCCTGTCGAGCCGTCAGACTACGGCTTCGGGCACGCGGCAGTGGAGCCGGTGGGTGCGAAGGTCTTGTATTGGCAGTAGTTCTCCGGGGTGATCAGCACCATGTCGATGGACTGCTTCTCAGGCTTGCTGGCCTTGCCGGTCTTGATGTAGGCATCGGCCTGGATGGCGGCCTGGGTGGCCATCTCGGCGACGGGCTGCAGCGAGGTGGCTTTGAGTTCGCCCTTACCGATGGACTGGATGGCGTCGTCACTGCCGTCGAAGCCGACCACGATGACATCCTTCTTGCCGGCCGCGAGCAGGGCCGCCTGGGCGCCGAGGGCCATGGTGTCGTTGCCGCAGATCACACCCTTGATGTTCGGGTTGGCCTGCAGGATCGATTCCATGACGGTCAGTGCTTCGGTCTGCGACCAGTTAGCGGTCTGCTGGGCGACCATCTTCATGTTGGGCAGTTGGTCGAGCACGTCGTGGTACCCCTGCGAGCGGACGTGCGCATTGGTGTCGGTGTCGCTGCCGGTCAGCTCGACGAAGTCGCCCTTTTCGCCCATCAGCTTGAGCGAATTGCTCGGCCAGGATCGTGGCGCCCTGGTAGTTGTTGGAGACGATCTGGGCGACGGCGACGCCTTCCTTGGTGATCTCACGGTCGACCAGGAAGGTGGGGATGCCGGCATCCTTGGCTTTTTGCACGGCGGCCACGGTGGCGTCAGCGCCGGCGTTGTCCAGGATGATGGCGGCGGCCTTCTGCGCGATGCAGCTCTCGAACAGCTCCATCTGCTTGTTGGCGTCGTCGCCGTGGTTCAGCTTGAGGGTGGTGTAACCCAATGCCTCAGCCTTCTTGGCCGCGATCTCCTGCATGGCGCCGAAGAAGGGGTTCTCGACCGGCGGCACGATCACGCACATCATCTTCGAGCCGGCCGCGGCAGCAGGAGCAGCAGCGCCGGCCACCGTGCACTTGTCGGTGGTGCCGGTGGGTGCGAAGGTCTTGTACTGGCAGTAGTTCTCCGGGGTGATCAGCACCATATCGATGGACTGCTTCTCAGCCTTGCTGGCCTTGCCGGTCTTGATGTAGGCATCGGCCTGGATTGCGGCCTGGTTGGCCATCTCGGCGACGGGCTGCAGCGAGGTGGCTTTGAGTTCGCCCTTACCGATGGACTGGATGGCGTCGTCACTGCCGTCGAAGCCGACCACGATGACATCCTTCTTGCCGGCCGCGAGCAGGGCCGCCTGGGCGCCGAGGGCCATGGTGTCGTTGCCGCAGATCACACCCTTGATGTTCGGGTTCGCCTGCAGGATCGATTCCATGACGGTCAGTGCTTCGGTCTGCGACCAGTTAGCGGTCTGCTGGGCGACCATCTTCATGTTGGGCAGTTTGTCGAGCACGTCGTGGTACCCCTGCGAGCGGACGTGCGCATTGGTGTCGGTGTCCCGACCGGTCAGCTCGACGAAGTCGCCCTTCTCGCCCATCAACGTGGCGAATTGCTCGGCCAGGATCGTGGCGCCCTGGTAGTTGTTGGAAACGATCTGTGCGACGGCGACGCCTTCCTTGGTGATCTCACGGTCGACCAGGAAGGTGGGGATGCCGGCATCCTTGGCTTTCTGCACGGCGGCCACGGTGGCGTCAGCGCCGGCGTTGTCCAGGATGATGGCGGCGGCCTTCTGTGCGATGCAGCTCTCGAACAGCTCCATCTGCTTGTTGGCGTCGTCACCGTGGTTCAGCTTGAGGGTGGTGTAGCCCAACTGCCTCAGCCTTCTTGGCCGCGATCTCCTGCATGGCGCCGAAGAAGGGGTTCTCCACCGGCGGCACGATCACGCAGATCATCTTCGAGCCGGCCGCGGCGGCAGGAGCAGCGGCGGGGGCTGTGGTGGCCGCGGGCGCCTGCGTGGCTGCCGGGGCGGGAGTGGGCTGGGCGCACGCGGTGACCAGCATCCCCACGACGAGGATCAGGCTGAAAATAGTAAGGGCCTTCTTGCTAGACATCTTTCTCTCCTTGAATATGCTTGGATTGGACTCACAATCGAGTATCGGGTGTGCGACGGACGCTTTCGTCATTGAGCCATTTTCGTCGAGTTCACCTCCTCAGGGTTACCGCCCCTATCTCATTTCTTGTTGCTGCTGCAAGGCGATGCGCGCTTGCATCCGCGCCTGCACCTGGTCGATAACGACTGCCAGGACGATTACGGTGCCTTTGATCACCATTTGCCAGAAAGAGGAGACATTGGACATCACGAGGCCATCGCTCAGGACGCCGATGACGAAGGCGCCGATCAGCGTGCCGCCGATGCTGCCACGACCACCTGCCAGGGAGGTGCCGCCCAGCACGACGGCGGCAATGGCGGTTAACTCAAAGCTATTCCCGGTCGCGGGGTGAGCGGCCACCAACTGGGACGCAATGATCAGGCCGACAAGAGCGCAGAAGAAGCCGCTGATCATGTACACGAACACCTTGGTGCGCTTGATGCGCACGCCCGAAAGCTCGGCTGAGCGCTCGTTGCCGCCGATGGCGTAGACATGGCGGCCGAAGGGTGTGCGGGTGGTGATGAACCAGGCAACCAGGGCGAACACAATCATCATCCAGATCGAGTAATTCATGCCCAGGAATTCTCCGGCGCCCAGCTTTTCGAAGCCGGTGTTACCCAGTTCGGGCCGGCCGACCAGGTTCGGGAAGGTGTAGCCGTTGTTAAGCAGCCCGGCGAAACCGCGGGCAATATACATCGTACCCAGGGTAGCGATAAATGGGGCTACATTAAACCGGGTGATCACAAAACCATTAACCATCCCCATCAGCGTGGCAATCACAGTCGAGATCACCAGGATCATCCAGGTGTGGGGGTAGACGATAATTCCTAGAGCCGGGATGGCAATGCCGTTGTTGATCAACATGCCGGCAATCATCGCGGTGAGGCCAACGATCGAGCCGACCGAAAGATCGATGCCGCCGGTCAAGATCACAAAGGTCATGCCGATGGCCAGCAGGGCGTTCTGAGCGACGTGCTTCGAGACAATCTGGATATTCTCACCGCTCAGAAACTGCGGCCAGAGGGTGGCGGCAAAATATGCAACGACCAGGATCAGGGCAATAAAGGCCCGGCCGCGCAACAGGAACTGTAGGGCGTCTGTCCTGGTGAAGCGGCGCGACTTCCTTGCCGGAACGGCATTAGTTGTGTCCATCGTTCGTGGCTCCTCCATTGTGATCGGCTTTGGCTGCCAGTCCGTGACCAATCGCCGATGCGGCGACTAATTTCTCTTCGGTAGCTTCCTCACGACTGAATTCCCCGGTGATCGCGCCCTTCGACATCACGAGGATGCGATCGGACATGGCCAGGACTTCTTTCAATTCGGTAGAGATGAAGATGACACCGTAACCTTGTTGAGCCAGGCGGGTGGTGATTTCGAAGATTTCGGATTTCGCACCGACGTCGATGCCGCGGGTGGGCTCATCCAGCATCAGCACCCTGGGCGACGTCAGCAGCGCCTTGGCCACCACGCACTTTTGTTGGTTGCCGCCACTGAGGCTGGTGATGGGTTGGCCGACATTGGCCACGCGGATCGATAAGTCTTTCACCATTCCCTTGACCGCCGTCTTCTCTTTCTTGGACGCCAGGAAGAAGCCGGTCATGTAACGATTCAGGCTGGCCAGCAAAATGTTGTCGGTGACCGACATGGTCTGCACCAGGCCTTCGCGCTGGCGATCTTCCGGAACCAGCACAATCCCATTCTTGATCCGGTCAGAGACTGTGGCGCCCAACACGGGTTGATCGTTGAGCCAGATCTTCCCGCTGGCTTCAGGGCGAGCCCCGGCGAGGCAGTCCACGAGGTCGGAGCGTCCGGCGCCCATCAGGCCATAGAGGCCCAGGATTTCGCCGGCATGCAGGTCGAACGACACGTGATCGACGATATAACCGCCGCCGGGGCGGGGTAGGGTCAGCTCTTCCACCTTCATCAGGACATCGCCGACGTACTGTTCCTTGCGGGAAAAAAACGCCGCCGGATTCTTGCCGACCATTTTTTCGATGATCCAGGGGACCGAGATGTCTTGCGCGCGGGCGGTTTCCACCAGACGACCATCGCGCAGAACCGTGACGTAATCGCCGATCTGGAGGAGTTCATCCAGCTTATGCGAGATGTAGATGATCGAGACGCCGCGGTTCTTCAGCTCGTTGATCACGCGGAAGAGCACGGCGACCTCCGCGGTGCTCAGCGCCGAGGTGGGTTCATCCATGATCAGGATGCGAACGTCCTGCGCCAAAGCCCTGGCGATTTCAATAGTCTGCTGCTGGCCGATGCGTAGATCACCGACCAGGGTGTCCGGGTCAATATGTTGTTCCAGGCGGCGCACCAGTTCGCGGGTGTGCTCCTTCTGCGTTTTCTGGTCGATGACTACGCCACGCTGGGTGACTTCGCGGGCCAGATAAATGTTTTCGACCACGCTCAGGTTCGGGCACAAGGTCATCTCCTGGAAGATGATGCCGATCCCGTGTGAGGTGGCATCCGCAATATTCTGGATCTGGATTTCCTTGTCTTCCAGGAAGATGCGTCCCGAGCTGGGCCGCTCCACGCCGGCCAGGATCTTCATCAGGGTCGACTTTCCCGCGCCATTCTCGCCGACGAGGACATTGACCTTGCCGCGGTAGACATTGAAATCGACGTTGTCCAGGGCGATGGTGCCGGGATAGACCTTAGTGATATTCTCCGCTCGGAGAACAACCGGGTCGGGACTGGTGCCCAATTCGGGTGCTGGCATCACTGGCGCCTGCTGATTCATTGCCTTACCCCTTTACTTCGACCTTGACCGGAACGATCGTGACCTTCTTCAGATCGATGTTGACCAGGTTGAACGTGCGGATGGTCATGGCGCCCGAGAAAGTGATTGTTTTACCGACGAGTTGTTCTCTGTCCGCGGAGGCATAGGCCTGGGCCAGAACGCGCTTGTTGATTTCCGCGCCAACCTTGCCGAACTCGGTCTGTTCCTTGAAATCGCCGAAATTGATGAAACCGACGCCATCCCGCACCGAGGTCTCGTCGCTGGGGATGCGTGGGCCCACATAAACGAGCACCTTGATTGGGCCGTTGTAGCCGCTGGGTTGGATTTCCATCACGCCCAGGCTGGTCTTGGTGTCGAGCGAGACGACCTTGGCCTCGCCTTTTACCAGGTAGACGTGCGCCTCGCCGACGGTGATCAGTCCATACTTGTTCGCCACCTTGATCAAGTCAGCCTTGACGGCAAGCCCTTCGGCATTGGGCTGCATGGCGTTCAAGACGTCGGTCAGGTTGACCGCTTTCGTATTGATCGTGGGGAGGACCTGGCTATCCCAGACGCCATCGACGTACTTGACGGGGTCAAAGGCTTCACTGAGCTTCTGTTGCTCCACCTGGGCGATGGGGACAACCGTGAAGGCGGCGGGCCAGCCGAAATAGCCCACCACGAGAAGAACGACCAGGCACGCCAGGGTGATGAAGATTTTTCTCGATTTCATGTGGCTGATCCCTTTGAATATTTATTCTAAGGACAAAATATATTCAATTGCGAATATAACACGGTTTTAGACCGCTGTCAATAGGCTAACCTTAAAAAGCTCACAAGGAAACGAAGAAGGCACTTGACAAAGACTCGCTGTTGGTGGTATGCTTTGCGTGTTGGTAATAAAAACGCAGCACTGCATAATTATGCAATCAACCAACTCCTCGATGAGGAAACAGGCTATGTTGACCGATCCAGAACTCAAACTGAAGGCCATCGAATATCGTAAGACCATTCTGCGCATCATCAAGCAGGCCCGCGCCGGCCATACGGGGGGAGACTTGTCCTCCGTCGATATCCTCAACGTGCTTTACAACAATGTTCTGAACGTCTCCCCCGCCACTTTCGCCGATCCGAATCGCGACCGCTACGTGCAGAGCAAAGGGCACTGCGTCGAGGCCCTGTACACGGTGCTGGCCGATCGGGGCTTCTTCCCGCCGGAAGAGCTGGATACGCTTGGCAAGTACCAATCGCACTTCATCGGTCATCCCACCCGCGACGTGCCCGGCATCGAACAGAACACGGGCGCGCTCGGTCACGGCCTGGCGGTCGCGGTGGGCATGGCGCTGGCCGCCAAGCTGGATGGACGCAGCTATCGCGTCTTTACGCTCCTGGGAGACGGCGAGTTGGATGAGGGATCTAATTGGGAAGCCTCGCTGGCCGCCTCCCATTACCACCTGGACAATCTGACCGTGATCATCGATCGGAATGGGCTGCAAATCACCGGCCCGACGGAGAAGATCAACCCACTCGAGCCGTTGGGCGACAAATTCCGCGCCTTTGGGTATGCCGTGCGTGAGGTGGACGGCAACAATACGCAGGCGCTGGTGGAGGTTTTCGACCAGGTGCCCTTCGAAGCCGGCAAGCCCAACCTGGTGCTCGCCCACACCATCAAAGGCAAGGGCATCAGTTTCATCGAGAATTCCGTGAAATGGCACCATCGGGTTCCGAGCGATGAGGAATACGATAGCGCCCTGCGTGAATTGACCTTCGACTACGAATTGGATGAAGGAAGGTAATCATGGACCTGGGACGCGCTAACCTGGATGTCTTCGCGGAGACCCTCCTGGAGCTTGCCAGTCAGGATCGCGACGTGCTGGTGGTCACCAGTGACTCGCGTGGTTCAGGAAAGCTGACTCACTTTGGCGAGACCCTGCCGGACCAAATCGTAGAGCTCGGCATCGCCGAACAAAACGTGATCGGCATCTCGGCCGGTTTGGCTTCCGCCGGGAAGAAGGTCTTCGCGGCCTCGCCGGCCTGTTTCATCACCGCCCGCAGCTTCGAGCAGATCAAGAACGACGTCGCGTACTCCGATCAACCGGTGCGAATCATCGGGATCAGCGCGGGGGTGAGTTACGGCGCGTTGGGCGCCACCCACCACTCGCTGCATGATTTCGCCGCCCTGCGCGCCATTCATAACATCACGATCATTGCCCCGGCCGATAACTTCGAGACCCGGGAGACGATCAAGGCCATCCATAACGCGGCCCATCCGGTCTACGTGCGCCTGGGCAAGGCAGCGATACCGCACGTGCATGCCGAGGGCAGCAGCTTCACCATCGGGAGGGCGGCTCAAATCCAGGACGGCGGGATCTGACCTTTATCGCCTGTGGTGAAACCGTCTCGATTGCGGTTGCCGCGGCCCAGCAGTTGGCCCCCGAAGGGGTAACGTGCCGGGTCTTGAGCATGCACACCATCAAGCCCTTGGACGAAGAAGCCGTGCGCAAGGCCGCCCAGGAAACCGGGGCGATCATTACGGTTGAGGAACACAGCATTTTCGGTGGGCTAGGTGAGGCGTGCGCGGCCGTCTTGATGCAGCAAGGCGCCGGTCTGCCCTTCAAGATTGTCGGTTTCCCGGATGAGCACATGGTCTCCGGTTCCCAGAAAGAAATCTTCAACCATTATGGCATTTCGCCTGACGGCCTGGCAGAGACAGCCCGTCAGTTGCTGCTGCGCAAGCGAGAATCATGAGCACGTCCAACCGGAAGTTCATCCTCGCCCTTGACGAGGGCACCACCAACACGAAAGCCTTCCTGGTGGACGAGGCGGGCAGCATCGTCCGCCAGGCCTCGCGCCCGGTCTCCATCACCTATCCCCAGCCGGCCTGGGTCGAGCAAGATGCCTGGGAGATCTGGCGGACGTCACTGGCGGCCGCGGCCCAGGTCTTGGAAGACGTGCCCGCCGGACAGGTGGCCGCGTTGGCTATCACCAACCAGCGCGAATCCGTGCTGGCCTGGGAGCGCGCCACGGGCCAGCCGCTCGGCCCGTGCATCACCTGGCAATGCCATCGCAGCGCGCCCTTTTGCGCCGAGCTGCGCGAGCGCGGCCTGACCGATACGATCTATCGCCTGACCGGATTGACCGTTGATCCCATGTTTTCGGCCAGTAAGGCCCGCTGGCTGCTGGAGAGTATTCCTGACGGTCAGCTGCGCGCCCACGCGGGAGAGATTCTCCTGGGCACGGTGGATGCCTGGCTGTTGTGGAATCTGACGGGCGGCGCGATCCATGCTTGCGACGTGACCAACGCGTCGCGCACCCAGTTGTTCAACCTGCAAACCCTGGTTTGGGACGAGGCGCTGCTGAGCATCTTTGACATCCCGTCCGCGGCCCTGCCCGAAGTGAGATTATCCAGCGCCCTCTATGGCGAGACCGTGAATTTGCCAGGGATTCCGGCGGGCGTGCCGATTGGTTCATTGATCGGCGATTCCCATGCCGCCCTATACGGTCACGCCGGCTTCCAACCCGGCGCCATCAAAGCCACCTACGGCACCGGCTCCTCGCTGATGACGCCGACCTCCGCCAGGATCTTCTCCGAGAAGGGGCTGTCTTCCAGTATTGCCTGGGGATACCAGCAGGTGAAGTACGCCCTGGAAGGCAATATCTATGTCACCGGCGCGGCCGTCCACTGGCTTGCGGATTTCTTAGGGCTGGGCGCGCCCGAAAAGGTGGAAGCGCTCGCTTCACAAGCCGAGGACAACGGCGGGGTCTATTTCGTCCCGGCGTTGGCCGGCCTGGGCGCGCCCTACTGGAAGGACGCGGCACGCGGTCTGATCACCGGTCTCACCCGCGGCTCGACCGCGGCGCAGGTGGCCCGGGCGACCCAAGAATCGATCGCTTACCAGATCCGGGACGTTTTTGAAACGATGCAGGCGGAGGCAGGAACGCCGCTGCAGGTGCTCCTGGTGGATGGCGGTCCCACCCGCAACCAGGCATTGATGCAATTCCAGGCGGACATCCTGGGTGTGCCGGTGCTGCGCAGCCTGGCGAGCGACGTGTCCGCGCTGGGCGCGGCCTACTTGGCGGGACTAACCGTGGGACTGTGGGCCTCGGAAGCAGAAATCGCCGCTCTTGCGCGGCCGCAGGTGCGTTACGAGCCGGCGATGGATGATGCCTCGAGGAACCGGCTGTATGCCGGTTGGAAAGACGCCGTCAATCGGGTTTTGTTGGCCAATATCTCCGCCATTTAGGACGAGTCATAAGTTCTTCTTGCATGAGTCCCCTCGCCAGTGTTCGGAGGCGCCCCGCTTCATCGAAGCGCACTGCCACGGTGGTGGCGCTGATGATATGTGGGCAGAACTAGACCTCAGTTGTCACGGGCAATGCCGCCGCTTCTCGAAGTCTCGTACAGAGAACCACGCTCAGAATCATGAGCGCAATGAGGACGATCAAGGGACGCGTCATGGAGCCGGTCGCAGCAGACTTGAGGCTGTCCATGCCGAGGATGAAGGCGATCCCCGATATCTGCCCCGCGAGCAGGATCAGCCCGTTCGATGTGCCTTCTGGCACCGGGTAGGTGACCTCCGCGCCGTACTGGAACCCGATCGGGCCAGCGCTCAACAGGGAAAAACCCAGCACAAAGGCCGAGCCGAGCAGCAACGGATAACTCGCCGAAACCGTGACGCCGGCAAGACCCACGGCCGCGCCGATCAGAGCCACGACCAGGAACGGGATCCTGCGCCGCTGGCGGTCAGATAGCGCCGGCAGAATCAGGGCGCCGACGATGCCGCCGACGATCATCAGTCCGCCCGCGACGCCGGCCTGCGTGATCGAGAAGCCGCGCGGCCGCACAATGTCCTCGATCCAGGTCGTGACCGCGTTGAACACCCCCAGGCCCACGAAGAAAACGATCAGCAGCAGGACGAAGTCCCTGTGGCGCAGGCTGCTCCTAAGGCCATCGAGAACCAGGGCTCGCCCCGTTTCCTCCCGGAAGGATGGAGGCGTCGGGGGACGCTCTCGGATGAAACCAAAGAATACAACAGCGGCGATCACGGAAACGATCCCGTAGGCCACGAGCACGCTACCGATGCTTGAGTGAATCGTGAGATAGGGAGTCAGCGCCAAACCAGCGAAGATGCCGAGGTAAATGGCGAGTGACCCCAAACCCGAGGCCGTGGCCCGCTCTCCAATCGGAAACCAGCGCGCTGCCACGGTGGTCACCGCATTGAGAATGAATGGCTGTCCAACAGCAATTCCCACCTGGGCAATAAGCACCAGCGGGTAGCTTTGGGCTACCACGCCCCGGAGCAAGCCAAAAACGCCGGTGAGGGCAGCGCCTATCCCCACCCCGACGCGGATTCCATAGGTGTCAATGGTCCAGGATGCTGGAATCGAGACGACGATATAGACAACCATGAAGATCAGGGACAGTAGACCGATGCCGAGGTCCGAGACGCCGTAGTATTTCGCGGCCTCAACTGTTATCGGGGCAAATGTGATCCAGAGGAGCTGGTTGACGATGATGACGGCCATAAACGCAAGGAGCACGATCCACCGGTAACGGTAGACCCTGAAGCTGGATGGTTCCATCGATGAGGATCTCCCTTCGCTATCGCTCGGATAATTAGAATCTTGGATCACCATTCTATACCACTGGCCCCGGAAAGATGGAAACCGCCCTGCACGAGCGGTTTCCTGTGCCCACCGTGGCGCCGGCGGGCGGACCTGAACCCCAACGAGCTTAGTTCAGCAGATCCGCGCCACCTCGCCAACTGCATGCTCGCGGCCGCATAATCATCCGCCGTGAAGTGCGCCTCCATCGCCACCGCCACCGGCTGCACCGGCTTCCCATCCGCGTACTCCGCCAGCAACTGCATGGCCCGCAAGTTCCCCTCCAACGCCATCGTCCACAGCACGCGGGCCATTCTCTCCCGCCGCGTCATGATGTTCACTTCCACGGGTGAATCGTAGTCCCCCTCCTTCACCCGGTCCTCGAAGGCGACCCGCTCCTCCCCAACCTCTCGCAGCAGCTCCGTCAAGCTCTTCCCGCGACACCGACGCTTCTTCGGTTGTCCCGACTGCCCGGCAATCCACCTCGCCACAACTGACCTCCTCGACTCCCGTCATCTGCGCCGACCACAACCTCAACCCTCCCCGTAGAGACGTAGCACGCTGCATCTCCTTCCGCTACAACGCCATCTCTCCACACCACTTCTCGATCGTGCTACGTCTCGACGGGGCGCCGGTCCTCCTCCTCCCGGTTGGCCGGTCTCTCGGCCAGGTGGGCCTCGTCCGGAGACGAATCAGCCCCACGGTTTACAGAATGAGGAGTGAGGACCCGCAGAACAAACAGAAAAACGCTTGTTCTGGCCACACTATCGCACGTTCGCACCCCAAAGTCAATAGGTTTTCACCCGAAAAACCGATCACTTGTGCGGTTCATAACTGTACGCTTATGAAGTCTGTACACTCTTCAATTCTGTACGGTTTGGCGCCGGATAACACACCCCATCCAACAGGTGTTGCAAAGGCAGAAAGAGCGGCTGGGGCAGCGCATCCCAGGCAAACCAACCCAACTCCGACATCTCCTCCGCGGCGTTCACCACCGGCTCGCCCGCCACGACCATAGCTTCCATCCAGATCGTGATGTAGTGCTTGCCGTCTGCCTCGAACACATCGTTCGTGATCGCCCTGAACCGCACGTCCGCAACATGGAGGTTAGTCTCCTCCACCGTCTCGCGGATCGCGCATTCCTCCAGCGATTCCCCGAACTCTACATGCCCGCCCGGCGGCGCCCAGCTTCCCGCGCCATGTGCGTTCTGACGAAGCATCAAGAGCACCGCATCGCCCTTCCGGATAATCACCGCGACCCCCACACCTGGCCTCTGGTCCATAGCGGCTTGCTCCCTTCCTCCTATATCTGGTCGATGACGCCCATATAGAAACCGCACGCATCGATGATTTGACTCACCCTGCAGTTCTCGTTGACCATGTGAGCCAATTTGTTCTCCCCCGGACCAAAACCAATTGTGGGGATGCCCATACTGACAGGCGTGACTGCATTGGTGCTGAAGTCCCAGAAATCGTATCCGGCTGGATCGCTGCCGAAATATGCCTGGTAGGCTGCGACGCACGCCCTGGTCAGCTCGTGATTCAGGTCAATTCTCCAGGCCGCATGGGACGGCTGATACTTGATGTCCAGGCCTGTCCAGCTCTTCCGCCGGAGTGTTCCCACCTCCCAGGTCGCATTCTTGCCCCTGATGAGTTGCTCCATTTCTTTCCTGATATCGTCTTCGGTCTCTCCGGGGACCATTCTTCGATCCAAATACACTTCGCACTCGGATGGCACGGCATTGAGAGAAGCGCTGACGCTCGAAATCCGTGACATGACCAGGGTCCCCCTGGGACTATCTTGCTTCATGAGTTCAAGATTCTTCTTCTCGACGCGTTGGATGATCTCGGCCATCTCATAGATTGCATTGACCCCTTTTTCCGGCGCCGAACCGTGAGCCGAAATGCCGCGTGTTTTGATAGAAGCCTGGACCTTGCCCTTATGACCCAGGGCAATCTTGTTATCGGATGGCTCGCAGATGACCACGTAATTCGGCCTGAGACTCAGTTCCGCAAACAGGTGCTTCAGGTTTTCTCCATCGCAATCCTCTTCAAAGACGGTGCAGGAAACGTAAATCGTCTTGCCCGCATCCAACCCCGCCTTTTTCGCAAGCGCACCTGCGTAGATCGACGCTGCGGCGCCCGACTTCATGTCGGCCGAACCCCGGCCATACAGGCGGTCATCTACAATGCTGCCGCTGAATGGTGGAACATCCCACCTCTCTTCATCAGTGACCTCAACCGTATCAACGTGAGAGTCGAACAGAATAGATTTGTCACCATTTCCGATCCTTCCAACGACATTGCCCATCGCATCGATGCTGACTTCATCATATCCAAGAGCCTTCATCTTCTGCTCAATGAACTGAATGATCTCTCTCTCCTGCCCAGACAAGCTTTTTATTCTGACCAGGCTCTGAGCAAACTCGATCAGTTCATTTTGCATTTCCGGCGTTATCAGGGCGGATCGATTCATGATGACCTCTCTTTGGGGTGAAGGTGTGTTTGGTTTCGGGAAGTGGCCGTCGTGGCCGTGCAGCGCGATTCTGCTCCAGAGACACCCCAAAGTCAACTTTCCCCCCCCACGAACTCCACACCTCGATTACAGCCTGCATGCCAATTGTAACTTTGCGCATATTGCAATCCCGTGTATAATGTGCTTTGAAGATGCACTTAATATGGGGTGTCCCTGTGCCCTCGACCCGACCGTGCATCTCCACCATCCGAGGAGGACCACATGCATTTGCGATCCTTAGTCAGAGTCGCGGTGTCGCTTCTGGCAGCGCTGCTGCTGGTGCAACCCGTCCTGGCCGATTCACGCGCAAAGCCCAAACCAACGCCCACCGCGACGCCAGCGACCCCGCCGCCGTCTTCCGGCAACCCTCATTCGACTATCACCGAGTACAACGGGCCCGAGACCTGCGTGCAATGTCATGCAACACAAGCCCAGGATGCCTTGCACAGCGAGCACATGCAGTGGGAGGGCAAGTGGCAGCAGGTTAACACTTACTGCACATCTCCGGCTCCCGCTGACTACGCCTGCCTGTCGTGCCACGCCTCCACCGGCAAGGTCACAAACCAGACCGCGAACGACGTCGACTGCCTGGTGTGCCACAACGACACGTACAAGCGCTCGTTGCAGCCACTCGACATTCCCGTCACCGTCGTGGACTGGCAGGGGAATTCGAAAACCTACAACACGCCCAGCAAGAATGCCGAGGGCAACTACACGATGCAGCCGCGCTTCGACCTGATGCCCCCGGGCACCACCATGGTCAGCCTTGCACAGAATGTCCACCTGCCCACCCGCCGCCACATGTCTGCGCTGTCACGCATCCGCAGGCGGGGGCGATGGCGTCAAGCGCGGCGACATGAGCAGCGTCAATATCAACCCGCCGCTCACCTCTGATGTACACATGTCTCCGGACGGCGGCAACTTCACCTGCCAGACTTGCCACGTGACCGAGGACCACAAGATCTCCGGTAAGGGCATCGATCTCCGCATCTCTGAGGGCCCCGGCACCAAGCTCTGCGCCGATTGCCACAGCACCAAGCCGCACGAGACAAGCAAGCTGGACAATCACACCGATCGCGTGGCCTGCCAGGCCTGCCATATCCCCGCTTTCGCCCGCGACATGCCGACCGAGATGTCGCGCGATTGGACCCATCCCGTGTTCAACCCGGCGAGCTGCAGCGGGCAGGGCGGCTGGGTCGGCGAGGAGGTCAAGGCCTCCAACGTGAAGCCCAACTACACCTGGTGGAACGGCGACAGCTACGTCTACAGTCTCGCCGATCCCATCCAGCCCCAGCCCGATGGCTCTTACGCGATGGCTCAGGCGCTTGGCGACATCCAGGATGCGAAGCTCTACCCCATCAAACTACACCAGGCTGTGCAACCTCGCCACGATGCCAGCAGTCGGATGGTGCAGTACGACGTCCTGTGGAACTTCATGACTGGGAAGTATGAGGAAGCTGCCGCACGTGGCGTGGCCTATATGGGGCTTGGCGGCTCCTACACGTGGGTGCGCACAACCGCGGAGCAACTGGTCACACACGGCGTCGCGCCGAAGGACAGCGCGCTCCGATGCGAGAACTGCCACGAGGGGGGTGATCAGATGGACTTCGCCGCGCTCGGCTACGGCTTGAAGGGCCCGGAGTCCGCCGTCTGCACCCAGTGCCATGGGGTAAAGGAAAGCAAGCCTTTCTACGACCTGCACAACAAGCACGTGACAGACAAGCAGTACGACTGCTCCACCTGCCACACCTTCACCCGCCCCGAGCGCGGGTTGAAGATGCCGTAACGGACTCTCAGTAATCCAGGCGCCCGGCACTGGGAACCGTCCCCGCAGGGGACTTGCGAAGTGCCGGGCGCCTTCCCATGCAGCATGTTGGAACAGCCAGGCTGCCGCAAAAAACGCATACTTTGGCTTTCCTTGTGATCTTTGCGCTCTTCGCGGTTGATCGCCGCGGGTCACCTCTGGGATTGCCGATCCTCCTCCTTCCCCATCCCCACCAACCTCCGGTACGCCTCCACCCCCACGATCACCGCCACCGGATCCCCGTTCCGCGTCACCACAAACCGCTCATCGAAATACACCACCCGATCCAGCGTTTCTCGCAGTCCGCACCGCAGCACCGTCAGCGTAATCGGCTCCGGCGTTAACTCTTCCACTTCGCTCATCCCCCCGCTTGTCACCGCGTCACCGCGTCACCGCTTAACCTCCCCCATTTTTCGAAAGCGCGTTGATCTTTGAAAAACACCCAACTCGTAGCGGTGACGCGGTGACGCGGTGCCACCTCATGCCGCGCCGCGCCGACGCCGGCAGAAGCTTCCTCTCCGGCATCGGCCAACACCAGTCGCGTCAGGTGAAACACCCGCATCCTATCCTCCCCCTTCCGAATTGATGCAGATCACCCTGAAGGTAAACATGAACTCGTGTTCTATTATACTCTCAATCACAACTGTGTCAAGCGAATTTTGGGATATCCGCCGCATTTGGGAAATG
Source organism: uncultured Chloroflexia bacterium (assembly GCA_963774265.1). Lineage (GTDB taxonomy): Bacteria > Chloroflexota > Anaerolineae > CG2-30-64-16 > CG2-30-64-16 > JALOOB01. Next base: position 815,972 of record CAVZDU010000001.1, on the reverse strand, counting down.
TTTGGGTTATGTGCTACAATGAGTTCGACCAAAATCCCTTGGAGGAAGCGTGACCAGGCGTGAACTAACCCCCTTTGGCCAGTGGCTGCTTGAGGAGTGCAAATCGCGCGACATCACCCAGACCAATCTCTCGCTCATGGCCGGGTTGAATCGCAGCACTGTATCGCTCGTCGCGCGCGGCTACCAGCGCCCGCGCATCACCACCTGTCTGGCGCTCGCCGGTGCGCTCAACCTGCCCCCGGAATACGTCCTGCGCCAGGCCGGCCTCATGTCCATTGAAAACGACGCGCCCGTGGTCCCCCCCGAGCTGCGAGACCTGGTGGCTGAAATCCAGGAGTTGCCGGTCGAGCGGCGCAAACTGGTCCTGGCTGCCTGGCGCGCCACCCTCGACGCCGTCACCGCCGAGCCACCGTCCAGACGCTAGACGCCCTGGCCGCCCGGCCATCGTCCAGCCCGCATCAGTGACCGCCCACCCTTACGCCCAAAGGGCGCACGGGTGGGCTACTAAGCCATGCTCGCTCCGAACCTTTGTTTGCATTCTTCGGGAAGTTGTGCTATCCTGAGGTACAATCACATCTCAGGGGAAGCCCGTGACCAGGAAAAAACGGCAAACGTTCGAAGAAGAACTTGACGCCCTCTTCCTCGAAACCCTCCGCATCAAGAAAGAACATCCCAACGTGGTCGACCGCGTCATCAAAGACACCCAATCCGCGCGCCGGCCCCGCAAGCGCAAACCAACTCCGGACGACTCGCGCGATAACCAGGCATGAACCTCCGGGATTCCTGGAGCCTGTTATGCACTCCGGACCGGGTTGGACATTGTTCTGCATTCGTGCTAGCATCGGTTATCAGTTGTTCTGACATTGAAATCTACCTGATAGGCGCGGCTACGAATGTCTACCTCTTTGGCAGGGACCGTTTCAGGCGTGCGTGCGGCGGGTTCCAGGCTTTCACTCCTTGGCCCGTTCAACCTGGAGCAGGACGGCAGGGCAGTCCGGCTGCGAACGCGCAAAGAACAAGCCCTGCTCGCCTACCTGGTTCTCTATCCCGACAGCCACTCGCGCGAGGTCCTGGCGGAGCTCTGCTGGGGCGATACGCCGGAACGGCAGGCCAGGGCGTCGCTGCGCGCCGCGCTGGCCGACCTGCGGGCCGCCCTGGGACCCGACGCACTGCTCAGCGACCGCGTGGTCGTTCAATTCAGCCCAGCCGCAACCGTCCAGGTGGATGTGCTTGAGTTCCGAGCCCAGGCGACGCGCTTTCTCAGCGACGCGTCGGCCAATCCTGCTACCTTCGACCCCGGCCTCTACAGCGGCGAGTTACTGACCGGACATTACGACGACTGGGTGCTGATCGAGCGCGAGCGCCTGCAGCAGCTGTACCTGGACGCCCTGCTGCACCAGGTCGGGCGCCTGCGCGGCCTGGCGCGTTATGGTGAGGCCATCGCTTCCGCACGCCAGGTTTTGACGGTAGATCCAGCCGAGGAGCGCGCGCATCGGCACCTCATTTTCCTCTACGACATCACCGGCAACCGGTCCGCCGCGCTGCGCCAGTTCGAGAACTGCCGCCGCAGCCTGAAAGAAGAACTCGACGTGGAGCCATCGGCCGAAACTCTGGCGCTTGTCGAGTCGATCACCCGCGCCTACGGGGAAGTCGCGACGACTGCGGCGGCAACGGTCGGGGCTGCCGCGGCCGAGACAATGGCAGCCACAGCCGGAGGGGCGGACGCTCAGCTCACGAACTTACCCATGCCCCTGACCAGCTTCGTCGGCCGAGAGCGGGAGCTGGGCGAGGTCGGCGGGCTCCTGCAAGACGGCGGCTCGCCCACCGGCGGGCGCCGCCTGGTGACCCTGACCGGCGCGGGGGGCAGCGGCAAAACGCGCCTGGCGATTGAGGCGGCCAGGCGAATCATCCCGCAGCGCCGCCACGGGGTGTGGTGGGTCGACCTCAGCTCGCTACAAGACCCAGCCCTCCTGCCCGACACGGTGCTGGCACAGTTGGGTGTGGCGGCGGCCCCGGGCCAGCCGCCCGTGCAGACGCTCATCATCTTTCTGCGCCAGCGCAGCCTGCTCCTTGTGCTCGACAATTGCGAGCACCTGGCTGAGGCCTGCGCTCACTTGGCGACATCGATCCTGCAATCCTGCCCGGGCGTCCAAATGCTGGCCACCAGCCGTGAGCCGCTGGGTGTGCCCGGCGAGCAGCTCTGGCCGGTGCCGACCTTCTCCGTCCCGACTGCGGAGAAAAACCTGGACCCGGAGTGCCTGCTGAGTTACGATGCGGTCCGGCTGTTCGTGGAGCGGGCCAGGATGCACCAGCCCACATTCGAGCTGACGAGTGACAACGCAGCCCAGGTGGCTGAGATCTGCCGCCAGCTTGAAGGCATCCCCCTGGCGATCGAGCTGGCCGCAGCCCGGGTGCGGGCGATAAGCCTGGACGACATCCTGACTCGACTGCAGAACCGGCTGCGTCTGCTGGTGTCGGGCAGCACATTGGCGCCGCCCCGCCACCAGACCTTGCGGGCGTCAATCGATTGGAGCTATAACCAGCTCACGGAGGCGGAGCGTCTGTTGCTGCAGCGGCTGGCCGTCTTTGTCGGCGGCTGTACGTTGGCGACGGCGGAAAGAATTTGCGCCGTCGGGGAGCTGGCCGAGGATGAGGTGGTCGACCTGCTCGGCCGGCTGGTGGACCGCTCGCTGGTTATCCCAGAAGGGGGACGCTATCGACTGCTGGAGACGATCCGCGAGTATGCCCTGGAGCGACTGGTCGACGCCGGCGAAGCGGAGACCCTGCGCGACCGGCACAGCGATTACTATCTCACCCTGGTCAGAGAGCTGGAGAGCCGGCTGTGCAGTCACCACCAGAAACAGGCGCTGGTGGAAATGGCAAGCGAAGTCTCCAACATTCGTCTTGCCCTCGCGTGGGCCATCGACAGGCATAAGATAGAGCAGCTTCGCCAAGTCTCTTTTCCACTCCTATACTTCTACGAGATTCGCGGCTGGTATCGCGAAGGCGAGTCGATATTTCGTGATGCAGCTGCCAAATTGCAGAAGCTTGCAGAGACTGATCCTGAGAGGGAAAGAAGCCGGCAAATCTCCCTGCTCGACATGGAGACGAATCAGGCCTATTTTGGCCACCGCCTGGGCAGGCCCGCTGAAGCATACGCGCTGCACCGCCGGTGTTCCGAACGGCTGCGCTCGCTTGGCGACGAGATGGTGCTCCGCTATTCGCTCCGCTACTGTGGAATCGCGGCCATGACACTGGGGCGCTTTGACGAAGCGGAATCCTACTTGAATGAGAGCCATGAACTGAGCCGGGCGGCGGAGCGCCCGTGGGACATCGGGATAGACAATGCTTATCTCGGCGGCCTGGCGCGCGAGCGAGGTGCGCTCGAACAAGCGCAAGACTATTACTCTCAGGCCTTGGAGATCAGTCGCAAGTTGGGCGATCCACGTCTGTTCGCGTTCAGCTGCAACGGCCTGGGCTTCGCGCTTATTGCGCTGGGCCAGCCCATCCCGGCGCGAGAGCTCGCGGAACAAGCCCTATCCCTCGCCCAGGAAACAGGCGATCGCTATGATCTTGCAAACAGCTGGGCTCTGTTGGGCCAGGTGGCCAGCCGCCTGGGCGAGCCGGCCAAGGCGCGTGGGCTGCTCGCGAAAAGCATCGAGCTCCTGAAGGAAACGGGCGATACTATTGGTTTGATAAGCGCATATTGCAGACTGGGACATCTCGCCCTGGCGATAGACGATACGCGTGAGGCGGAGAGTCATTTTCGCACCGCGGCGAGCATCGCAACCGAGTACCAGCTTGACGTGCCGGCCATCAACGCATTGGCCGGGTGGGCGAGTGTGCTCGCTCGGAAAGGGGCTGCGGAGTACGCGCTGGAGCCGGTCACTTTCATCCTGCACCATCCTCTCAGCTCTGTCGCCGCGAGAGACCTCGCGGAACAGCTTCGTGCGGAGCTGGAGGCGCAACTCACGCCTGAACAAATACAGGACATTGAGCTCTGCACCTGCTCTGAGCCGCTGGCCGGAATCGTGCAAAAACTTCTGGCCGGCTCGATTGTCACATCATGAGCCGCGCACCTGTTTGCCGGTTGTCAGCGCGGCTTGCTCCCTCAAGCTAGAGCGAAGCGAGGTGGTACGCGAGTTCTTGCGGCGCGGAGAAGAAGGGCGAGTGACTCGTGTTCAGCGAGATGACCTCGTCGCAGGGCAAGGTGGCGACCATCCCTCTTTGCGCCGAGAGAGTCAATGCGTTATCACAGAGCGTTTCGATGTAGACACGCGGGACTCGGCCGAAGTTCCGCTCGCTCAAGTCCAGAGGCGTGGCACAAGGTGCGATGGGTTCGGGCGTCAGCAGTGAGGAAGCCAACGTGACATCTTCGTCGGAGCAGTCTCCGTACATCGCTTCCCGGTACGCTTCCCGCTTCACGGTCAGGTAGCCCTGGTCTTCGTTGACGACCAGATTCCGGAGCAGGAGCGACCGAGTGTCGTTCATGGCCATGGGGAGCAGAGCTTGGCCGCCAGGCAGCAGGAACGCGGCGAGGTAGACCAGGGTCCGAACTCTCGCCGGCCGCTGCTCCGCAGTCTGCGAAATGACAATCCCGCCTCGACTGTGCCCAACAAGAATTACCCGCCCGGTGTGCCGGTCGATGGTGCTGCAAACGCGATCGACGAAGCTTTGCAGCGAGACATCACGCAAGGGCGTTCGGTCTTGTCCCAGGCCTGGCAGGTCAACCGCAATTGCCCGGTGCCCCGCCCTTTCCAAGAGGGGCACGATCTTGTACCAGCACCATGCCCCATGCCAGGCCCCATGCACGAGTATGAACGTATTCATTTCTATCCGATCCCCAACCCCAGGATGACAGCCAGGCCCATCACCAGAACCGGGAGCCCTTCCACACTGTGCACGATGATCGCCATCCAGTTGCTGCGAAAACGCCTGGCCGGCCAACCGTACGCCAGGTTGGTTGCGATGACGCTGGGGAGCGCCCAAGGCTTGTGCACGTGATAAAAACCGAAGAGAACGGCATTTGCGACCCAATCGTACTTGCCGAAAACTCCATGCATCTTGGGCAAGAGGACGCCGTGGAAGAGAAATTCCTCGCCCAGGAAATAGTTGAAGATTTGACTGACCAGGACAATTCCCAGAAGCCACCATGCGCCTTGGAACGCGGGGCCAGCCAGCTGATTCACATCCGTGAACTGGGGTTGCTGCAGACCGGGAAAGAGCCAGCCCATGGGCGCATCCAGATACCGGCCAAGCACCCAACCCATCAAGCCGTTGTAGAGCAAGGCAGGCAGCACCCACCAGTACAGCTTTCGATTTGGCTGGTCTGTCCCTGGATCGCGCGGGGTTTGCAGCCAGGTACGCTGGCGGATGGCGCTCCAACGCAGCGTGCCGAGCTCGCGGTACACGATCACCAGGGATACGACAAACTGCCATGCCATGCCGGCGATGATCAACAGCCAGTAGGTGATGCCGGGCGGCAACGGGCTGTAGGGGATGAGGGCGGGAGCGACCACCCAGGCCAGCAGCGCCATCGGCACGGCTACGATCGCCCAAATGCCGAGGATCTGCCAGAGGGTGTATTGATCCGTCCGTTCCGCCTGGGCGCGGGTCATTCCATCTTGAATCGTTCGCTTTAGAAGTATATCGGTTTGCATTTCGGTCTTCTCTTCTTTTCTGCTATTCATGCATCTATAGACGATTTACACAACGCTAAGGGCGATACGTCATCTTGACGAGAACGATCACCATAACCCAGCCGACCGCCACCATGGCGAGAAAGGCGACCGGAAAGATCGCCGTGGCGATGATCGCTTCCCACAGGGCTACTATGTCCATTTCATCCTGTCCTTTCGTGATAGTTGTGGCGTACCGAAGTTGGATACGCATACGACGCGGCCCTCGGCCACTTCCCACAATGAAACTGCGGGAAAACGCTTGAAAAAGACGAGCAGCATGACCCCGAACAGCGCGGCCATCGCCGCGGCCTGGCCCGTTCCCGCGTCCTTGTCCGTCGCGCTGAGTGTGCCAGTACCGTTGCCAGAACCAACAAAGAACGTACGCGAGCGAGATGCTGTGACATGTGATGTTTCCTCGTTTGGATCTTTCAATGACAGGTATACAACCAGACCGCAAAATCATCGTTGGATAACAGCCCGGATATCGTGAACTTATCGTTACAGTGTCGCAAAAAAGGCAGATGTTTGACGCAATATTCTTTCGCGGGTCCCATTCGGCAAACCCTATTCGGGAGTGAATCAGAGGTGATAGATTGTTGGGCATAATAAAAAAAACCTCCGAGGTCTGGGAGACCTCGGAGGTTCAGGTTGTCTTACGGAGTTTGGGTTTCTTACTTGGCAGTTTCAATCGCGCGCGTCTCGCGCACTACCATCACTTTGATTTGCCCCGGATACTCCAGGTTGTCCTCGATCTTCTTGGCGATATCCTTGGCCAACCGGATCGACCCCAGATCATCCACGTCCTCGGGACGGACGATCACCCGCACCTCTCGGCCAGCCTGGATGGCGTACGTCTGCTGCACGCCGTTGAACGAGTTGCCGATGTCCTCCAGGGCCTGGATGCGCTTGACGTAGCTCTCGAGCGCCTCACGTCGCGCACCCGGCCGCGAACCGCTGATGGCGTCCGCGGTTGTCGCGATGGCCGCCTCCACCGAGAGTTGGTCCTCCTCGTGGTGGTGCGAAGCGATGATGTTGACCACTTCCGCAGGCACTCCATAGCGCCTGGCGATATCCGCGCCGATCTGTGCGTGCGCGCCCTCCACCTCGTGGCTTACCGCCTTGCCGATGTCGTGCAACAGCGCGCCCATCTTTGCGATCTGGACATTCGCGCCCATCTCAGCCGCGAGCATAGCCGCAATATGAGTGGCCTCGACCGCATGGTTGAGCTGGTTCTGGCCATAACTCGTACGATACTTCAACCGGCCCAGCAGTTTGACGATCTCCGGATGCAGCATCTGCATGCCCGCTTCGATGACCGCCTGTTCGCCGGCATCCTTGATTGACTTCTCGACCTCGCCGCGCGCCTTTTCAACTTCCTTCTCGACGCGCGCGGGATGGATGCGCCCGTCCTGCACTAGCCGGCCGATGGCGATTCTTGCGACTTCCCGGCGGATCGGATCGAACGACGAGATGAGGATCGCTTCCGGCGTGTCGTCCACCACCAGGTCCACACCCGTGGCCTGCTCGATAGAGCGGATGTTGCGCCCTTGCCGGCCAATGATACGGCCCTTCATTTCGTCGGTAGGCAGCGGCACGCTGGCCACCGTTGTTTCCGACACGTGCTCGGATGCGACGCGCTCCATCACACGAGTGATGATTTCGCGCGCCCGACTCTCGGCCTCGGTGTTCGCCAGTGCCTCAACCTCGCGGATCTTGCGCGCCATGTCCTGCCGCGTGCTCTGCTCCACGGCAGCCAGCAACTCTTGCCGCGCATCCTCCTGGGTCATCTGCGCGATCCGCTCGAGCTCGGCTGCGCGCTCCTCTTCGAGCTTGGTCAGATCAGTTTCCCGTTTATCCAGCTTGCCCTGGCGTTGATCGAGCTTGCGATTGCGTTGCTCGATCTGTTCCATGCGGCTCTCCGCCGCCTCCTGACGTCGCTGGATCCGCTCTTCGGCGCGGTCTATTTCGCGCCGCCGGCGTACAATTTCCTGGTCAGCTTCCTCCAGAATCTGGACCTTTTGCTCCTGTGCAGCAAGTTCAATCGACTTGGCCCGGGTTTCCGCCTCGGCCACCGCGCGCCTGGACTCAACTTCGGCATTCTTGAGGAGCGCCTCCGCCTCGTTACGAGCCTGGAGCTGGCGCGACTTAATGAGCAGATAACCAATTACGCCGCCAGCTACGCCTGCTGCCAGGAAGATCAACAGGTCCACGATGATGCGGAGACCTGGACTTCCTCCGAACATAGGATTCCTACCTTTCAAATGTCATGGGTGGGTATATGGCCGGCGAACCAACGATAGGATCGCCGCATAAGTGCACATCAGCGACCAGGACGAGATGGCACGGTCAAGCGCCAGTCGCCCTCAGTCCTCTTTCATCTCACGCAATAAACGCGCGACAACCTCGCGTACGACGTCATACGTAAACCCACGGCGCAGTAAGAATTCACTCAACTTGCGCCTGAATGCCGCCGGGTCTTCTGCGGCCAACGCTGCGAGACGATTTGCCCTCGGCTGAGCCGCCGTATAGGCCGCCTCGCTGGTGTCCAGTCCATCGAGACTTTCATCGATGGTCTCTTTGTCGACGCCTGCGCGTCGCAACTCCTGTCGCAGAGCCTGCTCGCCTTTGGGCCGGAAATGCTGCCGGTTATCCACCCAATACGCCGCGAACGCTGCGTCGTTCAGATAGCCCTGGTCGGTCAGCCGGCCCAGGACAGCCTCGATGGCCTCAGGTGCGAACTCAGCCTCTTCGAGCGAACGGCGCACCTCAGCCGTGCTTCGCGGCCGGTAGCTCAGGTATCGCACCGCCTTATCGTACGCTTTCGCCTCGGCATCCGTCGCCTGTAGCCGCGTGATGTCCGCGTCGCTAAGGTGCTGGCCGACCTTCAGCCGGGCTGCGTCGATCGCTGGCAGCGCGAAGGCATACTGGCCGTCGAGGTACACATTGGCGCGCTCGTCGGTCCGCTTCTGATAACGCAAGCTCGTGATGGTTCCGGCCATTGCCAATCAAAAAGCCGTGGCGACAGGTCACCCCGAAGGGCCCCAACCACGGCTCTTGTCCAGATCACGTCTAGGTCGAATTAACCGTGCAGCAGCGTTAGCACGAATGCCGAATTACGAACTCACACCCCTCATAAGCCAGAACCTGCGAGGCAAGTGAAAGCAGTGCAGTCGATTGAATTAGCCCATGCGCGTTGGGCTTTCGTTGCCAACGCCGCCACGCGGCGCGTCAAGAACAAGTTGAACCATGATCAGGGCGACCGTTCGCCCTACTCTTCAGCGTCCCCGTCATCCTCGGGGCCAGCCACCTGCACCGGCGCAAGCGAGGCCTTGCCGCGGATCGCGTCCTCGATCTGCTGCGCAATCGCCGGGGATGCCTCCAGGAAATCCTTGGCGTTTTCGCGGCCTTGACCGAGCCGGGTGTCGTTGAAGTTATAGAAGGCGCCCCGTTTGTCGATAATGCCCATGGTGGCGCCCAGGTCCAGCAAGTCGCCCGACTTGCTGATGCCCTTATTATACATGATGTCGAACTCAGCCTGGCGGAACGGCGCCGCGACTTTGTTCTTCTTCACGGTGACCCGCGTGCGGCTGCCCACCGTGTTGCCGGCCGACTTGATGCCCTCGATGCGCCGCACATCCAGGCGCACGCTGGCGTAGAACTTCAGCGCCATGCCGCCTGAGGTCGTTTCAGGGTTGCCGAACATAATGCCGATTTTCTGGCGCAACTGGTTGGTGAAAATGAGCGCCGTGTTGCTGGTCTTGATCGCGCCCACCAGCTTGCGCAACGCCTGCGACATCAGGCGCGCCTGAAGGCCGACGTGGCTGTCCCCCATCTCACCTTCAATTTCGGCGCGCGGCACCAATGCCGCGACCGAGTCGATCACGACCACATCCACCGCACCCGAACGAATCAGCGCCTCAGCGATCTCGAGCGCCTGCTCGCCCGTGTCGGGCTGGGAGATATAAAGGTCGTCCACATTGACGCCGCACCGCCGCGCGTAATCCGGGTCAAGCGCGTGCTCGACGTCGACAAACGCCGCGATGCCGCCCATCCTCTGGGCCTCTGCAATGATATGCTGGCAAATCGTCGTCTTTCCCGACGATTCCGGGCCGTAGATCTCAGTGATTCGGCCGCGTGGCACGCCCCCGATGCCCAAGGCGAGATCCAACGAGAGGGAGCCGGTTGGGATGGCAGCGATCTTCGAGCGCTCAGCTTCACCCAGCTTCATGATCGTTCCCTCACCGAAGCGCTTCTTCAGGTTTGCCAACGTTGTATCCAGCGCCTTCAGTCGCGCGTTATCCGCCATTCTGATAGTCCCCACTTCCTCCAGGAATCGTTCCTATAGAACGTCGGGGTGCGCAAGGTACATTGCCAACCCGCAGCTTATGTTACCCTACTATCAGGAAATACGCAAATGCTAGAGGCCATGAACGTGCGTTCTGAACACGATTCTACAAGGTCATTCGTACCGCAGCGCATCAATCGGGTTGAGCCGCGAGGCGCGCGTCGCCGGATAGATGCCGAAGAAGAGCCCCACGGCTGCCGAAAAGCCGGTCGCGAGCAGGATCGACTGGGGCGTCACCACCGCAATCAGGTCGTTCTGCAACGATGAAATCCCGAGCGCTCCCGAGGCGCCCAGTGCAATCCCCAGCAGGCCGCCGAGCAGCGACAGCACGACCGATTCGATCAGGAACTGGACCAGGATGTCCCGCCGCTTCGCGCCCACTGCCTTGCGCAGCCCGATCTCCCGCGTCCGTTCGGTGACCGACACCAGCATGATGTTCATGATGCCGATGCCGCCCACCAGCAGGCTGATGCCGGCGATCGCGCCCAGGAAGATGGTCAACACGCCGGTGATCTGCCCGAAAATCGACAGCAGATCCTGCTGGTTGATGACCGTGAAGTCATCCTCGTCCTGGAAACGGATGTCGTGGCGCTGGCGCAGCAGATCGCTGATCTCGGCCGATGCGGCGTCCATGCGGTCCTCGCTCACCACCTGTGCGTAGATCACCGAGAGCAGCGGCTCGCCCCTGCTGTTATGGTATCGCGGGAACAACCGCTCGTGTGCAGTGCTGAGCGGCACCATGACGACCTCATCCTGGTTGCCGCCGGGTCCGCCTGTGCCGCCCGCGCGCTTCGAGCACGCCGATCACCTTGAAGGGGACGTTGTTGATCTTGATCGTCGCGCCGACCGGATACACGTTCGCCTCAGCGAAGAACCGCTCCGCGATACGGCTGCCGATCACCGCCACCCGGGTGCGTCCGTTCACGTCGGTCTCGGTGATGAAATTGCCGATGGCCACCGGCCGGTTGCGAACCACAGCGTAGGCTGGCGTCACGCCGGAGACGGAAACCCGCAAAGTGGTCTTTTTGTAGCTGACCCCGGTGGTGGAGAGCACCTCGGGTGCGATGCCCACCACGTCCGGCACATTGAAAGGATCTGCGATGGCCTCAGCGTCGTTCAGCGTCAACGTGAGTCCCGAGCTGGCGCTGTCCGGTGCTCGCGTCCAGGTTGCCCGGGACGACGAAGAGCAGGTTCGTGCCGATGCTCTGCAACTGACCCGTGACCAGGTTCTGCACGCCCTGGCCCACCGAGAGCAGGGTGATCACCGCGCCCACACCGATGATGATGCCCAACATCGTCAGCGCAGAACGCAGCTTGTTGACAGAAAGGGCACGCAGCGCCAGGCGGATTTCCTCGATCACATCCATGGCCAACAACCGTTCGGCCGGCCAAGCCGGCTTTGGTACGCCGAGTCACCCGCCATACGGGGCTCTTGACTTCCTCATCCGACTGGATCTTGCCGTCGTAGAGGTGCACGACCCGCCGGCAGTGTTCAGCGATGTCCGGCTCGTGGGTCACCAGGATGACCGTGATGCCCTGCTCCACGTTCAGTCGCTGGAAGATGCCCATGACCTCGGCGCCGGCCTTGGAATCCAGGTTGCCGGTCGGCTCGTCGGCCAGGATGATGCGCGGCTCGTTGACCAGCGCCCGCGCGATGGCGACGCGCTGTTGCTGCCCGCCGGACAGCTCGTTGGGCCGATGGTGGACGCGGTCGCCCAGCCCTACCGACTCCAGGGCGCCCTCGGCCCGCTTCCGCCGCTCCGAGGACGCGCGCCCGAGTAGACCAGCGGCAACTCGACGTTGGACAGCGCGTCGGTGCGGGCCAGCAAATTGAAGCTCTGAAAGACGAAGCCGATCCGCCGGTTGCGGACCTCGGCCAGCCGGTCGTCGTTGAACCGGCTCACATCCTCGCCCGCCAGCCTGAAAACGCCGGACGTCGGCTGATCCAGGCAGCCGATGATGTTCATCAGAGTCGACTTGCCCGACCCCGATGGCCCCATGATGGCCATCATCTCGCCCTGGCAGACCGTGAGCGTCACTCCGCGCAGCGCGTGCACTTCGACGTCGCCCATGCGGTAGACCTTCGTGAGATCGACCAGCTCGATGACAGGTCCGTCCGCGGGGCCCTTTTCGTTCGCACCGTTCATTGTGAGAACCCACCCCCGAAGAGATTACGCAACTGATCCGCGCTCGTACGGCTGATGATGGCCAGGACGTCGCCCTCTGCGACCCCCTCGCGCACCTCACTGGTTTGATCGTCGCGCAGGCCCAGCTGCACCTCGACCCGCTCCAGCTTCTCACCGGCCACGCGCTCGACGAATGTGCGGCCAGTCTCCCGCTCCAGCTGGACAACGCGGTTCGGGACCAGCAGGACATTCTCCCGCGTCCTGGCGATGATGGTCGCAGTTGTGCTCATGCCCGCCAACAAAGGCGCATCGGTTGGATCAATGTCCAGCCGCACGCTATACGAAACCCCGCCCGTCTGAGAGACTGTAGAGGCAGGAGAGATGCGGCTCACCTTGCCCGTCAAGCGCACATCCGGCAGCGCATCGATCTCGACTTGCACGGTCTGCCCGGATTGAATGACCGCGATATCGACCTCATCTACTTGCACATCCAGGTGGAATTTAGTAGTGTCGGCCAGCCGCACGGCCGGCTGCCCGAGGGATGCCGATCCCCCCTGCACGATGGCCACTGTTGTGACCACTCCGGGCCAGGGTGCAACAAGCTGGGCGTTCGCCAACCGGCGCTTAGCCTGTTCCAACGCCAGTTGTGCCTGGTCGACCCCTGCCTGTGCGATGGCCACCTGTTCGGCCGACGGTCCGCGCAGCAATTTATCCAGGCCGGCCTGCGCCTGGGCCACCTGGGCCTCGGCCCCGGCCACCTGGGCCAGTGCGGCAGACACTTGCGCCGAAGTCACCGACTTTTGGGCGGCCCGGAACTGGGCCTCGGCGGTTTCGAGCGCAATCGTCGCGTTTTGCAGTTGAACGGACTGCGGCATCATGCCCACGTCCGCCCGATCCTTCACCTTATCGTACGCCTGCTGCGCTTGACCCAACTGCACCTTGGCCTGGTCCACCTGCGCCTGTGCCGCGGCCAGGGTATCGCGATCAGGCCCCTTGACCGTCTGCTGATACGCGGCCTGCGTGCTGCGCAGGCTGCCCTGTGCACTGTCCAGCGCAGCCTGCGCAGCAGCCACGTCCACCGGGTTTGGTTTCTCCTGCAACTGGCGAAGCTGCGCCTGCGCCTGTGCCACCCCGACCTCCGCCTGGCGCACTGCCAGCTCAAGGTCTGCGGTGTCCAGCGCGGCGAGCACGTGCCCCCCGGCCACCTGCTGTCCGACCTCTGCGTTCACGGCCGCGATCGCGCCGGACGCACTAAAAGCGAGGCTCACCTCGCGCTCCGGCAGCACCGCGCCCGTCGCGCTCACCGTGGCCGAGATATTGCCACGACTGACCGTCACGGTTTCATAATCGGGTTTCTGCGCCGTCTGCCGCTTCAGATATTGCTGGTAGCCGAAGTAGCCCGCCGCGCCCAGGATGGCAAGGATGATGACAACGATGAAAAACTTCCGCATTCTCTGCCTGCTCCAATTCAGTTAGGACCTCTGTGCATATAGTTTGCACAACCTCTATCTTAGGCGCGCGCCGTCCTTTGCTCCGCAAGGTACATTCCCGGATTCGGTCATCTTCATGAGGATCTTCACGATGAGGCTCAGGAGGGGTGCGCGCCCGCGTAGGCCTGGATGATCTCAGCGATGGCGCGCTGCACATCAACCGGCAAGGGCGCTACTTCGTGCGTGTCGAGGATCCTCCGGGCCTCTGCCCGAGCCCGATCCACGGAACTCTCGACCGCCGGCGCGCCGTTCACGAGCCCCGTGCGCAAGGCCATCCGCGGCCGCCACACCTCCGCGCTGCGCAGGTATTTCAGCGTATGGTCGTGGCCCACGCAAAGCCCGTCGCCACCCGCGGCGGCGTGCGCGATAACATCCAGGCCCAGATGGTCGCTGTCCACGGCGATGCCGGCCAGGACACGGCGCACGGCGCCGAAGCGCTCGTCGTCGAGCACCAGCATCTCGTAGCTGCCCAGCGTAACGTTGGAGAGGCCCCCCAGCCCGCCCAGAATGGTTGGCCGGGCGCTGGCCAGCAGGAGCGTGTTGAGGGCCTTCTCATCGCCGGCCTGGAAGTCGGGACGCGTAGAACTGGTGTGGCCGTGAATGCACGACGGCAGGTCCAAGTAGTGCGAAAGCTCCGCCACCGCGCGCCGGATCAACCCGGTCTCAGGCCCGCCCGTGGTGGAGATGAGCGTCCGCATGTCAGCGATACTCGGCGTGCTCGCATTCAATATGGGCAGCCCGGGTCGCACGGCATGCGCCATCACGGCCGCGGCCAGCACTTCGGCGTGCCCCAGGGCCACCGCGCCGGCGAGAGTGTAGGGCGCGGTGACGCCCATCACCGGGTTGGATATCACCTCTAGCGGCAGGCCGGACTCCGCAACGACGATCAGCGCATCCACGAGCGCCGCCGGGAAGCGCAGCGGGCTGATCGGGCAGATGAACGGGACGCAGGCCGGATAACGCGCCAGATCGGGGCCGCGCAGCGCCCGCGCCATGGCCACGATCGCCTCGGCTTCTGCGCCGTTGACGACGCCGGGACCGATCAGCGGCTTGGTAGTGTTGGCCAGGGTAGCCGCGAAGTCGACGAGGGTGATCAGGGATGCCGGTTGGTCGGTCGCGTCCAGCAGCGAGACGTAGACGATGTCCACGTTGGACAGCGCGTCGAGGATGCGCGTCGTCGCCTCCACGTCGGCCAGCGTTGCCCTGCGCAGTGCCCCGGTCGCCAGATCATAGATGTCGGGCAGAATGCCGGTGTTGGTGCACAGCATGGGGCCGTCGGCGTCCACCCGTGCGGTGACCACCGGGGTGCGCCCGTATACGCTGAAACCGGACGGGATCGCCGCCAGCGTCGCCGCGACCCGCTCGGACGGGAAGGTTACGCGCGCTCCGGCGACCTGGCAGCCGAGGCCGACCAGCCGCTCGCGCATCTCGACGTGATCCGTGTAGATCCCGGTCTCAGCCAGCAGCCGGAGCGCACCCTGGTGGATTTGCTCCACGCCGGCCGCCGGCGTGAAGAAGTCGTATTCGGGCATGCAGCCTCACTTCCGCAACCTGATCTGGCTCCAGGTAAGCACTCTTTTCAGTGCGCCGCTGACTCGCGAAGAAAGCAAGCAAGGGCAATGAGTCCGGAAGCTAGCTTAGAGGTGAGATAATGCAAGATACATCCATGCAGGCTGTCTGAGTTGCGCGGGGCCATGATCGGTTGGTGGTGATACGTGCTGCGAGGCAGGGCGGCGCCTGACCCGGCGCCTGACCCTGCTCCTAGCCGGCGGGTTGGCCGGTGGGCAGCGAGAGCGCCATCGATGAAGCGCTCCATGTCGCCGCCCACCTTCTGCAAGCGCGCCAAAGCCTGGTCGCTGCTCGAAGCCTGACTCCTCTCACGGAGTGCTCTTCGGTTGCTTCTCCTGCTTCTTCTGGGTCTGTTGGTCTTGCTTGACTACCTTCTGTTTCTGAGTCTTGTTCTTATCCTTTTTCCCACCTTTGTCTCCCATTGTGTGACTCCTTTCCGTTTGCGTTTATCGTTTTGTGGTGCTCTATGAGACAATCTTATCATCCTCCTGACAGGCCACAAAATATCACGGAAGCCTCATCGGCAAGAATACTCCGCACCCGTGTGCGTCGCAGATTATTTGGGCATCATTCGTACTTGAACTCCGCGGCCACTCGTGCTAACATGATCGCAAACGGAAATACCCCGCGCTGCTGGAATGGCCAGGGCGCCCAAGGCTACAGCGTAGACGCTACGGCCGAGAACGGGTGAACATGCGAACGAAACGAGTCGTCGGCGTCGAGTCATGGCGCGGGCGACTTTTTATTTGCGGAGGCCGTTGCAGGCCGACTTGTTCCGTTTCGCGGAAGGAGGGCCGCCAATGTTCGCCCGAAACCCCTTGCGCATCTGGGCCAGCCTGGCCCTGCTCCTGGCGGTCGCGTCGGTAGCATGGACACCCCCCGAAGCTCCCGTCGACCCACGTGGCGACAGCCATCTGACCCTTGAATCTGTCGCCGCATCGAACCTCAGCAGCGAGATCATTATCTCGGAGCGCGACAGCGCGGAGTACAGCCCAGCAATTGCCTACAACTCGCTCCACAACCAGTATCTCGTGGTTTGGGAGAACGATTGGGGCGGTGGCTACCACGACATTTATGCCCAGCGCATCTCCGGCGACGGGCGGCTTTTGAGCTGGTTTGCCCTCGCGTCCGGTCATAGCCAGACGAACCCGGCGGTGGCCTACGATCCGGTCAACGACCGCTATCTGGTTGTGTGGGCCGACGACATCTCCGGAAACGGCAGCAATTGGGATGTGTACGGGCGCTTTGTCCCCTGGAACGGACCACCTGATCCGACGGATTTTCCGATCTGCTCATGGCCCAGCAACCAGGGGCACCCTGCGGTGGCGTACGGCCGCGCTCAGGAAGAATTCCTGGTGGTGTGGAAGAGCGAGACCATCAATGTCCCCGGCTACATTAGCGCGGTGCGGATCACTGCCGCGACGGGCGGCTTTCCGGGTGGCGACGGCTTCACGATCTCCAGCGGGGCCCAGATCCGCGACTTCCCTGACGTGGCGTACAACCTGCATCGTAACGAGTACCTGGTCACCTGGGATCTGGAGCTTAGCGCCAGCAACATCGACATTTGGGGGATGCGTCTGCGGGGCGACGGCGTCCCGCTGACCGGCGGCAGCCCCACGGTCACCGGTGAATTTGTCATCGCCGGCTGGCCCTCCTTTGAGGCGGCGCCTGCGGTGGCCGCCTGCGCGGCGGCCGATCAGTACCTGGTCGCCTGGCAGTCCGATCAAGCGCCGGCCGAGAAGAACTATGCGATCTATGCCCGCTACCTCAACGGCGACGCCGTGCCCGGCAACGTGTACGAGATAGACGACACGACCTCACCGGAGGTGAACGTGGACGTCGACTGCAATTGGGCGGGGGACCGATATCTGCTGGCCTGGCAGACCCGCTACGCCAATCCTATACACTACGCAATCTGGGCGCGCAGCGCATGGCCTAACGAAAATCTACCTCCGCCTTTCCTGGTGAAGCTCCCGGGATCAACAACCGATCGCGAATACCCTGCCGTGGCGGGCGGTCGGGCCGGCTTTCTGGTCGCCTGGGAGCACCAGCGGGACAGCGGAGGCAACCGCGATATCCACGGGCTGCTCCTGCAGTACATGCTGCGCCTGCCCATGGTGCTCCGCAACAGTCCCTAGCCAAGAGGCAGCGAGAATGTCGCCAAACAGCCCCGACGTGACTTGCGGAAAATCGCCGGCGCCACATTGAGTCATCTATTCAGCCTGGGCCACACCCAGCCCCATCATCGCACAGTGGCGCCCACAGGGGCGCCTTGTGACAAGCTTTACGGCCTTGTCAAGAGTTGCACAACAATTGCACGTGTGCTAGAATAAACTATACAGATCACAAACGGCACACGAGCCAGCTACAGAACACGTGCGACCGCGTGGTAGGGTGGCAGGCGGCATGCCTGCAGCAAGGAGAGTAACATGGCGAAGAGGGTGATTCCCGATATCGTGATTGGTCGGCTGCCTGTTTACCTGCGCGCGTTGGGGTTCCTGATCGCCGAGGGCCGGCAGATTACGTCGTCGCAGGAGTTGGGGGACCGCCTGGGCATTTCATCCGCCCAGATCCGCAAGGACTTGTCGCACTTCGGTGAATTCGGCAAGCAAGGCACCGGGTATGATATCAATTTCCTGCACGAACAACTGCGCACGATCCTGAAAGTCAATTCGATGTGGGATGTGGCGCTGGTCGGCGCAGGCAACCTGGGCAAAGCCATCGCGGACTACGACGGGTTCAAGGGCAAGGGTTTCGCCATCAAGGCGATCTTTGACAATAAGGAAGACAAGATCGGCAAACCCATGGGCATTGACAACGTGACGGTGCAGCCGGTCACCGAGCTCGGGGAGACCATCAAGTCCCGGGGCATCACGGTCGGCATCATTGCTACGCCGGCAGAAGAGGCGCAAGGAATTGCCCGCACGATGGTCGAGGCCGGCGTCAAGGCCATCTTGAACTACGCGCCCATCACCCTGACGGTGCCCAGCAACGTCCGCGTCCAGTACATTGACCCGGTGGTTGGCTTGCAGCGGATGACTTATTACCTCTAACTGGCCTCATGCCGTGGTAACGGCTTTAGTCGTCTCGCCGGTTGACTTCGTGACGACTAAAGCCGTCTCGCCCTGGGCCGGCGGCGGAAGTCGTTACTACCATTAGCATTTCCCATGACATGACCCGCATCATACAGTCTATCATCACCAGGTGCTACAATACAGGCAATGCCAGAGGCGTTGACCGGTCGTGATGGCTGGGCCAATGCCGTCTAGTCTCTAGGGTTGGCGCCACCGTCAACCACGACACGGAGAACTGCTATGCCCGCCAAGCGCCTGGTGGCTGATATTATGACTCCCAATCCGGTGTCAGTGACGCCTCGGAACGCCATCCGCACTGCGATCAACCTGATGCGCGAGGGTGGTTATCGACGACTGCCAGTGATCGATCGCGGCCGCCTCGTCGGCATCATCACCGATCGGGATTTGCGCCGCGCTGCAAACTCGCCCTTCGTGGTGCGCGAGCAGTGGTATGATAACTTCATCCTGGATCACATCGAAGTGGGTTCCTGCATGACCCCGAACCCGCTTACCATCGAGCCGTCGGCAACCATTGCTGAGGCCGCCCGCACGATGCGGGACCACAAAATCGGCGGCCTGCCCGTGGTCATCGACGGACAACTGACGGGCATCATCACTGAGACTGATTTGCTCGACTTCCTGATCGAGATACTCAGCAGCGAAGCTGTGCCAGCCTAAGTCTCGTCCAGAAGCCAGCCATGCTCACCAGCGCCTGCGCCCATACGCAGGTGCCTGTTCGTGTTTAGGAAAACAACATATTATGTTTAGTCGCGCTGATTTGATCTTCCTGCACGCCCCCAGCGTATACGACTTCCGCAAGCACTCGATCCTCTACGGGCCTGTGAGCGACCTGGTGCCATCAACCCCAGTGTTCGAGATGTATCCTATCGGTTTTACTACGATGGCCGAGTACCTCGAACGGCATGGGCTGCGGGTGCGCATCGTCAACCTGGCCGTGCGCATGCTGAAGGACGACAACTTTGATCCGGAAGCCCTGGTGAAGGGGCTTAACCCGGTCGCGTTTGGCATCGACCTGCACTGGCTGCCTCACGCGCACGGCGCACTGGCCGTAGCCGAGATGGTCAAAAAGCATCATCCCAACACCCCGATCATCTTCGGAGGCTTCTCCTCCACCTACTTCCACGAGGAGCTGATCCGTTATCCGTTCGTGGACTATGTGATCCGCGGTGATTCGGCCGAAGAGCCGCTCCGCCAGCTCATGGATCACCTGACCGGTGCGCCCAAGGCCCGCGCATTGCGCGAAATCCCCAACCTCACCTGGAAGGATCGCAGCGGCGAGGTCCACGTCAACGAACACACCTACCGGCCCGACAAGCTCGACCACGTCATGCTCGATTATCGCTACGTGGTGCGCGCGGCCGTGCGCGACATGGATCTGAGCAACTATGTCCCCTTCAAGGACTGGTTGGACTACCCGATCATGGCGGCTCTGTCGTGCCGGGGCTGCACCCAGAGCTGCGTGATCTGCGGCGGCTCAAGCGCGGCGTTCAAGAAGATGCACGGCCGCGACAAGCCCGCGTTCCGCGATCCTGACATGCTGGCCGCAGATGTGCGTCGCATCGCACGCATGAGCGGCGGTCCGGTTTTTATCCTGGGTGACCTGCGCCAAGCGGGCCGCGACTACGCTCGGCGCTTTTTCGACGCCATGCACGGCTTCAACGGCCCGATCATCACCGAGCTCTTCTCGCCCGCCTCACGCGAGTTTCTGGCCGACATGGCAAATGCCATGCCCAATTTCACCCTGGAAGTCTCGCTGGAGAGCCACGATCCGGTCGTGCGCTACGCGTTCGGCAAGCATTACGGCAACGAGCCGATCGAACGCACCATCGCCGACGCCCTGGACGTGGGTGCGAAGCGGCTCGATGTCTTCTTCATGGCAGGCCTGCCCCAACAAACGGCCGAATCTGTGCTGGGCACCATCGACTACTGCGAGGAGCTGCTCCGCCGGTTCGGCAAAGATGGCCGTCTTGCCCCGTTCATCTCGCCGCTGGCGCCATTCCTGGATCCCGGCAGCCGGGGCTTCGAGAAACCGCACGAGCACGGCTACAAGATGTTTGCGCGGACGCTGGAAGAGCACCGCCGGCTGCTGGTCGCGCCGAGCTGGAAGTATGTGCTGAACTACGAGACGGAGTGGATGAATCGCCACCAACTGGTGGATGCCACCTATGCTGCCGGCAAGCGACTCAACCAGATCAAGGCAGAGTATGGCCTGATCCCTCAGACGCAGGCCGCGGCCACTGAACAGCGCATCGACTGGGCCGTCAGCCTGATCGCGGAGATCGACCGGTTGATCATAAGCACGACCGAAGAGGAATTCCAGCGAGAAATGGCCCGGCTGCGCCCCGAAATCGAACAGGCCAATATGTCCACCGTGTGCGACAAACGGGAGCTCAATCTGGATGTCAAGGGCCCAAAGTTGAATTACGGGCAGGTTGCGCATATGATAGTCAAGGACGCCGCGGCAGGTGCTCGGCCGCGCGCTGATCGCGCCATTCCGGCCAGCGGCGCCTGCCGAAAACGAATAGCATACAATACTGTCCCAAGGAGGTGACAGGTATGGTCCGAGGAACTGTTGCCATCGAGACCGACCGCTGCAAGGGATGTGAGCTGTGCACGAAGGTGTGCCCACAGGACATCCTCCACATGAGTCGCGCGACGTTCAACGCGCGCGGCTACCGGCCCGTCGAGTTGGTCGACCCGGAAGGCAAATGCACTGGCTGCGCGCTCTGCGCATTGATGTGCCCCGACGTCGTGCTGACCGTCTACCGGTACGATTCACGTAAGGTGCTTGCATAAACGGAGGCTTTTTCCATGGCAAAGGAGCTCTGGGAAGGCAATGAGGCCATCGCAGAGGCCGCCATCCGGGCGGGGTTGAAGCTTTCTTCGGCTACCCCATCACCCCACAAACCGAGCTGCTCGAATACATGTCAGTGCGCATGCCCGAGCTAGGCCGCACCTTCCTTCAGGCCGAGAGCGAGGTAGCCTCGATCAACATGGTCTACGGCGCGGCCTGCGGTGGCGCGCGTGCCATGACCTCCTCCTCCAGCCCCGGCATCAGCCTGATGCAGGAGGGTCTGTCCTACATCGCCGCATCCGAAGTGCCCGCGGTGCTGGTGGATATCATGCGCGGCGGTCCCGGCCTGGGCAACATCCAGCCCAGCCAGTCCGACTACTTCCAGATGACCCGCTCGGCGGGCCACGGCGACTTCCACCCGATCGTGCTGGCCCCGTCGACCATCCAGGAAGCTGTCGATCTCATATACGAGTCTTTCCCCCTGGCCGAAAAGTATCGCACGATCGTCATCATTGCGGCCGATGGCTCGCTCGGTCAGATGATGGAGCCGGCCGAGATGCCGCCCATGCGTCCGCTGCTGACCGAGGCAGAACGCGGCGATTGGGCTGTGCGCGGGGCAGACGGGCCGCGAGAAGCGCATCATCACCTCGCTGTTCCTCAAGGAAGAAGAGCTTGAAGCGCTCAACCACCGCCTGCAGGCCAAGCTCCAGGCCATCCGCGAGGCACGAGCAGCGCTGGGAAGAGTACCAGACCGAGGACGCCGAGTACCTGCTGGTGGCGTACGGCACCGTTGGCGCGCACCTGCAAGACGGTGGTCAAGGAAGCGCGCACGCAGGGCCTGACGGCCGGCCTCTTCCGGCCCATCAGCCTGTGGCCGTTTCCCTATGACGCACCTGGCGAGGGCCGCGGAGGGCAAGCGGGCCATCCTGGTGGTCGAGATGAGCGCCGGCCAGATGCTGGAAGATGTGCGGCTGGCGCGTTGCATGACCGCGTGCCCAGTCGAGTTCTACGGACGAATGGGCGGCGTGATGCCGCTGCCGGACGAAATCCTTGAAGCCTTGCGCGGCGTCGCGTTCACGAACCGCCCGCGGGAAGCCGGCGTCGAAGCGCGGTATTGGTAGGGGGAAAGATGTCAGACGAAAACCAGCTTTCACCCATTGAGATCATGGAGCATGGGCAAGTCGTATATCAGCGACCGGACGCACTCTCCGACGCCTTGACGCACTACTGCCCCGGCTGCACCCACGGCATCATCCACCGCCTGATCGGCGAGGCGATCGACGAATTGGGGATCAAGGACAGGACGATCATGGTGGCGCCGGTGGGCTGCTCGGTGCTTGATGTACTACTACTTCGACGTAGATGCGGTGGAGGCCGCGCACGGTCGGGCGCCTGCGATGGCGACCGGGCTGAAGCGCACGCAGCCCGACAAGATGGTATTCACCTACCAGGGTGACGGCGACCTGGCATCGATCGGCGCGGCGGAAATCCTGCACGCGGCCAATCGCGGGGAAAACATCACCGTCTTCTTTGTCAACAACGCAGTCTACGGCATGACCAGCGGCCAGATGGCGCCGACCAGCCTGATCGGGTCAGGTCACCACCTCCTCGCCGATGGGCCGCGAACGCGAAGCTGCACGGCTATCCCGATGCGCATGGCCGAGATCATCGCCGGGCTGCCGGGCGCGTCCTACGTGGTGCGCCGCTCGGTCTACGACGCGCGCACCATCCGCCAGGCCAAGAAGGCCGTCGTGACGGCGTTCAAAGCGCAGCTGGCCGGCCTGGGGCTGAGCATGGTCGAGTTTCTGTCGAGCTGCCCGACCAACTGGCACATGTCGCCGCCCGACGCCCTGGCCTGGATCCGCGACACCATGGTCCCGTACTTCCCGCTGGGCGACTTCAAAGTGTCGGACGAAGTCAAGGCGTTGGGTTGAAGGAGCCTACCATGCACGAGGAGATCATCTTCTCCGGCTTTGGCGGGCAGGGCGCGCTCTTCGCCGGCCAGTTGCTGGCCTACGCTGCGCTCGACTCAGGTCTGCACGTCACCTGGATTCCGTCTTATGGGCCGGAAATGCGCGGCGGCACCGCGCACTGCACCGTAGTCGTCTCAGATGAGCCGATCGGCTCGCCGCTGGTGCGCCGGCCCCCAATCGGTCGTTGCCCTGAACCTGCCTTCGTTCGAGAAATACGAGCCGTTGGTCAAGCCGGGCGGGCTCCTGGTGTACAATAGTCGCTCGTACCGGTGGAGCCGTCGCGGCCTGACATCCGCTTCGTCGCCGGTGCCGGCCAACGACATCGCGGAGGAGCTCGGCAACGTGCGACAGGCGAACGTCGTCCTGCTCGGCGCCTACCTGGTTGCCACGAACATGCTGCCGTCGGAGGCGGTGGAGACCGCCCTGGATCGCCACCTGGGCGAGCGTCAGCGCAAATTCCTGGCCAGCTAACAAGGAAGCCCTGCGGCGCGGCGCAGAGTGCGCGCAGCGAGAACCTGTCATGTTAGCACGTGAAGCTCAACAAGGAGGTTGAGTAATGGCGACACTCTGGAAAAGTCGCTACGCCCAGCGCAACCAGCGCATGGGGCGTTCGATCATTCGCGAACTGCTGAAGTACGCGCAGCAGCCCGACATCATCTCCTTTGCCGGCGGCCTGCCCGCGCCTGAGCTGTTTCCGAAGCAACAGGCGCAGGAGGCGGCCTGCCGGCTCTTGACAGAGCAGGGCGAGAAGGCGCTGCAATACGGCCCGACCGAGGGATTCGTGCCGCTGCGGCACTTCATCTGCGAACGCATGGCGCGTTATGGCATCCAGGCAGAGGCCGACAACGTGTTCATCACGAACGGCTCGCAGCAGGCGCTGGACCTGATCGGCAAGCTGCTGATCAACCCCGGCGACCGAATCCTGGTCGAAGAACCGACCTACCTGGGGGCGCTGCAGGCCTGGAATGCCTATCAGGCCGAATACGTCGGGGTGCCGATCGACGATCACGGGCTGCGCACCGAGCTACTGGAAGCCGCTCTGCGAGTCGGACCGAAGTTCATGTATGTGCTGCCGAACTTCCAAAATCCGGGCGGCACGACACTGTCGTTGGACCGGCGCCTGGAACTTGTGCGTCTGTCGAACAAGTACGGCATCCCGATCGTCGAAGATGATCCGTACGGCGCCCTGCGCTTTGAGGGCGAACATCTGCCGCCGCTGGTGGCGCTGGATGCTGACTTTCAGGCAGACGCCGGGTTGAACGGCCACGGCTACATGGAAGGCAACGTCATCTACCTGGGCACCTTCTCGAAGACGCTGGCGCCCGGGCTGCGTCTTGGCTGGGTGGTGGCCCCGGTGGAGGTGATCGATCAGCTGGTCATGGCCAAGCAGGGCACCGACCTGCACATCATCGACCTTTGACCAGATGCTGGCATAGGAAATGGTCAAGAACGGCTTCCTGGACGAGCACATCCAACTGATCCGCCGGGTGTATAGCGAGCGGCGCAACGTCATGCTGGCTGCGATGGAGACGCTACTTCCCCGAGGGCTGTTCGTGGACGCAGCCCGAAGGTGGGCTATTCCTGTGGGCCCGGGTGCCGGAATGGATCGATACCGAGCCGCTGCTGCAGGAGGCCGTACAGGCGAAGGTCGCCTTCGTGCCTGGCTTTGCGTTCTATGCGGACATGACACGCGGACGGAACAACATGCGCCTCAACTTCTCGAACGCGCTGCCCGAACAGATCGAGGAGGGCATCCGCCGCCTCGGCGTGTTGCTGCAGGCTAAGGTCGCCGAACACGATCGGATACACAGCGTGCCGGACAAGGTGCCGGCCTGACATGAAGGAACGTCACATCCGTCATCTGCCCGTGGTCGAGAATGACCGAAAAAAAATCGCCGGCCTGCCCGTGGTAGACGAGAAGGCCAGCGTCATCGGCATCGTGACCGAATCTGATCTACTGCGCACGCTGGCGACCAAGCTGCGCGAAGCAGAGGAAGTGACAGGGAAGTGACAGTGCGCCGAAATCCTAAGTGCCCCCTAAGTGCCCGGCACTTCGAAAGTGCCGGGCACTTGTGGCAGAGGAATACATCATGCAAGCAGACCTAGCACGATACGCGCGGCAAACCATCTATCCCGGCATTGGCGCAGCGGGTCAGCGCCGGCTCCTCGACGCGCACATAACCATCATTGGGGTGGGCGCAACGGGGTCGGTGCTGGCCAACCACCTGGCCCGCGCGGGCGTAGGCCACCTGCGTTTAGTCGATCGCGACTTCGTCGAACTAAACAACCTCCAGCGGCAATTGCTCTACGACGAAGACGACGTCAGGGAGGTGTTGCCCAAGGCGGTTGCCGCTGCGGCCAAGCTGCGCCGGATCAACAGCACCATCGCCATCGAAGGGGTCGTCGCAGACGTCAACCCCGGCAACATCCTCTCCTTCATCGCCGACGCCGATGTGGTGCTCGACGGCACGGACAACTTCTCGACGCGATACTCGTTAAACGACGCTTGCGTCAAGCTGGGGAAGCCGTGGGTCTACTGCGGCGTTCTCGCTACCTACGGTATGACCCACACTGTGCGGCCAGGCGTCTCACCGTGCCTGCGCTGCACCATGGGCGAAATGCCCGCGCCCGGGACGGTCGCAACGTGCGACACCGCGGGCATCATCGGCCCGATCGTCTCGCTCATGGGCTCAATCGTGGCCGCGGAGGCCATCAAGCTGCTCGTCGGCGATGGGACGCTCAACGATGGGATGATCCACGTGGACCTTTGGGACGGGACCTTCGACCGTTTCGAGCTCGGCGAACCCCGGTCTGACTGCCCCGCGTGTGCGCTGCACCACTTCGAATTCCTCGAAGCGTCGGCCGGCGCGCGGACGACGTCGCTGTGTGGCCGCGATGCGGTGCAGGTGAGCGTAGCAGGCGCGGAGGATGACGCGCTCTCGCTCGCAGCGTTGGCCGATCGATTGCGACTCGGCGGAGCCACGGATGTGCGCCAGACTCCCTTCCTGCTGCGCGTCACCCTGGATGGCCGCGAGTTCACCGTATTCGGAGATGGCCGCGCGATCATCAAAGGTGTGCATGACGAGGCCGAGGCCGCCACCTTATATGCGCGCTACGTGGGGATGTGAGACATGGTGGGCGAAGCGCCGACGGTAGTCCTGCGCCACTTCACCGCGCCCTATCTGCCCGCACTGACGGCCTTCCTAAACTGCTCCTTTGCCGGACACCGCCACTACGCGCCCATTACCGAAGCGGAATTCGCCGAACGTGTGTTGGTGCGGCCCGAGTTCGATGCCCGCGGCCTGATCCTGGCCACAGACGGAGATCGGGTTGCCGGGGCAGTTCATGCCATTAAGCCGCCGGCCATTGTCCCGGCCACTCGTTCGGCCGAACTCCGACATCACATCGCCTGGCTTGCGGTCGATCCCGATTTTCGAAAGGCTCGCCTCGGCTCCCGCCTGCTGAGCGCGGCGGAAAACCACCTCTACTACTGTCCCATTCACTTTGCGGCCCAGAATGCGCCTTTCTACGGCATCATGGAACGGTTGTGGGCGCCCTGGTACGGCTCCACCGAGAGCATGGCGATCAGCGCTGTCAACGATAAGGAACTGGTGGCCTGGCTGGGCAAGCGCGGGTACCAGGTCAGCAGTCCTGGCGATGTCACCATGTCTGCATCGTTACATGGCCGGGAACAGCCCGTGAATCCGGGCCTGGAAGCACGCAATCTGCGCCTGGTCCCGATCGATGAACGTTCACCCTGGCAGGGCGACGAGCCCGTGTATCAACTGCGCGCCTGGGGCTACAACGGCGGACGCAAGTACCAGGGATTGGTCGTGGCGGATGGCACCCGCGCGGTGGGCAGCGTGGTGTGGTACCCCATGCCCGACCCGACGATCGCAGCGCTCGCCTGGATCGGCCTGGATCGGCAGTACCGCGGCCTACGCTTCGGGTCCTACGTGCTGGACCGCGGCCTGGCGGAGATGACGAACCGGGGTTACCTTTCCGTAGAGGTGCACGTTCACGCGAAAGACAATCCTGAGGCATTTTCACTCTTCCGCCGCCGCGGGTTCGAGGTGATCGACTACTGGGTGAATCTCGTTAAGACCTGAATGCTGCGCAACAGCCGGCTCGTGGAGCCGGTGATATAGCCCTCAACTGAAACGCAATTTGACATATGCGAACCACCGGTTATAATCGGCGTCACCTGAAATACGCAAAACGTTGATCGGGACGAGTAGGCGACGCTTAGGTGCCAGAGAAGGCAGGTCATCGGCTGTGAGCCTGCCCCGCCATCAGCCCGCTGAAAACCCCCCGAGAGTGAGCGTCTCAAATCCGGCCGCCGGCCACCTCATGATGCAGGGCCGACCGGGGAGTGTATGGCGCTCCGCCTGGCCTCGTTACGGCCGACAAAGATAGTCTTCTCGCCTTTGTGTGTAGAGACGTAGCATGCTACGTCTCTACACACAAAGGCGGGATGGCTGATATTGGGTGGAACCGCGAAGCCCCTCGCCCCAACGGCGAGGGGCTTTTTTGTGCTCAGCACACCGCATCTGCTCAGCACCCGCATGCACAGCAGGAGTATGATCATGCAAGTTCTGAAGTTTGGCGGCACCTCCGTCAACGACGCCAAGGCGATTTCCCAGGTCGCGTCCATCGTTTCCGACCAGTTGCGCACCGACCGCCAGATCGTGGTCGTCACCTCGGCCATGCGCGGCGTCACCGACCTTCTGATCGACTCGGCCAACGCCGCAGCCAGGGGCGACCGGCAGGCTTATCGCGACGCGCGCCTGACGCTCATCGCGCGGCACCGGGACGCGGCCGAAGCGCTGGTCGATGACCTGGACGATCTGGCCGCGATCCAGGCACAGACGGACGAGCGGGTGCGCGAGTTCGAGCGACTCTGCATGGCGGTCGCGATCCTCGGCGAGTTGACCGACCGCGGGCTGGCGGTCATCTCCGGGCTGGGCGAACGCCTGATGGCTCCCATCCTGGCCGCGGCCATGCGCGGCACGCGGCGTCGAGACCGAGTTAGTCGATGCCGGCGAATTAATCGTCACCGACGACAACTACGCCTCGGCTGCGCCCGACATGGCGGCGACCCGCACCGCGACGCGCGGCCGGTTGCTGCCGCTGCTCGAAAAGGGCGTCATGCCAGTGGTCACCGGCTTCGTTGCGGCCACCCCCGAGGGCGTCCCCACCGTCCTGGGCCGGGGCGGCTCGGACTATTCGGCTGCGATCCTCGGCGCCGCTTTGGATGCGGACGAAATCCAGATCTGGACGGATGTAGACGGCGTGCTGACGGCCGACCCCCGCATCGTCAAGGGCGCGCGACCGCTGCCCGAGCTGACCTACAGTGAGGCCGCGGAGCTGGCTTACTTCGGCGCGAAAGTGCTGCACCCGAAGACCATGCTGCCGGCCATCGATCGCGGCATCCCGATCAGTGTGCGCAACACCTTCAACCCGGCTTTCCCCGGCACGCGCGTCGTTCCGAAGTCGTCCAACGGCGGCACGGTCAAGGCGCTGACCGTGATCCGCGGACTGGCACTGGTCACCGTGGCAGGGCGCGGCATGATGGGCGTGCCCGGCATCGCGGCCCGCACTTTCGCAACAGTTGCTCAGCGCGGGGCAAGTGTGCTGATGATCTCGCAGGCCTCCTCCGAGCAGAGCATCTGCTTCGTCGTGCCCGAATCCGACGCGCAGCCGGTGGGCGCGGCGTTGGAGGGATCGTTCGGAGAAGAGATTAAGCGCCGGTTGATCGATCGCGTGAGCATCGAGCCTGACGTGGTCATCGTGGCGGTGGTGGGCGAAGGAATGCGGGGCACGCCGGGCATTGCAGCTCGCCTGTTCTCTGCGCTCGGTGAAAACAGCGTTAACGTCATCGCAGTCGCCCAGGGGTCCTCTGAGACGAACATCTCGCTGGTGCTCGGCGCGGCCGATGCGGATGCAGGCATCCGGTACATTCACAGTGCATTTGGGTTGGGTGAAGCATGAAACGAGTTCCACTCATCATCTTCGGCGCCGGCAAGGTGGGGCGGGCGCTGGTGCGACAACTGACCGAAGCGCGGCAGCTCCACACCGAACGCGACGGTCTTGCATTTCGAATCGTCGCCTGGTGCGATATCGACGGCGCGGCTGCGGATGCAGGCGGCCTCAGCGACCAAGATTTGCAGGCGATTGCAGACGCCAAGGCTGCCGGCGCGCCTTTCCCCCTGAGCCAGCCTACCTATGAGCCAGATCTTAGCGCCATCGTGGAGGTCGCCGGCATGAGAGACTGCATTGTGGCCGATGTGACCGCATCACACGCGACAGTGCCGGCGCTCGAGTTTGCGCTGCAGAGCGGTTACCGCGTGGCCACGGCGAACAAGATACCGCTGGTCGGGCCGCAGGCAGTGTTTGATGGCTTAACCGCCAGCAAACGGTTCCGCTACGAAACCACCGTCGGCTCGGCCGTTCCCGTGATCGAGGCCACGCTCGGCCTGATGCGTGCCGCCGACCGGGTCGATGCGGTGCAGGGCGCGCTAAGCGGCACATTGGGATTCTTGTGCACCGGGTTGCAGGCGGGCCAACCCTTCTCCAGCCTGGTGGCCGAGGCCATGCAGCGCGGCTACACCGAGCCGGACCCGCGCATCGACCTGGGCGGCATGGATGTGGCCCGCAAAGCACTGATCCTGGCGCGCACCTTGGGGTGGAATCTGGAGTTGAGCGCCGTGCAAGTAGCCGGGCTGCTGCCAGCCGACTACGTAGATCTCTCCCTGGCCGACTGCCTGGCTCGCCTGCCCGAATTGGATGCCGGCTTCGCGACCCAGGTCGCCGCGGCCGCTGCGCAAGGGCAGGTATTGCGCTATGTTGCGGAGATCGAAGATGGCCGCGCTGCGGTAGGCATGCGGGCCGTGCCGGCCGACTCGGCGTTAGGGCAACTCAAAGGAAACGATAACCTGGTTGCATTCCAGACGCGCTACTACCCCGACACCCCGCTCGTGCTGCAAGGCCGGGGCGCGGGCGTCGAGGCCGCCGCGGCAGGCGTACACGCCGACATCGTCGCGCTCGCACAATACGGGGAGGGATGAAATGAACGGTGTTACACCGCCTCAAGACAAGATCAAGGTGGGCGTGCTGGGCGCGACCGGCGCGGTCGGCCAGCGCTTCGTCCACCTGTTGGCGGACCATCCCTGGTTCGAGATCGCTGCTCTGACTGCATCCGACCGCTCGGTGGGTAAGTCATATCGCGAGGCGACCAAATGGCTGCTCCGCGGAGGCATGCCGGATGCGGTGGCCGATAGAGTCGTCACCCCCACCGGACCCGGCGCCATCGACCGAGACATACGACTGTTGTTTTCGGCCATCCCGGGCGACGCCGCGGGCGTGCTGGAAGAGGAACTGGCCGACGCGGGTTTTGCGGTCTGCTCCAACGCATCCGCGCATCGCATGGATCTCGATGTGCCGCTGCTGATTCCAGACGTCAACCCGGAACACACCGCGTTGATCCGGGGCCAGCAACGCCGGCGGCGCGCGTCGGGTAAACAGGTTGGCTTCATCGTCACCAACCCGAACTGCTCCAGCACGCATCTGGTGTGTGCGCTCAAGCCGCTGCACGACGCGTTCGGACTGGCCGCCGTAAACGTTGTGACCATGCAGGCCCTTTCGGGCGCGGGTTATCCCGGCGTTCCGTCCATGGACATCCTCGACAACGTGATGCCCTACATCGGCGGCGAGGAGGAGAAGATCGAGACTGAGCCGCGCAAGCTCTTGGGTGTGCTGGAAGGCGAGAGCATCCATTGGGCCGATCTCATCATCAGCGCGCAGGCAACCGGGTTGCAGTCCGCAACGGACACCTGGAGGCCGTCAGCGTGAAGCTGCGACAAACCGCAACGCTGGAAGAGATGGCCGAGGCGTTCACGTCCTATCGGGGAGAACCCCAACGCCTGGGGCTGCCTTCCGCACCTGACCCGGCGATCATCCTGCACACCGCACCCGACCGGCCGCAGCCGCGGCTCGACCGGCTGGCAGGCAAGGGCATGGCGACGAGCGTGGGCCGGCTGCGCGCCGACCCGCTGTTTGATTACAAGTTCCTGGTGCTGGGACACAATACGATCCGGGGCGCGGCCGGTGGCGCGTTGCTGAACGCGGAACTATTATTCGCACAAGGTTGGCTCTAATATGGAACTATGTGCGTTATCCGATGTCTTCGGCGATCTGGTGATCTATCGGGATCTGAACGCGATGGATACGCGGTTGCCCCGCTACGGCGAGGCATGGCATGAAATGGGCATGGAGGGACGAATCCCGCCGCGCAAACTGGACATGGCCTACGCGCAGGCATTGGCATGGCTGTTGGTGCAAGCCCAGACGACCGTAGATCCGGGCAGACCCGCGCTCGAGCGAGATCCTCTATTTTGGCGATACGCTCCTGAACGACGGCGGCGCTTTCCAGAATCTACGCACACTCACCGGTTGGCCTGGATGGTGCTTCATCGGGTCCGAAAGAGATCAGACGCTGCAAATCACCGGACAGGACGGGCTTTACCAGGCGAATCGGTGGACGGCTCTGGCCGATTTCCTGGAACGGGCGCAAGCCGAGGGCGCCAGCATTGACCGGCGCACCGTCGCGATCGTCGACATCGACAAGACCGCTCTGGGCGCCCGGGGCCGCAACGACAAATCCATCGACCGGGCGCGCCTCGCGGCCATCGACGCGACTTTGAGTGAGGCCGTCGGATCTGTGTTCAAGCACGACGAGTTCCTGCAGGTATACGCAGTGCTCAACGCTCCGAGGTATCATTCGTTCACGGCTGATAACCAGGACAACGTCGCCTACATCTGCCTGATGCTCAGCGCAGGCGTTGTCGATCTGGAGACCGTGCTCTCCCAGATCGATGCCCTGGAGTTGACCGACTTCCGTCAGTTCATGGCACACATCGACGGCATGCGGTCTGAACTGACGCCGGAGGTACGGGCCCTGCACGATGACATCTATGCGCGTACGCATTGCCGGCGACCTGACGCCCTTCAAGGCATTCCGGCGCCGGGAATTCCAGGAGACCGTCGAACGCATGGGCCACCTGCCGGAGGGCACGCCCCTGGGCCAACGGCTCGTCGAGGAGATCTGCATCACGCGCGAGGTCCTGGAGGCATGTCAATGGCTCAAAGAGCGCGGCTGCCTGATGGTAGCCCTGTCCGACAAGCCCGACGAAGCCACTTCGCCCTTGCCCCCGCTTGCCGCCCAAGGCTATCTGCCGCTCCACCGCACCCCAACGCATGTCGTCGGCCAGGGTATCGAGATCGCCCGCTGCTAGAGCGGCGCCATTAGCGCGCGCGATGGGATGCTGGTATAATCGCAATATCAGCATCCCCGGAGGAACTGTTGGATCAAATTCAGCCCCAGTTGCGCTGCAGCGTCGGCGTCACGGCCTACAACGAAGAGGCCAACATCGGCCGGCTGCTGGATGCGCTGCTGACCCAACATCTACGCGACGTCGAGATCAGCGAGATCATCGTCGTCGCCAGCGGCTGCACCGACAACACCGTCCCGATCGTCGAATCGTTCGTCGCGCGCGATCCACGCATCAAGCTCTTCATCCAACCGAAGCGCGAGGGCAAGACCGCGGCCATCAATATCTTCCTGGGCAACGCCAGGGAAGACATCTGCGTGCTGGAGAGCGGCGACACGCTGCCGCACGAAGACGCGGTCGAGCACCTGGTGCGCATGTTCGCCGATCCGACCGTCGGCATGACCGGCGCGCACAAGATCCCCGTCAACACGCCCGATCACCTGGTCGGGCCTGTTCACGCACCTGCGGCTGCGGCTGGAGCACCAGCTGTGCCTGGAGATCCCGCGGCTGGGCGAGATGATCGCCTTCCGCAAGGTGTTCGACCGCATCCCGCCCGACGTGGCGATGGACGAGGCGTTCGTCGAGGCGCTGGTCGTCCAGCGCGGCATGCAGGTGCGCTACGCGCCCGATGCCGTCGTCTACAACACCGGGCCGGACACGATCAAGGACTTCGTGCGCCAGCGGCGGCGCAACCACGCCGGCCATCTCTACCTGAAGTCCAAGTACGGCTACGCGGTCTCCAGCATCCAGAACACCCGCGTGGCCAAGGTGGCCCTCAAGGAGATCTGGGGCGCGATCCGGCTGGTGTGGACGCTGTTCCTGCTGGCCGTGCTGGAGGCCTGGGCCCGACTCCTCGGGCTGGTACGACTTCGCCATCAAGAAGGACCGGCACGTCGTGTGGGACATGGCCTGGTCGCAGAAGGCCGACGTGGAGGCCGAGCGGGCGCAAACCGAGGCCACCGACGATGTGCGCGCCGTACGGCGGTGGCGGAGCCCCCGTGCGCGATAAACTGCTCACCCTCCTCAAGATCGTCATCAGCCTCGGCCTGATCGTCGCTCGGCCTTCTGCCGGGTTGATTTGCGCCGGGTGGCCGCCCAGCTCGCCGGCCCGACCGCTGTACGTTCCTGCTGGCGCTGGCCGCTCTACATGTTGGCCATCACCGTCAACGGCGTCAAGTGGCAGGTGCTGCTCGCGCGCCCAGGGCGTGCACGTGCCGTTCGGCGCGGTGCTGCCGGTTCCTCTTCGTCGGCTTCTTCTTCAACAACTTCCTGCCGGCCAACGTCGGCGGCGACGTGATGCGCGGCTACGGCCTGGCGCGCTACACCGACCGCACCGCAGACGCAGCCGTCTCCGTCATCGTGGATCGCATCGATCGGTCTGATGGCCTACATGAGCACCGCCGTCGTCGCCGCCATCGTCGCGGTGAACTTCACCGGACATGCTGACCTGCAACAGGTGGAGTGGGTCGCCATTGTTGCGCTGGCAGTGCTGGCGCTCGGCTTCGGCGTGCTGCTCAGCCGGCGGTTGCGCGATGCTGATAGCTCGCATCTTCCAGCTGGCGCTTGCTGGCGCCGCTGGCGCCGCTCTGGGGCGCATCTCCGAGGCGTTCAACGCCTATCGCTTCCGCTACTGGCCGCTGGCGCTGCCTTCGGCGTCGCGCTGGTCGGCATCGCCTGCACGACCTTCGTCAACTGGTGCTTTCGCAGTCGATGGGCGGCCTGATGTCGCTGCCAGCCATCTTCCTCTTCAACCCGCTGATCGCGCTCGTGCTGATGGTCCCGATATCCATCGGCGGCATCGGCGTCAACCAGACGGCTTACCCGTTCTTCTTCGGCCTGGCCGGCGTGCCCGCAGATCATGCGCTCGCCGTGTCGCTGCTGATGCAGGCCGTCATGCTTCTCGGCAGCCTGCCCGGCGGCGTTCTCTGGCTCCTGGGAAACGGCGAGCCGCCTGCCGCGGCCGGACAATAGACTCACGACTCAGAGTGCCGGATTATTAGGTGTTTCATGACGACTATAGATATTGACACCGCGCGCGCGTTGTACGAGGCGGGCGGCGGCGGGCACGACTTCGATCACGTGCTGCGGGTGACGGCGCTGGCGGAGCGCATCGCGCAGGCCGAGGGCGCGGACCTCGCCATCGTCCGCACCGCCGCGCTGCTGCACGATGTGGCGAGAACGTAGGACCGGGAACGCCATCACCTGCTGGGTGCACAGCGGGCGCGTGACATCCTCGCGGACCAGCCGGCGGCGTTCGTCGACGCGGTGGCGCACGCCATCGAGGCGCACCGCTTCCGCGCACGCGCCGCGCCCCGCACGCTCGAGGCGCAAGTGCTGTCCGATGCCGACAAGCTCGACGCCATCGGCGCGATCGGCGTCGCGCGGGCGTTCGCCTACGCGGGCGCGGCGGGCACGGCGCTCTGGCGGGGGCCGTGGCGCGAGATCGCGGGACAGGGCGGCGATGCAGCCAAAGCGCCCGCCGAGCTGGGCGAAGGCTATACCCCCGTGCACGAGTTCGTCTACAAGCTCGACCGCATCCCCGAACGACTATACACCACGACGGCCAGGTCGATCGCCCAAGACCGCCGCGCGTTCATGCGCCAGTTCTTCGATCAGTTGGACCGCGAGGCAATTGGAGAGGCGTGATGTGCGCCTGCATTCGCGCGAACGCGCAGCCGGGTGCTAGGCACCAATCCCCGGGTTGTTGGTTGCGTCTCCGGCAATGAGTAGTTGAGTATCACCCTGCTGCAGTTGGCAACACTGTAATTGGCCGCCATCAAGATTCTTTCAGCAAATGCGCGGCAACTGCTCGCCGCTGAGCATGTCGACGACGCGCAGGCCGCCGATGCGGCTGCGCAGGATCACCTTGCGCGGGTGATCGGCCACCACCTCGCCGATGATCGCCGCCTCGCGGCCCAAGGGATGGGCGCGCATGGCCGCCAGCACCGCCTCGGCCGCCTCGCGCGCCACGATCACCAGGCACTTGCCCTCGTTCGCCACGTAGAGCGGATCGAGCCCCAGGATCTCGCAGGCGCCGCGCACCTGCGTCGCCGATCGGGATGCTGGCTTCGTTCAGGCGGATGCCGACCTGCGCCTGGCCGGCGATCTCGTTGAGCGTGCTGGACACGCCGCCGCGCGTGGGATCGCGCAGCACGTGCACCTGCTCGCCGGCCGCGGCCAGAACGCCGGCCACCAGGTCGTGCAGCGGCGCCGAGTCGCTCTCGCAATGCCGTCTCGAACTCCAGCCCTTCGCGCACCGACATGATGGCGATGCCATGCGCGGCGATCGCGCCGTTGATCAGCACCACGTCGCCGGGCGCACGCGCGCGCGGCGAGATGTCGACGCCCGGCGGGATCACGCCGATGCCCGCCGTGTTGATGAAGACGCCGTCCCCCTTGCCCCGGTCGACCACCTTCGTGTCGCCGGTGACGATCGGCACGCCCACGGCCTGCGCCGCAGCCGGCTCAGCGAGCGGACGATGCGCCACAGCTCGTCCATCGGCAGGCCTTCTTCCAGGATGAACCCGGCCGAGAGCGCCAGCGGGCGCGCGCCGCACATGGCCAGGTCGTTGACCGTGCCGTGCACCGCCAGCGAGCCGATGTCGCCGCCGGGGAAGAAGAGCGGGCTGACGACGAACGAGTCGGTGGAGAAGGCCAGACGCGACCCCGCCCCTGCAGGGAGGCGGGCGGGGCAGGCAAATCCAAGACCGCGCCGTCGTGCAGCACCTCCAGGTCGCGTTGCGGAAGGCCGGCACGAAACATGCGCTCGATCAGCATCTGCGTCAAGCCGCCCGCCGCCGCCGTGCGCCAGCGTGACGGTCGGGTAGTCGCTGATCGGGATGGGGCAGTGCAGGTTGAAGGTCTGAGATTGAAGGTTGTCGGTCATGCGGCCCGTCCGTAGCTGATAGTAGGCGGCGCAGGCGCCTTCGCTGCGACACCATCGGCGCGCCCAGCGGGTGCTCGGGCGTGCACTGCGTGCCGAAGGCGGTGCACTCGTGCGGCTTCTTCAGCCCCTGCAGGATCTGCCCGGCGATGCAGAGCGGCGATTCCTCGGCTGTGACGCCCGCCACGCCGAAGCGCTGCTCGGCGTCGAAGGCGGCGAACTCGGGCCGCAGGCGGTAGCCGCTCGCTGGGATCAGTGCCGATGCCGCGCCACTGCCGGTCGCACGACCTCGAAGACCTGCGCGAGGAGCTTCTGCGCGGGCAGGTTGCCCTCGCGCGTCACGGCGCGGGTGTACTGGTTCTCCACGCCCCAGCGGCCTTCCTCCAGCGCCTTGACCGTCATGTAGATGCCCTGCAGCAGGTCCAGCGGCTCGAAACCGGTGACGACGATCGGCACGCGGTAGCGCGCGGCGATCGGCTCGTACTCCCAGTAGCCCATCACCGTGCAGACATGGCCGGCGGCCAGGAAGCCCTGCACCTGGTTGTCGGGCGCGCCGAGGATCGCCTCCATCGCCGGCGGCACCAGCACGTGCGAGCAGAGGATCGAGAAGTTGGTCAGCCCCAGCTGCTGCGCCTGCCACACGGCCATCGCGTTGCCGGGCGCGGTCGTCTCGAAGCCGACGGCGAAGAAGACCACCTGGCGGTCGGGGTGCTTCTGCGCCAGCTTGACGGCATCGAGCGGCGAGTAGACCATGCGCACGTCGCCGCCCTGCGCCTTCACGCTCAGCAGGTCGACGCCGGAGCCGGGCACGCGCAGCATGTCGCCGAACGAGGTGAAGATCACCTCGGGCCGGCGCGCGATGGCGATGGCCTGGTCGATCAGCTCCAGCGGCGTGACGCAGACCGGGCAGCCCGGCCCGTGGACCAGCGTCACCTGCGGCGGCAGCATCCGGTCGATGCCGGACTTGATCAGCGTGTGCGTCTGCCCGCCGCAGATCTCCATGATCGACCCAGGCGCGCGTCACCGAGCGCTCGATGGCGTGGAGGAGCTTCTGGGCGTCCGCTTCGTTCCGATACTCGTCAATGAAGCGCATAGGAACTCCCTGATTCAAGGTCGAGGGTTCGAGTCAAAGGCGCTTCACCTTCGACTTCAGCCGTCAACCTGTAACTCCTCAACCTCGCCCATCTGCCTCAGCAGCTCGAACACCTCCTTCGCCTCTTCCTCGTCCAGCTTGTTGAGCGCGAAGCCGGCGTGGACGATGACGTAGTCGCCGACCTCAGCTTCGGGCACGTAGGCCAGGCACACTTCCTTGGCCATGCCGCCGAAGCTGACCTTGCCCATCGTCATGCCCACGCGAATTCGGCTCAATGCTCAGCACTTTTCCCGGAACACCCAGACACATGATCAGCCTCCGTCTCAGATGCAGTAGTGCAGACTGCCGATCAGTGACCCGACTACTGCATTCTGCTCACGTCTCGCTCAGCCGTGCCGCCGCCACCGCCACCTGCCCCAGGCTGATGCCGCCATCGTTCGGCGGCACCTGGCGGTGCAGCAAGCACCTCGAAGCCGGCGCGCTCCAGCCGCTCGGCGGCGCGCTCGGTCAGCAGGCGATTCTGGAAGCAGCCGCCGGTCAGCGCCACCCGCTGCTCGCCGACGGCCTGCGCCACCGCCACGATCGCCTCCACCAGCGCGTTGTGGAATCGCGCGGCCATGATACCCGTCGGCGACGCCGCGCCGCAAGTCGGCCAGCACGGCCTCGAGCAGCGGCTGCCAGTCGAGAACGCAGGCGGCAGGCTGACGCTCGAGCGGTCGTCCCGGTCTGCACCGTCGTCCGGCAGCCTACGCAGTCCGGCAGCGAGGCCAATCGGATACGCCCCGTGCTCGCGCCGGTCCGCCGCGAACTCCAGCGCCATCGCCGCCTGGCCCTCGAAGCTGACCTGCTGGTGCAGCCCGAGCAGCGCCGCGACGCCGTCGAACAGCCGTCCGGCGCTGGTCGTGACCGGCGCGTTGACGCCCGTGGCGAGCATCTGCGCCAGCAGCTTGCGCTCGGTCGGGCGCAGAAGGCGCGGACCGGCGCCAGGTCGTCCCTCTCCAGCGCCGCCTCGCCGTACATCTCCCACAGCAGCGCCAGCGCCACGCGCCGCGGCTCGTGCACGGCCGCGTCGCCGCCCGGCAGGCGGAACGGCCGCAGGTGCGCCACGCGCTCGAAGCCGGACGCGTCGCCCAGCAGGAACTCGCCGCCCCAGATCGTCCCGTCGGTGCCGTAGCCCGTGCCATCCCAGGTCACGCCCAGCGCCGGGCCGTCGACCGCGTTCTCGGCCAGGCAGGCCGCCAGGTGCGCATGGTGGTGCTGCACGGCGACGAGATGCGAGCGACGTGGATGGCGGACGGCGAATCGTCCTTGTCACTCGTCCGATCGTCCCAATCTCCTCGCCCACTGCGTCGAGAGATAGTCCGGGTGCAGATCGTGGGCGATGGCGACCGGCTGCGCCTCGTACAGGCGCAGGAAATCGGCGATGACGCGCTCGAAGGCGGCCATCGCCTCCGGCGTCTCCAGGTCGCCGATGTGCTGGCTGATGAAGACCTGCCGGCCGACGCTCAGCGCGACCGTGTTCTTCAGGTGCGCGCCGACGGCCAGGATGGGCGGGACGTCGTCCTTCAGCAGCGACCGGCAGCGGCGCATAGC
The DNA here is from genome assembly GCA_963774265.1 of uncultured Chloroflexia bacterium. Classification (GTDB taxonomy): domain Bacteria; phylum Chloroflexota; class Anaerolineae; order CG2-30-64-16; family CG2-30-64-16; genus JALOOB01. The sequence goes on along the minus strand of CAVZDU010000001.1, from coordinate 777,001 downwards.
CGCGCGCCCGGCGCAGCAGGCGCGGCACGCCAGCGCACGATCCACGCCACGCTGTCATCGACGTGGCGGGCGATGGGCCGGTCGTGCACCAGGAAGACGTCGGCGATGTGGCCGAGCCGCTGCAAGGCCTCGACGCTCGTCGGTGCAGATCGGCTCGTCGGTCAGGTTGCCGCTGGTGGCGACGACCGGGAAGCCCATCTCGCGCAGCAGCAGGTGGTGCAGCGGCGTGTAGGGCAGCATGACGCCCAGATTCGGGTTGCCGGGCGCGACCTCGGCTGGACGACGGACGATCGATGCCGCCTGTCCTGCGCCGCTGATCAGCTGACCCGATTGGTCCGCCTCTGCCGACGCTCCAGCAGCACGATCGGCGCTTCGGCGAGGTCAGCAGCGCCTCGGCTGCGGGCGGGACTCAGCAGAGCGCCTGCACCTGGGCCAGATCGCGGCGCCATGATGGCGAACGGCTTGTCGCGGCGCGGCTTGCGCTCGCGCAGCCGGCCGATCGCCGCGTCGTTGCCCGCGTCGGCCATCAGGTGGAACCCGCCCAGCCCTTTGACCGCGACGATCCGGCCCGCGCAGCGCAGCGCGCTCGGCCGCGCGCCTGCACGAGCGGCAGCGTCGATCGCCAGCGCCTGCTGCGATCCGTCGTCCACGTCGTCGCGTCGTCCATCGTCCGTACAGCGCCAGCCGCGGCCCGCAGACCGGGCAGGCGTTCGGCTGCGCATGGAAGCGCCGGTCGAGCGGGTTCTCGTACTCGGCGCTGGCAGGCCGGGCACATGGTGAACCGGCGCATGGTCGTGTTGGGCCGGTCGTAGGGCAGCGCCTCGATGATGCTGAAGCGCGGGCCGCAGTTGGTGCAGTTGGTGAAGGGGTAGCGGTAGCGGCGGTCGGCCGGATCGAGCACCTCGGCCAGGCAATCGGGGCAGGTGGCGATGTCGGGCAGGACGAGCACGGTCTTGGCGCCGGTGTTGTCGCTGTGGCGGATCTCGAAGCGCTCGATAGCCGACCGGCTCCAGCCAGGCGCTGCTCGAGCGTACTGGACGATGGCGCGCGGCGGAGCCTCGGCGGGCAGGCGTTCGAGGAAGCGCTGCAGGGTCGTCGTCGGGCCCTTCGACCTCGATGAAAACGCCCTGCGTGTCGTTGATGACCCAGCCGGTCAGCGCCAGCTCGGTCGCCAGGCGGTAGACGAACGGCCGGAAGCCGACGCCCTGCACCGCGCCGTGGATCTCGACGCGCAGGCGCTGCAAGTTGCCAGGGACAGGCTGCCGGTCTGCGGTTTCCTTCATGCAACCTTCAACTTCAAGCCTTGTCGTTCGCGCTGAAGATCTGCTTGATGATCGGGGTCTGCTTCTTGAATCGGCGGCCACGATTCAAGTATACCCCTGGTGCGCAGTGGTTACGGCCAGGAGAGACCCGCACCTACTGTGGGGCAGGTGTCAGCATGGCGCACCGGGGTGTGCTGTTCCTCGACAAATGCCTGAGTTCAGCCAGCACACGCTCAAGGACGTTGGCGGGTAGGACGGGGGGCGCGCCGTGCGGGGACCGCGATGCCACCCCGTCCCTACCCCGCCTACGCGCAGGCCGCCAACTGCACGCGGGCGAAGTTGAGCCGCTCGGCCAGCGCGCGGGCGATCTGGCGCATGAGGGTGTAGCCCAGGTGGCAGTCCACCTCCGACATGGCGCGCAGTCCGGGGGCGTCGATGGCGATGGCCCTGATCGGACCCGTCGCGCCTGTGGTCGCGGTCAATTCATGGTTCTCCAAGAAGGCCGACAGGCCGAATGGCTCGCCCTGGGCGATGGCCCCGACATAGGAAGTGTCTGTGCCGGTCGGCCGGTGAATTTCAAAGATCAGCTCCACCATGCCCGCACTCAACACATAGATCTTCGTGGCAACTTCCCCTTCCCGAAAAACAATGGCGCGGTCCGGGAATCCCACCTCTTCGGCAATCATGGCGATGCCGGCCAACTCCTCGTCGGTCAACCCGCCAAAAAAAGGATAACGGCGCAGCAGCTCGGGTGAGACCATGGCGTCCTCCTCATGGATGGGCAATTGCAGGGCCTGGCGCCTGCCGGCGACCAAATTCTGCCAGGACCAGCTCCGCTGCTCGCCCCACGCTGGCAGCCACAGAGGGCGAGAGGTCTTCACCGAAATCCAGCACGTTCTCGGCCTCCACCGCTACGATGGTGATCTCCTGCGACGCAGGCAAGTGCGCCCCCAACCGCCGCCCCAACGCCAGCGCGGCCGTGAGCGACGCATCGTGGGCCGAATCGGCGTGGAGGGTGGGCAGATCGTCCAGGTCAGCCGGTAGATCGTCCCAGGCACGCCGCCCGGAGTCTGGATCGCATCCACGAGGATGGCCCGATCGTAGCCCACCAGCCGTTCCATCAGCGCCAGGCCGCCCAGGGAAACGCAGTCGAACTCGAGACCACTTTTCACCACAGAGACACATGGATCGCAGAGACCGGATCCGCCCGGGAACCGCGTCTCTGCAAGCTGCCGCGGCTTCCTCCACCACCCGCCACCCCACCCCATCATCGCCCAGGATCGGGTTGCCCAGGCCGACGACCAGGGTCCGACGGGGGATCGGAGCAGGGCCGCCGTCAATCCACATACTGCCGCAACACCGTCACGACCTGGCCTCGCCGCGTCCCGCACCGTGACCTCCAGCGGCATCTGGCCGGGCAGGGCTGTGGGTGGCGCAGCCGAAGCAGGGATCGTAGGCGCGGAAGGCCATCTCGACCCGGTTCAGCAGCCCTTCGGTGACCACCGTGCCCTGCTTGATGAACGATCCGGGCCGCCTTGCTGATCGACATGGAGATCGGCGCATAGTTGTTGGTCGTGCCGACGATCAGGTTGGCCTTGGTGACGATGCCCGCGCTCGTCGGTCCAGTAGTGATGGGTCAGGGTGCCGCGCGGCGCCTCGACGATGCCGACCCCTTCGGTCGGCGTCGCGGTCGGCACGGTGCGGAAGTTGTCCGAGGTGATCTCCGGGATCGGTCGCCAGCTCCACCCAGCGCTCGGCCGCGTAGAGCAGCTCGATCAGCCGCGCCCAGTGGATGGCCAGGCGGTGGTGCACCGGCTTGCCGCCCAGCGCCGCGTAGAACTTCTCGTACTCCGCCTGGGCCAGCGGGGTCGCCATGCCGTCGGACGGCGTTCAGCCGCGACAGCGGCGTCGCCATGTAGACGCCGGAGTCCGTGCCGTCCACAAAGCCCTTCCAGCCGACCTTCTTCAGGTAGGGGAACTTCAGGTAGGTCCACGGCTCGACGTGCTCGGCGATCCAGTCGGTGTACTCGGCCGGCGCGTACTTGCCGATGCGCTTGCCGTCCGGGTCGACCACGCTGACCTTGCCGTCGTAGAAGTTGACCTTGTTGGTCTCGTCCACCAGGCCGATGGAGTAGGTGCGGTGGTAGTAGGTGTCGCCCAGGATCAGGTCGCGGTAGGCGCTCGTTGCCCAGCACGATGTCGTTGAACAGCTTCAGGCTGAACTGGGCGAACTCGATCGCCCAGCGGCCCATCCTCTCGATCTCGGCGCGCTGCTCTTCGGTGATGCCGTGGCTCATGCCGCCGGGGATGGAGGTGCAGGGATGCACCTTGCGCCCGCCGATCATCTCGATGACGGTGTGGCCGTACTTGCGCATCTGGATGACCTTGCCGCCGATCTCCAGCCCCACCTTGTGGATCACGCCCAGGATGTTGCGCTCGGCCACCGGCGCGTCCGGCCCCATGACGAAGTCCGGCCCGCCCAGCGCGTAGAAGTGGGTGGTGTGGTCGGTGCAGTAGAAGGCGCTGTAGAGCAGCTCGCGCAGCATCTTGGCCGGCCGCGGCGGGTCGACGTGGTAGACGGCGTCGGCGGCCTTGGCCGCGGCCATGTGGTGCGCCTCGGGGCACACGCCGCAGATGCGGTTGGTGATGACCGCCATCTCCTCGACCGGCCGGCCGACGCAAACTGCTCGAAGCCGCGCAGCTCCGGGATCTGGAAGTAGGTGTTGGCGACGTTGCCCTCGCTCGTCCAGGAAGATCTCGATCTTGCCGTGGCCTTCCAGGCGGGTGATCGGATCGATGGTGATGCGCTGCATCGTACACTCCTCCCTCACACTCACGAATTCAGAGGAAGGTCTCGGCAAGTTCGCAGCATCGTGTCATCGCGATTCCGGCGGCTACGTGCTGCTGCAGCAGCGACGCCGGCAAGCTGAACCGGTAGAACGTGCCGGCCGGATCCGCGATGCCGTCCAGGATCTTGCGCGATCTCCTTGGGGTCGTTGCTGTCGATCACCGAGGCGACCGCGCTCATCATGCGCGCGCCCTGGTCGACCACGTCCGGCGCGGGGCCGTAGCAGCCGATGCAGGGCATGTTGGCGCTTGGGCAGCGCGCCTGACAGCCGCTGCGCGTCGCCAGCCCCGCAGCAGAGGATGCCCTGCTCCAGCAGGCAGTCGGTCGGGTTGGGCTGGAAGGTCGCCATGCGCCGGAACTCGCTGATGGTCTTCTCCTCGCGCTTGCGCGGGCATTCGTCGCACACGGTGCTGTTCCCCGCGCCGATGCACCGAGCCCGGCGGGCGGCAGCTGCGGCCTCGCCCTTCAGCGCCTTGATCACCAGCCCGATGACGGCTGCGATCTGGCCGCTCTCGGGCGGGCAGCCGGGCATGTAGTAGTCCACCGGCACCACCTGGTCGAGGGTCGTCACGGTCTCGTACAGGAACGGGATGTGGAGCTCGCCTTCGCGGCATCTGGTAGGCGATCTGCGGACGGATGACCGTCCGGGTTGTCGGTGGAGACGGTGCTGAAATGCGGTGTCCAGCAGCGCCTGTTTGGAGTAGAGGTTGGCCAGGCCGGGGATGCAGCCCTCGCAGGCGCACGAGCCGAAGGCCACCAGGATCTTGGACTTGCGGCGCAGCAGGTGGGCCATCTCCTCGTTCTCGCTCGTTGCGGATGGCGCCGTTGAACAGGCAGAGGGTGATGCTGCCGTCCTCCATCGCCTCGACGTCCTTGTACTTGGCGTCCATCGCCACCGGCCAGAAGACCACGTCGAAGTTGGCGTCCACGTCCAGGATCCCCTCGTGGATGTTCAGCACGGCGATCTCGCAGCCGCCGCACGACGCGGCCCAGTACATGGCGAACTTGGGTTTGCGTTGGCTGTCTGCCGTTTCTTGCGCCATCGGTGCCTCCGGTCGTCAGAAGCCAGGCTCGCGCTTCCAATTCAGCGGTCCCAGCGCCTTGACCTCCGCGACCATCTTGTCGATCTCCTCGGCCAGGATAGCGCCTTCGGCGGCCGAGGCCCACACCAGCTTGACGCGGCCGTCCTCGATGCCCAGGCTGGCCAGCGTCTTCTTCAGCAGCTCGAAGCGGCGCATGGTCTTGTAGTTCTGCTCGATGTAGTGGCAGTCGCCCGGATGGCAGCCGCTGATCAGCACGCCGTCGGCGCCCTCGGCCAGCGCCTTGAGCACGAACTGCGGGTCCAGCCGGCCGGAGCACATCAGGCGGATCAGGCGCACGTTGGGCGCGTACTTGATGCGGGCCATCCCGGCCGTGTCGGCCGCGCGGTAGGAGCACCAGTTGCAGGTGAAACCGACGATGACGGGTTCGAATGCCATTGCCAGGCATAGTGTGTCCTCTCCCCTCCTACGCAGGCAGCAAGCTCGGCCGCGCACTGGCTACGCGGCATGCTCGCTGAGCATCAACATCACGCCCTCGATCTGCGCCATGATCTGCTCGTTGCTGAAGTGCGTGCCGGTGATGGCGCCGGCCGGGCAGGCCGACACGCAGGTGCCGCAGCCCTGGCACAGCGCCGGGTTGATCTCGGTCACCTGGCGGTCCTCGAGGAAGGTGATGGCGTTGAACGGGCACATGGTGTTGCAGATGCGGCAGCCGGAGCACTTGTCGGCGTCCACGCTGGCGCGCACCGGTTCCAGGCTGATCTGCCGCTGGCTGATGAGGCCCAGCACGCGCGCGGCCGCCGCGGCGCCCTTGCGACACCGAGGCCGGGATGTCCTTCGGCCCCTGGCACGACGCCGGCGATGAAGATGCCGTCGGTCATGGTCGCCACGGGGTCGAGCTTGGGATGGCGCTCGATGAACCAGCCGTCCATGCTGCACGAGATGCCGAACTTCTTGCGCGATCTCCTTGGCGTCGGCGCGCGGCTCCAGCCCGGCCGAGAGGATCACCATGTCCACCGGGATGCGGCGCTGCTTGCCGACCAGGGTGTCCTCGACCTGGATGATCAGCTTGCCCTCTTCGCCGGGCAGCCGGGCGGCATCGGTGACCTCGGCCACCTTGCCGCGGACGAAGATGATCCCCTCCTCGAGGATGTGCTGGTAGAACTCGTCGTACGCCTTGGCCGGGGTGCGGATGTCGATGTAGAAGTTGTAGACGCGCGCGCCGGTGCGCTCCTTGACCAGGTGGGCGAACTTCAGCGACTGCATGCAGCAGATGGCCGAGCAGTAGTTGTTGTAGTTGCGGTCGCGGCTGCCCACGCAGTGGACGATCGCCACGCTGCTGCGGCACGGTGACGCCATCGCGCAGCACCACCTTGCCGCCGGTCGGCCCGGCCGCGTTGGACAGGCGCTCGAACTCCAGGCTGGTGAAGACGTTGGCCAGCCGGCCGTAGCCGTACTGCGGGATGCGCCGGCAGTCGAACAGGTCGAAGCCGGTGGCCAGGATGATGTTGCCCACCTGGACGGTGAGTGATCTCGTCCTGCTGTGCTTGAAGTCGATCGCGCCGGTCGGGCAGAACTTCTCGCAGGCCTTGCAGGTGCCGCGCTGGAAGTAGGTGCAGTTCTCGACGTCGATCACCGGGTACTTGGGCACGGCCTGCGGGAACGGCCGGTAGATCGCCTTGCGATAGCCCAGCCCGGCCTCGAAGACGTCGTCGACCACCTTCTTCGGGCACTTCTCCTCGCAGACGCCGCAGCCGGTGCACAGCTCGGTCTTGACCTTGCGGGCCCGCTGGCGGATCGTGACCGTGAAGTTGCCGATGAAGCCGTCGACCTTCTCAACCTCGCTCTAGGTCAGCAGGGTGATGTTCTTGTGGTTGCCCGCGGTGAACATCTTGGGGGTCAGGATGCAGGCCGAGCAGTCCAGGGTGGGGAAGGTCTTGTCGAACTGGGCCATGTGCCCGCCGATCGACGGCTCGCGCTCCACCAGGTAGACGTGGCTGCCGCTGTCGGCGATCTCCAGCGCGGCCTGGATGCCGGCGATGCCGCCGCCCACCACCAGCACGTTCGGGTTGATGTCCACCAGGATCGGCTCCAGCGGCTCATTGTGCGACCACGCGGTGCACCCCGCCGGAGATCAGCGCCTTGGCCTTCTCGGTGGCGATCGCCCGGTCGGTGGTGACCCAGGAAACCTGCTCGCGGATCGAGACCATGTCGAACAGGTAGGGATTCAGACCGGCGCGCTGGCACGCGTTGCGGAAGGTCGCCTCGTGCAGATGCGGCGAGCAGGCCGCCACCACCACACGGTTCAGCCCCTGCTCCTTGATGTCCTTCTCGATCAACTCCTGGCCCAGGCTGGAGCACATGAACTTGTAGTCGCGGGCGACCACCACGTTGGGCAGAGCTGCGCCGGCCCACGTGGCCACATCTTCCACATCCACCATGCCGGCGATGTTGCTGCCGCAGTGGCAGACGTAGACGCCGATCCGTGCCTGGTCTTTCATGGCGCCGCCTCCTCGCCCCGCGGGTTCGCGCTTGGACATCTTCGGCATCGGCAGCGACTTGTCGTCCCGTTTGCGCTTGGGCGCACCCTCGGTCACCGGCGGCGGCAGCTCGACGCCGATCTTGGCCAGCGCCGGCCGCGCATCCACGAGCTCGGCGCCGATGCCCAGCGCTGCGGCGTCCTGGCCGAAGGCCAGGCCCATCATCTGGGTGAAGTAGAGCACCGGCATGTGGTAGCTGCTCTTGAAGTAGCGATTCATAGCTCCCTGGAAAGCGTCCAGGTTGAGCTGGCACATGGGACAGACGGTGACGATCACGTCGGCGTGATAGTCGGCCGCACCCTTCACCAGCCGGCGGATCAGCTCGAAGCCGGTCGCCCTCGGAGATCTGCGTCATGTGCCCGCCGCAGCAGTGAGTCTTCAGTGGAAAGTCGACCACGTCGGCGCCCAGGCAGCTCAGCAGTTCGTCCAGGGACGTGGGGTATTCGGGATCATGCGCGTCGGTGCGCAGGCCGGGGCGAGAGATCAGGCAGCCGTAGTAGGGCGCCACGCGCAACCCCGACAGCGGCCGCGTGACCTGCGGCCTTGACGGTTACGGCAGCCGACATCGTTCACGATGACATCCAGCAGATGGCGCACCTTGACGGAGCCGGGCGTGTAGCTGCAGGCCGCCCGCCGCCAGCGCCTGGTTCACCTTCTCGGCCAGGTCCGCGTCGCTGCGCATGTACTTGTCGCACTTGCTCAGGTTGAGGTAGCAGGCGCTGCACGGGGCAACCAGTTCGTGCTGCCCGCTGTCCGGCATGCGCCGGGCCGTCAGCGCCAGGTTGCGGGCAATCAGCGCGTAAGAGGCCAGCATGTTCAGCGAGATGTACTCCGTCGCCCCACAGCAGTTCCAGTCATCGATCTCGGCGAACTCGATGCCCAGCGGCCCGGCAATGGCCAGCGTCGAACGCTGGTAGGCCTCGGCATTGCGCTCCAGCGAGCAGCCTGGGAAGTAGCTGTAGCGAAGCTACTCATGCACCACCTCCAGCTCTTTGGCCTTGGCGATGATCGCCTTCAGGCCCTGGATGCCCCGGATGCGCTTGGGTGTGAACGCCATGCGCCCCTTACTGACCATGCCGAGGCCCATGTCTGCGATCTTGAACACGCCCAGCGGGTTGTGCCGCAACATGTGCTGCGACATCAACCCCAGCTCGAAGGCGCGGCCGTAGTTCTCAACCCAGTTGATGAACACCTTGGAGAAATCGGGCGCGGCCGGGTGGTCATACAACTGGCCTTGCGACGGCCATGCGTTTGAGCGTATACATGATGTCGGTGATGTGGACGTCTTGGGGGCAGCGGACCGTGCAGTAGTAGCACGACACGCAGTACCAGGGGGTGTTGCTGCTGAGGACCTCCTCGCGCATATCGGCGCGGATCATGGCGAAGATGTGACGGGGCGTATGCTGCATGTCGGCGCCGGAGGGACACGAGCCGCCGCACGTGCCGCACTGGATGCACATCAGTAGCCGTGACCCACCCGGTGTCAGGGCTTCAACTTCGTCCAGGAAAGTGAACGATTCAGGCGCAGGCGTCGGGGTTTCTGCCATGGCGCAACTCCTTCGTGCAGGTCAGGCATCCCCACAGTGGGTGATCGTATTGTAAGGAATATAAACAGCTACTATATCATAAATCATTACGCAAAAGATAGCGATTGTCAATACTCCCTACTCCCCGAACAGCTATACCCTAAGGGCCTGAGGCCCTTAGGGTATAGGGTCTGCGCATGGCTCACTGCTATCGACGGTCTTGTCTCCAGACCCGGTCGGCTACTCCACGGCCAGGCAGGTCAACGTGTCGACGACGCCCGGCGCGGCGCGGATCGTCCCAGAGACCAGGTTGCCGACTGACTTTAGATCCGCCACCTCGATCTCCGAGATCACATCGTACGGGCCGAACGTGAAATCGGCGCGCAGGATGCCCGGCACGCCCTTCAACAGCGTCACAACCTCGCGCTCCTCACCCGAACGCACGTGGACCAGGACATAGGCACGCATCTTAATCCCTCCTACTCTGAAATGGTGTCGAATGTATAGGTACTGATTTCATCAAAGGAATCGTCTCCCAGTTTCCCGAAATCATGGACGGTGATTTCACCTGGTGTTGATCATTTTCGCCGTCGTCGGTGCTGGCGTCGGAACGCGGCCGGGGGAATCGATGTGCACGCGGCACAGGAGATGAGCAGGCCTGTTCACGGTCTTTCTCCTTGTTTGCTTGACAATCCGTCCACCGTCCAGCCCAGCGGGCCGAGCTGCCGCACCTGATCCGTCATCTCACTCACGACTCGCGCCCACCGAGCGCCTTCAGCGGCCGAAACCCACTCCAACCGGAAGCGGGCCGGCTCGATGCCGAAGTCGATCAGGAGGCGTTCCAGGAGCGGCATGCGGCGCATGGCCTTGTAGTTGCCGGATGTATAGTGGCAATCGCCGGGGTGGCATCCGGCCACTAGCACCCCATCGGCGCCCTCGCGGAACGCTTTGAGGATGAAGCTGGGGTCCACTCGGCCGGAGCAGTTCACCCGGATGACGTGCACGTTGGTCGGATACTGCACCCGCGCTGTGCCGGCCATATCGGCCCCCTGATAGCTGCACCAGTTGCAGAGAAAGCCCACGATGCAAGGCTCGAAGCCGTCCTTGGACATGGTTGCCCCCTATCCCGCCAGAATGCCCTCGATCTCTGCAAAGATCTGCTGATCGTTGTAGTGACACGCCTGGGCCGCGCCGGAGGGGCAGGCAGCGACGCAGGTGCCGCAGCCCTTGCATAGTGCGGGGTTGATCTCGCTGACGCCACGCACCGGGTCGAACGAGATGGCCGCGTAGGCGCACAGGTTGTTGCAGATGCGGCAGCCGCTGCACAGCTCGGCGTCGATCACGGCGATGGTCGGCTCGATGACCACCCTGCCCCGGCCCATCAGCGACATCGCCTCGGCCGCGGCCGCGTTAGCGTGTGCCACGGTGTCGGGGATATCGCGCGGGGCCTGACAGGTGCCAGCCAGAAAGATGCCGTCGGTGTTGGTGTTGAACGGTCGCAACTTGGGGTGCGCTTCCAGAAAGAAGCCGTCTTTGTCCCGTGTCACGTGGAATGTCTTCGCGACCTGGTCGGTATCGGCCTGCGGCTCCATGCCGGTCACCAGCACCACGATGTCCACCGGCAAGATGATGGGACGCCCGAGGCCGGTATCCTCGGCCTTTACCACCAGCTTGCCTTCCATGGGGATTACCTCGGCCCCGCGGCCGCGGATGAAGATCACCCCCTCGCGCTGCACCCGCTCGTAGAACTCTTCGTAGCCCTTGCCTGCGGCGCGGATGTCGATGTACAGCTCATATACATCGGCGCCAGTGCGCTCCTTGGCCAGGTGGGCCTGCTTCATGGCGTGCATGCAGCACAGCCGTGAGCAGTAGGTGTTGGCGTGCGAGTCGCGCGAGCCGACGCAGTGGATGAAGACCATGCTCTCCGGCGTCCGGCCGTCGGTCGTCAGGATCTCGCCGCCGGTGGGGCCCGAAGCATTGCACATGCGCTCGAACTCCATGCTGTCAAGGATGTTCGGGAAGCGGCCGTAGTGATACTGCTGCAACCGCGGCAGGGTCGAAGAACTTGTGTCCGGTCGCCAGGATGATCGTGCCAACATCCAGCTCGAGCGTCTCCTCTTGCATCCGATGATTGATGGCCGCGGGGCTGCACGCCTTGACGCACTCCAGGCACTCCGAGCAGACGGCGCAGTCCAGGCAGCGCTCGGCCTCGCGGCGCGCGCTGGCCTCGTCCAGGCCCAGCTCGACCTCGGCGAAGCTGCCGTACGCGGTCAACCGGCGGCAGCGGCCGGCATCTCGGAACGCAGGCAGAAGGCCATCTCCTCGCTGACTTCCTTCTTGGCGATCCGCTCCGGCTGGACGCCAAAGACCCGACCCTCACGCAAGTCCATCCCATTGAGATAGCGGCTGATGGACTCGGCCGCCCGGTTGCCCGCGGCAACCGCATCAATGACCGTCGCTGGCGCGCCGCCCACAGCATCACCGCCCGCGAAGACGCCGGGCTGGGAAGTCTCACCAGTCTCTGCATCGGCTGCGATGGTGCCCCAGGGGGTTAGCTCCACGCCACCGATGGCGCTCGTCTCTGGCAACTGGCCGATTGCGGTGATCACAGTGTCAACCAGGATCGTGAACTCACTGCCGAGGATCGGCATTGGCCGGCGGCGGCCGGTCTCATCCGGTTCGCCTAACTCCATGCGGATGCACTCAAGCGCCCGGACGCCCGTGCCTCCAATGATGCGGGCCGGGGCAGCCAGGTACTCGATCTTGACCCCTTCAGCCTCCGCATCTGCCAGCTCCCACGGGCTGACGGGCATCTCGGCCCGGCTGCGCCGGTAGATGACGGTCACTTTCTCAGCGCCCAGCCGTAGCGCGGAGCGGGCCGCATCCACAGCCGTGTTGCCGCCACCGATGACGGCCACCTTGGCCAAGCGTTGCCCACCGTTGCGCTGGCGGCCCAGGCTGATCTCGCGCAGGAAAGTGATCCCGTCGACCACGCCCGGCAGATCCTCGCCCGGCACCTTCAGCTTCTGCCCCCGGTGGGCGCCGATGCCCAGGAAACGGCGCGGAAGCCTTGGCGGAACAGATCGTCCAGCGTGAAGTTCCGGCCCAGGGCGCTGTTCGTGACGATATCGACGCTCAGCCTCCGGATGCCCTCGATCTCGTACTCCAACACGTCGCGTGGCAGGCGGTATTCCGGAATGCCCACCGCCATCATGCCGCCGGCCACCGGCATTGCCTCAAAGACGGTGACGCCGTAGCCCTTCTTGGCAAGCTGGTAGGCGCAGGCCAGCCCGGCCGGTCCAGCCCCGACCACCGCGACCCGCTCCATAACCCCTTCGTTCCTGTGCGCCTCTGCCCGCGCGAAGCGCCCCCCTGCTCCCCTGCAGGGGCTTCACCTCTCCGCCTCTCCTCACGTTCCCAGTCGGCGACGAACCGCTTCAGCGCCATGATGGACACGGCCCCTTCGGCCTGCGCCCGACTGCACGCGGCCTCGCACGGGTGCGGACAGACCGCGGCCGCAGATGCCGGGAAAGGGCAGCTCGCGCCGGATCAGCTCCAACGCCTCGGCGTACTTGCCGGCGCCGATCAGCGCCACGTAGCCCTGGACGTTGACGCCGGCCGGGCAGGCCGCGCGGCAGGGCGGGACGCCCCGCTTGTCGATGGCGAACGCGCCCGGCACCGCCTGCGGGAAGAGCCGGTAGATCGCCTTGCGGCGGGAGAGGAGCTGGTCGAACTCGTGGGGCACTGACACCGGGCAGACGACCGTGCACTCGCCGCAGCCGGAGCACTTGCTCACGTCCACGTAGCGCGGCTTCTGCTTCACCTTGACCTGGAAATTGCCGACGTAGCCCGACACATCCGTCACCTCAGCGTTGGTCAGCAGGGTGATGTTGGGATGGCGGGCCACCTGCACCATCTTGGGCGTCAAGATGCAGGCCGAGCAGTCCAGGGTGGGGAAGGTCTTATCCAATTGGGCCATGCGCCCGCCGATGGACGTATCTTTCTCCACCAGGAAGACGTGGTAGCCAGCGTCGGCAATGGTCAGCGCGGCCTGGATGCCGGCGATGCCGCCGCCCACGACCAGCGAAACCGGCGTCACAGGCACCTCGCGCTCGGTCAGCGGCTCCTGCCAGGCCACGCGGTGCACCGCGCCGGAGATCAGAGTCTTGGCCTTGGCCGTGCCTACCGCCTTGTTCTTGGTGATCCAGGAGCAGTGCTCGCGGATGTTGGCCATCGCCAGCAAGTAGGGGTTGAGGCCGGCCTCTGCCAGCGCAGCGCGGAATGTCGGCTCGTGCATGCGCGGGGAACACGAGGCCACGACTACCCGGTTCAGGCCGAACTCCGCGATGTCGCGCTTGATCACGTCCTGGCCGGTGGAGGAGCACATGTATTTGTACTCGCGCGCAACGACAACGTTCGGCAGCGTGGCCGCGTACGCGGCCGCGTCGAAGACATCCACCGTGCCGGCGATGTTGGAGCCGCAGTGGCAGACGTAGACGCCGATACGGACAGGAGTGTCTTTACTCATGCGGCACCTTCCTCAGACCCACACGCTTAACTGCGCCAACCGCTTCATCAGCTTCTCCGCTCCACCCAGATTGGCCTTCAGTTCCAAGTCTTCCTCCGGCAGGGCGAACGCCAGGCCAAGCAGTTGGGTGAAGTAAAGGATCGGCACGTGAACGGACGTGCCGAGCCGATCTCGCCACCTCGCGCTGGTAGGCCTCCAGATTGAGCTGGCACAGCGGGCACACGGTCACGACGCAGTCCACGTCGCGAATCGGCGCGAGCAGATCGCCCACCAGCTTCAGGGCTATATCCGGCTGTGTGGTCATCAGCACGCCGCCGCAGCAGCGGGTCTTCATGGCGTAGGGAACGACCGACGCGCCCAGCGCGGTCAGCAGGCGATCCATCGAGATCGGCAGGTCAGGGCCGTCGAACTCGGCGTAGGGGCGGACGACCAGGCAGCCGTAGTAGGGCGCCACGCGGATGCCGCCGAGCCGCCGCTGCGCCCGCCGGGCGATGGCCTTCACCCCGACGTCCGTCACCAGCAGCTCGAGCAGATGGCGCACCCGCAGCTTGCCGTCGTAGTGCAGACCCACCTCGCCGAGCACGACGTCCAGGTCGTGCTGCAAGTTAGGGTCGGCGGCCAGGAGCGCGTTGACCCGGAAGAGGTTGAAATAGCACGAGCTGCACGTGGTGACGATCTGATCGCCCAGCGCCTGCGCCTTGGCCAGGTTGCGCGCCGGCAGGGCCACGGAGAGCAGATGGCTGAGCACCTCGGCGCCGGTCGCGCCGCAGCAGTTCCAATCGGGCAGCTCGACCAGCTCGTTGTCCAGCGCGCTTCATGACCGCGCGGGCCGAGACGTCGTAGTCGTGAGCGGTGCTTTCCAGGGAACAGCCGGGGAAATAGGTGTACTTCATGCGTGCGCCTCCTCCTCTCCGCGTTGCGCGGGCATCTACCTCAAGAGCCTTGCGGAAGATAGCCTCCACGTCGGTCTGGGCCCGATTCGGCTTCGGCGTCGAGCGAGAGGCGCCCGTGGCGCCACATGGTCAGACCCAGGGGCGCCTGACCGACCAGGCTCAGGGGATTGGTGCTGAAGAAGTAGCGGAGCAGCAGCTCGGGTTCGTAGTTGCGCCCGTGACGGCGCACGGTGTCCATGAAGGCCCGGTAGAAGCGGGAGACGTGCTCCTTCTCCTTGCCGCTCCACGTTCTCGGCGATAGCCAGGCGTTTGAGGGCCGCCATCGTCTCGGTGAGGGCGATGCCGCGGGGACAACGGATGGTACAGGAATAACAGTTGGTGCAGAGCCAGAAGGTGCGGCTGTGAAGCGCCTCATCGCGCAGGCCCACCTGCACCAGGCGCCATAACTGGCGGGGGGTGTAGTCCATGGCGTAGGCCGTGGGGCACGAGGCGGTGCAGGTGCCGCACTGGATGCAGGTCAGCAGTTTTTCCCGGTCGGGTGCGACCGTCTCGGCGAAGGAGTGGTCGAGCATCTCACGGGTGAGGTTGAACGCTTTTTCCGGCATGGCACACCTCTTCGTGCATCCAAAAGCGCACGATGACACATCACATAACGCCAACCTGCAAATCCAGGTAGGCCGCTAATTCCTCCACATCAATCTCTACGGCCACCACCTCGCCATGAACGACGTAGCCGGTTTCATAGCGGGTGACACCGTGGGTCAGGTAATGCACAGTTCTATCGCAGAGCACTCGTTTGCCCCGCGTCAGGTGCTCGATCGTATAGATCTCGCCGGTGAACAGATGGCCGCACTCGCGGCATGCGCCGGGGTCACAGGCGGCGCAGCCGCCGCGCACGATCACCGTGAACGCGGCGCCGATGGGCCACCCGTGCCTGGCCTGCTCGATCGCCGTGGCGATCTGCCTGGCGCGTTCAGATGTGTTCATGGCTCGTATCCCCTCAGGAAACCACGATTGCGCCGGGCATGACCTGAGTGGCCGACGGCGTCGCACCGCGACCGGAGCTGGCGGGTGCAGTAGTCAATTCCGGCACAGCCCAATCGCACGCCTGCTTGACCACCTGCATCACATGGCTCGTCTCCGTCCGTTTGATGCCCGGAATGGTCGAGACCTTGTCAATCAGGAAGGAAAGCAGATGTTCACCCGAGGGCAAGACGGCTTCGATCATCATGTCATACGCGCCGGTCACGATGTTGACGCAACGCACCTCAGGGATAGCTGCCAACCTTTGCGCGACCTCGTTCAACTGGCCCAGTTCGGCCTGGATGCCGATGAAAACCGACGCGGTCAGCCCCAGCCTGGCTGGATCTGCCACGGCCATCATGCGGATGATCCCCTGGTCAAACAGCCGTTCCAGGCGCTTGCGGACCGTACCCTCAGCCAGACCCAAGGACCGGGCGATCTCGACATTCGATGCGCGTCCATCCTTTTGCAGCAGGCTGATGATCTGGCGATCGCACTCGTCCAGGGTGTGAACCATGAGTCCCTCCAGTTGTGAATTATCTAACGTTCGCAGACAAGTGTCAACAGACAAGCAAAAAGCTACCTATTTTCGTGACAAATACGCTGCAAACAAACGAAATTCGTAAACAAAGACGTACCCAAAAACACCATAAAAAAACCTGCGTTCACCAGGAAAGCAGGTTTTCAGTGGGTTATCATGCCTGGAATGCCAACGCCGGCCACTAGGTCCGGTCTTGGATCAACCGTACACCAGGCTGATCAACTGCAAACGGGTGTCCTTGAGCCGGCTGGAGATGATGGTCGCCAGCTTTTCCATGATGGTGTAGCAGGTGCTGCAGCTCATCCGGCACAGCTCGCGCAAGTCCTGGCCGGTAAGGACGATGACCCGAGTCCGCTCCATCGTCTTGGCGGTGCCGGTCAGGATGTACGGCGGCACCATCGCGGACCAGCCGAAGGAGCCGTTGCGACATATCGTGTCGATCACGGTCTGCTTGCCCCGGCCGATGTCGATCAGGATCGCGACCCGGCCCTCACGGACGATGTAGACGCTTTTCGCGGGGTCGTTTTCGCGAAAAATAATCGCTCCCACATCGTAGGTCTCCTCGCGCGCCATTTTCGCGATGGCGGCCAGCTCGTCGTCGCTCAGACCCTCAAAGAGGTCGCTTTTCCGTAGCGCTTCAAGGCCAACCATCCGAGTCCTCCATGTGCACGGCAACGGGCCATGACACAAGTATGCCACAACTCGCGCGGGCCCGCCAGAAACCGATTCAGTGCGCAGTCAAGGGCGGAAACACGGGCAACAACAACATGATCACCCCAAGAGGCAGCAGCGCCAGCGGCCCGACGATACGCCGCGTACAGGTTGGCGAAATCACAAATCCGTGGATACAGGTTCTTGTACGTTTTCATGGCTGTCCAGAGAAGCGCATCGAGGCTCAGGCGCCCTGCACTTGCGATCCTGCGGATCGTTGAAGTGCCCGGCGCCTCGCAAGCCGCGGGGTCCGGTAGTTTGACACCATCTGAGACCTGTGCTACACTCTCGCCCGTCAAAAGATGGGCAGCAGCAGAGAGTTGTTGCACCAGAAGCATATCCCAACGTTCGGAGATACATTGGCTTTTAGCCTTCGCTTCCCTCGTCGTCGTAGCACCAGGAGAACGGGTTAGCACCCGGTCGCAGGAGCTCGCGCGAGCCGAACGTCTAAGACAGAAACGTGGCGAACCAGCACCCAGACCCGGGTGCTGGTTTTTTTGTTGGTCCAGTGCATGCAGAAGCATGGGGTGAAGAATGATCAAAATCGGCATTATCGGCGCAACCGGATACACCGGGTTGGAGTTGCTCAAGATCCTGGCGCGGCATCCCCTGGCGGAGATCGCCTGGCTGACATCGGAGAACTCGGCAGGCCAACGGTTCGGCGATGTCTTCCCAGTTCCGCCCTTCATCGGCGACACGGTCCTGGTCAAAGCAGCTGATGCGGACTTGGCAACGGCGGACGTAGTGTTCTGCTGCCTTCCGCACGCAACGGCGCAGGCGCCGGTGGCCGCCGCGCGGCGGGCCGGCGCACGGGTTGTCGATCTCAGTGCGGATTACCGGATTCATGACGCCGCAGCCTACGAAACCTGGTACGGTCACCCACACAACGAACCGACCTGGCTGGCTGAAGCCGTTTACGGGCTGCCCGAGCTCCATCGCGCGGAGATCAAAGCGACACACCTCGTCGCCAACCCAGGCTGCTACGCGACCAGCATCATCCTGGGCCTGGCGCCGCTGGCCAGCGCCGGTTGGCTCCAGGGCGCAGTCATCGCGGACAGCAAGTCGGGCGTATCAGGCGCGGGCCGGGGTCTCTCCCTCAAGACGCACTTTGTCGAAACGAATGAGAACATGAGCCCGTACAGCATCGGCCGGACACACCGGCACCTGGTCGAGATGGAGCAGGAATTACACGCCCTCAGCCAACTCACCAACGGCCAGGCCCCGCTCCAACTGATCTTCTCGCCCCACCTTCTCCCTACGAACCGCGGCATTCTCTCGACCCTCTACGTGACACTCCCGTCCGGCATCAGCGAAGCCGTCGTCAGAGCGTCTTACGAGGAAGCCTACGCGAACGAGCCGTTCATCCACCTGCTGAAGCCGGGCCAGGTTGCCACCCTGGCGCATACGGTCTACACCAATTTCTGTGCGCTCGGTTTGACCTTCGTGCCGGGGACCGATCTGCTGATCGTGACCGCCACCCTCGACAACCTGATCAAGGGTGCATCCGGCCAGGCAGTGCAGAACATGAACATCATGTTGGGCCTGGACGAGAGGATGGGGCTGCTCTGATGAACGAGAAGAGCGTGCTGGTGCTCAAGATCGGCGGCAACCAGGTCGAGGATGAGGACTTTCTCTTCGGCTTTGTCCAGGCGGTCAAGGGACTCTTCGTCGACCACGCTGTCATCATCGTCCACGGCGGGGGCAAGGAGATTGCGGCGCTTCACGATCAGCTCGGAGTGAGCTTCGAGACCGTCGAGGGGCTGCGCGCCACGTCGGAGGAAAGCCTGCGGCTAGTGGAGATGGTGCTGAACGGGGTCGTCAACACGCGACTGGTGCGCTCCCTGGTGAACGGTGGTGTGGATGCGGTGGGCCTTTCAGGAGTGGACATGGGCCTGGTGCGCGTCACGCCGTTGTCGGTCAACGGCCGCAGCCTGGGCCGGGTGGGTGCGGTGCAACATGTGAACGGCGAGGCGCTCCTGCAAGTGCTCGACCTCGGCGTGACCCCGGTCATTTCGCCCGTCTCGCTGGGTGAGGATGGGTTGGCATATAACGTCAATGCGGACCACGTGGCCGCCGGGGTCGCAAAAGCCGTCGAGGCGGCGCGGCTGGTGTTCGTCAGCAACGTACCGGGTGTGCAGGTAACCGGCAGGACGATGCGCGCGCTGACCGTCAAGCAGATCGAGGGCTTGATCGCGGACGGTCACATCACCGGCGGCATGATCCCGAAAGTGCGCTCTGCAACCGAAGCAGTGCTGAGCGGCGTGTACCAGGCTGTCATTACGGACCTGGCCGGGCTGGCGAACGACGGCGGCACGGCTATCATCAAAGGATAGAATACTGATGACTACGACAAACGAAGCAATTGACCTCGAACAGAACTTCGTCCTCCAGACCTATGCCCGCCCCCCCTTTGTGTTGGACCACGGGAAGGGCTCCTGGGTGTATGACTCCGAGGGAAACGGCTACCTGGATTGTGCTGCCGGCATCGCGGTAAACGCGCTGGGGCACGCACACCCGGATCTCGTCGCCGCTCTCAATGAGCAGGCGGGCAAGCTGTGGCACGTCTCCAATCTCTATCACACCGCGCCGCAAGCCCACCTGGCCGCCGCGCTGTGCGCGAGCAGCTTCGCCGAGCGCGTCTTCTTCTGCAACTCGGGCGCGGAGGCAAACGAAGCTGCATTCAAGTTCAGCCGCAAGTGGGCGCACGATCGTTTCGGCCCCCAAAAACACGCAATTGTCGCGTTCACCAACGTGTTCCATGGCCGCACCTTTGGTGCGCTGGCAGCCACCCCGCGCGAGAAGTACCAGGCGCCCTTCCGGCCGCTCCTACCCGGTGTTCGCTTTGCGGAATTCAACGATCCGCAGGCCGCGGCACAGGCCATTGATGACGACGTGTGCGCGGTGATCGTGGAGCCGGTGCAGGGCGAGGGCGGCATCCATCCCGCCACGCAGGCCTTCCTTGCAGAACTGCGCGCCCTCTGCGATGCCCACAATGCTCTGCTGATTTTCGACGAGGTGCAGTGCGGCCTGGGGCGGACAGGAACGCTGTGGGCGCACCAGCAATATGGCGTGACGCCCGATCTTCTCACCACCGCAAAGCCGCTGGCCGGTGGGCTACCGATGGCCGCAGTCTTGATGACCCAGGCGGTCGCGGATGTCATGCATCCGGGCGACCACGGCAGCACCTTCGCAGCCTCGCCGCTGGTCGCCTCGGTAGCTAATGCCGTGCTGAAGTTGGTCAATCAACCGGAATTCCTGACCGAGGTCGCACAGAAGGGCGCATACCTCTTGGAACGGCTGCAAGAGATCAATTCGCCGTGCATCACCGACGTGCGGGGGGTCGGGCTGATGGTAGCCGCAGATCTTACGATCCCAGCCAACGACGTGATTCAGGCGGGCTACCAGCATGGGTTGCTGCTCATCAATGCCGGACCGAACACGTTGCGGCTCGTGCCGCCACTGACCATCAGCCGCGAAGAGATCGATCTGCTGATCGAGAGGCTGACAGCGATCCTCGCCGAACTATGACACAACGGGGAATGGACATGGACATCAAAATACGCACTGCCAAAGAGAGCGACATCGACGGCATTCTCAGCGTGGTGAACGGCTACGCAGCTCAGAATCTGATGCTTTTCCGCACTGAGGAACAGATCAAGCGCGCGCTGCCTGGGTTCATCGTAGCCGAGGCGGGGAGCAAAGTGGTGGGGTGCGGATCGAACGTGCCCCTGACCCCCCGCCTCGCCGAGCTGCGTTCGTTGGCAGTCGCACCTGAGGCGCGCGGCACGGGGCTAGGCCGGCGGCTGGTCGAAGTGCTGGTTGTGATGGCGCGCGATGCGGGCTACGATCGCATCTGTGCGCTCACGCTCAGCGAGGAATTCTTCAACAAGTGCGGGTTCACCACCGTAGATCGCTGGACCATCACCCCGAAGATCTGGCAGGAATGCATCTACTGCCAGAAGTTCGATGCATGCGATGAGATTGCCGTGTTGCTTAACCTGCGCGAACCCGCCGTGGTGACCGAAACCCGGGGCGCCATCTCACTGCGGCCTGCTTTCGCCAGGCATGCCTGGGGTTCATAATCCGGTCGTCCAACCACCGCCCGGCGGCTTCAGTGCTGGGCATCTAGTGAGGCATACATGCGACAGGTGAAATTAGCGCTGATTGGGCTGGGAAATGTTGGAAAAGCGTTTCTGCAGCTGATGATTGACAAGGAAGTGCTGCTGCGGGAGCGCTACGGACTATCGCTAGCCCTGACCGCGGCTGCGGACTCTTCGGGCGGCCTCATCGATGGAACAGGCATTGACCCCGCGGCGCTGCTCAGCCACAAGCAGAGCGGCCGCGGCGTGGGGCTGTTCGAGGGCGGCGAAGCAGGATTATCGGGCCCCGACGTGATTGCGCGGGCCCCAGCCGATCTGGTGCTTGAAGCCTCTCCCGTCAATCTCAAGACCGGCCAGCCCGGGTTGGACTGCGTCCGCACGGCCATTGGCCGGGGTATGGGCGTAGTCCTGGCAAACAAGGGGCCGCTGGTTCATGCTTACGTCGATCTCACCGCCGCAGCGCAATCAGCCGGCGTTGGTTTCGCTTACAGCGCGACCGTCTGCGGTGCGCTGCCAGTCGTCAACATCGGTCAGCGCGACCTGGTCGGCTGCGACATCCGCAGTGTCCGCGGCATCTTCAATTCGACCAGCAACTCAATTCTCGCGGCCATGGGCCTGGGTGGAAGCTACAGCCAGGCGCTCAGGCAGGCGCAACTCGACGGCATCATGGAGGCAGATCCCACCCTGGATGTAGGCGGGTGGGACACGGCCAACAAGCTGGTGATCATCGCCAACAGCATCTTGGGGATGCCTGCGACGCTCCGGGACGTCCACCCGGTGACCGGCATCACGGACATCACGCCCGAACAAATCCTGGAAGGGGCGAGCCGGGGGGAAGTGGTGAAACTCGTGGCGACGGCTGAGCGAGCCGGGGACGGCTACCGGCTGTCGGTTGAGCCGCAGTGGCTTCCAATGGGAGATTTTCTCGCCGGCGTGTCGGGCTGGGAGATGGGCATTGTTTTCGACACCGACATCATGGGTTTGCAACAACTCAAGGTGGATGAGCGTGGGCCTATCCCGACCGCAGGAGCGATGCTGCGCGACGTCATCAACCTTTCCCGGTAAAACCGCTTTCATGAGGAGCTAAAAACACAATGTCAGCTGCAAAGAAGTCCGCTTCAAAGGTCGTGCTCGCCTATTCTGGCGGGCTTGACACATCGTGCATCGTGCCGTGGCTCGTGGAGAACTACGGCTGCGAGGTGATCTGTTTCTGCGCTAACCTCGGACAGGAAGAGGAGCTTTCGGGCCTGGAGGCTAAGGCGCTCGCCTCGGGTGCAAGCAAACTCTACATCGAGGACCTGCGCGAGGAGTTCATCACCGAGTATATCTACCCCACCCTCAAGGCGGGCGCGATTTATGAACGGGATTACCTGCTGGGCACCTCCTTCGCGCGTCCCCTGATCGCCAAACGCATGGTCGAAATCGCGGAGATGGAGGGCGCAGATGCAATCTCCCACGGCGCCACTGGCAAGGGCAACGACCAGGTGCGATTCGAGCTAACCGTCATGGCGCTGAACCCCAAGCTGAAGATCATTGCGCCGTGGCGCGAATGGCACATCCGCAGCCGTGAGGACGCGCTCAAGTATGCGGCCGAGCACAACGTGCCCGTAACAGCCACCATCAAGTCGATCTACAGCCGCGATCGCAACCTCTGGCACCTCAGCCATGAGGGCGGTGGACTGGAAGATCCCTGGAACGAGCCGAAAGAGGAGATGTTCCAACTTACGCAAAGCCCAGAGAGCGCACCGGATCAGGCCGAGTTCGTCGAAATATACTTCGAAGAGGGCGTCCCCAAGCGCATCAACGGCGAAGCAATGGGGCCCATCAAGCTGATCGAGAAGCTGAACCAAATCGGCGGCGTCCACGGGGTAGGCCGCACCGATATCGTTGAGAACCGGCTGGTCGGCATGAAATCGCACGGCGTCTACGAGACACCCGGCGGCACGATCCTCTACGAAGCGCACGATGGTCTGGAACAGATCTGCCTCGACAAGCAGACCCTGCAATACAAACAGATGTTCGCCCTCAAATACGCGGAGCTGGTGTACAACGGGCAATGGTTTACCCCGCTTCGGCAAGCACTGGACGCGTTCGTCGATGTCACTCAGAAGCATGTCACCGGCACGTCCCGACTAAAGCTGTACAAGGGCAACGTCACCCTCGTGGGCCGGAAGTCGCCCTACAGCCTGTACCGCGAGGATTACGCCACGTTCGGCGAGGAGGATGTGTACAATCAGAAGGATGCCGAGGGCTTCATCAAGCTGTTCGGCCTGCCGATGAAGGTTGCAGCCATGCTCGACGTCGAAGGCACGGGGCGAAGCAAACACGTTGGCCCGGATTACTCGGCGTTCAAGCGAGATTAGGCACATCCATTCCTGTAGAGACGTTGCATGCAACGTCTCTAGCATGCAACGTCTCTACAACAGTCAGGCGCACGGCGGAGGTTGATTTGAACGACGTCAACGTCATCCCACAAGGTTACCGCTTCGCGGGTGTTGCGGCCGGCATAAAGAGAACCGGTGCCGCCGATTTCGCGGTGGTCGTCAGCGATCGACCGTGCTTGGCCGCGGGCATGTTCACGCGCAACGCGTTTCCTGCCGCACCAGTGCTCTATGATCGTGCGTTGCTCGCCGGGAATCTCACCGGTCTGCAGGGCGTGGTCATCAACTCCGGCTGCGCAAATGCATGTACGGGTGAGGAAGGATTGGCCGACGCCGCGGAGATGGCGCGCCTTGCGGAGGCCGCGTTCGGCACGCCGGCCCGGTCGGTGGCAGTGATGTCCACTGGCGTCATTGGGCCGCGACTCCCGATGGAACGCATCGCGGCGGGCGCAAGGGCTGCCGCGGGCGCGCTGTCGGTGGATGGATTTGACGCTGCGGCAGCCGCGATCATGACCACAGACACGCGTCCCAAGGTGGCCTACCGGCAGGCCGGCGCCGCCCGGCTGTGGGGCATGGCTAAGGGCGCGGGCATGATCCATCCGAACATGGCCACGATGCTCAGCGTCATTGTCACCGATGCCGCCGTGTCGCCGAACGCGCTGGATGCCGCGCTGCGCTCAGCCGTAGATCGAAGCTTCAATTCCATCAGCATCGACGGCGACATGAGCACCAACGATACCGTGCTGGCCCTGGCGAACGGCGCGGCGGGAACGGTGGACGGTGATGTATTCTCTGCCGCGCTGACTGAGCTGTGCACCGACCTGGCCCAGCAGATCGTGCGTGACGGCGAGGGCGCCACGAAGTTCGTGACGATCCGGATATCTGGCGCCGAGACGGCAATGGACGCACGCGCTGCGGCCAAGGCCGTGGCCAATTCGCCGCTGGTGAAGACCGCGATCTACGGTGGGGATGCCAACTGGGGGCGCATCCTGGCCGCGGTCGGCTACTCCGGCGCGCACGTCGACCCGATGCGAGCTGACCTGTGGATCGCGGCTGGCACCGATAATGCGGTCGCCAGCGCGGGCCGGGTCCAGCTCGTCGGCCAAGGCAGACCACTCGCCTACGCCGAGGAAGAAGCGACGGCCATCTTCAACGGTCCGGAAATCGCCGTTTCAGTCGTTCTTGGTCTCGGCGAAGGTTGCGCCACGGTATGGACGTGCGACCTGAGCCATGCGTACGTGGATATCAACGGGCACTATCGTACATGAATCGGGTGGCTACCCGCACGGATTTGAGAGGGGTGTCGGTATGGACTATCGAAGGTTGGGACGGACAGGCCTGAAGGTGTCTGAATTATGCCTGGGCACAATGCAGTGGGGCTGGACCGCCGACGAGGCGATGAGCTTCGCGGTGATGGACGCATTCGTCGAAGCCGGTGGCAACTTCATCGACACGGCCGATGTGTACAGCCGTTGGGTCGAAGGCAATCCGGGCGGTGTCTCAGAGCAGATCATCGGCCGGTGGATGAAGGCGCGCGGCAACCGGCAAGGCATCGTATTGGCGACTAAGGCCCGCGGCCGCATGTGGGAAGGCCCAAACGGCGAGGGGTTGAGCCGCGGACACCTGATCCGCGCGGTCGAGGATTCGCTCCGTCGACTGCAGACGGACACCATCGACCTGTACCAGACGCACTCCGACGACCGTGACACGCCGCTCGACGAGACGCTGCGAGCACTCGATGATATGATCGATGCAGGCAAGGTGCGCTACATCGGCGCGTCCAACATCCACGCCTGGCGGCTCACGAGCGCCCTATGGGCCAGTGATAAGCACAATTTGACGCGACACGACTCACTCCAGCCTCACTATAACCTTGCCCACCGCGCCGAGTTCGAGCGTGAACTCAAGCCGCTGTGCGAGGAGCAAGGTATCGGCGTGATCCCTTACAGCCCGCTCGCCGCTGGTTTCCTCACCGGCAAGTATCGAGCGCGGCGCCGAAACGCAGGGCGCGCGCCTGGAAGGCATCCGCAGTCGCTACTTCAACGACCGTGGCTGGGGAATCCTGGCCGAACTCGAGGAGGTGGCCCGCAACCGCAACCTCACCCCCACACAGACGGCCCTGGCCTGGCTCCTCTCACAGCCCGTCATCACGTCGCCCATCATCGGCGCAAACAGAGTCGAGCAACTGAACGAGAGCCTGGGCGCGGCAGGCGTACGGCTTTCCGCGGAAGAGATGGACGCGCTCAACGACGCGAGCGGTGGGAGTAGACCGTGGCACAACTCTGGGGCGGCCGCTTCACCGGCCAGATCGACCCGCTCATGACACGCTTCAACGCGTCGCTACCGTTCGACTGGCGCCTGTGGGACGCCGATATCGCCGGCTCGGTCGCCTGGGCGAAGGCGATTCATCTGGCGGGTTTGCTGACGCAGGAAGAACGCGAACGGATCATCGCTGGGTTGGCGAATCTCCGCGCGGAGATCGCGGCTGCACCCTCGGCAGCCTTCGCGGGCGCCCGGGACGAGGACATCCACAGCTACGTCGAGCGACGGCTGACCGAGACCATCGGCCCCGTCGCCGGCAAGCTGCACACGGGCCGCAGCCGCAACGACCAGGTGGCGACCGACGTGCGGCTGTGGCTGAAGGCAGAAGCCGGATTGCTTGCGGAAGAACTCGATGCGCTCATCGCTGCCGCCGCGAATCGGGCTGAAGCTGAGATCGACGTGCTGATGCCCGGCTACACCCACGTGCAGCCCGCGCAACCCGTCCGCTGGAGCCACTGGCTGCTGAGCCACGCCTGGGCCTGGCAGCGCGACCGGGAGCGCCTGACCGATCTGCTCAAGCGCGTCGACGTGATGCCGCTGGGCTCCGGTGCGTTGGCCGGCTGCCCGTTTCCCATCGATCGATCCGCACTGGCCGTTGACCTGGGCTTTGCCGCGATCAGCCCTAACAGCCTCGACGCAGTGAGCGACCGCGATTTCGTCGCTGAGTTCCTCTTCTGGGCCGCGCTGACCGGCGTGCATCTCAGCCGCTTGGCCGAGGACCTCATCCTGTGGAGCAGCCGCGAGTTCGGTTTTGTCATGCTGGCCGACGCCTACAGCACCGGCTCCAGCCTGATGCCGCAAAAGAAGAACCCAGACGCACTGGAACTGTTGCGCGGGAAGGCCGGCCGGCTGGTGGGCGGGCTGACCGGCATGTTGACGTTGCTCAAGGGGCTGCCCAGCGCGTACGACAAGGATCTGCAGGAGGACAAAGAGCCGCTGTTCGATGCAGTCGACACGCTGAAGCTAGCCCTGCCCATCACAGAGGCGTGGTTCAGACGCTGGCCATCCGGCCCGACCGGATGGCCGCTGCTTTGGGCGATGAGCTGCTGGCGACCGACCTGGCCGATGTGCTGGTGCGCCGCGGCGTGCCGTTCCGCGAGAGCCATCACATCGTGGGCCGGGTGGTCAAGCGCGCCGAAGAGCTGGGTTGTGCGCTGCGCGATCTGCCCCAAGCCGAACTACACAGAATCGATGCGCGGCTGTCTGGCACGCGGGAAGTGTGGAATTTCGAGCAGTCAGTCGAGCAGCGTGCGGTGACAGGCGGCACGGCGCGAGCCGCCGTCTCCGGCCAGATCGCGATGTTGCGCGCACACCTCGGATAGGGCGCAGGTCGCGCGGCTCGCGCGAGCAGCGGCTCGCGCGGCCTACCCTTTCTGTTTTTTCTTCCTGTATCGCTGCCAAACCGGCAGCTCGGTCCTGCTCCACAGGTTAAAGAACGATGACCACTGTTCCGGGTGCTCGCGGATGAAATCCTCAAGAATGCGCAGGCAGCGCACCACCAGGCTCTCCTCTGTGTCCACCTGGGGATCAGGGATGATGGGCGGCCGGATGTCGATGATGATCCGGTGATCGGGCGCGCGGTAAGTGACTACCGGGAAGATCCACGCACCGGTGCGGAGCGCGATCCTGGCGTGGCCTGTCGGAACGGTGGTCGTGTCACCGAAGAACTCCGTCCTCATCCCGGTGCCCTTCACATCCCGGTCGGCCAGCAGCGCGATGAAGCGACCGCGCGCCACCGCGTCCTCCAGCCTGGCGAGCGCGCCTCCGAGAGACACCTCTTCTATTCCGCCCCGCCCGCGCACCTCGGAAAAAATCTCGTCGATGCGCGGATCCGCGTGCTTCAAGACGGCCGCGGTGATGGGCACGCCCATCAGCCCGAGCGCGACGCCTGCAAGCTCCCAGCTTCCCATGTGTAGGGTTACGATGATGCCGCCTCGACCCGCCGTACGGCACGCATTGAACTGCTCGAAGCCCTTGACTTCAGCAACGTAGTCCTGCAGGTTGTCCAGGGTCAGGCCGGGGATCAGGAAAATATCGACGATTGAGTAGGCGAAATGGCGGAATGCGGCGCGGGCGCAGCGCCAGCGTACAAAGCTGCTCGTGTCGGGCGGCAGAACGTGGGCCAGGTTGTCATATATGCCGCGACGCCCTATGCCGTTGAAGTGGAAATTGAGTTCCGCCGCAGCGCCGACGAGATAGTAGACAAAACCGCGTGGCAAGCGGCGGATCAGCCACAGTGCCACGCAGTAGATGTAGTAATTCTCAAAGGCCATGGCCGAAGCCTTAACGGATACTCAATCGCATGACAAAGATCAGGGCGATGACCAGGAAGCTCAATCCGTAGAAGATGAACGCGATGCGATGCTTCCTGACATCCGCTCCCGCGGTGCGTGAGCGGCCCCGCCCGATGTGCGCCAGGGCCAGCGCCACGAGCATCAGGATCGGGTGCTCCAGCAAATAGAAGCGCAGCAACGGGTTGCCCATGGCGCTCGCAAGTTGGCGGAAGTTGAACGGGCCAACGAACCACAAGATCAAACCAATGAGGAACTGCACGTCGACCACCATCGTGTAGATCATCCCCAGCTGATCATCCAGCCTGGTCCACGGCCGCCTGCCCAACCAGCCTATCAGCGCCTTGAGAACAACAATCACCCCCGCGGCCAACATCACCCAACGCCAGATTGCGTGCAGATCCCAGATGAACCCCATTCTTTGCCTCCTATTGTGGCGATGCGAGTTAGGTTTGAACAGATGAGCACTAATCCCCACTGATGATACTTCTCCCGCACGTGCGTGTCAAAGCGCTGCCCGATTCACGCCATTGGCCCAAGCGCGAAACGGACTCGCCTCCCACCGTCGTCGCCCCCGAACGTGTGGGTGCTTTGACAGAGCCTGTCTCCCGTGATATTATGTCGGTGAAAACGTGCGCTAACCCTTTCCGGGGGGCGCACGTTCATTTCATTCACAGTGAGTCAACCATGCAACCCAACCTTGTCAACGGCTGGCGCGAAGTTCTGGCGCGGGTTTTCGAAGGCTTCGATGCGGAGCTGAATGTTTCTCCCGAATGGCTGATCAACCCTGACACCAACCGGAAGCTGAAGCTGGATTACCTCTATCGCGATATCAATGTGGCGATCCGCTTCGTGGGCCTGGAAGGTCGCGAGAAAAAACGCCGGAAAAGTGACCTGGAGGTGGAGCAGGAGCAAGAGCGCGAGGATGCGAGAGAAACCGTGTGCAGGGAGCATGGGGTGATCCTGGTCAGCATCGATGCGGATGATGAACCCTGCAATCCGCTGCGTCGTTTGGAGTCGGCGCTTTCGCGCGCCACCGCGCAGCTCGCCCAGAATACCGGAGTGCCCCAAACACGCAAGCAGGTGTTGATGCCCCTGCTCAGCCAGGCGCGGCGCCGGGCGGGTGAGTTCACCCCCAAGCTTACGGTGCCGGAGCGGTTGAACGTGTATGCGGAGATGTGGTACGAACGCCAGGCGAATCTGTCGTCTCAGACGCCGGCCGCGAGAAAAGCGAGCGGGCCGCCGCCGGCGTTTCGCCAGGGAATGGACGTTTACCACCAACGGTTCGGGCCAGGGCAGATTACCGAAATCGCACCTGAGGGCAAGGACATGAACATCACCGTCAGCTTTATGGACGGTTCTGTGCGCACATTCCTGGCCAGCCTCGTGACCGACAAGCTCACACCGCAATAGAACAACCGCCGTGTAAATTGCCGCCCTTCGACGCATCCTCGAAGCGACAGCGGAGTGGGGTGAGTTGCAGCTCACCGAAACGCGATTGAGGCAGGTATGACCGCAGTCTATGAGAGTAAGGAGGCCACGGCCACGCGCGAAAAACACGGGGCCGCGCTCAGTTCAGTCGTTGCAGCGATTTTTCTCACCCTGTTCAAGCTGATCGTCGGCATCATGACCGGCAGTTTGGGCATCCTGGCGGAAGTTGCCCACAGTGCGTTGGACCTCGTCGCGGCCGTCGTGACGCTGCTTGCGGTGAGAGTGTCGGGCAGGCCCGCGGATGAAAAACACAACTACGGCCACGGCAAGGTCGAAAACCTTTCCGCTCTATTCGAGACCCTCCTGCTCCTCGGCACCTGTGTCTGGATCATCTACGAGGCCATTCGCCGCCTCTTCTTTGAGGAAGTTCACGTCCAAGCGAGTATCTGGGCATTTATCGTTATGATCATCGCGATTGCCATCGACTGGACGCGGTCGCGAATTCTGTACCGGACCGCCAAGAAATATGACAGCCAGGCCCTGGAGGCCGACGCGCTCCATTTCTCCACGGACATCTGGTCGTCGGCGGTGGTCATCGTGGGTCTGGCCTGTGTGTGGCTGTCAGCGCGGCTCGGCATCCCGCTGCTGGCGAAAGCCGATGCAATGGCCGCACTCATGGTGGCGGGTATCGTAGTCTACGTCAGCATGCAGCTCGGTGGACGCACGGTGGCTGCGCTGATCGATGGTGTGCCCACATCGGTGCGCAGTGACGTCATGCGGGCCGTGCGAGTGCCGGGGGTGTTGGAAGTTAAGCAGGTGCGGGTGCGTCGCAGCGGGCCGGAGAGCTTCGCGGATGTGCGCCTGACGATTGCGCGCGATACGCCGCTGGAACGAACGCATCAGATCGCGGTGGCAGCCGAAGCGGCGGTGCGCCAAATTCTGCCTGGGGCGGATGTTGTTGTGCAGGTGGACCCGGTCAAGTCGGACCATGAGGGGGTGCTCACCAGTGTACGGATGCTGGCCGCGCAGCACGGCATGGGCGCGCACGGCGTGCGAATTTACGATCTGCAGAGCGGGGGACACCTGTTGGAGCTGCACCTGGAGGTCAGCGATACGCTGACCGTGGAAGAGGCGCACGAACAGGCGACGGCCTTCGAGGATGCGCTTCGCAAGATGCTGCCGGCGATCGATCAAGTCATGACGCATATCGAGCCGACCGGCGACGCATTGGTGCGCAAGAACGCCAGCTCGGCGGATGAAGAGCTGGTGCGGGAGATCCTGCTCAACATGGACGCCGAAAACAGCCTGGGTTGCAAGCCGCACGATGTGACCGTACGGCGCGTCGGCGGCGAGATGCAGGTGACCTTCCACTGCACGATGGATTCGGCCCTGCCGATTATCGAGGCGCACACGATGACCGAACGCGTTGAAAGCATGCTGCGCAACCAGGTGCCAAACCTGGGCCGCGTCGTGATCCACGTGGAACCGTCTGGTGGGACGGAGATCGCGTGACCCTGTCGCATTTTCTGCGGGATACTGACAAGAATCATGGCCGAAAGCGGCCAATGGGTATATCCTAAAGTCCGCCAGTTGAATGACCAACGGAGGTTTGAAAAGTGATCCGATTGCTCTCCGGCGATGAAGCCGTAGCGCGCGGCGCGTGGGAGGCGGGCGTAGCTGTCGCCTCCGCTTATCCTGGAACCCCCAGCACCGAAATTCTCGAAGAGTTTGCCCGGTTCCCCAATGTCTATGCCGAGTGGGCCACGAACGAAAAGGTAGCGCTCGATGTCGCGATCGGCGCGGCATATGCCGGCCGCCGCGCATTCGCATCCATGAAGCATGTGGGACTTAACGTCGCCGCGGACGCGTTCATGTACGTGTCCATGACCGGCATGGAGGCGGGCCTGATCATCATCTCCGCCGATGACCCGGCGATGCACTCCAGCCAGAACGAGCAGGACAACCGCACCTTTGCGAAGTTTGCGCGCATCCCCTGCCTGGAGCCGAGCGACAGCCAGGAAGCCAAGGACATCATGGTGGCCGCGTTCGATCTGAGCGAGCAGTTCGACACCCCTGTGCTCCTCCGGATGACCACGCGCATCTGCCACTCTGCAAGCGCGGTGATGTTGGGCGAGCGACAGGAGCGCCCGGCCATTATCAGCAAGTTTCCCCGCAACCTGTCCAAGTACGTCATGCTGCCGGCCCACGCGCGAGCGCGCCACCCGGTGATCGAGCAGCGCATGAAGGACGTGGCGCTCTTTGCCGAGAGCTATCCCTTCAACCGCATCGAGACGGGTGACCGGTCGCTGGGCATCATCACCGCGGGCGTTTCGTACCAGTACGCCAAAGAGGTTTTCCCGGGCGCTTCGGTGCTGAAGCTGGGGATGACGTGGCCGCTCCCCGAGAAGCTGATCCGTGATTTCGCCGCATCGGTGGACCGGTTGATCGTCATCGAGGAGCTCGACCCGTTCATCGAAGAGGCGGTCAGGCTCATGGGCATCCCTTGCGAAGGAAAGTCCATTTTCCCGATCGTCGGCGAGTTCGATCCGCGCGTGGTGCGCGAAGCGGCGATCGACGCAGGCCTGTTGCCCGCAGGGGCGCACGTGCCCCTCGTCGACGTTCAGGTCGGCCAGCTGCCGGCTCGGCCGCCAGTGCTGTGTCCCGGATGCCCGCACCGCGGGGCATTTTACGTGCTGAACAAGCTCAAAGTGCCCGTCAACGGCGACATCGGCTGCTACACCCTGGGCATGATCCCGCCGCTGAGCGCCATCCATACTTGCGGTGCAATGGGTTCGAGCATCGGCGTGGCGCACGGCGCGGCCAAGGCCGGCAGCCCCGAGCACCATGTGGCCGTGCTGGGCGACTCGACCTTCTTCCACACCGGCATCCCGGCGCTCATCAACGCGGCATACAACCAGGCGCCGATCGTCACGATCATCATGGACAACCGGGTGACGGGCATGACCGGCCATCAGGAGAACCCGGGCACCGGGCATACGCTGCAAGGGCAGGAAGCGCCGGTCATCGAAATCGAACCGCTTGTGCGCGCATGCGGTATCCGGCACGTCAAAACCGTACCCGCGTACGCTGTCGAGGAGATCGAGAAGACGCTCAAGGAGTATCTGAAACTCGACGAGCCGACCGTGCTGATCACCCGCGAAGAGTGTGCGTTGCTGCCCGCCGCACGCAAACGCTGGGTGCCGCTGGAGGTGCTGGCTGACGTCTGCAACGGCTGCACGCTTTGTTTCCGCATAGGATGTCCTGCGATCTTGAAGAGCGATGAGCTGGACGAGAAGACAGGCCGGCCGAAGGCGTTGATCGATGCCGCGGCATGCACCGGCTGCGAAGTGTGTGCGCAGATCTGCCCGCGCGACGCCATTAAATTCCGCCCGTCGGCGAATTGAGGAGGTCAACGATGAGGGATACGGTTAATTTCCTCCTCGCGGGTGTGGGAGGCCAGGGGACGATCCTGGCGAGCGATGTGCTGGTGAATGTCGGGTTGCAGGCCGGCTTCCAGGCCAAGCAGGCCGAGGTCCACGGCATGTCGCAGCGCGGGGGCAGCGTGACGAGTTTCGTGCGCTGGGGCAAGGTCGTCTATTCGCCCCTGGTGGGCGCGGGCGAGGTGGACGTGTACCTGGCATTCGAAAAAGCGGAGGCGCTGCGCAGCCTGGGGCAGCTTCGCCGGGACGCGCTGGTTGTGGTCAATCTGCAGGCCATTGAGCCGATCACCGTGACATCCGGCGGCCAGCCTTACCCGGACGACGAACGGGTGCGCAACGCGATCAGCCAGGTCACGGACAAGGCCGTGTACATAGAAGGCGAGCGGATCGCGGCCGAACTGGGCAATGCCAAAGCCGCCAACGTCGTGCTGCTCGGCGCGCTGTCTGCCCTGGTTGAGCACGAGGGCCTTGCGCCCGGACTGACGGCCGATGCGTGGCTCGCGGTGATCACCGAACGCGTGCCGGCGAAATTCGTGGAGTTGAACCGGAGGGCATTTGAGGCGGGCCGAAGGGTGGTGCCGACGCCAGTGGGATGAGTGTCTGCTGACTCAGGACAGCCAATTGAGGCCGCACAAGTGAGAGTCACCTGTGCGGCTTCATGTTTGGGCGCATCTTGCTCCTGCCCTTGGAGGAACTTGTATAAGCTTTGTCTAATCGGTGGTGGGCTTACTGCCGGCAAGACCACATTCGGTTAAGCTTGGGCCATGAATCGCCAGCCAAAATCCATCGAAAATAACGGAAATGAGCCCGCGGACGCGGGAGTCCCGTTCGTGCGGCTCCTGAACCTCTCCAAGGCCTACCAGGAAGGCGACCGGCGACGGGTTGTGCTCCAGAACGCATCGGCAGAGTTTTGCCGGGGCGAGTTTGTCGCGCTGGTCGGCCGGAGCGGGAGCGGCAAAAGCACGCTGTTGAACGTCGTAAGCGGGATCGATCGACCCGACGGCGGGCAGGTGTGGATAGGGGGTCAAGAGCTGACTGCCATGAGCGAGCGGGATCGCACCCTGTTTCGCCGCCGGCACATCGGCTTCGTGTTCCAGTTCTTTAACCTGATTCCCACCCTGACGGTCATTGAAAATGTGACCTTGCCGGTCGAACTAAACGGCGCGACGCCGAAAGCCGCGCGCCAACAGGCCGAACCATTGCTCCAGGCGGTCGGGTTGCTGGATCGCGCGGGCGCGTATCCCGACAAACTCTCGGGTGGCGAGCAGCAGCGCATCGCCATCGCGCGTGCCCTGGTCCATGATCCCCAGCTTGTGCTGGCCGACGAGCCAACCGGCAACCTTGATGAGAACACCGGGGAGTCAGTGCTGGCGCTGTTGGACCGGCTGACGCGGCAGGCGGGCAAAAATCTGTTGATGGTCACCCACAGCCCCGAATCGGCCGCCTGGTCGGACCGTGTGTACCACTTACGCGATGGAAAGCTGGAATTCGATCCCACTTCAAAACCCGGCTTCGCCACTGCGGTCGTAGGGGCGGGTGCCAGCCGGGCGGGTGCCAGCCGGGCGGGTGCCAGCCGGGCGGGTGCAAGCCGGGCGGGTGCCAGCCAGGCGGGTGCAAGCCGGGCGGGTGCAAGACCCGCCCCTACTGCCGCGCGGCAGGATCCGCGAAGCGAGAGCGAAGTGGGACGGTGAGCCAGGCGCTCTTCAACGTCGGATGGCGTTATCTCCTGCGTCATCCCTGGCAGACTGTGCTGATGATCATCGGCATCACGCTGGGCGTAGCCGTCATGGTGGCGATCGATCTTGCAAACAGCGCAGCCAGCCGCGCGTTCGACCTGAGCACCGAAACGATCGCGGGCAAGGCGACACACCAGATTATCGGCGGGCCGGCCGGGCTGGACGAGTCGATCTATGCCCGCCTGCGAACCACCGGCACGGGCATCGCCAGTGCGCCGGTCGTGACGGATTACATCATCTCCCCCCAGCTCGGCAACCGGCCGATCCAATTGCTGGGCATAGACCCCTTCGCAGAGGACCCGTTTCGCTCGTATCTTGCGGCAGAGAGCGCTGGCTCGGCAAACAGCCCGGCCGAGATCGGCCAGCTCGTCACATTTTTGACGCGGCCCGGCGCGCTGCTTGTCTCCGAGGGGCTGGCTGAGGACTACAATCTCGGCCTTGGCGACACAGTCGAATTCAGCGCGGCCGGTCGGCCCTCCACGGGGTTCATCGCCGGACTGCTGCGCCCCGAGGACCGGCTGGCGCGCCGCGCGCTCGAAGGCATCGTATTGGCGGATATCGCTACCGCGCAGGAAACGCTGGGGCAGGTGGGCAGGCTGAGCCACATCGATCTCATCGTCCCTCCCGGTGACGCTTCCAGCCTCGATGCGATCCGTGCGCTGTTGCCCGACGATGCACGCATCATCCCCGTCTCCGCGCGCGCACCGGCGCGGTTGAACAGATGACGACTGCATTCCGCACCAACCTGACAGCCTTAAGCTTGCTGGCCCTGGTGGTCGGCATGTTCCTCATCTACAACACCATGACCTTTTCGGTCGTGCAGCGGCGGCCGCTGTTCGGCGCCTTGCGCTGCCTGGGCGTCACGCGGCAGGAGGTGGCATGGCTGGTGCTGGGCGAGGCCGCCCTGGTGGGGTTGCTGGGTTCTGCGTTGGGCCTGGGACTGGGCGTCCTGCTCGGCCAGGGTGCAGTGCGGTTGGTCACCCAAACGATCAACGACCTCTATTTCGTGGTAACGGTGCGCGGTATTGTCATCCCACCGGAAAGTCTCATTAAGGGTGCGCTCGCGGGGGTGACCGCCACGGTGGTATCCGCAGCGCTGCCTGCGTGGGAGGCATCGACTGTCCCACCGCGCATGGCGTTGACCCGCTCGGGGCTGGAGGACAAAGCACGGCGGCTGATCCCGGTCATCTCCCTGGCCGGATTGGGGGCGATCGCCCTTGGCGCGGTACTGCTTCTGCTGCCGACCCGCTCGCTCGTTGTGAGTTTCGGCGGCATCTTCCTGCTCACCATCGGTTTCGCGTTCCTGGCGCCCCTGGCGACGCTCGTGTTCAATCTCCGAGTGTTGCCGCTGACCAACGCGCTCTTCGGCGTGACAGGGCGGATGGCCCCACGCAGCGTGACGGGTGCGCTGAGCCGAACCGCTGTCGCGGTGGCGGCCCTGATGGTGGCGGTTTCGGTGACAATCGGCGTGGGTTTGATGGTCGGCAGCTTCCGCACCACGGTCGAGGCCTGGCTGGGGCAAACCCTGTGGGGCGACATATACGTGTCAGCCCCCGCGCTGACGGCCACGCGCTCGCCGGCGCCGCTGGACCCGCGCGTCAGCGAAGTGGTGAGCACATGGCCTGGCGTCACGCGGTGGGACGTCCTGCGATCGACGGATGTGTCGTCGCCCGAAGGGCCGATCGGCATTGCGGCCGTATCCGATGAGGACTTCACGGCGCCAAGGATCTTCGTATCGACCGATGGAACGCGTGAAAATGTGCGCCAGGCCGTTAAGAACGGTGCAGTGCTGGCGAGCGAGCCTTTGGCCAACCGTCTCAACTTGCCGGCCCGCGATGCGAGGGTCACCCTATTCACCGACCACGGCCCCAAGGACTTTCCTGTCGCGGGCATCTATCGCGACTATTCCAGCAGCCAGGGCACCGTCATGATGGGGCTCGATCTGTACCGGACGAACTGGAATGACACGGCGGTCACCGCGGTGCTTCATGGTTCTGGAACCCGGCGAGGATATTGATCGCACGGTGGACGGCCTGCGCGGTGCGCTGACGGGCGTGCAGGATGTCATCGTTCGGCCGAATGCGGTGCTGCGTGACGAGGCGCTGGCCGTGTTTGATCGAGCGTTCGCCATCACGGGCGCGCTGCAGTTGCTTGCCGCCGTAGTGGCGTTCATCGGCGTGCTGGCCGCGCTGCTTTCGCTGCAACTCGAACGGGCGCGCGAGCTGGGACTGCTGCGCGCGGTGGGGCTGACCGTAGGGCAGTTGCGCGGGCTGGTGTTCCTGGAGACCGGACTGATGGGGACAGTGGCAGGGCTGCTGGCAATGCCGACCGGCTTAGCCCTGGCGGTCGTGCTGATCTTCATCATCAACCGGCGCTCGTTCGGGTGGACGATGCAGCTCTTTGCGGATCCCAAGGTCTTTGCCCAGGCGCTGGCCCTGGCAGTAGTGGCCGCGTTGTTAGCCGGCGCGTATCCAGCGCTCCGGCTGGGCCGAATGGCTGCGGCCGAGGCATTGAGGGGCGAATGAAACGGATCTGGATTGTAATGGTGGTAGTGGCCGTCGCGGCTGCGACTTGGGCGGTGTGGCCGCGCGAACGGACGCGAGGTGCGCGCGAGCCTGGTGGCCGAGGCCGCTCCGGCGGACACGGCTGGGTTTGCGCAGGCGCAGCCCGGAATCGTACCCCAGTTCCCGCAGGATCACGGGCCGCACGAGGATTACCAGACCGAGTGGTGGTACTACACAGGCAATCTCCAGAGCGAAAACGGCGAGCACTTCGGGTATCAACTCACGTTCTTTCGCCGTGCGCTCACACCGCCGGACCAACGCGCGGCGCGCACCTCTGACTGGGCGGCAGACCAGGTCTATATGGCGCACTTCGCAATCACCGACGTAGCGGGTGGCAGGCACACCGCCTTTGAGAAGTTGGCGCGGGGCGCAGGCGGCGTTGCCGGCGCGCAGGCCGAGCCGTTTCGCGTCTGGCTGGAAGATTGGTCGGTGACGGGCGAAGCAGTCCTGGGAAGCCGGAGTTTACCCTATCGCATGGCGCCCCAAAGGCTGACCGCGGCCGCGGGTGATATCCAGCTCAATCTCGAGCTAACGGACATGAAGGGCCCCGTCCTGCAGGGCGACCAGGGGTACTCGCAAAAGGGAGAGGAGACGACCAACGCCTCCATCTACTACAGCCTGACGCGCATGGCGGCGGAGGGCACGGTGACGGTGCAGGGCAAGACCCTCACCGTGAGCGGCCTGGGATGGATGGATCACGAATACAGCACAAGCGCTCTGGGTCGCGAGCAGGTGGGGTGGGACTGGTTTAGCATCCAGCTCGATAACGACACTGAATTGATGGTATTCCAATTGCGCCGCAATGATGGCAGCGTCGATGCTTTCTCGAGCGGGACGCTTATTGCCGCAAGCGGAGCGACACTGACTCTGACGACGGAGGAGGGCGGCCGCGAGGGCCGCCCCTACTTCTCACTTCAAACCACGGGGCGCTGGCGCAGCCCACACACCGACGCAGAATATCCGTCGGGTTGGCGGCTGGATATCCCTTCTGCGGAGCTGAGCCTGACAATCACACCGCACCTTCAGGACCAGGAAATGAATGTGTCCTACTCGTACTGGGAGGGTGCTGTCCGGGTCACGGGAACCCTGGGTGCGCGGGCAGTGTCTGGCGATGGCTATGTCGAACTGACCGGATACGCTGGTTCGATGCAGGGGCAGTTCTGAATCATGATAATGCGATCCATTCCCCAAGCGTGATGCGCGCCAATTCGGAGGTCGGGACCCGCAGCAGCGTATGATCGTCGCCGCCGCCGCCGTAGACCACTCCCCAAATGCGGATCTGCTCATCCAGGAACACGGGTGCTGACATCGCGTGTCCGAAGGGGGGCACGCCGCCGACCGGATAGCCGGTAACGCGCATCACGGTTTGCGAATCGGCCAGCTTCACCTGCTTCTTGCCCACGCCGAACCGGCCGGCCAGCGGCCGCCGATCCACGATCGTGTCGCCGCTCGCAATCACCACGACCGCCTCGTCCTTGACCAGGAAGAGGAGCGTTTTGATGATCTGCGCTGCCTGGACGCCGAGCGCCGCGGCGGCCGCGGGCACGGTAGGAGTCTCCATCCCTACGGGCACAATCTGCGCATCGATCCGGTGCTCGGCAATAAACCGCGCCAGATCAGTGGGTGTCAGTAGCGACTGTTGGGGATCGACCATGGTGGGTAGCCTTTCGCAACTCCTCAGGATCATTCTAGTCCATTTCATTTGTGCTAACAAGAACGGACGGGCTTTGCCCAAACGGACCGCTAGTGCTACACTCAGCGTCAAACAATCGTTGGATGTGAACGTGCCAGAACACCACTGCCCACTCACGGCCTCCTACCGCTGCGTACGCGGCTGCACAGGCCACTATGATGTATTCAGCGTGATCTACCGCTGCCCCAAGTGCGGCGGGCTTCTGGAAGTAGCACACGATGAGGCCGCCCTGGCCAGCGCTCGCGATGGTGGCGCTTGGCGCACCCTGTTCAACTTGCGGCACGGGGCTTCGGGCGTCTGGGCGAAACAGGAGTGGGTGCTGCCGCAGATCAAGACGGATCGCATCGTCACGCTGGGCGAAGGGTGGACGCCGCTCCTGCCCGTGCCGCGCCTGGCCGGCGATCTTGGACTGGACGAGCTGTGGGTCAAACAGTGCGGCATCAGCCATACCGGTTCGTTCAAAGACCTGGGCATGACCGTGCTGGTCAGCGCGGTCAACCATATCATGGCGACCGGAAACACGGCTGTGCGCGCCGTAGCCTGCGCATCGACCGGCGACACCTCGGCCGCGCTGGCCGCCTACGGCGCAGCGGCCGGCATCCCCACCATTGTTTTTCTGCCGAAGGGCAAGATCACCACGGCGCAGCTCATCCAGCCCATCGCACACGGCGCGCGCGTCCTGGCGCTGGACACGGACTTCGATGGCTGCATGCGAATTGTCCAGGAGGTCACGCAGGACGATTCGATCTACCTGGCTAACTCGATGAACTCGCTTCGCGTCGAGGGCCAGAAGACGGTCGGCATTGAGATCATCCAACAGCTCGACTGGTCCGCGCCCGACTGGATCGTCCTTCCGTCCGGAAACCTGGGCAACATCTCAGCGCTGGCTAAGGGGCTGGCGATGGCGAAGGCGCTCGGCCTGATCGACCGGTTGCCGCGCTTAGCTGCAGCGCAGGCGCAGCGCGCCAATCCCTTGTATCTGGCGTATCGGCGAGGGTTTGACCGGCTGGAACCCATAACGGCAGGCTCGACCGCCGCATCTGCCATTCGGATCGGCAATCCTGTCAGTTATGAGAAGGCAGTCCTCGCTTTACGCGATTTCGGCGGCGTCGTGGAGCAGGCCAGCGAGGACGAGCTGGCGGACGCCTGCGCCCTGGCCGACCGGCGTGGACTGTTCGCCGATCCGCACACGGGTGTGGCTCTGGCGGTCGCGCGCAAGCTCGCCGCGCAAGGCGTAATTGAACCGGGACAACGCGTGGTGGTCATCTCCACAGCACACGGCCTGAAGTTCAGCGAATTCAAAGTAGGCTACCACGAAGGAACGCTCGCTGACATCGTTTCACGGCAGCGCAACCCACCGGTGGAACTGCCCGCCGAAGCTACAACCGTAAAAGACGCGATCCGCCGCTGGCTGGATGGGTGATGCCGGCCCCGAATTGAAGGCCGGTCCACAGGACGCTCACCTCAAAGAGGAGGCACTTCATGGACATCGGAATCCCCAAGCAAAAACGACCTTTTGACTATCGCGCGGGATTGACGCCTATGGGGGTGGAAATTCTGACGCACCAGGGCCACCGCGTCTATGTCGAGCGCGACGCCGGGCAAGGCAGCGGATTCGACGACGAGCGTTACCGCAACGCCGGCGCGCAAATCGTCTACTCTGTCGAGGAGGTGTACGGCCGCTCCGATATGATCCTTATTGTCTCGCGCCCCCTGCTGCCCGAATTTGAGCTGCTGCACCCGGGACAAACGCTGTGCGGATTTTTGCACCTCGCAGTCGCTCACCCCCGCAAGGTCGAATTGTTGCTTGAGCGCAAGATCACGGCGATTGCTTACGAGACCATTCAGGATGGGCAAGGGCATCTGCCCGTTCTGGCCGCGGCCAGCCAGATTGCCGGCCGCATGATCGCCTCAATCGCAGCCCAATTGCTTCAAAATAATGAGGGCGGCCATGGCATCTTGCTGGGAGGTGTGCCCGGTGTTCCGCCCGCGAGAGTGATCATCCTCGGCGCAGGCATCGTGGGCGCAAACGCGGCCCGCATGTTTAAGGCTGCGGGAGCGCATGTCACCATCCTGGATGCGGACGTGCGCCGACTGCAGGAACTTGAGGATCGCGGTTGCCTCGTGGACACCATCGTGGCCTATGACTTCAACGTGGCGCGCGCGGTCAAGCGAGCGGATGTCCTGGTGGGCGCGGTGCTCATCCCCGGCGCCCGGACGCCCCACGTCGTGACGCGCGAGATGGTGCGCACGATGAAGCCCCGCTCTGTCATCATGGACATCTCTATCGATCAGGGCGGTTGCGTGGAGACAAGCCATCCCACCACCTATCAGAATCCCACCTACATTGAGGAAGGGGTTATCCACTACTGTGTGCCAAATATGACCGGCGTGATTGCTCGCACCACCACCCACGCGGTCAACAACGCCGCCTGGCCCTACATCCAAGAGATCGCCAATAAAGGTTTGAACCAGGCGCTTACCAGCGACCGGGCCCTGCGCCACGGGCTGAACACCTATGACGGCAAAATCGTGCACCCGGCCTTGCGCGAGTCGCTCGGAGGTATTGGATGAGAGCGCCCTCCTACCATAACAAGTTGTGTTCCGCCGACATGGCGGTCCAGGAGATCAAGTCGCACGATCGCATTTTTATGACCGGCAATTGCAGTGTGCCCAAGGAATTGTTAGGTGCGCTCGTCCGCCGCGCGACCGAGCTGGAAGATGTCGAGATCGTCCAGGTGCTGACGATCGGCCCCGCCGAGTATGTCGCGCCGGAGATGGAAGGGCACCTACGCGTCAATTCCTTATTCATCAGCCACAACGTGCGCAAGGCAGTCAATGACGGACGAGCGGATTTCACGCCGATCTTCCTGAGCCAGATCCCGCGTGCGCTTCGCGACCCCAGCCTGCTGAAACCAAAGGTCGCGATGATCCACTGTTCTCCGCCGGACGAGCATGGCTATTGCACATTTGGCGTCGAAGTGGGTCTGACCAAGCCGGCTGCTGAGTCAGCCGACATCGTGATCGCTGAAGTAAACGACCAGATGCCGCGCGCGCTGGGTGATAGCTTCATCCACGTCAGCCGGCTGACGCACATCGTGCCGGTCAGCTATCCCATTGTCGAAGTCCCGATGGGCTCGCCGGGTGAGCTGCAGAAACAGATCGCGGCCAACATCGCCGATTTGATCCCGAATGGCGCGACCATGCAGATGGGCATCGGCGAAATCCCGGACGCAGTGCTGTTATACCTGAAGGATAAGAAGGACCTGGGCGTTCACACGGAGCTCTTCTCCGACGGAGTCATCGAGCTGATCGAGACCGGCGTGCTGACCAACGCAGCGAAGACAATCCACAAGGGGAAATGCGTTGCCGGGTTTGCCCTGGGCTCACAGCGGCTATACGACTATATGGATAACAACCCATTGTTCGAGTTCCATCCACAGGATTATGTAAATGATCCCTTCGTGATCGCTCAGAACAACAAGCAAGTCGCTATCAACTCGGCGTTGGAAGTGGATCTAACGGGACAGGTATGCGCTGATTCGATCGGGACACTGTTCTATAGCGGCGTGGGAGGTCAGATGGACTTCATGTACGGTGCGCTGCGCTCACCGGGTGGGATGCCCATCATCGCGCTGCCCGCAACTGCGAAGGATGGAACAATCAGCCGGATCGTGCCGATGCTGAAACCGGGCGCGGGTGTGGTGACCACGCGCAATCATGTGCGCTACATCGTGACAGAATATGGTGTAGCGGACTTGTTTGCACGGAGCGTACGCGAGCGCGTCCATGCGCTCGTGAAGATCGCTGCGCCGCAGTTCCGAGATGAACTACTGCACTTCGCTAAACAGCAACACTGGACCTAGCAAGCGGTCAGGCACCACGTGCCGGGCGCTTCCGTGGTGCCCGGCACGTACGCGCTTTAGCCGCGCTGCCCGATAGGGATCCACGGGAGCTGGTGCTCGCCAACCCAATTCGAGAGCGGGCGGATCAGGCGGTTGTTGGCCTGTTGCTCGTAGACGTGCGCAGTCCAGCCCACAATACGACTCATCGCAAACATGCAGGTGAATGCATCCACCGGAATTCCGATGGAGTAGAGCAGCGGCGCAGAGTAAAAGTCGACGTTGGCACTGAGGTTGCGGGAGCGAAAGTATTCGTCTTCCAT
This sequence comes from uncultured Chloroflexia bacterium, assembly GCA_963774265.1. Taxonomy (GTDB): domain Bacteria; phylum Chloroflexota; class Anaerolineae; order CG2-30-64-16; family CG2-30-64-16; genus JALOOB01. Next base: position 733,966 of record CAVZDU010000001.1, on the reverse strand, counting down.
TGCCAACGCTTCCAGCTTGTGTGCGATATCAAACCACTGACGCTCGCCTGTTGCCTCAACCATGGCAAGCACGTTCTTCATCAACGGCTCGGCACGGGGATCACGCACTTTATAGACGCGATGCCCGATGCCCATGACGCGACGACCGGTGCCCTGCAAGCTCTCGAACCATGGTTCGACATTCTCCAGCGTGCCCACTTCAAGGAACTGCTCCATCGCCTCCTGCACTGCTGCACCGTGTGCGGGACCCTTAAGGGCGCCCATCGCGCCGGTGATGGCCGAATGCAGATCGGACCCGGTCGAAGCAATGACACGAGCTGTGAAGGTCGACGCGTTAAGTTCGTGTTCGGCCAGAAGTAACAGATACTGGTCTAGCGCCTTCGCTGCCTGCGGATCGGGATCCTCTCCCGTCAACATCCAAAGAAAATTGGCGGCATGATCCAGATCCATACGCGGTTTGACTGGGTCTTCACCGCGACGCATGCGCTCGTAAGCCGCCAGCACACCTGAAATCTGACCCAACAGACGACACGCCTTGTGCTGATGCGCTACGGCCGCGTTGTCCTCGGATTCCGGATCGTAGTGGGCGAGCATGGAAGTCGCGGTGCGCATGACGGCCATGGGATCTGCATTACGCGGCATGTTGCGTAGAGCCATGAATATCTCGGGCGGCATGAACCGGCAGGCGCGTTCTTGCCGCTTCATCTCATCCAATTCCTGGGCTGTAGGCAGATGGCCGTTCCACAGCAGATAAGCGACTTCATCGAATGTACTGTGCTCGGCCAACACCCGGATATCGTAACCACGATACTCGAGGATGCCGTTCGTGCCGTCCACGAAACCAATGCTGCTGTCAGCCACCACCATGCCGGCGAGCCCGCCGCCCTTGGTGGCTGCGGGCTTCGTCGCCTCTGCTGTCGTAGTCACAGTGCCCCTCCTACTGGTTATGCTTGCGCCACGTCGTCTTGCGTGGGGCGAATCTCGTCAGTTGATTGTACAAATATAGAGCAGGGCGATAGAACGCGTCAAGAAACTTGCTTACAATACCTGCCAAGCAAGGCCGCGCCGGCCTGTCGACAGGCTGGCGCGGCCTCAAAAATCTACTTCAACAGCTTCTCGAACTCATGCATCAACATCGGTTCGGGCACTGCACCCTCGATGTGGATGGTTTCATCGATCACGGTGCGGGGAACGCCCATGACATCATACTTGTTGCCAAGGAAGGGGAACTCGATGACCTCGACCATATGCGCCTGAATGAGGTCGCTCTCCATGGCCAGCTGGTACGCGAGCAACACGGCTCGCGGGCAGTAGGGTCAGGTAGGGGTGATGAAGACCTGGATCTTCACCGGCTTGGTTAGCTTGGCTACCTGCTTCTTGGTTTCGGGTGAGAGACCCGACTCGCCTTCAGAGACGAGCTTGATGCTCTCGATCAGGCTGCCAAACTCATAGCCCGATGGGACGCCGAACATGCGGATCCCGTAGTCCTTCTTGCCAATGACTGCAACGGCCGGAACCTTGTCGACGCCGAGTTCTTCCGCGATGGCCTGATCCTTGACCAGATCGTAGACCTCGATGGAGAGCTTGTCGGACAGCGAAGCAACTTCCTCCACCAGTTCACGGGTCTCCTTGCAGTACTGGCACTCGATCTCCTGGGTGAAGACTTTGAAAACCACCGGGGTCTTCACATCGGCAAGCGCCTGTTGCACATCCTTGCGGATCTGCGCGTTCAATAACGCCATGTCCCGAGTTCCTCCTCTTGATATAAGTACACCTTCCGATTAGATACGATATCCATCCGGTGGGTTACACAATGACAGCGGAACTATTTAACAGAGATGCAACCAACGGTCGAGCGAGTTGCGAAAATTGTAGCATGGCGTTACAACTGCGTCAACGATTTCAAATTTGTGAGGTGCCCGCTGTGAACATAGAGATACCTGTCGATCTTGCCCCACATGTCAATTTATGGATCGAGCGTGGCGGCCGCGTTGCGCTCAGCCACTGGCGAGTGCAGCTATTGGAAGCGGTTGAGGCAACCGGATCGATCAGCGCTGCAGCCGAACGAATGGGAGTGCAGTATCGCCTCGCATGGGAACGACTCGAAGAGATGGAAGAGGGATTGGGCATGCGCCTGGTGGAGCGACACGTCGGCGGCGCAGGCGGCGGGGGAGCAACTGTTACCCCTGTTGGACGCAACCTCATTGCGCGCTTCAACGCGTTTGCGATCGCCGTGGAAGCCGCGGTCGGCGACGAGTTTCAGCATCATTTCCAGGGTCTTTGATCGGCCATGTGGGGCAGTGGCTGTCTGATGGAATTTGCGCGACGGGCAAGAGCGGTGTAAGATGCAAAGTGTAAGATACTCTACGCTTTTGAGCGTTCTGCGAATTTTCAAAGATGAAACTCCGAGACCTACTCCTGCCTTTGAGCGAGCGGGGCCCGGGGATGCAAATCCAATTTGATCCTCAGGTCGTTGAAAGCGCCGGGGGACGCTATGACAGCTTTACATAGCGCCCCCCGGCTTTTTGTTACCTTCTGCCAGGGCTTCGACTGAGAACCAGCCCTTCACTACACCCACACACACGAGGAGGTGGATCAATGGAACTTGGTGGTTATACCAATCGGGTGGCTTGGATCGATCTGACCACAGGGCCAGATCGAGTACAAGCCGATCGCGGACGAAGATGCGCGCAAGTACATCGGCGCGCGCGGCCTGGGAGTGAAGTACGTCTTCGACAACGGCCCGCCGGTGGATCCGCTCTCGCCGGACAACATCCTCTGCTTCATGAACGGGCCGCTGACCGGCACCGACGTGAACCTGAGCGGCCGCATGGCCGTCGTGCACCAAGTCGCCGCTCACCGGCACCGTGACCGACTCGCACCACGGCGGCTGGTCGGCGGCGCGGCTCAAGTGGGCCGGGTTCGACGGGCTGGTCTTCAAGGGCAAGGCCGAGAAGCCGGTCTACGCCTACGTCGAGGACGGCAAGGTGACGCTGCACGATGCCAGCGATCTGTGGGGCAAGCACGTCCATGAGACGATCAAGATCCTGCAGGAGCGCCACGGCGGCGCCAAGGACCTCAGCGTCATCGCCATCGGCCCGGCCGGCGAGAACCTGGTGAAGTTCGCCTGCTGGATGAACGAGAACGATCGCTCCTCGGGCCGCGGCGGCACCGGCTGCGTGGGCGGCAGCAAGAACCTGAAGGCGATCGTGATCAAGGGCGAGCACGCCAACCGGCCGCGGCCGGCCGACAAAGAGGCGTTCAAGGCGGCGCAGAAGGTCGCCCTGGCGCAGCTCATCGGACGAGCGGGTCCTGACCTCGCCGCGCAAGGGCGGGCTGTCGGTCTACGGCACCAACGTGCTGATGAACATCACCAGCAACATCGGCGCGCTGCCGGTGCGCAACGGCCAGGAGACCTGCTTTCGGCGAGCGCGCCGAGCTGCTCAGCGGCGAGTACGTCAAGGACACGATCCTGGTCAACGATCCCACCTGCCATGCCTGCCCGGTGGCCTGCAAGAAAGAGGTCGAGGTCAAGGAAGGGCCGTTCAAGGTCCACATGGAGAGCGTCGAGTACGAGCCGGCCTGGTCGGTGGGCGCCATCTGCGGCAACGACGACATCGCCGCGGTCGCCTACATGATCGATCGCGCCAACGACTACGGCTTCGACGCCATCGAGATCGGCACCGTGCTGGCGATGTACATGGAGTACACCCAGAAGCGGCTACGCCAACGGCGACGGCCTGGCCTGGGGCGACACCCACGGCATGGTGGAGATGGCCCGCAAGATCGCGTTCCGCGAGGGCATCGGCGACATCCTGGCCGAAGGCACCGGCAAGGCGGCGGAGAAGCTGGGCCATCCCGAGCTTGCCATGGCGTGCAAGGATCAGGGCATCCCGGCCTACGACCCGCGCGGCATCAAGGGCATGGGCATCGGCTACGCCACCAGAACCGCGGCGCGTGCCACCTGCGCGGCTACACGCCGGCCGCCGAGGTTGTCGGCAACGTGCTCGGCCCCGCCGACGGTGGTTGACCCGCTGGCCTGGGAAGGCAAGGGCAACCTGATCATGATCTTCCAGAACGTCCACGCCATCACCGACTGCCTGGACGTGTGCAAGTTCTCCACCTTCTGCCGAGTCGCTGGATGGCTTTGCGGCGCAGTTCGCGGCGATCACCGGCGCGCCATGCACCGCCGGCGACCTGCTGACGGTGGGCGAGCGGGTCTACAACCTGGAGCGCCACTACAACAACCTGAACGGCTTCCGCGAAGGCAGCGACACCCTGCCGAAGCGCTTCCTGGAGGAGCCCTCCAACGATGCAGGGCTCCAAGGGCCAGGTCTGCGAGCTGGACAAGATGCTGGAGGAGTACTACCGGCTGCGCGGCTGGGTGGACGGCGTGGTGCCGGAGGCGAAGCTGAAGGAGCTGGAGATCATCTAGCAGTCCGAGGTAACGAGCGAGAACCCTGAGTCTCTCAGAGCAAATCAGGAGTTCTCAGGACGAGTCTAGTTCATGCTGCAGGCGGTGGGAGGTGTGCCTTCCACCGCCTGCTTTTTCTGACCGAGTTGACCCATTTCGTTCTGTGACTTATACTACGGCCATCTCCTGCAGAGACGCTGCCGGCGCCCACGAATCCGATCAGGAGCAGAGCATGACCATTGATGCCCACGCGTTTTTCACGGGCACCCCCGCGCCAACCCCAAAGACGGCGTGGGCGCACGTTGACGAGCAAGGCCGCCTGGTGCTGCCGCCGGAGGCCGCGGCCCAATTGGGCCTGGCGCCGGGCGCACAGGTGCGGCTGGAGCCGACGCGCAACGGCCTGCGCCTGCACCGGCCCGTGACGCATCTGGCCAAGCTCTACATCGAGCCGACCAACGCCTGCAACCTGGAGTGCGCCACCTGCTTCCGCCACGGCTGGGACGAGCCGATCGGTCGCATGAGCGACGCCTCCTTTGCGCGATCCTGGACGGGCCTGGCCGCGCTGGATGAACTGCCCACCGTCTACTTCGGCGGGATCGGGGAACCGCTGTCGCACCGGCAGACGATCGCCTGGGTGGCCAGGGCGCACGCGCTGGGCGCACGCACCGAGCTGATCACCAACGGGATGCTGCTCAACGAGCGCGATGGCGCGCGATCTGATCGACGCCGGGTTGGATCTGCTGTGGGTGTCCATCGACGGCGCGAGCCCGGAGAGCTACGCCGACGTGCGGCTGGGCGCCGAGCTGGCGCACGTCCTCGCCAACGTGGCGCGCTTCAGCAAGATGCGCAAGGGCGGCCATCACCCCCGGCCTGAGCTCGGCATCGCGTTCGTGGCCATGAAGCGCAACATCGCCGATCTGCCCGACGTGCTGCGGTTGGGGCTCGAACTGGGCGCCAAACAGTTCTCGGTCAGCAACGTCCTGCCCGTCACGCCGGAGCTGCAGGAGGAGGTGCTGTACGCGCGCGCCCGGAATGACCTGGCCTACATCAATTCGGCGGCCGTGCCGAGCCTGAACCTGCCCAAGATGGACTTCGACGATGCCACGCGAGACGGCGCTCTTTCGAGGCGTTCCAGGCCGGCTACAACATCAGCTACGCCGGCCACAACTGGGCCGGGGCGAGCAACGTCTGCAACTACATCGAGGGCGGCTCCATGTCGGTGGCGTGGACCGGCGACGTCAGCCCGTGCTGGCCGCTGATGCACACCCACATCAGCTACCTGCACGGCAAGCCGCGGGTGAATCATCGCCATGTGGTGGGCAACGTGCGGCGAACGCAGCCTGCGCGACCTCTGGCTGGACCCGGAATACGTGGCCTATCGCCAGCGCATCCAGGACTTTGCCTTTGCGCCGTGCACCTTCTGCGGCGGGTGCGAGCTGGCCGAGGCGAACCTGGAGGATTGCCTGGGCAACACCGCGCCTGCGTGCGGCGGCTGCCTGTGGGCGCAAGGGGTCATCCAGTGTCCGTGACAGAGCACCGCTGGGTAAACCAGCAGTGCCTTCGTCGGTCCTGCTACTCTTTCAACAGCTCGACGGCCGATCTCGCAAGCACAGCCAGTTCTTCCCAGGTCTCTCGCTCGTCCACAATCGTGGCGCTGCGAGCGTTGTCTTGCAGACGGCCGTAGGCAACTTCCATACGGTTGAGGAGAAACTCGCGGCGCGGCTCGGGGCGCTCGCGGCGGCGGGCCTCCCGGATAACCGCCACGTCGGATTCGGTTTTGCCTGCGCCGGCATCCAGCCGGCGCAGTATGCGCGCCAACCGGTAGAGGATCTCTTGCTCGCCGGCACCAAGCTCGTGATACAGGTTGATCTGTTTCGTTTCGCGGGGATCGTGCTGATAGATGCGAAGGACTTCGGCCAGGGTCACGTGGCGCGTTAGTTCGGCAAGCAAGAGCCGTACGTACTCGGTGGAAACGACGGGCTCTTCTGCCGCTGGCGGTTCTGCGGGCGCACCCTCATTGCCCCCCTGGAAACCGTCCCCGCGGGATGATGGTCGCTGAACCATAAACGTGTCCCCTTCTTCAATACCGGCAAACAAATCATCTTGCACGCCAGACGGCAGCGGCTCGCCCGCGGCCAGCAGAAAGTGCTCGTTGGCAGCCATCTCTTGGCGCAGCCCATCGGGCATGACGGAGGAAAACCCCTTCGGGTTGTGCTGTGAGCGGTGGCAACCCCAGGCCGCCATGCGGCGCGACACCCACGGCTCCACATGCATCACCACGTCGATTTCCGCGTCAGGCGTACCCATAAACGGCAGGAGTTCACCGTTCAGCTCAACGCGGAAATCGGTGAGTCCCGGTGAACGCTCAAAGAAACCTTGAGGCATTGCGCGGGCAAACAAACGAGCGACCGGCCAGGCCGGGCCGGCCTCGGGATATTGCGCCTCATCTCCGGCGGCATTGAAGGCAGCGCGCACGATCTCCCAGATCGCCAGATGGTCCGGATGAGGGTAGAGGCCGTTTTCAGGGTGCGTGATAACGACGGTAGGATGGACATCGCGGATCAACTCGACGACCTGGCCGATCGCATCCCGACGCGGCACGTCTTTGACCTTTCCATCGGGCCAGTCCAGCCAACGCAGATCATCGATGCCCAGGTGTTCGCAAGCGCAGGCTAGCTCCTGCGTGCGCACTTCAGCAAGCGTCTCCGGCGATGCGCAATCTGCACAGTAAATCGTCGCGGCTTCGCCGCGCGTGGCGCAGGCCAGGACGATACGAACGCCTGCATCGCTGTAGTGGGCGAGGGTTGATCCCGCGCCGATTTCATCATCGGGATGGGCAAAGACCGCCAGGATCGTGTAATTGTGCTCGCTCAAGGGGCCACCTGCGCGAACTGACCGTCTTTCACCTGGAAGATGTAGATCTGGGCCTTGCGCAGGTCGCCGTTATCCTGAAACTGGACCTGGCCGAGCGGGGTCTTAATATCGAGGCTGCGGATCGCAGCCTCCACCTTCGATCCGGTCAGGCTGCCGGCCTTTTTCACACCCTCAGCCAACACCTGCATCGCGCTATACCCGTTGACCGAATAGGTATCTGGATTGCGAAATTCGACAGCCTGATAGGCGGACACCCACTGTTGATCGACCGAGGTCTTTGGACTGGGGGCAAAGCCGGTGACGTATATACCCTCTGCCGCGCCGTCTGCGCTATCAATGGTGGTAGACAGGAAGCAACCGTCCGAAGCCATGAAGGTCAATTTGTCCAACCCGGCATCGCGCAAATCCGCCCGCAAGTAAGGGCACTCCACTTCGTAGCCAGCGTAGTAAATCGCATCGACGCCCGCCTGTTTGACCTTGGCGACTTCATCCCCGAATCGGTTCTGCTCGACCTTCACCTGGAGTGACACGGGCACCACGGCGCCCAGCGTGCGCAAGTCTTCTGCGACGAGCCTGCCCAGGTCAATGCCATACGCATCATCGTTGTACAGGACCGCGACCTTCTTTGCGCCTAGCTTGTTGACCAGGTACTCCGCGCCAGTCTGCGCCTGAAGGTCGTTCGCGGCATTAACGCGGAAGAAATTACGATACCCCTGCTGCGTGAGCGCAACCTCGGAGGCGGTCGGTGTGATGACCACCAGGTCCAGGTCCTTGTAGACACCCATCGCGGCCGCTGTTGGGCCCGAGTTCGGATGACCGATCACACCCACAACCTTCTCACCGCGGTTGACAGCCTCTTTGATCTGCTCCGCCACGCTCACGGCCACACCCGAGTCGGCCTCGTCGTCGAGCGCGACAACCATTACCTTGTAACCCAGCAGACCACCGGCACGATTCAGTTGCTCAGCCATGAGGCGCACGCCCCCAGCGACGGTCTGTCCCGTGTTGGCCTGGAAGCCTGAGAGCGGCCCGGCCACGTAGACAGTCACCTCGCCTTTCGTCGGCACTGCCCCCCCGCCATTACACGCAGAAACGAGAATGGCCAAGACCAGAAGAACTATCCCAAGACGCATATGCTTCATACAGGCTCCTCAAACCACGAAGACACCTAGTCACCAAGGTGCACGAAGACTTTGTGCTCTTTGTTACCTGGAGACTTAGTGGTGGTTACCAACACTCTATCTACCCGCGCGTTCGGTCCTCTGTAGCTGGCGCGCAGCCTCGGCCTCTTCGGAAGATAGCTCTGTCGAGGTTGACGTGTAAACTTCGTTGAGCGAATCGACGATATCCTTCAACGCGAGCACTTCGCCCCGAATGTCATCACGTAGACGCTCGGCGCGATCCGAATCGACATCTTTCGTCCCGATGAGCAGAAGTTGTGAGTAAACCGTGCCCAAAGCAGCCAATGAGTGATCAAGCTGCAGGTCAGCGCGATCCATGCGCGCCCGGAGTTCGTTCAGCGACGCAGCTTGTTCGCGACTCGACTCCAGGGTCTCGCTCATCTGATCGCGCACGTGTGGGTCGCGCTCCATCTGAAGGCGCGCCTTGAGCCGCTCCATGTCCTTCGGCACATTCTCCAGGTCCCGCCGGAGGATCCGGTCGGACCGATACGTGTCCAGACGACGAGCCAAAGCCACCATGTTCGCAATCCAGTCGTAGACCTGGTCGGTGGTGCTTTTCATGCGATCGCGAAGCAGGCCCTCGCGATGTTGCTCGATCAGCGCCTGAATCCGCTGGCGGTACTGTTCGGCCTCGTTCAGTTTGGACAGGAGCGCGCGGTCGTGAATGCCGGAAAAGGTGTATTTCTCCCGGAACAGCGCCTCGATCGCCTTCTGCTGCTCGGCCTTGTCGGTGAGCGTGGAGACGATGATGGCAACCTCGCCGATGATGCCCACGATAGGCCAGGCGAACCACGGGATCCACGGAATCACGTTTGGCAGGAATACCGTCGCCAGAAGGGTGCCACCTACCATCAATGCACTCTCCACCCGGAAAATTGCATTGCGCAGCAGCGCCTTGCCGACGTCCTGTTCCAGTTGATCGCGGATCGATTCAGACATCAGAAATAGCTCGACAGGATCTTGTACAAGTCACGAATCGTCTCCTCGTTGCCTTCGCGCACCTGACCGCTGCTTGCGTCTGCAATAGCCTGGAGTACGGCATAGTCGGCGTCACTGCCATATGCGATGCAGAAGATGACGACAGGCAAGTTGGGGTTGTTCGCTTGAATTTCGCCGACGAGTTGGCGCAGGCTGACCATCGATGCATTCTCGCGACCGTCAGTCATCGCCACGATCGCGTTGATGCGCTCGGGTTCCGCATTCTGTTGGAGGCGTGCATACGCCACGCGCACTCCGTCGAGGAGAGCCGTATTGCCGTTTGCGGTCAACCCATCCACGGCACTGTTCAAAACTGCCCGGTTATTGGCCAGCATGTCCAATTCGATGATGTTCGCCACAGCCGTATTGAATTCAACAAGTCCCACCTTTTCCTGGTCGCTCGGGATTTGCGCAAGGAAGGTGCGGAGTGCGGCTTTAGCGCTGCGCAGCTTGTCGCCCTGCATGGAACCGGACGTGTCAACAACTAAAAACACGTTCGTCTTTCGCTTCGTCAAAGCCCACACGTTCTGGACCACCTGCACAACGTCGGCCGTGGGCAGTTGGAGCGTGGTCTGCGGCTGTTTAGGATCGACGCCGTTTGTCGCGGAGAAGGGAGAGCCCTCGCCGGTGAGCGACAGGCTCAGATCCGTTGGCCGATAACCTGCTTCCATGATGGATTTTTGCGTTTCGGCCCCGCCCAGGAATTCGCGAAACGCCTGGAAGGTGCGCCGCTGGTTGTCGGTCAATGCGGGCGTCTCAAGCAATGCCAGCGGATGGTCAGCCCAGAAGGAGCCTTCCGCGGGATAGAGGGCGACGAGTTTGTTTGACGGCGAAGCATTTCCGAACTTGCCGGTATTGAAGGCGATGACAAGTTGTTCCGAGACCACAAACGCGTCAAGGGCGGTGCGATCTTGCGCCACGCGCTGGATGACGGCCAGCTCGGCTTCGCCGTAGTATTTCACCGATTTCTCAATCGCTGAGACATACTCGACCGTCTTCGGGTCCTGAGCCATTTCGGCAGTAAGCCCACGCTGGACGCCAGCACCCGCGTAAAACTCGGCCAGTGTAGCTAGCAGGCCGCTGGCGTACGCGGTGCTCGGGTGGCTCCAGCGGAAGTTGGCGTCCCCCTGCGCACGGCTCTGCAAAGTGCTCCAACTCACCGGCTGGTCAGGCCAACCCAGCGATCGGGCGAGATCCTCCCAGGCTGCAATGACGATCGGGCTGATGGCGTAACGCACCGGCTCGCCGGTCAGGCTGGATGTGATTGCGCCCGGCTCCGACTGGTCGGATTGGCTTTGCGCCCACCGCCTATTGAGCTGATCGAGCCACAAGGAAGAATCCGGTGTGATGGCCTGGTAGGTGTTCAGGCCGGCCAGCGCCTGGTTAACCATCTCCTCGGATGTCAACTCCAGCAGCTCGATGCGCATGGTTTGCCCGTCGGCTGTGCGCTGCTTCTCTCGGTTGAAGCGCTCCACCAGGGACTGAACGAGCGTAGCTTTCTCCGGCGAATGGGCAATGACCAGGGTGGCCGAGCGCGGGTCGGACTGCGTCGCAACACCCGGCTCCACAGTTGTCGTCCGGCGAGCGGGGATGAAGATCAGCGCCAGCACCACACATAGGAGGAGAAAGACCGCCAAGGCCGCGACGAGGGCGATGACAACGGTACGCTGATCGTTCCGCGTCTTCTTCATGTTACTTCCCCACGTTCAGATCAAACCAGCGCAGGAGCGCAAGCAAAACATCGCGGCTAGGCGAGGCCATACGCGTGGTGCGCGGCACAACCGCCTCGACGCCCTGCGCCTGCCACTGCGTGAAGAGGTTTTGACCCTCGGTGACGTTCACCTCGTTGATCACGGGCCGCAGGCCGGCCTGCACGGCCAGACGTTGCATGTCAGGCGTCAGCAGGAACTGCTGGAATTGAAGCGCGGCGTTCTTCTCGGCCGCCGTGGTTTCGGGGCCGACCCAGACGGTATACGGGAAGTCAAACCACGTGACGTATTTGGGATAACGGATCACCAGCGGGTCGGACCAGCGCGTGCGTATACCTTCCATGTTATTGAGCAGATCGCTTTCCAGAAGTTGTCCGCCGTCGCCGGCCGAATAGCCAAACAGGGCGAAGTCCTCCGCCGTGTTCGCGCTCGCGCCGCTGACATCCGTCAGTGAACTCATCAACTCACCGAGCCACTTCTGAAATTCGGGAGCCATCACATCGTCGACCGAGATGTTCGTTCGGTCGTAATACTCGCCGGCCGCGGCGATCATTGCGGCCAGACCGCCGACATTGCGCCGGGGGTTGGGCACAACAAGCTTGAAGAATTGCCAACTCTTTTCACCACCCAGTTCGGGCCAGCCGCCCTTGGCGATGGCGGCATCATGAATCGTTGCCCATGTGATCTCGCCGAACTTTCGCTCCAGTACGGCAGAGCGGCTTTGGTAGATACCCCATACAAACAGGGAGATGGCGATGGGCCGCGCGCGATACTCGCCGTCGGTCAGGAAGACATCGCGGCCGATGCGCTCCTTGTAAGACGCATTCGCCAGCTCGACAAGATAGCGGCTGTCGGGAATCCACACCGTCGGGAAGGTGCTTTCCAGACGGGTAAGTTCTTCGGGGGTGAGCTGATCACGCGTACGATCGCCGAGCGACCCAAAGTCGTCGCGGTCGAACTTGCCCAACGCGGTCAGCCCGTCCATGGCCGTCACCTGGACTTCGACCGGTTGACCGTCCTGGGTGAAGATGCCCTCGTTGAACTGTTTGGCAGCCTCGCGCACCCACGGTTCGATGGGGAGCGCAGTGAGAATGCGGATCTGGATCGGCCCCTTGGGGGTGGCGACCAGCGGTGCAGAACCGCCCGGGTTGGTCGCGCTGAATCGTTGCCAACCCAGCGCGCCACCGACCACCAACAGTACCAGGCCGACGATCAGAAAGAAGATGGCCTGCGTGCGCTGTCCGCTACGCGCGGCAAAGAAGTAAATTGCCAGGACGAGCGCGATCAGGCCAACGGCCAGCGCTCCGATGATCGGTGCCAGGGACATGGGGTCTCCTTCTATGCCTACAGGCCCAGCCGCGCCTTGCGCGCTTCCAACTGCGCCTCTAACTCTTTACGTTTCAGAACTTCTGGGGTTTCGCCCCGGGCAAGGCCCCGCTGCTCCAACTCCTGGAGCTGCGCCTCAGCTTCGGCCAGCCGGGTGCGGATGTCGCCGACCACGCGGGCGGCGTCCGGGTCACCTACACCCTCCAGGTCGTCCAACGACTCGCGCGCCGCGGCTGTGAGCTGTTTGGCACGGGACAAGCCCAACATGCTGCGGACCTCCGGCTCGCTGCGCACCAGGGTGTCGATACGAGTGTCGAGTTGGGCCTTAGCTTCAGCCAGCTGGGCATACTCGGACTCGAGCCGTTCCACCCGCTCGGTCAGCATCCCGGCGTTCAGGCGATTCTGGTTCAGCCTGTCCTGCGCGGCCAACGCATCTTCCTGGAGACCCTCTTGGAGCAGCCGATCCACTTCCGCGTCTTGCTGCGCGACCACGGCTAGCTGTTCTTCCGCCCGGCGGTGCATCTGGGTGATTTCAGCCCGCAGGCTGACCATCTGGCTGTTCAGCTGCTCCTGCATGGTCTGCAACTCGCGGACGTGATGCCGGTACATGGCCTCCTGGTTGGTCGCGCCCAGTCCACGGTCAACCAGCCGGTTGATATCAGCAGAGACCAGGGTTTGAATTTTGTCGAGAAGAGTTGCCATAGGATGCTCCTACGGGAGCCAGGTCTCCGTACAGAAACCTGGCTTCCAGGGTACGAATCAGCCGCCCTTCTGCAGCCCCAACCGCGCCTTGCGGGCAGTCAATTGGTTGTCGAGCTCGCCGCGATCCAGCAAGTCGTCCATCTGCTTGTCCAGGCTTGCCGCGCGCATCTCGCTCTCTGCAGAGGCGCGATCCAGACGTTGGCGAATGGAGTCGGCAATGCGCGCCACGTCCGCATCGCCCACGCCGGCCAAATCGTCCAGAGACCTGATGGTCTTCGCAGTGATTTCCTTGGACTTGGCCAGCTCGAGCAGGGCCTCCAACTCCTCGCGCTCCTGCTTGATGGTGGTCAGCTTGGCTTCCAACTTGAGCCGCGCGTCGATCAGGTTCTGATACTCGCGCTGCATCTGTTCCATTTGCTGCGCGTAGGTTTCCACCAGACGCTGAGTCGAGTTGTATTTGCTCTGGGCGGCTCGGGCCAGGTCATCACGACCCTCGCGCAGAAACAGATCGATGTTGCGATCCAGTTCCGCGGCCTTGGCCTGAAACTCCTCGTACTTACGCCGGATGGTCTTTACATTGCCCCCGACGGTCGCGGTCGCCTCCGACAGGTCATCGAGGTTATTCTCTACCTCGCGGATGTATTGATTGATGACCGCGATCGAGTTCTGCTTAAGCGACTGATCGACCAGGTAGTGCAGGTTGGCCGAGATGAGCGTTTGGACCTTCTCGAGAAGGGTTGCCATGGCGTACGCCTCCTGAACAAGAAATGGGATTTCAGATACTTGCTGTCAGTATCATAATTCAACCAGCCGGGCTTCGCATGACCCGCGGCGGACAGGATTCTGACAAGGTCTGCACGTAAACAAACACCGATGGGTTGCAGGACCTGCCGTTATTTTATCATCCTCGCATTAGCTGTCTGCGAGCTTGTATCCACGTCCACGCACGGTTTGCAGGTGCTTAGGGTTGGCAGGATCCGGCTCGACCTTCTGACGCAGACGGCTGACGAGTTTTTCGATGCGCGCATCGTCTACGTCGTCGATATAATCCTCGCCCCAGACCGCCTCCACCACCTCGTACTTGGTAACGATCTTGCCGATGCGGCCGTACAAGAGCAGTAAGAGGCGATACTCCAGGTTCGTGAGGGTTGGGATCTTTTCGCCGTTGACCCACACATCGCCACTTTCAGGATCGACACGAAACGCCTGGGGGCCGGGCCGCCGCGAGAAACTCTGTCGACCAACGAACTCCCCGAAGCAGCGCGAAAAAATCTTGTACTCTGCGCCATTGAGCGTAACCAGGTGCTTCGCCATCAGGCTATCGAGCCCTCCGGCGAGGGCGTTCTCACTGCCGGCTGAGACTGCCAACAGCGCCTCCTGCTCAACGTCGTCCAGATCGTTCCAAATCTTGCGGCACTCGCCGATCACGTTGAGATCCTGAGTCAGCACTTCAGTCGCTCGGCGGTGGATGATCCAGTCCTGCGCAGAATCGCGCATGGGCCGGCCGGTCAGCATGCCAAGGATGCGACACGTGGTTTCGAGCAGGGCTGGATGTCCCCCGCTCCACAGGCGGATATATGCGAAGTCGTCCTCACTGAAAGTGAGGCCTTCTTCCTCCGCATAGCGCATGGCGAGCTGGCGAATCTCGGCCTCCTGCAGCATCGAGATATACAGCGTGCTGTGCTCGAACATCTCGGCGAACTCCAACACATCCGAGTCGCGTCGAATTTGATCCAGCCGGCGGTTGGTTGCGGTGACATAGGTCAGACCATTGCGGTGGCGATCGCGCAGCCCGCGCAGATTGAGAAAAACGCGGCCATCGATCCCGGCCACCGGCCCATCGACCTCGTCAAAGAGAAAAACGACCTTCTGCTCGAGTTGATCGCCGATGGCTGCCATGCCTTGGGTGAACCCCAGAGGGACCTCGAACGGGCTCCCCGGCGCAACCAGGCTGGTGTAAGCGGCCTCCACCTTGCGCAGCACATCGCCATTAATGTTCTGGCTGCGAATGGCTTCGATGGATGCGCGAAGGATCAGCTCATAAAACGCCTGGTCGCTCATGACTAGCATCTGATTGAAGTCAATGTAGACAAACAGGTAATCGCGCGCATCGACGGATAGGTGCTGAGTCTGCACGGCCGGATCGCACAGGGCGCGCAGGGTGGCCGACTTGCCGAGGTTGCTCACGCCGACCACGGAAAGGCAGTCCATACTGCACGCAGCGTCGAAGATGCGCGTCAGGTCGGTGTGACGCGGAAGGTAGATCCATTCGCGTGGCTTTGGCGGCATTGTGCGATCCCATCTCAAAGAGACGTTGTAGAGACGTTGCACGTATCGGCAATCGTCTCTACAACACGGTTTGATGCTAGCGGCGTTTACCCGGTTTTGCCGGCCGACGGGAGGCGGAAGGCGCCGCGGCGCCGCCCCCCGTCCCCGTCGCGGCAGTCGCCGGTGCGCGGCCCATATCTTCGCGCATGTGGCACTGTTTGTACTTCTTGCCGCTGCCGCACCAGCACGGGTCGTTACGGCCGAGCTGCTGTTTGCTGGTGGCACGCACGGGTTGGGCGGCGCCATCGCTACGGTTGGTTTGAATTTGGCGAACCGGCGGAGCGACGGGTCTCGTCATGAGCTGCATGTGGAAGATCGTATAGGCGATGTCGTGCGAAATCGACGCGACCAAGTCCGCATACATCTCACTGGCCTCGCGTTTGTAAGCGACCAGCGGGTCCAGTTGGGCGAACGCGCGCAATCCGATGCCTTCGCGCAATTCATCCAAATCAGTCAAGTGGCGAATCCAGCGGTTATCTACGAGTCGCAGCATGACGAGGCGTTCGAGCCGGCGCATGTCGGCCTCGCCCATCGACTGTTCGCCGCGCGTCGTAGGCTGCTTCAGCCAAGGCAACCAAATGATCTGCCAAATCATTGGCGGTGAAACTGCGCCAGGCCTCAGGGTCTTCGCCCTCCGGAAGGGGCAAAATCTTATGCACCTCACCGGCGAGAGACTCCAGGTCCCACTCGCTGCGTTCCAAGGGCTGGTTCCGCTCATTCTCCTGATCGGACGTGACTAGCATCACCAACTTGCGCAGCTCGTCCTCGATCATGCCCATGATGGTGGGTCGCATGGTCGGCTCACTCAGGATCTGGCGGCGCTGGTTGTAGATGACCTCGCGTTGCTTGTTAACAACATCATCATATTCAAGCACGTGCTTACGGATGTCGAAGTTATAGCCCTCGACACGCACCTGGGCGTTCTCGATGGCCTTGCTGACGATGTTATGTTCGATAGGCACGTCCTCTTCCAGGCCGAACCGATCCATGATGTTCGCGACACTCTGACCACCAAACCGGCGCATCAGGTCGTCATCAAGGCTGACGAAAAAGCGCGAGGATCCCGGATCACCCTGGCGGCCCGAACGGCCGCGGAGCTGGTTATCGATGCGCCGCGCCTCGTGGCGTTCGGTGCCCAAGACGTGAAGGCCGCCCGCCGCGATGACGCGCGCCCGGTCGACCTCGACCTCAGCTTTGCCCTCGGCCAGGGCCTCCAGCCAGACCGGGTCGTCCTCGGAAAGCTCGGCAAGGTTGACGCCATTCTTGCGCAGCCGCTCGCGCGCGATGCCGTCCGCGTTGCCGCCCAGCAAGATATCGACGCCACGGCCGGCCATGTTAGTGGCGATGGTCACGGTGCCCGGGCGTCCGGCCTGTGCGATGATGCCAGCCTCGCGCTCATGCTGCTTTGCGTTGAGCACGTTGTGCGGCACACCCTTGCGTTTGAGCAGGTCGGAGAGCATCTCGGACGTCTCGATGGCCACGGTGCCGACGAGTACGGGCTGGCCCTTCTGATGTAGCTGCTCGATTTCATTCACCACCGCGCGAAACTTGGCGCGCTGCGACTTGTAAACCTGATCGGAGTAGTCTTCGCGGACGACGGCTTCGTTGAGTCGGGATCGCAATCACGTCCAGGTTGTAGATCTTGCCGAACTCCTCCGCCTCGGTCATCGCGGTGCCGGTCATGCCGGCGAGCTTCTCATACATGCGGAAGTAGTTCTGGAAGGTGATGGTAGCCAGGGTCAGCGATTCGCGCTGCACCCGCACGCCCTCCTTGGCCTCGATGGCCTGGTGGAGACCCTCGGAGAAGCGCCGGCCGTACATCAGGCGACCGGTGAACTCGTCCACGATGATGACCTCACCATCCTTGACGATGTAATCGCGGTCCAGGTGATAGAGGACGTTAGCGCGCAGTGCATTATCCAGGTAGGGAGTCATCTCATAGTTCTCGGGGTCGTAGAGACTCTGTCCCGCAGAAAGACCCATCAGGTTCTCGACACGCGCGATGCCCTCGTCGGTGAGGGTGACGAGCCGATCCTTCTCATCGACCTTGTAGTCACGCTCGGGCGAGAGCCGGCGCACCAACTGGGCGAACTTCGAGTACAGGTCGGACGATTCCTGCGCCTGTCCGGAGATAATGAGCGGAGTGCGCGCCTCATCGATAAGGATGTTGTCGACCTCGTCGACAATGGCATAGTGCAGGTCGCGCTGGACGCATTCGGCCAGGTCCGAGACCATGTTGTCGCGCAGATAGTCAAAACCAAACTCGTTATTCGTGCCGTAGGTGATGTCCGCGTGATAGGCCTCACGGCGACTGACCGGGCGCAGGTTGCGGTAGCGGTCGTCCGCAGTCAGGGAAGTCAGGATCGAAGACGAACGAGCCGAGCTCGGGATTGGCCGCTGCTGACTGGATGACGCCGACGCTGACGCCGAGCATGTGGTAGATCGGGCCCATCCACTGCACGCCATACTTGGACAGGTAATCGTTGGGCGTGACCAGGTGCGCACCGCGACCGGTGAGAGCGTTGAGATACAGCGGCAGTGTGGCAACGAGGGTCTTGCCTTCGCCGGTCTTCATTTCGGCGATCTTGCCCTGATGCAGCACCATCCCGCCGATCATCTGGACATCGTAGTGGCGCAGCCCGATACTGCGTTTGGCCGCCTCCCGCACCGCGGCGAACGCGCGCGGGGTGATCTCATCCATCGCATCGGCTTCGGCCTGACGCAACTCCTTCTGTACCCGGTCAACCTCGATCTGATTCTGGATGCGGTCGTTTGCGTCGGTTTCCTGGAGCAGCGCTTCGCGCGCAACAGCCAACTCCTCGGGCAGCGATCCGACACGTTGCGCGATGGTAGCGCGGAACATCTCAGTCTGCTCGCGCAGTTCGTCGTCACTCATACGCTCGAATTCGGGCTCGAGTGCGTTGATTTGCTCGACAACCGGACTCATGCGCCGAACTTCTTTGTCGTTGGGATCACCAAAGACTTTCTTGACCAGGTTCTTAAACACAGTTGTTGTTCCGTTTCTAGGGCCAGAGCGGTCTTGCCCGCCCTTGAGTACGTTATTCGTCGAATAGCTCGCCGACCGAGCGCCCCTCATGGATACGCTGCATGACATCGGCGAGGAGCGGGGCGACGGGGAGTATAGATATCTTACCCCCACTGCGCCGGCATTTGTCTTGGGAAATGGCGATGGTGTCGCAGAATATGACCTCGCTCAGTACGCTCTCGCGAATCCGGTCGACAGCCGGCTCAGAAAGCACGGGATGGGTGGCGCAGGCGACGATGTCAAGCGCGCCCTGATCCCGAATGTAGCTGGCGGCACGCACCAGGGTGCCCGCTGTATCGATCTCATCATCGACCAGAATGACGTGTTTATCTTCAATGTCGCCGATGATATTGAGCGTTTCGGTTCGGTTGCCGTCGAGCGAACGCCGCTTCTCGATGACCGCGAGAGGTAATTCCAGCTGCTCCGCGAAGTTGCGCGCCCGGCGCAACGCGCCGATGTCGGGTGAGACAACGACGGCATTTGGCACCGGGTGATTGCGAAAGTGCTCTACGAACAGGCTCAACGCCGGCAACTCATCGCACGGAATCGAGAAAAAGCCCTGGATCTGCTTGGCGTGCAAATCTATAGTGACGAAGCGATCCGCGCCCGCTACGGCGATCAAGTCAGCCACCAGACGCGCCGTGATGGGCACGCGTGGTTGATCTTTCTTGTCAGTCCGGCCATATCCGTAGTAGGGTACGACCGCTGTAATCCGGCCTGCAGAGTCGCGGCGTAGTGTGTCGATGAAGATCAACAACTCCATCAGGTTTTCATTGGTAGGCGCAGCCGTGGGTTGAATGATAAAAACGTCTTTGGCGCGCACGCTTTGATGCAGCCGCACGAAGGTGTTGCTGTTGGGAAATTGCACGATATCGGCCCCACCCAGCGAGGCCCCAAGGCGCGCCGCAGCCGCGTGCGCCAGGTGCGCGTTCGCGGTGCCACTGAAGACCATCAGATCGCCATACATCTTCATAGACAAGGCACGCCTCCCCTGACGATTATTGGGCACCGTCTCTTTGGGATGATGGATGGATGACTTTGCGATCGCCGTAGAGCCGCTTGTAGTACTCCTTGAATTCCCCTGACTTGATCTTGCGCCACCACCATTCGTTTTGAACGTACCACCGCACGGTGATGCGGATGGCCTCCTCATGGGTGTGGCGCGGAGCCCAACCAAGTGCCTTGAGCTTATCCACGTTCAGGCAATAGCGCCGGTCGTGGCCAGGCCGGTCCTCCACGTGCTGAATCAGTGAGTCCGGCTTGCCCAACTCATCGAGCAGGATCTCCACCATGCGAAGGTTCTCCATCTCGCCCCCGGTGCCGACGTTGTAAGTCTCGCCCAGCGCACCCCGATGCAGCACCACGTCGATGCCCTCACAGTGATCCATAACATACTGGTAGTCGCGGCGCTGCTTCCCGTCACCGTATACCGGAAGGGACAGGTTATCAATAGCGTTCGTTACAAACAGTGGGATGACCTTCTCCGGGTATTGGTACGGGCCGATGTTGTTAGCACCACGGGTGATGGTCACGGGCAGGTCGTAGGTGACATGATAGGCAATGGCCATCAGATCACCACTCGTCTTGCTTGCCGCATAGGGGCTGCGAGGGGCCACGGAGTCGGTCTCCAGCGACCGGTGCTCACCGTGGATGTGGCCGTAGACCTCGTCGGTGGAAATCTGATGATAGCGCTCCAGCCCGAATTTGCGCGCGGCCTCCAACAGGACATAGGTGCCGTAGACGTCGGTCTGGATGAAGGCATCGGGGTCCATAATGGAACGGTCGACATGGGTTTCAGCGGCGAAATTGACGATCGTGTCGATCCCATGCGCGGTGATGGCGTCAGCTACCGCCTGCGCGTCACAGATGTCGGCCTTGACGAATCTGAACCGAGGGTTATCGTTGACATCGAGCAGGTTATCGGGGTTGCCAGCGTAGGTCAGTTTGTCGTAAACGAGAATCTTATAGTCCGGGTGCTGTTCCAGCATATAGCGGACGAAGTTCGAGCCGATAAAGCCAGCGCCGCCGGTTACCATGATGTTCTTCATAAGTCGCATCACCTCTCAAAGCAAAGGGCGAGTTGATGCCAACCCGCCCTCAGACTGGGAATCGCCCCGTGGACAGCGCATCTGCCTTACACCAACTATGCGGCCAAGTAGTCGCGCACCGCCGCCTCAGCCGCGGCGTTCACCAGGGCGACACCGACCACGCGAGCGCCCACCTGGGCCAGTAGTTCCTTCGCTCGCTGGGCATCATCACGCTTGGTTACGCCAGCGGTCACGGTCAGAAGCACGCCGTCGACCTGGACCGCCAGCTCGGCAGCATCGGTGGCCACAGTGACAGGTGGCGCATCAAATAGCACGATGTCTGCTTCGCCCTCCAGGCGATGCACCAGTCGGCCCATCGCCGGGGATGCGAGCAAATCGGACGGCACCTCCACGTTCGGTCCACCGGCGAGCAGGAAGAGGTTCTCCACCTCGGTGGCTTGCAGGGGCAGGGGAGCCTGCTCGGCATTGACCGCGGTGGTGACGCCCGCACTCGTGCCGAGGCCGAAGAGCGTGTGCTGGGCGGGGTGGCGCAGGTCACAATCAACCACAATGACCCGCTTGCCGACCTTGGCAAAGGCAACGGCCAGGTTGGCGACCACAAGTGCCTTATCCTTGGATTCGCTGGCCGCGACGACCAGGATCGTGCAAAGCGGCGCGCCTTTGCCGGCGGACATCAGGTTGACTCGCAGACGGCGATAGGCCTCAGCCACAGGGGAGGTGGGCGCGGTCAGGGTTGCCAGATTCAGAGTCATGGAGTTTCCTTCACACCTCAGTTACGTTTGCCGCTCGACGGAATGACGCCGAGCACGGGTAAACCGGTTAGCCGTTGGACATGCTCAGGGGTGGCCAGGATGTCACCGGCCATCCATTCGAGAGCCAGGACAATCAATGCGCCGATCAGCACGCCGAGCGCGAAACCCGCAATCAGGTTCATCTTGATGTTCGGGCGGTAGAGCGGGGCATCGATGACGGTGTCCACGAGCACAACCTCGATACGATTGGCCTTGTCCTGCGTGTTGTAGTACGCTGTCCGCTCGCGGACGAACAATTCGCCCAGGGTGAGCACAATCTTCGTCGCCACCTGGGGGTCCTCATCCACCGCGTCGATGCGAATCGCGAAGTTATCCGGCTCCGCGCTGACGGTGAGCTTGGCCAATAGGTCATAAGAACTCATGTCGAGCCGCGCGGTCGAAATCACTTCGTTGGCCATTTCGTGCGTGTTGATGTTGAGCACGAAGTTGCGAAGAAGGTCCTTAGCGCTGGAACCCAGGCCCCAATCAGGTCGCGCGGGGACTGCGCTGATGCCGCGCGGTGGCGCGGTATGTTTTGGTTTGGATCAGGCTGAGGCCACCGGCAAGGACCATGGCAAGGACTGCGGTGACAAGAATAATCCAGCCACGACGCTTCAGAATATTGAGATAGGCGCGTAAATCCATGCAGACTCCTTCAAGTCATTTTATCACGCGGCCGGGTGAATTACCAAACAATCGCCGGTTTTGACAGGCGCCGAGTAACGTGCGATAACGTGCTATCGTTATCGCCTCACGCTTGGAGACGCTGTTATGGTTGAAGTCGTTCCCACACCAATTCGGGTGCGCGTGCAGATTCGTTGGCGCGATCTGGACGCGCTGGGCCACGTCAACAATGCGGTCTTCATCACCTATTTCGAGCACGCGCGTCTGGCCTATATCCGGGAGCTACTGGGACCGGACGCACCGATCGATCGCCAAACGATGCTGCCGGTAGATTTTCAGTTCATCCTGGCCGAAGTCACGTGTCACTATCGCTCACCGGTGACGCTGGAGGATACACCTGTGGTGGAGACCTGGGTGTCGCAGGTGGGGCGCAAGAGCTTCGTATTTGAGTACCGGATGCTAGATGAAAAGACGGGCCGGCTGCTCGCCGACGGATGCAGCACGCAGGTGTGGTATGACTATCGAACAGGCGTAAGCCAGATAGTGCCGGAGGAGATCATTAAGATGATAGAAGCGAAACAAGGAATACGGATCGAACGGCCGTAAAATAGCAAGACGAGGGTCTGAACGGCCCTCGTCTTACTGTGTAGTCAACTCAACCTCTGATCACTACTGTCTATCCACTTACGCTGCCGGCTGTGCTTGCTTTGTCGCTACCTGAATCACTTTCGGCTTGGCAGCTTCGGCCTTCGGAATGACCAGGGTCAACAGCCCGTTGTCGTAACGAGCTTCGGCCCGGTTAGCGTCTACTGGGATATTGATGTTGAGCGTGCGCTGGAACTTTCCGAACGTGCGCTCCTGCATCACATAGTTGACATTTTCGATGGGCATCGGACGCTCGCCGCGAATGGTGAGGGTGTCGCCCTCGATCGTGATCTCGACCTCTTCCGGCTTGACGCCTGGCATGTTGGCCAGAACGATGATTTCCTCAGCCGTTACATAGGCGTCTAGCGGCAGCCGCCAGACTTGCGCAGCCGCCTGATCGCTGCGACGCGCGGGTGTATAGCTATCCTCAAAAAGGCGATCCATCGCCTCACGCAACGTCACTGCCTCGCGGAATGGATCCCAACGTGTCATCTCAGCCATCTCTTCAATCCTCCGTTACTTGCTCTGAATCTGAACTTTCTTAACCCTGGCCTCTTCGACCTTGGGCAGCTTCAGGGTCAGGACCCCGTTCTCAAAGTCAGCGGCGCACGCATCCGCGTTGACCCCCGACGGCAAGGTAACCTGCCGGGAGAAGCTCCCGTAGCGGCGCTCTTGCCGATGGTAATTGCGCTTCTCGTCTTTCTGCTCGGTTTCGGACCGGAACTCGCCCTTGATGCTGAGCAGATCGCCCGTCACGGTGACTTCGATGTCTTCCGGCTGGACACCCGGAATGGCCGCCTTGACGACGACGTCGTTTTCGGTCTCGTACATGTCCAGCGGCAGCACGGCGGCGGCAGAATCGCCAACGCCGAACGAACCGGGTCGCAGGAAGCTCTCCTCAAAAAGCCGATCCATGGCTTCGCGCAGGCTCAACATTTCGCGAGCCGGCTCCAAACGCACTAGATTTGCCATACGATATCCCTCCTATCGCTTTCAATTCAATACATTGCTTACATTCACCATGATAGGAGACGGACGTTAGAACCGCATTGGACAAATGTTAGAAGTGTGTAAGCGCGATGCTTTGACAGGGCTTGTCAACGCGTGTATTCTCTCATCATGTTTATCGATGAAGCCAGGATCAACGTTAAAGCAGGCGACGGCGGAAATGGCGCGGTCGCATTTCGGCGCGAGGCACACGTCCCGCGCGGCGGTCCCAGTGGGGGCAACGGCGGAAAAGGCGGGGACGTGTATCTGGAGGCGGACACGCAGGCGAACACCCTTATTGCGTTCACCCACAAGATGTACTTCAAGGCTACAGACGGCAGTCACGGCAGCGGGAAAAACCAAACCGGCGCGAGCGGCGAGGACCTGATCATCAAGGTCCCCGTGGGCACAGTGGCCTATGAGACCGAAAGCGGCATGCTGGTGGCTGACCTCACCGAACCAGGCCAACGCGTGCTGGTGGCGAGCGCAGGTCGCGGCGGCCGCGGCAACTGGACGTTCCGCTCGCCTGTCCAACAGGCCCCGCGCATTGCGGAAAACGGTGAGCCGGGCGAGGAGCGCGCCTTACGGCTGGAGTTGAAGTTGCTGGCCGACGTCGGAATCGTGGGCATCCCGAATGCAGGGAAATCGACGCTGCTGAGCCGGATCAGCGCTGCGCGGCCGAAGATCGCGGATTACCCCTTCACCACGCTGGAGCCAAGTTTGGGCACGGTGCTGATCGACAACCGCGATATGGTGTGGGCCGATATCCCCGGGCTGATTGAGGGCGCGCACGACGGTGTAGGGCTCGGCCTGAAATTTCTACGCCACATCGAGCGCACGCGGCTGGTTGTCCATCTACTGGATGGCATGAGCCCCGACCCCCTGGGGGATTATGGAGTCATCAACCAGGAACTCCAGTTGTTCAACACGCTGCTGGCCGAGAAACCTCAGATCGTCGTGGTGAACAAGATGGATCTGTCAGACGTTCAGGTGCGCTGGCCGACGCTGGCGGCTGGGCTGAAACAGAGAGGCGTGCCCGAACCAATGGCGATCTCGGCGGTATCGGGCGAGGGGGTGCAGGCGTTGTTGCGCCGCGCAGCCGACACCCTTGCTGAGCTGCCCCCACCACCCAAGTTGGGAGATGTGCAGCCACTGTCGCCGCCGACGCGCGAAGAGGACATGAGCTTCTCCATCGAGCACGACATGGACGGCACGTGGCGCGTCCGCGGCCGGCGCATCGAGCGCATCGTGAAGATGACGCGCTGGGAGTACTACGATGCCGTGATGCGGTTCCAACGGATCATGAAGGCGCTCGGAATCACGGATGCACTAGTACAACGCGGGGTCGAGGTCGGCGACACGGTGCGCATCGGAGACAAGGAGCTCGAGTGGAGCGACTGAGATGAGCGCACGGCCCGCGTCGCGCACGTTGCGCGTGGGACTGCTGGGCGGCAGCTTCGATCCGCCACACATAGGCCATCTGCTGTTGGCCGAGGAAGCACGCGATCAGCTTGGGCTGTCGGAGGTGCATCTGGCGCCCGCCGGCCAGCCGCCGCACAAGCTCGACCTGGCGATGACGCCGGTGGCGGATCGCGTGCGCATGACCGAGCTGGCCATCGCCGACAACCCGTGCTTCCGACTCTCCCGCGTCGATGCGGACCGGCCCGGTCCCCACTACACGATCGACCTGGTGAAGCTCGTGCGGGACCAGTTGCCGCCCGATGCGGAGCTATTCTTCCTGATGGGCTTCGACAGCCTGCGCGATCTGCCAAAGTGGCGCGAGCCCGCACAACTCATCCGCACCGCGCACCTGGTGGCGCTCACCCGGCCCGACATCCCGATCCATTGGGACACCCTGGAGGAGAAGCTGCCCGGAGTCCGCCAGCGGGTGACGCTGTTGGATATGCCGGAGCTTGAGATCGCATCGCACGACCTACGCGAGCGAGTGGGCAAGGGCCGCAGCATCCGGTATATGGTGACGGAGCCGGTGCGTATGTACATCGAGGAACGCAGATTGTACCGGTCGAGCGCCAGGGCCTAGAGATCACTGGTCCGAAAGCGAAGCCCTCTGAGATAGGGGGCTTTTTGATTCCGGCGGCGGGCGGCCAGCGAACAAACGGCCCGGATAGCCACTGTTTAGGGATATGCTGGAAGCTGATGACGGAGTTGCAGAGTTGACATCCATGATTCTTCCCCAACCGCGCTTCACCCCACCATTGGACCCCGATTTCCGGCCGGCAGTCCTGGCGATTCGCGCGTTCAACGCGGAGGTCGCGGCGGCTGGCGGGGGCGCTCCCCTGGTGCTGGGGTTAGAACGAGCTAACGGCGAACTGTCACGCTTTGCGACGCGGGTCTTCCCCCAAGGACACCCGCGTTTCACTGCCAACCTGCAGCATGTCGAGCGCCTGGTCAAGTTCTTGCTCTGGGCACGCGGAGGGTGGCAGCTCTTTGTCGGCGGCCCACAGGCGATCGGCGAGCATATCACCGGGGTCTACGCCCCAAACGGCGTACGGCAGTTCGACTACCGCTTCCTGGGCGAACAGGTCTACCAACGGCCATTCACGGTGGTCCCGTGCACAGCCGACGAGGTTCCTCCGGCCCGGGAGGGCGGCCAGGCGTTGGGCCGTCATCTCGACGGCTGCCGCATCGGTTTCGATCTGGGTGCATCCGATCTGAAAGTGTCGGCCGTGGTCGACGGTGAACCGATCTTCAGCGAGGAGATCGTCTGGGAACCTGTCGAACAGGCGGATCCAAACTATCACTATTCCCGAATCCGCGCTGCGTTACAGTTGGCCCAGTCGAAACTGACACGGCTCGATGCCATCGGCGGCAGCTCCGCGGGCATCTACGTGGACAACCAGCCCATGGTGGCCTCGCTTTTTCGCGGCGTGCCTGCCGAGCGCTACGGTGAAATCCGCACCATGTTCCTGCGGCTCCGGGACGAGTTCGGGGCGCCGCTCGAAGTGATCAATGACGGCGACGTGACTGCGCTGGCCGGCGCCATGTCGCTGGAAGATGATGGCGTGTTGGGCATGGCGCTGGGCTCCAGCGAGGCCGCGGGGTACGTGGACCTGCACGGATCAATCACCGGCTGGCTGAACGAACTCGCCTTCGCGCCCGTCGACTACAACCCGGCCGCACCCGCGGACGAATGGTCGGGCGACATCGGCGTGGGATCGCAATACTTCTCGCAGCAGTGCGTCTTCCGCCTGGCGCCCCGCGTGGGCATTGATTTGCCCGAGGGCGCCACCAAGGCCGAGAAGCTGAAGCATGTCCAGAACTACCTCGAAGCGGGTCATGCCGGCGCGCAACAGATCTGGGAGAGCATCGGCATCTATCTCGGGTACGGGCTGGCCCACTACGCCAGTTTCTACGACCTCAAGCACGTATTGATCCTGGGCAGGGTCACCTCGGGTCGTGGCGGCAACCTGATCCTGGACGGCGCTAAGGCGGTATGGGCAGCCGAGTTTCCCGAGATTGCCGCGGCCATCAACATCCAGTTGCCAGACGAGAAGAGCCGTCGCGTCGGGCAATCGATCGCGGCGGCCAGCCTGCCGCCCTTACGACGAGCATAGGCTACAGACAGGCAGCGAGGCACCCATGATTGAACTACAAACCACCTACGTGCACCAGGAGATCCACGAGCAGCCGGACGTGCTGGCTCGACTCTACCAAGCCGAACGCGATGCAGCGGAAGCGCTGGCGTCCGAGATGAAGCGGCGTGAGATCCAATACGTTGTGATCGCTGCGCGCGGCACGAGCGACAACGCAGGTCGCTATGCCCAGTATCTGCTGGGGTCGGTCAACCGGCTGTACGTCGGACTGGCCACACCCAGCCTGTTCACGATCTACGACGCGCCGCCGAACTTCGGACCCCATGCGCTGGTGCTGGGGATCAGCCAGAGCGGCAAGAGCCCGGATATCGTTTCGGTGGTGAGCGAGGCGAGACGCCAGGGAGCTTTGACCGCAGCGATCACGAACTTCTCGGGGTCCGATCTGGGCCAGGCGGCCGAATTCGGGATCGACCTGCACGCCGGCGAAGAAAAAGCCGTGGCGGCCACCAAGACCTACACGGCAGAGCTGGGAGCGATCGCGCTGCTGAGCGTCGCACTGAGCGGCGATCGGCGGCAGAGCGAGGCCCTGGAGGCCATTTCAGGACAGGTGCGCCAGGCATTGATGATGAACAGCGCGCTCGATGGCATTGCGGAGCGCTACCGCTACATGCAGTCGTGTGTCACCATCGGTCGGGGTTATAACTATTCCACCGCCTTCGAGCTCGCGCTGAAACTAAAGGAGATGACCTACACCGTCGTCGAGCCGTACTCCAGCGCCGATTTCCTGCACGGTCCGCTGGCAGTGATCGCACCGGGTTTTCCGGTCATCGTCATTGCCCCTTCCGGGACAATGCTGCCCGAGCTGAAGAGCTTCATGGGGACGGCCAAAGAGCGAGGGGCCGAACTGATTGTGATCAGCGATGATGACGAGGCGCTTGCGCTCGGCCGGGTGGCCCTTACGCTGCCCCGCGGTGTCCCCGAATGGCTTTCACCCCTTTGTGCAATCGTGCCGGGCCAGTTGCTCGCCATGCACCTTGCCAACTCGCGCGACCTGGACCCCGACCGGCCGCGAGCGCTGCATAAGATTACTGAGACGCGATAACGTAGGGGATGAAGGCAAACTTCATCAGGTGCGGAGCGCTCACGCTGAATCCGGCCACGAAATTCGCCTCCATGTTGTCCGGCGGGTCATTCGAGTCCTGGTCTATGACCATGGCTGCCAAGATTGTCAGGGTGCACGCATCGCCGTCCACGAAGCTCGCAGGGGGATCGAGAACGAAGACCAGCGGGCCGCCGCTGACGCCCGCCGTATGCGAACCGCTGAGGCTGCAGGCCAGGTCGAACCAGGCGCCGGTCACGTCCACGGGTTCGCTGAAGGTGACGGAAATGTCGGCGTCGGGCGCCACGCCAACGGCGCTATCAGCGGGAACGGTGGAGATGACTGTCGGACCCGCGTCCACAACGGAGCAGCTCGTGATCGGCGACGCGGTGCTGCGCGGTGCGGGCGCACCTGTCGCGAAGTCGGCACCGTTGTCGTCGGTGTCGGTGCAGCCATTCGTCACACCGCGAGATCGAGGTGGTGTTACTCGGCGCAGGCGCAACACTTCCCTCGAAGAAGTTCGCCGTACCATAGCCCACCAGGTCCACGATCAAGGCAAGCTGCGCAGGCGTGCAGGGCGTGGATCCGCCGTTGCAGCCGAGAGACTCAGCAGTGGTCGCCAGGGCCACCTTCCCCGTCGTTCCCGACAACGTGATCGGATTCTCATCCGTGATATCGGGCATGGGCAGCGGTGCACCGACCGCGGCCGTCGACGCGCCTTGAACGAGCAGATAATGGCCCGGGTCCAGGGAGCCGCTGAGCGGCGTGATCTGGGTGGCGCTTGCGCCGAAGTTACTGGAGCCGGTCGAGCTGGCGTACTGAATCGACCAGCCATCCAGCGACTCGGTGGCCGTGCCACGGTTGAACAACTCGACAAAGTCATGCGTGTAGGTGGCGCCCACGTTGCCACCGCCGCCATACACCTGACTTATCACGATAGTGGTCGACACTGCTTCTGTGGGGCGGGCCGCGGTTGAGAGGATGGCGAGAACCATCGCAAGGACGAGAGCGAGGACGGAGCATCTGGTTGAGGTCTTCATTGACGTCTCCTCCCTGAATGTGGGAGAAGTATACTTTAATCGTAATGGATCCGTCAACGAAGCGCAGAGCGTCCTTCGACTCCGGTCGGCAAACAGTGCCGACCTTCGCTCAGGATGCTCTGCTTCTGCACTCGTTCAGCTCACCGACACCGAACCGACACCGGTTTCGATATCGATGTCGACTTTGTTGGCCGCGGTCTCGTAGTCCGGCGACTGATAGCGGTTGTCAAAACCGGGGAAGCGGGTCTCGTCCACCGTCACGGAGGAAAGGCCTGCGCTGGTCCGGATCCGACCGGCAACCCCACCCGGGACGCGGAGATCCACCCGCGCAGCGCCGGCTTCCACCTTGACCCGCGTGAAACCCGCACTCGCGGGCAGCGTCACCTGGAGCTTACTGGCGCCGGTCTCAAGCTTAAGTTCAGTCACCTTCAGGTCACGCAAATCGAGCACACTCTCGCTCGCGCCCGTCTCACACTTCAGGCTCAACGGCACGCCCGGGTTGAGGCGTACGTTCCAGTCGAGGCTGCCCGGCGACCAGTTCAAGAACGCGATCGGCTCGGCTCGCATTTTCATTTCGAGGTCGAGCGACTCTCCGCGGCGCCTGGCCTGGTAGCGGAGCCCACCACCGAAGTCGCCTGCCATTAGCACCTCGGAATCCGCGCCCGCGGACAGGGACAACTGACCAGCCCCGTGCGACAATTCCACCGCCGCGCGACTTGCGCCTTCCAAAGGCACGCTCACATGCTCGGCCTCAGTCGGCGCCGGGCGCCAGAAGATGCGCGAGATGAACCAAAGGCCCAACAGGATCAGAAAGAGCGGCCATATCAGGTTCCAGATACCGAACCGCAAACCACTGAACAGACCGAAGTTATCCAGCAGAAGCAGGCAGCCGCCCCCGATCAGGACAATCGCCCAAAAAGCGGAACCATTTCGCATGTTCGGATCTCCTCACGCCGCACGCCGGGCCTTGACGAGGTGGTCGACCAGGCTTAGCACCCCGACAAGGATCAACAGCACCGGCCACCATCGGCCTATGAACCCCAGGCTGCCGCCGAACAGGCCACCCAGGAAGGAGCCGAAGACGACGAACATGATCGCGCTGATCAGCACCAGCCACAACCCGCCGCGCACTTCAGATCCCTTGCGTTCCCACAACCCCATGACGATCGTTCCGATGCCGACAAAGCCGGGGATCAACGACCAGGCATAGGCCCAACTGCCCCAGTCGCCCGTGCGGTTTTGCCAGTACAGCAGCAGTCCAATCCCGCCGACGATACAAGCGGGAACTGCCATGCCGGGCGTATTCGTCAGCACGCCGATGATCAACAGGAGCACGCCAACGCCGACGATGATGAGGGGCCAGCTAAAAGCATCAAGCCACGACCAAACGCCGGGGACGAGCTGGCCCACCAGGAGCAGCGCACCGATCAGGATCAGGACCAGCCCACCGCCCAAGGCAGACCGTTGCGAGGAATTCATGTACACCTCCCTACGGTTCCAGCGGCATCACGATGGCCAGAACGATGTAGAGCACAAGGCCCGAACCCACGCCGAAGAAAACTAACAGGGCGAAGATCAGTCGGACCAGCGTCGTATCGACGCCGAAATACTGGGCCAATCCGCCGCATACGCCGGCGATCATCTTGTCAGTCTTGCTGCGATAGAGCTTCTTGCCTTCCATGGTGAAATCTCCCTCCATGTTGGCGAGCTATGCGGGGGCCATGGTGGGCCGGTGCTCGCCTCTTTCACCCTACTCTACGCAGCGCTCACGGTTTAGTTGCACACGTCACGCGCCTGGCCGAGCCAACTTGCGCACGTAGACCACATCGGTCACTTCATAGCCCAGCGCGTCGAACAGCATCCGCGAGGCGCCGTTATGTGCATGAATCAGCGCTGCAATCACCTCTATGCCGTTCTCGTCGGTGAACCAACGTTCACTGGCTGCAACCAGTTGGCTGGCGTAACCGCGATGGCGATACGCCGGGTCTACGGCGAGCCGGTTGATCCAGCCTTTGCGGCCATCGTGCGTGAGGATGACCACGGCCACGAGCTGACCATCCACCCGGATTCCCAGGCTGCGCTGGAGGCCGGATTCCTGTTGACGTCGAAAAGCTTCCGGCGCATCGCGGCCTTCGGGGCGTGCAGGCAGCCCCGCACGGCCCCACAACGCCAGAATGTCCGCATAGTCTCCTGGTTCCAGAATCTCCACGTCGCAATTTTGTCCGTCATCCGCGCTCATCTGCAAGGCCTCCGTATGATAATCGTAGGGTAAGCGTAGGGTTAACGTTAAAAAGAAGTATCTATTTCATGGGGGTAACGTCCAGTATTGTACGCTCAGTCATGTTACACTATCGCACGAGAGATGAAAAAAAGAGTTCTCTCCTTCTCCTCCTTTTGATGAGCACCGAGGTAAGGGCAGCCTCGGTGCTCGCGCGTTAAGGCTCCGGTGTTAATCTTCCTTTAAGCTATCCCTTACAGACCTTTAAAGCTATTTTCGCGCCTTGGGGCTATAATTGGCGCAAATAGACGGCCAATGCCGCCTAAGGTATTTGCTTGCCGTGTAAACGGCGCGAGTGTGACCCCTGATGTGGAGGTAAGATGAAGAAAGTCATGCTGATGCTGTCGCTCATCGTCGTGGTGAGCTTGAGCGGTTGCGCGGCCTTGCCCGGAGCTGTGTCCGGCACCCTCAGCCTGGGCCGCAGCGTTGCGCCGGTCGCGCAGGCGGAGGCCACCCCGACACCGATCACGGCCGTCACGAGCACACAGCCGGCGGCGCCCGTCATACTGGACGTGCCCGCGGGGATCCTGGATCTGCAGAACGCCCTCTCGAACCTGTACGAGGCGGTCTCACCCTCAGTCGTGAACGTTAATGTCGTAATGGGCAAGACTAATGCACTGCCCATGCTGCCGGATGTCCCGGAAGGCCTCGACATACCCCAATTACCCGATTTGCCGAAAGGGTTCGGCGCCGAGGGGTTGGGATCGGGCTTTGTGTGGGATAAGCAAGGCCACATCGTGACCAATAACCATTTGGTCGATGGCGCCACCCGCATCTCGGTCACCTTCGCCGACGGCCTGACCGTGCCTGCCGAGCTTGTAGGCGGCGATGCGAACAGCGATTTGGCCGTGATAAAAGTGGACCCGAAGAAGGCGACCAACCTCCAACCCCTGACCGTGGGCGATTCGACCCAACTGAAGGTGGGCCAGTTTGTTGTCGCCATCGGCAATCCTTTTGGCCTGGAAGGGTCGATGTCCTTCGGTATTGTGAGCGCGTTGGGCCGCACGCTCCCCGTGAATAGCACCCTGCTATCCACGGGCGGCTCGTACAGCATCCCGGACATCATCCAGACGGACGCGTCGGTTAATCCGGGCAACTCGGGTGGTGCGCTGCTCGATATGTCCGGCCGGCTGGTCGGCGTGCCCACCGCGATCGAATCATCGACGCGCAGTTCTGCGGGCGTCGGCTTTGCGGTGCCGTCTGTCATCGTGCAGAAGGTCGTGCCCGAGTTGATCCTCAACGGCAAGTTCGAGCACCCATACATCGGCATCCGGGGCGGCACCTTGACCTCAGCAGTCGCTGAGGCGATGGGCTTGCCCACGACCACACGCGGCGCGCTGGTGGCCGAAGTGACCGAGGGAAGCCCGGCGGCCAAGGCCGGGCTGGAGGGTTCCACTAAGGCGGTGCAGATTGATGGCATCGACACGGTAGTTGGCGGCGACGTGATCACCGCAATCGAGGGCCAAACGGTCCGAGATTTTGAAGATCTGACGACGTATCTGGCGCGCCAGGGCCGGGTGGGCCAAAAGGTCAATCTGAGCATCCTGCGCAGCGGCGTTGTCCAGTTCGTGACGGTGACGCTGGCCGCGCGGCCGAGCGAGACCGAGACCGCGGTGACGCCGCGAACCGAAGCGACGCCGGAGGTAGAGACCGCGCCGAGGACAGGAACCGTCTACCTGGGCGTGACCGGCATGACGTTAACGCCTGCGATGGCTGAGGCGATGGACCTGGGCGAGCAGGCCGGTGTGCTGGTGGCCGAAGTGGTGGAGGACAGCCCGGCAGCTCAGGCTGGCCTGCGCGGGAGCGACCAGCCGCTTGACCTGAACGGGCAACAGCTGATGGCCGGTGGCGATGTAATCACTGCGGTCGATGGCGAGACGATCACCACCATCGAGGAACTGGTCAACGCGGTGCAGGCAAAGAAGGCCGGCGACAAGATCGAGGTGACAATCCTGCGCGACGGTAAAGAAGAGACCGTGACCGCGGAACTGGCGATCCGGCCCGGGACGGGGCAGGGTGCACAGCCTGCCCAACCGCGGACGACCCCTGAGGAGCCAAAAAGCAAGGTGACGCCCGAGGCGCGGACTGCGCCCGCTGAGGACGGCGCATGGCTGGGCGTCAACGGTGTCTCTGTCTCAGCCGAGATGGCGCAGATGATGGGCTGGGGCGACCAGAGCGGCGTCATGATCCTGAGCGTCGCCGACAACAGCCCCGCGGCCAAAGCGGGCTTGAAAGGCGCTGGCCTGGGCCTGGGGCTCGGAAGAGGGCGCATGGTGGATGCGGACCTCATCGTGGCCGCGGATGGCCAGGATGTGGCGACGATGGACGCATTGACGAAAGTGGTCCAGGCTAAGCAGGCCGGGGACGACCTGACACTGACCATCCTGCGCGACGGAAAAGAGGAAACGGTTGTGGTGACGCTGGCCAGGCGGCCGCAAGACTGATCCTGCCGTAATACTGCGAGACGCCGCAGACAGCGTTGTCTGCGGCGTCGATTTTTAAGTCTGCGGACTAGCGGACAACCCCCTTGAGGATACCAGTTCAGCCCTTGGCCGCACTCTCGTGCAAGAATCTGGCCGCCACTGCAGCCAATAAGGCGGCGCCCAAGGGCAGCGCATCTTCATCGAAGTCGAAGCGCGGGCTGTGATGGGGCGCCGAAAGCCCCAGACCCGGATTGCCCGATCCCAGCAACATGAAACACGCGGGCATGCGCTCTGCGTACTCAGAAAAGTCTTCAGACACCATAAACGGCGGCCGCCAGACGACATTCGTGGCGCCCACCACCTGGATCGCTGATTTACGCGCGATTTCCGCCATTGCCTGATCGTTGATCACCGCGCGCGTTACATCCAGGATCTCCAGGGTGTAGCGAGCCCCAAAGCCGGCAGTCACTCCATCCAACAGCACCCTGAGACGGGTCACGACGGTTTCACGCACCGTGGCGGAAAACGTCCGGATCGTGCCCTGCATTTCCACCGTCTCCGCAATCACATTGTACTTGGCGCCGCCATGCACCGTACCAATCGTCAGCACAGCCGTCTCCTGGGGGTCCACATTGCGACTGACGATCGTGTGAAGTGCAGATAATACCTGGCCACTGACCGCAATCGCGTCCACTGCTTCGTGGGGCAGTGCGCCGTGACCGCCCTTGCCGTGGATGACGATGCGCAGCACATCGGATGCGGCCATGATTGGGCCGGCCTGTGCGACCACGCGGCCCAGCGGCATGGTGTTCCACAGGTGCAATCCGAACGCGGCCGCGGGCGAGGGGTTCTCGAGCGCGCGGTCGGCGATCACCGCGCGTGAGCCCCCCAGGCCCTCCTCTGCAGGCTGGAAGAGCAGGAGGACCTGGCCGGGCAACTCTGCAGCGTGGCGCGCCAGCAGGGTCGCTGCACCCAGTCCGATGGCAATATGGCCGTCGTGGCCGCACGCGTGCATCACGCCTGCGACCTGCGAGACATAGGGCGCCTCACTGATCTCGCTGATCGGCAGCGCGTCCATGTCGACGCGCAGCATGACCGTGGGCCCGGGTTTCCCGCCCGAGATGAGGCCGATCACGCCTGTCTGACCCACCCCGGTTCGTACCTCGCAGTCAAGCTCACCCAATATGGCCGCCACGATGCCTGCGGTGCGGTGCTCCTCGAAGGCCAGTTCGGGGTGCGCGTGCAAATCGCGACGCCAGGCAGTTAGTTGCGCGGCCAGGATCTCCGCCTCGGCACGGAAGTTGGGTAAGGTCATGATGTTACCCTGTCCTCATTCTCGCAACCCACCATACGACCATGGGGTGTCTCGCAACACCATTGGCCGGCCCTCACGCCGGATACCCGCACCAGTCACTTCGCCCAGCATGAGCGCATGGTCGCCGGGCGAGGGGGGCTCCGCCACGAGCTTGCACTCCAGCCACCCCAATCCATCGGTCAGCAAGGGACACTTGCCCAAGGTCAGGCGGAAGGGCGATTCAGAGCCACGTACACCTTCCAGGGGGCCGGTGTAGTGTTCGAAGTAGCGGACCACGTTCTCCTGCTGATCGTCAGCCATGACATTCAGTGCAAAACGGTGCGCTTTTCGCACTGCCTGCGCCAAATAGGAGTTGCGCCGCAGCGCGACCACTACGAGCGCGGGCTGAAACGAAACCTGGCTGGCCCACGTGACGGTCGCCGCGTGAACCACGTCAGTAACTGCCGCGGTCAAGACGTAAACGCCGTTCGACAAGAGGTGCAACGCTTCCGCGCGCACGTCGATGGGGATCTCCGGCGCCATCACCACCTCCTCATTGGAAAGCGTAGGGTGAGGTGTTTTTCGCCCCTACACCCTATCCTCCGTAATGCCACACTGTATCGCGCAAGGCCAGAGACCGAATGCCCGGCGCCTGGATATCACCCTCGACCACCGCAGCGATGAAGACCACATGATCGCCTGAATGGCCGGCTTGTTCCACCACCTCGCACTCCAGCCACGCAGTCGCCGCGCCGAGGATCGGGACGCCAGTGGGTGAAACCGAATAACGAAAGCCCGCGATTTCAGTCGGGCCGGTCTGCGACACCTTGAAGAATGCACGTGCGAACTCCGGCTGGTTTTCGCCCACTACGTGGAGGCCGAATCTGCCGCACTTTTGCACGCCCTCACAGATGCTCGTTCCCTTTCGCATCGCGACAGCAATCTGCTTGGGCTCGAATGAGACCTGGCCGGCCCAACTCACCGTCGCAGCACGCGGCCCCTCATCGCCCGAACAGGTGGCGACGAACAGGCCGTAGTTAAACATGCGCATGATCGCTTTGATCGTGTCGGGATCCGCCAATGCAACCTCCCCAGAATTCGTTACCACAGGCTCCGGTGGATCTTCCCACCGAGAGAAGCCTCGATCGGTTCGCGCCAGGACGGCTCGACATCTGCGCAGGCACGCAGCAAGCCAAAGCAGCCGGCAAGCATCTGATCGCCATGCGGCACCGCGAAGTAGACGGGCAGGCCTGCATCACGCAGGAGCGCACGCCGCGGTCCGACGACTGCCACATGCGTCATCGCCTGGGGTTCGTCGTCCAACACTAACGCGCCGTGGCCTTTGTTGTCGAAGACCGCTTCGTGGCGGATTGAGCCATCGGCCAGCGCACGCAGCCACGCCACCAATTCGCCCTGGGTCAGCTCTCCCGTGTGATGCTCGAACAAGCGCAGGAAGTTGCCCCGGGCGAACTGGAAGGCGAGCGTATGGAAATTGCCTATGTTGACGACGATCGGGGCGGGCTGCGCGGCGACAACGGGATCTTCCAGCGCACCAAGCACCGCCGCGGGCGCCGTGTCCATGACCACGACGGGAACGCCGGTGTCGGCCTGCGCGGTGTCTGCCAGCGCGACCAGGCGCGTCATGTCGGTGGGAACTGCATCTCCGCGAAAGGCCAGCGCGCTCAGACGGCGGTCGCGACGGAGGCGTTCGGCCAGATAATCCATGCGGAACTGGCGGTCACTGATGTGCGGGGGCGCGTTGCCATGGTCGAACACAGCCAGCGCGACCGCATCAGGCTGCAAGCTCAGGCCAAAGGCGCCGAAGGCCCGATGGATCGACGCGTAGTCAAAATCGCGAAACTCGATGTGCGCGTGGCTGTTCCGCACCAGGAGACGGGCCGCCTCGGCGTCGTCGACAAGCTCGACGCCCAAGTCGGCCTGTACTGCGTCAAGGTCGTCATTGAAGGTCCGCGCCGCGTCGGGAGTGGCGAGGATCGGCAGGCCGGCGCGATGGTGAGCCTCGACAGCCCACGAAACGGGGCCACCGCCCATCAGGATACCGGTGATCAGGAGGGGCACGCGCGCCGCAGTCGCCGCACGCACCTGCTGGCTCAGCCGGAGCGTGGGCGAGGGCATGACCAGTTTGAGGCAATTCTCAGGCGTCCGCTCGCTATCGAAGAGCAGGATATCCTGGGTGCCGGTGCCGATGTCGACGGCGAGGATCTGCATGGGCTTCCAATCTATGGGTCAATCAGGAGGAGGCCGGATTGCGCGGCGGAATGATCCGCGCCTGACCGTCGGCATGATACGAAGAGCGCACGAGCGGTGCAGATTCAACCCATTTGAAACCACGACTGTAGGCTTCCTCGGCCAACTGATCAAACTCATCGGGATGGTAGTATCGCTCGATGGGCAGGTGGTCCTTGGTGGGCTGCAGGTACTGGCCAATCGTCAGAATGTCCACATCCACCGTGCGCAGCTCGTCCATCACCTCCAACAGCTCATCCCACGTCTCGCCCAGGCCCACCATCACACCGCTCTTGGTGAGCGCGGCGGGGTCCATCTCCTTGGCCATCCGCAGGACGGCCAGGCTGCGCTCAGGCCGCGCCTGCGGACGAACGGTGCGCGATAGGCGCGGAACCGTCTCGGTATTGTGGTTCAGAATCTCGGGATGCGCGTCCATGACCAGGCGCAGCGCATCGGGGTCGGCCTTGAAGTCAGGAATCAGCACTTCGATGGTGCAGTTGGGCAAGAACCCGCGAATCTCCCGAATGGTGTTGGCGAAGATGTGCGCGCCGCCATCGGGCTGATCGTCGCGATCGACGCTGGTGAGCACCACGTGGCGCAGCGCCATGTGGTGGACCGACTCCGCGATGCGGCGCGGCTCGTCCTCGTCGAGCGGCAGCGGCTTACCGCTCTTGACGTTGCAGAACTTGCACGAGCGAGTGCAGATGTCTCCCATGAGGAGGAAGGTGGCGGTGCCGCGGCTCCAACACTCCCCCAGATTCGGGCAGAACGCCTCTTCACATACCGTGTGCAGGGTCTGCCCGCGCATCAGTTTCTTGATCTCCCAATAGCTGTCGTTTTGGCTGAGCTTGACCCGGAGCCAGTCAGGCCGCCGGCCAGCGGTCGCCTCAGGCGTTTCGGGCCGCTCGACAAGCCGCGCACGCTTCGGTGCATTACGCGGCTTACTAACCTCTTGCAGCTCCTGGGGGATCGGATCGAATGTTACCTTACCTTGCATGACTCACTCATTTACACCGGCTGCTTGACGCAGCCGGTCCTATCTCCTCGCAGTATAGCATCTGGCAGAGGCCGTCGCAAGGAACTAGATATGGATTGCCTGACCCTGCACCGCGTGCGCGGCCTCCATCAACGCCTCCGAGAGGGTCGGGTGCGCATGGACCGTGCGGGCAATCTCTTCCGTCGTCAGCTCCCATGTGCGCGCCAGGGCCAGCTCGGGCAGCAGCTCGGTGACTTCGGGGCCGACCAGGTGCGCGCCCAGGATTTCGCCGTACTTCGCGTCGGCGATGATCTTGACGAAGCCTTCCTTCTCGTTCAGGCCCAGCGCCTTGCCGTTGGCGATGAAGGGGAACTTGCCGACCTTGATCTCGTAGCCCTTCTCCTTCGCCTGCGCCTCGGTGTAGCCCAGGCTGGCCACCTGCGGCTTGCAGTAGGTGCAGCGCGGCATGAACACGTAGTCGGCGTCGCGCAGCGGCCGGGTTTCGTGGCCGGCGAGGTGCTCGGCGGCGACGATGCCCTGCGCGCTGGCGACATGCGCCAGCATCAGCTTGCCCGTCACGTCGCCGATGGCGTAGACGCCGGGGACGTTGGTCCGCATGTACTCGTCCACTGGGATGAAGCCGCGCTTGTCCGTCTGCACGCCGGCTGCCTCCAGCCCGATGCCGTCGGTGTTGGCCTGCACGCCGATCGCGACCAGCACCACGTCGGCCTCGAGGGTCTGGCCCTGGCTGGTGGCCTGATCCTTCACGCGCACGGTGACACCGGCGCCGGTCGCCTCGACGCCCTCGGTGCTTGGTGTTGACCAGCATCTTGATGCCCTGCTTCTTGAACGCCTTGCGACCTCGGCCGCGGTTTCCTCATCTTCCAGCGGCAGGACGTGGGGCAGCATCTCGATCATGGTCACTTCCGCGCCGTAAGAGCGGAAGACGTAGGCGAATTCCATGCCGATGGCGCCCGCGCCGACGACCACCAGCCGCTTGGGGGCAACCGTCGTCAGCTCCAACGCCTGGCGGTAGGTGATGATCTTCTGCCCGTCGATGGTCATGCCGGGCAGAGAGCGCGGCCGCGCGCCGGTGGCGATGATGATCGTCTTGGCCTCGAGCACCTGGCCGGCCGGTTCGACCGTCACCTGGTTTTGTGCCGGTCAGCGTCGCCGTGCCCTGCACATGCGTCACGTTGTTCTTGCGGAAGAGGAAGCCGACGCCTTTGACCAGCCGGTCGGAGACCTGGCGGCTGCGCTTCTGCGCGACAGCATAGTCCAGCTTCAGGTTGTCGAAGCTGAAGCCGAACTCCTTGCTCTCGTTCGTCAGGATGCTTGCGAGCTCGGCGTTGCGCAACAGCGACTTGGTGGGGATGCAGCCCCAGTTCAGACAGACGCCGCCCAGGCTCTCGCGCTCGACGCAGGCCACCTTTTGGCCCAACTGCGCGGCTCGGATGGCGGCCACATAGCCGCCCGGCCCGCCGCCAATGACGATGACATCATATGAAGTGGCATCAGCCATAGTCGATCAAGCTCCTTTTGCGGCGAATGTGTAAACGCAATTACGGTATCGCAGTGTAGCAGGCCCGCCCGCTTTGTGCAACGAAACAACAGTAGGTCGGAGTTTCGAATAGAGCGGGCCGCCAGCATCGCTCCCGGATCCCTGGAGGTTCTCCAGAAACGCCTCGACTGCGGCCAGAAACGCATCGGCGCTACGGCCGTCGAGCACGCGATGATCGAAGGTGAAGCTCAGATAGACCATGGGCCGGATGGCGATGGCGTCCTCGGCGTCGGGCAGAAGCGGATGCCCCTTGGTGAGCACCACCGCGCGTTTCTGGATGGCGCCTACGCCCAGGATGCCCGCCTGCGGTTGGTTGATGATCGGCGTGGCGAAGCAGACTGCCGGCCGTGCCGTGGTTGGTCAGCGTGAACGTGCCGCCCTGCACGTCGTCGGGCGCGAGCTGCTTCGTCCGTGCGCGTTCCGCCAGATCGTTGACCGCCCGCGCCAGCCCCAGCAGACTCTTCTCGTCGGCGTCGCGAATCACCGGCACGATCAGACCCATCGGCGATCGCCACCGCCATGCCGAGGTGAATGCGCCGGTGAACCAGCAGCGCGTCCTCGCGTGAAGGTGCTGTTTGCCTCAGGCACGGCCTTCAGCCCGGCGACGATCGCCTGGACGAAGAAGGGCGTGAAGGTGAGGCGGACACCCTGGCGCTCGAATTCGCCGCGAGCCGCTCACGCGCCTGCACCACGCGCGTCAGATCGGCCTCCATGACCGTGGTCACGTGCGGCGAGGTCTGCTTGCTGACCACCATGTGCTTCGCGATGCTGCGGCGGATCACGGACATGGGCACCAGCTCAGAATCCAGCGCCGGGGTCGGTGCGCTGCGCAGCACTGGAGACGGCTCCCGACCCCCTATCTCCTCGGTAGGCTTGAACAGATCTCCTGAGCCAGGGCGCTCCCAGGGAGGAAGGCCCTCGACCGCCGAAGGGCGGCCCAACGGTTCTCCGTCGCGCGGCGCAGGCGCCGCCACGTAAGCCAGGACGTCCTTCTTCGTGATCCGCCCACCGGCACCCGTGCCCACCACCTGGGCAAGGTCCACACTGAGCTCGGCGGCCAGACGCCCGACGGCTGGCGAGATAAAGCCAAGGCTGCGCGGGCCGGAAGCCCTCAGATCGGCCTCCTCGGCCGAGCCGGTCGCTGCGAGGAAGGCCTCCACATCCTCCCTGGTGACTCTCCCGCCTGGGGCCACAACAGGCACATCCGCCAGATCAATCCCGTGTTCCGCGGCCAGGCGTTGCGCCAGGGGGGAGGCACTGACCCTGCCAACTGGCTGCGCCTTCCCTGCGGATGCGGGGGCGCCGCCACCATGGTCACCCGCGGTCCCCACACCGCCTGCGGGCTGTTCACCGTCCGCCCCGATCTCCGCCAGGAGTGCGCCGGCGGCCACGGTCTGACCTTCGGCCACGTAGATCTTCAGAAGGATGCCGGTCGCAGGCGCGGGCATCTCGGTGTCGACCTTGTCCGTCGTCACCGCGAGCAAGGGCTCGTACTCCTTGACAGGCTGGCCCTTCCTGGATCAGCCAACGACCGACGGTGCCTTCGACAACCGACTCACCGAGCTTGGGCATAACGACCTGGGTTGGCATGATGGGCTCCTAATAGGCCGCGAGCGACCGTGCGGCCGCGGCGATCTTCTCGGCGTTGGGCATGAAGAAGTCCTGCATCGGATGGCTGAAGGGCATGGCCGGAACATCCGGCCCGGCGAGCACGCGTGATCGGCCCGTCCAGATACTCGAAGGCCTCCTCCGCGATGATCGCGGCGATCTCCCCACCCAGGCCGCCGGTCAGGTTGTCCTCATGGACGATCAGGACCTTGCCGGTCTTCTTGACCGAGGTCAATATGGCGGTCTTGTCCAGCGGAGAGAGCGTGCGCAGGTCGATCACCTCGACCGAGATGTCCTCACGAGCCAGGGTCTCCGCGGCCTTCAGCGATTCGTGCAGCATCAAGCCATAGCAGATGATCGTCAGGTCGTCGCCCGCGCGCTTCACATCGGCCTTGCCGATCGGCACGAGGAACTCACCGTCTGGCACCTCACCCTTGATCGAGCGGTACAGCTTCTTGTGCTCCAGAAAGAGCACCGGATCGGGGCTGCGCAGTGCGGCGCGCAAGAGGCCGGCGGTGTCGTACGGCGTGCTGGGCGCAAGGACGTACAGGCCCGGCACGTGGCAGAAGAACGCCTCGATCGATTGCGAATGATAAAGCGCGCCGCTGACGCCGCCGCCATAGGGCGCGCGGATGACCATCGGCACGCTGAAGGTCGCGTTGGAGCGATAGCGCATCTTCGCGGCTTCGTTGACGATCTGATTGAAGGCCGGATGGATGAAGTCGGCGAACTGGATCTCGCAGATAGGCCGGATGCCGTTGAGCGCCATGCCGATGCCGACGCCGACGATGGACAGCTCGGAAAGAGGGCTATCGATGACCCGGCTGGGCCCAAACTCGGCGTACAGCCCTTCAGTGGCTCGGAACACGCCGCCGCGCTGGCCGACGTCCTCGCCGGTGATGATGATCGCGGGATCCCGGCGCATCTCTGCGGCCATTGTCTCGCGCAGCGCCTCGATGTCGGTCCTAATCGGCATGGAGCAGCGCTCCGAACACCGGGTGCAGCGCGTCTTCGGCGCGAGGATAGGGCGCGCGTTGGGCGTATTCGGTTGCATCGTCCACCTTGGCCCCCACCCGATCACGGATGCGCTGGGCCTCCGCGTCGTCCAGGATTCCTCGGCTGCGCAAGACCTTCTCCATGCCGAGGATCGGGTCTCGCTTCTTCCACATTTCCACCTCGTCGCGGCTCCGATAAGAGCGGTCATCATCATCGGAGGAATGAGGCGTGGGGCGATAGGTCTTCGCCTCGAGCAAGGTCGCACCCTCGCCGTGGCGGGCACGCAGAACCGCCTCGCGCGTGACGTTGTAGCTCTCGAAGATGTCGTTGCCGTCGTACATCACGCCCGGCATCCCGTACGCATCGCCGCGGTCGGCCACGTTCGGTACGGGCATCTGCTTCTCCAGGGGCACGGAGATGGCGTACTGGTTGTTCTCCACCAGGGTGATGAGCGGCAGGCAGTGGATGCCGGCCCAGTTGAGCGCCTCGTGAAAGTCGCCCTGGCTGGTGCTGCCCTCGCCCAGGGTGACGACAACCACCTCATCCAGCCCGCGCAGCTTCGCTGCAAAGGCAATGCCCGCGGCCTGGGGCATCTGGGTCGCCACCGGGCTGGAACCGGAGACGATGCGGCGAGGGAGCGTAGCCGAAGTGCGAAGGCATCTGGCGGCCGCCGGAGCTGGGGTCCTCAGCCTTGCCGAACAGCGCCAGCATGAGGTGGCGCGGCGGTCATCCCGAGGGCCAGGACAAAGGCCATATCCCGGTAATACGGGTGCAGCCAGTCCTTGCCGCGCTCCATCGCGAACGCAGCGCCGACCTGGCAGGCCTCCTGGCCCATGCCGGAGATGTGAAAGGCGACCTTCCCCTGGCGGTGCAGCACCCACATACGCTCGTCGAGCTTGCGCGCGAGCAGCATCACCTCGTACATGTCGAGCAGCTGCTCGACGGTAAGGGATGCGGCGTGGTCACGAGTGACGAACTGCTGAGCAGTCAGTGCGGGCATGGCGCGTCCTCCACTGAGGAGCTTAAAGCAAAGAGCGCAAAGCGTCTGTAACTCGCTTTGCCGTTTTCGTACGGACTGGAATGCCGCCTGTTCTTAGTATGAAGGAGGTATCTCATGGCTAAGTTTATGGCAGGGACCGCAAAATGCTAACCATAACTGAAACGATAGAGATGCTCTTGCGGCAGCGTGAGGCCGACGGCACGCTCAGAATACGCTCAACTTCTACGAGAGCACGCTTCATCAGTCTGTCCAACATGTGGTCGACAAACCGGTTGGCCAGCTCACGCTTCAGGGAAGTATCAGAGCGGATCAGCCCCAGGCGCTGAGGAACTCGACGCAGTTGCGCATGTCGGCCGCGGATTTGAGCGCCATGACCTTGAGCACCCTCCGCATCTGCTCACCCACCGAGTAATGCTGCTGGCGCGCGAGCAGCATGCCCGCATGGTCTTTGCCTTCTGCAAGGTACTGCGAGTGAAGGCGCAGGAAGTCGCCACGGTTGAAGCTGTAGAGGACACGATCTCGGGTCGTGGCAAACTGCAGATGCTCGTCGTCGGTCCGCTCAATCATGCCGGCCTCCTGGGCCGTGATCACGTCCACCCCGCGCGCCCGGAGCGCCTGCACCAGGTTCCGATCCCCGGAGTCTTCGTCGACGTAGAGCTGAAACATCAGGCTGCCCGCCGGCGCGCGAGGAAGGCCTGCTCTGCCTGGTCGTCTTCGGCCTCCTCGGCCGCAAGTTCGGGCCTCCACCTGCTCGCGATTCGCATGATAGTAGGCGAGCGCCGCATGCACCTGCGCCAGGTTCAGGTGGCCGACGCGATCGCTGATCTCTTCCGGCGTCAGGCCGAGCTTATACCATCCGACCACGCGTTGCACCGTGACACCCGTGCCGGCAATACGCGCCCGGTTGCCCCGGATTTCAGGCGATGCCACGATCAGTTGCCCGATGTTAACCTGAGCCTGTTTCCAGGTATTTGTCATGGCTTCACCTCTATCAACACTCCGCTCAGTCATTGAATGAGATTTTAGCACCCCTTGAGGCGGACGACAAGCATAGAATCCCGGTCCGAATCGCCAGAAGCCCTCAGTCGCGTTGTTCATCAGCGCCAGCATACCAGTGGGCATAGTCGAAAAACGCGAAATCTTACAGCTGCGACCTACGCTAGCGCAGGTTTTGTGCAATCAGCGGTCGAATCATAGAAAACGGCCCGAAATTCGAACTTTTATAATCGACAGGCAACCGTTATGCTCGGGG
The DNA here is from genome assembly GCA_963774265.1 of uncultured Chloroflexia bacterium. Lineage (GTDB taxonomy): Bacteria > Chloroflexota > Anaerolineae > CG2-30-64-16 > CG2-30-64-16 > JALOOB01. The sequence continues at coordinate 688,985 of CAVZDU010000001.1, read as the reverse complement.
CGAATCTCCGCTCAGTTAAGGAGGAATCCGCCATGCGTGAAGTCGCCACTCAACCGAGCCATACGGAGCATGCGCTCTTGGTACTTCTGGGCCAGTACGCCCAGCATCTCGGGCTCATTCAGGTCCTGATGGCGGCATCTCTGCATCAGAAGACCCGCACGCATCAGCCACAAACCAAGGTGGTCGAGTTCCTGGTGGCGATTCTGGCTGGCCTGCCGCATCTCGAGGACATCAGTCGCGATGCGCGGCCGTTGGACCAAGACCTGGTTGTGGCGACTGCCTGGCAGCAGGACGGCTGGGCCGACTACAGTGGCGTTGGGCGGACCTTACAGGCGCTCACTCAACCGGAAGCGGAACGGATCGCCGCTGCCTTAAGCCAAATCAGCCATCCCTTCATTGACGATCAGGTGGCGCAGGCGCTGCTCCAGGAGGGCCGGCTCATTTACGACGGCGATCTTACCGGCCGACCCGTCTCCAATACCAGCACGAGCTACCCCGGGGCTGCCTTTGGCCACATGGACGATGCGGTACGCCTCGGCTACCAAGCGGCTGTCGTCAGCCTAAAGAGCCCGACCTATGGTCGACTGTGGCTCTCAGTCAAGCCGCATCCGGGCAACGTGCTTTCCTGTCAAGTAGCCGAAGAGATGGTGCTGGCTGCAGAAGGCCAGACCGGGGTGCGTCCCCGACGGCGTACCGAATTACTGGGCCAGCGCCTGCACGCCGTGAGCCAAGAGCGGGCGCTGGTTGAGCAGCGCCTTCAGCAACGCTGCCAGGCGTTCAGCGCAGCACAGGCGTTGATGCAGGCTCGCAGCGAGCAGGTAGGTCAGGCGAATGCCGCCTTGACTGGCCTGATGGCCGCCAGCGAGCAGGCCGCGCAGCGCAAGGGGCGACCGCATTGCCGTCTGGCACAGGCTCAGGCGCATCTCGCCGCCTGCGAACGCCGCTTGCAGCGCCAGCAGCAGCGCTTTCTGCAGGCTCAGCGTAGCGTCGCGCGTGAGCAGGTGCGGTTCGCGGCCTTGCGGGCTATGGAGCGGACCTTAGGCCAGCGGCTTGACGACTTCAACCGGGAGAATGCTGCCAATCCGGCCCCCATCCATGCCGTCTTTCGATTGGATGCCGGGTTCGGCACCTGGGAAAACGTCGCCCGCTTGATCGAACTGGGCTACGAGGTCTACACCCGACCCTACAGTCAGAAGGTCAAGGCCAGTTTGCTGCATAGGATCGAGGATACGACGCCCTGGGTGCGCGTAGGTGCCAATGCCGAGATGATCGCCTGGTCTGGCGTGCTCTTCAAGGGCAACCCCTACCCGGTCGATGTTGCCCTTGAGCACTTCTATACAGGCAAGACCGAGCGGTACGGCGCGCTCCTACACTTCGGGTCGGACGCTGTCACCAAAGATCTGGGTGGCTGGTTTGCCTTCTACAATGGTCGCCAGACGGTCGAGGCGGGCATCAAGGAAGGTAAGGGCGTGTTCCAGATGCACCATCTCAAGGTGCGTTCCCTACCGGCGCTCTGGCTGCAAGAACAGTTCGCCGCCTTTGCGGCCAACTTCCTGCGCTGGGCCGCCCATTGGTTGTGCCATGACTGCGGACAAGTGCCTAACCAGTGGCTCGTACCGGTCACAGCGAGCATCAAAACGCTGGTCCAGGTTGCTGCTCACACGCCTGCCAGTGTCCAGTGGCTACCCAACGGTTGCTTGTTAAGGTTCTCGGATGATAGTCTCCATGCCGGTCGCATCATTCAGGTCGGCAGCTGGGTCGTCCAGCTCAGCCTGCCGCTCTTCCAAAGTTGTCATTTCGAGCCGATTTCCATGACTCCGGCTCTGATTGCACAAAACTTACGCTAGCGTGCTTGACCGCCAGCCTTGCAGGACGGGCTGCAGGCAGCTACACTATGGCTCATCATGAGCTGACCAACACGGAGGTAGGATGACCGCAGGAACCAACGCCCAACAATCCACTTTGTTGTCGTCAGAGGACGGGATCCCCTTTCGTGACCTCAACAAGAACGGCCGGCTGGACGTCTACGAAGACCCACGCCAGCCCATCGCAGCCCGGGTTGAGGATCTGCTGAGCCAGATGACGCTCGCAGAGAAAGCGGGGCACCTCTTCATCAACGGCGCGATCGTCAACGAGGATGGCTCCATCGAGGAGCGGCCCGGCGCCCCGGGGCTTGCAGGTCGAAGCGCCATGACCCAGATGGTCGACCAGCAGATGACCCACTTCAACCTCTGGGAGATTCCGAGCGCGCAGGCAGTGGCAACCTGGAACAACAACCTCCAGCGGTTCGCCGAAAGCACCCGGCTGGGCATCCCAGTGACGATCGCCTCCGATCCGCGCAACCACTTCAGCCACAATATCTTCGCGATGGCCGCCACCGACTTCTCGCAGTGGTGCGAGACGCTGGGCTTCGGTGCGATCGGGGACGTCGATCTGGTCCGGCAGCTTCGCCGACATCGTCCGGCAGGAATACCTGGCGGTGGGGATTCGGGTGGCGCTCCATCCCCAGATCGACCTCGCGACCGAGCCGCGCTGGGCGCGCATCAGTGGCACCTTCGGAGAGGACGCCCAGCTCACCGCCGCGCTTGGCCGTAGCCTACATCGAAGGCTTTCAGGGCACTCGGCTCGGCCCTAACAGCGTCGCGTGCATGACCAAGCATTTCCCGGGCGGCGGCCCGCAGAACGAGGGACTGGATCCGCACTTCGAGTTCCATCGCGGCCAGATCTACCCAGGCAACAACTTCGCCTACCACCTCATCCCTTTTGAGGCTGCAATCGCGGCAGGCACTGCGTCCATCATGCCCTACTACGGCGTGCCGATGGACCAGACCGACGAGAACGTCGCCATGTCCTTCAACAAGGCGATCATTACGGGCCTGCTGCGCGAGAAATACGGGTACGACGGCGTGGTATGCACGGACTGGGGCCTGATCACGGATGCCCACCTCCCCGAAACCATCTGGCCCGCGCGGGCGTGGGGCGTGGAACACCTCAGCGAGGCCGAACGGGTGCTCAAGGCGCTGGAAGCGGGGGTCGATCAATTCGGCGGGGAGAGCCGGCCGGAGCTGGTGGTGGAACTGGTGGAAGGCGGCCTGGTGTCCGAGGCGCGCATCGACCGCTCGGTGCGGCGGCTGCTGCGCCAGAAGTTCCAGCTGGGCCTGTTCGAGGACCCCTTTGTGGACCCCCTTGCCGTGCCGGAGGCGTTCGGCCCGGCGGCCTCCCACGCGGCCGGCGCGGCCAGCCAGCGCCGGGCCATGACGCTACTGAAGAATGCCGGCCCGACCCTCCCGCTGAGGGGCCGGCCGAAGCTGTTCGTCAAGAACCTGGATGCGTCCGTCGCAGCAGGCTATGGCGAGGTGGTCGCCACGCCAGGAGAGGCCGATTTCGCGGTCCTGCGTCTGCAGACGCCCTGGTATCCCGTGGAGACTAAGAACCCGTTTGCCCGGGGTTTCCATCACGGCGACCTGGACTTCAAGGGGACGGAGTTGGGGGAGATCCTGGCCCTGCTGCGCACGGCGCCGACAATCGTGGTGATCTACCTGGATCGCCCCGCGGTCATCCCTGAAATCAGCGAGGCCAGCCAGGTTCTGCTCGCCGACTACGGCGCCAGCGACGCTGCGGTGCTGGATGTGATCTTTGGGAGAGCATATCCGCAAGGCAAGCTCCCCTTCGAACTGCCCGCGTCGATGGCAGCCGTGCGAGCCCAGAAAGCTGATTTACCCTACGATTCGGAGGCGCCGCTATACCCATATGGGTTTGGGTTGCGACTCTAAACTGTCCCTCGGAGTTGGAACTGGCCAAGACAGCTTCATTTTCCCGGACCGGGTTCACCCAGCGCGCGTTGAAGAATGGCGACACTTTTTCTTTTGCCCGCGTCCCGCAAAGCGCGAGCCGAGGCCGTCATGAAACCAGGCAGCCGTGAGCAGCAACGTGTCGTCCAGTTTGCTGCCCACCGTTCGTACCCGCGCGTGGCGAGCGTGGTCAGATGTTCTTCATCCTCCAACAGGCGCCGGTTTCGACCGGCGTCCTCAAGCGTTGATCTGTTCGCGTGGTTGGATGATCAGATTCTCGGCGACGATCTCCGCGATGTCACGGATCTGGACCTGCTCCACGTCCATCGCGCCACGCGCATCCTCGAGCATGATCATACAGAATGGGCAAGCCACCGCCACCTCCGCCTGCCCGGTTTCGAGGATCTGGCCCATGCGGTTGTAGTTGATGCGCACTTTGCCCTCGTCCTCCATCCAGACCCGCGCCCCGCCTCCGCCGCAGCACATCGCCATGTCGCGCGAGCGCGCCATCTCGACCAGCGACTTGCCACCGGCGGTCACCACTTCGCGCCCCGCGTCGTATACGTCGTTGTAGCGACCCAGGTAACATGGATCGTGGTAGGTCAGGGATTCACCGCTGCCGGCCTCCCGGCGCACGCGGATGGCGCCGTCAGCCAACAGCTTCTGGATGAACTGCGAGTGGTGCACCACGTTGTATTTTCCGCCCAGCTGCGGGTACTCGTTCAGCAGCACGTTGTAGCAATGGGGGCACTGCGTGACGATGGTCTTGAACTTGTACTGATTCAGCGTCTCAATGTTCTGCCCGGCTAACTGCTGGAACAGGTACTCATTGCCCGCGCGCCGCGCCTGGTCGCCGTTGCAGGTCTCTTCCTCGCCCAGGATGGCGTAGTTGACGCCCGCCTCGTGCAGGATCGTCGCCATCGCCCGGCTGACTTTCTGGTTGCGCGGATCATAGGACCCCGCGCAGCCCACCCACCACAGAACGTCCACCTCGCCGACGTTTGCCATGATGGGCACCTCGAAGTCCAACGCCTGCGTCCAGGCCGCGCGCTTGCGTTTGGACTGTTTCCACGGATTCCCCGCACGCTCGATGTTGGTCAGCGTGGTCGCGAGGCTGGATGGGATGTCGCCCTCCATCAGGGCCAGGTATCGGCGCATATCCACGATCGCGTCGACGTGCTCGATGAGGACCGGACACTCGTACACGCAATGGAAGCAGGTCGTGCACGCCCACAGCGTCTCGTGCTTGATGATGTCGCCCACCATCTTGCGACCGTTGCTCTTATCCGCCGGACTGCTTCGCTGGTCCGCGCCGTCACCGTTCGAGGAGGCAGCCGGCGCGGCCTGGGCGCCAGCGCCACTGGCCGCGAGCCGCTTGGCAGGCGGCAGCGCGCGCAGCTCCGGGCTGACCTCGGTCATGTAGTTGCGCAGGTCCAGGATGACGTACTTCGGGTTCAATGGTTGCTTTGCGGCGTACGCGGGGCACACATCCTGACAGCGGCCGCACTCCGTGCAGGCGTCGAAGTTCACCAGGCGAGGCTGCGGAAAATCCGTCAACTTGGCCGCGCCGAGTCGTTCCGCCTGCTCCAGGTCCTTGATCGGCCACAACGCGCCCTTGTTGCGGAACGGCGCAACAAAGATGTTGGCCGGCGAGCTGAAGATGTGGAACAAGTTGGTGAAGGGCAGGGTGACGAAAAATGCCCCGACCGCAAGGAAGTGCACGATCCATATCACTCGATGTGCGATCAGAAGCGCCTGTTCGTCACCGCCGCGGAACAGGAAACTCAGCGGATAGGCGATCACCTGCGCTTGGCCCCATGCAGGATTTTGCACCGCCAGCCGGAGTGCACCGATGAAGAGGCCGGTCAGGATGATGAAGCCGAGCAGCGGCAGGGTGAGGTTGAAGCGCCAGTCGATGTTCAGCCGTGCAGGTCGGATGACATAACGCCGCCACATGGCCATGCCGAGGCCGATCAGCACCCCCAACGCGGCCAGATCGAGCACGACCTTGTAGAAAAAGTACAAGTTGCCATAGAGGAGCTTTGTCTTAAAGATCAGCTCAAAAATATCGGTGTCCGCTGCCCCCAAGACCGTACCAATGAAAAGCAGCACCATGCCCCAGAATATGGCGAAGTGGAACACGCCAGGATAGCGTTGGCGCAAAACCCTGGTCTGCGCAATGCCGTACTTGATCGTCCGGCCCAGCCGTTCGAGCGGGCGGTCCAGGCCGAACTCCGCCAGGCCGCGGCGCCACAACTGAATGCGACGACCGATGCCCCAGATCATCAAAGCCAGGGTCAGACCGATGATAACGAAGAAGACGATGCGGAGGGGAACGGGGATGTTCCACCAGCTCAAGTGGCAAGGTACGTCGGGAGGACAAAGCGATGCGTGTTCCATTTCCTCTGCTCCTTTGCAAGAGACTTCAGGAATTAGGGCCCGGAGGTCCTGGAAGCTCCGAGCCCACTGTGTCCTCAGTCGCTAAACGGTCACCATCCTAAAGTTCGAGCTTAATCGGTGTGCGCGGTGCAGCAGGACGCTGCGCGTTCAGGACGCTGACGGTCGCCGCAATTCGTTGGGCGATCAGCCGGAAAACTGCGGCCTGTTCCGTATCCGGGCAGCAGGCAACGACGGGTTCACCGTTGTCACCGCTCTCGCGGACAACGGATGCCAGGTTCACACGGCCCAAAAACGGGATGTTGAGCTTGTTCGCAGCCGTTTCACCGCCGCCTACGCCAAACACGTCGCCAGCCATGTTCTCAATCAAGCCAAGCACAGGCACTTCGAGCCGGTTGAAGGCGGTGATGCCGCGGGTCGCGTCGGCCAGGGCCACATTCTGGGGCGTGGTCACGATCACCGCACCCGTCAGCGGCACGAGTTGGGCCAGGCTCATCTGCGCATCGCCCGTTCCCGGGGGCAGATCCACAATCAGATAGTCGAGCTCCCGCTCGTCCGGCGTCTTCCCCTGGGGATCGCCCCAGGCGACGTCGGTGAGCAACTGCCCGATGGCCTTGTGCAGCATCGGCCCGCGCCAGACCAACGCCTCGCCGTCGGGCACCAGGAAGCCGATGGACATGACCTGGATGCCGTGCGCGTAGGGCGGCACCATCTGATCCGACTGGACATCATCCAAGTGGTTGACGCCCATGACGATAGGCACGTTCGGGCCATAGATATCCGCATCAAGGATGCCGACCTTGGCGCCCATCTGGGCCAAGGCCACAGCCAGGTTGGCCGCGATCGTGGTCTTGCCCACGCCGCCCTTACCGCTGGCCACCGCGATGATGTTCTTGATCGGAACGTCCAGCTTGGAGTTGATGCGATGATCCGCTCGCACCTGTGCGTCAAACTTCACCGTGACGTTCTTCACGCCGGGGACTTGCAGGACTGCAGCCTTCGCTTCACTCTCGATCTGCGATTTCAAAGGGCAAGCCGGAGTCGTCAACGTGACGGTAAAGGTCACGTCGCCGTCTTGCATCTGGATATCCTTCACCATACTGAGCGTCACCAGGTCTTGGTGCAACTCGGGCTCCTGTACGCGCTTGAGTGCACCGAGCACCATGTCAGAGGTGACGTCTTTCGACTTTCCGAAAAGCATTTCGTCTCCGTTTCTTATGCGAAATCTTCCAACACCATTCGCGCGACGCGTCGCCCGATCTCCACGGCATAATTCGTGCCGCGATCCCACGGGTACACCTGGCTCATGCTGGCAAAGTAGAGGCCCGGCACGGGTGTGCGTAATGGCGGTATGTTTTGCGAGTGATTGAGGGGAGGCACCGGCTGAGCGTAGGGTGTCTTCCAAAGCCATGCATCCCTGACCCAGCTGCGATCGAAATCGGGATTGACGCGCTGAAATGCGGGCAGGAATCGATCGAGGAGCTGATCCCTGCTCAGCGAGAAGTACTCGTGATCCGGCTGCAGGTAGTCGCCGCAGTAGATGATGTGATCGCCGCCATAGTGCTCCCGGTCCATGAAGTTGGTGTGCTCCACCAGGGCCAGGAATGGAAAACCGGCCTCTTTGGGCAGGTTATGCCAGTAGTACGGGGAGAGGGAGCGGTCGAGCGTGACGACAAGCACCACCGCACCCATCGACTTGAGATTACGCAGGGCAGCCGAGTAACTGTCGGGGAGATCGGGCGCGAGCTTCGCCATGAGCGCAGGTGAACTGGTGGAAATGACCGCATCGTATGTCTCCGCCCCACCCGCGGTTTCAACCCGGAGGCCGTCGTCCTGCTTGCGGATACCCGTGATCGGCGACTTCAGGCGGATGTCGACATTCCGACGCCGAAGATCCTCTGCAAACATGTCGAGGAACGGCTGGAACCCGCCGGCGAACGTCCCAAGCCGAGTCGTGCGCGCCTTGATGCGCGCCCAGAACCAGGCCATGTTGACAACGTTCAGATTTTCTTCGCCGAACTTGCCGACGAGCATCGGCCGCCAGATCGCGTTGTAGATACGCGGACCGACCCACTTGCGCAGCCAGGAATCCGCCGTCACTCGTTCCAGGGGCCGCCAGTCAGACGTCAATTTGAGATAAACGCCGACCAACCCAAATCGGACGAGGTCAACCACGCCGAAGTTGCGCAGAGTGAACTTGACCGCCTCGACATAAGAGTCCAAGGCCTGGAACTTGCCATTGTAGCAGCACGACGGTGTATGGCCGGCGGAAGATAACCTTGTCGCTCCAGCCGAGCTCAGCGATCAGGCCGAGCATGTCCTTATCCCCCGCAAACCAGTGGTGATAGAACTTCTCAAGGGTCCAATCCCAATGGGGGGCCTTAAAACCAGAAGCGAGGCCGCCCACCTCCGGAGCAGCCTCGTAGACAGTGACCTCGTGACCTGCCTTGTTCAGGTCGTATGCAGCTGCCAGGCCAGCCATACCTGCGCCGACGATTGCAATTCTCATGATGCGTCCTATATCTGATCGGGTTCTTCGGTCAGCACCTCTGGCACGTCGTCTTCCATAACCGGCTCACCCGAAAGATACGAATCGATGTCGCGCCGGGCTTTGAGATAGAGCAGAACCAGGTCATTGTCGGTCCCTTTGAACTGCATGACCGTTTGCGTCGCACACAGGTGGCAACCGCGCATGTACTTGAAGCTGCCCTCATGGCATTTCACGCAGCCATCAAGGCGGATCATCATCAGTGAAAACGCCAGGCTGTCCGGTTCCGTCTCCGGTAGTTTCGCCACGCGATCGACGAGCGCGGCCCACTCCGGACCGCGCAGGTTCTTCAGGACTGGGATCAGCCTTGGTGGGAATAGAAGCTCTGCTTTTGGATACATCGAATCTTAGAAACTCACCTTCACATTTGAAATCTTGCCACTACCCGCGGGTCCGGCCGCGCCGCCACTGCTGCCTAATACCAGTCCGTTAAGGGCGTCCATCAACGCGGCCTGGTCGATGCCGTATGTCTGGCACGCGCCCTGGATGGTATCCACGTCGCTCACAGCGCAATGCGAGCAGCCGCCCAGCTGGAAACTCGCCAATACCTCAGAGACGCGCGGATGCACACTCATCGCTTCAGCGATCGTCATCGCGGGGTTGAAGATCGTTTCGCCGCTCTGACGGCGCAAGCCCAGACGCACATCGGTCAGGCGGCTCTCCAGCGCTTCACTTGTGGCGCTGACGGTATTTCGTAACTCAAAAAGCTGGCTCGTCGTGCGCTCTAGCCGTTCCTGCAGGCCACGGACCCGCTGAAAGGCAAGAAAGGCGACGAGCAGCGCCAAAATTGCGATGATCAGTGCGGCAGTTGCCATCCAATCACTCCTTATCCAACCGTCATGGGCTCTCGCCCAGACTACTTCTGTTCATCACCGCCCTGGGCAGCCTTGGCCGCGTGCCGTGCGGCCGCTTCGGCTTTCAACCGCTCGATTTCCTCGGGTGAACGGTTGCGGCCCGCTGAGGCTGCCGGTGTTGGCGATGGTGGCGGTGGGGCAGCGGGTTCAGGCGCAGGTGCGGTCTCGGCTGCAGGCGGTGCTTCGCCAGCGGCCTTCGCTGCGCGGCGAGCGGCCGCCTCGGCCTTCAAGCGCTCGATCTCTTCAGGTGACCGCTTGCCACCGACGCCAGCAGGAGCTTCGCCTGCAGGCGCAGCTGCAGGTGCAGCCGCAGGTGCGGCCGCCGTTGTCGCAGCCTCGTCACCCTCGGCCTTGGCGGCGCGTCGGGCCGCAGCCTCGGCCTTCAGGCGCTCGATCTCTTCGGGAGTCCGCCTGGCAGGTGCTGCAGGCACCAGTTCGATGACCGCAGGGGGGGGCGGAGCAGCGGGCGTCTCGCGCACCGCGGCCGGCGCTGCCGCTGTTGCAGCGGGTTTCGCTGGCTTTGCTGCCGCCTTTTCGCTCTCCTTAGCCTTCCGGGCCGCCTCCTCGTCTGCGTAGTCGGTAGGCCGGATACGCGGCATAGTAGCTGACCGGCACGCTGAGTTCTTCGAGATCGAAGACCAGATGCGGCATCCGTTTATATGCCGCAATCTCGAAGTCATGGTTCATCTTGATCGCGTCGAACGGGCAGAACTCCGCACACAGGCCGCAGTTCATGCAGATCGACGAATCAATATAGAATTCAGCCGGCCGAGTGATCGGTTTGCCGTTCTCGTCCTTGTCGCGCACGATCCAGATACATTGCGGCGGGCAGACCTTGGCGCAGATGCCGCACGCGGTGCAGCGGTCCTCTTTGACCCCCGTCTCAGCGTTGGTCTCGTAGAGCAGCATGGGGATGTACCGGAAGCGCTCGGGCAACTTGCGCCGCTCTTCCGGGTACTGGATCGTGAACAGACCCTCCTGCTCCCCGACCTTGCTCTGATCGATCACTTCCTTGCCGCCAGAATACCGGCTGGGGATCTGCTTGATGTCGTCGATATAAGTCGCCAAGAACTCTTTGAGCGTGACGCCCAGGCCCTTGAGCACCCCGGATCCAAACATGGTTGCCTCCTACCGATCCACTTCGCCCAGCACGATGTCGATTGCACCGAGAATCACCACGGCGTCGGCAATCTTGTGGCCGATGGTCATCTTCTCGAGGCTGGTCAAGTTGATAAAGGTTGGGGCGCGAACATGGTAACGGTATGGGTTGGGCTTGCCATCAGACACAACGAAAAAGCCGAGTTCGCCCTTTGGTCCTTCGATCGCGCGAGTAGGCCTCGCCCGCCGGCACCCGAACCTGGTGCTGCTTCTTGCCCGGGGGCATGATCGGACCCTCGGGCAGTTGCTCGATGGCTTGCTTCAGGATGCGCAGACTCTGGTAGATCTCGTCCATGCGAACACGGAAGCGGGCCCATACGTCGCCCTCTGGTCTGCTACACACATCAAACTCAAAACGGTCGTAGATCGAGTATGGCGCAACCTTACGAAGATCGTACGGCACACCCGAGGCGCGCAACATCGGTCCCGCCATGCTGTAGGCGATGGCTTCCTCCCTGGTGAGCACGCCAGTTCCCCGGGTGCGGGTCAGGAAGATCTCGTTGCCTGAAAGCAGATTCTCGAAGTCCCCCATCACGCGGGGCAGGCGGTTCCACACCAGTTCGCGCGCACGCTCGATCCAACCCTCGGGCAGATCACCCGCGACGCCACCAAAGCGCATGTAGTTGCACATCATCCGGCTGCCCGCGACCCCCTCGAAGAGGTCGAGGATCAGCTCGCGCTCTCGCATACCATAGAGGGCGGGCGTGAAATACGCGCCCAGATCGTTGAACAGGAAGCCCACCGCGATGAAGTGGCTGATGATCCGGGTGAACTCCGCCATGATAATGCGGAGATACTCAGCCCGTTCCGGGACCTGAAGACCCATCAGTTTCTCCACCGCCAACACGTAGCCCAGGTTGTTGGACATGGAACTGATGTAATCCAAGCGGTCGGTAAAGGGGATATTCATGACGTAGGTGTTGCGCTCGCCGATCTTCTCGTGGCAGCGGTGCAGGTAGCCTATCTCCGGCTCCAGCCCCACTACGTTCTCGCCTTCGATCGCGATGATCATACGGAACACGCCATGCGTCGTGGGGTGCTGGGGCCCCATATTGACCAGGATGCGCTCGGTGCGGATATCCGCACCATTCCTGGCGAGTTTGTCCACGCCCATGATCCGACGGTATTCCACCTGGGGGGAGGTCCACAGATCCGGATCCCAGTCTACCGGATAGCTCACGTTGTCTTTCCAGGGTACGCGGTCTTCGGCCCAAGCGTGGTGACCATCGGGATGCCGGCTCTTGAAAGGCTTGAAATCCTCCTCGTAGTACGATTCCTTGTAATCCTTACGCAGGGGATAGCCTTCAAACCCGTCCCAAAGGAGAATGCGCCGCAGATTGGGGTGTCCCTCGAAGCGAATCCCCATCATGTCGTAGACTTCGCGTTCCTGGAAGTCTGCGCCGGGCCAAATTGGACGTCAGCGAAGGCATGACGGGGTTGGCCTTGTCGGTCAGCCGGACGCGGAGCACGAGCGCGTCCTTGGGCTGGGCCACGCCAAACAGGTAATACACCACTTCGAAGTACTGCGGCCAATCAACACTCGTCACCATCGAGCAGTAGTCATAGCCTTGCTGGTCGCGCAGATAACGCGCCAACTCCGTAACACGATCCGGCGCCACAACCAGGCCGGTCTTGACCTGTTCCAGGACCGCGCCAGGGATGGCATCATTGTACGGGAGGGTTTGCATCACGGTCTCAACGGGTGCAGTCATTACACGTCTCCCTCACGCCTGCTCACGGGCCGCGTCCACAGGACTGGTGCGCTGGTCGGCCAGCTTCTTCAGCGCCTCGCGGTCCTTCGGGTTATACAAATCCGGCCCCAACACGGGCACGGGCAGTGGCTCGTTAAGCTCGTCTTTGCGGTACCAGGGCGCCGTCTTGACCGACTGCCGGAACACCTTCTTGTGCACCTGCATGACCCCATACAGCAACGCCTCGGGTGTGGGCGGGCAGCCAGGCACATAAACGTCAACCGGGACGAACTTGTCGACGCCGGAGACGACGTTGTAACCCTCTTTGAAAGGACCGCCCGATGTCGCACATGCGCCCATGGCCAGCACGTATTTGGGCTCGGCCATCTGGTTGTAGAGGCGCACGATGTTGGGCATCATCTTTTTGGTGACCGTGCCGGAGACAATCATCAGGTCGGCCTGTCGCGGCGAGGCGCGCATGATCTCCATGCCAAAGCGGCTCAGATCGAAGCGCGCGGCCTGCACTGCGATCATCTCGATGGCGCAGCAGGCCAGGCCGAACATCATCGGCCACATGGAACGGGCACGGCCCCAATTGTAGACATTGTCGACCGTGGTCAAAAAGACGCTTTTCTTCAGCTCTTCGGGCAGGTCATTTTCTATCCGCATCGCGGCGTCATCAATCTTCATAAGAGCCACTTCCTCACCGCACCGCGGCGCAAGTGTGTAATGAGAGCGTCAATTGGCGGGCAAAAATCCCGTGCGCGACCTTTGCTTCTCTTCCGTCCGGCCCAAAACGTACACTGTCGCGTCGCTCCGTTGCCCTATACTCAGGACGCGCCAGCCATCAGCCAATAGCTCATTGACTTTCGCAATGTCATCATCTTCCCGAATCGTAATCTGCTTGAGCTGGCGGTATTCCGCGTCACGCATCACGGTCGGGGTCGGCACATCAGTCATGAATGGTCTCCTTAGATCACGCCATATCGACCAGGTTATCCGTATCAATCTGCGCCCGTTGGAGGCGGCCGCTGTAATCGACGTACACTGACTTCCACTCGGTGAACACCTCAAACGCGGCCTGGCCGGCCTCGCGGTGACCGTTGCCGGTTCCGCGCGTGCCACCGAAGGGGAATTGGATCTCTGCACCGATGGTGCCAGCGTTGATATAGACGATCCCCGTGCTCAAGTCGCGGATAGCTTCGAATGCCGCATTGACGTGGGCGGTGAAGATCGAGCTGGATAGACCATACGGCGTTTCGTTATTGATGCGAATTGCGTCGGGCAGGTCCTTCGCCTCAATCACGCTGAGCACCGGCCCGAAGATCTCTTCCTGGGCTAACCGCATGTTTGGCAGCACATCGTCGAAGATCGTCGGCGCGTAAAAGTTACCCCTGGCCAGTTCCCCGTCGGCCAGGATCTTGCCGCCGGTTACACGCACCGCCCCTTCGGCCTGGCCGATCTCCACATAGTTGTGGATGCCCTCAAGCGCGCGACGGCTGATGATCGGGCCCACATCGGTGGCCTCCAGCAAACCATCGCCTACCTGGAGTTTCTCGGTGCGGGCCACCAACAGGTCGATCAGCGCCTTGTGCGCGCCCTTCTGAACGATGACCCGCGAGCAGGCAGTGCAGCGCTGTCCCGCAGTACCGAACGCGGACCACAGGATGCCATCCACAGCCAGATCCAGGTTGGCGTCGTCCATCACGATGATGGCGTTCTTGCCGCCGAGCTCCAAACAGACCTTTTTCAAGGTGGGAGCGGCCAGTGCAGACACGCGCTTGCCCGCTTCGGTGCTGCCGGTGAAAGACACCACTTTGACCGCGTGGTGCGAAACCAGCGCCTCTCCGACCGCACCCCCGGGGCCGGTCACGATGTTCAACACGCCAGATGGCAGCCCCGCCTCCTCGAAGAGACGTACAAACTCGATCGCCAGGATCGGGGTATCCGATGCCGGTTTAAAAACAACTGTATTGCCAGCAATCAGCGCGGGCAGGATCTTCCAGCTAGGAATCGCGATGGGAAAGTTCCACGGGGTGACAACAGCAACCACACCGACAGGGTCTCGCAGCGCCATTCCGAATTTGTTGGGCAGCTCAACAGGCGCTGTGTAGCCAAACAGCCGCCGGCCCTCGCCGCCCATGTAATAGGCCATGTCAATGGCCTCCTGGACGTCGCCGCGCGCTTCGGCGATCACCTTGCCCATTTCCTTTGTCAAGAGTTGGGCCAAGCGCTCCTTGTTGTCTTCCAACAGGCGGCCCACTCGAAAAAGAATCTCCCCACGTTTGGGCGCCGGAACTTTTCGCCATTTGGGAAATGCTTCCACCGCCGCCGCAACCGCTCGTTCCACATCTTCGCGCCCACCCTTGGGCGCCTCACCGATCAACTGTCCGTTCGCCGGATTGGTTGACGTGAAAGTTTCGCCAGACACCGCCTGGACCCACTGGCCGGCGATGTAGTTCCGATGCATGGCGTCTCCGTTGGCACTCGTGTGTATTTCCAGTGGGGCGAGGACACCGCTGGCAAGTGGGATGGCTCGCGCCGTGTTGCGGATTTTACCCCAAAAGCAGGAATCTGTAAAGGTTCGATTTTTCGTTCTTGTTGACATATCTGTGCGACCGGGAAGGATTGTTCCTCAGTCCCTCTTCGCCTCATAGCGACAGAGGTCACTCAGCACACAGCGTCCACACTCGGGTCGGGAGGCGTGACATACCTCCCGACCGTGGCGAATCAGGTTCAGATGCAGCGGATAGTACCACTCGGGGGGCGCCATTCGCTCCCACAGTCCCTTAATCTTCTCCTCCGTGTCCTTAGGTGCAGCTAATCCCAAACGCCGCGTCACGCGGCCGACGTGCGTGTCCACAGGAAACGCTGCCTTACCGAAACAAAACAGCATCACGATCGATGCGGTCTTATGCCCGATGCCATCGAATGACGTCAGCCAGCGTGTGGCCTCGGCAACCGGAAAATCTGCCAGGAAATCGATGTTGAAGTCCCCGCGTTCCTCCAAGATGCGTCGCAATGCCTTCTGTATGCGCGGGGCCTTCTGGTACGCCAAGCCTCCCGAACGGATCGCCTCCGCTAGCTCCTCCACCGGCGCATCGATCACCGCCTGCCAATCGGGGAAGCGCGTCCTCAACGCTTGAAATGCGCGCCCGGAGTTCAGATCACTGGTATTCTGGCTCAGGAACGTCAGAACCAGCTCGTCCATCGGCGCATAGAACGCACGCCAAGACGGCTCACCGTAGGCGACGAGAAGCCGGTCATAAATCGCGGCGGCCCAAGCTTGCACATCGGTGGTGTCGTATGGTGTCATCTGCATCGGCCCATTATACATGCTCTCAAGCGAACGAGGTGCGTTGACATGAGAACGCAAGAACGTTACAATCCTCTCATTCTCCGACTGACTGATTGACCGCGCTGCACCCCGGGAGGGGATATGAACTGCGTGTACCTGTCTCCGAACTTTCCGCCTAACTACTATCTCTTCTGCGTGAATCTGGCGCGTCTGGGCGCCAACGTGCTGGGATTAGGCGATGAAACGTACGATGTCCTACGGCCAGAGCTGCGCGCACACCTGGCGGACTACTACCGGGTGGGCGACATGCACAATTACGACGATTTGCTGCGCGCCTGCGGCTACTTCACCCACCGCTTCGGCAAGATTACACGCCTGGATTCCCACACGGAGTACTGGATGGAGACCGAAGGCCGTCTCCGCACAGACTTCAATGTGTGGGGACCGCGCCTTGCGGAAATGGCGCAGTTCAAGCATAAGTCGCTGATGAAAGCCGCGTACCAGCGCATGGGCGTCCCAAGGGCCAAAGGGGCGATCTGCCAGAACCTTGGTGAAGCCCGCACCCTGATCGCAGAGACGGGTTTTCCCGTGGTTGCTAAACCCGACGTCGGCGTCGGGGCTGCGAACACGTTCCGCCTTGACAACCTGGCAGACCTCGAACGCTTCTTCGCCACAAAGCCCCCGGTCGAGTACCTGTTGGAAGAATTCGTCCAAGGCATCATCTGCACCTTCGACGGCCTGACCGACCAGGACGGCAATCCCGTCTTTTTCGGCTCGCTCCAATACAGCCGCGGCGTTATGGAGACCGTCAACGAAGACCAAGACATCTACTTCTACACGCACCGCGAGATCCCGGTCGACCTGGAGGAGGCCGGCCGTCGCATCCTCAAGGGGCTTGACCTACGAGAGCGTTTCTTTCACCTGGAGTTCTTCCGCAAACCGAATGGTGAGCTCGTCGCGCTGGAGGTCAATGTCAGGCCGCCGGGCGGTCCGATCCTCGACATGTACAACTACGCATGCGATGTAGACCTGTACTGGGGATGGGCCAACGTCGTTATGAACAACCGCTTCATCGATCACTACTCCCGTAAGTACCACTGTTGTTACGTGGGCCGTAAATTCCACAAGACTTACATCCACAGCCACGATGAGATCATGGCTGCATTCAATCCGCTGGTGATCCAACATGAACCCATCCCTGGCGTGTTCAGCCTGGCGATGGGCGATTACGCATACATCCTCCGCACGCCCGACTGCGACGAAATGCTCGCGGCGGCTCACTTCATTCTGGAGACGGCATGAACATCGAATACCACAAGTGGTGGAGCCCGAGCCTCGGTCACGACATGGAATTGAAAGTCTATGGGCACGGGGGCAAGCCGATCGTCGTCTTTCCGACCCAAGGTGGCAGGTTCTTTGAGTACGAGGACTTCGGAATGGTCGAGGCCTGCCGGCCATCCATCGATGCCGGCCGCGTGACGCTTGTGACCGTCGACAGCATCGACAATGAATCCTGGTGTAACTGGAACGCACCTCCCGGCGAGCGTGCCCGCCGCCATAACGATTATGACCGGTACATCGTCGAGGAGGTAGCACCCTTCATCCGCAATCGCGGCTGGGACGGGAGATTCGGCACCACCGGCTGCAGTATGGGCGGTTACCACTGTGCGAACTTCTTCTTTCGCCATCCCGACGTCTTCGACACGCTGATCTGCCTCAGTGGGCTCCTGCAACTGCGCATGTTCGTCGGCGATGCGGCGGACGAAAACATCTACTTCAACACTCCGCTCTCTTATCTTCGGGACCTATCCGACCCGTGGTTCCTTGAGCTTTACCGAAGCAGCCATATCATCATCTGCGCCGGACAGGGCCCGTGGGATGAAGATATGCTGGCCGACGCCAGTGCGCTGAAGAGTATTCTGGACGCCAAGGGTGTGCCATTGTGGATCGACGTGTGGGGTCACGATGTCAGTCACGACTGGCCCTGGTGGCGGCGACAGATGCCCTACTTCCTTCATCACCTGGGGCTGTAGAAAAGACCGTCCCACTTGGGAAGAGAGTCATGTATTATGGATGATGAGCTTTCGCGTACACTGCCTTACTCAGCGGCGCTCGCGGCTGAAAGATACCAGCGTGCGGAATCAAGGTCGCTGATCAGGCATTTGTTGCGTTTGTTCAGTCAGAAGCCTGACGAGACGCTGTTGTCATTCGATCAGGTGCACGAACTCATGCGCGGACGGTCCGAGATCGATCGGGGCACCCAGATAATCGAGATTTCGCGCATTATCGGCAGCGTTGGCCGTTATCACGATTTCGATCGGGCGTTCCTCCCTCTCGAAGGCGCGAACGCCGAGCGTTGGAAGCGTCTTGATGTCGCGATGAACGAACTACGCAACCTGCCGCCGATCGATGTGTACCAGATCGGCGAGGTCTATTTCGTCCGGGATGGCAACCACCGGGTGTCTGTCGCGCACGCCAATGGACTGGATTTGATTGAGGCACGCGTGACGGAAATACCGATCGTAGTCCCGCTGACACCGGAGACAGATGTCGACAACCTGATCATCAAGGTCGAATATGCGCAGTTTTTGAGACAGACGCAACTCGACGATACCCGACCAGAGCAGAAAATCGAGCTCACGGAGCCGGGGCGGTACAGCATCCTGCTAGAGCACATCGAGGTCCACCGTTACTATTTAGGGTTGCAATGGGGTCGCGAACCGACGCTGGCAGAGGCCGCGGCAAGTTGGTACGACACTGTGTACTTACCCGTCATTCAAGGCATCGAAGAGAGCGGGGGCCTGAAGGGATTTCCTCAACGAACGGAAGCGGACCTATATCTCTGGGTTGCGTACCACCGGGAACGACTCAAGGAGCGCTACGGCGAGATGCCCCCGGATCGGGAGGTTGCTGCGGATCTGGCCGACAAATTCGGCGGCCGCAGCCTGAGCCGTTTTGTGAAGATGATCGCACGCGCAATCAGTGCTGCAGTGGATGCTGCGACGGAGTCACCCGAGCCTCCTCCGCCGTCCCCCCCACCTCCATCCGCTGAGGCATCAGAAGGGCAAACAGATCAGCAGTCGTGAATGTATAAGGAGAAGGAAGAATGCTGTCACTCTTGCGCACAAAAATCGTTTGCACGATCGGACCTGCCAGCCGGGAACCAGAGCAGCTAGCCCAGCTCATTCGGGCAGGCATGGATGTGGCCCGGATCAATTTTTCGCACGGCGACCAGGCTACGCATGCCGAGTCGATCCAGCGAATTCGAGAGGCCGCTGCACAAGCCGATAAAGCGGTGGCCATTTTGGGTGACCTCCAGGGGCCAAAGCTAAGAGTCGGCAAAATGCAGGATGGAGGCGTTCCCCTCAAAGCAGGCGAGACGTTGGTGATGACGACGGACGACATCGTCGGCGAACCCGGTCGCGTGCCAGTGCAGTACGAGCACCTGCCGAAGGTCGTGGCTGCGGGCGACCGCATTCTCATTGACGACGGACTGCTGGAGGTCGTCGTTACGGAGGTGCAGGGGACCGAGATCATCACTCGCGTGAGTGTCGACGGAGTGCTCAACTCGAACAAGGGCCTCAATCTTCCCCGCGCGGCGCTCAGCATTCCAGCCATCACCGACAAAGACCGGGAGAACCTGGCATTTGCCATCGACCAGGGAATCGACTGGATCGCGCTGTCATTCGTCCGCTCGGCCCAAGAAGTCTGGGAACTCAAAGCCAACATCCGCCAACTGTCGGCCTTCGGTCGTCAGACCCCTGTAATCTCAAAGATCGAAAAACCCGAGGCGATCAATAATATCGACGAGATTATCACTGCATCGGACGGCATCATGGTCGCGCGCGGGGACCTGGGCATCGAAATATCGCCTGAGGCCGTGCCCATGCTGCAGAAGACGATCATTGCTAAATGCAACGCGGTCGGCAAACCGGTCATCACTGCCACACAGATGCTGGATTCTATGATCCGCAACCCGCGGCCCACGCGTGCAGAGGCCTCCGACGTCGCGAACGCGATATTGGACGGATCCGATGCGATCATGTTGTCGGGCGAGACCGCATCGGGCAAGTATCCCCTGCAGGCCGTGCAAACGATGGTGCGCATTGCCCAGGAAGCGGAGGCGGCGCAATTCAAGGTGAGCCACAAGGAATTCTCGGCCAAAGCCGGACGCACATTCGCCGAGGCGGTGTCACACGCATCAGTTGAAACGGCCCTGGACCTGAGCGCGGCAGCCATCATTACGCCGACAGTATCCGGCTCAACGGCCCGTTCGGTATCGCGGTTCCGGCCGCCCTGCCCTATCATTGCCGTTACGCCCAATCCCTTTGCACAGCGTGAGCTTGTGCTCTTCTGGGGCGTCTATCCTCTCCTCTCGCACCGGGGCGCGAACACAGATGCGGTCATTGCTGACGCGGTGGAGGCGGCCCAGAAAGCCGGTTATGTCAGAGAGGGTGATGTGCTGGTGGTAACCGGCGGATCGGTCGAGGGTGGCGGCGGGACCACCAACCTGATGAAGATCCACTTGATCGAGTGCATCCTGGCCCATGGCCTGGGCCTGGGCGACCGCAAGGTGATCGGACGGGTGCGGCGATTGGCCTCGCCTGTGCCCTCCGATATCGCGATCGAGCCGGATGAGATCATTGTCACGGACCGAACGGATCGCACATTCCTGCCAGCCTTACATCGTTCGGCAGGGCTGATCACAGCAGACACCGGCGCTAACTCACACTGCCGGTTGATTGCACTGGAGATGGGCCTCCCGGCCGTAGTGGGCGTTACCGAGGGGATCGGCCCATTCGAGGATGGAATGCATATCGTGATGGACACCAAGCGAGGGCTGGTCTACGAGCGGCCACCCGCGCTCTGGCGGTCTGAGGACGCGTGACCCTGACAGGCGTCCGCTACAGGACTACTTGGTCATATCGTAACGACTTCAGTTGCTGAAACGAGGGAGACTGAAGTCGTTACTTTGAGCCTATCAAGTGCATCAGGGCCACCTGCGGACGCGCTCGAAAGCGAAGCGGAATGCTCTCCCCCAGTCCACGGCTCACGAACATCCTGGATCGCCCGCGCTCAAACCAGCCGGCGGGCTGACTGCGCCGCAGGTGCGTGCCCTGCGTATGGACGGCCCCTATAATCGGCAGCTGGATCTGTCCTCCGTGCGTGTGGCCGGATAAGACGAGGTCCGCCCGATCCACGCCGTCCTGGAGCCAAATGTCCGGGTTGTGCGCCAGCAGCACCAGGGGTGCGGCCAGCGGGATGTCCCCCAGGGCCGCGGCCAGGTCGGACTGACCTTCCAACTCATCGTCCACGCCGGCGAACCAGACATCCACGCCATCAACCGACAGCCGCGTCGATGTGTTTACCAGCGGTTGGACACCCAAGGTTGACAACGCCTCCAGCATGGCGGGCACGTCATTGAAGCACACCGGCATGCGAACCAGGTCGTTACGAGCTACTTTGCCGACGAAGTCCAGCAACGCGCTAATTGCGTGCCGCAGGTCGCGCGCGCTCGCATCCCCCTGAGCGTTCTCGCGCCACGTGTGACCGAACACGCCCCAAGGCGTATACTCGGCGTAATCATGATTGCCCGGCACGAAATAGAGCCCCAAACACGGACATAGCGATTCGATCAAGGCCATCGCCCCGGGCAGCCCGCCGATGTCGTGGATGAGGTCGCCGGTCAGTGCGACTACGTCGAAGTGCTCGCGTGCCAGCAGTGTTTGCAGATGGGCGACTTTGCGCGCCTGAACCCGGCCATCCGCCTTGAAATGGAAGTCCGACAAGTGCAGGATCGTGAGCCCATTCGGCGGCAGGCGCTTCGAATCCAACCGCACGGTGAATCGATCCAGTTGAACGCGTTCGCGCTCGACCGTCATCGCATAAAGAAGGGCCATGCCGCCCGCGCTGATGGCTCCCAGGAGGCCGCCAAGAATCCAACGTTTCAAGAGATTTCCCCGTTACGCCCGTACGAGCCGGATCAACGCTGCCTGGGGCTGCGCGCCCAGCCTAAACGGAAAGCTTTCGCCCAGGCCGCGACTCACAAACATGCGCCTACCATCCCCTTCGAACCATCCAGCCGCCTGGCGCCGGCTGAGGTGCGTGCCCTGCCGATACCACGCGCCCAAAATCGGGAGCCGGAGTTGCCCCCCGTGCGTGTGCCCGGATAAGATCAGATCGACGCGCCGGGCACTTTCGTCCAACCAGATATCGGGATTGTGGGCCAGGAGCACGAGCGGCGCGTTTGGCGGCACAGGAGCAAGGGCCGAAACCAGGTCGGGCTGACCCTGCGTGAGATCGTCAACGCCAGCCAGCCACAGATCACAGCCCTTTCCGATAATGTTCACGGCCCTGTTGACGAGCGGTTCGACCCCTTGTAGCCGGAGCGCCTCGTGCATCGCCAGGACATCATTGGCGCGAAACCGCAGGGCGGCACGCTGGTTGCCAGCAAACATGCGCAGCGTCCGCCGTATTTTGCGAACTGTCAGACGCAACCGGCCCCCAGTCGACAGGCCCCGGCGTTCATCGGGTGTGGCAAAGACTGCCTTGAAGCTCGACTCCCAGTAGTCACGATTGCCGGGCACCGAGAACGCGCCGAGCGAGGGCTGCAATTCGGCCAGAAAGACTAATGCACGCATGGCGCCGGCGCGGTCATGGATGAGGTCGCCCGTGAAGGCCACGATATCGTAGTGTTCGCCGGCGAGCAGCGCCCGGAGCCTGGCAAGACGCACCTCCTGCACAGAATCGACAGCGCGGAAGTGAAAGTCAGAGAGGTGGAGGATGGTCAGCCCCGCCACGGGTATGCCTGGCTTGTCGATGGTAACCGTGAAGCGATCGAGTGAGACGCGCGCGTGTTCCACGCGATGCGCGTAAAGCGCCAGTCCCGCGCCCCCGCCGATCGCAGCTCCGATGAGCCAACCGAACCATTTGCGCACGTTGTCACCCCCGCCCGCCATTCTACCACACGGAACCTGTCGCCATTGGGGGGAAGTGGCTTACAGACCGCCTAACGTGCCCGTAATACTCTCTTAAGGCAGGATTCATTATCGTAGCTTATGATACATAATGGCAAGGAGTGCAATGATATGAAGTTACCGGTTATTCCATCATCCGAGATCACCCCCGAATGGGTTTTTCTGAACCGGCGGCAGTTCATGAAAGGTGCAGCCATGGCAGCCGGCGCGCTGGCTTTGAGTGGGTGTGCTCCACCACAGCCTGCCGCTACGTCAGCCGCAGCAGCGACGCGCAACAGCAACACACCACTTCCTACGGAGGGCTCGACGCCTCTCCCCCAGGCTGAGCCAAAGGCGAGCAGCGCTAAAGACGAGTTGGGCGACGGCCTCACTTCGTACGAGGCGGTGACCACCTACAACAACTTCTACGAGTTCGGCATGGGCAAAGACGACCCTGCGAAAAACGCCACCGGCTTCGTGACGTCGCCGTGGACGCTGGCAGTGGGCGGACTGGTCAATAAGCCCAAGACCTATGCCGTCGAGGACCTGATGGGCAGGTTCACACCCGAGGAACGGATTTACCGGCTGCGTTGCGTGGAAGCGTGGTCGATGGTCATCCCGTGGCTGGGCTTCCCGCTGGCAAAGCTGCTCAAGGAGGTCGAGCCGACCGGCGACGCGAAGTACGTACGCTTTGAGACGCTGCTCGACGCCGAGCGCATGCCCGGCCAACGGTCCGGGTGGTATCAATGGCCCTACGTCGAGGGCTTACGCCTCGATGAGGCGATGAATGATCTCGCGATCTTGTCGGTGGGACTCTATGGGAAGGTGCTGCTTCCACAAAACGGTGCGCCGATTCGCCTGGTCGTCCCGTGGAAGTATGGGTTCAAGAGCATTAAATCCATTGTCAAGATCGACCTTGTTGCCGAAATGCCCAGATCGTTATGGATGACTGCGGCTCCGAACGAATATGGCTTCTATGCCAACGTCAATCCCGATGTAGCGCATCCGCGCTGGTCGCAGGCGTCCGAGCGACGCATCGGAGAGGGTGGGCGCCGCGAGACGCTGATGTTCAACGGCTACACCGAACAGGTGGCGAGCCTGTACACGGGGATGGACCTGCAGGCCAACTACTGATGCGCAAGGTCCGGGTTTGGCAGGCAGTGATCCATGCGGCTGCGCTCATCCCGATCGCGTGGCTATTGTTTGACGCGGCCACGGGGCGGCTGTCGGTCAATCCTATCCAGGATATCGAGCAACGCACGGGAAAGGCCGCCTTGATCCTGCTGGTGCTCTCGCTGTGGTGCACGCCGCTCAATACGATCACCGGCTGGGCGCGCCCCGTGCGCTGGCGGCGGCCGCTGGGACTGTACGCGTTCGGTTACGCGGCCCTGCACTTCCTGACGTTCATCGGGCTGGATTATGGCCTCAACCTCAGGCTCCTGTGGGCCGACGTGGCAGGCAAAAGATACATCTTCGTGGGTTTGGCGGCCCTGCTGATCCTCATGCCGTTGGCCCTGACGTCTACAAAGGGCTGGCAGAAGCGGCTGGGCAAGGCGTGGCGGACGCTGCACCGCCTGGTGTACGGAGCAGGCGGACTGGTCATCGTCCACTATGCGTGGGCGGTGAAATCCGACATACGGGAGCCGCTGATCTGGGGCGGGATCATCGGATTGGGACTGCTGGCCCGGCTTGGCTTCGTGCGTCGTTTTTTGATCAACTGGCGCAAACGCAGGGGAGCAGGCCCGGGACGTTCGCCAGCCACGAATCAACAGCGGCTTGTGTCGTAGCGGCGCAGGACACCCTGGAAATCTACCCCGGTCAGCGCAGCCAGCTCGGCCACCGCCTGCTTCGTGTCCCGGAAGTGGATGCCCAGCATCCCCACCCGGCGTGCGCCTTCAACATTGGCCACGAAATCATCCACAAAGACCGCCTCGCCAGGGTCGACCCCCGCACGCGCCAACGCGATCTCAAAAATAGCCGCGTCAGGTTTCATGATCCCTTCCTCGGATGAGATCGTCACACTGTCGAAGTGGGACAGGATCTCGTACTTCTCGCCGAAAATCACCCGAGCGTTGTCGGCCATGTTGCTGAGCAGGCCGAGGTGATATCCCGCGCCGTGCAGGCGATCTACGTAGGCCAGCAGTTCCGTGTCGAGGCTGTCCTCCGCAAAGAAGTCGTGCCGAAACGCGGCGAGGTCCTCGGGGCCCAAGTCCAGCCGCTGCGCGACCCAGCGCCAGTGCCTCTCATCTGTGATGTGGCCGTGCTGGGCGGCCATGCCGCTTTCGCCGCCGAAGACAATGTCAGAGGCTTCCCCGGGGGCCAGTCCCAGCCGATGCTCCCACCGCGACCGCAGGTCCTGGCTGCGGGTGCGGACCAACACACCCCCAAAATCGAAGATCACCGCTTTCAGGGACATTCGCGCTCCACGTCCGGCAGCTGCGCCTGCCCACCCCTGCGCGCAGACAGATAGGGGCTGAGGTCCGACTCGGGCCGCCCCATCGCATGGGCGTAGACCGCGAGGGTCTCGTCGGCGATGGTCTGCCAGGAGAAACGCTGAGCCCACTGGCACGCCTGACTGCCCAACTGGCTGCGCAGCGTGTCGTGCTCCAGCAGCAACTCCATCTTGTAGGCCAGCTCGCCCACATCGCCCTTGGGCACCAGGTAACCGTTGAACCCATCGGCGATGTTGAGCGACAGCCCGCCGACGTCCGACGCAATCACCGGCGTGCCGCAGGCCATCGCCTCCAGTGCGACCATGCCGAATGACTCGTAGTGCGATGGAACGACCACGATCATGGCCGCGTTGTAGTAGTTAACCAGGGTGTCCTGGTCGCGCGAGCCCAGGAAGGTGACGAGGTCGTCGATGCCGAGCTCCTGCTCCAACGCCTGGAGCCGCGCCAACTCGCCGTCCGCCGCGGGATCGCCCGCGCCGCCGATGATGACCACGCACAGCTTGCCAGCAAGGTGCGGCTCCTTGCGCAGCAACACCGCCAGCGCGCGAATCAATGTGTCGATCCCCTTGATCGGCTGGATGCGACCGACGAAGAGGACCATCTGGTGCTCGGGTGGGATGCCGATGGCAGCGCGCGCCTCCTTGCATGGGATGGGCCGGAACAAATCCAGGTCGACGCCAGGCGGTACGATGTGAATGCTGGCGGGGTCGGCGCCATAAAGGCCAGCCATCTGATCCCGTTCCAGGGTCGTGGCCGCGATGATGGCGTCGGCAAAGCGCATGATCTCCCCTTCGCATCCGCTGCGCAAGGGCGGCTCCAACTCAGCCGGGGTCGCAGCGACCTGGTTCTTCAGCTCGGCCAGGGTGTGAAACATGTGGACGATGGGCGCGCCCCACGATTCGCGCAGGTCATGCGCCGCGAGGCCCGAGAGCCAGTAATGGCTGTGGAGGACATCGTAGGTGATGCCCTCCACGGCGGCGAAACGGCGCACACCATCGACGAACTCGGGCAGGTGGTTGTAGATTTCGTTCTTGTTGTAAGGCCGCTCCGGACCGGCTGGCAGGTGGATGACGCGCACTGCATTGCCGAGCCGCGTGCTGATGCGCTTGATGTTTTCATCCTGGGAGCGCGTGAACACGTCCACGGCGAGCCCGCGGTTTCCTAACTCCCGCGCGAGCTCGCGCACGTAGACGTTCATGCCACCCGTCTCCTTGCCGCCCAGGGTGGCGAGGGGACAGGTGTGGACGCTGAGCATGGCGATGTGCTGGAGCGGATTGATGGGCATGGTTTACCTACGGTTGCAGGTTACGGGTTGCAGGTTGCAGGTTCGCGGCGACCACTGAGAAGCTCACCGCGGTGCGCCAACTACCTGCACGGTGCCCAGCACGTAGGCGTCTTCCGGCACACGGCCGGCCGCGGTCATTACGGGCAAGCGCGGCCATCCTGGCTCCTCGCGGTAGATCCCGACCAGGAACCGGTAGGTCCCTGGCGCCAGCGTTGCCGGGATATCGATCCGATGGGTGTCCTCGAGTTTCTCTCCTGAGGCCCACAGACGTCTCGGATAGCGGTCTCGCATGATTGGCTCATCG
This sequence comes from uncultured Chloroflexia bacterium, assembly GCA_963774265.1. Classification (GTDB taxonomy): domain Bacteria; phylum Chloroflexota; class Anaerolineae; order CG2-30-64-16; family CG2-30-64-16; genus JALOOB01. Next base: position 662,250 of record CAVZDU010000001.1, on the reverse strand, counting down.
ACCTGCGCCACTGACCTGACCTGATCTATTGGCGCCAGGTGGATGAACAGCTTGCAGTCGTACGGGGGTGGGTTCAAGACAGTCCATTCCAGTGTGATCGGCACGGTGGCGCCCGGCTGCAAGGTGGCGGGGAAATGCGCGGCGGACAATTCAAGGTTATCCCCGAACCTGGCCGGTGCGGGGCTTGGCTCCTTGTCCCCCTGCCTTCGATCCGCGGGCAACCTGCCCTCTGCCACAATCCCGGCGACTGAATTACCTGACGGCCAGTCCACAGCCGGCAGGATCGTATCTGCCGCCCGATCGTAGAGACCTACCCACACCCGGACCTGCGCCGGTGAAGCCTCGCGCGCCGCGTTCTCGTCCACGGGCACTCGATAGATATCCGTGAAGACCTCGCCAGGTTTCCAGAAGGTCGTGCTGATCCGGCCCAAGCCGGGATAAGAATCCCTGTCGCCCAGCAGCTTGTTGTCCGGGCTCACCAGGCGCGCGAAAAAGATCAAAGGCGTAGCTGTCCTTCGCAGCGGCAACCATTCGACTTCCACCAGGGCATCTTCACCCGGCGCAAGGGTCGGGTTGAGGAGCGTGACCTTGCTCAGGGTCGCCACATCGCCCAGGCGCAAGCCGGCTTGCGCCGAAGGCGGAGTGATCGGCCCGCCCGAAGTCGCGAACGCCCGCGTGGGCAGCACATAGGCGGGCCGCAGGATGGCCACCAGCGTCCAGAGGCTGAATACGAGCATCAGGAATGACACAGATAGTGCAACAGCCCGCCGTCGGGCAGCGGCGACGACTTCGGTCCAACCCGCGGCGAGCAGGACTGCATCAGCCGGCAGGGCCGCGAATGACTCACGGCCAAATGACCCCGTCGGGCTGATCCCGGCGTACCTGAGGAGCGCGACAATTAATGTTATCGCCAGCAGGACGGCATAAACAAACAGCCAGATCCTGCCGTCGCGCCACGGGATGGCCTGCGGCCATTTTGAAGAGAGCGAGAGCGTGCGGGCCTGTCCGACCATGCCCAGGGTCAGCCCAACCAGCGCGATCACGGTCACGATCAGACAGGCCAGGTAGATCGCATTTGGGACCGGTATCTGTCCGTAACCAAAGCGACCCCAGAAGGAGGTCCACATGTTGGGCACCTCCCGCAACGTTTCCTGCAGCGTCAGGGGCGGCTCCCTGCGGCCCCAGATTTCGTCCATTCGCCTGAGACCCGTGGCCTCTCCGTAGACCAGCCAGTTGCGCACAAGGTACGGAACAGCGATGGCCCCTGCGGTCAGTCCCGCCAGGCCCAGGTTGCTCCACGATGGGCGGGGTGTCGAACGCCTGTTGACGAACAGATACAGAAACAAGATGCCCAAAGCCACGGCGCCCGCTGACAACAGGCTGACTTCGGCCAGGACCCCACAGCCCAAGAGGAGTCCTAACCAGAGCGCGCCGCGCGCATCGATGGATTTCCGGGAGAGCGAACGCAGGAGTCGTCCGAGCGCCACCGCGGAGAGAGCGCTGAGAGCCACAACCGCGACATCATTGGTGACGGAGCTGGACAGGTAAACGAACTGCGGCAGGAGAGCAACGAATCCTGTCGCCAGCAGTGCAGTTTCATAACGCCGCGGCCAAAGCAGGAGAGCAAATTCGCCTGTCTGCCAGACGGCGATCAGTCCCACGAGGATCGAAAGGAACCGGAGCAAGTGCAGCCTCAGCCAGAGGCCAACCCAGGGGAAGTCCTGCTCGGGGCCGTGAAGAAACTGGCTCTTGTTGTCAACGCCGACCTCACCGATGCGCCATGCCCAGAACGGGTTGCGCTCGATCACCTCGGACGCCGGGCGTCCCGGCGGAAGCCAGGCTGTGAGGAGCGCACCGCCAGCGTAATACAGAGGCGCCTGGAAGTGTTCGGTGAGCATCGCTTCACGCGGACCAGTTCCAAGGACCGCAACCGGCAGGTGGCCTGTACGCAACAGCGATTCAACATAGTCGAAGTGAAGCAGCTCATCCGGGCTCTCAAAGGCCGGGTTCACGAGGCTGTACGCGGTTGCGACCGCCAGATACAGGATCAGCACGACGATCCTGGCGGTGCGGAATTCGGCCTGTGTCATCTGGCACAACCCTCATTGTGGTGTGTTGGGCTGCTCTCGTGATCGCATACTGAGGAAAGAGCGCGAGGTGGTGCTGTCATGTGGGGACGCCGCAATGCCATCGCGCTTTCTATCACGGATTTTAGTGTGACTACCATGACTTGTCAAGGGTACAGGCAGCGCCCGATCAATGGGGCTGGGGCGTCCAACGCGCATTCCAGTCCCGTTCATGGGGCGCTGCCGTAGTATCTGGTCGGTTCACCGTCGGACGGGCACTCCAGGCCTGGAGCCCCGCGCGGGTTATGCTTTTCTGGCTGACAGGGCCAGGCTGTAGACCTCCACGCCCGCCAGCTCACCCCCACTCAAGCTTCGCTTGCCCTACAACGTCAACGAAGCCCGCCTGCCGCACCAGGTCCAGATACTCGCGCTCCGGGCAGCGCACCGTTGATGCACCCTGCCCACATCTGTGGATCGCTCCGCAAGCTCATGGGCAGCGGCCCGGCGGTCACCATGTCACTGATGCTCAACCGGCCGCCCGGCTTCAACACCCGATAGGCTTCTTCGAAGACCCGGCCCTTGTCCTCCACCAGGTTGATAACGCAGTTCGACAGGATCACGTCCACGATACCGTCTTCCACCGGCATCGCTTCCGCCTGTCCCAACCGGAAGTCCACCTGCGTCAGCCCGGCTGCTTCCGCGGATCGCCGCGCGCGCTCGATCATGGACGGCGTCATGTCCAGCCCGATCACCCGGCCCTGCTCGCCCACACGCCGGGCGGCGATAGAAGGCGTCGATCCCCGCGCCGCTGCCGATGTCCAGGACCGTCTCGCCCGGCCGCAGTGAAGCCATCGCGGTCGGGTTCCCGCAGCCCAAAGACAGGTTCGCAGCTTCCGCAGGCACCAGGGCGATCTGCTCGGCAGTGTATCCCGTATCCCACAGGACCACATCCGGCCGTGTCCGGCCTCGACCAGCTCCATCGCATTCGATGACGGCGAGCAGCAACTGCTCTGCGACCGCAGCCGCGAGCCGCAGCAGCCGCCGTTGACCGCCAGCGCACCGTAGCTGGACTGCACGGCGTCGCGTCGCGCCGCTCACCCGGCGGCTGCCCGTCGCCACGAAGATGCTGATGTCGGCCGCCGCGTCCGCTGCGGGATCGCTCTGCGAGGTCGAGCTGCAGGACTCGCCGGTGCCGATCGACGATCACGTTCACCAGGCCCGCCGCCCGCAGCCAGTCCTTCACGCTGCCGCGCTCGAAGCCTAGCCAGAGTCGGCCATCTCCTCGCGCATCCAGGCATGCTCGTGCTGATCCAGGTCCGTGATCACCAGCCGGCCGCCGGGTTTCAGCACACGCACCATTTCAACGATGGCCGCCTGGGGGTCAGGGCAGTGATGCAGATACATGTTCGCGAAGACCGCGTCGAGACTCGCGTCGTCGAACGGCAACGCGCGCGCCGTCGGCCAGCCGTTGCTCGACGTTGCCGAAGCCGCCCAGATTCTGCCGGCCGACCTCCAGCATGGCGGCCGAGCCGTCGACCGCATATACTTTCGCAACCAGCGGCGCGAGACCCGCAGCCATGAACCCCGTGCCCGAACCGACGTCCGCCACGACCATCTCTGGCCGCAGGTACGCCCGTGCGATCGCCGCGTCGCGCACGGCCTCCCCAAAATAACCGGTCCGCAGGCTGTCCCACTCGCCCGCCACCCGCTCGAAATACTCGGCCGATGCCTGAGTCATGCTCATCCTACACTCTCCATGATTCTGAATCGAATTTCATCGTAAAATTACGATGATCAACCGCAAAAAAGAGACGCCTCTCAGTCACAGCAGTCACGTGCGGCGTCCTGGTCACCTCCGCCACGCGCCGGCTCGATCTCAACCGGCTCAAACCGCGAGCCTGGCTGACAGCATCCGGGCAGCCAGCTCTCGATCTGTTCCTTCAGCCAGCGCACGCCCGTCTCGCTCAGGCAGTAGCAGGTCGCGGGTCCTTCGAACTCGCCCTCGATCAGCCCGGCCTCGCGCAGCACCTTTAGATGCTGACTGACCGTGGACTGTGCGAGCGGCGTCGTTTCGACAATCTCCTGCGTGATGCACACCTGGCGCTCGGCCAGCGTCTGCATGATGCGAAAACGAACCGGATTACCCAGCGCCTTCAGCATCTGCACCAGGCGCGCTTCGTCGGTTGCGCTCCGCCGGTCCCTGCAATGCGATGACCTCCATCTCACCACCATCCTTATATCGTATATATACGATATAAGTCGTGATTTGTCAAGTCCCCAGATTCTCACGCGAAAGCAGCTCGTTCATCCGCACCGCAATATCGTCGCGCACCTGGCGGAAGACGACCAGCACCTCTTCCTCACTCCCCGTCGCCTTTGCGGGATCAGGAAAGCCGAGGTGCACCCGCCGCCCCCTTCCCAGCCACACCGGGCAGTTCTCGGCGGCATCGTCGCAGACGGTCACGACCAGATCGAACGGCATGTCCCGGAATTCGTCCGCACGCTTGGAGCGTCCTTCATGCTCGAATACCGATCTCACGCAAGACGCGCACGGCCAGCGGGTGAACATACCCGGCCGGCTGGGTGCCCGCACTATAGGCTTCCCATGATTCGCCCAGCCGGACATTGACGATGGCCTCAGCCATCTGGGAACGAGCAGGAATTGCCGGTGCATAAAAACAGCACGCGCTTCTTAGCCATCTCGGTACACCTCCTTGCCAGGCGCATCTACCTCTTCCTAAACCATGAGGCCGGCGTCAGGGCGACAACAGTCTGGCAGCGCACATCATTCGCCTGCAGTCTCGCGATTTCGGGAGGCAGGCCCGGCACAGCGCGCAGCGCGTCAATCAGGATGGCGGTCAACGGGCGCAACGGTGATCTCAACCCTCCGCTCAGGCAATTCTAACCAATCCGGTGAGTTATTGGTTCAACCGGCGCTGAAGTGTGTGTGCAAAAAACACCGCTGCCGGCGTTGTTAGCTATGCGTCGCCGTGCAGTGAAGCACCTCGGAAACCGCCTTCGCCAAGACGGCATCCACCTCTATCGAGCGGGTAGACGGTTTGCCGTGTTGCTGGACTGTGTGCTGATGCTTTCGCCGCGTCGACCACCCAGGTCTTGCCGAGGTCGGGAGAAATCTTGCCGGTGTCGATAACCAGATCAAAGGCATGGATGGCGCCCCACGGCACGCCGTAGAAGTTCTCCACAAAAGCCGTCCGCACCCGATCGCGCTCTTTCACGACCGCCGCTGCCTGCTCGGCTGTCATCTCCTGCTGCGCCGCCACGCGCTCGATCCGAACCGTAAGAGGCGCCTGCAACCGCACATGAAGCACATCGGCATAGTCCGCTAAGACCGCAAAACCGCTGCGCCCCTGGATCACCACGTTGCCATGCTGCGCCACAGCTTGCACAACCTGGTTGAGCATGCCCACCATTTCGCTGCGGCGCTGATCGCGAAGCGAATTGAGACCTTCCCAAAAACCCGGTCGGGTTTCATACTCCCGATCGAACTCAACCATGCCGTACTGGCTGAGCAGGGCAACAATTTCCTCCTTGCATACGCAGTGGTACCCCAACGCTTGGGCGATTCTCTCACCGAAGTCATCGCCCACACTGCCGAATTCTCTGGAAACAGTGATCACTGACATCGTGCTGGCTCCTTTCCTGGCGAAGCGGACCCTCGGAAGACAGTAGCGGGAGCACATTGTGTGCCTGTCCGCTGCATTCGAGCGCCTTGCGCAATCTCTGCCTGCGCGTTCGTGAGCGAGGGTCGAGTGATTTCCTTGTAGTCCTGCCCGACACGTTGGCACGGCTCGTTTTCACAGCGCGTTTAGGTTTGGCCCGGCTGCGCTGTCCCCCGCATCGGACAGCATATCGGCCAGCGCCCGGCGCTGCGCGATGTAGGCCGGATCGGCCAAGGATGGGCACTCCTCCGGCTGATGGCGGCCCTCCAGCAGGCCGAACGCGAAGGCCATGCAGGTCGCCTCGCCGCACGCCCGGCAATTGGTGCGCGGCAGCAGCTCATAAACGTCCAGCGGTCGCGGCACACGGCGTCCTTGCGGCCTGGGTTGGATCTCATCCCGACGGGCCCAGGTACGGTTGAGCAGATCGCGCACGGCCGCCAGCAGGGCCAGTCCCTCTTCGACGTCCGCCACCTGCGTGATCATCACCTTGTCCGGGTAGAGCGTGATTAGCCCGGGCCGCCGGCGCAGGGTCATCACGCCGCTGAACGGATGGTAGCTGACGACGTTGGGCAGGATCGCGTTCAGGAGCGGCAGCACACCGTCCAGAGGCGCGTCAGTTTCGCCGATGACGATGATCTTACCGGGATCGGCCAGGCAAGGCAGGGAGCGAATCAAGCTGATCGCACCCACAAGATGCTCGGTGGTCAGGGACATCGGAAAACCCCTCGTGCCCGCAGGCAGCCCCCGCAGGTGGGGAACTCCAGCCGTCCTGCCTCATCGATCCTGAAGGTCAAGCTGCCCTCAGTTGTGGCCATTTTCCTCGCAGTCCATGCACAGGTCAGCGGTGTAGAAGCTACGTCATCTGCCTGGGGTGCTTACGACGACGATAATGATCGTCCGGTGATTCTTGCGGATAGACTCGGCAAATTGAATCACGAAGCGTCCCGTTCCTACGACCGGCCTGCTTCCAGGTGGCTGCGCAACTCTTTGCGGCGCACCGCTTGCACCTGGGTCCAGAGCACTTCCTTCAGGTAGCGGAGCGCAGCCACACCATCCCCATCGGTCAGGATCATCTGCAGCTCCTGCTGTTCCTGGTCATCTAGCACCACTGATACCTTGGACACGGTCTTCCTCCCAGAGCGAATTGCTCAAGCTGGTCTGTCAGGACTTGCACGGCAGCCGTCGCGAGGCCTTCCATAATGAAACAGTTCGCGCAACCGGGCCCCAATACTTTGATGCTCAACATGATACTACTTTTCCTGCACCGTGATCTGTGGTTCGATGCTGATCTCGCTCTTGACCGAGTTGGCCACCAGGCTGTACTTCTGCGCCGAGGCCAGCGCCTTGCGCACGCGCTTCTCGGTGCTGGCCGCGTCCCCGTCGGCATCGGCCCGCACGGTGATCTCGGGCCAGAAACGCAGGTGGGTGAAGATCTCGGTGCGATCCAGCTCGATCTTCTTGGTGCCCTCGGTGCGGCAGCGGTAGTCCACCAGGTCGATCTTGAACCGCTCGCAGGCCCAGAGGAACATCATCATGACGCAGGTGTTGGCCGCCGCGACGAAGGCATCCTCGGGGGTCAACACGCCGGCCTGGCCGTAGGCGTCGGGCGGCGCGGAAAAGGCCATCTGCGGGCCGTTGCCCATCACGATATGGCCCCAGTGATCGCCCGCGCCAGGTGACTTCGGTGGTGTAGGTTGCGGTCTTAGCCATGATTCTGCGCCTCGCGCTGCTCGCAGTAGGCGTGCCAGGCCAGATCAAGCGCCTGCGCGTACTGGTCTTCCTCGCCGGCCGGCACGGTGTTGTAGACCTGCACGGTCTGCAGGATCTGGCGGTACCGGCTGGGCAGGGCGCCATCGGCGCGCAAGCCCTGGTTGTAGGCCAGCTCCAGGATCGGCTCCAGGGCCATGATTTGCACCGCGCGGCCGGCCACTTGCACAGTGGTCACCGGGATGCCCGAGCCGCAGGCGCAGGCCGAGGTGCTGACAGCTTCCTGGGCCGCGGGCGCCGCCTCCAGGATCGCGCCCTCGGTCCGGCTCCAGCGCACGGCCATCAGATGATCGACTTCGGCGGCGATCGCGTCGGCCAGGGCGTCCACGACGGGCTGGCTCTCCGGCGACAGCCGGCGCAGCCCCTGTGGCGCCGGCAGGTTGTGCTGCGCCAGGATGTCGTCCACCACGATGCTGGCCGCCGGCTTGTTGCTGTACAGCTCGGTGGCGCGCGCCGCGCAGCGCTTCTCGCAGCCGTCCACGGCGATGGTGGGGTAGAACTTGGCGAAGGCGCGATCCCCTTCGCCGCCGGCCAGGAAGAGCGGCAGGCAGATGGTGACGGTCTCGCTGGGCCGCAGCTCCTCCAGCACCTTGAGCGCGGCCAGGCGGGTGACGGTGCCCGCCGGCAACTCCTCGCCCGAGCAGGCCACGATGCCGACTTTGCGTTGCGGTAGATTAGGCATGTTCAACGCCTCCCGCGATCAATTCATCGGCTGTTTGGGCGACTTCGTCCGCCAGCGCGCGGGCCAGGGCTTGGCCGCCGTCGTTCAGCTCGGCTGATGCCCTGGGGCTTCAGGGCTTTGTTGCGCCGGAAGAAGTCCAGCACGGTGAACTCCTTGGCTACCGTCGCCGCCCGCCTGGCGCACGTTGAGCGTGGCGCAGGCCAGCTTGCAGCCATCCATGGTGATCACCCGGGCGTCCTGCACGGCCGCCCGCGCCTCTTCGTCGCCCAGCACCAGCAGCGAGAGCGGCACGATGGTGGTTGTCTCTGGCCGCAGCTCCTCGGTCACCAGATAGGCCGCCTCGCGCGTCACCGTGCCATACGTCTTGCCGATGCCGCTGCACGGCACAATGATCACGCGCTCGCTCATTTGGCCGCCTCCGCTTCGGCTTGCGCCTGCATCACGGCCAGGTACGCGGGCGCATCCAGCAAGCCCTCGACCGGCCAGTGTTCCGGCTTCAGCTCGACCAACCAGCCCGCGCCGTACGGCTCCTGGTTGATCAGCTCGCGGTGCGTCGCCCAACGCCTCGTTGACGGCCACAACCTCGCCGCTGAGCGGCGCAGGCACGGCCAGGTCGACCTTGATGGTCTCGATGTTGGCCAGATCGTCGCCGGCCTCCAGCTTGGGCGCCGACTGCGGGCAGCTCCACGAACGCGACATCGCCGCTGGCCTGCTGGCGAAAGTCGGTTAGGCCGACGCGGGCCGTGCCCTGCGCCGACTCATAGGCTACCCAGACGCCGGCCTCGCTGTAGAGGTAGCCGACCTTCACGCGGAAGATGAATTTATCAACTGTGGTTTCAAGAAATTCGCTGCTCACTGCGATCTCCTTCGGATATGCAAGTCGTGCTATGAGCCCGGTCATACTATGAATCCTCCCGGTTACGAATGATTGCCGTTGCCGCAGACCATGCGACCATGCCCGCAACTGGCGCATTCGAACTGGATGGTGGTGTGCTCAATGCCAAAGCCGGCCTTCAGGTGGCTTATGAGATCGTCCAGCAAGGTCTGCGCCTGGCCCAGGCTTTGATCACTTACGACGACGTGGGCGCTCAGGGCAATATGCCCTGAGCACAGATTCCAGACGTGCAGATCGTGCACGTCCTGCACGCCGGGCGCCTCGGCCATGCTTTGGCTGATTTTCGCCAGTGACAGCCCTTCGGGGACCCCCTCAACCAGGATGTGCAGGGAGCCTCTGAGCACGCGCCAGGAACTGATCAGGATCAGAACCCCGATGAGCACGCTGACCAGGGGGTCAACCCATTGCCAGCCGGTGGTCCAGATGATGCCTGCTGCCAAGATGACGCCCACCGAAGAGACCGCGTCGCCGACAACATGCAGGAACGCGCTGCGGACGTTCAGATCCTCGCGCTCGTGTTCATGGTCGTGCGCCTCGCGATGGTGGCCGTGGCCGCCGAGTACGAAGATCACGATCAGATTGCAGATCAGGCCGATGGCGGCGATGACCAGCATCTCAAGGCTTTTTACCGGCTGCGGGTTTTGCCAGCGCTGCCAGGATTCGGAGAAGATGCCGATGGCGATCGCACCGAGTGTGATACCGTTGACGAGCGCGGCCAAGCACTTCCAGGCGGTGGAAGCCGTAGGTGTGGCGGTCGTCGGCGGGCAACGCGGAGAGCCGTAGTGCGAGGTAGCTCAGAACCAGCGCGAAGACGTCCATGAAGACGTGGGCCGCATCTGAGAGCAACGCCAGGCTGCCCGTCCAGTAGCCGCCGATGATTTCGACGATGAGAATGGCGATGGTGACGCCGATAGAGATGAGAAAACGCCGACCAATGGTGCTGTCTTCATGTGCTGGCATGATGCTTACCTCTGTCGTGAGCCTTTCTCGACCTGTGATGTTAGTCCCGGGGCCCGATGGCCGGCATTGGCACGAGCAGCGCCACCAACGCGGCCAGCCGTTCGGCGTAGGCCGGCTCACCCAGCGGCGGGCACGTGGCCAGCTCGACCTGAGCCGCGGCTAACTTCAGGCCAAAGTTCCAGCAAGAGGGCTGGCCGCATAGCCGGCAATTGGTGCCCGGCAGCAGCTTGTACAGTGCCATAGCCGTGGGTCTCTGGTGCAGGGCGTGGTCGGGCGTGATCTCGGCGCGGCGCTCCCACGTGCGATTGACCAGGTCCACCAGGCCCTCGAGCTCGGCGATGGCCGCGTCGCGGTCTTCCACGTTGCTGGTGGCGATCTCGTAGGCGTGGAAGGCGATGTTGTGGCCGCCCTTCTTCCAGGTCAGCGCGGCGGCCGCTTGGGTGTACACTGCCCCACGCAACGTGGCATTGAGATAGGGTAGCGCCTCCGAGATGTCGATCAGCAATCGGGCGCGCGCTGAGAAACGTTCTGCGCCCGGCTCGCAGGGCGGCGTGAAGATTTCCACATCATAGTGCTCAATCAGCATGATGCACTCCTCGCAGGTCGGGATTGAAGCCTCGGGAGCTCCGCCACGGCGAGCGTACTCGATTTCCATCCGTCAGCGAACCCGATCAAGGACACAGCACGATCCGGGAAGCTGGCTGCCCAGGCCGCACCGCCCCACAGCATCTCGGCGGCCATGTCGGGTGTGTGGGGCGCCACGTTGCTCACCGACGCGAAGTCCAGCGCCAGGGGGCAGTGACATACTGGCCGGCTGCCGCCTCTCGGATGGCCTGGCCCAGGCCCACGGTGCTCGGCATGCTCAACCTCGCTCACGTGCCTGGCGTTTGCGAAACGCCAGGCACGTAGGACTTGTTTTCAAGAGCCCTTAGCCTTGACCGGTGGCAGGCAGGCCTCTTCAGCCGCAGCGACCAGACCCGTGGGTGCAGTGACCAGCTCATGCTTGAACCACCGCCGCTGGAGCGCGAACGCGACGTTGACCAGCCCGATCATCACCGGCACCTCGATCAGCGGACCGATGACCGCAGCGAACGCCACGCCCGATCCGATGCCGAATACGGCGACTGCCACAGCAATCGCAAGTTCAAAGTTGTTGCTGGCCGCTGTGAAGGCCATGGTGGTGGTCATGCGGTAGTCCGCGCCCGCACGGTGGCCGATCCAGAAGCTGACCAGGAACATGATCACGAAGTAGATCACCAACGGGATCGCGATACGCACCACATCCAACGGGAGCTGCACGATCAGATTGCCCTTCAGGCTGAACATCACCAGGATCGTGAACAGCAGGGCGATCAGCGTGAGTGGGCTGATGCGCGGAATGAACTTCTTCTCGTACCATTCCCGTCCCTTCACGCGCAGCAGGAAGAAGCGCGAGGCGAAACCGGCGATCATGGGGATTCCCAGGTAGATAAAGACGGTCTTGGCCAGTTCGCCGATGCTGATCTTGACCACTGCGCTCTCCAGGCCGAGCGCTTGCGGCAGCACGGTGATAAAGATGTACGCATAGACGCTGTAGAAGAGCACCTGGAACACGCTGTTGAACGCCACGAGCCCGGCCGCGTATTCGGTGTCACCCTTGGCCAGCTCATTCCAGACGATGACCATCGCGATGCAGCGGGCCAGGCCGATCAGGATGAGGCCGATCATGTATTCAGGGAAGTTGCGCAGGAAAACAATGGCCAACACGAACATAAGGATCGGGCCGATGATCCAGTTCTGCAGCAGCGAGATGCCCAGCACCTTGACGTTGCGAAAGACCTCGGGCAGCCGCTCATACTTCACCTTGGCGAAGGGCGGGTACATCATCAGGATCAGACCGATGGCGATCGGGATGTTGGTGGAGCCGACCTGGAAGCGATTGATGAAGGCTTCCACGCCGGGAATCAGGTAGCCGATGGCGACGCCGACGGCCATTGCGAGGAAAATCCACAGGGTCAGGAAACGATCCAGCGTCGAGAGTCGTTTTGGTGCGACAGGGGCAATGGTGGCTTCAGCGGAGTGCGACATGGGAAAGAATCTCCTTGTCTGTCTAAATGAGTGCGTCTATTCCGTTTCAGCGGCTAGGACGTTGGCCAGGAGCGTGACGATTTGCGCCGGCGAGGGCACGCGGCCGCCACTGAGAAGCCGGTCGTTCGCGACGAGCCCGGGCGTAGCGAGCAGTCCGTAGCGCTCGTATTCCGCGTAGTCGCCGCTCTTCTCGAAGGTGGCCTCAACGCCCAGTTGGGCGACGGCCTGTTTGGTGTTCTGCGCGAGCCGGTCGCAGTTGGCGCAGCCGCCACCGAGGATTTTGATGTGCAGGGCCATGGGTGAAATCTCCTTGGGTATAAACAGAATGGTGAGAGCTGACATCATACGGATGCCAGGCGATCAAGACTCAGCGAGGCACTTGGGACAACAGCAGCCCGCGACCCGCTCGTGTACGGGTGACAGGTCAGTCCCATCATCGACGAACAGTGCGCTGAGGACTTCGTTAAGCATTTGCGCGCAGCTCCCGCCGTCCAGCCCGTAGAAAACGTTGGTGCCGTCTCTGTGGTCGACGATCAGACCGGCTTCGCGCAGGATGGCGAGCTGTTGGGAAACGTAGGGTTGGGGCTTGTCGAGGACGGCTGACAGGTGACAGACGCACTCGTCCGAGCGGCGCACCTGTCTAAGAATTTGCAGGCGCATGGGATGCGCCAGCAGCTTCAGCAATTTGGCCTGGTTGTGATATGTATCCATATGCGGAGCCCTCTATATAGAGATTACTGCATATTTATACTACTGCTCCACGGGCTTGGCTATGACATGCGTCATGTTGGTGTAGCTGCGTGGCCAGCCCAACGCTTAGGGTAGTCGTTCAGGCTGATCGGCGAGCTCGCTAACGAGACGCTTGCCAGATCATTTCACTCTTCATGACACTGGTGCTTGTGGACCGAATACAGGCCGGTGATGGAGGAGGGGTGGGGCAGGGAGTCAGGTCTACACTTGCATCTCAGGGCTGGTCATCGCGGTTGGCACTCCGGGAGACCGCGATGGCCAGCTGCTGCAATAAGGCGGGTCAGGTACGCCGGTTATACGTCCAGGTTGCGCACTTTCTTGGCGTGGCTCTGGATGAAGCGCTTGCGCGGGGCGACTTCGTTGCCCATCAGCATGTCGAAGGTGCGGTCGGCCGCGGCGGCATCCTCGACGGTCACCTGCAGCAGGATGCGGTTCGCCGGGTTCATCGTGGTCTCCCACAGCTGCTCCGGGTTCATCTCGCCCAGGCCTTTGTAGCGCTGGATGTTGACACCTTGCATGCCGCCGAACTCCTTGATCAGGTCTGTCGCGTTCGGCCTCGGAGTAGGCGTACTTGCCCTCTTTGCCCTTGCGGACCAGGTAGAGCGGCGGCTGGGCGATGTAGAGATGTCCCTTCTCGATGAGCTCCGGCATGTAGCGGAAGAACATCGTCAGCAGCAGTGTGCGGATGTGGCTGCCGTCGACGTCGGCATCGGTCATGATCAGGGTGCGGTGATAGCGCAGATTGCCGAGATCGATCGAGTCGCCGATGCCGCTGCCCAGCGCCTGCACCAGCGCCTGAATCTCTTTGTTCGCCAGCGATTTGTCCAGCCGGGCCTTCTCGACGTTGAGGATCTTGCCGCGCAGCGGCAGGATGGCCTGGAAGCGGCGGTCGCGGCCCTGTTTGGCAGTGCCACCTGCGGAGTCACCCTCCACGATGTAAAGCTCGCACTTGGCTGGGTCGCGCTCCGAGCAGTCGGCCAGCTTGCCGGGCAGCGTCAGGCTCTCCAGCGCGCTCTTGCGGATCACCAGGTCGCGCGCCTTGCGCGCGGCCTCGCGGGCCCGGCTGGAGGTGATGCACTTCTCGACGATCTTCTGGCCGTCGCTGCGGGTTCTTCTCCAGCCACTCCATCAACGCCTCGGCAACGGCCGACTCGACCTGGTTCTGGATCTCGTTGTTGAGCAGCTTGACCTTGGTCTGCGACTCGAACTGCGGGTCGGGCAGCTTGACGCTGACGATCGCCGTCAGCCCCTCGCGGGTGTCGTCGCCGGTGAAGTTGGCGTCGGTTTCCTTCAGCAGATTCTGGCGCTTGGCCCAGTCGTTGATGGTGCGGGTCAGGGCCGAGCGCAGGCCGGTCAGGTGCGTGCCGCCGTCCGGCGTGTTGATGGTGTTGGCGAAGGCGAACACCGACTCGTTGTAGCCGTCGTTGTACTGGATGGCGGCCTCGATCAGGTTGCCCTCGATTTCCTTCTCGATGTAGATCGGCTCGTGCAGCACCTCGCGGTTCTTGTTCAGGTAGCGCACGAAGCTGCGCACGCCGCCCTCGAAGTAGAAGGACATGCAGCGCGCGCCGTTGTCGGTCCGCTCGTCCGCGAAATCGATGGTCAGCCCGCGGTTCAGGAAAGCCATCTCGCGGAAGCGCTGCTCCAGCGTCTCGAACCGGAAGTCGGTCTCCTCGAAGATGGTCTTGTCGGGCATGAAGGTCGTGCGTGTGCCCGTGTCCCCGTCGGCGGCCTGGCCGATCACCTTCACGTCGTCCTGGGGGATGCCGCGGTGATAGCGCTGGAAGTGGACCTTGCCCTCTGTCCGGACTTCGACCTCCAGCCACTCCGACAGGGCATTCACCGCCGACACGCCGACGCCGTGCAGACCGCCGGACACCTTGTAGGCGCCGCTGCCGAACTTGCCGCCGGCGTGCAGCTTGGTCATGACCGTCTCGAGCGCCGATTTGCCGGTCTGCTTGTGGATGCCCACCGGGATGCCGCGACCCCAGTCCTGGACGGTCACGCTGCCGTCTTTGCGGATGGTGACTGCGATCCGGTCGCAGTAGCCGGCCATGGCCTCGTCGATGGAATTGTCCACGACCTCGTAGACCGTGTGATGCAGCGCCTTGATGTCGGTGCCGCCGATGTACATGCCGGGGCGGCGGCGCACGGCCTCCAGCCCTTCAAGCACCTGGATATCGTCTGCCGTATAGTGATTCGGACGGTTAACCTGCTCAACCACGTTAGAACTCCTGGATTTTCCTTACTTGCTTACCTGCCGGCTCACCTGGGCAGCCTGCCAGTGCCGGCGGATGTCCTTATAATAGGCATAAATACCGATGACCATGGCCGTCGCAAGGTAACTGTTGATGATGATCGCCAACACCGCGCCGGCGGGGTTGCTGCCAACGAGTCCCCACACTCCGCGTGCCCCAAGCATCAACAGATTAACCACCGTCGCCAGGGCCAACACCCTGAAACCATTGCTCCGCGCCAGGATGAGACTCTGCGCCAGACTGACCGACAAGGGCTGATGTTCGAAGGCCAGGGCATCGCCGACAAAGTATAGCGCACTCAAAAACCACGTAGTCAACCACAAGGTGATGCCACCCGTCAGCATGAACAGGACCTGCGCGACGGCGCTGTTCGAGAAAACCGCCAACGCCGTGACCAGCGCCAACGGGATCCGCAAGAAAAACGTCACAACCGAGGCAAACAGGCTTACGACTGCAAAACGACCGGCCAAAGGCAGCCAACCGTCGAGCAATCTCCTCTGGCTTTCCGCCACCGGCTGCCGGGATGCAGGTAACGCGCCGTACGCCTCGGCCGTCTGTCCCCTTGGCTGGCTGTGTGCGATGATGCGAAAATACAGCGCCGTCAAGAGGTGGCCGATGATCCACAGCACAATGACAATAGCGACGACGCCGAGAACCGAACCGACCTGAAGCGCGTTGCCCTGCCATGGTGAGGGATCGAGGGGCTTGACCTGGAATCCCAAACTGAGCGGAGCAAGCACCGCGTCGCTGATCAACAAATCAGCGCGTGGACTGCATCGAGGCCAGTGCACTCGGCGGCGCAAGCCAGCCGGCTGTCAACACAGCGCCCAGGTTGATGCTCTTGCCCACCTCGATCATACCCGTCTGCACCAAGTCGATGCCCTCTTGGACGCGAGCCATTTGATCCGCGGTATAGACCAGCGGCAACATCGCTTTCCAAGCCGACATCAGTTGCTCGGTCAACACAGCAATCGAAAACTTCGGCGCCAGCCACAGGGCCAGGTCCACCAGGAACGGTACAATCCACAGCCATGGCCGCCGCGCGGCTTCGTTCAGGCCTGTTGCCATTGCATCGATAATACCGGTGCGCGGAATCGCTCTAGCTTTCATCCGAACTATTTTACCATAACTCCTGTGATTTCTTAAACTTCGGCTGCGCTTTATCGGCCCCGGGATAGCACGCATGTTTGATCCGGAGGCTCAGAAATGGCGGATTGACGACGCAAAAACGAAATGGTATAATCCTGTTTAAGCTATGACGATCATCACCCTGACGAGTGACTTCGGTCTGCTGGACCCTTACGTGGGCATCATGAAGGGCGTCATTCTCGGCATCGCGCCCGACGCGCAACTGGTGGACTTGGGCCACGACATCCCCCCGCAAGACATCGATGAGGCCGCGTACACGCTCAGGAGCGCGGTCCCCTTCTTTCCGGACGGCACAGTGCACCTGGTCATCGTGGACCCGGGCGTTGGAAGCGATCGGCGCCCCCTGCTGGTCACCATAGCGCGAGCGTCCTTTGTCGGGCCCGACAACGGCATCTTCTCGTTTGTCCTGAACGAACCCGGCGCGCAGGCCTGGGCGCTCGATCGATCCGCTTTCTGGCTGCCTGAGATCAGCCGTACATTTCACGGCCGCGACATCTTCGCGCCTGTCGCCGCACATCGAGCTCGTGGCGTGGGCCCGGCGCAGCTTGGCACACGCATCGATGACCCTGTGCGCCGTCCACGGCTGATGGCCGGCCGATTGGGGAACGGCGAGATTCATGGACACGTCATCCACGTAGACCGCTTCGGCAACCTGATCAGCAATATCCCAGCCAGCTGGTTCGGCGATGCGATCTGGACCTGCGAGGTGGGCGGCGAACGCATCTCAGGGCCCAGCCAGGCCTACGCCACGACAGAACCCGGGGAACTACTCTTCGTCATCAGCAGCAACGGCACCGCGGAGATCGCCGTCCGTGAAGGCAATGCAGCCCAGCTCCTCGGTGTACGCGCCGGTGCGCAGCTTAGATTGTGGATCAGCTAAAGGAGCAACCCATGGAGAAATTCGTCATCGAGGGCGGACATCCCCTGGCCGGCGACGTGACGCCGGCAGGCAACAAGAACGCGGCCCTGCCTCTCCTGGCCGCCGTGTTCCTGACCGAAGGTGAAGTTATCCTGCGGAACGTGCCGCGCATCGGCGACGTGGGCACCATGCTCCAGTTGCTTGCGGACATGGGCGTGACGGTGAAAGACGAAGGCGCAACGGTGCGTCTGTGCGCGGAAAATGCGCGGTTTGAACGGCCGAGGCCCGAGCTGTTTCAACAAATCCGCGGCTCGATGCTTCTGGCCGGGCCGCTGCTCGGGAGGTTCGGGCAGGCCGTCTTGCCAATCCCCGGCGGTGACCGCATCGGCAGACGCCGGGTCGACACGCACATGCTGGCGCTGCAGTCGCTGGGCGCCGAAGTCGACTTCAATACCAAGGACTTCACCATGCGCGCGCCCGGTGGCCTGCTCGGGGCAGACATCATGCTGGATGAGGCCAGCGTCACCGGCACCGAGAATGCAGTCATGGCGGCTGTGCTGGCCAAGGGTGTTACGATCATCCGCAACGCGGCGTGTGAACCACATGTGCAGGACCTGTGCAACATGCTCAACTGCATCGGCGCCCACATCGATGGCGTAGGCACGAACGCCATCATCATCCACGGTGTGGACCGGCTGGGCGGCGGCGACTTCACCATTTCACCCGATTACCTCGAGGTGGGCAGCTTCCTCGGCCTGGGTGCAGTCACGCGCGGCGAGATCCGCATACATGGCATTGTGCCGGAGCACATGCGCATGATCAACTGGACGTTCCGGGAGCGGCTGGGGGTGCGCTTGCGCGTTGAGGGTGACACCCTCATTGTCGCAGACGAGCAGGACCTGTCGATCCGCGAGGACCTGGGTGGCGCGGTGCCCAAGATCGACGACGCACCGTGGCCGCAGTTCCCCGCGGACCTGATGAGCATCGCTCTCATCGTGGCCACCCAGGCGCACGGCACCATTCTGTTGCACGAGAAGATGTTCGAGAGCAGGCTCTACTTCGTGGATAAGCTCATCGGCATGGGTGCAAAAATCATCCTGTGCGACCCGCACCGGGCGGTCATTGTCGGCCCATCACCGCTGCATGGTCAGGAGCTTTCCAGCCCCGACATCCGCGCGGGGATGGCCCTGTTGATCGCCGCTCTGGCGGCTCGCGGAGAGAGCACCATCGCCAACGTGGGCCAGATCGACCGGGGTTATCAGGACATCGACCACAAGCTCCAGGCGCTGGGCGCGCAGATAACACGTGTGCAGATATGAGCGCGGGTGTATTTCGAAGCCAGGCGGACGTGCCCGAGTTTGTCGGCGCGGATGGGGCGCGCATACGAGAAGTAGGCGGCCGGAGCACCGGGCTGAACAGCCACAGCCTGGCGATCATCACCCACCCGGCCGGCATGTCGACCGTCGAACACCACCACACTGTGGCGGATGAGGTGTATTTCGTGCGATCGGGCGCGGGCCGGATTCGCGTGGACGACGAGACGCGGGCTGTACAGCCAGGGGACACGGTCATTATTCGGCCCGGGCAGCGGCACAAGGTGTGGGCCGATGGACCGGAGGACCTGGTGCTCATCGTCACTTGCGCACCCGCGTATTCCGTGACCGAGGTCATCTGGGACGAGGATTAACCACGAAGACTCCAGGACACGAAGCACCACTGGACTTCTTGGTGGACTTGGTGTCTTGATGTCTTCGTGGTAGGAGTTACTTCATTTCCGAAGACTCCGTCTTTGCCGAGCCGGGCGCGAAAATCGAAACGACGCGCTCAAGCTGTTCGTAGACGAAATCCTGCTTGAACCCGGCAAGCACTGCGACCAGGTAGGGGATGAGGCGTGCGCCGGTGCTGGCGTTGGCATCTGCCAGGTTGACCTGGACGACCAGGAACCCACCTGCCAGAATCAGGAAGGTGATCGCGCCGAGCACCAACCCCATCAGTGGCTGCACGTGATACCACATGCTGTAGTGCTTGTCGAAGTCTTGCCGGTCCGCGATGTGGTACCACAACGCGTACATAGCGCCAACTACACCGCCGATGCCGCCCCAGAGCATCGTATTGAAGATGGGGTCCAGATTTGCTAACTGCGGCTCGGAAATCCGGCTCCACAGGCGCACATAGTCGGTCACCTGGTTGGCGAACAGCAACCCGGCGACGAAAACCGCAAGCCAAAACGACAGATACAGGAACAACCAGGGACCAAAGAAACGAGCCTGGCTGCGGCTCTGACGGCGGCGTGCGATCGAGGTTGCCACCTGCATCACCCGGTACTCCGCATTGCCAAACTCCTCGGGCGTATCGATCATCAACTGACGCGCCTCGCGGAGCATGCCCAGCAACTTCTGGGCGATATCCGGCGGTGTGCTGTATTCCTCAGATAGCTGCTTGTAGAGCTGGTCGATCTGCGCGTGGAATTTCCGCTGCCATTCCGTATCGCGCACCGTGTCCAGCCGCTTGATGACGCTCGACTTCTGGTCCTCAGTGCGGATGACGACGGCAGGCAGGGGAGTGTTCTCCTCTGTCTCCTTGCCAGGCCCCGGCGGCACCGTCCGGGGGTCGGGGAGGCCGGTTGCGATCTCTGTACCGCTCGTCGATCGCACGGGTGCGTCCATAATAATGGCTCCAAAACGCCGCGTGACCGGCAACGGACGTTCCGGCAGCGTTGAGAGATAGCTGCCAGCGCCGGAGGAGGAAACGGCCTGACTCCCGAAGGGGGCCCTGACGTCTCGCACATCGTCTGCTCCCGTCGCACCCACCGCAGGGACCTTCTCGTCCTTCGGGAGGGCGCCGTGTTCAGGTGTTTCCGCTGCAATCGTCTCACTTTCCAATAATGCTGCAAGCTCTGCATCGATGTCGACCTGTGCTTCGCTAACCGGGGTGACGCTGGCCGGGCTGCCGACGCCGTTGCGGCCTGCACTGGATTTTCCACTGTTCCGTGTTGCCATGGCGATACCCTCCGCATGCGCGTTATGAGGTCTCCTTCGCAACGATTTCGGCGAAAGTTATATACTATATACTGGATAATGAGGAGATTGTCAACTATGAAATATTTGCTTTGAGGCTTCTCGCATGCCGAGCCAACGGGTGTAGAGGTCATTGTCGAACCCGATGCGTGCCAGGACCCGGCCAACGGTGCCATTGACCAGGTCATCCAGCGTTTTGGGGCGGCCGTAAAAGGCGGGAACAGGGGGAAAAATGATGTAACCGATACGCGCGGCCTGGGCCATCTGCTCCAAATGTCCCAGGTGCAGCGGCGTCTCGCGCACCATGAGCACCACGGGCCGGCCCTCCTTCATCTGCACATCGGCGGCGCGGGTGATGAGATCATCCCCAATGCTATTCGCAATCGAAGACAGGCTCTTGATGCTGCAAGGCGCGACGATCATTCCCGCGGTCTCATACGAACCGCTGGCGATGGCCGCGCCGATGTCACCCGGCCGATAGGAGACGGTGGCAAGCGCCTCGACATCACGCGGATCGTAGTCGGTCTCCTGGACGATCGTCATGCGCGCGGCCTGGCTCATCACCAGATGCGTCTCGATCTCCGGCGCCTCCTTGAGTACTTCGAGGAGCCGGATGCCGTAGATCTGGCCGGACGCACCGGACATGGCGATAATCAAGCGCTTCATTTGGTCCCCCAGTGCACCGCTACCGTGCCCAACATGGCGAGGCGGTAACGCACGTCGCGCAGCCCGGCTGACGTCATGATACGCGCAAGCTCAGCCGGCCGCGGAAATTTGAGCGCCGAATGCGGAAGGTAAGTGTAGGCGGACCGCTGACCACTGATGATCCCACCGACGAATGGCACGATCTTGAAGAAATAGAGGCGAAACAACGCGCCAAACACCGGCGTGTTCGGCAAGGTGATCTCCAGACAGATCACGCGACCGCCTGGCTTGACCACACGCATCTGCTCCTGAAATGCACGACGGATGTCGGTCACATTGCGCATCATGAAGCCCGATGTGGCCGCGTCAAACATGTCATCGCCGAAGGGCAGCGCAAGGGCGTCACCCTCGGCAAACGGGAACGATAAGCCGGCCACCTTACCCCGTCCCCGCACCATCATTTCACGCGTCAGGTCCATGCCCACCACGCGGGTCGTCGCGTCCTGTTTGAGCGCCTCGTAACCGATGTCACCGGTGCCGGTCGCGACATCGAGGAGCCTGCCGCCACGCGGCAAGTTGCAGAGCCGCACGACGGTCCGCCGCCACACCTGGTCGCGGCCAAACGTCATCAAACGGTTCATCAAGTCGTACCGAGGCGCGATATCCGTAAACATCTGCCGGACGTACGAGCGTTTCTCCTCAGGAGGAGGCAGGACCGTATTCGGATCAGCCACAGTCTCACCCATCTACGCGTCAGTCAGGAACATCCACGGAGCCAACCACCGCTCCACTCGATCGACCAAAAAATAGAGCAACAAGCCCAACAAGCTCAGGGCCGCGACGCCAGCATACATGTCCGCATAGGCCAACCGGCCCCAACTGTCAACGATGATATAGTAGCCGAGGCCGGCCGTGGTCGCAAACGTCTCGGCAAAGAAAAGCACCGCCACGGCTGTACCGATACTCACGCGCAGGGCAGTGAGCGCGGCAGGCACTGTGGCGGGCAGGTAGACGAACCGGAAAAGGGCCCGGCGGCCCGCACCGAGCGAACGGACCGAGTAGATCAGCTCGGGCCGCAGCGCGGCCGCCTGGTCACGCACGACCACCAAGATCTGGAAGAACAGGATCAGGAAGATGATGACGATTTTGCTCGTGTCGCCGATGCCGAACAGTAAGAGGATCACGGGCAGGAACACGATCTTGGGGATGGGGTAGGTGATGTAGAGGATGGGCGAGAAGAAACGGTTGAGCGCCGGACTTTGGCCTAGCATGAGTCCCGAGGGCACTCCCGCCAGCATGGCGAGGGCGATGCCCGCTATCACGCGATAGCCGCTCACCAAAAAGTGCCGCGCCAGGCCGCGCGGGATTGCGGCCACGAACGCCTGGGCGGTCGCCCACGGACCCGGGAACGTCTCGGTGCGCAGGAGCCAACTCAGCAACTGCCACACGATCAGCAGGGCGAGAGAGCCGAGCAGGAGATCGCGGCGCCGCATCACGCGCTCCTCTCGCCGGCCTCTGCACCGAGCAGCGCGCGCAGCTCGGCCACCTTGGCCCAGAACGCGGGTTGGCCGCGATAGGCCGGGTCGCCTGCACCCGCATTGTCCACGATGCGCGGCCGGGCGTTGGGCGGCTTATTCAGGACCAGGATGCGGCGGCCGAGAAACGCGGCCTCTTCGATGGTGTGAGTCACCACCAGTGTCGTGACCCCTGTCTCTTCTCGCAGCTCAGCGGTGAGGAGCTGGAGATCCTCGCGCGTGACCGCGTCGAGGGATGAAAACGGTTCGTCCATGAGCAGCAGGTTCGGCTGCTGGAGGAGGCTGCGCGCAATTGCGGCGCGCTGGCGCTGCCCCCCGCTGAGCTGCCCGGGATACTTGCTGCGCTGATCCGCGATGCCCAGGCGCGCGAGCCATTCGTCGACCTGCTCCGGCACGATATCAGTGCGCGGGTAGGGGCGCTCAGGGTCCCCTTCATCACCCTTACCCCGATAGAACTGACCCAGGCGCATCGGCAGTGCCACGTTCTCCCAGACTGTCGCCCAGGGCAATAGACCGTAGTCTTGCAGGATCAGGCCTGTGCTGGCGCGCGGCCGCGGCACGGGATGGCCGTCCACGAGGATGCGGCCCCCTTTGGGCTGGCGCAGGCCGGCGATCAGATAAAGCAGGGTGCTCTTGCCGCAGCCCGACGGACCGATCAGGGCCCACGCCTCACCAGTTTGAACGGCCCACGAAAAGTTGTCGAACACCGGCAACCCATCGCCATATGCGAAGGTCAGGTCGCGCACCTCGACCATCGTTCGCGCGCTTGCTTCGGCTGCTGCTACTCGGTCCACGTCTGCCGCTGACCCAGGCGATCCACCGCCGGATAAGCCCTGCGCACGGCGAACACCAGTGGGATGCCCACAAGGGCTCCAACGATAGTCTGGAATGCATTGAGAGGGACCTCCAGAAGCGCGGTCGGCAGACCGACGTAGAGGGCGCCCCCCAGGAGATAACCGGCCAACATAGCGACCGCGCCGGCCAACCAGGCGAGGATCATACGGGGCACGCTGCGCTGGCGGTGACCGATCAACCCGACCAGCAGGCCCTGGAGACCATGTGCGACCAGGCTGATGGGTGCGTAAGGCGCAAACCCGCCGAGCAGATCAGCCAGCGCGGTGCCGACACCGCCTGCGATCGCACCGACCCAGGGGCCGAACGCCAGCCCGGCAAAGGTGATCGCGACATCAGAGAGATTCACGTAACCGCGCGCTGGGGTGGGAACCCGAATCAGCAGTGTGAAGACCGCGGTCAATGCAATCAGGACGGCCAAAAGGCCGATCATTGCAGGAGTGAGACGTTTGTTCATAGGATTCCCTTTTTCTTATGGATGCCGATATGAAGCAATTATAGCGTGCACCAGGGCAAAGTAAAGGGGCGGTTTACGGTTATCGCGGCGGCTGCTATAATCACAACGATGACACTGGCTGATGAAGCGCTTGGCTACGCCCTGACCCTGGGGTTCGATCTGGCGGCGACCCTGCCCCTCCCTGTGCCGCGCACTGGAGACGCGTATCGGGCGTGGCTCGAAGCGGGTTACCACGGCGAGATGGCGTACATGGCCCAGCGGGCAGCCTTGCGCCTGGCTCCACAGCTTCTTGCGCCCGATGCGACCAGCATGATCGTCCTTCTCGCCAACTACGCGCGGCCGGCCTCACCCATTGCGTGGTCTGAGGGGACTTACGGAAGGATAGCCAGCTACGCATGGTCGGTTGACTACCACCCTGTCATCAAGGCACAGCTATTCAAGCTCGACGCGCTCCTGCGAGAACAAACTGGCCGCGAGTCACTCGGGAAGGCATGCGTTGACTCGGCCCCACTGCTCGAACGGGATTTTGCGGAGCAGGCGGGGCTGGGATTCACCGGGCGCAACACGTGCCTGATCACTCCCGGCCTGGGGTCTTGGACATTTGTCGCGGCGTTGCTCGTGCCCGAAGAACTGGAGGCCAGGCTCGCGAGCGCGGTGACTCACAAAGGGGGCCAGCCTTCCTTCGCCGGCTGCGGGAGTTGCACGCGCTGCCTCGACGCTTGCCCCACGAAGGCCTTCGTTGCGGATCACGTCCTGGACGCGCGGCGCTGCATCTCGTACCTGACCATCGAGCTGCGCGGGCCGATCCCCCGAGATATGCGGCCGCTCGTAGGGGATTGGGTGTTCGGCTGCGACGTATGCCAGGCAGTTTGTCCGTACAACAGGGCTGCGCCGGAGGCCACGATGGCCGGATTGCGGGTTCCAAACCCCGCCGGGGCTGAGAAGGGGGCGATTCCGCTGGTTAAACTACTGGCGCTGGACGAAGCGGCGTTTCACACGGCCTTCAAGGGCACTCCGATCCTGCGTGCAAAGCGCCGCGGGCTGGTGCGCAATGCGTGCGTTGCAGCGGGCAATTCGGGTGACGCCGCCATGATCCCCCACCTGCTCCCACTCTTGCATGATACCGAACCCCTGGTGCGAGCGCACGCCGCGTGGGCGCTGGGACGGCTGGGCGGCGCCCCTGCGACAGATGCGCTGCACGTGGCACTTGCGGCTGAGACTGATGAAACCGTGCGCGATGAGATCGACCTCGCGCTCGAAGGGAGATGATGGACCAGCTTCCCATTGTCATTATCGGCGCCGGCGCGGCCGGGTTGACCGCCGCCATCTGGGCTGGCCGCGGACCGCGGCCGGTCATTCTATTGGAAGCCACCGACAAGCCAGGGCAAAAGATACTTATCAGTGGCGGCGGCCGGTGCAATGTCCTGCCGTCGCGCATCTCACCGGCCGAGTACCACACCGACGGCTCGCCAAACACCCTGCGGAAGATCCTCGCCGCATGGCCGCTGGCGCAGGTTCGCAGGTTCTTCGAGGATGACCTGGCCGTGCCCCTGGCACTCGAGGAGGAAAGCGGCAAGCTGTTTCCCGTCACCAACCGGGCGGGTACGGTGCTGGATGCCTTGCTTGGGGCCGCCCAAGCCGGGGGCGTCGCGTTGCGACTCCATGCCCGGTCAACCGCGGTCGAGGCCGCGGGCGACCACTGGCTGGTGCGGCTGGAATCAGGGGAGACACTTGCGGCCGGGCGGGTGATCGTGGCGACCGGCGGCCTGTCGGTGCCGAGCACAGGCAGTGACGGGGAGGGATTACGCATGGCGCTGGCGCTTGGCCACATGCTGATCCCAACCTACCCTGCGTTGACCCCGCTCACCACCAACAATAACGCACACAAGGAGTTGGCGGGCGTATCTCTTACGGCCAGGATCAGTGCGCCTCATCCGAACGGCAAGGGCCAGCTTTCGTATCGCGACGGCTTCCTGTTCACACACCGCGGCTACAGCGGCCCGGCCGTATTGAACATCTCTCACGTGGCTGCGCGGTCCACCTTTGTTGGCGGACCGCGGCCGGTAGTCTCCATTCAGTGGTCAACCCTGGACGCTGGGGGATGGGATGAGGCGCTACGCGGGGGATCAGGTTTTGTGATCGCAGTCTTGCGCCAGCATCTTCCCGAGCGACTGGCCATCCTCCTGCTGGCCGAGCTCAATCTGACCGGCGTGAAACTTGGTCAGTTGCGACGCGAAAACCGCCAGCGGCTGATCGATGCCTTGACGCACTACGCGCTGCCGTGGTCCGGCCACGAGGGATATCGCGTCGCGGAAGTCACCGGCGGCGGCGTGCCACTCGGCGAGGTCGATCCGGCCACGCTGGAGAGCCGGGTTGCACCGGGGCTGCACTTCTGCGGCGAGATGCTCGACGCCTTCGGTCCGATTGGCGGGTATAATTTCCTGTGGGCGTGGGTGACGGGAAAAATCGCTGGGGTTGGCGCGGGTCGGGGGTAATACACTCCATAGGGTTAGGGCAGAGGGATGACCTTCTTCGGTGGGCGGCTGGACAAAACCCATCTCGAAAAATCACTATTGACATGGAATTGAAGTGGTGCTATAAACTTCTTTATGGATACCACAATCCAGGTGATCGGCAAAACGATCAAGGACTTGCGGGCCAAACTCGGGTTGACTCTCGACCAGGTTGCCGAGAGAAGCGGTTGTACGTCAGGATTCCTGTCGCAGGTAGAGCGGAACAAAGCCGTCCCCTCCATCACCACACTCCAGGCCATCGCACAGGCCCTCGGCGTGCAGGTCATAGACCTGTTTCGCGACGATGTTCAGCCGACAAAGCTCGTGCGGCATGATAATCGAGAGACCTTTCGCTTCGAAGGCTCTGCCGCGACATACTCACTTCTATCCGGCAAGTTCCCTTACGCGGGACTTGCGGCATTCAAGATGGCAATCACACCGGCCAGCCAGGCCTTGCCGACAGACGAGGCCCGAGCACATCCCGGGGAGGAGTTCTTCTACATCATGGAAGGCGCCCTCCGCATCTGGATCGGCGATGGATTCTATGATCTGTATCCGGGCGACAGCGCATACTTCAAATCCACCACCAAGCACCGGTTGGAGAACCGCAGCAGCCAGCCCGTTGTTCTCCTCAGCTTGATCACGCCTTCGATCTTTTGATCCTCGCAGGAACAGGCGCCAAAGACCCGCCGCCTTTTCCCCGAAACAAACCTAGCTTTGATGGACAACTGAGCTGTGACCCAGAGTATCGGCGCACGCATCAGAGCGTTGCGCACGGAACAAAAACTGACACTGGCAGAACTGGCTGATCGCTGTGGTCTCTCGACCAGTTACCTGTCACAAGTTGAGCGCGATAAGACGACCCCGTCCCTGCCGACGCTAACAGTCATTGCAGGCGCGCTAAGCGTCCATTTGCGCGCTTTCTTTGAGATGGCGTCAGAAGCCGCCCATGTTGTCCGTCTGGAGGATCGCGACGGGGATAAGGGCAATCCGGGACGCATACCGGAGCGCCTCCTGACACCCAATGGCAACGCAAGGCTCGTCGTGAGGCATGTGCTGACACCGGCTGGGGGAAGCTCGGGACTTCTTCCGACCCACCCCGGAGAGGAGTTACTGTTTGTCCTATCGGGCCAATTACTCGTCGACGTCGGCAACGAGTGTTTTACTCTCACAGAAGGCGATAGCCTTCATTACGATGCCGCCCAACCCCACACGTGGAGCAACGAGTTTCGGGAGGTCTGCGCGTTCATCTGGAGCAGCGTGACCGGACCGCTCGAACGGTAGAGGTGACGCTGCGCGGGAGCAAAAATGATCCGGCCTGACGCCGGCTGAAGAATGGAGGTGGTCCTGGGAGTGCTACATGCACCGGTTACTTCTTACCTGTTGGTATGTCCGCAATCAAGACCAGAAGGAGCGAAGAAGATGAAAATCAAGACTCTAGTTGTTCTGCCCGTACTGGTTGTGATGACGTTGCTCCTCACACAGTGCGGCACGCCGGCTGCGCCCGCGCCTGCCACTTCAGCCCCAGCCCCGGCTGCGACTGAAGCCCCCTCGGCCGCGGCCACACAGGCCCCTGCACCGACCACTGCCCCGGAAGCCAAACCGACCGAAGCGCCAGCCGCGGCTGTTCCCTCTGGAGGGGGCCAACTGCGCGTAACGTTCTCGTGGCCCAACCGCATTGATCCGGCTGTCGGCAACGACTACGCCGGATCCACCTCAATAGCGAATCTCTACGACACGCTGATCTTCCCGAACGCGAAAGGCGGAGTCGATCCGTGGGTGGCGGAGTCGTGGGATATCTCGCCAGACGGACTTACCTACACCTTCAAACTGCGCAACGACGTCAAGTTCCATGATGGCACCGCTCTGAAGGCCAGCGACGTAGTCTACAGCTTCGATCGCCTGAAGACCATCGGAGAAGGCTTCGCGTATTTGGTGACTCCGGATGTCGAAACGATTACCGCGCCGGACGACAGTACTGTGGTATTCAAGCTTAAAAAGGCGTCGGCTCTGTTCCTGGGCAGCCTGGTCCGCCTGTACATCGCCAGCGAAGCGACCGTGCGCACCAACACCAAAGCCGATGGGCCGTACGGTGACAATGGCGACTATGGTAAAGAGTGGCTACAGACTCACGACGCGGGATCCGGACCGTACAAGGTGAAGGAATTTCCGCTGGAACAATACCTGCTCATGGAAAAGAATCCCGATTGGTGGGGTGAATTCCATCCCAACGCACCGGCAGAGGTGCGCTTCATCGGCACAACTGAAGCCGTCACCATCCGCAGCCTGATGGAGAACAAGCAGCTCGAGGTCTCGGATCAGTGGCAGTCTTTCGAGGCCTATCAGGCGCTGGAGAAGATATCTGGCGTCAAGATCGCTGCGCTGCCCGGGCTCACGTCCTTCTACTACATGGTGAACACCAAGAAGGCGCCGACCGATGACATTCATTGCCGCAAGGCGATCCTGTGGGCGTTCGACTATGATGCCGCCGTCGGGCTGGAGTGGCCTGGCACGAAGCAGATGGTCGGCCCGGTGCCGGCGACACTGGCCGGGCACAACCCGAATGTACTGGTTTACAAGCGCGACCTGGATAAAGCAAAGGCCGAGCTAGCACAGTGCAAGTACGCCAATGAGATCGACAAGTACCCGCTGGACGTCAACTGGGTGGCAGAAGTGCCAGATGAAGAGAAGTGGGCTCTGCTCTTCCAGGCTAACATGGCCGAAATCGGCATCAAGGTAGAAGTGGTGAAGGTGCCCTGGCTGAGCCTTGTGGAGAACACGAGCAAGCTGGAGACTGCTCCATCCATTGCGACCATCTACGTGTCGTCCGACTTGCCGGAGGCTGGCTTGATGATTAAGCAGCGGTATCACTCAAGCACGACCGGCACGTGGCAGCAGAACGAGTGGCTGCAGGATAAGGAACTCGACGCAGCTATCGACGACGCCCTGGCCACAATCGACGACCAGGAACGATACGCCAAGTACGCCACGATCCAAGAGAAGTTGGTGGAGTTGGCCCCGTCGGTCTGGATCTACGATCAGGTGGAAAAGCACGCCTACCGTGATTGCGTCGACTGGCCGGCCAGCCGAGGTGAGGCCAGCAACCTGCAGGCCTACTGGTTCTACGCGGCGCACATCGGAGTCACCTGCCAGTAGAAGCTAAGGTGTTATCCTCCCGTCTCCCCTTCACATTGCGGGAGACGGGAGGCCCGGCGCGAAAGGCTAACAGCATATGTCCATGACACGATTCCTGATCCGTCGCCTGCTACACTCAGTGTATGTACTGGTAGGACTTTCCATTGTCATCTTCATTATTGCGCGCCTCATGCCGGGTGATCCGGCTCGCATGGCCGTGGGTGCGCGTGCTCCTCAGTGGGTGGTGGATCGCATCCGCGATCAAATGCACCTGAACGATCCTATCTATGTGCAATACGGATATTGGGTCGTGGATGCGGTCCAGGGCGATTTCGGTTTATCCTTGGTAACTCAGCGGCCAGTGACCACAGATATCAAGGAATTCCTGCCCGCCTCGCTTGAGCTGGTACTATTTTCGGGTGTGATGGCCGCAGTTGGTGGTATCGGACTGGGCATCCTGTCAGCGCGCTACAAAGACACATGGATAGACAACCTCGTGCGCGTCCTCTCATATGCTGGCATCGTCACGCCCTCGTTCGTTTTTGCCATCCTCTTTGTGTTGTTATTTGGGTTTGTCCTCAAATGGTTCCCAATCATCGGGCGGCTGGATGATCAAATCGTGGTGCCACCCCTGGTCACTGGGATGATCACTGTAGATGCGTTGCTCGCTGGCAAGTTGGCTACGTTCGCAAACGCACTCAAGCATATGGTCCTGCCGGCTCTGGCTCTGGCCATGGGGTCGATTGCGCAGGAGGCGCGCATTACGCGCTCCTCCATGGCAGACAATCTTGAGAAGGATTACATTGCGGCTGCGCGTGGGCTGGGCATCCCTGAGCGAATTGTGATGAACCGTTTCTTGCTCAAGCCCTCGCTCATCCCTACCGTCTCGATCCTTGGCCTGGACATTGCAGCCACGTTGGGCGTGGCATTCCTGGTGGAGCTGATCTTCAACTGGCCTGGGATGGCTCGCTACGGCATGACCTCAATGCTAAACAAGGATCTAAATGCAATCTCAGCCGTCATCCTGGTCCTCGGTTTCGTATTCGTAGTGGTGAACATTATCGTTGACATCGTCGTGGCGTATCTGGATCCGCGCATCCGGCTGCGCGCCGCAAGGAGTGAATAGCGATGGCCGAAGATATGACCGCCGGTGCGTTGCCCGGCAGGCTTACGGCTGAGCAAATCAAACAGCTTGAACGCCAGTCGCGGCGCGAAGGCCGCGGCCGGTCCTGGTACAAATTCTCCCGGAATCCACTATCCATCGCCGGGCTGGTCGCAGTTGTGCTGTTGGTTCTCCTTGCAACCCTTGCGCCAGTAGTCACACCCTATCCAAAACACGCCGGTCCCTTTACAGACTTTGCCCACGCCAAACTGCCTCCAAATCTTCAATATATCTTCGGCACGGATCAAATCGGCCGCGATATCCTCACGCGAATCGTTTTCGGTCTTCGGTCATCGCTGCTGATGGGTGTTGTAGTTTTAACGCTAGTGGTGCCACCCGGTGTTTTGCTGGGTCTGCTGGCCGGTTACCACCACGGCACCTGGATCGACACGGTTATTATGCGCACGACAGATATCTTCCTGGCTGTACCGCCCTTGATCCTGGCGCTGGCGGTCGCCTCGGTGCTGAAACCGAACCTTTGGAATGGAATGCTCGCCGTGTCGCTAATGTGGTGGCCCTGGTACACGCGCCTGGTTTATGGACTGGCGGTGACCTTGCGCAATGAATATTTCGTCACCGCAGCCGAGGTTACCGGCGCCAGTTCGTCGCACATCATCTTCCGGGAGATTCTACCGAACACGCTGTCGCCTGTGCTGACTAAAATGAGCATCGATATCGCCTGGGTGATTATTATCGGCTCTATGTTGAGCTTTGTCGGCCTGGGTGTTCAACCCCCAGAGCCCAGCCTGGGCACCATGATTGCGGATGGCGCACGGTACCTTCCGGACCAATGGTGGATCGCCGTCTTCCCCGCACTGGCCATTGTCGTAGTCGTCCTTGCATTCAATTTGATGGGCGATGGCATGCGCGACATGCTTGCATCCGAGAGGAGCTGACATGAGCGCCAATCGCCCTCTACTAGAGATAAAGAACCTGCATGTGCAATTTAAGGTCTACGGTGGTCGCCTGCGCGTGCTGGATGGCGTCAATTTCGTCATGCATGCGGGCGAGCGCGTGGGGCTTGTGGGCGAGACAGGCTGTGGCAAAACCACCACCATGAAGGCAATCCTACGCGTGTTGCCCATGCCTCCCGCGCAGATCCCGAACGGTCAGATCATGTTCGAGGGTAGAGACGTCCTACGATTGAATTCGTCCGAACTCCAGCAGGTGCGCGGCAAGGGTGTTTCGATGATCTTCCAGGACCCGACGGCGGCGCTGAACCCGGTGTTCACTGTGGGGCAACAACTGGAGGCGGTGATCCGCGCATCGGTCGGGCGCCAGGATCTTTCGCTAACCAACATTCAAAGCCGGTCCCTTGCTGCGTTGGAAGAGGTGGCATTGGCCGACCCGGCGCGACTTCTGAAGGCGTACCCTGTCCAACTCAGCGGAGGCATGCGGCAACGTGTGTGCATCGGCATGGCGCTAGCCACGCAGCCGAAACTACTGATCGCTGATGAGCCGGGGACATCATTGGATGTAACCATCCAGGATCAAGTTCTGCGCTTGCTGCGGCGGCTGGTGCTGGAGAAGAACACTTCAATCATCCTGATCACTCACACCCTGGGCATCGTGCGCGAGATGACCGATCGGCGTGTACGTCATGTACGCTGGGAACATGGTCGAAGAGGCCGTTACGCCGCGAACTGTTTGAGAATCCACTGCACCCGTACACCCGGGGACTGATGGAAGCAGTCCCACGGCTGACGGGCGGTGGAGTCTCCGACGGCATACCGGGTCGAATCCCGAACTATCTGGCGCCACCACCGGGTTGCCGCTTCCATCCCCGGTGTCCCCATGTAATGGACATCTGCCGGACGGAGAAGCCGTCCTTTTACCAGATGAGCGACGGCCACCATGTGGCTTGCTTCCTCTATAAGGACAAGGGATCATGAAGATGGACGTTGTAGCTCCCGACATCCTGACTGTCAACAATCTCAAGAAGTATTTCGTGATCGGACACAAAGGTACGGCGAAACGAGAGCCGATCACCGTCAAAGCAGTCGAGGGCATCTCGTTTGCGGTGCGCGAGGGAGAGACGTTCGGCCTGGTCGGCGAATCTGGCTCGGGCAAGAGCACGGTGGCGTATACCACCATTGGCATGTACCGGCCGACCGAAGGAACGATCGCGTTCCAGGGACAGGAGTCTGTTCGCGGCCAAAGTGCGCCCCATGGCGCTCCGCAAGGGAATTCAGATTGTCTTCCAGGATCCTGGTTCCTCGTTGAACCCGCGACACAGCGTCAAACAACTTCTGGAAGTACCGTTGCGGCTACACCGGCCCGACGTCAACCGGCTGGAAGAGTCGATCCGGCTGCTGGAAGAGGTGGGGCTGGCACCGGACACGATGTACAAGTATCCGCAGATGCTGGGTGGCGGCGAAAAGCAGATGGTCTCGATCGCCCGCGCACTGGCTACCAGCCCACGCTTCGTCATTTTGGACGAGCCGACGTCAGCCCTGGACGTGTCCATCCAGGGCAAAATCATCAATCTGCTGATGCAGTTGCAGCGGGAATTCAACCTGTCATATCTCTTCATCACCCACGACTTGAGCCTGATGCGCAACGTGGCGTCGCGGGTGGCAATTATGTACTTGGGTCGAATCTGCGAAATCGCGGAAACGATCGATTTCTTCCGCAATCCGCTGCACCCGTACACGCAAATGCTGCTAAGTGCCATCCCGGTCATCTCTGAGATGGAGGAGCAGTTCAAACCGAAGAAAATCATCTCCACGGGCGAGATTCCAAGCCCTGTAAACATACCGTCCGGTTGCAGCTTCCACACCCGCTGTCCCATGAAGATGGATGTCTGTACGACCGTGGACCCAGTGATGGTCCAGGCAGGCAGGGACCACATAGTCCGTTGCCATCTTTTCACACAGTCAACCACACTTCAAACCATTTGATCGGAGGAAGGCTTATGCTCAGGGTTGCCACCGATATCGGAGGAACCTTCACGGACCTCGTGTACGTGACATCAGACGGGGTTGTGGGCACGGCGAAGAGCCACACGACGCCCGGCCAGTTCGAAAAGGGCGTGATGGATGTCATCGACGCCAGCCACATCCGCCCCCAGGATTTCGTGTCCTTTGTGCACGGCACGACAATCGTCATCAACGCCATCACTGAGCGGAAGGGTGCCAAGGCGGCGCTCTTGACGAGCGAAGGCTTCCGCGATGTGTTGGAGATTGGCCGCGGCAACCGCCCCGACTACTTCAACCTGGAGTACCGCAAACCGAAGCCCATCGTGCCGCGCTATCTGCGCCGCGAGCTGCCGGGCCGTATCAACTACAAGGGCGTCGAGACAAGCCCGCTCGACCTATCGGTGCTGCCGGCGATCCTCGCTGATTTCCAGGCCGATGGCGTCGAGGCAGTCGCCATTTGTTTCCTCAATTCCTACGCTAATCCTGCCCATGAAGAAGAAGCACTGGCTCAGGTGAAAGCTCTATGGCCTGAAGCATCGGTGGTTGCATCGCATCAAATCACGCGCGAGTGGCGGGAGTACGAACGCACCAACACTGCGGTGTTGTCCGCGTACGTCCAGCCTATCGCGCACCGTTACCTGGATGACCTGACCAACCGCCTGGAGCAGTCCGGCATGCGGTGCACCCCTTACATCATGCAGTCCAACTGCGGTGTGGATACCGTGAAAAACGCCCGGCAGATCCCGATCACAATGATCGAATCGGGACCGGCCAGCGGTATCTGGGGTGCAGCCGCGCTGGGGCGCCTGATCGGTGAGCCGGATGTGATTGCTATCGACATCGGTGGCACGACGGCCAAGTGTGGGTTGATTACCGGCGGGCACGTCAAGCTCAACACAAACTACCTGGTCGAGCATACAGAGACGTCGGCTGGCTACCCGGTAATGGTGCCCGTAGTTGACCTGGTGGAAATTGGTAATGGCGGTGGATCTATCGCGTGGGTGGATGCGTTTCACCGATTGCACGTAGGACCACAGAGCGCAGGCGCAGTTCCTGGGCCGGTATCTTACGGCGCGGGCGGGACGGAAGCGACCACAACGGATGCCAACCTCGCGCTCGGCTGCATCAATCCGAACTACTTCTGCGGCGGCACCATCGTGGCCGACATGGCCGCGGTGGATATCGCACTAGACAGGTTAGCCACAACATTGAGCACGAGCCGGCAGGAAGCTGCGCGCGGCATCCTCCGCATCGCGAACAATAACATGGTGAATGCCATCAAACTCATCTCGGTCAACCGAGGGCACGACCCGCGCGACTTTACGCTGGTCGCATTTGGGGGCGGTGGCGGTATGCACGCGGCAGCGCTGGCCAAGGAACTGGGCATCAGGAAGGTGATTATCCCAAAGCAGTCGGGCGTCTTCTCTGCATGGGGTATGTTGCTCAGCGACCTACGCCGCGACTATCTGCAAACCCAAATCGTGGAGATGACCACGCCGGAATCAGCTGCGCAGATCAATGCGACGTTGGATGCACTCGAGGAGAAGGCGTATCAGGAATTCGAGGCCGAAGACATCGACCGATCACGCGTGCACTTCCTACGTTACGGCCGGTGCCGCTACCAGAATCAAGAGCACTCCACCGAGATCGAGCTGCCTGCAGGCGAGATCACGGCCGAGCGGCTGGTGAGTATCCTGGAGTATTTCCATAGCAACTACGAGCGAGAGTACACGTATCGCCTGACCGCGCCCGTGGAGCTGGTGTGCTACCATCTCATCGCAATCGCCGAAGTGGACAAGCTCAACCCGCAGAAGGTGCCGGCGAACGGTCATACGACCGAGGAGGCGGTCAAGGGTCACCGTGAGGTGGACTTTGCCGACGCTGGCATTCATACGGCAACGCTCTATGATGGCGATCTACTGGGACCTGGCATGCGTTTCAACGGTCCAGCGATCATCGAGGAGTCGGGCACGACCGTGGTCATTCCGCCCGCCCTGTCCTGCTACATCGATGATTACGGCAACTACTGTATCGCGTCTGCTCAGTGAGGGGAGGACACCATGAACGCGAAATTCGATCCAATCACCATTGAAATCATCCAGAACTCGCTGCAGGCAGCGGCCGATGAGATGTTCGCCGCGATGCGCCGAACCGCCATGAGCGCAATCATCTACGAAGTGCTTGATATGGGCACCGGCATCACCGACCGGAACGGCGAGCTGGCCGGGTCAGGTGCAGGCATTCCTGCTTTCGTAGGCGTGCTGGATAAAACGGTCAAGGCTGTGCTGGAAAAGTACCCCAAAGCGGGTGAAATCGAGCCTGGAGATGTTTTCATAACGAATGATCCATATCACGGCGGGGTCACCCACCTGAACGATGTCGTCCTGGTGATGCCGGTGTTCGATGGCAGTGATCTGGTCGCGTGGACCGCGAATATCGCGCACTGGAACGACGTAGGCGGGATGGTGCCGGGCAGCATGTCGACCAACGCGAGCGAGATCTTCCAGGAAGGCATGATTCTGCCAGGCATCAAGCTCATCTCGCGCGGTCAGCCAATCCGATCGGTGTTCGATATTCTGACGTCCAATTGCCGCATGCCGGATTTCCTGACCGGAGATCTGTGGGCAGGCGTGGCCTCGATCCGCGTAGGAGAACGCCGAGTGCTGGAGATCGTGCACAAGTACGGCAAAGACGTGTTCCTGGCTGCGGTCGAGGAATATCTGGACTACGGTGAGAAAGTCAGCCTGGCCGCGCTGCGCCGGCTCCAGAAGGGCAAGTATCGCCTCGTCGGAAGAGCAGGACAGCGGGGTCTTCTACAATGTCACCGTGGAGATCACCGATGACCAGTTCATCGTGGACTTGCAGGACAATCCCGATCAGGACAAGGGCCCATTCAACATGAGCCGCGATGATTGCGTGGTGGCCTGCCAGATCGCATTCAAGGGCGTGACATCGCCCGAGCGCATCGCCAACGGCGGCACGTTCCGACCGCTCAGAGTATTCACGCGGCGCGGCTCGGTGTTCGATCCGATCTTTCCTGCGGCGATGGGCATCTATTATGAGCTGACCATCCGACTGCACGACCTGATCTGGCGGTGCCTGGCTGAAAATATGCCAGACCGGCTACCTGCCGGCAGCTTCTCCTCGGTGGCCGGCACGCTGTTCGGCGGCGTCCATCCCGACACGGGCCGTGCGTATGCCGTAATCGAGCCCGAGCTGGGTGGATGGGGCGGGTCCCCGGTGTCCGATGGCAACTCGGGCCAATTCTGCGGATTGCACGGCGAAACGTATAACTGCCCGGCGGAGGTGGCCGAAGCGCGCTATGGCGTCACCGTCGATTATCTCAGTTTCCACGACGAAGAGGGCGGCGCCGGCAAGCATCGTGGCGGCAAGGGGGTGCGCATCGACTACCGAATCAAGTCCGACAATGCCTGGCTCACAGTCGCTTACACCCGCGACAGGATTCCGCCCTGGCCGCTGTTGGGCGGCCAACCGGGCTCGGGGAATCACATTCAGATTGTGAGAGCCAATGGACAGATGGAACGCTACTCGGTGGTCAGTGGGCTGACGCTCAACACGGACGACATCATCCGCGTCATGACTGCGACCGGAGCGGGCTGGGGTAACCCGATGGAACGCGACATTGCGCTGGTGAAGGAAGACGTGAAGAACGGGTACATTACCCAAGAGCAGGCGGAGAGGCTATACGGCCTGGGGTCGCGCGGGTAAGGCCGGGAGGAAACTGCGATGCGGGTAGCCAGCGACGTAGGCGGAACTTTTTCCGATCTTGCCTTTCTCGATGAAACGACCGGGATGGCGGGGGTTGCCAAGGCATCCACCACGCCCAGAGACTTCGCGATGGGCGTGATGGAGACGCTTCGTAAAGCAGGCATCCGCATCGCGGACACAAGCTTCTTCGTCCACGGTTCCACGGTTATCATCAATGCGCTGACGGAACGTAAGGGAGCGGTGACCGCACTTATCACGACGCAGGGCTTTCGAGATGTCCTGGAAATCGGCCGCGCCAATCGCCCCGACATCTATAACCTGCAATACTCCAAACCGGCGCCGTTCGTCCCCAGACGCCTGCGGTTTGAGGTGGCCGGACGGGTGAACGCACAGGGCGAAGAGCTCGTGCCGCTCGATGGCGCAGGTGTGCGAGCCGCGGTAGAGGCGTGCCGGGCGGAGGGTGTGGCAGCTATCGCCGTGTGCTTCCTTCACTCGTACGCCAATCCGGCTCACGAGCAAGCGTGCGGCCAAATCATTGCCGAGCTGGCGCCGGACTTGCATGTGACTCTATCACATGAGATCACCCAGGAGTGGCGCGAGTACGAACGCACTAACACGGCTGTACTGAACAGCTACGTCTTGCCCGTGGCAGCGGGCTACCTCAACAACCTGGAAGCTAACCTGTCCAAGGCAGGCATGTCCCGGGTCTACCACGCAATGCAGTCGAATGGCGGGAACACCACTTTCGACGACGCCCGCCGAACGCCAATAAAGCTCGTGGAGTCCGGACCCGTGGCTGGCGTCATTGGCGCTGCAGTCATCGGCGAGTCGTTGGGCGAACCGAACGTTATCTCGTTGGACATCGGTGGCACCACGGCAAAAACCTCGCTAATCGAAAGCGGCGTCCCCCGGATCACCACCAGCTACAAGATTGGCCACACGCCATTCTTCGCCGGATATCCCATCCTCGTTCCTACTGTGGATATTGTGGAGATCGGTGCAGGCGGCGGATCCATCGCCTGGATCGACAAGGCGGGCGCGCTGCGCGTCGGCCCGGTGAGCGCGGGCGCGGACCCTGGTCCTGCTTGCTACAACTGGGGTGGCACGCAACCAACCGTGACCGACGCCAATGTGATCGCGGGCGCATTAACCCAGCCTACTTTCTGGGCGGTGAAATCCCGTTGGACGTTGACAAAGCGCGAGATGCACTCGCGCCGCTCGCAGCAGCGTTTCGGATCAGTGTGGAAGACATGGCTATGGGCGTGATCCGATTGGCGGACGCGAGCATGATTAACGCGCTCAAACTGGTATCGGTGCGAAGGGGGTACGACCCGCGGGATTTCGTGTTGGTCGCATTCGGCGGCGGCGGCGCGATGCACGCGGCCGCACTGATGCGCGAGCTGCGTGTTAGGAAGGTGGTCATCCCACCCAATGCCTCCGTTTTTTCGGCGTGGGGCATGCTTATGACGGACCTTCGTCAGGACATTATTCGAACGCACGTAACTCGAACCGACCACATCGCACCGGAGCATATCGAAGCCATCTATACCGCCCTGGAGGCGCAGGCCGCACGAGACCTGGTCGCCCAGGGCGGAACGCTCGCAACATTGGTATTCCAACGCTTCGCCGACATGCGCTATCTGGGGCAGGAGCATACGGTGAAGGTGATGTTGCCCGGTGGTGTTATCACTGCGGATGCGATGACAGAGATCGAGCAGCGCTTCCATGCTGAGCACGAGCACACCTACGCCTTCCGGCTCTCGTCGCCGGTGGAGTTCGTCAACTGCCATCTGACGGCTTGGGGAGGAGTCCATAAGCCGGCACTGCGGCAAGTGCCGGGAGGGGAGATGAGCCTGGCGGCTGCGCACAAGGGGGTGCGGCGGGTGAACTTCGACGAGTTGGGTTTCCAGGACGCGGCAATCTATGAACGCGATCTCTTGCCTCTCGACGTCGCGTTGGAGGGCCCACTGGTAATTGAGGAGCCAGCATCAACAACCGTGGTCTTCCCGGGCCAGCACATACGCCGTGACGGTTACGGTTTCCTGCATATCGAACCTGCTTGAGCGACGCGGACGGAGGAGCCACGATGCGTATCCTGTGGATTAACCCAGTGGGCGCGACATTGTTCGACGCCGACACGCAAAAGATGCTCTCGGCGGCTGCACGATCCGACTGCCAGGTGGACGTGATCTCGCTGCCGGCAGGGCGACCACAACACCTGGAGTACCACGCGTACGAAGGCCTGGTGGTGGCGGACATCGTGCGGCTGACCTATAAGGCGGCCAGCACACATGACGCGGTCGTGATCGGCTGCTTTTACGACGTCGGTTTGCGCGAGGCACGCGAGGTGTCGGGCCGCGCCATCGTAACCGCACCGTGCCAATCCGCTACAGCCATCGCGAGCAATCTGGGCAATCGCTTCTCAGTGCTGGTGGGCCGCCGCAAATGGATCCCAAAGATGAGCGAAAATGTTCGCTTGTACGGCCACAGCCATCAGCTAGCCTCTATGCGGCCATTGGACCTGGGTGTCCATGATTTCCAGGCGGATCACCAGCGGACTTGCAGTCGGCTGTTGACAGAGGGACGCAAGGCCGTGGAAGAAGATGGCGCTGAGGTGCTGATTCTGGGCTGTACTGCGGAGTACGGGTTCCATCGGCAAATGCAGGACACATTGGGGGTGCCCGTGATCGACGCGGTGCTGGCGCCATTTAAATACGCGGAGATGCTCGCCGACACAGCCGCGCGCTTTGGCTGGCACCCGAGCCGGCGTTGGGGCAGCGAAGCGCCGCCGCAGCATGAGGTGGATATGTGGGGTCTGCTGAAGTGAAGACGGATCCGTTCACCATTGAGATCATCCGGGAACAGCTCATTGCGGCCGCGGAGGAGAGCTTTATCACCCTGGGCCGCAGCAGCCAGAGCCCCATTATCTACGAGGTGCTGGACTACGCATGTGCGCTGACGGACCCGGTGGGCGACCTCATCGCGCAAGCTAATGGGGTGCCGGGATTCCTGGGAACTCTGACATTTGCAGTTAAGGCGATCGTGGAGAAGCACTCGCTCGACCGGATGGCGCCGGGCGACATCTTCATGACGAATGATCCTTTCATCGGTGGCGGCAACCACCTCTCGGATGTGGCTTTGATTGCGCCCATCTTCGTCGAGAATCAGATCGTGGCCTTCAGTGTAAACAA
This sequence comes from uncultured Chloroflexia bacterium, assembly GCA_963774265.1. Classification (GTDB taxonomy): domain Bacteria; phylum Chloroflexota; class Anaerolineae; order CG2-30-64-16; family CG2-30-64-16; genus JALOOB01. The sequence continues at coordinate 621,963 of CAVZDU010000001.1, read as the reverse complement.
GGCGCACTGGACCGAGGTGGGCGGGATGGCCGCGGGGAGTTGGACCACCGATAGCACAGAGATTTACCAGGAGGGGTTGCAGTTCCCCGCAATCCGACTCTACGAAGGGGGGCGACCGATCGATAGCCTCATCGACCTGATTGCGGCGAACGTTCGGACGCCGGAGCGGACGCTGGGCGACCTCTATGCCGGTGTTGCCAGCTTGCGCAGCGGTGAACGCCGAGTGATCGAAATCTGCCAACGCTATGGCTTGGCAGCATTCCGGGAGAGCGTGGCAACTATCCTGGAGCACGGCGAACAACTCGCACGGCAAGCATTGGCGGAGTTGCCGCATGGATCATACTTCGCCGAGGAGTGGATCGACGACGACGGGCTGAGCGCTGATCCAATCTACGTATGCGTTAACGTGCACATCACGCCGGATGCATTCATCGCGGATTACACGGGCTCAGCGCAGCAGGTGCGCGGGCCGGTGAACTGCACCCGCACCCGACTACACTCAGCCTGCCGCACCATGTTCAAGGCAATTACAGACCCGCAAGCGCCCGTGAATGAGGGATGGTTCCGTCCACTTCAGGTGGTCTGTCCCGAGGGGACGATCTTCACTGCCCGCCGCCCCGCGCCAGTGTCGACGTATTGGGAGACAGGCGCCTACGCGGTGGACTTGATCTGGCGCGCGCTCTTCCCGGCGCTGCCCGATCGGCTGAGCGCGGGACATCACCTGAGCGTGTGCGGCACCATTATCAGCGGCCAGGACGAGGACGGGAAGACCTTCATCATGGTTGAACCACAGGCCGGTGGCTGGGGCGCGACTGCGACGCGCGATGGCACGAGCGCCATGGTGCCCGTCGGCGATGGGGAGACATATGTCATGCCCGTCGAGGTATGTGAGGGACGCTACCCGCTGCTTGTGGAGCGATATGAGTTTAACACCGCGCCCGCAGGTGCAGGAAGGCACCGGGGTGGATTCGGACTGGTGCGCGAGTACCGGGTGTTGTGCGAAAGCGCGACATTGACGACTACATTCGGCCGGCACCGCTATCCACCGTGGGGGGATGCCGAGGGGATGGAAGGCTCGCCCAACGGTGTAGCCGTGAAAAAGTTGGGAGTAGAAGAGCCGGTCATATGGCGCGGTAAATTGGCGCGTTACCCGCTGGCGCGTGGGGATGTAGCCCGCCTCGTCACGGGAGTAGGCGGCGGCTACGGTGATCCACTGGAGCGAGACATCGACCTGGTGGAAACGGACTTGCGGGCGGACTTGCTGTCATCCGAGGACGCTGCACGGCTCTATGGGGTGGTGGTAGATCGGAGCAATGGGACCGTCGATCGCGCGGCCACGGTGGTCTTGCGGGCACAGCGAGTAAGTCAACATAAGGAGAGGACCAGATGATCAAGCTGACGGTGATTTACACGTTGCCTCCGGGTGCGGACCATGAGGCGTTTCTCAACTGGCGCACGACTGAGCACCAGCGCGACAATATGGCGATGCCTGGACTCATTAAGAGTGACTTCTACGTGATACGGCGAGGTTGGCCGGAGGCGGAGACGACCTATCGGTACATGACCGAGGCATACTTCCCCGACATGGCAACCTTCGAAAAGTCGTTCTTCGACCCGACATACCAGGCAGAACTGGCCGTGTCGCTGGAGCGAATCTCGGAACCACAGTTCTTTATCTCAGAGGAGGTGCTCAGCGCAAACGTGTCGTAAAAGATCATACATTACGGAGCGGGCAAGCATGGCAATTATTACGATCCTCGGCGCGGGGCTCATGGGCACGGCGGTCACGTGGCCGTTGGCAGATAACGGCCACGACGTGCGATTGGTCGGCACGCACCTGGATGCGGCGATCATTCGCTCGTGCCTCGACAGTGGCTACCACCCAAAGCTGCGGCGGCGCCTGCCGAGCAGGGTAACGCCGTACTACCTCGAGGAGCTGCCGAAGGCATTGGATGGCGCGGATGTCATCGTCAGCGGCGTGAGTTCACCGGGCGTGCACTGGATCGCGCGCACACTCGGCCCAGTCCTGTGGCCGGGCGCGACGATCCTCGCGGTCACCAAGGGACTGGAGGCGGGCGCAAACGGCGGGTTGCGCATCCTGCCCGACCTGCTGCGCGACGAATTGCCTGAGAAGATCCGCGATCAGGTCACCCTGTCGGCCATTGCCGGGCCTTGCATCGCTGGTGAGCTCGCCGGGCGGCGGCAAAGTTGTGTGGTTTTCACGGGCCGGGATGCTCCTGCGCTGAGCCGCCTGCGCGCCACTTTCGCGACCAATTACTACCACATTTGGACCTCGACCGATATTGTAGGCGTGGAAACCTGCGCCGCACTGAAAAACGCCTATACGATCGCCATCGGTATGGCCACGGGCCGGCTCGACCTCGATGGTGGGCCGGACAATGCCGGCGCATCCATGCACAACCTGGCGGCTGCGCTGTTTGGCGCGAGCGCGCGAGAGATGTCGCGCGTCGTTGACCTGCTCGGCGGCGGCATCGAAAATGTGCCGTGGCTGCCGGGCGTGGGCGACCAGTACGTGACCTGCGTGGGAGGAAGGACGATCCGCTTGGGCCGGCTGCTCGGCGCCGGGCTCACCTACACCGAGGCGGTGCTCGAGATGGTCGGGGAGACGCTGGAAGGCGCGTACATCGTCAAGCAGATGGCCCAGGTGCTGCCCGAGTGGGAGCGACAGGGGCGCATCGGCAAGCACGAACTTCCGCTGCTGCGAATGTTATGCCGGGTGATCACCGAAGAGGCGAAGGTCGAAATTCCATTCGAGCGGTTGTTTGATTGACAGCAAGGAGACGACCCAGAGGTGCCGGGCACCTTCACACCCTTCACCCATGCGCCCCCGGCCTACGCGGGGCCCAGCACGGTCGAACGCAGCGCAAAATCACGCACGGCTGTCATGTCCAGCTCCACCCCCAGGCCCACGCCCCGCGGGACCGTGATGGTGCTATCGTCGTTGAGCGCAAAACGCTCGCGGGTGATGTCGCGCGGTAGTAACGATCTGAGGCCGAGATGTCGCCGGGCAAGGTGAAGCCCGGCAGACTGGCGAGCGCAAGGTTCGCGGCGCGGCCGACGCCCGTCTCGAGCATTCCGCCGCACCAAACGGGGATATCGCGAACGCGGCAGACGTCGTGCACCGCGACAGCCTCGGCCAGCCCTCCGACGCGGCCGGCCTTGATGTTGATCACCCGGCACGCCCCCATCTCGATCGCCTGGCGCGCGTGGCGAGCGGTCAGGATGCTCTCGTCCAGGCAAATCGGCGTGCGCAGCCGAGCCTGAAGCTGGCGGTGATCCCAGATGTCGTCCTCCGAGAGCGGCTGCTCGATCAGGAGCAGGTCCAGGTCGTCGAGAGGCGCCAGCACGCCAGCGGTTTCGAGTGTGTAGGCCGAGTTCGCGTCGACCTGCAGCCGAATATCAGGGAATGCTGACCGCACTGTGCGGGCATCCTCCACGTCCCGACCCGGCTTGATCTTGATCTTGATGCGCCGGTACCCTTGCTCCAGGTAGCGGTCGATCGTCCCGACCAGCGCCTGAGGCGATGCCTGGAGCCCGACTGACACACCCACATCCACGCGTTCGCGGCTCCCACCGAGCAAGTCCTGCAATGACCGCCCTTCGCGTTTGCCGAGCAAATCCCACAGCGCCATCTCCAAGCCGGCCTTGGCCATCGGATGCCCGCGCACACCCGCAACGCGCCCCCGATAATCCGCCGGACCGGCGACATCCTGCCCCAAAATCGCGGGGCATAGGAAATCGTTCAGGATGTGCCAGGCGGTCCCAGTCGTTTCGTAGGCGTAGCCGGGGTTGCGATCAGCCGTGCATTCACCGTAGCCGATCAAACCTTCGGACGCAATCAGGATCAGGATGCACTCCCGATCGGTGATACGGCCGAACGAGGTCTCGAACGGCGCCACCAAGGGCATGCGAAGATGATGGAGGGTGATCTGTTCGATGCGCATGGGAGGTCCTTCTAAAATGACCTGGGTCAGAGCGATGGATCGGGATCGTGCGCCAGCAAATAGCAGCCGCAGGTTGGCTGCCGCAGGAAATCTACGACCATGTAGCCCTGTCCAAACAGGGACTTGAACACGAGCCGCGTGCCCCTGCGCCACGCCGCGGCTACGCCGCCGTCCGCAGCTTTCACCCTCCCGAAGTCGAGCGGAATCGCCACTGCGACCCAGGCGGACAATCCAGACGTGCCTGGAAGCGGGTTCAGCGGGTTGATCCAGAGAGCAGCCTGTGGCAGCACCCGCGGCGGCAGCCCTTCCCGCATAGCAGCACGGACGCGCTGCGCATTCACCCACAGGTCGACCTGCAGTCGATCGGACGGCAGGCCAGCGTTGAGGTCATCATCGAGCGGCCCGTAGGCGTCCTCCATGTAGGTGTTGCACACTGCCCCGAGACGCGCCATGTTGAGATGCGCGTTGGGAGCCAGCAGAGGATCGAAGGTCCACGTGATGAGTTCGATCCCCTGACCGGCCACGTAGTCCCATTGAAAACGCTTGAGCGCAAAACCGAGACCCTGGTTGCGGTAATCGGGATGAACGCCAAGCATGTGCGAGCAGTGCTTGAGCCGAGGCGGATGCACGCGCTCGTCTAAACCCAGGAAGCTCCAGACGAATCCTGCCAGCCGATCCGCGACGAACGCTCCAGCCAGCAGCCCGCCGTTGTGCGCCGCGGTCAGCAGCACGTGACCGGCGACCTCATCACCGCCCCAAATGGCGCGCTGCAGTTCGACGGCAGCGGTCGCATCTGCAGGTGTGTGGAGATGGCGAATCGTGACTGTCATCCTTGTGCGTCCCCATCGCGCTCCAGAGGCGTTGGGTCATAGTCACCCCACTTAGAGCTGAAGGTCAACGCCAATTGGATCGTGTCGTCGGTCTTGGCGCGCTGCACGGCTTCACGCGTGCTTGCCTCGCGCTCAGCCGCAGCATCACGGTCAGCCTTGCGCTGGCTGCGCGCAATGGAGAGGATGCGCACCTTCACTACGTCGCCCATGTGATAAGGCACTTCCGACCCGGCAGGCCGACCTACGATGGCGCGCGCCAGCGGCGTGCTGATAGCGAGAAAGCCGGCGTCAAAGTCCGCGGCTTGCTCCTGCACGATATCGAATGCAAGAAGCTCGGCCTCGCCATCGTGCGAGATCAACTCCACTTCGACGCGCGCACCCAGAGCCACCAACCCAGGTGGTGGGTCGTACTCGGAAAGGGGATCTCGTCCCGCCTCGCTCATGTCAACTCCCACACCAGTTATGGTCTCAACTCCTGTCGTCCGGAGTATACACCCGGCTGGGGACGGGTGACAACGCGCCGGGGTAGATTGTTTGACACAGGCCGATCTCTCGAAACGCGCTGAGGGCTTGATGGGGTATAATTTATCATCGTTGCGCCGCCTCGCGGGCAGACCGCAGGCGACAAGGAGTGACCCATGCCCCCGACCATCTGGTGGACACGCCGCGATTTGCGGCTGCACGACAACTACGCGCTGCAGGCGGCGCTGGCACATGGAGCCCCGGTCATCCCTGTCTTCGTGCTGGACCCCAAACTGCTCGAGGCCGGTGACGTCAGCGAAAAACGCGTGGCGTTCCTCTTCGGAGGGCTAACGGCGCTCGACGCAGATCTGCGGGCACGGGGCAGCCGGCTCATCCTCCGTCGCGGTGAGCCGGCAGAGGTGTTGGCGCAGCTCTGTGCGGAGACCGGCGCGTCTGCCGTGTTCGCGGAGGGCGATCCGTGGCCCTATGCGCGGCAGCGCGATGCGGCTGTGGCGGGGCGCGTCCCCCTGACCCTGACCCAGGGCATCACCGCCAGGCCATACGACGCGATCCGCAAGGCAGACGGAACAGGCTATACCGTCTATACCCCCTTCAGCCGAGCCTGGAAGTCGCTGCCACTCCCTGCGCCCGGGGACCTGATGCCGGTACCAGAAAGACTGGCGCCGCCACCCGACGTGGCGTCCCTCTCTAACCAGACCTTCGAGGTCGTGCCAACCTTCGGTTGGCCTGAGACCTCGAAGGTCTTGCACTCGGCCGTGCTGCCCCCAGTCGTGCCCTTTCCGCCTGGCGAGGCCGAAGCGCTGCGCCGACTGCGTGCGTTCGCAGAAGGCGAAGATGCGCCTATCAGCCAGTATGGAGAGGTGCGCAATCGCATGGACCTGGACGGGACCTCACAGCTTTCGCCCTATCTAAGGTTCGGCATGGTCTCGGCGCTGCGTGCGGCTGTGGCGGCCCGTCATGCGGTTGACAATGCCCCAAATACAGAGGCACGAAAGGGCGCCGAGACCTGGCTCAACGAACTGATCTGGCGCGAATTCTACCAGTCTGTCCTCTATCATTTCCCCACAGTTCTCGGCCAGGAATTCCAGGCCAGTCTGCGCGGCATCCGCTGGCGGAACGATCGCGCAGAATTCGCGGCGTGGTGCGAAGGACGGACAGGCTACCCGGTGATCGACGCGTCCATGCGACAGCTCGTGCAACTCGGATGGATGCACAACCGCGGCCGCATGATCGTGGCCTCGTTCCTGGTCAAAGATCTGCTGATCGATTGGCGCTGGGGTGAACGGTTCTTCATGCAGCACCTGGTGGATGGCGACCCGGCAGCCAATAACGGCGGGTGGCAATGGACCGCGGGCGTGGGGACCGATGCAGCGCCCTACTTCCGTGTGTTCAACCCCGTGTTGCAGGGCGAGAAGTTCGATCCAGAAGCTACGACCATTCGCCGATGGGTGCCTGAGCTGACCCGTGTGCCCAACAAGACCATTCACGCTCCGTGGACCGACGCCGACCGAGGTGCAGCGGCTCGCGGGGATGGTCATCGGCAAGGACTACCCCGCGCCCATCGTGGACCACGCGCTGGCTCGCGAGCGCACCCTGGCCGCTTACAAGATGGGCTGACGCGGCGAACGCACCAAAACCCCTTTACACGACCCCGTGCCGGTGCTAATATGAGCGTGCGCGCACCATTGATTTTGCGCCTGGCGACAGCGTGCGCGCGATTTGAGATCCTGCACCGGCACGACCATCAGGGAGGTGGATGATGTCAACTGAAAGCCTGACCGGTGACGCCGCCCCGAAGCAAGAAGTCCACGTGGGCAGCGTCATGCACAAGGGCGTGATCGGGTGCAAGCCAAGCACGCCCCTCGACGAAGTAATCCGCATCATCGTGGACACCAATGTCCGGGTCTTGGTGGTCACCGGGCCGGACGAGGAAGCCCTGGGCACCATCAGCCAATTGGATCTCATCCCGTTCTTCGGACAGGATCACAAAGGGCTCAAGGCGCGGGACGTCATGAGCAGCAAGGTGATCGCGATCCCGCCGGACATGCTGCTGCAAGATGCCATCAAGATCATGGTGGAGCGGTCCATCAGCCACCTGGTGGTCAGCGAGCGCGGCGACGTGGGGTTACGCGCGCTGGGTGTTCTGACCACAGGACACATCATCAAGGAGATGCGCGGCAGCAAGTGGATGTGGTATTTCAGCCCGGAGCCGTGATTTGACGGCGGCTACGGGCGTCCTTTACGATCCGCTCTTCCTGGAGCACGACCTGCCCGGGCATCCGGAGAGCGCTACGCGACTGCAGCGCATTGTAGCGGAGCTGGTTAACGTTGGCGTGTGGCAGCGAATGCAGCCCATTACGCCGCAACCGATCGACTCCAAGCTGCTTGACCGCGTGCACGATCGGGATTACGTCAATAGAGTGCGCGAGATCTGTGTGCGGGGCGGCGGCTACCTTGACACTGACACATACCTGGTCAGCCGTTCGTATGATGCGGCCATGTTGGCAGCCGGAGGCACGGTCGAGTTGACGCGCGGCGTGTTGACTGGCGCACTCCGCAATGGCATCGCGCTCGTCCGTCCGCCCGGGCATCACGCCGAACGCCGGCGCGGCATGGGCTTCTGCCTCTTCAACAACATCGCGGCCGCGGCGCAGGCTGCGCTGGACGAGTTCGGCCTCCGCCGCGTTCTTATCTTCGACTGGGACGTCCACCACGGCAATGGCACGCAGGACATCTTCTACGACTCGCCCAACGTTCTCTTCATGTCCACCCATCAATACCCCCACTATCCCGGCACGGGCGACTGGCGTGAGGCCGGCGCAGGCGCGGGCAGCGGCTACACGGTCAATTTCCCGCTGCCCACGGGCACCGGTGACGCGGGATTCAGCCGGCTGTTCGGTGAGGCAGTCAACCCCCTGGCCGAACGCTTCCAGCCCGAGTTAATCCTTGTATCTGCGGGCTACGATGGGCACTGGCGAGACCCGCTCGCCGGGCTACATCTCTCGCTGGCGGGCTATTGGCAGCTTGCCACGGGAGTGGTCGGCCTGGCCGAGAGGTTGTGCGGCGGCCGGCTGGTGGTGGTTTTGGAGGGAGGCTACGACCTGACCGTGCTGGCGCATGGCGTTGCGGACACGTGCCGCGCACTGCTGGGCGACGCCGAGCCAGGAGCGGACCCGATCGGCGCGTCCAGGTGGCCGGAGCCATCATTGGAGAGGCTGATGGCCGGGGTGCGAAGAGTGCACCAACTGCAGCACGACTAGCGGGAAGCCGGTGTTTTTCGGTGAAAGGAATACGTGTCCGTTAAGTTGGAGCGACTTCTAGGTTCAGTGTCCGGTAAGACGGACTGGTTTGCCCCGATAGTCCGGGAAAGCTATAATGGCCGGTATCGTTTAGAAGAGTGGCGTTCGTCCAGCCATACACCAGTAGAATAAGAGAAGCGGCTACGGTGACTTTGTGATCAACGAGAATTCCTTTACTGAAGCTCATGATCTGTCTGCTGATGCAACTGATGCTACGTCCGTACATGAGCCCGTTGCGAGAATTGACTCCAATCTTCAGATGCACTTCCTGTTTGACCCACCCTCTGCCGAGTCCTATTCGGGTTATCCGATAGACGATCATTTCGACGTCGAACTAGCTAATCGTCTAGCGGAACTTGAATCCTACAATAAGCATCTTTATCGCCCCAACACCTACCTCCACAAGTGGTGGGCCCGGCGTTGCGGCAGCACATTCCGTACATTGCTCAAGCACTTGGTCGAGAATAGGGACCAGCGAGATTACTACGCGGCCGGCGGACTCACCGGAAAGATCGTGCTAGACCCCATGATGGGGGGCGGCACAACACTGCATGAAGCCATTAGGTTGGGTGCAAATGTAGTTGGTGCCGACATTGATCCAATCCCAATCGTCCAGGTTCGAGCTTCACTTTCCGCGGTAGAATTGCATGACCTGCAGACCCACTTTGATGCGTTTTTTGATAGCATTCGCGAATCCCTCCGTGACTACTTCGAGACAGAATGCCCTAAATGCGGCAATAAAGCGGAGGCACTCTACACGCTGTCCGGCCTGCGCAAGGAATGTGACTGCGGCGAAGTAGTCCAAATTGATCAGTATGAATTACGGCATGAAGGAAAGAAAACTTATCGCATCTGTCCGCAATGCTGGAGCATATCCGACATACCATGTGATTGCTCCGGCGATGCGATGAACCGCGCTTGATCACTAAGAGCCAGATCAAGTGCGAAAAATGCCGCAAGACCTATCGAGAGCTTCTCACCATTCCTTTCTATGCGAGGTATATACCGATTGCGATCTTCGCGCACTGCTCCGAACACGGTTCGCGTCTGCAGTCGCCGGTTGATGCTGACCTAGCCAAGATTCGAGCCGCGGATGACGCACGGATTAGTCTTGACCTCGGCGATACTTCTGACTTTGTCATCGAGCGGGGACCAAAGTCCAGAGATCTCCTGACTCATGGCATTAGCTCGTATCTGGACGTTTTCTCTTCTCGTCAATTGTTGTTCCTTGATGCGGGAATAAGGGCGCTTGCTACCATGGAAGGAACGCTTAGACTAAATCTCGCCCTTTTGTTGTCGACGTCGCTCGAGTTCAATAGTATGCTCTGCGGTTACAAAGGAGCAAGTAGTAACCGACCAGGAGCGATTCGACACGTCTTCGCGCTGCATGCCTATTCGTTTCCATATACAGCCACAGAAAACAATCCCATCGGCTCCAAGCGGTCTTCCGGCAACCTACAACAACTCTTCCACGATCGGATAGAACGCGGTCGACGATGGGCCGTGGCGCCCATAGAGCGGCAACCTGGAGCGGGCGGTGCACTCGTCAGAATATGCGGCGAACAAGACTCCGGTGTTGAGGTAACTGAGCTCGGCGAACTCCAAAACTCTGCTCAGCGCTTTTGGCTCATTCAGGGTGATTCTCGTTCGCTGCCCATCAACGATGGGGCCATAGACTTCATTGTCACGGATCCTCCGTATTACGACAATGTGCAATACAGCGACCTGGCCAGATTCTTTCGAGTGTGGTTAGCGAGGATGCTACCACACGAGGCAGACTGGTCATATGATCATGACCTGAGCGCTGTAGCTACGTCAGCTTCAAACGGCGACACTGGCTTCATTAGGGTACTAGGGGGGATATTTGAAGAATGTGGCCGAGTCTTGAAGCGCGATGTAGGTCGTATGGTATTTACCTTTCATCACTGGGATCCAAACGCCTGGGCAGAGTTGACAATCACTCTAAAACAGGCACGATTCCAGCTAATCAATGTATATGTTGTCATCTCTGAGAATCCCGTGTCCGTTCACATTAGCAATCTCAATGCTATCCGACATGATGCTATTCTTGTTTTTGGTATTGATGGCGACACGGCTTGGAACAGATGGAGCCAGCCGACGGCCATAGATACGGGCGATAGTGAGAAATTCTGCCTGACATGTGGTGAAGCCCTTGGTAGTCTCTTAAGCGGTGATGCCTCGCCTGCAGAGATTCGAGAGGTATGGAACCGTCTGATAGTACGTAACAGAAAAAGCGGGGAGGCACATGGCCAGAGCCAAAGGGAATGATCTAGCAGAAATATTCGGTTATGCACCCGATGACACGTCTGAACCCGCGCGCAAGCAATGGAAGAGCCGAAAGTGCCCCTTTGTCGGCAACACCTGCATCAAACACTCTCATCCAAGAGGCGGAGGAGTGGTTGAGGTATACGGAACTTGTAGCGTCCACAACAAAACAAGGAACATTGATGAAGAAGTGATCGCATGCGCTCAGCGCCTCTATGCAGGTCACTACTTCGCGCTGAAAGGCGTTGTAAGAGATGCTACTGGAGTTGCCTTACCTACTTACACGGCTGACGAGTACTCGCAACGCAAGCAGAGCAAGAGATTGCCTAACGATTATGTGGTCATGCTGGGGCAGAATTCCGGGAGCGAAGTCAAGCTAGACAATAATGACGCCGTCAAATTGAACCTAGACTGGGTATTCGCACGCATAACGGATCAGAGGCTTGCATCGATTATTCCCTGCGAAGTTCAAAGCATCGACACCACGGGCAACTACTCCGCGAATTGGGAAGCATATCGAGATGAGTTGCCGCAGATACCGGATTCCAATCATGGGATGAATTGGGCCAACGTCTGGAAGAGACTCATTCCGCAACTTATTCTCAAGGGCGCTGTGGCCAGTACGTCAAATCTTTGCCACCTGGGCCATTACTTCATTGTGCCAGACCGTGTGTACCTACAATTTGAGAAGCTGGTTGGCGGCGTGCCCCAAGCGAGCGCGGCCTGGTAAGGGCGTTATGTCAGTCATGGCTTATGCGCTCGGCCCTGCCGTGCCTTTCAGTTCCATTCGTGCGTTGACGCACAAAAGAACCGTGAGAATGTTAACGGCTGACTTTTCGAAGGCATTCGGTTCTGGTCAGCAGGTATTGCAGTTAGGTCCCCAACTCGACAAAAAGGTAGAGTCCGTCCTGAGCGCCTTATGATCGGACTTCGACCTATTGCTTTGTACTGCACGCCATTGACGCTATACTCTCAATCTCTCGGCTATCCACGAACCAAGGTAGGATCAGCGGAACGCACCATTGTCATTAATCCAAACAAGGAGAACCCATGGACGGCAAAGAGCTCGAACAAACGCTTGTGCTGATCAAACCGGACGCCCTAAAGAACTCATTGACCGGATATGTGCTTTCGCTGCTATCCGAAGTCCACAGCGGCCTGCGCTTTGCCGCCGCGAAGATCGTCAACGTGAGTCCGTTGCTCGCCGAGGAGCACTACGCCGAACACCGGGGTAAACCCTTCTATCCGCCGCTGCTCAATTACATCATGGGCCTGGAGCACTACCCGAATGAGCCTGAGAAGCGCCGGGTGATCGCGTTCGCCTACCAGGGCCCGAACGCGGTCCAAAAAATCCGCGACATCGCGGGACCGACGAACCCACTGGTCGCTCGGGAAAAGAAGCCGGGGTGCATCCGCGCCCTGGGCACGCTGGTGCCCATCAAAGATGCCGCGGGCAACGTGATCAGCGAACGGATGGACAACCTCATCCACGCCTCGGCAACGCCGCCTGAGGCGGAACGAGAAATCAAGCTTTGGTTCAAGCCCAATGACGTCCCGCCGCTCATGCAAGCCTATCCCACCGCGATGAGCGATTCCCTCTATTATTTCAAGGACGGCCGGCTCTCCGCAGCGTTCGAACCGGGCGCCGTTTGCCTGCTGGCGCCCGGCGATATCGCCTGGACCTCCGATCTGGAGGCGCTGCGTCTGCTGGCCGCGGGGCAGCCGTCTCCTTGCACCGTCGGAGCCGTCGCAGCCAAGTATCTGATCAACGAAGAGCGAGGTTAGTAGCGCATTTGCGCGGGGGCCTTCGCAGGACCAAAGCACCACCAGGGGTAAATAATTGCGGCGTCACGCCTGCATAGACGTGACGCCGCAATTCTCCGATCTTCAGCCGGCAATCAAAGACTACTGTATCTTCAGCATCACCGGCGCAGCCTTCCAAAGCTCCTCAAGCCGGTAGAAGGCGCGAGCCTCACGCGAAAAGATGTGGACGACGACCCAGTTATAGTCGATGAGGATCCAGCCTGACGCGGCCTCGCCTTCGGCCGACAGTGGCCGCGCCTGCATCTCTTTCTTCGAGATCTTCGAGCAGGATTTCCTGCAGCGTGCGGGCCTGCCGCTCGGAGTCGGTCGAGCAAATCACAAAAAAGTCGGCCAACGGCGTAATATCGCGCAGGTCCATCAGGACAATATCGGATGCCTGGTGTTGCTCCAGTTTGCCGACAATCGCATGTGCCAGGTCGAGACCTTCCAGGGTGTCCTCCGTTTTCATGGTACAATTGGCTCCGCCCATATCAGCGGTTATGTCGCTATTGTAGCACAGCCTGCTAACCACGCCAAGAGGTCCAGCAATGTCCCCGCGAATCGTATACTCTACTGATCCCGACGCCGTCGAATTGTGCCCGCGCTGCGGCCGCTCGCCGTGCGTCTGCCACGCCATCGATCTGGCTCCGAAACAGCAGACGGCCTACGTCAAGCGTGACCGCAAGGGCCGGGCCGGCAAGACCGTCACCGTGATTTACGGCCTGCAACATACGCCCGCCACCCTTAAGGAGTTGCTGACCACGCTCAAGAACACGTGTGGCACGGGCGGCACGATCAAAGAGACCGAGTTCGAGATCCAGGGCGACCAACGCGACAAGGTGGCAGAGAAGCTGCACCAGATGGGGTACAAGGTCAAACTTGTGGGCGGGTGATGGCGCACACAAAAACCTCAGTCCCGCAAGGACGACCTCGGAGGTTTCTCGCGCTAACGGTTCGTCCAACGCTCGATCAACGTCAGGATCAGCCAGAGCAGTCCGAAGATGCCGGCGCCTGCACCCAGGCAGGTCAAACCAAGCACAGCCGCACCGCCACCATAGACCAACGCGATGGCAGTTCCACCGACACCAACCAGGAACACCACCACCGCGAGCGCGAGATTACGGTCCAGACGTTGGCGATCGGCCCGGGTGTCGGTGGGCGGGCGAGGTTCTCCGCGGTCAGACGACATAACGGCTATTATGCCACAAAGTCCGGGGGAAACCTCCGAAGTCTCAGGCCAACCGAAGGTTGGCACGACCTCGGAGGTTTTCATGTGTTGGTATACAATACCTTCATGCCCAAGCCAAACGATCTCTTTGCTCTCCGCCGAAATGAGCTGGCTGATAAAGAAGCGCCGTTGGCTGCGCGCATACGTCCGCGCACACTCGACGAGTTCATCGGGCAGGAGCACATCGTTGGGCCGGGCAGGCTGCTGCGCCACGCGATCCAGGCCGACCAGCTCAGCTCAGTTATCTTCTATGGCCCGCCGGGCACCGGCAAGACGACCCTCGCCCGCATCATCGCCAACACGACGCGCGGGCACTTTATCGCCCTGAACGCAGTGCTCGCGGGCGTGGCCGACATCCGCCAGGCTATCGCGGAGGCTCAGGAGCGCCGCGGGCAGTTCGGGCAGCGCACCATCCTCTTCGTCGACGAAGTACACCGGTTCAATAAGGCGCAGCAGGACGCGCTCCTGCCTTGGGTCGAGAACGGCACAGTGATCCTCATCGGCGCAACCACCGAGAACCCCTATTTCGAGGTGAACAAGGCCCTGGTCAGCCGCAGCCGCATCTTCCAGCTCAAGCCTCTCGTCGAAGCAGATCTGTACGCCGTCGCGCGGCAGGCGCTTGCGGATCCCGAGCGCGGCTATGGCAAACTCAACGTGCAGATCGCTGACGATGCACTGGCGCACCTCGTCGATGTGGCCAACGGCGACGCGCGGGGGGTGCTGAACGCGCTCGAGCTCGCAGTCGAGACCACTCCGCCTGATGAGCAGGGCCTGATCCGCATCGACCTGCCAGTGGCCGAGGAAAGCATTCAGCGCCGCGCGGTGCTCTACGACAAAGAGGGCGATGTCCACTACGACACGATCAGTGCGTTCATCAAGAGCCTGCGCGGGTCAGACCCGGATGCGGCCATGTATTGGATGGCGCGCATGGTCTATGCGGGCGAAGATCCGCGCTTCATTTTCCGCCGCATGATCATCCTTGCAGGCGAGGATGTTGGGCTGGCAGACCCGAACGCCGTGCGCGTGGTGATGGCGTGTGCCCAGGCGTTCGATTATGTTGGGCTGCCCGAGGGACGGTTCCACCTGGCCGAAGCGGCGCTTTACCTGGCGACCGCGCCCAAGAGCAATTCGGGGTTCGCCTTCTTCGATGCGCTCGCTGCGGTGGAAAAGGAGCGCGAGGCCGAGGTGCCGTCGCACTTGCCGCGACGCGAACCGCGACGCGGAGGGGTTCGGCCACGGCGAGGGCTATCTGTATCCGCACGCCTACCGCGACCACTGGGTGGCGCAGCAGTACCTGCCGGAGGCGTTGCAGGGTCGCGTGTTCTACCAGCCGGGCGAACTGGGCCATGAAGCTGCGATCAAGGCAGAGGTCGAGCGGCGCCGCGAAGCGCAATTGGCCGCGATGCTCGAAGGTGGGGAGGGTTTCGGCGCGACCGAAGTGCTGACCTACACCGGCGATCGGGCCGGCAGCGAGCGCGACCGTTGGCTGGACCGATCCATCAGCGGCGCGGGAGAACGGCTTGCCCTCTTGCGTGACCGGCTCATTGAGGCGGCGCGACTGCAGCGCCACAGCCTGGTGCTGGACTTGAACGCAGGCACGGGCTTGCTGACATGGGAGGCCGCGCGACGGACTCCTGAAGGCGGCGTGTGGTCCCTGGCTGCGTCCGCTGACGAGGCCGCGGCGCTTCGCGAATGGGTCGCCCGCCTGTCATCGGTGGACCGCCCCGTTGTCCTCCAGGGCAGCCTGAGTGACGTGGCAGAGCTGCTGGAACTGCGCGGGGAGGGCGACCTGCGTTTCGATGCGATCCTTGGACGCAACGCATTGACCCCCGCACACGAAATGACCGCGGTCAGCCCGGATCTGATCGCTGAAGCGCGCGAACACTACCCTGCGCTGCCCAGCCACCTCGTCGGGGCGGGCCACACCCTTGCCGCCCTGCTGCGCGCGGGCGGGACCCTGAGCCTGGCAGAGCTGATTGGCCGGCGCAGCCAACGGCTGCATGCGTTGATCGACCGCGCGCGACTCGACCCCGATCTGGCTGAAAAGCTGGTCGCTGCGGAAGAGGCGATCTATGAGGCGGACGATGATCGGTGGGTGAACTGGGACGAGCGGAGCCTGGCCGCTGCGTTGGAGGCCGCGGGGTTCTCCGATGTGACCGTGGATGTGGTTGAGAGCACGGCTGAGGCGCGCATCCAGTCCGCGACGCTGGACCGGTGGTTCGGCGCAGCACCCGCAGGCGAACGTCTGTCATACAAAGCGCGCTTGAGCGCGATACTCACGACGGACGAGCTGGCCGCGGTCGAGGACCTGTACCGCAGGCAACTGACGGGACAGACCGTGCCATGGCGCAGCGTGAACGCCCTCGTGGTCGCGAGGAAGCCGCTCGGATAAGGGAAGACCTCAGAGGTTTGGCTTCTGTCCCCAGTGTCGGACGCCTTGACGCTAGCCCATAAATATGGTAATATGGGTGCTGGGGGCAGATCATGAAGACCACGATTGAAATAGATAACGACCTGTTTCGGCAAGCCAAGATTCTGGCTGCGCAGCGCGGGATTACTCTGAAGGAACTGGTTCAAATGGGGCTGCAAATGGCGATCGCGGGGGAAGGAGCGCCGGCCAGGGGGACAAGAATCAAGTTTCCACTGATCGAGTCAAAGGACCCAAGCCATCGCATTACTTCGGAGGGCGTTTACCGGGCGATGAACGAGGCCGATGAGGAGGAAGCGCACGAATATCCGCGTCTTGTGCGACGTTAACGTCCTCCTGGCGTTGGTCTATGGCGGTCACGAACACCATCGCCCGGTCGTGAGGTGGCTCGATACCGTGCCGGATGACGGTGTCCTAATCTGCAGGACGTCGCAGGCGGGCCTGCTGCGGCTCCTGACCATCCGCAGTGTCATGCAGGAAGATGTGTGCACGATGGCGGAGGCGTGGCGGGTCTACGACCAGTTGCTAGCGGATTCGCGATTTCGCTTCTGCTCGGAGCCGGAGGGGGTCACGGAATTGTGGCGCGCGCTGTGCCCGCCTCAGACGGTTGCGCCGAAGAAGTGGACTGACGCATACCTTGCGGCCTTCGCGATTGCTGCCGGCATGCGACTGGTCACGCTGGATCGCGGTTTCTGGGAGTTTCGAGGACTGGATGTGCTGATCCTGGGTCAGCCCACGCTGAACGAGGAAGGCGAGGTGTATCAAACACACGAATAGGTGCGAAGACCTCGGAGGTCTTCACCCCACCCCCACCGCGCGTCGCGCGCCCACGATCTCCTCCGCCACCTCCGGCCGTTGGCCGCGACGCGCGGCTTCTTCGCATGCGGCCAATGGGAACAGGCCCAGGTGTTGCAGCGCGGATGCAGCCATCAGCAGAGCCAGGTTTTTCTTGCTCCCCTTCACGCCCATAGCCTCGAAGTCGAAAACCACCTTGCGCGCTGGCGTGTCCAGGTTGGCGAATTCGGGCGTGGTGAAGAGCCAGCTCTCCGCGGTCAATGCTCTGAGGTAGCGGCCGGATGCCTTCCGGCCGTCCTCTGTGGCCAACACCAGCGCATCCGGACGAGTGACGCCGGTGAAAAGGATCTCGCGGGGCTGAAGATCAATTCGCTGATGCTGTGACCGGTCTGCACGGTAACCGGGTAATCGTCCTGCTGCGCGGCCCACAGACCCGAGAGAATGGCGGCTTCGCCCAGCACACGTGCGGTCGAGCGCACCTTGCCGCCGGCTGAGCCCGCGATGACCAGCCGGAACTCGCTGGCAAGCGACGAGGTGAACTGCGCCGGCAAAGGGTTGGCAGGCAAGATCGGTTTGCCAGCCAATGGCTCGTTCGCAGTACGGACCGCTCTCGCATATTCAGGCCGCTGCTCCCGGTGCAGCAGGCCCACCGGCATCCCGAGCTGCTCGCGCAGCTCCAGCAACGCCTTGCGCGAGAAATCGTTGTTGGGCACGTAATACGCGGTGCACAGCTCCCAGATATCCAGCAGCGCAAAACTCTCGCTGTTCGCGGCCTCTACAATGGCGTCGGGCAGCTCGCGGTCGAACGCCGTGCCGCGCCAGACGTAGCCCGCGCCGTTGACCGCGACCGTGCTGCAAATGTCCAGTGGCCGCTCCAGGTTGCCCCTGCGCGTGGTCACCGTGACCCCGCCAGGCGGTGTGGTGACGCTGTGCTCGCCGCCGGTCATGCCGAAGTTGAAATTGTTCATCACCAGCACGGTCACGCCGATGTTGCGCCGCGCGGCATTGAGCAGGTGTGCACCGCCGATGCCCGTTCCACCATCGCCGATGAGGACAAAGACCTTAAGGTCAGGGTCTGCGAGCTTGATACCTGTGGCATATGCCAGGCTGCGGCCATGCAGGCCGTGAAAGGCGTTGACGACGAAGTACTGGTCGCCGAGGCCCTGGCAGCCGATGTCAGTGACCAGGGCGACGCGGTGTGGGTCCAGGCCCAGCTTGACGAACGCAGTGTTCAGGTGGTTCAGGATCAGCGAGTGCCCGCAACCGGGACAGAAGGGATAGTCGCGCTCGTTACGATAGGTATGCAACATGGCCGCCTCACATGATCTCCGCCAGGAACTGGCTGGGGGTAATGAGCTCGCCGTCTACGCGGTGGATGCCGATGATCTCGGGCGCGAGGCGCCCCTGCCGCGCCGCGTAACCATACACCACGCGCTCGACTTCCCGGCGAAAGTCGCCGTGGTTTAGCTCGGCGACGATGATCCGGCGAATGTCCCACTCACCTTGCTCCGGCCAAGCAGCGCTGAGCAACGCGTTCTCCGGCACCGGCCACAAGCTTTGCACGGCCAGCGCCGAGACCGCGTGTCCGTCCAGTCGCGCTGCCTGCACGGCCTCTGCCATCGCGCGTGCGGTGACGCCGTAGGAGATCAGCAGGGTGGTCGCATCGGGTTGCAGGTCGGGCTGGCTGAACTCCAGCTCATCCAGGTGATCTTCGATCTTTCTTCTCAAATGCTCGTTCAACCGCCCAACTTTGGCCGGGTCCTTGGTCAGGAACCCGTGCTCGTCGTGAGTGGAACCGGTGAAGCGGACGATGTGCGGGCCGCCAATGGGGGCGTAGTCGGGGACAGCGTCAGGCGATGCGATGCGATAGGGCACAAGCGTTTCTTCGGGACGCAACCCAGGCGTCTCGGCGGGGAACGGCGACGCAATAACGCGCCCCGCACAGGCGGATGTTCATAGACCTCCACATCCACCGTGGTCAGCGCCTGGAACAGCTCCTTGTCCGTCAACAGGAAGACCGGGCAGCGGAATCGCTCCGCGAGATCAAACGCGCGGCGGGTCAGGCTGTAGCACTCGGGCACCGTGCCGGGCGCGAGCGCGATGATCGGGTAACCGCCCGACATTCCCCAGCGCACGAACTGCACGTCACCCTGCGCAGGGGTGGTCGCTCCGCCCGTGGCCGGGCCCATGCGCTGTACGTCGGCGATCACCAGAGGAACCTCACCCATGATCGCCAGACCGATATTCTCGCTGTAAAGGGAGATGCCGGGGCCCGAGGTGGCGGTGAATGCACGCGCGCCCGTCATCGCCGCGGCAATGCACATGCTGATGGATGCGATCTCGTCTTCCGCCTGGATCGCGACGCCGCCGACTTTCGGCAGCTCGCGGATCATGTGAAGCAGGATGGGGGTCGCCGGCGAGATCGGATAGCCGGCAAAGAAGGTGCAGCCGGCATCCATTGCGCCGCGCGCGATCGCCGTGGCGCCATCGATGAATTCACGCATAATAGTTCAATCTCCGCGCTGAGAAGCTCAACGACAGATCGAACCTTCGCGGTCTCAGGCCAACCGTAGGTTGGCACGACCTCGAAGGTTTCTGTCGAAGGTTGTATTTGTAGACAAGATACTCCTGGTAGCATGACCGCAGCAATGACGCGGCGCACTTTGCGGCGCACTTTGCGGCGCAGTTTTCGGATCGGGGCAACAAAAAGAGCGTTGTGAGGCCACAACGCTCCTGGTGCGTCACTCAAGACAGCAATTATCAAGCGGTCAAGGGCAACTTAGTTGTTGATCCAACGCGCCAGGCGTTGAAGATGCGACGGCTTACCCTCGCCCGGGAGTTCGGTGTCCGCGTAACGGTCCAACTGGGGCAGGAGAGTCCAAGTGAGCAAAGCCAAGATCGCGATCAACAGTGGGATATCCATGGGTTGACTCCTTCAATCATTTCATGTCGTGTTATTCAGACGACGATCTACCTGCCCTGGTTCCAAACTCGATAACACCAACTTCATCGAAGTATTGCGCTAAGGATAACTCGTGGAAATGAATCGGGGATGAAATCTATGCGGAATAAGGTTAAAGTTCTTTCAGACGCGGCGGGAAATTGCCTGGGCAAGGACCAGCATGAGGGCGAGAGGCACGAGGGCCAGGGCGATGCTGCCCGCGATGCCGAGGGAGGGGATCAAGGAACCGGCAGCCAGGGGAAGGGTCATGGCGCCGATCGAGCCCGAAGCGACCACGATCGACCCAGCTGCGCCCGCACGGTCGGGCGCCAACTCACTGGCGAGGGCAAGAGATGTAGGGAAGATCGGGCCAAAGCCCAAACCCACCAGCCCTACCCCAACCCAGAACAGAGGCGTCCAGGCGCGGCCGCCAAGGATTAGGAGAACGCCCACAAGAGCAGCGGCCAAGCCCAGTTGCACCAGTCGGGCATTGCTTATGCGCCGCAGCGCCGCCACTGCCAGGAGCCGCCCCAGGAGCACCGCACCCCACAACAGGGAAGTGGCCAGGCTGGCCACAGCCGCAGCTAGCCGCAACGCGTCACCGGCATAGGTAAACAGCCAACCGGCGAGCACCTGCTCGGTGCCCGTGTAGAGGACTGCCAACCCAAACACCAATAGCAGGGGCAGGAGCAGTGCGCGGTCCAACCGAAGCGCGCTACCCGGGGCACGGGCCGGCGCGGGTGGCTTGCCCGCGAGCCACAGCAGTGCCACGGCAGTCATCAAGACCGCAGCGATGCGGTACGCCACGGTGTAGTCACCACCAGAGCGGTAGGCCACCGCCAACACCAGCGGGCCGACGAAGGAGCCTACGCCGACAGAGACGTGCAGCTTGTTGAGTGCACGCCCGGCGCGTTCCCGGTAAAGATCGACAAACACGGCGTTCGGGACGGTGCCTTCGGTGCTCATCGCCAGGCCAGTCACCGCGATCGCCGCGCCGACCAGGACAAACGTCCCGCTGACCGCTATGAACCACAGGCCTGCAGCCATCAACAGCGCACCCACAAAAAAGGTCCACCGCCGGACGGGATGATCGTTCAACCGCGCGACGAGAAGCGTGGCCAGGATCGAGCCGCCAGAGAAAAGAGTGAAGAGGAAACCCGCCTGGGGAAGCGTGACACCCGTGCGTGTGGCGATGCCGGGCAGGCTGGGGCCGAGCAGGGAAATCGTGAAACCCAACATAAACATGGCCGCGTAGCAGACCGCGACGGCCAGACGCTGACGAAACGCCACCTGGCGCGTAGATGTGGCCTCGATCACTGCGCGCTCCGCTTAAGAAGTCGGCCGAAGTATACCACGGCCTGGGAATACGGGCCTGTGAATACAGGCCTGTGATACACTGTGCAGGCTGAGCCTGGAGAGTGTGCGCAGGATGAATCAAGGCCAGACCTCGGCGGGTTCAAGGCGGGGCCAGCTCAGGCGATGAGGAGGTCAAGTTGGACGTCAATGTTAACGGTGTACGGATGATGGTTCGCGAGCGCGGTGAAGGCGATGGGCAAACGCTACTGCTGGTGCATGGATTCCCGCTGGATAGCCGGATGTGGCGCGAACAATTGAGTGGACTGGCAAGATACACGCGCGTCATTGCGCCAGACCTGCGGGGCCATGGGCTGTCCGACGCATCGCAAAGGCCATCCTCCATGGACCAGCACGCAGACGATCTGGCCGCGCTGCTCGACCGGTTGGACGTGAAAAAGGCGATTGTTGCGGGCCTTAGCATGGGCGGATATGTAACGCTGGCATTGTGGAGGCGACACCCGGAGAGGGTGGCGGGAATCGCTCTGGTAGACACGCGGGCGGAGCCGGATACGCCAGCCGGGAAAGCGAATCGGGATGTGACCGCGGCATGGGTGCGAGAGGCCGGCGCCGGCCTACTGGCCGACGAGATGATGCCCAAATTGCTGGCGCCACAGAGCCTGGCTGACGAGCGAATCACAACGCAGCTCCGGGAGATGATCCAGAGCCAGCCCGTCGAGGGGCTGATCGGTGCACTGGGCGCGATGAGAGACCGGATCGATAGCGCGGCCACCCTGGCGACGATCACAGTCCCGACCCTGGTCATCGTTGGTGACGCGGATGCGATCACGCCGCCGGCCGACGCAGCGGCCATGGCCGCACGGATACCCAGGCGCGCGGTTGGTCGTGATCCCCCATGCGGGACACTTGAGCCCGTTGGAGAACCCTCACGCGGTGAATCAGGCCTTGGTGGGATTGATGGAGAGAGTCGTGGGCACCTGACAGGTTCGGGGAAACCTGTCAGGCCCTTGATCACGCTGTCGCGGACGGAGGGTGAGGCGCACGGCCAATGCCTGTGACGGAGAGCAGCAGGGTGGCGAGCAGCGCGAGCACGCCGCCGAAGATGAAGGGTGCGGACGGGCCGAACCCCTGCCAGCCACCGATCCCCTGCCACAGGATGCCGGCGATGGCCGAAGCGGGGAAATCCAGGATTCCCAAGATGGCGTTGTAGGTGCCGTAGGCCGTGCCGCGCAGCTCGGCGGGAACCAGATCGGCCACCAATGCCTTGGCCGTGCCGTAGGCCATGCCATAGTACAGCCCATAGATGGCGTAGAGCACCCAGATTTGCCAGGCGGTTTGCGCGAAGCCAAAGCCGAGATAGATGACTGCGTAGGCGATCCAGCCGCCGATGATGATCTTGCGGCGGCCGATGCGGTCGGATAGCGCACCCGCGGGCGTGGAGATCAGCGTGTAAATGAGATTGAAGGTGATGAGCATCGCGAGGATGCCGACCACGCTGAGGCCACGCTCTTGAGCGCGCAGAACCAGGAAGGCATCGGAGGAGTTGCCGAGGTCAAACACGCCTACGATCAGCATGAAGATCATGAACGGCTTGCCGAGGGCGCGGAAGGCGAACTTCGGGGCCGCGCGCTGCCCTGCAACGGGGACGTCGCGGGCCAAAACGGTGAGTGACACCACCGCCAACACGGCTGGGATGATACTGACCAAGACGATGGTTCGGAAGGGGCCCTCGCCCAACGCGACCGCGCCACGCTGCGCGGCCCAGACGATTCCGAGTGCGATGAGCAGACCGAGCATGGCCCCCGCCGTGTCGGCCGCGCGGTGAAAGCCGAAGGCCAGCCCACGGTTGCGCTCGTCGATCGAATCGGCGACGAGCGCGTCACGGGGCGCCGTGCGGATGCCTTTGCCCACGCGGTCGGCCCAGCGCGCACCAGCCACTGCCCCCCATGTATTGGCGAAGTAGAAGAAGGGCTTAGTGAGGGCTGAAAAGCCATAGCCGACCACCGCCAGCCACTTGCGACCACCCACCCGATCTGACAGCCAGCCCGAAAAGACTTTCAAGATGCTCGCGACTGCCTCGGCCGTGCCCTCGATGACGCCGATGACGTTGGTTTTGACGCCGAGGACGTTGGACAGGAAGAGCGGCAGGATATTGATGACCATCTCGCTGGAGATGTCCATCAAGAAACTCGTCAGGCTCACCGCCCACACGTTACGGGGTAGCTGACGAATACCGGTTTTTAGGGCCGGCGCGTCAATCGGCGCTGCTTGAGGTTCTGTAATCATAGTTCTTCAAAAGCCCCCAGTGGGCTTGGCCGATGAGAACACAGCCAAGGCATACGTAATTGACCGTTGATTGGGAAACTATAGTGCATTGCGACCGGCCTGTAAACTCGGACCGAGATGGCTCATTTGCGGACAGGCGTTTGTGCTGTGTTTCTGGGAAATGGATCGAGGCGAGGACAAGTAATGGACGCTCAAGCGAATCATGAAGACCAGGGCGGAACAGCCTGGCATGCGCTCAGCGGCCGGGAAGACTGCGCCCGGCTAGATGCCGATGTATGTGCCTGGCCACCTATCTGCGTCTCAACTCCCTCCCTGGATGGGAAAGATAAACGCACCGATGCATCGCGAAGTCGCTGTTGCGCCGGCAGGATTGAGGCTCTGGACGATGTAGAAAAACGTGCCCGGCACCACGTGCTCGTAGGGGTCGAAGCAGGTGATCGTCTCTCCAACCAAGCTGCAGTTGTTCTGGACGGTCGAGGAATAGTCCGCGATCACAATGCTGTCGCCCTCACCTGGCACGAAGTATGGTGAGGTACTCCTCCACATCTGATAGGACGTGTTAGCTGCAACGTGCCATGTGATCTCGACCTGGCTACCATCGAGGGCGGGGGCTGCCTCCGGCGCGCTGGGCGCGGCGTACACGTTAACCAGCGCCGTGTGCTGCTCGGCGTACTGGGGCGTCACGCTTGTGGCGTGAACCGAGGCGAGCAAGGTAGCGGTATCGCTAAGAGCCAGCACGGACTGGCCGACCGCAACGGCGTGCAGATCGAGGCGGGCGAGCTCACCCCCGCCACTGACCCCGTGCGGGATGCCCCCTGTAGGGTCCCAGGAATAGCCGCCCAGCGCGACCTGCCCGCTCCCAGGATCGCCGTCCGGCCCGAGCAGCGCCGCCTCGCGACCCCCTGCGGTCAGAAAACCGCCTGCAGAGAGCGCAGTGGACCCCACCACAGCCGGATCATAGGCGAGGACAGTCTCCCATCCTCCCAGCGCGTCGGCATCCTCCACGATCATCACGACGGAGAAATCATCGCCGACAGTGACGTCGTAGACATCCTGGCTGAAGCCAATGCGAGCGGTGGCATCCGGCCCCGCCAAAGCGCGGGCATCGACCCGCGTTCCTGCTGGCGTTGCCAGCAGGAACGCGAGAAGGCCTGCCACCACCACAATGGACTGCACTGTACGGTTCATCGCGCCCTCCTGATCAGATCGAGAACGTCACCGATACATTGCCAAGCCAGGTGCTGTAAGTCACAGTGATCTTCCCCGCACTTGACACCCCAATGCCGCCGCTGAAGACGGTCACGCCACTGAGTTTCACGCTAGCCGTACCACTGGCGCTGAAGCTAACGTGGAGCGCATCCGTGCCCCACACATGCAAGCTGTAGCTGCCGCTGAGCGAACAACCGGCTGCCGACAGGCCAAGGTTTTGTGCGGCGGTCGTGAAGTCGAAGCTGCCGGTATTGCTCACAGACAGCGTCGCGGTGAAGGTGTAACCCCAGGTGATCGCGATGCCCGCGCTGAACCCACCGTCAGTCTGGAAGTTGACCGTGACCGACGCGAGCGTCCGGCTGCCGAGGGTCAGGTCGCCGAGCGCCTGGAAGCGGAAGTTGCTCGTCGTCTTCTCGAGCGTGAACGTGGCCGAGGCGAGCTGATAGCCCTGCAAGGCGACGGTGGTGCTTGCCGTGAGCAGATAGGTGCCGTCGGTGTGGATGTAGCCAGCCATAGACACCGTCGTGCCCGCCACCCCCACACTGCCGGACGCGTTGAGGCCGTAATTGTTGAGGGTGACGGTCGCGCCCATGTTGAAGCCGCCCAACCCCAGGGTGGCGCTCCCGGTCAGATTGAAGCTGGTGGGCGTGGCCGCACCGCTGACGGCGACCGTCCCGATCCCGCCGGGCACTGTCAGCGTGCCGCCGAAGCTCAGCTGGGTCTGTGTCCATGTGAAAGTGGCGCTCGCAAGGCTAAATCCACCGGGCGAGAGGCCGCCGCCGCCGGTCAGCCTGAAGCTGCCGTCGGCATCCAGCCACCCGCTCATCATCGCGTTGCCGACGACGGGGATGGTGAGGCTGCCGGAAGCGGTGAGCATATGCGTCCCCGGCGGGGCCGGGTTGTTGGTGAAGGCAAAGCTGCTGTTGAAAACATCGAAGCCGGCCACACCCACGGTCGCGCTGCCGCCCAACGCCAGCACGCCGTCGAACCCCAGCGATCCCGTCAGTAGAACGCCTGCATCCAGCACCGCCATGTCGAGGGATGCCGACACGGTCATCTCGTTTTTCTGCACGTCCAGGAGGAATGACGCCCCGAACTCAAACGGCCCGACTTCATACTCGCCGGCAAGCTGCATCGTTGCTGCAGGGATGTTGAACTCCACGGCGACGCCCACCTGGGGCTGCAGATTGATCCTGCCCAGCTCGTCGAGCGCCGGACTGCCGAAGTTGCCCAGCTCGATCCCGTTCTGGACCATCGAGATGGACAGCAGTTCCGGGGAGCAATAAGGCAGGTCGCCGCCCATGGCCAGATGCATGCTACTCCCACCGAAGTCATACATCAGGCCCACCCCCGCCACCGATACACCTAGCCCGATCGTCGAGTTGGCGGCCAGGACGTGATTGCAGCCGGTGAGGTCCAACCGCCACAGGATTTCGCCGGCCAGGTGGATGTCCAACGTCGGGCCCTCGGAGGAGGCGCCATCGGGCGCCGCCTCGGTCTCGTTGGGCTCCTCGGCGTCCGTCTGTGCGGCGGCCGCCGGAAGAGGTATCGGGACATGGACCGTCACGTCTCCCAGCAGGCGGAGATGTCCGGCGATCGGGCCGGTCAGGATGTCACCGACCGGATAGGTGGGCGTCAGCATGGCGTGGCCCGAAGGATCGATCTCGATGAGCACCTCGTTGATGCTCAGCACCTCGCTCACCGGCGGCAGCTCGAGACCGGCACGGATCAACCAATAGGGACGGACGATGCCGGTTTCAAAGGCGAAGTGGCCTCCCGCAGGCGGGGAAACCGTCAGTGAAAGACCGCCTGCCTGGATCTTCGCCTCGACGGACAGGTCCGCGCTGAACCAGAAGCGATCCCGGGTCCGATCCAGGCCGATCTCCAGCGAAGGCCCACCGCCCTCGAAGAACTCGTCACCGATCTGCCAATCGATCAGCTTGGCGCGGCCCAGGAAGGATACATTCGGTACGTTTATGTAAATCTCCGCCTCGGCCATCGTGAAGTCATTGTCCACGCCAATCATGTCGAGCGGGATGACGTCGCTTCCGCCACGCGCATACAGGTGGAGCAGCCCGGTCGGGCTGAAGACGAAGCTGGCGGTCAACGTGCTGTAGACCGGCGGTGTGACCGCCATAAGCACCTTGACGTCCGCCTTGCCAGCCACTGCGCCTGTAGCCAGGTCGATTGTGACCTGGGCGCCGGTGTCGAAGGAGTCAAAGCTCGCGAAGCTCCACGTTCCGATCTGGACATGGCTGTTCATGCTACCGGTGACCGTGAGAGTCCCTGTGCTGGGGTTCACCGAGTAGGATGCGTTGCTGGCCAGCGTCATGTCCCCGCCGGGCCCGAGCGAGACGACCAGCGCGCCCGTCGCGTCGATGCCCACGCCGCCCGGCAGCACGGTCACGGTGCCGTTGATGGTGACCGTGCCCGCGCCGGCGTCGACCTGGTCCGCGCTCATCAAACGCTCGCGCACGGGCCGTGGGAGCGCGGCCGGCTCAATGGTCAGCTGCTCTGGGTATGCCATGTAGACATACGGCCCCCACCTTGAGTTGACATAACTTAAGGTGGTTTCGCCAGAGCCAACCGCGGCCAGGATGAGCGTGCCCGTCGCCTGATAGCTGCCATCACCGAGGGCGGTCCACTGCGTGCCGCCGACGGTCTGCACCGCGACGCTGCCAGCCGTCACCTCGGCCGGCTTGTCCGCGGCGTCGATGGGATCCGCGCCGTAGTCGGCTTCAACCTTGTCGGAGAAGCCGTCGCCGTCCGTATCGGCCTGCGTCGGGTCAGTGAGATAACCGTCCGCGCCCGCCGTCACCTCCTCGCCGTCCGAGAGCCCCTCGCCGTCGGTATCTGCCTTCGTCGGGTCGGTCGAGAAATCGTCGTCCCCTGAGGTCACTTCCTCTTGGTCAGCCACGCCGTCGTTGTCCGTGTCGGCGGCCAGCGGGTTGGTAAGATAGCCGTCGGCGCCCGCGACCAGCTCCTCGTGGTCTGTGATGCCGTCGCCATCGGTATCCTGGATCGTGGGATCGGTCTTGTAGCCGAACATGCCCAGGACTTCCTGGCCGTCCGTCGCGCCGTCTCGGTCGGTGTCGGAGTCGCGCGGGTCCGTGGGCTTCTGGCTCGCGACCTCAAAGCCATCGCCCAGCCCGTCACCATCGGTATCTGTGAGAAGCGGGTCGGTGGGACCGACCGACCCCAGATAGTGGACGGTCAGCTCACCCCAGTGGGCGCCTACGTCCGTGGCATCCCACAGGCCGTCGCCGTCCGAATCGGGTGTGTGGCTGGCGGTCTCTCCGGCGTCTTGCCGGCCGTTGCGATCGGTGTCTTCCGCGCCGTCGGTGATCACATCGCCGTCCGTGTCATCGCGTCGCGGATCGGTGGTTGTTTTTGGATCGGCGTCTTCGATGAAACAGTGCAGATCAGTGTACAGGGGGTCCACCTGCGGCTCGGTCCGGCCGCGTTCCGTGCCGTCGGAGATAAGATCCCCATCGGTATCCCACCCGGGCAGAAGCCCATCCTCAAGGCAATCGTAGCTCGGGTCGCCGGGGTAGTTCATGCCGAGATCGGTTTCCGGGTCCCCGTCGAAGTGACCGTTGAGGCTGAGGTCTTCCTCGCCGTCCGTGAGCCCATCATCATCAATGTCGGCGTCGGCGGGCAGCGGGTCGATAGAATCCAGCAGATTGTCGTCATCCGAGTCCATGCTCAACGGATTGCAGTCGGTCGCGTCGGTCCAGTCGGGCATGCCGTCGGGGTTGCCTGGCGCGCCGTCAGGGATGCAGTCGTTGTTCGCATCCCAACCGCCGTTGTCGTCGAGGATGAAGTCGGGCTGGAAGGTCCATCCATGGCCGTCCCAGAGGTACAAGTCCGCGTCCCCGTCCGTGTCTATTGAGAAGGGGTTGGTGCCCAGGCTCTTGACCTCGAAGGCATCGGTCAGCCAACCTTTGGAGTCCGCGATGACACCAGGGTACAGGCGCTCGCCGTCGCCGTCCGTGTCCATATCGAGCGGGTCGGTCTTGAGCCGCGGCTGTCCGACGATGAACTGCATCTTGGTGGCCGGCGGGCCGCCGCCCCACGGGTCGCCGGGGAAGGGGCGCACACCCTCGAAGGGTTCAGACCAGACAGGGTCGCCAACTTCAACGGCGCGCAGTGTGAACGGTAGCGGCACGAGCAGCAACTTGTCCAGGTACGCGGCCCCCGGCTCGGCTCCGTTCGCCTGAACGGTCAGCGAGAGCGCGCCATCCTGCCCGATCTCGAAAACGTCGCTAAGCGGCTGCCACTCGTACTGATCGGTGATCTCTTGCAGGTGCAGGTCGCTAGCGCCGCCCGGGGTCTCGACGTGGAAGAGCAGGTCCGGCTGGTGCCCAGCCCGGGGATCCCACCGGACGCGTGCAAAGACCTGGTACTCCCCCGGCAGGAACTTGTATTCGGGCGCGAAGGTCACCATGGTCTCCTGGAGAGAGGCCGTGGCTAACGCGAAGCTGTTTGACGCACCGAGGTCGGCCACGAGCCCCTGCCCCGATTCGCGGTAGTCCTCCGCCTCCAACCAGAGCGTGCGCTCGGCCGATTCATCGCCGTCGGTCAGCCCATCCTCATCGGTGTCGTCGTCGAGCGCCAGGGTGCGTAAGAAAGCAAACTCGTCGTCCGCGGCCGCGATCATGAGTTGATCCACCATCACACTCGCTTCAGCTTCACCCAGGTCGCGGACAACCACCTGCAACGTTGCGGGCGCAGCCAGGGTGATGAGATCAGAACTATGCCAGCGGTATACGCCCGACATCAGCGGATACTCACGCTCGAAGAGAGGCGTTTTGCCGGCGAGAATCTCAACCCGCATCAGGTCGCGGGGGTACTTCACGGCGCGGCCACGCACCAGGACACGATAGGCGCCGGGTCCCAGCTCGATGCTGGTCCAGTTCACGACCTCGTCGCCCCCGCCTCGCATCGCCACCTCATTGCCGAAATCCGGGTCGGTCGTCACCGCGCTGGGATGTGCGTCCCCGTCCTCGGCCTCCATCCAGTCGCCGTTCCAGCCGGGCACCAGCTCCACACCGTCCCGCAGGCCGTCTCGGTCAGTGTCCACCGAGAGCGGATCGGGGTCGATGCCGTCCGGCACGCCGTCGCCGTCCGTGTCCGGGCTGGTCGGGCTGGTCCCCAGTCTGATCTCCTGCCCATCCGCCAAGCCGTCCGCGTCGGTGTCGGGGTTGAGCGGGTTCGAGCCCAGGATGATCTCCTGGGCGTCGTCCGCACCGTCGCTGTCGGTGTCGGCCCGGGTCGGGTCGGTCGTCACCTCGAAGTCGTCCGTGAGGGTGTCGCCGTCCGTGTCGCGGCTGAGCGGGTTCGTGAGATAGTCATCGGCGCCCAGCCGCACTTCCTCATCGTCAGCCAGGGTATCGCCGTCGGTGTCGACCAGCAGCGGATCAGAATGGCAGGTGAACAGCTCGGTGTAGTCCGAGAGGGTATCGCCGTCGGTGTCGGCCAACACGGGAGAGGTGGTGTAATTGAACACCTCGACGCCGTCCACGATGCCGTCGTTGTCTGCATCGGCATCCTTCGCGTCGATCGTCCCGTCGCCGTCCGTGTCCGCGGACCAGGCGAGCTCCTCACCATCACGCAGGCCGTCGTCATCCGCGTCGAAGTCGTCGATGGGCAGGCCGGCCGCGTACTCCACCCGGTTCGAGAGGCCATCGCTATCCTTGTCCTGGTCGGCGTCGGCAGGATCCGTGGGGTCCAGGCCCTGGGCGTGCTCGAACCCGTCGGGCAGGGAGTCGCCGTCGCTGTCGGTCGCGCGAGGGTTGCTGCCAAGCGAACACTCCAGGGTGTTGGTCAGGCCGTCGGCATCCGCATCGCTGTCGCCGTCAGCCGGGTTCCTGGGATCGAAGCCATGAGCGACCTCCCAGTCGTCGGACATGCCGTCGTTGTCACTATCGACCGATGCGGGATCGCTCTCCGTCCAGGTCTCGCCCGCGTCCCGGCGGCGGTCTTCATTCGTGTCCCCTGCGATCTTGCCATCCAGGTCCGTGTCCTCCTGGTTGTCCGGGATGCCATCACCGTCGCAGTCCAAGTCTAGCGCGCAGATCAGGCCGTCGTTGTCGACGTCCACCGCCCACGCGGCCTCGACGCCGTCGGGGATGCCGTCACCGTCGCTGTCGGAAACTAGCGGGTAGGTTCCGAAGCGGACCTCATCGCCGTCGCGCGCCTGGTCGCCGTCGCTGTCGCTGTCGTACGCCTTGGTAAGGTATTTGTCCAGCTCGTCCCCATCTGAGAGCAGATCGGCGTCGGTGTCTGGGTTGTTCGGATCCGTGGCATCCGCGGTGGTGGCCGGGTCGCCGTCCGCGCCGATGTACTCGCGCAGGTTAATCACGAGATCCTCATCTGGATCGGCGCCGGCGTCGTCGGCCAACGGATTCAAAGCATGCTCGACCTCCCACGGGTCGGGCATCTTGTCCTCGTCGCTGTCGCCAGACAGGGGATCGGTTCCGTACACGTCTACTTCCGCGCCGTCGAGCAAGCCGTCGTCGTCGCTGTCCGGGTCATTGCAGAGCGTTCCCGCTTCCTTCAGCTCGCGGGCGTCATCGAGCTTATCGCCATCGCCGTCCACGATGAGCGGATTGCAGCCATAATCCCGCTCCGCGCCATCCTCAATTGTGTCGGCGTCCGAGTCGGCCGACTTCGGATCGGTGAAGAAGCCGTCGATCCCCTCGCTCAGCTCCTCAGCGTCGTTCAACCCATCCGCATCCGTATCCGGAGCCAGCGGGTTCGTGCCGAGACGCACTTCCTCACCGTCGCCGATGGTGTCACTGTCGGTGTCAGCCAGGCGGGGATTCGTCCCTGCATCCAGTTCGCCAAAGATGGTGTCGGCCATCGGCAGGATGGACACCTCCGGCATGGCCGCGGCCAGCGCAAGGGCTTGGACCACATTGTTGCCATCCCATAACCCATCTTCATCCGTATCGGCGCTGTTGGGCGAGGTCTCCCCTGCGTCGAGGACGCCGTCGTAGTCAGCGTCTTCAACCGGATCGAGAAGACCGTCGCCATCGGTGTCTCCGCGCACGGGGTCGGTGCCCGTGAAGTGGACCTCAACCCCGTCAGAAATGCCATCCGCGTCAGAGTCCGCATTCTCGGGATCACTGGCGTAGTTGAGCACCTCGTCACGGTCGTCCAGCCCGTCGCCGTCGCTATCCCTCGCCAACGGATCCGTGCCATAGAACATCACTTCGTGATAATCGTCGAGCGCATCCCCATCGGTATCGGCGAAACCCGGATCACTTTCGCCGGGGTCCACCGTTCCATTTGCGTTTGGGTCCTCGAAGGCATCGGGGAGCCAGTCAAGGTCGCCATCCGCAAAGTCACAGGCGTGGCGGCTGCCCCAGAACCGCGCTGCGATCTCGAGATCGAGCTCGTCCACAATGTCATCACCGTTGAGGTCGTATGGGGATGAGGTAGACCCGAATGCGGTCGACACAATCTCGATGTCCACCACGTCCACCGTGCAGTCGTTGTCCACATCGGCGGGCAGGTTGGTGCGGTAGCCCACATCGAAGCCGGTCAGCATCTCCGCTTCGATGCTCAGCGTGCCGAACTCGGTGCTCGCGGTGGTCAGTTCGTAGAGCGATAGCACGGTCGCCGTTTCCACGGCGAGCACATAATCGGCCGGAGTCACGTCGGTGATGGTGAACGTCCCGTCGATCCCACTGGAGAACGCGCAGGCGATCGGCGACTCGCCGGGGTCCACGTGGCCGTTAGGAGGGGCAAGCTCCTGGTACAGGCAAAGTTTGACATGGGGCAGGCCTGGCTCGCTGCCCCCTTGCAGTCGATCGGCGTCCGTATCATGCCAAACTAGTCCCGAGACACCATTGGCAGCCAGTGGTTTTGCGTCAGGGATGGGAATGGTGGATCGGGCTGAAACAGGGGGCACGAGCGCAAGGAGCAGGGTGAACACCAATACGAGGCGCAGAGAGCGGAGACCAGACATCGCTGCAAACCTCCCCTTTGAAAGGCACCACGGACATAGAATTTATCGTAGCAAAGTGATGAAATCCGCTAGATATGCAGGCAAGCCGGGACAAATCATTCAGGAGGCAGACGGCAAAGTCGACGATGCTACGGAGTATGCATGACCGTCATTGAAACTAATACCACAATCCAGAACGAATGTAAAGCACTTTAAGGCAATGTCAGACGGGTTCAGCGAAACGGATCACGAGCTGGTCCTTTTCATCGTAACGGTACGCAAGAAAGAGTGGGGGTGCAGCCGGCGGGAGCGCCATCACGCGGGGCAGGATGACGGGCAGGTCGGACGCCATGTCCTCGACGGGGAGGGCTAGAAGTGGAACCCAGTGCAACGACCCCTCCGACGATTCGATGACATCTTTGGTGTCTGCCCAAGCAGTAAAGACGAAGAAGAGGATGCCGAGCTGGGCGTCGCCGCCGTCTGCGTGAACCACTGCCACGAGACGCACGTCATGCACCTCCAGGCCGGCCTCTTCGCGGACCTCACGAAGGGTCGCGCCGAGTAAATCCTCACCAGCCTCGACGTGGCCGCCCAAGCCGTTGTAGCGTCCCGCCCAGATGCGCTTGTGCGGCGCGCCCTTCAACAGAAGCACCTCGTCGCCGTCACGCACGAAACAGAGCGTGCGCGGGACCACATGGTAACGATGGCGGCTGGCCGCCACGCCCTGATCTTCACGACCCATGTCGGTTCCTTTCTTTTGCGCAGGGCGCCCCTACAGTATGCGGGTTCACCCGCGCAATGCTATAATCGCCGCCATGACCGCTCGCCCCATCTCTGCCTCATCCGGCGCCACACGGCAAATCGCCCGCGCCGCGGTGCTCGTCATGGGCCTGTTCTTAATCAGCCGCGTCGCGGGGCTGGCACGCGAGATGATCATCGGCGCGCGCTTCGGCACGAGCGCGGAGTTGGACGCGTATCAAGCCGCATTCCGCGTGCCAGACCTGCTGTTCCAACTCGTTGCGGGCGGCGCGCTCGGCTCAGCATTCATCCCCGTGTTCGCCGGCTGCCTGGCCCGCAAAGACCTCAAGGACGGCTGGCGGCTCTTCAGTTCGATCGTCAACCTAGTGCTTATCCTGCTGACCGCGCTGGCCGCGTGCTGCTGGCACTCGCTGCGCCGTGGCTGGTGCACACGGTGCTTGCGCCCGGCTTCTCAGCTGCACAGCAGGCGCTCACGGCAGAACTGGTGCGCTGGATGCTGGTCAGCACGGTTATCTTCGGCGTCAGCGGCATCGTCATGGGCGTCCTGAACAGCTTCCAACACTTCCTGCTGCCCGCGCTGGCGCCGATATTATACAACCTATCGATCATCGCCGGGGCCTGGTTCCTTGCGCCGACCTTCGGCGTGTTCGGCCTGGTGCTGGGTGTTGTTGTCGGCGCAGCGTTACACCTGGATGTGCAATTGTTCGGCCTGTGGTGGTACGGCGCCCGTTACACGCCGACGTTGGGGCTGGAGGACCCGAAGGTGCGCGAAGTCGCGCGGTTGATGGGGCCGCGTGTGCTGGGCCTCGCCGCCGTGCAGGTTAATTTCTGGGTCAACACGCTGCTCGCGTCCTCGCTCTCCACCGGAAGCCTGGCCGCGCTGAACTACGCGTGGTTGCTGATGCTGCTGCCGCAGGGGATCGTCGCACAAGGCGTCGCCACCGCCGCATTTCCCACTTTTGCGTCGCTTGAGGCGCAGGGCCGGCGGCAGGAACTGCGGCGGACGGTGACGACGACTTTACGCGGGTGCTCTTCCTGGCTATCCCGGCAGCAGTCGGCCTCCTCGTCTGGCGCACGCCCCTGGTGCGCTTGCTGCTCGAACGCGGGGAATTCACAACTCAATCGACGGCCTTGACCACGTTTGCGCTCGCGTTTTACAGCCTGGGCCTGATCGGGCACTCCGCCGTGGAGATCCAGGCACGCGCCTTCTCTGCACTGCACGACACGCGCACGCCGGTGATCATCGGGGTCGGCGCAATGGCGCTTAACGTAGTGCTAAGTATGATCCTGCGGGGCCGACTGGCACACGGCGGGCTGGCGCTCGCCAACACAATCGCGACGACATTGGAGATGGTGCTGCTCTTCGCCCTGTTGGCGCGCAGGATCGGCGGCCTGGACTGGAAAGGCCTGTGGGCCACGATCGGTAAGACCGCGGCTGCGTCTGCCGTCATGGCAGCGGTGCTGATCTGGGCGTCCAGTCAATGGGCAGGCGGATCAAAGACTCTCGTCGGGATTGGGGGGCTTCTGGTGGGCGCACCGGTGTTTCTGGGGGTTGCCCTTGCGCTCCGGACGCCTGAAATGGCGACGTTGCGGCGGCTGCTACCGCGGCGGCGGTGACCAAACGAAACGCCAGGGCCGCGCGCGGGTTTCCTCGTCCCCGCGGACGCCGATACGCGGCGTCGCCTCGATTTGATCCACCGGTGCTGTTACATCGTCCTCAATGAAAAGCCGGGCGTTCTCTGTCAGATCAAGGCCATTTTCCGAGATTGAGATGCCCAAGGCCTGGCATAGCTTGCCGGGGCCATCGGCAATGCCGCGAACCGTCTGCACGACCGGCTGCGGGGGCAGGCCGCGATTTTGCCACATCAGGTCAACGCCCTCTTGGGGAAGCAATGCGCGGATCAGGACCGCACCGGGGACGCCGTCCGCATCGGTCACGGCGTTGAGACAGTGGTGGGTTCCGTAGATGAAATAGACGTAAGCACGCCCCGGCAGGCCGTACATGATGTCGCTGCGCGGGGTGCGCCGATAGGCGTGGGAGGCAGAGTCATCGGGCCCGGCGTACGCCTCGGTCTCGATAATTCGGCCGGCAAGGCGCACGCCATTGAGCACGCGCACCAGGCGCTGGCCCAGCAATGCCCGCGCAACCGCCACGCTGTCTCGAGCGTAGAATGATCTGGACAGTGTGACGGTCATGCGGCGAGATTACTCACGCGGAGGCGCGAAGTGAAGAGAGTCATGATGGGTTGACTCCTCACCCTGCCAGATTACTGCGGGATTTGCCGGACGATCGCGATCACCTTGCCCTGAATTTCCAACTGGTCCGTTTTGACGAAGATCGGGTGATAGGCGGGGTTGGCCGGTTGCAGCCGGACGCGCTCGCCCTCCGGAAAGTAGTACTTGAGCGTGGTCTCTTCGCGGTCTCGCAGCCACGCTACAATCATCTCATGCGGATGCGCAGTATTCTGGTGTCGAATCACCACCCAGTCGCCATCGTTGACCAGGGCATCGATCATCGAATCGCCCTTGACCTGCAGCGTGTAGACATGTGTGGGATCACCAACCAGGTCCGAGGTCAGCGTCAGCATCTCCCCGGCGTAGGGATCATCCTGCTGTCCGAACGCGAGGATCGGTTCGCCGGCCGAGATCTTGCCCAGCTTCGGCACTTCCACGATCCCGAGCACCTCGCTGCGCGGGATGGACACCAACCTGGGGCCGCCTACGAGCTTCAAGCCGCGCGAGACTTCTTCGCTGCGCTCGATGTAGCCCTTTTCTTGCAAGCGCTCAAGGTTGTACTTTACCACCGATGTCGAAGGGATGCCGACAGCTTTGCCGATTTCCCGGATGGTTGGCGGATAGCTGTGCTCCTCCAGATACGAACGAATGAACTGGAGTATGCGTACTTGTCGATCGGATAGGCTCATTGTGTTTACTCCTCGAAGTTGCGACACGAAACTATGTTCTTGTGGACATTATACTGAACGGCTGTTCTTTTGTCAAGTGGTCATTCGCTGTGATAAACTCTCTCTTACGTGCAGGAGCTGACACCGTGAACGAAATCCAGGTTTTCGCCGATCGCGTGATCAACAATGTCGAGAAAGTCATCCTTGGACAACGCGATGCGATCGAGCTGATCCTCGCGGCATTGCTGTGCGAAGGACATGTGCTGATCGAGGATGTACCTGGCGTCGGCAAGACCATGCTGGCCCGCGCGGTCGCAAGCTCCCTCGACGTCACATTCCGCCGCCTGCAATGTACTCCTGATCTGTTGCCGAATGACGTTACGGGCGTATCGGTTTATAACCAGCAGGCTGGCAAGTTCGACTTCATCCCTGGCCCGGCGTTCGCAAATCTATTGCTGGCAGACGAGATCAACCGCGCGACGCCGCGGACGCAATCTGCGCTGCTGGAGTGCATGGGAGAACGGCAGGTCACTGCGGATGGCGTCACACGCGCCCTGGCGCGGCCTTTCATCGTGCTGGCAACGCAGAATCCGATTGAATACGAGGGAACCTTTCCGCTGCCTGAGGCGCAGTTGGACCGTTTTCTCATTAAGATTGCGATTGGGTTACCTGGATGCGGCGGCTGAGGGGCAGATGTTGCTCAATTTGCAGCGGCAGCATCCCATCGAAAGCCTTGGGCCAGTGTTCGAAGGGCTGCGGCTGCCAGAACTCACGCAGCTCGCCTGGGAGGTCCACGTAGACGAGACCGTGCGCAACTATATCATCCGGCTCGTCCAGGCGACACGCACCCAGCCCGACCTGCTGCTGGGAGCGAGCCCTCGCGGCTCGCTGGCGCTTTACAAGACCAGCCAGGCATGGGCGGCACTGCACGGCCGCGATTACGTATTGCCCGACGACGTCAAGCGGCTTGCGCCGCTCACCCTCGCCCATCGATGCCTGGTACACCCGGAAAGCGCATTGCGCGGCCGCACCGCCGGCATCATCATTGCCGAGCTGCTCGCCCAGACGCCGCTCGACCTTGGGAAGGCCTGATATGCTCTACCTGGTGGCGACACCTATCGGCAACCTCGGCGACATCACCCTACGAGCGCTGGAGATCCTGCGAAGCGTCGATATCATCGCGAGCGAGGATACTCGCAAGACCGGCATCCTGCTCAAGCACTTCGGGATCTCGAAGCCCCAAATGGCCTTCCATGAACACAACGAGGATCGCGCCGGCGACCGCATCATGGGTTTGCTGGCCGACGGGAAGTCAGTGGCGGTGGTCAGTGAAGCGGGCACCCCAGGCATTTCGGACCCTGGCTATACCATCCTCCGCCGGGCCATCGAGGCAGGCGAAACGGTCAGTATGGCGCCGGGGCCGGCGGCGGTCATCATGGCCGTGGTACTGTCCGGCCTCCCCGTCCACAGCTTCACCTATCGCGGCTTCGCGCCCCACAAAGGTGGACCGCGCCGAAGATTCCTCCAGGTTGATGTTGATTCGCCACATACATTGGTCTTTTATGAGAGCCCGTACCGGGTCGCACAATTCCTGCAAGATGCGCTCAGCATTTACGGGGACCGACCCGCGGCCCTGGCGCATGAGCTGACCAAGCTGCACGAGTCAGTCGAGCGCGGCACGATCGCGGAGCTACTCGCGTTGGTCCAGCACGCAAAACCAAGGGGCGAATACGTGGTCGTGATAGCTGGCGCAGGCCGCAACATAACGGAGGCGCCGTCCCCCGAAGACGACTAACGATGGCTGAGCTCCCCATTGTCCTGCTGTTCTTCCTAATCGTTGCTATCCTGCTTCGGATGGACATCGTCTTCTACCTCGTCTATGTGCTGGCCGGGAGCTATGGGTTGGCGCGGTGGTGGGCTGCGCGCAGCTTGAAGCAGCTGTCGGTTGAACGCCGTTTTGTCGACCACATCTTTACGGCCGAAACGACTACCGTCGAAATCAGCATTCGGAATCGCAGCATCCTGCCGGTCCCCTGGCTGCACTACGATGAGTCGCCTCCCACAAAGCTATCTGGCAGCAGCCGTTTGCTGCAGGCGATGGCGCTTGGCCCCAAGGAACAGGTGACGTTGCATTATGAGCTTTCAGGGCACCAGCGCGGTTTCTATCCTATCGGCCCCGGACGCCTGACCTCGGGCGACCTGTTTGGATTCGCGGAGGCACGCGGGACGGCCGAGGAGCCTCGCCCCCTCGTTGTATATCCGCGCGTCGTTACCTTGATGCACGTACCGCTGAGCTCACGCGCACCGTACGGAACCATTGCCAGCCGCCAGCCCATCTTTGCGGACCCGACCCGCGTCAGCGGCGTGCGGAATTACCAACCCGGTGATCCAATTCGCGGGATTGACTGGAAGACCAGCGCTCGCGCTGGCCAGTTGCAGGTAAAGAAAACTGAGCCGGCCGTCTCCCTGTCCACCACTATCTTTGTCGACCTCCATATGCCCGCGTATTCCCGGTCGTACCGCTATAGTGGAACGGAATGGGCTATCGTTGTTGCCGCATCACTGGCGAATTACCTGATCGAACAGCGCCAGGAGGTGGGATTGGGCAGCAATGGCCACGATGAATTGACGAACACGACATGCTGGAGCATCTCGCCGAGGTCCGGTCGCACTCACCTGATGAAGCTGCTGGAGTGGCTGGCTCGCGTTCAGGCGGGCGAGACCCGCTCCTTGCCCGAATGGCTGCCCCAGGCGACGGTGAACCTGGCCTGGGGGACGACGGTGATTGCAGTGACGGCAACGGGCGATGAAGCAACGTCCGCGGCGCTCGGCCGCCTCTATCGAGCAGGTTTGAACCCGGTGCTGGTTGCGGTTGAGCCGCATGCGCACTTCGCGGTGATCAAGGAGCGCTGCCGCCGCTTAGGCGTCGGCGCCTTCGAGGTAGCGGACGAAGCCGCTCTGCGGCGCTGGCAGATCCTTAAAACCGGTGTTGGCTTAGGAGCTCGTTATGCGTAGCATGCCGGGTAGGGGCGGAGGCCAACCTTTTGCAGAGTATCGGGATGAAGCCTGGCAGGTCAGCCTGTTTCGTCTCGCGCTGATCGCTCTGATGGCGGCCAGCCTGGCCGCAGGTCCGGGGCTGATACGCATTGGGCTCGGATTTGAATGGCCGATCTACCTGCTCCCAGCGGCGGCGATCGCGGGGATCTTCGGCGTCGTGACGACCAGTCTCTTGGGGCGTCCCACGTGGCGCGATCGGCGGGGGATGGTCTTTCGACTCGGCGAGGTGGTATTGCTGCTGGTGGTCGACGCGCCTCGTTGTGTGGGCGCTTTATGAGGAATTTCCGGGCCCTGGCGCGCTGCAAGCCTGGCTGATGGACCCCGCGTTGTTCTTCACGGGCGAGTTTTTGTTTGCGTCCCTCACCCTGCTCTTTGTTTGGGGCTTCGCGATCGGCGTTACGGCGGATTTTCTGGACCTGGCGATTCAGCCCGACGAGGTTGCAGCACAACGCAGCCGGGAGTGGGGCGACAGCAAGAGCCAGTGGCGCGTGGCGATACCGATGGCGCGCGCCGACATTCTCCAGCGCTTTGCGCTGCGTTGGATCAGTTCCGGGATGCTGCTCGTGGTATGTGCGGCCTTGACGCGCGTCGCCATCACCACGACCCCAGCCGGCCTGCTGCGCGCGAGTCTGCGAGGATTAGGACTACGCCCCGAAGCGCTGGCCAGCCTGGTGTGCTATTTTCTGGCCGGGCTGCTGCTCATGAGCCACGGCCGACTCGCAGTTCTGCGCGGCAGGTGGTTCAACCAGGATGTGGAGATCAACAAGGCAATGCTGAGCCGGTGGCATCGCATCAGCCTTGCCTTTGTCGGGCTGGTCGCGCTGGTCGCGCTCTTGCTGCCGTTGGGACAGACCGGCTGGCTGGCCCTGGCGATAGAGTGGTTCTTCGCGCTACTGGCACGAATCATAATGGGACTCGTCCTGCTGTTCGGCATGCTCTTTGCACTGGTTGAGCAGATGCTACGCACCCTCTTTGGCGCTGCAAACGAAGAAGCGGCCCAGGCCGAACCGGCCCCCTTTCCCCTAACGATCCCTTCCCAGGCAGAAATGACGAGCCGGCTGCCCCCCTGGTTGGGGGGAGCGGTCTTGTGGATCATGATCGTGTTGGTGACAGGGTTTCTCCTGGTGAACTTTTTGCGATCCACCGAGTTGCTGCAGGGCCCGCTGGGAGAGCGATTACTGCACATGCGGTTGTGGTGGCGTGCGCGGCAGAAACGTTTCAGCCTGGCGATGACGCGGCAACTGAACAGCGCTGTTCTCAGGCTCAGACGCGTACGGCGCAAAGTGCCGCGGCTTTCGACAGAGCGGGAAGGTGTCCGGGCGCCGGCGACGCCGAGGGGCAAAGTACGCCAATACTACCTTCGTGCAGTGCAGGAAGCCACGGAAGGCGGGAAGCCCCGACCCAGCCACAGGACGCCACTGGAGTATGCGAAGGACCTGGCCGAGACGTGGCCTGAGACGGAAACCGACGTCACAGATTTGACGGCAGCCTTCGTTGATGCTCGCTATTCGGATCACGAGATCGACGAGCAGCGGGCGACGAACGCCCAAAGCGCGTGGCGCCGCCTCATGCAGGGGTTGCGAAAGCCCCCGGAGGGGGGCGCAAGATCGTCTCGCTGACCTGGCAGCGGGATTCCGTGCTGTTTTTGACACCACCTGCAGTATACGCTATACTGCGGTCGGCCCAATATCCCACACGTGTCCCTGGCAGGAGCGCGGATGGCCTGAAAGAAGGAAACGTAACACACGGCGCGAACGAGTCAGTTTCTGAACGGAAGGCTGACGGCGGATGTAGCAGCGTGATCGGTTCTGTAACAGGCAAGCGAGGGGCCTCACCGCAAGGTGAGGTTTTATTGTTAAGGTGACTGGTGTTGGAAGACCTGGCGGGGAAGGGGGTGAGTGCATGGCAACCGTGACATTGCGAACCGGGGAGTCCCAGGAGTCGCTGCTCAAACGCTTCCGCAAGGAAGTGATGAAGGAGCGCATCCTGCCTACCGTCCGCAAGAAGCGCTGGTTCACGCCGCCGAGCGAATTGCGGCGTCTAAAGAAGCAGAAGGCGATCCGTAAGGCGCGGCAGGCGCAGCGGCGCCGCGAGGGTCGCGAGAGCATGCGCTAGGCCTGCTCCTCCGCACGCCATAGGTGTGGGCCACTGACCTAGCCCGGTTGGTGGCCCGATCAGAAGGTGACAAGGCATGACAAACAAAGAGGAGAAGCTGACCCTGGATGGAAAGGTTGTGGAGGCTCTGCCGAACACAACATTCCGGATCAAGCTCGAAAATGGACCCGAAGTTCTGGCGTATCTGTCTGGCAAGATGCGGAAGTACTACATTCGCGTATTGCTGGGTGACCGGGTGCGCGTCGAGCTTTCGCCCTACGATCTGACCAAAGGCCGGATCGTGTATCGCCATCGCAATCCGAGCGGCCCGCTGTAACAGGAGTCAGATAGCCCCACGCGCCATCTGATCATAAGCTGGCGCATTATTTGGCATGTTTATCATCCATACCACGCCAGGGATTGACAGAGCGTGCTATAATTATGTCGCAGAAGCGCAAGCCGACATGGGCGGTGGGTTAGCCACCGCCCATTCTTGTTAATTATGGGATGATAGTTTCCGTGATCCTGCGCTGGCGGCGGCAAGATGTTTCACGTGAAACAGTAGAGGGGCGGCGAAGCGATTTGGAGCGAGATTACACGATCTGTGACTATGAGGGCACGAGCTATCGAGCCCGATTTTGGGAAGGCCAGGGACGCGAATATGAAGACCTGGCTGAGCGCATCGCACTACGCCACCTGTTGCCGGCGAAGGGTCGTCGTATTGTCGAATTTGGCGCCGGATTTGGCCGGCTGACCGACCTCTACAGCGGTTACGATCAAGTGATTCTGCTCGATTATGCCAAGTCAGGCCTCCGCGAAGCGCAGGAACGGCTCGGACGATCCGGGCGGTTTATCTACGTTGCGGCTGATATCTACCATCTTCCCCTGGCTCCCGGCGCCTGCGATGCCGCCGTAACCGTCCGGGTGTTGCATCACCTGGTTGACGTCGCCGCCGCCTTACGAGGTATAGCAGAGACGCTTCAACCGCGGGGCGCCTACATCCTTGAATATGCCAACAAACGCAACATAAAGGCCATCGGGCGCTACTTGCTCCGCCGGCAAAGTTGGTCACCTTTCACCTCGGATCCCTACGAGTTCGCCAGTCTTAATTTCGATTTTCATCCTGACTGGATGAAGGAGCAGTTGCGCAGCGCAGGTTTTAGACTTGAAGCCGGGCGCGCGGTCTCACATTTTCGCTCGGGGTCCCTGAAGCGACTCGTTCCCCCAACGGTCCTGGCATCGCTTGACGGGAGCATTCAAAAGATCAGCGCTGCCTGGAAATTATCGCCCAGTCTATTTCTCCGTACGACGCGGCTGGGGAACGGGCCGACCACTATTGGCAGTCCATTCCGCTGCCCGGCCTGCACCGCAACGGAACTAAGTGCCGAGCATAACACGTTAAGATGTGCACACTGTGACGCGGTGTGGGCCATTGACGACGGAATTTACGACTTTAAGAGTCCGGTGAAGGAGTGTGCTGATGGGCGCACTAGATGACGAGCTAGAACACCAACCCGAAGTCGATGGGGAGGGTCAGGACGACAGCCCAAGCAAGTCCAAAGAAGCGACCGCGCAACTGTTCACCCTGGGGCGCGACCAAGGCTTTGTGACTTACGATGATGTCCTGAATGCCTTCCCAGAAGCCGAAACCAATATGGAGCAACTCGAAGACCTGTTCGCCAACTTATTTGAACAGGGCATCGAGGTCAGTGCTTTTCGTGAAGGAGACGACAACGAGGCGGCTGAAGACGAACGAGCTGAGCCAGCAGAGTTGGATATCGACCTGGACCTGATCGACATTGACGATTCGATCAGCCTGTACCTGAAGGAGATCGGACGGGTCCCGCTTCTGACCGCCGATGAAGAGGTCAGTCTCGCCAAGCGGATGGAGCACGGGCGCGAAGCCCGGCAGAAGCTGACCCTGGGTGTCGAGGATCCGGACGAGCGCGATAAGCTATTGCTCGCCGTGCGGGATGGCCAGGCAGCACAGGAGCACCTGATCAAGGCCAACTCCCGTCTCGTCGTCAGCGTCGCCAAGAAGTACGTGGGTCGGGGTGTGCCGTTCCTGGACCTCATCCAGGAAGGCAACATCGGTCTGATCCGCGCTGTAAAGAAATTCGACTATCGCCGCGGCTATAAGTTCAGCACCTATGCGACGTGGTGGATTCGCCAGGCTGTGACACGCGCCATCGCAGATCAGGGGCGCACCATCCGCGTGCCCGTGCACATGTACGAACAGATCAACCGGCTGACGCGCACCAGCCGGCAGTTGGTGCAGGAGTTGGGTCGCGACCCGACGACCGAGGAAATCGCCGAGCGCCTGGGCGTTCCGCCGCGTAAGGTGGAGCAGATCATTCGCGTCTCACAGCGGCCGCTGTCGCTGGAGATGCCGGTAGGCGAGGAAGAGGACAGCTACCTGGGCGATTTCATCGAGGATGAGGAG
This sequence comes from uncultured Chloroflexia bacterium, assembly GCA_963774265.1. Classification (GTDB taxonomy): domain Bacteria; phylum Chloroflexota; class Anaerolineae; order CG2-30-64-16; family CG2-30-64-16; genus JALOOB01. The sequence continues at coordinate 577,886 of CAVZDU010000001.1, read as the reverse complement.
GCCGAAAGCCCGACCGACTCGGCCTCTCAGACCATGCTGCGACAGGTCATCGACGAAATCTTCGAGTCGTTGACCCCGCGTGAGGTGCGCATCCTGCAGCTTCGCTTTGGCCTGGTGGATGGGTACTCATACACACTCGAAGAGGTGGGCAAGAAATTCGGCGTGACGCGCGAGCGCATCCGGCAGATCGAGGCGCAGGCGCTGGGCCGGCTTCGTCACCCCAGCCGCAGCCGGAAATTACGCGATTATCTGACCTGAGTCAATTCGCTAATAGAGCACTGGTACGGACTCGCCGTCACTCGTCAGGAGACGGCGAGTTTTTTGTCACTTCCCCAGTTGACAGGTTGGTTTTCACAGTCATATAATCACCTCGGAAGCATGACTCCTTCTCTCGCTGCGCCAACGACGCCAACACAAAAGGTGGACATCATGCCGCATCGCTGCCTGTACGCTTCCCTTGCCCTGATCTTGTTCTGCTCCTTGTTCCTGGCCCCCGCCACGACTCAAGGGACCGCCGCCGACCACCCGCTCATCAGTGAAGTGCTCTACGACCCGGCCGCGAGTGAGCCGGGGGCGGAGTGGGTCGAGTTGTACAACCCAACGTCCAACGCGGTTGACCTGACCGGTTGGACGATAAGGGACAACACGAGCACCGACCCGTTGCCAGCACCCACCATCGGACCCGGCCAGTATCTGGTTATCGCCAGCAATGAGGGTGACTTTCGGGGTGCAAACCCCGGCTTCACCGGCGCCCTTGTGTCGCTCGATGGGCCGATCGGCAACGGATTAAGCAACTCGGGCGATGTCCTCTCCCTGGTGGATGGAGGCGGAGGGACGATTGATGCAGTAAGCTATGGCTCCGATTCCAGCGCCTTCAATCCGCCTTGCCCGGATGTGAATGAAGGCCAGTCTCTGGCGCGCCAGCCGCCGGATGCGGATAGTGACAGCGCGGGCGATTGGGTGACGGGGACGCCCACGCCGGGGGGAGCATCCGCACCACCACCAGCCACCGACACACCCACCTCCACCTTCACACCGACCCTCACTCCCAGCAGCGAGCCCACGACGACGCCTTCGTCAACGGTCACCGCCGGCGACACGCTCACCCCTACGCCAACCGAACAGGCGACCACCACCCCGACCGCCACGCTGACGCCCACTGTCACAGCCACGGCCACACTCACCGCAACACCGACCCCGACCGTCTCGGTGACGCCCCCGGGGGGGTGGCCAAGGCTGCTGCTTTCCGAAGTGCTTTACGATGCGCTGCAAGAAGGAACGGATAATGATTACGAATGGGTCGAGGTTCACAACCCGACAATAGTTAAGGTGGCCCTGGTGGGTTGGTGGATCAAGGATAACGCCGGACAGGATGAATTGCCGTCGTTCGAGTTAGCCCCGGGAGAATTCGCGGTGATCGCGGCGAGGTCGGCCATGTTCACTGCGGAGCATCCCACCTTCTCCGGCAAGCTGATCGGCCTGAAAGGAACAATCGGAAACGGACTTGGTAACAGCGGGGATGCAGTCCAGCTCCTGGCACCCGATAACAGCGTGGTCGATGCCATGAGCTACGGGACGAACAAGGACGTCTTCGACCCGCCCTGTAGCGGCGTCGATCCGGGACAGTCCCTCGCCCGAATCGACGGTGTTGCTGATAGCGACACGGCGCTGGATTGGCAAGTGCAGGCAGCGCCCAACCCTGGGGCGCCTGCGGTCGCAGCTACGCCTACGCCAACACAGACTCCCACCGCGACGCCGACCCTGGGAACACTTACCACCCCCACACAAACCGCCACACCGACCACGACCGCGACGCCGACGCCCCTGCCCCAGCAGCCGTTCCAAGTGACACTGAACGAGGTTTTGCCCGATCCCAAACAGGTGGACTGGGACAACGATGGGGAGGCCACTTTTGCGGATGAATGGATCGAACTGTATAACGCCGCGCCATCGCCTGCGGCGCTGGATGGCTGGACGATCTCGGATGATACCAGTACGTACAGGCTCCCCGCGGGCACAGTCATCTGGCCGCATAGCTTCCTGCTGTTGTATCGGGCGCAAACTCGCCTTTCGCTTGGGGATTGGCGCGACACCATCACCTTGACGCGGAGCGACGGGGCGCTGGCGGACCAATTCACCTACAATGGTGGTCCCGGTGATGATCGCAGCTACTGCCGCGACGGGGACGGGACAGGGGAATGGACGGGCGACTGTGAGGTTACGCCTGGAGCAGCGAACCGGCTGCGGCCGTCATCGCCGCCGTCATCCGGAACGAGTTACGTCGCCCCCACTGCGACAGTCCCTCAAACAGTCGCCGCGGCACGCGCGGCCCCCGAGGATACGCGCGCAACCATCACCGGCAGTGTCACGTTTCCGCCGGGGCTCATCCCGAAGACGATCTACTTGGAGGACGCGACGGGGGGCATCAAGATCTACTTGCGATCGGGCGAGTATGGCAAGCTGGCTCTGGGCGACCAGGTGCGGGTCACTGGTTGGACGCGCAATTTCTACGGTGAGACCGAATTGTCTGTCCCGGACCCAAGCTACCTGACCTATCTTGGACCCGGCAAAGCGATCACTCCGGCGCCAGTGACCTCGGCTGGACTCATTGAGGCCAACGAAGGGCATCTCGTGCAGGTGGTTGGGGCCGTCATCAAATTCGAGCCCCAGGCGCTGGTGCTCAAGGACAGGGGCGGGATAATTCGCATCTACTTCCCGGAGAGCCTGTCCTGGCGCCGGCCGTATGTCAACATCGGGGAGACATGGGCGGCGCAAGGCGTGTTGGGACAGTATGTTGGGGAGAAAACGACCGACAGCGGCTACCAGATCATTCCGCGGTTCCGGTCGGATGTGGTCAATGGACCGGCCTTTCTGCCGGTGACAGGTGCGCGACTCGATCCCTAACCGCGCTTGATTAGCCGCGCTTGATTAACCGCGCTTGATAACGACACACGTCACGTCGTCAGCCGGCTCCGTGCCGTCGATGAAACCCGCCAGCGCACCGGTGATCGCCCACAGGATCTCCTGCGCGCTGCCCCTGGCGTGTGCCGTTATCACATCGAACAAGCGTTGCTCGCCGAACTCCTCACCGTCAGCGTTGAGCGCGTCGGTGACCCCATCGGTGTAGAGCACCAACACATCGCCTGGCGCAAGATCCACGCGGTCATCCCGCAACGTGATCTCCTCAAACGTACCCAAGATGATGCCGCGCTGGGTCAGTTCGCTCAGCACGCCGCTCGCCGCACGGTAAAGCAGCGGCCGGGTGTGACCCGCGTTGGTGTAAGAAACACGACCCGTGCCGGTTTCGATCACCAGGTATACCGCGCTCAAGAACAAATCGGACTGACTGTCGGCCAGAATCAGTTGGTTTGCGCGCATGAGCGCGGACGCAGGACCTCGGCCGGTAAAAGCTACGCTGCGAATGATTGTCCTGCTTAATGCCATGAACAACGCAGCAGGCACACCCTTATCGGCCACGTCAGCGATCACAACGCCAAGGCGGGCGGGTGGGCCGGGCAGATCACAGAAATCGTAGAAGTCACCTCCGACCGTACGCGCGGCCTGATAGACAGCCTCAAATTGCCAACCGGGGATCGTGGGACACGCTTTCGGCAGCAAGCTCAATTGAATTTCTCGTCCAACCGACAGCTCTGCCAGCTTCCGGGCTAATGCCTCATCCGTCCGCCGCAGCAGCAGCATGTTGTGTACGGCAATGGCCACCTGATCGGCAAAGGCCGAGAGGGTCCGTTTGTGCTCGTCAGAGAGGCGCGCGCGCCCGACCGCGTAGCCGAGCTCCAAGACGCCGAGCTGTTCACCCCCGGCCGCCAGAGGCAAAAACACGCGCACGTAGCGATGGAGGCCAAAACGATCGAATAAAGCACGGTCCTGCGCATCCTCGCCGCCGCGCGCGGTGATCATCCGGGCGCCTGTCAGTGCAGTGACAGCAGGATGCTGGCCGTTCAGGGGAAAGTGCGCTTGCGCCTGCCATTCCTGGGTGACCACTGTGCCGACGCCGGCTGCCATATCAAGCTGGCGGCGCGCATCATCCGTCAGGTACAACACGCCGTAGTCGCACCCTAGCGCCTCAGCAACCGTGTCAAGAACACGCTCGACGGTTGGCTGCATGGCCTTGGCATCGAGGACGGCCTGTCCGATGGCGCGGTAGGCCCCACGGGTGATCACGTTTTCCAGCGCACCCGCTGCATGCTGCAGAAAACGCAGCAGGTCCGGCAGTTCGTCGGGAAGCTCGTGAGGATCGCGGTCCTGCACGTAGTGCTCAACAGTTACCACGCCGAGCGATCGAACGGTGGAGGCAAGGCAAACCACCAGGCGCGCCTCGTCTGCGCTGCCCCGCAGGGCATAGTTACCCAAGTTGAACGTCTGGGCTTCGACGCAGCCGGGATCGCGCAGGTCAACATGCACCGGCTGTCCGTTGCTGGCCGCCGGGTAGACCTGTTGCAGCAGCGCCGCGGCGGGATGCGCGCGGTAGATGCCAATGTCGGCCAGGCCGAAACCAAAGCGCAGACCGTCGGCCAGCAACCCATACGCCTGCTCTGACGAGTCACTTGCATAAATCGACTGAACGATGGCTTCAAGAAGCTGGGGGCGGGCCAACTGGGCGCGCCGCGGCGCCAGATAGGCAATCGCCTCGCTCCAACGTCCGGCAATCCGCAACACGTGACCAACCCGATCCGTTGTGAAATGCGCGGCCAAGGCCCTCCGGTAGACCTCGTTCATGAACATGTAACATCCGTCGGCCAGGATGACAGCTCCGGAAAGCTGCAGGCGATCCGTGCCGGTGCGAGTGGGCGCCTGGCGCGAGCGTGTACGCGGCAACGAGTCATTATCCAACAGGTGGAGGACATCCAAAACAGTGTCCGGGTCCTCCTCGATCATGCGGATGGCAGCGCGCACCGGCGGCGGCGATCCGTGCGCGACAAGCGCCGCGCCGGCCCGCTCCACAATCGCCGACGTCACCCGGCGATGGCGGTGCAGCCGGACCAATTCTGAGCTATCCGCACACAGTCGCGTGATCAGGTAGCGGTCGCCTGCACCCCATTGGACGAGACGCTCCATGCCGCGTGCCGATGCCGAACACTCTAGGGCCTCCAGCGATGCCGCCGCAAGCGCGCGGCTTTGCTCCACCGTCAAGGGCTCGGCGACCACGGGTTTCGCGATGTTGAACGGCGAGGTAGGGCCGGTGGAGAGACCTACCAGGTTCATGCCGCCAGCGACCACCGCGACCAGGCTGTGCGGCGCATCTGCCTCGCGCTCCATGTACGCGGCACGCAGCGCGACGAGCAAGCTGTGCACGAGATCATGAGGCAACGCTTGCAGGTGATCGATCAGCAGAGCGATGTTCGTATTGCTGCTATTCGCGGCCTGCGCCAGATAACCCTGGAAGCTACGCGCGTCTGCGATTGCTTCGCCACACTCCACGGGAGCGCGCGGAGCGGCGTCTCCCAGCTCACTGGCAATCAGATCCGCCAGGCTTGTGAAGAAAGCCGCCTCATCGTTCGACCGGGTGCGCCACAAGTCTATGTGCAGCGGCCGGTAACGACCGCTTTGCAGCAGCTCTTCAGCCACGTCGCGCAGCAAGCGGCTTTTTTCGCTCATCGGTGGGCCCAACAGAGCAACACACTCGTCGTTCATCAGGCGCCGCACGACCGTGCGCACCCGCGCTTCATCGCGCACACGCACCTTTTTGAACGGCGATGCCTCTTCGTAGGGAACCACACGCCAGGGTGGCGCACCGTCTGCCATGAGCTAGATGCCTTCCTGTAACACTTTGCGGAACAGGTAGTCCACGTCGTAATTCTCGCTCAGCATTCTCGGGAAGACAGGCGTGGCGAAACGGAACAATGGACCGCGCGAAGTAAACGTACCTGCCAGCTCCAGGTTACGGCAAGCCAAATCCAGATCCGAAAGCGGGATCTCCACGCCGCGACGCTCCAAGGCGCCGTCGATCTGCTGGACGCCGAAAGGATGCTCTGCACCCAGGTCCGCCATCACGGCGAACACGATGGCCTTTTCCAGATGCGTCGTGTTATCCATGAACGTGCTTAGCACAAATGCACGGAAATCATCATTGCCGTACACGTCGAACAGGCTCTCGGGCGAGACGGACCGGCTGGCCTCACGGTCCAGCCGTTCGACCAGGATGCTGCAGTAGAACTGGATAAGGTTCGGTTGGCCCGCAGTCTCGTCGAAAATGCGATTGACCACATCGTTCCGGCGCTCGAATTGCACCCCCAGCCTCTCCAGGGGACCGAGGATCATCGCTGCAGCCTGCTCACGGCTGAATTCCTTGAGCCGGATCGGCCTGGCAAAGTTGTAAAGAGGCGAATCCAGATCACTGAACGCACGCATGACATCGCGAAAACCGCCGACGATGTAACGCGAGTAACCCTGGTTGCTGGAAGCGCGCAACGCATTTAGCAGGGAGTCATCCTCATAGTGCCAGGTGAGCACCTTGTCGAACTCATCGAGGAAAAAGACAATCGGACCCCCATAGCGCTGCGACATTCGTTCCAAGAAGTCAGGGAAGAAAATGGGGTACTGCTTGGACGAGAGGCGGGTCAGTTCTTGCGGCCGCAGCTTGCGCACGACCTCCTGGATAAAGCTATTCGGGGACGAGATCGCGCTGCAATCCATGAAGATGATGCGCTCCAAGGATTCGTCGCTTTCCGCATCTTGTGCCTGTTCCTTAAGCTGCCGCTCGATCTCGCGCATCAGCGACGTCTTGCCGATGCGCCGAATCCCCATGATCGCGAAGTTGCTGTCACCGGTTTGCAGGATCCGGCGCACCTCGAATTCGCGGCCGAAGAATCGCGAGCCGGTAACCGGCTTGCTGGTCTCATAGGGGGTCAGCAGTGACAGGTCGAGCTGCGGCGCCAGACGATCGAGCAACTCGCCCGAGGGCCGTCGCGACTCGCGCACGGCACTTACGTCCCCCTCGTCGAGCACCAACAGCGGCTGAGAAGAGGCTTGAGCTGCTGCTTCAGCTCTCCCCCTGGTCCCTGCACCACGAGAATCGGGTTTCGCTCCACCAGCGACTGTGCACGCACCAGGTCAGTCAGCCTCTGGGCCAGATCGCGCGCGGTGCATCGCCGCCAGGTCCGATTCCTTGACCCAGATCACGGGTGTGCGGTCGGAGAAGCGCAGCTTCCAATCCGACAGGTCTACAAAGTAGAGGTCATAGCCCAGCACTTCTTCGTGCAGCCGGACCGTGTGCCCAAGGGTCCCATCGAGCAACTGCAGGAATTCCGGCATCGCCTGACGCCACGGGGTTTTGACCGCGTTCATAGCGCTCCCCTCAATCCCATCGGTCTTTTATGTTGCCAGCAGCGATGGCTCGCGGGCAGTCGCCATGCGAACCAGATCGAACTGAGCCATTACCCAACACAGGCGCGGCAGCACCATCGCAGGGATGCCCGCCTGCTCAGCGATGGAAATCATATGGTCTCTACTAACAGGACTGCCATTCTCAGGCAGCAGGTCATAAAGGCGAGCCGCGAGACGCGCCGTTTGCTCCACTCCGATCGGTGCACTGTCCCAACGGCCGCGGCCCGCGTTCCACACACACGTCAACCGGCCTCCCTCACGCTCAGTACGTGCAGCGCTACGCCCCACCTGACTCACGCTCTCCCACCACCCGACCGGCACAGTGACGCTGCGATGGTCAAGCCGCCAGTCGCCTTCATTGATCCGCCAGTCGCCGCGTTTCATGATCAGCCGGCCGTTGACATAAACCGTAGGCTTCTTGACGACCATGTCGCAATGAATCACCGACTCGACATCGCCGCCGAGGCCGGCGCTGTTACCGAGCGCGATGTGGATCGTGTGGGCCTTTTTCTCATCCACCACGCCCAACCCCGTCAAGTCTTGCACCGCCGGATTCAGACCGAAGCCAACCTCAGCCAGGTTCGACCAGTTTGTGTCGCCCCGACGCTCTGCATAGATGAATTGCGACTCGTATAAGTAACGCGCGACCGGGCTATCCTCCGGCTCGATCGTCACCACCCGACCCTCGCGAAACGTCAGCAATAGCTCCTCACCCGGCCCGAGCACCTTGCCAGGAACTGAGCCGTTGACCACGATGCGGCCATCCCCATCACGGGGCACGAAATTGACTTCCCCTGGCGGAAGCGTGCTCCACGAGCCTTCACGGATCATTCCGTCATTGATCCCCGGCGGATAAGCCCAACCGCCCACCCGCACACTGAGCCGGTGCTCGCGACGGCTGCTGTCGGTAGTCACGATTTCGACGCGCTTGCCCAGGATAAGGGCAAGGCTGAGGATTTGGGCTTGCTCGCTGATAGCAGCGTAGTCAGTGTCCAGCGTTCTGAGCATCTCGACGCTCATGCCTGGGGCATGAGCCAGCTTCGCCCGACGACCCCAACTGGCGTGAAGCACGCGCATCCGGTAGTGCAAGTGCTCAGGATGATCGGACAAACAGCTCAGGATCGCATCCGCTTCACGCACCGCCGCCTCCGTAGGCAGGGGCAGGCTCTCAAACGGACCCATATCGAGCTGCAGCACCCGCGGCACGAATAGAGCAGTCGTAGTGACGTGGAGATCGCGCGCGACCCGCGCCACAACCTCAATCACATCCAGCGATGTGATGTCAGCGAAAATTAACAAGTTCTGGTCTCGCCTCAGGCCAAAAGAATGGACCAGGATGTTGTGTGCGGCGCGGGACAATTTTGCATTATCAGGCACGAGTTACTCCAGCGCTTTCGTGATCGTGGAGTCGCCCGCCATGGCTTCGAGCACCGGCAGGCCAAACCCCTCATACTCGCTGAGAAACAGGAACCCTTCTGCAAGGGCGTACAGGGCAGGCTTGTCCGCTTCCTCCACCCAACCTGCAAAATGGACACGGTTCGCCAAGCCAAACCGTTCAACCATCGGCCTGGGATCCGGCGCAATGGCCGAATCGACCGCCGGCAACTTACCCGCGATCACGAGCGTGGGAAAGGTCGTTCCTTCGGCTGCGCACCTGGCAGCAAGACGGCCGTAGCCTTCAAGCGTCCGCAAAAGATTCTTGCGCACGTCAAAGCCGCCTAAGTATAACAGAATGGGGCCTTCAGGCAGGCCATACCGAACTCGTACGGCCGCGAGATGCTCGGGCGTGAGCGGGCCGGTGCTGGACGGCGCTACCGCCAGGTGCACCGCATGAACTTGCTCTGCGGGAATGCGCAAATGACGAATGATGTCCTGACGACTCGCCTCGGAGTCGGTCAGCACGGCCGATGCGCGCCGCGCGGTTCGGGACACCAACTGCGTATAGGCCCGCTGGGCAGCCCCACCCTGATAGAGGGGGAGCAACAAAGGAATCAAGTCATGCACCGTCACGACAACCGGGCACGGTCGCCACCAGGGCGAACCCCAATAGGGCACGAACGCCACATCTGCCCCGCTACGAACACATGTTCGCGGAAACGTCACCTGCTCGAACCAGAGCTTTGCCAGATTCTTGCCTATCCGGTCGAACGGCGTCGCCAGATGCGCCACCTGCCAACCCTCCGGCAATCGCTCTGCGCCCTTGTTAGTTTGGGAGCAAACCAGGATGAACTCATGCGAGCGCCCGGCGCGCTGGCAACGTCTCTGTGAGCGCGGTCAGATACTGCCCGCTTCCCGTAGCCATTTGATTCCAAAACCAACCATTGACGACAATTCGCATACGATTTCTCGGAGAGAATAGTCGATCGAGAACGATATGTCAACCGATTCGCAACATCAGGTCTGCGGCCCGACGCATGAACCATACTCGCGTGGGCTGCCTGGGCGGCAAATAGGCACGGAGATCGTAGCTGTTAACGGCGATGACACGAGTGTCGCAGAGCAAGGTCAATTCCAGCTGCGACGGTCGAGCGGCCAGGGTGACGGCAAAAGCGCCGGCTCGTTGCGCAGAAGCGGGCTGGATCACCAGACCGTCCGCAGACAAGACCAACTCTTCATCCAGGACCGCCTTCACAGCACACCCCGTAAAGTGATCCGGCCCATCATTGACCCACCAGATCTTCGCGTTGAATGTGTCTCCGGAGCGCCAGTTGCGCCACTCGAACCTGGCGGCAATCAGCAGCGGCTGGTAGGAGCGACACAGCATCGCATATGCAGCCTTGGGCTGCCCGCATCGATCAACCACCGCCCACGTCACCGCCGGCCACGGCTCATTGAACTGCCAAAACGCGACACCGCCGCACGGATGTGCGTGCCCTGAGCCTTCCCTTCTCAGACGACACGCCTCTATCCCCCTTTGCAGCCCTGCTGCCTGGGCACGTTGCGTGGCCCCAATTGTGGCCACCAAATCGGCCTCATCCATCGGCCCGCTGTAATGGCGGATCTTGCCGGCCTGGAGCTTGCGCTCGACCCAACGCACATCGTCCAGCGACTGTGGCGCGGCGGCGCCGAAGAAGGTCGCAATGGTGCTGACATCCGGCAACGCCTGCAGGCCAAACTCGCTCATGAACGGCGCCCTGACCTGGTCAAGCGATTGCCACGGCGCCAAGCCATGCCAGACATCCCACTGATGCACGTCGCCCTGGGAGGGAGAGGCAGGAATCCACGGCCGCGTGCCATCCTCAGCCACAAGCACCTGCTCAATAATACGCAGCGGGACCCGTTCGCGTTGCGGACTGATTTCATTGCCACCACACCAGGCGATCAAGGCAGGGCGCCCGCGCAGCGCGCGCACGATCCCCTGAGCTTCGGACGCGAGCACCTCCAGGTATTGGGCGTCACGTCCATAGTGATCAAGAAACGAACAGGCGAGGGGGAACTCCTGCATGGCCATGATGCCCTGGCGGTCACATTGTTCCCAGAACGCGGCCTTCTCACGGATGCCGCCGCCCCAGATGCGCAGGAAGTTGACGCCCGCATCCCTTGCGAGGCCGATCATACGCGCGTAGTCGTGCGGGCCGGCTCGGCCGGGCAAGATGTCTGTGGGAACCCAGTTGGCGCCGCGCAGAAACATGGGACGACCATTGAGGATGAAACGCCACGGCTGGCCGTTCGCCAGCCGGCCGCGCTCCACAGTACGAACACCAGCCGTGACCCCAATCTCATCAACCGGGCCGGACTCGTCGCTGATGCGAACGATAACCCGGTAAAGATGAGGATGGCCCTGATCCCAGGGCCACCAGCGCCGCGCGGCCGGCGCATCAACGGTGAACGACTGCTCCACCTCATCGGCCAGGGCATAGGGGCCGGCCGACACCTCAACGGCCTCGCCCCCGGCATCACAGATCATCAGGTCCAGCCGCAGGGCGGCCTCATGCAACCGCTGCACCCTGACACGAATGTGCCATCGCACCGGCGTCGGATCGTCAAATCCGGATAGCGGCTCGGCCCAGGCCCAAGCGTCCGCCAGATAGGCGCCCCGGCAGCGCACCAGTCGAATATCATCCCAGATCCCTGTGCTCAAGACGCGTGGCGCGAAGTCCCAACCGAAGCTGAACTGCGCCTTTGGAGTCGCCATCCGGTCTGGAAAATACTCGGTCGCCAGACCTAACCGGCCCAGCAAAGTGCGCATCGTGCGACGCGACGTGGAATTTGGCAGGCGCGGCAGCGCCCCGCCGCCCCACACACGAATCGCCAGCTCGTGTGGGCCGGCTGCGTTGAGATATGGCGAGAGGACGATCGATTGCCGGGCAAACATGCCGGCGTGCCGCGCAAGGCAGTAGCCGTCGAGCCAGACGCTGCTGTAATAGTCGACGCCGTCTGCCTCCAAAACAACCGACGTGTTGCCATCGACCGCTTCCAGCCCGGTGCGATACCACCAATCGTGGTCGTCGACCCATGCACTCTGCTCGATGCCGCCCGGTGTATCCAGGGAGGAAACGCGGCCAGCCGCCAGGAGATCAGCGCGAACATCGCCTGGGACGCGTGCGGGCAGCCACCCGGCAACCGCTGAACGGTCGTCGATGGGCTGAGGTGTGAATGGCTGGCGGCGGACCTGACCCATCTGCCACGCAGCCGTTGCAAGATCGAGGATGTCGCGCGCCATGTGAGACCGGCATAATAGCACAGGCATTGCGAGCGCGATAAACGCGATAAAACGGAAGAGAGATGCCTTGGGAACGGACGTGCGGTGTGCTATACTGGCTGCAAGAAAGATAGCTGGAGTTTCCTTTGTACGATCTCGATCTCCCGACCCTCCTGGCGAAGATTGTGATTCTGCTGGTGGGGTTTCCTATTCATGAGCTGGCGCATGCCTGGGTGGCGTATCGACTTGGTGACAACACCGCGAAGAATCAGGGCCGGTTGACGCTTAACCCGCTCAAACATCTCGACCCCCTTGGCTCGTTGCTGCTGCTGGTCAGTGTCATCGGTTGGGCGAAGCCCGTGCCCGTCAATCCCTACCATCTGCGCTATGGGCCGCGGGTCGGCCATGCAATTGTCTCGGCGGCAGGTCCGCTCAGCAACCTGCTCATGGCCGCGCTAATCGCCATTCCCTGGCGGCTGGGCGTGTTCGAGGGCGCTTCGCCGGAAGTAGCCCGTTTCGCAATCATTTTTGTCGGCGTGAACGTCGCGCTCGTTTCTCTTCAACCTCATTCCGCTCGCTCCGTTGGACGGGAATAGTGTATTGAGCGGGATCGTTGGAGAGAGCGCCGCGCGCGTGCTGCGGCCGTTGCAGGCATATGGTCCCCTCATCTTGATGGGCTTGTTTCTGTTGAGTTGGGTGTCGCCGCAGCTTAATATTCTCGGCCGCTACCTGGGACAAGGGGTCACCAACGTGTCCAGATTTCTGCTGGGCATTTGATGAGTGCCGCTCTGTCGCGCCGCGCGGCGTATCGCGTTCAGCAGTTCGGCCGAGCGCTCCTGGCAGCCTGGCGCGGACCCAATCAGGAGGAGCTTGAGCAGGCACGGCGCTTGCTGCCCCAAGCGGGTTGGCAGCTTTTTGCAAAAATGCCACGTGCCGAGCAGAAACATGCGCTGAACGTGTGGCGCTCACTCAAGTCGGCGGGGTATGAACAGCCTGAACTGGCACAAGCAGCCCTCCTTCACGATGCGGCCAAATACCGAGGAGGAGTGACGCTATTCCATCGTGTAGTCGTCGTCCTGATTAAGGCATTTGCACGCCGCACGTGGCAACATCTAAAGGTTCTGGCCGAGCCACTGCGCACAGATCTGCGTTATCCACTCTGGGCTCATGCCAACCATCCCGCCGGCAGCGCCGCGCTTGCCGCAGCAGCCGGTTGTTCACCGCAAGCCGTCGACCTTATCCGCCGGCACCAAGAAGTCCTGGCAACCTCCCCATCGCACACCCCGGCCCAGACTCTCCTGGCAGCCTTACAGGCCGCAGATGACGATAATTAGAAAGAGCACACCATGCCTGACAAACTACAAGTCGCAATTGTGGGCCTCGGCCTTGTCGGTGCATCCGCCGGATTGGCGCTGCATAAGTTCCAGGAAAAGGTGACCGTGGTCGGCCATGACCGCAGACCTGAGGTGGCGAGCACGGCCAAGAAGCTCGGCGCCGTAGACCGCACCGAGTGGAATCTGATCAGCACTGTGATGAACGCGGATCGGGTCATCCTGGCATTGCCGCTTGAGGAAATTCGGGACACGCTGGATGCAATCAAGCAAGACCTGCGACCAGGTTGTGTCATTATCGACACCGCAGACGTAAAAGAGCCGGTGATGCAATGGGCCGCCGAATTGTTGCCCCCTGAAGTCCATTTCGTCGGCGGCCATCCCATCGTCCTGTCGGATCGCCTGGATGTGGAAGGTGCGCGTCCCGATCTTTTCGAAAACAAGCTATTCTGCCTGACGCCCGACAACCGCACCGACGGCTCCGCAGTTCGCCTGGCTGCGGATGTCGTTGAAGCGATGGGCGCCAAGCCCTTCTTCATGGACGCACAGGAGCACGACGGCCTGGCTGCCGCTGTGGAGCATCTGCCTTCGCTCCTCGCCACTGCGCTCATGTCGGTCACCTCGCGCAGCGCCGGGTGGAAGGATATGCGAAAGCTCGCCGGTAATCAGTACTATGCGAGCACGCTCATATTGGCGGAATCGGGGAAAGCCGCACTCGCGGGCCCACTGGCAAATCGCGAGCATGTGGTGCACTGGCTGGATGCGGTGATTGGGGAGTTGTCAGCGTATCGGGAGCAATTGCTGGCCGGCGAGGCCGCAGATCTCACGGTGGACGTCGATCGAGGCCTGGCCGCGGGGCATAGCTGGCTTGCTGCAAGCCTGACCGGAAACTGGGACGCCGAAGGGCCGCAGCCGCAAGTCCCCACTGCCGGTTCAACGTTTCGCGACCTGTTCTTTGGGGGCCTGGGCAAGCCACGCGAGCGGACGAAGCAAGTCGAACAGAAGACCCGGAAATAAAGGAACGGCTGACAGCAACCCGGAACAACTGAAGCCGCACCTGCGCGCTCCGGCTCACGCTAGTAAACCATTTCACCGCGGACAAACGCTGTAGTTCGTGGATCCTTCGGGTGCTCGAAGAAGACCTCCGTGTTCTCGACCTCCACGATTTTGCCGTCGAGGATCAGGGCGACGCGGTGTGCGAGACGTGCGCGCCTGGAAAACATTGTGCGTCACCAAGATCACTGTGGTGCCTTGTTCTTCGTTTAGTCGACGCACCGCATCTTCAATGACCCCAACATTGTATGGATCGAGGTTGGCGGTCGGCTCATCGAGCAGCAGGACATCGGGCCGGATGACCATTGCGCGAGCCAATGCCACGCGTTGCGCCTCGCCTCCTGAAAGGGTGCGGGCCGGCTGCCCTTCCAACGCAGCCAGACCCACCTTTTCCAGAGCCGCGCGCACCTCTCCGACACTATCTCGCCGACCCCGCAGGCGCAAGCCAAACTCCACGTTCGCCTTGACCGAGCGATTCAAAAGGACCGGCCGCTGCGCCACCGTCGTCACGCTGCGACGAACATCCAGTGAAACACTCCCGGTAGCTTCAAACTGCTCGCCCCGGTAGTCGATGCGCCCAGCAGTGGGAGGCTCCAAAAAATTAAGGAGCCGCAACAGAGTGCTTTTCCCCGAACCACTTGGGCCCACGATGGCCAGGATTTCCCCCGGGCGAATGTCCAGCCGGTCAATCCCCAGCACCTGTCGATCATGGTAGACCTTGGTCAAATTTTGAACATAGTAAGAGGGGTTCATATCGAGATTCATTCGCTGAAAGCCTTTCCCTGCAGGCGTAGCATGACCACATTGACCACAAACGTGATCGCAAGCAGGATGGCGCCAAGCGCAAGCGCCAGGTCGAAGTTGCCCTGGCGCGTTTCAAGCACGATGGCCGTTGTCAGGACGCGAGTGCGTCCTTCGATGTTGCCGCCCACGAGCATGACCGCGCCGACTTCGGAAATGATTCCCCCGAAACCGGCGATGATCGAGACAATTACGCCGACGCGCGCTTCGAGGAGCACGGTAAGCGTCGTCTGCCAATCTGTAGCGCCGAGCGACCGCACTTGCTGGCGCAAACCCGCGTCGACGCCCATGACCGCGGCCATTGTAAACCCGGCGACCAAGGGAAATGCGATTATGCACTGTGCGATGACCATTGCGCCGGGCGTAAACAGGTCCGGGATAAGAGACGAATTGAGTTGACCCAACGGACCGCTGCGCGAAAGCAGCAAATAGACAAAAAGGCCCACAACCACCGGCGGAAAGCCCATGCCGGTGTACATGAGCGCAACGAGCGCGCGGCGACCCCCAAAACGTCCCAGCCCTAACACGGCGCCTAATGGAATACCGATCAGCGTGCTGAGCGCCAACGCGATGCCCGATACCCGCAGCGAAAGCAGCACGATTTCGAATAGGCCTGAATCACCACCAAAGATCAAGCGGAATGCTTCAATCATGTCCCGTACGTCTCACGCCGGGGGCGTGTATAATTGTATTGGTGCGATTATAGACGCCAATGTGCTTCTGTCAAAACCCTTGCGCCGTGATTTGTTGACACGCAAATGAAGAGGGGTACAATGACACCATGACGATAGGGCGCCGCTTTCGACGCGCCAGAACGGCGCCCGGCGGGCAGGCAGTGTTGGATGAGCTTGCCCAGTTGGTGCAAACCTCGGAGAACATTGCACCAGCCCTCGATCGCGGCCGCTACCTGCGCGTCGCCTTCTTCTTCGCCCGCGTTTTCCTCTCGTTTATCGCCTGGGACCTGATCCTGGGGCATGTGCCCGGCTTCCGCACTTACGTGCGCTCCACAACCCTGCCGCGTTGGCGCGGCCATGCCCGACATTACCGTGTGCTTGCGCTGCATTATGGCGGTGTACTGATCAAGCTCGGTCAGTTTCTCAGCATTCGCGTGGATGTCTTGCCACCGGAGGTCACCGCGGAGTTGCGCGGCCTGCAAGATGAGGTGCCTGCCGAGACGCTAGACGACGTGCGCAGGGTCATCGAGGAGGAATTCAAACGATCGGTCGAAGAGGTCTACGCCTGGCTCTCCCCCGTGCCCCAAGCGGCGGCATCGTTGGCCCAGGTGCATCAGGCGCGATTACACACCGGAGAGGAAGTGGTGGTCAAGGTGCAACGGCCGCGGATCGAGTCGCTCGTCGAGACGGATCTGGCGGCGCTGCGGCTCGCCGCCAACTGGCTCAAATTCTACGGACCGATCACCCGGCATGCGGACCTTGACCGGCTATATGAGGAATTCGCGCGCACCACGCGCGCTGGAACTGGATTTCGTCGCTGAAGGCCGCAATGCGGACCGTTTTGCAGGTGACTTCGCGAACGATCACGGCATCTACATTGCAGATGTCTTCTGGGAGTACACCACACGACGCGTGTTGACCCTGGAGAATGTCGCCAGCATCAAGGTCGATGATTTGAAGGCGATTGAAGCGGCAGGCATCAGCCGAGCGGAGGTCGCCCGCAGGCTATACGATACCTACCTGGAGCAAATCTTCGTCCACAGCTTCGTCCATGCCGATCCGCACCCGGGCAACCTGTTCATCCACCCGCTGGACCCGGACCCCAAGGCCCGACCCGATGCACCCCGACCATTCTGGCTGATCTTCGTTGACTTCGGCATGGTTGCGGTGATCCCTGAGAGCATGCGCGGCGCCATGCGAGATGTGGCCATTGCGGTGGGGACGCGAGATGCGCGGAGACTGGTGCAAGCCTACTACGATGCCGGGGTGTTGCTACCTGGGGCGGACCGACAGCGCATCGAAGAATTGCACGAGGTCATGTTCGCCCGGTTCGGCGGCGTACGGATGGGGCAGCTCAGCGATGTCGCCATGCAGCAGGCGCAGTTCATGGTACGCGAGTACAGCGATCTCATCTACGAGATGCCATTCCAATTTCCCACGGACGTGCTTTTTGCCATGCGCGCGGTCGCCATCCTCTCGGGCATGGCAACGACCCTCGACCCACACTTCGATCCGTGGGCCGCGACACTGCCCTTCGCCGAGCGACTGGCTTCAGCCCAGCTCACGCGCGACTGGCGCGGCATCCTGGATGAGTTGGGCAGAATGGTGCAGTTGGCGCTCCTGCTGCCTGCTCGGCTGGATCGACTCCTTACCGCGGCCGAGCGGGGAGAGCTGACGCAGCAAACCGCGCTCGCCCCAGATGCTGCAAAGGCCGTGCGCCGTCTCGAACGCGCTGTGGACAGGCTCACCTGGGGGATATTCGCCGCAGGCCTTCTGATCGCGGGGGTGGTGTTACGTTCAACAGATGGCTCCACCGCCGTCACGACTGGCCTTTTCGTCGCAGCCGCAGCCGCCTTCCTCTGGGGCCTGACGCGGCGGTGACTTGCTGTTGCGGGGAAAGCAGCAACCAATGGCGCGCGCCGTGCTCAACATCGTCGCGTGCGTAGAGCATCGGATGGTATTGCCCCTTGAACCATGCCTCGATCTGATCATCGTAGTGCGGACTGTCCGGCCGGCCAGAATTGCCGGGCGCTAACAAGCCATAACATTTCGAGAGATCTGACAGATCCGCGATGAACCTGAACGGCGGCCCAATAACCGCGGTGCTCGCTTCGACGGTCAACCCACCGCCAGTCGCAAAAATGGTATTCCCGTCGCCCCCGACCGGGTACGGGCCGCGGTTGAAATGCCCCGCGAGGGCCGGCACGCGGCCGGCCACGTGCCCAAACGTCAACATGTGCAGCCGTCCCCACGCCCAACTGTGATAATCCGGCATTTGGGGCTCACCCAGCCGATCTTGCAGATAGTCGTACGTTCGCTGCAGCGCCAGGCGCATCACATCGTCGCGCCTCTCCCCGCCGCCGAGGTCAAACCAGTGCCAATCCGGCCGTTCGAGCGCGGTGTACATCCATTCCCACAGGCGATGCGAGAAGAAGGTGGCCTCTTGTATACCCGGCATGGGCCCGACCCCCATGACTCGCTGTGTAAGGGTGTGCCCGGCGCTGTCGGCCTGTCGCCCGGCGTCGAGCTTCGCCTCCATGACCACCTTTTGCAACAGCAGTCCGAACACTTCACACACGGAGGTCGCCGGGCTGTCGGCCGACAGCCAGCCATCCCACCCTTTGACCAGGGTCACCAGGCCCTGCAAGGCAGGGTCAGCAACCTCCAGGCTGGCCAGGCGCCTCGCGAGCCGGCCCAGAGATGGTGAGATTTGATCCAGGTGCATCCTGCGAATATCAATGACATCCATCCTCGGGGTGGACTCGACCAAAGCAAGGATCCTCTCGGCCCTGTCGCCCATACCGAACTCACGGCCAAGGAAGTATGGATATCTGTCGTCGACCGCTCTGTTATTCGCGGAGATCACGTAGCCGGAGGCCGGATTCTTTTGATGCGGCAGCTCGTCAAACGGGATGTAGCCGAGCCATTCGTGCTCGCTCGTCCAGCCAGGGACAGGAACACGACCATCTCCTTTTGCGCGGATCGGCACACGACCAGGATAGCTGTAGCCGATGTCGCCGTGTGTGTCAGCATAGACAACGTTCTGCACCGGCGCGACCCAGTGCCGCAGGGCCTCACGAAACTCATCACAGGTCCGGCTGTGGTTCATAACGCGCAGAGCCTCAACCATCGTCGCGGGATCGAGGGAGGTCCATCGCAGTGCGAGAGGCTCTTCAGGCAGACCGTCCGACCCCAAGCCCGTGGCCAGGCCTGGCGCCAATTCATTGATAATCGGACCATGGCGGGTGACGATCACTTCCTGAACAACGGACGGGCTGCCCTTGACCCGGATTTCCTCCCGATGCACCTCCGCATCATGCCACTCACCGTCGTACTCGAACTGCACTCCGCTCGGAGTGCGGCGCAGGCGCTCCATGTAAAGGTCCTGCACATCGGGGTAGCCGTTGGTGAAGCCCCAGGCCACCCGCCCGTTGTGCCCGGCGATAACGTAGGGGATGCCGGGAAAGGTGATGCCTGTGACATCGAGCGCGTCGGGTTCGCCAGCCGACACCAGGTGGTTCTCGTACCAGATGGCAGGCGCCGTGAGTGGCAGATGCATGTCGTTGGCAAGGATTGGTTTGCCGGTCACGGTGCGCGAGCCGGCGAGGACCCAGTTGTTGCTGCCCATCGAACCACCCGCGGACCGTGGGTCAGGGTCCATTCCCGCGGAGACGGTCGGCCGGGGGCGGTGAGCATCCCTGCTTGCACTGTGCGGCAGCGCGTGCGGCGCAAGCGCCCCCTGCGTTCCTTCGTTTTGTTCGGAACTGCGCTCGGAGAGCTTACCGCCCAAGCCCGCTGTGACAATCGGCCAGGTGCCAAACGGCTGCGGCGGCTCCAGCTCTGCGGCCAGATCGGGACCCAATTCGGCAATCAGACGCGCCCGCAGCAGCTCTGTCTCCCAGTTGATGGACAGGCCCCACGAGATCATTTTCGCCCAGCACAGCGAATCGGCCGGGGTCCACGGCTCGGGTTGATAACGCAGCAGCGTGAACTCAACCGGAAGCGGCTGCCGCGCAATGCACGCATTGACGCCGGCCGTGTACGCCTCCAGCTCGACCCGGCTTTCATCCCCGAGCAGGCCGACTTCAGCCTCAGCGACTCGATACATGCCAAGAATGCGGAGGCCGCGATCTGTCTGGAGGGCGATATCTCCCAGCACCTCGGCCAGGCGTCCAGCGACCACCCGTCGTTGGAAGTCCATCTGCCATAGCCGATCCTGCGCGTGAACGAAGCCCTGCGCGAAGAGGAGGTCATGTGCGCTGTGCGCGTAGATGTGGGGGACGCCCCATGAATCGCGAAAGATCTCGACCCATTCGTGCAATCCATCCAGGCGCAGACGTCCTGCGGTTTTCGGCCTACGGGTGCGTTCGAAGCCTTTCAGTGTGACGTTTAAGGCGGTGGTGGCTGTGCGATTCAACAAAGCACCTCTATCCCGCTCCTAACGCCTGGTCAGCTCACGTGCAATAATCACACGCTGGATCTGACTCGTGCCCTCGTAGATCTGATAAATCTTGGCATCGCGCATCAGCTTCTCGACCGGATACTCTGCACTGTACCCGTAACCACCAAAAACCTGAACCGCGTCGGTCGTGACTTTCATACATGCGTCAGCAGCAAAGGCCTTCGCCATAGCCGCTTCCTTCACGTTGGGTAAGCCTTGATCGATCAGCCAGGCCGAATGACGAACCAGGTGTTCAGCGGCCTCGATACTCATGGCCATGTCGGCCAGCATGAAGCCGATGCCCTGGTGCTCGACGATACGCTTGCCGAAGGCCTTGCGTTGCATCGCGTATCGGGTTGCTTCGTCGAGGGCGCGGCGAGCAACTCCGACCGCGGCCGCAGCCACAGGCGGTCGAGAACGGTCGAACACCCTCATTGCGATCGCAAAGCCGTCGCCTTCATTCCCCAACCGGTTTTCTGCTGGCACACGCACGTCTTCCATGACGATTTCGCCCGTCCACGCGGCGTGCTGGCCCATCTTCTTCATCGGCTTGCTCAAAGTGACGCCTGGCCATTCCCGATCCACGATAAAGGCACTCATGCCGCGATGTCGCGCCTCGAAGTCGGTTTTGGCAAAAGCGATGAAAAAGCTAGCAACCGGTGCGTTAGTGATCCAGGTTTTCGTGCCGGTGAGGAGATATTCTTCGCCCTGCCTGACGGCTGCTGTGAGGAGGCCCGCAACGTCGGAACCCGCAGCAGGTTCGGTCAGGGCATAAGCGCCCAATTCACCGCCCTGTGTAAGCCTCGGCAGATAGCGCTGCTTCTGGTCCTCTGTTCCGACCAGGATGATGGGCCAGGCGGCAACGTTGTTTAGCATCAACGCGGTCTGAATGCCGGAGCAGCCCCAGGCGAGCTCCTCGTTGATGATGCATTCTTCCACTACTCCAAAGCCAGGACCGCCGTAACGCTCGGGAACATTCGAGCTGATCAGCCCGAGTTTCTGGGCTTTCTTGACGACGGGCCAGGGGTATTCATCGTTGCGGTCGTACAATTCGGCGACGGGGAGGATCTCTTTCTTTGCGAAGCTCCGGGCCAGATCCCGGATCATCTCCTGTTCCCCGGTCAACGTGTAGTCCAACATGGTGCTACTCCATCCGACACATAGTCCAGGCGGCGGCCGATAGATGCGCTCGCGACCAGTTTAGCATTTCCGCCTTGCCGGTGTCAACGAGAACAAAAAAGCCCCGAGTTGGACTCGGGGCCTGAAGGCGTAAGGTCTGTGGTTTAGAAATTCTTGCGAAACACCACGCTGAAGGAGTTGTGGAACAGGGTGTTGCCACCACCGCCCGAACTACACTCCGCCTCGTCGGTGAAATTCGAATGGAGCGGCTGAGCGATCTCGCTGTTGCCGGGGTTCACACCATCTCCGCTCACATAGACGCTGTACTCGGCCATCTTCCACAGCAAGAACTCGGCCTGCCCCGGCCCCTTGGAGCCCGAAACCTGCTTATCCAGCACGTTGCCAGGCTGCCCATTGGGGGTCTGCACCAACGTAACCCCGTCGACCGGGTTGCCGGCCCCATCTACTACCTTCATAAAGATGTTGTGCATGCCGCGGTTCTCGCAAGGGCTAAGACGGCGAGATTCGATCACGGTGAACTGTGTGCTTGACTTCGGCGCAGGAGCGGGTGCGGCAGCTACGGCAGCCTGCACCGCAGGTGCGGCGGCTGCGCGGGCGACTGACCTCACCGGCACACGCGTCGGCGCCGGCGTGTCCGTCGGCGGCACCGGGGTATCCGTCGGGGTAAATGTCGCGGTCGGAATGGGCGTCTCTGTAGGTATCGGAGTGGGCGTGAACGTCGCGGTCGGAATGGGCGTCTCGGTCGGCCAAGGCGTGTAGGTTGCCGTCACATCCACCGGCAGATCTGCAGCCAGCGCCACGCGGACTGCACGTTCCTGGAACCCGGCAGCGATGGGTGCTGAGCGACTCACGCCCGTGTTCTGAGCGACGAGCGAGTTGATCACCGCAATGGCGGCCGCACCGAGCACCCAAAGCAACAGGACGATCACAGCAACCAGGCGCACCTTCGCGCCCGTGCTGCTCTGGCTCCACCAGGAGGGGGCCGCTCCAGCAGCACGATGAAGACCGGTCAAGGCGCCAGGCACCGCCGAGGGTGGGGCCGCGGGCGGCGGCATCACCACAGGAGCGGCCGCCGGCAATGACGTCACGGCGGGAGTGACGGCCGGAGCCGTCGTAATAACAGCGGCGCGGAGATTGCGTTCGCGCAACCTGCGGCTCATCGTCCGGCTGAGGTTCAATGCCAGGGACGGGTAGCGCAACGCCAATTGCTCGAAATCGGTCCGGCCGAGCGACCAGGCGACTACGTCCGTAAGCGCCGTAATGGTCGTGCTGCGCGTCTCCCCGGTGAGGAATGCACCTTCGCCGAAGACGTCGCCGGCGCCGATTGTGGCAATGACGCCTGCATTGCTACTGACCTGCACCTGACCCTGGTCAAGCAGGTAGAGCGCCTCCCCCTCCGCACCCTGGCGGTAGACGGTCTGACCGGCGTCAAAATGCTCTGGCCGCAGATGCGCAGCCACATCGCGCAACTCGTGAGGTTGCAACCCATGCATCAGCTCGAGCTTGCGGAGATGCCGCTCCAGCGTCTGGTCCTCGCTTACGCCCAATGCCACCTTGAGGGCCCGTGCAATGGTGGGATTCTGCTCGAAGACCGCTTTCAGATCCGTATCCCGCAAGGCCCACAGCGACAAGTCAGACGCAGCCTCCGCGGAGACGCTGTAGCTTCGACCGAGGACCATATCGGTTTCGCCCAGCAACGAGCCTGAGCCCACATTGCTGAGCACGCCGAGTTGGTCGCTGAGCAGTCGAGCCCAGCCGGAACGGATCAGGTAGAGGGCTGAAGCGGGTCGTCCCTGCTGGTACACGATCTCGCCAGCGCGACGCGTTTCGGCGACCATGCGGTCTGCGATCAGGGAACGCTGCTCCTCGGTCAGGACCGAGAATAGCGGCGTGTTTTCCATCATAGATTCTTTCACTAGCAATTCTCCTCATTTACCCGCTAACGTGCGACGGGCAACTCAGGCATCAAAGGCAGCGGCGTCTAGTAGTTCCGCCGGAATTCCATATCCCAGGTATAGTGACCGTTGCAGCCACCCTCCGAGACAAAGTGTGCGCAGTCGGCATCGTCCGTGCAGTAATGCGAACCCCTCAGAATATCGTAAGGTATCGGGGCGGTAAGGGTCGGCGCCGCGCCGGTGTCACTGGTTGCCTGCCGTCCGTCGACATCACGAATGATATAGACATCTTTGCCGGGAGGATACAGGTCGAACTCAGCCATCCCGGGCGCCTTGCTTCCGCTCGCCAGCTCCTGCTGAACGCCACCCGCCTCTCTGATGGTCACGCCGTTGAGTAAATTGCCGGCCGCATCCTTTACGTAGACATGAAGATTATGCGCATAACCGCAATTCACCGATATTCCACCTGCAAGATGGCCCCCCGTTTCCTCCAGGGTCCACAGACGCCGCACCACAAGCGTGAAATGCGGTCCTGCCGGCGCGGCGGGAGGCGCAGTCGGTTGGGGCGCGGCAGTGGGCCGCGGGGCAGCGGTGGGCGGCGCAGGAATATTCTTGGCCACGGCGACCGTGTCGATTGCACCCAGGACGCGAACCACCGTGCCGGCAACCCACGCCTGGCGTGCGCCCGTGAACTCTATCTGCCACCAATCGCCGCTCGCGTTACGACCGATAATCGGCGTCTCCTGGCCCCCGCGCAGCTGGCCGATCACCGGGTAGGCCCTGCCGGGACCACTGCGTAAATTCACATTGCCATCTGCTATGACGCGCGGCTCTTGCGGTTCGGGCGTCGAGCTGGCGGTGGGCGGCGGCTCAATAGCAGTAGGCGCCAATGTTGCCGTCGCCATACTCGTCGGTGAAGGCGGGATGGGCGAAGCCGGCTCTATCGTCGCGACCACAACGGTTGGGGCAGCGGTTGGAGGGACAGCTTCCCGAGTGGGGACCGGCGCCATCGTCGGCGAGAGATAGGCGGTGAGCTTCTGACTGCGCGCTCCCAACATCTCAGCAAGTGCGGCAGTCGCCTCGATTTCCTCGCGGGCGCGGCCGGTGGCGACGTCCGCCTCTGCCAGGGACAGGAGCAACTGGCCGGGGTTGGCAAGATTCAGCCTGTCCAACGCGGCCTGCGCCTGCGTCAGGTCACCCGTGCGCGCATATTCCGCAGCAATCTGTCGCAGGGCTGCCTCGCGAGCCGTCGCAGAGCCTGAACCACCCGCAGATGAAGAGCAGGCGGCGGCGAATACAAGGATGGCTAACAGCAAGAG
Organism: uncultured Chloroflexia bacterium; assembly: GCA_963774265.1. Classification (GTDB taxonomy): domain Bacteria; phylum Chloroflexota; class Anaerolineae; order CG2-30-64-16; family CG2-30-64-16; genus JALOOB01. The sequence continues at coordinate 553,246 of CAVZDU010000001.1, read as the reverse complement.
GAATGAGCACAAACGAAATGACCGCAAGCCCATCGGGCCGCGGTTAGAGCTTCGATGTTCTGACATGTAACTTTCGTACAGAGATCCGGGGTGTTGCACCCTCGCCGCCTTACAGCTCATGCAGGGCAGTTCAGACGCTCCACCCGAAGCATCGTGCATTTGGTATAGATTCCCATGTGCATGTTTGGGATGCAGGCTTTGCCTGGTTCGCGACAAGACTGCTATAATGGCTCCACATGGGTGGTAGCGGACCCCGCAACATAATGAGATAAAGTGACCTGCGAGGATTCCGCCAAAAGTGCCGAAGGTGGGAATCGAACCCACATGGGGCAACCCCCAACGGTGTTTGAGACCGTCGCGTCTACCGTTCCGCCACTTCGGCGTAGCAAGAGACGAGTATAGCAGAAGGCGCATGCTGCGTCAAGTTTTTCTTGTCACAACCGGTGATTCGGATGTTTGATCTCTACAAGCTAGCCTGGCAGACCAGCGCCTCGTTCGTCGTGCTGGCGGCGTCGCTGGCTGACGACGGATATCGCGGCGGGCGCCGCGGGTCGCCGGGCAGGCCCGAATATGATGAGGCCGCCCTTCTGGCTGCCGCGCAGCGTGGGGACCTTCCGGCGTTCAATCAGCTCGTTCTCCACTATCAAAGCCTTGCCTACAACATCGCCTACCGCCTTACTGGAGATGCGGACCTATCTGCGGATGCCACGCAGGATGCCTTTGTCAAGGCTTTCCAGCGGCTAAACCAGTATCGCGGCGGTTCGTTTAAGTCCTGGTTGCTGCGTATCGTCACGAATACGTGCTATGACGCGTTGCGCGCACGCAAGCGGCGGCCCACCACACCCCTGGAGAGCGACGAGGATGAGGATGATCCCGAGTACGACTCTCGGCTGATCGACAACTCAGAGCGACCTGACGCTTACGTGATGCGCCAGGAGCTGGCGGTGGCGATCCAGGGGGCCATCGGGCAATTGCCGCCCGACCAGCGGACCGCGCTGGTGCTCTCAGATGTCGAAGGGCTCGACTATCAGGAAATCGCCGACGCCACCGGTGCGGCCCTGGGAACCGTAAAGTCCCGGCTGAGCCGGGCCCGCGCCAAGGTGCGCGACCTCCTGATGGAGCACCAGGAACTTTTACCCGCGAGCTACCGTCTCACTGATAGTTAGCACATATAGCGTAGGCATCATCACAAGGCGGAGATTAGGCCTGCCTGCGCCCCAATCGTCCATGTAAGCTGACAAATCTTGCACTTTTGATCGTGAGTCATCAATGAGATCTATCTTCGGAGGGCCGGTCCGGGGCCACCTCCAGGTCGAGCTGCTTTCAGCCTACCTGGATCAACAGGTTTCTCCGGCCGAGCGAGCGACCATAGACGCGCACCTGCAGCAATGCACGGAGTGCCGCGCAGAGCTTGGCAGCCTGCGCCAAACCGTAATTATATTGCACTCGCTGCCGCGCGTCGCCGTTCCTCGCGCATTCACCCTGTCAGAGGCCAAGGCCGGCATACGCCGGCCCATCGTTGCGCCGGGCTGGTTTGGCGGGCTTGCACGCGGTTTGGGCGCGGTCGCTGCCATCGCTTTGGTCGCGTTCGTGGCCGTTACCATACTGCGCCCCGAGCAGGCGCCGTGGAGCCCTAACCAGACTGTCGCACGCGTACAACCGACAACCGTCCCCGCGACGGAGAAACCGCTTGCGGCGGCCCCAGTGGCGCCAACCGCTGCGGAGGCGCCTCAAGCGAAAACGCAAGAGCAGGCGCCGGCTGCCGTCGTGGAGCCTTCGCAAGAGGCTGCCCTGGCTATGGCGGCCTCTCCCGAACCGGAAGCGCGGTCTGCTAAAGAGGCTGCGCCTGCCAGTGCGATGGGCGCCACAGAATCGGCTGCCGATCTTGCAGGGGCAGCCGCCAGCGCACCCGAAGCGACCGTTGACGCGACCGCTGCTCCCATGCTGTCGGCCCAAGCCGCTCCGACTGAGCCCGTTCCCGAACTGGCGGCGGCGGCGATGGGGCGCGGTGGCGGCGGCCCGAATGAGCCGGTGGGCATCGCACCTGAGTTGTTGACCCCTGAGCCGGCGCCCCCTGCGCGGCCCTTGGCCACCACGCTACCGTCGGGAATTCGATTCGCTTATGCTGATCTCAACGCTCTCTGGGCGGTGGATCGCGACGGTGGGACGCGGCAACTGGTGCAGGCACGCGGTGTCAACACACCCCAGCTTTCACCGGATCAGACCTGGATCGTCTACCGCATTTTCAACGATGCGGGCCTGCAGGTGTGGGCCGTGCGCTGGACGGGGGGCGAGCCCAAGTTGCTGCTCGAAGACGCGACGCTGCCGACCGACCATCTGCCAACAGGCTACGTCAGACGCGCCATTAGCGACACACGTTGGGCGCCGCAGGGCAACATCCTGTCCGTCACACTGTCCTTGATTCCTGACCCGCAGCAGCCCGAGCTGCCAGTGAAAACCGAACTATGGCGGATTGACGTGGAGAGCGGCGCACTGAGCTTTATGAACGAGCTGGGTCGCGCCAACCGACCCTATGACTCGCCCGATGGTTCACAATATCTCCTGGTTCAGTACGGTACAGAGGCGAGTCCCGAGGGTAGCATGAGCCTGTACGACGTGGCCAGCGGCAAAGGGCGAACAGTGCTCACCTTTCCGGCAAGCCCCGGCAAGAATAGCTATGAAAGCCAGGTCTCCTGGACGCCCGACGGCGGGGCGGCCTGGGTGGCTATCCCTGAGACCGACTACGGTCTCCCAACGCCACCAAACGGCACAACCCTCTACAAGATAAGTGAATCGGGGAAAGTGGATAAGATCGGTCAGATCGACGCGTTTCAAGTTTATTGGTCGCCGAGGGGCGATCGATTGGCGTATACCCGATTTATTTCGGAATCATTAGCCATGAATGAACTCTACCTCGCCGACAAGGATGGTGCGAATCCACAGCTCTACGCGACGATGGCGCAGGGCGAATTCATCAGTTGGTCGCCGCAAGGCGATCGTTTTCTATATCAGGACAACTTCCAGGTTTTCATCGGCGAGCCGGGGCAGGCGCCGCAACGACTGACAAATAGCGTAAGTATGGTAGGCCCGCGCTGGGTGTCAGATACGCAGGTAATGGCGTTCCACGACACAGGCGAAGGCTGGCTCCTGACCCTGCAAGACGTAACCGGGGATGCAGCGAGTCTGCTGCCGCTGCCGCGCGAAGCCATGTGGGATGTAGGACACTGAACTGATAAATGATAGCCGGTGGCGCTGCCGCGTGTGGCAGCGCCACCGGCGTTTTTGTATTGTGGATTCTTCAATATGCCTGAACTGCCTGAAGTCGAAACCATCGCCGCTGATCTGCGAGCAGAGCTGGTCAACCGGCGCTTTGTTGGCGCGCATATCCTGTGGCCGCGCACGCTGGCCACACCCGAACCCAGTTGCTTGTCTGAAAGGATCGAGGGACGGCAAGTCATCGACGTCAGCCGTCGCGGTAAGTTCTTGCTGATCCACCTCGATGATGGACAAACGCTGGTCGTGCATCTGCGCATGACCGGAAGCCTGACCGTGGGTGGAGGTGAAAGCCCGCTGCTCGCGGATGGCCACGTCAGGGCGTGGTTCCCCCTGGCTGACGGCGACGCGCTGGTTTTCACCGATGCCCGGAAATTTGGCCGCATCTGGTTGGTTTCCCATATCGATGAAGTTACAGGTAAGCTGGGGCCGGAGCCGCTGGCGTGGGACTTCACGTTCCAGGAGTTTGCGGATCGGCTCCGCCGGCGCAAGGTTGTCATCAAGGCGTTGCTGCTGGATCAAACGGTCGTCGCAGGCGTCGGGAACATCTATGCGGATGAGTCGCTCTTTCGCGCCGGCATCCACCCGTTGCGCAGGGCGTCTTCACTTTCGGACCAAGAACTTGAGCGCCTGTTCCTTAGCATCCGCCAGGTGCTAACGGAGGCGATCCAGAAGCGAGGTACGCTCCTGCGCGACTATCGGACGCCCTACGGCGAAGACGGCTATTTCCGTAACGATTTGCGCGTTTACGGCCGACTGGGCAAACCGTGTCCGAACTGCGGCTCACCAATTGTGCGCATCCGCGTGACTCAGCGCAGCACACACTTTTGCCCGCGCTGCCAATGCGACGAAAATGAGTTGCCTCGCAGGGAGGATGCACCTATAATCGACGCACTCTAACGACATCCGCTGAGGTTGCATGGAAACGGATACGCAAATGCGCGCGCCACGGCTATGGGCGGCGACACTGATCGTTTTTACTTCGAGCGCGTGCATGATGACCCTGGAGCTGGTCGCAGGCCGCATCGTGGCGCCCTACGTCGGCGTGTCCCTCTACACCTGGACCACGATCATTGGCATCATACTGGCAGGTATGAGCCTGGGCAACTACATCGGCGGCCGGCTCGCCGACCGATGGGCTTCGCACCGGCTGCTGGGGCTGTTGTTCCTGCTCGGGGGTCTGACCAGCATCGGCGTGTTCCTGGTGGACACGGTGGGAACGCGGCTCCCCACTGAATGGCCAATTGTCCTTCGCATTATCATCCTGATCACTGCGCTCTTCTTCATCCCGGCAACCCTGCTCGGCACGATTTCCCCCGTGGTGACCAAGCTGTCGGTGCTCGACCTCGCTCGCACGGGCAGCACCGTAGGTCGAATCTCCGCAGCCGGCACGGTCGGCAGCATTGTCGGGACGTTTGCGACGGGCTTTCTGCTGATCGCCTGGTTTGGCACCCACGCAATCATCTGGGGCGTAGCCGTCGTGTTACTGGTCATGGCGGTCGGTTTTTTCCTCGTCGGCTTGCAGGTGCGCGGGCGTGTGGTCGCAGCCATCCTCGCCGTCGTGCTTATCGGTGTGGCCACTTCGGTGGCCACAGCCCGGGGATGGACAAGTTCTCGTTGTACGCTGGAAACCAATTACTTTTGCATAACCGTGCACGAGAGTGAGAATGCCGGTCGGCCGGTGCGCACCCTCGTGCTTGACCGGCTTGTCCACAGCTACAGCTCGCTGGAGGACCCTACTCAGTTGGTCTACGGCTACGAGAAAGTATATGCCGAAGCCACCCACTATCAATCATTGAGGCACAATAGGCTGACCGCACTTTTCATCGGTGGCGGTGGCTATACGTTTCCGCGCTACATGGAAGCGCTGTTTCCTGACAGCGATCTGGATGTGATCGAGATTGACCCAGGCGTGACGCAAACGGCTTATGCCTCGCTGGGCCTGGCCCGCGACAGCCTCATCAAGAGCTTCAACGAAGACGCGCGCATGTTCCTCCAGCGCCAGCCTGCTAAGCGGTATTCGTTAATCATGGGTGATGCGTTCAACGACTATTCTGTGCCGTATCACCTGACGACGCTGGAGTTCAACGAGCGGGTCCGGGCGTGGCTAGCGGATGATGGCCTCTACCTGGTTAACCTGATCGACGGCCCTCGCCGCGACTTTCTGCGAGCGTACGTCACCACCCTCACAAAAACCTTCGAACATGTCTACGTCGTGCCGGCCCTACGGATGTGGCAGAAATCTCCTCGCGTGACGTTCGTGATCGTCGCATCGGCAGAGCCTCTTGACCTGGAGCAGTTCCGCAGCATCGATGCAGGCGATGGGGAAACGTTGCTGGCCGATATGGTACTGCCTGATGAAGACCTGAACACCCTGCTCTCCGAAGGCCGACTCGTAATCCTGACAGACCAATACGCACCAGTGGATCAGATGCTCGTGCCCGTGGTTCGCGGCGAAACAATGCGGCCTGACGCGCCCTCACTGCCGCGCAGCGCAGCACCGCAATGAAGACCACCGACCGAGACAAGGCCATGAAGCGCGTGATGCGGTTGCTATCAATGCTCACCTGGGCAGTGGCAGGCGCAGCATCTTACCTGTTCATCCTCAACCGTTTGTTGATTCAGCTGCGCGACAAGCGACACAAAGGCTTCCTGGTGCGCGCGGGGGGCCTGCTGTCCGTCGGTTTCAGCGCACTGCTCGGCTCGCTGACAGATCGCACCCACTGGATGCTGCTGCCCGCAAGCGCCGTAGTGCTGGCCTTCCTGGGTGAAGTACGCCGACTGGTCCTACGCGCCAGACACCGCGGGGACCCGCCCATCGCCGAAGCAGGGCCGAGCGTCCGGTTCAGTAAGCCACAGACGACCACCGATCTCATCTTGCGGCAGTACGAGGTGCGCGTGCCGAACTGGCGCGGGCCCACGGTGCGCGTCGCGCACGTCAGCGATTTCCACCTGAACAGCCATCTTCCGCTCAGCTACTTTCAGGACGCCATGCGCCGCGTCTCGGCGACACAGCCAGATCTCCTCTTGTGCACCGGCGATTTCGTGACTCATGCCGAATTCATCCCGCTGCTCTCTGAAGTGCTGCCTATGGCGCGCGGCCGGCTCGGCTCGTTCGGCGTGTTGGGCAATCACGACACATGGGCAGACGCGACGGCTGTGCAGGAGGCTGCCCAAGCAGCAGGTATGTGCATGCTGGGCAATGGAAGTGTGCGCATTCCCTTGAACGATGGCGCTTCCATCCTCCTGGCGGGCGATGAGCACCCGTGGAGAGACGGGGGGCGGCGCCAGCCCCATCGGATGCCGGGTGACCTGGCGTTCTTGCTCACTCATACGCCAGACAACATCCATCGCCCCCAGGGATTGACGTTTGATGCCGTCTTCGCGGGCCACTACCATGGTGGGCAGATGCGCGTGCCCGGGATCGGCGCCCTGGTTATGCCGTCGAAGTATGGCAGGCAGTATGACGGCAGCCACTTCGTTTTCGATCGCACACACCTGTTTGTTACGGCCGGCATCGGTTCTGCAGAGCCGCCCGTACGCATTTGGTGCCCGCCCGACATCCTGCTCGTCGACTTTCTGCCGGATGGAGAGGCAGCGTGAGCGCCGTCCGCGTGCTGGTCGTCGCGGATGACCCACTGGCACGCGCCGGGCTGGCGACCTTGCTGACCGATCAAGAAGATATAAACGTCGTTGGCCGTGTTGCCGGCTCAGACGATCTCGCCAACGCGGTGGACGTACACCGTCCAGATGTGGTGTTGTGGGATATGGGCTGGGATCCCGAGACCGCACTCGCTCGGCTGGCTGAGAGCCGCCTCACCGCACCGGTCGCAGTGCTCACCACCACCGAGGAAGGTGCACAGCAAGGGTGGCGTACAGGAGTGCAGGGGATGCTTCGTCGGGATGCCGAGCCCGCAAGCATCGCCGCAGCCGTCGTCGCAATCGCGCAGGGATTCCTGGTGATCGACGCGGCGTATCGCACCCTGTTGACGGAGTCACAGACGCCCAACGCCTCACCGCCCTGGTCTCAGGAAGAGCAAGCGGCTCTCCCTGAGGACCTGACTGCGCGCGAGCGCGAGGTACTGCGCCTCCTGGCTGAGGGCCTCCCCAACAAGACCATCGCCCAGCGCCTCGACATCAGCGAGCACACCGTTAAATTTCACGTTAATGCCATACTCGGTAAACTCGGCGTTGGCAGCCGCACAGAAGCCGTCGTCCACGCGACCCGCCTCGGCCTCATCTTTCTATAGTCCCGCCGCCACCTAGCCTTATTGACAGGTCCCTTCCCAACCCAACGGGCGATGCGTCGAGGTTCGTGATCTTGTATCATACCCTCGAAAATACCGTATCGGAGGCATCCATGACTACGGAAGTACTTGCATCCCTTTCCGACGCGCTGGCGTCGGCTGTCGAAACTGCGGGGCCCAGCATCGTGCGGGTGGAAGGGCGCCAACGGCTGCCTGCCAGCGGCATCGTCTGGTCCACAGATGGACTGATCATCACCGCACACCATGTTGTCGAGACCGATGAAAACATCGGCATTGGGCTCCCCGATGGACGAACGGTGGCCGCAAGCCTGGTTGGCCGCGATCCCACCACTGATCTGGCGTTGCTGCGCACGCCTGGCCAGAGCCTGGTCGCACCGACCTGGGCGGGTGCCGAATCTCTACATGTGGGACATCTTGCGCTTGCCCTGGGACGACCGGGCCAGAGCGTCATGGCCACCCTCGGCATCATCAGCGCCCTTAAAAAAGAGTGGCGCACACCTGCGGGCGGTCAACTGGACCACTACCTTCAGACCGACGCACTGATGTATCCCGGTTTCTCCGGCGGCCCATTGGTCGATGCGTCTGGCCGCTTCCTGGGCCTAAACACATCGGCGATGCTGCGCGGCATCACCCTGACCATCCCCACGGCGACAATCGGGCGGGTGGCCGATGCGCTCCTGGCGCACGGACGAGTTAAGCGCGGCTACCTGGGCGTGAGCGCACAAACCGTCCGACTGCCAACCTCCGTGGTCCAACAGGCCGGCCAAGAAACCGGGTTGCTACTTGGGGCGGTCGAGGCCGACAGTCCGGCGGAGCGCAGTGGGCTGTTCATGGGTGACACGCTGATTCTGTTTGACGGCCAGCGCGTGACTCAATCGGATGACCTGTTGGGACTGCTGAGTGGAGATCGCGTGGGAAAAACCGTCTCAGCGCGCATCCTGCGCGGCGGTCAATTGACCGAGGTCAATGTTCTGATCGGGGAGCAGGGGTGACCTGCCCCGTGGGGACGGGAAAACTTCCATCCTCACGATGGCCCGTCGAACGGGAGATTCTTATGTTCAACCCTGCAGTTGAGATCAACTCAGAAGCAGCCAACGTCATTGACACCGCGCTTGCGGGCCTGGTGCAGGTGCGTAACGGCAGGCGGGGCGCGGGCGCGGGGACAATCTGGCACCCCGAGGGGTTGATTGTGACAAACGCACACGTTGCCAGCCGCGGGCCCCTCCGGGTGGAGTTGGCAGACGGGCAAGTGCTTGGGGCAGAAATCCTGACCGTGGATCGCGAGCTTGACCTCGCGGCTTTAAGAATCCAAGGAAAAGGCCTACCTACGATCCAACTCGCCGACTCACGCATGGTGCGTCCTGGCCAATGGGTGATGGCACTCGGGCATCCCCTGGGTGTAACGGATGCTGCGACTGGGGGCGTCATTATCGGCATGGGCCGACAGTGGCCCGAGATGCCCATGAGCAAGCAGGACTGGATTGTAGTAAGCTTGCACATGCGACCCGGCCATTCGGGCGGTCCGTTGGTCGATGTGCGGGGCAGGCTTCTGGGCATCAACACCATGATGAACGGCCCAGATGTGGGATTCGCTATTCCCGCCCACGTAGTCGTCGCGTTTTTGAAGAGAACACTGTTGTAGCGCCGGGGAGATGTGCAGTTTGGAACGACCCGCCTGGCGGCTGCGACGCACGCCGGGCGGGTCGTTCCAAAATATGGAGACTATAGGCGATCTAACTCCAATGGATCGAGCTCGATCAGGTCGGGGTCATCCTCGGTGATTTCCAACGCGAAGTCCTCAGCGATGCGTTGGTAGCCTTTGGCTCCCACGATCGCCGTATAAGACTCGCCGCGCGGCAGGGGCGTGTCGATCGTATAAACACCCTCTGCGTCCGTAACGCCGTACGACAACACCGTCTCAGTCTTGTCTTCACTTTCGTCCGCGTCGAAGTCATCAACAGTCAACTCGGGAAACAGGAAGACAACGACTGCGTTCTGAATAGGCCGCTGCGTTGCATAGTCGACAACGACCCCCGTGATGATCACGCCATCGTCGGCGGGCGATTGTGGCTTCTGAGGCGGCCGGTTGTTGGCCTGCCGCTTGCCCACGGTGAAGCCCGCCTCCTGGACAAGATCCCCTCGCAGATAGACCTGCAGGCCATAGCTGCCATCGGTCAGGCCTTTTTTGCCGCTCAGAGTGAGGTCGAGAATACCGGATGCGCCGAATTCCCACTCCAACTCGGGGTCACCGGTGACGTCTTGTCCTTCGTATTGCCACGCGTAACCCCAATCCATACCGTTGCGCATGCCTTCATATGGCAGACCCGCATGCACCTCGGCGATGCCGGACTGGAAGCTGGTTGCCTCGCCAAGAATACCATCACTCTCGTCGAAGGCTGTCCCAAATACGATCTCCCCAAAACCTGCCTTGCCGCTCGGTTTGGCCGACGAACTGCTGGGCGGCTTGGTGCTGATCTTACCGCCGCTGGCGCCAACCTTGCGCGCCTCCTCGATGTAGGGCACGGCACGGTTCGTCGGGCGGACCAGGTATATGACGTTGCCCGCCTGGTCCTGAATGCGCGCCGTCGGTACGCCAATCAGTTGACCTGCAGCGTTGACAGCAGATCCACCTGAGTTGCCCTGGTTGACCAGCACATCGGTCTTGAACCAGTCGAACTCGTCGTCACCGTCTTCATCCATGAAGCCCGAAATCCGGCCTTCCGTCGCGGTCACCGTATCGCCCGCAATTCCGGGGTAGCCTATCACGATCACATCATCGAGTGTTTCGACGGTATCCGAGTCGGCAAGGTCCATCGAAACAACGGGCAGCGTGGCGGTGATCTCCTGCTTGCTGTTGTAGTACGCGATGATTTTGAGCACCGCGAGATCCAGTTCTGCGTCGTACGATAGGGCCCGGGCAACATAAGCCGGCTTTGGGAGCTTGCGCCGCGTCATCCGTGATGGCCACCACCGACAAGCCTTTCGCGTTAAAAAAGTCGCCCGGTCGCAAGCCCAGGTCCTCCAACTCCGAATCCGAACCTCCCGAGGTTGGGTAGCCGATACAATGGAAGTTGGTCAGGATGTAGCCCTCCCGATCGAGCATCGTGCCCGAGCACAGGCTGCCGGCGTTGTCATCCGCATCGAACGGCGTCATCAGCTTGACGGAGGAACGCAAGATGCGCTGGGCGATTTCCCGATCCAGGGCCTCGACCTGCGGTGCGCTGCCGACGAGTCCGACCGCAAGGGAAAGGAGAGTCAGCGCCGCGAATAGGATTGTCCGGGTTTGGCGTCTCATCATCGTCTCCTACTTCAGCTCAAGCGAACCAACGATGCGATTCCACACGCCGTCGAGGCCTTTGAACGCGTCCGCTGAAGCCACCAGGCTTGCCACAGTCATGACGTTATCCTGGCGGATCAAGACGTCTGCGCCCTCGGCGACAATGGGCACGCTGTTGGGCGTAGCTATCGCCGGCTCAGTGACGTACACGTATTCCACCCGCACGGCGTCCTTGCCCCGCACCTTTGTTTCCTCGATGCTCAACACCCTATAGCCGAGCAAATCCTTCGCCTTACGATCGGCCCACTTCAGGGCGAAGTCGCCAAGAGTCCGGGCGCTGGTGCTGATGTCCGTCACCGGCATCTGCTGCAGCGTGAAGTGCGCCGGGAATAATCCCGCGTCGAAAGGCTCGCTCACCGCGAGCATTTCGTTTTCCGCATCACTCTGTATCTGGGTCCAGGAGGCAGGGTAGCTGACAGACAAGTTGCCCGCGCTGAAAGCGGTCGAACGATTCACGACGATGGTGCGCACGATGAGTCCCACGGCCAGCAGCGCAATCACCAGGGCCCAAACCAACCATTCCGGCTCTTCCTCGCGGAACAGCGTGCGTCGCAGCTTGATACTCGTTGCTGTCATCGAGTTATTCCTTTACGCAGAAGCGGCGCCGGGCCGCGCGCTACGTTGCATGATGACGAACAGGATGATGAAGGTGGTCGCAGCTACGACCGCGGCAAATATCAATCCGTTCAACGGGGTCGGACGCAGACCACTACGCGTGATCTCGCTGATGAGCGTGCTGACGACGCCGTTCAGAATCGCCGCTAGCAGCAGGCCAGCCGGAAGCCAGAAGGGGCCGCGGTTCTCGAATTTGGCACGACCCAAGAAGTAGCCAGTAATACCGGCAAATGAAGCATGTGCCAACGCGAGGACGGCGATGCGCACCGCGCCGATGCCCAGATCGACGCCGCCGTTCTGCAGGACATACTGGACGTTTAGGAAAGTCGCATAGCCCAAACCAGCGGCGGCGCCATAGATGATGCCATCGATGCGCTCGTCGAATTCCACGCTGCGGAAGATGCTGTACCGGACAGCGGCGTATTTGAGGAATTCCTGCGTGATGCCCACGATGCAGATGCCCGCTAGCAGCCGCAGGAAGAGACTGCTGCCAGCCCACTGGTTGATCCCAAATACACCCTGGATCAGGGGCTGGCCGACTGCTGCCGCCAGCAATGTGCCCAAGATGAAAACACCGAGGACGAATTGTTTCGGCTCCGGCTCGGCGCGATCCTGAAGATAGAACACGCTCAACCACACCGCTGCCGGGACCAGGGCCAGCAGGAGGCCGACGATGGTGAGCAGTGGGCCCTGCAGATTTGTGCGCACGGCCGGCGCAGCGTAAAACACCGCCGCGACGAACGCGGCGAGGCCGATAATCAGGATCAGGATGGCCAACCACATACCGCGGCGATTCTGGCCCACCCGAGCGTAGTGATCTTCGCAAAACGCCCGGCCACCAAGCATCCTGGCCGCGCCAGTGACCGATTTATTGCACACGCAGCAAGTTTCACCCGCCATGAACGCGTTCCCCCTCTGGCATGACGCCGTTTGTGATTATCAGCGAGAAATCGATCACGGCTCAGGTTATCGGGTTACTTCAGCCGTGCACGCACCTTGTCGACGATGAAATCGTTAGTCGTATGTACGCCGGTGGCCGCCTTAGAATAGACTAATTCGTCGTCGATTGTAACTTCGTACCGACCGTTGCCGGAGGGAACAAGCACGATCGCTTCAATAGGGTGTCGTCCTCCGACGACCGGCTTGAACGTGTTAGCCAGCGTTTCCGCCAAACTGGCGGCCCGAGGCGTGTAGTTTCACGCCACGCAGAATTCGATCGTGATCCGCATGGTTTCTCCTATATGTGATGCAAGATTACTCCGGCCATTCGACCGTAGATTCAACAACTGTACCCGGCGCGGTGGCGGACATCAACAGGGCAAGCGCATCGCGGATCACCGCCATCTGCGTGTCGGGGCTGCCTGCGGGGCCAAGCGGGGCGCCATAGGGAAAGCGCACAAAGAGTGCACGTGGAATGCCCACGTTTTCCGCGATGTCGCGATTCATCACCACGCACACAGTTGGAATACCTTCCGCCTCGATGGCCCGAGCAATCAGTCCCACGGACTGTTGACAGATCGGTCAACACGGCGTCAGAAACACCGCATCAACCCCCTCGACAGCGAGACGCCGGGCAACCTGCGGGCCCGATCGGGTGATTAATTGATGCGGCTCAGGCAAGTATCCCATGAAGCTATAAGCCCAGGGATGGAGCCGCTTGATCACCTTTTCGTCCGCCAGCCGCCGGAAGTGCGCAATGGGAAATGCAACGTTTACATCAGCGGCCACCTGCTTATGGTCGTAATGTGTGTGAGCAATCGCAAGCCGATCGGAAGGCGTGTCCAGATTAATCTCGCGGAACGACGAATCCCCGAGATCGTTCCAGGCGTCGAAAGGCAACTGGCTGTCGGCGCAATAGACCCCGCAGGTGCTGATCAACGCGAACGCTGAATCAGCCAATGGCTTGGTGCAATCAACCCATGGGGTCTCATCATTTACGAGCCATGAGAAGTGAGGGTACCAGCGGTCGCGAATGCGCGCCTGCGCGGCCTCCAGCTTACCGGTCAACAAGAGTATGCCTCCCTCATCAGCCCGTGGCTGCGTCTATCGGATCTCCCCTTACAGGATCGGCCGAGCGGACTGCCGGGCCTGGGCGAACTGAGATTCGAGTTCCGCGCGTCGTTCCGCCGAGGCGCGCTTGCCCTCGTCAACCACCATATTGAACCGCTGCTTGATCGTCTCTTGCATGTCCTTGCCTGACTCAGGCGCCATCAACAAGGTCATCGCCGCGCCGGTCAACGCACCCAACACCAGGCCCTCCAGGAACTTCCCAGCGTTCATGTGTTGCTCCTTCTTTCCGTGCAATTGGTGGGCTCACGCTCGCCTCATAAAACAGCGCAAGTATAGCATATCGGACCGTCCATCAAAAACAGTTCCGGCGCCATTGACCCATGCTAAAGCGAAGCAACCATGTAGAGATCAAAGCGCTCAAAGCCCTGGACCTCGTAGTAGCGGCGCGTGCCGATTGCTGAAATCACGGCCAGGCGGTCAAAACCGGCCACACGCGCGCGCTGCTTGGCCTCCTCGATGAGTTGGCGCCCAAGACCCGAGTGCTGCGCTTCGCCAGCGTTATCCGAGCCAATACTCAAAGCCGGACCGTACACATGCACCTCGCGAATCATGGCCGTTCCGGCAATCTCGGGCATGGCAGTCCACACCTCAGCAACTTCCGGTGGAACTGAGCCGTCCGATCCGATGCGGGGCAGTGACAGGCGCAAGAAGCCGGCGAGACGGCCGTCTGGAGTGTCATAACTCAAGAAGTGCTCGCGCGTCGTGTCCGTGTCATAGTCATACCCGGCCAACGCCAGGTCGCTCTCGCCGAAGCGCGTATCGCGAATCTCACGACAGCGGATACAGATGCAGCGCCTCCCGCCCTGGGAAAGGTGCCCCTGCACCAATTGCCTGAGATTGGAACGTTTGCTGCCGGCCACAATGTCATCAGCCGGAATATCACGGAACACCCGGTTGACCCGGCAATATGGCGGAATCGTCACCTTGCAATCGGCCACCAACGCGACCAGTTCATCATCCGTATAGGGCCTGAAGTGACCCGCTTGCCACAGGTCATACAGGGTAGTCCCTTCGATGATGGAGCAGGGATAAATCTTAAGCTCGTCAGGCCGAAGTGCAGGGTCCGACCACAGGCGATCAAAGTCCTCCCGATCCGATTCAGGCGTGGCGCCAAGGAGATTGGGCATCCAGTGCAAGTGCAACTTGAACCCTCCCGCGCGGAGCAGACGAACTGCGCGACGCACAGCAGCCACGTCGTGCCCCCTTTGATTAAGCGCCAGGATACGGTCATCGAGGCTCTGCACGCCCAGTTGGACCTTTGTCACGCCGAGCCGGCGCATGTGAGTGACCTCAGCCGGAGTCACCCAATCCGGGCGAGTTTCCACCACCAGCCCGACGTTGCGATGCACGGCATGCTCATTCATTGCCTGCGTTGCCTGCAAGACCGGCCAGTCGACGGCTTCAGTACCTGCGACGCTGCTGTCCGGCGACGCTGGTTCTCCCGCGGCTTCATTCATCGCCTGCAGACAGCGCTGCACGAACCATTGGCGATACGGCCTGGTGTAAGCGCTCCAAGTGCCGCCGAGAATCAACAACTCCACCTTGTCGGCGGTGTGGCCCATGGCCTTGAATGTCGCAAGACGTGTCATCACCTGCCGGTACGGGTCAAATTCGCACTGAGCTGCGCGACGCGCACCCGGCTCGTTCGGCAGATAGCTTTTTGGCATACCCTCGGCGTCCGGGCAGAAAATGCAATGCCCTGGACAACCGGCGGGCCTGGTCAACACCGTGACGGGCGCCACGCCCGATGAGGTCCGGACCGGCTTCATCTGCAATCGGCGCATTACATGCCGCTCGAAGGGCAACTCACCCGTCGAGGTAAGCTGTTTGTAGGCCTGCACCAGGTCAATCTTCGAGTAGTAGCCGTTCTCCCCGGCCGCGACCGAGGCCTTGTCGACCCGCGGATGCTGTGCTAAGATGCGCGACAAGCTGTGCCCATCCCAGTGCCGCGCGTGTCGCACAGCATCGAAGATCGACTGCAGCGTCTCTCTATGTTGCGCTACGTCGAAGTCACGGCCGCGAGGCCGCCACGTCTGTTGAGTCTTAGTATCCATGCAACCTCAGACCGTCGCAGCGCTCTTGACGCTGAATCGACAGTTTTATACCCAGTTCGCCGGCGATTTTGCCCGCACGCGCCGGTCCTGGCCCCCGGGCTTTGATCGTATTCTACCTTATCTGCAGACTGCTTCCAACGTATTGGATTTAGGCTGCGGGAATGCCCGGTTACTCGGCTTCCTGGGCGCAAACAATTGGCAGGGGAAGTATACGGGAGTGGACAGCAGCGAGAACCTCCTCCTGCAGGCGCTTTCGACCGCGCAGGCGCATCCTCAAATTCCCTCGCACTTCATCGTCTCGGACCTGTTCACTGATGACTGGACCCAGACGATCACGGGCACGTTCGACTCACTGGTCAGTCTCGCTGTTTTGCACCACATCCCCGGCGCCCAAAATCGAAGACGATTCCTAAGGCAGTGTGCAGACCTGCTCGCGCCCGACCGCTGCCTGATCATCTCAACCTGGCAGTTTATGACGTCGGAGCGACTACGTAGGCGTATAGCACCATGGGAAGTGGCCGGGATATCGGAAAACAGCGTAGAATCAGGGGACCACCTCATGGGTTGGGGGGAGGGTGCACCCGGCCTGCGCTACTGCGCCTTCATCGACGAGCCAGCGCTAAAAACTACGGCCACCGAAGCCGGTCTGATTTGCACCGAGACCTTTTTCTCCGATGGCCACGAGGGAAACCTGAATCTGTACGGGGTGTTTAGCGCCAGGTGAAGCGCCGTCCTGCGCTCGGCGGACTGACGGTTTCGCCTGGCTGGTCCGCGCCGCCCTTGCGAACCTGCACGCGCCAGGTGTAATCCACCCCCGCGCTGCCGGTTGGACGATACTCCGCGGGCAACCGCCAAGAGGTGCTCTTCGTCCACCACGTGGCGATCGACGTCTCTTTCTCCGGTGACTTGAGCGTCACCACATACCACTCTTCCGGCGCCAGCACACCCACAGATGTCCAACTCAGCAACACCGAGTCTTCACCGGCAATGGTCGCCGCATCACCAGGCGTCAGGAGTTGTGGCGCTGCCAATCCCGGGGTCGCTGTGGGCGTGTCGGGTAGCGGTGTCGTAGGGATTGTCGGCGTCGGGGTGGGTGTTGCAGGAATCAAGGGTATCAGGAGAGCGCGCCCGATGTGCAGCGTCTCGCCCGCCTTGATGCCGTTTGCCTGCATGATCCAATCGATCCGTGATTGGTGGCGTTCTGCCAACCCGCTAATCGTGTCGCCAGACTTCACGGTGACCATCAGGCCAGCCGGTCCCGGCGTCGTGGTTGGCCCGGCGCCCCCTGACCCGCCGGCCCCGGGTATCAGCAGTTCCTGGCCGACACTCAGCCGGCCATCGGCACTCAAACCGTTTGCCTGGATTACTTCGCCGCTGGTCGAGCCGTAGAGGGCCGCGATAGCGGACACCGTATCGCCTGACTTGACTTTGTGGCGGACCGGACCCACCGGCGTGAGCGGGACAGGAACAAATGTCTCGGTGGGAACTGTGGTCGCAGTGGGCATCGGCGTGGGCTGGGGCGTGGCGGTTGGGTCGTCCAACTCAAGTGCTGCCACCATAGCGACTGTCGGCGTCTCGACCGTTCGTTGAGTGCTGAGGACATCCTGCCGCGAGTCCGGCGACTCAGGTGCGTGCAACCACCAGACGGCTAACACGCCAGCAATGGCAGCGAAAAGGAAGAGATCAGCCCAGGGCAAACGCAAACGACGACGCGGCGCGGTTTCGAGAACTGCACCGCAGAAGAAACAGGATTCCGCTTTCTGAGCAACTCGTGTCCCGCAATGGGGACAACTCCGTTGTTGGCCGTATAATGGCCGGGGTGGCTCCGGTTGGCTCATATGTAAATAGATTATAATAATCAGTGATAACTAACGCAAATTCGCATGTCCACCCATAAGGGCTGACTTTCTCCGTTCCAGCGCAAACAGCAGCGCGACGCCAACAAGCCCCAGCCCGGAAAGTAGGGCCCCGGCCACCCTGGGAGGCGTCGACCCGAAACGTACGACCACCTCGTGCTCTCCCGATGGCACATCCAGGGCGATCAAGCCGTTCGGCCCATCCGGTCGGATCACGACAGGAGTACCGTCTATCGTCGCACGCCAACCCGCGAAGAAATACGTGTAGAAGCGCAGGGTTATGGGAGCATCCGATCGCACCCGTGCCCGCGCAAAGAGCGCGCCCGCCTCCTGTTCCAGGATCTCACCTGCACCTGAAGCGATAGTTGCTTTCTGGAGCGGCTGACCGGCGAGATACTGGGCGATTAGCGGTGAATCCTCGTCGGCGGGCAGACGTTCGGAAAAGCTCGTCATGCCGCGCATATCGGGGTAAGTCATCTCGAAATCCAAGACGGCAAGCGGGCTTTCGTCTGCCGGCCGCAACGGGACAAGGACGGGTCGGGTGAACGGCATACTGCTCAGCACCAATGCCAGACAGATGCCATACACAAAAGGACTGACGGATCCTTCTGTACTCACATGATCGCGGCTGCTTAGCCAGTCCACACCGCGCGCCGCGAGGAGTGCGCCGGTAAACACCGTGACCGACAGTAACCGCCAAGGGAACTGGATCATTGCAACGAGCGGCAGGACATCCCATAGCCGTCCGGCCAGGGGCGTCATCATGAAGATCGCGATCACCGTTGCCACCACGAAATACGCGGCAAGCGCCCGTGGCATCGGATGCCCACGCCGCTTGCTCAGCCCTGCAGCGGCGCCCAAGACGGCCAGCAGGAATGTCACGATGCCGACCTGAAAACTCATCCCATCGCCCGGTCCTTCGACCGAATAGCCGTAGCCCCATGTCGGGTCGAGGAACTGACTGGGGTAAACGAAGTGCAGGCGGTAGCTATAGGTTTCGTTCACCCACTGCCATTCGGCCACGCCGGCCCGATCCAGCAGCAGAGGAACAAAGAAGATGCAGGCAAGCAGCCCGGCCAGTGTCAAGGCAAGTAGTGTCCAAACGGCCGCCGGTTCGCGGATCCGTGCGAACAAACCACGCCCCGATGGTCGTCCTTGCCTCCAGTCCCGCCAGAACACTACGATCAACAGACCGGCCAACAAGGGAACGAAAGTCAATGTTGACACCGTGTGGAACAGCATCAGGGCGGCCAGTGACAGGGCGACAAGCGCGGCGCCGACGCGGACGGGGATCGTCCCACAAGAGCAGCATTGCCAGCGCCGTCCAGGGCAGCCAGGCCAGCGCCATGAACTCGGCCAGTGCGGCGCGAACATAGATCTGTGACAAGTGATAAGGGGCGTAGGTGAAAGCCAGGCTGGCGACCAGTGCGATCGCCGGTCTGAACCAACACCGGGCGAGCCGATAGGCGCCTGCGGCGCCGACCAAGAACCCAAGCGCCCAGGTGGCTTTGATCGCAGCCGCGAAGCCCATGCCGAGCAGATGGAAGACCTCACCAACATAGTAAGCCAGGGGCGCGTAGACCAGGAATGTTGGGTAGCCAAAACCGACAGAGTGATCCGGCCCCCAAATGGGCCACAGCGCACCCTCACGAATACTCTGGTCAAACTCAACGAGAAAGAAGATGCTGTGCCGCGCATCGTGCGCCTTCATGAAATAACCGGGCGCGAGCAATGTCAGCATCGCCGGCAGGGTCAGCAGCAGCGCAAGCCACAAATGGCGATCCACAGGACTGCTTAGCCGGTGAGCACGGAGGCGCGCCACGATGGGCGATGGAGGTGGCGTCGAGCCCGTCGAAAGTTTGGATGGGGTGTTCATGCCGTAGTCAGGACTTATCCTCACCTATGACGCGCGCGCCACGCGGCGTGTCCTTACCGGGGGCGAGGATCACCCCGCCTCCGCCCGCACCGAGTGCCTTGGTCAGTGGCCCTTCGTCCGCCTGATCATGGGAAGCTGATACGGATATCGACTTTTCCAGGCGGGTCATATACCCACGCAGAATCTCCACTTCGACAACGGTCACGCCGTAGCGCTCGCTGTGCGCAAGCAGGAAACGGCTCATGTCGAGCAGAAATGCTCGTCGCAGGCCTGTGGGGTTGCCATACATGCGCCAATCCAGGGGGAGATTGTCTTGAAGGAAAACCTGGCAGGCAGGTGTGCGGCTTCCTTCGGCCGCGTAACCCATGATTGGCTTCTCGGTGCGCCGCGCCCACCACAGTTCGAGGCCGACCGGCGCGACGATGTCGCGGCCAA
Organism: uncultured Chloroflexia bacterium; assembly: GCA_963774265.1. GTDB lineage: Bacteria > Chloroflexota > Anaerolineae > CG2-30-64-16 > CG2-30-64-16 > JALOOB01. The sequence continues at coordinate 533,462 of CAVZDU010000001.1, read as the reverse complement.
GTACCAGAACAAACAAGTGACACTCAGCCACAGAGTCAAGATCCGGCGTGCGCTTGATGATCCAGCCGACGTTGACGGGAAACTCCGCAAGGGCGCGACCGAGAAGTTCTCTCGCCCCATCCTCTGCCGGCGCGGCGCTGACGAACAGGCGAACCTGGGTTGCCACGGGGTCAACCTCACGGACAATATCTGAACAGCACGAAGTCATTATATCACACGCTCTTGTTTGCCCGGCGGCCAGCCTGGCGGTAAGATCATGGTGCTTTCATCCCTTCAGGAGATACGATATGTCAGAATTCGATCTTTCCTTTGTCCGAGGCCAGTTCCCGGCGCTTTCGCTCATTGACGCTGGCCGACCGGCGGTCTACTTTGATGGTCCGGGTGGCACGCAGGTGCCGCAACAGGTGGTCGACGCCATGACGCGCTACCTGATCCACACAAACGCCAACCACGGGGGCGCGTTCCGCACCAGTTGCGAGAGTGACGCAGTGCTGCACGCCGCGCACGAGGCCATGGCCGACCTGCTCAATGCGGCCTCACCGCGCGAGATTGTGTTCGGTCCCAACATGACCACCCTGACGTTCGCGATGAGCCGCACGTTAGGACGCGACCTCAAGCAAGGCGACGAAGTTCTCATCACGCGGCTCGACCACGACGCGAATCGCGCCCCCTGGCAGGCGCTGACGGAGAAGGGTGTGCTCGTCAAAGAGATCGACTTCGATCCCCTCGATTGCACCCTCCGACTGGACGACCTGCAGAGTAAGCTGAGCGCGCGAACAAAACTTGTGGCGGTCGGCTATGCGTCCAACGCGGTCGGCACCATCAACCCCATCGCCGATATCGCACAGGTCGTGCATAAGACAGGCGCGCTCCTGTGGGTGGACGCGGTGCACTACGTGCCCCACGGACCGGTTGATGTGCAGGCCCTCGGCTGTGACTTTCTGGTATGCTCGCCCTACAAATTCTTTGGGCCGCACTCGGGTGTACTGTGGGGACGCCACGAGTTGTTGGAGAGTCTGCGTGCATACAAGGTGCGCCCTGCCGGCGACGGAGCGCCCGATAAGTTCGAAACCGGCACCCAGATTCATGAAGCGCAGGCCGGTGTGATGGCCGCGGTGGATTACCTGGCGCAAGTGGGAGCGCACTGCGGGGATGCGGCGGCGGGTCAGTTCCCTGGCTTCACCGGTCGACGCCTGGCGCTCAAGAAGGCGATGGTCGCTATCAGAAGCTACGAACGCGAGTTGTTCACGACCTTCGTTGAAGGGCTATTAGCCATCCCAGGCCTGACCTTCTACGGCATCAGTGACCCGGGCCGATTTGGCTCGCGGACGCCGACTGCCGCGTTCCGGATCGCCGGAAGACACCCCGATGAAGTCGCCGAACATTTGGCGCGACGCGGCGTGTATGTCTGGTCAGGCAACTTCTATGCTATCGCCGTGACGGAACGACTGGGGATCGAGGAGCACGGCGGGGTCGTGCGCGCGGGGCTGGCGCATTACAACACGCGTGAGGAAGTTGACTATTGCCTGGCGTGTCTCCGAGAGATCGCATAACACCGGCATAACTTACGTTAGCCGCAACCACCGACTTTGATCGTCTCGCAAACAAAGATGATCAAAGTCGGTCACTACGATGCTGTATTCAGGATGTTGCCTGCCTCGATTACTGCGTTTTCCACCCATTTCTCAAACGGCCAACTCGGTGCGGCCACCCAACGCAGTCGCTCATCCCGGGGAGGCAGCAACACGATCCTGGCGGAGCTGGCCGAGAGCGCCTCGATCAGTTCTAGCGTTACCTCACCTTCCAATGCACCGGGGAGCATCACATCGGACGGCGCAAGGATGCCGGCGGCCCGTGCCAGCGCATCACCAGGTACAGCTGGTGGCTCATCACCCAGGCTATCCAGCATGGCCACCTGGGCGGCCGCGTTCAGCCCCACGGGCCACAGCACGACATCGGGGAAGGCCGCACGCAAGGCTGCGAGGAGCGCCGCGCCAAGCGCGCCATCGACGCCATCGATGACTGCCAGTGCATTTGTGGGACGCCATTCCGACTCAATCGAAAGACCAGCTTCGGCGGCCATGGGTGCAAGCTCCTCTCGACGATATTGTCGAATCTCAGTCGCAACGGCCGATGCCGTCACCGGAGCGATGACCGTCGCCGCCTGGAAACCAGTAGCGAGCTCCGTGGTGGTGGCGGATGCGGCCGTCGCCGGCGCAGCCAATGGGCCAGGCGCTATCGCGGCACGTTCCCGCGCCAGCCATCGCATATCCCCGCGCAGAGTGAAACCTTGAACCAACGTCCAGAAGAGAGCGACCAGCGCGGCGGCGCTTGCCCCGGCAACTGCCGCACGAACGCCTCCAAGCGCGCCCGCAGACTGCCAGTTCAATGCCATGAACACGCCAAAACCCGCTGCAGCGACAACCACCATCGCACCCATGGCCACGACCGCCACCAGATAAACGCGGCGCACAGCCGACGCTCGCTCATGATAACCCTGGACGCCGGCGGCACGAGCGCGAGTCTGTTGCGACCACCAGTGTCCCCACCAGGACGGTGCACCCACGAGCAGGAACGCCGCGGAGGTTGCGAAGCTCTGCACCCACTGCGCCGCAGTCGCGCTGCTTGCGTCAGCACCCAAAAATACCTGCAAGATGAGGCGGGCAAATTGTGTCAGGCCATACCAAAACGCAACCAGCGACGCAGCTGACAGGAGGTAACGGACCGTCCGGCGGATCGTCGCGGTCCGCGGCCGCTCCCCTGCCCGTGCTGCATCGGAGCGTGCTCCGGCAGCGGAGTTGATCCACATCACTGCAGCGACCGGCAGATATGCCAGCGCCCAAGGCCAGTCAAAGATCCCGAACAATGGCCGACCGGCTGCGCCCTCAGGCCGGCTGATGGCGCGCAAGATGACCTGCTCTATCAGATAACCGAACGCGACCAACGTTATGAGAGTGGCCACCAGCACCCCGGTGTGGCGTAGCAAGACGCGGCTGAGCGCATTCGTCTCGGCAGCAGGATTCGCTCTTGCGGCCCGATTCGCCGCGGCCCAAGCCAGGCTGGAAAGCGGCAGTCCGAGGACCAGTGCTGCCAACGCGCCTGCGGCGGTCGCGTGCCACGACACATCACCGCTGAGGGGGGTCAAAAGGAGGCGGATGCCCACTCGCAGAAGCTCGCCGCCGCCGCCAAACGCCAACGCGGCGCCGGCCAGGGCGGCCAGGTAAGTGTAGGCGCGCCGCCAGAGCACGGCGCCAACCCGCTCTTGTCCGAGGTCCCCATCACGACGGGCCTCGTAGCGCAAGACTAACCAGTAGGCCAAGGCGACCGCCACGCCAGCCACCAAAGCGGTTGACCACGCAGCCTCTGTGCGCAACCCTTCCACGCCGCTATCGAGAAACGCACTCACCACTGCGCGGATCAGCAGCCAGAGTTGCACAACCAGGGCGGCCACGGCCGCCAGTCGCCCCAGATACAAATAGCCCTTGCGCTCCGGCGACGCGCGCTCGGCGGCCGCAGCCATGGTGAGCGGCCGTGCGGCCTGGTTCGCCATGACGATGTGAAAAATCCACGTGGCGAGCGCAAGCAGGAACAGGAGCAGCCACGGCAATGCGGACGTGCCGAGCAGCCCTTCCGGCGGCTCCAGGGCTAACAGCGCAGCCACACGCGTGCTTCCGACGCGCCACAAAAATGAGATAAGACCGACCAGCGAGGCCACCAGCCCAAACAAAGCCACGCTATAGAGATAAATCCGACGGCTACGGCTCATGAGGCCGCCTCCTCCCAATGAAAAAAGAACGCAGCAACAATACGAGGAAACTCGAGGATAAGTTCCCCGTGTACTTTTGTCCGTAGCCTGGCATCACTTCCAGCGCGTCAGGATGGTTTCCCGCTGGAAGAGCTTGACGCCCAGGTAAACCAGGACTACATCGGCGAGCAAAGCAATCAACGCACTGATCCAGAAGGTCGTGCTGCTAAGTTGGATGAACCCGACCATCGGACCGATGAAAAGGATCATCAACGGCAAAATGATCAGGCTCCCCAGTTGCTCCGCGGCGCACGGGTCCGACGTTCGACTGCTGACGATGATGCCCACGTTCACGGCCATAATGGTCAGCAAGGGTGCAAGGACCAGCATGGCGACCAGCCACATCGGGTTAATGAAGATATTGAACACCCTGTCACTGACCGCGAAGATACGCGCTCCTATCAGGAACAGCCCGTAGCTGACCCAGGCGGTAATGATGCCGGGCAGTGCAGCGGCTAGCCCTTTGGCGAGCAGCAGTTTGGTGGTGCTGATCGGCGTGGCTAGCAGCGGCTCCAGCGAGCGGGTCACCTTCTCTCCCACGATGCTGTAAGCCGCGATGGTGACGGGCACCATGAGCGGCATCATCAGAAAAAGCACCAGGAAGTTCGAAGCCATTACCGACTGCATAGCCTCCACCGGGGTGAGCTCCGCAAAGATCGGATTATTCAACATCCGGCCCAGCTCGTCGTAATCGCTCTGGCTGACCCCAATTCGCCCCATCAGTGCCAGCATGACCAACGGAATGATCGTCATCAGCAACGGCACGAACAATACCACTGATAGCACGAGCTTGTTTTTGCGGACCTCTGCCCATTCCTTCTTGATGACCGTCATCACAGCGTTCATCGCGCACCTCCCTGATTCCCTGCACCATCGTGAATCAGGCTCAAGTAGACATCCTCCAAGGAATGCTTGAGCTCGTTGACAAACTGAACGTCTGCGCCGTGCTCGATCAATGCTCGCACGATTGCCGGGTTCTGACTCGCCGGATCACTGAGACTGATGACCAATTGCGCTGAGCCGCTGTTATCAGGCGCCATCGGCTGCACGTGCTTCACGCCGGCTAAGCCGCCCACGACAAGGGCCAACTGGTCCAGCGGGCTGCCCGGCGCCAGGTGGATGACCGTTTGCCGGCCGAACAACTGGCGGCGCAAGGTGTCCGGCGCGTCGACTGCAATCAGTCGTTGCTTGAACACCCCAATGCGGTCGCACAGCCGCTCGGCCTCGTCCAGGTTGTGCGTGCATAGGAAGATCGTTCGACCCTGGCCGCGGAGCGTCTCGATGAAGTCGCGCACCGTTTTGGCGGCCTCAGGATCCAGCGCCGCAGGTCGGTTCATCAAGAAAGACGACAGGCGGCTCATGGAGCAGTGCCCGTGCGATTGCCAGTTTCTGCTTCATGCCTTTGGAAAAAGTGCCGGCTTCTGTGTCGCGCCGATCCCACAGGTCTAGCAGGCGCAGGTACTTCTGAACCTGCCCCTGCGTATCTCGGCAGCCATACAACTCAGCGAAGATCTCGAGATTGTATCTGGCGCTCAGGCGCTCATACAGCCCGGGAGACTCCGTCAGGATGCCCACGCTGGCCCGGATCTTTTCGTCGTCCCGGCCCAACTCGAGGCCGTTCACCCAGGCGCGCCCACTCGTGGGTCCGATCAGACCGGTGAGCAGGCGCACCGTGGTCGTCTTGCCCGCACCGTTGGGGCCAAGAAAGCCGAACACCTCGCCCTCGCTCACTTGCAGGTCCAGGCCATCGACGGCGTGAATTTCGCGGCCGTCGCTCCGGAAATGCTTGGTTAGACCTTCTGTTCGTATCATTGAAGCCTCGCTTGCTCATGCTCCGCGGCTGACCGTCGCCGAAGGAACGTCACGCCAACGGTCAGCAACAAGACAAAAAACGTACCGTAAGTGGCCCATTTGGCCGCCGCTCGCAACGGCGTGTCCTCGAACCGCAACAGGATGTAGCCCTCGCCTGCAGGAATTGGGACTACGATTCGCGCCAGGGGACCGTCCTCGCGCTGCAGGTCCAACTTACCGACGGGGCGGCCGTTCTTGCCGTCGAGCAGCCACGCGGTCCAGCCCGGATACCAAAAACGGTTGAATGTAATAGCCTGACCCGGATTTTTGGCGTAGAAGAAAATCTGCTCGTGCGCCGTGCCAACGTCTTCGGAGTTCACTGCGAGCGTTTCATTCTGCGGCACACGGGAATAGTCGACGCGCGTGGTCACTTCCTTCCCATGCACCCACAGTTCCGCCATATCCGACCACATCGGCCGGCGAACGGAATCAACCCATGCGGTGACCCCGGTCATCTCATCGCTGGTGCGCTGGAAACGCATGAGCGCGGCCATGGACACGGGACCCTGTTCGGGCGTTGGCTCACGAATCTCGACCTTCAGATAAGGGTAACTCGATAGAAGCAGCAGTGCACTCAGCAGGACTGCGGGCCAAGGGCCGTAAGCACCCGGTGAGGCAACTCCGATATCTTCAGACACCGTAGAACCAAGCTCCACGAGTGCGGCGGGAAGAATGCTCAACGGAAGGATCGCCAGCATCAGATACCGCCAGGGGAACTGGGCGTAACCGACGATGGGTATGGTCCGCCATAGCAACACTGAAGCCGGCAAGGTCAGGAAGACGCTCACCAACAGCCAAACGCCCCAGAAGCGCAGCTCGCCGCGCAAGCGCGGTTTGAAGCGACCACTGAGCGCCAGGCTGATGAGTGTGAAGAGCGTGGCGGCCGCGCCCAGTTGATAACTCAGGCTGCCTTGCGCCGCGTCATCCGGTCCCGGCTGGCTGATCCCGAACCCCCAAGAAGGATCGAACAACTGATTGAAGTAAACGAAATGCTGTTCCGGATTGTAATACTCTCCGAACCACTGGGTCTTGTTGATGAAGCCTTGCTCGATCAATGCCGGGACAAAGAAGGCCGCACTGAGGCCAAGACCAAACACCAAGGCCAATCCGGGGGCCATGACCGAGCGCAGGGTCTCGCTCGTCCACAGGGCTCGCAAGGGACTGCCGGCAGTCCCACCCAACACCCGCCGGCGGCGTGCCTCAAGCAAGATGAGAGCAACGACGTAAGCTGCCAGAGCCGGCGTGAACACGAGGGCGACAAGATTACTGGTCCACATGAGCGCGGCGAGCGCGAGTGCCGCGGCTATAACTGACCGCAATCGAGGATGGCAAACAGCCTCCCGAAAGGCCCAGAGCGCCAGCGGCAACAACGCCAGAGCAAAAGATTCGGCCATCGCCGCGCGCACGTACACATTTACCAGGTGATACGGAACCACCATGTAAGCCACTGCCGCCACGAGCCCCACGCGCCGTCCAAGGAAGGAACGGACAAACCCGTACATCGCCAACCCAGAACCGATCACGGACAACGCAAGCACAGCTTTCACGCTTGCTTCATAGCCGAGGCCCACCACCTGATTGAACAGTACGCCGACGAACGTCGCAAGCGGCGCGTAAATCGTGAAGAAGGGGTAGCCATAGCCGAACGTCCAGTCGGGCGACCAGCGCGGCCAGAGGATGCCTTCTTTGAACGAGAGCCCGTACTGAAAGATGAAGTAGACATCGTGGCGCGCGTCGTGCGCGCCCCAAAAGTAACCGGGCTGCAACAAGGGCGCGATGGCAGCCAACCCAAAGAGCAGCAAGAGGCCAATGGTCAGCCAACCCTGCCGCGCAGCCGGATGTTCTTCCGCCGCATCGGTCTTCGGCTCAGTGCTGATGTTCGATCCCGGTTGCATAATCACAATACCTGTTTCGTGTTATGGCGTGACCACGTATTTGTCATCTTCGCCTACGGCCAACCGCTCCCCGGTTTGGCCCAAGTACCATCCCAGCCAGTAGCGATAATCGGAGCCACTGGGTGCATCAGGCGAGAGCACGACTTCGTAGCGGTCCGTGAGGATAGCGCCCGGCAGCCAACGTGTTGTCGGCAATTGACCGTCCAGCGGCATCCCGTCATGCTGTGCGTAGCGCTGCTCGTTCGCCCCCACCACATGAACGAAAACCGTGTAGTCGTCGGCTAGAGGCCGGAGCGCCTGCCAATGCGCTTCGAGCACAACACGTCTCCCCGGCCCGGGAGTGCCTTCCGTTTCCACGCTGAGCAGCGCAATCTCGTTGTCGCCGTAGATGGCGAGGGGGGCACGGCCCACCGGTTCGGCAGTCGTTACGGGGCGCAAATCAGTATATGCCTCCAGCAGCACGAGGGCCAGAACGCCGGCGAATAGGGACACGGCGGCAGCCGCCTGCCCTGATTTGGGCTGCAGCGCCCCGAGTTGCCGCGCACCCAGCCCGGCCAGCCAGGCGAGCCAGGGACCAGCCAACAACAGTAGCTGCCACGGATAAGTCAGCGTTCTCGTAAGGAATGGCAGGACGCGCCACACTGGCGCAGACAGGCCCACCGACAGGAACACCAGCAGGATAACAACAACGAGCGCGTAACTGCGAACTCGCCTCAGTTCGCTATCGATAGGCACCTCAGGAGGCTCTTGCGGTAGCGGAGAAGGTGACGGCAGCAAGAAAGCGAAAAGAGCCAGGCCGATCGCAACCACTCCCAGACCCAATCCGGGCGCCATGCTGAGTTCAGACATGCCCAGGATCTCGTGCAAGCCCATGAACTGCCCAAGGAAATCAGTGGGGGCACCACCTCCAAATCCCTTGCTGAGAAAGATCGGTAGCAGCCCCAATAAGCCCAGTACAAGGCCGACCAGCACGGCCAGGGAGGCATGCACCCTACGCGATCCGCGGACAGCGTCCCGAAATGCGAAGGTCAGGATATAAGCCACCAGGATGGCCACAAGCCACAACGCGAGTCCTGTCTGCGTCCACAGGGCAGCCGCAACGCCGGCGACAAGTCCGATCGCCGCACGGCGCTTGCCCCACAGAAACGCCTCAGCCGACCAAATGATCCACGGCGCCAGGCCTAGCAAGACAGCTTCCCCGAAGGCGCCCCGGCCATAGATCGTCGCAAGGGCAATGGGGCTGCACATGTAAGCTGTCGCAGCAACAAGGGCGGGCCAGCTGCCCAGCCGGCGCCGCGCCCACCCAACCATTCCTACGCTCGCCACAAGAATACACAAGCCGAAGAGCAGTTTCGTCGCGTCGGCAGGCGTTGCGCCGAGCGTGGCGGGCAGCGCTCCCATCAGGTAAGGCAGGCTGCGTTCCCCGCGCAACAAGTCATGGCCAACACCGACCCCTGGCGCCCAACGCCAGTCGCCAAAATTGGCCAGAAAATCCGCCAGGTTGAATACAGGCACGAAGCCGCTGCGAAACGCAAAATAGCCAGGGTAGGTCAGCGGGGCCCAGGCGAAGACAGGCAGCAGAAATGCCAGCAAGAGTGTCGGATCGCCACTCCGAACACCGAGGGAACGCTCAGGTTGGTGCATCATGCAAGAAATCAGTATAGTTTATGTCTCGGGCAGGGTCAAACAAAAGTTGACGTGACACACAGAGCCGAAAAGAGTATGATGTACTCCGTGAGGTGATGATGCAATGCGGACTCTGATCATTTGCCGAAACGGCAGCTTCTCGAGCGACCTCGCACCGACTGCGATCAGCGATGTGCTCGCTGCTCCGGACACGGTGACCTGGCTTGACATTCAGTCACCGAACGACGAAGACAACCGGTTGCTGCGCGAGGAATTCGGGTTCCATCCCCTGGCCATCGAGGATGCCACACGGGCCCATGAGCGGCCGAAGGTGGACGCTTACGAGCACACAGTCCTTCAGCACACCCTGAGGCCTGAAGAAGACCTCACGTCCCAAAACGGAGTCTCCACCCGCCCAGGACGACATGCATACTATTTCATCGTGTTCTACGAAGCGCGTTTCGATCCAGCGCAAGATCATGTCCTGACAGAAGCGATCAACATGTTTGTCGGCCAGAACTACCTTGTCACGGTGCATGGGGGCGACATTCAACACGTTCGGGATACACTGGCCCGGTGGCAGATGCCTGACAGCCCGTTAGGCAACACCGTTGGCGCACTCGTGCATTCGTTCCTCGATGCCGTTGTCGACGATTATTTCCCACTCATGGATCGCGTGGCGGACCGGGTCGAGGAGCTGGAAGATACGATCTTCGAGCAATTCAACGAACAGTCGATTCAGAGTATCTTCCGCCTCAAGAAAGATCTGCTTTCCATGCGCCGGATCGTGGCGCCAGAACGCGATGTGCTCAACGTATTGTTGCGCCGGGAATTGCCGATCTTTCGACCCGCAGATGTGGCTTACCTGCAGGATATCTACGATCACATCGTGCGCGTGACAGACAGCATCGATACCTATCGCGATTTATTATCCAGCGCACTCGATTCTTATCTCTCCCTCCAGTCCAACCACCTGAACCAGATCGTGAAGGTGCTGACCATCGCGTCGATCATCCTGATGGCAGGCAGCCTGATCACGGGCTTCTACGGCATGAATTTCCAAAACATGCCCGAACTGCGCTGGGGCATAGGCAGCTTGTGGGCGTTTTCGCTCATCGTTCTGGTTACGACGGGCCTGGTCATCTATTTCAAACGGAAGGATTGGCTGTAAGCGCCGCAAGCTGCGCCGATCAAGGCATCGCTGACACCTGTCGGGCGGAAGAGGAACCGCGCCACGACCGGATCGTGGTCGGAAGTGCGTCCAGCCGCTCCAGCGAGTGGCTCCCCAAAGTCTGCATTGACGTGCACCGCGCCGCCATCCGCGTAATAGCGATCCAACTCGGGTGAGATGATGATATGGTCAACGGCCTGCGCGCGCCCGCTGTAGATGTAGCTGTAGCGATCGGCCGGTGAGGTGTGCCTGCGGTAGAGGTTGACAAACGAATCGAGCTGGGCCACAGGCCGCGATCCGAGATCATCGTTGAAGTCGCCCAGGGCGATGGCATGTGCCGCATCAAGGAGTGAGGCCACATGCCCGGCCTGCTGCACACGCCGGCCGAGGTTCGCCGCCTCGTCCCCGCGTTTAGACTTCAGATGCACCACGACCAGGCGCACCTCCATATGCCTGTCGCCTGCCGCGTTTGCGACGACCACATCCGCAACATGCGGTGGACGGTCGTACAACGGGTAGGTCCCCGCCGCACACGGGACAGCCCGCACGCGGTTCCCGCGCGCCATGCTGACATCGACCCCATAATCCACCGCACCGCATGCTTGCGCTGGCACGCTGCGCAACAGTTCCACCCGTGTGCTATCGTACAGCAACCCAACGGTGATGTCGCGTCCATCCACGCTCTCCCAGTAGTCGAAACGGTAGTTCGGGCCGGCAGCGCGCGCCAGGTCCGTCCACACTCCGTCTTTCCCCTCAATCTCCTGCAAAGCGATGATCGTGCAGCCGCCCAGTGTGCCGCGGAGCAATGCGGCGGTGCTCTCAATGTCTCTGCGATACGCGAACTCAGTTGCCGGCGTCCAATCTCCCAGGTCGCCGTCACCATCGTCAACGGCATCGAAGAGGTTCTTGGCGTTGAAGGTGCAAACGGTCCACTCGTCAGGCCCGGACGGTGCAACAGATACAGGTTGCCTGTCCACACGCGCGACGCTGAGCAGGCCAGGATCTTCCACCAGGAGGACATAGCGGCCGAACTGGTAGGCAAGGATGCCAGTCAGGCCCTTGGCCACAATCCGATCGAACGTGCCGGCCTGCGGGAGGTCAAGCCCCAGGCCGCCCGATAGCGCCAGGGCCCCACGATCGATGGGCAACTGGCCGGCAAAGATGCGCTGACCGTAATAAGGGCTGCCGCTCCCCACGACTGTGATTTCCGGATCGCCGGCAGGATGGCGGGACTCGAAACGCTGCGTTGGACCGACAACGGAGGCATCGAGATCGAGGGTCACCCGCTGCGCTTCGACCGCCTCATAGCGCAAGGCCAGGTCCTCGCCCGGGTCCTCCGGCGCCGCGATGCGCACCGGTGCGGGCAGCTTGCAACTGCCGAGCACGCGGTAGGTCAGCGACTTGTCATCGCTCAAACCGGCAATCTCGGTCTGGCCGTAGTACTCCTGCACCTCGTAACGGGTGATTTCGACCAAGTCGCCCGGCTTCAGCTTGCGTGGGTTCACCCACTTGCTGTACCGGTAGACATAGACGCCATCGGAAGTGCGCGCGTCGCCATCACCAAGGGGATCCTGCATGAAAAAACCCTCGGCCGTCACGCCGGTGATGCAGCCGCGCAAAGGGATCGCCAGTCGTTGGCCGGCGTATGGGGAAGCTGCGCCGGGGCCCTGAATCTGCGGGATCGTCATCACAGGTGGTGCAAGTTGAGCGAGCGCAAATAGGGGCGCCAGGAGAAAACAAAGAAGCAGATTGAGGCCTGGGTGCATACAGAGTATCTCCAAGGGCTGCATCGCCCCACCGGCAATGATGCCATGAATCGCGAGGCAGGGCAATTCATCCACCTGCAGTGACAGCTAGCGCGGATGCCAACTCATCGGGTCGGTTCCTCGCCCGGCAAGATAAAGCCGTACTTGCGCATAATCGGACGTCCCTCAGGGCCATTGACATAGGCGGCAAAGGCGCGGCCAGCCTCCTCGTATTGCGTGCCCTTGACTATCGCCAGCGCCTGGTCAATCGGTGAGTGCAGTTCCTCGGGGATTAAGGTCCAACGGCCAGGCGCGCCTTGTGCGGCCGCCGCAGGCACGCTGAGCGACAACGCCACGATCGCCACATCCACGTTGCCCGTCTCGGCATACTGCAGCGTCTGCCGCACGTTTTCGCCGAACACCAGCTTGGGCTGCACCGCCTCCCAGACACCCGCCGTCTGCATGGCCTGGCGCGCGGCCATGCCGTAGGGTGCGTGGTCGGGATTGGCGATGGCAATACGCACGATTTCGGGCCGCGTCAACTCCTCCACCCGCGTGATCTGCAACGGACTGTCAGCCCGCGTCCAGAGCGTGATGCGACCGCGCGCGTACAACCGCTTTGTATCGGGCAGGATCAGTCCTTGCCGCTCCAGGTCATCGACGTAGCTGGCGTTGGCGGCCGCAAACAGGTCCACCGGCGCGCCCTGTTCGATCTGCTGAGCCAACTGGCCGGTGGAGCCGAAGTTGAAGACGACCTTATGGCCGGTCTCCGCTTCGAACTGCTTGCCGATCTCGCTGAAGGCGTAGGTCAAATCCGCGGCTGCCGAGACGGTGAGTGTGACCGGCTGTGGCGGATGAGGGGCTGGGATTGGTTGACAGCCGGCCGAGAGCAGGGCGACGAAAACCCAGAGCGCAGCGAATGGGTTCAGCCTTGGCAGGGATCGCGCCATTCGTTGTTTGGTCAGTCTGTGAGCATGGGTTCGGCGCGCATTGGTGCCGGTCATATACCTTTCCCACCTTGGTCGTGCCTGACGAAAACGCTGCGGGGTTCCAACCTCACGATGAACGATCAGGAAGTTCGAGGGTTGTTTTTGGTGACCGCCAAGCGGCGCAGGTCATCCAGAGCGTCTAGCGCTGCAATGAAGGGTCGCGGTCCGGTGTGGACGGCTCCCGCGTCCGGCTCTATGTCGCGACTCCTTGGGATCACCGATATCTACCAGGGTCTGATAGACCACCACGCAGGTGGCACGTATCGTTCATCGTTACCAGGGTGAAGTCGTCACCCTCTGCCTCAAACACGTTGATAGCGCAGTTGTCCTGCCGTAGCCGCCAGAAACGGTCGTTGCCCAGGCCCAGGATCGCCAGCAGGATCACCCGATTGACGACTGTATGGCTGACCAGCGCGATCGTCTGGCCGGCATGACGGGCTGCCAGTTCGCGGATCGCGGCCATGGCGCGCTCGCGCAGGTCGGCCAAAGATTCGCCGCCGGGGATCTGAACGGTCGCAGGCGCCGTGTACCAAGCGCGGATCAAGTCGGGCCAACGCGCTCGGGCCTCTTCCGGTGTGAGCCCTTGCCAGTCACCGTAGTGGATATCGGCCAGACCATCGAGCGGCAGGACCGGCAGGTCAAGGGGCGCCGCGATGGCCTGGGCCGTTACGACCGCGCGGCTCAACGGGCTGGTATACACGGCCGTTAGCTGCCACTCGGCTGCGATGCGCCGGCCGGTGGCGGCGGCCTCGACCAGGCCGGTCTCATTGAGCGTCACGTCGGCCTGTCCCCGGAAGCGTTCGACGCGGTTCCACTCGGTTTGGCCGTGCCGGACCAGGATGAAGCGTGAGATCATGCGTTATCCCTGGTAGAGGTTCTCAGTCTGGCGACGTACCGGATGCTGGATCCCGGGGAGCCCCATCCCCTCTCAAGTGCAATTATCCTACCACGCTTCGCACAGGGCTTCAAACACCACATTTGCAGCGACCGCAGGTGGGTACAGATGAATTGCTTCGTCTAATAAAAGACACTTGCTTTTAATGTGGGTGCTATGGTATAATCACCACATCGTTCAGGCCGGACGGCGCGCGGCGATCGCCGAGAGCGCAGGTCTGGTCCCGAAGGGGTTATCTGCATCGGAGGGCCTCATGCGCATTGAAGATTTCCCGCGCCCCAAGGCCGACAACCGCCGCGGCGTTCATTGGTCGGCTTCAGTCTATCACCCCTCAGGAGCTTCGCTCGACTACTGGATCGCCGAGCTCCAAGCCATGAAAATCAAATGGGTGAAGGTGCTCGATGATGGCGGCGGGTCTGCGCTGGAACTTTCGCAGCGCCTGCTGGCGGCCGATATCATGCCTGTCGTGCGCCTGTACCGTTCGGAGCCAAATCCGGGCACCATCGGCGGCCGCGAAGAGGACACCATCAGGCGGCTCGTTGCCGCGGGCGTCCACTACTTCGAGACCAACAATGAACCCGATCTGGCTGTGGAGTGGAAGGACAGGCATGTACCGCCTAACTGGCTGGACATCGTGGTCGACAATTTCATTGTGGATGCGGACAAGGTGCTTGCACTGGGTGGGTTCCCTGCCCTCCCGGCGATGGCCGTAGGCAGCCGGGTCAACCCGATAGAGGCAGTGGTTCAACGGGGACGCGCCGACGTATTCGAGAAGGGCGCCTGGATCGCTGTCCACAACTACACGCTGAACCATCCGCTCGACTACCCCTACGATCCAGTTAACCAGGAAGGAGAACCCGTCAGCCAGGAGGAGTACGACCGGCATGGGCCCTGGGCGTGGGAAGGGGCAACGCGTGACCAGATCAACCAGTGGCGCGCATCGGACAAGAACCCCGGCGACACCCTGGAAGACGACGCTTCCTGTTTCCTGGCCTTTCAGCTGACAGATCAGATCGCACGTCAGGCGTTGGGATTCCCGGTGCCCATCATCGGCACTGAGGGTGGCCCGGTCGTAGGGTGGAAAGAAGATCGGCGTTATCCCCGGGTCACGCCCGACCTCCACCGTGACCGCAACATCGGGATCGCTGAGTTCATGCAGGGCACGCGCCAGATCCACAACCAGCACAGCCCCAGTAATTTCTTTGCCATGTGTCACTGGCTCATCGCAAACTACCGCCTCGGCTTCGTTGCGCCGGGATGGGAAAGCCAATCGTGGTACTCGGACTGGTGGAACAAGGACTTCAACCTCCATGGCGAACTGCCGGTAGTAGCGGCGCTCAAGGCCTTACCGAGCGTACCGGTGGATGGAACCACTGGCGCAAGCCTTTCAGGCAAAGTCACCCGCGGATACCGATGAGCCGCTGGCCGATCTCACCGTGCAACTTCTGCTCGCCAACAATGAGATTTCCAAGATGCAAACCAAGGAAGACGGCTCGTTCACCTTCAGCGGGCTCGCCGCGGGCTCGTATGACATTGCGATCGCACCCTGGGGCGTCGTGCGCCGAAGTGTGAGCGCAGTTGAGGGTGGCGGACAGGCCATCACCATTCGCCTCACCGGCGGACGGGCCAGCGTCCTCTCGGGAACGGTGCAGAACCCCTCTGGCGCGACGGTTGCAGGTATCGAAGTGAGCTTGCAGCGTGACGGGTCAGTTGTGGCGACAAACAAGACCGGCGCGGATGGAAGTTTCCGATTCGCAAGCCTGACGCTTGGCGCCTACCGTTTATCGGTGCCGGGCATCACGCTCGACGGCATCGCACTGGACGGTTGGCAGGCCAAGAGCATGAAGCTTACGACGGGCACAGCCGCGGGGTATCGGTACGAAGTCGCCAAGAAACGACTGCTGCCCGCTGAAGAAACCAACAATCGGCGCATTCTTTACGGAATTCTCACCGATGCAAGTGGCGCACCGCTCAACGGGATCAAGGTGCAGATGTCGTGGGAAGGCGCGGCAGCGGGCACGCAGTTCCCCGTGAAAGTCACCGGCAGCGATGGCTATAAGCCGGCGGGCTATTACGAGTTTCTGCATACCCCCGGCACGTTTGCGCTGCAAGTGATCCAGGAAGACTGGCCGGGCGACAAGGCAGATGGTCTTGAGACAGCCAAGGTGCCGGGCCGCGAGGGGCAACCCATATCTTACGAGGTCAACTTTCAGTTGCGGCCCATCGGCGGTAGCCCAGCCCAGGTCGACGGCGTCATCTACGGCGGCCAGGCGGGACGCAAGGTGACGTTGACCGGTGTTGCGGGTTCCGGCGCCACGCCGCCCACGCGCCAGACTGTGCTGGCTGCCAACGGCGCGTTTGCGTTTGCCTCTGTGGCTGACGGCGCATACCAGCTCTCCCTGGAGGGCATCGGCGTCATTTCACAGGACATTGCCGTTTCGCCCGGCACGCTTTTCAAGGTGCTCTTTTCCCTGCGCAGCCACTTGGGCGGCACGGTCGTCGGCGCACCGGAGGGACTTGTGGCCGTCCTGTATTCGCCCGCAGCGTGGGCCTGGACCCGTCAAGCACCTCTCGACCAGCAGGGCGCCTTCTCCTTTGACAATCTGCCACCCGGACGCTATCGGCTGGAGGTAGAGGGACAGGTGTTCTCTGATCTTGGCCTCACCGGCGAAAACCGCCTGACGCTGGCGCCCATAGATCTATCTGTTGGCAGGCGGAGCGCGATCCGCGGCCGAATTGCCGACGGTGCGGGTCAGCCCCAAGCAGATCGCACGGTTACCCTGCGACGCGAAGGCAGCGTGGTGGCCGAGACGCGCACTGCGGCAGATGGAACGTATCGTTTCGCCAACCTACCCGCGGGTGTGTACGCGATTGAGGTGGCGGGCCTGGGGCAAATTGCGTCCGGCATTCAACTTGATGGTGAGCGCGAACAGGTGGCCGACGGTCTCTGGCCCAGTCAGGGGCCGCGAGGCACGCTGCAGGGCCGTGTGCTGAACGCCAACGGCACACCTCTCCCCTACACCCTCGTGCGTTTGCTCAAAGATGACGTGGAAGTAGCGCACAGCGAGGCGGATAGCAAGGGTGTGTTCAAATTCACCGGCCTTGCCGCGGGGACCTACGCCATAGCAGTAAGCGATGGCAATGCGATAGTAGATGATATCGTGCTTCCGGAGGATGCAACGGTCGTCCGCGATGTCACCTTGCCTCCTGGGCCTGCAAAGCTCTTGTCTCACTACCTGCTCTTTGCGCCGCCACCCGCAGCGGATCAGACAGGCCATGCTGAGGCAAGGCTTCTGCTTGCTCTGGCAAGTCACTACCTGACCGGCGACCTATCCGGCGGCTTCAGCATCGATGAGGCGAAGCTTGCCAACCGGGTCACGATCGTCGGAGATCGTGTGCCTGCCAGCGCCGAGAGCACACTCAGTGCTGCGGGATGCCAGGTGGCACGGCTGCAAGGCGACGCCTATTCGGTTGCGACCGCGTTGGAACAGCTTTTTGCGG
Organism: uncultured Chloroflexia bacterium; assembly: GCA_963774265.1. Classification (GTDB taxonomy): domain Bacteria; phylum Chloroflexota; class Anaerolineae; order CG2-30-64-16; family CG2-30-64-16; genus JALOOB01. The sequence goes on along the minus strand of CAVZDU010000001.1, from coordinate 515,984 downwards.
AGGGCTAAGCGATGAGCACAGACAAGGGATGGGATCTAATAGGCTGGTTGCGCGGGCAGCGCGACGTAAAACCGGCGCAAGCCCAAACGGTTTCGGTGGCGCCGCAGGAAGTGGTCAATGACGCAACCAGCTATGGTGTTCAGATCCAGCCGGCCAGCGTCGCGCCAGGTGCGCTTTACTGGCAGGCAGTACGCGTGCATCACCTGACACCCCAGGAGAACGGCGGCAACCACCACATCTATCTCGACGTGCTCGATCCAGCCCTCGGCGGCGCTCCCTACGGGGGCCGCGTGGAGGCAGCCCGTCTGCGCGTGACCTGGGATGGCGGCGAACAGATCGTGACGGTTGACAAGCCCGCCAATGAGCCGGGGACCAACCTTCCCATGTGGAAGTGGCAGGTCTGCGCCGTCGAATGCCTGGGGTTGACAGGGCAAGAACTGCCATCGGACCGAGTCACGGGCATGCACACGGGCCACCCCGACGAAGCGCCAGGCAACACCTTGTTCCACCACTCTTTCAGCGTGACCTACGTCAAGGCGCAAGCCGCCGAACAGGTCTATACGGACAGCGTGATCTATGGCGTCATCCACAACGGCTCAGGGCGCACGGCGCTCTTGCTAAAGACGGACCAAGAGGTCGCACGCAAAGCCCTCGGGGTGGACGAGACGTTCCGCTTCGCCGAGTTGGGTGCGGGCGAGTATCTGATTGCAGTGGAGGGCACGAACTTTCGGTCAGCGCTCACGCGGGTGAACGGGCGCGACCAGGTGCAACTGAACCTGACGCTCGCCCTGCGCGAGAGCATCATCTCCGGGCGGGTAACCAACGGCGCGGGTCGGACCGTCGCCCTGTTGAAGGAAACTGTCGAAGTCGCTACACAAATCGTCGCGGCCGACGGAACATATCGATTTACGGGACTGGAGGCGGGCACGTATCGGGTGGTGATCGCGGGAACACAGGTGGCGTCCGAGGCGTTGAACCTGAATGGCATGAACTCGGCCACCGTCGATCTCGTTGCGCCAGCACCGGGGAAGTCCGTGACGCACTACGTTCTGTTCGGGCCGAACGACCGGCCGCGCACCCGAGCGAATCTCCTTCTCGCGCAGGACTTCATTTTGACATTCACTCCGATGTTCGGGTTCAACGCAGAAGAGGCGGAAGCCGCGAGCAGCGTCACGATTATCGGCGCGCCAGAGGAAGTGAATGCGGATACGGAAAAGCAATTAGTGACCGACGGGGCCACGGTGCAGCGGATCACGGGAAGTGCTGAGGAAGTAGCGACGGCGTTGGCCGCACGCATCGCGGCCGGGCGCGCATTCGGATAGGGTTTTTCGCCGCAGCGCTGGCTTTTAGGGGGATCGGGCAAGGGTGAAGACAGGCCACGCCGGAACAAACGGCGTGGCCTTGTTTTGTATTATGACGCTTCCGGGCGCTGAAGCGCCACATCGGTGGCCATGGCCTGCACAGCGGTCGTCGGTGCAGGAGCAGCCAACGACGGCTGTAAAGGTCGCTGCCCGGTCACCGGCGTTGCGCAAAACGGGCACATAACCCAGTTCAAATCCAGGGGCTTACCGCAAGAGTCACACAACCGGCGCAACTCCGTCCGGCAATGGGGGCATACCAGCCAGTCCGGCTCAGTGACCACCTGACATTGCGGGCAGGCTCTGCGCTGGGCGATATCGCGCAGCAGCGCTTCCTCCTCCAACTGGCGGTCATACACCTCAGCCAGAGTCTCCTTAGGCCGCAGGAACAGATACAACACAACACCCACCGGTCCCAGCACGAGGGCCAGCAGTCCGGCAAGGATCCAGGCAAAGATGTCACGCGTGCGAAGGCGGATGTCACGGACCACCCAGACCACCAGGGCAATCCAGAAGGCGACGGTGAGGGCCACAACGATCGCAACGATCAGCTCCAGGGCCACACCGACCTTATTCAATAGTTCTGGGGGAAACTGCATTTGGTTCTATACCTCATAATGGACGGCGCGCGGTTCCACGTGACGCCTCCAGTGTGTCAACCCCGCTCATTAGCAACAGGGGGGAAGCATGAAAATAATACCACATGCCGGGTCATTCGCCAAAAGGGTCGCGAGTTGTGCCTCATTGCATTATTGGATATAATGTAAAACTATGCTTGAACTGCCAGAGATTATCGAAGACATTCGTACGGAGTTTACCGCGAAGAACGCGGTGCGCGATACAACACTCAATCGCAGCCGCGAGCTGATCCGTTACTGTGCGCTCAGCATCCGGGCCATTCACCGGCATGAGTGGGGAGAGGCGGAAACCCTCCTCAACACCGCCCGGCAAGCCGCTGACGTGATGACAGCCGACCTGGCAAAGTATCACGATCTCTACGAAGCTGGCTACACCCAGGACGCGCTCAAAGAACTGGTCGAAGCCCACACATTGTACGCAATGGTTCATGGCCACGCCTTGCCAAAGCCCGCGGATTTGCGGGTTCCGGCAGCGGCGTATTTGAACGGCCTCGCCGAAGCTGCCAGCGAACTACGCCGCTTCATGCTGGATCTAATTCGCCTCGGGCGCACCCGGGAGGGCGAGCCGTATCTCGCGGTGATGGACGATGTGTACATTCATCTCGTCACCATGGACTTTCCTGATGCGCTCACCGGCGGACTGCGCCGGACGACGGACATGTTGCGCGGCGTTCTCGAACGCACTCGCGGCGATCTGACCGTGGCTGTTCGCCAGGAAGAGCTCGAGGCTGCGATGCAAGCGTTCGAGCAACACAAGACTGCCTGAAGGTGCGCGGGCAATCCCGCGCTTTCTCCGATGCCGCATGATCTCAAATAACCGACACCTTTTACGCACATCGCGCCGCACTCTCTTTGTCCTGATGCTGGCCGCGATCATTCTCATCGCACTTGCCGGCACGGTCTGGGCCGCATGGGGCGCTGCCTGGCCGCGCTGGAATAGCATCCTCAGTGCACTTGTCGTTGATGCCACTGCGACGCCCACGCGCACGCCGCGCCCTGAAACATCCACCCCAACCCCGGCGACCGTCGACCTGGCGATCGTCATCCCCACGGCGACAGCACAGCCGACGGTGGCGCCGGCGCCAGCCGCAGCGCGGCCAACCGCGGAGCCACTTATGCCACACCTGGTGCGTGTCGCAGAGCGCTACGGCATGGACATGTCCCGACGCTTCGTCGTAGTGGACCTGGACAGTCAGACCATGATCGCCTGGAATCCGGGCCAGCCCACGCGCATCATGCCTGTTAGCACCGGCGATGAGTCGCGTGGTTACCGCACACTCGCGTGGTATGGGCTCGTGGGTGACTACTGGGGCACCTTTCAGGCTTCCGACGTCCATGCAGATGAAGGGTGGTATCTTTTCGAAGATGCCGGCCATATTCTGATTCACAGCACCCCATACCGGCTGGTCGATGGACAAAAGGTGTACGAACAGGTGGATGCCCTCGGCGCCTACCCGGCCTCCAAAGGGTGCATTCGCCTGACTCCCGAGGATGCGAAGTGGTTCACCGATTGGAATCCGAAAGGTATTCCGATCGTGATCCTTCCGAAGGACGAGGGACTTGGCATCAACTGAATCGGTTGGTGCGTTGACCGATACTTAATGACAGATTACAACCAAAAGAATTCAGCCCGCAGGCTAAGCCGACGGGCTGCCATACAGGCATTGATTGGCGCAGGCACGCTGGCCGCCATCGGCGGCTGTCGCGCAATCGCGCCGGCGCCCACCCCCACACCGACCCGGACTCCGCGCATCCCCACCCCGACGGGCACGCCTACCCTGTCGAGCACCCCGGTCAGTCCGCCGGCGACGCCGACGACTGCGGCGACTGCGACCACGGCCGCGACCCCAACCGCCTCGGTCACGCTCCTTCCGACCGACACACCAGCGCCCACAGCCACCCCAACGCCGACTGCAACCTTGTTCCCACCAGGCCCGGCCTCCAAGCTTGGCCTATTCGTAACGCGCAACGATCCACGGATCTTCGATTTGCTGCGTACCGGGAACGTGACGCTGGTCAAAACGCTGGAATACGATCCGAATTTCGTGGCTGAAATCAAGTCCATCTCACCCAAGACGCTTGTTGTTGGACGCATGGATGTCCCCCAGGTTAACCTGGCAGACATGGCCGATCCCAAAGCGGCGGCTCAGGCCTTCGCAGACCAGTTGTTGCCGATTGCGACCGAGCCAAGGCGCATGGCTGCCATCGACGCATGGGAATCGTTCAACGAACCGGCCCCCGGCGATCAGGACCAGATGAGCCGCCTTGCGGAGTTCGAAGCCCATCGCGTTGAACTATTCGCAGGGGCAGGCATCCGCTCATGCATCGGCAACTTCAGCTCAGGCAGCCCGCCTCTCGAATGGTGGCCGCAGTTTCGACCCGCCATAGAAGCCGCCATCAAACACAAAGGCTACCTGGGTCTGCACGAATACGGTGCGCCCACGCTGCAGTATGGAACGTCACAGGATCCACTTGGCTGGGCTGTTAACGGTGCGGATGAGGGCTGGCTAACCCTCCGCTATCGCAAGGTCTACAGCGGCTATCTCAAGCCAAACAAACTCAACATTCCGATACTGCTGACCGAAGTCGGCATCGATGGGCTCGTTACGAACCGCCCTGGCCCGGACGGCAAAGGTTGGATCGACTTCGCCACTTACTGGGATTCACTCGGCATGGGGACCGACGCACCGGGCAACTATATCGAACAACTCGCCTGGTACGATGCACACCTGCAACAGGACTCGTATGTCCTCGGCGCCGCCATCTTCGCAGCCGCCGCATCCCCCGGCTGGGAAAGCTACGAGTTACTGGACGCAACCTTCCCATTTCTGCACCAATACCTCAGCGTGCACCCACCCAAGTCATAGAACTTTTGCGTGTTCTGCTTAGACAAGGGCACCTGAATAAGCTATAATCCGACCGTTGCCGTCCTCCATCGAGAGGTGCGGAAATCGGATTTGGAGGCAAGCATGTATCAGGCGCCTCGCGGCACGCAAGATATCCTGCCGGCTGATCGCCCCTATTGGCGCTATGTCACGGAAGAGATGCACACGGTGGCCGCGTTGTTCGGATTTGTCCAGATCGATACACCGATCTTCGAGGAGACCGGACTCTATGTGCGCGGGGTCGGTGAGGGCACCGACATTGTCGATAAGGAGATGTACTCCTTCCAAGACAAGGGCGGGGCGGAAATCACACTGCGGCCCGAGTGGACCGCGGGAGTAATGCGTGCCTACATCGAACACGGCATGCATGTTTGGCCGCAGCCGGTCAAGCTCTATTCGATGGGCCCCATCTTCCGGTACGAACGGCCTCAGGCCGGAAGATTTCGCCAGCACCACCAGTTTAACGTGGAGGTGCTGGGTGAAATCGACCCTGCCGTCGATCTGGAGGTTATGTCGGTCGCCTGGACGCTGCTCACCCGGCTTGGTTATCGCGGCCTGAGCTTCCAGCTCAATTCGACGGGCTGTCCTAAGTGCCGCCCAGCCTACCGCCAGGCACTGATCGACTACTTCCGCGAATACGAAGACCTCCTTAACGAGGTGGACCGCCGCCGGCTGTCCATCAACCCGTTGCGCCTGCTTGACTCCAAAGAGGAGGCCGCGCAGCCGCTGCTCGACGCCGCGCCGCACAGTGCGGATTATTTGTGCGAAGAGTGCGCCGCGCACCTGGCGACGCTGCGCGGCTATCTTGACGCGCTCAACATGCCACACAGCATCAACTTCCGGCTGGTGCGCGGCCTCGACTATTACACGAAGACTGTCTTCGAGGTCTGGGCCAAGGGCATCGGCGCGCAGGCGGCTGTGTGCGGCGGAGGGCGCTACGACAGACTCATCGAGGAACTAGGCGGGCCGCCTACACCGGGCATCGGATTCGGCATGGGCATCGAGCGCGTCATCGCCAGCCTGAAGCAGCAGGAGGTGCAGCCACCGCCGCTGCCGGCGCCTCGCGTCCAGGTCTCGCCATTGGGTGAGCAGGCGCGCGTGTCCGCCATCAAGCTGGTCCGCCAGCTTCGTGAAGCTGAAATCGATGCGCTGCTCGCGTTCGGCGGCCGCAGCCTCAAATCGCAACTCAAGGGCGCGGACAAGGCCCACATCGACTACACGCTGATCCTGGGAGAACAGGAGCTGGCCCAAGGCACCGTCCTGGTGCGCGAAATGGCCACGAGCCAGCAAACGTCGGTGAAGAGCGAGGAAGTCCTGGACTGGCTGCGCGCCCGACTGGGACAGGCGTAAGATCATGCAAAATCCTCCGCGACACTTCGGTATCCTGTGCCACCCAAAGAAGCCCGAAAGCGGACCTCTGGCCGAGCAGATGCGGGAGTTCCTTCAAGCACGTGGTTGCACGGTATGGATCGGCTCTGCCTGGGACGAGCCAGAGGCTTTCGCCCATCTCCAGAACCTGGACATTCTTGTTGCCTTGGGCGGCGACGGCACCATGTTGCGCGCGCAGCGCGCATCGGCGGCAGCGATGCCATTCCCCTGGTTGGCGTCAAGCTCGGCCGCGTCAGCTTCCTGGCCGAAATTGCACCTGAAGACTGGGAACGGCCACTGGGGCAGATCCTCTTGGGTGAGTATTGGTTGGAAGAGCGCATGCTGCTCGATGTGGCTGTCACGCGCTCCGGCAAGCCTCCGGTCAACCATTCCTACCTGGCGATCAATGATGTTGTGATCAGCCGTGGCGGCCTCGCGCGCATCGTCACCGTGCAGACCTGGGTCGACCAGAGCTACCTGACTACTTATCGGGCCGATGGGGTGATTGTGTCAACCCCCACAGGCTGCACCGGCTACGCGCTGGCCGCCGGGGGTCCGATCCTCCCGCCTGAGCTTAAGAATATCCTTGTCATCCCTATTTGCCCACACCTGAGCCTCGACAGGCCCATCGTCCTGGCGCAGGGCGCAACAGTCGGACTGGAGGCGCACGGCGATTATGCTCCCATCCTCACCGTAGACGGGCAGTTTGAAATCACGCTGGCCGAAGGGGACCGGGTGGAGGTGTGCGCCAGCCGCCACGTCTCGCATTTCGTGCACGTCCAGGATCGTGCCTATTTCTATCGGACCCTGATGGATCGACTCCGCTGGAGAGCCTAGGAGAGGGGAAAGGCGAACAAAATGACGCAACCAGGGACGTCGCCCCTTTACTGCACAAACCACCCTGACCGGGAGACGCTACTTCGCTGCAACCGCTGCGAGAAGCCCATTTGTTACCAATGCGCAGTACAAACGCCCGTTGGTTATCGCTGCCGTGAGTGCGTAAGGGCGCAGCGGGCGAAGTACTACAACGGGGAAGGATACGACATACCGCTCGGTGTACTTATCGCTGCGGTGTTAGGCGCTGTTTTTGGCGCGCTGGCCTACTTATTCATCGGTCTCCTTGGCTTCTTCAGCTTCATCATCGCGTTTATCGCCGGCCCAGCAGCAGGCGGAGCCGTCGCCGAAGTGATCCGGCGCGGCCTGCGCAAGCGGCGTGTCCAAGGAATGAAGGTGGCTGCTGCAGCAGCGTTCGTGGTGGGTCTGCTGGCGATAGGCTTCATTCTGGTCGGGTTCCCGGGTATGTTCTTGCGATTGAGCGTCATGTTGTTCGGAGCACTGGCAGCCAGTACACTCTACGCAAGAATCCTTTAGGGCTAGTAACTCGTGCTTAACGAATTGCGTATTCGCGATCTTGCCATCATCGACCGGCTTGACCTGACCTTCGGCCCTGGTTTCAATGTTTTGACCGGTGAAACGGGCGCGGGCAAGTCGATCATCATCGATGCGGTTAACTTACTGCTCGGCGATCGCGCATCACAAGAAGTCGTCCGGGCGGGAGCCGACCGCACCGAGGTTGAGGGCAGGTTTCATCTCGACCCCACGGTGGCCGCCAAGGTGACCCCCTTGCTGGCCGAGAACGGATTAGAAGGCGACCAAGGCGACGAGGTGATTCTTGCACGTGAGGTGCGCGTGAACGGCCGCTCCGTCGCACGCGTCAATGGACGTTCGGTGACCACTGCGCTGCTGAGCGATATCGGCGGTCTCCTGGTTGACGTCCATGGACAGGGCGAGCATCTCTCTCTGCTGCACGAACGTGAACATGTCAACCTGCTCGACCGCTACGCGGGGCTCGGGGGAAAAGTCTCGGCTGTCGCCGAGCTGGTTCGCCGAGTCCGCGCCGTACGCAGGGAACTGGAAAGCCTGCGACAAGACGAGCGCGAACGTGCGCGGCGCATCGATCTACTCAGTTACCAGGTCGAAGAGATCGGCAGCGCGAAGCTCAATGCTGGTGAAGAGGGGATCTCGACGCCGAGCGCCGCCGGCTGGCAAACTCCGAGCAGTTGTCAGAACTGAGCGGAGAGGCAAGCCTGCACCTGGCCGGCGCGGATGACGGGCAGCCCGGTGCGCTCGATGCGCTCGGCTCCGCCGAACAAGCGCTCTCGCGGCTCGCGCGTATCGACCCGGCCGCTGCGCCGCTTCTGCAGCAACTGGGCGAGGCCACCGCACTCCTGGACGATATCTCCCGCGCGCTGACGCACTACCGCGATACGATCGAATTCAACCCGCGACGCCTCGAACAGGTCGAGGAGAGGCTGCACTTGATCCACTCCCTACAGCGAAAATATGGCGACACCATCGATGACGTGCTTAGCTATGCTGACAGGGCGGCTCAGGAGCTAGAGACCATCAGCCACGCGGAGGAGCGCATCGGCCAGTTGGAGGCGGAGGAGGGCCAGTTGCTGGCGGACCTGGGCCGGCGGGGTGCGGAGCTCTCTGGGGCCCGGCGCTTAGCAGGCGATCGCATGGCCCAGGCGATCGAAGCGGAGTTAGCCGACCTCCACATGGTGCGCGCACGCTTCGCGGTCAGCCTCCAGTGGACCCCGGATCCCAGCGGCGCCATCGTTGACCCCGATTCGGCTACACGAATCAAGGTCAACCCTGACCGTTACACCTTCGATACACACGGCCTGGACGCAGTCGCATTCCTGGTTTCAGCCAATCCCGGGGAACCACTACGGCCCCTCGCCAGGGTCGCCTCGGGCGGCGAGACCTCGCGGCTGATGCTGGCACTCAAGACCGTGCTAGGCCGCGCTGATGAGACACCGACGCTCATCTTCGACGAGATAGACCAGGGTATCGGCGGGCGCGTCGGCGGCACCGTCGGGCGAAAGCTGTGGGAACTGACGGTTCACAACGGCGCGAGGGCTGCGACAAGTAATGCAGGCGAAATTCGCCACCAGGTGTTGTGCATCACTCACCTGCCACAGTTGGCGGCCTATGGCGATGTCCACTATCACGTCGCCAAGCACGTGACCGATGGCCGCACCATCACCGAGGTGCATCACCTGACGAACGACTCGCGCGTCACGGAATTGGCCAGGATGATGGGGGCAGATACCGAATCCGGCCGCGTCAGCGTCACGGAAATGATGACCGACGTCACCGCGCTAAAATCAAAAAAATGACCGGGGTCACGAAAGTAGCTACCACGAAGAATGTGGCGAAAAACATCTTGAGGGGACAAGGGGAGATGTTGATGAAGCTGACCCGATACGATAGCGCTGTGGACTTTCTGAGGCGTGCGCGTACGCCGCTTGAGGTCGAAGAGGTGGCCAACAACCTGATCGTTGGCATCGCAACCCGAGTCGCAGAGCACCCCGAACAGGCCAAGTTCCCCGCCTATTTCGCCACCGTGGATGTGGACGACCGCTTAGTGGCCGCCGCCGTCCGTACTCCGCCTAATCGCGTGATCGTGTATAGCGCGCTGGCCGACCCTGCGCCGCTCCGTTTGATTCTCGACGACCTCCTCGACTACACGGCCGGCTTTCCGCCAGAGAGTCCACTGGGACATATTCCCGGGGTCACGGCACACTCGACGGCAGCGCTGGCCTTTGCGCAACTGTGGCAGGATCGCACCGGCAAACCGTTCAAACCAGGCATGAGCCTACGGATCTACGAACTGCGCCAGGTAACGCCACCGGCAGGTGTGTCCGGTCATCTCCGCTCCGCACGCGACGACGAGGCTGATTTGCTGGCAGACTGGATCGTCAGTTTCAACTGCGATGCAAACCTGTCCAGCAGCGCAACCGAGGCGCGCGATCTTGCGAAGCGACGGATCAACAGCGGTGATCTGTTCATTTGGGAGGACGAAGGCCGGCCCGTCTCCATGGCTGCCAAGTCACGACCTTCCAGCCATGGCATCACCGTGAACCTGGTATATACCCCGCGCGCGCTCCGCAACCGTGGCTATGCGTCCGTGTGCGTGGCAGCGCTGAGCCAGCAATTGCTCGATGCTGGCTGGGAATTCTGCACCCTGTACACCGACCTGGCGAACCCGACCTCCAACAGCATCTACCAACGCATCGGCTACCGGCCGGTGTGCGATTCCAACGAATACGAATTCGAACCCTGATGAAAGGCAACCATGACCCAGAATCTCCCCTCTCGCACTGAAATCGAACAGCGCTTTAAGTGGAACGCTGAAAGCGTATTTGCCTCGGAGTCTGATTGGGAAGCCGAAGCGGCCGGTGTGCATGCGGCGGTGAACGACGTCAAGCGCTACCAGGGCAGGCTGGCGGAAGGATCGCCGCTAGTCGTTGAAGCGTTGGCCGCTGTGCAAGAACTCCTTCGCCGCGTCTATGTCCTTAGCACCTACGCGGGCATGGCCTACGCGGTGGACACCACCAATGCGGATGCCGCGAAGCGCTACAGCCGCGCAAACGGGCTCCACGGCCTGGCTGCGGCGGCCATGGCCTTCGTTGACCCCGAGTTGCTGGCCATCGGCGTAGAGACGCTCCGCAGATGGCTTGCCGAAGAGCCAAAACTGGCGTACCTGGAACACTATGTTGATGATCTCCTCCGCCGGCAAGCTCACGTCCGATCCGCGGAGGTCGAGGAACTGCTGGGCATGGCCTCCGATCCGTTCGGCAATGTCGAGCAAACGCATAGCCTTATGGTCGACGCGGACTTCAAGTATCCGCCGGCCAAGGGAGGAGACGGAAAAGAGCTGTCCGTCTCTAGCGGCAACCTGCCCGGGATTCTGGCCAGTCCCGATCGTGAGGCGCGACGGACCGCATGGGAAGGCTACAATGACACCTTCCTGGCCTTCAAGAACACCCAGGCGTCAAACCTCATGACTTCAGTGAAGGCAAACGTCTTCAAAATGCGCGCCCGACGCCACGAGTCCACCCTCGACCTGGCGCTCTTCCCGTGGAACATCCCGTCCGCGGTGTTCTATAATCTGATCGATGTCTTCAAGAAGAACCTGCCCACATGGCGACGCTACTGGCGCGTGCGCCGCAAGGCCTTGGGGGTCGCAGAACTTCATCCCTACGACATCTGGGCGCCGCTTTCTGGCAACCAGCCCAAGGTGCAGTATGCGCGCGGCGTCGAGCTGATCTGCGAGGGTCTGGCGCCGCTGGGACGAGAATACGTCGAGACTGTGCGCCGCGGGTGCACGACGGATCGTTGGGTCGATGTGTACCCGAACCACGGTAAGCAAGGCGGGGCTTTCTCATCTGGTGCACTTGGGACGCATCCGTTCATCATGATGACCTACACTGATGAGGTGTTCAGCATGAGCACCCTCGCGCATGAGTTAGGCCATTCCATGCACTCGTACCTCACCTGGCAGAACCAACCTGTGCTCTATTCTGAATACGGGATGTTCGTCGCAGAAACCGCCTCGAACTTCCACCAGGCAATGGTGCGCGCCCACCTGCTCGACACCGTCGATGACCCGGCGTTCCAACTGGCAGTCATTGAAGAGGCCATGTCGAACTTCCACCGCTACTTCTTCATCATGCCGACTCTGGCGCGCTTCGAGCTGGAAGTCCACCAACGCGAAGAACGCGGCGAGGGCATGAGCGCAGATGACATGATCGAACTGATGACCGATCTGTTCAGCGAGGGTTACGGCGGTGAGGTGCATGTCGATCGGCCACGTGTCGGCATCACCTGGGCCACCTTCGCGCACCTTTACGTCGACTACTATGTTTTCCAGTATGCTACCGGCATCTCGGCAGCGAATGCGCTGGCCCGTCGCATTCGTTCGGGGACGCCGGGCGCGGTGGATAACTACCTGAGCTTTCTCAAGTCCGGCAACGCCCTTTACCCGGTCGACGCGCTCAAGCTCGCGGGCGTCGATATGACCACACCAGAACCGGTCGAGGCCGCGTTTGAGGTGTTGACCGGTTTCGTAGATCGTTTGGAGACGCTCGTTGCGGACAAATAGCAGCAGTATGCAAAGTCTCTACGATACCTTTGGAAAGGGGGACACACCGTCGTGACCCAAGTCGCGAGTGATCGCTTTGTGAACAAGACGGCCTATTCGGAGTTCCTGCAGGCATATCCCGCGTACGAGGCAACGCGGCCTTTGGATGACTTGCGCGAAAGAGAATACGGCCGCCTGGATGCCACGGGCCAGGTGTACCTGGACTACACCGGGGGCGGCCTGTACGCCGAGAGCCAACTCCGCGACCACCTGAACCTGTTGGCGCGCAACGTCTTCGGCAACCCGCACTCGAATAACCCGACGTCACAGGCGATGACCTGTCTCATCGACGATGCGCGGCATTATGTTCTGGAATACTTCAACGCGCCGCCTGGAGAGTACGTGGTTGTCTTCACAACGAACGCCAGCAACGCTCTCAAGCTGGTTGGGGAAGCGTATCCTTTCGAGCCAGGCACCCGCTACCTGCTGACGTTCGATAATCACAACTCGGTCAACGGCATCCGCGAATTTGCCCGGCACAACGGCGCGGAGTTCACCTATGCGCCAGTTGTCGCGCCCGAGCTGCGCATCGACATGGACGGGCTGAAAGCGGAACTCAACGCGCCGGGGCCCAGCACGGCGAACTTGTTCGCGTTCCCGGCGCAATCGAACTTCTCAGGCGTGCAACACCCGCTGGAGTTGATTGCCTATGCACATGAGCGCGGTTGGGATGTGCTCGTCGACGCGGCAGCCTTTGCGCCCTCCAACCGTCTCGACCTGGCACGCTGGCAACCAGACTTCGTGCCGCTGTCTTTCTACAAGATGTTCGGTTACCCTACAGGAATGGGGTGCCTCCTGGCCCGCAAAGAGGCGCTGGCGAAGCTGAAACGGCCCTGGTATGCGGGCGGCACCATCACCATCTCATCCGTGCAGGGTGACGGATACTACCTGGCCTCCGGCGAGGCGGGCTTCGAGGATGGTACGGTCAACTACCTGAACATCCCGGCGGTGGAAATCGGTTTGCGCCATCTGGCGTCGGTGGGAATGGATCAGATCCACGACCGGGTGATGTGCCTGGCCGGCTGGCTGATAGGCAGCCTGTCTGAGCTCCAACATCACTCGGGCCAGCCACTGGTCGAAATTCACGGCCCGCGTAACCTGATCGCCCGCGGCGGCACAGTGACCATGACATTCTTTGACCGCGACGGCCGCGCGCTGGATGACCGGCGCATCGAGGAGTTGGCTAATCACCAGCGCATCTCCTTGCGCACAGGCTGTTTCTGCAACCCCGGCGCGGGTGAGGTGGCTCACGGATTGGGTCCTGAGATCATGCGCTCGTTCTTCGCGTCGGCCACACCTCTCTCATTCCAGGAGCTGCGCCGAGAGATGAAATCGCACTTCGGCCGCGATGTGAGTGCTGTGCGCATCTCGGTCGGGGTGGCCTCCAATTTCGCGGACGTTGATGCCTTCATTCGCTTCGCGACTCGTCTCCTGAATCACACCGCAGAGGAGATCGGCGCGGTGGAGGTGACGGAACCGGGGTGTACGATGGACCGAGACTCCGCCTGAGGACTATGGAGAAACGACCGCTCTACCTGCAAATCGCCGAAGCCATCCGGCAGGAGCTGCTGGAGGGACGGCTGCGCCCAGGCGCCACGCTGCCGTCTGTGCGCGAGATGGCCGAAAGATGGAAGTGTACGCCAGGCACCGTTCAGCAGGCCTACAAGGAATTGGCGCGGCAGGGCATTGCAGTGAGCCGGCCCGGCCAGGGCACACACATCGGCAGCGCACCGTCAGCCTTAGCCGGCGAAACGCCACTTCGTCGCGCAACCGTTGTGCATCAGGCCGAGGCGTTCCTGTTGGAGATGCTCTCGGCCGGCTATACGATCGCGGAGACAGAGAGTGGGTTCCGGGCGGCCCTCGACCGCTGGCGCGCGCTGTCGGTCGCAATCCCGGACACCAGTGCGCAGATCCTCCGCTTTGCTGGCAGCCACGATCCCGCGGTTTCACTGGTCGCCGCGCACTTCGGCGAGCTTTGCGCGGGGTGGAGCTTGCACGTCGCTTACACCGGGAGTCTCGGCGGTCTGATCGCGCTGGCGGAAGGAACGGCCGAAATCGCGGGCAGCCACTTGTGGGATCAGGAAAGCGACACGTACAACGCACCCTTCATTCGCCGGCTACTGCCTGGCCGCAGGGTGGCGCTGCTTACTATGGCCCATCGCCGGTTGGGGCTGATCACGCCACCAGGCAACCCCTTGAACCTGACCTTTCTGGCCGATCTTGCCCGGGCCGGCGTCCGCTTCGTCAACCGCCAGCGTGGTACAGGCACGCGCGTCTGGCTCGACGCCCAACTGCGGCGCGCCGGGGTGGACATCTCGGCTGTGCCAGGTTACAACCGTGAAGTCACAACGCACGCAGAAGTTGCACGCGCGGTTGCTGAAGATCAGGCAAACGTCGGCCTCGGCATCGAAGCCGCCGCCATCGCCTATGGTTTAGGTTTCGTCCGACTGACCACCGAACCGTATGACCTGATTATCCCCGCGGATTCCTGGTCCCTACCTCCGGTGCAAGCGCTCGCCGCATGGCTGGCTTCTGTCGAGGGTCGCGCGGCGATTGAAGCGCTGGGCGGCTATGAAACCCGTGATGCGGGCCGCATTACCTGGATAGATTGATAAACAGAGGTGAATCTTGATCAATGAGCAGCGGCTTGTAAAAACCTTCCTTGACCTGGTCGCAATCGATAGCCCATCGGGCGAAGAGGGCGTGATCAGCAAGGATCTCGTGCGGCGCTTTTCGGCGCTCGGCGGGGAGGTCGAAACTGACGAACAGCACAATCTCATCGCGCGCTTCGCCGGATCGAACAGCGGCGATTGGTTGATACTCAGCGCACACATGGACACGGTCGGCAAGGACCGGGGCATCAAACCGCAGATTCGGGATGGGATCATCTACTCCGATGGGACGACCATTCTCGGCGGTGACGACAAGTCCGGCGTAGCAGCCATTCTAGAAATGATTGCGTCCGTCAGGGAGGATGATCTGCCACATCCACCGCTGGAAGCTGTCATCTCTGTGAGCGAGGAGGTGGGACTTCAGGGCGCTCGCATTTTGGATAAGAGCAGGCTACGCGCAAAACGCGGCTATGTCCTGGACTCGGGCGGACCGTCGGGTGTGGTGGTCACCAGCGCCCCGAGCCAGGACAGCCTGGAGATCAAAGTCCACGGGCGAACTGCCCATGCGGGCTCGGAGCCAGAAAATGGCATCAACGCGATCCGGGTGGCAAGCCAGGCAATTGCAGCCATGCCCCTTGGGCGAATTGACGCTGAAACCACAGCCAACATCGGCTTGATTCAAGGCGGTGTGGCCACCAACATCGTGCCCGACTACGTGTATATCAAGGGCGAGGCGCGCAGCCGCGATGACGAAAAGCTGGCCGCTCAGACTGCGGCTATGGCCCTCGCTTTTCAGGAAGCGGCCGAGCAGAACGGCGCACGCGTTGAGTTGAAGATCAAGCGGATGTACACCACCTACAAGCTGTCCGACGACCACCCTGTTGTGGCGGCTGCTGTTGCAGCAATTAAAAAACTGGGCTGGGTCCCCATCATCAAGAGCTCAGGCGGCGGCACGGATGCCAACATCTACTCGGAGCACGGCATCCACTGTGCTATCCTGAGCACGGGCATGGCTGATGTGCACACGCCGAATGAACATATTGCCATCGCCGATATGACGAACGTGGCCCTACTGCTTCAGGAGATCGTCACGGCCGCCTAAATCGCATCTTCGTGACTTCTAAAAGGAGGCGCGTCGTGCCAAGACTGATCCCGATCATGCTGGTGCATGGATTCGACGGCGCGCCTTCTGTCTGGACCGAGTCCGGTTTTCGCCAGCGTCTGATCCTAAAGGGCAATCTGGACCCGAACCTGATCCGCACCTTCGACTATGGGATCGCTCCAGACGGGACGTACAACAACCGGGGCGACCTGCGGGAAATCGCCAGCCGGCTGGCGGGAGCAAACCTGTCAACCGAAGATCGGCTCCTGTGCAGCGTCGATCAACTCAGCGACAACAGCGTGGCGCGCGGTGGTCCTGCAGAGGTCACGTTGATCGCACACAGCCTCGGCGGTATCATCTGCCGCTACTACCTGAGTCGGGCGATGTACGATGACTGGGGAACGCTTTATCGCGGCAATGTAGGGCGCCTCATCACCATCGGCAGCCCGCACCGCGGGGCTGATCTCGCGCGACTGATTGACCTCGCCCCACGCGGCTCACTCATGTGGCGGTTCATCCGCCTGCTGGAACGACTTGGCCTGGCGCCTGCGCGACCCGCGACGACTATCGAGCAACTTGAGGCTGCGTTGCATGCTCAACAAGTGGCTGAGCGAACCGCACACAGCCCGGGCTTCCCGGAAAACCGGGTCTTGCTCACGGACTCACCCATCTACGGCCAACTTCACCCCGATAGCCCGGTACTGGCTGAATTGAACAAGCCTGGGATGATGCCGGGGCATGTCAACTGTCACACAGTATACGGCGACATCCGCTACAGCATCACCATTCGCGCGAACCGCATCACGCTGGTCGACCACACGGTTAGTTTTGGCGACCTGCTCGTGACGGCCGAAAGCGCACGAGAAATCCCGCACACGCCGTGCACAGCTTACCCATTCGTCGACGGAAAGAGCATTGCCATGACTTTAACCACCGCGCCGGCACTACCCGAGCCCCGTTCCCTACTCGATGCCCTGCCTGTCGTTTCGCATCATCGGCAATTGGCAAACCCCGAAATTCAAACGGCCATTTTATCGGTCTTGGCGCCATGAAAGCATTCAACGTCGCCTGGCGCGCACTTGTCAGCTTCTACAATGAGCTGTTCTTCCTGATTGGACTGAGTTTGCTGTGGTGGGCAACCGGCGGAGTATTCGTTGGCTTAGCCTTTGCATTGGGTTACTTGTTTTTTTCGGCGGATGGACCATGGTGGATCGCTCCCATCCTCGCCATCCCTGCCGGCCCGGCCATCATGGCCCTTGCCGCTGTGGCCCGTCGCTGCGCACGCGACCAACACGTGGAACGCAGTCAATATTTCGAGGCTTACAAGACGCAGTGGAAGCAAGGACTGGCGCTGAACGCGATCGGCATGGTTGTCCTCAGCTTGCTGTTTCTCAACCTTATCTTCTACTTCTACCAGTCAACCACGCTGCTCCGAATGTTCGGCATCATTTGGGGCTACCTGACAGTCTTCTGGCTGAGCGTCCAGCTTTATGTCTACCCCTTCTTTATCGCACTGGAAAGACCGACGGTGGTCTCCAGCCTGCGTATGGCAGCGCTGTCCGTCCTTGCGAACCCCCTGTTTTCCGTGTTGTTGCTCGTTCTCGCGGGAGCGATGACTGCAGTCAGCATCGCACTGGCCGTGACAGTGCTGATCGCCTGGCCCGTGTTAATGGCGCTACTCGGCGAGCACGGGCTGCAGCTGATCCTTCAACAGGCCGGCGTGAGGAAAGACACCGACGACTCCAAGTCGTGACGTTACTGGGAAAAAATCTTCGTGATCTCATCCGCTGCAAACAACGGCCACGTGACGGGCTGCCCTTCCCGCAATGCAACCAGGCCGTCTTCTGCCCGTATGACGCGGCCGATCAATGTTGTGGGATAACCATGTGCTGAGAGCTCCACGCACAGGCGCGACGCATCCGCCCCGGCAACAGCCATCAAGATCGCGCCTGATGCGATGGTCCCCAACGGGTCCAACCCAAACTCCCGGCACAGTGCCGCACCTTCCGGCAATATCGGGATAGAATCCAGATCGATGCGCAGCCCCACTCCGGCGCCCCGCCCCATTTCCAGCAAGCCGGTCATTATGCCACCCTCAGTAGGGTCATGCATTGCATGGACCTCGGCGATCTCGGCGGCGAGCAACGCAGGCGCCACCACACTGATGCCTGGCTCATGCAGGAAGCCCTGCGCGCGGCGGATGAAATCCTCCCTATAGCCCCGCTGGCGCAGAATCTGTGCGCGCTCCAGCGCAATCAAAGCGGTTCCCTCGATGGGCGCGGCCTTGACCAGCAGCACCCCATCGCCCACCCGCGTGCCCGCGGTCATGATCAATCGTTCTGGCGCAACTTCGCCAAGCATGGTCCCGCTGACGAGCGGTCGATTCAGATCGACGGTGATCTCCGTGTGCCCGCCAGCCAGGCTCACCCCTAGCGCCGCGCAGGCATCGGAGATTTGCTGAAAAATGTTCTCTGCCATTTCGGTGGTTGCCTTGCCCGCGGGCAGCAACACCGTCGCCAGGAACCAGCGCGGACGCGCGCCCATTACGGCCACGTCGTTTGCATTGACGTTTACCGCATACCAGCCGATCTCGCTTGTGGCAAAGGTGATCGGGTCGGTCTTCGCCACCAGGTAGCGATCGCCGAGATCGAACACGGCAGCATCCTCCCCCGCGCGTGGCCCAACGATGATGCGCGGGTCGTGCGGTGCAAAACGCGTGAGCAACTTCTCCAAAAAAGGAAGTGGCAACTTGCCGGCAGGCAACAGGGTGGGCTCGGACATGAATCCTCGATAGAGTCACTTGATCGCTGGCACGGCCAGCAAGACGCGTATGATAGACCACGCGCACGCCTCTGTCAACGCGTCACGTTTGCTCTCACTTGTAGAGTATAATGACACCCATGTCCGTCGAATCCGCCCTCGAGGCCCTGCGATTCGAGCCGCGATTCATGAGCAATGTCGTGCGCTGGGAGCGAGTCCCTGCGCGAGCGCCTCAGTTCGCGCCCTTTCCGGCAGGCTTGGACGAGAGGCTGCTGAACGCGTTGTCTGCACGTGGGGTCAATGCTCTATACACGCATCAAGCGGCAAGCGTCACGGCGGCGCTCAACGGCGAGCATGTTGTGGTGGCCACACCCGCGGCCAGCGGGAAGACACTCTGCTACAACCTGCCTGTGCTTCAGCGCCTGCTGAGCGATCCACGCGCCCGTGCCCTGTACCTCTTCCCAACCAAGGCCCTCGGTCACGACCAACTCGCGGAACTGACCGCGCTGCTTGCCGCCACTCCCCTTGGCGGTCTCGCCGCCGCGTACGACGGGGACACGCCTTCCGCCCAGCGCCCAAGAATTCGCGACAACTCGCGCATCATTCTCTCCAACCCGGACATGCTCCATATGGGCATCTTGCCGCAGCACCCGCGCTGGGCCGCGTTCTTTGCCTCGCTGCGCGTCGTAGTCATCGATGAGATGCACGTGTATCGCGGGGTCTTCGGATCACACGTCGCCAACGTGCTGCGCCGGTTGCGCCGCATCTGCCGATTCTACGGGGCAGGATCCACACCGCAATTCATCCTCGCGTCCGCAACCATTGCCAACCCCGGCGAACTCGCCGAGCGGCTGGTCGAGGCGCCGGTCACCGTGGTAGGGCCAGACATGGACGGTGCGCCACAGGGCGAAAGGCACGTGCTTTTTTACAACCCACCCGTGGTCGATCCCAACCTGGGGATCCGCCGGAGCACTGTCCAGGAGTCGGCGGACCTTGCGGCCCATTTCGTCGAACACGACGTGCAGACCATCCTGTTTGGCCGCGCGCGACTCGCGGCTGAGTTGATGTTGACACACCTGCGCGAGCGCTTGCCGGCTCCCGCACGCAGCCGCGCCCGTGGCTACCGTGGAGGCTACCTGCCTGCAGATCGTCGCGAGATCGAGCAGGGTTTGCGAAAGGGTGCGGTGGGGGCAGTGGTGGCAACGAATGCACTCGAACTGGGCATCGATATCGGGCATCTGGGCGCGGCCATCCTGGCCGGGCACCCTGGGACCATCGCCAGCGCGCGACAGCAGATGGGACGCGCGGGCCGCCGGCAGGGCGCATCGGTCGCGGTGTTCGTGGCTGGAGCGGGGCCACTCGACCAATATGTCGTGACCCATCCTCGGTGGCTACTCGAGCGCTCACCCGAACATGCGCGCATCAACCCTGATAATGAAATCATCCTGGCCGGGCATCTCGCCTGCGCGGCGGCAGAACTGCCCCTGCAAGAGACCGAGGAACTCGGTGTTTCCTACCCAGGGGGTAGTGAAGACGTTGCGGGCAATGTCTCTACAACAACGGGACTGCTCGCGGACCTCGTTGAGACAGGCCAGCTCTACCTTTCGGGCGGTCGCTACTTTTGGGCAGGCGAGGGCAATCCGGCTCAGGCCTTGGGGCTGCGAAACGCAGGGAACGACCGGGTCGTCATTCAGGCGCATGGGGATGACGGCAAGCCTGTGGTCATCGGCGAGCTGGACCGCGAAGGTGTGCCCTTGTTGCTCTACAAGGGGGCGGTCTACCTGCACGAGGGTGCATCCTATGTAGTGGAGAAGCTCGACTGGGAAGCGGGTGCGGCCACCGTGCGCGCGATCGACGCCGACTTCTACACGCGCCCAATCACGGCGGAGAAGATCGAGATACAGATAGTGCGCGGGTCGGCAGCAGACGAGACAGACTTGCACCGTGCCACAGGTAAGGTGTTGCCGTATGATCTGGGCTGGGGCGATGTACGCGTGACGTCTCAGGCCACAGGGTACAAAATTCTACGCCGCAACACGGGCGAAGTGCTTGGCTTCGGAGAGGTGGACCTGCCCGAGCAGACGCTGGACACACAAGGCTGCTGGTTAGCGTTTCCCGAGCACACCGTCGAGGCGCTGAAGGCAGCCGGCGAATGGTTGTCGGACCCCAATGACTATGGACCGCAGTGGACAGCAACACGGAATGCGGTCCGGCAGCGGGATGGCTATCGCTGTCAGGGCTGCGGCACGATCGAGATGGCGGGCCGCCAACACGACGTACATCACAAAATTCCGTTTCGCGGATTCGTCGCGGACGTGAGCCGACGAGAAGACCTGCCGGTCGGCCTCGCCTGGCAAGCAGCCAACCGGTTGGATAACCTGGTCACACTGTGCCAATCCTGCCACCACCGCGCCGAATCGGGCGTGCGAACCCGCTCCGGTCTCGGCGGCGTCGCGGCGTTGATCGAAGGGGTTGCGCCGCTGTTTCTTATGTGCGACGGCCGTGACCTGGGCATCGTTGCCGAGCCACAGGACTCCGCAACCGGGATGCCCACGATCACCGTATACGAGCGAACCTCGGGTGGCGTGGGGTATGCCGAGCAGCTGTTCGCGTCAATGCCCGATGTCTTGCGGGCTGCGCTCGATCTTGTAACCGCCTGTCCCTGCGAGAACGGTTGTCCCGCATGTGTCGGCCCGGTGCTGGAGCACGAGTATGCACTGGACACGAAGATGCTTACGGAGGCGCTGTTGCGAGCGGCGCTTGAAAACTGATGTTTGCATAAGATCATAAGCGTGTTATAATGCTGTCGTTACCTCGCGGAAACGATCCCACCCAGCCGAGTATTCCATTCATGACCTTCCGTAACCAAGTCATTCTCATCACCGGCGGTTCGAGCGGCATCGGACTGGCAACGGCTCGACACTTCGCCCGAGAGGGAGCGCATGTCTGGCTGGTGGCGCGCACACCAGGGCGCCTCGCGGATGCACTGCCCGAGGTTCAGGCAGCTTGTGAGTGCTCTGACCAAAAGTGTGGTGTCATACCTGCAGATGTCGCCGACCCGGACCAGGCGGCGTTCGCGGTGGCGGAGGTGACGCGCGTTGCCGGCTTGCCGGATATCATCATCAATTCGCACGGCGTCTCCCGGCCAGGCTATTTCCAAGAACTCGATCTCGCCGTCTTTCGCGAGATGATGGACATCAACTACTTCGGCGCGCTGCATACGATTCGGGCTGTAACGCCGGGGATGATCGCGCGTGGATCCGGACACATCGTCAACGTGGCATCGGGTGCGGCGCTGCTAAGCGTGTTCGGCTACTCGGCGTATGGCGCCTCCAAGCACGCGCTGCGGGGCCTCTCCGATGTGCTGCGACTCGAGCTCAAGCCGTACAATATCCACGTATCAGTCGTCTACCCACCCGATACTGACACACCGCAACTTGCCGGGGAGATGCCCTACAAACCGCCGGAAACGCGCGACGTGTATGGCGGCACCGTTATCTCACCCGAAATCGTAGCGCGTTCAATCGTCGACGGGATAAGGCACAAACGCTATTCGATCACGCCTGGGATTGAAATGACCGCGGTCGCACATCTGGCGAATTTCCTGGGAGACCTTCAATTCTCGGTCCTGGATCGGCTCATCGCCCGTTCACGGCGCAAACGCGCGCAGCAGTCCTCAAGAGAAGTCGCATCAGGGGAGGCATCATGAACAATATCGTCATCGAGCCCGTCAATTCCCGTAAGGGCATGGTGGAATACGTCCAGTTCCCGTTCAGGCTGTACAAAGACGATCCTTGCTGGGTGCCCCCCCTGATCGAGGAACGGCTGGCCTATTTCGACACGAAAAAGAACCCGCTATACGAGCATACTCGCTACCAGCTCTTCATAGCCCGACGCGCTCGGTGAGGTGGTGGGGACCATCGGCGCGTTGGTCAATGACCGTCACAACCAGGTGCACAACGAGTTAGCCGGCGGCTGGGGATTCTTCGAGTGCATCGACGATCAGGCTGTGGCAGATGCGCTGCTTGAGACTGCCGAGAATTGGTGTCGTCAGGAAGGGATGAAAGCTATCCGCGGCCCTTTGAACTTCTCCATGAACGACGAAGTGGGAACGCTGATCGACGGGTTCGACACACCGCCAATGCTCATGATGACACACAACCCTCGCTACTATCCAAATCTCATCGAAAACGCTGGCTATATAAAGGCGATGGATCTCTATGCCTGGCTCTCGGACATTGAAAAGGGGTTGGCCGAGGCGCCCGAAAAGCTACGCCGCGTTGCCAGGAAGGCCGCTGAAAAGCAGGGTCTGCGCGTACGCAAGATCGACATGAAGCATTTCGACGAAGAAGTCATCAAAATCAAGGCGGCGTATAATGGCGCCTGGCAGAAGAACTGGGGGTTTGTGCCCATGACCGATCATGAGATCGACCATCTCGCGGCCAGTCTCAAACCCATGATCGATCCCAACCTGATCTTCGTTGCTGAAACGGAAGACGGCAAACCCGCTGGGGTCTCGCTGACCATGCCCGACCTGCACCAGGCGCTCAAACGGTCGGGCGGCGGTCACATGTGGCCCTTCGGCCTGCCCAAATTTCTCTGGCACAGGCGCCACATTGACCAGGTGCGTCTGATGATCATGGGCATGATGGAGGAGTACCGCGGTCGCGGCGCAGACGCTATCTTCTACCTGGAGACCGCCGAGGAAGCGCTGCGCCGTGGGTACAAGCGGCTTGAAGGATCCTGGATCCTGGAAACCAACACGATGATGAATCAAATCATCGAACGTCTTGGCGGCGTGCGCTACAAGACCTATCGCATCTACGAGAAAACTCTGTGAAAGCCCTCGTCACTGGCGCTACGGGTTTCGTCGGCAGCCAGGTCGCCGCCGCACTCGTTCGCCGCGGCGACCACGTGCGGGTGCTGCGTCGCAAGACCTCGAGTATGATCGCGCTTGATGGACTGGACGTGGAGTGCGTTTTCGGTGACATTCTAGAACGCGAGTCTGTCGATGCAGCGGTGCGTGGGTGCGACGTCGTGTTTCACGTTGCCGCCGTTTCATCCTATTGGCGGGCGCGTCGTGAGGAGGTTTACCGGGTTAACCTCGAAGGGACGCGGACGGTCCTGGACGCCTGCCTGGCAGCGGGGATCCCCCGGATGGTTTACACCTCATCCGTTGCGGCGCTCGGGGCGCCCCGCAATGGCCGACCGGCCGACGAAACACAATCGCTCGGCCGCGATGAGGAGCGCTGGGCGTACGCTCACAGCAAACACCTGGCCGAGCAAGAAGTCCTCGCCGCGGTCGCCCACGGTCTTTCTGCCGTCATCGTTAACCCGGCCATTGTGATCGGCCCTGGGGATCACAACCAAATCTCCGGAAGCCTGATCGTCGAGATGGCAAAGTGGCCCCTTCCCGCTGCGCCACCCGGCGGGGTCAGCGTGGCCGACATCGATGCAGTAGTGCAGGGCCACCTGGCTGCGGCAGAGCGAGGCCGCACCGGCGAGCGCTACATTCTTGGTGGCGAAAATCTGACTTACAACGAGATCACGGCTGTCATTGCGGAGATAGTCGGTCGCCGCGCGCCGCGCTGGACCATTCCGGCCTGGGTATTGCCGCCAGCCGCCGCAGCGCTCGATATGACTAACCACTTTGTGGCGCGCCCAATCGCCAGTGGCGATCAACTGCGCCTGTCCGCCCATAACGTCTTTTTCGATTCGGGCAAGGCGATCCGAGAACTCAATTATCACATCCTTCCATTCCGCGACGCTGTGGCTCGGGCCTATCGCTGGTACGTCGAACACGGCTATATTTCCTGAAGGAGCAATCATGGATCTTTTTGACAAGGCATACGCATTCACTGAGGCCAAAGAAGCCATCGCAGCGGGTTACTACCCGTACTTCATTCCCCTGACTGAGAACGAAGGCTCCGAAGCGGTGTTCAAAGGCCATCGCTTGATCATGTGCGGGTCGAACAACTACCTGGGACTAACCACTGACCCGCGCGTGCGCGAAGCCGCCATCGCAGCGATCCATCGCTATGGCACCAGTTGCACCGGCTCGCGCTTTCTCAACGGCACGCTCGAGATGCACGAGCAGCTCGAACACGAGCTGGCGCAATTCGTAGGAAAAGAGGCTGCGTTGGTGTTCTCCACCGGTATGCAGGTCAACCTGGGTGCCATCAGCGCGCTGAGTATGCCGCGGGGATTACGTGATCCTGGACAAGGAAGATCACGCCAGCATCGTGGATGGCGCCAAACTGAGCTACGGTGAAACCAAACGCTTCGGCCACCAGGACATGGAGGAACTGGAGCGCGTGCTCTCTCGCCTGCCCGAAGACAAGGGCAAACTGGTGGTGGTGGATGGCCTCTACAGCATGGAGGGTGACATCGCTCCACTGCCCGAGATGGTCCCGCTGTGCAAGAAATACGGCGCCCGGCTCCTCGTGGATGATGCGCACGCCATTGGCATTCTGGGGGGCGGCCGCGGCACCGCCGCGCACTTCGGCATGACCGACCAGGTGGATCTCATCATGTCCACCTTCAGCAAGTCATTCGCGTCCTTGGGTGGCTTCATCGCCGGCGACGAGCAGGTCGTACACTTCATCAAGCACCATGCACGCTCGATAATCTTCAGCGCCAGCATCCCGCCTTCAAATGCCGCAGCCGCGTTGGCCGCACTGAAGATCATGCGCGACGAACCCGAGCGCGTGGAGCATCTGGGCAAGATCGCAGACTACATGCGGAAGGGCTACCGCCAGCTTGGCTTTAACATCGGCAACTCCACGACGCCGATCATTCCGGTGGTGATCGGCGAGAAAATGCTGACCATCTATGTCTGGAAACGTCTTTTCGATGAAGGCGTATTTGTCAATCCGGTGCTCTCGCCTGGCGTCCAGCCCGGCCGCGAGCTCTTGCGCACGAGTTACATGGCTACTCACACCTTTGAGCAGATGGATCGCGTCCTGAGCGTCTTCGAGAGGGTGGGCAAGGAAACCGGCCTGATTTGAACCGGAGGTACGCGTGGCCCCTCCCCAACTGATCCGTGGCGGTATTCCGCTAACCAGTGTACGCGGCCTTAATGCGGCACAAATTCGTACGCTCAATGGCCTATGGATCAACACGGCGCAGGAGCTGGTCGGCGTCTACGGGATTAGTGAGCCGACTCGTGGTCGCCTGGCCACCGCGTTGGGCATCCACCGGTCGGCGTTCGATCCCATTGTGAATGCCGCGCAACGATTGATCCCCCTGGCGCACTACACATCCTCCAGGGCCATCGATCTCCAAGTTGCCGAAACAGAATACGGCCTGGGGGCGTTGTTGGACGATCCCGATATCGTCCAACAACGCCACAGGGATCTGCCGCCTTATGAGGGCGCCCTTCGCGCACCCCTTCCTGCCAGCCACAGCCTGCTCGATCAGCTGCCACCCTTGCGCAACCAGGGCCGCCGCAGCACATGCGTGGCCTTTGCGGCGCTCGCGGTGCGGGAGCAGTTGGAAATCGCAGCGAGTGCGCCGCGCGACGTCGACCTGTCGGAACAGTACGTTTACTGGTGGTGCAAGGAACACGATGGGCTGCCCACGCGATCCGGCACCTACCTCTCGCTCGGCATGCGCTGCCTGGCAAAGATGGGTGCGCCCATCGAAGTGGTCTGGCCCTACGTGAGTGCGCCGCGGTCAGACGAGGGGCAGGGACCTCCTCCCGAGAGTGCGGCTGACGGCGACCCCGCTTATCGCACCGCACAAACGCTGGCTTTCAACCGCCTCGATATCACCGGAATGAAGACGTGCCTGGTCGAAGGTCGCACCATCGCCTTTGCCGTGCCTGTTTTCGAAAGTTGGTACAGGTCGCCTGCGATGGCGCGTTGGGGGAAGATCACCTTGCCACTCACCGGTGAGCCGGTGTTGGACGGTCACGCGATGACCTTGGTCGGGTACCAGGACGATCCAAATACGCCGGGCGGGGGCTATTTCCTGGTGCGCAATTCATGGCAGCCATGGGCATGGGATGGGGCCTGGGCGCCCGGCTATGGGTATCTGCCGTACGAGTACATCACGCATCACGCGAACACGATCTACAGCGCGCACCGAATGATGCCAGCAATTGCGCAGCATCCCTGAGCGGCGCACCCCGCTCTCATTTTGCCTGGCGCTTCTTGTAATCCACAAACTGATACCCCACCCCACGTTCCGTCAGGATATATCTCGGGTTGGCAGGGTCCGGCTCGATCTTTTTGCGCAGATAGGTGATGTAGAGACGGAGCAACTGACTGTCGTCACGGTATTCCGGCCCCCACACCTTGGAGAGCAGGGTCTCCTGGGGCACAATCCACCCGGCGTTGTCAACCAGGTGCAACAAGAGGCGATACTCCGTCGGCCGCAGCTTGATGTGCTCGCCGCGAGCAATCACGGTGCGCCTTGGAAAGTCGATCTGCAAATCCTCATCAACCACCAGCGGCTCTTCCACGCTGCTCTTTGCCGGCTCCACGCGGCGCAACACGGCGCGGATGCGGCTCAACAGCTCGCGTGGGCTAAATGGCTTCGTCACGTAATCATCAGCACCGAGGTCCAGTCCGCGAATACGGTCATCTTCATCGCTCTTCACGGTCAGCATGATCACCGGAACGGCCGAGACCTCTCGGATATGCTCGAGTGTCTCGAATCCATCCAATTCGGGCATAGCCACATCCAGCAGCACCAAGTCGGGCATATCGTCGCGCACCTTGTTCAGCGCTGCGAGACCGTTGTCCGCCTCGATCACCTCATATCCTTCCAGGTCGAGATTCATCCGCACAAAACGGCGCATGCGCGGTTCGTCGTCCACGACCAGGATGCGTTTTTTCATCTCACTCCTCCACGGCCAGCGTAAAGAACACCGTCGTCCCCTTGCCCGGCTCGCTGCGCAGCCAGATTCGCCCACCGTGTGCCTCAACGATCGAGCGGCACAAGAACAACCCCAGCCCTGCACCTTGCGTCGACCGGCGCAAGCTTGAATCGACACGATAGAAACGTTGGAACAGGTTCGCCTGATCGACTTCAGGGATGCCGATGCCCTGATCGGCCACGTACACCGTGACATGATCCCCGTCGCGCCAGCCCCCGACCCGTACTTCGCCCCCTTGAGGTGCGTACTTGATGGCGTTGCTCAGCAAGTTGTTGAACACCTGGCGCAAACGCTCCTGATCCGCGAAAACCAGTGGGAAGTCAACGGGAAAGTCCAGAACGAAGCGGTGCCGATCCGTTTGCGTACGCCAGCTTTCGACCACCTCGCGCGCCAGCGCAGCAAGGTCCACGTCCGCGCGCTCCACCTTGAACCCTCCCGCCTGGATGCGCGACGCGTCGAGTAGATTATTGATCAGCGCATTAAGCCGGTCGCTCTCTTCTCCGATCACCTGCAGGCCTTCGCGCAGCGTGATGCGATCCCATTCGGCATCTTCACGCGCGAGCGTATTGGCATACCCTTTAATCAGCGCGACTGGCGTCTTTAACTCATGCGAAATCACCGACACAAACGTCGATTTCATCTCCTCCGCCTCACGGAAGCGCGTGACATCGACGATGTTGGCAATGATGTTGGTCAGGCGCCCTTCCTCATCATACAGCGGCGAGTAGGTGACGCTCACAGAAACGCGCGAGCCTCCCGGCCGGACAAGCACACCATCGGCCACCAACGGTTTGCCCTCAGGAAAAGCCGGTTCTCCCCCTGCGGCGCTGCACAGATCATCCCCATCCACCTTCTCCAGCGCCATGACCTGGTAACATGGACGTCCGATCGCCTGATCCGCGGGCCAGCCAGTGAGGCGGCTCAACGTGTGATTGAACACCTGAATGCGTAACTCGGGGTCCAAGATCATCACACCGTCCGCGCTATGCTGGATTACCGCATCCAATTGTCGCTTCTCTGAGCTGATCTGATGATAGAGTTGAGCGTTGCGAACTGCGATGGCTGCCTGGTCCGCGAAGCTCGCAAGCACCGCTTCGTCGTTCTCTGTAAATGCGATGCCGCCACTACGGAACAGATAAATGACGCCTGAGAGAAGATCCTGCACCACCAGAGGCAGAGCGATGACCTGGCTTAGCGGCAGGCGCACGGCGCGCGCTACAAGGTTGAGACGGGATTCCAGGTCAGGAAGCGCGTAGTCCTCCGCCTTCAGTGGGAAGCCTGTCAGGAGTGGGGCAAAGCGCGACAACTGTGCCACCGGGACGCCATAACTGGCATGGATGTCCAAGGTTGACGACCGCCCCCGGCGCAACGCGACCACACCCGCTTCGGCGCGCACCAGGTCGGCCGCGCTGGTCAGGATCAATCGAAGCAAAGAAGGCAGATCCAACCGCGAGGTCATGGCGCGGCTGATCTGCAAGAGGTACTCGCGCTGACGAAGCTGATAGCTGATCATCGACAGGCCTCATTGTGAAGTCGGCGGCATCATAGCGCAGGCCGGCACAAAAGAAAAGGCCCCGAACCAGCGGGGCCCCGGATGACCTATTGGGCGATTACCAGCCGAATCTTTCTTCCCGCCAAGGGTCGCCTTCCATGTGATACCCGTTGCGCTCCCAGAAGCCGGGCCGATCACCGGACATGAACTCAATGCCTCGCAGCCACTTCGCGCTCTTCCAGAAATACTTCTTGGGGACGAGCAGGCGCAGCGGATAACCATGATCGGGGGTCAGCGGATGCCCATCATACTCGTACGCGAGCATGGTGTCGTCATCATCCAGCACGTCAAGCCCAATATTCGCTGTGAAGCCGTGCTCGCAATGAGCCATCGCATGCGTCGCCTCTGGCTTGACCTTAACGAATTTCATCAGCTCGCGCCACGGAATACCTGTCCACGTGGTATCGAGCTTGCTCCAGCGAGTGACACAGTGGATGTCGACTGTCTGGTTTTGCTTGGGCAACTTCATTAGCGCGTCCCAACTCCAGCGCAGCGGTTCTTCAACGAGACCAAAGACGCGAAAATCCCAGTCTTTCAGGCTGCTATAGATCGGGACCGACCCATAGTGAAGAACCGGGAATTTTTCGGTCAGGAATTGGCCAGGCGGCACGCGCTCGTCGGTGTTCTCGCCCGGCAGATTGCGGACCCGCTTCAGCCGTTCGACCCGCTTCAGCGGATTCTCAAAACGCATAAATGCCTCCGATGAATGACTTAGGACGATAGTAATTGTAGCAGTAGGGCGACGAGGGGTAAGTAAGCCGGGCAACGTTCTCCAAGAGGCTGAGTCTGCCAACGCATGAAGCCGGACCGCCGAGGGATCTTGAACTCCACTAGGTTGCGTCTAGGGTTACGTCGTGGCATCACGACAAGCACGACGCATTAGGAACCAAGCGGATGGCCGTTCGCGATCCTGACCATGGGTAGCCTTTAGCAGCGTGAACTGCGGAGCGAAGGCGGCGATATCTGCAGGACCGATCATAGAAGTTGAGGTTGCCTCCGATGAGAAGAAGGTGTACAGCAGATAGTGAGCGCCCGCCTGAAGATGCTCAGCGAGCGATCGGATATAGGACGTGCGCCCGGAGGGGGTAAGATTATGAAAACATCCGATATCTATCGCCAAGGAAGCCTGGAGGCGCACAAGGCTCAGGTGCGCAGCGCTTGCCCGGACAAAGAAGCAAGGCAATCCGCGCGTGGAGGCCCTCGTTAATCCGCGCCGCAATGCGACCTGCGCCAGATCAACGCCAACTACCCGAAAGCCATGCGCGGCCAGATAGCAGCTCGTTACGCCGCTGCCACAACCCAGGTCTAGCACCCATCCTCGCGACACGACGGATGACTCAATGAGCGTGATAACTTCCGGGGGTACGATGCCGGTGTCCCACGGGGTGTCGCCGCTGAGATAACGCCCGTCCCACCAAGCCACATCGCTGCGATCAGGCATGTCTGACCCCGTCATCCGGACCTCCTCCTCACGATGCTCGGTCAGATACTGAGCTCGGCCAAGACCGCCAAGTGGTCAGAGGCCGCCGGACGGAGATCCACAACGAAGGGGGCGCATGCCCGTAGTGCGCCTACACACGATGAAGGAAGGAAGATGTAGTCGATCCGTCGCTCGGGCGCAGACGCAGGATACGTCGCTCCACTCATCGGCGGATTGCCGGCAGCCGCGAACGCGTCAATGTACCCCGCCTTGAGCACCTGGTCCACCAGATCGAACGCCGGCGTGGGCCAACCGTGTTGAGCCTGATACTCTGCCAGCCCTTCCACAGCATCGGGCGTCGTATAATCGGTCTGCGCCAACGCGTTGAAATCACCGAGCAGCAGATGCGGCCGGAGGCGATCCCGCAACAGCCACGTGTTGACTGATGCCCATTGTGCTACCCGCACCTCCTCCAAACGGTGATCCAGGTGGGTCACATACAGGGTGAGCGTATCATCTGAGGGCAATAGCAGACGCGCCTCCAACAACCCGCGCTTGCCATAGCTAATTGCGGGTGACAGATGGTGTGCGGCGTGCGCCATAATCGGCCATCGACTGAGGAGTGCGTTTCCGTATGGGGGATGATCGGGATGTGGGTCGGCCGGTTGAGTTGCGCCGAACGCGTAGGCCATGCCAAGTCGCGCTGCAAGAAGCCTCAGAGGGCATTCATCCGGCGCTCCCGCCGGATGAAAGACTTCATTTAGCCCGACCACGTCCGCGGCGCTGGCAGCGATGACCTCGGTCACGAGATCAAGATTTGACCCGCCTTCGGGCGCCTGCCAGCCATGGACATTGTAAGTCAGGACTTTCATGGACCTCGGTTACGCCATTGCGGGAGACCGTTCAGGCCAGAGCCATTCTACCAGCAGCGGCCTATGATCCGACGCCTCCGGGATCTGGTCCCAATTGAGCGCCTCTGCTTTCCTCAGGCCTTGCGCCCAGCGCTCCGGGAAAAACTGAAAGTCGATGCGCACAAGAGGCGAATGCGAGGGGAACGTCCTACCGTGGCCCTCGCCAACTGCCCGAAAAGCATCTTGATACCCCGCGCTGTGCATCGCCTGCAGCACCGGCGGGATGAGCTGGCGCGTCCAACTGCCCAGGAACCCGGGTGTGTTAAAATCGCCCATCAGAACGTGAGGCTGCCCTTGAGATCGTTGCTCCATGCGCCGCAACACCCCGCGGATCTGAAGCAACCGCGTTCCCTCAAAGGCGTGGTCGAGATGCGTCACAAACCCCGTCAGCCCGGCCAGCGGACCACCGCTTGCCAGGGTGGCAGAAAGCAGCGACCTTCGCTTGGTGCCTGGCAGCTGCGGCAACAAGGTGTTTGATACGTCCGTCAACGGCTGCCGGCTGAGCAGCGCATTACCGACCGGTCCCTGCCAGCCCGGACCGTAATCGATCCAGCCGCTGGCGCCAAACGCGTACCACATGCCGAGTCGCTCGGCGAGTTCAGCCAATGGAGCATATGTGTGATGGGGAGTGGTGACGGGGTGCAAGACCTCATTGAATCCGACGATATCAGCCCCAGATTCAGCGATAACACTTGCCAGTCTCTCCAAATCCAATCGTTTGTCGCGGCCAGCCCAGCGATGGATGTTATAGGTCATGACACGAACGGTACTCAATGAATCCTAGGCCTCCAAACTTTCAACTTCAAACCCCAGACAGGCAAAACGCCGCCCCATAGGGCGGCGTCGCGATCGTGAAAAGGAGTATACACTGAGCCTTGCCACATACCCAAAAATGCACCCTATCCACAGCTGCCAGGGGATAACGCTCCTGATAAGCCAGGCACTTATCCCCAGCAATCAGAAAGGCTTGCCGCAGCCTCCTGGGCACCTCGGTCGTCCACAATTCCTCGACGCCTACGAATTATACGGTCACCCCACATGTAGTGGCCCATCTAGGCCGTAACGCAACTGTCCGCGTAGCTCCAGGCTACGACGCATGTTGCCCACATATCCCCAGGGCCTACTACTACTATTATCAAATAGACATTAAATATAGAATAACACTAAAGCGGCACGTTCTTTGAGAAACGCTTTGTTTTGTCAGGAAAGCTTAATATTTTCGCGTGCGTCTACATATTGTCTTAATACCTATTGACAGAGCCTTACTTCCCTGCTATACTATAAGTGCCAATAGAAAAGCAACAAACAATCAACTGGGAGTTGTCAATCTGTTGGTGAGGGAGCCCCGAGAAATCTAATGGCGGGTTCAGGCTCGAAGAAAACCAAGTAATTGGAAACTCGTAAGCCGAATGAGAAATAGCGTCTGATAAGCGCAAAAGTTCAAGAGTACGGCAACAAAAAAACGAGTGAACAGCGAGCCAGGAATGAAATAAGCCAGAAGGTTGCTTGGGGCACCTCTGTTAAAGGGTGGGAGCGCTAGAAGTAGCGCTCCCATTTTTTGTGTTTACTCGCCAGCCGACACGAAGATTTCTGAAGATGCGAGGGCTTGTCGCCACGATGCACCCGCCGGCAGCCGGGAGATGCGGTAGGGGGCGAATTTGGGGCTGAATGGAGATTGGGCGAGGCCGCCATCTGGCAGTACGGCTGAGGTGAATCCATACTGCACGTCGCCATTCGTCCCTGCAGCGAGCAATTCGGGTGCCTGCGGCGGCTCGCTCTTGGTGAGCGCCAAAGAAACCGGATCGTACCCCGGCAGCAGGACGCCCAGCTGCGATTTAGCCTGCCCGAGCCGCTGCTGAATGTCATCGGCACTCATCTCTCCCAGCGACTCATCTATGGTAAGCTGAAGGCCGATCTCCAGCCCCCAGGTCGCCAGTGTTTGCAGCTTGAAACCGGCCAGGTTGGCCGTGCCGAAGATGCTTGCATTGTCGCCGTCCGCGCCCAGCCGGATAAAAAACGTGCCGCGTGCTGGAAAATCCGCCGGGTGCGCCGCTGCAAAGTTCAACAACACCCCAACAACGCACTCAGGGTCAATCTGGCCACCATCCAGCAGTCGGAGCTGGCTGATCGGTGAGCCGTCGAAGGTCAGCACCACTGCTTTTTTGCCTGCCGGCACGCCGTGCAAGTGCCCCTGCGCCAGATCGGCCACTGTGGTCGGATAGAACCCTTCCTCCAGTAGCCATGAGAGATCGCTGCGCAGCACGGCGGGATCCACCTCTTCGTAGACGAGCACCGGCACCCGGCCCAAGCGGTTGGGAAGGAATGCTGGTTGCGCCGAGACCAGAGCCTTCTTGGTGTAGCGTACTGCCGAATCCCACAAGAGCCAGCCCCGAGCGCCGGCATCGCGCGCTCCGTCGATTTGGAGCCTGATTTCGGCGGGTGTGAACGTGCGATAGTCAAATGTGTAGTCTCGGAAATCCTGCAGCCAGGGCCGAATTTCGATCCGGGGGTTTATTTCTTTTGCCCGGCGCAACGATCGCTCGGTGGTTTTGCGGACGATCCCATATGGATATGCGACGGCAGTGCGATACTTGGGGTCTTCCCCCGGTAAGCCGGCAGCGAAAGTCGAAGGGTAGACCATCGGAGCAAGCACGTCGATATACGGTGCGATGGTCTCCAGATGTTGCCCGATGCCCAAATCGTCGGATGACCAGGGTATGTAACCGAAGACATCCGCGCCGACCTTGACGTTCAATGGACGTAAAGCGTTGCTGGCCTGCTGCAGAACACCCGTAATCGCTGCCACGCGGTTCTCGTAGGTGTTCGGTCGCGAGTAACTCGCTCTGTCCACATTCCCATCGGTGGGGAACCGGACGTAGTCGAATTGTATCTCGTCAAAACCCAGAGCCGCTGCCTCCAAAGCTAACGCCACGATGTAGTCCCGCGCCTCAGTTCGATTCGGGTCGATCCACCCCATGCCGTTCTGATCGTGCCAAATGCCGCCAGTGGTCCTGTCAGTAATGGCCCAGCCGGGGTAGGCCTCGGCGAGTTGATTATCTTTGAATGTGACGATTCGCGCGATGAGGTAGACGTTGCGCTCTTTGAACCGCCCCAGGAATTCCGACGGGTTTCTTACCATCGGACTCCGTCCTGCTCCGATCTCTAATGCGAGGGGGACCTGTGTCGGGAACGTCAACAAGCCGTCATCTCCCTTGAAATCCAGCACAACCGCGTTCAGCTCAGTCTCTTGGAGTAACTCATAGGTGCGCGCCAGGAAGTCTGCATTGCCCATCGCGGGGTATGAGACGTAGAATCCCTTGATGTAGCCGGTTTGATCGATCTCGCCTTCAGGCGCCAACTGTACGGCACTCGACATCTCCACGCCCGGCAAGGTGCTGTCCGGGGCGAGGGCCGGTGCTGCCGAAAGCGTAAAGAGCAGGACGAGTGCGACCGCGAACATCGACCAACGTTTCATGTTTCTACTTTATCCCCAAGGTTTCCGGAGTTAGCTCCGCCACATAAGGGAGGTGCCGATAGGCCTCTTTATAGTCCAAACCATAGCCGACCACGAACCTGTCCGGCAAGTCGAAGCCCTTGTACTTCACAGGGACCTTCGCCAGACGGTGCTGCGGCTTATCGAACAGTGTACAGACTTCCAGGCTGGCGGGATGGCGCGCGCTCAGGTTGCGTAGCAGGTAGCTGAGGGTTAACCCCGTGTCGATCACATCCTCGACAAACAGTACGTGTTGATCCTCTACTGGCTCTTCTAGGTCTTTGATCAGTCGCACCGGGCCTTTGGCTCCCTTGCCGGGATGATAGCGCGAGATGGCCATGAAGTCGACCCGAGCGGGTACGCTTAGTGTTCGCAGCAGGTCGCTCATGAAGAACATCACGCCTTTTAATACGCCTACAACGAGCGGATTCAACCCAGTATAGTCGCTGCTGATCTGTGCCCCGAGCTTTGCGATGCGTTGGCGAATCTCGGCTTCGCTATAAACCACGCGTCCCAAGCCGCGCGTCAGGTCGTTAGTGGGAGATATTATCATAATTCATTCGCCATCATGTCAGGAATATCGGCCACCCCGAACTTGAGGAGCAGGTTGCGTATGTCGCCTCGCTTGAAAAGCTTGACGTTGATTTCCGGGTACAGCTCGCGCAGCCGTTTGAGCTTCCGGTTCTTGTGCCGGATCTGGTTTGGCTGCATCGTCGTCAATTCAACGTACAAGTCCTGGTCGGGCAGATAGAAATCTGGCGAGAAAGCCTCCCGCACGAGGCCATCGCCGTGGCGCTCGAGGACGAATGTCCGGGGCTCGTAGTCCCACGGAATGCCATAGAAGTCGAGGATATGCGCAAATTCCGCTTCAACCGGATGAGAGAAAGGCGTAGGGACTTCGAGTGTCATGATTCGTAGCCTTCGTGAGTGAATTCCTGGCTGCCTGAGACCTGCGCCCTGGCAGCTGCAATAATGATGTCCGCCGCCATCGGGACACTGAGATACGCCATGTTTATCACCAGGTCGTACAGAGCAGGATCGTCCCACCTCACGCCGTAGTTGCGCTTGTGAAATGTCGCCCGCGCGCGATCTGATGCATCCACCCGGGCTGCCGCCACTTCAAGGGGGACACCACAGCGCTCGCGCACAGCTGCACAGCGTAGTTCCCTGGGGGCGAAAATCCGCACGTGCAGGACGTCGTTCCGCTTGGCCAGCACCACCTGTCCGCCACGGCCCACCAGCAGTAGGTTGCCTTCGTGGGCCTGTTCTTCGATGACTGTGCGCACCTTCTCACGATAAAGCTTGAGCGCGGCCGGCGACGGCTTTACCCCTAACAGCCCCAACTCGTCGATTTCCGCGAGAGCGGCCTCGCCTGCGCCAGCGGCCTGCGCAGCGCGGTTGATGATCTCGCGCCCGATACGGCGCAGCCCGAGCTGCTCCGCTACGAGGGCCGCTACGTCGTCGCCGCCGCTCCCAAACTCCCTGGAAAGAGTAATGATCGTCATCGGTGACCTCCCGTAAACACGAAGACTCCAAGCCACAAAGGTTCACCAAGAGAAGCCGGGTTGAATGCGTAGGGATCTTTGCGGTTAATACTTCTCTTTGACCGCGCCGAGCCTCTCCGCCAACCCCGAGTAGCGTTGATGTGCGCGATCGTTGTGGACCGCGATGGCCACCGCTCGCGGCGTGCCCACCAGGACCACCAGCTTCTGTGCGCGCGTTACTGCGGTGTAGAGCAGATTCCGCTGCAACATCATGTAGTGCGTCGGCAACAGGGGGATCACCACCGCGGGAAACTCGCTGCCCTGGGATTTGTGCACACTCACCGCGTATGCGTGGACCAGTTCGTCCAACTCCGAGAAGTCGTAATGCACGACGCGCCCGTCCAGGAGCACGCCGACCATCTGTTCCTCCAGGTTGATCATGGTGATCTGTCCCATATCGCCGTTGAATACTTCCTTGTCGTAATTATTTCGGATCTGCATCACGCGGTCGCCGATGCGGTAGGTTCGTCCTCCCACCTGGCGCTCTCCAAGCGCAGCCTTCGGCGGGTTCAGCGCGGCCTGCAATGCAGCGTTCAGGTTGGTCACACCCACAGCGCCGCGGTGCATTGGGCTCAGCACCTGGATCTGATCGGGTGTGAATCCGAACTTACGCAGGATGCGATCTTGCACCAGCTCGACCACGAGTTCTGCCGCCCTTTCCGGGTCCTCCTCGTTGAAGATGAAGAAATCTTGCGCATGCTTGTTGTCCAGCACCGGCATCTCCCCGCGGTTGATCCGGTGTGCGTTGGTGATAATATAGCTACCTTCGGCCTGGCGGAAGATCGTATCCAGCCGGACAACGGCCGTGTCAGGCAACTCGCCATCCGCCTCAATGGCGGCAATGATGTCGCGCAACACGTTCCCTGCGCCGACACTGGGCAGCTGGTCTATGTCGCCAACTAACAGCAGATGGGCGCCCGCCGGGATCGCTTTCAGCAAATGGTTCGTCAGCAGCAGATCCAACATCGATGCTTCATCGACGATCACCAGGTCTGCCTCAAGCGGGTTCTCTTCGTTGCGCTGGAACGTTGTCCCTTCACCCGGTTTGAATTCGAGCAACCGGTGGATCGTTTTGGCCGTACGCCCGGTGGCATCTGCCAGGCGTTTCGCCGCGCGGCCCGTCGGCGACGCAAGCGCCAGCCGTGCTCCTGCGGCCTCGGCCAGCCGGATGATGCTGCGGACGGTTGTGGTCTTCCCTGTGCCCGGGCCTCCGGTCAGCACTGCCACACGACGGGTCAGCGCTGTCTGCACCGCTTCCATCTGCTTTGGCGTGAGCGATTGGCGATGCGGCGACTCCGCCGCAAGCAAGGCGAATGCGGCGGTCCAATTGAAGGCCGCAAAGGACGCAAGCCGATCTCCAGGCGCTTCGGCCAGGCGTCGCAGGCGTCCCGCCACACCTACCTCGCCGCGATAGAAGGGTAGCAGATAGACCGGCTTCTCCTCGGCCAATGACAGCACGGGAGTTGGTCGCGTGCGCGGGTCGCGGCTCTCGGCCCAGCCAGGTGTCTCACCCTCCACCCACACCTGTTCGTCCTGGAGCAAGGAGCGGATGCCTTCAGAGGTCTGCGCTTCGGTCACACCGAGCAATGCGGCCGCGCGCTTCGTCAGCTCACTCTCAGGCAGATAAGTGTTGCCCTCATCGGCGGCCTGACTCAACTCGTAGGCCACTCCCGCAGCGACTCGTTCGGGTGCGTCATGAGCGATTCCGAGTTCGCGGGCGATTTTGTCCGCAGTCAAAAATCCAATGCCGAACACCTCGCGTGCCAGGCGGTACGGGTCGGTGCGCACGATGTCCACCGCGTCGTCGCCGTAGCGCTTGAAAATGCGCACGGCCAGGCCGGTCGACACATTGTGGCTCTGGAGGAACAGCATCACCTCTTTGATTTTTAGCTGTTCGGCCCAGGCGCGCACAATCAGGTCGACGCGTTTGCGGCCCACGCCGAGCACCTCCACCAGACGCGCCGGCTCTTGCTCGATCACGGTGAGCGTTTCGGCTCCGAACTTCCGCACGATGCGCTTGGCGGTGACCGGGCCGATGCCCTTGATCAGCCCGCTGCCAAGGTAGCGCTCCATGCCGGCGACTGTCGCAGGGAGAACGGTCTGCACGCTCTCCGCCTTGAACTGCCGGCCATAATGCGCGTGCGCCACCCACACACCCGTCAGCACCACGGACTCACCGACATTGATGCCCAGCATGTTGCCGACGACGGCGACCGTAGCGGACTGCCCCTCAGGCAGCAATTGTGCGACGGTGTACCCGTTTTCCTCATTGTGGTAAGTGATGCGCTCGATCGTTCCGCGCAGTGTGGAAGCGGTCACGAACGCATTTTACCACTGCATCTGCTGAATGACCGAGCAGGTCGCCGAACCAGTGGTATAATCAACCTGCCTACTTCGGCTAAAGAAGGAGGGAACATGACCCAAACGGTCCTGATCTATGCATCCCAACGCGAGCGCCGCCGCCTGATCCGGCAAGGCTACGAATCAATTGCCGAATACGAGGACTATATTCTGGTCCGCGTCAGCGATGAGCAGGTCGGCGAGCTTCGCAAGAGCGGCTACGAAGTTGAGATCTATCGTACGCAACCGAGCCCTGGACTCGGATTCGAATCTACAGCGCCGAAGCATGACCCCGGTCCATCCACCTTCGGGCCGGGAGAGCATTACTATCTGGTTAACTTTGCTGGCCCCATCAAGAAAGAGTGGCTGACGGAGATTGTTCAGCACGGTGGTCGACTGCAGGATCCCGAGCCGCCTCACGGATACGTCGTGGCGCTTGACGATCCGGCATACGAGTGGGTGACCAAGGCGCAGTACGTCGATGAGGTTCTGCACTACGGCGCCGATCGGCGTATCAGCCCCGACCTGACGGAAGGGCTGGGTGAGGATCCCGCCGTCTCGCGCGGCGCCATCCGCGGCGAGGCCGCGAGGGACATGCAGACGCCGCCTCATGTCGAGCGCGTGCCCAACACGTTCACCGTCCGCTTTTTCCAACCCGCAGACCTCGAGCAGGCCCTCCCGGCTATCCAAAAAATGGGTGGGGAGCCGAGCGTACCGGCGCCTGGCGGTAGCGTCGTTACCGTGGCTTTCGATCCGCGCACCAAGGACACGCAGGCCCTTGTCGCTCAGATCGCGAGCCTGCACGGTGTGCGTTCGATTGAGCCGACCATCTTGCGCCAGCTTCGGAATGACGTCGCGGCTGGCTTGATGGGTGTGCAGGAGGTGCAGGACCCTTCGGGGTTAGGTCTTAGTGGCCGGGGCGAGATTGTGGGGGTGGCCGATTCGGGGCTGGACACCGGCAGCGCCGACACGATTCATCCGGATTTCGCCGGACGGATCGTCACCCTTCTGAGTTGGCCCGTCGCGACGGATTGGTCCTCTGTTGTGACCAACGTTGGGGAGGACGACGGGCCGGCTGATGCTCGCTCCGGCCATGGCACGCACGTCGCCGGTTCTATCCTCGGGAATGGATCGGCCTGGCAAGCGCTGGGCCAGCAGGGTGCTGCGGTGCGCGGGCCGGCCTACGAAGCGACGTTGGTCTTTCAAGCGATCGAACAGCGTCTGAAGTGGACAGATGCCTATCGCCAGGCCTACTATCGGCAATATCGCCGGTATCCGCCCGACTATGGCCTGGCTGGTCTTCCTGCCGATCTCAAGGGCGTCTTTCAGCAGGCCTACGACGCAGGCGCGCGCATTCACAGCAACAGTTGGGGCGGTGGCGCGTTCGGAGCGTACGACGACTACGCCGAGGCCGTCGACCGATTTATGTGGGAACACAAAGACTTCCTCGTCCTGATCGCTGCAGGCAATGATGGGGAGGATGGGGACCGCGACGGGGTGGTGGACCCAGGCAGCGTAACGCCACCGGGCACCGCCAAGAACTGCATCACTGTCGGCGCGGCCGAGTCGGTTCGCGCGCAAGGTGGCTACCAGCGGGCCTTAGGGAGCCTGTGGCCCGATAACTACAGTGTCGCCCCCCTGAAGGACGACATGCCGTCGGACAATGCGGACGATGTCGCCGCGTTTTCCAGCCGCGGGCCAACGCGCGATGGGCGTGTTAAGCCAGATCTCGTTGCGCCCGGCACCAATATTTTGTCGACCCGCTCCTCGGCCCTACAGAGCAGCAGTCCCGGTTGGGGTGTGTGGACCGCCAGCAATCGTTACATGTTCAATGGTGGCACCAGTATGGCGACGCCCCTGGCGGCCGGCGCGGCCGCACTGGTTCGCCAGTACTTAAGGACGGTGAAGCGCCGTGCAAACCCCTCGGCCGCGCTGATCAAGGCGACCCTGCTGCATGGCGCGGCCTACCGCCGGTATCGCCACGAGCCCGTTGGCGAAGGTTTGTACGATTGGTCCCAGGGTTGGGGACACCTGGACCTGAGGACGAGCCTGGAGTTGCCAGGGGCAGCGGAGGTGGAGGTGCGCTGGTATGACCAGCGTGTTGGCCTGAATACCGGGCAAAGCTGGCGCTGGTCTTGTGCAGTAAACGACACGAGTGTGGCACTCGCGTTCACCCTGGTCTGGACCGATTACCCTGGCAGCCCGAGCATCTACCCGAACCTGGTCAACGACCTGGACTTAGTGGTCACCAGTCCGTCGGGGGCCATCTTCTACGGCAATACGCGCAATGGCACGCCCGGCGGCGCGCCCGACCGTATCAATAACGTTGAGCGACTCGTGATCGCCCAGCCGGAACCCGGGCGATATCGCATTCGCGTCCGCGCGTTCAACGTGCCCAGCGGGCCGCAGGACTTCAGCCTGGTGTACTCAGGGGGACTCGTTTAGGGACCCGCGATTCGTAGAGACGTTCGCCGAAGGCGTGCAACGTCTCTACGATTGCACTTGCTTGGCGGCGACGCGCGCCTCGAATTTCGCCAGGTCGACCAACGCGCGCTCGTGCAGACCCTCGCCGATCAGGTCCACCCCGTCATGGGCGGAGACCTTGAAAAGCAGGCGCCGGCCTTCGACGGAAACCAACTCCGCCCGCGCAGTCACCGTTGCACCCAGCGGTGTCGCTGCGAGGTGCTTCACATTGACACTCGTTCCGACGGATTGTTGGCCGGGGTCGAGGTGAGGCGCCAGTCCATTCACCGCCGCGTGTTCCATCAGACGCACCATCTCGGGCGTGGCAAACACTGCCACGGCGCCGCTTCCCAGGTGCTGCGCGGTCAGCTCCGGTGCAACGGTGACGCTGGCCTCACCGATCAGGCCGATGGGGAATGGGGTGTTCTCAGACATCGTTTCTCTTTCGCTCATTACGCCGGCGTAGGACGCGGCGCTGGCGCGGCGCTAGGACGATCGGCTGCAGGCGCGTTGCCGCGGTTTGGCGAAGGGCTTTCTGAGGAGTCAACCGGCCCTATTTTGCGCGGCGGGATGCCCGGCACACCCGCAAAGAAGGCTTCAAACTCCGCTGCGTCCAGCGTCTCTACTTCCATCAGCCTCTTCGAAATGGCACGCAGCAGGTCTTGATGGCGGGTCAGAATGTCCGTGGACCGATCGTAGGCCTCAGTGACGATCCGGTCCACTTCCTTGTCGATCTCTCGCGCCACCTGTTCCGAGTAGTTGCGCTGCTCGCCGATATCACGGCCGAGGAAGATCATCTCATGTCGCTGGCCGAAAACCATCGGTCCCATCTGTGGGCTCATGCCATACTGGGTCACCATCGCGCGCGAGAGCTTCGTCACCTTGTCCAGATCATCGACCGCACCGTTGGTGACATCGCTGAAGATCAGTTGCTCCGCCACCCGGCCGCCCAGCATCGCACTGAGATCCTGCTCGAACTTCGTCTTGCTGATCAGCACGCGGTCGTTTTCCGGGAGCGCCATGGTGTAGCCCAGCGCCATGCCGCGCGAAACAATGCTGATCTTGTGGACGGGGTCGCACTTGGGCAACATTCGCCGCACCAGCGCGTGACCGGCTTCGTGGAACGCGATGATTTCTTTTTCCTTCAAGGAAATGATGCGGGAGCGCCGTTCGGGCCCACCGATGACACGCTCAATGGCTTCCTGCAATTCCGGCATGCCGATGGCTCGTTTGTTGCGCCGCGCGGCCAGGATCGCACCCTCGTTGACCAGGTTCTCCAGGTCCGCACCCACGAAGCCCGGCGTCCCGCGGGCAACCGTCTCCAGATTGACAGTCGGCTCCAGCGGCTTGCCCCGCACGTGCACCTTCAGGATCTGCTCGCGGCCTTTCATGTCCGGCCGGTCCATCACCACCTGCCGGTCGAAACGGCCGGGCCGCAGCAGCGCCGGGTCCAGAATGTCGGGCCGGTTCGTCGCCGCAATCAGGATCACATTCGTGTCCGTGTCGAAGCCGTCCATCTCCACGAGAATCTGGTTCAGCGTCTGCTCCCGCTCGTCGTGGCTGCCGCCCAGCCCCGCCCCGCGCTGCCGCCCCACCGCATCGATCTCGTCGATGAAGATGATGCACGGCGAGTTGCGCTTGGCCTGCTCGAACAGGTCGCGCACCGCGACGCACCCACACCGACGAACATCTCGACGAACTCCGAGCCGGAGATGGAGAAGAAGGGCACGCCCGCTTCACCGGAGATGGCCTTGGCCATCAGCGTCTTGCCGGTGCCGGGTGGGCCGACCAGCAGCACGCCCTTCGGGATGCGCGCGCCGAGCGAAGCGAACTTCTGGGGTTCCTTGAGGAACTCGACGACCTCTTGCAGCTCCTGCTTGGCCTCATCCGCGCCGGCCACATCCGCAAAGGTCACGGTCGGTTTGTCGCCCGTGAATACACGCGCCTTACTTTTGCCGAATGACATGGCCTGGCTGTTTGATCCTTGCGCTTGCCGCAAGATCATCACGAACAGACCGCCGATCAGCAGCAGGGGGAGCACTGTTCCCAAGATCGTCAACCAGCCCGACATATCACTGGGCGGCGAGACCTTCAGTTCAACCTTAGAAAGCTGTTCAGGCGTCACGCCCAACCGCGTCAGCGAGGTCGTCAGATTAACGTCCTCCTCTTTTTGGGAGACGAACATCGTTTTGTCTTTTAGCTGCACCGTCAGCTGATCACCCGCGACCACGATTCGACTGACCTCTCCGCGGCGGATCAACGCAGCGACATCTGTCAGCCCCTTCTCGTCCGGGCGGTCGGTGGATTGCGATGCACTGTAGAAAAGAACGGCCACCGCAACTACGATCAAAATGTAGACGAGGCCGTTTTTGCGCCAATTGGCATTCACGATTGACAACCTCCAGATGGGCAGTCCTCAGCGCAGAACTAACTCAGAGCGACAGCCCACAACCTTCCCGATAATTATAGCAGGTTTCTTCTGTTTGAGCTAGGCGTCTGGCTTACAGTATGCAGAGTGGCTTTGGTCACAGACAAAGCTTACGGTGTTGGTGTAAGAAGGTCGATTATGACGCAAGTCATTTGACTCCTCCCCCTCCCTGTGTTACGCTAGGCGTCGAAGAACTGAATAATATTCGGTGGAGATTTGGGGAAAGCCGGTGCAAGGCCGGCGCTGTCCCGCAACTGTAGGCCC
The DNA here is from genome assembly GCA_963774265.1 of uncultured Chloroflexia bacterium. Classification (GTDB taxonomy): domain Bacteria; phylum Chloroflexota; class Anaerolineae; order CG2-30-64-16; family CG2-30-64-16; genus JALOOB01. Next base: position 471,973 of record CAVZDU010000001.1, on the reverse strand, counting down.
TGCCAATCGCATGGGCAAGCCAGAAAACCCTTCTCCGTCGGGTTCTCAACGACCTTCGAGGCAAAGGGAGTGGGAACCGGTCGATCTTATTCCTTTGTTGAATGAGGTCCCGGATGCTCCCCTTGTCACAGTTGGGCAAGGGGTTTTTCTTTTGTGAAGCACCCCGTTGTCAAGGGTGCTTTCTTTTTGGGGTTCATCAACGATGAAAATGCGCAGAGTGGCCCGCCTCCTGGCATTGGTGATTCTACTGACGACCGGCTTGGCCGCGCCGGCGCACGCAGAGGACGCTGTTTCCGGCGCGGCGTGTCGTGCGGTGACGTGGTTGCGTGGCCAGCAGAAATCGGACGGCGGATTCGGTGTGACGCAAGAGAGCAGCGCCGCGGTCACCTCTGATGTTGTGTACGTGCTCGCGCTGCTGGGGGAGGATGTGGACAGCCCTCGTTGGACAGCCGCATCCGGCAAAAGCGCTCTCGACGCACTGCAGGCGCTCAGCCTCCCGAAATACGCGACCTCGGATCCTGGTCAGGCGGGCAAGGTAATGCGCGCCGTGGCCGCAGCCGGTGCGAATCCGCGCGACTTCGGCGGCATTGATTTGGTGGAGACTATCGAAGGTTTCTACGACGCGACAACCGGCCGCTATCACCCGAACTGGCTGTTCCGCCACACCCTTGCCGTCGAAGGACTGCTGCGCAGTGGCGTGAAGGTGCCCCAGGCTGCCTACGATACGCTGATCAACTCTCAACTTTCGGATGGTGGTTGGTTCTGGAGTTTCGATGGCGAGCAGAGCGACGTGGATACCACCGGCCGGGTCTTGATGGTCATGGGCGGACTGGCCAAAACGTCTGCACTCTCCACATATGCCAGGGCGGCCGACTGGTTGAAGAATGCTCAACTGCCAGGCGGCGGTTGGAATACCGGATACATCGCAGGGCCCGCCAATGCCAACTCGACGGCTCTTTCCATCGCAGGCCTCATTGCTGCTGGTTCTGATGTGCAGACCCCAGGCATCCAGGCGGGCAGCAAGGGCGCGCTTGACACGCTGCTGTCGTTTCAGGAGCCGTCCGGCGCGTTCGTGTACGTGAAAGAAGCCGGCTTGGAGGAGAGTAGAATCGTGGCGACCACCGATGCCTTGTCTGCACTGACCCTGCTAATACAAGAGCCGTCGCCCTGCAAGTTGCCCTATTTGCCAATGATCCTGGCCCGCTAAACAGGCTGCTCCACAGGGGTCCGCCGTCTGATTTGAGGAGGAAATCTAGTGTCTTATCGCACTCCGTTCGTCATTCTTTTGATCGTCGTCATGCTCGCCTTGACCGCGGGCGTGTCCTTCGCACAAACCGCAGGAACGAAGCAGGTCGGCATCGTCGTCACTTTCCCGGATGGTGCAACGCACACTGAGGTCGTGACTGTGCCCGCAACCGCCACCGCGCTCGACGCGCTCAAGGCCGCAAAACTCAATGTGGTGACTGCTGAGAGTTCGTTTGGACCCGCTCTGTGCAACATCAACACGACCGGTTGTCCGGTAGACAACTGTTTCTGTGATGAGAAAACCTACTGGGCCTACTATCACCTAAACGGGACGGCCTGGGCCGGCGCCCAGGAAGGCGTTGGGATATATGTGCCCGCAGATAAGGCCGTGGAAGGGTTCGCCTGGAGCGGGTTTGACGCGAATTTCAATGCCACGGTTCAACCGCCCGTCTACGCTTTCGACCAGATGCTGGCGAAGCAGGCGCCAGGGTTGTCGACCGTGCAGATCGTGGCGCTGGTGTTTCTGGCCGTCGGCCTTGTTGCACTGGTGTGGTACCTGCTGCGAATGCGCAGACGGTCCGCCCGGTAAAGAGATCGAGAGATGGTTAGAACGAGATCCGTTCGCCTGGCTCGGCGCCTTTTCCTTATCGGACTGCTCACCGCAGCCGCCTGGATTCTTGGCCGCGCGCCGTTGCCTGACGTGCAGGCCTCCACAGCGCCTCAGCCGGAGAGACAGGGCCAGGTGGTTGGAAAAGGACCGAATTTGGCCGCGCTGGTCGTTCGATACGAAGACGGCAGTGTGCAGACTCGCTGCGTTGCCTTCTCCGAAGCAGAAATCCGCGGCGATGAACTGCTGGAGCGTTCGGGCCTTGCACCGGTCATCTCATCGGAAGGCACGGTCTGTGGCATCAGTGGCCTGGGCTGTGCTTCCGATGATTGTTTCTGCAGGTGCCCATTCCCGGAATGTAAGTATTGGGCTTACTACCATCGGCTGGGTGGTGAGTGGTCATACTCATCTATCGGCGCCACGAGTTACAGGGTGACCCAGGGCGCATTGGAGGGCTGGTCCTGGGGGCAGGGCAACTTCCAGCAGGGCGTAGAGCCTCCCGTCATACCCTTTGAACAGATCTGCCAGGCGGCAACGGGCGCGGGTGGGACTTCAACGCCTTCTCCGGCAGCCACCGGTGCAGCCACTGCGACGCCCATTTTTCTGGGGAGCGCGTCTGCGGCGCCGACTGGCGGTGAGGCCGCCTCCGTGAATTCTGTGGGCCCGTCGACGGTCTCGGCTGCGGCCCGGCAACTTGCGGAGAGCCGGTCCTTCAGCGCGAGCCTTCTTCCTGGATACGCGGCGTATGTGCTGGCGCTGACAATCCTGCTAGTCATCGGGTGGTATGTGCTGCACCGCAAGAACGGGCATGGGGTGGCGCACGTCCGGAAATTGGCGCCCGATGACCGGTGGCTATCTCACGAGGTGCGCGGCCGAGGTCGCGAATAGGCCGCACAAGAACCTTGACCACTGAAGATACTTTTCATCCCGTGGCCTGGACGGCCTGGCTGGTCGCGGCAGCGCTGCCGGCGCTCTCCACGCGCAATCCGCTCTACCTTAGCCTGATTCTCACAGCGGTCGGCATCACCTACATCGCCCTGGGCCAGCGCAATCCGACCGCTCGTAGCTGGAGTGCGTTCGTCCGGCTGGGCGCATTCCTTTGGCTGCTCACGATACCCTTCACGATGCTTATGTCGCACCACGGCACCATCGTGCTGTTTTACCTGCCGCGCTCCTGGCCGATCATCGGCGGTGCGATCACCCTGGAGGCGCTACTGTATGGTCTGACCGGCGGGCTGGCGCTTGTTGCACTCCTGCTGATCTTCGCGACGTTCAACGTTGCGGTAGATCAGGCGCGCTTGTTGCGGATGACTCCCGGCTTCATGTACCAGGCAGGCGTGGTGACCGGCATTGCGGTTGCCTTCGTGCCACAGATGGTCGCCACCTGGCAGTCGATTCGTGAGGCGCAGCAGGTACGCGGTCATAGACTTCGCGGAATTCGTGATCTGTTGCCGCTCATCCTGCCCCTGCTCGTCACTGCGCTAGAGCGCGCGATGCAACTCGCCGAGTCCATGGAGGCGCGAGGGTTCGGTGGGCAGGTGCTGCAGGCTACGCCGCGACAGCGGCTGGCTCATCAGCTCGCGCTGCTCGACGGTTTGGGGCTGGTCGGTCTTGGGCTGGCAGTCAATGGATTCTTGCCCCACTTGAGAATCGTTGGAGGATTACAACTGGCCTGCGGAGCGGCACTGATGCTGTGGAGCTTCTGGGATGTCAGTCGACGCTCGAAACGCACCAGGTACCGGCGTTGGCCCTGGGGCCGGATGGACCGGGTGGTCTCTGTGCTCGGGCTTTTGGGGGCCACCGCCTGGGGCGTGATCCTGGTGTTGCGACCCGAGTGGCTGCACTACTATCCCTACGCGCCCTACTCGCCCTGGCCAACCTTCAACCCGGTCATCGGCGCGGTGCTCCTGCTGTTGGCCCTGCCGGGCCTCTTGCTACGCCCGGTTATCGATGAGAGTGAGGTCAGCGTGCCCGCGTGATCACCCTATCACACGTCACCTACACCTATCCCGACCAGGCGATGCCCGCCTTGGCCGATTTCAACGTCACGATTCGGCAGGGCGAATTCGTGCTGGTGGTCGGTCCGTCCGGCGCAGGCAAGTCTACGTTTCTGCGAAGCCTGAATGGTCTCGCGCCCCATTTTTATGGTGGGCGCTGGGCCGGCCAGATCGAGGTCGGCGGCAGGAACCCGGTTGACCTGGCCCCTCGTGGCATGGCCGATCTCGTCGGTTTTGTCTTTCAAGATCCTGAAGCCCAGTTCGTGGTCGATACTGTCGAGGACGAACTAGCCTTTGCCATGGAGAACTTCGCCCTACCGCCCGCCACCATGCGCAAGCGCATCGAGGAAGTGTTGGATCAGATGGGCATCGCGGAGATCAGGCAAAGGCGCATCAGCACCCTGTCGGGGGGTGAGAAGCAGCGCGTGGCCATTGCCGCGGTTCTGGCGCTGCAACCCGAAATCCTGGTGTTGGATGAGCCCACCTCGCAGCTTGACCCGCAGGCCGCTGAAGATGTCCTCCTTGCCTTGCGTCAACTAAACGAAGATCAGGGGCTCACCGTGATCCTGAGCGAGCACCGCCTGGAACGAGTTGCGCAGTATGCCGATCGTATTCTTTACTTGCCTGCGCTCGGTGCTGCGCCCGTGTTGGATGAGCCGAGAACGGTCATGGCTCAGCTACCTCTTGTGCCGCCCCTAGTGGATTTAGGTCGAACTCTTGGGTGGGGATCCCCTCCCCTTGACGATCAAGGAGGGCCGCCCCTTCGCTCGTCGCCTTGGGCCTCAGCTCGCAGCGAGAGTCTCAGGCAAAACAGGGGGGCATTCACTGGCGGTGAACTCCTCTGTTGCCTCGGGCCCCGCGGTTCCGGGTGGTGAGGCATCCGCTGAGCCTGTCCTCTCAACCCGCAACCTTCATTACGCTTACCACGGTCACCGTGCGATTCGCGGCGTCACATTGGATATTCGTCCGGGCGAGTTTGTTACGCTCATGGGCCGCAACGGCTCCGGGAAGAGCACGTTGCTGAAGACGTTGGTCGGCCTCCTGAAACCGGATGAGGGCCAGGTAACGGTCGCGGGTCTCGACACGCGACGAGCGGATGTGGACGCGATCATCCGGCATGCCGGTTACGTTCCGCAATACCCCGGGTCGCTCTTGTTCAGCGAGACACTTGCAGCGGAGTTGGCGTTCACCCGCAAGAGCCATGGTATGGCCCCAGATCCGGCGGGAGATGTCGCCCTTCTGGCGCGCCTCGGTCTGGCGGAGCTGGGTGACCGTGACCCACGCGACTTGAGCGGCGGTGAGCAGCAGCGCGCGGCGTTGGCTGCCATCCTGGTCGCCGAACCGCAGATCATTCTGCTTGACGAGCCCACGCGCGGACTGGATTACGTGCAGAAGCGCAGCCTTGCGGAGTTGCTGCTCGGTATGAAGCGCGAGGGCCGGACCGTCGTCATGGCCACGCATGATGTCGAATTAGCGGCCGCGTGCGCCGACCGTGTGGTGCTGATGGGCGAAGGTCAGGTCGTGGTTGATGGTCCCGCGTGTGAAGTAATGAGCGACTCGCAGGTCTTTGCGTCACAGATCAATAAGTTGTTTCGCGATCCGCACTATCTTGTGGTCGAGGATGTCCTGACCGCTTTGGGACAGGCTTAGGGGGGCGCGTGCGTTCGCAGAAGGCCGTTTCCGCAGCTATCATGATCATCGCCAGCCTGATCGGACTGGGGGCGTTCCTCTATCCCTTCTTTCTGCCTTCGTTGGCGTCCGATGGTATGGCTGCGCACAGCAATGACGCGCCGTTGCTCACTGTGGTGTTGCTTGGACTGTGCCTGTCTGCTGTTTTTGCCGATCTGGCAGGCAGGCAGATGACCAGCAAATTGGTCGCCGTGCTGGGCGTCCTGACCGCGGTCAATGCGGTGTTGCGTGCGGTGCCGGGCCCGGCCGGCTTCAATGCGATCTTCGTGCTGCCCATCCTGGCAGGTTACGCGTATGGCCCCACTTTCGGCTTTCTTCTCGGCTCCTTATCGCTACTGGTGTCTGCCTTTATTGGGGGTGGTGTAGGACCGTGGTTGCCCTATCAGATGTTCGCTACTGGCTGGACGGGTTTATTGTCCGGCTTCCTGCCGCAGTTTCCGAGCCACCGGCGCTGGGAATCCGTCATGCTGGCAGTCTTTGGGGGCATCGTGGGCCTGGTCTTCGGCGCAATTATGAACATCTGGTTCTGGCCGTTCATGCAGGGGGGCGTTGGCGCGACAGCAGAAGGAGGCGCCTTCCAGACGGGGATGAGCGCGTGGGAGGCTGTGCGCAATTATGCAGTTTTCTATGTGGTGACCTCGTTATGGTGGGACGCGGCGCGTGCTCTCGGAAATGCAGCTTTGATCTTGCTGTTTGGCGGCGCCATTTTGCGGGTGTTGCGCCGTTTCAAGCGGCGGTTCGGGTTCGAAATCGCGCCTGAGGTGCTGATCGAACGCTGAGTCTCGCGTCACACGATTTCGATCCCCTCGCCTTCCATCACCTCGCCGATGACCCAAACAGATTGCTCGCGTTCTGCGCAGTAGGCCTGGAATGCCCTAAGCTGTGCCGTAGGGACGGCAGCTAACAGCCCGCCGGAGGTTTGTGGGTCGTGCAGAAGCACCTGCTGCCAATCGGTCAGAGGGCGGGAGAACGTCACAAGCGACTTGTAGAAAGCCTGATTGCTGAACGCGCCGCCTGCGAAGACCCATTGCTCGGCATATTTCAACGCGCCCGGCAGCCACGGCAGATCGTCGAATCGGACGCGGAAGCGGACCTCTGACGCATCACTCATCTCCAATGCATGGCCCAGCAACCCAAAGCCCGTAATATCGGTTGCAGCTTTCACGCCGGTTCTCTGGCAAGCCTGTGATGCAATCCGATTCAGGCGCATCATGCTTTGAATGGTAGCGGCCAGGTGCTGAGGATCAACCTGATCGCGCTTGACCGCGGTCGTGATAACCCCGGTCCCCAGGGGCTTAGTGAGCACGAGTGCGTCACCAGGACGTGCTCCGCCCTTCGTTATGATGTGGTCGGGGTGCACGATGCCGGTCACGGCCAAGCCATACTTTGGCTCTTTGTCCTGGATCGTGTGCCCTCCAGCGATGGCTGCCCCTACTGAGCGAACCACCTCAGCGCCACCGCGGAGGATTTCTGCCAGGACCGAGGAAGGTAGATTGGGCGGGAATGCCGCGATATTGAGTGCGAACAACACTTCGCCACCCATCGCGTACACGTCACTTAACGCGTTAGCCGCTGCGATGGCGCCGTATTCGTAAGGCGTGTCGACGATGGGCGTGAAGAAGTCCACCGTCTGGATGAGCGCCTGTTCGTCATTCAGGCGGTACACGGCGGCATCATCGGGCGCGCCCAAGCCGATCAGGAGCTCGGGATGCTGATCGGCAGGGAAAAGGTTCTCGAGTGAGCGCAGGACCTGCGCGAGCTGCTCAGGCGGCAGCTTGGACGCTCAGCCCGCGCAGGCGCTGAGGCTCGTTAGCTTTACGATTTCTTCGCGCGTCATAATTCCTCCCGCCCGGAATCTATCTCCGAGCGGGAGGAATTATAGGGCGGGGCAACCTTACGGTCAAGCCCTGGCCGGTCTAGTTCACGTTAGGCTTCCTCGTCGGTCTTCTCCACGACGATGGTGCAGCTGGTGACCAGGGCTGCGATTGCTCCCAGCGCTGCCAACTGCGGAAGGAAGAGCGCGCCTACAACGCCCAGAGTCAGTGGAATGTCCACCAGGGTCTTTCCTTCATCGTTCCTGATCGAGATGTGGCGGATATTGCCCTGCCGCACCAATTCCTTGATCTTGCCGACGATCTGTTCGCCCTGCATCTGGAATTCTTCGGTCCGTGTTTTCTGCTCAGTCATGCTATGTCTCCCTTGCCGGCTGGCTGAATGTTGTGTTTCGCTTTCACGTAACTATACGAGCAAAGGGCCGGTGGGTTTCGCGGGTGAACTGGTGCGAGCAAAGCATTGCACTTGACAATACGCCAACTCGCGGGTAAAAGACAAGGACACTGGCAGTTGTGCTCGGCCCAAGTATCCAGAAATTCACCTGTGTGCACCTCTGCTACCTCGGAGACCGCCATGTATTTGATGTTCCTCATCATCCAAAGCGAGGACGCAGATGTTTTGACGAGGCGTCTGAACAATGCTGGCGTGCGTGTCACCCGGCTCAACACGATCGGCGGCTTCCTTTCGCGTGTCAACGTCACCTGCTTGGTGGGAGCGCAGGAGGATGAAGTCGAGAGGGTCATGGAGATCGTGCGTAAAACGTGTCACACGAGAAAACGCTACATTAATCCATTGCCCTCTGGCGCAGAGCCTGCCCATCTTTCTATGGCGGCGCCCGCTTATCCCCTCGAAGTGATCGTGGGCGGCGCAACGGTCTTCATGATCCCCGTCGTACAGTTTGAACGCCTTGGTCGCGGCAAGGCTCTTGAGGGTCCTAAGCCGGGATCGAAGGGCGGCCCATCGGGCGGAGGAGGAAACGCAATGCATATGGTCGTCAGCATTGTCGCAGCCGACGATGCCGAACCCGTCACCCGCGCGCTGATCGCTTCTGGTTATCGGGTAACTCGCATGAACACCGCGGGCGGCTTCTTCCGCCGCGGAAATGTCACACTGCTAGTTGGCGTCGAACAAGCTCAGGTGGATGACGTGCTTGGCGTGATCGACACAAGCGTCCGAAAACGAGCCCAAGCCAATCCGGTTGAGTCCGGCATGCCGATGTACGGGGCAACGGTCTTTGTCCTGGAGGCCGCCCGTTTTGAGCGGATCTAACCCGATCGCAGGCCTCGAAGGTCTGACTGCAGGTTTCACCATGCGACGAGCTTAGTCTCAAAGGCGAGTAAGGCAGTCGTAGACCCGGTTGCGTGAGCGCAAGGATGCGCACCGCGCAGCCGGGTCTGATTTTCCCCCGAAATCATCCAATTACAGGAATGTATTATTCCTGCCTGTCAAGATGCAGGCTATGTGCTATCTTTGTTCATAGAAGTTCATTACGGCAAGCCGTGGAGAATCGGAAACGTTAGACGTGCGTTCAACCATGCACGTGTTTTGAGACTGACGGCAGCGAACCTCATTTAAGGAAACTTACATGCCTAAGATTGCAATCACCGGTAAGGGTGGGGTGGGTAAGACAACGCTCACCGCGCTCCTCTCATACGTTTATCAGCGGCGCGGGAAAGACGTCATCGCGATCGATGCGGATCCCGCTGGCAACCTCGGCTTGGCGTTTGGTCTTTCCGCGCAATTGGACGCGGATCTCAAGCCGATTTCCGAGATGGAAGAGCTGATCTATGAGCGGACCGGCGCACAGCCCGGCACGGTCGGCGGTTGGTTTAAGCTGAATCCCAAGGTCGACGACATTCCCGAGACTCTGAGTATCACGTATCGCGGGGTGAAGCTCCTGCGACTCGGCACGGTGCGCACCGGCGGCGCCGGTTGTCTCTGCCCGGAAAACGCATTGCTGAAGGCGCTGGTGACGCACCTGCTGCTGCGCAAGGATCAAACCCTGATTCTCGATATGGAAGCCGGCATCGAGCACCTGGGCCGAGGCACTGCCGGCGCAGTCGATGCTTTTGTAATCGTGGTCGAGCCAGGGCTTCGCAGCCTGGGCACCGCGGAGCAAATTCGCTTCCTGGCGTCAGAGATCGGCGTGCCGCGGATCTTCCTTGTGGCAAACAAGACGCGTGGGCCGCAGGATGAGGAGTTCATTCGCTCGCGAGCCGGCGGACTGCCGTTGCTGGGCAGCCTGCCGTTTACGGCGGATGCTGTAGCCGCAGATCAGGGCGGATTGGCGGTGTTCGATCAGGCGCCGGAGCTTGTCGCAGCAGCCGAGCGTATTGTCGAGGCGTTGGAGGCTGCGACGCAGGCCTGAAGTGTGGGCCCTGTACGAAGCAGGGGAGAGAATGCGCAATGGCGGATGAACCTCGCTTAAGCGGCTACGACGATATGCCGGTCTACACGATCAAGACGGTCGTCCTGGAGACCGGGATTGCACCTGCCACGTTGCGCGCGTGGGAGCGACGCTATGGCGTGCTATCGCCTGGTCGCAGCGATGGTGGTTATCGGCTCTATTCGGAACGGGATATTGCAACCCTTCACTGGTTGAAAAACCAGGTGGATGCGGGGGTTTCAATCAGCCGCGCAGTGGCGTTACTGGAAATGCGACGCCAGGCGGGTGGAGCACCCGAGTTGGAAGTCGATCACGTGTCTGGTACGACAACGCCCGCGGAGACTGTGCGCTGCCCGAGCGCCATCGCCGATGAACTCGTTGCAGCATTGAGCTCCTTCCAGGAGGCGCAATCAGAAGCTATCCTGAGTGAGGCGTTCGCGTTACATCCGGTTGACGTGGTGGCCGAAGAGATTATCGCACCCACCCTTGTTGAGATCGGTGAAGGCTGGCATCGCGGGGAGGTGAGCATCGTCCAGGAGCATTTTGCGACGGCCTTCCTGAGACGCCGCCTGACGTCGTTGTTTGACGCCTACCCACAGCCAACCGCGGGCCTCTTAGCTATCACAGGGGCGGCGCCGTCGGAATGGCACGATATTGGGGCCTTGATGGTTTCGCTGGCACTTCGCCGGCACGGCTGGCGCGTCATCTATCTGGGCCAGAACGTGCCTCTGGAGCATTTGTGGCGTGAAGTGCGCAAACTCAAGCCTGACTTGCTGTGCCTCTCCGCCGCGACCGGTGACAGCGTCGCCGCGTTGGCAGAAGTATATGAATTGGTTACAGCACTACCCGAGCCGCGTCCGCGACTCGCCTTTGGCGGCTGCGGCTTCAAAGGCCGTCCTGAGCTGGCCCAGCGCTTTAAGGATGCGCTGGTCGTAGGAAGCGCCAGAGAGTTGATCGGCATCATCGGCTGATTTGACCCCTTTACCAGCCAATATCAGGAATCCGTAGGACGAGAACTACGGATTTCTTTTCGTTTAAGCCCATTTTCCAAACCATATACAAACTATTGACAAAGAATCAAAAACGTGCTATCATTCAGATAAATGTGAAGAGTATTCACATGGACGGCTTTTTCTTTCTACTCGCGGGGGTGCATTGAAATGGGATCTCATGGCATGACGGAAGCCAACCAGGAGCACGAAGACCAACCCATCTACAATATCAAAGCAGTAGTGGAAGCCACCGGGCTGCCCGCTGCCACGCTGCGCGCCTGGGAGCGACGATATCGAGCGCTCTCTCCCGGTCGCACCGCGAGCGGTTATCGTCTTTACTCCGGCCGCGATATTACTGTCCTAAGGTGGCTTAAAGCGCGCGTTGATGAGGGCATGAATATCAGCCAGGCTATCAACCTTCTGACTCTTCAACCTACGCGTGTAGCTACGCTCGCCTGGGATACTGTGGGTCGCAGTAGACCCCTGCAGGGCCCACGCGAGTCCCGAGATGCCTTGCTATCTGCGTTGATCCGCTACGATGAGAGCCGGGCCGACCGGGTGCTCGAAGAAGCCTTTGCGGTGTACGGTTTGGAGCTGGTTGCTGAGAGCATCCTAGCCCCCGCCATGGTCCAGGTCGGTGACATGTGGCATGAGAACCGCGTGAGCACGGCGACTGAGCATTTCGCTAGCAACTATCTTCGACGCAAGCTGGAATCTATCATTAACGCCGTCCAACAGCCCAGCAATGGGCCGCTGGTAGTACTGGGCTGCGCTCCCGGTGATTGGCACGAACTGGGCTTATTGTTGATCCACCTTATGCTCCGGCGACGTCATGTCAACACGATCTATTTGGGCCAGAATGTGCCTGCGGACCGGTTTGTCGAGGAGATGGTACGGCTGAGCCCGGCGATGATTGTTATGGCGGCAACGACAGCAGAAACTGCCGCAGGTCTGGTGACGATCGGCCAGGCAATCCAAGGGATGCGCAGGCCGCAGCCGGTGTTTGCTTTTGGCGGTCGGATCTTTAACGTCGAGCCTGCTTTGCGGACCCGGATCCCAGGCGTTTTCCTCGGCGAGAACGCCCGCGAGGGAGTCGAGCAAATCATGATGCTGCTCTCGCGAAGCCCTGTTGTTGAGCCAGGGACTATCCGCCTTTCAGCGCGCAATGACTCGGCAAACCCTTAAGGGTACATTAAGAGTCTCGACAAAGCATTGACGGTGGGGTGCTTCTGTAGTATAGTTTCTTACACTTGTAGTGGTTGTGTGGAGAGATGGCAGAGGAAGGAAGGATGCAGATGTTTCAGCGAGGAAAGCAGAGGTCGCTGCCGGAGATCTTGATCGAGCTCCGTGAGGACGATCCAGAGTTCAAAGAGGCAATTACGGCGCAGTCGTTCCGCGTGGGGCAACACGTTGCAGGCCCTGAGCAATTGGGACGTAACCTGTATACTTTGATGAAAGGGCGCGTGCAGCTAATTCATGAAGGCCCGAATGGTCGGCGGCTGGCGATTGCCACCCTGGGACCTGGGGCGATGTTCGGTGAGGGTGCGCTCCTGGGCGCCGTCGATCCGTGTGTAAAAGCAATTGCATTGACGGATTGCATCCTGTGGGCGGTGCCCCAGCTACAAGCGCAGAGTCTCGCACTGCGGTATCCCGTTTTGAGCTGGGGGCTGTTACAAACGGTCGGCCAGCGATTGGCGCAGGTTGAGAATCGGATGGAAGAAGTGGCCTACAAGCGGCTGCCGGAGCGCCTGGCCGGCCTGTTGCTTGAGTTGGCCAATGGCGGCAGGGCGATTCGCGGCACGAGCCATCAGGCGCTGGCCGACATGCTTGGCACCTATCGCGAGACGATCAGCGCGATCCTGCGCGGATTCAAGGACGAGGGCCTGGTCGAATTAGGCTACCGGAAGATTGAATTGCGTGATGTGCCAGGGCTGCGTCTCGCTGCGGGTACACTGGACTGAGACCATATCGTATGGATGAGATGATTGAGGCGATCGAGCTGCCCCTCTTCCCGTTGAACACCGTCTTGTTCCCGGGTCAGGTGCTGCCGCTGCACATCTTTGAAGACCGATACCGGTTGATGATCCGCCATTGCCTGGCGCAGGATATTCCATTCGGCGTGGTGTTGATTAAGCGTGGGCAGGAGGTCGGAGATACTGCCGAGCCATACACAGTCGGCACCATGGCCCGCATCATTGAGAGCACGCATCTGGACAATGGGACGATGAACATCGTGTCAGTTGGTGTGGAGCGATTTCGAATCCGCCGATTGTTGCATGACCAGCCCTATCTGCGAGGTGAAGTCCTGTCCTCGCCCATGATCGACCCGTCCGACCCGGCAGCAGTGGACGCTGTTGCCGGGCGGGTGCGCGGGCAAGTGGAGCGCTATATCAAACTGATCGCCGATGCCGCCGGTCTGCAAATCCAGATCGAAGAGATTCCTTCAGCATCTCAGCAAATCGGCTACCTGGCGGCGGTGACGATGCAGATAGATAACAAGGAGAAGCAGGAGTTGTTGGGATCCGACTCGCTGGCTCAGATGCTATCCGATGAGTTGAAGCTGTTGGGCCGCGAGAACGCCCTCCTGACCTGGATGGTGGGCAGCAAGGACTGGCCAGAAACGGTGCAGTTCGGTTTCAGCGGCACGCTGTTGCCTAACTGAAGTAGGGCATGTCATTGACCTGCGTTGGGCACAGCGTCTTGCGCATTCTCATTTGACACATTCTTTCAGAAGTGGTACTATCTCTCTGCCGTGAATCTTCATGGCGACCTGTCAGGGAGTAGGACAGTCACCAGTCACCGGTGCGCACGTCTGGCCCGGTGGCTTTTTCTTAATTCATCCCTTGATAGGCGCACGTTGGCAGTCGCGGCGAGCAGTTTTTCATACTCCAAGGAGGCACTTTCTAATGGAGAGCACGGGTGTCGTCAAGTGGTTCAGCCGGAGCAAGGGTTACGGGTTTATCTCGCCGGATGGTGGGGATAAGGACGTATTCGTTCACTACTCGAACATCACAGGCGAGGGCTTCCGGAACCTGGATGCCGGCGAGCGCGTTCGGTTTATCGTTGAAGATACGCCGAAGGGTCCACAGGCTGTGTCGGTGATGCCTGCGTAATTGCGCAGCTTACCACGAACCAACTTGACCCCCGGCCTTTCGCCGGGGGTTCTTTTTTTGAGTGCATCGTCGCCCTGGCGAGGCAGTAGTGGCAATCACTTGTCAAGGACCTTCGTTGTGGTAGAATGTCAGATAGAGATGGCGCGATTGGATGCGCATTCTGTGGGTGTGCTGGAGCGATAGCGATTCCGTGATCCGCCCGTTCGGTCTGAACGATATCTGGCTGGTACGACGCCTGCAACGTAGCGGCATGACGCTGGCCGTAGAGCACATGCTAACCCACCCGCACGAGCCGTTGTGGACTGCGTTGATTGCGCCATGGCCATGGGCCGGGGTGGGAGTTGCGACATTTGTGCTCGATGAGCGCGTGAACGGCCAACGCCTGTATGGCTTTGTCCAACTTATGAAGCGCGCCAATCGTTCCGAGGCGGACCTTTTGCACGTGGCGCCAGCCCACATGTCGCAACTCGCAAACGATCGCTCTGCTGAGGTGATCTGGAATCGGTTGCTTAACCATTGCTCTCTGGCCGCAGCCACACACGGGCTTCAGCGTATCTACGCGAGCGCTCCAGAAGATTGTTTTGAGCAAACCAGCCTAAGACAGGCTGGTTTCTGTCTGTATACCAGAGAGACGATCTACCGCCTGGCGTCGCTTCCGGCAGCTACTGAGTCGGCGCCAGGTATTCGTCCCCAGCACCCGCGTGATAGCTGGGCATTGCAGCGTCTGTATGTGCGCGGCACCCCTCGCCTGGTTCAGCAAGCGGAGGGCGCTCTGAGCACCGAGGCCGGTACTCCCATGCTTTCCTGGTGGGAGCCGAATGATTGGCAGGGGTTGGTGTGGGAGCCCGCCGGTGAAGTGCGCGGCGCGGTGCAGATGCATCGCGGACGGGCGGGCCATTGGCTGCGCGTGTTGGGCGCGGGGGAGCTGGCGGCGCGGGAAGTGCGTTTGCTGATAGAGCAGGGATTACGGCACCTGAACGACGCCCGGGCTATGCGCGATCACCGGGACGTACCCGTGTATGTTACGGTACGCGATTATGACATCAACTTGAGCGGCGCCCTGATCGGATTCGGGTTTGCGCCGTTTATGGAGCGGGCGAGGTTGGTGAAACACACAGTTGTCCGCGTGGCAGAACCCCTTCCGGCCACACACCCGGTGCGCGAGATGGCGCGTGAATTGCCCGTGCGCAGTCAGGGGCCGCGGCAGTCGTCTGCAGAACGGCTGCGCTAAGGATTTTGAGAGGTATGGGACAGAGAAAGATTACTGACGACCTGGATGCGCTGCTACAGGTGCTGCCGCCGCAAGTGGAACAGGCGCTGCGGGCTGCCAACCAGGGAGATGATCTTCTGGAAATCATTATGGACTTAGGCCGCGTGCCCGAAGCGCGTTTTGTTGATCATGAACTCACCCTCAGCCCAAAAGAGGTGACGCAAGAGGATCTGGACTTCGTCATCGCTCGCACAAGCGAGTTCACGGGCGACAATCGCGCGGGCATCGCGCGGACCTTGCATCGTATTTCTGCGATTCGTAACCGACAGGGCAAGGTGATCGGGTTGACCTGCCGTGTTGGCCGCGCGGTGTATGGCGTGATCGATATCGTCGAAGACATCATCAAATCGGGCCAGAGCATCCTTCTGTTGGGCCGGCCTGGCGTGGGCAAGACAACGTTACTGCGAGAGGCCGCCCGCGTTCTGAGCGAAAAGCGCCGCGTGGTCGTGGTCGACACCTCCAACGAAATCGGTGGTGACGGAGACATTCCCCATCCGGCCATCGGGCGAGCGCGACGTATGCAGGTTGCAGATCCGGCGCTGCAGCACGAGGTGATGATCGAAGCCGTCGAAAATCACATGCCGCAAACCATCGTCATCGATGAGATCGGGCGCGAGCAGGAAGCTGCGGCCGCACGAACGATCGCGGAGCGCGGCGTGCAATTGGTCGGCACAGCACATGGCAACAGCCTCGATAACCTGCTGATCAATCCGACGTTGTCGGATCTGGTTGGCGGTATTGAGAGTGTCACGCTGAGCGACGAGGAAGCGCGCCGCCGAGGTACGCAAAAAGCGGTACTCGAGCGCCGTGCACCCCCGACCTTCGATGTGTTAATCGAGTTGCAGGACCGTCAACGCCTGGCAGTGCATCACAGCGTAGCCGCGGCTGTGGACGCGCTTCTGCGAGGTCGTTCGCTCCAACCTGAGATTCGCTTTGTCGACGACGGCGGGCAACTGCGCATCGAAAAGGCGCCTGCGCCCCTGCCCGAGCCGCGCTCGATGAGCAACGGCATGGGACGGCTTCCGTTTGAAAAACACACGGAGTCCTTCGGTCAGGACTACTCATGGAGGCAGTCTCCACGGGACGGCGCACGGGACGCTTTCGGCACGCCCTCACCACTCCAGTCGTATCGCAATGGTTCGGCCGGCTTGCTTCCGCATCCGGAGTCCCAGCCGGCGTCCGACTCCGTCGGACCAGGCGCGGCGCCCGCGGAGCGCGGGCAGCAGCACCACCACCTGCGCGTCTACCCTTATGGCGTGGGCCGTAGCCGGCTGATCCAGGCTTCACAGAACCTGGGCGTCCCCGTCACGGTGGTGGAGGAGTTGGGGCAGGCCAACGCGGTCGTGACACTGAAGAACTACTATCGCAAACATCCGCAGCCCATCACAGAGGCTGAGCGGCGGCGTATTCCGGTGTACGTACTACGTTCCAACACGATCAACCAGATGGAAGCGATCCTGGGCGATATCTTCGGTGTGCCGGTGGAGGTCGAGGATCCGATGGAACGGGCCGTCGTCGAGACCCAGGAGGCCATCCGGCGAGTGCTGAGCGGATCGTCGTCTGAGGAACTGCCACCGGCCAGCCCGGACGTCCGACGGATGCAACATGAGCTGGCGCGCTCCGCGAATCTTGTGTCACACAGTTATGGCTCCGAACCGCGCCGCCGTGTGCGGATTTTTCAATCCTAGTGATGTGGCCTGCCGGCCAGCCGGAGCATCGCTTGTTTGTTAGTTTTGAAGGCCCCGAAGGTGGGGGGAAGACAACTCAAATCCGTCTCCTGGCGGATTGGTTGCGGGATCGAGGTTGTGACGTAATCACGACCAGGGAGCCGGGCGGTACGCGCATCGGTGACGCGGTGCGTGCCATTCTGCTGAACCCGGAGCACGTGGAAATGCAGCCGCAGGCCGAAATCCTTCTCTTTTCGGCTGCACGGGCGCAAATCGTCGGCGAGGTGATCCGTCCCCATTTGGCCCGAGGTGGGGTCGTGTTATGCGATCGCTTTGCCGATTCAACATTGGCTTACCAGGGGTATGGGAGAAAGCTGGACCTCGGGGCGTTGCGCATGATCACAGCGTTCGCCACCGGCGATCTCACACCTGAGCTGACCATCTGCCTGGACCTACCCGTGCTTGACGGCCTGCAGCGCAAGCAGGGCGGCGACACGGCAGAATGGAACCGGATGGAACGCGAGGAGATAGAGTTTCACGAGCGAGTGCGTGCGGGATATCTGGCGTTGGCGAGTGCAGCGAGTGAGCGATGGCTGGTGGTGGATGCCAGGCAGTCGGTTGAGCAGGTGCAGGCGGCGATCAGGGCACGCGTCCGGCAGATTATGCCTGGCCACGATGGGACTCTAGGTAGTCCACAGGAGGATCCTACTCAATGAAGCTTGTCATGGCAATTGTCAGCAGCGATGACTCGCGTGACGTGCTTGATCGACTGACCAAGGCCGGGTTCCGGGCCACGGTGATCAGCACGACTGGGGGTTTTCTACGCGAGGGTAATACGACCCTCTTCCTGGGCACAGACGACCAGAAGTTGAACCAGGCGATTGAGATTTTGCGCCAGGTGTGTCGTCGACGAACGCAGTGGGTCTCCCCTCTGCCGACTCTGGAAGGCCCAGGTCTGGAGATGGCTGAGCCAATCGAGGTCAACGTTGGCGGCGCCGTCGCATTCGTGCTGAACGTGGAACAGTTCGTGCAGGTGTAGGAATGGCCTCGCAGGAGGCTGCGCTGCCCGATCCTACATTACACCGAAGTCGTCGCCACCGCCTGGTGCGCCGAGATCAGGCATCGAATCTTCGATGCTCTCCGGATCCTCGCCAGCTTCCAGGCGGCCGACCACTTCTTCGAACTCCGGGCCAAGATCCTCGCCCGTCTCATTCGCCATCTTGCGCATGAACCGGGCCAGCGATTTTGGATCGTTTTCATCCAGGCCATCTCCGAGCGGGTTGTCTGCGCTGGACATATTATCCAGGTGACTTTCTTCGGAGCGAAGGACGGCAACGCGCGATATCAGGCGCGTCAGCTTATTCCCGCCGCAGCGCGGGCAGACCGCCTCGCGACTTTGAGCGTCGGAAAATGAACGCCAGAGCAGACTGACGCGTCGATTGCAGTCTTGACAGGTGTATTCGTAGATCGGCATACTGCGATTATAGCGCAGGACTAAACTTGCGTCCAAGCAATCCTGGCATCGAGTGAGTGCATCGCTATTGAGTGAGGATGCTTCGTAAATGAGCGACGAAAACCAGGCTGCCTCGGCAAGCCTTGAACAGGTTACGCGCGAATGGTACAGGTCCCTTCATCTTCCGCGGCCTCTGCTGGTGGTCGTGTCTGGGCCGTCAGGTGTTGGCAAAGACGCGACAATCCAGCTCATGAAGGAGCGCGGCTATTCGTGCCATTTCGTGGTGACCGCGACAACGCGCTCGCGCCGACCCAATGAAATCGACGGCGTGGATTATCACTTTGTTTCAGAGGCCACGTTCAGCGACTTAATCGCGCGAGGCGAGTTGATAGAGCATGCGCTGGTTTATGGACAGTATAAAGGCATCCCCAAGGCGGGCGTGCGAGCTGCGTTAGCCAGTGGACAGGATGTCGTCATGCGCCTTGATGTGCAGGGCGCCGCTACCATTCGCGGGCTGGTGCCAGAGGCCATTACGGTTTTTCTCACGGCAGAGTCAGAGGAAGCCCTCGTCGAACGGTTGCGCCGTCGCAAGACAGAGGACCCTGCGCAGCTCGAGCAGCGGATCGAGACCGCACGCCGAGAGTTGTGCCGGGCGAGTGAGTTCAAATATCGCATTATCAATCGTGAATGTGCGCTGGATGAGACAGTCGACTGTCTCATCTCGATCATCGAGGCCGAAAAGAGCCGCATTGATTGGCAACCGGTGACAATATGAGCTATGAAAACCCTGCTCCGCAGGAGCATCCCTCCGGGCAGTCTCCGCGTGATGATGCGAACCCCGCAGCGCCAGTTCAGGTCCGCACTCGTCTGCCGCTTTACCGTCCCATCGTGACTTACATACTCCTGGGCCTTATCGTTCTTGTGTTCATTGCCGACTTCATTCTGGAACGGTTTACGGGCCAGCCCATCATCTTCTACCTGGGTGCGCAAGTAAACAGTTGGGTTGGAGCCGGTGAGTATTGGCGATTGCTCAGCGCGATCTTCTTGCACGGCGGTCTGACGCATCTGGCATTCAACGGTTGGGCTCTGTACAGCCTGGGCCGTGACATCGAGTCCTTCTACAGCCCTCTTTGGTTCACGGCGATCTATTTCGTCTCCGGATTAGCCGGCAATATTGCCTGGTACGTGCTCGGCGCGGACGTGCCGTCTGTAGGAGCTTCGGGCGCCATCTTCGGCTTGATCGGCGCCGAGGTTGCCTACTTCTTGCGCAATCGCCAGCTCTTCGGTGCGTTCGGCCGGCAGCGGCTGGGGAATCTGGCGGTTCTCATCGGCATCAACCTTTTCTTCGGCTTCACTGTCCCGAACATCAACAACTACGCTCATCTTGGCGGCCTGGCGGCCGGCTTCTTATTGGGTTTTGCTTTGTCACCCGGTTATGTCCTCACGTGGTCGCAGGAGGGCTACATGACATCACGGCGGTTGGTCGACGCCCGATCGCAGGGTGTCCGGGTGATTGTTGTGGTGTTAGCGTTGATTGTCCTGTTCGCCTTGACCTTTGTTGGCAACCAGCGTTGGGGAGTCTGAAGGCGCGGGACGGCTCTCCGCCTCAAGGAGGTGTGCGATGAGCCCCGATCCAATCCAGAACCTTCGCCCATCGGCGATTGCAGGGCGATGGTACCCGGGAAGTGCGGCCACGCTACGCCGGGACATAGACGGTTATCTTGAAAAAGCCACAGCTGTGAGTTGGCCAGGCCGCATCCTGGGCCTGGTCGCTCCGCACGCGGGTTACGCCTATTCCGGACCGACGGCCGCGCAGGCCTTTGTGCAGGTGCGCGGCATGCCTTTAACGCGGGTTGTCCTCCTGGGCCCGTTGCATCGACCGGTATGGGGCAGTCCCGTGGGCCCATTTATGGTTCCTGCTGAAAACGCTTACCGTACGCCACTTGGCGATGTTCCCCTGGATCGAGACTTCATCGATAAGCTTAGTGCTCGGATCACATTGACCCCGGTGCAGGGCGATGAGGAACATGCACTGGAGATCGAATTGCCATTCCTTCAGGTCGTCCTCGATCGTTTCCGACTGGTTCCGATTATGCTCGGCGAACACATCTCTCATACTCATGCAGCAGAGAGAGCGACCCGGCTGTCCGAGGCACTGACCGAGCTCCTCGACGAAGAGACGCTGCTCGTTTCCAGCACCGATCTGAGCCATATGGACAACTATGCAGATGTCATAAGCACCGACCGCAGGCTGGTCGATCTGCTCAACGCATTTGACCTGGACGGCCTGCGCACAGCGCTGCAGACAGAACAAGTGCAGGCGTGTGGGGCAACCGGCTTGTTTGTCCTTCTGGAGACGTGTAGGCGACTTGGCGCCAAAGGTGCAAAGGTGCTTCAGTACACATCTTCAGGAGATGTCACGGGAGACAAGCGGCCGGGTGCTTATACTGTCGGCTATCTGGCTGCGGGCATACACGCTTAGCCATGCTCTACGCTGAAGTCTGCGTTAATACGCCTCTGGGGGCGCCTCGTCCTCCAGGTCAGCTCGCAGCGACGACGGACGCGTCGCCTACCTATACTGGACAGTCGTTCACGTACCAGGCGCCTGCTATGTTGGCAGGCAGACTTCAGCCGGGACACCTGGTCTGGATTCCGTTCCGCGGCCGTCGTCTGCAGGGCGTTGTACTGCGCCTGGTCGACGCGGCTCCTGATTTCCGGACACGCGAAATCATCTCCCTGGTTTGGGCGCAGCCCGTTCTGAGTTTCTCACAGCTTGCGTTGGCGCATTGGATCAGCGAACAGACGGTGGCGCCGCTGATCGAATCGTTGCGCCTCATGCTCCCTGCTGGTCTCTCTCAGCGTGGGCGCACGGTTTTCGTCCGGTCCTCTGTCACCCCACCTGCTGGCTTGTCGGAGAAGCAGCAGATGTTGCTGGCGCGTATTGCGCAAGCACCAGGCGACTGGTCCGATATTACTACAAACGCCCACGGGACACTTCCACCGGTCAAGCGGGTGACCCAGCGGGATGATCTTGATCCGCTGATTGAGATGGGGCTGGTGACCCGCGAGGCGGAGTTTCCCTCACCGCCGCCGAGGCCCAAGACCGACCGCCAGGTGCGGCTCTTGGCGGACGCAGAAACCATCGCCCGTATCTTGCCCACCCTGGGGCGTAGATCCAGGCAGTCCGATGCGCTTGCCTGGCTGATCGCGCACGGCCCTGGTCCCGTCCCCCTGTCCGATCTGCTCACCGGCGTGCCGTGTGAGCGGGCGGTTGTCAAAGCCCTGGCGGATCGAGGCTGGGTGACCCTCGCCGTTGCTCGTGAGACCTCTACGCCCGTCCACAGCGCTGCTTTGCTTGTGTCGCTGGCCCTGGCCGCTGACGCCGTTACCGATGCAATCGTCGAGCTGCGCGGCTCGAGCAAACACAAGGCTGTGCTGGACCTGCTGCTCTCCCACGATGGGCCGGCCTGGATCGGTCGTGTGTACGCGGAAACGGACGCGACGCCGCGATACCTTGCGCGATCTGGAGGCTGCCGGGCTGGTGACCGTGGCCGAGGAGATGGTGTGGCGGGATCCGCTTGCGGGTTACGAGTTCGAGCTAGATTCGCCTCCCGTCCTTACACCCGATCAGGAGCGCGTGTGGGGCGCCGTGCGTGAGACGCTGGATACGGATCAACACGGGCAAAGCCCGCGTCCGATTCTGTTACACGGTGTAACGGGTTCTGGTAAGACCGAAATCTACCTGCGTGCCATCGCCGAGGCGTTGGCAGGGGGCAAACAGGCGGTTGTCCTGGTACCCGAGATCGCGCTCACGCCGCAAACCATCCGCCGCTTCGCCGCGCGCTTCCCCGGCAAAGTCACCGTGTGGCACAGCGAACTGGGCGACGGCGAGCGCTTCGATGTGTGGCGAAGGGTGCGCACGGGGCATCCCGCAGCCCAGGTGGTAGTCGGCTCCCGGTCGGCGCTTTTTCTGCCCTTCGGCCAGCTTGGCGTGATCGTTGTCGATGAAGAGCACGAGCCTTCATACAAGCAGGAGCGCACCCCGCGCTATCACGCCCGCGCGGTGGCAATTGAGCTGGGGCGCCTTTGCGGCGCGACCGTGATTTTGGGCAGCGCCACGCCATTCCTGGAGACGTTCTACGCTGCGAAGCGCGGGGAGATGACGTTGCTCAGGCTTCCGCAACGCATCAAGGCGGATTTGCCCGTGGTGCGCGTGGTCGACATGCGGCAGGAGCTGCGCGTCGGCAACCGCAGCATGTTCAGCCGGCAGTTGTCGGAGGGATTGCATCGCGTCCTCGCGGCGGGTCAGCAGGCCATGTTGTACTTGAACCGCCGCGGCACAGCCACGTTCATCCTCTGCCGTGATTGTGGCTATGTGGCGACCTGCCAGCGGTGCGCTTCGCCGCTCATTTTTCATGGTGAGGGGGACCTCATCTGCCATCAGTGCAACCGCCGCTATCCCTCACCGCTCGTCTGTCCGAAGTGCGCGAGCAAGCGGATCCGTCATTTTGGCGTCGGCACGGAGCGTGTCGAGGAGGCGGTGAAGCTGGAGTTCCCCACCGCGCGGACCCTCCGCTGGGATCGCGATGTGACGGGGACCAAGGGCAGCCACGATGCGATCCTGACCAAATTCATCTCCCACGAGGCGGACGTCCTCATCGGCACTCAGATGATCGCAAAGGGGCTGGATCTTCCGCTCGTGACCCTGGTCGGCGTGGTGGCAGCCGACGTGGGGCTGTTCCTGCCGGACTTCCGAGCGAGTGAACGGACCTTCCAATTATTGACTCAGGTCGCGGGCCGCGCGGGGCGCAGTGAACTGGGAGGTGAGGTCATCGTACAGACGTACCACCCCGATCACTACGCCATTTTGGCTGCCAGCGAGCACGATTATGAAGGTTTTTACCGCCAGGAGATGGCTTTCCGGCGGCAGCAGATGTACCCCCCGGTGCGCCGGCTGGCTCGATTGGTCTACCACCATGGGCAACGCGCCAAAGCACAGGCTGAGGCGCAGCGTGTGGCCGATGCGCTGCGCACCGAGATTTCAACCCAGTCCCTCCCCGATCCTACAGGGATGGTTCCCAATACTGATCTGATCGGTCCGGCGCCGTGTTTCTTTGCGCGGCAACGCGGGGAGTGGCGCTGGCAGATCATCTTGCGCGGTCCTGACCCCGCGATGTCGCTGCGTCGCTTTGCGGTGGGTCCCGGATGGCGAATCGACGTCGACCCGGTCGATCTGCTGTGACCGTTGACGATGCAAGATTGCAGATTGAAGATTGAAGACTGAAGATGAGTGGCTTACGTTGGAACACGCTCATACTGGTGGTTTTGTTGGCAGGTGTGGGCTGGATCTGGGTGAATCGGGTGCCTGCGGATGAGGCGGTCGCTGCTGCTGGATCGCTGCCACCAGCCCCAGCCATCGGCCACCCCGCCCCGGAAATAACGCTTACCAATACCAATGGGCAAACCTTCAAACTGTCGGATCTACGAGGAACACCAGTTGTCCTGAACTTCTGGGCGACATGGTGTCCGCCTTGCCGCGCCGAGCTGCCCGAGCTGCAGGCGGCAAGCGAGCGGTTGACAGGTCAGGTGGCAGTCATCGGGGTGAACCAGGGGGAAGCACCCGCGGATGTGCAGGCCTTTGCTCAACAGCTTGGTCTCACTTTTGAGATTCCCCTGGATACACGGATGGAGGCCAGCCGCCTTTATCTGGTGCGCAGCCTGCCCACGACTTTTTTTATCGACCGAGCGGGAGTGGTCCGCCAAATGCAGGTCGGTCCGCTCACTGAAGCGACGTTGTCCCAGCGGCTTCGTTCGGTTTACCCGTAGGATTTACCCATGTTGCCTGTGCTTCAAAGCGGTCCCTTTGCCATCCAGACCTATCCGCTGGCCCTCGTTTTGGCGGGATGGGTCGCCCTGGCGGTGGGTGCACGCGCGGCCAAATGGCTCGCGCTGGATGGCGATCATATCTACAATGCTGGACTATATGGCCTACTGGCCGGCGTGATTGTGGGACGATTTGCCCATGTGCTGGTCTTTTGGCCGTCTTACCGCTCACAGCCGCTTGAGATTTTCGGGTTCAACACCTCGGCCTTTCTGCTGTGGCCGGGCATGCTTGCCGCGATCGCCGTCGCGGGATGGTACATCTACCGGCGGAGGCTTCCGCTGATCGCAATGCTCGACGCCTTCGCGCCCGGGCTGCTTGCAGGTCTCGCCGTAGCGGCGATCGGCGCGCTGTTGACGGGCCGGAATCCTGGCGCGCCAGCGAATCTGCCGTGGTCAGTGACTTTGTGGGGCGTCGAGCGGCATCCGGTGCAGATCTACGAGATGATCGCGCTCGCCGCGGTGGCGGCCTATGTTGTCCACCTCATTCGGTTGGGCAGCCGAGGGGGAGCTCCTGCGCTGACGGCGTTGTTGGGCTACGGGTTGACGCTCTGGTTTGTGGAGGCGTTCCGGTCGGCGGATGTAACGGCGACGGCGTTCAGCGGCTTAAGGTTGGGACAGGTTTTAGGCCTCGCTCTAGCGATTCTGGCCCTTTTCGGCCTTCGCTTCATTTCGACGCGCGCGAAATCGGTTCACCCTCAAAGCACTTAAGGCGCCGGCCGAGTTTCAGATTGCGCGGCGGCATAGGCATCCGGGGTATCAATATCCTTCAGGATTTCGGCGGACGGCCAATCCACCCAGGCGATCGCATCCTCATGGCGGCGAATGATTGAGCGTGCGCCCACGTCACCTGTGAGTGCGCCAAATTCGGCAAACGTACGACGGTCAAAGAGCACGGGGTTGCCGCGCTGGCCCTCATGGCGTGGCGCAACAACTGGCGCCAATGTCTCGCGGTGGCGTTGCACAAGAGCGGACAACAGCGCTGATGAGACGCCCGGTTGGTCGGCCAGGAGGAATAGCACGCCAGTAATCGCTGCCCCAGCGCTATCTTGGGCAGCCTGCAAACCGGCGCGTACGCTGTGGCTTTGGCCGTCGGCCCAATCGAAGACATCGACTATGGTGAGGTGGGGGTCGGCGGCACACGTCTCCAGGGCGGCGCGTACCTGCTGGCCCTCGGCGCCTGTCGTTACGACGACGTGGTGGACATCAGGACAGCTTAGCGCCTGTTGTGCGACGTTAGCCACAAGTGGCGTACCGTGCCAGGGCAGCACCTGTTTCAGCAGTCCGAACCGTTTCGCCTGACCAGCGGCCAGCACCACTGCGGCGACACGACCCCAGACCTCGGCCACAGGGTTCGCGGCCAGCGCCGCCCCGATCACCACGCTGTCGATGCGCGGACCGGGAATCGTCCCAATGGGAGTGCCGAAGGCGTGCAGGAGCAGCCGGGCGATTTCGCGCGCCGAGACCAGCGTGGCTTCATCCTCGACTTTGTTCAGGAACGGGATCAGGCGCGCTGACGCGGGGACGGCTTTGCTGCCGCCATCGGGATGCGCCAGCACCGCCGCGATCATGGTGGGTGTGACGGGATCGCCAAGGTTGGCGCCGGTGAGCGCCGCAACCCGGTCTGGGCGATGAACATACTCTGCCGTCAGCGGACGACCCAAGATGTCCAGCCCGACCGTTGGCACGACGACGGTCGCACCCGGGGGGATCACCGGCTCGTGGGGTGCAGGAGCCTTGAACGGCAGGCGTCGCGACCCGTCGGCCTCGATCACCACTGCATCGACGGCAGGATGGGCAGCGATGCGATCAACCAGGGCGGGATCCAGGCCCTGCACCTTGTCTTGTTCGACCAGGGTGCTGCCGGCAACCAGCACGTGGTTGTGGTCCGCCAGTAATCCCGGGAGTTGCGCCAGAAGTGCGCCTTCGCCCTGCAACACCACGCGCGCCGGTGCGCGGGACATCTGACCGACAAATATCTTGGTGGTCATCGTGGTAACCACTTTCAGGCCGGCCGCAGTCAGCTCATCGGCAAGGCGGAACATCATGGTTGTCTTGCCCCCGCCGCCAACGAGGGAGATGACATCACCCTTCCGAATTCTGAGTGCTTCGTAGATAAGCACGGTCTCCAACCCTCTCTTGCCCACAGGGTGCCGCGCAGTCGGCAGGACTGTTTTCTCGGTCGCTATACTAAACCCGACGCAACCCCTTCGGGTAGTGGCTTTTCAGGCGACCCGCGACGCGCTTGCCCCAGCCCAGCGAAAATCCGTCCACCGCCACCAATGTCCAACCGTCTTCGCCGGAAGAGGCGAGCGTTTCGCCGCGAAGATAGGCAAGAAGATCGTCGCTGTCTGCGGGATAATCCACAACCTGCCGCACCTCGGAAGGGGCCAGCCCCAACGCGAACGCATGGCTTGGCTCGAAGCGATCCTTCTTAAGTTCTCCCAGCCACCAGCCTGGATGGAGAAAGCGCAATCGGCTGAGATCCGGCAGGCCAACAGGGAGTGCGTAGAGGTAGGAGCCGATCAGAGCCAGGGAGGCCTCCGCCGGCGCATCTGTCAGTGCTTTTGTGGCGAACGCATCGAAGGCGGACTGCGCGACTTTTGGCAGACGTGTAGGCCGGCGGGCGGAGGTCTCCGACATGTGCGCCGCCAGCTCTGACTTCACCAATAAAGCGGCGAAATGCCCCTCGCCGGGGCCCCGATGCGGCCACAGGCGGACACAGCGTGCAAGCTCCGGCTGCTGTCCGTAAGGCTGCTTCGCCAGCAGTTGGGGCGGCAACCAATCCGGGCGGCCTGGACAAAAGCCGGGGCGCGCCGGCGGCTCGGCAAGCGTGAATTCAGGGTGGCGCGTCAGAAAGCGCACAACGGCGCCCTCATCCTCTTCGGGAGCGAACGTGCAGGTCGAATAGACGAGCCGGCCCCCTGGTCGCACCAGCAGCGCTGCTTGCTCCAGGATGCCCTTCTGTCTCAACGCGCATCCTTCGACCAGGGCAGGGGTCCAGGCTCGCCGGGCGGCCAGGCTCTTGCGAAACATTCCTTCACCGGAACAGGGCGCGTCGACGAGCACTGCATCGAAGAAATCCGGGAACCGTTCGGCAAGACGCTCAGGGGTTTCCGCGGTAATGGCCACATTTGTGGCTCCCCAGCGTTCCAGGTTTCCGGCCAGCTCCCACCCGCGCTTTTGCACCACCTCATTGGCGATCAGCAGCCCACGTCCGGCCAGGCGCGCTGCGATCTGGGTTGACTTGCCGCCCGGCGCGGCTGAAAGATCGAGCACTGTCTCACCCGGCTGCGGATCGAGGACCTCCACAGGCATCATAGCCGAGGGATCTTGCAGGTAATAAAGCCCGGCCGCGTGGTAGGGGTGCTTGCCTGGGCGTGCATGGTCGGCCGCCGCAACCAGGAAGGCGTCGGTCGACCAAGGCACCGGCGTCAGATCAATGGATAGCGATTCTGCCAGAGTTTGAGGGACGATTTTCAGCGTGTTGGCGCGCAGACCGGTCATAGGCGGCTGCTCATAACTCGCCAGGAAAGCCGGGAATTCGTCGCCCAGGAGGGCGGACATGCGGCTCAAAAAGGCAGAAGGGATATTCGGCGTCATTTTCGGTTGTGTCGAGAGTCAGACCTTTGCAGAGATGTCGTTCGCCTTTCGGCCAACGGTCGGACTTATGCACTTGGCTCCTATAGACACATGGCGCATCCGTCAGCGCGCGGGTCGCTGCCTCCGGTCAGGATGCCGGACTCAGGGTCGCGCAGGATGATTTGGCCGCGGCCGAACACAGCCCGGTCGAGGCCACTCACAAGACTGACAGAGTGTCCCATTTCTTGCAGCGCCGCGAGCGTCGAGGCAGGAATGCCCTCTTCTAATGCAATACCGTCAGTCAGAGTTTCTTGGGGTGTGGCGCCCGGTATGGTAATGCAGAAGCGCGGCCGATCGAGCGCGGCCTGCGGGTCCACGGCGTCATCGACGAGCGCAGACAGCACCTGCAGGTGTCCTTGCGGCTGCATGAAGCCTCCCATTACGCCGAAGCTGGCGTACAGGCTTCCGTCTGCTTCGCGTGTAGCCAAGGCAGGGATGATCGTGTGATAGGGCCTTTTTCGTGGAGCCAGCGCGTTCGGATGACCCGGCTCCAGGGTGAAATTATGCCCTCGATTTTGCAGTGTGAAGCCGCGGCCGCTCGGGACGATGCCCGTGCCGAAGCCCGCATAGTTGCTGTTGATGAACGAGCACGCGTTGCCCTCGCCATCTACTACGGTCAGGTAAACCGTATTGGAGCCACTAGTGGGGCTACCGTGGACCGGGTCTACTGTGGCGCGCTTGGGGTCGATCAGCTTTCTGCGTTCCTCGGCGTAGATCTTGGATAGCAGTGCATCGAGGGGCGCCGGACTAAAGGCGGGGTCGGCCACGTACCATCGCGTGTCGGCAAAGGCAATCCGCATCGCCTCAATTTGAAGATGCAGCCGTTCGGGAGACAGTGGATCGAGTGTTTGGAGGTCAAACGCTTCCAGAATGTTCAGCGCCAACAGCGCGGCAAGCCCCTGGCCATTCGGGGGACATTCCCAGAGGCGGATGCCGCGATAGGTTGTGCTGATCGGCTGATCCCATGTGCTTCGATGCTCGGCCAGATCCTGCTCATTGAGCACCCCACCGGATGCCTGAACGGCCGCAGCGATGTCGTGGGCGATTTCGCCTTCATAGAAGGCCGCCTTGCCACCCTCGGCGACAATCCGCAGCGTGCGGGCAAGACCTGGGTTCCGGAAGATCTCCCCCGCCCGGGGTGCGCGGCCGTCGATGGTCAGCGCCAGACCGCCCAAGGCGTGGCGCAATTGGCGCTCTACGCCGCGCTCCCAGAAGTGGGCGGTGATGGGCGCAACCGGGAAACCTTCTTCGGCCAGGCGGATCGCAGGGGCCAGGATTTGGGGCATCGCCAGGCGGCCGTGACGCTCAACCAAGTCGCACCACCCGCCGCATGCTCCGGGTACGGTGACCGTGTGTGCATGGAATGGTGGCAACTCAAACTCGAAGCCTTCTCGAGCGAGTCGTTCCAGGGTCAATGCTGCCGGAGCGCGACCTGATCCGTTGAGCGCAGTGACCTGCCCAGTCGCGGCCTCGTAGAAGAGCGCAAAGCAGTCGCCTCCGATGCCGGTCGACGTCGGTTCGGTGACGTTGAGAGCTGCTGCGGTGGCCACTGCCGCATCGGCTGCGTTGCCTCCCGCAGCCAGAGCGTCCAGCCCGGCTGCCACGGCCAGAGGCTGTGAAGTCGCCACCATGCCGCGTTGGCCATAGACAGGCGATCGGCGCGAAACGAATCTCAGATCTGACATACGAGCGGTCTCCAAGACCCCGACATCTTCCATGCGCTTACGGCCATGTCGCGAGCAGGTAGCGACCGTCAGGCGCGGGCTGGTTGTTTATTGCGAGTGGCAGCCGCGCGCCGTCCCGCGGCCTGTAGACGCCCACATAGACGCGATAAGCCGCAGGCATCCCCGATGGGATAGCCAAATGAATGCGCTGGCGCGTCAGTTCGTCGGGGCCACCCGCTTGGGCCAGGGGGCCATCCTGCTGCGTGATGATCGTGTCGTCAGCGCCCACCACGTGTATGAAGTAATGATGAGGCTCTCCCAGCGAAACCAGCCACGCCCAGACCAGGTCCACCGTCCAGGACTCGCCCGTAGTGTCCAGGCTGGACCCGATCAAACGAGCGACATCGCCGAAGCGGACCTCTCCCGGTGGCGTCACCACCTGGGGGCCAAGCGAAGCCACCTCGGACAGACGCGTGGCCCCGATCTCCAGCACCGCCAGCTCAGTGGCGTTTCCGGCAAAGGGCGCGATCTCGATACGATAGACGCCGGGGCTGAGGCCGATGGGTGGGTGCAGCGCGAACGACTGGACCACGACGGGCTGCTCCCACGGGGATGGATCTCCGCCCACAGGATCTATTTCGGTCCCAAAGAGACTATTCCCAGTCGTCTCCTCCGCGGTGGTCCAGACTTCGCCCGCAGCATCCTTCATCCAGATCACCACGCGCTGTCCAGGGACGGCTGCGGCTTCTGTCGCGTCCCAGTAGAGGGCCACCGGCAGTGCACCTTCGCGCCGGTTGTGATCGCCCACCTGCCACCCCAACAGCCGCAATCCTTCGCCGATCCGCCGATCACTCGTGTGTGCGAATGGCTTCGGCCAGGCGTACACGCTGGCCAGGGTGACACCATCCCGCGCCACAGTGTGCAGCGGCGTGCCGAGCCGGGTGGCTACCGATGGATCCACCAGGCCGCGCTGCTCCTGATTGATGTAGGTGATGACCCAATCTATGTCGCGGGCGTAGAGGTCTGTGGCGACAGGGGTATCGTAATAGAGGTCAAAGCTGGCGCCACGGTAAAACGCGCCGAAAACATTCTTGCCATACCAGGCGGCGGCGTGGCCGGTTCCCACAGGGATGGTTCCCAATCCGGCGCCCGGCAAATCGTTCAGGTAGGCGGCGGCCTCTTCCAATCCCTCGCCCCAACCGACCGGGAGGGTGCGCGCCGCCGCACGAATTCCTCCCGCCAGCGGGTTGAAGGCAGTCAGGTAGCTTGGCCGCTCGGCCAGCGCGCCCCAGGCCTGGATGCCCACCAGTCCCACAGGGATGATTCCCAACAGTGCGGCGCCTACCCATGGCAGCTTCGTTATCGCACTGGGCTGGTTCTTAGCTCTCAAGGTGCGCAGTCCTAAGGGATGCTGTCGCGCTCGAGCGGCCACCCAACAGAGTGCGTGCGTCCAACCCCATGCGGCCAGCAGATCAACTGCGGGAAAGATCGGCAACAGGTATCGGTCGAGTTTCTTGGCGCCCAGGGTCAGCATGATGCCGAACCAGAGTACGAAGGCCAGCAGCGCCCAGCCGGCGTGGCGGTTCCCTGTAGGCGGAGCGATCTCGCGATGGAGAAAGCCTGCTGCAAGGGCTTGCAGCAACCCGATCGAGGTTACCGGCGTCGTCCGCAGCGCCAGGGTCGCCGCGTAGAAGAGCGCGCCGGGCTCCGGCGTCGGCTTCCCCAGCCAATAGCTGCCCAACTCGTGTGCATCGCCGCCGTAGGTGGTCATCAATCCCCAGACGTTGCCCAGCGCAGCGCGCGGCTCCACCCACATCGCAGGCCAAAGCAGAAAGATGATGATCGCGGCGGGAACGCCCGTCCACAACAGATCCGCGCCGATCCGGCGCAGCCTGGCGGAAGTCGGCGCCTGCTGTCTCAGGCGCACCAGGACGATCGCGCCGAGCATCAGCGGACCCATCACCAGGGCCGGTGACTTGGTCAGCAAGGCAGCCCCGATGCTAAGGCCGCTGAGTATATAGAATCGGCGCCGTCCCGTATGGAGCGCCGCCAGAAGTGCCAGCCACGCCACCGCTATTCCTGCGGCGAGCAGTCCATCCATCTGCAGCAAGCGACCATGGGCCAACAGGAACGGGTCAAAGACAAGCAGCCCGGCGCCCAACAGGGCCGCGCGTTCGTCCATTACCCGCCGCGCGAGCAGGTAGACTATGATGATCGCTGCGGCGCAGGCCAGGGCAACCGGCATGCGCAGCCATAGCAAGAAGTCGAGCCGCACAGGGTCTGCGGCTAGCTCGTTCACCGAAGCCAGGAAGCTGGTCGCACCGGGAGAACGTGCGAACAGCCACTTGGCGATCAATCCCAGGCTCCCGGCCCACATTGTGGTGACGCCGGGATGCCCCGTGATGCTGGTCGCAGCCCAATCGTGGGCGTTCAGCGCGGCCAGGAACTGGGCCGTGCGCGCTGCCCACAGGTTTTCGTCCGGGGTCAGGAAGGTGCCCAGTCCTGCCAGGCGCAGCGCCAGTGCGACGGCGAAAAGGAACAGGCAGACCAGGGTAAGGCGATACCGCGTCATCACTGCGGGAGTATACCATGCGCGCGGCGAGAGCATCAGTCTTCGCGATCAGCCCTTGCGCGCCACGAAGATGAGCTCACCCGGATACTGCGATCCATAGGGGCTGCGGTCGTAGTCGCTATACAGCGCTTCGACCTCAAACCCACATCTGGCCAGCAGGTGCTCGGCCTCGAAGCGGAACAGGTAACGCATGGGGAAGGCGTGCACCAGGCGTTCCTGCCGGCCGTCCCCGTGGGTCACGTAGTAGATCAGCTCAGTGTCTTGCACCTGCGTGAAGTAGTCCCGCGCCGCAATGCGCGCCCGACGCAGCACGCGGCGGCCATCGGGCATGGTAAACTCCGGCTCTTCGCCGAACTCTTCCAGTCGCTCCGGCGCAGCCAGAGAGGGCATCGACGGATTGAACAGGTCGAGCACCAGTCGGCCGCCAGGGCGCAGATGGCGGTGGATCGCAGCCAGGCAGGCCAACTGGTCTTCGACGCTCGTCAGATGCTGGAACGGTCGGAACGGGAGGGTGGCGAGGGCGAACTTCCGGCCCAGGTCGAAGTCGCGCATGTCGGCTTCCACCAACTGCACCTGTGCCTGCACCTCAGCCGGTTCCGCAGCCAGGTTGCCCCGGCAGACTGCCAGCATCGACGGCGACAGGTCCAGGCCGACGATCTTGATATCTGCGCGGGCTGTGGGGATCAGCACGCGGCCGGTGCCGCAGCCAATTTCCAACACGGGGCCGCCCGACGCCTGCGCCATCTCGACAAAGAAGGCCACGTCATGCCGCTCACGGTAGGGCGCGATGTGGTCGTAGAATTCAGCGGTGAAGCGATATTCAGTGTAGCCGCCGGCACGATCTGCCATGATACCCCCTCCCTACCCGCGCTCGCCAATGATGAGTTCGTCCAACGACCGCTTGGGTACGTGGTGGACACTGTCGGCGTCGCGCCAGTACTTGATGTCGCCGTCGGGGCCGACAGGATCGATCACGACCGTTTCCCTGGGCTTGCCCAACGCCAACACCACCAGGATTTCGTAGTGGTCTGAGATTGCCAGGATCTGGCGCAGCCGATCGCGCTGTATGGAGCCGATGATGCAGCCGCCCAGCCCAGCCTCGACTGCACCCAGCAAGATGTTCTGCACCGCCAGGCCGTGGTCAACGCCGATATAAGCCTGGCTGCTAAGCGTTGTGTCAGCCAACACGACGATATAGGCCGCCGGTCGCTCGCCCTCAACCGGGCCGGGCCAGTCCTTCAGATAGCCGGCCCACGCCAGGCTGGAGAAAACGGCAGCGTTGGTGTCACGATCAACACAGAGGACATAGCGCAGCGGCTGCAGGTTGCGCGCCGACGCGGATAGTCGCGCAAGCCCGATTAGCTCGCGCAGGGTGGCCCTATCGACCGATACATCCTCGTAGAAGCGCCGGTAACTGCGATTCTTCAGCACAAGGTCTTCCAACATGCGTCTCCTCCTGAGAAGATGGTTGACAGCCAGCATCACTAAACAGCCCATGAGCTGTAGAAAGCCCATGGGCCATGTGTCGGGGTCTCAAGAGCTGAATCGGTTTCTACTTTTTTGTCTGCAGCCCACGCCATACTCGCTCTGGCGTCAGCGGGAACTCGTTGAATCTTATGCCGATGGCATCGTATACCGCGGCAGCGACGACGGCCGCCACGGGCAAGTAGGGCACTTCGCCCATGCCCCGAGCGCCCCAGGGGCCGTTTGGGTCCGGCACCTCGACGATGATCGACTCGAGCTGGTCGGGCAGATCCAGCACGGTGGGGATCAGATAGGTGCTGAGTCTGTCTGTGAGGACGCGGCCGTCCTTGGTTTTCCAATCCTCCAAGAGCGAGTAGCCGAGCGCCTGAATGACAGCCCCCTCGATCTGTCCCACGACCTGCTGCGGATTGACAGCCTTGCCCACGTCATCAGCACAGATGAATTTCTCCACGCGCACCTGGCCGGTTTCTGTGTCGACGGCCACCTGCACAGCTTGCGCCGTGTAGCCATACGCGAAGTTGGGTTTGCCGTAACCCGTGTCGTGATCCAGCTGCGTGGTCTTGGGCGCAAGATACACGTTCTCACCCACTGCGGGGCGATCTTCGTTTTGCCAGGCGGTTAGCGCCTTTTCGGCCGCGCCCTTAACAGCGTTCGCACTCATATACGTGAGGCGCGAGGCGGATGCGCTGCCGGCGTTGCCCATTTGCGCGGTGTCGGATGCAACGACGCGCACGTGGGCAAGGGGGATGCCCAGAACCTCGGCCGCGGCCTGTGAGATGATGGTGTGGTTACCCTGGCCGCAGTCGGCGCCGGCAAAATAGACGGTGGCTTCGGCGATCTCCCCGGTTCCCCGCAGCTCAACGCGCGCGTAGCTGTTCTCCTGGTAACCGAAGGAGAACCCCACATTCTTGAAACCTGCCGCAAAACCAATGCCGCGCTTGATGGTGGAGGAAGTGGAACGGGCGGACACGGGGGCGGACACGGGGGCGGACACGCAGGTCCGCCCGTACGCCCCGTACGCCCCGTACGCCGGTCGGCGCCAGTGTCCGGCTTCGTCCTGTTTCCAGCCAGCTGCGGCGGCTGCCGCGGTCACCACCGCGGTCAGGCCGACACCGCCAGGGATGGGGGTGCCCACGGTGAGCAGCTTGTCCTCAGTGAGGATGTTCTTCAGGCGCAGCTCGACCGGGTCCATACCCAACGCCTCGGCCAGGCGATCCATCTGTGTCTCGGCGGCAAAGTGGCCCTGGGGGCCGCCGAAACCACGGAATGCGGCGCCCGGGACGTTATTTGTGTAAACGGCGTAGGTATCGACGGCCGCGTGGGGAACCGCGTAAGGCCCGGTGCAGGTCAGCGTGGTGTTGCCCAGCACTTTGTTGCTGGTATACATGTACGCGCCGCCATCTGCGATGACCTTAACCTCTATGGCTGTCAACATCCCGTCTTTCTTCGCGCCCCATCTGGTGTAGAGCTTCATCGTGTGGCGCTTGCCGTGACCGGCGAGTGACTCCTCGCGGGTCCAGATGGTCTTGACGGGACGCCGCACCCCGCGTTCGGCGAGTCGCCAGGCTGCGAGCGCGAGCGTGATCTGTACGGACATGTCCTCGCGGCCGCCGAAGGCGCCGCCGATGGCCGGGTAGATGACGCGGACCTGGTCGATGGGCAGGCCCAGGGCGTGGGCGATCGACTCCTGATCGACGTGCGTCCACTGACCCGCGACCTCCACGGTCACGCGGCCCGCGTCGTCGATATGGGCCACGCCCGCCTCGGGCTGGAGATAGGCATGCTCCTGCACCGGCGTCTGATAGACTCCCTCGATGACGACGTCGGCGTCGGCAAATCCCTGCGCTACGTCGCCCTTGCGGATACGGTAGCTGTAGCAGATGTTGTCGGCTCTGTTCGGGTGGAGCAGGTACGCGCCGGGCTGCATAGCTTCCTCAGCATCGAGCACCAGGGGCAGATCTTCCCATTCGACTCGAATCAGCTTGCACGCCGCGCGCGCCTGACCCTCAGTCTCAGCCACCACGAGCGCGAGCTGGTCACCGACGAAGCGCACCACGTCCGTCCCAGGTTTTGCCGAGCCGGGACCGCAAAGGACCGGTTGGTCCTTGATCTGGAGTCCATACTCGTTCACCGGCACGTCTTTTGCCGTAAACACCGCTACGACGCCCGGCGCAGCCTCGGCAGCCGATGTATTGATGCTCAGCACGCGCGCATGTACGCGGCCGGCGAACAAAGTTGCCATATGAAGCTGGTCTGCATAGGAGATATCACCGGGGTAGAGCGTCTCACCGGTCACCTTGCCCGGTGCATCGATGCGCGCGGCGTTAGCGCCCACTGCGTGAGTGTGAGTTTGGGCGGGTGTGCTCATGGGGCGGACACGGGGGCGGACACACAGGTCCGCCCGTACGTTTTCGCTCATTGGACCGCCTTTTCCACCGCTTCGAGGATCTTGTAGTATCCCGTGCAGCGGCAGAGATTGCCGGTGAGTGCTTCCTTGACCTGGGTCAGGGTCGGATGGGTCACCTCTTGCATCAGGTTCGCAGCGGACATAAGGATACCGGGCGTGCAATAGCCGCACTGCACCGCACCTGCATCGATGAACGCCTGCTGTAACGGATGCAGCGCCGTGACGACTGCAGCCGGCTCTCCATCTCTGTTGACTGCCGGAGGCGTCCCCAGCCCTTCCACCGTAACGACGTCGCAGCCAGCGGCCCGTTCAGCCGGCACGAGGCAGCTCATCACGGCCACACCGTCTAGCCAGATCGTGCATGCCCCACACTCGCCTTCGGCGCAACCTTCCTTGGTGCCGGTCAGGCCGGCATCCTCGCGCAGAGCGCGCAACAGCGTTTTGCCATGTGCGCCATGCAGGGTCACCGGCTGTCCGTTGAGTGTGAAGGAAATGCCGTCCTGCTGGGGTGGCGTCGGGGTGATCGGGCGATGCTGCGATCCCTGGATCGAGCGATCCCTGGATCGCGCATCGTTGTCGCCCCGACGTGTGCCCCACAGCAGCACCGGCTTTTCGGGCCACCCATCGCGTTCGGTCCCGTCGCGCAATTCGCACAGGGCGCGTGCGGTGTATACGCGCACCATATCACGGCGGTAGTCGGCGCCAGCACGTATGTCGGAGATGGGCCGGGCCGCTCCTGCCGCCAGTTCTGCCGCCTCATCGATCACATCATCTGAGCGATCCCTGGATCGCAGCATCTTGCCGGCTAGATAAGACTCAGCCTGACTCGCCCGCACGATGGTGGGGGCGACTGCCCCAAGCGCGATGCGGGCCCGTAAGATGGAGCCGTCGCTGCCGAAATCGAGCACGGCGGCGACATTGATCAGGCTGATCGCCTGCGCCTGGCGCAGACCTAGCTTCAGAAACGTGCCGCGCTCGCTTCGTTTCAAGGTTGGGACGTTGATTCGGACGAGCATCTCCTCGGGCAGCAGGGTCGTGCGGCGGACACCGAGGAAAAACTGGTCGAACGGGAGGGTGCGCTCGCCTCGCGCGGCGCTGACCAGGGTCACCGTTGCATCCATGGCCCACAGCGGCGTAATGGTATCGTTCGCAGGGCTGGCGGTGATCAAGTTGCCGGCAACCGTGCCGCGATTGCGGATTTGTGGCGCGCCGACCAACCAGCATGCACGAGCCAGGGGAAAGGCGCAGGCGACCGCGTCGGTATTGGCCACCACCTGGTTGTGCGTCACGTTAGCGCCAAGAGTCAGCATGCCGGCACTATCCGGGCAGCGGGGGTTGTCAACTTGCGCTACATCGGTTGAGTTCACAGAACTGCTGCGCGTGTAGACGACCTGACCCAAGCCGGCGACGCGAGAGATGTCCACCAGGATCTCCTGGTGGCGCACACCACGCTCCAACTCCAGGATCAGGTCCGAGCCGCCCGCGATCAGACGGCAGGCGTCGCCGTGCTGGCCCAACAGGTCGAGCGCTTCGCCGACCGTGGCCGGCGCATAGTAGGTATGCCACATATGCATCTCCGTAAACTACAAAGGCGCCAGGGTATAACGCTTCACCAAGAGTTTCATTTTCGCTTCGTGAAGCTTTGTGGTCTTCCTGTCCTGGCGACGTGTGCGAACTCAGTCCACCCACGGGGCGGACACGTAGGTCCGCCCCAACAGGTCCGCCCCAACAGGTCCGCCCCAACAGGTCCGCCCCAACAGGTCCGCCCCAACAGGTCCGCCCCAACAGGTCCGCCCCAACAGGTCCGCCCCAACAGGTCCGCCCCAACAGGTTGGCTTTGCTATACCAACGCCGCCGCCCAAGCGATGCTAGTATGCGCGGGTCCCCGGCTCGCCTCCGGGATTATGCGTCGCCTGAACGTCGAGCAAGCGGGCAGCTTCTTCCAGTGATTCTGCTTCGTCGTTGTCGACCAAGGCTTCCAAGGACTCCATTTGAACCTGGGTCAGCGTCCCTTCTCGAAGCGCACGCACCCACGAGAAAGTGATCTCAGCCATGCGAGCCTCCTCTTGCATGATAGGGATCCTTAGTTAACCACAAAGACACAAAGAAGCCAAGCGGCTTGCTTTGCAAGCCTCACAAAGGAGCAAGCCTCGTGAAGCTTGGAGCTCTTGTGTCTTTGTGGTGAATCTATCCGACCCGTTTCCAAATCTGCGGTGCGAGCTCGCGCGCACGAGCCATAATCGCCGTTTCGTCGAGCATGGTCAGTTGGCGGTCCTTCATCAGCACCTTGCCGGACGCGATGGTGTGCGTCACGACTGCGCCGTCGACGCCAAAGAGGATGTGCCACGGCAGATTGCCCGTGTTCAAGGGCGTGGGCGGACGATAATCCCAGATGGTGATATCGGCGAAGGCGCCCGGCTCGATTGCTCCCACCGGTTTCGGGAAGAACTGACGGCACAGGTTCGCGTTGTTGGGGTATTGCATTTGGAACACGACGTCGCCACCCATGGCGCGCGGATCGCCGCTGCTGTGCTTGTGCGCCAGGTAGGCCGCCTTCATCTCGTCGACCATGAAGTTCGAGAAGCCGTCATTACCGAGAGCGACAGGGATGCCGCGGGCCAGCATGCCGGCCACGTCGGGCAGCCCCACCGCATTGTTCATGTTGGAACGCGGTTGGTGGGTCACGAGGGTCTCGGTCTCGCGCAAGATGTCCTTCTCGAACGCGTCCAGGTGGACGCAATGGACCGCGATCGTCTTTGGCCCCAGGATGCCGAATTTGTACAGTCGCTCGATCACTCGCATGTTGTACTTACGGAGGCTCTCTTCCTGGTCAGCCACACCCTCGGCTACGTGGATATGGAAGCCGGTATCCAGGCCACCTATCGCGGCCACCGAGTTTTCGAGCGTCTCGTCGGAGAGCGTCAGCGCGGCATGAAACCCGAACGAGCCAGCGAGCTGTGGATCCTTCTCCGTCCGGCAGCGCTTGAGCCAACGGACGTTCTCTGCGATCCCGGCACGCGCGCCGTCCATGCCGTTGCGGTCGGTGACCTCGTAGCACAAGCTGGCGCGCAAGCCGGTTTGCTTGACGGCCTCGGCGATGATGTCCAGGCTGCCGTGGATTGCGCTTGGGCTGGCATGATGGTCGATCAGGGTCGTGCAGCCGTGCTTGACCGCGTCCACGAGGCAGACCAGCGCGCTATAGCGGATGTCCTCATCCAGGAGCGCCCGATCCAGCTTCCACCACAAGCGCTCGAGGATTTCGGTGAAGTTGGCAGCGGGCGCACCGGGGATGGCCATGCCGCGCGAGAATAGGCCGTAGAAATGCGTGTGGCCGCAGAGCATGCCAGGCAGGACGATCTTGCCTCCTGCATCCAGGCGCTCGGCGCCAGGGTGTTTGGCGGAGAGTGCAGCGGTCTCTCCAACCTCAACGATCGTGTCTCCTTCACAGTAGATCGCGCCGTTCGGTATCTCCGCGTTTGCTTTCCCCAGCGTGAAGACCTGACCGTTCGTAATCAGTAGTTTGGATGTCATGTCACATCTCCTACGAGAAGGAAGATGGAAGAAGGAAGATGGAAGATCCCAATTTTCCTTCTTCTTTCTTCCTTTATGCAACCACCAGGTGCGGCAGTGTCTCGGTGACGCCCTTGAGAATCACGGCCAGTTCGGCGGCGTCTCGCAGGGACAAGGCGGCATGCATGCCGGCGGCAAACGACGACTTCGCAACCATCTCCTTGATTTCGAATGCCGGCGTGAGGGTTACGCGCGCTTCGGGGCACTCGTAGACCAGGTGGCCGCCAGACCGCGTGAGTTGTGATTCACGCGGCTGGCCAGCCGCCCCCACGTCGCGGTGTCGGATGATGCCGGCGGCATCCATGCCGTTGGCAGTTATCCGATAGGCGTTGTGATCCTCGGCCAGGAAGTCCTTTTCGTTCAAGAACAGCCGCGGTTTATCCATCCAGGGCTGGCCGTGGTGAACACAGAAGGTGGTGCAGTCACCGCACACGTTGCAGAAGTCGTTGATGTTGATAATTTGCCGCTCCTGGCCGATGACGAAGCGTTCGTAGCCGATCACGTGCAACCCAGCGGGTTGCGACGCCTCTGAGGTCATTGCCAGGCGGGGTAGCATCACATCTACAGGCCGCATGAGGAAGGTTTGGTTGGCGCGGTTGGGGCACACCTCGACGCACTTATCGCAGAAGGTGGTGCACTGAACACAGCGCCTGGCCTCAATGACGGCCTCGGCCGGCGTCAGCGTCAATTCGATCATGTCGAAGCCGCTGCGGAACGGGACGGGCAGGCAGCCCGGCTCCACTTGTTCGATCTTACGTGTCCGCACTCGTTTGACTTCGATGATTTCGTCCTGGGACAGGACAGGCTTTTCCGAGGGCGGCTCTTTGAAAGCGATGCCGAATTGCTGGCAGATGCTCTGTGCGGCTCGGCGGCCCCCCTGGCAGGCCGCAATGATGCTTTCTGGGCCGGCTTCTGCGGCGTCACCCCCGGCGTAGACGCCCGGTGTTCCGGTTGCACCCGTCACCGGGTCAATCGCGATGCCGCCCTGTCGGGTGGTTTTGATGGCGCTGCCTCGGAGGAATTCGAAATCGGGACTTTGGCCAACTGCGAGGATGACCGAGTCGCACGGGATCTGGAACTCGCTGCCAGGAATGGCGACGGGCTTGCGACGGCCGTCCGGGCCGGGCTCTCCCAAGACATTGCGTTGGCATTCCAGGGCAACGACCTTCCCGCTGTCATCCAGCACAACGCGCACCGGCGAGACGAGCTCCATCAAGATGTTGCTTTCTTCCAGAGCCCCTTCAAGTTCCTCGGGACTGGCTGGCATCTCTTCGCGAGAGCGCCGGTAGACGATGGTGGTCGGGTTGCCGGTCAGGCGGGCGGATGTCCGTACTGCGTCCATAGCTGTGTCGCCGCCGCCGATAACCAGCGCTTTCTTACCCAGGTTCGGGCGCTCTCCACGACGGGTCCGGTCGAGCAAGTCCATGGCGACATGTACGCCTTGTCCTTCAATGCCGGGGATGGGCAATGGCGTATCCTTCTGGAAGCCCGTAGCCACGTACACTGCGTCGTAACCGACGGCATCGTAACCGACGGCATCGTAACCGACGGCATCGTAACCGACGGCGTCAAACCCCTGTTGGGCGGGTGCTAGACCCGCCCCTACAAGTAGCCTTTCCGGCGCGTCGACGATCGGGTGGTTGAATTCAAGCTTGACGCCCAGGTTCAGGATGCGGTCAACGTCCCGCTGGATGATTTCCCACGGCAGTCGGAAGACTGGCACCAGGCGCATCATACCCCCCAGTACATCCTTGGCCTCGAACATGGTGACATCCACACCGCTGAGCGCAAGGTAGAAGGCCGCGGAGAAACCCGATGGGCCGCTGCCGATAATGGCCACTTTTCGGTCCACGCTTTCTTTGGCAGCGAGCGGCCGAATCTGGCCGTGCTCCTCAGCGTAACGTTTGAGTGCACGTATGCCAACTGACTCCTCGTAATCATTGCGAACGCAGCGCGTCTGGCACAAGTGCGTGCAGACGTAGCCGGTGACGCCGGGCATGGGGTTGCGCTGCAGGATGACTTCGAGTGATTTGTCCGGGTCACCCTGGGCGATCCACCAATTGTATTCCGGCACGTCCTGGCACACGGCACAGGGCTCCATGCATGGCGCGACAATACAGTCCCATAGCCCCAGTCCCGATTTCACTTTGGGCAGGCCGTAGGGAACATATTCTTTCTTCCATCGATGGTCAGTCAACGCAGCAGCTGCGGCGGCCTTGACGTTGTCCAGTTTGTTGGCGGAGAATTCGGTCAGGTTCTTCGCACCTGCGGCAACCATCGCTGTTTCAAGGTTTTCCAGCCATTGGCCGAAACGGGCGTAACCGCCGGGTTTCAGCAGGTCAGAGCAGGCGGTGATGGGAACTGGGCCGCAAGACGCGATGGTGGCGATGTTCAACGCATCTGCGCCGGCCGAGTAGGAAACGCGCAGGTCACCGTTAAATTCGTGCGCCAGCTTGTTAAACAGGTTCATAGTGACCGGGTAGAGCGCGCGGCCCGACATGTACATTTCGTCGCCGGGCATGACCTGCTTGTGGTTGTGCATGGCCAGCGTGTTGCTCAGCTTGACGCCGAATGCCAGGCCTTGCTGTGCAGCCACGTTTTGCATCCGGCCGATCAGCCCAACCGCCTTGTCGTAGGCGATGTCATGTTCGAAGACCGAATCGGGGATAACGATCTCGCGAAAACCGAGAGCGTTGTGCAGGATATCGAGCACCTGTTCCTTGCCCAGCAGGGTCGGGTTCATCTTGACGATGGTGTGCAGCTTACGGTCGGTCAACAGATGTTCGGTGATGCGCTCGATTTCATCGGGCGGGCAGCCGTGCATGGTGGAAAGGGTGATGCTGTTGGCGATTCGGTTGGGGATCTCGATATCTGCGAACTGAGGGAAGTCGCGGCGCAGGATGGCCTTGATCTGGGCGACCTCCTCGGAGGCGTCTTCCATCTTGTTCATGAAGTTGACGACGCGCGGGCTACGGATGCCTTCCAGGTTGTAGCCAACGCTCATGTCGAAAATGGCGCCGGGGATGGCGGGTGCGAGACCCGCCCCTACATCCCAACGCAAGATGCGCGGCAGGACGTGCACCAGCGCCCAGGCAACGGCATATTCGTGCGCCGATTCTTCCAGCCTCAGTTCCTGCGACCATTCGACGTTGTAGCCCTCGTCTTCCATGTCGATGCAGGGCCGCGGAATCACCAACTCGTCGAGGATCTGCACCGTCTTCAGCTCGATGAAGCGACCGCCGCACAACCAGGCGCTGATGATGTTCTGACTGCACTGGGTGTGCGGGCCGGCCGATGGGCCGATGGGCGTGCCCAGATACTTGCCATAGACATCGGGGACTGCGAACGGGGCGTTCGCTTTCGGGGTATAGAAGAGCGACTTGTGAATCCCAAAGATGGAATCGGTCGCCTCGTATTCTTTCAGGATCCGCCGCAACTGGACGGCGAAGGGTTGGATCATCAAGTAGTCGGACATGGCAAACTCCTGTTCGGGTTGCAGGTTGGGCGGACACGAGGGCGGACACGCAGGGCGGACACGAGGGCGGACACGCAGGTCCGCCCGTACGCACCGTACGCACCGTACGAGTTGCAGGGCCACTTCCTTACAGCAACCCGACCTTCGCGTTAAACTCCTCGATCAACGCGTCAATTGCATTGACCTGGCCGTGGACGCTGGTCCAGTAATCCTTCTGGTCCCACTGCGCCAGGATTTCTTCATAGGTCTTGCCTTGTTGCTCGACCCAGGTGTAGTACTTCAGGTTGTGTACGCGCTTGCGGGCCGGATAGGTCAGCTCTTCGACGTAGTCGGTGCTGAGGCCCAGGATGTGCTGATGATATGCGGCGGCTGCGTCGCGGGAAGTGAACTCGCCGCGTTCAGCGGTGAGCTCAGTCAGGCGGGAGCCGTACAGTTCCATGGAGTCCGTCAGCAGGGTGACAACTACATCGCCCTCGCCCCACTCGTACCACTTTGCCATCTTGATAGCCGATGCGATGTTGGCTGCACCGGAAATGCCGATCGTGTCGAGCTTCGCCACCAATTCTTCGGGGACACCCTTTTCGACCAGGTACTTGCGCCCCTCCGGCTCGTTGAACAGCCGGATCATCTGCATGGGAACTTCGTCGTCAACCGCCATCACCATGTCAGTGTTCTTGACATTGTGGATCCACGGCACGTGCTTGTCGCCGATGCCTTCGATGCGATGTGCGCCGAAGCCGTTCTGCAGCAGAGTAGGACATTGCAGCGCCTCGCTGGCTGCGATCTTGCTCTGCGGGAACAGTTCTTTCAAGCGGTCGCCTGCGTTGATAGTTCCTGCGGAGCCGGTGGTGAAGACTGAGCCTGCCAAGGTTTCTCCAGGGCGCAGTTGCTCCGCCAGCACTTCTTCAAAGGCATTGCCCGTGACTGCATAATGCCACAAGACATTGCCGAACTCTTCGAATTGGTTGAAGATCATCAGATCCTGGCCCGAGCGGCGCAGCTCCCAGCACTTGTCGAAGATTTCCTTGACGTTGCTCTCTGTGCCAGGGGTTGCGATCACCTCGCCGGCCACCTTGGACAGCCATTCGAACCGCTCGCGGCTCATGCCTTCGGGCAGGATGGCGATCGATTGGCATGCCAGCAGGGCCGAATCGTACGCGCCGCCGC
Source organism: uncultured Chloroflexia bacterium (assembly GCA_963774265.1). Taxonomy (GTDB): domain Bacteria; phylum Chloroflexota; class Anaerolineae; order CG2-30-64-16; family CG2-30-64-16; genus JALOOB01. The sequence goes on along the minus strand of CAVZDU010000001.1, from coordinate 427,859 downwards.
GGCAGTAGTTGCCCGTGGAGGGCCAGACGGCCTTCTGGGTGGTCGGGTCGAACTGGCCGGTCACCAGGCGGGGCGCAAGGCAGCCGAACGCAGCGCCGACCTTGTGCGCGCCGGTGGGGAACCACTTGCCCACCAGCACAATGATGCGCGCGTCCACACCGGTCAGCGCCTTGGGCAGGTCCAGATAATTAACGCCGCCGAATCCGCCACCTTTTGCCACGGGCTCGTTCTTCCAGGTGATGCGGAAGAGGTTCAATGGGTTGATATCCCACAGTCCGATGTTTTTCAGTCCCGCCTTGACTTTGTCGGGGATCGAGGGCCGGGTTCTGCATCTGCTTGAAGGTCGGGATGATGATGTTGCGCTCGCGCGCCCGTTGGACGGTGCGCTCGAGGCGATCGGGATGGACAGTCAGATCGATCATGTGAATGCCTTTCCAGAGGGAAGAAGGAAGAAGGAAGATCTCCTTCTTCCTTTTTCCTTCTTCCTTCCGTATTATCGGCCCAGCACGCGTTTCACGTCGGCCAGGTCTTTATCAACAACATAGGGTTCCGAAACGGACTTACGCGCCGTCGCAATGTCTTTCAGTCCATTGCCGGTCACGAGGACGACGATGCGCTCTTCGGGATCGATTAGTCCCTCTTTGACCGCCTGGCTAAGTCCTGCATACGACGCAGCGCCTGCTGGCTCCGCGAAAACGCCGCTGCGCTGCGCCAGCACCGGGATCGCCGCGATGATTTCCTCGTCGGTCACCTTGGTATATGCCCCACCGGTCGCCCGCACGGCGCGCCAGGCCCTTGATTCGGTCGGCCGGCAGCCCGGCGGAGATGCTGTCAGCAATCGTGTGTGCGTCGATCGGCTGCATTTCCATTGCGTCGATGCCGCGTGCGCCACGCGTCGTACAGCGCAGCCGACCCAGCGGCCTGAACGCCCAGGATGCGGGGCATCTTTTTGATCCAGCCGAGGCTGTGCAGGTCAAACAGCCCTTTATACAGACCGCCGATGATGCAACCATCCCCGACCGAGACGACGATCCAGTCCGGCGCGTCCCACTCTAATTGCTCACAAATCTCGAGCGAGGCCGTCTTCTTGCCTTCGCTCATGTACGGGTTGTAGCCAGTGTTGCGGTTGTACCAGCCGAATTCTTTGGCCGCCCACGCACACAGCTCGAACGCGTCATCGTAGCTGCCGCGAACCAGCATCACGGTGCTGCCGTAGACCAGCAATTGCGCGACCTTTGCGGGTGGTGCGGATTCGGGCACGAAGATCACGTTGGGTTGTCCCACGCTGGCGCACAGTGCGGAAAGCGCTGCGCCGGCATTACCCGTGCTGGACGTGGTGATGATCTCGGCGCCCCTCTCCTGCGCCTTTACCACTGCGATAGCACTCGCCCGATCCTTGAAGGATGCGCTCGGGTTGCGCCCGTCATCTTTGACCCACACGTGCTTCAGCCCCAACCCCGCTGCCAGCCGGTCAGCCCGGTACAATGGCGTCCAACCTATGGTGAGAGGCGGGACCGGACTGTCAGGGTGGATCGGCAACAGCGGTTTATACCGCCAGATGGTGTTGTTGCGGTCCTGTGCGAGCGACAGGGGACTGATGCGGGTTTTGATGAGATCGTAATCGTACTGGACGTCAAGGATACCGTCTTCCCCATGGTGTGGGCAGATATACTCCACCTCGTCCGGCCGATACTCTGCGCCGCAGATCAGACACTTCAGCGATTTTACGTGATCCACGTGATGCTCCCACTTCAATCCGGCACGATATGTGTCCCAGTCTCGCCACGCAGCGCGCGGCCGATGTTTTCCGGGTTGGTGATGATGGCATGCTTGCCGCCGGCTTCCATGTACCAGATGATGGCCTGGACCTTGGGAGCCATCGACCCCTTGGCGAAGTGTTTGCCCTCCGCCAGGTATTTCTTGGCCTCAGACAGGGTCATGCGGTCCAGCCACTGCTGATCCGGCTTGCCGAAGTTGATCGCCACTTTCTCGACCGCGGTCGAGATCAGGAACATGTCGGCATTGATGCTTTGCGCAAGCAAGCTGGAGGCATAGTCCTTATCGATGACGGCGGCCGTGCCCTGGTAATTCCCATCGCCCGGGTCGATTACAGGGATGCCGCCCCCGCCTACCGTGATGACGACGACGCCGGCATTGATGAGCGCCTTGACGGTCTCGATCTCCACTACTTCTTTGGGCAGCGGTGATGCGACGACGCGGCGCCAGCCCCGTCCGGCATCCTCGACCACCGACCAGGCCATCTCTGCCTCGCGGCGTTTGGCCTCGTCTTCACTCATGAAGCTACCGATGGGCTTCGTGGGATTCTTGAATGCCGAATCGTTGCGGTCTACCAGCACCTGGGTGATGACTGTCGCGACGTTCTTCTGGATCTTGCGTTGGAACAACCAGTTCTGGAGGGTCTGCTGCAGTGCGTAGCCGATGGCGCCCTGGCTATCGGCGCCACACACGTCCAGCGGCACCTCGTGCATGCCCTCGACCTTCGCTGCGATCTCGGAACGGCGCAAGATGAAGCCGACTTGTGGCCCATTGCCGTGGCCGATGGCAACTTCCCACCCGGCCTCGATCATATCTGCGATGTGACAAGTGGTCTCTTTTGCCGCTAGGTATTGGTCTTCGACGGTTTGGTGCTTGGCGTCCAGGATCAGCGAATTACCGCCAATGGCGACGACCGCGACTCTCTTGGGTTGTGGTGTCATGTGGATACTCCTTGGAGCACCTGACAGGTCTCGCGAAGGAAACCTATCAGGTCTCTTGTCTCTTTCTACATGGTCAACGCCATGACCGCCTTTTGTGCATGCAGGCGATTCTCCGCCTCATCGTAGACGACCGAGTTGGGGCCATCGATGACGCCATCGGTCACCTCGATGTTGCGGTCGGCCGGCAGGGGATGCATGTAGATGGCATCGGGCTGGGCGAGGGCCATCTTGCGCTCGTCGGTGATCCAGTGCTTGTACGAGTCCTGGAGCTTCTTGCCCTCCACCTTATCGGTGGTAGTCAACAGCGGCCCCCACGACTTGGCGTAGATAACATCCGCATCCTTGAAAGCGATATCCATGCCATTCGGATCGCTGACGATCTCGAAGCTGGTCTTGAATTTGCGAGCCTGCTCCTTTGCCATGCCCACAATCTCCGGCATCAGTTGGAATTCCGGCGGATGCGCCAGCACGACATCCATGCCGAAGCGCGGCATCTGCAGGATCAGGGATTGCGGCACGGAGATCGGCTTGAGGTATGACGCAGCATACGCCCACGAGACGACGATCTTCTTCTTGCGCAGATCGCGGCCCTTCTTTTCCATGATGGTCATCAGATCGGCGAGACACTGGAAGGGGTGGTAGATCTCGCACTGCATGTTGAGCACCGGCACGCGGGAAGCTTTCGCAACCGCGTTCAGGTAAGCGTTGCCGATGGGCCAATCGCAGTGGCGGATGGCGATGCCGTCGAAGTAGCGGCCGAAAATCTCGCCGATCTCTTTCGGGGTGTCGCCGTGCGCGATCTGGGTGGTTGTGCTTTCGATGAAAGCGCCATGGCCGCCGAGCTGGGCCATGCCGGCCTCGAACGAGCCGCGCGTGCGTGTGCTGCTGAAGAAGAACAGCATCGCGAGCACCTTATCGCGCAGGTAGGCATGGGGTTCGTTCAGCGCGCGCTTGCGTTTGAGATCGAACGCCACGTCCAAAACGGTCTCGACTTCCTCTTTCGAGAAATCGAGATCGCCGATGAGGTCACGGCCATGAAGATAGGTTTGCATAACTCTTTCTCCTGTTGGTTGAAGTCTGGACCAATCACAAAGAACCTATGGCCAGACGTTTAATCTACGCCGCCCAAGACGAGCGCCAGTAGTGCCATGCGCATGACGACGCCGTTGAACGCCTCCTGCCAATAGCGGGACCAGCGCGTGATGTCCACATCCAGCGGGATTTCATCCATGCGAGGCAGAGAGTGCAGCAGCATGGCATTCGACTTGGCCTTTGTCGCGAGCAGCTCTCGCGTAATCTTGTAGTTGGCAGGGGTGAGGCTGTAGTCGGTTGCCGCTTCTTGGCGGGCCTTCGTATAATCCGGCTGGATCACCGGCTCGACGAGGATCACGTCAGCGTCGGCGATGACCTGCTCGACGTGCTCGGCCTCCTTGAAATTCAGCGAATAACGCTGGAAGTCAGTCTTGTACTCCTCCGGCATGCGCATGTCTGGCGAACCGGGGAACAGATCGTCCGGGCCTGGTGAGACAAACGTGATGGGGCAATCGAACTGCGTGAGCGCATAACCCAGTGAGTGCATCGTCCGCATCCGCATGTCGCCTACGGCGACCCACTTGAGCCCGTCGATATGGTGCTTCTGCTGCAGAACGGTGTACAGATCCGTGAGAATCTGCGTCGGGTGCTCGCCCCAGCCGTCGCCGCCGTTGAGGATCGGCACCGACGACCACATCGCGGCCTCGTGCGGTGCGCCCTTCTGGAAGTGACGCATCACGATCACATCCCCGTAGAACTCCAACATCTTGACGGTATCTTTGATCGACTCCTGATACCAGTCGCCGGCCCGGGTCATCTTCGCGTCTGAGAAGCCGGTGACGTGGCCGCCCAGCCGGTGCATGGCCGCCTCGTGTGCCAGGCGGGTGCGGGTGGACGGCTGATAGAAAGCGGTGACGAGTATCTTGTCCTTGAGCATATCCAGGTTTCGACGATCGCGGGCAACCGGTTCCATCCGCGCCGCAACGTCGAAGACCCGGAAGAATTCCTGACGCTCGAATTCTTTGAGCGAAAGGATGTCACGACCAATAAAGCTACGCATACGATAGTCCTTTCAGCCTAGATTAGTCACAATGACACAAGGGCTCGAGGTTGTCATAAGGCCTTTACGGCACTTCGTGCCTCGGTGTCTTCGTGGTTAGGGTTATTCCTTAAGCATCTTCGGCAGAGCCGCATACCATTCGGTGGCCTGGACGACTTCGTCCAGGGGCACGTTTTCGTGGCGCATGTGGGCCGTTTTCTCGTCGCCCGGGCCGAGGCCGATCGACGGGATGCCTGCCTTGCCCGCCCAATACGTGCCATTGGTGGAGAAGTCCCATGTGCCGAGCGGCCGTTCTTCACCCCAGAGCGCCTGGATTGCGCGCTGGCCTGCTGCGGCCAGTGGATGGTTGTCTTCCAGCAACCATGCAGGGTAGTATTTGCTCACGGGGAAGACGAATCCCGTGTAGGAGGGCTCGTCGTAGAAGAGCTCCTCGACGGAGATCTCTTCCTGAAGATAATCAGGAATGAGCCCCCTGACCTGATCGATGACATGGTCGTGGGGCTCATTTGAAGTGATGCGCCGGTCGATGTAGATCGTGAACTCATCAGGCACGGCATTGAGGGAAGCCGTACGGACATGAACATCGGTGACCGCGATCGAAGGATATCCTTGCACCGGGTGCACACCCAGTCCGAAATGGAAACGACGATCCAGCTCGCGTATCTGCGTGATAATCGCTGCCATCTTGTACACAGCGTTATCGCCCAGGTAGTGCGAGGCCGCATGGGCCGACCGGCCCGACGCCGTGATCTTCATCTCGATGCGGCCCTTGTGTCCGCGGTACACTTGCATCTTGGTCGGCTCGCCGATAACCACAAAGTCGGGCCGAACCTTGGGATCCACCTCTACAAACGTATTGGGCGCGATGCCGTCACACCATTCTTCCATATTACCGAAGTAGTAGACGGTGTAGCCGTCGAGCCAGCCCAGGTCGCGCGCCATGGCCAGGCCATAGACCATGCCGGGGGTGCTGCCTTTTTCGTCGCAGGCGCCGCGCGCGTAGAGACGGCCGTCCTCCACCTTGCCGATGAAGGGGTCCCATTCCCATTCAGCGGGGTCGCCGACGCCGACCGTGTCGATGTGCGAGTCGTAGACGATGACCTTGGGCCCGTCGCCGATGCGGCCCACGGTGTTGCCCATTTTGTCGAAGCGCGCCTCTTCCCAGCCGAGTTTGCGCATCTCGGCCTGGATGCGTTCGCCGACCGGGCCGATTTCGGAGTTCATCGAGGGGATGGCGCAGATGTCGCGCATGAACTGGATGATGTCGTCCCGGCTCTGTTGGACACGTGAGTGGAGCTCTTTGATTTGATCCATTTTGGTTCACCTCTTTACGGGTTACAGGTTACAGGTTGAAAGTTGAGGTCAGGAAACCTTCAACCTGTAACATTCAATCCCAGTTTGCACGCCCGATCCGATCCCTTCTGCCGCAGGTCGTGACCGATCAGCACTCGCTCCAGGTTTGCGGGCAGATCAGGGATGCGTCTGCCTGTGGCATGGGTGATGGCGTTGACGATGGCTGGCGCCGTGGGCACCATGGCGGGCTCGCCTATGTTCTTCGCGCCGAAGGGCCCGAAACTGAAAGGTTTTTGCACGAAGTGCCCCACGATATCAGGAACATCCAGGGCTGTGGGGATCAGATATTCATCGAAGTTAGTTGCCTGCATGTAACCCTGGTCGAAGTCCACCCGTTCCATCAGCGCGTAGCCTAGCCCCTGGGTGATCCCGCCATAGAGTTGGCCCAGCATCCCCTGCGGGAAGATCACCGTCCCGGTGTTGTGGCTGGCCCAGATGCCGGACACGTCCACCTTACCCGTCCCCATGTCTACAACGACTTCCGCCACCTGCGCGCCGTAGTGATACGCGAAGTAGGGCTTGCCCGTGCCGCTCTCCAGCGACCAATGGATGGCAGGTGCGTCCCAACGGCCGTGCGCCGAGAGGGTCAGACCCATCTGGCGGGCATGATTAACAACGTCTTCGAAGCTAGCTGGTTCCTCTTGCGGCCCGATGAAGCGCTCTCCGTCACGTAGCACCTGAATCAGGCTGCACCCGAAAAGGTCGGCCGCGGCCTGAAGCAGAAGGCTGTTAAGCCGCTCGGCCGTGACGCGCACCGCGTTGCCGCCCAACACCGTAGCGCGCGAGGCGACGGTGGGACCGCCGGCGATGGCCGTATCGGTATCGGGCCGGTGCATGTGGATGCGTTCCGGTTTGAGCCCGAGAACTTCCGCGGCAATGAGCGTGAAGACCGTACGCGAGCCGGTGCCATAATCGGTCAGGCCCGAGGTGAGGCTGAGCGAAGTGTCATCATTGACCTGGATTGTGCTGACCGCGAAGTCGTCTCCTTCCGCGCCCAGCGACAGGCCGTGGAAGAAGCACGCCACGCCGATGCCGCGACGGATTGAAGGTTGAAGGTTGTTGCGCCCGTATTCGCGGCGTTTGCGGTCCCAGTCGGAGACACGGCGCACGTGCTCCAGGCATTCGACCAGCGCCACATCCTCGCCCAGGCGCTGGCCGTGCGCGGTTTCGTCGCAGGGCCGCAGGCAGTTCATCAGGCGCAGCTCGATGGGGTCGATGCCCAGGCGGTCGGCCAGCATGTCCACAGCCTGCTCGATGCAGGCCGTGGTCTCTGTGTTGCCGAATCCGCGGAACGCGCCGGTATAGCCGTTGTTGGTGTATGCCACATGGGTGTCGACGTGACACGCGTCATAGCGATAGGCCCCCATGGCGTGGATATTGCCGCGCCACGCCACGAACGGCGTGATGGCCGAGTACGCGCCGCTGTCCACCACGAGATCGATCTTGCTGGCTCGCAGCTTGCCGTTGCGGTCGGCCCCGAGCCGGATGTGCACCCGCATGGGGTTCCGCTTGTAGGAGAAGATCATGGACTCTTCGCGGCTGAAGGTCATCTGCACGGGACGACCGGTGAGCAGCGCAAGTTTGGCCACCTGGCCCGTGGTCTGATAGATCTGATCATCCTTGCCGCCGAACGCGCCGCCCACCGGCGGTTGGATCACGCGCACGTTCTCCACGCCCAGGCCGAGGACACGGCACAGGTTGTTGCGGTCGGCGAACGGGCTTTGGCTAGGCGAGTAGACCGTGACGCCGCTGCCGTCAGGCCAGGGAACCGCCAGCGCTGCCTCGGTCTCAATGTAGGCGTGCTCCTGGTGAGCGGTGCTGTAGTGTTCGTCCAGTTGAATCTCGGATTCTTGCAGGATGGGGTCCGGATCGCCTTTGCGGACGATATGTGTTATGAGCAGGTTGCCGCGCGGCTCGGTCGGTGCGTCCCAGGGCTGCTCACCGACGAGCGGTGCATCCGGCTTCAGCGCCTCTTCCGGGTCGAAGACGCCGGGCAGTGGCTCTAGCTCACAGATGATTGCCGCCAGGCCGGCCGCGAGTGCTTCTTCGGTCTCAGCTGCGACGGCCGCAATTGCATCTCCCACGTAGCGCACGCGCTCGTGCGCCAGCATGTACATATCCTGGACCGGGTAGCCAAAGTTGCCGTGATTGACATAGTCCTCGCCTGTGACGGCCGCCCTCACGCCCGGCACCTGCAGAGCAGGGGTCACATCCAGGCGGACGATTCGTGCGTGCGGCAGGTCGCTGCGCAGGCAGCGCGCGCGCAACATGCCCGGCAGGCGATAGTCAGCGGTGTACTTGGCCGTCCCCAGGACTTTATCCAGTGCATCGACGCGGCGCGCTGGTTTGCCGACATATTTGAACTCAGCCATGGGTCACCTCAGTCCTGTGGACCTGGCCCCTACGATCTGCCGCGGTGACCTCGATAGCATCGACGATTTGCTGGTAACCGGTGCAGCGACACAGGTTGCCGGCGATGGCTTCCCGGATTTCGGCCCGGTTGGGTGTCAGCGTTCTGCTCAGCAGCGCCTCACCCGCCAACACCATGCCGGGGATGCAATAGCCACATTGCACTGCGCCGTGATCGATGAAATTCTGCTGGAGGTCATTTGGGCCGCCGTCTGCGCCGCGGATGCCTTCGATGGAGACCACCTCACGTCCGCCGGCCTGAGGCGCCAGGACCAGGCAGGAGTTGACCAGCCGGCCGTCGAGCAAAACGCTGCACGCGCCGCACTCGCCGACGCCGCAGCCTTCCTTTGTCCCGGTCAGGCCAATGACGTCGCGCAGGAGATGGAGCAGGCTGATGTCAGCCGGGGCTTCGACACTTATTGGGTTGCCGTTTAGCGAGAATTCGATATTCATGCCCGTGTCTCCTCGCTGGCGCCAAGACTTGACAGGTCTGCTTCGTGCTTCGCGTTGAGGCAGAAGAGGGATAGCAACGCTCGCGTCACCATGGCCTGCAGAGCAGGCTCTTTGAATTCGCTTGACCAGCGTTTGCCGGTGATCTCTGACATCTCTGCGACCGCAATTTGTCCGGCCTCTTCACACAGCGCGACGGTCGGCTTCTGGCCGAGCATGCGGGACTCGGTCTGCGAGAAACGGTGAATGTGAGGTGTAGCCGAGCCGGGCACAATTCGTATTTCCGCGATGCAACCCTCGTCATCGGTCCGGCCTAGCGCAGCGACCGTCAGGCGAGAGATCGCCATCGCGTTGCGCCGCCCCAACTTCAGGAACACGCTGCGACTGCCCGGGGCAGGGACAAAATAGCTCAACGCGGTCAGAAGGCCCCCTGGCGGCAGTTGGGTTCGGTTTGGCCGGGTGACGAATTCAGCCACCGGCCAGGTTAGTTCGCCGGACGGAGTGAGGACATGCGCCAGCGCATCCAGACAAACCAGCGCCGGGAGGGAATCGGCGCAGGCGGCCGCGTTGGCGACATTCCCACCCAGGGTGCCCATGTTGCGAATCTGGGTCGCGCCTACTGAGTGGCAGGCCTCGACCAGGAGAGGAGCGGTCTCACGAACGAGCGCGGACGCCACGATCTCGCTGAACGTCGCGGCCGCGCCGATGATGACCCGGTCCTCAGGACGGCCTGCGGGCCAGTTTCCCTGCTCGGACTGAACATGCCGAATCTCATGTAGTTCCGGCACGAGCGTGATGTCGATCACCCGGTCGCATAAATCGCGATCTTCACGTGCCAGGAGCACCAGATCCGTGCCCCCCGCGAGCACGCGGCTGCGCACCCCCGGCGTGTTCAGCAGTGTCACCGCGTGCGGGATGCTCTCTGCCCGCACGTAGCTAAACCGTTCCATGCTCGCTTCCCCCCGTAGTCTTCAATTCCCTAATGCCGGGCATTTTGATGCCGGGCACTTTGGCGATCCGGCGGACGATCTTTAGATGGTAGCCGTTAGTCACAAAGTAGTTGCGGAAGAATGCGATGGGCAGATCCTTATCGGTATACACCGTCTCGACCAGCTGTAGGACCGCTTCGCCTTCCGGCACGCCCAACCGGCGGGCCAGGTCTTGGTTGGCGCCAATGGCGTAGATCAATGAACGTGAGTACGCGATCGGTAGATGCGTCTGCCGGACCAGATACTCCAAGAGCGACCCCTCGTCGGAGGCCAGCTTTTCATGATCCACCCACTTACTGGCAATCAGTCCGTCCAAATAGACCATGGTGCAGCCGTCGACTGCCTCGGTCACTTCCACCCGCTCCAGTTCGCTGCCTGGAGGCACCTGGAGCGCTCTGCCCGCAACCTCATCGGCCTCCGTCAGGGTAACCGTGCGAGATACAATCTGCACGGACGCGCCCGCAAGTTCGGCGACAGAGCGAAAGGTGGCCAATCGTTCCAGACCGCCCGAAATCTGAGCTGAGTGAGGCGCCACGAAGGTGCCCACTCCGTGCTTGCGGATGATTAGCCCATCTTTCTCTAAATAGCCTAGCGCCTCACGCAGAGTAGATCGTGAGACGCCCAACTGCATGGCAAGCTCGGCCTCAGCGGGCAGGGGCTGGCCTGGCCCATAGACGCCCGTTTCGATCAGCTCATACAACGCGTCGACGGCCCAGATGTAAAGAGGCCGGGCGCCTGGACCCGGGCTACGTAGTCCCACAGGGATGGCCCCCCTTGCCGAGTGCGGGCGGACACGGGGGCGGACACACAGGTCTGCCCGTACGGCATCCGCGGCCGCCCTTACGGCATCCTGCGGCCGCCCTTCGCGCATCCTGCGCCGCTCCCGCTTCGGGGGCGATGTGCGGTCGCGCAAGAGTTGCGGGTTGGGGCGGACACGCAGGTCCGCCCGTACGCACCGTACCCCCGTACGGGTTGGAGTTCGTCTCAATTTCGTAATCTTCAATTTCCAAGGGCTTCGTGCATGGGCACGCCTGCCATCATCAGGCCTAGCTGCTCGATGGTGGCTTGATCGCGCTTCACTACGCCAGTGATCCGGCCTTCGTAGATGACCGCGATACGGTCGGACAGCGCCCGCACTTCGTCCAGATCTTCCGAAATAAGAAGCACCGCTTTTCCCTCCGCTCGCTGCTGGAGCAGGCGTTGGTGGATGTATTCTGTGGCGCCGATATCCACGCCGCGCGAGGGTTGGGCGGCAATCAGGACCTTGGGCTTTCGCGAGAGCTCGCGGGCCATGATTGCTTTTTGAATATTACCGCCGGAAAGGTTCTTAATAGGGGTATCCAGGCTGGGAGTTTTCACGGCGAATTCGCTGATCAGCGACTTGGCGTGCGCAGCCATTTTGGCGAAATCCAGAAAAATCCCATGTGTGAATTGGGGCGAGGCATGGTCCAGCAGGAAGAGGTTCTCCTGGACGGAGAACTCCTTGATGGCGCCGTCCCGCATGCGTTCTTCGGGAATGAAAGCCTGTCCGGCTTTCAGACGTTCTTGCACCGAGACGTGCGTCAGGTCTTTGCCGTCTACTGAGATAGTGCCGGCGGTCACCTTACGCATCCCGCCCAGACAACCCGCCAACTCGCGTTGCCCGTTGCCCGACACGCCTGCCAGGCCCAAGATTTCACCGGCGTGAATCTCCATATCGATGCCGCGCAGCGCTTCTACACCACGATCGCCCATGGCGTGCAATCCTTGAATTTGGAGCAGCGGCCTGCCGGTTTCCTGCGGCGGCGGCGCGAAGCGTTTGATCTCGCGGCCGACCATCATCGTGGCCAACTGGTCGCGCGTGACATCCTTGGTGGCAACCTCGCCGCTGAATCGTCCATTGCGCAACACCGTAATGCGGTTGCTGATGGCCAGCACCTCGTAGAGCTTGTGCGAAATAAAGACCAGCCCGTGGCCCTCAGCAACCATGCGCTTGAATGTCACAAACAGGTCTTTGACCTCCTGGGGGGTCAAGACGGCGGTGGGCTCGTCCAAAATAATCATACCCGCGCCCCGATAGAGCGCCTTGAGGATCTCCACGCGCTGCTGCTCGCCGACCGAGAGCTGCCAGATGCAGGCATCCGGATCGACTTTCAACCCGTACTCTTCCGAGAGCTCGCGCACGCGCTTCTCCACCCGGTCGAGATCCAACAGCGGTTCGCGTGATGAAGCTAACCCCAGCGCAACATTCTCCGTCACGGTCAGCGTGGGCACGAGCATGAAATGCTGGTGGATCATGCCGATGCCGGCGTGAATCGCGTCGGCCGGGGAACTGAAGATAACGGGCTTGCCGTCGATGAGAATTTCGCCCTCGTCGGGCTTGTAGAGGCCAAAGAGCTGGCGCATCAGAGTGCTTTTGCCCGCGCCGTTTTCGCCCAGCAGGGCATGCACTTCGCCGGCGTTGACATCGAAACAAACCTTTTCATTCGCAAGGACGCCCGGGAACCGCTTGATGATATTGCACATCTCGATGCGTTGGATGCGGCGGTATACATGCCGTTTGAGATCATGACTCGCTTGATTCGCCATCTTCCACTCCTGGCCCTTGCATCAGTGCTTGAAGGAAGAAGGAAGATAGGAAGATCCTGCTTCCTTCTTCCTTCTTCCTTTCATTCATTGTTACGGGTTGACCTTGATGCGTGCCGCCCTTGATGCCGTCGATCGCCGCATCGGCGGCTTTCTTGACATTGTCCGGGCAGCTGATAGCCAGAGTTGTAGACGATCTTCAAGCCGTCATTCTTGAGCTCCAGGGTGAAGGTCTCACCGCCCAGTTTGCCGTTCTTGCGGTTCTCGATCATCTGCTTCAGGATGCCGGTCCAGTCGTACTGCTGGCTGGCGACGACGTTCTGCGGGGCCAGGGATGGCCTGGTCCTGCTGCGTGCCGAACCACAGCACGGTGCCCTTCTCCTTGGCCGCATTGATGGAGCCGACCACGGACTGCGAGGAGCCGGTCAACACGTCCGCGCCGGCGGCGATGTGCGTCTTGGCCGCCTCGGTCATCAGCGCCACGTCCGAGAAGGAGCCGGTCCAGGTCTTGGAGACCTTGATGGTCGGATCGACCGACGCCACGCCCTGGACAAAGCCGTCGATGTAGGTCTTGGCATCGCCCGACTTCCACCGGGCCGGTCACGCCGATCACCTTGCTCTTGGAGAGCATCGCTGCCATCACGCCGTTGACGTAGCCACCCTGCTTCGGCGGCGGCGTGTAGGCATAGACGTTCGGCATCCCGAAGGTGTTGACGTCGGTGCCCCAGGCGAAGGTCATCTTGGGGAAGTCCTTGGCGACTTCCTGGACCGAAGTGCCGTACTGCGAGCCGTGGGCGATGACGATGTCGAAGCCCTGGCTGGCGTAGTCACGGAGCGCGGCCGCGGCATCCGGCACCTTGAACATGTTCTCCGAGTACTTGATCTCCATCTTCGCCTCGCCGCCCATCTCAGCCTGGACGGTCTTGAGTGCGTGCGAACATGGACTGGCTGAACGCCATATCGGTGGTGGCGCTGGGCATCACCACGGCGACGCGCAGCGGTTTGGCGGCAGTGCTGCCGCCGGTGGTGGCCGCGCCGCCGCCACATCCGGCCAGCAGCGGCAACCATGCCGAGAGCGATCACCATGACAAGAACGAACAACGTGCGGGTTTTCATACTACCTTCTCCTTTTTCCGATTTCCGATTTTCGATTGCAGATTGAAGATCACAGGTTGAGGAACGCAGAACTTCAACCCTCAATCTTCAATCTTTCATCTTCGATTCCCTAGTGCGCCCCGCGTTCGAAGGGCTTGTTGAGTGCTGCCGGCCCTCGCACGCGGTTCACTGTGAAGGCCAGCGCCACGATCGTCAAGCAGGTAGGGCAACATCACCGCCACATCGGACGGAATGGGGACCCCCAGCACCTGCATCCACAACTGGAACGCGTTGACCGTGCTGAAGAGCAGCGCACCGAGCATGATGCCCAGCGGCCGCCAGCCGCCAAAATAGACCAGCGCCACCGCGATGAAGCCCAGGCCTGCGGTCAGGTTCTCCTGGAACAGGTTGACCAACGCCAGCGACAGCGACGCGCCGGCCAGCCCGGCCAGCATCGAGCCCACGCAGGTCGCGATGTAGCGCACCCGATCGACGTTCACACCCAGCGAGTCAGCCGCGGCCGGGGTCTGCCCGACGGCCTTTAGCTGCAATCCCCAGGTCGTCTTGTCCAGGATGAACCAGGCCAGCGGTACCAGCAGGAACGCGCCGTAGACCGGCAGGCTCTGGTTGAAAAGGATCTCGCCGATGAATGGGATGTCGCCGAGCAGCGGAATCTTGACCGGCTGGAATCCTACGATGGTCTTGACCGTGCCGATGGTGGTCTTGAACAGCAGGCTGGAGAGGCCCAACCCGAACATGTACAGGCCGATGCCGCTGATGCCTTGTTCGGCCTTCAGGGTGACGCTGATGAATGCCATGAGCAGGCCCATCAACACGCCGACGAGCAGCGCCGGCCAGCAGGCCCAGCCACAGATTGCCCGTGTTCAAGGCCACGAAGAAGGCCCCGTACGCGCCCATCAGCATGATGCCGTCCACGCCCAGGTTGACCACGCCGGAGAGCTCCGAGATCGCCTCGCCGATGGCTCGCATACAGATACGGTGTCGCCAGGCGGACGGCCGAGGTGAGGATACCGATAACGATCGCGGTTGTCGTGATCTCGTTCATGCCTTGGCCTCCGTTCCGGGGGCGACCTGCGGTCGCCCTACAAGCTCTGCTTTCTTCGCCAAAGCGATCGTTCGGCGCGTAGCCATGCGGTGCGACCACATCTGCGAGCCGATTACCAACAGCACGATCAGGCCCAGCAACGCATCGATTAGCGCCGAAGGCACCTGGACGGCCCGCTGCATCATGTCAGCGCCCACCAACAGGCTGCCGAACAGCCACGACGCTGGAATCAGGCCGAGCGGGTGCAGGCCGCCGAACAGCGCGGCCACGATGCCTGAGAAGCCATAGCCGCTGGTGATGCCTTCCAGCAGGCGGTGCTGCACGCCGATGACCTCGACCACTCCGGCCAGCCCGGCGAACCCACCGGCCAGCGTCAGCGACAAGGCCTGGTAGAACGGCACGCGGATGCCCGCGTATCTGGAGGCCTCCGGGCTCAGGCCCACGGCGCGGATCCGATAGCCGATGGTAGTGCGCCACAGGAAGATGTAGACCAGCACCGCCAGCACCACCGCAATGGCGGCCCCGGTGTGCAATTGGGTCTGCGGCACAGCCGGCCCAGCCATACCTGTTCGGGCAGGCGTTCGGACTGATGCAGAAACGTCCCCGCGGTGACGCCCGCGGGGTCAATCAGGGGACCGCGGAGCAGGAGGTTCATGAGCTGTAAGCCGATGGCGTTCATCATGACCGTGCTCAGGATTTCGTTGACGTTGAGCCGGGCCTTCAGGATGCCGGGGATGAACCCCCAAAACGCCCCGGCCAGGAACCCCATGATCATGGTGGCTGGGATCAGCAGCCAGCCGGGCCAGGTGCGAAACTGCAGCGAGAACCAGGTGGTCATCAACGCGCCCGCGATGATCTGGCCTTCGCCGCCGATGTTGATGCACGCTGGCGCGGAAGGCGATGCAGATGCCCAGACCGACCAACAGCAGGGGCGTCGCCTTAACCAGCGATTGCGTGAAACCGTACGTGCTGCCGAAGACGCCTTTGACCATGGCGGCGTATGCAGTGAGCGGATTGGCGCCCAAGAGGAGAAGCACGATTGCTCCCACGAGGAGGGCGACGAGGATGGCCAAGACAGGCGCTGCTGCTCTGAGCAGCAGCCCCACCCAGTCAACAGGCGGCTTGCGGGCCGAAGGCAGAGACTTAGTGGCCGTATCTGGCGGCATGGACTACCTCCGAGGATCGGTGCGATGGTCGAGTGGACACGTAGCTGGCGGCGAAACAGGCGGACGAGAAGGCGGACACGAGGGCGGACATGCAGGTCCGCCCGTACGCACCGTACGCACCGTGCGCACCGTGCGCGCGGCCAGCGAACTGGGGGAAGGCGTGATCTGGATTGTGAGTCGGCATGAATGATTCGCTCCAAGCTGCAATCATTGCGCATTGGACGGGGAACCAGCATCCTCAGACGTCTGAGGTCTGAGGACTAGATTATCAGAAAATTCACAAGCTGTCAAGAACCCAAAATATCACCGAGCTGCAAAATTTAAGGAAGTGATGCGGTTGCACGGCCTCCCCAAACCTGCTGGCATGAGGCTTCGGGAGGCCGTGCGAAGGGACCCAGATCCCCGCGCAGGCGAAGACCTGGTTTTATGGGGCAGATAGCCTGGCTTAGTGCCAGCTACCCAACACCTTCATGTAGTTCGCCCGCTCGAAGGCGGCCGGCTCGGCCACGTTGCGCTGGCTCAGCGCGCCCTTCATCTGGCTCACGGACTCGTACTCGTGCTCCTCCATCCATTGGCTGCACGCCGCCGATCAGGTCGCTGATCTGGCCCGGCGCCTTGCTCCAGCAGCACCGAGGCGACGTTGGCGATGTCGGCGCCGGCCATGATGGCTTTCACCACGTCTTCCGCGCGTGTGGATGCCGGTGGTGAGCGCCAGCGATGCATTGACGTGGCCGTAGAGGATGGCGATCCAGCGCAACGGCAGCCGCATCTCCCACGGTGTGCTCAGCACCAGGTGCGGCGTGACGGTCAGCTCCTCCAGGTCGAAGTCGGGCTGGTAGAAGCGGTTGAACAGCACCAGCGCCGTCGGCGCCGGCGCGATCCAGCCGGTGGGCCATGTTGGGCATCGCGCTGAAGAACGGGCTGAGCTTCATCGCCACCGGGATCTTCACCTGGGCCTTGACCTCGCGCAGGATCTCGAGGTAGGTGTTCTCCACGCCGTCGCTTGACAGATCGAGTGCGCGTGGGGATCAGGTAGACGTTCAGCTCCAGCGCATCGGCGCCGGCTTCCTCGATCAGCTTGGCATAGCGCGTCCAGCCGCCGGGGGTGACGCCGTTCAGGCTGCCGATGACCGGGACATTCACGGCCGCCTTGGCCTGGCGGATCAGCTCGAGGTAGCCGTCCGGGCCGCGGTTGTAGTCGGCTGGCCTTCGGGAAGTAGGCCGTCGCCTCGGCCGACATGAAGGTCGTCTTGCTCGATGAAGTGATGCTGAGCCAGCGCCTCGATGTCGATCTGCTCCTCGAACAGCGAGTACATCGTGATGGCCGCCGCGCCGGCATCTTCCATCTGGCGTTGATGCCGTCGAGGCGCTTCGACAGCGGCGACGCCGACGGCACGATGGGATTCTTCAGGGTCAGGCCCATGTAGGTCGTGGTGAGATCTGTCATGGTATTCCTTGCGTGTGACGGTGATCGGGACTGGTACTGGACGATCGTCTCCTCGTCCGAAGCTCATCGCTGCCTATCTCAAGCTCATCGCCGCCATCTGCTCATACTGCCGCCAGCGAGCCAGCACGTCTTCCTGGCCAGCTTGAGCAGCATCTCGGCCCGTTCCTCGTCCCGTCTGGACCAGCGAGCTGTAGCGGGTCTCGTTGTAGACGTAGTCCTTCAGCGGGATCTTCGGCGCCTTGGAGTCCAGCGTCAGCGGGTTCTTGCCCTCGGCAGCCAGGGCCGGGTTGTAGCGGTAGAGCGGCCACGCGCCGGAGTCCACGGCCAGCTTCTGCTGGTTCATGCCGTGGATCAGGTTGATGCCCTGCTGGATGCAGTGGCTGTAGGCGATGATCAGGCTGGGGCCGGGGTAGGCTTCGGCTTCCAGGAACGCCCGGACCGTCTGGTTGTCGCTGGCGCCCATGGCCACCTGAGCCACGTAGATCGTGCCGTAGCTCATGGCGATCATGCCCAGGTCCTTCTTGGGGATGCGTCTTGCCGCCCGCCGCGAAGCGGGCCACCGCGGCGCGTGGGGTCGCCTTCGACGCCTGGCCGCCGGTGTTGGAGTAGACCTGCGTGTCGAGCACCAGGACGTTGACGTTGCGGCCCGAGGCCAGCACGTGATCCAGGCCGCCGTAGCCGATGTCGTAGGCCCAGCCGTCGCCGCCCATGATCCAGACGCTGCGCTTGACCAGCATGTCGGCGACGCTGTCGAGTTGGACGGCCCACGGCTCGGTCATGCCGGCGAGCTTCTGCTTTGAGCGCGGCCACGCGGGCGCGCTGCTCGGCGATGCCCTTTTCGGTCGATCTGGTCGGCGGTCAGCAGCTCATCCACCAGCACGTCGCCGAGCACGTCGCGATGCGCCTGGACCAGCTCGCGGGCGAACTCGGTCTGCTTGTCGATGGTCAGGCGGAAGCCCAGGCCGAACTCGGCGTTGTCCTCGAAGAGGCTGTTCGACCAGGCCGGGCCGCGGCCGTCCTTGTTCACCGCCCACGGCGTCGTCGGCAGGTTGCCGCCGTAGATCGAGGAGCAGCCGGTGGCGTTGGCGACGATCGCCCGGTCGCCGAAGAGCTGGCTGACCAGCTTGACGTAGGGCGTCTCGCCGCAGCCGGAGCACGCGCCGGAGAACTCGAAGAGCGGCTGGAGCAGCTGCGAGTTCTTGACGTTGTTCAGCGGGATCAGCGTGCGGTCAAGCTCCGGCAGATCCAGGAAGAACTGCGAAGTTGTCGCGCTCGGTGAAGCGGAGCGGCGGCTGCGGCGCCATGTTGATGGCCTTGAACTTGGGCTGGCTCTTGTTCTTGGCCGGGCAGCCTTCCACGCACAGGCCGCAGCCGGTGCAGTCTTCGGGCGCCACCTGGACGGTGTACTTCATGCCGGGCAGATCGCGGCTCTTGTAGTCCACGGACTTGAAGGTCTCGGGCGCGCCGGCCAGGCTCTCCGGCGGATAGACCTTGGTGCGGATGGCCGCGTGCGGGCAGACCAGCGCGCACTTGCCGCACTGGATGCAGATCGCCGGGTCCCAGACCGGGATCTCCAGCGCGAGGTTGCGCTTCTCCCACTGCGTCGTGGCTGTGGGCCAGGTGCCGTCCACCGGGAAGGCCGAAACGGGCAGGTTGTCGCCGTTGCCGGCGATGATCTGTGCCGGTGACATCCTTGACGAACGCCGGCGCCTCGTCGGGGACGGGCGGAGTCCATGTCGATCGTGCTGGTGACCTCGTTCGGGTACTTGACCTCGTACAGGTGCGACAGCGTGTGATCCACCGCGGCGAAGTTCTGCTGCACCACGATCTCGCCGCGCTGGCCGTAGGTGTGGCGGATGGACTCCTTGATCTTCTCGATCGCCTCGTCCCTGGGCAGCACGCCGGAGATGGCGAAGAAGCAGGTCTGCATGATGGTGTTGATGCGCCCGCCCATGCCGGTCGCCTTGGCGACACCGATGGCGTCGATGACGTAGAAGCGCAGCTTCTTGGCGATGATCTGCTCCTGCACCTGGCGCGGGAGTTGATCCCACACCTCGTCCGGCCCGTAGGGGCTGGTGAGCAGGAAGGTGGCGCCCGGCTCGGCCTTGGCCAGCACGTTGACGCGCTCCAGGAAGACCCACTGGTGGCAGGCGACGAAGTTGGCCGACTCGATCAGGTTGGACAGGCGGATCGGCTCGGGGCCGAAGCGCAGGTGCGAGGTCGTGATCGTGCCGGACTTCTTGGAGTCGTAGAAGAAGTAGCCCTGGGCGTAGTTGTCGGTCTCCGCGCCGATGATGCGGATGGAGTTGTGGTTGGCGCCCACCGTGCCGTCGGCGCCCAGGCCGTAGAACATGGCCCGCACGCCCCGCTTCGACTCGACGCTGAAGGTGGGGTCGTAGGCCAGGCTGGTGTGGGTCACGTCGTCGTTGATGCCGACGGTGAAGTGGTTCTTGGGCGTCGGCGGCGGCCATGTTGTCGAACACGCCCTTGACCATCGCGGCGGTGAATTCCTTGCTCGCCAGGCCGTAGCGGCCGCCCAGCACCTTGACCCCGCGGCCCGTTTCGACGACAGCGGTCACGACATCCTGGTAGAGCGGCTCGCCGGCGCCGCCCGGTTCCTTGCAGCGGTCGAGCGCGGTGACGATCTTGGCGGTCGCCGGGATCGCGGCCATCAGGTGCTCGACGCTGAAGGGGCGATAGAGGCGCACCTTGACCAGGCCGACCTTCTCGCCGGCCGCGGTCAGCGCGTTGACCGTCTCGTGCGCGATATCGGCGCCGGAGCCCATCATCACGATCACGCGCTCGGCATCCGGTGCGCCGACGTAGTCGAACAGCTTGTACTGGCGGCCGACGATGCCCGGCGAACTTGTCCATCTCGTCCTGGACGATTTCGGGGACGGCCAGGTAGTACGAGTTGGCCGCCTCGCGTGCCTGGAAGTAGACGTCGGGGTTCTGCGCCGTGCCGCGGATGACGGGGTGCTCGGGGCTGAGCGCCCGCTGCCGGTGCGCCAACACCAGCTCGTCGTCGATCATGGCGCGGATGTCCTCGTCGGTCAGCTCTTCGATCTTGCGGATCTCGTGGCTGGTGCGGAAGCCGTCGAAGAAGTGCAGGAACGGCACGCGGGACTGCAGCGTGGCGGCCTGGGCGATCAGCGCCAGGTCCATGACTTCCTGCGGGTTGTTGGAGCAGAGCATGGCCCAGCCGGTGGAGCGCGCGGACATCACGTCGCTGTGGTCGCCGAAGATCGAGAGCGCATGCGCGGCGAGGGCGCGGGCCGCGATGTGGAAGACCGTCGAGGTCAGCTCGCCGGCGATCTTGAACATGTTGGGGATCATCAGCAGGAGGCCCTGGGAGGCGGTGAAGGTGGTGGTCAGCGAGCCGGTCTGCAGTGCGCCATGCACTGCGCCGGCCGCGCCGCCCTCCGACTGCATCTCGACCACCAGGGGCACCGTGCCCCAGATGTTCTTGCGCCCTTCGGCGCTCCAGGCGTCGGCCCATTCGCCCATGTTGCTGGACGGGGTGATCGGGTAGATGGCGATCACCTCGTTGGTCTTGTGGGCAACGTAGGCCGCCGCCTCGTTGCCGTCAATCGTCACAATGTGACGTTCTGGCATGTGCTTTCCTCCGAACGGTAGGTGGGCGTAGATTGAGACACGCGCGGGACCACAGATGGAAGTGGAACTCGATGAGGCAGCAGCTTGTCTGTGGCCGTGCGTAAGTTATCCAAACTGCGCGACAAAACAGACCCCATCTGGTGGAGTCATGTGCTGACATGAGAGTTGTTTTTCAACAGAATAAAGATAGCACTTAGTGCGGGGCGAGGGTATGACACGCGTCATGTCACACGGTTTTTGGAGGAGTGTCACAGCGCCGTGCGGTCTGCGCATGAAGCGGCGGGTTGTAAGCACATTACAGCGCCTGTGTCGTTGACAAACCTCTCTCCTGATGATTCAATCTCCTTTGGGGGGAAACATGAGCGGCATATCTACTCCTGGCAATGCATATAGCGCCATCGCGCGTTTTTCCTTACCGGTACGGCGCTGGTTCGAGGCCAACCTCGGCGAGCCTACACCGCCACAGGCCGAGGGTTGGCCGGCCATCGCGCGCGGCGACAACACCCTCATCCTCGCACCCACTGGCTCTGGCAAGACCCTGGCGGCCTTCCTCTGGGGTATTGACGATATCTACCGCGAGCTGGCATCGAGTGCCGCGCACGGCGTGCGCCTGCTCTACATTTCGCCCCTCAAGGCGCTGAACAACGACATTGAGCGCAACCTTCGTGGGCCTTTGGCTGGCATCCGCGCGGAAGCCGGCCGGCTCGATCAGCCTCTTCCTCCACTGCGCGTCGCGGTGCGGACGGGCGATACCCCAAGCCACGTGCGCGCGGCGATGGTCAAGCAGCCGCCCCACATCCTCATCACTACGCCCGAGTCGCTCTACCTCATCCTTACCAGCCCGCGAGGCCGGGACATGTTGCGCACGGTCCGCAGCGTCATTGTCGACGAAATCCATACCCTCGTCGGTGAGAAGCGCGGCGTCCATTTGACCCTCAGCCTCGAACGGCTGGAGCACCTCGTAGGTCGCCCGCTGCAGCGGATCGGCCTCTCGGCCACGATTCGGCCGCTTGAAGAGGCCGCACGCTTCCTGGGAGGACAAGTTGAGGACGCTCCACACGCTCGATTCACCGCGCGTCCGGTCGCCATCGTGGATACGGGCTATAAGAAAGCCCTCGACCTCGAAGTGGTGATGCCCGTCGAGGACTTCCGCGACCTTCCCGGCGGATCCATTTGGCCGTCGGTCATCCCGCAAGTGCTCGGCGATGTGATGCGCCATCGCACCACCCTGATCTTTGTTAACAACCGCCGCCTGGCAGAACGCACCGCGGACCGCCTCAACGCGCAGATCGAAGCCGAGCGATCTGAGGAGATCGCACCCGGCTCAACCGAGGCCCTTGCGCCTGGCGGCGTCATGCGCGACAAAGGCATTTTCGCCATCGGCGCGGAAGGACCAATCAAGGCGCACCACGGCAGCACATCCAAAGAGTCACGCCGCGCGATGGAAGAGGCGCTGAAGGCGGGCAAGCTCCCTGCGCTGGTCTCTACTGGCACGCTGGAGTTGGGAATCGACATCGGCTCCGTCGACCTGGTGGTGCAGCTTCAGGCTCCACGCAGTGTCGCCCAAGGTTTGCAGCGCGTGGGGCGCTCAGGTCACCTGGTCGGCCAGACGAGCAAAGGCCGCATCTACGCGACGCACCGGGAGGATCTGGTGGAGGCCGCGGCCGTGGTGCGTGGGATGCTCGACGGTGCGGTAGAGCCAACGACAGCCCCCGCGAACGCGCTCGATGTGCTTGCGCAGCAGGTTATCGCTGCAGTCGGCGTAGACGAGTGGGACGGCGATGCGCTCTACAACCTGGTCCGTCGCGCCTATCCCTACCGTGATCTTTCACGTGGCGCGTGGGAGTCGGTGCTGTTCATGGTGTCCGGCCGGTTCCAGGCCTTCGGCGGGCCAGGGCACGCCTCGTTGCGGGCGCGCATCGCCTGGGATCGGATGAACGACCGCCTGGCCCCTTTGCCCGGCACGCGGCTCCTGGCTCTCTCGAACGCCGGCACGATTCCCGACACCGGGGCATACGATGTGTACCTGGCGGACGGCAAGACGAAGGTTGGCACGTTGGACGAGGAGTTCATCTTCGAGACGCGCCCCGGCGACGTGTTCATGCTGGGCTCCAGCGTATGGCGGGTGCAGGCGTTGGAGGACGACCGGGTGATCGTGGATGACGCAGCCGGCCACTTGCCGCGGATGCCTTTCTGGAAGGGCGACTATCCCTGGCGGTCGTATGATCTAGGGGTGCGCATCGGCCGGTTGCGCCGCGCAGTCGCGGAGGAGATCCGGCTGCGAGGAGATGACCGGGAAGGGATCATCAGGTGGCTGCGCTCTGAGTTCAGCCTGGACCTCAACTCGGCGCGCGCCCTTCTCGACTACGTCAGCCGCCAGATCGAAGCGCTCGGCGCGATCTCTTCGGATGATACGATTATCGTCGAGATATTCTTCGACGCGGTCGGCGAAGCGCGCGTCGTGGTCCATTCTCCTTTCGGCGGGCGGATCAACGGTGCGTGGTCACTGGCCCTGGTTGATGCGCTTAAGGAGCGCACAGGCATCGAGATTGAAAGCCTGGTGAGCGATGATGGCATCCTCCTGAGGTTTCCCGGTGCGGTGCTGGGTGCGGACGACGCAGGTGCGCTGGCCGCAGGCGTGCCACAAGAAGGTGCGTTCGCAGGTATTGATCTTTCCATTCCCGGCCAGATCGTCGCGGACATGTTGCCACGCGAGGCCCGCCAGCGTATCTTCCGCGAGCTCCCCAACTCGGCCGTGTTTGGTGCGCGGTTCCGCGTCAATGCAGCCCGCGCCCTGCTCCTGCCCCGCTCGCGCGGTCACAAGCGCACGCCTTTCTGGCTGCAACGGCTCAAGGCGCGTGATCTGCTTGCTACGGTCCGTAACCTGCCCGAATTCCCCCTGATGGCCGAGACCTATCGCGATTGTCTACGCGACGTGATGGACCTGGGCCACCTTGATGAACTCCTGGGCGGTATTGAAGAAGGTCGCGTCAAGGTGATCCCCGTACAGACGCGCGTCCCCTCACCCCTGGCCGCCGGGCTCCTGTACCAGTTCATCAGCACCTACATGTACGAGTGGGATACGCCCAAGGCCGAGCAGCAGCTGCAGTCCCTGGCCATGCGGCGAGAGTTGGTGGAGGATTTGCTTGAAGGTTCGGATTCCGGCCGGCTGCCGCTCAGACCGGAGGCGGTAGAGGCCGTTATCGCCAATGCGGGCCACACGGCCGATCAACGCCGGGCACGCACTGCGGAGGAACTGGCTGTGCTCCTCCTTGAGTTGGGCGACCTGACCGAAGCGGAGGTAACCGCACGCAGCGCGTCCGACCCGCGACCCTGGCTGGCCGAGTTAGCCGGACGCGGCACGATCGTCCTCCTGGATATCCCCACGACGCGAGGCGCGGAGCCGCGGTGGGTTTCGGCTGAGTTGGCCGGCGAGTACACGGTCTTGCTTCCTGAGCGGAGTCACGGGGTGGCGCAGTCGAAGGACGCGCATAGCTCTAGCTTGGCGTCCATCCTGTGTCGCTGGCTGCGCTGGTCCGGCCCGGTCACGCGGCCAGCCATCCTCAACCGTTACGCCTTTGATCCAGCCTGGCTAGACGCCGCGTTAGGCCAACTCCTCGCCGACCATACGATCGTTGAGGGCCATTTCACGGTGGAAGGCGCCGCGCTCGAGTATTGTGACCGGCAGGTATTCGAACAACTCTACCGCCGCACGCTCAACCAGCTCCGCCACCAAGTGCAACCTGTCCCCCTGGCGGCGTACCAGGCTTTTCTCCTGAGCTGGCAAGGAGTGGGCCCCGCGCGGCCGGGTGAGGCACGCGGCCTCGGTCAGAGTATGCGGCAACTGCGCGGCCTGGCGCTGCCTGCAACGGCATGGGAGCGTGAGGTGCTGCCGGGCCGCATCGCACGCAATAGTTGGCGTGACCTGGACCAGCTGGTGCAGAGCGGGGAGATCACCTGGGTTGCTGCCGGAAGTGAAGGCGGCCGGGCGGATGTGCGCTTCATCGCACGCCGCGAGGGCGGTCTCTTCCTGTCCGACCTGCCGGCTGCCTTGCCTGCAGGGCCAGCGGGCGACGTGTTCGCCTACCTCAAATCGGAAGGCCCCTCCTTCTTCGCTGACATCCAGGGCGGTATGAGACTGGGGACAGAAGTCTTGCGCGACGCGCTGCGCCAGCTTGCCCTGGCCGGCATCGTGAACGGCGAGGACCTCGGCGCGCTGGCGGCCGTCTTGCAGGTTCGCAGCGAGCCGGGCGCGCCCCGGCCGATGAGCGCACTCGAGGAGGACCTGGCGTCTCGCCTCCCGCCCCGACCCGTTGGGCGCGGCCGGGGCGGTGCGCGCCTGTCGCAACAGCGCCTCCGTGACCTCAAGCGCAGCGTCGGGCAGCGGCTGGATGCCGAGGCGGAATGGGAACAGGACTGGGCCGGCCGTTGGTCGCTGGTGAGCAGGGCTGCAGTCATGGGGCCCGCGCTGCGGGGCGATGAGCGGGGCCTGGGCCTGGCCCAGATCGCACTGAATCGGTACGGCGTCATCACGCCGGAGATCATCGCGCGGTTCGAGAGCCGTTGGACATGGGCCGACGAGGAAGTGGGTGCCACGTCCGTAAGGGCCTTGTGGGAAGGTCACAAGCCGCCCGATGGGTTCCGTGAGCTCCGCGCACCGCGCGAGGCGCCGTGGAGTTGGGGCGAACTGTCCGAGCAGTTGCGGCGCATGGAGATGCGCGGCGAGGTGCGCCGGGGATACTTCATCAACGGTCTGTCGGGCGTGCAGTACGCGCTGCCCCACGCAGTGGAGGCACTGCGCGCCGTGCGGGACGGGCTCGCAAGGAGCGATGAACTCGTCGTGCTTTCCGCTTTGGACCCGGCGAACCTGTATGGCGGAGAACTGCGAACACTAGCCACAGAGAGCACAGAGAACGCAGAGTCTATAGCCGGGGGTGGAGAGCAGGTTGTCTCCCCAATCGCGGAGTTCCGATTTGCGCGGGTGGCGTCGACGCATGTCGTTATCTGGCAGGGGCGGTCAGTGCTGGTGGCGGAGGATAATGGCAGCCGCCTGAGCGTGGCGGAGGTAAGTGATGACGTGTTGCGCCAAGCCCTGAAGGCCTATCTGAACCGGCCGACCGCGCCGCGGCGTGCGGTGTTGAACACGTGGAACGATGGGCCAGTCATCGGCAGCCGGGGTGAGGCATTGCTGCGCGAGCTGGGCGCGAGCCGGAGTCCGACGGGGATGGACTATTGGAAGAGTGCATAGCCGCTACTGCGACACCCCGTGCCGGGCGCTTTGCAACCACCCGGCACGGGGTGTCGCGCGCTACCTTCCGCGTTCGCCGCGCACATACGGCAGCCCCAACGCCGCCGGTGCGCCCATGCGTTTTTTCATCGCGGCGCGCGATCCGATCACCAGGATCAGGATGGTCAGCGCGTACGGCACCATCTGCAGGAAGAAGCCTGGGCTTTGTGCGCGGAACGGATTAGCGAACCAGAAGAGCGTTGTCGGCCCCTGCAAATCCAGGATGAGCCGCCGCAGCGCGCCGAACACATAGCCGCCGGCCATCGCCCGCCACGGATTCCACTGCGCGAAGATCACCAGGCCGATCGCGATCCAGCCCTGGCCGGCCGTGGTCAGCTCACTGAACCAGCCCGGGGAAATGGCCAGGCTGATCGTGGCGCCGGCCAATCCGGCCAGCAGACCCCCAACGAATACGTAGGCGTAACGAAGACCGTAGACGCTGATGCCCAACGCATCAGCCGCCGAGGGATACTCGCCCACCGCGCGGAGGTGCAGACCGGGCCGCGTCCGGTTGATGTAGTACCAGACCGCGGGGGTTAGCAGATAGCCGAAGTAGACCAGTACGCTGTGGTTGGTGAAGAGGATGGGGCCGAGGACCGGGATGGCCGACAGTCCGGGCACCGTCCAGTTGGGCAGCAGCGCGGTCGTGCCCGCCTTACTCAAGCCTTCGCCGAGAACCAGGCTGAGACCAACGCCAACAAAGTTGGTGGCCAGACCGCTGACCACCTGGTCAGCCTGGAAGCTGATGGTGACGACTGCATGCAGCAAGCTGAGCGCGCCGGCAGCCAACATAGCCGCAAGCAAGCCCAGCCAGGGGTTGCCGGTGCCGACCGCAACTTTGAACGCGAACATGGCCCCAATGAGCATCATACCTTCGACGCCCAGGTTCATCACGCCAGATCGCTCGGCCAGAATCTCACCGATGCTGGCGAAGAGCAACACCGTGCCGGTTGCGACGCCGGCCTGGAGGATGACGATCCAGTCGATCATGGCTAACCTCCTTAGCGGCGCACGAGCCGGACTCGATACCTGAGCAGCACGTCGCTGGCAATCACGCAGAACAGGATGATTCCTTGCAACATGCGCGGGACGCCGGACGGTTGGATTTCCCGGCCGGCCAGGATCAGGCCGCCAAACAAGATGGAGACCAGGACCACTACAATTGGGTTCAGCTTCGCCAACCAGGCCACGATGATGCCCGTGAACCCGTAGCCAGGCGAAATCGCGCTCTGTAAGCGGTGCACCACGCCCGAAATCTCCGACATGCCCGCCAGGCCCGCCAGGCCGCCGGAGAGCATCATCACCAGCACGGTGTTGCGCACGATGTCGATGCCGGCATAGTTTGCCGCGCGGGGATTGTCGCCGATCAACCGGATCTCGTAGCCCCATTTGCTGCGATAGACGATAAACCAGACCACCCCTGTCGCCACGAGGCCGATCAAGATGCCGCCGTGCAACGTCAGGCCGCTGAAGAACGGCACTTGTTTGGCGTAGTCTGCCAGCCGGGGCAGCCAGGCAGTCTTGGGGAACATGCGGGACATCTGAAAGCCGCCCTCGCTCCATGCTCCAAACACCCAGAAGAGCACCCAGGAGGTGGCAATGTAGTTCATCATCAGTGTGGTGACGACTTCATTGACATTGAGCTTGGCCTTCAGATAGCCGGGGATGAAGCCCCACAGCGCGCCGCAAAGAAAGCCCGCCACCGCCATTGCCAACAGCATGAGCGGCCTCGATGTAGTGGCCGGGAGAAGGGGGAACAGCACGACCGCGCTCGCGCCCCAGGCGCCCATGTAGAACTGGCCTTCCGCGCCGATGTTCCACAGCCGCATGCGGAAAGTGAGCGCACACGCCAGCCCCACCAGGATCAGTGGCGTGGCCTTTACCAGCGTGTCATTGAAAACGCCCACACTGCCGAACGCAGCCTTGAGGATGTGTTGGTACGCTTTGAGCGGATGTCCGCCGCCCAACTGGATCACGACCCCGCCGATAATCAGAGCCACAATGACGGCGCCGATAGATGTAGCGGCAGGCAACCATTTCGGCATCCCGAGGCGCCGCTCCATGCGCAACGAGAAGGGGAACTGGAAACCCTTGGCGGCTGCATTATGGGTGGTCATCGGCTTCCCCCCTGATTGTCTCCAGACGTTGTCCTGCCATCATCAGACCGATCTGCTCCAGGGTTGTCTCTTCCGGCTTTACCTCGCCCATGATCTGCCCTTCGTAGATCACAGCGATGCGATCGGACAGGGACATGACCTCTTCGAGCTCCTCTGAGAAGAGCAAGATAGCCGTGCCGCGAGCGCGTTCCGCAAGCAGGACCCGCTGCACCGCCTCGATGGCGCCCACATCCAGGCCGCGCGTCGGCTGGACCGCCACGATGATCTTCGGGTGCGCCGACATCTCGCGTGCCAGGATCGCTTTTTGCAGATTTCCACCGGAAAGCAGGCGGACCTGCACGTCGATGTTGGGCGCAGCGATGTCGTAGGTCGCTTTCAATTCAGTCGCTTGCTCGCGGATCACCAGCCGGTTCAAGACCCAACCCGTGCTCACCGGCGCGTCCCGATAGTTCTTCATGATCAGGTTTTCAGCCAGGCTCAGGCTGGGCGCGCTGCCCACACCGGTGCGGTCTCCCGGCACGTATGCGACCTGGCGGTTGATGGCCTCGCGCGGCGAGCGGTTGACGATGTCTTCGCCATTGATCAACACGTGGCCTCCGGTGCACTTGCGCAGGCCGGTGATCGCCTGGGCAAGTTCGCTTTGACCGTTGCCTGCCACTCCTGCCATGCCCACGATTTCGCCCGCGCGCACCTGCAGCGAGAGGCCTTTGAGCGCCTGCAAGCCGCGGTCGTTCTCGGCGCAGATATCTTGCAGGTCCAGCATGACGGAGCCGGGGACGGCCGCCGGTTTTTGGACGGTGAAGACAACTTCGCGTCCCACCATCAGTTCGGCCAATTGACGCTTGCTGACCCCAACGGCGCTGACACCCGCGGCCGTCACGCGACCCTGGCGGAGCACCGTCACGCGGTTGGCGATCGCCAGCACCTCATCCAGCTTGTGGCTGATAAAGACGATGGAGTGTCCGTTGGCGACCATACCCTTAAGGGTGGCGATAAGTTCCTTGATTTCCTGCGGCGTCAGCACTGCGGTCGGTTCGTCCAAAATGAGGACGCGTGCACCGCGGTACAGCATTTTTAGGATTTCAACCCGTTGTTGTTCACCGACGCTGAGTTGCCATATCTTAGCCTTGGGATCCACCTTCAGGCCGTATTGCTCCTGCAAGGCCACGATGCGCTTATCCAGTTCCGCGAGGTTGAGAACAAAGCGAGGCGTATCTAAGCCCAAAATGA
Organism: uncultured Chloroflexia bacterium; assembly: GCA_963774265.1. GTDB lineage: Bacteria > Chloroflexota > Anaerolineae > CG2-30-64-16 > CG2-30-64-16 > JALOOB01. The sequence continues at coordinate 398,261 of CAVZDU010000001.1, read as the reverse complement.
TGTTCTCGGTGACGGTCTGGGAGGGAACCAACATGAAGTGTTGGTGTACCATCCCCAGGCCGGCGGCGATGGCGTCACGCGGGGAGCCGAAACTGACCCGTTTGCCTTCAACGGATATCGTGCCTTCTTCAGGCTTGTATAGTCCGGCCAGGACATTCATCAAAGTGCTTTTGCCGGCGCCGTTTTCACCGAGCAACGCATGCACTTCGCCTTGGCGCAGATCAAAGTCGACATGATCGTTGGCAAGCACCCCTGGGAAGCGCTTGACAATCCCGCGCATGTCGACAGCATTGACGAGTTCGGGCATGCAGCTTCTCCTGTTGGCACGATGCCTGGCTGATAACCAAAACGGGTGACAGGAACGCACCTGTCACCCGTTGATCCCTATCCCGCCGTTTACTTGGGCGGTTCAGCGGTGACGCCCTCGGCCCACCACTTCATGCAGTACTTGCACGCCAGGCCTTCCGCGCCGGGCGGGAACTGGTCCAGGTCCGCCTGCACCATCTTCTCGCCGGCCGGCACCACGGTGTTGCCCTGGTTATCCTTGATCGGGCCGGTGAAGACGTCGAAGCGGGTGAATTCGCCCTTCTGCATCTTGGCCAGGGTGTCCTTCACCATCTGCAGCACCTCGGCCGGCAGCTCGGCCGCGCCCTTCGTGGGCTGCTCGCCCTCCATGAAGCCGTAGATACCCAAGGCGCCGGAGTCCGAGTCGAAGTACTCCCAACCCGCCTTGTACGTGCCGGCTTGCACCTGCTTGGCGATGTTCAGATAGATGGGACCCCAGTTCCAGTACGGCGCAGTGAGGCAGCGCTCAGCTTTGCAGGAGCCGTACCAGTCATAGGTGATGCCCCACTTGCCCTTGGCTGTCGCGACATCTGCGACCGCCGGCGTGTCCGCGCCAGTCAGGACGACCTGTGCACCCGCATCGAACAGCGAGGCTGCGGATTCTTTCTCGATGATGGGGTCATGCCACGTGTTCAGCCAGCGCACGTCCATGGTGCACTCGGGGCAAGTCTTCTTGGCGCCCAACATGAACGCATTGCCCAGGCGGAGCTCCTCCGGGATGGGGAAAGTGGCCATGTAGCCCAGTTTCGGATTGCCGTCCATCTTGGCGCGCGCGCCGGCCAGCATACCCGCCAGGTACTTCATGTTTTCCATAGCGCCCATCAGGTTGCCGAAGTTGGTCTGATTGGACTTGTACCCGGTCAGATGGATGAACATGGCATCGGGGAATTCGCCGGCTACGATCTCCATCGGGTCGCCGAAGCCGAACGACGTGCCGAAGATGAGTTTGAAGCCCTTGCGGGCCAGGCTGCGGAAGGCCTGTTCTGAGTCGGTGCCCTCGGGCACGTTCTCCACGTAGGCGATGTGCGCGTCGGGCATGTTCTTGGCGATGTATTCCAGGCCCTCATAGTGCGCCTGGCTCCAGCCGCCATCATCGTGGGGGCCGATCAAGACCATCCCGATGTTGAATTTGCCTGCGACGACTTCAGGGATCTGCAGGGCGGGTTGTTCGGCCGCCTGTGCAGGCGCAGCGGTCGGTTCGGCGGGCTTGGGTTGCTCCGCAGCGGGAGCAGTGGTGGGGGCCGCCGCCGGGGCTGGCGGGGCGGCCGGAGTGGCGCAGGATGTGGCGATCATCGAGATCACCATGAGCAGGGCGAGAACGCCCCAGAGCTGCTTGCGCATTGAGACTCCTCCTTCAGAGTGTAGGTAATTGACTGCGGCAAAAGGGCGGATCACGTGCACGAGGTACGCGACGCCCCTGTCGCGCGAAATGATTGTAACGTGACCCCGCCCGTCGCGCAAATGACTCGCGTCATGTCGCACGTGCGGGTTTTGGTTGTGGTATAATCGCGCAACCTCTATTCACCTGCCCGCAGGCAAGTGGCATGTCATCTAAGGAGGGCTCCAATGGCGGAACTCAACAACTTGATACGCGTGGCCCGCGGTGATGCGCCGGCGGACCTCGTCCTGCGCAACGCGAAGCTCGTTAACGTTTATTCCAGTGAAATCTACCCGGCAGATGTCGCGATTCATAATGCTCGCATTGCGGGGATCGGCAGCGGTTACACGGGGGCGAGCGAGATCGATCTGAAGGGCGCCTACCTGGCCCCTGGTCTCATCGATGCACACGTCCATATCGAAAGCGCGATGGTTGGGGTGCGACAGTTTGCGGCGGCTGTTGTACCGCGCGGAGTCACGGCTGTGGTGGCTGATCCGCATGAGATCACTAATGTCCTCGGCCTGGACGGTATCCGCTACATGTTCGACCAGGCCAAGTACGGCCGGTTGAGCATGTATGTGATGGTGCCATCCTGCGTTCCTTCCACCCATATGGCGACGGCCGGCGCATACCTCGAGGCAAAAGATATCGCATCCCTGCAGAGCGATCCGTGGGTGTTAGGCCTGGCCGAGATGATGAACTACCACGGCGTGGTCAACGAAGACCACGACACTCTGGAGAAGTTGGACGCCTTCAGGACGCGTGTACTGGACGGGCATGCGCCCGGGCTGACCGGCAAGGCGCTCAATGCCTACGTGGCCGCCGGGATCGGGTCGGACCACGAATGCACTTCCGTGGAAGAGGCACTGGAGAAGCTGCGCCTCGGCATGTACATTCTCGTTCGTGAAGCCACCAATGCCCACAACCTGGGCCCACTCCTGCCCATGCTCACCCCCGATAATGTGCGCCGCATTTGTTTCTGTACCGACGATCGGCATCCTGGAGATTTGCTCGATCAGGGCAGCGTCGATTACCTCGTCCGCACCGCAATCCGGTCCGGCGTCGATCTGGTCACAGCCATCCGCATGGCTACATTGAACACAGCCGAGTGGTTCCGGATGTACGATCGGGGCGGGATTCGCCCGGGCAACCGCGCGGACATGATCGTGTTTGATGATCCGCAGGAGTTCAACGTCCGGCTGGTGATTCGCGGCGGGCAGATCGCCGCTGAAGAAGGCAGGATCGTGCCGCTCGATGTGCCGGAGCGGCCTTCCTACCTGCGCGGCTCCATGAACATCAATTGGCACACAGTCAACTTCACGATCCCCGCGGAGGGCCGGCGGGCGAATGTGATCGGTGTGCGCCCAGACGAGCTGATCACCGACAAGCGCGTGCTCGAAATTCCCTCGCAATCCGGGGTCGCCACCCCTGATTATGAGCAAGATATCGCCAAGATGGCAGTCATCGAGCGGCACATGGCGAGCGGACAGATGGGCAAAGGATTTGTGCAGGGCCTGGGGATCCGCCGGGGTGCGATCGCATCCACGATCGCCCACGATCATCACAACCTGATTGTTGCGGGCGTCGACAATGTCTCCCTGACAACGGCCGCAGGCGCGCTGGCCGATATGGGCGGTGGGTTAGCGGTGGCCGATGGGGTGCGCATCCTCGCCCGCCTGCCGCTGCCGGTCGCGGGTCTGATGTCGAACAAGCCGATCGCCGATGTGCGCCGGCAACTCGATGAGGTCATCGCTGCGGCGCACGGCCTGGGCTCCGGCCTGCACGATCCGTTTATGGCGCTCAGTTTTCTCGCGCTGGAGGTCATTCCCCACTTGAAGCTGACCGATCAGGGGTTGGTGGATGTGGACGAGTTTAAGTTCGTGCCGCTTTGGGTGGACTAGAAGGAGATCTCACGCCGGGCCCCACCGCGAGGTGGGGCTTGCTTCATGGCCAGACCCCGGTTACTCCACGGCGAAGTGCGGTGATAGCACCTGCAGGGCCGCCTCTCGCGCCTTCACGGCGAGGTCGGTTGCATTCCACTCCCAATACTCGGGGCGGAACAGTTCGATGGAGCAGGCCCCATCGTAGCCATTGGCCTTCATGTGCCGGCAAATTTCGTCGAGCGGGATGACGCCCAGGCCTGGCAGCAGGCGGGTGGCATCGCTGATCGCCTCTTTCGGTGTGTCTTCGAGGTCGTCGAGATGGAACACGAAGATGCGGGAGGGGTCGAGATCGTCGAGCTCTGTCATCAGGCCGCCGCCTCCATAAAAATGAGCGCAGTCGACCGTGATGCCGACGTTGGCGCGGCCGGTCTTCTTGACTATTTCCCACGCGGCGCGCGGCGTCCGAACCGTGCACCAACCGAAGCCCAGGAACTCGAAGGAAAGCCCCACACCATGCGGCGCAGCGATATCCGCCAACTCCCGAAGCACCTTCACGTACTCCGCCACCACATCATCCCACGGCACGTTGCGATCGGGGGTGGGGCTGGGAACGACCACCACGACCGGACAGCCGATCTGCTCGCAGATTTCGGATAGCTGCTTGCAGCGCTCCTTGATCCCGCGATATTCGTCATCGCTGCGAAACGCGATGAACTCGATCGAGTTGATGCTCATCGGCGCGATGCCGTTGCTCTCAAGTAAGCCCCGCAGTTCCGCGATAGAATGCGTGGCCAGATACCGGTCGATCTTGGATGCCCAGAGTTCCAATGCCGTGAACCCTGCCCGCCGGGTCGCGGCGACATCTGTCTCCAGGTCGCTGGTCATCGTGGTAGCGCCGTGAAAGCCAAGCAGCACTGCCCCTCCTGAAGGTGTGACGTCTAAGGATGGCCTGATTCTGTCAGGCCGCGCAGATGTTTAATCCCTCGTAGCGCTGCCGTTTCTGCATCCGGCATCGGCAAGAACTCCCCGCTGACGAAGCCGGTGTAGCCCGTGCCGAACAACGACGTGAGCATCGTTGCGAAGTCCAGATGCCCCGCGCCCGGATGCCAGCGGTTTGAGTCTGCCACATGAAAGTGGAAGATGTGGTCGCCCGCTTGCTGGATGCTGTTTTCGATGATCGGCTCTTCGATGTTCATGTGGAAGGTGTCCAGCAGCAGGCCCAGGTTGGTCGCGCCCACGGCCTCGAGCAGCGCCATGCCTTGGGCAACCGTGTTGATGAGCGTCGTCTCGTAGCGGTTGATCGGCTCCAGGGCCAGGCGTACGCCTGCGCCCTTTGCCGCGTCGCAGCACTCCTCGAGTGCGGCCACCAGCCAGGCCATGGCCTGGTCGCGACCAACTCCCGGCCGCAAGATGCCGCGGAGCAGGCCGATGATGATTGTGGCGCCCAGGTGCTCGGCCAACGGAATGTGGCTCTTGGCCCGTGCGATCGCAGCGGCGCGCACCTCGGCCGAGGGATCGGTGAAGGACAGCCCCTCCTCGCCCCAGGCCTGTCCGGTGCCGATGGCCGGCACCGTCAGCCCGACGGCGGTCACTTTCGCCCACACGTCGTCGGCGTCCAGGAGTGCCGGCTCGCGTACGGCCAGCTCGACGCCCTCGTAACCATATCCTGCGATGCGCGCCAGGTTGGCCTCGAAATCCCCTTTGAACGCCACCGCCTCAAAACGGGCCGGCTGCGTGGACAGTACGACACTCATTCGCCCTGGGCGACCGCCCTGGGCGATCCTGTTTCCGATCTCTTGCCTCTCTCTATTCATTCCCCGTCCTCGTTCATCAGCCCAGCCACCACGGCTGGGCAGGCCGGTGCCGGTGCCGAGAAACTGGATCTTCATCGCTCTCCCGACCTGGCCCTGCGAACACCTGCGACGCAGGGCCATCTCAAGACTGCTGGTTTTCAGCTTGCCACGTACGTGATCTTGCACTCGCTGCGATCGGTCTGCAGCTTGATGATGTTCTCCGGCACCTCCTCCAGGCGTGATCTTCTTGGTGCTGATGCGCGTCATGTCCATGCCGGTGGCCATGCACTCGATCACGCGCGGGAAGTTGCCGTGCCCCGAATGGCCCTGCGCGCCGATGATGCTGGCGCGGCGCACCTGCAGCACCTCGCCGGTCACCGGCATCTTGGCCTCGGCGCGGGCCGTCACCACCACGCGGCTGTTCAGCGTCCGGCCCTCCCAGATGACGCGCTCGATGCCGGGATAGACCACCGTCGGCAGGCCGGTGGCCTCCATGAACAGATCGGCGCCCATGCCCTCGGTGATCTCCAGCACGCGCTCGGCGAAGTCCTCCTTGAGCGGGTTGATGGCGTAGTCCGCGCCGATCTGCAGCGCCAGCCGGGTGCGCTCTTCCTGCGGCTCGGAGATGATGACCTGGGATGCTCCGGCTCGCTTGAGGATGGCGCAGGCCGCCAGGCCGATCGGCCCGCCGCCCAGGATGACGACGCGGTCGCCCGGGCGGATGCCGCCGCCGCGCTCGATCACGGCGTTGTAGGCCACGCTGGTGGGTTCCACCAGGCTGCCGGCGATGAAGAGGTCGTCGCCCTTGTAGACCTTCTTCAGCGGCTCCAGGCTCCAGAGCGTGCGCGACGGCAGCACCATGTACTTGGCATACGCGCCGTTGACGTTGAAGCCCACTTCGTCCAGCCGCTCGCAGTGGTTGGGCTGCCCGTCGGCGCACGGACGGCATTGCGCACACCACAGCATCTCCTCCGACGTGACCGGCTCGCCGCCCTTGAAGGGCTTGTTCGTTCGCTTGTCGAACGCATTCTTGCCCGCTTCGACGACCACGCCCGAGAACTCGTGCCCGAGAATGCAGGGAAAGCCCGTCAGCCCGGGGTAGAAGATGTAGCCGTCCTGCTCCGCCTGGGCCATGTGGACATCCGAGCCGCAGATGCCGCACGCCTTGACCTCCAGCAGCACTTCTTCCGGACCCGGTGATGGGGATGTCGTACTCTCGCATCTCGATCCGTGGGTTCTTCCATACCTGGCTGCCCAGATAGGTCTGGCGACCTTCGATGTCCTTCGCGCCGAGTGTGAAACCCGGCTTGGGCGCCCAATCCGCAACCAGGGTCACGCCCTGCATCTTGCCCTTCATGCTGTTGTCTCCTCGCCTAGTCGGCCCTATATTGATTCCAAGATGGAACCTGCCTACACAAACCTTCGAGGTCTCCGAGACCTTGGAGGTATGCCTGCAAGTTCCACCTTGGACTGAGTTCAGACCTCTGTCCCCTGCCCGATCCGCGGCAGCGCGTAGACCGGCTTCCAGCCCTCGCTCAGCGGCTCGCGCAGGTAGGGCTCCATGTCCCGCTCGGTGCGCAACGTGACTTCCTCCACCGGCGGCACCTTGCCCGGCGGGAAGGCCTCGAGCACGTGGTCGTTCCACAGCGTCAGGTACTTCAGGATGGCCGCCATCGGGACGCTTGGCCTTCTCGGCCGCGCCGTGCGTGGACTTGCCCACCACACCCTCCGGCGTGGCCGCGATCTCGATGGCGAAGTGGCCTTCGCCTTCCGACCAGCGGGACGGCCGGCCGAAGGGATCCACCGACTTGTCGAAGTGGCCGTCGGGCAGATAGCTCTTGCCCTCGGTGTCGACGGCGTACTTCATGTCCACCATGTCGGGGTGCAGCAGCAGGCCCAGCGAGGTCTCCGATTCGTCGGCGTGGACGAAGTTGGTGTCCAGCCGGCCGCCCCGGTCGGTGGCGCGGAAGAACTCGCGCACGCCGCGGTGCCAGTCGATCACCCGGAAGATGCCGGGAAGCTGGTAGCGCTTCTGGAACTCCTGCACCGCCGACTCCAGCACCCACAACTGGCCGTGGTTGTTGACGATGAGCTGCTTGCGGAAGCCGTCGTTCCACAGGCCGAGCATCACGTCGATCATCATCTCGCGCACGACGTGCTCGCGCACGATGACGGTGCCGGGCATGCCGACGTGGTGGTACGGATGCGCGCCGTAGTTCAGCGGGGGCAGCGCCAGGTTGACGGCAGCGCCGCGCTTGGCGGTGTAGCGCCGCACGCCCTCGCAGATCTGGCTGACGTAGAGGGTGTCGGATGCGCTGGGCAGGTGCTGGCCGTGCAGCTCAGTGCAGCCGACCGGAATGAAGACGATGTCGTTCTTCTTCCGGTTTTCCTCCACCTGCCAGCGCGTTGTCGTCTGGATATAGGAGCCGGGCTTGCCCCACTCCACCGGGGAAGGCACGCCGTACTCGGCCAGGATGGCGTCGATCTGGGCGTCGCTGGCATCCCAGACTTCCTTCTTCATCCGTCCGACCGCGTTGTCCTCGAAGAAGAGGTCGGGGAGGTTGGTGGGTAGAAGACCTTGCGGAATCACTTGGCTTGACATGAAGTAGCTCCTGATGGTTGCAGATTAGGGACGGGCTGGGCGTCCAAAGGAGAGCCGTCCTATCCGATCTCACTCAACCTGACCGGACGATTTTCTTTCCATGCCCTGATAGCGGCATGGGCAAGCACCACCGCGAGTCGTCCGTCACGCCCGGTGACCGATGGCGTCTTGTCGTCCCGAACACATTCGATAAACTCCCGCACTTCGGTCACATACGCTTCCGCATACCGGTTCATGAAGAAGTGGGGCAGCACGGATGAGTGAAAACCATTAACGTCGGCTTGCGAAACTGTGTCTATCGTCTGATTATTCGCCATAACCGCGCCGGTTGTCCCCAGCACTTCGAGGCGCTGATCGTAGCCATACACGGCCTGGCGGCTGTTATCAATCAAACCGAGCGCGCCGTTGGCGAAGCGCAACGTGACCACGGCGGTATCGATATCGTCCACTTCACCGATCTCCGGGTTGATCAGGACATTGCCGGTTGCATAGACTTCTTCCACATCCCCCATCTGGTAACGCACCATGTCAAAATCGTGGATGGTCAGGTCGAGAAAGATACAGCCGGCGTTCTTGATGTAGGAAATCGGAGGCGGCTCCGGGTCGCGGTCGGTGATGCGCAAGATGCAGGGCCGGCCAATCTGGCCCGAGGCCACGACTTCTCGGAGGCGCCTGAAGCTCTGATCGAAACGCCGGTTAAAGCCTACCTGCAACTTGACCCCGGCCTGCTCCACCACGTCCAGCGCCGCGTCAATGCTGGCCAGATCGAGCGAGAGCGGCTTTCTCGGAAAAAATGTGCTTGCCCGCTCGAGCCGCGTCTTCGATGATCATGGTATGGGTATCTGTCGGCGTCGCGATGAGAACGGCCGGTATATCTGGATCGGCCAGCAACTCGTGATAGTCTGCCACGACCCGTTGGATGCCGAGCTCGTCGGCGAGGGTCTGTGCGACATCCAGTCGGATGTCGCACACCGCGGCGACGTTAGCTTCGGGGATTTTGCGCACCAGGTTGCGCGTGTGGACGCTGCCCATACGCCCCGTCCCGATGACGGCGATGTTGACTCTGTCTGTCATGTTTGCCTCGATTGCGGTTCCCAGGCCGCAAAGGCTGGCACGCACTTTGCGACCTGGGAACCCGGATGCCGATTACTTGTACTTGGCCGCGTTGTCGATGGTGACGAGTTCTGTGCCGGTGTCGATGTTGCCGGGGATGGTCTCGCCCTGGATCAGCTTGAGCAGATTCTCGACGCCGAACTTGCCCATGTTTGACGGCGCTTGGGCCACCGTCGCGTTCATCTGGCCCGCCAGCACCGCCGCCGCCGCGTTCGGGTTGGCGTCGAAGCCGACCACCATGATCTTGCCGGTGAGCTTGGCGTTCTTGATGGCTTCGACTGCACCGAGCGCCATGTTGTCGTTGCTGGCGAAGACCCCCTTGAGGTCGGGGTTCTTGGTCAGGATGTCTTCCATGGCAGCCTGGGCCTTGGCCGTGTCCCATTCAGCTGGGGTTTCAGCGACGATGTTGAGGCCGCAGGCCGAGAGGCCGGCTTTGGAGCCATCGGCGCGCGCTTTGCCGGTGCTTTGCGTGATGAGGCCCTGCAAGATGGCGACCTTGTCGCCCGACTTGAGGTTCTTGCACATGTAATCGCCGGCCAGCTTGGCGCCGGCTTCGTTGTTGGTGCCGATGAAGGTGACGCCTTCGTTCTGGCCCTTGGTGTCAACAAACACCACCTTGACACCCTTGTCCAGCGCCTTTTGCACGACCGGTGCGAGCGCGGCCGGATCGGTCGGTGCGAGCGCGATGCCGTCCACACCCTTGGTCAGTGCGTCTTCGATCTGGGCGATCTGCGCGGGCACGTCGGACTCGGCCGGCGGCGCCATCACAGTCACCTGCACGCCGAGCGCCTTGCCGGCGTCCTTCGCACCCTGCTCCACGGCGGCCCAGAACGGGTTGCCGCCGCCAGGTCCCTTCATGTTCACCAGGATCTTGATGTCCTTGAGCTGCCTTCGTTGCCGCTGCCGGCGCTGCTCCGGCGGGTGCATACTTGGCCGCGTTGTCGATGGTGACGAGTTCCGTGCCGGTATCGATGTTGCCGGGGATCGTCTCACCCTGGATCAGCTTGAGCAGATTCTCGACGCCGAACTTGCCCATGTTTGACGGCGCTTGGGCCACCGTCGCGTTCATCTGGCCCGCCAGCACCGCCGTCGCCGCATTCGGGTTGGCGTCGAAGCCGACCACCATGATCTTGCCGGTGAGCTTGGCGTTTTTGATGGCTTCGACGGCACCGAGCGCCATGTTGTCGTTGCTGCCGAAGACCCCCTTGAGGTCGGGGTTCTTGGTCAGGATGTCTTCCATGGCAGCCTGGGCCTTGGCCGTGTCCCATTCAGCTGGGGTTTCAGCGACGATGTTGAGACCGCAGGCCGAGAGGCCGGCTTTGGAGCCATCGGCGCGCGCTTTGCCGGTGCTTTGCGTGATGAGGCCCTGCAAGATGGCGACCTTATCGCCCGACTTGAGGTTCTTGCACATGTAATCGCCGGCCAGCTTGGCGCCGGCTTCGTTGTTGGTGCCGATGAAGGTGACGCCTTCGTTCTGGCCCTTGGTGTCAACAAACACCACCTTGACACCCTCGTCCAGCGCCTTTTGCACGACCGGTGCGAGCGCGGCCGGATCGGTCGGTGCGAGCGCGATGCCGTCCACACCCTTGGTCAGTGCGTCTTCGATCTGGGCAATCTGCGCGGGCACGTCGGACTCGGCCGGCGGCGCCATCACAGTCACCTGCACGCCGAGCGCCTTGCCGGCGTCCTTCGCACCCTGCTCCACGGCGGCCCAGAATGGGTTGCCGCCGCCAGGTCCCTTCATGTTCACCAGGATCTTGATGTCCTTGAGATCCTTCGTTGCCGCTGCCGGCGCTGCTCCGGCGGGTGCATACTTGGCCGCGTTGTCGATGGTGACGAGTTCCGTGCCGGTATCGATGTTGCCGGGGATCGTCTCACCCTGGATCAGCTTGAGCAGATTCTCGACGCCGAACTTGCCCATGTTTGACGGCGCTTGGGCCACCGTCGCGTTCATCTGGCCCGCCAACACCGCCGCCGCCGCGTTCGGGTTGGCGTCGAAGCCGACCACCATGACTTTGCCGGTGAGCTTAGCGTTCTTGATGGCTTCGACGGCACCGAGCGCCATGTTGTCGTTGCTGCCGAAGACCCCCTTGAGGTCGGGGTTCTTGGTCAGGATGTCTTCCATGGCAGCCTGGGCCTTGGCCGTGTCCCATTCAGCTGGGGTTTCAGCGACGATGTTGAGACCGCAGGCCGAGAGGCCGGCTTTGGAGCCATCGGCGCGTGCTTTGCCGGTGCTTTGCGTGATGAGGCCCTGCAAGATGGCGACCTTGTCGCCCGACTTGAGGTTCTTGCACATGTAATCGCCGGCCAGCTTGGCGCCGGCTTCGTTGTTGGTGCCGATGAAGGTGACGCCTTCGTTCTGGCCCTTGGTGTCAATGAACACCACCTTGACACCTTTGTCCAGTGCCTTCTGCACGACCGGTGCGAGCGCGGCCGGATCGGTCGGTGCGAGCGCGATGCCGTCCACACCCTTGGTCAGTGCGTCTTCGATCTGGGCAATCTGCGCGGGCACGTCGGACTCGGCCGGCGGCGCCATCACAGTCACCTGCACGCCGAGCGCCTTGCCGGCGTCGATCGCGCCCTGTTCCACGGCGGCCCAGAACGGGTTGCCGCCGCCAGGTCCCTTCATGTTCACCAGGATCTTGATGTCCTGGGGCTGCTTTGCTGCTGGCGCAGCCGGTGCCGTAGTCGGTTGAGCTGCCGCCGGCGCAGAGGCGGAGGTGGGTTGCGGTGCAGCTGTGGGGGTGGCGCACGACGTCAGGACGATGGCCGCGACGATCAACAGGCTTACGAGCCTAAAGACCTTCATAGTTCCTCCTTGTTAGGTGAGTGACCTGATTCAGATATGGGCTGCCAGTGCAGCTCCGAGAGTCGAGCAACTTGCTGGATGCGGGCACCGCATCTCCTCCTACATACATCACCTCCTGTCATTGCGTCACCGATTGAACGGGCCGGGTCACAATCGTTCCGGGACACCTTGACCGGTGCTCTAGGCGTTCGTCGAACCGGCGCGGCGGCGCAGCACGTCAAAATACACCACGCCGATGATCACCACGCCGATGAACACCTGCTGCCAGAAGACCTGCACATTCTGCAAGTTCAAGATGTTACGTAGCAGGCCGATGATCAGCGCGCCTGCAAACACGCCCAACACTGAGCCGCGCCCCCCAAAAAAGCTCGCGCCGCCGATGATGACGGCCGAGATCGCGTCCAGTTCCTGGCCCAGGCCCGCGTTGGGAAAACCCGAGCCGGTGCGCCCGGCCAACAACAGACCGGAGAAACCGGCCAGCATACCGCACAGGCCGTACACCAGCACCAACGTGCGATCCACGTTAATGCCGCTCACGCGCGCGGCCTGCGGATTGCCGCCGATAGCATAGATATGCCGGCCTGTGCGCGTGTAATGCAAAAAGACTCCAACCAGCGCATAAGCCACCACGATCACCAGCAGACTCACTGGAATTTCCACGTTCGCGATGGTGATATTGCTCGCGCCCATCCAGCGCACCGGCTCAGACAGGCCGCTGATCGGCACGCCGCCCGAAATCAGATTCGTCACGCCGCGGGCAATGTTGAGCATGCCCAGCGTCATGATGAACGGGTGGGGCAGCCTGAGCTTGGTCAGGCCCAGCCCGTTGACGATTCCGCAGGCCATGCCGACGAGAAGGGGTGTCACGAGCAGGACCGGTGTCGGATAACCATCTCGCCCCAATACGGCGGTGGACATCATCGCTAGCGCCAGCACTGAGCCGACGGACAGGTCAATGCCTGCCGTCAGGATCACAAGAAACTCGCCAAGCGCAAGCATGGCGTTGAATGCAATCTGGCGGAAAATGTTGCTGATATTGCCCCACGTCAGGAACACTTCGGGTTCAAGCAGGTAGGACACCGCTCCCATCGCCATTACGAGCAGCAGCACGCCGTAGCGATCAATGAAGGGTATTAATTTGATGCGCAAGCTTTCTTGGCGGGCGGTTTCCGATTGCGAGATAGGTGAGTCTGTCATGGGATTGCCCTCTATCCTTTGGAATGCGCGTGCATCAATGCAGGTCGGTGCTTGCGGGTCCGTTATCCTTGCGCTTGTTGCCCATGATCCAGCCGATAACTTCATTGCGGTCGGTCTTACTCAGAGGTGCTTCGGCGAAGTTGTGCCCATGGAACAGCACCATGATCCGGTCGCAGACATAGAAAATGTCGTCCAAACGATGGCTGATCAGGATAACGCCGATGCCGTTATCCCTTAGGTCCTTGATCAGGTCGAGCACTTTGCTGACCTCTTTGATGGCCAACGCCGCCGTCGGCTCGTCCATGATGACTACATGTGCGTCGAACGCGGTGGCGCGCGCGATGGCGACGGCCTGGCGCTGTCCGCCCGATAGCTCCTCCACTCGCTGGTTCACGCTCTTGACCTGAATTTTGAGCCGATCCAGGTGTTCTTGCGCGGCCACCGCATTCAATTTGTGATTGACCAGGGGAATGAACCCGAGTACATTGCGGGTGTGTTCGCGGCCCAGGAAGATGTTCTCGTGAATCCGCATGTTGCCTGCCAGTGCGAGATCCTGATATACCATCTCAATGCCGCGGTCGCGCGCATCGCGGGGACTGCGGAAGTGCAGCGACTCTCCCTGAACCAGCAGTTCGCCTTTGTTGGGTGGATACATGCCCGCCAGCACTTTCATCAACGTGCTTTTGCCGGCGCCGTTATCGCCGACGACCCCCAGCACTTCGCCCTTCATGAGCCGGAGGTTGACATCCTCCAACGCGGTGATGGCCCCGAAATACTTACAGATGCCGCGCGCCTCGATAACGGGTGTTGCCTCACTCATGACAGCTCCTTTGCTCCGCTGACGTGACGGTTGACTCTCCCCTGCAAAGGTGCGTACGCCTGTAAAGGCGTGCGCCTCATACCTTAACTTCCCACACCAGGGACGCCGCGCCGATTATGCCCGCGTCCTCCCATAGTTGGGAGAAGACGATCTCGGCTGAGTTGTGCAACACGGGATGAACATTTTCCCGCAGCGCAACCAAGCCCGGTTCAACTAACCAGTGCTTGACATGCGCCAACCCTCCACCGATAACAATCCGGTCAGGGTTGAACATTTGGACCACGCTGGACAGGCCGATACCAAAGTAGCGCGCGGCGATGGCCAGGACATCCTGGGCCATCTGGTCGCCTCGTTCGGCAGCTTGAACGACGATTTCCCCGGCCACCCGAGCAGGTGTCGGACCACACAACTCGCGCAGCAGCGTCTGTTCACCCCGGTCGAGCCGCTCACGCACGAGCCGGGAAATACCTAACCCCGCCGTATAGCAGATCAGGCATCCACGCTTGCCGCAAGTGCACAACGGGCCGTCAGGGTGGACGACGATGTGAGCCAACTCGCCGGTAGTGCCCGTGGCGCCGACATACAACTTACCATCAATGACCACTCCCAGGCCGTATCCGGTGCTAAAGGTCACATAGCACAAGTAGCGTGATCCCTGCCCGGCTCCGAAGAGGTACTCACCCCAGGCAGCGCAGTTCGAGTCATTCTCCAGGATAACCGGCACGCCGAGACGGGTCTGCAAGTGGTCGCGCAGAGGGTAATTGTCCCAGGCCGGCAAATTGCTGCTGGTCAAGATAAGGCCGGCTGCCCCGTGAACGTGCCCCCCGAAACCTACACCCAAGCCGGCTACCTGGCCTCGCTGTAAGCCAGCCTGAGCAAGAACGGCGTGAAAAGCTTCCACAGTGGCCGCGATAACATCGTCAGGAGGCTGCCCGGCATGGGTTTTGGAGATATACCGGGCCACGACCCGAGCCGACGAGTCAATCACGCCAGCGGCTATTTTGGTACCACCAATATCTATGCCGACGGCCAGGTTTGACATGAAGTTTTGCCTGTTCTGGTGACATCGACTAGGGCATAATCACGCCCTTGATGTAGCCATCTGCCCCGGCCATCGCAATCTCAAAGGCCGTTTGAATCTCGTCCAGGGGGAAGCGATGGGTGACGAGACGGCTCATCGGGAAGACGCCTCGGGCCAACCCATCCATCGCCCGGCGCATATCCTCAAACTCATCCATTGAAAACGAAGGATGGGCGCTCAGAATGATCGCGCCACGGGTAGTCCAGTTGCGCAGGGTATAGGTGCCGGGCTGGCCGTGCCAGCCTGCCAGCACGTACCGGCCGCGGGTTCGACGCAGGGTTTTGGCCGCCATTTCCACCGCTTCGGCGCTGCTGGTCACCTCAACGACGACATCGGTTCCGTGTCCGTGGGTGATTTCCTGCACCTTGGCCAGGAAATCAGGGTCGCGCGCGTTGATCGTATGGGTTGCGCCGAATTCTCTGGCCAAAGACAGACGATCTTCGCGAACATCCGCCGCAATCAGTGAGGCCACCCCGCGACCCACCAGGCCCGCCAGCACCAGCAAGCCCATAAAACCGCTGCCCATCACCAGGACGTGATCGCCAAATTCGGGCGGGGCTGCACGGAGAATCGTGCCGATGCACTTGAGCGGCTCGCCGATGGCCTGTTCCGAGGGAACGTGGTCGGGCACTTTGATCAACTGATGAGGTTCGGCCAAGCCATAGGTGGCAAACGCGCGCAGGTAAGCATACAGGCCAGTCACCCGGTCACCAGGGACGAATCCTCGTACGTTCCGCCCCGCCTCTTCGACGATCCCCACCGGTTCGTGGCCGATGCTCATGGGTGTCTTGCCAACGATGCCCTTGTAATAGACGCCATCGTATTGGCAGATACCGCAATGGGTGATGCGGATCAGGAGTTGGTCATCGGAGGGAACCAGGTTTTCTTCCCGGATGGCGAACTTGCCTGGTTCAACCAGTTCAGCGTAGCGTGATGCAGTCAAAGATCACCTCGCCAACGTGAAACGATCACACCCTCATTATATTAGAACGCCGCAGCGCCTGCAATAAAGTCAGAAGGTCTGTGTCCGGCTCCGTTGCGCACTCGCTTGATTTTTTCATGCCGTCTCACATCCTCCCCCATCCATCCCTGATGAGGGAGGGAGTGAGGAGGAGCTATGCTTTCATCACGATCTTCATAGCCTTCTTGGGACCATGGGTCATGGTCGCGGCGTCCAGGCCCAGGTCGCAAAACGCTTCCGGGCCATCCTCCAAGCGGGATCACCTTGGTGAAGAACGGCTTCATGTTCAGCCGGTTCTCCTGGAAGACGCGGATCGAGGGCACCATGGTGTTCTGGCCCAGGTACAGCCCCAGGACTTTCGTCGCCCAGCGGGTGATCTCGTTCGGCGTCACGTCGATGTGGACGCTCGAATCCATGCCGAAGGGCAGCACCTTGCCGCCCGGCGTCACGCACTGGAGCGCCTGGTCGAGCGCGTTGCCGGTCGCCTCGATCACGATGTCGGCTTTGCGGCCGTAGGTGAACTCGGTGATCTTCTCGACTACGTCCACCTCGTTCGGATTCCAGACCGTCAGCCCGCATTCCTTCGCCACGCCGATGCGGAACGGGTCAATCTCGGTCACCGCGACCTTGGCCGCGATGTTCTTGGCGAACTGGGCGAAGAGATAGCCGATCGGGCCGAAGCCGAGGATCATCACGTAATCGTAGGGCAGCATTTGCAGCGTGTTCATGCCGTTGACCACCGTCGCCAGCGTCTCGACCTGCGTGCCCAGCACGTCGTCAATCTCGTCCGGCAGCACGAAGCACTGCTTCTCCGGCACGACGCAGTACTCGGCGTAGCCGCCATCGCGCATCACGCCGAGCGCATTGAACTTGATCTCGACGCACTGGCTGCTCAGGCCCATGCGGCAGAAGGAGCAGAAGCCGCAGCGGATGTTGTTGTCAATCGCCACGCGATCGCCCGACCTTGATGTACTTCACGTGCGAGCCGACCTCGACGACCTCGCCGCAGAACTCGTGGCCCAGCACCGTGTTCTGCTTGAAGTGGTGCTTGCCTTCGAGGATCTTGACGTCAGTGCCGCAGATGCCGACCGCCTTCACCTTGAGCAACACATCGTCGGGCTGCGTGACCTTCGGGATCGGGATTTCGGTGAGCTCGAGCTTGCCGCCACCCCGGAAAACGAGTGCTTTCATTTTGTTCATGCATGCCTCCTGATGATTAAGTGGATTCTCTCACGATCAACTGTCCCTGCAGGATCACATCCGTCACATCGCAGGGGGCGATTCCCTTGTGACTCATGAGCACGAGAGCCATGTTCATTGCGCGCTCGCCGAGCTCGAACATCGGCTGTGCGACCGTGGTGAGGGCCGGCGTGACGTGCGCGGCCCATGGGATGTCATCAAATCCGACCACCGCCAGGTCACGCGGCACAGCCACCCCCGCAGCCCGCGCGGCAGAGAGCAGCCCGATTGCGGTCATATCGTTGTAGCAGAAGACGGCACTGGGCCGTTCGCGCAGCTCCAGGAGTGCCGGCAGCGCCTCGCGGCCGCCATCGAGCCGGCCGGTCCCGCTTACGACATACGCCGGATCAAAGGCGATGCCGGCCCCGTCCAGAGCGCTCCGGTACCCGTCGAGTCGGTCGTTGCTATCGCTGTGCCCTTCAAGGCCGGCCACGTGGGCGATGCGCCGGTGACCAAGCCCGAGCAGATACTCGGTGGCCAGTCGGCCGCCGTGTATGTCATCGACCCGCACGGAGTATGCATTGGGCATCTTTTGCTGGCTGTGGCTGTTGAGCAGGATCACCGGCACGCCCGCGGAACCGAGCCGCTCCTGGTGCAGCGTGCCGACGCGCGACGATGTCACGATCACTGAGTCAACACGCTTGGATCGCAGCATCTCGACTGCTGCGATCTCGCGTTGCGGTTCGTTGTGCGACGCGGCGAGGATCAGGGAATAGCCGCATGCGTAGGCCGTGCGCTCGATGCCCTCCATGACAACCGCGACAAACGGGTCCGCGATGGTTGTGACCACCACCCCGACCGTGCGTGTCCGGCCGCTGACGAGGCTGCGCGCGGCCGCGTCGGGCGAGTAGCCCAACTCCTGCGCCAGGCGCCGGACGCGCGCCTTCGTTTCGGTGTTGACCAGGGGGCTGTCGTTCAGCGCCCTGGAGACCGTTGAATGGGAGATGCCGGCAGCCCGGGCAATATCCTTGATGGAGGTCTTCACGACACTCCTGACTCCTCCGAACGAGCGGGCTGGCTGATGGAAATGCGGGCCTTGTTACTCCATACTCTGACCGTCTTGCACACGTGTGCAAGACGGTCAGAGTATACTACCAGGGCATCGCGGTTGTCAAGAGAAGATTCTGACATGAAATCTCTCTTGCATTCTGAATTAATATGTGGTATAATCTTGCATCATTTGGCGGTCGTGCTTCCTGATTATCCACGCAAGAGCTCTTTTGAGGACTCGGGAGTACTCATGGACGAGGAACTTGCCGGTTTTCGCCGTCAACTCGAAGCGCGCATGTTGGACCTTTCCAAGAGCCAACAGCGCATCGCTACTTACCTGCTAACGAGCTATGATGAGGCCGCGTTTCTCTCCGCGGCCGACCTCGCGCGCCGCCTCCAAATGAGCGAAGCCACGGTAGTGCGCTTCGCCAAGGTTATTGGCTACGATGGCTTTCCTGAAGCTTAAGCGCGCCATCCAGGATCTTTACCGGGGTCAGGTTACCCCGGCCGCCCGGCTCCAACATAAACTCGCCGAGCTTTCAGGCAGCCAGGGCCACATCCTCCCTAAAGTCCTCGATATGGAAATACAATACCTGGCTGAGGCCGAGCGCAGCGTCTCCACGGCTGATTTCGATCGGGCGGTCGAGATCGTCCTGAATGGCCGCCGGGTGTTTGTGCGCGGCGGTGGACCCTCGGCCATCCTGGCCGATTTGCTTGAGCTTCGATTGCGGCGCTTCGGCATCGATGCCATCGCTATCACCGAATCGGGCCGCGACATGGTCGAAAAGCTTCAACTGCTTCAGCCGCAAGATGCGGTCGTGATCACAGGATTTCATCACAAGAGCACCGAGTTGGCCGCTACGGTGGAACACGCGCACACTGTCGGTTGTCACAGTATTTTGCTCACCGATACCCTGGGTGCGGCATTCCGAGACAAGGTGGATGTAGTGCTTGCCGCACGCCGAGGACCTGTATCGACTTTTCATTCGTTGACCGTGCCGATGGCGATCGTGAATGCCTTGATCCTGGCTGTTGCAATGGCGCGGCCGCAGGAAAGCCTTGGCGCGCTTGAACGGATGGAGAGAATGCGCGTGGCTTATCATTTCGAACTCCCCAGCATGACTTGACAAGCGTAGGAGTATAAGCATGGCTGTCACTCCGGCGTCTCGGCAACTGTTTTCGTTGCGACTCCTTGCCTCCTCCAGAAGGTTCATCCGCTGGCTGACGAGCGCCCGAGTCGTTCTGTCCTTGATCATGCTGGTCTTGATGTTCTACATGGTCATCATACCTTTGTTTCGCATGGTTGCGACTACGGTGACCTGGCAGCCTCATGATCTCACCCGCGTCCCGGACGCTGAGGTCGGCGGACTCACGATTTTTCACTATGTCAGGATGCTTACGGGCGTTTTCGGGAAAATCTACATGTATACCCCGCTTCAGCATTCGATGACCATAGCAATTGGAGCCACCCTGCTTGCGCTTTTGATCGGCGGTTCCTTGGCCTGGTTGGTCGTCCGCACCGATATGCCGGGCAGAAAGCTCGTCAATCAACTGGCGGTGATCCCCTACATTATGCCATCCTGGACCCTGGCCCAGGCTTGGCTCGTGTTTTTCAAGAACAGGCTTTCTGGCGGAACGTCGGGAGTTTTTGAGTACCTGGTGGGACAAAGCCCCCCAAGCTGGCTATCGTACGGGCCGGTGCCCATCATCATCTGCAGCGCGCTGCACTACTACACGTTCTTTTTCCTGTTCGTGTCGGCGGCGTTGATGTCAATTGATTCCAACCTGGAAGAAGCTGGAGAATTGGCGGGCGCCAGCCGTTGGCGCATTCTGCGCAAGATCACCTTCCCGCTCGTCCTGCCGGCGATCCTCTCGGGTTTCATCATGACTTTTTCCAAGGTGCTGGGCACCTTCGGTGGGCCAAATATCCTCGGAACACCGGTCAGGTACTATGTAGTGGCCACCATGATCCGCGGCAGTATAGGCGTTGGAGATAAAGCGGATGCCTTTGTGCTGGCAATCGTATTGGTTCTAATGTCTATGACTATTATTCGACTCAACCAGAGATTGGTCGGGACGCGCAAGAGCTACGAGACGATTGGCGGACGAGGCTTCGTTGCGCAGGTGAACAAGCTGGGAAAGATGAAACGTGTTGCGCTGATCGCCGCGATCGTGTTTCAGATCTTTGTCATCGTCGTTCCGTTGGGCCTTCTGGTCTATTCCACATTGATGTTGCAGGATGGGAATTACAGCCTGAGCAATCTCTCCTTACAGCACTGGATTGGAGCGCGCAACACGATTTATAACCATGGAGAGCCTGGAGTCCTGCGCAACCCGAAAATCTACATGACCGCCTGGAACTCCATCCGGCTTTCGATATGGACGGCCTTATTCACGGCCCTCCTGGGTATTATTCTCGGCTATGCTATTGTCAAAGGCCGGGGTACCCGGCTAAGTAAACTGGTCGAGCAATTGGCCTTCATTCCGTACGTGATCCCCGGCATTGCCTTTGGCGCAGTCTACATTGCGATGTTCATTAAGCCACTGGGGCCGATCCCAGCGTTGTACGGGACTTTCACCCTGTTGGTGGTAGTCTCGGTGGCCAAACATATCCCCTATTCCTCCCGTTCGGGGGTTTCGGCCATGATGCAGGTCGGCCGGGAACTGGAGGAGGCGGGCATGGTCGCCGGCGCCAACATCTGGCAGCGTTTCAGGCGCATTATCTTTCCGCTCACCAGCAGCGGCTTTGTCGCCGGATTCCTGCTGACGTTTATCACCACCATGCGCGAACTGTCTTTGATCATCCTGCTGGTCACGCCACAAACCCAAGTGCTCGCCAGCCAGACCATGTTCTATACCGAAAACGGCGATGCCCAGATGGCGAACGCTGTCATCTTGATCCTGATCGTGCTCGTTGCAATTGGTTACTTTTTCATCAGTCGAATCCGGGGCGGCAGTCTTAAGAAGGGTCTTGGAATGTAAGGGAGAGGCAACCGTGTCAACAACCATCATGATTCGCAACCTCACCAAGCGTTTCGGCAGCGTCGTCGCTGTCAATGGTGTCAGCCTGACTGTCGAATCCGGAAGCTTCCTGACCCTTCTGGGCCCTTCCGGATGCGGCAAGACGACCTTGCTGCGCTGCCTGGCTGGCCTGGAAGACCCAGATGGAGGAGAGATCCTTATCGGGGACAAGCTGGTCTTTTCTCGCGAGCGGGGCATCTCGCTACCTCCCGGCAAGCGCGACCTGGGTCTTGTCTTTCAGAACTATGCCCTCTGGCCACACATGACGGTCCAAAAAAACATGACCTTCGCGCTGGAGATCCAGAAACAGCCCAGGGCCGAAATTGAAAAGCGGACAAGAGAAGCCCTGGCCGAAGTGCAAATGGAGGGGTACGCGGACCGCTATCCGCGCGAGATGAGCGGCGGGCAACAACAGCGCATCGCTCTCGCCCGCATGCTGGCCTACCGCCCCAAGGTCTTCTTGATGGATGAGCCACTGTCCAACCTGGACGCACGCTTGCGCATGGATATGCGGGCGGAAATCAAACACCTGCACCATGTTTCCGGGGCGACTACGGTCTATGTCACACACGACCAGGTGGAAGCGTTGACCATGTCTTCCCAGATTGCAGTGATGAAGGAGGGCGTCCTGCAGCAATTAGACACCCCCGACCGCGTGTATCACTATCCGGCCAACCTGTTTGTGGCCGATTTTATCGGCAACCCCAAAGTGAACCTGCTGAATGGTGTCGTGGATGGGCATAATTCGGTCGACTTGGGCAGATTCAAGGTCACCCTCAACACGCACCACGCGACCGGAGAAGTGGTGGTGGCCGCCCGGCCGGAAGATATCGCCATCTCGACAACACCCATCCCGGGCGCTGCGGAGTTTACCGCATATTCGGTTCTGCCGTCGGGAGCCGACTCAACCATCATCAGCGCGCCTGGAAAACACTGAGGTCACAGTCAAAGTAATGGGCATCAGCAAGACCAAGATGGATGAGCGGATCTGGCTGAGCTTCGACCCCGCGACTCTGAACCTGTACGACAAAGCGAGCGGCGATCTGATTTCGCCATGACCAAAGGAGGAGTTATTGAACAACCCAATCTCAGATGAAGCGTCGGCCCTCGATCGATCACGCGTCCTGTGGACAACCTATTCTCTGGTAACCAGGAGGAGACATGAAAGGGTTCAGTAGGATTACTCTCGCATTCTTGCTTATCACCTTGTTGGCGGCCTGCGCCTCCCCGGCGCCGACCGCTGCTCCCGCGGCCCCGGCGCCGACCGTCGTGCCGCCCACCGCCGTGCCGCCGACCGCTGCTCCCGCGGCCCCGGCGCCGACCGCCGTACCGCCAACCGTAGCCCCGCCGACCGCAGCCCCGCCGACCGCCGTACCAGGACCCACTCTCACTGCTGCGGAGGAATGGGCGAAAGCAAATGGCCTGGGACCGTATCAGCCCGCCGAGGAGGACTGGGCGGCCGTCGAAGCGGCAGCAAAGAAGGAAGGGAAAGTGGTTGTCTACGCCAACTCTTCCAAGTTTGAGAAGCTACTCGACAAATGGCATGAGCTGTACCCCGACATCGCACTGGAGGGTGGTGACACCGATGACATCGCCGTCAAGATGCAGGCAGAGCAGGAAGCCGGGAACGTCGTCGGGGATGTCTGGTTCAACAGCGACGGGCATCTGCTGTACGGCGAGTTTATGCCCAATCAATGGATCTGGTGGTACCTCCCCCCGGGTGTGGTGGAAAAGGAGGTGACCCCAGAACGGCCGTATGCGCTTTCGCGCCGCGCAGCGGATGTCATAGGCTACAACCAGGAGATCAACCCGGACGGCTGCCCGCTCAAGAGCTGGTGGGAGCTGACCGAACCGAAACTAAAGGGCAAGTTCTACATGGAGGATCCCATCGCTGATTCCAGCACCACAGCCAAGATCGCCCTGATCGTAGAACACGCCGATCAAATGGCCGCGAACTACCAGGAATTCTACGGCAAAGACTGGACCACCGACCCCGCGTATAGCAAGGACGTCTCCAATGCAGGTTACCTGTTCCTGAAGAAGCTGGCCCAGAACAAACCCGGCATCCAGCCCGGCGGCGATGAGGTCGACGCGGCCTATGCCACGCTGGGCATGGACAAAGCAGTGGAACCCGGGTATGGCTGGACCGGTTGGGACAGCTATGAGACTACGATGGATGGAGAATTGGCCATGGCGCCCTGTCTCACTCTCAAACCAGTGAGCGGTGTGTTGAAAGCCAACTATCTGGCCATTGCCAACAAGTCTGCGCACCCCAATGCTGCCAAACTGTTCATCAAATTCGCTCTCTCGGAGGATGGTTTCGATCCCTGGAACAAGATCGGTGTCTACCCACCGGCCGAAGGCCTTACCGTTGCCGAAGGCATGCCTCCGCTATCTGAAGTCTCGCTCTGGCCGAGCGATGATCTATTCGCGTATAAGAACAACAGCCAAATACGCGACTTCTGGGCAGTGAGTCTGCTTACCGCTCCGTAGGAGTGGGACGGCCCCGAAAATGAGCTTCTCTGGACACGGACGCACCATGTTCTGTGTCCAGAGACCCTGCTTAGAACTCACCTCTGAAAGAGGACTATCTGAACATGGCGATCCACCCCATCCAGGCCGTCGTCTTTGACCTGGGCGGCACGCTCGAAAACCTGTATTACGATGATGCGACGCGCACCGAAGCCACGTGCGGGTTGAAGCGACTGCTGGCGGCGATGGGCCTCGCTCCGGATCTGTCGCTGCCCGAATTGCAGGCGACGGTCCTTTCCGGTATGAAGGCATACACAAGCTGGCGCGAGATTAGCGAGGTCGAACTCTCACCGGGGCAGGTCTGGACGGAATACATCTTTCCCGATCACGGCCTGCCCAGAGATCGTCTCCTGGAAGCCGCCGAAGACCTCACGTTCTTCTACGAGACACATTTCTATATTCGCACCCTGCGGCCGGAAGCGCCTGTCGCTCTGGAGGCGTTGCGCGAACGCGGCTTGCGACTATCGGTGATTTCCAACATCATCAGCCGCCGGATGGTACAGGTGAAACTGGCCGAGTACGGCATCGCTCATTTCTTCGATCCCGTCGTGACAAGCTCGAACTTCGGCTGGCGCAAGCCCAACCCGCACATCTTCCTCGAAACGGCCCGGCTGCTGGGACTGCTGCCGATCGAATGCGCCTACGTGGGCGACACTGTGTCGCGGGACGTGAGCGGCGCGCGTCGCGCCGGTTATGGGCTTGTGATTCTGATCAAGTCGTTTCTCACCGACAAACTGGACCGGGAAACGGACACCGAACCGCCGGACCACGTAATTCACGATCTTATGGAAGTCGTGGCGGCCCTAACCCTGTCGACCACAGACCACTAACGACGGGTGCTAGTGCCCGCACGGCGATCCATCATCCGGGGTGGATGGCAAGAGGCGATTGAGATGGCGATCAAAGGCATTTTCTTCGATGCAGCCGATGTGTTTTATGAGCGGGATGAACGGACGGATGACGCCGCTGCCCGCATCCTCATGGAAGCGGGCTACGCAGGTCCCCTCTCTGCCGAGGATAAGGCGCTCCTCGAGAGTATGTACCAAGGTGCGAACGTGGGCTTCGTCGATCCCGTCGCCTATTGGGACCAGGTACTCCGGACCCATCGCGTGGACAGATCGGAAGAGCGCGCAGCGCTGGTCGCGAAGATCCTGGCGCACGCGAACGCAGTGCGCGCGGTCCCGGGTGGCCCAGAGACCTTGGCGGTGCTGAAGCGGCGCGGCTTTCTATTGGGCATTGTCACAGACACAATCTATCCGCTCGAACAGAAAATGGATTGGCTTGAGCAAGTAGGGGTTGCCGAATATATCGATGTCGTGGCGTGCTCCTCAACATTGGGCGTGCGCAAACCAGATCCTGCCATCTTCCTGAACGCAGTCCAGCAAGCGCGGCTCTCGGTGGTTGAATCGGCCTTCGTAGGTCATGATGCCAGGGAGCTTGAGGGGGCCAAACAAGTAGGGCTGGCCACCGTGGCGGTGCGATACGACCCGCAAGCCAGGGCTGACTATTACGCCGAGACGCTGCCGGACCTGCTTGACGTTCCCATATTCGAGCGACCAGCAGCGCCACAGGCTGCGGCGAGAATTCCGGACATCGAAGCCATCTTTTTAGACGTCGGCAACACCCTGCGCATCGTGGTGGAAGACGCGACGTTTCAGGCTGAGGCCAGGCAGCAGCTCAGGTCTTTGGTGGGAGCGCAAGAAACCCCCGAGACGACGTTCTTCGCACAGTTGGATGAACGATGGAAAGCCTACCGAAAGTGGTCTTTTGAGACCCTGACCGAAGCATCCGAGAAAGAATTGTGGACCCGTTTCATGCTGCCCGATTTCCCGGCCGCGAAGATCGGCCCTCTGGCAGGAAAGCTCACGAGACTGTGGCGCGATCACGATGGGCGGCGCGTCCCGCGGCCTGACGTAAAAGAAACCGTATTGGAGTTGAACCGGCGCGGCTACCGCCTGGGGATCATCGCCAATACCATCACCGAGACCGAGATCCCGGATTGGATCGAATCCGACGGCCTCACCGGCTACTTCCAGGCGGTGGTGCTATCGTCCAAGGTCAGAAACCGGAAACCTGGGCCCGAGATCTACTGGGAGGCCGCGCGGCGGATCGGCGTCGAGCCGGCGCGATGCGTCTATGTCGGTGACAATCCACTTCGTGATGTCGAGGGCACCCGGCGGGCCGGCTTCGGGATGATCATCATCCTGATGGATGAGGCCAAGAAGAAGAGGGAGCCTCCCACCGGCGACAACATGCCCGACGTGATCATTCGCTCGTGCCGCGAGCTGCTGGATATCTTCCCACTGAGGGTCAATGACTCCTGAGATTGATGCCGTTTTCCTGGACCTCGGCAATACCTTGCGCATCCTCTTGAAAGACGAGGCGCATCAGGCGCGGGCGCGGCAGCAGATCGCCACGCTGGTCGGGACTCACGTAGACCCCGAGACCTTCTGCCAGGAGATTGACCGGCACTACCAGGTCTACCGAAAGTGGGCGACCGAGCACTTGATCGAAGCCCCTGAAGCCGAGCTGTGGACGCGCTGGCTGCTGCCCGATTATCCGGACGACGAGATCGCGGGGCTGGCGGTTGAGCTGACCTACCAGTACCGCCAGACCATGGGGCGGCGGGTGGTGCAGGAAGATGCCCGGCAAGTCATCCTCGAGCTGCACCGCCGCGGCTACATTCTGGGGATCATCAGCAACGTCATCACCAGCCGGGAGATCCCCGACTGGCTTGAGGCCGACGGACTTGCCCCCTATTTCAAGTCGGTCATCCTCTCGTCCGTCTTCGGGAAGCGCAAACCGGACCCGGCCATTTACCAGGAAGCCGCGCGGTTGGCTGGCGTTGATCCGGCGCGATGCGCCTACGTAGGCGATAACACCGCCCGGGATGTCCTCGGGACACGCAAGGCCGGCTTCGGGAGTGTGATCATCCTGGCGAGTCCCGACGACCGCGACGCACCTGTCCCGGACGAAGACCGGCCCGATCTCATCATCCACAAGCTCAGCGACCTGCTGGAGATCTTCCCGTCACGTCCTGTGCCGTCCGACGCTGTTGCTCTGGCCGAGGGAGTGAGGGAGTTGTATCGCGAGGGCGAAACCGATTACGCCCTCGAACCGTTGGTTCTGGTGGACGCGCAGGGCGCCCCGATTGGCCGGATTGAGGATGGCGACGCTGTGATCTTTTGCTGCAGGCGAGGCGAACGCCAGATCCAGTTGACCGAGGCATTCACCGAGCGGGGGTTCGATCGCTTTCCGCGCCGCGATTTCAGCAACCTCCCCTTCGTCATCCTGACGCTCTACCACGAGAAATTCAAGGACCTGCCGGTGGCCTTCGCACCGACGAAGATCAGGGACACCCTGGGAGAGGCTGTGGCCCGCGCCGGTCTGCGCCAACTGCGTATCGCCGAATCGGAGAAATTCGCACACGTCACGTTTTTCTTCAACGGCGGGAATAGCCAGCCATTCTTCGGCGAGCACGATGTCTGCATCCCTTCGCCCACCAGGATTCCCTTTGAACAGGCGCCGGAGCTGAGCCTGGCGGAGGTCTCCGCCGGGGTGGCGCTCGGCATCGCCGATCACTACGATCTGATCGTAACTAACTTCGCCAACGGCGACGTTATCGGCCACACGGCTAACCGCGCCGCCAAGCTCGCGTGCGCCGAGGCCGTAGATACGCGGCTGGGGCAGGTGGTGGACGCCGCGCTCGCCGCTGGCTATGTCGTCCTCGTGACCGCCGACCACGGCAACCTGGAAGAGCTGACCACCCCTGACGGCACGCCCCACGTCGCGCACACGGCCAACCCCGTGCCGTTCCTCCTGCTGGATCCGGCTGGGCCGTCGCTCGTGCGCCTGCGCAATGGCAAGCTGGCCGACATCGCGCCGACCGTACTGCATGCGCTCGGCATCCCGCAGCCGCAAACGATGGATGGCGCAAGTCTGGCGCTCGAGCATGACTGGGGAGGGGCGCGCCGCGTGCTGCTCATCATCCTCGACGGCTGGGGTATCGGCAAGGAGGACGAGAATAATCCGATCTGGCTCGCAGCGACGCCGACCTGGGACGCACTGACGCAGCGCTATGGACTTGCCCAGTTGCAGGCTGCTGGCGAGGCGGCGGGACTGCAGGCGGACAAGCCAGGCAATTCAGAGGCCGGTCACATGAACATCGGCGCGGGCCGCGTGGTGCTGCAGGACGACGTGCGGCTAGGCCTGGCGATGCAGGATGGCTCGTTCTACACCAACGAGGTTTTGTTGCGCACCATAGCGGACGTCCGGCAGCGCGGGGCCAGCCTGCACCTGATCGGCCTGCTCTCGGAAAGAAGCTCACATGGCTCGATTGACTATCCGCTGGCGCTACTGCGCATGGCCAAGGCGTATGGCTTGAACGACGTCTACGTGCATGTGATCTTTGACGGCCGCAGCACTGAGCCGGGGAGTGCGCCCGCGCTGTTGGAGAAACTGGGACGCCGGGTGGCCGAGATCGGCATCGGGCAAATCGTTTCGGGCGTTGGGAGAGGCATCGCGCTCGATCGCAATGGCAACTATGCCAAGACCAAACGAGCGTACGATGCGTTTGTGTTCGGCATCGGGCGGCAGGTTGTCGCGAGCTAGGAGGCACCTGTATGTCGGCATCGCACATGTTGTCCAATCCCGATGTTTTTTCCTCTCTCCTGTACGAGAAGATGAAGTCGATTGCCCCAGCGGTGGAGGAAATGGAACTCTACGAATTCCGTTACGCACTGGACAACCTGTGCCCTAAGCCCGGAGGCTGGGCGTCTGTAAAGCTGGATGCCCAGGCAGATATCGAACTGCGGATGGGCACGCGCGACTTCTATGTTGGCATCCAACTTAAGCCGCTGGTCGACGGCAAGATTGTGCTGGACGAAAACATCGTGCAGTTGACCGACATGCTTTTCGTGGGCCTGGTCACGGGAGACTACTCAGAAGAGTGGGTTCGAACGCATTTCTATTTCGACATCAGAGGTTTTCTCTTCCTGAGTCGCACCACCTATTTCACGGATCAGGTGTTGGCGCATTTTGACGGCGAGCCATGGAGGCGCTTCGATCAGGGGCAAAAGCGATTTGAACGGTGCCAGAGTGTGGGCTACAAAGCCTTCAAAGAGGCTAATGCCCAGGTGGATCAGTGCTTTATCGAGAGTGTCAAGAGGCTCGTCGCAGCGAAGGGCACGCCCATTCTTGTCACGCTTGCCGGGCCCACGGCCGCTGGAAAGACCGAGATCGTCGCGCGCTTGCGATGTGCGCTTGAGCAACTAGGAAGAAAGGTTACCTCCATCGAGATGGATAACTTCCTTCTCGACAACGACTATCGGGATGAGATGGGCATCAATTCGCTAGGGAGAGAAGCCTACCATTTTGGACTCTTTATGGAGAGCCTTCAGGCGATCATCCAAAGGCAAAGGATCGCTATTCCTCGCTACACTTCGTCTGTCTCCAGCCACGATTTGGACGGCAACCTGAAGCCGGGCTGCGCTCCACTGGAGATTGAGCCGGCTGATGTCATTTTCCTTGAGGGCAATTTTCCATTTCAGAGCAAGGAGCTGGCTGACTACATCGGAGTTAAAGTGGTGTACCTGACAGATGATCCGATCAGGCTCAAACGGAAATGGAAACGCGATATTGACTATCGGCAGAAGTATGATCCCAACTACTTTCGCAACCGTTTCTTCAGGACTCAGTTTCTGAGGGCCATGGACTGTTATCAGCCCCAAATGCAGGTGTGCGACATTGTTGTTGATACGACCGACGCAGCCATATGGGTAACGCCGGAAATGGCCGAAATCCTCTAGAACGACACATCCCGTTTCTGCTGCGGAATCGCGTCACCTTCGGGATGGGGGCATTCTGATGAATCTCAGGTTTCTGCAAGACTTGATTGTGCCGGCCCGCACGAAGATTGCGATGATTATCATGGACGGGCTCGGTGGATTGCCGTTGGAGCCGGGCGGCAAGACTGAGTTGGAAACTGCGGCCACGCCCAATCTCGACGCGCTGGCCGCGCAATCGGCGCTGGGGCTGACCGTTCCCGTGGGGCCGGGCATTACACCGGGCAGCGGTCCGGGACATCTTGCCATATTCGGCTACGATCCACTCGAGTACGAGATCGGCCGCGGGGCGCTGGAGGCGCTCGGGGTCGACTTTGAACTGGGACCTGACGACGTGGCCGCGCGCGGCAATTTCTGCACGGTTGACGCGGCGGGGGTATTGACGGATCGTCGCGCCGCGCGGCTGCCGACCGAGGCGAGCCGGGAGCTGGCGGAGTTATTGCGGACGATCCGGCTCGACGGCGCCGACTGCTTTGTCGAGCTGGTCAAGGAGCACCGTTTCGCCTTTGTGATGCGAGGGGCTGGCCTGAGCGATGCCCTGACCGAGACGGATCCACAAGCGATCGGCGTGAAGCCCCTGTCGGTGAACGCGCTCAGGCCAGACTCCGAACGAGCCGCAGCGCTGGCAAATCAATTCATCACACAAGCGGGCCGGCTGTTGCGGGACAGGCAGCCCGCCAATATGATCCTGCTGCGCGGTTTCGCCCGATTTCCCGCGGTGCCTCAATATGCGGAGCTTTTCGGCCTCCGTGCCGCCGCCATCGCGGTGAACGGCATGTATCGCGGGGTTGCCAAACTCGTGGGGATGACGACCCTGGCCGTCCAGGGCGTGACAATTGCAGACGAGTTTGCCGCGCTGGAGAAGAATTGGAGAGATTTCGATTTCTTCTATCTGCATGTCAAGCAGACCGACACAGCAGGCGAGAGCGGCGACTTCGCGGGCAAGGTGCGCGTCATTGAGGAGGTAGATGCGCTGATGCCGCGCCTGCTGTCGCTCGGGCCAGACGTGGTAATCGTCAGTGGCGACCATTCATCGCCGGCCGTGCTTAAATCGCACAGTTGGCATCCGGTGCCGACGCTGCTGTACGCCCCGCACGTGCGCCCAGACGGCATCGGCGAGTTCGGCGAGCGCGCTTGTGCGCGAGGCAGCCTGGGAGTGCTGCCGGCCAAGGACATCATGCCGATTGCGCTTGCCAACGCGGGTCGCGTAGGCAAGTATGGTGCATAGTGTAGCGGAGGACGAGTTGCCGGTGTCAAACCTATTCGCCGATCAGGATTTGTTCGCCGAAGCGTTGTATGACAAGTTGAGGCGGATCAATCCAGGCGTCGAGGACCTGGAACTTTATGAGTTTCGTTATGCGTTGCAGAATCTTTACCCCGACGAGGGGGGCTGGGGCTCGGTACAGATCGACAGGGCGGAGGAGATCGAGAAGCGGGTCAACAGCAGTGATTTCTATGCGCGGATCCAGCTCAAGCCACGCGTCGACGGCCGGATTGTGCTGGATGAGAACATTGCCAGGCTGACGCGCGTGCTCTTTGTTGGTTTGGTCACGGGCGAGTACTCACTAGAGTGGGTCGGCGAACACTTTTACTTCGACATCCGAGGATTCTACTTTCTGCACCGCACGGTCTATTTCACCGACGGAGTGTTGGCGCACCTTGGGGGCATGCCCTTCAGGAGCTTCGAGCAGCGACAGAAGCGCTTCGAGCGCTACCAGGGTGTTGGCTACAGGGATTTTAGGGCCGCGAATGCGGAGGTTGATCAGCTCTTTGTTGAAAGTGCCAGGAGACTCATCGCGGCTAAAGGAACGCCTGTCCTCTTCGCCGTCGCTGGGCCAACCGCGGCTGGCAAGACCGAGATCGTCGAGCGCCTGCGCGGCTTGCTTGAAGAGGCGGGCGCAAGAGTAGCGTCCATTGAGATGGACAACTTCCTGACAGACCGGGACTATCGGGAGGAGACAGGAATCGACACGCTCGGCAAAGAGGCACTCCATTTTGAGCTTCTCAAACAGAGTCTGGAAGCCATCTGCCAGGGACACAAAATCGCCACTCCTCGATACGATTTCGTTTGCGCCACCTCCAGCCATAACCTGGCCGGCAATCTGAAGCCGGGATGCGCTCCGATCGAGATCGAACCGGCCGATATCGTCTTGGTCGAGGGCAATTTCCCGTTTCTGCTGAGTGATGTTGCGCACCTGATCGGGATCAAGGTGGTATATCTGACTGATGATGCGGTCAGGATGAAGCGGAAATGGAAACGAGACGTCGATTATCGGAAGAAATACGAACCTAACTACTTCCGCAACAGGTTTTTCAGAGAGCAGTTTCTGATGGCTCAGAAGTGCTACCTGCCGCAGCTGGAGGCATGCGACATGGTTGTCGACACCACCGGCGCTGCACTTTGGGCCACGCGTGAGATCAGTGAGATTCTAAGTGCCAAATAGGGAAGCAACCGAAGTGCGGCCAGTGAAAACGTGTCATGTGGCCCTGTCTACCATGTGGGGCATCCAGCGGTTTGCGCGTTTTGGTGAGTTCTTTGAGGCCGGGCAAACGGCCGGTTTCACGTGCTTCGAGCTGAATCATGGCGTCGACTCGGCCATGCTCGAGAGCGTGCACCTCAACGGCCGGCGCATCACCAGCGTCCATGAGCCTTGCCCATCGGATGTGTCGGTGGCAGAGCTCAAGGAGCGAGATTGGCTGATTTCTGCGATCGACGAAGCAGACCGGCGGCGCGGCGTTGAGGCCGTTCGACGCAGCATAGACCTGGCCCACGATCTGGGGGCGCGGGTTGTGATCGTCCACTCCGGCCGGGTGAACATGGACGAGTCGCTTGAAGCCGTGTTGACGCGTCTTTACAAGGAAGGCAAACGCGACACCCCCGCATACGAGGAGGCCAAATCGATAATGATGGCCGCGCGCAGCGAGCGAGCCGCTGCGCACCTGGCGTCTGTGCGGCGTAGCCTGGGTGAGCTGGCCAGATACGCCGCGCCGCGCGGCGTCCGGCTGGGAGTGGAAAACCGCGATCATTACTTCGATATCCCGTTGATTCACGAACTGGATGAGCTACTCGCGTCGGGGTTTGGCGAAACGGTCGGCTACTGGCATGACATCGGCCATGCGGAAAAATCGGAGTACAAGGGCTACAGCCTGCACGAGGACTGGCTCACACGCTTCGCGGACAGGATGATCGGCGTGCATCTGCACGACATCATCGGCATGGATGACCACCTGCCCGTGGGATACGGGGAGATGAGGTGGAACATGGTTGCGCGTCATCTCCCGACCGACATCTTACGGACTTGCGAGTTCCGGAATGCCAGCTCGGCGGAACAGATCGCTGACGGCTTGAGTTGGTTGGCCGAAAGAGGCCTGGTCACCGTGGAACGCGACAACAAGGAGTAGGGTGTGTTTGGAGTCCCCTTGCAGTTGCTGTTGCTGATCGTGTTGGCGCTGGTCTTCGACTTCTTGAACGGGTTTCACGACAGCTCAAACATTGTCGCGACGATGATCGCCTCGCGTGCTCTCACGGGCCGGCAGGCGTTGACGATCACGGCCATCGCAGAGTTTGTCGGTCCATTCCTATTCGGGGTCGCCGTTGCCACGACCATCGGCCACGAAGTGCTGAATGAGGGCGAGATACGGCTTGTGGTCGTGGTGGCTGCGCTTATCGCCGCGATCACCTGGAACGTGTTCACTTGGTGGCTGGGCATTCCATCCAGTTCATCTCACGCGCTGGTGGGCGGACTGATCGGCGCGGCGATCGTTGACAGTGGATTCGGCGTCGTGAGGTTGGCCGGGCTAGGCAAAGTATTGTTGGCGCTCGCCATTTCACCCCCCCTTGGCCTGCTCGCGGGCTACCTGGTGATGAAGACGGTGCTGTTTCTGGCGCGTGAAGCGACTCCGGGCATCAATATTTTTTTCAAGCGGGGGCAGATCGTGACGGCGTTGGCGTTAGCGCTTTCCCACGGCACAAACGACGCGCAGAAGACGATGGGGATCATTACGTTGGGGCTGGTCTCGGCCGGATCGATACCGAGCTTCCGCGTGCCGCTGTGGGTCATCGCAATCTGCGCGGGGGCCATCGCGGCCGGCACCGCCACCGGGGGCTGGCGGCTTATCCGGACGTTGGGCGGCAAGTTCTACAAAATTCGGCCCATCCATGGGTTCACCACGCAGTTTGCCTCGGCTTCGGTCATCATCATGGCCGCGCTAATAGGTGGCCCTGTGAGTACGACACAGGTCGTCAGCTCGGCGATTATGGGCGTCGGTTCGGCCGAGCGCGTCTCCAAGGTTCGTTGGGGTACCGCCAGGCAGATTGTCACGGCTTGGCTGACGACGATTCCAGTCACGGCGATTCTGGCTGCCGCGCTGTCGGCTGTGCTGAGGAGGTGGCTATGAAGGCACTGACAACGCATGGTCGCGTTCTTGCGTGAAGCTCACCGGAGAGCGGACGTGGAATGCCGTCATTCTGGAATGGCTTTCGACGCGGTCCATGTCATAACGTTGCATCTGAGGACCTCACGGGCGCGGTCATGGTCTCTTCGAAGATCTTCCCCGGGTTGAGAATGCCTTGTGGGTCGAGCAGACGCTTGACAGCGAGCATTTCTTGATATGCGACCGGATCGAGGGCTTGTCTGATATAGGGTCGTTTGGAGATTCCAACACCGTGCTCGCCGGTGATCGTGCCCCCGAGACTGAGTGCCGCGTTGAAGATTTCTGCCACAAGTTCTTCGACGCGCTTCATCTCCTCAGGGTTTGTGCGATCGCAAATGATGTTAGGGTGCAGATTCCCATCGCCGATATGACCGAACACAACGGTGCGAAGACCGAGCCGCTGGCTGGCTTCGTGCACCCGCCGGACCATTTCGGGGATTTGGCTGCGCGGGACGGCTATGTCTTCACCGAGCTTATCGCCCAGGTTCGCCAGCGATGCAGACACGGCCCGCCTTCCTGCCCAAAGCAGAGCACTCTCTGCTGGATCGGTGGCAGAGCGCACATCGAGAGCCCCCGCCGAGCGACACGCCTCCGCTACGACACGGCTCTCGTAATGGATGGCTTCTTCGCTGCCTTCGACGTCGATGAGGAGCACCGCGCCAGCATCGACGGGCAGCCCATAGTTACGCTCTCGTTGAACCGCCTGAATGGTGTGGCTGTCCATCAACTCGGTGGTCAGAGGCAGCACGCCAGACCCAAGCACACGATTGACGGCCGCGCAGGCCCCCTCCACGCTCTCAAAGACGGCGAGCACCGTTCCGCGGCGCGCTGGCTGGGGCAAGAGCTTGAGAGTCGCCTCCGTAATGACGCCCAGCGTGCCTTCGGAGCCGACAAAGAGTCCGGTCAGGTCATAACCGGCGACGTTCTTGATGGTTCGACCGCCTGTGCGCATCGTGCGGCCGTCTGGAAGCACGACTTCTAGGCCGAGAACATAGTCTTTCGTCACACCATACTTGAGGCACCGGGGTCCGCCGGCATTCTCGGCCAGGTTGCCGCCGATGGTTGCGGTTTCCCAGGATGCGGGATCGGGCGGAAAGAAAAGGCCCAGGCGTTGTGCTGCGCGTTGAAGGTCCATGTTGACCACGCCCGGCTGGACCACCGCGATGGAATCCTCGGGATCGATCTCGATGATCTTCTTCATTTGAGTCAGGGACAAGACGATGCCGCCCATGAGTGGTATCGTGCCCCCGGATAAGCCGGTGCCCGCGCCGCGGGGCACGACTGGTATAAGTGCGCGCGAGGCAATCTGCATGACGGCGGCGACCTCCGCCGTCGTCCGGGGCAACACCACGACGTCAGGCAGCGCCTCCAGCCAGGTCGCGTCGTAGGAGTAGGTCATGAGTTCGAGCCGCGATGTAAGGACGCGATCGGTCCCGATCGCGGCGACAAGGGCGTCCGTAACAGAACGATGCAACATTTCGCGCTCCAGATCTTGGTCAGCTATCTCGGACGTGCCGCTGTGAATCTGCCCCACCCTGGCGCAGGGCGGAAGTCTCCCGCTTGGACGAGCTGGCGTCCGCGCACGAACACGTCTCGCACCGCGCCTTGCACCGGCATTCCCTCGTAGGGCGTATAGCCGGCCAGGTTGTGAAGGCGGTCTGCGCGGATGGTAGTCTCAACGCGCGGATCGTAGATCACCACATCGGCATCCATCCCCACCCGCAGCGCTCCCTTCCTGGCCAAGCCGAAAATACGGGCCGGGTTGGCGCTGGTCAACTCCGCCAGGCGCGACCATCCGATGCGGCCGGCTGCCACGCCGTGAGTCGCCAGCAGGGGGAGCATGGTCTCAAGGCCGGGAATGCCGCCGGGCGTCTTGCGAAAGTCCGTGTGCTCGCACTTCTGGCCGATTGTGTAGTCGCAATGGTCGGTGCCGATGGTTGCGATCTCACCGGACACAATCTGCGCCCACAGCTTCTCTTTCTCCTCTGGCGCGCGCAGCGGCGGCTGCATGATGCCGTGTTCCGGGTGCGACCCTGAGTACATCGTCTCATCGATTGTGAGGTACTGCACCGTAGTTTCGGCGATGGCGCGCTGCCCGCGCTGCCGCGCCTGAGCCACCTCGGCAACGGTGCCGCTGACCGAACAGTGCACCACGTAGATCTGTGGGTCGCCGCCCGCCCGCCCCAGGAACAGCACCCTGTTGGCAGCCTCCACCTCGGCAAGCGCAGGTCGTGCCTGGCCGTGATATGCGAGAGCCGTCTTGCCGGACCTTTCCAGCGCCTCGCGCGCGGCGGACACCAGCATGTCGTTTTCGCAGTGGACCATCACGACAAGGTCGTGGCGGGCTGCCGCGCGGAAAGCGCGCAGCAGCGCATCATCGGTTTGATAGTAATTCGGCCGATAGGTGGTGTACACCTTGATTGCACTGATGCCGAAGGCCAGTAGATCCGTCATCCAGCGATCCAGCACCGCGTCATCTTCGGGCAGACGGGTCAGTTGCATGTGCAGGCTGTAGTCGATCTGGGTGAGGTCCCCGACCTCCGCCTGTCGCGCGGCAAAAGCCTGGTGCATGTCCTGGCTTGGGAATTGCGTTGCGAAGTCGATGACCGTGGTCACACCGCCACAAGCAGCCGTCCTGGTTCCCACCGCCCAGTCGTCGGGCGTTTTGTAAGTTCCAGTGTCGAGCAGGATGTGCGTGTGAGGATCCACCAGGCCGGGCAGCACGACACAACCGGACGCGTCAATGACCTTGTCGACACCCTCCACTTTCAGAGATGATCCGATGGCCGCGATCTCCTCGCCCGCCAGGAGCAGGTCCCCCTGCCTTTCGCCTTCGGGAGTGATCAGGACGCCTTTTTGGATCAGGGTTGTACTATGCATCTGTGCTCCTTGCTGCCGGACTATTGTGGAAGGTTCCTATGGGATATTGTACTATCGCCGTGCCTTCAGAGCAGAGACCAACTGCGGCAATACCTTGCCGCCCTTGCCTCGCAAGAAAAGATCAGCCGTCGCCGAGATTTCATCCTGTTCCGGGTTGACATCGATAACCATGGCGCCCGACCGCGCGGCCAGGCGCGGCAAGGACGCCGCTGGCTGCACTACACCCGACGTCCCCACCACCAGCATCGCTTCGCAACGCAGGCTGGTTTCGTAGGCCTCCTGCAATACGCCCTCGGAGAGGTACTCGCCGAACCAAACCACGTCGGGGCGTATGATATCCCCACACTTTGGACAGAGCGGCGGTTTTTCGTTTTGATCCGCGAAGTCAGCGATCGCGAAATCGGTGTGCCGACCGCTCAGGCATTTATAGCGTCGGATGCTGCCGTGCAACTCCAGAACATGGGCGGAACCGGCCGCCTTATGCAGTCCGTCGATGTTTTGCGTGACCACGGTCACCGAAGGGAACAGCTGCTCCAGATCGACGATCGCACGGTGTCCGGCATTGGGTTGCGCGGACAAGACCATCCCGAACCGGTGCTCATACCACGACCACACCAGCTTGGGATTGCGGAGGAAGCCCTCCTTCGAGGCCATCTCCATCGGATCATACTGGGCCCACAGACCATCCTGCGCCTCGCGAAAGGTTGGAATGCCTGACTCTTTGGAGACGCCCGCACCGGTGAGGACCACCAGGCGTCTGACTCCGGCGAGCCAACGAACCGCGTCCTTGACAGTAGCATCCATCCGCACCCTCCGGCAGTAATGTAACGCACGGAACGACATCTTGCAAGGGATAGTAGGGCCAATTGCACATGTTATAATGGTCTCGCAGATGAATTCAGGACAAGGTGACAATGGCTCCAGCACGGATTCTTGCTGTCGATGACGATCCCAAAATTCTCAGCCTTATGCGCCGCGGGTTGGCCTTCGCTGGCTACAACGTAGACCTGGCGGCCGACGGTGAGCAGGCACTGGCGATCGCGCGCGAGCGACAGCCGGACCTGGTGGTATTGGACGTCATGCTGCCTGGGCTGGACGGGTTGGAGGTGTGCCGCCGGTTACGGGCCGGCGAGCCCGGCCTTCCGGTCCTGATGCTGACCGCCAAGGATCGCGTGCCAGATCGTGTAGCGGGCCTGGACGCTGGGGCAGATGACTACCTGATCAAACCCTTTGCCTTTGACGAATTGTTGGCGCGCATCCGGGCCCTGCTACGCCGTGTGCGCCCGTCGGAAAGTGACAATCTTGGCTTCGCCGATTTGACGATGGATCCCCGCACGCGCGAGATCATGCGGGGTGCGCGCTCGATCGATCTGACGACCAAGGAATTCGATCTGTTGGAGTACTTCCTCCGGCATCCCCGGCAGGTGCTGTCGCGCGATCAAATCTTCAGCGGCGTCTGGGGCTCAGACTTCCTCGGCGGCTCCAACGTTATCGACGTCCGCGTGATGCGGCTGCGCGAGAAGCTGGAGGCCGGCGGTGAGCCACGCCTTATCCAGTCGGTGCGCAGGGTGGGCTATTGCCTGCGTGAGGAATGAGGGCGTCTCAGCGACCGGGGAAAGGGATTCAACGTGTCTGACCAAGAAGCCCCGACGGCGCACTCGCCAGTGCGGGTGTTCTCACCATCCGATGACGACGAGCTGCGCGAGCTGGCAACCACGCTCAACGAGCAGCTGGCGCGGCTGGAGCGCAATGTCCGGCGCCAACGCCAGTTCCTGGCCGACGCCTCGCACGAATTACGCGGGCCGCTGATGGTCATTCGCGGCAACCTTGATCTCTTGCAGATGGATCTGCCGCCGGAGGAGCGCAAGGCAGCCGCGCGAGAAGCTTCCGAGGAAGCGGAGCGCATGGCGCGTTTGATCGGCGATCTGCTCTTCCTGGCCGAAGAGGATGCCCATGATCGGATACGGTTCGAGCCGACGCCGTTACACGAGGTCGTTGCCGAGGTCTGGCAGCGCGCGGCTAATCTCGACGCCGACGGGCACGAACTGGTGCTTGAATGCAATGATGCGGCCGCCATCCTGGGCGATCGTTACCGGCTGACGCAGATGTTGTGGAACCTGGTTGAGAATGCGCTGCGCTATACCGATGCCGGCGGACGTGTCACGCTTTGCTCACGTAATACGGGACCGCACGTGCAACTCACGGTTTCCGACACTGGCATTGGCATCCCTGCCGAGCACATCAAGCTCCTCTTTGAGCGTTTCTACCGGGTCGATCGAGCTCGCTTACGCAACGAGAGCAGTACCGGGCTTGGCCTGCCCATCGTGAAGCAGGTGGTCGAGGCGCACGGCGGGCAGGTGTATGTGCAGAGCGAGTTGGGCGTGGGCAGCACCTTCACTGCGGTGTTACCCATAGCGCAGCCGTAATCTCTCTCGGTCGTCACGCTCGATTGATCATCAAATTGTCATTCAGGCCTCATTCTCCCGTCATTTAGACTCTGTAGACTTCATCTGCTCTTGTTGTGTTTCAAATAAGGAGGAACGAAAACTATGACCGCGCGTGAAATACGCATCACCGCTAAAGATATGGAGCGGTTGCGCGAAATGATCGACGACGCCAAGCGGGGTGACCCACGTAAGGCGCTTGAACTCAAAGGGCTGGAGTCAGAACTCGACCGGGCGATTTTGGTGGATGATCAGGAGATTCCGGGGGATGTTGTGCGGATGGGTTCCGAGGCGCATCTCGTCGATGAGGACACCGGTGAGGAAATGATCTGCAAGCTCGTATTTCCGGGCGAAGCCGACATCACACACATGCGCGTCTCGGTGCTGGCGCCCGTTGGGACGGCTATCCTGGGCTACCGGGCCGGCGACCGTTTTGAGTGGGAGGTGCCGTCAGGACGGCGCAGGTTGAGGATCAAGTCAGTCCTCTCTTAACTTGCTGCGCCGGGTGGCAGCCTGCCATCCGGCGCTTCACTGGCC
Organism: uncultured Chloroflexia bacterium; assembly: GCA_963774265.1. Lineage (GTDB taxonomy): Bacteria > Chloroflexota > Anaerolineae > CG2-30-64-16 > CG2-30-64-16 > JALOOB01. The sequence goes on along the minus strand of CAVZDU010000001.1, from coordinate 358,359 downwards.
AACCCCACTCGATCAGGCTTTGTTTGCCGTCAAATACTGATCCGCCTTCTCCAGCCACTCGATAATCGCGATATGCTGCGGGCACTTCGTCTCGCACTCCCCGCACGCCAGGCACTTGTCCGCGCGCTCCGCCTCCGGCAGCCAGTTGGTGTAGGCGTATCGCCCGTTGCCCGGCGCGTTGAACATGATCGCCTCATTGTAGATGCTGAAAATGCGTGGGATGTTAACGTCATTCGGGCACGGCTGGCAATACTTGCAGTCCGTACAGGGGATCGGGATCAGCCGCCGATACTCGTCCCGCACCCGGCCGATTAAGGCCAGTTCATCATCTGTGAGCAGGCCAGCCCCGGAGCGGTTGGCGCTTGTGATATTCTCTTGCACTTGGGCGAGCGTGCTCATGCCGCTTAATACCAGCGACACCTGGGGATGATTCCAGAGCCACCGCAACGCCCACTCGGCCGGCTTCCGTCGTCGTTCTGCCGAATCCCATAGGGCCTGAATCGTCGGTGGAAGCCCTCTGCCCTTGCGCTGTCCGGCGTTCCCGGCCAGTAACCCACCGCGCAGCGGCTCCATCACGATGACGCCCAATCCTTTATCTGCCGCATACTTCAACCCGCGCGTGCCGGCTTGATGCTCTTCGTCCAAGTAGTTGTATTGGATCTGGCAGAAGGTCCAGCCATCATAGGCGTCGACGATCTCCTGGAATGCCTCGTAAGAGTCGTGGAACGAGAAGCCGAGATGACCGATGCGACCATCGGCCAGGGCGCGCTCGGCCCAATTCAGCACGCCCAGGTCGCGCATCGCGTGCCAGCGATCAGCATCCAACGCATGCAGGAGGTAGAAGTCGATGGTCGCGGTATCGAGACGGCTGCGTTGCTCGTCGAGGTAGCGGTCGAAATCGGCCGGCTCCTTCACTAGCCAACAGGGCAGCTTGGTCGCCAGCTTCACTCGCTCGCGGTAGCCATCCTTGAGTGCCCGGCCAATGAATGGCTCGCTGGCACTCTTGTGATAGGTGTAGGCGGTGTCTACGTAGTTGACGCCGTGATCGATCGCGTAGCGGAGCGCCCTGGTGGCTCGCGCTTCGCTGATCTGACCCGGGTCGGCGGCGACGACGGGCAGGCGCATGGCACCAAAGCCCAGGGCCGAGGGGCGCCAGTCCAGTCTGCCAAAGGTGCGGTATCTCATGATCGGTCTCCAGTTTTCAATCGGCGAGCAGCGACAGCAGCTCACAGAGCACCATCGCGGTCGCGCCCCATACCTTGTGGCTGCCCACTGCATAGTATGGTATGCGCACCGGTGCACCGCGCTGCTCCCAGGTTTCCTCGGAGCGCGTGGCTGGCTGGCGCAGGTGGCGCACAGGCACCTGCAGCACTTCCGCGACCTCGTGCCTGTTTGGGGTGAACGACGGCGGCTTCGGCGTGTACGCCACCACCGGATAGATGCAAAAGTCGCTGGGCGGGATGTACAGCGGTGAGAGTTGTCCCAGGATCTCCAGGGATTCAGGCTCGACTCCCAGTTCCTCCAACGTCTCACGTTTTGCAGCTGCAATCGCATCCTCGCCGGGGTCCATGCTGCCGCCGGGGAAGGAAATCTGCCCGCGGTGGTGGTCGAGGGAGTCCGTCCGGCGGGTGAGCACGAGGGTAAGGTCGCTGCCGTTGTCCTCCGGGTATAACAACACCAGCACGCCCGCGCGGCGGCAATCCAAGAGTGGGTCAAGGATGCGCGTGGTTCCTGGGCGTGGCTGCGGCGCCATGTTCATTTGGGCCGATAAACCGGGCAGCGGGTGTGTCAGCGCGTCACGAAGCGTTTCGACCAGAGGCGGGTAACCAGTAGTTGGCATCGAACTAAATTCTTCCCGTTTGACAGTAAGTTCGACCGCAAGTATACTTCAAACATGCTGTTTGTGCGTATTGGCCGATCGATCCTGTATTTGCCTCGCCTTGCGTCTTGGGATGGGCTGCCCTAGTTCAGCGCGCCCAATGACTGAAATGTTACGTCAACTACCGACCGTGGGCGCTTTGCTCACGGTCTTTTGTTTGCCCCTCCGGGGGGCCTAGCGAGGCGACAACAATGGCAGCCATCATCGTCAACCTGAGTGACGTCAACCATACCTACTTCGACAAACCCGTGCTCACGGCCCTGAGCTGGGAGATCCAGGCCGGACAGAAGATCGGCCTGGTGGGTCCGAACGGCGGCGGCAAATCCACGCTGCTCAAGTTGATTCTCGGCCTGCTCCAACCCGATGCCGGCACGATCTTCCGGCAAAAGGGTCTGACGATCGGGTATCTGCCCCAGGAGATCACGCCCGATGCGCTGGCGGGTGAGGCGTCCGCACCCGCGGCCCCGACCGAGGGAAACGGTGTGGAGTCCATCACCGTGCTGGAGGCCGCGCTGTCCGGCTCGCCCGAAATTGCGCGGCTGCGCCACGCGCTCGCGCTAAAGGAAGCGCAGATGGGCGACCCCGCCGTCTACGCGGACGAACGCCGGCTGGCCCGCGTGCTGGACGAGCATGCGCGGCTGCTGCAGACCTACGAGGCGGCGGGCGGGCTGACCTACGAAAACCGCGTGCGCTCCACCCTGCGCGATCTGGGGTTGGGCGATGAACCTTTCGATCAGCCGGTGAGCGTGCTGAGCGGCGGGCAGGCCAAGCTGGTGGGCCTGGCGCGGCTGCATGGTGTGGTCGCCCGATCTGCTGCTTCTGGACGAGCCGGACAACCACCTCGACCTGGAGGGCAAGGAGCGCGTCGAGAAGCTGGTGCGCGGCTACGCGGGTGCGGTGGTGATCGTGTCGCACGACCGCTACCTGCTGGACCAGACGGTCGATCGCATCGCAGAGCTGGAGCGCGGGCAGATCACGGTGTGGCCGGGCACGTACTCCAACTACGCAGTCAACAAGCAACTGGCGATGCTGCGGCAGGAGCAGCTCTACCGCGCGCAGCAGAAGCGTATCATCCAGATCGAGGCTGCGATCAAGCGCTTCGAGGAGGCTGCGGCGTTCACGCAGGACGAGCGACACGCGCGCCAGGCGCGACACCGGCACAAGATGCTCGAGCGGATGGACAAGATCGAGCGGCCCCAGGAAGGCGAGTCGCATGCGGCTGGAGCTGGGCGGCTGGCGCGGCAGCAACAAGGTGCTCGACGTGCAGCGCGTCGAGAAGTGGTTCGAGGACGACGTGACAGGCGATCTGCGCGTGGTGCTTGGACGGGTGTCAGCTTCCAGGTCTGGCACGGCGAGCGGGTGGGCCTGGTCGGGCCGAACGGCGCGGGCAAATCGGTCCTCTTCCGCTGCATCCTGGGCGCGGCGCACCTCGAATTCGACGAATTCGGGGCCAGTTCTCGTCCCTTGGTGGAGCAGCCCGACGGTGGGGTGATCAAGCTCGGCCCGAGCGTCAAGATCGGCTACTACGCGCAGCAGCACGAGACGCTGCACCCCGACTGGACGCTGGTGCAGGAGATCCGCGACGCCAAGCCGATGTACGAGACCGATGCGGTCGCGTTCCTGCAGCGGTTTCTGTTCGACTACTACGCCGCGCAGAAGCAGGTGCGCCATCTCAGCGGCGGCGAGCGCAGCCGGCTGCAGCTGGCCAAGCTGATGCTTTCCGACGTGAACTTCCTGCATGCTGGACGAGCCGACGAACAACCTGGACATCCCGTCGGCCGAGGTGCTGGAGGGCGCGCTGGAGGAGTTCAACGGGACCGTGCTGGTGATCTCGCACGACCGCTACTTCCTGGACCGCATCGTGGACCGGGTCGTGGCGCTGGAAGACGGAGCGGCACGGGAGATTGTAGGAGGCTACTCGGACTACATGGAGCGGTAGCGCTGCTGGCGACGCAATTACCGGGACCCAGGGCGGACCTACCTGAGCTCGACGCGCACCCTGAACTGGCTTTCGAACCAGTGCGCCTTCTTCTGCCCGGCCAGACGCTCTTCCTCATCGTCTGATGCCGGGCGCAAGGCAGACGGTGAGCCGGTTGCCTTCGAGCGTGCAGGTGAGGTCTTGCACCGCGTCGGTGTGGCTGCGATCCAGGCCATCGGCGAAGCGAAGGATTGCGCCGAGCCGCGCCACCGATGCGCTGTTCTGTGGAGGGCAGGGTGGCGTACGGCTCATGTTTCTCAGGGTTCGGGGTCGCGCCGCGATGGTAGCGTGCGACCAGCGCAACGAGCAACCGATCGTGCTTCGACAGGCCAGGGACCGTTTCCGTCGTAATCAGCTTGAAGGATGTCTTGTGGTGGTCGTCGTAGCCCTCTACATAGCCGATGTCGTGGAGCAGAGCGGCGTACGAGAGGATCTCGCGCGGAGTCAGTGACTTCTCACCATCCAATGGCCGTTCGTCCATGTGATGCAGGCCGAGACGGGCGGTCTCATCGAACAGGCGCAGCGCGAGGCGCTCGTCCTGTAACGAATGGGCTTCCTCAAAATCGAACCGTTGGGCAAGCTTCAGAACAGCATTCCGCATAACATCCCTATTTCGCAGCAGCTAACTTGTTGTACACCAAAACCTTGAGCGCGTCAACCTCGTGTCATGCGTGTACAGAAATACGCGCTTGCCCCCGCCGCAGAAGCATGCTATGCTTCCCAAATTGGCATCATACAGGCATATCCTTTCCCATTTATCCTTATTAGAGAGCTCTTCATGATTACTGGCACCTTAATTAATGTCGGCTCGGTGGTTGTTGGCGGGCTGCTTGGCACGCTGTTGGGCAACCGGCTGCCCGAGAAAATGCGCAACACGGTCCTGCATGGGCTTGGGCCTGATCACCCTGATGATCGGCGTCACGATGGCGATCGGCACGAAGAACATGCTCATCCCGCTGTTCAGCGTCCTGATCGGCGGTATGCTCGGCGAGCTCTTGCGCATCGAGGATGCGTTGGAGCGATTTGGGCAAGTGGAGCGAGGCTCGGCTGGGCCACTTACTCGGTGGTGACCAGAGCACATTCGCGCAGGGGTTCATCACCGCCAGCCTGGTGTTCTGTGTCGGCCCTATGACGATCCTGGGCTCGATCCAGGATGGTCTGATGGGCGACTACACGCTGCTGACGATCAAATCGCTGATGGATGGCTTCGCTGCCATGGCGCTGGCCGCGACTCGCTGGGCGCGGGGGTGATCCTCTCCGCGGCGACGGTGTTGGTCTACCAGGGCGGACTGAGCGTGGCTGCCGGCGTTGTTCGGCGCAGCACTGGGTGGCGTTACGCGCGACGACGCCGTGGGTCGTCGAAATGACCGCGACCGGCGGGGTCGTGATTCTGAGCATCGCGTTCCTGCTGCTCGACATCAAACGAATTCGTGCGGCCAATTTGCTGCCCGCGGTGTTCATCGCGCCGTTGATCGTCTTGATTCTTGGCCTGTTGGGGGTGGCTTTCTGAGCGTGTCTGATCCGTTGTTGATCGTCTTCGCAGGTGCGCCGGGCACGGGCAAGAGCACGCTGGCCCGGGCAGTCGCGCGCGAGCTGCGCGCAGTCTACCTGGATAAGGACACGATCAAGGACACGGCATTGACGCTGGGACGGGACATGAAGATGGAAGGCGTGGCCGACTTCGCAGGGGCGCTTTCCTATACCTTGCTGATCCCCTTCGCGCGCGACAACCTGACGTTGGGCCTGCCCGTCGTAGTCGACAGTCCGGCGGGTTACCGGCTGTTTCAGGATGCGATCGAGAATTTTGTCCGCAGCGTCAAGGTCGACTTCAAGTTAGTCGAGTGTATCACCACCGACGATGGGCTGCTGCGGGAGCGCATCGAGCGCCGCGCAGCTGACGTGCCTGACCACCGGGTGCGCGAATGGGATGCGTATCAGCAAGCACGCGCGCGCCTGGAGCGCATGAGCGGGCCGCGGTTGGTCGTCGACACCGCAGAGACAGTTCAGACGAATCTGCGTAAGATCTTGAATTACCTGGGCGCCGGCGCAGCCGGTGGTAACGATACGGAGAAGTCCTGATGCCGATCATCCAAGCAGTCCTGTTTGATCTCGGCGGCACCTTGTTGCACTACGATCAGCCACCTGAGAATGGTTTTGATGCCATCAATGCCCGGGCGATGCGCGCGTTTCTGAGCGTTGCGACGCTGCGCGGCACGAAGGTGTCTGACCCCGACCTGGCGCTTCGCGCTGTGGCCCGCATGGCCGCGGCGTTGGAGGCCAAGTCAAAGCGCACGCGCTACAGCAATACCGCAGAGATCATGGCGCGCGAAGGTCTTGAGGCTATCGGCGTGCGCCTGCCGGACAAGGTCTTCGTCGAAGCAATGCAGGCGTACTACCAGGCCGTCTCGGCTGTCGTCACGCCGGTCGCGGGGGATGCGGTCGCAATGCTGCGTTGCTTGTCCGAGCAGGGGCGGCAACTGGGGGTGGTGTCGAACACGCTGTGGACGCCCGAGATGCACGATGCGGACCTGGCGCGCTATGAACTGCTGGAGCACCTGCCGGTGCGGGTCTATTCAAGCCGTGCGGGATATGTCAAGCCGGATGAGCGCATCTTCCGCGAGGCCTTGGATCATTTCGACGTTGCCCCTGCGGAAGCCGTGTTTGTGGGAGATAGACTCCTGGAGGACGTGGCAGGGCCTCAGAAGATAGGGATGCGCGCGGTGCTTGTCGCCTCACCGTGGCACACGGAGGAGAGCGACGAATGCATTCCGGATGCGCGTATCGCCACCGTGGATGAACTCCCCGCGCTATTGGAGGCGTGGGATCGGGTAGACGAGACACAGGTTACATCTGCCGCAGGGTAGATCCAGCAGCTATTTGCACCCATTGTCATGCGCGGTGCAGGTAGCTGTTGCGTGCCAGCCACTGCCGCACTGCCGCGATCGCTGCCACCAGCAGGACAACAAAACTGCCGGCCACGAAGATCCATTTCAGCGGCGTAAACACGGTGGCCAGGAAGTCAGCGCCGGGCGTTCGGGCCGGATAACGCGGAATCACCAACGACGCGCAGATATTCTCCGCAAAGTCAAGCAGCATCCCAGCCACGGGAATGAGGTTCAGAAGCCGTCCGCGGCTGCCCCGTCGAAACGCTTTTCCCGCCAACCAACTGATCGCGGTCACCAGGCAGATCGTGTAGACCAGCGGCCACACGACGTCGAAGGTCCATCGGGCGTGTACGTACGCCGCGTGTCCCGCGGGGCCGAAAGCTTCGGCCATCCGATATAGATCGGTAGGGGTGTAGAAGAAGGACTGGTCGGGTGACGGGCCGGGGCCTGCGACCGCCTCGAAACGCGCGGCCTGGTCGGGCAAGACAAGGGGCGTAAAGACCAGGAAGATAAGCAGGCCCGCCAGTGCCACCCAGCCACGCGAGACCCGGATCAACCACGCGGAGAGGCGTTGAGTCATGAGCGCCGTCACCGCGACTTCCGCGCGCGGCGCCTGGCGGCCGGGATGATTGCTTCAACTGCCCGATCGAACGACATGCCTACTCCTTGAGCGCCGCCTCCAATAGCTCGCGCACGAGCGCCGGGTTCCCCTTGCCGCGCGTTTCGCGCATCACCTGCCCCAGCAGCCAATTGAAGACGCTCTCTTTGCCTGCCCGATATTTCGAAACCTGATCCGCGTTGGCCCCTATTATTGTTGCTACGATTCCTGCCAGCGCATCGGCGTCGCTCACTTGCCCCAAGCCCAGTTCCTGCACAACGCCGGCTGCGGAGCGCCCCGTATCGAACATGACACCCAGCGCGCGCTTGGCGCTGTTCAGGTTGATCTGCCCTCCGTCGATCAGCGCAAGCAGGTCCGCAAGGCCCTCAGGCGTCACGGCGATGGCGGTGATATCGATCCCCCCGCCCTTCATCAGCCGGAACAGCTCGCCCGAGACCCAATTGGAGACGCTTTTCGCCGCGGCCTGTGCAGCGGGTTCCGGCGCCTGTCCGCCCTGCGCTCGCTTCGCCCGCAGGGCGCTGACCGCGGCTTCGTAGTACTCAGCCACCGACCGCTCTTCGGTCAAGAGCGCGGCCTCTTTCGGGTCCAGCCCCAGTTCTGTCGCAAAGCGAGCGGCCTTCGCACCCGGCAATTCGGGCAGCCGGGCGCGAAGCTCCTCCACCCACGCGCGGCTCACCGCCAGCGGCGGCAGATCCGGCTCGGGGAAGTAGCGGTAGTCGTCGGCCGATTCCTTGCTGCGCTGGACGCACCGTGTGCCCGTGCTCTTCATCCCAGCCCATGGTCACCTGCACCACACGCTCGCCGCGCTCCAGTGTGTCGATCTGCCGGTGCACCTCGTATTCCAGCGCCAGCTTCACCGACCGGAAGGAGTTGAGGTTCTTGACCTCGACCTTGGTCCCGAACGCTGCCTGGCCGAGCGGCCGCACGCTGACGTTGGCCTCGCAGCGCATCGCGCCCTTCTCCATGTCCGCGGTGCTGACGCCCAGGTAGCGCAGGATCGCGCTGGAGCTTGGTCAGGTACGCATGGGCCTCGTCGGGCGAGCGCAGATCCGGCTCGGTGACGATCTCCAGCAGCGGCACGCCGGCCCGGTTCAGGTCGACCAGGGTCTGGACACTTCCGGGACCCATCAGTCGGCCGCCTTCGGCCGCATGAACCAGCTTGCCGGTGTCCTCTTCCAGGTGGGCACGGGTGATGCCGATGCGCTTCTGCCCCGCGTCCGTCTCGATCTCCAGCCAACCGTCCCGGCAGAAGGGCAGCTCATACTGGCTGATCTGGTAGCCCTTGGGCAGGTCGGCGTAGTGGTAGTTCTTGCGGGCGAAGACCGCATGCTCGGAGATGGTGCAGTTGAGCGCCAGCCCCGCCATGATCGTCTTCTCCACGGCGGCGCGGTTGATCACCGGCAGCACGCCCGGCAGCGCCATGCACACCGGGCAGACGTGGGTGTTCGGCGGCGCGGCAGCATAGTCTGCGCTGACAGCCGCAGAACATCTTGGACGCGGTCAGGAGCTGGGCGTGGACTTCCAGCCCGATGATGGTTTCGTACGCCATGTTGTGACATCAACCGTGCCGGCGTACGAAGCGCCCCATGCGTTCGAGCGCCTCCTCGATCTGGTCTTTGGCCGTGGCGTAGCACATGCGCACATAGCCCTCGCCGCCCAGGCCGAAGGCCGGACCCGGGACGCAGGCCACCTTCTCTTCCTCGATCAGCGTCCATGCGAACTCATCAGAGGTCATGCCGCTGACGCGGATATCGGGGAAAGCGTAGAAGGCGCCGCGCGGCTCGAACGTGGGCAGACCGATGCTGTTCAGGCCGTCCACCAGCAACCGGCGGCGGAGGTTGTAGGACTCGCGCATGGCCATGCACGGCATCCTCGGCACGCCGGGTCGGTAAGCGCAGTGATCGCGGCCACCTGGGCGGTGGTCGGAGCCGACATGATCGTGTACTGGTGCACCTTGCGCATGGCGACGAGGATATCGGCCGGGCCCAAGCGCAAAGCCCAGGCGCCAGCCGGTCATGGCGTAGTCCTTCGAGAAGCCGCCGATGATGATCGTCCGGTCGCGCATGCCGGGCAGGCTGCTGAAGGTGGTGTGCTCGCCCGCGTAGATCAGCCGGTCGTAAATCTCATCGGAGATGACCAGCAGGTCGTGTTTGGCCGCCACAGCCGCGATCTCGGCCATGCACTCCTGATCGAGCACGGCGCCGGTCGGGTTGTTGGGGTAGTTGATCAGGATCGCCTTCGTGTTCGGGGTCACCGCGGCTTCGAGCTGCGCGCCGGTCACCTGGAACAGCGTCTCCACCTGCGTGGCGATCGGGACAGGCGTGCCGCCCGCAAACGCCACCTCGGCCTCGTAGGAGACGAAGCACGGTTCGGGGATCAACACCTCGTCGCCGGGGTTGATGATGGCCGTCAGGGCCAGGTAGAGCGCCTCAGACCCGCCGACCGTGACCAGTGTTTCCTTGTCCGGATCGTACTCGACGCCGTAAAGCTGCGCCCACTTCCTCACGATAGCCTCGCGCAGCTCGAAGATGCCCGAGTTGGACGTGTAGCGCGTTTCGCCGCGCGTCAACGAGGCGATGCCGGCCTGGCGGATCACGTCAGGCGTGACGAAGTCGGGCTCGCCGATGCCGAGCGAAATGACGTCCTGCATGGTGGCCGCGATGTCGAAGAACTTGCGGATGCCGGACGGTGGCACCGCTGCCACCCGGCGGGAGATGCGATCTGACATGAGAGAGGATCCCTCCTTATAGGGTTTTCGTTGGTGGATAATTCATCTGTTCTTCACCATCATTCACCACTTCCACCACGCCGCGACACACGACTCCGGGTCCGAACATGACGTCGCCCTTGACTGTCAGTTGCTCGCAGTCGACGAGCGAGGGCGGGCCGTAGGGGAAGCGCGATTCCAGCTGGTCAATCAGCCTATAGTACCGCGGGTCCAGGTCGATCACCGGAACGCCGCAGCGTCGTTTTGGGTTGAGGACGATCTGCCAGGCGTCGGTGAGCACGAACGCGTCCGAGCGCACGCCGAGTAGATCGTCGCAGCTCTTGACGGGCGCAAAGCGGGAGCGGGGCACCCGCAGCGCACCGGCGCCGACGAAGGCTGAGATGGCGGCGCCCATGGCGCTCTCGAGCTGGTACACCTTGGGTGACGATGGATCGCGCGGGTCGACCGTCTTGCTGTTGCGGATCATCGGCAGGCGCAGCACGCCATCCCTCTCCCTCAGCAGCCGCTGGAGCGCCGGGAGGTGGATCCAAAGGTTGTTTGTGTTGAAATAGCGGTGCCGGGTGATGTCCTGGAAGGCTTCGGCGTCGTCATCGGGGCACTGCGCCGACTCCCGCAAGAGCAGCCGGCCATCGCTTTGCCGCTGCGCCAGGTGGCCGCCCTTGCGATCCGCGACCGTGCGGTCAGCCACTTCCATGAGGAACGGCAGGCCCTTGTCGACGAAGTAGCCGAGCACCAGTGGATCGAGCTCTGCACCAAGGTTGTCCGCGTTGGACACGAAGGCAATTTCGCAGCCGTTGTCAAGCAGTGTGTCGAGCATGCCGCTCGTGAGGAGTGCGGTGTAGATGTCGCCGTGACCGGGCGGACACCATTCCAGTTCCGGGTCTTGGCGCCAGGTGGCCGGCGCCAGGCTCTCCTGGAGCACCTTCGGCGCCTTATGCTGGACGAAGTCCAGGGGGATGCGCACCCGGAGATCGGGATACTTCTCCAGGAGGCAGAGCGAATCGGCCCGGGTGCTGAAACTGTTCATCAGTACGAGCGGCACGTCCGCCTGCAGCGCCTGGCGTGCGATGATGTCCAGGAAGGTCAGGCCGTCACGGACGACCAGCAGCGACTTGGCCTTTTCCATGCCCATGCCGGTGCCCAGCCCGCCGTTGAGCTTGAGCAATACTGCCTTGCCCATGGCCGCCCGGCCCACCCCGGCAAGACTTGCAGGAAGTCGGTCCATGTCGGGTAGCGACTCGACCGGCGCGATGTCACTCTCGGCGATCAGACCGGTTTGTCCCTCTGCGAGCTCCATGTAGTAGTGCTTGAAGGTGCGTATGGCGATATCCGGCAGCCGTTCCGCTCGCATCCGTTCCGCAAACGGCGCAAAGTCAGCCTTGACCCCGGTCATTTTCCCCCTCATCTATCCTCAGCCTTCACCGTGAGGATCGGCGCGAGCCGATGCCACTCTGTTGCCTGTTCATAGGCGTATGCGGTCGATAGTAACCGCCCCTCGTCGAACGCGCCCGCGATGAGCTGTAAGCCGATGGGCAGGTTCGCGCCATCGAGCCCGCACGGTACGGAAATGCCGCAGATGCCGGCCAGGTTCAGTGACAGCGTGAAAATGTCGGCCAGATACATGCTCAGCGGATCGGCCACGCGTTCGCCGATGGGGAAGGCGGTGGTCGGGCTGGTGGGGCAGGCGATGATATCCACATCCTGCAGCGCGGCGTCGAAGTCCGCCTTGATCAGCGTGCGCACCTGCTGCGCCTTGAGGTAGTACGCGTCGTAGTACCCCGCGCTCAGCGCGTACGCGCCCAGCATGATGCGCCGTTTGACCTCCGGTCCGAAGCCTTCACCCCGCGTCTGCCGGTAGGTCTCCCACAGCGATTCACCCGGCGCAGAGAGGCCGTAGCGGATGCCGTCGAAGCGCGCCAGGTTGGCGGAGGCCTCGGCGGGCGCAAGGACGTAGTACACCGAGAGCGCCAGCTCCGTGTGGGGGAGGGAAATCTCGCGCACATCTGCACCCAGCCCGGTCAGCACCCGGACCGCTTTGCGCACAGCCGCCTCGACCTCCGCCTGCATGCCGGGGACGAAATACTCCTTGGGCACGCCTACGCGCAGGCCGTTCAGGGGTCGGGAGGATGAATTGCCCGCGGCATCCAGCGCGGCCACATAGTCGGGCACGGGTGCATCGACGCTGGTGCTGTCCAGCGGGTCATGCCCGGCGATGGCGGACAGCAAGAGCGCTGCGTCGGTCACGTCCCTGGTCAGCGGACCGATTTGGTCCAGCGAGGATGCATACGCCACCAGCCCGTACCGGCTCACGCGGCCGTAGGTGGGCTTCAGACCGACAATGCCGCAAAGGCTGGCCGGCTGGCGGACGCTGCCGCCGGTGTCGCTGCCCAGCGCGGCGAGGCAAAGTTGGGCCGCGACCGCGGCCGCGCTGCCGCCACTCGACCCGCCCGGCACGCGGCGACAAATCCCAGGGGTTGCGCGTGGTGAAATACGCCGAGTTTTCCGTGCTGGACCCCATGGCGAATTCGTCGGTATTGGTTTTTCCCAGAATGACCGCGCCGGCATCGATCAGCCGCGTCACGGCGGTCGCTTCATAGGGCGGGATGTAACCTTCGAGGATGCGAGAGCCGCAGGTGAGGGGCACACCCTCAACGGTGATGATGTCTTTGATAGCCAGTGGGATGCCGAGGAGGGGCGAAAGTGAGTCGACCGTGCCCTCACGGCGTGCGGCGGCGAGCATCGCGTCTGCGTGGGCGGCCGCCTCGAGCGCCAGTTCCGGTGTGAGCGCGAGATAGGCCCTGACGGTGTTGTCCAGCGCGAATATCCGCTCCAGAACGCTCTGCGTCAGTGCGGTCGCGCTGATCTCCCCGGTCCGCAACAGGGTTGCGGCTTGATGGACGGTGAGGCTGTGTAGCGTCATGGGTAATCAGGTCTTCTGGAGGATCGCGGCCACGGCGAAGAAGCCGTCGCGGGCCTCAGGTGCGTTCGCCAACACGTCCTCTTGCGCCAGCGAGGGCCGCGCCGCGTCCTCCCGCATCACGTTGCGCAGCGGCAGCACCGTGGCGGTGGGTGGAATGGCGGATGTGTCGACGCTTTGCAGCACCGCGGCATAATCCAGGATCGCGGAGAGCTGGCCGCGAAACAGGGCCTTTTCAGCATCGGTCAGGCCCAGCCGCGCAAGCTCGGCGACGTGTTCGACTTCGGCCAGGGAAAGGGGCACTGAGATCGCTCACAAAAGAAGGATGACGCGGTGCGACCGCCGGTCGCACGGGCACGAGGGATTATAGCACCGTGGAGCGGCGGTCACAATATTATGGAGATTGACATTCGGATCAGACGATCACTGTGGCAAAGGCGAAATCTGGGCGGTTTCCACCACTCAGTCTTTAGCCGGGATGATCAGCTTCTGGCCGACGTAGATCAGGTCCACGTTCTTGATTTTCGGGTTTGCCACCAGGATTTCATCGACCGTAACGTCAAAGCTGGCCGCGATCTTGGCGAGCGTGTCGCCCCTGGCCACCGTGTATTCGGTGCTGCTCGAGACGCCTTTGGGGGCCGCTAGCGGCGAAACTGGGTCGGTGGGCGTGGGGGTGGGCAGCGGCGACACAGGTGGGGTGGGTGTCACGGTTGGTTCATGGGCGCCTCGGGTGTCGCCCGGGGCGGCGGAACCCACCGCGGGGAGCGCAGTTGTGCCCGACGAGTTGGGGGCGCATCCGGCTGCGACCAAGAGCACAATGATAAATAGACCAATCACTACAAACCTTGCTTGCATGCTGTGCCTCCTCCTCAGGTAAGCGGGCAACCGTCGAGAGCGGCCACCCGTAGAACTGTGTTCGACGTGTAACAAATAATATCATATTATTTGCGGGAATGCAAGTCCCAAAGTGACGGGAAGCCGCATAGTGTTCCTAGCTCGAACTGAGTCATCGGTGACTTCCTTTGACGATGTCAAGTATATGATATATCATTTCATGTGTCAATAGTCTTGTGCTATACTCCACCGGAAGTCGCTGCTGCTTTCCTCGGAGGTGCCATGAGCCAGCTTCGTCGCCGGCTTCGCCCGATCAGTTCGGGCTTTTTCACATGGCGCAGGCTGGCGCTGGCCTTGTTGGTCACCGCCATCCTGATCGCCTTGCTGCTTGCAAGCCGCGCTCTCTCCAGGCGCGAACCCGATCGGCTGGCGGACTTTCCCCAGTCGTGGCACGAGGGCTACAGCGTCCCGGCCGACCGGCTCAAGGCCATGCCCTTCTACAGCATCACCGCGCAGATCAACCCCGCCGCACGCGTCTACACCGGCTCGCTCGATCTCGATTTCACCGTCTCATCCACCCTGCCGCTGCAAGCCCTCTTCTTTCGAACCTATCCGAACCTGCAGTTCTTTGGCGGCAATCTGGAGCTGACCGGCGCGCGCGTGAATGGCGTCATGGTGAACTTCGGCCTTGCTGAAAGCCGGACCGCGGTGCAAATCGCGCTGACCCAGCCGCTCAAGCAGGGCAGCCGCGCGCGCGTCTGGCTCGCCTTTCGAGGGAAGTTCGAGCATGTGAGCCAGCTGGGTGAGTACACCATCTTCGGCATCAACGAGGACACCACCAGCCTCACCGGTTTCTACCCCATCCTGGCCGCGCGGCGCGGCGACGCGTGGGCCTTGGATGTCCCGCATCCGCAGGGCGATGTTGGTTTCCACGATGCGGCCCTCTACCGCGTCGCGCTCACTTTCCCGTCCGACCAGGTCGTTGTCGCGACGGGCACGGAGATCACGCGCACGGCCGCCGCGGCGGGCTGGACGGCGGCCCAGTATGTGCTTGGGCCGGCGCGTGAGTTCACGGCCCTGCTCAGCCCGCATTTTCAAATCCTGGAAACCGACTCAGCCGGCACGCGTGTGCGCTCCTATTTCATCGGGGAGAACGCGGACGCGGCTCGCGCGGCGCTCTATGATGCGGTCGGTGCGCTCGAGATCTTCAACGACCAGTTCGGCCAATATCCCTATCGCGATATGGCCATTGTCCAGGCGCCGCTGACGTTCAAAGGTATGGAGTTTCCGTCGGTGAGCTTGATCGGCAGCCAGGTGTACGACCTGTACCAGAAGGATCTGGAGGACCGGGTCGTTCACGAGGTGGCGCACCAGTGGTGGTACAACCAGGTGGGCAGCGATCAAGTGCGCAGCCCCTGGCTGGACGAGGGGCTGGCCGAGTACTCGATGTACTTCTACACTCAGCAGCGCTACGGCGACCAGGCCGCGCAGGACCTGCGCGCTCTGCGTTGGGAACTGCCTATCAACAGCCTGAAGCGTCGCAACGCGGATCAGCCTATCGGCCTGCCGGTGTGGGATTACGAACACGACTATGAGACAGTGGTTTACGGCAAGGGTGCGCTGTTCTTCGATAAGCTGCGTGAAGAGATGGGCGCGGCCAAGTTCGGCGAGCTGCTGCGTACGTGGAACCAGCAATACCAGTGGGACATCGCCACAACCGAGGAGTTTCGAGCGTTGGTGAACCGGATTGCGGAACGGAATCTGGATGGGCTGTTTTATGAATGGGTGTATCCGAGCGAGGTGCAGAACCAGTAACGAAGGAGCGGGTCGTGGCGATGACTGATAGACAGCGACTTTTGGTAAAACATTGACGAATCCTTCTTACGGCTATATACTTAGTCTTACCAGGTAGACGAGGTAAGACAATGGAAACTGTGAGTGCACGCATCAGCTCCAAGTATCAAGTCGTCATTCCGCGCGTCGTGCGCGAGGCGCTGAAGCTGACGCCCGAGGATCAATTGCTTTTCCTCATGGATGGTGAGACGGTTACCCTGATCAGCCGGCCGGCGAACTTCACTGCGGCCATGCGCGGGCTCCACAAAGACCTGTGGCCGGATGCCGCCCGACAGGTCGAGGAGGAGCGAGCCGCATGGGAGTGACAGCGCTGCGCACACGGCTCGCCGGCGTGCGGACGGTACTTCTGGACACCATGGTCTTCGCCTACCATCTGGCCGATCACCCGGACTACAGCCCGCTGACCGCTGCGGTGCTGGCCGAGGTGGAGTCGGGCGCGCTCTCTGGTCTGGCCACCACCATCACGCTTACGGAGTTGTTGACCCAGCCTGCGCTTGCGGGCGACCGCCGGGCCATGCAGGAGTATGAGCTGTTTCTGACGCACTTCCCACACCTGCAGCTGGCGCCGGTGGACGTGGAGCTCGCGCGCGAGACCGCGTTAGTGCGCGGCGGAGACCGGCCTGCGCACGCCGGAAGCAATCCAGGTGGCGGCGGGCCGCGTGCATGGCGCAGATGCCATCGTGACTAACGATCTCCGGTGGCGCGGACGCGTGCTGCGGCCGGAACTGATTTTTCTGGACGACTATGTGAAGGATGGCTCGTGACCTTGCGGCCGGTGTTCCCGCAAGAGGCGCCCCGTTTGTCGGGCACAGTGGCTTATGGGGAGTGTGCAGGTTAGCGGGAACGCGGGTACGTGGGTACAAACACGGCCCGTCTGACGACCAATCTCACTCCTGGAACGCCGCATGGCGCGGAAAACGGCCGTCGAGCCGCGACTCGGTTCCAGATTGTGTTGGTGGCCTTGCGGTCCGCCGGCAGCCCACTACATATGGGGTTCCGCTGGCGGCCCTTGTGGCACATATAGTGGCCCAATAGTGCGTACGAAACCCACCAACAGACTTTGGAACCGAGTCCGAGCCGCTGTTTACGATCCGTTGGTCCGTGCTATAATGCAGATGGGAAGGCAAGGATGCCAACGATTTACAGGGAAGGGTCATACCGCTTCTTCTTCAACAGCCGTGAAGAAAAGCGAATGCATGTGCATGTTCAGTCGCCGGACGGTTTAGCGAAGTTCTGGTTGGAGCCCATCGTCGCGCTCGCCGATGTGTACTTGTTGACGGCGAAGGAACTGGCTCGTATTGACCAGATTGTGAAGGAGCATCAGGATGAATTTATCGACGCCTGGCACAGGCATTTCGGTCAGTGAGGTCACCAATATCACCCAGCACGGATTCTGGTTGCTGGTCGATGACAAAGAATACTTCGTGCCGTTTGACGACTATCCTGTTTTTCGTTCAGCAACGGTAACGCAGATCTATGCTGTGGAGCGCATCGGCCTAGACCAGTTGTTTTGGCCTGCACTTGATGCTGATGTAGAGCTACGCGCCCTCGAACATCCGGAGTCTTATCCGCTCGTCTTCAAGCAGAAGGCCAGATAGCACAGCGGCTGTTCGGAACCTTCGGAGCACGGCGGTGGTGACTACGCCCGAGGATTATGAGTCGCTGCAGCTCCTCGACAGCCAAGCGGTGCGGGTGGATGTTAGCGCAGCGCTACCGATCCACGTAAGGGACGCGAAAGATGAGTTCATCCTAGCGGCAGCGGTGTACGGTGGGGCCGATTACTTGGCCACTGGGGATGAAGTATCTGCTCGTCCTGCATGGACCGCCTGAGCCAGGACCTCTGAGTATCATCACCGCCAGGCAGCTAGTGAACATATTGATGCCACTTGAACCATAGATCAAGATCAGCCTGCGATACTTCGAATCAACGCACATCGCTCCTGGCTGGTTTGTCGGGCGCGGCAGTTGTCACCGCGTCACCGCAAAAGGCGCCCCGTTTTTCGGTCATGATGGCCTGTGGGGCGTTTGTGTGCAGGTCAGCGGTGACGCGGTGACGCGGTGACAAGCAGCGTGTTTGGCTGCACCTGGCGCCTCGCGGTCGCACCCGCGCGTCGTCGATGCGCCCAGTGACGCTACTCTGACGACCCGGTGAAGCGGCCCATCTCCTCGCGGATGACCCAGCGCAGGCGCGCCTCAAGGTCTTCCTGCTCCATCGCTTTGCCCGCAAAGCGATAGGTCGCGCGGTCGAGGTCGGCCTGAGTGATCTCGCCGTAGTCGTCCGGGTCAGGGGATGTTTCGGTAGAAGGTACTGTCATTCAGACGGCGCTTGTTCGGTTGGCACAAATCGCACTTCGACCCGCGACCCGAGCGCGGCGGCAACCTTGCGAAGGAACGTCACGGTCGGCGTGGAAGCGCCACTCTCCAGGCGCGCAATGCTTGGCTGCTTGGTGCCGACCATTTCGGCGAGTTGCTCCTGGGTCAGCCATCTGCTCCGCTTCCCATTCTTCCACCCGAGACAGGTTGGGGTCGAACTCAACGTAATTCGCCTTCACCCCGTTGTCCCAATTGTCGCCATCCTCATCATCGCCTCTCACGCCAACCCGGCCTTCCGCAGTCGATCCTGAAGGCCCGGACGCCTGGCATACTGCGCCCGCAGGCTCGCCAGTTTTGTTTGAAACGCCGGGAGATCATCTTGAAACTCAGCGAGATCACGAAGCTTACCTAACAAAGCGACTGCTTCATCGTAGGGACGCGATTGCTTCTGTTCAGTTAGGGCAACCACGTCATGCCAGGCTTGCGCGCTATGGGCGGCGAAGTCCTGCAGGTCCCTAATACGCCGGGCCTCGGCCTCTACGCTTTGCCGCTGTGCCTCGGCCTGACGCATTGTTTCGGCCGTCTCCCTGAGATCGCACCACCTTCGACGGGGCGGGGAGGTCGCCGATTTATCCGGCGCACCGGCCAGCTCCTGCAGGCGCCTGTTGAGCTTCAGCGAGAGCAATGGCTCACCTTCGGCCAGACGCTGCAGGAAGTCATCGCACTCGGCACGCGGGAGGAGGGCGATCGCCGCGTCCAACGCGATAGCTGGCGCGGCACGCAGTGGTTCGCTCGCTTGGGCGGCTGTCTGCACCAAGAACGGGTCCAACTGGAAAAAACGACAGAACTCCGCCAGCGGTCCGGTGAGCGTTTGCAGTCCCGGCGGCACAGGCGGCTCCAGTTCCTCATCGATTCTGTTGGCTGAGGCGGCCATCAGGGAGGCCAGGTATAACACACGATAGTCGCCAGCCAGAATGCTGTCGCGCAACGGCGCCAGCGAAGAGAGGTTCGCTTCCTCGTTGTACCAATGACCGCCATCCTCATCAAGGAAGGAGATGTATAAGATCTGATACTCACTGACGGTTTCCAGCGTGGCGCCGTACTTCAGCAAGTAGGGTTGCAGCACACCCTCGTCGAGCAATCCTTTGGGGAAGCGGAAGGCCAGTTGCCGGCTGCCCCAGTTCGCGTAGTAGAGAAATGCATCGAAATAGCGCTCGAGCACCTGTTTGGGTTTGTGTTTGAAATCGCCCCAGTTGTAGGTGACGATTGCGCGCGTTGAGGTGACATCAATGTGACTGGATAGCTTGTTCACTGCCGCCTGTTCCTCTGCGGTCAGTGGGCGGTCGATGGTTTGCCATTCATAGTACTGGTATTCGCTCATGTCGGCCTTCCTGCGATGATCGAGCAATTCCTGGAGGAAGACATCCAGCGCCATGCGTGGAAATCATACTATGGGAAGAGAGGAAACAAAAACGCCCCGGCGAGGGCCAGGACGTTTGGTATTTCGGGAGCGGACGCAGGGCTTGGGCGGGTCTCGCACCCGCCCCTACGCGGCCTTCGCCGGCGCCTTCTCGGGCACGAAGAACCGTTTGGCGTTGGCCAGGGTCGTGGGCAGCTCGGTCCAGAAGCTCTTCTTCGACACCTTCTGCCACACCCGCTTCGGCCGGTAGAGGTAGAAGCGCCGATAGGCCTCTTTCCACTTCCGCACGACCAGGTCTGGGTCGTAATCGGGCATGGTGAAGCGCGCCTTGTCCGACTGGATGGCGTAGTCCTCCCACTCGTTGGCGAAGATGTTGCCGTACTTCTTGATCACGTCGTACATCTCGGTGCCGGGATACGGCGTGGCGAGCATGAAGTTCGCCAGGTCGGGGTCCAGCTCCAGCGCGAACTGGATGGTCTTCTCCATGCGTCTCTTCGGTCTCCTGCGGCATGCCGAAGATGAAGAAGCCCATCGTCTGCAGGCCGGCCTCCTTGGCCCAGCGGAACGCGTTGCGCACCATGTCGAGCGTCTGGCTCTTCTTGATCACGTTGCGCAGGATGTGTTGCGTCGCCGCTCTCCACGCCGAAGCCGACGCGCTTGCAGCCGGCCTGCTTCATCAGCTGGAACAGCTCCGGGTCGGCGTGGTTGACCTTCATGCCGTGGACGGTGACCCAGGGCACGGTGTTCAGCCCCTCGGCGATCGATGCGCCGGCACAGCTCCTTGGCCCGATCCAGCTTCAGGTTCCAGATGTCGTCGGTCAGGCCGATCTCGGTGGCCTTCAGGTCGCTGCACCAGCCAGCGCCACTCGCCGATGACGTTCTCCACCGAGCGGGCCGCCAGGTGTCGCCGGTGATCGGCTTGGAGCAGTAGGTGCACTTGTACGGGCAGCCGCGGCTGGTCATGATCGTGTAGGCCCGCGCTTTGGTGTCCAGCCCATCGGTGAGCGGCTGCAGATTGGTGTAGCGGGTGATCTTGTACAGGTCGTGCGCCGGGTAGGGGATGCTGTCCAGGTTCGGGACCAGGCCGCGACGGCGCGTTGACGACCATCTCGCCGTTCCTTGCGCCAGTACAGGCCGTGCACCGTCTCCATGGCGCGGCCGGCCTTCCAGGGCATCCACGAACTCGACGACGCTCTCTTCGGCCTCGCCCTGGATGACGTAGTCCACCTCGGGATGCTCCGGCGCTGATCGATTCCTCCGGCATCAGCGTCAGGTGCGGGCCGCCCAGCACGGTGGTCAGCCCCAGCCGCTTGCCTTCCTTCGCCATGTTCCACGCGTCGACGATCAGCGGCGTGACCGCGGTGATGCCGAGCAGCTCGTAGCCGCCGCGGCGCACCACGGTCTCCAGCGGCTCGTCCTCGATGGCCGCAGTCGTAGATGCCCACTGGATGCCCGTTCTCGCGCAGCACCGCGGCCAGGTAGCCCAGCCCCAGCGGGATATGCTTGCGGGAGGTCCAGACCTCGGACTCGGGACTGGCCAGTAATACTCTCATGATAATACTCGCTTCTAACTATAACCGGTGGCTGTATTCCCGGCGGTAGCCGATGTCGGTGCTGAAGCTGGAGAAGAGACGCGCCCCCATCTTGTTCACGGGATGGCGCCGCAACGCGCCCCAGCCGCGCCCGGCCATGAGCGTCGGGTGGTAGATGCGCTCGGCACAGACGATCGTAGGCCGCCGTGAGTTGCTCGACCGTCATCTGGGCGGGTTGGAAGGTGACATGGTTGGTGTCGTAGTGCTCCCACGTATCGTGCGGGAGGATGCGTCCGGCCGCCAGCAGGGTTTCCCGCTGCGCCGTGCCCGGAAATGGCGTGAGAACGGTTGCACTGACGCCGTCCAGTTCGGACGAGCGGATGAAATCATAGCCCGCATCGAACGTCTCCAGGGTGTCGCTGTCGAAGCCGAACACAAACAGGCCCACAACGCCGATGCCATGTTCGTGCACTTTCTTGATCACCTGGCGGGTCTTGTCGATATCGCCGCGGCCCTTGCCGCCCAGTTCCTTGCGGTTGCCCGGGTTGATCGACTCGAAACCGATGAGGAACTTGTCCAGGTGAGCCTCCCGCGCGAGATCCAGCATGTCGGGGAACTCTGCGACCATCTGCTCGGCCTGGCAGGTCCAGCCCTTGAGCGGCAGCTTGGCCAGCGCGCGGAAGAGCTGCTCCATGTACTCCGGGAAGAGCCGGAAATTCAGACCGAAGTTGTCATCGGTCAGGAAGAAGCGCTGCAGCTTGCGGCGCTCGATCTCCTCGACGACCTCGTCGACCGGGCGCAGGCGCATCTTCTGGCCCGATACGCGGACGGCGGTGCAGAAGGTGCAATTGCGCGGGCAGCCGCGGGTGATTTCCAGGTAGGGCGTCCAGTAGTTGCGGTGTTCGTCGACCTGCTGCAGGACGCGATCTTGCAGCACAGCCACGCCCGGAATCCAGACGGCGCCCACTCTTCATCCACATAGCGTTTCTGGAGCGTGCCGCGGTCGAAATCACGGATGATCTTCGGCCAGGTGCGATAGCCTTCGCCGACGACGATCACATCCGCCCAGGCCTCGACTTCATCCGGGACCAGGGTGACGTGGGTGCCGCCCATGACGACCGTGGACCCTTGCTTTTGGATCCTCGCGGCCAACGACCTTGGCGCGGTCGATCATGACCGTCTTTGCGCTGATTCCGACCAGGTCCTGGGGGCCAAGCTGGTGCACGGGCAGTTCCATCAGATCGCCGTCCCAGATTTCGACCGGGATCTGGGGATCGACGAGAGAGGCCAGGCGCATGAGAGTATATGGCTCGCTGATGCCGCGGCCCAGGAAGCGGCCGTCGCGGCGGGGCTGGATGAGTACGATCTTGCGAATGGGCATTACGCGTTGACTCCTTGGATGACATTATTCTTATAGCGAAGACTCCATCGCCTTGCGCAGCTCGTGTCTTTTCCTTGCGGGGGACGATGGTGCGCTAGGCCATGCGCGCATTGCGACCGAACTTGAGCCAGAAGTCCTTGCGGCTCATGGCCCGCAGCACGTATTTGGGCCGCCAGTAGAACTGCCGGTAGGCCTTGCGGTACATCTCTTCCATCAGCTCGGCGGTCAGATCGCCCATCTCGTAGCGCGCCTTCTGGTCGAAGAAGACGTAGTCCTCCCAATCCTGCACCAGGAAGCGGCCGGCCTGCTTCACCTGCTCGTAGACGATGGTGCCCGGATAGGGGGTCATCATGCTGAAGTTGGCGATCATCGGGTCGAGCTCGATCGCGAAGTCGATGGTCTTCTGCATCGTCTCGCGCGTGTCGCCCGGCAGGCCGATGATGAAGAAGCCGATCGTCTCGATGCCCGCGGCTTTGGCGTTCTTGAATGCCTGGCGGATGGTGTCGTGGTCGACGTGCTTGTCGATCTTGATGATCATCTGCTCGTCGCCGGTCTCGACGCCGAACGCCGTGCGCTTCAGGCCGGCCTGCTTCAGCTTCACCAGCAGGTCGTAGTCGGCCAGGTTGGCGCGGATGCCGTTGACGAAGATCCACGGCACGTGGTTGAGCTTGTTGGCGATCAGCGCGTCGGCCAGCTGCATGCAGCCGGTTCTTGCGGATGTTGGCGCTGTCGTCCAGCACGCCGATCTCCAGCGCGCCGAGGTCGCTGCACGAGGTGGCGCCATTCCTCGATCACGTTCTCCGGCGAGCGGGCGCGCCACTTGATCGGCATGATGCTCTGCGAGCAGAAGGTGCAGCGATAGGGGCAGCCGCGGCTGGTCATGATCGAGAAGCTGCGCGAGCCGTCGATCGCGTCGGTTGCGGGCTGCAGGTTGGTGTACCGCTCCATCTTGAACAGGTGATAGGCCGGCCACGGCAGGCTGTCCAGGTCCGCGATCGGCGGCGCGTCGGGGTTGCGGTGGAGCTGCCCGTCGGTGGTCTTGTAGCTGACGCCCTTCGATGTCGCGGAACAGGTCCAGGCTCAGGATCCATCAGCTTCCGGGCGGTGAATTCGGGTTGGTCGCGCAGGAAGGTGTCCACGATGTTGCTGATCTCGATCCACGGGCCTTCGCCCTCGCCGCGCACGACCAGGTCGACCTGCGGCTGGCGCAGCGACTCGAAATCCAGCTCTTCGGAGACGACGCTGACGATGCGGGCCGCCCAGGACGATCGGGATGTCCATCTCCTGCTTGATGGCCGCGGCCGTGCGCCACGCCTGCTTCACCTGGGGCGTGTTGGTGGTGATGCCGACCAGGTGCGGCTTGAATTCGTGGAGGAAGTCCACCAGCGGCTGCTCCTCGACGTCCGCGTCGTACGACGCGCACCTTGTCGCCGCGGCGCTCGGACACCGCGCCCAGGTAGGCCAGCGCCAGGTGCGGCGATGTGCGGGTGTCGATGGGCAGTCGGAACTTGGGATTGATAAGTACGACTCGCAACGGAACCTCCGTGTGGATTTGCAGACCGAATCTTCAATCTTCAATCCTGAATCTGCAATCGCCAATCAGGACTTGATTCTCATGAAGTGAAGTGCTGTCTTAACCAGCTCGATCGGCCCGGGCCGGAAGGGATAGCACGCGAAAATAGATCGCAAATCCCTTGTGCAGCTTATGGAACCACCAGAATAGCGTATCTACCGGCTTGTTGTGCGGCAGCTTGATCAAGCTGCAAATGAGGCCCTCAAGCCACGGAAACTCGACGCCCAAGGCGAAGAGCCGCTGTAAATGCTCTCGTTGTCGCCTGTCGTCGTCGCTGGGGAACACGAGGATCGAGTGATCCCATGCCACCTCGCCGATGTCATCCAGCGTGCCGGCCATCAAGTGGTGGTCTTCGGTGTACTGGCCCAGCTCAGTCCCAGGATATGGTTGAAACAGACCAGCCATGCGCGTAGCTGACCCGCGCTGGCCGCATTGAGCCGCATCGTGTCCAGATCATTCTTCGAGCGTGCTGGTTGGGCATGCCCAGAATGTTGGTTGCCGTGAATGTGAATGCCGGCCGCGCGAACCATGCGGCCACAGTCGACGATGTCCTCGCGGGTCATACGGCGCTTGAGCAAGTCGACGCGAATGCGATCGTTTGCGGCCTCGATACCCATGCTTACGGTGGCGGCAGCCCGCCTTTTTCAGCAGCTCCACCTTGTGTGGGTCACTGCACAAGCAAGATCGGCGCGCACATTGCAGAAGAAAGGCAGCCCGACCTGGGCGGACCATTTCTCGGCGAATTCCTCCAGCCAATCGTTGTAGACGATCGATCAGGTCATCGATGAAGACCACCTGCTCCAGCGGCCATCGGCTGCGAACAGCGTTCACCTCCGCAATGAGGTCATCGACATCCCGTTGGTAGCCGCGTTTCTCCCGCTTGTAAAGCTGGTAGTAGGCGTGATTGAAGCAATAAGTGCACGCATAGGGGCAGCCGCGCGAGGTCATGAAGTACTTGATCTTGCTCTCGCCGTGATATGGGTGGGCCTTCGTAGATCAGCGCGCGATCGGGGTGCGGCAAGGCGGACAACTCGTGGATCAGCGGCCGCGGCGGATTTTTGACGATCTCGCCCTCGACGTTGAACCACCAATTGGGAATGTCGGTATTGAATGCGCCGTTGCGCGACGCTAACGCGTTGGCCAGATCGACCATCGCACCTTCGCCCTCGCCGATGCAGACGCCGTCGACGCCGGGCTCGTTGATCGTTTCGGGAAAGAAGGTCGGGTGCGGCCCACCGAAGACCGAGAAAACCGGTTTCTTGCCTGCCGACTCGCGCAACGGATTGACTGCCTGCCGGATGCGCAGGTTCAGGTCGAAGTAGCCGCGCTGCGAACCGGTCATCACGCTGTAGCCCAGGATATCGGGCTGATACTCCAACGCGTACGCGACCGGATCCTCGATGTCTAGCCACGGTCAGGGCCACATCATGACCTGCCTGCTTCAGCACGGCCGACAGGAACATGATGCCGTGTGGTTCGTAGCTGACTTCCTGGGAGACGAAGAGAACGCGCAACGAATTCCCCCCTTAACCTTTGATGACCGCGAGCGGTTCGACCTTCGCAACGATCGTGGCAAGGCCGGCGGATTCCACCACCGCCACCACGCGATCGATGTTCTTGTAAGCCTGTGGCGCTTCCTCGGCCAACCCGCCGGCGCTGCCGGCGCGGATAATAATGCCGTCCTGCTCGAGGTCGCTGCGCAGTTGTTCCCCGCGCACCTGGCGTTTGGCTTCCGCGCGGCTGAGCGTGCGGCCTGCGCCGTGGCAGCAAGAGCCGAAGGTTTGCTTCATCGCCTCGGCCGTGCCCACGAGCACGTAAGATGCCGTGCCCATGCTGCCGGGCACGAGCACCGGCTGGCCGAGCGAGCGGTAATCCTCGGGCACGTCGGGATGGCCCGGGCCGAAGGCGCGTGTGGCGCCTTTGCGATGGACGCACACCCGCTGTTGCTTTCCGGCGACGGTGTGTGTTTCGATCTTGGCCATGTTGTGAGCCACGTCGTAGACCAATCGCAGGTCATGGTCTGGGACCTTGCCGCCTAACACTTCCTCGAACGCCTCACGCGCGTGGTAGGTCAACACCTGGCGGTTGGCCCACGCGTAATTGGCGGCCGCGTTCATGGCGGCGAGATAATCCTGCCCCTCCGGCGAATCGAGCGGTGCGCACACGAGCTGGCGGTCGGGCAAATCGTAGCCGTACCGCCTTACGGCGCGTCTGAAATACCTCGATGTGGTCGGTCGCAACCTGGTGGCCCAGACCGCGACTGCCGCAATGGATTTGCAGGACGACCTGCCCCTTGCGCAGACCAAATAAGCCGGCGGCCTCGTCGTCAAAAACCTCGGTGACTACGTCGATTTCCGCAAAATGATTGCCGGAGCCGAGCGTACCGACCTGTTCCAGCCCGCGATCCTTGGCCGCCTTACTGACCTTGTCGGGATTCGCGCCTGCCATGCAGCCGCCTTCTTCGGTGTGCGCCACATCCTCAGGCCGGGCGAAGCCTTCGCGGAGGGTCCATTGGCTGCCATCTGCCAGAATCCCGTTAAGCTCGCTCTTGTTGGTGTGCAGGTGGCCCTTAACGCCCACACCACTGGGGAGATGGTGATAGAGCGCATCGGCGAGCCTGGCCAGGTAGGGACGGATGTCGTCTGCCTGTAAGGCGGTGGCGAGCAGGCGCACCCCGCAGTTGATGTCATAGCCGACGCCGCCGGGCGACACGACGCCCTGCGGCAAGGCCGTTGCGGCCACGCCGCCGATCGGGAACCCATACCCCTGGTGGATGTCAGGCATGGCCATGGCTTGTCCGACAATTCCCGGGAGGGTCGCCGTATTCACCAATTGCTCCAGCGAGCGGTCTTCCAGCGCGGCCGTCAGGAACCCTTCGTCGGCGTAGAAATGCGCGGGGACGCGCATATCCGGTCGAAAATCCTGTGGGATTTCGTAGAGGTTCTTGCCGAGCTTGCGGATGTCCGCACGTGTGACGGGTCTCATGATGGATGATGGGGCGCACGACCGTGCGCCCCATCAAGGCGCTCTTAGTGGCAGCTGCTGCAGCCGCCGCCGCAGCTCGAAACGGCGTTGGGGTTCTCGATGTGGAATCCACCGCCCATGAGGCTGTCGACATAGTCGATCGTGCTGCCGTCCATGTAGCGCAGGCTTTGCGGGTCGATGACCACGCGCATGCCGTGCTGCGTCAGGACGGTGTCCACGTCGAGCGGGCTGGGGTCGAAGGTCATGCCGTATTGCAGGCCGCTGCACCCACCGCCGCTCACGAAAACACGAAGGCTGTGCGTCTCGCGGATGCCCTTTTCCTTCATGATAGCGTCTAACTGCTCTGCTGCGGACTCGGTCAGGGTAATGACCGAGGTCTGTTCCAAGGTTTCAACCGACATGAAATCCTCCATCAATATGATGAATCAACCGCCAATCTGGCTCATTTCGCGGGATGTGGCGATGTCATTATGTTCCAGGCGGTGACCCCAAGGCTTGCCGTAGGCTGCCTCGGCCATCAGCCGCCTGAGCGATTCAAAGTCTGCGCCCGCACGCAGCGGGGTCAACAGGTCTGCTTCGTCATCGCGCAGCAGGCAGAGCCGCAGCTTGCCGTCGGCCGTTAACCGCAGCCGGTTGCACCCGGCGCAGAACGGCTCGCTGACGCTGCTGATAAAGCCGAGCTGGCCGCGTGCGCCGGGCAGCCGGTAGGGACGGGCAGGATCGTGCCCGTTGTGCCCCGCCACAAGCTCCAGTGGTCCCAACGCGGCCTCGATGCGCGCCTTCGTCTCAGTCGACGGCACCACCTGGTCATGCTGAAAATCGGCGACGCTGCCCAAGGGCATCAACTCGATGAAGCGGACTTCCCAGTCGTTGTCCAACGACAGCCGGGCCAGATCAGCTACTTCATCGTCGTTGAAGCCGCGCGTGACGACACAATTCAGCTTGATGGGCTGCAGCCCGGCTGCCTCAGCAGCCGCAATGCCGCGCCACACCTCGTCCAAGTCGCCGCGACGCGTGATGCGACGGAATTTGTCGGCATTCAGCGAGTCGATGCTGATGTTCACCTGGGCCAGGCCCGCCTGCGCCAGAGGCTCTGCCAGCTCGGTCAGCTTGAGACCATTGGTCGTCATCACGATCCGTTCAATGCCCGGAATGCCCTTGATCTCCCGCACCAGGTCCACGACACCCCGCCGCACGGTCGGTTCACCGCCGGTGAGCCGAATCTTGTTCACGCCCAGGCTCGCGGCCACGCGTACAAGTGTCAGCATTTCGTCGTCCTGCATCAGCGCAGAGGCGGGACGGAACCGGATATCCTCCGGCATGCAGTAAACACAGCGAAGGTTACAGGCGTCTGTCAGTGACACCCGCAGGTAATGGAGATGGCGTCCGTAGCTGTCGATCATGACCTTGCCCGGCGCGTCATAGTAACGAATCTCGCTCATCGCATCTCGGATGAACCCGAGATCTCCTCCATCGGTTTGGCGCTGGACTCAAGGACGTAAGTGCATCGTGTGGAGCCATCCACCACGCGGGATTGCAGGCGAATTGCATCGGGCAGCAGATGTTCGATCAGCATGTGATCCATCACACAAAGTTCAGGATGTTGGTCGGCCACCCCGCTGTACGGGCAGTTGCAGGCATGCAATTCGTAGCGCCCGTTGCAGGTTTCCCAGCGCGCACTGTAGCCCTTCTGGGTCAGAAAACCGGCCACCTGGTCCAGCCGCTCTTCCGGCGTCTGGTTGAATGATGGCTTGGGCGCCTCGCGCGCGGTTTTTTCCGCAACCCGGATCAATAGCTCACGCACCGCGTCCTGTGGCAGCACGGCCTTGAGCTCGGTTAAGACGCTGCTCGCCAGTTGTGCGTTGCGTTGGGGAAACAGCGTCATAGCGTTGCGGGTCAGCGCGTACATTTGGCTTGGCCGGCCGGCACCGTCGCGACGACGAACACCGGTGAGCTCCACCAGATCTTCGCCGACCAGGATGTCCAGGTGATGGCGGACCGAAACCTGGGCCATGCCGAGCTGACCTGCCAGTTCCGCCACCGTGGCAGCACCCTCTTCTTTTAGAATCTCGGTGATACGCCGCCGAACCGACTGCACGATTTCCCCCTCTGACCTGGCTACAGTAAAGCCCGCCCGATACGCACGACTGTGACTTTCAGGCGAGCCAGAGACAACATCATAGCATAGAGGGCCGTCCCTGTCAATTACTATGACTTTCTTGATAGTTATTTACAGGGACGGCGGGGATCACGTCGTGGCCATCATGCGTTCGATTTCTTCCTCGGCGACAGAGGGTTCCAGTTTGAGGAACAGCGGTTTTGGTTCGCGCAAGGGCTGGCCGGGCTGCAAGTCGCTCACGGCCCAGCGTCGGGTCGTGGTGCTGTCATCGTAGCGCAGCGCCAGGTGTGATCTTTCGGATTCATGCAACGTCTCGGTGTACAGTTGGCCGAACAGGTCGCCGTCGTAGCCGAGATACTCATGCAGGGCCTGGCAGGTGAACGGCAGGAACGGAGCCAGCAGCGTCTTGAGCGTGTCGATGACGCGCAGGGCGACGAACACGCTGGTTTCGGCCGCCTGTGGATCGGTTTTGATCTGCTTCCAGGGTTCCTTGAGGTTCAGATAACGGTTGGCCTCATGCGCCAGCGTCATGGCCTCACCGAGCGCCTGCTTGAGCTTCACTGCCTCCAGCGCGGCGGTTACCCGCTGGAAAGCCGGTGCGATGGCATCCAGCATCGTTTGATCATCCGCGTCCAGATCGCGAGATGCGGGGACCTTGCCGTCGAATCGTTTGTACGCGAATCCCAACACCCTGTTCGCCAGGTTGCCCCAGGTCGCGACCAGTTCTTCGTTGTTCCGGCGGACGAACTCTTCCCAGGTGAAGTTGACATCGGTGCTTTCGGGCATGCTCGCCGTCAGCGCGTACCGCCACGGGTCGGGCGCGTACCGTTCGAGCACATCGCGCATCACGATCATCCAGCGCCGGCTCTTGCTCAGCTTACGGCCTTCGACGTTGAGGTATTCATTGGCAGGCACGTCGTAAGGGAGATTGAGGCTGCGGTCATAGCCGATGAGCATGCCGGGCCAGATGATGGTGTGGAAGTCGATGTTGTCCTTGCCGATGAAGTGGTAGGTGCGCGAGGTGGGGTCTTGCCACCAGGCGCGCCACGCGTCGGGCTGGCCAATCACGGAGGCCCATTCCTTGGAGGCGGACAGGTAGCCGATGACGGCGTCGTACCACACATAAATTCGTTTTTCCTCGAATCCGGGCACGGGGATGGTGACGCCCCAGGAGATATCGCGGGTAATCGGCCGGCCGCGCAAATCGTGGCGCTCCAGGCGCGACAACGTATAGTTATACACACTGGGCCGCCAGTGATCCTTTGTGCCGTCCGTGATCCAGTCGAGTAATGGCTGGTTCAGAACGCGCAAGTTCAGGAAGAAGTGCTCCGTCTCACGCACCTCGATGTTGCTGCCGCCGCAGTTTTTGCAGCGCGGGTTGCAGCAGCTCCGTCGCATCGTACGTCCGGCCGCAGTTGTCGCATTGATCTCCGCGCGCGCCATCAAAGCCGCAATGCGGGCAGACGCCTTCGACGTAGCGGTCGGCCAGCCACTTGTTGCAGTCAATGCAGTAGAGTTGGGGCATGACATCGCGATAAACGATTTCATGCTCGATGTGTTTGAGAAACATCTCCTGGGTGACGGCCCAGTGGTTTTCGGTGTCGGTTTCCGTAAACAGGTCGAAGCTGATCCCCAGCTGCCGCATCATCTCCACATTGCGAGGGTGGTAGCGATCCACCACCTCGCGCGGGGTGATGCCCTCCTCCTCGGCGCGCACGGTGATCGGTGTGCCGTGGGTGTCGGAACCGGAAACCATCAGCACGTCATTGCCGCGCAGCCGATGATAGCGCGCGAAAATGTCCGACGGCAGATAAGCGCCGGCGATGTGGCCGATGTGCATGTCGCCGTTGCAGTAGGGCCAGGCGACGCAGACGAGGATCTTCTCAGACATATCCCTGCTCCAATGTCCCCAAGGGGACGGTTTCCAGTGCTAGCAGCCTGTCGGAGAGGAGCGTTATTGGCTGGCTAACAGCCGGTACGGTAAGCCCAAAGGGCTAACGTTAGCGGCTGGTAGTGACGGTCTCCGGCAGGCGAGTATCGAAAATGATCCTTAACATCCCAAAATCAGGCGGGCGGCGCTGCATCGAGCCGCCTCCAGCATGCGCTGGGCGCGGTTAGGCCAAGCTCAACGTATGCATGCGCTTCAGGTTAAAGGCCAAACAGACCAGGGCCCATTCGCTATTGGCGGCGTTGAGGCCGCGTAACGAGAACTGGCGGAAGCCGAGCACCGCTTTGATGATGCCAATCACCGGCTCGACGGTGCATTTGCGTAAGCGGTAGATCGCCTGGCCGATCTCAGTACGCAGCCTGTAGGCCATCTTGACCTGCGGGCTGGCATCCTCCGCTGGCGGCTCGGGCTCGGCGGTGAAGCGCTCTTGCCAACTCTTGTGATGCGGCTCGCGGCCCGTGGCGATGTAAGGCTCGATGCGCCGCTTTTCCAGAGCAGCGAGATTCTTCTCGCTCCAGAAGCCGTTGTCCAGCGCCGCCGCTGCGGGCGTGCCCAGGGCCGGTGGCAGAGCTTCCAGAGTTGGTTCAGCCTCGGCTTTGTCGTTCGGGTGGTTGGACAAGCTATAGGCGACGATCAACAAGCTATCCTGGTCTACTGCCACCTGGGCGTTGTAGGCTTGCTCAAACCCGGCGCTGCTGGAACACTTCATGATCCGCGACTCAGGGTCGGTGAAGTTGTACGGGTCCTTGTCCTGCGGCTCGCCAGACGGCGGCGTTGGCGGCCGTCCCGGCGGCTTGCGTCCTGAGCGCTTGGCTTTGGCCGCGCGCTCACGTTGCTTGGCTTCGTACTCGGCCTGCTCGGCCGCCTGCCGCTCCTGCGCCCGGGCTTGCAGCACCTTCTTGGCCTCGGCCAACCGCTCAAGACGTTCCTGTCGTAAAGTGATCTCGTCGGCGACATTCATGGCGTCCGACAGTTCGTGGCGGTCCGCCTGTTCAGCCAGGATGAACAACTGGTCCACTTCGGCCCGCAAGTGGGCTTCCAGTTCCAGTAGCCGTTTGAAGCTGATCGCCTTGCTCTTGGAAGCATTGGCATGCACCTTGGAGCCATCCATGCTGATGTTGCCAAGCTTGAAGTAGCCAGTAGCCTGGGCCAGAAACAGCACTTGCACGAACAGCTCTTTGATCTCGACCCGAAACGTCTTGCGAAAGTTCGCCAGCGTGTCGTGATCGGGATGCAGCCCGCCCGCTACAAACCGGAAAGGCAACGTCTCGTAGGTCGCCCTTTCGATCTTGCGGGAACTGAACACGCCAGTGGCGTAGCCGTAAAACAACAGCGCCAGCAGGATCCTCCGGCGCATAGGCTTCGCCGCCGTGTGCTCCATAGCGTTGGTAGATGTTGGTTAAATCCAGCTGGGCCACCAACTCTACCACGAACCGAGCCAGATGATTGGCCGGCAACGCTTCTCGCAGACTGACCGCCGTCTGATCGAGAGCCGCTTCGTAGTCAACCGTCTTGAATTTTCTGGTCATGCGACCAGTGTATCACGATTCAGCCTGTCCCACAGTGGCAACTCCCCGACAGGCTGCTAGATGCTCTTCGTATGGCCCAGGATGGCAGCCAGGGCGGGTTTCTGTTCGGTGGCGACCACGGCCAGGACCTCATCGCCGGCCTGGAGACGCGTGTCACCGCGCACAGCGAATACATCTTCCTTGCGAATGACGGCCGCCAGGGTGCAGTCCTCGGGCAGCTTAAGATCGCGCACAAACGCGCCATCGGCCACGGCGCCGGCTGCGATTTTTTCTTCCACCAGCGAGACCGCGCCTTTGCGCATCTTGAGCAACGTCATCATGTCGCCTAACGACATTTCTTCCGCGATCAGCTTGGCCATCAGGTCGGCCTGGTTGAGCGCCACATCGACGTTGAACTTCTCATCGAAGAACCAGGCGCTCCGCGGGTTGTTGATGCGCGCGATCGTCCGACCGATACCGTAGCGCTGCCGAGCAAGATAGCATAGCACCAGATTGTCCGCGTCACTGGTGGTGCAGGCGGCCAGCACCTGAGCCTCGCGGATGCCCGCGGCTTCTAGCACCTCAGGGTCCGTGGGGTCACCCTGGTAGATGACCTCCGTGGGCAATTCATGGTGGATGCGATTGAGCACATCGGGGCGCTGCTCCACAAGGTGCACCTTGTGATTCTGCTGCACCAGCAGAGATGCGAGTTGGGCGCCCGTCCGGCCACCGCCTACGATGATAACGAACATCTCAGCCCTCCTCGACCTCTATGAGCCGCAGCCGTAGCGCTTCAACGCCGTCCTGGGTGGCGCTGACGTGAATCACGTCGCCCGTCTGAACGAGCAGACTCGGCGATGGAAGCATCGCGCTGCCGGCACGCGATACCGCGACGGGTTGGCAATTGCCATTGTACACGAGTTCCGTCAGATGCTTTCCGTGCCACGCGGCCGGTACGGTGAATTCGTACACTTCGACCTCGCCATTGCCCGCAGAGAACACGGTGCGCAGCGCACCGCCGCTCAGCATCTCTTCAATCCGTTGCGCGCCCCAGAGGCTGGGGCTGACCATCTGGTAGCCGAACGCTTCGTGCAGGCCGCGCTTGTTTGGCTCGAAATCGCGAACCACGATGTTCTTAACCTTCCAGACGACTTTGGCGGTATGGGCGATCACCGCGTTGACCGAATCAACTGGCGTGACCGCGGCCAGCGCATCCGCGCTATCAATGCCGGCACGCAGCAGAAGCTCCTTGTTGAGCACATCGCCGGCCATCGTGCGGCCGCGAAAGTCGGCCGGGAGGTTCCTGAATGCATCCGGGTTCTGGTCCAGCACCACAACCTTATGGCCGCGTTGATAGAGATTGTAGGCCAGTTCGGAGCCGACCCGACCGCACCCCACAACAATGATGTTCATCTTTTCCTCTGACAGTTCTATTCGACCTGATAGGGCACGTCTGTGATGACGACGCCCGGCCTTCCCAGCAGAGCCAACTGTAACCAGGTGGCTGCCTGCGTGTGCAATAGATTCGCGGCCGCCCGCTTGGGCACGAAGCGCGGCACTACGACAGTGATGATATCGTTCGGCTGGCGTTGCCCGATGATGTCCTCGATGTATTCCAGCAACGGCTCGACGAGCAGACGGTATGGCGACTCCACGATCACCAGGCGGACGCCTTCACCCCAGGTGTCCCACTTCTTTTGTAGCTTCTCGGTTTCGTCCGGGTCAACCGACACGTGCACTGCGGTGACGTCCTGCGATAACTCCTGCCGCGTACCGTAATGCAGCCAAGGTGCCGCGGTGCACGCCGCTCAGGGGCAAGATGACCCGATGGCGGGAGACCGGCGGCGGTTCGCCGAAGTCCTCCAGCGACAGGCTGCGCGCCAGGTTGCGATAGTGACGATGAATGCTGCTCAGCCAGAACACGATGAAGGGAATCAGAATCAGGATGATGTAGGCGCCGTCGGTGAACTTGGCCACCGCGAATACCACGGCTACGACAGCGGTCAGGATCGCGCCGAAGCCGTTGACAAACATCTTGATCTGCCAGTTTGGTTCGTATCGCAGTGTCGACCCGCGTTCCTTGCGCTCCTCGTCCGGTTTTAGCCGGCCGATCTTGCGCCAACGTATGGCCATGCCGGTTTGCGATATCGTGAAGGAGAGGAAGACCCCGATGGCGTAGAGCGGGATCAAGGCCGTCACCGAAGCATCGAACAAGACAATCAGGAGCGCGGCGATTGCTGCCAGAGCAAAGATGCCGCGTGAGAAGACGAGCCGGCTGCCGCGGTAGGCCAACTGGCGCGGCAGGAAGCCGTCCTGGGCGAGCAAGGCTGATAACCGGGGAAAGTCCGCGAAGGCCGTGTTCGCGGCCATGATCAAGATCAATGATGTTGCAGTGATAACTAACAGGTAGAGAGTGTTGCGGCCGCCAAAGGCCGTCCGGCCTAACTGCGGATATGACCGTCTCGAACTCGGATGGCACCGCGCCGATGTGCACAGCCAGGAAGGTGATGCCGAGCAGGAGGGCGCCCAAAATGGAGGACATCCAGATCAGGGTGACGCCGGCATTGCGGCTGCGCGGCTCCTGGAAAGCGGGGATGCCGTTGGAAATGGCCTCCACACCGGTGAGCGCGCTGGTGCCGTTGGCGAATGCGCGCAGGATCAAGAAGAGTGACACCGTCTGCGCGCCGTGGATCATCTCCAATTCCGGCGGATCGATCACCGTGCCGAGGCTGCCGGACAGGTAGCGAACCAGGCCTACGATGACAGTGGCAAACATCATGAAGATGAAGAAGTAGGTCGGGATCGCGAAGATCGTCCCTGACTCCTTCACGCCGCGCAAGTTGATCACCATCACAAAGAATACCAATACAACCGCGATCTCGACGCGCCACGGAAATACCGCGGGGAGGGCGGAGGTGATCTGCGCGACGCCCGAGGAGATGGACACGGCGACGGTCAGGATGTAATCGGTCAGCAGCGCGGCGCCGGCTACCTGGGCGGGCAACTCGCCCAGGTTGTCCCGCGACGACGATGTACGCGCCGCCGCCGCCGGGATAGGCGTGGATCGTCTGCTCATATGAAATGGTGACGATGGCCAGGAGGCCAACGATGGCAAAAGACAAAGGGATAGCGTAGCCAAAGGCCGCGGTGCCAGCCAGTGCCAGCATGACCAGCATTTCCTGCGTCGCATAGGCTGACGACGACATGGCATCCGAAGAAAAGACCGCCAATCCGACGATTTTGCGAATCGCCTGATGTGGGGCGTCGGCCGTGGTCAGCGGCCGGCCAAACAACCAGGTGCGCCAAGAGTGCGGAGGGACATAATCGGTGCTGCGATGTTGCACGCCGATAGGGTTGTCATCAACGGGTTGCATGCTTGCTTTGGGCCGCGCAGGACAACGCGACCCATTTCCTCAATTCCACAACGACACGGGAAATAAAAAACCCACCCGCAGTGCGGGCAGGCTTTGCCAGATGCTTCAGGCGATCTATTATACTCCAGCCCTTTCCCCTGTCAAAAGCACCGCGCCTCGACAGACGCCGCCTGGATGAATTTATAAACTTATTGCTTTATAAATTTGACAAATATTTCAACCAGGAGTATCCTGACGTTACGATTGAATCGAAACTAACACCTTTAGGAGGGAATGAAATGACACATCAACTGGCGCCACTTCCGTATGATTACGCTGCACTCGAGCCTTGGATTGACACGATGACGATGCAGATCCATCACGATAAACATCACGCGGCTTACCTGAATAACCTTAACAAGGCGATTGACGGCACCGAGTGGGCCGACATGCCGGTCGAGGAACTCCTGGCGAAGATCGATCGCGTCCCTGAGAGCATTCGCACCGTGGTGCGCAACAACGGCGGGGGTTTTGTGAACCACAACCTCTTCTGGAAGGTCATGGCCCCGAATGCGGGCGGCGCACCGACGGGTAAGCTGGCTGCCGCCATAGACAAGGCCTTCGGCAGCTTCGATGCTTTCAAAGAAAAGTTTACCGTTGCGGCCACCACGCGTTTTGGCAGCGGCTGGGCGTGGTTGGTTCTGAAGAAGGACGGCAGCCTGGAGGTTTACAGCACCCCGAACCAGGACAGTCCCTTGATGACCGGCGACACGCCGCTCCTGGGCCTGGATGTGTGGGAGCATGCCTACTACCTCAAGTACCAGAACCGCCGTCCCGAGTACATCGCCAATTTCTACAACGTGATCAACTGGCCGGCCGTCGCCGGAAACTTCGAGCGGCGCTAGTCATGACCGCCCCGGTTCGGGCTGGTGCATCCGAACCGGGGCGAATACTGTAAATTTTTGAACTGCGGTCATTTTTCCCGTAACCTCCGCGTTTTTGCGACGTCTCCATTATCGGAAAGCACAACACAGACCTCTGAAACACTGAGTGATCAGACCATCGAGAGGCAGTTCCATCGGAGGGTTGCATGACAGAGCCACCACGAGGCCGGCGCGAACAGGCTAAGCTGGAGCGGCGCGAACGCATATACGAGGCCGCACTCAGCCTCTTCCGCACGCAAGGTTACGACGGCACAACCGTGGACCAGATAACCCGGCATGCCGGGCTGGCTAAGGGCACCTTCTTTAACTACTTCCCAACCAAGGATGCAGTGCTGCGTTACCTGGGCACGCGCGAGATCGGCCGTCTTGGCACCTCAGTCATGGGCAATGGCAACGGCCGCGGCACCGCCATCGGCAAGTTGAAGCGACTCATGGCCGCGCTGGCGACCAATCTGGAACAGGACCGCACGCTGGTCTCGCTGATCTTTCGCAAGGGTGTGACAGCGCCCGATCTGTTGGCCGGCGACGCGGGCGGTTTCAGCCTGCAGCCCGTGGCATCGCTCATGATCCGCCAGGCGCAATATAACGGCGAGGTGAACCGCAACCTTGACCCTGATGGGCTCGCTGCGGCGCTGGATGCCCTGTACCTGCAGCAACTCGTCCGTTGGTGCGAGAGCACCCGGCCTTACCCCCTGACCGAGCGCCTTACAGGCATCGTCGATTTGCTCCTGCTGGGGATTGGTACGATCGGCTAGCCCCGCGGAAGGTATCTGTTGAAGTCAATCGAATTATTGAAAGCGGCTAGCACGGGCCAGGCCTCCTGGACGAGGGACCTGGCCCGTGATTTGTTTGGCCCCCGGACCACACCCTTCGCCTGGACCCTGTTGCGGTCGCCGGCTGAGGCCGCACTGCGCGGCGCCTACAGCGAGCTTGGGACAGGCTCGATTTCGCCCGACGAGCTATTCTGGCGATCTGACGGTGGCATCATTCATCTGAATTCGGCGCTCGTGGCACAGGCCGATCGAACACTGGCCGGCGCCGCGTGGTTGGGGCGTGCGCAGCCCAAAGCGTTGGGCGGGCTGTTGGCGCGTCTGCAAATCAACAACACCGTCAAACGCTGCCAGGCCTGCATAGCAGCCACTCCCGGCGACGCCCTCGGCCTGCAGGCGCGCCTGTTCGCGCTGGCTGACTTCCGTGCAGGAGTTGAGATGGACTCAGGCGGATCTGCTCCAGGCGATGGAAGAATTGGAGCCGCACGCTCTTGCCGCCTTGCAGGTTTACTTTACGGCACGCATGGGGCTGAACGCTGCGCACGCTCAGTTGCAGGCGCTGCTGGCTGAATGGGCTCCCCATTGCCCGCCCGACGTTCTCGCATCCCTTTACCTGGGGGTCGATGGCTTGCCCTCGGTGATCGCGGCCGGGGCGGTGAATGACGCGGCTCGCCTGCCTGCCGCGGACCCTGCCCGGTTGGCCATCCTCGCCCGCTCCAGCCACCGCGGTCCTCGCGAGGTGCAACCCGATGCGCTGCGCTGGGGCGCGGCCCCGGAACTCCTCGCGCACCTTGCCGGGGCAGGCGACGCCGGTTGGGGGCCTGAAAGCGCCGCGGATCAGCGCAGGGTGGCCCTGGCCGAGATCCGAGGTCGACTGGATAGCGGACGCTTCCGGCAAACGGAGGACCTGTTGCACCAGGTGCACGCCATGATGCGCACAGCCGATGTGGCCTGGGATGCGCTGACCACGGTGATGGCCGCGGCGCAGCATTGGTCGGCCGCGGCGGCTGAGGAAGCGATGGCTGCGGGGATGATCGCACGGCCGGGTGATGTGTTGTATCTGGAGCTTGAAGAGCTGAAGCAGGTGGCGACGGGCGAGTGGCACGCAGGGCGCAGTGCTGGTGTGGCGGAAGCAGTCGAGGAGCGGAAGCG
The DNA here is from genome assembly GCA_963774265.1 of uncultured Chloroflexia bacterium. Taxonomy (GTDB): domain Bacteria; phylum Chloroflexota; class Anaerolineae; order CG2-30-64-16; family CG2-30-64-16; genus JALOOB01. The sequence goes on along the minus strand of CAVZDU010000001.1, from coordinate 319,667 downwards.
TGCGCAGGTTATTGTCCCGCCGTTGAGTGCAGGGGCGCCAGTGATGGTCAGTCCGGGCGCGTGTGCAGGTCCCCTTTATCGCGATTCGCCCGTCCAGTCCCTGCCGCCGTTGAACGCCGTGTGGTTGGCAGAGAGCGCCGATCCCGGGTGCACACCCTTCTGGCGGCACGCCTGCGCGGTGCTGGCGATGGGCCCCGATATTTGGGCGCCAGGGATGATTGCCGCGCGGGGCATGGGCGTGCCGGCAGGCGTTGGCGCATCCAATCCGTAGAATACGTGGTAGAATATTGGGCGATGGAACGCCTACTCTCTGGCGCGGCGCAACTGGGCCTCAACCTCTCGCCGGCACAGCTCGCCGCATTTTACGTCTATAGCCAGGAGCTGTTGGAATGGAACCAACAGTTCAACCTCACCGCGATCACCGAGCCGGAGCAAGTTGAAACGCGCCATTTTCTCGACTCGCTCGCGCTTATCCCGGCCCTGGCCAGCCAGGAGGGCATCTCCGCCCCTGCGCTGCTTGCCGCGCAACCTGCGCATGGTCGACGTTGGCGCTGGCGCAGGCTTTCCCGGCCTGGCGCTGCGGATCGTGTGGCCCCGGGCGCGCATCTGCCTGATCGAGGCGACAGGGAAAAAGGTGCGTTTCCTGGAGCATGTGGCCCGGAAACTGGGGTTCAACGACGTACAGTTGGTCCAGGGTCGTGCAGAGGAGCTTGGGCTCAAGGAGCCGCACCGGGCAGGTTACGACCTGGTGTTGGCGCGCGCGGTCGCCACGCTGCCCACGTTGGTGGAATACCTGCTGCCCCTGGCCCGGCGGGGTGGCCGCGTGGTGGCTTACAAGGGCTCGGCCGCGCACGAAGAGGCGATGTGCGCGGAGCAGGGCATCCGCACCCTTGGCGGCCACTTGACCAAGCTGATCCCGGTTGAAATCCCCGGACTCGCCGAGACGCGCGTGCTTGTCGTGATCGACAAGGTTGCGCAAACGCCGGATGGTTATCCGCGCGGACGGGGCCTGCCGCATAAGCATCCCCTGGGATGCAAGCCCGTGGAAGAGGCCGAGGAAGAGGCCACCTGAGGCGGTTGGCCCGGGATGATTTCGGGCCTTTTAGGTTTCAGTCAAGCGACCTGCGTCTACGTGATAGCGGCGGGAGTGCGCCAGCAACTCCTCGCTGAAATCGGACCAATCCGTGGCTGTCACCAACGCCTGATCGACCCCAGCCAGCGCATCCAGCATGGCGTGTCGCCTCGCCCCATCCAACTCAGACATGACATCGTCCAGGAGCAAGAGCGGGCTTTCGCCGGTGACCTCGCGCATCATTTGGACTTCTGCCAGTTTCGTGGCCAGCACCGCGGTTCGCTGCTGCCCGCGTGAGCCGTAGGTGCGCAAGTCGCGGCCGTCAGCCAGGAACGCGAGATCGTCGCGGTGCGGTCCGGACAGCGTAGTACCTGCTGCGATGTCGCGGAGGCGTTGCGCACGCAGGTGCGCGGTCAATGACTCCGCCATCTGTTCGAGCGGTATTTCGGCGTAGGCAAGCCCATTCGCCGCGTCCTCCTGCCTGGCGGCTGCTGCCGGCTGCGCTGGACTGGGCAGATAGGTCAGCGCCAGCCACTCTGAGCCGCCCGACAGTTCCCGGTGCCGAGTCCGCGCCAGATCATCCAGGCTGTAAACGGCGCGCGCTCGCCGGCCCAGCACGCGAGCTCCGTGCCCTGCCATCTGTTCATCCCAGAAGGTCAATTGTCCTGCGTCGCCACCTTCATCGCGCAACCGCTTAAGCAGTGCGTTGCGCTGTGCGAGGACCTTGTTATATTGTGTGAGCGCGCGGCAGTACGCGTGATCGATCTGGCAGAGCGCGATATCGAGGTAGCGCCGGCGCTCTCCCGGAGCACCCGCCACCAGGCTGACGTCCTCAGGCAGGAATAACACCACACGCAGCCTGCCGATCAGATCGAGACCGCGCTTGGCGACTCCGTTGATGCGCACCTGTTTGCGCACCAGGGGGCCGAGACCGCCGCCATTGGTGCTTAGCTCCAGCACCAGCTCCAGCCGGTCCACCGTATCCCCGTCACCGATCTCGGCCGTCAGCCGCGCGTAGGGCAAGGGGCCTTCCAGCGCCAGCCAGTTAATCAGCTCGCGCTCGGCCGCCGCCCGGGGCGATCGGGCGGTGGCCAGCAGATGGATTGCTTCCAGGAGGTTGGTTTTGCCCTGGGCGTTACCGCCCTGGAACACGCTCAGGCGAGCGGGGAGGCTTAGCTCCAGCCGCGTGTAATTGCGGAAGTTCGTCAGCGAGAGGTGGTGGAGCCGCACAACGCCTGACTACTTCTGGATCTGCATGGGCATGATGACGTGCGTGAACTCTTCCGGCCCCGCGCCCACGGGGCGGATTACGCCGGGGCGGTCGGAGCGCGTGGTTTCAAGCACGACCTGCGGCGTGTCGATCACGTTCAGCACGTCCATCAGGTAGCGGACGTTGAAGGCGATCTCAACGGGCGTCCCTTCGACCAATGCATCCAGATCGCTGACATTGTCGCCGGCCTCTTGAGAGGTGGCACGGATCGTCAACTGTCCCGGCTCCGTGTCCGCGCCGGGGGTGATGGTGAACACGACGCGGTCGGAGGCATCGCGGGCGAACAGCGACGCGACCTTGAGGCCGCGCAGGAACGCGCCGGTGTCGAGCACGGTGCGCGTGACGCAGTTCTTGGGAATGATCGCGTTGAAGTCCGGGAACTTCGCATCGATGAGCTGGGACACCAGGTCGACCTGGTGGAAGGCGCCGCCCTTGTCACCCTCGCCCTTGCCGTAAAGCCGGAAGAGAATCTGGTTGCGCGCGCTGGCCACCGCGAAATCGACGGGCCGGTCCGCGTCAGCTTCACCGCTGATGCGGCTGACCTCAGACAGGGAGCGCGCGGGGATGATGACCGTTGCGTCTGTGGGTGCGGCGGAAGGGAGGATGGTGCGGCGCACGGAGAGCCGGTAGCCATCGGTCGCAGCAAGCGTCAGGCGGTCCCCTTCAAATTTCGCCAACACACCGGTCAGCGCTGGGCGGCTGGTATCCTTGGCATCGGCCGCGGCGAAGACCACCTGGTCGATGATCTGCCGGATGGTGGCCGGGGGCAGGCCGAGCGGCTGCTCGCCGTCGGCCGTGGGGATCAGTGGGAACTCGCTGGCGTCGATCCCCTTGATGTTCGACTCTGACCGGCCGCTCCGGAGATGGACGCTCATGGTGCGCACGCTGAGCTCCATATCGATGCGGCCCGCCTGCATCGAGTTGACCCAGTCGGTGAGAAGGCGCGCGGGCAGGGTGACCGCGCCATCGTCCTCGATCTGGCCGCCCAACCAACAGCTGACCCCGACTTCGAGGTTGGTCGCTGCGAGCTTCAGCCGATCTTCGTCTGTGCTCAGCAGGATGTTGCTCAGCACGGGCAGTGTGCTGCGCGAAGAGACCGCGCGGCCGACAATGGACAGGCCCTTGGCGAGGTTTTCTTGCATGACGGACAGACGCACGGCGATACCTCCTGAGGTCACGATCAGCCTTCGAGATCCCTTGGAGACGCTTACGCCGCAGGGCGGTGTGATACCCCATCTCCAAGGGCTCGAAAGCATAACTCAACGCTGCAATTAGGATGATTTAGTATAGCACAAAGTAGCCGCAGGGGCCAATCAACCACGCCCGGATGAACCCGCGATCTTCATTCGCAAAACACCGGCGGCCGTCGCCATGTCTGGCAGGCGGGGTCGCAAGTGATCATTTGGCTTGACACGTCAGCCCGTTCCGGGTATAGTCTTAACTGAAACAGGGTTTGGTGTTTTTGTTCTCCTTATTGGCGCTTCGATCGACTGCATGGTGCACCGGCTTGCCCTGGTGGTCGTGATCCCGGTTGCCGGCGGCGACCTCCTGGTCCAGCCGGCGGCCAACCTCGGCGTACTTCAGGTGCTGGCCTACGACTATCAGCGTTGACAGAAAGACGGAGGCAGGCCATGAACGGGTTCCCAGCAAACACGAGGTTCAACGACATCCGGCGGACCCGGCGGTCCTTGGGTGGGGTAGGCCCAGTCTGGGCCCTCCTGGCATTGCTCGGCGTGTTGATCGCCTTGGCGGGATGCACCGGCGGTGCACCGGCCGCGGGCAGCGCAGCGCCAACTGCGACTCCGCAGCCCGTGCGCGTGCCCGACAAGGTTGTGGCCGACGGCGTGGTCGTGCCGGCCCTGGAGGCTTCGCTCAGCATGCCGGTTAGCGGCATCGTGGGGGAGGTGCTCGTGGCGGAGGGAGAGCAGGTTGCGGCGGGTCAGCCCCTGTTGCGCCTGCGGCAAGCGCGCCTGGAGGCGGCCGTCGCCCAGGCCGAGGCGGGCGTCGCACGCAGCCAGGCCCAGTTGGACGAGCTCACGGCCGCGCGCGGGCCGAGGAGCTCCAGAGTGCCCAGGCGGCCGTCGACGCGGCCGCGGGCCAGGTGGCCATGATCAAAGCCGGTGGGAAGCCGGAAGACATTGCCGCGGCCCAGGCTGTGGTGGATGGTGCGACCGCGAACCTGCAGCAAGTCCGGGAAGGCGCCACCCAACCCCAGGTGATCGCGGCCACCGCCGACCTGGCCAATGCGGAGGCGGCGCTACGCCAAGCCCAGGCAGTCTATGACGCCGTGGCCGGCTCGTCCGATATTGGCCGCCGGCCCGAAGCCTTGGCGCTGGAACAAGCGACTAACGCCTTCAATGCGGCCAGGGCCCGGCTGGAGGATGTGAAACGCGGCGCGCGCCCCGGCGACCTGGCGGCGGCGCGGGCGCAGGTGCGCCAGGCGCAGGCCCAGCTCGCCAGCCTCAGCGCCCCGGCACGGGCCGAAGACCTGGCGGCGGCCGAGGCCGAGCTCCGCCGCGCCCAGGCGCAGTTCGACCTGCTGCAAGCGGGCGCGCGATCTGAGACCGTGCAGGCGGCCGAGGCGAACCTGGCTGCGGCGCAAGCCAGCCTGAAGGAGGCGCGCACGGCCTTGAGCGATGCCGAGTTGAAGGCGCCTTTCGCCGGGACGGTGGCCGAGATTGCGCCGGTGGTCGGCGAACAGGTCCTGGCGGGGACGCCGGTGATGCAGCTGGCCGATCTTGCGGCCTGGCACATCGAGACCGACGACCTGACCGAGCTGGATGTGGTCAAAGTCAAAGAAGGCGCGCCGGTGAACCTGGAGTTCGATGCGCTGCCCGGGGTGACGTTGACCGGCAAGGTCGTCCGGATCAAACCGATGGGCGCCAAGAAGCAAGGCGAGATGACCTACACCGTGGTCGTCCAGCCTGACAATTACGAGGAGCGCCTCCGCTGGAACATGACCGCCACGGTGACGATCGAATAGGCGAACGTGGCGTGGATGGCCGACAGATCCGCCGCATGACTTGAGTGACCCCGGGCCGGACTTCCTTAACGCCTATCGCCTGTTGGTGATGCTTACAATGTGTTCTCGGGAGGGTCCCAAGCATGCGCTGGGTTTCTCTTGTTGTCTGTATTGCCCTGTTGTTGGGAACATCTGCCGGGGTGCGATCGGAGCCTCTCTCAGATCCTGGCGATCCAGGGCCTTACACGACGGGTTCGATGTCGATCACCCTCACGAATCCGGGCAACGGTGACGAACTTGCCACGGATGTTTACTATCCGTCCGGTGGTGGGCAGATCGATCCCAGTGGCGCGCCCTATGCCACCCTGGTATTTGCACGCGGCTTTTTGTCCAGCTCCGGTAACTACTCGGGCAACGGCATCCATCTTGCAAGCTGGGGCTACATTGTCTTTGTGGCGGACTTCCCGAGCGAGGACATTGAGGCGCGGGCCGCCGACGTGCAATATCTTTTTTCCTACCTCGAGGCAGAGAACGTCAACGCTGCCTCGTCGTTCTACGGCCTCATCGACACCGATCGTTTCGGGCTTCTTGGCCACTCGCTGGGCGGGCTGACTACGCTGATGGTCTTAGCCCGAGAGCCAAGGGTGCAAGTGGCTGTGGGGCTGGATCCCGTTAACCCGCCGGAGCTTATGGGCACCCCGTGGGACTATGCCGCAGAGGCGCCGCAGATCAGCGCACCCCTGGCCGTGATCGGCGCGCCATCGCAAGGTTGCAACAGCTCTGCAAACTATACTTCCATGTATCCGGTGGTAGGTTCGGATCACAAGACGCTATGGGTGCTTGACGGCGGGAACCACTGCGATTTTGTGGACTTCCCCGGTTCGCTGGAGCGAACGGCATGTTACACGCTCTGCACGTTCTTGGGAGGGGGGCAATATAGCGCGGAACGCGTGCGACTGGCGAACCGCTACACAACAGCCTGGCTGAACTACTACTTGCGCGATCAGCCGCAGTACTTCAGTTACCTGTACGGCGAAGATGCGGAGGCGGACATCCAGGCGGGGAGCGTCACGCGGGACGCTCAGACGGCGCCGCAGGACGTCGCGGCTGTGGGGCAAGCGAACGCCGTTCTGGTCAGTTGGAGTTTCCCGGCGTATACCGCAATCGCCGGATACAACATCTATCGCAGTACGCAGAGCGGGGCATACTCGGGCGTTCCGCTTGCCGCGGTAGGACGCGTGTCCTCCTACCAGGATATTGATGTGGTGGGTGGAACCCGATATTACTATGTCGTACGCAGTCGCGATGCCTCCGGCAACGAGCACCAGTCCTCGGCAGAGGTCAGCGCCGTGCCTGAGCATCTTCCCACGCCGACCGCGACGTCCACGTCGACTGCCACATCCACGTCGACGGTGACCGCGACGGCGACCAACACGCCATCGATGACGATGACGCCATCACCTACGGCAACGCGAGGGGCATTCCTGCTGGAGTGCTGGTTGCCCCTGCTTCTTGCGGAGTAGCGCTCTGCATTGAGTTCGGGGTCATCGGCAGGCTGCAGTAATTGAGTGCCTTCGTGGGGATCAAAGTCCACTGGCTAGTAAGGGGGAGACTGGCATGACATCGCTGCCGCAGCTACCTACCGCCTTCATCTTGAGCAGCAGGTCTATTCTGGAGACAAGTTCGCTCGGTAAGCAATATGTGATGGGCGAGCACCAGGTGAATGCCCTGGTTGATGTCGATTTCGTCGTGGAGAAGGGAGAATTTGTTGCGATCATGGGGCCGTCGGGCAGCGGCAAATCGACCCTGCTGCACCTGTTGGGCGGCCTCGACAAGCCTTCTGACGGCGAGGTGACACTTGCGGGTCACCGCTTCTCCGTTCTAAGTGACAATGAGGCCACGCTGGTGCGGCGCCATAACGTTGGCTTTGTCTTTCAATTCTTCAACCTGCTTCCGACGTTGAGCGCGGAAGAAAATGTCGCTCTGCCACTCATCATCGATGGGCAGAATCTGAGCAAGTATCAGGCGCGCATCGATACGGTGCTGGAACTGGTGGGACTGAGCGACCGCCGGCATCACAAGCCGGACCAACTGTCGGGCGGCGAACAGCAGCGGGTGGCTGTGGCCCGCGCCCTGGTGACTGAGCCTGCGATCGTCCTGGCCGACGAACCAACCGGCAACCTGGATTCCAAGACGGGCACGGCGATCATGGACCTCTTGCGCCGGTCGTGTGATGAGCTTGGCCAGACGATCATCGTGGTCACACACGATTCGCGGGCAGCCGCCTACGCCGACCGGACGGTCTTTCTGAAGGACGGCCAGATCGTGCGGCAGGTTAGCCACGAAAGCACGGCAGACAAGGCGCAGCGCACCAGCCGCATCATCGAGACAATGGAGCAATTGCAGGAATGATCCTGTTTGCGTGCAGACTGAAGGGCTTGAGCTCTGTTCGTTACTCAGAGCGATCGTAGAGTGCGCTTTGCCGGCTTATTCAGGATTGGAAGTAGTTGACTGACTGCCTCTGCGCTGGGCTGCTTCTTGGGCCAGGGTATTCGCATACGAAAGCCACTTGAGGCCTGCCTCCTTGCCGAGCGTGAAGTGATATGGCGCCGCCCCATACCGGATTCCTAAGGTGTTCTGCATCCAGAGATACACTGCCATTGTGGTTGGCCAGAAGAAGTCTACTTCCGTGTGCGCGTTCTGCCAGAGCAGGCGATGACTCGTCAGCAGTAACCGTCCGCTCCCGATATTGGCCCAACTTGCCAGTTGGGGCCGGCCGTGCGGCTGGACCCGCGGCGCCTCGCGTTCCGGCCAGCCGTCTAGCAGTGCAGTAGGTTGGTGAGGTTTCAACTGCACATTCGGCGCTTCCAGATATACCTGTTCGCCAGCCAAAAGCCCCACACCATTCACCTGCCTTGCGACGAGGCTGAACTCCCGTTTCATTTCGTCGAACCAGGCCGCAAGCCCCATCTCGACGCCGAGGAGGTCTTGCGGGCCGGTTAAGACCTTCAGGCGGAAGTCTCTCCCCGGCTGCCGGCGCACCTGCCAGCCAGTGCCGCAGGCCAAACACGTCAGGACGTCGGGTCGGAACCAGGGATGCTCGTGCCGCAAACTGTCCTCGGTCCGGCACACCGGACAACGCCAGAGCAGCAGGGCAAGCTCACGTCGATGGTTCGGCGTCTTTCCGTCCTGCGGCGCCTGCCGTCCTGCCTGCAGAGTCGCCACTGGTGAAAATTGGATGGGTTGCCCATGCCGCGTGGGGGTGCCCATCCAGGCCTCAACTCCCGCGCCGTCGTAGTGAAGGCGATTAAATTCGGCCCGGAGGTGCGCGGTCCCCGCGGCCAGCTCCGCGTCCGTGCAGGTGCTCCGGGGCGCACTCGTGAGGGTAATCGGAGCGCCGATCTTGAGCGTAAGGTTGCCACGGAGGTGAGGCAGTGGCTTCCAGCGCGGCCAGATATCGTAGGCGCCTGGCGAACAAAGGGCGGGCACGACCGGGGCGCCGGAGTGAAGCGCTAACCAGGACAGCGCCCCCCCGATGGGCAGGGGGCGACCATCCCAAGGCAGATCTCCTTCTGGGTTCAAGACGACCAATCCGCCCTCGCGCAAGACGCGATATCCATCCAGCAGGCTCATGGCCAGGTTGCCCGCCGAACGCGGCAGGAGCGCTCCGAATTTTTCACGGGCTTTTCTCTGCCGGAGCTTGCGGAACAGGCTCAGGGCGAACAGCTCTTCATGCATGTAGGACATGGTGCTGATGGGACCCGCATCCAGCAGCCGGCTCATAACGCTCGCTGAGACAAAACCGGAGACGAACATGCTGATTGGCGAGTGCTCATGGATGGCCAGGATGAAAGGCCCCTTGGTTGGCACATGCTCCATGCCCTCCACTCGAAAACCATACAGCAGCCGGGCTATCTGGGCGGCCAACAGCCAGGGCAGTATGATCGTGAAGCGCCAAACGCGATATGCCAATAGACTTAGCTGGGACCTGATACGGTCAATCATCTTGCACTCCCGCACCGGAAAGCATCTCAGCTCCGCGTCATTCGAGACTGCGGATCCTCCTGGACCAGGTCAACGTAGAGCTGGTACGCGTCACCAACTGTCTGGACCTCCCAGGCTGCGTCGCTGGGGACGCGCACACCGAGCTGGAGCTCGAATTGCAGCATCAATTCCAGCAATTTCAGGGACTCGATCGCCAGGTCGTACAAGAAATTCGTGTCCGGTGTCAGCACCTCCTTGGAGACGGCGAGTTGATCTGACAGGAACTGACGAAATTCCTCGAACGATGCGACTGTGGGCTGTGGCATGGGTCTCCCTCCGCTATTCCCCCTCGTGTTTGTTTCGGACACACTTAAGCGCCTCATGAAGATGCATCTTGCCTCGGTCCCGGCGCCGTGGCGGCTCCCGCCTGCTCCAGTTCCTTGAGAGCGCGCGCGCGTAGCACGAACTTCTGTACTTTTCCGGTGCTCGTCATTGGCAGCTCAGACACCACGCGTACTTGTTCGGGCACCTTGTACGGGGCCAGTTCACCGCGGCAGTAACCTAAGACGTCGGCAGGCGTCAACTGCGCACCTTCCGTTGGCAGGACGAAGGCCCAGACGCGCTCGCCGGCGACGGGGTCAGGTACGCCGACGACGGCCACGTTGGCGATGCCGGGCTTGCCCGATAGATGGTTTTCGATTTCGGGGGGATAGATGTTCTGGCCGCCGCGGATGATCATATCCTTCTTGCGTCCCACGATGCGGAAATAGCCTTCCTCGTCCATGGTGGCCAGGTCGCCCGTAAAGTACCAGCCTTCCTGGTCAAACACCGTGGCGTTTGTTTCCGGTGCGTTGTAGTAACCGAGCATCACGCTGGGCAGGCGCATAGCCAGCTCCCCTGTCTGGCCGCGCGGCATCTCTCGATGTTGCTCATCCACTACCTTGGCCTCGATGCCTGGGATCAGGCGCCCAACAGTCTCCAACTGCATCGCATCAGAGTCAGTGGGGCTCGTCGTGAGCGTCACCCCGATCTCGGTCGCACCGAAAGCGATCAGCACAGGGCAGCCGAACATCTCCCGCGCCCGGCGCACCAACTCTGGCGGACAGGGGGCAGCACCCATTGCGACGTAAAGCAAAGAGGTGACCTTGCGCGGAGAGAACTCCCGGCTGTTCAATAGCGCCGAAACCATCGTGGGCGTTGCCATGAGCATGTTAACCTGCTCTTGCTCGATCAGCGCCAGCACCTTGGCCGGATTGAAGCGATCGGCGATCACGACCCTGGAGCCGTACAGCAGGCCATACACAAGCGCGCTGTAGCCCAGCAGAGCATGCATCGCCGCAGGCGAAAGGGCCGAGTGCTGGCGCAAAGCCCATTTCAGGAAGCGCAGATCGTATGTGCGGAGGAGTTTGAGCAAGAATCGCGCGCTTGTTAATTCTTTAATGGAACTCTCACCGTACCTGACGGCCGCGATGATGCTGCGATGGCTCTGCATCACCGCCTTTGGGGTGCCCGTGGTGCCCGATGTGTAGATCAGGGCGCAGAGATCCTCGGGCGACACCTGTTCCGGCTGCAGGAGCCCCGCCTCTCGCATCAGCTCCGTCAAGACTATCGCTCCCGGCATGGCCTCGCCGCGCATGACTACATGGCGCAATTTGGACAACGACGGCCGGATGGCTTGTAGGATCGCCGGTAGATTGTTGCCCATCGGACGGGCTTCCGTGATAACCACCGAAGCCTCACAGTCCGCAAGGATGTGCTGCATCTCCCGCTGGGTGGATACCGGATTAATGGGGATCATCACAGCCCCAAGCGCCCCGGGCGCAAAGAAAGCATAGACGAATTCCAGGCAGTTCGGGAGAATGACGGCAATTCGGTCGCCTGGGCCAACCCCTAAACCGCGCAAGCCATGCGCAAGGGCATCGACGCGCTCGCCCAACTCTTGGTAGGTGATCGTCTGGCCCTCAAACGTCACGGCTGGCTTCCGACGATTTGCTGCGATGATTTTGTGCAGCGCGCCGTAGAGCGTGAGATCAGAAGTCAGCAGCAGTTTTGGCATGGCAGGACCCTCCTATTGCATGTTGCTCCCGCACGGGAGTTCATCCCCTGACGCAGATCTGCTCATTCAAACTGAATGGCTTCGATGATCCGGATCCCGGCTGCGCGACGGGCAGGCCAGATCGCGGCAATCTGAGACGTGATCAGCGCGATAAACAGGCTGATCACTATTCCTTCCTTCGGCAGCACATAGGTCAGGTCGTAGCCTTGAATCGCGTTGGCAGCGGTCAAGATTAAGCGCGACAGAAACAAGCCAAAGCCGAGGCCGAAGACACCGCCAATGATCCCGATGAGCCCGGCTTCCGCCAGGATCATCTTGGCGACCTGGCGCCGGGTCATCCCCAGGCTGCGCAGCATGCCTATCTCGCGCGTCCGTTCCAATACGTTCATCATCAGCGTGTTCACCACGCCCAAGGCGGCTACGATCATGGCGATCAGCGCCAGCACGTCGAACATGCTGAAGGCTTGAGAGGCCAGCTGAAGCGCGCGCGCCTTCAACGCCTTGTTGGATTCGGTCGTCAAGTGATACCGCTGGCTGTAGAGGCGGTCGATGTCCGCTTTGATCGCATCGACCGGACGGCCGGGCTCGATCTTCAGCAGGAAAGAATTGACATCATTCACCCCGAAATAGCGGCGCAGATCGCTCCAGTTTCCGTCAACGATCAGGCCCTGATTGTAAAAATCCACCACGACCGCAGCGATCTCGAAGTCGTGCTTGCCGCGTTTGGTTGACAGCCGCAAGGTGTCACCTTTTTTGAGCCCGTACCGCTCGGACAGAACGCTTGAGATGAAAATGGCATCCCCAGCGGCCAGTCGGCTAAGCAGTTGGGCAGGGTCGCCCTGGCCGGCGGCAAAAATAAACGATGTAACCTGTTCATGTGACTCGGGGTCGAGCCCGGTGAAGATCAACCACTCGCTCTTGCCGTCCGGCCTGGTTGCTTCTGCATCGACATAGCGAAACGGCGTCGCGGCAGCCACCCCATCCACGCCTTCGAGCCGGCGCGCCAGATCAGCGCGCATGGGCATCGACGAGTAAACATAAAGGTCGCCGCCGATGTAGACTTCTATCCAGCTCGTGATGTCGTGTTTGAAGGCGTCGGTCATGCCGCGAACACCGAGGATCATTGCGGCGCCCACCATCAGGGCCGCGACGGTGAGCGCGGTCCGAAATCTGGCGCGCTGCGTGTTGCGGCTCCCGAGTTGGCCCTCTGCGCCGTAGATCCGCCGCATCGGCGTCCGCGTCACCCTTTCCCAGGCGCTCACCGTGACTGGGATCAGCAGCGTCACGCCCACAAACAGGCCGAAAACGGCAGCCTGGCTGAGATGGTACTGGACAGCCACCGGAAAAGGCCGGAAGAGAATCAATATCAGCGAGACGACACAGAGCGCAAGACCGACGCGCCAACCTTTAACGACCACCCAATTCTCACGCGAGCTGCCTCGGATGCGCAGCGCTTCAAGGGGGGAGATGCGCCCGGCTTGCCAGGCAGGCAGGCCTGCGGCCACGATCGTCACGCCGATGCCCACGAATACGCTTGTGATGAGACCATCCAGGGGCACCTGGGTCTGCACCACCTCCTGGGCCACCAATAGCTCCATGAGGCGAATCAACCCGCGCGCCAGGAGCACGCCGGTCCCAACGCCCAAAGCCGAGCCGATGACGGCCACGATGCTGGCCTCGGTCAGAATCTGTCGCATGACCTGGCCGCGTGTCATCCCCAATGTGCGGAGCATGCCTATCTCGCGGGTGCGTTCCACGACGGTCATGGAGAAGGCATTGTAGATCAGGAACCCGCCCACGAATAGCGCAACCACACTGAAGAAGTTCAGGCCGAGTTGGTACGTGTCGAGCATCTGCGTTACGCGCTTGCCCTGGCTGGCCGGATAAACGACGGCATAGTCTGAACCCAGCCGCGCCTGGAGCGACGCCTGCAGTTTGTCCAGATCTTGTCCGCTGGCGGCCTCTGGCAGCGCGACAATATCGATTTGGTCTAGCTCTCCCGAGCGGGAGTAAAGCGCCTGCGCTGTTTGCAGTGGGATCACCCCGAACGCGCCGTTGTTGATCTGCCCGGGGCCTTCCTTGGACATCAAGCCCACGACTCGCAGCTCTTCGGTTCCTCCGGGCACGACGATTCGAAGCTGGTCGCCTACCTGCAGTTCCTTTTCAGCGGCGAAATCCTGCACCAGCACTACATCGTAGGCTTCCGGTTCCCTGGATGATAGGAACTTACCCTCGACGATCTTGTACTCGCGCGCCTCTACATCAAGAGCCGGATCAATTCCGTACAAGGCAAGCGAGCCACGAACTGCCCCGAATAAGCTGACGCCGATCTCAGCAGGGGTCAATTCATCGGCCAGCAGCGTTTGAACATGGAGGGTTGGGACTAAGGCCTTTACACCGGGTTGGTTGGCGATCCGGTCCATGACATCTTGCGGGAATCCCGGATCACCGGTCCATGAACTCGTCACCACCAGGTGAGCCTTGCCGGAGGCTTCGTTGAACAGCGTGGCGATGGATTTCATCGTGCTCAGGTTCGTGATGCTGATCGCCAGGATCACTGCCACGCCCAGGATGATGCCGGACGTGGTGAGCAGCGTCCGCACTGGGCGAGCAAGTAGTGAGCGTAGGGCGAGCGAAGGAGTATGCTTCATAGTTGGCGACTTCCCTGCGCGCAATATGGATAGAACAACGGACCGCGTTCTGAATCGCTGGGATCAGCAGAAGCGGGTCCGTCGGCAGAATCTCGACGACACCAGTGGAGACTGTCCCATAGAACCATCACTTCGCTCATGGGCAGGCCGAAACGCTTGACGGGGGTCTGCAGGCCAATTTGCGCGGGTTCCGCACCTGGCTTTTCGGCTAAGTGCTGCTTAAGCCAGACGCGAATTTCTTGCTCGAGGAAAGCACGGAGGGGGGGCATGTTTTCCATGTCGCGAACACTTCCCTTTAACCACGGTGGCCTACGAGAGAAGCTGCCAAGAGTCTGCGTATTTGGCTTTGGTGGATTATGATGACCGTAACGCGTCCAAATGAACTCGTGATGAAATTTGCCAGGAGCAAAATTAACTTTCCTTCAGATGTGCCAAGACACCCTGACGCCTGGCTCGCAGCTAACGCGATCTCAGGCGATACACGTCACAGACCCGGCGTCCTCGCTACGAATAATCACTCAATCACGCTTTTGGGTGGTAGACCGGCTTCAGGCAGGCGCGCGACCCCCACCGGGTGGTAGTGGACGTGAACCCGGCGCAGCAGCCCGATCTTGTCGTAGAGCCGGCGCTCGACGTCTGAGGCGATGGAATCGCCCGCTGCGACAGACAGCGACCCGTCGATCCCCACGGTCACATTCAGCACCAGGTACGGGCCGAAACGGTGTGCGTAAACCTCTTCGACGCATTGAACGCCCGGCACGTCGGCCAGCACCGTCTGCACTTGCGTCGCCAACTTGTCGCCCGGTACATTGTCCATCAGCTCTGCTGAGGCGTCCGACAGAATCATGATGCCCGTGCGCAGGATGAGCAGGGCGACGACGGCGCCTGCCAGCGGGTCGCCCCAAGGCACTCCACTACGACCGAGGAAGATGCCTAGCGCCGCACCGGACGCCGCAAATATGTCGTTGCGGTGGTCCTGGGCCAGCGCCGTAACAGCGACGTTCCCCGTGACCTTGCCGATGTGCCGGGTGTAGATCAACAGGCCTATCTTGAGAACAACGGTGAACACGGCGACGATGAAGGCCATGGGCGCGGCCCCTTCGAAGGTTCCCTGCCCCGACCAGAGCGTATAGACATTGTTGATGGCGTCCCAGAAGATTGCGACCGCGGTTGTGATGACGAACGCGCCGACGATCAGCGCGGCGATGCTTTCCAGTTGCGAGTGGCCGTAGGGGTGTTCCCGATCCGCGGGCTTGCGCGCCAGCTGCATGAAGATGCGGACGACGACGTAGTACGCGACGTCAGAGGTGGAGTTGACGCCGTCCGCGAGCAGCGCGGGGCTATTGCCGATGATCCCGAAGGTCACCTTGAGCAGTGCCAGCAGCGCATTGGCTGCCAGCCCAACGTTGACCGCAGTGATGCTCAGCGAGTGCCGCTTTTGTCCTTCCATCACCCTGTTGTCTCTTCGTTACATTCGTGATCCTGCAGCCAGCCGTTTTGCAGCCCGGCAGCCTCGAATGCGTCCAGGGCGGCATCGTACTCTTCCTCGGTGATCTTCCGGCCGAGCACCGGATCGTCCAGGGTCCGGTAGGTCGGGAAGTACTGGTCCATCACGCTGACGTAAACCTCGGGCGAGAGTTCCGCCGCGATCCAGCGCATGGCGCCCGGTGTATCGGCCAGGCCCGCGGGCAACACGAGGTGGCGGATGATCATCCCGCGCTGCGCAACGCCCAACTCGTCGCACAGGAGCGTTGGGCCGACTTGCCCGAACATCTCAGCCAATGCCGCCCGGTTGTGCTCGACGTAGTGCGGAAAACCGGACAGCCGCTTCGCGACTTCGTCGTCGGTGTACTTGATATCGGGGAGATAGATGTCGATCACGCCGGCCAGCAGGCGCAACGTTTCGACCCGCTCATAACCGCTGGTGTTGTACACCAGGGGGATGCGCAGCCCCCAGCCGGCAGCTACGTCGACCGCGGCCAGGATTTGGGCGGCGAAATGCGTCGGGGTGACGAAGTTGATGTTGTGCACCCCGCGGCGCTGCAGCTCGAGCATCATGCCGGCAAAGCGCTCGATCGTGACCTTGTTGCCGTAGCCGAGCTGGCTGATGGAATAGTTCTGGCAGAAACAGCACCTGCCCGTGCAACTGGAGAAGAAGATGGTGCCCGAGCCGCGCGTGCCGGAAATGGGTGGCTCTTCCCAGTGGTGGACATTCCACGAGGCGATCACCGGGTCGGCGGCGACGCGGCAGACGCCGTGCTTGCCCTCCAGCCGGTTGGCCCGGCACCGGTGGGGGCACAGCTCGCAGCTAGCCAGGCTTGCCATCGCCTCACGCGCGCGGCGGCGCAGCTCCCCGCTGCGATGCAGCGCAAGGTAGGCCGGCTCCCACGACATTAGCACATCGCGCTCACAGGGCAAACCGCCATCGCCACGCAACCCGGTCCAACGTGAGCGGCCACGACAGGTCCGATCGGGTTGCGGTAAAGTTGCTCCACGTTCAGCCGCTCGCGGAGTGCATTGCCCAGCGATTCTGCCTCTTCCGCTGCGTTAGTATCAAAGATGAGAGCGCGCACCGGCTCGCCCGCGGGCATGGCCTTGACAGTCTCCTCGAGCATCGTGTCGAGGGCTTTCTTCTTGCCGCGCGCCTTGCTCCACGGCTCGATCCGGCCCTCGTTCAGGTAGAGGACGGGTTTGATGCTGAGCAGCGTGCCGGCCAACGCCTGGCTGCCCTTCAACCGGCCGCCGCGATGCAGGTAATCCAGCGTGTCCACCGTGAACATCACGTGCATTCGCTCGCCCATCGTGCGCGCCACGCGCGCCAGGTCCTTGGCCGCCATCCCGTCCGCGGCTAGCCGCCCGATCGTCAGCAGCGTGAGTGCGAGGGGGCCGGAAATGGCTAACGAGTCGACGACATGGATGCGTTTGCGGGCCGGGTGTTCCGCAGCGGTGATTTGCGCGTTTTCGACCGTCATGCTGGTGCCCCGTGACATGAAGATGCCCACCACCTCATCGCCGTTGCGCGTCAGCTCGTCGTAGGCCGTGTACAGGGCCCCCGGCGATATTGCCGCGGTCGTCGGCCAGCCCGCGTTCCGGTCTCTAAGCGCGACGAACAACTCCTCGGTCGTGATGTCCAGCCGTTCGCGGCGGTCCTGGCCGGCCAGGTGAAGAGTGAGCGGGAGGACATGGATTTTGAGCGCCTCGACCGTAGCCGGATCAAGATAATGGCTTGAATCGGTCAGGATATGAACCGTCATAAGTGCTCCTGATGACAAGATACCCTATTCTATCAGCTGAGCTGCACCAGGGCCATTTTGAGGTAGGGTTCGCCGTTGGTCGGGAAGTCCACCGTGGGTTCGTGGTAGACGCCAATGACCTGGCCGCCACGGCTGGCAGACGCGACGCCCGCCAGCACGCGCTCGCGGAACGCCCGCCACGGCAGCTCAGCCAGGTTGCTGCACGCGAGCAGGCGTCCGCCCGGGCTCACGACCTTCGCGGCCAGTTCGGCCAGTTGTGCAGTGTCCTTTGCGGCGGAGAAGCGCGTGGTCTTGGTCTTGGAGAAGCTCGGCGGGTCGAGGATGACCAGGTCGAAGGAATCACCGCGGCGCGCGAACCGGGTCAGCCAATCGAAGACGTCGCCGAAGACGAAGTCGCGGCCGTCCGGCTCGAAGCCGTTGAGCCGGTAGTTTTCCTGGCCCCACGCCAGCACATTGCGCGAGAGGTCGAGGTTCAGCACGCGGCCTGCGCCGCCCGCCAGCGCGGCCACGCCGAAGCCGCAGGTGTAGGCGAAGGTGTTCAACACCGTGCAACCCTCGGCCCACGCGCGCACCCGCGCGCGACCCTCGCGCATGTCCGCAAACAGGCCGCTGCTGAGGCCATCTGTCGAGCGAATCAGGTAGTTGAGCCCCTCTTCGCGCGCCACGAAGCCGGAAACCTCCGAGGTTTGATCGCGTCGGAGTGCTCCCAGGTCCGGGCCGAAGACGGGCAACGGCGGCGCAAGGAGGGCCATCTCCTCCTCCGGAACGCGGCTGGCCTGGCGCGGGCGATATTTGACGTAAACCGAGGCCGCTCCGGATGCCTGCGCCAGCACGGGCGCCAGTCCATCGGGGATCGGCTGCGGGGGCATGATGTCGTCATCGTCGTAGATGCTGACCACGAGCGCATCGCCGAAGCGATCTGCGGTCAGACCAGGCAGCGCGTCGCCGGCAGCGTTGATGACGCGATAGATGGTGGTGTCGGGATCGGCTGCGAGCGGCGCACGGCGCTCGACGGCCAAGCGGACCAGCCCGCGCACCAGGTCCGGCGACCCCGCCCACGCCTGGCGGATGTGCAGCGGGGCGCGGCCCAACACCGCGAGCGCCGGCTCCGGCACGCCCGTCACGAGGCGGTCAAACGGCGCGGGCAGGGCCGCGTGGAAAGTGATGCGCTTGCCGGTCGTGGGATGCGGGATGGTCAGCTCGGCCGCGTGCAGGCAGAGTCGCGGGAACGCCGCCGCCATGCCCCCATACAGCGCATCCCCCAGGACGGGAAGCCCCACATGTGCCAGGTGCAGGCGAATCTGGTGCGTGCGCCCGGTTTCAGGGATGGCCTCAATCACGGCAAACGGCAGGCCCTGCCCCCTCTTGCCGATCCACCCCTTGTCCACCACCCGGCAGCGGGTTCGAGCGGGCTGTCCAGCAGGGTCTTTGCGCGTCGTCACCCGGTAACGCCCGTCGCGATCCCGCGCGATGGCCGCGTCGATGGTCGACTCATCCACCTCAGGCGCTCCTAGGACGGCCGCGAAGTACACTTTCCGCGCCGCGCGACCCTCGAAAGTCGCTGCCAGGGCGCGGTTCGCCTCGGGCCGCGCGGAGAACAGCAGCACGCCCGACGTGTCCGCATCCAGCCGCTGGTGCATCCCCAGATAGGGCAGCCCCTCCTGCGCCTGGACGATGCGCAGTGCGTCGCCGGGATACGGGATCGGCAGGGTCCGGCGCGTGCGTCGGGATGCCGGCCGGCTTGTCCACGACGATGATGTCGTCGTCTTGGTGGAGGATGGGAATGTGCATGGTTGCAGGTTCACGGTTCAAGGTTGAAGGAGCCAGGGATCGCGCAGGGTCAGCGGAAACCTGGCACCTTTCCCTTCAACCTGCGCCCCGTCACGGCGTCAGCCGGGTCAGATCCCGCGGGAACAGCGTCGCCAGGCGGATGTTGTCCAGCCCGAGCAACTGCATGATGAAGCGCTCCAGGCCGATGGCGAAGCCGCCGTGGGGCGGCATGCCGTACTTGAACGTCTCGAAATAGGTCTCGAACGGCGCCAGGTCGGTGTACCCGCGTGCCGCGCCGCGCGTCCAGGTAGTCCTGGTACAGATGCAGCCGCTGCCCGCCGGTCACCAGCTCGGTGCCGCGGAAGAGCAGGTCGAACGAGTTGGAGTAGCGCGGGTCGGCCGGGTTCGGGTGGGTGTAGAACGGCCGCTTCCCCATCGGGTAGCCGGTGACGAACAGGAAATCGCTGCCGTGCTCGGTCTTGGGCCCACTCGCCCAGCCAGCGCTCGTGCTGCGGCGCCAGGTCGGGCTCGCCGCGGCAGTCCTCGCCCCAGCGTCTGCAGGATCAGCTCCTGCGCCTCGGGGAAGTAGATCGCGGGGAATTCCGGCGGCACGGCGGGCAGCTTGACGTCCAGCAGCGCCAGCTCGGGCGCGTAGTGCGTCTCCAGATGCGCCAGGATGCCGCGCACGACCTGGGTCAGCACGCCATGACATCGCGGTGGTCGCGGATGAAGCCCATCTCCACGTCCAGGCTGACGTACTCGTTGATGTGGCGGATCGTGTCGTGCGGCTCGGCGCGGAAGACCGGGCCGACCTCGAAGACCCGCTCGAAGACGCCCACCATGATCTGCTTGTAGAACTGCGGGCTCTGGGCCAGGTAGGCCTGCCGGCTCGAAGTACTTCACGGCGAAGACGTTCGCGCCGCTCTCGGTCGCCGAGGCCACCAGCTTGGGCGTCTGGATCTCGGTGAAGCCCAGGCCGGTCAGCGTCGCGCGGAAGCCGGCCATGACGCCGGCCGACAGGCGGAACAGCGCGCGCTTTTGCCGGGTGGCGCAGGCCGATGACCGCGTGATCGAGGAAGACCGGCAGGCTGGCCTTGATCAGCCGGCTTGTTCAGCGGGAAGGGCAGCGCGTCGCGCACCGGCGAGAGGATCTCGAAGGCGGGCTGCGAACCTCGATGCCGCCCGGCGCCTGCGGCTCGGCGACACCGTCCCCTCGACGGCCAGCACCGTCTCCGGCAGCAGCCCGTCGAGCGCGGCCAGCGCCTCGGGCGTGTCGACCACGACCTGGACCGTGCCGCGCACATCGCGCAGCACCAGGAAGTTGATGCCGCCCAGCCGGCGCAGTGTGTGCAGCCAGCCGGCCAGCCGGACCCGCTCGCCGACATGAGAGTTGACTTCCGATGTGTAGATGCGTTCCATGAGGCACTCCCTGCGAGAAATAAAATACGCGCTCCCCCTCCCAAGGACGAGGAGCGCGCTCGCGGTGCCACCTTGGTTCGCCGGGACCTCACGGCCCCGGCCTCATCGGTCAACCCTGACCCTGCCTGATAACGGGTGGCGCCGGCATGGGCCTACGACTCCCTGCCGCATCTTGGACGAGACGGCAGCTTCATCTTTCGGCCCGGCAGCTCCGGAGTGTCTTTTCGGGGTGAACACAGGCGGCATTCACAGCATCAGCCGCTCTCTGGACTGCGCGCGAGCCCCGTACTCTCTCCATCCACGCTTTTCGCTTTGTGTCGTGCGAGAATATCACGCCTTGGGCGGGCTGTCAATTGCGCGCGAACGGCATGTTCCTGATCGGTTTCGCGTTTTTCTTCGCGTGGACCAGCGGCCGCGCGTGACTGATTTTTCGGCCTACGTGGTTCTGTCCCCAATTTGTAGGCCCTGCTACAAAGACAGTATAATACGGGGCGCCGGAGGACAAAGATGACCTGGGGCTTGCTTCTTTGTGTCCTCGCAGACGTAGCAGAATTGCTAACGCCACAAGCCATTCTTTCGTGTCACCTGTCTTGCCGGTAACTCCTCCAGGCCGTCAATTGCCGTCCTGCCAAGGCGGGAATCGATATCCTGCCTTGATCTGTCACGAAGGAGCGAGTTCCGAATGTCCACATCAAACCCCTTTGAAATCGCTCAACGTCAGCTTGACGAAGCGGCGGAGATTCTGGGCCTCTCACCGGCCATGCACGCGTTTCTCCGTGTGCCCATGCGTGAATTGCACTTCAGCATCCCCATCCAGATGGATGACGGCAGCTACCAGATTTTCGAGGGCTTCCGCGTGCAGTACAACGACGCGCGCGGCCCGGCCAAGGGCGGCATCCGCTTCCATCCCGACGAGACCATCGACACGGTGCGGGCGCTGGCGGCCTGGATGACCTGGAAGACCGCCGTGGTCGATATCCCGCTGGGCGGCGGCAAGGGTGGCGTGATCTGCGACCCCAAGAGCATGTCGTCAGCCGAGCTGGAGCGGCTGAGCCGCGGCTACATGCGCCGCGTCGCATACTTCATCGGCGCCGGACAAGGATGTGCCGGCGCCCGATGTCTACACCACGCCGCAGATCATGGCCTGGATGCTGGATGAGTACGAGACCATCACGGGCCGCCATCTGCCGGGCGTCATCACCGGCAAGCCTGTACCGCTGTTTGGCTCGCTGGGCCGCGGCGATGCGACCGCCCGCGGGGGCGTCTACGTGGTCCGCGAGGCGGCGAAGTGCTATGAATCTGGACCTGCAGGGCGCCACGGCCGCCATCCAGGGCTATGGCAACGCGGGCCAGTTCGCGCATCAGCTTGGGCAGCGACCTGCTGGGCCTCAAGATGGTCGCCATCAGCGACTCCAAGGGCGGCATCTACAACGAAGACGGCATCGACTTCACCAAGGCGGTCGCGTGGAAAGAACGGACCGGCAGTGTGATCAATTTCCCCGGGCGCGGACAATATCACCAACGATGAGCTGTTGGAGTTGCCCGTCACGGTGCTCTTCCCGGCCGCGCTGGAAAGCGTGATCACCGCAGGACAACGCGGCCGAATCCAGGCCAAGATCGTGGCCGAGCTGGCCAACGGTCCGACGACGCCCGAAGCCGACAAAATCCTCTACGACCGAGGGTGTCTTCGTCCTGCCTGACTTTCTGTGCAACGCTGGCGGCGTGACGGTGAGCTACTTCGAGCAGGTGCAGAACGCGTACAATTTCTACTGGCCGATCGACGAAGTGCATGCTCGCCTGGACGCGAAGATGACCAAGGCGTTCCATGCGGTGCAACGACATGGCTATCGCCCATCGCACCCATAACCGCCTCGGCGCCTACCTGGTCGCTGTCAAGCGCGTGGCGGAGGCGGTCGCTACGCGCGGCTGGGTGAAGTAACACAACACAAACCAGGTTGGTCTTTCGGGACACGAGAGCTGATACTTGAACCAACACGGCCAGGAAGGGCAAACAACCCATTTCCTGGCCGTGTATCAATTCAGAATGAACGCGGCTGCATCCGGGCCGCGCTCGCCCTCGATCAACGCCCCATTACAGCTTCGCCATCACCTCTTCCAGCGCCTGCCGGCTGGGCCGCAGCTTCTCCTCCGGCAGATGCACCAGCGGCGTTTCCGTGTAGTGCAGCAGCTCGTGCAGGTCGGGCCGCTCATCCTCGTTGACGTAGATCAGCCCGGTGATGAACTGCTGGTTTTGCCGGGCCTCCTCCAGCGTCTGGAAGGCGTTGAGCTTGCTCGTCGGATCGTAGTCGGGATCCAGCTTCTTCAGCACGATCGCGCGAGCCGTCGTGCATCGCGACCTCCATCTCGCCCTCGTAGTACGCCGATGGTGATCTCTTCGTAGGGCGGGATGAAGTTCAGCTCGTTCAGCGCGGTCTCCTTCTGCCTTGCCCCAGCTATAGCTCTTGGTCGACTCGTCGTGGTTGTTGAAGGTGACGCACGGGCTGATGATGTCGAGCACGGCGATGCCGCGGTGGCTGAAGGCGGCCTTGAGCAGCGTCTCCACCTGCCGCGGATCGCCGGCAAAGCTGCGCGCCACGAAGGTGGCGTTGGCGGCCAGCGCCTCGAGGCAGATGTCCAGCGGCGGCAGGTTGTTCACGCCGGCGTACTTCAGCCGCTGGCCCAGGTCGGCGGTGGCGCTGAACTGGCCCTTGGTCAGGCCATAGACGCCGTTGTTCTCCACGATGTAGACCATGGGCACGTTGCGGCGCACCGCGTGCTTGAACTGGCCGGTGCCGATCGAGGCGGTGTCGCCGTCGCCGCTGACGCCGATCACGGTCAGGTCGCGGTTGGCGACGACCGCGCCGGTCGCGACCGCCGGCATGCGGCCGTGCACGCCGTTGAACGCGTGGCTCCAGCCCAGGAAGTAGGCGGGCGACTTGCTGCTGCAGCCGATGCCGCTCATCTTGACCACCTGGGTCTGGTCCAGGCCCAGCTCCCAGGCCACGTTCATGATGCGCTGGCTGATGGTGTCGTGGCCGCAGCCCTTGCACAGGGTGGAAGGGGCGCCCTTATAGGCGGTCTTTTCCAGGCCCAGGGTGTTGGTCTTCGCGGCCGCAGGAGCTGCGGGCCGGCTGGTCTGCTCAATTGTAACGCTCATCGCAACACCTCACAGTCCCTTCTGGATCTGTTCGGCGATCCACGTGGCCGACAGCGGCATGCCGTTGCAGCGGGCGACTGAGATCAGCTGCGCCGCCGCACACCGGCTCTTCTGACAGCAGAATCTGGTGCAACTGGCCGTCGTGGTTGTTCTCGACCACGAAGACCCGCTCGTAGCGAGTGCATGAAGTCGCGCACCGTCTCGTTGATCGGCAGCGCACGCAGGCGCAGGTAGCTCGTCTCGATGCCGGCCGCGGCCAGGATGTCGCGCGCCTCGACGATGGCCGGGTCGTTGGAGCCGAGGCTGATGATGCCGATCCGCGCGCGTCCGGCGACCTCGTCGACGACCGGGGCCGGGCACGAGGTTGCGCGCGGTCTCGAACTTGCGGCGCCAGGCGGTTCAGGTTGTGCTCCCAGTCCTCAGGCCGCTCGCTGTAGCGTGGCGCATTTCGTTGTGGCCGGTGCCGCGGGTGAAGTAGGCGGCCGCCGGGATGCTGCGTGCCGGGCAGCGTGCGGTAGGTGATGCCGTCGCCGTCCACATCCTTGTAGCGGCCCCACGAATCGCCCAGCGCCTTCAGGTCTTCCAGCGAGTCAGCACCTTGCCGCGATCCATCGGCTGCTCGGGATACTCGAACTGATCGGCTGATCCAGACGTTCATGCCCAGGTCCAGGTCGCTCAGCACCAGGACCAGCGTCTGCAGCCGCTCGGCCAGATCGAACGCCGATGCTGCCGAACTCGAAGCACTCCTTCGGGTCGGCCGGGAAGAGCAGCGACGTGGCGCGTGTCGCCGTGGCTCAGGTAGTAGGCCGCCAGGATATCGCCCTGGCTGGTGCGCGTCGGCAGGCCGGTGCTGGGGCCCGATGCGCTGGATGTCCCAGATCACGGCCGGCACTTCGGCGAAGTAGGCCAGGCCGGCGAACTCGGCCATCAGGTCGAGCCCGGGCCCGACTGGTGCTGGTCATGGCCCGTGCGCCGGCCCAGCCGGCGCCGATCACCATGCCCAGGGCCGCCAGCTCATCTTCGGCCTGGATGATGGCGAAGGTCGCCTTGCCGGTCTCGGGATCGGTGCGCAGCTTCGGCAGATACTTGCTCAGGGCGTCCGCCACGCTGGAGGCCGGGGTGATCGGGATACCAGGCCACGAAGGTGACGCCGCCGAAGATGGCGCCCAGCGCGGCCGCGGTGTTGCCGTCGACCAGGATCTTGTCCTCGTTGAAGCCGCGTCATGCGCTCCACGCGGTAGGGGTCGGTCTTGACCAGGTTCGCCTGCGCCCAGGCGTAGGCGCGGCGCACCATGTTCATGTTCAGCTCGATGGGCTTGGGCTTGCCGTCGAAGTTCCAGTCGACCGCGGCCTCGATCTCCTGCCATGTCGATGTCGAGCAGGTAGGCCAGCACGCCGACGTAGACCATGTTGGCGATGTAGTCCTTCAGCTCGAAGGGCAGGTTGGCTTCCTTGACCAGCTTGCCCGACCGGCATCGGGTAGTAGGTGACGTCCGGCCGCCGCGCGGCGATCGGCAGGGAGTCGTCGTAGAGGACGATGCCGCCCGCCGCCACCTTGGCCATGTCCTCGGCGACGGTGCGGCCGTTCATGCAGACGGCGATCTCGTACGGGTCGCGGCGGGCCAGGTAGCCGTCCTTGCTCAGGCGGATGATGTACCAGGTGGGCAGGCCCTGGATGTTGCTGGGGAACAGGTTCTTGCCGGTGACGGGGATGCCCATCTTGAAGAATGCCCGCAGCAGCACGCCATTGCTGGTCTGGCTGCCCGACCCGTTGACCGTGGCGATGTTGAACGAGAAGTTGTTGACCACTTCCCCCGGCTTCGCCACAGGTGCGGGGGCTTCTTGTGCTGCGATACTCATACCGCTTCTCCTTGGAGTTGTGTGAGGGTCTCAGGGATCTCGTGGGACACGCCCATCTTGTCGATCAACGCATATGCTGGATCAGCAGCTCCTTGCCGGCTGCGTAGTCGCCGGCCTGGAGCGCGTCCGCGATGCGCTCGTGATAGCTCCATACTTCCTGCAGATAGGCGTAGTCGGCGTAGGTGTTCAGCTCGACCGCTTCGTACGCGTCCCAGTAGGCCTCGAGCAGGCCGAGCACAAAGGGGTTTTCCAGCCGCCCGAAGATGGTCAGGTGGAACGCGCGGTGCTCGGGGTAGGGGATCTGGATGCGCTCGGTGTTCAGCTTGGCGTGCGCCGGCCTGCACCAGCCGTCGCAGCTCCGCCTTGTCTTCAGCCGTCAGCAGCAACACCGCCTCATCCCAGAACGCCGTCTCCAGGTGGATGCGCAGCGTGCTGTAGGCGCGAAACGCGGCCGGGTCCAGCGCCAGCGCGACCATCAGGCTCAGGCGCACGGCCGGCAGAAGCTCGTACGGCAGGCAGCGGATGCCCCGCCGCGGGCTCGCCTCCACCAGGCCCAGCACGCGCGCCACCTCAAACTGCTCGCGCAGCTTGCCGACGCTGATGCCGATCTCGTTGCTGATCTCATCCAGTGAGGGCAGTTTTGTGCCCGGCGCACAGCCCTGCGCCAGCAAGTACCGCAGAAATCCGGAATCGATGGCTGGAGTGATCATCGGTTGGCCCTTCTCCCAAGGGCGATTATTTATATTGATCGGATCAATCCGATTGATCTCAGTATAATCGAAAGGCGCCAAATTGCAAGTATTGCTTGACGCGTCTATCATAGGCCCGGAGAAGACCGTTCCTTGATCACGGATCTCTATAACCCTTTCGGCAAAGGCGCTAGAAAGTTGGAGGTATCGATGCAGCAACCAGTCACTGAGAATCCGGCCAAGCAGGACCTTTGGGACACCGTCCTCGGCTCCCTCGACGAGGTCGCGAGACAACTGAACCTGGACCCGGGTATGCACGCCATTTTGCGTGCACCCGAGCGCGAACTGACCGTGTCTGTTCCGGTCAAAATGGACGATGGCTCGGTCAAAGTCTTCAAGGGTTACCGCGTGCAGCATTCCTCGGTGCGCGGGCCGTGCAAGGGCGGCATCCGCTACCACCCGGATGTCAACCTGAACGAGGTCAAGGCCCTGGCGGCCATGATGACCTGGAAATGCGCGGTGGTCAACATCCCGTACGGCGGCGCCAAGGGCGGCATCCAGGTCGACACGACCGGCATGTCGCAGGGCGAGATCGAGCGCATGACCCGCCGCTTCACCGCAATGATCCTGCCCATCCTGGGCGGCAAGCGCGATATCCCCGCGCCCGACGTGAACACCAACCCGCAGATCATGGCCTGGATCGCGGACACCGCCAGCATGATCGAGGGCATTCAGATGCTGGAGCTCGTGACGGGCAAGCCGCTCGGCATGGGTGGATCCCAGGGCCGCACGGCAGCGACCGGCCGCGGCGTGGCCATCATCACCGGTGAGCTCCTGAAGCGCGAGGGCCGGGCGCTGTCGGACACGACGGTGGCGGTCCAGGGTTACGGCAATGTGGGCTCCTGGGCCGCGCGCATCCTGCACGAGATGGGCTGCAAGGTCGTGGCGCTCAGCGATGTCAGCGGCGGCCTCTATAACGCCAACGGATTGGACCTGCCTGCGATCGACAAGGCTGTGGCGGCGCATCCGCACCGCCTGCTCGAAGGCTACACCGCCTCCGGCGTCGAGCGCGTCAGCAACGAGGACGTGCTGGAGACCAAAGTCGATGTGCTGGTTCCGGCCGCGCTCGAGCACCAGATTCGCGGGGACAATGCCGGCCGGCTGCACGTGCGGTACATCGTCGAAGGCGCCAACGGTCCGACGACCCGCGAGGCCGACGAAATCCTGGCCGACAAGGGCGTGATCATCGTGCCGGATATCCTGGCGAATGCCGGCGGTGTCGCCACCAGCTACCTGGAATGGGTGCAGAATCTGTCGTACTTCTACTGGGATGAGGAAGAGGTCAACCAGCGGCTCACCGGCATCATGAAGGGGAGCTTCAACAACGTGTGGGACTATTCCCAGGCGCAGGTTGTACCGATGCGCATGGGCGCCATGATGCTGGCCGTGGACAAGGTGGCCGCAGCCGCTCAGCAGCGCGGCATCTGGCCCTGATCCGTCGATTCTGGTAACACGAATGCAGGGGCGCAGCACAGGCGCAGAGCGTGGGGCGGCGGATCGTCGCCTCCGGACCATGTTCGAGATCGCGCGCATTCTCGCGACCGAGCATGACCCTGAGCTCACCGCGCCCCGGCTGCTGTCCGTGCTCATCGACCACATGGACGCAGCCGACGCGGGCATGGTGGTGCTCTACGACATGGCCGAGGGTTATCTCGTCGTGCAGGCTGCCCAGGGGTATGACGTGGAGGCGTTGCAACACCTGCGCCTGGCCCCGGGTGAGTCGATCACCGGCCTGGCTTTCTCCACGGGCATCGCGACGCTATATCCGACCGCCGCGGCCACCGCCGCCGCCATGCGCAGCATGTCCTCCGAGAACCTGGCGGTTTTTCGCGTTGCTGCAACCGGTGTCAGCGAGCCGCAAAGCGCACTGGCTGTGCCACTCACAACCGATGGCACGCGCGTCGGCGTCCTGCTGCTGGAGAACCTGCGCTCAGCGGGTCGTTTCGACGAGAGCGACCTGGATTTCCTCAAGCCGGTGGCCGATCTGCTGGCATTATCCATGGAGAACGGCCGTCTGCGCGAAGAGTTGGAGACGATCCGCTCGCGCGACGAAGCGAATCGCCTGAAGGCCGAGGTCATCTCCACGCTGGCCCATGAGCTGCGCACCCCGCTGACCTCCATCAAGGGTTATTCGAGCGCGCTCCTCATGGAAGGCGCCGAGTTCAGCCCCGAGACGCAGCGCGAGTTCCTGGGGATCATCGATGAAGAGTGCGATGTCCTCCAGGATCTGATCCACGATCTGCTCGAATCGTCCATGATCGACGCCGGCTTCCTGCGGTTGGAAATGCAGCCCGTCCGCCTGCCTCGCCTGGCGCTCGGCGTGCTTGAGGATTTCGCCCATCAGGAGAGCGGCCATCGATTCCTGGCTGATTTCCCCAGCGAGTTTCCGCTCGTGGACGCGGACCCGCAGCGCATCACCCAGGTGTTGCGCAACCTGATCGACAACGCTGTGAAATACTCCCCGGACGGCGGCCTGGTGGTTGTGCGCGGCGTGGCCCGGCCGGCGGAAGTTGAGATCAGCGTGGCCGATCAGGGCGTGGGCCTCGCACCCGAGCATCTCAACCGACTTTTCGAGAAGTATTTCCGTGTGAAGTCGGGGCTGGGCCGGCATGTCGTGGGCACCGGCCTCGGCCTGCCCATCGCGCGCGCGATCGTCGAAAGTCATGGCGGCCGCATCTGGGCCGAGAGCGCGCTGGGCCAGGGGACAACTCTGTTCTTCACGATCCCCAGCGAGGCAACGCAGCCATGACCGACCGCCCCGAGATCCGTGTAGCTAAAGTCCTGGTGGTGGATGATGAGCCGCGCCTCGTGCGCCTGGTGAGCGAGGTGCTGAAGGCGGCGGGCTACCGCGTCGTGGCCGCGGCAAGCGCTAAGGGCGCCACCGAGCAGGTAGTGCTGGAGCAACCCGACCTGGTGCTGTTGGACGTGCTCTTGGGCGCGGGCCCCACCGGCTATGACGTGTGCCGCAGCCTGCGCGAGTTTTCTGACGTCGCTGTGGTGATGCTCACCGCGAAGGCGACCGAGGCCGATGTCCTGGCCGGCTTCGAGGCCGGGGCAGATGATTACCTGACCAAGCCGTTTAGCGCCAAGGAACTCCTCGCGCGCGTCCAGGCCGTCCTCCGCCGCACTCAGCATCCCGGGGAGGCGGTCACTTCCGGCCTCACCTGTGGGGAGCTTGAAATCAATTTTGCGAGGCGCGCCGTGACCATGCGCGGCCAGCCTGTGGCGCTCACTCGCACCGAGTACGAGCTGCTCTATCAACTCGCGCGCAACGCCAACAGGGTCATCTCCCACTCTGAGCTCCTGACCAACGTCTGGGGACCTGAGTACCGTGATGATCTCGAATACCTGCGCGCCTATATTCGCTATCTGCGCAAGAAACTGGAGCTCGATCCCGGCGATCCCCAGTATCTCCTTACCTCTCCGGGAGCCGGATATATGCTCGCCTGCCCCGAATAATCCCCCGTTTTTATGCATCTTTCATATTTTGCCCCGGTGTTTCTATGTGTTCTTCGCGCCTGCCATGAGAAGATTACGCTGTAATCAGGAAATACCGGGCCGTGGAAGGGCCGGTAGTACGAGAGGAGCTTTTCCCATGGCTGAGAAACAGATGCAACAGGCAGTTGCCACCCACGATGGCCTTCAAGCGACGCATGTCGAGTTCAATTTGCCCAATTCGGCCAGCACCGCAGTGGCCGCCATCGAGTCCGCATTTGACTATACCGCACGCAAGATGCGCCTGGAGGATGGCAGGACCGTCGCCAGCATGCTCCGCGCCGGGCGCAGCGATGCCCGAGGCTATTTCGAATACGCGGTGGCCCGCGAGCTGGCCGAACACATCGGGGCCCTGGATACGGAGGTGCAAGGCGTGTACCTCTACGATCCGGAGGCCACCCCGGATGACGCCGTATTCACCGAATTCCCGATCACCCTGGTCCACATGGTCGTATGGGCCCGCCGCAAGACAGGCGCCCTGGCGGCCCTGCTGGACGCGCTGGACCGGGCGGTCACGACCGAGTTCGCCCGCCGGATCGGCAACGAACAGACCAGCATGTTGGACTTCCAGGTGGTCGACGATGTCGAGGTGAGCTCTCGCACCGGGTTCGGCGCCATGTTGGCCTGGCTGCACAACCGCCCCTTGCTGGTGTGGAAGCGCTAAGGTTTGCATGATCCCGCTCGGGCGCATCCGCGGCGACTGCGCCCGAGCGGGCTCCGATACTCCTTTAGGCAGAGTCGCCTGGAAGGCGGAGGCATCGATGCAGAAACCACTTACGGAGACGCTGGTTCGGCTCGATCAAACGATGGTCTTGGTGGAGAAGCCGGCGAAGCAGGATCTCTGGGACACCGTTCTCGGCTCCCTCGACGAGGTCGCGGAACGGCTGCACCTGGATCCGGGTATACACGCGATTCTGCGTGAACCCGAGCGCGAATTGACCGTCTCTATCCCGGTGCGTATGGATGATGGCTCAGTCAAAGTCTTCAGGGGCTACCGCGTGCAGCATTCCTCGGCGCGTGGGCCGTGCAAGGGCGGCATCCGCTACCACCCGGATGTCAACCTGAACGAGGTCAAGGCCCTGGCGGCCATGATGACCTGGAAATGCGCGGTGGTCAGCATCCCTTACGGCGGCGCCAAGGGCGGCATCCAGGTCGATACGACCGGCATGTCCCAGGGCGAGATCGAGCGCATGACCCGCCGCTTCACCGCGATGATCCTGCCCATCCTGGGCGGCAAGCGCGATATCCCCGCGCCCGACGTGAACACCAACCCGCAAATCATGGCCTGGATCGCGGACACCGCCAGCATGATCGAGGGCACGCAGATGCTGGAGCTCGTGACGGGCAAGCCGCTCGGCATGGGTGGATCCCAGGGCCGCACGGCAGCGACCGGCCGCGGCGTGGCGATCGTGACCGGCGAGCTCCTGAAGCGCGAGGGCCGGGCGCTGTCGGACACGACGGTGGCGGTCCAGGGTTACGGCAATGTGGGCTCCTGGGCCGCGCGCATCCTGCACGAGATGGGCTGCAAGGTGGTGGCCGTCAGCGATGTGAGCGGCGGCCTCTATAACTCCAACGGGTTGGACCTGCCTGCGATCGACAAGGCTGTGGCGGCGCATCCGCACCGCCTGCTCGAAGGCTACACCGCCTCCGGCGTCGAGCGCGTCAGCAACGAGGACGTGCTGGAGACCAAAGTCGATGTGCTGGTTCCGGCCGCGCTCGAGCACCAGATTCGCGGGGACAATGCCGGCCGGCTGCACGTGCGGTACATCGTCGAAGGCGCCAACGGTCCGACGACCCGCGAGGCCGACGAAATCCTGGCCGACAAGGGCGTGATCATCGTGCCGGATATCCTGGCGAATGCCGGCGGTGTCGCCACCAGCTACCTGGAATGGGTGCAGAATCTACAGAACTTCTACTGGGATGAGGAAGAGGTCAACCAGCGGCTCACCGGCATCATGAAGGGGAGCTTCAACAACGTGTGGGACTATTCCCAGGCGCAGGCTGTACCGATGCGCATGGGCGCCATGATGCTGGCCGTGGACAAGGTGGCCGCAGTCGTACAACAGCGCGGCATCTGGCCCTGATCGGTCGATTCCACTGACATGAATGCAGGGGGCGCGGCCCCTCGCCCAGGCCGGGCGGGGCGGCCACGTCCCCTGCTCTTTAAAGGGCGCCCGCAATTGTACGCCCGATCCCTGACCGTGTTGTTTAGGCTTTGTACAATCTCAATGTTGAATCAAGCTGCGAGGAGAAAGAAATGGCGAACAAATCAGTGGAAGTTCCGGCGGACGTGCCGGTGGTGGGGAGTCCGGCGCCCGACTTCGAGCTGAAGGCGGACGATGGGAGCACGGTGCGGTTGAGCGACCTGCGGGGGCAGCGCGTGGTGTTGTACTTCTACCCGAAGGACGACACGCCCGGCTGCACGACCCAGGCCTGCGGCTTCCGCGATAACTACGTAACGATCCAGGAGCAGAATGCCGTCGTGTTTGGCATCAGCCCGGACGGCGAGAAGAGCCACGCGAAGTTCAAGACGAAGTTCAACCTGCCCTTCAAGCTGCTTGCCGACACCGAGACCGCGGTGTCACAGGCCTATGGCGTGTGGCGTGAGAAGAGCATGTACGGCAAGACCTACATGGGCATCATCCGCTCGCACTTCCTGGTCGACGAGGCCGGCAACATCGCGGACGTGCAGTACAGCGTCAGCCCGGACGACAGCGTGCAGAACGCGCTCGCTGCGCTGCGGCTGAGCTGATATCGCCTGTACCCAATAAGGAGAGGGAGGCTCATCGAGCGCTCCCTCTTTTTTTCATTAACCGCCCCTACACCCGCCCCCGCAGCACGCGGCCGCCAAATGGCGCATGCGCACCCGCGGCCCCGCCGCCCCATACCGTGCGGCCAGCCACCCCTCCTCCGGCCACAGGCCGCGGCCCAGCAGCCGCAGGGCATCCACGGGCCGGTCGACCAGCAGCAACTGGAACGCCAGCCGCCGCGGCCCGCCCGTCATGTCGCGGCCTTCGAGGACCGCCCCCCCATCGACGAACCGGCGCAGCAGCCGCCGGCGCACGGCTGACGGCCGCAGCGCAGCGATCGCGGCCTCCGCCCCCGGCAGCCCCATCAGTTCCCCGGTCAGGCTCAGGACGAGCCAGGTCGCGTTCGCCACGCGCCAGGCGCGCGCCCGTTCGGCCACGGCGGTCCAGTCCACGTCCTGCGCCCGCACGGAGTGCGGCCGTGCCACCAGGCTGACGTCCACCATCGCGCGCAGGCCGGGATAGGCCATCTGGTGGTTCACGGCCAGGTGCACGGCCAACTGCACGATCGCATCCTCAGGCGCGAGGGTCCACGCCGACTGCCCCGCGAGCGTGACCGGGACCGCGCGGCAGAGGATGCCCGGGCTGTCGACCGCGGCCGTGCGCTGCAGCCATTCCCCCGCAAACATGCCCCAGTGCAGCTCCACCAGCCCGCTGCCCGGCGCACTCCCCATCATCTGGACCTCGCCGTCCCGCCCCGCCTGCAAGGCCAGGGGCCGGTGCGCCTTCCCTCGCTCCACGTAGCCCAGGCCGGCCAGCAGCTCGCGCGCCCGGGGCATGGCCTCTGCCGTGACCCACAGGTCCAGGTCCCCCATGGGCCGGCAGGCAGGGTCGGGATAGGCGAGGTGTGCGAGGCTGGCGCCCTTGAACACCACCGCGGTCACGCCGCCCCGTGCCAGCGTACCGAGCACCGCCGCCAGCTCTTGCGTGTGCAGCTCCGCGTCGGCGGCGCCCCTGTAATAGGCCCCAACCAGGCGATCCCGGAGCGGGTCGGGCAGCTCGCCGAGCAGGCCCGCGCCGCGCAGGCGGTGGCACGCGAACGCGGCCAACCCCAGCCCTCCCAGCCACTCCGCCCACGCGGCATCGGGCGCCCGCTTCGCCCAGGCGGCGAGGAGCGGGCTGGCCTCATCGGTCAGCCCGTGCAGGAAATCAACAGCCCCCTGCGGCGACCAGCCGGGGGGCTGCCAGACGTGCGGGCTCTGCGCAGCCGCCCTCATTCGCCCCTCCGCTCCTGGGGGCGGTACTGCGGCACCAGGTCCTGCAGCGCCGCGGCCATGGCCCCGATCTCCCCTCGGCGGGCTGCGTCGAGCAAGATCTCGATCTGCCCCGGGAACCGGTCGTGGTCGTCGCCGTCCTCTGCAGGACCCTTGCCGTTGGTGAAGCGCAGGATCTTCTCGTGCTCGGTCCGGCCGTAATCCTCCGCCGCGGCGAACAGCTCTTCGTACAGCTTCTCGCCCGGCCGCAAGCCGGTGAACGTGACCTCGATGTCGCGCTCCGGCTCCAGCCCGGACAGGCGGATCAGGTCGCGCGCCAGGTCGACGATGCGCACCGGCTCGCCCATGTCGAGCACGAAGACCTCGCTCCCGTGCCCCATGGTGGCGGCCTGCAGCACGAGCTGCACGGCCTCGGGGATGGTCATGAAGTAGCGCTTCACCTCGGGGTGCGTGACCGTGACCGGCCCGCCCGCGGCGATCTGCTTCTGGAAGTGGGGCACGACGCTGCCGCGGCTGCCCAGCACATTGCCGAAGCGCACCGCGACGAACGCGCGGCCGGTGTGCCGCGCGGCCTGCTCCACGATCAGCTCCGCGACGCGCTTGGTGGCGCCCATGACGCTGGTCGGGTTGACCGCCTTGTCCGTGGAGATCAGGACGAAGTGGCTGACGCCGGCCGCGACGCTCGCTTCGACCAGCCGGAGCGTGCCCAGGACGTTGTTGGTGATCGCGTCCGCGATGTTGTCTTCCATGAGCGGCACGTGCTTGTGCGCCGCGGCGTGAAAGACGACCTCGGGCCGGTGCTCGGCGAAGACGGCCGCGAGCCGGTCGGGAAAGCGGATGTCCGCGATGACGGGCGCCAGGTTGCAGGTCGAAGTCCGTAGTCTCGGCAATCTGCAATCTGCAATCTTCAATTCGTTATGGATGTCGAAGATGCTGTTCTCGCCGTGTCCCAACAGGATCAGGGACGCGGGGCGGCAGCGCAGGATCTGCCGGCACAGCTCCGAGCCGATGGACCCGCCCGCGCCCGTGACCAGCACGCGCTTCCCGTACAGCAGCGCCTGGACCTGGGCCGTGTCGGTCTGCACCGGCTCGCGGCGCAGCAGGTCCTCGATCTGCACGTCGCGCAGTTGGCTGAGCTTGACGCCCCCGCCCAGCAGCTCGTAGATGCCCGGGACGATGCGCGCGCGCACGCCGGCTTCTTCGCAGATATCGACGATCTCGCGGATGGTCTTGCCCGTCGCGCTGGGCATGGCGATGATGACCTGGTCGATAGCGTGCTCGCGGACCAGCTGCGGGATCGCCGCCGCGTCCCCCAGCACCCGCACCCGGTTGAGGAGCACCCCGTGTTTGGCCGGGTCGTCGTCGACGAAGCCGACCGGCACCAGGCCGGTCTGCGGGTTCTGGCGCAGCTCGCGCAGCACCATCGCGCCGGCCTCGCCCGCGCCCGCGATCAGCACGTGCTGGACGCGACCGCCCGGTTCACCCGACTTACCGCTGCGCCGCGCGCTCACCGCGCCTGCGCGCAGGGCCAGGCGGGGCGCCGCGATCACCGCGAAGGTGAGCAGCAGATCGATCAACGGGATCGACCGCGGCACGCCCGGGACGAGCAGGGCCGGGAAGAGGACCTGGCTGCCGAGGAAAAGTGCGCCCTGCGCCAGGCAGCCGATTGCCGCGGCCCAGATCAGGAGCAGCAGCTCGTCCGTGTCCGCGTACTGCCAGTACGTGCGATACAGGCCGAGGGCCCAGAAGATGGGGATCTTGATCAGGGGTGCGGCGAGGGCATAGGCGAGCATCGTCGGAACGTAGCGCTGCAGCGTCGCGCTGTCGAGCCGCAGCGCGAAGGCCAGGACGGCCGCGAGCACCAACAGCACCAGCATCCGCGGCGAACAGGTGCCGGTTGCGCACCTTTGCCAGCACGCGGGCCCAAGAAGAAGAACGAGTCATGCCCATCATGTGGGGGTGGTATAGATGTCGAATTCGGTGACCCGCCGCCAATCACTGTCGAGGGTGGCTACCGCTGCCACACCCAAACGCTCGGCATGCGCCAGGATTAGCGCGTCCTGTGGGAG
Source organism: uncultured Chloroflexia bacterium (assembly GCA_963774265.1). Classification (GTDB taxonomy): domain Bacteria; phylum Chloroflexota; class Anaerolineae; order CG2-30-64-16; family CG2-30-64-16; genus JALOOB01. The sequence goes on along the minus strand of CAVZDU010000001.1, from coordinate 283,878 downwards.
CAAATCATACGACCTGATAAAGCGCCCCATGCGTTCCTCCAGCGGGGGCATCTGTGTTGACGTCGCAAGATCATCCGGTTGCGCCACGGTCAGCGGGATGCTTGCCAGCAACTCGTCGAAGCGGTCCAGATCCCCGAATCCCAGGCGCAACAGCGAAGGTTGCCGTTTGTAGGCAGCCAGCCAGTTGGGAGATCTTGAGGATAGGTCCGACCCCTCCCAGGTGCGGCGTAAGCCGTGGCTCAGAATGATATGATAGCACTCCTGGAGCACGGGTGTCGGCAACCAGGCGACCGTCTGGAGGTTGATGACCTGGTTACGCAGGCGTCTCAAGAAAGCCAGCGCGGTCGAAGCGAAGGGATTATCATCTCCCTGCCGCAAAGCCAGCAACAGTGATGTATCGAGTACCAGTTGCTGGGGCAGAATGATCGAGTCGTCGGCCAGATCACAGAGCGCCATCAATCCACTTCCTGGATTTCGGTCCAGAAGGGGTCATCATGGCCAGGTAGGGTGTCAAACAGCTCAGCGAGCCCCTCTTCCGGTTGTGGATAGCGCACCCGCAGAGCCAGCGCGCGTGCCACCAGGCGCTCCTGGCGCTGGCGCAGCTCGGGCGGCAGGGCAGACGCCCGGCCACTGGCGGTATCGGCCACCGCACGCAGGCGATCGAACTCCTCCACGCTGATCAGCATGGCCATCGGACGCCCCCGGCGTTCCAGGACGAAGCGTTTGCCCGCGTACTTAACCTGACCGACCAGTTCAGCCAGCTTGCTTTTTGCTTCCACCATACCCACGACACGATCCATCGTGCCTCCAACAGGTCAGGATGACCTGATTATAATACAGATTAGCGGACATGCCAAGCGCTACCCTTCCATAGATGTCTAGCCCGACCGCTGCAGCCGCTCACGAGAGCAGACAAAAGCCCAGAGGCCCAAGGCCGCCAATGGTATCACGATCGCGATCGCCGGAGATGCGCCGGGCATCTCCAGAAGCCAGGCCGCCGCGAGAAGGCCGCCCAGCACCGCCAGGGCAGTATACAGCAGAGTCACGTTTCTATGGGAATATCCCAGGATGACCAACCGCTGGTAGAGGTGCGAGCGATGGGGCGCGAAGACGTCTCGCGGCGCGCCGCTCGCCGCAGAAAGGTGAAAGTCGCGTCGAAGACGAAGGGCCAGACGGCTAGCGGGCCCACGAACGCCAGCCGAGCGTCTTGTGCATGGCCGGCAACGGCCAGCGTCGCCAGGACCAGGCCGATGAAGGCGCTTCCCACGTCGCCCATGAATATCCGTGCCGGGGGCCAATTGTACGCAAGAAACCCTGCGCTCGCCCCGGTCAGCACCAGGCCGACCAGCGCGACGCCCGTCGAACCGCTGATGAGGCCCGCGACTGCCCACGTGATCCCGGCCACGACGGCCTGGCTTCCCGCAATGCCGTCGATCCCGTCCATGAAATTGTAGGCATTGGTCAGCCCCACCAGCCACAGCAGCGTCAGCGGCAGGCCGGCCCACCCGAGACGGATATCTCCGATCAGGGGCAGGTGCGATGCTATCCCAGTAGCCTATGCTGAGGATCACCATAAGCGCGGCCAGTGCGTGCGCGGCAAAGCGGATGCGATTCGGGAGCGACCGCAGGTCATCCGCGAGGCTGACCGCGGCCACGAGGAGCCAGGCGCCGACGACCGGCAGCAGCCGCGGCCAGCCGCCCAGCGCGAGCACTGCGTTGGCAAGCAGCGCCAGGCCCGCGGTGACGACCACGATCGCCAGCCCGCCCCCGCGCGGAATGGGTCGCGCGTGTGGGAGCTGCGCTCGTTTGGGATATCCAGGTATCTGGCGCTGCTCTGCGAACTGCTTGATGGCGCGGACGCCGGCGCTGCGCCAGGAGGTATGCCAGCAAGCCCGCTGCAACCGCCACCAGCGGATGGAGGTAGGTGGTTTCACCGAGCACGGGGTAAAGCGCCGTTCCGTCGCATTTGGCCGATCGGCGTCGCGCCAGCCCGCGGTCAAGTCGTACGTGGGCCGGAAATCCAGCTCCCGCATGATCTTCGTCCCGTCGACGGCCACGTCCTCAAGGTACTTCTCGAGCATCGCGCCGTTGACCGGCAGGTCGCGGCCGATGGCACGACCAAGGCTGTCTGCAGCACCTAGCCCAAGACGAATTGGCCCTGCGGGCAGCGCGATGCGGGGAGGACGCCGGCCGAGGCCCACGCAGATCGCCTCGATGATCCGGCTCAGCGTATGGATCTCGCCGTCCGTGACATTATAGACCTGGCCGCCTGCGTGGGGATGCTCCAATGCCGTTTGCACGGCCGCGGCCACGTCTTCATCGTACACCAGGGTGCGCCGATTGCCCCCGGCGCCGATGGGGACGAAACGCCCACTCGCCAGCGCCTGAACCAGCCGGCTGTAATTCCCCTTGACCCGGCTGCCGTAGACCGCGGCCAGCCGCAGCACGACGCCCAACGGCCGGCCGTCCCCGTTGCGCGCTTCCAGCACGATGCGTTCAGCCGTCAGTTTTGTTTCTGCGTAGAAGCTGCCGGGGATCGGTCGCGATGATTCCGTCAGCACCTCCCCGCGCTCGCAGCCGTACACGGCGATCGTGCTCAGAAAGACCAGCCGCCGCGCATCACACTGGCGGGTCGCGTCCACCACCGCCTGCGTGCCCTGGACGTTCACCCGCTCGAACTCAGCACGCAGGTGAGGGGCCGGGTTGTTGATGTGCAACAGCGCGGCCATATGAACGACATGGGACACGCCCTGCATGGCGCGATCCAGGAGCTGCCGGTCGCAGATGTCGCCGATGAACCACTCCACCTGGCCCTTATCAAACGCCGTTTGTGGGCCCTCCAGCGCCAACCCGCGCACCCGGCAGCCGCTTGTCGTGAGCAGGTTGACCACCCCCGGTCCGAGCGCGCCCGTCGGCGCCGGTCACAAGAACGGTCTGATGCACCTTACTGTTTCGCCAGTTGCCGAATCAACGCGTCATATTTCCGGGCGATGGCTTGCCTAGAGTAGTCTGTTTCGACAAATCTGCGCCCCCGTTCTCCCTCGGCGGGCAACATATCGCGTTCGTGGAATGCTTTTAGGACTGCATCGGCATAAGCCTGCCGATCCTCCGGCGGCACAACCCGACCACACTCAGCCCGTGCAAGCAGCCGCGCCATCCCCATATCCGCATCCGCAGAGACAATCACCGGCTTGGCACAAGCCAGATTCGAGTAGACCTTGGAAGGAAAACCATCCTGTGCGCCGACACGCGTCATTGGAATGGTCCCAATATCACAACTGGCATTGATCTCGGGCATGAGTTCTTTAGGTTGATACCCGAGCAGCTTGACATTGCTCAAATTCCGCTGCTTGACTTGCTCCGCTAACCATTCGCGGCGCGCCCCATCGCCTACAATGGCAAACTGAATTGGCATTCCAAGTGAACACTCTGCCGCAAAAAGGACAGATTCCCAATCTTGGACGATTCCAATGTTGCCCCCATACAATACGACAAAATCATCGAGCAATCCGTGTTGTTCTGCGAATGGATTTTTCCTCGGCAATGGGCGATAGAGTTCAGTGTCAACAGAATCCGGGATTGTGTAGAGTTTCCGATCGGGTACGCCACGCCCGCGAATCACGTTCGTGAATTGTTCGGCTATTGGCACGATCATCGCATTGCGTGCATATACGATTTTTTCCAGCCAGCGCATCAATCCAATCATGATTTTTCCGCGGACTACTCCTTGGCGAATAGCCAGGTCCGGGTAAACCTCTGCGACCTTATAAACCGAAGCTGCTTGCCAGCGTGCACCCAGTAACCATGACATGACGCCGATGGTCAAGGGTGGGGAAGTGGCAATCACCACATCCTGCGCCCCAATCGTTCGGACACTAGCCGCCAAAGATAACAGGTGAAAGCGAACGTAGTCCACAGCGCGTGTCCATACCCGCTTACCTTTCATCGGTAGCTTGACATGCCAAACAGGGATACCTTCGCATTCACTATAGTAAAGTAACCCTCCCCAACGTTTCTGCAATGGCTGGCGCTGCCAGGGCACTCCGGTCAAGGTTATAGTGTGGCGTGGTCGTTAGGACGGTAACCTTGTGCCCTAACCGCTTTAGCTCCACCGCCAAATCAGTCATGATGTAAGCGGTTGAAACGCTATCGGGTGAGAACACCAGAGAGTGCAATAAAACCCGGCTCAATTCAGACTCCGTCTGGCATCAAGGGCTAGCGTTTGACTACCATTCCCCGTGTGGCGGAGGACATTCCCGGCGGGAACTCAGCGTCGCGGCGGATATTCGTCCCAATTGTCACGAAACCATTGAATCGTGTTGACCAGACCCTGCTCAAATTCCATTTTAGGCTCATAGCCCAATAGATCCTTTGCGCGATCTATAGAGGCGAGCAAACGTTTCTTCGTGTCCCAAACACTGGCTCGGCTCGCACGATACCCGCCTTGTTGCCAGTCAATTCGTTGATGCGTTCCGCCAACCGCAGTATCTTGACCTCGTGCCCTGAGGCGATGTTCATCTCCTGTCCGATTGCTCGCTCAGTATATCCGGCACGCAGCAACGCATCCACAATGTCCATTACATAGGTAAAATCACGTGTCTCTTCACCGCTGCCCGTAAACGGCAGACGGCAAGCCCGACAAGGCCCAGAAGATGAAGTTGGGAATGACGTTGCGGTACTGCCCAGGTACTTCGCCCGGCCCATAGGAGTTGAAAAAGCGCGTCTTGACAATCGGCAATCCATAGTGATGATGGAAGAAGTTGCCATACAACTCGCCCAGCATCTTGGTGATCTGGTAGGGCGTCGTCAGATGCATGGACATGAAATCTTCTTTAAGCGGCAGCGGCGCCTGCGAACCGTAGATTGAGCATCCTGACGAAGCATAGACTACTCGCCCTGTCCCGCACATCTGTGCATACTGATAGACCAACAAAGTGCCCAAGCCATTGGTCATCAGATCACGCTGAGGATAATCGACCGAGTTCTGGTTCGCAAAGAAAGCTGCCAGATGATAGACGATGTCCGGCTTGAGCGCGAAGACGCGTTTGAGCGCGACCTCGTCCGTCACTGATCCCTTCACAAACAGCACATTGGGCAACGAGGGAATGTTCCACTCATAGGCCGCCGAAAGATCATCCAGCACGATGACCGTACGCGCTTTGAGTTCTGCAATGGCACGTGTGAGATTCGATGCCAATGGCGCCTGCGCCGCCGGTAATGAGCACCGTCTTGCCTTCGTAAAACGATTGATAATCTTCCATGGTTTCATTCTCCAGCGTTAGGATTCATATACCTTGCGCGCCCAGGCCACGTAGCGACGAACGCCTTCGTGAATGTCAATCTTCGGGATCGTGTTTCAGATCGCGGCGGGCCTTGGAAAAGTCAACGATCTTGACTCGTGTGGTGAATCCTTCCTCGCCTTTGTACTCCGCCAGGCTTGGACTTGCGCCCACCGTCTGCAACACGATATCGGCGAGTTCTTCGATGCTGATGCTCCACTCCTCTTTGCCACCCACGTTGTATACTTCACCCGGAATGAAGTTCTCGACAATATTGGCAAACGTGCGGCAGGTATCCTCGACGTAGTCAAAAATGCGCTTGTGCCCGCGATAGACCGTGAATTCTTTGCCCAGCAGTGCGTGATAAGCGAAGATCGGAATCACCCCTCGATAGCGGCTGTAGTATTCGTGCGGGCCATAGCAGCCGACCGGACGCACGCGAACGGTCTCTGTGCCGAACATTGCCGCGTGATTCAGACACTGTAACTCACCCGCCCACTTGGAGATGGCGTAATCGTTCATCTGCTTGATCGGCACGCGCTCCATCACATCTTCGGACATGAGCTGGTCATAGTCGCCGTAGACTTCGGCGCTGGAGAAGAAAATCATCCGAAAGCGATGCTGCTCCTGCAGGCGGAGCATATTCTTCGTGCCCACCACATTCGTGCGCCAGAGGTTTTCGTAGTGATCTTCGCCGTTCCACCGTCCATACTCCGCCGCCAGATGATACACGTAGTCGAAGTGATGCTGGCGAAAGATGGCGTCCATCTGTTGGTACACACCCGTGTCAGCCTTCAAATGCTGCGGATCTTCACCCTGCAATACGTCATTCGTCCAAACCGTATGGCCGCGCGAGCGGAGTTCATTCGTGAGATTTGTGCCGATAAAACCCCTGCCTCCCGTAACCAAGAATGTGTGACATTTGCCTCTCCCTACAAATGAGGTTCGAGAAAACCCTCCGCGATCGCCAAATTCTCACGGCTTTGCGCAATACCATCCGACGCTGTTCGCAAATGATCTAAACGGAGGAATGACCCTGAACGGATAATCAAAGGCATCCATCAGATGCTGGATAGGAGACGGAAATCGAACGTGCGTAAAGAGCAGTCCACGAACACGAATGCTCTCGAAACCCATCCTCATCAAAGTAGCGGTGAGCAAGTGGGGTTGAATGGGGCGTTCACCTTCCACGAGCCCGGTAACATTCCCCAAGCCCTTCCGAGCCAAGCCTGTAATCCAACCAAATGGGTACAGTCGACTCGGTTCCAGGATTGCCAGCGTCCCCTCCCCGCGCAGTAATCTATGGAATTCCTTGATGAACGGATCAAAGCCAACACCATGAACATGATGCAAAAACTGGGAACAGACGATAATGTCGAACGATTGGTCCTGCGTATCCAGAAAACAGTATGTCAGCCTCTTTTGTGATTATAGATTTTGGGCACTCTGCAAGCGCGACGGGTGAAATGTCTATGCCATGAAGCTCTTGGAACATCCCCCTGCAAGTAGAACATATCTTTGCCGTCGCCCACAGGAGCCAAGAGAATCCGCGCGCTATTTCTATAGGTTTTCTTCTTCACGTAGTCGATGCAATTCGCCGTAGAATCTCAGACTCTGCACTTCATTATGCAGCCAATGTCTCTTCCTCGAAGCAAACACCGGATGGGATGTCCAATGACCAGAATCGACATAGAACACTCTCTCATGCCACTCGCTTTTCCGGTTCGAGGTCTTGCTGCGGCCGTTTTTCGTTTGATTGATTATCCGTCATTTGTCCGTATGTCCTATCCGTGCCAATATTTCAACTATTCTACGTGCGGCATCTCCATCGCCATACGGATTGTTGATCGCCGCCATCGTTGCGCGTTTGGCAGAATCTTGCAGCAACTTGGTCAGACCCTCGACAATTCGCTCCTTTTGTACGCCCACCAACATGGCGTTGCCAGCCGCGATTCCCTCCGGGCGTTCAGTCGTCTCGCGCATCACCAATACCGGCTTGCCCAGAGAGGGCGCTTCTTCTTGCACGCCGCCCGAATCGGTGAGAACGATCGTCGCATCGATCCATCAGCCAGACAAACGGCGCGTAGGACAGTGGCTCGATCAGATGGATGCGCGGGTGTCCACCCAAGATGCGATTCACCGGTTCGCGGACGTTCGGATTGAGATGCACCGGGTAGACAAAGACCACAGTCGGGAAACGCGATCCGGCAACCTCCCGAATGGCCTGGCAAATATTCTCAAATCCTTGCCCAAAACTTTCACGCCGATGGCCCGTCACCAGAATCACCTGTGTGACCGTCCAGCGATTCGAGCAAGCCTTCCGGTAACTCCGGCACGTGCCGCGCGCACGCGCTCGCGCACCCACAGCAAGGCATCAATCACCGTATTGCCCGTGACAAACACGCTCGACTCTGGCACACCTTCCCACAACAATGCCTGGCGCGCGATATTCCGTTGGTGCAAAGTGCCAATCAGCAATCTGCCCGACCAGCCGGCGGTTGATCTCTTCGGGAAACGGTGCATACTTGTTGCCCGTCCGCAAGCCGGCTTCAACATGCCCAACCGGGATGCGGTGATAATAACCGGCGAGCGCACCACAAAAGGAGGTCGTGGTATCACCCTGGGTCAGAATCAGGTCCGGTCTATCCTGGGTTAGCACACGGTCCAACCCTTCCATCGCGCGTGCAGTCACCTGCGCCAAAGTCTGACCAGGCGACATGATATTCAAATCGTAATCCGGCGTAATGCCGAAAAAGCGCGAGCGGCTGATCGAGCATCTCGCGATGTTGTGCCGTAACACAAACGCGAGAGATGAATTGATCTGGTCTTGCGATTCGAGTTCCAGCACCACTGGCGCGAGTTTTATGGCTTCGGGGCGGGTGCCAATGACAGTCAATATTCTTGATTCACACATTGGGGCTCTACTCAGTCTTCGATGTGCTTGCCGCGTGCGGCTTAACCGGCTTACCGGCAATGGCATAGAGAATGGCGTGCAACACTACACGCCCAAACCACGACTCGTACCCTAACCAGGTCAGAAAACGACTGTTGAAACCAGCCAGCGCTATATAATTCCGCAAGGTTCGCTCAAGACGAAAGGTATGCGTTCGTGCGTCGCCAGGTGACACGTTATAGCGAATTTCTTCCAGTCGAGCGGGCATATCACCCAGTTCCACCGCCCGCCGAAGGTGCCGCACACGGTGCCACGGAAATCCCATGAGTTCAGAAACATAGCGGTCAAACGCGCCTGCATCACTCGCAGCGATGATCAGGTCCATTCGTATGGGTTTGCCTTCCATAGGCCCGTTGCGATCCAGAAAATACGTGCCATCCGCAAGGACAGCCGGTCTCAATGCCAGATTGACTGCCACAATCGCATCGTCAAAGAGATAGTGCCGGCGCAAGCGCATGACATCCGTCACACAGCCCCACTGGTTCTTGTAACTCAGAGACAAACCCGTCATGCAGTGGATTTTGGGAACTGGCATACTAATAAACAGATCTGTTTCGTGCAACAGACAGGTCGGTAACGGTAGTTGGTAAGTTTGCCGGCCAGAACGAAAAGAGATCAACTCACGCGGCTCATCATTCAGATTGACAATTTCAACTCCAAACTCATTTTGCAACTGGTATAGGTCGTGTCCAGAGAACGCTTCGATGGCTTGCCAGGCGCCATATCCGCCATCCGTCTCGACGATGGCAATATGATCGGTGTGTTCCCGGAGACACTTGACTGTCTCGCGAATGACTAGAGGAGAGGTCGTCACGCCAGCCTTAAAGTATGGATACGTGAAATTCGGCTTGAGCGCAATACGAGTCGAGCCGTTGATATTCGTCAACAAACCCGCCTGGGTCAGTGCCGCATGGATTGCATCCGCCAGATTATTATCCACATGTACGATCGACACCCCGCTCCTAGTCATATCAGCTCACCAATCCTCTTTCAATCGAAAATAACGAAATCGGGCCTGCTGGCTTGTCCAAGTAGCCAGCTATACAACTCCAGACAACGACGCGCGATTTGCGGCCAAGTATACTTTTCGGACACAAGCTGCTGACCGCGTAGTCCCATAGCCTTAAGTTCGTCCTTGGACCGCGCCATCGCATCAAGCACAGCATCCTGCATCGCTGTTGGGTTGGTGTCCACCCACCAACCACACCGATTGGTTTCCAGCTCCAGCCACGGAGCCCCTCTGGTGGTAATGACTGGGACCCCAGCGCCGAGAGCCTCCGTCACAACAATACCAAAATTCTCGCTGAAGGTGGGCAAAACGAATACATCAGCCGCCGCAAACGCATCACGTTTTTCTTTACCGAACAAAGGACCCACAAACCTAATCAGATTCTCTATTCCCAAGTTCAGAGACAACACCTCCAGCTCACGCCGATGACCAACTTCATCGGGGCCCGCTATGACAAACAACCAGTTATTGAACTGCTGTTGCTGTCGTAATGTCGACATGGCTTGGAAGAACATGGGAAGCCCCTTCTTGGGGTGAATTCGCGACAAGAAGAGTAACACACGGCGATCCAAAGGAATCGCGAACTGAGTGCGAAAGCGAACAGAATCGCCATGGCTCAGAACCCAATCCTCAGGAACGCCATTGGGTATGAGGGCAATCGGGTTTGACAAGCCGAATCGGCGAAAAGACACGGCTTCATCGGCGCAGGTCGCGTGTAAACAGGAGGCAGACTGCAAATTCTCCGTCTCATAAGCCAATTGAGCCAGCTTTTTTTTGAGCGGTGAGCGCTTTAGTGCATATTCCTCCAGGGTGCCTTGCGGCGCCACTATCGTAGGCCGTTGAAATCTTCGTCGCCACAGATTCGTAACTCGGCTATTTGCCATCCAGATACTGTGCTGATGAATCACTTGCTGGGATTCTCCTAAGGCCGAAACCACCTCCCGTTCCATGGCCGGGCTGAGTCCTACAGTGGCCGGGCCCAGGGTCGGGAAAGTCTTGATGCAGTTTCCCAATTCATACGCACGGCCAATCTCTGCCGCTTCAGCAGCTTGATCCAACGTCCAAGCCACAGCAGTGGCAGCTAGTCTATTCTGTTCACGCACAAGATTGATCGCTACTATCCCGCCCCCACCTGAGCGTCGACCAATCGAAGGAACAAGGTGCAAAACACGCAACCGTCCGTCGCTCGGAGAAGAAATCGCACTCATAACAGTCCTTGAAACCGGATTCTCAATGTCGGCGGAAACCAACATGGCCGCTGTAGCCTACCAAAACATCATTCATATCTACTGTGTCAGCCCAACAACTCATCGTACTTGCGGAGATAGACTTGACCCGCAGCATCCAATGAGAAGACGCGGCTCAGCTCGTTCACGTCCAGCCTGGCCCATCCGGCGACGAAGCGGCATATTGGTGAGAAGACACCCCAAGGCCTCGGCCAACGCTTTCGCGTCCCCAACCGGGGTCAGCAGGCCGGTCTGACCTTGCAGCACTGCTGTGGCAGGCCCGCCGCAATCAGTGCTGACCACCGGCAGTCCACTGGCCATGGCCTCCAGTATCACCACACCCAGCCCCTCTTCATCGGACGAAAGCACGAACATGGCAGCATCTCTGTAAAGCGCGGCAAGTTCACCCGGCGAGAGATTCACGCGCACTTCGATATGATCGGTGAGTCCCAGTGTCTTCGCGTGTTCCCAATCGTCAGGAGGTGGCGCTGTACTTCCAGCCAGCACCAGGCGCGGAACCACAGGCATCTGCTGCCTCAGACGATGGTATGCATCGATCAGGAGGCGCACGTTCTTGCGTGGGTCCGACAGCCGGCCGACCGAGAGAATGCACCCATCTTCGCGCAGCGGGCCGTTCGGACGAAAAAGATCGGTATCAACGCCTGGTAGACCGAGCACCAAACGATCGGGCTGCACGTGCGGGGCCATCAAACGGCGTGTATATTCGCTCTCTGCGAACACACAGTCGACCCGCTTCAAAGCCCTGGTTTCAATGCTTGCGACAATCGGGTTCATCACTTGCCAGTAGACCCTTCGCCAGCTTCGCGCCTGCTGAACCAGGGCTACGCGCTCCTGATGTACGGTTGTGGCAGCAAACAAACAGATTGGCGGCCGGACGCGAGCCACTGCCGCGGCCCAGGCAGGAAACCCAGCGACGACCTGAACCAAATCATATCGGTTCAAAAGATCGGTCAAGACTGTTCGTGGCCGATAGCGTTGGAATTCGAACTCAGTGAAAATAGCGCCTACATGCCAACACGTTTGGTCGTCACACTGCAAGGCCCAGGGTTGAAGCTTTCTAAACCAGGTGACGGGGCGAAGCAAACGTACGCTATGTACATCAGTGGCCGATGTAGCCAGCAACACGATTTCTGGCTTGTAGCGGCCGCTGGCTTGGAGACGCTGCAACAAGAAGCGGGTTACCGCCCAAACGCCACTGTCGGTGGTATGAGTCACAAGAGCAACTCGAGAGGGCTTCAAAGATGTCATTAGGACTTACGCTGACACCGGCTGAAACGCCGGGATATGCAGGGCGTGGGCACCGGGCTCCGCCTGTAGGCGCATCCTATGCCGATTTGCGCGAGCCAAACAACCAGGCCAGCGCCCCGTATACTGCTAGGAAAACCACGGTTTGCTGGACAAGCGTCACGAACATACTGGTAAACTGCCCTTCGGCGTCGATAAAAGTAGGAATCAGCGCGATGTATACAGCCCATAGGCCTAGACTGGCAGTGAAGCGATAGATTCCCGCCAGCAGGATCCCCAAAGTCAGACAGGCCGTGATGGTGCCAATCCAGCCAACATAGATATAGCCCTCACCGAAAATCGTGATGGCCGAGGACGAAGTCGAAGATGTCGGCTGGTTGAGGTAGGTGACACCAAACCAATTGCCCTGAGTAAGGACCGGTTTATCATTCCACAAAGCACGCGGGATCACATATGCCGGGATGATCGAAAACTTCTCTATTCCCTGATAGGGAATAAGGGATGGCGTCTTCTGCATGATGATGCCTGGCGTGCTGGCCACCACAGCGTTGCGATACATCGTCCGGTCAAATGTCAGCTGCCAATTGCTGCCTGCACCACTTGACCATGCAACAGCCATGGAATCGGCCGTGGCATCGGCTACGCCCGCCAGATCAGCTGTGTCAAGTGCGCCAGTATTCGCTTGAGACCGCAAATCCTCGGCTACCGGCACGATGAGAATACCTAGAACAATGAAGAACGCTATCGGTGCAGCAAGACGTCGAAAATCGACCTTCGCAACCAAAGCCGCCACGAATAGGATCAAAGCGATCCAGATTACAGGCTTCATGAAGCCGGAGATGAAACCGAACGCGAGCTGGGGCACAACTACAGCAACGAGTATCCAGAACGGCCACTCCCGTCGGAAGCTTTTGAGTGCAACGAAGGCGAGAACCAGGCGATTAAGATCCAGAAAATAGCTTAGCCATTGCTGAAACGGGGCAAGCGCCCCCAATCGAGAAGTATCAGCGCCATATGCAATTCCGGTCACCACGACCTGGATCATTTGGAGCAAAACCGTAGCCCCAAAGAGAATCAACACCACGCCCTGCTTGGGCTGACGTTCCGACAGGCGTCGAACGAATGCTGGAGCCTTCCAGATGCGGTAACTAGCGCCATATCCGATCCAGAGTGCCAAGCATCCAACCACGATTAACCAGGTGCCCAGAATGGTGTAAAAGGGATCAATAGAGATAAGCTCTAGCGGCATCAGAATATCTGGTCGCAGCAGAGAGTACAGTGCTGGCACACACATAAACAGCAATACCCAGACTGTGATCAAAAACGGTGGATGCAACGAAGGTCTGCTGTTTGGCGCGAGGGTGCCGAACCACACTCTGCCCACCACTAGCTGGACTATCAACAGGACCATAAACCCCAGGTAGGCTCCTATAAAGGTAACAGAGGAATTCAACTCCCAGAAAATGAGAATGGCGATGCTCAGGGTGATCAATGCCAAGATAAAGCTGAAGACGCTAATCAACAATAGCGGTTGACGTTCCGATGCAGGCACTCGCATTATCTCAACGCCTCTGCCTGTGCAAGTATTGCCTGGAGGCGATCGCTATAGGTATTCTTGCCGGTAATCACCTTTCCGTAACCGGCCTGGGCGATTTGTTGCCGTTCCGCATCGTCCGCGAGATAGTACCTGATCTGATCGACGAGTTCTTCATCGGACCCGAAGCACGCCATGTCCTCGTTCTCGACAAAGAAAGCTTGGTGCTCCTCTGTCCGTTCAGCCAGCATGAAAGCCCCGCAAGCTGGAGTCTCAAATGAGCGCATCACGTGGCCATCCCGGTTGGCTCGCCGCACCAGGCAGATGGCGATTTTTGTGCCGCTCAGAGTCAGGCGATAGTCTCGGCCATATACGAATCCCTGATAGTGTTTGCGGAGAGTCAAATCGCGGTTCCAGTATCCACCGTGTAGACGAAGCCGTACGTCAGGTAGCGCGGCGACCTTCCGAAGGATAGGGAAGCGATCGCCGTCTGCACCTCCGATAAAGATGACGTCGCTGTCAAAACGCTGCCGTTCTGCTTCGTTGACCGGACTTTCCGGATAGTGCAAGCTCGGTTCATAGCCAAAAGGCACGTAGACCACATTGCGGCACCCGGCCCGCTGCACATCCCCCATGATGGCCCGCTTCGTACAGACATAGAGATCATAGAAAGGGATCCCGGCGATAAGATCATGGTTGGAAACCACACGATTGAAGGGATCATCCGTCGCATAGTTCACCAGGATCGCACCCGTAGTGGCCTTGATCTCAGCAAGGGTATCAAGCGCAATCCAAGCTCCTTTCGCGAGCACGACTATCTGTGGTCGAAAGCGCCTCGCCACCTCCGTCGCTCGCCTGTTGAACAACGCGTAGCTCACCGGTCGCCGCAACACATGATAGGCAAGTCTGCCAGGCAGTGAACGAAGGGAAGAGTCGATTAGCTCATGCTCATCGACTGACTCATGCTCGATCCCCAATTGCTGTAACGCCTTTCTGAAGAACCCGCCAATGTGGTAGTATTGACAGTTCGCTATCAGAAGGACCCGCATGGTTACTCTCCAACACATCTGTCAGGAGCACGCAACTCCTGCCACAGCCGTGTATCATTCAGGTAGGTTCTTGCAGATGTGAAACTGCAGCTAATGCGCCATCGCCGCCATGTCCTGCAGACAAAGCTGCGCTTGCTGTCGGCAGCCTTATGAGATTGCATGGCGACTCGGTGAGCGGCATATTGTTCAACGACAATTAGAATTACCCACCGGATTGCCTCACGGGAGAATCATACCATAGCGAGGTTCGTTGTCTCAGCAAAGATCGTACCGCTCATCTGGCGGCGCATCAGCACCAAAGAGAGCGAGCTTGCGGTCTCGGTGGCGCAGGTGGCGACGCTGTTGACCGACGAGCGCTTGCCCTTTCACCACGAACTGTGCGTCCAGGTCGATGATAGCCGCACCAGCCCGTCGGCGTTCTTACACCCGGTGGCGCAACATGCCAATCTGGTGACGATCGCCCGGTTGCGCGGCACCCGCACGTTGTATCGCCCAGCGGCGCTGGTCGCCCGGGACGACCGGCAGGCGGGTCATCCGAGGTGGTATGGCGCCCCGTTCGCATTACACAATGCGACAACCTGGGGCCCGCCGGCGCAAACCGTCGCGACCACCCGTACGAGTCGGCGCGGCCGGACTTACACGGTGCAGATCCAGGCCTGGCACACCTGCTGATGCGCGGCACGCGGGCCTGCGCTATGCATACCCAGCCGTTTACGTTAGTCCGCGTGCGGCTGCTCGACGCCGCGAATCAACCAACTTGCAAGCGTAACCTCTGGCTGGTCGTGCTCGGGGCGCGCCGCCAAGAGCTGTCGTTACTCGAAATCCAGCAGTCGTATGCCCAGCGTTTCGATTTGGAGCATTTCTTCCGGTTCAGCAAACAACGGCGGCGGCTGACCGGCTTTCAAACGCCAGAGACCGAACGGGAGACCAAGTGCTTGCAACTGGTCCAATTGGCCTACGTGCAACTGTACCTAGCCCGGTCGCTGACCGAGGCGAACCGTCGCCCGTGGGAACGCTACTTGCCAAGCCAGCCTGCCGCACCAGCAACACCTTCGACGACGCAATGGGCCTTTGCCGAGATGATGCGGCCGATTGGCACACCGGCCGCGGCACCCAAACGCATTCCGCCCGGCCGCGCCAAGGGCGCTAGCCCGGGGCTGCGCCCCCGGTATCCGGTGGTCAAAAAGACATCACCGCTGGCAAACAAGACGCTAAACCAGCCGCAAACCGGCTGAACGGCGACTGTCAACCTACTTGTCAAGGTGCGCCGGACTGGTTTCAGCAGTCCGGGCTAATCGCTGTTGTCCAAATTCCAATGTCCTGCAGACCAGTTGTTTTCGGGTGCCGGTACACGAAGTTCTATGATCGCCTAAAGAATACTGGACGGCTGTATTAGCCCGGTAGCTTCAATCCTGCCGACAAGGCCGCCAATTTGAAAGTCATCATTCGGGACTCAGGAACGATGAAGATGTTTGGAATACTGCCCTGCTCACCTAAACGCGTGATCTCTCTGACTACGCGGTCAGCGTCTAGATAGAACAGCTGCAGAGCTCCTCCACATACGTGTATTTCCGAGTCTAGCCTTTCAACTGAAAAACCTGCCTCCTTGAGAAAGGTTTCGTCTACCTCCATCATCCATATGGGCGGAAGGGCCGCCGATTGAATTTGATGAGAACCGTGCAAAATAGATACTTCACCCCCCTCGACGTCGCATTTTATGAAGTCGATCTTACCAATTAGTTCGAAGGATCGTGCGAATGAGTCAAGAGATTTACAATCCACGAGCATTGGAGTGCCTACCTGACGCGAGGCTGAACTGAGATTGCTGCTATCGGCGCAGTAGAAGGTCACGGGTTCCTCATTATCACCAATCGCGGTTTGGTAGGGATGCACAGACGGATAGTCCCGCACATTCTCGATCAGATATGGAAAGCTGGTCGGATTTGGCTCAAACGCATAGACTGCACCAGTCCCATTCATTGCCTCTCCCATGAGACAACTGTACCACCCAATGTGAGCTCCCACATCAAGTGCGATTTGAAAACCGGGAGCCAAGGCACGAATCAAAGTAGTTTCATTTGTCTCATGACATATCCGTCCCCAAAGTAGTAAGCCAGCATTTGCCTTGTCCTTGACTGACATCACCATCGGGCCAATAGTGGTTGGCATCAAGATGTCCCTGCCTCCCCATACAGATGCAGGCAGGTGTCTAAGGAGCCATCCTTGACCACGTTTCAAGGTGCCCGAGGCTACTGCCCAACGCAAGGCCATCAACATCCGTGAAGGCGGATTGGGTATGACCTCCATTTAGTGACTACCTTTCTCAAGAAACGCCTTGATGCGCGTGTGGGCAACACGCAAATCAGCGACTCCGGGGCGTAGAAAGAATGGCCATGGATGCCGGGTCAGCCGCCCAAAGCAAACCATCAGGGCAACGAGAGTCATGCTGTAACCAAGCAAGGATGCAATCGCTGCGCCGTTGATCAAGAGCGGCCGCAACAATAAAGCAAGCCCGATAACTGTCGCGACTAGGCCGATGCTCTCACCCCAGAGGATAGCCCGGGTGTAGCCTAGGCCCCGCAGGCCTTCCTCCAAGATGAGATTAACCCCTGACACCCCACCTGCTACCACCAGGATCAAAGAAGCGGAGATAGCTGGGCTATACGCATAGCCAAAGGCCCACCGAATTCCTATCGGCGTGACCAGGAGCAACGCAGCGCTCAGAATAACGGCGGCCGCAACACCGAGACGAGTACCGCGTCCCAGCGTCTCAACCTGTTCGGCCGCGGAAACCTGAATTGCCACCCGCGGGAACAGCACGGCGCCGATCCCCTGCATCATCGGTGAGACGGCCACGCTCCACGCAACAGCGACTGAATAGTAGCCCAGAAGCGATGCGGGCAGAAAAGCTGCCATCAGCATCTGGTCCAGTCGCAGGTTCAACGTTTGAGGTAACGCGCTGAAGCCGGAGGGCAGGCCATAATGCAGCATGGAGAGCCAGAGCTCCGGCTTGAGCGCATAGGGGCCGGGCACACGATGTTTGAGCACATAGAACGTGACCAAGCCCACTACCGCCAGCGAGATTAGGTAGCCGGCTGCGATAGCGGTCGGCGTCGTTCGCTCGGTCCACCAGGCGGCGATGAGAACAGCCATCCACGCCGCGATGGGAAGGATACGTAACAGGTTCCAAACTGCGAAATTGTTCCGCCCTCTCAGAGGATGAAGCAGCATGCCCGCGGTCGCATTGAGGAAAACGAACGCCACGAGATATCCTTTCGCGGTTGCGATGATCGCTGCGGACTGCGCCTTCAGCAGGACCGGCATCAACAAGTAACCCGCCAGCGCGAACGGTACTGCGCTCAGGAGCATCGCCACTATTGCCGAGGTCAGGTACGTAGCACCCTTGGCGGGAGTACGACCTGTGAAATACACAACCGCATCGGGCAACCCCAAGGACGCTAAAAGGGCAAGAAAAGCAGCCCAGGTTTGGATCGCCGCCAACTCACCGCGACCTTCGGGTCCCAACAGTCGAGCCACCAAACTGCCCGTGACTAGACCAAGCGCTGCCAAACCGAAGTTGGTGCCAACCGTCAGAGCGACTTGTCCGCCGAAGGAGGTGATACCCTGGCCGCGCCGCCAGAGGCCTCGAAAACGCGCGAACATTCTCATGGAACAGGTAGACGCGCCAGTAACACGTTGTCCCAAGAGGACTTGCCGCGTGAGTTGTTGTTGCTCACGAACGTCTCGCAGTATATGGGTGATCCGCCCGGGATCGCAGACGCCAGGTTGGCGACGTGGAGCCAATCGTCGGTAGGACGGCCGCCTTCTGGAGACGCGATATAATAGATTAGGTCGGGCCCAAGTCGTTGCTCAACACAAAGACGGCCGATTCTAGCCAACTGATCCTCATCTCGCAGCCAACCCGCCATCAGGTAGTAGGCATTCGCGTCAACGACAAAAGATGTACTAATTAACGCTACATATTGCACCTGCGCGCTGTTTTGGGCCCATAGTACTTGCGTCGGCACACCGTTTCGTTCCGACGTCTCTACACCCAGACTACCCTTGGGTGCTGCGTAGTACTCACGATCATGGCCAAGTGGGACGCCTCGTTCGTCTACTCCCCATTCAAACCCTGAGTTGGGGAAGAGGTTGCGAACTGTTTGACGTTGCAGCCAGTAACCGTCGACACGGAGGAAGTCCTTTCCGGGCTGCGCGGTTGCGGGAGCCTGCCACCACAGGACCAGGTCCACCGCTGTTGCCCACTCGAGAAGCTGCTCATCCACCTCATAGCCAATTAGCTTCCAACCATTTGGCAAAACTGTCGGCTCATCCAGAACATAAGCCGATCCGAACTGGCCTAAACGAAACGTTGGTCCCAAGGCTGCAAGTCGCCGT
This sequence comes from uncultured Chloroflexia bacterium, assembly GCA_963774265.1. Lineage (GTDB taxonomy): Bacteria > Chloroflexota > Anaerolineae > CG2-30-64-16 > CG2-30-64-16 > JALOOB01. The sequence goes on along the minus strand of CAVZDU010000001.1, from coordinate 265,164 downwards.
TCGACATCCTGGGTGTTGCTGCCGCTTTCGGTCTCCTGTAGGAGGTCGAGGAGGTCTATGTAGGACTGGCGGAAGTTGGGAGAAAGGGAGATTGCCTGCTTGAGAGCTGCCTGAGCGCCGGCCATATCCCCTGTCGCTCGGAGTGCTCGTGCTTGGTATACCTCGGCTGTGGCAAGTTCAGTGATAGAGAGCTGACCCGCATTGTCATCAATGAGCGCATTCTGTATCAAGTCAAGTCCCTCAGTCCACGCCTCGACTTGCATCAGGTACTTGCCCAGCAGAAGCTTAGTTCGTGGGTCCGAAGGATTTGCCGCGGCAATTTGCTTTTGCTGCTCGGCCAGTGCTATGTATAGCTCATGATCATCAACCGGCAGAATTCGATCTGGCTCTAGCACCATAGCTTTGTGGAAGTCTTCGATGGCGCTTGGCCAGGTCCCCGATCGCATATGTGTTCTAGCTTGGATCAAGTAGTACTCGAACCGGTCCTCCGACACGAGAGGACTCCGACCGAGAGGATAGCTCTTAGCCTGTGATAACAGCGAGAGTGCCGATTGCCTGTCGCCCCACAAAAATTGAGCCGTGGCTAGGTGAAGACGGGTGAGGGCCGAAGGTGATCGCCGTTCTACTGATCCCAGCAAACTGCGCGCCCGAGCGAGTTCACTCATCCCAGAATCACAAGAAATGGCGTCTGCCAAATAGACTAATCCTACGTTCATCATTCCGCGGTTGAAGAGTGCCGAACCTTGTGTGAAGCCCGACAAAAAGAACAGAGCCAGCGCAGCCAGACTGAACCGTTTGAGACCCTTAGCCATTCTTGTGTAGACTATCGTTTGGAGAGCATCACTCTAAACCCCACAAAAGCGCGCAGCCCAGCCATGCGACAATAGGGCGCTGAGGTGATGGCTTGTGGGTTGCTGCTCTGGTGGTCCCAGGATTTGTGTTCAGCGAAGGCTCGTCTCACGGCTTACTTCTTCGCCCACGCTTTCAGTCACCTGCTCATCCACTCACGGCCACGTCTCCGTGATCCCATCACGTAGCGAGCGCCGCGCGCCATCCTGGAGAGTGGATCCGCGAGGCGCTGAAGATGCGCGAGTGCAGGCCTACCATCCTCTGACCCATTAGAGGTTGACGCGCTTCCCCCACAACCGCGGCCACGACGCCACGAATCCCTTCAGTCAGGCCATACCCATATCAACCTGCAGCCCATCCTCCGGAATCGCGCACCGCCACACCCCCACGCGCGTCCCCGGGTAGCGCCGCGCCAGGGCGGCGGACAGGGCATCCATGCAATCGCCGCCCTTGCCGATGACGAAGGCGAACCCGCCGCCCCCCGCGCCGGCCAGCTTCCCCCCGTGGATGCACGGCCGCATGGTCTCGAACAGCCCGTCGATGAAGGGATTGGTGCACCCCGGGTCCATGCGCTTGTTGATCTCCCAATGCTCGCCCAGCAGCCGGCCGAACCCGTCGACGTCGCCCGCGAGCAGGGCGTCGCGCATCGCGACCGCCAGCCGCGCGATCTCCTCCAGGATCCAGACCATCTCGGGATCGCGCGCCATCCACCGCGCCATGACGTGCCGCAGCAGGTCCTTGGCCAGGCGCTGCTGCCCGGTGTACACCGGCATCAGCCGCCTGCTCAGCTTCGCGCGGTCGATGTTCCCCGCCCGGTACGCGACTTCCTCGAGGCACGAGATCATCATGCCCTGCCTCCCGTGCACTGCCTACCCTCGTGCTTCCTTCACTTGCGCTCGGTGGTCAAGCGATTCTTCTATGATGGCGTGCTCAGGCCGTAGGTCAGCCGGCATTTCTACCGGTTGCTGGAAATACTCCATGGCAAACACTACTCCCACGATCGCCATCAACCCCAATATCAGACCAAGAACCGTATTCCGCAACAGATTCCTGCTCATCCGCCGATCCGGCGTCACCGCAGCGCCCGCCAACCTCACGCTCCCCGCGGCATCATCTTGCGCCGAAATCTGGGTCTCTTTTACTTTTTGCGCCAGGGTTGTGTATACACCCACGCTCAGGTCGCGCTCGCGCGTCAGCCTTGCCGCTTCGGTGCTCGTCTCTTGTATCTGTCCCTGCAAGGTCTTGATTTCTACCGGCAGCGCCTCGGCCTGCTTCTTGACATCGGCCTGTTTGGATTCGACCGTCTTGGCAAGGTCGGCCAGATAGGCAGCTTGTTCACCCACCGTGCTATCCGACAGGCTGCCCGCACTGGGCATCTGCAACAGGATCGGCAGACTTCTTGCTTGCGTGCTGAGAGCGTTAACCTGAAGCATCATTTGGGCAAGATCATCGCCCAAATTGGAGGGCGAATCGGCCGGGCGACGAGCGAGTTGAGCCTGCAGGTCTTTTACATTCTGTTGCAGTAAGAGCAAAGACTCATTCAGCCCCAGGTACTCGCCGAGCGCGCTTTGCTTTGCGGACGACTGAGCCTGGAGAATGGGCAGGTCACTCCGCTTGTTGAATTCGATGAGAGCTTGATCCGCCGTCGTCCAGGTCGGTCTTGGCTTGCGCCAGTTGTCCTTCAAAAAAGCTCATCTGGTCATCCGACTTGCCATACAAGTCATTGGCGTATCCCACATAAAGACTGGCCCAAGTATTGGCGACCTGCGTGACTAGCTGCGGCATCGCGACCCGTCACACCCAGGCGGATGATGGACGAATCACCGCCAGCTTTGACTTCGAGCATTTTTCGAAATTGAAACAATTCGCGCTTGATCGGCCGGTAGATCATCACTTACCTCCAGCAGAAGTTGCTGCAATACGGCGTCGCTGCTTGCCAGGTCCAACGCTGCTTTCCCGTTGAGCGACCCTTGCGCAGACAGGTTCTGGATCTCGGACGAAAACTGGAACTGATAAAACGGGCGAGTCACCAGCACAACCGACGTCGCCTCATACTTGGCGGGAATAAGGAGACTCACCGTCAGCGCCACTACGCCGGCCAGCAGTGTTGCCGCCACAATCAAGCGCCAATGTCGCATCAATACACTTATGTAGATGCGCAGATCAGTCTCGTCTTCCATGCTTCCTCCAGATTGGGGCATTCTCGAGATCGGATCCCCACCACCAGTCAGGCCGTGACCTCATGGACCTGCAGCCCATCCTCCGGAATCGCGCACCGCCACACCCCCACGCGCGTCCCCGGATAGCGCCGCGCCAGGGCCGCGGACAAGGCATCCATGCAATCGCTGCCCTTGCCGATGACGAAGGCAAATCCGCCGCCCCCCGCGCCGGCCAGCTTCCCCCCATGGATGCACGGCCGCATGGTCTCGAACAGCCCGTCGATGAAGGGATTGGTGCACCCCGGGTCCATGCGCTTGTTGATCTCCCAATGCTCGCCCAGCAGCCGGCCGAACCCGTCGACGTCGCCCGCGAGCAGGGCGTCGCGCATGGCGACCGCCAGCCGCGCGATCTCCTTCAGGATCCAGACCATCTCGGGATCGCGGCCCATCCACCGCGCCATGACGTGCCGCAGCAGGTCCTTCGCCAGGCGCTGCTGCCCGGTGTATACCAGCAGCAGCCGTCTGCCCATCTCGCCGCGGGTGCGTTCCGACAGCGCCACCGGCGCCACCTGGAGGCGCTGGGGCAGGCCGGGCCGCGTGGTCACCAGCTTGATGCCCCCGGTCAACCCGCCCGCCTGGTCCTGCCAGCCGCCGCCGGTGGTCAGCATCTGCTCGAGACACAGCACCTCGTCGAAGAGCCGCGGGATGTCGGGCGCCCACGCTTGTCGTGGCCCCGCCTCGCGTCCCCCCGCGCCGGCCGACATCTGGTCCAGGCTGGCCAGGACGGCCCCGGCCAGGATGGAGCTCGTGCCGAGGCCCGAGCCGCGCGGGATGCTGGCGCCCGTGGTGAGCCGCACCCCGCCGCCCAGCGCCGCAAGGATTTCCGCGATAGGTGCAGCAGGGTCCGAGTCCGCGGGCACGATCCCGCTCAGCACGAGGCTGGCCTTGTGCAATGCGAACGGGTCGGACGGGTCCGCGTAGCGCAATACCTCGCCCGCGGTCCTGGGCTCGATCTTTGTATCGAGGTCGCAGCTTTCGAGCACCAGCCGCGGCTCGGCCAGCAGGGCCGTCTCCGCGAAAATCGGATGCACCCCGTTCAGGGTGAGGGCCGCATTGAGCACGGTCCCCCCGCGCTCGATGCTGTGGGGCGGCGTGTCTGTCCAGCCGCCGCCCAGGTCGATGCGCGCGGCCGCGGCCACCCGGTAGACCTGGGGGGCGCCAGCACGCTGGCGCGGCTGCCACCGCGGCTGCCGCCGGGCAGTGGACGCCAGGGCCGGCGTGCCTACACCTGTCGTGGCGGCCAGTCCGGCCGCCGCGACAGGCGCGATCATGGCGGCCAACGTTTCGAATGCCCGGTCGGTCCAGGCTGCTTCGTGGGTGGCCTGGCCCAGCGCAATGTAGCCGCGCAGCCGCAGCAGGGGGTCTGCCTCGCCGAGCAGGCGCGCGGCCCGGCCGGCGCTGCCCCCCAGCAAGCTCTTGCGGCCCAGCAACGGGGCCGCCTCCGCAGCCGGCCGCTCCGCGGTCACCCCCGCGAGGAACCGCCGGCTGGCCACGTGTTCTTCCAGCCCGGTCGTCAGGGCCAGCAGCGCCGCCCGGTCCGACCCCGCGTAGCTCTCGCCCAGGGAGGTGCGCACCGCCCCCTCCCACTCGCCGCGCCACCCGGCGGGCGCAGCCGCGGGATCCAACAGTGGCAGCGTCAGGGCCAGGCTCACCTCTCGATCGGCATGGACCGGGAACAGCCGCGCGTTCCACAGCGTCGCGGCCGGTGGGTCGATGCCGGGCCAGGGCGTCTCGGGCCACAGGGTCTGGGGCGCGATGCCCGCGGCCGCCAGCCACTCGGCCCAGGGCCGGTTGAGGAACGTCCCGCGCGGGTCAGCGGGGCCGGCCTTGGGGTCATCGCGGAGGCCGAAAAGCCGCGTCGCAAAACCGTCCGTTAGCGGCAGCTGGTCCAGGACGACATCCGGGGGAAGGCTGATGGGCTGCGCTGAATGCACGCCTGCGATGATCCCGGCCCCCTCCCAGCGCAACTCGGCCGTGAGCCGGCTGTCGGTGACGAGCAGGGGGGCCGGTCCGGGCGCACATGGCGCCTCGACCGCGGCGTTGATCAGGACCAATGGCCCATCGCACGAGATGCCGGGCGCGTACGAAGCCACCTGGCGTTCCCAGCCGCACAGCTCGGCCAGCGCCGGATCACCCGCGGTCATCCGCCAATACTCTGCAGAGGTGCCGAAATGGACGAACACGGCCGGCTGCAGGCGCTCCACAGTAAACGGCGTGCCCCGGAGCTGGTCCCAGATGACCCGCCGCGCGGCCCGGAGGCTGGGCGTGGCCGGCCCGTCGCTGGTGTCCGCGAGATACGCGTCGTAGTCCGTGGATGCGGAGAGCGGCAGCAGCAGGTCGCCGTAGAGGTTCAGCCCTGCGGCCGCGAGCTCGGGCGCCTCGGCCAGGTGCAGCAGCCGCTCGATGGTGGGGCTGTCGAACCACACCAACCCCGTGTCGAGCTGCACCGTATCATCCTGGATGGCATCCCAGCGTGCCAGCTCGCCCCTGCCGGGCTTGTGCAGATACGCCCGCACGCGATGGCCGCGCGTGTCGGTCACGTAAACGCCGTGCCGGAGGCCCATTTCGATGGGCGTGGCCGCGGCCACGCCCACGACGCCCGGCCGGGCAAACGTCAGCTGCAGGTGGTCGAACACCAGGAGCACGTCGCCCGAGGCCACCAATGCGCCAGGGGGCAGCAGGCCGGCCAGGCCCGCAAGGCTGATCAGGAACTCGTCGAAGACGGTGGAGGCCCGGCCATCGGGCAGGGTGCGGGGCACGCGTGCGAAGAGCTTGCCGGACGCGGAACAGTGGGGGAGGCGTTTGGAATCGCCGCCGGAGTGGATGATGAGGGTGCGCTGGGCATCCCGCGCCTGGGCCAGCGCTGCCAAGGTCGCGCGGCCCGAGCCGATGCGCTGGCCGCCGGGGTCGGGCACGACCGCGAACCTGGCGCCGGCCGGGAGCAGGCCCGCGTCCCGTCGCCAGTCGAGCTGCTGGCGGACCATGGCCGCCTGCCCCTCGTCGCTCGCGGTCAGGAGGATGAGATCCCAGCCGCGCCGCGCGGCGGGAGCGGCCGGGTTGAGCGCCGCGAGGTACTGTTCCCAGTTGTTGCGATGGGCCTGCTGCAGGAAGGCCGTGGAACCCGTGTGCGTCACGGCCGTCTCCAAATGCGTCCGGTCCAAACCGGACATTGCATCTTCACAGTGTGGCAAGTGCTTCAGGTTTGTGGGGCTCTCATAGTAAGCGCGCAATGGCCTGTACGAACTGCCGCAGGTCATCTGTCGGACCTTGGAGGAGGTCATACACTTGCCCGTAGTCGACGTCCCAATACGCGTGGATCAACGGGTATCTGCCCATGCCAGCATTGCCTCCTTTAGCGCCTGTCGTTGTAACGGCAAGATATCCAGATCAGCGCGCCGCTGTCGTCGCCACTTCGTGCACCAGCAACCCCTCATCGCGGCTCACCAGGAGTTGGCCCCGATACACCTGAAATCGAAATCCAAGCGGCGCAAGGTTCAAGGGTCGCACGTCGACCGGGATACGATGGCCGCGCTGACGGAGCAGCCGCTGGAGCTGATCACCGAGTACGAGTGCTGCATGAGCACTGGCAGGAGCTTCTCCCGTAAAGAGTACGCCCACGTCAATGTCATGCACCGATCGGTCCGCGTCGGCGAATGAGCCAAAGAGATACGCGAACAAAACATCGGGGCGCGCAGCCAATGCATCCTGCAGCACCTGCGAAATGCTCTCCCGCTCCCCTTGCCCGATCTGATGTCTCGGTTCTTCGATCATTCGTCTACCAGCCCATCACGCAGCCAAGCTCCCCTCAACCCAATCCTGTTTCCGCCAACCGGATCAGGTACTGCCCGTAATCGTTCGCCTTCATCAACTGTCCCTGGCGCAGCAGCTCGGCGCGGTCGATGTTCCCCATCCGGTAGGCGATCTCCTCGGGACACGAGATCATCATGCCCTGCCGCTCCTGCACGGCCTGGACGAACCCGGCGGCCTGGAGGAGCGACTCGTGCGTGCCAGCGTCCAGCCAGGCGACGCCGCGGCCCATCGGCTCGACGCGCAACTGGCCCTGCGCCAGGTACTTCCGGTTCACGTCGGTGATCTCGATCTCGCCGCGCGGCGAGGGCTTGAGGTTGGCCGCAATGTCGCTGACCTGCTCGTCGTAGAAGTAGAGGCCCGGCACCGCAAAGTGCGACCTGGGCGCCTTGGGCTTCTCTTCGATGCTGATCGCCCGGCCGGTCGCGTCGAACTCGACCACGCCGTACCGCTCCGGGTCGCGTGACCGGGTACGCAAACACCAGCGCGCCTTCGGTCAACTGGCTGGCCGCGCGCAGCTTGGCCGGCAGCCCCTGGCCGTAGAAGATGTTGTCGCCCAGGATCAGGCACGCCGGCCCGCCCGCGACGAACTCGCGGCCGACGATGAACGCATCCGCCAGGCCGCGCGGGGTCGGCTGCTCGACATACGCGAAGCGCAGCCCCCACTGGCTGCCGCTGCCCAGCAGCGTGCGGAACACGGGCAGCGCGTCCGGCGAGCTGATCACCAGGATCTCCCGGATCCCCGCCAGCATCAGCATGGACAGCGGGTAGTAGATCATCGGCTTGTCGTACACCGGCAGCATCTGCTTGCTGACCGCGATCGTCAACGGGTACAGCCGCGTCCCGGCTCCGCCTGCGAGAATGATGCCTTTCACGATGCCTCCCGGTGCTAGAATGTCATGATCAGCGTGCGGACGTTCAGAAACACGATCAGGGCGCCGACCAGCAGCATGAAGGGCTTGCGCGGCAGGCGCCTGGTCGCAAAGGCCGCCAGGGGCGCTGCAATCGCGCCGCCGATCAACAGGCCCAGGATGATGTTCCCATACTTCAAGAGCTCGCCGCTGCCCAGGGCCAGGAAGAAGGTCACCGACTGGGCGGTCGTGATGAAGAACTCGGTGATGTTGACCGAGCCGACGGTGAAACGGGGTTCGTTGCCCCGGGCCATCAGCGTCGAGGTCACGACGGGGCCCCAGCCGCCGCCGCCCAGCGCGTCCATGAAGCCGCCCACGAAGCCGAGGGGCATCAGCCACGAGCGCACATGCCGGGGGGACGTCGACCTGAAGGCCCGGTAGATGACGATCAGGCCCATGACCGCCAGGTAGACCGACACGATGGGTTTGAGCCAGGGCGTGTCGAGATTGCTGAGCAGATACGCGCCGATGACGCCGCCCAGCACGCCCGGGATCACCAGCTTGCGGGCCAGGTCGAAGTGGACGTTGCCCATGCGCCAGTGCGAAAGCCCCGAGATGCCGGTGGTCACCACTTCTGATGCGTGAACGGCCGCGCTGGCGAATTTCTGGGGCACGCCCAGGCTGTTGAGGATGGTGGTTGAGCTGACCCCATAGGCCATGCCTAATGCGCCGTCGATCATTTGAGCCACGAAACCGACAAGAACGAAAGCCCAGATCGGAACATCCTGGAGGTCCATTGGCGCATCCCTCCTATGTCAATAGGGCGGCGAAAGCGCACCGTCGCCGCCCGGCGAAATGGCTGTGCCCGGACTGTTATGTCGATGTGACGTGACGCGTGTCGACCAGGCAGGCTGCCCGTCGCACAATATCGCCCCAGTCGTAGACCGAATGATCGGTGACGATCACCACGCAGTCGGCGGCGTGCAACGCCTGCTCCAGGTCGGGTTCGGCGCTCAGGCCGTGGCCGTTGTGGGACAGCGCGGGGACGTAGGGATCGTGGTAGCGCACGTCGGCGCCCTTCGCTGCGCAGCAGCTCGATGATGTCCAGCGCCGGCGATTCGCGCACGTCGTCGATGTCCTTCTTGTAGGCCACGCCCAGCACCAGCACCCGGCTGCCCTTCATCGGCTTGCCCGCGCTCGTTCAGCGCATCCTGCACCTTGTCCACCCAGTAGCGCGGCATCTCGCTGTTGATCTCGCCGGCCAGCTGGATGAAGCGGGCGTTGTAGTTCAGCGTCTTCAGCTTCCACGACAGGTAGTGCGGGTCGAGCGGGATGCAGTGGCCGCCCACGCCGGGGCCGGGCGTGAACTTCATGAAGCCGTAGGGCTTGGTCGCCGCCGCCTCGATCACCTCCCACACGTCGATGCCCAGCTTGTCGCACATGATCGCCATTTCGTTGACCAGCGCGATGTTCACGGCGCGGAAGGTGTTCTCCAGCAGCTTGACCATCTCGGCCGTCTGCGTCGAGGAGACCGGCACGATGCGCTGGATGGCCTGAGCGTAGAGGGCCGACGGCAACTTCGCGGCACGCGGGCGTCACGCCGCCGACGACCTTGGGCGTGTTCTCCACCGTGTAGTCCTGGCGGCCGGGGTCGATGCGCTCGGGCGAAAAGGCCAGGAAGAAATCCCGGCCCACCTCGAAGCGGTCGATGCCGAGGCGCTGCAGCACGGCCGGCGCGGTCAGCATCGGCAGCAGCAGCTCTTCGGTCGTGCCGGGATAGGTGGTGGATTCGAGGACGACCAACATGCCGGGGTGGATGTACTGGCCGCCGACTCGCCGGCGGCGATCAGGAAGCGCACGTCCGGGTCGCGGGTCTTGTTCAGCGGCGTCGGCACGCAGATGATCGCTGCATCGCAGTGGGCGAGGGCCGCGTAGTCCGTGGTTGTGGAGAAGGACGGCAGGATGCCCGCGAGCCGTTCCGAGGGGATGTCCTGGACGTAGGATTCCCCGCGCTGCAGCGCGGCGATCTTGTTCGGGTCCACGTCGATCCCGACCACCGGGAAACCTTGCTCGGCAAAGGCGACGGCCAGGGGCAGGCCCACGTAACCCAGGCCCACCACGGCCACCACGGCCTTGCGCTCTTGTATTTTCCGTAACAACTGGTCTTTCATCTGGCCTCACCCGTTGTAAGTGCGCTGAGAACGGAAGTTGCTCATGCTCCGCGGCCCTGCAACCGGCTGATCGCAGGTCCAGTCGCCTATGAGGAGCCTCTTCGGAGCAATGGGAGGTGCGACTGCTGCGACGATGCGGCTCCCTGTACGGCCCGGACACAAAAAGGCGGCCCCCTGGCGCACTGCACCCCGGGTAGGCCGTCTGTGGATTCATCATGTGACAGGTTGTCGTACAACCGGTCGGCATTCGCTGCGTCGGGGGAACTCAGAAGAGTATTGCGGATGCCCCCGGCCCGACTCGAACGGGCACGTCCATATGGACACAGGCCCTCAACCTGCCGTGTATACCAATTCCACCACGGGGGCATCTTGTGGGAAAGATTATAGCCCCTTTCCCAGCTTTGTCAAACAAAAGTCTTGATTCTCCCCAGACGCAGGGCATCTTAGCACCGCGCCGGGCGGCTGTCAAGTCATCGTTTCGAAAACCGGGTGGTTTTGTGTCTTATGCTGCAATGCGTTCCGCTCAGGATGCTTTGGCTTTCTCAGAGCGAGCCGAAGGACGTTTGCCAAGGCGGGTGACCTGTCGTATACTCTCGAGACTACTTCGCTGCAGAATGATCTGCGAAAGACGAGCATGCGCGTCCGCATCGTAACCGACTCCAGCACGAATATCCCCGAGGCAATCCTCCAGCGGCTCAATATCGTTGAGGCGCCTGCAGTCGTCAATTTCGGGCAGGAGAGCTTCCTCTACAAGGTCGAGCTTTCGCTGGAAGACGTTCTACCGCCGGCTGGCAAGCGCCGACCGCCTGCCGACGACCGCGGAGCCGCCACCCCAGCAGTTTGCCGAGGCCTTCCAGCGTGCTGCGGATGAGGGCGCCGAGCAAATCATCGCGGTGACGGTGTCCAGCCGCGCCAGCGGAACCTATGACAGGGCGGTGCTCGCGGCCGAATCCGCGGCCGTGCCGGTGCACGTGTGGGATGCGCTGCACGTTTCCATGGCCGCGGGCTGGCTGGCCATCGCTGCAGCCGAGATGGTGCGCGACGGTTTCTCCGTGGAGGCCATTCTCGCCCGGTTGGAGTCGATGCGGGACGATGTCCATATGGCGTTCACGCCGGCCAACCTGAAATACATCATCGCCAGCGGCCGCGTGCCGCGGTTCCGCGGGACGGTCGGAGACCTGCTCAACATCAAGCCGATCATGGTGACGCAGGAAGGCCGGCTGGAGCCGGTGGCCCAGGTGCGCACCCAGCGCAGGGCCCAGGAGTATATGATCGACCTGATGGCGACTGCGCTCGGTGGCGCGCCGGCCCGGGTCGCCGTGGGCCACTGCAATGTGCCCGACGAGGTCGCCGCGTTCTTCGAGCGTGTGCGGGCGCGGCATCAACGTGAGAGAGCACGTCATCTTTGACCTGGGCATGCTCGCCGCGCTGGGCGGCCCCGGCCTGCTCGGTCTGGCCTGCCATCGGGTGGAGGACGCATAGCATGAAGATCGTCGTGGATGCCATGGGCGGCGATCACGCGCCGGGTGTGGTCGTGGCGGGCGCAGTGGCTGAGGCGCGCGAGCGCGGGACCGCAGATCATCCTGGTCGGCATCGAGGAGGTCGGTGCGGGCTGAGCTCGCCAAGCAGGGCGACACCGCCAGCCTGCCCATCGAGATCGTCCACGCGTCCGAAGTCGTCGAGATGGCGGAGCACACCATGGCCGTCAAGGCCAAGAAGGACTCCTCCCTCATGGTCGGCATGCGGCTGGTGAAGGAAGGTCGAGGCGCACGCCTTCGCCTCCGCGGGCAATTCCGGCGCGGTGATGGCCGCGGCGCTGTTCGGGCTGGGCCGCATTCGCGGGGTCGAGCGGCCGGCGCTCGGCAGCATCTACCCCGCCGCGCCCGTGCCGTGCCTGATCGTCGACATCGGCGCCAATGCCGACTGCAAGCCGGAGTACCTGGTGCAGTTTGCGATCATGGGCCACACCTACGCACGGGTCATGTTCGGCATCGAGCAGCCCAAGGTCGGCATCGTCTCCAACGGCGAAGAAGCCGACAAGGGCAGCATGCTCATCCGCGAGACCTACCCGCTGCTGCAGGCCAGCGGCCTGAACTTCGTCGGCAACGTCGAGGGCAAGGACATCGGCCGCGGGCAGGCCAACGTCGTGGTCACGGACGGGCTGACCGGCAACGTGATCATCAAGCTGACCGAAGGCGTGGTGTCGTTCCTGCTCAAATTCCTCAAGCGCCAGTTCACCGGTGGCCTGCGCAACAAGCTCGGCCTGTTGCTCATGATCCCGGGCCTGATCCTGGCGCTGCCCGGCCTGGCCCTGCTCTGGCCGGGCATCAAGGAAGCTGCGCCAGCGCATGGACTGGCGTGAGATCGGCGGCGCGCCGTTGTTGGGCGTCAATGGCGTTGTCGTCATCGGCCACGGCCGCAGCGATGTCAAAGCCATCCGGAGCATGATCCGCATGGCCGAAAAGAGCGTGCAGCAGAACCTGGTGCAGGCCATCCAGGAGGCGATCTCCAATTGAGGATCTACACAATCTTCTATCTTCAATCTTCCATTAATCGATAGAAAGAAGCATATGCGCGTCACCACCAACACCAAACTCGTCAAACGCCGGTCTCGTCTCGGCACCTATGCCAGCCTTGGCGGCATCGCCGTCCTGGGGCTTGGCATGTTCGCATCTTTTCAGCCCCGCTTCGTGTGGGTTTCGATGCTTGCCCTCATTGCGGGCTTCGCGCTCGCGCAGTACGGCAACTACAACCTGCGCCGGTATGGCCGCTCGCCCCGGCCCGACCAGATCATCGAGGAGAGCCTGAAGGGCTTCGACGACCGCTACCACCTCTACTCATGGTCGTTGCCGGCCCCGTTCGTGCTCCTCACGCCCCAGGGGCTGTACACCTTCCTCACGCGCGACCAGACCGGCAAGATCAGTGTCAACGGCGCGCAGTGGAAGAGCAAGTTCAGCCTGGGCCGCCTGCTGATGGCGTTCAGCCAGGAGGGCATGGGCAACCCCACGCAGGAGGCCCAGGCCAACGCGGCGAAGCTGACCGAGTGGATTCGGGGCAAGCTGCCCGACAGCACCGTCACCGCCCAGCCCGCGATCATCTTCATCGATCCGCGCGCGGACCTCCAGATCAACGAGCCGGTCGTGCCCGTGCTGGATACGAAGGGCGTCAAGAAGTGGCTGCGCGGCGGGGGCAAGGGCGAGAACATCAAGACCCCGGAGTATCGTGCGCTCGAAGCGCTCTTCGACGAGGTCGCGGCCAAGAACAACCCGTAGGCTTCCATGGAAGATACGATCACGCTGCGCAGCCTGGCGAAGATGATCGACCACTCGCTCCTGCACCCGACGATGACCGATGCGGTCATCCGGGAGGGGTGTGAGTTAGCGCGGCGCTATGGCGTCGCCACGGTCTGCGTCAAGCCCTACGCGGTGTCGATGGCCCGTGACCTGTTAGCGGGTTCGGATGTCGGCGTCTGCGCGGTCATCGACTTCCCTCACGGAAACAGCAACCCACGCATCAAGTTCGCCGAGACATTGCACGTCATCGCGGATGGCGCGACCGAAGTGGATATGGTCATCAACATCGGGAAAGCGCTAGGTGATGACTGGGCCTATGTATCGGAGGAGATCAAGGCCATCAACCACGCGGCGCTCACGCAAAGGGCGATTCTCAAGGTGATCTTCGAGACGGACTACCTGGAGGATCGCCACATTGTCCGGCTCTGTGAGATTTGCTCCGAGCACCGCGTGGCGTTCGTCAAGACATCCACCGGCTACGGCTTCGTCAAGAAGCCGAACGGCGACTACAACTACCAGGGTGCGACGGATCACGTGCTGAAGCTCATGCGGCAGCACAGCGCGGCCGAGGTGCAGATCAAGGCCGCGGGTGGCGTCCGCACGCTCGACGATGTGTTGCGCGTGCGCAGCCTGGGCGTCACCCGCATCGGCGCCACGGCCACGGCCGCGATCCTCGAGGCCGCCAGGCAGCGCGGCTACGCTTAGGAACTCAGATATTGCTACGTCACGCACTTGAGCTGGATGGGCTGCGCGTCAGTCCGGTGCACAGACATACCACGTCGCGCGCACGTCCACGTCGATCGTGCGGACCTCGCCGAACACCTCCCCCAGCTCGCCCTTCACCTTTTTGATGAAATTGAAATAGTCGCCGCCCTCCAGCCATTCCACGATGTCCGTCAAGGCTGATCGGTTCCCGTTGTAGTCGTAGATGACCACGAGGTGCTTCGAAAGCCGTTTCATCTCCGCGTACAGCAGGCGTCTTTCGGGCTCCTTCAAGCCGTGGGCCACATAGGACGCAATCGCGACATCAAAGCTCTTGTCTTCGAAGGGCATTCGTTCGGTAGCGCTGGCCTGTACGAATTCAATCCCCCGGTTTTCCTGCTTCTGCGCGCCGACGCTCAGCATGCCTTGCACCGGATCCACCCCCGTGACGATGAACCCGCGCCGGTTAAGCACGGAGCAGAGCGCGCCGGTCCCACACCCGACATCGATGATGCTTTTGTATGCGGACAGCGCCAAATCGGCCTGCACCCTGTCCAGAACTGCGTCGAAACTTCGCTTTTGAAGATCGTAGAACAGGCCGTAGAACGGCGCAATCGTGGCGAAAACGTTTGCTCCCATGCTTCAAAGCCTCACAAGGGGAATCATTTACCCATTTACTGTTACGAGGTTCTGGAGTGACGTGGAATAGCTGATACTCACGCAGGAGGAAAGAAGAGCACTCGTGCAGCGTGCTCAACCGAACACCACTTCGACCTCACCACTGCCATCCACTAGCGAAAAGCCGGTTTACGCGCTGATTCTGATGACGTCTTGCGACGGGGCTTAACTTGTGTTGTCGGCATGGTTTTGATGAGCGCGCGGCAGGACGGCATTTACCGATTCAGGGGTCGTAAAGACCTCGGAAATATCCGGATCGAGCATTACGACCACCTGGCTCTTATCAACCTCCCCTGCAAATCGGTTGGGACGGGCCTTGCTGTAGTCGAAGTTATACTCTGGGCGCAGATCATCAACTGCGTCTTGTTCGGATTCAGGAGTTGAGGCTGTCTTCATATGTTGAGTGCGCTTCATCGTCAAAGATGGCTGCCAACGGGTCATCGAACACGGTGCTGGCCTCGTCAAAACTAACCCCGTGTTTTCCGATATTGAGAGTTGCCTTACGACCATTCCATTCGAAACGATAAGGCATTTGACCTGCCTATAGTCGGTGAAAGTACATCACAAATGATACCACAAATGCGTCGAAAGGGGTGGCACGCCGTCTGGCCCAACTGCCAGTCTTCATCCTCGGTAGCCTGGCCGGCGTGTACGCGCGCTTCACCGAGGGATTCTCCTTCCCCGACATTGAGGGAACGCTTGCGCGAGCCGGACGCAAGCTCGATCCTGCCCGCTGAGACAAAGGTTTCCCACACGGCTTCGTAGGTCTGATCGAGCGATTTCGGATCTGATCCATCCATTTGGCGCGACCGTGCTTCCGAAAACTTCTAGTCAGCCTTCCTCTGGATGAGCAGGCGAATGATGCCGGGCGAAACTCTCGTGAGGTTCAGAAACTCGGCGCGATACCTGCTTGTCCTTGCCCACCACCTGATCGCGGGATAGCTGATCTGGCGCAGATTCGTTTCGTAGATGTTGCGATAGCGTTGTTTGGATTCCTCTGGTATCCGGGAAAACCGGTTGGCACGCAGACGGTATCCTGCGTTGCGCAAGGGGCGAGGCAACCACTCCAGCGAGGGTAATCTCGTGTGGAGTTCCTCCCGGTGATAGCGGGTCGGGTACTCCAGGACCACGTACCCGCCCGGCCTAAGCACCCGGAGCAGTTCGGCGAGATACAGTTTCGGATCCCAGGCGTGCTCGATGACGTGAATCGAACTCACGACGTCGAACATCGCGTCTTCATACGGCAGACGAAGAGCTTCGTAGCACGCGACATGCATGCCTGGAAGGCCCGCCATCCGCTTCTCGCATGCGGTGACCTAGATCGGGTCTACTTCTACGCCAAATACTTCGCCAAATCCCCACTGCCGCGCCGCGATCATCTCGCCGCCTGCCGCACAGCCGGAGACAAGGACACGCGATTGGCCGTTGAAGATCTCCGGTCCGACCAGCGACTTCAGATAGTAGTAACCGGCCGAATAGTGATCGTGGGCCATTAAGTTGGCGATATGGTCCGGCGTAGCGGCGCCATAGCCGGGAGCGAAATGCTCAAACAGCAGTGCTGAGACCTCCGCTTCGACCTGAGGGTCAAGCTCGAGGGCGGGGGGTATTTCGACAACAGTCATACACTACCTCAGAATCCCAGCCCGCGCTCCTTCAGGCTGACCCAGCGCTGCTGGCCGATCACGAGGTGGTCCAACACGTCGACGTTGAGCAGCTTCCCCGCCTCCACGATCTGGCGCGTGACGTGCACGTCTTCGGGTGACGGGGTCGGGTCGCCGGAGGGGTGGTTATGGGCGACGATCAGTGCGGCCGCGTTCAGGCGGATCGCTTCACGGAACAGTTCGCCCACGCGCACCACGGCCGTGTTCAATGACCCGACATACACCGTGTGGATCTTCAGCACATGGTTCTTGCTGTCCATGATCACGGTGCGCAGGTGTTCCTGTTCCAGCGGGGCCATCTCCATCATGAGCAGGTTGGCTGCGTCCGCGGGCGACTTGACCACGGGGCGCTCGTGCGGTGCGGCAACCAGCAGGCGCCGGCCCAGCTCAAATGCCGCCTTCAATTGCGTGGCCTTCGCGGGGCCGAGCCCCTTGATCTCGGTCAGCTCCACAAATGGCGCCTGGGCAAGCCCGGCCAGCCCGCCGTAACCCGTCAGCAGCCGCTGGGCCAGCCGGATGACGTTCTCGTCCTTCGTGCCCACCCGCAGGATGATCGCAATGAGCTCCGCACTGCTGAGCGCGGATGGGCCGTAGTGCTCCAGCCGCTCGCGCGGCCGCTCGCCTTCGGGCAGTTCCTTGATGGTGGGATAGTATTCGGTGAGGGCTTCGTTGAGGGGCATGATGGGCCGTCTCCCTTGATGGCGCTGCGCTGCTAGTGCTTGAAGCCGAGCGTGCGATCCGGCGTCTCGAACCCGGTGTCGCTGGGCGTGCGCACCTCGCCGAACTTCTCCTCGTACTTGTTCAGGTTCTCCTGCAGCGCCCGCAGGAGGAGCTTCGCGTTGAGTGGGGTGAGGATGATGCGCGTGAGCACCTTCGACTTGGGCGAGCCTGGCAACAGCCGCGCGAAGTCGATGACGATCTCGGACGGCGAGTGGCTGATGATCGCGAAGTTGCTGTAGATCGCTTCCAGATCCGCGGGTAATTCGATATTGATCTGGGGCTGGTTTTGAGTGGGCTGGGCCATGTGGGCCTCCTAAGGGGAATCTGCGAACAGTCTACCCCAAGCGGGGGCCTGCGTCAACGCGCTGCAAGGGCACAAAAACGGCACGACGCAGCGCGCCGTGCCGTGGAGTGGGACTGCCCTGGATCCGTTAGAACGGCAGGTCATCCTCATGGGCGGGGAAATCCTCGCCGCCGCCGGCGGGCCCGGCGCCCGGTGCGCCGCCACCTTCCTCCCGCGAGCCGCCCAGGAACTTAAGGGTGGTTGCGGTCAGTTCCAGCGAGGCGCGTGGAGCCCCCTCGCGGTCGGTATAGGCCGAGGCGTCGACGTCGCCCTCGACCAGCACTAGACGGCCCTTTTTAAGGTACTGGGCGGCCAATTCTGCCGTTTTTCGCCAGCACGTGACGCGGAACCAGGTGGTTTTCTCTTGCGATTCGCCGTTCTGGTTGGTCCACTTGCGCGTGGTGGCGACGCTGAAGCTGGTGACGGGGACGCCAGTGGGGGTGTAGCGCATCTCGGGGTCCCGCCCGAGGTGTCCGATGACGACGGTTTTCTGGTACATGTGCGTGTTCTCCTTCAAAATGCTCGGCGTGAAATCATGGTTTTCGTGCATGGCCCATCGTCGGACCTTGGCGTAAGGATACACCGATCGGACCGAAAAGTCAAATATTCAGAACGACCGTTCGTGCCCGTTGGGGCCCGTCAGCCCCCGTCAGGCTCTATTGGGCTGCATCACGGTCACCGCGGTCGGGTCCAGGTGGAGCGTCAAGGGGTCGCCGGGAGGGGGCAGCTCGACATCGGTTGTCGAAGCTTCGCAGACCAGGGTTACCCCGCCCGCGTGCTCGGTCTGGATCAGGTAGTAGCTGCCGCGGAACGAGGCTGACACGAGCCGGCCCTGCAGCAGATTCTCCCCGTGTTCGCCAGGTAAGCGCACGTCTGCGGCTTCCGGGCGCACCAGCAGCGTCACCGCATCGCCGGCCGCGAAGCCGCTCGCGCTGTCGGCGGCCAACAGCGTGCCAGCCGCCGTCTCCACCCGATACCCCCGCCCCTCGCCCGGCCGCAGATCGTGGAACACCTCGGTGATTTCTGTGTTCGACCGCCTGGCCGCCACTGTGGCTTTGTAGTCAACGATCGTCCCCGGCAGCAGATTGCGAAAGCCCAGGAAGCGAGCCACATACTCGGTGCGCGGATAGCGATAGACCTCGCTGGGTGTGCCGTCCTGCTCGATCCAGCCCCCTTCGCCCTGTTCCGGCCGGGCGCGCATGATGAGCACCCGGTCCGCGACTGCAAAGGCCTCCTCCTGATCGTGCGTCACGTACAGCGCGGTCACCCCGACTCGTTTCAGGATGATGCGCAGCTCGTTCATCAATTGCTCGCGCAGCGACCGATCCAGCGCGCCGAGCGGCTCATCGAGCATCAACAGCTGCGGCCGCGGCGCCAGGCTGCGCGCCAGCGCCACGCGCTGCTGCTCGCCGCCCGAGAGCTCGATCACGCGACGCTGTTCGTAGCCATCCAGGGCGACCAACGACAGCGTCTCCCGCACGCGCGCCGCGATCTCGGCGGACGGCAGCCCCTGCATGCGCAGCCCGAACGCGACGTTCGCCGCGACATCCTTGTGCGGGAAGAGCGCGTAGTCCTGGAACATGAAGCCGAAGTTGCGCCGGTGCACGGGGATGTCGTGCAGGTCCTGGCCGGCGAAGGCCACGGTTCCGGTGTCGGGCGTCTCCAACCCCGCGACGATGCGCAGCAACGTTGTCTTGCCGCACCCGCTCGGCCCGAGCAGGCAGACGATTTCGCCCGGCTCGACGGCGAACGAGGCCTCGTTGAGAACCGGCAGGCCCGGGTAGGACTTGGACACAGCAGTGACAGTGAGCAACGGAGCCATCAGGCTAAAACTCCCCGACTTGACCGACACGGAAGCGCTCGATGAGCACGAACGCAACCGCACACACCAGCATCAGCAGCGTGCTCATGGCCATCGCCTGCCCGTAGTTCAGCGCGCCGGGCTGGCCCAGCAGCCGGTAGATCACCACCGGCATGGTCGGGAATTCGGGCCGCGCGATCAGCAAGGTTGCGCCGAACTCGCCCATGCTGACGGTGAACGCGAACAAGGCCGCGACCATCAGCGCCCGGCCCACGATGGGCAGATCGATCTCGCGCCAGACGCGCCACGGCGATGCCCCGAGCACGGCCGCGGCCTCGCGCCAGTCGGGGTTCATCCCGCGCATGACCGGCAGCAAGGTGCGCACGACAAAAGGAAACGCGACCAGCGTGTGCGCAATGGGCACCAGCACCGGCGAGGCGCGCAGGTTGAGCGGCGGCTGCCCCATGGTCAACAGATAGCCGAAACCCAGGGTGACCGCGGACGTGCCGAGGGGGAGCAGGACGAGCGGATCGAGCAGCGCGGCGCCGAGCGTGCGCGCCCGCGACATCAGCACGGCCGTTAAGGTCCCGATGATCAACGCCAGGACGGTGGTGATCAGCGCAAAGACCAGGCTGTTGCGGATGGCAATGCCCGGCGCCACATAGAAGATCGAATTCGTGCGATTGACGAACAACTCGCGGTAGTAGCGCAGCGGGTCGCCGGGCGCGAGCGAGCGGAGGGCCAACGCTGCCAGCGGCGCCACGAGAAAGATCAGCAGCCCGACGGCGGTGAGGCCCACAAGGATCTTGTGGACCGGCGTGGTGGGCGGGACTTCGGTCGCCGCGGCCGGTCGCAGGTTCAGCGGCAGCGAGGCGCGTGCCTGCGCGCGGGTATAGATGGCCATGACCACGAAGGTCAGCACGATCTGCGCCAGGCTGATCGCCGCTGCCTCGGGCAGGCGGAACAGTGTCACCGCCTGGCGGTAGATCTCCACCTCCAGCGTGGCGAAGCGCGGCCCGCCGAGGATCAGGATCACCCCGAAGCTGGTGAAGCAGAAGAGGAAGACCAGCAGCCCTGCCGCGGCGACGGCCGGCAGCAGCAGCGGCAGCGTGACCTCCCAGAAGACGCGTGCCCGGTTCCCCCCCAACACCCGCGCGGCTTCGGGCAGCCGGGTGTCCAGGTTGGCCCAGAACCCGCCCACGATGCGCACGACGACGGTGGTGTTGTAGAAAGCGTGGGCGAGCAGGATCAGCCAGATGGTCTGTTGGAGGCGAATCGGGGTCCGCGCCAGCTCGAACCAAGCCATCAGCAGGCCGTTGAGCCAGCCGCGTGGGCCCAGCAGCGCGGTGAACGCAGCTGCGACGACCATGGCCGGCAGCACGAACGGGATCGTGGTCAGCGCGCGCAACACGCTCTTGCCGGGGAAGCGGTAGCGGGCGAACACGAAAGCGGCCGGCATCCCCAGTGCCAGCGTCAGCCCTGTAGAGAGGGTCGCCTGCCAGGTGGTGAACCACAGGGCGCGGCCGAAATACGGCTCACGCCACAGGTTGGCCATAGGGGCCAGGTTGAGCTGGCCCCCCGGCGCAAAGCTTTGCACCACCACCGCGAGCAGGGGATAGAAGAAGAAGACCCCCAGGAAACCGAGCGGCAGGAGGTGGAGCAGCCCCCGGACTAACGCAGCACGACGTCGGTCCACGCCTGCAGCCATTTCTCCCTGCCCGCCTCGATCTGGTCGGGCGACACCGTCACGGCGTCAGTGGGCACCTGCGCGTATTTTGTGAACACCTCGGGCAGCCGGCGCCGGGCAGCCCGGGATAAACCCACATCTGCAGCGGGATGTCGGCCTGGAAGACTCGCCCAGCATGAAGTCGACCCACTGCCGCGCCAGCTCGGGTTCCTTCGCACCTTTCAGGATGCCCACGAACTCAACCTGCCGGAAGCTGCCGCCGGGCATGAGCAGGTTGCCGGTCGGGCGATTCGGCCGGCTGCGGATCGGCAAAGAACACCTCGGCGGCCGGGCTGGTGGCATAGCTGACGACCAGCGGACGGTCGCCCTCCCCGCTGCCGCCGCTGAACTGGCCGTAGTACGCGTCCTCCCACCCATCGGTGACGAGCACATCGTTTGCCCGCAGATCGCGCCAGAAATCCAGGTAGGTGTAGTCGCCCCGTCTCACCGAAGGTGGCGATCGTTGTCAGCAGGAAGGCCAGGCCGGGCGATGACGTGGCCGGGTTTTCGACGACCAACAGGCCCTTGTATGCGGGATCTGGTCAGGTCACGCAGGGTCGGCGGCAGCGGGAGGTCGTTCTCGGCGAAGTAGGCCTTGTCGTAGTTGAGCGTCACGTAGCCGAAGTCGACCGGCAGCAGCCGGTTGCTGGGGTCGAGCTTCAGCTCGGCCGGCATGCCGCGCCAGCGCAGGCGATGCGTACGGCTCGAAGATGTCGCCGGCCAGGCCGCGGCTCAGGAAGGTGTTGTCGACGCCGTAGAAGACATCGGCCAGCGGGTTGTTTTTGCTCAGGATTGCCTTGTTCAGCGCCAGCCCCGTATCGCCCGACTTGAGGAACTGCACCGTGCAGCCGCACTGCGCCTGGAACTTGGCGACGACATCCTCGCTGACGCTGAAGCTATCGTGCGTCATGACCGTAAGCGTCCTGGTCCCGGGCGCAGTGGTCGGTTCGATCACCGGAGTGGCCGGCTCTGCTGTGGCTTCGGCCGCCGGCGCCGCGGTCACAGCCACGGGCGCGGTGGGCGAAGCCGGGGGCACGGTCGTGCAGGCCGCCATCATGGCCGCCACCATGGTGGCCGCCAGTAGCAGCGTAATGAGGAGCAAATTGTGTTTCATTTTGGTTCCGTCCTGTTGTGAATGACCAGCAAGCAGCCGCGGCGCAGGCTGACGTGCGCCCGGCTGCGTGTTAATACATTGCTGATTCCCCGGGCCTCGCCAAGGTGCAGCGTCTCATCATTCAGCGGATAGCGCAGACCCCCGGTCGAGACCCCGGCGACATCCGCGCCGAGGGGCAACAGGGACAGCAGATCGCCCGCTGCGCCTTCAATCGCCAGTCGCACAAGTTCGCCGTCCGCTCGAAGCAGTCGCAGCGTCTCGCCACCATCGACCAGGAACGCGTCCACATCGGCCAGCGCCCGATGCGCCAGCAGCAGTACATTCGCCAGCAGATGGTCGGTCCGGCCGCCGGTGACACCGCAGATGACGAGCTGTTCCGCACCCATCTCCAGCGCACGCGTGACGGCCAGCTCGGTATCCGTCTGGTCTTTGGCTGCGGGGACGCGCAGGACCTCCACACCGGCGGCTTCGAGGTCGCGTGCCATGTCCGGCGGCAGCGAATCGAGATCGCCCACCAGCAGGTCCACGTGCCAGCCCCAGCGCACGGCGTGCTGCGCGCCGAGATCGGCGGCGATCACGCGGTCGCCTGGTTCAGGTGTCAGCCCATCCGGCTGCCGCGCCGCAGGGCTCCCCGCCACCACAAACACCCTCACGCGTTCCTCCAGAGCAGCAACAAAAAAGCGACCCTCATCGGGTCGCCTCTGCCATCTGTCGCATCCCTTCGCCGGCATTACCCGTCAGGTTCAAGGGGTCGTCGGCATGCCCATCCGCCGCGGATCGGCGCCAACCTCTCAGCCGGGCTCCACCCAGCTCCCCCTGCCTCGCGGCTGCCCATCGTTGCAGGCCGTGCGGTTCTCAGTTGGCAGTAGTCTAGCATCACCCGTGCGGCCTGTCAAAGGTAGGTGAGCGCTAGCCGACCGACAAATCTACGGGTGTAGTATCAGAAGATGACATCAAAAGCGTCTTTTAATTCCGCCCATGCCCGCTCAGTCTCAGCCGCGTCACCTGCACCCAGCAGGCAGGAGTCCACATGATCTTCCAGCACGGCCTGGGCGACTTTGTTGATGGCTGACCGCACGGCTGCGAGCTGCATCAGGATCGCGGGACAGTCCTGGCCCTCCTCAACCATCGAACGGATCTTGTGCACGTGGCCCTCGATCCGGGCCAGGCGATTCAAAATGGCTTGGCGCTCGTTGTGCTTATGTATTACTGCTGCCATCACCAACCTTCTTTACCTTCAATGCATTCGGTCGGGTGCTTCCCCACGACGTGGCTGCCAATTGATCAACCGGGCGGAATTGGCAACCACCGGCAGTGCGGAGAGTTCATGCATGACCGCACCGAATACCGGCCCGATGACGCCAAACCCGCTCAGCAGAACGGCTAGTACGTTCCACGACATGGAGAAGATGACGTTGTTGCGGATAACACCGAGTCCACCGCGCGACAATTCTACCAGAAATGGCACGCGATCCAACTGATCGGTCAGCAGTACGATGTCAGCCGTCTCCATTGCCACGGCAGTGCCTGCTGCGCCCATCGCGATGCCGATGTCGGCCGCAGCCAGCGCAGGCGCATCGTTGACCCCGTCACCGACGAAGGCGACCCTTTGGCCTTGTGCCTGGTACGCGCGAATCAGGTCAAGCTTGGCTTGGGGCAGGGCGTTCGCGTGGACGCGATCGACGCCCAGTGCCTGCGCAACACCTTCGGCGACCTTCGCGTTATCCCCACTGATCAGCACCGTCTCCTTGATTCCCAATGCCTTCAAACGCGCTACGGCAGCACGCGACTCCGGTCGTACTGAATCGGCCAGCACAAGGAGACCGACTACCTCGTCGTCCACGGCCACCGGAATCACTTTCTGTCCCTGGGCCGCGTGATCTTGCGTCTCCGCCAGAGCCGTTGCCCCCACTTTGACGTTGGCCTTGGCCAGCATCCCGTCGCCGATCATCACCAGTCGGCCGTCGACCCGGGCACGGACCCCGTGTCCGGGCAGGGTCTCGAAATCGTCAGGCAACTGCATCTCGATGCCTTGCTCTTGTGCGGCCGACACGATAGCCCGCGCCAGCGGGTGCTCGCTCAGGCGTTCCGCGCTGGCGGCCAGGCGGAGCAACTCCCGGTCTCCCAGGCCGTTGAGCGGCACGGTTTTCATCACCCGCGGCTCGCCAAGTGTGAGGGTGCCGGTCTTGTCGAACGCCACCACGTCAACCCGGCCGATCTGCTCCATTGCGGTGCCGTGTTTGACCAGCACCCCGCGGCGGGCTGCGTTCCCGATGGCCGCCACCAAAGCTGTCGGCGTGGCAAGCACCAGCGCGCAGGGGCAGATGACAATCAGCACCGTGATAGCGCGCACGATTTCGCCGGTGAGCAGATAGACGATGATCGCGATGCTGATCGCAATCGGGATCAGGTATTGCGCGTACTTGTTGGCGATCCGCTGCACGGGCGCCTGGGTTGCGCGGGCGTCGCGCACCAGCCGGATCATGTTGCCGAGCGTGGTCTCCTCGCCCACTTGCGTCGCGCGTACCTCGAGTGCACCCCCGGAACACAGTGTTCCCGCAAATACGGCGTCGCCGGGCATCTTGTCAATCGGCAGGGACTCGCCGGTGATGGCCGACTGATCGAGTGCAGCATGGCCGCGCAGCACCTGGCCGTCGACAGGGACTCGGCCGCCGGGGCGCACCAGGACGACGTCGCCCGGGCGGACAGCCAGCGCGGGTGTGGCGACTTCCCGGCCGTCTCGCAGCAGCGTCACAGTCTCAGGCACGAGACTCGAGAGCTCATTCAAGGCGTTGTCTGCGCGCGCCATGGTGAAGTTCTCCAGCATCTCGCCCACCAGCATCATGAACGCCACCAGCGCTGCCGCGCTATACTCGCCGATGATGATCGCGGCGATCATCGCGATGCTCACCATGACGCCCGCGGTGAGATCGAAGCGCGTGAATACGTTCACAGCGGCGAGCTTGAAGATCGGGGATCCGCCCACAAGCGCCGAGGCCAGATAGAACCACTTGCCCACCCCGGGGTATCCCGTGAGCTGCAGTGCGAAGCCAATGAGCAAGAGCAGTACATTCGCGACGGTGATCAACGTGCCGGTGGAGAGCAGGAAACCACGATAGCGCTGGAAGAATCCCGGGGGCGTCACGCCGCAGGTCTCGCAGAACTGGCCCTGGTCTACCATCGTCTCATTCATGCTCGTCAATTTATCACCTCCGAGTGGCGCGCGAGTTGAGTCTATCCCCCCTAGGGGGATATGTCCGTCTGTGGTCTCTTCCATCGTGACGAACTCATGTGACCGGCCGTCGAGGTTTGCCCGACAGCAAGCATGGCATTTTTGCCGGGGTGTGGGCTAAAATGGCGTTTGCGATCGAGCGGAAATGAGTGCTCACCATCATATCCCCCTGGGGGGATACTAGCATTGAGGCTGTGAACTGTCAAGTCGCAGGAGGCGCTGTCCGACCCGAGATGGGCCGATTTCGGCGGTACGGGCCATACCAAGGCCACCAATACCGACAAGACTGCAGCCAGAGCGAAGCCGGGACCGGAGGTGTAGGCGAGCAGTTCCGGTATTATTCGAGCATGCCAATCCGGTAGATTTTCACTGGACCAGCTTCGAAGACCGGGTTGAACGCCTCCGGATGTTCAGACGCCCATTTCTCTTCTTCTACAGACGGCGACGTAACGACAAGGTAATCTGCGGACCAAGCTGCCAGGTTGCGCTGCCACACCTCATAGTTGCCGTTTGCGCGATAATATGTTCCCCGGCGGTAGAAGTCGTCGTGGCGCTCTACCAGATCGCCTGCGATGTTGACATAGCGGACCTCATTGCTCAGGTCGACGCCATATGCGCCGAGCATCCGCGGGTCATCGCCTATATAGGCGACCCTGGCATGGTTGATGTTGTCGTCAATCCAGCGCCAGGCAAGCCCTGTTTCGCCATACCGGCTTTCATAAATCGCGTAGCGGAAAGCCTCACGATACTGCATGAGATACGCCAGGCCCAGCCCAGCTACAAGCACGGCAACAACAGCGGCAGAGATCCAAACACGCGGCGGATGCCAGGCGCGTAGCCGCGCCACGCGCTGCCAATTCACCTCCGCCAGCCCGCGCAATGCGAAGAGCGCCACGCAGATGAAGACTCCTGTCGCAAGGAGCCGCGGCAATGTGAAGAAATCAAAAAATCGGATATGGTAGCCGGCGAGGAGACCTTCGATCAGCGCCATGGTGGCCACAACCCAGGCAGGGTTCAGGCGCTTGGACATATAGTTCAGGCCGGTGGCCAGGAGCACAGTCGCGCCGGCGCCTGTGATCAGGCTGAAGCGCATTCCTCTGACCAGCTCCAGCGCTGTGATCGGGATGGAGTGAGAGAAACGCATGACCGAGTAGGGTGTCCTGAGATAGAGCAGCAGGCCAGCGATCGTGAGTCCGGCGATCAGGGCAAGCATACCGGGCCACGGGCGCGGGCGCGGCGCAGACGAGTTGTGACGGGCGGTGTGGAGCCCCCAGGCGACGGAGACGAGCGTCATGCCCATTGCCAGCCAGAAGAAGACACCATAGCCCATCACCAATGCGGAGATCATGTCCCACGGATGAACAGAGCCCGCGTAGTCCCACAGCGTGTCACCGCTGCCCACGCCTGGTCCCAGGAAGATCTGCCGGCCGGCGATGCTTACGCCCAGCGGATAGAACGGATTGCCCGCGAGAACCAGGTTGCGCAGGTACCAGTAAGCGCCGGTGGCAGTGACCGTGAGAATGACGACAAGGGCCGAACGCCACATGAGGGTGACGCCGATGGAGCGTCGCGAAGCCAGGACGACGATCGCAAAAGCGCTCAGCAGGAGGGCCAGAAACGCGGGGCCGGAGTATTTGACGCCCAGGAACAGGCCGCTGGCCAGGCCGAACAGCGCGGCCGTTGATAGTGCAGGTCGCCGCGCATACTCGAAGAGATATCCAAGCGCCAGCACGAACAGCGCAGTGGCAGTCACATCGGCCCAGAGGTCCGCCGACTCACTGAGGACTAGCGGGGTGAAGAGGAAGATGACGACGCCGATCACCGACGGTACGCGCTGCGCTCCGGCCTGCCGGCACAGGCGGTAGAGGCCGAGTCCGAGCAGGGTCCACATGCCGACCGGGACCAGGCGCACGAGCAGGTCGTTGCGAAAAGGCGCCAACATCCAGAAGTACAGCAACTCGGCATTGCCCGGGAAGTAGCTGTTTGCGATTTCGGCCATGGGAATGTAGGTCGGCGTCAACGCGGCGTGCTGCAGCCAGTCGATGGGCATGGGCAGGTGATAAATGAAAGAATCGACCAGGCCAGAAGGCTCGACCAACGCGGAAACGAGGAAAGTTGCTGCCAGCCAGGGAACGAGCACGAGGGAGACCGGGACCTGGCCCTCAACCAAAGCCTGGCGGCCGCGGTTCAAGGTATCGCGCCACCCCGGCGGCACGGCGAACACGGAGCCGCGCTTGACAAACGCTAACCAGGCTGCCACTGCGCCTGCGCCGAGCCCGATCGCCAGCGCCCCAGGCGTGAGCAGGTGCAGTATGCCCAGGGCGGTTTCGAAGAGAACGATGGCGGAAAGGAAGAAGGTCGCCCAGGAGACCAGGAAACCGAGCGAGTTGTTGCGGCGCGTCTCGTCCTGCCAGGCCAAGACGAACGCGATACTGCCTGCGCACAAATTGAGGTAGACAAACAAAAGCCACTGCGCCAGGAAGGTCGACATCGCCGATATTGCTCACTTGGGGGTTGATGAACTCTGCTAAACCAAGAGCGGAAGCATCGAGATTCTACCACGTCGCATGCAAGGGACAAAAGAGTGTAACTGCTCAGATACGCCTCAAGCGGACTCTCCCAACTCGCCTCCCAGACCATCGCGCCGACCTCCGCCTGCAAGACGGCCTGATCTTAGCAAACGCCGGGCAACCTCACTTACAGGAAGGGGAAGAGGTCGCAGAGAAGCTGTTCGCGGCAGCGCAATGGCGAGAGCCTTCTAGCGCTCCCATTGCACGCTCAGCTTCTTCCCGTCGCTGATCACCTCTACCCGACCTCGCTCGTCCGTCCGCAGCACCTGCACGCCGGCTAGTCGAGCGAGCACTTCCGCGCTGGGATGCCCGAAGCGATTCTCCGCGCCGACCGAGATTACGGCGACCTGGGGAGCGACCTCGGCCAGGAACGCAGCCGATGTGCTGCGCCCGCTCCCGTGATGCCCTACCTTCAGCACATCCGCAGTCAGCGGCAGCCCTGCGTCCATGATGGCTTGCTCGGCCTCCCCTTCGGCGTCCCCGGTCAGCAGCAGGCTCGTCTCCCCATAGTCCACGCGCAGCACCAGGCTTGCGTCGTTGCCGTCCGCCGCACTTCCGGGAGCCTGGGCGCCAGGGTTGAGGACCGTGAGCACCATGGCCCCGGCGGCCAACCGCGTCCCACGCGTCGCGGTCATGCGGGGGATTCCCGCATCCTGCACGGCCGCCAGCCACGCGGCGCCCCCCTCATCGCCAGAGGGCGTGCCGTCCACCGCAGCCGTCACCCGGTAGCGTTCCACCAGGGGAATCAGCCCCGAGACATGATCGGCATCGCCATGGCTCAGCACCACGAGGTCGAGCGATCGATCCCAGAACGGCAGGACCTCGCCCAATTCGTCGAGCAGGGCGGCCGGGCTCGGCCCGCCATCCACCAGGATTTGCCGGCCATCGGGTGCCTGGATCAGGATCGCGTCCCCCTGCCCCACGTCGAGGAACCAGACATGCAGCCTCCCGTCCGGCAAGCCACGCAAGGCAAACCAGGCAATCGCTGCGAGCAAGACCAGCACGAGGAGCACGCGCCAGGTCGAAAACCGCTTGAGCATTGGACCAGATCCTCCCGTGTGTTATACTAGCCCCCGCCAAAACCCGTGTCAAGGAGCCGAGATGGGACAGGAAAGGCCGCTGATCGTATACGGCACCCCCTGGTGCCCCGACTGCCGCCGCTGCAAGCAATTTCTGGGCGAGCACCGCGTTGCCTACGACTACATTGACATCGATCAGGATCTCGCCGCGCAGGCCGAGGTGGAGCGACTCAACCACGGCAACCGCAGCGTTCCCACCATCGTTTTTCCCGATGGCGCGGTGCTGGTCGAGCCGAGCAACGAGGCCCTGGCTCCAAAGCTGGGCCTGGTTTCCGCGGCTCGTTACAGCTTCTATGACCTGATCATCATCGGTGCAGGCCCGGCCGGGCTCACCACATCCATCTACGCCGCGCGCGAAGGCATCAACACGCTGATCCTCGAACGCGGCGCGGCCGGCGGCCAGGTCAGCAGCACCATGATGATGGACAACTACCCCGGTTTCGACGAGGGCATATCGGGCATGGAGTTCGCACAGCGCCTGACCAGGCAAGCGAAAAAGTTCGGCGTCGAAATCGTGCAGGCCGAGGGCGTCCAGGGGATCGGCCGCGCGGGCAGTACCAGTGCATCAAGACGACCTCGGGTGCGGAGTACAGCGCGCGGGCCGTGCTGATCGCCACGGGCTCGCGCTACCGCCGTCTGATGGTCCCCGGCGAGCGCGAGCTCATCGGCTCGGCCATCCACTTCTGCGCCATGTGCGACGCGCCGTTCTATCGCGACAAAGACGTGCTGGTGGTCGGCGGCGGCAACAGCGGCTTCCAGGAAGGCCTCTTCATCAAGCAGTACGCCAAGAGCGTGACCATCGTCGAGTTTCTGCCGGAGGTGAAGGCCAGCAAGCTGCTGCAAGAAGCGGTGGCCAAGGAGCCGGGGATGCGCGTGGTCACCAACCACGCCATCCAGGCGTTCCGCGGCCAGCGCGGCAAGCTGCTGGGCGTCGAGGTGATGGATCGCGAAACCGGCAAGCAGAGCACATGGGGGCCCGATGGCGTGTTCATCTTCATCGGCCTAAGCCCCAACAGCGACTGGCTGCCTGAAGCGGTTCAGCGCGACAGTTCGGCTTCGTCACGACGAACCTGAACCTGGAGACCAGCCTGCCCGGCGTGTTCGCTGCCGGCGATGTGCGCTCGGGCAGCACCAAGCAGGCCGCCGCGGCAGCCGGCGAAGGCGCCACCGCCGCGCTGATGATTCGGGAGTACTTGCGGGAACATTGAGGCTGTGAAGCACCGGGTGATCTTCGGCGACAACCTGCCTGTGTTGCAGCGGATGACCGACTCGTCGGTCGATCTGATCTACATCGACCCACCTTTCAACACGGGCAAGACGCAGCGCCGCACGCAGCTCAAGACCGTCCGTAGTGACGACGGCGACCGCACCGGTTTCGCGGGCCGGCGTTATCGCACGTCGAAGCTGGCCACGCGAGCGTACGCGGACGTGTTCGACGACTACCTGGCGTTTCTCGAGCCGCGGCTGGTCGAGGCGCGGCGGGTGCTGGCTCCGCGCGGCTCCCTCTACTTTCACATCGACTATCGCGAAGTGCACTACTGCAAAGTGCTGCTCGACGGCATCTTCGGCCGGGACTGCTTTCTCAACGAGATCATCTGGGCCTATGACTACGGCGCACGCACCACGCGCAAGTGGCCGCCCAAACACGATAACATCCTGGTCTACGTCAAGGACCCCGATCACTACCTGTTCAACACGGACGAAGTCGAACGCATCCCGTACATGGCACCCGGGCTGGTGGGACCGGAAAAGACCGCGCGCGGAAAGCTGCCCACCGACACGTGGTGGCACACCATCGTGCCAACCAACGGCGCAGAGCGCACCGGCTATCCAACCCAGAAGCCCATCGGCATCCTGAAGCGCATCGTGGCCGCCTCGTCGCCACCCGATGGCGTGGTGCTCGATTTCTTCGCGGGCAGCGGTGTGGCGGGCGCGGCCTGCCTGGTTTTGGGCCGCCGGTTCATCCTGGTCGATGACAATCCCGCCGCACTGGAGGTCATGGCGCGGCGCTTTCAAGGTGTGGACGACATTGAATGGGTCGGCTACGATCCGACCCTCACTGGAGGGATAGGTCAGGCATGAAGATATTGATTGCCGCCGATATGGAAGGCATCACCGGCGTGGTTAACTTCGACCAGGTGACGCCAACGCACGCGGAATACGATCGGTTCCGCCGCCTGATGACCGCAGATGTGAACGCGGCCGTGCGCGGCGCGTTCGCGGCGGGCGCGGACGAAGTCGTCGTCAGTGACGGCCACTGGGACGGGACGAACATCCTGATCGAGCTGCTTGATCCGCGCGCCAGCCTCAACTCGGGGACGCCGCGGCCCTACTCGATGGTCGAGGGCATTGACGCCGGCATTGACGGCGTGTTATTTGTGGGCTACCACGCGCGCGTCGGATCGCCGAACGCCATCCTGGATCACACCTGGTCGAGCAGCCGGGTGAATGGCCTATGGCTGGCGCCCGCGGGCGGCGCCGCACAAGCCGTAGGCGAAATCGGGCTCAACGGCGCGGTGTGCGGTCACTTCGGTGCGCCGGTCGTCATGATCTCCGGCGACCAGACCGCCTGCGCAGAAGCTGCGGCGCTGTTTCCCGGCATCGTGACCGCGGTCGTCAAGCAAGCCAAGGGGCGCAACGCGGCCGAGTGTCTGCACCCAACGGAGGCCGCTGAGCTGATCGAGCAGTGTGCGGCTAAGGGCGTGGAGCACTTGCTTTCGGAGCCGGCCCCGCGGCCCCTCCGCCTCGAACCGCCGATCACCGTGACGGTCGAGTTCGTCAAATCGGAGATGGCCGATACAGCCAGCCTGATGCCCGGCGCACGCCGCGCGGAGGGCCGGTGCGTGACGTTCGTTGCCCGCGATATGCCCGAAGCCTACCGTGCGTTTCGCTCGCTGGTGGGATTGGCCTAGCCGGTCGCAGCGTCAGACGCTCAGAGGGAGGCCATCGCATGGCGAGCAGGCGCTCTGCAGCGTTCGCGTGGTTCGTGCTCGGCTACAACGTCCTCGTGATCCTCTGGGGCGCATTCGTGCGCGACGGGGTCGGGCGCTCGTTGCGGTGTGGCTTTCGTTGATCCTGCTCGGCGCGTCCGCGTTTGCGGTTCAGGCTGCGGCGCCTTCGAGACCGTAGAGACGCGAAGTGCGGCGCACGTCACCGCGGCCCCACCGCGCTGCGGCGCACTACCCAAAACTGGGCGCCGTCCGACACCACCTCCACAATGCCGTCCGCCTCCACCCGCGCTGCGGCGACCTGGGTCGCCAAATACTCGCTCACCTCGGGCGGATAGGTCGTCTCCTGCGGCCACAGCACCAATTGAGGCTCGGCGGCAGCCAGCAAGCTGACCGGCGGCCACGCGCCGGTTCGGGGCCCCGCGGCCTTCAACACGGACAGCCCGTGGACCTGGTCCTGTACCGCGGCCTGGGCGCCGGGGGCCAGCGTCGCGGGCAGCAGCGTCCGAAACTGGCCATAGGTCAGCAGCAGCGCGGGCGCTGCGCCCGTGTCCATGCGCTGGAGCAGGACCTCAGGCGCCAGCGCGACGGACGCGGCCGCCGGGAGACCGGCAGGATCCACGCACGGCCCCTCCTGCCAGGGGTTCGCCTCGCAATCGGCCAACACCACGCCTGGCTTGCCAGCCATCGCGTGCGCGGCGAGCGTCCTTCGCATCAGCGCCTCGCCATCCCCGCGGCCATCCCACAGCCACGCGGAGCGGCCGCCCGGCGCGGTGATCAGCACCGCCTCGGTATCATCCCCCGGAACGTAGAGCACGTGCAGCCGGCCATCGGGCAGCGATCGCCATGCGAACCACGAGAGGCACGCCGGAAGGAGGAACAGCGCGGTCCACGCGCCGGCGCGGCGCAGGTCAGCCCGCGGGCCCGGGGGGACCGGCGGAAGCAGGGTGCGAACGAGGCGGGGGGACATCAGCACGGCTGCAAGCAGGGCATACCACCCGATTACGAAGAGCGGGCTGATCGGCCCCACGTCTACGGACGCGTAGGGCACGCCCGCCGTCGCGTGGACCACGCCCACGGTGTAGCTCAGCAAGGCCCAGGGCAACGCCGCAACGAGCTGTCCAAGCGGCAGCCATGCCGCACCTGCAAGCAAGGATGCGATGCCGCTCGCCAGGATCGCGGGCTGGACCGGCAGCACAAGGCAGTTCGTCAGCAGGGAGATGGGTGAAAGCCGACCGAAGTAATAGAGGATCAGCGGGAGCGCGGCCGCCTGCGCGGCCACGGTGACGATCAGCGTGCTGTTAAGCGCACGGACGACCCGCCTCGCCTCATCGTGCGACAGGCGCCTCCGCAGCAGGGAGGTGAGCCGTTCACCCAGCGGCCGGCTGAACAGGATCAACCCGAGGCTGGTGGCGAAGCTGAGCTGGAAGCCGATGTCCCACAAGGCCAGGGGATTGATAGCCGTCATGACCATGCCCGCGGCGCACAATGAGACGTAGGCCGTGTTCTGCCTGCCGAAGAAAACCGCGCCCAGGCCGAGCAGTCCCATCACCCCCGCGCGCAGGGCCGGTGGGTCCGCGCCGACCAACAGCACGTAGAGGATGACGAGCGGCGCAGCCACCATTGCAGCGCGCCTGCGCGCCATCAGTCCGCCCAGGGCCGCGATCAGAGCGCCCGACAGAAATGCGATGTTGCTGCCCGAGATGACGATGAGATGTGTCGTGCCCGTCGCCTTGAAGGCGTCGCTCACATCATCTGAGATGCCGCCCTCGATGCCGAGCACCATGCCGTTGGTCAGCGCCGCGGCCGGTTCGGGCAGGATGTGATTCAGCACTTCGGATGCGCGGCTTCGCACCTCATACAGCACCCGCCAGAAAACCTGGCCCTCACCCGACCCCAGGCGCCCGATTTGCGGCCGTCGGATGAGGCTGTGGATGCCGCGTGCGGCGAGGTAGCGGCGGTAGTTGAAGTCGTCGGAGACGGGTGGGGTGAGCAATACGCCGTCCACGCGCAGCCGGTCGCCATAAGCGTAGAGCGGCTGCCGGGGGGCCTCGATCAGGGCCCGGCCGTGAACGGCATGCGCCTGCCCGTCAACCACGACATGTTCGACGTCCAACTGGTACCGCGTCCCGCGGTCCCGCACGTCCGGGTAGCCGATCACAACCCCTTCCACGGTCGCCCAGACGCCGTCCTCGCCCCGGTGATAGGTCGCAAGGTCGGCCGGACTCAGGCAGCGTTCGAACGGATTGCCGCCATAGCGCCATGCGCCGAGCACGATGAACAGGACCAGCGCCGCGGCCAAGCGCGCGGAAGGGCGCTTGCGGACCAGCAGGAGGGCCGAGAGGGTGAGTGCGACCGCCAAGGGGAACAGCCAGGAGGGCGTGCCACACGACAGCACTCCCGCCAGGCGAAGGAAATGCCCCGCCAGGATGCCGCCGGCAAAGGCAACAGCAAGATAGACGAGGGTCATACGTGGTCCCCAGGATGTCGACGACGCCATGCGATGGGGCGACCACCAGGACAACGCGCGGTCTGCGATCTATTGTCGCGCAGGTTGGATTGGGGCACAAGAGACGGTATACTGGGGTATTGCATACCAAGGTGATACCTGGTAGAGAAGCAGCGGAGACCGTTGTATGCCTGACGATACGACCTACATCCCTAAAGTCCATCGCATCCACATGCTGCTCGGCGCGTTCCCGATCCTGGGCGACGTGATGCGCGAGCGCATGCGCCAGGAACTGATCCGCCGCGGGGTGATCACCAAGGAACGCTTCGAGGAAGAGGTGCGCGAGCGCGCGCTGGCGTCTCAGAGGCGCGAGGGCGTGGTCAATCCCTATCAGGATGAATCGGCTGACGTGTGGGAGCGCCGCCTGGCGAAGGTGCGGGACAGCCTGACCGAGTTCTATTGGGCGTACAACCTCAGCCCGCAGCTTTTCGAGGAGTTGGCGCGCCAGGTGCTGAACCAGCGCCCGACCGTGGAGCAGGTGCTGGCTTTGAACCCGGAAATGGCTTCCATGGAGATCCTGTTCCAGCAGCTCGAGAGCTTCTCGAGGTTGCCGCCCGAGGAACAGGTGCGCTCGCGGCATCACATGCAAGAGACGAAGGTGGTTTTGATCAAGGCGCTCATCAGCGATGAGCTTGACTTCGTGCGGGTGGCGAAGGAGTATCTTGACTACGAGGATCTGGCATGGATACGCCAACACCGGGTGGGCCGTGGCAAGATCGGCGGCAAGGCGGCCGGCCTGGTGCTGGCGTGGAAGATCCTTCAGTCCACGCTGGACCGCTTCTGTGACACCTGCCAGCAAATCAACCTCATCATGCCCGAAACCTACTTTGTCGGCGCAGACGTCAGCTACGAATTCCTGCAGATTAACGATCTGGTCAAGTATCTGAACCAAAAGTACAAGGACATGGACCAGATCGAGCACGACTATCCCGAGATCCAGGCGGGCATGCGCAGGGCCGCTTCCCGCCGGATGTGATCCGGCGGCTGGAGGAGTTGCTGGAGCAAGTCGGCAACAAACCGATGATCGTGCGCTCGTCCAGCCTGTTGGAGGACAATTTCGACTTGTCGTTCGCGGGCATGTACGAAAGCTGTCTTCTGCCCGAACCAGGGGACGCTTGCTGAGAATCTGCAATTCCTGATCCAGGCGATTGCACGTGTCTACGCCAGCATCTACAACCCGGACGTCTTGCTCTACCGTAAGCAGCAGAAGGTGCTCGACTTCGATGAGCGCATGGCGATCCTATTGCAGGTGGTGCAGGGCCAGCGCTATGGGGACTTCTATTTCCCCCCGGCCGCCGGCGTGGCTTATAGCCGCAATCCCTTCGTCTGGAATCCTAAGCTGCGCCGGGAAGATGGCTTCGTGCGGTTGGTGACGGGGTTGGGGACGCGCGCGGTGGAGCGTGTGGGCGAGGATTATCCGCGCATGGTGGCGCTGAGCCATCCCAACCTGCGCCCGGAGAACGGACCCAAGGAAATCAAGTATTACTCCCAGTATTTCATGGATGTCATCAATCTCAAGACGAACCAGCTCGAGACGCTGCCGGTGAGTGAGGTGTTGCGCAGCGATTACCCGGGCCTGCGGCTGCTGGCCTCGGTGGACAACGGCGACTACATCAGCCCCATGCTGCTCATGGATCGCAGCCTCGATCCGCGTTCGCTGGTGATTACCATGGATGGCATGCTCGCCCAGACCTCCTTTGCGGCGGATCTGAAGACAGTGCTCAAGGCGCTGGAATTCAGCTATAGCCACCCGGTGGATATCGAATTCACCCTCAGCATCGGCAGCGCATATCCTAAGCCCACCGTCAACCTGCATCTCCTGCAATGCCGGCCTCACAGCAACCCGAGTGAGTCCGAACACGTGCGCATTCCGGATAAGATCGCGGACAGCGATATCATCTTCGGCACCGCCAAGCTGGTGCCGACGGGGATCGTCAAGCAGATCGCTTACGTCGTCTACGTGGACCCTGAGAAGTATGCCCTGGTCAATCCTAGCCAGAAACTCGAGTTGGCGCGCTTGATCGCGCGGCATCAACCAACGACTGGAAGGGAAGGTGTTCATCCTGATGGGTCCGGGCCGATGGGGCAGCTCGAACCCGGACCTGGGGCTCAAGGTGGGATACGCGGATTTCTACAACACGCGCGCGCTGGTCGAGATCGGCTGGGGCCAGGGCAGGAACCGTCCCACCCTGTCCTACGGCACGCACTTCTTCCAGGACCTGGTCGAATCACGCATCTATCCGCTCGCGATCTTCCCGGGCGAACCGGGCAATCCGTTCAAGCGGAGTTTCTTTGAAGACGCCATGAACGCGCTGCCCGTGCTGTTGCCCGTCGATGCGCAGTGGTCGGATTATGTAAGGATAATCGATGTGCCGGCCACCACGGGTGGGCGGCGCTTGGACCTGGTGATGAGCGGAGATGAAGCGCGCGCGGTCGCGTTCTCTGGCGTAGTCACCGCAATCGTTGAGAGGTCAGATGGGACAAATCATCGAACTCACACTGGATGCCATCGCACATGGCGGCGAGGCGATCGGCCGGCACGCAGGCAAGGCGGTATTCGTGCCCTACGCCATACCTGGGGAACGTGTGACTGCAGAGATTCTCGAAGAGAAAGAGCGTTGGGCGTGCGCCAGGCTGGTCCGGGTGCTGGATCCCAGCCCCGATCGGATCGAGCCGCCCTGCCCCTATTTCGGGCAGGACAAGTGCGGCGGCTGCCAGTGGCAGCACATCGCCTACGAACGGCAGGCGGAGCTCAAGCAGGAGATCGTCGCGGATCAACTGCGCAGGTTGGGGCGTTTGGCGCAGCCGCCGGTGGCCGACATCCTGGCGCTGGCTGACCCCGACGCACCCCAAGACAGGCCGGCATTTCTGACTTATGGATATCTGAACCAGATCGACCTCGTGGTCGATCGTGAAGGGCGCATCTCGCTGCGCCGCGCGAACGGCCGCGATCTGATCGCGGTGGATTATTGCCTCCTGGCCAACGAACGGATAGATCAGATCCAGGCGGCCCTGGATGTGGCCTGGTCCGAGCTGGAGGGCATCAAGGTGCGCGCGAGCGACAACACTGACGACGCCCTAGTGTTGTTCCAGTCTTCCGCAGAGGATCAGCCCGAACTGGAGATCGATCTGCCCGCTGCCGTGGCCGTGCGAACGGTGAAGGGGGTGCAGCCGCTGATCGGCGAGCCCTTCCTTTTCGAAGAGGTGGATGGGCGCCGGTATCGGGTGTCCGCCACAAGCTATTTTCCGGCCAACACGGCCGGCGCGGCCGCCCTGGTCGACACGGTGCTCGCGTACGCGGGCGTCAAGCCCGGTGATGCCGTCCTCGATGCCTATTGCGGGGTGGGCCTGTTCTCGATTCCCCTGGCCGATGCGGGCAGCCATGTGATCGGTCTGGAGTCTTCGCCGGGCGCGTGCGAAGACTTCGCGGCCAACGTGGGGGAGCGCGAGAACGTGGAGCTGCACGAGGGCGCGGTCGAAGAGATCCTTCCCGTCCTGGTTGGGGCAGAGCAGCGCGTCGATGCGGTCATCCTCGATCCGCCGCGCGCGGGCGCGGGGCCGGATGTGCTGCGTGACCTGGTTGCTCTGGGCCCCCGGCGCATCGTGTACGCGGCCAGCGACCCGGCAGCCCTGGCGCGCGATGGGGTGCACCTGACGGCCGCCGGGTATCGCCTGGTTGAGGCCCAGCCGATCGACCTCTTCCCGCAGACCTGTCGTGTGGAGACGGTCGCGCTGTGGGAGAGGTGAGCAGGTGTTGGGAGGTGCACTGGTGGGGCATGACTTGACGACTCTCCTAATTAGGTATAAATTAGGAGAGTCTAGTCTCTTGATTTAGGATAGTTCTGTGATCCAATACCCGCGTGCCATCCAGCCAGCTGTTGAAGCCGCGTTGTTCAAGGGAAAGGTCGTGGTGATCTACGGCGCTCGCCAGGTGGGCAAGACCACGCTGGTGCGGGAGATTCTGAGCCACTACCCCGACCGCGGCCTCTACCTCAACTGCGACGAGCCGGACATCCGGGATGCCCTGACCAAGCGCACCTCCACGGAGCTGCGGGCGCTGGTGGGACGACGGTCCCTGGTTGTCATCGACGAGGCCCAGCGCGTGCGCGACATTGGCCTGGCGCTCAAGCTGTTGGTCGACACCTATCCCGAACTGCAGGTGATTGCCACCGGGTCGTCATCTTTCGAGCTCTCCACCACGATTTCTGAGCCGCTCACGGGTCGCAAGACCGAGTTCCGCCTCTATCCCTTGTCGGTCGCCGAGCTGCTGACGCAGGAGACGCCGCTGGAGGCAGGCCGCCTGCTGGAGCGCCGGCTGCGCTACGGGATGTATCCCGGCGTGGTCCTGGCCGATGACCCGGCCGAGCCCGTGCTGGAGATCGCGACCAGCTACCTGTATCGCGATGTGCTGGAGTATCAGTCGGTGAGAAACCCGGACGTGTTGCGCCGGCTGCTGCAGGCGTTAGCACTCCAGGTGGGGAGCGAGGTCTCGTACAACGAGCTGGCGACCCTGCTGGGCATAGACAGGGTGACGGTAGAGCGCTACGTCTCCTTACTGGAGAAGGCGTTCATCGTCTTCCACCTGCCGCCGTTCAGCCGCAACCTGCGCAAGGAGCTGGCGAGGCTGCGTAAGGTGTATTTCTACGACCTGGGCATCCGCAACGCGCTGATCAACAACCTCAATCCACTGGACCTGCGCAGCGACAGCGGCGCGCTGTGGGAGAACTTCTTCGTCAGCGAACGCCTGAAGTTCAACCACAACGGACGCAGGCACGTCAACACCTACTTCTGGCGCACCTATGACCGTGCCGAGCTGGACTACCTGGAGGAGGAGGGGGGCCGCCTGGCCGGGTTCGAGTGCAAGTGGACGGCCGCGCGGTGGCGCCCACCCGCGGCCTTCACCGCCGCGTATCCGGGCAGCGAGACACACCTGGTCAACCGGACCAACTACCTGGACTTCCTCGCCTCCTAAGGCACATCCCACGGTCGAAACGCAGCGTGCTCATGAAACCGCTTCTCCCTGGTAATGATTTCATTGACACTGAAATCATACATCAGAATGATTTCAGTATGACTGACGATCATTGGATAACCAGATGGTCCAGGGACCAGATCCGCGCCATGCTGTTGGAGCAGTTCGAGGCCTTCTGGCGCCGCGACACCGGCATCGAGCGGACCCAGTTGGGCGACCTCGAGCGCGCGGCG
Organism: uncultured Chloroflexia bacterium; assembly: GCA_963774265.1. Classification (GTDB taxonomy): domain Bacteria; phylum Chloroflexota; class Anaerolineae; order CG2-30-64-16; family CG2-30-64-16; genus JALOOB01. Next base: position 225,686 of record CAVZDU010000001.1, on the reverse strand, counting down.
CCGCTGCTCCACGCCGTCATCATCTCCGGCCTGCGCCGGGCCGGCAAGTCAACCCTGCTGGCGCAGTTGGCCCACCGTCTGCGCGAAGACAAGTTCTACTACGTCAACTTCGAGGACGAGCGCTTCCTCGGCTTCGGGGCCGATGACGCCAACGATCTGTACGGGCTGCTGGTCGAGCTGTTCGGCGAGCCCACATGACAGGAGTCATGGCGGCAGTGAGGTCGCCGGCGTAGAATCAGTATTGACCGTGAACGTAACCCGCTGCTCCTGGCCTTGCCGCGTGCGATAGACCGGCGAAGGCCATTTCGCCAGCCTGCGTCCTCTTGCGGGCAGTCTGGGTCTTGGAGAGCAACTACCATCATGAGTATCGGACCAGCGCAAACCGGAACAGCTATCCCGCATGACCTGTTACTGCAATTGCTGAAGCAGATACTCGGCGCCGGGGTTGAATTGGCCGGCTGCAAGATCGGCAACCAGCAGCACGATTACCTTGTTCTGCTCCTCCAACTCCGCCGCCCTTCCATGAAGGTGGTGGCAAAACTGGCCGGGCCCGACGCGCCACTGGCTTCTGCATTTGAACGCACCGCCATGTTCCAGCGCCTGGTGGCGACGCATACGACCATCCCTATGCCCGAAGTGCTGGCCGTCGACACGTCCTGCCAGGCCTGGCCCTGGCGATACTTCATCAAGACGTACATTCCGGGACAGGAGTGGGCAGCCGCGCGGCGACAGATGACCAGGGAGCAGTTGTCCGACGCCTACCGGCAGATCGGCAGCGCGGTTGCTCAACTGCACACGATTCATTTCCCCGCATTTGGTGAACTTGCCCCTGATGGCTGTGTTCAGGGAGATGAACCCTACCCGGCAGCGTTGCAGAAACACGCTCGGTCCATTATCAGAAGCGCCCGCCTGCGTGATCTTTTCTTCTCGGCGTTGGAGAGACAGAGGCCTCTCTTCCTGGATGTTCGTAAGGCAAGCCTCTGTCATGAAGATCTTCACATGCACAATATCCTTTTCCGGCGCGACCGGGGGCAGTGGCGCCTGGCAACGATTCTGGACTTCGACAAGGCCTGGGCCGGCCATCACGAGACAGACCTGGCGCGGCTTGAGTTGTGGAAAGGCATGACGAGCGCTGAGTTCTGGGGGCCGTATGAGGCAATCTGTCCTATAGCGCCGTTGTATCAAGAACGGCGTGCCATCTACCAGCTGCTCTGGTGTCTGGAGTATGCCCGATCCACCGCAGAGCATCTCGCCGATACGCAACGCCTATGCAAGGAACTCGGGCTCCCGCGTCTTGAGCGGTTTGAATGAGACGGTCTGGTACACGCTCGCAGCCTGCGCCCCTGCCCACCGTTTGGACAGCGGCCGGCGTCCTGGCGCCTCTGGCGTTCTGGGATTTGCGGGCGCTCACCCTGCCCAACAAGTGGCGGCGCGAGGGCATTGGGCCTTCGCCGATTGACAGGGGGAAGACACATGGGCGAGTCTGCACTTTCGGAGTTTCTGGCTGGGACGCGGCCCGACGCCGCACCCGTCGTGGCCGCAATCGACGCGGCCATCCGCGCCGCGGCCCCCCTGGAGTCCGCCGTCAAGTGGCGGCAGCTCACCTATGCGGTGGGCGGCGACTTCCATTGACGGCGTTCTGGCCGCAACGGGAAAGGAGCGAGGCATGTACTCGCTACGAGAGGATCTGGAGGAGTTCCGGAGGCAACTCAGGAACGGCTCTACCCAGAGGGCGTACGCAGCACCGCTTTCCTACATGCTGGGCTTGCGCAGGCAGGCCGATGGCCGGCGAGCTCTTGTGGTCTGCGGGGTGCGCAGCGGCCGGCGGCCCCCGGCCAGGAAGCAGTAGCCCCCTCGCGCCCCCGCAGCAGCACGCGCGGCCCCGTTTTGCCTCTCGCCGGATCGCGTGGTATACTCTCACCCGTAAGTCGACTGGGACATGCGCCTTGGTATTCCAGCGGTGCCCCGGTCACTATCACGAAAGGAGTGTTCTGCAATGGCTCTCTCAAAGATTGAAAAGAACGCCATCATCCAGGAATACCACGTACACGCCAGTGATACGGGGTCGCCGGAAGTGCAGGTTGCGATCCTGACGACGCGCATCAATGCACTGATCGATCATCTGAAGACGCACAAGCACGATCAGTCTTCGCGCCGTGGTCTGCTCAAGCTGGTCGGCCAGCGCCGCCGGCACCTGGCGTATCTGAGCCACGAAGGACCCGGAGCGCTACCAGGAGCTGATCGAGCGCCTGGGCCTGCGCAAGTAAACGAAAGCGGTTGAAGCGATCCAAATCGTAAGCGGCCCCATTGACGAGTAGATGCGATTTGTCGTATCTACTCGTTTGGTGGTTAGACGTTTGATTGGGCCGGAGGGCGCAGGAATTGGGGAGTGGAACCTAGGGGTGGCACAGACGTAGCATGGGTAGAGACGTAGCATGGGTAGAGACGTAGCATGCTACGTCTCTACAAGGATCCAGCCTAGGCCCCAGTCCCCAGTCCCTGAACTTCTCCGGACAGATACTATGAGGAATGCGCCTGGATGCGTATGCCCTCACTATGGCAAATCCTGCCGCGAGCAGGAGAGAGGTTCAGGGTTTTCAATGCAAAAGTATTCTTACACTACCAGGGTTGGCGAGCGCGACATACGTCATCGAAACCGGCACGCTGGCCAAGCTGGCCGGCGGCGCCGTGACCGTCCGCTCCGGCGATTCGGTGGTCCTGGCGACCGCCTGCGGCGCCAAGCCGCGCGAGGGCGTCGATTTCTTCCCGCTCAGCGTCGACTACGAGGAACGCCTCTACGCCGCCGGCCGCATCCCCGGCAGCTTCCAGCGCCGCGAAGGCCGGCCCAGCGACCAGGCCATCCTGATCTGCCGCCTGGTCGACCGGCCGCTGCGCCCGCTCTTCCCCAAGGGCATGCGGAACGAGGTGCAGGTGATCGTCACCGCCCTGGCCCGCGACCCCGAGATCCATCTGGACATCCTGAGCATCATCGGCGCCAGCGCGGCCGTGACCATCTCGGATATCCCGTGGGAAGGCCCGATCGGCGCGGTGCGCGTCGGCTTCATCGACGGCGAGTTCGTCATCAACCCGACCGTCGACGCAGATGGCCGCCAGCACGCTCGACCTGCGCATGGCCGGCACCGCCGACGCCATCCTGATGGTGGAAGCCGGCGCCGACGAGCTGCCCGAGGACATGATGCTCGAGGCGCTGCAGCCTGGGCCACGAGGCCATGCAGCCGATCATCGAGCTGCAGAACAAGATGCGCGCCGAGCTGGGCAAGCCGAAGTTCGAGTTCGCCCCGGTGCTGTCCGATCCGGACGGTGGAAGCAGCGGCGGCGGCCTGGCTGGGCGAGCGTGTCCGATGACGATCGCTCGAGCAACCCCGGCAAGGAAGCGCAGTACAAGGCGCTGGCCATGACGCGAAGGCCGCAGCTGCTGGCCGCGCTGGGCGAGACGCATGACCCGAAGGCGCTGGCGCATGCGTTCGAGAGCATCGAGAAGAAGGTGGTGCGCGAGCGCATCCTGGGCGAGAAGATCCGCCCGGACGGCCGCGGCTACAAGGAGATCCGCCCGATCAGCGTGCGAAGTGGGCATCCTGCCGCGCGTGCACGGCAGCGGCCTCTTCACCCGCGGCGAGACGCAGGTGCTGACCGTCGCGACGCTGGGCACGCCCGGCGACGCGCAGAAGCTGGACACCCTCAACGCCGAAGAGACCAAGCGCTACATGCACCACTACAACTTCCCGCCCTTCTCCACCGGCGAAGTGGCCCCGAACCGCGGCCCCAAGCGCCGCGAGATCGGGCACGGCGCGCTGGCCGAGCGGGCGCTGGAGCCGATGATCCCGGCGCAGGAGAGCTTCCCCTACACGCTGCGCCTGGTCTCCGAGGTGCTGTCGTCCAACGGCTCGACCTCGATGGCGTCGGTCTGCGGCAGCACCCTGGCGCTGATGGATGCCGGCGTGCCGATCAAGGCGCCGGTGGCCGGCATCGCCATGGGCCTGATCACCGACGGCGAAGTGACGCAGCGCAAGGCCTGCGCTATGCCGATCCTCAGCGACATCCAGGGCATGGAAGATCACCTGGGCGACATGGACTTCAAGGTGGCCGGCACCGAGCACGGCATCACCGCCCTGCAGATGGACATCAAGATCCACGGCCTGACCTACAAGATCCTGGAAGAGGCGCTGGCCCAGGCGCGCGAAGGCCGGCTGTTCATCCTGGGCAAGATGCTGGCGGTGCTGCCCGAGCCGCGCAAGGACCTGTCGGTCCACGCGCCGCGCATCCTGACCATCGCACATCGACCCGGAGAAGATCGGCAAGGTGATCGGCCCCGGCGGCAAGATGATCCGCGGCGCTGCAGGAGCAGTACGGCGTCAAGATCGACATCGACGACGACGGCTCCGTCTTCGTCTCCGGCGCCGAGGGCGTCGGCGCCGAGCAGGCCGCTGGCCGAGATCGAGAAGATGACCGAGGAGATCAAGATCGGCCGCATCTACACCGGCAAGGTCGTGCGCATCGAGGCCTACGGCGCTTCGTCGAGATCGCGCCCGGCGAGGATGGCATGGTGCACATCTCGCAGCTGGCCGACTACCGCGTGCCGAGCGTCGAAGATGTGGTGCAGCTGGGCGACGAGATCACCGTCATGGTGATCGACATCGATCCCGGCGGGCAAGATCCGCCTGAGCCGGCAGGCCGTGCTGGAAGGCTGGACCGCCGAAGAAGCGCGCGAGCGGGATCGTGGCGCCGGCGGTGGCGGCCGGGGTGGCGATCGTGGCGGCCCGCCGCGCGGTGGTGACCGGGGTGGGTTCGATCGCGGCCGCGGTGGTGACCGGGGACGACGCTAAAATCCTATCTCCGTGGGTGATGTATGGCTAATGAGCTGCCGGTGCTGCCTCCGCCGGACGAACCGAAACCGCAGTCTGAATTCGGTTCGTGGGTAGGGGCAGTACTGCGGGACATGGTGGGCACGATCGTGCCTGCCATCGTCATCGCACTCTTGATTCATCTGTTCCTGGCCCAGGCGACACGCGTCTACGGCCAGAGCATGGAGCCGAATCTCCACACCAACGAACGATTGGTGATCGAGAAGCTCAGCTACCACCTCCACGGTCCCAGGCGGGGCGATGTGGTGGTGCTGCGCGACCCGGGCGGCAGCCCGGAACTGCTGATCAAGCGTATCGTCGGATTGCCCGGCGAACGGGTGACCCTTGCCGATGGCAGGGTCTACGTCGACGGCACGCCGATCTCCGAGCCGTACCTGGATCAACCGACGCAGGGCAGCGGCCGTTCGTGGGTTGTGCCTCCTTTCAATGTATTCGTCATGGGCGACAACCGCTCGGCCAGCCGTGACTCACGCACCTTCGGCCCCGTGCCGATGGAAGAGTTGATCGGCAGGGCGCTCTTCCGCTACTGGCCCCTGGAAGAGATCGGGCCGGTGGATTGAGCCGGTCGTAGCAGAATCGCAATAAACCTCCGAGGTCGCCTCGGAGGTTTTTTTGATGGCGCCCGAATTGAGTGGTTGGGACGCATGTGGTAAGATTTCGCGCATGCATTCGGACACGCACTGGACGCCTTTTGTCAAGCAGCTCGTCACCGTGGCACTCCTGGTCGCGGTGGTGTTCCTGCTATCCCGCGTCAGCGTGATCATCGCACCCCTGATCATCGCCCTGTTCCTGGCCTACCTGGTGTCTGTCCCCATTCCGTGGGCGCAGCGCAACACCGGCTGGTCACGCACGGCGGTGGTGGCCGTCGTGCAGGTCCTGGCGGTGCTGGTGCTATTTGCGCTGCCGGCCGCCATTGCCCCGCGGCTCGTCAATGCGGTGGGGGCGTTCAGCGTCACCTTTACCAAGGTTGTCAACGAGCTGTTGAGTGTCACGCCGAAGCCCATCGAGATCACCCCGGACCTGGTCATCAACCTCGGTCCGTTCTACCAGCCGATCAACCAATGGCTGCAGTCGGTGGTGGGGCCTGAGCTCGGCAACATCAGCAACATGCAGACCCTGGTCACCCCGTTCGCCAGCGGCCTCACGACCGTGCTCAGGGCGCGGTCAACGGGATCGTCTGGTTCTTCGTCATCCTCGTTGTCGCGTTTTACACGGCGCGCGACGGACCGCGCTTCGGCCGGTTCATCTCTGAACGCGTTCCCGATCCCTGGCGGCCTGAGTTGGGGCGGCTCTGGCGTGAGCTTTCCCTGATCTGGGACTCGTTTGTCCGGGGCCAGGTGCTGCTCGGCATCATCGTCGGTGTGGTCGTCTGGCTCCTGATGACGGTCCTGGGGGTGCGCAACGCCCCGATGCTGGGCGTGATTTCTGCATTGCTCGAATTCGTGCCATCCATCGGCCCCGTGCTCGCCGCGATCCCCGGCGTTGCCTTTGCACTGGTGCTGGGCTCATCGTGGCTGCCCTTGCCCAATATCTGGTTTGCGCTTCTCGTCACCCTGGTTTACATCCTCGTCCAACAGGTTGAGAACCTCTATCTGCTGCCGCGCGTCGTCGGCGCCCGCATTCGCCTGCATCCGGCCGTGGTGATCATCGGCGCCTTTTCCGGCGGCGCCCTGGGCGGCATCCTCGGCATCCTCCTCGCCGCGCCGACCATCGCGGGCACGCGTGTGCTGGGCGGGTATGTCCTGCGCAAGCTGTTTGACCAGGAGCCGTTTGTCGAGCCTGAAACGCCCGACCACCGGCTGATTTGGGGCGAAACCGTCCAGAAGCGCGCGGTGGCGGCGATCCTTTTCGATATCGATGGCACGCTGGTCGAGACGGACGATTACCTTTCGCGTTGGGCGGCCAGCAAGATGACCATCTTCAGGCAGTTATTGTCCGAAACGCAGCGGCTCGCGCTCGCCCGCCGGGCCGTCATGGTGTTGGAAGGCCCGGCCAATTTGACGATCACCCTGCTGGACCGCGTCCACCTGGACGATGCCGCATACCGCGTCCGGCGCTGGGTCCGCCGCGTCACCGGCGAGGCTGAGCTGCCGTGTTGTGAGAGCGTGGCCGGCGTCACGGACGCACTACGCGTGTTGCGCAGCCGCGGTTACCTGTTGGGGATCGTCACTAATCGCGAGCGCGGAGAAACCGAAGCCATCCTGCACCAGGTTGGGGTGCGCAGCCTGCTCGGTGCAGTGGTGACGCGCGAGGACGTTCCGCACATGAAACCCCATCCGATGGCGGTGCGGCTGGCCGCCGAGCTGCTCGGCGTGCCCGCGGAACAGTGCATCATGGTGGGCGACACCGTCGTGGATGTCCACGCGGGGAAGGCGGCCGGCGCGCTGGCCGTTGGGGTGCGCTGTGGCTTCGGCCAGGATGGCGACTTCAACGAGGCGGACCTGGTGCTGGATTCCCCCGCGCAATTGGTGCTGTGGCTCTAGCAGCCTGTCGGAGAGGAGCGTTATTGGCTGGCTAACAGCCGGTACGGTAAGCCCAAAGGGCTAACGTTAGCGGCTGGTAGTGACGGTCTCCGGCAGGCGAGTATCGAAAATGATCCTTAACATCCCAAACTCAGGCGGGCGGCGCTGCATCGAGCCGCCTCCAGCATGCGCTGGGCGCGGTTAGGCCAAGCTCAACGTATGCATGCGCTTCAGGTTAAAGGCCAAACAGACCAGGGCCCATTCGCTATCGGCGGCGTTGAGGCCGCGTAACGAGAACTGGCGGAAGCCGAGCACCGCTTTGATGATGCCAATCACCGGCTCGACGGTGCATTTGCGTAAGCGGTAGATCGCCTGGCCGATCTCAGTACGCAGCCTGTAGGCCATCTTGACCTGCGGGCTGGCATCCTCCGCTGGCGGCTCGGGCTCGGCGGTGAAGCGCTCTTGCCAACTCTTGTGATGCGGCTCGCGGCCCGTGGCGATGTAAGGCTCGATGCGCCGCTTTTCCAGAGCAGCGAGATTCTTCTCGCTCCAGAAGCCGTTGTCCAGCGCCGCCGCTGCGGGCGTGCCCAGGGCCGGTGGCAGAGCTTCCAGAGTTGGTTCAGCCTCGGCTTTGTCGTTCGGGTGGTTGGACAAGCTATAGGCGACGATCAACAAGCTATCCTGGTCTACTGCCACCTGGGCGTTGTAGGCTTGCTCAAACCCGGCGCTGCTGGAACACTTCATGATCCGCGACTCAGGGTCGGTGAAGTTGTACGGGTCCTTGTCCTGCGGCTCGCCAGACGGCGGCGTTGGCGGCCGTCCCGGCGGCTTGCGTCCTGAGCGCTTGGCTTTGGCCAGCGCGCTCACGTTGCTTGGCTTCGTACTCGGCCTGCTCGGCCGCCTGCCGCTCCTGCGCCCGGGCTTGCAGCACCTTCTTGGCCTCGGCCAACCGCTCAAGACGTTCCTGTCGTAAAGTGATCTCGTCGGCGACATTCATGGCGTCCGACAGTTCGTGGCGGTCCGCCTGTTCAGCCAGGATGAACAACTGGTCCACTTCGGCCCGCAAGTGGGCTTCCAGTTCCAGTAGCCGTTTGAAGCTGATCGCCTTGCTCTTGGAAGCATTGGCATGCACCTTGGAGCCATCCATGCTGATGTTGCCAAGCTTGAAGTAGCCAGTAGCCTGGGCCAGAAACAGCACTTGCACGAACAGCTCTTTGATCTCGACCCGAAACGTCTTGCGAAAGTTCGCCAGCGTGTCGTGATCGGGATGCAGCCCGCCCGCTACAAACCGGAAAGGCAACGTCTCGTAGGTCGCCCTTTCGATCTTGCGGGAACTGAACACGCCAGTGGCGTAGCCGTAAAACAACAGCGCCAGCAGGATCTCCGGCGCATAGGCTTCGCCGCCGTGTGCTCCATAGCGTTGGTAGATGTTGGTTAAATCCAGCTGGGCCACCAACTCTACCACGAACCGAGCCAGATGATTGGCCGGCAACGCTTCTCGCAGACTGACCGTCTGATCGAGAGCCGCTTCGTAGTCAACCGTCTTGAATTTTCTGGTCATGCGACCAGTGTATCACGATTCAGCCTGTCCCACAGTGGCAACTCCCCGACAGGCTGCTAGGCGCGCCGAGCCATACGTCGTTCGATCCAGCGCACGAACAGCGTCAGCCCGAGGGTCATGACCAGGTAGAGGAAAGCCACCACGTTGTAGGTCTCAAAAAAACGAAACGTGCTGGCGGAGTAGACCTTGCCGAGCTGGGTGATGTCCTGCACCCCCAGCACCGACACGAGCGACGAGTCTTTCAACATGGCGATCAAATCGTTGCCCAGCGGCGGCAGCACGGTGCGCACGGCCTGGGGCAGGATTATGCTTTCCATGGCTTGCCGGTAGGACATCCCCAGAGAACGCGCCGCCTCCATTTGCCCCCGGCCGATCGACTGGATCCCCGCGCGAAAGATCTCGGCGATGAAGGCGCTGTAGCCCAGCGTCAGCGCGATGATGGCGCGCGTCGTGAAATCCAGGTCGCGCACCTGGAAACCACTCAGCGCCCGGCCAAGGCCCGCCAGGGGCCCGGCGCCGGCCAGCAATTGTCCGACGGCGTTGATAGCATGGGCCAGGCCCGGTGCGCCGACAAAGGCGATGTAGTAGAGGATCACCAGCATGGGCACACCGCGCAGGATCTCCACGTAAAACGTCGAGACCTCGTGCGCAATCCGAACCTGTGACACCCGCATCAGCCCAATGACGAGCCCGATAAAGATTGCCAGCAGATATGCAACAAATGTTACATAAACGGTCGTGCCGACGCCCCGCGCCACCGCGTTCAGGATGACGCGATAATCGGCGTTGGCCAGCATGATCCACAGGAAGATGACGCCCAGCAGGATCGTCGCGAGAAGCCAATAGGGCAGGCGCGCAAGCCGGTTCGTGAATGGAAGCATGCGCGATTCCCGCGCAGCGTATCGTTGAGAGGTCATAAAACCCCCAAGGGGTTGGGACTGTAGAGACGTAGCATGCTACGTCTCTACAGTTAGCATGCTACGTCTCTACAATTGTCCCGAAATGGCGTTCGAGCTTTCTACTTCGCGCTCGCGTTATACAGGTAGAACCAGCGCATGTTCATCTTGTTGAGGAATCCGTCGTCCTGCAACGTCTGGATGGCGGCGTTGAATGGTGCAACCAGGTCAGACTTGGGCGTGAAGATGTAGCCGAACTCCTCGGTGCCCAACGCCTCGTCGAGCACCTTAAGCTTGTCAGGATTTGCGCCGATGTAGCCGCGCGAGGACGCAGCGTCCATCAGCACCATGTCAACATCGCCGCCCAGCAGCGCCTGCACCGCGGCGCCGAACGTCTCGAACAGCTTGATGCGCGGGTTCGCCTCGTCCCCGTCCAGTACGTTGTACACGGCAACGTAGAAGTTCGTCGTGCCCGCCTGCGAGCCAATCAACAACTTCGGGTCTGCCGCGAACGCCGCGGCGGTGGTGAACCGGGTCTCGTCCGCGCGGACCAGCATGAACTGCTGCGATAGTATATAGGGGTCGGAGAAGTCCACCTGCCCTTTGCGCTCGTCGGTGATCGTGATGCCATCCATGCCGACGTCGAACTGGCCGTCCTTCACTGCCGTGATCATCGCATCCCACGATGTGATGCCCCATTCCACCTTGCAGTTGAGGCGCCGGCAGATCTCCTCGGTGACCTCATACTCCCAGCCCGCGGCCTTGCCCGTGACGGGATCCACGAAGTTGAGTGGCGTGTACGCGTTCTCGGTCACCGCGCGGACGGTGCGGCCCGCCAGGTCGGGCAGCTTGTCATACATATCCTCGCCGTTCGGGTCGGTGAAGAAGAACCAGCGGCTGTTGAGATAGTCGAGATACCCTTCCGCCCTCATCTGGTTGATGGCCTGGTTGAAGGGCGCGACCAGATCGGATTTGGGCGTGAAGATGAACCCGAACTGCTCGGTCCCCAACGCCTCGTCGAGCATCTTGAGCTTGTCCGGGTTTGCGCCAATGTAGCCCGCCGACGAGGCTTTGTCCATCAGGACTGTGTCGACATCGCCCCCCAGCAGGGCCTGCACGGCCGCGCCGAACGTCTCGAACAGCTTGATACGCGGGTTCTGTTCGTCGCCATCCAGCACGCTGTACACCGCGGTATAAAAGTTGGTGGTGCCCGCCTGCGAGCCAATCAGCAGCTTCGGGTCGGTCGCAAACGCTGCGGCGGTCGCGAAGCGGGTCTCGTCCGCGCGCACTAGCATGAATTGCTGCGACACCATGTAAGGCACGGAGAAGTCCACCTGCTGCTTGCGCTCGTCGTTGATGGTGATGCCGTCCATGCCCACGTCGAACTGCCCGTCCTTGACCGCGGGGATCATGGCGTCCCACGAGGTGATGCCCCATTCCACCGTGCAGTTCAACCGGCGGCAAATCTCATTCACCGCGTCGTACTCCCAGCCGATTGCCTTGCCGGTGAGCGGGTCGACGAAGTTCAGCGGGGTGTAGGCGTTTTCGGTGACCGCGCGCACCTTGCGGCCCTTGAGATCGGGCAGGCGCAGGGTGGGCGGAGCAGCGGCAACCTCGGCCTGTGGAGGCTCGGCCGTGGGCGCCACCTCAGCAGTTGCACTCGTCCCGGGGGCAGCGGTCGCAGGTGGCTGCGCGGGCGCAACAGTCGGGGCCGCGGCCGGTGTGGTCGCCGCCGGCGCGGGGCTGCACGCGGAGATCACGAGGACAAGAACAAGCACGAGCGAAGCGAGAGTGAGAACTTTACGCATGGCCATCTCCCCCTGGTAAACGCGAGTTGGGCGCGCCTGGCTGACACGCTGACCCAGATTCTAGCGCAAGCGGGGGGTCTCGTCAACGGGATGAAGGGGACGATCAGCGCTCGTCAATCACCTCCCTCTTCCTTCTGCCCCGTGGGGTGGCACTTCACGCAGTTCGAGATGTCGCCCGGCGCCTCTTCCGCGTGCTTCGCGGCGATCTCGACCGGGTTGTGTTCGTGGCAGCCGTAGCAAGTGTAGGCTGAGATGCTGTCGGGGTGACAGGCGCGGCACGCCGCAGGTCCCTCTTCGCCGTGGTCGATGGGGAAAGTGTGGCGCAGGTTGAAGGTCGCCGGCGTCCAGCCCAGCGCGGTGTGGCAGTCTGCGCACGTCGTCCCGAAGACGCCGCGGTGAAAAGCGGGGTCGGCATGGCAGGAAACGCAGTCTGTATCGGTCCCCTTGAACACGCCACTTTTGTGACAGTCCTGGCACTGGATGCCCGTGTGTTTGCCGGTCAGCGGGAATGCCGTCTGACCATGATCGAAGGTCGCGTCGGGCCAGGCGGTCGTGTTGTGGCACCCCGCGCAATCCCCCCCGAACTGCCCCTTGTGCGCGTCGTCCTTCTCGTGGCAATCCATGCACGCCTGTGACGTGCCCTTGAACACGCCACTTTTGTGACAGTCCTGGCACTGGACGCCCGTGTGTTTGCCGGTCAGCGGGAACGCCGTCTGACCATGATCGACGGTCGCGTCGGGCCAGGCGGTCGTGTTGTGGCACCCCGCGCAATCCGTCCCGAACTGTCCCTTGTGCGTGTCGTCCTTCAGGTGGCAATCCACGCACGTGTTGCGCGTGCCTTGCAGGTCCTCGACCGTGGCCGCGCCAGTATGACACTGGCCGCACCCGGCTTGCGCATGCTTGCCCTGCAGCGGAAAAGCGAGCGCGTTGTGATCGAAACGATTGCGGCTATACCGGTCCGCGCCGTCGTGACACCCGAGACAGGCATCACTGAAATCCGCAATGTGGGTTGTCATAGTCGCCGCATCGAGCTGCCGGTGGCAGTCGGTGCAGGCGGCGACGGCGAATTCGAAGGTGGCGCCTGTGTGGCAGTCGCTGCACACGAAGGCGCGGCCGTCGGTCATCTTCTGATGGCCGGTGAGTGCATAGCCTGTTGCTGCATGGGGGAACGTAGCCGCATCGATCTCGGTGAGCGCACCGGTTGGCCCCCGATGCTCGGTGTGGCAGTCGCGACAGTCGATCGCGGCGTCCTGTCTCAGCATCCCTGCGTGAAGGCCCTTGCCGGTTTGCAGCTGGTCGGCAACCGATGTGTGGCACGCCAGGCAGCGATCGGACAGGGTGATCCTTGACCAGGGCGACGTGTGACAGGCCTGGCAGCGGCCGCCCGTCTCCGCGTGGGAGCGGACCTGGCCGAGCGGTTCATTGCCCAGCACATTGAGCGGCCCTGGACTAAACATGCGGCCGCCGGTCGCCAGGAAGAACGCCAGCACCAGGGCGAGCGTGACTCCGGCAGCCAGCAAGCCCCCGCCGGTGAGACAGCCGAGACGTCGGTTCATCGTTGATGCCTGCCGCGGTCTGCGGTCTAGTGTAGCAGTGTGGCGTAGTAGAGCGCGGCGCCCACATGCACGAACGCCGCGGTAAACAGTGCTACGCCGATCGGGATATGAACGGAGGTCCAGACGCCCATCGTGCGGCGGACGGTGACCAGGGACGCGGCCTGTCGTTCAAGCAGTCGACGCCGGGCGGTCAGCCGTTGGACTTCAGCCGCCTGCAACTGATCCCCCTGAGCTAGCGCCAGGACGGCCGCCTGGATCTGCGCCTGCAATTCTCCGGCCTCCAGCATCAGCCCGTCGGCATTGCGGGGCACCCGCGTATAGATGTAGCGGCCGACAAACCCGCTGATCACGACGATGATTGTCATCAGCGTGACCAGCCCTGCCAGGCCGTTATAACGCCACGCGGCGTGGAGCAGCACCATGTACGGGCCAACCAGGCCGGTCACGATGTGAAAGCGCAGCCAGTTCGCCGTGCGACCCCAGCGCGCCTGTCGCGAGCGCTTGCGCAGAGAGTAGAGGGTCTCCGTCATCAGCATCAATACGAACCCAAGGATGCCGATACCGTGGCCCAGCAGGCCCCGCGATTTCGCATCGAGGCCGAGACCGCGGACGGCAAGCAGGTAGACAGCCGTGACGCCTGCGATGATCGCGAGCGCCCACCACAATTCACGCGCGCTGGGTCGCATGGGCGAACTCCGTGATGATCTGGGCCAGCGGCGCGCGCGGCGCAAGCAGGCGGCTGCGTACGGGCGTGATATCAACACCATCGGCGATCAGCCGCTGCAATGGCCGCGAGGGTGTCTGATCGCCCATGACCACTGCTCCCACGAGCGTTGTAGGTCCGACCAACAGGCGCAGGCGGTTGACCTCATGATGATCCTCGGCAACCAGCGCGTCGCCCAGTTGGCGCCACGCCTCGCTGTCGCCGCGAGCGATGCCCACCAGGTCGGCATCACGGCCCGAACCCACGGCCCCGATGATGGTGGTAGTCAGGCCCGCCAGGCGGGTGACGTTCAGCGCCGTCGTCTTCACATAACGCTCATTCGCGCCCGTCATGTTGCGGCCGGCGACGGTCCCCTGGCCGCGCGCGGAGTTCCAGAGCGTGTCCAGGATTGCCCTGCCTGACCGCGGGTCATGCACCTGGGCTACGTCGCCTGCCGCGAAGACATCGGGCAGGCCTGCTGCGAGGTATTGGTCGACCAGGATGCCGCGGTCGAGGGGCAGTCCCGCCGCGCGCGCCAGTTCGGCGCGCGGGCTGACGCCAATGGCGACTGCCACCATGCCACACGGGATGCGCTCACCTCCCGTCGTCAGAACGGCGGAGACATGGCCGCCAGTGCCTTCAATCGCGGCCAGCTCGGTACGGGTGTGGAGCCGGATGTCTTCATGCGTCAGGCGTGACATGACCAGCTTCGATTCCTCCTCGTCCAGCACATTGCCCCAATAGCGATCCCCGCGCAGCAAATAGTGGATGCGCCGGCAGCGGTTGCGCAGCCCTTCCACGATCTCCAACGCGGTGATGCCGCCGCCCACCACAACCGCGGCGCGCGCCTTGGCCGCGATCGCAATCATCCGATCCGCATCTTCCAGATTGTCCAGCTTGACCACTTCGGGCAGATCGATGCCTGGGAGCACAGGTTGCACGGCCGACGCACCAGTGGCGACGAGCAGACGGTCGTACGGGAGCGTCGCGCCGTCAACCAGGGTGACGCGGTGCGCCGCGGGGTTGATGCTCGCGGCGCGACCGAGCACACGGCGCGCGGGGAGCCGATCCCAGGCGGCTTCCTTAAAGGGGAAGAGGAGCGACCGGTTGACCTCGCCGGTCAGGTAATAGGCGAGTCCGGGTCGTGAATAGTAGCCGTTGGGATCGTCGGAAAGCAGCGTGAGCTCACCACTGCGATCCGCCTGGCGGATCGCTTCCGCGGCAGCCACCGCCGCGACGCCGGCGCCGATGATGAGGTAACGAGTTGGCATGGGTGCTCCTTCGTGGAGGCGCCGCCCGCAGGCGCTCTATGGCGCCGAGCGCTCGAAGTGAAGGACACCGCGCGGACAGCGCGTAACGCACTCGCCACAGGTCAGGCAGTAGCTTTCCACCACGGGTGCACCCTCCCAGGCGTGCAGGCGGACGTCGATGTTGATCGGGCAGTAGAACGAGCAGATGCCGCACTGGACGCAGCGGCCTTGTTCAGGCACGACCTGCGCTGACACGGCGGCCTGCCGGCGGGCGCGGTCACGGCGGAACAGGTCGAAGAGGGGCATGCGGCCTCCATCCACGCGATTGGTCGCGCAATTATCCTATCACTTCCACATGGTGTCAACGTGACGAAGTGACTTTGGACCGGCCTCAAGTTGTGCTCCTTCGTCTTGTGACTTACCATACCGCGCAAGCCATTTGTTACGCGTTTATCCCCGGTTTTGAGGCGCGCCATGCAAAGACTCTCGCGCTCGCAGCGCTGGATCTACGGCTCAGGCGACACCGGTTTCAGCCTGACCCTGACCATCGTCAGTGCCTACTTCGCCATCTTTCTCACCGATGTGGTGCGCGTCGATCCGGCGATCGCGGCCGCGGCCATCTTTATCGGCCGCTCGTCGGACTATATCAACGACCCCCTGATCGGTTACATCTCGGACCGTACGCGCACGCGCTGGGGCCGGCGCCGGCCGTTCCTGCTGTTCGGCAGCCTGCCGTTTGCGCTGGCGTTCATGCTGCTGTGGTGGCGCCCCCCGCTGCAGGGGGACCTGGGCCTGGCCATCTATTACGCGGCCGCCTATGTGTTTTTCGACATCGCGGCCACCTTCGTCTACATGCCTTACTTCGCGCTCACGCCCGAACTCACCCCCGATTACGACGAGCGCACCAGCCTCACCGCCACCCGCATGTTCTTCTCGATCGCGGGCAGCCTGGTCGCGTTCACCGTCCCGCTGATGATCGTCGGCAGCTTCCGGCCGGAGAACGCGGGCCGGGTGCTGCTGATGGCGGTCGCGTTCGGCCTGGCATCCGCGCTCCCACTGCTGCTGGTCTTTTTCACCACGCGCGAAGCGGCCGGAGCTGATGCAGCAGGCGCAGCCGGGCCTGAAGGACTCGGTCCGGGCGGCGCTCGGCAACCGGCCCTTTCTCTTCAGCGCCGGCATCTACCTGTTCACCTGGATGGCAATGGACATCCTGCAGACGATCCTCTTGTTCTTCATTAAATATGTGCTCCGGCGCGAGGCGCAGAGCGACATGATCATGGGGACGATCTTCGTGGTGGCTATCTGTGCGCTGCCGCTGTGGCAGTGGGCCTCGCGGCGGCTGAACAAGCGGCTGGCCTACATCGCTGGTATTTCGTTCTGGGCCGTCGTGCAGATCGTCCTGGCCGCGGTCGGCGCGGGGGCCGGCCTGCCCATCATTATCACGCTGTGCGTGCTGGCCGGCATCGGCGTCTCGGCCGCGCACGTCCTGCCCTGGTCGATCATCCCCGACGCGATCGAGTGGGGCGAATACCGGACCGGCGAGCGCCACGAGGGGATGTTCTACAGCCTGGTCACGCTGGCGCAGAAGATCGCCAGCTCGGTCGCGGTGCCGCTGGCGCTGCTGGTGCTCAAGTTCACCGGTTACAACGCGGCCAATGCCGTCCAGCCGGACGCCGCGCTGCTGGGCATCCGCATCGTCGCGGGGCCCATTCCCGCGGTCCTGCTCTGCGCCGGGATCCTCTTCGCGCTGGTGTATCCCCTGGGCCGCGAAGGGTATTCGGAGATCGCGGCGGAGCTGGAGTCGCGGCGCAAGGCTTCGTCATCATGAGTGAGGTTGTAATACGGCCGGTGGCGAGCGCGCGGGAGCGGCGCACGTTTCTCACTTTTCCGTGGCGGATTTACCGCGGCGATCCCCTTTGGGTACCGCCGCTGCTGCCCGAGCGGGAGAAGGTGATCGACCCGCGCCGCGGGGCATGGTTCGAGCGGGGTGATGCCGAGTTTTTCATCGCCTGGCGGGGCCGCGAGCCGGTGGGCACGATCTGCTGCGCGGAGGATCGGGCCAGCCACGCGGCGCATCCGTGGAAGGACGCGGTCATCGGTTTCTTCGAGTGCGTGGAGGACGAGACGGTGGCGCGGGCGCTGTTCGACCATGCCACGGCGTGGGCGCGGGGCCGCAAGCTCGACGCCCTGCACGGCCCGTTCAACCTGGACTACGAGGATGCGTATGGCGTGCTGATCGAGGGCCGCGACCGGCCGCCGGCCATCCTGTGCGGCCACACGCCTCCCTACTACCAGGGGTTCTTCGAGTCGTGCGGTTTCGAGCCCGCGCGGGGGATAACCTGGCGTTCGCGATCGACCTGGACCTGGCGACGCCTCCTATGCAGCGGCTGGCCCGGCTGGCCGAGCGGGTGCGCGGCCGCGGCCGCTACCGCGTGCGCAGGGCCGACCTGGCGAACTGGGAGGAGGAGACCGGGCGGATCCTTACGCTGATGAACCGGTGCCTGGCGCACCTCCCCGGCTTCATCCCGTGGGAGCGGTCGGCCCTGGACGCGCTGCTGGCGCCATTCAAGGAGATCGCCGACCCGGAGCTCATCCTGTTTGCCGAGACAACCGGGGGTGAAGCGGTGGGCTGGTTTCCCGGCATCCCGAACCTCAACGAGGCCTTCATCCATGCCGGCGGGCTGCGCTATCCGTGGCAATACCTGCCGCTCCTGTGGCGCCTGCGCCGGCCGGTCGCGTGCATCGCCATCAAGAGCGTGCTGGTGCTGCCTGAACACTGGGACACGGGGGTGGCCGTGCTGCTCTTCGACGAGATGGCGCGCCGCGCGACCGCCAGGGGTTACCGCTGGGCCGATCTGTCGCTGACGTCCGACGACAACCCGCGCACGCCGGAGCTGGCCGCGCACCTAGGGTGCCGGATTTACAAACGGTATCGCGTGTATCGGAAGTGGCTATAGCAGGGCTGTGCTATTATCTTGGAGCTTTCAATCCACGCCTATTCCGCATCGGCGAAATGACCGGCGAGCACGAAGACAGCGTCGTCGATGCGCTCATCCAGGCCCGCAACCGCGGGGTGGACGTCCAGGTGATCCTCAACAGCAGGTTTCAACCAATCGGGGTCGGAACAACGCGAGACTGAAGTTCGGCTTAGCGTCCCCGCTCCACCAGCGGCAGGAAGATGCGGTCGGAATCCCGCGGCGTGCTCGCCTCAGCTCCTGCGCTTGGCTCCCCCTCCAGTCCGTTCGCGGCGTAGCTGACGACAGTGTACCGGTAGCGGTGGCCGGGTTGTGCCGTCACGTCCACCCACCCGGTGACGAAGCTGCTGCCGGCCGGCAGGCTGGGACCGCCGTCGGCAGAGCGGTAGACGCGGTAGCCGGCGACAGCGCCCGCCGGTGGCGCCATCCACTGCAGGAGGACTGCGCCTTTGCCCGTCGCAGCAGCCGTCAGCGCCTCCGGGATTGGCAGGCCGCCGACGGGCAGCGTGACGTCGTTGTTCGCCCCGTTACGCTCGGCCGCGGCCTGGTTCGGGTTGGCGGTCACGGTCAATGTGTGCGGTGCGGCGTAAGACGCGGCGGGCGCGCCCGGCGAGACCGGCGGTGGCGTTGTCAACGGCAGGGTGAGGGTCACAACCTCACCGGCAGCCAACGTGGCCACGGTTGTGGAGGCGGCCGTGGCGCCCAGGCCCGGTCCGCCATCCCACGTGGCGGCCAGGTCCAGGGGCTGGCCCGAGGCGCCCTGCCAGCCCACGCCATCGTTGCGCAGCGCAACCGTCAGCGTCAGCGGCTGGCCCGGCGCCGGGTAGCGTGACGAGACCGTGGCCGTCACCACGGCGAAGTCGGGCAGCCGCGCCACATTGGCCGCCACAATCGGCTCCCCGGCGGCCAGCGCCTGCGCGGTGTTGGTCTTTTGCAGTTGCGCGGCCAGGCTCGCCGCACCCGCCGGCGCTGCACCGCGCACGGCCAGCGCAATTGTGCTATCGCTGAGCGCATCGTACGCCGCCAGCGGTTCCCAGTTCACCGCGCCGTCCGCCGTCAGGTAGCTGGGGCTGACGGCCGACGTTTGCCTCTCCGTAAGACCTGCGAGGTCTTGCAGAGGCCTCAACGGCCGGGCCCGCCGTGACCGCCGGCAGCTCCACCTGGGCCAGGTCACCCGTGTGGGCGATCACGCCGGCCGTGTCCTCCGGGTACGCATGCTGGCTGGCCGCCGGGTCGGGGCCGAGGCCCAGAGCCCGGTAGGTGATGGTGGGACGGTCGAGCTTGTCGATGGTCAGCCGTGGCTGCTCCGCGTAGATCGCGCGGCCGTGGCTGTCCAGCAGCTTCTGCCAGCTCCAGACGCAGGTCATCCCCGTGCAGGCCTCCTGGGCATAGTGCAGCGGATGGCGCGAGTCAATCAGGGCCACGCCGGGTGTGTCGACACGGGTGAAGGCGAGCTGGGGAATGCCCGCGCCGTCGACCGCCAACGCCAGGTGCACGATACCCTCGGGCAGGCCGGCCGGCACAACCACCGGGCTGGAGCCATCCAGGACGCGCCAGGCGATGCGCCGGTCCGACACGGTGGCGACGCTGCGGTCGGCGTCGCGCACCCAGGCGACCACCGGCTTGCCCTGCCGGTAGGCGACCGACGGCTGCATATCGGCGCCCGTGCTCGACGGGTCCACGGGCAGCGGCGCGCTCCACTGCCCACCCTGGAACGTGGCGTAGAACAGACGGAACTCGCGTTGGGCCGGCTCGCCGGCCACGTCGCGCACCCACACCGCGGTGGCCGCGCCGCCCGCCGGGCAGCCCGCGGCCGTCGACGGGCAGGCAGCCAGCGCCACTCTACCCTCGCCGGTGGCCGGCGTCGTGGGCAGCGTCAGGTCTTGCGGCGCCGACCAGGCCGAGCCGTCCCAGACGCTGGTGGCGATGTGATAGGATCGGACAACGTCGGTGTAGGCTGAGGTTGGCAGAGGGATCGCGGCGCTGGAAAGCGAGCTCTCGGACCAGGCGGCGATTGCCCGGTCCGGCGCGAAGAAGGCCAGCGCCGGACCGTCCGGGCCGACCCCGGTGGGGATCGTGTAGGCCTTGGCCCACGTGACGCCGTCAAAGAACTGCGCTGTCAACGCGCTGACGGTCGCCCGGCCAGATGGCCGCGCTGTGGCCGAAGCCATCGCTGGCCAGCGCCGCACCCACCACCGGCGGCCCAGGCGTTGAGTCTGGCGGTGACGCGGTCGCCGCAGTCGCCTGGGTCGAGCCGGTGCAGCCGGAAGGCGCCTTGAATGTCGGCCACTGATCGACAGTCTCACCATCGAGGAGGCAAACTTCGGTGTAGGGAACGCAGATGAGCCCGGCCCAGAACCTGGTCCCACCCTGGTACGTGAAGCAGACGCCATCCAGGCCCACGTCGTAGTCGTGCACATTTAGTGTCAGCCGGGAATTCAGATTGGCGGAAAGCTCCGCCTTCGCGGCTGCGACGACCGTCAGGAAAGAAACCCCGAGCGAGTAGGTGCCCCATACGCTGGCCTCGGGCTTGATCGTGAGATCGATGGCCTGCGCGCCGTCCCCAACGGTCACACTGCCCTGGATGCCCAACCAGGCCGACGAGCCGCCCTCTGCCCCCACCGTCACCTCGACAATGTCCAGCAGGTTGAGTGCGCCTTGCATGAGTGGGAGGGTGCCGGTGTCGAAGAGTTCCTCGGAGAAGTTGATCGGGATTGTGTAGTTGGAGTCCGGCGAGCTGGCCGCCTGGACGGACACCAGGGCCGTGGACTGCTCCCCCTGCGCCTTGCCCGTCACATTCTGGGCCGTTTGATTCAGGACCTTCATGCCGGTAGCGCTGTACTCTGCCGCACCGGTGGCGTCGCCCCCAAAGCCAATCTGCTCGGTGTGGACAGTTTTCAGCGTTGCCTTGTTGGTGACCGCGCCGCTCTTCGGCGTCTCCGCTGCCGTAGACGAGGCGTCGACGGTCCCTGCTTCAGGCCCAATCAGTTCTTCGCGGAGCTCGTAGCCGCCGCCCTTCCACTCCGCCCACCGCCGGCCGGCCGCCGACATGCGGAACCATGCCGGCGCATCGACGAAGCGCAATTTCAGCAGCCGGGGCACCTCGGCGCCGGTCTTCAGCTTTACGATCATCTTCAGCTCGTGGACTCCGGCCGCGATCGCCGGGTACGGGAGCTTCAAGTCGTAAAGCCCCCATTCGCCGATCTGGGGGTCTGACGTGCTGCACATCCCGGCCGTCGGATATTGAAGCGGCGGAGCCTGCACGAGGACCTGCCCCGCGAGCTCCACGCGCACCTTCTCGACGTAATCATTCAGCTTCCAGGGGATCGCGAATTGGACGCTGGCCAGCTCAGACGGCAGCGTCACAAGCCCGCCCGAGATGCCGGTGAAGCTCAGGAATTTGCCGTAGATGGTGGGGTCCGTGCCCGGCTCCGGAATCCCCGCGGTCAGCACGGGAGAGAACTTGAAGGGAATCTCGCCCGCCGGGATGGGATCGAGCACCACCTCGAATGGATTGCCGAGGGCGTGACTCCAGGCATCCACGATTTCGCCGGTCTGCGTGTTGAAGTACACGTCCGTGGTGTAGCCGTACCATTGGCCATCTGCACCGAGCACGCCGAACCCTGCCAGCAACGCATTCACGTGGATCGTTTTGTGCTTCCATTGGGAGCCGGTCGGCGGGTTCGTGGGTGGCAGCGCCTGCCGCGTCTGCCTCTCTGGCGCCCCCTGGGGCCGTGGCGCTGCTCGCTTGGACCGACAGGGCTGTCACCTTCTTAAAGACATCTGCTTCCAGGTCGCCGTACCAGGGATTGACTTCCAGCGCCTCGGCATGGGGCAACTGGACCAGGGCCTCTCCCGCCGGCGTGGTCTCCTGCGCCCACGGTTTGCTGCAGAGGTAGTTCTTTAGATCGAGGTTCCCAAACTGAGCCTTGGCCCAGCCTCCGAGTTGATTCGTCTCGTCCCGAGTTTGGGGTTTCAAGCCGCCGTAGTCCTCGATCCTCACCACGGCATTCTCGATCTCGTGCCCGTCCAGGCTGCTGGTCACGTGTACCTGCAGGGCCAGTGAGAAGGACCCGGTGTACGCTGTGCGGAAATCGGCGCTTTTCTCGGAGCCGGGCTCGAACAACGTCAGGTGGAGTCCTTCGGCGGAGCCTGCGCTCGACCAGGCATCGCCCAAGCGCAGGCTGGGCGCGGCGGGCGTGCACCCGGAACTGCCCATCGGCGCCGATCGTACCGGGCTGGAGACTGATGGGGATGGCGTGACCTGCGCTGTCCTGCCACATCGCCAGCACCTGGTAACCCTGGAGCGCGGCCCCGGCGGCCGGGCTGATGTGGCCGGTCACGGTGAAGGTTTCGCCGGGCGCTAGTGTAGTTGCAGATCGGGTGATCGGTGTGTTATCTATGCGGCATGGCAAGAGCACCGATCTACGTTCGACAATTGACCGATGAGGAGCGAGCCGCCTTGACGGCCGGGCTGCGCTCGCGTGATGCCTTCGTGCTGCGGCGCTGCCAGATTCTGCTGGCGAGTGCGAGCGGCAAGCGGGCCTCGCAGATTGCGGCCGAGTTGGGCTGTGACACCGATACGGCCCTCAATGCCATCAATGCCTTCAACCGGGCGGGGCTGGAGGCGCTTGACGGCCGGTTCGTCGGTAGCGCACACCATCGAGCGTGGCTTTGATGCGGCCCAGGCCGAGCAACTGCAGGGCGCTGCTGCACCAGAGTCCGCGCAACTTCGGCAAAGAGACCAGCCTGTGGACGCTGGAGTTGGCCGCCGAGGTCAGCTTCGAGCAGGGCCTGACGCCGGAACGGGTCAGCCGGGAAGCGGTGCGGACGGCCCTGCAGCGGCTGGGCGTGCGCTGGAAGCGGGCCAAGCAGTGGATCACCAGCCCTGATCCGGCGTATGCGCGAAAAAAAGCGACCGCGACCGACTGATCGCACTGGCCGAGCGCCATCCCGAGTACGCCTTGGGCTTTCAGGATGAGGTCTGGTGGAGCCGGGTGACGCAACCGCAGCCTGCACGCCTGGGCTGACGAGGACGCAGGCCTTGCGCCTGATCGAGCAGACGGCGCCCAAGGATGATCCTGATCGCAAGGCGCTGGCTTGCTACGGCCTGCTGGTTTCCTGTCCGGCGGCGCCCGAGACCCTGCCGGAACAGGTCTGGCTGCGCTTCGTCGAGGACCGCCCGATCAGTGCGGTCACCACGCAGTACCTGGCCTGGTGCTGCGAGAAGCTGGCCAAGCTGGGCAAGAAGGCGCTGCTCATGATCTGGGACAACGCCTCCTGGCACATCAGCAAAGAGGTGCGCACTGGATGCGCGACGCACAACCGAGCGGTCAGGCAGCAAGGCCAGGGCGTGCGCATCGTCGCCTGCTACTTGCCCAGCAAGAGCCCCTGGCTCAATCGCATCGAGCCGCACTGGGTGCACGGCAAGCGCAAGGTCGTCGAGCCGGCTCGCCTGCTCACGGCGCAGGAACTGGCCGACCGGGTCTGTGCGCACTTTGGCTGTGATCATGAGTCACATCTTGCTGTCACCGAAAAGGTGGCCTGATTCTGCACTAGGTGGGCCCCGGACGCACTGGCCGAGGTGAACTGAAAACTCGGGGGCGCCGTGGCAGGTTGTGACCGGAAGACGACCTCTGCCGCGCCGGCAGACTGGCGGCCGGCGATGTTGACTGCCTTGACCGCGGTCGCGCTGCCCAGCGGCGATGGCCGGTCGGCCGGCACGACGAACGAGCCGCTGGCGGCGCCACTCGCGACGGGCCGCGGGCCGACCAGCGGCACACCGTCGTAGTCCAGGCGCAGGCTGCCGGCGACCAGGTTCGTGACGGAGTACTGGACCACTGTGCCAGGCGGGCCGGACGCCGGGGAAATCTGCAAGCCGGGGCCCGCCAGGATCTGCACCGCGGCTGAGGCCAGCAGGGCGCCACTCACCGAACGTGCGCTCAGGACTGCCTCGCCGACCGGCAGGGCCAGGGGCACGGTACAACGCGACTGCAGTGTGCCCGCGCCATCCGCGTTGGCGCTGCCGCACGACCAACTGCTGCCGCCGCGCTCCAGCTGCAGGGTGATCGCGGCGCTGGGCGGGTAGTTCTGCCCCGCCACCGGCAGCTCGGCGCCGGGCCGTCCGCCGGGAGGCGCGTAGAGGGTGGCGTTGGGAAGATGGTAGGTGACCACCAACTGCGGCAGGTTCTGGACGGGATTCCGATCCCGGCTTAGAAACGACCGGTACCAGACGACGGTAGTCGGTTCCGCGGGCTCCAACAACAGGCCGTAGTTCGGACCTGCCTGCCAGGCGCGGGCGATCTCCGTGACGTCCCAGGCGACCCACGAGGTTGCCACACCCACGGTGCCTTGCGCGTAGAGCGACCCCCGGGGCGGCTGGTTATTCCAAGTGACGCCCATCTCCGTCCAGTCCGAGGTGATCTGGTAGGCGGTCAGCACCACGGAATCCGCACCCCCCGCCTGATCGGGCTTCAGGAGGAGCCGCGCCGCATCGATCACGACGCCGGCCGGCAGGTCAAATCGCAGCAAGGCCCGTTGCGTCGGCTCCCAGGCCGGGCTCCTCGGCGCCTGTTCGCGCGGGCCCGTGTTGACGCCGGCAGCGGGATCTGACTGGACCTTCATGAAGGAGCCCATCTGCGTCCACAAGAGCGCGTCGCCGCCGAGGTTGGTGTCGGGAGAGCCAACGGAGATCGTGGCGTCGGCGGCGGGGTTGAGGGTGACCTCGCTTTGCGGCGCCGCGGGAACGGCAGGCCGCTCAACCGCGGGGGCAGATTTCGGGTGCGCCGGGGGCGCCAGTTGGGTCATAGGCAGGCCCTGGGGCGCCAGGAGTGCTATGACGAGCCCAAGCCGGGCGAGAAGCGGGATGGCGAACGCGTGGAGCATGGAACTTCCTCCTACGGCAGGGTCGACGAGTGGGCTCAACTTGGTCCGTGGCTGACCAACATGATACCACATTGTACAGAGTTGAAGAGTCCGTTGCAGGTAGGTTGGGCGGCGCAGACAATTTTGCTGTATAATGTGGCAGCCGCGCACAAGCCGGCCTTATCCCCGAAGGAAGATCTGGAAGAAGCGATGGAGCTTAAACTAGCCCTCTTGATCCTCAACGGCCTGACGCAGGCGGCCATCCTGTTCGTGCTGGGCAGCGGCTTGACCCTGGCCTTCGGGTTGATGCGCGTGGTCAATCTGGCGCACGGCGCGTTTTACATGCTGGGCGGGTACATCGGTTACTCGGTGGTCAAAGCCACGGGGAACTGGCCGCTGGCGCTGCTGGCGGGTGGGTTGTCGATCGCGCTGCTGGGCTTTGTCTTTGAGCGCACCATGCTGGCGCGCGTGCGCGGCGGCGATCTGCCCGAAACGCTGCTAACCGTGGCACTTTCGATGATTATCGCAGACCTGGCGCTGGTCTTCTGGGAACGCCACCCGCTGACGCTGAATGTGCCCAAAGTGTTCAACCCGTCCATCACCATCCTGGGCGTCACCTATCCCGGGTTTCGCTATGTCCTCATGGGGCTGGCGGTATTGATTGCAGTCGTGCTGTGGTTGGTGCTGTATCGGACCAAGCTGGGCGCGGCGGTGCGCGCGGGCGTGGATGACCGCGAGACGGTCGAGCGCGCTGGGCGTCAATATCAACGTAATCTACACCTTCGTGTTTGTGCTGGCCTCGCTGCTGGTGGGTTTCGCCGGGGTGCTGGGCGGTTCGTACCTGCAGCTTTCCCCTGGCGGGGATACCACCATCCTGACCTATTCACTGGTGGTGATCATTCTGGGCGGGATGGGCAGCCTGGCAGGCGCATTTGTCAGTTCGCTCATCCTGGGGCAGATCATCTCCTTCGGGCTGGCCTATATGCCGCAGTACTCGTACTTCCTGATCTTCATCCCCATGGCGTTGGTGCTGGCGATCCGTCCTCAGGGTCTGCTTGGGAGGCAGCTATGAGCCTGAATCGCGCAAATCTCCCCAGGCTGGCACTAGGGTTGGTGGCGGCTGTGCTGTTGGTATTGCTGCCGCTATATGCGCAGCAATACACCATCACTACTTTCATCCGCATCATCTATTTCGGTTTCCTGTCCCTGAGCATGGGTTTCTTGATCGGACAGGGCGGCATGGTCAGCCTGACGCAGAGCGCATTCTTTGGCACGGCGGGGTATGCGATCGGCCTGCTGGGCTACGAGCGCGGCATCCCCTTCCCCCTGGCAGATGTCATTGCCGTGTGCGTGGTGCTGCTGCTGGCGTTGTTCTTCGGGATGATCGCCATGCGCACCCACAAGATTGTATTTCTGATGATCACCCTGGCCTTCGGGCAAATCTGCTGGGCCTTTGCGCAGCAGAACACTACATTGCTGCACGGCTGGGCGGGTATCCGCGGCATTCGCCCTTTCACCATCTTAGGGGTGAACTTCAACAATACGAGCAACTATTACTGGGCTTCGCTGGTGCTGTTTGTGCTGGGGTTGGTCCTGTTGCGGCGCATCACCCGCTCGCCTTTTGGCCTGGTGCTGAACGGCGTGCGGGAGAGCCCCCGCCGGATGGCTGCGCTGGGTTACCCGGTCTACTGGATCCGCGTGGTGGCCTTCCTGATCGCCGCGGTCTACGCCGGGATCGGCGGCATCCTGGCGACGTACAACACCGGCATTATCACCCCTACGACCATCCAACTCAGCCGCACCATCTGGGTGCTGCTCATGGTGATCCTGGGCGGGGCCAGCTACTTCTGGGGCCCGGTGGTGGGCACCGTCATTGCAGTCTGGCTGGATGTGCTCATCAGCCAGGTGACCGAGCGCTACAATACGGTCATTGGCATCATCTTCGTCCTGACGGTGCTGTTTTCCCCGACAGGTATCCTGGGGCTGCTGGATTCGATTCGCAAAGGCGAGAAGCTGGCCTTCCTGCGCGGCTTTTTCGGGCGGCCCGCTCAGGGAAGTGGGCCACAGGAGAAAGGAGGCGGATGAGCTGTAACTGCTCCCTGAGGTGACCCTATGCTTCGATCAGACTGACTAGATTTAAAGGAGAAGAAAAATGGACAAGAAATTCTTTGTCGTGCTGTCCATGATCCTCATGGCCTCGATGCTGTTTGCGGGCTGCGCGCCCGCGCCGGCTCCGGCAGCCCCGGCAGCCACCCAGGCCCCTGCGGCAGCCCCGGCGGCCACCCAGGCCCCTGCGGCAGCCCCGGCGGCCACCCAGGCCCCTGCGGCGGCCCCCGCAGCCACTGAGGCCCCGGCGGCTCCCGCGGCGGGCGGCGAAATCAAGATCGGCTTCATCAGCGCGTTCACCGGCGTGTTCTCTTCTTTCGGCAAGATGCAGAAGGAAGGCGCGGAACTGGCGCTGGAGCAGGCCAAGTACACGGCCGGCGGCAAGACGATCACCGTCATTTACGAAGACGATCAGCTCGACAACGAGCAGGCCGTCACCAAGGCCAAGAAACTGGTCGAGCAGGATAAGGTTGACATCCTGACCGGTATGGTCTCGGGCGATGAAGGCCTGGCCGTGGGCGATTACATGAAGGACAAGGGCATTCCGGTGGTGCCCATGTACTCGGCTTCCGAGGACATGACCATGCGCTCGTTCTACCCGATGATCGTGCGCACCACCTGGACCGGCGCCCAGTCGATGGACGTGTTCGGTTACTGGTTGGCCAAGGAAAAGGGCTATAAGAAGATCTACCAAATCGGTGAAGACTACTCCTACCCCTGGAATCAGGGCGGCGGTTTCAAGCGCGGCTTCTGCCGCGGCGGTGGCGAGGAAGTGACCAGCGTGTGGTTCCCTCCGGGCACCACCTCTGACTTCTCCTCGATGATCGCGTCCATCCCGCTGGATAAGGGCTACGACGCGGTGCTGTATAACGGCGCGGGCGGCGATGCGGTCAACTTCATCAAGCAGTACGCCGAGCTCGGCATGGTTGCCAAGATGCCCCTGGTCGGGCAGTCGAACACCTTCGAAAAACCCGATCTGGATTCCATGCCCGCCGACATCGCCGGTTCGCTCTCGCCACATCACACGGCCGATGACCTGGCGACTCCCGAATGGACCAAGTTCAAGGACGCGTTCATGGCGAAATGGGGCCATTCTCCGTCGGCGGCCTCCGAGTTCGCCTATTCTTCCATGCTCGTCATCCTGCGCGCGATCGACGCTCGCAAGGGTGACATCACAGACAAGACCGCGCTGGTGGATGCCATGCTGGCCGTCGATCTGACGGACGATCCACGCGGACCTGTCAAGCTGGATCCCAAGTGGCATGCCGCCATCGAGAACGTGTATATCCGCGAGGTGACCAAGGCTGCCGACGGCACGTTATACAACAAGGGTCTGTTGACGGTGACGAATGTCAGCCAGTTTGGCCCATACAATCCGGATATCTACATGGCGCAGAAGCCCGACGGCAACACCTTCCCGCCTGACAAGTGCTCGGATATGGCGCCGGATATGCTGAAGGCCGACAGCGCGTACACCTACGTCCAGTTCGGCAAGTAGAACCGAGCTCTCCCTCGGCGCCCGCTTTGCGTGCCCTCGCCTCCGGCAATGCCCGGAGGCGAGGGCGACCCCGGCGCGGAGAGGGGGTTGGAAGCCAGTGAGTTGCAACCAGGAGTAGCCAACCCAATGGATAAGCCCGATCAGAAGCATGCCCTCGTGGTAACGTCTGTCTCCAAAAGCTTTGGTGGCGTTCAAGCGGTGCGGTCAGTTCATCTGTCCGTGCCCATCGGAGAACGGCGTGCTTTGATCGGCCCCAACGGCGCCGGTAAAACCACCCTATTTAACGTGATCGCGGGCGAGCTGCCGGCCGACGAGGGGCGCATCGTTGTTTTTGATCACGATATCACCCGTAAGTCCGTCCAACAGCGCGCCCGCATGGGGCTGGGGCGCACCTACCAGATTTCGCAGTTGTTCCTCAGCCTGACAGTGGAAGAAAACCTGTTTTTGGCGAGCGTGGCCAACCAGGGACTGACATTTCACTTTCTCAACCTGTGGCAGGGCCGCAAAGCAGAACGCGAATGGGCTCGCGAGGTCGCCGGACAGGTAGGGTTGGCCGATTATCTCGACCACAAGGTGGCTGACCTGTCGCACGGGCTGCAGCGCCAGCTGGAAGTGGGCATGGTGATTGCCATGCGCCCGCGCCTGATTATGCTGGACGAACCTGCCGCGGGCTTGTCTCCCTCCGAGCGGGTGATCCTGTCCGGATTGATCCGCGAACTACCGCGGGATGTGACCTTGATTCTCATCGAACACGATATGGAAATCGTGCTCGACCTGGCTGACCGCATCACCGTGCTAAACCGTGGCAAGGTCATCGCCGAAGGAACCCCGGCAGAGATCCGCGCCAATCAGGAAGTGCAAGAAGTATATCTGGGGAGCTCCTATGCCTGAGCATGCCACGTTGGAAGTCAAAGACCTGAATGCCTATTACGGCGAGAGCCATGTCCTGCAGGGCTGCACGCTCAAGGTCGGCAACGAATGTGTGGCCGTGCTGGGACGCAACGGCATGGGCAAAACAACCCTGCTGCGCGCCATCATGGGGCTTACTCCGCCGCGTTCGGGTGATATTCTGTGGAAAGATCGCAACCTGGCCGGCAAGAGATCGTTTGCTATCGCCGGGCTGGGGCTGGGCTATGTGCCGCAAGGCCGCCGCTTGTTCCCCTCGCTTTCAGTTGAGGAACACCTGACCCTGACCTACCGCAAAACCGGCAAGGCGAGCGAATGGTCGCCGAAGAAGGTATTTGAGTTGTTCCCCGAGCTGGCCAACCGGCGGCGGATCAGCGGGGCGCGCCTGAGTGGCGGCGAGCAGCAGATGCTGGCCATCGGCCGTGCCCTGGTCACCAACCCCAACCTGATCCTGCTGGACGAGCCGTCCGAGGGGCTGTCGCCGGTGGCGGTGGACCGGGTGGTGGAGACTTGCCGCGAGTTATTGAGAAACGATATTGCCATTTTACTGGTGGAGCAGAATATTCACGTGGCTGCTGCGCTGGCTGAGCGCATTTACGTGCTGGTCAGCGGCAAGACTGTGTACGAAGCGGCGGCTGGAGCGTTTTTGGGTAACCGGGAACTGCGTCAGGAGTATCTTGGGGTGTAGGAGGCTTTCCAATGGCAAAAACCGTGGCGATCGTGGCTGCCCTGGATACCAAAGGGCCGGAGTTTGCTTTTCTCAAAGCGGAGATTGAAAAGCGCGGCTGCCGCACGCTGGTGATCAACGTGGGTGTGTTGGGCGAGCCGGCGTTTGCGCCGGATATCAGCGCGGCTGAAGTGGCTGAAGCCGGGGGCGCGTCCCTGGCCGAGCTGATCGCGAAGAAAGACCGCGGTGAGGCCATGGCGGTGATGGTGCGCGGCGTGGCTGTCGTTGCGCGCAAGTATTATGACACGGGCGCGTTCGACGGCATGATTTCCATGGGCGGAGGCGGCGGCACGGTGATGGGCACCAGCGCCATGCGCTCCCTGCCGGTGGGGGTGCCCAAGTTGATGGTCAGCACGGTGGCTTCGGGCGATACCAGCGCCTATGTCGGCACCACTGACATCACCATGATGCCCTCGATCGTCGATGTGGCCGGGCTGAACCGCATCAGCCGCACGATCTTTACCAACGCGGCCGGGGCCATCTGCGGTTTGGTGAGCGGTGTGGCAGTCGCCGAGACGGCGGGCGCCGAGCAGGAACGCCCGCTGATCGCCGCGACGCAATTTGGCAACACCACCCGGGCGGTGGATCACGCCCGCCAGATCATGGAAGCGGCCGGCTACGAGGTGCTGGTCTTCCATGCCACTGGCGCGGGCGGCAAGACGATGGAAATGCTGACCGACAGTGGCTATTTTGACGGCGTACTGGATCTGACGACTACTGAGTGGGCGGATGAGGTGTGCGGGGGCGTATTGAGCGCCGGCCCACACCGCTTGGAAGCCGCTGGTCGCGCGGGCGTGCCGCAGGTGGTCACCCCGGCCTGTATTGATATGTGCAATTTTTGGGCGCCGGAAACCATCCCGACCAGGTACTCTGACCGGCTATTCTACAAATGGAACCCCAACGTGACGCTGATGCGCACGAATATCGAAGAAAACCGGCGCATGGGGCGCGTATTCGCAGAGAAGCTCAACGCGGCCAGCGGACCGGTGCGAGTGTTCATTCCGATGGGCGGCTTTTCCGAGGTGGATTTTCCCGGCAAGCCCTTTTGGTGGCCGGAAGCCGACCAGGCCTTCGTGGATGCGCTGACCGCCGATCTGCGCGCGGATATCCCGGTGGAAATCAGCGATCTGGACGTGAACAATCCGGCCTTTTCGGGCAGGGTGGCAGAAACGCTGCTGGCGATGTTGAAAAAAGGCTAGGAAACCGACAGACAGGAGAATCAAGAATGGCTATTTCGCGTGAAGAGATCCTGAAGAAGCTGTATGCCAAAGCTGCCGCGGGCACCCCCATCATTGGTGGAGGCGCCGGGACGGGTATTTCGGCTAAATGTGAAGAGGCCGGCGGAATTGATCTGATCGTGATCTACAACACCGGGCGCTACCGGATGGCCGGGCGCGTTTCGATCACCGGGCTGTTCGCCTATGGCGACGCGAACGCGATCGTGATGGAGATGGCCGGTGAGGTGCTGCCGGTGGTTAAAAAGACGCCTGTGCTGGCCGGCGTGAATGCCACTGACCCCTTCCGCCTGATGCCTGTGTTCCTGAAGCAGGTCAAAGAAACGGGGTTCTCGGGCGTGCAGAACTTCCCCACCGTGGGTCTGTTTGACGGCAAGATGCGCGCGAACATGGAAGCCACCGGACTGGGCTATGACAAAGAAGTTGAGATGGTGCGCCTGGCGCGCGAGATGGATCTGTTGACCACACCGTACTGCTTCACCGAAGAAGAAGCCATTGCGATGACCAAGGCCGGTGCGGATATGATCGTGGCGCACGTCGGCCTGACGACAGGCGGGACGATCGGCGCGGCGGTGGCGATGACCATGGACGAGGCTATTGACACCACCACCCGAATCGCAGCAGCGGCGCGCAGCATCCGCAAGGATATCCTGGTGATCTGCCACGGCGGGCCGTTTGATGATCCTGAGAACGTGGCCGGGGCGCTGCAGCGCATGCCTGGCATCAACGGGTTCTACGGCGCGACCAGTATGGAACGCCTGCCCGTCGAGCGCGGGATCACCGCCCAGGTGCGCGCTTTCACCGGCATGAAGACAACTCCCTTCAAATAGTGCGTATCGGAGCGGATTGTTCTTGTGCAGCTTACAGAAGGAGGAGAATCAGATGGGCAAGTTGGTCAACCTGAAGGCGAAACCGTATTATTTGGATGACGAGGCGATCGCGTGGGTGGAACAGACCATCGCCGGCATGACGGTGGAGGAGAAGATCGGTCAGCTCTTCATCAGCCACAATCACAACCTCAACCTCGAGACGGCCAGGAAAACCCTCCAGAAATACCACTACGGCGGGCAGCGCTACAAGGACTCGGGGAGCGACTCGAAAGAGATCTATGAGTTTCTGAAGGGCGTCCAGGCTGAGAGCAAGATCCCCTCCTGATCGCTGCCAACTGCGACAACGGCGGGGACGGCTGCTGCGGCGATGGCACGTATATCGCGTCGGCCGCGGCGGTGGAGGCTTCCGGCAGCGAGGAAGTGGCTTATAACGTCGGCTATGTGGCCGGCCGCGAAGAGGCAGCCATCGGCGTCAACTGGAACTTCGACCCGTGCGTCGACATCCTCACGAACTGGCGCAACACCATCGTCAACACCCGCGCCTACGGCACCGATGCCGACACGGTGCTCAAATACACGACCCAGTACATCAAGGGCATCCAGCACAGCGGTCTCGCCGTCTGCGTGAAGCACTTCCCCGGCGACGGCACCGAAGAGCGCGACCAGCACATCGTGCTCGGGGTCAACGAGCTGAGCCCCGAGGAATGGGATGCCACCTTCGGCAAGGTCTACAAGAAGCTGATCGGCGACGGGCTGATGTCGATCATGGCCGGGCACATCGCGCTGCCGTATTACTCCTACAAGCTCGTGCCGGGCATGACCTATGATGAGGTGATGCCGGCCACCCTGGCGCCCGAGCTGATCAACGGCCTGCTCAAGACGCAGCTGGATTTCAACGGCCTGGTCACCACGGATGCCTCGCACATGTTGGGCCTGGCGGGCGCGATGAAACGCCGAGATGCCGTCCCGGGCGCGATCGCCGCGGGCTGCGACATGTTCCTGTTCTTCCGCGACGAAGAAGAGGATTTCGGCTACATGCTGGACGGCTACCGCAATGGCGTCATCACGGAAGAACGCCTGATCGACGCGCTGCGGCGCATCCTGGCCGTCAAGGCGGCCATCGGCCTCCACAAGGCCCAGGGGGAAGGCAAGCTGACGCCGCCGGTGGAGGGTCTGGCAACCGTGGGCTGCGCGGAACACCTGGCCCTGGCCGAGGACGCGGCCGACAAGTGCATCTCGCTGGTCAAGAACACCAGGAATGAGCTGCCGATTCGGCCTGAGACGCACAAGCGCATCGAGCTGCACGTGCTGAAGCTCGAGGAAAAGTTCGGCATCTACAAGGCCAAGGCCGGCATCGAGGACCTGATCAAGGAAGAGCTGGAGCGGGTCGGCTTCGAGGTCACCCTCGCGGACGGCGCCCAGCGCATCGGCGGCAAGGTCGCGGATTTCAACGCCAGGTTCGATGCCGTCCTGGAGTTCTCCGACATCCGGGGCTACGCTGCGGAGAACAATTACCGGATCAAGTGGCTTGCACCGATGGGCGCCGACATCCCCTGGTTCGTCTGGGAGAAGCCGACGGTGTTTGTATCGCTCAACTTCACGACTCACCTGACCGATGTGCCGATGGTCAAGACGTACATTAATGCTTACAAGAACACCCAGACCGTGATCCGTGCGGTGATCCGGAAGATCATGGGCGAGTCGGAATTCAAGGGCCAACACTTCAACGAGCTCGTCTGGTGCGAGAAGTGGGAGGCTAAGCGATAGGCGGCGTCTCGCCTGATGAGTCGAACGCCATAATGACCCGACCCCCGGCGGCGCCCCTTGATGGGGCGCCGCTGGCGTTCTCCATTCTCCTCACACTTTCTGAGGTTGATGGGCCAGGGCTCCTGGTGTAGAATGGCGTACAGGAGGCTTGTATGGGTTATCGTGAGATTGTGTCCGAAGCGAAACGCCTGCCATTGAGCGAGCAGCTTCGCCTGGTCGAAGAACTGTTGCGCGGCATGCGCCAGTCCGCGCCCCCGCCTGCTCATCATAAACGGAGGCGCATCATACCCTTCGGACAACTACGAGGCGCGCTCAAGGGGGGAGGCCCCGCGCCGAGCGATAATGACCTGGCAGACGCGTACACGCAGCATCTGGTGGAGAAGTATTTGTGACCCGCGTCCTGTTGGACACCAATTCAGAGGGATAGGTTTTCCGATCTTCTCCCCGGCCGATTTCCTCCAACAACTGCTTCCCAGCTGACTCGTTCCTGGATCAAGGGTGCGGAACGATAGGCCGTCAGAGTATCAAATCAGAAGTTGAGCAGTCGCGTCACGATCTTCAGCAGCAAGCCTATGAGAAGAGGCAAGACAATCGCAGTTAGCACGCCGGTCAATGTAGTCGGCCGCCATGGCCAAGTGCGAATGGACTCAATAGTACTCCTTCTCCGCCCTCAGCGCATCCAGCGCCTCTCGTAGTTCCGTGATATCTTTCAACTCGTGCTGATCCATCCTGCTGTGAATGAGCTCAAACAGTATCCTTGATGCGGAGAGATACGTTCTTCAGAAGCCTGCGCTTCTCCGACACCAATTTGCGGTTCACGGCTCGCAACGGCAGCCAGAATATCGCCAAGGCAAGGACTCCTACACCAGCGTTGAAGGCCACCCAGTAGTAGCTCGCCAGCTCGGTCAGGGAGGGGGCAAGGACAAATGTCAGGTATATCGCCACTGCGGTTAGCACGACCACTAACCCGGAATACCTGGACAAGGCATAGATGGAGTTTTGGTCGTAGATGTCGACTGTCTTCAGGTTATCGAACACCCTCTTGATCAGGGTGAATGCTCGGGTCACGTGGTAGACCGAGAAGAAAATCATCCCGAAGGTCAAGGAGAAAATGGTCACCTCGAATTCTGGAAAGGCATTGTTCATCTCAACCGCGGTCTGCACCTGCATCAGGGCCAGGACAAAACCGATTCCGGCCCCGACCACAAAGGCCGCCGTCGAGCCCTTCTCAGGAATGTGGGTAAACTCGAACACAATCCGATCGCGCTCGCTCCCGGAATACCGAGCAGCGGCTGGAACTCGATCAGCGATTCCCGGGCGACCCGCAGCAGGATGTCATTAGCAAACAGGTAGTACCCAATAAAGAAAGCCGTAAGCCCGTAATACATGTTGATCTCGCCTGGGGCGAGCACCTGCTCCCGCCAGGCGACAGCATTGTTGAGCAGGCCTGCGACGACGACTATGCCGGCGTAATAGAACCAGGATGGCCCCGGTAACCTGTCGACCCAGCGATAGAAGTTATGGATCTTGCTTGGCCTGAAAGGCTGGACAGAAGGCAACTTCTTTTCTGCAACCATCGGTGCTTCTCCGCGGCGTAACGGCCTCACTATGCAGTCGGTCTACACCAAGTGTATCGCTTGTTCTATATTTGTATGTTGGTTGCATTGCTGTTGCAATTTCAAGACCGTGGGCAGGGTGATTGACACCGAGCCGTCGAAACACACGACTATCTTGAGTCTCATCCCGCGCTGGTCGGTTTCCTGTGATATCCCGATTGTGGTAGATTTGGGTGTCAGAAAGCACAACCTCCTCAGCCGCGATCAGTTCTATATGCTGCTGATTTACGGCAAGAACGAGCAGGACGATCTGTCTCCTGAGCAGTTGCGCCTGTTGAAGAAGGCAGTGGAGGCGATATGGCAATGAATGACAAGCTGTTTGCGGAGCTCATGACAAGCATCGATGAGGCGGGGCGGATCGTACGCGGGGAAGCCGCGCCAGTGCGGACTTTCACCGTGGAGCGCGAGCCCCTGGACGTGACGGGCATCCGGGAAGGCTACAGGCTGTCGCAGACCCGGTTTGCCGCACTGTTGGGCATCAGCGTCAAGACCCTACGTAACTGGGAGCAAGGCCGGCGCGCGCCGGTCGGGCCCGCGCGCGTCCTGCTGCTGGTTGCTGCCAAGCATCCAGATGCCGTGTGGGATGTCGTGCGGGAGGCGAGTCACAGCGACGCGTGAGGTCATATGCCCAGCCGGATCACTGTCCGTACGCGGACTTGTGCACTAGTGCACTTGATTTCGGGGGGATAGACACACACACCTCCCTCACCGTAACTCATTGCCGGCATTTGCCATGCGTGGTATGTTATCCGCACGGAGTGTGCAGCGAGATGACGCCACCAAACAAAGGCCAAACAAACCGCCTGCTGGGATATCCGGTTGATGCGCCTTTGTTGATTGTCAACGCCGATGATTTTGGGATGTGCCATGCGGTCAACGAGGCCATCTTTCAAACGTTGCAGGCAGGCGTGGTCCGTTCCACGAGCTTGATGGTCCCCTGCCCTTGGGCTCTACGCGCCATGCGTTTCCTCGCGGCTCGTCCCGAAATCCTTTCGCGGTGCACCTCACCGTCATCTCAGAGTGGGTCGATTACCGTGATCTGATGTTTCGGCTGGCCAAAGAATACGGCCTGGCACTCCGCGTGCGCGGACGACCATGGATCGAAAAGGTGCACAGCCAGGGCTTACCGGCCAGCGATTACGACTTTTTGGACAGCTACGGCCTGGATCCAGTCACCAAAGCCGCTCGTTATGCACAGATGCTGCACGAGTTGCCGGTTGGTCTGAGTGAGTGGGCGGTCCATCCCGGTCTCGACAATGCTGAGTTGCTGGCCATAGAACCCGACGGCAATCACATACGCCAGACGGACTTTGATTTTTGGACGTCTCAACAGGCGAAAGAGCGCGTCAAAGAAGAGGGGATCATTCTGCTGGATTATCGGGCGTTACAGGGAGTCTGGAGAGCGGCGCTGCTCGGGTAGTAAGCCGCTTTATCGCGTGCCAACAGGCAGCCCAACGTTTGTGGCAGTGGCGGCAGGGGTTCTACAGAGTCATCCGCGTTTTCGAGCACGTCCATTGTGCCAGGGCGGTGTGTGTGTGTATATCCCTCCGAAATCAAGTGCACCAGTGCACCAGTAACCGGATCGTCCTGGTGGTGCGCCGGCATCGGAAGCTGCGCGACTGCGGCGGGCCTGGAAATGGTGCATATTATGCACAGGTTCGCCGCGCACGACGCGGCGCCCGGAGGGGGTCCGCATGTCTGGTCACCGTAGCGCAGGCCGCAGAGCGCTGTTACTCGCGCTGCTGTTGGTCGTGATGATGGGTCCGGCCCTGGGGAGGGCGGCGGGTCCATCCACCGTTTATCTGCCGTTCGTCGCGGGAGGGACGGCCGCGCCCAGCCAGGTGCGCATCACGCCGGTCGCGTCGGGACTGGCCGACATCACCGACGTGACCCACGCGGGCGACGGAGACCCGCAGGATCGCCGCCTCTTCATCGTCCAGCAGGGCGGCCAGATCCGCATCCTCAAGAACGGCGGCCTGCTGACAGCCCCCTTCCTCGACATCAGCACGCGGATCGCGTGTTGCGGCGAACGCGGCTTGCTGGGGCTGGCCTTCCACCCGAATCATGCTGCCAACGGCTATCTCTACGTCAACTACACCTATATAGCCGCGGGCGGCGGGCTCCACTCGCGGGTGTCGCGGTTTGCGCTCAGCGGCGACCCCGATGTGGCGGACCCCAACAGCGAGACGGTGATCATCGAGTTTAGCCAGCCTTTCGACAACCACAACGGCGGTGCGCTGCATTTCGGTCCCGATGGCTACTTATATATCAGCACGGGTGACGGCGGCAGCTCGTACGATCCGCAGAACAACAGCCAGAACACCGGAAACCTGCTCGGCAAGATCCTGCGCATCGACGTGGACACGACAGGGGGTGCAAAGTGTGGCAGCGCGGCCGGCCTTAATTACGGTATTCCCGCGGGCAACCCGCTGGCGGACGGGGCGGGCGGTGCGTGCGATGAGATTTGGGCTTACGGGCTGCGCAACCCCTGGCGCTTTAGCTTCGACCGGTTGACGGGCGACCTGTGGATCGCGGACGTCGGACAGGCCAGCCGTGAGGAGATCGATTTCCAACCCGCCCTCAACCCGGGCGGGCAGAACTACGGCTGGGACTGCTGGGAGGGAACGCTGCCCAACGCCACCGATCGGTCGCCCGCGTGCGCGTCGAACCCGCCCGTCGTTGCGCCGATCCACGAGTACGACCACTCCGGCGGCCGGTGCTCGATCACGGGAGGGTATGTGCACCGCGGGTCGAGCCAGCCGCTCCTGGCTGGGCTGTATTTCTTTGCCGACTACTGCAGCGGAGAGCTGTGGACCTTGCGGCACACCGCGGGCGGGTCCTCGGTGACGAAAATGCTGGTGGTCGGCGGGGTGCTTAACAACCCACGCACCTTCGGGCAGGACGCGAACGGTGAATTGTACGTCGCGTCGCCGACTACGGTTTACAGAATCGGCGCATGATGCATTCAAGCGGGGCACCGCCCCTGGGATATTGACGGGAGCCGTCGAACACCTTATAGTACTGCCAGCTTCCACCATCCGGTATCAACCTGCCCGTAGGCCAAACTCGTGATTCGAGAAACACCATCATCTCATTCAACAAAACGGAGGAGGTTCCCTATGAAGTCTCGGCATGTCCAAATCGTTGGTACAATCGTGTGCCTGTCGCTGCTGCTGGTGCTCGTGGCCGGATGCGTGACGCCGCCGCCTGCAACCCAGGCGCCAGCGCCAACGCAAGCCGCAGCGGCCGCACCGGCCGCGACAGCCGCGCCGGCCGTTAAGCCGCTCAAGGTGGCGCTGATCCTGCCCGGTCGGGCGGACGATGTATCCTGGAACCAGGCGTCCTACGACGGCATGCAGCGCGCCGTTCAAGAACGCCAAGGTCCCGGTCGAACTCAAGGTCGTCGAGCAGGTTTACGACCCGGTCTCGATCGAACCGGCCTTGCGGGATTACGCGCAGCAGGGCTACGACCTGATCGTCGGCCATGGCTTCCAGTTCCAGGAGCCCATCATCAAAGTCGCGCCGGAGTTCCCCAAAGCCCACTTCGCGATCGGCACCGGGTACAAGCTGGCGGCGAACGTCGGCGTGTATGATGTCAAGATGGAGCAGGGCGGCTACCTGGCCGGCATCATCGCCGGGTACCTGACCAAAACGAAACTCATCGGCGCGGTCGGCGGCGTTGACGTCTCGGAGATTCATCGCGGCCACGTCGCCTTCATGCAGGGCGTCAAGTTGGTGAACCCGGATGCCAAGGTGGTGAACAACTTTGTCGGCGACTTCAATGACCTGGCCGGCGCCAAAGAAGCCGCGCTGAGCCAGATGAAGGCCGGGGCCGACATCGTCTGGCAGAGCGGCGACGGCATCGGCATAGCCGTCCTGGGCGCCTGCAAGGAGCAGGGCAAGCTCTGCTTCGGCAACATCGCCGAACAGACGAGCCTCGCGCCGGACAACGTCATTTCGAGCTTTGTCTACGACTGGGCCCCGGTCTACGGCCAGATGATCGACGAGATCGGCGCCAACCAGTTCGGCAACAAGACGTACTGGATCGAGTTCGCCAACAAGGGCGTGTCCTTCGCCTTCAACGAAGCAGTCAAGAGCAAGATCCCTGCTGAAGCGCTGACCAAGTTCGAAGCGACCCAGAAGCAGTTCGAAGCCGGAACGCTCGACCTCGGCGACCTGGACTCCGTCAAACTGGAAGAATAGCAGGACGTCTTCCCGCGCACTTCAACTCCCGGCGGGTGTCAGGCCCATCGGGAGCTGAAGTGCGCCAGCGCGCAGGAGGGACGGCGATGGGCATCGTGCAGATGGCCGGCATCACCAAGCGGTTTCCCGGTGTGCTTGCCAACGACCAGGTCAATCTCGAACTTCACAAGGGTGAGATTCACGGCCTCCTGGGGGAGAACGGCGCCGGGAAGACCACCTTGATGAACATCCTGTTCGGCCTGTACCAACCGGACGCCGGCCAGATCCTGGTGCGGGGCCAGCCCGTGACGATCGCCTCTCCTGCCGACGCCATCCACCACGGAATCGGGATGGTGCACCAGCACTTCAGGCTGGTTCCGCCCTTGACGGTTACTGAGAACATCATCCTGGGCCTCAAGGGCCGCGGATTACTTGACATAAAGGCTGCCGAGCGCCGGGTTCAGCAGGTCGCGGAAGAGAATGGGGTCCAGATCGATCCCCGCGCGATCGTGCAGGATCTTTCGGTCGGCCAGCAACAGCGGGTCGAGATTCTGAGCAGCCTCTATCGCGGGGCGGAGATTTTGATCCTTGACGAGCCTACCGCCGTCCTGACCCCGCAGGAAGCCGACAGCCTGGTCGCCAGCCTGAAGCAGATGGCCGAGCAAGGTAAAGCGATCGTCTTCATCAGCCACAAGCTGGACGAGGTGATGCGGCTCACCGACCGCGTCACCGTGCTCCGGGCCGGCCGGGTGGTCTTCGAGGCTTTGACGCGCGAAACCGACAAGGCGCGGCTCGCCCGGGAGATGATCGGCCGCGATCTTGTCGCCCTGCGCGCGGAGCAGAGAAACCAGGTGCTGGTCCTGGCCGGTGCACAAGACGCCGCGCCGGTCGAGGCGCCGGCAGCTCAGCGCACCACTGGCCCGGTGATGTTGGAGGTGAAGGCGGTTCACGCCAATGATGACCGCGGCCTGCCGGCCGTGCGTGGGGTGAGCCTGACGCTCCGCAGCGGCGAGATTTTGGGCATTGCCGGCGTTGACGGCAACGGCCAGCGCGAACTGGCCGAGACGATCGTTCGCTTGCGCCCCCTGCAGGCCGGCCAGCTTGTCATCGCGGACGAGGATGCCTCGAATTGGGGCGCCTATGACTTCCTGCAGCGCAGTACAGGTTACATCCCCGATGATCGCCAAAACGACGGCCTCATCCTGGGCTTTGACGTCGCCCGGAACGCTACCTTGAAGCTGTTCAGGCGCCGGCCTTTTTCCTCGTTCGGCTTCTTGAATGACCGCGCCATCAACCAGTTCACGGCCCAAGTGATGGACGATTTTGACGTGCGCGCGCCGGGTCCGTTCGTGCGAGCCAGCACGTTGTCTGGGGGAAACCAGCAGAAGCTGATCCTGGCGCGCGAGTTGAGCCAGACCCCGCGCCTGATCATTGCCAGCCAGCCGGCGCGCGGCCTGGATATCGGTGCGACGGCTTACGTTCACGAGCGGCTGATGGGGGAACGCGACCGGGGGGCTGCCATCCTGCTTATTTCGGCCGACCTGGACGAGATCATGCTCCTCAGCGATCGCATCCTGGTCATGTACAACGGCCAGTCCATGGGAGAGCTGGACGCACGTGCAGCCGATGCACAGACCCTGGGGTTGATGATGGCCGGCACACCCCTGGCTGGCGACGGCGCCGGAGGTGTCGTATGACCACGCGTGAGCAGGTGATCCTACGGCGAAGCATCGATTGGCGTGCGCTGGGGCGGAGCGCCTACCAGGCGGTCCTTTCCGTGGCGCTCTCCCTGTTGATCGGCGCCCTGTTGCTGCTGATCAGTGGCCAGAACCCGCTGCTGGCATTCCAGAGCCTGTGGGATGGCGCCTTTGGGTCGGTGAACCGGTTCACCGAAACGCTGGTCCAGGCCACCCCCCTGCTTTTGGTCGCTATCTCGGTCTCGCTCTCTTTTCGCTGCCAGATCTGGAACATCGGCGCGGAGGGGCAGGTGATCCTGGGCGGCATCGCTTCGATCTGGGTTGCGCTGACATTCTCCGAGCTGCCCCCGGCCATCCTGTTGCCCCTGACGCTCATCGGCGGCGCGCTGGCGGGGGCATTGTGGAGCCTGATCGCCGGGCTGCTAAAAGCCTACGCCCAGGCCAACGAGGTCATCACGACCTCGATGCTCAACTACATTGCGGTGTATCTGCTGGCATACCTGGTGCACGGCCCGATGAAGGACCCGGCCGGCTTCAACTTCCCGCAGTCGCCGCTGATCGCCCGCGCGCTCGAGCTGCCGCGCCTGGTGGCCGGCACGCGCCTGAATGTCTCGTTCCTGGTCGCGCTGCTGATGGTGGGGGCTGCCCTCCTCTACTGGCGGACCACGCTGGGTCAGCGCACCGAGATCGTCGGCGCCAGCCGCCGGGTTGCCCGCCAGATTGGCCTTGGCGTAGCCGGCACCATTGCTTTGGTCTCGATGCTCACCGGTGCGTTGGCCGGCATTGCCGGCTGGGGCGAGATGTTCGGCCTGCACTTCCGCCTGATCGAGGAGTTTGCGCGCGGCATGGGATCTCTGGGCGTCGTAGTGGCGCTCTTGGGTGAGCTGCACCCGCTGGGCATGGTGGTGTCCGCGTTCCTGTTCGGCGCACTGGTGGTGGGCGGCAATGCGATGGAGCGCAACGCCGGCGTCCCATTCGCCCTGGTGGACGTCATCCAGGGGTGCATCATCTTGCTGATTCTGGCGCGCGGCTACATCTTCAGGTTCAGGAGGGGCGCCCGATGAACGTCGAACTGATCACCTTTCCGTTCATAGTTGGTCTGCTGGGGGCCGCCGTGCGGCTGGCCGTGCCGATTCTTTTCGCGGCTCTCGGGGAGACCTTCACAGAACGGGCCGGCATCCTGAACCTGGGCCTGGAGGGAATCATGCTCATGGGTGCGTTGGCGGGCTTTGTCGGCGCCTACGCAACCGGCAGCCTGTGGCTCGGCGTGCTGTTGGCGATGCTGTGCGGGGCCGCAATGGGGCTGTTGATGGGCTTTATGAGCGTTACCGCCAAGGTGAATCAGGTGGTCGCGGGCCTGGGGATCACCATTCTGGGCAGCGGGTTGTCAACCCTGCTCTTCCGCCTGTTCTTTGGGCTGCGCAGCACGCCGCCGACCATCACAATGTTCCCGGTGCAGCCGATCCCGGGGCTTAGCCGGCTCCCTGTGCTGGGCGAGATGGTCTTCACTCACAACATCCTTGTCTACCTGGCCCTGATCCTGGTGCCGGTGGCCTGGGTCGTCTTGTACCGCACGCGCTTCGGGCTGGCGCTCCGCGCAGTCGGCGAGAGGCCCGACGCGGTGGACACGCGCGGGCTGAGCGTGGATCGGTTGCGCTACATCAGCCTGATCATCGGCGGGGCGCTCGCTGGCCTGGGCGGTGCATTCCTGCCGCTGGCCAGCCTCGGCATCTTCTGGACCCAGATCACCGCGGGCCGGGGTTTCATTGCGGTGGCCGTGGTCGTGTTTGCGCGCTGGGATCCCGTGCGTGCGCTTTGGGGCGCGCTGCTCTTCGGCGGCGCCATGGCTCTCCAGTTGTCGCTGCAAACGCTCAAACTGCCGATCCCGTCCGAGCTTCTGCTGATGCTGCCTTACGTGATCACGATCATCGTCCTGGTCGGAGTCTCCCGTCGCGCTGAGTTCCCGGCCGCGTTCGCCGTGCCCTACTCGCGCGGGGATAAATAGTGGAGGCCGCCATGACGTCAGTCGGGAAGTCGGTCGTCCGTGGGGATGCGGTGTCCAAGGTCACCGGAACCGCAGTGTTCGCAAGGGACTTGCGCACGGCCGGCATGTTGCACATGAAGCTGGTGTTCGCCGGCCGTCCCCACGCGCGGATCGTGAGCCTGGATACGAGCCGCGCCCTGGCCTGCCCCGGCGTTCACGCGGTCTTCACTGCCCGCGATGTGCCGCACAACCTGTACGGCCTGATGATCGCCGATCAGCCCGTCTTCTGCGCTGATGTGGTGCGATTCGTGGGCGACCGGGTCGCGGCCGTGGTCGCTGAGACGCCGGAGCAAGCTGCTGCGGCTGCCGCGCTGGTGGCGGTGGAGTACGAGGATTTGCCCGTGCTGGCCGATCCGGACCAGGCCCTCGGCCCCGGCGCGCCGATCCTCCACGCCGAACACCCCGACAACGTGCTGCGCACCATCCGCCTGCGCCGTGGCGACGCGAGCGCGGCGATGGCGTCGGCCGACGTTGTGGTGGAGCGTACTTACCAAACATCGTACCAGGAACACGCCTTCATGGAGCCGGAGGCCGGCCTCGGCTACATCGATGAGCAAGGCCGGGTTACGGTCCACGGCGCGGGCCAGAACACCCATGACGACCAGCGCCAGATCGCCGAGGCGCTGGGCCTGCCGCTGGAGCAGGTGCGCATCATTTATGGCCCGATTGGCGGCGCCTTCGGCGGACGCGAGGACATCTCAGTGCAGCTCGTCCTGGCCCTGGCTGCCTGGCGCTTGCGCCGGCCGGTCAAGATCGAATGGACCCGTACGGAATCCATCACCGCCCACCATAAGCGCCACCCGATCCGCCTGCACTACAAGTGGGGCGCGCGCCGCGATGGCACGCTGGTGGCCGCAGAGATGGACATCGTTTCTGATGCCGGCGCGTACGCCTCGACCAGCACCT
Organism: uncultured Chloroflexia bacterium; assembly: GCA_963774265.1. Taxonomy (GTDB): domain Bacteria; phylum Chloroflexota; class Anaerolineae; order CG2-30-64-16; family CG2-30-64-16; genus JALOOB01. The sequence continues at coordinate 181,214 of CAVZDU010000001.1, read as the reverse complement.
CGGTGTTGGACAACTTCCTCTTCGCCGCCACCGGCCCCTACAACATCCCGAATGTGCGCATCGACGGCCGGGCCGTCTACACCAACAACATTTCCACCGGCGCCCTGCGCGGCTTCGGCGCGCCCCAGGCGGCCTTCGCTTCAGAACTGCAGATGGCGCACCTGGCGGAGGCGCTGGGCATTGACCCGGTCACGCTTCGGCTGCGCAACTGCCTGCGCGATGGCGATTTGCTGGCGACTCAATCGCCGATACCGGGCGGTGTCAGCGTGGCGGAGCTGCTCGAAGCCTGCGCCAGGGAGGCCGGCGTTATCGAAACCCCAACGGGTTGGCAGTTTCCCTCGCTGGCCGGCGCCGCCGGAGGGTGCGCGACGGGAAAGCGCCGCGGGCTGGGCCTGGCAGTGAGCATGAAAAACGCCGGTTTCAGTTTTGGGTTCCCGGAGGGTAGCACGGCGCGCGTGGTGCTGCACGGTGATACGACCATCGAGGCCGCAGAAGTCCATACGGCGGCCGCGGAGGTGGGGCAGGGTGCGCATTCGGCCTTGGCGCAGCTTGCGGCCGAGAGGCTGGGCATTCCCGTAGAACGCGTGTCGGTGATCGCATCTGACACGGCCAATATCGGCGATGCGGGGCCGGCCTCGGCTTCCCGGCTGACATTCTTCGCCGGTAACGCGGTGGTGACCGCGGCCGACATGGCGCTCGCCCGCTGGCGCGACGAGGATCGCCCGGCCGTGGCCGAGTACCGTTACCGGGCGCCAGTGACTACACCCTTCGATCCGGAGACCGGCGCGTCGGTGAACTCGGTCAGCTTCTCCTATGTTGCCCAAGCCGTTGAGGTCGAAGTAGACACCGAGACGGGTTTCGTCCGGCTGGAGCGCGTGATCGCGGTCCAGGATCCCGGCCGCGCGGTCAACCCGCAACAGGTGCAGGGGCAGATTGAGGGAGCTGTCGTGCAGGCCCAGGGCTGGGCGGTGATGGAGAATCTCGTCACCGAGGACGGCCGCATCCTGACCGACCGGCTGAGCACCTACCTGATTCCCACGGTGGCCGATATACCGGCAAGCGTGGAGACACACCTGCTGGAAAAGCCCGATCCCCAAGGCCCGTTTGGCGTGCGGGGCGTGGGTGAAGCGCCGTTTGGCCCCCTTGCCCCGGCCATCGTCTGCGCGGTTCATGATGCGACCGGGGTATGGTTCGACCGTCTTCCGCTCGTGCCCGAGGCGGTTTGGAGAGGCCTGCACAAGGGATAGGGGCCACTCGCGCGAACGAATGCTGGTGGAGCGAGGCTTCAGCCTCCCGGCGCCAAGTCATACACAAATTCGCCCACGCGGCCTGCTGAGAGGGACGGGGGGGCGCCGGAGGCGCTCACCGCACGCACGGCGTAGGTGATGTTGCCGGCCGCACTGCCCAGCGAGGCGTGTTCGAAGCTCGTGCCTGTGACTGCCGCACACCCGAAGCGGCCGGGGTTATTGCAGTCGTCGCCGGGGGTGAAGTACGGTTCGCCGGTCGCATACCAGACCTCGTAACCGGTCGCGCCTGTGACCGCGACCCACGTCAACTCTATCGTCGTGTCGTCAACGCGGGCGACGGCCAGCTCGCCAACTGCCGGCAGCGGCCCCAGAAGCTTCACAATGCTGACTGCCATCATCGCACGCCCCGAATAACTGCCCCCCCAGGTCATCGTGTGAGTGCCGTAGTCCCAGGTGTCGTGGAGGTAGACCGTGTTGGCAGCGTCGCTATAACCGACGCCGACGACGGTATGGCCATTAAGGTGAAGCATCACGGGCCGGCCCGCATCGATTTCCGCCTTGTACAGGGCGAATGAGAATGCTCCACTCACAATATTGTTGGTCTTTTGGTTATAGCAGTCCGTGACCGTATAGCCCCTGGCTTCATAAAAGGCTTTGATCCCTAAGGCCACATCCTGTATCAGGTCGTTCGCTGCCAGGTAAGCGCAGGTGAGCTGCCCAGGCGAGGACGTCCAGGTGTAGTAGAGCGTCGATCCATCGCTGTTGCCGTAGGCGGACTGGCTGGTTTTCATGTAGTCGCCGATCGCATCGCCCCATGTGTGTTGGGTCCAGCCGCCTGTTATGTAGGGATCCTCGCGGTGCTGCCATAGGCGATCCAGTAGTCGTCGATGGAGCCGCGGCCTGCTCTGCCATCCAGCCCCAGGCGGGAGGCGGTCAATGGGCATTGGTCGTACGTGTCGCCGTTCCCGTCGATCCACCGCGGCCAGGCGCTGCTGTCCGGCGGCATCATGCCGCCGTTGGTGGGACCGGCATACATGTTCCCATAACCCGTCCGGTCATAATACCCGGCGATCATCGCGCCGGAGGTCGCAGTGCATCCGAAAGACCACGCATACGCGGGGACAGTCAGCACATTGGTTCCCGCGACCGTGTCGGGTGCGGGCAGCGCCACGGATGCACGCTCCAGCTCGTAGCCGGGGGGAGGGCGCGGCGGGCCATCGATGATGGTCTCGTCCACCAGGGAGCCATCCTCGAGCGCGATGGTTCTGACGCCAGCGGTGGGGAGAACGCGCTCGTCCGCTGAAGCCCGCACGCCGGAAATGGTCAGTATCGCGATCAGGGCAATGGCTGCCCGAGAAAAGGCCCGTTTCATGCTGAGGTCTCTCCTTTTCGGAACAGGTGAGATGGTATCATCGGTGCGCAGTGTTGACAACCTTCGCCGGCGGCGGTAGGATTGCAATTGCATCCCATTCTCAATAACCGAGGCCGCCATGCCCGCTCCGCTCCCACTGGAAACCACCCTGCACGCCACGCGGCGCCGCGTCACCGAGCAGCGCCGCCTGCTTCTGGAGATCATCCGCGCACACGGGGAGCACCTCGACGCGGACCAGATCTACACGCTCGCGCGCCAGCAGAACCCGCGGCTGAGCCTCTCGACGGTCTACCGCACGCTGAGCCTGCTGCGCGACCTGGGGCTGGTGGATGAGGTCCACCTGGGCGAGGATCACCACCACTATGAGCTGAAGGCGGCGGCCGCGCATCACCACCTGATCTGCCGCGGCTGCGGCCGGGTGACCGAGTTTTCGACCTTCCTGGTAGAAGAGCTGGCGGCCTCCGTGGGGGATGAGTACGGCTACGACGTGCAGGAGGTCCGCATCGATCTGACGGGCCTCTGTGCCGAGTGCCGCGAAGCGCAGGAGCAAGAGGTGGGAGGGAAAACCCCGCACCCCAAAGGCGCAGAGGCGCCGCGCGGCGGCGCGGCCGGCGCCGCTGGGGCAGCCGGCGCCGCCGGGGTGTCCGGCGCCGTGATACCCCTTAGCAGCCTGCAGGCAGGAGACGCCGGGGTGGTCGCGGGCCTGACCGGAGGTTCCGGCCTTGGGGGGCGGCTGGCAGGCCTCGGCTTTGCGCCGGGGACCGGGCTCAAGGTGCTGCAGGCCACCAGCCACGGGCCGCTGATCGTGCTCCTGCGCGACAGGCGGGTGGCGCTGGGTGCGGGCGAAGCGAGCCAGGTGCTGGTCATCCGGACCGAGCGTGCGCATGAATGAAGCCACCGCCCGGCGCTAAAGTCGCCGGGCTACCCAACAGCGCCCGTTGAAGCGGGCTTACGTGAGGTGGTTACGCCGAAATAGCCCGGTTGACCGAGCGTTGCGAGGTAGCCGGGTGATTTATCGTCCGGCAGCTTGGTTGTGGCCGTCACTTACTGCGCCGGCGGAGGCGGGCACTCTTCGCCCGCGTCCTTTTTCCCCAGCCGTTCCATCGGCTTCTGCATGAAGAGCTGTTCCTTCTTCAGTTCGAACAACTCCTTGTCGCCGATGACTAACAACGAGGCGCCTGCAGGGTTTTCGAAGTTGTCCAACACCTCCATGTTGAGCGAGAGGCTGTGGACATTCGAGGAGTCGAGGTCCATGCCGAATTGGGCCAGCTTGGCCACGTCAACCAGGGTGAGATCGGTCGAGTAAAGATCGCCCAGGGCGGTCCACAGCTCCGGGAGCCGCGGGATGAGATTGATCTCGCGCGCCCGGTTACGCAGCGCCCAGATGATCTGCTGCTGGCGCGCACTGCGACTGAAGTCGCTCGTCGCATAGCGGTAGGTGGCGAATCTGCGGGCATCGGCGCCGTTGAGGTGGACTTCACCCGCCGGCAAGGTCCAGGTGGTGTATTCGATCGCGTCGGTCGTCTTGTTCTGAAAGGCTTCCATCTCGTATAGCGGGCAGTCCAGCTTGACCGTGATACCGCCGAGCGCGTCGACCAGTTTGACGAGGCCTTGCAGGTGGACGCGGATATAGTGCTGCGTCGGGATGCCCAACGTGTCGGAGATCACGCGGCCCGCGAGCGCGGGCCCACCCCCGGGATACTCCCTGATTTCTCCGATGTAGTCGGCCACGTTGATGCGTTCCATGCCGTAATCGGGGATGTCCACGTAGAGATCGCGCGGGATGCTGACGACGCCAACCTGCCGGTTCTCCCGGTCAATCGCGATGACCATGATCGAGTCGGTGCGCCAGATCGCGTAGTTGTGGTGGCTGTCGTCGCCGAGCACGAGGATGTTTTCGGTTTTCTGCAGTCGGCGCGCGACGCGCGTCTGGACGTCTGCCAGCAGTGCGGGCTGCTCCTCAGGCGCAAATGTAGCAAGCTGCTCCTGGGCCGCGGTCACGTCGCGCTTGATCGTATAGGATTCAGCGACGACGTCGAGGTACTTCTCCTTCTCGGCGGGCGCGAGATCCACGGCCAGCGCGTCGGACCATTGCACAGGCCAGAGCCCCCAACCGATCCCGACCAAACCGATCGCTAATCCGGCCGCCAAGGCGAGGGCCAAGAGCACGATGCGCACCCACTTGCGTTGCAGGAAAGAGGCCATTGAATTGCTCCTTGCCAGATGAACGACAAGAACGCTCACTGCAACCAATAAATAACGTTGCAAGACTATCATACAACGCGCGACCCTGCAACTCAGCCCCATGCCGTACAGCAATTCTGAATTTGGCATGGCTCCAAGCCGGTGAAGTCAAGGTCGGAGGTAGCCGGGGGCTGCCTGCGTGCGGGTGGACAGCCGCGGTGGCAGATTGAGGGCCGGAAAGAGGCGGGTCGGGCGGCCGGGAGTGGAGCTGGCGGCACTGGGCGCTGGCGCTGGACAGGCGACAGCCTCCGACCGGGGCCGGGATCAATGGGCGGTCAGGCCCATCGGGCATTAGGCTGGGGCTGGCGGACCCAACTCCAGTTGGCGATACATGAAGCTGAGCAGGTGCTGGAAGCTGCGCCAGTAGAGATAGGTCGTCAAGCCGCGCAGGTCATCGAAGAACTTGCGGCGGGTGCGCAGCTTCTGGCGGATGGCCTGGTACATCAGGCAGGCCAGGTCCAGCGCCGTGTGGAACAGGAAGGCCAGCAGCAGCAAACTCAAAAGCACAGCGGCCAGGTGCTGGTCGCCATGTCCGTAGTTGTGCTCGAAATGGTAGCCGCGCTGCTTGAGCACGTTGATGCCTTCGTTTTCGACCTTCCAGCGGCTCCGCCCATCCTGGGCGACGGCCTCGACTGAAGTTTCGTCCAAAGCGTGGTCGGTGAGCCAGGCGTTGTGATACAGCTGCTCGCCGCTCTCCTGGTTGATCAGCCGCAACTCACACCAGTTGACCTTGAGTGCGTCCTGCCCTTCGCGGATCGGCAACTCACTCGCCCAACGATATTGCCAGACCTCATGATGGCGGCCGTTCCAGCGCCGGATGCGCTTGCTTCCCACTGCCCCCTCGACCCGCTCCAGAAGCTGCAACTCTTCGTACAGCGTCGGGTGCGAGTCGGGTTTGCAGGTGAGGATGAAGTGCAGGTGGTGATCCAAGAGTAATTGACAGACCGGCTGGTGCGCATGCAGATCGTCGGTCAAGACGGTCGTACTCCAAGGCGCAAAGCGCCCGGCATGCTGCTTGACCCAGCGCTTGATGGCCCGCTGCTCGCAGTCCTGTTTGTCTGCCCCGTCCTGCGGCGTGATGAACTCCGGCGGCAGACAGACCACGTGCGGCTGCGCGGGCGCGCCCACTACTGCAAGCAACACTTGATGCGCATAATAGGTACGTCCGTCGCGTACCGTCACCCGGCAGTTGTCACAGTGCACCTTCTGGGATGCAAAGGACTGCGTGCCGTCCAGCGACACCAACTGACTACCAGTCGCACCGTGATAGTCCCGCAGCGCCCCACGCCGGGCCAGCAGTTCGTAGCTCGCCCAAAAGGGTTCGCCCAGCAGGACCGGATCGACTGGATCGAGCAGATTGCGAGTCTGCCCATCGCTGGGAATCTCCGCCACGCCAAACAGGCTCTTGGCGTTATTGCGCCCGTGGTTCTCCTGCAGGTTCGTTTGGTAGGCCAGAAAGGAGGGCTCCTGCATGAAGAACACCGAGAAAGCCGCTAGCCCGGCATCCGCAATCGCATAGTGCCCGTTCTCACCCCGCCGGTGCTCCGGAATCCGTTCCAGGCTGGCCCGCAAAAACCGCAGCAACTCGCTGAACCTTACCTGTTTCCCACCCATGCCTCGCCCCACCTCACGCCGGATTCGCTGGCTCACCTCCCAGTCTACCACTCCCCGCCATATTTAGAATTGCTGCATGCCGTAAGGCATGGGCCATGACCTATGTCATGGCGGCGCGGCCGAATGTGACTATAATGGTTTCAGCAATCTATCGCCTCTCAAGGCGTGGGCGCCAGCCCCATCTTTTCAGGAGGAGTCAATGTCGACCCTGGGATCAGTTAGCGACATCAGGAAAGCACACTACATCCTGGCCGAATACACCTATGCGGTCCCGAAGGTCCAGCACGGGTACGCGGGCCAGACCCTCTACGTGAACATCTCGTCCGGCCAGATCGAGTCGCGGCCTGTCACCGAGCAGATGAAGGAGATCTTCGTCGGCGGTAAGGGCTTCGGGCTGTGGCGGCTGTGGCACGCGGTCACGGGGCAGACGAAATGGAACGATCCCGAGAACGAGCTCGTGATCGCATCCGGCCCCCTGGCGGGCGCGATCCTCTACCCCGGCACCGGCAAGTCGCTGGTGGTGGGCATCTCGCCGCTTACCAACATCGTGGTGGACAGCAACGTCGGCGGTTACTTCGCGCCGCTGTTGAAGATCGCGGGTTGGGATGCGCTGGAGGTGCAGGGCAAGGCTGCGGAAGAAGTGGTCATCTTCATCGACGGCGATGAGGGCCGCGTGACCATCGAGTCCGCGGCGCTGGAGGCGGTGGACACCCACCTGGTGACCGAGCAGCTCACCGAGATGTACGCGAAGGACGAGCGCGACAAGCGCAATATCTCGGTGGTTTCGGCCGGACAGGGCAGCGAGCACACCAGCATCGGCTGCCTGAACGTGAGCTGGTACGACCCGAAGCGAGGCAAGGTGCGCGTGAAGCAGGCCGGCCGCGGCGGGCTGGGCACCGTGCTGCGCGACAAGAAGATCAAGGCCATCGTGGTCCGCCGCACCGGCCTCAAGGCCGAGGCCAACGACCCGGTCGACATCAAGCGCATCCGCGCGGTCGGCCAGCGCATCAACAAAGAGATCGTCGATCTCGACGACGAGCAGAACAAGATGCGCCGCGTGGGCACCGCGCACCTGGTCGAGATCATGGACGATTACGACCTGCTGCCTGTGCACAACTTCAAATTCGGCCAGCACCCCGATACACCCAAGATCCGGTCCACGGTCTGGGATAACCTCTTCACCCAGACCCATCCCGACTCGTGCATCTACGGCTGCACCATGGCGTGCTCCAAGGGTGTGGATGGCTATCACGTGCGCACGGGACCGTATATGGGTCAGGAGGTCACGGTGGATGGGCCGGAGTACGAGACCGTCGCAGGCTGCGGCTCGAACCTGGGCATCTTCAACCCGCCTGATATCATCGAGCTGAACTTCTACTGTGACACCTACGGCATCGACTCGATCTCCTTCGGCACCCTGACCGCGTTCTGCATGGAGTGCTACGAGGCGGGCATCCTCGACGAGACGAAGACGGGCGGGCTGGAGCTGCGCTTCGGCAATGCCGCGGCCGCGCTCGAGCTGCTGCACCGGATGGCGCGCGGGCGAGGGGTTCGGCCTGATCGCGGGCATGGGTGTACGCGCAATGAAAGCAGTATTTTGCCGAGCACTACGGCGCGGACCCGGCGTTCGTCCAGGACATCGGCATGGAAAACAAGGGGATGGAGTACTCCGAGTACATGACCAAGGAGAGCCTGGCGCAGCAGGGCGGCTACGGCATGACCAACAAGGGTGCGCAGCATGACGAGGCCTGGCTGATCTTCATGGACATGGTGAACAACCACATCCCCACGTTCGAGGACAAGGCCGAGGCGCTGCACTACTTCCCCATGTGGCGCACCTGGTTCGGGCTGAACGGGCTGTGCAAGCTGCCGTGGAACGACATCGAGCCGGCAGACAACGCGCTCACCGCCGAGCCGGCCAAGGTGCCCGAGCACGTGGCGAACTACGTCGCGCTCTTCTCCGGCACGACCGGCCGGGAAGTGACCAAGGAAGACCTGATCTTCATGTCGGAGCGGGTCTACAACTTCCAGCGCGTCTTCAACCTGAAGATGGGCCATGGCACGCGCGCGGACGATGCGATCCCCTACCGCTCGGCCGGCCCGGTGACGATGGAGGAATACGAGAGCCGTGTCGAGCGCTACGACAAGCAACTGCGCGAGAAGGCCGGCATCGATCCGGCGGGAATGAGCACGCCTGAGAAGGTCGCGGCGCTGCGCAGGTATCGTGAGGCGCAGTACGAGGAGCTGATCGACGCGGTCTACAAGCGCCGCGGCTGGAACGCGAACGGCGTCCCGACGCTGGAGAAGCTGCGAGAGCTGGGGATCGACTTCCCGGAGGTGGTGGAGGTCGTGAAGGCGAAGCTGTAGCAGCTGCAGGACGGCTCAGTCTCACGTGCCAGGCGCGCGCCAGCGTTGCCTGGCACGTTGTTTGTAATCAATTCCCCCTTGACGTCGAATCCTCGTCGTCCTAGAATAGCATTGCCCTCACACGTGATTGTCTGGCCCCTTGGCAAAGGAGGTACTATGTTATTGCTAAGGCCCGGCTCCCTCTCCAAGCACTCTCTGTCCTGCGCATTACGCCTCGTAGTCGCTGCAACGCTGTTATTGTGTTTCGAAGCCGACGCGGCCACGCTATCGGTTGCGCCGGGCGCGGCAGCCCGGTCACCGGCGGGACCACAATCCTTGCCGGTGGTGCAGGTGATGACGGACCAGGCGGATGACACCTCGCCCGCGCTGGTCGAGACGGCCGGCGGCAAGCTGTTGACGGTGTTCTCGCGCTACGGCGCCCTGTGGTTGCGCACCAGCACGGACGGCGGCGCGACGTGGGGGGATGAGACTTATGTCGCCGGCTGCTGCCGCAACAATCACAGCCTGGCGCGCGCGGCGGATGGGACCTTGTGGCTGGCCTATGACCTCGAAAGCGTGATCGAGGTCGAACCGGGCTATGTGGTCGTCAAGCGCGAGATTCGGCTCCGCACCAGCACCGACGGAGGCGTCACCTGGTCGGCAGAGCACCCGCTTACCACCGATTCCGATAGAGATTATGACCCAGTGGGCTTACAGGCGGCCAATGGCGCGCTCTGGATCGTGTGGCAGTCTGATCGCGCGGGCAACTCTGATCTCTGGTACAAGACCAGTGCAGACGCCGGCGCCACCTGGTCGGCTGATACCCAGCTCACGACCAACGTCGCAGACGACCGCGCACCTACCATAACGCAAGTCGCAGATGGCCGGATTGTGGTTGCCTGGAACCGGGGGGAGGGTGTGCTGTTGCAGCGCAGCAGCGCGGATAGCGGCGCGATCTGGTCGGTCGAGAGGCAGATCGCCCCATGTTGCCGGTACAGGCCCAGCCTGGCGGCGGCCGGCGGAGACCTGTGGCTGGCGTACGAACAGGAGCAAGACATCTGGTATCGCACAAGCGCGGATGGGGGCGCCACCTGGTCAAATGCGACGGTCTTCACGCGCTTCGTCACGAGCGACGGCGGGGTGACGTTGGCCGCGTTGGCGACCGGCAAGGTAGGTCTCGTCTGGCACTCCATCCGCAGCGGCAACCAGGACATCTGGTTCGGCAGCCCCGGCGCGCGGGAGGATGATAACCCACCGCCCTACATCGAATGGGTCGAGCGTCGGCCGCGATGCAACCTGGAGAGCGACGACATGATCACTCTCCGTGCTTTCAGCCATGATGAGACCGGCGTGGCCAGCGTCCACCTGGTGTGGATGTTGGGTGGCGTCGCGCAGGACGACCTGCTGATGGTCGACGACGGCGCGCACGACGACGATGTGGCCGGCGACGGCGTGTGGGGCGTCCGAGTCGGCCCGCTGCCGGAGGGCAGCCAGGTCACCTATCGCGCCCGCGCCACGGATACGGATGGCAATACCTATCTCCATCCGCATCAGGACTCCTTCATGGTGCTGCCGCAGTTTGCCAAGACGGCCGACGTCCTCTTCGTGCCGGATTACCGAGGCTACGATACTGACTGGTTCCGCCTCCACTACACCAACGCCCTGGACCACCTGGGCTACGCCTACGACCTCTGGGACACGGGGCGCCGCTGCGAACCGGGCAGCGCGATCCTGAACCAGTACACCGGCGGCATCGTCATCTGGGCCGCGCCCTTCGAGGGCTACCTCACCGAAGAGGACAGTCAGCGCGCGGCGGTGCAGAGTTACCTGGACGCGGGGGGCAAGCTGTTCATCACCGGGCAGGATATCGCGCAGCGTGTTTCCTGGTACTCTGGCGCCGGCTTCCTCAATGGCTACCTGCACGCGATCTTTCGGAATCAGAACACAGAACTGTATGGCATCGCTGGCCGCACCGGTGATGCCATCGGCGGCGGGTTGGCACTGAACATCTCGGGCGGTGACGGCGCCAACAACCAGCACTCCAAGGATGAGATCGATCCCATCGCGCCGGCCGAGGTCGCCTTCACCTACCGGACCGGCGCTCCGCTGCAAGGGGATGCGTCCGCTACGCCGCCTGCGCCGACCGCAGCCCCGATCGTTGCGCCTGCGCCCACCGCTCTGCCCGCGCCGGCAGCGACCGCTGTGCCTGCGCTGACCCCGCCACCTGCGCCGACCGCCCGGCCTACGCCGACCGCGCCGCCTGTTACGCCGGCGGCCTGTAACGGCTCATGTACTGCGGGGTTACACGTCGACACAGGCATCTATAAGGTGGTTTACTTTGCCTTCGGCTTTGAAGCCATCAACAACGCAGCGGACCGCGCGGGTGTCATGGAACGCGCCCTGGCCTGGCTTGAAGCCAGACCACCGCAGCCGGTACAACTCACGCCCGCCAGGGGGCAGGTGGTTCCGGCCGGCGATGTCAACTTTGCCTGGCTCAACGTGCCCGGCGCCACAGGCTACGAGATTCAGATCGACACCGTGCCGGCCTTCGACTCGCCCGACCTGATCAATGAGGCCGAAAACGGCACCAGCTTCACCTACCGCCTGGCGACCATCGGCACGCGTTACTGGCGCGTGCGTGCCTTACTCGACGGCGCCTGGGGCGACTGGACCGCGGCCCGGCCTTTCTCCATCGCCGCTGGCGTGGTGCAGGTGACGACGGACCAGGGGGATGACACTTCGCCTGCTCTGGTGGAGACGGCCGACGGCAGGCTGCTGACCGTGTTCGTGCGGAATGCCAGCCTGTGGTCGCGCGCCAGCACGGATGGCGGTGCGACGTGGGCGGCTGAGATACGGATCGACGGTTGCTGCCGCTACAATCCTAGCCTGGCGCGCGTGGTGGATGGAACTTTGTGGCTCGCGTATGACCGCGACGGCGACATCTGGCTCCGGACCAGTCTCGACCATGGCGTCACGTGGTCGGCGGAACGACAGCTCACCAGCGATCCCGCCGGGGACCCCACCAGCGACTCCGACCCCGTTGTTTTTCAGGCGGCCGGCGGCACGTTGTGGGTGGTGTGGCAGTCCGATCGCCCCTTTTATTACTACTCCTCTATCTGGTACAAGACCAGCGCGGACGGCGGCAGCACCTGGTCGAGCGATATTCAACTCACCCGTGACGCTCGCGACACCGCGCCTGCCATAACGCAAGCGGCAGCCGGCCGGCTGGTGGTGGTCTGGAATCGCTACAACTGGCTGCACCAGAGCAGCAGCACAGATGGCGGCGACACCTGGTCGGACCCGACGCCCATTACTGACGTGGGGCGCGACAGGCCCGGCCTGGCAGCGGTCGACGGGGTCCTTTGGCTTGTGTATGAATGGGGTGGGGACATCTGGTATCGCACCAGCGTGGATCAGGGAGAGACCTGGTCAGATGAGGCGCAATTCACGCGCTTCGTAGGGGATGACGGTGCGCCTGCGGCAGTCGAGTTGGCGTCAGGGCGCGTTGGCATCGCCTGGCAGTCGGACCGCAGCGACAACCCGGACATCTGGTTTGGCAGCCCCGATGAGCGTAAAGACCTCAATCCACCCCCTTATGTGTTGGTGATTGAACATCGGCCCTGGCCAAACCCGGAGGATGATGACACCATCACCTTCCGCGCCTATGCGAAGGATGAGACGGGGGTGGCCAGTGTTCACCTCATGTGGACGCTGGACGGCGTCGCGCAGGCGGATCTGCGGATGTTCGACGATGGTATGCACGACGACGGGGCGGCCGGCGATGGGATGTGGGGCATTCAACACGGGCCGCTGCCGGTGGGCAGCCAGGTCACCTATCGCGCCCGCGCCACGGATGATGAAGGCAACAGCTACCGCTGTCCGGGTCAGAACTCCTTTAGGGTGTTGCCCAAGTTTGTCAAGACGGCCGCCATCCTCTTTGTGGCGGATGCCGGCGGCAACGACACCCCTTCCGACACCACCTGGTTTCGGCCTTACTATACCCGGGCCCTGGAGGCCCTGGGCTACCGCTACGACCCCTGGGACACGGGGCTCCGTGGCGAGCCGGGCAGCGCCATCCTGAACCAATACACAGCCGGCGGGGTGATCTGGGCTGTGCCCTACTCGGGTCACGCCACGGACAGCAGGTTTGAAAGCGTTCTCCATTTGCAGGCGTACCTGGATGCAGGCGGTAAGCTGTTCATCACCGGCCAGAACATCGCCCAATTCCAAGCTTACTGGTACGGCGAGGACTTCCTTAAGAATTATCTGCATGCGACCTTCCGGCAGGAGGACACGGGCCTGTACGCCCTGGCCGGCGCGGCCGATGATCCCATCGGGGGCGGGCTGGCGTTGAATATCTCGGGCGGCGACGGCGCCAACAACCAGTACTCGAAGGACGAGATCGATCCCATCGCGCCGGCCGAGGTCGTCTTCACCTATCGGGCGGGCGCAAGCGCCATGCTGGCCGAACCGATCCGGCCCGCAGAAGCTGCGCCGGCTGCACCACTTGACGCGAATCGCCAGCCGCAGCCCCATGCGCCGGCCACGCCCGCGGCGAGTGCAGCGTCGGCGCCCGCGGGCAATGTCGGCTCAGGCACCGCGGGCTTACGCTTCGACGCCGGCGCCTACAAGGTGGTCTACTTCGCCTTCGGCTTTGAAGCAATCAACAGCGCGGCCGATCGCATCGCGGTGATGGAGCGGGTGTTGAACTGGCTGGGGATCCCGGCCCTGACCGGTGTCTACCTGCCCCTGGTCTTCGCACCCCAGCCTTCCACGATTGACTCTTTCTGGGCGGATCGTTATCAGTTGGAGCCCGGCGAGTGTACGAGCATTCACTGGTCTGTGACAAATGCCCAGGCGATTTACCTGGATGGACAGGCGGTGACAGGAGAGGGCACGCGACTCGTGTGTCCGGCCGCCACCACCGAGTATTTCTTGACTGTGATCCGCTCGGGCATGACCATCACGAGGCGCCTGGCTATCATCGTGACACCAGGGGGCGATGTCGACGCGGCCTTCTGGGCTGAGCAGTACACGCTGCCTGCAGGAGGATGCACAACTCTGCATTGGCGGGTGGTGAACGTTCTGACCGTCTATCTGGATGGTGAAGGCGTCGCAGGTGTGGGCACCCGACAGGTCTGCCCTATGGACACCCAATACTACACCCTAGAGATTACAGACACGGCCGGAACAGCCACCATCAAGGAGATCGCTTTGTTTGCAGGCGCCCCTATTTTGGGAGACACGGAGGTGATCGGCCAGGGCATAGTCGATGAAGTGGTGCAACGAGCAGATGTAAACCCATCCGATCAAGGCGATCAGCCAGGTTATGACATCACCATCGATGGCCTGCGCCTTCTTTTCACAGGAGCCTCGGGCTATAGCCAGAGCGCGATCACGTTGCGCCTGCCGCAGTCCGTCATCGACCTGGGTGAAAATGGGCCAGTGCATTGGCCAGTCCGCCCGGGACAGCAGGTCGAATTCCGCGTCCGCTGCGAAGGTTCTGATTGCTTCTTCGACTATGCGAATGACGCCTATCTGTACTGGCGATCGGAATAGAGAAGCCCACAGAGAAGCGGACTCGGTTCCGCCTTGTGTTGGCGAACCGAGCGGGTGAGATATAATCGAGGCATGATTCGCGTTAACGGTCAATACGAAGTCGAGCACCGGGACGGCATGACCGTGCAGGACGTTCTTGACGCGCTCAAGTTCAGCTTCAGGATGATCGTCGTCAAGATCGACGGCCAGGTCGTGCTGCGCCGCGACTTTGGGACGACCCCCGTGCCCGACGGCACGGAGATGCAGGCGATCCACCTGATCAGCGGCGGCTGAGCCGGGTACGCACGAAAGGAGCGATTCACATGGGGCTCGCGCAGACACCGATGAAGCGATGAACCGAGAGGCGAGGGCGCAGACCCGCCCCAGCGCCGCGTACGACCACGTTGCGGTCGAGAGCAAGTGGCGGACGCGCTGGGCGGACGACGCGCTGTACCGGACGCGGCTGCCCGGCCCAGGCCGGACCAAGTTCTACTGCCTGGAGTTCTTCCCCTATCCGTCAGGGAGCGGGTTGAGTGTCGGCCATGGGCGCAACTACGTGCCCAGCGACGTGATCGCGCGCGCTTATCGCATGCAGGGGCGCGCCGTGCTGCATCCCATGGGGTGGGACGCGTTCGGGCTGCCCGCGGAGAACGAGGCGATCAAACGCGGCATCCACCCGCGCGAGACCACGACGCGCTACGCGGCCAACTACCGACGCCAGCTGACGCTGATGGGCTGCTCGTATGACTGGGAGCGGGAGATCAACTCGAGCGACCCCGAGTTCTACCGCTGGACGCAGTGGTTCTTCCTGCTGCTGTGGCGCCGCGGCCTGGCCTACCGCGCGTCCGGCAGGCAGTGGTGGTGCCCCGGCTGCAAGACCGTGCTGGCCAACGAGCAGATCGATGCCAATGGGGTCTGTTGGCGCGGCCACGAGGGCGTCTACAAGCGCGAGATGAAGCAGTGGTACTTCCGCATTACGGCCTATGCCGACCAGCTGCTGGACGACCTGGCGACGCTGGACTGGCCCGAGCATATCGTCGCCATGCAGCGCAACTGGATCGGGCGGAGCGAGGGCGTGGCGTTCGGCATGGCGGTCGCGGGCGACGCGGCCGGGGGAGCTGAGACCCGCCTGGACGTCTACACCACGCGGCCCGACACCATTCCCGGCGTGACCTTCGTCGCGCTGGCGCCGGAGCATCCGGCGGTGGATCGCATCACGACCCCCGGACAGCGGGCTGCGGTGGCAGAGTATCGTGAGCAGGCCGCGCGGCGCAGCGACATCGACCGGATTCGGGGCGACCGAGCCGGCGCCGGGCCGCGCGACGGCGCCTTCACCGGCGCATACGCAACCAACCCGCTGAACGGCGAGCGTGTGCCCGTGTACGTGGCCGATTATGTGCTGGCAGCGCACGGCAGCGGCGCGATCATGGGCGTGCCCGCGCACGATGCACGCGATTTCGAGTTTGCCACCCGGCACGGGCTACCGGTCAAGGTGGTGGTGGAGCAGCCGGGGGTGCGCGACGGCGCGCCTGAGGCCGCGTATACCGGACCCGGCGTCATGATCGATGCGGGGGCGTGGACCGGGCTGCCCTCCACCGAAGCGGCTGCGGGCATCACGGCCTGGCTGGTGGAGCGCGGCATCGGGAGGCGCAGCGTGCAGACCAGGATGCGCGACTGGCTGATCTCGCGGCAGCGTTACTGGGGCGCGCCCATCCCCATGATCCACTGCGCTGCCTGCGGCACGGTGCCCGTGCCCGAGGCGGAGCTGCCGGTGCTGCTGCCGGCGATCGAGCACTGGCTACCAGGCGAGGATGCCGCGGAGGGGCCGCGGTCGCCGCTGGCGAGCCTGCCGGCATTCGTCGAGACGCGCTGCCCGCAATGCCGCGGACCGGCGCGCCGCGAGACCGACACCATGGACGGCTTCGCCTGCTCGAGCTGGTACTACCTGCGCTTCGTCAGCCCGCACTTTGCCGGCGGCCCCTTCGATCCGGCGGCCCTGGCGGAGTGGGGCAGCCCGGACCTGTACGTCGGCGGCGCGGAGCATGCCGTGATGCACCTGTTGTATGCCCGGTTCTGGACCAAGGTAATGGCCGACGCCGGGATCGTGCCGTTCCGCGAGCCGTTCCCCGTCCTGCGCAGCCAGGGCACCATGCACGCACGCGATCCGCTGACCGGCGAGCTGCGGCGCATGTCCAAGTCGGCGAACAACGTGGTCACACCCGACAGCGTGGCCGAGACGCACGGCGCGGACGCGCTGCGGATTTACCTGTTGTTCATGGCCCCCTTCGAGAACGACACGGTGTGGGAGGAAGAGGGGATCACCGGCGCGCGGCGCTTCCTGGAGCGGATCTGGCGGCCTGGCGAACGAGGTGGCAGGGCTGGGCGGG
The DNA here is from genome assembly GCA_963774265.1 of uncultured Chloroflexia bacterium. Taxonomy (GTDB): domain Bacteria; phylum Chloroflexota; class Anaerolineae; order CG2-30-64-16; family CG2-30-64-16; genus JALOOB01. Next base: position 164,466 of record CAVZDU010000001.1, on the reverse strand, counting down.
GGCAGTCCCGCGGCTGCAATCGAGGCGGCGAGCCGTCACGATGGCCAGGCCGGCATCCCCGACGAGCACCTGGCGCGGGTCGTGCGCCGGGCGTCCGGCGCCGTGGCGGGCAAAATCGAGCGGCTGGAGTTCAACACGGCGGTGTCGACGCTGATGCAGTGCCTGAACGCCATGAGCAGCTATCGCACCAGCCGGGGCGTCACCCCCGCGCTGCGCCGCACGGTGGCTGATTTCGTGCTGCTGCTGGCGCCGTTCGCCCCGCACATGGCCGAGGAGCTGTGGGAGCGCCTGGGCGGGCCGTACAGCGTGCACGATCAGCCGTGGCCTGCGGGGGCGGTTGCAGCGACCTCGCCCGCCGAGGCTTCGCCCGCCGGAGACGCAACCGTTGGCGAAGACGTGACCCTGGTCGTGCAGGTGGATGGCCGCGTGCGCGATCGCCTGGCGCTGCCGCCCGGCGCGGGCGAGGCTGAAGTCCGCAGCCTGGCCCTGGCCAGCCCTGCGGTGCAGCGCGCCCTGCACGGCGGGACAACCGACCGAACGATCAGCCGCATCATCTACGTGCCCGGTCGCCTGGTGAACATCGTGACGACCGCGCCCGGCAGCTGAAGGCGCGCCTGTTCCAGCAGCAGCCCTCCGGCCAGCGCTGGAGCGGCGACCCCGCCTTTCATTGAAATCGCGCCGCGGCGGGCTAGAATGGGCTCCGCAATCCTGACCAGAAAGCGGAGCCCATGATCTATCTCACCTCCGAGGCGACGGTCGCGGGGCTGATGACCCTGGCCACCCTGGTGGCGTTCACGATGGTCGCGATTTTGATCCCGGCGTGAATCGTAACCTCGCCAATTGAACCGGCCCCCAACCGCGGTTATAATCGTACTATGTCAATGTTGAGTCTTGCACCCAAATTGCCCCTTTATTGGAGCTTCCGGCGTTTCGGCTGGCCCAGGATCTACCCCTTCTCGGTCGTCGTCAGCGTCAGCTTTCGCTGCAACTCCAAGTGCCGCACCTGCGACGTGTGGCGCAAGCCCAACGACGACATGACGGTCGAGGAGTGGGATAAGGTCTTCGCCAACCTGGGGCGCACGCCGTTCTACATCACCTTCACCGGCGGCGAGCCGTTCCTGCGCAAGGACCTGGACGAGATGGTCATCAGCGGCCTACCGCCACTGCCGCCCGTCCGTCATCACCATCCCGACCAACGGCCTGCTGACCGACCGCATCGTCGAGCGCGTGGAGCGCATCTGCCGCGAGTGCCCCGAGCAGCCAGATCGGCATCAACCTGAGCCTGGACGGCATCGGCGACGAGCACGACGACATCCGCGGGGTGCCGGGCAACTGGGAGAAGTCGATGGCGACGTGGGAGCGGCTCAAGGAGCTGCAGAAGTCGCGACCCAACCTGGTGCTCACCGTCCACACCGTCGTCAGCCGCTTCAACCAGCACCGCTTTCGGGCAGATCTACGACGGGCTGCAATTCCTGGAGCCGGACTAGCTACATCACCGAGGTGGCCGAGGAGCGCGTGGAGCTGGACACGGTCGGGCTGGGGCATCACGCCCGAGCCGGACGCCTACGCGCCGATCGCCGATTTCCTGAGCGAACAGGCGCGGGCGCGGCCGGTCAAGGGCATCGCCAGGTTCACCCAGGCGTTCCGGGCGCAGTACTACCAGCTTGCCAAGCGCGTGCTCTACGAGCGGACGCAGGTGATCGCCTGCTACGCGGGCTGGGCCAGCGCGCACATCGCGCCCAACGGCGACATCTGGAGCTGCTGCATCCGCGCGGAGCCGGTGGGCAACCTGCGCGAGACGGGCTACGACCTGGCGCCGATCTGGTTCGGCGAGCGGATGGCGAAGCTGCGCAAGTCGATCTACGACAAGGAGTGCGCCTGCCCGATGGCGAACGCCAGCTACGCCAACATGCTGCTGCACCCGCCGACCGTCGCCAGGGTCGCGCTGGAAGTGGTCAAGGACGTCAGGTGATATCCACGGTGTAGCTGCTGTCGCGGAGGATGGCGATAAGGCGGTCGAGGTGGCGCTCAGGGACGAGGACGGCCTGGGCGGAGATCAGATCGCCGAGCAGCGGCGCGATCAGGGGGTCAGAGCGCAGGGAAGTCAGGGTGCCGGCGTCGGCAACGCGCAGGACCGCGCCGCGAGTCAGGCGCACCTGGCCGCCAAGCTGGTCATAGCGTTGGATGGCAGCCGCGACCCTGGACGGGACCCGGCCGCCCGCAGCCTTTCTCAGGAATGATAATGCATCCTGGCCCTTGAGCCCCGAGGCGCGGGCGCGGGCCAGGCTGGATCGGGTGATGCGGTGCTGCGTGGGTGCAGGGACGAGCGTGTCCCGGCGCAGCTCCCAGCGCTGCCCCCACGGGATCGGCGAAACGTGACAGGCGGTAACGGTCCAGCAGCGGCAGCAGCAGGGGCGCGGTGACGCTGAAATCGTCGGCGACGGCCAGGCGCGCGGGGCGAGGCGGGGCCTGCGGCATGCGCGCGGCCAGCCACGCGGCGCCTGCGGGCGTCAGGCGGAACAGCTGCGCCTCGCGCCCCGCCTCGCGCGCCGCCCCGCTGTCGCCGGCCCCCTCATCCAGCGCAACGGCGCCCAGCCAGAATAGCGGCCCCTCGATCAGGAAGCGGAGCAGACGGCCCTCAACCGCGTCCCAGTTCTCGAAGCCCGAGAGATACCGGCCTGAGCCAGCTTCCTGCAGATACCACCCCGTGTAGTTCCCATCCGGCCGCTGGAAATCCGGGTCGGCCTTTTTCATGAGGCCGATCAGATCGGACAGCTCGTACCAGCCTTTCGCGTCGAGCCGCCCCAGGAGTCGCAACAGCCGGCGCCGTGCCAATGGGGCATCGTTGTACCATTCGCCTTCGGCAAGGAGGCCGGGCGTCCGGCGCAGGTCGTTCCAGGCCGTGCCGTCGCGCCAGGCCGAGTAGAGCAGCGACATCTGCTCCCAATGCGTGAGTCGCAGCCATTCGCCGGCGCGCTGGTTGTCGAGCACCCATCGGCCGCGGTCCGGGGCGAGCCAGCCGTTGCCCTGCGCAAGGGTGAGCAGCAGGTCGAAACGGGTCGCGTCGGGCAGGAGCAACGCGGCGCGGAGTTGTGCCACCCGGCCCTGATCGGCCCGGCCCCGCTCATCCAGCCCGAGGGGATCCTCGCGCAGCGCGGCCAGAAGCGTGCAGGCATCGACGGCCAGGCTGTTGAGGGCATGCCGGCCGCGGTGCGGTTGCGCGGCCGGTTTCAGGGGCGCCTCGCGTGCGTGAGGCGCCCCCGCCAGCGCCCCCCCTGCATGGGGCGGCAGGGGCAAATCCTCCGGGATATAAATGTACTCCATTGGGCCGTCGCCGAAATCGGCGAACGTGCGGAAAATCAACCCGCGGTACCATAACTCCTCGGCCGCGTTTTCGGGCTGCCGCCAAATCGCCTCCCGCTCCAGCCGGCCCGGCCCGACAGGGCGGATCTCGCCGTGCTGGCGCGCGAACACAGAGGTCTTCATCCGGCCGCCAGCCCTGCGCAATGCGGCCCAGGCGGTCTGCGCCTCAGCGGAGGCTGTGTCCACCGCCGATGCAGTCGCCGATTCATCTCCCAGTGCCGCGGCCAACTGCACGGCGGCCTCGTCGCGGCCGTTCGACGCCAGCTCGACGCCGCGCAACTCCGCAATGCCGCGGAGCATGGCCAGGGGATGTTCGCTCAGACTGATCAGTAGCGTGCGCATTTCGGGCTGATTATACTTCAAATCTGCGTCATCCGCGTCCCGTCCCCGCCACTCTCCTGCCACATGGCTGCCATATTCCCGTGCTATAATGCCCCGCAAGGGGGAGACAGGTGAGCAGGATCCTCGTGGTCGACGACGAGCAGGCAATCGTGGACGTGCTGGCCTATAACCTGGCGAAGGCCGGGCACGAGCTCCTCGTCGCGCGCGATGGCGAGCAGGCCCTGCGCCTGGCGCGCGCGGAACGCCCCGACCTGGTCATCCTCGACCTCATGCTGCCGCGCGTCGACGGGCTGGACGTGTGTCGCGCGCTGCGTCGCGACGGCGACCTGCCCATCATCATCCTCACTGCGCGCGACGAGGAGATCGACCGGGTCGTCGGGCTCGAAGTGGGCGCTGACGACTACGTGGTTAAGCCCTTCAGCGTGCGCGAGCTCATGGCGCGCGTCAAAACCGTCCTCCGTCGCACGGCCCCGCGAGTCGTGGAACCCCAGACTGCGCTGCGGGCCGGCGAGCTCACCCTGGACCTCGAGCGCCGCGAGGCGTCGTGGCGCGGGCAACCGTTTGAACTGACCACTGCCCAGTTCGATCTCCTGCGGACCTTCATGGCGCGGCCCGGCCGGGTCTTCTCGCGCGAGGAGCTGCTCAACCAGGTGTGGGGCTACGACTACTACGGCGATACCCGGGCCGTGGACTCCGCGGTCAAGCGGCTGCGCGCCCGGCTGCGCGAGATCGCGCCCGAGGCCGAGTTGATCCTCACCGCGCGTGACCTGGGCTACAAGCTGAGCGAAACGTGCTAAATCGACTGACCTCCCGTCTCGTTCTCAGCCACCTGCTCGTGATCGCGGTGGCGATGGGGCTGCTGGGCTTCCTGATGCTCTCCCTGGTGCAGGGTTACTTCGAGCAGGCCATGCAGGAAAGCCTCCTGGTCCAGGCCCGGCTGACTGCGCGCGCCATCGCGGCCTCGCAACCCCTGACCGTCTCCAACATCAGCCAGGCAATGCTGCCCGCCGCGTCCAACGCAGTGCAACAGCAGACGCTGAACCGCGAGACGCGCGAGGGCGACGCGACCGGGACCGCCGCGTACGGGCTGGACCCTGCCACGCTCCAGCTCAGCTCGCAGCTCGACACGCGTATTCGGCTGGTCGGCGCAAACGGCGTGGTGATGGCCGACAGCCTCGGCTCGGAGGCCGGCCGCGACCTGGCAGGCGATCCGCTGGTGGCCGCGGCCCTGGCCGGGGGTGAGCAGGCACGCGCCGCGGCCGGCGAGATGGTTGTGGCGGTGCCGTTGGCTGGGGAGGCGGGCGTCACGGGCGCGGTGTACCTGAGCCAGCCGATGCGAGACGTCGCCGCGGTGCTGGCCGATCTGCGCGGCCGGCTCGCGCTCTCGGCTGCGATTGCGCTGGCGCTGTCGGGCGTGGTAGGGCTGCTGCTGGCGCGCGCGATCGCGCGCCCCGTGGCTGAGCTGACGGCCGCGGCCGATCGCCTGGCGCAGGGCGACTTTGACTATCCCCTGCCGGCTGGCCCGCCCGACGAGCTGGGCCACCTCGCGGCCTCCTTCCGCTCCATGCGTGACGAGCTGCGCCGCACGCTCCAGGCCCGCACCGACCTGGTCACCAATGTCAGCCACGAGCTGCGCACCCCGCTCACGGCCATCAAGGGGCTGACCGAGACGCTGCGCGACGGCGCGGTCGATGACCTGGACGCACGCGATCGGTTTCTCGCGTCCATCGAGCGCCAGGCCGACCGCCTGATCCGCCTGGTCAACGACTTGCTGCTGCTGTCGCGCGCGGACAGCCAGGCGCTGAGCCTCCGCAGCGAGAGGCTGGACCTGGCCGAGCTCGCCCGCACCACCGCTGACGAGCTGGCCCTGCAGGCCGAGGTCGCCAATGTGACCATCGTTGTGGACGGCCCGCCTGTGTTCGCGCGCGGGGACCCCGACCGCCTGCGCCAGGTGCTGGTCAATCTCCTGGACAACGCGCTCCAATACTCGCCCGCGGGCGGGACGGTGACGGTGCGTGCTGCATCCATGCCCGAGGGCGCGACCATCTCGGTGCGGGACTGCGGTCAGGGCATTCCACCGGAGGACCTGCCGCGCGTGTTCGAGCGCTTCTACCGGGGCGACCGGTCGCGACAGCGCGAGCGCGGCAGCACCAGCGGCGCGGGCCTGGGGCTGGCGATCGCTAAAGCGCTGGTCGAGGCCCATGGCGGCCACATCAGCCTCGAAAGCCGGCGCGAAGAGGGCACGACGGTCACCTTCTCGCTGCCCGCAGGCTGATCGGTTCCTGTTCCCCTGCCTGCCACGGTTCTGACATATCCCTCTGCTATGCTGTCCCCGGAAGTGCGATCCACAGAAAGCATCCAGGAGGACAGCATGAAGAAGGCACTCTCGGTCATCGGATTCATCGCAGCGTTGCTCCTCGCGGCGTTCGTGCGGCCAATGGGTCCCGCACCTGTCGCGGCCGCGCCGCTCCCACAGTCGGAAAAGACCGGCTCGCTGCACACCAGCGGGACCGCGGTGATCCGCGTCCAGCCGGACCGGGCGACCATCCGGTTCGGCGTGCAGACCTTCGCCAAGACCCCGCGGGCGTCGCAGGCGGAGAATGTGGCGATCGTCAAGCGGGTGCTGGACGCGCTCGAGAAGCAGGGGATCGCGAGCCAGGATATCGGCACGGACTCCTTCACCCTGCGGCCCGAGTACGACTACCGGCAGTATGGCGACCGGGCGCTCGTCGGTTATTGGAGCAATAACGGCATCCAGGTGAATCTGCGTGATATCAGCCAGCTGAGCGACGTGCTGGTGGTCAGCCTGGAGGCCGGTGCGACCACGGTCGACGACCTGACATTCAGCACGACTCGGCTGCGCGAGCTGCGCGACCAGGCGCGCGAGATGGCGGTGAAGGCCGCGTTGGAGAAGGCAGGGGCGCTGGCCGCAGCCGCGAATGTCACTGCGGGCGGCGTCACCGACATCCAGGAGAACTCCTGGTCGTACTACTACGGCTCGGGGAGCCGTGGGCTGGCGTCGAACCAGGCGCAGAACGTGATGCAGGAGATCGCGCCCGCGTCCGCGCCGGCCATCGAAGACAGCGAGTTCAGCCTGGGCCAGATCGTCGTCCAGGCGCAGGTGGAGGTGAGCGTGGAGCTGCGGTAGGGCGGGAGGCTGACACCCGCATGAAACAAAATGGGCGTCAGAAACGTAATTCTAATAGTAAGTTGATATAACGATAATAGTACACTAGCATGGGGCCGTTGGGAGGTTAAGAGTTCGATCATGGAAAATCCGGTTGGTTCGGCAGGTAAGAAGGCCGGCCTGCTCACAGAAGTGGTGCGTAATGCGCGCCTGGCGTGGCGTCTGTTCCGCGACCCGCGCGTTTCGGGCGCAAGCAAGCTGATCATCCCCGGCCTCGCCGTGGCCTATCTGCTGTTTCCCGCGGATCTGCTGCCTGATGTGTTCCCGGTTGTGGGACAACTGGACGACCTGGCGCTGATTGCCCTGGCGATGAAGCTGTTTGTGGACACGTGCCCGAAGTGGCTGGTGCAGGCACACCGGGATGCGCTTGCGGGCGCGCCCGGCGATTCACAGGCGCCCAAGGCCCCGCACGCAGGTCAGACGGTGGACGGCGAGTATCGTGTGATTGAGTAGACGCCGTCCGGCTCAAGGGCATGCCGGATGCTCTGTCCATTACGTGCCGGGCACTTCGCAAGTGCCCGGCACGTGTTCTTAACCGGCGGTCGCCTCGCCCACAAGATCGTATTCGATGGCCCCGGTGATGCGGGCGGCGGCCAATTTACCCAAGGGGAGGACGCCCGGGATGACGACGAGGCCGTCGACTTCGGGCGCATCGCGGTAGCTGCGCGCCAGAGACACCGGCTGGCGGCGCAACTTACCCCGCTGCCCGTGTTTGCCTGTGCCTGCAGGCGACATTCCCTCCATCTCCCCATGCGCCTCAACCAACACGTCCAGCGTCCGGCCGACCTGGGCCTGGTTGCGGGCAAGCGAGATGCGCTGTTGGAGCGCCATCACCCTGTCATGCCGTTCCATCTTCACGTCCTCGGCCACCTGATCCGGCATGTCGAAGGCCGGCGTACCGGGTTCGGGGCTGAAGGGGAAGACGCCGACCTTGTCGAACTGGATGGCCTGCACGAAGTCGAGCAGCCCCGCGAACTCCTCCTCGGTCTCACCGGGCAGGCCGATAATAAAGGTGCTGCGGAAGGCCATGTCAGGCATGGCGCTGCGCATCCTGGCGAATGTCTCCAACAATTTGTCTGTGTTGCTGGGCCGGAACATGCGGCGCAGAACCGCAGGATGGCCGTGTTGCAGGGGGATGTCCAGATAGTGGCATACGCGTGGATCCGAAGCCATGACCTCGATCAGCCGGTCGGAGACGTGGCCCGGGTAGGCGTACATCAGGCGCAGCCAACGCAGCGCCGGCGTGGCGCTGAGGATGTTGGAGATCAAGCCGGGGAGCGAGTCGGGTTGGCCCAAATCCCGGCCGTAGTCGGTCGTGTCCTGGGCGATGAGGATCAACTCCTCTGCACCGGAAGCGACCAGGGTACGCGCCTCCGCGATGATCGCCTCGGCGGGACGGCTTGCCAGCTTGCCTTTGAACGAAGGGATGGTGCAGAAGGCGCAGGGTGCGTTGCAGCCATCGCTGATCTTGAGATACGCGCTGCCGTTCAGCACGGCCGGCCGCGGCATGGCGCCGGCCAGCGGGCGCTCCGGATCACCGAGCAGCGAGTAGCGGCCAAATCCGCGTCCGGCTGCGCCCGGCGTGTCGTGCAGACCCTGGCGGAGCGCCTTGATGAACGGCACAACCTCCATCCAACGTCGCGTGCCCAGCAACCCATCGACGCCCGGCACTTCCTGCACGATGCGGCTGCCGTTGCGCTGGGCCATGCAGCCGGCTGCGATCAACACCTGGCCGCGGCGCTTGGTTTCCGCGAGCTCGCGCAAATTGGCCAGCGACTCTTCCTCCGCGGCCTCCAGGAAGCCGCAGGTGTTGACGATCAGCACATCGGCGTCGTCGGGCACGGCGGTGCCACGGTAACCTGCGCCGCTCAACAGCATCGCGATGCCTTCGCTGTCGACCGTATTCTTAGGGCAACCCAAGGTTAATAGATAGTACTTCATTTGTCCCAACTGACGCAGAGCGCCATAAACAAAGAGCGGGCAGCGGACTGTGGCCCGCTACCCACTGAATACGATCTGGCAGGTTCTCAGCCGGCAGGCGTCGTGGTTGGGGTCACCGGCTCAGGCGTGACGCTGCCCGCTTCGAGCACTTCCCCGGTGTCCGCCACGGCCCAGCTCCGCTCCACCACCTGCCCCACAGTACCCATCGGCCCGAGGTCCTGGCCATTGAGCCTAAGTGTTATCCCGCCACCATTGCCGGTGCGCAGGGTGACTGATTTGTTGGCTTCCCAGACGCGCGTCGCGTTGGCATCGAGGAAGCCTTCTTCAGCCACCTCGCCATCCACCGTGACCCTGATCCAGGAACGTTGAACTGCCTGCACTTCAAGGGCGATGCTGGCCACAAACTCCGGCGTCGCAGTTGGCCGGGGCGTGGGGGTGGCTGACGCGGGAACCGTCGGCGTGGGCAGCGGCAGGATGTCGGACGTGGCCAGCGCCTCCGCCACGGGAAGGGTAATCGTTGCTTGTGGGGTGGCAGTGACGACCCACGGCGTCGCAGTAGGCGTGTTTGTGGCGGTTGGAGCTGGAGCGGGGGCTGCGGCGAAGGGATTCCAGCCAGGATTGCGGCCCAGGAACCACCACGCACTGCCGGCCAAAGCAGCGACAAGCACCAATGCCACGAGCCAGCGAACCCACCCATCGTCGGGGCGTTCGTCGATCAGCTCGACTTCGAGCGGCCGGTAGTCGACCAGGCGCGGTTTGCCCGGCTCGGCAATCGCGACATCGTCACCCGCATCACCGCTTTCGCTGGTGTAAAGGCTTAACGCTGCCTGGGTGTCCAGGCCGAGATAAGCTGCATAAGTGCGCAGAAAACCCCGGGCTACGGCGCCGCGCGGCAGCTTACTGTATTCGCCGTTTTCCAGCGCCTCCAGCCATTTCTGACGGATGCGCGTTACAGACTCGACATCGGCCAGGCTGAGCGCCTTTGCCGCGCGCGCCTCCGTCAACAGGCGCCCAAGCTCACTCATAAGAGGTAGGTCCTCGATTTGTTGATAAGCCGAACCAATATACCCGCGTGGGGGCTAAAAGTCAAAAGAAGGCCCCTCCGCCCGGCCATGAAAGCAGCTCACTTTTACGTCGATCCAGTTGCGCAAACGGGAGCTTATGGCTATGATCTGTCCGTATGCCAAACCGCAATAAAAAGCCACAACGTTCGCGCACGGCATCCCTGTTGGTGCTCGCGGTTGTTATCCTGGCGGGCATCTGGGTGGCCGAACAGATATCTGCACGGGGTGTCGGACCCGCCTGGCTGCAATTTCTGTTCGCGGCCGCCGAACCGGCAGACGGCCTGCAGATTGGGCTGATCGCGGGCCATTCCGGCAACGATTCCGGGGCAGTGTGCCCGGATGGGTTGACGGAGGCCGAGGTCAATCTGCGCGTGGCCGAGCTTGCGGCGGAGGGTCTGCGCAGGCGAGGGATGCGCGTCGAAATCCTGGAGGAGTTCGACCGCCGGCTGTCCGGTTACCGGGCCGACGCGCTCGTCTCGATTCACTCAGATTCGTGCCAGGTAGACTTCAGCGGCTTCAAAGCAGCCAACGAAGAAGGCGGCAGCGAGGCGTCCGTGCGGCTGACGACGTGCTTGTGGGATGAGTATGAGGCTGCCACTGGCCTCAGCCGCCATCCCTCCACAATCACGCTCAACATGACCCGTTACCATGCATTCCGCGAAATCTCCTCGCACACACCGGCCTCCATCATCGAGCTGGGATTTCTGAGCGCCGACCGCAAACTGCTCACCGGGCAGCCTGATCGTGCGGCGAGAGGCATCATCAATGGCATCTTGTGCTTCCTGGCCCCGCCCGAAACTCCGTCACCTTGAACGGTTTTTTCAATCACCGAGCATATACTTGAGCACGAGGGCGTGGACAACCTGCTCGACGGGCGCGCGGTCATCGGTGAAGATAGGTGTGTTGGCCTGCGGGGTTGCGACGCGTGCGGCGGGCGCGACCTTGGCCGCAACCTGGCCGAGCAGGCCCGCTTTGAAAGCGGGCAGGTTAGCCTGCAGATCGGCCAGCGTGGTTGGCTGGTTGGTGGCTATCACGAGGCTGTTACCGAGGAGACTGCCCTCATCGGGCACGTCCACAATGTAAACGGATGGGAAGACGGCTTGCATCGTCGCGGCGATGGCATCGACAAGACTGTAGTCTGTGTGCGTGCGGCCAACGTTGACCGCGACCACCCCGTGCTTCCCGAGGCGGTCTCGGGTCAGAGCGCGAAAAACTCGACCGTGGTCAGGTGGAACGGGATGTAAGGCGGCCGATAGGCGTCGACAGTGATCAGGTCGAAGGGAGCGGCCCCTGACGCACCTTCTGGAGGGCGTGCAAGAAACCGGCGACCGTCGATCGGGTAGGCGGTGAGGTTGGGCATGTTCATGTCGAACCAGGCGCGGCCTGTCTCGATGATTTCGGGATCCAGCTCTGCGCCCTCCAACGTCACCGGGCCGTAGGCATCCGTGAAGAGATGGGCCATTGTCCCTGCAGCGAGGCCCACCACAGCAACCCGGTGCACATCCGCCGGGGAGTAGGGCGCAGGGTTGAACGCAGGGGCGAGGAGAAAATAATCCCAGATGCCGTCAGCCAGTCCCCCCGCGGGGCGATAGACCGAGTGAATGCCCTCGCCTTCGTTGAGCCGTAACTGACGCTCGACGCCGAGGTCGAGCACTTGAATATAGTTGAAGGCGGATTCTGTCTCGTAGACGAGACCCGCTGTGTCTTTCAGCGGACCGGCCGGACGGAATCCAAGCCAGACGACGAGCGCTGCGCCGGCCACAAGGAGGACGGCGTCGATGGTCCGGCGGTTTCGGAGCAGGCCGGCCAGGACCACGAGCAGCAGCGCCAGGGACAACAGCGCGAACGTGCGCCGGGTGCCGATTGAGGGGATCAGCAGCAGGACCGGGAGAAAGCTGCCCGCGATGCTGCCGGCGGTAGACAGGGCGGAAATGCGGCCGGCGACCCCGCCGCTGCCACGCACATCGCGGATGGCCAGCCGTACGGCAAATGGGCTGACGCAGCCAAGCAAGGTGACCGGAACGGCGAAGAGAACCAGGATTGCTGCCATGCTCCCGCCCAGCAGCCCCACGTCGAAGCTGTCGAGGCCCAGGCTGGCGAGGCGCAAGACGGGGCGCGAGATCGTAGGGATCAGCCCAACCGCGAACGCGGCCACCGCGGCAAGCCGAAGCAGGACCAGCGGCTGGGGCCAGCGGTCGGCGATCCGCCCACCGAGCCAGGCGCCAAGGGTCAGGTAGAGCAGGATCAGGCCGATGAGGCTGGCCCAGACCAGGAGCGAGTTGCCGAACCAGGGATCGAGCAGCCGTGAGGCGCTCAACTCGACGCCGAGAGTTGTGAAGCCGGCAGTGAAAACGAGCAGATACAGGTAAGGGCGATTGATGTCATGTGACATGTGCGCATACATGCGCCGCATTATAGTAGGTAGGGGAGCGAGATAAAAATGACCGGGGGTCGGGAGACTGCTCCGTGGCCGATTTGGTTGCGGGCCGCCATGATCGCCGCCGTGGTGGTGGCGCTGGTGGCGCCGCTGGTGTTGTGGCGGGAGGATATCGGCCTGGCGTTTGCGAACCGAGAGCGGGTCGTCGAAGAGATCCGGGCGCGGGGGCGTGGGGTCCGCTGGTCCTGATCGGCCTGGCCATCGGGCAGACGATCGTCGCGCCGATCCCCGGCCAGATGATCAATTTCGTGGCAGGGTATCTGTACGGCCCATGGGCGGGGACAGCATACAGTTGGATGGGGCTGGTGTTGGGGACCGGGCTGGCCATGTTGCTGGCGCGGGTTGCGGGGCGGCCCCTGATCGAGCGATTGGTCAGCGCGGAAGGTGCTCGATCGGGTGGATCGATTGGCGACGGGTAAAGGGTTGGGTTTCTTCTTCCTGTTCTTCCTGATCCCCGGCTTGCCCGACGACGTGCTCTGCTTCGTGGCCGGATTGACCACCTTGCCGCTGCGGGTGCTCTTGCCGATGGCTGCCGTCGCGCGGTTTCCCGGGTTAGCGGCGGCGGTCTGGCTTGGCGCCAGCGCGGAGCAGATACCCTGGCCCGTGTGGATCGTTCTCAGCGTCCTGGGACTCGTGGTGCTGGTTCTTTTTTGGCGGTATGGCGACGTATGGCAGGCAGCGCTCATGGCGCGGATCGGTGGACGTGGACGGCGAAAGTCACTGAGCGCGGATCGCCGGGACAGCCCGCCAAAATAGCTGCGTCGTCTGTGGCAAAATATGGTATTATGTGGACACCACAAGGAGGCGCCGATGGAATTCACAGAGTTGATTCGAGCGCGTCGTTCTGTGCGCGCATTTGAGGCCAAACCGGTTGAGACGGAGAAGGTAAATCGGATTTTGGGGCTGGCGAACATTGCACCTTCCGCCGGCAATCTGCAGGCCTACGAGATTTACCATGTGACGGCTACGCGCGCCCGCGCGGGACTGGCGCGTGCGGCTAACCAGTCGTTCATCGCCGAGGCGCCTGTGATCCTGGTGTTCTTCGCGAATCCTGGCCGCTCGGCGCGCAAGTATGGCGCCCGTGGCAAGGAATTGTATGCGGTGCAAGATGCCACGATTGCCGTCACCTATGCCATGCTGGCAGCGACCGACCTGGGTCTTGGCACCGTATGGGTGGGGGCGTTCGATCCCGTCGCAGTTACAACCGCGGTGGGTGCGCCGCCGGATTGGATACCTGTGGCAGTGCTGCCGATCGGATATGCCGCTGAGGTCCCTGCGGCGACATCACGGCGACCTCTGTCGGAGTTGGTGCGCTCGCTCTAGTCTCTGGGATGAAGTAACCGGGATTAAACACGAAGGCCGGGGTTGACTGGTGACCCCGGCCTTCGTGCGCAAAGGAGGAGGAAGAATCTGGCTCTATGGTAGTCCCCCTCCTGGTTCAATCCAGTGATATTGCTTACGATTGTTATGTGACTTTTCCTATATATTCCTTCGCCTATCGCACGGTCACCAGATTCTTGATCTTCGCCAGCGTCGCGGGGCCGATGCCCTTGACGTCCAACAGGTCCTCCGGCTGAGCGTACGGCCGGCCATCGACGATCAACTGCGCGATCTTTGGGCCGATGCCGGGCAGGGTTTCCAGTTCCGCGAGCGTTGCGGTGTTGAGGTCGATCAGCCCGGGGAGAACAACGGCGGGTGCGGAGCGCTCGGCCGGTTGGGCTGCCGCCCCTGAAGGTGAGAGGGCAGGCGCGGGCGGTGTTTCGGCGATGTGCGGCACGTACACCTGCACGCCGTCCTGCAATTCGATGGCCTTGTTGATCCGGTCGAGGTCAGCGTCCTCCGCGGGGCCACCCGCGGCCGCGATGGCGTCGGCGATGATGCTGCCAGGGGGCAGGGTGTAGACACACGGCTCGCGCACCGCGCCGGCGATGTCCACCCGCAGCGGACGTGGCGTCGCTGTCGGCAAGGGCGTCGCGGTGGGCGCTGATGTGGGCGGCGGCAGGATCTCAATCGGTTGGGCCGCGGGCCGGTGTGTGAACAGCAGCACGCCGGCCAAGACGGCCAACCAAAACAGACTGATCCCAACGTAACCCCGCCACTGTCCGCGGCCAGGGCTGTTCATAGGGTGCCCTTGTGCTCAGCAATCAGGCGGCGGGTTTGTCGCCGCTGTCCGCGCCGCTATCCGCGCCACTGTCCGTGCCGCTCAGCTTGAAGGCTCGCATGAACTCGATGGGCACAGGGAACAAGATCGTCGAGTTCTTCTCCACGGCGATTTCGGTAAGCGTCTGCAGATAGCGCAGCTGGATGGCGGCAGGCTCCTGTGCGATGATTCGCGCCGCGTTCGTCGAGCTGTTCGGAGGCTACGAACTCACCCTCAGCATGGATGATCTTTGCACGCTTTTCTCGTTCGGCTTCAGCTTGTCGCGCCATGGCGCGTTTCATGGTATCGGGGAGCTCGACGTCCTTCACTTCGACGATGCTGACCTTGATGCCCCAGGGCTCGGTCTGCTCGTCGATGATCTTCGCTAAGCGGGCGTTGATCTCGTCTCGGTGCGCAAGCAGATCGTCCAGGTCGGACTGGCCGAGCACCGAGCGCAGACTGGTCTGCGCGATCTGGAAGGTTGCGCGGCGGAAGTCCTCAACCTTAACAATCGCATCGTGAGGATTCACGACCCTGAAATAGGCGACGGCGTTGACGCGGATTGTGACGTTGTCCCTGGTGATCGCCTCCTGTGCAGGGATGTCGAGAGTCACCACGCGCAAGTCGACTTTGACCATCCGATCAATGATCGGGATGATGAAGAAGAGGCCGGGCCCCTTGGCCCCGACCAGGCGGCCCAGGCGGAAGATGACGCCGCGCTCGTACTCCTGCACCACCTTGATGGCCGAGCTGGCCACCACTGCGATGGCGAAGATGATCGCGCCTGCGGACAACAGAAAATTCAGAATTTCTCCCATGCGAACCCTCCTGTTGAGAAGGATTATAACACAGCGGCACAAGTGCCGTCGCACAAGTGCCGATGCACAAGAGGCGATAAGTGGTTTTATTTGACGGCCCTGCGCGCTCCGTGATATTATCGCAGATGACGTGGGTCAGTGAAGCCCTCCATCTCGGACAGCCGGGGCGGAGGGCTAGTTTTTCTTGGAGAAGAGCCGGAGGCCGCCCCGCATGCATGTAGGCATCGACGCAAGACTGGTCTATTATACACGCGCCGGCATCGGGGAGTATACGCTCCGGCTGACGCAGGCGCTCGCCGAATCCTACCCGCAAGAACTGTTTACGCTGCTCCAGGATCGCCGCCAACCGCAACACCTCGTCAGCGCTGCCAACGTCCAGGTCGCCTATTCGCCGCGTTCCGAGTCACCATCGGATGGAACAGCTCCTGATGCCATGGGTTGTGGGCCAGCTTAAGACCGATGTGTTTCATAGCCCCGATTTCATTCAACCCTTGCGGTATCGAGGCCGCAACGTCATCACCATCCACGACCTGGCCTTCCTGATCTACCCGCACTTCCTCACCAAAGACGCTGCGCGGTACTACGGTCAGATCGATCGGGCGGTCAGGCAGGCGGATCACATCATCGCCGTCTCACAGAGCACCAAGAATGACCTGGTGCGCATGTTGGGCACACCCGAAGATTGTATCACCGTCATCTATGAGGCCGCGGATCCACGCATGCGCCCGATGCCGCGAGACGAAGCGTTACAACGGGTGCAGGCATTGTACGGTGTGCCGGACGAGTTCATCCTTTTCGTCTCCACCATCGAGCCCCGCAAGAATGTCGGCGGACTGCTGAGAGCCTACCGGCGCCTGCGGGATGACTACAAGCTTACACCCGCGCTCGTGTTGGCCGGTTCGCCGGGCTGGTTGAGCGACGACGTCTATGACCTGGTTACTAAGCTCGATCTGAAGCAGCACGCCCATTTTTTGGGTCGCGTCGAGGCACACGATCTACCGTATCTCTATAATGCAGCCCGCTGCCTGGTGCATCCTGCGTTTTACGAAGGTTTTGGCCTGACCCCGCTTGAGGCCATGGCCTGCGGGACACCTGTCATCGTCTCCAATGTGTCCAGCTTGCCTGAAGTGGTCGGGGATGCGGCTATGCTGATCGATCCTCAGCAGGACGAAGAGATCACCGTAGCTCTGTGGCGCGTTTTGACCGACGAAAAGCTGCGCGAGAGCTTACGCCTGAAGGGACTGCAGCGCGCTGCGAGCTTCTCCTGGCGTCGCGCAGCCGAGCAAACGATGGCCGTTTACCGCAGGGTTGCGCCTTAGTGTCGAATGATCTTCGACTGTACTTGGCGCCCCAGATAAAGCCAGAGATGACCCAATGGCGCGCATCCTGATCCTTACTCCCCAGACACCCGTGCCACCGGCGGCCTTGACCGGCGCTGTCCAGGGCACGACGATTCGCAATTTCAATCTGCTGGCAGGTTTGGCAAAACACCACACCGTGGATCTCGTCACCTTCCTGGCGCCTGGCGCGGGAGAGGAATCGGTCGATCTGCTCAGGCCGACTTGTCGCCTGAAATCCTCGCGCTGCCTCAGCCGGTGCGTACGCTTGGCGGATCGGGCACGCGATACCCTTCTCAGCCGCCTGCCCGACATGGCGTTGCGCCTCTACACGCCCCAAATGGTCGATCGGATCAAGGCCCTGGTTCGACGCGCACAGCCCCCCTACGACGTGATTCAGGTCGAGGGCATCGAAATGGCGCCCTACATGTTGGCGCTGCGAGGCCTGGTGGTGCGGGGTGGAGGCGCAACCCGCTTCATTTACGACGATCACAACGCCGAATATGTGCTGCAGCAGCGTGCGTTCTTGACGGATGTGCGCCGGCCGCGGCGTTGGGTGGCGGCGGCCTATTCGTTGATCCAGTGGCGCAAACTGACGGCGTACGAGCGCCACGTCTGCCGCCAGGCTGATCGCGTGGTGGCAGTCTCGGAGGCAGACCGCGATGCGCTGCGCAGGTTGGACCCGGAGCTGGATGTGATGGTCGTGCCGAACGGCGTTGATCTTGAGTTCTACCGGCCGGGAATTACACCGCCCCTCGCGGGGATGGGCGCAAATGCGTTGGTCTTCACGGGCAAGATGGATTATCGGCCCAACGTCGACGCCGTGACATGGTTCGCAGACGCGGTCTTCCCGCTGATCAGGGAGCTGGCGCCGGAGACCCGCTTCTATATCGTCGGCCAGCAACCCCACAGCCGCGTCGTCGCGTTAGGTGCTCGCCCGGGCATCGTCGTCACCGGGCGTGTGCCCGACACGCGACCCTACATCGCGGGAGCGGGAGTCTATGTCGTGCCCCTGCGCATCGGTGGGGGCACGCGTGCTGAAAGTGCTGGAAGCCATGGCCATGGGACAGGCGATCGTGTCGACGCGCCTGGGTTGCGATGGGTTCCCGTTTGCCGATGGACGCGAGGTGGCCTACGCCGATGAGCCGAAGGCCTTTGCAGCGCGTGTAGCGACACTGCTGCGCGAGCGCGAGCAGGCGGCAGCGTTGGGACTGGCCGCGCGAGCGTATGTGGAAGCGTACTATGGTTGGGATGCTATCCTTCCCAGGCTGGAGGCGTTGTACCCGTGAGAAGCCCGGAAGCGCCGAACGGGGACGCTGCCACGCGGCGCACACCTTTAGAACATGTTCGCCTGGCTGGATTGCGTGTAGCTGGAATCTTCTATGGTCGGCCTCGCGACTGGACCGCGCCGCACTCCGTACTGCTCATCCGTCCCGATCATCTGGGTGACGTGCTGTTTTTGACCCCGGCCCTTCGCGCCCTCCGCGAGGCCTTGCCAGAGGCGCGGCTCACCCTGCTCGTTGGGCCGTGGGGCGCGGAGGTCGTGGCCGGAAACAAGGACCTCGACGCAGTGGCGTTGTGCGCCTTCCCCGGTTTCGAGCGCAAAATAAGGGGGAATGCACTGGCGCCGTATCGGCTGCTCTCGAAGACGGCCGGAGAGTTGCGTGGCCGGTTCGACACGGCCGTCGTGCTCCGTTTCGATCATTGGTGGGGTGCGTGGTTAGCCGCAGCCGCAGGGATTCCGCGGCGCATAGGCTATGCCTGGCCCGAAACGCTCCGATTTCTTACGGAGACGCTGCCGTATCGTCCCGGTCGACACGAAGTGCAGCAGAACGCGACTTTGCTGGAGGCGCTGGCTCCCGGGGTGACGGCTAGGTTGGGACCGACGCAGTACGCGGTGCAAGCCGAAGACCGGGCATGGGCTGCAGAGCGGTTGGGCCAGGTCGGCCGGCCGTTGGTGGCTATCCACCCGGGCGCGGGCGCGGCGATCAAACAATGGCCCCTGGCAAACTGGGCCACTGTGGCCCAAAGCCTGATCCAGGCGAAACACGGGTCGATCGTCTTGACGGGCGGGCCCGGCGAGCGCAGCCTGACCGCGGGGGTCGCCGGGGGAATGCAGTCGCCTGCTCTTGATTTGGCCGGCCAGACAACGCTGGGGCAGTTGGCCGCCCTCTACGAGCGATGTGATCTCGTGTTGGGGTCAGATTCCGGGCCGCTGCACCTGGCGGTGGCGGTGGATGCTGCGACGGTGCACCTGTACGGGCCGGTCCCGGCCTCGAAGTTCGGGCCCTGGGGCTCCTCGATGCGCCATCTCGTGCTCACCTCGCCCTTTACCTGTGCGCCGTGCGACCGGCTTGACTGGTCGATTGCCGCGCTGCCCTTGCATGGATGCATGGCAGCGATTTCGCCCGAGCAGGTGATTGACGCCGCGTTGAAGCTGCTCCCTCGAGTGAGGGCAGCACGATAAGGAGCTATCTATGACCGCTACCCCGATGCTAACGGTGCTCGAAGAAGACAAGCATTGGTGGTTTGCCTCGCGCACGCGCGCGATCCTTGCTTATCTCGACCGGTATGTGGGCGCGGGGCGCTCGCTGCGCGTCCTCGATGTTGGGTGCGGTGCCGGGAACATGATGCACCACTTGAGCCATTACGGGCACGTGATCGGCGTGGACAACAACCCGAAGCCTCTGGAAGTTGCGCTGCAACGCGGGCTGGACGTGCGCCAGGGGCTGGCCGATGCACTGCCGTTCGACGATGCGGAGTTCGATCTGCTGACAGTGCTGGACACGGTGGAGCATGTGCCGGCCGAAGGGCAGGTGTTCGAGGAATGCAGGCGCGTGCTGCGCAGCCCCCAGGGCGGCCAGCCTGGCGGACGGCTCCTCGTCACTGTGCCGGCTTTCATGTTTCTATGGAGCCAGAACGACGTCATCAACATGCACCAGCGGCGCTATACGGTCGCCGAACTCCGCGGCAAGCTGGAAACACACGGCTTTCGGGTTCTGCGGATCTCTTACAACAACTTCTTTGTGTTCCCCCTGGCCGCGCTGCTCATCCTGCTTCGCCGGGGTCGGGCCGAGCCGGAGTTGGCCTCACCGCACTTCGACGAAGACGCGTACCAGGTGGAGATGGAACCCGCCTCGCCGGCGCTGAACGCGTTCCTGACGTTCGTAGGCAAAGTGGAGGTGGCCCTTCTGCGCCGCGTGAGCCTGCCGTTCGGCACATCGATTATCGCGATTGCAGAGAAGCGCTAGGCGCGGGTTACCAATCGAGCGCGAGCAGAGTGGCCAGGTCGTCCGCGGTGTGCGCACCGCGGATACGGATGCGGCGCAGTTCGAAGATTTCGTCGAGCGAGTGCGCTGTGCCCTGCTGTGTCGTCAGACCGCCCCAATAGCCGGCAGAGTGATACACGGCGATCGCCTGGCTGTCATATTCCCCGGAGGGATAGGCGATCCACCGCGGGTGGTAGCCCAGGTGCTCCTCGATGGCCTCTTTACTCCCCAAGGCTTGCCATACCAGGTAGTCGACAGATTGGCTGCTCAGGTTAGGATGATCGCGGCTGTGCGAGCCAAAGCGCTGGCCTGCCGCGGCCATCTCCTCGATCTGTTGCCATGAGAGGTAGCCATCCCGTCCCTGGTTGACGAAATCCGTAATGATGAAAAAGTGCCCGATGAAGCCATGCGCGCTCAGCAAGGGGAAGGCGTTTTCGTAGTTGTCCGCGTAACCATCGTCGAATGTCAGCACGACAGGTTTGTTGGGGAGGGGCTTTCCCTGTGCCAGCGCGTAAAGCAGATCGTCGAGTGTGATGGATGTATAGTCGGCGTCCTGAAGGTAGCGGAGATGCTCGGAAAAGCGTTCGGGCGTGACGGACAAATCGCGCCGGTAGACGTCGGCGTCTGCGGGCGGCTGGGAAACATAATGGTACATCAGAATGGGGACCTTGAGGCCGCGCACAAGGCCATCGGGGGTGGGCCCCGTCGTGGGAGTGGCGGTCGCGGTCGGGGCGGCCGTCGCCGTGGCTGTCGCCGCGGCCGTTGCCGTCGGAGGTGGGGTGGGTGTCCGGGTCGGTGCAGCTGTTGGCGTGGCTGACGCGGTGGCGGTCGGCGCGACCGGAGTGGTCGATGGGGTCGCGCCCGGTGTAACCTGGGCCGGGTTCAGGGTCAGCCCCCTGGCCGTCTCTGAGGGTGCAACGCCAACCGGCGCGGCGGGTGTGCTGGTCGTGACGGCGCAGCCAGTGGCAAGCAGTCCGGTGAGCAGGACCGCCAGCAAAACGCCACACACTTGTGCGTAACGTAACGAAATCATGAACGTTTGAATCACTTGGACAAGAATAGCCGAGAGTTGAGACAGTGTCAAAAGGTTCGTCGGAATCTCCTGGCATGGCTACACGCTCAAACAGTGAAAGTCGTAGTATCCTCTCGACATCAGCAGGAGTCCTTGCACGTGGAGCGATCGTCCAAGATTCTCATATAGACTATTTGACAACTTGCAAGGGATGATGTATTATGTTGCTGTAATCTCATACTGGATTTTCCACTTTGATAGTGGACTTTTCACTGTAGATTCCCAGTCGGCGGCGAATGAGCGGCTGGTGGTTGAGACCGGACGCGTCCGACACTCCATCGAGGTGAAACATGTTTCGAGAGCAGATCCGCAAACACTATGACCATCTGTCTCGCAGCTACCGCCGGGTTGCTGACTTTATCCTCAGCGACTACCGCACCGCAGCATTCATGACCGCGGCCGCGCTGGCAGACGCCGTGGATGTGGACACAACGACAGTTGTCCGGTTTGCCCAACGGTTGGGTTATCCGGGCTTCCCCGAACTGATCGAAGATATTCAAGTGCAGGTCAAGCTTGAATTGAGCCAGACATACGCCATCCCCACAGACGATGGCGGCCTATACGGCAGGATCCAGTCGTTCGTCGCCAAGGATCGCGCCAATCTGGAAAAAGCCTTGGCGCATAACACACCGGATTCATTGGAGAATATCATCGATATGCTGCGCGCCGCACCGCGTATCGTGGTGACCGGTGAAGCCTCCGCGGCGCCGTTGGCTGAATCGTTCGCTGCCACTCTGCGTGAAGCAGGTCTGCCTGTGGTGTACGCCTCCGGCGATGTCTATGAACGCGCAGCGGCCTTGAGTCACGTTGTGCGCAAAGAGGTTGTTATCGGTATGACGCCGGTGGAAGGGGCATCCGGGGTCGCCCGGGTGCTGCGTTATGCGCGCAGTGAAGGCGCAGTGACGCTTGCCTGCACTCCCAGCCTGAGCAGCCAGGCTGCAAGATCGGCTGAGCACCTGCTTTACGCGCCCGGCGAAACCGAAGACGGGCTTCCCAGCCTGACCAGTCTGTATGCTTTATGCACCGCCATCGCCCAAACGCTGGCCCAACAACAACCGGAAGCTGCTTCCAAGCGATCGGCCGAGATCGCTCATGCCCTGTCGGAGTTATCCTGACATCCATCCCCCAATGGAGTATTGCAGTGTTCAGAGAAGGTATTCGCGCCCTATATGGCCAATTCTCCCCCGGATATCGGCGGATCGCCGATTATTTGCTGAACCACTACCAGGACGCGGCATTTATGACCGCCGCGGAGATCGCCCGTCTCGTTGACGTCGATACGGCGCTGGTCGTTCGCTTCGCACAACGCCTTGGCTACCCTGGCTTCCCTGAACTGATCAACGAAGTTCAGGATGAGGTCAAGCGCGACCTGCAGGCGGTGTATGAGCCGCCTGAGGGCGACAACTCGCCCACCCAGGTCTTTCGCCGCAACCTGATGCAGGACCGCAACAACCTCGACTACTCCCTGCTGCACTTCGATGAGGAGACGGTTGAGAGCATCGTCAAGGTGCTTCAGAGTGCGCAGCGCATCTTTGTCGCAGGCGAAGGCAACCTCTCCTTTCTGTGCGAAGCGTTCGTTGGTCGACTGGTCAGCCTTGGTTATGCGGCCCACCCGGTTCCATCGGAATTGGCAGGGCAGGCGGCCATGTCTACCACGCTCACCTCTAAGGACGCCGTGCTTTGCATTGGCATGACCACGATGACCCCGGGGGTTGCTGTGATCCTGAAGGTGGCGCGCGATGTGGGTGCAAAAACCGTCGCGATTGCCGGCTCAGCCACGAACGCGATTGCCTCCGTCGCGCAGCACGTCTTGTATGCGCCGGTTGACACGATCGGGATTCTGCCTTCGTGGACTGCCGCGGCGGCCACGCTGCACGCGCTGTCGCAGGCCCTGGTGCTGGCCGACCCGAACAGGGGCGCTACCTGGGCTGCTCATACGGATCACTTCCTGCGGATCTACTCAGATACGCTGCGAGACCAGCTGGCCGATGTGCAGACCACGCTGAAGCAGCTCGCGCCACGCAATAGAGACAGGTAGGGCAAGAAGCCCGGTCCAGTCAGGTTAACAATGAGGGCTGACGCGCACCCCTGAGTGCATCAGCCCTCATTTGCTGTGTGGGCGCCGGCATCTTCCCGGATCAGCGCGCCCAGAACCAGGAAGGCAAGGATGTAACTCAGGTAGTTCTCGTTCAAGAAGCGCGAGACGAAGAAGAAGGCCAAAAGGAAGACCCCGTAGCTCCACAAGGCGCGGCCGAGCCGGTTTTCTTGCCACTGGCGCCACAGCAAAGCCCCCATGAGCGGTCCCGCCAGAAGAAGCTCTCCTATCCAGAAGGGCCACATGTCGAATCGGCTCTTGACCCACCCGAACGCCAGGACGAGATTCGAGGCCCCCCAGCCCCAGATCTGATAGCCGGTCTCCGATGTGCCTGCGGACCATTTCCACACATCATCGAACATCGCGCCAGGGCTCCAGATGAAATATGGGCCGATGACCAGCAGTGCGGCCGCCAAGGCCGGCCAACCCAGGCGCACAGCTTTGCGAATCCAGGCTCCGACGCTCGCGGTCTCGCTGCCGACGATCCACAACAGGTAGAACGGTGCAAAGAACCACGCCGTTGGCTTGCTGGCGCAGGCCAGGCCGAAGGCGAGTGCAGACGTGATGCGCCACGGTGTGCCAGATGATGCGTTCGAGCGTCCCCGCGCCCACAACCACAGGCTGAGCACGATCCATGCGAAGACGAAGCTGTCGTTTTGGCCGTAGATCAGGTCAGTGCCCATGAGAGGGTTCAGGCCGACCAACATGACGAGCAGCAGGCTGCGCGTGCGTGTTCCTGCAAGCCGCGGCAGCAGCAACAGGGTCAATGCAAACAACAGGAGGTAGACGAAGCGCTGATCGTACCACCCGAGAGCGGCCTCGGACGCGAGTTTGAATGGTGCGGAGAAGAGAAAGGTCCAGGGCAAGTACGGGTAGTGGTACAGCGCGGTGCGGAACTCGTTGATGCCCCATTCGGCCATGGGTGTGTTCAGATAGTCTTCGATGTAGGGGTTGCGGCCCGCGAGAAGATAGTCGATCGCGGCCTCGGTTTGAATCACGCCGCCGTCATGGCTGTAACTGGCCGGCCCGCTGGCCTGGCGCAAGAGGGCGAGTTTGAGGCTGGGCAAGAAGACTGTCAGCAGGATAATCAGCCAGATGAGCGTCAGTTTGGCGCGGTGGCGCGCAAGCTCGCCACGGAGGAACTCGTCGACGAGCAGATATGCCAGCAGGCAGCCTAAGGCCGCAACAATGATCAGCAGGGCAAGGGGGTCGACGAGTTGCTGCTGAGCCAGCAAGTTCATGGCATCGGGGGACAAGATCCGGCCGAGCAACGCATGCCTGGCGATATCGGCCTGACGGAGGGGCAGCACAGCGGCCTCGGCCAGCGAGTCGATGCGAATGCGGGCGATCACCAGGATGGCCAGAAGCAGGGCATCAAGCCTGCGGAGAAGTGGCTGCCAGGCAGAGGATGGCTCATTCATGGGTGACATTATACACGGGGTGCGCGAAATGGAAATGGCCGGATCTGTTTCGTCTTGTGATTTGGCCCTGCTCCCCTTATAATGGCGGAGTAACTACGGTGCCAACTGTTATCTGCGGAGGCCAGCATGGATGACAAGCTCGGCTATCTGTCGGATGTGGACCTGTTCCGGGACCTGTCTGATCGCGACATGGCGGAACTGGACCGCATGACGACCATCACCAACGTCCCGCGCGGCCGGGTTTTCTATCAGCCGGAAGACGTGAGCGAAGTCCTGTTCCTGATCAAGCAGGGAAAGGTGCAGCTATATCGCATCTCGCCCGAGGGCAAAAAACTGGTCATCGCGACGCTGGGACCCGGGACGCTCTTTGGCGAAATGGCCTTGTTGGGCCAGCAGATGCACAACGCGTTTGCAGAAGCGCTGGACGATTGCCTGATCCTGGTGATGAGCCGGACTGACCTGGAGCGCTTGATTCTGGGCAAACCGCTGGTCGGCTTGCGGATGCTGGAAATCACCGGCCGGCGGCTGAGCGACGCTGAGTCGCGGCTTGAGGACATGGCCTTTAAGGGTATCCCGGCGCGCCTGGCGTCGCTGCTGCTGCGGTTGTCGGCCGAAGGCAACTCGGCCGATATTCTCGGGATGACGCACCAGGATCTGGCCGAGACGATCGGCACTTACCGGGAGACGGCAACCCAGGTGTTGAACGACATGAAAGCGCAGGGTTTGATCACAATCGGCCGCAAGCGGATCACGATCCGCAATCCGGAGAGGCTGGCCGAAGTAGCCGCCAGTTGACATCTTTCGCTTGCCGTTTTAGAATGGCCTTGCTCTGCCACAAAGAGCACAATCTTCTATTTCGGCAATTCCAACTCACAAGCTCACACCCAGGAGGAGCGCCATGACTCATGTGATCTTTGACCTGTGCATTCGCGACGGCGCCTGCGTAGAGGTCTGCCCGGTGGAATGCATCATCCCCGGTGAACCCGAGGATCAGTGGCCCTGGTTCTACATCGACCCGGACACCTGCATCGACTGCGGCGCATGCGTGCCTGAATGCCCGGTGGACGCAATCCGACCGGAAGAGGATCTCAAGGTTGAGTTCCCGCAGTATGTGGGTTCCATCGAGCTCAATGCGGCCTTTTTCAAGGAAGGCCCGGGGTATTCCGCAAAGAAGTAGGCGGTCTGATCGCGGACTATCCGGAGCCCCTGCGCAAGCAGGGGCTTTTTTACGAGGTCGAATGACGATGGCCGAGGATCGCTCTGAGCGGTTGTACCCGCGGCGCCCGATGGTGGGCGTAGGTGCGGTGGTGTGGCGCGATGGCGCGGTGTTGTTGGAGCGCCGCGGACAGCCGCCTGCGCAAGGCTCGTGGGCGCTGCCTGGTGGTCTTGTCGACGTTGGCGAGAAGCTGGAAGAGGCCGTGCGCCGCGAGGTGCGGGAGGAGTGCGGCATCGAAGTGGCGGTCGGTCCGCTGCTGGGTGTTTTTGAGCCGATCCAACGTGACGATGATGGCAGAATCCGCTATCATTACGTGGTGATTGACTACCTGGCGACCTATTCGGGGGGCGATTTAGTGGTAGGCGACGATGCGGCCGAGTTGTGCTGGGTTTCCGCCGATGATCTCGATGCTTATCCGCTTCTGCCGGCAACACGCGCCATGATCGAGCGTGCACGGCAGATAGCCGCCCCTTGATCGCCAAAACAGTCCAAAGGAGGGCTGCGTTGTATCACCTTGAACTGGACGGTGAAAGCCTGTCGATTGAAGATGTGCTGCTGGCGGCCCACGCAAAGGCGGACGAGCTAACGGTTAAGCTGACGGCCGGCGCTGAGGCGAAGGTGCAGGCCGCGCGCACAGCGGTCGAGCAGTTCGTGGCCGAGGACCGGATCATTTACGGCATTACAACGGGCTTCGGGGCGTTCAAGGACCGGGTGATTCCCCCAGACCAGGTGCGCGCTTTACAACGGAACATCGTCATGAGCCATGCGGTGGGTGTGGGCCGGCCTTTTGACACCGCGGTCGTGCGCGCAATGATGCTGATTCGCGCGAACACGCTGGCCAAGGGTCACTCGGGCATCCGTCTTGAAACGCTTCGCCTGCTGCTCGCTATGCTCGAGCGCGGGGTTCATCCCATCGTGCCGGTGCAGGGTTCCCTGGGCGCGTCGGGTGACCTGGCGCCCCTGGCCCACATCGCACTGGTCCTGATTGGTCTCGGCGAAGCAGAGTACAAGGGACGGCGCATGAAGGGTGACGAGGCGCTGCGCCAGGCCGGGCTCGGCCCCGTCACATTGGAGGCGAAAGAGGGCCTGGCGTTGACGAACGGCACCGCGCTCATGGCCGCACTCGGCTGCCTGGCGGTGGTCGAGGCTGAAAATGTGGCCTTATGCGCTGATGTGGCCGGTGGCTTGAGCCTGGAGGCGTTGCATGGCACGCTGTGGGCGTTGGACGCACGGCTTCACCTTGCCAGACCGCACCCCAGGCAGATCGATGCGGCCGCGTTGATGCGGCGGTTGCTCAAAGGCTCCACTTTTGTCCGCCCGCCGGACCACCCGGACGTGCAAGATGCTTACACCTTGCGCTGCATCCCCCAGGTGCATGGCGCGTGCCACGATGCAATCAAGTATACGCGGTGGGTGGTTGAAATCGAGCTGAACAGTGCGACCGATAATCCCCTCATCTTCTTTGAATCCGATGGTTCGCCGATTGCCATCAGCGGGGGCAACTTCCACGGGGAGCCGCTGGCCATCGCGTTTGACTATCTCGCGCTGGGGATCACCGAGCTGGGCAACATGTCGGAGCGGCGCCTGACGCGGCTGGTGGATGGCTCCAGCAATCGCCAGACCCTGCCCGACTTTCTGACCGAACAGGGCGGGCTGAACTCCGGGTTCATGCTGGTTCAGTACACCGCGGCGGCGCTCGCATCCGAGAACAAGATGCTGGTTCATCCGGCCAGCGCGGATACGATCCCCACATCGGCCAACTGGGAGGATCATGTATCCAACGGACCGATTGCCGGGCGCCGGGCGCGGCAGATCATCGGCAACGTCGGGCGAATTGTGGCGATCGAGTTGTTGGCTGCGAGCCAGGGCATCGACTTCAGGCGGAAGGTGATGCCCGAGGCCCAACTGGGCTGCGGAACTGCGGCCGCTTACGAACTCGTGCGTGGACGCGTGCCATTCATCGAGCGCGACGAAGTGATGTATCCGCACATGGATGCCGTCTACGACCTGCTTGTCAGCGGTGAGATCGGCAACTCGGTGACAGCCGCGCTCACCGATTAGGACCGGCGCGCTTGCCCGACGAGGTGCAAGACGCCCGCTGCGAGCCAGGGTCAAGAAACGTGAGGAATCCACGGGGACGCGCTGGGAGTACCGCTACAACACCTGCCGGGAGTGCGGGATGTTGCACGTTGGGCTGCTGCCGCGGTGAAGCGGGTCGATGAAGTAATGCCGTTTCACGCCAACCGCCAACCGCCCAACTGGAAGCAGATCAGCTTCGCTGTCCGGAAATAGGCTGGCTGGCGTTGTGAATGGTGCGGGGCCGCGAACCTCCAGCCCCACCCCGAAACCGGAAGCCGGGCTATCCTGACCGTCGCCCACCTGGACCACGATCCTCAAAACTCCGATCCCGCCAACCTTGCGAGTCCATGCCAGCGGTGTCATTTGCGATATGAGGTACGCCGACGCGCTGCTGAGCCTCGCCGACGCAAACGTGACGCTGCCTGCCGTGACGCCACACTGCCTCAAGCGGATGCCAGGGAGCAGCGCCCCAAGCAAGGGCGGGCGGACAGCCTGCTGTGAACCGTCTCCTGTTTTGCAGTGATAGCCGTTTGTGGTAGCGTTTGTTTCAGGCAACACAAAGTATTGTATGAGTTGGCCGCAGAGCTTCCTGTTGGCACGTTGACCCCGCGAGATGCGGCTCCAGATGATGTGGCCGGAGTAACATATCCAGCAGTTCGCTGGATTCTGACTTGTTAGCCCGTTTCGCCTATTGGGACATCGGAGAGTTTACTGGCTGAATACGTTTATGTCGATAACTCCAATGTGTTTATCGAAGGTCAGCGTGTTAGCGCCGTTGAGAACGGACTCGCATTGAGCATCTGGGATGCAATGTACAACAGAATCCTAGATGTTAGCTACAGAATCGCTTTTGGCAAATTACTCGCGTTCGTTGCTGGAGAGAAGCCTGAAAACATTAGGCGTGCGGCATTGTTTGGGTCGCGCCCACCCAAAAACGATATTCTCTGGATGATGGCGGAGCGTGCAGGGTTCGAGCCCATTATAGTTGATCGTAATGTGGCTAATCGTGAAAAAAAGATAGATACGGGGATTGTGACGGCTATGGTCGCTGATGCTTACAAGCGTGTGAATCAGAACGAAGATACAATAACGCTGGTTGCAGGGGATGGCGATTTCGTTCCTGCCATTGAGCGATTACGTGACGATGGATACCGAGTCGAAGTTGTGTTCTGGGAACATGCCTCTCAAGAGGTGAAGCATTCATGTGACAAGTTCATCTCTTTGAATCCATACTTAAGGCTACTTGCCGTGTAAATCGTGAGGGCGGGCTCACCACGCGTTGCACCGGACGACTTCGCCTCGCTGCGCTCGGACCACGCGCGGCTTAACCCATTGCCGTTCCGTCTGCCTCACTCCGTCGGCACCAGTCTCCGGCTGCGCCATCCCGCCACAGCGAATTTGCCACCTGATCCAATATATCGCCCGATTCCGCCAGTCGATTGACCGCTCCTATTGTCACGGCCCGCTGAACCTCGGACAATCGTCTCCCCTTTGCGGTCATGGCTGCCTGTGGTAGCATTTGTTTCCGGCAACACAAAGCATCGCACACAGCCGCTGTCAGCTACGATGAAGGAGAATTCAAGTGTCCAGTGTGGAGGATGAGTACTTCGCCCGAATCGAACGGGTCCTTGGTATTAGGACTCCGCAACCGGGCGAAAACCGCGTTGTCACGCTAAGTGTTCCAGAGTGGACGAGCAGGACTGAGGCGGAGCAGTTGCTTGCGCTGGTCAGGTCGAGGAAGGAAAAGATGGCGGGATTATCTGCCGAAGTGGGCGAAGCAGAAAGGAGGTACCTCCGCCCTATCTTTGGAAACCAATGGAAGGCTACCCAGTGCCGTGCCGTTTTGATGACGCTGCTGCAAATAAACACCGCATTGGCCAACCAGGAGATGACCCTGATCGAGTGGCTACGCTCAGACGAACAAGAGACGGCAGCAAAGCAGGTCTGCAAGCAGTGCGGCGCTGAAGTAGCAAGCTCAGCCAGATTCTGCAGCCAATGTGGATCTGGCGTGAAAAAGACTTCCGAGGCGTCTCCCCTGACTTCAGTACCGTCTGAGCCGAGGATGGGATCCCACGCATCCGGTAGGAAGCTGAAGAAGACTGTGCCGGGGCAATCAGCTAAACAGATCGTTCTTCATGCAACGCCCTATTCGGAAGGACCGATGTACACGGGGTCTGGCACGTGGGTCGATACACTCAGGCAGTGTCGAACTTAAGCTGGTGTCTGCTTTTGTTGACGCCCCAGACTACTCACTAAGTGGTAGAGATTGATCTGGAAGGCGGATTTGCGATGCTTGATCTAGTCTCGGATGATCCGTATCTCGCCAGATTACTCTATCTATGGAGAGTTCGACAAAGAAGCTGGGATATTGGACTTGATGGCCACTACTAGCGAGTTAGAGGCACCCGATTACACAATAACTGGGATCGTTGACCTGGGCTCCGGGATGATCACGCTTAACGCAACTTTCCCTGGAGGTCGAATGAGATGGCAAGCATCGGCCTAAGTCAGATTCTCGCACTTGTCGGCAAACTTGACGACGCGCCTGGTCCGGACACTCCCCGCGAGCGTTTCCGTGATTTTTTGGCCGAGAATGCCAAGCAAGTAGGGGTGATTCGGGACCATATTGATGAGTGCTTGCTTAAGTCAGGCGACGTCTATGCCAGAGCTCTTCAGGACCTCGTCAATCACCTTGGAAGATTTATGGGTTTCGACGTCACCTTCGGACGTTATCAAGGAACCACTGCACACATCGGTTTTGACGGATATTGGCGTTCGCCCACCGGTTTTCATATCGTTGTAGAGGTAAAGACCAGCGATGTCTTCGCAATCAAGACCAAGACGCTGATCGGCTACGTGGATGCGCTGATCTCGGAAAAGAAGATTCCGAATTGGGATACTGCCTTGGGGCTGTACCTCGTTGGCAGGCCAGATGCTGGTTTACAACAACTCGATAACGCCATCGTCGCGGAGAAGCGCACGGATCAGCTTCGCATTCTCTCTATCGAGTCTCTTCTGGCGCTTGCCGATATGATGGACGCCTATCACGTAAGCCATCAAGATGTGCTGGCGCTACTGCGCCCTTCAGGCCCACGTATTGATCCTGTTGTCGATCTCATTACGAGCCTTCTAGCGTCACAGCCGCTAGAAGGGACTACTGCGCCGCAATCTCAAATTGCACCCGTTGCTAACATCTTGTTTCCTGCTCCTCAGGTCTCAGCACCAGTCATTTCGCCCGTGGTCTCTCAAGAAGTCACTGAGTTGCTGAACTCCGCCCCAGTCTATTGGCTCACACCTGTTAAGTCAGACGAGGAGGGAACTGCTGAGGAGTGCGTTCAACAACTGGTGGGCGAAGAACATATCTATGCCTTCGGTCACCGTACGCCAGGTCGCAAACACATTAAACCCGGCGACTGGATCCTGTTTTTATGCCACCACCAAAGGCGTCATCGCTCACGCTTGTGTAGCGACCGCACCTGAGCTGAAGCGGCATCCGAAAGTCGCCCATCCCGACGACTTCCCCTGGGTGGTCTCCGTCGTCAACCCGACGCTATACCTTCAGGAACCAGTGGTCGTTAACGCCGATCTTCGGGCCATACTTGACGCATTTCAGGGCAAGAACCTGAACAACTCATGGGCTTGGTTTGTGCAGGCAACACATCGCGTGAGCGAGCACGATTTCAAGTTACTAACCAATGCTTAGCCTGCCAGAGCAGTTCATGCCCCTCAGAGGAGCAGACAAGTGGCTAGAGCGAACAAAGGTGGCCCCAAGTTCGTCAAGTTCTTCGGTCCGATCATTGACGCCCTAAACAAGCTTGGCGGGTCTGGTCATCCTTCGGAGGTGAAGGATATCATCATTGAGAGCCTCCGCATCTCCGACGCCGAACTCACAGGCACCATTTCCAGTGGTGCATCTCGGTTCAGCAATAGTGTTGACTGGGCAAGATTCTACCTGGTACAGGCTGGCTACGTTACAATGCGGAGACCAATATTGGAGCTTCTGGTTCGGGCTATGGAGGAATTCCGCATTGAGATTTCTGTTGGGAAGGGTTCTTCAGCCCGCAGGATTGGCTTGAAGCTTCCTCATTTCACCGTAGTTGGCACAACTTCAGGGCCATCGAAAGTCCTTGACAGACTTGGCAACCTGATGTATGCCTTCAATCTTGATCCCTACAGCACGGCTGATATGCAAACGATAATAACCTCATCAGCAAGCCGGCTGGGAGTTGCGATCACCGTTGAAGCCTCTTATTTGCTGGCCGAACGAAGCAATGGATGCCCTGGAGAGGCTCTGCTTGCCCTGAAGAAAGTCCACCAATACGCCATCGTCTACGCGGATGGAGTGATTACATCAGCAACCGCGAGTGCGGCGTTAGCCGTGTTCGGCGAAAGGTGGAACGCCCCAGTATGTGAAAGACAAGCCATACCCGATGATGTAGGGTTATTCGACGAAATGGGTGCCCCCCCAGTATATGAAAGACAAGCCATACCCGATGATGTAGGGATATTCGGCGACATGCGGAACCCCCTAGCATATGAAAGACAAGCCATATCCGATGATGTCAAGATGTTCGTCTGGCGACGTGATAGAGGCCATTGTGCAAAATGCGGAAGCCAAGCGAATCTAGAGTATGATCATATCATCCCTGTCTCCAAGGGCGGAAGCAATACAGCACGCAATATCCAACTCCTCTGCGCGCAGTGCAATCGTTCAAAAGGTGCAAACATAGCCTAGAGTGTACTGTGAATTACTAGCTTTCCTGTCTTGCGGTAAGTTGGCTCGGTACGATCTCCGAACGTCTTGACAATGGAGCTAGGTTCGCCTACCATGCGGCCCACCCCAACGGGAAGGCGATCAGGGCCGGTCCTCCGGCTCGCTCGCTCTTCGGTATGAGTACACCAGCCGCTGACTCAGATCAACCTGCAGTTTCGCTGAGGCATACTCCACCGCCTACGCCCCGCACATTTGCCCCTCCCATGTCAGCTTCCCGTTGTGCATCTGCGCCACCGAGAAGTCGAAGCGCGGAAACGGGTTCCCTCCGTCCTTCCACACTGCCTCACGCGCGCCACGCCCTGCATGATAGGAAGGTTCCATCAGCACACTGTATCAAACGCCCTGATCGCCGTACAGTGGCCTCTGTGGGCATCCTGGCGCCCTGAATGACGCAACGAAAGCCCCCGTCAGACCATGACGAGGGCCTTGCTGTTGTCGCTTATGAAGCGCTGTTTTGCGCTTACTCGCTACCTACCCGATAATGTAAGCCGTGCGCAGAGCCTGCACAAAGGAGTGTGTTGTTGTGCCAGAGTTCAAGAACTTCGATGTCGCGGCCGCGTTCGTGCGTGAGAGCGGCATCCGCATGATCGACCTCAAGTTCAGCGACCTTTGGGGCCGCTGGCACCATGTGACGCTCTCGGCCAGCGAGTTCACGCCGAACCTGATGACCGCGGGCATCGGCTTTGACGGCTCGAGCGTGGGCCTGCGGAGCGTCAAGTCGGGCGACATGGTGCTCATCCCCGACCTGTCCACCGGCGTCGTCGATCCTTTCTGGGAAGTCCCGACCCTGAGCTTCATCTGCAGCGTCGTGGAGGCCGACACCAAGGCCCTCTACTTCCGGGATCCGCGCGTGATCGCCCAGCGGGCAGAGGCCTACCTGCGCGACACAGGCATCGCGCGACGAAAGCCGGTGGGGACCCGAGTTCGAGTTCTACGTCTTCGATAACGTGGCCTACGACAACGGCAGTCAATGTCGCCTCATACCGGGTGGATTCGGCGGAGGCCGACTGGCACAGCCCTGAAGGCGGCCGGGCACTACGTGCCGCTTGCATGGCGGCTATCATGCGATCCCGCCGCGCGATCAGCTCGCGCCTCTGCGGACCCGCATCGTCACCACCCTTGAAGGGATGCGCGTGCCGGTCAAGTACCATCATCACGAGGTCGGCGGGCCGGGGCAGTGCGAGATCGAGACGCCGCTGATGGGGCTGCTGGCGGCCGCGGACGCGGTCCAGACGATCAAGTACGTGTCGCAAGATGGTCGCGCGGCAGTCGCGGCCAGGCCGTGACCTTCATGCCCAAGCCGCTGTTCGGTGAAGCGGGCAACGGCATGCACTTCCACCAGCACGTCTTCAAGCGTGGGGTCAACCAGTTCTACGACGCGGCAGGGGTTACAGCCTGCTCAGCGAGACGGCGCTCCACTACATTGGCGGGCTGCTGCTCCACGCGCCGGCGCTGCTGGCCCTCACCAATCCGTCCACCAACTCGTATCGCCGGCTGGTGCCGGGCTACGAGGCGCCGGTCAACTGCTTCTTCTCGACCGGCAATCGCTCGGCGGCAATCCGGGTGCCGAAGTACGCCACCCAGCCGGAGGCCGTCCGCATGGAGTTCCGGCCGCCCGACGCCACCTGCAACCCATACCTGGCGATGGCCGCGATGCTGATGGCGGGGATCGACGGCGTGCAGCGGAAGATCGACCCCACCGAGCACGGCTTCGGACCGATCGACGAGAACATCTTCAAGTGGGAGCCTGAGCGTCGGGCCGAGATCAAGGCGCTGCCGACGTCGCTCGGCGAAGGCGTGCGAGGCGCTGCAGGCCGACTACGGACTTCCTGCTGGCCGGCGATGTGTTCGACGAGGAGACGATCCTGGACTGGATCAAGGCCAAGTTGAAGGAACACTACGCGGTGCTCGAACGCCCGCACCCGTACGAAGTGCAGACTGTACTTTGATCTGTAACGCCTGTGACGCGAACGAGCACCAATCGAGGATTGCCATGAGCCGCATCATCCGCGCCCCGCGTGGGACGAAGCTGACCTGCAAGAACTGGCTGATCGAAGCCGCCTACCGCATGATCCAGAACAACCTGGATCCCGGAGGTGGCCGCGTTCCCGGATGACCTGATCGTCTATGGCGGACGGGGCCGGGCGGCGCGCAACTGGGCCTGCTTCGATGCGATCCTGGAGAGCCTGCGCAACCTGGAGCCGGACGAAACGCTGCTGGTCCAGTCGGGCAAGCCGGTGGCCGTCTTCCGCACCCACGAAGATGCGCCTCGCGTGCTGATCGCCAACTCGAACATCGTGCCGCACTGGGCCACGCAGGAGAACTTCGACCGTTGGGAAGCCGAGGGCCTGATCATGTTCGGCCAGATGACCGCGGGCAGCTGGATCTACATCGGCACGCAGGGCATCCTTGCAAGGCACGTACGAGACATTTGGGAGCCTGGCGCGGCAGCAGGGCTGGGGCACGCTGAAGGGCAAGATTCGTGCTTGACCGCGGGGCTGGGCGAGATGGGCGGCGCGCAGCCGCTGGCTGTGACGATGAACGGCGGCGTGGCGCTCGTGGTCGAGGTGGACCAGTGGCGCATCGACCGCCGGCTGCAGCACCGCTACCTGGACGTCGCAACGGACAACCTCGAAGAGGCCATGACGTGGGTCGAGGAGGCGGTGGCGACGGGGTGAGGCCAAATCGATCGGGCTTGCTGGGCAACGCGGCCGAAATCCTGCCCGAGCTGGTGGCACGCGGGGTCACGCCCGATGTGGTGACGGACCAGACCAGCGCGCACGACCCGCTGCTGGGCTACATCCCCACGGGGATGACGCTGGAGCAAGCCGCCGTCGCATACGGGCGGCGGACCCGGCGGGCTACCAGGCACGCGCAATGGAGAGCATGGCGGCGCACGTCCGGGCCATGTTGGCCTTCCAGCGGGCAGGCAGCGTCGTGTTCGACTACGGCAACAACCTGCGCCAGCGCGCCTATGATGCAGGGGTGAAGGATGCATTCGACTATCCGGGCTTCGTTCCCGCGTTCATCAGGCCGCTCTTCTGCGAGGGTTCCGGGCCGTTCCGTTGGGTCGCGCTGAGCGGCGATCCCCAGGACATCTACGAAACGGACCGGATCATCCTGGACCTGTTCCCCGAGAACGAACATCTGCGCCGGCTGGATCACGATGGCGCAGGAGCGCATCGCCTGGCAAGGGCTGCCAGCGCGTATTTGTTGGCTGAAGTACGGAGAACGTGCGCGTGCCGGGCTGGCGTTCAACCAGGCCGTGGCGGATGGACGGGTGTCAGGCGCCGATCGTGATCGGCCGCGATCATCTGGACGCAGGCAGCGTGGCGAGTCCAAACCGGGAAACCGAGGGGATGCGCGACGGGTCGGACGCCATCTCGGACTGGCCGATCCTGAACGCGTTGATCAACGCCGTGGGCGGCGCGACCTGGGTAAGCTTCCACCATGGCGGCGGCGTCGGCATCGGTTACAGCCAGCATGCCGGGCAGGTGATCGTGGCCGATGGCACGCCCGAGGCCGCACGGCGCCTCGCAACGTGTGCTGACAACCGATCCCGGCATGGGGATTGCCCGTCACGCCGATGCGGGCTATCCGGAAGCGATTGCGGCCGCGCAGGCGCATGGGTGTCAAGATTCCGATGCTCAAACCGGCCGCGTGACGGCGCCTGGCCTGGAGATTTTTGTGCCTCACGGTGAGTTGACGATAACAAACCTTAACGAAAAAAACAGGCACAAGATTTAAGGTTTGAGAATTTTGGGGCCGCGTGTGAGGCGCCAAATGGTGGTCGCGGGCGGCCCTACCCCTAGGACTCGCGTAGCACGTCCGTGCGCGCGAAATGGGTTATACATAAGTATTGACGGGTGAACCAGTTACCTCCAAAGTGGCCCTTGCGGGGGGAACCCGTCGATGCTAGAATTCCACCCACAACTGAGCCAGCGCGACCACGCATTCGGCAGCATCGTCCTCAGTCCGCTCGCACTGG
This sequence comes from uncultured Chloroflexia bacterium, assembly GCA_963774265.1. Lineage (GTDB taxonomy): Bacteria > Chloroflexota > Anaerolineae > CG2-30-64-16 > CG2-30-64-16 > JALOOB01. Next base: position 127,923 of record CAVZDU010000001.1, on the reverse strand, counting down.
CTTGCAGGCCCCCTTCTGTCGCAGACGGCCATGACGGCCGTCGTAACTGACGTCTGATGTGCGCGGGATCTCTTGCGCGGTGGTCGCTCGCTTCACTTGCGAGCGTGCGGATGCGTTTGCCCGTTTGTGGGCATGAGTTGCAGAGCGATCTGTTCGTTGTGACGTTGTCATGGGTTAAGCTCTTGTTATTGGAGTTATGCGTATGAACGCGCCTGACGCCCCTGATGGACGATCTCCGCGCGAAGTTTGGGAGATCGCACGGAGCCATCTGCGCTTGCAGTTGCCCCAGAGCACCTATGACACTTGGGTGCGGGACACTGTGTGTGTGGCGCATGAGGATGGAGCCTTCGTCATTGGGGCCAGCAATGCCTATGCCCGGGATTGGCTCCAGGTGCGGCTGCGCCGTATGATCAAAGGGACATTGGCCAGCATCGTGGGTCATGCGGTGGATGTCACCTTCATCATTCAGACGACGCCGGCACAGGACGGGCCGGACCCTACTCCGGCGCCGTTGCTTGAGGTGGAGCCGGCTGCCGTCCCTGCGCCCGCCGAGCGACCGGCCGTCGAGAGCGCAGGTCTGCGTTCGCAGTACAGTTTCGAGACGTTCATCGTCGGTCCGTCAAATCGGATGGCACATGCGTCGGCCTTCGCTGTAGCGGAGCGACCGGGAATCGCCTACAACCCGCTGTTCATCTATGGCGGCAGCGGCCTGGGCAAGACCCACCTGCTCCAAGCCATCGGCAAGTCGGTGCAGTCAAACGGACAACGCGTGCTTTATGTTACATCGGAGATCTTTACCAACGATCTGATTGAGGCTATCCGCTCCGGCTCCACGGATAGTTTCCGCGCCAAGTATCGAAACACCGACGTATTGCTCCTGGATGACGTCCACTTCATTGCAGGCAAAGAACAGACGCAGGAAGAATTCTTCCACACATTCAACGCACTGCATTCCGCAAACCGGCAGATCGTGCTTACCAGTGATCGGGCGCCGCAGGCGATTCCCACCCTGGAGGACCGCCTGCGCACTCGGTTCGCCTGGGGGATGATCACGGACATCCAACCGCCCAATCTGGAGACGCGGATAGCAATTCTACAAACAAAGGCGGCATCGGTGGGCAGGCGCGTGCCTGACGATGTGCTGCTGGCCATTGCGCAGCGCGCGCACCGGAACATCCGCGACCTGGAAGGTGCGCTGACCAAGGTGATTGCACACGCTGAGTTGTTCCAGCGGCCGATCAGCGTCGCGGTCGTAGAAGACGCTCTGGCTTACCTGGCCCCCGCGCAGGGCAAACTGACCCTGGAGATGGTGCTCAGGGTTGCTGCAGATTTCTTCGATGTGACGCTGGCTGAGCTGGTCGGTCGGAACCGCAGCGCAAAGATTGCGCTCCCCCGGCAGGTGGTCATGTACGTGATGCGCGAAGAAGTGGGAGCTTCGCTCCAACAGATCGGGAATGCCCTCCAACGTGACCATACCACCGTGATGCATGGGATCGAGCGGATCGCGAGGGAAATGGATGGGGACGCGCAACTTGCGCAAAGTGTCAGCAGCCTGCGCAATCGGCTGTACGAGCCTGTGCGAGTGCGCTAACAACCACGCCGTCAAACAATTGTGGTACGCCAACACGTCGTCAAGATCGGCGTGTTGGCGTTTCTATTGTGGATAATTGGGCCTCTTACGGTGTATAACTGGCTTGCGTTGTGGATAAACCCGGCCTTGGAGGCACTATTACGCCTCTCGCCTGCCACCACCCCTATATCTAGTATTTCATTCGCGCGACCTGCCTGTGGATAGCAGCGGGCAGCGCGCCCGTGCTATTTGCCGCGGGGGATTTCTGCCAGGATGGGCAGACCGAGCTTCTCTACGTCTGCCCGGTCCCGAATGGACCGGTCCAGGTAGTCGAGGAGGAATGCAAGTCCCAGGCCGGCGGCGAGGGCCAAGAGGATGCGCAGAGGCAGGTCCAGTTGCTCACGGGCCGGACGACCGACGATGCCCACGACCGGTGGATCGATCAGGCGGATATCCGCTTCGTCTGCACTGAACTGGCCGAAGAAGTCCGCCGTGCTGTCGGTCAGGGTCGCAGTGACGGCATTAGCGATGGCTCGTAATTCATCCTCGTGAGGCCAGTTGATGCTGATGGTCAGGATGCGATGGAGCTTGCCGGGCTGCGCGCTGGCGCCGATCGCGCCGGCCGGCACCGTAATCCCCTGATCGGCCAGCCGTTGACTGACTGCCCCTGCGAATACCTGGCTGCGCACGATTTCACCTAAATCGTCCACCAAATACTCTGATGTGAGCATTGTGTAGTAGCGGTCATAGGTGTAAACGCCAGGGATACGTTCCGGCTGGATGCCGACGTTAAAGCGCATACTCGCGCTGTAACTGACCGGGCGGGGCTGCCACGGACGTTGCACAATCAGCGCCAGAGCAGCGACCAGCAGCGCCAGCCCTATCGGCAGCCACCAACGCCGCATGATGACGGCCCAGTAAGCTCGTAGTTCCATGGCTCTTTCCTACATAGTCTTGTCGATGAAACAGCGCAACTCATCCGCGAACCGTTCTTCTCCGAATCGCTCGGCGTTGCGACGGCATGCTGCAGGATCGTAGGCCGCCGGGTCGAACCCGGATAATACACCCTTGAGCGATTCGACCGTCGGCTCAGCAAAGAACTCGCCCGTTTCAGCGGGCAAGACCGTGTCCAGGGCGCCCCCTCCGGCATATGCGATAACTGGCCGGCCCGCTGCCTGCGCCTCCAGCGGCGCGATGCCGAAATCCTCAAGGCCGGGGAAGAGAAATGCGCGGGCGCCCGCGTAGAGCCGTCCCAGCTCATCCCAGGGCACGTGACCCAGGAAGGTCACCGTAGGTCCCGCCATGCTTTTCAACGCTGCCCTGTCGCGGCCGTCACCGAAGACGAGCAAGCGCAGCCCCAACTCAGAACATGCCCGCACCGCCAGGTCGGTGCGTTTATATGGGATCAACCGGCCGCCTGCCAGGAAATAGTCGCCCGGTGCATCCGCGCTGGGTGTGAATCGCCTCAGGTCGACGGGCGGGTAGATGATGGTGCTCTCCCGGCCATAGAAGCGGCGAATCCGATCCTGAATCTCGCGTGAGATAGCGATGAAATGATGCACGCGCTGCGCAGCAGCATAGTCCCAGCGGCGCAACGGCCCCAACAAGGGTCGCAGCGCCAGGTCAACGCCCTTTCCCAGCACTTCGCGGGCCCGGTAGGCCTCGTACTGCCATAGGAAGCGCGTGGGCGTCAGGCAATAGCAGACATGTACGGCGCCAGCGGGCGCCTTTACGCCGTGGCAAAACCCGCTCTTATTACTAAGGACCAGGTCGTATCCCGACAAGTTCACGCCGCTGAACGCGAGCGGATACACCGGCAGATAGACCTGGTGTTTCCGTGTGACGCCAGGCAAGTGCTGCATGAAGGTGGTGCGAATGTCCCACTCACGATACGCGGAGGGCATCCGGTCGCCCGCATACATGCTGGTAAAAACGGGCGCGCCCGGGAACGTGCGCACCAGAAGCTCGAGAACATTCTCTGCCCCACCCACCTGGTTAAGCCAGTCGTGCACCAACGCTGTGCGGCGGCCACGCGGCGTCGAAAGGTGCGTCATGTGGCCGGCTTCACTGGCTCCTCGGGTTCCGCCGGAGACGCGCTGAAGCGCAAGGCCTGGTGGATACGATCCGTGGCCACTTTGCTACCCTTACCGCAGTGAGGGCATAGGATCAAGGCGAATTTCTTGCCCTCAGCCTGCTGCAGAAAGACGCGCAGCTCCTCGTCGGTCGCCGAAAAGCGGCGCCGGCATTTGTCACAGGCAATCGCCAACATGATAGCCTCCAGCCCTCAGTTAGTCACTTGATCGGAGAAGCGCTCGCATAAGGCCACGAAGGCTTCAGTCTCGCTCAGGATGCGCCAGTCCAGGACGCTTGTCAGGCTCGTGTCCAACACCCCCGGCGTCGTACGAATCCAGCTCATCGTGTAGCCGGTCAGCGCTGCCGTCCGCTCGCCCAGCAGGAGGATCAGCAAATCCGCATCGGCCGAGTGGAACAGCTTAACGACCCAGACCACGTCGACCTGCTCATGCGGAGGCAACTGACAGAGTGCCTCATAGACCTCGTTGTCTCTGCCTGGCTGGAGCTTTACCTGTACCAAGGCTGCCGCGCGACGGTCCCAGCCGGAGTTGAGCATCGAGACATCCATCATCGCGTCGCTGCGTACGATGCCATCGAAAGCGAGTTGTGCGGATGTGCCGCGCACGCCTGGTGCAGTGCGGACCGTGCCAATGAGGAACTCGTCGAAGAGATCCAGATCGTAGACCAGGCAGACGACGTGCAGGTCGGCGCGCTCGCGAATCCAGTTCACCCACAGGACAGTGAGACAAGGGTTCTTGTACGCCTCGAGATTCTCCAGCAGGTGCTCGCGCACCAACTCATCTGCCCCTGCAGCAATGTCAATGTGGATGACGGCTAACGTCGGTTTCATTCGGTTCGGTTTCTCCTTCGATTCTGCGCGACGCGCATATCTTAGCACGAATTCACCTCGCACCCAAAGGATGATATAATGCTAGCCGCCTCAGTCCTGAGTCCGGAGGAGACCAGCAGTGACACGCGAAAACTTCGATTTGCAGCTTGCACATCTCAAAGAAAAGCTTGTCAAGATGGCTACGATGGTGAACAAGCAGCAAGAGCAGGCCGTCAAGACGCTTGCCGACCGCGACGCAGAACGTGCCAAAGAACTCATCGTGGGGGACAGCTTCATCAACCAGGCGCAGCGGGAAATCGAGGAGACTTGCTTGTTGTTGATTGCGAGCCAGCAGCCGGTGGCTCGTGACTTGCGCCTGATCTTCTCTATATCGATGATTGCTTGGGAGCTCGAGCGTATGGCCGACCACGCCAAGGGTATTGCGGTTCTGGCGCTGCGCCTGGCCGATCAGCCTCTGCTTAAGCCGCTGATCGACGTTCCGCAGATGGCAGAGATCGGCCGCGAGCTTCTATTGGGTCAGATTGATGCTTTCGTGAAAGGCGACGTCGAGGCGGCGCGCCGCCTGGCTGCACGTGACACTGAAGTCGACCAGCTGAATGACCAGGTGTACCGCGAATTGCTGGTCATCATGATGACTGACCCGCGTACGATCACCCGCGCGACCTATTTGTTGTGGGCCGCGCACAATCTCGAACGCTTCGCCGACCGGACCACGAACATCGGGGAACGCGTTGTTTTCCTGCAAACCAATACGGTTGTCGAACTCAACGAATAAGGCAGTATTCCCATGGATCTGACCCAACTCAGTCAAATGGTGGCTTGGCTGGACGAAGAACATCGCCGCGACCGCGAAGAGATCGCGCGACTCGACCAGCGCATGCAGAGCATGGCCATCGAGAAACAGGAACAATCGCGACGCATCCAGGACCTGGAGAGTCGCCTGGCCAGCACGCACGCCCAGTTGACGCGCTTCACGCAGCTCGAGCAAGCTTTGCAGCAACTTAAGAGTGAAGTGGTCGTGCTGTTGGACAAGCAGGTGGAGGCGCGGCTGACCGCGGAGCGAGAGGCCGAACGAGCGCGCGTCAGCGACCGCGATGCATTGGGGCGAGGTATTGCGGAGGTGCGCAAAGAGCTGAGCCGCCTCACGCGCCTCGAAGAAGATCTTGTCACCCGGCAAGCTGAGGACCAGCGGCTCGGCGAGATGTTGCTGGCCCAACGTGTCTCGCTCAACAACGTCACCAAGGATCTCGACGAGCGCACCCGGACGCTGCCGTACATGGTCGAGCAGCGCGCCCAGGACAACAAGCGTATCGCCCAGACTCCAGGCCGAGAACACAGAGTTGTTGAAGCGTACGGATACGACTGCCGCACGCCTTCCCGTGTTGGAAGAGCGTCTGCAGCGGCTGGATAAAGGCCTGCAGCGCATCCAGCCCATCCCGGAGCAGCTTCATCAGGACCAGAAGTCCTTTATTGAAGCGCAGAAGCTCGCTGAAGTCGAGCGCAACCGGCAAATGGGGATTTGGGAACAGGAGTTCGCCGAGCAGAAGACGCTCATTGAGAAACAGATCGTGCGACTTCGCGAATTTGAGGCGCGTTACGAGCAGGCCTCCCGGGCGCTCAAAGGCATTGAGGAATTCCAAGCCCTTGTCGTGCGCGATCAGAAGCAGGTGGCCGAGTTGCAGCGGTTGGCGGAGGAACGCCAGCGTAAAGAGTTGATCGATTGGCAGGGCGAGAACGAGCAACGCTGGAAGAAGGAATCGCTCCGTTGGGACTACTCGATACAAGAGCAGCAGAAGGTGAACCAGAAGCTTGGCGAGCGTTTCCCACCGGTGGAGCGCCAGCTTGCCTTGATTCAACGTGAGATCGAGGCGTTGTGGCGCTTGCAGGAAGCACTCGGTGCAACCCAAACCCAAAGCTCGCAACGGCTGCTGGATACGATCGGCGCGGGTGTCGGAGCGCGGCCCAAGCCTGAGGCTTAGATGCGAGTTATCGGGACAGCCGGCCACGTCGACCATGGCAAGTCTACGCTGGTACTGGCCCTGACCGGCATCGATCCGGATCGTCTGCGCGAAGAGAAAGAGCGCGAGATGACGATCGATCTTGGCTTTGCGTGGCTTGAACTGCCGCCGCCGAGCGGAGCCGAGGGTGCCACATCCGGACCCGAGACGGTCGGGGTCATCGATGTGCCGGGGCACATCGACTTTATCAAGAATATGCTGGCAGGCGTGGGAGGCATCGACGCAGCGCTGTTCGTCGTGGCTGCGGATGAAGGCGTCATGCCGCAGACGCGCGAACACCTGGCCATCCTTGATTTGTTGCAGGTGCCGGCGGGCGTGGTTGCACTGACCAAGACAGATGCGGTCACGGAAGAAGGATGGATTGAGCTGGTCCAGGCGGATTTAGAGGCGACTTTGCAGGGCACCTGCCTCGAATCAGCCCCTATCGTGCCGGTGTCGGCGCGTACGGGTGCGGATCTTCCGAAGCTCAAGCAGGCACTCGCGGACGCACTGACAACTGTTCCCCAACGACGAGACAAGGGGGCGCCGCGCCTGCCTATCGACCGTATCTTCACGATTGCAGGCTTTGGCACGGTGGTCACAGGCACCTTGAGCGACGGGCAGTTCAAGGTGGGTGATGAAGTCGAAATCCTGCCGGCAGGCCTCAAAGCCCGTATCCGCGGCATGCAGACCCACAAAAAGGGTGTGGAGATCGGTCTCCCGGGCAGCAGGCTTGCGATCAATCTGACCGGTGTGCATCCGGATGATCTGCGTCGGGGCATGGTCGTCGCGCGGCCAGGGACGTTGCGGGCGACGACCATGATTGACGTTCGCCTGAGGCTGGTGCGCAGCGACGACTGGCATGCGTCACTAGGACACAGCGATCAGATCGATTTCTTCAGTGGCGCGGCCGAGGTGCCCGCGCGCGTCCGGTTGCTCGATGCTGAGGAAATCCGCGCGGGGCAAGCTGGGTGGGCCCAGCTGGTGCTCGAGTCGCCGGTGGCTGTCGGGCCTGGCGACCGTTTCATCATTCGCCAGCCATCACCGAGCCTGACCGTGGGCGGCGGTGTGATTGTCAACCCCTACCCCGCGCGACGCTGGCGGCGCTTCCAGGCTGATGTCATCACGCAACTCGAGACGCTGGCACGGGGCACGCCCCAGGACCTCATTTTTCATGCGCTCGCTCGCTCGGAGCCTGCTCCGCTGAAAGTAGCAGTGGAAGGCTGCGGCCTTGACGCCCCCACCGCGGAACGGGTCGCGGCCGAGATGCTCGCCGGCGGCGAATTGATCGCCTTGGGCGCCATCCAGGCGCCATACGCGAAGAGCATGACGCCGGTCATTTCGTTGGGCGGCTGGCACTCCCTCGCTGCGCGCATGGCCGAGATCCTGTCAGACTATCATGCGCAGTATCCTCTGCGGCCCGGGATGGGCCGCGAAGAACTCAAGGGACGCGTCCAGGGACGAGACAAGTGGCCGGCGAAGCTGTTTAATGAGTTGGCCGGGCGCGCTGTGGCAGAGGAGTACCTGGTGGAGGTGGGTGAGTTCTTGGCCCGACCCACTCACCGGATCACTTTCTCACCCGCGCAGCAGACGAAGGTTATCGCATTATTGGCCGCGTTTCGGCGTCAGCCCGCGACCCCACCTTCGATGGCCGAAAGCCTGGCCCTGACGGACCCAGAGATCGTGAGCGCGCTCATGCACCAGGGGACACTGGTGCGGCTGAGCGAAGACGTTCTGCTGTTGAGTGAAACCTATGACGAGATGGTGAAAGGCATCGTCGAGACCATTAAGGCGCAAGGAAGCATGACGGTCGCGCAGGTGCGCGATCAGTTCAACACCAGTCGCAAGTACGCGCTAGCGCTCATGGAGCGGTTGGACGAATTGAAGATCACCCGGCGCGTGGGTGACGAGCGCCTGCTGCGCTAGCTCCGCCACACGATTTTCCCGCCAAGAACGGTCATATCAACGCGGACGTCGAGGATGTGCATCGGATCGACTGAGAAGATGTTATCGGAAAGAACGACCAGGTCCGCAACCTTCCCCGCGGTGATGCTTCCCCGGTAGCTCTCCTCGCACGCCACATAGGCCGGCCAGTAGGTGTAGGCATCTATCGCCTCAGCAACGGTGATGCGTTCTTGGGGCTGCCAGCCCTCTGCCCCGGGCGTCCCATCCGCGCGGCGACGGGTGACGGCCGCGTGGATGCCGATCAGGGGGTCATGTGGTTCGATCGGGCCGTCGGAGCCAAAGACGAGATGCGCTCCCGAATCGAGCAACCTGCGGAAAGCGTAGGCCCCTCGCGCGCGCTGGGGGCCCCAATGCCGATCGACGATGATCATATCCGACGTTGCGTGGATGGGTTGGACGGAGGCGACTACATCAAGCTGCGCCAGGCGAGGCAAGTCATCGTCGTGAATGCATTGGACATGCTCGATGCGATGACGCAACGTCGTGTTTCCCTCGCGGCGACGCACTTCGGTCAGTACATTTAGTACATCCCGGTTTGCGCGGTCCCCAATCGCATGGATGGTCAGGGCGAGGCCCGCTTCACTGGCCGCCAGGGCCTGCTCCAGCATCTCCTCCGGATCGGTGGCCGCCACGCCCCATTTGCCCGGTTCTCCCTCGTAGGGCTCCAACATGTTCGCGGTGCGACTGCCCAGCGCGCCATCCGCAAACATTTTGACCGCACCGATACGCAACCAGGCATTACCCAGGCCGCTGCGCAACCCGAGGCCCCGCGCATGCGGCAGGTTGCAGACAGGGATGTGCTGCAGCACACGCAGGCGCAGCTCCCCCCGCTGCTTGAGTTCCTGGTAGGTACGAAATGATAAAGCGTCGCACGAGTCGTTCGCGTTATGGATCGCGACAATGCCGGTCCGCCACATGTCGGGAATGACGGCGCGCACGGCTTTGGTCGTTTCGGCCAGGCCGGGTTGGGGAATGGCGCGGCTCAGCAGTTCTACCGCGTTCTCGCGCAGCACACCTGTTGGTTCGCCATCGCTATCTCGCTCGATCACGCCGCCGGACACGTCGGCCGTCGCCTTGCCGATGCCGGCGCGGCGCAGCGCGGCGGTGTTGGCCCAAACCGCATGGAGGTCTTTGCTATCCAGCGCTACAGGGATGTCCGGCGAAGCCTCGTCGAGCAGGCGTCGATGGGGCGTCAGGCCGTCGGTCCAAATGGAGGCGTTCCAGCCGCCGCCGCGGATCCACGCGGGATGATCCGTATCGGACGTTCGGCTGGCCTGGACGCGCTTGCGCACGGCTTCGACGACTTCTGTGGCGGAGGTCGCGTGCGTTACGTCCACCTGAGGCGCGCGCAGCGCCAACTCGAGGAAGTGGATATGACTTTCAGTGAAGCCGGGGAGGAGCAGGCGGCCGTGCAGGTCGATAACTTGCGTCTGCGGCCCGCGCAGCTCGCTCAGGTCCGCCTCCTTACCGATGGCCAGGATGCGGCCATTGCGCACAGCAACGGTTTCGGCCCAACGGCTGCCGGCCGGATCTGCGGTGTAAACGCGACCGCCGGTCAGGAACAAGTCTGCGTGGAGTTCCATTGCCTGATCCTCGATGAAGACCTATTCTACGCCGACGATGCGCTCATAGATGGTTTGCAGTTCTTCGTCCGAGTAGAAGGAGATGACGAGCCGGCCACCTTTGCGGCTGCGGGTCAGTGCGACCTTGGTGCCGAGCGCGCCGCGGAACGCCTCTTCTAGTTGTCGTGTGTTAGCGTGGTCTGGGTCGTCCGCATCCGAGTCTTCGTGTTCGGCTTCGGTCTTCACGTCAGCCAGGCGGCGGACGAGATCCTCCGTCTGCCGCACGGTCAGCCCGCGACTCACCACAACGCCGGCTGCCTGGAGAATGGCCTCATCATCGGGCAGACCTAGCAGCGCACGCGCGTGACCTTCGGAAAGCACGCCATCCGCGAGAAGCGTCTTGACGCGCTCAGGCAGGCGCAGAAGGCGGAGCGTGTTGGCGACCGCCACGCGGCTCTTTCCCACGCGTTCGGCGACCTGCTGTTGGTTGAGGCTGAAGTCGTTCATCAGTGCTTGGTACGCCTCAGCCTCCTCCAGCGGATTCAGGTCGGAGCGCTGGATGTTCTCGACCAGGGCCAGCTCGAGGAATTGCTGGGGTGTGGCCTCTTTCAGCAGCACAGGGACAACGTCGAGGCCAGCCTGTTGCGCCGCGCGCCAGCGCCGCTCGCCGGCGATGAGTTGGTAGGGCGCACGCGCGGTGGGCAAAGCCCGGGTGACAATCAATGGTTGGAGCAGGCCGTGTTCTTTGATGGAAGCGGCCAGTTCTGCGAGCGAGTCCGGGTCCATCTTCGTGCGCGGTTGCCGGGGATTTGGGACGATGTCAGAGACCGGCACATGGAGCAAGCCAGCCGGCCCAGAGGCTGTGGCATCGTCCGCACTGCTGCTTGAGGATGGGATCAGGGCGTCTAAACCTCTACCTAACCCACGAGATTGTGCGCTCATGGCGTGTTCCTTCCCGCGGTAACCGCTTCGGCCCGGGGCGCGTCGTGCGCCTCGCGGGCCAAAAGCTCCTGCGCCAATGCGCGATAGGCGCGAGCGCCGGCGGATGCCGGCGCATATTGCAGGATCGTTCTGCCGTAGCTGGGCGCCTCGCTCAGGCGCACGCTGCGCGGAATGACTGTGGAGAAGGTCTGCTGCGGAAAATGGTTGCGCACCTCAGCGACCACCTGGTCGGAAAGGTTGGTGCGCGGATCATACATGGTGAGCACCATGCCGCTAATGAAAAGCGCCGGATTCAGGCTCTCCCGCACCATCTGTACCGTGTGCCACAGCCGGCCCAGGCCTTCCAAAGCCAGGTATTCGCATTGGATCGGTACAAGGACGCCATCAGCCGATGTGGCCAGGGCATTGACCGTTAACAGGCCAAGGCTGGGCGGGCAGTCCACCAGCACGTGCGTGTATAGACCCAGCACCGGCTCCAGCGCACGGCGCAGCAAGAACTCACGAGCAAAAAGTGGGACCATCTCGACCTCGGCGCCGGCCAACGCGGGGGCGCTGGGGAGGAGGTGCAGACCATCGTGCGAAGTGGGCAAGAGGTTATCGGCAGCAGCGTGTTTGCGGATGAGCACATCGTATAGCGAAGAGCGGAGCGAATTCGACGCGATTCCCAGGCTGCTGGTCGCGTTGGCCTGCGGATCCGCGTCGACGAAGAGGACGCGGCAGCCCGCTTCCGCCAGGTAGGCGCCCAGGTTGACGGCGGTGGTGGTCTTGCCAACGCCGCCTTTCTGGTTCGCAAAAGCATAGATACGAGTCACGTCTGCAAATTCCCTGCAACGGCAGCGGAAGCTGCCGCTGCATCTTCCGCAAGCCAGTTCTCGACCTCGGCTCGCGTGGGGATAGCGTCCATTCCGGGCGCCTCGATGGACATGGAGGCAACGACGTTGGCGAACCGGGCGGCCACAAGGGGATCGCCGGTCTCAGCCAGGCGCAACAAGAACGAAGTGGCAAAAACGTCGCCCGCACCGGTCGGGTCGACCTCGCGTGCAGCCCGAGGAGGGATCCGTGTGACCTCCTCGCTCTGATAGACGGACGCTCCGTGCCAACCATCCGTTACAATTAAGCAGTCGCGTTTGTCCTGCGAGTTCTGCGATATAGGCATCATCGCCGCCGACGTCTTCCCGGCTCAGGATGATCGCATCGGCGCGGCGCAGCAAGGGGCCGGCGTTTTCCCAACGGTCGGGGAATACGTGTCCGGCCGTATCCCAACGGCGCATGTGACCCTGTGGGGTGATGCCAAGCAGCGAATTGGGAAACATCTCGGCCCAGCTCGGAGGAGTCTCACGGGCGATGGACCCGAGCAACACGACTGGCGGCTGTGCCCATTCGGAAGGCAAACCGTCGGGGGTGACCGGATCCGCCACTGCCTGAATGACCTGGGTTCGGCCGCGTGCGGTGTAGATGTTGGTGAAGGTCGTGGTGACCGGCGACGGCATGAGGTGGACCGGAATGCCCGCCAACGGAGTACCAGGCAAGCCCGTCGTCCGCAGCGTGCCTGCTTCCCCAAGGCGTCCCCCTGGCTCCAACCCATCCAGCGAAGCTCGTGTCAGGACACCTGGTCGCCAACCCAGGCGCTGGGCGGTGAAGGCGGCAAATGAGACGGTCCCCCCCAGGCGAAAGCCTTGCGGCGTCGTGTCTCGGGTGAGATTTCCGATGGCAAGAAAATTGATGGGCAAAGATGGCTCCGCTTCGTGGTGGTCGGAAAGATTCTAACACACCGGACGTGGTGGGTCAACGAAAACGCCGACCCCTGGCAGAGGTCGGCGTTGGTGGTCCTAGGGCTAAGCGAGCAGGTGCGAACCTTAGCTCTTCTTCGGAACGATGGTGACCTTGCGTCGGTCCCCTTCGCCCACGCTCTGCGTGATGACGCTGGGATGCTCCCGCAGGGCGAGATGGATGATGCGGCGCTCGGCCGGCGGCATGGGCTCGAGGGCGACGGTGCGTCCCGACTGACTAACCTGATCGGCCATGCGCAACGCCAATTTGCGGAGCGACTCGGCCCGCTTTGCGCGGTAGCCATTGACGTCGACCACGAAGTTCGTGCGCGTCCGAACTTGCTGGTTAACCATAAGACGGGTGACAAACTCGAGCGCAGAGAGCGTTTCGTTTTGGCGGCCAATCAGGACGCCCAAATCGTCGCCCACGATATTGAGGACCAATGCGGGCTCGTCATCGTCGATTTCGGCGGCGCTTTGCGGAACGATCTCGACATGTGCGGTCAGGTTCATGAGTTCGAGCATGCCCGCCAGCAGCTCGCGGCCCTTTTCGGCTGCAGCCGCCACGCGCTCATCTGATGTGACCACTGCTGGAGCCGGGACCTTTGGCTCGGCTGATAACGCCGGCTGGACAACCTGCGGCGCGGGCTTTGGCTCTTGACGCGGGGCCGGCGCGGGACGCGGTTCGCTTTTGGGTTCGGGCCTCGGCGTGGGCCGCGGCTCCGGGGGCTCGCTGCGAACGGTGCTCAAGCGCACGATGGCGTCTTCGGCGCCAATGCCCAACACACCGCGGCTTCCCGGGCGCACAACTTCCACCTCGACATCCTCGCGGGCCAGCCTCAGCGCAGCCAACCCGGCGGCCACTGCCGCTTCGACGGTCTTACCGCGGAACTCTCCGCTTTTTTCTCCTGTCATACGTATACTTCCTCAGAGAGGGTGAACCAAACCAGAGTTAGCGGCGGCGCTTGCGGCGCTTGGCTGGCTTTTCTGGTGCTTCGCTAGTTGTGCGCGCGGGCGCAGTGGCGTTTGTGGCTCCTGAATAGATGCTGCGAGCCGGTGCGTCTGCGCTAGTTGCGGCTGCCAGTGCCGGCTGGCCACCCTGCAGGAACGGGAGCCAATCGGCCAACCCACCCCAGCCCGTAACAAAGTACTGTTGGATCACAGCCAAGATGTTGGATACAGTCCAGTAGAGTGTCAAACCAGACGGCAGCCCCAGGGTGATCCAGGCGAACATGATCGGCATGAAGAACATCATCTGGTTCATCATGCGTGCTTGCGAATCCTGCTGTCCCTTGTTCGATGCCTTTGCCGGCTGCGACATCTTCTGCACGAGCATCTGGGTGATCAGCATGAAAATTGGCAGACTGAAGTAGGCAAGCAAAATGCCCCATGCTTGCTGCTGGAACGCAGGGCTGATCCAGCTGGTGCCCGCCATGGGGACATTCCCGAGCATCGGGGCGCCTTGATCCGGCGTCGCCAGGGCTGGAAGTGACAGGTCAGGCATCCAGAAGAAGCGCTGGCCGTTCAGTTGAGCGATGCTGGGATTGGCAAGAACGTAGAGAGCCTGATAGAGGCCCCACAGGATCGGCAACTGGACGAGCATAGGCAGACAGCCGCCCATCGGATTGATGCCCGCTTCCTTGTAGAGCTTCATCTGCTCTTCGGAGAGCTTTTGCCGATCCTTGCCGTACTTCTCCTGCAGCTCGCGCAGCCTTGGCTGAATCGCTTGCTGCGCTTTGGTCGACTGCAGCTGCTTGAGCGTCAAGGGGAACGTAACGAGCTTGATCACGATGGTGAAGACGATGATCGCCCAGCCCCAGCTATTCGAGACGATGCCAAGCTTCTGGAGGAAGCCATTCATCGCCATCAGGAGTTTGGCAAGGGGATAGACGATGATGCCTTCCCACCAGCCGGGGGGATTGTTGAGATCGATGCTGCCCCGCGGTATCGTGCAACCGGAAAGGATCACGGCCGCGACCAGCAGTACACCGACCAACAGCAGAGTGCGGTGCTTTTTGTTCACGCTCAGAGACGCTCCTCTAGACTAAGGTACGGGATCATAGCCCCCTTCATTCCAGGGGTGGCACCGGCTGATCCTGCGAATGCCCAGCCATCCGCCACGCAGGGCCCCGTGCTTTTCGATTGCCTGATAGGTATATTCCGAACAGGACGGATAGAACCGGCATGAAGGCGGAAACCACGGCGAGATAATTCGCTGATAACCCCGTATCAGGACCAAGAAAATTCGCTTCATTCTATCAGCAAGCGTGCCCGCCGTAATAGGCGGGCACAGGCATCCTGTAAGTCGGCGAAGCTGGCTTCATTGATGCCCGGCCGGGCAATCCAGATCAGGTCCCAACCCGGTTGGACGAGATCCCACAGATTTCGCACCGCCTCGCGGATCCGGCGCCGGGCCCGATTTCGTTCGACCGCTTTACCGACTCGCTTACTTACGGTGAAGCCGCACCGGCTGACATCTAAATCGTTGCGCAGGCAACTCAAGATCAACAACGGGTGCGCGTGGCTTGCGCCCTCCTGCCGAACCTGCCGGAATCGCTCATTGTTGCTGACTCGAAACCGGCGCTCCAAGGCTAAGCTTCCATGTGATGTGTTTAGACCGACAGACGCTTTCGACCACGGTTGCGGCGAGCCGCAATCACGCGGCGACCGCCATGAGTGCTCATGCGGCTGAAGAATCCGTGCACCCGTTGACGGCGGCGGCTCTTCGGCTGATACGTACGCTTGGTGGACATGAACTCGTACTCCTCATATTAATCGCAGACAGAAAAAGCAGGCGAGACAGATAGCAGGTCTCACCCGCTTAACCTAAAAGATTATACCTGTCAGGGGTCCCTGGTGTCAAATTACCTTGGTTGACCGGGTTATGGTTCGCCTTCTTGCGTCGCGTCGGCGGCTAACGGTGGGACACGCGCTGGGATGCGCTGAACCACCATGCTCAGAATGGCCATGACTATGGCTATCAGCCCCACGATTTCCATGGCCCTCGGGATGCCGATGGCGTCCGCAAGGATGCCAAGAGCCAGCATGGGGGGGATGCCGACCATGTTGCTCAAAGTGAACTGCATGGCGAGCACGCGACCGCGGATGAAGGCCGGCGACTGCTGCTGGACGAGCGTCTGCGCGAGGATGTTAACGCCAGCCAGGCAGAGGCCCAGAACAAAAGCCAAAGCCATGGTAGCGCTGGTCAGGCTCAGGCCAGCGTTAGGGTAAAGCTGCAAAATGGGACGCATCAGTCTGTCATAGCCTAGCGCCATCCAGCCCATGCCGGCGAAGGTCAAGCCGGTGAGGATCAGGCCCAGGTAATCGAAGCCCACACGCCGCAAGACATGACCCCAGCGGCCGGTCAGGCCGATTGCCAGTAACATGCCGACACCGGCCGGCGCAAAGACAATCACGGCATCTTCAGCGGACATGCCCAAGACGCGCGCTGCATAGCCAGGCGCCAGCATCGCCATGATCATAATCATGGTGGCGATGACCGCCAGTTGCACAAGGGCCGCCTGGATGCGGCGTTGTCCACTGACAAATTGAAGACTCTCGCGGATATCACCCCACAGTTGCTTCCACGGGGAGACGGCCGCTGCGACCCGCGCTACAGGTTTGTCCTTCGGCAGCGTTGACACGGAAACGGCCGCGATCAGGTAGAGGACGGCCACCACGATGAAGCCGCCCTCGACGCGCAGCAGACTGATCGAGAGGGGGCCAAGTATCATCAGTCCAAGAATTTGGGCGGCGGCGATGGTAAGCGTGAAGAGTGAGTTAGCGGCCAGCAGGTGTTTCTCACCCACCAACATCGGGATCGTTGCTCCTTCAGCGGGCGCAAAGAACTGGGCCAGCGTCGAGGTCAGAAAGGTGATGACATAGATGGCGATGAGCCGCCAGGCGCCCTCGAGTTGGTTGAGAACGAGGATATAGCTGAGCGCAAAGAAGACGCGTATGATGTTCGACCCGAGCAAGATCCACTTCTTGGGGAACCGATCCACAACTACTCCGGCGATGGGACTGAAGAGGATGCCTGGGATCGTAAATGCGAGGATGGTGATCCCAAGATGCGTGGCCGACCCGGTGAGCTTCTCGACGAGCACCATCTGGATGAAATGGATGGCATGCTGTGAAGTCTGCGCCATCAACTGCGCGAACCAAAGTGCGCGGAAATGGCGGTTGGACAACACCGTGCCGAAGCCGCGATCTGTTGACTCAGTCATGCGAGTTGCTCGGGAGCCGGGCCTTGTTTCAACAAGGTCTTGACCTGGCGGATGAACTGCGACCGCGGCAGAAGGACCCGACGGCCGCAACCCTCGCAGCGGATGCCAATATCAGCACCGAGGCGGACGACGCCCCAATCCGTGCCGCCGCACGGATGGGGCTTGCGCATGCGTACAATATCGCCGAGGCGTATTTCGGGGTAGGAAGTGACCATCGCAGGGTCACGAAGCGCCCAGCACGCGCAGCAACTCCGGGCCGTACTCTTGGAGCCTCCACTCCCCCATCACACCCACGTTCGCCAATGCTTCGACGGTCGTGGGTGCAGCGCGGCTGATAGACATAAGCGCGTCATTGGTCAGCACAATGTCGGCGTCGACCTGTCGTTCAGCCGCACGTTGTGCACGCCAGGCGCGCAACTTGTCGAAGCGCGCCTGGACCTGGGGATCAGGGCGTCCGTTCCCATTGTGTGGCCTTGCCGGCGGCGCCGGAGGCGGTGCACATCTTCCGCGCTGAATCACGTCCAGCAGCTTCTTGCCACACTGATCGATCTGCCGGGGGCTGAGCGGAAGCTCATAGAGGTGTTGTGGTTGCAGCTGGCTGAGGTGGAGAAGCGTTTCGTCACCCAGGACTTTGAACGGTGGTCGATCGAGCTGGCGCGCCTGTTCGTCGCGCCAGAGGTAGAGCTCACGCAAAACAGCTAACTCGTTGGGGATCAGATCCCGCGCACCCTTCATGCGCCAAAAGCCTTCAGGATCAAATGCTTTTTCGGTGTACGTGACCCGCGGCAGCCCGTCGAAGGTTTCCTGCGCCTCGCGCCAGCGTTTGCGGGCGCGGAGCGCGTCGCTGAGCAAATCGCGCAGGGCCAGCAGATAGTGACTGTCCAGGCGGGCGTAACTGAGTTGCGGGGTTGTGAGGGGACGCTGGCCCCAGTCGGTGAGCTGTGTGCGCTTGTCCAGCGTGACGCTGAAATGTTGCAGCAGCAGCGCAGCCAGACTGACTCGGCGCCAGCCCAGGATGCGCGCGGCCAGCATCGTGTCGAAAATATTGGCGAAGCTGAATCCAAAATCGCGTTTCAGCATCAGGATGTCGTTCTCGGCCGCGTGAAATACCTTTTGCACGGTCTCGTTGGCCAGGATTTTCCCCAGCGGCTCGATATCATGCAGCCGCAGCGGATCCAGCAGGAAGTCGACATCGATCGTGCTTATCTGGATCAAGCAGACGCGATACTGGTAGCGGTAGAGGCTGTTAGACTCCGTGTCAAGCGCCAAAGCCGGCTGGGAAGACAGGATGTCGAGCATTGCGGCGAAGGCTGCCGGCGTGTCAACCAGCACGGGCGCTGAAAGCCTCTCCGGCGCTTGATAGTCTCGCTGCGTCAGATTCGTTGCTTCAATAGTCATTTGACTATTATCTTCCCAAGGCGGTTCCCTGTCAAACAAATATCAGGTGATTCCTTTCACATGATACGAGTCAAATTGCAGGCTTTTTGACAAAGGAAATGTGAGTGTTTAGAATGGAAGTGTTGCGCTACGGTCAATTCTTTTGTTTTTGAGGAGGTTCCAAGAGGTCTCATGGCTGAACTACATCTGACGTCGTTTGAAATTGCAGGCATCGCCAGTGTGCTGGTGATCGCGGTCATCAGTCTTCTCTACGCGTACTCGCTCTTCCGCAATGTGATGAGCGAGGGCAAGGGTACGGACGCCATGATCCGCGTCTGGACCGCTGTCAAGGAAGGCGCGGACGCGTACCTGGGGCAACAACTCCGGACGATCCTCCCATTTGTCGGGATCTTGATGTTTGCCTTATTCGGCAGTGTGTGGATCGCCAAGCCCACGCCTGAGGCGCTGGACATGTTCGGCGATAACGCCCGCATCGTCATCGCCTTCGGTCGAGCCGCTGCTTTCATCCTCGGCGCTTCGTTCTCACTGATCGTCGGCCAGCTCGGTATGCGCATGGCAGTTCAGGGCAACATTCGCGTGGCTGCAGCGTCTATGGGAAAGGATAAGGCCGAAAGCTTCGGCGACGCGCTGCGCATCGCCTACCGCTCGGGCACTGTCACGGGCATGTTGACCGATGGGCTGGGTCTGCTGGGCGGCACCACGATCTTCATCATCTTCGGCGCAGCAGCGCCGGATGCGCTGCTGGGCTTCGGTTTCGGCGGCACGCTGCTGGCGCTCTTCATGCGCGTGGGTGGTGGCATCTACACCAAGGCCGCGGATGTGGGTGCGGACCTGGTCGGTAAGGTCGAGGAGAACCTGGAAGAAGATGACCCGCGCAACGCGGCCGTTATCGCCGACCAGGTGGGCGACAACGTGGGCGATTGCGCCGGTATGGCGGCGGATATCTTCGAGTCCTACGAGGTCACCATTGTCTCCGACGTTGATCCTGGGCCTGGCGCTGATGCGCGTCACGGGCCATGTCTACTGGATCGTCTTCCCGCTTTTGGTCCGTGCGATTGGAGTCATCAGTTCCATCGTCGGCACCTTCTCCGTGCCGGTCTGGGAGCGCACGGTCGCCAAGGGCAATGCCTGGCACGCATGGAGATCGCCTACGAGGTCTCCTCGGTCATCACCATCACATTTTCCTTCCTGCTGAGCTTCGTCTACATTCGGGCTGCTGACCCCGTCAACTGGTGGCAGCCAGCGGCCATGATCTCGGCAGGCGTCATCTTCAACGTCATCGTGAACCGCCTGACGGCGATCTTCACTGCCACCGAAAGCACTTCGGTGAAGGAAATTGCCAAGAGCACGCGCTTCGGCCCGGCGACCACGATTCTAAGCGGTCTGGCCGAGGGCTACGAGTCCAGCGTGTGGTCGATTTTCACCATCGCGGCCTCGATCATGGTCTCGGTGATTGTCTACAGCAGCCTGGGCATGCAGTACGTGATCTACGGCGTGGCGCTGATCGGTATCGGCTGGCTGACCCATGCCGGCAACCTGGTCTCGATGGACTCCTTCGGCCCCATCTCCGATAATGCCAACGGCATCGGTGAAATGGCCAAGATGCCCGAGAGCGCTCGTAAGATCATGACCGACCTGGACGCAGTCGGCAACACCACCAAGGCCATCACCAAGGGTGTGGCCATCGGCTCCGCAGTTATTGCGGCAGTAGCGCTGTTTGGCTCCTTCATCACCGATATCGGCGTGGTGCAGGGCGAGATGGTGAAGGCGGGAACACTGGCCGCGGACAAGGTCATCCAGGGAATCAACATTGCCGATCCTCGTATTTTCATCGGCTTCCTGATCGGTGGCGGCATCCCGGTGCTCTTCGCCGCATTGCTGGTGAAGGCCGTGGCCCGCGCGGCGAACGGCATGGTGGCGGTGGTGCGCAAGGAGTTCGATGTGCCGGGCGTGCGCGAGGGCAAAGTCATGCCGGACTACAAGAAGGCCGTCGGCATCTCCACCTTGGCTGCGCAGCGCGAGCTGCTGCCTGTGGGCATCATGGTCGTGTTGATCCCCATCGTCGTTGGTTTCGCGCTGAAGGCTGAGGCGCTGGGCGGCTTCCTGGCGGGTGTCATCCTGTCCGGCCAGCTGCTGGCGGTGTTCATGTCGAACACCGGCGGCGCGTGGGACAACGCCAAGAAGCTGGTGGAGGAAGGACAGTACGGCGGCAAAGGCTCAGATGCGCATAAGGCGAGCATCGTCGGCGACACCGTGGGCGACCCGCTGAAGGACACGGCTGGTCCCGGCGCTGAACCCGTTGATCAAGGTCATCAACCTGATCAGCCTGATCATCGCGCCCATCGTCGTGGGCATCCAGGGCACGCCGCCCGTGATGATCATCGCGTTGGTGGTGCTGTTGGGCGTGATCATCTGGGCGATTTCGCGCAGCAAGCGGCCGGCGCAGTACTCCGTTGAGGCGTGACGGCCGGATCACACGGTGACGTGAACGGTTTTGAATGAGTCGGGGGCTCCGCGAGGGGCCCCCGATTTTTGTGTCAGGCGGAGGGGCGACCACTTCCAAATCACCTTGAATGCAGCCTCATGATTGTAGTACAATACAACTGCCATGGAGCGGCTTGTCTGGCGTTTTTGGTGCCTGAAGGGCAACACGCACCATTGAGGCTGCTGAATAGCTTCCGCCCATGAGCCTCGGAGAGCAAGGCGTCGTGGCCGAAGAATCTACATGAACGAAATCGCACCATGAGGTGACTGATGTCCAACGACAAACTCGACTTCATCCGCGCGGACATGGATGCCCTGCGCGAGAGCAATCTGCTCATCAACTTCCGCATCATGGGTTCCCCTGCGGACGCTTGGATGGTGGTCGACGGCAAGCGGGTGCTGAACTTTTGCACCAACAACTACCTGGGACTGGCCAATCACCCGGCTATGAAGGAGGCGGCCAAGGCGGCGGTGGACCGGTGGGGCGTGGGGCCGGCCGCGGTGCGCTCGATCGCGGGCACGCAGGCACTGCACCTCGAACTCGAGCGCCGGCTGGCCGAGTTCAAGGGCGTCGAGGACGCGCTTTACGTTCAGAGCGGTTTCCTCGCGAACCAGGCGGCCATCGCGCCGCTGGTGGGCAAGGAGGATGTCATCTTCTCCGACCGACTGAACCACGCCTCCATCATCGACGGCGCACGGCTGAGCGGCGCCAAGATCATCGTCTACGAACACTGCGACCCAGTCGATGCTGAGGCAAAGATCAAGGAGCACTTGCCTAACTATCGCCGCGGCCTGATGATCACCGACGGCGTGTTCAGCATGGACGGCGATATTGCACCGCTGGACAAGCTGACCGAGGTTGCCGACCGTTACGGTGTGCTGACCATGGTGGACGATGCGCACGGCGAGGGCGTGCTGGGTCGCGGCGGTCGCGGCATCGTGGATCATTTCGGCCTGCACGGCGCCTTCGACGTGGAGATCGGCACGCTCAGCAAGGCGTTTGGCGTGGTGGGCGGCGTCATCGCGGGCAAGAAGACCATCATCGACTACATCCGGCAGAAGGCGCGACCATTCCTGTTCTCGAGTGCAGTCACACCGGCCGATACCGCGGCGTGCCTGGCCGCGGTGGATCTGCTGGAAGATTCCGAGGAGCTGGTTAAGCGGTTGTGGGACAACGCAGCGACCTTCCAGGGCGAGATGAAGCAAGCTTGGCTTCGACACCGGGCGGAGCGAGACGCCCATCGTGCCGGTGATGCTGGGCGATGCAGGCCTGGCCAAGCAATTCAGCCGCGAGCTATTCGGTGCGGGTGTCTTTGCGATGCCCATCGGCTTCCCGACGGTGCCGCGCGGCGCAGCCCGTATCCGTGTGATGAACACGGCCGCGCATAGCCGCGATGATCTGGAGCAAGGTCTGGAGGCTTTTGGCAAGGTGGGGAAGGCGCTCGGCGTCTTATAGTGGCAGTTCAACCAGAAAATGATATTGACGTTGGGTATAGCCTATGGTATGCTGGCGCCAAGTGTTCATGTGTAATCCGCATTTTTCTACGCCGGGGCACGGGGGAGGAGTTCTCATGAATAACCATCTGAAGCGAGTGCTGGTCCTTGGCACGTTGATCTTGTTCAGCATGACGATGACGGCCTGTAATAGGGAAAGGCCCGCGTTGACCACCGGCACAGGTACGCCGGCTGCGCGTGCCACTGTGGCAGGACCGACTGCCGTCGTGCCGGCGTCTACTCAGGTTGCAGTGCCCACGATGGGGGGTAGTGGTGCAAGTACGGCATCGACGCCAAGTGCGCCTGCCTCTCAGTCAGGGGTGGCGGCCAACCCAACGGCGGTGACCGCAGCGGGCAGCGGCCAAACATTCAAATACACGGTGGCGGCCGGCGACACGCTTTTGGATATTGCTAGTCGCTTTGGGACTACGACCGAAGCGATCGCGCAACTCAACAGCCTCGCGGACCCGAATGCGCTGATCCTTGGGCAGGTGTTGGTTATTCCGGGCACGGGGACAACGACTGGATCCGGAACAACCACAACGGGCAGCTCGACCACCTACACTGTGCAGCAGGGCGACACGCTGGGGTCGGTTGCCCGGCGTTTTGGAACGACGGTCAAGGAGCTCGCAACTCTGAATAAACTGGCGGACGCCGACAACATCGCAATTGGTCAGGTGCTCAAGTTGCCGGGCGGCAGCAGCGAAGCGGCGGGAGCGGCGAAGCCAAGTGCGGGCCAAGGCAAGACGTATGTGATTCAACGTGGGGATACGTTGCTCTCCATCGCGCGACAGTATGGGTTGACGGTCAAGCAGCTTGCGGAGGCCAACAAGATCACGGATCCTGACCGGATTTTCCCCGGGCAGACTTTGGTGATTCCATAAGCAACTCTTAGGTCTACGGTAACGTCACATGAACCGGCTAAAGTCCTGACTCCGGTCATAACTGGGGGCAAGGGTTTGGCCGGTTTGTATTGAGGGGTCTGAGCTAACCGGGTCGGCGAATGCCGAGAATCTCTTGACAGCCCCCAGCCGCGGGGCTATACTGGTTTTGCTGTCACCCTTCGCCGCCGGGGCTAACGGGGAGTCAGGGATGGAGTATAAGGACTACTACAAGACTCTGGGTGTTGAGAAGAACGCGGACGAGAAAGAAATCAAGAAAGCCTATCGGCGGCTGGCGCGCCAATATCATCCTGACATGAATCCTGACGATAAGGCCGCCGAAGCGCGCTTCAAAGAGATCAACGAAGCTCACGAAGTGCTGAGCGATGCAGAAAAACGCCGCAAGTATGACGAGCTGGGGCAGAACTACCAGCGCTGGCAGCAAACCGGTGGGCAAGGCGGCGGGTTCGATTGGGGCCAGTACTCTGCGGGTGGCGCGCCGGGTGGCGCACGAGGTAATGTGCGCGTCGAGTACGGCAACATCAACGACTTGTTTGGCGGCGAGCAGGGCTTCTCCGACTTTTTTCAGGCCATCTTCGGCGGCATGCCAACAGGCACGGCGGGCGCGGCAACCGGTCGTCGAACGGGTGCGCGCCGCACGGCTCAAGCCACCCCACCCCAAGATTACGAGCACGAGATCGAAGTCACACTGGAGGAGGCGTTTCGCGGCACCCAACGGCTGCTCGACGTGGACGGCCGCCGCCTGGAAGTTAAGATTCCTGCGGGCGTGAAGACCGGCTCGCGCATCCGGATGGCAGGTGAGGGACCGGGCGGCATGGCCGGCGGTCAGCGCGGCGACATCTATCTGGTTGTCAAGGTGTTGCCGGACGCAAACTTCGAGCGCCGCGGAGATGATTTGTATACCGAAATCGCCGTAGACTTGTTCCAGGCATTGCTGGGTGGCGAAGTGCGTGTCCCCACCTTCACAGGTGCGGTCGCTTTGAAAATCAAACCCGGCACGCAAACCGGCCGCACAATCCGGCTGGCGGGCCAAGGGATGCCCAAGCTGCGGGGCAATGAACGGGGAGATTTATACGCGAGGGTGCGCGTGATGCTCCCCGAGAAGCTTAACGAGCGTGAGGAGGAGCTCGTACGCGAGTGGGCCAGACTGCGCGGCGCATCCCCCAACTAAGCAGCGTCGCGTAGCGAGTCAATTTCCGGCATGCCAGTGCCGGTGTCGACTACTGCGCGCATAGGAGCGTGAACAATGATGCAAGAACAGGACCTCCAGGAACTGGCCGAATTGGTAAGCGAAGATGCGCCGGTCTTGAGTCTCTACCTGCACCTGGACCGGCATAGTCGATCGACCGACGATCATAAGCTGGCGCTGCGGCAGTTGCTAGCCCAAGCGGTCGAACAGGGAGCCGCCCCCGGTGATGTTGAGCGCGTTGAGCGCTTCTTCGAGCATGAATTTGATCGGCAGGCGCGTTCTGTGGTCTGCTTTGGTTGCCAGGCGCGCAAGTTCTGGCGCAGCTATCCTCTCCTGGTTTCCGTGCAGAATGCGGTCTTCGTGGGCCGCCGGCCCTATGTAAAGCCTCTCAGCGATTTGTGGGATAACTACGAATCCTTCGCCGTGATCATGGTGGACCGCGAAGGCGCACGGGCCATGACCTACCGGATGGGTGCATTGTCAGACACGGCCGGCACATTGGGGGCCGAGGTCAAGCGGCACAAGCAAGGTGGCTGGGCCGCTCAGAAGCTCCAACGATATGAGGATCAGGAAGCGCGGCATAACCTGCGGGATGCTGCTGAGTGGGCGGCTGAATACCTGACTCAGCACAAGGTGTCACGCGTGGTTCTCTCCGGCACAGATGAAAACCTGGCCGAGATAAAGGGACAGATGCCGCGATCCCTGGCCGACAAAGTCGTCGGTCAGATCAATCTCGACATGAGTGCATCTCCGGCCGATGCGTGGGAGCGCGCATATGAAGTGGCGCAACTCGCGCAAAAGCAGCAGGAGTCTGACCTCTTGGGGCAGGTGATCACGTCGGAGCACAAGGGCGGGGCGGGCGCGACCGGTCTTGCCAAAACACTGATGGCGTTGCAGCAAGGTCGCGTCCACCAACTGTTGGTCGATCCGACATTTCACCATGCGGGACGCCAGTGCACCCATTGCCATGCGATTGTGATCGATGATCTGCCCGCCTGCCCTTACTGCAACGGCAACCTGGTCACATCAAACGATGTCGTTAATCTGGCGATCCATCGCGCCATGGACGCGGGGATCAAGGTTTCAGCGATGGAATCGAACGCACAACTGGCACAGGTAGGTCAGATCGCGGCGGTGTTGCGCTACTGACGTTAGCGTTTTATTAGATATGCCGGATGTGGAGCCGCTCATACGCTTCTGTTAACACTTGCGTGTTAGTGTCAGCTTGAAAGCCACGAGTGGCACCACGACTGGCAGCAATAGGAGCATCTTACAACCCGTAGTGTGCCCCCGGACGCTGCTAATGGCGCCCGGGGGCACTGCGGGTTGTGTTTTCTGCAAGGTTTGGCTTGCACTTTCTTTCGAGGATGCAAATGCGATTTGACCGATTTACCGAGCGTGCACAGGATGCTGCAATGCGCGCTTATGAGATTATGCAGCGTTACGGTCACAGCCAGGTCGATGTCGAGCACCTGTTCCTGGCGCTGCT
This sequence comes from uncultured Chloroflexia bacterium, assembly GCA_963774265.1. GTDB lineage: Bacteria > Chloroflexota > Anaerolineae > CG2-30-64-16 > CG2-30-64-16 > JALOOB01. The sequence continues at coordinate 102,013 of CAVZDU010000001.1, read as the reverse complement.
GGAGCAGCCCAAGGGGGTCGTGGCGGAGATGCTCGCGCGGATGGGTGCGCCCCTCGACATTATGAAGGAACGGCTGACTGATAATCTGCAGCGTACGCCGCGCGCCGGCGGACCGGCGATGTTCCCTCAGGCCGTTGCCCAGGTTTTTATCACGCCCCGGCTGAAACGAGTGATCGATCAGGCGACTGAAGAAGCACAAGCCCTGAAGGATGAGTACATTTCCACCGAGCATTTGTTGCTGGGCACTCTCAGCGAGCGCGGTGGCTTCTCCGCCGGCCTGCTGCGCGAGGCACATGTGACCCGGGAGATGGTGCTGAAAGCTATCGAGGAGGGCCGCGGTGGTCAGAAGGCCAGCACGCCGCAGGCCGAGAGCCGTTATCGCACCCTGGAGAAATACGCTCGTGACCTCACCGCATCGGCGCGCGAGGGTAAGCTCGATCCGGTGATCGGCCGTGATGCAGAAATCCTGCGTGTGATCCAGGTGCTCAGCCGGCGCACAAAGAACAACCCGGTCCTGATCGGTGAAGCGGGTGTCGGCAAGACGGCCATCGTCGAAGGATTGGCCCAGAAGATCGTGGCTGAGGATGTGCCCGAGAGCCTGGTCGGCAAGCGGTTGATGAGCCTTGACCTGGGCGCCATGATCGCGGGCACCCGGTTCCGTGGCGAGTTCGAGGAGCGCCTGAAGACGACGATCGAAGAGGTGCAGAAGGCCGAAGGCGAGGTGATCCTCTTCATTGATGAGCTGCACACGGTGGTCGGCGCGGGCGCAGCGCAAGGGGCGGTGGACGCGAGCAACATGCTGAAGCCGGCGCTGGCGCGCGGCGAGCTGCGCTGCATCGGCGCGACGACGCTGGACGAATACCGCCAGCACATCGAGAAAGACAGTGCGCTGGAGCGCCGCTTCGCACCGATCTATGTGGACGAGCCTTCGGTCGAGGATGCGATCGAGATCCTGCGCGGCGTGCGCGACCGGTATGAAAAGCACCACCAGGTGACGTTTACAGACGAGGCGCTGGTGGCTGCCACCAGGTTGTCCCACCGTTACGTCACCGATCGCCGGCTGCCTGACAAGGCGATCGACCTGATCGACGAGGCCGGCGCAGGGCTGCGGGTGTCGCTTTTCACGATGCCGCTGCCGTTGAAGACCATCAAGAAGAAACTGGCTGAGATGAAGGCGCAAGAGGACGCGTCTTATGCCGGGAATGACTTTGCACAAGCTGCTGAGCTGAAGAGTGACCGGTTGAAGTTGGCTGCACAGTACGAGGTCGATTATGCGACCTGGCAGCAGTCGAGCGGGCTGGACGAGGTGGTCGATGCCTCGGATATCGCTCAGGTGGTTGCCCGCTGGACGGGCATCCCGATCAACACGATGTTGGAGGGAGAGTCGGCTAAACTGCTGCGCATGGAAGATGAGCTTCACAGGCGCGTGGTGGGCCAGGATGAGGCGATTTGCGCGGTGTCTGATGCCCTGCGGCGCACTCGCAGTGGGCTGAAGAATCCGCGGCGGCCCATCGGCAGCTTCATCTTCCTGGGGTCGAGCGGCGTGGGCAAGACCGAGTTAGCGAAGGCGTTGGCCGAGTTTCTGTTCGACGATGAAGAAGCGCTGGTGCGCATCGACATGAGCGAGTACCAGGAACGACACACGATCAGCCGTCTGTTCGGTGCACCCCCGGGTTATGTCGGATACGATGAGGGCGGGCAATTGACGGAAGCGGTGAGGCGGCGGCCCTATCGGGTGATCCTCTTCGATGAGATCGAGAAGGCCCACCCGGAGGTCTGGAACTCCCTGCTGCAGATCCTGGAAGATGGCCGGCTGACTGACGGGCAGGGCCATGTCGTCGACTTTCGCAATACGGTCATCATCATGACTTCGAACATCGGCACCGCGTTCGTACGATCAGGCGGTACGTTGGGGTTTCTCAAAGAGAATGGCGTCAGTTCACAGGAGCGCCAACTGCGAGAGAACATCGAGCGGGACTTGAAGCAGACTTTCCGGCCCGAGTTCTTGAACCGGATCGACGAAGTAATTATCTTCCACAGCCTGACGCAGGAGCACGTGAAAGCGATTGTGGATCTACAGATGGCTGAGATCAGTGGACGCCTGGCGGAGCAGGGGCTTAAGATCGAACTGACCGAGGCGGCGCGTGACTGGTTAGCGCAGGAGGGTTACGATCCGCAGTTTGGGGCGCGGCCAGTCCGCCGGACGTTGGAGCGGCATGTGGAGAATCCGCTGGCCAAACGACTGTTGGCCGGCGAGTTCAAAGACGGCGACACGGTGATCGTTGATGTCGGAGAGGACGAGGGGGGACAGACGCAATTGACGTTTGCGAATCATCCGCCCGAACCGATCGCAATCGAACTGCCGATGAGCCGAATGCTTAACGGGCAGGAGACGAACGGCTAGATCCCCTGGAAACCCGGTTTCCGCCCAAGGCATCAGCGGAAACCGGGTTTCTGTTGTGTTGCGCGGACCGTGTTATAATTCTCCCCTAACTGGCGGCATCTATCCATGCGTACCCGCGGGACACAATTGTGAAGCTCATCATCCAGATCCCCTGTTATAACGAAGAAAAGACACTGCCGCTTACTGTGGCCGATTTGCCAAGCACGTTGCCCGGCATTGATGCGATTGAGTATCTCATTGTCGACGACGGCAGCCGCGACCGCACGGTCGAGGTGGCTCAGGCGTTGGGTATTCACCACGTTATCCGCCATCGGCACAATCGCGGGTTGGCAGCCGCGTTTCAAACCGGAATGGAGGCCGCTTTAACGGCCGGGGCAGACATCATTGTCAATACGGACGGTGACAATCAGTACGCGGGTGCGGACGTCGGGAAGCTAATTGAGCCGATCCTGACGGGACAGGCCGATATTGTCGTGGGCGATCGCGGTGTGGCGGCGCACGCCGAGTTTTCACCACTGAAACGTGTCCTGCAGCGGCTCGGGAGTTGGGTGGTGGAGCGGGCGGCGGGGATGCCCATCCCTGACGCCACCAGCGGATTTCGCGCTTTCAGTCGTGAGGCGGCTCTGCGACTGACCGTCCTGAGCGAGTACACCTATACGCTGGAAACCTTGATCCAAGCCGGTGCGCGCAGGATGAAGGTAGTGTACGTGCCCATCCGCACCAATATTCAAACACGCAAGTCGCGCCTCATACGCAGCGTACCCTCCTTCCTGATATTGTCGGCGGCCACGATCCTTCGCTTCTACACCACCTACCGGCCGCTGCGCGTGTTCATGATGGCCGGCGGTATATTGATGGCATTTGCGCTCGCTCTTGGAGTGCGCTTTCTTGTCTTCTACGTCCAGGGGAACGGTGCGGGGCACGTGCAGTCGCTGATCCTCGCCGCGATTCTCAGCATTATTGGCTTTCAGGTCGGGCTGATCGGGTTGATCGCGGATTCGGTGAGCATGAATCGAAGAATGTTAGAGGAGATGCTATACCGCACGCGGAGACAAGAACTCGACGCTCGACGCGAGGATGCGCCGTGACGGCAATCACCCCCGGCCGCCCATGCTGACCTCGCTTTCGATCAGCGATTGGCTCCGGCTTGTCGCTGCGTTGGTGCTGTTTGTTGGCCCCGGTATGGCGTTGCTCTCTTTCTACACAAACCATCAAAAACTTGCCACAACCTGGCAGGCAACTTTCGCCATCTTGTTCGCCGTCGCTGCCTGGCCGGTTTTCATGGCATGGCTCCAGTTGTTCGATATTTCGCTGTCCAGACCGGCGCTCGTCGTGTGCCTTGCCATCGGATGGTTAATTGCAGCGATTCATTTGCGGCCTCGCCTCCGCCTGGCGCCTTCGCTCCCTGCGCCCGAGCGTGTCATCCTCTGGTTGGCCGTGGTCGTTGGGGCGGGGGCAGCCGTCTATGCGCTCAGGAGCGTGGTGGTTGGCCCGGGCAGCGACAGTTACCATCATACTCTCATCACGCAATTGATCGTTGAACGCGGCCAACTTCCGCGTAACTACCTGCCCTATGCGCCCCTCTTGAGCTTCACCTATCACTACGGCTTTCATTCGGTGGCCGCCGCAATTGCTGAGATCGCTCGCGTGCCGGTCCACATTGTCGTGCCGCTCGTGGCGCAATTGCTGATTGGTCTGGCGGCACTCGCCGTGGCGGCCTTCACGGAGATAGTCACGCGTAACCGCCTGGCAGCCGCTGTCAGCGCAGTGCTGGTAGGGAGTGTTGCGGTTTTTCCAGCCTATCTGATCAACTATGGGCGGTACACGCAGCTAACCGGTACGGTGCTGTTGGCTGGGTTGTTGGCCCTGGTCTGGGACTGGGAGGCGACGGGGTGGAGATGGCAGCGCCTGCCGTTTGTCGGATTGGTCGCGGCTGGGATCGCGCTCACGCATTATCGGGTCACACTGATGGCCGCAAGTGGCGTGGTTATCATCTTTGGCGTCGGGCTTCTGTGGCGCCGGGCGCCATGGGGCATGTGGAAAATGCTGGCCGTGCGGGGGGTTGCCCTCGCGGGATTGGCCTTCGTCCTTGTTGCGCCGTGGCTTGGTCATGTGCTCAGTCAGCGCAATATAGGCTACTCGCTGGCGGTTAGCGATCCGGGTCCCTCGTTTTTTTCGCTCGACCGGTTCGGTCCGGTCGTGTTGAACTATCCGACGAACACCCTGTTGATGGTGCTATTGGGACTGGCGCTGGTGGCGGTCCTGTTGTTTCGCGATCGGCCGAGTTTGCTCGTCGTCGCTTGGGCGGGGTTCATGCTTGCGGCATCTCTGCCGCTGTTTGCCGGCACGTTCATGGACACCGTGTCGGTGGTCATATCGCTGTTCCTCCCGGTGGCCTTTGTCATCGGGGCTGCGACTGGACGGCTGCTCGACCGCGCCGGTCGAGCGTCACGTGTCCTGCGTGTGCTGACGCTCGTGGCGTTACTCGCCCTGATACTCACTGGCGCGCCGCGCTCGGCCGCCATTGCGGACCCGAACGGTACATTCGTACAGGGGGGTGATGTCGCGGCAGCGGCATGGATTCGAGCGAACACGCCGGAATCCGCCCGGTTCATGGTTAACACCTATCACTGGGATTTCATGCGAGACTTCATCATTGGGATTGATGCCGGCTACTGGTTGCCCCTCCTGGCAAACAGGCAGACCGTCACGATGCCGATGACATTTTCGATCGAACGCGGTGCGACTCCCGATCTGTTGCCCCAGCTCATCGCGTTGGATTCGTTGAATGGGCAGCTCACCACCCCGGCTGCGGTGGCAGCACTGCGTTCCGCCGGAATCACGCATGTGTTCGTGGGGGCCAAGGGCGGTAATATCGACGTGCAGGCGTTACTGACCTCTCCTGAGTTCGAGCAGCTGTACTCGGACGCAGGATCCTATGTTTTTCGGCTGCGGTGAGGTGATCGAAGCATGGCGGCACGATGTTCGATGCGGATGGGCGGCATCCTCGCCGTGGCTGCATTCGCGTTGCTCGCGCTATGGGCAACTCCGCGAAGCCGGGCCTCACGCGCCTGGTTGTCGGAGATTCCCGACTCGCCGGCGCCCGGCAGTGTGGACTTCTCCGCTAGTTTGCCACTGGTGCTCAACTCGTACCAGTTCACCTCCACGGTGCAGCTCACGTATGGCCCGCGCGATGCCAGGCAGCCTGCGCTCTCGCCGGATAACACACGGGTTGTATTTGTCGATGCCTCGGCTCATCCTGAAGTCTGGTTGGCCAGCACATCAGCTGGTGATGCCGTTAATCTGACGATGACTCCGAATGACGATGAGGACACCCCTACCTTCACCTCAAACGGCGAGTCAGTGATCTTTGCGTCAAATCGTTCAGGCGATTGGGATATTTACCTCGTTGATCTCGACGGGGGAAACGTGCGTTTGGCCGCAGGCGCCAAGGTCACCGATGAGGTGCATCCGGCGTTGGCGCCGGACGGCGACCATCTTGCCTTCAGCAGCAACCGGGCCGGCAATTGGGACATCTACCGGGCAGCACTCGCCGGGTCTGAGTGGGTCCAACTGACGAATGATCCGGCCGTGGATCGCTTACCGTCATTTTCGGCAGACGGTCACTCAATTGTGTTCCGCAGCGAACGGGACGGCGTCAGTGCCGCCTATCGCATGGCCCCAGATGGCTCCGATGTGACCCGTATGACATCCCTTGATTCGGCTGTCAACTACCCGCTTGTCATTCCTGATGGAAGCGGAGTCGTTTACGTTTCAGCCCAGGGTGGCGTCGACCAGGTGACACTCGTCAATCCCGCCGGCGCCGGTGCGCGGCAGCTCTGGTCTCGGCCCGGTTGGAGCGTGTTCACACCCAGGGTTGCTGGTGACGGCAGTTCGCTTGTGTTTGCTGCCGCGCCGGAGGGCCAGGGTCACGACGTGTTTCTGCGCTCCTTCGAAAGTCCTCTGTATCATATCGGTGCAACCGGCCGGGGCATGCTGGCCGGACTGCGCTGCGATTGGGAGGCCGGCACGTGGGCCTACGGTCTCATCACAATTTGGCAGGAGACCGGAGACCGCCGATACCTGGCTTGGGTCCGCGACTGGATCGACGGCTGCATCACAGCGAGCCACCCTATCGGGCATGTGAACGATGGGCTGTTGGGGCTGGCGGCCATTAGTGTGTGGCAGGCGGAAGGGGGCTTTGCTCGCCACGCTTACGCGGTCGAGGTGCTGCATTACCTGTATAATGAGGCGCCACGGGCGGCAGATGGCACGCTCTTCCATGAGGGCGACACCGTCTGGGACGACACATTGATTGGCGTCGTACCGTTCATGATGGCGATGGGGCGCACCGATCTATCAGCAGGGCCGCTCTACCATGATTTTGCGCGGCAGCAAGTCTTGCTCCATGCAAAACACCTCCAGGATCCGCTGACCGGGCTTTTTCGCCACGGGTGGGATGCGAGCGAAAACTGGTATTTTGGCCCGCATTTTTGGGCGCGCGGCAATGGTTGGGCTATGGTCGCGACGGTGGAAGCGCTGCGGGACGCGCCCGCGGACGCGATCGACACCCAGGCATTGTTGGCCAGGCTCCACGCACAGCAGCGTGGTCTGGTCGCCTGTCAGGATGCGTCGGGTCTGTGGTCCACAATCGTGAACCGTCCTGACTTCTATCATGAGACCAGTGGCTCCGCACTGATCGGATACGGCCTGCGCCGGGCAGCATCCGCAGGGTGGCTGGACGCCAGCATTGCCCCGGCCGCCGTTCGATCTGTCCAAACGGGCGCCTGGCGGCAGGTTGATGCTGACGGCAGGGTGAGAGGGGTCTCCGCGCCGACCGGTCCGATGGCTACACAGGCCGAGTATGCGGCGATTCCTAACACCGGGCTGCAGCTTTACGGCCAGGGAGCGAGCCTGTTGCTGTTCGCCCCGCTGCGCAACGAATGGAGTCTCAGCCAATGATCGCTGCCAGAATCGTGCTCGCAATAGTCGTCACCATCTTTGCCGGCCTGACTCCCGGATGGCCGCCTGGTGACGACCTTGTGGTTGCCCCGAAACCAACCCCTACCGCAAAACCGGTGATTCGCAGCAAACCCGCAGCCGAGGCAACCCCGGCGCCTGCGAAGCGGACCCAACTGCCAGTCGCAGCGAACAGGGATCGCGCGGCCGCGCCACTGCTGGGTGTGGCAGTTGAAGGATTCGCCAACCAGTACGCTTACGACCGCATTCAACAGCTCGGCGCGCGTTGGGTGCGGCGCTATCGGGAGCTTTCGTGGTTGGAAGTAGAGCCGGTCGAAGGGCAGAACCATTGGGAAGTGCTCGCCCAACTTGAACAGGAGTTGCTGCGCGCTCCGCGGACGCTTTCGAGCCGATCATCAACATCCAAATGACGCCAACGTGGGCGCAGGGTGTTGCTTCGTATCCGTGCGGTCCAGTGAGGCGCGACAAGTTCGAGGCCTTTGCGCGGTTCATGGAACAAGTGGTGGCTCGTTATGGTAGCCAGACGCGCTACGGCGTGCGCCATTGGCAGATCGGCAATGAGCCGGACGTGGCGCCGGCCGAGGTGTGGGGGGATGCGCCATTCGGCTGCTGGGGCGATCCAAACGATCCATACTATGGTGGACCTTACTATGCCGACATGCTGAAGGTTGTCTACCCTCGCATCAAGGCGGCAGATCCCGGTGCGCAGGTCATGATGGCCGGCTTATTGCTCGAGTGTGACCCTGAGACGACGTCGCCAGGTAACGGCTGCGACAACGAACGGCGGTGGGCCTCGGGTCATTTCTTGGAAGGCGTGCTGCGCAATGGCGGCGGACCCTACTTCGACATGGTGGATGTGCATTCCTACGCAGTTCTGCGCATGGATCTTCCACAGCGCATGCATAGCTACTATGCCTGGAGCGATCCGGCTGGTGGCGGCACGGGGTTGCCGGAGAAAGTCGGGTTCGTGCGGCGGATACTGGCACGCTACGGGTTTGACAAGAAGCCCGTGTTTGCAGGCGAGGTTGCGCTGAAATGCGACGATCCCACACCGGAATGTAACGAGGTTGGGGCCGCTTTTATCCCGCGCGTCTACGCTGAGGCCTACGGCCTGGGTCTTTCCGGTGCGACCTACTATGCACTGATCACGGAGTTCAAATACAAGGGGCTGATCCTCCCTGACCTTACGCCCAAGCCGGCTTTCGCCGCGTACAAGTACCTGGGCAGCCAGCTCGGCCGGGCGCGCTATCAGCGCGCAGTGACCGAGTTCCAGGGTGTGTCGGGGCAACAGTTTGGGAAAGAGGACGGGCGGCAGTTGCTTATCCTTTGGTCCACGGATGGAAGTGATGTCAGCCTGGTTTTGCCGGCCGGCTTCCTCGCGGCTTACGATAAATTCGGTCAGAAGCTGGCCGTGCCCGGAGGGCGGCTTGCCGTTGGCTGGTCGCCCATTTACCTGGAGCGTACGGCATCGAGCAGGTGAACCCCTTGAGGGAAATGGATCGCAAATTGAGAGTCTGTATCGTTACAACTGCGTTTCCCCGCTGGGCCGGCGACGCGCAGGGCAGTTTTGTTTGGGAGGCCGCCCGCGCCGTTTGCCGGACGGGAGCTGCGGTCCGCGTGATCGCGATGCACGCACCGGGCGCGGCCACGCATGAGACGCTTGAAGGCATCGAGGTCATCCGCCCGCGCTATATGCCCAGGGAGAACTGGGAGATCCTGAGACGCGAAGGCGGTGGACTGCCCATCATCTGGCGACGTAACAAGCTGGCCCGGTTGCTGTTCGTGCCTTTTGGCCTGGCGCACGTGTTGGCGATCGCACGGTGGGCACGTGATTGCGACGTGGTGCATGCCAACTGGACGTTGTCGGCGCTTGCGGCTGTGCTTGCGCGGCCCGTCCACCGCCGGCCGGTCGTTGCCACTCTGCAGGGCAGCGACATTTTTCAGGTGACAAGAAGCGGGCTCGGGCGCCGGCTGACCGCGGCCACACTGCGGGCCTGCGACCGCGTGCTGGTACTGAGCCGCGCGCTGGCGCAGGCGACCGCACGCACCGGCATACCGATGGACCGCCTGACAATCGTACCGAATGGCGTCGATACCGGGCGGTTCACCCCGGCGCCAGTGGCGGAACGTGAACCTCTGATTCTGTTTGTGGGCTCGTTGATTCCGCGCAAGGGCGCCAACCATTTGATCGAGGCCATGCCATCTGTCCTCACAGCCCTTCCTGGCTATCGGTTGGTCATGCTGGGCGATGGGCCGGATGAGCAAGCGCTCCGCGAACAGGCCGCGGCGTTGGGCATCGTCGATCGCATCGACATGGCGGGCTTCCTGCCGCAGGCGGAAGTCGTGGCCGCGATGCGCCGGGCGAGGCTGTTTGTCTTGCCGAGCCTGGAGGAAGGGCTGGGCGTGGTCCTCCTGGAAGCACTCTCGTGCGGCACTCCCATTGTCGCGAGCGCTGTAGATGGCATCGTCGACGTCGTCACGCAGGAGGTGGGCAAATTGGCGCCACCTGCGCAGCCCCAGGCGCTGGCCGAGGCTATCACGGCGGTCTTGAGCGACGACCCTGGCTGGCAGGCCATGAGCCGGGCTGCGCGACTCCGGGCAGAAAAGGAGTACGATTGGGATATCATCGCTGCTCGACTGGTCGAAATTTACCGAGGCGTCAGTGGCTGAGCCGCGCGGTTATCAGGACGGTTTCTATGAGTTATCCGCCGCCGTACGGGACGCGACCAGCCGCTCGCGACGTGCAGCGAAGATTCGGATGCTCCTCGAACGGCACGTGGCGTGGCCTCTGGCTGAAGCAGTCTGCCTGGACATCGGCTGCTCCTCGGGCTTGATCAGCGCCTCATTAGCCTCACTTTTTCGCACGATGGTCGGCGTGGAATATGACGCGTTGGCGCTCGGCGCAACGACGCTCGAGGGTCGCGCCGCCGTGCGTTTCGTTCGGGGTGACGCGATGCGTTTGCCGCTCGCTGATGCATCCGTTCACGTGGTGTTGTGCGCGCAGGTGTACGAGCACGTTCCGGACGACACGCGGCTAGCCGAGGAGATTTACCGTGTACTTGCGCCGGGAGGGGTAGTCTTCTTTAGCGGTCCAAATTGGCTGTTTCCGATCGAGCTTCACTACAACCTGCCTTTTGTGCATTGGCTGCCCTCCCCCCTGGCCAACGCCACTTTGCGCGTTCTGCGCCGCGGGGATCGCTACTACGAACGTTCCCGGCCAATGTGGGGCTTGCGTCGCCTGTGGCAGCGTTTTGATATCCAGGATGTGACGCTCGAAGTGTTGGAGAGCCAGTTGGCCGCGGATACGCGCCCGATCGCGCGCCTCGGGCGGAGACTTCCCCGGTGGATCTGGCGCTCGGCGTTGCCGTTTTTTCCAAATTTCAACTGGCTTCTCTGGAAGCCAGGCGTAAGCTCATGACCATGCTTCCTGACCCGGACAGCGGTCGCCCGGGGCGGTCACGTTGGTCGCTGCGCGCGGTCCTCTGGCGCGTTGGCCTGGTGCTCGGCCTGGGGCTGTTCGCCAACCAGCTGCGGATCGCCTGGCTCGCGGTGCAACAGTATGATGGCCTGGGCGAGCTTTCGCTTGGGCAATTGATCCCGGCATTCGTCGCAGCGCTCGTACTTTCCGCTTTCCAGATGGTGGCCTGGCGCGCCATCATGCGTTATCTCTGCGTGGCCCTCACCCTGCGGGAGACGACAGAAGGGTTTATGATCTCCTTTCTGCCCCGCTACATCCCCGGCACCGTGTGGGGCTACTTGAGCCGAAGCCAGTGGCTGCTGGACGACCACGGTGTGGGCTATCCCCTCTCGTTGACCGGGTCGGTGCTCGAAGCAGCCGCGATCCTTGTGACAGCAATCGCGTGCGTCGGAGTCACTGGCGGGCCGCTTCTCGGAGAACCCTGGCGTCACGTTGCGCCCGTCGGGTCCATCATCTTGATGTGCCTGGCCGTCTTTCTCGCGCCGCGGTTTGTGGAATGGGCTGGCAGGCGGTTCAGGCGGTTGGCGTTTCCTTCTGCGCCGCAGCCCGGCGCGTGGGTCGCCGCGTTGGCGCTGACAGTGCCGCTTTGGCTCTCCTATGCCGCGTCGGTCTATTGGGTTGCCCGGGCCGTGGCTCCGGGATCCGGCATCGATCTACGCGTCAGCGCGCTGGCAGCCTCGGCCTCGTGGGCAGTCGGGTTTCTTATCCTCTTTGTCCCGTCTGGCATTGGTGTGCGTGAGGCGGTCATGTCGGCAGTCCTGGTACAAGCGGCCGGTCTGCCCGTGGCGATGGGGGGCCTCGTCGCAGTTATCTCGCGACTGGCCATGGTCCTGGCCGAACTTGCCTGGGTGCTGGCAGGCTTTGCGCTCCGCGCGACGCGAAAAGGGCGGGAAGATACGCCTGTTTGACCCGCGCGGGCATAGTTAACCCACTTGGGGTATTGCTTTTTAGCCGCGCAGCGTCCATACTAGGCCCGGTACGAAGTCCCCAAGACCTCGTCAACTCGACCTATCGTTCCGCAGGAGGCAATCTTATGAAGCGAAGGACCGTCTCAATCACCCTTCTCACGCTCACCCTGATACTGGCGACAGTACTTACGGGTGCGGCGCAGTCGACCACCAAGAGCCTGAGCACCAACTTCACACTTGTGAACCTTGAAAGTGAACCGGCAGGCGGCACCGTGCAATACTTCAAGACGGATGGCACGGTGTGGAAAGCCGATGAGAGCTTCACGCTGGCAGCCAATGGCGGTCAGAAAATCTTCCGCCAGTACCTTGACTCGGCTCTCGCTGCGGGCCGTGGCTCGGTTGTTGTGAGCGCCGATAAGTCTGTGGGCGCGGTTGTCCAGGTCCTCGCACGTGGTCAAAACCCGACCAGCAGCGGCGCTTATTCCGGTTTCTCGGCCGGCGCCGCGTCCTTCTATGTTCCGCTGGCAGCTAAGAATCGGCCCACCGCAACGGGCCTTGCCAATAGCCAGATCGTGATCCAGAATTCGGGCACGGCCTCCGTGAGCGTGGAAGTTGAGTTGCTCTCCAGTGTCGGCGGCGCCGGCTTCACCAAGACCGGCATTGCGATCGCACCGAACGCAGCGTTCCTGTACGATCTCGCTACCGAACCCGGGTTGAGCGATGGCTTCATCGGTTCCGCCGAAGTGCGCGCGCTGAGTGGCGGGCAGGTTGCAGTCGTCGCCAACTTCTTCACCGGCGACGCGATGCAGACCTTCAACGCCTTCCCGGTGTCTGCACCGGCGCAACAGTGGTTCGTCCCGCTCTTCACGTCCCGCCTGGCGAATAGCCTGAGCACGCCGATCTCGGTCCAGAACCTGAGCGGCGGTCCGATTGCGGCCGGCGGCATCACCGTGAACTGCAAAGACACCAACAACGCGAATCCGTTTAGTAAGACCAACGCGGACGCCGTTCCGAACAAGGCCGCCTGGGCCGTCAACCCTGTGACCGACATGACCGTTCCTGCGCTGTACACGGGTTCTTGTGTTGTCACTTCGACGGGCAACGTCGTGGCGTTCGTCCAGATGCGCTTTGTGGCCACCGGCGAAGCGGCGGCTTACGAGGCTTTCCGGGGCGGCTCGACCGATACGAAGGTCGTTGTCCCGCTGGTTGCCAAGCGCCTGCCGAACGGGTTCGCGACCGCGATCACGGTCCAGAACCTGGATACGGCCAACGCAGCGAACGCGACCTTGACGTACACGCCTTCGGCAGAATACATCGCAGCTGGCGGCAGCGCAACCCCGATCTCATTTAGTGCGTCGATCCCGGCGGGTGGCAACCTGATCCAGAATCACCGCACGGCAGTGCCGGAACTGCCCGATGGCTGGAATGGCACCCTGGTGGTGGACTCGGACCATGCGCTGGCGGGCTTCGCTCAGCTCACGTTCCTGGCATCCATCAACCCAAGCCTGGCCAGCGGTGACAACTTCATGGCACACAATGCCTTCACGCAGCCGTAACCTTTAGCGATCCTGTAGGTTCAGCCTGTAAGGACTGGCCAGCCGCACCAACGGCTGGCCAGTTTTACGTGTGGGCGATTTTAGTCTATACTTAGAAGAATGATGACAAGATCGAGTTGGTGGATTGTCTTTGTCCTGCTGATGACGATGTGGGTGTTCGCTGCCTGCAGTAGCTTACCAGCAACAACCATGCCCCCGTTGGCGACCGAATCGCCGATTTCGCCGCTGCCGCCTCCCGTTGTCGCCAACAATGCTCTCCCACTACCTGCGTCAGAAGCCGGGAAGGCCACGGTCGGCGGGGAAATCTTCACTTACACCGGCAATGGCCCCGTGCCTGGGACCTACTTCTATCTCTATCACTTGCAGGATAGTGCAACTGAACTGCCTGCGGTGATGGGAAGCGCCCGGCCTGAACAAGGCGATATCAGCGGTAAGACAGATGAGCAGGGACGATTTTTGCTGAACAATGTGCTGCCTGGGGATTATTTCCTCGTGATATGGGCTCCATTGAACTGGCTGGTCATCCCGCAGTCGCGTTCAGAGGATTCGCCTCGGGTTTTCTCCATTAAGGCCGATGAACGCGTTGACCTGGGCAAACTTGAACTGGCTTGGCCTTAGGTCCTGCTATAGATTGGCATCGGAGGTCCTCCATGGCGACCTTACCAGCCATTGTGGTTGTGCTCTGGGCGGTCCTCGCGGCCGCATTTGGTGCGCCACAAGTCGCAGCGCAAGCCGCTGCAGGGGTATTCACCGAGTACCCGATTGGTGCTGGCCAGCCCTTTCGGGTCTGCGCCCAGTCACCTGACACGGTGTGGTTTACGCTGCCGGAGCAGAATATGCTCGGCCGCTTAAGCCTGGCGCCGAGCGTCGCCGTTCAAACGTTTTCCCTGCCTACCCCAGCAAGCCAACCTTACGATATCGCCTGTGCTGATCAGCTGGTCTGGGTGACGGAGCGGGCCGGCAACAAGATCGCGCAGTTCAATCCTGCCATGACAAGCTGGACTGAATACGCGATCCCCACGCTCGCCAGTGAACCCACCGGGTTGGACGTGCAACCAGGCGATCCAACCGAGGTCTGGTTCGTCGAGCGCACCGGGAACAAGGTCGGCCGTTTGGTGATTCCCATTCAGGGTGAGGCCACTCTCACCGAGTATGCATCTCCAACGCCGGGTGCGCAGTTTGAAGACATTGATCTGGCTGGCGATGGGATTGCGTGGTTCACTGCGCCCGGCACAAGCCAAATCGGCCGGTTTAACTTGAACCTGTGGCCGGGTGATCTTGCGTTTGCCTTCGTCTACACAGGCGCAGCCAGTGAACCCTGGAATATCAGCGTCGAGACCGGTGCGTATCCCTGGTTTACGGATCGGGCCGGCAATCGAATCGGCCACTATGACCCCGGCACATTGACTCTTCTGCGATGGGTTGGCCTGTCTGTCGCGGGGAGTAATCCCTATGCGATCGAGCTGGCCGGGGGACGAATCTGGTTTACCGAGCGGACCGGGCAACGAGTAGGCTGGCTGGGTCCCTCATCGACGGTGGTCCGAGAGCTACCGGCGCCCGGCGCCGGCTTCACCGGGCTGTCCTTTGACGAAAACCTATGTGGTTGGCTGGCAGATAACGCGCAGAACCGGCTCGTGCGCTGGTGTGCGCCTTATTCTTACTCCATCTACCTCCCACTTGTATCCAAAAGGTGAAAGGTATGCTGCGTTTTCTCGTTGTGGCACTCTGCTGCCTAGCCTGTCTTTGTCCCGCATCAGCGGCCGCCCAGACACCTGTTGACCAGGCGGGCTCCGGCAATACGTTGACGCTTCCGGCGGTCTTCAACCAGAAACCCGTGCCTGCATTTGGGGTCCAAATGTACGGCGCCGTCACCGATCAGTATGCCGCGGACACCCCAGAGGCTGGGGTGGACTGGTTGCGCTGGCGCGTGTTCTGGGGGAGTGTTGAGCCAAATAACACGACGCCGGACAAATACGACTGGTCCTCGATGGATGCGTCCATGCTGGCCGCAGTGCAGCTCAATCTGCGTCCGCTTGTGACGATTGAACGGGCTCCGAAGTGGGCGGCCACCTATACCAATGGCCCCATTGACAAAGTCGGGCTGGATGAATTCGGCCAGTTCATGGGCGCGCTGGTCGAACGCTATGACGGCGACGGTAATCAGGATGCGCCCGGCTCGCCCAAGGTTCGCATTTGGGAACTCTACAACGAGCCCGATGCCGGCGATGTTGTCGGAGCGGAAGGAGTCCAGCCGTTCTGGGGTCCATACGGCAAGGAATATGCGGCCATGCTTTGCACTGCCTACCGTGCAACCAAGGCAGCGAACCCGAGCGCGAGAGTTGCTATCGGCGGCATCGCGTACGATTTCTTCAAAGAGGACAGGGGTCCGTTTGTTCGCAGCTTCATCGAGGACGTGTTGAAGAACGGCGGCGGGAACTGCATGGACCTGATGAACTTCCACTACTACCCGTACTTCGAGTGGCGGTGGAAGCCATACGGCGACGGCCTGATGGGCAAGACCAATTACCTGCGCGATATATTGTCGAGATACGGGTATGGGTGGATGCCTATCATCGTCACTGAGGCCGGGCACCACAGCGATGCCGAGCCATCGCAGCCCAGCTCGCCACAAGTGCAGGCCAATTACCTGGTGAAGATGTCCACGCAATCCGCGGCTGCAGGCAACCAGCTTATGATCTGGTGGTCTTGGCTCGATCTGCCGGATTATTGGGGCGAAACGGGTCTGCTGACGGCTGCGGGGGTGCGGAAACCTTCCTTCGATGCGTATCGCTCCATGGCGGGCAAGTTGAGTGGCGCCACCTTCTTGCGCGCGGTTCCCCAGAACGAGAGAGGGGGAAGCGAAGACGAGCATGTGTATGAGTTTAAGGCGGGTCACAAGTTGTATGTGGCCTGGACAGACACCTTCAGTCCCGTCACACTGAAGCTGGCGGGAGATAACCTCAAGGTGTCAGATTCGCTGGGCGTCGTCCAGGGCATTCTGCGGGACGGCGACGATGGCTCATCGGATGGCTTTGTGCGGTTCACGGTGAGCCAGCAACCGCTTTATCTAGAGCAGATGCCGTGACATTGGTGCGGCCCTTGCGGATTGCGGCGATATCCGTATTCTGGCTTTTGCCTCTGATCTTGTTGCTGCGAGTCAGTTCGGCGCAAGCAGCGCCGGCAGTCACGCTCCAGGCGCCGCAATCACAGGGCCGGCTCCTTCTGCCAGCGATCGCGAACACCGCGATCCCTGCAAGCCAGAAGTTGTGCCGGTTGGGCGTCGGCGGTACTTCCGCCATTGCCGCCTATCCGATTCGGGCCTTGCGGCTGGGCTGGTATCTCGATTGGACGACGACGCCAAATCCAGCGCAGCCCGACGGAATCACCTATCATCCCATGATCCGTCTGTCGCAAATCGGCAATGATGGTTACGCATCTCAGCCCACAGCGGATGAGTTGCCGGAAATCGTGGCTGGCCGGGTCGGGGCGTTGTGGATCATCGGCAATGAACCTGATCGCAGGTACTGGCAAGACAGCATCGAGCCGGGCCCGTATGCGCGAGCCTATCATGATCTGTATACGGTGATCAAACAGGTAGACCCCACCGCCCGGGTCGCCATCGGCGCCGTCGTCCAACCTACACCCCTGCGCCTTCAGTATCTCGATATGGTGTTGCAGGAGTACGAGAGGCTCTACGGCCGGCCGAACCCCGACGAGCCGGCGATGCCTGTCGATGTCTGGAACATCCATGCTTTCATCCTCCGGGAGCGACGCGGTGATTGGCCTGATTCTTGGGGCGCAGACATACCGCCGGGCATCCGTGCAGACGAAGGGATGCTCTACGAAATCGACGATCACGATCGCCTGGACATCTTTAAGGACTTCATCGAAACATTCCGGCAGTGGATGGCTGACCGCGACTATCAAGATCGCCCACTGATCATTACCGAGTTCGGCATTCTTTGGCCAGAGGATTACGGCTCCGGCTTTGGTCCCGCTCGCGTGAATGCGTTCATGACCGGAGCTTTTGAGTTCCTGAATTCAGCGACCGGACCAAACGGCTATCCTCCCGACAATGACCGCCTCGTCCAAGCCTGGGCGTGGTATAGCCTGAGCGATGGGTACAACGGCATGCTGTTCAGTCCGTTGACCCGGCAGCGCACCGTTTATGGGGATAACTTCGCCGCGCTTGCCGCCCGGTATCCGGGCGATGTTAATCTGCAACCAGTCCGTGCATCGGCTACGCGCGAGGCTGGTTCCGGCACAGAGCAGGTCACCCTGTCTGTTACCGTCGCGAACAACGGTAATTCGGCCATACCGGGTATGTTTGGGGTGAAGTTCTATCGTGGCAATCCTCTGCAGGGCGGGACTCCGATCGGCGCCGAACGGTTTGTGTATGTTCTCGAAGGCTGCGGAGCAACGTCAACGGTCACCGCGAACTGGGTTGGCGCGCCAAGTGCGCAGGCCGACTTGTGGGCAGTCGTCGATCCCGCCAATCTGGTTGCGGAGCGGGACGAGGCAGACAACGTATTCGCTTTCACACTGCCGGCCAAATAGATACATTCACGCGCGACCTGCACCGCAAGTTTTTTGAATCCGTGTTTCTGACTATAATCATTTTCCGTAGCTTCGGCCGATCTACCAGATCAGGCTGAGGTATTTTTGTGACCTTGGGAGTTGAACATGTCGGGAACTCCGCTGGCATTCCGGAGCTACCGCGTGCTAATGATTGCACCGACAAGCTTCTTCGCCGACTACGGCTGCCATGTGCGCATCCTGGAAGAGGCGCGGATTCTTCAGCAACTAGGGCATTCGGTCACGATCGTGACCTATCGCAATGGTCAGGATGTGCCTGGCATACACATTGAACGCACCCTGCCTATCCCATGGCGTAAGGGATATGAAGTGGGGGCCAGCCGCCACAAGATCGCTTTTGACGCTCTCCTCGGCCTGAAGACGCTGCAACTACTGGCGCGACGCCGGTTTGATGTCATCCACGCTCATTTGCATGAAGGTGCGCTGATCGGGGTGGTCCTGGGCAGGTTCCTTCGCTTGCCAGTGGTGTTCGATTTTCAGGGCAGCCTGACGGCAGAAATGATGGATCACCGCTTTCTGCGCCATGACAGCTACTTCAGTTCTGCCCTGCTAAGACTGGAGACGATGATCGATCGCTCTTCCGCGATGGTGTTGACAAGCTCCGTCCATGCTCGACAGTTGCTACTTGACAAGTTTGGGTGCCGGCCAGACCGCGTGCAGGCGCTTCCCGACTGCGTCAACACTGAAGTTTTCTGCCCCAGCACAAAATATGATCCTGGTGAACTTGCTGCCTTGCGGCAGCAACTCGGAATTCCGGCAGAACGGCGCCTGATCGTTTATCTCGGCCTGCTGGCTGAGTATCAAGGCGTCGGATTGTTGCTCGACGCGATGCGGGAGCTTGTGAATCGACGCCAGGATGCTCACCTCTTGTTGATGGGCTTCCCGAACGTGCTGCAGTATCGCCAGCGAGCGATTGACCTTGGCATCGGCGATCGCGTGACTCTGACGGGCCGCGTGCCCTACGGCGAGGCGCCTGCGCACCTGGCGCTCGGCCAGGTGGCGGCAGCGCCCAAGATGAGCTTGACAGAAGGCGCAGGTAAGCTCCTGAATTACATGGCAGTTGGTTTACCGGTGGTGGCCTTCGACACGCCAGTGGCGCGCGAATATCTTGGGTCGGATGGCATCTACGCTGAGCCAGGGAATTCCAGCAGTTTGGCTGAGTGTCTGCACCAGGCGCTTGACGACGTAGACAAGTCCCAACACACCAATCAACGAGGGCACCGTCTGCGCCAGCGCGCAGCGCAGTTGTTCGGCTGGGGGCCCGCCGGACAGCAAATTGCGCAACTCTACGCGCGGGTCCGCGGCGAAGCGCCGGTCGCGGAAGGACCCATACTGGCCCATTCATCACGCAAAACAGAGGCTTTGTGAGTTCAACCAACTTCGCTACCGAGAGCCCGGTCCGTGTTCGGCGCATCTCGTTGTATCGTCGTATACAGGAATTGTGGTCCTTCCGCGAGCTCATTTTGAATCTTGTGGTCAGGGAGCTGAAGGCGCGCTACAAGAACAGCGTGCTTGGATTCCTGTGGAG
This sequence comes from uncultured Chloroflexia bacterium, assembly GCA_963774265.1. Classification (GTDB taxonomy): domain Bacteria; phylum Chloroflexota; class Anaerolineae; order CG2-30-64-16; family CG2-30-64-16; genus JALOOB01. The sequence goes on along the minus strand of CAVZDU010000001.1, from coordinate 82,563 downwards.
CCTCCTTAACCCTCTCGGGATGATGCTGGTGTTCACCCTGGTTTTCACCGTAATGGTGCCGAACACACAGCTTGAGAAGTTCCCGATTTTCTTTCTTTGCGGCTTCCTGCCCTGGCAATATTTCGTTACGGGCATCACCGGAGGCATGCACAGCTTGATTAATAACAGCAACCTCTTGAAGAAGGTCTATTTCCCGCGTGAGGTGCTGCCCATTGCCAGCGTGCTCGCCAATTTGGTGAACTTCCTGCTTGCCCTGCTCGTGCTTTTCGGCGCCTTGGTGGTAACCCATACGCGGCTGAGCCCATATATCTGGTTGTTGCCGGTGGTCATCCTGATCGAGACTTGCTTTGTGCTAGGCGTGAGCTTCGTCTTGAGCACACTTAACGTCTTCTATCGCGATACGGGAATGATCATGGACGTTGTGCTGCAAGCGTGGTTTTTTCTCACGCCGATTTTCTATCCCATCGAGGTCCTGCCGCGCAACTTTGAGTTGGCGGGCATCACGTTGGATATCCACCGGTGGATGTACATTTTGAATCCATTGGCGTCGCTTATTGCGGCGTATCGGGATTTGCTGTACTGGGGCTATCGCACCAATATGGACTTCTTCCTGCGCACAGCCGCAACATCGCTGATCGTCCTGGGGTTCGGCTATTGGTTCTTCTTGCGCTACAGCAGCCGTTTCGGAGAGGAACTATGATGTTTGGCCGCAATCATCGGGCGGCGCCGGCAAACGATCAGCCGCTTATTCACCTGTCTCATGTTTCGAAGCGCTTTACGCTGCGGCGCGAAGTGAGTCGTTCATTTCAAAGCACTTTCATACGGTTGCTTCACCGTCAAAAGGACAGCCGGCAGCGGTTTTGGGCGATCCAGGATGTGTCATTTGACGTGCAGCGAGGCGACTGCTTCGGGGTGATCGGGCCCAACGGTTCGGGCAAGAGTACTCTTCTCAAGCTCATTACGGGCATCCTTGAACCGACCCAGGGTGAGATCGGCGTGAATGGTCGCATTGCTTCTCTGCTCGAGTTGGGCGCAGGCTTCCATCATGAGCTGACCGGCCGCGAGAATATCTTTCTCAACGGCTCGGTGTATGGTTTGAGCCGGCGTCAGATGCGGGACCGCATCGATCAAATTATCGACTACGCTGAACTTGGGGACTTCATCGATGTCCCGATCAAGCACTATTCGTCGGGTATGTACGTGCGGCTGGGATTTGCCGTTGCGATCCATAGTGATCCGGATATCCTGCTGGTGGATGAAGTACTGGCGGTGGGTGACGTTTCATTCCAGCATAAGTGTCTGGATAGCATCCAGCAGTTCCGCTCCGACGGCGGAACACTCCTTTTTGTATCCCACGACATTTCCTCGATTCAGGCGCTCTGCAACCGAGCCATTTGGCTGGATCACGGCGGGGTGCGGGCCGCGGGCGGTCCGTTGGACGTGGCGATGGCCTACATCAACCACGTGGCCGATGAAGCGCAGGCGAAAGCGGGCACCCTACCTCTGGCTGCACCGGGCGAAGGCCGGCGGTGGGGTTCAGGCCGTGTGGAGGTGACACGCATCGAGCTGTGCGACAAGGATGGGCAGGAGCGCAAGGTGTTTTTCACCGGTTCTCCGATGGAAATCCGGCTTTCGTACACCATCCGTGAGGGTGGGCATGAGCCTGTCTTCGGCCTTGCCATCCACCATCAGAACGGCGTTCATGTGTGCGGCCCCAATACGCAGTTTGATGGGTTGCACATCCCGGCCACTCAAGGCGACGGTCAGGTTGTGTACCGGATTCCCAAATTGCCGCTGCTTGAAGGCCTCTATCTGGTATCGGTTGCTGCCGTCGATAGCGCCGATAGCGAAGTGTACGATTACCACGATCGGGTTTACTCTTTCCGCGTGTCGCCGGAGCGCGCTCGCGAGCGCTACGGCGTTGTGACGTTGGGTGGAACCTGGACGGCAGAGCTTACTCCAAACAAGCCGCTGATCGCGATGGAGGCCGAGTCAGGATGACGGAAGTGACCCCGGCCGAGGTGTTCGATGCGCGCTACTACGCGACCGGGTGCGGTCGCAAATATGAACGTGACGAAGAATGGTTAGCATTCTTTCGAGGTATTGCCGACCGCATCATTGCTGATATCGGTCCGCAGAGTGTGTTGGATGCCGGTTGCGCGCTCGGCTTTCTGGTAGAAGGGTTGCGGGGTAGAGGCGTGGAGGCCTACGGCCGGGATGTCTCTGCCTTTGCCATCGATAATGTCCACCCCTCTATCCGGCCCTACTGCGAAAAAGGCTCGATTGCCGAGCCCCTGCCTCGGCGCTACGATCTGATCGTCTCAATTGAAGTTCTGGAACACATGCGAGCGGATGAAGCGCGGGCAGCGATCGCGAATCTGTGTCTTTTCACGGACGACATTCTCTTTTCCTCCACCCCTTTCGATTACAAAGAGGTCACCCATTTCAATGTGCAGCCGCCGGAATACTGGGCTGAGTTGTTTGCACAGCAGGGCTTTTATCGCGATGTGGATTTTGATGCCTCGTTCATCACAGAATGGGCGGTTCGGCTCAGACGGCGCCAGGAACCGTTGCATCGCATCATCCGCGATTATGAGCGCGGCTACTGGGTGCTGCGTAAGGAAAACCGCGACCTGCGCGCCCTTGCTTTGGAACTACGGCAACCCTCGGGAGGCGCTGTCAAATCCACGCCAGCCTCTTCAGTGCGGCTGAACGAAAGACCGGCGGATGAGTTGGCTCAGGCGCTGAGCGATGTGACCGGGGAACTGACTGAGCAGGACCAGGAGTTGCGCCGTTGGCACCAGCGCTGGAGTGAGCTTGAGAGTACGCCCGGATACGCGTTCGTTCGCACTCTGCAGCGAGCACGCAACTCGATCGCTCCTCCCCGCAGCTCGCGTGACCAGATCCTGGATGCTGCCTGGCAGCTGATCCGGCTGCACAACCGTGAGGCGCTGCATGTCCACGGCCACCGCCTGCGCTACGAGGTCGATCAACAGCTGGGGGCACTGTGGCGTAAGGCGCGCTGGAAAACAAGCACTGCAAAGGGCGCCTCGGAACTGGTGATCCATGATGTGCCGGCGCCACCCTCCATTCCTCCCCATGCGGCAGTAGTTGATATCGTTATTTGTGTTCATAACGCGCTGGACGACGTGAAGCTTTGTCTGGAGTCACTGCAGTCTTACAGTTCGCCGCCCTACCGGGTCATCCTGGTCGATGATGGCAGTGACGCACCGACCGCAGATTATCTCACTGAATCGGCGCAAACATCGGGCTTCCTGCTGATTCGGAATGAACAGCCGCGCGGATATACCCGCGCGGCGAACCAGGGCTTGCAGCATTCAACGGCTGACTTCGTCCTGCTGTTGAACAGCGACACTGTTGTCGGCCCCGGCTGGCTTGACCGCCTCGTGGCGTGCATGGTTTCAGACGCGCAGATAGGCATCGTCGGTCCGCTGTCCAATGCCGCGACCTGGCAGTCAATTCCGCAGGTGTATGACGGCGCTGATTGGGCTAATAACCTGCTTCCCGAAGGTCTTACCGTAACCGCGATGGCCGAGACCGTTGCCCGCTACTCTGCCCGGTCGTATCCGCGCTTGCCGTTCCTCAATGGTTTCTGCCTGCTGATCCGGCGGCAAGTGATCGACAACACCGGCTACCTCGACGAAGAGTGTTTCGGCGCTGGATACGGCGAGGAGAATGATTACTGCCTCCGTGCGCGGAAAAGTGGCTGGTTGCTGGCACTGGCCGACGATACTTACGTCTATCACGCTGGCTCGAAGAGCTACAGCGACGAGAAACGACGGGCATTATGCGATCGAGCCAACGAGACGCTTAAGCGGAAGCATGGAGCTCGCAGCGTGCAGGCCGGCGTAGATTTTCTCGCTGGCGATCGTGTGCTGGAAGGGATTCGTGGGCACGCGGCGGTCCTGCCTCAAAAGGAAGCCCTGTTGCGCCAGGGCCGGGAGAATTTCGGTGGCCGCAAAGTCCTCTGGGTCCTACCCGTTCGGACATCGGGCGGTGGTGGCGCGGTGATCGTCTCCAAGGCCGCCATCATGCGCGACATGGGCGTCGACGTCAGCATATTCAATCTCGCTGAGTACCGCGAGGATTTTGAACGCATCTACCCCGGGCTTGACATCCCCGTTTTCTATGGACAACCCGAGGACGTGGGTCGCCTCGGTCCACAGTATGACGCCGTCATTGCCACGGCCAATGTCAGTGCATTCTGGTTGCTGCCGCTGGCCACCCAGGCCCCGCTGACTGTTCTCGGTTACTTCATTCAGGATTTCGAACCCTACTTTTATCAGCCCACCAGCGCAGATTACAAACTTGCCTGGGCCTCGTATTCGGTCATTCCCCAAATGGTGCGATTTGCGACCACCGAGTGGATTCGGAACGAGGTGATCAGCAACACGGGCATGGAGTGTGGGCTGGTAGGCCCTTGCTACAATGCCACCCTCTTCCGGCCCGCGACCACGTGCCCTTCCGGAGTGGCCGGATCGTCCTCTCCGGGTTGCGGCAATGATTCGTCCGATGACGCCGCATCGTGCGCCCAGATTGACGATGGAAGTGTTGCGCGTGGTCGAGCACAAATTCGGCGCACGCGTCGAAATTCGCCTTTTCGGCACGAATCCGCTGGAGCCCGGATTCCTTGAACTGCCCAGGGACTTCAATTGGCGCCTCGCTGGCGCCCTCAACCAACGCCAGGTCGCGTCCTTTCTGAACGAGGTCGACATTTTTGTGGATTTCTCCACCTTTCAAGCGCTGGGGATCACCGCCCAAGAAGCAATGTCGAGCGGAGCGGCGGTGATTGTTCCGGAGGCGGGCGGCACGAGCGCGTTTGCCAGGCACAATCACAACTGCCTGGTGGTCGATACTGGTTCGGCTGACGCGTGCACGGCCGCACTCACGCGGCTGGTGGAGGATCATAGCCTCAGGCAGCGCCTGCAGAAGGCAGGCACGGCCGAAGTGTGCGCCTACCACCCCGAGCTTCCGACATACAATATCCTCCAGACGCTCTTCGCCTGATGCTAAATCCATGGATGTGTTGCGCGTGGACCGTTTCCTTTTGATGCTCGATGCGTTGGAAACCATGAGGATCTCGTTCAATTATGCACGAGAGCTCACATGAGACCTTGTCGCCTGCACGTCCTGTACGAACATGGCCACGACGGCCTTCCATATTCCCATTCGCACGCCCGCCTGTTGAGACCATTGACCCACCCCAGTCTACAGCCCTGGGTGCGTGTGTCGGCTGGGCGAGAACTGTGCATGGACCGGGTGGACGTGGTCGTAGTGGATAGACTGTGGCGCCCCGATGTATCGTTTGAAGTGGCCAGCGAGTTGATCGACCAGGTGCGGCGCGGGGGAGCACGGCTCTTTTACAGCCTGGATGACAATCTGATTGCACTGCAGAGCGAGCGCAAGGACTTCCACCTGACGCAGCCGCGATTGGATGCGCTGAATGTCTTCCTGCGGAGCGCGGATCAAATCATTGTGAGTACCGACGCACTCAGAAGTGCACTGCAGGAGTTCAACCCACACGTCCTGGTTATCCCCAATTACCTTGACGAGCGCCTGTTGACTCCTTCCAGGAGCGCGCTGGTCGAAGACTATCGCACCTGGATATCCGCCTGGCGGCAACGAAGCATCCAGGACACATCTGTGACCATCGGTTACATGGGGACGCGGACGCACGATGATGATTTGCACCTGATCGTGCCGGCCCTGCGTTCCATCTGCAAGCGATACGAGGGACAGATTCGCATCGAGATCGTGGGGGTTGCCACCCGTATTGAGACCTGGTCGCATTTCTACGGTATGCCATGCTATGAACGCAACCCTGGACCGGTTTTCGCGGAATACCCGGCCTTTCTGCCCTGGTTCTGCGCATCGTGCCGCTGGGACATCGCGCTCGCGCCCCTTGTGGCCACAACTTTCAACGGTTACAAATCGGATATCAAGTTCCTGGATTATGCGGCGATCGGTGCTGCAGGCGTTTTCAGCCGGGTGCCGGCGTATACTTCGAGCGTTCAGCAGGGTGTGACAGGGTGGCTCGTCGATAACAACGCGGACGCCTGGGAGGAGGCGCTGGTGCATCTCATCACGCACCCGGCTCAGGCACGTGTGATTGCCTACGCGGCGCAACGCTACTTATACGAAAAGAGGACGTTGGCGCAGGGAGCGACCTTGTGGCTGGGGGCCCTCGAAAGCAGCATGGTTGGCAGAGGGTGAAGGACTTGGAACATCTCCCAACCTCTTCAATCATCATCCTCGTCAAGAATGGGGAACGCTACCTTGGAGAGTTGCTTAACAGCGTTTTTGCACAGCGCGACGCCGGCCCGTTCGAAGTCATCGCAATCGACTCAGGGTCGGGAGACCGGTCGAAGGAAGTCTTGCGGAGGTTTCCTCTCCAACTGCACGAGATTCCGCCGGAGGAGTTCAATCACGGGGAGACGCGTAATCTGGGGGCAAAACTGGCTTACCCGGATTCGCAGTATCTTGTCTACCTGACGCAAGACGCAACGCCAGCAAATGAACTGTGGCTGGCGCATCTGATACGACCAATGCAGGAGGACCCGGCCGTGGGTGGCGTTTTCAGCCGGCATATCCCACGGCCTGACGCCGCCCCAGCACTCGCCCGTCAATTGCTGACCGTTTGGCAAACGGGGGGTCACGAGCGACTGGTCAAAGCCATGCCGGATGATAGGCAACTTTACCAACGAGACAAGTTGTATTACGTTTACTTTTCTGATACAAGTTCGGCTCTGCGGCGCAGCGCTTGGGCGCAGGTTCCATTTCGGGCTGTCGATTTCGCAGAAGACGCGGACTGGGCCGACCGAGCGCTCCAGACGGGTTATCGCCTGGTATTCGAACCTGCTTCGGCTGTTGTGCACTCGCACGACTATCCCGTTCTGGAACAGTTTCGGCAGAATGTGGACCACGCTGCCGGGATGAAAGAGTTGTTCCCCGGTAACGTCTATCACGGATGGCGCAACTGGTTGCGGCTCTTTGCCGGTATCCCGAGGCAGGTGCTGGCGGATTGGCGCTTCACCTACACGATAGAGCCTTTCAAACATCAGTCACTGGGGCGTAGACTCTTCTGGATGGCACATAGCCCCTCCTGGCATCTGGCTTCAGCGCTGGGGACTTTTGTGGGAGCCGAGTTGCACCGGCTGCCCGTTACCCTTCGCCGGGGTCTCTCTCGCCAGGAGCGACTTCGCACGCATACCGACGCCCAGTAGTAAGTAACCAAAACCAGCGAGGTTTTCATGACTGGCCAAAACAGGCGCGTTCGCGCCTTCTACCTACTGTTGACTCAAATTATAGTGCTTTTCATCACGAGCTCTCTCGTGGGATTTGCACAGGATATTCCTCAATCCGAGAGTCCGGATGCCGTCCCAGTTGCGGGCGTGCTTGGCATCGCACACGGCGCCCATCTGCGGCCTGTGTTTGTCGATTACGGCAACGGCAATTGGTACTCCTACGGCAACGAGGTCATGGCCTACAATGGCCTGGTCGGCAAGGATCTTGCGATTGTCGCCTTCTTCACCCCTTGGTCTGCATTCGATCCATTCCTGCTCGATGATATTCTGAACAAAGTACCGGAAGGACGTCGACCGACAATCCTCCTGGCATGGGAACCCACGGCTAACAGCTCTGGATGCGACTTGGGTTTCAATGACGGGCAAGGGCCGTTGCGCGCCGTAAACGCGGGGCGCTGCGATGGTTATATTCGCAGCTATGCACGGGCCCTCAAAGCGCGCCCGGAACGCTTCATCATCCGTTTCGCTCATGAAATGAACATCAGCGACGTGGCGTGGTGGCCGGGACGGTATGGACTGGATGCAGGATCCTATGTTGCCATGTTCCAGCGCGTCCGGAACCTCTTCCGTGAGGTGGGCGCCAACAACGTCGAGTGGATATGGTCACCGAACTACGCCAGCAACCCAGACGAAGCCTGGAATAGCCTTCACAACTACTATCCCGGAGACGCCTATGTTGATTGGATCGGTCTTAGCGGGTACAATTGGTATAGTTGGCGCGATCGACCCTGGGAAAGCTTCGAGGTGTTGTATGATGGCGTCCTCCGCGATCTGGCATGTCGCTATGCTAAACCGGTGATTATCTCGGAAATCGGATCCGTCGATCAGGATGGGAGCGGTTCTGCTAAGGCTGCCTGGATCACGAACCTGTACACCAAGTTGGCTGACTATCCATTTGTGCGGGGAATTGTCTGGTTCAACGATTTCGCGTATGGTAGCCGTGGCAACGCGGACTTCCGAGTGACCACGGGTGGACAGGACTGTCAGAATAGCGGAGGCTGCACCGGTGTGCAGCCGCTGCCGGGTGATGCGGGACGCAAGATCACCGACGCTTATGTGAACACCGTTCGCACGAGTACATACACAAACGGGCTGCCCACCGTGGCGCAGGCTACACCACCCTACGCCCTTTGTTCGAATCCGAGTCAGCCGTTTATACTCAGCAGCAGCGTCGTTCTGCTCCGTCCAGGCGCATCGACAACCGTTACATTGCAGGGCTATGGGTTATCGGCGCAAACATCAATCGCCCTGGAGCTGCCCTCGGGGGTGCGGGGGACGGTCAGTCCTTCGACGATGAACCCACCCTGGGGTATTTCGACGATCAAGTTGACTGCGGATGCAACGCTGAAGCCGGGCACTCGCACCGTTACAGTGCGCGCAGGCTCGACAGGCTTACCCATTACGGTTATCAATCCTAAGGCGGTAGTTTTTGCCCCGTTCGTGAGGCGCTGAGCAGTTGAAAATATTGTTGGTGGCAAACGGTTATCCACCCTATGCGATTGGAGGGGTCGAAGTCTATACGGCTGGCCTGGCGCAGTCATTGCAGGCACGAGGAAACACCGTATCTGTCATGTGTGCCCAGGGTCAGCCGGACCAAGCAGACTACGAACTCCTTGAAGAACGCATGGACGAGATTGCGCTGTTTCGGCTCGTCAACAATTACAGGAAGATTCATTCGTTTGCCGATATCTTCGCCGACCCTCAGATCGAGCAGGTTTTTAGCACCCTGCTGGATCGGTTGCAGCCTGACCTGGTGCATTTCAACCACCTGATAGCGCTTTCGGCGCGGCTGCCACTCATCACCGCCGCGCGCGGCATTCCGAGCCTGTTCACCGCGCACGACTTCTGGGCCCTGTGTCAACGGATTTACCTCCATAACTGGCTCAAGCAGGCCTGCCCAGGGCCGGCGAGGGGTGGCCAATGCTATACCTGCATTACCTCCCCCACGCCGGCCAAACACGCGCGTACCGTTGCCATTTCAACATTACGCAATGTGGTTCCCTTCAGACTGCGCACGTGGCTGCGACGCCTTCTTACAAAGGATGATTACTTCCTTCCCGACATGCAGGCCACACCCAAGGTGTTGGACCAACGTTATGAGTTGTTTCGACGGGCGTTGGAGGGGACGGGACGGATCGTTGTACCGTCACAGTTCGTCAAGCGGATGCTGCAGGACAACGGATACCGCGGTAACCACATTGCAGTGCTGCCGCTGGGGATGGAAAAGCCGGCGGCGCCGCCTTCCAGCATCGCGCCGGGCCGACCGCTGCGCCTTGCGTTCGTCGGCTCTATCTTGCCCTGGAAGGGGTCGGAGGTCCTGGTCCACGCATTCAAAGCCGCGCGACACCCGGAGCTCCGGCTTACCTTTTACGGTCGCGAGGATATCATTCCTGCCTTTTCACGTTCCCTTCGCCAGCTTGCTGCGAGCGACGAAAGAATTATTTTCGCCGGTCCGTTCCAACCAGGGGACAAGGATCGGGCATACAACGAAATCGACGTCCTGGTGATTCCCTCCCTCGCCCACGAGAGCTTCTCGCTGGTGGCTCGAGAGGCCCTGCTGCGCGGCAAGCCCGTTGTTGCGGCGCGGATCGGGGCACTGCCGGAGGTGGTGGAAGATGGGGTCAATGGGTTCCTGACGCCACCGGGCGACACAGAAGCTCTCGCTGCGCTTTTCATTCGACTTGCGGATCAGCCCGAGTTGCTGACGAACCTTCATTTGCCCGGGTCAGCTCCGATCTTGTCGGTGGAACAACACATCGACCGCCTGGTCGAGATTTATGATTCATGCCTCTCGTCACAGTCGTAATACCGACTTGGAATGGCCGGGCTCTGCTGCAAACTTGCCTCGAAGCGTTGCGCGTTCAGGCTGAGCAGGACTTTGCCATCGTGGTTGTGGATAACGGCTCATCTGACGGCACCGCTGAGTGGCTGAGCCAGCATCACCCCCAGATCCGTGTCATCGAAAACAAAGAAAACCTGGGATTCGCTGCACCGGTGAATCAGGGTATTCGTAACAGCGCATCGCCCTATGTCGCCGTCCTCAATAACGACACTGAACCTGAGCCGGGCTGGCTCGCTGCTTTGTTGGCAGCCGCCGAATCACAACCACATGTTGGCATGGTGGCAAGCAAAATGCTTTTCGCTGATCGACCAGAAGTCATCAACTCGACAGGCATCTGCGTCGATCTGGCGGGAATCGCATGGGATCGTCGCGGGGGTGAGTTGGACGCAGGCGACGAGACCCATATTGTCGAGATTTTTGGGCCATGTGGCGGCGCCGCGCTCTATCGTCGACAAATGCTGGATGAAATCGGCCTGTTTGATGAAGCGTATTTTGCCTATCTGGAGGATGTAGACCTGGCCTGGCGAGGCCGGGCACGCGCCTGGCGTTGCTTTTACACACCGCAGGCGCGTGTGCTCCATCGCCACTCTGCCACGGGCGTAGAGGGATCTCCCTTCAAGCGATACCAATTGGGAAGAAATAAGGTGCGGCTGCTCGCTAAGAATTACCCGGTCCGTGAGCTATGGTGGGGTGTGCCGCTGGTTGTGATATATGATCTGCTAGCGGTTTTTTATGCACTGGTCGCAAGGCGCGATGGCCACGCCTTGCGGGGGCGCATCGCGGGATTGGCGGCACTCGGCGGTGCTCTGAAGCAGCGCCAGCACCTCAAGAACCGCCCCGATATCCGCTTCCTGTCACCGATTGTCGCGCCGTGGCGAGTGCCGGCGCGCTACGGACATTTGACTACTCGCAAATAGGACTCGGCCCGACCCATTGTGCGAGCAGTCATCAATCAAAATAGCCACCGCCGACCATTAGCGGTCCTCACACGACGATGACGGCCAACTCGCCCAGGCCAATGTATTTCAGCGGCCACTTGTAGAACAAGAGAAACTGAAAAAACAAAGCGGTGCGAGCTGCCTCAATCGGGCAAGTCGCACCGCAAAGTCAGATTCTACGGTTCCGAAATCTACTCGCTCAGCGTCTTGATGACTATTTGGCCAACGCCACCATTGACCTCAAGGGTCGCGCGGTTCTCAGCAGTGTTGTAGTTGTCGGTGATATACTCGTCGCCCTGCTTGCGGAAGTCGCCCTGGACATCCACGCCCCCGAGCCCTCCGTCGACGCGCACGCGTGCGCCCAGCCCTTGGGGAACCATCAGGATCATCTGGCCAACGCCGCCGTCGATGGTCATGTCATATCGGCCACGCACCGGCAGCTTCACCGTCACCTGGCCCACACCGCCATCGAGCTTGAAGCGGCGAAGGTTGAGAGCTGCTAGATCCAGCGTCGACTTCCCGGCGCCCGCATCGACTTCGAGATCGAGTTGAATGTCCCGGTTCAAGCCCAGATCCCAGTTCTTGCCATTATCAGTGAAGACCTGGGTGCCCCACGACCAGGAACCCTGGCTCTCAAGGGTGTAATAGTCAACACCGTTGCTGGCGCGGAAGCTGTCGTTCAGGCGCTCGTCGCGGCTCAGGTCGGCCTTGCCCTGCACCAGTTGGCTGCTGCCTTCGCTGAGGGCGGCGATGTTGAGATTGCCTGTGCCGAACTTGATGTCGACCGCAGCGCGTTCCTCGCTGCCCAGATCCTGGCTGATCGTTTCGGTGCGGTCCACTCCGGCGTTGCCAGCGACGGCCGGCAACGTGAGCGTCCCCTGGACCGCCAGAACCAGCACGACTATCAGCAGAAGCGCCAGGAGTGCAGAGCCGAGCGGGAAACGCCGCCCCACCAGCAAGTCCAGTCCCGCCGCGATCAACAGGATGGGCCAAAGCCGGAGCAGAGTGTCCCAGATGCCCCAACCGATGACCCCGAGGTTGTTCAGCAGGAAAACCAGTCCTGCGCCGATCAGGATGATGGGCCACACGAAGCCCCCACGATAATGCCGTTGCTCGTTCACAAATCCCTCCTCAGATAGCGCGATTCAGCGCTGAAATAGCCTGGAGCGGGTTAGCAGATACACGCCGGCCACGATGAGGCCGATTGCCCATACATAATTGATGATGCCACCGAGCGATAGGGTCAGCAGAAGGCCGATGACCCCCAACACGAGGGCAGGGATGGCTGCCCAGCGCTGCCGGCCCTCCTCAGTGGGCAGAAGGTACACCAGGGCGAATGTCAGTGCAAGACCCAAGAAGAAGATGCCGCCGGCAGCCATGCCCGGCAGATTCTCCCCCAGCGCAGCGACAGCCGCCAATGTCACCAGTACACCGCCCGGAATGACGGCCCACCAGAAGTCGCGCCGCACAAAGTAGATCACCCAGAAGGCCAGGCCGATGCTGCCCAGGAACAGTGCGCCGCCCCAGGGCCCGAGCCTGTCGCCGAAGCCGATGAGCATGCCCAGTCCCAGCAGCACGAAGCCGGGAATCACCGCCCACCACTGCTGTTGGTTCGATGCGAACACATATAGGAAAGCCAGGCCGCCTGCGCCGAACAGGACCAGCCAGACCAGGTTTTCGACTCTGCCAAATACGCCGAAGTTCTGCAACAGGAACAAAACACCGAAAGCCACCAGGAGTGCGCCCACCGCCAGGGCCCCTGTACGACTGTTGTTCATGATAAATCCTCCTCAGTAAGGCTGCATCACAATGATCATTCTTAGCTTTCTATACGCACCGATTCTGAGCAGGTTGCATAGCCAACCGGACTGCTGAATCGCCCGCATCCGACTGTACAGTGAAACTTAGTACCCGGAGTTGCGTAGAGAGATACAAAGGAGAAGAGAGATGTCTGACGAAGAACGCAAAGATATTCCGCCCGAGCCCGCACCTGAAGAAGGTCGCGAGTCGTGGTCATCGGAGGATGCGCCGATTGTGCCTGAGGAGCCGGTGGATCGAATTGCGGAAAGGCTCGACGAAACCGCTGACACGATTACCCAGGGGTTGCGTGATTTGCAGGACGAGCTCTTGCCGCCGACAGCAGAGGAGCCGACCGAAACGCCTCTCGCCGAGACGCCTCTCGCCGAGACGCCCACCTGGGAGACGCCAGAACCGGTGAATGAGCCGCTCGTACTCACTGCTGCCCCGCCTACGTCGGGTCAAGAGGCGTCTAAGGGCAGCGCGGCAGTCGTGCGCGAGGGGAGTGATGACGACCGGCTGTTGGCGGCGCTGGCCTGGCTGTCGATGGTGATCCTGCAACTGCCCATCGTATCGGTCATCCAGTTGTTGTCAGCCAACACGAAGGATAGGCCGTTCCAGCGACATCATGCGATCACATCGCTGCTCTTCTACGGTGCTGGGATCGTGTACGAAATCCTGGCGACGGTGGTGTTCTCCATCTTGACCGCGGTGACGGCCGGCTGTGGTGCGATCTGCTTGTGGCCGATCTTCCTCGTGCCGCATGCGTTGGGGTTGTACTACGCATTCCAGGCGTACAGCGGCAAGCGCGTTACGCTGCCATTCCTGACGGACTTCGCAAAGCAGCAGGGCTGGATGTGAAGAAGGGGGGGCTGATACGGTTCAGCCCCCCCTTCTTAATAAACCCAGGGGATCAGCTTGTGGACGCGGCTTTGGTATTCGGTGTAGCCCCCGTAGGCTTCAACGAGCCAGCGCTCTTCCTGCCGTGACTTGAGGTCGAAAAAGACGAACAACGCCACAGCCAGCGCCACGCCAACCAGGTTAGCGCGAAACAGTGCCCAACCAAGTGTGCCCAGGATCAAGCCCGTGTAGATCGGATGGCGCACCCACGCGTACGGCCCAGTGGTCACGAGTATACCGTCTTCGATGGGTTTCGGGAAAGGCGTCAGGTTACGCCCAAGCGCGATCATACCCCACGTACCGAATAGGGCGCCCGCAACCAACAACAGGATTCCGAGCCCTTGCAACCAGAGAGGGAACGCCACGGCGAAGATCCGTGGGATAACCAGGATGACAGCAAACAGGATCATCTGAAGCAGAAACCAACCCTCACCGCGTTTGCCCATCCGTTACTCCTGCTGCAGCAGAGATGCAGCCGCTTGATCCAGAAACCACGACAACTGGCCATGGGAAGGTCGCACCCGCGCGGCTGGCGCCCGCCCATCCTCGCCTTCCCCCGACTGGTCACCTTTCAACACTCGCTCAATCATCCCGGCCTTGCCCTCGCCGGCGACCAGGAACATGACCTCGCGTGCAGCATTGAGAACGGGCAGCGTCAGGGTCACCCGCGGCACCTGAGGGCGTACGTACGACGGGACCTCCGTCGCCACGACCGCCGTGCTGCGTTCAGCCAGAACTGCCATGCCGGGGAAGAGGGAAGCGGTGTGGCCATCCTCGCCCATGCCGAGGAGAATTACATCAAGGGGAGGCCAGGGCGCTCCCGCTGAATCGATGGTGTGCGTCAGGATTCGAGAATAACTCTCCGCCGCAACGGCAGGGGGGAGCTCGCCACGCATGCGATGGAGCTGCTCAGGCGGCAAAGGCACATGGCGTAACAGCGAACGCCAGGCCATCGCATAATTGCTCCACTCGTGGTCCGGCGGCACGCATCGTTCGTCCCCGAAGAAGACCTCCGTGGCCAGCCAATCGAGCCGAGCGACATGGGAAGGCGCGGCCAGCAGCCGGTACAGGGCCGCGGGCGTCGAGCCACCTGCCAGCGCGATGGTGAACCGGCCGCGGTCGGCAATCGCAGCCGCTGCCGCGGTCAGAATGCGTTCAGCCGCTGCCTGTGCCAGCGCCTCGACATCGGTCCGCACGATCAGTTCCATTGCCCATGCCCTTGGTACTCACCGATCTGCCCGGTGCAGATCGGCGGCGCAACCAAGCCGCCAGTGCCGTCCTGTACGCGTCATCAGCTGATCCGCACCCAACGGGCCCCAGGTGCCCTGTTCGTAGAATTCGAGTGGCGGCGCGCTAACAACCTGCCATTCGCCTGCGACTGGGCTGGTCCCTTGATCCCAGCCGGCCTCGATCGGATCGATAATCTGCCAACTCAACTCGATCTCGTCCGCCCGAGCGAACAGCGCGGCGTCGCCCGCGACTGCATCGAGAATGAGCCGCTCATAGGCATCAGGCAGCGCCGCGGTTCCGAACTCCTGGCCGAAATGAAATTCCATCTCGACCGACCGCATGCGCATACCCTGGCCGGGCATTTTTGTCTCGATGCGAAGATGGACGCCTTCGTCCGGCTGTATGCAGAGACTGAGAAAGTTGGCGTGTGGCGCACCGCTGCCCTGGCCGCCCTGGGGCGGATTTCCGTTCGTCTCTCGCGGGAACAACTGGTGGGGCACATCCTTGAACTGAACGGTGATCTCGGTGACCTTAGCCGGCAGCAGTTTTCCGGAGCGCAGGTAGAACGGTACACCCTGCCAACGCCAGTTATCGACAAAGAGACTCAGGGCGCCAAACGTGGCTGTTGCCGAGCCGCGGCCGACACCCACTTCGTCCCGGTAGGTCCGATATTGGCCTCGCACCGTGCTATTCACCACATCCTCTGGCTTCAAAGGCCGCACCGCTTGCAGAACCTTCACCTTTTCGTCGCGCAGGAATTTGGCGTTAATTGCCGCGGGGGGCTCCATACACACGAGGGATAACAGTTGAAGCAGATGGTTTTGGAACACATCACGCAGCACGCCCGCACCTTCGTAATAGCCCGCCCGACCTTCGACACCCACTGTCTCGGATGCGGTGATTTGAACGTGATCGACGTAGTTGCGGTTCCACAGCGGTTCCCAAATAGCGTTGGCAAACCGGAAGGCAAGGATATTCTGGACGGTCTCTTTGCCCAGGTAGTGGTCAATGCGATAGACCTGGCTCTCGTCGAAGACCTCGTGGACCCGACGATTCAGATCCTGTGCGCTGGCTAGGTCGTGGCCGAAAGGCTTTTCGATGATGATGCGCGCAAACCCATTGCCGCGATCCAGTCCCGCGTGACCGAGCTGCTCGACAACGGTCGTATAGAGCTGCGGCGGCATGGCGAGGTAGAATAACCGATTGCCATGTGTGTTGTGCTGACCGTCAAGCTCACTCAGAAGCTCTGCGAGCCGGGCGTAGGTCGCTGCATCACCGTACTCGCCGCGGCAGTAGTAGAGGTGCTTTGAGAACGCTTCCCACTTGGCCGGTTCCGCGCCGCCGACGCGCGCGTTTTCGAGCGCGGATGCGCTCAAGTGCTCGCGAAAGCCAGCGGCGTCATCATCGGTGTTGCCTGTCCCCAGGTTGCTGCGAGCCACCCCGACAATCGCGAACTGGTCACCCAGCCGGCCCTCGACATACAACGTGTAGAGCGCGGGAATGAGCTTGCGCTGCGTCAGATCACCGCTGGCGCCGAAGATGACGGTGATCGCCGGATTGATTTGTCCCTGCCCCGAAGTTTCGCCTTGGTTCATGCGGCCCTCGCTTCAGTGGGGATGCTAACACGATCCGCACACAATGTCGGTGTGCGCAATCACGATGCGCGAACCAGCCCGATCACGGCAAAGACGGCGGCGATTGCGAACGCCGCGAAGGCAACGAATGCCACCCGCCTCACCTCGCCCAGCCGGATGATCCAGAAGCCTGCGACCAGGCCAATAACTGAGAGCACCAGCATCAAGAGCGCGTTGTTGATCATGACCATCACCAGCAGCCCGAGGGCGGCTGCAATGCCGTATTTCTCGGAGGGGGTCATATTTTGCATTACTCACTCCTGCGAAGATCAGTTCGTCCTGCTATGCGCCTCTCGCACCAGCTTTACAAGCTGCGCAGGGGCCTGGCCGCGGGCGCCTTCAGTGACAACAACGCGAATCATGTCGGATCGACCGATTCGTTCGGCCAGCTCGTTGACCAGCTCCTGACGAACGATCACGATCGCGTTCGGGATGCGTACAGGATCGGCGAGCGGCTCGATCGCGAAGGCAAAGCCGCCCCCACGATGCAACTCCAAGGGGCCGATTTCGTCGATCACCAGCCAATCCATGTCTGACAGCAGTGCGGCCGCAAGCACGCCGCGCGCCCAATCGATCGCATCCGCCTCGAGTCGGTAAACCCCAATGTCGGTGTCCTGATCACGCCCGACCACACGCGCAAAGGTATGATGCTCACCCGTGGCGAGATCCAGCATTTCGATGCCGGTCTTCTTGCCCTCAGCGTCCAGCAAGGGGGGTGAGATGAAGCCGGCCAGCTTGATTCCGCCGCTGCGCAGGCCGGGCAGCGCTTTCCAACAGGCCGTGGTCTTGCCATGGCCACCTTTTCCCGTAAGCAATATGAACATCTTCGTTCATGTCTCCAGGGTGGGAGTCGCCCTCATTGCCATTCGCAGAGCGCCTCCACATAGGCCGCTGATCCATCGCGGAGCCAACCGTCGAGTTGTGCCTGATCCTTCAGGTTTTGCCCGCGCATCCGTGGCACAGCAAGGAAGCGACACGCCAGCTCCGGCAGGGCCGTCATGTCGCCCCACAGTTTCTCGAACTGGGCCACGGGGAAGATGTCCTCTTGCCCGTGCCCCCAGCGCTTCTTCACATCCTTCAAGGTGATGTAGGTGGGCATCCGCGCTGCGACGTGACGGATGCCGGCAGTGATCTTCTCTTCCGCGGCAGCGTCGCCCTCAGCCGCGGCAAGCACGATTTCACGCGTCAGGCCAAAGACACCCAACACACGGTCGACGTGCAGCCAACTTGTGTTCGAGTTGTAATAGGAGAGGCTGAACTCGTCTTCTTCGCGCGGCATTGCGAGCCCTTCGAGCAACCGGAGACGCCCATCGACGCGCGCCAAGCCGCCGCCACGGTCCTCGATGCTGCGCGTGATAACCTCGGCCGTAAATGCGCCCTCGCTTTGCATCACCCAGCCCAACACCGCCGGGTCGACGTCTGTGCCGAGCGCGTCGATATTGTGGACCATCAGGTACCGCAGGCCAGGTTGCGCTCGCAGCAGCCGGGCTAACACGCCGTTCTTGAGCATATTCGGTATCTCGTACCAATGCCCTACCGGGTGCAGGCATTGTTGCGGAAGGTTGTCGGTGTAGTCGCCACCTTCGCCCATCCCCTGTGCCCAGGCAATCAGCGCAGCGTGGAGACTTTCGCGGACCTTTTGCGCCTGCTCATCAAGCAGTTGCTGAGGCAGCTCCTCCCACGCGAAACGCAAATCGCGCGCCATGGGAACAAGGCGTAGGCCGATAGCCCTGCCCGGCGATAGATGAACCTGGCCGCCATCGCCGTAGTAGTCTTCCCGTGCCAGGTATGCCGCGATGCGATCGTGGGTGAGATAGCTGGTCGTGATGACGTGCGGCAGGGCCTTCCCTGCCAGCCGGCTGATGCGTCGACTTTTGGCGACATGCACTTCGATGAACGAACGGTGCTGCCCACCTAGCCGGCAGAACGGGTGCAACGCCTTAACCACACCTGCGCCCTGCGTCCAGCGGGTTCCCACACCGCCGGCCAGGCTCACCACCGCAACTGTGCCGGATCGCAATGCTTCCAGACCGTCACGGCGATGCTGCGATAGGTTCTCCAGGTTCTCGCTCGCATCGAACACATCGCCTCGCACGACATCGCCGATGTCGCTGTTGGCAGGCAGCCGGTTTTGCGCCAGGCCAAGACGGCCGGCGCGCAGGTCAGTGCGGATCTGTTCGTGTTGCACCGGGTCAAACCCATGTTCGGCGAGCATGGCGTTGAGTGTTCGAGCGTTGTCCTGGGCACTCGATTTGGCTAAGGAAGGCAGAAGCCGATCGAACACCGTATGCACCATCCCGGTCAGTGTCGGTGAGGTGCGTGCCGCTGAAGCGAAGAGGCCCAGCTCCGCGCGTTGAGAGGCGGGCAACTGCCGGAGATCCAGTCGCACCAGGTCGGGCACAACCATAGCATAGTAGCCCGGTGGCATCAACGGCAGGGTGGGCGCCGGGCCCACCCCGGCAGGGTCGTTCCCATCCAACAGGTCGGCCCACGTGCCGTGCTCGTTGATGGCAAAGTCGTAGACAACCGGTTCCATGGCGAATGGCAGAGCCGATTCGAGCTCGGCCTTCGCCTGAGACATGATGTGCTGCATCCGTTCCTGGGCGGCTGGGCGCACAGAGGGATCGAAGATGAACCCCATTCCACCACCCGACATACCGCCCAGCATCCAGAAGCCCCAGAAGCGCTCGCCGTATTCCGCTTGTACACGCTCAATCAGGCGTTCGGTGTAGAGGTTCGTGGCCCAGGGAATGATCATTTGGATCGGTCCAGCGAAGTTGCGCGTGGTGACCGCCCCTACCCGGCGGACGTCTCCCGTCTGTAATGCCTCGACGACCTGATCGAGGATGCGGCACGCTTCCTGGCGTCCCAGCCACTCGACTTCGGACCGCAACAGGTACTTCTCAGTCACCATCTCCAGGATGGGACCGACGTTCTGCGCCATTCCCCCATGCACGAGAACCAGGCTGTCCTGCAGCGCCTGCCGCGTCTCCTGCGACACCTCATCCACGCCGAAAATCCGGTGACCGGGCAACAGGCGGCCCCTGCTGATACCATATTCAGGGTCATCAGCGCCAGGCAGCACGCCTGTGATCAACTTGATACCCGGCCATACCCCACCCGAATCCTGCCAACCACCTCCCGATCCGGCGAGCCATTCGCCCAGGATGGCCCGAGCGGCCACCAGCCGGCGCTCGTGCTCGGCCAATTGCCCGGTGAGAGAACAGGCCTGCCCGGTGGCACGCATGCAGCACGCGATCAAGCAGGCGAGCAGGCTGGTGGAAACGGCCAGGCGAGATCCCTTGGGGATGGCGTTG
Source organism: uncultured Chloroflexia bacterium (assembly GCA_963774265.1). Taxonomy (GTDB): domain Bacteria; phylum Chloroflexota; class Anaerolineae; order CG2-30-64-16; family CG2-30-64-16; genus JALOOB01. The sequence goes on along the minus strand of CAVZDU010000001.1, from coordinate 62,580 downwards.
ACATTGCTGACCAGTTCGATACCGCGCCCCTGTCCCACCAATCGGGCGAGAAGTTCGGTCAGGCGTTCCTCTGAGCCTTCCATCCCGGGGGGGACGAGGCCCGAAGCGATCAATGCTGCCTTGAGCAGCCCGAGGTAGTCGCGCGCAAAATCGAACACCTCCGCGAGGCTGGTGATATCCGCGCGTGCGGCCAGATCGACGCTGGCGAGACGCAGAACCGGCTCGTCGATCACGCGGAGATAGGCTTCCACCGGGGGACGCGGTTCATCGTCGCGGCCGCGTACGCCCAGGTCGATCGAGATATTGAGGACGCGCGCACCCTCCGGGAAGTCCATGCCGAGGAAGAAAATGTCGCTCCACGCGCTGTGTGAGAGATCCATGCGCACTGGTGTCGTTTCGCGCAGGATGGGATAGGGTGCGTCCGATGAGGCGCGCGCCAGGAGGTCAGGCCGGATGCGCAGGGGCTGGTCCGCTGGATGGCCGATACGGAACATCCACTGATTTCCGCGTACCGAGCGCACGCTATGGCGGACCTGGTCAGCAAGCGTCTGAAACCCCAGGCGATGATATGCTGCGGCCAGCGCGCTGGAAACGGACTGATTGGGGCCCTGGGTGGTCTGTTCGCGGAGGAAGACCTCAATGGCTTCCTCGAAGCGACGCTTTAGCAGGTAGCTGTAGCCATCGAAGGGCACAAATCCAAGTTGTCCGACGCCGGCTTTTTGAGGCAGATGGAAGCGATGAATATCGTACAGGAAGAACAGGGCGCGGACGCGCTCGTAGAGGTTAGTACTCTGCCTGCGGAACGCTTCCAGATGCGCGCACTCAGCCACCAGGTCTTCGAGCGTAGCCGCACGGGCCCAGGCATCGACGGACTGGTCGCGCACACGGGGATCGGCAGATGTGATGATCGAAACGAGGCGCCCCGTCACGATACCTCCTGGCCCGCCCGTAACTCGCGGTGCGCCAGCAGTTCGAGAAGCTGTGTGAGCACCAGGTCGCGGTCGCGGCCTGAGAGGGCCAACGCCAATTGCGCAGTGAGGAGCCCGTACTGCACACCCACGTCATAGCGGAACCAGGGTCGCTCCAGCGCGAGGTAACGTTCACGAGCTGCCAGCAAGGCCAGCGCCTGTGATAACGTCACTGCACCCCGGTCTTGCGCGACCAGGTCGGCCAGAATATCCATGACCCCGGGCGTGAGGACGTGCAGGCCAAAGAAGCAGAGGTAGTGGCCGGTTCGCAGGCCTGGCACGAGGAGTCGCTGCTCCGCCTCGGTTGGCGTCGGCTTCTCCATCACATCTTCGATCAAGTACAGGTCGTGTCGCCCGGCCAGTCGCCGGCCGCCGACCGTGCCGAAGTAGGGCAACAACGTCTCGCGTGACGCCTGCACTGCGCTGACGGCGCAGTCCTCCTGCTGTGCCACCTCTACAAGCTGCTGCGCACATCCCTCGCGTCCCGCGCTGACCCAGAGATGATCGCCGACGAGATGCAGAAACGCCTCGTCGCCCGTGAACGGCCGCGCACAGAGGATGGCGTCGCCGTACCCCCGTGGCTCGACCTGCGGCACGAATGTCAGGCGTGCGGTGGTGTTGCCCGCGGCCCGGGCATAGGGCGCTTCATCCTCAGGGCTGACGACAACGCAAATGTCCTCCACACCAGCCCGCTGCGCCTCTTCGAGCACGATGCGCAGGACCGACTTCTGCACGCCGTCACGATCGACCAGCGTCTGGAGGGGCAAGGTGCGCTGCCGGGAACCGGCTGCGGTGATCACGGCTTTGACGATCTTCATCAGGTGACCTCACGATGGAACATCGCGACCCATGGTACGGCAAACCGGGCTATGGCGCAAATGGCAGCGGCCGCGTCCTTTGTCTGCCCTTCGTGTTAATAGCAGTGGTTGTCTGGAGGAACATCAGGCTGTCCCCCAAATTGAGCAACCATCTCTCAGGAGGTTCTCTTGATTCGACCAGACTCCCAGCGCGTGGTCGCCACCGGCCTCGGGCTTGTGACCCCTGTCGGCAACGACGTGTCCACCACTTGGGCCGCACTTCTGGCCGGTCGCTCGGGCGTTGGACCGTTGACGCAGTTCGACCACTCGGCTTTCAAAACCCACATCGCCGCCGAAGTGAAGAACTTCGACCCGACTCAATATATGGACAAGCCAACCGCGCGCCGCATGGATCGTTTTCTCCATTTCGCCGTCGCGGCCACCCAGCAAGCCCTCGCCGATGCGCGGTTCAATTTGGAAGAGTGGGGTCCGCAACGCGTTGGCGTGGTGGTGGGTTCAGGCATTGGTGGTGTCCACGCACTGCTAGAGAACCAGATGCTCATGGTGGAGCGTGGACCACGCCGCGTTAGTCCTTTCGCAGTGCCAGCGCTGATGCTGAACAGTGCATCCGCGCATATCAGCATCATGATCGGCGCGCGTGGGCCGAACCTGGCGGTGTCCACCGCCTGTGCGACAGGCACCCATGCCTTAGGTGAAGCCGCGGAGATGATTCGCCGGGGGCATGCGGATCTGATGATCGCAGGTGGATCCGAGGCAGCGATCGTGCAGATGGCGGTAGCGGGGTTCGAGAACATGCAAGCGCTCAGCAGCCGCAACGATGAACCCGAACGTGCGAGCCGGCCGTTCGACAAAGACCGGGACGGTTTCGTGGTTGCTGAAGGGGCCGGGATCGTTGTGCTGGAGCGACTGGATCGCGCGCTGGCCCGCGGCGCACACATCTACGGCGAACTCATCGGTTACGGCATCACTGCGGATGCTTACCACATCACTGCACCCGCGGATGATGGGGTCGGCGCTGCGGAATGTATGCGGATGGCGCTCGAGGACGCCGGCATCCATCCATCAGAAGTCGACTACATCAACGCGCACGGCACGAGTACGCCCCTGAATGATGCCGGTGAGACGCGCGCGATCAAAGCCGTGTTCGGCGATGATGCGTATCGGGTGGCGATCAGCTCGACGAAGAGCATGACCGGTCACCTGATGGGCGCAGCAGGCGCCATCGAAGCGGCTTTCTGCCTCCTCACCATGCGCGACAATATCTTGCCACCGACCATCAACTACGAGACACCGGACCCCGTATGCGACCTCGACTACGTGCCGAACATCGCGCGGCGTGCGACCGTCAATGTGGCTATGTCGAATTCCTTTGGATTTGGCGGGCACAACGGCACGGTCGTTTTCGGGCGGGTCGCATGACGGGCGTGAACGGGTCCGGCGCAAATCATCCGGGGCGGTACGCACAGATCACCGGCTGGGCCAGTTGTGTGCCCGAGAAGGTGCTGACAAACGAAGCGTTGGCCCGCGTCGTGGACACAACCGACGAGTGGATCATCTCTCATACGGGCATCAAAGAACGACATGTGGTGGACAGTGAACGAGAGACGACCGCGGTCCTGGCTGCACGCGCGGGGCGCGACGCGCTTCTGAAGGCTGGTCTGCGATCCTCGCAATTGGACCTGATTATCGTCGCGACCGCCACGCCTGAGTACGTGTTCCCTTCCACGGCGAGCCTGGTCCAGGATGCGCTTGGCGCCGGGTCGGCCGGTGCGTTTGATTTGAGCGCAGGGTGCTCTGGTTTCATCTACGCGTTGACGATGGGGATGGCCGCGATTCGCAGCGGCACGGCCGAGCATGTCTTGATCATCGGCGCGGAGACACTGTCCCGCATCATTGACTGGAACGACCGCAACACGTGCGTCCTTTTCGGCGATGGTGCAGGCGCGGTTGTGGTGAGCGTGTGCGATGCGCGCTGCGGCGTTCTTGCAACAGAGCTGGGCAGCGACGGTTCGGGTGGTGAGTTGCTGATCCTCCCCGCGGGGGCAGCCATCAGCCTGCCAGCCTGGAAACCGTTAGCAACGGCGGCCACTTCATCAAGATGAACGGCCGTGAGGTGTATCGGTTCGCCACCACGGTCATACCCAGGGCGGCACAAAGTGTGACTCGCAAGGCGGGCTGGGAGTTGGAAGATGTGTCGCTGTTTATCCCGCACCAGGCCAACACGCGCATCATCGAATCGGCCGCAAAACGGCTCAATCTGCCGATGGACAAGTTCTTCGTCAATCTCGAACGATACGGCAACACCTCAGCAGCGTCCATCCCCATCGCGTTGACCGAAGCGGTTGCAGCGGGCAAAGTGCATCCGGGAGACAAGGTCGTCCTCGTCGGTTTTGGCGCGGGCTTGACCTGGGCCGCAGCCGCAGTGGAGTGGGGCGCACCGCCGCCGCCGACCACAAAGACCTGGCTGGGCAGACTGTTGGCACAGCTTGGATTCCTGTCTGCGGGGTTCCGCTCCTGGGTGATTCGGAGCGAGCGCCATGCCTACAACTGGGTGATGGGGCCCGTGGGGAAAGACAACTGGCGCGGACGGTTGCGTAAGCGGGTCGACGCGTGGCGCCACGGTCTCAGGCGATCATAAGAAGCTTATGCTGAGCGGCCAACGGCAGGGTTGGTCAGAATCCCGAGAACGTGAGGATTCCATGCAGGAGGGGCGGGGCCAATGTAAAAGCCGAGACGCTCCAGTAGTTTGACCGACCGCCGGTTTTCGGGGTGCGTGATCGTGACCAGGCGGAGCAGGTGGATGTCTTCAAACGCGAAGTGGATCAGCGCGCAGCACGCTTCCTGGGCGTATCCTTGGGACCAGTAGGCCTGGCCGAATTTGTAGTAGAGCTCGATCTCGGGCGTCGCGAAAGGTGACCAGGGGAGGACGAACAACTGCAGCCCGACCTGGCCGATGAGCTTACCTGTGTCCTTTAAGGTGACGGCGAGCGTGCCCTCGCCGTCTTCCTGGTTATCCGCAATCAAGCGGCGAATGATGGCGGCGCGCTGTTCGACCGTGCGCGCGAACCCCGGGTCGTAGCGGTAGACCGCCAGGTCGTTCTCGAAAAGACGGACCGCAGGTTCGATGTCTTCTTCTGTGTACGGCCGGAGGATCAGGCGTTCCGTATCCAACGCGTGTGGCATCCCTTCACCCCTGCATCAGCGCTCTCGAGTTAGCCACGCACCTCGAGGGCCAGATCCGGCTCCACGTCAAAGTCGAGCTCGGAGGATCCCTCGGTCAGGAAACGGTAGTGTGCGGCTGCACCGATCATCGCCGCGTTGTCAGTGCAGAGGAAGAGCGGCGGAATCGACGCCGGCACGGGCAGACGCACGGCCACCGCGTCGCGCAAGGCCTTGTTCGCGGCCACGCCACCGCACACGCAAACACGCTTCACACCTAACGACTGAGCCGCGTACGCTGTCTTGTTGATGAGCACATCGACTACGGCCGCCTGGAAGCTGGCCGCGAGATCGGGGACGGGCAAAGGCCCCTCACCCAGCTCGCGCACCTGGCGCAGCACCGCGGTCTTGAGTCCACTGAAGCTGAAATTGTAGCGGTGCTCGGGTTGGATCGCGTAATTGGTCAGCCCGCGTGGAAAGTCGAACGCGCGGGGATTCCCGCCTTCGGCCGCGGCCTGGATAGCCGGTCCGCCGGGGTAGCCGAGCCCGATAAGCCGCGCAACTTTGTCGAACGCCTCGCCGGCCGCGTCGTCGAGCGTCGCGCCGAGTCGCCGGTACTCCCCGTGTCCGGTCATGACGATCAGCTCAGTGTGGCCGCCAGAAACGATGAGGACGAGCAAGGGAAAGGCTTCGCCCGCCGCGTCCAGCTCCACAGGGCTGGGGCGGGTGATGGCTGACGGAACGATCTTGCCGCCCTTATCGAGCCAGTTGGAGTAGAGATGTCCCTCGAGGTGGTTGACCGCAACGATCGGCAGGCCGCGCGCCCAGGCGATGGCCTTGGCGGTGTTGACGCCGACCAGCAGCGAGCCGGCGAGACCCGGGCCGCGCGTGACGGCCAGCGCGTCGAGGTCCTCCCACGAGCGTTGGGCCTCATGAATGGCAGCCTGGATGACGGGCACGATATCGAATACATGTTGGCGGGAGGCGATCTCGGGGAAGACGCCGCCATATGCGCGATGGATGTCGATCTGCGACGCAACAACGTTGGACTGGATGATGTGCCCATCTTCAATGACGGCCGCAGCAGTCTCGTCGCAGGAGGTTTCGATAGCCAGAATAAGACTCATGATATACTTGTGCTCACTATTTTGAGGAGACGCCCATGACCAAGACGCTGGCCGAATTTCAGGCCGAACGCTTGCAAGCCAATGAGCGCATCCTGTCGGGCGATGACCGCGTCATCAAGCGGTTTTTTCGCCTCGACGGTGAGGCGTATGAAGACGGCGCGCTGCCGGCAAAGACAAAGGAACTGCTCGGCCTTGTCGCATCCCTGGTGTTGCGCTGCGACGATTGTATCACGTACCATGTGATTCAGTGTGTCAAGGCGGGTGTGACGATTGCTGAGTTCGAGGAAACGTTTGCGGTCGCGCTCATCGTCGGTGGTTCGATCGTCATCCCCCACCTGCGTCGCGCATACGCCCGGATGGATGAGGTGCTGGCGGCTGAGTAGCCAGGGAGATTGCAGCGAGCTCAGAAAACGGGGTCTGCCATCAGCGCATCCGGAATGGGGGGGCAGGGGCCGGCTCGTCCGTGAAGTGCATCTCCACTTCCTCGACATCGGCCATGCGCGGCCCGCGGTGGCACCAACGGATCATATGGTCGACCCCTTCTTCCGGCCCTTCAAACAGGGCCTCGACCGTGCCATCCCACTGGTTGCGCACCCAGCCGCGGACTCCCGCGGCGTCGGCTGCGCGCTGACAGCTCGCACGGAAGCCCACCCCCTGGACATAGCCTCGCACGATCACACGCATGCGTTTCTCTGTCATGGGTGCACCTGACACTTTCGTAGCTTCAGGAACAACAGGAGCGCGGTAAGCGCCGCACCGATCAACAGCACATAGCCGGCCTGGGGCGACAACGCAGGAACGGGGCCGCTTTCCGGCCAGTGGAGCCAGCCGCGCGTTTCCCCGGGGAGGCCGAGCAGCAGGAAAGCGCCAAGATTAAAGCCCCAGTGAAGGCCGATGGTCAGCCAAAGGCTGCGCCCGGATGCATAGAACCCCCATGCCAGACCGAGACCCGCAACTGCAACGACGATCCACCACGCCCACGTGAGCTTGAACGGCGCAAACAGGTGCAACGCAGTGAACGCCGCAGTACTCAAAAGGATCGCAGCCGTCCGGTTCGACACACGCTCAATGCCCTGCATGAGCACCCCACGGACTCCGATCTCCTCGATCCACGCAGCGTGGGTGGCTGCGGCCAGGGCGAGCAGTGTAGGCCAGGGACCGGGATAGAGCAAGCGATTGACCGGCAGGAGGCCGGCTGCATACGCAACCAGGGCCGCGAGTAGCAGCGCGATGATGGGCGCAAAGCAGCCAACGGGCATCCATCTCAGCCCGCGACGGCCCAGCCCCAGGTCTGCAAAGGATCCGCACCGGGTGAAACGGAAAAGGATGGCCAGCCCAAGGAGCACGGCCGGCACCTCGATGAAGCGCGTGGCCACCGTCCCGGCGATGCGGCCGAGGGCGGGATTGAGGGAAAGGCTCGCGCTCTTCTCGGCAATGATTCGCTCGGCCAGCAAGCGCAGAGGTGCGTCTACGAGGCCCATGGTGAGAAGGGTAGCGAGCATGGGCCGCAAGGCCGACCAACGACGTGGCATGAGAACTATCCCGCCGTCAGTGACGCGACCACCTCGGTCATGTCATCTCTCCGATACGCGTGGGCCAGGTATGGGGTGCTGTGGGCGAAACCGATTTGGCCATCGGGGGAGATGCAGATGACGCCGCCCAGGCCACCGACGCGGTGCCTGAAGTAGGCAATGGCGACGTGCGCGGCATCGCGCGCGCTGCCGAGAAGGGCGATATGGTCCACGGTGGTCTTAGCCAGCACGGTCTTCATGATCTGCTCGCCCCAGCCGGTGCACGCGGCTGCGCCGAGGGTGTTGTCGGCGTACAGGCCACAGCCGATGATGGGCGTATCGCCCACGCGACCGGGATGCTTGTAGAAGGTTCCTCCGGTCGAATTGCCCACGGCGAGGTTGCCCGCAGTGTCCAGCGCCACAGCGCCGACCGTGTCGGCCGGTTTACTTTGGAATTCCGAGGCTGGCGTATGTGGCTCAACTTCGGCGCGCCTGCGCTCCCACAGCGCGCGCTCGCGGGGTACAATGAGCGATTCAGGGTCGCAGAGGGGCAGCCCGGCCGCTTGCGCGAAACGCTCGGCGCCCTCGCCCACGAGAAACACGTGGGGGCTGTCGTGCAGCACACGGCGCGCAAGGCTGATAGGATTTGCCATACGTTTGACTGAAGCCACCGCGCCCGCCATGAGCGACTTGCCATCCATCATGCCCGCGTCCAGCTCGACTATGCCGTCTGCGTTCAGGTGTGAACCGCGGCCCGCATCGAACACGGGGTGATCCTCGAGGATGCGCACAGCCGCTTCGACCGCATCCGCGGCCGTTGCCCCGCGCTCGAGCAGGTCCCAGCCCGCCTCTGCAGCGGCGCGGCAGCCCGAAAGATGGTCCGCGTGCAAGTCCGGGGGGATATCCCAAGCCCCACCATGAACGATGATTGCAGCGGCCATCGGCGCCCCCAAATCAGCAGGTTATGTGGAAAAGACCGATAACGAGGCCTTCGGCTTTGTTCCACTTTTCGATGGCTTCGGGTGTTGGATAGAGCTCGGCGGGGCAGTTCTTCTTTTCGAGGTAGGCAGCGGCTTCGGGCGAAAGGTGCACCTGTCCCTCGAACCCTGTGCCGATAATGATGCACTCGGCGCGCTTGCGGTGCAACTCAACAATCTCCGCCAGACTGAGGGTGTGCGACGTGCCGTAGATCGCCTTGGAAAGCTGCTTGTTTCGCCGCCGCACTTTGCCGCTCAGCCGGATGATGATGTCGTACTCGTAGCGGGCGCCATCAACGGTGATGCTCCCGAACCACGCGTCTTCGATTTTGGGCCTCATGGTGCGCCTCCGCCTGCTCCACTGCCAATTTAAAGGGATTGTAACATAAGGCAAGAGTCGCAAACAAGCGGCGGATAGTTGCGATCTTAGTATTCGATGCGAGTCGGCTTGCGTGTTAGTGTATCGCTTTCGGTTGGAAGTGTGTGTTGAACTTGCGCATGGCAGGTAGGATGAACTTGCGATCCACCTCCTGTGCGATCATGGCCAAGACGCCAGCATCGGAATGGTAGGCGTTGGCGCTCCGAATGCGGCGGCGCAGGCAGCGATTGAAGCGTTCGAGCCGGCTGGTTGTGCGGAGAAAGCTGCGGCGCCAGGTGGGATGGCGTTCTTGCAGGAGGAAGTAAGCCACGGTGGCGCGGAAGTTGCGCCGGAGCGTGGCCACAGCATCGGGTTGGGTGTTGCGATATTTCTGCAGCACCTTGAGGGCGCGGCGCAAGACGGTGGCACGCTGTTTGGCCTGAAAGATGGCGACGAAATCGCGGTAGATCGCCCGGCGCTGGCGGCGCCGTTCAGCTGCGGGCAAATCGTCGGCGATGCGAATGGCTTGCCAGATGTTGCGGAGCTTATGGAAGAGGCAGCGTTGCTCGATGGCGTCAAAGTGGATGGTGGTGAGTGCGGCGCATAGACCACTGCCGCCATCATGAATGATCAATTCCAGGCCCAGTTCGCCGCGCAAGCCTTGGGCTTCCAGTTCACTGAGAAAGGCGAGCCAGCTTTCGGCATCTTCGCTGTCGGCCGGCCGCCAGGCCAGGACTCTCCTGGCGGCCGGTTTCCGGCCAGACGCCTAACGCAATCAGGAGGCAGCGCTTCCGGCGGCCCTTGACGGCGCGCTTGCGACCCTTACGGTCGGTGCGCCACTGCCCGGTCGCACACAGTTGCGTGAACCAGATGGCGTCGAACTGCACGATCGGCGGCGTGGGCCGCTCATCGGCGCCCGGGGTGAGCTGCTGGAGTTGGTGTAAGCGCTGGAGCAGGGTGCGTTGGCCCAACACGCCCATATAGCTATGCGTCAGTTCGCCCTGCATCTCGCGCAGGCTGATACTCAGGGCGCCCCAGCGTTGAATTTGAGCGTCGACATCGCTGCCAATGCGCTGGTAGGGCGCCAGCCAATCATCCAGATCGAGGGTGATGCTGCCGCCGCACTCACAGACGAAGCGGGGCCAGCGCAGCGGCACTTCGCCCCAGCGGGTCAGCAAATGGCGCGGCCGGCTGCCGTTGCGACTGAACCGCTGGCTCTGCACGGTGTGGCACTTGGGGCACGCACGGGTCTGTTCCAGACTGTTGGCCACGTGGCCCCGCCGCACGTAGGGCGCCCGGCCCAAGACGTATTCGGCCGCGGCGTACAAACGCTCGCCGATCCCGTGCCCGATTTGGTTGAGCAGGTGGTGATGAGCCTCCGCAATGGCTCCTTCGATCAAAGCATGCCCGTTGACATGCCGGCATTCCGGGAGTACGCTGCGCATCGGGGTGGTCTCCTGGCGTGGTATTGGTGTTGTAACCTGACCTTACCAGGTTTCCACCCTCAGACGAATTTCAACCGATCGGGATACACTACCGCTTGCGTTCGGTCATTGCGCTTACTGCGCGCAGTGCTATAATTGGGGCATAGTTCGCGGCGGACCTCAAATGGAGGATGCTATGCCCAATGTGCGCATCGTCGCTGACAGCGGATGCGATCTGCCGCCTGCCCTGGTTGATCAGTACGACATCACGATCGTGCCCGTTTATGTACGGTTCGGACAGGAGATGGTTTCGAGCGACGCACTGACCAACGATGATTTTTGGCAGCGTGTCGAACGTATGCCTGAAGGACCCGGCACGTCTTCGCCCCCACCCGGAACATTTTACAGGGCGTTCCAGAAGTTGGTGGACGCGGGTCACGAGGTGGTTTGTCTGACGCTGCCCGGCAAGCACAGCGGCACCTACAACGCTGCCTGGCTGGCCGCACAGGACTTCGGCGAAAAGGTGCGCGTGGTTGACTCCGGCTCGTTTTCCCTGGGCATGGGCCTGCAGGTGTTGGTAGCGGCCAAGGAAGCGGTGGCCGGGAGGAGCGCGGAACTGATCCAGCGCACGATTGAGAGCCTGCGCGAGCGCACCTCAATCTTTTTCGTGCTGGATACGCTGGAATGGGTGCGTCGGGGGGGCCGGCTTGACCGGATCATCCCGCTTGTCGACAAGGTGGCACGCACGCTGAAGGTCAAGCCAGTCCTCGAGATGTGTAACGGCGAGTTCCGCCTGGTGTCCATCGCTCGCTCGACCCGCAGCGCTCTTCAGCGATTGGAGGATGAGGTGTGCGAGCGGCTGCCCGTGCAAGAGCTAGCGGCAGTCTACACGCGTGGCTGTGTGGCTGCTACTGAGCTGGCAGATCGTATCGCGGGCCTCGCGGGCGTCAACCGGACCGAAGTGATCCTCGCGGAGGTCGGGCCGGCCTTCGCTGCGCACGCCGGGCCGAATGCGCTCGGCGCAGCCATCGTTCGTTCCTGAAGACATCGCGATGCGGATCGCCATTCTTTCGGACATTCACGGCAACATTGTGGCGCTTGAAGCGGTCCTCGCCGATTTGGCCGGCCTGGCGCCGTTCGATCAGATCGTCGTCGCGGGTGACCTGGTGTGGGCCGGCCCTCGACCGCGCGAGGTTGTGGATAGGGTGACCTCGCTTGGCGCGGCTGTGATTCAAGGCAACACCGACGCCTTCTTCAGCGTGACGCCGGATGATGTGCCCGAGGGCAAGGAGCCGAGCCGGTTCGCCTCTCAGCTTATGTGGATGTGCGATCGGCTCGGTGAGGAACGCGTTGCTTATTTCCGCGGCCTGCCGTTCAGCCATCGCATTGCGCCTTCTTCCAGGCCGGGCCATGACTTGCTGATCGTCCACGCAAATCCGCGCGACATGGAGCGGGCCATCATGCCTCGCGCCTCGAACGCCGACCTGGATGAGCTGCTGATGGATGCGGGTCAGGCCCCGTCATGGCAGGGCTTGGCCTTCGGCCACATACACACCCCGTTCATGCGCTCCTGGCGTGACCGTCTCTTGGTCAACGTGGCCAGCGTCGGGCTGCCGATGGACGGCGATCACCGCGCAGCATATGCGATTTTGACATGGGAGGGTAACGCGGCCCAGGACGGAGCGTGGCGCGCCGAGCACCGGCGGGTAATGTATCGCCACGCGATCGTCGCGCATGAGATGCGCACCGGTGGCATGCCGCGGGGAAAGCATTTTGCCGAGCGCCTGATGACCGCATCTTACGGCGGCCTCGACTGAGCGGAGACCATGCTCGAAGCGATCACTCCCCTCCATCCGCGTTTCGTCCACTTCCCCATCGCGTTGTCGCTCGTGGGTGTGCTATTCCTTGTCTTAGGGCTGCTCCGGCATCAAGAGCGTTTCACCGGCTATGGCCAGTGGAGCCTGCTACTGGGCTGGCTGGGGATTATGGCTGCAATGGCGACCGGGCTGATCGACCAGGCTGGCGCGCCGCAAGAGGCCGCGGTGATCGCGGTCATCAATCAGCACATTACGGCGGGCGTCGCCCTGCTGATCGCCTCGGGACTCGCATTGTACTGGCCGCTGCGCTACAAGAAGCTGTGGACTACTTCGGCACGCTGGGGCTACCTGGCTTTGCTGCTCGTGATTGTCCTCCTCGTCCTGTTGGAAGGTTGGCTGGGTGGCAAGCTGGTTTACGTGTACGGCGTTGGAGTGAAGTAGATGGATTCTTTTCCGTGGTACACCGGCACGGGCGACGACGGGTTCACCGGCGTGCTGGGCCGCGAACGCGTCCCCGAATACGCGCTGCGCCCCGAGGCATACGGTACAGTTGATGAGGCCTCCGCCTTCCTGGGCGTGGCGCGCGCACAGGCGCAAACTGACGAGGTGCGCCGGACGCTGCTGATCGTGCAGCGCGACCTCTACAGGATGATGGCCGACCTGGCAACCTTACCCGAGACCGCGACCCGCACTCCGTGGCTGGCCGAGGGACGATTGGGATGGCTGGAGAGGGCTACCGATGAGTTCGGCAGCCAGGTGGAGATGCCCAAGGCGTTCATCGTGCCGGGCGACAGCCGGCCTGGCGCGTGCCTGGAGATTGCCAGGACGGTGGTGCGCCGCGCTGAGCGGCTGGTTGCGCGGCTGAGTCACGAGGGTGAGCTGCGCGACGACACCTCGTTGAAATACTTGAACCGTCTGTCTTCGCTTCTGTTTGCGATGGGACGATTTGAGGATAAGCACGCGGGCGTGGAGCACTTCACGCTGGCCGCAGGGGACGATTAACCCCCAGGGGGAGGGTGATATGGCATTGTTGGGCGCACACATGTCCACGTCGGGTGGATTGAGCACGGCTTTCGACCGCGGGGTCGCGGTGGGCGTCAACACGATGCAGATCTTCACGAAGAACCAGAATCGCTGGCAGCAGAAGCCGACGCCGCCCGAGGAGATTGCGCGATGGGCTGAGAAGCAGGCCGCGACGGGCATCGCGCCGGTGGTTTCGCATGCGGCGTATCTGCTCAACCTGGGCACGCCCAATGACGAGATATGGGAGAAATCGGTTGACGCGCTGGTCGATGAATTGACGCGCGCGGAGGAACTCCAACTGCTCGGCGTGGTGTTTCACCCCGGCGCGCACATGGGGACCGGCGAGGATGCCGGCATCGCGCGCATCGTCGAGGGGATCAACCGTGCACACGCGCAGACGCCGGGGTACAAGACGCTGACCCTGGTCGAGGGTACTGCCGGCCAGGGTACTGCGCTGGGGTGGCGGTTCGAGCACCTGCAGGGGATGCTCGCGGGCGCATCGGCGCCGGAGCGGCTCGCCTTTTGCCTGGACACATGCCACCTGTTTGCGGCTGGTTACGATTTGCGCACCGCAGAGGCATACAAAGCGACGCTGGACGAGTTCGACCGGCTCTGCGGGATCGGCCGCCTGAAATGCCTCCATTTTAACGATGCAAAGAAGCCACTGGGCTCGCGTGTGGATCGCCACGATCACATCGGGACGGGACAACTTGGGTTGGACGCGTTCCGCTTCATCCTCAATGACCCGCGCCTGGTCGATGTCCCGAAGATCCTGGAGACCGAGAAGAGCGAGGATATGCACGAGGACGTGGAGAATCTGCGGGTGCTGCGGGGGTTGATCGTTTAGCCGCGCATCGAGAAACCGCCCGCCCGTCACCGGGCGAGCTCCCAAGCAATGCCCGGTGAACCGGGCTAACCGTCACCACCCCGGGCAAGTCCCCGTAAGCTGGTTCCGTTTCATAGCCTGCCCGTTTAGTGCGCAGCCTCTCTGTGGGGCGGGCAGGCGGTCTCAGGTGTCGAGCTGCTCCGTCAGCTATTCCAGCCCGTCCAACTGCCTCCCCAGCGCCGCCGGCTCCGTCACCGGCAAATTGCATGTATAGTTCCTGCACACATAAGCGGTCGCCCGGCCCCCGCGCATGTCTCGCCCCGCGAGCAGCGGGATCTGGGTGGCGGCTTTACCGGCTGGCGCGCCTGCGGCTACCACCGTGTTTGGCATGAAGCGACGGTAGATCTCCGCCAGCAGCGCGGCCGTGTCATCTTCCGCGGGATCCCCGACAATGGCGATTTCGAAACCTGGATTTACATAAAAATCAAGCGCGGCCAGCAAGCGGCCGAACGCGAGGGGCTGCTCGCCAATGGCATCCGCCATCAGGCCCAGCACACCCGAGGCGTGCTCCGCGAACTCCGGGCGATTCAGCAGCCTGGCGAGACGCAGCAGCAGATCCGCGGCCAGCGAGTTGCCCGCCGGGACCGCGCTGTCGACGAAGTCCTTGCGCCGTGCGACGAGCTTCTCGTGATCGGCCGCGGTCTGGAAAAAGCTGCCTCCGGCGGTGTCGTGGAAGCGGTCGAGAATGGTCTGTGTCAGATCGAGGCTGGCGCGAAGCCATCGCAATTCGAACGTGACCTCGTAGAGCGCCAGCATGCCCAGGGCGACCGCAGCGTAGTCCTCCAGATAGGCGTTCAGGTGTGCGCGGCCATCCTTGTAGGTGCGGTACAGGCGCAGCCCATCGCCTTCCGCACGCATGGCCTCCAACAGGAATTCGGCGTTGCGCCGCGCGGCGGACACGTAGTCCGGCCGGCCCAGGACCGCGCCCGCCTCAGCAAATGTACGAAGCATGAGCCCATTCCATTCGGCGAGCACCTTGTCGTCGCGGCCGGGATGAATGCGGCGCTCGCGGGCCGCGAAGAGGACCTTTCGCCCGCGCTGGATCACTTCCTGAAGTCGATCCGGTGAGACGCCCAGGTCGTCCGCGACCTCATTCAGCTCCCGCCGCACGTGCAGGATGCTCATCGCCCCGCCGGCCTCGTGGAAGTTGCCGCGCGGCGTGACGCCGAAGGTGTCGCAGAAGAGCCTGCCATCCTCCGGCCCAAGCAGCGCGTTGATCTCCGCCGGGGTCCACAGGAAGAACAAGCCTTCTTTGCCCTCGCTGTCCGCATCCTGGGTGCTGTAAAAACCACCCTCGGGCGAGGTCATCTCAGCTAGCACATAGTCCAGCGTCTCCTCAACAATCTGCCGGAAGAGTGGGTCCCCGGTCACCTGCCACGCGTGCAGATAGGTGGCCGCGAGCTGGGCGTTGTCGTAGAGCATCTTCTCGAAGTGGGGCGTCAGCCATTCGTTATCGGTGCTGTAGCGGTGGAAGCCGCCGCCGAGCTGGTCATATATGCCGCCACGCGCCATTCTAGTGAGGGTGAATGTGACCGCGTGGAGCAATGAAGCATCCTTCGTTTCTACATATCGTTGGAGCAAGAAATCCAGGTTCATCGGTTGGGGGAATTTGGGCGCGCCGCCAAAACCGCCTTCCACCTTGTCGAACGAGCGGAGCAGGCGCTGTGTCGCGCTGGTCCAGCAGGTTGCGGTCCAGGGGTGTACCGGAGGGCTGCAGGGCCGCGGTGCGGTTGAGCGCGTCGGCCAGGCGGTCGCCTGCGGAGAGCAGCTCCTTGCGCCGGTTCTGCCACGCCTCCGAGATAGCCATCAGCAACTGTGGGAAACCGGGCATGTTGTAGCGAGCGACCGGAGGAAAATATGTGCCGCCGTAGAAAGGCTTGCCTTCCGGCGTGAGGAACACGGTCATCGGCCACCCGCCACCGCCGGTCAGCGCTTGCACGGCCTCCATGTAGATGGCGTCGATATCGGGCCGCTCCTCCCGGTCGACCTTGACGTTGACGAACAGCTCATTCATCAGCCCGGCGATCTCAGGATCCTCAAACGACTCGTGCGCCATGACATGGCACCAATGGCATGCCGAGTAGCCGACGCTAAGGAGGATCGGTTTGTCCTCGGCCGCCGCGCGGCTCAGCGCCTCGGGACCCCAGGGGTACCAGTCCACCGGGTTGTAAGCATGTTGCAGGAGATAGGGGCTGGTCTCGTGGATCAGCCGGTTCGGCTTGCCGGAGTGCTGGTGGTCAGGCATGACGGGTCCTTTCACTACACGGTCGTAGAGATATCGTTGCGAGTCTACCATCAGGCAGGCAAAATAAAAGGGGCTTCCCTTACAGGAAGCCCTTTCTCATCGGGGGTTGATGCGTCTTTCAGTCGCCGTGTCCGTTGCGGCGGAAATGCACCTCGGCCTGCAACACCACCTGGTCGGGCGAGCGGCCGCGGCCGATGATGTCGCGGGCATAGGTGCTGACGACCTGCATTTGAGCGCGTGTGGCGAAGAGGCGCACCTCACGCGGGTCGTGCTCTTCCTCCTCGTCCAGCGCCTCTTGCGCCACCAGTAGAATTTTGTCCGCGGTTCGCGTCGTACCCCAAGCCCATCGCACCGACGCGAAAGAGAGGTTCGGCCGGCTCCTTGACCCGCATCTCGTCCTCTTTCGCCTTCAGGCCTTCGGGCCGCGCCAGCCCAAACTCCTGCTCCAGGTTCTGTTCCATCTCATCGATGGCGTCGGCCAGCGCCTGCACCTGTTCCTTCTCACAGACCAGGGTGATTCGCTCCAGGCCCTTTTCAGCCTGGAGGAAAAAAACACGCTGCCCCGGCTTTCCTAACGCGCCGGCGGTGATGTGTGTGACGGGGTCCAGCTCGATAATCGGATTGGCCATGCATACGCTCCCAGCGATGTCTGTTGGGGCGAAGCATAATGGGCGGCGGGGGGTTTGTCAAATGGATTTCGCTCTGGCCACCCACCTGGGATTCCAACCGATCTTCTGCCCGAGAATCAGGTTCAATTGTGCGACGTGCTCCTGGACGTGGCGCATGTTGTCCAGAAGCAACTCGGCGAAGCTGACCTCACCCCAAGGGAACGCACAGCGCCGACGAGCCTGCTCATCCGTCAGGGCCTCAATCGTCGCTCTGGCACTTCCTGCGGCAGCGCTCAAGGTAGAGCTGTAACTCGTCTCTGGTATACACCCTCTCGGGAAGCAGCCCCGCTGGGTCCAGTTCGTCAAGTGTGAATGGAGCAGGGGGAGCGAATCCTTCCACCGAGCCGGACAGGTACAGGTCGAGCCAGAAGAGCGTGTGATAGGCGATATACCAGAATTCGGAGAACTCTGATCGCTGTGAAGGGTCGCTCCACAGGCGCACGCGCCACAACTCGTCGGGACAGGCAGCCAGGGCGTTGTCGAGCATGTCGATTGCTGCCCCGAACTGGTGCCAGATGCTTGTTCTCCAGGTTGTATCCAATGATGAACTCCCGGGCCTTCAGATCTCATGCAGCGGAGTGATATACGAACGGCGTCTTCGCGAGATACTCCTTCAGCGACTGCGCGCCGCGGTCGCGATCCGAGAGCAGCGGTTCGCCTGCCGGCCAGGGGATGCCGATCTCCGGGTCGTTCCAGGCGATGCTCTCTTCGTGCGCAGGGCTGTAGATGTGGCTCGTCTTGTAGAGCATATCGGCCTCATCGCTCAGCACGCAGAAGCCGTGGGCGAAGCCCACGGGGATGTAGAGCTGCCTGAAATTGTCCTCGCTCAACTCCACGCCGACCCACTTGCCGAATGTAGGCGAACCCGCGCGGATGTCGACCGCCACATCCCACACCGCGCCAGCCACGACGCGCACGAGCTTGACTTGCTCGGCTGGCGGCAGTTGGAAGTGCAGCCCACGCACGGTGTCTCGCACCGACCGCGACTGGTTGTCCTGGACGTAGACCGTCTCGATGCCCGCGGCCTGCCATGCTACGTCTTTGTAACTCTCGAAGAGGAAGCCGCGCGAGTCCTTGAATACGCGCGGCGTGAAGACCAACACGCCGGGAAGTGAAGTTGTCTCGATGCTCATGGCCTACCTCCGTGAAGATGGTCCATTCTACCGCGCCGCGCCGGGCCGCGCAAGGAGAACAGGATACACCGGGGTTACCCGGCTGCTTCTTCCACCCTAACCTTCACCATTTCGATCGCGGCTGTGATCTGCTGTGGATCACCCACGAAGCCCACCCGATCATCCACCTGAAAGAGCGTGGAAGATTTGGGGTTGGCGTGCAAGTGCCCATCCCGTATGACCGCCACAACGGAGGCCCCGGTGAGCGCTCTCACGTTCGCTTCGGCCAGGCTGCGGCCGATCAGAGGGCTGCCCGCCTCGAGCCGCTGCCAACTAATTTCGATATTGTTCGCCGCGTCCAGCAGGCCGTGCAGCAGCCGGTGCTCTTCATCGGAGTTGACTGCGATGTCATAGTGATCGTGGCGCACCGCGTCCGTGTAGTCGTGGACCTCTCGCAGCGGGAAGCCTAACTGCAGCAGCGTGTGGCGCACCATCTCCAGGCCCCCCTCGAGCTCAGGATGAATCACCACCTTGGCCCCCAGGTCTGCCAGTTCTCGGACACCCTCTTCGGTGGCCGCCCGCGCGATGATCGGCAGGTTGGGCGCCAGGTCGCGGGCGGCCGCGACGATCAGCTCTCCGGTCGCATCCTCCGGCACGGTCGACACCAGGACGCGCGCCCGCGCGAGGCCGGCGTGGGGCAGCACTTCCGAGTTTGCCGCGTCTCCGTAGAGTGTGCTGGTTCCCATCTTATTGAGTTCGTTGACGCGTTCGACGTCCGACTCGATGACGAGGTGCTGTATGTTCAGTGCCCGCGCGACCGCCACCACTTGCTCGCCCACGCGGCCATATCCGACAATGACCAGGTGATCGGACATGCCCTCTTCGGGCAGCGCCGGCGCCGGGCCATGCCGGTCAAGCAGGCGCCAAAGCCGCGGGAAGCGCTCCAGAGCGTGTTGCACCGGATTTATCAGCCGGAACATCATCGGATTGAGCGTGATCGACACCAGCGCACCGGCCAGAATCAGCGAGTAGTGATCCCCTTGCAGCAGGCCGAGCGACAGCCCCGCCTGCCCCAGGATGAACGAGAACTCGCCGATCTGGCTCAACCCGGCTGCGATCACCAGCATCGTGAAGGCGGAGCGTGAGAAGAAGAGGCCCATCAGCAGCACGATCAGCGGTTTGCCGATCATAATCAGGGCGGTAATGGCCAGCACCGGGCCGATGTTCTGGGCCAGGTAGACCGGGTTGACGAGCATGCCGACGGAGACAAAGAAGAGCACAGCGAATGCCTCACGAAACGGCAAGACATCCGCGCCGACCTGGTGGCTCAGCGGCGACTCGCTGACGACCGCGCCCGCCACGAACGCACCGAGCGCGAGGGATACGCCGAACAACTCGGCCGCGCCGATAGCCGTGCCGAGCGCGATGGCCAGGATCGCGAGGATGAACAACTCGCGCGAGCGCGTGTTTGCGATGCGCAGCAGCAGCCAGGGGATCAGCCACCTGCCGACAAACGCGACCAATGCAATAAACGCGGCCGCCTTGAGCAGGGTTATGGCCAAGCTGGCGAAGTCGAAGCCGCCGTTTGTCGGCGCGAGCGCGGGCATCAGAACCAGGATGAGCACTGTCAGGATGTCTTCCATGACCAGCCAGCCCACGGCCGCCTGCCCCGCCGTCGTATTCAGCAGCGAATTATCCATGAGGCCGCGCAGCAGGACCACGGTGCTGGCGACCGAAATAGCAAGGCCCACGACGATGCTCGACGACAGCGGCCAACCCCAAAGTTGGCTGAGCCCGATCCCGAGCAGGGTGGCCAGCAGCGTTTGCCCGAGCGCGCCCGGAATGGCAATATCGCGCACGCGCCAGAGATCGCCGAAGGAGAAGTGCAGTCCCACCCCGAACATCAGGAATATGACGCCCAGCTCGGCCAACTGGCTGATGGTGTCGACGTCTCCGACGAAGCCGGGCGTGAAGGGGCCGATGATGATGCCAGCCAGGAGATAGCCGACAATGGTGGGCAGGCCGACGCGCCGGGCGAGCAACCCGCCCAGGAAGGCGACGACCAAGGCCATGGCGATGTTGATCAGCAGCGGTAGCTCGTGCATGGCGGCTCCTGTGAGTAGCGGATTTCCACCTCTCACGCTGTGCTCGAAGTGAGCCGCGATGGGCCGCGAGTCATTCGAGCCGAAAGGGCGGTCAAACGCAGTGTAGAGGTATTCACAATCCAGCGAAGTATAGCATGCTACCAAATCTTGACCTGAAACGTGGTACAATCTTTTGGCCAGACCAAATCACGCCTTCTTTCGGAGCCATAATGAACGGATTGATCGAAACCTTACCCTATACGGACCCAATGCCTGTCCTTTTCATCGGGCACGGCAGCCCCATGAACGCCATCGAAGATAACGATTTCTCACGGGGGTGGCGTGAGGTGGCAGCCACCTTCCCGCGACCCCATGCAGTCCTCTGCATCTCGGCGCACTGGGAAACCCGCGGCACGCTGGTCACCGCGATGCCCAAGCCCGCCACGATACACGATTTCGGTGGGTTTCCGCAGGCGCTCTTCGATGTGCGATACGACGCGCCCGGCAGCCCGGCGCTGGCGGCGGAAACCCGGTCTACAGTCAAGCGGGTTGAAGTGGGTGTGGACAACGATTGGGGCCTGGACCATGGGTGTTGGAGCGTGTTACGGCGGATGTACCCTGCCGCAGACGTGCCTGTCATCCAGCTCAGCCTGAACTACACGGAGGCCGCGCAGTATCATTACGACCTGGCCAAAGAACTCGCGCCCTTACGTGAGAGAGGCGTGCTCATCCTGGGCAGCGGCAACATGGTCCACAACCTGCGCCGGGTAGTGCTGCCGAATAGAAGCGTGGACGACTTCAATACACCGTTTGGGCTGGACTGGGCGCTGGAGGCCAGTGCGTTGTTCAAGGAACTGATCACGCGCCGCAACCATCAGCCTCTGATCGATTATCACACCTTGGGCCGCTCGGTCAGCCTGGCCGTGCCCACCCCTGAACACTACCTGCCCATGTTGTATGCCCTGGCCCTGCAGGATGACCGGGACCAACTGTCCTATTTCAACGATCAGCCTGTTGCGGGTTCGCTGACCATGACCTCCCTGAAGATCGAGCGCAGCCACTGATAGGGTTGCAGACCAAGGGATGGAGGTGACTATGACCCTGACAAACCGCACCGCGGTAATCACCGGAGCATCGGGCGGGCTCGGTTCGACCCTGGCGCGTGACCTGGCCGCGGCGGGCGCGCACCTGGCGCTGCTCGAGCGAAATCCTGCGAAGTTGGCTTCCCTGGTCGAGGATCTGGATACATCCCCGGAGCGTGTCCTGACGCACGCGGTCGACCTCCTCGACGCCGGCACGGCGCGCACCGCCGCAGATGCGGTCCTCGAGCGATTTGGCCGGGTTGACATCCTGCTGCACGTCGTGGGCGGGTGGACGGGCGGGAAAACATTGGTTGATACAACGGCCGCCGATCTCGAATCAATGCTCAACCAGCACGTGTGGACCTCGTTCAACGTCCTCCAGGCATTTGTCCCGTACCTCATCAAGAACGGCTGGGGGCGGATCGTGATGATCGCAACGCCCGCGGCCAGCCGACCCAGCGCCAAGGGCAGCGCGTACGCGGCCGGCAAGGCCGGACAGGAGGCGCTGATGCTGGCTCTCTCCCAGGAGCTGAAAGGCACCGGTGTCACCGCAAACCTGCTGCAGGTGCGCCAGATCGACGCGGCGCGCGAGAAGGTGACCGCGCCCACGCCGGCGAATTCGTCGTGGAGCACGCCCGAGGAACTGTCGGCCGCGGTGCAGTACTTGCTTTCGGACGCAGCGGGGGCGGTGAACGGGGCGAAGTTGCCGATGTTCGGCAGTTACGGTTGATTGCTACCTTCTCGCGGAAGGAGAACTGCATGAACTCGCGCGAACGTGTACGCGCTGCGTTGACATGCCGGCGCCCTGATCGCCCGCCTAAGGCGTTGGCATTCTGGGATGAGGAAGTCAGCGGCATCCCGAACACATCAGAGACGCTGCGGCTGGATGTGCGTTTCGTCAACTTCGAGCCACTTACGGCCCAGGATGATTTCCTGGCCTACGTGCGGCGGCTGCCCCCCGACGTGCACGTTGGCAACCTGCATCAGTTGCGCACCTATCACGAGTGGGACTATCACCCGGAGCGTGGATCCCGCGGCCCCCTTTCCACCGCTACAGCCCTTGGCGATTTTTCTGACTTCATCCTGCCAAACCTGATTGCGCCGGAGCGGCATGCCGGCCTGGCGCAGAGAGTCGCGGCTTTTCACGCCCGAGGCCTGGCAGTCGCAGGTGGGCCACCACACCTCGGCGGCGAGCTTTTCGAGACGGCCTATCGGCTGCGAGGATTCGAGACGTTCCTGGAGGATTTGCGCCTCCGTCCCCACCTGGCGCACTACTTGCTCGATCAACTCGCCGCGTTGGTCCTGCACAGCTCGCTCATCCTGGCGCGAGCCGGCGTCGATGCCCTCCTTTTGGACGACGATGTGGCCATGGCCAGCGGCATGATCCTCGGTCCCGCGACCTGGCGCGAATTCTTCAAGCCTCGCCTTGCGGAGATCATTCGCGCCGCCCGGTCTGTCGCGCCGGAGCTCATCGTCTTTTATCACAGCGACGGTGACTTCTCCTCCATTCTCCCCGACCTGGTGGAGATCGGCGTCAACACGATCAACCCGGTGCAGCCGGACTGCATGGATGCGCTCGCGATCAAGCGCGCTTTCGGCGACAAACTGTCGATATGGGGCGCGGTTGGGACCGCCGCGTTGTGGACGTGGGCGACGCCGGAGGAGGTGCGGGCTGAGGTGCGCCTACGGGCCGGCGCCCTGGGGCCTGCTGGGCTACTGCTCTGTCCGGCGTACGACATTGACTTTGCATCCTGCGAGAGCCTCTTTGCTTTTGCGGATGCGGTGGAGGAACGGGCGATCTCGTGCTAGCTGGTATCTTCATACGCCCCACTGTGCCGGAGTGCCCTGCGTTCTCTCGCCACTCCTCATCATTGACAGCGAATAGCGTTTCTGTTACCCTGAGCAAAGGTAATACCTCATACGTATCACATACGACTGTTAGGAATAGATCTCATGGACTTGACCATACATCGTGTGCACCTCGAGAACGCGCAACGACTGGTGGATGTCGGGATCAATGACGGCAGAATCGCCGTTATTCAGGAGGATGAGCTGGCGCCTGGCAGGCTCGCTATTCAAGGCCACCACGCCTTGCTCTCTCCCGCCTTTGTAGACCCCCACTTTCACCTCGAAAACGCTTTGTTGCATCAGGTCCCCAATCAAACCGGCACCCTGCGCGAGGCCATCAATCTCTACGCTGATATCAAACGCAACATGAGCCGCGAGAACATCGTGGACCGTGCCATGCAAGTGCTGCGCATGGCTGCTGCGCATGGCACGCTCTGGATGCGGAATAACGTAGACATCGACCAGGTTGCACAGTTGAGATTGCTGGACGCGATTTGCGCTGTCCGTGAGAAGTTCACAGGAGTGATCGATATTCAGATCGTCGCGTTTCCACAGCTTGGTCTGGCCCGTAACCCTGAGGCCGTCGACCTGATGTGGCAGGCGATGGATCGCGGGGCGACGGTTGTTGGCGGCATGCCGCACGGCGAGCGCGATATGGATGACGCGGCGCGGCACATCGAAACCGCCTTCGAGATCGCGCGTGCCCACGACGCTGATATCGACATGCACATCGACGAGACAGACGATCCGTATTGGCACACCCTTGAGTTGCTGGCCGACAAGACGATCGAAACCGGTTATCAGGGCAGGGTAAGCGCCGGCCACTGCTGTGCTATGGCGGGATGGGATGATGCTCTAGCCGCGCGTGTGATCGAGAAAGTCCGCGACGCTCGGATCAACGTGTGCACCAACTCGCCGGTCAACCTGTTGTTGCAGGGTCGCGGTGACCGCCAACCCGTGCGCCGCGGCATCCCCCGCGTGCGTGAGCTGCTAGATGCCGGCGTGAATGTCACCTGCGGCCAAGACGACATGATGAACATGTTTTACCCCTTCGGCAAGATGGACATGTTGGAGGTAGCCAACTTCGTCGCGCACGCTGCACACCTGAGCTCCTCTGCGCACATGCAGGCAGCTTTCGATATGCCCCGCAGCCGCGCCGCGCTTACGCTGCGTCTGCCCGATTATGGAGTGCAGGTGGGTGCAGAAGCCAATCTGGTGTTGATTCCGGCCGAATCTGCGGCCGACGCACTCGCCCGCCATCCGGCGCGGCCATACGTGATCCGGCGGGGGGAGATACTGGTGCAGAATCGGATCGAGACTACTTACGGAAAAGCCGCGTTGAACTAGTTGCGATGCTGGATGGGCCACGTGGGGAGGGTCCGGTAAGGTGGATGGTTTAGTTCGGGGGGACCGGCGGCCACTTTACGAGCAGGTACAAACTGCCATCATCAGGTCCATTTCCGATGGAACTTATCCCTCTGGCGCGCAGTTGCCCCCGGAGGATGAATTGGCGGTCAGCCTGGGCGTCAGCCGCACCACCATCCGGAGTGCGTTGGGCAGCCTGGAGACACTGGGTTACATCCGCCGCATTCATGGTGCGGGGACGTTTGTCGCACAGCAACGGTTCAGGGTGGAAGCGCAACTCGATACGCTCGAAAGCTTTCATCCTCGGCTGGCCGCTCGAGCCGGGCTTTCCTCGCGCATCTCGCACCTGTCGATCGAAGAGACACCGGCTGATACGGAGACTGCCGAGGCGATGCAGATCGCGTTGGGCAGTCCGGTGATCCGCATCGCGCGTGCCGTGGAGTTTGATGGCACCCCCGTTGCCAGGCTTGAGGATTTTCTGCTTCCGGCCATGTTTAGCGTGGACGAGCTTCGGACCGGGTTCCAGGATTCAGTGGTGGATTATTTCGATGGCTGTGATGGCCGGCCGGTGGCCGCCTGGAGCGATAGTGTCCTCGGGGCAGCGCACGCCGATGAGACGCTCGCCGCGCTGCTCAGAGTCAACAAGGGCGCCGCGCTGTTCCGTCTCGATGAAGGTTTTCACGGCGCCGATGCAACGCTCCTAAGCTGGTCACGCAATTACATTGTCCCCGAGTATTTTCGGTTTCACATGCGACGCCGCATCGTTCATGAGGATCCCCAAGCACGCGCAATTGCTGAGACCTCCCATCGTGATCTTACAGAATCTACGGCCGAATCATAAGGAGAAGCGAGCAATATGAGCCATGATTGGCAAATCTTGAGGACTGGAATTGACCTGTGGTTTTTCCATACTGCCTGCTGAGCTTCTACCCCCCCTTCATCGGCGCGGGCATCCGCGTTCGAACCACCGAAGCCGACCCGTACACGATCCGCGTGCGCATGCCGCTGCGCTGGTTCAACCGCAATGTGTTCGGCACGCACTTCGGGGGGTCACTGTATGCGATGGCCGACGCGTTTTTTGCGCTCATCCTGCTGAAAACGTTGGGTAAGGGCTATACCGTGTGGGACAAATCCGCGTGCATCACGTTTGTCCGGCCTGGGCGGGGCACCGTGCAGGCCGCGTTTCACATCCCGCACCAAGAAGTGGACGCGATTCGGGCGCGCGCAGATGCTGGGGAGATCGTGGAGCCGGCGTACGAGGTGGATGTGTTGGACGAGGCCGGGCAGGTGGTGGCGCACGTGCAGAAGGTGCTGTACGTGCGGCGGCGCAAGTAAGCGCCGACATCCATGTTTGCCTTGGCAGTGTTGGCTTATGTTATAATCGCCTCATGAGCGGAGAAGCTAAGGTGCTGACCGGCCTGCTCGAACGCCGGGCACTGGAAGAGGCATTCGCTGAGCTTGGCCAAATCACCGACCCTGCCGTAGTCCAACAGCAGGCCCAGGTCATTGCCACACACGGTGCGGCCGCGCTGCAGCAGCTCGTGACATTGTTGGACACGCCCGATCCACAACTTCGCGGCGGCCTCGGCCAGGTCGCGCGTTATCTGCCGCGCGAACAGGTTGTGCCTGCATTACGCGGCAGTTCGCGCGTGGCCACGATCGCAGCGATCACGCCCGATTGGCTGCACTCACGGTGCTCGAACGCTTCCTGGGCGAGCCGATCGACGATGCGCTCATCGCCAGCTTGCGGAATCCCGAAGCGGCCTCGCAACAGTCGCTCCATGAGTTGATCGTCGCGATGGACGAGGAGCCGCTGAGCGTCATCGAGTACCTGGAGCAGCTCGCGGCGCAGCCGCCTGAGGTTATTGGCATGGTCCTCGATGCACTTCCCGCAGTCGAGCCCAGCCCACACCTGGCAACACTGCTGCGGATGCTGGCCCAGGAAGACGCCGGTGTGCGTGGGTTTGCGGGCCGCGCGATCGAGGAATTGGTGAAGTTGCGCACCCCGGCCGCACTGCGGGCACTGGCAGGCCTCACGCCCAACCTGCCGCCGGAGTTGGCGTCTTTGGCCGAGCGCGGCCTGCGCAAGTTGCGCTTCAGCGGCGTATCCGATTCGGCCGACCATGACCCGCAACGTGAGCCGTGGTATGCACCTTCGCTGCATTGGCGACTGCTCATGTCGCCGGTCGACGTCTCAGCCGGACAGTTCTTGTTGTTTATCGGGCAGGAGGATACGGGATCGAACGCCGTGTTCTTCACTGTCCTGGTGCAGGATCCGGGTGGCTTACGCGACGCTTCCGGCTCATTGGAGGTCAGCGCCGACCACGTACTCCCGCGCCGGCGGACCGGCGCGCTGCACCTGGTGGTTGGCGATGGCGACGGAGCTGCACCCGCCATCACCTTGCTGGAAGCGCCCCTCGAGCTTGGTTTCACGGCCTTGCGCGAGGCGCTGGCGTTGAATTGGGCGAGCGGCATGGCGACGCCGGTAGGCTACCGCCTGTTCTCGCCGCTCATCTGGCTGACCCCTGAGGCGGAGGAGGAAGGCAGCCTGACGCCTCCGGTGGATCCCGACCTGGCGCAGGCCGACCTTGACTCGATCCTGGATCATCCCGCTTTCTATGGATGGTTCTGGGAGCTGGATGGTGAAGAGTTGGACCCTGAAACAGCGGCAACATACAGTCGCCGATTTGTCGCGATGAGCCGCTGGCTGGCGGCCGCGGGTGACGGCAAAAGCGCGCGTACAGCGGCTACAGTGGCTTATCATCTGGATGAGATGTCATCTGAAGCAAGATCCTTCCTGACGACTGCATGGCGGAGACGCCAGGATCTGATAGAACAATCCAAGGAGAAAGACAATGTTTAACCTCGGTGGCTGGGAATGGGTCATCCTACTGGTGATCGTTCTTATCGTGTTTGGTGTCGGCCGGTTGCCGGAGATCGGCGGCGCGATCGGCAAGAGCATCCGCGAGTTCCGCGAAGCCTCGAAGGATGACAACAAGGTGGAGAAACCGGCGGATCAGCCGAAGGATGAGCAGGTCTCCTAAGCCAGCGGCAGCCTTATCCCTTCCGCTGTCTACCGAACTGCTCGCCGTACTGCGCACACTTGCCCTGGCAGGCGGCGCCAGGGCAAGTGTCGCTTAAGGCAAGGACGCCTGACCCATGACTGCGCCCCCCTCTCTTCCTTCCGTTCCCCAAAGCGCAGCCGGCACTAACGGGGAACAGCAACGCGTGCGCGAGTTAGCCGCGCTCTTCGCTGTGTCCGCGGCTATCAACCAGGAGCTGACCGAGTCCGATGCGTTACACGCAGCCCTGCGCCAGATGCTCCAGGTGCTCGGTCTCGACAGCGGGCGCATCTACCTTCTCGATGCGGCGACCGGCGAGTATAGTCTTGCCGCGGCCGAGGGTGATCCCCACCTCCTCGATCCTGTCCAAAGTAATATGGAGCCCGGCAAGTGCCGGTGTGGCTTCGTCAGTTTCACCCCGTCGCCGGCAGGTGGGGAGATCATTACCCTTGATCCATCCGTCACGCGCGAGGGGTGTCATGGTCGCACCAAGCTTAGCGCATGCGCGGCGGTTCCCCTGCTTGCACGCGACAGGACACTCGGCGTGCTCCATGTGGGCAGCCGTCATGGCCACGCTGCGCTCGGCGAACCGGAGATGGCCCTCTTGCGCTCGGTGGGGATGCAGATCGGCTTCGCGCTGGAGAACCTGAGGCTGCGGGATGAGGCGCGCCGCGCGGATGCGTTGGCCGCGCTGCTGCAGGAGATGCACCACCGCATCAAGAATAATCTCCAGACCGTGGCCGACCTGCTGAGTCTGGAGATGTCTGCCAGCCCCTCGCCCGTGGCGCGCAAGAGCCTGCGCGACAGCGTAGGCCGCATCAAGAGCATCGCCGCAGTGCACGAGCTGCTGTCTCTGGAACAACTCCGGCTAACCGACATCACTGCACTCGCACGGCAGGTGTGCGACATTTCGCTCAAGAACTTCGTGCGGCCCGATCGACGGATCGTGGCGGAAATCACCGGTCCGCCGATCTACTTGCCCTCCAAGCAAGCCACCGCGCTTGCTCTCATCATTAACGAGCTCGTTTCCAACGCGCTCGAACACGCCTTCCCCATCGGTCACCATCCATGCCATCTGCAGATCGAGCTGGCGCAGGAAGGGCCGGAGGTCACACTGACCATCAGAGACAGCGGCCGCGGACTGCCGTCTGGCTTCGACCTCTCGACGGGTCGGGGATTGGGGCTGCGCATCGCACGCACGCTGGCCGAAAAGGACCTGGCCGGCTCACTCCGCTTGGATGGCCGGGGCGCGGGCGGCACCACAGCCACGGTCACCTTCTACAAGTAGGCTGCGACGATATGAAATCCTTGCGCGTCCTAATCGCCGACGATGAGAGCATCCGCCTGTTGAGCCTGGCAGCGCAACTGACAGCGTTGGGCCACCGGGTCGTGGCGGAGGCCGCCCAGGGGGACGAGGCGGTGCGACTCGCCGCGGAGCACCGGCCCGATTTGGCCATCCTCGACATCAAGATGCCCGTCATGGATGGCATCGAGGCGGCAGAGCTCATCACCCAGGCGCGGCCCATCCCTATTATCCTGGTGACCGCATATAGTGAGGCGCAACTGGTCGAGCGAGCTGCGCGGGCCAACATCTCAGCCTACTTGATGAAGCCAGTCGCCGAAGACGATCTGCTGCCTGCGATCACTCTTGCTCTGACCCGGTTCAAGGAGTTCGAGTCGTTGCGCCGCGAGGTGGCTGACCTGCGCGATGCACTGGAAGCCCGCAAGGTGGTGGAAAAGGCCAAGGGCATCCTGATGCGGCGGCTGAACTTGACCGAGGACGAGGCCTTCAAGCGGCTGCAGAAGCAAAGCCAGGACACCAATCGGAAGCTTTCGGAGGTGGCGGAAGCCGTCGTGATGGCGGATCGGATGTTTTGAGGGGCTGACCCTCTACTCCTCCAGGAACCGATACATGACCAGCGCGTCGACCAGCCCCATCTCGGCGTGGCGGAATGCCACCGGCAGCACACCGACCACCTCGAACCCCAGCTTGCGCCACAGCGCGACCGCCGGCGTGTTCGTGCTGACCACGAAGTTGAATTGCATGGCCACGTAGCCCATCCGCCGGGCCTCGTCCAGGCAGTGCCGTCCCATCCGTTCTCCCAGCCCCAGGCCGCGATATGCCGGATCGACCATGAACGAGGCATTGCTCACGTGGCTGCCCAGGCCAACGTTGTTGGGCCGCAGCTTGTACATGCCCGCCACAACCCCGTCAACAGTGACGACGAACGTCTTGAAATCCGCCGAGACAAAATAGGCGCGTGCATCGTCGCGCGTGGCGTCCGGCGGGAAGACGTAGCTGTCGCCGGGCAGCACCACGGCGTGGAAGATCTCCCAGATCCCGCTCGAAGTCGGCCCCGGTGGCCGGGCGGATGGCGGTTTGGCGTGTCGTATCGATCATGGGCGCCTCGTGGTGTACCGTGTCTGCAGACTGCTGCGCGTGTTGCGCGGCGTTGCGCACCAGATCCCGCCGCGGCATAGTATAGCATCTCGCCTTCTACATGAGGGCAATCGTACAGTCGCCCTGCATCCAGGGATGCAGGTGTGCTATAATCCCGACATGACGTGCAGCAATCTGCCGGACCAATTGTCCACCTTTATTGGCCGGGAACGGGAGATCGCGACCGCCACCCGCCTGTTGCACGGCACGCGCCTGTTGACGCTGACCGGTTCCGGCGGCGCCGGCAAAACCCGCCTGGCCCTGGCGGTGGCCGGTAAACTCGTCCGGCGCTACCAGGACGGCGTCTGGTTCGTCGACCTGGCCTCGCTCGCCGAGCCTGATTTGGTGCCGCAGGCTGTCGCTGCTGCGCTTAACCTGCGTGAGGCGCCGGGCCGGCCGCTCATCCAGACCCTGGCAGCGCACTTGAGAGCGAAACGCACCCTATTGCTTCTCGACAACTGCGAGCACATGGTTGCGGCCTGTGCACAGCTGGCATATGCTCTCTTGACAGCTGCTCCCGGCCTGCGCGTACTGGCGACCAGCCGCGAGCCGCTCCACATGACCGGCGAGACGACCTGGGCGGTGCCCCCGCTGACGCTCCCCGAGCCTGGAGCACTCCCTCCGGTCGAAGAACTCGCCCGCATCGAGGCGATCCGGCTGTTTGTCGAGCGCTCAGGGCGCATCACCCCGGGTTTTGCTCTGAACAAGCAAAATGCCCTCCCAATCAGCCAGATCTGCCGCCGGCTCGGCGGCAGTCCGCTGGCGATCGAGCTAGCCGCAGCGCGCACCCGGGTGCTCTCGGCTGAACAGATCGCCGCGCGGCTGGACAATGCGCTTAGTCTTCTCGCGACCGGCGATCGCACCGTCCCTCTGCGACATCGCACACTCGAGGCCACTCTCGATTGGAGTTATGGCCTGCTCTCCGAGCGCGAGCAATCGCTATTGCGCTGCCTGTCCGTTTTCGCTGGCAGCTTTTCCGTGGAATCAGCCGAAGCAGTTTGTGCTCCCGACGAGTGCCCTGAAGCCGCAAGCGCTCCTCCAAGTGCTGGAGGAGAGGCAGGGAATCGCCCTGCGGCTTCCGTGTTAAAATCTGCTCGCGGGGCTGGTAGACAAATCACTTCTGGTGGTCGAGGCAGACGCTCAGCCGGAGCGGCGTTACCGGTTTCTGGCGCCCGTGCGCCCATACGCGCTGGCGAAGCTGGAGGGGTCCGGGGACGCGGCATGTGCGCGGGACCGGCTTTTGACTTGGGCGGTGACTCTCGCGGAGAAAGCGGGCCCCGATACGTTTCGCGGCCCGGCAAAGACCAGTGTCGAACAACTCGAGGTCGAACATCCAAATCTGCGCGCAGCCTTCGAGTGGGGTTTGACCCAGCCGGCTTGCGCTGTGGAGCGGCACCGCCTGGCAAATGGGTTGTCTCAGTTCTGGCAGGTCAGGGGTTACATTTGCGAAGGGAGGGCATGGTTTGAACAACTGGTGGCCGGCCTTGGAGACATCCCCGTTCCTTTGCAGGTTGACACGCTCCGCGAGGCCGGGTTTCTGGCGATTCATGACCGTGACTTCATCCGGGCGCGTCTGTATCTGGAGCAAGGGATAGAGCTTGCGCAAGCTCTCGGAGAGCGACACCAGACGGCGGTGTTGTACACGCTTCTGAGTTGGGTTTTTTGGGATGAAGGGGATCTGGACGGGGCTGATCGCCTGTGCGATGAGGCTCTCGCGATATTCGAGCAAACCGGCGAAGATTGGGACCGATCTATCGCCTTGTTCACTCGTGCGAACATAGCTTACCTGCGCCCTGATTACGGCAGAGCCAGGAAAAGCATCGAAGAGAGCCTGTCGATCTGCCGGGGCATCGGCTTTATGGCAGCCTTTGCGCGACGGCAGGTCCGCCTGGGTCAAATCTGCCATGCCGAGGGCGATGACGAACGGGCAAGACGTTGCATGGCCGATGCCCTGTGCATCAGCCGCGAGACGAGAGACACCTGGGGGATTGCGATGGCGCTCGCCGGAATGGCCAGGCTGGTGCGGCATCAAGGGCAGCCCGAGCGCGCGGCCTGGCTGCTGGGCGCGACCCAGCACTATCTCGATGCGTTTGGCGTTCCCCTGTGGAAAGTCGACCAGATGGAGCATGACCGAAACGCGGCGGAGCTCAGGTTGCAGCTTGGGGAACCGGCCTTTCAGGCCGCGATGGACCGAGGAGCGAAGCAGGCAGCCAACGACCTGGATGGGGCCCTCCGTGTGGCCCTCGGCGAATCCGAGATAGGCGACCCAGGCCCTCGAGCGCCGACCCGCGAAAGGTCAATCCCGTCATCTGTCTTCGGCGAGTTCACGCCCCTGACCCACCGCGAGCGCGAAGTGGCCGCGCTGGTGGCGCAGGGCAACAGCAATGCCGAAATTGCGGAAGCTCTGTTTATTGGGCTGCGAACCGTCGAAGCCCACGTGACCCACATTCTGAACAAACGGGGTTTCAACTCCCGGACTCAGATCGCGGCCTGGCTTGCCACCGAGGCCGCCGCCGGTTCCGCCGGTGTTTCACCTGGCCTTCCTCGTCACCGGCGCGCGAAGCGCCGATAAAACCTTCGGTCTCCGCGCCGAAAGATTTCGGTTTTCCGCGATGTCGCGCGCCCGGACTTCCTCTAGAATGATGAGACCGCGCCTTCGAGATCTGCCGCCGAAGGTAGCCATAGGTGAGAAGAGGGAGATCGAGATGGCTAGTAGACGGACGTGGGTTGGGGTGCCTGCAAGGCAACGAGCAGTCGGTGCGAAGAAGTTTGTGTTTGTCTTGACGGTCGTGGCAGCCGTTTTACTGCTTGTGCTGCCCGCCGCGAGTGTCGGGGCAGCGCCTGCGACTGATGTCGAGCTCGGGCGGCCGAACCTGTCCCCGGTTTTTGAGAGTGAAGAGCCGGGGACATGTCCGGACGCTTTGTCATGTGCAGAGGGAATCGCGTCCGGGAGCGGCCGCGGGGTTGAACCGGCGGCCGGCAATTGGCACACCTGGGTGCTGACGTCAGGCAGCCAGGTTGTTCCGGCCGCGCCGCCCAACAGGCAGGCCACCCGCGCCGAAATCCAGGTGCTGAAGCAACTGGCGAAGGAGCGAGACAGTGCGGTCCGGGACCGCATTGCGTTCTGGAACAGCGGCGCCCCCGTCTATCGATGGAACGAGATGGCGGTGTCCGAGATGACAGCAAGCGGCTTGAACAGTATGATGGCTGGACGGGGACTGGCGCTGGTCCATGCCGCGGTCTCTGATGCCACCATCGCAGCATGGAACGCGAAATACCAGTACAACCGCCTGCGGCCGAGCCGGTTCGACCGCTCGCTGTCCACGGCAATTGCCGTCCCGGCCAGCCCTTCGTATCCCGCGGAACACACGGTCGCGGCGGGAGCCGCCTCTGAAGTGCTCGCCTACCTCTTCCCCAACAAGGCCGACTATTTCCGGGAGAAGGCCCTGGAAGCGAGCAACGCCTTCCTGAGCGCAGGGGTCAACTATCCCAGCGACGTCGACGCCGGATTGGCATTGGGCCGCGATGTGGCGGCGCTGGTCATCGAGCGAGGCAAGAACGACGGCTCGAATATTCCGTGGGCAGGCACCATCCCCACCGGGCCAGGGCTGTGGACTGGCGAAAATCCAGCGCTGCCCCAGGCGGCAAACTGGAAAACGTGGGCGCTTACGTCCAGCAGCGAGTTCCGGCCCGGCCCCCCGCCTGCCTATAATTCGGAGCAGTTGGCCGCCGAGATGGGTGAGCTGCGCAACTTCCAGCGAACTCCGAGGACCAATACTCTGGCGTTCTTCTGGGAATATGGCGCGGGAGGAGCCCGCAACTACTGGTTCTGGAATCAGCAGCTCAGCAACAAGCTCTTCGAGTACGGGCTCAGCAACAACCCGCCACGGGCAGCGCGAGCCTACGCCCTCCAGAACATCGCCTATCATGATGCTGTGGCTGCTTGCTGGGACGCCAAGTACACCTACTGGGCTATCCGGCCGTTCCAGCTCGATCCGGCATTCAAGACGCTGTTCGCCACGCCGAACCATCCAAGCTACCCGTCGGCGCACAGCTGTCTGTCAACTGCGTCCGCCGACATCCTGGGTTACCTGTTCCCATACTCGGCGGATAGCTTCAATGCACTGGCCGACGAAGCCGGAGAGTCGCGCATCTGGGCCGGCCTCCATTTTCGCAGCGATATCAGTGCAGGCGAGCAACTCGGTCATCAAGTGGCCGCGAAAGCCATCGAGCTTGCCCGGGCGGATGATTCGGTGTCGAAAAAGTGAGGTGAGTTGCGAGGAGCGCCATAAACAGGGTTGAGTCGTTTCTCCAGCACCTGACCTGGCGCCGCCCACGGCGGCGCCAGGGAGCAGCTGTGCAAGCAGGAAACGCAGAGATCCCGGAGGAGGCGCCTAGCCCAGCTTCATCCCCTTGAAATTCTTCACCTGCCCCGTGATCGCGCGTTCGGTGGGCAGGCGCTCGATGCTGGTGGCGCCGAAGAAGCCGGCGATCCCCGGCATGTGGAGCATGCGCCTGAGCCACCGCCTCCGGCTCGTCAAACGGGCCGCCGTGGCAGATCGATCAGGATGTCGGGCTTAGCCTTGCGGCCCGCCGCGGCGATCTGCATGACCCGGTCGATCGCCTCGTCCAGCGTCATCGCGACCCCGGCGCCGATGGAGCCGCCGGTGGTCAGGCCGACGTGCGCCACCAGCATGTCCGCGCCCGCCTTGGCCATCGCGTGGCCTGGTCGGTGTCGAACACGTAGGGCGTGGTCAACAGGTCCAGCTTGTGCGCCTCGGCGATGACCTCGATCTCCTTGTCGTAGCCCATGCCAGTGGCTTCCAGGTTGGCGCGGAAGTTGCCGTCGATCAGGCCCACGGTGGGGAAGTTCTGCACGCCGGTGAAACCCATCTCCTTGAGCTGCTTGAGGAAGACGGGCATCAGACGGAAGGGATCGGTGCCGTTGACGCCGGCCAGCACCGGCGTGTTCTTGACGACCGGCAACACCTCCGCGGCCATTTCGACCACGATGCCGTTGGCGTCGCCGTAGGACAGCAGGCCGGCCAGCGAGCCGCGGCCCGCCATGCGGTAGCGCCCCGAGTTGTAGATGATGATCAGGTCGGCGCCGCCGGCCTCGGCGCACTTGGCCGAGATGCCCGTGCCCGCGCCGCAGCCGACGATGGGCTTGCCTGCCGCGCCCTGGGCCTGCAGGTGCTTCAGCGCTTCTTCGCGCGTGATGAATGCCATACTGTCCCTCCGATTAGCGATTAGTGATTGAAGATTGCAGTTAAGATTGTTCCACACTGGCGCCAATCTTGAATCTTCACTCTTACATCTCAATTCGTCTTCAACATCCCCAACAACATCTCGACCGCCTTGTCCGCAAACTCGGGGTCGTTGATATTGTGATCCATCTCGATCACCGGAATGCCGGGCTTGAGGTTCGCCTTGATCGCGTCGAAGCAGGCGGCGTCGGCCTCAGGATCCCAGTAGAGGCCGCCGGGGCTATCGAGCTGTGACACGCCCTTGAGCGGCAACAGGATTGCGACCGGTCCCGTTGCGGCGTTCGCTGCCGCGGCGATCATCTGGCCCATGCGGATGTTCTCGCTGATCGTGGTGCGCATCAGGGTCACGTTCGGGTTCCACTGGTAGAGGTTGCGCCCCTGGTACTGCTGCGGCACGGTGTCGATGCCCCAGAAGTTGCACATGTCGACGCAGCCGGGGGCAAGCACGGTGGGGATGCCGGCGCGCGCGGCGGCCAGCATGCGCTCGGGCCCGGCGCTCATCACGCCGCCGCAGACGTAGTCGGCCAGCTCGGTGGTGGTAATGTCGAGGCTGGCGGTGATGAAGCCGCTGGCGATCAGCGATTCCATGGTCTTGCCGCCGGTGCCGGTGGCGTGGAAGACCAGCACCTCGTAGCCTTGAGCCTCCAGCGCCTTCTGCGCCCGGCTCACGCACTGCGGTGGTGTTGCCGAACATGCTGGCGGTGATCAGTGGCTTAGCCTCAGCGACCTCGGGCAGCGCCTGGCTAACCATGCCGGCGATCGCGCCCGCTGCGTTGGCGTAGATGTGCCGGCTGATCGAGTTGATGCCGGCCACGTCCACCACGGTCGGCATCATGGTGATGTCGGTCGTGCCGACGTAGGCCGACACGTCGCCGCCGCCCACCGTGGAAGCCATCACCTTGGGCACGCCGATTGGCAGCCCGCGCATGGCCGCGCGTGGCGATGGAGGTGCCGCCGCTGCCAGCCATGCCCAGGATGCCGCCCAATCGGCCCGCATCATACAGACCCTTGACGACCTTCGCCAGACCAGCGGCCATGGTCTCCATCGCAACGGTCTTGTCATTGACTGGCACGCAGCTCGGCGATGCTGCTGCCGCCGGCACGCGCGACCTCATCGGCCGTGACATCCGGCTGCACAGGCGGGTCGCCCACCACGCCGAAGTCCACCAGGATCGTTTCCAGCCCGCGCGCTGCGATCAGATCGCGGACAAAGCGGAACTCTTCGCCCTTGGTATCCAGGGCGCCGACGAGCACGACAGGCTTTGGCATCGATGACCTCCTTGTCACATTATGCGACATAATGACTTCAGGGATTCTTTCAGAGTATATCATTGTTGTGAAATTAAACCCAGCCTGATACATGATTAAGATCATGTATTTGTCTCTTTCGACCTTGTACTCTAATTGAGTATATCTTGCAGGCTGATGACGGCCTGCCCCATCTGCCAGGTGACGAACGCCTGACCCGCTATTGCGCGCGGGTCAGGCGTTTTTTTTTCCCCAGAGATAATGGCCATTCATGATGGCCGTCATAGCGAAACACGCGACTCCGTGCAAAGATGCACGATGTGCCGGCGCTGCCTGACCCTGCCGGCCCTTCAACTTCAGCCATCGAGAGTGAAACGTGAGAACGTGTTGGGAGATTAGACAGGAGCTCGTCGGAGCGCACGGAAACGGCAAGCCTGCGGGCTGGCTGATTTCGTGCGCGGAGTGCTCCGTTCCACTCGACGGCTGCTCCTGCTGGGAGCAATGTGCAGGCAGCCCGTGCTGCTGCGCTCCGCTCCACATCACCTGTGATTTTTGTGAGATTTATATCGAACACCGGCGTGAGATCGCCGGTCTACCGCAACGAGAGGCGGCGATGACTCCCGCCCCCACCCTGGAACCAATGCACACACCTCAAGGAGGCATGCCCATCATGGAGAAAGTCCAATTCAACGTGCCCGATCTGTGGGCCGACCATCACATTCTGAAGGTGCGAGATGCCCTGAGCCAGTTGAACGGCGTCACGGACATTATTGCCAGCTCCGCCTTCCGTATGGTCGCCGTGTCCTACGACCCGGCGGCTGTAACTCCGGGCGCCATCATGGCGACCCTGGAGGAGGCTGGGTACCCGGTCGCCACAGAGGGCTCCGGCATCATGACTCAGCCGGTGCCCATGCAGGACGGCCACCGCGATCCCGCGTGGAATCGTCTGGGTATGCGCCAATACAAGACCGACGAGCGGGATCTGAAGACGAAACGTTAAGGAGTAACACTCATGGCGAAGATCAACATCGTTCCGAGCATTGATCCGGCGGCCTGCGACATCCTGGATTGGGCCAACGTGGCGGGCATCTCGACCTCCTTCAGCCGCGCGGCAGATTTCAAACCCTGCACCATCGGCAACGGCCAGTCCGGCATCTGCTGCAAGAACTGCTACATGGGGCCGTGCCGGCTCACCAAGGATGGGCAGGTGGGCATCTGCGGTGCGACGGTGGATACCATCGCCGCGCGCAACCTGGCGCGCGCCATCGCCGCCGGATCGGCTGCGCACTCCGACCACGGCCGCGATCTGGCCTTTACCCTGCAGGCGGTCGCGTTGGGCGAGGCCCAGGGTTACGAAGTCCGCGATGAGGCCAAGCTGTACGCAGTCGCCGCGAAGCACGGCATCGCGACCAAGGGGCGCACGATCAAGGAGATCACCCTGGACGTGGCGAACAAGGCGATCGGCGAGTTCGGCCAGCAGCGCGGCCAGTTGAGCTACCTCTCGACCGCGCCGGCCAAGCGCCAGGCGATCTGGAAGGAGCAGGGCGTGGCCCCGCGCGGCATCGACCGTGAGGTCGTCGAAATCCTGCACCGCACGCACATGGGCGACGACCAGGACGCCAGCCACATCCTCTTGGCCGCCGTGCGCACCGCGCTGTCCGACGGCTGGGGCGGCTCGATGTGGGCCACCGACATCTCCGACATCCTCTTCGGCACCCCCAGCCCCAAGGTCGGTGAGGTCAACCTGGGCTGCCTGGAAGAGAAGCAGGTCAACATCATCGTCCACGGCCACGAACCGACCCTCTCCGAGATGATCGTGACCGCGGTCCAGGACCCCGAGCTGATCGCCTACGCCAAGAGCAAGGGCGCGGACGGCATCAACCTGGCCGGCATCTGCTGCACCTCCAACGAGGTGATGATGCGCCAGGGCATCCCCTCGGCCGGCAACTTCCTGAACCAGGAGCTGGCGATCCTGACCGGCGCCATCGAGGCGATGGTCGTGGACGTGCAGTGCATCATGCAGTCGCTGACCGGCGTGGCGGAGCCACTTCCACACCGAGATCATCACCACCAGCCCGAAGGTGAAGATGACCGGCGCGACGCACATCGAGTTCGACGAGCATCACGCGCTGGACATCGCCAAGAGCATCGTGAAGCGCGCCTGCGACAACTACGCCAACCGCGGCGAGACGCGCATCCCCAAGTCGAGCGCACAGGCGGTGGTGCCGGGCTTCAGCCATGAGTACCTGAACTACATGCTGGGCGGCATGTACCGGCAGTCGTTCCGGCCGCTGAACGAAGCCATCGCCACCGGCCGTCTCCGCGGTGTGGCGGCCGACGTCGGCTGCAACAACCCCGGCCTGACGCAGGACAAGGCGCACATGGAGGTCATCACCGAGCTGCTGAAGAACGATGTCCTCGTCGTCGCCACCGGCTGCGGCGCGCTCGCCGCGGGCAAGTACGGCTACCTGCTCGGCGAGGCGGGCCTGGATAAGGTCGGCCCCGGCCTGCGCGAGATCTGCGAGACGATCGGCATCCCGCCGGTGCTGCACCTGGGCTCCTGCGTGGACAACAGCCGCATCCTCACCGTCCTGACGCCAGATGGCGACCGAAGGTGGCCTGGGCGACGACATCAGCGACATCCCGGCCGTGGGCCTGGCGCCCGAGTGGATGAGCGAGAAGGCGCTGGCCATCGCCGCGTACTGCGCCGGCTCCGGCGCGTACGTCATGATGGGTGTCCGCAACCCGGTGGACTTCTCCGATGGCGTGACCGAGATCCTCTCGAAGGAATGGGAGGAACGCTTCGGCGGCAAGCTGGAGTTCGTGGTCGAGCCCGCGGAGATCGTCCGGAAGACGCTGGAGCACATCGACAAGAAGCGCGCTGCGCTCAAGCTGCCCGTCTACGACCCGACCCGCTTTGGCGCATCCGGCGACGCGGCGATGGAAGCGTATCTCGAGCTGCCGGTCGAAGAGCAGATGGCGGAGATTTACGGGTAACGAATGGAGCAGGTCAGGGACGGATGGAAGGTCGTCCTTCAACTTGCGTCCGACTGCAACGGAGGAGGAGCATACATGTCACGATACATCGCTACCCGCGCCATCCGCGGCGCGAACCTGATCACCCAGGAAGCCGAGGCGTTGCTCAACAAGGCCCTCAAGGAACGCGGGCCTGAAACGCCGGTGGCTTTTCCGAATACTGCCTACTACCTGCCCACGATCCTGGGCATGACCGGCCGCGAGGTCACCAAGCTGGGCGAGCTGACGCCGGTGCTCGAGCACGCCAAGGATCTGCTGCATCCGATGCCGACCGCGCAGTGCTGGACGCCCTACCTGGGCGAGACGCTGGACTCCGGCATGGCAACGCTGCTGTCCGCCGAGATCATCGAGGCGGTGCGCTTCGTCTACGGCGAAGAGCCTGGCCTCAAGGCTGGCTTTCACATGGCCGGCGGCAGCTTCACCAGCCCGGACGGTTGGCCGCAGCAACGGCAACGGCGCGGTTGCTCAACGGCCCGATCGACGACGTGCAGCTCCGCGCCTGGGGCATCCAGCTGGTCGATGGCCGCATGCCCGGCTTCGCGGCCATCGTCGGCTGCGCCAAGAGCAACGAGGTTGCGGTCAAGATCGTGCGCGAGCTGCAAAAGCGCAACATCCTGATCTTCCTCTGCGGCAACGTCAACGGCCGCTCGATGATCCACCAGTTAATGGAAGAGGGCGTCGAGATGGGCTACGACACGTACATCGTGCCGTTCGGCCTTGACACGCTCTCGGCCATCTACCCCATTGGGCTTCGCCACCCGCTCTGCGCTAACCTTTGGCGGCATGAAGGGCGGCCAGGCCAAGGACATCCTGCTCTACAATCGGCAGCGCGTTTTTGCGTTTGTGCTGGCGCTGGGTGAGGTCGATGACCTGAAGTACGCGGCCGCAGCCGGCGCAATCAACTACGGCTTCCCCGTCATCGCGGACACCCGCATCCCGCAGATTCTGCCCACCGGCGTGACGACGTACGAGCACGTCATCTCCATGCCCTTCAACGAGATCGAGGGCAAGGATGACCTGGAGCGCGCGGAGAAACTGGTGCAGAAGTGCGTCGAGACCCGCGGCGTCAAGATCAAGCTGACTGAAGTCCCGATCCCGGTGCCCTACGGCTCGGCGTTCGAGGGCGAGGTCGTTCGCAAGAAGGACATGCGCGTTGAGTTCGGCGGCAAGTACAGCCGCGCGTTCGAGTACCTGCGCATGATCGACATGGATCAGGTCGAGGACGGCAAGATCGAGGTGATCGGTCCGAGCTTCGAGGATCTGCCCGAGGGCGGCGTCCATCGATATGGGCATCCTCGTCGAGGTGGCCGGCCGCAAGATGCAGAAGGACTTCGAGCCGGTGCTCGAGCGCCAGATTCACTACTTCGTGCAACGGCGCCAGCGGCATCCAGCACATCGGCCAGCGCGACATCACCTGGATCCGCATCAGCAAGGCCGCGGCCGAAAAGGGCTTCGAGCTCAAGCACTTCGGCGACATCCTGCACGCCCGCTTCATGGCCGACTTCGGCGCGATCGTCGACAAGGTCCAGGTCAAGATCATCACCGATCCGGCGCTGCACGCCGAGTGGCTGCAGAAGGCGCGCGAGGCCTATGACTACCGCAACAACCGCCTGGCCGACATGACCGACGAGGCTGTTGAGGAGTTCTACACCTGCACGCTATGCCAGTCGTTCGCACCCACCCACCTCTGCCTGGTCAGCCCGCAGCGCTTGGGCCTCTGCGGCGCATACAACTACCTGGACTGCGCGGCATCCTTCCAGATCAACCCGACCGGCCCGAACCAGCCGATCCGCAAGGGCATGGCCATCGACCGAGACCAGGGTATCTACGCGGGTCTGAACGAGATCGCGCAGCAGAAATCCAACGGCACCGTGCAAGAAGTGGCCATGTACTCGATCATGAACAGTCCGATGACGGCCTGCGGTTGCTTCGAGTGCATCGTGATGCTGGTTCCTGAGGCCAACGGCGTGATGGTCGTCTCCCGCGAGGACACGAGCATGACCCCGGCGGGCATGACCTTCTCCACGCTGGCCGGCATGGCCGGTGGCGGCCTGCAAACCCCAGGCGTCATGGGCGTCGGTAAGTACTACCTGACCAGCCCGAAGTTCATCTCGGCAGATGGTGGGTTCAGCCGCGTCGTCTGGATGTCCAGCGTGCTCAAGCAGACCATGGCCGCAGAGCTGCAGGCCGTTGCCGAGCGCGAGGGCGACCCCGACCTGATCAGCAAGATCGCGGATGAAACGATCTGCACCGACGTCGACGGCCTGCTGGCTCATCTCGAGTCGACCGGCCATCCGGCGTTGATGATGGATCCGATGTTCTAGGATGAGCGGCCACCTGCCCGTCAACGGGCAGGCTACCAAACATGAGCGAACCACTTCTCGTCCGTGATGTCATGCGCATCGGCGTACCCACCTGTAAGGTGGACGACCCGATCATACCCCTTGCCCAGCAGATGGTGGAACAAGGGTGGACGGCCATTGTCGTAATGGACGACGACGGCGACGCGCGGGGCTGGATCAACGAGCGCATGATGGCAGTGGCCTTTGTGCGCGTCGCGCAGACTTTCGAGGTTTCCGAAACTTCGAAGGTCTTGACCGCCCAAGACATCATGGACGAGGATGTGCCCGAGGCGATGGCCGACATCCCCCTGTCGGCCACCGTGCAACTCATGGCCGACAGGGGGGTGGATCACCTGTTTTTCATGCACAATGCCGGTGGCAAGACGTGGCCGGCTTCGGTGGTAAATCTGCGCGATGTGGTGAAGGCATTGGCCGGGCCGGAATACATCAAAATGCAGGGCATGCACGCGGCTCGGCCCACGCCGATGGACCTTTTCCGGCAGCGTTATGGGCTGCCCAAGAAGTAACAGTATAGAGTCTTAACAACCAGGCCAGGCGCGGGTATAATAGGTCATCAACCTGATGTGCCGTCCCACTGGGAACCGCCCCTGTGGGACAAGGAGCCCTCTCGTGCCTGAGCCGACTCTCAACGCCGTAGTAGCCCTGCGTACTGAAATCTCGCCCTGGCTGATTATCCTGCGCGTCGTGCCCGATGGGTGGCAGGTGCCCTCATTCACACCTGGACAGTTTGGTGTGTTGGGTCTGCCCGACAGCGCGCCGCGTTACGCCATGTCCGAGCCGGAAGAGCCGCCTGCGGATCCCCCCTCCGGGAAATTGATCCGCCGGGCCTATTCCATCGCATCGTCATCGTTGACGCGCGAGTACATGGAATTCTACGTGGCGCTGGTCACTTCAGGTGCGTTGACTCCGCGCTTGTTTGCACTCAAAATGGGCGACCGCATCTGGCTTTCGCCCAAGATCACCGGCATGTTCACGTTTGACCAGGTGCCGGAGGATCAAAACGTGGTGATGATCGCCACCGGCACCGGGTTGGCGCCATACATGAGTATGTTATCCACGCACCTGACTTGCGGGAGCAGCCGCCGGTTTGCTGTGCTGCACGGTGCACGACACTCGTGGGATCTCGGCTATCGCTCTGAGCTGTTGACCTTGCAGCACCTATGCAAGAACCTGAGTTATAACCCGGTGATCAGCCGGCCTCAAAGTGAGCCGGCGCCCTGGCCTGGCCAGGTGGGCTATGTGCAGGACCTGTGGAAGAAGGACGCGATCAAGAGGGCCTGGGGCTTCCGCCCTGCGCCTGAAAACACGCACTTTTTTCTCTGCGGCAGCCCGCAGATGATTGATGATACGGTCTCGATGCTAAGAGACGAAGGGTACAAGGAACATACCAAAAAGGAGCCCGGCCAGATCCACGTCGAGCGGTACTGGTAAGGCTCCATTTCTTTGTTTCACCCACTCTCAGAGGAGGTTTTCTCATGCCCGTAACGGTCGAAACTCCCGTTGAAAAATGGGCCGGCGTCATTCGCCCCATCTCAGTGGGCGCAACCGCGGCCGAAGGCGGCACGCGCGGGAAGGCCGCGGTCGTTGGCGGCCAGAGCACGTTGCCGTTCCTCGGTTTCGAAGGCCAGACCCCGAACCCGCCGCTGGTGGCGGTCGAAGTCTGGAACCGCAATCCTGGTGACGAATGGTCGGCCGCACTCACAGGTGCGTGGGGCGATGCGCTGAATGATCCGGGCCTTTGGGCCCAACAGGCCGAGGCTGCGGGTGCGGACCTTA
This sequence comes from uncultured Chloroflexia bacterium, assembly GCA_963774265.1. Taxonomy (GTDB): domain Bacteria; phylum Chloroflexota; class Anaerolineae; order CG2-30-64-16; family CG2-30-64-16; genus JALOOB01. The sequence goes on along the minus strand of CAVZDU010000001.1, from coordinate 18,916 downwards.
TCTGTCTGCGGTTCTTCACTGCCGACGCCGACGGCGCGCGCATCACTGGCGCCTCCGCGCGCGCGACCTTGCGCCGCGTTCTCAATGCCACCACGGTTCCGCTCATCGTCCTTGGCCCGGGTCAGGCCGAGTTGGACAATGATGTGCTCGTGGCCTGCGCCGAGGAAGGCGCGGGTGAAAAACTCGTGCTTGGTGCGTGCGAAGACAAGAACTACCGGACCATCGTCGCAGCGGCTATGGCCAACGGCCACCTGGTTACTGCCAAGACGCCCATGGATGTGAATCTGTCAAAGCAGCTCAACATTTTGATCCACGACATGGGTATGCCGATGGAGCGCATCATCACCGATCCGACTACAGGCGGATTGGGCTATGGCATCGAGTATGGCTATAGCGTCATGGAACGTTTGCGCCTGGCAGGCCTTCAGGGCGACGGAATGACCCAGCAGCCCATGCTGGTGACCCCAGGCGAAGAGGCGTGGCGCACCAAAGAAGCGCGCGCGGCTGAGGGGGTGCCCGCTGCGTGGGGCGACTGGGCGAGCCGCGCGGTCAACTGGGAGACCATGACCGCGGGTGCGCTGGTGGAGTCGGGTGCAGATATTGTGGTGCTGCGGCATCCTGAGACGGTGCGGCGGATCAAACTGATGATCGGCGCGCTGGCCGTTTCGCAGTAGGAGGAGATGAATCATGGCCCTGACTGGTCTTGAAATCTACAAATTGCTGCCCGGCAGTAGCAAGGATCCGGCAGAGAAAGCGCACGCCAACTGCAAGGAATGCGGTTATCCCACATGCCTGGCCTTCGCCATGAAGCTGGCTGCCAAGCAGGCGGAACTGGCGTTGTGTCCCTATGTGAATGCAGAGGCGAAAGCCAAGCTGTCCGCTGCCGCCGCGCCTCCCATTCGGCTCATTACACTGTCCGCGGACGGCCGCGAGGTGAAGGCCGGGAACGAGACGGTGCTCTTCCGCCATGAGAAGACGTTCTTCAATCCGGCGGGTGTGTTTGTGCGCGTCGCGGACAACATGACTGCGGCTGAGATCGCCAGCCTGGCGAAATCCGTGGCCGACTACAAGGTCGACTACGTAGGTATGGTGCTGCGGGTGGACGGCCTGGCGGTGGACTGTGTGTCAGGTGACGCGGCGACCTTCGCATCAGCCGTGGCGGCCGTGCGCGCGGCGACGACCATTCCGGTGATCCTCGTCAGCGAGAATCCCGCGGTCATCGAGGCCGGTTTGACTAAGGTGGGCGGAGTCACTCCGCTGCTCTGTGCGGCGACTGCGGCCAATTTGGAAGCCATGGCTGTATTGGCCAAGGCCGCCAAGGCGCCACTGGTGGTTCGGGCGGAAACCCTGCCAGGCCTGGCTGAGCTGGCCGAGAAGCTGGTCGCGGCCGGGGTTGAGGATCTGGTGCTCGATCCCACAGCGCGCGGATTCGGCGCGTCGCTGTCCGGAATGACGCAACTGCGCCGCCTGGCGTTGAAGAAGAATTTCCGACTGCTCGGCTACCCGATCATCGCGTTCCCCTACTTGGGCACGGTTGAGCCGGGCATGGAGATGCTCCTGGCCGGCCAGCAGATTGCCAAGTACGCGGGTTTTGTCGTTTTGAGCCGCTTCGAGCCAGCGGAGGTCTATCCGCTGCTCGTCCTGCGCGCCAACCTGTTCACCGACCCGCAGAAGCCGATCCAGGTCGAGCCGGGCATCTACGAGATCAACAAGCCGACCGCGGATGCGCCGCTGCTGGTGACTACGAACTTCTCGATCACCTACTTCGCGGTGGCGAACGAGATGGAATCGAGCGGCATGCCTGCGTGGCTGCTGGTGGCCGATGCGGAGGGCATGAGCGTGCTCACCGCGTGGGCGGCCGGCAAGTTCGATGCCGAAAAGATCGCGAAGTCGGTCAAGAATACCGGTGTTGCGGAGAAGATCAGCCATCGTAAGGTGGTTATCCCTGGCCATGTCGCCGTGCTCATGGGTGAGCTAGAAGAAGAACTCCCCGGCTGGCAGATCAAGGTAGGTCCGCGCGAGGCCGTGGACCTGCCGCGGTACCTGAAGACCGCCTGGTGACCATGACTTGGAACGCTGGGAGTGAAGGCTGGCTTCTCACTCCCAGCGCCCGGACAAAGGGCTGATTTTTATCATTCCATTTGCGCGCGCTTCGTGGTAAGCTGGCTTTGCGGCGCCGGACCTTCTGCCGAGACCGTAGCAACAGTCCTGATCGTGAAAGAAAGAAGCCAAGATGTACAAAATTCTTGAGAAACAGGTCCTTAGCGACGTCACCAAGCTGGTTGTGGTGGCCGCGCCCCACGTAGCGCGCAAAGCGAAGGCCGGTCAATTTGTGATTGTCATTGCGACGGAGCATGGCGAACGCATTCCCCTTACGATCGCCGACAGCGACGCGGCTGCTGGAACAATCACCCTGATTTTCCAGGAAGTTGGCAAGTCCACGATGGAAATGGGCCAATTCGAGGTGGGCGATGGGTTTTACTCCGTCGCGGGCCCGTTGGGCCATCCCACCGAGATCGAGAACTTCGGCACGGTGGTCTGTGTCGCGGGTGGCGTGGGCATCGCGCCCATGTATCCCATCGCGCGCGACCTGAAGGCCGCCGGCAATCATGTTGTTTCCATCATCGGTGCGCGCACCAAGGAACTTCTTTTTTGGGAAGAGAAGATGGCCGAGGTGTCGGATGAGTTGATTGTTTGCACGGATGACGGCACGTACGGCCGCAAGGCGTTGGTGACGCAGCCGCTGAAGGAGCTGCTGGAAGCTGGTGCACCGGTGGCGAAGGTTTGGGCTATCGGCCCCACCATCATGATGAAGTTCGTCTCCCTGACGACCCAGCCGTTCAACGTGCCGACCATCGTCAGCCTGAACACGATCATGATCGACGGCACGGGCATGTGCGGCGGCTGCCGGGTGGCTATGACTGAGGGCGCGAAGTTCGTCTGCGTCGATGGCCCTGAGTTCGATGGGCACCTGGTGGATTGGAACAACCTGCTCTCTCGCGTTCAGTTCTACCGCGATGAGGAGAAGACGGCGATCGACCACTGGCAGCGCCACACGCGCGACCACGAGTGTAATCTCGACAAGGCCGCGCGCGAGCTTGATGAAGTTGCGGTCGCCGGGGGTGAATGATGGCTGAGCTTACCAACAAAGAACGTATGCAGATCAAGCGGCAGGATATGCCGACGCAAGACGCGGATGTCCGCAGCGCCAACTTCGATGAGGTTGCGCTGGGTTTTACCTGGGAGCTGGCGCAGATCGAGGCGCAGCGTTGTCTTCAATGCGTTAAGCCCCTTTGCGTCGGCGGCTGCCCCGTGGGCGTTCAGATCCCGCAATTCATCAAGGCGCTCCGCGAGGGCGATTTCATCGGCTCGGTCGAGGCGATGAAGGCCAAGAATAACCTTCCAGCCATCTGCGGTCGCGTCTGCCCGCAGGAGTCGCAGTGCGAGTCAGTCTGCATTCTGGGAAAGAAGGGCCAGCCCGTCGCAATCGGCCGCCTCGAACGCTTCGTGGGCGACTATGCGATCCGGGAGAATGCGTGCCCGCCCGTGGCTGCCCCGCCCACCGGCCGCAAGGTTGCAGTGGTGGGCTCCGGCCCCGCAGGGCTCACCTGTGCGGTGGACCTGGCCAAGCTGGGCCACAAGGTCACGATCTTCGAGTCGCTGCACCTACCCGGCGGCGTGTTGATCTACGGTATCCCCGAGTTCCGTCTGCCCAAAAGCATCATCAACTCGGAAATCAAGACCGCGGTCGACTATCTGGGCATTGAGCTGCTGACCAACCACGTCATCGGAAATACATACACATTGGACGAACTACTGCAGGAATACGACGCGATCTTCCTGGGCACAGGCGCCGGGTTGCCTTCCTTCATGCGCATTCCTGGCATCAATCTGAACGGCGTGATGTCTGCCAACGAGTTCCTGACCCGCGTCAACCTGATGAAGGGTTACAAGTTCCCGGATTATGACACCCCGGTCAAGACGGGCCGCCATGTGGCCGTGATCGGCGCGGGCAACGTGGCCATGGATTCGGCACGCAGCGCCAAGCGCCTGCAGATGCTCTATGGTCCTGTCGATGATAACGGCTCGGGATATGGCGACGGCCTCTCCGCAGGAGACGTGCATATCGTCTACCGGCGCTCCCGAACTGAAGTGCCCGCCCGCGAGGAGGAGTTCCACCACGCTGGCGAAGAGGGTGTGATCTTTGATTTCCTCACCAACCCAGTGGCAATCCTCGGTGACGAGAAGGGCAACGTGACCGGCATGCGCTGCATTCGCATGGAGCTGGGTGAGCCGGATGCTTCGGGCCGCCGCTCGCCGGTCCCCATCGAAGGCTCGGAGTTCGAGATGGCCGTCGACACGGTCATCTTCGCCCTGGGCACCAGCCCCAACCCAATCGTCTTCACCGACGCACGTGGATTGGAGCGGAGCCGGCACGGCACGGTCATTGCCGACCCCGAAACGGGAAGGACGAAGCTAGCGGGCGTGTGGGCCGGCGGCGACGTGGTCACTGGCGCGGCCACGGTTATCAGCGCGATGGGTGCGGGCAAACGCGCGGCTGCAGATATGCAGAAATTCCTGGTCGATCCCGCCTACGACGTGGGTTGATGTCGACATGAACTATACGATTCATTTCGAGCCCGGCAACGTCGCAGTTGAGGCGCCCAGCGGGACGACCCTGGGAGAGGCCGCGCGCCAAGCCGGGTTCGATCTGAATCAGCCGTGTGGCGGCCAGGGACGTTGTGGCCGCTGCGCGGTGGTCGTCGACAACGCGCGCTCTGCGGTCCGGCGCCGGTCCACCATCCGTCTCTCCTCCGAGGATGTGAACGCGGGTTACGCGCTGGCGTGCCAGACGGTCATCGAAGGCGACTGTTGGGTCGCGATCCCACCTCAAGAGGCGATCGAGCGTCGCCTGGTCACCCAGAAGGCGGCCGCGCGCGTCGAGGTGCCGTTCAGCTACGACCCGGACCGGCACCAGTCAATCCGCCGCTACTTCTTGCGCCTCGACCCGCCAGACTATTCCGATCAGACGGACGACTGGTCGCGCGTGGCGCGCGAGCTGGCGCGGCGAGGTCTGAAGGACGTGCGCACAAGCCTCCCGATGCTCCGCCAAATGGGTGCGGTGTTGCGCGGCGAGGCGCCTGATGGGGTAAGCGTAGCCGAGGGTGACACCGCGTGGGAGCCGTGGGAGGTCACCGCCGTTGTCGCGCTGGATCGGTGGGATCAGCCCAACGGTCCCGCCGAGGTGTTGGCCCTGCTGCCGGGCGATCAGACCGATCGTAACTTTGGTGCGGCAATCGACATCGGCACGACCACGGTCTCGGTGTGGCTGGTCGATTTGGAGAGTGGTGAAGTCGTCGCGCAAACCGGCGACTACAATGGCCAGATCTCGCGCGGCGAAGACGTCATCTCGCGCATCGTTTATGCCAAGAAGCCGGGCCAGCTCGAAGAACTCCAGGAGTTGGTGGTAGGCACGATCAACCGCCTTCTCGATGCGGCCTGCAAGCAGGTCCACGCCCAGCCCTCAGAGATCTTTAAGGTGACCGTGGCGGCCAATCCGACCATGATGCACCTCCTGCTGGCTATTCCGCCGGAGCAGATCCGGCTCGCGCCGTTTATTCCCGCGGTCAACCACACCCCGCCGATCAACGCAACGGAACTGGGCCTGGCCACGCACCCACAGGCCATTGTCGACTGTCTGCCGGGCGTCGCCAGCTACGTGGGCGCGGATATCAGCGCGGGTGTGCTCCATACGCATATGCACGAGCGGCCCGAGCTGACCCTCTTCATCGACATCGGCACCAACGGCGAGACCGTCCTGGGCAACGCAGACTGGCTGGTCACCTGCGCCTGCTCAGCCGGCCCGGCTTTCGAAGGCGCGGGTGTTGAACACGGTATGCGAGCCACCACCGGCGCGATCGAAGAGGTCTGGATTAACACCGATACGCTGGAGCCCTCCTACCGCGTCATCGGCCGCGGAGACGAGAAGCCCAGGGGCATTTGCGGTTCGGGCCTGCTTTCGCTGCTCGCCGAGATGTTCGTGACGGGCGTGGTAGACAAGGCAGCCAATCTGCGTCAGAATGACATGGGCAGCATCCCCCGCATTCGAGACGGTGAGCACGGCCCTGAATACGTCGTGGCGTGGGGCAGCGAGACCGCCCACGGGCGAGATATCGTTATCACCAAAGTCGACATCGATAACCTGATGCGCGCAAAGGCTGCGATTTACGCCGGTTTCTCGGTGATGGCTCAAAGCGTGGGCGTTGACTTGAGCGATGTCTCCGAGATGTTGATCGGCGGCTCGTTCGGCCAGTACATCAACGTCGAAAAGGCCGTGCAGATAGGACTGCTGCCCGACCTGCCCGCGCCCGAGGGCGCGGCTTCGCCGTGGGATCGCTTCCGGTTCCTTGGCAACACATCGATCCGTGGCGCATACATGGCGCTGTTGCGTCGCGATGTACGCGCACAGTTGATCCAGGTGGCCGGTATGATGACCTACCTGGAGCTTTCGGCTGACAACAGCTTTTATGACGCATTTACATCGGCGCTCTTCCTGCCACACACCGATATGACGCAGTTTCCGACCGTAGAAATGGCACTGGCCGAACGAGTTTAGGTGCACCGCAGGGAAGCGGAGGAGGAATCGTATGGTCACCGTCGTCGAATCCGCTGATCAGCTTTCCAACTATCGGCACCTGGTCACCCTGCCGGACGGGTTGCGCGTGTTGATCCGGCCTCTGGTCCCGAAGGATCGCGACGCGCTGGTGGGCCTGTTCGTCAACCTGCCCAAAGAAGAGACGCAATCCTTCCGCAGCAAGGTCACCGAGCCGGGCCTGGTGGCGGGTTGGGCAGAAAACCCGGATTACAGCCGGGTCTTCCCGCTGGTGGCAGTCGTGTCGGACCGTATTGTCGGCAACTGCACGCTTCACCTGGGCCACGGCTACACGCGTCACACGGCCGAGATTCGTATCTTTCTGGCGCGCGAGTTCCGCCGGCGCGGCATCGGGTCGGCGATCATCCGATCGCAGCTCGAGATCGCGCGCAAGCTCGGCCTACACCAGGTGCATGCGGAGGTCGTCGAAACCCGGCCGCAGGTGATCCATGCTTTCGAGCGCCTGGGCTTCGAGCGCCAGTTCGCCTGGAAGGATCTGTTTATGACCCCTGAAGGTGAGACGCTCGATATGGTTGTTCTGGTAAACTACCTTAAAGACCTGGAGAAACATTCTAAATGACGGTTACGATCGCGGTTGCCGGCAAGGGCGGCACCGGTAAGACAACGCTTTCTGGCCTGCTGGTCCGTTATCTCGTCGCAAACAAGGGCGGCAAGATCCTGGCCATTGATGCCGACCCGTCGAGCAACCTGCACCTGGTGCTGGACCTGAAGCTGAGCCAGACCGTGGGCGACATCCGCGAGGAAGCGCGCGATGGCGTGACGCCGGGCACCACCCGGCAGGACTTTCTGAGCTACGCGGTGCGCATGGCGGTGGAAGAGGGCGATGACTTCGACCTGCTCGCGATGGGCCGGCCGGAAGGACAGGGGTGTTACTGCGCGGCGAACCACATGCTGCGCAACATCATCGACGGCATCAACCGGGGCTACGACTGGGTCATCATGGACAACGAGGCCGGCATGGAGCATTTGAGCCGGCGCACCACCAGGGATGTCGATCACCTGCTGCTCATTAGCGACGCCAGCATGCGCGGTATGGTGGCGGCTGAGGCGATGGTCAGCCTGAGCAAGGAGTTGGAGATCAACGTCCGCAACACCTACTTGATCGTGAATCGTGTCCAGGGCGATCTGACACCTGAGCTGCGCGCCAAGGCTGATGGCATGGGTATCCCGTTGCTCGCCGCTCTGCCCTACGACCCGCTTGTGGCCCAGTTCGACAGCCAGGGCCGGGCGCTGATCGACTTGCCCGAAGACGCGCTGCTGAGCCGCGCAGTGGCTGAGGTTGCATCCAAATTGGCCGGATAAATGCGCGCCATGATCCTGCCGGCCATCGTCCGGCTCGCAGACGAAGTCCAACCGTTGCGCCTGGTCGACCTCCCCGTACCGGTACCCGGGCCCGGCGAGGTCCTGGTGCGGGTGTCGGCGTGCGGCGTGTGTCATACGGAGTTGGATGAGATCGAGGGCCGCACCCCGCCGCCGCAGTTGCCCCTTGTGCTCGGGCACCAGGTGGTGGGAAATTTGGCGGCGCGAGGGCCGGGGGCCGGGGCGTTTCAGATCGGCGAACGGATCGGCGTGGCCTGGATTTACTCAGCATGCGGTGAATGCCAGTGGTGCCGGACGGGGCAGGAGAACCTGTGCCCTCAGTTCCGGGCGACGGGACGCGATGCGCACGGCGGGTATGCCGAGTATATGGTGGCGCCGGAAGCGTTTGTCTACCACATTCCGGGTGTCTTCACCGACGTGCAGGCCGCGCCGCTGCTCTGTGCCGGCGCGATCGGCTACCGTTCGCTGCAACTATCCGGTCTTCGGGACGGTGACTCGCTCGGTCTGACCGGGTTCGGAGCATCCGCGCACCTGGTGCTCAAGATGGTGAAGCGTCGTTTTCCAACCACGCCGGTAGTTGTGTTCTCTCGCACGAAGGAGGAGCAAGCGTTTGCCCGAGAGCTTGGCGCCGTGTGGGCCGGCAATACGGAGGATGCCTCTCCTATCAAGCTCGATGCGATTATCGACACGACGCCGGCCTGGGGCCCTATTGTCCATGCATTGGGCAACCTGTCGCCTGGTGGCCGGTTGGTGATCAACGCGATCCGCAAAGAGGGTCGCGATCAGGAAGAATTGCTGCGGTTGGACTACCCATCGCACCTGTGGCTGGAGAAAGAAATCAAGAGCGTCGCCAATGTGACGCGGCAGGATGTGCGTGAGTTCCTGGCGCTCGCGGCCGAGATTCCTATCTTGCCCGAGGTGCAGGTGTATCCACTCGAAGAGGCGAATCGCGCGCTGGCCGAGTTGAAGGCGCGCAGAATCCGTGGCGCAAAAGTGCTGGGCGTCGCCTAATCAGAGGAGGCCAAGACCCAATGGAAGATTTGACTCGTGCGGTAACCAAGCTCCTTTCAAGCACGAACCCTGAAGAGGTGTCCATCGGCCTGGATAAGGTGCGTGCGCGTGTGCCGCGCGCCTCCGACGATGAGAAGCGCCGCTACGTGGAGATGATTTCCGCGCTCTTTTACATCGATACCCTCGATCATCCTGAGTATCTGACGATCGTGGAAGATGCCATCTCGTTGGTCGCAAGTGTCGGTAAGCCCGCCATCCCGGTCCTGATCCAGCAGCTCGAAGGCGGCGATGTGAAGTCCCAGATGGCCATCGGCCAGGCGCTGGGGCACATGGGCGCGGAGGTAATTCCTGCTCTGCTGGAACAGTACCACCACACTTGCCCCGAACCCGGGTGCCGCGCCTTCGTGTTGTATGCCCTGGGCAAGGTCAAATCGCCGAAGATCATCGACGCGTTGCCGACCGCGCTCGAGGCTGCTGCTTCGGACGATCAGGAGCTGCGTGACAGCGCCACCCGCGCTCTCGGCAAGTTTGCCGAATCGATTCCGGCAGGCCGGTTCGACGCGGAGGACTTGGACGCCGTTTTCGAGCGGCTGCGCGCCAATCTGGCCGATGGCAGCCCCGCAATCCGCGCCAAAGCCGTGCGCAGCCTCGGCAAGTTGATCCGCTACGATCACCTGACGGCCGAACAGCGCCAGCAACTCGCGTTGATCCTGAAGCGCGTCCTGGGCGAGGACGAACACTACGAATGGGATCGTGCTTACGTGGTCCGCAAAGAGGCCCGTGAAGCGATGCAGTACATCTAGTCCGAAACAGTTACCCATCTGTCCCCGGCGAACCGCCGGGGATGGCAACACCAGAGGAGGAAGTTCGATGCGTATTATCGGCGAGAATATCCATATCATGTCCCCCAAGGTCAAGGAAGCCCTTGCCGCTCGGGACAAGCAATTCTTCCAGGAAGCCGCATTGCGCCAGGTTGAGGCGGGTGCATGGGCTGTGGATTTGAACGTCGGCCCGCAGAAGAAACTTGGCCACGAGATCCTGCCCTGGATGGTGAACGCCGTGCAGGAGGTCGTGGACGTGCCGCTCTGCCTGGACACGACCAACCTGGCCGCGATCGAGGCGGCTTGCGAGGTTATCAGGCGGCAGCCCATCATCAACTCCACCTCGGCCGAGCCGGAGCGCCTGGCGATGGTGCCGTTGGTGGCTGCGAAGCACAAGACCAAGCTGATCGCACTGACGATGCGGTCGGAAGGTATCCCGGTCAGTGCGGACGAGCGTGTCAACATTGCGCTCGAGCAACTGATCCCGCGCTGTGAAGAGGTCGGCCTGCCCCTGGAGGATCTCATCATTGATCCGTTGGTGTTGACCGTCAGCGGCTGCCAACAGTACGTGCCCGAATGCATCGAAGCAGTGCGCACCCTGCAGGTGACCGGTGCGGGGGTGCAGGTGGGTCTCAGCAACGTCTCGAACGCGGTGCCCAACGAGATGCGGCCGTTGATCAACCGCGTTTACTGCGTCATGCTGATGGGCGCAGGCCTGAACACGATGATCGCGGATCCGCTGGATCAGAAGCAGAACGAGTTCATCCGCATCGTCGAACAACGGGATGACAGCACCGCACAAGGTCGGCTGTTGCTTGCCCTCTATGATGCGGTGGCCGCCAGCGAGGAGCTCTCCGCAGATGCGGTTGACTTCTCCGATCCGCAGCAGGTGGCCATCTGGAAGACTGTCCAGCATCTTGCTCAACAAGGTCATTTACGCGGATTCGTATCTACGGGTGTAGGATGTGCGTCGCGTAGGGGCGACCGACCGGTCGCCCCTACGCGCGTGACGTAGCGCAAGGAGGCGCGCCATGACGAAGGTCAAGGAAGCCCGGCCGCACGAACCTCCGGACATTCAAGCACTCCTGGCGAGGGCCCAGAAGCCCTCGGCAGACGCCATGCGCCTGCACCGCTATTATCGCGGCAAGATCGAGAGCGTCCCCAAAGGCTGCATTCGATCGATTAACGATTTCGCCATCTGGTACACGCCCGGGGTCGCGGCCCCTTGCCGGGCCATCGAAAAAGACCCCGAGCTGGTCTACGAGTACACCAACAAGTGGAATACGGTGGCCGTTATTTCCGATGGCACGCGCGTGCTCGGGCTGGGCGACATCGGCCCGAAGGCAGGCCTTCCGGTCATGGAGGGCAAGGCGCTGCTCTTCAAGTGGCTGGGCGGCGTCGACGCAGTCCCGATCATGCTGGACACCAAGGACCCCGACGAGATCATCCACACCGTCCAACTGCTTCAACCTGCGTTTGGCGGCGTTAACCTTGAGGACCTGTCGCAACCTAAGTGCTTCCGCATCCTCGACACCTTGCGCGAGAAGGCCGAGATCCCCATCTGGCATGACGACCAGCAGGGCACCGCGTGCGTCACCGTCGCGGGCCTGGTCAATGCGCTCAAGATCGTCGGCAAGCCGATTAACGAGGCGAAGATCGTCTTTCTCGGCTCCGGGGCAGCGAACGTCGCGATCACCCGCATCTGCTTCAAGGCGGGCGTCGACCCCGCGAAGTGCCGGGTGGTTGACAGCCAGGGCATCCTGCATGATAAGCGGCAGGACATCTTCATGCGCCGCGCCGAGTACGTTGACAAGTGGCGGCTGTGCGGGATCACGAACGCGGAGGGACGGACCGGAAACATCCCCGAAGCGTTGGTTGGCGCGGATGTCTGTATTGCGTTGAGCAAGCCCGGCCCGGGTACGATCCTGCCCGAATGGGTGAGCACGATGGCTGAGGATGCGATCCTGATGGCGTGCGCCAACCCTGTGCCGGAAATCTGGCCCTGGGAGGCTCAGGCCGCGGGGGCCAGGATTGTGGCCACCGGCCGGTCAGACTTTCCGAACCAGGTGAACAACTCGCTGGGTTTTCCGGGCATCTTCCGCGGCGCGCTGGATGTGCGCGCGAAAACGATCACCGATGAGATGTGCCTGGCCGCCGCCTATGCGCTGGCTGACGCCGCTCCTGACGGCGGCATGGATCCAGACTGCATCCTGCCAACTATGGTCGAATGGGAAGTGTACGCCAAGGAGGCCGTCGCGGTCGGCATGAAGGCCCAGGAGCAGGGCATCGCGCGGCTGACCGTAGCGGAGGATGATCTTTTCAAGCACGCGGCCGAGATGATCCTGCGCTCGCGGAGGATTACCGAGGTGATGATGGAAACGGGGTTGATCCCCGAGCCGCCTGAAGGTTAAGGAGGATCACATGATCGACCTGATCATCATTGGCGGTGGCCCGGCGGGCCTGACCGCAGCCGTCTATGCGATCCGCAAACGGCTCAACTGCCTCCTCATCAGCCCGGACCTGGGTGGCAAAGCCAATGCCCGGATGCAAATTGAGGGGATTGACACGTTCAACGTGATTAACGGCGCGGATCTGGTGCGCCGTTTCCGCAATGAGATCGAGTACCTGGATTTTGCGCGCATCCTTCAGAAGGTGACGAACCTGGAGAAGAGGGGCGACTCGTTTGCGGTGACGCTGGCCGACGGTCAATGCCTGGAGGCGCGCGCGGTCATCCTGGCAACCGGTGCGGACGCGGTGCGGCTCACTGTGCCGGGGGCGGACCACTACTTCTTGAAGGGCGTGTCCTATTCGACGGTGAGCTATGCGCCGCTGTACATCGATAAGACGGTCGCGTTGATCGGCTCGGGGCCGATGGCCCTGCGCGGAGCGGCCGAACTGGCGCAGATCGTGAAGAAGCTCTACCTGATTGCGGCCAGCCACGGTGAGCTCGATTCACCCGTAGGGCGCCGGGTTGCCAGTGCGGCGCATGTGGAGCTGTTGGAGAACTGGGCGCCGGTTGCAGTTGAAGGCGATACCTTCGCCCGCCGGCTGATCGTCCGCTCCCCCCTCGGTGAGGAGCGCACGCTCGATGTGGATGTCATCTTCGTCGAGCTGGGCTTGAAACCGCACAGCGAGCTGGTCCGGGGGCTGGCCGATATCGATGAGGCGGGCCACGTGCTGGTCTCTTGCGGTGCGGAGACCGGCGTGCCCGGCCTGTATGCGGCCGGCGACGTGACCCAGTTGCCCGCGGAGCAGGTCGTGATCGCCATCGGCGAAGGCGCGAAGGCCGCGCTCGCGGCCTACGAATACTTATTGAAGTGTGAGAATTGCTGAGCTTGAAGACATACACGAGCGCGAAGCATCCCGGCGGGACGCATCACGCAGCATTTTACACGGAGGACGCATGTCAGCCCAACTAATCGACGGTAAGGTCGTCGCTGAAGCGGTGCGCCGAGAGGCGGCGGAGGAGACGGCGAAGCTGAAGGCGCAGACCGGCCAGTGCCCCACCCTGGTGGTCGTGTTAGTCGGCGACAACCCGGCTTCGCAGAGCTATGTTGCATCCAAGGGTAAAGCGTGCGAAGAGGCCGGCATGGATTCGATCACCCATCGCCTGCCGGCCACCGCCACGCAAGCTGAGGTCGAAGACCTGGTGCGCAGCCTCAATGCCGATCCCGCGGTGAACGGCATCCTGGTGCAGTTGCCGCTGCCCAAGGGGCTAGACGAGGAGGCGGTGCTCAACCTCATCAGCTTGAATAAGGACGTCGACGGCTTCCACCCGATGAACATCGGCCAACTCGTGATGAAGGGCCGCAAACCGCAGTTCATCCCCTGCACCCCCGCAGGCTGTATTGAGATGTTGGTCCGCTCTGGCATTGAGATCGCCGGGAAGGACGCGGTGGTCGTCGGCCGGAGCAACATCGTCGGCGTCCCGGTGGCGGCCCTGTTGCAGAATGCCGATGCCACGGTGACGACCTGTCACAGCAAGACCAAGGATCTCCCCGGCAAAGTGCGCCGCGCTGATATCGTCGTGGCGGCCATCGGGCGGCCGGAGTATGTGCGGGGAGACTGGCTCAAGCCCGGCGCGGCGGTGATTGATGTGGGCATCAACCGTATCCCTGACGCGACCAAGAAGAGCGGATTCCGCCTGGTGGGCGACGTCAACTTCGCTGAGGCAGTCGAAGTCGCCGGCTGGATCACGCCTGTGCCTGGAGGGGTGGGACTCATGACGGTCGCGATGCTCCTGACGAATACAGTGCGCGCATTCAAGCTGCAGCACGGGATGGAGTAAGAGAATGTCTTTACGTTCATTTATCCAAGACCATCCTGCGCCCCTGGTGTGGTCGTGGGAAGCCAGCGCCTTCGTTCTGCGCCTGATGCGACCGGTCTTCGCCAAGCTTGGCATGGAGACCTCGTCCAAGATCGTCAAGGTGCCCGAGGAGCTCATCAAGGGCGCGCTCTTCAACTGCCAGGATTGCGCGCAGTGCGTGCTGCACTATTCGGGCATGACCTGCCCGATGAACTGCCCCAAGACCTTGCGCAACGGGCCATGCGGCGGCGTCCGCCTGAACGGCAAGTGCGAGGTTAAGCCCGAGATGGATTGCGTGTGGGTGAAGGCGGTCGAGCGATCCAAGAAGACGCCGTACGGGAACGAAATCTACCGTCTGAACCCGCCGGTCGATATCCGGCTCAAGGGCCAGGCGTCGTGGGTCACGTACTCGTTGGGCCGCGATAAAATTACGACCGGTGTCGATACCGAGATTCGCTATGCGACCGAAGCTCTTCGGCCAACGACTGTAGAGACGTTGCATGCAACGTCTCTACAACAGGCGGGCGAATCTGGCGCGAAAAAGGAGGCCCAATGAACGCTCCCACATTACCAGTGGCGCCTCCTGCCCCCATCCAAGTATCGATTCCCGATTTCGGCGAGCAGACGCTCAATCTCCTGCATCTGCGCAGCGGCCGGCTGCCGCTGCTCGCGCGACGAGCAGGAGGTCGTCGTCAGCGAGCCGTTCGCCCAGGCGCACAGGCTTCGGCATCGGCGCGCAATTCGACGCCATTCTCAACGGCCGCAAGCGCACGTTGCGCATCGTCGGCACGGCCCTGTCGCCGGAATTCATCTATACGCTCGGACCCTATGACCTGATGCCAGACGACCGCCGCTTCGGCATCGTGTGGATGCGCGAGAAGGCGCTCGCCGCCGCCTACGATCTCACCGGCGCCTTCTCCAGCGTGCATCTCAAGCTGACGCGCGAGGCTTCCGAAGCCGCAGTCATCGAACGGCTCGATGCGCTGCTGACGCGCTACGGCGGGCTCGGCGCTTATGGGCGGCGCGACCAGACCTCGCACGCGTTTCTCGATGCCGAGCTCAAGCAGTTGCAGGCGATCAGCCGCATCCTTCCGCCGGTATTTCTGCTGGTGGCGGCGTTCCTGGTGAACATGACGCTGTCGCGGCTGATCATGCTTGAGCGCGAACAGATCGGTCTGCTGAAGGCGCTTGGCTACAGCAACGCGGCGGTCGGGCTGCATTATCTGCAATTCGCGCTGGCGATCGGCTGCGTCGGCACCGTGATCGGACTGGCGGCCGGCACCTGGCTCGGCTTCGGCCTGACGCGGCTTTATGCCGAGTTCTACCGCTTTCCGTTCCTGGTATTCCGTATCGATACCGCGGTCTATGTGATCGCGGCCGGTGTCACGCTGGCGGCCGCGGCGGTCGGCGCGCTGAAGGCGGTGCGCGACGTCGTGACGCTGCCGCCGGCGGTGGCGATGTCGCCGCCGGCGCCGGCGATCTACCGCCGCCTGCTGCCGGAGGCGCTCTATGCGTCCTCAAAATTCCGCAGTCGCTGGTGATGGTGGCGCGCCATCTGATGCGCTGGCCGCTGCGTTCGGTGAGCAGCATGATCGGCATCGCGCTGGCGGTCGTCGGTTCTGGTCGGCTCCTTGTGGGTGTTCGGCGCCACCGAATTCATGATCGACGTGACCTATCAATCGCGCCGACCGACAGCAAGCCACCATCAGCTTTGTGCGCGAGCGGCCGCTGTCGGCGCTGTTCGATGTCACCGCCTTGCCGGGCGTGATGGCGGCCGAGCCCTACCGGTCGGTGCCGGTCGACATTCGTCACGGCCATGTCGAGCGCCGCATCGCCATCACCGGCAAGCCGCCGGCCGCCGATCTGAGCCGCGTGCTCGGCGAAGGCTTCGCGCCGGTGCTGCTGCCGGAAAGCGGCATCGCGCTGAGCGACGCGCTGGCGCGCATCCTGAATGCCAAGGCCGGCGACCTGGTGGAGGTCGAACTGCTCGAACGCGACCGGCGCACTGGTGCGGCTGCCGGTGACCGGAATCATCCAAGGCTATCTCGGGCTGATGGCCTATATGTCGCTGCCGGCGGTCAACCGGCTGCTGCGCGAAGGCCAGCTCGATCAGCGGCGTGCATCTGCTTTACGACACCGACCGGCAGGATGAACTGTTCCGCCGGCTGAAGGCGACGCCGGTGGCGAATTTCATCGCGCTGCAACGTGTGTCGCTGAAGAAATTCCGCGAGACCCTGGCGGAAAATCTTCTCTTCATGGTCACGATCTATGTACGCTCGGCATCATCATCGCGTTCGGCGTCGTCTATAATTTCGCGCGGATTTCGCTGTCGGAGCAGGGCCGCGAACTGGCGAGCCTGCGCGTGCTCGGATTCCACAAGGGCGAGGTCTCGGCGATCCTGCTGAGCGAACTGGCCGTGCTGACGCTGCTGGCGCAGCCGCTCGGCTGGGCGATCGGCTACGGCTTCGCCTATGCCATGGTGCAGGGCTTCGAAAGCGAACTTTATCGTGTGCCGCTGGTGGTCGAGCGCTCGGTCTACGGCTGGGCGACGGTGATCGTGCTTCGTCGGCGGCGCTGGTGTCGGCGCTGATCGTGCGCCGGCGCATCGATCGCCTCGACCTCATCGAAGTTCTCAAGACGCGGGAGTAGAATCGTGTTCGGCAAGGCCGCGACGGCGCATCGTCGCAGCTCTGATCGGATTGGCGGATCGTCGCCCTGATCGGCTGGGCCTTGTGGCCGAAGCCGGTGCCGGTCGACATCGCCGCGATCGCGACCGGTCCGCTCGAAGTCACGGTCGAGGACGAGGGCATCACCCGCATCCGCGAGGTCTATACCGTGTCGGCGCCGATCGGCGGCAAGATGCTGCGCGCGCCGCGCGAGGTCGGCGACGACGTGACGGCGCAAAAAACGGTGGTCGCCATCAATCGAGCCGACCGATCCGACGTTTCTCGATGTCCGTACCCAGCGCGTCAATGAGGCGGCGGTGCAGGCCGCGCAGGCGGCGGTGGACCTGGCGGAGGCCCAGATCAAGCAGGCGAAGTCGCAACTGGAATTCGCGCAAAGCGATCTGCGGCGCGCCGAGGAACTGGCGGCCAGCCAGTACGATTTCCGCGCGCGCGCTGGAGAAGGCGAAGCTCGACGTCACCTCGGCGGAAGCCGCCGTCGCCAGCGCGGTGGCCACGCTGGAGGTGCGCCGCCGCGAACTGGAAAGCGCGCGTGCGCACATGATCCAGCCGGGCGAGCCAACGGCGCGCTCGGCCAACTGCTGCATCGAAGTGCGTTCGCCGATCGACGGCCGAGTCCTCAAGATCATCGCGGAAAGCGAACAGGTCGTGCAGCCGGGCGCGCCGCTGGTCGAACTCGGCGATCCCCGCGATCTCGAAATCGTCGTCGATTTCCTGTCGCGCGACGCCGTGCGCATCAAGCCGGGCGCGCCGGCGCGCATCGAAAGCTGGGGCGGCGACACGACGCTCCACGCCCGCGTCAAGCGGATCGAGCCGACCGGCTTTACCAAGGTCTCCGCGCTCGGCATCGAGGAGCAGCGCGTCAAGGTGATCCTGGATTTCACCGGACCCGCCGACGCCTGGCGACAGCTCGGCCACGGCTATCGGATCATCGCCCGCGTCGTGGTGTGGCACAGCGACGACTGCCCTGCAGGTTCCGCTGGGCGCCTTGTTCCGCGCAGGGCGACAATTGGGCGGTATTCGTGGTCGCCGACGGCCGCGCGCAGCGCCGCCTGGTCAAAATCGGCGAACGCAATCTGCACGCCGCGCGGGTCCTCGACGGGCTCAAGCCGGGCGAGCAGGTGATCCTGCACCCGAGCGACCGCGTGCATGATGGCGTTCGCGTCGAGCCGCGCGGTTGACGAAGTGGCAGACTCTCGATCGCCCGCTTTCGCGGGCGATGACAAACTGGTATTGGGCGTGGAATGAACACCACAGCCACCACATTCGGCCTCGCCGCCGTCCGCGCCGAAATCGCCCGCGCCTGCAAGGATGCCTGGCGTGATCCGGCCGAGGTGACGCTGGTGGCGGTGTCGAAGACGTTTCCGCCCGAAGCCGTCGAACCGGTGATTGCCGCCGGCCAGCGCGTGTTCGGCGAGAACCGCGTGCAGGAAGCTAAGGCCAAATGGCCGCCGCTCATGGCCAAGCATGCCGGCCTCGCGCTGCATCTGATCGGCCCGCTGCAATCGAACAAGGCGAAGGAGGCGGTGGCGCTGTTCGACGCCATTCATTCTGTCGACAGGCCCAGCCTGTGCGAGGCGCTGGGCAAGGAGATCGCCAAGCAGGGCCGCGCGCCGCTGCTGTTCGCCGAGATCAACACCGGCGCCGAGCCGCAGAAGGCCGGCGTGCTGCCGCAGGACGCCGACGCGTTTCTTGCCGCTGCCCGCGATAACTACGGCTTGACGATTTCCGGTCTGATGTGCATTCCGCCGCTCGACGAGGCGCCCGGTCCGCATTTCGCGCTCACCGCCAAGATCGCGCGGCGCAACGGCCTCAAGCTGCTGTCGATGGGCATGAGCGCGGATTTCGCCACCGCCATTGCGCTCGGCGCCACCCATGTACGGGTCGGCAGCGCGATTTTCGGCGAGCGGGCTTAGCGAAACCGCGGCGGTGGCGGCGGGAACGGCAGTTTGGCGGGCTGCGGGGCGCCGAGCGCGTTGGGTTCCAACGGCTTTTTCAGCAGGCTCGAACGCAAGGCCTCGCCGCGCGGCGAAGGCGCCACGGCCACGGTCGGCGCCTGCGGCAGCACGGGCTGCAACGGTGCGGCGTCGAGCGACGAACC